>CAVWKZ010000001.1:0-458772 GCA_963755765.1 uncultured Acidobacteriaceae bacterium
CGACTTGAACTAAGCCGCTTTGCGGCGGACGCATTCGCGTGTTGCGGTGCCGACGATCGAGGTGATCTGAGCTAGTTTGTGTCGCAGAGGAGGAACTCTCTGTGACCCATCTACGTCAGATCATGCTTGAAGAACTGCGGCGCCGCAACTACGCCGATTCCACCATCCAGATTTACATCCACACGGTTGAGCATTTCAGTCGACACTTCCATCGTTCGCCCGATCAGCTTGGCCCGGAGCAGATTCGCCAGTATCAGGCCGCGTTGTTCACGCGCTGGAAGCTGTCCTCCAACACCGTAATCCAGCGCTTGGCCGCTTTACGCTTCTTCTATGTACAGGTGTTGAAGCGCGGCTGGAGCGTTGCCGAGACACCGTATCCGAAGAAGGTTTTGCACCTGCCGCAGGTGCTGAGCCAGGAAGAAGTAGCGCGCCTGATCGACGCGGCCGAGTTTCCCTTTCATCGCATTCTGTTGATGACCCTCTATGCCACGGGCGCACGTCGCGCAGAAGTGGCGCACCTGAAGATCAGCGATATTGACAGCCAACGGATGGTCATTCACATCCGGGGCGGTAAGGGACGCAAGGACCGTGATGTCATGCTCAGCCCCAAGCTGCTCGATGCGCTGCGCGTCTACTGGCGCGGGCTGAAACGCAAGCCCACCGACTGGCTGTTTCCCGGCAACCGATGGCATACCGCAAGTTATCCGGTCACCACCAAGGTCCTCTGGACTGCCTGTCAGAACGCCGCACAACGCGCTGGGCTTGAACATAAGCACATTCATCCCCACACCCTGCGCCACTGCTTTGCCACGCATCTGCTCGAAGCCGGTGCCGACCTGCGCACCATTCAGATGCTGCTCGGGCATCGCGACCTGGAGGAGACGACGATCTATCTGCATCTCTCCCGGAGACATCTCAGCGCCACCGGCAGTCCGCTGGATGCACTCACGATTCGAGAACAAGGAGAGCCGACACCAAGCGCATGAACCGGCCCCCTCTGGAGGTGGCCGACATCGTTCGTTGTGCGGGGCAGTTGTTTGTTGAGCGCAGTCGCCGCTGGATCACCTGGCAGCATCAGAAGATTTTGCTGGCCATTGCTCGTTGCCGCACCGCGGCGCTAGGCGGGCATCGCGATCACTGCTCGGACTGCGGATATTCCGCCATCTCTTACAACTCGTGTCGCAATCGGCACTGTCCGAAGTGTCAGGGCAATGCACGCCTGCACTGGCTCCAAGCGCGGGAACGGGAGTTGCTGCCCGTCAGCTACGTGCACGTCGTCTTCACGCTGCCGCGGGAACTGGCTCCGCTCGCGCTGCAGAACAAACGGGTGATCTACAACCTACTCTTTCGCGCCAGTGCTGCAACTCTGCTGGAGATCGCCCGCGATCCACGCCACCTGGGAGCCGAGATTGGCTTCTTCAGCGTGCTCCACACCTGGGATCAACGCCTGCAGCATCATCCCCATGTCCACTGCGTGCTTGCCGCCGGCGGCCTCGCTCCGGATCACTCCCGCTGGATCTCCTCACACCGCACCTTCTTCCTTCCCGTCAAAGTGCTCAGCCGTGTCTTCCGCGGCAAGTTTGTCGCCGGACTCAAGACCGCCTTTCATGCCGGCGCACTCCAGTTCCACGGACATCTCTTACCGCTTGCGGAACCGCGCGCCTTCGCCTCGTGGCTGCGGGTACTATTCCGCCACGACTGGGTCGTCTACGCCAAGCGCCCTTTCGGCGGGCCAGAACACGCGCTGCGCTATCTCGGTGCCTACACCCACCGCGTTGCCATTTCCAACAGCAGGCTGGTTGCTCTCTCCGAGGGCAACGTAACCTTTCGCTGGCGCGACTCCGCTCACGGCAACAAGAAACGGCTCATGACCCTTCCGGTCGAAGAGTTCCTTCGCCGCTTCCTCCTCCACCTGCTGCCACGCGGCTTCATGCGCATCCGCAACTTCGGATTTCTTGCTAACCGGAGGCGAGCAGAACTCCTTCCACTCTGTTCTCGGTTGCTCCAGCAATCCCATCCGCCAGCAGCGCGCACCGCCTCGCCGGCGCTGCCCATTCACTCGCTGTGGCAATGTCCGCTTTGCGGCGGAACCATGCAAGTTGTCGAGCGCCTCTCCGCCGCGCAACTTCTCCTCCGATCTCCGCCTCATCTCAGTCGATGCGCCGCATGAATCCACATCTCCAGCCTCGAATCTCACTCGTGCTTCGGCGCGCACACTGGTTCTGTGTCTCGCATTTGTCAGAATGCAGTATGGTGGTGCGCTCGGGACTCTCCGATGCACCGCCCCACGAGCCTTCTCTCTGCCAACCGCTACTGAAACCCAAGAGCTCTCACAGCAACGGCACACTAGCCAACGATCAAGACCCGCTCATCCAGATACAAATCCCATAGTCCCGCGGGGCGGCTTCCTTCAAGTCGCTGTATCTGAAGCGCCCCTCCACAGCGTCTCAACTCCCAGCTCTTCGCTCAGGGGGCGCTTCAGATACAGCACTAAGACTTGCCGTTACTAATCTTGTGATGGCGAGAACCAACTACTCCCGGGTGCCGGCAATCCTACAAAAGAGCGGTTCAATGTTGTATAGGACAGGCAACTTGGCTAGTGCGCAGACGATCGTACGTAACTTGCTGCCTACGCATTACTGACGACTGTCGTCCTTTCTTGCTTTTGCTTTCGCAGCGCGGAAGTATTTCGGAGGCTCTCTGTTTAAGGAGCAAACCCCGTCCCAGTCAATTCGAAGACTGTCCCGTCACCGTTGGTCCCTCCATCAAGAGTCGTCCCGAAAAGCACCACGTTTTTGCCCACTTTCACTGCCGTGAGTCCGCCGTCGGGTTCATCGCTAGCGATCTCTCCCGTAAAGGTGTAAAGAACTTTCAAAGTCCACACAGTTTCTCCAGCGCCCGGGGGCTCAAGCCTAAAGACCGTACCGTTGCCCTTGCCACCTGCGTCGGTTGTACTGTAGATTGTGCCCTTGCTGTCGATCAGAATGTCGTTGGCCGGAGTAGCGCCATCCTTTCCTCCCGTAAAGCTGTAGAGAATCGTCTCGGTCCAATCCGTTCCTCCGCCCGATGGCGGAGATAGTTCGTATACAGCGCCGTTATTCCTAAGTTCGGTACCACCATCCGCAGCCGTGCTGTAGAGGTTGCCGGAGGAGTCGGCGACGAACGCAGCGTCCGGAGATCCAGCGTCGTAAAAGCTCCACCCTCCAAAACTGTGGATCACATTTTCGGTCCAGTTCGTCTGTCCTTGCGCTGGAGGCGTCAGCGTAAACGCCGCTCCATATCCAACGTACCCGCCACTGGTAGCCGTTCCGTAGAAAACCCCGTTTGCATCCTCGATGAGAGCAGCAAATGGATAGCCGCCATCGGAACCTCCGGTGAAGGTATGCAATACGGATTCGGTCCAATTCGTCTGCCCCCCGGTCGGAGGTGCGAGCGCAAACACAGTTCCAGCTCCGTATGCGCCGCCAAGGTACGTTATGCCAAACAGCACTCCCGTGGCCGGATCCATTAATAACCGCGCCGCTGGTTGGTTTCCGTCCGCGCCGCCTTGGAAACTATAGAGTGTGGTCTTGGTCCAGGCCGTCTGCCCTTGCACGGGCGGCGTCAGTTGGAACAGGGTTCCACATCCCGGCTCGCCATAAAACAGTGGGCATGTGCCCGTGCCACCTTGCGTCGTCGACCCGAAGACCCCCCTGTCCGTCAGGTGTAAGCGTAGCCAGGGGATAGGTGCCGTCTGTACCGCCCTGGAAGCTGTAGAGGACAGTCTCAGTCCAGGCCGTTTGTCCTTTCGCGGGCGGCGTCAACGAGTAAATAGATCCGTATCCAACTCCGCCGCCGTCCGCGATTCCATAAAGGGTGCCGCTGCTATCGGCAACCAGTTCAAATGCTGGACCCAACGTGCTGCTCGTCTGGTTGTAGATCACAATCTCCCTGGCCCGCGAGGGAACTGCTGAAAATAGGGTCGACATGGCCAGCGCAATGATCAGACTGCGCCGCTGAACTGAATTCGTGAGCGTTACTAGGTGAGAGAACATGAGCTCCTCCAGATTGATTTGACCCCTGATAAGAAACCAACGAAAGTCCTGGAATGGCCGAGCCCGCGCCAAATTGGAGCGAACCCGCGTATCCAGCGTGCGGACTAAGGCAGCGGATGAGTTTCCCAGACCCGCCCGCTGCCTCAGACGCGCCGTCCGAATCAAGTGGGAACATTTGCGTCGCACTCGGGCCGGGCGGAGAAAGTTGTTGGTCACTTTGCGACAACGAGAGTGTTTTGGCCGATGGTGATCGAATCGCTAGGCGAGTTCTTCCCACCGCCACACAGCTCAAACGTATTTAACCCCGTCACCAGAACTCCATCGCTGGGAAGCACGACCCACTGAAACGAGGCGGTCGCGTAACCACTGCCAGGTCCGGGGTTATCGGCCAGTACGCGAGCTCCGTAGGCTTGGGTTTCGCAGGCGCCACCGTTCACGCTGAGGCCAACGAAATAGGCGTCCGCTACATTCACGGCGTAATCGGAGCTCCAGGTCACGATCAGTGCCTTTGGAGTGGCAGGTTCGCTGATGCTGACCTGCTCGCCAAACGAGAAGCAGCACTGGCCCTCGTAGGTCTGGTCGCTAGTGGTGCGATAGATGGGGGCTGCAGCCGCAAAGGCCGATCCCGCTCCCGCCACGATCAGGCAAGCCAGGATAGCCGCGAACACTACGGTCTTGCTCATTTTCGACGTTGCTTTCATTTGGTTTTTCATAATTATTCTCCTTAGTTTTTTTCGTCCTCACCCCTTGGGGAAGGCGCGACGTACAAGCAGTTAAGGCCTTGTCATCTGCTAAAGCGAAATTTTCTGGAGAATTGGACCAACGAAATTGAAACTTTCTGGATTTCTTGCATCTAGGCGGTGAGGAACACCCAGCGTTTACCTGAGGATGTGCAATGGTTTCAATGGCTTGGCAAGATTCCGGGCGTCCGCCGCTCGGCCCGGTGGAATCTGGCGGACGGTACTATGAATTATGACGCGAACTGGATGCAGCACAGCTTCCGGCACGTGTTTGATTACAGTTAAGAAATTTCTTCCGCTGAGGGCAGATCAAGGCGTGGTCGGGTGGGGATCACCCTGCTATTGCAACTTCGCGTACTCGGCCTTGGCATTCTTCAGGATGGGAATGTCGGGGTCGGCGTCTTTCCAGAGAGTCAGGAAATCTTTGTAGGCGGCGAGCGCCCGAGTGCGGGCGGCATCGGCATCCGCTCCCTGCGAAGTTCGCGACTCCAAGGCATTTGCGCGCGCCACGCCGAGACGCGCCAAGGATCCCGTCCAGCAGTTCCAGACGATGCCGCTGTGATCGATGATCTTCTGAAACTCGGCGGCTGCAGCACGGCCTTGTCCGGCTGCCAAGTATGCCTGTCCGTGAATATATGTGGGATAGAGGCAAGAAATATTGTTGCCGAACTGAGTTTGCCCTAACTCGATCGGTGAAGCGGCTTGCAGAGTATTCAGTGCGGAAGCCGGATTCTTCTTATCCAGCGCGACCTGCGCCTGAATTGCAGGCAGCCAAAGCGACTGCATCTGGGTGTCTAGGGGGAAGCGCTTCCCTAGGTCACGCCCCAAGGATTCGGCTTGTGCCGTGTCACCTGCCATTGCGGACGCAAGCGCCACTTCGATCTCTGCGCCCTGACTTGTGGAAGCAAGCTTCAAAGCCTCTGCAGCCGCTAGCCGGGCTTCCCCAGGATTGCCATAAGCGGCTTCCCATTGAGCAGCGATCGCCTGCCAGACTGCCCCGAGTTCCTTGCTGTCAGCACGTATGGCGGACTCCACCGCACGCTTGGTCAACTCCCGCGCCTTGCCCACATGTCCGCCATACGCCTCGGTATCGGACGCGAGCGCGAGACCCTCATTCTCGTAGTCGGGATTGCGCGCAAACCACTGCTGCTGTTCCGTCAGCGCCGCCGAGTCCACCCCGAGAAACGCAAGCCCATAGAGAACGGTGTGGAATTGATAATTATCCAGTTTTCGCGCCTGCGTCTCGTGGATAACCTCCTGCGCTTCCTCAAAACGCTGCAGTGCAAGAGCTAATTCGGGGAGCAGTGCGTACTCACTTGCAGCATCCGGCGCAATGCGCTGGCCTTGCACGCCTCGCCTCATGATCTCCGCAGCTCGGTCATACTGCCCCTGGTTGGCAAGCGCTGCGCTCAAGTGAAGGTACGCTACGTCGTCCCGCGGGTAGATCTCAATTTCCTCCTGATATATCTGGGCCGCCTTATCCAGTTCTCCGTTCACCGCATAGTAGTAGTCGGCGATGATCATCAACTTTTCCCGTTCGCTGGCATGTCCTTTCAACTGGAAAGCTTTTGTGTAGTACGCGCTGCCCCGCTCCAGCTCGCCGAGACTGTCGTAGATGTTTCCCACCGCAATGTAAGCCATGGCAAAATCCGGATCAAGATCGATGGCTCGCTGATAGTAAGGGAGGGCCGCGGCTTCACCCTTCTCGTTACGGGCCCTCCAGCCTAGTCCATATGCTTTCAGAGCTTCCAGCGAAGATGTGGTAGCGTCCGCGAGCGGAACATCGAACTTCTGCACTGTAGCCAGCGATTCGCCCAACTCGCTGCGCAGCTTGGATGCCGCCTCGCCGAGTGCGTCCAGCACCTTTTCCTTCGACGCGGCCGTCACCTGCTCCTGCGCCAGCGTGTCTCCACTCTCGCAATTGATTACCTTCAATCCCAGCACATATTCGCTGCCCAGGCTGCCAATCGATCCGGAGATGTAAGCCTCGCTGCCTGCCCGCTGGCAAAGGTCGCGAGTCACTTCTGGGGTCAGTTTCGTGTTAGCTGGACGCGTCATCAGTCGCAAGGTCTTCGCGACTGTACTGTCAGGGAGCACACTCAGAAAAGGTGATTGCTGCAGGGAAACGGCGAGCGCAGTCTTCAGCGTATCGTCAAAGATCGCATCGCCCGTACTGTTGGCAAAATCGGCGAGAACGATCGTGTCCTTGTCCGTGAGTCTGGCCTTGTGGTGGAAGAAAACGAAGTAACCGCCAATGGACAATGCCAGCACCGCCGCGATCGCGGGAACAATTGTCTTCCATCGATGCCCGGCGCCGGTTACGACATTCGTTGCGTTTGCAGAGGACGACGCGCCGGAATCCGACAGCGCGTCCAGGGCGAAGGCCAGGTCCGAAGCCGACTGAAACCGCTGCTCTGGGTTCTTCTCCAGACAGCGATGCACCACCCGCTGCAATGATGGAGGAAGGTTCGGTGCGACCTGCGAAATGACCGGCGCATCTTCGTTCAGGATCGCCGTCATCGTCTCTGGCGACGTTGGCTTCTGAAACGCCCGCTTCCCCGCCAGCATTTCGTAAAGAATCGCCCCGTAGGCAAAGATGTCGGCCCGATGGTCCGCCGTCTGTCCCCGCACCTGCTCCGGCGCCATGTACCCCACCGTGCCCATCACTACTCCCGCTTCCGTTCCCTCGCTGAACGTCAGTGCACTGTGCTCTGAGCTCGATTGCGGCTGCGTCAGTTTCGCCAGCCCGAAGTCCAGAATCTTTACACGTCCATCCTTAGTGACAAACAGGTTCTCCGGCTTTAGATCTCGATGCACAATGCCTTTCTCATGCGCCGCCGCCAGCCCCCGTGCAATCTGCACGCCATAGTCAATCACCTTGCGCACCGACAGACGGCCACGCTTGATCGTCTCCCGCAGCGTCTCTCCCTCCAGTAACTCCAAAACCATGTAGGGCGCACCTTCATAGGTCCCCATTTGGTGCACCGCCAGAATGTTGGGATGATTCAGTGCCGCCGCCGCTCGTGCCTCCTGCTCGAAGCGCCGCAAACGATTGGGATCCGAAGAAACAAACGACGGCAGGACCTTGATCGCCACATCGCGTCCGAGGCGCGAATCACGGGCACGATACACCTCGCCCATACCGCCCGAACCCAGCAGCGACCTGACCTCGTACTCGCCCAGCTTGGTCCCCGGCGCGAGCGTTACTCGCAACATCGACGATTGCAAGAAGTTGGAGCGCACGTCCGGGCTGGAGGCAAGCAGCGTTTCAACCTCCTGCCGCAGGGAAGGATCCGACCAGCAGGCCTCATTCAAGTAGGCGGACCGCTCCCCGGGCGCCAACTCCAGTGCCTTCTCCAACACTTCCCGAATCTCTTGCCACCGCTCCGGCGTCATGCCTCGCTTGCCCCGCTCATCTGGTGATGCAGCCAAAGTCGGGCCGTGGCCCAATGCCTCTTGACCGTGGTTGGCGAGAGATTGAGCGCACGCGAGGTTTCCTCGATGGAAAGCCCTCCGAAGAATCTCAGCTCGACAATGCGGCTCTGCTGCTCATCAAGTTTCGCCAGTTCCTGCAGAGCATCGTCGAGAGCGACCATGTCAACGTCGCGGTTCTTAAACCCCAGATTGTCATCCAGCGTCAACCTGTAGCCGCCATCCCTCTTGGCCGCATTGCGGCCGCGCGCGTACTCAACGAGAATCTGTCGCATCAACTGGGCGCAGATGGCCAGGAAATGCTCACGGTTCTGGAAGGGAGCCGCACCTTGCTTCTCCAGGCGCATATACGCCTCATGCACCAGAGCGGTGCTCTGCAGAGTGTGACCCTGACGTTCGTTTCGCAGGTAATGATGCGCAACCCGTCGCAGCTCGTCATAAACAAGAGGAACGGCGGCGCGCAACGCCTCGTTGTCGCCGGCGTTCCAGTTCGCCAGTAACTTGCTGACAGTCTTGGGTGGAAGTTCGGACAACTAGCCTCCTAACGGGGCCCGCACAATCTTGGGCAACAAGGTAGCCACATCGAGAACTAATGTCAACTGACTGAAAATACGGGTACTTGTCGGGGAGGCCGGGCCTCCCCTCGGACTGGAATTTGGGTTACTAACGAAATTTTATCTCTGATGGACCAATTCTCGCGGAAATTTCGCTTTAGGTAACGACGAGGAATTCTGATGCCACGTGTGGGAAAGCAGTGACCTCGTTTCGTAACTCTGCAATTGACTCCATGCGGAGGCCATCTATGGAGCGTCAATCCGAGCGAAAGGTGCCGATCAACGTGGATTGCGACCACATCACGCTTTCCAGCTTTCAAGCCCTGCGAAGCGCGGTTCTGAAGGTCATGTTGGTTCGCCTGCATAAGAAAGCCGCGGGCGACTCCGGCAGCAGCACGCTTGCGGTCACCAGTAAATATAGTTCGCCCCCACCGCCAGGCGATACAAAGGTTGATGAAAATCGTTCCAGATTAGCGCGGAACAGAACGAGGGAATAACGGCAGCTTCTGACGCTCAATAAAAAACCATCCGATAAAAAAACCGAGAGGAGAAATACGATGTTTCGAAAACGTCAACCCGCAACGATTAGCACTCTGATGTTAGCCCTGCTTTCTGCGCTGTTGCCAATGGCCTCTTACCCAGCGCAGGCCCAGACTGAGACGGTGCTTTACAACTTCACGGGCGGCAGCGATGGTGGCACTCCTCAGTCCCGGCTCACGCCTGATGGCAATGGCAACTTCTATGGGACGACCTATGCCGGAGGGCTTGGATATGGAACCGTATTTGAGCTTTCTCCCAATGGCAGCGGAGGCTGGGACGAAACCGTGCTCTACAGTTTTACCGGAGGAATGGACGGCGCATATCCAACCTTCTCCACCGTCATTTTCGACGGCGAAGGGAACCTTTACGGAACGGCGGCCGAAGGCGGCGCGAACGGGTACGGCGTAGTGTTTGAGCTCAGTTCTGCGGGAGACAAATGGACCGAGAGCGTCTTATACAGCTTTGGTTACGGGACAGATGGTCAAACGCCGTTCGGTAGTCTGGTCATGGACTCGATGGGTAACCTCTATGGCACATCCGCCTACATCGTCTTCGAACTCAGCCCATCGGGCGGAGGGTGGACAGAAACTACGATCTACGAATCGGGTTTCAGCTTCGCCGGGCTGACGATGGACGCCAACGGAAACCTCTACGGAACAACGCAATTGCCTACGAAGAGCGCGTATTATTCGACGGTATTCGAGTTGTCACCGAATGGCAGCGGCGGGTGGACTTCAACCGTCCTCCACACCTTTCCTCATGGCAGCGTGGCCGAGGGCACCTTGGTGGTTGACGACGGCGGACACCTATACGGAACCACGACGGCGGTCGGGAAGTCCAAGAGCCATGGATTGGTTTACAAGCTGAGTCCTGGAGTGGAGGAATGGACCAAGAAGACCCTCTACTCTTTCAAGGGCGGCGCAGATGGCGCTGGTCCGTATGCGGGAGTTGTGTTTGACGCGGCGGGAAACATTTACGGCACTACGTCCACCGGTGGCGCCTCGGGCCATGGAACTGTTTTTGAACTCGTCGCCCCGGTTGGCAAGGGGCACGCCTATACGGAGAAAATCCTGTGGAGTTTCGACAGCACGGACGGAGATCAGCCGTATGGCAGCCTGATTCTCGACGGCGCCGGAAACCTTTACGGCACGACCCCGGCGGGCGGATCGCATGGAAGTGGGGTTGTGTTCGAAGTGACCCCATAGGGAGGTCGCTAACACCAAGCCAGTTCGTGGATTGTCGCTAGCCTTGATCGGAAACGCCTCGGGGGCAGACTGCGGGGGCGGAGCGGGATCTCGGTCCGAGGCGTTTTCGATAAGGAGACTAGGAGGAAGCCGCTGGCGTTTGCGGCGGACGGGGTGCGCTATGGGATTTGAACGGCAGCCTGGATCTGAACAGAGCTTGGGGAGAGCGATGAGGCCTGGTGGGAATGCCATCGGGATGGTCGGAGTGGCGACTGAGATGAGCAAAAGCGCACGCGGAAAGTTGCTTGCGAGGCAGTGGAGAAGTATCGGACACACGCGTGCGTCCGCGTGCCGGAGCACATCCTCGGGTCGATAGCGATGGACGAGCTATGAAGAATCGAAGTAAGAGCATGTTGATAATTCCGCAGCCGTAAATCTCTGCATCACGATCATCGCCGCGCCGCAACGTGGGCAATGCCAGACAGAAGAACTCTCCGCCGAAGCTTGGGAGGTTCCAGCCTCGACCAGCGTGGAGGAGCTACTGGACAGCAGTTGTCGGGATAGTGCCAAGCGGGAACAGCGAAAGCGATTGGCGAGGAAACCAAAGTGACGGATGCGCACGAATCCTCTGGGGAGCACGTGCAGAAAGAAACGCCGTAAGAACTCGGTGGCCGCAAGGGTCATCTTGCCATGCTTGCCGCCGTGGGCGTAATCCTTCCAGCGAAAGGTGACGCGTTCTTGGTCGAAGGCCAATAAGCGATGATTGGAAATGGCCACGCGATGGGTGTAACGGCCGAGGTAGCGCAACACCTGCATGGGTCCGCCGAAGGCGGGCTTGGCATAGACAACCCAGTCGTGGCGGTGCAGACGGCGCATGAGTTTTGCGAACTGCTGCGGATCGGCCAGAGCGGCGGCGGGACCGTTGCAACATAGCTTGTTGCGACTATGCAGACGTTTCAGGCCGGCGAGGAACTTGCCGCGAAAGACGCGGCTGAGGATCTTCACGGGTAAGAAGAAAGCATAGCGTGGGCGGGCCCATTGACGGTGATCTGGTGAAAGTCCGCCCGCAGGAATGGCGCAGTGTATGTGGGGATGCAGAAGCAGGTTCTGTCCCCAAGTGTGCAGGATGCTGATCATGCCGATCTCGGCGCCCAAGTGTTTGCGATCGATGGCGATCTCCAGCAAGGTTTGTGCGCTGGCAGCGAACAACAAGTCGTAGAACAAACGCGGGTTTTCCAAGGCCAGCACGTTGAGTTCGTGGGGCACGGTGAACACGACATGGAAGTAGCTGGTAGTCAGGAGTTCGCGTTCGCGGGCCGCCAGCCAGCGTTCGCGTGCTTGTGTCTGGCACTTGGGGCAGTGCCGGTTTCTGCACGAGTTGTACGAGATAGCCTGATGACCGCAGCTCGGGCAGGCATCGCGATGACCGCCCAGCGCAGCGGTACGGCAGCGCAGAATGGCACGAAACGCTTTGAGCTGCTGAAAGTCAAAGCCCGATCGAGAGCGATCCACGACGACCGACGGCTATGGCAGGACTATTGACGTGCAGACTCAGCAGGGGCCTAACAGTGCCAACTACGATACCGTTGCTGGGTCCTACAGTTGGTCCGGCGGCTATCGCACCCTTGCGACTTCGCTTCCGTGCTCCCAGCATCTGGGTAATCAATGCGGCACAGTACACACTGAATACCACGACATGATGGGTCGCGTCATTCAGTCGGCGACCAATAGCAACGAGACTGTGACAAATACGGTTAGCGAAAATGACGTTCTTGGTATCTTAAGCCCTGCTCCGGCTGGCGAGAATAATAAACAAGTTCAACAGCAATTCGATGGCCTCGGGCGTCTTCAGTATTCTTGTGCCATTGGGAACGGTGCCACCACCCCTTGTGGCCAGAACACGGGGTCCGCGAATGGCGTGACGACGGCGTTTTCATATACCTACGGGTCTGGTAGTAGTACGGTTACGCAAACGCGCATCTCGCAGACACGAAGCAAGACCTACGATGCAATGGGCCGTGTGACGCAGATCTCGACACCAGAAGGCGGCTCGCGGTATGACTACTATGATTCTTACAGTTCCTGCCCGAGTGGGTATGCAGGTGCAAAGGGTCAACTCGCAGCAGTTCAAGACCCGAATGGCAACCTGCTTTGTTATGCCTACGATAGCTTGAACCGCGTGATTGGGGTGAATGCGAACAGTACGACGTGCCGCCATTTCTATTATGACAACTCGACTGGCTACGGTGGGTCGATTCCATCTGGCGTGAGCGCGCCAATGAACCCTTATGGTCGCATGGTGGAGGCCGCTACGGATAATTGCTCCAGCGGCACGCTAACCACCGACGAATGGTTCGGCTACGACAAAGATGGCCACATTACTGATATGTGGGAAAAGACTCCGAATTCGAATCAGTACTATCATTCCACGGCGACTTTTTTTGGAAATGACTCCGTTAACGTCCTGACCCTCGCGAGTCCAAGCCTTCTATCGGCTACTTATGGACTCGATGGTGAGGGTAGACTAAACGCACTCACGATGGCGGAGGAGGTATCCAACGGTCACCTTCACGTGATGGGTCCGGGGCGCACGTTAGTGTCTAATACGACCTATAACGCCGCAAGTCAACCTACAAATATTGCTATTGGTACGAACACGGACCAAGACTCTTTTGTCTATGACTCGAATACCGGGAGGATGACGAGCTGGACCTTCCAAGTCGGCAACACACCGTCGACCCAAACCGGTGTTATGAATTGGAATCCGAACGGGACTCTTAACAATTTAGCGATTACGGACGGCTTCAACGCAGCCGGAACTCAGACATGTTACTACAATCCCTCTTCGGGTGCTGCGAAGGGATATGACGACCTCGGCCGACTGCTCACGGTTAGCTGTGGAACAAATGGTGCCATTTGGAACCAGACATTCACCTATGACCAATATGACAACCTCACCAAGTACTCGGCTGGACCCGGCATTAGCTGGATGCCGGGGTACAGCGCAACTTCAAATCACTACACGCTCGGGGGTGCAACGTACGACTCGAATGGAAATGTGACTGATGACACGATGAATGCGTATGCCTACAACGAGTTCAGTAAACTGAAATCGATCAACGCAGCCGGGACTAATTGTGCGATCGGCGGTGAGTGCATCGTGTGCGATGCTTTCGGACGCGCGGTTGAAATCGATAGTGGTTCGGCCAGCGCGGAAATCTGGTATACCCAACTCGGTAAGACGGCGTTCATGAACGGCTCAACCTACAATTACTCTTACTGGGCCGGCCCTGGTGGTTCTACGCTACTGGACCAAAATGATGGGTACCACTTCGAGCATAAGGACTGGCTGCATAATGCTCGCGTATCGTCAGACGTGCTGGAGCAGAGCATCATTCAGGATCAGGCTTTCGCCCCGTACGGCGAGATTTATGAGAACTTCGGTTCGGCTGGTGCAAACGAGAACATCTTCACCGGCGACACGCAGGACATAATGTCTACGGGAGACTGCTGCTTTGACACGCCGAACCGGGAGTTGAGCGCCAATCAAGGCCGATGGCTTTCACCGGACCCAGTTGGAGCCTCGTGGAATACCTATGCTTACACAACCAATCCCAACAGCTTCACGGATCCTACTGGATTGATTGCAGGGGGACCTTTTTCGGGATTCGTTTCATGTCCAGGAGGGTTCAACGGATGCCGAGAGGATTCATGGGACGAGTTCGATATCTTGGGACTCTGGGTAAATGGACAGAAGAATCCGCTCATGATAATTCCAACGAGCTGGATTCAGCTGTATGTTGACCCTGAGAGCGGTGACAATTTTGGGGTTGTGGACTTTTCTGACGGGCGGCAACCTCTTTTCTACTACCCGAATAACACCGTGCCCGGCATCTTCGATTTCAGCGCATTTTATGCCAACTATGCCAATTCGATAAGGGCATCTAGAGACGATGGTCCGCCCACGCCCCTTCAAACGCTGAAGGCAATAGCGGCCGACTTGCAGAAGTTGCCGGATCTGTGCAATGCCGGTGTGGGGGCGACAGCTCGCCTGGGTAGTTTAGGCGGCGATTTCAACGTCAACCAGAATGGAGTGGAAGGATCACTTTCTTATGACAGAGGCCCGGTTTCCGCGAACGCCAATGGAGAAGTGTCGGTTAGTGCTGGCGGGGAACTGTTTGGAGGGACCGTGACTGTCGATCCATCTCGGGGCACAGTCGACAATGTAGCAGCCTTTGCGGGTATCGAAACGCCAAGCAGGGCATTCGAACTCCAGGTCAACGTCCACGCAGATGTTGTTCAAGCTGGCAGTTGCCCGTAGAATTCAAGATCCCAGTATCTTTGGAGCACAATTTGAATATTATCGGAGCTAGCGCGCAAGGCCTTTCGCATAGAATCACTCAAGGGATATTTCTCGCGGGTGGTGTCTACTCCATCGTCTACGGACTCACGGCCCAGAAGTTTGCATTTCGATCAAGGGTGTGGAGACCAGGCGAAGAACGAGTCGAGTTCCGTCCGCAATGGAAGCTACGTGTGCTGGTAGCCTTAGGTGGTGCAGTGCTTGTGTTCCTTTCATTGAGCCGATTCTAGACTTCCAAGGAAGCTATTGGTGCTTGTGCACTCGATGATTCCATCTGCCCCTATGATCGAAATAATGTGTCAATAGGCGGCTTGGCGGGTTTGGTCAAAGAGGAGGCGTTGACGACATCTAATCAACCAATCGCTCCCGATTTTGGATACGGGCCAGCTTCGCCCAATCGAAAGCTGTGGAAATGGTCCCTGGTTTTGTGTGCAGTCATTTTGCTGTTCTTGACATGGCAGTGTGGCTCCGCTCTTAGGGAAGCTCCACGTTTGACAAATCAGGCCGTTCGGCATTTCCATCAACAACTTAACTTGGGACACTACGAGGAAATCTACCGAGAGGCAGATCATGGGTTTTCCGAGGGCGGAAGACATGAGGAGTTGTTGACGGCTTTGGAGGCTGTGCATGCCAAACTCGGCGACGCCGGTGATGAGACGCTCCTGAATATCCGCGTCAAGGCAACTACCAGCGGAACTGCATTAAGAACTCAATACAACACAACGTTTGCTCGGGGCTCAGCGATCGAAACGTTCACCTGGATTAAGAAAGATGGTGGGCTCAAGCTATACGGATACAGTGTTGAGTCCAAAGAGTTGCTGGTCAATTAGTCCAAAGAAGTTTGGCAGAGCTTCTCTGTTCGTCCGGCAGGACCAATCCGGTCAGGCCCATATAGGGTCCGCTGCGTTCAAATTCGAGGTCGTGAGGCACTCATGAGAATTGCCAGGCCGATTCCCAGCACGCGGGCTCCGGGGCTATGGTCGGGATAGGATGGGGGTGCAACTTGCGGGCGTCTATCCCCTAACCCCTCAAGTAAGTAAGACCCAGAAACTGCGCCACTAAAACGCCAATATTCGCTTGCATGATTTATTGATCACGGGATGCGTTATTGCCCGAATGTTGGATGATACCGGTGATACCGTTTTCATGGAAAACAGAGGCAGTAGCGGAAACTGTAGAAGCTGTGGCCGAAGATAGAAATCGCTTGTAACCCTAATTAACACAGGGTATTATGCGACAAGTGTAGGCTTTACCGTGACTTGCGGAGAACGGCGGTAATAGAATCCCTCCCTCTCCGCCACTGACTCATAGAAGAGTACTTAGCTACTCCCTACTGCACACAATCTTTGATGTGGGGCCATCGTCCGGAGCACAAGAAGGCCTCCGAAAACCGCCTCACTGCTCATTCTGGCCGCACTTCCACAAGCAGATTTCCGT
Organism: uncultured Acidobacteriaceae bacterium; assembly: GCA_963755765.1. Classification (GTDB taxonomy): domain Bacteria; phylum Acidobacteriota; class Terriglobia; order Terriglobales; family Acidobacteriaceae; genus Acidiflorens. Next base: position 16,282 of record CAVWKZ010000001.1, read on the forward strand.
CAAACTCAACCGGCAGATGCGCATTGTGTCCTGACACCGTCCCCAGGCTCTTTCCTTTGACGTAGTCCATGACACTGTAGTTGCGGTCGTCGAGGCCGCGCAGTTCTACGGTCCCCTTCCAGTGCTTCGCAAAAAAGGCGTAGTACATGGTCTGATCCTTGCGGATCACATGAGTTTCCGGGGCATCAAAGCCGATGTCGTAGAGTTGCCCGAGATATTGTCCTCTTGACAACATCTTCTCGCGATAAATGCGAAGCCACTTTTCAAATTCCTTCTCCCGCGCGGGGGTCAGATCGGATTTGCTCCTCTTCTCGACAAGAGATGGAATGACAAACTGCGTTCCCACGACGCCTCCCACGCCCACAGTGGACGCAAAGTCGTTGCCGCCATCGCTCAGCTCGACGTGATCGCCGAAGAACGGAATGTTGTCTCCCATCAGCGCCTTTAAGGTTTTCGCCTTGGAGCGAACTTGAAAGGAACTTGTCGGGTCCGAAGCCACTGACATGTTGAAGTGCGGCATGGTGAAAAAGGAGAATGCCGTGCCGCAAGGGCAGAACTCCATCAGTGTTCCAGGCTTTACAGACTGCGCGGTTTCGTAGATTGCCTGGAAGAAATCCGGCAGAGCCTCGACCGATTCTTCCGGCTGGGCGTGGTGGTGAGCCCGGTTGTAGCAAGCTGGAACCCCGTTCATGTGCTGGCCATCGAGCTTCAGCCCGTCAAATCCCCAATCCACCAAGATTTTTCGTACCAACGCCTTGTGGTACTCCACTACGCGGCGGTCCGCCGGACACAAATAGTAGGAGTTCCACCAGGAAACTTTTCTCCTGGAGCCATCACGGTTCAGCAATTCGTAGTCGGGATGATCCCGGAGCAGTTCCGAGTCCGGTACAGCGCTGAGCGGCGACCACCAGAGCTGGGCCTTGAATCCCTCCTGGTGAATGCGGTCCACCAGGGCCTTCATGTCAGCGTCCCCACGGGGGAATTTCTTGGGATCAAGCGCCCAATCGCCCACATTGTTCTGCCAACCGTCGTCAAGTGTGACCCACCCAAATCCCAAGCGTTTCACTGTCGGAAGTGTGTTATATACCTGCTGCGGCTGCACCGACCGGCCATATCCCCATGCGCACCAGATCGCTCCGAAAGCGTCGTCAGGAGCAGTGGCCATTTTGAAACCTTGCTTCATCATGAAGCGCCGGTAATCGACGAGCGTGCGGAAGTAGTCTCCGCGGTGGACGGCGACGAAGGTGCGAAAGGTATGGAAACTTTCACCGGGGTTTAATGAGATAGATTTGGTGAAGCGTACCGCGATTTTGGCGTGCGCAGCATCGGGCATGGATACAGGCAGGGAAACCAGCTTCGGCCGCAGCTCGACGTGTCCCACAGCCATTCCAACGTCACGCCGCCAGACATCGATAATCGGCGTGCCGCCGCCATAATCGCTGGCATTCATGCCTTGATAATTCTCCTGCCGAAAATTGGTGTGCAGCGGCAGGACCCAGTTGGGACGCTTCTCGTACGAGCCACTCTGGTAGGACCAGAAAGCTGGCGCGCCTACTCTGCGCTGCGCGTTCACCGTGTATGCGTTGTTTGTCCAACTCTTGATCGCGAGTTTGGATGTTCCGGTGTTTGTGTACTGGACATCGAAAAACGCCATCGCGGGAAAGTCGTCGTATACGGTGACGGCGACCATCTTTGTGAGCGCCCCTGCTTTTCCTTCGACGGTGAGCCGCTCGCCCTCTCCGAAAGCATCTTTTATTCTCTCTTGTTTATGCGAGGTCAGGAGAAATTCGGTCCAGAGCTTGTCGGTGCTTGTCACAGTCTCGGAGGCGGTGAACGGCCCCATCACCGTCTCCGTCTGATCGAAGCGGGCAACTACCCGGCTACGTAGCCGGCTATCAAATTCAATACGCAGATTGCCGCCCTGAATCTGAGGCGTGCTGCTGGGAGCGTTCGCGGCGACGGTGAATGAACAAGTCGCAAACACCGTGGTGAAAACAATCCAAGATCTGATCGCCATTATGGCTCGCAGCTTTCGAAGGAAATTGCCGTCAGATCGTTTACTTGAAAACATAGAGCGTCTTCTCGATCGGCGTCGGCACATGAAGTATTGTTACCCTGCGCTGGACAAACGAAATCAAACGATATAAATAGTAACAGTTCGATAGTCGTTTAGCGCCTACCCCCGATCGAGGAACCCCCTTACCTGGCGAGTGGAGGCTTCAACGTCTAGTCGAAGAATGAGCAGGAGATACCTCTGAATGCAGCGTAGAGATTTTCTAAAAAGCACTGTCGCTGTGGCGGTAGCGGCCGAACTTGGAATGGGGAAAGCGCAGGCGAAGGTCCCTGCCCATAACTGGGGAAACTACGACTTCGGTCCCGGCCCCCATGTGTCCGAGCGGCTCAATCAGGGGCCGTTTCCTCAATACTCACCTGATGCGGTCATTCCCACGGACGACGTGGTGATGACCACTACATCTTCCGAAGACGTCGTGCCGAACTATGGCAAGGGACTGGTCACCTACATCACCGCAGACAGTGGCACGGAGGAAATTAAGTCAGACAATATTCCGCAGGCGATCGAAGAACTGGTTCGCTTTCCCTTAGGCCAGCAACTTTATGTCCGCCCGACCTGGAGGGAGATACAGCCGCGGCCTGGACGGCTGGAGGTACCCGACTACCTGAAGCTGGTTTTTGAATTGGCGAAGAAGAACAACAAGCGGGTCGGACTGCGAGTTCAGATGTCCGCACCAGACTATACCCACGAAGCAGCCCTGCCAGATTTTGTCCTCGACAAAGTGCCGAAAGTTGATCTCGTCCTTAGCGATCAGGAAAGCGTCGCTGAGGGAAAGAGATTTCTGGAGAATCCGCATTCGCGTTATCAGCCCCGCTATGACCATCCTTTTTTTCAGCAGGCATTCAAGGAACTGGTCGGCCTTTTGGCGGCCGAGTTCGATGGCAATCCGCTCATCGAGTTTATCGATACCTTCATGTATGGCTTTTGGGGTGAAGGGCACACTTGGCCATTTGCCAACAATCCTTTCCCTGACCACCAGACGGCAGAGCGCACCTGGGTGAACATGCTCGAAGTCCAGCTCGAACACTTTAAGAAAACTCCTCTGCTCACCAATACTCAACCGGACTATAGCCGGGTGGGCAATTCAGAACTGCTGGATCGCACGGTCCGCGGCAACAGTTGGATTCGGAGCGACACCATATTTATTGAGAACGAGCAGATTGAAGCGCTCAGCAATCGCCCACCCTGGACCGCGGCATTGCTCGAGCAGGGGCTTCCGGGCAAACCTCCCGATCCAGCCTCGACATATGAAGGGATATCGCCGGCAGAGAACATGATCGCTCATGTGATGGATGTCGGCGCGAATTACTGGTCGCTCTGGAACTTTCACCAGATCAGCGCCAAGAATCTGATGAGCTACTACGAGGCGTACCCGGCAGCGTTCGACCGAATCAATCGCCGCATTGGCTATCGGGTGCGACCATCTTTCATCTGGAGCTATAAGGACGATGGTTCTACGGGGCTGATCATTGGCTTTGCCAATGACGGAATCGCGGGTGTGCCAGGCGTATTGAGGGTGTCCGTGGAGAGCCCGGATGGAAAGGTGCTCAAGAGCGGTTGTCTGGACGCCGGTTACCCCTTGCCGGGCAAGATTCGGCAGGCACAGTTCGTGCTCCCAAACGTCCCAGACTGGAAAGGATTGAAACTTAGAGCCGAGATTGAAGTAAAGGGAATGCGTTATCCCGTGCGCTGGGCTTGCCACCAGAAGCTGAACGATGACGGCACGCTCACACTTCGTCCCAACCTCCGTCAGCAGGTCTAGGCCCGGTTGTGCTGATCCCCGGTTGTTCTGACCTAAGAGACCCACGAATTTCATGCATGACCTGTTGCGCTCCGTGATGTCGAGGTGTTGAATACCTGAGATCTGGCGAGCGAGATCCATGCGCCGATGGGCTAGATGATCCCAAGCACGAACGTGAGCGATAGTCGACAAAATCCGACCATGGTCCCGCCAGCAGAAGACGCACGGCCGCGTCCGCGGCGGGTCATGGGATTTGCTGATCTGGTTCTGTTCTATGTCGTGACCGGGATCAGCTTGCGCTGGATCGCCACAGCCGCCAGTGGAGGTCCGAGCTCTATCGTGATCTGGATCGGGGCCTGGCTCTGCTTTTACCTGCCCTTGGCGTTGTCGGTGCTTGAGCTCTCATCGAGGTATCCGCAAGAAGGCGGCTTGTACGTTTGGACCAAACAGGCGTTCGGAGGCTTTGCAGGGTTCATATCCGCATGGACTTATTGGACGAGCAACCTTCCGTATTTTCCGGCGGTGCTTTATTTCGCTGCGAGTAACGCTCTATATATGCGCCCGGGGAAGTGGATGTACCTGGCCGACAACGCCAGCTTTTATATCTGGTTCTCAGTCGCCGCGCTGGTTCTAGCGACGGCACTGAACCTGGTCGGCCTCGATATCGGCAAGTGGCTGCACAATGTGGGCGCGTTCGGAATGTGGCTGCCCGTCGCGATCGTCATCGTCATGGGTTTTGTTGGCTGGCACCGTTTTGGTTCGGCAACACGCTTTAGCGCTGCCAGCCTGGTTCCGGGAACACACCTGAAAGACATCGTTTTCTTGGCCACGCTCACGTACGCGCTGGGCGGATGTGAAACGGGTTCCTTTATGAGTGAGGAGGTCAAGAATCCTCGCCGCACGATACCCCGCGCTCTGTTGCTCAGCGGTCTGATTGTTACGTTCTGCTACATCATCGGCACGGTTTCTGTCCTGCTGGCGTTGCCGCCGAATGAGGTCAACGGGCTGCAAGGATTGATGCAAGCTGTAACGCGGACCGCGGGGCGACTGGGCTGGCTCGGAGTGATTCCGATTGCCGCAGCGTTGATTGCCATCAGCAATCTTGGAGCAGCCGGGGCGTACCTGGCTGCCGTGGCCCGGCTCCCATTCGCCGCTGGGATGGATCGCCTTCTGCCTTCTGTGTTCGGAAAACTCCACCCGCGTTGGGGCACTCCTTATGTTGCGTTGCTTCTTCAGTTGGGTTGCGGTGTTTTGTTTGTGTTCCTGGGGCAGGCGGGAACCAATGTTCGAGGCGCGTACGACGTGCTGGTAAGCATGGGAATCATTACCTACTTCATCCCCTACGGATTTCTTTTCGCGGCCATGTTCCGCATCCAGCGGGAGAAAGCGGGACCGGATGTGATCTGCGTACCCGGCGGCAGGCCAGTCGCCAGATTGGTCGCGTGTGTGGGGATGCTTACAACCTTGCTGACGCTTGCACTCGCAGTGGTCCCACCGCCCGAGGAGGCCCACAAAGTACTGGCGACAGTGAAGATAGTCGGGCTCAGCGGCATCCTCGTCGGCGTGGGAGCGATTTTGTATTACGCCGCAACGAGGAAGAACAGGACTCAGATCGGAGTTTGAGGCCGATCATCGTACAACTGATCATCGTACGGCCATCGTACAATGGTGCGGCTTTGAAGGCTTCGATTTAATCAAGTGAGACGATTCAGAAATAGAAATGAGGAGTGCGTCGATGAAGCGACTGGTTATCGTGGCGACGATGTTGTCGGCTCTGAGCGTGATGGCGCAACAGCCGCCGGTCACTTCGCCTCTGCTCGACCATCTCAGCGGAAAGTGGCTGCTGCAGGGGACCGTGGGCAAGCAACCCACCACTCATGACTTCAATGCGGAGTGGGTCCTCCAGCACCATTACCTGCGCTTCCGCGAAGTCTCGCGGGAGAAGAGCGACACAGGCGAGCCGCAGTATGAAGCCACGGTATTCATCGGTTGGAACGAGAAAACTAAGCAATATGCTTGCGTGTGGCTGGATGTGTATGGCGGACTCACAACGGAGTCCATCGGGGTCGCCACATCCAAAGAAAATCAGCTCGCCTTTGTCTTCACTGATGAGCACGGCGAGACCAGCTTCACCAACACTTTCATCTACGATGCCAAGACGAACACCTGGGAAAACCAGCTCGACAATGTAGTCAAAGGCGTAGCCAAACCATTCGCGCGATTCAAGCTGACCAGGCAATGAATTGCGGCGAATGCACGAGACCAGATGCCAACAACCTATGACGCCATTGTGATCGGCGGAGGCCACAATGGCCTCACCGCCGCTGCGTATCTGGCTCGCGCTGGTTTGTCGACGCTCGTCCTCGAGCGCAGGGAAATCGTGGGCGGATGTTGCGTTACTGAGGAAATCGCACCCGGCTGTCGCGTCTCCACCACGTCGTATATCGCGAGCATGCTGCGTCCGGAAGTCATTTCTGAATTGCATCTTGCCGACCACGGCCTGCGCATGATCCCGTGTGATCCCGCGATTCAAGTGCCCTTTCCAGACGGCGACGTCGTCCCCTGGTGGGTCGACCGGGAGCGGGCCCTGAAGGAATTTTCCCGGATCTCCTCACGGGATGCTGCCCGGTTTGTCGAGGTTGACGATCAGCTGAAAAAGCTGGCGCGCTATTTGCAGCCGTTCTTTCTGGAGCCTCCGCCGGAAATCGATACGTCGAGCGTGCAAGGCTGGACGGACCTGTTCCGGGTGGGAAAGCGTTTTCGCGGCATTTCGAAGAGCGAAATTGCGCAGCTCGTCTCCTTTCTGACCGGGAGTCTCGGCGAATTTCTGGACCATAACTATGAGTCCGAGAAAATGAAGACGCTGTTTCTGGCCAATAACGTGTACGGAAAACATGGCGGCCCGTATCAGCCGGGAACGGCGATTGGCCTGCTGTTTCATTTACTCAGCGGCGGAGAGCACGAACTGCAAGGCTTCTACGGACACGTCATCGGCGGCATGGGATCAATTACGCAGGCCCTGGCGGCGGAGGGGGAAAAACTCGGAGTCGAGATTCGCACCTCGGCGCCGGTCGCGCAGATTGACGTACGCAACGGCCGAGCAGCGAGTGTTGTGCTCGAGGACGGTACAGAACTGCGGGCGCGAATGATACTTTCGAACGCCGATCCGAAGCGCACTTTTCTTGGACTTGTCGACGCGAAAGAGTTGCCTGAAGACTTTTTGTTTGCCGTGCGCGGAATTAAAATGGCTGGTCCGTGCGCGAAGGTCAACATGGTCTTGAGCGAGGAGCCGCGGTTTACCGGCACTTCGCCCCAGGCTACGCCCCTGGAGCGCACCTTCTATACACTGGTTCCGTCGCTGGAATTTGCCGAACGCTGTTATGACATCGCTAAGTCCGGCGAGATTCCAGAAGAGCTGTGGGTCGACTGCGTGGTCTCGTCGAATGCGGACGATTCGCTGGCTCCTCCGGGCAAACATATTCTTACTTGCTTCGTGCAGTACGTGCCGTACCATCTGCGGAAAGGGAATTGGGACGAGATGCGTGACACACTCGGCGATCGCGTGGTGAAGAAGATCGCCGAATATGCTCCGAACGTGCCCGGGTCGATTCTGGCGCGGCAGGTGCTGACTCCGCTCGATCTGGAACGTACATACGGCCTGACCGAAGGCAACATTTTTCACGGCGACTTGCGGCTGGATCAGCTCTTCTTTATGAGGCCGGTGGCGGGCTGGTCGCAGTATCGCACGCCGATCGCCGGACTGTACCTGTGCGGAGCGGGCGCGCATCCGGGAGGCGGCGTCACCGGCGCGCCCGGGCGCAACGCCGCGCACCAGGCGCTTCGCGATTGGAAAAAAGGACGATTGCAGTGAGCAATGATTGCGGATGACCGTGGTAAGCAATGACCGTGGAGGAACGGGCATGAAAAAGAAAAAGAAGGGCATTCTCGAACGGCTGAAAGATGGCCCTGTCCTGGGCGACGGCGGTTATCTGTTGGAACTGGAAAAACGAGGCTGGGTGCGCGCGGGTCCGTTCACGCCCGAAGTAGCGCTGACGTATCCAGCCGCGCTCCGGGAACTGCACATTGAATTTCGCGAGGCGGGCGCGGAAGTACTTCAGGCGCTCACTTTTTATGCCAGTCGCGACAAGCTGGCTACGGTTGGCCTGGAGAATCGGCTGGAAGAATTAAATCGTGCAGCCGTCCGCGTGGCCCGCGAAGTTGCGGGAGATCAATGTCTGGTGGCGGGGAACTTGAGCCTGACCTGGATGTACGAACCGGGGAGTCCCGCTGCCGCCGATCGCGTCCGTAAGACTTTCGACGAACAGCTGGCCGTGCAGGCCGATGAAGGCGTGGACTTTTTCATTGGCGAGACATTTTCCTGGCTGGGTGAGGCGCTCATCGCCGTCGAGCGTATTAAGAAGATGAATTTGCCCGCGATGGTTACGATCTGCTTCGAGAACAAAGATGAGACCGCCGAAGGCAAAGGCGCGGCGGACGCGGCCAAGGCTCTGTTCGATGCCGGAGCCGATATCGTCGGCATGAATTGCCTCCGCCCGCCCAAGCACATTTTGGGTCCGATGGAACAGATGCGCAAAGCCGTCTCCGGATATCTGGCCTGTCAGCCCGTCGCCTACCGCACGCCGAAAGAAAAACCCGACTTCACCAGCCTTCCTGAGTTTCCCTATGGGTTGGACCCGCTGCAACTGACCCGTACAGAGATGGCGGATTATGCCGTGCAAGCTCGCGATTTGGGCATCAACTACATTGGCGCGTGTTGCGGCACGGTGGCCATGCACATACGGGAAATGGCGCGTGTCCTTAACAAACTGCCGGAGGACTCCCGCATCTGGAAAAAAGGTGGAGAGAAACCGATGTCAGCCTACGAATACTACGACCACGACCAATTGAAAGTTGAGAGCACAAAATAGATAAAACCACGGTCCGTATGACTCCTGACACACAATCCGTCGCGACACTCTACCTGCGCGCTACTACACCGACCCTGATCTATTCCGCGACGAGCTTGAACGCTTTTACTGCCAAACCTGGATCTGTGCCGGGCGCGCCGACCAGATCCCGACTCCGGGAGACTATTTTCTGCGGGAGGTCGCGGGGGAAAGCATCATCATCACTCGGGACGCGAGCAACTCGTTGCGGGCGTTTTTCAATGTCTGCCGGCATCGCGGTACCCGCATTTGCGCCCGCGCCGAGGGACACTTCCCCGGACGCATCCAGTGCGGCTATCACGGTTGGACCTACGGACTCGATGGCAATCTCATCGGCGCTCCCCACGCGCAGGACGGCTTCTGCCGTGAAGATTATCCTCTCAATCGGGTTCATACCGACGTATGGGGCGGGCACATCTTCATCAACCTCAACGCGCAGCCCGTCCCGCTGGCCACTCAGTTGGAAGATTTGCCGCAGAAGTTCCAGCACTGGCAAATGGCTGAGCTGCGCACTCATCGGCGCATCGAGTATGAGGTGAAGGCCAACTGGAAGCTGATCATGGTGAACTACAACGAGTGCCTGCATTGTCCCATTCTGCATCCGGCGCTCAATGCCATCAGCGACTACCTCTCTGGCGAGAACGATCAGCCCCATCGCGGATACATCGGCGGCGCAATGGAGTTTCAGGGCGGCGCTAAGACGATGTCCAAAGATGGCAAACTGCGGCGCGCGTACCTTCCTGAACTCACCGCAGACGAACGCGAGAGAGTTTATTACTATGCGATTTTTCCTAATCTGCTGCTAAGCCTCCATCCCGACTACATAATGACGCATACGCTATGGCCGCGTGCGGTCGATCGTACTGACGTTATCTGCGAATGGCACTTTCACCCTGACGAAATGGCCAAGCCTGACTTCGAAGCCGACGATGCGATCGAATTCTGGGACGCTACCAACCGTGAAGACTGGGGCATCTCAGAGCTCTCGCAGGCAGGGATCAAGTCTCGCGCCTATAAACCTGGTCCTTACTCCCGCTGCGAGTCGCTTCCCCACGCCTTCGATCGAATGGTGCTGGAGCGCGAAAAGCAAGGGCCCGCTAAACAGGTCCGCTAAAGCGGCTGCTGCCCCCGTTTTGAGGCGGGCTCCTCTTGGCGCCACCGATGTTTCGGGGAGCGCACGGGGGGCGAACGGGCCACTTTGTCCCAAAACACGCTTGCCTCCCGCCCATCCTTTGTTTCAAATGGCTTACGGCTTGGTTGGCGACATTGAACCCGGTCGTTGGACCAAGATGTCCCTTCGCGCCCACCCGTCGCTACCGTGCAAGCTATTGCAAACACTGTACTTGGCCGCATCGTAGGCGGCCAAGCGATTGCAATGAAAAGACCGGGCACTTATGACCACCATCGAGAAATCGCGGATCATAAACGGGCGCACAACCCGCCCCTTTGACTCCCCGGCGTGCGCTGCCTGGGGCCGCGTTCTCGGAGCGGCACTGCTATTACTTTCGGCAATACCGTCTTACGCCGGCGCCCGCGAGATTCTGGACGGCGATACGCCCACAATCAGGTCTTCTAAGTTTGCCGCCGATCTCCAGCAGCGAGGAGACGGAAGTGGCATGGTGACCGTCATCGTTCAACATCGCCAGATGCCAACTGACGCGCATTTGAAAAATATGCAGGGTCGTGGCGCAGCGATTAAGTCGAAGTTCTCTACCATCCGTGCGGTGACCATGCGTGTGCCCGCCAGCATGCTGGCGGAGTTGGCGAACGATCCTAATGTCGCCTACATCACACCAGACCGCCCCGTGATCGCGACCTCGAACCCTGCGACAGAGGGGTTTGCCACTGCGGTCGAGGCGGATGTCGCGCAAGCGAAATATGCGCTCGATGGCAGCGGCATCGGCGTGGCCGTGATTGACAGCGGCATCTCCTGTTATAGCGACCTGCGAAACGCCAATGGCGTCTACCGCGTGGTCTACAGCCAGAGCTTTCTCATTGGCGACAACCGGACACAGGACTGGTACGGGCACGGAACCCACGTGGCCGGCCTGGTCGGCGGCACCGGTGCAAGTTCCGGACAATCCAATGGCTACCCGGCGGTATATGCCGGCATGGCTCCGAACGTCAACCTGATCGATCTGCGCGTACTGGATGCGCTTGGAGTCGGCACCGACAGCGGTGTAATCGCAGCCATTCAGCAGGCGATCGCACTGAAAAACACCTACAACATCCGCGTCATTAATATGTCGCTGGGACGTCCAATATTCGAGAGCTACACTCTCGATCCGGTTGACCAGGCAGTGGAAGCTGCATGGAAGGCAGGGATTGTCGTGGTGGTGGCTGCGGGCAACGATGGGCGCTTCGCATCGACGAACGGATTCGGCACCATTGGCGTTCCGGCGAACGACCCCTCCGTCATCACCGTGGGAGCGACACTGACCATGGGGACTGGGACGCGTGTCGACGACGAGATTGCGAGCTACAGTTCGAAAGGTCCGACCGCGGTCGATCACATCGTGAAACCTGACCTGGTCGCGCCCGGGAACCACGTGGTCTCGATCCGTGACGGCGGCAGCACGCTGGATTCGCTCTATCCTCAATTTGATCTTTACTCGTCCAACGGGAACTCAAAGTATTTTGTCTTGAGCGGGACCAGCATGGCGACGCCGATCGTGAGCGGCGCGGTGGCGCTGATGTTGCAGCAGACCCCCTCGTTGACTCCCGATCAAGTGAAGGCGCGTTTGATGAAGACGGCGTGGAAGGGCTTTGGGCAATTCACTCAGTCCACCGCCGACAGCACGGGATTCTCTTACTCCAACGAGTACGACATCTTTACTTATGGAGCTGGCTATCTGGATGTCAATGCCGCTCTCGGTGATACGAACCTCGCAAACGGCGTGGCCCTGTCGCCGACCGCTGTCTTTCACCCGAAGAACAACACCGTAACCATCGTGAATACCAGTCCCGACTCTGTTTTCGCCGGTAGCAGCGTGGTTTGGGGCGCGACTTCGGTGGTTTGGGGAACTTCAGTGGTATGGGGTGCTAATGAAATTCTCAGCAACTCGGTAGTTTGGGGAGCCACCAGCGTGGTTTGGGGATCGACCTCGGTTGCTGGCGACAGCGTAGTCTGGGGTGCGACTTCAACCCTCAGCAGTTCGCTGGCAGCACTCGGTAGCGATGCAGGAGACAACTAGATAACCGGCCGAGATCATATGACGAACACATTGCCAATCAAAGCTCAAGTCATGATCGGAATGGTGGCCGTTGGAAGTCTGTGCGCGCTTTTGTTCGGAGTAGCGTTCGGAGCAGCGTTCGGCGTCGTCAGATGGCAAGCGCAAGCTTGGCCACAGTTGTTGCTCCTGCTGGCGGCCGCCGCCCTGAGTTCCCGTTTCAAGGTGAAGCTGCCTGGGATGACGAGTTCGATGTCGGGAAGTTTGCCGGTCATTCTTCTAGCAGTCATGCAAATGGGATTGTTCTCGAGTATGCTAGTTGCCGTTACCGCAGCCGTCGCGCAATCTTATTCCGGCGGGAACAAAACCAAGCCGATTCAGTTCGTATTTAACGCCTGCACCCTACTGAACGCAGCCGGCCTCGCTTACCTGGCCTACCATAGTCAGTTCTTTGCAGCTCATGCGAGCACGCACGCCCTGTCTCTGGTGCTGGCTGCCTCCATTTATTTCCTGGCCAACACGGCGCCGGTAGCCGGCATCATCGGTCTGACGGAGAATGCCAATCCTTTTGCCCTCTGGCACAAGGTCTTCCTGTGGTCGTTCCCGAACTATGTCATCGGAGCGGGGTTGACTGCGATCGTCTCCACCTTCAGCACCCTCAGCGGACTGACCGTCATGACCACTATGCTCGCCGTGTTGTTTGCCGTCTACCAGTCCTACAAGATGTATGTGGACCGAAGCGAACAAACGCAGCCACAAGCGGTATCCATGTCGGTGGCTGCCGGACGATAACCCTCCAACTGGTTTCCCACTGTTTTTCTCGGACTTTCGCTTTTTCGAATCCAACAATCCTTAGTGCATTGAGGCGTTCGCGGAATATCGCCGACGGATGACTGTCAGCAGACATCAGGCAGGTCTCGCCAGATGTTGCTGCAGGGTCTCGCTCTCCAATTCTCCCTCCCAACGCGCCAGGACCAGAGTCGCCACTCCATTTCCGATCATGTTGACCAGGGCCCTGAACATACTCAGGAAGCGGTCAATTCCGAGAATCAACGCCATGCCAGCAACCGGAATGGTTGGGATAACAGAAAGTGTGGCCACAAGGGCGATGAAAGATGCACCTTGCACTCCGCTGGCGCCCTTGGAAGTGAGCACGGCCACGGCGAGAATCGTAAGTTGCTGGGTCAAGGTCAGATGAGTATTCGTGGCCTGGGCTACGAACAATGCGGCCATGGTCATGTACAGACTGGTGCCGTCGGTGTTGAAAGTAAATCCGGTTGGGACTACCAATCCAACCAGAGACTTGGAGCAGCCGAGCTTCTCAAGCTTCGCCATCAAAGTTGGGATAGCGATCTCCGACGAACTTACGGCTAACACCAGGAGGATTTCTTCCTTGATGTAGGCGAGAAAGCGAAAGATGCTGAATCCGGCGGCCCAGGCGATGGCGCCCAGGACGATCACCACAAAGAGGACGGAAGTCAGCCAGAAAGTTCCGATCAGCTTGGCCAGCGGACCGAGGGAATCGAGGCCGAACTTGCCGACGGTGTAGGCCATGGCGCCGAAAGCTCCGACCGGCGCGAATTTCATCAGAATTCTGGTCACCCCGAAAACGACATGAGTCAGGGAGTCGATAAGTTCGACCAGCGGTTTCGCGCGCGTTCCGGTAGCCGACAGGGCGAAGCCGAAGAGCAAGGCTACAAAAACCACTTCGAGAATGTCTCCCTTGGCGAAGGCGTCGAACACGGTTGTGGGGATGATGTGCAGCAGAAATTCAGTGACGCTTTGTGCTTTGGCCTGGCCGGCGTAATCAGCGACCGCCTTGGCATCCAAGGTGGCGATGTTGACGTTAAAGCCGTCGCCGGGACGCACGACGTTGCCAACAAGCAGTCCGATGAGGAGGGCGATCGTGGAAACAACTTCGAAATAAAGGAGCGCAAGGCCGCCGACCCGGCCAACTTTTTTCAGGTTCTCCATGCCGGCGATGCCCGTGACCACGGTGCAGAAAATGATCAGGGTGATGATCATCGTGATCATGCGAATGAAAGCATCGCCCAGCGGCTTCATCGCAATGGCGCGAGCCGGGTCGACATAGCCGAGCACTATGGCCAGGACAATGGCCACCAGGACCTGTACCCAGAGCTCGCGGTAGAAGGGCAGTTTGCTCGATGCCGCCACGGTTTTTGCGAGACCCGCCTCCGCGGGTGGAAGGACGGACACCTCTATCTCGCGGGCTCCGGTGCAAGGATGCGCACCAGCCACGGAATGATCACTTCTTTGAAGATGCGCGGATCGGGCCACACACCCACTTGCCGCCCGAGATGACCGCCCTGCGGATTGATCCATGCGGTCTTCGGCACGTCACCTTTATTGAGCAGCAGGTAGATGTCATCGATCGGAACCTGAGTGTCCTTGACTCCGGCCAGAATGAGCATGGGCGACATCGGTTTGCCGAGAAGTCCCTGCTGAACGAGCGACATTTTGGGCAACACTTCCGCCATTTCGTCTACGGTTGTCACGTTGTCGAAAATCGCCATCAGAGCCGGGACCTGGTCGAAAAGATATTCGCGGTTGCCGATCAGAGAATTCATCAGAAAATCTTTTTGAAAGAAGCGGTCGGTGGGCGGCGACTGGGCGCTCGCTCCGCGTAAGCGAGCGTGCTCCACGATGGCCATTTTCGTGGCCCAATACGCGCCCCAGCTTACTCCGTGCATGGCGACGCGGTTCTTGTCGATCTCCGGCCGGGTCGCGATGTAATCGAGGACGCGGGAGAGCACGCGCTCCGCATTTTCGCTGACCTTGATGGGATTCTGGCCGGTGCCTGGGCCGTCCACCGCGAGAAAGCCGATGCCGAACGGGAGGATCGCACTGAAACTCTCAGACAAATCTTCCTTGCGGCTATCCAGCCCATTTACCGCGAGCACGAGCGGCACGGGGCCGTTGGCATTCTTCGGCAGGCGCAGGTAGCCAATAATTTCTTTTCCTTCGAACGGGATGTGCACAATTTCGAGCGGCGGATCCCAGAAGCGCGCATGCGCCAGGAAAGCTTCAATGGCCTTTTCGTACGAGCGCTGCTTGCCGGGAGAGGCTGGAATCGGCCAGCGTCCGAAAGAATAAAGCCGCCAGGCCCGGATGTAATCGGCATTGGCTTTTGTGGGGTCGGTCTTCTCCAGCGCCTTGGCTTCATTCATGTAGCGATCGGCCACTCCCATGAAAGCAGCTGCCCACTCGTCTTTATCGCGAGTGTGGATGGAATTGAAGGCTTCTTTGATATCGGCGGGGTCGAGTCCGATGAGCGGGTACTGTCCGACCTCGGCGCGGTGGATGGCTTCAATCTTGATCTCGTCGATGGTGCGCTCGGAACGCTGCTGCTGTGAAAAAGCAGAGATGCTTAGAGGCAGAATTGCAGCCAGCAGCGCGACCAGTGTTCTAGTCCATAACATGCTCAGTCTCCGGGGGAGGTAGTTTGCCAAGCGCGTTGCCACCTTTCAGTCGAAACAGAAATAAAGATGGGCCGGAAGAAATCCGGCCCGGATTTGCGAAACTGGGCGATCAGAAAAGCAGCTTCAGTCCCAGTTGAACGGCGCGGCTGCCGCCGGAGCCGATGACCGGGTTGGCGGCAGCGACATCGGGAGTCGCGCAACCGCAACCGAAGCTGTTGCCGAAGACTGAAGGGTCATTGAAGCCGTAGCCATTCTGACCACCATATGGATTGGCAAAGTTGGGATGATTGAGGATGTTGAAGAACTCGGCGCGGAACTGGGCGCGGAGTCGTTCCCCAAACTGCCAGTTCTTGGCCACTGAGAAATCAAAGTCTTTGAACCCTGAGTCCGGAAAGGTGTTACGGCCCATGTTTCCAAATTGGCCGAGCGGCGGCGGAATCATTATGGAGTTGCCGGCGGCATAACAGCCGAAGAACGCAAGCGACTCCGTGGATGCGCCGGGCGTTCCACCGTCCACCTCAAGAGCCTTGGCGTTGCAGTTGGCATTTTGGCTGGGATTGGCTGGGGTATTGTTTCCGGCATAGTACGGGATGCCGTTCGGACCGGACTTGAAATCCTGAGTATTGCCGTAGAAGCTCCATCGAATGGGAGTGTTTGCTGGCGGACTGACGGGCAGCGGACCAATACCGGCAGCATCCGTTCCTTCATCCATCGGCCCCCAGTGTTGCGGACTTTGCAGGTTGACGATGGAGTTGATTTCCCAACCCTGCAGCGCCTGCCCGTAACCCTTCTTGCCGGGGATGGCGTAGGTCATCGAAAGCGTGAAGCGATTGCGAATATCGAAATCGCTGTTGGCGTATTCGGCCCCGGGGTTATAAGCGTTCTGCGGCAGTCCGGATCCGTAACCGAAATCCCAGTTCGCTCCCACGTCGTCGAGAGCGTGCGAGAAGGTGTAACCGGCGACCATGCTCAAGCCGTGGAAATTTCTGGAATTCAAGGTGACCTGCAGGCCGTCGTAATTTGACCTGTAAACGTTGGCCATTTGGAAAATGTTGCTTAGATATGGGAACTGGGTGAATGGCCCGATCTCGGGGGCGACCTGGCAGGCCGGATTGGGGTTGGGTCCCGTGGTGTTGTATTGCCCGTTGACCAGGTTTGCTGGCAGATTGCAAATCGCGATGTTAGCTGCGGGCCATCCCGATCCTACGGGCGGTTGATTGATGTCGCGAATGCCGGCTAAATTCTGGCCGTGATTACCGACGTAGGCCATCTCCAACGTAAGGTTCGGTGTAATAGCGTGCTGCAGGCTGAAGCTCCAGTTCCAGATGTATGGCGTGGTGAGATTGCGGGCCACGGTCATGATGGGGCACGGGCTGTTGTAACAATTGACCGTAGGGCTGCCGTAGAGTGGACCCTGGTCCCAAGGAGTGGCGGGAGAATTAAGGAAGAAGGGCAAGGAAACGTTGCCGGTGGTGATGGTGCCGCCAGAGGTATCGCCAGCAGCATCAATCGGCGCTCCGGTCGGAACACTGCCCGGACCGAAGGCGTTGTTGAAGGCGATAAACGACTGCCAATTCACGGTTTCATAAACCAGCCCAATGCCGCCGCGGAAGACGGTCCGTCCGGTGCCGAATACGTCCCACGCAAAGCCCGCGCGCGGGCCGAAGTTGGCGTGATCAGAGTTATAGAGGCTAGGGATCCGATTGGGGCCGGTATTCACCTGCACTAATCCCCGATTCGGATCGAAGTTACCCAGCAGATTGTTTTGTTCCTGCGGAACCGAGCTGTATTCGTAACGCACGCCGAGGTTCAGGGTCAGATTGTGGCGCACACGCCAGTCGTCCTGCACAAAGAGCGAATACGCCCAATTGTGAAGGTGCAAAGTTGGGTTGCCGACCGTCACAGTGGCTTTGAAGGGATAGCCCGCGAAGAAATCTTCGAGCTGGGTAGTGTTGAGAGGAGGCCCGCTGGGATCTGAGGGGTCGGGAGTGACGCCGCCGAGAAACGTGATGCTGCCGCGCGCATTCCCATAGGCCGCATTGGTGACTTTGTTGTAATGCAACTCTCCGCCGAATTTCAGGGAGTGCTTGCCCGCGGTGTAAGAAATGTGGTCGATGAATTGGGTGATGGAGTCGGGTCCTTGGAACTTGGGCCATTTGAACCCGCCCAGCCCGGGAAAGAAGTAGCCGCCAAATCCGATGCGCGGCAATCCACCGGTGAAGGGGCCTGTCACTCCGGTGTCGAGCCCGTAGCTGGTCGCGGGAGTGTTGAGATCACCCGGCAATGTCGGCTGGTACAGGCGGTTATATCCAACGCGCGCTTCGTTCACCCAACGCGTACTGGGGGTCCACACCCAGCTTCCGCCCGCCACCTGGGCGCGGGTGTGAATGTCGGACCTCCACATCGATTGCAATTCGGGGAAGTCTTCGACCGTTCCCGTGTTGTTCCCGAAGAAATACATGCCGCTGATGCGGTGATTCTGGTTGAGGTTGTAATCAACTTTGCCGACGGCATTGTAGACAGTGACGTCGTTGGGGAATCCGTTGGGGATGGTGGTGCTTTGAGTGTTGTTGGTGGGAAAACCGTTTCCGTTGCAGGTGACCGCGCCGCCGTTGAGAGTGCAGCCGGAAATATTCAAGCTGGCGTTGCTGATCGTGACTCCTGAAGCCTGGAGATCAGTGATCGCGTCCTGAATGCTGTTGGCGCAGTCGCCGGTCACGACAAGACAGTTGCCGGCGTTGCTTAGGGATGCGCCCATAAACGGGCTGGTGACACCTCCGAAAGAGTTTCCTACGTCATACATCTGTCCTTCGTAGGCGCCGAAGAAAAAGACTTTGTCTTTGATAATCGGGCCGCCAACGCTGCCGCCGTATTGCTCCAGCGTTCTGGGGAGTTTGGCATTGGGCACCTGGTTGAAATAATTGCGGGCGTCCATTACACCGTCGCGGCCGAATGCGAACGCGGTGCCATGAATCTGGTTGGTGCCGGACTTGAGACCTACGTTAACCACTGCCCCGGGCTTCCAGCCAAACTCGGCGGGCGCAAGTTCTTCCACGTTAAATTCCTGGATGGAGTCGATCGGCAGAATGGTGGCGGAGTCGCCGGCGATACCGGCTCCGTTGATGATGGCCTGACCGGAGTAGGGTTCGCTGTTGAACAGGCCCTCAACGAAGTAGGAATTATCTTCGGCGCGCAATCCGTTCGTGCTGGTCGTCGAGAATCCGCCGCCGGGATAGCGCATGACGCCGGGGCGCAACTGGAGCAGGTTCTCGTAATTGCGCCCGTTCAACGGGAGATCATTGATCTCGGCATTGCTCAGCGTGCCGCCCAGTGTGGCGGAAGTTGTGTTAACCAGAGGAACCTCGTCGGTAACCACGACGGTCTCGGAAACTTGTCCGGGCGGTAGCGACAGGTCCACGCGTACATCCTCGGCAACTTCCACGGCGATGTTTATGTGCTCCACCGTCTTGAAGCCGGTTGCTTCGGCACGAACCTTGTAAACACCGGGTTGCAGATCTGGAGCAGCGTAGTCTCCGGCGGCATTGGTGGATACGGTTCTAGTCGTGCCGCGTTGCATATCGGTAATGACCACCGTGGCTCCGGACACAGCGGCGCCCGATGAATCGCTGACGTTGCCAAGAATGCGGCCCGAAGTCGTTTGGGAAATGAGGGGAGCGGCGAGGGCCAGCACCAGGCAAATGCAGCCTAGAATCCGAATGCCATTCGACGGAGAATGCATTACCACCTCCAAATCCTCAAATTGAGGACGGGACGAGCTTAGATCGCAGCCAGCACGCGACTGGTTTCGATCTGCACGGAAAAGATCGGCGATGGAAGATATAGCCTTGACGTGGCCCACCCGTCAAGTAGTATTGTGGTCCGACCACAAGACTGCCCGTCTGACGGAAGCTGCTGGTTGAGGCCTGACAATTGGGAGCGTAGGCTACCAGACGGGGGAATCAGCGAATATGGCGATAGCGACCATCAACCCAACGACCGGCGAAGTCCTGAAGAATTTTGAGCCTCTGACCGGGGCGCAGATTGAGCAGAAGTTACAGTTGGCGGCTGCCGCGTTCCGCATTCATAGTAGGACTTCATTTGCGGATCGGGCAAAGAAGATGATGCGCGCGGCAGAGATTCTCGAAAAAGAAAAAGACGAGTGCGCCCATTTGATGACGCTCGAAATGGGCAAGCCGCTCAAGGCCGCCGTGGCCGAGGCGCTGAAGTGCGCTACCGGTTGCCGGTACTATGCGGAAAACGCTGAAAAATTTCTGGCTGACGAAGTTGTGGAAACCGGCGCGAAGCGCAGCTTCATCCGCTATCTGCCGATTGGTCCCATCCTGGCCATCATGCCGTGGAATTTCCCCTTCTGGCAGGTATTTCGTTTTGTGGCGCCGGCGCTGATGGCGGGCAATGTCGGGCTGCTGAAGCATGCGTCGAATGTTCCACAGTGCGCGTTGAAGATTGAGGACATTGTGCGCCGCGCTGGTTTTGCCGAAGGCGTGTTCCAGACGCTGCTGATCGGTTCGGGACCGGTGGACGGCATCCTGAATGACCCGCGAGTGGTGGCCGCGACTTTGACGGGCAGTGAGCAGGCCGGGATTCAAGTAGGAATGTCGGCGGCCAAGCGCATCAAGAAAGTCGTGCTCGAACTGGGCGGCAGCGATCCTTTCATTGTGATGCCGAGCGCCGATCTGAAAGCGGCGGTGGCGACGGCAGTCGACGCACGCGTACAGAACAACGGGCAGTCGTGCATCGCGGCCAAACGGTTCATCGTGTCAGAAAAAATTGCCGACGAGTTCGAACGTGCGTTCGTCAAGAAGATGCAGGACCTGCGCGTGGGTGATCCTTTCGATGAGAGCACGCAGCTTGGTCCACTGGCTAACGCCGACGCGGTTACTTCTCTCGATGCCGACGTGAGGAAAACTGTGGCGGCGGGTGCACGGGTGCTTACTGGAGGCCATCCCCTGGATCGCCCAGGCAACTTCTACGCGCCGACGGTGCTGACCGACATTCCGAAGGATTCGCCAGCATATAAGGAAGAATTCTTCGGTCCGGTGGCGTCACTCTTTCGCGTGAAGGATGTGGATCAGGCGATCCAGATCGCGAACGACAACCGCTTCGGGCTCGGCGCCAGCGCGTGGACGAACGATCCTGCGGAAACCGAAAGGTTCATCAACGAACTCGATGCGGGCATGGTTTTCCTGAATAAGATGGTAGCCTCCGATCCGCGTCTGCCTTTCGGCGGAGTGAAGTATTCCGGCCACGGTCGCGAACTGGCGGTGCAGGGAATCCGGGAATTTGTGAATATCAAGACCGTTTGGATTCAATAAATACGTAATTTTGTAGTATATTGGTCAGACCGCTATACCATCGATGGTAGTAGATGCTGAGGTTCCAATGACAAATGAAGTTGCAGATTCCCTGGACGCCAAGCCGATTTACCGGACAGTAAAAACGTCCCGGCTATTTGAGCAGATCGTGCAGCAAGTGGAAGACTCAATTCTGAAAGGCCAGCTGAAGCCCGGCGACCAGTTGCCGGCGGAGCGCGATCTGGCCCAACGCTTTGGTGTAAGCCGCACTGCGGTGCGCGAAGCAGTGAAGACGTTGCGTGAAAAAGGCCTGGTCGAAGCGTATTCCGGACGCGGCACCTTTGTGACAAATGGGACTTCGCAGGCGATGCGGCAGTCGCTGGATTTGATGATCCGCATCAACCCGCTTGAGGGAGCAGCGAATCTCGCAGAGTTGAGGCTGGTGCTGGAGCCGGAGATTGCCAGCTTGGCTGCTCCACGAATTGAGGAACAATTGCTGACCACTATGCGCGAGGCCGTCGCCCTGATGGATCGCAACCTGAATGATCCCGAAGCTTACGTTGAAGCGGATCTCGATTTCCATCTGGCGTTGGCTGAAGCGGCAGGGAATCCGCTGATTCTGTCGCTGCTGGATTCAATCGTCGGTCTTCTGCGCGAGCAGCGCAGCCGGATTTTCAATGTCAAAGGCGGGCCGGAGCGAGGACAGTATCATCACAAGCGCATTCTGGCGGCGATCGAGCAGCGTGATCCGGAGGCGGCGCGAGAATCCATGCGCGCTCATCTCAAACAGGTGCTGGCGGATTCGACTTCATTAGGCAACGCGCTCGGCAGTGTGCCAGGCAATCCGCCGGCCAAGAAGTAGTTCGCGCTTCAAGCTTATTTCACAACGCGGATTCATTAAGCGAAGGAAATTACTGCATGGCCAAACTCGGCTTCATCGGTCTCGGTGTGATGGGCGGCAACATGGTGGCTCGCCTGCTCGAAAAAGGGCACACCGTGACTGGCTACAACCGGACGCGCTCCAAGGCGCAGTGGTTGATCGACCGGGGCATGAAGCTCGCCGACTCTCCCAAGGCCGTGGCGGCCGCGTCAGATGTCACCTTCACCATGGTCACCAACTCCGCCGCGCTCGCCGCGGTGACCAGTGGTCCGGACGGATTAATTGCAGGCATTGCCACCGGCAAATTCTACGTTGATATGAGCACGGTGAGTCCCGAAGTAAGCCGAACGCTAGCGGCGAGGGTTCGCGAGCAGGGCGCTGACATGGTGGACGCACCGGTCTCCGGCAGCGTAATCACACTGCAGCAAGGCAAGCTTTCAGTGATGGTCGGTGGCCGCAAAGAAGCTTTCGAGCACTTGAAGCTGTTGCTCCTGGACATTGGGCCAAAGGTGACGCATGTCGGCGACAACGGCGTTGCGCTCTCGATGAAGATCGCGCTGAACCTGCAATTAGCGGTACAGATGCTGGCGTTTTCTGAAGGCGTGCTGTTGGCGGAAAAGAGCGGGATCGCGCGCGAAGTCGCGGTCGACGTTATGGTCCACAGCGCGATCGCGTCTCCCATGGTTCAATATCGCGGACCGTTTGTGTTGCAGCAACCGGAGGAAGCGTGGTTCGACGTCAACATGATGCAGAAGGACATGCTGCTGGCGATGGAGTTGGGCCGCAAACTGAATGTTCCGCTTCCTACCACCGCCGTCAGCAATGAGTTCCTTACCGCCGCCCGCGGCATGGGCTGGGAGAAGCTGGACTTCGCCGTCATCTTCGACGTGCTGGCGAGTATGGCGGGAGTTAAGAAGTCCATAGTTGAGAAATCAGTAGTTGAGAAATCCGAGGTTAAGAAATGACCATCGCCGCCGAGCCTCGGGAAACTTTGGAAAAGGTCGATCTATGGCTGCGCATGTACCGGCAGATGGTCGCCATCCGCCAGTTTGAAGCGCAGGTCAACGAGCTTTACACGCGGGCGCTGATGCCGGGCCTGGCGCATCTGTACATCGGTGAAGAAGCGGTCGCAGTGGGCGTCTGTGAAGCGCTCGAGCGTACCGACTACATCACCAGCACGCATCGCGGTCATGGACATTGTTTGGCGAAGGGAGCCTCCCCCGATCAAATGTTCGCCGAACTGCTGGGAAAAAAGGCCGGGTACTGCAAGGGCAAAGGTGGTTCCATGCACATTGCAGACCCGGCGACCGGCAACCTGGGTGCGAATGCAATCGTCTGCGGCAGCGCGGGCATAGCGACCGGAGCCGCGTTTTCGGCGCAGCGACTGCGCAACGGCCGCGTGGCGGTATGTTTCTTCGGAGAAGGCGCGCTCGGCCAGGGTGTTCTATACGAAGTGATGAACCTCGCGCAGCTATTCAAGCTTCCGGTGATCTACGTCTGCGAGAACAATCTCTACACGGAATATACGCATTACTCGGAAACTACGGCCGGAGATATTCTGATGCGGGCGACTGC
This sequence comes from uncultured Acidobacteriaceae bacterium, assembly GCA_963755765.1. Lineage (GTDB taxonomy): Bacteria > Acidobacteriota > Terriglobia > Terriglobales > Acidobacteriaceae > Acidiflorens. The sequence goes on from CAVWKZ010000001.1 coordinate 39,420, forward strand.
CTTCGGACTGGAAGCCGCAAGTGTCGATGGGCAGGACGTGCGCGCCGTGCACGGCATCGCACAACGCCTGGTCGATCGCGCCCGACATGGCGACGGTCCCGCATTTCTGCTTTGCAATACCTATCGCTTTCACGGTCATCACGTGGGCGACATCAATCGCGAATATTACCGCTCCAAGCAGGAAGAACAGAAATGGAAGACGGAGCGGGACTCGATCACAAATTTTGGGAAGTGGCTGATCGAGCAGAATCTTGCCGATGTTGCGTCGCTGGCTCAGGTGCATGCAGAACTTGAATCCGAGATGAAGAAGGCGGTTGACTTCGCCGTGGCAGCACCCTATCCGACCGTGGACGAAGTGGACGAGGATGTGTATGCCTGAGGCCCAGTTGCCCGCGCAAAACGATCGCGAGCTGACATTTGCGCAGGCGATTCGCGAGGCGCTGGCCGAGGAGATGCGCCGCGACACGACCGTCTGCATCATGGGCGAGGACGTGGCCGAAGCGGGCACGCCATTCAAAGTTCTCTCTGGCCTATTGGAAGAATTCGGCAAAGATCGCGTGCTGGATACGCCGATTTCCGAAGCCGGCTTTACCGGACTCGCCGTAGGTGCGGCCATGACTGGAATGCGTCCGGTGGTTGACATCATGTTTGGCGACTTCGTCACCTTGACCATGGACCAGATGGTCAACCAGGCCGCGAAAGTCCACTACATGTCGGGCGGAAAGTGGAAAGTGCCGATGGTGATGCGCACCACCATGGGAGCGACCCGGCGCTCGGCCGCGCAACACTCGCAATCGTTGCATGCGTGGTTCTGCCACGCTCCGGGGCTGAAGGTGGTTCTGCCTTCGACGCCGTATGATGCCAAGGGACTGCTGAAGGCTGCGATTCGCGATGAGAATCCAGTCGTATTTTTCGAAGACAAGATGATGTACAAACTGAAAGGCTCCGTGCCCGCGGGAGACTATACCGTCCCGCTGGGCGTCGCGGATGTGAAACGCGTGGGCGAGGACATCACTCTGGTTGCGACCAGCAGCATGGTGCAAGTGGCGTTGGGTGCGGCGATGATGCTGGAGGAAATTGGAATCAGCGCCGAAGTGGTGGATCCACGTACCATGTGGCCGCTCGACGAGAAAACTCTGATTGATTCGGCAAAAAAAACGTCGAGGGCAATTGTCCTCGACGAAGGCTACGAACGCTACGGTGTCACCGCCGAACTTGCGTCGGTGATCGCCGCGGGAGCATTCTACGATCTGGACGCTCCGGTCAAGCGCATGGGCGCGATGCATGTTCCGATTCCGTTCTCGCCGCCTTTGGAAGATGCAACCGTGCCGACCGAGCAGACCGTGTTTGAGGCCGCGCGCGTTCTCTGCGGAAGGTAGCGCCGGCGTCTCGCCGGCTTCACGCAAGTAAGGAGATTTCTATGGCTCTGCCCACATACGGAACGATGGCGGTGGATTGGGAACAGCGGGTTGACTTCGATCGCCTGCGCAAAGAGCGTCTTGCGCGTGCGAAAGATTTGCTCGCCAAATCCGAAATGGGCGCGCTGTTGTGCTTCGACATGAACAATGTCCGCTACCTCACCGCGACCCACATCGGCACCTGGGCGCAGGACAAGGCAAATCGCTTCACGCTGCTACCGCAAAATGACGAACCGATCTTGTGGGATTTCGGATCGGCGGCGAAGCATCATCAATTGCATTGTCCCTGGTTGGGAGACCGGTCGCGCGCCGGAATTTCAATGTTGCGCGGCGCCATGACGCCGGAGATGGGGCGTGCCGAAGATGTAGCGAAGAAGATTCGCGTCGAACTCGAAATGCGCGGGCTGCATAAAGAGCCTGTGGGCATTGACATCATCGAATTGCCGGTTTTATTTGCCCTGCAAAAAGAAGGAATCAAAGTCGTGGACGGCCAGGCGCTCATGTCGGAAGCGCGCCTGATCAAGACGCGGGATGAAATCAGTTTGCTCAACCACTCCGCCATGATGGTGGACGCCGCCTATGACGAACTCTATCGCGCTATGAAGCCGGGCATGAGCGAAAACCAGGCTGTGGGACTGGTGAGCAAGGTGCTCTACGATCTCGGCTCCGAATACGTGGAAGCCGTGAACGCAATTTCAGGCGAACGCTGCAATCCGCATCCGCACGTTTTTTCGGACCGCGTGCTGCGACCGGGCGATCCGGTGTATTACGACATACTCCACTCCTACATGGGATACCGCACCTGCTATTACCGCTGCTTCACCATCGGCTACGCCTCACACGCGATGAACGATGCGTATAAGCGGTGCCGAGAATATCTCGACGCAGCGATTGAACTGGTGCGCCCGGGGCGGACGACTGCAGAAATTGCCTCGGTGTGGCCGAAGGCACAGGAGTTCGGCTTCGCGAACGAAGAAGCCGCGTTCGCGCTGCAATATGGCCACGGCATCGGCCTTGCTATCTGGGAGAAGCCGGTGATCAGTCGTCTGGTGTCTCTGGAGCACTCCTGCGAAATCAAGCCGGGCATGGTGTTCGCGTTGGAAACTTTCTGGCCCTCAACGGACGGCTGGAGCGCGGCTCGCATCGAGGAAGAAATCGTGGTCACCGAAACCGGGCACGAAGTCATAACTCGTTTTCCAGCCGAAGAACTTCTAGTCGCCGGCCGGCACTATTTCACGGTGGATGGCCCACTTCCCGCCATTCGCGAAACGGAATCGAATCCGAGCAAACGGGTGCGTGACATGATCGCGGCCAGTTCGCGGCAGGAACGGGTTGGCGTCGGCGACTGAGGATTAACCCCAAGCGTGTTTCTCCAGCAGCAAACTTGGTCGAGAGCAGAGTTATCCAACTAAAGTGACCTATGGCGATTAGTGTAGTTATGCCCGCGCTCGAAATGGCCCAGGAAACCGGCAAGCTCATTTCGTGGCTGAAAAAAGAAGGTGAGTCGGTCACCAAAGGGGAACCGCTCCTGGAGATCGAAACCGACAAAGCGGTGATGGAAATCGAATCGCCCGGCGATGGAGTTCTTGCCGGCATCAAGGTGCAGGCCGGAGCAGAAGTGCCGGTCGGCCGAACCATCGCGTGGATCGTGCGCCCAGGAGAAGTTCCTCCGGCGGATGAAGTCGCTTCCGCATCGGGAAGAAAAATCACTGCAGGCGCGATTTCAACCGCGACGTCAAGTCAACCAGTGACGACTACGCCAGCCGCGGCTCAGGCCGTCAAGATTTCCCCCAAAGCGCGACGGCTCGCCAGCGAACGCGGCGTCGATCTTGCTCAGGTTCGTGGGTCGGGTGCCGGCGGCGAAATTCTCGCATCCGACATTCTCAGCGCAGCGGAATCCAAAGCCGTTGCGACATCGGCGGGGGTTGATGCCGGCAGTCCCATTTCAAGGCTGATGGCGGAACGCACCACACAAAGCTGGACGACGGTTCCGCATTTTTTCGTGGTCCGTGAAGTGGATGCAGGCGCGCTGGACGAGGTGCGGCAGAAGCTCGGGCCAGGGATTGAGAAATCGCCCGGAACGAAACTCACGCACACCGATCTACTGGTCGCGCTGGTCGCGCACGTTCTCCGCAAGCATGCTCGCATAAACGCAAGTTGGACTGGCGCCGGCGTTCGTTCGAATGTCGAGATCAACATTGGGCTCGCGATGGCGGTGGATGACGGCGTGGTAGCGCCGGTAATTCGTAACGCCGACAAAATCGACCTCGGCGAGATTGCGGTGCAGCGGCGCGACCTGGCAGAACGCGCACGGAGCGGCAAGCTGCGTCCAGCCGATCTCGCGGGCGGCACTTTCACGATCAGCAATCTTGGCATGTACGGAGTGGACGCGTTCACCGCGATCATTATTCCGCCGCAGGCTGCAATTCTGGCGGTCGGAAGGATCGCGGACCGAGTCGTGGCAGTTGACGGCGGTGCTGATGCTCATCCTGGTATTCGTCCTGGTATTCGTCCGATGATGACGTTAACGCTTTCGAGCGATCATCGTGTGGTGGACGGTGCGCGGGCAGCGGAATTTCTGCGCGACCTGGCCGATGCCATCGCCAGCCCACGGCAGTGTCTCAACCGCGCCGGAGCAGGCGATCTGGGCGCATGATGTTTCCGACATTCGAAGGCAAGAAACATGTAAGCGTCTGGCTCAGGAGATTCGCCGGCCTGCTGCTGGTCGTGATGCTGGCGGCGTTTGCGATTCCCGCCGCCGCACAGGGAGGGCCGCCCTTCATCGGCGACGACCCCGGAACTCCCGGCGACGGCAACTGGGAAGTCAATCTCGCGCTCTACAGTGAGCGTCATCCCACCGAGAACATTTACAACGCTCCCATTCTCGATGCCAACTACGGCTGGGGGTCGCGTATCCAGCTCAAGTACCAGGTGCCCTATCTCGTGGATGGCACCGACGGCGGCCCGAATCGCAGCGGCTTGGGCAAATCGCTGGCGGGTGTGAAATGGCGTTTTTACGATAGCGATGAAAAGGGCCTGCAGATATCAACCTATCCCCAGCTCGAGTTCAATAATCCCACGTCCTCACTGGCGCGTGGACTGGTGGACTACGGTACACGGTTCTATCTTCCCATTGAGCTAACCAAGAAGGTTGGGCCGATCCAGATTAATCCCGAAATCGGTTATTGGTTTTCCGGCAAACCGGGCGCAGCCTGGGCGGCTGGAGTTGTGGTGGGTGGGGATCTTAACAAGAAACTGGAGCTGGATGGCGAGTTGTATAACAGCGCCAACACCAACGGCTCCAACCATTGGAACACCTTTGACGGAGGAGGCCGCTACAAACTGGGCGAGCACTTCGTGATGTTGTTCATGGCAGGACGCAGCTGGCGAGCGGCGTCAAGCAGCCAGCCGCAATTCTTCGGCTACTTAGGAATGCAGTTCCTGTTTTCGATGAAGCACAAGAAGGAAAAGCCAGCCGAAGTCAGTCCATAGGTTGAAAACACATCGGAAAGACGGTTCAGGTGTCGGGTGAGATCACTTCATCGCCGACAAAAGCGCATCGGCCACGAACTTCTTCGTCTGCTCATCCATCTCCGATGATCCCGCTTTCAGGCTAATCTCGTTAGACAGACGCTTGTTCTTGATCCCGATATAGACCGCGCTGTAGGAGGTATCCCCAAGGTTTTCGACCTTGTGCTTGAAGGGCGGGAACCACCGGGACTCGCCTGCCTTGGCAACCACTTCTTGCGACTTGCCATTCTCATCGGTGAAGCGCAGATGTCCGCCGGTGAGAATAACGACCACTCCACCGGGGTGCGCGTGCAGGTTGGACTTCTCATGCGGTCCATAGTGGACATTGACGACCTGCACATACTCATTTTCAAAGGCCAGCTTGTAATGCGATGGCTCGACCTTAGTGGGATCCTGCGCGAGCGCGACGGCGCACAAGAACACGCTCAACAACGCTGCGCAGAACAGTTTCTGGCACGACGATTTCCGCATGAGATACCACCTCTGGTCTCTCTTGTAAAGTAGCCTCAAGCTTATCCGGACCGGCACATCTGTCAATGATGGAAACGGAGGTTTGGACCAAACTGGTAAGAAGGCAACTGCTCTCCCGTCGTCGTCATTGCCCCGCCGTGTTACTGTTTGATGCTGGCCAGCAGCTTGCTTTCGTCCGCCGTCGGAGGCTCGAATCTCCCTCCCAGGTATGTAGCCAGGAATTCCTCCGAAGCCGCGTTGAAGGCCATATTGTTTGCTGGCCGCGCGAAGCCGTGCCCTTCGTCGGGGAATACGTAATACAACACGGTTTTATCGTTCTTGCGCATGGCCGCGACAATCTGATCGCTCTCCGCTTTGTTTACCCGAGGATCGTTAGCGCCCTGGCCAATTAGCAACGGCACTTTGATCTGGTCAGCCTTGAATAGTGGCGACTGTTGCGTGAGTATTTCTTCCGAATCGCCCATCCGTTTGTGGAAGGTGGCGAGGAGAGTAGACCAATACGGCGGAATGGTCTTGAGCAGCGTGTTCAGATTGGACGGACCGACGATATCAACGCCGCAGGCGAACGCATCCGGCGAGAAGGTCACTCCCGCCAGCGTCGCATAGCCTCCATAGCTGCCGCCCATGATGCAGACCTTCGCCGGATTGACGATGCCTTGCTTCACGACCCAATCTTTGCCATCCAGTAAGTCGGTGTGCATGGTGCCCGCCCATTGGCGATCGCCTGCGTTCACATACTTCTTGCCATAGCCCGTCGATCCCCGAAAGTTAATTTGCAACACCGCGTAACCACGGTTCGACAGCCATTGCGCGTAACGGTTGTATCCCCAAACGTCCCGGCCCCACGGACCACCATGTACGTACTCCACCATCGGCAGGTTTTTCGCTTCCACTCCCGCGGGCGTGGTCAGATAGCCGTACAGCTTCATACCATCGCGGGCGGTGAACTCGATCGGCTTCATCGCCGAAAGCTTGTGTTTCTCCAGCAGCGGCCGATTGCTGAAGAGTAGAGTCGCTTGCTTGGTGGCTCGATCATAGACATACCAGTACTCCGGCGCGTCATCGCTGCCAAAGCTGACGATCCATTTGTTGTCGTCCAGACTCTGCGAAATCCCGTCAATATCGCCACTGCGAACCTTGCGTAGAACCTCGAAATCCGCTTTCACTTTCGGATCAATAAACACGTACTCGGTGCGCTGCCTGGTATAACTGACCGCCTCCAGAGCATTCGTCTTAGGATTGTTGATGGTGCCGCTGACATCGAACTGCGGGTCCTCCGTGATCACCTTGCGTTTGCCGGTGGCGATGTCAATCTCCAGCAGGCGAGCGGCGTTCACGTCGAGACTCGTAGTGATCCAGATTGACTTGTTATCGGGAGTAAATCCGTTGACCCCGCCGAAGGTCTCATCCGGGCCCCATTTGATCAATTCTCGCCACGGAGACTTGCTGTCATCGCGCACGCGAATAATGGTGCCGCCATCCGGTGTTTCGACCTGTGCGCTCCGCACCTGCAGCGCATTATCAACTTGCCAGTTCCCAACATCTCCCGGATTTTCGGTATCGAGCTCGATCTTGCCGTTGTTCAAATCGATGCGGTGGATGTCGAACAACTTCGGGTCCCGCTGATTCATCTGCACCAGAATCGTGCGGGGGAATTTCCATTCATAAGCCACGATATCCACGCGAACCTTATCGAATGGCGTCAGGTCCCTGGTTTGTTTGGAGGCGATGTCGGTTTGATAGAGACGCCAGTTCTCATCACCGCCCAGGTCCTGCGTGTAGAGAATGTGCCGATTGTCGTATTGCCACAGAAAATTGCGGATGCCGCGATGCTTGTCGGCGGTAACGGCGCGATCATCGGATTTGCCGAGGGTGCGAATCCACACGTTCAACACTCCGTCGACTGGCGCCAGATATCCGATCTGCGCGCCATCGGGCGAAATCTGCGGGTCAGCGCGCTCCGGATTCCCAAACAACACCTCGCGCGGAATCAACGGTGTCGTGAGCTTTTCCTGGGCGGGGAGCAAAGCAATGCAAAGCCCCGCCAGCGCGAGAGCGGCAAGAATACGTTTGAGCAGATGCATAATTAAGACCTCCAGATTCGCATGTCATATTCGCACGTGTGGGTGGAACACGACAGTTTCGAGACGATCAATGATTCTTGATCTTTGATCTCTGACCTCTGATCTCTCGCATTCTAGCGCGTTACCAGAAATTCGACTTCCTGCTCAATCTCAGCAATCGCAATAGGAGCCAGGTTAGCGTCACGCAATTGCTGGTTGAGTTGAACCAATCTCTCTTGCTTGAATCGCGCCCACTCCGCGACGCGAGCTTTTACTTCTTCGCTTGACACCTTGTAGACCGCGATCGCTTGCGAAGGAACGGCCCGATCTCCGCTTTCGACAACTCGCAGAGCGGATGCCAACCCCGTGTACGCATCCTTTAGCCCGGCGCCCTCGGCGGCGTGCTCTTTGTTAGTGAGAATCTTCTCGATTCCGGATTGAGTCTTCGCCAACGCCGCCTTGAGCTGTGCGTTTTCTGTCGCCTTCAGTTGAAGCTCCGTGAGCTGTTTCTGAACCGAGGCGATCTCAGCCAGTGCACGTCGCGCTTCGACGGTTTCGCCATAGATCTGCTTGCCCAGTTGCAACTGCTGCGCGAGTACTTCGGAGGTTGCGGGCGAACGCGGGTCCATAGTGATTTTCAAAGATTGGTCCTGCGTTTTTCCATCGACCGTCAGGCGGACCGCGTAGGTGCCCGGCACCGCCTTCGGCCCGCTGGGAACGTGATACTCGGAGTCGTCATCCGCGATCAGGTCGCCGGAGTTGCTCCAAGTCAGGTTCCACACGAAGCGATGCATGCCCGCACTCTTCTCGAGCGCCTCGGGTTTTGGGAACCATCGCTCGGCGACCGGCAGGGGCGGATGTTTTCCTCCGCTCGGATCCTCTGATGAAAACTTCCTGACCAGGTTCTGTTGGGCGTCGAACACCTCCAGCCGAACGCTGCTCGCCGCAGACGGGAGAAAATAGTCCATCATCGCGCCACTAGGAGGATTCTCTGCTGTGGGTTCCTCGGGCGGAAGTGGTGTGCCTGAAAAAGAATCGTTGTCCACACGAACCGCTGTGGCCGGATGGTAAAGCCAAGGGCCGCTCGCTCTTTTCGCTTCCAGCGCCTGGCGAAGCGGCGTGATGTTGTCGAGAATCCAGAAGGAGCGTCCGAACGTCGCAGCCACCAGATCGTCCCCGTGGATCGTCAGGTCACGAATGGAACTGACCGGCAGGTTCAATTGCAGCGACTGCCAGTGGTCCCCGTCGTCCAAAGATACGTAAACTCCAAATTCAGTTCCGGCGAAAAGAAGCCCTTTGCTCTGCGGATCCTCGCGAACCGCGCGCAGGAATGCGGGAGCAGCGAGGCCGTTCGTAATCAGTTGCCAGGTGGCTCCGTAGTCGCGTGTTCGATAGATATATGGGGTCTGATCATCGAGGCGCGCGCGATCAACGGCCGCATAGGCGACGGCGGGGTCAAAATGTGAAGCTTCGATCAGCGAGATTTTGCTCCAGTCGCTCAGCCCCGGTGGAGTCACGTTTTTCCAGTTCTTCCCGCCATCCCGGGTGAGGTGAATTAATCCCGTATCGCTCCCCACCCAGATCAGATCGCGGTTTAGAGGGGAAGGCGCGATCGTGAACACCACGCCGTAACCGGCGCGCTTCGCGTTCTCGATCGTTACCGGCGTATTTTCTCGTGCGCTCTGCGCATCGCGGGTTGATCCGGTGAGATCGGGACTGATCGTCTCCCAGTGCAGTCCGCCATCGACCGTCTTCATGACATATTGTGTTCCGAGATAAAGCGTCGTCGGGTCCGCCGGAGAAAGAACCAGCGCCGGAGTCCAGGGGTCACGATATTTGCGTTGATTGATCTCGGCATCAAATGACGACGCCGGCCATGGGGTAATGTCCTGGCTGAAGCCAGTCCGTTTGTTGAAGCGCGAAACCGTACCGTACGTCCCGCTCAAATAAATAATGTTGGGATCCTTCGGATCGACGACCAGGTATCCGCTCTCGCTTCCACCCGGCAGAAACCAGTCCCGCGTCGTGATCTGATCATGGTCGGTACGGCTCAGAATCGCAGCACTTCCGCTATCCTGCTGCGCGCCGTAAACCGAGTAGGGAAATTGATTGTCGGTGATCACGTGATAGAACTGCGCCGTCGGCTGGTTGTACCAACTGCTCCAGGTTTGTCCGCGATTCAGGCTGATTGTGGTTCCCTGGTCCGTTCCGAGCACCATGCTGGCGGAGTTTTTCGGATCGACCCAGAGTTGGTGATAATCGTCTCCGCCCGGCGCGCCCCGCAGCACCGAAATAGTCTTCCCGCCATCCTCTGATCGATAGAGAGCGACGTTCGGCACATAAATCACTTCGGGATTTTTCGGATCGATGGTGACGCTATCGAAGTACCATGCCCGGCTGGTCAAACGAGGATCGGCGTTGGCCAGCGCCCAGGTATTGCCTCCGTCGTCGGAGCGATAGAGGCCGGAGGTCTTCGCCTCGGTTCTTCCCGCATCGTTCTTGGTTTCGATGAGCGCATACGCGCGCTTGCCGTCGGGCGCAACGTCGACCCCAACCCGTCCCCAATTGCCTGCGGGTAGCCCGTTTCCGGTCCCATTTCCATTTCCAGTTCCATTGAGGCGAACCCACGTCTTACCGGCATCCTGCGAGCGGTAAAGGCCGCCGCCGGGTCCATCGGTCGGAGCGTACGTGCTCCAGGGAGCACGATGGGTATGCCACGCGCCGGCAAACAAGAGCTGTGGCGAACCGGAACATATCGCCAGATCTGAAATCCCGATTTCCGCTCCCAGATCAAGAACCCGCTCCCAGTGTGTTCCCCCGTCAACGGACTTATAAATGCCGCGCTGCTGGTTGGGAGAATAAACGTGTCCGAGAGCGCCCACGTAAACGATCTGCGGATTCTGTGGATCAATCCCGATCCGGCTGATCTGCCGCGTGTCCTCCAATCCGATGTGATTCCACGTCAAGCCGCCATCGCTGGATTTGTAAACTCCGTTGCCCGAAGAAAGGTCCTCGCGAATGTCACTCTCGCCGGTTCCGGCGTAAATGACTTTAGGATCGGACGGAGCCACGGCCAGCGCGCCGATCGAGCCCACCGGCTGGCCGTCAAAAATCGGAGTCCACACAACCCCGGCATCGATGGTTTTCCAGATTCCGCCATTCACCGATCCAAAATAAAAAGTTGTCGAGTCGCCCGGCACGCCCGCCACCGCCACCACTCGTCCGCCGCGAAAAGGGCCTATCAGACGCCATTTGGGCCCGTTCAGCAGTTCCGGCGAAACCGGCTGCGCTACCGCCGCTGCGGTGAGCGTTAGAAAAAAGCAAGCAAGGATGCGGTGGCTCCAACTCGATCCAAATTTACGCAAGTAGCAGGCCCTCGTTTTCGTTCTCTCGTTTTCGTTCTCTGGATGATTCAGATATTATGCCCGAGTCTTCGCTAATGCCGCGCCTTGTGCTGCATATGATGTGCAGCGTATGAGGTGCTGCGCGCACGTCCTCGAGGTTCAATAATCCATGCTCTGGAACGACGCCGTAATTCTTCTTCTCATGCTGCTGGCGATGATATCGCTGTTGCTCGTGCTGCTCCATCGCACGCCCCTGGGACCGCTACTCCACGAGCACATTGCCGACCGTCCGCGCCGCCGGCTGTTTCTCGCATCGGTCAGCTTCTTTCTGACGTTTGCCATTGTGCGCGGCATGGTCTTCTGCATCCGGCACCAGATTCCGCCTTTTCACTACATCATCATGAACGGCCGCCACATCCATCATCTGGTGCCTGGAATTCTGCTCCTGCTGGCCGTCGGTTATGGCTGGCTCTGTGAGTTTGGCACCGGCAGCGATGCGTCGTCGATTTTCGCCAGCGGCCTAATGTCGCTGCTTTATGGAGTAGGCGCGGCGCTCACCCTCGACGAATTCGCTCTCTGGCTCAACCTCGAGGACGTTTACTTCGTGCGTGCCGGACGTTCCAGCATAGATGCCGTCGTCCTCTTCGGCTCACTCCTCGCCATCGGAGGATGGGGCGCTCCTTTGTTCACCGCCCTGGCAAAACGCGGGACGAAGAAGAATCGTTAGCGGTGATACCATCTAAAATGTTTTGGTCAGCTTCAAATAACTCTCGACCACCCGGCGCACCATGACCCGATCCGAACGCTCTGTCGCCTCTCCGCACGTCGTATGCATCTCAGATTTCCGCGCCATCGCCGAGCGCCGCGTGCCCCGATCTGTTTTCGACTATCTCGATGGCGGCGCCGAGGGCGAAGTCACTCTCCGCGAAAATTGCCGCGTCTATGAGGATGTTACTTTCCGCCCTCGCCACGCTGTTGCCTTCGCCGATTGCAACTTGGGCACCCGCGTTCTCGGCTTCGATCTCAAACTTCCGTTTCTCCTCGCTCCCGTCGGCTACAGCCGGCTCATGCATCCGGATGGCGAAGCGGGAGCCGCGCGCGCCGCTGGCAACGCCGGGACCGCCTACATTCTCTCCACCATCTCCGGACACAAGCTGGAAAATGTGAAAGCCGCTTCCACCGGACCCGTCTTCTACCAGCTCTACCTGATGGGTGGACGCGGCGCCGCCGAGGGCGCGATTGAACGCGCCCGCATCGCCGGGTTTTCCGCCCTCGTCGTCACCATCGACACTCCCGTCTCCGGAATTCGCGTGCGCGATTTCCGCAACGGCATGAAAGAACTCGTCAGCGGCACCGCCTTTGAAAAAATCCGATACCTTCCGCAAGTCCTGTCGCGCCCACGATGGCTTGCAAGTTTCTTACGCGATGGAGGCATTCCACTGCTCCCCAACGTCGTGGTTCCCGGGAAAGGCCCGATGCCGCTCGTCGGCATCACCGCCGCGCTCGCCGAATCCGCCGTCACCTGGAGCGACCTGACGTGGATTCGCGAAGCGTGGCGCGGCCCCATCGTAGTCAAAGGCGTGCTCACTGGGGACGATGCCCGCCGCGCCGTAGATGCCGGCGCCGCCGCAATTTCCGTGTCCAATCATGGTGGACGCCAGCTCGATTGCGTCCAGTCTTCCCTGCGCGCGTTGCCCGAAGTCGTAAAGGCCGTCCATGGACAAACCGAAATCCTGCTGGATGGAGGCATTCGCCGCGGCACCGACATCGTCAAAGCTCTCTGCCTCGGCGCTCGCGCCGTGCTTTGCGGACGCGCCTACGCCTACGGCCTCGCCGCCGCCGGAGAAGCTGGAGTCAATCGCGCCATAGAAATTTTGCGCACCGATCTTGATCGCACGTTGAGGTTGCTCGGTTGCGCATCGGTTGCCGAACTGGATCGTTCTTATGTGAATGTTCCACGGAGCTGGGACGCGAACTGATCCCAGTATTACTTACGGAGAAGACATGCCACTCGTCCGAATCGATCTTCTTGAAGGCAAGACTCCGGAATACCGCATGCAGGCTGGTCAGATCGTCTACCAGGCTATGCTCGATGTTTTGGGCGTCCCCAAAGATGACCGCTTCCAGATCGTCACCGAGCATCCCAAGGCTGGCTTGCAATTTGACCGGGATTATCTCGGCATCCATCGCTCGGACGACTGCATCTTCGTGCAGATCACGTTAAGCATCGGTCGCACCGTCGAGACGAAGCAGCGCTTCTACAAAGCCGTTGCCGACGGCTTGCACAAAAGTCTGAAGATGCGCCGGGAGGATGTCTTCATCAATCTGGTTGAAGTAGTGAAAGAAAACTGGTCTTTCGGCAATGGTGAGGCGCAGTACGTAGTTCCCAACAAATAAATTTCGCAGGAGTCTCAGCCGGTGCATCGTCGCGACTTTAATCTCGGTCTTCTAAGAATGTCTGCCGCCGCGGTCCTCACTCCCCGCCTGCTTGCGCGATCGTTTGATTCGACCAGCGAGCTAGCGTCCATCGCCGCGCTCTACAAGAACGCCATCGTCATCGATTCCCTATGCGCTCCGCTGACTGACATGGACGCTCCACCGACCGCCGAAACGCTCGCCGCAGTGCGGCAATCGGGCATCACGGCCGTCAACTTCACTATCTCAGACCCAACCTTCGAAGGTACAGTCGCAAATATCAGCGCCGTCGAAATGCTCGTAGAGGAGCATCCCGAAGCGTTCCTCATGGTGCGCCGACATTCCGACATCGCCCGCGCCAAACGCGAAAACAAAATCGGAATCATGCCCGGTTTTCAATACACCGCGTTCCTCGAGGAAAAGCCTGACCGCATCGAGATGTTTCGCCAGTTGGGCGTGCGCATCATGCAACTCACCTACAACAATCGCAGCCTCTTCGGCGATGGATGTCTGGAGCCCGGCAACGCCGGCCTCAGCAAAGCTGGCATTGCCGCCGTCAAGAAAATGAACGAACTTGGAGTAGCCATCGACCTAAGCCACAGCGGATACCGCACCACCGCAGAAGGAATCGCCGAATCGAAGAAGCCGGTTCTGATCACGCATTCCGGATGCGCCGCGGCCTATGCCCATCCCCGCAACAAGCCCGACGAGATTCTCAAAGCGCTCGCCGATCGCGGAGGATATTTCGGCGTTTATCTCATGCCCTACGTCGTCGCGTCGCCCACCGTACCCACGCGCGAACACGTGCTCGATCACATCATGCACGCCATCAACGTATGCGGGGCCGATCACGTCGGCATCGGATCGGATGGCTCGATCCAGAAAACGGTTCTTACCGCTGAACAAAAAGCCAACTTCGATCAGGACATCGCGCGCCGCAAGCAACTCGGCATCGGCGCTCCCGGCGAGGATCGCTATCCCTACGTGCCCGACCTCAACGGCCCCGATCACATGGAAGTCATCGCCGCCGAATTAGCCAAACGTGGCCAGTCCACAGCGGTAATCGAAGGAGTGTTGGGCGCAAACTTCCAGCGCATAATCGGCGAAATCTGGGGGGCAAGCTAGATTGTTTCGTCGAGTTAGTTGCACTAAGGCGCAAACAGCATCCTTCCTGGAATACTTACGGTCTCTTAGCGAATAAGGGGAGCACCGAAGTGCTCCCCACTCGCCTTCCAGGAGTTAGCAGGAGTTACTAAGTTACTTGGCCGCGTTGGGGCTCATTTCAGCTTTGTCGGTTGCGCCAATAGCGAGTTCGTACTTCTTGCCCGCCAATCGCACCTCAGATACGGTCGTCTTGCCGCTGGCGTGATCGAGGACCGCGGAATCGTAGTCGTAGGCTTTGTCGAGCGAGACGACTTTCGCCGACGTCTTTGCGACTTCCTTCTTGCCTTGCATGAAGGTTACTTCGACGTTCGACCCCGTGCCGTCCCAACGCAGTTGATACTCGCCGGGGGCGAGTTGCTGGCCGTTGACTTCGACCGACTCCCGCACCTGCAGCGAACACTTGTTACTTGCGAACGCACTCGATGCAAGCAGCACCGCCAGCCCGAGCACAACCGTCTTTGCTACGTTATTCAGTTTCATTTGCTCCTTCGCTTTCTGCCCGGTTCTGGCCGGGACGCTAGCGGCGGCTGGTGATGGTTCTGAGAATAGTTTCGAAGATGCTCACTTGGGGGCTTGCGCTTTCCCTGCAAACTCCTACAATGTGCGTGTCAGGGTGACGCAAAAAGACGCGGGCCTCAAACTCGTTCTTTTTACCGGACCCGGCGCGCCCAGGGCCGCCAAACCATGCGTGCGCCAGTCCCGTCACCCTGCAAAGTCTTTTAAGTGGCCGAAATTGGTGTCGACCACCCTTTCTCGGTTCGCTACAGGATACGAATCCCGGTTTGAGTAAGTTCCCGATTTATTTTTTCTTTGCGAACCATATAGCCAACCGTATTGCGAACCATGTTTCGTGCCAATGTGCTAGTTAGACGCGAGGGTGTGTGCTGCGTTAGCAGAGGCCGGTACGAGGGTTAGAGAAGTAACAGGGTATGGATGTTTTGTCTAGGCTAACGCACTAGCTGATCTTCAGCACAATCTTGCCGTAGTTCTTGCCTTCCTGGATCAGCGTGTAGGCTTCACGCGCTTGTTCCAGCGGGAACACTTTCCCAATCACGGGGTGGAGCTTGCCGGCTGCGATCCATTCTGAAAGCTGCTGCCACGCCGATTCCATGAGCGGCCGGTTGGCGCTCAAATACGACAGCCAGAGTCCGTGGACGCTTGCGCCTTTGGCATACAGCACGCGAGTGTCGAGTTGCGGAGTTTCGCCAGTAGCCGCGCCGTAAACGATGACGCGTCCAAAGTCGCGCACGCACTTGACACTTTTCGCCACGTGCTCGCCGCCCAGCATTTCAAAAACTGCATCCACGCCTTCGCCATGGGTCAGGTCTTTGATCGCGTCGACGTAGTCGCGCTGTTTGTAGTTGATGCCGTGTTGCAGGCCGAGTTCGCGCACCCGCGCCAGCTTGTCTTCCGAGGAAGAAGTACCGAACATTTCCATGCCGAGAATCTTTCCGATCTGCACCGCCGCGGTGCCGACTCCGCCCGCAACGGCGTGAATCAGGACGCGAGCGCCGGTCGCGTTATCCAGCAAACCGGCCTTCCAGTAGGCGAGGTATGCGGTGAAGAAATTTACCGGAAAGCCTGCGCCCTGTTCGGCGGTCCAATTTTCCGGAACGGGCCAGACGAGGTTGCGATGGGCCACAGTTTTTTCGGCGAACGCGGCCCACTGCGTGTAGCCCATCACGCGGCGTCCGCTGGCGTCCTGGTTGACGAATAGGCGGCCGGCGAATTCGCGCCCGGCGGTGAGCGGAGGCTTGGGCGTTCCGGCGTACCCGCCGCGCGTGGTCATCAGATCGGCAAAGTTCAATCCGCCCGCTTCCACTTTCACCAGCACCTGCTCCGGCGTGGGATGCGCGTCGGGAACCTGCTGCAGTTCGAGAACCTCGGGACCACCGAAACGAGTGATGACCAGAGCTTTCATGGGAAAAGTTTAACAGGCATGCGGCGCGAGGCCGATGGTTCGCGGAGTTAGGTTGCGACATCTATAATGAGCCGTCAGCATTTCAGCTGTTGGCGCGATTGCGTTGTTCTGAATGCTGAGTGCTGAATGCTGAGTGCTAATTACTAAATGCCGCTTTCCGACAATTTCGGGCGATCCATCCACGATCTGCGGATATCGATTACCGACCGCTGCAATTATAAGTGTGTCTATTGCCGGACGGGGACGAACGGGGCGGCTTATGCCGAGCTTCCGTTCGACGATTATCTGCGGATGGCTCGCATCCTGGTCGGGCTCGGGATCACGAAGATCCGCTTGACCGGCGGCGAGCCGCTGCTGCGCAAAGGCATTGTGGAGTTCGTCCGCGACCTCGCCAACCTGCGCACCCAAGACGGCAAGAAGCCCGAGATTGCATTGACGACGAACGGCCATCTGCTGGCTGAGATCGCGCAGCCCCTGAAAGACGCCGGCCTTGACCGCGTGACGGTCAGCATGGATGCGGTGGATCCGGAACGATTTACACGCATCACTCGGGTGCCGAATGGATTCGAGCATGTGCTGGCGGGAGTTCGCGCATCGCGGCGGGCGGGACTCGATCCGGTGAAGATCAACTGCGTGCTGCTGCGTGGCTTCAACGAAGATCAGATTATTCCGTTTGGCATGTTCGCGCGCGAAGAGCGCGTCGTCGTGCGCTTCATCGAATTCATGCCGCTCGAAGAAGACCGCGTCTGGACACCGGAAATCGTGGTTCGCCTCGATGAGATCGTCTCCCGCATGTCGGAGTATCTGCCGCTGGAAGAAATCGCGCACGAGCGCAGCGAAACGGCGCGGCGCTATCGCTTCTCCGACGGCGTAGGCGAGATCGGGATCATTGCGCCGGTGTCGCATCCGTTCTGCGGACACTGCAGCCGGATCCGCATAACCTCTGACGGCAAGCTGCGGACATGCCTATTTTCGGTGTGGGACCACGACCTGCATGAGTTGATGCGGCGGGGCGCAACCGACGAGAAGCTCGCCGAGTTCATCGTGAAAGTGGTGGAAAAAAAAGAAGAGCGGCACCACATCGGCGAACCTGAATTTGTGCCCGCCTCGCGGACGATGGTGCATATCGGGGGGTAGTCGTTAGTCGTTGGTCGCTAGTCGCTGGTCGTTAGGAAAGGCACATCGGCGTCGCGAGCGGACGCGCCGGCCAGAAATCGTCAGTAGAAGGAATCGTATTTCGTAACCGCCCAGCCGTCATCCTTCTTTTCTTCCGTCACTGAGAAGAGGTCTTTGTAGGTCGAGTCCTGCGCGGGACTGCTGTAGCGCTGGCCTTTGTAGTGCAGAATCACGAGCGGCGGCGCGTCTTCCCATTCCACCAGGTTCCAGGAAATCAGCGGGTGCTGGGCTTCAGAATCGCAGAGGAACTTGGCTCGCTTCTTGCGGTAGTCTTTTTCCCACTGCGCCAGCAGTTGGCTGCAATTGCCGTCGCGCATCTCCGAGATAAAGCGATTGGCGGTGCGTTCGATGGTGCGATCGCGAAACGGATTCATCGTAATACTGATCGGCATCTGTGTCAGCGGATCGCGTTCCTCAGACCGCGACAGCACCGGCGGCTGGCTACTGAGCCAGTACAGGTAGCCGAGAAACACCAGCACCAACAGGCCGGCGGAGCCCAGAGCAATGACGAGATGGGCGCGAGAAAAGCGCATCACAAGAAGTTTGGGGGATGGGCAGGGCGACGGCAAGGTTACTTCAGATACTTCCGTAACAGCGGCATCACCGGCCGGGAGCGACGTCCGCGCTGGTTTGTGTTTTCCATATTGGCAGCGTATAGTTGGTAACGAATACTGTTGTGTCGTAGTGCCAGGATTGTCGAAGCACACCAGTGGGCGAAAGCCCACTTTTTAGTTGGGCCGATTAGCGGGGAAGTTCGCGGAAAGCTTTGCTGGAGTGACGGGCGCGGCCATTCCTGGCGCAAATTGCTGAAAACATGGCTTTTGATCTGGATAAGGTCCGGCAGATTGCGGAGCGGGTGGCGGGCTCCAGCGGGCTGGAAGTGGTCGAGGTGGAAGTATGCGGCGCGGGTAAGCACCGCATGCTCCGCGTGTTTATTGACCGGCCTGGAGCAGCGCCAGCGGCGGATCGTCCCGACGGCGTGACGCATGAGGATTGCTCGAAGTTCAGCCGGGAGTTTGGGACGATCGTTGATGTCGAGGACGTGTTCCCCGGCGGATCGTATGTGCTGGAGGTTTCCTCTCCAGGACTGGATCGCAAACTGACCAAGGCGGCGGATTTTGAACGCTTCCGAGGACAGCGCGTGAAGTTGATGACGCGCGAGCCGGTAAACAACAACCGGCACTTTGAAGGAAAGCTGGAAAGCTTCGAAAACGGAAAGCTGGTTCTGGATCTGACCGCAGCGCGAAAAAAGAAGATGCGTCCGAAAGAGGGCCAGTCGGCGAAAGTCGAGATTGAGTTGAAGAACATAGAGAAAGCGAATCTGGTACCGGAAATCTGAAAAGCAGGTCTCAGGTGTCGGGTCTTAGGTCTTAAGGAAGAGCAAAACCCTTCGAGACTTGACACCTGAGACCTAAGACCTGAGACCTGAACTTTTATGGCTAGCGAGCTTTACAACATCATCGAAGGGGTCAGCCGGGAGAAAGGCATTGATCCGCAGATTGTGGTGAGTGCGGTTGAGGACGCTATCGTCGTCGCGACGCGCAAATACTACAAGACGCAGGAGAACTTGCGCGCCGTCCTCGATAAAGACAGCGGCAAGATCAATGCCTATGCGGTGAAGTCCATCGTCGAGACGCCGGAGCAAGTGGAAGATCCGAATCTGCAGGTGACGGTTGAGCAAGCGCGGAAAGTGGACCCAAGCGCTGAAGCGGGCGGTGAGTTGCTGATCCCGAAAGTGACCGAAGGGATTCTCGGGCGCATCGCGGCGCAACTGGCGAAGCAAGTCATATTCCAGAAAGTGCGCGAGGCGGAACGCGACACGGTTTACAACGAATACATCGGGCACGTTAACGAGATTGTGAACGCGACCGTGAAGCGGCTCGAAGGCCCGGACGTGATTCTCGATATCGGCAAAGCCGAAGCGCGCATGGGACGCAAGGAGCAGTCGCGGCTGGAATCGTTTGCCGTCGGCGAGCGGATTCGAGTCGTGATCGTGCGCGTGGAAAAAGCCGTCAAAGGTCCGGGCGTCGTGGCTTCGCGCTCCGCTCCGGAATTAGTCCAGCATCTGTTCCAGACCGAAGTTCCAGAAATTTACGACGGTACGGTGGTGATCCGCGCGATTGCACGCGAAGCAGGCGAGCGCACGAAGATCGCAGTCATGTCGAAAGATAAAGACGTGGACGCGGTCGGCGCCTGCGTAGGCATGAAGGGCATGCGCGTGCAGTCGATTATTCGCGAGTTGCGCGGAGAAAAGATTGACATCATCGAGTATCACGAAGATCCGGTGACGTTCGCGGAAAAGGCTTTGCAGCCGGCGAAAGTGAGCCGGGTCACGATTGTTGACGCCACCGACAAGCATCTGGAAGTTGTAGTGGACGATACGCAACTGTCGCTGGCAATCGGCAAAAAAGGACAGAATGTCCGGCTCGCGGCGAAGCTGCTGGGCTGGAAGATCGACATCAAGAGCGAAGAAGAAAAGCGCCAGGAAGTGGAACAGCAGATGTCGGCGCTGGTCACACAGACCGTCACTCCGCTGGAGATTGTTACCGGCCTGGGCGAAGGGCTGGTCGAGAAACTCAAGGCAGCGGGCGTGAATACGGTCGAATCGCTGGCCGATATGACGCCGGAGCAGTTGGAAGCGATTGAAGGCATTGGCCCGAAAACGGTGGAAAAAATCAGTATTGCGGTCAATAATTACTTTGCCACGCTGGATGGCGGCGAAGCAGTAGCCGCCGAACTGGAGACGACCGGAGAAGCCGCCAGCGAAGCGGCAGTCCCCGACTCGGGAATCGGCGAGGAACCGCTGACAGAAGGTTCGATCGAAGAAGGTTCGATCGAGGCGGATGCGTTGTCCGCGGAAGCGGAGCCCACCGGCACCGCGCCGGCAGAAGAAGGCGTCAGTCTCGCATCTGAAGAGTCTGCGACGGAACAAGCCGCGACTGAAGAAGCCCCGGAAGACAAGCAGAACTGAAACAGCGTGGCGAGTTCGGAGTTACATCCGAACCGAATGCGCGGGGCTCGTCACCCGGAAATTTTAGACTGCGGATTTCACGAGGTTAGATATGCGAGCTTAGATACTCGACATTGGTAATACGAAGAGGAAACGAGAACGGATGAGTAAGATTCGAATCAACGATCTGGCCCGCGAGTTGGAAGTCAAGAGCAAGGAAATTCTTGACTCGCTGACCGCGGTGGGCGTCACGGAGAAGAAAACGCACTCTAGTTCTCTGGAAGATCACGAAGCGGAACTGGTGCGGAAACATCTCCGCGGCCGCTCCGACGCCTCGCCCGGTTCCGCGAAGTCTGCTTCGCGCGCCGCTGTCGGCGAAGAAGAGATCAAGACCAAGATCGACCTCTCGCGTATCTCGCGTCCCGGAGACGTGCTGCGCGCCATCACCCAGCAAAAGGGAGCTGAGCAGCCTGCAGCGCGTCCGGCAGCCAAGCCGCCGGCTGCGGCCCCGGCGGCAGATGCCCAGGCAGAAGCCTCCGCCGCTCCCGCCGCCACCAAGGCAAAGCCGCCCAAGTCCGCGACTGAAGCTCCAGCACCGCCGGCGCCGAGAATCGTGACGCCCGCTTCCGTCGCTGCTACCTACCGTCCGCCGTCGGTGGTCGTGACTCCACCTAAAATTCCCGTAACTCCACCTGGCGCGACGTCACCCGCTGCTGGTTCGGCCTCGAGCAGTGCAAGTACGGCACCGCCTACGATCGGAGTTCCGTCGCGGGTTACCACCACACCCGTCCCGACTGGCAGTGCTTCGCCACTGGCACAGAGCAACGTTACACAGATGCAAGCTGCAGCGCCGGTGAAGCCCGCCGCTCCGATCGCGCCGCCGCCGCGCATGATCATGCCGCAGACTGGGCCGCGCCCAGTCTATAAAGCGCCGCTGGCTCCGCCCGGAGCAAGTGCAGCCAGTACGGCTCCGCGGCCCGCGCCCGGACGTCCAGTGCCGGGACAGCCAATTTTTCAGCGCACGGCCAGGCCGTTAGCGCCGGGAGCACCGCGCCCGCCGCTGCGTCCGGGCGAACGACGGCCGATGCATCCGACTCGCGTGGCTCCGGCAGGATCGCGTCCACTGGGCGTTGGTCCGGGAGCGGGAATGGCCCCGCCGGGACCAGTGCGTCCGGGAGCGCGACCAGGAGCTCCGTCGCGGCGTCCAGGACAAAGATATGTACCGCGAGGCGTGAAGGAAGGCCCGATGAAGGGCTACACTCCGCCGCCGCGCATGACCATCAACACGGAGCCGGCGCCGATCACGCGGAACATCACGATTACGGAAGGAATCTCGGTGAAAGACCTGGCTGAGAAGCTGGGCATTCGCGCCAAGGATGTGATTGCGCGCTTAGTGGTGCGCGGAGTCTTCGCCACCATCAATCAAACGCTCGATGCCGAACTGGCGAGCGAAATGGCGCGTTTTTTCGGAGCCGACACCGAAGTCATCACCTTCGAAGAACAAGCTGCGAAAGACACGACCGAAGCCACCGAGAGCAGCGAGGAAGGCGCGGAAGCTATCCCGCGTCCGCCGGTCGTTACCATCATGGGCCACGTTGATCACGGCAAGACCACGCTGCTCGATTCCATTCGCTCCACCAATGTAGCCGGAGGCGAAGCCGGTGGCATCACGCAGCATATCGGCGCGTACAAAGTTTCGATTACGGACAAGGCCTCTCCCGCGTTTGGCCGCGAAATCGTGTTCCTCGACACTCCGGGTCACGAAGCGTTTACTCGCATGCGTTCGCGCGGCGCGAAAGCTACCGACATTGTGGTGTTGGTCACGGCGGCCGACGATGGCGTCATGCCGCAGACGGTCGAAGCGATCGACCACGCGCACGCGGCTGAAGTTCCCATCATTGTTGCGGTCAACAAAATCGACAAGCCGGGCGCATTGCCTGAGCGGGTCAAAAAGCAACTGGCCGATCGCGGCCTGGTACCGGAAGATTGGGGCGGCAAGACGGTGTTCGTCGATGTTTCAGCCAAGCAGAAAACAAACCTGAATCTGCTGATGGAAATGATTCTGCTGACCGCCGACCTGCAGGAATTGAAAGCGACTCCAGGGCGTGCTGCGAGCGGATTGGTGCTGGAAGCGAAACTCGATCGCGGTCGCGGTCCGGTGGGCACCATCCTGGTGCAGAACGGTACACTCCGCGCCGGCGACAACTTTGTGGTCGGGAACGTGTACGGAAAAGTCCGCGCCATGTTCGACGATCGCGGCAAGCCGCTGAAAGAAGCTCCGCCCTCGACGCCGGTCGAAATTATCGGACTCGAAGGGTTGCCGCAGGCAGGCGATCAATTTGTGGTCGTCGCCGACCGCGAGAAGGCGCGCGACATCTCGGACTACCGCGAGCAGAAATTCCGCGAAGCTACTCTCGCGAAGAGTTCGCGAGTCTCGCTCGAAGGTCTGGCTGAACAACTCAAGACGGCGGGCATGAAGGAACTGAACGTCATCCTCAAGGCCGACGTGCAAGGTTCGGTCGAAGTGCTGGGCGATTTGCTGGGCCGCCTGTCAAACGACAAAGTGCGGCTGAAGCTGCTGCGCTCCGGCATTGGAGCGATCACCGAGACCGACGTTCTGCTGGCTTCGGCATCGAATGCCATCATCATCGGCTTCAACGTGCGTCCGGAGCGCAAAGCTCAAGAACTCGCCGACCAGGAAAAAGTCGACATCCGCCTGCATTCGATCATTTACGAACTGCAGGACGAGATCAAGCGCGCCATGACCGGCTTGCTCGAACCGACCATCAAAGAAACCTATCAGGGACGCGCCGAGGTTCTGGAGACCTTCCGCATCCCGAAAGTCGGAACGATCGCTGGCTGCCGCGTGAGCGATGGACTGATCAAGCGCGATTCCGAAGTGCGGTTGCTTCGCGATAACGTGGTCGTATTCAAAGGCAAAATCGCATCGCTGCGGCGCTTCAAGGACGATGCTTCGCAAGTGACCAATGGTATGGAGTGCGGTATCTCCATCTCGAACTACGGCGACATCAAAGCGGGCGACGTGATCGAAGCGTTCGTTACCGAGCGGATTGCGGCGGAAGCGATTAAGTAAGTTAAGTCGAGCGCTCGATAAACTCAAGAATATTGCAAGAGAAAAGGGCGCGGCCTTAAAGCCGCGCCCTCGTTATTTACGTGATTCGCTGGAGTCTATTTATGCTTCCAAGCCGCGTGTGCAGCGTGTGGCCGGATTGTCGGGTGCAGTGTCAAGACCTGCGACTTTACCCCTCCCTGTTGCGAACTCTGTAGCTGAAACAGCCCCACCGAGAGTTGCGCAGTGTCGACCTGGATAAAGACGATGTCCGACGGGTCCACCACGTAGTACTCCAGGTTTAACGTGCCGATGAGCGTCCCGATGTTGTTGTCGGAGATCGAACCGCGGCCGGTCGCGGGAGAGTCCGGAGCGTAGAGCCCGGACAACGACACATGCGGATTCGGGGTCGTAATGTCATTTTCGTCCAATACCCCGGTCACGTTCGGGTTGCTAGTGGGACTGCCGGCATTGAACTGGGCAATGTCGTCAACCTCGCAATTGGTCCCGTTGTCGCCGCAGGCGTTGACGCCGGAAAGATTCAGTCCGTAGCCTGCTTGGGCGAACGATGTGGCAGTTTGGGCGTAGGCTGCACCCTGAGTTATTCCGGCACTGTCGTCTTGCAGCAACAGAACGCCGCCGCTGGAGGGATAGGCGGCAAATTGGAGATTACTCGACAGTCCGTTAGTAAAGCCAGTCAAGTCCAGTTGGCACCGTCCCGCAACGAAAGGCTGGCACGACCCAGTAAAACCGACGCTTGGTACGGCGTTACCCGCGTTGTTGAAATCTTCGAAGCCGTCAATGAGGTTGCCGTTGACGTCCGTGGTTGCGTAGCCGCCGGCGGCGACGGGATCCTGGCCAAGGTCGGCACCGCCAATCGCAAATACCAACTGTCCGGCGGTAAAGGAGGTCTGTTGGGTGAAGGCGTCGCCGGAGGTGGCTAGTCCCGAACCGTCGGTCTCGATGATCTTCAGGTGGGTTGAGTCGATCACCCAAACGTCAAAGCTAAACGAGCCGAAGTCGGTGTTAAGCTGAGCCGTCCCGTTGGTGCCGCTGGTCAAGACTAGAGAGGATGAGGTGGCGATCGGAAGATCAGTTAGTCCGGCGGAACTCCCAGCGTCGTTGAAGTCCTGAACGCCGGTCGTGACTGCTCCGGCTGGACTGAGAGTAAACGCTCCAACCGTGCCAATGGGATTTCCGCCCGAGTCAGAGCCGGAGAGAGAGAAGGCAAGCGACTGGAGCGAGCTTTGGGTGGCAGTGCCCTGTAGGTCAAGAGTGCCACTGCCACTCCCGGAGCTGTCAAAACGGGTGATCAGGCCGTGATCATTCGAGGTGAGAACGAAATCCAGGCCAAAGTTTGCTATCGGGGTCGAAAGCGTGCCAGTACCGCGACCGTCAGGGGAGACGTTGTAATTGGTCTTGCCGACGGTTTGGCCGGTAAACACGCCTGTACCGCCGAGATTCAGGTCGTTAATGTCGACCGTGCCTCCCTGAATGTTGCCCATGCCGTCGGCCGTTATGGTCCCCACTATTGTAAAAAAGGACTCCGTCTCCGCATTGAGGTTGACGTCCGTGCCCGATATGGAGATAACGTAGGTGCCGCTCAAATTGCTGTTGGTGAAGCCGTTGTTGTTAGGAGTCGCAATATTGCCGGAGCCGCAGCCGGCTATCAAAATTATGCTGGTCATCGCCGCCAGAGCCATAAGCAGGCGTCCGGCACATCGGGGGGAGGCATGGGAATTCATAAGACACTCCTGTCTTTCAATTCTTAGGATGCGCTAACCCGCATTGTAGTAGAAAGTTTCGGCGAAAAAAACTGGCGGGAGGCTCTTCTGCACTAACTGGAGGCTGATTTTGCTGCCGCCTTAGTGGCGGACGTCGTCGAGGACTTAGCGCGGAGCACCTCGCGGACTTTCTTGGCGAGATTCTGTAGGGTGAACGGCTTCTGCAGAAACGCGGTGGCGGGGCCGACCGCTCCCTGGGTGATGACAGCATCTTCGGTGTAGCCCGAGAGGTAAAGCACGCTGATGTTGGGCCGCAACGCAAGCAGTTTCTTGGCAAGTTCCCGGCCTCCCATGCCGGGCATGACAACGTCAGTGATCAGAATGTCGATCGATTCTTTGCAAGCTTCGGCCATGCGCAGACCGGCCTCGCCATTTTCGGCTTGCAGGACTTTGTAACCACGCGACACGAGTGTCACATGCACCAGTTCGCGCACTGATTCTTCGTCTTCCACCAGCAGGACGGTTTCGCAGCCGCCAGCCTCATTCTGCTGTGCCTTGGCCGGACTCTGCTCTTCGGCGGACTCCTCCACACGCGGCAAATAGACGTAGAAAGTTGTCCCGGCTCCGACTTCGCTTTGAGCAAATACGTATCCGCTGCTCTGCTTGACGATGCCGTAAACGGTGGATAAGCCCAGGCCGGTGCCTTTCCCTTTTTCCTTGGTCGTAAAAAAAGGCTCGAAGATGCGAGACTGTGTTTCCTTGTCCATGCCGTGGCCGGTATCGGCAACCGAGATCACGGCATAGCGTCCGGGCTGAATAAAACGATGTTCGCTGAAGTTCTGGCGCACCGTGACGTCGGAGCTTTGCAGTGTGAGCTTGCCGCCTTCGGGCATGGCGTCTTTGGCGTTGACCACCAGGTTCATGATGACCTGCTCTAACTGGCCGGCGTCCGCGCGTGTGCGTCCGGTTTCAGGAGAAAGTCGCGTGAGCAGTTCGATGTTTTCGCCGATCAAAGGCCGCAGCAGGCGTTCCATGTCGCCGACCACGGTATTGACGTCCACCACTTTGAGTTCTAAGAGCTGCTTTCGGCTGAACGCCAGCAACTGGCGGGTGAGAGTCGCGGCACGATCAGCCGCCTGCTGTATGGACTCAACTTTATGATGCATGGCGCTGCCCTTGGGCATCTGCTCCAGCAACACCTCGGTGTATCCGTTAATCACCATCAGCAGGTTGTTGAAATCGTGGGCAACGCCGCCGGCCAGACGACCAACAGCATCCATTTTTTGTGCCTGGCGGAGCTGCTCTTCGAGCTGACGGCGGTCGGTGATATCTTCTGCGATCAGCTCCAACACTTCTTCCGGCTCATCGCTGCTGACGGAGGCGCTGCCACTAAGGCGCACGATGATGACGCGGCCGTCTTTGCGCTTCCACTGCACTTCCACTCCGTTCAGACTTCCGGTGCGCCGATAATCTTCGGCCAGACGCTCCAACCCCTGAGGACTGACAAAGACTTCTCGCCTGATGTTCAGTTGCAGAAGATCTTCGACCGATACATAGCCGAGCATGGTGATGAGCGCGGGATTCACGTCCAGAAATCGGCCGGCGAGGGTGCAGCGGCAAATGCCAAAGGCGGCACTCAAAATCAGCGAGCGGGAGCGTGCTTCGGAGCGGCGAAGCGCCTCTTCATACCGTTTGTGTTCGATCGCTGCAGCCAATTGCTGGGAAACAAATTTCAAAATCTCGCGATCGCGGTCTTGGAAACGCGTGTTTTGGTTGTAGCTCTGGACGACCAACGCTCCAATGCAGGTCGTGCCACGCTTCAAGGGAACGCCGAGCCAATCTACTGACGGAGCGCCGATCAACTCCACTTCGCTTTGCCGCACTAGTTCGTCGAAAACGGCTGGTGTCGCCAACAGGGGCTCACCCGAGCGCAGAACGTATTCCGTCAAGCCGCGGCCGAGGGGTTTTGGTGTGGGAGTCGGATCTTCTTCATCCACGAAGTAGGGAAAACTCAACAACTGCGCCTGCGGATCGTAAAGGGCGATATAAAAGTTGCGCGCATTCATCAACTGTCCGACGATGTTGTGAATGGCGGCAAAGAATTGTTGTAGATCTTCGGCTGACTGGCTGCGCGCCGCGATAGCGTACAAGGCCGCGTTCAACTCCTCCGCGCGCTTCTGATCGGTGATGTCGCGATAGGAGGCGTACGATCCAACTCTTTTACCGTTCAGCGTCACCGGCGAAGTTGAGAGCAGCACCTCGACCAGCGAGCCGTCTTTCCGCTGGCGGCGGGTCTCCAGCGAAAGCTTGCTTTGCGTCTTGATGCATTCGCCGATCCATGCGGTTTCCGCATAGCGATCGGGGGGTACGATCAGCTCGTCGAGCCGTTTTCCCGCCGCCTCAGCCGATATAAAGCCAAACAGGTGCGTGAACTCGCCGTTGACGCGTAAAATGCGCAGTTCCTGGTCAACAATACTGATGGCTTCGGGGGCGTTTTCGATGAGCTGTTCGAAGTAGGCTTTTTCGACCGGGGGTGGGACGCCGCCGCCATGGCCATTGCCGGGCGAAGCAGCCAGAGCCTGATTGGCGATGGCATCGGCGATCGCACTGGGGGCGTGGCTAAGGATCGGCGACACTCCGTGCCCAACAGCATCCCGCAGCGCCTTCACCAGTGGCGATTCGGTCGAAGTCGAAGTCGCTGCCGGGGCGGTTTTCTCCCCCATACAGTCCTTTCCCATGATGCCCGACGATGATCTGATGTTAAGCGGGCGTGCTCTTTGGCCGGTAGTTACGCCGGTAATGGAATTTCAAATTGGGAAGGCGGGAAGACTCAAGAAGCGTTCGACAGCACGACGCAGACCTGACGCAGGGTCAGCTTCTGCTCCTCGTTCACAACCAGAAACTCGAATCCGCAGCGCAGGCCGTCGCTATAGCGCACCACGGCGCGCAGTTTGATGACGTGAGGCTTGAGTGGAATGGGAAACTCCACCGAAACAACTTCACCGGCCTGCAATTCACCGCTGAGGGTCGCCCCGATGCCGTCCTGGCCGAGCTCGTTGGTGCGGCCCCAGCAGGTAGTGGTCAGGCCTTCGCGAAACACCGACACCTGAATGCGCGCGTCGAAACGATAGCGGGAGAAGCGTCGCATCCTCTCCTGAGCTCTGGCTTGCCCGCGATCGCTCAATTCAGCTTCTCCATTTCCGACATCCCTTTTTCGACTTTGCCCTTGCGATTGTGCTTGAACCAAAGGGTCGTCCTCAACGGCATCAAAGGCCATGTACCAAAGATCGGAGCATATGGGCGGGGTGAATACTCACCGCTTACAACGGACGTTTGCAGCGGCTCGATTGCAACGATTGTGCATTTGTTTTTCGTCTCCGGCATCAACTGCCGCTTTTCTGGGCCCGTAAAGCCGAATCCCGGTAAAGCTGGGTAAAGATGCGTGACAGATCTCGCCGCGGCATCTAACATTACCTATTGGACGTTCGAGAGTCCTCTGAATTCTTATGTCTTACCGCTCCAATGCCGCCGAAGCCTGGGATTCCGATCCCAACTCCATGACGTCATCGCCCGACATTCCCCTGGATTTGCTCCCGCCAACCAGCCTGACACAGCCGCTATGGAGATCACTCGTCGGCAATCTGCGCGATACCTTTGCGCCCGAAAAGCTCCCGCCGCTGCAACTCACCTCACGGCCAGTGTATGTCGGACTGGCGCTTGGGGAACGTCTGCGCATGCCCTGGTTTCGCACGGTCTTTAGCAATATCGGCGATGTGATTTCTCCGGAAATCCTGCCGCCGCTGGAACTGGAATCGCGGCCCGTGGATGTCGGCGAGCTGCTCACCGATCAGCTCAGCCACTTCTGGTGGGGTTCGCTGCTGCGGAATCTGGCTGATCGGATCGCGCCCGAATCACAGCCAGCTCTGCAGCTGACGTCCAAGCCGATTCTGGACATCATTCCGAAGTCCTGGATCCTGCTGCCACTCTGGTCGGAAGTGGTGGACACGCCGAAGGTGTTCTATCCCGACAAGCCGAAGCCGGTCGATGTCGCGAGGCCAATCAATCTGCAACCGGTGGTGGCGCCGCCGGCGGAAATGCGAGACATAGTCCCCGAACTCACCGCCGCCGACCTGCTCCGCGACATACGCCGATCGCGCATCCGGCAGCGCATCTGGATAGGCCTGGCAACCGCGCAGGTTGTCTACATGGGTTTGGCATGGTTTTGGCCGCAGTAGGGAAACTCTAAAAAGTGCCATTGGCTGTTCGCTTCTAGCTAAGAGCCAAGGGCTAAAAGCCAAGAGCTCATTGCCTCAACCCCATCCATCCTTCGGCAATCACCATGGAATTCCCAGGATTGCGAGAGTCATATTTCACCGAGGTGGGCAACCCGAGCCGGCAGGAATGCAGATTGATCCACTGCCGCAGATAGGTCACGTCTTGCGACGCCTCGTAAGAAACTCCGGCCACGTCATATTGGTAAATCAGCATGGTTGCGGGACGATTCACAGCGGTAGTGATTTCCTGCACGTCAATCACCGTGCCGTCAGTGATGCGCCCGACCGTATTCAGCCAGACGCGGCGTTCGTGCTCGATGTCGTCCGCGTTCTTGGGTTTGCGGCGCAGTAGGGCATATCCGGCGAGTGCCAGGCCAATCACACAAAGCGCCAGCGTATAGAGACGAAGCGAAATCATTGGCAAAACGGAACCTGAGCCTTTCGTTCTACCTTCAGGATAAGCTGTAACCTCTCCGAGCGCCAAGGGCACCCATGGTGCGCGTGAATTGTCCACGACGATCCCGCAGCAATCTTTCCTGATAACGCAACGATCCCTCCTAAAATTTGACAAGAAAGTGACAGTTTTTTGACAACTCGGAAACATTCGGGGGCTAAATTGATCGGTCAAGGGGGGCAGCTTTCGGAAGCCGCCGCGACGAAGAATTATTGCCGTAGGAACGAATTTCAACGAGCTCAACGCGCCATGCGATGCCAAAGTCGTGGGCGACTTTACGGGGCTAACGGCGTCGTAATGACGAGTGGAGCTCGTGGAACAGGGGCCGGTCCCACACCTGGCCCCTGATTTTTTCGCTTTGCCCGCTTTGGCTTTGTTCACTAGGTCCGGCCGCGGCTGCGGCCCTCATGGTCCCGCCAGGGAGCCAGCACTTTGTAGCGCGGTGTGGCAGTCACCGTTTTCTTGGTCGAGGCCAGCAACTTTCTTCGGATCAGCCAGCTGACCGCGGCCTGCGCCGAGCTTTTTGACACTCCAATGCACTCGGCGATCTGCCGGTAGCTGGCCTCGACGACCTGTCCCTTTCGCTGCTCTTTTCCCTGCTCGCTGGTGAACCACAGATAGACCAGAAAACTGACGACGCGGCGATCGTGGCCGACCAGGTCGCGCATCAGAACGTCAACTACGTAGTCGTCGAGTGGGATCATTGAGTCGTTGGTAGCTTGTCGAAGTTGCTATACCGACCGTAAATATAGCATTAAATAGGCGATTGCATCCGTCAACGCACTTTTCTATTCTCGTCACGACTTCGTACTTTCACTGAGGAGATTGAAAATGATTCGAGGTATCAAGTTCGCCTGTGTTCCGACTCGCGATCAGGATCGCGCCCTGAAGTTCTTCACCGAAAAACTCGGCTTCCGCGTAATGACTGACCAGCCCTTCGGAAAGCAGCGCTGGATTGAACTGGGCATCCCCGGCGCCGAATCGCAGCTGGTTCTGTTTACGCCTGAAGGACATGAAGACCGCATCGGCGGATTTCAGCCGCTAGCGTTCTGGACGGATGATGTATTTGCCACCGCCAAGACCCTGAAGTCCAAGGGAGTAGAATTTGCGCTGGAACCGAAGAAAGAACCGTGGGGAACGACGTCGATTTTCAAGGACGCGGACGGGAATCAGTTCGTGCTTTCGAGCAAATAAGCATCGCCTGCGTCTGCCTGCGTGGGGCAGACGCCCTCGTCCGCCCCGGGGGAAGCGAAGTTCCGCCGTCCTGTACTCTCCGACCGTAAGGCCGCAAATAGCGGGGTTGTGAGCGTAATCGGGATATTCCGCCAATTAAGGCGATTGTCGGCCCGTTGGGTGGCGCGGATCATCTCCAGTTTGCCGACCATACATCCCGAATCGCGCCCATTTGGAACATTTGGCCATGTTGGCTTGTAACTTCTTGCTGATTCGCACATCCCATATAATCTCTGTCTCTTGTCGTCCGCAACAGAGCGCAATTATGGACTCACGAACCGACAGCCGCAAGTTCAAAGCCATCAGCCGGCGTGAGTTGTTGAAACTCACACCGGTGCTGGCGCTGGGCGCTTTTGCCATCCCCCAACTGCAGAAACCACTCCTCAAGGGCGGTCTCGGATTCAGCGATTGGGCTTCGGCCCGGCTCTTCCGCTCGGGCCATCTGGCGCCCACATTTGCTGAGTCCGATTTAACCCCTTTCGATAAGTTCCCGATTAACGACTACGACGTCGATGACCCACAAGTGGATTTCGAAAAGTGGACTCTCACCGTGACCGGCGCGATACAGAAACCTGGAGATTACACGCTGGCGCAGATTCAGGCTTTGCCCAAGTTCATGCAAAACACACGGCATGTTTGCGTCGAGGGATGGGACGTGATTGGCCGGTTCGGCGGTGTGCGCCTCTCCGACTTCCTCAAGTTGATTGGCGCAGACCCGACTGCCCGCTTCGTGACCGTCGAATGCGCGGATGACTATTACGAGTCGCTCGACATGGCTATCGCCGTGCATCCACAGTCTTTGCTCTGCTACGAAATGTACGGCAGGCCCCTGAGCCGCGAACACGGCGCTCCGCTGCGTCTGAGCATTCCTACGAAGATTGGCTACAAGCAGGCCAAGTACCTTACCGACCTCAAGGTGAGCCACGTACTGGAAAAGGCCGGTTACTGGGAAGATCAAGGTTATTCCGAATTTTATGGTTTGTAGCCCGGAGATACGACTATGGTCACCCACGCAATAGCAATCGAAGACGTGAAGACGGGCGAAGTAACAGAAGCGGTGTACGAACACCCGTTTGTGGTTCGCCTCTGCCATTGGGTAAACGCCGTGGCGCTGTTCGTAATGATCGGCAGCGGATTTCAGATCTTTCGTGCCTTCCCAAGCTTCGGCGCAAAGATCCCGCAAAAGGATCTTCTCAACTGGCCAAAAGCTTTCGCGCTCGGCGGATGGCTGGGAGGCGCGCTGCAGTGGCACCTCACGTTCATGTGGATCTACATCGCGACCGGGCTGCTGTATATCGGCTACCAGATCTTCAGCGGAAACTACAAGCAGGTGCTCTTTGTGCGGCGTGATCTGCCTGGTGTATGGCCGATGGTGCGCCACTACTTCCTTTTCGGCCCCAAGCCGCCCACCAGGGAAGCCTACAACGCGCTACAGAAGCACGCCTACACCTCGGCGATTGGGCTCGGTGCAATGTCGGTCCTGACCGGTTTCGCGGTGTGGAAGCCGGTGCAGCTCTCCTGGCTGGCGTGGATGATGGGCGGCTTCCACTGGGCGCGGTTGTGGCATTTCCTGATTATGTGGGCGATTTTGGCGTTCGTGTTCGGGCATCTGGTGATGGTGGCGCTCCATGGCTGGAATAACTTCATTTCGATGTTGACCGGATGGAAGAAGGATCCGGAATACCGATCAGAATAGTGATTGTTTGCGACTACAGCGCGTGCACGGTGAGGAATAATGCCGGAAGAAGTGACTTCGCTGGAATCTCCAGCGAAACCATTCCACGAAGAGATGCTGATCCAGCGTATCCGGAACGGCGAGCATCATCTTTTCTACCAGCTGATCCGGCCTTATGAAGGGCGCGTGTACGCCACGGCGTTTGCCATTTTACGCAATCAGACGGATGCCGAAGACGTGGCCCAGGAGGCGGTGCTGAAAGCCTTTAAGCACATACGACAGTTCCGTGCCGAGGCGCGGTTCAGCACATGGCTGACCCAGATCACCATCAACGAGGCGCGTATGTGGAGAAGGAAACAACACGCCAACATTATGGAGCCGATCGTTGCACAGGACGAGGAAGGCAACTATACCCCCCGCGATTTTGCCGACTGGCGCGAGATCCCGTTGGAAACCTTGGAACGCATGGAAATCCGGCAGAAGCTGGCCGAAGCCCTGGCCTCGCTAGGAGAGAAGTACCGCGAAATTTTTGTCCTACGCGATATGCAGCACTTGAGCATTGAAGAAACCCGCCAAGGTCCTCGGGATCTCAACCGCATCGGTCAAGACGCGCTTACTGAGGGCACGCCTAATGCTGCGCGATCTGCTGGCGCCGGGACTCGGCGGGAGCTGGAGCAGCAAGCTGTTTTTTGTTAAGGGGACGAAGCCATGGTAGTCAACTGCGAAGAAGTGTGGCGAGAGATTTCGAACTACCTTGACGGTGAAGTCGATGCCAAACTGCGCTCTGCCATGGAAGAGCATATCCGCGGCTGCCGGCGCTGCGCATCTGTACTCGACGGTATGCGCAATGTGGTTCAGCTGTACGGCGACGAAAGGATGGTTGAAGTGCCGCTAGGGTTCAGCCACCGTCTCCACCGGAGGCTGGAAGAGAATATGCCCGGTAACAGGCGAGGTTTTCTCGGATGGATGGTTGCCGCTGCGGCAGCAGTCCTAGTGGCTGGCAGCTTCGAGGTGGCCAGATCTTCCGTCTTCAGCGGTCCTGCATTGCGTTCAGACCATGCACAACCTGGTACCGGCGTGCCCCCGGATATGATGGTGGTGGTTTCGGCGGAGGGGAAAACGTTTCATGCAGCTGGGTGTCCCTTCATCCACGACAAAGCACACATTCAGACAATCCAGGCTCGGGAAGCGCTGCGAGAAGGGTACGTACCTTGCGTGCGCTGTATGAAGAAGTATTTGACCGCCTGATTCCGGCATGGCCCGATACCAATCACCAAGGCTTCGCTAGGAAGACCGTATACCTCGTATGTAGAAGGAAGCAGATTTTCGGAGTGACTGTAAGGCGCAAGTGTCAAGGTAGCCGGTGATTTTGCCTGCGCGGCTACCTTGAACTCGAACTTGAGGAACACAGGCGCGAGCTAGTTCTGCTTCATGCTGTCGTCGTGTTTCATGTTGTCGTCTTTCTTCATGTTGTCTTTCTTGGTCTTGTCCTGCTTGGTTTTCTTCGACTTGGCGCTCTTCTTCGTGTCATCCTTCTTGATCTGATCGTTCTTCATCTGGTCTTGTTTCATGTCATCGTTTTTCATGCTGTCCTGCTTGGTGGTGTCGCTGGATTGCGCAAAAGCCGCAAAGGACAATGCCAGAAAACACATCGCCATCAACCTGCGAATCATTTTGTTCATGAACTCTTCTCCTATTCACCTTCGAATTGACGCCGAGGAACCCGGGCGCTCATATGGGATGTGAGGCGCCATGAAAAGTTACAGGATCCATCCCCCAATTGTGTCTTTCGGAATTTCTCCAGAGTGAGGCCCGTAACGCACGTTCAGTGCCAGACACGGCGCTCATTGGTTCACCGATTATTGGCGCAAACAGGCAGTCCCACGAATGCTAGCCAACAAGAAGACCGGCACTACGCCCGCCGCCGATAGTAAATATTGAACTCAAACCCCGGATTCGGAGGAAATATCTCCGCGATCTTGCGCAGCCGTTCCGCCATCGCCGCCGGAGCCAGCAGCGGATAGTCGCGCTCGCGCAGATCGTAGTAATCGACATCGAGATAGAGCGAGAGCAGGTAAATCGAAATCGCGTCCGCGAAGCTGGCCGCAAGATACTCGTTCTTGAATTTCTCCGCGTCCGGACCGTGCGCAGTAGCGAACTTGCGTGCCTCCCAGGCGTCGAGCGAAGTTTCGCCGCGCACACCGGACTCCACTTGCTGCCACGCCAGGTCGGCGAAATTCTGCGACACGCCGGCACGCTCCACCAGCGCGTGCCCGACGTTGATGTAGAACTCGAACGCCACCGAAAATTTGTCGTCCATCAAGCGTGTCGAGATGAAGACGCACTGTGCATCGCCCAGATTCAGGTTGCGATGGCAAACCGCGTTGTCGCTGAGCGCCACATCGTAGCGGTCGGCAATCACCGTTTGGTCGCCCTGGGTCACGGTGAGCGGCACGAAGTAGTACGCCTTGCGGCTGAGCGCGGAGGCCACCGGCGCAGGTACGACGGCAATCATGCGCTCGAGGTCGTTGTCGGCAATCGTAATCTCGCCCGAGCGGGCATAGCAGATGCCGTTCGGAGCCTGTGAAACCGGGCTATTTTGCACGATCTCCGCGGGGCTGCGGGTGATCGCCGAGGCGGTTTGCGACATGACGGTATTGTAGCGTAGTCATGTCGCGGGAAGCCCGGCTCACGCCGCAATCCTGCTCGCGCGTTCGCGACTTCCTGCGGTTTTCAAGCTCCTTCCCAAGCCAATCTCGACGCGGCAAATTTTGTCCTTGACATATTCCCATATGGGAATGTAATATCCTGATCATGGCAAGGGCGGCGACCACTTCGGATGCGTTCAACGCGGTAGCCGAACCTCGGCGGCGGCAGATCCTGAATTACCTGGCGCTGGCGGAGCGGCCGGTGGGCGACATTGTCGCGGGCCTTGGCCTGGAGCAGCCCTCGGTCTCGAAGCATCTTCGGGTGCTGCGGAACGTTGGGCTGGTCAGAGTGCGCCGGAACGGGAGGCATATGTTCTATCGAACCAACGCCGAGGCAATCCGGCCGTTGCATGAGTGGACCAAAACGTTCGAGCGCTTCTGGGCACATCAACTGACTCGCGTCAAAGAGCGTGCCGAAGCGAAGAGCGGGAAACCGGGCAACGAGTAGACGTAGCGATTAACGACTAACCATTAAAGACAAGAAAGCGAGGACAAATATGAGCACCATCTCGGCAGCACCTTCGACAGGATTAGGAATCGAGAACCTGACACTAACCATCACCCAGGAAATCCATGTGCAGGCAACGCTGGAGGATACATTTGCAGCTTTGCTCGAGCAGATCGGACCGGAGAGCGACACGCCCGACGGCAACGCCATGCCGATGAAGATCGAGCCCTGGCCGGGAGGCCGATGGTTCCGCGATCTGGGCGAGGGCAACGGCCATCTCTGGGGGCACGTGCAGGCGATTAAGCGGCCGACGCTGCTGGAAATCAGCGGACCACTCTTCATGTCCTACGCGGTGGTTTCGAATGTGCAGTACCGGCTGAGCCAAGTAGACGATGGCACATTGATCAAGTTCCACCACAAGGCGTTTGGAGTGATTCAGGACGAGCATCGGCAAGGCGTGGTAAAGGGCTGGGGGCACATTCTGTCGCGTATCCGCGGCCGGGCGGAAACCGGTTCGCGGTAGGAAGAGGTAGGCATTATGTGTCCAGCATGCATGGCTAGCGCGGGATGGATGGTGCCAACCGTCGGCTGTCCCGTCATGGTGTAGCCTAAGAACATGGCGATGAGCAGTTCAAGGCGTCCGCGCTGGATCGGAATTCCAGCGCGCGTCTTGGCGGCGACGTTTCTTTTTACCCTGCTGACGTTCGCGATCGCGTTGCTGCTGAGCATTCTGGGGATGGTCGTGTACTCGCAGATCAAGCACGTCGCGCCCGATATGTCGTTTGCCTACCGGCACATTGCGTTTCCCTGCGCCATCACCGCAGGCGGAATTGTTTTGGTACTGTCGCTGGCGATGGAAATCCGAAACTACCGCCAGCGCAAAACGCTCGCAGGGATCGAGCGGTTAAGCCGAACATGAACGAGTCAACAAATACGGCTCCGCGCATAGCCATTCCCGTGCCGCATTCCGGAGATCGCGACGAAGATCGTGCATACGCCGAGCGCGCTCTGCCGCAGTATGAAGCGGCCGTCCGCGCCGCGGGTGGAGAGCCGGTGCGCATCGAACTCGATCAGACTCCAGCCCAGGTGATGAAGCAGATCGAGCACTGCGACGCGGTTCTGCTGCCCGGCAGCCGGGCGGATGTCGATCCGCAAAAGTACCACGCGGATCGCCACGAGAAAACGGCACCCGCCGACGTCAAACGAGAACTGGTCGACGGGTTGCTCCTGCAAGATGCGTACAAAACGCGTAAGCCCGTGCTCGGCATCTGCTACGGATTGCAATCGTTGAATGTCTACCGGTCGGGAACGCTCGTCCAGCACATCGAATCCGCGGTCGTCGATTCGAAGGTCAACCACAGTCCAGGACGGAATGTAGCGAAGGCGCACACGGTCAAGATCGAGCCAAAATCGCGACTGGCAGAAATTGTCGGTGCTTCTTCGGATGCCAAGAAGACAGTGGCCGTGAACTCATCGCATCACCAATCCGCGGACGCAGTGGGCGATGGCTTGCGAGTGGTTGCGCGCTCTTCCGAAGACGGAATCATCGAAGCCCTAGAAGGAGCCACTCCCGAACACTTCGTGCTGGCGGTGCAGTGGCACCCGGAGCGAAGCGTGAGCGATGGTCCGGAGGTGGCGGAGTCGGCGCGCGCGATTTTCCGCGCGTTCATCGAGGCCGCGCGCGCCAAACACACGGAGCTGGCTGGTGAGGTTGAGTCCGCCTCCTAGCAGCGCTTCAGCAACACCGTGACATTCGCAATCGCGGCATTGTCCGTTCCCATGCCCTCCGGCGTTTTCGCTTTGATCCCCACGCAGTCCGCAGGAATTCCGCACAACCCAGCGACGTGTGTGCGAATCGCGTCCGCGTGCGGTCCGATCTTCGGAGCGGCAAGGATCAACGTGGAATCAAGGTTCACCAGTTCGTAGCCCGCGGCCTTGACCCGCCTCAATGCCTCGCGCAGAAACACAGCCGAGTCGGCGTTTTTCCACTGCGGATCGGAAGGCGGAAACAGCGCACCAATATCCGGGCCAGCGATGGCTCCAAGCAGCGCGTCGGTGATGGCGTGCAGCAATACGTCGCCATCCGAGTGCCCGCCAAGCCCCTTATCGTGCGGCAGAGTCACGCCACCGATCCTTAGCGGAATGCTGGACTTGAATTCGTGCGAGTCCCAACCGTAGCCGATGCGCATTTCAGGTTTCCGCATTTCCGGGCTCAAGATTTGCTCCCGCCTTCGTGCTTCAGATAAAACTCCGCCAGTTCCATGTCGGCTGGCGTCGTAATTTTTATGTTGCGTGCTGAGCCCATTACCACCACAACCGGCAGGCCGGCGCGTTCGATCAGTGAAGCCTCGTCAGTGCCGAGGAAGCCGTCTGCCACGGCCT
Source organism: uncultured Acidobacteriaceae bacterium (assembly GCA_963755765.1). Lineage (GTDB taxonomy): Bacteria > Acidobacteriota > Terriglobia > Terriglobales > Acidobacteriaceae > Acidiflorens. The sequence goes on from CAVWKZ010000001.1 coordinate 77,841, forward strand.
CATCAAAGGCTTTCTTCAGGATGTTGTAACGAAACCCCTGTGGAGTTTGCGCCATCACCACACTCGCGCGCGGAATGGTCGCCTTGATGAGCGCGCCTTCCGCAGTCCGTTCTACCTGTTTCACCGTGTCCACCGCGGGCCAGCCTGCGATCGCGGCTCCGTGCTTGTGCGCCGCCTCGATCACATTGCTGATGATCTCCGGCGTCACGAACGGACGCACCGCGTCGTGCACCAACACGATATCTTCGGGATCGGCCGCAGTGCACGCCAGGGCGCTGGCCACCGAGTCCTGGCGATGCTCGCCGCCTTCAACCATCTGCAGGCGTTTGCTCAGAATCTCCGGATACTGCTTTTCGACCTGGGTGCGAAAGCCGGCAATTTCGTCGTGGCGCAGCGCGATGATGATTTCATAGACGGCGGGAGTAGCCGCGAACTTGCGCAGCGTGTGAACAAGAATCGGTACGCCGCCCAGTTCTTTGAACTGCTTAGTCGGAGCTTTTTTCCGCGGCTTTGTCGCCGACGAGGCGACCGAAGGCGGAGCCATGCGCGTGCCCAGGCCAGCCGCCGGAACAATGACAAACACCTTCATAGGGGGGATCAGTATAGTACAGCGCGATAGTACAGCCCGCCCCGGCCCCTGAAGACCGTAGAAAGCCCGTGGCTAGTCCGCAGCTCGCTCTGCGACAGCAGGCACGATTTTCTTGGCCGGGTCCGATGCCGGTCCGCTCGTCCCCGACGCCGGAGGCGCAGTCACGGGAGGCGGCGATTTGGAGTCATGACGGCCCGTCGCGCGTTCATCCCACTTGCCGAAAATCATCTTGCCAGCGGTGGTCTGCAAGACCGAGGTCACAGAAATGTCGATCGTCTTGCCAATCATCTTGCGCGCGTTATCAACGACCACCATGGTGCCGTCATCGAGATAGGCGACGCCCTGGTTATATTCTTTTCCTTCTTTCAAAATAAACACCCGCATGATTTCGCCGGGCAGAACGATGGGCTTGAGCGAGTTGGCCAATTCGTTGATGTTGAGCACGGCCACGCCCTGCAGTTGCGCCACTTTATTTAGATTGAAGTCGTTGGTGATGATCTTGCCCTCATACACCTTGGCCAGTTCGATGAGCTTCATATCCACTTCGCGGACGCTGGGGAAATCGTCCTCCACGATCTGGATCTGCACCGAAGCAGTTTTCTGCAGACGCTGCAATATGTCGAGGCCCCGGCGTCCGCGATTGCGTTTCAGGGAGTCGGCGGAATCGGCCACTAGTTGCAATTCGCGAAGCACGAATTGCGGAATCACAATCAGTCCGTCAAGAAAACCAGTTTCGGCGATGTCGGCGATGCGGCCATCAATGATCACGCTGGTGTCGAGAATCTTGTAACTCTTCTTGCCCGACTTTTCGCCACCGAAGATTCCGCCGAGCGCCGCCAGATTAAGCAAGTCGCCTTTGTTGGCGCCGACTGCCAACCCGACATAGGCCATGATCAGCATGACCATGATCTGCAAGAAACTCTGAGTCGGGCTGGGAGGAATGCTGTTGCGGATCACAAGCGCAAAAAGATAAGCGCCCATGATGCCGAGCACGCTGCCGATGGCCGCGCCGATCAGGCGCTTCAGGCTCATCGCGTGCAGTCTCCACTCGAACACAACGATGGCGGCGCCGATCAACAAACCGACGGCGGCAGCCAGGTTCTGCGGCAGGTTGAACGGATGGATGAGAAGGCAGATGACTGCGACAATAAGGACAAACAGAAGGCGTATAAGTACGACGTCCACGAGTAAGACCTCTCTCGGGAAGGCACCGCTTGAGAGCGATCCCCGCCCCCGCCGGTCATCCAGGGCAAATGATAGTAAAAGCCCTGTGCCTGCGTTCTATTCACGGAGCGCTAAGAAAAATAATAAGGTGCCCCGTGCCGGTCATAACCGGAGTACAGCAAAAGTATCGGGAGAAGTATATACCCGGTAGAGAAAGGGAACCAGTCCTTAGCAGGTAGCGCCCGCCGCACGATCGACCGGATATTCAAAGATAGCGCCGCTCGCAGGGGTTAGCTAAGTGCTAACGGCTAACTGCTAAGTGCCCCTTACATCCCGTCGTAATTCGGTCCGCCCCCACCCTCCGGCGGAACCCAGGTAATGATCTGGTAGGGGTCCTGAATGTCGCAGGTCTTGCAGTGCACGCAGTTTGCGGCGTTCAGGCTGATGCGCTTGCCATGGGGCGCGGTCGAATCATCCACCATCTCGTAAACGTTCGCTGGACAAAAATTCTGGCAGGGACTGGCAAACTCTTTCACGCAACGGTCATTGCAGATATTGGTATCTTGAATCAGCAAATGCGCCGGCTGATCTTCTTCATGCTTGGTCCCGGAATGATAGAGGTCGGTGAGTTTGTCGAAGGTGAGCTTGCCATCGCCTTTAGCCGGGCCGAGCAGTCGCGCTTCTGCTCCTCCGTCGACGGACAGGATTGAGATAGGCTTTAAATTTTCGTATCCCGCGTGCGACGGCACGCGCTTGCGGAAGCCGCCGCCGGAAATTTGCTGCAGCGCAGTGTTGAACATGCCGGCGACCATGCCATGCTCAAATCCTTGATGGAAATTGCGCACCGGCCATAGCTCATCTTTAATCCAACTGCTTTCGACGCGTTGCTGGAACTTGCCAAGTATTGCAGAAGTCGCAGCCGCGTCCGAATTCACAAGCGCTTCGAACGCAGTCTCGGCCGCCAGCATGCCGCTCTTGATGGCAAGATGAATTCCCTTCAGGCGCGCGGAATTCAGGAAGCCTGCGGAGTCGCCGATAATCATCCATCCCTCGCCAGCAAGCGGCGGCAGCGACCACCATCCGCCGTAGGGAAGCGACTTGGCGCCGTAGCGAATCATCTTTCCGCCAGCCAGTAACTTCGCGACAAAAGGATGCTGCTTGAACGTCTGCAGCACATGCTGCGGATCGAGACGCGGGTCGCGATAATCGAGCCCGGTAACAAAGCCGAGCGAAACAATATTGTCTTTCGAGCCGTATATCCACGCGCCGCCATATTCTTTCGTGGTCAGCGGATAACCCATGGTGTAGATGACTTCTCCCTCCTGAATGCGGCCCGACGGGACTTCCCACAGTTCCTTGACTCCGACTCCGTAGGTCTGGGGGTTACGGTCCTTCATCAAGTCGAATTTCTCGATGAGTTGCCGCGTGAGCGACCCGCGAGGGCCCTCGGCGAGCACGACGACCTTCGCCTTGATGTCGTAGCCGGGCTCGAAATTCGATTTTGGCTGGTTCTGCTTGTCAACACCCTTATCGTCCGTGCGCACGCCGGCGACGCGATTGCCGTCGTATAGCAGCTCCGATCCCGCGAAGCCCGTGAAAATTGTGATCCCAGCTTCTTCGACTTTGCTGGCCATCCATTTCACAAAACGGTTAATGGAAATGACGTAGTTGCCGTGATCGCGCAGCGGCGGAGGCGTGATGGGAAGCTTGTAATGGCCCTCGCGCGTGAGGAAGTGGACGGCTTCCTTGTGAACGACGGCGTCCAACGGAGCTTCGTTTTCGAATCCCGGCAGCAGTTCCTTCATGGAGCGCGGATCAAGCAGCGCGCCTGAAAGACAGTGCTGCCCAGCTTCGCGCGCTTTCTCTAGTACGTAAATGTTCTCCTTGCTGAGTAACGCCTCGGGATGGCGCGCGTTATGCTCGTCAATCAGTTGCGAAAGCCGCAACGCGCAAGCCATGCCCGCGGGGCCGCCGCCGACGATGACGACATCGGCCGGCATCTCTGGATGCTCGACGTTGGGCAGAGGCTTGCGGAAGATCAGGGTCATGGCTTGATGGCCGAAAGATGAACGATAAATGGAAACACGCCTTGCAATTTATTGGCAAGTGTCCGGTCCGCGGTCACGAAGTCGCAGCGCCGCTCGATGGCGAGAGCGCAATAAAGGGCATCATAGACCGAGTGGTTGTGCTTCAGCGCTACTTGAAGGGCCGCATCTGCCACCGTCCCGGAAGCAATCAAGGAAAGCGGGAGCGTGAGCAGGTCTCGATGGATAAGCGTCGCTTCATCAGGAGACATTTCCTTACGGGCCACAACCCGCTTCCACAACGCACTCGCCGTTTCCACAAGAATCAGGTCGGGCGCTAGAAGTTCAACTTCATCATTCAGAAATTTCTCGAGAAGAGAATCAGCGGTAGCGCTGTCCGGTTCGCGCAAGAACCATTTCAACACGACACTGGCATCCACCACGCAGATCAATGTCAGCGGTCCCGGTCTTCGCGAATCAGGACCGCGCTATCGGAAAGAATGCCTTCCCTCTGGTAAATCTTTTCCCGGCGCTTGCGGATGCGCGCGACCAGGTCACGAGTCCGATGGGAAGCCTTCGGCGGACTCGGATTGCTCTTTGCGGAGTCACCGGCGGCGCGCTTGGATCCCCTTCGCATAAGAACTATTGTACGACGTTCCTCTCAGGCCTGCTCGTCTCACCATTTCTTGAAAATGACGGCGACGGCGGCAATCATCATGGCAAAACCCACGAAGTAGTTCCACTTCAGCGGTTCGCCCAAATACAGGACGGAGAAGACCGAAAACACAGTTAAAGTGATGACCTCCTGAATCGTCTTCAACTGCGCCGTAGTGAACTCGTAAGAGCCGATCCGGTTGGCCGGTACCTGAAAACAGTATTCCGCAAAGGCAATGAGCCAGCTGATGACGATGACCTTGAACAGTGGCGCGTGGCGATATTTGAGATGTCCGTACCAGGCGAACGTCATGAAAATGTTGGAGAGGGTGAGGAGCAAGATCGTGATCATCCGGATATCTTGCCAGATTCGGGGTCTCAGTTGCAGCCGTCAGAGTTCGGCGCCGCTCAGGGCGCGACTGACAATTCGAAGAAGACACTAGCCGCTGGTCTCCGCGATCGCCTCTCGAATCGCCTTCCGCACTCCACCCATTTGTGCCGGCGTCCCGACGGTGATGCGAATGCATCCGTCACAGCCTGGGTTGGCCGATGAATCGCGGACCAGAATTCCGCGCCGCCGCATCGCCTCGACGAATGCCTTCGTCGGCTCGCCGACGCGCACGAGAACGAAATTGGTCTGGCTCGGCCAGTAACGCAGCCCCAGTTCGTCGAACAATTGCGCCAGTTGCTCGCGCCCCTGCTTCACTTGCGCCAGGTGCTCTCTGACAAATGCCCGATCCGCCAGCGCCTCTTCAAGGCAAGCCAGCACCGCGGAATTCACATTGAAGGGGACCCCAGATCGCCGCAGGTAGCTGACCTGCTCCGCCGCACCAATCACCACCCCGAGGCGTAGTCCGGCGAGTCCGTAGACTTTCGAAAACGTGCGCGCGACGAACAGGTTCGGATGCCGCGTCAGATCGGCAATCAGCGTCTCGCCGCAAAATTCAAAATAGGCTTCGTCGATCAGCACCGCCGCATCGGGCGCCCCCTCTGCAATCGTCAGCAAGTCGGCGCGCGCCGCCGTCAGGCCAGTAGGATTATTAGGATTCGCGATCGCGATCACCCTGGTGCGCGGTGAAATTCGAGCCAGCAAATCAGTAACGGGAAGCGCCAGGTCCTCGCCCGATCGCACGCGTATCACTTGCGCTCCGAGCGCCGCGCCTAACATCGGATACATCACGAATGTCGGGTCAGCAAATAGCAGTTCATCGCCAGGGCCGAGGTAATTTGCAAAGATCAGCGACAGCCCTTCATCCATCCCATTGGTGAGCAATACCTGCTCGGGCGCGACGCCCAGGAAGTCCGCGACCAGCCGCTCCCCAACCTCGCGCTGCGGATACAGCGACACCTCCGCCGCCGACAGCGAGCGCAGCCGCGCGAGCACGCGTGGCGAACATCCGGCCATGCTCTCGTTGAGATCAAGGCTCAGCCCGTCGCGGCTTACGATAGGCGAGTGGTACGGACTCAGCCCGGCAATCGATGCGCGCGGCGTCAGCATGAGGTGTGCGTAAATGGACTGCCTTCAAACATGACGCGATGATTTTACGGTAGTCATCCCTCATTCCGCCTCGCATACTTCACCAACACAAAAATCGTCGTGCAGATCGCGAAATCTACGAGCAGCCCCCAGTCTTCCTTGAACAGCCCGTGCCGCGCCACTGCGGGCAGATGCGGCATGAGCAAGTAGTAGATCGCGTTGCCGGCGAGCACGGCCACAAGCGCGTCGAGAAAATTCTTCACCGTCTTGCTGTTGCTTGAAGTCTTGTCCACCCTTCGCTCCTGCTAACATTCGTTAAGATGCTGGAACCATCCACTCCAGTGCAGTTTGTGAAAGGCATCGGCCCGCGCCTGGCCGAGGTCCTTGCCGCCAAGGGCATGGCGACCGTTGACGACCTGCTGCACTACCTGCCCTTCCGCTACGAAGACCGGCTAAACCCGCGGTCAGTGGCCGAACTGCGCGCCGGAGAGATGGCGACGGTGATTGCCGAAGTGCGCAACTCCGGACTGTTTCGCACCCGCCGCGCGCCGATTTTCCAACTCACCGTCGGCCAGGGCCGCACGAAGTTGAAGTGCCTGTGGTTCAACGCCGCATACCTGCAAGACCGCTTTCAGGCCGGACAAATGCTGGCGCTCTACGGCAAAGTCGAAGAGGACCGCGACGGCCAATTACAGATCGTACAGCCGCAATTCGAGATTCTCGGCGACATCAACGAAGAAGGCGGCGCCGACGAAGCCGAAAAAAAAGCTGCCGCTTCGCTCGAGATCGGACGCATCGTTCCCATCTACGAATCGACTGGCCAGGGCAAACTTACGCCGCGCTGGTTCCGCCGCATTATTCGCGGAGCGCTAGACAATCTGAATCCCGACGTGCCCGATCCAATTCCCGCCGCGGTGCGGGCGCATTTGAGCCTGGTGTCTCCGCGCGAAGCCCTGTGGAAGGTGCACTGGCCCGATCCCGGCGAAAGCTTCAACGATCTGCAATCGTCGCGCACCGCCGCGCACATAAGAATGATCTTCGATGAATTATTTTTCATCGAGCTAGGGTTGGAGCTCAAGCGCCGCGAACAGAAAGCTAAAACCGGAATTGGCTTTCAGCTCACCGAAGGCGTGCGAGCAGCCATTAAGAAGATACTGCCGTTCCATCCAACCGCAGCGCAGAAGCGAGTACTGAAAGAAATCGCCACCGACATGCAGACACCAAGCCCCATGCGGCGTTTGCTGCAGGGCGACGTCGGATCCGGCAAGACGATAGTCGCTTTCCAGGCCGCGATCATCGCCATAGAAAACGGCTATCAGGTCGCATTGATGGCTCCGACGGAAATCCTGGCGCAGCAACATTATTTTTCCGCCCGCCAGATTCTGGAACGAGCCGGCTACCGCATCGTGCTCCTCACCGGCTCCCTCGAGCAAGACCGTAAACGCGACGTGCGCCGCCACATAAAGCAAGGTAACGCGCAGCTGGTAATAGGAACGCACGCGCTCATTCAGGATCGAGTCGAGTTCGAAAATCTCGGCCTGGTAGTGGTGGACGAGCAACACCGCTTCGGCGTAATGCAACGCCTGAAGCTGATGAAAAAGTCAGACGACCCGAAATCCGCCGACCCCGAGCCCGATGTGCTGGTGATGACCGCAACTCCCATTCCGCGAACGCTGGCCCTAACTCTCTATGGCGATCTCGATATCTCAGTATTAGACGAGCTTCCGCCCGGACGCACGCCGGTGGTCACTCGCTCCGTGCCCGACGAGCGCGCTCCCGAAGTCTGGGACTTCGTCCGCAAGCAGATCGCCGCCGGACATCAGGCCTACGTCGTCTATCCGGTGATCGAAGAGAACGAAGAGCGCGAACTGAAAGCCGCCGAGCAGATGCACCGGCAGTTGCGCGAAAAGATTTTCCCCAACCTGCATGTCGGATTACTCCATGGCCGCCTTGACGCCGACAGAAAAGAGCAGGTCATGCGCGACTTTCAGCAGGGCAAAATCGAAATTCTGGTCGCGACCACGGTGATCGAAGTCGGCGTCGATGTCCCGAACGCCACCGTCATGGTAATCGAGCACGCCGACCGCTTCGGATTAGCGCAGCTCCACCAGTTGCGCGGACGCATCGGCCGCGGCGCGGCGAAATCCTACTGCGTCCTCATGCGCGGTGGCAAGGTTTCCGAAGAAGGCGAACGCCGTCTCGACGCCATGGTCGGCTCGAACGACGGTTTTCAGATCGCGGAGCTAGATCTCGAACTGCGCGGCCCCGGCGAATTCTTCGGGACGAAACAGGCCGGCATCCCAAGCTTCCGCGTAGCCAACATCATCCGCGATCGCCAAGTGCTGGAAGCCGCCAAGCGCGAGGCTGCGTTCGTGATCTCCGGGCCGAATGCCGAGATATCGAAAGAAGAAATCGAGCGGGCGCTTCGAGAAATGCGGTCGCGCTGGGCGATGAGTTATGGGTTGGTTGAGGTCGGGTAGGATCGTATATCACAACCAACTCTGGACCAAATTTAATGTGCTGACGGTTTTACACGACTCAGAAGCGCTCAGGTAGCTTATTAGGATTTCTGAACTCCGATCTGTCTTCATGCTCAGCACGAAAAAGGGCCGCGTTTGCATGCGGCCCCCAGCAAAATAAACTTGGAAAGTACGCGAGCTGTGTCGCTACTGTTTCGGCGGCGTGCTCGACGGGGCGCCGGGCCTGGTGGTTGCGGGTCTTGCTGGCTTCGGAGAGTTGCTACCCGCAGTCGGAACTGGTACGCCGGAAAGAATGTTGTAGGCTTCGACGACCGGTTCCGTTATGTCCGTCGCCTGCCCAGCCAGAATCACGGGACCCTGCGGCCAAGGCTTTGAAGTGTCAAGGAGAAGCCCATACCCGTTGTCGGTGAAATATTTCTGGATTACGGGCCCCATTTTCGTCAAGATTCTACTTACCAACTCACCCTGCTGGTTCTGGAAATCATCCTGCGCGTCCTGCGATGCGCGCTCAAGACTCTTCTGTTTCAGTTCGATTAGCTTCACCAACTTACCGCGCGATTCGTCGTTCAATTTGTCTTGCTGGGCATTGAGCTGCTTCTTGAGGCTGTCCAGTTCGTCGGAAAAGCTCTTCAGTTCGTTCTGCTTGGGTTCAAACTTCTTGTCGAGCGCTTCGAAATCACGCCGTCCTTCGTTGGAGGTGTAGATTGCCTTTTCGATATTGATGGTGCCGATTTTGGTGGCAGTGGCCTTCGCCGGGTCGGACTGAGCCAGAGCGAAGAGGGAGAGGCCGAACACTACGGCCACGGTAATGCATGCAAACTTCTTATTCATCGGATGATCCTCCCAAGTGGTCACGACATAGGTCGTTTCCAAATTCTATGCTAGGATAACGGACTTTCTCAACGATTGTTGCAATCACGCCGATACTTCTTAAATCCTCGTTCCCGATTTACCATCCAAGCGATGCCTTTCCCCCTCCACCGTCGCCTGCACGATCCTCTCGTCCTCCTCTGTCTAACCGCGGGCCTGCTAGCCTTCGTGGTGCAATCCGGCGAGTTAGGGACCTCCGACACGACGCATCGTCTGCAGACCACGCACTGGCTCTGGACTTCCGAGCCGCAGGTTTTCCCCAACGAGTATCCCGAGTTCGGCCTCCACGGCCGCGGAGGCCGTCTTTATAGCTGGTATGGTATCGGCCAATCGTTGCTCATGCTGCCCGCCGATCTCCTCGGGACATGGATCGCGCACCGGTCGATCTTCTCAGGCTATGGCGACGACCCGGCCGTGCGCAGCATTGTGGTCAGCTACATCACCAACATCGCGGTCAGCATTTCCACCGCGCTGATCGCGTTCCGGTTGCTCCGTCACTTGCGCTTTGGCATGAGAGAGTCGGTAGCGGGCGTGCTGGCGCTGATGTTCTGCACCACCCACCTGCACTACACGCAGAACATGATGGAGAACAACTACATCATGTTGCTGACGCTTACTGGATTTTCATTTCAATACGAGTGGCTTCGCAGCGACAGCCGCCGCGCACTTTTTGTCGGCTGCTCCGCCCTCGGGCTGAATCTGCTGACGCGTCTCACCACCGGTTTGGATCTAATCGCGGTGGGAGTCTTTGTCTTACTTGTGCTTTTGTTAGACGAAGGATCCGAAGCAGCGCGCGGACGCGGCTTGTGGCAGCGTCTCATCGCGTACTGCAAAGTCGCCGCGCCGGTCTATCTGTTCTTTCTTCTGGTCGATCGCGTCTACCAGTTTTATCGTTTTGGATCCTTCACCAACACTTACGTCTCGCTATTCGCCCTGGAATATCGCCAGCGTGATCCCACGCTGCCCGCGAACTTTCCCTGGAGCACGCCCTTTCACGCCGGTTTTCTCGGCCCGCTGTTCCAGCCGGAGAAGTCGGTCTTTCTCTTTGACCCTCTTCTGGTGCTGGCAATTTTTCTTTTGGCATGGCTATGGAAACGCCTGACTCCAGAAGTCCGCGCCTTCGGGGCAGCGACGCTTCTCCTGTTGCTGGCCTATATCTGCTTTTACGCCCGTTACACCTTCTGGAGCGGAGACTTCGCCTGGGGCGACCGCTATGTGTCAACCACGGTCGAACTGGCGACCCTGCTTGCGGTGCCGCTGCTCATGCGCTATCGCGAGACTTTAGGAAAAACAATCTGGCGCGTGGGCTGCGTTCTGATCGCGGTCAGCCTGCTGATTCAGTTGGCATCACTAGCCTTCTGGTTGCCGCTCGAAATCTATCAGATGGAAACCTTCGGACATCCCACATTCGTAATCGCCCTGCGTTTCAAGAACATCGCCGCCTTTGCTCTGGGCAAGATGCACGCCTGGGGCTTGAACACCGACGCCATGGGATGGGACCCGTGGGATTACGTCCACATCACAACCTGGAATTTTCTGCCCTTTCTCCTGAGCCGCGTCGGAGCCGTGCCCAGCTGGGTGGTGAATCTGGCGTTGGCCATCTGGATTGCTGCGACGGCGGCGCTGGGATGGACTCTGCTTCGGTTAAGAAGCGTTTTGCGAACGGCGGAGTGACGCTTAGTAGAGAGATGGGAGCCTACTGTCCCTTCGTCGGATCGCGTTGACTTGCCCATTTCACCCCCGTAAGATGGGGCGCTAACCCATGAGGCTAGCCCTACTCTAGTGATCGGCCAAACCATCTCGCACTATCGCATCGTCGAGAAGCTCGGCGGCGGCGGGATGGGCGTCGTTTACAAAGCCGAAGACACGCGCCTGAAACGCTTCGTCGCCTTGAAGTTTCTTCCTGAAGATGTGTCCCGAGACCCCCAGTCCCTGGCCCGGTTTCAGCGCGAGGCGCAGGCTGCATCCGCGCTGAACCATCCCAACATCTGCACCATCCACGACATCGGAGAGCACGACGGGCTGGCGTTCATCGCCATGGAATACCTCGACGGGATGACGTTGAAGCACCTCATTTCCGGGCGGCCTCTCGAATCTGACCGGTTGCTGGCGTTGAGCATCGAGATCGCCGACGCGCTAGATGCCGCGCACGCCGAAGGCATCGTCCATCGCGATATCAAGCCGGCAAACATTTTCGTGACTAAGCGCGGACACGCCAAGGTTCTCGACTTCGGCCTCGCCAAGGTTACAGGGCAGCCCGGCCGTGACGAGAAAGATGCCACTCTCGCAACGATGGATGAGCAGCACCTGACCAGTCCGGGGACCGCGCTGGGCACGGTCGCGTACATGTCTCCGGAACAGGCCAAGGGCAAAGAGCTGGACGCGCGCAGCGATCTGTTTTCATTCGGAGCCGTGCTCTACGAGATGTCCACGGGAACGTTGCCGTTTCGCGGAGACACGTCGGCGGTGATTTTTAATGCAATTCTGGAGCGGTCGCCAGCGTCTCCACTTCGATTGAATCCGGAAATTCCCGCCGAGCTCGAGCGCATCATCAACCGCGCCCTGGAGAAGGATCGCGATCTGCGTTATCAGCATGCATCGGAGATGCGCGCCGAACTGCAGCGCCTGAAGCGGGATACGGAGTCCGGGCGAAGGATCGTAGCGGACGAGCCGCCAGCTGACGCCCGAAGTTCTTCGCAAATATCGAATCAATCTTTGAGGCAACCATCAAGTGGATCAGTTGCAGCTGTTCCAGCGTCGGCTGCGCGAACAGGAGTGTCCGCAATAAGCGAGCCCGCCAAGCCGCGGTTCGCTGTGCCCGTTTGGGCGTGGGCGGCAGCTGGACTTGTTCTGGCGGCTGCTATCGCCGGCGGCGTTTACTGGCGGTCGCATTCCACTCCAACGCTCACCGAGAAAGATTCCATCCTGGTCGCGGATTTCGTCAACACCACCGGCGATCCCGTGTTCGACGGAACTCTCAAGCAGGCGCTCGCAGTGCAGCTGGAACAGTCGCCATATCTGAATATCGTTCCCGATCAGACCGTCCGCAAGGCGCTGCAATTCATGGGACGCGCAGCCGACGAAAGAGTCACGGGCAGCGTCGCGCGCGAGATTTGCGAGCGCGAGCACATCAAGGCCATGCTCAGCGGATCGATCGCGACCCTAGGCAGCCAATACGTAGTCGCGCTCGACGCCACCAACTGCGCCACCGGCGATTCCCTCGCCCGCGAGCAAGTGACGGCAGCGAGCAAAGAAGCCGTGCTCCCCGCGGTGGGCAAAGCGGCGTCAAGCCTGCGCGGAAAGCTCGGCGAATCGCTGGCATCCATTCAGAAATTCGATACGCCGGTGACCGAGGCGACCACCTCGTCGCTCGAAGCATTGAAAGCGTATGCCGCAGCCGACGAGATGCGCAATGGTGGCGGCGAGGCCGAGTCGATTCCGTTGTTCCTGCACGCTGTCGAACTCGACCCGAATTTTGCGCTGGCCTACGCGCGACTGGCGGCCATTTACAGCAACGTTGGGGAGGAGGATCGCGCGGTAGAGTTCGCCAAAAAGGCATTTGACCTGCGGGAACGGGTGAGCGAGCGCGAAAGATATTACATCCTCTCGCACTACTATTTTCAGACCGGAGATATCGAAAAAGAAAAAGAAACGCTTGAGCTGGCGATCAAAGCGTACCCGAATGACTCCACTGCGTTCGGCAATCTGGCGCTGGAATATAACCTTTTCTACGGCCAGTTCGAGAAGGCGATACCGCTGGCGAACGAATCTTCCCGTCTGGAGCCGGTGTCTCCGTATGGCTACCTGCACGCGGCGATCGCGTACCTGGCGCTCAACCGGCTGGAAGAGGCGCGGTCCGTTCTGCAACAGGCGATCGACGAGAAAGCAGACAACCTGTTTGTCCACCAACTGCTGTACGATCTGGCCTTCATGAACGGCGATGCGGATGGGATGCAACGCGAAATGAAATGGTCGGAGGGTAAACCCAGCGAATATCTGTTGCTCAACGAGGCAACTGGCGCAACCGCGTCGCACGGCCAAATGCAAAAAGCCGGAGAATTGATGCAGAGGGCGGTGCAGGTAAGCGACCGCCTCGGCTTCAGGGGAACGACAGCCCAGACGCAGGCGGGCTGGGCAGTCATTTTGGCGGAAGTGGGGAACGCTTCGAAAGCGAAGGAATCAGCAGCGTCCGGCTCGGCCTCGGTACATGGCCGGCTCAATATGGGAGCAGCGGCGGTGGCGCTAGCTATGACCGGAGATGTCGGCCGCGCCCAGGCCATCGTGGACGATTTGGCCCGCCGTTTTCCAGACGACACTCTCCTGCATCAGGTAAACATCCCCGTCGTGCGAGCGTTGATCGAATTGAATCGCAAGGCACCCGACAAGGCGATCGAGGCGCTGCAATCGGCAACGCCGTACGAACTGGGAACTGCCCAAGGGCTCTTCCCCATCTACGTTCGAGGCCTGGCATACCTGCAAGCGAAGCGTGGAGCGGAAGCCGCCGCGGAATTTCAGAAGATCGTAGATCATCGCGGCATCGATCCCCCGACGCCCGAACATTCGCTGGCCAAGCTAGGCTTAGGACGCGCATACGTGCTAACTGGAGACACGGCAAAAGCCAGAGCGGCCTATCAGGATTTCTTCGCGCTGTGGAAAGATGCCGACCCCGACGTTCCCATCCTGAAGGAAGCAAAAGCCGAGTACGAGAAATTACATTAGGAGTCTCGGGAAACACTCGGTTCGTATCAGCACTCGGTTCGTATCAGGGTATCGCTTCAGCGATACCGTAATTTTCAGGAAATTAAACGCCCCTTTAGAGGCTGCGCGTCCGGCATCCGACTTTTTCTGCGGCCCGTCCATCCTCAGCGCTTCTGCTATCATCGCGGCAGGGCCGGGAAATCCGGCGGATTTCACTTTTACCAGGAGTTTTTATCATGGAACTGTCCGGTCTTCCTCTAGGCTCCCGCCGCAACGAAGACATCGCGCTCGACCTCATGAAATTCATCGCCATGACCACCAGCTACGGCAAAACCGCTGGCACCGGAGTCGGCTTCCAAGGCACCGGTGCGGCCGCCAAGCCCGAAGATTACGCCGCGCATCTGTTGGAACTCTACGGCCGTTGCCTGCAGTCGGTAGGTGGTAAGTAAGCGATCTCTTGCTTCGCAGCCGTTTCCCAGCTTCCCGTTTGCGCCAATCGTCGTGGCTATATAAAATTGTAAGTTTGCTGAACGCTGTCTGAAGCCGCAAGCACAGTCCTCGCGAGTGTCCATTGCAGGCGTTTGCCACGTTTCGCGATCGCCAACGACTAACGACGAACGACCAACGACGACTTTCGAATCATTATGAAAATTCACGAGTATCAGGGAAAAGAAATCCTGAAGAAGTATGGCGTCGCCGTGCCGCAGGGCAAGATGGCAATGACCCGCGAAGAAGCTGAAGCGGTGGCGAAAGAGCTGTTCAGCTCCGGCGCGACCGGAGTTGTGGTAAAAGCCCAGATCCACGCTGGCGGGCGAGGCAAGGGCGGCGGCGTGAAAATCGCCAAGTCGGTGGAAGAGGCGTCCGAAATCGCTGGCAAAATTTTGGGCATGACGCTGGTGACCCATCAGACCGGGCCGGAAGGCCGCATCGTGCGCCGCTTGCTGGTCGAAGAGACGCTGCCGATCGAGAAGGAACTTTATCTAGGCATTCTGGTGGATCGCGGCGAAGGCAAGCCCGTGTTCATGGCATCGGCCGCCGGCGGCATGGATATTGAGCAGGTAGCCGCCGAGCGGCCCGAAGCGATTCTGAAGCAGTACATTGATCCGGGCATGGGCCTTGAACCCTTCCAGGCGCGCAAGATTGCTTTCGAATTAGGGCTGAAGCCGCAGCAAATCAACGCAGCCGTCCAATTTCTGACCGGCCTTTACCGCGCCTTCCTCGCTACGGATGCTTCGCTAGTGGAGATCAATCCTTTCGTCAGTTGTACCGATGGCCGCTTGTTCGCTCTCGACGCCAAAATGACCTTTGACGACAATGCCCTCTTCCGTCATCCTGACCTGCGCGAACTGCGCGACATCACCGAAGAAGATCCGCTGGAAGTCGAGGCGTCGAAATACAACCTCAACTACATCAAGCTCGACGGCAGCGTAGGCTGCATGGTGAACGGCGCCGGCCTGGCCATGGCCACCATGGATATCATCAAATACGCCGGCGGCATGCCCGCCAACTTTCTCGACGTAGGCGGCGGGGCCAATGCGGAGCAGGTAGCGCACGCCTTCGAGATTCTGCTAAGCGATAAAAGTGTCCGCGCGGTGCTGATCAATATTTTTGGCGGCATTCTGCGCGTGGATACCCTGGCAGACGGCGTGGTCGAAGCTGCCAGAAAGACGAACCTTCAACTGCCGGTAGTGCTGCGGCTGGAAGGCACCAACGTTGAAGAAGGCAAAAAGATCCTGATGGAATCGGGTCTGAACTTTGTAGTAGCCGAAACCATGAAAGACGCCGCCGACAAAGTAGTAGCGGCGGCGAAGAGCGCAGCCTAGACGCTCGTGTCTAGGTAAGATTTGTATCAGGGTATGCCTTCAGGCATACCGCAAATGCTGTGCTATTGAATTGCCTTCAGGCGCCGGAGTTCATCACCGACGACGCAAGCGCGAACGAGGAGCATCGAACAGCAGTTTCGGCAACGGTGAGCAATTATGTCAATTTTGGTTGATAAAAGAACCCGGTTGATTGTGCAAGGCCTGACTGGCCGCGAAGGCACATTCCACGCGAAGGCCTGCGCGGCATATGGCACGCAAGTTATGGGCGGCGTGACGCCTGGCAAGGGCGGCACCACCCACGAAGGCTGGCCGATCTTCAACACCGTTCAAGAGGCTGCGGACAAGACCGGCGCGAATGCCACCGTAATTTTCGTGCCGCCGCCGTTCGCAGCCGACGCGATCATGGAAGCGGCCGACGCCGAAATCGAACTCATCGTCTGCATCACCGAAGGCATTCCAACGCTGGACATGGTGCGCGCCTGGGAATTTCTGCAAAACCGGCGCTCCCGCCTGATCGGCCCAAACTGCCCCGGCATCATCTCTCCGGGCAAATGCAAAGTTGGAATCATGCCCGGCTCCATTCACAAAGAGGGCAATGTCGGAATCGTCTCGCGCTCTGGCACGCTGACTTACGAAGCGGTGCATCAGTTGACGCAACGCGGCATCGGACAATCGACGGCGATCGGCATTGGCGGTGATCCCATCATCGGCACAAATTTTGTAGACGCGCTCGACCTCTTCAACCGAGATCCGCAAACTGAAGCCGTGATTATGATTGGAGAAATTGGCGGCAACGCCGAGGAGACCGCCGCGGAGTTCGTCAGAACGCATATGAAGAAGCCGGTGGTAGGCTTCATCGCCGGACAAACAGCGCCTCCCGGACGCCGCATGGGCCACGCCGGAGCGATCATTTCCGGCGGCAAAGGTACAGCGGCCGAAAAGATTGCCGCCATGGAGAAAGCTGGCCTGAAAGTAGCGAAATCGCCCGCAGATATCGGAGAAACGCTAGCGGCCGTATTGGGAGTAAAGGTATAGCAAATAGATCTTCCTAAGACCTGGGACCTGACACCTAAGACCTGACCTTATGAAAACACTGCAACGCACGCTGACCATCATCAAGCCCGACGCGGTGAAAAAAAACGCTGTCGGAGACATCATCGAGCAGTTCGAGAAGAATGGTTTTCACATTCTGGCCATAAAGATGTTGGAAATCTCGCAGCACCAGGCGGAACAGTTCTACGCCGTCCACGCCAGCCGGCCATTCTACAGTTCGCTGACCAGATTCATGTCCAGCGGACCGATCGTGGCGCTGGCGCTGGAAAAGGAAAACGCCATCGCCGATCTCCGCAAGCTGATGGGAGCGACCAACCCGGCCAGCGCCGAAGCGGGCACGATCCGCAAGAAGTGGGCCAGCGACATCGAACACAACGCGATTCACGGCTCCGACGCGGACGAAACGGCGCGCTTCGAGCTGAGCTTCTTTTTCGCGGGGTACGAATTGGCGTTATAAAACAGTTCTCAGTTCCCAGCCCGGTCGATCTGGGGCAGGTTTTTCTGAGAACTGAGAACCGGGAAACTGAGAACTTTTTATGCCACTAGTTCAAGTCACCATGCTCCAAGGCCGCACCGCCGACCAGAAGCGCAAGATCGCCCAGCGCATTACCGACACGATGGTGGAAGAAGCAGGCGCACGCCGCGAAGCCATCGTCGTTACTTTTCTGGAAGTGTCGAAAGAAAGCTATGCTTCCGGCGGCGTGCTGATGGCGGACAAGCAGGCTTGATCCGAGGCCCGTTTTTCGAGAACTAAAACCGGGAACTGAGAACTCTACCCCAGCGGCTCGAACAAGTGTCCCTCGGTGCGGTCGCCGAGTTTGGGCAGTTCTTTCTTGGCCAATTGTAGAAAGTGCGCGGAGGTGCGGTGCGCCTCGAGGGCCGCATCGTCCTTGTACTGTTCGTAGATAAAGAACCGGCGTGGATCGGTCTTGTGCTTGTGCACCTGATACATGAGGCAGCCCGGTTCCTTACGCGATTCGGCTGTAAGTTTTTCAAAGGTTGCGGCCACTTCAGACTCGCGTCCAACTTTTGCCATCCAGGTTACGGCCAACACCACCATCCGTCGCTCCGTTCGAATACTGCGTTTAGGGATTCGTATCAGGGTATCGCTTTAGCGATACCGTAAATCATTCAAAATGTGATGCCCCTTTAGGGGCTGGAATTCGCCAGCCCCGGAAATCTACTAGTCGCTCTTCAGTCCCAACGCGTTTACGAATTCAGGAACCAAAATCGTCTGCTCCCGATCGGGTCCCGTGGAAATCATTCCCACCCGCGCTCCGGTTTCTTTCTCGATGAAGGCCAGGTATTCGCGCGCGGCCTTGGGCAACGCTTCCACCGTTCGAATCGCGTGCGTTGGACTGGCCCAACCCGGCATCTTGCGGTAGATGCATTCGATTTTTTCATAACCGCAAGCCTGCGCCGGAACTTCGTCCGTCTCTTTGCCGTCCACCTTATACCCCACGCACACCGGAATCTCCGCCAGGTGATCGAGCACGTCCATCTTGGTAACAACGAACCACGAGATCCCGTTAATCATGCTAGCGTAACGCAGCAGAGGCAAATCGAGCCAGCCCGTGCGCCGCGGACGACCAGTGACAGCGCCGAATTCGTTGCCGCGTTTGCGCAAGTCGTCGCCCGCGGAGTCGAGGAGTTCAGTCGGAAACGGCCCGCCGCCGACGCGTGTGCAATATGCCTTGGTGATGCCAATCACCGTGTCAATCGCCGTCGGAGGCACTCCGGTTCCAGTCGCAGCGCCGCCGGAAGTAGCGCTCGACGAAGTCACGAACGGATATGTGCCGTGATCAATGTCGAGCATGGTGCCCTGCGCGCCTTCGAAAACAATTGACTTACCCTCGGCCAGAGCGCGGTTCAGCAACAGCGCCGTGTCGCGCACAAAGGGACGGAGTTGCTCCGCCGCGTCGGCATATTCCCGAAACATTTTGTCGGCGTCGAGCGGCTCAGAATTAAAGAGCGCGTGCGCGATCATATTCTTTTCGCGACACGCATTCTCGATGTGCGTGCGCAGCAACGGCTTGTCAAGCAGGTCGGCGACCCGCAAACCTCGGCGTCCCATCTTGTCTTCGTAAGCCGGACCGATACCGCGTGAAGTAGTTCCGATTTTCACGCGCCCCGGAGCGTTCTCCGATCCCAGCTCCATCATGCGATGGTAGGGCAGAATAACCTGTGCCCGATTGGAGACGAAAAGATTGCCATCCACCTTCACGCCCGCAGCGCGCAGCGAAGCGACTTCCTTGAGAAAAGCCAGCGGATCAATCACGACGCCGTTACCGACGACGCTGATGCATTCGGGCCGTAGAACTCCACCGGGCACGAGCTGCAGAATGAATTTCTTTCCGTTGATGATGACCGTGTGTCCGGCGTTGTGGCCGCCGGCATAGCGTGCCACCACCGAAAAAGTCTGCGTAAGTACATCGACAATCTTGCCCTTGCCCTCGTCGCCCCACTGGGCGCCGACAATGACCGCAGTTCTACCTCTACTCGCGCTGCCTCTGCTCAAAGCAAACTCCAGATGAAATATTGCGCGGCCGTAAACTGAAGCGCGCCCCAGGGTCGCACACACCTGCGCCGTTGCTGCTGAATAGACTGGAAGCTGGTGAAGATCGACCGGCGGTACTTGGTGTGTACTCTCCAGCATACCGAATCGCCCTGTGGACGGGCAAACGGGAATTCGAGCGTGCGCATCTTGTATTCTGACAACGTGCCCGAACTCCCTGAAGTTGAAACCATCGCGCGCGGCCTCGACCAACGCGTCGCCGGAGACACCATCGAGTCCGTCTGGATTGGTTCCAAGAAACAACCGCTCAAATCGCCGGCAGCTCTCATCGCCACAACGCTCGAGGGCAAGCGGATCGTAAGGGTGCATCGTGCCGGGAAGCACATCGTGTTCGATCTGGAAGGAGCACCGAAGAAGAAAAGGAAATGCGCCGACGCCCGAACGGCGCAGTGGATCGTTCATCTCGGCATGACCGGGCGCATGCTGGTAAGCGAACCGGCGGCCGACATCGCCAAGCACACGCATCTGATCGCGAAACTCGCTTCCGGACGCGAACTGCGGTTCATCGATTCGCGGATGTTTGGCAAACTAAGCGTTCATCTTCACGCCGGAGGCTTCGATCCCGGTGGGGTAGAACCGCTGGAGGTGAGCGAGGATCAGTTCGTGGCGCTCTTTCGCGGACGCAAGACTCCGATCAAGAGCGCCCTTCTCAATCAGAAATTGCTGCGCGGCGTGGGCAATATCTATGCCGACGAGTCCTTGTTTCGCAGCGGCATCCGGCCCCGCCGGAGGCCGGCGAGGATCACAAAGCCGCAGTTGGGCAAACTCCACCGAGCGGTCCAGCAAGTCCTGCGCGAGGCGATCGCCCTCGGCGGATCTTCGGTCTCCGATTACGTCGACGCCGACGGCGAAGAAGGATTCTTTCAGCTTCAGCATCGAGTGTATGGCCGTGAGGGCGAGCCCTGCCTGGTGTGCGGGAGCCCGATCCGGCGCGTTGTGCTCGCCGGCCGCAGCAGTCACTATTGTCCAAAATGTCAAAAATAGCCCTAATAGAACGATTTAATATTGACGAATTGACACCAGCACTGTAGAAAAGAGCAGAGCTTAAGTGCTCCTCGGAACGCACTCCCGTCCTTCAGCATGAATAAGATTTCCATCGGAGTAGACCTCGGCGGCACGAACCTGCGCATCGCCGCCGTGGACGATCAGGGCGCTCTGGTCGAGAAAGTCACGCTCGGCACCAAAGTTTCCCGCGGACGCGATCACGTCATCGCCGACATGTGCGACGCGATCCAGCGCATGTCGGATAAGTACAAAAATTCCGCTCCCCTCCTCGGGATCGGCGTCGGCGTGCCCGGCATCATCGACATGCAAACCGGCCTGGTGCGCGAATCGCCCAACCTGCCGGATTGGGTTGACTATCCCGCTCGCGCCGCCATCGAGCAGCGCCTTAAGACGGTGGTGATCCTCGAAAACGACGCCAACGTCGCCGCCTTCGGAGAAAAATGGCTGGGCGCCGCCAAGGATTTTTCCGACATGGCGATGCTGACCCTCGGCACCGGCGTCGGCGGCGGACTCGTGCAGGGCGGCAAAATCTGGCGCGGCGTGAACGGTATGGGCGGAGAATTCGGCCACACAACCGTCGAGCCTGAGGGCCACCCTTGTGGATGCGGTAATCGAGGATGCCTCGAGCAATACGCTTCGGCCACCGCTATCGTCCGCATGGCGCGGGAAGCGATTGCGAATGACGGAGCATCGGCGCTCGCGCGCACCGCCAACTCCGATCCGGAGTTCAGCGCGAAGTCGATTTACAATCTCGCGATTCAAGGCGACGAAGATGCGCGCCGCATCTTTCGTTACGTAGGCCGTTGTCTCGGCATCGTGCTTTCGGCGTTAGTGAATTCCCTGAACCTTCCGATTTACGTGATTGGCGGAGGAGTTTCGAGCGCATGGGAAGCTTTTTCTCCCGCGATTTTCGAAGAGTTAGGCCAGCGTTCGTTTGTCTACGCCGCCACCGCGCCGCCCAATGCGTTGACCAAGCATGAAGGCGCTTCCGCCCACGTGAAGCCCGGTCCGGGCCACAAGACGATTATCACGCGAGCGCTGCTCGGCAGCGATGCCGGTCTCTACGGCGCGGCCCGATTGCCAATGGTCGCGGAAGCGAAACGCTAAAGCCGTTCCACCAACACAGTTAATCGTGCCTGCGCGCGGGCTTTCGCGACGGGTTGGAACTACCTGATCTCAATGTTCGCGCCGGCTTCGACGAGTGGTGCGGTTTTGGTGAACGCGATGCCTGCGGGAATTTCGATGCGCGCAATGGCTTCGCCGACTTGAATGCCCGCAACAGCTTGCTCGTTGCAGCCTTCGGTGCATGAAGCGGTATAGAAGGAGTAGGCGGACTCGCAACCTTCACACCCGAAGCCGCGCTTTTCAGCTTGGCGACTTCCAGCAGAGTAAGGTTGCGCCAATCTCCCGGCGGCACGTCGAGCGCCAGCGGTCCGTACTGCACGCGCCGGATTTTCTCCACGTGGTGCCCCACCTCTTCAAACATTTTTCGCACCTGGCGGTTGCGGCCTTCAATGATGGTCACCTCGAGCCACGGGTTATCGCCTTCGCGGATCAGCCGAATCTTCGCCGGAGCCGTGCGCACGCGGCGTCCACCCTTTTCCGCGATAGAAACTCCGCGTCGCAATTTGTCGAGCTTGGCTTCGTCAGGCTGGCCCGCGACTTTCACAACGTACACCTTAGCCACGTTAGAAGACGCTTTCATCAACGCATTGGCGAGCGCGCCGTCGTTAGTCATCAGCAGCAGGCCTTCGCTGGCCCAATCCAGGCGCCCGACGGGATACACGCGGCCTTTCACCTTCTGCACCAGGTCCATCACGGTGGGGCGTTTTTTTTCATCGCTGACCGTGGTCACATATCCCTTGGGTTTGTTCAGCGCGACATAAGTGAAGCGCTCGGGTCCTTGCAGAAGTTTGCCATCCACGCGGATGTGGTCTTGTTCGGGATCGGCTTTCGTGCCAAGCTCGGTGACCACCTGCCCGTTGACCACCACGCGGCCTTCCGTGATCAGCCCTTCAGCCTTGCGGCGGGATGCGACTCCGGCAGCAGCGATAATTTTTTGCAGACGTTCGGCTGGCATGGAAGGCTACTCCCGTTTGAGGCTGGCTGGCGCTTCTGTTTCTTCCGCGGCGAGTTCGGCATCGGTCTCTTCGGCAAGTTCAGCTACGTTCTCTGTCTCGGAAGAATCGGTCGTGCCCTCAACCGGAAGCAGGTCGCTCTCGAACGACTCGGCCAGCAGTTTTTCGAATTCCTCCATGCTGGGCAGTTCGTTGACATCCTTCAGCCCGAAGCGCAGCAGAAACTCGCGGCTGGTCTTATAGAGAATCGGCCGCCCGATCACGGCTTTTCTCCCGGCCGTCGTGATCAGCTTGCGATCGAGCAGTGTGGCAATCACTCCACCGGAATCGACGCCGCGAATCTCGCTGATCTCGGGCACCGTGACCGGCTGCTTGTAAGCAACGACGGCCAGAGTTTCGAGCGCCGGAAGCGACAGCCTGAAAGGCGGCTTCAGACTCTTAGCGAAAGCGCGCACCACATCATGCTGGTCGGGCTTGGTGGACATGCGGTATCCGCCCGCAACCTGGCGGATTTCGATGCCGTGATGAGAGCCGGAGTAATCCGCGATGAGTTCTTCGAGCGTGGCGCGAATGCGGGACTTAATTTCCGCGAGGTCGAGACCAGGAGTTTCCGCCAGCACAGACTCCTTGACCAGCGAAAATATCTGGTCAAGCGAAATAGGCATTTCCGCCGCGTAGATGATGGCTTCGATTTGGGGTTTAAGACTCATAAGTCAACGGCCAGGTTTCAAGGTTTCAGAGTTGCAACGTTAACCCCGCGACTCTCCGCTTTTTCCTTGAAACTTTGGAACTCTGAAACCTTGAAACCTGCTTCTTTTTCACTTCCAATCATCGCGTATAGCAGCTTGCTCCGTCATCACTTCTTCAAAGTGCGAATGCTTGCGCAGCAGCACTTCGCCGAAAACGTGGTCCTGCTTTATCTGGATTGCCTGCAACCGCACCAGTTCGAGCAGCGCCAGAAACATGCAGACGAGTGCCTGTCGCGACGGCACATTGCGCAGCATCTGCTTCAATCGAATCGGACGATCTTCGAGCGCCAGCCGTCGGTGCAAGTACTTGATCATCTGTCCGACGGTGACCGTCTCTTCGTCCACTTCCAGAATTGGCCGGTTGCGCGCCCGGTCCAGAATCTGCTGAAAGGTCTTGACCAGGTCAATGACGTCGGCCGCAAGCTCGGGCTCAGTGCCTTCCGCTTCCATGAACTCCCGAATCGCCGGATTGCTCAGCACTGCATCTTCAATCTGCTGTTTCTGCAGCAGCATCTGTGCCGCCGATTTAAACTTTTCGTGCTCCAGCAGGCGATTAACAAGTTCGTTGCGCGGATCTTCCAGCGCATCCGCCGGAGCAAGCGGATCGCGCGGCAGCAGCATCTTCGACTTGATGTGTATCAACACCGCTGCCATGTAGATGAAATCCGAGGCGACATTCACGTCGAGTTCGCGGATGCGCTCCACATAAGTAAGATATTGCGCCGTAATCCGCGCGATGGGGATGTCGTAGATATTGATGTCCTGCTTGCGGATCAGGTCGAGCAGCAGGTCGAGCGGGCCTTCATAGATTTCGCCCAGCGCAATCGCGAACGGAAAATCACTGGCATCGTCTTTAGTTCTAGCCGCCTTGGCCGCGGTTGGCTTACTCTCAACCAGCACGGGCCCAGCCGCGCCGCGCCGAGACGCCTCGACTGGCGATCGTTCCGCTATAGGTTGAGATAAATCCGTCACTTTGTTTCCGTCACTTCGCCGAACCCTTCTCGTAATCCAGCCCCATCGAGCTGCGGACGTCGTCCATGGTAGCGCCCGCAACGTCGCGAGCGCGGGCCGAACCAGCATCCAGAATATCCCAAGCAAGGCGCGGATTGTCCTCGTATTTTTTTCGCCGCTCCTGCATCGGGTTGAGGATCTTTACAATGGCGTCGGCCGCCCAGCCCTTGCACTCGATACATCCAATTCCTGCCGACCGGCAGCCCTCGTAAACTTTCGCCATTGTTTCTTTGCTGCTGAATATTTTGTGCAGATCGCCCACCGGGCAAATATCAGGATTCCCAGGATCGCTGCGTCGCACACGCGCAGGGTCGGTGACCATCGTCTTCAGCTTTTGCCGCACCACCGGCTCCGGATCGGTAAGCATCACCGCATTGCCATACGACTTCGACATCTTGCGGCCGTCGGTCCCAGGCAGTCGAGGAGCCGGCGTAAGCAAGGCCGCCGGTTCAGGGAAAACATATTCGCGCTTCCCCGCATAGAACCCGTTGAACCGCCGCGCAATCTCGCGCGTCAGCTCAACGTGCGCGACCTGGTCTTCGCCGACGGGAACGACATCCGCCTTGTAAATCAAAATGTCCGCCGATTGCAGCACGGGATAACCCAGAAACCCGTACGTGGCCAGGTCCTTCTCCTTGATATTTTCCTTCTGCTCCTTATAAGTCGGCACGCGCTCCAGCCATCCCAGGGGAGTGATCATCGAAAGCAGCAAATGCAATTCCGCATGCGCCGGAACGTGCGACTGAATGAACATCACGCACTTCGCCGGATCAAGCCCCGCCGCCAGCCAATCCAGCAGCACCTCGACCGAATTTTCTTTCAGGCGAGAAGTGTCCGCGTAGTCGGTAGTCAGCGCGTGCCAGTCGGCAATAAAAAAGAAGCAGTCATACTGCTCCTGCATGCGAACCCAATTTTCGAGCGCGCCCACATAGTTTCCCAGGTGCAGTTTGCCCGTCGAGCGCATTCCGCTCAGCACGCGTTTCTTGTTGGAAGGAATTGTCATTCAGAATTTTCCCAGCATCGAGACGTAGAAGCGAACAAACGGGCCGATCAAGCCGCTGATCAACCCTGGAGCTAGATAAACCAGCGCCAGAAGTGCAAAGAATCCCATGCGGTCGTACACCATGCGCGCCGAATCCGGCAGGAAATGCCGCAGCACGTGGCTGCCATCGAGCGGTGGGACGGGAATCAGGTTAAAAACCGCCAGAACGATGTTGATAAACATAAGTTCAAACAACAACATAACGACGGGCGTCAATGCGGAGTCCGAAGCCGCACTGTCGCCACCGGCGACCAATCCGACAAGATTGTGTCCTGAGTCCGATGAAAGCGAGATACCGCCTAGCAGCAAAAGCGCTCCAGTGGCGACGATGAAGTTGCTAACCGGCCCCGCCACGGAAGTCAAAATGTCGTCCAGCATAGGATGGCGAAAATTCCGCGGATCCACCGGTGTGGGCTTGGCCCAGCCCAGCAACGGAATATGGCTGATGGCCGCGACCAGCGGCAGTATGATCGTCCCCAAAATATCAATGTGCGGAATCGGATTCAGAGTCACCCGTCCCAACATGCGAGCCGTAGGATCGCCGCAGCGTGACGCCGTCCACGCATGGGCGGACTCGTGCACGCTGATCGCAAACAGAAACGCGATCATCTGATAAAGGATCTCAACGATTCTAGGCGTCATTGGCGAAGCCTGATTCTAACAAAGCGCGGGAATCGCAGAGGTGAGAAGTCAGATTGCGGAGGTAAACCAGGAATTGCGGGACTGAAGCGCAGACCTTATTGCCCCGCGCGCATGGGCGAGACGATCAGCGGGCTGGCGGTTCGTTTCTTGTCGCCGCCCTTGTCGTGCTGATAAAGCAGCGAGAGCGCACCTTCGCCGGAGGTCGTAGCGCCCGCCAATTCCGCAGCCAGAGCCTGATACGACCGGCCGATTTCGTGATTGCCCTGCGCCGCCACCGGACTGCCCTTGTCAATCGCGGGTCCAACCACCTGGAAGTTATTGGGCACTTTCCAGAGCACTTTGCAGTTCGTGGCTTTTTCCACGTCCTCATCGCTGAAGCCGGGAATCTTTTTATATCGGTTGAGCACGATCCGCAGCCGATCGCGGCCCGCTCCATCCTGCAGAAACGCTTGAATCCGTCCCGCGCTCCACAGCGAAACAACATCGGTCTGCGTCACCAGCAGCACCGCATTCGAAAGGTCGCAGATCATCTGCACCGTGCTGTCCATCCGGCCGGAGCAATCGAGCACCACGAAGTGATACTGGTCTACCAGCAGATCGAAGAGCCGCGCCAGTTCCGACGCCGTCGGGACACTGTTGTGTGGCAGTTGAGCGCCGGCCAGCAGATGCAGGCCATTGCGATACGGCGTCATCAGCCCATCGAGCAGCGATCCATCCATGCGATGCAGGTTCTGCAGAGCATCAATCAGCGTGAATTGCGGCCGCAGATTCAGTTGCAGCGCCGCGTGCCCAATGGGAGCGAAATCCACCAGCACCACCCGCCCGTGCGTTTCCTGCAAAGCGACGGCGGTATTGACAGCGGTAGTAGTGGCGCCGGCTCCGCCCTTGGCGTTCAAGAAGGTAAGTACACGTGCCTTGGTCGAACTGCGCTGCGCCCGGCTCAATGTGGCCGAGAATCGAGTGAAGGCCTCGATTAGCGCTTCGCGGCTGGCGCCATGATCCAGAAATTCGCGGGCTCCGGCGCGCATGGCGGAAACAATATTGGTGGGCTGGCTCATGTCGCCCACCGCAAAAATCGTGACTTCGGGAGTGCTGGCGTGGATCAGTTCAATGGTGCGAATAGCGCGCTGCGGATTCTTGGGATCGATATCCACCAGCACGACTTCGGCGTGCTGATCCTGCAATTGCCGCAGCACGGCGTCGCTCGGCCCCGCCGGAAACCCGACGTGGCTAAGCACGGTACGGGCCAGATTCGTGCTCTCGACCCGGCTATGCATTACGACGGATTGTTCGCGGTCCTCGGTAAGGAGCGCGACGGCGATCCCGGGCATGACTCGCTTCTCAGTGCTCATTGCCATGCTACGAACTTTCATCGTCGGGACCAAGTGACCTTCGTAATCGAAGGGGGGACCACAGACGAAGCGGCAGGTTGCAGGCGGGCCGTCAATTGCTAGGCTGGAATCCCGCCAGACTGCTGGTTTCACTGATTGTAAGGCAAATGCCCGCGCTTGAAAAGATGGCACCGCCAGAGGCCTTGTGGAAGTCATGCGCGGGTGCCCCATCCTAACGTCGCGCTTTTTGCGACGTTAGGGTGGGCTCCACGGCCGTGTAAGTCTAGGGATTTTCCTATATTTTCACAAACAGACGCCGATTTCAGCGCGGAGCCACGCCGGAACTCACCGCCACGCCACTTCCCGACGAAACTCGTACGAACTGTGTGACCGGCTCATCAGCGGACAAGTACTCATAGGAGTCGAATTGCACCGCGATCCCGTTTCGTTGACCACTCGCGGAATGAGCTGCCAGGGATGTAGACGCGCGTAGTACCCGCCCGCGGCAGCGCACCGGCATATTCTCCGCCAGCGTGATTTCGCCAGGCATGGAAAAGGTCAATTCCACGACCGCTCCTTCAGGCAGCACAATCTCGGAGTAAAAGAAGATTCCACGACCACTCAAGCTCTGGGTAAATCCCGGAGCGGTCCGTCCTTCGAACTGAACCGACAGCGGCAGGTGCACCTCGAAGCGCTGCGCACCGCGTCTCTCAATACGATTGGGATCTGCGCTCATGGCTAAGTCCTCGCCGAATCCAGTCCGCTCGTATCGGCGGCACTTACTCTATCGCGGATCGACCCTGCGGGGAAGTTCCAAATAGGTCACGTCCCAGCCTGTGGAAATCTGTCAGTAAAGTAAACAACCGCAGGCTTGGCATAGGCGGGTTTGCCAAGTAATTTGGGTTTCTCCGTGACTCTGTGACTCCGTGGTGAAAAAACTCTACTAGGACACCATCGGTTGCCGTGTCTCTCTTGCCGTCATACAAAAGATGTGAAAAAGTTCTAGAGGAGTGACCGAAGCGCAAAATTCCGCCACCGCGACAACTGAAGAAGGGAAACTAAAACTCACACCCCGATGGGCTACGACCCTGCGGGCCTTACGTCACCGCAACTTCCAGCTCTTCTTCAGCGGACAGCTCATCTCCCTGATCGGCACCTGGATGCAGAGCGTGGCTCAAGCCTGGCTCGTCTACCGCCTAACCGGATCTGCGCTCCTGCTCGGAAGCGTCGGCTTCGCCAGCCAGTTTCCCGTCTTCTTAGTCGCTCCCTTCGGAGGCATCACCGCCGACCGCGTCAATCGCCAGCGCCTGGTCATCATTACTCAGATCGCATCCATGATCCTCGCCGGAATTCTGGCCTGGCTCACGCTGACCGGCCGCGTTCACGTCTGGCACATCTTCGCGCTCGCCGCCTTGCTCGGAGTGGTCAACGCCTTCGACATCCCCGGACGCCAATCCTTCCTCATCGACATGGTCGGCAAAGAAGACCTGATGAACGCCATCGCGCTGAATTCCTCAATGTTCAACGGAGCCCGCGTCATCGGCCCCGCCATAGCCGGAATTCTGGTAGCAAGAATCGGAGAAGGCTGGTGCTTCGCCGCCAACTCGCTCAGCTACATCGCCGTGATCGTCGGACTATTGCTGATGCGCGTGCACTGCGCCCCGCGCGCCAGCAAACATTCTCCGATTGAAGACATCATCGAAGGGTTCCGCTGGGTCAACCAGACGCGGGTCATCCGCGCCCTGCTTTTGCTGATCGGATTGGTGAGCCTGGTCGGCATGCCCTACACCGTGCTGATGCCCATCTTCGCCGACAAAATTCTGCACGGCGGCGCCCGCGAACTAGGCATCCTGATGGGAGCCACCGGAGTAGGCGCGCTCTTCGGCGCCCTGACGCTAGCCGCTAAGACCGGAGTAAAGGGCCTGGGACGCTGGATCACCATCAGTTGTGCGGGCCTGGGAATTAGCCTCTTCTGTTTTGCCTTCTCCACGTCAATGTGGCTATCAGTCGCGCTCTTGCTGCCCGCCGGTTATTCGATGATGCTGCAAATGGCCTGCTCCAACACGCTGATCCAGACTATGGTCCCCGACCAGCTCCGCGGCCGCGTCATGTCGCTCTACTCGATGATGTTCATGGGCATGGCTCCCTTCGGAGCGTTCTTCGGAGGAGCCTTAGCCCACCGCATAGGCGCGCCCATCACCGTCGCGGTTGGAGGAGTAGCCTGCGTCCTCGGAGCCATCTGGTTCGGACGAGCCCTCCCCACCATGCGAATCGAAGCCCGCCGCCTGATCATCGCCCAAGGCCTGGCCGGAGGCGAACCCGAGGAAGAACTAAACGCCCAGCCCGTAGAAGAGTAGTGGAGCGGACACTCCTGTCCGCTGCCGTTGGTGCTGGTGTTGATCTTGAAGTTGAAGCTGCTGTTGGTGTTGGTGTTGATCTTGAAGGTGAAGCTGCCGTTGAAGCGAAATGCCGCCCCATAGAATCCCGAATTTTCGCAGTTTGTCATCCTGAGCGAAGCGAAGGACCTGCTGTTCGACGGCGCGTGAAAAAACCTACTCCTCTCCACGAACGGGAAGGGCACGGCTTCAGCCGTGCCACGGAGAACCAAAAGGAATCGGGCTTTAGCCCCCGAGGGCCTCGCCAACTCACACCAGAGGTCAACCCAAGGGATTGTGATCCTGAGCGAAACGAAGAGCCTGCCCTGAGCTTGCCGAAGGGACCCATCCATCTGACTTTCTTCTCAAACTACACTCACTCACCCTGTCGGACGCAGACAGGCATCCGACTGCAGGGGTTTTGAGTGTAATCGCGATGTTACGCCAGTTGATGGTTGCCAAATCAACTGGCAACGACAAAAGCTCGACCACCGATCTCGTGGAGGGCCAAGAATCTCAAATAGACAACGCGCTTTTTTTTGTCACTCTGGGGGCAACTCTCATAAATCCAGATGCCGGGAAATGTTCTAAGGACATAGTCCAACGCCTCGGAGAGGGTTACGTTGTCCAGAGATCCAGAAATGTGCGGGTACTCGGGCGGCCACTGGCCAAGATTGCCGGGTACCGCTTCGCCATGTCCAGAGCAGCCATCAAAAGGCCCAAACGGTCCTCTGATGTCGTGGGCTTTCATGAAAGCTAATACTTCCGGCGTCTGCAAAATAACTTTCAGACCGCCATTTGCAGTGTAGACGCGCTGTCCGTAGGTCTCGAAGGGGATGTGGCTGATCTTGACGTTTAGCAGGTCCGTCGGAACTCCGGTTTCGTTCATTCGGATTGTTCCGCCTGTGTCCTGCGTTACCTGCATGGCTGGAGCGTCCGCGAGTACCTCTCGCAATACTTGAATAGTTGGCCCTCCTGCCTGCACAGGGGCACGGAAGTTAGGAAAGTCTGCATGTGGCGAACACGCCGCCAAGTCGCAGTGTCCCGAGAAGACGAAAGATCCCGAAACTTTGGCGTTATCTAGAGCCTCAAGAATGGGCTGGAGTGACGGAGCCTCTAGAACGTCAAACATAGGCCGAAATGACGTATCCAGTGGGTGAACCGCCCGTGCTTCCTCTTCCCGAAATCCGACCAGCAGGCCCAAAATGAAAGCGAAGGCAAACACTCGACGTAGCATAATAAGGCGCTTCTCCATCGGGGCATTGAGTACGCCGCCCGCATTTTGACGCCTAATTCTAGTCCAAAGCACCCGATACTTGTTGAAATCAGATGGGATGAGAAGGCCGGTCTCCGACGGGATGCTGTAGGCTCCCAAGTTATCGACGTGCTCGAAGCACAGATAAAAAGGAGACCGGCAATGAAGAAGGTTAGCACCGTAGCGGCGAAGCAGAGCAGGAATATTTCTCAACCGAAATTGACCATCGGACTGGATCTGGGAGATCGCAACAGCTGGTACTGCATGGTGGATGAAGGCGGGCAGATCCGGCTGGAACAGCGAGTCCGCACGAATGCGAAAGCGTTGCAGGAAGTCTTCGGTGCCCTGCCGCGCTGCCGGATCGCGCTCGAAACCGGGACGCATTCGCCGTGGATCAGCCGTTTGCTGAAGGGGTTGGGACACGAAGTGATCGTGGCGAACGCGCGCCGGGTGCGGCTGATCGGGGAAAGCCGGAAGAAAGACGATCGTCTGGATGCGCAAGCGCTGGCCCGACTGGCGCGGATCGATCCAAAGTTGTTGAGTCCGGTGAGGCATCGCAGCGCACAGGCGCAAGCCGATCTGACGGTGATTCGGGCGCGAGCCGGACTGGTGCGGGCGCGAACGGCGCTGGTCAACACCGTGCGTGGACTGGCGAAGAGTTACGGAGAACGATTGCGCGGCTGCAACGTGCGCAACATGAATCCGGAAAAAGCCGAAGGACTGAGTCCCGAGTTACAGGCCGCAGTGCAGCCGTTGCTGGTGGCGCTGGAATCGCTGAGCGAGCAAATCGCGGAGTACAACGAACGGATCGAGAAACTGGGGCAGCAGAGTTATCCGCAGGTGGCGCTGCTGAAGCAGATCAAGGGAGTGGGCACGCTGATCGCGCTGACATTCTTACTGACGCTGGAAGACCCGCATCGCTTCCGCAAGAGCCGCGACGTGGGCAGCTATCTGGGATTGCAGCCGGGACGGCGGAACTCGGGGCAGAGCGAGCCGCAGATGCATATCAGCAAGGAAGGCGATCCCTATCTGCGCACGCTGCTGGTGCAGGGCGCACAACACATTCTGGGACCGTTCGGCATCGATTGCGATCTGCGGCGCTGGGGACTGAAACTGGCCGAGCGCGGCGGAAAAAGTGGGAAGAAACGAGCGATCATCGCGACCGCACGAAAGCTGGCCGTGCTGCTGCATCGCTTGTGGGTGAGCGGAGAGGTTTACGAACCCTTGCACAACAACAACCAGGGAGCATTGCCGGCGGCAGCATAAAATCAAAAACGTTCTGCGAAAGGAAAAGGGAAAAGCCTAAAGCCGAGTTCCGGTGACTGCGTTAATCGCCTGGCCCGGGTTCCACTCGAAACGAGCAGAACCAGAGGGCGACAATCAGATGGCAGCACCGGCTGCAACGAGAACGCCCAACATGCACCGAGCGAAACCAATCGCTCCTCGAGAGTGCGGATGGAAGCATGGCGACAGCGGCCACTCGGCGGGAGAAAAACCTTGTCCAACGAAAAACAATGGAACCTACTTGACTCCGACCGGCCTTCTCATGGAAGGCGATATCACAACTTTGCGCCATTTGTTCGCCTGTCAGCCATTTACGCTCCAAAGCCCAGTTTCGGCCTGACCCTAGCGAGATCCACGCGAACATTTCGGACCCCTGATTCATCACAAAACATCTGTGATCCGCCGCACAGACGCCAAACCCGCCGTGGGCGATAATGGAAACCTGATTGGAGCAGCCCCGAGGCGCAAGCGTCTCCCAAGACGCTCCTCGAATCTGCCCCAAACCAATCTTCAGCGTTCTTTGACAACTTGAGGCGCTTAGCGGGCGTGAGCGAAGCGGGAGCCCGCTGCCGAAATCCCGAACGAAGTGAGGGATCTTCTCAAACCACCCCCCCTAACTCCTTATTTATGAATATTTTGGAGTTAAGTCCTTATTCCTTAATATTTTAGCGGGAATCGGGGGGGGGGGGGGGGGGGGGGGGGGGTACAGAACCAATTGACTATTAATACAGTGGTTAATATATCCTCGACCATACAAACTTGTACTTACTTAATCATCCGACGCTGCCGCAGAAACTCTTTCACCACCGCAGCCGCGTCGCGATGCTCTCCATCCACCGCATAATTCATCCGCCGCATGTCGTCGTCGGAGATCGCTCCCGCCAGTTCGCCAAGCGCCGCTCCCGCCTCGGGATGCTTCTTCAGCATCTCGTCGCGCATGATCGCCACGGCTTCATACGGCGGAAAATAATGATGGTCGTCCTCCAGCACCACGAAGTCGAGCGCCGGAATCAATCCATCCGTATTATTCCCGGCAATGATATCCACCTGCCGGTCTTTGAGCGCGCGAGTAATCAATCCCAGATCCATAATGCGCGGTGCCGACGCGAAGCGCAGGCCATAGCTGGCGACCAGACCCTTGTATCCATCGGGACGCTCCATGAATTCGTAGCCAAAACCGGCGCGCCACTGCGGAGCAAATGCCGCCGCCTGCGACAGTGTCTTCAGATGCAGTCGTCGCGCATCCTCGCCCCGGATCACCATAGCAAAAGTGTCGTCAAACCCGAGCGGAGGTCCCACGGTGAGGCCAAACTTCGTTTCGTAACTTTGCTTCACGCGTTGATAGACGTCTTGTTTGTCGCCGCTCGGTTTTTCTTTGAGAACCGCCGTCAGCGCCGTGCCCGTGTATTCCGGGTAGATGTCGATTCGTCCGGCGAGAATCGCCTGCTGGCAGATGAACGTGCCTGCAAGATAAAAACGACGCTCCACGGGAAGGTGAGTTCGGGCTTCGATGACTTGCGCGAAAAGTTCTCCGAGAATGAGCTGCTCGGTGAAGTTCTTGGATCCGACCACAATGCGATCCGCATGACGTTCACAACTTACGAGAGGCAAAAAAAGCAAGATGACAAACGCCGGCAAAATCAATTTGCAGATGGCTTGTCTGCTGCGAGCGCGCATGGAATCGATGGTCATCTATTGTCAACGACTATTGTCACGCTACGATTTCGAACGCAGCGATCCCAACCGCCGCTCCAGTCGTCCCAGTACGAAGTCGGCAAAGAGCGCCAGCAGCGCGGCCGGAACGGCTCCCGCCAGAATCACCTGGTTGTTCACCATGGCAAGTCCGCGAAAAATAAATTCTCCCAGTCCGCCCGCGCCGATCGCAGCAGCAATCGTCGCGAGTCCAATGGAGACAACCGTCGCAATTCGCACTCCCGCAACAATCACTCCCGAAGCCAGAGGCAACTCAACTTGAAAAAGCAATTGCCAGTCGGTCAATCCCATGGCGCGTCCGGCCTCAACCACCGCCGGATCGACGCTGCGAATTCCAGCGTAAGCATTACGAATAAGCGGCAAAAGCGCATAGAGAGCAAGCGCGAGAATGGCAAGACGACCAGCGCGTTCTCCAATCCACGGCGCAGGAAGGAGGAAGCCAAACAAGGCAAGACTCGGAATGGTCTGGATAATATTCGCGCCGCCCAGCACTGCTTTGCTGAGTTGCGGAACGCGCGTGATCAGCACACCCAGCGGAATTCCAATCAGTGCCGCGAAAAGTGTCGCTACGCCCGCGAGCGTGATGTGCTCCAGCGTAAGATCGAGCACCTGCTGACGATTTACCATCATGAACTGCAGGAAATTCATGCCGATCACCTTTCACCTTGCGATCACTTCGCGATCACCTGAAATTCGGCAACGGATCCGCGATTCCGGAAAACGCTTCCACGTATGCACGCACCAGTGGATGCTGCGAACGCGAACATTCCGCCACAGGAAGGTCCACGATGAGGCGACCTTCCTCCATCAGCGCGATACGATCGCCAAGCAGCAGAGCCTCGCGCAAATCGTGAGTGACAAAAATCACTGCCTTCCGCATCCGATGCTGCAGAGCGCGAAATTCTTTTTGCATCTCCGATCGCGTGATGGGATCGAGCGCGCCGAAAGGCTCGTCGAGCAGCAGAATTGGCGGATCGGCCGCGAGAGCGCGAGCTACTCCAACGCGCTGCCGCTGGCCTCCGGAAAGTTGACTGGGATAGCGCGATGCCAGGTCTGCGCTCAGTCCGACCAGGCTCAGCAGTTCGCGCACGCGCGCATCGACGCGTTCTTTAGGCCAGTTTTCTATTCGCGGCACCAGCGCAATGTTGCGTTCCACAGTGAAGTGCGGGAACAAACCGCCGTCCTGAATAACGTATCCGATGCTTCGCCGCAACCGAATCGGATCCCACTCCGCAGTGCGACGCCCGTTAACACGCACGTCGCCCGTGGTTGGTAACAGCAAACGGTTGATCAGCTTCAGCGAGGTCGTCTTTCCCGATCCGCTTCGGCCGAGAAGCACCAGCGTTTCACCCTGCTTTACGGAGAGCACGAGATCGTGCAGCAGCGTGCGACCGTTCAGTTGGAAAGACGCATGATCGAATTCGATGGCGAGTTCGCCGCTGGGAGGAGGAACCATGGCTTACTTCTTGTACGCGGCGTCTGGCAACCCCGTGATGCGAATTCCGCTGTGGCCTTTATGCCGGATGTTGAGACCGATCAGCAGCGCAGTGACTTGCTCGACCAGGCGCGCGTTCTCCAGCTTGCCGCCATCGATCGCGCGCACGCCAGAGATCTTCACCGCGAGGTCCATCGCGAGTTGCGTGGCGTTCGGATCGTCGCTGCATACGATCACATCGCAATCCACGTCGTCATCTCCATTAAGAACGTCCGCGGAAAGGTTGTGGAACGCTGCTACCACGGAAACGCCCTTCGGAACCAGTTCAGCCGTCTGCTGTGCGGCCGAGCCTTGCCACACGCCAAGAGTGCGGCTGGCGCGTCCGCCAACGCTCGCAGCCAGCGGAACGGTCGCATCAATCAGAACGCTGCCCGAACGAATCGCAGGCTTCAACTGCTTCAGCAGTTCGGCCTGCCCTTCGAAGGGGACGGTGAGCATCAGCAGATCGCTGGCAGCGCAGGCCGCCGAATTCTCCATTCCAGAAACTTGCGCATTTGCGCTGGCCCGTTTGCGGATTGTCTCTGCTGTCTGTTGTGCGCGCGCGGCGTCGCGCGAACCGATGATGACAGTCTCTCCAGCACGCGCCCAGCGCAGCGCGAGGCCCGTGCCTGCCGGTCCGGTGCCTCCGATGACGGCGATGGGACGGCTCATGCTGGCGTTCATGCGGATTCCGCAGCCAGAGGCGATTCGCGAGACAGCTCGGGAGAAAGCAATTCGGCCGGAAACTTGATCTGCATCCGCGAATATTTAGTGTTGCGCTCGGCTGGGATGCGCCCGATCTCCAGAATCAGCGCCTGGAAATCTTCCGGGCTGGTGTATTGGCCCGCGGTTGCTCCGGCCTCGCGTGAAATATTTTCTTCCATCAGCGTTCCGCCGTAGTCGTTGGCGCCCGCGTGCAGACAGAGTTGCGAAAGTCTGCGGTTCAGCTTCACCCACGAGACCTGAATGTTATGAATCGAGCCGGCGAGCATGATTCTGGCGAGCGCATGGATCTTGAGATGTTCGGCGAGCGTCGGGCCCGAACGCGCCAGTCCCTGCTGGAACAAGAGCGTGTTCTGGTGCACAAAACCCAGCGGAACGAATTCAGTGAAACCGCCGGTCTCAGACTGAATCTGCCTCAACAGAGCCAATTGCCGCACCCAATGATCTGGAGTTTCCATGTGTCCGTACATCAATGTCGAAGTGCTTGGGATGCCACAAGAGTGCGCCGTGCGGATCACTTCCTGCCATTGCGCTGTCGAAAGTTTGTTGGCCGAGAGCACATGACGCACTTCGTCATCCAGGATCTCAGCCGCTGTGCCGGGAAGCGTGTCCAGTCCGTTATCGCGCAGCATCATCAAATAGTCGCGCAGCGTCATGCCGGTCAGTTCCACGCCGTACACAATTTCCATGGGAGAGAAGGCATGGATGTGCATGCCCGGAACCGCATTCTTCACGGCACGCAGAATGTCGCGGTAATAAAACGGAGGCAGACCATGCGGCAGTCCGCCCTGAATGCAGACTTCGGTAGCGCCCAGATCCCACGCCTCTTTACTTTTGCGGCCCATATCTTCGAGCGAATGAAAATAAGAGTCGCCTTCACGCGGTCCGCGGCTGAAGGCGCAGAATTTGCAGCCCACGAAACAGATGTTCGTGAAATTGATATTGCGGTTTACGACGTAGCTGACGATGTTGCCGACCAGTTCGCGGCGAAGAATATCGGCGGCTACGAGCAGTGCGAGCAAGTCCGCGGCGTCACAGTTCGCCAAGGCGTAGCGTTCGTCATCGCTTAGACATGCGCCCTCTTGTGTTTCTAGCACGCGCTCCAAGGCGTTGCGAATCGCCGCGGATGCGTGGGGTGCGACTTCGTCCCACGTCAGCGAAGGGAATTGCTCGAGTTGTACAGCCTGCCATGCCATGACGCTCCTCTAACGAATACCTGATAACGAACTCTGGTCGATCCGCTACCGAAAAAGATCGTTCTGCGCGGGCCGGATCAGCTCCCTTGCCCCACGACTGCCCCGGCGGTTTTCGCGATCATACACATAGCCGCGAATGATGCACGCGGGTGTGCCTGCCAGCTTGCCGCAGACCAGTCCCGCCGCGCAAGCCAATTCGTCGGCGACCGCGTCCACTGTGGCGTGTAACGGGTAGCAGTGCGTATCGCGGCGTCCGCGATAATCGACCAGAGGCCGCATTCCGGCGACGCCGATTGCGACTTCTGTCAAACCTTCGCGCCACGGACGCCCGAAACTATCACTAACGATGACTGCGATCTCGATTCCAATCTGCTTTTTCAACTCCCGCCGCAATTTCATCGCGGAGCGATCTGGATCCACCGGCAGCAACACTGCGTGCCGCCCTCCATCGACATTCGATACGTCCACGCCACTGTTCGCGCAAACGAAACCGTGCCTGGTTTCGGTGATCAGAACGCCGTTTTTTCGGCGCACGATTCGACGGCTCTCACGCACCGCCAGCTCGCTGACGCGGGCGTCGAGCCCGTAGCGCTGTGCCCAGGTCTTCGAAGCCGACGAGGGCCAGATCTCATCCAGAGCGACGATCGCGCCTTCCGCCTTCGAAACAACTTTGTGCTTCACGACCAGAATGTCGCCATCCTGAAAGCGGAGCCCTGATTTTCGCGCCGCCGACAAAAGGATGGCACTCAGCGAATCTCCGGCACGGATTTCTCCGCTGACCGCGACCGGGAGAATGCGAACTTCCCCAGCCTCGCGCTTACTCTCGCGTCTAGCGGCGCTGGACGCCATATTCGACCCGACACTCCTTAACTTGAACCTGAACCTGATTCCGGCTACCGAGGTTCCAACTTCGCACGAGCTTCTGCGACCGCCGATCTCCGCTGACAGCCGCCAGTTCGAAGAGATCCTCAGGACGATCGACATCGCGCGCAATCCCCGGCAGTTCGAGCACAACACACGGCAAGCCGGTTGCTTTGGCTGAGGCCAGGTGCGGCAAAAAACTGTCGTTCCCGAAGTGCAGCGGAAACAAATCGCTCGGAGATCGCGAGGCAGCGTTGGTTCCGCGTCCGGCCGCATCGGGCACCAGCACCGCGCCTCCGGGAGGCGCGCAGTCCACAATCTTCTGCAGCTCAGAACTGTCGATTAGAGGAATATCTGCGGGAATCACCAGGGTGCTATTCGCTCCGCGCTCTTTGCAGACCGCTGTTGCCATCTCGATGGCGCTGGTCTCGCCGGAGTTGTTGTCGGCGACAACTTCGAAATTGAAGTGCGCGGCCAAATCGCGTGCATACGAATCGCTGGTCACGACTGCAACCGCGGGCCGACTCTGCCAGTGCGCCAGGGCTTGCAACACGTCCTCGCACATGGCTTGCGCGAGCATGACGCGTTCCTCCGGACTCAAAATGGAAGAGAGACGCTGCTTGGCATCCGCGAGATTTTTGATGGGAACCAGAATCATGCCTGCTCCGTGGCGGGCTGAGCGGAAGGAGGCTGCATCGCCGCTTCCAGAACGGTCCTTGCCAACGCAACTCTATCTTCATGCTTACGCATGATGGTCGGAGTGCAATGCACACGCATGCCGGTCCTGCGCAATTCTTCGGCAGCCGACGCGTCTTCGGAATCGACCACCAGCAGATCGAGAAAATCGTGATAGAAGTCGGCAACGCCGGCAATTGAAACGGCGAGACCCTGCGCCGCCATGAGGATTCCAGCGGGACCGGTGACTGCGGCTCCGGCGACGATCGGGCTCACGGCGGCAATGCGCGCGCGGCTTTCGCGCAGCGCTTCGCGAATTCCGGGCACGGCGAGAATCGGAGCGATGCTGGTTACCGGATTACTCGGGGCCAACAATACGAGGTCGGCCGAGCGAATAGCTTCCGTCACTCCCGGCGCCGGCTCCGCGTCCGAGGCGCCGGCGAAACGCACCGATTCCACGGGATCCTGATACCAGCGCTGGACGAAATATTCTTCGAAGCTCAAGTCTCCGACCGGAGTCAGAACCCGCGTCTCCACGCGTGAATTACTCATGGGCAGGATGCGCGCCCTGACTCCCAGCTTGGCGGCGATCTCAGACGTGGCTTCACTGAGCGTCTTGCCATCGGCTAGCAGCTTGGAGCGAAAAATGTGCGTGGCCAGGTCGCGATCGCCGGCGTGGAACCACGTCGGCTGCCCGAGTTGTCCCATGGCGTTCAGGCAGAAAAAAGTGTCGCCCTTCACGCCCCATCCGCGCTCCTGGCTTAATTTTCCCGCCAGCAGGTAGGTGATGGAATCGAGATCCGGAGAAACGTACAACCCCCACCACAAGAGGTCGTCGCCGGTATTCACGATGATCGTCAGTTCTTCCGGACGAACGATCTGCCGGAGTCCATCGACGAATTTGGCGCCACCGGTGCCGCCAGTGAGAACTGTGATCATGCCACCCTCTTTTTTCGCTTTGGTGCGTTTCGCATTCGTGCGTAGCCCTCAGCGTCGGCCGCGCCGTTCAGTCGTTCGGCCAGCAGATCGCCGTGGGCTGCTGCCCGATCTATAAATTCTGGATAAACCGGCAACCTCTGGCGCAGCTCGAATCCCTTGGCCTCGGTCCGCTGCTGTAATTCGTCCAGGTGCGGCCAGGGCTTTTCCGGATTGATGAAGTCCGGCGTCAGCGGCGAAACTCCACCCCAGTCATTGATGCCGCCATCGAGCAAATCGGCATAATGCGGGTCGGAAAGATTCGGCGGCGCCTGAATGTTCATCTCCGGCATCAGGAGCCGCGCGACGGCCAACGTGCGCAGCATTTCTCCGCGGCCGGGTTCCGGCCAGTGCGCCATCGGCGTTCCACTCTTGGCGCGGAAGTTTTGAATGATTACTTCCTGGATGTGCCCATATTTATCATGCAGGTCGCGGATCGCAATCAGCGCGTCCACGCGCTCTTCCAGCGTCTCGCCAATTCCAATCAGAATTCCGGTAGTGAAAGGAATCTTCTGCCGACCCGCGTCTTCGATTACGCGGATGCGCTTCGCGGGATCTTTGTCGCGAGCATTGTCATGCGCGGCGCTCTTAGCGAGGAGTCGCGCACTCGTCGTTTCAAGCATCAGCCCCATGCTCGGAGCCACGCGGGACACCCGTTCCAGCCATTTCGCGCTCATCAATCCAGGGTTCGGATGCGGTAGCAAACTCGATTCGCGAAGCACCTTTTCACACATCGCTTCCAGATAATGGAGCGTTGATTTGTATCCCCAGCGCCGCAGCGTCTCGCGCATTTCGGGAAAGAGCAACTCCGGCTTGTCTCCCAGGCTGAACAGAGCCTCGGTGCATCCCAAGCGCTCACCCGCGCGTACTACTTCCATTACTTCGTCTGGGCTCATGGTGTGCGCGCCGGGGTCGCCGGGATCGCGCCGGAAGGTGCAGTAGCCGCAGTAGTCGCGGCAAAGATTCGTCAGGGGAAGAAACACCTTGCGGGAATAGGTGATGATTCCCGGTTTGAATTTCGCACGGGCAGCCTGCGCCGCTGAGAGCAGCGAAGGGAGCGCATTGTCGTCTGCTCGCAGCAGCAGACGAGCCGCCTCGCGAGAGAGCGGTTCGGCGCCGAGGGCTAACTCCGCTGCCGCCAATTGCGCATCTGGGGAAAAGACGGCCATACTCGCTACTTCGAAATTCTCTTCACCAAAATCCGACGTAAGAAAACGATCATACCGGCAAATCACTGGCAAAGATCATAACGGACACGGCGAATCCTGTCCCGCCGTGGCAGACCGTACCATCTGTGATAGCGTGTTCAATTGCCGGATGAGGTGTCTGGCGATTCGGGCAGAACGATCGAGAATCTTCAGAGCAAAATTATTCAGAGCGAAGTTGTTCAGGATCAGGCCACCCAAGACAAGGGCCAGCAGGTTCCCGCATGAGCCTCAACACGAGCGATTTCCGCAGGGCCATGGGCTGTTTTGCCACCGGGGTCACGGTCATCACCGTCGATCAGGATGGTGAGGTCCACGGCATGACTGCGAATGCTTTCACCTCGGTCTCACTCGACCCGGTGCTGGTGTTGGTTTGCGTCGACCACCGCGCGCGGACCCACGCTCATCTCCACGCCCGCAAGCGATTTGGAGTGAACGTGCTGCGCCGCGACCAGCAGGCCATCTCGGAATATTACGCGCGCTCGGCGGAGGCTCATCAGCATCCAGAAGCCGCCGGCGCCCGCTTCGATCGTACCGCGCAGAGTACGCCCGTGCTGCAAGGAGCTCTGGCTTACCTCGAATGCCGCTTGCACTCGACACAGGCCGCAGGCGACCATACGATCTTCATCGCGGAGGTGGAAGAAGTCGTGGTCCGCGATGGGGAACCGCTGCTATATTTTCGCAGCCAGTACCGCGACATAAAAGTGCCGCAACACTGATGCTTTTGGCACGGATCTCTTAAATTCCGGTGTCGTAAGAAGAAAAAGACGAACCGCAATGTATCCGCGATCATTTCACTATCACCGGGCAGGATCACTGCAAGAAGCGGTGTCCATGCTCCGCCAACTAGGCGAGGGCGCCAAGTTTCTCGCCGGCGGGCAGAGTCTGATTCCCTTGCTCAAGCTTCGCTTCGCCAATCCCGAGCACCTGGTGGACCTGAACTTCATCCCGGGCACCTCCTTTATTAAGGAAGACTCGGGAGCGCATCATTTCGGAGCACTACGTTTCGGAGCTATGACGCGACACGCGGAAATCGAGCACTCCGCCCTGGCGAACAAGATTCCGGTTCTACACGACTGCGCCGCTGGCATTGCCGACGTACAGGTGCGAAACCGCGGCACCATCGGAGGATCGCTTGCCGAGGCCGATCCCAGCGGCGATTGGGCCTGCGCCTTGATCACGCTCGACACCACGGTTCGCTGCCTCGGGCCAGCGGGCGCGCGCGCTATCCCGCTGAAAGACTTCATCAAAGATGCTTACACTACCGCGCTGGCTCACGACGAGCTGGTGACAGAAGTTGAAGTGAAGGTTCCGCCGCAGGGCAGTGGCGGGGCTTATCTTGCATTCAAGCGCAGCGCTCCCGTATATCCAAGCGCAAGTGCTGCGGTGCAACTAACGATGGCGGACGACGTCTGCCAGGACGCTGCCATTGCTCTCGGCTGTGTTGGACTGACTGCGATCCGCGCCACCGAGGTCGAGACGGCGCTGCGTGGAAACACTTTGAACGACAAAACTATTGCTGCTGCTGCCGAAGCGGCGCGCGCCGCCGCCGATCCTCAGCCTGACATGCGTGGATCGGCTGAATATAAACGCCAACTGGTCGTGGCTTTGGTGAAGCGAGCGATTAAGATCGCCGTACGCCGCGCCCGCGGAGAACAGGTCGAAGGGGGCCATCTCTATGCCTGAAACACCAATCGCATCGTCAAGCGTCGATAAAAACTCGGTGAACATCGGCATTCGCATTATTGTCAACGGCAAGCACTACTCGCGGCAGGTCGAGCCACGGATGTTGCTAGTCGAGTTTTTGCGCGAGGCCTGTGATCTCACCGGCACGCACGTCGGTTGCGACACGACGTACTGCGGTGCTTGCACTGTGCTGATGAACGACCTGGCGGTGAAGTCGTGCACTATATTTGCGGTGCAAGCGGACGGGTCCGAGATTACCACCGTCGAGGGCCTCGAAAAAGACGGCGAGCTTCATCCCATTCAAAAAGCTTTTGGCGATTCGTACGGACTGCAGTGCGGATACTGCACGCCGGGTCTGATGCTTTCCACCCATCAGTTGCTTTCCGAGAATCCCGCACCGAGTGAGAAAGAGATTCGCAAAGCGATTGCCGGCAACACCTGCCGCTGCACGGGGTATATAAACATTTTCAAGGCCATCGGACTTGCAGGCCGGAACATGAAGGACGCCTGAAAATGGCCATCAAATTTTCCGGCGAATTCGAGGTCAAGAAAAGGCCCGAGGAGGTTTACGACTTCCTCACCGACCCTAATCGATTTGCGGCATTACTGCCGGACTTTCAGGGTCTGACTGTGCAGGACGCGACACATTTTACTCTTAAGGTGAACGTGGGCATTTCCTACATCAGAGGCAGCGCCGACGTGAAGATGGAACTCGCGGAAGCCGACCGGCCGCGGCGCGCGCAATATAAAGGACAGGGAGCGGTGGCCGGCGGGAACGTCACCATGGTGGCGGGGTTTGACCTATCCCCGATCGCGGCGGGGACCAAAGTGAACTGGCAGGGAGAAGCACAGATTTTCGGACGATTGGCGTCTGTAGCCGGGGGCCTGCTCGAACCGCTGGGCAAGAAACAGATTCAGAAACTGATCGACGGGCTGCAATCGGCTCTGGCTTAGCTCGTGTGGCGCGGACACTGCTTCCGCGAAAGGTTTGCGGAGGCGCCAAACAGTTGGGTGACAACGAACATGGCTGATG
Source organism: uncultured Acidobacteriaceae bacterium (assembly GCA_963755765.1). GTDB lineage: Bacteria > Acidobacteriota > Terriglobia > Terriglobales > Acidobacteriaceae > Acidiflorens. Next base: position 121,561 of record CAVWKZ010000001.1, read on the forward strand.
AGAAAAAGAACGGCGGCGGGCCATGGGTAGGCGCGTCGCTCCCGCGCAAAGAAGAAGACCGTCTATTGCGGGGCCGGGGCAAATTTGCCGATGATATCAAGCTTCGCGAGATGCTCTATCTTCGCTTCGTGCGCTCTCCTTATGCGCACGCGCGTGTCATCAGCGTTGATACTTCTGCTGCCGAGGCGCTGTCCGGCGTCGTGTGCGTGATTACGGGCAAAGAAGTTGCGGCGCAAACTCAGCCTTTCATCGAAATCGGTCCAGAGCATGCGCAGAAAATTCGCGACTTCCCCATGGCAGTCGGCAAAGTTCTTTATCAGGGAGAGCCGGTTGCCGCGGTAGTGGCCGAGTCCCCGGGTCTCGCCGACGATGCCGCGGAGTTGGTCCAAGTCGAGTATGAACCGCTTGAGCCTGTGGTCGAGGCAGAGCAGGCGCTCACCGATCACAGCATTCTCCACGAAGAAGCTGGCACGAATCGAGTTTGGAATGGCGTGTGGGAGTACGGTGACGTTGAACGCGCCTTCAAAGAGGCAGCGTACGTCGTCGATATCGACCGCATGCACTTCCATCGCTTCTCGTCGACGCCGCTAGAAAATAACGTTGTGATCGCGGAGTGGAATCCGAAAGACGAGCGCATTTACTACTGGTGCAACAATTCATTTCCGTCGTTCGCGATCCAGTTCCTGGCCGCGCACCTGGGCATTCACATCGACAAGATACGAGTCCAAACGTTCGATATCGGAGGCAGCTTCGGCATCAAGATCACGAGTTATCCGCAGATGGCGGTTTGTGCCCTGGCTTCGAAAAAGGCCGGCGGACGGCCCGTCAAGTGGGTGGAAACCCGCTCTGAGCACATGGTTTCGAGCGCCCATGGCAACGAGCGTACTTTTCGCAACACGCGCGTCGCGCTCGACAAAAACGGCGTCATCACCGCAATCGACTCGCGCCACATTGACGACTGCGGCGCTTATCCGCGCTATGAACCCCTGGGCTGCGTGATCTGGTCGCAGGTTTTCTGCGGAGTCTATCGCTTCAAGAATGCTCGCATTGATTTCTGGCAGGCGGTGACCAATAAGTGTCCCGTGGGCCCCAATCGCGGATACTCGCGCATGCAGCACCTCTGGTTCTTGGAGCGCGTCGTTGACGTCTGCGCCCATGAAATCGGCATCGCGCCCGACGAAATGCGCCTGCGCAATTACATCCGCCGAGAAGAGTTTCCCTACACCACGCCCAACGGCTGCGTGTATGATTCCGGCGACTATCCGAAGATGCTCGAAGTCGCGAAAGACCTGATCGGATGGGACGACTGGAAGAAAAAACAAGCCGAGGCACGCCAAGAGAAAGACGGCCGCATGATCGGCATTGGCATCGGCACCACGCTTGATTCCGGCACCAACAACTTCGGCCAATCGCAGATCATCAACCCCTATGCGCCGTTCTCCGGCAATTCGCAGGGCGCAAACTGCAAACTCGATATCTATGGCGAAGTGGTCGTGGCCGTCGGTTCGTGCCCGCAAGGCCAGGGACACGAAACAACTGCTGCGCAGGTTGTGGCCGACGTGCTCAACATTCATCCCGACTTGATCACCGTGCGTACGGGCTTCGACACTGAGCGCAACGTTCACACCGGTTTCTCCGGCACCTACGCCAGTCAATTTGCGGTCTCAGGTTTGTCGGCGGTTCACGGCGCCGCGCAGAAACTTAAGAGTGAAATGAAGCGCCTGGCAGCTTTCTCTCTCGCAACTAAAGAAGACGATCTTGAATTCGGAGTCGGCCAGCAGGGGCCCGAGATCAAGGCGAAGAGCATAGGGAAATCCATCAACTACTGGGGCTTGGCCAACATTGTGAACGTGAATAGCGCCGTGCTTCCAGCCGAACTTTACGATGTCACGCTCAACTGCCGCTACGTGTGGCGTGCGCCGTTCAAGGTTCCCGACAGGAAAGCAAAGTACGGCAGTCTCACCTTGACCTATGCCGCCCAGTTGCACATCGCGATCGTCGAAGTCGACCGCGAAACTTTTGTTCCGAAGATTCTCGACTACGTGGCGGTTGACGACTGCGGCACGGTCATCAATCCGCCGATTGTCGAAGGGCAAGTGTACGGTGCGACCGCGCATGGCATCGGCGCCGCGCTGATGGAAACCTGCGTCTATGACGCCGTCGGCAATATGATGACCAGCACCTTCAGCGATTACACGCCGATCACTTCCATGAATATTCCGAAGATTAAGTATGGCCACACGACCACGCCTTCACCCCACAGTTACAGCGGTGCGAAGGGCATGGGCGAAGGAGGTGCGGCTCCGGTGCACACGATTTCCGCGGCACTTCAGGACGCGTTATTCGGCAAAGGGATTTTCATCAACGACTCTTTTAACAACGGCGACAGCATCTTCCGGGCGCTAAAGCTTCAGGAAGGTGGGCAGCTAGCTCAGCTAGTAAAGTTGGAGAAGCGGATTTAGGAAACGATGAAGAAAGTCTGCATCATCGGTTGCGGCGCCATCGGCAGCCTCTACGCCGCGCACCTGGCGCGCGTTGCGGAAGTCTGGGCCTTTGTTCGCCGCGAAGATCACGCTACCGAGCTCAACCGTAAGGGCCTGCGCGTCACCGGATCCCATAACTTCGCCGTCCCGCTGAGAGCGACGACCAACCCAAAAGACTTGCCGGATTGCGATCTCGGCATCGTTGCCACGAAAGCGACGCAGGTCAAAGAATCATTTCGCCTGGTAGGCTGCCACTTTGATCAAGGCGCGGTCCTCTCGGCTCAGAATGGAGTTGGCAGCGAAGAAATCATCGCCACACTCACGCGCGGTTCGGTGATTCGTGCCACCACCTTCATGAGCGGGACGCGACACAGCGACACGCACGTGCAATATGAACTCGATACTCCAACCTGGATGGGGCCGTTCGAGCCCACCGGCACGCCATACGCTGTGGTTAAAGAAGCTGCCGATCTCATTATCACCGCCGGGCTGAAAGCCGAGGCGCTTGAGGATGCCCGGCCGGCGCAGTGGTCGAAGCTGATTTTTAATTCGTCGGTGAATAGCGTGGCGGCCTTGACCGGACTGCCGCACTCGGCGCAGTTCTCCGACGAAGCGAAATTTTCCGACCTCGGCCATCTTCTGCATGCTTTGATCGACGAAGGCAAGCGAGTGGCCGAGGCAGCCGGGATTCGCCTGCACGAAGATCCCTGGGAGATGAATCGAGTCGGAGCCATGACGAATCATCCGCCGTCGATGCTGCACGATGTACGGCACCGGTTGACGACTGAAATCGATTTTCTCTCTGGCGCCATCGCTCGTGAAGCGGAGCGCGTCGGAGTACCGGCGCCGCTGCATACAGCGGTCTATCGCCTCATCAAGGGCAAAGAAGCGGCCTGGAATTTTCAGGACGAAAACAAACCTGTGACCGTGCATTGAGATTGCATCGTTAGAACGCTATGACCTGGCCCGCAGACAAAATAAAACTCGATCGCGTCCGCGCGCTGATGAAGGATCAAAACCTTTCGGCGCTTGTTTGCCGCGCGCCCGACAACGTTCTCTATCTCACCAACTACTGGTGCATGAAGGGATACGACGCCGTCGTCTTTCCGCGCGATGGCGAGCCCACATTGATTGCTCTCGAGCCACAGCAGGCCGACGCCGAACGAAATTCGTGGACGAAAGACATTCTCTACTTCAAGGGCTATGATGAGCGCGACCCGCGTCCGCCGCAGTTCCGCGCCTGGGATCGCGTGTACGAAGTCCTGAAGCAACGCGGCCTGACCGACAAGGTCGCCATCGAACTCAACATGGGCACACAGTCGGCGGATCGCATGGTGGGTGAGCCAACCACCTTCATGTTGTCCTATTTCGAATCGTTCAAGATGTTTTGCGGCGAGGTTGTGGACGCGACACCGCTCCTCAACGAGGCCCGATCGATCAAAACGGATCAGGAAATCGATCGCATGCGTCTAGCCAACGAACTCGCAGCTCTGGCAATGGATTACACTCGCGAGCACATGCGTCCGGGGATGAAAGAGAGTGAAGTCGGCGCGATGTATGAAGGCTTCGTGCACGGAATCGGCGTCGGCTATAAAGGTAAAGTCGAGATGGCGCGCGCCTTCACGCTGGTGTGGTCGGGTAAAGGGATCGCAACATTCACTGCCACCGGCGATCGTCCGATTCAGAAGGACGAGCCGACGCTTTTCGAAATCTGGGTGTGCGCCGACGGCTATTGGACCGATCTCACCAAAAATGCCTGTCCCGGCGAATTGAAGCCCGAGTATCAGAAGTTGCTCGATCTTCTACTGGGGGTTTTCAGTGAAGGTGTTTCGTTCGCGCGCCAAGGTGCCGGCTTTCCCGAACTCGACAAACTGATTCGCGCCCGCATCGCCGAGGGCGGATATCCTGGGCAGCCCTCTCACCCCATCTGCCACGGTGTCGGCGCTCGCGCTCACGAATGGCCGTACGCGCACCAGGCCGGTACTGGCACGATAAAAAAGGGAATGATATTGGCGATCGAGCCCGGCATTTACTGGCGGGGCGGCGGAGGTCTGCGTTTGGAAGATAATTTCCTGATCACCGCAACCGGCAACGAAAAAATGTGCACCGACCCAGACGATTTCCGTCTGGCGAAGCGATCATTAGAGAAGAACTGAGAACTCAACAGTGTCCAGCGCGACTACAAACTCGAAGTCAGCCCTTGATCCCAAGCTCGTTGACCGCATCCTCGCCGAAGTCCGGGAAGACGATATCGTCTCCATGTCCACGGATGCAATCAACATCCCCAGCCCGACCGGCGAAGAACTGCGGATGGCGCAATACATGCAATACGCGTTGCAGAAGATCGGTCTCGACGTCACCTGGCAGGAGGTCGAACCCGAGCGCGCCAACGTGATCGGCCGCTGGAAAGGGTCCGGCGGCGGTAAGAACCTGATGTTCAACGGCCACATGGATACATCCAATACTGGCCGCGAAGAATTTCTCACCGGGATTGGCTACAAGCCGCAGGCCGTCGTCAAAGACGGTTTCATCTACGGCCTCGGCATCTACAACATGAAAGGCGCGCTGGTCTGCTATACGAACGCTGTCAAAGCCCTGCAGCGCGCGGGTGTGCGACTGAAGGGAGACGTCATCATTGCAGCCGTCGCCGGCGAAATTGAAAAAGCCCAGTGGGGTGAATTCAGCGGCAAAGAGTACCGTGGCTATGGATGTGGCACCCACTACCTGGTCAATCATGGGGTATTGCCCGACATGTGTATTCTCGGCGAGCCCACCGACATGCGAGTTGTGCTCGAACATTTCGGCTCCATGTGGGTGCGCATTTCGTGCAGCGGAATTTATGTTCACACTGCTTTTTGCGAAGGCCGCGAAGAAATGAATTCCATCCGCCGTATGATCGAACTTATGCCGCCCATTCTGAAGTGGATCGAACGATGGGAGAAGAAGGCAAGTTACGGAGGCAAGAAGGCCATCGTGAATCTCGGCGGCATCCGCGGAGGGCATGCCTGGCGCGCCAGCCGCACTCCCGAAAAAACCGACTTGTTCCTCGACGTGCGGGTCCCGCCGAACATTCCCATGGTCGAAGCGCGGCGCGACATCCAGCAGGTCTTCTTCGAACTTGAAAAAGCGCACCCCGACTGGGGTTTGGAATTCGAAACCTACGTGTCGGTCCCCGGCGCGCGCATCAGCGAGGAGCACGAAATGATTCGCGCTATCGATCGCAATCACCGGCGCATCACCGGCAAGGGGCCGGAGCGGGAAGTGGTCACCTGGTGCTCCGACGCCAGCGTTCTCACCCGCTACGGAATCGAGACCGTGAATTACGGCCCGTCAAGCGGCCCGCGCGACCACGAAGGAGAAAAAGTTCGCATTCAAACACTGGTGGATATCACCAAGATTTACGCTCTCACCGCGGCCGAATTGTGCGGAGTGAGTAGCCGCTGAGGCCACATTGCCCACTCAGAAAGAAATCGATCGCCGGTACACAAACATCCGCTCTCGCATGCAAGCGGCCGGGCTTGACGCGCTCATCGTCTGCGGCAATCAATACGCCGGCTTCGAAGGCGCGGTCTTTTACACCTCCGGGTTCGAAATCGTTCATCGTTACGTTTACGTCGTCATCCCTCTCGCAGACGAGCCTACGCTCGTTTTTCCCCGGGAGGCTCGCTGGATCGGCGACAAAAAGAAGCCCTGGGTGAAAGATCAGGTCTGGCCTGACGTTCCCGGCCAATGGTTGCGCGATCGAGCCGTCGAGCGCAAGTGGAAGCGTATCGGCACGTTTGGGATGAACTTTGTCATGGCTGTACGCGATTACCGTGAACTCGCGCATGGTCCGTTCGAACTCGTGCCCTTTGATCAGGAATTCGACATGGCACGCGCTGTAAAGAGTGAAGAAGAACTCGTCGAAGTTCGCGACGCCATGGACATCGTGGTCGATGGCTTCTGGGCGCTGATTGCGAGCTACAAGCCCGGCAAGACGGAAGCAGAGATCATGGCTCCCGCGGTCGAACGTTTTTTCGCGCGCGGCGCCGGCCCGCGCATGATGAATATTCTGCTTTCGGGCGAACACGGAGAGGCCAATGCCTACTTCAAAGTTCCCGGCCATCGTAAGGTCTCGGGCGATGATCTTCTTCTATATTCGCTCGAAGTCACTGGAGCTGGCGGCTACTGGGTTGAGTTTTCGCGCGCGCTGATTCAAGGCAAGCCCAGCCCGACTACGCAGAAGATGGCCGATGCTTATCCACACGCGATGGAATCAGCGCGCAAGTTGATGCGTCACGGCGAACTCGCCTCTACCGTGCATCGCACGGTTGCGGACATCTTCGCCAAGCACGGCTTCGCTCTCGGCCATCTCTCGGGACATAGCATCGGAACGACGATGCTTGAGTATCCCGCGATCGGCGCGAAGAGCGACGTTCCGCTTGAAGAGAACATGATTTTTTCCTTGCATCCGCAGGTCGTCGATCAGGAAGGCAGAGTCTGCCTCTATACGCAGGACACGTATCGCGTAGGCAAGACCGAAGGGGAATGCATGGCCGATGTGCCATGGAAATTCTTTAATGGCGGGGAGAAGAGAGGTCAGAGGTAAGAAGTGCTGAAAGTTTGCATCATCGGTTGCGGCGCTGTCGGCAGTCTCTTTGCCGCGCACCTCGCCAGAAGAGGCGAGGCTGAGGTCTGGGCCTATGACGTCTGGAAAGATCACGTCGCGGCCATCCGCGATCACGGTCTGCGCATTTCCGGAGCTGCCGATTTTACCGCGAACCTGAATGCCACGAGCGATCCGAACGAACTGCCACTCTGTGATTATGGAATTGTCGCTACAAAAGCGATCCACACGCGTGGCGCGATCGCGCAGGTTGCCCGCGCTTTCGATGAGAACAGTGCAGTGTGCTCGGTGCAAAACGGCGTTGGCAACGAAGAGATCATCGCGGAGCACGTGAAGTATGTCATTCGGGGCACCACGTTTCCTGCTGGACGTCCCATCGCTCCTGGCCATATCGGCTTCGACATCAAGGGCGACACCTGGATTGGTCCTTTCGAACCGACGAAAACGTCGATGTCTAAAGTTGAAGAACTGGCTGGACTGATCACGCGCTCCGGCATGAATACGATTGCGTTGCAAGATGCGCGCGGGGCGCAGTGGACCAAGCTCATCTTCAACGCTGCCACTAACCCAGTCGGGGCTCTGACTCTGTTGCACCATGGAGCGGCCACGCGTTTCGCGCCGACTGGTCAGCTGTTCAACGATCTGATCGCTGAAGGCGAGGCAGTCGCTCATGCGCTTGGCATCGAACTGCATGGTGATCCGCGCACGCTGGTGCAAAAAGGAGCGAACGCTCCCGGCAAACACCGTGCCTCTATGTTGCAGGACGTGCTTGCGAAACGTCAGACCGAGGTCGATTACATGAACGGTGCAATCGTGGCGTGGGGGGAGAAAACCGGCGTCCCGACTCCGTTGAATAAGGCGACGTGGGAGCTGGTGAAGGGCCTCGAACATTCCTGGAGCGATCCAGAATGAGAAAGAAGGTCTCAGGTGTTAGGTCTTAGGTGTTAGAAAAATCTACAACAACACGGAGCGGGTTTTGGTTTTCCTGACACCTAAGACCTCAAGACCTAAGACCTGATCTACTATGACTATTCCTTTCAACATCGGAGTTCTGCAACTCAGCATGGAACCCGTCCACGAAACGGTGGCCATGGCCAAGGCCTGCGAGGACGCGGGGTTTGATACGTTCTGGATCGCCGAGGCTTATCCGTGGTGGCGTAAGCATTCTTTTGAAGCGCGATCTTCGACCGCAATTCTTGCCGTCATCGCCAGCCAGACAAAACGCATTCAATTGGGCTGGGGAATTATTTCTCCTTATACACGTCATCCGGTCCAGATTGCGATGGAAGCTCGCGTTATGCAGGATCTTGCCGGTGATCGGTTCCTGCTCGGCCTCGGCGCGTCCAAGATATTCATGAAAGAAATCGGCGAGGGTGAAGGCGAGAAAGTGGGACCGGCGACGGTGATGCGGGAGAGCATCGAGATCATTCGCGGAGTGCTCAAGGGCGGCCAGTTTGAGTATCGGGGCAAGGTCTTTACCGCCAGCGTTCCACCGTTGAAGTCTGACGCGCACATCTCGCGCAAAGTTCCGCCTGTGTATGTTGCGGGAACCGGACCAGTGATGCAGCGTCTGGGTGGTTCGCTTGGCGATGGCTTGCTTACCGCGTCGATAACTACTCCTGCGTTCGTGCGCTACTCGAAAAAGAACATGGAAGAGGGCGCGGCGAAGGCTGGAAAAGATGCTTCCAAGCTGATTCTCGGCTGTGTGATCGTCGGCAGCATCGGGCGCGATTCGAAAAAAGGAAAAGAAGGCGCGCGTGAGCAAGCTGCCATGTATCTTGCCAACAAGGTTCAGAACATCAAAGGTTCAGCGGACGTGCTGCTGGAATCCGCGGCCATCACTTTCGGAGAGCTTCAGCCGGTTGCTGACGCTATGGAAACGGGCGGGCGCAAAGCCGCTGCTCGGGCCGTCAGCGATGAACTGCTGCGCAAAGTCTGTCCTATCGCGGGCACGCCTGAGGAGTGCATTCAAAAGATCGAAGAATACCGCGCCGCCGGCTGTACTCACATCATGCTCGAAATCTGGGGCGACGATCGAGCCGGACAAGCAAAGTTGTTTGGCGATGAGGTCCTTCCACATTTTCAAGAAGGTCAGAGGTGAGAGGTCAGATTGCAGAGGTAGAAGGCACAGCGTGGTTCTTACCTCTGCGATCTGACCTCTCACCTCTGACCTTATTTCCCCATCACCAGCTTCGCGATCGTCGCCAACTGCATGTTTGACGTGCCTTCGTAGATCTTTCCGATCTTGGCGTCGCGCCAATATTTTTCTACGGGATAATCTTTGGTAAAGCCGTATCCACCGTAGATCTCGATGGCCAGGGACGTCACCCGCTCGGCCACCTGCGATGTGAAGAGCTTGGTCATGGCGGCTTCCTTCACAAAATTTATGCCGGCGTCTTTCATCCGGGCCGCGTTGTAGACCATCAGACGCGCTGCCTCGATTTCGGTTGCCATCTGCGCGATCTGGAACTGGATGCCCTGAAATTCTGCAATCGGCTTGCCGAATGCCATGCGCTCCTGGGCATATTTCGTGGCGCATTCCCAGGCTCCGCGGGCTACGCCCAACATTTGCGCGCCGATTCCGATGCGGCCTTCGTTGAGCGTCTCGATTGCGATTTTGTAGCCTTTGCCGACTTCGCCCAAAACGTTTTCACCGGGCACTCGGCAATCTTCGAGAATCAATTCGCAGGTGGACGACGCCCGAATTCCCAGCTTGTCTTCTTTCTTGCCGACGGTGAATCCGGGGAAGTTTTTCTCGATCAGGAACGCGGTGATTCCTTTGTAGCCTTTCGACGCATCCACGGTGGCAAACAGAATGAACAATCCGGCTTCTTTGGCGTTGGTGATCCAGAGCTTGCGCCCGTTGAGAATGAAGTCGTTGCCTTTGAGTTCGGCCTTGGTTTGCAGCGCAAACGCATCCGATCCCGAGCCCGCTTCGCTCAACGCGTAGGCCCCAAGCGTGTCGGCCGCCATCTTGGGTAGGTAACGTTTTTTCTGGTCTTCAGTGGCCCAGCGCAGAATCGCGTTCGCTACCAGCGTGTTCTGGACGTCAACGATTACGCCGGCGGAAGCGTCGGCGCGCGAAAATTCTTCGACGGCTAAGATCGCCTCGAAAAACTTGCCGCCCGATCCGCCGTACTGCTCCGGAATCTCGACGCCCATGAGGCCGAGCTGGAAGAATTGCTCGAGCAGGCCATGATCGAAGACCGCCTTTTCGTCCATCTCTTTCGCCAGCGGACGAATGCGATCATCGGCGAACTGGCGAACGTTTTCGCGGAAGAGAAGCTCATCTTCGCTGAGCGTAGTGATGGGCGCGGGATTCGCGAGCTGCAGAGTTTCTGGCATGAAGACACCTCGAAGGCGAACCAGAAATTGTAGCAGTAGGAGACGGTGAGATTGCGACCGCTTGGTTGGTTTCCGCGGTGGTCATCCTCCTAATAAGCCGGGAATCGGCTAGAGCCCAAGGGAAGCGGTTCCGTGGTATCCCGCCCTTGCGCACAAAACGCGCAAGGATGGGGCACCCTCGGCACTCTTTGGTTTCACAAGAGTCAAAATCAAAAGCAAGGGCAAAATCAAAATCAAAATCAACGGCAGCGGACAGGAGTGTCCGCTCTACACAACCTTGGGCATCAGCTCGGCTACGGTCAGCTGATCGGCTTTTCGTAATTCGGGGAAAAGCCATGCCCAGGTGGCGATCACTACGAGGGTTCCTACTCCTCCCAGGACCACCGCAGGGACGGTGCCTAGCCATTGGGCGGTCAGGCCGGATTCGAATTCTCCTAATTCGTTCGACACTCCGATGAAGAGCATGTCTACGGCGTTGACTCGGCCGCGCATCTCGTCTGGAGTGGCTAACTGGATCAGAGTGGCGCGGATGATTACGCTTACCATGTCGGCGGCTCCGGTGAGGAAGAGCGCTACCAGCGACAGGATCAGGCTGTGCGAGAGTCCGAAGAGGATGGTGCAAACTCCGAACGCGGCTACTGCTAGCAGCATCGTCAGTCCGGCTCGGCGGCGGATGGGGCGATGAGCTACAACGACGGCCATGAGGGCGGCGCCGACTCCGGGCGCGCTGCGCAGGAGGCCCAGTCCCCAGGGGCCGGTGTGCAGAATTTCTCGGGCATAAACGGGGAGCAGGGCTACGGCTCCTCCTAGGAGGACGGCGAACATGTCCAGCGAGATCGAACCGAGGATTACTTTCTTCTCTCCGATAAAACGGAAACCGGCGAGCACGGTGCGCAGGCTTATCGGTTCTCTTCTTGGCACTATCCCGGCGCGCTCTTTTTCTGGCGATGCGGGAAGCGGGTGAATTCGCAGCGTGAAGATGGTAGAGACAATGGACACGACTATGGCAATGCCATAGACGGCCTCGGGGCCGTGAAAGAGGGCATAGGCGATTCCTCCGATGGCTGGGCCGGCGATGGTTGCGATCTGAAAAGTGCTGGAATTCCAGGCGATCGCGTTGGAGAAATGCTCTTCGGGAACCAACTGCGGCAGCAGGGCGCGGCTCACTGGAAAGCTGAAACTGCGGCAGATGCCGACCAATACCAGGACGACGTAGATCGAGTGGACCGATTGCGGGGCACGCCAACTGATGGCTAGCAACAGCGCGGAGCAGACGCCATAGCCCGCATAGCACAAGGTCAGCAGTTTGCGGCGGTCGAGGAGATCGGCGGCGTGTCCGGCGAAGAGAAAGAGGACAAAGCCGGGAGCGAACTGGGCCAAGCCGACGTATCCGAGGTCGAGCGGGCGCTTGGTGATTTCGTAGACTTGCCATCCGACCGCGACGGACTGCATCTCGAGCGCTACGACGATGAAGAAGCGCGCGAAAGTGTAGCTGACGAAGTTGGGATAGGTGAAGGCGACACGGCCGGCGAGGCGCGGGTCGTTGGACGTGGAAATCACCATCAGTAATTACTTTGCCACAGAATTAGAGTCCCAAGGGAGAAGGTATCGTGGAATCCCACCCTAAACGTCGCAGAAGGCGCGACGTTTAGGATGGGGCACTCTCATTTTTTGACGGGATCAGTGGTTACCCGGCTAGCGGCGGTTGATTAGCGAGGCCACGTAGCCGGCGCCGAATCCGTTGTCGATGTTAACTACGCTTACGTTGGAGGCGCAGGAGTTCATCATTCCCAGCAACGCGGCGAGGCCTTTGAAGGCTGCGCCGTAGCCTACGCTGGTTGGAACGGCGATTACCGGGACTCCTACCAGGCCGCCTACTACGCTGGGGAGCGCGCCTTCCATTCCGGCGCAGACTATGATCACGCGCGCTTTGGCTAGCGCCGCGCGATGGGCCAGCAGACGGTGGATGCCGGCGACTCCTACGTCGTAGATGTGTTGAACGTTGTTGCCCATCAATTCCGCGGTGACTACGGCTTCTTCGGCTACGGGAATGTCGCTGGTTCCGGCGGACACGACCACGATTACTCCCTTGCCGTGCTTCTTGCGATCGCGCTTTAACACGATGGCTCGCGCCAGGGGACGATACTCTGCGCGGGGTTCGGCGGCGGCTACGGCCGCGTATTGCTCTTCGGTGGCTCGCGTCGCCAGCACGTTGCTTCCGTGGACGGCTAGGCGGGCAAAAATTCCGGCTACCTGGTTTGGCGTTTTTCCCGGGGCGAAGATCACCTCGGGCATGCCTTGGCGAAGGGCACGATGATGGTCGAGCTTGGCGAAACCGAGGTCTTCGAAGGGCATGTGGCGGAGGCGTTCGACGGCGTCGTCGGGAGAGAGTTTGCCCCTCCGAACCTGATCGAACAGTTTTTTGAGCGTCTCGGCGTTCATTTGTTCTTGACCGCGCTTGTGACCGCGATTGCAGGAGCCATTGTAGATGGTGGCGGCGGGTGGCGGCCAACGGCGGCGACGCGGAGCCTGGAGGAGCCTGCTTGCCGGCCCTGGCGTTCCCTAAAAAACAAGTACTTTCAGTAACTTACGTAGATTACTCCAGTGGTTCTACGCACTTCTGGGAGATTGCTCCGGCTTCGGGACGGCCCTATAATCGGGTTACTCTGGTTTTGGATTCTCTGGCAGGTTCTCGGGTAGGTAGGCCGTAGAGTCAGTGTGTCTTTTGGCCGATGTTGCTGGTTAGGGCCGAAAGTCACTTGGTTGATCTAATTTTGGCCGATCTGAACCCGTATGCTTAGACGCCTGCAAATCGCGCTGATGGCTGGCTTGACCGCGATCTCCTTTCTTTCCACGACGTTTTCGACTGTGCCCGCGTGGGCGCAATCAGGCATCACTTCGACTACCGACGAAGCCGGCCGCAAGATCTATGTCAACGGTGAGGCGGGCAGCGGCAGCGTATCGTCTTCCGGTTCACGAGCCGAGGCGGCAACAGCGCCTCGATCCGCACTGGTTTATTGGAGCGCGACCGAGCATCGCTTTAAGCCGGTTCCGACGAACGGCGCCGTGATGCGCGCGGCGCGGTCGGCGGCTTCGGAAGTCAACTCTTACCTCGACGGTAAAGGGCAGAATTATCAGAATCTTAACCGCGGCTTTACACAGCAGGATATTGATGCTGCTATTGACGCGGCGGCGGTGCGGCACAATGTGGATCCGAGCCTGGTGCGGTCGGTGGTGAAGGTGGAATCGAATTTCAATCCCAATGCGGTGTCGCGCAAGGGCGCCATGGGGCTGATGCAGTTGATGCCTTCGACGGCGCGTTCGCTCAACGTGGCCAATCCTTTTGACCCGGCGCAGAATGTGGATGCCGGGGTTCGGCATCTAAGGAAATTATTGGATAGCTACGGCGGCAACGTTTCCCTGAGTCTGGCAGCTTACAACGCCGGTTCGGGAGCGGTGGCGCGGAGTGCGGGGGTTCCGCACTTTCGGGAAACGCAGAATTACGTCCGCCGAATCACGGACTTATACAACGGCGGGGGAGCGACTTCCTCCATTTTTAGCCCGGTGCATGAACCGGTGCGGGTGCAGCGCGATGCCCGGGGCGTGCTTTACATCAGCAATACGGAATAGGCGTTCATTTCTCTCGCCGTGGTAGCGGGAGCGATTTATTTGACGCAGCGGGGTGGAGTTCAGCAACTTCGCGACGTGGGTTGGGTTGTCATTCCAAGCGGAGCTCGGGATCTGCGCATTCTGGTCGCTGCAAGTCGGTGCACAGGCCCTTAGCTCCGTTGAGAATGGCAGTTTGTTAGGCAGGAAATCGGCAAGTGCAGACCCAGGCTTCTACGACCCTAAATCGAGGCGGCCACGCCTTTCGCTTTGGCGCAGTGCTTTTGCTCGTCCTGGCGCCGCTGGTTTCTGCGTCGGCTCACATTCATCACAACGATGCCTGGGCTCGTCAGGAATTTGCCAAGGCGGAGCGCATACGGGAAGCCCTGAACGGGCGTCCGCTGGGAGAGCGCACTCGGCACGAATACCAGCGTGTGATCGATTCTTACCGGCGAGTTTACTTTGGGTCTCCAGCGTCGTCCAAGGCCGACCCGAGCGTGGTGGCGACCGCCGAACTTATGGTCGAGATGGGGCGGCGTTTTGACGACAACAAGATTCTCCGCGACGCCATCGAACAATATCGCTTTCTGCGCAAGGAATATCCGGGCAGCAAATACCGCTTCGACGCCCTGTTTACGATCGGGGAAATCTACAAGGACGATCTGAATGATTCCACGGAGGCGCGGGCGGCATTCGCGGATTTTGTGCATCGTTATCCGCGCAACCGGCTGGCTGACGATGCGCGCGCCGCAGTCAAGGAAATCGACGCCGAGGCGGCGGAAGCCGCGCGGGCGACAGGGAAGACGGCACGGAAGCAGCGGGCCTCTAGCGCGAGCGGTAATGCCAGCAGCAGCGCCGGCACCAGTCCGAGTTCAAGCGGCGCCACCGAATCCGCGATTGCAGCCACCCCCGCCGAGGTCCGCCGCAACGAGTTGCCGCGAGTTACAGGTGTTCGCCACTGGTCCACGCCGGATTACACTCGCGTCGCCATCGATGTTGAACAGGAAGTGAAGTTCGGTTCGCAGCGCATCTCGAATCCGGACCGCATTTTTTTCGATCTCCGCGATACCAGACTGGCCTCGACTCTCGTGGGCAAGACGTTCGACGTTGACGATGGCTTTCTGAAGAAAATTCGGGTTGCGGAATTTCAGCCGGGGCGCACGCGGATTGTGTTGGAAGTTGACGACTTGGCGAGCTACGACGCTTTCCTGCTGCCGGACCCGTATCGGCTGATCATTGATATCCATGGCAAGGATCTTCACGGGAACCAGAAGCGGGCGGCGGCGACCGATCCAAGCAAGAATCAGTCTGCTCAGGAAGCTGACGCGGCTCCTGCCCCGGTTTCGGGTGACGACTCCGGCGAGGCGGCGGGATCTCGGAAAGCTGGGCCTGTTGAAACCGATCTGCTACCGAGAAAAGCTACCGCGGATTCCAAAGCGCGCAACTCCGCGAAACCGACGAGCGGCGGCGGGGTGACTAAGACGACGGTTGCGGTGCAAGGGTCGAATCGGCGGATTCCGAAGACGATTGTTCAGCCGGACGACCAGCCAGACGACGTTGAGGCCGACGATGCTGCGAACGATTCTGCGAAAGACACGGCGACAGTGGCTTCATTGAAACATGGGAAATCTCGCTCGAACGCGATCCCGAACACGGGAGCCACCGTCCCAGACAGCGACACAAAGCCGGGGAAACCGGTTTCGCCTTCTTCTGCGTCATCATTATCATCTTCATCTTCGCCATCTTCTTTGTCGTCTTCCCCACCTCCATCGCACCGCAAGAAGTCGCGTTCATCGGCAGCGGCGGCTGCTCCCGACACTGCTGATCTTGCTTCGGATGCGCGTCTCGAATCTCGCGAAGCGCGTCCCACTGCCGCGGGCGACCGGTCTTTGACGCGCGCTCTCGGCCTGAAGATTGGCAAGATCGTGATTGATGCGGGCCACGGTGGACATGACACGGGAACGATTGGTCCAAATGGATTGCTTGAAAAAGACGTGGTGCTTGACGTGGCCAAGCGGCTCGGACGCTTGCTCGAAGCGCGCCTGGGCGCCGAGGTGATTTATACGCGGCAGGACGACACCTTCATTCCACTCGAAACCCGTACCGCGATCGCGAACCGGGAGCAGGCGGACTTGTTCATCTCGATTCACGCCAACTCGAGCCGCGATTCCGATGCGCGCGGGGTTGAGACCTACTACTTGAATTTCACCTCGTCTCCGGAAGCGCTGGAAGTTGCGGCGCGCGAAAACGCGGTTTCGGAGAAATCGATCCACGAGCTGCAAGACTTGGTGAAGAAGATTGCGATGAAAGACAAGATCGACGAGTCGCGTGAGTTTGCCGGCGACGTCCAGGAATCGCTCTACGGAGGGCTTTCCCTGGAGAACGCGGGCGTCCGCAATCGCGGGATCAAGAAGGCTCCGTTTATTGTGCTGATTGGGGCGAATATGCCATCGATTCTGGCTGAGATTTCGTTTGTGTCGAATCCTACCGACGAACGCAAGATGGAAACCTCCGAGCACCGGCAGCGGATTGCCGAGTCGCTCTATCGGGGCGTCTCCAAGTATGTCAACGGACTGAGCGGGGTTAAGGTGGCTAGTAAGATCGACAAGCCCGAAGGGCAGTGACGTTGCGGCGTTTCACAGTGGTAAATCCCCACAAGGCCTGATCGCCAACCCCGGAACCCGGGGTCTCCGTGACATTGGTAATGTTCAGAGAGTGTTTTCGATGGCAGTAGGGAATCAACCCGCGATATCGTGTCGCAGTCTATGCTCGTAAAAGTGGGGAGACGCGGCGGAAACAGCGTAATGAACGTGGCGGTGTGCTGTCTTTTGGCTACCCAGTTCGCATCGGCCCAGACTCCAAAAGCAGTTTCCTACTCCGAGCCCGCCAAACTGATCGCACTTGAGCGCATGTGGAATCAGGCCCAGATCGTCCGCGATGCCACCGCCATTGCCAACATGATTGGCGACAAGTTCGTCGATACTGAATGGGATGGGGAAGTGAGCGATCGCGGGAAGTTCCTGGCAGATTTTGCGGACCCCAAGTTCCAGCCCAGCGCGATGAGCATTGATGACGTCAAGGTGGAGATGTACGAGACTACGGCGATTGTTACGGGCAATTATCGTACGAAAGGCACCTACGGCGGCAAGCCCTATGACCATCTCGGGCGCTTTACAGATACGTGGGTGTTTCAGGATGGCAGGTGGCTATGCGTGGCCAGCCACACCAGCCTGCTGAAGAAGTAAGGGTAGAGACTATTGCCTCGCCCGTTTGCAGGCGCAATCCAGCTGCGATTTGATCGCTCGCATCACACCCGACTCCGGTCTCTTGCCATCTATTTCTCGCCACTTGGCCCGAGTGGAAACTTTCCTGGCCCACCAGTAGTCTAATCCGGTAGTACAGGTGCGCCTTTTTCGGATGAAATTCTCGCGACAGATTTCTGTTCTCGTTCTTTCCTTTCTTTGCGCCGGTCTCTTTAGCGTGGGATCGGTCGCTGCCGAGCCACCTACTCCGGCCGCTGCCGCTTTGCTTCCGGTTCTACCCACCGAATTTTCGGGTTGGCAGGTGAAAGGCGCGGTTACAAAGAGCGATGATCCCGCCGTGGCTGATGCGGCGAATGCTCCCGTTTTGAAGGAGTACGGTTTCGTGCGTCTGGAAACGGCGGCCTACACTCGCGACGACGGCCGCAATCTGACCATCCGGGCTGCGGTGTTTGAAGATGCCAGCGGCGCTTACGGAGCTTTCACTTACTACCACTCTCCCGAGATGCGGGAGGAAACGATTGGCGGACAGGCAGCCTTCCAGAATAATCGCGTGCTCTTCTATCAGGGGAACGTGCTGGTGGATGCGGTGTTCGACAGAATGAGCGTGATGTCGGCATCGCAACTGCGGCAACTGGCCGGGTTGCTTCCGCAAGCGGAGGGCGGCAAGAATAAGCCACCGGCTTTGCCGGCATATCTTCCGAAGGCGACTCCGGACAGGAGTTTCGATAAGAACACGACGAAATACATTCTCGGTCCGGTGACTCTGGATCGGATTGGGTCGCCGTTGCCGTCATCGATGGTGGATTTCAAGTCGGGCGCGGAGGTTGTAATCGGCAAGTACGGGGTGACGGCGGGCGATTCTACGCTGATGCTGATTGAATATCCGACGCCGCAGATTGCAGCGGAGCGGCTGCGGCAGATCGACGCCTCACATCAAGTTACACAGCAGCAGCCGGGCGTGGCATCCATTGTTGACGTGGGCCCGTTCTTCGATGGCCGCACTGGACCGATCGTCGTGATCGCGGCCGGGCCGCTTTCAAAGAGCGAAGCGCGAGCGCTGCTTTCCTCGATCAGCTACGAAGCTGATGTCACGTGGAATGAAAACACCTACGTCAGCAAGAAAGACAATCTAGCGAACTTTTTGTTCAACGCGATTGTACTTTGCGGAATTGTGGTGGGGCTGGCGCTGGTTGCGGGGATCGCGTTTGGCGGGTTGCGCGTGATCGTGAAGCGGCTTTTTCCCGACTCCGTGTTCGATCGCCGGGAGACCATGGAATTCATCTCCTTGCACCTGGACGAGAGACCCCGATCCCAGCCTCGGGAGCGGTAAGTGACTCAATCGAATGTCGTTAGCGCCGAAAAGTAGAAGATTTGCTCGATTTTGGGCCGGTTTGCTGACTTGTGGACGTGTCGTGTAAGTTATTGAAAATAAGACTATTTAAGTCGCAAATTTTGCTTGACACTGTGCTTTTAAGACTCATAAGATTCCGGCAGAAAGTTCTGATGGATAAACCTCCGTTGGAACTATTCTCCCTTGAAAGAAAAGGCCGCCCAAGTTGCCGGGTGGCCTTTTCGTTTGCTGGACGGATTCGCAGCTCCGGAACTATCGAGCGTCCGCATCCGTACAATACAGTGGACAGAGACTTGTGAACACTGGAGGGCGCGCGATGTTTTGCGATCAATGTGGTGGGCAGTTGCAAACGGGTGAGCCCCGCTGCGGACGCTGCGGCAAAACCGTGCTGGGACTCATCGAGCTGCGACGGAGCCGGGTGCGCGAGCATGTGCGGCTGGTGGGCATTCTCTGGATGGCATATTCCGCGCTCTACGTTATAGCCGGAGTGGGGTCGCTGGTAGTGGCGCAGACGATTCTCAACCCAGCCTTCCACATCCACGGCGGTCCGCCACCAGAGACCACGGTCTGGCTGCGCCCTCTTTTCATCTGTGTAGGATGGTTGATCCTACTGCTAGCCGCCACCGGTTTCTTCACCGGTTGGGGTTTGCTGCGGCGCGAAGAGTGGGCACGACCGGTTGCCCTGGTAGTGGGCTTCGTAGCGCTGCTCAGAATCCCGCTGGGTACTGCGCTTGGCATCTACACGCTGTGGGTGCTGCTACCCGCGCAATCCGATGATGATTACCGAGCGCTGGCTCAGGCTGCCTAGTGCGGTGGAGTTGTGACACATAAGATCACGATAAGTACGCAGGATCAGTGCGGTAATTCGAATACGATTTGAACTGCCTCGGTGGTTTCCTGGGGTGCGACTTCAAACCTCCACTTTTGGACCGCCTCGGTAGCCGCCTGGATCAAGATCGGACTTCCCCCCATCGCCTTTGCAGACTTTACTTTTCCGTTGGGCGCGACGACAACCTGCATCTTGACCAAACCGCCAAGATTCATGCGCTTCGCCATTTCTGGATAAAAGGGGGCGACTCTGCTGACGATCTTGCGTTCCGGTTTGTCCTGCGCCTGAGCCGCGCCGGTGCGTATGGATAAGACCGCAAACAGTGCCGCTGTAACGATCAGGATGCCGAGTCGACGCATGGGGAATTGGCTCTTCTGCTTCACTTTATAGGCGCGGGGCTGGCGAGTGGAAGTGTCGAAAGTAACGGAGTTCCAATGTACTTCTGTACTTCTCGCTTTCTGGTTGCCGGTTGACGACATCGTGCAACTGCGCGGCTTGACAGCCGATTTGATAAACTGGAGAAAACCAGAAGCCGACGTAGCTCAGTTGGTAGAGCAGCCGATTCGTAATCGGCAGGTCACCAGTTCAACTCTGGTCGTCGGCTCCAACCTTCCAAAAAGTTAACAATCAGATCAGCGAGAGCCTCGATATAACGCGACTCTGGGCCGCTATAAAACCATTCCTCTCTCGCCTGCTTCCGGCCCGTGTCTTTCGGCTCGAAGTCAGAGCCAAAACAACGGAACAAGGCCGAGTGCAGCAAGAGCCGCCAGAAGAAAGATGCTCTGAGTGCCTGTCTTTCGATCCGCCAAACTGTAAGCGTAAATCCCCTTGATGAGGTTGTTGCTGGCTGCGGCAATCAGAACCGCCGCGGCCGCAACCTTGAAAGGTGTGAGCGGGCCCGCGGCCTGGGTCATTCCCATGATAAAGGGATCCACGTCGGTGACACCCATGATTGCGGCAAGGGAGTTGACTCCAGCTCTTCCGAGATAAGTGACGGCCAGTTGCGTGGCCACCAGCATTGCCAAGAAAAGAAGAGCGAAGAGAAAGGCAGCCATCAGCTCTAGCGGATTGTTCGGCTCGAACTCCCGCTTCACCGCATCCACGTTGAGGTCTGGACGGCGCGACCAAATCCAGCCGACGGCAATCGCCAGACCCGCCAGTGCGAGAAATGGGACCACCAACAAGGACATGAGCTGACGGTTGAAAAGCGCCAGGAGCGCAACCAACCGGAGGTACATGACACCCGACGCGATCAGGATGCCTCCCGCGAAAAGGTGGGGGTGCTCCTCGTGCGCTGCTCTTCGCGACATGACTACGGTTGTCACGGTCGATGAGTATGCGCCGCCCAGAAAAGCCGCGAGCACCACACCGCCGCGCTCTTTGGTGAGCTTCTGCAGGATGTAACTGCCATAGGAAATCGTGCTCACAGCAACGACCACGAGCCAAGTCTTAAAAGGATTGATGTGAAACGGGCCCAGTTCCACGTTCGGCAGTATGGGAAGAATCACAGCCGTCAGAAGCAGGAACTTGGTCGCGGTGAGAATTTCTCCGGGCGCTGCACCACTCGCAAGCTTTTCCAGACGCGTCTTGAGTTCCAGTAACAACAAGCTGGCCACGCTCAAGGTGGTAGCAATCCAAAAATGCTCGTAGTACACGAGTGCGCCTACCAGGTAGGTCGCAAGACCGGACATCTCCGAGGTGGCGCCGGCAGTATCAGCGGTCTCGGGAGAAGAAAGTTTGTGCCAATAGGAGAGCGAGAGAAAACCGCCAATCACCAGGAAGCCGATGGCCAGCGGAAGTTGCTGCGCGCCAGACAGAAGTGCGATCGAGTAGCCAATCAGACCAATGAGCGGGAATGTGCGCACTCCCCCGAATGAGTTGTACCCCGTCGTCGCCTTGCGCTCTTCGCGCTCCAGTCCGATTAGAAAGGACAGGAAGAGAACCAGAAGAATTTTCACAGCTTCCGGCGGTAGCCACCGATAGAGTTCCACTGGATTGTGTCTCCGATTCGAACCGTTGGCATTTTGGCACAATTCGGTCAAAACCGAAGTGAAAAGGGCAGACAAACGGAACCCACCTCGGCGTCTGCCGGATCAAGGCGAATCGCGCGCGGGAAGCCCGAAGACTGAAGTCTAATTGTTCCGGATGCGTTGACAAAAGGTGTACAATCGCGCCTGGTGACGGAGGTGTGAAGATGATTCATCTTCTTCGCCAGCTCCGGTGGCAGGACGACGAGGGCCAGGACATCGCCGAATATGCGGTGATGCTGGCGGTTATCCTGGTATTGGTAGTTGGTACGATTCAACTGGTCGGAAGCAATGCGAACAACGTATTTTCGCAGGTGGCCAGTTCGATTCAGTGACCCTGCCCGAACGAGCAGAAACACGCTTATGGTCGTTCGGCGATTCTATTACATAGCGTGAATAGACCTCAGGCCGACGATTTTTCAGCCGCGACAGGCGCCCACACGGCACGCGAAGCGTGCTTTAGTACAAGCTATCCGCCGTCGCAGGCGCCTGATGAAGTGGTAGGCGGGGGAGGAGCCCGCGCTCGATGGACACGATTTTGGTGATCTCGTTTGGATCCGTACTGTGCGCGATGACTGCCCTGAGCTTCATGGAACTGCGCCGCATCCGCAAGAAGATGGAAACCAAAGCAGGGGAACCTAGTTCAAAGTGATTTAAGCTGAGCGAGCTCTTTCTTCGCATCGCTCTAATTGGGTTCGATCCTCGCCCGATCGAAGTTGATGGCTGCGCTATTTCTTCCGTGCGATCGAGGCATCTTGCATACTGGCCTGCTTGTTCCACCCGTGGAAACGCGAGAAATCACCCGCATTCCATGCCTCGCGCAGTCCAGGAGTGCTCAGATCCCAGTCTGGGCGGATTTCACTCGTCACAACGCGCAGATCGTGCCAAAGATCGATGACCGAGGGACGCCCCCAGAACCAGTAGCCGTTATAGATGCTGTAAATCACCAGGCCCGGCTTGAGCACGAGCGTATGCGGGATCATCGGATTGTTCTCGGGGTCGGTGTATTCCTGGATGTCGAGATCCTTCTGAACCGTTCGGTCGGGGTCCGAAAGGAATGGCCACTGGGCCCCGACTGACGCGCGGAATTCCTGAAGCGTATGGTGATCGTCGGTGGCAATCGTGGCGATCTGCGTGTAAGCCACCGCAATCTTCGGGTAGAACGCGGCGAGTTCCAAATGCTGCTGGTGTTCCTTTGGGCAATAGTGGCCGCGCGCAAGCGTGAGGATTAGCGGATCGTCGCCCTGTAGCTCGCTGAGCTTGCACAGTTTGCCCGTGTGATCGGGCAGTTCGTAGTTGGGGAAAACGCCTCCGGGCACAATATCAGAACGCATGATTAGGTTCCTCCTGTCTTTCTCAAAGATCCAAAGTGACACCCGCATAGGGCTGGGAACAGCATATGAGCACGTTCCCGGGAGCGGGCCTCTCCAGTGGCTCAGGGTTATAAGTAATCGATCCGCCAATCAGACCGGTCATGCAGGTATGACAGACTCCAGTCCGGCACGACCATCTGACCGGAACGTCGCATGTTTCCGCCAGTTCAAGCAAGCTCGCGAATTTCGGATCCCACGCGGCGGTAATCCCGCTGCGCGCGAATGACACTGGAAAGCCAGATCCGGGCGCGCCTTGTGGCAGGTGAGGAGTGTGAACGACCTGCGCCATACCAGGGGTAATAGCCTCGAGAGAACCAAAAATTTCCGTGTGCACATTCCCGGCGAGCACCCCCCAGTTTCCGAGGCCGTCGCGCATGTTCTGCAAGAATGAAGGTGGGCCGCACAGATAGAAGTCACTACCCTGTGACACGCCAATTCTCTCCAGCAAAGCTGTGTCAATGTGCCCCGGAGCATCGAAGTCTGCCCCGACTTGGTCAGTTTCAACGGGACGGCTGTACACGACGTATCCTCGTCCGCGAGAGAGCTGTTTCAGTAATGAGCGCGATTCTTCTGCAAAAGGATGTTCGGCGCGATTTCGCGCTCCATAGATCCACCAGATCTCTCGTTGCGATTTTTCAGCGGCGTAGCGCATGCAGCATCGACATCACGGGCGTTGCGCCCACTCCGGCGCTCAGCAGAACCACAGGATTCTGGCCGGGACGCAGAGTAAAGCTTCCGCGCGGGGCGCTAACATCCAATACATCGCCCTCTCGCGCCCGGTTGCACAGAAATGAGCTGCCGATCCCATTCAATTCGCTTTTGACGCTGATGCGGAGGTGATCGGTTGCCGGCAGATCAGACAGTGAATAGCTGCGAAGAACGGGCGGTTTATTCGAGTCGAGACGCAAGCGCAAAACAACAAATTGACCGGCCTGGAATAGAGGCAGAGGCTGCCCGTCGACTGGCGACAGAATGAAGGAAGTTACGGTATCGCTCTCCTTATTAATACGCGCGACTCGCATCTGCCGAAAACCGGGCCATGCTGGCGCCTGCTCTTCATTCGCGAGTCCCGGATTCCCTGCCGCAATCTTGGAACTCAAGTTCTGTTGGAGCATTGCCTGGAACGAACTCTGCCAACCCTTGCTGAGTGCAGGAATCCGCAGCGCGCGTTGGAGTTGCTCGCTGGATTGTCCCGGCAGATACAGAAGGGCGTCAATGTTGGCCACAGTCATTCGCTCGATATTCCCAGTCGAATGTCCATCGGCGGTTTTTACGATGTCATCGCCTGCACCAACTTCTCCCTCTTGTAACACGCGAAAGTAGAATCCAGGTCTGTGATGCGCTACGAGCAGCGCTGGCATACGAGGCTCGTTCATGCGGATGCCGACCCGGTAACACGTCACGCGCGGCTGCGTTACTTCAAATTCAGCTCCCCCGATGCGGTATCGGTCGCCGATGCAGACCTCGTTATCAGGAAGGCCCTCGACGGTGAAGTTTTCTCCGAACTGGCCGAAAGTAAAATCGTTGCGGCCCAAAAAGTTTTCCCAGTGATGGTAAGAATCCATCTGGTAGACAAATACGGCGCGGTGCTCCCCGCCGTGACCGACGAGGTCGGCTTGCGCATCACCGTCGATATCGAGCTTGCGCACCATTCGCCGTCCATCAACTGGAGACTTCCAGACCGACGTTCGGACCGTTTTGCCGTTCCATGTCACGTCGCGCGGTTGGCCGACATTTACTGAAAGCAATCGGGGCATGCGATCACCTCAGTAACTGGTCGGCGAGCCAGGAATCGACACTGAACTTTCCCGGGCCGGAGCAGATCAGCCAGATAAAGAACAGCACGTACAGGACTTCCGGAAGATAGAGGAAATCGTCGAGCCAGCTAAGAGGCGAAAGTCCTTTCGGCAAGGTGGAAACCGCGCTGGTCAGGGTGGCGACAATCATATCGATCATTAAAGCCACGCAGGCGGGGCTCGAAAGAAATCCCACGGTTACCAGGGATCCGCCGACGAACTCGACGCCCGCCACGAAATAAGCGGTCTGCCGGGGAAACGGGACTTTGGCCTTAACCAGCGTGTCGTAAACAGGCTTCGTGCCGCCGGCGACAAACAATTTGTTCCCCCCGGAGATGGCGAAGAACAGCCCGATCGAAACCCGTACCAGCAGGATGGCATATTGTTCCAAGTCACCGCTGCCCAGCAGCGCAAACTGGATCAACCGTTTCCAATCCATCTCTTGTCCCTCCACAAATGGCGGTATCGTTAGCGAATTCTCGCGCCTCGAGATTATGTATCCATCCGCTCGACCCATTGAGCGCGAAATGCAGGAGCCGGGAATGGATCCGCAAAGTACTGTGTTTCCCGCGCAACCTTGTCGCCCGCGAACTCCATGATGCTCACGGTGTAGGACGGCTTGCCGTCATAGGTCAGGATGAATTCGGTGACCCAAAGATCGCCGTTGCCAATGATTCGTCGAACAGTAAAACGCTTGTTGCTCGGCTGACTAGCGCGTTGGCCCTGTATGTTGCTGCGACCGCGGGTTCGCTCGCCTGACTGCGGGTAGTCCAGCACCGCGTCCTCGTGATAGATAAGGTGCTCCGTTATAAAATCGTTGGCATCGGACGCCGCCCAATGCTGATCCAGTGCCGCACGGATCTCCTGATCTCGCGCTCCAGAACTCTTTTGTTGATCGTTCATCTTTCGAGCTTTCAATTTGACAAGAAGGTAAGAATTCTTAGCCTAGAAGCAGCCTTGGGCTTTTGGGGGACGACTAAGGTTGGAACCCGTCCGCCATCCACTTGGCGAATAGTTCAATCTGAGATTGCGGCCAAGGACCTTCTCCTCTTGGTGGTGGGGGCGGCATCACGGCACCGCCGATTCCACGAATCCGATCGTAGATCGCTCCGGCATGCTTCCTGACGTCATCGTAACTTGCCAGGTTGAAAGCCTTGCTCATGCCTTGAATGTCTCGCTCCGTAAAGAGCGGGCGAATATCCATTTGAAAGCTCGTCGTTCTCGTCATTGCGTCTCCGGCGTTGGATTATACGATCCCTTGGTTGTGAGCATTCCGATTGAGTCCGCTCGACGCGAGTAATCAAAACAGAAGCTGGAGGGATGAGCAATTGGACGATAATATCGTCGAGACTTTGGTGTCGGCAAGACCATCGTCCAATTAATTCGCCGGAGCGCGTCGGGTGTAATCGCTCCATAGCAGCCGATTCGGTTTCGGAAGAGCGATATTCAACAAAACGTCGGGAACGAAACGCCGAAGCGCGACCAATCCCAGTTTTCGGCATCCAACTGTCCATTAGGGCTTGTTTGTCTAACTTGGAGGTGAATCATGAAAGCAATCGTTGTCCACCAATACGGCGGTCCTGAAGTACTGAAGTTTGAAGACTATCCCGATCCAGTACCGGGTCCGGGCGAGGTGCTGGTGCGGGTGGCCGCCACGAGCGTGAATCCGATCGACTACAAGCGGCGCGCTGGATTAACGAAAGATTTTTATCCTCTCCAGTTCCCGGGGCTCATAGGAGTCGATCTGGCGGGGACTGTGGTCAAGATTGGGCCGGGAGTGGAAGGCTTTTCCGTCGGCGACCAGGTGTTCGCTATGGCGGACAATACTTACGCCCAACTTTGCGTCGTTAAGGCGGCGATTCTGGCGAAAGTTCCGCAGGGGCTCGATTTGATTCAGGCGGCGGCGCTGCCGCTGGTGACGGTGACCGGCAACCAGCTTATGACCGCTACGGGAATCAAAGCCGGCCAGACGGTCCTCGTCGTGGGCGCTGTAGGAAATGTCGGGCGTTCGGCGGTATTCACTGCGAAGGAACGGGGGCAACCGTGATCGCAGGGGTTTTGAAGAGGCAGATGGATGAGGCGAAGACGGTTGGCGCGGATCAAGTTGTGGCAACCGATGACGACACCGCGATCGCGAATCTCGCTCCACTCGATGCGGTGGCGGATACGGTCGGCGGCAGAACCGCCGAGAAGCTGATCGCCAAGGTCAAGCCGGGAGGAGTGTTTGCTACGGTTCTCGAGGCGCCGCAGAACGCCGCGAAGTACCCATCTGTAAAGGTGGTGCACGTATTCTCGAAATTCGACAGGAAAACGCTCGAGTTCATGGCCGAAGCGGTGCGGGATGGCAAGCTGGTAATCCCGATCAGCCAGAAATTGCCACTCAGTGAAGCGGCCGAGGCTCAAGCAGCGGCGGAAAAGGGTGGTATCGGGAAGATCTTGCTGGTGGCTTGAATTCTTCGCTGGACATGCAACGTCTAAAGGATGCAGCTAAAGGATGCAGCGTCAAAAGGAAAAATCGACATGAAAAAAGACCGTCGCGGAATCAACCCCGCTTCGAAACCAAGTGGCGATGGGTGTGTGGAATGCCTGGCGTCACCGAAAGGTTGGTGGTTTCATCTTCGCCGGTGTGCGGAGTGTGGACACATCGGATGCTGTGACAGTTCTCCGAGCCAGCATGCATCGAAGCACGCGGCAGCGACGGGGCATCCGATTATTGCCAGCTTCGAGCCGGGCGAGGACTGGTTCTACGATTACGAGACGCAGGGCATGATCAAGGGTGTGGAGTTGCTTCCGCCGCATTCGCATCCCAAGAATCAGCCCGTTCCTGGACCCGCAGGAAGGGTGCCAGCCAACTGGGAATCGCTCCTGAACTAGCTGCCATGAATCAGCCGGACGCGCCGATTGTTCAATGCCCACCCTTCGGCTTTGATAATGTCGTGCCGCAGGTTCAATTAGAGTCTGCATTTCGGAAGCGATCGAAAGGGATACCAAATGGACGCCGAAAATGAACTGAAAGAGACCACGCGCATCACGGCGCCCGCGCCTGTCGCGTCGAACACGACTGAGTCGAACCCGCTTAGTGTGAACGTCTTTACGGCCCCCGGAAAAGCTATGGTCGGCGAGCGGCCAAAGCCCTTCGGCGAACCGTTCGGCTTTGACCCGATCACATCGACTTTAATTTTCGGCGAGTACGATGCGGTGCTGGTGGACGCAATGGGGACAGTGGCTGAGGCCGAGGCTCTCGCGGATTGGATTGCTCTGCACAACCGCAACCTGGAGACCATCTATATAACGCACGCCCATTTCGACCACTTCTACGGTCTGAGCATTCTGCTCGACCGTTTCCCGGGCGCTCGGGCAATAGCAACGCCCAAGGCGGTGAACGCCATGCAGTCGTCTTTCACTCCTACGGTTGAGCGGTTGGCCCGCCGGATGTTTCCTGGGCAAGTGCCCACCAGGTTGGTTCCGCCTGTGCCCTATGAGCAGGAGACGTTCACCCTCGAGGGCCACGAATTGCGCATCATCGAGCAGGGCCGCACCGATAGTCCCGATTCGACGTCTCTATATGTTCCATCGATCGGCCTGGTCGTCGCTGGCGACGTTGTGTACAACCAATGCCGTATGTACGTCGGCGACACCACCCCCGAGAGCCGAAAGAATTGGATCGCCGCGCTAGACCGGTTAGCGGCGCTCAATCCGACGACAGTTGTCGCCGGACACAAGAAGACTGGAGCGCCCGACTCTCCCTCGACGATTCAAGACACCAAGCGTTACCTGCAGGATTTTGATCGGCTGCAGAAAGGCGCGAAGTCCGACCAGGAGCTGTTCGATCAGATGACGGAGCTGTATCCGCATTGGGTAGCCAATCAGTCGTGGTTGATGTTCGGGTTCCCGCAACCATAACCCGCATCAACATTTCAGGAGAACAGATTCGATTTCAAAAAGGAGAACAAAATGACAACTAAAGGAAAAGTCTTAGTGCTGGTCTCGAGCGGTCGTGGCTTGCCCTTGAAAGATGGCAAGGTTTACAAGGGCGCTGGCTACTACCTCAACGAGCTGACGGTTCCGGTTCGCGCCCTGATGAAGGAGGGCTACGAAATCACCTTCTCCAACCCCAAAGGCAATGCTCCCCAAGTGGATGTGAATTCAGAGGTTGCCGGTTTCTTCGGCGGGGACGCGGCCAAGCTTCAGGACTACATGTTATTCCGCGACGGCCTGGCTGGACTCAGAGATCCAACCCGCATCGCGGATGTCGTCGCATCCGGCCTCGATCAATATGACGCTGTCTTCGTCCCCGGCGGCCATGGCCCGATGATCGATCTTCTCGATGATCCTGACGCGGGCACCGTGATGAGACACTTTCATAAAACATCCAAGCCTACGGCAGTGCTCTGCCATGGCCCGATTTCACTGCTCTCGGCGCTTCCGAATTCGAAGGAGTTCGTCGCCGCGCTGGCGGCGGGCGACACCGCTGGAGCGCACGCAAAGGCTCAAGGCTGGATATATGCGGGATATAAGATGACCATCTTTTCGACAGCGGAAGAGCAGCAGCGGGAGCCGCTTGAGATTGGCGGCAAGGTGCTGTTCTATCCGGACTTCGCCTTGCGCACGGCGGGCGGGGACGTAAGTGTGGTCGAGCCTTGGGGGAGCTACGTGCTTCAAGATCGCGAGCTGATCTCAGGTCAGAACCCGTTCTCTGATGAAGCGCTGCTGAAACTTCTTTTGCCGGCGCTCGACGCTGAGAAGAAGCGGGTCGCTTAAGAGGGGAAACTGTGGACAGACGGGGACAGCCGGGAGGTTTTCCGTTTTTCCTGAAGGGAAATGGGGGAACGCTCCGTCTGTCCCCGGTTTTCCCAGGGCGATATCATCGGCGCCATTGGTTGTTCGGGGGGCACGGATTCCCAGGACGAAAGTCGTGAGTAAGGCGGGGGCGGCAGTGGTTAATCATCTCCCGACGAGGGTTAAGTGATGCAGATCTTATGAAGACAGTCACGACAGACATTCTGGAAATTGCATATGAAACGGGCGGCCCTCAGGATGGACCAGCGGTTCTCCTGCTACACGGATGGCCCGACGATGTTCGCGGATGGTGTTCCGTGCTTCCGCAGCTTGAAGACTCGGGTTTCCGCTGGGCGGCTCCGTGGTTGAGGGGCTTCGGGCCCACGCGTTTCCTATCAGTGGGTACGGTCCGAGACGGCAGCGCCGTGGCTTTCGCGCAGGATGCGATCGATTTGGCAGACCACTTGGGCTGGGCGAAGTTCTCGGTCGTAGGGCACGATTGGGGCGCGCGGATCGCTTACACACTGGCTGCGATTTCTCCCAAGCGTATCTCCAGCATTACGGCACTTGCTCTTTCTTACTCACCGGGCGGTCGATTTCCGACTCCATCATTCGAACAATCCCGGCGCTGGTGGTACCAGTGGTTCGTGACGACGGACCGCGGCGCAGAGGCAGTCCGCAGCGACCCGAAGGGCTTCGCACGCCAACAGTGGAACACATGGAGCCCTCCCGGTTGGTTTGACGGTGCGGAGTTCGAGGCCACGGCGAAGAGCTTCGAAAATAGCGATTGGACGAACATCACGCTCAATGCTTATCGCAGCCGATGGAAGACAGAACCTACCGATGATCGCTACGCCGAGTTGAGGCGACGGCTCGCAGGCGCAGAAATGATCAGTGCGCCCACGTTGATGCTTCAAGGCGGAGCAGACATGTGCGATCCGCCTTCGGAATCAGAGGGACAGGAACGCTACTTCACCGCCGGGTATCGGCGTGTCTTGCTCGATGGAGTTGGACATTTTCCAGCACGCGAGGCACCGGATAAAGTGGCATGCGAAATTGTTTCGCATCTGAAGGCGTTTAAAGGGTGAATCGCATCGAACCTTGAGGGAACCGTCTTCGCCATCCGAATCGAAACTTGTATAATCCAGCCCTGCCAAAATCATTCATTCTTTGAGCGAACAAAGTTTTGGGCGAACCAGGTTCATGCGAATAAAGTTTGGGCGTGAAAATTCGGGGGACAGACGGAACTGTCCCGATTCTCGCCAAGGCTAGGCGGGAACAAATACGGTCCGTTCCGGCTGTCCCCGATTTTCCCTACTCCACGAGATGTTCGGCCGCGTACGCAGTCTACCGGGAGAACCAATGGCGGAGACGTTCGAAGCATACCGAACTCGAGTCCTAAGCTATCTTGGCGATGAGGCGCCTATAGGTGTCCAACAAGCGACCCCATCGCAACTCGATCGGCGTCTGCGCGATGTCGCGCCCGAGGAGTTGATCCGGCGTCCTGCACCTGAAAAGTGGTCAATCGCCGAGATCGTAGCGCACTTGGCGGACGCGGAGCTGGCGATGGGGTGGCGATTGCGAAACATGCTGGCGAATCCGGGCGTCGCCTTAGCGTGGTGGGATCAGGCGGTATGGGCGGAGCGCCTGGGTTACGCGCAGCAAGATGCGAGCCTTTCGGCAGCGGTCTTTCGGACGCTGCGCGAGAGCAACCTGCGACTGTTAGAGTCGGTCCCGCGCGCATGGTGGGTGGAGTGCTATGGGGTCCACGAGGTACGCGGACGGCAAACGGTCGAGGAGTTCGTCCGCTTGGAAGCGGCACACGACTTGAACCATTTTCGGCAGATCGACCGCATCTTGATTGGGTGTATGTAGTGGTGGGGTGGGGATGTTCTTTTTCACCTCGCGATTCTCTTCCCGCCCGCGGCAGAACCAGTCTTCCGTTTGACGCTGCGAAATGTCTGACGCTTTTTATCGCCCCTGAGGCGGATGGGTTTAGAAGAGACGCCAGCGGCGGGATTCAGCGCAGTGAGCACTGCAGCGGGATTCTTGTCGATAACAGTAAGCAAAGTGCGAGCCGGCGCTTCGGGGATCCTCCGCCCGCCCTCCCAGTGCTTGATCGCGTCAAGGCTGAACCCGAACGTGTCAGAGAATCTGGCTTGTGTCATGCCAAGGCGGTTTCGGATCGCTTTCACGTCAACTTCCTCGGGCACATGCGCCTTGAATCCTTCCTGCTCCCCAGCAAGGAAAGCCTCAACGTCGTTCAGGCCATTCATCATCTGCTCGAATTGCGTTTTCATGTGATCTCCCCTGGGTTCAGAAAATGCCCTCGAAAATACTATCCGCCCGTTTCCTTAGTGTGTTGCGCTCTTCCATCGACAGATTTTCTTTTTCATTCTTCGGAAAAACAGCAATAAGAAAAACCGGGAATCTCTCATTGCGCCAGATATACACAACCCGGGCCCCGCCGCTTTTCCCCATCCCTTTGCGCGCGACTCGGACCTTTCGGAAGCCGCCTGTTCCACGGATCACGTCTCCACATTCCGGGTCAGCCGCAACCAGTGCCACGATGTCAGCACGCTCCTCCTCGCTGAAGAGCTTGTTGGCAATTGCGAGATAGGTAGGCGTCTCGACAACCGTCTGCACAATTCTGTTGTACTCCATTGGACACCATTGGTCAAGTAAAAATGTGCGCCATTGGACACTAATGGTTTAGACGAACTCGGGGACGGGACGAACTCGGGGACAGACGGGACGTTCACGTCATTTCCGGCGTGCTGTCCAGCCTTCCCGATTTGAAAACCGGCCAAAACTGTTGTGACTTGCGACCGATCCCCGCGGCTCGCGAAACTCTCGACGGGTCCCGCGGTGCAACGGCAGCACAGCTCCCTGTCAAAGTTGAGGCGCGTTGCAGGCGTGAGCGAAGCGGGAGCCTGCAGCCGAAATCCCGAGCCAAGCGAGAGACCAGCGGGTTCGAATCCCGCCGGGTCCATTCTCCCATCTGTGGGGAAGATCTATACCGGGGAGAGAACGCAGAGATAATCTCCCCAGGTAATTTGACATTGTCTCCACCACCGCGAATACTTAAGTTGACAGAGAGCTGCACCACGTTCTTAATGGCCCCGGATTCCTGGGGCCATTTGCGTTATCGCCAGCCAGACAAACCGATCCCCTTCGATCCAGTTCCGGAGTCTTAACTGCCGAGTCCTCTCCTGCAGGAATTGCCGCTCTCGCCGGTTTCCCAACAGAGAAAATTAGCTAAACGTCCCGTCCGTCCCGGAGTTTTCAAGTCCCCAAGTCGCGAAGCCGCCAGCGCCCTGAATCCCGTTCCTGCCTAAAAGTAGTTGACTCCCACCATCAGAGCTGAAACAATAAGCACTGATCGGGGCAGTTTCGAGGTCCGCCAAATTTGGCGCACATCGAATCTGCCCCGAATCATTTTCGGAGACTTTCACCCAGCTAACTCCTTATTCCGGAAGATTTTGCGAATTTGCCCTTTAAAATCAAAGATTTGGAAAGAATTTCTTCCTAACCCAATGATTCTAATAGGTCGAGAAAATAAAAAAGATCAGACCCGGTGCATTGACTCCGCCAATCGTCCGAAGCTAAGTCCTTATTTATGAAGACTTTGATACTTAACTAGCTTGGAATCAAGACTTTGGCAGCGTCCTTTCGCTAAAGTCTTGATTCTAATATACCGCCAGAGGGGGGAGGGGGGGACCCATATCGGGGAAACCCAGGGGGCAGACGGGCCATACCTTGGTCCAATTGTTTTTCCTTCTTCGTCAGCCTTAATCGGCAGCAGGTAGAATACGAAATCAGAATCAGCCGATGACCACCGTTGATCGGAATTGGAGACGTCAATGAGCGTACAAGTCGACCAAAAGAGTTTCGAGATGCCCCCCAAAGAAGGGATCAGCGTCGCGTGTTTTCTCACTGTCGCCGACCTCGAGCGCTCGGCTCGCTACTACGAAAAGGTCTTCGGCGCTCGCATTCTGACCATGGGCGACGGCAACGCGCCTCCGTACCTTCAGCTGGCGAATATCTGGATGATTCTGAACGTTGGCGGCGGCCCGACCCCTGACAAGCCGACGGTAACGCTCAGCGTCCCCGACCCGAATCACATCAACAGCTTTATGAATTTCCGCGTTAAGGATATTCAAGCGTGCTATGAACTATGGAAAAGTCGAGGAGCCGAGTTCATCACGCCGCCGATCCCCAAGTATGGCGAGATACGCTGCTACATCCGCGATCCTGACGGCTATATCATCGAAGTCGGACAGAGCACCGACCAGGTCTACGGTTAAAGCTCGGGTGCCGACGTTCAGCTATTGAGAGGCGCCGAAAAGAACCGGACTCACCATGGTTTCAATCCTCGCTGCCATCTCCTCGGCGGGGATACGGTTGGGGGTCTGAAGCCAGCGGCGTGCGGCTCCAAAAACGGCCCAGGCCGCGGTGGTCGCCAGCAGTGCCGCATCGACCGCAGCGGGGACGGTTGTGCTAAACCAGGGGCAGGACCGGAACGCGTTTCTTGCACCGCATCTTCAGTCCGTGCAGACGCTCGCGCAGACCTTATAGAAAGAACTCACACGCATGAAAATTACTTCAATTGTTGCTCGCTATCTACTAGGGCTTATGTTTACGGTCTTTGGGCTGAACGGATTTCTCAACTTCATCCACCAGCCGCCACCGGCGAATCCACTGGCAATGCAGTTTTTTGTTGCCGTCAGCGCATCGCACTTTGCCGCTTTCTTTTTCGCAATGCAGGTTCTTGGCGGACTGCTGCTGCTCTCCGGCTACTTCGTGCCACTTGCACTGACAGTATTGGCGGCGGAGCTCTACAACATCCTTGCGTTTCACCTGACGCTTGCGCCGGCGAGCATTCCCCCGGCTCTGGTGGCCTGTGTGCTGTGGGTACTGGTCTTCATTCAGTACCGCGAAAGCTTCAAGGGCATTTTCACCGCGAAGCCTGCGACCGAGCGATGAATTGCGTCGCAGCAATCGCCGCGATTCGGAACGTGGGATTAAACAACTGCCGCATCTTGGATTGTGGATTTTTCTGAGACGGAAATTCCCAGAAGTGCAGCCAGCGGGGCACGATAGGTTCCGTCCTACTTCGCCGGCAGGAACTCAATGGTCACGTCCCGGCTCGCAGGTTTGAAATCGAAGTCTGCTGTCACGAAGACGTGATCTCGCGACTCCGACGCCAATTCGATTCCGAAGGCGTCCACGTAAGGAATTTGCCTTTTAAGCTTGATCAATGACGACCGAACCGCCCGACTGGCATCGGCGGCAATAATGGGGAGCCCAAACAAGCTCAAGCGCGTGAGCACCAGTTCCATCGCCGACCTCCCATGCAACTTGCAAGTGATGCCGGCCACCTCCCCCCAATGCAGCGCGGAAACGGCGGCCACGCACCTCCCCGCCAAATGAGACTTGATGATCTCCGCCACGCGCACCGCGCCGGCTTCATCGTCCAGGTAGCGCAGAATCGCGCTGGAATCGAGGACGTACGTCACCATTTATCCTTTCGCCGCCGCTGGCGTTTAAGTTCCGCGGAAAGGGAAGGCTTGCCGGAAAAAATTCCGCGTGTCTTGTCCACCAAGTCTTCCGAGACCGGTTCCAGTACGATCCGTGATCCATCCTGCGTTACGGCGATGCGGGTGCCGGGTCTGATCCCCAGAGATGTTCTCATCTCCGCTGGAATTACGAACTGTCCCTTTGTGCTTACTGAAGTTATCTGTCGTAGCATGCTTACATATTATCACAAGTAAGACTTGGACAAAGACTCCGGAATCTTAGCTGAACTTAGGTATAATCCGCCGATGCAAGCAATACCCTGGAGCACAATTGCGCTCGGCTCGCTGTTGCTCATCGCGGCCGGCTCAGCAGGAGGACAAGACGTGAAATCTCCGCAAACTGAAAAGTCGAAGCCGCCGGTCAAAATGGGGGAAGCTAAAACGGAGCAGCGCGGGCGCGTCCTTGGAATCGGCGGTGTCTTCTTCAAATCCGCTGACCGTGGTCAGACGCGCGAATGGTATGCCAAGCATCTTGGACTCGTTGACAAAGGCTCAGGCGCGATGCTCCCATGGCGCGAACACGACGACCCGCAAAAAGAACACGTTACCGTTTGGACTGTTTTTTCCTCGTCAACTGACTATTTCGCTCCCGGCCAACCGTTCATGATCAACTACATCGTGGACGATATGGATGCTTTGCTCGACCGCTTAAAACAAGAGGGAGTAAAGATTGACCCCAAACGAATGGACGAATCCTACGGTCGCTTTGCCTGGATCTATGACCTGGATGGCAATAAGATTGAGCTCTGGCAGCCGCTGCCCGCAAAGCCCTAAGAACCCTTTCGCGGATCGTCTTTCGCGCTGAGGTATTCCAGTCCAAGCGGCCCCATCGCGTTTACTTGCGTGACGTACTCGCTGGATTTCGCCCAGTGGAAATGCGGCGTATTGCCAGGGAGAATGACCACGGCGCCGGGCGAGTAAGCTTCCAACTTGCTCGCGTCGAATTCATCACCCAGCCCGATATAAAAGACGCCGGAAATCACGGTATAGACTCGATCCTCTGGGTGCTTGTGAGGCATCAGCTTCTCGCCGTGGGGTACTTTGACCCTGATTGTGTAAGGGCCGGGCTTCGACGGCTGACCCACGACGACGGCCAGCCGGACGGAAGGCGGGAACGCTGGGAACGGTTTCCAATCGACATCTTCGGACAAGATGGCTTTGAAAACCTCCTGCCCAAGTTGGTGAGGCCGGACTTCGCTTGGCTGAGCATGCTCTGCGGCGCTGCCTTTCTGAGACATAAAAACTCCCTCCGTGCGGAAAATATAAAACATCAAAACAGACCCGGCCTAGCGCGCGATTAGGCCCAGGTAGTATCCGAGTCGATTTTCGACATCCCCCGGTTTGTGGAAGCCGCGCGCCATCAGCGCCTTGATCCCCTCCTGGGCGGCAGGTCGCCCGAGCGAAGCGATGCACGCATCCCACCCGGCGCCGAGTTCGATGTCCGGTGGCAGGCTGGTGTTTACGAGGCGCTTGGTCTGAGCGATCGCCCATTTGTCGAACTTGGCGATCCGGGTCGCGAGCGCCTCTACGAATGCATCCAGATCCGCGTCGGGCAGGGCGCGATTAATGTAGCCATAGGCCTCGGCCTGCTCTGCTCCGATGTCTTCCGAGCTCAAGAGCACCTCGAGGGCGCGGTTTCTGCCGATGAGCCGAGGAAGGCGCGCCATGGGGCCGCCGCCGGCGACCATTCCGACGCCTACCTCCCATTGCGAGATGATGGTCTTCTCGCGGCTGGCAAAACTCATGTCGCAGGCCAGCGTGATCTCGCTGCCGTTGCCTGTAGCACGCCCGCGGATCAGAGCGATGGAGGCGACTGGCAAGCGGGTCAGACGCACGAGAAAGTCCGGCCAGGGCGGCAAGCCCGTGGGACCCTCCGGCAGTGAGGTCAGATCCTCAATCTTGGCCGTGAAATCAGAGTGATTCAGGAAGTAGCCGTCGACCGCGCTGTCGAAGACCACGACCCTGACCTGCTCGTCGGCCTCGAGAGCATTGATAACTTCCTGGAACTGCTTGACCATTTCGGGGCCCATCACGTTGATCGGCGGGTTGTCGATCGTGACACGCCAATAGGCGGGCGACCGCCGGGCCACGCGAATCTGTGCGGGGTTGGCAGGTGTGTTCATCTGTTTGAGTTTGGTAGGTGCGTTCACAGTTGCCATGGGATTTTCCTCTGTATTTGAGCTGTCGCCATCAAGCCAGAACAACACGGGCCGTGCAATTGGACGATGGTATCGCCCATACTTTCGTATCGACTGCAGTGGCGGAGCTAAGTTCCATCCGGCTAGTCCTGAAAATCGATCAAAGTGAAGGAAACTTCGTCCCGCACACTTGAGACGAAGGTATCGTCGATACCATCGTCTAATTGTTATACTCCCCTCACCCGTGGCTTGATCGCAATGGTTCGAGATGCACATTGATCCGACTTTGAAAGATCGGGCTTAGAGAACCCTTTTGTGAGGAGAACGCACGATGTCTGAACTTGTGACGAAATCTGTAGCGCAACAACAACAAGAACAGAAGATAGAAACACGCACCGCCGTGAAACGTATCGCCGGTTCTACCCTTGTTGTGGCAGCCGCGGCACTGCTCGCCGTCGTCGGCGCCGCGGCCCTTTACGCGCAAGGCCAGGACAAGAACAACGACAAGTACTCGCTGATATCGCCGGGCGGAATCGCGTTCGCCGACTTCAGGGGATACGAGGACTGGTCTGACGTCTCTTCGGCCCGAACCGACGAAGTGCTCAAGGTGATCGTCGGCAATCCCACTATGATCAAGGCATACAAGGCCGGCGTTCCCGGCAACGGCCAGCCTTTCCCGGATGGCTCCATGATCGTGAAGCTCCAGTGGAAGTTTAAGAAGAGCACCGAGGCCCAGTTCGCCGTGGATGTGCCGGACGTCTTTTCCCAGGCGTTCGTCATGGAAAAGGATAGCAAGAGATTTCCGAAAACCGGCGGATGGGGATACGCGGTGTTCAACTACGATGCCGCATCGGATAAGTTTACGCCCGATCCCAAAAGCCTCTCAGACTGCGGCAACGCGTGCCACACGGTCGTGAAAGCGAAGGACTACATCTTCCACCCGTACCAGAAGCGTTGAACCGCGCCCGCCCCGACACCAAGTACCCGGCGTGCTCTCGAGATCTTCGAGCGAACCGCGAGGTTCGTCGGCCCCCCTCGCGACGAGGGATTTAGCTGCCGC
This sequence comes from uncultured Acidobacteriaceae bacterium, assembly GCA_963755765.1. Taxonomy (GTDB): domain Bacteria; phylum Acidobacteriota; class Terriglobia; order Terriglobales; family Acidobacteriaceae; genus Acidiflorens. Next base: position 159,796 of record CAVWKZ010000001.1, read on the forward strand.
ATCCGAGCGCGCGAGTCCAAGAACCTGATGACCAGCGTTGATTAGTTCTCGGACAACTGCCGTACCAATGAACCTGTAGGACCGTTAACAAAGACGCGCATATTCTTATCCTCCGAGGCAATTCATGGTTCGCTCGATAGAGAGGCGGTGACTCGACTTGCAGAGCGGATCGCAGGTCGCAAGTGATTGAAAATCTGGCGGAGAGGGAGGGATTCGAACCCGCCTGAAAACGTAAATCCAACAACATGCAGGACCACGGATGGCGTGAAAGTATGTCGTAGGCGGTTACAAACCAGCAAACGGATTGCAAAACGGATCGCAGCAATTCCTAGATTTGCGCCGTGGGCTCAGACCGTTCAGTTTACGGTGAGCGTAATGGTCCCTGCGGTCTTGGGTGGAAAGTCCTACTCAGTCGGCGTAGAGGTTCGTTTCGGGGGGCAGCACCAGCTACCGCCTCCGCCGGAGGAACCTCCGCCACAGGAAACGAGCCCGCCCAGAATCAGCAATAACAGCAAACCTCCCAGCCGCTTCTTCCGCGAGCGGGCGAAGACAATCAGTACCGATCCTACGGGCCACACGAGAACTGTGGCCGGGAAGATCTCACGAGATTCACCCTGACCTTTGGAACCCAGCTGCGAGCTTGCGGTCATCGTCATCGTCGAAGTGACCGTGGCAAGAAAGACGAGAACCCTTATCTACTGGTAAAGGGCAGCTCTAGTTTCATAATGGCAACGAGTAGAGCGTTGCCTCAAGGTTTTGATCCCTCAGCGCCGAATGCGGTCAAATCTGCTTTTTCCCGTGACAATTCTCTCAAGGACACTCTTGATGCTTTGATCGCACTCGACGACAAGCTTTGCTCGTTTAACGGCAGACCGCTGGCCGAAGGATTGGGGCCGGTTATCCAAACATATGTAATCTCCGAAAAGAACATCGTCGCCATGTGTGGTATCGACAAGTCGCGAAACCAAGACTATCTGAATCAGTGGTCGGCGGATCGGGACTTTACCGATCGTTCTTATTACAAAGACACAGTAAAAACGCGGACGCCACCGTCCGAAGCGCAGTCTGAAATGATGGATAAGTATTTCCACCCCACTCAATCTTATATAGATGTTGCTGGAAACGGAATTGCACGCTCGTATTGCCGAGATATCGTGCTCCCGCCATCGACATCCCGTAACGCGATGATCTGCTTCGATGTTACTGCGTCATCCGAAGAAACCAAACGGTTAACGGCAGATAAAATGCGGACCTTTGCTGGCGGAGTGGTTGAGGTGGCGTGCAATGCATCCAAATGCGTTGATCTAGAACCCGGTTTTTTCGAGTGGATAAACTCACTTCCCCCCCAAATTGCGAGCTGGTTGTTCCCGGTCAACGCGCAATTGCACACGATCGCTCAGTACGATCTCAAGAACGAATACCAAAAAGCTCAAAGCAAAGGCGAGCTCGAACCAGTCAGCGGCGATTTGCTCGTGTTGTCACACATGGAGGACACTGGGGCAGTTGTGTTTTCGCTCCCCTTTGGAAAAGAACAAAATGGCGACTCCGCATTTCTTCTCTGCGATCTTCAGCTAGGAATTTTCGAGCAGTCTTTCTTTCGAGAAGGACTCTGGGCGGGTGGATGTCTTATCGTTGCCTTCATGTTGTTGGTCGGAGCTTTTGTGGAAACGGGACTTCGACTAGAACAGCAAGCGCAGGTGAAACAGCGCTTGAGTGACTTGATGAATGAGGTTCCAGTCGCCTACTGTTATTGTGACGAAGCCGACTTAATCCGTTCGGTCAATCCTGCATTTGCTCATCTGCTCGGGCACCGGAATGTCGTAGCATGCCTTCAGGAACTGCAGGGAAAGAAGTTTGAGAGCTTATTGTTCAGCGATGAAGATGTTGCTAAGTATGACGGTATTAAGCAACAGCGTGAAGGGGGAGCACTAGCGCAGTTCTACAAGGTTGCTTTTGACAAGATGGGGCATGCCTTGGCGGTCCGGGTATTTAGCACTTCCCTTCCGAATACGTTGAGTCCCAAGAAGACCGGGTCCGACACTTTTGGACTGTTCCTGAGTGAGGATTCCCCGATTCTTGTCGACTCGGGAAGAAATACAGCCTCGTAATTTATAGAGCTTCGCTATCACTGCCTATGCGTAAGCTCTAGCCGCCGCGGACAACAAGAACGCAGCGGCTGAGTTACGGCAGTGAGCCGAAAGCGTCAAGGGCGAGAAGCCAATCGAAATCGACGTGGCAGCGGCTGGGCTGGAGCTACTAGCCGGAGAACCGTAAGCTGGAAGGCGAACTTAACTCCGCCTACGATTTGCGGTCCTCCTCTCCCATTTTACGCGATCGCAGAGCGACCGCACCCGCCTCCCCCGGCTCCGTGCGGCAGGGACCAGCCCGAAGTCTCGGCCGGTGTTCACATTCATGGCGGAGGAAATGTAATTTTGAAACGACGCTGCGACGCTGACAGAGGTTTTGTAGCACGCAAGCAGTCGTTTTCATCAATCGACTCGCTTCACGAGGCGCTGAGGAGCATCCCGATAACACCTCGCCTAACAGATCACAAACGGATCACGGCTGAGTGATCGCCTTTGCGATTTGAGGGAAAAAACACTAGCATCAACGTCCGGTTCTACGTCTTGTCATACCTTTCAGTGGGTGCTCGGCGTTATCCGGACTCAAGATAGACCCAACTTTTTCATCTGGACCTAAATAGGGACCAAATTTTCCGCGTCGTTTGAGTCTCTGGAAGGACCTCCGGAGGAGGAGGCGGCGGCACGCGGCGGCAGCGATGACCGCGGCACCGACACCGGGGCGCCCGCAGCGGCGGCGTCCGCGGCGGCGGCGTCCGCAGCGACGACGGCGGTATCGCGAAGGAAACGACAAAGACGACGACAAGTGGGAGGAAAGTGACGCTGATAATGATGATGAAAGAGCAGTAGTAATAGTAGTAGGACTAGAAGAAGCAGCAACGAAGCAAGAAGGAGGAGACGAAGAAGAAGAACAAAACAGAGAACCGACCGCACCATGGCCAGGTAGCTGTTTTCTGCTGTATCTGTTCTACGTCAACGCTTGGCTGGCACGAATTTTCGTTTGATTCCCTTCGATTATCCCTCTATAAAGCCACGCTGGAAATTATCGAGCAGTAGAGCGCAGTGGTCGGTAAAAGACTGGTCTGATCTGAGACTTGTTTGCACTAGTTGGTTTAACAACTCTCGCTTCAAGTCAGGATCCGCAAGCATTTTTGCGATACTCGCCGAAGTCTCTTGACTTGCGATGTGACGGGCGTCTTTGCCCAGCAGTCGTGCACCGGCAATCGGGACGTCAAATTCGGCAGCCTCGAGTATAGGAAGCTCGTCCGCATACAGGCGGTCTTCATTCCCGGCGTCGGCGTAGTCTGTAAGTATTTTCAAAATGTCGGGTGCATCACGCTTTTCGTGCTTCCGGTCAGCCCATGCGAACAACTTGAGGATTATGAGACCTGGTAAAGAAGTAACTGGTACCACAAGATCACTCTCCGCTTGCACCTGAATTGCAGATTCCAGAGCCTCTTTGAATCCTGCAACATTCATTACAAAATCGTTGTCCGGAGGCCAAGAGATTTGTGAGCCTTCTTGAACCCCGCCGAAGGGAATGAGATCAACACGAACTGAGATACCGGCAGAGTGCTGATATAAGACGCGTTGGATAGTTCGGTCCGGCTTGAATCGTCCTGTTGACATCAATGCTGCTTTGAGGTTTTCGAACTGTTTCCAATCGGAGAGGACGAACCCGAAGTCAAGATCGCGTGTCAACTTGCCCGGAGCTCGGCCAAATATGTTTTCGAGGACCAAATCTCGCGCCGTGGCACCGGCTAGAAAATATGGGAGGCTCAAAGAGTTCGCCGTTTGCGCAACTGCCTTGAGTGGTTCAAGGACGAGCGGACTTAGTGGTTTAAGCAGTGGGAAAATTCGGCGCGATGTGCTGTTCATAGATCAGTCTTGCCGCTTCGAGGTTTCGTGCGTCAGTTGTAGTCATCAAATCGGCATAGGCGAGTATTGGTGGAACTACATCAGCAGTTCCCGCAATCAGAGTTCGGTCCCAGAAGGCGTTGAGAATCTCTAAGTCACCATTGACATCTGCTCGGAGGCGGAACTCCGTCATCAGCTTCGTCGGATTATGCAGGGTATAGACGGTCAGCATTTCAGGTTTCAGATTGTGTGTGAGGCGGTCCGCAGCCACTTCTCCCCCCCAATAGGCGCCGAAAGGAGTTAAATCCGTTTGCTGTACCTGCTCGCGATTTTGTGCACGGAATCTGCGAGGTTGGAGTTTAGGCCTGAGGGTTGCAGGGTAGAAGGTGACCCATTCTTGCAGCAACGCCTTGGCGTCAAGCAGGCGGCGCTTTGGAAGCGTTGTACCAAATGTTGCAATCAGCTTTCTTGTTTCGAGATCCTTGATGACTGGCCCAATCGTGCCGAGTGCGACTTTAGCCGTTGTCGCGAGTTCCCGATAGGGCGCATTTAACAGTGGTGGACGGCACAGAATAGCAAAAAGGACCTTCAATCCAGCCGTGGTGTTTGTTCGATTTGTATGCACTGGAGCCAAGTCTGTGGTTCTTTTTTGGCCAGTAACGAAGACGAAGAGGTCGTCGTCTTCCAAGTATGCGTTTCCTGCGGTGTCGAGAAATGGAAGTTCGATCTCCCGGCACTTTTCTGCAAGGTAGGGTGTGATGTATGGTGCCACAAAGAGGAGCCGAAGCTGTTGTTCGCGAGGCCAGAGTGCCTTGGTTTGAGTGAGCACCTCCGCTCGAACAGCGGTCTTGGCTTCTGCCGCAAATTTGTGCTTCCGCCCGTGTGCATCTATTTCGATCACTGCGTCGGGTTGGTGGTGGTCGATAGTATTTGGTTCCCAGCGTATGATTTGCGCGGCGAGTCCTGTCGTACGCAGGAGCCCCTGGAGGGCTGTTTCGATCAGTTCGGCGTGTTGGGGTTTACGTTTCATTATGGTTTTACTTAATTCGTTCATGTTTTATCGCTGTACATGAGACATGAACTCCACTAAATAGTGAACAACGTTCAACAGGAAACACTGTTCATGGAACATGAACATTATAACATAATGAACGTTACATCCATAAACTGCTAATTTTAAAAGGGCACCGGAGCTCATGTACGTTCTACCTCCCATTGCCAATCGTTGCCAAGTTTCCCTCTCCGAAGACCATTCATGGTTGAACAGAGGCATGCGGCTTGAGGATTTGAGTTCATTTTGCAAAGCGGTGAGGGAAATGTCACGCCGTGGGAAGCAAGCCCTCCTACGTGGGCGGAAGCCGAAGGGATGGATCTCCGAAGATTCACGAGCAGCCATGGTCGCTGCTCTCCGCATGAGGGCTGCAGCCAAGAAACTGCCAGGATAAACGATCCGGGCTTCAGCTTGTACAGTCCGTTTGCGAATGTCGGGCCGAATTCCTTTGCCAGTTGATCTAAAGTGCCAGAGCGGTCTAAGTGAAAATCTCGTTCACCTTGTCCCGCACATGCTGGCTGCGTGACGGCTTCAGGTATCGCACGGTGCTCTCCATGTCAGAGTGACCAAGCCACTGCTGAACCGTACGCAGATCTATGCCAGCCCAGAGTGACCAGGTAGCAAACGTCGCTCTGAACTTGTGGAGCCAGAAGTTCTCTTTATCCAGCTTCGCACGCTCCGCGACAACCGAGCCGGCTTCCCGCAGACGGGTGCACTTCCGGTGGATTTACGGTTACCATTAACAATCCCAACGGTCTGCCGTTCGAAACTGCGAAACGGCAACAATTAAGTTTCTTGCGATGGGGTCCAGTCAGCTGAACGGATTGCTACCAGTCCCAGGGCTAACGCGTGGGGATTGACCCAGCCGGAGGGAGAGGAAGAACATGTTTGTGGGGGAGTGGACGGGCCGGGGCCGGCGGATCGCGATTGGAATCGTTATTGCGTTCTCTCTCCTATCTTGCACCGCCTCGCTACGGGCGCAGGAAAAGTCCGCAAACGATTGCACTCCCAGTTTTCCCTTCAAAGATTCTTGGTGGGGAGCCGATGCGGCGTACTCGGTCCCGCTGCCGGACGGGCGTTCTGTTTGGATCTTTGGAGACACTCTGTATGGTGAGCGCAGGGTTGTCGAGGGGAAGGATCCGCGCATGGTGCGCAACAGTATCGGGATCTCGTCCTGCGGCCGCCGGGGGTGGCAGGTCGATTACGTGATTCGGCGAAGTGAAAAGGACCAACCTCAGGACTTCTTTCAGGCGCAGCATAAGGACACCTGGTATTGGGCGCTCGACGGATTTCTCTACAAAAATGACTTGTGGGTCACGCTTCTCTGTGTGCGCAACACGCCGAAAACAACGTCCGCTGCTTTTGACTTTGAAACTTGCGGAACTGATCTGGCGAGGGTTTCTGGACTGGAGAACGATCCACAGAAGTGGACGGTAAAATATTTCCCGCTCGTCCCCGACGGTATTCACACTTATCCTTCCGCTACCGCCGTTGTAGAAGGCGAGTACGTTTACATTTTTGCGCTGCTGGAGTCAGGCTCACGGCCGATGCTGCTGACTCGTATTCCGCTGAATGGTCTCGACGCTCCAGAGGAACACCTGCAGTATCTCGCCAAGAACGGCGACTGGAAACCGGGTCTGAAGCCGGCTGACGCCATGCCTATCATGAAACACGGAAATACTGAAATGACGGTGCGGTATGACCCGGCCTCGAAAAAATGGATTGCGATCATGAATTACCCGAAATTATTTTCTGACAAGATCGTGGCACGCACGGCCCTGCAGCTCACCGGACCATGGAGCGAAGGTAATGTGGTCTACCGCATTCCTGAGATGCAGAAGGGCAACGCCGGATACGACAAAGACACTTTTTGCTATGCGGCCAAGGAACATCCTGAATTCCGCCGACCCGGTTCACTCCTCATTACTTATGCTTGCAACACGACGAATGTGCAGAAGCTAACGAGTGATTTGAATATCTATTTCCCAAAAGTCGTACGGGTTCCGTTCCCCTAATCCGCCCTCAGTCCCATTCCCACCAGCGTTCGGAGCGTTCTTTATGAGGATGAGGGATGGTGACGCGAAGCGTCATCGTCTGGTGCGGCGTAAGCGTGAGACGCAGGGGGCTTAGGGCGAGGGCACCGAGCACCTCGTTTTCAGTCAGATTGGTCTCTTCTGCAGCAGTAATTTTTAGCGGCGTTTTCAGCTCGGCGATCACTTTCTTGCCGGCGATTTCTTGCAGCCGCAAGGTGTAGTGCTCGGGATTGCCGTCCACGCTCGGTTTGAAGGCCAACAAGACCACATCTTCTGTACTCAAAGAGAAAAATGAACCCTGCGGTTGCGCCGGGGCCATACCTCCGGCTAGCTCTGTGGCAATCAATGGGACATCAAAGGAGGCGCCGTCCCGGTATGACTCAACCGGATTCAGACCGGCGTCCGCTGAACCGTCCGTCGAACTATCTGTAGAACTAAGAGAGAAGTGATACCACGACCGCGCCGGCAGTCCGGGTTCAACCGTGGAAAAGTTGACCATGCCCAGATCGCGCGTATCGCCTTGGTCTTGTTTGTGCATTACGGTGATGCGGACAGCGTTGAGAAACGTGTTCGGCCCTTTTATGCTGGGCAGTCCGGGCAGGTAGTTGAAGAAGGGCTCACGCTCGGAGAGGGTGACGCGAACCACCCGTCCGTCGGATTGGCCTACGAGCACCAGGGAATGCTGGGGGACGGCAGCATCGGTTCGCGCTCCTGGAAGGTAATCCTCGGGAATGCGGTGATATCCGGTGCCGTCTTCCACCGACACCTTAGCGGATCCCTGAAAATGAAATGGCAGGTTGAACGAGTAATATTCGCCCGGCTGGTTGCTGGCAACAAAAGGCATTCGATCACGATCGAGAACGTTGGCAAACTCGATGCGCTTCACTGCGCGATAGAGCGTGATTTGAGTCTCGGGCCACAAAGTTCCCGGCCGCTCGATGATCATGCGATCGAAGACCGGACCCGATTCACCGTGGATATTGACCTGGGCTAATCCGACCGGAAGGATCGACCACGCCGTCCAGCGCAGTAATTGGTTGGCTGCTTTGTCGCTTGTGGAATCTATGAGCTCGCGCTGCAATTGCTTGTCAAAAATGCTGGTCACAGCGCCGTCAGAAGAACGGACACGAATGCGATAGTAGGAATTTTCGATGGCAGTCGATGCGCCGATTTTCGCCGGAGCGCGCGGGCCCACACTCGCGGGCTCGATCGAGTAACTCTTGTGGCCGAGCGCGGGAACGTCGACGGCAACGAATTCGATCTCTTCGGCTGACACGCGCTGAACTTCGACTGGGCGGCCGGTGACGTTGTCTCGCAACGCGACATCTTCCTTCGACTTGAGCCGCGCCACATCGGTGCGCTGCCAGCTCACCGGATTAAAGACGACCACGGTTCTCTTTCTGGCGGGAACCTGAGAGAACAACGTCTGCACGCCGGAGTCGATCAGGTTGCGAATGTCTTCTTCTCCACTACTCGTATAGCTCACGTACTCGCGATTTTGCTGATCGACTTCTGCCCGAGACATGAGTTTCGGCCAGCCCACCTGAGCTGCGCCTGAGTGTTCGTCATATTTGAAAAGTTTTATGCGCGTGTCTTCCAGGTTGCCGGCGGGCAAGCTGGTGAGGTTGCGGAAAGTGAGCAGGCTCCAGAGCAGTTCCGCCACTGGTGCGTGGTCTTGCAGCCAGCGGGCCTGCGCGCTGATGACCGGCGAATTCAACTTCACTTCCGACCAGAGGCCGCTCCAGTCGCCCGCGTACGAGGGAAACTTGTCGTTCCCGTATTGTGCCTCCATGTGATGGAAGAACTCAGCGGGCGTGCAGACGACGATGCGAGGTTGTTTGCCGGCGGCATTCCATTCGCGGACAGCTGGGAGAAGTTGCGTGGCCTCTTCATTGCTGGAAACGAAATCGTGCAGGTAGAGCAGCAAAACTGCGTCGTAGGAATAGCCGGCTTTTGCGTATTTGTCGAGCAACTTATCGACACCGCGCTGCATGATCTCGAGCTTGGGGAGACCTTCCCATTCTTTGGGATAAAAATGTTCCTTGGTGTAAGGCTCGCGTGCGGCCGGATCAAGGTAATAGTCGGCGAAAGCTTCGGTGTAGCCACCGAATCGGCTTTGCGTCTGCCAGGTCAGAACGCGGCTGCCGTCGGGCGATTGCCAATAGAACGGAACTTGACCCGGACTCAGCGAAGTTCCTCCCGCAAGAAACAGGTTGGAGCCATTCACAAAATAATGCACTCCGCTGCGCGCCAGAATCTGCGGCAGACGGAGGGTAAAGCCGGGGACGTCATCCATCATGGCGAAGTCGGTCTTGATGCCCAGCCGCTTCTCCAGATCCGTCATGTCATAGGTGATGCGATTAAGTTGTTCGGCGCCCATGAACTCGGTGTGCATGCTGCCGAAAACGGCGGAGACCTGAATCTGTCCTTTATTGACCAAGTCGACGAAGTCCTGGATCTGTTGCGAGTCTTTTTTATCGCCTTCGGAGGTGCGCGCCAACCATTCGCGAATCTGCCAGACGCTCTCGATCGTCCAGCGGAACTCGGGGTCGCGCTTGGCGTTCGCGATCACTTCGTCAATGTGCGGTTTTAATCGAGGCAGTACCTCCTCGGGAGGTGCGGTGAACCCCAAATCCCAATGGCTGGAGGGCATGACGTAGATGGTTTTGATAGTGGAGAGCTTCGCGTCCGTGCCCGGTGGGGCAGGCGATGCGCCGGCTTGGGCGATGGCCAGTCTCGAGACCACCGCGAGGAAAAGAAAGCAGACGGAGAGTAGCGATCGAGGGAATCGCGGAGATTCAGGCATCATCGGCCTCAGGACAGCGCTAGGTCATCGGTAATCGGTCGTCAATCATCAGTCGTCAGTACTTGACCGCAAAAAGCGGGGCTCCCGTATAGGAAGCCCCGTAGGGTGGTCCGTGGCATCTTAGAAAATCACTTTCAAGAAGAGCTGAATCTGACGCGAGGTGCCGGTGCCTACCAGGTTGCCGACCGTGGTCGTACTCTGCCCGAAGGTCGGGTCACCCGTCAGCAAACCCGAAGGATTGGAGAAGTTCGGATGATTCAGCAGGTTGAAAACCTGGGTGCCGAACTGCACTCCGTAACGCTCGGTAACCTGGTTTTGTTTCGAAAAGCCAAAATCAACCTGCGTGAACCCCGGACCGCGGCCGGCGTTGCGACCCACGTTGCCATAGCACGGGGCTGGAGTTTGAGCGCAGCCTGCGTCATTTGGTGGAATGGAGAAGGCATTGAAATTGAGCTGATTGCCCGGCACGCTGTAGTTCGCAGGCCGAAGTGTTTGTCCTGGGACGAAGTTAGGACGAATCTGATCAATGCCGAGGAAAGGCGCCGCCACCGCGATCGGGTACGGGAGACCACTGCGCGCCTGGATCAGACTGGTCATCTGCCAGCCCGAAGCCAGCATTTTCGGGAGGAATCCGGCGGTGGGAACGTCATAGACTGCACCGAGAGTGAACGTGTTCCGCACGTCGATGTCGCCGCTGGCGTAATCACCCATGATGTTGTGAGAATTCTGGTATGCGCCGGTCAAAATGTTGACGCCGTCGTCGAGCTCATGCGCAAAAGTGTAGTTCGCATTGATGTTCAGACCTTTGCTGACGTGTCGTCGTAGGCTGGCCTGCAACGATTGATAGCTCGATTGCACGAAGTCGCCTAAGTAACGGACATTTCCGAAATTCGGGCTGATCTGATTTGCGGCACCTGTGAACGGTGACAGGTTGAGCTCGAGACCGGCGTAGGCCGCACCACCAGGAAGCTTCACGCCACGATTGGCGACGTAGTCAACCTCAAGAATGGTACTGCGGGCAATCTGTTGCTGCACGCCAAGGCTCCAGTGCATGGAGTAGCTATCCCTCATGTTCGGATCGAGGGTGTTCACATTGGGAGGCGGCGGAGGGGTACACACCGGGAGTGGGTTCGGCAACGGATAGCTGATGTAGTAATACGGAGCCGGAGGCTGATTGAAGCCCGGGACGCAGGTGGTGATGCCAAAGGCCAGGTCGATGAAGTTGATGTTGTAGCCCTGCTGATAGTTGCCCGCGAGTGACAGCGCCGCGCCGGTGAGCTGCGGGTTGTAGAAGATCCCGAAGCCGCCACGAACCACGGTCGTGCCTTTGCCGTTAGGATCCCACGAGAAGCCGACGCGGGGCCCGAAGTTGTTGCGATCGGGTTTGTAGAGTCCCGCTCCCAGCGGCCCAAAGAATTTGGAGGTGTCCGTGTCGTTGGGGTCAGCCATGAGGGCAGCGAGGTTGAAGTTCTGCATCAGCGCGCCGTGCAGCACGGTGTTGTACTCGTAGCGCACGCCCAGATTCAGGGTCAAGCGCGGCGTGACGCGAATGTCATCCTGCGCAAAGAAATCATAGTTCGTGTTCTGAATTTCGACCTCGTTGTGGCCGAGAGTGCTGAATTGCTCGCCCTGGTTTGCGAGGAAGTCGGCAACGCCGTCGTAGGCGATGAAATTTTGCGGATACAAAGCGTTATGAGTAACCGCTTGGCGAATATTCGTCCCAGCGCTGATCGAATGGCGTCCCTTGATCCAAGTCAGCGTGTCTATAAACTGGAGAGAATGTTCGGGCTGGTACTCCGAAAACAGGGCCGGTCCGGGCGCCGCTCCGAAAGTATTTGCATTCCCGCATCCCCAGAAGGCAGAGCACTGGAAAGTTGGGAAGGGGCCGCCACCGCCCAGTGAAGACGTATAAGGGCGGTTGAAGGCGACACCAAATTCGTTGAGCAGGTTGGCGCGAAAGGTGTGGTCCCAGGTTCCTTTAAATAAGTAGTTGCGACCGGGAGAAGGAGATACCTGGTCGGCGGCTACGCCGTACTGCGTGCTCGTATCCGAGTTGTCAATGTTGAATCGAAAATGCAGTGCGTCTTTCGCCCTGACGTTGTAATCCACCTTGACCGACCCGGTATCCTCGCTGAGAGTATTGACCAGGTTGCCCTCGAAATATCCGAGGTAAGGGTTGACCACGCCGCCCGGGAAGATCACCGGTCCCAGCGCCGGGTTGGGAAGAGGCAGCGAGTTAACGACGGGAACCATGTCGGGCACAGCTCCGGCACGGGTGGCCGCCGTCATCACCGCTACGAGGCCCGACGGGCTGTCCACATTCTGCCGGATGCCCTCATAGTTCACGAAAAAAAACAATTTGGTCTTGACGATGGGACCGCTCAGGTTTCCGCCGAATTGGTTCAGATGGAGCGGGGTCGTCTGGGTAGAGAAGTAGTTCCAGGCATCGAGCGCGTTGTTGCGGAAGAACTCGAACACGCCGCCGTGGAAGGTGTCCCCGCCGGACTTGGTAATGACGTTAACGATGTCCCCGTAAGAGCCACCGTACTCCGCGCTGTAGTCGCCCGACATGACCTTGAACTCCTCGATGCTGTCGACGCTGGCGCGGTTGATGCGCGATTCCTGCCGGCCCAGTTGGGTGCTGGTCGCCTGTGAGTCGATGCGGGTTGCATCGGCGCCGTCGAGCAAAATGTTGACTCCGGCAAGAGAACTCTCAAAGCCACCCAGGCTGGTCTGTCCGAACCCGCCGGTAGTCACGGATCCCGGGACCAGCGTCATCAGGGCGGTAAAATCGCGCCCGTTCAGCGGCAGGTTCTCGACCTCCTTCTCATCGATGGTCGCGCCGTTCTCGCTGGTTTGCGTGTTGACCGAAATGGCGTCGGCGGTAACGGTGACTTGTTCGCTGACCTGGCCGATGTCAAGACTTGCGTCGACGGCCTTTCGGTCGGTAGCGTAGAGAACAATTTTGTCGACGACGCGGGTCTTGAAGCCCGCGTGCTCGGCGACCAGTTTGTAGGAACCGGCCGGCAGACCGGGAACTTCATATTGCCCGGCGCTGTTGGTCTGCACCTCATAGGCTTGGCCGGTGCGCGTATTCGTGATGGTGACTTTCGAGTCGGGGAGTATGGCTCCGGACTTATCCTGGACAACGCCGACTATGCTCCCGGTATCCAATTGCGCCCATGCCGGAAGCGCGATCGCGCAGAGCAACAGTGTTATCGTGATCGATCCGATTTGTCGCTTATTCAGATTCAACATAACATTCCCCCTCTACGTGGATTCGCGCGCCGAGCTTCGTGGCCTGGTGACGCGAGCCGGTCTTTTTTTCTCGATAGCTTCAATGTTTCTGTCAGTCGTTTTGGTTTTCTCACCGGTTCGCCCATTGGGAAGTGCAGACTCCGGCTTGTGAAGCTTCATGCGCAGGTTGTCTCGAATCTCGAGGTCCTGCCGCAACAGAGCCTCGGCATATTCCAGATCCTCGAGAACCGCTTTGCGCGCACCCTTGGCATCACGACGTGCAACCAATCGGAAGATGCGCTGGTGCCGGCGAAAATTGCTTTGGAAGTTTTCGATCAGATACAACGTGCGGCGCCGGCCTTCGGCCAGCGCGCCATACATCATGCGCAGCATGGCTTCCACGGCGACATTCTTGGAAGCTTGCGCAAGTTCCTCATGTAAAGACATCTCGAAGGCCATGTACTGTTCCGGGCGATCGAAGCTGGCCTTCATGCCGCGGATCGCGGCCTCCATACGGGCGAGGTCCTCGTTGGTGGCCCGGCGCGCGGCCAGTGCCGCCACGTTGGGCTCCAGGATCTTGCGCAACTCGTAAAGCTCGAGGTACTTGACCTCCTGAAGCAGCAGCATCCACTGGAAGTGTTTGCCCACGGCACGCCCCAGCGAAGACTGAATGTAGGTTCCATCGCCGGGGCGGGCTTTGATCAGGCCAAGGAACATCAAACCCTTGAGAGCTTCACGCAAGGAGCTGCGGCTGACACCCAGCATCTCGGCAAGTTTGGGTTCGGAGGGCAGGCGGCTGCCAACGCGGAGTTCACCACTGCGAATGAGCCCCTCGATACGGCGTGAAACAGTCTCCATGACGGTTTCGCGCCGTACGGTTTCGCCGGGCACAGGAAGGGCAGCCACTTGGGTTCAATTTCGTACGGCAGAAGTTTGTCCGACAAACTTGGTTCTTGTCAAGAACAAAAATGCGGATCTGCGTGCTGCTCTGTAGTTTTCTGGACGGCGAGGTTGCGATTCAGTGCATGTTCATCGCACAAGTCGCGTCACTGAGCTCAGCGAGACGGACTCTTTTTCAATTGACACCCGTCTGGGGTCGAGTAATATGTTCGCTTGTCGGACAAATCAGTCTGGACAATACAACTCCGGACAAATCGATGGTCATGCGCCCTCTCATCCCCCTGGAACGCTTCCGGACATTCGCCGAAGGGCTCGATCATCCTGAGGGCCTGGCGTTCGATGCCGATGGAACTCTTTGGGCGGGCGGCGAACTGGGCCAAATTTATCGCATCGGAGCGAAGGGACGCGTCCGCGAAATTGCCTGCCTTGGGGGCTTCTGTCTAGGTCTGACTTTTTCTCGCGCGCAGGAACTTTACGTCTGCAATTTAAAGTTGCACACGTTGGTGCGGCTGAATCGCAAAGGCCGCGTTCTCGATTGCTGGGATCGCTGTGGCGGCGAAAAATTCAAGACTCCAAATTTTTCCGTCTTCGATTCGGATGGCAATCTCTACTTCTCCGACTCGGGAGACTGGGAGCAGGCTAATGGCAGCGTCTATCGGCTCCGCAAGAATGGGCGCGTTGAGATGTTCGCCGGGCCCTTCGCTTTTCCGAACGGTTTGGCACTCAGCGCGGATGAGCGGTCTCTCTACGTGGTGCAGAGCACTCGAGACAATGTCCTGGAGATCGGGATTCGAGGGGACGGCCGCGCAGGAAAGCCCAAGGTCTATGCTTCAGGACTTGCCCGAATACCCGACGGCATGGCTTTGGATGCGGCGGGGAATCTGTACGTCACTTGCTATGCTTCCGACAACGTGTACAAAGTTTCTGCCCGCGGGAAAGTGCAGTTACTGGCTTACGATCCGGCGGGCACGATGATAGCGCGACCGACGAATGTGGCATTTGGCGGCGCGAATTTCGATCAGATGTTTTTCGCCAACCTGGGCCGCTGGCACATATGCCAGGCGCCAGCTGGCGTTAAGGGACAACTACTGGCTAATCAACGGTAGCGATCAACGATAGCGATCAGCCAGCCAGACCATCAAGGCTTGGCAGCACCGGGCTGGCAGCACAGAGTTCTCTATGAAAATTACCGACGTTCGCTGGACTCCGGCATTCATTCCCATCGAAAGCCCGCTGCGCTATGCTTTTGGCGCTCACCCAGGGTTCTCACGCATCATCATCGAGGTCGAAACCGACGAAGGTCTAGTCGGCCTGGGCGAATGTTATGGCGGCGCCAGCCGCGAGGGTCAACTGGCGGAAATGCGTCCCTTGCTTGTCGGCGAAGACCCGATGCAATTGGAGAGAATCCGCTGGAAGCTGGCCGCGCCGAGTTCACTAAAACTGTTCGGACACGTGCTTGGCTTTGCCGGACTCGAGTTCGCGGTGCTCGATCTACAAGGCCAAATATTGGGCAAACCGGTTTGCGAAATCATCGGCGGAAAATTCCGCGACGAGATTGCTTTCTCCGCCTATCTTTTTTATCGCTACCCCAACGAGAGTGGGAAAGGCGAGATCTCAAACCAGGATCAGATGGTGGACTTCGCGAAAGAGGCAGTCAAGAAATACGGCTTCGAGACCTTGAAGTACAAGAACGGTGTCATGCCTCCCGATGAAGAAATCGAGACTTTTATAGCATTGCGCGCGGCCTTTCCCCGGCTGCGAATCCGGCTTGATCCCAACGCCGCCTGGTCGGTAACCACGGCGGTGCGGGTGGCGCGACGACTGCATGAATATGACGTCGAGTACCTCGAAGACCCGGTGTGGGGCATGCGGGCGATGGCGCGCGTCAATGCGAAGGCGCCGTGGGTGACGCTGGCGTCGAATATGTCGGTCTTTGCCTTCGAAGATCTCGTGCCCAACGCGGTCATGAATATTCTCGACGTGGTGCTGCTTGATCCCCACTGGTACGGCGGGATTGCGAGGGCTCGATTGGCCGGTCAGCTCTGCGAGGCGATGGGCGTGGACGTGGGCATGCATAGCGGAGCGGAATTTGGTATTTCGCAGGCGGCAATGTTGCATCTGGCCGCATCGCTGCCCAATCTGATTGCAGCGCCGGACTCGCACTACCACCACCTCGCCGATGATGTGATAGCAGGCGGAAAGCTCAAATTCGTGGGCGGGAAAATGAAGGTGCCGACTGGACCGGGCCTAGGCGTCAAGCTCGACCGCAACAAACTCTCCAAGTATCACGAACTTTCAAAAAAGCGTGCCATGGGTTCATGGATCGAAGATCCGCATCGCCCGGGGGCCATCACATACCAGCCGAAGTGGTAAACGCCGACGTAGCGAAAAGCTTGGAGTAGTGAAGCTCGATGAGACTCCTTCCCGTCCATAAAGCCGTGCACGAGGCGTGGCTGTTGCTGGTGCTCGTAATGACCGGCGTCTCCGGCTTTGCACAGGAGCGCGTGATCTGGCGTATCGGTACTTTTGATCACGCCTCGGGAGAATTTCGGGCCAATTCCGAGGACTACGGCAATCCGAAATTCGATCCTGTCTATCGTGTCGGCAAGAGCCCGATCGACAAGAAGAAGGACAGCGAAGACTGGCAGAGATTTCAACCTGGCCCGGCGAATGGGATGGCGGGCGGGCGGGAGCATCCATTCACGATTCTGTTCGATTTGCAGGATCACGCAAGCGGTGTCTTTCGTCTGAAGATCGCCATCTTGTATGAGACCCCACGGTTGTCGCACTTGAGAGTTGATCTTAACGGCCATTCAGGAATTTTCTATTTTCACCCGCAACTGGATTATGGTGCGGGCGACTGGGAAGGTACGTTTGTTCCGCAGACTTCTACCGACAGCAAAACCATCGACCTGCCGGCGGCATGGTTTCGTCAGAGCGACAACCGCCTGGTACTGACGGCTCTCGATGAACCTTCCGCAGTCGAAAATTCCTTGGGTTCGATCGCACTTGGACACAGCGGACTGGTGTATGACGCACTTGAGCTCACGCAGGAGGGGGCGGCCAGCTATGCTCATGGCCAGGACAACGTCATTATCAGCGCACAGGCGCGCCCAACCATTTTTTATCGGAGTTCGCCAGCTGGACTTTCTGAGGTAGTCGAAGCAGATATTTCATTTTTTGCGATGCCGGTGGAGTGGACGGCATCGCTCACGATCGGCGAGAAGCAATACCAGCAGCCAGTCAAATCGTCTGAAACATTCGGCGAAAGTCAGCTGGAGTTCGATATTCCGGAGTGGCAGGGCACGAAGTCCGGCACGCTTGTTATCAAAGCGGGGAGCACTGCGCACACATTTCCGCTGGAACTGACCGCAGCCAGGAAGTGGACGATTTTCATTGTCCCGCACGAGCACCTCGACATCGGCTTTACCGACTACGCCGCAAAGGTGGCCGAGTTGCACTCGCAGGCGCTCGACGGTGTTATCGACTTGATGAAAGAAGTTCCAGACTTTCGCTGGACACTCGATGGCTATTGGGTCCTCGACCAATATCTGAACGGTCGCTCGCCGGAGCGTATTAATGAATTGTTGCGCTTGATCAAAGACGGAAAGATCACCGTCCCGCCGCAATTTGCCAACCAGCACACCGGAGTTGCATCGCTCGAGGGGCTGGCCCGCTCCCTTTACGACTCCCACTTCTTCGCCAAGCAGCACGACCTTCCTTTGGGAGCAGCTCACATCACGGATGTGCCGTCCTACTCATGGTCATACGCTTCAATTCTGCACGATGCCGGCGTGAAGTATTTCGCGGCTGGCAGCAACTCGTGGCGAGCTCCTGAAATGCTGCAGGGGCGGTGGAACGAGAAATCTCCTTTTTATTGGGAGGGCCCCGACGGCGGACGCGTGCTGATGTGGTACTCACGCGCGTACCTGCAACTGGCAACGCTGTTTGGAACTCCTCCCCGGTTGGCGGCCGTCCGCGACTCGCTGCCTATTTTCTTGCAAGCGTATTCAGGAACGAACTACAAGGCGAATGCCACGATCATTTTCGGTACGCAACTCGAGAATACTGTTCTCAGCAAAGAGCAAGCCTATCTTCGCGGTGAGTGGCAGAAGAAATACGCCTGGCCGCGGTTGGAGTATTCCAACTTCGCCGAGGCCATGGGGGAGATCGAAAAACAGTTTGGATCGAACATCCCGGTTTACCGTGGCGATTTCGGTCCCTATTGGGAAGATGGCTTTGGCTCGGACAGCAAACATACGGCTCTGCACCGGCAGAACCAGCAGCGCATTGTGTCGGCGGAGAAAATGGCGGCCATCCCGGCGCTTCTGAATTCGGACTTTCGGCCGGATCACCGCTTGTTGGCGCAAGCCTGGAACAACACTCTGCTCTTCGACGAGCACACGTGGACCTATGTAGGAGCAACCACGCAACCTGACAACGAACAAACCAAAACTCAGCTTGCCCTCAAGGGAGCGCGCACGACCGAGGCGGAACGCGAGATTACCGAATCCCTGCAACGCAGTTGGGCGCAATTCGAATCTTTTCTTGGGCCCAAAGACCCGTCGCTCGTCGTTTTCAACCCGCTGAACTGGTGGCGCAGCGGCGAGGTGAGCTTCGACTTGCAAGACGGCCTCGGCCTATTCGATACGATCACAGGCAAGACGGTGCCTTATGAAACCGTCAGCATCGGCAAGAGCACGCCGCTTCCGGGCTTCGGCGGAGGATACCGACGCGTCCGTTTCACGGCCGAAAATGTTCCGGGGATGGGCTACAAATTGTTCGCCCTGCGATCTGTCGAGGCTGGCAGGTCTGCGGAGCCAGAAAGAGAACTCGACGCAACAGTCTTTGAGAACTCCTACTACCGAATTACCGTCGATCCCTCGTCGGGTGCCGTCAGCAGTATTTGGGACAAGGAACTCAACCGCGAATTGGTCGACGCGGCGAGCGCGTTTCGTTTCGGAGCGTACCTTTATGTAACAGGCGCCGACGACATGCCGAACAACAGTCTGTATCGCTACGGCGCCACGCTGAAACCGCCGGTATTGTCGATCGCCGCCGCCAGCCAAGGGCGCCTCTTAGGAGCGAAGCAAGCGCCGTTCGCGACCATCATTACGATGGAGTCCGCCGCTCCGAACACACCTGCGATTCGGCTGGAAATTACTCTCTATAACCGCAGGAAGCAGATTGACTTTGCGTATCACCTTTCCAAGGTAACAACGATCAAGAAAGAAGCGGTTTATATTGCGTTTCCGTTTGCCGCAAATAATCCCGAATTTGGCTACGACACGCAAAACGGTTGGGTGAACCCCGCCAGGGACGAACTGTCGGGTGGAAGCCGCGAGTGGTACGCCGTGCAACACTGGGCCGCGGTACGCCACGCGGGATTCATGGCAGCCGTGATCCCGCACGATGCGCCGCTGATAAATTTTGGCGATATTGTGAGAGGAAAGTGGCCGACCGAATTTCACCCGCGGTCGTCCACTATTTTTTCGTGGGTGATGAACAATTATTGGGGCACGAATTTCGCACCGCAGCAGGGTGGCGAATTTACCTTCCGCTACAGCTTGATAAGTGGACGGGCGCTCGATCCATCTGAGCTAAACCGCTTGGGAAATGAGGCAATGACACCGCTCGAAGTAGATCAGGTTGGGGCTGCGTTGTTGCCGGGCAAGTTGCCGAGCGATGAAGCCAGCCTGCTTGAAGTCGACAATCCGTCGGTTGCCGTCGCCACCTGGAAACTGGCGGAAGACGGTCAAGGCAGCATCCTAAGACTGCAGGAAACTGGCGGAAAGCCGCAGTCCGTCAAGATTCGCAGCTCATATCTCAGGATGGACCAGGTCTGGCGATGTTCTCTGCTAGAGGACAATTTGCAAGAACTGAATAAAATAAGCAGTCACAGTTTTCAGCTCGAGGTCAAACCGTTCGAGATCGTGACCCTGCGATTGCGAACCAGTCCAGACTTCCCTGACGGATCATCCAAATCACAGTGAGGCGATTTCAATGAGCATCAACTTCAGGGACAAGATCGTAGTTGTAACCGGCGGGGCGATGGGCATCGGTGAGTCGTCCGCGCGCAAGTTTGCGGAGCTCGGCGCTGCCGTCGCGATTCTTGATGTCAACGAAGACGCAGGCCGCAAAACGGCGCGAGCGCTCGGCAACAAAACACGAGCGGAATTCTACGTGTGCAATGTCGGGTCGCCAGCAGATGTGGAAAAAACTGTGGCCTCCATCATCCGTGACTTCGGCGGAATCGATGTGCTGATCAGCAACGCCGGGATCCAGCGCTACGGAGACGTCGTCGGAACCACTGAAGAGTTATGGGACGAGGTTATGGCCGTGAACCTCAAGGGTTGTTTTCATAGCGCCAAGTATGTTGTCCCGAGCATGAAAAAGCGCGGCGGCGGCGCCATCGTGGTTGTCGGTTCCGTGCAGTGCTTCACTGCTGTCGGCAATTCGGCCGCGTACGTTACCGCCAAGCATGCGCTGTTGGGGTTGGTGCGCGCCATGTCTCTCGATTACGCGCAGCAGAATATTCGCGTCAACTGCGTTTGCCCCGGCGCCATCGACACTCCCATGCTACGCTGGGCCGCCAACCTCGACGCCAACCCCGAGAAGGTGCTGGCCACTTGTGATCGCATGCACGCTCTCGGACGGATGGGAAAACCGGAAGAGGTTGCCAATGCCATCGCCTTTCTCGCCAGCGATTGGGCTTCGTTTATTACTGGAGCGGCCCTGATGGTGGATGGTGGAATGCTGGTTCCAACGGGCGGCATGGGATTTCAGGAAGGCGGCACGGGTGCTGCTACCAAGACTTAGGAGAACGTCAGTGCAACTGCGGGACAAAGTCGCAATCATCACCGGCGCCGGGGCGGGCATCGGCCGGGCTTGTTGCCTGCTATTTGCGGAGGAAGGCGCCAAGGTTATCGCCGTCGATCTGGATCCGGTCGCGCTCAGTTCGGTGGCCGAAGAAGTACGGCGAGCCGGCGTTAAGATCCTGGACATACAGGCCGATATTTCGCGCGCCGCGGATGTCGAGCGCATCGTCTCCACGGCCGCGGAGAACTCTCTCGTCATCAATATTCTATTCAACAACGCAGGCATCGTGCCTCATGGCAAGATTCACGAGACAACAGAAGCGGACTGGGACCGGACCATGGCGGTGAACGTCAAGAGCATGTACCTGATGTCGCATGCGGTCGTCCCGATATTTCTGAAGCACGGCGGCGGAGTGATTCTGAATACGTCGTCTGCGACTGCGCTTCGCAGCGTGGTCGATCGAGCAGCTTACACTACGTCGAAAGGTGCGGTCGTGGCGCTTACGAAGAGCATGGCCATTGACTATGTTCGTGATGGGATTCGCGTGAACTGTCTCTGTCCTGGAACAATTGATACGCCGTCGCTACACCAACGGCTGGCAGCATTCCCGGACCCGGAAGAGGCAAGAAAGCAGTTTGTCGCGCGGCAGCCGATGGGGCGCCTCGGCACCGCTGAAGAAGTTGCACGGGCTGCTTTATTCCTCGTTTCGGAGGATGCAAAGTTCGTAACTGGGATCGCTTTTTCGATCGATGGAGGCTTCACGATCTAGCTGATGAAACCATTCCGTGCTACCTCCACAAAAACGAAATGGCGCGGCCGCCCGGCTTTTTGCCTGGATAATGGCGTCGTGCAACTGACCGGGCTTACCGGGGGAGGACACATCGCCGATTTTCGGCTTCTCGATCCATCGGGCAGCGTGAATGCACTTTGGGAAGCTTCGTGGCCCACAATGGACCCGGATAAATTCGGGGGTAGCGATCTTCGCAGGAATGTTCGCGAGTACGGTCCAGCCCCGGTGGGAAAGTTTCTCGCCGCCTTTACCGGACACGCGGTTTGCGTGGACTATTTTGGCGGCCCGTCGGAGGCAGAAGCCGCACAAGGACTCGCGCTGCATGGAGAGGCCACGAATTCTCGCTGGAAGGTGCTGGAATCTCATCAGAGCCGAGCCGAAGCCCGACTCTCGCTGGCCGTGCGCATGCCGTCCGCCGGCCTGCGGTTGCGACGCGAACTTCGCTTGCGTGGTGGCGAATCCGTTGTGTATATCGAGGAGACTTTGACTAACGAGCGTGCCCAGGATCATTTTTTTCACTGGACACAACACGTGACACTTGGTTTGCCTCTGCTGCATCCGGAGGAAAGCGCCATCGCTTTGCCGGGGACTCGCGCCCTGACTTGGCCGCACGGTTATGAGGGAGCAAGTCTTGTCCCGGACAATCAAGAGTTCACGTGGCCCGATGCGCCTGCGATCGAAGGCGGACGAGTAAGTCTCGCGCGCCCGTTTGTGCGGGACGGTACAGGCTTTGTTGTCGCGGTATTGCTCGACCCGCAGCGCGAGATCGGATATGTAACGGCGCTGAACTGGAAACTTGGGCTCCTCCTCGGTTACTGTTTCCGCCGCTCGGACTTTCCCTGGGTCGCTATTTGGGAGGAGAACTTTGCTCGCAAGGGTTCACCTTGGGATGGCAAGACCCGCGCTCGCGGTCTGGAGTTTGGGTCGACCCCGATGCCCATTGGAAAAGAAGAGACGTTTGCGCGCGGATCGTTATTCGCTACGCCCACGTTCCGGAAAATCCCCGCAAAAGCGGAACTGCGGGCCCCGTATGTTGCTTTTCTTTCCAAAGTTAGTTCCGGATGGAGCTCGATCCGCGATCTTCAGATCGGACGACGAAGCATCGTGGTCACGGAAGAACGAGGAGAGCAATTAGAATTAAGGGCCACCGGTCTCAAGAAGTTGGGGTTGAGCACGCAATGATTATCCGTAGAGACGCGAGTTTAACCTGAGAACTGGAGAGAACATGGACCAAGCCGGTGTGGGTTTTGTGATTTTGCTGGTGGCGGGCGTGATGAACGCCAGCTTCACCTTGCCCATGAAGTTCACCCGCAACTGGAACTGGGAAAACACGTGGCTGGTTTGGACATTGTTCGCACTGGTGATCTTTCCGCCGCTGGCAGCCTTCGCCACTATTCCGCATCTTGGTGAGCTCTACGGAGAAGTCGCTGCGGGACTGGTCATAACCGTCGCGATTTTCGGGGTGGGATGGGGAATTGCGCAGGTCCTATTCGGTCTGGCGGTTGATTCCATCGGAATCGCCCTGACGTTCTCTATCGTTTTGGGAATCTCGGCTGCGGTGGGCTGCGTCATTCCCCTGATTCGGCTGCATCCGGAAAAACTCTTTACTACGGGCGGCTTTATCACGATGGCCGGCGTCGCACTGGTCATCGTGGGCGTCGCGATTTGCGCCATCGCGGGGCGCCGGCGGGAAGCGGCCATGGCGGCGCGTGACGGACGTCCGAAAGTCAATATGAGCCGGGGGCTGGCCTGCGCGATCCTCTGCGGTTTCGGAGCAGCTCTGGTGAACTTCGGGCTGGCCTTCGGCGGACCGCTCATGGATGCAGCCGTAAGGCACGGAGCTGCTGAAGTCTGGGCCGGGAATGCAGTCTGGCTACCGCTGATGCTCGCGGGCTCGATTCCGAATTTTGCGTACTGCATTTATCTTCTCAGCAAGAATAAAACGTCCCATCGTTATGGAGGTCCGGGCACGGCGTCGCACTGGTTTCTGGCCGCAATCATGGCCTTCTTCTGGTTCGCGAGCACGGCGCTCTATGGAATCGCCACCGGCAAGCTTGGCAGCTGGGGAACGATTCTTGGTTGGCCTTTGTTCATGTCGCTGATCGTTATTACCGCAAGTATTCTGGGATTTATCACTGGAGAATGGAAAGGCAGTGGCAAACAGCCTTTGCGCATCCAGGTAGGTGGGGTGGTTGTGCTGGTACTGGCCGTATTTGTTCTGGCTGCTGCCAGTCGCTGGGTTTAGGAGGAAGAGGAATGATGAGGGCACTCGCCATCGATCTCGGCGGCACGCACGCTACCTGCGCGGTGCTGGACGATCGCGCCATTCTCGCCGAGGAGGTGGTTAGCACCGACGGTACGCAAGGTCTGCGCCCCGTTCTGCCGCTCTTTGCCCAGACTTTCCACAAACTTCTCCAGAAGACCGGCGTCGCGACAAAGGATTGCGCGGGACTCGGGTTCAGTTTCTGTGGACTGGCGGACACTCGCGTGGGGCGCGTCGTTTCCACTAATCAGAAATATGATGACGCGGTCGGAATCGATTTCGTGCAATGGTCCCAGCAGGAATTTGGCCTTCCCTTGAGAATCGAAAATGACGCGCGCATGGCATTGCTTGGAGAGCGCTACGCCGGAGCGGCTCGCGGCTTTGACGATGTGGTCATGACCACTCTCGGAACCGGCATCGGCGGAGCGGCCATGATTGGGGGAAGTCTGATTCGAGGGAAGCACGCTCAGGCCGGCTGCCTGGGCGGCCATCTTCCTGTGCTTTTCAACGGCCGAACTTGCACTTGCGGAAACATCGGGTGTCCCGAGGCCGAGGCTGCGGGTTGGTCTATCCCGCTGGTGGCGCGCGAGTGGCCTGGATACGCCAATAGCGCGCTCGGAAAAGATGAGCCGCTGAATTTCGAAAAGCTCTTCCGCTACGCCGAGCAGGGAGACGCGGTGGCAACCGCGCTGCGCGATCGTTGCCTGCACATCTGGGCTGCCAGCACAACCGGACTGATTCATGCCTATGATCCTGAAATCGTTGTTTATGGCGGCGGCGTCATGAAGAGTGCGAATATCATCATCCCATTTGTGCAAGCCTACGTGGAGAAACATGCATGGACTCCGTGGGGCAAAGTGAAAGTAAGAGCGGCTGGACTAGGAAACAATGCGGGCTTGCTGGGAGCGATCCCGTTACTCTCTGAAACGATTGGATGACTTTGCGCTCGAACTACGACAAATTTCCTGTTGTTCAAGTCTCGGCATCGGCGAGCGATTGCCAGGTCGGGTGGAGTGCGATCGTTGACGCAATCGCCGTCGCAATCAAACGACTCGAACGAGAAAGCGGGAACACGCGCGCAGTCTTGTGCGTCGAGTGCTACCCGGGAGCTTTCGCCGATCAAATCGAGCAAGCGCTGGCATCTGGCCTGCGACCGGGCTTGACCGTCAACACTGCGAAACTTTTCAAAACTTCCGCCGCAGTCGGTGCCCTGGTTGGGCAATACCTGGGCGACGACCCTGTGTTTGGCAGGATGAATGGCATCGTCGCCGAGGACTTCCTGGACACTCAAAGCCTAGCGGCAGCGCGAGAATCGGTAGCAAAGAGCCGGGGGCTAACACTCATGATCGGCACCGGCGCCACGCTGGTCGCCGCCGATCATGATTTGCTGATCTTTGCCGACATGGCACGCTGGGAAATCCAGATGCGATATCGCCGCAACGAGATGGGCAACCTCGGCGGGGAAAACGCTTCCGCCAGCCTGGCTGAGAAATACAAGCGCGCGTACTTCGTAGACTGGCGCGCCGCAGACCGGCTCAAGCAGAAGGTTTTTCCCGATGTCGATTTCTTTCTAGATACGAACGACCCGGACACTCCAAAGATGATTTCAGGAGATCGGCTACGCGAAGGGTTGCGCATCACCGCACGCCGGCCTTTTCGCGTAGTTCCATATTTCGACCCCGGGCCCTGGGGCGGCCACTGGATGGAAAAGGTCTGCGGACTTTCACCCGAAGGCGTTCCCAACCACGCCTGGTGCTTTGACTGCGTACCGGAAGAAAACAGCTTGCTTCTCGGCTTTGGAGACATAAAAGTTGAGATCCCGGCTATCGATATTGTGTTCGAGCATCCTCACGAACTGCTGGGCGAAGCGGTGCACGCGCGTTTCGGTAAAGAATTTCCGATCCGCTTCGACTTCCTTGACACCATGGGAGGCGGCAATCTTTCGCTCCAGGTCCATCCCTTGACTGAATACATCCAGGACAAGTTTGGGATGCACTATACCCAGGACGAAAGCTACTATTTGCTGGACGCGGGCGACGACGGTTGCGTCTATCTCGGATTGCACGAGGACATTGACCGCGATGCCATGTTGCGAGAGTTGCGGGCCGCGCAGAGTGGCGGCCCTGCGTTTCCCGCGGAGAACTTTGTTAACGTGTGGCCCGCCAAGAAGCATGATCACTTCCTGATTCCCGCCGGCACGATTCACTGCTCCGGAAAAAACAGCATGGTGCTTGAGATCAGCGCGACCCCGTATATCTTCACTTTCAAGCTGTGGGACTGGGGACGCCTCGGGTTGAACGGCTTGCCCAGGCCGATTCACCTTGATCACGGGGAAGCCAATATCCAGTGGGACCGCACGACAGGCTGGGTAGGTCGCAACCTGGTGAACCGGATCACACCATTCAGTTCGGGAGATGGATGGCGAGAGGAACGCACTGGCCTTCACGAAGGCGAGTTCATTGAGACTCGCCGCCATTGGTTTACTGGCATCGTGCCTCATCACGCGACGGGCGGCGTCAACGTCCTTAACCTGATCGAGGGACGCGAAGCAGTGGTCGAAAGTCCAACCGGCGCGTTCGACCTTTTCATAGTCCACTACGCCGAAACCTTCATCGTTCCGGCGGCTGCGGGGGACTATACCATCCGTCCATTCGGCGAAGCCCAAGGGAAGGAGTGCGGGACCATAAAGGCCTTCGTAAGAACAAACCCCTAGCATTCGACATTCGACACTTTACGTTTGCTGCAAGGAGATTCGCGGGTGAAGAGAGTTTTTGTCCGATGTCTGTTAGCGGTGTTAGCTGCAAGCTGTGCCGCGCAGGTACAGAGCCAGGCTGCTCCCCGTTCTAACAAGACGCCAGAGTCTTGCGTGCGGATCAAGGATGGCGCGTTTCGCAGCACCAGCCTCGACCGGCAGATGAAGTATCGCGTGTTGCTTCCTTGCGGCTACCAGAGAGGCGTCGAGCGTTTCCCAGTGCTGTATCTACTCCACGGACTTTACGGAGATTATTTGAACTGGGACACCAACACACACCTGGAGCGCTATGCCAGCCACTACAAATTAATCGTGGTCATGGCCGATGCCGGTGACTCCTGGTATACCAACTCAGCGACCGACCCCAAGGACAAGTTTGAGGACTATATCGCCAGGGACATGGTGGCGGAAATCGACGGCAAGTTCCGCACCCTGCGCTCACGTCGTGCCAGAGGAATCGCCGGGCTTTCCATGGGAGGATACGGAGCGCTGAAAATCGCGCTGCGCTATCACACAGACTTTGCCTTCGCCGGCAGCCTGAGTGGAGCACTGAACGCGCCGCGGGACCTGGACGACCGAAGGCCGGATTTTCGGGTTCAACTGCTCAAAGTGTTCGGGCCTTCCGGCAGTCCAGTGCGGGCGGATAACAACGTGTTTACCCTGCTCCAGAGTAGTGGCGCTAAAGATCTTCCTTACTTCTATCTGGCGTGTGGCAGCGCCGATTACTTTTTGCCCGTCAATCGCGATTTTGTTGCCCAGCTTTCGTCTCGCGGCGCCGCCTACGAATATCATGAGACTCCTGGCGGACACGCATGGGATTACTGGGACCGGTCACTACCGGATCTGCTGCGAGCGGCGGCAGACGCCATCTCGGACGAACATCGAGGCGCTTCGAGATAGCAACCGGAAGATTCGCGGAGTTATAACTCGAGAGAAGACTGTATGAAACTTGTACGCTACGGAGTGCCTTACCACGAAAAACCGGGGATTCTAGACTCTGACGGCCGGATTCGCGACCTTTCGGGGATCGTGCCTGACATCGCGGGGGAATCTCTTTCGTCCGAGACTCTCGCATCGCTGAAAGACATGGACCTCACAAAGTTGCCGCTGGTTTCAGTCGATGCCGCGAAGCAGCCGAGATTCGGCCCCTGCGTGGGTCGGGTCGGCAAGTTTATTTGTATTGGTTTGAATTACTCCGATCATGCGGCGGAGGCGGGCATGAAAGTCCCCAGCGAACCCGTCCTCTTCATGAAAGCCACCTCCGCCATCTGCGGGCCGAGCGACGACATTGTGATTCCGCGGGGTGGCACCAAAATGGACTGGGAAGTCGAGTTAGGAGTAATCATTGGGACGGCTGCAAAATGTGTTAGTGAGGCCGACGCGATATCACACGTGGCCGGCTATTGCGTCATAAACGACGTCTCCGAGCGAGCGTTTCAACTCGAAGGCACCGGGCAGTGGGTTAAGGGCAAGAGCGCGGACACATTCGGTCCCATCGGACCCTGGCTGGTGACGACCGATGAAGTCCCGGTCCCGCAAAACCTGAAGATGTGGCTCGATGTGGACGGCCATCGCTACCAGAACGGAACGACGCGGAACATGGTTTTTGGAGTTCGCCAACTGGTTAGCTATGTCAGCCGATTTATGAGTTTGCAGCCCGGAGACATTATTTCTACCGGCACTCCGCCGGGAGTGGGTATGGGACAGAAGCCCCCGGTTTTCCTGAGAACGGGAAACCGGATACGGCTGGGCGTCGAAGGCCTGGGCGAGCAAGATCAACGCGTCGTCGCGGAGAGCAGGCACCGGGTTTCGGAGGAGTGAGGCACCGGGACGAGTTGAGGAATTGCAACGATTTCCAGCGATTCTCAGGGGTGTTCTGCGGGATCTAGTAGTGTGCGCCTCGCGCATAAGCATTTCCGCCGGACTGGTTGCCACCCCCCAGTCGTTCGCACCTTGGTCGCGGGTAAAACCGATCCAACAATCGTAATGTCAAATCCCGAATCTAATCCACCATGCGAGCCCGAAAACGCCTAATCGGTTTCATCGTAGTTCTTCAGTCTGTCCTTTTTCTAACGCACCTTTTCCTCTATGAGACGTGGACGTTTTCATCCGCGGAGAGCGGTTCTCATCAGGCGTTGTGGATCAAACTGGCTCTCGGATTGTTGTCGGTGAGCTTCATTGCCGCCTCGCTCCTCGCCTTTCGCTATACCAATACCGCTCTCCGTATGTTTTACAGGGCTTCCGCCGTTTGGCTGGGTCTGCTGAGTTTCCTCTTCGTGGCGGCAATTTTCTCCTGGATTATTTTCGGTGTCGCGCGTTTGGCTGGGCTAGTCGTAGACTTCCATCGGACCGTGGAACTGCTGTTCGGTACTGCAGTAGTGGTCGGACTCTACGGAGTTTTCAACGCAAGTTGGACAAGAATCACGCGAACAACAGTGCGGCTCGCGAACTTGCCGGCGAGGTGGCGCGGCCGAAAAGCGGCGCTGATCAGCGATCTGCACTTGGGGCACGTGCGAAACGGCAGTTTTCTGCGCCGCATGGTTGCGAAGATCTTAAAGGAGGAGCCGGACGCGATTTTCATTGCCGGCGATCTCTATGATGGGACAGCCATCGATGCCGGGCGAGCTGCGCAGCCGTTGAACAAACTAATAGCGCCACATGGCGTGTTTTTTGTCGCGGGAAATCACGAGCAATTTGGCGACGATAGCAAGTACCTGCAGGCCATTGCGTCAGCTGGGGTGCGTGTTCTCAGCAACGAGAAGGTGGAAGTGGACGGTTTGCAAATTGTTGGCGTGCCCTACCGGCTTAAGCCGCATTGGGAAGATGCAGGTCTTCACTTCGAGCGGAGCAGGAACCTGGGGACCCCCACTAAGATTAGGGTCGAATCCCGAGATTGTAATGCTTGAGTTCGAGTAACAGTTCGCGGCTGCGCCTTTTAGGGTCGGCACCTGCGTCAGATTTGATCCGCCGGCAGTGGCGGATTGGCTCCGGTCACAGTGAATGTGGACGAGCACCCAGCCAGAAGTCGGCTGGGCATTTCCCATAAGCCCGTTTGATCGGCATAGGGGCGGCGGTCACCCGCCGACCCCTGCCACACCACCGTGCGTACGGGTCCGTACACGGCGGTTCGAGTTGGTTACGCTAACACCCATCGATCAGAGTTGGAAGTCCGAGCGATTTGAAGTAGGCGTTGGAAAGCCCAACCGAGAGGGCTTTGGCCCGAGCGAGGTACCAGGGGCCGCGTCCACTACCGGCCGTATTGGTAGCCAGTCGCGGACGAACTCCCAGTTCCAGCAGTGCCGCGCGGCGACGGCGCTGGGTTTTCCATTGCCGCCACAGCGCTGCACGCAATCGCAACCGGACCCAGCGGGTCAGGTACAGCAGCTCATCGGGCGTTTCGCAGAAGCCGAAATAACCGCGCCAGCCCCGGATATACGAGGCCAGCTCCTCGATCGTCTTCTCGATGCTCACGCCCTTTGCCTTTCGCGTTATCTCACGGATTCGTTGCTTAAACCGAGCCAGAGCCTTCGGCGCAATCATGCGCTTAATCTCGGGACCGGCACTAAAGCTAAATCCGAGGAGCTTCCGTTCCTGCGGTCGCGCCACCGCGCTCTTGGTCTCATTCACTTTGAGTTTGAGCTTTTGTGTGATGAACCGCGCTATGCCTTCCATCACCCGTTGACCGGCCCGCTGGCTACGCACGTAGATGTTGCAATCATCCGCGTATCGCAGGTAGCGGTGTCCGCGTCGCTCTAACTCTCGGTCGAGTTCGTCGAGCACGAGGTTGGATAACAGGGGCGAAAGTGGACCTCCCTGGGGAGTGCCTTCTACGCTGGGGCTGACCAATCCATTCTCCATCACCCCGGCGTTCAAGAACGCCCGGATGAGCTTCAACAGCCTCTTGTCCTCGACTCGTTTAGCCACCTGCCCCATCAATTTGTCGTGATTGACTCGATCGAAAAACTTTTCCAAGTCGAGATCGACCACCCAGCTGTAGCCTGCAGCGATATATTGTTGCGCCTGAGCTACAGCGTGATGAGCTGACCGTCCCGGTCGAAAACCATAGCTGTATTCGGAGAAAGTCCGATCCCACCGCCGCTGCAGAACCTGCATCACCGCTTGCTGGATAAACCGATCCAGCACTGTCGGGATACCAAGCTTTCGCACCCCGCCGTCCGGTTTGGGGATTTCCACCCGCCTCACCGGCTTTGGTTCGTAGGTTCCGTTCAGCAGTTGTTCTCGGATCATTGGCCAGTGCTGTTTCAGGTAGTCGGTGAGTTGATCGACGGTGACTCCGTCGATTCCCGCGCTACCTTTGTTACCCTTGACCTGTCGCAATGCTTCCTTCAGGTTCTCTCGCTCACATACTTCCTCCATCAAGCGATTGGTTCTAGCTGGGTTTTCGGGTTCATTCGTCGCCATCGCCGATTCAGTCTCTTCCCCTGCGACACCCCGGGCTGCACCCGTCAGCGCAGATGAGAAGTCCAGTTCCATCTGGATGTTCTGCTGCTTATCGTCTTTGAGACTCATGGCCTACTCACCGCTCCTTCTCGTTCGGACCTTCGATCCCCGTTCCCGACTCGGCCTATCTGTTTCTCCACCTTTCGGTTTTCGGAGTGCCTCACTAGCCTCGCCGACGACAGGACCTACTATGCCCTATGCTGACTCCTGCTCCGCGGTCAGACTGCCTCTCAGCCGTCTCAGTCGCCGAAGCGACACGGAGCAGATCTCCTGGGGTAAGCTCAGTCACTTTCCGTGCACAATCGCCGAATCTACGCTTCGCACCTTGATGGATTATGGACTTCGCGGTAAGTTGCCCACTCGTCCGGTACGGGCGCCTTCTATTCGATTTTTGTCCATCGACTCGCACGTTTGTTCCATGCTTCCTTCGGACCTCGCCTCACGGCGATAGCCCTTGCATCATCACTAGGCCTTCACCTCCATCAGGTCGGCCAGAGGACTTTCACCTCCTAGTTACTGAGCATGCCCAGCACACAACTAAGCCGCTAGCGCGGCGGACGCTACAGCGTGGTCGTCGCCAGCATTGTTGCCCGTGTAAGGTTTTTGGTCAAAAGGAGGTTACTGTGACCCGACTCAGGAAGCTGATGCTGGACGAGCTCCAGCGTCGCAACTACGCCCAGAACACCGTCCGTGCCTATATCCACGCCATAGAGGATTTCGCGAAGTACTTCCACCGTTCGCCGGATCGGCTCGGTCCAGAACATATTCGCGAGTACCAGGTTCACCTGTTTCGCGACTGCAAACTCTCGGCGGGGACCATCGAAGGTCGCACCGCTGCTCTGCGTTTTCTCTTCGTCAAGACACTCCGACGGCCCTATCTTCCCGATCACATTCCGTTTCCCAAGCGTCAGAGGCGGATGCCCACGGTACTGAGTCAGGAAGAGGTGGCGCGACTCATTGCTTCCGCTCGAAACCTTATGCACCGCACCATGCTGATGATGCTGTATGCGACCGGCCTGCGCCGAGCTGAACTATGCCACCTCAAGGTCTGCGATATCGACAGCGAACGCATGGTCATTCATGTTCGCCAGGGCAAGGGCGGCCGTGACCGCGACGTCCTGTTGACCCCGAAGCTGCTGGAGACCCTGCGCGAGTACTGGCGCTGGATGAAACCAAAAACATATCTATTCCCCGGCACGGTCAACAACTGGCGGGCCGATGTACCCATCACGGAGAAGATTGTCTGGACTGCCGTGGCCGAGGCCGCGAAGCATGCTGGGGTGAGCAAGCATGTGTCTCCGCACACGCTCAGGCACAGTTTCGCTACTCACATGCTCGAAGCCGGCGCCGATCTGCGCACGATCCAGATTCTGCTGGGTCATGCCAAGCTCGCCGACACCACTGTCTACCTGCACTTGTCCCGGCGTCATCTGCAGGCAGTTCCCAGTCCGCTGGAAACCATCGAGGTGTCTAGTCCCGACCAGGTGAAGCGTTCCAGGAGGCTGATCAAGCGATGAGTCGGCCCACCCTTGAGGTGGCCGATATCGTCCGAGCAGCAGGAAACAGATTCTGGGAGCATCACGGATCACATCTTGCATGGCAGCATCGCAAGGTGCTCGATGCCATCGCCCGATGTCGAACTGCGGCGTTGGGCGGTCATCGTGATCAGTGTGTGCGCTGCGGCCATCAGGCTATCTCGTACAACTCATGCCGAAACAGGCATTGTCCCCCGATGCCAGGGAAACGCACGCTCCCGGTGGCTAGCCAAGCGCAGAGCGGAGCTGTTGCCCGTCTCGTACTTTCACATCGTCTTCACGCTGCCGCACGAACTCTCCGCTCTAGCCCTGCAGAACAAGCGACTGCTTTACGATCTGCTGTTCCGAGCTAGCGCAGCGACGCTGCTCGAACTCGCCGGCGACCCGAAACATCTGGGTGCGGACATCGGGTTTCTTGGCGTGCTCCACACTTGGGGACAGAACCTTCACCATCATCCGCACATACACTACATTGTTCCTGCTGGCGGTCTTGCACCCGACGGTTCCCGATGGATCTCCTCCTCGAGACGATTCTTTCTGCCCGTCGCCGCGCTGAGTCGCGTCTTCCGGGGAAAGTTCGCAGCCGGACTGAAGCAACTCTTTCTTCAGCACAAGCTCCAGTTCCATGGCTCACTCCAGAGTCTTGCTGAGCCCCGCCGATTCCACGCGTTCCTGCGACTCCTCTTCCGCGAAAACTGGGTGGTCTACGCCAAGCCACCCTTCGGAGGTCCTGAACATGTTCTGAACTATCTCGCCCGTTATACGCACCGCGTCGCCATCTCCAACCATCGACTGGTGGCTTTCCAGAATGATCGAGTCTCGTTTCGCTGGAAAGACTACGCACGGGGCGGTAAGCAGAAGATCATGGCGGTTTCCGCAGATGAGTTTCTGCGACGATTCTTGATCCACGTTCTCCCGAAAGGGTTGGTCCGCATCCGCCACTTCGGACTTTTCGCTAATCGCAGACGTGGCGATATGCTGTCACGCTGCCGCAATCTGCTCAGCGCGCACTGCGCAAAAGAGGCTGACACAACAGCCCATCTGCGCTGTCCGGTTTGCGCCGGTCCCATGTTCACCATTGAACGGCTGACCAATACCCAGCTTTATTTCCAATCGGGCCAGACCAGGCCTGATTCCCAGAGGTGCAGCCTTGACTCCTCCTGAGATACCGATGGCGCAACTTGTTTCGATCAACGTCTGTTGTAGGTGTGTTCCAGCACGCCATGCCCTCGTCTGCTCACACAGCGACGGATTCCCCCAAACACCACCCTTTCTGTCACAGGTCAAGACTCCAATGCGATGTTCAAGAACAACGCCGTCTCTCCCTTCGTCTCGGTTGCTTGCTTTAGACACGCCCTGCACCCGGTATGGACGGATTGAAATCCCATAGTCCACCGCGTCCGCCGCAAACGCCAGCGGCTCAGTTCAATGGTTCCCGCCGTACAGATTGTGGGACAGTACCTCGTGACGTTTAAGGAATACCCGCCCAGTCAGGTGGGTGGCTCACTCAGCGTGTCCAAGTTCCTGGAAGCGATCCAGAACGGAGTTGCCGGCAGCGGCAAGTAACTAAACGCTGATTGAAATGTCTGATTGAATTGATTTGTGAACCACCGCGCGGGCCGCTTCATTCGAGAGGCGGCCTCGCCCATTCAACCCTTCGAAGCCAGACTGAATTCCGCAAATGGCGACAGCCACTCCTGTCGCTATGTGGGTGGTTGAACACGACGGAATCGTAGCACGCGGCGCAAACGAGGCTCCAATCGTAGTTGGCAAAAGATCGCCATTGCAATCCCTGACCACGTTTGTGAGTAGACTCGCGGAGTTGACCGACGACCAAGTAGCACTGCCTATCCACTAGCGGTCTAAGCAAAAATCTCGTTCACCTTGTCCCGCACATGCTGGCTGCGTGAAGGCTTCAGGTAGCGCATCGTGCTCTCCATGTCGGAGTGACCAAGCCACTGCTGAACCGTGCGCAGATCTACGCCAGCCCAGAGCGACCAGGTAGCGAACGTCGCTCGGAACTTGTGGAGCCAGAAGTTCTCCTTATCCAGCTTCGCACGTTCCGCCACAGCCTTCAGGCCATCGAGAAAATCGAGTTTGGGTCGGCATCCGCCAGTCGGGAAGACCAGACTACAAGTCTTATCGGCCTTCGCCTTCCACGCCTTGAGACTCTTCACAAGCTTCGTCGGAATGGGGATCTCGCGTTCCTTGTAGGCCTTCGGCGTCCAACCTCTGTCTGGCTTGTGGCTGACACGAACTGTCGATGCGGCGAAATTGATGTCCGACCAGTACGTGTGCATCACTTCCTGCTCCCGCATCCCACTCATCAGAAAAAACTCGTACCAAAGCCGCTCTTCTCCATCGCACTTCGCGAACAGTTTGTCCAATTCTTCTTGTTCGTAAATCTCCGGTTCTTCTTCGGTGTACCGCGGCCAGTCGTTCTTGCCGGCCAACCCACGGATGCCGTTCGCCTTCAGGAACGTCATCACGTTCTCAAACTTGTTGTACACGCTACGCGGTGCCTGACCCTTTTCATCGCGCAGGAAAGCGGTGAACTTCAGCAAATCCCTTCGGTCGATCTCTTCGAGATTGAGCTTGTGGCAGGATTCTACGAAGTACGCGAGGGCGGTCGAGTATGCGGCTAGGGTCTTCGACTTCTTCGTGAGCTTGGTTTCGTCCAGGAACTCGGCAACCGCGGCGGCCACTGACCTGAGCCCCTTCTGACCTTCGGGCACGACCTCGACGCCATTATTCACCGCGTTCAACTCGGCTTCTTTGCGCTGGCGTCGGGCACTGGCCTCCTGGGCATCCTTGCCGACAGAAAGGCGGACGCGCCTGCCTTTCTCACGCCATTCCAGGTAATAGGCTCCTTCGGAATGCCTTTCTGGCCTGCCTTCTACGAGCACCAGATCGGGCTTGACGCGCCCATTGGGGGAAAGGACCACCGCGCAATACCGCATTCCACGGGGGGTTTGGACGCGCTTGGTGAGGTTAACTTCTTTGGATTGAGTATTGGGCACCGAGGAGACCTCCGATCGAACTCGGGATCAGTATAGGTATCACCGGCTTGCAAGTACAAGATAACTAAAGTACTGGCGGAGAGGGAGGGATTCGAACCCCCGATACCCTTTCAGGTATGCCGGTTTTCAAGACCGGTGCCATCAACCACTCGGCCACCTCTCCGGCTAATACAGTTTTACTACAGTCTTCGAAAATGTTGCGGAGAGGACGGGCTGCTGCGGTTATTTCGTTCCGTTTGGATACACCAGAATCTTGCTGGCCTCGCCCGTCTTCAGGCGGGCCATGGCTTTAGAAAAATCTTTCATGGGGATGCGGTCGGTGATCACGGGATGAAGATCGAGTCTCCCGCTCTTCAGCAAAGCAGTCATCTGGTACCAGGTCTGGTACATGCGGCGGCCATTGATGCCCTGAATCGTGATGCCTTTGAAGATTACGTCTTCGGAGAAATTGACCGGGATGGGTTTGGAGGTGAGGCCAAGCATGGAGATGCGTCCGCCGCGACGGACGATATCGAATGCGACTCGGATGGCGTCGGGATGGCCGGCCATTTCGAGGACTACGTCCACTCCCAGGCCTCCAGTTTTCTCGGCAACAATGGCACGCACATCTTCCTTGGATGGATCAAGCGCGTAGTCGGCCTTCATCTTCGTCGCCAGCTTACGCCGGTGTTCGTTAACTTCGATCGCGAAGATCGTGGTTGCTCCCACAGCCCGCGCCACCGCGATTGAAAATAGTCCGATGGGGCCACAGCCCGTGACAGCTACGGTTTTCGCGGCGATTTCTCCGGCCAGCACCGTATGTACGGCATTGCCCAGCGGATCGAGAATGGAAGCATATTCCTGCGGAATTGCGGGATCGAGCTTCCAAATATTCGACTCGGGGATAACGACGTATTCGGCGAAAGCTCCGTCGGTGTCGACGCCGATAATTTTCACGTTCTGGCAGATGTGCGCTTCACCGGTGCGGCACAGGAGGCACTTGCCGCAGGCCACGTGCATTTCAGCGGAGACGAAATCGCCTTCCTTGACGCTGGTGACTTCATCGCCGAAGGCAACCACCTCGCCACAGAATTCGTGTCCGGGAATGAGCGGAGGATGAATGCGCCCCTGCGCCCAGCGGTCCCATTCATAGATGTGGAGATCGGTGCCACAAATAGAGGCGACTTTGACTTTGACGAGAACGTCGGTGCGTCCGAAGGCGGGAATTTTGACTTCGCGGATTTCGGCGCCGGGCGCGGCTTCCGCCTTGACCACTGCAAGCATGGTGCCGGGCATGGAAGCCCCCTTATGAGTACGGAATTAGAAGAGCAAACGGACTATTCTAGCATCGGGGACAGAAACATTACTTGCCGATCGCGGTCGCTTGCCCGGCAACTAGACACCATTGACCATCTCGTTTCACGAAAACATCGGTCTGCCGGATGCGGTGGGGTTTGACCTGTCCGGAGTCCCGAACAGTCATGGTAAATTCCGCGTTCGAAACGGCCGTGTCTCCGTAGATGCGGATCACGAGATCGGCGGGCTCCATTTCCATGACGATGATCTTGCGCTTGATGTCTTTCAGACTTGCCAGTGCTTCGTCCCTTTTTTCGACCTGCCCGTTTTCGCGGGTGTGCAGGTAATCGGAAGAAAGGAGCTTCGCGTATTCGTCCCAGTCGGCGCGGACGATTAGATCTGCCATCTTCAGCTCCAGAGCTTTGATTTCGCCTTCGGCGACTGGATTTGCGTCGGCGTGCACGCCCGGCTGTTGCGCGATCAGGGTGATGCACACTGCCAGAAGAGCTGCGATTGTCAGTATCTTGCGCATGGTCTTATCTCCCACTCATTCAGGATTGTCGCACGCGACGCGAAATCCATAGTCGGCGTAGTGGAACTCGGGAGGAATACTGGAACGAGCCGCGCAGCGCGACATCTTGATATGGTGACGCCAGGATCCACCGCGGGAAGCACGCCGGTCGCCGGTTTCAGGGCCGCGCGGATTGCGCTCGGGCGAAACCGCATAATACGCGGGACCGTACCAGTCGCTGCACCACTCATGTACGTTATCGCAGATGTTGTACAAGCCGTAGGTATTGGAGTCCGCGCGTCCAACGGGCTCGGGGCCGGTTTTCCAATGACCGGCGCAGCGCTCGCCGTAGCCGGGCAGCGACTGCGGAGACGCATCGCCCCACGGAAACAGAGTGCCTGAGTGGCCGCCGCGAGCCGCGCGCTCCCACTCGGCCTCAGTCGGCAAGCGGAATCTGCCCCCGGTGCGTGCGCTAACCCATTCGCAGTAGCCGACTGCCTCGTGCCACGACACCCCGACAACAGGTTGCTCGGGATGGTTGAGCGCGGGATCGCTCCAGAACGGCGGAGGTGAAAACGATGTGTTCTCGGCCAGGAAACGTCCATAATCGGCATTCGTGACCTGGCACGAGGCGAGAAGAAATTCGTCGATCCAGACGCGATGCACCGGCTTTTCGTTTTCCTGTCCTGCGTCGCAGCCCATCAAGAACCACCCTGCAGGAATGCGGACGAGCGCGGGGACGTATTCTTCGACTCGCGTCGGAGCAAACATTTGCATTGGTCGCGTCGGCTTCATGATGTCAGAGCGCGCGCAGCGCGCGGACGACGTCTTCGATTTTATTCTCCTGAAACAAGCGGATCCCGGCGACACCGGCCGCTCCCGCTTCCAGGCACGAGGCAGCGTTTCCGACAGTGATGCCGCCGAGAGCGAGAACGGGGATTTTCGCCCGGCAGGCTTCTCGCAAGGCGGCGAGCCCGGCAGGTTGCGTTCCAGGAGCGCCGCTTTTTCCGAACACCGGAGCAAAGACGGCAAAGTCGGCTTTCTCGGCCTCGGCGCGGAAGACATCGGCGCCCGTGTGACACGACGCGGCCACCAGGAAGTCGTCCGTCGTCCGGATCTGCTGAGCAGAAACTTCCAGCACACGGCGCACGTCACCAGGCGTGACATCATCGGCGTGCAGATGGACGCCATCGGCGCCGCTCGCTAGCGCAACGTCGGTGCGGGAGTTAATGACCAAGCGAGTTCTCGCTGCTGGACCAGTTCTCAGTTCCCGGCTCTCAGTTCCCAGCGGTGTGCTATTGCGTATGACAGCCAGGGCGTCTCTCGCCAGAATTTCCAGTTCTCCCGCGCCCAAATCTCTTTCGCGGAGCTGGATGTAGTCGACCCGGGCGCGCGCGGCCTCGGAGACTTTGGCAAACAACTCGCGGCGACGCGTCGATTCGTCGCCGCGGAACTGGCTGCGGTCGGTGATGTAATAGAGCAGACAGCGGTCAGCCATCAGCTCCCAGCCTACTACGGGAATCGTGTTACGAAGCGCCGCTCACTTCTTCTCGACGTCGGCAGGCGGTGCGGCTGAACCGTCCGCGCATTGCTGCGAAGTGAACAACTTCAGATTCTCAGCTTTCCAGCGCATCGCAGCGTAAATGCGATTGTGTCCGCTGGGGTGATCAAAGAAAATCCACTCCTCGACGGGACCAGGATTCATCTTGCGGTATTCGCCGAGATGGATCGCTGCCTGGGCAAAACCGTCCGGCTGCCGGCTCGTGTTCAGTCCGTACATGTCGGCTTCGTACTCCTGTGACCGCGTGTACGTGTTGTCGATGGGAGTAAAGATGAAGCCAAAGATCGACACTAGCAAGAGCACGAGCGGAAGAACCGCTGTGTCGCCTATGCCGCGAATCTGCCACTTCTCGCCCCAGCGCTTAAGCGCCCAGGTGAGTCCCCAGTACAAATAGGCGAAGAGCAGCGTCGTTTCGATCAGCTGAAACATGATGAACTTGTAGACGTGATTTAGAACGTAGTGTCCCATCTCGTGTCCCATCACCGACTGAATTTCTTCCGGCGACCCGCGGCGCAGGAGGTTGTCATTCAGGGTGATGCGCATCGTATTGGCGACGCCGCTAACGTTGGCGCTCATCCGCGTCGACTGCCGTGATGCGTCCACGGTGTACACGTTCTTGGCCGGGATGCCGTTGGCCCGCGCCATGCTCAAAATGGGATCGACAATCTTCGGATCATTCAGCGGACTGACTTTATTGAAGATGGGAAGTATAAAAACCGGGAAGATGAGCGCTGCGAAGGCTCCAAAAAGCACCGTAACGCCTGCGCCCCAGATCCACCAGGTTCGCGGAAGGCGGCGGACAATGCCGAACAGCAGTACGACAAGCAATCCGCCCAGCACCAGACCTACTCCGAGGCCCTTCAGTTGATCGCCCATCCAGGGACCAAAGGTTTGCGTAGCGAGCCCATACTTGTGTTCGCGGAAATAACCTTCGTAGACCGTGAGGGGGAAACCGAGCACCGATGTGAGAACGAGATATTGCAGCCAATACACGAACGTATGGATAGGTTTGAAGCGCGTGACGCGCTCCGAAAGATCGCGCATACGGGCCGACCACCGCAGATTCAGCAACAGCAGCGCGACCACGACTCCATAGAGAAAGTCCCAAAGAATTAGCCAGTAGCCACCCTCGAAATAGGCGTCGGAACGGGCCGTCTTGTCGGCAGGAATCTGCGCAAGGTAAGCGTTGGTGGCCGCAGTGGCGTCGAAATGCGCCGAGGCCTGCGCTTCCGCAGGAACCTGGATCACGGATGGCATCTCGTTGGCCGCCGGTGGTTGAGCGAGCGCAGGAGTTGCGAGGAAAGCCGCGCAGAAAAAGATTACACAACCGAGCGCTGTCGCTAGGCTTGTTCGTAAGGGCATCATTCAGTTTGTCTCCATAGACATTGACTCGTAGAGTGTATACGGAGACGGGGCGCTGGAGGTTCAATTTTGGACGAGCGCAGCGGTCGGCGATCAGCAGAACACGTGCTAGGGCCGCGTCCTGGCGATTTCGGGGACGGCCGGTTCGCCGCTGCGCTTGGCCTGTTGCGGAGCGAGATGGTATTTGGTCAGTCCGTTTTTTAGAAACTCGAAGCTTTCTTCCGGCGAATCCGACATTTTGAATAGATCGAGGTCGGGCGGCGAGATCACGCCGGCATCGGCCATGGCTTCGAAATTGACGATCTTCTTCCAGTAGGCACTGCCGTAAATGACGACCACAATTTTCTTGGCCAGCTTCTCCGTCTGGGCGAGGGTAAGGATTTCAAAAAGTTCGTCGAGCGTGCCGAAACCGCCGGGAAAAATCACCAGCGCCTTGGAAAGATACGCGAACCAGAACTTTCGCATAAAGAAATAATGGAATTCGAAGTTGAGCGAAGGCGTGATGTACGGGTTCGGATTCTGCTCGAAAGGAAGGTTGATGTTCAGACCAATGGTTTTTCCTCCCGCTTCGTGGGCACCGAGATTTGCGGCTTCCATAATGCCCGGACCGCCACCGGTGGTGACGACGAAGCGGTGGCGTTTGGCCGGGATATGGGTGGACCACTCGGTCAGCATATGGGCCAGCCGGCGTGCATCTTCGTAGTAGCGGGCCATATCAACGGCGGCCTCGGCGCGCTTCATATCCTGAGCTTGCTGCGCGGCGGGAGTCTTCCCAGCGTTGCCGCGGACTGCCTGCAGCCGGTTTGCGGCGTCATCGCGGCTGTGGATACGAGCGGAGCCGAAGAAGACAACCGTGTCCTGGATCTGCTCGCGGCGGAAACGCGAGAGCGGCTCGCTGTACTCG
This sequence comes from uncultured Acidobacteriaceae bacterium, assembly GCA_963755765.1. Taxonomy (GTDB): domain Bacteria; phylum Acidobacteriota; class Terriglobia; order Terriglobales; family Acidobacteriaceae; genus Acidiflorens. Next base: position 201,014 of record CAVWKZ010000001.1, read on the forward strand.
GACAGCAGCCGCAGAATTCTGCCGTCAGGGCTGTTGAGAAATGGTTCGTTCTCGTAGGCGAGTGGGGCGGACTTGAGTATTTGATCAGTCATAAAGTCGGTCGTTAATTGTTAGTCGCGGGTCGTTGGTCGCGGGTCGCCTTGGGTGCACGAACGACGACGATCGACCAACGACCTTTATTCTTCCTGATATTGAATTGCCTCCCAGAATCCGATCCACACATTCAGCACGCCCAAGCCGGTTGAAACCCCACGTGCAAAGCCGCTGGCCACCACCGCTCGAAGCGTGGGATAGGGCAGCAATAGAGGGTTATCAGACCATTCCGGACGCCAGGGCAGGATCATGAGCATCACCCCCAGCGTGGCGCACAAGAATACGAACAAAAGCACTCCGATGCGACGCAGCCAAAGACGCGCGACCGAAGGCGCGGGCCGCGCGACCGAAGCCGGACTTTCGGCCGCGGGGTTGAGTTCCGCGACACCGGTGGGTTCGCTGACAAAAGGTAGTTTGGGATCGGAAATCATCGCACGGGTTGTTGTTATTCAAGGCCGTAAGTAAGGCCGTGGGGTGGACGGGGATCGAGCGGCATCCCAACCCAAATTCCGAACCCACTCTGTGCATTTTACGACTTCAGGGCCTGAATGCGCTCGGCCACGTCGCGATAATCGATGTTGGTGCCGTACACGTCGGTGAAATGTCGCAGGGCTGCGGGTTTGTCCATGGCAGTTTCGCACGCCGAACCCAGCTCATAGTTGATGGCAAGACGCGCTTCGGCATCGAGCCCAGGGATGTTCAGCGCTTTTTCATACCAGCGGATCGCGGCGGCGGGAACTCCTTTGTCGAGGAAGCACTGGGCCAGCCAGGTGTAAGTCTGGACGGGCTGCGCAAAGGCATGGCCGCGATCGATGGCGGTGCACACCTTCTGCAATTCGGCGATGGCCTCGTCGAGCAGGCCCATTTCGCGGAAGGCAACGCCCAGGTTGTAATGCGTTTCCAGGTCGTCATCGCCGGCCACAATCTCTTCTTCGAGTTCCTGCTTCAATTCGCCGAACATCTCCGAAAGGTCGACGCTGTCGGAGGGATGCATGGCCTGGGCCCCGGCGCCCAAGGGGGCCGCAGGAGCGGGGCTGTAGCTCATGGCCGGAGCTGCGGCAGCGCCCGCAGCCGATGCAGCGATTGCAGGCATCGTAACCGGGGCAGCCGGAATTTCAATGTTGGGCACTGGTTGGCTCGCCACGGGAGCAGTTTCCCGCACTCGTTTTTTCGCGGCAGCTGGTGCTGGCGCCACCGGCCAGCCGGGCAACGGCGGCGCAGAGGGCGGCTGGGCTTGCGGGAAAGAATCACCGAGTGAAGCCTCGAGATCTGCGACAAACGCGGTCAGCTCGGTCGCCGCCGCCGGCACGGGTTCAGCCTCCGCAGATGCGGCATATGTCGGTTCCAGGTCCGGCGCAGGTTCCACCGGAGCTTCGCTGGCTTGGTCGTGAGTCTCGGAATGGTAGCTGGCCACCAGATCGGGCGAGGCAGCGATCTCGGACCCGTCCTGAGGCGCCACTTCGACTTCGAAATCCCCGGCCTCGCCGCTACTGATCTCGTCGGCATTGATCTCTGCGATTTCCGGTTCCGGTTCGGCCGCCGGTTGCCCCGCCGATTCGACAGCAGCCCGCAACGGATCGAGAATACGCGCGTCATGAGTCATGGATTCAAGCTTCTCGATACCCGCTCGGGCCTGATCCATCATGAAGTGTTCGAGATAAAAATGAATTTCTTCGACCGTCTCCGCAATCTCGGGGTTAGCGGAAGCCTCGGCTTCCGCTTCCACAGTAGCGGGCAATTCTGCCGCCGGGGATTGCTCGTCGACGGAGAGCGAATTCTCCCACTCGGAGGAGACATCTGAGGAAACTTCGTGCGCCTCGGCAGATGCGTGAGCAGTCATTTCCTGGACGGCGAATTCCGGATGCGCAGCAGCGGTGCCTTCGTGATCGGGAGCCGTAGTGGCCGCCATCGGCCAGGCGGCTGGCGGAGCCTTAGCAGCGGGCTGGGCAATCGCAGGCGAAGAGATGGCCGGCGAAGCGATCGACGATTTGGCGGTCGATGATTTGGCGATAGATGATGCAGCCACCGCAGGAGCAGCTTGCGCACTCTGTTCATAGCGCGCTGCCAACTCCCCGTAACGCACCGCTTCATCCGGATAGCCAGCATCGTGATACACGCTTTCGAGCGTGCGGCAACACACCGCGGCTTCGGTAAAACGATGAAACCGGGTATGAAGCGCAGCCAGGCGCTGGTTCAGGCGCGCATCACGTGGAGCCTGGGGCAGAGCGCCCAGCAGAGGCACGACCGCCTTATCCGGCAGATTATAAGAAAGGAAGAGATCCGCATCGGTGACCGCCGAACGTACGGCGATCGCGATGTGGTCGGGATAGGCCTGATCAATGACCGGCGCAATCGCTTCCAGCTCCTCCACAATGACCGCCCCTTCTTCGGCGGTGATCCCAACGGAGGGTGACTCCCCCTCCATGCGCTCCACCATCTGCTGATAATTCTGCTGGTGCAGCTGGTTCTGGGGCTCGGTGGTGGCCAGCATCTGGTACAGGTCACGAGCGCGAGCCAGGTTTCCGTCCTTGACGGAGGCATGCGCCAAAAGCTCGGTGATTTCGTTGACGTGCGTGCTGTCCCCGGCCTTATTCAGCAATAGCAACAGCGTGTCCAGTTCGCCCGCATCGTCGCGCACATGGGTGATCATGGAATGCAGGCTGCTCAGCAGCTTGGTCGAGTCCGTCGCCAGCAGGCGATCGGCATGCCGGTTATAAACGTCGAGCGCTTCGTGATAGCGGCCCAGGCGCGAGCAACCCTCCGCCAACAGAAACAATCCTTCGGGATCGTTGTGCACCGTGACCAGCTTCTCAGCAATGGGAGCGGCTTTGGTCGGATTTCCGGTCTGCAGGTACGCCTTGAGCAGGTCCCGCAAGGCTTCGGGATGAGAATCCAGGTCCGACACCTTCTCGAGATACTCGATGGCGCTCTTGGCATCGTCGCTCTCGAGGGCAGCCTTCCCGCGCAACAGCAAAACGTAACTGCTGCCCGGATCGAGCACCTGCATCCGCTTCAGAACATCTTCGGCAGCAGGGAGTGAACCGCGGGCGCGCAATGCTTCCGCTGCCGCGCTGAAAATCTCCCACGCTTCCTTCTTCTTTCCAAGCTTGACATAAACCTCAGCCAGTTTGATCCGCATCGGCACATTTTCCGGGTCCATTTCGAGGACCTTCTGGAAAAGGCGCACCGCCTGATCGAGGTCGCCATTCTTCATGAAGTCTTCGGCGACTTGCAGGTACTGGGCGCGGGCATCGTTGAACAGCCCTTGCTGGGTGTAGAGTTCCGCCAGTTTCAACGATCCATCCACGCTCGGCTGGATCTTCGTGATCTTCTTGTACATGGCGATGCCCTTGACCGTGAAGCCCTGCGCGGCATAAGCATCGCCCACTTTCTTGAAACACACGATGGCTTTGGCGCTGTCGCCCAGACGCGCATAGAGATCGCCGATGGTGTTGTTGACGGTGAGATCGTTTTCGTCGTGGCTGAGGACTTTTTCGTACTCAGCAATGGCGTTCTGCAGCTTGCCCTGCTGGACAAACTTTTCCGCGGCGCTGAGAACTTTCTGTTTGTTAAAGCCAAAACCAAACGCCATAGGGTGCGGACTCCAGCCTTTTCCCCGCCGAACGCCCGCGTTCTTCTCGAGCGCACCGAACGGGTCCGAACCTCGCCGGGAGATTCCCAGACGATACCCCGCCAACCGCGCAACCGGGACCGCGGAGTAAGGTAATTGTAAGGCCGGGTACCCGCGGTGCGATGGTTACCAACGATTACCGGGGTTACCAAAAGGGAGTGTACGTCCGGGTTCCGGAAAAAACCTGGCCCCGGCTTCCAGAACGGGAGCCAAAAACCAGCCTCGAAACCCCTGGGCTTCTAAATGGTATATCCTGCTAGCCCGTATTCTGAATCTCGTGGCCAAGACTCGGCACGGCAGAGGAGAACTCTATGCAGAAAATCACTCCCTTCCTGTGGTTTGACGGCCAAGCCGAAGATGCCGCAAACTTTTACACGTCGATTTTCAAGAACTCGAAAATCCTGAACCTCGCCCGCTACGGCGACGCCGGTCCGGGACCGAAGGGAACCGTGATGGTGGCGACCTTCGAGCTCGAAGGACAACGATTCATGGCGCTGAACGGCGGTCCACACTACACCTTTACTCCCGCCATATCGTTCTTTGTAGACTGCGAGACCCAGGCAGAAGTAGATGACCTGTGGGACAAGCTCTCCGCCGGAGGGTCGGAACTGCAATGCGCATGGCTGAAAGACAAGTTTGGCGTGTCGTGGCAGATCGTCCCCAGGGCCTTGATGGAACTGATGCAGGATAAAGACCCGGTGAAATCCGAGAGGGGCTTCAAAGCCATGCTGCAAATGACCAAAATTGACATCGAAGGCCTGAGGCGGGCTTATCGGGGCGAATGAGCGGGTTCAAACAGAATAAAAGTTGAATAGAATAAAAAGGAGGAGGGTCGAGGTATGAGCGGGGTACGAGTTCTGGTAGGCACGCGCAAAGGCGCATTCATTCTTACGGCGGACGGCAAGCGCGAGAAATGGGAGGTCAGTGGCCCGCATTTTGCCGGCTGGGAAATGTATCACATGAAGGCATCGCCCGCCGATCCGAATCGCATTTACGCTTCGCAGTCGAGTGGATGGTTCGGACAGATCATTCAGCGCTCCGACGATGGAGGTAAGACGTGGCATCAGCCCGGAACGCCTGCCGGTGAGCCCGCCGCGCCGGGTCCGCCGAAGAGCGCAAGCAACAAGTTCGCCTACGACGCGTCTGCCAACCCGCTCACCACGCATCAGTGGTATGACGGCACGCAGCATCCGTGGGAGTTCAAGCGGGTGTGGCACCTGGAGCCGTCGCTCACCGACCCGGATACGGTTTACGCGGGCGTGGAAGATGCCGCCCTTTTTCGCTCGACCGACGGCGGCGAGAGTTGGAGAGAACTCCCCGGCCTGCGCGGCCACGGCACCGGCCCGAAGTGGCAGCCGGGAGCGGGCGGCATGTGCCTGCATACGATTATTCTCGATCCCAGCGACCCTAACAGAATCTTTATCGCCATTTCGGCGGCGGGCGCTTTCCGCACCGATGATGCGGGCAAGACATGGAAGCCGATCAACCGGGGACTGTATTCTCCATACATTCCCGAGCCAAGGGCGGAGGTCGGGCACTGCGTTCACCACGTCGCCATGCATCCATCGCGCCCGGGAGTGCTTTTCATGCAGAAGCATTGGGACGTGATGCGCAGCGACAACGCAGGCGACTCGTGGCAGGAAATCAGCGGCAACTTGCCGACCGATTTCGGCTTTGTGATTGACGTCCACGCGCACGAGCCGGAGACGATCTATGTTGTTCCGATCAAAAGTGACTCGGAGCACTTCGTCCCGGACGGCAAGCTGCGCGTGTTCCGCAGCCGCGCCGGCGGCAACGAGTGGGAGCCGCTGGCGAAGGGTCTTCCCCAAAAAGATTGTTACGTTAACGTCTTGCGCGACGCGATGGCCGTCGATTCTCTAGATAAGTGTGGGATTTATTTCGGCACCAGCGGGGGGCAGGTATACGCGTCGGCCGACGCCGGAGACAGCTGGGCGCCGATCGTCCGCGATCTTCCGGCGGTGCTTTCGGTTGAGGTGCAGACGCTGGTGTGACGCGCCGGGGTTGACACTGCCATGATTCGCGTCTTTCTTCCGCATCATCTACGAACGCTGGCGCAAGTTGGCGGCGAGATCGAACTGGAAATCGAAGGTCAGGTCACGCAGCGCTCCGTCCTCGACGCCATCGAGGCCCGCTATCCCATGCTCCGCGGGACCATCCGCGACCAAGTCACCCTACAACGCCGGCCGTTCCTGCGCTTCTTCGCCTGTGAGGAGGATCTATCCCACGAGCCGCCAGACGCCCCACTGCCCGACGCAGTTGCGTCCGGAGCCGAGCCGCTCATCATCATCGGAGCCATTGCCGGCGGCTAGCAGCGAACGATCCGCAACTTCTACTTCCCCCGCTTCTCAATCGGCACAAATTCCCGCGTATCGTGCCCGATCCAGATCTGGCGAGGACGGGCAATCTTCTGTTCCGGATCGGTCAGCATTTCCTGCCATTGCGACAGCCAGCCGATGGTCCGCGGAATCGCAAACAGTACGGTAAACATCTCCGGCTTGAAACCCATCGCCTGATACATGATGCCGGAGTAGAAATCCACGTTCGGATAGAGCTTGCGCTGCACGAAATAATCGTCTTCAAGCGCGATGCGCTCCAATTCCAGAGCAATCTCCAGCTTGGCATTGCGTCCCGTAACTTCAAACAAGCGATCGGCAGCCCATTTGATAATCTTGGCCCGCGGATCGTAATTCTTGTAAACGCGATGCCCAAAGCCCATCAGCCTGCCTTTGCCTTCTTTGATCTTCTTGATGTAGGCGGGGACGTGGTCCTTGGAACCGATCTCGTCGAGCATGTGCAGCACTTCTTCGTTCGCCCCGCCGTGCAGCGGTCCAGAAAGAGCGGCAGCGGCCGACGCCGTGGCCAGGTAAGGATCGCTGTGGGAACTCCCCACGGCGCGCATGGCGTTGGTGCTGCAGTTCTGCTCGTGGTCGGCGTGCAGAATAAAAAGGATGTCGAGCGCCCGCGCAATCACCGGATTGGCAGCATACTTCGGCTCGACCATCCGCCACAGCATGTTCATGAAGTTTTCGGGATAGCTAAGATCGTTGTCAGGATAGATGTAGGGGAACCCCACCATGTGGCGATACGACATGGCCGCAATCGAGGGCATCTTGCCGATCAGGCGCTTGATTTGCAGCAGCCGGGTTGCAGGGTCGTGAATGTTCTTCGCATCCGGATACACCGTAGACAGCGCCGCCACCGTGCTCACCAGCATCGCCATGGGGTGCGCGTTTGAGCCGAAGCCTTCCATGAACTTCTTGGTGGTTTCGTGGAGCATCGTATGGTGGGTGATGTCATCCACCCAACTCTTCAATTCCTGGGCGTTAGGCAGTTCGCCGAACAGAATCAGGTAAGCAACTTCGAGATAGGTACAGTGTTCCGCGAGAACGTCGATGGGATAACCGCGGTAGCGCAGAATTCCCCGATCACCGTCAATATAGGTAATGGCGCTGCGGCAGGAAGCCGTATTCATGAAGGCGGGGTCATAGGTCATCAAGCCGAAATCTTCGGGACCGGTCTTGATCTGTCGCAGATCCATCGCGCGGATGGCCCCATTTTCGACAGGGACGGTGTAGCTCTTCCCGGTGCGGTTGTCGGTGATGGTCAAGTTGTCTTGCGGCATCCGAGCCCTCCTGCACTTTCCTAGCGACTCACGATAATGCTACCAGCACCGGGCCTAGCTTGTGTAAGTCTGCTTGCGCCGCGCCGTAACGGTTTCGAATTATTGGCAACCAGTGGACCAGCGTGTAGTGTTTGGAAACGCCGGGATCGCACTCATCCCCGGCGTGGAGGCATCTCGAACCCATGACCTGGATTCGTACTATTCCGTTCACCGAAGCTGACGACGAACTGCGGCAGGCGATAGAGGCGCAGAAAGCGCTTTATCCGAAGGAGTACGCGGTTCCGATGCATCCCGCCGAAGGCGGCGGCTCTCTGATCGCTGCATCGCATTCTTTGATTCCGCAAGCCCTGAAGCACGCCTTCTCGACCTTCGGTGCGTTGATGTCTCCCGATCTGCCTCTCCAGCGGCGTCACCACGAGATGATTGCCACCATGGTCTCAGTGACCAATCGATGTGTGTATTGAATCGAATCCCACGCAGAGTTTCTGCGTCGCGTCACGCTCGATAAGGAACTGGTTGAAGCGCTGGAACGCGATTACACCACCGCACCCATCACAACGCAGGAGCGCGTCATGGTTGACTACGTAGTGAAGCTCACCAAAGACGCGACCAAAATCTGGAAAGACGATCACGAGAAATTACGGGCGGCGGGCTTCAACGATCAGGCGATTCTGCAGATCACACTGATCGCGTCCTGGTTCAACTACATCAACCGCGTCGCCGATGCGTTGGGCGTGGGCCGCGAAGGGTAGTTATGTGGCAAACTCCTGGTTCGTATCAGGGTATCGCTTTTTCGTATCAGGGTATCGCTTTAGCGATACCGACAATCCTGCCCAATCAAACGCCCCTTTAGGGGCTGGGTATCGCCAATGCGCAATGCTTCCTCACTCGTTCGCCACCCGCCGATGCGGCTTCACCGCCAGGCACCGGGCGAAGATTGCCGAAACCTGCGGAATCTCCTCTTCGGTCAATCGAATCGCACTTCCTAATTTCTTCAATGCCGGGTTCAGAGCTGCGGGCTGTGCCCCGGTCAGTTCAATGAGTTGCTGCCACTCCCGCGCGACCGGAATGCGCTCGTCAGTTTCAGCGTCTTCGCAAAACTGATCGGCCGCCTCCGGAGCAGTTCCATACTCGTCGGCGACATCCTCGTGAAAGTAGCCCCGCAGGAAAGTATGCAGCGCAGGAAAGTCGGCGGCGGTGATTTCCGGTTTCGGATTCATGAGCGGCACTCCGGATACGAGGTCAAGACGTAATACTGGTTGGGCCCGTTGTATTTCAGGATCACCAGCGCGTGCTCGCACACACGCGAGTGATGTTCTCCGCGATTCATGGTGCGGCCGATCGGTTCGTCACTATCGTAGTCCAGCACCAGGTTGGGATGTCTCCCCGGCTGACTGAGCCAGTTCTGGATTTGTCCTTGCGATTGTGCGATGGCCGCGCCCACAGCGTGCTCCGCAGTTGAGCGGTCGGTATAGGTCGAAGCGCCGCTGATGTTGCGCTCGCGCTCGAGGCGTTCGCGGAGTTGCTCCTCCGTCTGTCCCACATGCTTGCGCAGAATATGTCCGCCATGGGCCTCGTCACGGCTGAGATCGCGCGTCGCACTATTCGTCGCATGGGTCTCAACCCTCGCCTCCATAGCACCAGAAGCACCAGAAGATGGCGACGTTGAACTCGCGTCATTCGTGGAAGCGGGCGGCGAGCACGAGATCAGGCCGCATATCGCAAGCGCGAAAGCGAAACGAACGATTGTGCGTCGAATTAGGAAAAACCTTGTCATTCCGCCCTAGACCACCGCTCGAGCGCGGTTAGTCCTGTAAAGTTCTCGGAATTGTGCTACTAAACAGGGTGTGCGGGCAAGTGTTCTGGATTCGCTGGACGACTTCGAGCGCTGGAGCGGCGACACCGCCTACGTGTTTCCGCGAGGATACCGGCGCGAGCGCTGGAGCTATCAGCGTGTCGCCGCAGTGGCGTATCAGTTTGCCCGCGAACTCGATGCGCGCCACATCGTTAAGGGCGATGCGGTGTTGTTATGGAGTCCGAACTGTGCCGAGTGGGTAGCGGCGTTCCTGGGATGCGCCTTATCCGGGGTCATTGCCGTGCCCATCGATGATGCCGCCAGTTCCGATTTTGCGCGCCGGATCAGCGCGCAGGTGCGAACCCGGCTGGTGCTGTGTCCGCGCGAACGCACCCCTTTGTTTGAAAACATCGATGGCGGCATCGCGGGCAATATTGCAACCATCGATCCTGTAGATCTGGCGGTCGCGGTCGCCAGGCACTCATCCGAACGCTTTCGTCCCGTGCAGATTCAGCCTTCCGATCCGCTAGAAATCGTTTTCACTTCGGGCACGACAGCCGAGCCCAAGGGAGTCGTGCTCACCCACGCGAACGTGGCCGGCAACATTGCGCCCATCGAAACCGAGATGACCAAGTACCTGAAGTACGAGCGCCTGGTGCATCCAATTCGCTTCCTGAACCTGCTGCCGCTGAGCCACGTCTTTGGTCAATTTCTGGGAATTTTTCTTCCTCCACTGCTGGGCGGCACGGTCGTGTTCGAGAACACATTCAATCCCACCGAGGTCATGGCGACAATCCGCCGTGAACGCGTGTCCGTGTTAGTGGCCGTCCCGCGCATGATCGAGTCGCTGAAGCAGAAGGTCGAACGAGATCTCGACGACGGCGATCTCGACGACAACAAAGACGACGGTCGCGGCCGCGAGAATTTTGCCGAGCGTTACGCTGCCGCCAAGAGTCAACACTTTCTGCGCCGCTGGTGGACCTTCCGCGACCTGCGCCGCCGCTTCGGATGGAAGTTCTGGGCCATGATCAGCGGTGGCGCCGCGCTCGACCGCGAGACTGAAGAGTTCTGGCATCGCCTGGGATACGCCGTCGTCCAGGGCTACGGACTGACCGAAACGACTTCGCTGATCAGTCTGAACCATCCCTTCCACACCAGCCGCGGCTCCATCGGCAAGGTCCTGCCGGGCCGCGAAATCAAGCTCGCCGACGATGGCGAGATTCTGGTGCGCGGCAGCGGTGTCGCCAGCGGCTACTGGAGCGGGCACGAACTGCAGCCGGTAGCGCGTTCAGAAGACGAAGGCTGGTATCGCACCGGTGATCTCGGAGCGCTCGACGAAGAAGGCAATCTCTTTTTCAAAGGCCGCAAGAAAGACGTGATCGTCACGCCCGCGGGCATGAACATTTACCCCGAAGACCTCGAAGCTGCCTTGCGGGGTCAAAAAGAGGTGCGGGATTGCGTAGTCGTAGGCCCGGACCGTGGCGGGAATGCTGAACCCTGCGCCGTGCTGATTTTGCGCGATGTCGCTTCGGACGCGACGCAGGACGTCGTTCGGGAAATCGTCCGGGCCATCGTTCACCGCGCGAACGAAACCCTGGCCGAATATCAGCGCATGCGTACGTGGTTCGTATGGCCGGAAGAAGATTTCCCGCGCAGTGCCACGCAGAAACCGCGCCGTAATGTGATTCGCGATACCGCCGAAGCCGCGTTTGCGGGACGAGATGCAACTGCGGCCGACATGAGTGTCCGCTCTACCGGTCCGCTGGTCGAGCTGCTGGCGCGAATCACCGGCCGTAGCATTCAGAACATGAGACCCGATGCCAACCTCGAAAACGGCCTCGGCCTTGGATCCCTGGAACGAGTCGAACTCCTCAGCGCTCTCGAAGATCGCTTTCAAGTTGACCTGAGCGAAACAAGTTTTGCGAATGCCGCGACTGTCGGCGATCTGGAAAAATTACTGCAAGGTGAGCAGCCTGCCCGCAGGTTTCAATCTCCGCGTTTTCATTTTCCGAACTGGACCCTCCGCTGGCCGACGACATGGCTGCGCCTGGCGTCGCATTATCTGCTGGTGCGTCCGGCGATGTTTCTTTCGGGATGGCCCAGCGTGACCGGGCGCGAGAACTTACGCGGAGTTCGCGGGCCGCTGCTGGTAGTCTCCAACCATGTAGCCGATGTCGACATCGGCTTCATTCAAACGGCGCTGCCTGCGCGCATCCGCAACAGGATAGCGACGGCGACCGGCGGCGAGGCGCTAGAAAAGCTGCGCTCGCCCGGCCCGGAGCGAGCCGGTTTCCTGCGAATCCCGCTGCGAATATACGATCGCATTCAGTGGACGCTAGGCGTCGCCCTCCTGAACCTGTTCCCTCTCCCGCGCCAGTCCGGTTTCCGCAAGAGCTTCGCCTATGCCGGAGAAGCCGTCGATCGCGGCTACAGCATCCTGGTTTTTCCGGAGGGAAAGCACACTACGGATGGCAAGATCCAGCCCTTCCGCAACGGAGTCGGCTTGCTCGCCAATAATCTGCGCATCCCCATCCTGCCGATGCGCATTGATGGCTTGTTTGAAGTCAAACAGTCCGGGAAGAAATTCGCCGCGCCGGGAAAGATTCAGGTGCGCATCGGCAAGCCGGTGCAGTTCGCGCCGGAAACCAATCCCGAGGAAATCGCGCAAGCGCTGCAGAAAGCGGTCGAGAGCCTCTAGTTGATCCGCCATCGCCGCAGCAAACTCGGCCAGAAATACAAAAGGCCGGGCGATTGGGCCCGGCGCTTCTTGCTGAGAAACTGTCGATCGCTGAGTTGAGCTAGATCAGTTTCCCGTTAACCTCGTTCAATCTTCATGCAGCACGCGTTGCGCGAATGCAAATCCTTACATAACCAGCGCGAGCCCTTCCAGTTCGCGCTCCAGCACCGGCAGCGAACAACCCGCCATTTCCACGCGCCCGGCAGCGTCGATGGCAGCCGTCTGTGAAACGCCATAACCACGGCCAGCCAGGAAAACCTGAAGCAATTCCGCGGCTTCGCGCGAATCCACCATACCGCCCTGGATGAGGTCGTTTCGCAAGGCGCAGAGTTCCGTTACTGTGAACCGCTCTTTCATGGCCATTCTCACCTTCGACCTCCCTTACCGTTGCTCAATTAGACTCATCGGCAACTGGATACGATACATGCAATCGAAATGCCGTAACTTTGGTACACCTGAACGCCCGGCTTCTCGACGCCTCAACCTGTTAGAACCCAATATTTTGCAAAAGGTTGCGAGGATATCATCGGCAGAGACGGGAGAAACATAACACCGGCAGCCGTTGCCAGATTGACACAAATTGTCGTTTCGCGGCTGGAGGAACCCAACTTTGTCGGGCTTCGGCGGCTTCAGGCGGCCAGCTTCACGCGGATACGATCGTCAGCCGTCGATCTTGGCGGCGTCCACCAGCATAATCGGGATGTCGTCCTGAATGGGGTAAACGCGGCGGCATTCGCCGCATTTCAGGCTTTTGCCGTCCGCATTCAGAACCACCGGCTTCTTGCAAACCGGGCAAACCAGCATGTCCAGCAGATCCTGGGAAATCATGGCGGCTTCATTGTAGCGCGTAACCGGTGCCGGTCCCAGATCGATGCGATAGAATCGCCTTTCCATTCACGACACGCGCAGCGAGGTGCGATGGCAGCCAGGATTCTCGACGGTACCAAAATAGCCAGTGAAATCCGCGCGGAAGTCGCCGCCCAGGTGAAAGCCCTGGCTGCTTCAGGAGTGTGCCCCGGTCTTGCCGTAGTGCTGGTGGGGCATAACCCAGCGTCGGAGGTTTACGTTCGCGGCAAGGTAAAGAGCTCCGAAGAAGTCGGCCTCTACAGCGAACAGCACACGCCCGCCGAAAGCTCGACCACTGAAGACCTGCTCGCGCTGATCGCCGATCTGAACCGGCGCGATGAAATCGACGGCATCCTGGTGCAGTTGCCGCTGCCGCCGCACATCGATTCGAAGAAGGTCTTGCTGGCGGTCGATCCCAGCAAAGATGTGGACGGTTTCCACCCCATGAACGTGGGCTATCTTTCCACGCAACGTCCGAGCCTGGTGCCCTGCACGCCGGCCGGAGTGATGGAAATTCTGCGACGCAGCCAGATTCCAGTTGCCGGGCGGGAAGCCGTGGTCATCGGACGCAGCGATATTGTCGGCAAGCCCGTTGCCATGCTGCTGCTGAATCAGAACGCCACCGTGACCGTCTGCCATTCGAAGACGCGCGATCTGCCCGAAGTCTGCCGACGCGCCGACATTCTCGTGGCGGCGATCGGCCGCACCGGCATGGTCACCCGCGACTTCGTGAAGCCCGGAGCAACCGTGATCGACGTCGGCATCAACCGGATTACCGACCGAAAAGATTTCGACCGCCTCTTTGCTGGCAACAAAAAGCGAGAGGAATCATTTCTGAGCAAAGGCGCAACCCTGGTGGGCGACGTTCATCCCGAGGTAGCCGAAATTGCCGGAGCGATCACGCCGGTGCCGGGAGGCGTCGGCCCGTTGACCATCGCCATGCTGATGGCTAATACGGTAAAGGCGGCCAGGTTGCGGCGCGGAATTTCGCTGTAGAGATCGGGCTTGCCCCGTTTCTGGTAAAGCCGTGAATATATGCAAGATATAGACATCAGAAAGGTACTGTGCTGGATTTTCGGATGCACTTCCCTGATGTACATCGTGCTCTGTCTTAGGAGCATGCGCGCAATTAGTCAGAATTACGCTTCCCTGACACTCAGTAACCTGCTCATCTTCGTGTTGTTCGAGGCTGTGGTGGCCGGCATCACTGGAGCGGCTTGGTGGACCATCTTAAAGGGAGAGCCCTCGGCGAGAGGCTGGGGAATCGCTGCAAGCCTGATGCATATTTTGATTTTCCTCCGGCCAATCATTTTGGGAATCGTCTGGTGGCACCAGGCGGGCGCTCTGTTCATCGGAATAGTCGGACTGGTAAATTTCTTGCCACGCTACGAACAACGCAATCCCAATCTTCATACACCGTGAGCATCCTTTGCTAAAACTCGGCCTCACCGGCGGCATCGCGAGCGGCAAATCCGCCGTGGGCGAAATGTTCGTCAAACGCGGCGCGCGCTTGATTCAGTCAGACGCCGTCTCGCACGAACTCATGCAACCGGGCGGCGCGGTCTACGAGGAAGTCATCCGCCGCTTCGGCCGCGAAATCGTGGATCCCGACGGAAGCATTAACCGCTCCCGGCTGGCCGAGGCCGCGTTCGGCAAGGCCGGCGGCGCAGCTCCGCACATCGCTCCTCGGGTGAAGGAACTCAACGAAATCGTCCATCCCGCCGTGATCGCCTACGAAAAACAATGGATGGAAGAACTCGGGCGCCGCGAGCCGGACGCCATCGCCATTATCGAGGCGGCTCTGATCCTGGAAGCCGGCGCAGCCGGGCGTTTCGATCGATTAATCGTCGTGACCTGCCATCCCGACCAACGCATTCTGCGTTACGCGCAGCGCCTCGGAATATCAGAAGACGCAGCCCGAGCCGAAGTTACTCGCCGTATGGCAGCGCAAATCCCGGACGAAGAAAAAATCAAGGCCGCCGACTTCGTAATCGATAACTCCGGCGCGCTCGATGCCACCGAGCAGCAGGTGGAGCGTGTTTTCGCAACGCTGCGCGAACGTCCCATCCTATAATTCAAAATTGTCGGAAGAAACATTGCGCCCTGCGAGCTCAGCAATAAAATGGTCGACTGGGATCGATACCGCGAGATCGACAAGCTCCGAGAGTCCGGACGACCGGCTGAGGCGCTAGTGGAACTCAAAGCCATTCGCGATTTCACCACGGATGCAACGGACGCCAGTTCGCTCCTTTTGGGTGAATCAGTTTGTTATTGCGATCTCGGTCGTTTCGATGAAGCCGCCGAGGTGGCCTTTGAAGCGGTAAGGCTTCTGCCAGAAGAGAGTCCGGGTCGACCATACGCGGAATTTTGCCTTGCGGTTGTCCGCGAGCACGAGGGTCAGTTCGATCTGGCTGTGCAGGGGTTCAGGGCCATTCTTAAGAGATACGCAGAACTCTTGAGTACCACCGACTACACCCAGTTCAGACGGGGCGTTCAGTTCCGGCTCATCGCAAGCCTCATCGTTCTAGGGCATGCCGTCGAGCCGTTGTCTATAGCGAACGCTCTCGGGGCAGAGGACATCACCCGAGAAGAAAGGGCAACACTTACGTATCGGGAAGCGGAGGCGCACAGAATCTTGGGCCGACACGATCACGCTCGGGGACTATACCAACAGGCAATCAGCGGGGCATTGGAGCGCTCACTGGCCTCTCGGGCTCATTTTCACATCGGAGAAATTCTGTATGACCGAGGTGAGTTCGCGCGGGCGGCTGATGAGTTCAAGATCGCCGAGAACATGGCTGACCCGAGCAGCCCGGACAAAGACCATTTCGCGGCGTGGACGAAGCACACTTTACGGGCAGCCGGAACGCGGGATCCCAAACTCTAAAACGCGATTTTCTTAGTTAGCTTTGCGGCTCGGCATAATCAGCCATTGCAGCACCGAACTCACCAGGCTCAGCATGACAGCTCCGATCAGGGCCGGAATGAAGCCTCGCACCTCGAATCCGCGCACGAACTGCGCGGCCAGCTCCAGCATGACCGCATTGATCACGAACCAGAACAGGCCGAGAGTCAGAATGGTCAGCGGGAAGGTTAATATCTTGAGCAGCAATCCGAGCGTTGCGTTGATCAGGCCGATGACCAAAGCCGCGATCAAGGCCGCCGTCGGACCGTTGACACTAATTCCCGGCACGATGTGAGCGACGATCCACACCGCCACAGCGCTTAGAACCCAATGCAATAGAAGACGCACGATAGGCCTCCTTCAAAGTCTCAAAGTAAAGAGCGAATGGACACTATACAACGGGAAACCCGCTCCCGGTTGCGGCGCCGGTACTAAACTGTTTAAGCTCTCAATGTTGATTCCGAGGTAAACGATGCCCACTGCCACGCGCACCAATCCGCTTTCATTCCTGACCGATCAACTCGACGAACTCAGAGCCAAGGGCACGCACTTGAAACTGCGTGTGCTGGATGACGAACAGGCGCCCCTCTGTACTTTCGACGGCAAGCGGGTCATCAACCTCGCCTCGAACAATTACCTGGGATTTACGACCCACCCCAAGCTGCGCGAAGCGGCGCTCGAAGCCACTCGTAAGTACGGCGTCGGATCGGGCGCAGTGCGCACCATCGCGGGCACGATGAAAATTCACATGGACCTGGAAGAGAAGATTGCGCGCTTCAAGAACGTCGAGGCCTGCGTGGTTTTTCAGTCAGGATTCACGGCGAATGCGGGAACCGTTTCTTCATTTTTGGGCAAAGACGACTTCATCATTTCCGACGAGCTGAATCACGCTTCGATCATCGACGGCTGCCGTCTTTCACGGGCGAAGATTCTCGTCTTCCGTCACAAAGACGTGGCCCACGCTGAAGAGCAGCTCGCCAGCGTGAAAAATCAGCCAGGGAAGAAACTGCTCATCTCCGACGGCGTGTTTTCGATGGACGGCGACATCGGCCCCCTGCCCGGACTGTGCGATGCCGCCGAAAAATACGGCGCGATCATGATGGTAGACGATGCGCATTCCTCCGGCGTGCTCGGCCGTCAGGGGCGCGGCACCATCGATCATTTCAAGATGCATGGGCGCGTTGACATTCAGGTTGGAACCTTGTCGAAAGCAATCGGCGCTCTCGGCGGCTACGTTTGCGGCACGCGCGATTTGATCGATTTTCTGTATCACCGCGCGCGGCCGTTTCTTTTTTCTACATCACATCCGCCGTCGGTGGCCGCGACCTGCATCGCGGCCTTCGACGTCCTCGAAACCGAGCCGCAATGGATGGAGCAACTCTGGGCGAACACCCGCTTCTGGAAAAAAGAACTAGGCCTGCTCGGCTTCAACATCGGCGGCCAAACTACTCCGGCTAGCGAAACCCCAATCACGCCGATCATCATTGGCGACGGCCGCCTGACCATGGATTTCTCCCGCGAACTTTTCAAAGAAGGAGTGCTCGGAACCGGCATCGCATTCCCCACCGTCCCCGAAGGCAAAGCACGCATACGAACAATCATGACCGCCACCCACACGAACGAGGAACTGCAGCAGGCACTCGAAGTGCTGGGACGTGTGGGGAAACGGATGAGGATACTGGCCTAAGACAGGCGGATGACACATGGTGAACGAAGATAAGAAGATCGAAAAGAACGAGGACTTGGTCAAAGTCCTTCTGGATGTCAGCGACGACACATTTGGAATTAGTGGTGAACGGGTGTGGGCGAACCCGCTCGGCAATGATCTATATGAGGTTCGAAACACACCTTGGCACACATGCGATGTGAATTGGGGAGATGTCGTTCGCGCTGTCACCGCAAATGACAATGAGTGGCCTAAATTCGTCGGGGTTGTTCGACGTGGCGGTCATCGCACCTTGCATCTTTTCTTCTACGAAACCGCCGACGAGGCTTTCCGAGTCGCAGTCCTAAGTCGCTTCAAAGAATGGAAAGCCAATTATGAAAATGCCAACAGCAGGTTGTATGCGATCGATGTTCAGCCGGATGGGGATGTAGATGGGCTCTGTGCTTTCTTGGACCAACTAGATACCGCCAAAGTGGACTACCGGACCACTGTCACACCCATCTAGTGTCCCGCAGGCCCATCTTCCACGATCGCCTGCACCAACTCATCAATCGCGTCCGTAACTCGCTTAGCCGGCAGATTGAAGTTATTAGAGAGAATCGAAAAGACGACTACCTGTCCGGCATCGGTGGTGGCGTATCCCGAGAGCGTCTTCACTCCGCCCAGCGACCCGGTCTTGGCCACAACGCGGTTTTGCAGGCGCGGAGCGTTCAGGCGTTCGGTCAGCGATCCGTCCACACCGGCGATCGGGAAAGTCGCCTTATACTCAGCGCCCCAGGGCTGCGTCGAGCAATAACGCAATAACTGGACAATGGCATGGGGAGTCACCAGGTTCTGGCGTGAGAGTCCGGAGCCATCGTAGAAAACATACTGGTCGCTCGAGATTCCGGCCTGCGTCAGAAATCCGCGGAGAACTTCGAGGCCGCCTTCAATCGTTCCAGCATTGCCACGCTCGCGTCCCAGCAAGCGCAACAGAATTTCCGCATGTAGGTTCTGACTGACTTTGTTGATTACGCGGATATCCTGCAGCAGCGGCTTCGATTCATAACTGGCGAGAGTGATGGGTTGATCGCTTTTCAGCGGACGTGATCGGGCGTCATTACCGCTTCCCCCATGCGACGGCGCCGTCGCAGTCACGCTGAAAGTCGAAAGGGTCGCGAGTTCGGTGTGGTGAGTGCGCTGGTGTCCGTAGATGACGATGCCACGTTTTTCGAGTAATTGACGAAAGAGTCCGGCGGCAAACTCGGCAGGATCCTCGATAGCAATGGCTTCGTTGGCGCCCGCGTCGTCGAGCGGCATGTTGCCCCAGAGCGTCACCACCGTAGAACCCGGCTCGCGATTGACGAAGAACTTGCGTCCAGTGCCAGCCGGAGTGGTGATGATGCGATTGTCGAGCCGGTAATACTCGGCGAACGGCTTGACGCTGACAAAGGCCTTCTCGCCGGCGCGGTCGGCCGGCAGAATGTTCACGAACACCACATTGTCATTGATAGTGAGGGCAGAAACCGGAGCGCCGTCGCCCCAGACGAGATCGTCCTGACTCCAACCTTCGCCGTAACGCTCGAAAGCGAAGTAAGAGTCGTCGGCCACGATGTCGCCATCGATGAACTTGACACCTTTTTGCACCAGCGCGTCGGCCAGAGCTTCGAGGGCCTGAATGGGGTCATCGTTGCGTTGGGTGCGGAGATCGTAGGGAAGTTCGCGTCCAGAGAGATTGGGATCGCCGCGGCCGACGAGGACGAGATCTCCGTTAAGGCGGCCGTAGCGATCGAGAGTGCCGGTGGTTTCGACCGTGGTGCGGAACTTGTAGTCAGGCCCGATCAGGGCGAGCGCGGCGGCAGTAGTGAAGAGCTTGGTGTTCGAAGCGGGCGTGAAGAGTTTGTCGGCATTTTGCGCGTACAACGTTTCGCCGGTCGCGAGAGAAACTACTTCAATCCCCCAGAAGCCGCGGGCAAGATCGGGAGCGCTGAGCACGGCGGCAATGCGCTCCTGCAATGACCGATTCTGCGACGATCGATCCTGCGACGATCGATCCTGAACAGGATTGACGGGAGCGGCCAGCACTTGCGCGGCCAGCGATAAGGCCAGTAATAGAACGATGGGAAGAACGCACGCAACTGATCGCCGGCCAAGCATTGAGTGGATTGTAGCACTCTGGAAATGCGGACTCTTTCTGGTTTCGCAACCTGGCTCCACTAGAATAAGAGCAACATGCGGGCAATTTTTCAGTGGAACGTGGGTTCTCGCGTACTGGAGCTAGGACGGCGCACGCTGATCATGGGCGTCGTGAATGTAACTCCCGACTCGTTTTCCGACGGAGGACTCTATATCGACGCCGAAAAGGCCGTTGTCCACGCCGAGCAGTTACTCGACGAGGGCGCGAACATCATAGACGTAGGCGGCGAGTCGACGCGTCCGGGCGTGACGGAACCAATCTCCGAAGAGGAAGAGCGGAAGCGGGTGCTGCCGGTGATTCGGGATTTGAAGCGACGACGGCCCGCCGCGGTGGTCAGCATCGACACCTACAAGGCAAGTGTGGCGCGCGCGGCGGTCGAGCTCGGTGCGGAGGTTGTGAACGATGTAAGCGGGTTCCGCTGGGACCCGAAAATGGCGAAGACGCTGGCTGAACTCAAAGTGGGAGCAGTCCTGATGCATACGCGCGGCCGACCGGAGGAGTGGCGGTCCCTGCCGCCGATTGGCGATCCAGTGCTGATGGTGAAGCGCGATTTGCGGCAGTGGGCCGAAGCGGCGACACTGGCGGGAATCAAGCGCGATCGCCTGGTGCTCGATCCCGGCTTCGGGTTCGGAAAACGGTTCGAGGAGAATTACCCCCTGCTGGCGCACTTTGCCGAGTTGCAGCAGACCGGCTTTCCGCTGCTCGCAGGAGTGTCGCGGAAGTCATTCATCGGGCGAATGCTCGCGCGCGATGGCAAGGATGCAGCGATTGACGAGCGACTATATGGAACGCTGGCAGCAGAAACGGCGCTGATTCTGAGAGGGGCGCACATCATTCGCACCCACGATGTGCGATTTGCGGTAGAGGCGGCGCGAGTGGCGGATGCGATTGTGGCGAGCGGCGGATAGCACGCGTCAGGCGCGGGCAGCTTCCACTAGGGGGGTAGTGGCTTTGAGCGCCGGCAGCCGGATTTCAAATGCCGCTCCGCCTTCGGGGCGGTTGTAGCAGGTGATTTGTCCCTTATGGTCCTGGATCACACCGTATGTAGCGCTGAGTCCAAGGCCGGTTCCCTTGCCGACCGGCTTGGTGGTATAGAAAGGATCGAAAACGCGCTCGGGATCGCGCAGGCCGGGGCCAGAATCGGCAAATTGAATAACCAACTCGCTCTCCTCGCGCCAGAGGGAGATCTGCAGACGTCCGCCGCCAACTTCCTGCAAAGCGTCCACCGCATTCTCGACGATCTGAAGAAACGCCTGCAAGAGCTGGTTGGGATTGCCGAGAACACGAGGCAGGGGAGCATTGTCGTTGCTTTCCACGGAAAGACTGATCCTCTTGCTCTCGACCTTGAATCCTTCCATTTGAACTGCACGCTGCAACAAAGTCTTCAGTTCAAGCGGACTCTTTTCTCCCGGAGTCTGCTGCGAAAAGCTGAGCAGATCGCTGACCAGTTCCCGGGTGCGCCGGGCTTGCTGGCCTATTTTTTGCGCGTTGGCGAGTTGTTCGCGGCTGAGATTGCTGCTCGCGGCCATCCGTTCCGAGCTGCTCAGGATGGCCGATAGCGGATACTCCAGCTCACCGGCCGCGAGCGCGACCAGTTCTCCGAGCGAAGCCAGCTTCGCTTGTTGGATGACCCTCCCCTGCAGCCGCTGAAGATTGTCAAAGCTCTTGCGCGAATGCCTGAGCAACTGCACCAGTCTCCGGTCCAGCAGGTGTTGTTTGAGAAAAACGACAAAGGCGAGCAGAGCGACGCCGCCCATCGCAACCGTAAAGCGGACGTGACGCAGACGAGGCTGCTCGTGGCTCAGGAACAGCGCCCAATATCCCATGACCGGAAGCGAGAGCAAGGCGAGTTTCGCAAGTTGAGGAGCAACCTGGCGATGATCGCGAGCGATCGATGGAATCATCTGGATGTCGCCTAGGCAGCGCCTTCCCGAAATGGCCACCCACAGGAACCCCAGCGCAGCTGCGAGGAACGGGAGGTCGTAGATTCCACCACTCTTGTAAGTGCCGCGCGCCAGCGCAGCATTGATGGCTTCCGATGAGAAGGTGTAGAGAGCAGTGGCGATAAAGATGTTGCGATAGAGCACGCGCCACGATCCAGTACTCGTAAAGAATGCCGAGGAGGACACCGCAATCAAGATCACTCCCTCGATGAGATACAGCAAATCCCAACGCGGGCTGTACGCCGCGACATTGATGACGATATATTCCTCGGGAAAAACGAAGAAGGCGTAGACCACAACCCACCACACCAGCAGGATGAAAACATTCAGCGTGCTCGGCAACACCCCTTCACTCTCATCGGCCTGATGGGGGCGGAGGGCCACGGCCGCCATGATCGGGACAATGTGCAGGAACAATATGATGTCCCCCTGGAAGGGATCGGGCATGGCCTTGCGCAGCACTATCTCAAACCACGCCCAACATGCCTGATTGGCACACCACATGGCCACACCGGCCGCCATCAGACTCCAGAAGAGC
Organism: uncultured Acidobacteriaceae bacterium; assembly: GCA_963755765.1. Taxonomy (GTDB): domain Bacteria; phylum Acidobacteriota; class Terriglobia; order Terriglobales; family Acidobacteriaceae; genus Acidiflorens. The sequence continues at coordinate 222,987 of CAVWKZ010000001.1, forward strand.
CGCGTGTGCCCGCGGCTGTCGTAGGCGTTTCTGGCACAAAGGACGGTCGCTGCTACAAGCACAACCAGTGGGACCAGGTCTCCCATGGCCACGCTAAAAAACGGGCTGGGAAACACCAATGGAGCCACGGCAAAGGCCAGCAGCAGACCAATTCCGGCGACGAGCGACGAGATGTGGTTCCGAGACACCACCCTGCATCATATGACGTTCGCCGCGAGTTGTTTAGATCACCGGCTGGTTACCTATGGTTACTGGAGTAACGTCAGGCCTGATTTAGAATTATCGGCCGTCGCCACGCAGTGAAAAGGCTTCCTCACCCCGGGAACTAATTCTTTTTCGACTTCCCCTTGGCGTCGTCGTTGCCCGGAACTTCTCCCAGGAAGTGTTGCACTTTGGCGACGACGATGAACCGTTTGCCGGCGCGCTCGAGAGTCAGCTTCCTTTCCTGGCCGGGAGCGCCTTCGAGCAGCGACCAGACTTGTCCCAGTGTGAAATCGGCGATGGGATTGTCATCAACGGCAACAAGATGATCGCCGGCTTGAAAGCCGGCCACCGACGGGGTTCCATCGAAATCGGCGACGCCGGCGATAACGAAGGCGCTGTCGCCCTCCGGACGAAGGATAAGGCCGACGACGTCGAAATCGGGAAACCTGACGGTGCGTCCGATGTCGAAATAGACAGTCGCGTGGGCATAGTCGAGGCCGACGCGGTAGTTCATCAGGGCCTCATAGCCAAGCGCGCTCGCGGTAAAGCGGGTTACCCGATCGGCCGGAAGATCAGTCACAGCCACACCGGTGAGAAACAACGGCCCATATTGCATGCGGTCCACGCGCATCAGCCGCCATTTCGGTTCACTAACCTCCCCTCCCGAGTTAAACGGGCCGATTGCCCCAACCATGTGCGGCCAGTCGGGGTGGGCGCTCGACAACTTGTCGAATAATTCTCCTGAAAGAAAGTTGATGGAAGAGCCCAGGTCGAGGCCGAGATCGTAGTTCTTGTTTTCAATCCTGCTCGGGATCTGAATAAGACCGTCGGCGTTGACCAGCATCTTGTTCTTCACGCCGTTAAATTTCAGGCGGCCTGGCAGTCCGATGTTGAACTCGCGGTCCGGGAAATTGAAGAGCACGTCATAGTTGCGCAGGACGGTCGAGGGAATGTTGATCTCGGCGCTCATGCCCGGAGCGAGGGCCGCCATGCTGTACATGACCTTTTTTTCTCTGATCGGAGCCAGGGAAATTCTGATCCCGCCGATCGCAATTTCGAGCGCAGCCTCCGGCGATTTCGGCGTGCCGGAGCAGACTTGGCCGTCGCAAACGACATTGAGTCCCATCAGACCCGCGACCCGCCGGTTCATAGTGAGATCCGGATTGCCGTTGTCCACCCAACCCCGGACGCGCTCGGTCGAGCCATCGGGAAGCAAGAGGTCCACGTCGATTACGACGCGCCCCTGGTCGAGCGCCATGGGAATAGTGGCGGAGGAAGCCGCAGTCTTGCCCGTATTTTGTGCGAGGACGGTTATGCCCAGAATCACGACAAGAACCACCAGGGCAGCCTTGAATCGCATACGAAGATTGTAGCGGGTGTAGCACCGCTCCTACATGAGACCAGCAGGCCTAAGTTCTTGCGCCAACTGCTAGAATTGCCCTGTCATGGCATTTCCCGCCAACCGCATGCGCCGTCTGCGGCGTACCGAGACGCTGCGTGCTCTAGTCCGCGAGACCCGGCTTACTCCCGAATCTCTGGTGTATCCCCTGTTCATCTGCCCCGGGACCGGGATCCGCAAGGAAGTGCGCTCCATGCCCGGCGTCTTCAATCTTTCGATAGATGAGGCTGTGAAGGAAGTGCGAGCCGCGCGCGCGCTCGGAGTGTTGTCGGTCATCTTGTTCGGGCTGCCGGAGAAGAAAGATGAAGTGGCCACCGGCGCCTGGGCCGAAGACGGCATTGTGCAGAAGGCGACGCGCGCCATCAAGAGTGAAGTGCAAGATGTGCTGGTGATGGGCGACGTTTGCCTGTGCGAATACATGTCGCATGGGCATTGCGGCGTCGTGGAAATGAAAGACAAACTGAAAGGCAAGGTAGACCAGAAATCCGGGCCGCAATCGCTGGGTGCGGCCGCAGCGGCGCCACCAACTACGGCAGAGTTCGAGATCGTAAATGACGCCAGCCTTGAGTTGCTGGCGCGGACCTCGGTTTCGCTGGCGCGATCGGGCGTAGACATCATCGCGCCGTCTGACATGATGGACGGCCGCGTCGGTGCGATTCGTACAGCGCTTGACCAGGCAGGCTTCGAAAATATTCCGATTCTTTCCTATGCAGCGAAGTTCGCTTCCGGATTCTACGGGCCGTTCCGCGAGGCAGCGGATTCAGCGCCGCAGTTTGGCGACCGCCGTTCCTACCAGATGGACCCGGCAAACATTCGTGAGGCAATGCGCGAGATCGAACTGGACATCGAAGAAGGTGCGGACATGATTATGGTGAAACCCGCCATGCCGTACCTGGACGTAATTGCCGCCGCCCGCGAGCGTTTCGACTTGCCTCTGGCGGCCTATCAGGTATCGGGCGAATACGCGATGATCGAAGCCGCGGCCCGCAACCAGTGGATCGACCGCGAGCGCGTGATGATGGAATCGCTAGTCTGCATCCGCCGAGCCGGAGCGAGCATGATTTTGACTTATTACGCGAAGGAAGCGGCAAAGCTGCTGGCCTAGCCCTGCGAGAAAGTCCGGCTTAGTACCGGGTCATCGCTTCTTCGATGCAGTAAGTTATTATAAATCAGCTACTTACTTGGTTGCCGAAGTCGCCCCGCAACCGCTCTTGCCACCCTATTCTCCAATCCACCCATCTTTTAACAATAAGCCTGACAGAACTGTTGTAAAATCCGCCCATTCTGGGGGAAGGCTTGGTACGCTACCCAAAGTTCTCGTCGACGGAGTTAGTGCGGCTCTGTGCTGGCTCGACAGACGAGAGAGCATGGGCCGAGTTCATTCGGCGATTTCAGGTGGTGATCGCCGCCGCCGTCCTCAGGACCGCCCGCCGCTGGGGCGAACCGTCTCGCCCGCAACTGGACGACCTCATCCAGGACACCTACCTGAAGCTCTGCGAGAACGACAGTCGTTTGCTGCGGTCGTTCCAGCCACGGCACGAAGATTCCATTTATGGATTCTTGAAGGTGGTTGCCGCCAATGTCGTCCACGATCATTTTAAGTCGCTGCTGGCCGCGAAACGCGGCGCTGGACACACCGAAGCGCTCAATGAGACGGAACCCATCCAGAATGACCTGCGGACTTACGTCTGCGGCTCCGATGCGGTGAGCCAGCGCCTTCAGCTCGAGCAGATTGACAAAGTGCTAAGACTGGTCACAACCGGGAAGGATCAGGAAAGAAAATGCACAATTTTTTGGCTTCGCCACCGCCAAGGATTTACCGCGAGCGAAATTGCGTCCATGCCCGCTATCGGACTAACCACCGAAGGCGTGGAGAGCGTACTCCTGCGCCTGGCGGCCGTGATTCGCAGTCACCTTATAAGTTCAAGCCCCCACCGGCAAGTGAAGGTTCTGAACCGGCAAAATCGTTCTTAAAGATGGGGAGTTAGTCTTGGAAGGAAGTCCCAATCCCGGCGAGCACCTCGGAACCGCGGAGATGGCCAGGCTGCTGGAGGAATCTCGCCGGCGTCCTGACACCGCGCTGAATCCGGCTGAAATCCATCCTCATCTGGCTGCCTGTGCGAGCTGCCGGGAGCAATTTGAGGATTTGGCGCCGCTGGAGCGCCAGTTGAAGAGTCTGAGAAGTGCTAAGCCTGCGTCAAGTGATGGCGATTGTCCGTTCGCCGAGGTGTGGCGTGAGATTGCCGGTACTCCAACGCCACCCGACCAGACGCTTGCCTATATAGAACACGCCAGCCATTGCGATCATTGCGGCCCGTTGTTGCGCGATGCGGTATCGGAATTTACCGCTCTAAACCGGGAATTGACCGAGGAGGAGCGAAAGCAGATCGCGTCCCTTGAGAGCGCAGGCGCGGATTGGCAGCAGAAACTGGCCCAGCGAATCGCGGGAACCGAGCATTCGAAGCCGGATCGGGAATCTGCGCGATGGTGGCAGAAGTGGCTGGGCGTTCCGCGTCTCGCGATGGCGGCGTCCCTTCTGGCTGTGGTCGGCGTGGGATCGTGGATGGCTGTCCGTCAGAACCATCTGTATCAGAGCCTGTTCCATCGCAACCAGCCCGCGACCGCAGACGGTCTGCTTGCCCGCGCCTACACCGAGCAGCGTACCCTCGAACTCAGGATCGCTGGTGCCAGCTATGCGCCTCTGCGCGTGTCGCGCGGACCGGCCGCCTCCTTCACTAGCAAACCACCGTCGCTGTTGAAAGCGGAAGCGTTGATCGCCTCCCAGTTGGTATCCCATCCTTCCGATCCTTCATGGCTCCAGGCGCAGGCGCGGGCCGACATGCTGGAAGGCAAGTACGATGCGGCGGTCGAAACTTTGCGGCGCTCGCTGGAGTTAGAGCCGAATTCGCCGCCCCTTCTAACCGATCTTGCCACCGCCTACTTCCAGCGCGCCCAGTCAGAAGGTAAGAAGGACGATCTCGGCGCGGCTTTTGAATTCCTGAGCCAGGCCTTGAAGTTGCTCCCCGACGATCCCATTGCCCTCTTCAACCGCGCGGTCGTCGCCGGAAACTTGTTCCTTTTTCAGCAGGCGCTCGATGACTGGGAGCATTACCTGCGGGTGGATCCGGGATCGCAGTGGACAGAAGAAGCGCGCAACCGTGCCAACGCTGTGCGCGAAAAGTTGAAAGAGCACCAGAGCAGCGCGAGGCCGCTGCTGTCCCCGGCCCAGGTGGCGGACGCTGCCGCTAGCGCCAGCCTCGGTTCTGAAGTCGACCAGCGTGTCGAAGAATATCTCAACGAGGCAGTCCGCTCCTGGTTGCCCCAGGCCTTTCCAGAAGCCGGAACTGATCGAGCAGAGCCCGGCGCCGATGTACACGCCGCGCAGGCGCTTTTTTTTTTGGCGGACCTGACCACCCGTCAGCACAGCGACCACTGGCTGGCTGATCTCTTGCGCGGTTCCGCGGCGCCGCGTTTTCCGCGAGCGGTCACCGCTCTTGCCCGCGCTATCAACGCCAATCATGTCAGCGAATATGACGTCGCCCGCGAACAAGCTGACCTTGCCGAACAATTATTTCGGGCTTCGGGCAACACGGCCGGCGTCCTGCGCGCTCAATTCGAGCGAACTTTCACAGCGCAGATGACCAGGCACAGCGAGGACTGCCGACGCCGGGCAACCACCGAGGTCACGGCAGCCGAGAAAAACTCCTACCGCTGGTTGCAGATTCAGTTTGGACTTGAGAAATCAGTCTGTTCCGCTCTCATGGGGGACATTGGCAGCAATGAAAAGGCCGTACGCACGGCGATGGAGCGCGCACAGCAGAGTGGGTACGGAGCGCTTTATCTGCGGGCCCTCGGATTTCTCGCGGGGAATCGGCGCTACACCGGCGACGCCTCCGAAGCCGGACGACTCGTGAGTCAGGGTTTGGGCCTTTACTGGTCGGGGCGATTTCCCGTCATGCGAGGCTACAACCTTTATGCGGAATCGGCATACGCGGCCCAGGCTACTGACCGCCCGCACTTGCAAATGGCGTCCTGGCGTGAAGCGACCTCTCTGATTGGCCCTTATGAGGACCTCTTGCTGCGCGCCACGGCCCATCAGGAGATGGGTGAAGCAGCGACCGCCGCGCGTGCCCCAGAGGTTGCGAAGCAACAGTATGCAGAAGCAGCTCGCCTTTTCGCGGCGGCTCCTCAAACCGAAGCTAGTCGAAACGATCGCCTTGAAAATGAGATTCGAGCCGCGCAACTGGAATCTCTCCAGGATCAGCCTGACCGTGGCATCGCGCGTCTTACCGCTATACAAGACCAGGCCCGCGGGCTTTCGAACAACTATATCTTGCTGATGTTTTACTCCACTCTGGGCGAATTGCAACTGCGCCAGCACCAGGAGGCCGAGGCGGAGCAGTCCTTCGGGTCTGCGATGGCCATGGCGGAGCAGAGCCTTGCCACCCTCAAATCCGAGGCCGAACGTGCGCGATGGACCAAGAACGCCGCCCCGGCTTATCTCGCAGTCAGCGAAACAGAACTGGCGCAGGGCCGCCCGCAGGAAGCGCTCGAGACGTATGAGCGGTTTCTGGGAGCGCCGCAACGCGGTAGCGACCGTCCGCTTCGATTTCAGAACGGTTCGGCGGCGCCGAGTCCGACGCACCTGGCATCCCGTCTTCCTCTTCTTGCCAAAGAGACGGTGCTCGTCTACGCCGTTCTGCCCGACGGCTTGGCCATATGGGTCTATGACGATCGTGGCATACAGTCGCGCTGGGTCCCGAAACCAACCGATGCCTTGCAGGAGTTAGCGGAAAGGTTTCACGACCTGGCTTCCGATCCTCACTCGGAGCTCGGGGCCTTGCGCCGGGACTCTCGCAGCCTGTACGGGGCGCTGATTACTCCGGTGGAACCCTACCTCGTGCCGGGGCGGACGCTAGTGATCGAGGCGGATGGATGGATGGCTCGCGTGCCCTTCGAAGCGCTGCTGGATTCGAATGATCACTATTTGATCGAACGCGCGCCCATCGTTCATTCCCTGGGTCAGGATTCTCAGGCGCTACTGCGCACCGGCACCGGCATTTCGCGGGACCTGCCGGCCCTGGTGGTGGGCAGCACTGCGTCATCGGCGGCGGACGGACTCATTCCTTTGCCAGACGTGGCCGCGGAAGCCGACGCCGTCGCTAACGGCTTTCGTTCCGCGCACGTTCTCAAAGGTGGAGAAGCCACCCTCAGCGCGGTCCGCAGCGAACTGCCCGGGGCCGCAGTTTTCCACTTTGCCGGGCATGCTCTCGCTGTTCCCGAAAGAATGGGATTACTGCTCGAAGGCAAAAGCGAAGACGGACAAGCGAACACGCGCGTTCTCATGGACGCAGCCGTACTAGGGCAGCTTCAACTGTCAAATTTGCAGTTGGCGGTGCTCTCGGCCTGCAACACCGCGTCTGGCAGCAGCGGCTCCAGCGGATTCGACGGCGTCACCGGTGCTCTTCTGCGCGCGGGTGTACCTCACGTGGTCGCGAGCCGGTGGGCTGTGGACTCTGCTGGGACTCAAAGATTCGTGCAGGACTTTTATCAGAATGCGCTTTCTGGCCAGACTGTCTCCGATGCCATCCGCACGACATCACGGAGCATGTTGGTCGATCCGCGCACTTCGCATCCCTACTACTGGTCGGCATTTGCAGCCTACGGACAGCCCTAATCCCCGGGAACAAATGAGGAAGAATAGGAGACCACGATGCGAACTGAAATCTACTCGACCAGCAAACTGGTTGCGCTGGCCGCCGCCGCTTTAACCACCCTTTGCCTCGTCGCCTGTGAGCAGTCCCAACCACCTACCCCCGCTCCGGCAGCGGCCGAGTCGAAAGCTGCCAGCACCGAGAAGGTCTTTGTCGAGTTTCGAGGCCCATGGGCTTTTGTAGCCGACCCGAAAGACGCCAACAGCGTGCTGGCCATTGCGCCCAAAGCCAAAAGCCATCGTGACCTCTATGTACAGTCTTCCAACGGATCGACGCTGGCTCCGGGAGTATATGAGCTTTCTCTCCCGGCTCACAGCGGGCCTGCTGTCGCCACCGCTGATCCCAGCATCGCGCAGGCCAAGATCGACGCACAAAGTCTGCAACGAGCACTCGACAATAAGTCCGCAAGGTACGTCATTCGCCTTCCCAAACCTGAGGAGTACGTCATTGCCGGCCGGTTCAGAAGCCGGCTTGGCGCGACATATCCGCCCGACGCTTCGACCGAAAAAGCCTATGCCACAGCCGTGTCGCTGCGCTACAACGTCGGCAGCCTGACCGGATTCTCGCTGGCGGGCGCTCCCGACAGCGGCACCTTCAACCCATTGCTGCTGCAGGTAGAAACGCCGACGATCAGGTTTGTCATAACTCCCGCCCAATTCGACGAAGCCGCGGACAAGTGCGACACTCATTCCCGCGAGTCCTTCCATGCCCTGACGACGTTGTTGGGATTGACCTTGTATGTAGATTTTCCGGAAAACCCGGATGCCTGCCACAAGAATGATCCCCAGAACGCTCACCCGGCGAAGGCCGAGGCGAACTGGAGATCTCCGTTCGCACAGATCGCAGCCATTGACATCAGAAACTTCGAACAACGTCTGCTGGCGGCGGTGTACTTCTTTGATCATGCCGGGAGCGATTGCAAATCCCCTGACCTCATTCTCACCACCACTCCCTGAGGCGCACGTCGCAGAGGCGGGAACGAAATATTTTCCGCCTCGCCTCGGATTCTCAGTTCTCCAGTCTCCGGTCAATAGGCCATGCGGACCAGAGTCCTCTCCGAAAAGGGTACGTACAACAAAGCCGCAGTCGCCGCGAACGCCAGGCCCACCCCGATCTGCGGCAGCAACAAAAATGGCGCGACGGCCCACAGCTGATCAAGTGCCAGAACAAATGGAAACAGCCGTACAAAGCTAGCGGCCAGCTTGCGGTAATCGAAAGCAACCGCGGACAGCAGGTAGAACCGCAGCGGAATCCCAACCGCTCCCGTTACCAATATCGCGCCCACGATAACGAGCGCTCTCCAGCCGGGGAGAAAAGCGCCGGCGACCCGCTCCGCAGCGCGCAGGTGGGCGAGTCCACTGACGTAGAAGATGAGATACATCACCTGAATCAGCGCGAAAAGCGCGCGCACCAAGCCGCGCCGGGGCACGGGTACATGCAGTTCAGGATGCACCGCAGGCGCGGACACCGTCATTGCCGCCTCGACGTTTTCCACGGAAGCGATGAAGCGGTATCCGCGGCGGGCCAGGGTTTCGACGAAGCGCGGGCTCGACGCGGAATCGCCCAGCGACTCGCGAATTTTGTTCACCGCGGTGTTCAGACTGTGATCGAAATCGACGAAGGTGTCGGACGGCCATATCTTTTCGCGTAACTCCTCACGCGTAACCACCTGCCCGGCATTCTGCAACAACGCAGCGAGCACTTGAAAGGGTTGTTCCTGAAGCCGGATGCGACCGCCGTTCTTGCGCAGCTCTCCCGCGGCGAGGTCAACTTCAAAAACGCCAAAGCGCAGATACTTGGCTTCTTTGTTGGAGGGAGACATCGGCATGACGACGCGCCCGTAGTGTACCGCGAGGCAGTCGTTGGCAGTTAGTCGGACGTCGTTTACGACGAAAGCGTTTGCCACTGACTAACGACCACTGACTAACGATCAATGACTAACGACCAACGACTAACCACCGAAAAGGCTACAATAGCGCCGTGAACGCCCCCGTTCCGCCGAAGCCGGCTTCTGACGACAAGCATCAGCACCGCCAGTCCGTCTACGCCGCCGAAGCCACCGGATTGCTTCTCATAGCAGTTCTGCTGCTTATTCTTACCATCATCCATTACTGGCGGTACATTCCCTGGAGCGCGCGCTGAAGTGTCGAAGTTGCCGAAGTCGCCGGGGGTGACAAAATCAGACCGCGACCCGCTGCTCGTCGTTGTGCTCGGTCCCACGGCCAGCGGGAAGACCTCCTTGGCTCTGGCGATCGCGCGGCGCTTCCACGGAGAGATCGTCAGTTGCGACTCGGTGGCGATGTATCGCGAATTTGAAATCGGCACCGCCAAGCCGAGCGCTGCCGAACGCGCTGAAATCCCGCATCACCTAGTCGATTACGTGGACCCGCTCGCCGACGTCACTGCAGGGGAGTATGCGCGCCAGGCAAGGCAGGTTCTGCGCGAGATCACTTTGCGCGAAACAGCTTCCGGCAAAAACGAGCAGCGCAGACCTTTGCCCATCGTTAGTGGAGGCACCGGACTCTATCTCCGCGCTCTGCTCGAAGGACTTTTCTCCGGCCCGCAGCGGCCCGGAGGTTTGCGTAACGAAGAGCTGCGGCAGCAAACTGCGCCGTCGCGCGGAGAAGCACGGCCCCGAGCACTTGCATCGCATCCTGCGGCGGCTCGACCCTCCGGCAGCAAAGCGCATTCATGCCAATGACGTCCCCAAGGTGATCCGGGCGATCGAGGTGTGTCTGAGCTCTCCCCGGACTGCACCTCGAACCTCACCCCGGACGATGACCGAACTCTGGCAGCAGGGGCGCGAACCCCTCCACGGTTTTCGCATTCTGCGTCTGGGCCTCAATCCCGAGCGCGAAGCTCTTTATGCCCGCATCAACCAGCGAGCAGCGAAGATGTTTGACGATGGTCTGATCGCCGAGACGGAAGGCCTTCTCGCAAAATACGGCGAGCAAGCCCGCCCGCTCGCCTCGTTGGGATACAAGCAGGCATTGCAGTTCCTGCGCGGCGAATTGGATCAGGAGTCGGCGCTCGCCGCCGCACAACAGGCGCATCGTAACTACGCCAAGCGCCAGATCACCTGGTTCCGGCGTGAACCGGACGTGCATTGGCTGGCCGGCTTTGGTGATAATCCAGCGATTCAAGCGGAAGCTATCGCAGCCGTCGATCGTCAAATCTGAGATGGTAAACGCTTTCGCCGATGCGTCCGCTGCAGCATTTGCAGGACGACCCTGCCAGTTTTTGCTATTGTCAATTGCATGCCCCGGAATCTCCTGCTGACCGCGCTGCTGCTCACCGCGGCGCTCGCCTTCGCTAAAGACAAAAGCAAAGACCGCTTTCAGCAGCCCGGCCCCATTCATCTCGACAAAGCCGACAAGAAGTGGGCCGACAAAACCTTGCGCCGGATGTCCACCGAAGACAAAGTCGGCCAGCTCTTCGGCATCAAAGTGCTTGCGCAGTTTCTGAATGACGCCGATCCCAAATGGATTCAACTGCGCGACAACGTTCGCAAATATCGCGTCGGATCCCTGGTCATGACCGTTCCCGTAGATGGCCCCGTCCTGCTCAGGAGCCAGCCCTATGTCGCCGCCGATCTCCTGAACCGCCTGCAAAGATCATCCAATCTGCCCCTGCTCGTCGCGGCCGACTTTGAACGCGGCGTGTCCATGCGCCTGAATGGCACGACAGTATTTCCCCACGCGATGGCCTTTGGAGCTACCGGCAAACCCGAAAATGCCGAGGCCTTTGGACGCATCTCCGCGCTTGAGGCAAGAGCCGTCGGAGTGCAATGGAATTTCTTCCCCGATGCCGATGTAAATTCCAACCCCGCGAATCCCATCATCAACACGCGCTCCTTCGGAGGCGATCCAACGCAGGTGGGCGATTTTGTGGCGGCCTATATCCGCGGCGCTCATGAAGGCGGGATGGCGGTCACAGCCAAACACTTTCCCGGACACGGCGACACCGCTGCCGATTCTCATCTCGGACTCGCGCAGGTCACGGGCGACCGCGCGCGGCTCGAGGCGATAGAACTGCCCCCATTCCAGCGCGCGATCGCGGCCGGCGTGGATGCCGTGATGGTGGCGCACGTGACCGTCCCCGCCCTCGACGCCGAGCCCAACCGGGTGGCCACGACTTCCAAGCCGATTATCACCGGCCTTCTCCAGGAAGACATGGGATTCAAGGGAATTGTCGTAACCGACGCCCTCGACATGGCCGGACTGACGCGCCTGTATGCAAAGGATATAGGCCGCGCCGCCGTCGAATCCTTCAAGGCAGGTAATGACGTTCTGATCATCCCCGCCAATCTCGACGCCAGCTATCGCTCGATGGTCGAAGCAGTGCGAAGCGGCGAAATCAGCCGGGCGCGCCTCGATCAATCCGTGCGTAAGATTCTGGAACTAAAGGCTTCTCTAGGCCTGAACAAGGCCCGGCTGGTGGACCTCAGTCAACTCTCGAACGAGGTTGCGAAGCCGGAGAATGTGGCGGTTGGCCAGCGCATTGCCGACGAAGCCATCACCCTGGTCCGCGACAATGGCAAAGTGATTCCGCTGCAAGCTTTTGGAACTCCTGAGGCCGCGCTTCCGTATCAATCATTGACCGAGGTCGGTAGCCGTCAGGTCGTGGTGATTTTTTCCGAAGACCTGCGGACCGACTCAGGACGTATGCTCGAACGCCAAATTCTGGAACGCGTGCCAGACGCCCGCGTAATTTATGTGGATCCGCGCTCGGCCCCCGGCATGAAGACACCGGTTGCCGAAGCGGTGGAAGCTGCGCAGCATGTGATTGCGGCGGTGTATGTGGTGCCGACCGCCGGCAAAGCCATGCGTGCCGCCGGCGGCGGCTTGAAAAATACGGTCGCCATGGACGACGCTACCGGATCGCTGCTCACCGCAATCCTCGATCGCGCCGCCGATCGCACCGTCGTACTGGCAATGGGAAATCCGTACGTGGTGCAGGATTTCCCCGCCATCGAAAATTATGTGTGCGCTTTTTCCAACGTAACCATATCGGAAACCGCGGCCGTGAAGGCCATCTTCGGCGAGATTCCCATCAGCGGGCGTCTGCCGGTGACGATTCCGGGCGTTGCGTCGCGAGGCGATGGTCTGCAACGCCCCGCTCAGCCAGGCTCCGCTCCACCAAGTTCAGGAGGCTCCTCCCATGTTCAATAGCAAAGTATTCAACCTTGAAAAGTTCGGCCGTAACGCTGTCGCAACACTATCCGTTGGCGCGTTGTTTGCCGCCCTCTGCGCTCTCCCCGCATGCAGCATCAATGCCAACGACAAAGCCGCGGATGGCGAGAAGCACGTTGACATCAAGTCTCCCATCGGTGACCTGCACGTCAGCGAACAAGCCGATATTCGCGATGCCGGCCTGACACTTTATCCCGGCGCAAAGCCCGCTCCCAAAGACGACAGCGACGACAAGAAGAGCGCCAACGTAAACCTTTCCCTACCGGGATTTTCCTTAAAAGTCGTGGCGGCGGAGTTTCTCTCCGATGATGCTCCCGACAAAATCATTGCCTACTACAACAAAGAGCTGCCGAAGTATGGCAAGCCCATCCAGTGCCACGGCGGCTGGAATGGAGGCCACGCGAACTACGACGGTAAGGATGACATGTCCAAGCCAGTGTCGTGCGGCAATGACTCTAAAGGAGACGCGGTGGAGTTGAAAGTGGGAACCGAGGGGAACCAGCACATCATTTCGGTTAAGCCCAACGGCTCTGGGTCCCGCTTTGCCTTGGTTTATGTGCGCATGCACACCGGCAAAGACGAGACGATCTGATCAAAGGCATCGGGCATTGAGGATCGGATCATCGGCGGTCGAAGGATAGGGGAAGGATGCACATGACTCAAGCCAAATCACTCAATGATTCAATGCCCGATCCCCTTGCCTTGCTCTTCCGGTTCGTAGTGCGCTAGCTTCAATAGCGTGGAACACCCTTGCCAACAGTGTGGAACGACCGTCGAGGATGGCCGGCCGTTTTGTCCGCAATGCCGCGCTCCCCAAATCCATGTGCAAATTGCAGTTCCGGACGCCGTCGCCGCTGCGGAAGTGAATCCAGCGTTGGACGAGTTTTCCCCGGAACTTCTTCAGGCCGGGCATCCTGCCCACCCCGGCATCATCGACCGAGGAACTGCCGTTCGCTCCGCGCTCAAGGCGGGCGTGCTGGGCGTTTTAATCTCTTTCATCACTGTTCCCAATTCTCGGCTTCTGCTGAGCGGTGCCCTGGCTGTCTATTTCTATCGTCGCAAAAGCGGACTTCTGCTTCCGGCCGGCTCCGGGTCGCGTCTTGGCGGGGCAGCGGGAGTTGTCTCCTTTGCCATCGGCGTCTCTATTGATCACCATCCACATCGTCGTTTTTCATGCCCAGCAGGAATACATCGACGGCATCCTAAAGGTCGCTCAAGAGTTTGGACTCAACGCCGCCGACCCCGAGATTCAGGCCAGCATCCACAGCCTGTCCACTCCATCCGGGCTGGTTTTCATCTGCGTTTTTCGGCATGATTTTGTCAGTATTGCTGGCATCCGTTGGCGGTGCGTTGGCCTCGCTGTTCTTCCGCCCCGCAATCCCCGCGCGTAATTCAGCCGCAATCCACGCGGGTCTCAGCCTCGGCCTTGCCCTCGTCTTTCCGCACGCGTATGATGCAGCGTTTATGAATTCACGCGCGCCAGACCGTCCCGTCGAGATCCACCAGAAAGCGCAGCTCATGTCGGCCTCCGAAGTGGAGCGCACCCTGATCCGGCTGGCGCATGAGATTCTCGAGAAAAACAACGGCGTCGACGATCTGGCGCTGGTCGGTATCCGGCGTCGTGGAGTCCCACTCGCGGAGCGCCTGGCAAGAATTATTCAGCGCATCGAGAAGAAACCGGTGCTGCTCGGCACGCTCGACATTACCCTCTACCGCGACGATCTTTCCACCCTCGACTCCAAGCCCGTGGTGCAGAAAACCGAGCTGGGAATTCCCATCACCGGCAAGTCGGTGGTGCTGGTGGACGACGTGCTCTACACCGGCCGCACCACCCGCGCCGCCATGGACGCGCTGTTTCGCTCGGGCCGTCCCAAGCGCCTCCAGTTGTGCGTGTTGATCGATCGCGGCCATCGCGAGTTGCCGATTGAAGCCGCGTTCATCGGTCGAACCGTCCAAACCACGGAAAATGAAATTATCGAAGTTAAACTTCGCGAGGTGGATGACGCGGAGAAAGTCCTGCTGATGGAAAAGCGGCAGTGACTGTAGCCTAGCAAACTATCGCCAAGACCAAATATGAATCCAGCGCGCGGTTCCCTGCTCGATATCGAGCACCTGGAAGCACCCGAGATCCTGAAACTCCTGAAGTTTGCCCGGCGCATGAATCCGGACAAGCCGCGGCCCCTGCTCAAGGGCAAGCGCGTCTTTCTTCTTTTCTACGAAACCTCCACCCGCACCCGCAGCTCGTTTGAAGTCGCCGCCAAGCTGATGGGCGCACATACCGATCCTTGTCCAGTCCACCGGCTCCAGTATCGAAAAGGGCGAATCGCTGCTCGATACGGGATACACGGTACGCGCGGTCGGCGCCGACATCATCGTCATCCGCCACCCCAACGCCGGCGCTCCCTACGTGATGGCGCAGCACCTCGACGTGCCGGTCATCAACGCCGGAGACGGACTGCACGAGCACCCGTCGCAAGCGCTGCTTGATGCGTACACGATTTTGCGCAATAAGAAAACTTTCAAAGGCTTGCAAGTAGCGATTGTAGGAGACATCTTTCACAGCCGCGTGGCGCGGTCGGCGTGCCATCTGCTCAGCAAATTCGGCGGTGAAGATTACTCTTTGCGGTCCGCCGGAACTTGTGCCCGACATTGCCACGACCCTCGCGCCCGGTGTCCGCGTAACCCGCCACATTGAAGACGCATTGCGCGGCACCGACGTGGTCATGCTGCTACGGGTGCAGACCGAGCGCCTTTTCGGGATGAAGATCGACCTAGCGGAATACATCGCACGCTACCAGATGAACTCAGCCCGTTTGAAGATGGCGAAGAAAGATGCCATCGTGATGCATCCCGGACCAATCATTCGCGGCCTGGAACTGACCAGCGAGGTCGCCGACGGCGCCCAAGCGCGCATCCTTGAGGAAGTGCGCAACGGTGTGCCCGTGCGCATGGCGATTCTGGCGAGGGCGATAGGGAAGATGCGATAACAGCAATGATGACCAGTCCAGAAAAACATCGAGGAAGTCTGCTGATCAAGGGCGGCCACCTCATCGACCCCGCGGCCCGCATCGACACGCCCATGGATGTGCTCCTCAAAGATGGCCGCGTCGCCGAAGTGGCCGCTCCCAACAAGATTAAAGGCAGCGCGGATGAAAAATTCGATGCCCGCGGACTCATCGTCGCCCCCGGTTTCATCGATCTTCACGTACACCTGCGCGAACCCGGCCAGACACAAAAAGAGACGATCGCGACCGGCACGGCCGCCGCTGCGGCGGGCGGCTTCACCTCTGTTTGCACCATGCCCAACACGATTCCGGTAGTCGATTCCGTCGAATGGATCGAGTGGCTCGGTCAACCCGAACGCGGCGCCGTCGTCAACGTGTTTGCCATCGCCGCCGCAACGCGAGCGAGCAAAGGAGCCACGCTCAGCGACTTCCGCGCGCTCCAAAACGCTGGAGCCATAGCCGTCACCGACGACGGCAAGCCCATCCTCGATGACAGTATTATGCGCGAGGCTCTGGTTCTTGGCGGAGAGCTGAATTTTCCGGTCGTACAACATGCCGAAGACACTCGCATGACCGAGAACTGCTCCATGCACGCGGGCGCGCGTTCGTTCCGTCTGGGGCTGCGCGGCATGACCGCGGCCGCCGAAGCCTCGATCGTCGAGCGCGACGTGCAGCTCGCCATGCACATTCCGAATGCCCGCCTCCACGTTGCCCATCTTTCCACGGCGGACGCGCTGAAGAGCGTGCGCCGCGGCAAGCGCGCCAAAGCCCGAGTCACGTTTGAAGTTACACCGCACCACTTCACCCTGACCGATGAGGACATGCGTGACTACGACAGCAATTACAAGATGAATCCGCCGCTGCGCTCGGTCTCCGATCGCGAAGCCATCCTGGTCGCGCTCGCCGACGGTTCAGTGGACGCCATCGCCACCGATCACGCTCCCCACGCCGCCCACGAAAAAGAGATGGAATTCGAGCGCGCCGCGTTCGGCATCACCGGACTTGAAACTGCGCTGGCGCTCGCAATTACCCGCCTGCATCGCGAGAAGCGCATCCTGCTCGCCCGCATCGTGGAGCTGTTCACCGCCGGCCCCGCCCGATGTTTCGATCTCCGCGGCCGCGGATCGCTCGTCCGTGGCTCGGTCGCCGACGTTACCGTTTTTGATCCGAAGAAGAAATGGACCTTCGACGCCGCCAAGTCGCGCTCGAAATCAAGGAACACACCGTTCGATGGATGGCAGCTTACGGGAAAAGTAGTCGCGACCATCGTTGGCGGAAAGATTGTGTACTCCGGCTGAGCTCCAGAATGTCAGACAAATCTGTTACAATGTCTGACATCATGTCTTCACAGCGCATCACCATCCGTATTTCCGAATCTTTAGTCAAGCGCCTAAAGAAACATGCCGGACTGAAGGGCCGCCCCGAATCTGTCTTGGTGCGCGAAGCCCTCGAGAACTACCTCGGAGAAACTCCCATTTCCAGCTCAGCTTATGATCTGGCCAGAGAGTCGGGCTTGATCGGCTGCGTGCGCCGCGGGCGATCCGACCTCAGCACCAATCGCAAGCATTTCGAAGGCTTTGGCGAAAGCCGATGAAGCGCGTACTGGTGGACACGGGACCGTTGGTGGCGATCATGTCGCGCGCCGATCAACAGCACACGACTTGCGTGGAGGCAATGCACGATCTCCCCGGCCCCTTGTTTTCTTGTTGGCCAGTCATCACCGAGGCGGCTTGGTTGTTGCGCGGGCACGTGGGGGCTGTCGAGCAATTGCTCAAAAGCATTTCGGAAGGCTTCCTCGAACTTCTTACCATCCAAAGCGCTGAAGCAGCCAAAATTGGGAAACTGATGGAAAAATACAGAAATATTCGCCCGCAACCCGCGGATGTGGCGCTGGTTTATCTAGCTGAGCGCGACGGTTTTGACACGATCTTCACGCTCGATCGGCGGGACTTCTCGGTGTACCACGCAGGGCGCAAGCGCGCTTTTCGCATCATTCCCTGATCGAACCGAATCAACCGGCAGCCCTGCCGGTGCTACAATTCCCGCCCATGAAGCGCCTACTGTTCCTCTTCCTGCTGATTCCGTTCCTCGCCGCCCAGACTACGACCGAAGTTGAGATCACAGCCGAACCCTCGCACCACCTCGCGCTCGAAAACGAATACATTCGCGTCTTCAAGGTCGAGGTAGCGCCGCATACCGCAACGCTAATGCATCGCCATCACCACGATTATGTCTATGTCGCCATCGGTGACGCGCACCTCTCCAACGAAGTCGCAGGCAAGCCGCCGGCAGACGTCAAGCTCGCAGACGGCGACACGCGGTTTACGCCGGGAAACTTTGCGCACATCGCGAACAATCTCTCCGATCAGCCCTTCCGCAATGTGACGATTGAGCTAATGCAGGATGACAAGTCGCGGCAAGCGCCATCGCATTGGCCGGAGGACAGCGGCGAAAAAACATTCCCCGGAGGCCGCAGCAAAATTCTTTTTGTGAAAGATGGAGTCCGCGTCTCCGAAGTCAACCTCGAACCAGGCGCGGTTGTCCCCAGCCACCATCACGTCGGTCCGCATCTGGTCGTCGCGATCAGTGATCTCGATCTGCTCAGTGACGTCGAGGGGATGGGCCCAATGCCCGCAAAATTCAAAGCCGGCGAGATCAAGTGGGTGCCGGGAGGCTATACCCACACCGTGACGAATGTGGGAAAGAACCCGGCGAGACTGGTGACGGTCGAGTTCTAGATTCGACGCTACTCGCTCTTGATCAGCGGATTACCTGGAGAAACCAACCCAACACGATGCAGCTTGGCGATCAGGCGGTCTTTGTCTGCTGAAGCTGATGCCGCGGCGAGACGCTTGCGGAGCTTGGACACTTTTTCTGCGCGAGTGCGGCGGCGGCGAATTTCCGGACGACGGCTGGGTGCGGACATTAAGTTCTCCTTGATCTGACTTTAATTATAGGGTTCATCGGCGCGGCTGGCAAAGACGCGACCACTACTGCGGCCGATAACCGGCGCAAGCCAACACGGGCAGCCGGGGATATTTTGCAAACCGAGGATCCTCGACCGAGAGCCTGCACATAAGAAAAATCGAGCCGCGATCAGACTCAATGCGCCTCGCATGTCGGCAATTCTGGCAGAGGCCGATGTCGGACCGGATCGGCGTACGGTCGCTAGAGGGCATGCTGACCACGCTCCAAACTCCAAATAGAAACTGGGTTCAACACTGACCAGGCGCGCCGGGCCGAAGCCTTCTTGCCACAAGGCCGCCCCTTGTAAGAAGATACCGGTACTCAAATTATAGATGTTGGCTGCGATGGAGAAATATGTTTAATGCCAGTTTACTTCTCACGCTCGTGTGCTGCGCTGCTGGATACGTGCCTGCGCAAAATGGCCCGGCGAAGATTGATGCATCGGCCGTCTGGCAGGTGACGCCCCAGTTCGTCGCCGCCGGCCACGCTGCCTGCGACAGCTCATCCCATATCGTCGAGTGTCTGATAGGCCAGATGTCCAAGGCCGGAGCTCCCGCCGCTGCCGTGAGTTTTACCCGCGAACTCGACAAGCAAAGTCACGGCGAGTTCGGCATCATGACCGGCTTCCAGGGCGGCGGCCCGGTTGCCGTCGCCTGGATCACCTATCCCCTCCGCGCCAACACCAACTATGGTCTGTTGCTGCTAAATGGCCAGCCGAGGATCGTAAACGTCGAGGACCTTAAACTGCTCGACAGGAAAACCATGCAGCAGAGTTCCCAGTTTCAGGATCTCAAGAATCAATTCCCTCAGGTCGATCTGTGGCCGGGGGATCGTGACGGGAAGACGTGGCCCGAGCCGCAATCGGGGCCAAACGGCGGAACCCAGTATGTGATCAGTTATCCCCTGATCAACGGATGCCACGCTTGCGCTCGCGCTGGACTAGCCATCTTCACCTGGAATTTCGATGCCCGCGGAAAATTCCTTGGCACGTCATTCCAGGGGATGACTCCGGCTCCGCTATAGGAAAATCTGTCAGATGCCCGCGTACCAGGCATAACCGCCTTCCGGAGACGCGGAGCCCAAACCCTTGCCAAAGCTTTTCAGATTGTCAGTGACCGTCATGTGGGTGACGAATTTCACACTCTTATAGCCGACCTGGCGGGGAACCCTCAGGCGAAGCGGCCCGCCGTTGCCCACGGAGAGCGCATCGCCATTCATCCCATAGACGAGAAAAGTCTGCGGATGCAATGCATCGGCCATATCGATGCTATCCCACCAGTCGCGCTCGATTGAGAAATAGACAACATATCTGGCTTGCGGGTGGACCTCCACCGCTTGCAGGATTTGCGAGAGAGGCACGCCGATCCATTCCGCAATATACGACCAGCCCTCTTCACACTGCAGCATCGTGATCTGGCTGTGGGACGGATAGCCCTTCAACTGGTCCAGCGAAAACGAGGCTGGACGCGCGACCATTCCGTTGATGGAGAGCCGCCAGTCCGCGAATCCCGCGGCCTGATGACGCTTGAACTCTTCACCCAGGGGCGCGATTTCGTTCGCAAACGGAGGCTTCGAGATCTGGCTCCGGGAGAACTCACGAGCCAATGAGTGCCTCGTAAGCAGACGCTGCGAAGCATAAGTGAGGGTTTCGCCGAGCCCCCAGATTCCGCCGTGGTCGGGCGGGATCAGTCCATATTTCTGTGCCAGCAGCGCAGCTGCACCCAATCCCCCAACGCCTGCTGTAGCAGCAAGTCCAGTTGTGATCAGTTTGCGGCGTGAGATTTTGCTCATATGCGCTCCATAGGTCTACCCGCGCGGCCCGTTATCATGGCCCGCATGCGGCTCCAGAATCCGGCAAGAAAAATCATAACAACATGGACCAGCACGAAAAGCACGAGCGCCACCGAGACCAAGAAGTGAAGCGTGCGCGCCGATTGCTGCCCGCCGAGCACATTAACAGTCGCCGGCAACGCGGAAACAAACGCGGGAGACATCGCCAGGCCCGTCCAGATGACTAACGGGAAAAGAACGAAGATCACAAACAGATAGCTGAGCCGCTGGAGCACGTTATACGACCATGCTTCCGCCGCACTCGGCCGTTTGAACCGCAAATGATTAGCGATTTCAATCGACAACGTCCGCCACGACAGATCAGTCTTGCCTGGGAATACGTTTTTCCGAAAATGCCCTGTCAACAAGCCGAAGATTACATACAGTAAGCCGGTGAATACCACCACCCAGGCAGCTTGAAAGTGGAGATACCGGCTCCATCCGTTCTGGTCCGGCAGCACGTACCCGTAGCCCGTCGGCACCAGCGCCCTCGATGCGGGGATCGGCAGCTTGAACAACGGTGCGGTCAAGTTGTTGCCGGTTTCGCCCCAATAGAAGCGGGGGTGAGAGATCACGATTTCAACTCCGGTGACGAGCAGGGCAAGAAAGCACAGCGTGGTGATCCAATGAGTAACGCGGACGAGCGCAGAGTGCCGCGAAGCAACCGTCTTATCAGAAACGACGGCCGGAACGGGGGCTGGACCGGCGGAGGCAGCACTTGGAATGGTAGCGGAATCGCCCAAGCGGGAATCGTACCATGTGGCGCGCACATCCGGCATCAGCGCCCAGCAACTTACTGCAGCTTCGCGTACTCGGCCCTGGCTTGCTTAAGAACTGGAAGGTCGGAGTCGGCATCCTTCCACATTACAAAGAGATCCTGATACGCCGTTCGCGCCTTCGCCTTATCCCCCGTCATGGCATACGCTCGCCCCATCCCCAACTTTGCCAGCGCCCCATAGGCCCCGGGCAGTATGGCCGCACGGTGGTCCACAATCTTCTGGAACTCGGCCGCGGCCTCGGCTCCCTGCTTGTTCTGCAAGAATGCCAGACCGCGCAGATATGCCGGCACTCCCAATTCGATGAACCCCAGCTCGGCCCACTCCGCCGGACGCAGATCCTCGATCGCCTTCGCCCCGTTGCCGCGCTGGAGATTCAGGCGCGCGCGTATCTGCGGAAGCTCCGACTTCTGGAGAAAGCTGTCCAACGGGTGTTCCTTGTTCAATTTCGCCAGATTCGCTTCCGCCTTCTGTCCCTGGCCGCAGGTCGCGAACACGAATCCCGATAGCGTAAGCGCCGCGCGACTGGAACTTGCGGCGAGCGTCGTCGCATTCTTCAGCGCGCGATCGCACGCCCCCAAATCCGCCTGGACCATCGCCAGAAATCCTAGATCGCCATCCGCCGTTTCTTTCAATCCCTGATTGTTCTCCATCTCCAGCATGCGGGTCGTATTTTCTTCTGTCGCCCGTAACTTTCCCTGCTCCCATAGCACTCGGTTTTCATTTCCCAGAAACCGGTACTCGAACTGCTTGCCCTTGGCCCACGCCTGTTCCCGCTCCGCATCGGCCTGCTTGCCCAAGGTCGAAGCCACAATGTAGTTGAACCAATGCGCGCCGTCCGAATCCGGAAACTTCCCCAGAGCTTGCTGCGCCGTTTGCCAGGCTTCGTCGGGATGGTTCGATCCGAGATAGGCGTAGGCAAGATTTTCCCAGGCACCCGCCGAGTTCGGGGCGTTCCGCACGGCTTCTCGGCCGGGCTCGATTGCTTTGGCAAAATCCCCGTCCATCTCATATCCAACGGCAAGATTATTTGGTGGAACCTCATCGTTGGGATAAGTCCGCTGGTAGAGTTCCAAGGCCTCCATTTCTTTGTCTTTCTCGCCGGTGACAACCTGATAATAGTGCTCATCGATGTATAGCTTCTCGCGCTCGCTCACACGGTCTCTAAGCTCGTATGCTTTGCGGGTGGCCTCGATCGCCTTCTCGTTTTCACCGGAGTTCGCGTAGATGATGCCCATTTTCGCGTACACCCAGGCAAAATTCGGGTCCAGTTCTACCGCGCGCTTGTAGTACGTCAGCGACTGGATCTCGCGCTCCTGGTCAAACTCCGCATTCCCCATGGCAAAGGCTTTCAATGCCTCGAGCGACGATGTGGTCACCTGATCGATCGGGACATCGTATTTCTGCACCGAGGCCAGCGACTCGCCCAACTTGCCGCGCATCTTGGACACCGCGCCACCCAACGCCACCAGCACCTTCTCTTTGCTTTCGGCCTGCGCCTGTTCCTGCGCCAGCGAGTCACCTGTTTGGCAATTGATCGCGTTCAGCGTCACCACATACTGGCTGCCCAGGCTCGCAATCGATCCCGAGAGCATGGCCTTGCTTCCGACTCGCTGACAAAGCTCACGAGCGACATCGTTGGTGAGCCGCTCGTTCGGTTGCCGCCCCATGTATTTCAGCGTTTCCTGTACCCGCGATTGCGGGATGACCTGGAGAAACGGGGATTGCTCCAAATCCACCGCGAGCGCCTGCTTCAAAGTGCCGTCGAAGACCTCATCGCCGGTAGTGTTGGCGAAATCCGCGAGAACGACAGTGTCCTTTGCGGTGAGCGTCTGTACAGGTTTGGAGCGAAAGTAGAGAACTCCTGCTACGACTAATGCGATCAAGACTGCGGCGGCTGTAACCAAGATTGGAAGCCGCGATTTCTTCGCGGGGACCGATGCCGCAGATGCTGCTCCCGAGGCAGACGCGGCTGCTACCGCTTGCGACGATGATGATGAAGAAGGCGATGGCGAAGCATGCGCAGCAGAAGCAGAAGATCCTGAAGAAGCAGCCCGGATCGACGAAGGGGAACTTTGAGCGGGTGCCGGGGCCGGCTCCGCGGAGTGGGGCGCCGCCGCGGCGACCTGAGATCCAGATTCCTGCGCCGACGGTACCGAGCCCGAGCTTGATCCCGAACTATGGGCTAACCGTCCCGATTCCGTATCGCGCTTCAAGCGCTGAAGATCGGTGCGGATATCAGATGCATGCTGGTAGCGGAGATTGCGGTCCTTCTCCAGAGCCTTGAAAATGATGTCTTCAAGTTTAGCGGGCAGATCGCGGTTGAAACGAATGGGCGGAGGCGGAACGGAATCGAGGATGGACTTGAAAATGACGCCGGAACTCTCGCCATGAAAGGGCATCGCGCCGGTCGCCATTTCGTAGAGCACGGCTCCGAACGAAAAAAGGTCCGTGCGAGAGTCCAGTTCTTTGGCGCGCACCTGCTCGGGCGACATATAGGCAACGGTTCCGACCATGGTGCCGGGGCTGGTCAGATCTCTTTCGCCTATGGAATGGGTCTGCGTGTTGAGACTATTAATCTGGCTCGAAGAACTGTCGGCGAGACTCACTTTCGCCAGGCCGAAATCGAGAATCTTGGCGTGTCCGCGTTTGGTGACGAAGATGTTGGCGGGCTTGATGTCGCGATGCACGATTCCTTCAGCGTGAGCGGCGTCGAGCGCGTCGGCGACCTGGATGGCGAGCGGGAGCATCACTTCGAGATCCAGCGGACGGCCGGCGATGCGGTGCTTGAGCGTCATGCCATCGAGGAACTCCATGGCGATGAAGGCCTCGCCATTCTGCTCATCGATCTCATAGATAGTGCAAATGTTGGGATGGTTGAGCGCCGACGCAGCCTGTGCTTCCCGTTGAAAGCGGCTGAGCGCTTGCGGATCGCGAGCCACCTCGGGAGGAAGGAACTTGAGCGCGACGAAGCGGTGCAGTTTCACATCCTCGGCCTTGTAGACCACGCCCATCCCGCCTCCGCCCAGCTTTTCGACGACGCGATAGTGCGAGATGGTTTGGCCGATCATGGTTTCGCCGGTCATGCGGCGAATCTTACGTGGGCGCTATGAGCAAGTCAACGTAAGCGGGGGAGATGGCGGGGATTTGAGCGGATGGTTGGCATGGCGTCGCGATTACACGAGCGACCGGCTTCTCGACGTGATTGAAACTCTGTGGCAGCCGAAACCTGTAAGTTGAGGCGCTAAACGGGCGTGAGCGAAGCGGGAGCCCGTTGCCGAAATCCTGAGCGCAGCGAAGGATCTGCGTTCGAAAAGTTTTGTGGCAGCCGGACCTGTAAGCCGAATTCGCCGGACTGCATTGCAAACAGACAACTTATTTGAAATCAGTCGCCGTGAACTGTCAATGATGTCAAGTTTGGCAGTGTTGGCAGGTTTTGCGTCACACCGGCGTCACAATGGGCGGTCCGAGACGATTGTTTGCTGGTAGTCGCGATCAGCCTACTTACAAGTTAGCCTTGGCAAGTCGACGGCGAGAAGTCATAGCCATTTCTACGGATCGACCCTGCACTCGGCGAGGTTACTGTTCTGCTTGCTCGTGCGGGCTTCAACCGCGGGCGCACACAGCGTCCGGCGATTTCCTTTGACTCCTTCATTCGGCTGCCATAGCGAAGACTGTGGCGTGGTGTATAAGGGCCGTTGTGGGTTGTCGTTCGCCACCCTGGCCCAGGTTTACCACGGTCTCCGGAGCCCTGTTATGCAGCGTCGAGAATTCACGTCGCAGCGCGAAATCATCGATGCCCTCGAAGACGAGCTCAGAGTAAGCGGCGGGCCGCTAAACTTCACTGTTTCCGAGGTGAAACCGGATGGCGCAGCGCTTTTTAAGGTATTCATCAATTCGGCAGATTCTTCTCACGGACTGGATGAGAGCCTCGAGGGCGCCGCGGCGGCTTGGCCGGGGCCGCCCAAAGGAACAGCTGACGTCCTCTCCGTCTCTGCCGAACACGACCAAATCAACATCCGGTATCTCAGTGGCCCACCACCCCGTAAAGGCGGCCAGATCGTCCTTCACACCCCGCGATATTTGGAGGCTCTGAGGGACATTTGGAAATCACCGCTCTTTGCCGAGGCAAGTCTTGGTTGGCTTGAAAAAGTCACCGCTCTGAATTACTCCCCACTCCCCGATGTGCGTTCGGTACCAGGCTTCCCCGAATTGAGGGATAGGCAAAGACAGGCATTTGGGCTGCTGGATCGAGAGTTCGGGTTCCTTTGGGGACCGCCGGGCACCGGGAAGACCTATACGGTGGGAGCGATATTGGCCTCGTACCTGCATCAAAGGCCGCAAGCGAGAATCTTACTGCTTTCGACGACGAACTGGGCGGTCGACATTGCATTGCTGTCGGTCGACCGCCGTCTGGAAGAACTCGAGCGGACCGATCCCGCGGCTCACGGATTGCGCCAGCGGTGCAAACGAATCGGAACCCATTTCATCGCCGGCAACTACAAAGGCCGCGAACACTTATTACCAGTTGTTGATAGCGATCTTGTTCGACGGATTGCTCAGCTCGAAACGCAGATGCCGGACCGAAGCAATGCGGCAGCATATGCCACCTGGAAAGACAAGATTAGCGCTCTTCGAGCACAGATACCGAAGCCCATCGATCAGGCGCAAGTGGCGGCGATGACCACGACCGGAGCATCTTTTTCGTACAGTGCTCTGCGGGCTCGTCGACCATTCGACCTCATCTTGTTCGACGAGTCCAGCCAAGTCAGCCTGCCCCATGCGTTGGCGTTGGCGCCGCTTGGCCAGCGAGTCCTCTTCGCCGGCGACCACAAGCAGCTTGCACCGATCGTGCGGTCAGCGCGTCCCGATGCAACGAAGTGGCTTGGCGTATCAATGTTTAAGTACATGAACCCGCAGAACCGCTGCTTCTTGAATGAACAGTCCCGTATGGCCGAAGAAATTTGTGACATCGTTAGCCACGTGTTCTATGACGGGGAGTTGATCGTCGCCGAGAAGTGCGCAACCGACGTGGAGTGGTGTGCGGAGCGACGTACGCAGTTCGTCCCCGGGATGGGTGCCGACCGCGTACACCTCGAAAAGTGCCCTGCGGAAGGCGACTTCAAACAGACGAAATATGGCATTGGCACACGCTACAAGTCCGCCGAGTATATCGGACAGATCGTTCCTTCTCTCGCCGGCCAGGTCGGTGAGGAGAACGTGCTCGTCTTGACTCCTTATCGAGCACAGCGAGGGCTGATCAAAACTTTTCTCCGAAATGCTGGACAGGCCAAGGTCCCGGTCAGCACCGTGCATAGGGCGCAAGGGAGCGAGTATCACACTGTTATTTTCGACCCAGTGATCGCGACTGGCGGGAGATTACTGGGGCATCCTGTCGAAGGGCCTCGATTGATCAACGTCGCGCTGAGTCGAGCGAAAGCACGCCTGATTGTGATTCTGTCCCTCGGCGACTACGCCAATGAGTACCTGCGGCGAATTGCTCACGTGATCTCCGGTGAGGGGTAATGGATGGAGCCAGTCGACGTCCGTGAACGGGTTGTTCCTGCCGAAGCAGAGCTGACGCGCGTTCGAGCTTCCGAATACCGCTGCACATCTCGTTGTGACGCCGGTGTGACGCGTTTGCTTGGGCAGCGGACAAACAACTTATTTAGAATCAGTCGCCGTGGAGTGTCAATGATGTCAACTTTGGCAGTGATGGTAGGTTTTGCGTCACACCGGTGTCACAATGGGCGGTTCGAGACGATTGTTTGCGGGTAGTCGCGATCAGCCTACCTACAAGTTTGCCTTGGCAAGTCGACGCAAGAAACTCTCCTTGGCGGCGTGTGTCTGCCGGATCTTCTCAAGTTCCATCTGAAATTTGGCCCTCTTGCCCCGGCGGACTGCGAGATCATGCAAGTCGGTCAGCAAGCCAACTGCCCTGGCATAGTCATTGGGCTGCCGCTTCAGGATATGTACGGCGACCTGCTCCCAGATTTCCGGTTCGCGTCGCGCTAGTTGATCGAGATAGCGAGCTCGGTTGGCCTCGTCCTGGGCCTTTCGTCTTGCCTCTTCTGCCGCGCGCTGTTCGTTCAGCCGCCGGATTCTTTCCTTCGCTCGCGCGTGGGCCACGGCCAGGATATCGCCTGCACTGCGCCGGGCCGTTGCAACCGTCTGCGAAGAGTGTTGAGAGTTTTGACGCTGAAAACGCCGCATGAGATTGCTTCGCCAGAGTTCACTCGACTCCACTCCCGCAGTAATGAGTAACTCGTTTTTGTCCTTTTCCGGCAGACCTCGAATCCATGCGGACAGCTCTTTGCGGCTCGGTCCAGCCGCGAGTGGTTTTGAAGCCTGTGCTGCAACCTCAACGAGATCCTCGTTGATTTCGAGGAATTCGATCAGAGCATCGAGGGAACCGGACAATTCTTGCAAGCCTGCAGGCACGGGCGGCTCCGTTTCATCTTCATCAAGTCCTCCATCCTGCGCACTGCGAAGCCAGCCGAGATACAGGCATCGGAGGTCGCCGCGAAGCAGGTCTGAGCGCAGAGGCATCAGGGAGGCCATCCATCCGGTCCCGTCGTCCTCGCCATCCCACTCCGACTCACATCCAAATTCAACGATCACGAATCTCGCGGTTCTTCGCACACGTACGGTCTCGCCTGGGATCATGGCCTTGAGCAACTTGTAGTCAACCGCTTCCTGCGGGAGGCGAATATAGAACTCATGCGTCCCCCAGTTCGCGAAGTAGACAAAAGCTTCAAAATATTTCTCCAGCAGCTTGCTCGGATTGGCTTTCAGGTCTCCCCATTCGTAGTGGTTCGTGAAGCTCGTTGTGGTAATTGCGGCCCGCGTCGAGATGGAACGTAGCGCGGCCATCTCTTTTTTGGTCAGCGGACGGTCGATTGCGCGGAAATCGTAGTACTGGTATTCGCTCACCAGGACCCTCGGCGCCAGTGGCGATAAGCGACAATCCATTCCACGCCCGCCGGTGCCGGCATTGGCAAAGGCAAGTCCAGGATTGGGATCTTCTGGCGCGTTTTGCCTCGACGGCAAATGGCTACAATTTGGCCATCTAGCGTCATGTCGACTTTCTCTACCTCAGCATCGACGCCGAGGACCTTCACAGGGAACGGCAACGCTAGGTGCTCCTCAATCATGGTGAAAAAACCGCCTGCTTGTTCTTCTTCGCCGTAAGCATCCACGATCGCTTGTTCGATCAGTTCCTTAAGCCTCGCCTTGCTGAGTGAAGGGAGATTAGTCCCAGACTCGCCTTTCAGCTTCCGCAGATGCAGAATCGCCGGGCGACTGTTCCGCTTCGTCATGTTTCTCCGTTGATAAAGGGCTCTTTGGGAGATCGATTTTCAACCTGCTGAGAGAACGACCCTTTCGTTGCTGGCGTCCCAGATCGTGTAGCCGATCATGTTGTACCCTTTCAGGCGACGCGCATACATTCGCGCCAGCATAAGGACGTTGGAGTCCACGTAATCGTAGACTCGCACAACACGCTTGGCATCATGAAGTCGGTGGAGACGCCCTACGTATTGCTGTAGCGTTCCCTTCCAGGAAATGGGCATTGCCAGAAAGAGTGTATCCAAGCGAGCGTCGTCGAATCCTTCGCCTATGTAGCTGCCGGTCGCCAGAATGACTCTCGGTTCGCACTCGGGCACAGCCGCAATTGCCTCTGCTGTCGATCGTCGTTGTTTCTTGCCCATGCCACCCTTCAGCGTAAACACGTTGTTCACCTTGCCAGCAAGCTCCGTTTCGAAGTATTTCAAGTGCTCTGTTCTGCCGGTAAGAAGCAACGGTGAACGCCCGTCTACGGCTGCCTGGACGAGATCGGTAAGGATCAATTCATTGCGGACGCGGTCATCGACGAGTGCGGCGTACACTTCCTGAATCGTCATATCGGTTTGCTCAGGTGGCAAGCAAAAGTCTGTCAACCGAGGAACTACCTCGTGCTCGAAAGGGGTAGCTGCCGTCATCGAGCGGGCGCTGAGCTTGAATCGAATCGGACCGCACTGCATATAGATGATGGGATGGTGTCCATCTTTTCGCTCGGGAGTTGCTGTCAGTCCGACGACGTACTTCGCTTTCACCTGCTTCATCACCTGCTCAAAGGTAAACGCCGATAGATGGTGGCACTCGTCAACAATCACTTGACCATACTCTGCCACGAAGTCTTTCACCCCTTCCTTGTCGAGGCTACTTTGAAGAATGGCAATATCCACACAGCCACTGCGTTTTGTCGTCCCTCCTCCGATTTGTCCGACTGACTTGGCGGGAAGGTTGAGGAACATTGCCAACCTCGCATGCCACTGGTCTAACAATTGTTGACGATGTACCAACACCAAAGTGTTCACCTTTCTTGCCGCGATCAGCCATGCTGCCACAGCCGTCTTGCCAAAAGCCGTGGGAGCACAGAGAATTCCTTCATCGTGCTGCACGAACGCATCAACGGCATCCTGCTGTAACGGACGCAGTCGGCCGGAGAACTCTACCTCGATCGGACGACCAACAAACCGTTCGTCACTGACTTCTGGCTTGATGCGGTGCGTTTTCAACAACTCGATAACCTCCACCAGACAGCCGCGTGGTAGGGCAATGTGGTTAGCGAGTTCCTCGCCACAGGCGATAACTCGTGGCTTGTTGAAAGTGGGAAGCCTCATCGCCTGCGCCTTGTAAAATTCGGGGTTCTGGAATGCCCCAAGGCGAAGCAACCGGTTGAGCATTGCGGAAGGAAGATCCTTCTTTTCGATATACAAAAGGTTGGCGCGAACAATTCGGACCTGCACCGGAAGGGGGCCTGGCATTGGACGCTCTGCTCGCTTTCGGGATGGCGGCAGAGTCCAAGGGTCTTGTCCCTCATCTTCCGCAGAGCTGATTCTCACTCCGATAAGGTCCCCACCTCGTTGAGCTTCCAGCACGACGGCGTCAGCAGCAGAAACGGGCATCCGTTTCACGCCCGCCAGAAAGGTCCATTGATCATCATATGGACGAAACCCCGCATCTATGAAGACACTGTTTCCATCTGCGCGCGGAAGCTTTTGCAGCGGCAGCGCGATTAGGTTGCCAAGTCCGCCCTTTGGCATGGTGTCTTGGTTGGGAAAGAAGCGGTCGTATGAATCCAATCCAAGTTGGTGACGGGACTCCATGGCCCGAGTCAGGATTGAACAGCCCAGTTTTCGCGCGGTGCTTGCGGGAACTGGATAGTCGAAGAAGATCCACACGTGGCCACCGTTGCCTGAGCGCGAACGCTCCAGTGCCGCTGGCACTTTCAGTTCGCCACATACGGCCAGAAACGCAGTAGCATCCTTTTGCCATGTCTTCTTATCGAAATCGACCGCGAGGAACCAGCAGGTCTCATCCTGCAGCAGCGGATAAATGCCGACGGTGTTATCTCCGACGAGGTGCCCACGGACCACCTCGTCAGTCAGCGGTCTGAACTTCCGAGTCTGGCGGTCAACCTTCTTGCGATCCTCGTCTCTGGCGCGAAGATAGGCCTTCCAGTCACGATCTGCCTTGGGCATGTACCCAGATCGCCCGTCGGCGTTCTCCCAGCGAACTGCATAAACGTCGTCGCGGCCGTGGAAGAGGCTTCGGAACAAAGCAATGCGTTGTTCAGCTTTCAAGACAGGGGTATGCGCACTTGGTTGGGTGCTCGTTGTGACGGGAATACCGTTCGGGGGCTGCACCACCGGAAGCTGTATGCCGTGCTCTTGCAAAAAACTTCGCAGACGAACATTTTCTTCCCGTAGGCGCTGCACCTCAGCAAGAGCAGATTGCAGGTCCAAAAGTTTGGGATCAGATTCGTTCACGTAAAGCCATCATCACCTTGAGTACTGCCAGAACTCGATCAAGGAATAATCTCACACCTTGCGGACGTCCCTGTGTGTCCGTAGAGGAAGCGAGAAAGCAGTCTACACACCACGCCTTTTCTGGGGATTGTCAGTTCTTTTTCGCAGTGGGTGGCGGGTTTTCCGCAGGGGGTAGGCTACGCGAAGGTGGCGTCATTCTTTCCACTGAGACTGGGATCAAGTGTTTCAGTGCAGCGTTCTGGAAGTTTCGCCTGTAGTGAAGTTGGCCCTTTTTCGGCCTCATGCGCAAGGCGATTCTCAAGCAAACGAGAACCGAGCTTCCGTCCGATACCGCTCAACTGCGTTACACCGGCGTCACAACGGGACACGGCGTCCAGTAAGTGATTGAAAATAAAACCTTGTGGCAGCCGGACCTGTAAGCCGAATTCTGTCTGCCGTTTCCGGCAGGACGGTCATTCCTCTGGGCCACGCATTACTGCGAGGCTCAAGCGACCTACCCGGAGGTTGTGGCGCGCCGAGCCGGCACGCACCCAGCCGAAGCTGGATTCCCACCCTATTTGGTCTTGCTCCGTGTGGGGTTTGCCCTGCCCGGCACATTACTGCGACGGCGGTGCGCTCTTACCGCACCTTTTCACCCTTACCTGAACCTTGCGGCCCGGGCGGTATGTTTTCTGTGGCACTTTCCGTCGAACCGGCTTGAACCGGCCCTCCCGGACGTTATCCGGCACACTGCTCTGCGGAGTTCGGACTTTCCTCTGTCTTTCAACAGCGACCGTCCGGTCCGGCTGCCAACAGCTTCATTATAGTGCACGTCATACTGCACGCAGACGTCCACGCCGCAGTCAATGCCGGGGGCGACTTCTCCTACTCCTTGGGCGCAAGGAAGAGCGGATAAATCAGCAGGGCCAGGCCAACCAGCAGGGGAATCACTCCGACAAGATATGCCGGACCATCCTCGCGCTCGACGATCCCATGCAGAAATATCATGAGACCGATGCCAACAACGGTGGTGATCAAACCCCCCAGCTTCAGGCCTTCAAGGCGACGCCTGGCAGCGCTTTTCTCCTGCTCGCGCAACAACTCCAAAGCGCTCTTGGCGCCTTCTCCCGAACTCTCCGCGATTTTCTTGAGGGTTTCGCTGGTGTAATACGCTTCGCGTTCCTTGCGGCGCGCATCGGCCCATACGCTTACGGAGAGAAACGAGAACAGGGCAATGCTGCCTACGACGGGTATCGCGATTGCTACGATCCCGACGCTGGCGCCGTCCATTTCGAATGCCATTGTCATCTCCTTAAAGTTCTGCTGCCTTCGATCGGCTGCGTTCGATGGGTAAGACCGGCCCTCCGCGGCTCCGGTTGCATTTTTTGTCGGAGTGCGATTTCCTGGTCGGTGCAATGAAATAATGCAACCGTCGGCAACAGCGACGTGTCCTACCCTTGAGGCAGAGTCCAGAGTGAGTCCTAGAGTGAGCGCAAGTGACGATCAGTCCGATGTCGAACGAGTCCTGGCCGGCGACATCTCTGCTTTTGAGAGGATCGTCCGCCGCTGGCAAGGGCCGCTGATCAATCTTGCCTATCGCTTCTGTCATGACCGTGGCCGCGCCGAGGAGATGGCTCAAGAAGCTTTCCTCCGCGCCTACCGCGCCCTCGGCCAGTGGCGCAAAGATGCCGTCTTTTCCACCTGGCTCTTCGCGCTGGCGACGAATCTCTATCGTTCGGAGCTGCGGCGCATCCCGGCGCGGACAGTATCGCTAGACGACATCGCCGAACCGGTGGACGCGCGCGCCTCTGACGGAGGTCTCGAAGATGAAGATCGCGATTTAGCGGTGCGGCGCGCGGTTCTAGCTTTGCCGGCGAAGTATCGCGAGGCACTGATCCTTTTTTATTTTCACGACATGGACGTCGCCGCCGCAGCCCAGAGCCTGGGTGCACCCGAGGGCACGGTAAAGGCGAGATTGTCTCGCGGACGAGAAATCCTGCGCGGCAAACTTCCGCAACTGCTGGCTGTGCCCCGCCTGAAGGAGGCTTGATGAAGCGCCTGATTGGACGATTGACCGAACGCCTCACCGAACGACCGACCGAAAGCGAGGAGATTGATCACATGCTTTCACGCGAAGATGGAATCCTCCCCTCCTCAGGCTTCGCCGCGTCCGTCATGGATGCGGTCCGGCGCGAGGCTGCAGCACCACCGCCAATTCCGTTCCCCTGGAAGCGTGCTCTACCGGGGATGGTAGTTGGGGCATTCGCGCTGGCGTGGGTTCTAGTTGCGGGAATCGTCAGCATCGCCCAAATGAGCAAAGTAACTTCACAATCTGCCGTGTCGTTGCTTTCCGCGATGCCACCCTTTTTTCATGGAGGAATTGAATCCGCAGCGACTTGGACGGTGCTGTCCTTGTTGGTGGCATTGGTTTCCGTGAAGCTTTCCATGCGTCTCGCATCCGGCAGGACATAATTCCGCCCAACTCAGGTCGTGGTGGTCGAGCGCCGGGCTGTTAAACTGGTAGCCAGGCGAAGAGCGGTCGGCGGATGCCCATGCCCCGAAGCCTAACACCTAAGACCTGACACCTGCGACCTGCTCCATGCACATCGCCGAAGCCATCAAGATCGCGTTCCTGTCGCTGTGGGCGAACAAACTGCGCTCTGCGCTAACGCTGCTCGGCGTGGTGATCGGAGTTGCCGCCGTCATCGCAGTCGTCACCTTCGTCAACGGAATCAATACCTACGTCGCCGAGCGCATCTTCAACCTCGGCGCGGACGTATTCATCATGTTCAAGGTTTCGCCCGCGGTCACCAACATCGATCACTACATCGAAGCCCAGAAGCGCAAAGACCTCACCATGGATGACTACCGCGCGGTTCTCGAGGGTTGCAAACTTTGCTCATACGTGGGAGCCTACGCGCGCAATAACACCGGCGATGTGAAATATGGAGGTCAGGCTCTCACCGATACAACGGTCCAGGGGATGACCCCATCGGTCGCAGTCACGCAGGACGTTGACATCGATTCCGGCCGCATGGTCGGAGAGTCCGACGTGGAAAACAACGCCCCCGTTGCTGTCGTCGGCACCGACATCCCCGAGACGCTGATGCCAGGCGTCGATCCCATCGGTAAAGAAATTAAGGTGGATGGTTGGACCTACCGCATCATCGGCGTCGGAAAGAAGAAAGGCAAAACGCTGGGACAAAGCCTGGACAACTATGTGTTCATGCCGATTACGTCCTGGATGAAACAGTACGGCAGCCACAACACCAACATGCGCATCTCCGCCAAGGCGGTTGGCACTGGCCCCGTTCTGGAGGCTGCGACCGACGAGGCGAGAGTCATTCTGCGTGCCCGACGGCACGATCCCGCCGGCGGGGCAGACTCGTTCGACGTGGAGACCAACAGCAGTCTGCTGAGCATTTGGGCCAACCTCACCGGCACATTTTTCGTAGCCATGATCGGTATCGCGGCGATCTCCATGGTCGTCGGCGGGATCGTCATCATGAACATCATGCTGGTCTCGGTCACCGAACGCACCCGCGAAGTGGGGATCCGCAAAGCTATGGGTGCAAGGCGTTCCGATGTGCTCTTGCAATTCCTGATCGAGGCTGTCGCCCTGTCTCTAGCGGGAGGCTTGATCGGCGTGCTGCTCGGAATCGCGGTGGCCAAGGGCGTCACCTTCGCGGTAGGAATGCCGTCTGTAATTAAACTCTGGGCGGTCCTGGCCGGGCTGATAGTCTCGGCGAGCGTAGGTGTTTTCTTCGGAGTCTACCCGGCAAGGCGCGCGGCGACGCTCGATCCAATCACAGCGCTACGCTTCGAAACGTGACCGCTGGGAAGAATTACTAGAGATCGGTTTTCTCGGCGTACTCTGCGTCTCGGCGGTAGAAGTTTTCCGAACCTATGATGAGCAAGAGCGAATTCGGCGAAATCATCGCGATGGCGCTGGCCACCATCCGCAGCAATAAGATGCGCTCCGGCCTCACCGTGCTCGGCATCGTGATCGGCGTAGCCGTCGTCATCGGAATCTCCTCGATCGTGCGCGGCCTCAATGACAACGTCAACAGCGCGATCAGCAGCATGGGATCGAATATCATTTTTGCTTTCCACCTGCCCATTACCTTCGGGCGGCCGACCGAAGACCTGCGTGTTCGCAAGGAACTGACATTCGAGGACGCCGAAGCCATGAAGGACCTGCCCCACGTAAAAGCCGTATCCGCGGGCATTCAGTACGTAGAGCCGCAGTTTGGAACCGGCACCTACGTGGTCAAATATGGCGACCGCAAGGCTAAACAGACAATTCTGGAAGGTGACACCTCCTCGTATAAGGACGTCTACGATCTGAGCCTGAAGTCCGGACGCTGGTTCAGCGATATTGATGACGACCGCCGCGCGGATGTAATCATCGTGGGCGCCGACACCGCGGACGAGCTTTTCGGCAGCGCCGATCCCGTGGGCAAGGAAATCAACATCGAAGGCCAGTTGTTCGAGGTGATCGGGGAGGCCGAGAAAGTCAAGAGCGCCTTCGGCGGGGGCAAGAATCCCGACGACAACAAGGTCTACTTCCCGCTGGCCACGCTGCGCAAACTTCACCCCGAACTCAAGCAGCACTTCATCAGCGTCAAAGCAACCTCGCACGACGACATGCCGAAAGCCGTGGACGAAATGCGCGAACTGTTGCGCCGCCGCCGCCGCGTGCCTCCGGACAAGCCGGACAATTTCTCCGTCTTCACCCAGGATTCGCTGTCGGATGTCTGGAGCCAGATCACTGGAGCGGTCTTCATCTTCATGTTTGCGGTTTCAAGCGTGGCCCTGATCGTGGGTGGTGTGGGCGTGATGAACATCATGCTGGTGTCGGTCACCGAGCGCACCAGGGAAATCGGCGTCCGCAAAGCCATCGGCGCCCGCAAGCGCGATGTGCTGCTGCAATTTACGCTCGAGGCAATCACGCTAACCGCAATCGGAGGAATTCTGGGCGTGCTTCTGGGTGCGATCATCACCTACGCAATCCGCATGATCTGGGATTCCCTGCCCGCAACCATGTCTGTCTTCTGGGCCGCCTTCGGCTTTTTCGCGGCTGCGGCCGAGGGACTGCTGTTCGGCATCTATCCCGCGTGGAAAGCCGCCAACCTCGATCCCATCGAGTCGCTGCGCTACGAGTAACATGGGGCTGATGCCGCCGCTGACACCGCCGCTAACCCTGAGATCAGTGCTCGAAATCGTGGCCGTGATTGGAACCCTCGGCAGCCTGTTTTTCTATTTCCTGTCCGCACTCGGCGTGGCCAGCTTCCTCAGCGACAGGCGCAGGAAACTTAAGCAGGCCCCGCTGCCAGAAAGCCAACTCCCGCCAGTTTCCATCCTCAAACCCCTGAAAGGTGTCGATCCCGAAATCTGGGAGAGCTTTTGCAGCCACTGCGAGCAGCAGTATCCCGAATTTCAACTGATCTTTGGGGTCAGCGATGCCAGCGATCCCGCTGTTGAGATTGTGCGTAAGCTTCAGGCAAAATATCCGAACCTTTCAATCGAACTGATCATCTGCGATCGCGTGCTCGGAACGAATATCAAAGTCAGCAATCTGGCGCAGATGCTGCCGGCGGCACGCCACGAACTCCTGCTGGTGAATGACAGCGACATCCGTGTCCCGTCAGATTACTTGCGTCAGGTGATGGCGCCGCTCACAGACAATTCCGTGGGACTCGTGACCTGCCTCTACGACGGAGTCGCCGGCCCGACCCTGGGCTCGCGCCTGGAGGCACTGGGCATCAGCACCGACTTTGTGCCCGGCGTTCTGAGCGCAAGGTTTCTCGAGAAAGGACTGCACTTCGGACTAGGCTCAACCCTGGCATTCCATCGTCATGACCTCGAAGCCATCGGCGGCTTCGAAGCATTGCTCGACTATCTAGCCGACGACTACGAACTCGGCCGCCGCATAGCCGCCGCTGGAAAGCGAATCGAGCTCAGCACCGCAACCGTTGTCACCTTT
The DNA here is from genome assembly GCA_963755765.1 of uncultured Acidobacteriaceae bacterium. Classification (GTDB taxonomy): domain Bacteria; phylum Acidobacteriota; class Terriglobia; order Terriglobales; family Acidobacteriaceae; genus Acidiflorens. The sequence continues at coordinate 259,851 of CAVWKZ010000001.1, forward strand.
CTGCCCGTGTACACGATGCGGCAGTTTTTCCGCCATCAACTGCGCTGGTCGCGGACCATTCGTGCCGCCCGCCACTGGGGATACGCCGGATTGCTCTTCACCTTCGGCCTGCCCTGGGCATTGGCCACCTTGCTAGCGGCCCAAGGAGCTCCGTGGGCGTGGGCACTGCTCGCGCTGACGTTAGTCGCGCGCTTCGCGGTAGGATTTCTGGCCGCAAACGCTGTGCTAAACGACGATCAGTTTTTTCGCTTTATTCTACTGCTCCCCCTGCGAGACCTGATCGCGCCATTCATCTGGGCCGCAAGTTTCATGGGCAGCCGCGTCTATTGGCGAGGCGATGTCTTCGATCTCAAAGACGGGCGTTTGAGTCGGGAGTAGGTCGATTAGAAAAAATAGTCTTGCCTCCCCTGCGAGCGACGACATAGCTCGTCAAGCCCTGCAGCGCCGACGGCTGATCATCTTCGGACCACAAGAAAACCCGCTGCGGCCCATTCCACATTTCGACAAACGAAGCTTGCGTCTCGAAGACCCGCGGCGCATCCGGAAACTGCGCGCCGTACCACATGTTCCCTCCCGGCGCGCGCAAACTGTGGAGTGGGATTCCGGTATAGAAATTCAGCGTGGACGCATTTTCATACAGCCCCATCACCACGATCTGGTCGCCCGGCCGGTATTGCTCGCGGATCGTCAGCGCCAGATCCCTCGACGAAAGAATCGGCGAGAAGATGCCGAACGCAATCCGCACGCACACCAGCAAAACGACCGCCATGACCGCCAAAGCCGCATTTCCAGCTCCCGGCCGTCCGCGACGGCGCAGAATCCAGTTGGCAAGCGTGCCCAGCAGGAACGCGAGCGAGAAACTGAACAACGGCCCACGGAACGCCCCCATCGCCTGTGGAGTCAAATCCAGAAAATGCCCGAATGAAAGCGCATAGTACTGCGAATGCCTCCGCAACAGTTCCGACAGATCGGTGCCCGGAGCCGGCGCCTTCGAGAAGATGAGTAAGGCAAAGCCAACCACTGCGACGATAACGCCGACGACCAGCAGAGCCGCCGAAGAAATCCGCCCGCGACGCCGTTCGCGGCTGTCGGCCCCCGCTGCTCGCTCCCGTTGCAGCCAGCCACCAACCAGCAACGCCATGCCCGGAATCGCCGGGATCGTATAGTATTCCTGCCGCGTCGAGAGGCTGAAGAAGCCCACGATCACCAAGGTCCACAAGAAAAACATTAAATACGCACGCTGCCGTCGCGACATCTGCGCGCGGAACTCGCGCCACCGCCGCGGCACTTCCCGCAGCGACTGCGGCAGAAAAACGGTCCATGGAATCAGCCACAACACCAGCAGTGCCCAGAACAGCAGCAACGGGACCGTGTCGTAGTCGCGCGGCACGCGCTTATTCAGGAAGCGCAAGAACTGCTCGTTGACGAAATAGAACCACAGAAATCCGCGCACCTGCCCCTGCCCCGGATTTCGCAGCGCCGCCAGAATGTGCCACGGTGCCGCGACCACGAAAAACACCAGCGCGCTCGACCACAGACGCAGCTTCAGCAGGTGCCGCAAATTCCCCGTCAGCAGAAGATAAAGCCCGATCGCGCCAATCGGAAACACCAGTCCGATCAGTCCCTTGGTGAGCACGTTGAGCGCACACACGGCGCCGAGGCCCCAGCAAGTCCAGCGCGCCGGTGCAGGCTGCTCCAGCGAGATCAGGAAAAGCCAGAACGTCAGCGTAAGCCACAATCCGACCGCCACGTCCGGAATCAGAAAGCGCGTAAAAAGAAAGGGTCCAAGCGCGGTCGCCAGCACCAGCCCGGAATCAAATCCGCCTTCATTGCCCAAAGCCCAGCGCCCCAAGCCATAAGTTGCGAGAATCATCGCCAGCACGCCCAGCATCAGCGGAAAGCGCGTGCTCCATTCGCTGATACCGAACACCTTATAACTCGCAGCCACACCCCAATACATCAGCGGAGCTTTCTCCAGATAGCGAACACCATTGACGTACAGCGTCACCCAGTCGTGCCGCTGCACCATTTCCTTCGCCGCCTCGGCGTGCACCGTGTCGGCATCATCGAGTAGCGCTGGCTGCGACAGGCCGACCATGTAAATGACCGCCCACAGTCCGATCAGCGCGAGCGCAGAAATTCGCCAGTCCGCGAGGAACCGGTTCGGACCGTGTGCGGTATCAATTGTGAGATATTCGAGAGAGGTGCCGCCGGAATTCATAGCGGAAACATTAATTATACGGGAGCGCGACTAAGTCCACCCTCAGTCCGCGGCGGCCCCGTGGGAAACGCGAGCGCCCGCCACTTCGCGGTATATCTCAAGTATTCTCGACACCGAACTGGTCCAGGAAAATCGCTGCGCTTGTTCGTAGCCACGTTGCTTCATCTGCGCGCGCAACACGGGATCAAGCAGCGCGCGCTGCAAGCCTCGCTGGATCTCAAACACATTTTCCGGATTCACCAGCAATGCAGCGTTCCCAGTCACTTCCGGCAGGCTCGAAGTGTTCGAAGTGACCACCGGAGTTCCATGAGCCATGGCTTCGAGCGGAGGCAATCCAAATCCCTCGTACAGCGACGGAAACACAAAAATCTTGGCAACATCATAAAAAATGCGCAGCACTTCGATGGGCACGAATCCGAGAAAACGAACATCGTTCTGCACCCCGCTGCGCACCACCGTACGCCGCAGCCGTGGATGACTAGAAAGATCGTCCCCGATAATAATCAGCTTCAAATCCGGTAACAGCTGTTCCTTCTGCAGTTCGCTCTTCAGCGCCGAGAACGCTTCGATAATCCGCACCACATTCTTATGCGGTCGAATCGCACCCGCATACAAAATAAATGGATAATTCACCAGATAGCGCTGGGCAATCAGTTCGCGGTCCGCGTCAGTGGCATGGCCGTGCAGAAAGCGCTCGTCAATCGCGTTGTAGACAACTTCGATGCGCGCATCCGGAATCGCCAGCAGCTTCTCGATTTCGTTTCTGGTGAATTGCGACACAGCGATCACGCGCGCCGCTCTGCGCAAAACCCGCCGCGTCATATAAAAATGCAGGCTGCGCCGCAAACCAGAAGCGTGGCGTGATCCATACATGTGTTCCAGCAAATCATGCACGGTGAGGACATACGGACAACTGAGCCCGCGCGGCATCCAGAACAGATGCGGAATGTGAACTACGTCGCACTCCAGGCGCTTCACGATCGCCCGGAACTCGAGATTGCCCTTCAGCGTGTCATCGCGGCCGGCCAGTTCCACAGCGTGAAAGTTCGGCGGTAGCGGTCCGCATTCTGCCACCTTCGCCGGCGATCCGATGAGAAAGTACTGGCTGTCGCGGTCGAGACGTGCCAGCGTGCGGACCACGTTCCGAATATATGTGCCAATCCCGAATTCCGTCATGCGACGGATGTCAATGGCTACTTTCACGAATGGAATTTAACCACAGTGGGCGCAGGGGAACACAGGGAAATCACGGCTGATGGATAGATTTGTCATCCTGAGCGCAGCAGAACGATTCGCGAAGCGGATCGTTCTGCGGAGTCGAAGGACCCCTACTCCCGGCATACATTCCGTGCGAGTAGCGCGTCGCTTCGCCCGAAATGATAATTTGAAGAATATTAAGCCCTAACTTCGGCCTGGGCCCGCGCGCGTCGCTCGGCATACAGCGGAAACTCCTCCGCCATCCCCAGCACCTGCTTGCGGATTTTCCCCAGCACCGCGGCGTCCGTCCGATGATCAAGCGCCTCCGCGATCCAGTGCGAAATCTGCCGCATCTCCGCTTCCTTCATGCCGCGCGTAGTCACCGCCGGAGTCCCAATGCGAATCCCGCTAGGCTTCATCGGAGGATTCACATCAAACGGAATCGCATTCTTGTTGACCGTGATGCCGGCCTCGCCCAGAGCTTTCTCCGCCTCGCTCCCCAGCATGCCCTTAGCGAACACATCCACCAGCATGAGATGCGTGTCCGTTCCGCCGGAAATGATACGATACCCATCAGCCGCGAGCGTCTCGGCCATTACCTTGGCATTAGCCACAACCTGCCGCGCGTATTCGCGGAAACTAGGCTGCGAAGCTTCGAGGAAGCACACCGCCTTGGCGGCGATAATATGCACCAGCGGCCCTCCCTGCATTCCGGGGAAAACAACTTTATCAATCGGCGCGCGCAAATTCCTGTTTGCTCAGGATCATGCCCGAACGCGGTCCGCGCAGCGTCTTATGCGTGGTCGAAGTCACAATGTGCGCGTGCGGCACTGGAGACGGATGCGCGCCGCCCGCCACCAGTCCTGAAAAATGCGCCATGTCGACCAGATAGAGTGCGCCAACTTTGTCCGCGATCTGGCGCATGCGAGCAAAATCAATGATCCGCGGATAAGCGCTGCCCCCGCCAATAATCATCTTCGGACGCTCGGCCGTGGCAATCTTTTCCAGATCGTCGTAATCGATCGTCTCCGTTTCCTTGGTCACGCCGTACGGAACGATCTTGTAAGTTTTGCCCGAAAAATTCAGCGGATGCCCATGCGTGAGGTGTCCGCCATGAGCCAGATTCAATCCAAGGATGGTATCGCCGGGCTGCAGCACAGCCGCGTAAGCAGCTTGATTGGCCTGCGATCCCGAGTGCGGCTGCACGTTGGCATTCTCCGCGCCAAAAAGCTTCTTGGCCCGCTCGCGCGCCAGATTTTCAACCACGTCGGTAAACTCGCATCCGCCGTAATAGCGCTTGCCGGGATAGCCTTCAGCGTATTTGTTCGTAAACACCGAACCGGCCGCCTCAAGCACAGCCTCGCTGACAAAGTTTTCCGAAGCGATCAATTCCAGCCCCTCATGCTGGCGCCGAGCTTCGTTGTCGATAGCGTTCGAAATCTCAGGATCAACTTCATAGAGCGGGCGGGACATCGACATTGAGATCGCGGAGTTTTTCATAGTTGGATACTCGGTCAGGTACCGAAGGCTATTTTACTGTGGTAGGGACACTCCTGTCCGCGAAATGCAGCGACAGAGTCGCCGTACGGAGTCGCCCAAGGAGCTTGCTGCCAAACTACTGCTTCAGCACCCCGGGCCAGTTGAGGATGACTTCCTGCGGATTCGACTGCCCTCCGCTGAGTGGCTTGAGCGCGGGAAAGCGCTCGCCGGGCGCCACCGGGCCCAGCGCGTCGAATTCATTCAAGTGAATCGGCAATGCGGACGGCGCTCCGAATTCAAATTTTTCGGCGTTCTGAATTGGCACCGACATGAGCTTGTCTCCGCTGTGGTAGTAGAGCTGCTTCCCATCGGCACTCCACGACGCACCAGTGCCGCCACCATTGGAGATCTGCCATTTTCCACCGGGACCAGGGAATGCGGTCACATAGACTTCATACCGTCCCGACTCGTCGGATTCATAAGCGAGCCACTTGCCGTTCGGCGACAGAACCGGGCCGTGTTCATTGGCCGGCGAATTAAGAAAAACAGTCAATTTCCGGTCGCCGTTCAGGTCGAAGTAGTAGATGTCGAAGCGCGTCGCATTGTTTTGCAAATTGAGAAAAATATAGCGGCCGTCGGCAGACCAACTCGCCACGCTGGAGGATGCCGGTGGCGTCTCCAACTTCTCCTGATTGCCCGAGCCACTCGTCGGCTGGATCCACATTCCGCCCGAGGCCATCCCGGCAACGGTCGTGACCGCAATCCTCTTCGCGTCCGGAGAAAACGCATACGCGGGGTTGGTCGCATCCACAAACGTGCTGCGCGACACCGTGTTCCGGCTGGTGTCCACCATCCAAACGTCGCCTTTGCCGGTGTCGGGATCGGTTCGCACCAGCCCGACCAGGGAACCGTCGGAGGAAGGCTCCGGTGACCTATAGAGGCCGGGCTCGCCAAAGCGCCCCAGCTCTTTGCCGCTGCGGTCCACCCACATGGGCTGAGTCTTCTGCAACGATCCGTGACGGAAGACCAGCGTGCCGTGAGCCGCGGTGAAGGCCGCAAGGTCGCGCGCGTTCCAATAGTCGAGTTTTTCGGCGACAGGCTTAGGGTCGCCGCTGAACTTGAGCGACTTGGGATCGAAGCGTTGCGCCACCAACACCGTTTCTCGCAGGTACAACAGGTATCCCTCGGAATACTGGACGTTTGACGCGCGCTCCAGTATTTGGCGCGGCTTCTCTCCCGAGAGCGAGGCGCCATATAAGGCACCTGTCGATGCTGTCGCGCGCGTATCGCGAGCTATAAACAGGAAATGATCGCCATCGGGGAGAAAGTACGGATTGCGATTGGTCCAGCCCGCCTTTGCCTCGGTGATCTTCTCCGACGTTCCGCCGCCTTCAGGCACTTTGTACAGGGGCTCGAAAATGTTGGGGGTGAAGATGATCACGCCACGCTGACTCCACGATGCGCCGCGCCCTTCCGGTGCATCGCAGATTATCTGCACCGGCCCACCCGCCAGCGCTACCTTCTTTAATTTCCCCGCCGAAAAGAATCCGATGTACTTGCTATCGGGCGACCAGAAGGGAAATGTTGGCTGCTCGACTCCCTCCACCTCGTGCACCGCGCCCGTCGTCACATCGCGCACCCACAACTTTAAATCGGAAGCGCCACCGGTTAGGAATACAAGTTTCGAACCGTCTGGCGAAAGCGCCAGCCCGCCGACCTGAGAACCGGCGAATTCCGTATCGCGCGGTGCCAGCCACGATGCCGTCATCGGCCGCTGCGCTTCTTCAAGCTGCGCGCGGTCGGAGAGGAAAAAGGCGAGCGCGGCTGCGGCGAGAATCCAACCGACGGCAGCGGCGATCACCAGCGTGCGCTTCTGCACCACGCGGCGGGCGCGCACCTGGGCAGGGGCCGCGAGTTGGCTGGCGGATGCATCCGCGATCCATTTCAATTGCAGCTTGAGGTCGTGCACCGTCTGAAAGCGATCTTCCGGATCCTTGGCAAGGCAGGATTTCACCACCTGCGCCAGCGCCGGAGGCGCCATCGGCTGCACCGTCGAAATCGGCGCCGGCTCCGAAGCCAGAATCGCCGCCACGATGCTGGCCTGGCTCTTCCCGGTGAACGCCCGCTTCCCGGTCACCATCTCATACAGCAGCGCGCCCATGGCAAAAATGTCGGAGCGCGCGTCGGCTTCCTTGCCTTCGGTCTGCTCCGGAGACATGTACTGGAACGTCCCCACGATCGTGCCCTGCGCCGTAAGCGGCTGGTCAACCGGAGGGCCGGAAATCGTCATAGTAAGGCTGGAAGCCGGCGCCGCCCCCAACAGAGACGCCTTGGCCAGCCCAAAGTCCATCAGCTTCGCGCCAGTCTTCGTCAGCATCACGTTTCCCGGCTTCAGGTCGCGATGGATCACCCCGCTCTTGTGCGCCCGCTCCAGCCCCTCGCAAATCTCAATCCCATATTTCAGCACCAGCTCCGTCGGCAGCGGACCCTTCACCAACCGGTCGGCCAGCGTCTCGCCCTCGAGAAACTCCATGACCAGGAAGTCAATGCCATCCTGATGCCCGACGTCGTGCATGGTGCAGATGTTGGGATGATTCAAAGAAGAGATGGCCCGCGCTTCCCGGTCGAACCGCTGCTTGGCGTCAGGATTGTCAGAAAGATGATCAGGCAGAATTTTGACCGCAACCGTGCGGTCAAGGCGAGTGTCCTTCGCCCGATAGACCTCACCCATGCCGCCCGCGCCCAGCGAGGACTGGATTTCGTAGGGCCCAAGTTTTGTGCCAGAAGTAAGAGCCATGCGCGCGCAATTATAGCGTGTCGGTCACGCAGTCGACGATGCCTACCAAAGTGTGAGGTCCGAAAGAGGTCTTATGTGGATTCCCGGCGGCGCTCAGAATGATTCGATGGCAGAGGTTGCAGCCAGAAGGATGACGGTCATGCAGAGATAGAGATACAGACACAACAGTTATAAGATCTGGCTCGCAGCGCTGCTGCAAATTTTCATCGTCTTCATCGTCGGATGCGGAGGCAATTCGGGACCCGCGCCCACAGTAATGTCCGCAGCCCCGGCCACCGGAGACGGCGGCGCGTGTCCGAGTACGATCGTCACCGCAACCTTCAGCGAAGCGATGAATCCCGCGTCGATCGACGCGACCACATTCACGCTGACCGCGCCGGGCGCTATCTCCGTGACCGGAGTAGTGACCTACGATGTCCCGAGCCATACTGCAACCTTCACGCCTTCGGCCACTCTTGCACTCAGCACGATCTACACCGCAACCGAGCACAGTCATGCTATCGGCGGGCAACGTGACGCTAGACGGGCAGGGAGACGCGAACGCCGTCTTCATCTTCCAGATCGGGTCAACATTGACAACCATCGGAAGTACGCAGGTTGTGTTGTCCGGTGGCACTCAAGCGAAGAATGTCTTTTGGCAAACGGGTAGCTCAGCGACCCTGGGAACGAATTCAATTTTCCAGGAAACCATAATGGCACTGCAATCCATAACGCTGGATACAGGCGCAACTCTGAACGGCAGAGCGCTGGCCCGTAATGCCGCAGTCGCGATGGACAGCAACCCAGTCACCGCGCCGTAAGCTGTAGGCGACCGGCCGGGTGCCCCATTCCTTGCGCGTTCGTTGCGCAAGGAGTGGGGATTCCACCACGGCCGACTTCTAGGGTTTCAACTTCCGCGATACAGGTTTTTTTCGTCAAGAACAGAGCCTTTTTGAATCTGGTACAAAAACCCAGTACTTACCGTAACGGCTGTTTGCTGTCGCTTCGGTGATGTTCCGTCACTAATAGGAACAATGCTGAAGGAAAGCCCGTATCCTACAAGCATGAAGTCAACAAACCGCATGACGTGCCTGTTGACGGTTCTTATTTTGCTGCTTCATATTCCCGCGCGCGCGGAAGACGCCGCGGGAGACTGGGTTGGGCAGCTCAACGCAGGCTTCAAAGTCCGCATTCACATCGCGAGGTCGAGTTCCGCCTACAGCGGCTATCTGACAAACCCCAGCGGCAATCGGACCGATTTGGATGAGGTCGTGTCCGATGGTTCGAACCTGCACTTCGCAGTCACCAAACTCAGTCTGAGGTATGACGGCGCCTGGAGTGCGCAGCAAAATGCATGGACGGGCAACATGACTTTCCAGCAGGTGTATCCGCTCACTCTCAAGCGTGCGCTTGCGGCGGATCTCGCTCCCGCCGTTCACAAGCGGCCGCAGGAAGCGGCGATTGCCGCCGGCCCGCTGCCCTATCGTCAGAGAAATGTCGTATTCGACAACGCCGCGACGCGTAACCGCCTGGCTGGCACGCTCACGATACCGCAAGGTACCGGCCCGTTTCCAGCCATCGTGCTCGTTTCCGGTACAGGGCATAACACGCGAGACGAAGACGTCTGGGGCCACAAGGTTTTCGTCGTGCTTGCGGACGCTCTAAGCCGCAAGGGCTTTGCCGTCCTGCGCTATGACAAACGCGGTGTCGGCGGCTCGACCGGTGACTTCGATTCCGCGACCACGGCGGACTTCGCCTCCGATGCCGAGGCTGCGATCACCTGGCTGCGCACCCAACCCGGCATCGATTCAAGCCATGTGGGCATTCTGGGCCACTCCGAAGGCGGAGTCATCGCGCCGATGGTGGCGGCGTCGGATAAAGATGTCGCGTTCGTCGTGATGATCGCTGGCCCAGCCTTACGCGGCGATAAGCTGTTCGTCCTACAGTCCGCCATGACAGCAAAAGCGTACGGTGCGCCTGAGGACTACATCGCTCGCCGTAAGGTCTTCGACCAGAAGCTATACGCCGCGATCCTTGCGGCTCCGTCCGATGCATCTGCTCAGAAGCCTGCCGAAGATATCGTCGCGGAAGGCGTCAAAGACAAGCTAGTAGATCAGAACGAAGCCAAAAGCCTGGCGCATGACGATACCACCGCCTGGTATCGGTCTTTCCTCGCCTATGACCCCGCCCTCACGCTCGGTCGGCTTACCGTGCCGGTGCTGGCAATTTACGGATCGCTGGATGTGCAGGTCCCCGCCGAGGAAGATTCATTCGCGGCAATCGACGCGCTCAGGGACAATCCCGGAGCCATGGTTGTGGTGTTGCCAGGCAAGAATCATCTCATGCAGCAAGCCAGGACCGGTGGCCCGAACGAATACAACGAGATTGAAGAAACGATGTCGCTTTCAGCGCTGAACCTCATCGCGAATTGGGCTGCCGATCTCACGGAAAAGAAGTGAGGAATGCGGCGTCGCCAGGCCGAGGATACAGAACAACTGCTTATCGCTACCGAGAAACGTTAGGGCCCTATCGGGACTGCCCCGAAAGAGGAAGTGTGGGGGTGCGCGGTCGTGTGGTCGGGGCAGTTTCGATAGGGTCGTTTGAACTGAGCCGCTGGCGTTTGCGGCGGACGCGGTGGACTATGGGATTTCAATCCGTCCATACCGGGTGCAGGGCGTGTCTAAAGCAAGCAACCGAGACGAAGGGAGAGACGGCGTTGTTCTTGAACATCGCATTGGAGTCTTGACCTGTGACAGAAAGGGTGGTGTTTGGGGGACTCCGTCGGTGCGTGCGCAGACGAGGGCATGGCGTGCTGGAACACACCTACAACAGACGTTGATCGAAACAAGTTGCGCGATCGGTATCTCAGGAGGAGTCGAGGCTGCACCTCTGGGAATCAGGCCTGGTCTGGGCCGATTGGAAATAAAGCTGGGTATTGGTCAGCCGTTCAATGGTGAACATGGGACCGGCGCAAACCGGACAGCGCAGATGGGCTGTTGTGTCAGCCTCTTTTGCGCAGTGCGCGCTGAGCAGATTGCGGCAGCGTGACAGCATATCGCCACGTCTGCGATTAGCGAAAAGTCCGAAGTGGCGGATGCGGACCAACCCTTTCGGGAGAACGTGGATCAAGAATCGTCGCAGAAACTCATCTGCGGAAACCGCCATGATCTTCTGCTTACCGCCCCGTGCGTAGTCTTTCCAGCGAAACGAGACTCGATCATTCTGGAAAGCCACCAGTCGATGGTTGGAGATGGCGACGCGGTGCGTATAGCGGACGAGATAGTTCAGAACATGTTCAGGACCTCCGAAGGGTGGCTTGGCGTAGACCACCCAGTTTTCGCGGAAGAGGAGTCGCAGGAACGCGTGGAATCGGCGGGGCTCAGCAAGACTCTGGAGTGAGCCATGGAACTGGAGCTTGTGCTGAAGAAAGAGTTGCTTCAGTCCGGCTGCGAACTTTCCCCGGAAGACGCGACTCAGCGCGGCGACGGGCAGAAAGAATCGTCTCGAGGAGGAGATCCATCGGGAACCGTCGGGTGCAAGACCGCCAGCAGGAACCAGGTAGTGTATGTGCGGATGATGGTGAAGGTTCTGTCCCCAAGTGTGGAGCACGCCAAGAAACCCGATGTCCGCACCCAGATGTTTCGGGTCGCCGGCGAGTTCGAGCAGCGTCGCTGCGCTAGCTCGGAACAGCAGATCGTACAGCAGTCGCTTGTTCTGCAGGGCTAGAGCGGAGAGTTCGTGCGGCAGCGTGAAGACGATGTGAAAGTACGAGACGGGCAACAGCTCCGCTCTGCGCTCGGCTAGCCACCGGGAGCGTGCGTTTCCCTGGCATCGGGGACAATGCCTGTTTCGGCATGAGTTGTACGAGATAGCCTGATGGCCGCAGCGCACACACTGATCACGATGACCGCCCAACGCCGCAGTTCGACATCGGGCGATGGCATCGAGCACCTTGCGATGCTGCCATGCAAGATGTGATCCGTGATGCTCCCAGAATCTGTTTCCTGCTGCTCGGACGATATCGGCCACCTCAAGGGCGGGCCGACTCATCGCTTGATCAGCCTCCTGGAACGCTTCACCTGGTCGGGACTAGACACCTCGATGGTTTCCAGCGGACTGGGAACTGCCTGCAGATGACGCCGGGACAAGTGCAGGTAGACAGTGGTGTCGGCGAGCTTGGCATGACCCAGCAGAATCTGGATCGTGCGCAGATCGGCGCCGGCTTCGAGCATGTGAGTAGCGAAACTGTGCCTGAGCGTGTGCGGAGACACATGCTTGCTCACCCCAGCATGCTTCGCGGCCTCGGCCACGGCAGTCCAGACAATCTTCTCCGTGATGGGTACATCGGCCCGCCAGTTGTTGACCGTGCCGGGGAATAGATATGTTTTTGGTTTCATCCAGCGCCAGTACTCGCGCAGGGTCTCCAGCAGCTTCGGGGTCAACAGGACGTCGCGGTCACGGCCGCCCTTGCCCTGGCGAACATGAATGACCATGCGTTCGCTGTCGATATCGCAGACCTTGAGGTGGCATAGTTCAGCTCGGCGCAGGCCGGTCGCATACAGCATCATCAGCATGGTGCGGTGCATAAGGTTTCGAGCGGAAGCAATGAGTCGCGCCACCTCTTCCTGACTCAGTACCGTGGGCATCCGCCTCTGACGCTTGGGAAACGGAATGTGATCGGGAAGATAGGGCCGTCGGAGTGTCTTGACGAAGAGAAAACGCAGAGCAGCGGTGCGACCTTCGATGGTCCCCGCCGAGAGTTTGCAGTCGCGAAACAGGTGAACCTGGTACTCGCGAATATGTTCTGGGCCGAGCCGATCTGGCGAACGGTGGAAGTACTTCGCGAAATCCTCTATGGCGTGGATATAGGCACGGACGGTGTTCTGGGCGTAGTTGCGACGCTGGAGCTCGTCCAGCATCAACTTCCTGAGTCGAGTCACAGTGAACCTCCTTGTGACCCAAAACCTTACACGGGCAACAATGCTGGCGACGACCACGCGGTAGCGTCCGCCGCGCTAGCGGCTTAGTTCAAACGTGCTTGTGTCCACGAATGGACTAGCTCCCGGTTAGTCGCTAACCGGAAGCTATCCTAAGCTGCCAACTGGGGAGCAATGGCTTCAGTTGGCGTAATATTTCCATTTCACTAATTGACTCTGGGGTCTGCCTATTCTCAGTTAGTCCCGACCCGTCTTAATACAGGATCGAAGGCAAGTACGCGCCAACCGGTTCGTTGTAAAGCCCCACCGTCATCAGGGTCATGGGCTGAACCACTCGCAATCCCATCTCAAGGCACCAGCGGAACAATCCGGCATTACGGGTGGGTACAAGAATTCCTGGCCCGTAAAACTCCGTCGCCGACGCGATCAGTGCCTGCAAGTCGCGATTAGTCTCGCCGACGGCATGACCAGAAAAGGCGATGGCGGAAGCATAGGCTCTTATTTGCCCGTCCCCTTCGGCGACCACCGCTGTCCCTCGCTGAATCGCGTCGCCAAGCTCGCCGCCACGGTCGTGCCCATGCACTCTCAAACAGAGATCGTTGCACACTGGCAGGTCACTCTGGTGCGCAGGCCGCACCTGATATCCCGGAACTGGTCTCCGTATTGGCTGGCCCTGCATACAGGCCAGCGGCTCACGCACGACGAAACCCAGCTTTGAATAGAGTGAGAGCGAGCGATTGTGGTACGCCGCCTGGACCAGGCGGATCCCCGCGAACCTCTTTGCCGCCGCACGTGTCATGACGGCTTGCATCAGTTGACGACCCACGCTTCGGTCTTGTGTGCCGGGGTCTATGGTGATCGGCCCCACACCAGCAATGGTGGTTCTCTCGTCCAGGCAATTGCTGCCGATGATCTTCTTGTCCTGTTCCGCCACGACGCAGAAAAACGAGGGATGCGAGAACATCATCGAGAGCACCTGAGTCGTAACCTCGGGGCTTGGGAAGTCAGGCGGGAAGTTGTGCTTACTCGCAAGCGTCACAAAAGCGTCAAAACAGATTCGTCCGCACACTTCTGCGTCGGCCCGAGTAGCGGGACGAATTACGGTCAATGGATGCTCGGCGTTCAATCCTTGCGGCTGTGCCGCCATGATAATCATCTCCCTTTTCCGAAATAGCCAACCGAGGGCGAGGTTAGCTGTTGACCCGGCTGCCGTGACCGGTCTTCTGTGTTCACGAGAACTGTATTCCGATCCTCCACGACGATCAAGGACCGCAAACAATGGTGCCCTGTTAGTTGGTGAATATCGCCATTTCACGCAATATAAAAAGGCGCCCACTTTGCGGTAGGTTGTGATTGTTCGGATCACACTTAGCAAAAGGAGCGCCGTCATGAAGCAAGAAAAGTATATTGGCATGGACGTTCACCAGGCAACGATCTCGGTTGCCGTCATGGACAGCTCGGGGAAGCTGGTCATGGAATGCATTTTGGAGACGAAGGCAGCCACGATTCTAGAGTTCGTCGATGGGCTACGCGGAAGTCTATCGGTGACCTTTGAAGAAGGAACTTCCGCCGCCTGGTTGCATGACCTGCTGAAACCTCGCGTCAGCCGTCTTGTGGTCTGCGATCCGCGAAAGAACGCGCTGCTGAAAGACGGCAGCAAGAGTGACCGGATTGATGCGCGGAAGCTGGCGGAGTTGTTGCGCGGCAACCAGCTCCATCCGGTGTACCACGGCGAGCACGGGGTGCGAACGTTAAAGGAACTGGGTCGCAGCTATCAGACGCTCACGAAAGATGTCACGCGAGTCATGAGTCGGATCAAAGCGCTGTACCGCAGCTGGGCGATTCCCTGCAGCGGAACCACCGTCTATGCCCCGCGGCATCGCGCCGAGTGGTTGGCCAAGATCCCGCAACCCGGAGTTCGTCTGCGGGCGGAACGGTTGTATCAGCAACTGGATCTACTGCAACCGGTGCGCCAGGAAGCGCGACACGACCTGCTGCGAGAGAGCCGCAAACATGATGCCGTGAAAATGCTGCGCCAGATTCCTGCGATCGGTCCGATTCGTGCGGCCATGCTGGTGGCGTTACTACAGACACCTCACCGTTTCCGCACCAAGCGCCAACTATGGGCTTACAGTGGTTTTGCGGTTGAGACGCACGACAGCGGCGAGTACCGCTATGTGAGAGGGAAGGTACAACGAAATCGGGAGCGCATCACCGTGCGCGGTCTGAATGGCAACCATAATCATGATCTGAAGAATCTGTTCAAGGGCGCTGCTCTATCTGCGAGTACTCACCCTGGGCCGCTGTACGATTTCTATGGGGCGCTGCTTGAAAAAGGGATGCGGCCGACGATGGCGCGTCTCACCCTGGCCAGAAAGATTGCCGCGATCACCTTAACGATTTGGAAGAAAGGAGTCAGTTTCGACGCCAAACAATTGCATCGGCAAGCCGCTTGAGCGTCTCTGGTAAGAGGCCTTTCCATCTCCGGTGATTCTCTCTGGTGGTGGTCGGTCGGGTTCTCGAGACGCTCGGTTCGAGGTGAGTATCAGTCAATGAGATCGGCCCTGTGTGCCTCGGCACCGAGTCACCCATTACACGGTATGCCTCCTCGGATAACCAGAAATAGCGATAGGCCACGAGCCTCCGATAGAACCATGGTTGACACTCCAAGACCAGTTTCGCTTGCCCTGTCTCAAGACTCGATTGGCGTCGTCATCACCGAAAGATGAAACCCACAGGAAGGGCAGACAAGCCAGAGCAAAACCCTTCGAGCGCAATCGATGGGCACTTACGGACAGTGGGCTGGATGTCGAGACTAAAATCTTCTCGACCTCCGGTCGAGGGAGAAGTTTTTTCTTGACATCCCTTTTTATAGAACTCATTGACCCGAACCCGGCCAAAATCCTCAATGTGCAAACGCCTGGTTGCGTCAGCCATGGGACAACCACGTTCGGCATGGCCCAGGAAAAAGCCGCCCAAAGATCGGGCGGCTCATCCAAGACATCAACTTCAGGAGACGGTAGCGCGATACCGGTCAAAGCTCATTTCACTACCTGTGCGACTACCGGCGACTCGCTCGAATGGTTGTAAGGGTCCCCTAAGTATTTTGCCGTGATCGAGTGCGTGCCCGCCGCGAGCGTGGAGTTATTAAGTGTGGCTATGCCTCCGCTTAAGGTCGC
The DNA here is from genome assembly GCA_963755765.1 of uncultured Acidobacteriaceae bacterium. GTDB lineage: Bacteria > Acidobacteriota > Terriglobia > Terriglobales > Acidobacteriaceae > Acidiflorens. The sequence goes on from CAVWKZ010000001.1 coordinate 275,640, forward strand.
CGCTCCTATCCCAGTTGTTCCATCATAAAATCCCACCTTGCCGGTCAGGGCATACGACCCACTCGGCGTGACCGTTGCCGTGAACATCACTGTCTGGCCGTAATTGGACGGGTTCGGACTCGAAGTCAGCGACGTAGTCGTAGGGTATTTCAGCACTACTTGCTTAACACTCCCGGTACTTGGCTCGAAGGTCCCGTCTCCAGGGTAGGTTGCTTTGATGGTGTGCGTCTTCGCCGAAAGAGTTGAAGTTGTGTAGGCTGCCTGCTCGTTCGCTAACGTTGCCGAACCCAGCACCGTTTTGCCATCGTAGAACGTCACCAGCTCACCGTCTGGAATCTTGCCTTTCGTCGACGTCACGGTCGCTGTGAAGGTCACCGGCTGGCCGACTTGCGAAGGCGACCCCGACGTCGTCACCGCTGTCCCAGTGCCGCAACTCCCGGCGCACTCCATCAGCGTAACGGATGTGCTCCCGGTGTTGTTCGCGTCTCCGGAGTATACAGCCATGATTACGTGCAGGCCGGACTTCTTGTAGATTGTCATGTACGCCGCCTGATTGTTGACTACCGAAACGGTCGCGACCGTCGTGCCACCGTCTTGGAAGGCGACCGTTCCCGTTACGACAGCGCCATATTGGTTTACCACAGTCGCGGTGTAGGTCACCGGCTTATGGAGGGGCACGGGATTGACGGATGATACCAACGAGGTTGTTGTGGTTGCGATGCTGACGACCTGCATGAGTGGGGCCGAGGTGCTGGGCTCAAAGCTGCCTGATCCCTGATAAGCGGCCGTGATCGAGTGCGAGCCTGCCGCGAGCGCCGTGGAAAACGATGCGCTTCCGCCTGCCAGCGTCGCACTTCCAATTTGAGTTGAGCCGTCATAGAAGAGAACCGTGCCGTTTGGCGTTCCCGAAGCAGAATTCACCGAAGCGGTCAATATCACCGTTTGCCCAAACACAGAGGGATTCAACGAGGAAACCAACGAGGTGGTGGTTTTGGCACCGTTCACTACCTGGATGAGTGGCGCCGACGTGCTGGGCGCAAAGCTGCTTGATCCCTGATAGGCTGCCGTGATCGAGTCCGATCCCGCCGGCAGAGTTGAGGTAGAGATCGACGCGCTACCGTTCGAAAGTGTGGCACTCCCGATCGCGGTCGATCCGTCGTAGAAAATGACCGTCCCAGTGGGCGTTCCAGAGCTCGCCGTCACCGTAGCAGTGAAGGTCACCGACTGGCCATAGTTGGAGGGGTTGAGTGAGGACGTCAGCGTGGTGCTTGTTGCTGGAATCCCATTACACGGCGCAGGAGGCGTCATCGAGGGAGTCCAGATGCTGCTGTCATAGAAGCAGAGCGTCTCGGTCTCGGTGACCAGCCCCCCTGTGAAGCCTCCTGTCGGATACATGAGCAGGAAGGACGTGACGTTCGTATCCGAACCGCCGTCATTGTCGACCCAGAGCTGCACAGCTATGGGGTTTCCATGTGGGTCAACGGAGGGTTTTCGTGCGACGACCACGCCCTGGAGTGTACTGGGATTGTGAATCGCGAACCAACCCTGCGTTGCATCCCAAGACGGAGTCAACAGCGTGGCATTTGGGATCACATCGGGGCCGGTGCAGCCACTGCCGCAGTTGTACACATTGATGGTAGCCAAGGCGCCGCTGGTGTCAGGGTAGAGCGCCTCCGTGAAGCCCTCATCGAGACTCAGGCGGGCCATGTAAGGCTGAAAGTCATGGGCGAAAGTGGTTGTAGAGAAATCGAACGCCCGCTGAACTCCAAACGAGATGGTAGTAGGATCGTCCGGGCTGACGAAATTGTATGTGGTTTGTACGTTGATTCCCGCTGAAGAGGGTGGACAATCCGTGGAGCTCGAATTGATGATGACCTGCGCGGTACCGGACGGGAGGATCTGGCCCGACCACGCCGTTGTGCCCGGTGGGGTCGTGGTGCCTCCGCCCACTAACACGAGTCCTCCCGCCCAGGGGTCCGGTGGTGCGTAGCTATTTCCAAAGTACTCGACGCTTCCCGGGAATTGGGGATAGCACGTACCGATGCCTTGGTCGTTGGTCAAGTTTAAACCACCATTCCAGATGAAGCTGGTGATCGCTTCCGTGTCGTTGCTGGTACTCCAGGCGACGGAGAAGCTGCTCGTGGTCACCGTCCTGTTGGTGGGGTCTATGTCGACGAGTCTGGAGCCTCGACTGACCGGTTGCGTCGGACCGATTTGACCGCGGCCGTGGACGCCGTTGCGGGATTCTGCGCTATGGCTGGCGCGGCCAACGTTAGTACGGCTACAGTGATGGCGGAAACAAACGCGGCGCTTAGCATACGGGATTTTTTTCCTAGAGCGACAAGGAGACTTTGGGTTCGTAGTTTCGTCATGGAAAACCTCCACAGTGCGGGATTCGCAAATCGCGCCCCGGCAATCTCGACGACTTCGTTTTTTCTCCGGGGCCGTGTTCGAGGTCGGTCGTTTCGCTATAAACGGGCCACTACGAGCGTTGTCATCTCGGACTGTGCGGCCCAAACTTGGCGATCGCTAATAAACCAATTGCTGAGAGGGTCGGCGCTCGGGGTTCGCGCCTCAGTGGTGTGCAGGTCGTGCGGGGAATTGTTCTTCACCAGGCGCTACCAACCCATTAGAAGTCAAGTATAAGCAGGCACACCTTGTCAAGTGAAATTTGTCACATCTCCATTTGCGTTTCGATTCCTCGCTATTGGAGCCTGCACCTTTGCAACCATTAAATCCGTTCTGAGGATGGCTCGGTGGAGGGACTAGTCCAGTAGTTGTTGTAACATCCCCATTTCACGCATTGACTCGGTTCTGAGTGCAATCGCCTGGCTAAAGCAACAATTTCCCCTGAGCTCGTCAATCCGGGCCGAAATGTCCGCTAATGCCCGTTCTTGTCCGTTCATGTCCATTGCGGGTGGGACGGGCTAGGAACATAATGCCACCTGATTTTGTGCCGGAACCGCACCAACCAAGTCGCAACACTTTGCACATTACCGGTCGGCACCTAGAGGAGCGAATGATGACGCAGGCAAAAACCACGTTAACCCGAAGCATCTCCACAGTTGTCGTTCTGGCGATCGTCCTCGTCGGAACGCTGTCGGCCGCAGCGCAAGACGAGCCCGCTGGCAGACAGCTTCCAGCCATCACGCACAACACATGGACGAGCGGGGCCGCGATGCCCACCGCTCGCATGGGTGCTGCCGCCGCAGCGGTCGGGGCGAACATCTATGTAGTCGACGGCTACAACCCCAGTAGTTTCCTTGGTGTCAACGAAATCTACAGCCCCAAGAAGAACACCTGGACGACCGGCGCTTCCGACCCCAACCCGCGTGGGTTCGTCGCCTATGCCCTGGTCAATAAAATCCTGTACGTTTTCGGAGGCAGCAACGGTTCTGCGCTGCTAGACATCACCGAATCCTACAACCCGGCCACCAACACTTGGACCACTTTGGCCCCCATGCCCTACGTTCAGGAGACTGCTGCTGCAGTCGCCGTTAAAGACATCATTTATGTAATGGGCGGGCAAGGCTACGACGGCTATCTAGCCAATGTCGAGAGCTACAACATCACAACGAATACCTGGACTGCAGAATCCCCTTTGTTGACCGCGACCGGATGGGAGGCAGCGGGCAAACTGGGGGCGTCGGTGGTCGCGGTGGACGGAGGAAATGCCTCCAGCTATTCTGGCAATATCGAAGCTTACAACGCAAAGAAGAATACCTGGTCCGAGCTTACCGCCGACCCCACGCCTCGCGAACCGGGATGCTCTGCTGTGATCAAAGGAGATTTGTACGTTGCCGGTGGCGATAACGGAAGCAATCTCACCCTTAACGAATCGTACAGCCCAAAAACGAAAGCGTGGACGACCCTGGCTCCGATGCCGCAGGGCATTGACTACAGTGGCGCCTCAGCAGAAGCCGGTGGCCGACTGTATTGCTTCGGCGGAGGCAGCTTTCCAAGCACCGCCTACAACAACGTGCAGATTTACCAGCCGTAAGAGTGGACGGGCATGGGTTTTCGCCCGAGATCTAAAGGGTGCCCCGCTCAAGCTCTGCTCGGGTGGGGTTTTTGCTTGGCTTCGTTCTTCACCTTGAAAAAACTGAAAGTAAGGCTAGTTGTTGCAATATCGCGTCTCTGACAATGTCGGCGGTGTCAAGCAACTTTTGAGCATACCTATCCGTGCACTCGGAGAAGAGCGCCATTTCGCTCTTGTTGAAATGGCCGACCAACCACAGGCTCGCTCGTAATCGTTTTTCAGGTTCAGACTCTCGGTCCGACCCATGCATCTCTTCGGTCACGTACTGCGATCATGACTGTTAGCAACAGGTGACTCGATTGAAGAACAACCAGGTAAGAATGGGTTTACAATGTGTGCGTCGTTTTCTTCATAATCGCAGCCCCAGAACAAAGGTGGAAGATGCGGTCACAGCGGCGGTTGGGAGACCGTAAAGGCGTGATAGTTGCGCCGTGTCGCGAGACCATAAGGGGACTGAATCCATGAAGCGTCAATCCGAGGCCCTCCCCCTGGCCTTCCACAACAGCCGCGCCGGGCCGGTTGGAAAGCCTCCATCACTTGCGAATCGCGTTCAAGAGTAATCGACAGGAGAAAGACGATGACACGCTTTTTCACTCTGATCTTGGCTGGACTGTTAGCGACCTGTGCTTGCAACGTGGCAGACGCCCAAAGCAGTACCCTCGGCATGCCCGCCGCCATGGACCGTACGGTGCTGCCCGTCCCCGAGCCGAAGTATCCGCCAATCACCGAACTTGACGCGCGCAACGCAAAAGCGCCGCCGCGGTTCCAAGTGAAGGCCCCGAAAGGCGCGCCCAACGTGGTGGTTATCCTCCTCGACAACTTTGGCTTCGGCGACCCCGATACGTTCGGAGGGCCGATCCAGATGCCGACGCTGGACCGGCTCGCCCAAACCGGGCTGCGCTACAACAATTTCAAAGTGCCCCCGTTGTGTTCCCCCAGCCGCATGGCGCTGCTTACCGGCCGCAACAGCCACAGCGCCAACTTCGGCGTGATCTCGGAGATTGCCACCGCCTTCCCGGGATACACCGCAATGCGTCCGAGCAGCGTCACGACGCTGCCCGAGATCCTGCGGCTCAACGGCTACAGCACAGCCATGTTCGGCAAGTGTCACGAGCTGGGGCCCTGGGAATCCAGCGCTGTGGGACCGTTCGACCGCTGGCCGTTGCATAGCGGGTTTGAGCGGTTCTACGGTTTCATGGCCGGCGAAGCTGACCTCTTTCATCCGGTCATTTACGACAACATGAATAGGGTGGATCTGCACCCCGACCCCGATTACTACGCCAGCACCGACATCACCGACAAGGCCATCGACTGGGTGCGTTCCCAGAAGTCCCTTGCGCCCGACAAGCCATTTTTCGTCTACTACTCCGCCATTGGCACCCACAGCCCGTTTCAAGTACCCGAGAAGTGGCGCGACAAGTACAAGGGAAAGTTCGACCAGGGCTGGGACCAGGTGCGGAAGGAAACGCTAGCCCGCCAGATCAAAATGGGGGTCGTGCCCCCGGGCACCGAACTCGCACCCAAGCCGCCGGGAATCCAGGAATGGGACAAGTTGACCCCTGACGAGAAAAAAGTTTTTGCCAGGTACATGGAAATCTATGCCGCCTTTGCCGAGGTGACCGATCACGAAATCGGGCGGTTCCTCGACTCGATCGAAGACCTGGGCGAAATGGACAACACACTGGTCTTCTACATCACCGGCGACAACGGCTCGGTTTTCCAGGGTGGCCTCAACGGCGCCTTTAATGTGATATCCGTGTACAACGGGCTGCCAGAACCGCTTGACATTGCGCTGAAGCACTTTGACGAAATTGGCGGGCCGAAATCCCACATTTTGTATAACAATGGCTGGGCGTTCGCAGGTGCCACGCCCTTTGGTTGGGGCCATCAGGTGGCTTCCTACGGCGGCATCTGCCAGTCCATTGTGGTTCATTGGCCGAAGGGCATCAAGGAGAAGGGCGGCTTGCGTACGCAGTGGTACCACATGATTGACATCGCCCCAACGGTGTTAGAGGCGGCTGGGCTGCCGCAGCCTGGGGTCGTCTATGGTGTCCGGCAGAAACCCATCGAAGGCGTGAGCATGCTCGACACCTTTAATAGCGCCGAGGCGAAGTCGCGCCATACCACGCAATACTTCGAGATGGCAGGCAACCGGGGCATTTACCAGGACGGCTGGTTCGCCACCACAGTGCATCGCCCGCCATGGGAGGCTAAGCCGCGGGCCACGTTTGCCAACGACAAGTGGGAGCTTTACAACGTGGAGAAAGATTTCAGTTGCGCTCATGACCTTGCCGCGAAGTACCCCGAGAAGCTTGAGAAGCTAAAGGGTGTCTTCCTGGAGGAAGCCGTCAAGTACAACGTGCTGCCACTTGACGACCGCTCCTGGGAGCGCTTCAACCCTGCCCTGGCTGGCCGTCCAGATCTGCTGGAAGGTCGCACCGAGATGACGGTCTACGAAGGCATGAAGGGAATACCCGAAAATGGCTTCATCAACATCAAGAACCACTCCTTCGTGATTACGGCCGACATAGAGGTTCCGGACGCCGGCGCACAGGGGGTGGTCATCGCCCAAGGCGGGGGAGTGGGCGGCTGGAGCCTGTACGCCAAGGACGGCGCACCCAGGTTTGCCTACAACTTTCTTGGTCGCGAGACTTACAAGATCGCTGGGCCCGCTCGGCTGCCGGCCGGGCGGGTGACGCTTCGCTTCGAGTTTGCTTACGACGGAGGTAAGCCTGGGGCGGGGGGTACGGGTTTGCTCTTCGTCAACGGTGAAAAGGTCGCCACAGGGCGGATCGAGCACACTAACGCGAACGCGTTTAGCGCGGAAACGACGGACGTGGGCGAGAACCTCTATACGATTGTGACCGACGACTACAAGCAGGGCGACAACAAGTTCACCGGCAAGATCGACAAGGTAACCATCCAGGTCGGCAAATCCAACCTCAGCGAGGAGGCACAGAGGGCTAACATAGATTTGAGCATCAAGGAATTGCTGGACCTGGACTACTAATCCGCGCCGTTGAGGAAACAGGAGTCCGAGCACGGACTAGAACCCGCGCGGAGTGACTAATGGTGACTTGTGCGTTAACTGGCGCAAGATCGCCATTTCACGCAATATAAAAAGGCGCCCACTTTGCGGTAGGTTGTGATTGTTCGGATCACACTTAGCAAAAGGAGCGCCGTCATGAAGCAAGAAAAGTATATTGGCATGGACGTTCACCAGGCAACGATCTCGGTTGCCGTCATGGACAGCTCGGGGAAGCTGATCATGGAATGCATCCTGGAGACGAAAGCAGCCACGATTCTAGAGTTCCTCGATGGGCTACGCGGAAGTCTATCGGTGACCTTTGAAGAAGGAACTTCCGCCGCCTGGTTGCATGACCTGCTGAAACCTCGCGTCAGCCGTCTTGTGGTCTGCGATCCGCGAAAGAACGCGCTGCTGAAAGACGGCAGCAAGAGTGACCGGATTGATGCGCGGAAGCTGGCGGAGTTGTTGCGCGGCAACCAGCTCCATCCGGCGTACCACGGCGAGCACGGGGTGCGAACGTTAAAGGAACTGGGTCGCAGCTATCAGACGCTCACGAAAGATGTCACGCGAGTCATGACCCGGATCAAAGCTCTCTATCGAAGCTGGGCCATTCCGTGTAGCGGTACAACCGTGTATGCCCCGCGATATCGGGTAGAGTGGTTGGCCAAGATCCCGCAGCCCGGGGTTCGCCTGCGGGCAGAACGTTTCTATCAGCAACTGGATCTACTGCAACCGGTGCGCCAGGAAGCGCGACACGACCTGCTGCGAGAGAGCCGCAAACATGATGCCGTGAAAATGCTGCGCCAGATTCCTGCGATCGGTCCGATTCGTGCGGCCATGCTAGTGGCGTTACTACAGACACCGCACCGTTTCCGCACCAAGCGCCAACTATGGGCTTACAGTGGTTTTGCGGTTGAGACGCACGACAGCGGCGAGTACCGCTATGTGAGAGGGAAGGTACAACGAAATCGGGAGCGCATCACCGTGCGCGGTCTGAATGGCAACCATAATCATGATCTGAAGAATCTGTTCAAGGGCGCTGCTCTATCTGCGAGTACTCACCCTGGGCCGTTGTACGATTTCTATGGGGCGCTGCTTGAAAAAGGGATGCGGCCGACGATGGCGCGTCTCACCCTGGCCAGAAAGATTGCCGCGATCACCTTAACGATTTGGAAGAAAGGAGTAAGTTTCGACGCCAAACAATTGCATCGGCAAGCCGCTTGAGCGTCTCTGGTAAGAGGCCTTTCCATCTCCGGTGATTCTCTCTGGTGGTGGTCGGTCGGGTTCTCGAGACGCTCGGTTCGAGGTGAGTATCAGTCAATGAGATCGGCCCCGTGTGCCTCGGCACCGAGTCACCCATTACACGTTATGCCTCCTCGGATAACCAGAAATAGCGATAGGCCACGAGCCTCCGATAGAACCATGGTTGACACTCCAAGACCAGTTTCGCTTGCCCTGTCTCAAGACTCGATTGGCGTCGTCATCACCGAAAGATGAAACCCACAGGAAGGGCAGACAAGCCAGAGCAAAACCCTTCGAGCGCAATCGATGGGCACTTACGGACAGTGGGCTGGATGTCGAGACTAAAATCTTCTCGACCTCCGGTCGAGGGAGAAGTTTTTTCTTGACATCCCTTTTTATAGAACTCATTGACCCAGTTCCGAACGAACCCGGCGATAGAATCCCTGAATGCCTGCCCGGAAAAAGATTAATCTCGAAAAAGTGCTGGCGTCATTGGCGACGCTTTGCCCACACTGCGGATGCCAGATTCCACCGGCGGAAGTGCGTTGCGTCAGTTTCACCCAAATGCGTTGTCCGAAGTGCGGAGCCATTTTTACATCCGGAGCCATTTCCACCGATGCCGCGTCGCCCTGAACCGGCCAATCTGAGGTACACAGATCTGAGGGAGACACAACAACAGCGCCAGCCTTTGCAATAGTCGTTGACTTAGGGATCCCACCGCTGCAACACTAGAAGTTGATCGGGGCAGTTTCGAGGAGTGTCCGTCGAAGGCCGACGCACCTCGAAGCTGCCCCAAAGTGTTTTCGGAGGCCGTTATCGGGCTAAGTCCTTATTCCGGAATATTTTGCAAAATCGCCCCTTTAGACTCAAAGATTTGGAGCGAGTTTTCTCCTAAACCAATGATTATAAAGGGACGGAGCAAGAAAAATTTCGCCGCCTCGGGAATCCATATCAAGGAGCCCTGAACGGAGATCACTAAGTCATATGCATTCAAGACTTTACCTGTAAAGTACTTAGAATGAATACTTTGGCGGAGCACCCCTCAAAGATAATGTTTGTTATCAATACTTTACGGAAATTGGGGGGGGGGGGGGGGGGGTACCAACACCTGGGAACGGACAGCGCCAGCTGGAGCCTACTCGAACGCCGTCCGCAGAAAACTAACGAGCTGCCAGCCGTCCATGTATTTGTACGGAGTTTCACCCATCGTGTAATGCCCGCAGGGCAGCACGACAACTTTGTGATCGAGTTTGTGCTTCTCGAATTCGTCAACCACCTGCTCCGAAAATTCCGGCAGGAACGTCATATCGTACTTTGCATAAATGATGAGCGATCGCCGAGGCCAGCGCGAAAACTTGTCGAAATACACCATCGGACTGACGGCCCGCCACACCTGCCGCAGATTCTCCAGATCGATGGCCGTTTCCAGTCCCTCGCGAATGTGCCGTGTGGACTGCCCATGCCACACCACGTCGGCAAAATAAGTCGAAGCATGGTTAAACGCAGCCACCTGAATTCGCGGATCGTGCGCAGTGGCAATAAACGCATAACACGATCCGAGACTGGTGCCGACGATGCCGAGCCGGTTGTAACCCTGTGCTTCGAGCCAGTCGAGACAGCAGCGCACGTCGATCACGCCCTGGCGCACCGAATCGAGAGTGCGTCCAATGTTGGCGGAGACAGCATAGTCAGCGCGGTCGATCTCCGCCGGACGGCGAATATCGTGATACGGCATCGACAGCCGCAGCACCGCGATGCCCATCCAGTTCAGCACCCGGCAGAGGCTGGTGTAGGAAAGCGCGTCGGAATTCCAATGCGGCAGGAGAACGACGGCCCGGCGTCCGCGCACCGGAAACCAGCGAGCATTCACCAGATTGTTTTCGGGATAAGGCGTAACCACCGGCGAGGTGAAACGCAGAAAATCCGCATGAGTGCCACGAACTTTTTCTTCCAGCCGCGGGTCAGGCACTTCGCGCGTGCTGAATACCTGCACCTCGCGCCGCTCCAGGCGAAAATCTGTGGGCGTCTGGTAGGAGTAGAAATCATCACTGTCGCGAATGATGCGATCGTTGAAACGCGAGAAATATTCCAGCACATCGCGCGAAGCCCGTCCCGAACTTTCAGACGGAGGACCAAACGGAGGACCGCCGTTGCGCCCAGGCCAGCTGTGGGTCCAATCCAGTCCCCAGTCCAGCGGACGCACCACGCGGTTATTGTCCACCGAAGTGAGCTGAGTTTCCCAGTCGTACATCCATTGAGCGTAGCGCGAGGTCATCTATCTTCTAGGAATACAACAAGGAGGTACAGATTGGCGACCCAGGTCGGTTCAACGGCGGGATTTCAGCACTCAGCAGTCAGCACTCAGCATTCAGTCGTGGCGCCTTAGCTGAGTGCTGAATGCTGAGTGCTGACTGCTCAGACGTACACTCGAGGCACTCGCTGCGACAAGCCGCACAGAATTTCGTAAGGCACGCTCTCGCACAACTGCGCTAGCTCGACGGCGTCCACGCTCTTGCCGCTGCTCTTACCAATGAGGACGACTTCATCTCCGACCGTGACGCCGGGAATGTGGCTGACGTCCACAATGGTGAGGTCCATCGAGACGCGCCCGACAACCGGAGCATATTCGCCGCCCACAATCACCCGCGCGCGATTCGAAAGCAGCCGCGGATAACCATCCGCATAACCGACAGGCAGCACCGCGATGCGGCTCCGCGCCTTAGTCACGAAAGTGCCCATGTAGCCGACTGCTTGTCCCGCAGCAACATCTTTCACCGTCAGCACCCGCGTCTTCCACGAAAGCACCGGACGCAGCGGCAAATCAGCCACCGGAGCAGGCGCGCCGCCGCGGGTAAATGCCAGCGAGTATCCGTAGAGCGCGATTCCCGGACGCACCATGGTCTTCCAAGTGTCAGGCCGCGCGCTCATAGCGGCGGAATTTCCCATGTGAGCCAGAGGAGGCCGAAGCCCGTAATTCCGCAAGACCGCAAGTCCCTCTTCGAAGCATTTCATCTGCCGCACCGCGTCTTCGGCGTCCAGCACTTCAGCCGACGCAAAGTGCGTACTCACTCCTTCGAGAGTGAGGTGCTTGCACGCGGACAACATCTCGCACAAATGCGGCAACGCTTCCAGCGATGCGCCCAGTCGGTTCATGCCCGTGTCGATCTTCAAATGGACCGGCAACCGATGTGAGGCAATCTGCGAAGAAAGATCACTGTCCCGCTTTCGCGCGGCGCGTTCGAGGGTCTCAATATGCCAAGGTTCCCAGATCGTGGGAGTAAGATTCCGGGCGACGATTCCATCTTCCTCGCCCTTCCAGATTCCGGTCATCAGCAGGATGCGGGCCGCAACCCCAGCGCCGCGCAGCGCCAGGCCTTCCGCGGCGTCGGTCACTCCCAGCCATCGAGCCCCCTCGGACTCGAGCGCGAGCGCACATTCCACCGCGCCGTGACCGTAGCCATCGGCTTTGACCACCGCGCAGATGGTGACGCCGTTGCCGACGTGCTTCTGTACTGCGTGGAAATTTTCTCCCAGCGCTGCCAGAGAAACTTCCGCCCAAGTCCGGCCGTCGAGAATCAACGAGCGGCTTTCAGGCATTTTTGACAGATGGATACGCGGTGCGTTCACTAAGCCGATTATAACGACCGCACGCGCCCAGCCCACCTGCCGACGGTAACCGCTAACGTTAACTACCCGACAACACGAAGTTCACCGTGATTTCGGTCTCCACCTCGATGGGCTCGTTGTTAAGCAGATACGGACGATAGCGCCATTGCCGGACCGCTTCAATCGCGGCTGCTGACAGCATCGGATGTCCGCGGACCACAACTAGATTCTCGATCGTCCCCGCCTTACTGATAATCGCCCGCAACTCGACGGCGCCCTGAACCCGTGCCTGGCGCGCCAGCGCGGGATAGCTTGGTTGCACGCGGTAGATCAGGTTGCCTTCCGCCCAATGCGAGACCAGCATCGGCCTGACGGCAGCAACCTGCGGCGGCGGGGCAACCGGCATATCTCCGAAACCGCCGGTGATGCCACCGCCTGGTCCGCGACCCGACCCAATGCCGATGCCCGGTAAGTCCGGTGCAGCGGGGACAGAGTCCGCATCGCGGCCCGTCGCGATGTGATCAGCAATTGATAACGGGAAGGTGATCTCGTCGCTGTGGGTGCCGCTGGCGGCCGCGTCCGCATGATGACCGGACGCCGCTGGTGTTGCGGCTGCGGGCGTGAACGCTGCCGGCGACGCGAGCGGCTGCAGCCATTGCACCTGCGGCGGTCGCTGGACCCAGATCAACGGGATCACGAGCAGCAGGCTTAGTCCGACTGCCTGCATGGTGAAGGATGCAAGCGCAGTCCACCCGCGATGGGCAGACTGTTCCCATGTGCTCTCGAGTGCGGTAAACATGATGTCCTCCAGAACGGGCCCGTTATCCTTACAGACACCTCCGCCTTGCACTTTGATCCTGAGCGATGCGTCAAGAAAAGTGGGCCAATAAATAAAGACCGCGTCTGCACGCGGTCTTCAAGTAACGTCTTGAGAACTAAGTTGGAACCAGAACCACCCGAGCGGTGTCCGCTACTTTTTAGGCGGCGTGCTCGCGGGCGCTGCTGGTTTGGCTGCCGGTTTCACAGGCCTCGGAGCGGTGCTACCCGCAGGAGGCGCCGCAACACCGGACTGAACGTTGAAAGCCTCGATGACCGGCTGAGTGATGTCAACGGCTGGTCCGTACCAGATCACCGGGCCGCGCGGCCACTGTTGGGACGTGTCCAGGATCATGCCATAGCCGTTATCGCTCGCGTACTTCACGATCATAGGCGCCATAACGGTGAGGATTTTGTTTCCGATCTCGCCCTGCTGCGCCTGGAAATCTTCCTGTGCGTCCTGCGTAGCGCGCTCGAAACTTTTCTGCTTCGTCTCGATGTCCTTTACCAGCTTCTCGCGTGCTGCGTCGTTCAGCTTGTCCTGCTGGGCATTGAGCTGCTTCTTCATGCTGTCGATTTCGTCCGCCTTGCCCTTCAGGTCGTTCTGCTTGGGCTCAAATTTCTTGCCAAGTTCAGCGAAATCGCGCTGCCCCTGGTTAGAGAGGAAGATCGCCTGTTCGATGTTGATGGTGCCGACTTTGGTGCCCGTAGCCTTGGCCACCGTCGCAGCGGCGGTCGAGGGAGCGTCCGGTGCGGCGGTTGCGGGAGCACCGGTAGACGGGGCGGCTTGGGCCAGAGCGAAGAGTGAGAAGAGAGAGAGGCCGAACACTGCGGCCACGGTGACGCGCGCAATCTTGCTGATCATTGGATCCTTTGAACTCCTTCGGATTTTTCGGAAATGCTGGAAACTTCCAGCTCGCTGGGCTCAACGAGAAACGGATCGTAACCCGAGCCTATCATTAATCAAACCTGAAACCGGGACAGCAAGCGCCCAAGACGCGTACTAATTCGCGCACTACATCGTGCACTATGTCCGGCTCTCTTCACGCAGAAACTACCAGCGTGGTGATCAGGGTGTGGACGCAATGCATTATACGGAGCGTACCGGAACAGCGTCAAACCGACTCGCCCCGTAACGGGTTGGATGCGGCCAAGCGATCTATTGTTTGCCGCCAATCTCAGATACTACCTTCTTTCCCGATCGCTCCAATTGCCGCGGCGATCAATAGCGGAACCGATACCGGAATTCTCCATAAATTTGCCGTGGATCATTCCAGTGAAATCCGCCAAACGTCTGACTGTTATCGAGTTGCACGCGGCGATTTGCTACATTCAGCGCGGTCACCGAAACCGTGTATTTCTCAGCGAAGTCCTTACCGAGAGCAAGATCAAACGTGGTGTGACCAGGCAGATAATTCCCTGGATACTGCACACCGGGCAAGCCGTTCGAGAATCCCGAGCCGTAGTACACATTCGTCGAGGCGTAACTTTGCCAGGGCAGTCTGGCATTAAAGCCCACGTTCAATGTGTTTCTCTGATCATGATCTACGGGTGAAAGTCCGGGCGGTATATCGAGCGGGCAGGACGGCGTCGGCGGGTAAGTAGGACAGATCAAGCCTCCAGTGATCGGCGAGGTTGCCTGCGCGATTTGGTTGGCATAGGCAAGGTGAAGCTGGCCGTGATGCCAAAGGTCCGGCGACCGCAGCGTGAGTTCCCAACCCTGAATCAACGCGTAATCCCAGGTAATGGGCCAGAAGAGGTTCGATTCTCCAATGTTGTTGTGGTCCAGCCAATTGTGGGCGAAGGTCTGATAAGTATCGGCGTCCAGGGTCCAACCGTGGTACGGAATCATCACACCGTATTGCCATTCGCGGTCGCGCTCGCCGTACAGAGGAGCAAACCCAAAACCTTGTTGCATGCCTCCCTGTTGCAGCTGGTTGGTGGCGGTTATGAGCGGCGGAGCCTGATAGTAGTAGCCGTAGAAGCCGCGAAACACCCAATTCAGACGCGGAACTTTTATGGCGACTCCAAAGCGAGGATCGGCCGTGTTCTCGGAGACTGAGGTGTCGTTGAACTGTGTGATTCGAAGTCCGGCGATCAAAGTCAACCATGGCGTTACTTTGAACTTGTCGTTGATAAATTCGGCGGCAAGTCCTCCGTTTACGCCGATCGAGGAGGGCGCGAAATTTGGCGTACCGTCGGTGTAGTCGTTAAAGAAGTAGTTGTACTGGTGCTGAAAAAATCCATATACGCCGGCTTGGATATCGTTTTTCCAGACATTTGCGCTCAAAGCCGCCTGCATACCTACATAGTTGGCTGTCTGATTGACGGTTGAAATGACGGGATAATCGTTGGGGCCGCCATGGTAGTCAGCGCCGTTGTAGTGATAGAAGGGAGAAACGGTTAGCAGCATATCGGGATTAAAAGTGTGAACCCATGAAAATGTGACGTAGCCGTCGGGCTCAGTCTCGCTATCATGCAGGCCATAACTGGGGTAGTTCTGATTTCCGATTGAATTCGGATCAGGGTCGATGGGAATCTGGTAGTAATCCCTCCGCAAGGAAGTAACCACCCGATATTGATTCTTGGGATCGGGATTGAAGATGAACGAAGCGAATCCACCATAGCCATTCGCAGCATCGTTGACCACCTGCCCGATCGGAGTCTCCAGCCCGTATTGACTTCGATTTCCGTTCAGGCTGGCATAGTAAGCGAAGCGCTGAGTGTGCCCTCCGCAACTGATCTGGTCGTTCGTCTGATAGAAATTCCCTGCGCTGATAACAAGATCACACTCCCGATCGCGTTCAAACCCGTTTCGGGGCGCGATGTTGAAGATTCCGTACGTACGGTCTCCATAGTCAGCGTCGTAGCTGCCTCTGAGAACTTCAAGATAATCGATGTCCTTGGGGTCAATCTGCGGCCCCAGATTGTTGGCAATGTTCGTGTTGGGGATGGGGACGCCGTCAATCAGCCACTCGACCTGGTGGCCTCCCTGCATGTGCAGCATATCGTGCGTCATATAGGTAGCTGGCACGTAGTCCGTGATCATCTCCATGCCGTTGGTGCGATCTGCCCCCGGAGTTTCCTGGATGTCGATACGGTTCACCATGATCGTCGGCGTCACACTGTCCATCGGTGCCTCCACCGGGAGCCCCGAGACGGCGACGGTTTCCTTCAAACCTGCGATGACTAACTCGAAATGCAACACTGGACGACTATCGGACTGAACGATCACAGCTTGCTGCATTTGCTGAAAGCCCTTCGACGAGACGGTGACCGCGTAATTGCCGATGGGTACCGAACTGAAGTCAAATTCTCCTGAACTGTCAGAGTCTTGGGACTGTGTCCAGTCCGAGTTTTGAGCCTTCAGGGTAACGTGTGCACCTTGCACCGGACGGTGCTGAGGATCATGGACCACGCCGCGAACCGAGCCGAAGATTGTGGCAAATGCGGGAGCGGCGAGTAGCAAAGAGGTGAATGCCAACAGTTGGAGACGATTCATGAGTTCAGTCCTTATGAGGTTCCGGTCTGCTCTGCGACTAAGACGCGACGCAATGAGCCGACTTTTTGGCAATGCCACGGTTGGCGCCGAGGATGCTCGGCACCGTGCAAACACGTGCGCTCGCAACTCTGCGATGTCGCCCGGTGTTGCTGGTTGTCAGGTTTGGCGAAGGACTAGCTGGCGAACGGCTAGCCGCGAGGAGGGGCGCGGGCGGAATCGTGTCCGAAGATATTGCTTGAGTGAAGTGTCGCGCTTTGTGTCGGGGGCGCGGGCTCAATCAGAAGACTCAGAACCGAGAGCAGGCCGGAGGCGGGACGCGCCCACTCCGATGTGGTAGCGCCGCAGCAGCAATGGCTCTGACAGCAGTTGCCGTCGGCTTGAACCGAAGTTTCCGAGGATTCCGACTGGCCCGCCTTTGCATCCGCCATCGCCTGATGGCACGGCATCGCCGGCGGAGCCACGTGTCCAGACACCGGCTTGCGCGCGCAGTGCATGGCCATCGGCCGCGCAACGCAGGCCATCGCCATCGGCGCGTAGGCCGGGACGAGCATGACCAGCATCAGTAATCTGGCAGTCCACTGCGAAACCCTACACATTTGCGGACAGCATAGCACTACGCTGCACCCAGTTGCCAGTATCCAGCAACCGACGCGGCTCAAATCCGAGTACTGAGTACTGGGCACTGATTCCTGTACCATTTCCCCGTGCACGATCTGGCGCAGCGGCTGTTGGAGACAATTCGGAAGCAGGATTCGATTCGAGCCGGCGACCGCGTGGCAGCGGCGGTTTCGGGTGGAGCGGATTCCGTCGCTCTGCTCTGTCTGCTGCTGGAGCTGCGCTCCGAGCTAGGGATCGTGCTGTCGGTCGTGCATGTCAATCACAAGCTGCGTGGCGAGGAGTCGGATGAGGACGAGCGCTTTGTGGCAAGGTTGACGCAGCAACACGGGCTCGAACTGCATCGCATTGATGCACCCGTCGAACGCGGCGATCGCTCCGCTTTACGTTCCGGCAAAACTTCCGGCATCGAGGCCGCCGCGCGTGATCTGCGTTACGGTTTTTTTCGTCAGCTGGCGCGGGAGGGTCGCGTGGCGAAAATTGCCACCGCGCACACCCTCGACGATCAGGCAGAGACCGTGCTGCTGCGCATTTTTCGCGGCACCGGCATTCGCGGACTCTCGGGTATTCACCCACGAATCGTGTTTGAAGATCAGGGCCAGGTGTTTGGCGAGGTAGTGCGGCCACTGCTGGGCTTCCGGCGCGCTGCACTGCAGGACTTTCTGCGCGAGCAACGCCAGAGTTGGCGCGAGGATTCGTCGAATCAGAATGTTGCCTTCCTGCGCAATCGGGTGCGGCATCGGCTGCTGCCAATGATCGCGGAAGACTTTGGCGAGGCTGCGATCGAACACATGGCTGAGCTGGCGGAAATCGCGCGGGCCGAACAGGAACATTGGGAGACTGGTCACCCTGAAGCCTCGGCGCTCGGTACCGCCGCGGCCGGGGAGACGCGGCAGGCTCCGTCTCTACCTGTGGCGACGTTATTGGCGTTGCCCTTGGCGGCCCAGCGGCGATTGCTTCGCGCCTGGCTGGAAGTGAATTCCCCGGGTTGCAGTATTTCGTTCCGGCTGATCGAGAAGGCACTGGAACTGGCGTGCGGGGCAGCAGGAACGAAACTGGAATTGTCGGCCACGCAGACTGTTCTGCGAGGACGGCTGGAACTCTTGCTGCAAGCGGTGACTTCCCCCGGCAGCGCGGTTAATTATGAGTATCCGCTGGCCGTGCCGGGTATCGTGGAAGTTCCCCAACTGCTTGCACGCATCGAAGCACGACTGGTGGATGCGAGCCGCATTCCTGAAGATGAGCGCATGCAGTTGCTCGATCCGGAGCGCATGCCAAAGGAAATTCTAATTCGCAATTGGCGCGCGGGTGACCGTTACTGGCCGGCGCATACTGCGGCGGCGAAAAAGGTGAAAGAGCTGTTGAGCGACCGCCATGTGACCGGAGAGGAGAAAAAGCTCTGGCCGGTCGCCGTCGCTGAAGACGGCGCCCTCATCTGGATGCGCGGATTCGCGGTTCCGGCAGCGTTGCAGGCGCCAGAAGGGGCATCGCAGGCAATTTGGATTCGGGAGATTGCGGGCATGATGTAACATGCCATGGGTAGGTTCGAGAATGCAGAGGCAAGAGGTCAGTTTGCAGAAGTGGTGAGCTGTTTGTACCTCTGCAATCTAACCTCTAACCTCTGACCTCTAAGGACGGAGTCGCCACTTCCGCTATGAACGCTTCGCCGAATGCCCGGTTGCGCCAGGTGATCTCGGCCGACCAGATTCAGAAAAGAGTCCGCGAACTGGGACGGCAGATTTCCGACGACTATCGGGGCCAGACCGTGATCGCGCTGGGAATTCTGGAAAACAGTTTCCTGTTCATGGCCGATCTGGTGCGCGCGATCGAAGTACCCATCGTCTGCTCGTTCATCAAGCCAAGCTACAAGCAGAGCAAGCAGGGCGAGTCTCCTCTGTTGGAAATTCTTTTCAGCCACGAACTGGAGATTGTCGGCAAGCATGTGCTGCTGGTCGAGGGACTGGTGCATTCGGGCGTGACCAGCGAATTCCTGATGAGCGACCTGCGCGGGCGGGGCGCGGCTTCGGTAAAACTGGTTACGCTGCTGGATCGCCAGTCGGCGCGCCGGGTGCCACTGCAGCCCGACTATTTCGGGTTCCTGGTGGACGAGACGTTTCTTTGCGGCTATGGCTTGGGCAGCCCGGAGCAGACAGGGCGAAACTTGCCGTACCTCGCCGCGACGACGTAGGGCCTAGACAGCGAGTCTGCCCCCGTGACTTCTGTACCCTGCCTTTACCTCTCCGTTTTCTGCCGAAAAGGTCTAAAATGAGGAAGCGGTCTTTTCCCAGTCGAATTTCCGCCTCCGGCATCTAATACCACAGAGGCGGCGTGCTTCTTTCTGCAGGAATGGGCCCGCACTTTGAGGAGTTTTAGGTGAATTCTACGATCAAGACGGTACTTTTCTGGGCGGTCATCGTGGTTTCGGCATTCCTGCTCTGGCAGGTGGTGAAAACCGGGAGCAATGCCCAGAAAGAAAAAGAAATCGGCTTTTCTGAATTTTTGACGGAAGTCGATCAGGGCAACGTCCACGACGTTACGTTTATCGGCCAGGAAGTAAAAGGGAAGTTCAAGAACCCTGACTCTCCGTTTCACACCATTGCGCCCGCGAACTTCCCCGACATGTACAAGACCCTGAAAGACAAGGGCGTCGGATACAACATCAAGGACATCAGCAACGGCACCTGGCCCAGTTGGATTCTGAATCTGGCCCCGCTGGTTCTGCTCGGCGCTCTCTGGTTCTTCATGATCCGGCAGATGCAGACCGGTGGAAACAAGGCCCTGTCGTTCGGCAAGAGCCGGGCGCGTCTGCTCTCGATGCAGCAGAAAAAGATCACGTTCAAAGACGTGGCCGGCGTCGATGAGGCGAAGGAAGAACTTCGCGAAATTATCGAATTTCTGCGCGAGGCGCAGAAGTTCCAGAAACTTGGCGGACGCATTCCCAAGGGCGTGCTGCTGGTCGGGCCTCCGGGAACCGGCAAGACCCTGCTGGCGCGCGCAGTCGCGGGCGAAGCAAACGTTCCGTTCTTCTCCATCTCCGGCTCCGACTTCGTGGAAATGTTTGTGGGCGTGGGCGCAAGCCGCGTGCGCGATCTGTTTGAACAGGGCAAGAAAAATGCTCCCTGCATCATCTTCATTGACGAAATTGATGCCGTCGGACGTCACCGTGGTGCCGGTCTAGGCGGCGGACACGACGAGCGCGAACAAACTCTGAACCAGTTGCTGGTCGAAATGGATGGTTTCGAGTCAAACGAAGGCGTGATCCTGATGGCGGCAACCAACCGTCCGGATGTGCTCGATCCGGCGCTGCTGCGCCCCGGGCGTTTTGACCGGCGCGTGGTGGTGAATCGTCCCGACGTTCGCGGACGCGAAGAAATTCTGCGCGTACACACCCGCAAGATTCCTCTGGCGGATGACGTAGAACTGAACGTCCTCGCCCGCGGTACCCCGGGCTTCTCCGGCGCGGACCTGGCCAACATGGTGAATGAAGCGGCATTGGCGGCCGCGCGGCAAAACCGCAAAGCCGTGTTGATGTACGACTTCGAAGTAGCCAAAGACAAAGTGCTGATGGGCGTGGAACGCAAATCGCTTCTGCTCTCCGACGAAGAGAAGAAGAACACCGCGTACCACGAGGCCGGACACGCACTGGTAGCAGCCATGTTGCCGCATTCCGATCCGGTGCACAAGGTCACGATCATTCCGCGCGGCATGGCTCTCGGGTTGACCATGCAGTTGCCGACCGACGATCGCCACAACTACTACAAGAACTATCTCGATACGCAAATCGCCATCCTGATGGGCGGGCGAATTGCGGAAGAGCTTTTCCTGAACCAGATGTCAACCGGCGCAGGCAACGACATCGAGCGAGCCACGGAACTGGCGCGCAAGATGGTTTGCGAGTGGGGCATGAGCGACCTGGGACCACTGACCTTCGGCAAGAAAGAAGAGCAGATTTTCCTGGGACGCGAAATCGCACAACACCGCGACTACAGCGAAGCCACCGCCATCCAGATTGACGAAGAAGTCAAGAAGATGGTCAGCATCGGCTATGCGACGGCGAAGAAGATCCTCTCCGAGAATCGCGAGACGCTGATCCGGATTGCGAAGGCGCTGATTGAGCGCGAAGTGCTCGACGCCTCCGAGATCAAGCTGCTGGTCGACGGACAAAACTTGCCGCCGATCAAGCCGCTCCCGGCGAAGACCGACGACGGTGTGCAGCAAGTGATCAAGCCGGAACGAGCCCCTGCCAAAGGCGGCGAACGGCCGGCAACGGCATAACGACAGGTCTCAGGTCTTAGGTGTCAGGTCTTAGAGGGCGGCCGAATTGGCCGCCTTTCTTTTTGCTGCACTTGGCAGCACCGCTACTACGGCCAAAATCACAAAGAATGGATCTATCGGCCGCCGATAATAAACTTCCGGACTCGTGATGTAGTAAATCAACGGAAACGAAAAGAGCACGAGCGCATAGGGCAGCGACCCGGACCAATCCGCACTCATTGCCCGCCACAGGCCGAGAAGCGCGAGCACGGTGAGCGCGGTGCAGAATAAAATGTTCGGTGGATCCAGCGGCTCCTGTTTGAGATAGTCGCGATCCAGGCTCCAGTATCCGGTCCACAAGAAGACGGCACGGCGGAACGAGGTCCGCACGTACCACCCAGGATTAGCGCGAATGAACTCGAACGCCTGCTGCTTTTTCTTGTCAAAATATCTGAGTTCACCCAGTTGTTTGAATTCGTTCCATTCCGCATCGTTGTGCCACGGTCCAAGCTCGTACGGTCCCCAATACGAAGTCGCGCCCTTGGTCCCCAGCCGCAGCACAAGTCCCATGTTGCCGCGGAAAGGGACGACGCGATGGAAGACTTCGTAGTTGCGAATGAACCACGGCGAGACGACCGCGACGAACGCAATAGCGGCCACGACATTAAATCCAATCCAGCTCTGCCCGCGGCGATGGCGGCGATAGATGACCCATCCGGCTAGAAAAGGGAGCACTGATAACAGGGCTGGACTGGTCAGTGCGGCAAGGCCCCAGAGCAGGCCGAAGACCGCCCATCTCCAGAATCGATTTTCATTTTCCAGATTCAGCGTGATCAGGAAAAGCAGGCAAACGACCAGGGTCGCCAGCCACGTCTCCCAGATGCGTTCGACAGGAAAATAAATCGCGTAAGGACAGAATGCCCACACCCATCCAGACCATTTCGCGACGCGGTCTCCAAAACTTACGCGAGCGATCAGAAAAACGAGCACGCATACCAAAGCCGACATCAGCGCATTCAGTGAAAGCAGAACGATCGCCGAGGTCTTCGTGTAGACGCCGAATACTTTGAAAACACCGGCGACCAGGTAGGGATAAACCGGAGTCATCCACGCAGTCGGGCCGGTGTCCTCGAACAGGGGGCTGCCGAAACCGTGGCCCTCGACGATGGAACGTGCAATTCTGCCGGCTTCGTATCCAAAATGCCAGTGGTCGCGCTCCGGTTCAAGTTGCTCGGGAAGCAGGAAGACCATGACGACCAGCCGGACCGCCAGCGCCACCAGGACCATCGAGAGCAGAAACGGCGGAAAACGCCGCTGCCTTGAAATCTGGCTCGAAATTTGCTTCGGCGCCTCAGCGTCGGCGTTCGAATTGGAAGAGAGCGACAAGACGAATCTATTCTGGCTCGCGGTCGAATTATTTCACAGCGCCGGTAGCGTGACCGGCCCGAATCCAAGCGCGGACGGTTCGCATGGTGGCCAGATAAAAGTGCAGATTGTGGACCGTATTCAAAACCTGCGCCAGCAATTCGTTCGACGCATAAAGATGCCGCAAGTAAGCCCGCGAGTAACGGCGGCAGACGCGGCACTCGCAAGTCGGATCGAGCGCGCTGTCATCCTGAGCGTACCGCGCCTGCTTGATTGAAACCTTGCCTTCGGAAGTGAACAGCAATCCATGGCGCGCGGCGCGAGTGGGCAGGACGCAATCCATCATGTCCACTCCCGCCTGCGCGTACTGGGCAATCTCATCGGGAGTGCCCACCCCCATCAGATAGCGCGGCTGGCTGGAGGGAAGATGCTCCAGCGTCGATAAGACGATATCGCGAGTAACCTCGCGAGGTTCGCCAACGCTAAGGCCGCCGATGGCATAACCGGGAAAGCCGATGTCGATCGTGCGCGAAGCAGATTCGCGACGCAACTCAGGATCCATCCCGCCCTGCACAATGCCAAACAAAGCCTGGGTTTTACCACTACCCTGACCGAGATTGTCATCCTGAGCGGAGCGAAGGACCTGCTTTTCCTGAGAGGTGACCGCTGAGAGCTGAGAGCGGTTCCAAGGCACCTCGTGCTTATGCTGCTCAAAATAATCCTTGCAGCGCGATGCCCAGCGTAAAGTCAGTTCCATCGAAGCGCGCGCACGCTGAGCATCAGCCGGATACTCCGTGCACTCATCAAACGCCATGATGATGTCAGCCCCCAAACCAATCTGCACCTCTGTGGCTTTTTCAGGACTGAGAAAGTGAGAGGACCCGTCGAGGTGCGAGCGGAACGCCACACCTTCCTCGCTGACTTTTCGCAACTCGTTCAAGCTGAAAACCTGGAAGCCGCCAGAATCGGTGAGGATCGCTCGATCCCACGACATGAACCGGTGCAGCCCGCCCATTTTGCGAACAGTCTCGACCCCGGGCCGCAGATAAAGATGATAGGTATTGCCCAGCAGAATCTGGACGCCGAGTTCCTCGAGCACGTCCTGCGAAACGCCCTTGACCGAACCGAGCGTTCCAACCGGCATAAATACCGGTGTCTCGATCTCCCCATGCGGAGTGATGAGCTTGCCGGCGCGGGCGGAGCCGCGAATCGCTTCAATCTGCAGGCGAACAGACACGGAAGGATTCTAACGGAATCTGACGGTAGGCTTTCTATCAACGTATTGGCTAAGTGCGTTTCGTGATGACGAAGTGCGTCACGGTGGGAGTGGAAGCGTGTTCGGTGCATTGATAGCCGAGCTTCGGCGCGTCAATGCCCTCCAGAAGGCATTCTCCTGAACCGAGGAGGATCGGCGACATGGCTAAGTGCATCTCATCGATAAGTCCGGCGCGAAGGTATTGCCGGACTGTAGCCACCCCGCCGCCAAGCCGAACATCCTGACCGCTAGCAGCGTCAACAGCTCGCTCAAGAGCCGCGTGAATGCCATCGGTGACAAAGTGAAAGGTCGTGCCCCCGCTCATGTCAATCGATGCGCGCACGTGATGGGTAAGCACGAAAACAGGAGTGTGGAACGGCGGGTTGTCGCCCCACCACCCCTTCCAAACGTTGTCTGGCCACGGGCCTCGGATCGGTCCAAACATGTTTCGACCCATGATCCACGCTCCAATATTGCGGAAGCCGCGTGCGACAAAATCATCATCAATACCGGTAGCGCCGCCGTCCTTGCCATGCAGCTGTTGGAAGGTGCGTGTGCCGAAGGCCCATTCGTGCAGCGCTACCCCGCCGACGCCAAGTGGATTGTTGAGATCCTGATTGGGACCGGCACCGTAGCCATCGAGCGAGATCGCGAAGCTGTGGACGCGAAGGTTGGACATCGATTCAGACCTGAGTCACTGCGGATGAAAATCCAGCAGCCCGCTCCTCACTTCACATACAGATTCTTAACCACCTCGCCGCCCTTCATCACAAACTTCACGCGCTCCAAAGTTGTGACGTCGGCCAGCGGATCGCCGTCCACAGCCACGATGTCAGCCCACTTGCCCGGCTCAATGGTCCCAACCTTGTCGGACCATCCCAACAAATCGGCATCATTGATAGTCGCCGCCTGGATCGCCTGCAGCGGCGTCAGCCCCAGCTTCACCATGACCGCGAATTCATGCGCGTTAAGTCCGTGCGGATACACCGCCGCATCGGTGCCGAAGCCGACTTTCACTCCGGCGGCAAACGCCCGCGCCACGTTCTTGCGCGCAGCCGGCATTACCTCGTGCCCCTTGGCAATCAGTTCCGGAGGCGTGCCGATCTTCTCCGCATTTTCGAAAAACCAGTCCATGAGATAGAGAGTCGGCACCAGATAAGTGCCATTCTTCTTCATTGCGGCGATGGCCGCGTCGTCGATGTACGAGCCGTGTTCGATCGAATCCACGCCTGCCTCGCTCGCCCACCGGATCGCCTCCGCTCCGTGCGCGTGCGCCGCAACCTTTCTTCCCAGCCGATGCGCTTCCTCCACAATGGCTCGCATCTCCTCCTGCGTATATTGCGACGCCTGCGGATTGTCGCCATGCGAAAGCACTCCACCCGAGGCCATGAACTTGATCAAGTCCGCACCATACTTGATGTCCTGCCGAACCATGTGCCGCACACCATCCACGCCGTCGGCCACGCCATCGCTCTCAGCGTGATATTCAAACGGCAGCAGATTATTGTCCGCATGACCGCCCGTAATGCTCAGCGGCGGCCCGCTCACCAGCATGCGCGGCCCCGGCACATCTCCGGCATTAATAGCGTCGCGCAAAGCAACGTCGCTAAATCCGCTGGCGCCCACGTTGCGGACAGTCGTAAATCCTGCGTCAAGCGTGACCCGCGCATTGCGCGCTCCATAGAGCGCCTCACGCGGCACGGAAATCGCCAGCCGCGAATAGCCGAAATTGGTAGTCATCGTCAGGTGCGTGTGCGCGTCAATTAATCCCGGCAGCACGGTTGCGTTCGGCAGATCGATTACCTGCGCTCCAGCCGGAACTTGCGCATCGGAGCCGACGCTGGCGATCTTATCGCCCTGAATCACGATGGTTTGATTGGTCAGTGTCTTGCCTGTTTTCACGTCCAGCAGATGGCCGGCGTGGACGACAACCGTCTTCGTAGCAGGCGAGGCTTGCTGCGCCCGTGCCACTCCGATCAAAAAAAGTCCGCTACAGGCAACGGAAAATACAAACACATGCAGATAACGGCTGAGCTTCATTCGATCCCCCAATGAGAAATGAGAATTGAGTCTTGGCCGAGTACCTTACAACGTCGGCAAGGCAAACGGCAACCGCTATCAAACTTCGCAGCGATGGGAGAGGATCCCGCTGCATTAATTTTTCGTTAAATTCGCTCGATTCAATTGACCGGGCTGCGGGACAGCATTAACCTGCGGGGCTATGAGCAAACCGGACCTTGATCAATTGCGCCTCGCCTACAAGAAAGCTACCGATGAATGGGTCGACACCATTCGGGCCGAAGAAGCTCTGGCCACGCCCGACCATTCAATGACCGCCATGGAGCATTGGGATACCGCCCACTTCACAGAACATGACGCCCACTCGAGAGCTACAGTAGCGCGTGACGCCTACAAAAGCGCGCTTCGCAGCGCGAACTACGGGATTTAGCGCCACACCACATTTACGCCCACAACCTTGTATTCTACGAGTCGCATACTCGTGAAGGGCGGACACTCTTGTGCGCCAGCCGAGCGAGGCTCGGCGACAACCTGATGACAAACAACCCCGCTCCATCAATCCCAAACGGAGTACGAGCCATAGCCGCGCTTTTCGCCCTGTGCGCGATTTATCTGGCAATCGCGGGCGTCTTGATCTTGCTTCGTCCCGGAACGATATCGCCATCGGCAGGCGCGCCGCTGCTGTTCGGATTGGAAGTCGCAGGACCCTATATGTTTCTGCTCATGGCCGTCGTCGCAGGTGGAGTCGCATGGGGCCTTGTGGAACTCAACAACATCGTCCGTCACGCGGCGTTGCTGATCGCCATCACAGGAATGGTGATGCTGGTGCCGTCCGTCTCGGCCGCAACCGTCGTCCATCCGAAAGCGCTTCTTTTAGGAGGGTTGGGGATCGGCGTGCGATTGCTCGTAGCGTGGTATCTATCGCGCGTAGAAGTAGTGGATGCCTTCCACCGCTCCGAGTAAATCAACCTGTCGCGAGGAAATTACACTACCCCGCGCATCCGGCTCTTCAGTTCGTCCGGATGCACCGCAAACTCCATAGCGTCCTCGCGGTCCAGGTGCCCGTCTCTCACCAGCCGTGACAGCGACTCCTCCAGGGCGATCGAGCCCTTCGCCTTGGTCATAGTGATTTCCTGGTTCAGATGTTGCAGCGCGTTGTGTCGGATGTGCTGCCGCGCCCCATATCCAATCATCAACAGCTCGACCGCCGGAATACGCCCGGCTTTGTTCTTGCGGCTCGGCAATAATGTCTGAGTCAACACCGCGGAGATCGCCATCGCCAGTTCCTGACGAATCGTGCTCTGCCGTTCCACTGGGAACGAATCGGAGATACGAGAAATCGCCGAAGCGACGTCGGTGGTGTGCAGCGTAGAGAGCACAAGATGCCCAGTCTCGGCAGCAGAAACTGCAATAGCCATGCTCTCCGGATCGCGCATCTCGCCGACGACAAGAATGTCCGGCGCTTGCCGCAGCGCCGCCCGAAGCGCTGTAGGAAAATCTGGTGCGTCGGTCCCGACCTCGACTTGCTCGATGACGCTGCGCACGTGCGCATGTTCGTATTCGACCGGATCCTCGATGGTCACGATATGCCGCGCATCGCGCAGGTTGATCTCATTAACCAGCGCCGCAAGCGTAGTGGATTTCCCGGCGCCCGCCGCCCCTCCAATCAGCACCAGTCCGCGACGAAGACCGGCCAGATTGCCAACCTCAACCGGAAGTCCCAATTCACTGAGCGCGGGGACCTTCATTGGAAGCGCCCGGATCGTGGCCGCGGCCCGCCCACGCTCGCGATGCAGGTTAACCCGGAATCTTCCCACCCCGGCGATGCGATAGGAAGAATCAGCGATCTGGACGCTGCGATACTGTCCGGCTGCGACCGGCGTCAGCACCGGTTGCACCAGGGATTCGATTTCCGACCCGTCTAGCGGAGTGTCCCCAATCTTTTCGACCTCTCCATTTATGCGAATCGATGCCGCAACTCCATGAACCAGCAGCAGGTCGCTGCCCCCGCGGCGCAACAGTTCCTGCAGAAGATCATTCAGCTTTGTGTCGTCAGCCAATGGAGTGCCTCCGCGCAGAGTAAGGCGTAACTACTGATCGTACCGGAGAGAGATTCTTGCGTCAGGAGAAGAACTTCACTGCCACAGATGCTTCGCAATCCACAGTACGATTGCGACGGCCACAATCACCGCATAGAGCGTGTAGAACGGAGCAAACACGACACACATATTA
Organism: uncultured Acidobacteriaceae bacterium; assembly: GCA_963755765.1. Taxonomy (GTDB): domain Bacteria; phylum Acidobacteriota; class Terriglobia; order Terriglobales; family Acidobacteriaceae; genus Acidiflorens. Next base: position 303,613 of record CAVWKZ010000001.1, read on the forward strand.
CATCTTGGAGTGCCAGATTGCGCTCATGGAAGGTCGACGGGATTCTTCCCGGTCCCTACTTCCTCGCCCGCGCCGACGCTTTCTCTCCCACCCGTTCACTGACCTTGAATGTCATCTTGCCCGACTTCCTGTCAGCGTCAACGATCACGTGGTCGCCATGCAGCACTTCGCCATCCAGAATTTTCAGCGCCAGCGGATCCTGCACCAGCTTCTGAATAGCCCGCTTCAGCGGACGCGCTCCGAAGTTTGGATCGTAGCCTTCCGTGAAAAGAAGCTCTTTCGCGGCGTCGGTCAGCTCCAGAGAAATCTTGCGGTCAGCCAATAGTCGGCGCAAGTCTTCGAGACGCAAATCGACGATCTTAACCAGTTGTTCCTTGCCCAGCGGATGGAAGACAATAATGTCGTCCACGCGATTCAGGAACTCGGGTTTGAAATGCCCGTGCAGCGCGTTCAGCACCTGCTTAGAAGCCTCTTCAAACGCCGCGGCGGACCGAATATTTTCCGACTGCAGGTACGACGAGCCCAGGTTCGAGGTCATGATGATGACCGTGTTCTTGAAATCTACCTTGCGGCCCTTGCCGTCAGTAAGGCGACCGTCGTCCATGATCTGCAGCAGAATGTTGAAAACATCCGGGTGCGCCTTTTCTATTTCATCGAACAGGATGACAGCGTACGGATGCCGCCTCACCTGCTCGGTAAGTTGTCCACCCTCTTCGTAGCCGACATATCCCGGAGGCGCGCCGATCAGACGCGACACGGCGTGCTTCTCCATATATTCGGACATGTCAATGCGGATCATGGCGCGTTCGTCGTCAAAAAGAAATTCGGCGAGAGCGCGCGCGAGCTCGGTTTTGCCTACTCCCGTCGGGCCCAGAAAAATAAACGACCCGATCGGCCTCTTCGGATCGCTCAACCCGGCGCGCGAACGTCGGATGGCGTTGGCCACGCGTTCGAGCGCTTCGTCCTGCCCGATGACGCGCAGGCGCAGCCGGTCTTCCATATTGACGAGCTTCTTGACCTCGCCTTCGAGCATTTTAGAAACCGGAATACCAGTCCACTTGGAGACGATGCGGGCAACGTCTTCTTCGTCGACTTCTTCTTTCAACATGCGATGTCCGGCCTTGCCGTCGATCTGCGCCGTGACCTTTTTCAATTCCTCTTCAGTGTTGCGGATGAGCCCGTAACGAATCTGCGCCACGCGCTCCAGATTCCCTTTTCGTTCCTCGGCGGCTTCTTCGACCTTGAGCTGCTCGAGTTTCTCTTTCAATGCGCGGGCCTTAGCAATGACGTCTTTTTCCTGCTTCCACTTGGCCTTAAGCGCGTTGGATTGTTCGCGAATTCCGGCAAGTTCCTTCTCGACATGCGCAAGGCGCTCTCTTGAGTTGGCGTCATCTTCTTTTTTCAGCGCCTGCTTTTCGATTTCGAGTTGTGTGGCTCGCCGCTCCAGTTGGTCAATCTCGGTAGGCATGGAATCAATCTGTATGCGCAGCGAGGATGCGGCCTCGTCGATCAGGTCGATAGCTTTGTCCGGCAGGAAGCGGTCGGAAATGTAACGATGCGAGAGGGTCGCAGCGGCGACGATGGCCGAATCTTTGATGCGCACGCCGTGGTGCACTTCGTACTTCTCTTTCAGTCCGCGCAGGATGGCGATTGTGTCCTCGACATTCGGCTCACCCACAAAAACAATCTGGAAGCGCCGTTCGAGCGCCGCATCCTTCTCGATGTACTTGCGATATTCGTTGAGGGTGGTCGCGCCAATAGCGCGCAATTCTCCGCGAGCGAGCGCCGGCTTCAGCATGTTCGAAGCGTCGATCGAGCCTTCGGCGGCGCCAGCACCGACAAGCGTGTGCAACTCGTCGATGAACAGAATGATCTTGCCTTCGGAGTCTTCGATTTCTTTCAGCACCCCCTTCAGCCGGTCTTCAAATTCGCCGCGATATTTCGCGCCCGCGAGCATGGCTCCCAGATCGAGCGCTACCACGCGCTTGTTCTTCAGAGCCTCAGGCACGTCGCCGGAAATAATGCGCTGGGCGAGCCCTTCGACGATCGCCGTCTTACCCACTCCCGGCTCGCCGATCAACACCGGATTATTCTTGGTGCGCCGCGACAGAACCTGCACCACGCGCCGAATCTCTTCATCTCGTCCAATAACCGGATCGAGCTTGCCGCGCCGCGCCTGCTCGGTCAGGTCGCGAGCATAGCGTTCGAGGGCCTGGTACTTGGCTTCCGGATTCTGGTCGGTGATTCGCTGCGACCCGCGCACTGCGGTGAGCGCCTTCAAAATGGCGTCGTGAGTCGCGCCGTGGCGCGCCAGCAACTCCTGCGCCGGATCTCGCTTCAGATCGGTCAACGCCAGCAGCATGTGTTCAGTCGAAACGTACTCGTCCTTGAAGGTGTCGGCTTCCTTGAACGACTTCTCCAGCACATGGTTGATCTGCGAAGACATAGCGGGCTGCTGCGCGCCGCCACTACCCGACACTTTTGGCAGCTTTCTAATCTCTTTGTCGAGGTCGCTGAGCACGGATTGCGGCCCAATGCCGATTTTCTCCAGCACCGGCGCAACGATTCCTTCTTTATCGTCGACTAGCGCGTACAGCAGGTGGAGCGGTGCGAGTTCCGGATTGCCGTACTCGGAGGCGAGCTCGTTCGCGCGCTGGATGGCTTCCTGCGCTTTGACGGTGAATTTGTCCCAACGGATGGCCATGGCTTTCAATCCTTGGTATGTCGATATAGATCGATTCTTTCGACTTTAAAATTATCAATTACAGATTACTAATTTCAAATCCTCAATCGCTAACGCTAAGTATCAGGCACCGAAGATAGCTGGTTTCGGGCACATTCAGCAATATTGGATGATCCCTTGCCGCCCCGCGGTTCTCCACCACGCGCAGGGTTTTGTGGGCGTCTTGGGCCGCGTCGGCGACCACTTTGAGGAAGTCTGCCGCACTGACGTGATACGAGCAGCAGCAGGTGACAAGAATTCCGCCGGGCCGGAGCATCTTCATGGCGCGCAGGTTAAGCTCCTTGTAGCCGCCGAGAGCTTTCTCAAGATCGCGCTTGGTCTTGGCGAACGCCGGCGGATCGAGAACGATCGTGTCGTAGCGCCGGTTCGCGGCAGCGTAGTCTCTTAACAGGTCGAAAGCATTGGCCTCGATCCATTCCGGTTCACGGCTGTTCGGAGTTGCGCCCGAAGTTGCGCTCAAAGCTGCATTCAACGCGGCATTCTTGTCGGCCATTTCGAGCGCCGGACGCGAGCTGTCCACTCCAGTAACGCTCGAACACTTTGCCGCTAGATGGAGTGCGAATCCTCCCTGGTAGCAGAAAACGTCCAGCGCTTCGCCGCGCGCGTATTCGGCCGCCGCGGCATAGTTTTCGCGCTGATCGAGAAAGGCGCCCGTCTTCTGGCCTTCGAGGCCGTCATGGTGAAAGCGGATGCCGTTCATCGTCACTTCCGTCGAACTCTTGTCTCCCCAAAGCAGTTCGGACGAGCGCGCCGGCAGGTGCTCCAGTTCTCGAATGCGGGCATCAACGCGTTCCACAATTCCCGCCGGTTGAAATTCTTTGCGCAGCGTTTGGACGATGGCTTCGCGCACGGGTGCGGCGTCCATGGCCTGGGTGAGAATTTGCAGCGAGAGCACGTCGTTATAACGATCGACGATAAGTCCGGGCAGAAAATCAGCCTCACTAAAAACGACGCGATAGGCGTCGGTATTCCGGACAAGATCGTTCCCCTTCCGGTAGGCGACGGCCTCGCGTATGCGCTCCGCGATCAGGGCTGGCAGATCGGCCACCGAACCGTGCGAGATCATGCGAATCGCGATCTGCGACGACGAACTGTAGAGCGCGGTGCCAAGAAACTTTCCACGCTGATCGAGGACGCGAACCAGCACGCCGGGGGGAACGTCGTTTGCCTCGACGATGTCGGAGCGATAGACCCAAGGGTGCCGGGCTTGCAGCCGGTTGACTCCTCGGGTGGATAGTTTTACGGATCGCTCCGCGTGTTTGGCGGAGGCAATGCTAGTTTTCGGCATGGACAGATAGATGTTATCGCGTATCGAGCGTAGATGTTGTGGGGGGACGGGCAAGCCCCGTCCCCAGACAAGTCTTAAGCGCGAACCACGATCCCGTCCAGATTCCGCCGCCGCGACATCGGACCAGCCCCAACGCTGGCCGTCACGGCGCCCGACATCACCTTCTGCCACGCCGCCTGAAACTGCTCCATCTCTGGCGCGGTCCCAATCGTGACGCGCGAGTAGGTCGGCATCACCGGCCAGATGCGCCCGATATATACATTTTGCTTGGCCATGGCGTCGATTGCCGGCTTGGCCGGGCGCTTGGTGTCGAGCATGAAAAAGTTCGCTTCCGACGGAATGTAGGAGTATCCATTGCGGTCGAGCCAGGCAAAGACCTCGCCGCGAATGCGCGCGTTGATGTGTTTGCGATCGGGCACAAGCTGCGCGTCTTTCAAGCTGGCCGATGCGGCGACGACCGCGGTGATCGGCATGGCATTCCAGCCCGCGTAGTTCTCGATTTTCTCCAGCAGATCAGGACGCGCAAACACGGCCCCGCAGCGCAGACCGGCCATGCCGTAAATCTTCGAGAAGGTGCGCAGCAGGATCACGTCCTTGCCCGCTTTCACCATATCCATGACCGAAGACGCATCGCAAAAATGAATGTAGGCTTCGTCCACTAGCACCACAGAATCCTTGGGCTTGTTCTCGACCAGGTATTCGATGTCGGAATGGCTGGTCAGCGTGCCGGTAGGATTGTTCGGAGTGCAGACATAGAAGACACCCGCATCAGGAGCCGCAGCCAGCATCGCACGCACATCGTGCGCGTAGGTCTTGGTCAGCGGCACCTTCACCACCTTCGCGCCGACGGCATTGGCGGTGAACATCCCCGCTTCGTAGCCCGGGTCAGCGGTGACGTAGCTGCGCTGCGCCGAGCAAAAAATGGCGACGACGTGATGCAGCGGCTCGCTCGATCCCGGATAGACGCGGATCTGATCCGGCTTTAGCCCTTCCACTTCCGCCAGCGTCTTCACCAGATCGTCCGTGAGCCAGTCGGAATAGCGGCCGCCCTGCGGCACGATAGCAGTTGCCGCTTCGCGCGCGGAGGAGCATGGCCCGAGCGGATTTTCGTTGGCGTCAATCCTGATCGCATCTTTCGGAGCGTTGTGCACCCGCCCGTGGGCCAGCATCGGTTCGGTGACAATACGCAAGGCCAGCGCCGCCGATGCCGCCGCCGACAGAGTAAGAAACGAACGGCGGGAAGCTGAAAGAATGTTGAGATTGCTGAGATCGTTGTTTATGAAATCGTTGTCTAGCGGCGCCATCACTCACCTCGTGGCGCCAATCTTACCGCAAATCACCTCCAGATTCCGAAGCGTGCCTCGCCAACGATGCAGAACTGAGGCCGGGGGCGCCGCACCGAGCCCGGGCAACATTTGCGTTCATGTGATAACCTTCGGCCTTCGACCGACGGCCGAACGACTCGTTGGTAAGAAAGTCGTTGGCAAGCAAGTCGATTCCCCGTTCTTCCCAGGAGGCCCTTCGTGAAACGTCCACTCGTTGCATCAACAATTTTGATGTGTATCGCGCTCGCAGTCGCAGTCCTTGTCCCCGAGACCCAACCCGTTCAGGCCGGCAATGCTAAAACTGCGAACTCAGAGGGCGCGGTTGCCGATCTAGGCCAGGCCGATCTAGGCCAAGCTGACCTGACCAAAGCGGAAGCCTATTGCGTCAAGAAGGGCGGCGAAGTAAATGATCGCGAGCCGTTCTTCAACACCAACGGCGATCCGCAGGACTGGCTCCGTCTTTCCGGAGCGCGCCAATTTTGCAAGTTCAAGGCAAAGAGCGGCCAGGAGAAAGGCTCGCGAATCTATGTTGAGCTTTCAACCCTCTACACCGAGAAGCCCAGCCTGGCAGCGCTCGCCTACTACGCCGAGGTTCCGATAGGCAACTGCAACGGCAATCCGGCATCCTGTTATTGCTCCCTGCTGGGCGGCAGCGATCTGTTCGGCGGAATCAACGCCAGCGGCGGAGGGTGGGTGAAGAAATCGGATCCGGACGATCAAGTGCTCGAGGCCTGCATCTTCCCGGATATGTCCACCATCGATTCCTGGGGACTGGCCTATCACTCGATCGGAACCATCCGCGGGAAAGACTTGTCTAAAGTGTTGCGATATAAGAACCCGTACGGCACGAAGTAGCGAATGTCGCAGTAGGGTGACAGAGTTACGGCGTGACGAAGACCGCCCTAGTTAGCCAGTAACCGCCGGGCGGTGGCGACATCGTCGTTGAGGTCTTGAGTCATGTTGACGGCCTGGGACTGAGCCGCCTTGGCCGCTTCCGGTTGTCCGCCAAGTTCAAGTGCACGGCCCAGAAGCAGATAACCCACCGGCGTGGGTTGAAGCTCGACCGACTTTTCGTAATCCTGAGCAGCCTGCGCGAAATCACCAGCGCGCTGGGCCACTAAGCCCAACCCCCGATAAGCCGGAGAATTCGTTGACTGCTCGCGCAGGGCGGCTTCGAAATCCTGTTTCGCGTTGTCATATTGCTTCAGCGAGAGGTGCGCATACCCACTGTTGGTCCGCGCCGTCGCCAGCAGAGAGGGAGCGGCCTCCGTGTCTCGAACCACGGCCGCATAGCCATCGATAGCGGCCTGATAGTGGCCGAGCATTTGCTCGAAGGTCGCAATATTGAGGTTGGCCAGTGGGTCGTCCGGCCGCAAGAAATGCGCCCGCCGCAGGTGCGGCAAGGCTTCCTCTGCTCTGCCTTGGGAAATCAGCGCCATGGCAAGGTCTTCTTCAGCGGTGAAATTTGCCGGAGTGATCGCCAGCGTATGACTCCACAAAGTAACGTTGTCTCCCCAGAAACTAACTTGCCGATGAAGCGCAATTCCCAGAGTCAGTAGGATAATCGCAACCCCGGTCGCGGATATGCCGATGGGAACATGCCAACGTTTGATTAGGTCCGCTGCGCCCCACGAGACGATGACAAAAATTCCCAGCAGCGGGATATAAGCGTAGCGGTCGGCCATGGAGTGATCGCCAATGGTGATGATTCCGATCATCGGCACCAGCATTCCCAGAAACCAAAACCACCCCACAAAGAAAGGATTACCCAAAATGTGCCGACGCTGCCGAAAGGCAAAGACTACGACCAGCGACGTAACGGCGATGAGTGCGAATGCCGACAGCACAGCCGCCGGGATACTTGTCGCAAGTCCCGGGTGTGGATACACGAGCGCCAGATTGACCGGCCAGAACGCCTTCCCCAGATATTTAACATACCCGATCACCGCCGTTGCGAGACGCACCCACAGCGGGAACCTCGGAGTCGCGTCCGTCAACTTTATATAGCTGAACGCCAGTCCTCCCGTCCGCATGGTGACGATCGCGCTCACCGCCGACAGTGCAAACCAGGGGATTTTCTCCGCGATCAAACGCCACAAAGAGGGGCCGCGAACTGGTGCGACTGCGAATGGAATTTCGGCTCCAACGCTTTCCGTCGGCGCGAGACTTTGCCCGATACGCCCCAGCGGCCAGTAGTCCAGCAGAAGGAGAACAAACGGAAACGTAATCGCTTGCCCCTTGCTCATCAGGCTTAGGACATAGGCCAGCGTGACTGCCAGGTATCGTCCGATGCCGGGCCGGCGCACGTACCAGCCATAGGCAGCCAGCGCGAGAAGAAAGAAGAACATGCTGAGGACGTTCTTGCGTTCCGCGATCCAGGCCACTGACTCCACGTTGATCGGATGCAGAGCGAACAGCGCAGCCACCGCCATGCTGCGCCACGCCAGTCCCGTTCCGGCTTCAAGAATCAAGAACAGCAGCACAACGTTGGCCGTGTGGATGACCACATTCGTGAGGTGGTAGCCCGCTGGGTTCAAGCCGAACATCTGGGAATCGAGCGCGTACGAGAGCCAGGTGATCGGGTGCCAGTCCAGATCTTTAGGGGTGTGAAAAGTCCAAACGATGGTGTTCCAGGTGAGTCCGGCGCGAACCTGGGCATTGTCGGTAACGTAAACCGGGTCGTCGTAATTCAGAAATGGAGCCCGAGTGACCGGGTTATATAGCGCCAGGGTTGCGAGAGCAAGCAGCAGGCAAAGAATCAATCTTCGTTTTTGCGGGATCTGAAAAATCGACGATCCAGCCGGTCTTTGCTCAGACTTCTGCTCGGGCTTCTCCGCAGGCCTCTGCTCGGTCGAATCCACCAACGTCGCTGTCATTGAACGTTTTCTTTAGCTTAAGAACGGCAATGACGTGACCATAGCACGACCGAAACAACTGTTTCCCCTTACAAAAGTACCCTCCACGATTGATGGTCGATGGCTCCTAAGCCAACGCGCCGGTACAACGAATCTTGAAGGCTGCTAGTATCGCCAGCTCGTTAAATCCGCTCCCTTAGGCGCGGTCTTCTGGATGCGGTCCAGAATCTTCGGCAGATACTGCGTGTTGTAGTGCAGGCGCGAGAGATAGTTCGGCTGCGTGGGATCGCCGTTCCAGCAGTGCTCGGCGCGCGGACCGTAGGTTACTTCGCCGCCATAGGGTGGGGTGGTGGTGGTGTTCAGAAAATCCTCCATGCGGTAGACGGCATTGTTCAGGAAGTAGGTGTCGTCGGACCCTACGTAGATGTGAATCTTCCCGGCCAGTTCCGGGCCGAGCTTTGACCAGTCGCGTTCGAGGATCGCTTCGAGATCGTAGTGCTGGCGCCAGTAATCGGCCACTTTGTGGTCGATTTCGCCGGTTGTTTTGTCGAAGATGGCCTGCGGATATCCGTTCTCTCCTACCGGTCCGTAGACTGCCTGCCAGATGTCGAACTGTTCGCCGCTGCGGCCCTGGTCGCCGAGCGACAGTTCGTATCGGTTGATCTCCTGGGTGGTTATCAAAGTGTGGCCTTCGTAGTCGCGCATGGCTGGCTGCGCCACGCGCTTGTGCGCTCCTTCCACGAAGAAGGCGTTCTTACCAAACTCGCTGTCGCGATCGTAGAGATTAATGTTGGTAAAAGCGTGGAAATCGATGGGGTCGGGGCAGGCCGCGAAGGCTCCGTTGTAGTGGTCGGGGTAGAAGACTTGTACGGCGAGAGCTTCCCATCCGCCAGTCGATCCTCCGTAAACGAAACGTGCCCAGCCCTGGCCGATGCCGCGGAACTGCTTTTCGACGGCCGGGATCAGTTCGTTCTCGATGGCATCGCCATAAGGGCCGACATTGGCCGAGTTCACCGCGTAGGAGTCGTCGTAAAAAGGATTCGCGTGCTGGATTTTTATGATCAACACTCTCGGGAAGTTGGGCGCGATCCACTGCTGGTAGAACTTGTAAGCCTCCTGCTGCTGGATGCGGTTATAGCCCTTGATGTGGAAGCGCTCGCTGAAGTCAGGCTTCAGGTCAGGATCGGGCGGCGTGGTGCGGAAGTTGTCGAAGTCGTCCACGAAGTGGTCGTGAAAGATCATCAGCGGGAAATGCGCGTTGGGATGCTCGTCGAAGCCTTCGGGCACGAGGACGATGGCGCTGATCTCCATGGGCCGTCCCCAGAACTTGCTGAGCACCTGGCTCTGAATACGGATGTGGCGAACGTATTTAGTATCGGGCTTGGCGGGGATGGGTGGAATCTCCTCGGTGAGCGCAAGCGAGATGGGAGCGCCTCCGGGCTTGAGGGTGATTTTCTGCGGCTTGGAGTAAAGATTGCCGGGCGAGATATTCCAGTGCTGGCCTTCACCCTGGTCCATGTGCAGCTTCACGGTTTTTCCATCGGAGCGGTGAAATGTCTCGTACTTATTGAGCAGGGCTTGCACGATATATTCGCCAGGTGGGACATCTTTCAGACTCGAGATGGGATAGCCCGAAGCGGTTGCATCCACGAGCGCCGGTTGGCCCGCTTGCCAACGATCCACTGTCAGTCCAAAGACGATCTGCGAGCGCGTCGAGTCGTCGATCTGCATTCGTGGCTCCTGGCTCTTGTCAGTCGAGAGGAGCAGCAGGAGGCGGCCGTCCAACGGTTGCGCGCTCTTCTCCTCCGAAAACGTTACTGAGAATGTTTGCGCGCTGGCGAGGGTTAGAGAGAGGCTCAAGAAAAAGAGCGGGGAAAAGATCAGGAAGATGACGGCGAAGGCTGTGCGTTTCATGGACGCTAATATACAGCGTCAGATGAGAAGTTTGAATGCGGCGGGAACTTAGCTGGCTGCCGGTTGTTCGGCATGAGAGGCGGGATGTTTGTGTCCCGCTTTGTGCTCACGTTGTATGGCGAGAATATCTTTGTGCAGAAGATCAAGCGCATTTGAGGGAATTTCCGACCCCCACTCGTCAATCTCTTTTTCGTCCCAATGGCCGTTGAGTCGAATGGCGGAGTCGGTCAGCTCCTCGGGAAACGCCAGCCGGTAGACCCCTTCGCGCAGAAGCACCTCGCCGACCTGGCGTCCGGTGTGCATTTCGTATATGCGCCGCGTCGAATTACCGCCGCTGTTGGTAAACACCAGCAGTACTTCACCTTCTTCTCCGTAATCGGGACGGTAGAACCACGCCTGCGGCGCATCCGCCTTGGGACGCGCGCGCTTTCGGCCGGTGACCGTCACAACTTCCTGCTCCGGCTTCACTTCGTTCGCGGGATTAAAGTAATAAACTCGGGAGCACGATTCGCAGACCATGACCTTCTCGCCGTTTCGCACCTCGTTATAGGTCTGCGGCCGCAGCATCACCTGGCAACCCATGCATTTCTGGTCGCGGACTTCCGCCAGCCCGCTGCCGCGGAACTTCGCCACCCGTTCATATTGACGGAGAATATCTTCTGAAATCGTATGCCGCAGGCCATCGCGCTTGCCATTCCACTCGGCGAGCTTTTTCTCATCTTCCGCGGTAACTTTTCGCGCGTCTTCTTTTTCTTTTTCGATCTCGGCCGTCTCCGCCTTGAGTTCGGCCTCGGCGGCTTTCACTTCTTTTTCGCGCGCGTCCACATTGACCATCACCTCCAGGATGCGGTCCTCGTTGAGCCGGATTTCCTGCTCCGCAAACTGGATCTCGTGCAGCAGCGCTTTATATTGGTCGTTGGTTTTAACGTCGAGTGACTGGTCGCGATACTTGGAAATTTTGCCTTGCAGGTCTTTGATAGTGGCTTCGAATTTCTTGCGGTTGGCTTCGTCGCCCTTGGCTGCGGCCCGCGCCTTTTCCAGTTGCGCCTTGGTTCCAGCCAGCTTTTGTTCGATTACCGCCACGCGTTTGGGTAGCGCGGCAACTTCCTCCCGCAGCCTGCGGATCTCTTTATCCGCTGTCTGCAGCTCCAGCAATTTTTCGATATCAGGAAGCATCGGCCCGGGGCATCACAACAACGATTCTAACATGCGAGGGCGGCGGTACGCGCCGCAGGAGCAGTGTCGTCCCAAACGAAGCGGCCGGTTTGTGATAGCCTGCGAAGTTTGGTCCGGTTCGAAAAGAACCGCCGGGAGGTCAGCGTTGAAGCGTTTGAATTGTGAGTTTTTCTTTGTGCTCTTGCTCGTGCTGTTCGGCATAACCGCCCCATCGCTATGCCAGCAAGAAAAGCTCAGCAATGTTCTAGTTGAGCGCGTAGGTGACACCGCATTCATTCAATTGCATGCTCCCAGCTTCCAGGCGCTGACGCCCCGGCAGCAGGCCCTGGCCTATTGGCTGACGCAATCTTCGATCGCCATTGACCCGATTATTTACGACCAGCTGTCTGCCTATGGTCTGCAAGAAAAGCGTCTGCTCGAAGAAATCATGGCGCATTCCAAGGGAATCGATCCGCTGGTGCTCCCGAAGATTGCCGATTTCGCCAAGCTTTTCTGGGCCAATCGCGGCAATCACAACGAGCTGACTTCCCAGAAATTTCTGCCCACTTTTACTTTTAGACAGTTGCAGGGAGCAGCTCTATCCGCCCAACACAACGGAGCCTTTCAAACGGCCTACGCCGATCTCCCGCCGCTGCCGACCCCGCACGATCTGGAACGGGAACTGGATGCATTGCGCGCCCCGCTTTTTGATTCCACGTTCGAGCCGATGACAACCGCCAAGAGTCCGGTGGGAGGAAAAGACACGATCCAGGCCAGTTCGAACACTTTCTATGTGGGTAATCAAGGCGTGAGTCTGGAAGATCTGAAGGGATTTCAGGAAAAATATCCTTTGAACTCGCGCGTCGTAAAGGGTCCCGACGGCAAGCTCACGGAACTCGTCTACCGTGCCGGAACTCCCGACGGCAAAGTTCCTCCCGGACTGTATGCAACATTCTTGAAGCGAGCTAACGATTGCTTCGAGAAGGCCCGCGGCTACGCCGAGCCGGCGCAAGCCGAAGCCATCGGCCATCTCATTCGCTTCTACCAAACCGGCGATTACGCCGAGTGGGTCGCCTTCGGCACCGCCTGGGTGCAGAACGACGCCACCGTGGATTTTGACAACGGCTTCATCGAGGTCTATCGCGACGCCCGCGGCGCCAAAGGAAGCTCGCAGAGTTTTGTCACGATCACTGATAAGCCCGTCACCACCGCCATGAAAAAGCTGGCGGAAAATGCCAGCTATTTCGAACAGAAGGCTCCCTGGGATGCCAAATACAAACTCACTTCGTTCAAGCTTCCAGTGGTAAAAGCGGTCGAAACCCTGATCGAGACTGGAGACTTCGCCGTAACCACGATCGGCGACAATCTGCCCAACGAAAACGAAATCCACGAAAAATACGGTTCGAAGAATTTTCTTTTCATGGGCAGCAAGCGTGCGCTGGAGCAAGTGAACGGCCAGGCAGCCACCGCCGAGTTTGCCGCCGATGCGGCTGAGATTGAACGGGCCGCCAAGTATGGCACCGAAGCCAGCGATCTGCTGGTCGCGATGCACGAAGTCATCGGCCATGGCTCCGGCAAACTGAGTGATCGCGTCAGCGGCGGCGCTCAATCATTTCTTAAAGAATATTTTTCCACCCTCGAAGAAGGACGCGCCGATTTGATGGCGCTCTGGAACGTCTGGGACCCCAAACTAAAAGAACTGGGCCTGATCTCGAACCAGGAAGAAGTGGCTAAAGCCATGTATGATCGCGCGGCGGCGGTCGCCCTGCAGCAACTGGGGCGCATCCCGCATGGCGACACGATAGAAGAAGATCACGAGCGCGACCGGCAGTTGATCGCCCACTACATCGCCGACAAAGTCCCCGGCTCGATCGAACAATTCAACCGCGACGGCAAGACCTATGTCCGCGTGGTCGATTATCAAAAGATGCGTCAAGGCGTTGGTATGCTCCTGGCTGAACTGATGCGCATCAAGGCAGAGGGCGACTACGATGCCATTAAAGCCTTGGTCGATAAATACGGGGTCCACTTTGATCCGGCATTACGCGACCAGGTCCTGGCGCGTTATCAGAAGCTCAACTTGCCGACATACTTCGGCGGCATGAACGCTCACCTGACCGCAGCCTTTGGCAAGAATGGGGATGTCGAGAAAGTCGAGATCCACTATTGGGACAATCCGGTCGCACAGTATTTAGACTACGGTGCGATGTATGACAAGAGTCTCGCACCGTAATAGAGGCTTAGCAGACTCTACTCACAACCCGCCAGCCCGTGATACATCTTGTACTTGGGCCTCGAAACCGCAATCTTCCTTTTTGTCGCCGGAGTTCTCGGCGGCGCGCTGAACGCCGTCGCTGGCGGAGGCAGCTTCATCGCTTTCCCGGCTTTGCTGTTCAGCGGAGTCGCTCCCATTGTTGCCAACGCCACCAACACCGTGGCGCTCTGGGTGGGAGTAACGGCCAGCACGGGCGCCTATCGCAAGCATCTCGACCTTTCGCGCCGCGTCATGGGTCCTCTAGTCGTCACCAGCCTGATCGGAGGAATTGCCGGCGCTTACCTTCTGCTCCACACGCCGGCACAGACTTTCCTGCGCGTCCTACCCTGGCTTATGCTGGGAGCGACGCTCCTGTTCATGTTTGGCAATCGCCTGGCACGCAGCTCCGGGGGCTCCATCGCGCGGGACGCTTCCACTTCCGCCCTGGCCGTCGCGACCGTCTTTGAGCTGATCGTGGCCGTTTACGGAGGCTATTTCGGCGGCGGCGTTGGGATTCTGAACCTCGCCATGCTGGCCGCGCTCGGCATGACCGACATTCACGCCATGAACGCGCTGAAAGTCGTCCTCGGCGGCATCATCAACGGGGTCGCGGTCGTCACCTTCATCGTGGCCGGTGCGGTGGCTTGGAAGCAGGGCAGTGTGATGATCGTGGGCGCGGTCCTCGGCGGATATTTCGGCGCTCATTATGCCCAGAGGCTTCCGGCCGCGTGGATTCGGGCCTTCGTCATCCTGGTGGGAACGTCAATGACCGCCTATTTCTTCTGGAAGGGCTACCACTGACCTAAGCCGTTGGCCTGACTTTGGTAATCTGCCCTGTTACCGCCGCCTGATGCAAAATTGATCGAGAATGCCCTCCACGTCCATCACGCAGAAGGGACAACGCGGCACGCGCGTCAAGCTCGGCGGCTCCATTCTGGCTCTAGTGCTGCTCGAAAATGGGCGGCAGATCCGTGGCCGCATGAATCAGCTTTCGGTCAACGGCGGGCTGGTCTCGCTTGAAGCTCCGCTCGACGAGAGCATCCGCGTGACCGTCCTGTTCCACCTCGGCGACACCAGCGTCCGCTGCCGCGTGCAAATGTTGTTTCCCATGTGGGCCACCCAGGGATGCCTCCAGCCGTTCCGCTTTCTGGAATTGCCCGAGCCCACCCGCAACAGTCTGAAACGGGAATTGGAAACCCGAGTCCGAGCCGGCGCCCCTCAGGAACAAGAACGGGAAGAAGAAGAAGCCGAGTAGGCGCTCACTTTCCTGCCGCTGCCAAAATCTGTTCCAGCGAATATTTCTGTAACTCCCCGATCCGCTCCAAGGTGATGTCCGGCTTCGGATACTTAGCCACGGACGCCGCATCCAGCGCATAGTGCCCCTGACGCGGAAACACCGTTGTCACCCGCGCGCCCCAATGCTTCTTTATCGCCGCCAGAATGCGCACCTTGTCGTCCACCATCACGTAGTGCGCCGCCGGATACCTCGCTTCCGCATCGTCCAGTTCCAGTTCCTTGTGGATGTAAATCAAGACGTGGCCATCGAAAATCTCGTACAGGCCCGACCGATCAATCTTGCGCGGTTGAAAAACCACATCGCCGTCGCTCAGGATCACAGCCTGCCCCAGCCGCCGCGCATACTCAACCGCATCCAGCGACTCCGGGAACAGCCGGTTCGCAAACGGATAATTGATCATGAAGTGCGAGACCGCCAGCAGCTTCGGATCACCCGGCCGTTCAACACGATAACGCTGCAGCGCACCGAGATAATCGGCGTAGCCGAGTTCAGTGCGCAACTGCTCAAAGATTTCCCAGTAGCGCCCGGCGCTGTCGCCCACTTTACTGGTTAGATATCGCTTCAGGTCTTCGGTTACGCGATCGTTGTCGAGCAGCGTATCGTCCACGTCGAAAAAGAACACTGCGCTCGGATTGGCGTCGGTGCGCGTCACAAGTTCTCCACAATCGACAACTTCACGAAGCGATTATCTCCCGAACCTAAGGGAGTCTTTTATCATGCCAGAAATCACAGCCCCCCGCCGCAACCCAGCGGAATTGCTCCGTTCTTGCACTCGAAGCCTCCCGGAGCCGCCAAAATTGCACCCGCCATGAGGGGCTTGTACAGTTCCCTTGCCTTGTAGTACAAAGGGCGTCGTCTAACAATTGAAAATTCATACGGAGGCAGGATAGTGACTCTGCCTCACAAGCCGGGCGAATCGGTTTTCGCCCTCCCAGGAGCCGCTCTTCGTGGAACACATCGACCCAGCCGTCGTCAATCGCTTTGACACACGCTCCAGCCGGCCTTGTGAATTCTGCCGCGAGCTCGACCCCCAGTTCCCCGACCGCCGCCCCCTCGACCAGATGGTCGCCAGCAGCCGCAAAGCCATTGCTTCCGCCCATTTGACCGAGGACGGCTACGTTCGCCACCGCATGCTCGAGTTGCGCCGGATCACCACCCGCGCGCCCCTCACCGCGGCCTGACCGTTGCATTGCCTGCCGTTGGATTGACTACCTTAGGATTGCCGCCCGCAAGCCAAATTTTTCGCGCAACTTGTACGGCGTCGGCGAGTTCTAGGGAGTTAGGCCCCGAATTGATGTACCCTTAGCCGGGGGAGGCTTCCCATGCTGGCCAGTATGCGATCCCGTTTCCTGTTTTGCTTTGTGGTGGCGTCTTGCGTCGCGACGTTCTTGCCCCTTCAGGCGCAGGTTAACGGCGTACCCCCATCGGTCGCTTCCATGGGCTTTGGTGGGAACTTCGTTAATGGCGTCCGCCCCAGCGTGACCTCCCTTGGGCCCAACCCTTACAACAACAACTGGTCTGTCTTTGGGAACTGCTGTGCTAACTTCTTCCTGCCGCCGAACCCGAATCTGTCGACCTCCGGACACCGCCGCCATCACCGGGATCAGGCCGCTGTAGCTGTTGGCGTCATTGAGCCGGCCTATGTTCCATACGCCATACCCTATGCTCCGGAACCCGACGATGATTCACTCGAGGCCGATGTCAGCTATTCCCCGGTTCCGCCGCCTCCAGTTAAACGCCCTGCCAGCCGCGATTCAGACCCAAAGGCTGATGCTGATACGACGGAAGATCCCGTGCCGGCCCAGCCCCCAACCGTTCTTGTTTTCAAAGACGGCCACCAGTCTGACGTGCTGAACTACGCCATCGTAGGCAATACACTTTTTGACTTCGCCGACGGCCGGACTCGAAAGATTCTATTAGCCGACCTCGACCTAAAGGCAACCCAAAAAGCCAACGACGACCGGGGTGTGGATTTCGCGGTTCCGTCCGGCGCTACCGGGCAGTAGGATCGCTCAAGGTTTCGATCGCCGCGACCTCTATCCGCCGTTCTCCACTGGTATTCCACCGCGCATTTCCCACTTGACACGCCCGTCCTGATGAATGGATACTTATGCATCATAGTGCATTTTTATTCATGTCGAAAACAGCCCGCCATAAAGCGATCCTCGACCTGCTCGACGACGGCCCCGTCGAGAGCCAGGACACTCTCCAGCACCGGCTGGAGCGTAAGGGCTTCGAGGTGGGGCAGGCGACGCTGTCCCGCGACATCCACGAACTGAAACTCGTCAAAGGTCCCGAGGGCTATCGGCGCGCCGGCGAAAGTGTGGGCGCGGAAAGCGTGTTGCCATCAGTCATGCATCTCGTCCACCAGTTTGTCATCGAAATCCGCCACGCACAGAACCTGCTGGTAGTGAAGACCACGGTCGGCAGCGCCCAGCCCGTCGCCGCCGCGCTCGACGCCTCGCACTGGCCAGAGGTCGTCGGCACACTCGCCGGCGACGACACTGTACTGGTCATCGCAACCGACAAGAAGAAAGCGCAGGCGCTTGCACGACGTATTCGTGAGCTGTCGTAAGAGGCCAGGTGTTAGGTCTCAGGTCTTAGGAGACCCAAGTTTCACGGCCTAAGACCTGACACCTAAGGCCTGACACCTGCAACTGGAAATGGAGTGTTACGAAACGCAAATGAAAACCGATCTCATGCCGCTGCTGGATCTGACGAAGATGACGTCAACATCGAAGATGAAGACGCCCCCGCCAAGCCTCCTCCCGGAGCCGATTGCGCCCCGCGACCTCGTCTCCATCCACGACCTCGCCCCGGCCGAGATCCTCCAGCTTTTCAACCTCACCTCCATGCTCAAGCAGCGACCGGCCGATTTCCGCAGCGTTCTCGCCGGCAAGCAGATGGTGATGTTCTTCGAGAAGCCTTCCCTGCGCACTCGCCTCACCTTCGAAGCCGGCATGGACAGCCTCGGCGGCAGCACTTTTTTCGTCGACCAGACGGCGAACCGCCTCAACGCCCGCGAATCGCTCTACGACATCGCCCACAACCTCGAACGTTGGATCGACCTGATCGTGCTCCGCACCTTTAGCCACTCGGTTGTTGAAGAGATGGCCACCTATGCCGGCGTTCCCGTCATCAACGCGCTCAGCGAACTCGAACATCCCTGCCAGGCGCTCGCCGATTTCTTTACCCTGCAGGAGCATTCCGGCGATCTCAAGAAACTTCATTTCGCTTATGTCGGAGACGGCAATAACATGGCGCATTCGCTCCTGCTCGCGGGCGCATCGGTAGGCGCGAAGATTTCCATCGCAACGCCCGAAAACTACGGACTTAATCCCGTGATCGTGACTATGGCCAAGGCCATTGCCGAGGGGACCAAGGCCACGCTCCGCATCCTGAACGACCCTCGCAAAGCCGTTGCCGGAGCCGATGCCGTTTACACGGACGCGTGGGCCAGTATGGGACACGAACAGGAAGCGGAAGAGCGTGCCGCCATCTTTGCCCCCTTCCAGGTGAACGCCGCGCTCATGCAGCTGGCCAAGCCCAACGCTCTATTCATGCACTGCCTGCCCGCGCATCGCGGCCAGGAAGTCACCGACCAGGTCATTGACTCGGTGAATTCCGTGGTTTTCGATCAGGCGGAAAACCGGCTGCACATTCAGAAAGCTATACTGGTATGGCTGTTGGGCGGCGCCACGGGCCGCTTCTCGGCTGGTTTCCACGGGAGGAACACCCACGCCCATGCCTAAGACACCCGAAAAGATTGTGCTCGCCTATTCCGGCGGCCTCGATACCTCCATCATCATTCCGTGGCTCAAGGAAAACTACGCCTACGAAGTGATCGCCATGGTCGCCGACGTAGGCCAGGGAGATGACGTTGAGGCGGTCGTCAACAAAGCCTACAAGACCGGAGCCGCCAAAGTGGTTGTCGAAGATCTGCGCGAAGAATTCCTGACCGGATATGTGTGGCCCGCGCTGAAAGCGGGCGCCGTCTACGAGAACAAATATCTGCTCGGCACCTCGCTTGCCCGTCCCGTGATCGCAAAACATCAGGTCGAAGTCGCGCTACGCGAAGGCGCAACCGCCGTCGGTCACGGATGCACCGGCAAAGGGAATGATCAAGTCCGCTTCGAGATGGCTTATCAGGCGCTCGCTCCCGAGTTGAAAGTCGTAGCGCCGTGGCGCGAGTGGGATCTCAAGTCGCGCGAAGATTGTCTCGACTACGCTGAAAAGCGCGGCATTCCCGTGACCGCGAGCCGTGAAAAAATCCACAGCCGTGATCGCAATCTCTGGCACCTCAGCCACGAAGGCGGAGAACTCGAAGATGCCGCCAACCCTCCCTTCGCGAGCACCTGGCAATTGACGAAGTCTCTGCAAGAAGCTCCCGACAAAGAAGAGCAAGTCGAAATTGGATTCGAAAAAGGCGTCCCTGTTTCCGTCGGCGGCCAGACTCTCGATCCCGTATCGCTGGTCGAACTGCTGAATGAAATCGGCGGACGCAACGCCATCGGACGCATCGACCTGGTCGAGAACCGTTTTGTCGGCATCAAGTCGCGCGGCTGCTACGAAACTCCCGGAGGCACGCTGCTCCTCGCCGCCCACGGCGAACTCGAAGCTCTCTGTCTCGATCGCGATCTGCTGCACTTCAAGCAGCACGTTGCGCTCAAGTACGCCGAACTTGTTTACTTCGGCCTGTGGTTCACTCCGCTGCGCGAAGCGCTCGATGCCTTTGTCGAAACCACGCAGCAGAATCTCACCGGCACGGTCACGCTGTCGCTCTACAAAGGCAACGTCAACATCGTCAGCCGGAAGTCCGATTACTCGCTCTACCGCACCGACCTCTCCTCGTTCACCATGGGTGAGAGTTATGATCAGAAAGACGCTGAAGGCTTCATCCGCATCCTGGGATTGCCCTCACGCTGCCGCGCCCAGACGCAAGCGAAGATAAAAGTCGAGGTCGAACAATAGGGCTCTCACAATGAAGATGTGGTCCGGACGTTTCCGGCAGCCGCTTGACCCCGAATTTGAAAAATGGCAGCGGTCGTTCCCCTACGATCGACGGCTGCTGCCGTTCGAATTGGCCGCCAGCCGAGCCCATGCCAACGCGCTCGAACACGCGGGAGTGCTCTCGTCCGAAGAGCTTTCCGAGATCGTCAAAGCGCTGGGGGAAATCGGCCGCCGCGCCGAATCGTCTCCAGAATTCCTGAATGATCCCGAAGCCGAAGACGTCCACCACTTTGTCGAAAAGCAACTCGCCGCGCTGATCGGCGCGACCGGATACAAGTTGCACACCGGCCGCAGCCGCAACGAGCAGATCGCGACTGACCTCCGACTTTTCGTGCGCCAAAGCGTCGACGCTCTGCACAGCCTGATTGCCGATTGGGTCGAGGCGCTGCTGGCGCGCGCCGATGCCGCGGGCAGTAACACGATTCCCGCCTACACGCACTTGCAGCCAGCAGAGCCGGTTCTGGTTGCGCATTGGCTGCTGGCCTATGTAGAAATGTTTCTCCGCGACGCCTCGCGCCTCGCCGACTGCCGCAAGCGCACGAATTTTTGTCCGCTAGGATCAGGCGCCGTTGCCGGAGCCACTCTCACTCTCAATCGTCAAGCCATGGCCGCGGAACTGGGATTTGACGGCCCGACGGCCAACAGTATCGACGCCACCAGCGATCGCGACTTCGCCATCGAATTCGTGGACGCGCTCGCGTTGCTGGCGCTTCACCTCAGCCGCTGGGCCGAAGAGATGATTTTGTTCTCGACGTCTGCATACGGATTCGTCGAGTTGCCCGAGGCTTACTCCACCGGCAGCAGCGCCATGCCGCAGAAGAAAAATCCCGACTTGCTGGAGCTGGTGCGCGGAATTGCGGCGCGCGTCATGGGTTGCGCCACTACCCTGCAAACTCTGATTAAAGGTCTACCGCTCGCCTACAACAAAGACTTGCAGGAGACGCAGGAGCCTTTGTTCGACGCCTCCGACACGGTCATCGGCATGTTGCCGCTGGTGACCGGATTTATGAATACCGTCGAATTCAACGACGCCAGGATGAATCAGGCGGCAAGTTCTGGCTTCATGAACGCGTGGGCTGCGGCCGCCTATCTCGTCGAACGCGGAGTGCCTTCGCGCCTCGCCCACGAAGCGGTTGGCAAGGCGGTTGCTTTGGCCGTCGAGCGTGGATGCGATTTACAAAAACTTCCGCTTGCGGACTTGCAGGCGATTCACTCGAGCTTTGACGCTGGCTTCCACTCCTGTCTCGGACTTACTGAGGTATTGGCGCTGCACGATGTTCCTGGAGGCACTGCGCCTCGGCACGTGAAGCGCGCTCTGCAGAATGCCCGGGAGCGGGTGGCCAGTCTGCGGGCTTTGGAGCGGGAACGGGAGCAGATCACGATCCCCTAACGAGGCTGTCCTGGTACAGGCCAGAAAAAATTATTTCTTCTTCCCTTTAGAATCATAGGTTTAGCGAATAATTCCCGCCAAATCTTTGAGTTTAAAGGGCCTATCTGCAAAATATTCCAGAATAAGGACTTAAGCTGTCAACGAGCGCTGAAAATGGCTTTGGGGGAGCTTCGAGGATCGTCCTAGCTTCACAGACATTCCTCGAAACTGCCCCAATTCAGATCTAAATTCTCGAACCGCGGCGCGCTTATGTCAATGGAAAAGCGCGTGAGGTGCGACTTCCGAGCCGGTGATTATTGACGCCTTCAGTGTTAGCACGTATAATTGTGCTGCACGTATATGTGTGCTAATGAAAACCAATATCACGTTGAAACTTGATGCCGCTCTCCTGCGCGAGATTCGCATCCTGGCTGCGGAAGAAGGGACATCCATCAGCGCCATGCTGGCGACTCGTCTGGAGCAACTCTTGCGCGAGCGCAAGAGCTACGATCGTTCACGGCGACGCGCGCTGTCGCGGCTGCGCGAGGGGATAAGCCTGGGCTGGACTCCGCCGCGATCGCGCGACGAGCTTTACGAGCGATGACCGATGACGTCGAGTCCCAGATATTTCGTCGACACCAACATCCTGATTTACGCCCATGACCGCGATGCCGGCCAGAAGCACGAACGCGCCCGCCAGCTGATCGAGCATTTGTGGACCACGGGGCAAGGCGCTTTTAGCACGCAGGTCTTGCAGGAACTGTGCGTGAGTCTTCGGCGGCGAGTGGCGCGTCCCCTTCCCAGTGACGAGATCGCGAAGCTGATTGAGGACTACTTGAGTTGGGAGATCGTCATCAACACTCCGCAAGCGATCGTCGCGGCGCTGGGGATCGAAGCGCGCTATAAGGTTTCATACTGGGATGCGTTGATCCTGCAGGCGGCTGAGAGCTGCGGAGCCGCGGTTCTCTACTCTGAGGATTTGTCACACGGGCAGCGGTATGGTGGGGTTGAGGTGGTGAACCCGCTAAGGGGGTAATGCGGGTCTTAATATTTCCGGATTCCTTTCGCTGAGCCGTTTTAGGCCCGCAGGGCATCAAATCCACCAAGTCCTGGCTTTCGGAGTATTGCCCTGATTCTTACCCGAGTTCTTTTCTTCGCACTGTTTCTTTTAGCCATCTACGCCGTCCAGCGCTTCTGGTTCATGCGGGCGTGGACGTGGATTTCTTCGTTCTCCAATGCCAACTGGCGCTTCGGGCTTCATGCCGGACTGATCGCGCTTGCCGCCGCACTGCTTGCGACTCTGCTCGATCCGCTACTTGGCCACGGCATCTCCCGTCTTAGTTTCGGCAGCTTCAACCTCGGCAAATCGTTCACCACAGTTGCCCGCTTGTGGATGGTCGCTTCATTCTTCGGATTCCTGGCAGTCGAATCGGTAGCAGCGATCGAGTGGGTCACGAACGTCGCCGCCCGGCTGCGCCCCGGAGCAGTAGCCGGTGGGTTCAGTCCGTCGCGCCGAACATTTTTTCAATACGCGGCTGTCCTTGCCGGAGGCTTCCCATTCCTCGCTGCGACTTACGGATTTGCCGCCGGGCGCTTGCGCTACACCATCGAGCGCGTTGATGTGCCGGTCGCGAATCTTCCTCCGGAACTGGATGGGCTGCGCATTGCTCAGCTTAGTGACATCCACATTGGCGACTACATGCCGCCGCCCGAAATTCGCCGCGCAGTGGATATGGCTAACGAGCTGCAACCAGACATTTCTTTTGTCACCGGAGATTTCGTCTCGAGCGTTGGCGATCCGCTGGATGCCTGCATTACTGAGTTGAGCCGACTGCGCGCTCCGCTGGGGGTTTGGGGATGCAACGGCAACCACGAAATTTATGCGGGAGTGGAAGACGAGGCGGAACGGCTATTCAGCGAAAAGGGAATGCGGCTGCTGCGCGCGTCTTCAACCGTAGTGGAGCACAACGGCGGACGCTTTAATCTGCTGGGCGTCGATTACCAGCGCGACCACATGACTAGCGAGGGCGATCGTCCGGGGCCGATGCTGGCGGAAATCGAGCGGCAGATCCGGCGCGACATGCCGAATATTCTGCTGTCGCACAATCCTAATTCGTTCCGGCGCGCCGCCGAGCTTGGGATCGAGCTTAGCCTCGCCGGCCACACTCATGGCGGCCAGGTCAAGTTTGAAATCGTGGACCACCGCGTTAGCCCGGCGCGGCTGATCACTCCGTTTGTGGCGGGGCTTTATCGGCTGCCCATGTCAGTGCCAACGAATGGGCATGGTGGAGATGCGTCCGCAAGTAATGGTTTGCAGAAAGCGGCCCTGTATGTAAACCGCGGGCTGGGAACTTTCGGCTTTCCGGTGCGGATTGGCGTACCTCCGGAGATTACCCTGCTGACCTTGCGCCGAGCCTAGAAAGCCACCGTTGTAGCGGCCCGAGCGCCGGCGGACGTGGTATAATCCTTGAGTAAATTAACTTAGATAATGCCTGTAGATGCAGTCACTTAGAGAGATTGCGCCGGTGACGGAACGAGGCGGGGCACTGCTCCGCTGGACGGGACAAATCCCGTCACCACGCAGGCCTTTACTGAGAGCAGACAACTGAGAGCTGAGAGCTAACTTCATGGCTGACGATCCCCAGAATCCCGAACTTCCTTTAACTCCTCCTCCTGGCGGCGACGGACAACCTCCCGCCGGCCCGGGCGCGCTCAACATGCAGCCCGTCAACATTGAAGAGGAGATGAAGCGGTCGTATCTCGACTATTCACTGTCGGTGATTATCGGCCGCGCGCTGCCCGACGTCCGCGACGGATTGAAGCCGGTGCATCGCCGCATTCTTTACACCATGCAGCAGATGGGCCTTCGTCCCGGTGGCGCCACGCGCAAATGCGCCCGCATCGTCGGCGAAGTCATGGGCAAGTACCATCCGCACGGCAACCTTGCTGTATATGACGCATTGGTGCGCCTGGCGCAGCCGTTTGCCATGCGTGCGCCGCTGGTGGATGGGCAGGGAAATTTTGGCTCGGTCGATGGCGATCCTCCGGCGGCGGATCGATATACCGAGGCGAGATTGACGCGTGTTTCTACCGCGCTGCTTGAAGATCTCGACAAAGAAGCGGTTGACTTTTATCCCAACTACGATGGCACGGAGACGCAGCCTGCGGTTCTGCCGGCGCGTTATCCCAACTTGCTGGTCAATGGATCTGACGGCATTGCCGTCGGCATGGCGACCAAGATTCCGCCACACAACTTGACCGAGATTGTGGATGCCACGATCACGCTGGTGAATAATCCCGCGGCGCAGTTGCCGGAAATTTTGAAATTCGTGCAGGGGCCTGACTTTCCCACGGCGGCCATCATTCACGGGCGCGCGGGAATCTTCGAGGCCTACCGCACTGGCCGCGGACGTTTCATGATGCGGGCGCGAGCCGCCATCGAGAACGTCACCAAAGATAAACAGGCGATCATCGTCACCGAGATTCCTTACCAAGTGAACAAGGCGCGTTTGATCGAGCGCATCGCCGATCTGGTTAACGACAAGACCATCGACGACATCTCCGACATTCGCGACGAAAGCGATCGCGACGGGATGCGCATCGTGATCGAACTCAAGCGCGGAGCCGAACCGCAGATCGTGCTCAACCAGCTGTACAAGCACACATCGATGCAGGAAGGCTTCAGCATGATTCTGCTGGCCGTGGTCAACGGGCAGCCGAAGGAACTGGGGCTGATCCAGGCGATCAAACACTTCATCGATCATCGCGTCGATGTGGTGCGGCGGCGTACTTCGTATCTGCTGAACAAAGCCAAAGACCGCGAACACATTCTCGAAGGCTATCTCACGGCGCTCGATCACCTCGACAATGTGATCGTAATTATCCGCGGCAGCGCAAATCGCGGCGACGCTCGTGAAAATTTGGTGGCGTACTTCGGCGGCAAAAAGATCGACATCAATACCACCGGACGCGCTCCCAAGCTCAATGCGGAGAAGCCGTTCACTTCCAAACAGGCCGACGCCATTCTTGAACTGCAACTGCACCGGCTGACCAAGCTCTCGATCGACGAAATTTCCAAAGAGTTGGAGTCGGTGCGCGAGGCGATTGCCGAGTACGAATCGATTCTTGCGTCGGAGTCGAAGCTGCGCAAGGTCATCATCAAGGAACTGGAAGAGGTCAAAAAACTTTACGGCGACGCGCGACGAACTGTGATCGAGGACGAAGCCGCGGAAATCATGCTGGAAGACCTGATCGCCGACGAGCAGGTTGCGGTCACGGTCAGCCACTCCGGCTACATGAAGCGCACTCCGATTTCGACGTACCGCATGCAGCGCCGCGGCGGCACCGGACGAACGGGAATGAAGACACGCGACGAAGATTTTGTCGAGCATCTGTTCATCGCCTCGACGCACGCCTACATTCTGATCTTCACCAACACCGGACGCGTCTACTGGCTCAAGGTCTATGAGATTCCCGACATCGCCGCTGCCGGTAAAGGCAAGCACGTCGGCAACCTGGTGGGTTTGCAGCCCGGAGAGACCGTGCGCACCATGTTAGCGGTGCGCGATCTGGAAGAAGAAAATCGCTACGTCTTCTTTGCCACTCATAACGGCACGGTAAAGAAGACTGAGGTAAAAGACTTCTCACACGTGATGCAGCGCGGCATCATTGCCATCAACATCGAACAAGGAGACGAACTCGTAGCAGCCTCTCTAACTGACGGCAACCAGATCGTCTTCCTGGCCTCGCACGATGGGCAGGCGATTCGCTTTGACGAAAACGATGTTCGCCCCATGGGACGCAACGCAACGGGCGTGCGCGGCATGAACCTCCATGAAGAGGATTACATCGTCGGCATGGCCACTACCATCAAGCCGGAGGCTAAGGCGGCGGTTAAAGAGGGCGACGTCGCTCCCGAAATCGCGGACCTGGTTCCGGAAAAGGGCTCGCTCATTCTTTCCGTCACCGAGAACGGCTACGGCAAGCGCACTCCAGCTGACGAGTATCGTCTGACCAATCGCGGCGGCAAGGGCGTGATCAACGTCAAGACCACGGCGCGCAATGGCAAAGTCGTCGGCATCTCGCAGGTGAGTGAGAAATCCGAAGTGATGCTGATCTCGCAGTACGGCAAGATCATCCGCATCGAATCTAAGTTCATCCGCGAGTCGGGTCGCTCGGCGCAGGGCGTGCGGCTGCTGAACGTGGAGCCGGGAGACCGGGTGGCGGCGGCGGTGGTGATTCCTCCGGAGGAGCCGAACGGGAACGGGACGCTGATTCAGTAAGCGGGTGCAATCGAAGCAGTAACCCGCCGCTCTGATTCGGTACGTGAGTCACATTTCAGTTCCGCTTTCGGCACACACGCGAAGAGTGCAGCGCCCGCTGCTCTTTTTCTCGCGGGGATAACGACGACAGATCTGTCGAATTGACTTCCAAATGATTTCCCTGGGCATGCGAGTCTAACTCCCGCGCACCGGCTATCCACGCCTGGTTTCACTTAGAAACGACGGACTCTGCGCTGTTCTCCCGAAAGACTCCGCCCTTTCGTGAATCACCGCCTGCATGAAATTCCTAATCCGCCGCAATTTTCGGCAATTCAGATGCTTATTCCTCTTCCGAACGAATCGCGTTCCTAAGAACGCTCTGAGCCAGCAAAAATCTCCCAATCGGATTCGAGGTCAAGGCAACCATGTCTAGAGCAACAACCGCAGTTGTGAGTCCGCTTATTGTCGTTTGTGTCTGTGCTTTTGAGCGCTGGGTCTCGGCCCGGCAAGGCAGGCGGCGCAGCAAATGGTTCCTGCGCTCGGCGGCGACGGCTTTGCTCGTCCTGCTCGGCTCTGGGTTCTGCTGGGCCAGTTTCAGTTTGACGTTCCAGGGTCTGGTACAGACGATGAACACGGGCGGCAGCATCACGCTAAGTTCCCCCGCCGGCGTGATCGTGGATTCGGCATGTAACGTCTATGTCGCCGACACCGGCAATAACCGCATCGTGGAAGTGAGCGCCCTCGGAGTTGCGTCGGTGCTCACCCTCAACGGCTTGGCTCCCGTTTTGAGCTCTCCGAACGGGATTGCCATCGATGGTTCCGGCAATCTCTATATCGCCGATACGGGAAACAGCCGCGTCGTGAAAGTAGACACCTCGGGAAACGGCACCGTCATCAGCACGGGTAGTGTGACCCTCAGCTCGCCGAAGGGCGTGGCCCTTGACCAGGCGGGCGATATCTTCATTGCCGATACCGCCAACAACCGGATTGTGGAAGTGACTTCCGGGGGCGCGGCCGCCGCTCTCACTATTACCGTTTCCTCAGGCTCCTCCACGCTCAGCAGCCCGAAAGGGCTGGCGGTAAGTGTCAGCGGAAAGCTTTTCATCGCCGATTCCGGCAACAACCGCGTCGTTTCCGTGACCGCCGGTAGTACGACGGGTGTGGTGGTGAGCATCCTCGGGGGCGTTACTTTGAGCTCGCCGAGTTCCGTCCAAGTCGATGGGATCGGTAACGTCATCATTGCCGACACCGGCAACGACCGCATCGCGGAAGTAGATACCTCGAGCAATGGCACCGTGTTGTATACCGATTCGGTGACGCTCAGCGGCCCCATGGCGGCCGCACTCGACGTCTTTGGCACGGTTTATGTTGCAGATACCGGCGACAACCAGGGTATGGTGGTCGATCCGCCGGTGAATGGAGACTTAGGCTCCGGCGACCCTACTTATTCGTTGAATAAATCGGCGGTCGGCTTTGGCCACGTTCAGCTCGGCTCTGCAAGTCCAGTTACGCTGACCTTGCCTTTCACAACCGGGTCAGTAGGCCTCGGCGCAGTCAAGGTATTCGCCTTTGGCACGCAGACTCTGGATTTCACCTCGGGAGTCGACACGACCTGTAACGGTTCAACCGGAGCGAGCAGCTACTGCACAGTGCAAGTCTCATTTCTGCCCACGGCTCCCGGCCTGCGCACGGGCGCCGTGGTGCTTTATGATACTTCGCAGAACCCGACCCTCACCCTTCCGCTATACGGATTCAGCGATTCCCCGGTGGCAGCCCTGGCTCCGAATACGGGAGCCGTAATCAGTACCGGCGGATTGACATTGTCCAACCCGTTTCAACTGGCCCTGGATGGGAATGGAAACATGTATGTCGGCGACTACACCGGCAAGAATGTGACCAGGATACCGGCCGGCGGCGGCAGCGCCACGGTAGTCACCCTCGGAACCCCCGGCAGTGAAGCCGTGCAGAACATTACAGGTGTAGCTGTCGATGGCGCGGGGAATCTCTTCATCGGCGATCACCAAAACAGCCGCATCCTGGTAGTGACGCCGGGTGGAGTTGTTTCCGTTCTCACCATCACCGGCCTGAGCCCGTCGCTCGGTTTCCCCGTAGCGCTGGCCTTTGACGGAGCCGGCAATCTGTTTGTTGCGGACTTCACCGAGTCGCGGATTGTTGAAATCTCTACCCTGGTGGTAGCCGGATCCACCTCGTCCGGCAATGCAACCGTAATCGGTACCGGTAGCTACAGTTTCGGTTCCAGTACCCTCACCGGCATGACTATCGATTCTCAAGAAAACATCTACATCGCCGCCCGCACCGACAACAGCAGCAGCATCATCAAGGTCACCGCGGCCGGGGTGGCTTCGGAACTCGCCATCCCAGGCAATATCACCCCCGCCATCAGCAATCCCCAAGGCGTCGGCGTCGATGCCATGGGGAATCTCTACATCGTCGACTCCGGCAACGATCGCATCGTGAAAATAACCACGGCAGGCGTGGCGTCGGTTCTGAGCATCAGCGGACTTCCGAGTCCGTCCAGTCTCGGCAGCACCATGTTCGGGGTAACAGTAGATCCCTCCGGAAACCTTTACATTTCGGACTGGAGCAACAATCGCATCGTGTTCGTCAATGTGTCGGGGGCAGTGCTGACGTTTGCCAGCACGAATGTTGGGCTTACCAGCTCCGACAGCCCCAAGACCGCGACCGTAACCAACCTCGACGACCAGGCGCTGGTGATAGCGGCGACTCCCACCTACACGGCTAATTTTTCCCAGGCGCCTTCGGGTACGAACCAGTGCCTTACCAGCACCACGGTCTCAGCGGGGACGGTCTGCAATGTCACCGTGCAGTTCACGCCGCAAGCGGTGGGTAGTCTGAGCGCCGGAATTACGGTGACCGACAACACGCTCAACGTATCGGGCAGCACGCAACAGGTTTTCGTAAGCGGGACCGGCCTCAATCCGGGAGATACGACGGCCGTTGTCGTCTCCACCAACCCCACCGCGGTAAATATCGGACAACCTCTTACCGTCACGGCCATCGTCACCGACACCACGGCCGGACATACGGCGACCATCCCCACCGGCGGTGTCACATTTATGGACACAGTCGGATCGACCGTAATCTCACTTAATGGCGGCGCTGCGGTCACACTCAATGGGACGGGACAGGCGATTCTGACCGGGGTCACGCTTAGCGGGGCCGGCGTGCACACCATCACGGCCAATTATGCGGGCGTCGTCAACACTTTCCTCGCCAGCAGCACTACCACCACGCTGACGGTCACGAAAGACTCGGCGACGATCGCCGGACCGCCGACCCAGCCGGTTCCCGTGGCGGTTGGTCAAGCCGGTTCCGTCCCCATCACAGTCACTGGACCGTACACCGTGGTCGCGGCGCCGACTGGATCTTTGAATTACAACGTACTGAACTCATCGAACGTCAGCGTGGCCTCGGGAACGGCTCCGCTCACCCCGGGTGAAACCGATTCGGCAGCAACCGTGCCGATTCTGAACTCCCTCGCGCCCGGCAGTTACACCGTAAGTGTGACTTATGCCGGCGACGGCAACTATGCTGCCAGCTCCAGCGCAACCACGATCCAGGTAGTCGTCGGCCTGATTACACCAACCATCAACTGGACGCAGCCTGCTCCGATTACTTATGGCGCGACGCTCGGCGGCGTTCTGAACGCTTCGGCGGTAAACGGATCGACAACTGTGGCGGGCAGCTTTGTCTACACCGCGACGCCGCAGGGCGGCATCGCCGTGACAGTCACCGGAGCTACGGTGCTGAGCGCGGGCGACTATACGCTCACGGCCATGTTCACGCCCACCGACACGTCCACCTACACCTGGGCGAGCGGCACTGTATCTCTCACGGTCGCCAAAGCGACGCCGGCAGTGGCGCTGATTTCCTCCGTCAATCCGGCGCCGGTGACGATGTCCGTTACCTTCACGGCGACCGTGTCTTCTTCAGCCGGCACGCCCAGCGGGTCGGTCAGCTTCTATAACGGGACGACGCTGCTGGGCGCGGGCACGATGGCCCAGGGGGTGGCGACCTACACCACCGCAAGCCTCCCCGTCGGCGCGTTTTCGATTACTGCCGCTTACGGTGGAGACGCTAACTTCGCGGCGCTTACCAGCTCCGCGCTTACTGAGATGGTGACGACATCCTACACGGTCACCGGCCCGGCGACGCCAACGTCGGTCGCGCCCGGAGGCGCCGCAACCATCAACATTACAGTGCCGCCACTCGGAGGCTCATTTAACAACGTAGTCACGCTCTCAGCTACCGGACTTCCGCCGGGCGCAACCGCCACCTTCAATCCTCCGACGGTTACGCCGGGAAGCGCGGGCGAGCCGACGGTGCTGACCATACAACTGGCGGCAGTCGCGGCGAGCCTTCCGGCCCGCTCTATTCCCACCCGTCGCCGGAGACTTCCGGTCGCCCCGTTCAGCCTGGCGCTGGTCATGTTTGGAACCGTGTTAGGGCGCAAGCGCATTTCAAAAACACTGGCGCTGTCCCTGGTGCTTGCGGGTCTGGGAGTCACAAGCTTGCTGCTCACCGGCTGCGGCGGCGGTTTTTCGAATACTCCCCCGGCGACCGATTACACGATCACGGTCACAGGAACGAGCGGAACGTTCCAGGCCTCGACCACGGTGACGCTGGTGGTGGAGTGAGGAGCTTCACTGCGCGCCCAATTCAGTCGACAAACGATTCTACGAACAAGATGAGGACGAGGACACATCCAATGCAGAAACTGATATCAACATTAATGTCGCTGAAATTAATATCGCTGAAGACGATCGCCCTGCTTCTGCTGGCTCTCGGATTCACCGCGACCGCTCCCCGGCTTGCAGCGCAGAGCGGTTCGTCAGGCCTGGTAGATGTGGGCGTCGACTATAACTATGTACGAGCCAATGCGCCGGCGGGAGGCTGCGGATGTTTCGGGCTGAATGGCGGCAGCGGCTGGGCGGCATTCAACTTCAACCGCTCCCTCGGCATCGTCGGTGAAATCGCCAGTCAGCATGCTTCGAACATCTCCGGCACCGGCGCTGACCTAACCCTGACGTCGTTTCTCGCAGGGCCGCGCTACACCTGGACTCATGCCGGCCGCTTCGCGCCCTTCGCTCAACTCCTGCTCGGCGGAGCGCATGCGAGTGGAAGCCTCGCTCCCGGCAACTCCGGACTGCCGGGGTCAGCGAATGCTTTCGCCATGACTGCGGGCGGCGGACTCGATATCGGTCTCACGCGACGGATTGCCTTGCGAGCTTTCGAAGCCGATTATTATTTGACCCGTTTCGACAACGGAGTAAACGATCATCAGAACAATCTTCGCATCGTATCCGGCGTGATCTTTCGACTAGGCCCAGGCAAATAGCTGAAGCAAATTTTGTGGCGAACGACACCGCCGGATTGTTGGGCAGCTCCGCACCGGTGCACGACTAAACATTCCGATGATCTCCCGATATGCCTCGTATTTCTTCACCGGGGCAGCCCGCATTACCGCAGTCACTTCTAAATAACCCCTCTTTCGATTACTGTTAACCTCAGTGACAATGTCCCTCCCCGTGTGTGCCCGCGCGGTTGCAGGCTATTTGTGTGCGAGCGCTATTGCATAAAAACGTGCATAACATCGACATTGCAAAAACCGAACCGCCCGCGTACCGAGCACCGTACGACGAACTTCTGAGTCGGCCGATTTGCGAGCTGGGGCTTACGCTTGCTGGGTCGCCGGTCGAGCGCTTCGTCGAACAGCTTTATCGCGAGCTGGACGCCAAGGGGCTGACCAAATTTCGTCCTGCTTGCTATTTGACCGATGAGTGGGGATGTCCGTCGGGCGAGCCGATTATTGGGATTCCGTTTTACCTGGCGAATGCGGCGCTGGCGCAACTGGAAAAGGAAACGCATGACCTCGAAGACGCGAGAGAAATCATGATGTACCTGCGCCATGAGGCGGGACACGCGTTTACCTATGCGTACAAGTTGCACAATCGGCCAGAATGGAAAAAGACATTTGGGCCGTTCCGTCGCCCTTATCGCGACAACTACCGGCCGGCTCCGTTTTCGCGCGACTATGTGCGGCATTTGCCGGGATGGTATGCGCAGAAGCATCCGGATGAAGATTTTGCCGAGACCTTTGCGGTGTGGCTGACGCCGCGCTCGAACTGGCGCAAGCGCTATCGCGGATGGGGCGCGATGGAGAAGCTCCGTTACCTCGACCGGCTGGCGCGCAAGTTGGGAAAGAGCGATCCGCCACGGCGACGCGGAGTGACTGACATCACGGTCGATGAGATGGAGACGACGGTCGCCGAGTTCTATCACCAGAATGCGCGCGAAGAAGTTGCGGTCACCGAACTCACTCCGGATACGGATTTGCGCGATATTTTTCCCGTATCGAAGCGGCGAAAAACGGCGCTGCCGGCGCATGAGTTCCTGCATCAGCATCGCAAGGCGGTGATCGCTAAAGTGGCGCATTGGACGGGCGCGCAGCGTCCGCTGATTAAGAATTTGATGGATACGATTGAAAAGCGCGCCGGTGAACTCGACTTGCGCGCCGACAGAACGCGCAGCGCGGAGCACTTGGC
Organism: uncultured Acidobacteriaceae bacterium; assembly: GCA_963755765.1. Lineage (GTDB taxonomy): Bacteria > Acidobacteriota > Terriglobia > Terriglobales > Acidobacteriaceae > Acidiflorens. Next base: position 336,671 of record CAVWKZ010000001.1, read on the forward strand.
GGAAGTTACCGCCTATGCGACGGCGCTGGTGATGACTTACGTGGCGAAAGGAAAGTTTATTCAGCCGTAGGAGAGCAGGTGTCAGGTCTTAGGTGTCAGGTCTTAGGAAAAGCGGGCGACGTAGAAGCGTCCCGATTTTCCTAAGACCTAAGACCTAGCACCTAAGACCTTCTTGCACTAGCGATGGTTTCCGAGGAGAAGCGGGGAGAACTAAATGATAGGAGCAAAACTCAAAATCGCGCTGCTGTACGATCTGTGGAACGAAGATCCGGTCGCGGCAGCGGCGAAGGAAGACGGGACGTCCCCTCCGCGCAAGATTGTTAAGAGTAAGAAAGCGAAGAAAGTAAAGAAAGAGAAGACGGACCGCGAGGAAATTTTCGAAGCGCTCGAGAAACTGGGCCACGAACCCTCGTATTTCGAATTGGATGGTCGCCCGCAGTCCCTGCATTCGCTCTCGCGTTGCGATGCCGATCTGATTTTCAACCTGACCGAATCGTTCGACGGCGACGACACCAAGGAAATGAACGTCGTCGCCTATGTCGATCTCCTCGGATTGCGCTACACCGGCGCCGGTCCGCATTCAATTTTCATGTCGCAGGATAAAGCAATTGCCAAGAAGATCTTTGCCTTTCATGGCATCAAGACTCCTTTCTTCGCGACTGCTTATCGCGGACGCATCGAACACGCTCACGACATTTCCTTTCCGCTCATCGTCAAGCCGTCGTGGGAGGATGGATCAATCGGCATCGATGCCGCGTCAGTGGTGAAGAACATCAAGGAGATGATGGAGCGCATCCAGTACATTCAGGATGAATTCGATGCACCGGCCCTGATCGAGGAATATATCGAGGGACGCGAGATTTACGCCGGGATTCTCGGAAGCTACGAACGGACGCAGGTTTTACCCCTGGTCGAACTCGATCTGTCGCGCTTGCCAGAAGGCACACCCAAAATCGCCAGCTACGATGTGAAGTTTGAGAAGAATACCGAAGTCTACAAACTGACTAAGTCGGCAGTCGCCGAAAATCTGGACGAAGAAACGACGAAGCGGCTGGAAGATACGGCCCTGGCCGCGTACCGCGCGCTAAAGCTGCGCGATTATGGACGCATCGACATGCGACTCGCCCCCAACGGCGATGTCTATGTCATCGAAGCGAACCCGAATCCGTGGCTGGCCAGCCGGCAGGAGTTTGCCATGGCCGCGCGGGCGTCGGGACTCTCCTACACCGAAATGATCGGCTCCATTGTCGACCTGGCCATGAGCCGCTACCTGAATGCCAACCTGGTAAACGCGGTGGCGATGCACTAGCGTCGCCTGGCTTGCTCAATCCCCTCAGCCATTGTCGTTTTCGCAAAGGCGAAGGCCGCTGCAAGTCAGCTTTCGGCTTGACGCCGGTATGCGGCGAGCGCATAATTGCGCACGTTATAGGCCCCGGTGTTCTTCCCCCGTAAGTTCATTGAGCGGAGTTAGGTTTATCCTTTTCCGGTCTAACCTTATTCGGTCTAAGTCCGGTCTAACCTCGCGCCTGCCAAATTCGTAGCCTGCTGGAGGGGTTATGAAGAATGCCCGCTTCGTCTCCTGGTCCGTTGTTTTCATTTTCGCCATTGCGACAATCTCGCTGGTCGTGGCGCAATCAAAGCCTGTGGTTCGCGCCGGTCAATTTGCCGACAATCAAGCCAGGCCATTTTCAAACACTCAGGGGTTGCCCGCGACGTCCGCGGCGCACCGGAAGGGCTCTTCGCAGGCTTCGAATTTGGACTTTGCTAATGCCGTTGTTTACGGTTCCGGCCTTTATATGCAGGCCGTGGCAGTCGCAGATCTGAACGGCGATGGTAAGCCCGATCTGGTGGTTGCAAACGGAGGATGTGGTATCGGTAGCGGCTATTGCGGAGAAACCTCGGTAAGCATTTTGCTCGGCAATGGCGACGGCACCTTCCAGCCTGAGGTGACCTATGACGCTGGCGGCTCTGGCGTGTCCTCCGTGGCGGTAGCGGATGTGAATAGGGACGGCAAGCCAGATCTGGTAGTGGTCAGCGGTTGCCCGAGCAGTTGCGATATCAACCAGGATGGCGTGGTTGCTGTCCTGCTGGGAAACGGCGATGGCACCTTTCGGCCACTAGTCAGTTATGACTCGGGTGGGGAAAATTCCGACTCAGTCGCTATCGCAGACTTCAATGGCGACGGCTATCCAGATCTGGTCGTCGTCAACCCGTGCCCGTCTGGAGGCGGTATGTCGGGTTGCCTGGGAAGCAACAGCTCGGTCGGCGTGTTGTTGGGAAATGGGGATGGCACTTTCCAGCCCGTCGTTTTCTATGGCGAGGGCGGGCAATATGCACAGTCAGTCGCCATCGGGGATGTCAATGGCGACGGCCATCTGGACCTAGTCGTTGGAGACAATTCGGACGACTCGGCCGTAAAGATAATGCTAGGAAACGGCGACGGTACATTCCGGGCGCCCTATTACATCAACGCCGATGGATTGGCTTTTTCGGTCGTTACCGGAGACCTGAATAATGACGGCTATCTGGACGTGGTGGTCGCAAACGGGAGCTACGGTGCGGGAGTGAGCGTCTTGTTAGGAAACGGCGACGGTACATTCCGGGCGCCTGTCGGTTACAGTATGGGGGAGGGTCCTGTTGTCGTCGCGGTCGCGGATGTAAACGGGGGCGGTAAGCTCGACATCGTGGGGAGTAACGGGTGCTCCGGCTGTAGCGGCGGACTTGCGAGCATACTGCTGGGAAATGGAGACGGAACTTTTCAAAGTGTCACGAGCTACGGTTCGGGTGGCTTTAGCGCTCGGGGAGTCGCGGTCTCGGACTTTAATCGGGACGGCGTAGCCGACATAGTTGCGGGTAACGAGTGCAATGCTCTTACTCCTATTCAAATCTGCGACGGAAGCAGCAGCCCAGTGGGCGTGCTTCTGGGTGTGCCCCCGGGGACTGCGACCAGCACGACGGTCATTGCCTCCAGTGTGAACCCCTGGATTTACGGTGCACCCTTGGCACTGTCCGCCACTGTAACTCCGCCATCCGGCGGTGCAGCCAGCGGCACGGTGACGTTTTACGACGGCTGGATCGCCGTTGGCGAGGCCAGTCTCAGCGACAACACTGCGAGTCTGAGCGGGCTTTTACCGGCGATGGGTTGGCATTTATACACCGCCAGATACGGCGGAGGGGAAGGAATTCCAGGCAGCACTTCAGAAGGGTTGACTGAGGCCGTGAATCAGGCGACGACGGCAACGACACTGGTATCGAACATAAATCCCTCATATGTTAGCCAGGCGGTCACCTACAAGGCATCTGTTACGGGGCAGTACGGCGGGCAGGTGACTGGCACAGTGAGTTTTCTGCAGGGTGAGCGCAAACAGCAAATTACCCTCTGTTCCGCGACTGTTACCAACGGCGAGGCCGTCTGTAGCACGGTTTACACAAAGTCAGGATCGCAGGCGATCATGGCCTTATACTCCGGCGATCAGAACAATGTGGGTAGCAGTTCCGCAGTCCTGAAGCAAAAGATCAAACCGCTGCCTGCAGCTACCAAGACCGTTGTTGCCACTTCGGGGTCGCCCTCAATGGTCGGGGAAGCTGTAATGTTCAAGGCCACGGTCAGTTCGATTTTACCGATTGCCGATGGAGAGGCAGTCACGTTCTCTAATGGGAACACCATATTAGGGGTAGCCACCATGACAAACGGTGTGGCGACCCTAAGCACGTCTTTTTCGAAAGCGGGTAAATACACGATCAAGGCGGAGTATCCGGGTGACGCCTCTCACAACGGGAGCTCGGGCACGGTGAAGCAGGTAGTGAATCCGTGAGCCTCGACCGCTAAAGGCGGAATTAATTATGGCCTTTGGGCGGCACGGCAGAAGCCGTGCCCTACCCAAGATCGACTTTCCTAAACCAGCCTAGAACTGGTTCCACAAATACTGGTTGTAGACGTCGTGGTGATACTGCACTTCAGGCGCTTTTACAAACGTGCCCAGCAGGCGCGCGCAGCGATCTGCCGATGCCTCTTTCAGGTCGGCGTAGCGTCCCTTCACGTCTTTGCCCAGTAGCTCCGACGTCCAGTCAGCCCTGCGGAAGTCGGCTAGCGCCTTGTAGATATTGTCGGGCAGGTAACGCTCCGCCTGGCGCAGGTTCTTGATCTTCGACGTGCTGCCATCGAGTCCGGTCTTGAAGATTGAGAGCATCACCAGATAAGGATTCGCGTCCGGAGCCACCGAGCGCACTTCGACGCGCATGCTGCGCTCGTTGCCGATTGGAATGCGGATCATCGATCCACGATCGACTGCCGACGCCTTGATCTGGTTCGGCGCTTCAAAGTGCGGATCGAGCCGGCGATAAGCGTTGACGCTCGGATTCAGTAGCAGGCAGATGTCGTTGCCGTGAGTCAGAATGCGGTCGACAAATTCCCATCCCATTTTGCTCAGCTTTTCTTCGCCCCTGGGATCCCAGAACAGGTTCTTGCCACCCTTGCTGATGGAAACATTGGTATGCATGCCGCTGCCATTGACGCCCACCACCGGCTTCGGCAGGAAGCACGCGGTCAAGCCCATATTGCGCGCCACCTGGCGGCAGATCAACTTATACAACTGGATGTGGTCGGCAGCGGCCACCACTTCCGCATAGTTGTAGTTGATCTCGAACTGCGAAGGTGCGACTTCGGGATGATCTTTTTCGTTCTGGAATCCCATCGCCCGCTGTACTTCCGCAGTCGTGTCAATAAAGTTACGCAGCGGATCGCCCGGCAGCGAATGGTAATAACCGCCAGTGTTTACGTATTCGAATTTACCGGTCTCGTGGTAGGTGCGCTCGGCATCCGGCCCCTGAAACAGGAAGCCTTCAATTTCATTGGCCGCGTTCAACGTGTAACCCTGCTTTTTGTTCATATTCTCCGCGAAGCTCTTGAGGACGCCGCGCATGTCGGCCGAATATGGCTCGCCGCCCTTGTCGATCACTTCGCCGAATACCATCACCTTGCCCGGGCCGAACACATCCGCCGGCCCCCAGTAAAAGGCGGCCCAATCAATGCCCAAGCGCAGATCGCTTTCCCGCTGCGCCGTGAAGCCGCGAATCGACGAACCGTCAAAGGTCAGGTTGTCGTAGCTCTTCAGCAGAAACTTCTTGTCATAATCGAGCATGTGCAGACGGCCTTCGAGGTCGCTGAACATCACGGTCACGGCTTTGATACGCGACTCGTCCGCCAGGTACTTCAGTCGCTCCTCCTGAACTTTGTGAGGAGATACGCGGTCCAGGCGCTGCTTCTTCGCCTTCAGGTTCATCTCTTCAAGTTCGTCGTAAGGGATCGCCAGAAAATTCCGCAGTTCAGTTGACATGCCTCTCCTTGTTCGTATGCTGCTCAGAAGTCAGATTGAATTTACCGGGGGATGACTTGATAGGCTACCGCGTCAGGCGCTCGCAGACAAATAGAAATCGGTTATAGATACGATTAGCGGCGCTTATTTCGCTTTCCTTTTGTGATTTGCATCAGGACAGGTGCAGTCCTATGTGGAGTCGCGAAATAATATCTACCGCCGAGACGCCGAGAGCGTGGAGGGCGGTTTTAGTAGCACGGCGTGAAATAATCGAATCCGAGGTCCTGCATTTGAGTTGTGTAATCTGCGAAGAGCGAAAAGAGAAGCGGTTCTGTCCCGCGGTGCACGGGAAGATCTGCCCGCAGTGCTGCGGCGAGCAACGTGAAGTGACTCTCGATTGCCCGAGCGATTGTCCTTATCTTTTGCAGGCACGACAGCAGGGACGCGAGCATGCCGCCCAGAATGGCGAGCGGCCGAGTCACTTGGATCGGGATGCGATGTTCCCCGAAATTGAGATTGCCGAGCAGTTTCTCTACGAACGCGAAGAACTGATTTTGGGACTTGGCTTTGCGCTGGCCAAGACAGCCCGAGCCGGGCGTTCACTCGCCGATCATTCTCTTACTCTTGCTCTTACCGACCGTGACCTGATCGCGGCCGTCAGTTCGCTGGTGAAAAGCTGCCAGACGCTGGTGAACTCCAGCCTCATCTACGAACCGCCAACTGCGAACCTGGCGCATCAGAGCCTAGTTCGAGACATTGCTCGCGAAGTCGAGACTATGGTGCGCGAATTTCGCGCGGCCGAGGAGCAACACCTTGGCCACACACGGCTGCGGGATTCCGACGTGCTGAAGGCGCTGGTATTCCTCCTGCGAATGGGCTCAGCGCGTACGTCTGGACGGCCGAAGTCGCGAGCGTTCGTTGACTTTCTCTTCGCGCAGTTTCCAGCAAAGGCGTCGGTCCTCGCCGGCCCGGAAGAGGCAGCGAGCCGGATCGTTATTCCGTAGTCAAGACGGGACGCGGCGGACGAATGCGTCGCTCCGGATGCGGGCAGACAAATTCAGAGTCGCCGGACCGCTTGCCCGTCTGCTAATTCCGCAAGCAGTTCGCGCGCCGTTTTCCCGAGTTCGGGATGGCGCGCCTCAGGCGCGATCTCGACCAGCGGTTCCAGAACAAACCGCCGCCGATGCATGGCAGGATGGGGAATCTTCAAGCCCGGTTCATCTACCACGCGCTCTCCAAAGAGCACCACGTCAACGTCAATCTTGCGCGCACCCTTCTCGCTCATGCGGAGACGGCCCATCCCCGCTTCGATCTGCAACGCGACCAGTAGTAGTTCTCTCGGCGTTTTGCCGGTTTCAATCGCGGCCACGCAGTTCAGAAACCAGGGCTGGTTTGGAACGTCCACCGGCTGAGTTTCATACAATGCGGAAACCGCGAGCAGCCGCCCGGCCGCATCCAGTTGAGCGACCGCCGCGCGCAGGTTGGCGGCACGATCTCCCAGATTCGATCCGATCGATAAATAAGCGATTGCGCCCACCCAGTTAGTGTCGTGGGGAAAGGCGAGAGAATCCAGCAAAAACCGACAGGAAAACAAAATCATTCTTGAGTTGCCGGCCTTGGACAGCGATTGGGATGTTTTGTGAGCAACGATTGTGACCAACTTGCGGACGTTTGAGGTCACTCGGGAACTCGCCGCGCAGGGTACTCGTAACCAGTACCTCGGTTACTTTCTTAACCTTTCGGCTGCCGCTAGTATCAAAAATGCCATGAATCTGGACTCGCTTCTGATCAGCCGGGACCCCTCTTTGCTTGGGGTAGTGCGTCCAGCATTGGAAAAGCTTTCGGTCAACCTTGAGATTTGCGCCGAGTCCATTCCCAGCAGTGAATTGCTGGCCAAGCGGAAGTTTGATGCAGTCATTATCGACTGTGACGATTTCCAGAACGGCTTCGATCTGCTGCGGACGCTCCGCCAGACCCAAAGCAATGCCAAATCTGTATCCTTCGCGGTGGTGAACGGGAAGACAACCACCCAGGAGGCGTTCCAGTCTGGAGCGAACTTTGTTCTACAGAAGCCGCTCACCCCGCTGCACGCCGCGCGTTGTTTTAATGCGGCCCTCAATTTTATGGTGCGGGAACGACGGCGCTATTTCCGCCATCCAGTGGACATGCCGCTGCGCATCAGCCTGCCGCAGAATCAGGAAATGACGGCCACGGCGACCAACCTGAGTGAAGGCGGCATGGCCATTCGCATCCTCGGCAAGTTGCCCAAGAACGTGCAGGCCAAATTTCGTTTCACGCTCCCCGGGATTAACACGTCGCTCGAACTGAAAGGCGAAGTCGCCTGGGCTGACGGAACCGGTCATGCCGGGATCCGCTTCCTCGAGGTTCCGCAGAGCTCGCAGTATCAGTTGGAAAAATGGCTGACCGATCGCCTGCAGGAAGAACCACCGTCGCCCGAAGGCAACGCGACGCTTAGCTAACCGGGCCTCCTCTCCTCTAAGTCTGCCATCCCCACCCAGCACCCAGATTGTGACTTGCGCCCGGCCACGGCTGTGGCACTGTAAAGATGCACTCGCTGCGTCTGACTGCAATCATGATTACACTCGACGAAAGAATCGCTAAAACGGAGAGGCTGTTGCGCCGCCTCGAAGAAGACCAGCCCTACTTGCGTGCGCGTTTGTCCGCACTCGGCGCGGAACAGCGGCAAAGCGCGAATGCCTTCGCCGCCCGCATGCGCGCCGAAGCAGAAGCGGAACTGCAGCGACTGCTGGAGGAACGCTCATTGCCATATGAGTGGAGTGCGCCCCAGCCCGCCGACTGAACAGTACTGGTCCTAGGTTCTAGGTCTTAGAGAAAATCAAAGGCTCAAACGCTAACGCTGGCTGCCGACGCGAGGGCCGGCACGGCAGGTTCATCTTCCAGCGCTGTCTCTTCCCAATACGAGTGGTCGCGCAAAATGCGGGACACCAGTGCCGTATGCATGGCGTGGCCAGCGCGGTCGGCCACGACTGAACCCAATATCTGTTTCCCGATCAGCGCCAGGTCGCCAATCAGATCCAGGACTTTGTGGCGGACGAACTCATCGGGGAAACGCAATGGAGGATTGAGCAATTCCTCGCGGTTCAGCACGATGGCGTTATCGGTTGACGCCCCCCGGATCAGTCCCTGCTGTCGCATGGCATCGGCTTCATGCAGAAATCCGAAAGTGCGCGCCGGCGCAATCTCTTTCAGATAGCTGCCATTGGTCAGACGCACACAGAAGCTTTGCTTGCCGATGAGAGGATGAGGAAAATTGATGGAATATGAAACTGAATAAACGTCCGCCGGATACACAGCGATAAATTTGTCGCCCTCGCGCAGTTCGATATCGCGCACGATCCGAAGATAGGTGCGCGCCTTGCGCTGTTTGCGAATGCCTGCCTTCTGGATCATCTCGATAAATGGACGGGCGCTGCCATCGAGAATGGGTAACTCCAGATTGTCGAGTTCGACGATGGCATTGTCGATGCCGACGCCGGTAAACGCCGAGAGCAGGTGCTCGGTGGTGGAGATGAGCACACCCTTTTTCATCAGACTGGTGGCGTAACTGACGCGGGCGACGTTGCGTCCGCTGGCTTCGATCGCGAAGCCGTCAAGGTCGGTGCGGTGAAACACGATTCCGGTGCCGGGAGGCGCGGGTAGAATCCGCAGGCTTACGGGAGCGCCGCTGTGCAGGCCGACTCCAGTACACGTCACCGCAGCACGAATTGTTTGCTCGTGTGGCAAAGGGAAGACGTCTAAGTCTTTGTGGTGAGTCAGCTTACCGCGATGGGGAAGATTTTTGTATGTGGCAAAACAACCACACTCCGTGGTTGGTTGAACCGTGGCTGGTGCTAACTTGTTAAGACAGTTGCAGATAATTGGGGTATAGAGGGGGGAACTTGGTCTTGTTTTGCCAGGTAATAGCGACTTTCGTCACTAATATCTGAGTACTGGCACAAATTCTTGCGCTCCGCGGCCTCTTGCGTTGACAAGCGTTAAGCTACAGGCTACAGTCGGTCAGGTGAAAATACGAACTTTCGTCCACAAGGGTCTGAAGGCACTTTACGCGGACGACATGGCGAAAGGTGTTCCGCCCGATGCGGTAGACAAGCTCCGCAAAATGCTGGCGTTTCTCGATGACATGCAGAACCCCGAGGAACTGCGTTCGCTGCCAGCATGGAAAGTACACACGCTATCCGGCGACCGGAAAGGAACGTGGAGTCTCCACGTGACTCGCAATCGCCGTTTGACGTTCAACATCGACGTGGCAGAACGCGAAATCCACGACGTGAACCTCGAAGACTACCATTAGGCGAACTCAGGAGAAACATCGTGCCCATGAAAAACCCGCCGCATCCCGGAGATTTCATCCGGACGGAAGTCATCCAGCCCGCGGGCCTGTCGGTAACGGCGGCGGCCATCGCGCTTCGGGTTTCCCGACCCGCGCTGTCCAGTTTGCTGAACGGCAAGTCTGACCTCTCCGGAGACATGGCACTTCGCATCGAGAAGGCCTTCGGAGTGCAGATGGACACCCTTATGCGGATGCAGGCGTCCTACGACATCGCCCAGACTCGCAGGCGCGAGAAGAAAATCCACGTCCGGCGCATCGCGCAGCTTGCAGATGCACAAGCATGAGTGAACCACTAAACCGGCAGTCTCACCGCTTCTTGGGCGGCGCCGTCGGGTCATAGGTCACCGCCGCTTCGAACATCGAATCCGGCAGCTTCAGGTTGTAGCTGGCAGTGCTGACGAAGCGCTGCTGCGAAGTCTCTCCGTTGAAATAGCGGGTAATGGAGTGCGGCGTCCAGATTCCCTGCACCAGTTTGTAGCCGTCGTAAACCTCTTCTTCCACGTTTTTCTGCTTGTCTTTTTCATCGCGCCACGAATAGCTGATCTTCACCGGATAGTGGGTATTCAAGTCCAGGAAAATGCTGACCGAGTCGTTCTGGCTGTTGAGCAATGTGACGCCTTCGGTCTCCTTCCCACTCACCACCTTGGCTCCATCGTAGAACAGGGCCACGTTCGGATCCCGCATCCACTTGCGGAATATCCACTCCAGTGAATGCGGCCGGCGTCGAAGGTAGTTTTCCAACTCCAGCTTCTCCTGCGGCGCCGTTCCTTTGTACGTGGTCTCATATCCCTTGTCGCCGTTGTGAATCAGGACGAGGTCGAATTTGTTCTTCACCTTGATATTGCCGATCTGCCCCTCGATCAAGAAAATGTCTTTGGTATGGATGACCTCGAAACGGTCCCGGTCCGGATACTCGATGTAGTAGTTGTAGAGAATCCCCGTACTGTTGGTGCGCCCGTGATACAGCGGGTAGTAGCGGCCTTCCTCTTTCTTATTTTCGTAGTCGAGGTAGGGCTGGCCCCCCAACGCCTCGATCGCCGTATCGAGCACCGCCCGCGCCTTGCGCGCGTTCTCGGAGTCGTTCAGGTTGACAGCGGGTGCGGCGGCGGGTGGAGGCGGCGCCGAGGGGACAGCGGTCTGGGCGACACAAAGCGCGCACAGCGACAAAATAGCGAGAACACGATGCATAGCTATTAGTTTAGAAGCGTACGACGTGATTTTAGCTGTACCCCTGATCTTGACCGCACAAAGACAACGCGGCGACGGACGCCTTTGCCCGTCCGCCGGCATCTGAGCCAACGACTACCTTGACAAACTGAAATTCACGATAATCTGCGTTTCGACTTTCACTGGTTCACCATTGAGCAGGTATGGCTTGTATTTCCATTGCTTGACTGCCTCGATCGCTGCTGGAGCGAGCATGGGATGGCCGGAGATAAGGGTAAGCTTCTCGATATCTCCGTTCTTGTCGATCTCGGCTTGCAAAACAACCTGCCCTTGAATCCGGGCCTGCTTCGCATCATCGGGATATTGCGGCTGGACTTTCTTTATCAGAAGACCGACCGCCACGCCCGACGAAACGCGGACGCGCTGTGGGGTTGCAATACTGGACTGAGGCGGTTTCGAGCTTAGGACTCCGCCGATGACGCCCCCCGCGCTAGGGCTGTTGTCCCCGCTCATCACACACTTCGGATTCGGCGCATCATCCTGAAACGAGATGTGCTCAAGGGAATTCGCAGCTTCGTCTAGTCCCTCGGGTGACTCAGCTGCCAGAGTTTCGCCGACGAAGTAGCCACGAAATTCGGTATAGACGTAGGCCATATACAACGAGATGTTGTCACGCAAAGGCTCCTTATAATCTGAACGAAAAAAATGCCTGCCCCCGTAGTCGACGGCAAACGTCGCTCGAAGCAGTTCGCGCTTTTCGGCAACGGAACTGATTTGTGCGCGCACCGCACTGAAAACAAAATCCTGGGCGTTGCCGGGGCGACCCGCCGAATCCCAGGCGCCGAGAATGATTCTTCCGTGGAGCTTTCCCTGCTGGCTAAGAAAGAGCAGGACGAGACCCTTGTCTGAACGATGTCGGGCCTTCCCGCCTGCAGTGACGGCTTGGTTGACTTCCCAACCGGCCGGTATCGGCAGCGAGACGCCGAAACACTCGTTGGAGTAGACGCCGTTCGCGATGGTCCCGTTCTCGAAGCTCAGTGTGCCTGAGGTCAATGTGCCCGAAGTTAATGTGGCCGACGATGCGTTCGGCAATGCGCTCGACGCGGTGCTCGGCGAATCATTCCCGGGCTGCTGCGCGAAACCGAGAACCGCGGCTAGAAGTCCGACCGCAACGGCGCAAATCCCGCAAAACCAACGACGCTTCATAAACACTCTTCTACCCCACCAGCACCGCGCCGCCATTCACGTTGAACACCTCGCCCGTAATAAATCCGGCATAAGGCGTACACAGGAACAGAATCGGCCCGGCGATCTCTTCCGGCTTTCCCACGCGTCCCATCGGAATGGCGCGAAAAACTTTATCGCGGGTCGGCGGGTGGCTCAGCGCTGCGGCCGACATATCCGTATCGACCCATCCCGGCGCCACGCAGTTGACGTGAATGTGGTCGGGCGCCAGTTCGGTCGAGAGTCCTTTTACCATGCTGATAAGCGCGCCTTTCGTGGCGGCGTAGTCGCAATGGAAAGCTTCGCCACGCTGCCCGGCGGTTGAACTGACCAGCACGATGTGGCCGCCGCCCTGTTTCTTCATCTGCGCGACAGAATGCTTAACCAGGGCGAACACGCTATCCAGGTTCACCGCAATCGTGCGATGCCATTGTTCATCGGACAGGCGATTCACCGGCGCATCCTCGGGCGGCCAGATGCCATGATTGGCGACCAGAATATCCAGACGTCCGAAGGCCGCGATGGCGGACGCTACCAGTTGCCCGGCGGCATCCATGGTCGAAAGATCGCTCTGCACCGCGCGACAGTTGGCCGCGCCACATTCCCGCACCAGATCCTCGGCCTGCGCCTTCGCCGACTGGTAATTGAAGACAACTTTCGCGCCCGCAGCCGTAAACAAACGCACCGCCGCCGCGCCTATTCCGCGCGATCCGCCGGTGATCAGAGCAACTTTGGAGTTGAGCGTAAGATGCATAGCGCATTTTAGTATCGCACGCCAAGGCTTGCAGCTAATCTTTGCGCCCGATGTTTGCCGCCAAGGGTTTGCCTGCTCGCACGCCACAAATTCGGTGTCTCCGCCTTGACACCCGGCGAGCCGTCCGGCATTCTATTTAGCTTAGGGATAAGGTCAGTTTCTTTCTGTGCCGTTCTGATCGAAACCGGGACGCGGCATCGCCGGTTCGAGCCCGCACGCTGTAGGGTCCTCCGGCCTTAGAAGAAAAGAACTCCCGCGGTTAGAAGAAAGTTAAGCAGAGAAAGTTAGGCGGCGAAAGCAGCAAACTTGTGCCGACTTCCGCTCGGCTGGGCGCGAATAGACGCTTCCAGTCGGAGCCGGCTGATCGAGAATTTCGTTGCAAAGGATCGACTTGGCAGGGGAAATCATGTTGTCGGGCATGCCGGGCGGATTGGCGTTTTGGTTGCAGCTGCCCAGCGGCGGCGGTCTACTGACGCTGGCGCCCCTGATTTTCATTTTTGCCATTTTTTACTTCTTGCTGATTATGCCGCAGCAGCGCAAGCAGAAGAAATGGCAGGCCATGCTGGGCGAGTTGAAAAATGGGGACAAGATCGTGACCAGCGGCGGCCTGCGCGGCACGATTATCAGCCTCAAAGATGACGCGGTGACGTTGCGGGTGCCGCCAGACAACATAAAGCTCGAAATCAGCCGCGCGTCGGTGGTGTCGGTGACGCCGGCAGAGGAAGGAAAATAGTGAAGGGCTGCGAGCTTCGAGCTACGCGCTTCGAGCAATCGTTCTTCGGGGTTGCTTTTAGCTCGTGGCTCGCAGCTCGAAGCGCTTTTAGTTTTTCTCATGAATAAGAACCTCACCTGGAAGTTGGTCCTCATCGTCGCGATCCTGCTGGTCTTTTTGTTCGGCATCTTCGGCCTTCCAAAGGACTGGTCGGGCAAGGGCCTGGTGGCGGCGATCACCGACCGTATTCACCTCGGCCTCGATCTCCGTGGCGGAACCCACTTGATCCTGCAAGTGCAGGTCAACGACGCCGTTAACGTGGACTCCGACAACGCGATTGCGCGCCTCAAGGAAGACATGCGCACGCGCAAGATCAATTACGCCGACATCGTCAAGCCTGACCCGGTGAATCATCCCGAAATGATCGTCGTCAAAGGCATTCCCCCCGATCAGACCAGCGATTTCAAGAGTATTGTTTCCGACCGTCTGCCGGACTACGATGCCACCTCGGGCGCGGAAAACTCGTGGACGGTTGCGATGAAGGCGCAAAGCCTCAAAGACTTAAAGAGTCGCGCGGTTGAGCAGGCCATTGAGACTATCCGCAACCGCATTGACCAACTGGGCGTCAGCGAGCCCGTGATTCAAGAGCACGGACTCGGGGATTATCAGATTCTCGTGCAGCTTCCGGGCGTGGACGATCCGGCTCGGGTCAAGGAAATCATGCAGTCCACGGCGATGCTCGAAATCAAGCAATCGCTGGGCGGGCCCTATTCCAGCGAGGCGTCGGCCCTGCAGGAGAACGGCGGCAGGTTGCCTCCCGACGCGGTTTTAATGTCCGGCAAACCGTTGCATGCCCGCGATAGCGAAAGCGGCGAAGCCTGGTACCTTATTTCTCGCGCCTCGGCCGTAACCGGACGCGACTTGCGTACGGCAGAGCCGAGCCAGGACGAGAACGGGCAGCCGGCAGTGCGCTTTATCCTCACCGCCGAAGGCGGACGCAAGTTCTATTCCTTTACTTCCGCCCACGTGAAGGATTCTCTCGCGGTCGTGCTCGACAATAAAGTGCAGTCGGTCGCAACCATCGAGGAACCGATCCGCGATCAAGGCATCATTCATGGCCGCTTCACCGAGCAGGAAGTGCAGGACCTTTCGATGACACTGCGTTCCGGCGCTCTGCCGGCCGGCATCAAGTATCTCGAAGAACGCACCGTGGGACCGTCGCTCGGCGCCGATTCGATTCGTTCCGGCGTTCAGGCGGCCGTCTACGGAATGCTCGCCGTCCTCATCTTCATGCTGGTTTACTACCGCTGGGCGGGAGTGAACGCCGACATCGCGCTGATCCTGAACCTGATTATCCTGCTTGGGTTCATGGGCTACTTTGGAGCGGTGCTGACGCTGCCTGGCATTGCCGGAGTCATACTGACGGTCGGCATGGGTGTGGATTCGAACGTGCTGATTTTTGAGCGCATCCGCGAAGAACTGAGGAACGGCAAGACGCCGCCTTCGGCCGTGGAACAGGGCTTCAGCCACGCCTGGATCACCATCGTCGATACCCACGTCACCACCATCGTATCTGCCGCGATTCTATTTCTCTTCGGTACGGGTCCGGTAAAGGGTTTTGCGACGACGCTGGTTTTCGGTTTGCTCGCGAATCTGTTCACGGCAGTTTTTGTATCGCGCATGATTTTTGATTGGGTTTTAAGCCGCAAACAGCGCGGCGAAGCGTTAAGCATCTAGAACAATCGTTGGTCGATAGTCGTTCGCGAATTTGAAGAGAACGATGTATCCCGGACGACCGGCGACTAGCGACCAACGACAGATTTTGAAGGGATCGTAAGCAGCGTGGAATTTTTTAAAAACACAAACATCGATTTCCTCGGGAAGAAGTGGTACTTCCTCACCTTCTCGCTGATCTTCAGCGTGGCCGGAGTGCTTTCGATAGCGTTCTGGCACGGCATACCGCTGGGTGTTGATTTTCGCGGCGGCACGCTGGTCTATGTGAAGTACGCCCACACCCCCGATCCATCCGCTATTCACAATGAGATCGAGCGCGCCGGACTGAAGAACGCGCGCGTTCAGAGATACGGACAGGTCGCCAATAACGAAGTGCTGATCCAGCTCGATATTCAGGAGACCAGCGAGCAGGCACTCGATAAGGGCAAAGTCCAGATCATCCAGACTCTTGAAAGCAACGCCCCTGCTGGCAAGCAGGATCTCAACAACGCCAGCTCGATCGCCATCCTCAATTATCTTCTGGAAAAGGACCCGCTCCACCTCTCGTCGGGCACCGACGCCAACCCGCGCTACACCGCCATAGCTCAGGCCATTGTTGACTATCGCGATAAAACGAAAGGTGGAGTGCTCGGCTCGATCGATGAACTGAAGAGTGTCGCCGATCCCGCTGCCGTCGCCTCGCTTCAGGACAGTTTCTTTGTCTCCGACTTTGGTATTCGGAACGTCGAGATCGTTGGCCCGCAGGTCGGACAGCAGCTCCGCAAGCAAGCTATCCTCGCAACCCTTTATTCGCTGGGGGGAATGCTGATCTACCTGGGGTTCCGTTTCGAATGGATCTACGGCGTGGCTGCCGTGTTGACGGTCTTCCACGATACGTTGATTACAGTCGGCATCTTCTCGCTGCTGGACCGGGAAATGTCGCTGACCGTGATCGCCGCCATCCTGACCCTGATCGGCTACTCCAATAACGATACGATCGTCGTCTTCGACCGCATTCGAGAGAACATCAAGCTGCTGCGGCGGGACAAGCTGGCCGACATTGTCAACAAAAGTATTAATCAGACTTTAAGCCGAACTATCTTGACAGCGGGCCTGACTTTCCTTACCGTGCTTGCTCTGTTTCTTTTTGGCGGCGAGGTGCTGCACAATTTCAGCCTCGCGTTGGTCATCGGCATCCTGATCGGGACCTATTCCTCGATCGCAATTGCCGCCCCGATTCTGGTGGCTTACCAGGAATGGCGCGGCGAGCGGGGCAAGAAGCCGATTGCCATGCCGCTGCGGCCAGGTAGCCCGGCGCAGGCGAAAGAAAAAGTTAAGGTCTAAATCCGGGCCGTTTGGCGTAGAATCATTGACCTGCCAGCAATTGACCTGCCCGCAGAGGCAGGAGTTGGAAGCAGCAAGGCCGCGAAACAGCGGGAGCAAAGAGGGTGCGGCTGGTGTCTAAACCTTCGTATGCTCTGGTGTGTGTAGGAGACTCTTATGTTTGAAGACAGCCTCATTGAGTCAGGCAATAGGTTCGGGGCCAAGCGGCGGTTAAGCACTACCATCTTGTCCTTCCTGCTGCAGGTTTCGCTGATCGGGGTCCTGATCCTGATCCCGCTGATTTATACCGACGCGCTGCCCAAGACGCAGCTCATGACGTTTCTAGTGGCTCCCCCACCCCCGCCACCGCCACCACCCCCGCCAGCCGCGGCTCCCGTTAAAGTGGTGAAGATGGTGAGCGAGGTGGTCAACGGCCAGCTGCGCACCCCGACCAAGATTCCAGACAAAGTTCAGATGATTAAAGAAGAAGAGGCTCCGCCGGATTTGGGTGCTGGCGGCGTCCCGGGTGGTGTCCCTGGCGGCATTCCCGGAGGCTCCACGGGCGGAGTCATTGGCGGCATCCTTAGTTCGACGCACGTCGATGTGCCCAAAGTTGCGACCCCGCAGAGGGTTCGGGTTTCAACCGGCGTTGCAACGGGTCTTCTGATCAAGAAAGTTACGCCCAATTATCCGCAACTGGCAAAACAGGCCCGTATTCAGGGGCAGGTGGTACTGCAAGCGGAGATCAGCAAAGAGGGGACGATTCAGAACCTGCAGTTGATCAGCGGGCACCCCATGCTGGCGCCGGCGGCGATCGAAGCCGTAAAGCAGTGGCGTTATAAGCCCTACCTGCTCAATGGTGAGCCGGTAGCCGTGGAGACCCAGGTGATCGTGAACTTCAGCTTATCCGGAGGCTAGACTCTACGGATCGGCCTGTCCCGGCCTGGTTTGTGCCGGCTAAGTTTGCCGATTTAAGTTCGGCTTGTGGCGGTTTCAAAGCCCTCCCGTCCCACCTTTTTCTGAGACGGGAGGCCGTGGTGGTTTTAACACCGCGCAGGGCAATTCCGCCTACATTGATTTCTTGCATCAAAGTGGTTTAGATCGACGGTCTGGGGCAAGGTTCTGGTTCGCACCGGGTTTTCCCGTAGAGGCGCGGCTTATCGCGTCTCCTGCCGCAGAGCGGGACGGGGCGAGCCCCGTCGCTACATGAATTTAAGAAGCGTTTAGCAGCGAGTTTCAAACAGTTCTGAGGAGGAAGGCAACTCATGGTAGTGAACCTGGCAGCAGTCGCACTCTGTAATTTCCATCTTTTCGCCGCCTGGCTCTTTGACGAGGGCTCGGTTGGTTGGGACCCGATTTCGCTCTGGAAGCAGATGGGTATTCTGGCGAAGGTCGTGGTCATCATTCTGTTCATCATGTCGGGGTGGTCAATCGGCGTGATGATTGACCGTTGGATGGCTTTCAACGCCGCTCGCAATCAGTCCCGCTCGTTCGCTCCCGCGGTTGCCGGGGCGTTGCGCGAAGGCAAGATTGACGAAGCAATCAAAGTTGCCGAGCGCAACAAGAAAAGCCACCTGGCCAAAGTCGTCACCGCCGGCCTGATGGAATTCAAAGCCCATCAGGACAGCCCGGGCGAAATTCCCGGCGAGACGATTGAAGCTTCCAAGCGCGCACTGGAGCGCACCGAAGCCATCGTCCACGCCGAACTCAAGCGCGGATTGGGCGGCTTGGCGACGATCGGTTCGACGGCTCCCTTCGTGGGACTGTTCGGAACGGTGGTCGGCATTCTGAACGCCTTCAACGGCATCGCCAAGGAAAAGGCAACCGGCTTGGCAGCGGTCGCAGGCGGTATTTCCGAAGCGCTGGTGACCACCGCAGTCGGCCTGTTTGTGGCGATTCCGGCCGTCATGATGTTTAACTATTTGACCGGTCGCGTGGAAGCGTTCGACGTGGAGATGGATAACTCCTCGAGCGAACTGATCGATTACTTCCTGAAGCGGCGGAGCATGCGCCGGTCGTAGGAACCCATGGCTTGGGTTGCAGGCATGAGTTGCTGAAGGGACGCCGGTTGCGGCCGGCGCCTTCTCCTCTCTCATCGCTGCGGTTCGCGGCCAGTGCAAGATACGCAGGAGACGGAATTCCATGTCATTAGCAAAACGAAATGAAGGGGCGAACGTCAGCTCCGACATCAACGTTACCCCGATGGTCGACGTGATGCTGGTGCTGCTGATCATCTTCATGGTGGTCACGCCTATGTTGCAACACGGCGTCCCCGTGGATATGGCCAAGGTCAACAATCCCGAGGATATGCACGACGCCGACAAAGAAGATGCGCTGCTGGTTGCGGTCACGCGCGATGACAAAGTCTTCTTCGGGAACGATCTCATCAATCCCGCCGACCTGACGCAGAAGATCAAAGACAGACTGACGAACCGGACCGACAAGCGGGTTTTTCTCAAAGCCGACATGCGGGCAAAGTTCGGCTGGGTCGTCGAGGTGGTTGACAATGTTCGCGCCGCCGGCGTGGATCAACTCGGCCTTTTGACCGATCAAAAGAAGGCAGGAGCCGTTGTACCGCCGGTAGGCAGTGCTCCACCGGCACCGACGGGCGGGCAATAGCACGAAATAGCAGTTAGAGGAGATCGTTATGAGTATGGCAGTTGGTCCCAAAGGGGGCCAGAGCGCGAACATGAACGTTACGCCGCTGATTGACGTGTTACTGGTGTTGCTGATCATTTTCATGGTGATCACACCACTGACGCCCAAAGGGTTGGAGGCGTTGGTGCCGCAGCCTCCGCCGCCCAATCAGAAGCAACCGCCGCCCACGCCCGACCGCACCATAGTGGTGCAGTTGATTGACCACGGCGCCGGCAACCCTCCGGGACTCAAGATCAATCAGGACGAAGCCACTTGGGAAACTCTGCAGGGGCGGTTGGAAGATATTTTCAAGACCCGCGCCGAAAAAGTGATGTTCGTGAAGGGTGATGACAACGTGCCCTTCGCCGATGTCGCCACCGTCATTGATATCGCGCATTCGGCCGGCGTCGACAAAGTGGGCCTGATCACGGCCAAAATCGAAGCCGGCGGTTAGAATCGTCCTTCGAATTTTTTCACTCCGCAGCAAGGGAGATTTATAAGGCAATGAAAACGACGCAAAGGTTTCTGGTTGTGTTCGCCGCCGGGCTGGCGATTCTCTCCACTACCGGCTGCAACAAGCTTAAGGCGCGCGACAACCTCAACAAGGGTGTGCAGGCTTACAAGAACTCCAAGTTCGAGGACGCGATTGACCACTTCCAGCAAGCCGTCGCCCTCGACCCCACTCTTATCAATGCCCGCCTTTATCTGGCCACAGCCTTTGCCCAGCAGTACATTCCCGGCGCTGATACTCCTGAGAACAACCGCTACGCCGAGCAGGCGATTGACCAGTACAAGCAAGTGCTCCAAGTGGACCCCAAGAACATCAACAGCATCAAGGGCATCGCCTACCTCTACCTACAGCAGAAGAAATTCGACTTGGCCAAGGAGTACTACAAGAAAGCTTCCGAGGCCGATCCCAATGATCCCGAGCCTTATTACTCGGTCGCCGTCATTGACTGGACACAGACCTATGTCCCGCGTCAGGAAGAGCGCGCAAAACTCGGCATGAAGCCGGACGACGCCCTGCCGTCCAAGGACAAGAAGGTCTGCGCCATGATGAAGGAGAAAAATACTGCTAACGTTCAGGAAGGTATCGATAACCTGAACAAGGCTCTCCAGCTTCGTCCTGACTATGACGACGCAATGGCGTACCTGAACCTGATGTATCGCGAACGTGCCGACATCCAATGCGATGACCCGGCGGCACGCTCGGCTGATCTGAAGACTGCCGACGAGTGGGTCGACAAAACCATGGCCATCAAGAAACAGAAGGCAGAAAAGCAAGCTGGCCCGGGCGGCATCGTTATGGATCAGAACAAGTAAATTATTTTCTTTCTCAGAAGACAGATTCGATAGAAAGAAGGCTCCGCGCTTTTGGCAGCGCGGGGCCTTATTGCTTTTCGGACCGGAGTTGTCCCGACTCGGAGAAGCCGTGCGTCCCAGATGATTTGCGGCATGCACACATGCGACTCGCAAGTTAGAATCAATGCGCCACGACGGATGCGTCCGGTTGGTGTTGACCTCAAATGTTCAAGAAGATTCTGATCGCCAATCGAGGAGAGATCGCGGTGCGCATCCTACGCGCCTGCCGCGAACTGGGTATCTCGACGGTTGCCGTCTATTCCGACGTCGACCGCGCCGCTCTCCACGTCCGTAAATCGGATGAAGCCTACAACATCGGCCCGGCTCCCGCAGCCGAGTCCTATCTTCGGATGGACAAGATCCTCGACGTGGCGAAACACTCTGGCGCCGATGCCATCCACCCCGGCTACGGCTTCCTCTCGGAAAACGCAAAGTTCGCTCAGGCGTGCGCAGATGCGGGCGTGAAATTCATCGGACCAACTCCGCATGCAATGGAAATAATGGGCTCGAAAACCCGCGCCCGTCAGGAGATGGAAAAAGCCGGCGTGCCCCTCGTTCCCGGAACCTCGCGCGCCTTGGCCTCTCCCGAAGAAGGCGAACAAGTCGCCGAGCGCATTGGCTATCCCGTAATGCTAAAAGCGGCAGCCGGCGGCGGCGGAAAAGGCATGCGCCTCGCGCACTCCCGCGATGAACTCCGTTCCGCCCTCGAATCCGCCCAGAGCGAGGCGCAGCGTTCCTTCGGTGATAGCGAGGTTTATATCGAAAAAGCCATCGTCAATCCTCGCCACATCGAGATGCAGGTGCTGGCCGACGAGCGCGGCAATACTGTCTGGCTGGGAGAGCGTGAGTGTTCCATCCAGCGCCGCCATCAGAAAGTTCTCGAAGAATCGCCTTCGCCGATAGTCGACCCCGACATGCGAAGGCGGATGGGCGAGGTCGCCGTCAAAGTTGCGCAGGCGGCGAATTACACCAATGCCGGTACCGTCGAATTCCTAGTAGACCAGCCAAAAAACTTCTACTTCCTCGAAATGAACACGCGCCTTCAGGTGGAACATCCGGTCACCGAACTCACAACGGGACTCGATCTCGTGCACCTGCAGATCCGCATCGCGGCCGGCGAGAAGCTGCCTTTCGCTCAATCCGACGTGGCGCTTCGCGGGCACGCCATCGAATGCCGCATCTATGCCGAAGACCCCGACAACAATTATTTCCCCAGCCCCGGCAAGATCACGCTGCTCCTCGAGCCCTCGGGACCAGGAATCCGCCGCGACAGTGGCATGTACGAAGGCTGGAATGTACCGATGGATTACGATCCGCTGCTCGCCAAACTGATCGGCTACGCGGCCGATCGGGAGCAGGCGATCATGCGGTTGCAGCGGGCGCTCAGTGAATATTTCGTGGCCGGCATCAAAACCAACATTTCGTTATTCCAGCGCATTCTGGGCGACGCTGATTTTAACGCGGGAAAGCTTGATACCGGATACCTCGATCGCCTGCTAGCGAAATCCAACTCGGCCGGAGCGTCGCTGGCATCACAGTCTGAAATCGAAGGACTAGAAAAAATCGCAGCGATTGCCGCCGGAATGTTTGCGGTCCTCGATCCAGCTGCGTCCGCCGGCAACAACGGCGGCCCTAGTATGGGGAATTCGGTTACCTCAAATTGGAAACAGAAGGGACGCTCGGAAGGGTTGCGCTGAACTTATGTTTTATGAGGTTCTAGTAGACGGCAAACCGCACCGGCTCAAGCTAGAAAAAGCCGGCGCTGGATGGGAGTGCCGCTGGGACGGTCAACCGGTGCATATCGACGCACTAATTCCGCGACGCGACGTTTTGTCCCTGCTGGTCGATGGTCACTCCTACGAAATCAAGCGTGAGCAAATTGCGACCGACCTCTATATATGGGTAGGCAGTACACGCTTCGCGGTCGAGTTGAGCGATCCCCGCTCACTGCGCTCTCTCCAAAGAGCTGGCGGAGACGAAAAGGGCCCAAGAAAAATTCTGGCTCCCATGCCCGGAAGAGTGGTGCGCCTGCTGGTTGCGGAGAATTCCGAGGTCGACGCCGGCCAAGGCATCGTTGTGGTCGAAGCCATGAAAATGCAGAACGAAATCAAGTCGCCCAAGAAAGGTATTGTAAGAAAAATATCGGCGACCTCAGGCGCGGCGGTGAATACCGGAGATGTGCTGGCCGTCGTGGAATGAGCGTGGCGCTAGCTAACCCAGCCATAGCACCTAAGTCATCTCAACCCCGTGTCGCCTAGCGCGTACCATATAAGGATAGCGACGGCGGAGGTCCCTTCGTGAAGCTCCAGCGCATCATCAGTTTCGCAACCCTGGCCATTTCGATTCTTACTCTCGTCCTCGTCCTGAAGCGCCCCGCCCCTGTTGCACCTGCGCTCGCTCCGGCTGCGGCCGCCGCCAACGCTCAGTCTTTTCAGGAAAAGGTCAACAAGTTGGCGCAGCCCAAAACGCCCGGAGAAGGCCAGAGCGAAGTCCGGATGAACTCCGGAGAATTGTCAGCTGCGCTCGCCGAAGCTGCCGGACTGATGCCCGCGGCCGCGAGTAGTGCAAGCGGCACTCCCTCCGGCTCTTCATCCCCCACTTCATCAACCTCTTCGTCTGGCACTCCCGCCGAAAATCCTGCCATGGAATTTCCGGGCGCAGTTCCCAATATCAAGGATTACCAGGTCTCAATGGATGGCGACATCGTGCGCGGCCAATTTCTCACCCAGATCGCCGGCAAAGATGTTTACCTCACCCTCGCCGGGCATCTCGGCTCGAAAGACGGTTACGCCACCTTCGATGCGACCGAGGTCAAGGTCGGCGATCTCTCTGTGCCCGCATCGCTGGTCAACGAAGTGCTCCAGAAAAAACTAGCCGAACAGCGCGATCAGCTCAAGCTCCCCAACAACGTGAAAGACATCAAAGTAGAAAACGGAGAACTGGTGTTCGTCGAAAAATAGCTCCGTCGCGTCCCGGCAGAAGATGCCTCCCGCCTACGAAACCATCGCTATGTAAAGCAAAATTTGCCCGGGTCGCTACACTACGGGTTCCTTTCGACAGAGTTTTCTAATCTCCATCTAATCTCGTTCTAACCGAATCAGTTTCAAATGGACGGTATGACGAGTTATCCGATACCGCACAACTATGCTAACCACATCCTGGTGGCGAGTCCCAGTACTGCCGTGCGCCAGCGCGTTCTCGAAAGTCTGCGTTCTCCTGCCCGCCGCTTCGAGCAGGCCAGCGGAGGCGCCGAAGCTCTGGTTCATCTGGAGAGCGGCTTCTGGCAGGTGCTTTTTCTCGATCGTCGGCTGCCCGACCTCAACGCCGAGGAATTGACTCAGACCGTACGCCAGCGTTTTCCCGGAATCGAGGTCGTGCTGCTCGACCCGGACAGCGAACCTGAACTCAGCGCCGCCGAAGAGAAAGCTGACTTGCCTTTGGAAACGCGCCCGGCCGCTTCTGAAGGCGTAGACAGAAAAGAGGACAAGGACAAGGATAGGGACAGGGAGGAAGACAAGCTTCCGTCCGCCACCCGATCCACTTTAGAAACGTCACTGCCCGGCATGATCGGTAACTCGCGAGTCATGCAGCCGGTGTATCGTATGGCGCGCCTGCTGGCGCCGCGCAACACTGCGGTGCTGATCACCGGCCCGACCGGCTGCGGCAAAGAAGTCGTTGCCCGCGCCATTCATCAACTGAGCCCGCGCGCCGCGCGAACTTTCGCGGTGGTGAATTGTGCCGCCATTCCCGAAACCCTTCTCGAAGCTGAACTCTTCGGCTATGCCCGCGGCGCTTTCACCGGCGCCGTGCAGTCCTACGCTGGAAGAATCCAGACGGCGCAGGGGGGCACGCTCTTCCTCGACGAAATCGGCGAGATGCCGCTGAGCCTCCAGCCCAAGCTGCTGCGCTTTCTGGAGCAGAAAGAACTGCAACGCCTGGGGAGTGCCGAAGTCGTGCGCGTCGATGCCCGAGTCATATCCGCCACCAACGCGCACCTGTTGTCGCTGGTTCGCGAGGGAAAATTTCGCGAAGATTTGTACTACCGTCTCTGCGGCTTTCCCATTGCTATCCCGCCCTTGCGCGACCGCTCCGACGATATTGCGCAACTGGCGATCCACTTTCTGGAAAAATATTCCTTGCGCTTTCCCGCGCCGCAATTGTCGTTCCCTGCGCTGCAACTGCTGAAGACGCATCCCTGGGCGGGGAATATTCGGGAATTGCAGAACGTGATGGAACGCGCGCTCATCCTCGCGGAACACCAGCCGGCGATTTGCCCCGAGCATCTAATGCTCACGGATTCGAGCTTTTGCAATTCGCGATAGCGCGACATCGGTAACTCGCTGCCGCGCGCAGTAGGCCGTCTTCATCCGTACCAGCCATGAGCGCGTTCTAAGGCAATTTATGCCGGGCTGGCATCGCCGTTGCAATGTAATCTTCATGTCCACCAATTTTCCAGTCCCGCGAGACCCGGCGCGAGATCCCGAACATCCCTTGGCCCGTGCTTTCGCCTCATTCACTGAAGCGGCCGGTTCGCTCGAACGCACGTACGGGCAACTGCACGGGCAAGTCACTCATCTTCGTCAGGAACTGGAAGTCACCAATCGCGATCTCACGACCAGCCTCGAGGAAAACCATCGCATCCGTGAACGGCTGCGCCGCATTCTCGAAGGTTTGCCCTGCGGCGTGCTGGTGATCGAAGCCGGAGCCCGGATTTCGACACTCAATCCCGAGGCGGAACGCTTGCTTGGGCGCAGTTTTGAATCGGCCGATGCGTTGCCTGCCGCGCTCTCATCAGCCCTCGACCGGGCGCGAGAGACTGGCGAAGAGTCCGAATTGTCGCTCCCCAATCTGAATCTCTCCGACTTGAATCCATCTGGCGACGATCACGCCCACCCCGTCTGGATTGCCATCCGTCACGCCTGGCTGGAACAAAGCGAAGCCCGCGCTACGTCGGTTTTTATTCTGCGCGATGTCAGCGAGGCGAAGCAGCTCGAACATGATCGCGAACATCTCCGGCGGCAGCAGGCTCTGGCCGAGATGTCGGCCCTGCTGGCGCATGAAATCCGCAATCCCCTGGGCAGCCTCGAACTTTTTGCCGGACTCTTAGCCGAAGCCAATCTCGAAGGCGAAAGCCACCGCTGGATCGAACACGTGCAGGCTGGTCTGCGCACGCTTTCCGCCACCGTCAACAACGTGCTCCACCTGCATAACACGCCGCAGCCCGAACTTGCTCCGACCGACGCCGGCCAGCTTCTCGACTGGGCCTACGACTTCCTATTGCCGCTGGCCAAGCAGGCGCGAGTCGAAATGCAGGTCGTCAATGGCCTCAATGGCGTCACCGTTCCCGCCGACCGGCACCGGCTCGAACAAGTGTTGCTCAACCTCGCGCTCAATGCGTTTCGCTTCATGCCAGGCGGAGGGTGGCTCTCGCTATGCGGAACCGACTGCGGCCTGCAAGGCGTCGAAGTCGGAGGCGTTGAAATCGGTGGCGTTGAGATCAGTGTGCGTGACACCGGCCCCGGCATTCTTCCAGAAGACCTTCCCCGCATATTTGACGCAGGATTCAGCACCCGTCCCGGCAGTTCCGGGCTTGGACTCGCCGTCTGCCGGCGGATAATCGAGCAGCACCAAGGCTCGATTGTGGTCGAGAGCCGCCCCGGTCACGGCACCACTTTCCGCCTCCGCCTGCCGCGTGATCAAGCGACGGAAGCAACGGCAGCGACTGAAATGACGGCCGCGGCCGCGGCGCTTGGCGGCGCTCCTTCGTTCGAGCATCGGTCCGAACCCGCGGTCCGACCAGCCGCCGCATCGCGAGCCCAGCTTTCTCAGGGAGCCCGGCTTTCTTCTGGGTCGCAGGTATGAAGCGCCTGCTTATCGCCGACGACGACGCCGGCATGCGCGCCGCGCTTGAAGCCCGCTTCCAGCGCCGCGGATGGACGGTCGATGTCGCCGTGAACGGCACCGAAGCGCTGCAGAAGTTTCGCACCGCCGCGCATTCGCTGGTGATCACGGACGTGCGCATGCCTGGACGCGACGGTTTCGAACTGATGCGCGAGGTGCAAGCCTCGTCGGCACGCACCGCAGTGATCCTGCTGACCGCCTACGGTTGCGTGCCGGACGCGGTCGAAGCCATGCGCAACGGCGCCTGCGACTACGGCAAAATTGGAGAGTGGATAGAAAAACTTGGCTTTGCCACCGAACAGGAAGTCACTACCGCCCTCGCTCTGCAATGGGGATGTCCCGTCGCTTCCTCGTTCGACCCCACTAGCGTCCCGTCTCCCGGCAGCATCCCGCTTCCCATCCTGGAGGCTTTTCAGATGCTTCCCCTCAACTACGTTGCCTCGACCAACACCCTCCACCTCGCCTTCGGAGAACGCGTTGACCACGCCGCTCTCTACGCCATCGAAAAAATTCTCGATTGCCGCACCCAGCCCAGCGTTGCCGGACGCAAAAGCATCGCCCGTCAGCTCGACGCCATGCGTCAGATCCCCCGACCGAGCGACGTGGAATTCGGCCCTATGAACGATCTCGCGGAAATGGCCCGCATCGCCGCCAGCTATACCGCCCGACTGACTCCTGAACAGGTCCGCCTGAGTCGCGTAGGCCGTTTTATCTGGCTCCGCCTCGATGTCAATCGCGCCCTGCCGTCCGATGTTGGACCCGATCTGCGTTCCAATACTCGTTCGAAGGCGCGTTCCATCACCACCAACCTCGTCTTCCGACTACCCACCGACTCGCCCCGCACCATCCCATTCGCCCAACCCGAGTACGCCCGGGCAGCGCCGCAAATCCCGTAAGCATGGGTTTTCCTAAGACCTAAGACCTGACACCTGAGACCTGCCCCTACAGCGTGCGCTTAAACAGCGGCACCGCCGCCCCCAGCGTCACCGCCGCGAAGATCGACAGATAAATCATGTCTGGAACAATCGCTCCCAGCCCCGTTTCCTTCAGCAGCAGTGACTTGAATCCATGCACCGCATAAGTAAAAGGATCCACCCTGGCAATCGCTCGCAGCCACGCCGGAAACGCCTCCACCGGATAAATCGATCCACTAGGGAAAAACAGCAGCGTATTCAGAATGCCAAACATCGCCCGCGGCACCAGCGGGTCTTCAACTCGAGCCATCAGCAGAAACATCATCGAGTTGAACGCTACCGAGGTCAACACGATCATCACCAGCAGCCCCACCATCGTCCCCGGATTGAATATCGTCCCTACGCCCGCGATCAGCGACCCAACCACCGTAATCACGATCCCGGTCATCACCGCCTTGATCGCCCCCGCTCCGTTCAGCCCAAGCACCAGCTCCGCTTTCGTAATCGGAGTCACCAAATATCCCTCATGCACTCCGCGCGCCTTATCGTCGATATAAAGCATTCCTCCGCCGATCATCACCGACACAAACATCGCCAGCGAGATCGACCCCGGCAGCAGAAACTTCATGTATTCGATATACGGATAGAGCTCTACCACCTCCAGCGCCGTCTGCTGCAACAGCCTCGGAGACACGTCCGGCTGATTCAGCGCGTCCGTCAAACTCGTCATCTCGTCTTCCAGCGTTGAACTCATGAAGTTGTCGCTGTTATCAACCAGCAGCGCAATCCGCGGACGATTCTTTTCGTACACCATCTTCGAATACTGCGCTGGAATAATCACCGCGCCCTGAATCTTCCCGTCGCGCAACGCCTCCCGCGCCTCCACTTCGTTGTCGTAAGGGATCGCGATAAACGTCCGCATATTCGCCCGAACCGCGTCAAACGCCTCCTGAATGCGGATCGCCTGCGTCCCGTGATCCTCATCCACGATTCCCATCTTCGCGTCGCGGATTTTTCCGCCGAATGCATTCCCCAGCACAATGAGCTGCACCAGCGGCATCACCATCGATACCATCATCAGCGTCGGCGACCGGAAAAACTTGCGCATCTCGCGCTCGATAATCGCCATCATCCGGTTCATGGCTGCAACCCCGGTCTCTGCGGCATCTGGTATCCGTATGCTTTCACCAGTTCATCGCGCAATTGCCGCCCCGTGTAATGGACAAACACATCGTCGAGTGTCGTGTTCTGCACCGACAGCGTCTTCAAAGGAACTTTCGCCACGACCGCCATTTCCACCAGATCCGTCGTCGTGCCCGACCCATTTGCCGTCAGCACCCGAAACATTCCCGAGCTTTCGTTCTGCACCGACGTCACGCCAGGCAATCCCCGCAACCGCTCTTCCCAATCGGCCGGCGGATGCTCAAACTGCGCCTCAATCACGTTGGTTCCCGGAACGCTGGCCTTCAGCGCTTCTGGAGTATCCAGCGCCACCAATTTTCCGTGATCCACGATCGCAATCCGGTTGCACAGCCGGTCCGCCTCGTCCATGTAATGCGTCGTGATCAGGATCGTCAGCTGCCGCTTGGCCTTGATGTTCGTGAGCATCTCCCACACCGCCACGCGTGATACAGGATCGAGTCCGGTAGTGGGTTCGTCCAGAAAAAAAATCCTCGGGCTATGCACCAGCCCGCGCGCAATCTCCAACCGCCGCCGCATACCACCCGATAAAGTTTTCGTTTGCGCTCCCCGCCATTTCGTCAGGTCCACCGTCTCCAGCAGTTCCGCAATCGCCTCTTTGCGCCGCTTAGCCGGAACGTCATACAGCTTCGCGTAAATATTCATGTTCTCTTCGACCGTCAAATCCAGATCGCTGGTCAGCGCCTGAGGAATCACGCCAATCGCATGCCGCACCTCCGAAGGATCCGACGCCACATCATGCCCCGCCACCCGCGCCGAACCCGCCGATATCGGAATCAGCGTCGTCATCATCCGAATCAAAGTAGATTTTCCCGCACCATTCGGCCCCAGAAGCCCAAAAATTTCGCCCTCCTTAACGGAAAACGAAATATCATCCACCGCCGTGAAGTCGCCATATCGCTTCACAATGTGTTTGACGTCAATAGCATTAGGAGCATCCGCCGCAACCTCGGGTCGCAAACTAAGCTCCGAAGCAGCAACACTAAGCCCGTTGGAAGCATTCGCGTTCGCTTTGTTCAAATCTTCATTCATGTTCTGCACCTGAAACTCTGAGTCCCTGAAACCTTGAAACTCTGAAACCTTGAAACCTGGCCTTATTTCCCCTTCACTTGCGCCGGCGACACCAACACTTCAGCCGTCATCCCCGGCACATACGCGCCTTTAGGATTCTCCAGCCGCACCTTCAGCGCAATCGTCCGGATATCACGCTTCCGCCGCCCCACATCGCGCTGCGTCGCAAAATCCGCTTCCGCCGCCTTATAAAAAACTTTCCCCGGAACCACTGTCCCGCCCGGAAGCCGCACCCGCAGCGTGTCTCCAATCCCAATATGATCTGCCTCAGTTTCCGGAATCGCCGCGAACGCCCAGGTATCGGTGAAATCCACCACGGTCACGATCGCCTGCCCGGCATTCACCACTTCGCCCTCGCGCGCGGCCCGTACCAGCACCGTCCCTGTCACCGGCGAATAAATTTTTGTGTACCCGAGCCGGACTTCCGCTTCCCTCAACTGCGCGACCGCGTTCTCCACCTGCGCCCGCGTGGATTCCACTGTACTCATCGCCGCCCCCGCCTGATTGGTACGCGCAATCGCCGAATTCAAATCCTCTTGACTCGCCGTCGCCTGGTCCCGCAGCGACTGGACGCTTGCCTCCTGCGCCTTCAGATTCATCTCGGCCTGCACTTTGTCCTGGTCCGACGCCACTCCCGCCTGCGCCAGTCCAATCGTTCGCCGGCTATCGCTCTCCACCCGCGTCAGCATGGCCTCGGCCTGCGCCAGTTGTGCCCGCGCCGATTGCAGTTTCGCCTGCGCATTCGACACGTCGCTCGAAGTCGAGCCTTTCGTCGATTTTTGTGTGAACTCGGTCGCGCTCACCTGCGACCGCATGTTGGCAATCATCGCCGCCGCCGCGCGCTCTTCTGCCTCCAACTCTGAAGGATCCAGCAACGCGATCAGATCCCCCTGCTTGACCTGCGTTCCTTCCTCCACCAGCAACTTCTGAATCCGTCCCTGAATCTGCGGACTCACCACGATCTGGTTGGCGTCCACCGTCCCTACCAGCACCAGGTCGTTCCCGCCAGGAGTAGAAAAATAGTAGTAGGCGGAGGCAATCGCCAAAATAACCCCCAGCACAATCAAAAATTTATTCCGAGCACTCATTCGTCAATCTCCAAGTCTAGCTCTCAGTTATCAGTCGTCAGTTGTCAGTAGTTTTCAGTTTTTGAATTGTCTATGCTTTTACTGACAACTGAAAACTGATCACTGACAACTCTGTCGGCGGTGATCACTGAAACAGCGCCGCCGAAATAAACTCCAGCACAAACGCCCGCCGCTCCCGAATCCGCTCCGCCGACAACGGATCGCTCTTCGTCAGCGTCTTCATCAGCGGCGCCGCGCTGAAGTAAAAAATAATCACTCCCACCACCGACGAGACGAAGTCCATCGGATTCACCGCCCGGAATTCTCCCGCCGCAATCCCCTCCCGCAACAGAGCTGCGACTTTCCCAAAAATTGGACGGAAATATTCCTTCGCCACTCGCTCCATACGCGCGCTACCCGCGCCCGATCGCATCCACTCGCCCTGTACGACCCGTGGAAAGCGCGGATTAGCCGCGATGTAATCGAAATATGCTCCCAGATACTCCAGCATTTTCCGTCGCGGTGGGAGTTTGCTGTCGAGCACCGGCATCACTCGCGCCCGCAGCCCGCTGAACACGTGGTCAAGCACCGCTTCGTACAACGCATCCTTGTCTTTGAAGTAGTAATAAAGCAGCGCCTTGTTGACGTGTGCCGCCTGAGCGATGGCGTCGGTCCGAGCCCCTGCAATCCCATGCTCGGCAAACTCCGCCACTGCCGCCTTCAGGATCGCAGCGCGGCTCTCCTCGGGACGCCCACGAGTGCCAAGCCGCTGGGGCCCGGAGCGATTGACAGCATGAGGGCGGGCAATTCGCCTCGCGGATGCTTTCATATAATTAACCAGTTAGTTAGATTGTAACACATTCCCAACGACAAGAAAAACCTGCCGGAATGATGCTAACGTTGGAGATGGCGGGCCCGTGAGGTTCTCCGTCCCTCAAGCCTTCGGCGCGCCTGCAGGTTGTTCAACCGGAGCGCAGCGGCCGCGCATTGACATGGATTCGCGGAATTTCTCCCGCTCTTCAGGAGTCATTCGTCCCCACCGTTCGCGCATGCGGTGGCGCCAGTGCCGATGGCCGCCCGACCCTCCGCGAAATCCGCCAAACAATATCCTGCTTAAAATCAGGACTCCGAGCGCCTGCCAGAAGCTGATCATGTGCAAGCCAAACAGAGCTGGCATCAGCCAATTCCACAGATACATGACGGCAAAACCAAATATGACGACGAACAGCGGCGCAAACACCACGAACATCAGAGCTTTCAGAACCCTATTCGTATTCCTGTCTCTCATTTTCATCATCCTTTCGTAAATTCCTCGTGAATGGCCCGCAACCGTTCTCGCAGGTAGAGCACCGCATAATGCTTCCGCGAGAGCAGAGTATTCACTCTCACGCCCGTCCGAGCCGACAGCTCTTTAAAGCTGTATCCGATCAACTCGTGACCGATGAACGCCTCGCGCTGTTCGTCCGGCAACTCGTCAAGTGCGGCGTCGAGTTCTTCGAGCAGAACGCTGCGGGCGTAAGCCGCCTCCGGTCCGGCATCGGACGAAGGAATCAACTCTTCCAACTGAAGCCTCTCCCCATCCTCCGCAATCATCGCCGGAGCATTTCGCAGCGCCTCGCGCTGTTTCCTGCGGAAAAGATCGATGATTCGATTGCGGGCCACGCGGAACAACCACGCCGTAACCTGCTCCACCGGTTCCAGCAAGCGGTAGGCCTCGACGAGCTCGTAGAAGACATCCTGCAAGATGTCGTCCGCGTCCTCGCGGTCGGCCACGCGTCTGCGGATAAAATTGCGCAGCCGGGATTGCTCCCGCTCGATCGCCTCAGAGATCCGCTGGTCCTGCTCAGCCATCGCCCACTGTTTTCTCAGCGCCGCGTCCATCCAAATTCGTCCATTTACTTATGTAGACGAATGAGCGCGAAAAATATTGTATGGAGTTGAGCAGAAGCTTGCCGATTGACAGGGCAACCACCATAGAACATGATATTTCGCACATGTTGGGCGTCTCTACCTGCTCCGACTGCCCGGAGCCGTGAGTGAAATCGAAAACCTATGAAAAAAACGCTCACACTCGACATGAGCGGTGACACCTACTACGCCGTTCTCGGCGTCCCCGAAACTGCAACGCAGGTCGAGATAAAGCGAGCGTACCGTGGATTGATCAAACGGGCGCACCCCGATAAACACCCTGACGCCTCGGCATACCGGAAGCTAGCCGTCGAGCAGGAAAGCAAGAGGATTATTGAAGCTTATTATGTGCTGTCGGGGTCAACTCAACGCTTGGCCTACGACCAGCAGCTAGCCTGGTACCGATTACGACACGCTCACCCCTCGCCACCGCCGTGGCAGCCTCAAGCTGACACAGGTTCCGCTTCGAGATCTTACACTTCGCCGACAGATCCGCCGTCTCAACCGCGAGTTGATCATAGGAGGCCCGGTTGGGCGTTCTTGGAAGGCGCCCTGCAGTTCGGGGGATTCTGGGGAGGTACGCTGTTGGTGTTTGCTTTATTGCTTATATTGTTCAGCGGTAATGCCGCCTCATTGTTTCCGTCTCTTCTAGCGATCCCCGACGAACCGGAATGGGGAAGCCCAGATCAGGTAACGACGTATTGCAAAGCGCACCCGACGAGCCGTTTCGGTCCTCCGGGAACCCCTTGGGAGGGGAACTGTTCCGATTGGCTGCGCCAGCATCAGTCGAGATTTGAGGACGAGAGCCTCAAGCCTGGAATGCAGAAAAACAGCGATAACACTAACTGACAATTCAGCCCCCGCGAGCACTCGGGCAGATGTGATCTACCGCAGTCCGCCCGCGATCGAAGGCACCAGCAGTACCTCGTCGCCGTCCTGGAACGAATAGGAAGCGCCGCCCAGAAACCGAATGTCTTCCTCATTCACGTAAATATTCAGGAAGCGCCGCGTCTCGCCCGCCTCATCCCGCAGATGCGGCTTCAGTTCAGGAAACTGTGAATCGAGCTCCGTGAACAGCTCACTAAGATTAGCGGCCGAGCAGACAATGCGCGGCGTCCCAGAAGTAAGCAGCCGCAAAGCTGTTGGAATTTGAACGGTGATGCTCATAAAAAACCTCCATGGGTACAAAGCCCGAATGAAATCCCGGCCGTTGGTCGATGGTCGCTAGTCGTTGGCAAGCTATATCAGCGGAGCAAACCACCGCGAGCTTTTGCGCCCCGCGAGCGACTAACGACCAGCGACCAACGACTCGTCCTACCGCCCGACAACTGCCGCCACTGTCTCCGCCGCGGGAGAGCTCCCCACCTTCGCCGCCAGATAAGCCTCAAACTCCGCCAGCTTCGGAGCAATCGCACTCTCGCTCTGATACTTCTCCGCCAGCACGTCAGTAGTCTTAAGCCCGTTGCCGGTAATGCAGAGCACGGTAGTTTCGTCCGGCAGAATGCGGTCCTGCTGGATCAGCTTGCGCGCGCTTCCAACCGTGACTCCACCGGCAGTCTCGGTGAAAATGCCTTCGCTCTCCGCCAGCAACTGGATGCCGCTGACAACCTCAGGATCGGAAACATCCTCCGCCCATCCACCGCTCTTGGTGATTGCCTTCAGCGCATAATGCCCATCTGCCGGATTGCCGATGGCGAGCGACCGCGCAATCGTCTTCGGGCGCTGCGGCTCGATCTCGGAGCTGTACTGCTTGATGGCCGTAGAAATCGGCGAGCACCCAGTAGCTTGCGCGCCAAAAAAACGTACCGGCTTGGGATCAACCAGCTTCAAAAGAATCAGTTCATCAAACGCCTTCTTGATTTTAGTAATCAGGGACCCGCCCGCCATAGGCACCACGACGTTGTCGGGCAATTGCCATCCCAGTTGCTCGGCGATTTCATAGCCCACCGTCTTCGAGCCTTCGGCGTAATACGGACGAAGATTGACGTTCACAAATCCCCAGCCTTGTCCGTCGGAACGATGCTCATCAGCGATCTGCGAGCACAGGCGATTGACGTGATCGTAGCTGCCGTTGATGCGCACCACCTCCGCGCCGAACACTTGCGTGCCCAGAATTTTCGCCGGTTCCAGATCCGAAGGAATAAATATCCAGGCCTTCAACCCTTCGCGAGCCGCCTGTGCCGCAACCGCATTGGCCAGGTTGCCTGTCGAAGAGCAAGCCACGGTATCGAATCCGAAGCTGCGAGCATTCGCCAAAGCGACCGCAACCACGCGGTCTTTGAAGCTCAATGTGGGAAGGCAGACCGCATCGTTCTTAACGAACAGACGACGCGATCCAATCTTCTTGCCCAGCCGCGGCGCGCTGACCAGCGGGGTAAATCCAACAGGCAGGGAGGGCTGATACCCCGCCGGCAGCGGCAGCAACTCGCGATAGCGCCACATATTCGGCGCACGCGAGGCAAACACATCGCGCGAAATGTGCGCGCGAAGCGAATCATAATCGTAGGTGACTTCGAGCGGAGAGAAACAGTCTTCGCAGATACTGCGCGGCTGGTTGCCCCAGGTCTTGCCGCACTCGCGGCAACGGAGCTCATACGTGGACGTAAGCGTGCTCATCCTGCAACTTCTTTCTGTGACTGCGGGACGAGCCGGGTAAAAATACCCCAGTAAATAGAAATCCCCTTTTCCAAAAAATGGGAAAAGAGGCTCGGGAAATGCGAATCAAATTTTCGCGTACCCGAATCTCATGGTCCCCGTTGCCGGGCGAGAGTTGGCACCTGCGATGGAGATAGATGATCTCTATCCGGTTGCCGTGGCGTCCTAGGGCTCGTCCCTCAGCCACTCTGCATGAAATTCCAGCTTGCTCAGTAAAGAGCAAACTTGACAAAAAGATTACAACCGACCGATTGGTCTGTCAAGCGCGATTTCATCGTAAAAGTAGACGAAAGAATTGATATCAGCTAACCAAAACGAAAGCCGAATCATCTTCAATAGTAATAGGAGCGGAGTGATTGCATGTCGGTTGTCCGGCCCCTCTGGAAAAGCGATCGAGGCTTGACTTGGTGTTGCCTCGCAATCATGCCCATAGTCTATCTGAGCTTGTGTGCCTGGCACGGAGTGCCCCATCTCGTGCGCGCCTCAGGAGGGTTAGCCGTCCAATCCCTCCCAGGCCACTATTACAGACAATGTTTCGAGCGCGACGACTTTCAGTGGTCCAAATTTTCGTGTGTCATCCTCATTCCGCCGCCAGCTGAATCTGTCCACATCTTGCTCCCGGCCGCGTCTTATTTCGAAACCATGACCGACGGTTGGCACTACAACCGCCCGCCCCCAGTCGGCTAACGCTTCTTCTCCTCCTACTATTGCGCAGCGTCCCCCACCCGGTCTGCGACCGCAGGGAACTTCATTGCAGTTGCCGCCGACCGCAAGCCGCTACTTTAGCTGATCACGTACATCCGGAGGATTCACGCCATGACCGAAGTCGACCGCAGAAGCTGGAAAGAATTGTGCAGTGCTGCTATGGAAACAAAGAACGACGATGAATTCTTGAAGCTCGTTCGGGAACTCAACGCCATTTTGGAGCGCGAGGAACAGATGCGCAGCGATTCATCGAGGACGCCTAGAGGAGGCAATGCTCGTGAGGAGATCCCATGCTTATAAAAGGATCCGACACTCCACGAGACACGCCCCGAGCCGTGGGCAACTCCCGCTTGTTATCAAAACGGGGAGGCCCGCAGATCGAGACGCTTTCGCTGCGATTTGTCCTGGGAACGGCCTTCGGGGTTGGACTCGTGTCCTTTGCTGCCACCGAACTTATGCACTACTGGCTAGTGCCAGATATTGGACGCATTCGCGAAAGGTTGCTGGCGGAAGCCTTGTCAGCTCTCATTGTGAGTTGCCTTGTCGCGAAGTTAGCCCATATGAGTCGACAGCAACATCGGCTGACGATAGCCAGGATGCAGGTAATTGCCGAGATGAATCATCACATCCGCAATGCTTTGGCCCCGATCTCCCTTTCGGTGGACGCGATTGAAAATCAGCAACTGATTCGTGTGATCTCCGACGGCGTTGACCGCATCGACTGGGCTCTTCGAGAGATACTCCCTCGCGAAGTGCCGATCGCGAAAGAAAAGTTATATGGCCTCGGCGTTTTCAAACGAAAACTGGTGCCCTTTCCCGTAAATAGGCGGCATCGGGAAACGACTGAGCTCGAGAATGAAAGCCATTGAAAACACGAGGTTCCGCTCCGCTCGGAATGACAGACTTGTTTAGCGAATCCATGGTGCGCGGCCCACTGGCAAGATGCTTATTTTTTCGCGGCCGCTTCGAGTTTCCGCAATGCCGCCATGGTGGCGGCGGAGGAATCCTTTCGCTTGCTGTTTTTGGGGCGGCGCTTGGTTTTGCTGGTGTAATGATTTTGAGCCACGGTGTCTCCTGCGAATGTGGCGGTTGGGGACGCCTGCCCTGATTCGTCCAGAAATGACGACATATTTACCGTAACACGCCGCACCTACTTCACCGGCAGTACTGGTTCCGCTTCTTGTCCTCGTGTCGCTCCATGCCCAACCTGATCAAACGGTCAATCAACTCGGGATACGGCACACCCGATGCTGCCCACATCTTGGGATACATGCTGATCGCGGTGAACCCAGGCATGGTATTGATCTCGTTGACGAAGATTTTTCGCGATTTCGGATCCATCAAGAAATCGACGCGAGCCAGGCCCGTGCAATCCACCGCTTGAAACGCAGCGATCGCCAGCTTCTGCACCGTTTTCATTTCTGCCTTCGTGATCTTCGCCGGGATTACCGCTTCCGAGCCTTCAACCAGATACTTAGCGTCATAGTCGTAAAACTCTTTGCAGGGAATGATCTCTCCCGCCACCGATGCTTTCGGATCGTCGTTGCCGAGCACCGCCACTTCTAGCTCGCGCGCCTTGTTCTTTTTTCCGCCAACGCCTTCCTCGATCACGATCTTGCGATCGAACTTCGCCGCTTCCGCAATGGCCGGTCCGAGTTCCTTGCCGTCATGTGCCTTCGAGATTCCCACCGACGAGCCCAGATTAGCCGGCTTCACGAACACCGGATACTTCAGCTTGCTCTCGACCAATTTCCACACCTTCTTCGGCTCGCCTTCGAATTGGCTCCGCAACACGGTCAGGTGTCTCACGATGGGCAATCCCACGGCGCGAAACAAAGATTTCATAATGTCTTTATCCATCCCGGCGGATGACCCCAGCACGCCGGCGCCGACGTAGGCGATGTCGGCCAGCTCGAGCAATCCCTGAATCGTGCCGTCTTCGCCAAAAGTCCCGTGCAGCACGGGGAAGATCACATCGACGTTGATGGCGCGATCAGAAACGCGCCGCAGATTCGCCTCGGTCTGAAACGGAGTCAGCCCGGCATCGCGCCGCGCTGGTTCCGGAGGAACGACAACCGACGCGCCCGCCGCCAGCACGGCCGCCCCCGGAGTAGCCTCCGGATCGCCCGCCCGAAGCTTCGTTGCCGGTGTAGCGCGAGCGCCCTCGCCCGCGTCACCTTTCAACAATCTCTCAGCGCTTTCCGCCGTAAGCCAGCGCCCATCCTTAGTAATGCCGATAGGGACGACTTCGTATTTCGTTTTATCAATCGCGTTCAGGACCGACGCCGCCGACAGCAATGACACTTCGTGCTCGCCGCTGCGTCCGCCAAAAAGGATGCCCACTCGAATCTTCGCCGTAGCCATACGATTTAAGTCTGGCGCTCAGCGTGATTCCCGTCAATCCCAGCTTTGGTTCCGCTTATCAGCTCGCGAAAGCGAAAAGCGCGTCCCAAGGCTTACTCAACAAGACTCGCTCAATCAGATTTGCCAATAAGATTTGCCCGGTAAGACCTGCTCATAATGACAAATGTAAATTTCGCGGAGCTTGCTTGACACGGTAGTAAAACGGGTGTGAAATTGTCGAGACTTCGAAGGCGGGTGCCCGGTCCTTCCCCCATGGCACTCGGACCGGGAAGTTCTCGTCGATAAAGACCCATGAGCGGATTGCACGCCGGACGAAATCCGTTGAGTCAGATGTTTTCCGCTGATCGATCTTGGAAGTATGAGCCTCAAAATCTCACAGGAGTGGTCTATGAATTCGAGCAAACGAAATAAGAACGTCCTGCCTAAATGGTCCGCAGTGCTGGTTGTTCTAACCGTAACCGCTTTCGCTTTGGCCGGACCTCCAAAAAGCTCCCCTCCGGCGCAGCACTCCGCCCCGGCGCCACATGCGGCGCCGCAGCAACATGCTGCTCCCCAGCAGCATGCAGCGCAGCAGCAGCAGCATGCCTCCCCGCAGCAACATCCCGGCGGAAGTTCTGGTGGCGCCCAGCATCCCGGCGGCACCGCGCAAAATCGTGGACCCGGCGGCTCGGCACAGAACAGCCACTCCCAAGCCGGAAACGCCAACAAAGGCGGCCAGACCGGCAATAATGCCAATAACAGGGGTGGCCAGCAAGCCGGAAACAAGGGCGGACAACAAGCTGGCAACAACAAAGGTGGCCAACAGACCGGAAAACAAAGGCGGACAGGGAGCCGGCAACAACAAAGGTGGCCAGCAAGCCGGAAACAAGGGCGGGCAGCAAACCGGCAACAAGGGCGGCAATAATAATGCCGCGGCCAACAGGCATCAGCCCGCAGGAAGTAAGACCGTTGCCCTGAAGGGCGGCGGCAGCGCCACCTACCGCAGCAACGGCCAGGTTCGTACCATTCAAACTCACGGCATGACCATCAATCGCGGCATGCACGGCAACACGCGCATCGTGAGCACTCACAACGGACGCACCGTTGTCAGCAACGGACACTACGGTGGATACAGCCAGCGCGCCTACTATAACCATGGCGGCCACGCCTATTACCAGCGAACCTACTACCGTGGCGGGCACTACTACGCCTACGGCTATCGCGGCTACGGCTGGGGCGGACGTAACTACTACGGATACGCTCCCGCCTATTATTACGGTCCCGGATACTACGGATGGGCCTACAATCCGTGGCCCGCTCCCGTCGCTTACGGCTGGGGTTGGGGCGGATCGCCGTGGTATGGCTACTACGGTCCTTACTTCGCACCCTATCCGGTGTACGCTGGTCCGGCATTCTGGCTGACGGATTACCTGATTGCCGCGAACCTGCAAGCTGCCTACGCCGCTCAACAGGCGGCGGCTGCGGGAGGCGACGGCAACGGTGAACTCGTCCCACCGGCGATTCAAAATGCGTCGGCGGATGAAATCGCCGCGCTGTGGTCAACCGATCCGCTGGTCGCCGCGCAACTCCAGGCTACCTACGGTGCCTACATGTTGGGTGGAGGAGCGCCTCCGCCAGCCGGTGCGACTCAACTCAGCCCCGACGTCAAGCAGGCTCTCTCCGACGAGATGAAGTACGAAATCAACGCGGAAAAGGCAGCGGCGGCGGCGGGCGCGAACGCTCCTGCTGCGACCGGGGACCAGGTGCCACCGGCGCTCGATCCCAAAATCCGCATCTTCGTAGTCTCCAGCGACGAGGACCTCACCACCTCGGATAGCAAGGAATGCTCGCTGAGCGCCGGCGATGTGGTCTCCCGTATCGACGACAAACCGGACGATGACAACATGGTCAACGCCACCGTAAAGAGCAGCAAAAAAGATGAGTGCGCCATCGGCGCTACGGTCGGCATTGCCGTCGACGATCTGCAGGAGATGCACAATCAACTGCGCATCCAGCTGGATGCCGGACTGAAGGAACTGGCCGACAAGCAGGGAAAGAACGGAATACCGGCCTCTCCCGATACAAAAACCACGGCTGGCGAAGTTCCAGCGCCGACTCCGGACACCAGCGTCCAGAGCGACCTGCAACAGCAGCAAAAAGACGCTGCCGCGGCGGAGGCGGACGCTAAGCAGTCGAATTAGCGCCGTAGACACGTACCGAATCACAACGGTGGAAGGACGGGCATCCCGCCCGGCTCTCCACCGGCATTACCGAGAGCCCATAAAAAACGCTCCTGCCCGCCGGGGAAAGAGAGCGTAAGTTCACAGGAGGAAGTTTCCAATGCGGCAGAAAATAGAAATGGCCATCTTCGTTCTAGCCTTGATCGCGGTTGGGATCACTCCCGGCATCGTAGCCGCGCAGGTTCCACTCCAGGATCAGCTCGCCGCGCAATATACGCTGGTAAAAATGGGTGAAGACACCAGCGGAGCCGCGGTAGTCGAGCAGGGCACTATCCTGGTCATCAAAAAGGGCGGAATCCTCGGCGTGCCTTATTCCGACCAGAGCATTCTCTCCACCAAATACGAAGCCGGAGTCGTTCACTCTCCAAATCCCTTGATGTCAAAGGGCATCGGCTGGGGCTTGGGAAAAATAGGAAAGACGCAAACCACCCAGTTCTTCCAGACGAGCACAAAAGTGTATGCCTCCAAGATCACCGTCAATTTGCCGAAAGACCAGGTCGTCATCAGCATCGTTGACTGCGATTCCTGCAACAACGTCGATCCCAAGACGTTCTACAAAGCCGACGTCGTGTTCCAATTCCCCAAAGGAACGCTCGCTACCGCCAATGCCTCAAACGTGGAAGACACAATAGCCGGACTCCTGGCCCTCGACGACAGCGCAAATTCCAATGATCAAGGCAACAACCAGGGTAATAACAACGGACAGCAGGGCGGAAATGGCAATGACCAGGGCAACAATCAGGGGAGGAGGGGGTGGAGGACAGGCGCAACAGCAACAAGGCCCGCCGCCCGAACCGCAGCAGATAGAAAAAGGCCAAACACCTGACCAAGTGATAGCAGCGATCGGCCAACCGGACAAAAAGATCAATCTCGGCGCCAAGCAGATCTACGTTTACAAGGACATCAAGGTAACTTTCATCAACGGGAAAGTTTCCGACGTGCAGTAAGCGGGATTTCGGTTTCTGATTTGTATCAGGGCATCGCTTTAGCGATGCCACAAATTCTTCAGAATCAATGCCCCTTCAGGGGCTGCTCAGGCAGGCCTGAACTGCGCCTACAGGATCTTCTTCCCAAAAGCCGACAACGCCAGCTCAACCGCCAAGTCGGCAGTCTGGTTGTGCTCATCAATCACCGGATTCACTTCCACGATTTCAAAGCTCAGCATGCGTCCGTGGTCAGAGATGATTTCCATGGCAAGATGCGCCTCGCGATACGTCGCGCCTCCCCAAACCGGAGTGCCGACGCCAGGCGCGTCTTCAGGATCGATCCAATCCATATCGAGCGAAACGTGATAGCCCGCCGTGCCGCGTCCGGCCATGCGGAGCGCTTCTTCCATCACCGCCCTCATGCCGCGTTCGTCAATGTCGCGCATCGTAAAAACTTCGACTCCGGATTTTCGAATATTCTCTTTTTCAAAACTGTCCACATCGCGGATGCCGACAAGCACACAATTTTCCGGCTGCACCTTAGGCGAAAAGTCGTAAATCTTTCCCAGTTCGAACGGAGGCAACCCCATGATCGCAGCCAACGGCATGCCGTGAACGTTACCACTCGGAGAAGATTCCGGCGTATTCATGTCGGTATGAGCGTCGATCCAGAGCAAGCCGATTTTCTGGTTCTTACGCCGGTAAAACTCGGCCACGCCCGAAACCGTGCCGGCAGCCACAGAATGATCGCCACCAAGGATGAGAGGAATTTTCCCAGCCTCAAGCGTCTTCAACACCAAGTCGGCGCTCTTGGCGCAGGTCGCGGTAATTTCTTTGAGATATTTGGAGTTGGCCGCACCTTCTTTTTTCTGCTCCGGGATGGCGACCGTGATGTTGCCGGCGTCTTCGACAACGTGCCCGATAGCCTCAAGACGCGCTTCCAGTCCCGCAACGCGAACCGCGGAAGGGCCCATATCAACCCCGCGACGCG
Source organism: uncultured Acidobacteriaceae bacterium (assembly GCA_963755765.1). Taxonomy (GTDB): domain Bacteria; phylum Acidobacteriota; class Terriglobia; order Terriglobales; family Acidobacteriaceae; genus Acidiflorens. The sequence continues at coordinate 379,171 of CAVWKZ010000001.1, forward strand.
ATTGCCCAAGGTCAAGAGGAACGCCAATTACGCGAATCTGGCGCGGATTGATGTTACTGAATGTCGTGCTTCGTAGGGGCATATGCTGTCCTATTTAACCGCAGAGATCGCAGAGTGCGCAGAGGGAGGAAAGTCATTCACTAGCCTGCGGATTCCGTGCTTGAGCATCGTGCAGTGGAAATTAAGAAGCAACCCTACTCGGCAATTGGATAACTTCAGGTAGGAAAGCAACTGAGCTTCGTGGACCGAATTTAGTTTCTCCACGGCTTTGATTTCGACGATGACGTAATCGGCGACCACTAGATCCAAGCGATAACCACAGTCAAGCTTCACATCTTTATAAACAATGGGAAGAGGTTTTTGCTGATCGACGTTCAACCCGCGCTGACGAAGTTCGAAAACCAGACAAGCCTCGTAAGCCGATTCCAACAGTCCCGGACCGATTGCGCGGTGAACTTCCATGGCAGCGCCGATGATCTGTTCGGTGATCGCGTTCAACCGATCTGCTTGGATCGCCACGGTGCTCATGCAATCGTTTCTCTGCGAACTCAGCGCTCTCCGCGGTTAAACGCCCTACGCTGAGAACTTTACGGATACAGCCGATGCAACATGCGCGGAAACGGAATAGTCTCACGCACGTGCTCCAAACCGCAGATCCACGCCACGGCCCGCTCGATGCCCATGCCGAAGCCGGAGTGAGGAACGCTGCCGTACTTGCGGAGATCAAGATACCACTTGAACGCTTCTTCCGGCAGATTGTGCTCGTGAATGCGCTGTAGCAGCAACTCGTACGAGGCCATGCGTTGCGATCCACCGATGATCTCTCCATAACCTTCAGGAGCAAGAACATCAACACAAAGCGCGAGTTCGGGGCGCTGGGGATCGGGTTCCATGTAAAACGCCTTCACGCTGGCCGGATAGCGATGCACCATCACGGGCCGCTCATAGAGAGACGAAAGATAAGTTTCATCGGGCGAGCCCAGGTCTCCGCCCCACTCGAATTTGTTTTCAAGCTTGCCCAGCGTGTGGCCTTCCTGCAATTTCTGGACGGCCTCGTCATAGGTGATGCGCGGGAAAGGAGCGTCGATTTTCTCAAGCTGCGCAAGGTCGCGGCCGATGGTTTGCAGATCGGGACGTCGCCGCTCCAAACATCGCTTGACCAGAAATGTCAGCAAGCCCTCGGCAAGTTCCATCAGGTCGTCGAGCGTGCCGTAGGCGATTTCAGGTTCCACCATCCAGAATTCGGTGAGGTGACGTCGAGTCTTCGACTTTTCCGCGCGGAAAGTTGGACCGAACGAATAGACCTTGCCCAGCGCCATGGCCGTAGCTTCGATGTAGAGCTGACCAGACTGCGTGAGATAAGCCTGCTCCTCAAAGTAGTCCACGGGAAAGAGCGTAGAAGTTCCCTCGCAGGCCGCGGGCGTCAGTATAGGCGGATCGGTGAGGGTGAATCCGTTGCTGTCGAAAAAATCGCGAGCGGCGCGAATGATTTCGGCCCGCACCCGCAGGATGGACGCCTGCCGCTGTGAGCGCAGCCAAAGATGGCGGTGCTCCATTAAGAAGTCAACGCCGTGCTCTTTGGGAGTGATGGGATAAGGATCGGTTTCCGAAACGCGCTGCACGATCTCGACATTCGAGACGTCAAGTTCATAGCCGCCAGGCGCACGCTTATCGGCGCGCACTTTGCCCTCGACGATGACGCTCGATTCCTGGGTAAGGCCCTTAATGGCGTCGAAGACTTCGGGCGGCGACGGCATTCTTCGGCACCACGCCTTGAATCACGCCGGAGCCGTCGCGAAATTGAGGGAAAAGAAGCTTGCCGCTCTCGCGAAGGTTGTAGAGCCATCCGCGAATGGTAACGGACTGGCCTTCGTGCTTGCCGATTTCTGCGATGGTGCTGATAGGCATAATAAGGTTAGAGGTCAGAGGTTAGATTGCAGAGGTAAAGACCGTTTGGTTGCGGTCAGGGGTCAACCTCTGCAATCTGACCTCTCACCTCTACCCTCGCTTTACTCGTCTTCCAGCTTTCGGAAGGTCGCACTCACTTCATCACTGGGGCTTTTCTTTTCTTCACCGTCGATTTCGAGCAACAGCGGCGGCTTTAGCGGCGCGGTGCGGAGCAATTCCATTGTCTGTTTCCAGTCGATCGATCCGTTGCCCGGCCAGAGATGCGAGTCTTTATCTTTATTGTTGTCGTGCACGTGCGTCGAGCAGATATGGTTCTTCAGAATGCCGAAGCCTTCGGGAATGCCTCCCATCATGTGGGCATGGCCGCAATCGAAACAGACGCCGATGTCGTCGAAATGCATCGTCTTGATGAACTCGACAAGCCGATCAGGCGTGGAAAGCTCGTTGGGAATATTTTCGACAAGCACGCGGACGCCGAGTGGTTTGGCAAAGGCACGCAGGTGCTCGACCGAGGTCATGGCAGCTTCGAATTTCTTTTCGTCGAAAGCGTCATTTGGATTGCCGATGTGCTGGACGAGAAAGCGGAAAGGAATGTGCTCGGCGACTTCGAGCGCGCGTTTGATCTCGTCCATGGCGTCGATGCGGCCGGCGCGGTCGGTGGAGGCGATGTTGACGGGCGGCGAACCGGTGCGCCCCCACTCATAATCGGAGTACAACGGCGCATGAATGGAATTGAGCGGAATTCCAGTGGCCTTGAACCAGTCGGCAATTTCGCGGACATGCTGCTTGCGATTGGCGTAGTCGAAATGCTGGCGGGCCGCGAAAATTTCAATCGACTGGGCTCCTGCTTTGACGAGTTCGTCGAGCAAGCCCGGATGGAGCCGTTCCTTTACATAGACGTATGTCGATACCGCCCGCTGCATCAGTAACCTACCGCCTTCCCATTGTTGCGTCCGTCAGCGCCGGCGAGGCGCTCGCCGGTTTTGGGGTCAACCATGATGCACTCGCCGTCTCCCCAGTCTCTCCAGGAAAGATCGACTTTCAACTTGTGTCCTTTGGAACGCAGAATATTCATTGTATCGGGAGAGAGGCGGTCCTCGACGAAAATCTGATCGGGCAGCCACTGATGATGAAACCGGGGCGCGTTGACCGCTTCCTGAATATCGAGAGAGAAATCGACAACACCGATCAGAATATTGGCGACAATTGTGATGATTCTGGGACCGCCGGGCGTGCCGAGAACCAGGAACAGTTTGCCGTCTTTGAGCACGATAGTTGGCGTCATCGACGAAAGCGGACGCTTGCCGGGGCTAATGGCGTTGGTTGGGCCCTGAATCAGCCCGTAGGTATTCGGCACGCCCTGTTTAGCGGTGAAGTCGTCCATTTCGTCGTTGAGCAGGAAGCCCAGGCCCTCGGCTGTGACGCGTGAGCCGAAGGAATCGTTGAGCGTCGTGGTTACGGAGACTGCGTTCCCTTCGGCATCGACGACGGAATAGTGCGTCGTATTTTGCGGTTCGCGAATGGGTGCAGGGCACGACTGGGCGACGCGTTCGAGTTCGCTGAACGACGGGCGTTTCAGATCTTTGTTTGGGGTCGCATGGTTGGGGTCGATGGAGTCACGCCATGCGGCGGCGTATTTCTTGTCGATGAGCTGCGCCACGGGAACTTTGGTGAAATCGGGATCGCCCATGAAGTCGGCGCGATCATAGAAAGCACGGCGAAAAGCTTCGACTTCGAGGTGGATGGCGTCAGCCGAGCGATTGCCGAGTTTCGCGAGGTCGAAGCCTTCGAGGATATTGAGGATTTCGATGAGCGCCACGCCGCCGGAAGAGGGCGGCGGAGCGCTGATGATGTCGTATCCCCGATAGGACCCGCGAATGGGCTCGCGCTCTTTCACTTCGTAGGCGGCGAGGTCCTTGGTGGTGACCAGGCCTCCGCCTTTCTCGATGGCTGCGGCCAGCTCGTGGGCCATGGCACCGTGGTAGAACGTGTCCGGATCCTTGGCGAGGCGTTCCAGGGTATGGGCGAGTTCGGGCTGCTTGAATAGTTCGCCGGGCTCGTAGAGGCTTCCGTCGCGCAGGAAAATTCGCTTGGATTCGGGAAACTCGGCTAAGTACTTATCGTTTTTCAGATCCTGCGTGTCTTCATAGGCGAGCGCGAAGCCATCGCGGGCAAGCTTAATCGCGGGAGCCATCACTTTTTCAATCGACAGCTTACCGTATTGCTTCTCCGCATAGACGAGGCCAGCCACGGTGCCGGGGACACCGATGGCTTTGTATCCCACGACACTGGATTCTTTGCTCGATTCTGGGATGACGTTGCCTTGCGCATCGAGATACATATTCTCGGCGGCGGCGGCCGGAGCCTTTTCACGGAAGTCGATAAAGCGAGTCTTGCCGTCAGCAAAGCGGAGAAGCATGAAGCCGCCTCCGCCGAGATTCCCCGCCTGTGGATGGACGACGGCAAGCGCGAAGCCAGTGGCGACAGCGGCATCCACGGCATTGCCTCCGGCGTGCAGAATTTCGACGCCGGCGCGAGAAGCGAGTTCGTGGACGCTGGTCACGATGGCGTGCGGTGCGTGGGTCGGGCGCAGAGGCGCGGCCGTAGCGAGAGTGCACAGGCTGCAAAGGATCAGAAAGCGACTTTGAATGCGCATGGATTAGACGAAGTACGAGGCTAGCTGAGGGAGTTGCGGAGAGTCAAACCGGTTTAGCGCCAAGGGAGGTCAGAGGTGCGAGGTCAGATTGCAGAGGTGAAATCAGACGTTTGACATCGCACCTCTCACCTCTTATGTCCAGTGCGCTTGGGCGGCGTTTTATTTTTCATGGCTTTCTTCTTCGGCGCTTTGGCTGCGACCAGTTCGTATGACTTGCGAATGAGAGACTCGAGTTCGTCGGACGGCAGCACATTGGAGTTGGCAAGCGTCACCCACTTGTAGCGTCCGACGTAGGGTGCGGGGGAAATGCCTTCGATTTCGAGCAGTTCGTGAAATGTTTCCGGCGCACATTTAAGAGTGATGCGCGGGAATCTACCGTCGGAGAGGGCCACGCCAGTGAAGATTTTGCCTCGGACTTTGAAGCATAGGTCGTCGCCCCACGGCATGTCTTCGGCGACGTCGGGGAAAGAGAGACAGAGTTTGCGGATCCATTCGACGTCGGGCATGGGGCCTTCGAATAGCGATCTACTAGAGACAACCGTGAAAGCACGCGGGCAAGAACGCCGGCGCCACGCGAGCAACTAAACCTGGTCTCTCGCCTCGCCCAGCACCACTGTTACTTCCAGCTGTTTCTTGGCGCGGAAGATGGTCACCTTCACCGTATCTCCGGCGCGGTGTTTGTTCATCACCTGAGCGAGAATTTGCTGGCTGTCCACCTTTTCCCCGTCGATGGCGACGATCAAATCTCCGCCAATCATGATCGGAATATTGCCAAGGTAGGCGCGTTCGGAACCGCCACGCAATCCGGCGCGATCGGCGGAGCCTCCGGGAACGGCTTGCACGATCAGCAGTCCGTAGTCGGCCGCCAGGCTAAGCTCTTCGGCGATTTCGGAATCGATAGGGATAGTGCGAACACCCAGAGCGGGACGGCGCACTCTTCCAAGAGTGACCAGATCGTTGACTACGGCTTTCGCGGTGTTTATGGGGATGGCGAAGCCGATGCCGGCACTTTGTTCGACGCCATTGGAGGCGATCATCGTGTTGATGCCGATAACCTCGCCGTGCCAGTTGAGCAACGGACCGCCGGAATTGCCGGGGTTGATCGCCGCGTCGGTCTGGATAGCTTCGTCAATGACCAGACCGTCGGGCTCTTGCACCTGGCGGATGGAACTGACGATGCCCCTCGTCAGCGTCCCGGCGAGTCCGAACGGATTGCCGATGGCATACACCTTCTGTCCGACTTGCAGATTGGTCGAGTCGCCGAGCGTCATCGGCAGCAGGTCCGGAGCTTTGATCTGCACAATGGCCAGATCATGCGACTTGTCGGTGCCAACTATGGTGGCCTTGTATTTCTTGCGGTTATGGAGCGTGACTTCGACCTGGCGGGCATTGGCGATTACGTGATAATTGGTGAGAATGTGTCCGTCTTTGTCGATGACGAAACCGGAGCCTTGGCCTTCCTGCGGGACCAGTCCGTAGAAGAAGTCAAAAGTCATGACGCGCGAAGTGATGTTGACAACGCTTGCTATGTTCTTGCGATAGACGGCGATGTTGTTCTGCTCTTCAGCGTCGAGCGTCTCACCGCCAGCGGCTTCGGTAATTTCAACGTGCTGCGGACGGCTGATCCAGTCGGCGAAATGGAGACCTCCGCTGGCGATAGGTGGTGAAGTAGAAGAAAGCGGACGCGAGAACGACTGCGAGGATAAGAGTGCGCAAGAATCTCATCGTTGTTAGTCCTTTAATACTTGAAAGCCTGCAGATTGAATTCTAGCGAAAAGTGAGATTTACCGCAGAGCACACCGAGGACGCGGAGAAATCCAAGAAAAGCTCCGCGCACTCGGCGCTCTCAGCGGTTCAATGCTCCCGCCGTCCCCAGCCACCGCCACCAGGGGATTCTATGCGGACTCTTTCCCCGGAACGCAGCCGGACGCTGGTCTTGCCGGGAATGACTTCTTCGGACCCGTCGCGCCGGATGATCAGAGTGCGACCTGGGGCGCCGTCGGCTCCGCCATTCAGGCCGTAGGGTCCGCGGGAACGACGGTCGGCGAGCAGCGTGACTTGGGCGTCGGTTAAGACTTCGATTTCGCGGATGATCCCGTCGCCGCCAGTGTGGAGACCCGCGCCTCCACTCTTAGGGCGAAGAGAATACTGTCGCAGGCGAACCGGGTAGGCGTATTCGAGGGCCTCGGCAGGCGTGTTGAGCGAATTGGTCATGTGGGTGTGCACGCCGGAGACTCCGTCTTTAGTAGGGCGCCCGCCCATGCCTCCCGCAATGGTTTCGTAATAAGCGAAAGGCTCGCCGGTGCGCGGACCGCCAAAACGCCGATCGCCAAAACGAAGATCCATCCCGCCAATGGTGAGGTTGTTCATAGTACCCGACGCGGCAGCGGGGATGCGGTCCGGGATCGCCTGCGCCAGCGCCTTCAGCAGCACATCAACTATGCGCTGCGAAGTTTCAACGTTGCCTCCGGCGACCGCAGCGGGAGGCTGTGCGTTAACCACGGTTCCCAAGGGTGCGATGACGCGGATCGGACGCATCAGGCCGGAGGTCGCCGGAACGTCTTCGCGGAGCAAACAACGAAAGACGTAGAAGCAGGCGGAGTAAGTGATCGCCTCGACCGCGTTGATCGCACCTTGGACTTGCGGGTCACTCCCGGTGAAGTCGATGGTGACATGCGGCTTCGTGCTCGATACGTGGATGGTTGCGGCGATGCGCACCTGTTTGTCTTCTACACCATCGTCATCGAGAAAGTCCTCAGCCTGATAGCTGCCGGGAGGGATAGTGCGCAGAAAAGCTCGCATCATCTCTTCGGAATAGACGAGCAGATTGGCGGCGGCCTTTTTGGCGCGGGCGATTCCGTAGCGAGCGCAGACTTCACGGAGGCGCTGGGCTCCGGTCTGGCAGGCGGCGATTTGCGCGCCAAGGTCACCTTCGCGTTCTTCGGGCGTCCGAACGTTATTGAGAACGAGAGCCAAGACATCAGCTACAAGTTTTCCGCCGCGGATGATTTTGACGGGCGGGATGCGAAGGCCTTCCTGATAGATTTCGCGGCAAGGGCCCATGGAGCCCGGGTAAGTCCCGCCGACATCGGCGTGGTGAGCCCTGGAAGCGACGTAGAAGTCGGGTGTGGCGTGGGGCGCGCGCCCTCGCTCGCCGCCCTTCGTTCCCCTCACGTATACCGGCATCACCAGCGTGATATCGGGAAGGTGGGTGCCCCCGCGAAAAGGATCATTGAGCATAACGACATCGCCGGGTTCGAGTCTGCACTGTTCCACAGCCACGGCGACCGACATCGGCATCGAGCCCAGGTGCACCGGCATGTGATCGCCCATGGCGATAACCTGCCCTGCGGAATCGAACACAGCGCAGGAGTAGTCGCGGCGCTCTTTGATATTTGGGGAAAAGGAAGTGCGGCGCAGCGCGGCGCCCATTTCTTCCGCGATGGAATGGTAGAGGTTCTTGAAGACCTCGAGTTCGACAGGATCACGCATGCGCGACGAGTTTACGCCAAAATCAAACCAACTTCGGCACTACCTCGCTGGCGCGTAATACCCGCTTCGAGAGTGGACTTTCAAGCCGGGTCACTATTGCGAAACGGTCGAGCTTCGATCGAACGGAAACTGCCGTTAGCCTCAAGATGCGGGTGGGGCATACCCGAGAGCATACTGACTGCGCAGGATCTTTTCGATTGTGGTGAAAGCACCTTTCAAAGCGGAATTCTCTCGCGCCGACAAAACGAACCCTCCAGTTTCGTGCGTTAACCGGGGGTGTCCAGATATCTGGCGGCCCTTGGGGTTTTTCTCGTAGATGGAATTAGCGTCCGACGCAAAAATAGCCGCTTCGCATCGAATCGCGGCTTTCGGACTGGGATATGAAGGGGCTCGAACGTATCGAATAATACGCCGGTGGATGCACGGAACTTCGAAGTGAAATGAAAGCCGATACACGGTGTTGGAGAGTGGTTTCGGCAACTTCGTGACCCGAAGACTTCCGAGATAATACAAGCCCGGCGTCCGGTGCTACACTCGTCTGATTATGGCTGAAGGACGTTCGCGGATTTGGGTGTGGTTCCTGGTGGGCGGCGGACTGTTTGCGCTGTTCGTGGCGGCGGTGTTCACGCTGGTGTATCTGAGTTTTGGCGGTCAGGATCAAGAGTCATTCTCGGGCTTCGGCTCCAAGATTGCCGTCGTCGAGCTCGACGGCGTAATTTTCTCTCCCAAGCAGATCGTCCCCCAGCTTAAGAAGTTTGCCGATGACGATTCCGTCAAGGCCATCATTATTCATGTGAACTCTCCCGGTGGCGGCGTAGCCGCGTCGGAAGAGATCTACAAGGAAGTAAAGCGGATTCGGGACGAAAAAAAGAAACGCATTGTGGCGTCGATTGAGACGGTAGGCGCGAGCGGTGCCTATTACGTTGCATCGGCCACCAACAAAATTTACGCCGATAAAGGCAGCGTGGTGGGGTCGATCGGAGTAATTGCCGAGTGGGTGAACTATGGCGAACTTCTGCGCTGGGCGAAGCTGAATGCGATCACGATGAAGGCAGGCGAATTCAAGGACACGGGCAGTCCCACGCGCGAAATGACGCCGGCGGAACGTGAATACATGCAGGCCTTGATTGACAACATGCATACGCAATTCATCCAGGCGGTGGCCGCCGGAAGGCATGCGAAAGAAGAAGACATTCGTGCGATAGCAAATGGCAAAGTCTGGACCGGTGAGCAGGCGCTCTCGATGAAGATGGTGGACCAGATCGCCGATTTCGAAGGTGCGGTGAAAGATACGGCGCGCGCGGTGAATATCTCCGGCGAACCGAATCTGGTCTGGCCACCGAAAGAGAAAAGGTCAGGGCTGGATCTGTTGTTTGGCGATGTTTCCGACTATCTGCCCACGCGAGAGAAACTCATGGAGCAGCAGGTCGGCTTTTACTATCTTTGGAAGTAGCTGGCCGTTATTTGCAATTCTCAGCCCATACGACCCGATTTTACTGAGAACTGAGAACCGGGAACTGAGAACCTTTGCTGGGTACTTGCGCAGAACCCCTTAAATTTGAGAAGGTTATAGACACGGAGCATAGAGACTTATGACAAAGGCTGACCTGATCGAAGAAGTTTCCCGGCTTTCGGAACTCACCCGCAAAGACAGTGAAGTAATCGTCGACACGATCTTTGACAGCGTGGTGCGCTCGCTGCGCGTGGGCGACAAAATCGAAATCCGGGGTTTTGGCAGCTTCCGCACGCGCCAGCGCAAGCCGCGCGTCGGTCGGAACCCGAAAACCGGCGACCGGGTCGAAGTTCCGGCAAAGAAGATCCCGTTCTTCAAGCCCAGCAAAGAATTGAAAGATCTGGTCAACAATAGTAAGACACCAGAAGTCGCGCCTGCAGTCCCGCCTGCACCTCCGAGCACGCACTAGATGCAGCGCGGTTCCGCATAGTGCCATTTATAGTAGACCGCGTCCTGGCAAGAGCCGCCCACTTCGCTATTTGCGGATACCTCAGAGTTGGCGCGTGCCCGGCTCTGCACTGAATGTGTAAGATATGGGGAGCCGGGCCCGTAGCTCAACGGTTAGAGCAGCAGACTCATAATCTGTTGGTTCCTGGTTCGAATCCAGGCGGGCCCACCAGTCTTAGCGCCCACGAAGCAAGCTACGGAGCGACTCCGAGCTGCCAGAACAAAAAGCTCAACTCATCCACCGAGTCGCCGATGTCCTGTGTCGACGACCTGCCGCGCGAGTGTCCCGCCTCGAGTTCATAACGCAGCAGGATCGGCCGGTCCGACCCCGTGTCGGCTTGGAGCAGCGCCGCCATCTTTCGTGCGTGCAGCGGCGCTACTCGCGTGTCGCCGTCCCCAGTCATGAACAACACGGCCGGATACTTCACTCCTTGCTTCACGTGCTGGTAAGGCGAATACGCGTATAGCCACTTGAATTGCTCGGGATCTTTGGCTGCTCCATACTCTGAAACCCAGAACTGCGCCTCCATGAACTGGTCATAGCGCAGCATGTCCAGCAGCGGATGCCAGCAGATCACCGCCTCGAACAGGTCCGGACGTTGCGTCAACGCTGCGCCCACCAGCAACCCGCCATTGCTACCGCCAAGAATCGCCAGCTTCGAAGGATTTGTATATTTATTTTGGATCAGCCACTCGGCCGCGCCGATAAAGTCGTCGAAAACATTCTGCTTCTTGTCGCGCATCCCGGCGATATGCCAGGCCTCGCCGAATTCTCCCCCACCTCGTAGATTTGCGAGCGCGTAAACGCCGCCACGCTCCGCCCAAATAATCGCATCCGGGTTGAAATACGGGGTGTTGTTGACCAGGAATCCGCCATATCCCTCTAGCAGCACAGGATTCGATCCGTCCAGCTTGATGCCCTGGGCGTGCACCAGAAACATCGGCACCTTCGTCCCGTCTTTCGACGCGTACCAGACCTGCTTCACTTCGAACTTCGATCCATCCACCGGAACCTTTGTCTGCGCCCACGCCGACTGTTTCCCACTACTCATGTCGCAGCGATAGATCGTGGACGGAATCGCGAACGATGCATAGCTAAAGTAGGCCGCATGGTTCTCCCACCTTCCCTGCACATCGCCGACCGATCCCAGCACCGGCAGAGTCAGTTCGAACGCCAATTTGCCATCCGGCTGAAAAGCCTTCACCATCGAGGTCGCGTTCTTCACGTAGATCACCAGTATCTTGCCTCCGGTGAACGCGACACTTTCGATGGCGTTCTCCGCCTCCGGCACCACTTCCCGCCAGTTCTCAGGCGCCGGCTTCGCCAGGTTCAGCAACATAATTCTGCCCTTCGGCGCCTTGTAGTTCGTCTGCAGGAACAGCTCGTCTCCCACCGCAAATCCAAAGAAGCGCGCGTCGAGATCCTTGATGACGGGCACGATCGGCCCTTGTTTCTTCAGATCCTGCACCCAGATTTCAACTTTGTCGGCCGCTGAGCCATGGAACACGTGAATGACCAGGTGCCGGCCATCCTCCGACGGGTCGCCGGTGACGATCGAGTCCTTGGCGTAACCCTTCCCGAATACGTCCGTGTCGGTTTCCGCTTTCGTGCCGACTTTGTGGAAGCGCACTCGAGGCCCGTCGTCGAGCATGGTTGCGTAGTAGAACCCGCTCGCGTCGGGCAAGAACGAAACGTCAAAGTAAACTTGGGCCGGCAACACGTCCGTGAGGTCGTGCTTCGTGGTCACGTCGAGAAGGTGCAACTCCGTCTCATCCTTGCCGCCCGAGCGAATGCCATACGCCAGCAGCTTCCCATCCTTCGACACGTCCATGATCTCGACGTTGGTCGAGTGATCAGCGCTCATCGGGTTCGGGTCGATCAACACCTCTTCCTTCCCCGTCTCGCCCTGCCGAGTGTAGATGACGTACTGTTCCTGCTCGGCTGCGCGCTTGCGATAGAAGAAACGCCCGTTGCGCTCGATTGGCGAACTGATGCGCTCCACCTTCTTCAACTCCGCCAGCCGTTTTTCCAGCCGCTCGCGCCCCGGCCAGCTGTCCAGCAGCTTGTGCGTGTACTCGTTCTGCTGCGTGATCCACGCCCGCGTCTCTGGCGACTTTTGATCTTCCAGCCAGCGGTAGGGATCAGAAACCGTCACACCATGAAGGGTTTCTTGCACATCGCCGCGGCGGGTGGTGGGAGCCGCCGACGTCATCGAGCCCGAACTCTGGGCGAAGGCGAAGGTGGAAGACAAAACAGCGACTGACAAAAGGCACAAAATTCTGAATTTCATGAGCTCTCCGGCTCGGGCATTCTGCCGTCCGGACACCGTGATGTCAAGCGGGATGTCCAATCATCCCACCCGCAAACTGAAGTAAAAAACTGACCCGTGCCCGAGTTGGCTAGTGACACCGAGCCGCCCGCCGTGGGCTTCGACGATAGCTTTGCAGATCGCCAGTCCCATGCCAGTGCCATGCACTTGTACTCGCTGGTTCCGTCCGCGATAGAATTTTTCGAAGACAAGAGACTGCTCGAAATCATCGATGCCGGGACCGCGATCTGCAATATTGATGGTGATCGTTTGGTCCTTGGCCTCCGCGGTGATACGGATCGGAGCGCCCGCCGGCGAGTATTTGGCGGCATTCTCGATCAGGTGCACCAGTACTTCCTTGATGTGGGCGGAGTCCATGTGCGCGTTAGGAAGGTCGGGAGGAATTCTGACTTCCACGGGATGCTGCACTAGAAGTTGCTTCAACTCGATGAGCGCTTCCTCGACCGGCCCGCTGATGGGCGCTGATTCAAAGCGAAACTCCACTTTGTTGGCATCCAGTTGCGCCATTTCGGCGGCTTCTCCGATCAGACGGTTCAGCCGGTCGCTCTCCTCGTTGATGATGGTAAGCAGTTCCTGTCTCTCCTCCAACGAATGATTCGAACTCCCAAGCAGCGAGGTCACCGATGCCTTGATCGCGGTGAGCGGAGAGCGAAACTCATGGGTGACCGAATCGAGCAGGACAGAGCGCAGTTGCTCGTTTTCGCGAGCAGCCTCCGCGCGGCTGAGTTTTTCGACGGCACCGGCGCGTTCAACGGAGATGGCCACCAGGCTGCCGATGGCCTCCAGGGTTTGCCGCGAAAGCGCCGAACCGGCGATGCCCATGCAACCCACCACGCGCGTGCCCATGTGTAGAGGCATAAAGGCCAGTTGATGGACAGCGTCGATTCGGGGTTCACCGCGCAAGCAGATCATCTGGAGGTCGTGCGATTCCAGTCCGTCGATGGTGGGACCCGAGCGATAAACGTCGCTCCGGCTGGACAACGAAATCGCCGCCGAGCGGATGCCAAACGACTCCACGATGTAACGAGGAATCAGGTTCAACAACTCGGCCGGATTGTCGCTCGAAAGCAGCAACTGGCTAAAGGCATAGAGGCGTTCCAGTTCCTGCCGGCGCTCGATGGCCGACCGAGTCCCGCGCCGAGCGCGCTCGGATAGTTCGCTGGCGGTGACTGCAGTGACCAGAAAGGCAAACAGTGCGACCCAGTTCTGCGGGTCGGAGATGGTAAAGGTGCCAATCGGCGGGAGAAAAAAATAGTTGAAAGCGAGAGTAGCAATCACCGACATGAAGACGGCTTGCCGCAAGCCCCACGAAGCGGAAATCCCCAGGACGCCCAGCAGGAACATGAGCGCGACCGTGGTCGCATTCAGATGGAGCCAGCGGTAGCCGACGAGAGTAATCCCGCCGACCGCCAGCGCCGCAATCAGGTATCCAGTTCCGGATCTAGCCACTGCTTTCACGAGGCGATTGTATGACAAAGCGAGATTAGAGGTGAAAGGTCATTGCAGAGGAACAAATCCCATGATCGCCGATACTGTTTAAGCGACGGGGTAACCTCTGCAATCTGACCTCTCACCTCTGACCTTCCGTACTTGCGCCTCCCAACCTTGAAACCTTTTCTGAGACAATGATCGCGATGCCCAAGACTCCAGACCAATGGCTGGAAGAATGTTCGCCGACCAAGAAGGGCGGCAGGTTCAAGCTCTTTCTTGGATACGCTCCCGGCGTGGGCAAGACCCACACCATGCTCACCGAGGCGATCCGCCGGCACAGCCGCGGTGAAGATGTGGTCATCGGAGTTGTGGAAACCCACGGACGGAAAGCGGTAGCGGAGCTGGTCACGAATCTGGAAGTGGTGCCGCGCAAACAGATCGAGTACAAGGGCGCGCTCTTCGAAGAGATGGACGTTGATGCCATCCTCGCGCGCAAGCCTTGCGTGGTGCTGGTGGACGAACTGGCGCACACCAATATCGAAGGCAGCAAGCATCGCAAGCGTTATGAAGACGTGCTCGAACTGCTGGATGCTGGGATCGACGTTCTTTCCACGATGAATATCCAGCACCTCGAGAGCGTGACCCCGACCGTGCAGGGAGTGACCGGGATCCAGGTGCGCGAAACGGTTCCCGATTGGGTGCTGCAAAGAGTCAACGAAGTAGTGATGATCGACCTGACCCCGGAGGCTCTCCAGAATCGCATGCGGCGCGGCGATGTGTATCCGCAGGAACGTGTAGGGCGGGCGCTGGAAAATTTTTTTCGCGAGACCAATCTGATCGCTTTGCGGGAGCTGGCATTGCGTCAGGTGGCGCAACAGGTCGATCAAAGCCTCGAACAGCACCGCGTGGAAGAAGAGGAAAATCGTGGAGCGGTTGCCATCCGCGAACGAATTGCGGTCTGCATCAGCTCGAACCCGGCGGCGCAGTACCTGATCGCCCGCGGAGCGCGCATGGCACAGGCGATGAATGCCGAACTCTTCGTTGTCTATATCGACCTGGGGCAGGACTCGAGCGAAGCCAATCAACGGACCCTGGCGGCGAACGTGCGCTTCGCGGAAAACGTTGGCGCAAAAGTGGTGCGCCTAGAGGGAAAGAGCGTAGCCGAGGCGGTCGCCGAATTCGTAAACGAAAAGCACATTACCCAAGTTGTTTTCGGACGCTCGGCGACGCAGGGCTGGAAACGATATTTCTATCTCTCGGCGATCCACCAGTTCTTACGCGATGCCCCAGCGGTGGATGTGCACATCGTGACCCAGGAGCCGGGATAATCCAGAATGTCAGAACATAAACACATTCTGGTGGTGGACGACGAATCCCAGATCACGCGGGTGCTGCGGACCTCTCTTTCCAGCCACGGCTACGACATTCGCGTCGCCAACGACGGCGAGACCGCGCTGGAGATCATGAAAGACTGGTCGCCTGATCTCGTCATCACCGACCTCTCCATGCCCAACATGCACGGACTTGAGTTGTGCCGGCAGTTGCGGACGAAGACGCAAATTCCGATCATCGTGCTCTCGGTGCGCGGTGAGGAGCGGACCAAAGTAAAGGCTCTGGATGCCGGCGCTGACGATTACATTACGAAGCCGTTCGGTATGGAGGAACTCCTGGCACGCGTTCGCGCCAATCTTCGCCGCACCCGGAAGGAAGAATCGGACCTGGCGCCGATGGTGATGGGCGACTTCAAAATCGATCCGGGAGCCCGTAGCGTTTCTGTCAAAGACCGTGCCGTCCATCTCACTCCGAAAGAATTCGACTTGCTCATGTATCTGGTTCGCTACGCCGGCAGAGTCGTAACGCACCGCGCCTTGCTGGCCGCGGTCTGGGGTGGTGAGAGCACGGAGCAAGTCGAATACCTGCGCGTGTTCGTAGCCCAGCTCCGCAAGAAGATTGAGCCCTCGCCAAATTCTCCCCGCTACATCGTGACCGATCCCTGGGTGGGTTACCGCTTCCAGCCCGGCGATTGATCGCATTTTTTCTTTATGACTTCTTTATGAAGTGCTTACCGCACTTTTATGGGGAAAGCTATTTAATCGTGCTTAAGCAAAACGCCCGCATCTACGAGGAGATCCCGTGCAAGACCTGATCTTTATTGCAGTCACGATAGCGTTCTTCCTGCTGTCGCTGGCTTACGTGCAATTCTGCGATCGAATTCGCTGAGGACCAATCGCTGGAGACCAAATCAATATGAATGCTGAATCGATCGCCATGCTGATTGTAAGTGCCGGTTTGATGGTTTATCTGCTCTATGCCTTGCTGAGACCGGAGAAATTCTGACATGACCATCAATGGCTGGATGCAGATCGCGGTATTTCTCGCTCTGATTCTGGCGATCACCAAGCCCCTCGGCGTGTTCATGGCAAGAGTGTTCAGCGGTGAGCGCACGTTTCTCGATTTCGTGCTGCGGCCCATCGAGCGCCTGCTTTATCGCGTTACCGGAGTCGATGAAAAGCACGAGATGCGCTGGACGGAGTACGCCTTCACCATGCTGCTGTTCAGCGGCGCCTCGATGTTGCTGCTCTATCTGCTCGAGCGGGCACAGCACTTCCTGCCATGGAATCCGCAGAAATTCGGAGCAGTCGGTCAGGCATTGGCCTTCAACACCGCCGCGTCCTTCACCACAAACACCAACTGGCAGAACTATTCGGGCGAGTCCACCATGAGCTATCTCACGCAAATGGCCGGCCTCGCGTATCACAACTTTGCCTCCGCAGCGGTCGGAATTGCGCTCGCGATCGCGTTCATTCGCGGCATCGCGCGGAAGGAAAGAGAAACCATAGGAAATTTCTGGGTTGACATGACGCGTTCGACGCTGTGGGTGCTGCTGCCGGCCTGCGTCGTCTATGCCTTGCTGCTGG
Organism: uncultured Acidobacteriaceae bacterium; assembly: GCA_963755765.1. GTDB lineage: Bacteria > Acidobacteriota > Terriglobia > Terriglobales > Acidobacteriaceae > Acidiflorens. The sequence goes on from CAVWKZ010000001.1 coordinate 395,866, forward strand.
TTTCGCAGGGAGTCGTGCAAAACCTCAAGCCCTACGACACTGCGAAGCTGATCGAGCCGCAACAAATCCAGAAGACTGGAACAGATGGCAAACCGATGGTCGGCCAGGATGGCAAGCCGGTGACGGAAGCAGAGACTGACCAGACCATCGCCCAGGGACCAGTCGCATCGCAGGAAGCAATCAAGATGCTAGGCACGAACGGCGGCGGGTTTTTCAATGCCAACAGCTCCCATCCCTTCGAAAATCCCACACCACTGAGTAACTTCCTGCAGATGCTTTCAATCTTCGCGATCCCGGCCGGTCTCACTTACACGCTCGGCCGGATGACTGGCTCGCAGCGCCACGGCTGGGCGGTATGGGCGGCGATGGCGGTTCTGTTCCTCTGCGGCGTTACCGCCGCCTACTGGGCTGAGGCCAGAGGCAATCCGCTGCTGCATGGAGTTGACCAAACCGCCTCCGCGCTCCAACCGGGCGGCAACATGGAAGGCAAAGAAGTGCGCTTTGGCATCGCCAATTCTGCGCTGTTCGCCACCGTCACCACCGACGCAAGCTGTGGCGCGATCAACGGCGTGCACGACTCCTTCACTCCGCTGGGCGGACTGGTGCCGCTGGTCAACATCATGCTCAGCGAGACTGTTTTCGGCGGAGTGGGCGCGGGCATGTACGGCATCCTGATCTACGTAGTGCTCTCGGTTTTCATTGCCGGACTCATGGTCGGACGAACGCCCGAATATCTCGGCAAGAAAATTGAAGCCTACGACGTAAAGATGGCAATGCTGGTCACGCTCGTTTTCCCGCTGATCATCCTGGTGCTCACCGGCATTTCGTCGGTCGAGGGATTTGGCACCTCGAGCATCAGCAATGCCGGTCCGCATGGCCTCACTGAAATTCTCTATGCGTTCACCTCCATGGCAGGCAACAACGGATCCGCGTTCGCTGGATTGAACGGCAACACGCTTTGGTACAACACTGCGGGCGCCATGACGATGCTGGTGGGGCGATTTTTCATGATCATTCCCATGCTGGCGATTGCCGGCAACCTGGCAAAGAAAAAGACTGTGCCGGCGTCGGCAGGTACGTTCCCAGTGACTACGCCTCTGTTTACCATTTTGCTGGTGTCGGTGATTGTGATCGTCGGCGCACTCACATTTTTCCCGGCCCTCAGTTTGGGACCCGTACTCGAACACCTGCAGATGATGGCAGGGAAAACTTTCTGAGAGAAGAGCTTCTGAGACGAAACATGGCTGAAAAGAAAAGCAAGAGCTTGTGGGACGCAAAAATCATCCGGCGGGCGCTGGTCGATGCAGTTGTCAAACTCGATCCTCGCACCATGATGAAGAATCCCGTCATGTTCGTGGTCGAGGTGGGCAGCGTAGTGACGACCCTGCTGCTGTTCCGTGAGACAAAGAGTTTCGCCTTCAACTTGCAGATCACGCTCTGGCTCTGGTTCACAGTGCTGTTCGCGAATTTCGCGGAAGCCATGGCCGAAGGTCGGGGCAAAGCGCAAGCCGACACTCTGCGTAAAGCCCGATCTGAAACCGTGGCCAAGCGTCTGCTGCCTGACGGGACGACCGAGACGGTGCCGAGTGCAAAGCTGCGGTCGGGCGACGTCGTGATGGTGATCGCGGGCGAACTAGTCCCGGGCGATGGCGAAGTCATCGAAGGCGTTGCGTCGGTGGACGAGTCGGCAATCACAGGCGAATCTGCGCCGGTGATCCGCGAAGCCGGAGGTGATCGATCAGCAGTCACCGGCGGAACGCGCGTGCTTTCCGATGTAATCAAAGTCCGCATCACTTCGAATCCCGGAGAGACTTTCCTCGACAGAATGATCGCTTTGGTCGAAGGAGCGGAGCGGCAGAAGACTCCGAACGAAATCGCGCTCAACATTCTGCTGGCAGGCCTGACCATCATTTTTCTCCTGGCCGTGGTTACGCTGCAGCCGTTCGCGATTTACTCGGGATCGCCGCAAACAGTCTTCGTGCTCGTCTCTCTGCTGGTCTGCTTGATTCCGACGACGATTGGCGGCCTGCTGTCCGCGATCGGCATCGCCGGCATGGATCGCCTCGTGCAGCATAACGTGCTAGCCATGTCCGGGCGCGCCGTCGAGGCGGCTGGGGACGTGAACACGCTGCTGCTCGATAAGACGGGAACGATCACGCTCGGCAACCGCCAAGCAGCAGAGTTCATTGCCGCTCCGGGAATTACGGATGCCGAGATGGCCGATGCCGCGCAACTCTCGTCCCTAGCTGACGAAACTCCCGAGGGCCGGTCGATTGTCGTATTAGCAAAAGAAAAGTACGGTCTGCGCGGACGTGAGTTGTCGTCGCACGAAGCCGTATTCGTCCCTTTCACAGCCCAAACCCGCATGTCGGGAGTGAATCTCGACGGGCGCGAGATTCGCAAAGGGGCGGTCGATGCAATCGTCAAATACCTGCATCAGTTCGGCACCTCGCTGCCGCGCGAGATTCAGGCGAGCGTGGAACAGATCGCGCGCTCCGGAGGAACTCCGCTAGTGGTCGCTGAAAATCAGCGCGCGCTGGGCGTCATCTACCTGAAGGACATTGTCAAAGGCGGCATGCGCGAGCGCTTCAATCAACTGCGTGCCATGGGGATCAAGACCGTGATGATCACCGGCGACAATCCCCTCACGGCGGCGGCAATCTCACGCGAGGCGGGCGTGGACGATTTTCTGGCGGAGGCGACTCCAAAAGACAAAATGGATTTGATTCGTCGCGAGCAGGCCGACGGCAAACTTGTTGCCATGACTGGTGATGGCACCAACGATGCGCCCGCGCTGGCGCAGGCCGATGTAGGCGTGGCCATGAATACCGGCACGCAGGCCGCGAAAGAGGCCGGAAACATGGTCGACCTCGATTCGAATCCCACCAAGCTGATCGAAGTGGTTGCGATCGGCAAACAGTTGCTGATGACGCGCGGTGCGCTCACTACGTTCTCGATCGCAAACGACGTGGCCAAGTATTTCGCGATCATTCCGGCGATGTTTGCCGGGACTTTTCCGGTGCTGAACACGCTGAACATCATGCGGCTGCAGACGCCGCAGTCCGCAATACTTTCTGCCGTTATTTTTAATGCGCTTATCATCGTCGCCCTGATTCCACTGGCGCTACGCGGAGTCAAGTACAAGGCAATGAGCGCCGAATCTCTGCTGCGGCAGAATTTGTTGGTCTACGGATTCGGCGGACTGGTAGTTCCGTTCATCGGCATCAAGCTGATCGACATGCTCATCACCGGCATCAGGCTGGCATAGATCGAACTGGAATAGATCGAAAGAAACGTATGAAGAAAAATCTAATCACCGCTGTGCTCATGACCATCGCGACGACAGTCTTGGTGGGAATTCTGTATCCCCTGCTGGTCACTGGCCTCGCCCAGCTGATTTTCCCCAAGCAGGCCAACGGGCAGCTGATCCACGGCAAGGACGGAGTGGTCGTTGGTTCGCGGTTGATCGGGCAGCCGTTTTCCGGGCCGGGCTACTTTCACTCGCGACCATCCGCCGCCGGCGCCGCAGGATACGATGCAACTGCATCCGGCGGCTCGAATCTCGGTCCGACCAACGCGCAGTTAATTGCTCGAGTCAATGGAGACGTTGCCAAACTTCAGGCCGAGAATCCGGGTGCTCCCATCCCTGTCGATCTGGTTACAACATCGGGTTCTGGATTGGATCCAGATATCTCTCCTGCGGCCGCACAGTTCCAGATTCAGCGCGTGGCTGCGGAACGCAAAATTCCGCAAGCAGACGTCGCACGCTTAGTCATGGAAAACTCTGAGAACCGGCAATGGGGATTCCTCGGTGAGCCACGCGTGAATGTGCTCGAACTGAATCTCGCGCTCGATGCGCGTTACGGACGAGCACGCTAAGACTCACGTTCTACTAGGGCGGACAAATCACCCGAAGCACGCCCGCCGCCACTGAAATCTCGACCGGCGTCTCGCATACAAATTCTCCGTCAGCATAGATCTCGACCGGAGTCTCGGTCTGCACCATCACCCGCTCTGCCTTCGAATATTCGACCTTGGGCGAGAGGAGATGGCGCCCGAAATATACCGTCGGAAACATGCAAAACAGCTCGAAAGGATTCATGGTCGAGATCCGGCAAATGTCGAGCTTGCCATCGCTGAAATCAGCTTTCGGCGCGATGCGCATGCCGTCTCCATAGAAACGGGTGTTGGCGAACGCAGCGAGGAGGGTGAGTGCTTTAGCCTCGCTATGATCATCACCGTTAACTCGCGTCAGCCGCATAGAAAAGGCTGGAAATTTCAGCAGCAGCGGCAATAGCGCCAGGGCATAGCCACCGTGCCCACGCAGCCAGCGCGGCATCTGATTGGCGCGCCGTGCAGCAGCAGAGTCCAGCCCGCAACCGGCAACGGTACAAAAATAGTGGGCGCGCTCCGGCGAAGCGGAGGGAACGATAACCCCAAGATCAATTGCCTGCGCTTTAAATTTCTCAGATTCGAAATCACGCCAGACGCGCAAGGAATCTCGCGCTGAGCGCAGCTTGAGTGCACGCGCAAAATCGTTTCCACTTCCCGCCGGGACGATCAGCACAGGAATCTGGAGCCGCACCAGTGCTGGAAGATGACGGTGAATCGTGCCATCTCCGCCAAAAATCAAAATGGCATCGGCATCACCGCAAGAGTCCGGCAGTCCCTGCAGCCACTCGGTCGGAGAACGGTCTTGGAACGGCTTCAAGTCCGCCGCCGAGGTTCCCAACCCGAAGATGACGGCGGCGCGCATGGCCTGAGTGTTGAGCACTGCGGCGAATCTGGAGTTGCGTGAACTATCTCGGCAGGCACTTCTCCATGAAGTCAACCAGGTCCTTCTTCATCTTGTCGTGTTCGGCGCGATCGATGTACACCATGTGCCCTGCGCCATAGGTGGCGTACGAAATGTTCTGACGGTACTTCGCGTCAAGGTTGAGGTGATCCATGGTCCAGTTGGCAGCGGCGAACGGTGTGGCCAAGTCGTAGTATCCCTCCATCACCAGAATCTTCATATACGGATTCTTGATCATGGCCGACCGCAACCCGCCCGCCGTGCTCGGAAAGCCTTCCACGGCGTTTCCCCACTCCCAGCTCTGGAAGCCCGGTTGGTCGTAGGCGAAAACCCGATAAGGCGCGTCAGACTTGTAGTTCAGTTCGGTGCGTAGATAGTTGTTGAAGGCCGAGGTGTATGGCGGCAAGATGGCGGCGCTGGTCGGATCATAGAAAAATCGATCTTCGTCCGGATTGGGGCTGCTGAAGCGGCCATCGAGGCGGCCGGTGATCAACTTCTGATCGAGCAGCAACTCATGGCTGAAGGTCGGAACGTCAATGCGCATGTTGTGAGCTTCGATCACTTCCGGCCGCAGGCCGAGGTAGCGGGACAGTTGCTCGACAATCTTGCGCCGTTCTTCCGGCGTCAGAGCGTCGCCTTTGCCGAGAGCGAGCGCGTAATCATTGGCCGACCAGCGCACGACTTCTTCGCGCGTCTTCGCCATATCCTGCGTGAGATCGGAGGACAGTTTGTGGTGGTAGCCGGCAACCATGTTGAAAGTGGGAACCAGCAGCACATAAGGCAGGTCGTTCGATTTGTTCCATTCGAGCGTCTGGAAATCAACCGCCATCGAGAGCAGGGTCACGCCATTGAAAGCGATACCATGATCGGCTAAATATCCGGAAAGGCCGGCGGCACGAGTTGTGCCGTAGCTCTCTCCCAGCAAAAAGAGTGGCGAGGTCCAGCGCTCGTAGCGCGAGAGGTAGAGGCGGATGAATTCGCCAAAGGCTTGCACGTCGCCTTTTACGCCCAAAAACTTCTTGGTCAGTTCCGCATTCGCAGCCCGCGAGTATCCGGTCGACATCGCGTCCACCATGACGATGTCGCTGCGATCGAGCAGCGTGTCGGGGTTGTCTTCCAGACGATAAGGAGCCGCCGGCATGAAGCCATTCGGCTGCAGCACCACGCGCTTCGGTCCGAGCGCACCCATGTGCAGCCATACCGAAGCGGAACCAGGCCCGCCGTTGAAGGCGAACGTCAGCGGACGCTTTCCCACATCCTGTCCGTCCAGCGTGTAGGCGACAAAAAACATTTCGGCTTCCGTCTTGCCGTCCTCGCGTTTGATGGGAAGCCTACCGGTCGTCGCCGTGTAATTGAGCGTCTTGCCGTTAAGCGAGGCCTGGTGATGCGTGATGACGGGCGGGACTTCGGTCACATCGTAATGTTCTTCTTTATCTTTATCAGTAACTTCGCCGGAGTCGGCTTTGGGCGGCTCCGCAGGCTTGCTGCTTTCCGCGGACTTATCCGAAGTTGCAGCGGTCGCCGGAGTCGCTTGTTTCTTATCTTTCTTAGAAGAGGCCGGTTTTGCGCTTTCGGCGGTGGTGTCCTGAGGCTGATTTTGCTGCGCCGCCGCGAACGAGATCGTCGACAGTGCGAAAAATAAAATTGCCAGAATTCTCATGCTTATCTCCCCAAGAAAAAGAGTTGGAGCAGCATTATAGCGCCTGCACCGGTCGCTCTTGAAAAAGCCGGAGGCAACTCCAGACGTGCTAGAATTTGTAGCGCCTGAAACGATTCCACCAACTAGGTGGCGCACCGGATCTCTCCACCCTGGCATTTTGTTAGCGGACTGAAAAAGTGGCCCAGAACCCCAACGTCCAAAGCGGTTCGATCACCTACGCCGACGCCGGTGTCAACATTGATCGCGGCAACCGCACCAAGCAGCGCATCAAGTATCTCGCCCACAAAACTTTCACCAAGGGAGTGCTCAGCGAGATCGGCGGATTCGGCGGCTTGTTCTCGGTGGATAAGAAATATCTCGATCCAGTGCTGGTTTCGAGCGTCGATGGCGTCGGCACCAAATTAAAAGTAGCCTTCGAAATGGGCGCGCACCACACCGTCGGCGTGGACTTGGTGAATCACTGCGTCAACGACATCGCCGTGCAGGGCGCCGCGCCGTTGTTTTTTATGGACTACCTGGCCACCGGAAAGCTGGACTCGGAAGTCGTGGAAAAAATTGTGGCCGGCCTCGCGGAAGCCTGCAAGCACAATGGCTGCGCCCTCATCGGCGGTGAGACCGCAGAAATGCCGGGGTTTTATCCCGAAGGCGAGTACGATCTTGCCGGATTCATTGTCGGAGTGGTCGAACGCGAACGCATCATCAGCGGAAAAGACGTGCAGGTCGGCGACTGCGTCCTCGGCCTGCCCTCAAACGGCCTGCACACCAACGGATACTCTCTGGCTCGCAAGCTCCTCTTTGAAGTCGCGGAGTATTCTCCCGAAACTTTTGTCAGCGAGATCAAGAACAAAGTCGGCAACGAACTCATGCGGACGCATCGCAGCTATTGGTCGATCATCCGGAAGATGATCGCGGGCGAATGTGTCGCGGCCCTGGCGCATATTACAGGTGGTGGCATCACCGAAAACCTGCCCCGCGTTCTGCCCAAAGGCACGTCCGCGGTGATCGAACTCGGTACCTGGCCGGTTCTGCCCATCTTTGAGCATCTTCAAAAACTCGGCAACGTGGCTGAGGAAGAAATGCTCCGCACCTTCAATATGGGCCTCGGCATGTTAATCGTGGTTCCCGCCAAGAAGTTCAAGAAGGCGCAGACGCTCCTGGAGCGCGCCGGAGAAAAGTTCTACAGCGTCGGCCGCATCGTAAAAGGCGATCGTAAGGTCGTGTTCAGCTAAGGGTTCTTTTCTGCTTCGATTTTCTCCGTGCCTCCGTCTCTCCGTGGTGAATAATGATGTCGTATGAAAAATTTAGGCATTCTACTCTCCGGGCGGGGCTCCAACTTTGTAGCCATAGCCGACAGCATCGCGGCTGGCAGGATACCCAATGCTCGCATCTCCGTCGTGATCTCAAACCGGACCGAAGCTCCCGGCCTTGAAACCGCCCGCCAGCGCGGCCTCAACGCGCTCGCGATCTCATCGAAAGGCAAACAGCGCGAGGAGCACGACCGCGTAGTCGTGGCTGCACTCCGCGACAACAAAGTCGACCTCGTCTGCCTCGCCGGTTACATGCGCCTGCTCTCGCCCTGGTTCGTACAGCAGTTTCCGTCGAAGATTCTCAACATCCATCCCTCTTTATTGCCCGCGTTCCCCGGCCTGGAGGCACAGCAGCAGGCGTTCGCCTACGGAGTGAAAGTTTCCGGATGCACGGTGCACTTCGTCGACGAGGAACTCGACCACGGCGCCATCGTCGTGCAAAAAACCGTACCTGTGTTGGATTCCGATGACGAGCACACGCTGTCGGAACGGATTTTGGAGCAGGAACACATCGCATACACGGAAGCGATCAAGATTGTGCTGGAAGGAAAATTTCAGATCACCGGCAGGCGACTCGTGAGAGGTGAGAGGTCGGAGGTCAGATTGCAGAAGTAAAGAGCCAAAATTCGGAGCGTTCTAGGTTTTCACCTCTGCAATCTGACCTCTAACCTCTGACCTTCCCCAATCCTACATAATGAGGTCGTTGCTCATCCTTGCGATCGGGTGTTGCATCACCTCAAGCTCGTTCTTCACGAGATTCAATCCGTACACGCATTGCTCAAATCTTTGCGAGAGTTGCCCAAACAGCGGCGCTACCTTGGCGTATTCGAAGTGTTCAAACTTGGAGACGATGTAGTAGCTCTCTTTCCCTGCTTTCACCCAGTCCACGAAGTTCTCGACCCGCTGACGGCGCAGCCGATAGTGATTGATGCTCTCCGGAAACATGCCGGCATAGAACAGCGTAAAGTCGCCAATATGCTTGCGGACCTGGCGCTCGCGATCGAACGAAGGCGCCGGACCGTAGATCGGGTCCGACTCGATGAGCATTTCGCCCACATCGTTCAGCGGCTTCCCCGAGGCATTGCGGATTTTCAACAACTGCTCGGCATCGCAAAATTCCGACAACAGATGCGCCACATAACCGACGATCTGCGGATCGCGAATTCCAATCTCCTCGGCATAATGACGGCCAACCAGTTCAAGAAACAACTGCTGCAGCGGATGCGTCTCCGGAATCTCCATGGCCCCTACTTCCCTCCCCGACTCAGCCTCTTATTCCCCTCACTAACCTTTCCATCGGAACCTAACCCTGTGCCGATTAAATACCGTGAATCCTGGTCCGACACAAGTACCCGTTCGAGCCACTGCTTTAGTTAGAGGCCCGCGCGGGGCAAGGGGTTTAACGCAATTATTGGCAGCCAAGAGAGCCGACTGCTAATTCTCAGGGGAGGCATCCAAAAAATGTGTTCCACTGAATGTACTTACACAATGAGGCGCAGAAGAACGGAGGCGGCGTGAAACGAATCAACATTGCAAGCGGAACTCCATGGGAACCGATTGTCGGTTACTCTCGTGCGGTTCGCGTAGGCGCGCACGTCCATGTTGCGGGCACCACCGCAACGGGAGCTGATGGAAAAATCGTTGCCGGCGATGCCTATGCACAGGCGCTTCAGATCCTCAAGAACATCGAACGCGCGCTGCAGCAGGCCGGAGCTTCACTGCAAGATGTGGTCCGCACCCGCGTGTTTCTTACCAACATCGCCGATTGGGAAAAAGCGGGAAAAGCTCACGGAGAGTTTTTTCGCGAAATTCGCCCCGCGAGCACCATGGTGGCGGTTACGGCCCTGGTTTCTCCAGAAATGCTGCTGGAAATCGAAGCGGAAGCGATCGTGCCCGGCGGAAAATAAAAATACAAGGATAAACGACGACCAATAGATCAAATGGCGGAAGCCTGAGCAAGACTCAAGCTTCCGCCATCATTTACCGTGATGCTGCTTGGGCCGCTAGCGGCGGCGTTTCTTGCGGGCAACTTTTTTCTTAGCGGCTTTCTTGGCTTTTTTCTTGGCCGGCTTTCTAGCTGCCTTCTTTTTCTTTGCCGCCTTCTTGCGGGCCGGCTTCTTTGCAGCTTTCTTCTTCGGCTTCTTGGCTGCCTTTTTCTTTGCGGGCGCCTTCTTTGCTGGAGCTTTCTTTGCCGGTGCCTTCTTGGGTGGCCCGCTCTGGCCGCCGCCCGATGGAGTTACGGGCGCTGGTGCGGCCACCGGTTCCCGCACTACCGGCACGACAATCTCGTCGTCCTCTTCCACGAGAACGGGTTCTTCTTCCTCTTCTTCCTCTTCCAAATCTTCTTCCAGCGATTCGCCGTAGGCGCCGCTGTCGCTGTACTCATCCGTCTCATCGTCCCGACCGTACAGAGTCGGATCATTGAAGCGCATATCCCCTCCTGAATCTTGAATTAGGACCACCTGCTGCGAGACTGCAATGCTTTTCCGTGACGGCGCGAGATTATAGCACGGACAGTTTCACGGGCAGTATCGTGCATTCTCTTCCGATTTGCGAGGAAAATCATAGGGAAAATTCCGTACTGCGCGGAACGGCGAAATAAAAGCGAACTCACGCCGAAACTGGCCGGAACGGAAGACTGGAGCCGATTCTATTCGTATGCCAACGCATCGATCGGATCTTTCTGTGCCGCCTTGAACGCCGGATACAGCGCGCCGCCAATGGCTCCGACGATCGCGATCAGCGTCGAATACGCGATCCATTTACCATCCACAACCACCGGCAGCAGCGGGAACTTCTGTGCCAGCGCCACCTTAGCCACCAGACTCACAACGATGCCAAGCAGGATGCCGCCCACGGCCAGGAGCGCCGTTTCCCGCAGGATCACGTTCACGATGTACATCTTCGACGCTCCCATCGACTTCAGTATGCCGATTTCGCGCGTCCGTTCCATCACCGCCGTATACATGGCCTGGAAGATAACGATGAACCCGATGACCATCGAAATGCCGACTACGACCTTGATAAAGGGGGAAAGCCCCGGATAGTTGCTCGTGGTCATCATGGCCAGGTAGGAAGCCATCGAGTTGGCCCCATAGCGCTCCATGCCCGGCACGTGCTTGATTTCATCGATCACCGCGTCGGTGTTTGCCGGGTCATCGAGCTTAAGGTAAAACACTGAGGCCTTATCCTTGGCGTCCATCAGATCTTGTAGAGTGCTGAGCGGAACGAATTTACGCCCGCCCTTGCCGCGTTCGACGATCCCTGAAATGCGGAATGGTTTGCTCAGAATCTCGATCGTATCGCCCACTTTGGCATGTTTGGACTGAGCGAAGAGATCGTCCACCAGCACGTCGTAAGGCCCTTGAAAGGGACCGCCCGACAAATAGCGGAAGCCTGACGACATGCTCTCATAGCTCGCTAAGTCGATTCCTGTAATGATTTCGACCGAGCCTGTCGAAGAGAATTGCTGGATCACCGGGGCCACATTCTTGACGTGCGGTAGTTTTGCCAGCACGCCGCCAATCTTTACCGACATGGGCGCGCCCGACAGCCCGGCGATGAACGAAGCTCCCGGCGGTAGCAGCAGTATGTCCGCCCCTATGCCAGCGGTTCGAGTACGGCTGTCCTGCAGCATCCCGAGTGAGAAGCCCACAATGAGCAGAATCAGCGTGACTTCGAGCGCCACCGCGACCACGCTGATCATCGAGCGCAGCGGCCGGTGCACCAGATTCCCGACGATCATGCGATTCATCATGTTTTTTCCAGGGGACCGATGTTCCAGGTTGAACTTCCGGACCGATCTTGCAGACTGCCCAACGACTACTTGTTCTGGCTCTCCGGCGGCTTTACCGCGCCAGAACTCGTTTGTCCGAGATGTATCACGTCTGCCCCAGGCGGCTGTTCCAGCGCGAACTGGTCATCGGTCAGCGCCTTATTGAATTCCAGTTTGACGATGTTCAGCGTGAAATCGTAACTCTCCCGCGGACGTTCAATCGTAATCGTACCGGGGAATGTAGTCCCTCCGAAATCTTTGTAATCCTGGTAGTGGGCATCGGTCTCGACATCTCCCTGCTGGTCGTAGATCCTCTGCCGGTACGGCAGAAGGTCAATTCGACTGAAATCGATCTTGCGCGACAGGTAGACGCCCCGCGGACCCCTGCGGATAACCAGCAGGCTGTAATCCGGCTGATCGACCCGATGCCGCTTCGAGTCCAGGACGGTTTCAAAACCGTTCTCCATGACCGCCTCGTCTTGGCCAATTTCCGGCAGCAGCAGCGCGTCGTAGATGTACTCTGGGCGCATGTTCTCTAGCCGCTTGTCGGGCTGGTAAGCGGCATCGTTCGCGCCCACCACGAATTTATTCTGGCTCGGAATCCACAGCTTGAATTCCTGTCCGTTGCTGACCATGTCGAAGGCCGTATTCCGTACCACCGGCATCAGGCCTTTCATGCGCAGCATGAACGGTTTGCGCGCCAGCACGTAGCCGCGAATCTCTTTGTAATCAGTAATTACGCCATTCTTCGGGTCGCCGGCCGAGGAGTCTATATCCACCGTGGCCTGCATGGTCTGGACCTTGGCAGCCTGGCCGTTGACATAGTCGATCAGGTCCTGCTGGGTTGCGGTCTTGAGCGGCCGGTCGGAGAGATGACGATTCAGAATACGCGTGCGGAAAAGACATCCCGTCAGCGGAAATGTGGCCGCCGACAGAAATAGAAGGAAAAACAGACGCAGATGAGAACGATGCATTCCTATGCCAGTACCTGAGAACCCCTAACCGTCTTGGTATCTGATTAGTATAAGGCAGCAGAGGGTTCAGCGCTTTTCCGGGAGGCCAAGCGCATGGCGATAGGAGGCCACATTCCGGTTGTGCTCTTCGAGGCTGCGGGCGAAGCGGTGATGCCCGTTGCCATCGGCGACGAAGTAAAGGAATCTCGTGCTGTCCGGGTGCATAGCCGCTTCCAGAGCGCCTTTTCCCGGATTGGCGATTGGACCCGGCGGCAGCCCAGTAGAACGATACGTGTTGTAGGGTGAGTTCACCGTCAGGTCGGCATGGTGAAGACTTCCCTGATACGTGCCCTCCAGTTGCTCGGCGTAGATAATGCTCGGATCGGCATCAAGTGGCACGTTTTTCGCCAGCCGATTGTAATATACGCTGGCCACGCGCGGCCGTTCCTCGGGATCCGCAGTTTCTTTTTCGACGATCGAAGCCATCGTGACGACCCTGGGAATGTCAGCATTCAAGCCGATTTGCTGCGCTACCAGCCGGAACTGATGCACCATCGCCGCCGCCATTTCCTTCAGGCTTTGGGTGCGCGTGAACTGGTAGGTATTCGGGAAAAGATATCCTTCGAGCGATTTGGCGTCCGGCGCCATATCGGAGATCAGCTGGGTCTGGGTTTCGGCGACCCGCAGAAAATCTTCCGCCGACCCGAGTTTCGCGTCTTCTATCGCCTTGGCGATGTCGAACATCGTGTAGCCTTCGGGAATCGTGACCACGTGGAAGTAGATATCGCCGCGAGCGATGCGCTCGTAAACCTGTGGCAGCGTCGCCTGCCGCTCGAATAGATATTCGCCAGCCTTCAAGGTTGGCTTGGGATGCAGCGCGTGCCAGAGCCGGAAGGCGAACATCGTTGCGGATCGCTCCCGTCTTTTTCAACTCGATCGCAATCCTCCGCGTCGAGTAGCCGGGGCGCAGAAGTAAAGAAGCGTTGGCCGGCGGCGTAACCGGGGCATAGACCTGCCAAGCCACCCAGCCGCCGGCGGCGAGTGCGGCAACCAAAAATAGTGTGATCAGAGATCGCAAGGTCTTAGTGTAGAGGGCTTTTTAGATTGAAACAAAGTGGCTGGAGTACACGGCCGTATGGAAGCGAGGTACGGCCTATCCCCACGCAGAAACGGTCAAAAAAAAGCTCACTCGGCGCCCTCGGCGTCTCGGCGTCTCGGCGGTGAAAGCGCCTTACTCTCCCAGCCAATCCGCGTACGGTTTCAACGACTCGACGTGGTCGAAGATAATCTTAAGCGCGCCGGTGATCGGAATCGCGAGCAGCAATCCGATGCCTCCCCAGACCGCTCCCCAGAAAAGGAGCGCGATCGTGACCGCCAGCGGATTGATCTTCAGGCGGCTTCCCAGCAGCTTGGGATAAAGCACATTCAGCGCGAAAAGATGTAGTCCAACGACGCAAAACGCCACGATCACGAGGTCGCTCGGCTCCAGTTGACCCAGGCCAACCAGGATCGGCGGCAGCATGGCCAGCACAATTCCCAAATACGGAACCAGGCTCAGAAAACCGCTGAGAAAGCCGACGAAGTAGAAAAACGGAACATGGAGCAACCCGAAAATCGCTACGCTCACTCCTGAAATCAGCAGTCCGATCAGCAGGTTCCCGACAATAAAGCTCTGCAACATTTTCCCGATCAGCCCCAGGGTCACGAATGCGGTGTGCCGGTGATGCAACGGGAACAGCATCACGGTGGCTGAACGTGCGTGGCTCTGCCAGGTCAGCAGGAAGTAGGCAAGGAATGGGATAAACGACGCCGCCAGCAGAATGTCGGTGAAGGTGCCGGCGCCGTGGGTGAGGGTTTCGGACCAGGTCTGCACCTGCCGCACCTGCACAACATTCGAGTCCTCCGGCTCGCCGACCACGTCGCCAGTTTTTTCGAGCTTTTCCGCCTGCTGCTGGTAGGGCTGCAGCATGGAGCGGATCTTCTGCGAATACTTGGGAAGATTGTCGGCGAAGATGAGGGCCTGGTTGTACGAGGCAGCGGTGACTCCATAAAGCACCGCCAGCAGCACAACCACGCTGACCAGCGCCGCCATGGCTCTCGGCAGGTGCAGGTATTCCAGCGCCTGAACCACCGGAGAAAGCATGAAGCTCAGCAGAATAGCGAAGAACAGCACTGCCAGCACCGACTCGCCGTAATACGCGAACATGATGACCAGGCCCATGCCGAGCAGGGTCAGCGACCAGTGCTGCCCGATTTGTGGTTCCGTCGTGTCCATAGTGGTGTAGTTTGCTCAGTCTCGCCGCAACTGGCTCACAATTCTGCCTCACCTTGGCCGGAATTGCACCACCCCAATCGTGCCAGTGCCGCGCCCTATGATTTTTGCCAGGCATTGTAGCCGAGAAATTATCCGCTTTTGCCGTCTACAATTAACAGATGGATTCACCTCCGAAGCCGGCATATAGACGCATCATGGCCCTCGATGTCGGCTCGAAACGAATCGGAGTGGCCGTCTCGGACCCGCTCGGAATCACCGCCCAGGGGTTGGATACGATCCAGCGGCAGAATAAACGCCTCGATTTGGAGGCCCTGGGACAACTCCTCGCAAAATACGAAGTCCGGGAGATTGTTGTCGGCCTGCCGCTGCGCTTGAGCGGCGCGGAAGGAACACAATCGGAGAAGATGCGGGTGTTCGCCGACCTCCTGCGCGCGCATTTCGGGGTTACCGTCCATCTCTGGGACGAGCGCTGGACCTCAACCGAAGCCAACCGTCTGCTGCGTGAAACCGATCTTTCGATCAAGAAGCGGGGACAGGCGGTGGACCGGATGGCTGCGATTTTAATTCTTCAATCCTGGATGGAAGCCCACGCCGAACGCTGATATTGCTCACTTGATCCGTCAGGAGGCGAGTTCGGAAATTTCCGGGAAGCGCAGGTTGCACTTCGTCAGCGCCTTGGTAAGCGCCTGTTCAATAAGACTCTCTTCGCAATTTCGCGAGATGGCGATTTCGCTGACCAGCAAATAACGGGCGCGCTCCAGCATCTTTTTCTCGCGGAAGGAGAGCGACTTGCCCTGTCCAAGAATCAGCAGGCTTTTCAGCACCGCCGCCACGTCCGTGAGCGACCCAGTGCGCATGCGATCGGAATTCTCTTTGAAACGGTCTTTCCAGTCGGCCGCGTTAATGCATTCGCCGGACGAGAGGTAATCCACAATTTTTTCCACCTCGCCATTACGCACCACGGGACGCATTCCAACATTGTTGACGTTGGCAAACGGCACCATCACCTTCAAACTGCTGGCTGCGATTTTCAGCAGGTAGAATTTCTCGATTGTCGCGCCTATGGTTCGGCTGCTGATTTGTTCGATGATTCCGACGCCATGGTTGGGGTAGACCACCTTGTCGCCAATGTGGAACACGCGGTCGCCGTTCATGGAGGGGCCTCGCCCGGGGGTGCTGGAGAACTGCTTTTAGTCTAGCCGAGCGGAGCGGCTTAGGCAATGGAGAAGCGCCGTGGGCGTTCGCTCCGGTAGTTGCGATCTAAGACGGTCACGGGGCTGGACTAAGTCATTTCGGTTGAGTGGGTTGGGCCGCAGCAATGGTCCTGAAATTTGGCCCAGCTGCAAAGCAGCAGCACTCGCAGCCAAGGTTTATAATGCCGACAGCATGACGGAAGAGATCAAAAAGAAGCTTCGGGACGAGCTAAACACTCTCGAGCACGAACTGGCCTTCGATATCCCCAGAGAACTCAAGAAGGCGGTCGCCCTAGGCGACCTCAGCGAAAACGCCGAGTATCACACGGCCAAGCAGCGCCAGGAGTACTTGAAGGCGCGCGTCCGTCAACTGGGCCAGCGCCTCGCCGACCTCTCGCTCGTCAATATGAACAACATCCCCAAGGACAAAGTTGGCCTGGGCTCAACTGTGACCGTGTTCGACAGCACCAAGAATGAAGAAATGCATTATGAATTGGTGGCCAGCGAACAGTCCGACGTGGCGGCGGGAAGAATCTCGACCACCTCGCCGATCGGGCGTGCTTTGCTGAACAAGAAAATTGGAGATACGGCCACGGTAGTAACGCCCGGTGGCAGCCGCGAAATGGAAATCCTGAAGCTCTCGACCATGCACGATCTCGCCGAAGCCAAGCTGGAAGCGCAGCCGGAACGGAAATCGAAATGAAAATGAAAATGAGAGGCAGGGGCGGCAGCGGCGGCATTCGGGGCTCGTTTCTATGACCTGGACCAGCGGAGTTGGGCGCGCCTGCGGCGTTCTGCTCGACGCTATCGTGCGCCTGCTGGCTCTGTCCCATATCAATCCCAACCTCCTGACTCTGATGGGACTGCTGGTCAACACCTACGCCGCGTTTTTATTCGGATACGCTAACGGCGACAACCAGCGCCGCATGTTTTTCTACGCCGGACTGGTCATCATCGGATCGGGATTCTTCGACCTGGTAGATGGTCGAGTCGCCCGCGCCTCAAATCAAGTCACCCGCTTCGGAGGCTTTTTCGATTCCATCGTCGACCGCTATAGCGACGCGTCGCTATTCCTCGGATTGCTGGTCTTTTACGGTCGCGGCAACCGCTTCTTCTACGTCGTGCTGGCCGCGCTGGCCATGATCAGCGCCATCATGGTGAGTTATGCCCGAGCCCGAGCCGAATCGCTCATCGGCTTATGTAAGGTAGGTTTCATGGAGCGCCCCGAACGGCTGGTCCTGCTAATCATCGGCGCTCTGTTCAACGAAATGGCCCCAGTCCTCTGGGTAATAGCCGTGCTCTCCACCATCACCGTAATCCACCGCGTCATCTACACCTGGCAGCGGACTACGGAGATGGATACGCCCGCCCGGGCCGCCTGAAACGAACTCCGCCGTGACCAATGCTAGACTAGACGCCGGAATTCCCGCGGAGCCTTAGCTTGCCAACCAATCCCGTTCTGGTCGTTCACGGCGGTGCCTGGGATATTCCCGACAATATGGTTGACGCGCACCTTAACGGCGTGCGCAACGCCGCATCGGCCGGATGGCGCGCCCTCGAGCGTGGCGGCTCGGCCCTTGACGCTGTAGAAGATGCCGTCGTCGTTCTCGAAGACGACGAGACTTTCGACGCCGGCCGCGGCAGTTTTCTGAACCGCGACGGCAAGGTGCAACTCGACGCCTTCATCATGGACGGCGCAACTCTGCGCGGCGGCGGCGTCGGATGTGTCGAGCGTCTGCGCAATCCGGTTCGCGCCGCCCGAAAGATTCTCAGCGACAGCCCGCACGTATATTTCGTGGCCGAAGGAGCCGAGCGCTTTGCTGCCGAGCACGGCATCTCTCTTTGCCGCAACGAAGACCTCGTCATCCCCAGGGAGGTAGAGCGCTTGCGCGCATACCAGGCCCAAGCCTCAACCGACGGCAATGATCTGTTCGCGCCGGAAGTTTCGGATCCAACATCGCAAGACATGCTTTCCCATGACACGGTCGGAGCCGTCGCTCTCGACCGCGATGGCAATATCGCGGCGTCAACTTCGACCGGCGGCACGCTAAACAAAGCTCCCGGTCGCCTCGGCGACTCGTCCCTGATCGGCTGCGGCTGCTACGCAGATAATCTAAGCGCCGCCGCTTCCACCACCGGTTGGGGAGAACCCATCATGAAACTGGTGCTGGCAAAGTGGGCGGCGGATCGCGTCGAATCCGGCAGTTTGCCGGAGTGGGTCGCAAAGGAAGCGATCAACTATCTCAAGCAGCGTCTCAACGGCCACGGTGGAATCATTCTGCTGGACGCTCAGGGCCGCTTCGGAATTGCCCACAACACGCCACGAATGGCCTGGGCGCTCCATACAGCACAAAAACAAGAGGCAGGCATCCAGCGAAACGGTTAGAGGGCGTCCATGCCGGGCAAATGAAAAGGACAGCCCGGAGCCCCCCAAGGCCGTCCTGATAAACCCTCCCGGTTAGAAGGGCAACTGTCGCTACGATACCCGCGCGAGATTGCGGCAATATTGCAATTTCGTGAATGTCCGATGAATTCGAAGTCCTCCGCGCCCGCGCCTGTCTCGCAAGCGCCGCTGGTATATTGATCGGAGTGTTCAGTCTCCCGGACTTGCTACCCGCTGTGGAGAAATCATGCCCCGCAAGACAGAACAATCCCGCAAGCTCCAGAAACGCGCCGAACAATTGATACCCGGAGGCGTGAACTCCCCGGTGCGCGCGTTCCGTGCGGTGGGAAGTGAGCCTCTGTTCATAGTCCGCGGCCAGGGTTCGCACATCTGGGACGCTGACGGCAACGAGTATGTGGACTACATCGGTTCCTGGGGTCCGCTCATTCTGGGGCACGCAGCGCCCACTGTCGTCGAAGCCATAATTGCGGCGGCGCGTAGTGGCACCAGCTTCGGAGCGTCAACTCCCGCCGAGGCCGATCTCGCCGAGCTGGTAATTTCCGCTTTTCCGCACATGCAAAAAATTCGCTTCGTGAGTTCCGGCACCGAAGCCACTATGTCTGCCATCCGTCTGGCGCGTGCCTATACAAAGCGCAAATACATTGTGAAGTTTGAGGGCTGCTATCACGGACACGCCGACGCGCTCCTGGTGAAAGCCGGTTCCGGCGTGGCCACGCTCGGCATTCCGGGTTCGGCGGGCGTTCCCGAAGAATTCACGCAGTTCACGCTGGCGCTGCCCTACAACGACACCCATGCACTCGAGGAAGCATTCGAGAAATTCAAGCACCAGATCGCCTGCGTCATCGTAGAGCCAGTCGTAGGCAACATGGGATGCGTCCCTCCCGCAAGCGGATACCTCGAAGCGTTGCGAGCCATTACGCAGCGCGATAAGGCGCTGCTGATTTTCGACGAGGTCATGACCGGATTCCGCCTGGCATTCGGCGGAGCGCAGGAACTCTACGCGATTCAGCCCGACCTGACGACTATGGGCAAAATCATCGGCGGAGGCTTGCCGGTAGGCGCCTATGGCGGCCCCAGCGAAATCATGGATCTGGTAGCTCCGCTAGGCCCCATGTATCAAGCCGGAACGCTCTCGGGCAATCCCTTGGCGATGGCCGCAGGTTACGCCACAGTGAGTTACTTGCGCGATCACAAAGAGGTTTACGCGAAGCTCGACAAGCTAGCCTCCGAAGTGGTCGCTGGAGTAGCAGCCGCAGCCAAAGATGCAGGCGTGACCATGTGCCACAACCGCGTGGGCTCGATGTTCACGTGGTTCTTCGCCGGGGGGCCGGTCACCGATTGGAGTTCCGCCGCAAAATCCGACACCGAAGCCTTTGGACGCTTCTTCCGCGCAATGCTCGACAACGGAATCTACCTGCCGCCTTCGCAATTCGAAGCGGCATTCCTGGGAACGGCGCATACCGAGCATGACGTGCTGCAGACCATCGCGGCGGCTAAGCAGACGTTCGCCATGGCGGCGGCGTAACTATGCTGGTTGTTTATGTAACGGGCGATTGCATTAAGAACCTGGACTGTTAGCATTACTGGCGATCTTTCGTCGTTTGACATCTGATACATGCGGGAGTAGCTTTTCAGCACTTGGGTGGGGTGGCCGTGAAGCGACACAGTCGGATTCTCGTTCTGTTGCTCCTAACAGGCGTCTTTGGGGGGTCCGCAGTACGGCCAGTGGACCTGCCTGAGACCGCATTCGATGAATCTGATGCACCCGTAAACCTGGCTCTTCCTTCGCAAGCTACCCTCAGCTTCGTGCGTCCTGTTAGCGACCCAAGCGTGGTTCAAGATTGGGTTGTCAGCAGTTATGTGCTCCGAGCGGCAGCCATGCCAAGGCCGCGTCATCAGCATTCCCTTCAAGAACTCCTCTCTACATTTCTGATCTGAAGGTTTTCCCTCACACTGAATCAGACCGAAGGTCCCGCATTTTTCAATGTTGGGCCCCGTCGTCACGCACATGTGCGTGTTAGTAAATTGCCTGCCGATTGCCGGTGCGCTATGGGCAGTAAACCCTGGCAGGAATAGCCAGAAAAGGGCTCATCGAGCTCGAGAGGACATCTCGTATGAAGACTTTCAAATTAGTGAAGATGTTGACAGCCATCACTCTGCTCGTACTAGGCTGCGCCGCAGGCTTCGCGCAGGGCCGCCCAGTGGCATCGGCCCGAGCTGCGACTGGAGGAACACCTCAGCATTCTGAGCAATCGCCTTCACCCGCGATCCCCTCGGATTGCAACCCGTGCCTGTGGTATTCCGGCGACTCCACTCTCAGCGGTCCCTACACAGACGGGTTATGGAACGCAGCCAGCAGCTATACGGCGCAGGTGTGGGTTCCGATGGTACCGTCATCCGATGGCAACCCCTTACACAAGCACGTGAGTATCAGCAAGGTCACCTTCCTCGAATGGACCCTTCCTTATCCGCCGACCGACTTGAACGGGGGAACGTACGGCTTCCGGACCGATGTCTCCGAGGGTAACGGGGGAACATTGGGCAGACATGGCGTATGCCAATCGCTGACCGCAACTGACACAGGCGTGAATACACACACCTACGAAATATACGCCTACACGTGCACTCCCAAGAAAGCCGTCAAAGTGCCAGTCGGAACGGTTACCTGGGTGAATATTTTGCCCAAATTCGATGCGGGTACCGCCGCCTACCTCGGCGATATCGAAGTCGTGCCGTCGTACAATAATTACGGCTGGGGCAACGTTTTTTACAATTCATTTTTTGATGGTGACGGATACGCCTTTGACAACACGCAGACGAGTAACCGCGACGGCGGTTGTCTCGGCTATGGCTGCGACGCATTCTCGGTCGCGATTTCCGGAACCTACGTCCCGTAAAACGATCAGCCGCCCGATGGATGGGCGGCTTTTCTTTTGCATCACACAATGGGGGAAAGTTTTCCCGCCTGTCTATTCTGGACATCCGCAAGCTCGCGAAGATGCCGACGCAAAAATAACATCGCAACTACCCCAACCGCCGGTCCTGCGGCCAGCGGTAGAAAGCTCCAGCGCCAGCCGATTTGCGCCGCCAGCAAAGGAGTGATGCGAATCGAGACCAGGGTCAAGGCGAAGCCCAGACCCAGTTGGAGTGCCAGCGCAGTCCCGACGTAGCTCAGGTTGCTCAGTTCCGTCGCCATCGCGGAAAATTGCGCGGAGTCTCCGACGACGGTGATCCCCCAGAGAACCGCAACCGGCAGAAACAGCCAGACCGGCCCATTGAAGACGACCCCGATGGTGATGGCGCACAGGCCGGACAAGGTCATCATCAGTCCCGCGGCAAACGGACGACTCGTATGATCGGCCAACAACCCACCCAGCACCGATCCCACCGCGCCCGAAGCGACCACCGCGAAAGTCACCAGCGATGCGGTCTTTGCGTTTAGGCCGAGATGAGGAGATGCGGCAGACACATAGGCCAGGAACCATCCCCACATGGCATAGAGTTCCCACATGTGCCCGAAATAGCCTAGATTGGTGAGGACGAGCGGCCGGTTCCTCAGCACAACACGCAGGTATCGTGGATTGAACACCGCCTTGCTGAACGGAAACGGGCCCTCGGCCGCAAGAAATACCACTAAGGCGCCGCCAGACAGCGTGCAAACGGAGGCTGCCACGACCACAGCTTGCCAATGCACGCGGTTGGTCAGAAAACGGACCAGGTGAGGAAGCGCCGATCCCAGCGTCAACGCGGCAATGACGAACCCGAGTGCGACGCCGCGGCCGCGCACAAACCAGGTGGACATCAGCTTGAGAGAAGGCGGATAGACGCCCGCAAGCGCCACTCCAGTGACGAAACGCGCGGCCAGCAGCCCGGTGGTTGAGGGCGCCCAAAGCAGAGACAGATTTGCCGATGCCGCCACCAGTGCACTCACTCCCATGAGCTTCCGCAGTGGAACCAGGTCTGGAAGATTGACGAAACTTGAAAGCAGAGCTCCCGTGACGAAGCCGAGCTGAACCGCGTTGGTCAACCAGGAGACCTGCGCGGCCGACAGGTGCCAAAGCGGAATCAGTTCCGGCGTAACCGCCGTCGCGGAGAACCAGGTTGTCATGCACAGCACGACCGCGGTGCAGATTAACCCGAGCATCCGCCAGCGGGCTTGATCGGTTGGATTTCGCACAAACTAACTCTCCGGCGCAAAACTGATACATCCATCCGGCTAACGAAGACTAACGGCTGGCAGCCAGCATATCTTCCACCGTCACAAATGCATGCCCTTCATCTTTGTACCGCCGGATCAGATTGTCCGTGGCAATGACCGTCTGTGCGCGATCCGCACCCCAGGCGCGATGTCCGCCATCGTGCAACAGGATTACGTCGCCGCCGCGCATCTGCCGCGCGACTTTCTTCTCGATCACCGCGGCAGGAGGCGCATTCCAGTCGTATCCCTTCACGTTCCACATCACCGTCTGTAGTTCGAGTTCTCGCGCGATCCTAAGCGTCGCCGGCCGCCTTCCTCCAAACGGCGGACGAAACAACTTGGAATGCTCGCCAATTGCATCCCGCAGGACTTGACGGCAGTCAAACAGCTGAGCGCGCGTCTGGGCCGCAGATTCGAAGATGAG
Organism: uncultured Acidobacteriaceae bacterium; assembly: GCA_963755765.1. GTDB lineage: Bacteria > Acidobacteriota > Terriglobia > Terriglobales > Acidobacteriaceae > Acidiflorens. The sequence goes on from CAVWKZ010000001.1 coordinate 418,850, forward strand.
CAGCGGATGCGTGAAGGTGTGATTGCCGATGACGTGTCCGGCCTGGGCCACCGCGCGCGCAATATCGGGCCGCTGCTGCACGTAGCGTCCGATCATGAAGAACGTTGCTCGCACGCTGTGCTTTGCGAGCACGTCAAGTAATTTCAGCGTGTGTGGATCATTCGGGCCGTCGTCGAAGGTCAGGGCGATCTGCTTGCTGCCGCGAAGTCCGCTGGCAAACGTCCGGCCGAACCACTGTGCTGTTGACGACGCGGATTGGTATCCCGCGACAGAAGCGGCGGCCGCAGCAGTCAGCCCGATTAGAGCGGGGAGCATGGACGGATTGTAATGGAGGTAAGAGGTGAGAGGTCAGATTGCAGAGGTTAAGAGCCAAAAACACGACGTCGGTTTCAACTTCTGCAATCTGACCTCTTACCTCCTACCTTTCCGCAATCCACAATTGCATCCGGACCCGAAGCCATATATTCTGCTTCCCAGTTTCTCCTCGATAATCCCATGGCCAAGCTTTTCGAGCTGCCCCGTTACATTGCGGTCGAAGGTCCTATACGGGTGGGGAAAAGCACACTGGCGCGGGTTCTCGGAGAGCGACTCGCGGCCCAACGCGTGGTTGAACCGGAAGACAATCCATTTCTGAAAGCGTTCTACGAAGGCGAACCCGGCGCGGCTTTCCAGACCCAGTTGGCGTTCCTGATTCGCCGCTTCGAGCAACTGCGCGCGCTCGACCTCGGGCCGCGGTCAAACAAGACAGTGGTTTCCGACTACATCTTTGAAAAAGACAAACTCTTTGCCTGCCTCAACCTCAACGATCAGGAACTCGATACCTACAATCGTTACTTCAATTATTTTCGCGAGCAAATTCCGACGCCCGACCTGGTCATCTATTTGCAGGCCACTCCGGAAGTGCTGAAGAAGCGGCTAAAGAAAAAGAACGCGGCCGGAGAAAAGGCCATCAGCGAGGACTACCTGATGGAAGTCGTCAAGGCCTACGAACATTTTTTCTTTCACTACACCCAGTCCGACCTGCTGATCGTGAACACGTCCGAGATCGACTTCGTCGACCGCAATGAAGATTTGCAGGAGTTGCTGAAAAAAGTCTCTGCCCCGATCAAGGGCACGCAATATTTCCTCCCGCTGGGGAGCGAAGAAGCGGCCAGCGCCTGAGAGCAGGTCTCAGGTCTTGGGTTCTAGGTCTTAGCAAATTCAATAACTTACTCAGCCGCCTGCGGCCAACGACCGACGACTATCGACCAACGCCCCTTTTGCAGCTATAATCCCCTCAGCGTCATCCAAGCTACTGAAAGATGATGCGTACAGGCTCTATCCGCCCAGTTTGCGGAGGGGCACTGGAGGACACTGTGAGTCTCACGCCTATCGGCCAACCTCGTTTCGGCGAGCCTCGCCAAAAAATCACCACTTCTACTCTCCACGAAAAGAAATTTCACCACGAACCCATCACTTGCCTGACCACCTACGACTACGCCACCGCGCGCCTGGTTGACGAGGCAGGCATCGATATTGCTCTCGTCGGCGACTCGCTGGCCATGACCATGCTTGGCTACGAGAACACGCTCTCCGTCACGGTTGACGAGATGCTGCACCACGTCAAAGCCGTGCGTCGCGGTGTGAAAGACGCGTTGCTTATTGCCGACATGCCGTACGGGTCTTATCAGGCTGACCCCAACGAAGCCGTCCACAATGCGGCGCGCTTTGTGAAAGAAGGCGGCGCTGAAGCGGTCAAGATCGAGGGTGGCGAGAAGCGCGCGGACGTGATCCGGCGCGTGATTGATGCCGAGATTCCTGTCGCCGGACACATCGGGCTCACGCCGCAATCGGTCAACGTGATGGGCGGCTACAAAGTTCAAGGCAAGACGCTGAGCGCCATCGAGCAGCTTATGCGCGATGCGATCGCGCTTGAGCGTGCAGGAGTGGCCTGCATCTACCTTGAAGGTATTCCGCGTGAAGTCGCAGCGCTGATTACCGCGGAAGTTGACACGCCCACCATTGGCATCGGCGCTGGGCCGGATTGCGATGGCCAAGTGCTGGTCTTCCACGATCTTCTGAACCTGACGTTCGGACATCCCGCGAAATTCGTCCGCCGCTACGGAGATGCTGCCGCGCTCATCACGCAGTCCGTGCTGGCCTTTAAGGCTGACGTGGTTTCGCATCAGTTCCCGAACGACGCGGAGTCTTACCATCTACCGAAAGAAACGCAGGCCGCACTCGAAACGGTACTCCTCCGCAAGCACGCTCTGCGGCGATAATGGCGGTCGGAGAGAAGCCTGTGCGAGAACTGGTGCGACATACAGCGCCAACCATCGTTGCCGCCGTCCTGCTCGCGGCTCTGGTCGCCTGCTCCAAGCCTGCCGAGACGCCAGTCGCGGAAACGCCACGGACAACCGGACTCGAGTCTATTCCCTTAGCCGATCCCACGAAATATCCGCCGTTCAACGATATGAGCGGTTGGAAGAATCCGTACCTGGTAGTTCGCGAGGATGGAATCGGCTTCGTCGATCTTTCCAATCGCGAGGTCCATATTCTCAAGGTGGAAGAGATTCAGGCCCAGTTGGTATCGCTTCCGTCGAGCGCATGGCCCTATGGTCGCGTGGTGCTGGTCGCCCAGGCCGTTCCCAAGAATCCAACCGACCGGACGAAAGCAACCCTGCGGAAGAATCGCGCTCTGCTGCTGGGAACGTTGAAAGATCTGGACGTTCAATTCCGCGAAGCGCCATGAGCGGGTAATGGAGGTTCCCCGTGGTTTTTCGCGTAGGTTGTCTAGCGTTGCCCCCCCGAGTCATGAAAAGTTGCACATGAAAATCTGCGCGACGATTTCCGAAGTTCGCGCCTCCTGCCGCGAAGCGCGGGCGAGCGGCAAGCGCCTTGGCTTAGTTCCAACGATGGGCGCCCTGCACGAAGGCCACCTATCGCTGGTGCGCGCGGCGAAAGCGCAGTGTGACGCGGTTGCAGTTTCCATCTTCGTCAACCCTACGCAATTCGGACCGACCGAAGATTTGTCCAAGTATCCGCGGCAATTCGAGCGCGACCGGCAGTTGCTGGAAAAAGAAGGAGTCGAGATTCTCTTCGCACCGCCCGTCGAAGAAATCTATCCCCATGGCGAAGTCACCTGGGTGCTGGTCGAAGGGCTGAGGGAAAAACTCGATGGACGCTCCCGCCCCGGCCATTTCCGTGGTGTGACCACAATTGTCGCCAAGCTATTTCACATCGTCGAGCCAGAGACCGCGTTCTTTGGACAGAAAGACGCGGCGCAACTGGCTGTGATCCGGCGCATGGTCAAAGACCTGAATTTTCCAGTCGAAATTGTCGCCTGCCCCATCGTCCGCGAACCGGATGGCTTGGCCATGAGCTCGCGCAATGCCTACCTGAGTCACGAAGAGCGCGGTCGCGCGCTCGTGTTGCAACGGGCATTGCAGGAAGCTCGAAAGCAATTCAGCGCCGGGGAGAGAAGCGCCGCGAAGCTGGTCTCGGCCGGCAAAGAAGTCTTCGCGAGCGAGCCGCAAGTCGCGCTCGATTATTTCGAAATTGTTGATCCGGACACACTCGATCCCGTCGAACAGATCTCGCAAGACACATTGGTCGCGGTTGCCGTCTATGTCGGCGCCACGCGGCTGATCGACAATGTGGTTCTGAAACCGTGAGTCGAGACGCGCAAAGCCCGCCCGCAGCTCAGAACATTTTCAGTTCGTGGGCAATCTTTCGGGTGGTTCTGTATTCCTGGTCATTGGCCACCACAAATTTGTGGGCGCGGAGGACCTTGAGGACGGTATCGTCTTTGCGTTGCTTGAGGGCGAGAAGTGCTCGGACGAATTCTTCTCGTTCGACTTCGGGCACATCTTTGCGAGCCACGTACACGTAATCGACGTAGGGCTTGGACGTATAGAAAATGCGCACTTTTGTGCCGTCCAGTTTTCCGTTACCGATGAGGAAGTTGAAAACCGTTTCGTCGATAGCTCCGGCATCGACCGCTCCATTGGCCACCATTGCCGCGGTCGCGAGATGGCTGCCGGTGTAGTGGATCCTGAGATCGGTTTTAGGATCGATTCCGGCCTCGCTGAGTTCGCGGTACGCCATCAGATGAGCGCTGGTCGAGCCTATATCGCCAAAAGCGAATTGCTTCCCCATCAAGTCGCCTAGCGAATAAATTGACGAGCCGGCGCCAGTGATGAAGACGGTGTGATAGTGCAAGTCGATAGCGCGTTGAACGAGCGGGATGACTCCGTACTTGGCGTGGGCCCGGATATAAACCAGCGCACCCAGGCACGCGAAGTCGTAAGAACCATCGGCCAGGTGGGTAACGGTTTCGCTGTAGGTATCGGGCCCCGCAACATCCACCGGCCGCCCCATAGCCTTCGTGAGATAGGCCCGCAGGGGCGCCCGGTCCTCCGGAGTTGCACCATCTATGACCACGCCGACGGTGATCGACCGGTCGGCGGCGTAAAGCGAAGCGCCAGCCAGAACTGATATTGCCAAAAAGCCGGTGGTCTGAACTCGCAGAAACATCGAGTATCTCTATAAGTAAGTGGAATTCAAGAGTAGTACTTTTGGAGTTGACAGCACCACGATCGCTCTAACACGAGGCGTAACGACGGTTCCAATCCGAGCTTCGTCCAGCTATGAATACACGATTCCGACGACTCGGCGGTAATAACGAATGGACGTAGGTGCGGCCCTCTGACCCGATCGTCGGTGGTGTCCTAATTTGCCGTTCTCACCACGGAGAAGCCCCGCGCGAGTGGGGGTGAGCGGTGAGCGCGAGCCGACCAACCGTCATTGACTTGCCCTACCTCTAGTCCTAAGATTCAGCCCAATGATCGACCAGACCATTTCGCACTATCGCATCATCGAGAAGCTGGGCGGTGGCGGGATGGGGGTCGTCTACAAAGCCGAGGACACCGAGCTTGGCCGAGTTGTCGCCTTAAAGTTCTTGCCTGAAGATCTATCTCAGGATCCACATGCGCTGGAGCGACTCCGTCGCGAGGCTCGTGCAGCCTCATCTCTAAATCATCCCAACATCTGCACCATTTACGAAATCGGCAGGCATGCAGACCGGTCCTTCATTGCCATGGAGTTTCTCGACGGCTTGACTCTGAAGCATCGCATCGCGGGCCGTCCTGTTGATTTGGATGTGCTGCTACCGCTCGCCATAGAACTTACTGATGCACTCGATGCCGCTCATTCGGAAGGCATAGTTCATCGCGACATCAAGCCCGCCAATATTTTTGTGACCAAGCGCGGGCATCTCAAGGTTCTGGACTTCGGATTGGCGAAATTCACAGCAATTGTCAATAACGAACGGGCACCAGGAAACTCGGCCGAACCGACAGCCAGCATGGACGAGCATCTGACAGGCTCTGGCGTGGCTCTGGGAACGATTGGCTACATGTCGCCGGAACAGATCCGCGCCAGAGAACTGGACGCCCGCACTGATGTTTTTTCATGCGGGGCGGTCCTTTACGAGATGGCGACCGGAGAATCGCCGTTTCGCGGCGAAAGCTCCGGCGTGATCATCGAGGCTATTTTGAATCGGTCACCAACTCCCCCAGTTCGTTTGAATCCCGATATTTCTGGCGAACTGGAACGGATCATCGACAAGTGTCTGGAGAAAGACCGCGATCTGCGATACCAGCACGCTTCGGAGGTCCGAGCCGATTTACAGCGACTAAAGCGGGACACAGAATCGAGCCGCAGGATCTCGGCCGGGGCTGGAGATCTTCCAAAGATCCCGACAGCAGCGGCGCAGCCCGCGGGTGCGATCAGCAGTTCTGCGGTACTTACCGCCGCGAAGCAGCATCGATGGGGAGTTGCGGCAGGCGCAATTGCCGCCTTGTTCGTACTCGGCACAGCGGGTTTCGGCGTTTACTCCCTCTTGCATCGCGCGGCGACGATGCCTTTTCAGAATTTTACGATCACGCAAGTGACCAACTTGGGGAAAGTTGCATCCGCTGCTATTTCGCCGGACGCCAAGTTCGTACTGAGTGTCAACGACGACAACGGAATCCAGAGCCTCTGGCTCCACAACGTGCCCACAGCCAGCGACACCCAAATCACTTCGCCTTCGGCCAGCAGTTATGCCGGTCCGGCATTTTCCCCTGACGGCAACTACATCTATTTCCTTAAAGCGCGAGACCCCAATTCCGCTTTCGACCTGTATCGCTCGCCGGTCTTGGGAGGGAGTCCGCAAACACTTGTGCACGACGTTGACAGCGATATCACGTTTTCCCCCGACGGCCGTCGGATGGCTTACGTGCGGCAGAACGATCCGGAGGAGGATAAATACCGCTTACTCACGGCAAGGTTAGACGGTAACGATGAGAAGGTCTTGCAAATCGGGTCTGTAGAGGACCAAGTGTCCCATCCGGCATGGTCTCCCAGCGGTAAGCTGATCGCCTATCGTGTGCGCCAGCCCGGAAGCGCGCTCACGGGTATTGACGTGTTCGATGTTGACAGCGGCAAGTCACGCCGTCTCGCTGCGTTCCAAGACAAGATAGTTCTGGCCTTGAAATGGTCCCCCGATGGGCGCGGAATCCTTTTCAATTATTATCCCGCCGGACCTCAGTTGGGCGGGCAGATCGGCTGGGTGTCCAGCACCGGTGAAGCCTTCCGTCCCATCACTCGCGACACCAACGATTATCACGGTCTATCGACATCCGCCGATGGCAGAACCCTTGCCACGGTGCAGACCAAGACAACGAGCAATGTGTATCTTCTTCCCGCCACAGGAAGCCGCTCCCCACAAGCAGACTCGCTGCCCTTGCAGGTTAGGAATAAGGCCGCCGTCGGATTGACGTGGAGCCACGATGGGAAATTGTTGGCTAGCGATGGATCTCGGTTGTGGAGACTGGAACGCGACGGAAGTAACGCATCGTTGCTGGTTGAGGATCCCAAAGCCCTGATATTCAATCAGTCGAGCTGCGGCAGTCAATATCTTGTTTTCATGTGGTCGTTCCATGAGGGCGCAAATTCAGCAAACATTTGGCGCGCCAACGTTGACGGATCAAACCGCAAAAAGCTGACGGCAGGCAAGCTTGACTATCATCCGGTTTGCTCTCCCGATCAAAAGTGGGTGTATTACTTTGACGAGACCGCCGCCCAGATTATGCGCGTGCTCGCAGATGGTTCGGGCAAGCCGGAAGCGGTACCGGGAAGCAACGACTTCCATGGGTTCATTTCAGGTGGACAGATGGATTTTGCTGCTGACGGCAAAACATTCGCCTATTCGGTTTCTATTACAACTGCGCAATCGCAGGCGGGGACGCCCAAGATTGCGTTGCTGACTCTCGGGTCGACGAACTCGCTCCGGCTGATTGACGTCAGTCCGCACGTTTCGAGCGGAGTTCAGTTCACGCCGGATGGGAAGGCAGTGGCATATTCGATCCGCGAGAACGGAGTGGATAACCTTTGGGTCCAGCCGCTCAATGGTTCCTTCGCGCATCCAATTACAAATTTCAACTCCGAACAAACTAAGACTTTCCATTGGTCGCCCGATGGGAAAAATCTTGCCCTTCTACGCGATCATTCGGAGTCAGATGTGGTTCTCTTGCAAGAGACGAATCCGTAAACTCCCGTTTCGACTGCAAAGCCGGCAGAACTGGCGGGGGTGCATATTCCGCCCCTCGGTGTTCTCAACCCCGAGTTGGTTGACTATTGGGACGCGGTGCGATTCGACAGCGTGAAGGAAAACGTCGGAACAATAGACGACCAAATCCCACGACCGGCCAAAGTGGGCAGTTCCCGGTTCAACTGCCGCCGGGCGTTTACGACGTTTTTGTGACGGCTGAGGGCTTTTCACCACACTGCGAAAAGGTCGCCGTGAAAGGGAAATCCCGAACCTTCAAAGCCGAATTGAAGGTTAGCCGGATGGTGAAAATATAGCTGGACTAGGGACGACGACAACCGAGACACCACGATCTACACGTTCTTGCCGGAAACAAATGGATTCCCCGCGATAAAGTAGCGCAACAACTCGTCGGCCGCCTTCACAATTCCGATACGCGGCGTTACTGTTACCCTGCGGACGCGGTAGCCATCGTCCACGATACCTAAGTCAGACCGCGCGCTCACCAGGCTTTTCCCGTTGTCGCGCTCGCGCGTGACGTCCAGGGCTTCCGACATCCGCCCCGGGCCGGAAGAGATTTTCTTGAGCAAAGAAATCTTCCAGAGTTTGCTGTCCTTCGGCAGTTCGATACCTCGGGCCTCGGCCATCCGCTTGATCCCCTCCACCGGCTCGAACGCCCGGAACAGTACTCCTCCAGCCACACCATCAGGCAGGCAGGAAACATTCAGGCAGTAGTGATTGCCATAGATGAAGTACACATAGGCGTAACCGGGAGGACCGAAGAGAACGGCATTCCGGGCCGTCCGGCCGGCAGCCGAGTGCGCCGCGGCATCGCCCGTGCCAAGATAAGCTTCGGTTTCTGCGATTCGTCCCGCCAGAATCCCACGACGCGTTTTCCGGATCAGCAGTTTTCCCAGCAACGCGCGGGCAACACGCCGCGGATCGCGATTATAGAAATCGGCTGTCAACAAAGTAACGTGGCCGAGCGAACTCATGTCCAATTCACCAGATTTTATGAAAGGTGCTGCTAGAGGTATCTGGTTGCGTGGCTTATGCTGCGCTCTTCAAATAGGCCAGCACCTCGTCCGCATGCCCTTCCGCCTTCACGTTATTGAAAACATGCTTGATCTTGCCGTCGGGGCCAATCACGAACGTTGTCCGCGCGATGCCTTTTACTTTCTTGCCGTACATATTTTTCTCTTTGACTACGCCGAACAGGTCCGCGATTTTCTTCTCGGGGTCAGCCAGCAGCGGGAATGGCAGACCAAACTTTTCCTGAAATTTCTTCTGCGAAGCCGCAGTGTCTTTCGAGATCCCGAGCAGCACCACGCCGGTCTTCTTGATCGCCGAATAGCTGTCGCGAAAGCCGCACGCCTCCTTGGTGCATCCCGGCGTATCGGCCTTAGGGTAGAAATAGAGCACCACGGTCTTGCCGCGAAAGTCTTTTAAGGCAACCTCTTTGCCGTTCTCGTCCGTCGTACTGAAGTCTGGGGATTTATCATTGACTTCCATATGGAGTTTTCTCCTCGCCAGTCGTTGTCACATCGCATGTTATATCGCAACCGGATGTCCGCCGTCATTTTCGCGATATTGATCGGGTTCGCCAGTTCGATGTTGGCGGCCCAGGAAACGGCGACGCAGTACGGCCACAAGCCGGCGTCCGACAAGGGACCGCGCGCCGTCGCACTGGTCCAGCTTTCACCCACCGGCAAGAAAGCTCGCCTCATTCCCATTGCCGTCATGATGGACGGAAAATTTTATGACGCCGGTTCGTATAAAGCTGCGCCCGTTCCCATGGCTCTCGATTTCGGCATCGTCTATGAGGCCTTTCGCACCGGTGTATCGCAAGGCATCTTCACGATAACGCAGCCAGGACAACTCAACCACGTCTGGATCGCAGAAGGCACGTGGCTTCCCGCAGGAGCGATTGACCCGAATAAACACAAGAAGTACGCGACACCCAAAATCGCGGACGATGACAAGGACGGGCCACCCGTTCTTCACCGCCGCGTTGAGAAGACTGACTCCGACAGCGGTTCCGACAAAAAGGACCAGCCGAAGCCAGCGACCCCTTCGGCATCACCGTCGCCCGCACCCAGCGGCGGCTCGCCGGCTTCGCCCAGCACTTCAACTCCGCCCGAAACTGCGAAACCGCCGGCACCGGAGCCCGCGAAGGCGTCCGCGCCTGCTTCCGACGAGCAAATCGCGGATCCAAATCGGCCGAGGCTGCGTCGAGGAAAGCCGGATGCCGCCGAGCACAGCGAGCCCTTTACTACGTTCGATACATTGGACGCGACGCCGGCCACGGCATCCTCGGCGGCGTCCACGAGCGCCGGGAAATCCCACCCAGGAGCAAGCGCTTCCGCCACGTCTGCGCCAAAAATCGTCACGATTCCGGCCATTTCCGACGCGAGCGGCCCCGATCCGCGCCCCTACACCTACGCGATGAAGCCGGAGGAAGAAGCCGGCTATCGCAGCAAGATGCTCGATCTGGCGACACAATTGAGCGCGAAGGCCGGCGCCACGACAAAAGAGGCAGCGCCCAAGAAGTCATCCTCTGGCAAATCCGGACGCAAATCCTCCGGCAAACCGCTCCAGGCCGCATTTGACGACGTCAGCTTGCACGTTTTCGATCTTTCCAGTTCGAACGAGCCCGTGCTGGTGCTCTCCGCAAAAACTCACCCGGCCGCTGCCGACGCTACCGGAAATGTCGAAGAACCAAAGGAGATCACTCTGATCGCGCGCACCAATCTCGAAGGCGATTTAGTGAAACTATTTTTTTCGCAGACGGATTCACGGCATCTCGACGTTGCTCCCCGCATGGAGCTGATTGACGCGGTCGACGCCGACGGCGATGGCCGCGGCGAATTGCTGTTCCGGCGCACCTTCGACGACGGCAGCACCGGCTATTCCATCTATCGCGTCACCGCCGACGGGTTGTGGACGCTGTTTGAGGGCACGCCGTAAGGGCAAGGTCGCAGGTTTTAGGTATTAGGCTCCAGGGGCGTTGCAGCCCGCCGCCTCCACGAAAACCCACATGAATCAGGGCTTTCCAAGTAGCCGCTACGGGACAGCGCCATCCCTGAAAATATTCGTTAAGCCGCTGGCGGCTGGAACGCTAGGAATTTCCACTTGCCAGACGGTACCAATCTGGTTACTATGCACGCATCTTTTTTTTGGACTTGAGTTACTCACGCATCTATGAATATCGGCGAGACCATCCGCAATTTCCGTCTGCAACGCAGCATGTCGCAGGGCGACATCGAAAAGCGCACCGGCCTGTTGCGCTGCTACCTGTCGCGGGTTGAGAACGGTCATACCATCCCGTCACTGGACACGCTTGCGAAAATCGCCGGGGCCATGGATTTGGCCTTGTCGCAGTTCTTTGCCGACGGCAACAGCCACGGCCAAAAAGGATTGCCGCAGCTCTCCGACGATGAAGTCCGCTTCCTAAGCCAGATGCGCCGCTATTCGGCGAACCTGAATGACAGTGACCGGAAGCTGGTGCTGGCGATGGTGAAAAAGATGGCGTCGAATTCGAAGTGAATCAGCGCTCAGCAATCAGCAGTCAGCAGTCAGTATTCAACCTTAGCCCCTCTGGGCACTTGCAAGACTGAAAGCTGAGAGCTGTCTTACGGTACTTTCGTACCATCCCTGCCGTGTCCACCGGGAACCTCGCCAACCCTACGCTTCGAACGCTAAGCTGTTGGCTGGGGGATCTCTGTGACCATTGAGGAAGAACTGAGTCTCCTCGAGCAGCAGCTGCGCCGGCTGAAAATCGAGTACGAGATATTCTTCAATAACCCCGCCAAACGGCCTCCCACCGACGTGGAATGGAAAGTTCTCTCGCTAATTCGCAAATTCAGCGATAGCGCCCGGTTGAGCTTTTCCCAACGCTTCAAGTACAACGAGATGGCACAGCGCTATGCCATCCAAAGCGACCTGTGGCGCAAGAAAACGAGGATTCGCGAAGAAGGCTATCGCCGCCCGCAGGATGCGCTTCTGTCGGTGCAGGGTGTGCGCTCCGGCCAGGATCACGAGGCGAAGCATCATCCCGTCTACGGCCTTAGCCGTCACCCCGAAACCGCAGGCGCGGGGACAGCGGGGAGCGATCAAGGCAGCGACCAGCCTTTCTCGGTGCAGTGCTCCGGTTCGGCCGACGAGCGTAAGAAGGTGGAATCTCTCTACCAGGCGCTGACTGGAGCCAAGCAAAAGTCGGGAGAAAAAGTCTCCGGCGACCTTGATTCCTTCGCCGCTTTCGTCAAGAAAAAGACCAGCGAGATTCGCAAACAGCACGGCTGCGATACGGTGGAGTACTCGGTCGAGTTGCAGGGCGGACAGGTCAAGCTCAAGGCAAAGGCGAAAACCTAGCCGCAATTGGCAGTTCCCAGCTGCTAAAATCTTCCTTCGCTCCGAAGGGATTCATGCCTAAAATCCAGCGCGCCATTCTCAGCGTCACCGATAAATCTGGACTTATAGATTTCGCCCGAAAACTTGCCGCCTTAGGCGTAGAGCTGGTTTCTACCGGAGGCACAGCCAAGCTGCTACGCGATTCCAGCATCGCCGTAAGAGATGTTTCCGAGCTGACCGGCTTCCCCGAAATGCTAGACGGGCGCGTCAAGACGCTGCATCCGAAGGTGCACGGAGGCATCCTGCATCGCCGTGAAGACAGCAGCCATCGCGCGGCGGTCGCCGAACATGGCATCCCGGCCATCGACATGGTCGTAGTCAACCTCTACGCGTTCGAGAAAACTGCCGCTAAGCCGGGCGTGCACTTCGAAGAGCTGATTGAAAACATCGATATTGGCGGCCCATCAATGATCCGCTCGGCGGCGAAGAATTTTCAGGATGTCGCGGTCGTGACCTCACCCACCGACTACGACGCAATTGCCGAGGAGATGGCGCGTTCGGGCGGCGCGCTCTCGCGAGAAATCAAGTGGCGGCTGGCGCAGAAGGCGTTCGCGACAACAGCCGCCTATGATTCGGCCATCGCTTCGACGCTCGAACGCGTAGGCGGCGACTTCACAGTAGGCGCGGCGGACGGCTTCCCCCAAAATCTGCGCCTGTCGTTTCAAAAGGTGATGGACCTTCGCTACGGAGAGAATCCGCATCAGAAGGCCGCGATGTACGCGGACGGCTCGGGCGTCGGCGTGGCGCACGCTCGTCAGGTGCAAGGCAAAGAGCTTTCCTACAACAACATCGTCGACCTGCAAGCCGCCTGGGATCTGGCGCAAGAGTTTGAGGAGCCCGTCTGCGCCATTATCAAACACACTAACCCCTGTGGGACTGCGACCGGCAAAACGCTAGCCGAGGCTTATGTGTGGGCGCTGGAATGCGATCCAGTCTCGGCGTTTGGCGGAGTGATTGGAGTGAACCGCACCGTGGACGCCGCCGCAGCTAACGAAATGGTCAAGCTTTTCTTAGAGGTCATCGCCGCGCCCGCATTCGACGACGACGCTAAAGCAGTGTTTGCCGCGAAGAAGAACCTGCGGCTGGTCGAAGTTCCTGCCGGACAGCAAAACTGGGTCTTGAAAAATATTTCCGGCGGCATGCTCGTCCAGGATGCCGACCTTCACAAACTGGCCGAGGCCGACTTGAAGGTTGTTACTAAGCGACCGCCGACTCCCGCAGAAAAACGAGCTCTGCTTTTTGCGTGGAAGATCGCGAAGCACGTGAAGTCGAACGCCATCTTGTATGCCCGCGATGGGCAAACCGTGGGCGTCGGCGCCGGCCAGATGAGCCGCGTAGATGCGTGCAAGCTCGGCGCCATGAAGGCGCAGTTGCCGCTGAAAGGCACGGTGGCTGCCTCCGACGCCTTTTTTCCTTTTCCGGATGGCGTCGAGGAAATCGCCAAAGCCGGCGCTACCGCCATCATCCAGCCCGGCGGTTCGGTGCGCGACCAGGAGGTCATCGAAGCCGCGGACCGTCTTGGCTTGGCCATGATATTCACCGGGGTGCGGCATTTCAGGCATTAGTCGTTAGCCGCTAAGCCCCACCCTGTTAGTTAGTCTTTACTTTGTTTGACAATAGCCTCCAAAGCCCCTGTACCTCCGGCTTCAGCCCGAATCTGCGCTTTCTCTCCGCCGAATCGCCCGTCGAGGTAGAATAAGGAAATACCAAAGGCCGCGAACTGGCATCCAATGGAAGATGTGAGCTGCAATTTTGCAGGTTGCAGGATCTTTTCATGAAAAAACAGCTGTCGATTATTAGCGTTGTTCTTGCAGGATTCTTTTTACTCGCCCAGAGTTTACTGGCCCAGAACCAACCCGCGACTGCCGCGGATTCTCCGGCCGCCGTCGTCCCTCAGCCCGCAACCAAGGGCAAGGCTCCCGACCGCGCCGCCGCCTACTACCACTTCACCCTCGCGCACATGTACGAGGAACAAGTGGCCACGTACGGCCGCAGTGAATTGGCGAATAAAGCGATCGAAGAATACCGCGCCGCCATTGATGCCGACCCAACCTCCGCGTACCTCACCTCCGGACTCGCCGAGCTCTATGCCAAGACCGGCCGCATTCGAGACGCCGTGGTCGAGGCGCAGGACATCATCAAGCGCAATCCCAGCAATCTTGAAGCCCGCCGCCTGCTCGGAAGGATCTATCTGCGCTCGCTCGGAGACATGCAGGCCGGCAGCGGCTCAGAAAGCATTCTGAAACTGGCGATCGAGCAATACGAACAGATCGTCCGCTTGCAACCCGACAGCATGGACGATCACCTGCTTCTCGGACGCTTGTATCGCCTGAATAACGACTTGCAAAAAGCAGAGACCGAATTCAAGACCGCCGTGAAGCTGCAGCCGGATTCCGAAGAAGCGGTCACGACTCTCGCCTATCTCTACAACGAGCTCGGCGATACGCCGCGCGCCGCGCAAGTGCTCAGCGCCGTGCCGAACACCGAACGGTCAGCCAAACTTTATTCCGCGCTCGGTTACACCTACGAGCAACAGAAGCAATATAAGGAAGCCATCGAATCCTATCGCCACGCCATTGAACTGGACCGTGACAACCTGGACGCAATTCGCGGTCTAGCCCAGAATCTGCTGAACGATGGCCAGAGCGACGCCGCTCTTGAACAATACAAAGTGATCGCGGATGCGAATCCGGAAGATGCGCAGACCTACGTTCGCATCGCGGAAATCTACCGCAAGCAGGGCAAGTTCGATCTCGCGCTCGAGAATCTGAAAAAGGCCCAGGCCATGGTGCAGGACTCGGTCGAGGTTCCCTACAACATCGCCGCCATCTACCAGGCGCAGGGACGTTACGACGAAGCCATTCCGATCATGGTCGAACTACTGAAGAAATCGGAGAAGCCTGACGGCAAGTATTCGAGCGGCGAGAAAAGCAATCGGGCCGTCTTTCTGGAGAGGCTGGGCTCAATTTACCGCGACCAGGGGAACAATCAGGCCGCCATTGAGACCTTCCGCAAGATCGTAGCCCTCGGCGGCGATGACAACGTGGAGCGCGGTTATCAGCAGATTATCGACACCTGGCGTGAAGCCAAGGAGTGGCAGAAGGCCACCGACGCCGCCCAGGAGGCGGTCAAGAAGCTGCCCACCAGCCGCGATTTGAAAATGGTACTGGCCGCACAGCAGGCCGATATGGGCGATGCCGACAAGGCGCTCAAAGACGTCCACGCCATGTTGAAAGACGACGCCAGCCCCGACGCCAAATCCGACAATCGTCAGGTTTACATCACTCTGGCGCAGATGAACACGCGGTTGCGCCGCTTCAGCGACGCCGAGCAGGCCCTCGACAAGGCCGAGGCGCTGTCGACCAAGGACGAAGACAAGGAGTACGTGTGGTTTCTCCGCGGCTCGACATTTGAGCGCGAGAAGCGCTATACCGACGCCGAAGAACAATTCAAGAAGGTACTGGCCAGCGATCCCGAGCACGCTTCGGCATTAAATTATCTAGGCTACATGCTGGCCGACCAGAATATGAAGCTGGAAGAAGCGCTCGGCTACATCAAGCGCGCCGTGGATCTCGATCCCGCCAACGGTGCCTATCTCGATTCCCTGGGCTGGGCTTACTTCCGGCTGGGAAAATATGAATTGGCAGAAGACAACCTGCTGAAGGCTTCGCAGAAAATCAATACCGACCCCACCGTCCACGACCATCTAGGCGATCTGTATCAGAAAACCGGACGCCTGAAGCTGGCCGCGACCAACTGGGAGCGCGCACTGACCGAGTGGAACCGTACCATCGCCGTGGAAGTCGATCCGGCAGATCCGGTGCGGGTCCAGAAGAAGCTTGACTCCGCAAAGATGAAGCTCGCCAAGGAAGAGGGCGCGAAGTAGTTTTCGGAATTTTCACCGCCGAACAAGCACAAAAGCGCTGAACCCTCCGCGATAAACACTGCTAAACTTTATTGATGCTCGCCGACTATGCGGTGCGCGTAGAAAATTCCCGCGGACGCCGCCATCCCGAGCCGCAGCACGCTTACCGCAATGACTTTCAGCGCGACCGCGATCGAGTAGTCCATGCCCGCGCTTTTCGTCGGCTGGAGGCGAAGACCCAGGTTTTCACCCGCCGTTACTCCGACCACTTCCGTAACCGGCTGACACACACCATCGAAGTAGCGCAGATTTCCCGCACCATAGCCGCGCGACTTGGACTGAACTCCGATCTGGTGGAAGCGCTAGCCCTGGTGCACGATCTCGGGCATCCTCCCTTCGGCCACTCCGGAGAAAAAGCGCTCGACACCGCCATGCGCCAGCACGGCTTTTCGTTCGATCACAATCTGCACGCGCTGCGTATTGTCGAAGACTTCGAACTGCGCTACGCGGCATTCCGCGGATTGAACCTGACGTTCGAAGTCCGCGAAGGCATCATCAAGCACTCGCGCGACTACGACGCCAACGCCCATCCCGAACTCGCCGAGTATCTGCTCGCCCAGCGTCCACCGCTCGAAGCGCAGCTCATCGATCTCACCGATGAGATTGCCTACAGCACCGCCGATTTAGACGATGGCTACGAAGCCCGCTTGCTCACCATCGAGCAGATCGCCGATAGCGTCGACCTTTTCGCCCGCCATTATCGGGAGGCGAAGAGCCGCTATCCGAACGCCGCCGAAAAGCTAGTCTTCAACGAGGCGGTGAAAGCAATCTTCGACGGCTTAGTCGGAGACCTGATTACAAGCACTGCGCAACGTGTGAAAACGGCAGGCGTGCATTCGCTGGAAGATGTCCGCCGCCACAAGGAACGGCTGGCCGCGTTCAGTCCCACTGTCGAAGCCGAGCGCCGCCAGCTGAAAGAATTTCTCTACGAGAACCTTTACTACAGCCCGGCGCTGGCAGGCGAGAAAGAAGACGCCGAGCGCATAACCGCGGAACTCTTCGCCCACTGGATGGAAGAACCCGACGACCTGCCGCGCAACTACCGCGAAAAAGCTCTTCGAGAGTCGCTGCCCCGCGTCATCTGCGATTACATCGCCGGGATGACCGACCCGTTTATCTATCAGCAGTACGAGAAGTATTGCGGAGGGTAGGTTCCAGGCAACCGACTGCCCCACTAACGAGCGGCGCTAGCAAGAGATTCCAGCCATTACACTGCCTCCCTATGGCGTAAGCTTCCCCTTGCACACGTCCAACAGAGCATCCCTTGCTGCGAGCAGCTTCATTACCGGAGTTTCGGCTCTTTTTTCCTCCGACATCATGTCTGTGCTCACGCCAAGCACAGACGTGCCCCAACCCGATGCTGCGGACGCAGTTGTTTCGTCGCCGGAAGACATCATGAATGCCGACGCCAGTTGCATTGCGGCGTCCCCGGCCTCCTGCATATCCAGCAACAACTGCACGGATTCCTGCGCGCTGACAAATCCGCCGCTCTTCCGTTTCTCCTCAAGCAAACTGGCCGCTTGTCGATTCTGCCGAGTTGTTCAACCGCCACGGCTTTCAAGAACTCGACCTGCTTCCCCGTCTTGTATTGGACCGGCAAAGACTCCACGTCCGCTGCGGACAGCGTGGTTCTCCATTTTGGCAGCTTTGCAAGAACTTCTTGGACGGCTGGCTCCAGCTCAAGCTGATTGTTATCGGCGTCGCGGTTCGCCTGCCCAGCCAAGGTTATAGCGGGCGGCTGCCCACCCTGGGGAACCCGGACCGTCTTGGCGAGCCATACCCGCACTTCCTTACCGTCGGGTTGTCTTAGAAACATCTTCTCCTTCTCAAATCGGAAATCGATTGGATCGTTGACGACCCAGGTCGCACTGTCACTGAGGGCCCCGCCGGTGTAGTGGGCAAAGTACACAAGATCGCCTACTTGGATTTGGAACGAATAGGACATTCCTCGGATCGGAGCTGCCATGTTGCCGATGATGGCGGTCCCCCTGTCCACGGGCTGAACTGTAACGTCGAGCAGCTTGCCTGTGGTATAGGTTCTCGGCGTGTTTTCGGCACTGGCTGGATTCGATAAAGCCATGACGAGCAGGGACGCAAAGCCAACCGCGATGATGCTGCGCATAAGTAGTGCCTCTGGGACGTAACCTTAATCCATTGCCGTCCGCTGAGGCCACACTTCTTTGAGTCGCGGCCAAGCGCAACTGAGACGGGTTCCGCTGTTCATCGGCCTGCGGGCCTTCGCCCCTTGACAGTCGAAGAGGGCCGTCCCCATGTGGTTCCCAAACTACTTCCCGTACGTGACCCGGTAAATCACGCCCCCCGCATCGTCGCTCAGATACATGTCTCCGCCGGCCCCAAACACAATCGCCACCGGACGCCCCATCCAGCGGCCTTTCTTCGTCTCGCCCGGCGCGAGCCACCCGGTAATGAAATCTTGCGCTCCCCCCAAGGGCTGGCCTTTATCGTCAAGCTTTACGCGGACAATCTTGTATCCCGTCGGCACGCTGCGATTCCACGATCCATGAAACGCGACGAAAGTGTTGTTCTGGTACTCGGCGGGAAACTCTGACCCTTCGTAAAACGCGAGTCCCAGCGGAGCCGAGTGCGCCTGCATCTGGACCTTCGGCTCGAGCACATTTTGGCAGCGATTGTCCCCGGGCTTGGTGAAGTTCGAATCGGCCACGCGATCGCCGAAGCAATACGGCCAGCCTCCATCGCCGCCATCTTTTCCAAGATCGTAAATTGTCTCGGGTGGCAGATCATCGCCCAGCCAGTCACGTCCGTTGACGGTGACCCAAACCGTGTCGGTCTTCGGATTCACCGCCAGTCCCACCGCGTTGCGCAGCCCTTTCACGAAGATTTTCTGGCCGCTGCCATCGGGATTGAATTCCATCACCGTCGCTCGCCGCGGATCTTTTTCGATGCACGCGTTGCAACTCGACCCCGCCGCGACATACATCTTGCCGTCGTGAAACAAGAGGCTGCGGGTTGAGTGTCCGCCGCCCTTGGGCAGTTCGGTGAGCAATTTCGGATTAGTTGCCCGGAGGTGGGCCTCGTCCCAGTCATAGCGCCGAAGCTTGTCGTTTTCGGCGACGTACAACCTGCCTTCGTAGAACGCGAGCCCGTGCGGCTCGTTTAGCCCATCCACAACCGTTACCGTCCGTGTTGCCTTGCCACTGTGCTTTGGATCAGGCAGCGCGACGACCTTGCCCTCGCCCGATTCGCTGACCAGCAGGACGCCGCCCGGCGTGAAGATCATCATGCGCGCGCCATCCACGTCCTCGGCAAAGATGGAGATGTGGAATCCTGCGGGCGCTTTCAGTTGCGCCAGATCGAAACGTGTCTTCTCGGCACGGGCAAAGCCGGATTGACCCAGAAATGCCAACAGAAAAGGAAGGAGAGTCAACCACGGTCGTTTTACGTTTGGTCGTCGCATACGCATGATTCGATGCTTCGGGAGGGAAAACCTGCACGCAGTTTTTATATCTGTTCCTGCCAAAATTACCGCTGGCGCGGTGCGCCGCCGGGGAATCGTAAGGTACAATATCTATGAAAAGAAAGCACTTGTCATACGCCATCGGCACCCGGGCATTTGGCACGCAAACTGTTTATACAAATGCAGGCCCCTGTTGCGATGTTTTTTCAGGGCACGTTTTTTGAGGCAACCATTGCGTCGGCTCTTGCCTCCGAAGGCTATGCAATTTTCGGATTACGGGTTTGGATTACTAAAGACGCAATCAATAAAGAAGTCGCGCCAAAGGCGCCCGGAGTGGCTCCCCCATTCCACTACTTGGAGGAAGTTTAATATGAAAAACCGCACCCTATTCACAGTGATGCTCGCCGTAATTCTGGCCATGCCAGTCTTCGCGCAGCAGACCTCGACGACCCCGACCCAGCCTGCAACGACTCAGGCCACAGCAACTCAGCCCGCAGCGACCGACAGCGCCACTGGCAAAGCGCCTCTGCAACCGGAGACTCGCGAAGGCTTCTGGGGCCGTATGAACCCATTCGCCCGCAAGAAATATGTGGCACGCCAGACCGATCCCATCCGCGACCGCATCAACGAACTCGATGAACTGACGGCCGCGAACACCAAGGCGATCAAAGACACCGATGCACGCGCGCAGGCGGGAATCCAGCTCGCTTCGGTCAAAGCCAATGAAGCCGATCAGCATGCCGTTGACGCCGGCAACAAGGCGCAGGCCGCGCAGCAGACCGCGCAGCAGGCGAATACCCGTCTGACTACGGTCGAGCAGGTAGTCACCAACATTGATCAGTATCAGCCCACGACTCAAACCGAAATCCTGTTCAAGCCGGGACAGACCGTGCTGAGCCAGAATGCCAAGACCGCGCTCGATGAAATGGCCACTCCGCTGAAGAATCAGCGTGGCTACGTCGTCGAAGTTCAGGGCTTCGCCTCGGGTCACGGACAGGTGGCAATCTCCACTTCGCAGAAGATGGCGGAGTCGGTGGTTCGCTATCTGGCGCTGAACCACGACATTCCGATCTACCGGATTTACCTCGTCGGCATGGGCAACGCTCCGGCTCCGGCTTCGGCCTCGGCGGGTGAAACCAAGCCGAAGCGCATCACCGGCGGTCGGGTTGAAATCAGCCTCCTGAAGAACAATCTGGAGCAACTGGCTTCGACCGACACCACGGCACCTCAGAATCAGCCGCAACAGCAACAGTAGTCGCAGTAGCAGCAGAAGTACCCTCCCCTGGAAGGCCTCCCGTGAAAGCGGGAGGCTTTTTTATTTGCAATTTTGCCAGCGCTCCATATTTGGGAATCAGTGTTTAGAAATCGGTGCAACCTCGTGCTATCCTGCAACGCGTCATGGAAACTCTGTTCTATTTCCGCACCTCGTCGCCCGCCGGCCCGCTCTTTCTAGCGGCTTCCACAAAAGGCTTGGTGCGACTGGAATTCGAAACGCGCAAGCAGAAACTAAGTCCGAGTACAACGCAGCTGCACGAGTCCAAATCAGCCCTCGCGCCCTATCTCCGCGAACTCGACGAATACTTCGCGGGCGCGCGTCGCGAGTTCTCCTTCCCGCTCGACCTTCGCGGAACCGCATTCCAGCTCGCGTGCTGGAATGCGCTGCTCAAAATTCCATACGGCGAGACCCGCAGCTACCGCGACATCGCCGAAGCCATTGGCCACCCCCGCGCCTACCGCGCCGTCGGCATGGCGAACAACCGGAACCCGGTCGCCATCGTCGTTCCCTGCCACCGCGTGATCGCGTCCAGCGGCTCCCTGTGCGGATACGGCGGCGGCCTCGACCTCAAACGCAAGTTGCTCGACTTAGAGCAGTCCTGTGCTGTCGATCCTCGTCTTCCGTTGGGCATTGGCGCGTAAACAACCCTGAAGCCCGCTTATCGTGAACGCCCCCAGCTCATCCGCGCGCTCCATCGTTCGCAAGGCCAGCTTTTTCTATTTCGTCTTCGTGATGTTTTCCTACACCACTGGAGGCCCTTTCGGACTAGAGGCCATGGTCACCACCAGCGGCCCGGGGATGAGTCTGCTCTTTTGCCTGTTCATCCCGTTCTTCTTGTCCGTCCCAGTCTCGCTCGTGACCGCCGAACTCACCACCGCCATGCCGGTCGAAGGCGGCTTCTATCGATGGACCCGCGCCGCTTTTGGAGACTTTTGGGGATTTCTCGCCGGGTGGTGGAACTGGTCCGCCTCATTCCTACTAGGCGGTTCTTACGCCGTGCTCTTCACCGACTACCTGACTTTCTATTTTCCCGGCATCGTCGGATGGAAGCATTGGCTGGTTTCTTTCGCACTGATCGCCATCATCGCCTGGGTCAACATTCTCGGCATTCAGATGGTCGGCAAAGCCGCCACCATTTTCGAAATATTTATTTTTATTCCTGTAGTTGCCATGACCGTGCTCGGCCTGGCAAAGTGGCATCACAATCCCTTTGTGCCGCTGGTGCCGCCGAACCAGCCATTTTCCAAAGTATTCGGAGTCGGCCTTGCCTTGGTGATTTGGGGATACTCGGGATACGAGCAACTCTCGACCGTAGCCGAGGACGTCGAGAACCCGCAGCGCAGCTATCCGCGAGCACTCGCCATGGTTATTCCACTTTCCATCGCGACGTATTTCTTGCCGGTGCTAGCAGGGTTGGCCGCGCTCGGCAACTGGCAACAATGGAAAGACGGATACTTCTCGACCGCCGCCCTGCTCATCGGAGGCCCCTGGCTCGGCAACCTGATGACCGTCGCAGCCATGATCGCCAACGTCGCGCTGTTCAACAGCACCGTGCTGACGGCATCTCCCATGCCCTTCGCCCTCGCCGAAGACGGTTATCTGCCGAGGATCCTCACTCGCCGGCATCCGCGCTATGGCACGCCCTGGATAGCAATCCTGATCTCGTCGGCCATTTACGCCTCGCTGGCCCTGAACTCGCTCGGCGAATTGATCAGCATCTATGTCTGGCTGCGCGCCGCCACCACGGTACTGACCGTCTTGTCGGCGTGGGGAATGCGCCGCAAACATCCTGATCTGCCGCGAGCCTTCCGCATCCCCGCCGGCAATCTCGGACTGGTCTATGTGATCGCGATGCCGCTGGTGATGACCTATGTCGTTTTGCGTTACAGTGATCCCGTCGCCATGCGCTGGGGGCCGTGGGCACTGGCCGCCGGACCAGTGGTCTATTTTGTGGTGAAATGGTTCGCCAGGCGCGCCGCACAAAAGGCGCGTTAGATTCGCATTCTAGGTCCGCGTCAGGTTCGTATCGGTTTTCGTATTAGGTTCGTATCAGGGTATCGCTTCAGCGATACCGCACCGATCAGTATGGATTGCGCCTTCAGGCGCTGCGTAAGCGTGAGTCATTCCGGTCGAGCGAGGATTATGTGTCCTTCACCATCGGCGAACTAAGCCTTAAAATTCGCGACCGCTCCATCTCTCCGGTAGAACTCACCCACGATTGCCTCGATCGCATCGAAAGACTCAACCCAATACTCAACGCCTTCATCACGGTGACGGCCGAATCCGCTCTGGAGCGGGCCCGCCTCGCCGAACGGGAAATCTATCGCGGGCACTATCTCGGCCCCCTTCACGGCATTCCTATCGGTCTCAAAGACATCATCGATGTCGCTGGAGTTCCCACCACCGCCGCTAGCGCGCAGTTCAACACGCGGCCCAGCCCGACGCCCGGCACTCCGCAAAGAGATCGCGTTCCCACCGAAGACGCCCAAGTCGTCCGCCGCCTCCGCGCCGGAGGCGCAATCATCCTAGGCAAGCAGAACCTCCACGAATTTGCCTACGGTGCCAGTTCGATCATCAGTTTCTTCGGCGCGGTCCACAATCCATGGGACACGGCGCGCGTAGCCGGCGGCTCTTCCGGAGGTTCAGCCGCCAGTGTGGTCGCTGGCCTGGGATTCGCGTCCGTCGGTACCGACACCGCCGGCTCCATTCGCCTCCCTGCCGCCTACTGCGGCATCGTCGGACTCAAGCCCACCTATGGTCGCATCAGCACTCGCGGAGTCGTGCCCTTGTCATCGTCCTACGATCACGTCGGCCCGCTCACCAACACGGTCTACGACGCGGCGTTGATGGCGCAGGTGCTCTCCGACTACGACTCTCCAAATCCCTCCGCTGACAAGCCGGTGCCCAGTCTGATTTCCGCGTTCGACGAACTTCCAACCAATTTGCGAGTAGGCGTGCCGCGACCGTATTTCTTCGACGACCTTCATCCCGACATTGCGGACGCGACCGAAAAAGCAATCGACATTTTTCGCCAGCTCAACGCCGAGATTCGCGACATCAAACTCGAAGTTTCCACCGACCGCACGCTGGCGAGCGCCGAAGCTTATGCTTACCACAAGCCCTTCGTAGAGCGCTCACCGGAGCTCTACCAGCCCGCAACACTGGCGCGCATCCAGTCCGGAGCCAACATCTCCGCGCATGAAGCTCTGCGAGCCAGCCGCGACCTCCAGGCAATCCGTCAGGCCATGCTCGAAACATTCAATGAAGTGGACGTGCTGCTGACCCCCACCGTTCCAATTCCGCCCCCGCTGATCGCCGATCTTCAAAAACATCCCGAGAATCTACGAGCGCAAGAACTACTAATGCTCCGTAACACGCGCCCCTTCAACGTATGGGGAATCCCAACGATTTCCGTTCCCTGCGGATTCACAAAAGACGGCCTACCAATAGGACTGCAACTGGCCGCCGCTCCCTGGCGAGGGGTCGTATTGCTGCAAGCGGCACAGGCCTATGAGCAAGCAACTGGATGGCACAAGAAGAGGCCCGCGCTGATCAACTCTTAAGGGAGAATATTGCCTAGGACAGTGTCAGCACAACTTTCTTGATTTTCCGGCCGAGTCGCACAGTCAATGTTGTGCCTGCAGAGGCTCTTACAATCGGGGTCGTCATCTTTAATCCATCGACGCTGACCGCGCCCTCTTTAATCTTGCGATCCGCTTCGCTGGTCGAAGCTGCAAAGCCAATCTTGACCAGGATTTTCGCTAGACGCACGCCATCGACTTCGCGATTTGCGACCTCGGCAAAAGCAACCGGCACCGTCTCGACTTCCTCCGGCACCTGATCTTTCTGAAACTGCTTGGCCCAGTCCTTCGCCGCCTTCGCCGCTGCCTCCGCCGAGTGAAAATCCGCGACAATCGACCGCGCCAGCTCTTTTTTCAGCGCCATCGGATGCGCCTTCCCACTCGCAGCATCCGCCTTCATTGCCGCGATGGCGTCCACCCGTACGTCAGTCAGCAGCTCGTAATACCGCCACATCATCTCGTCAGAAATCGACATCACCTTCCCGTACATCTCGAGCGGAGCCTCGTGAATTCCAATCGCATTCCCCAGCGACTTCGACATCTTGTTCACGCCGTCGAGGCCTTCGAGAATCGGAGTCGTCAGCACCACCTGCGACTCCTGCCCGTAAGCCCGCTGCAGTTCGCGCCCCACCAAAAGATTGAATTTCTGGTCGGTGCCGCCGAGTTCCACGTCCGCTTCGAGCGCAACCGAGTCATATCCCTGCGCCAGCGGATAGAGCAACTCATGCATGGCAATCGGCTTCTCGTCACGAAAGCGCTTATGGAAGTCTTCACGCTCAAGCATCTGCGAGACCGTGTACTTTGCCGTCAAGCGTATGAAATCTTCAGCCGAAAACTTCGAGAACCAGCGGCTGTTGAAATCCACTACCGTTTTTTCCGGGCTGAGGATTTTGAAAACCTGCGCCTTGTAAGTCTCCGCGTTCTCCGCAATCTGCTCCCGAGTCAGCGGAGGCCGCGTCGCCGAGCGCCCCGTCGGATCGCCGATCATCCCGGTGAAATCTCCGATCAGAAAAATGACGGTGTGCCCGAGATCCTGAAAATGTTTCAGCTTGCGCAGCAGCACCGTGTGCCCCAGGTGCAGATCGGGAGCAGTCGGATCGAATCCCGCCTTCACCCGCAGCGGCTTGCCCGAAGCGAGCGAGCGTTCGAGTTTGGAGCGCAGTTCGGATTCCTTGACAATCTCCGCCGCGCCCTTCTTGAGGTATGCCAGTTGTTCGTCAACCGGTGGAAAGTTGGACATGTCGTAGTGATTATAGCGATCTCGCTAGTGCCGCCGATAAAAGCTCAGCGCCGCGTCTCCCTGCACCAGCTTCCGATATCGCCGCAGTTCCCCAAACGCTTCTCCCGGATCAAACCTCTTCTCATGCTCCGCGATCACCACGGTCCGCTCGCCCAGCAATTTTGATTGCGCCAGAGCCGCCAGCGTCTTCGCGTATTCCTCCTGCAACGAGTAAGGAGGATCGAGGAACACGAAATCCGCAGCGCTGCCCGCAGCCTCCAATTGCCGCAGAGCTTGCCCGGCCTCGACCTTCACGATCCGGAATCCGCCCGCAATCCCCAGCGACTTCAAATTCGACGCAATCAAATCCGCCGCTGCTTTGGACGACTCGACGAAATACACCTTCCGCGCGCCCCGGCTCAATGCCTCAATGCCGACCGCGCCGGTTCCCGCATACAAATCGAGCCAAGTCGTCTCCGCCAGCGCAGCCGGATCGCCCGAGCACAGCACATTGAACAGCGTCTCGCGCAGCCGGTCTGACGTTGGACGGATTTCAAGCCCGGGCAACGACCGCAAAGTCCGGCGCCGATGCTCCCCAGCAATCACCCTCATAGAGTCAGTGGCCCTTCAGACCCAGCCCTTCCGATTTGCCCCTTTCGCATCCTCGCCCCGCTCCGCGGTGTCTAAGCAGATAGAATACTGGTAGGCATGTCGATGCGCAGTTGGTCTATCCCGGTTGGACGGCTCTTCGGAATCGAGATTCGCATTCACTGGACCTTCGCGTTTCTGCTGTTCTTCTTGTTCAGCGCCGAAACTGCTACTCAGGATGCGACCGCCGCTCTTCGGGTCCTCGGCCTGGTCGGCATTCTCTTCGGCAGTGTGGTCCTGCACGAATTGGGTCACGCTCTGGTGGCCCGCGGTTCGGGCATTCCAGCGAAGGGCATCGTTCTGTTGCCGATCGGTGGTATCACCATTCTCGACGAAGCTAACGTCATCCCCGACCCGGTCAATGGCTGGAAGCGTGACATCCGCATCGCCGTCGCCGGACCGCTGGCAAATCTTTTTGTCGCCGGCTTATCCGCGCTTGTATTGCTCGCTGCGATGCCAGGTATTTCGCTGACCGCGAAGCCGCTTCTGCACTCCAGCGCCCTCTTGCGGAGCATCGTTTGGGCGAATCTCTACCTCGGCTTGTTCAACCTGCTGCCAGCATATCCCATGGATGGTGGCCGCGTTTTACGCGCAATTTTTTCGCGCCGTGTTGACATGGTTCATGCCACGCAGCGCGCCGTCCGCATCGGGAATGTCTTTTCAATCCTGATGATCATGCTCGGCATGCTCATCACCAGCCGCGCTGAGACGCGATGGGACGGCTATTGGCTGATGATGATCGGCTTCTTTCTTTTTGCTGGAGCGTCACTCGAAGAGCGCTCAGCGGTATTTCAGTCGGTGCTGCAAAGTGTCCGCCTGGAAGAAGTCATGCTCACCGACTTCGCCACCCTCTCGCCCGCCGACACGCTGGAAGACGCGCTAGAAAAAGCCGTGCACACGCTACAGGATGATTTTCCAGTGGTGCGCGGCAGCGATATGGTGGGCGTGGTCTCGCGGCAAAAAATTCTAGAAGCTCTGCGCGCCGAAGGCAACGGCTACGTGCAGGCTGTAATGAACCGCATCTTCGACGTGGCCGCCAAGCAGGAGTCCCTCGCCTCCGCCTTCCGCAAGCTTTCCGCCCACAATCTCAGCATCATTCCGATCGTGGATGAACAGCATCTGGTCGGAATCGTGACGCTGCAGAACCTGATGCACTCCATGTCACTGCTAGCCGAAAGCCGCAAGCTGCGCCGCGAAGCGCTCGACTCCTAGCAAGGTCAGAAGTCAGAGGTCAGATTGCAGAGGTTAGAATCCCAAGTTGGCCGATGCCGTGTGCAAAATCGGTTCTAACCTCTGCGATCTGACCTCTCACCTCTGACCTGTAGTGTAAACTTCCTGCGCCGCGCGCACCGCGCACCCAAATTCGACTGCATTCCCCGTAGTTTCGGCTATGACATGCTCCAGCGCGGCCAGCACGCCCACCGTGTCCAGATAATCGTAGTAACCGATATGAGCGATGCGGAAAAGCTGTCCCTTCATCTCCGCCTGCCCGTTAGCCACAACCGCGCCAAACTGCTCGCGGAAGCGTTTGCAGATCACCGTGGAATCGGCGCCCGCCGGCGCCCTGACCGCAGTCAGCGCGGCTGCGGGAGAACTTGGAGCGAATAATTTCAGACCCAGCGCCTCGACGCCGGCGCGCGTCATTGCAGCGCACAACTCGGCATTTGCAATCAGCGCATCCCGCCCCGCCGCGAGGTCCCCATCTCCCATCTGACGCAAATAATCGAGCGCCGCGGCGAGCCCCGCAAACAGAGAGGTTGCGGGCGTGTAGGCCGTCTCCGCCTTGGCCGCCGATTTTCGTTCCTTCCGCAGATCGAAATAATACCGTGGAGACTTCGCCGTCTCCATGCGCTGCCACGTTCGCTCGCTGACCGCACCATAGGACAATCCGGGCGGAATCATCAGCGCCTTCTGCGAGCCGCCGAGGATGACGTCAATTCCCCAACCATCCACGTCGAAATGAGTCGTGCCCAGCCCGGTGATCGCATCGACGACCAGCAATGTGTCGGGCCAAGCATCTGACGAAGTTCGCACCAGCTTAGCAATCCCCTCAACGTCATGCCGCGCGCCCGTGGAACTTTCAGTCGCCTGCATATAAACGCAGCGGATGTCCGGTGTCAGCTTCCGCCGCACTTCCTCCAAAGAAATCGTTTCGCCATAAGGAGCAGTCACCGTCTCGACGGAGCACCCGAACGCCTTGGCCAGCGACACCCAGCGCTCGCCAAACTTGCCGGCGGTCAGCACCAGCACGCGATCGCCCGGAGAAGTTAGGTTCGAGACCGAAGCTTCCATGAAACCCGTTCCCGACGAAGACAGCACAAGGACATCGTTCTTGGTGCCGATGAACTCCCTCACATCGGCCAAAACTCGCGTGAACAGGGTGCGGAACTCCGCAGTGCGATGATGCGCTCCATAAGAAGCCATCGCCAGTTGCGCCGCGGGAAGAAGGGGCGTCGGTCCGGGAGTGAACAGCCTGCTTTTCTTGAGCATGAGAACCAGAATATTCGAAAGCCGCGGCTTCGGGAAGGAAAGGTGAAAGGTCAGAGGTGAGAAGTCAGATTGCAGAGGTTAAGTCCTTGGCTCGCAGCGAGTGGTTCTAACCTCTGCAATCTGACCTCTGACCTTTGACCTATAATCCCCCCATGCCCCTAATCGACCAGATCCAAAAAGACATCGTCACCGCCATGAAGGCTCGCGAGGAGCACCGCCTCTCCACTCTGCGGATGGTCAAGACCGCGCTCAAGAACCGCGAGATCGACAAGATGGCGCCGCTCGACGACAAGGAATCACAGCAGGTGCTCTCCACGCTGATCAAGCAGCGCAAGGACTCGGTCGAGCAATTCACCAAAGGTGGACGCCAGGAGATGGCCGACAAGGAAGCCGCCGAAATCAAAATGATCGAAGCGTATCTGCCCAAGGCAGCGGGGGAAGAAGAAATCGTAGCGGGAGTGCGCGCGGCGATTGCCGAGATGACGCCCGCTCCTGCCATGAAAGACATGGGGACGGTAATGAAGGCAGCGATGGCCCGCTTCGCCGCCGCCGGTATGCGGGTAGATGGGAAGGTGGTTAGCGAGGCGGTGAAGAAGGAACTGGCGGGGAAGTAGGGATCAGCAACAACCAGGTTTTTCAATACGCATCTTTCCGATGCCGGAAGGAATGTAGCACGACTTCGTCACCGAAGATGTCGTAGCGCAAGCGATAATCTCTCCAGCGCACGCGCCATTGTCCTTCGCCCGGCTTGGGGCCGGCTAGCTTTTTGATCTTGTGCCGACCGCTGTGGTTGTGGGGATCGTTGCCCAGAATCTCGAGCAGTTCTTCGAAGGCGCGGACTAAGACTGAGTCGCGCCTGCTGATCGCTCGGAATTCCCGCTCGAACGCGGGCGTGGTGAGAACGCGAAACGGTCCGGACATGACGTTCCAATTTCGTGCGCTTTTACTTTTTCTTGCGCTTGCTGCTCGAGGTTTTCAGTTCAGACAGGAATTCATGCGCGCTGCGCGCTACTCCCCGACGGTACTCCGCGGTACTCTTCTGGATTTGTTCCTTTACCGATCCGTTCTGCATTTCGAGGTAGTCCTCAAGGTCGTCCACATGCATGAGGCCTACGACGGGAATGCCGTCCTTCTCCAGAATGAAGACTTCGCGGTTCACATGCACGCGTCGAACAACTTGGCCGAGGTTCACCCGCGCTTTGGTGAGGGGAAGGCGATTTACGATCGTTTTCATGTGTTGATCAACGTTAATCGATATTAATCGATATCAATCACTTTGGCAACTACTTGCCCCGCTGCCACTCCCGGTACGCTTCGCTCTTCCCAATCCCGCGTTCTTTGGCCACTTTTTTCAGCGCGGTTTTCTCATCTGCCTTTTCCGAGGCCATGATTTCGCGAACGCGCTGAGCAACGCTGACAGTTTCGGACGCGGACGTCATCGCTCCCTCTTCGGCCTTCGCGATCAGCAGCGTGATTTCGCCTTTAACGTCCCCGCGGGCCTTGAGTTGTTCGAGAACTTCTCCCGCTCGCCCGCGCAGAAATTCTTCGTGAATCTTGGTCACCTCGCGGGCGACGACGACATGGCGGTGACTCCCCAGAACTTCGGAAACATCGGCCAGCGTCTCCAGCAGCCGATGCGGAGCTTCGTAGAACACCTGCGTACGCGGAGAATCTTTCACGCTCTCCAATAGCTTGTGCCGCTGCCCAGACTTCGCCGGAAGAAATCCGCTGAATCGAAATGAGTCAGTAGGCAGTCCGCTAGCCACCAGCGCCGCCAGAAATGCCGACGCTCCCGGAATTGGCACGACCGGCACATGATGCCGGATGGCAAGCGCAATCAGCCGGAATCCGGGATCGGAGATGCCCGGCATTCCCGCGTCGGTGACGAGCGCGATCTTGGCGCCGCCTTCGAGGTCGACAACAAGCTCGGCAGCTTTGGTCATCTCGTTGTGCTCGTGATAGCTGACCAATCGCGTCTTGATGTCGTAATGATTGAGCAGCTTCAGCGTCTGCCGCGTGTCCTCGCAAGCGATCAGGTCAACTTCTTTGAGCACGCGGAGGGCTCGCAGCGTGATGTCTTCAAGATTGCCGATGGGCGTTGCGACGAGGTAGAGCGACGGGCCTCCAATGGCTGGATCGCGTTCGGAGCCGCCGTTCTCGGTGTCTTCCCTCATGCCGAGAGTCTAGCAAGGAACCTCTCGCCGCGCTCGGATCCCTGCCTGAACCACGTCCAGCAACTTCTCGCTTCGCCTTTTCTTCGCTTCATGCTAAACTGACCAAAAAGGATGTGACAGCCAACACTTCACGCTCCAGCCCGAGGGTGTAGGCTACGGGAGATTCGTACCCGGGATTCCAGATTCATAAAACAGGAGCAGCCATCATGGCCGACAACGACCGTAGTAACCGAGCAGATGAGCGGGTCAAGGCAATCGACCTCGCCCTCGCACAAATTGAAAAGCAGTTTGGCAAAGGTTCCATCATGCGACTGGGGTCGAAGGAAGCCATCGTCCCCATCGCCGTGATTTCGACAGGCGCGATTTCCTTCGATGCCGCGCTCGGCGTTGGTGGATTCCCACGCGGGCGCGTGGTCGAAATCTTCGGTCCGGAATCGTCCGGCAAAACGACCATCGCCCTCCAGGTGGTCGCCGAGGCGCAAAAGACCGGAGGCATGGCCGCATTCGTCGATGCCGAGCATGCGCTCGATCCCGGCTATGCCAAAAAGCTGGGCGTGGACGTCGACAACCTCCTCGTCTCGCAGCCCGACTACGGCGAGCAGGCGCTCGAAATCGTTGAAGCGCTAGTGCGCTCGAACTCCATCGACGTGCTGGTGGTGGACTCGGTGGCAGCACTCGTCCCGAAGGCTGAACTCGACGGCGAGATGGGCGACAGCCACATGGGCCTGCAGGCGCGTCTGATGTCGCAAGCGCTGCGCAAACTGACGGGGACGGTAGCCAAGTCGCGCACCTGCCTGATCTTCATCAACCAGATTCGCGAAAAGATTGGCGTGATGTTCGGCAATCCGGAAACGACGACGGGTGGACGCGCGCTGAAATTTTATTCGTCGGTGCGCATTGACATCCGCCGCATTGCGGCGATTAAAGATGGAGACGTGATGGTCGGCTCGCGCACTCGCGTCAAGATCGTGAAGAACAAAGTCGCGGCCCCGTTTCGCGAATCGGAGTTCGACATTCTTTACGGCGAAGGTATCTCGCGCGAAGGCGATCTGATTGATCTCGCCGTAGCCCAAAATATTCTGGAGAAATCCGGCTCGTGGTTCAGCTACAAAGGCGAGCGTATCGGCCAGGGACGCGAAAACGCCCGTGCGTTCCTGAAAGAAAATAAAGACACCATGGCGAAGCTGGACACCGAAGTGCGCAAAGCCCTGGGAATGATTCCAGCCGCACCAGCGGCTCCGGCAGCAATTCCGGCGCAAGCGACCGGCACGGCACGAGTCACGACGATGCCGAGTGCGGCTCCAGAAGCGGCCAAGGTTCCGGCAGCCAGACGATAGTCATGCTCACGTAGGGGCGGACGCACTCGTCCGCCCCCGTCGAGCACACGCTATTTATTTTCAGCACACCCAACCTCCAATTGCCAGCCCCGCCAGCCCCCGCATACAATCCTCCTTTCGTCGGCGTACTTCGACCGAGGGCCCCGTGAAGCGCATCAAAGCCATTTATCCCGGAACGTTCGATCCTCCGACCAACGGGCATCTTGACCTGATTGAACGCGGCAGCAAGATTTTCGACGAACTGGTTGTTGCCATTCTCAGAAACCCCGAAAAAGACCCGTTGTTCAGCGTCGCCGACCGTCGCAAGATGTTGGAGGCGATGACCTCAAGCTTTGACAACGTTTCGGTTGACACCTTCGACGGCCTCACCGTGGATTACGCCTTGAAAGTTGAGGCCCAGGCCATCCTGCGCGGCATTCGCGCCATCAGCGACTACGAGTACGAACTTCAAATGGCGCTGATGAACCGCAAACTCCAGCCGGCGCTGGAGACGGTCTTCATGATGCCCGCCGAAAAATACTCCTATCTGAGTTCGCGTCTGGTGCGCGAAGTCGCGCAGCTTGGTGGATCCATCGAATGCCTCGTGCCTGATCTCGTCGAGAGGAAGGTTCGTGAGAAAATGGATGTGGCTCACAAGTTTGAGAACGACGCTCGGCTTGCGGGCAAGGCGTCCTCCAAGGGCAAAAGCAAGTCCAGAAAAAAGAAATTATGAGCACAGTCATGACCCCCGTCACCCACCCCGTCCGACTGACGGAACGCATCAATCGCATCGAGCCCTCCGCCACCATGGCCGCCGTGGCCGAGGCGGAGAAACTGCGCCAGCAGGGAATCGACGTGGTTGACATGACCGCCGGCGAGCCGCACTTCGCGACGCCGCAGCACATCAAAGACGCGGCCATTGCGGCGATTAACGGCAATTTCTCGAAGTACACCGCGGTCGGTGGCACGGTCGAACTCAAGGACGCCATCATCCACCGCCACAAGACAGACTTCGGCTCGGCCTACAAACGCGAGGAAACCTGTGCCTCGGTCGGCGGCAAACACGCACTCTTCAACGTCATCTCGGTGCTCGTCGATCACGGCGATGAAGTGATTCTGCCTGTGCCTTATTGGGTTTCGTTCAAAGACATGGTGCGCTACGTTGGCGGAAACTGCGTGCTGCTCGAAGCCGACGAGTCGCAGGGCTTTCGCCTCACCGCGCAGATGGTCGAGCGCCTGATCACGCCCAGAACCAAGCTGATTATTTTGAATTCACCTTCGAATCCTTCGGGAGCAGTGATGCGTCCCGAGGACATGACCGAAGTAGTGCGCCTGGCGCATGAGCGCGGCATCTGGGTCATTTCCGACGAATGCTATGTGTATCTGAATTACACCGCTAAGAATTTCTCAGTCGGATCGTTGAACGAATATCGCAACCGCTTTCTAGTGGTCGGATCGCTGTCAAAGACCTACGCCATGACCGGCTGGCGCCTGGGATACACGCTGGGCCCCGCAGCGGTGGTGGGAGCGGTGCAGAAACTACAGAGCCAGTCGACATCGAATCCGACGTCGATCGTGCAGAAAGCAGCGGTCGCGGCGCTGAATAGCTCGCAGCAGTGCGTAGCCGAAATGCGCGCGGAATATATCAAGCTGCGAGACCACATTATCGGCGGCCTGCGTGCCATTCCCGGAATCAAGTGCACCATGCCGGAAGGTGCGTTTTACGCCTATCCGAATGTTTCGGCATTTTTCGGCAAAAGCGGAATGCATTCAGGCGCTGACATCGCGAACGGATTGCTCCACCAGGCACACGTTGCGACCGTAGCCGGAGAAGGCTTCGGCACCACCGAACACGTACGCATTTCGTATGCGACGACAATGGAGAATATTGACAAAGCATTGGACCGGATGCGCGAGTTCTTCGGCGGACTTTAGAGTTAGGTTCAGTACATTCGCGACATAAGTTTATCTTGTCATCCTGAGCGAAGCGAAGGACCTGCTTCTTGCCGACGCCAGCTCCACGGAATACGACACTGCTTTCACAGTTTTCCCGATGACCCAACTCTACCCACTCCTGATGTCGCCCATGTTCGACCCGCGCCCGTGGGGCACGCTCGATCTTTCCGCGATCTATCCAAATGCCAAATTCAACGAACGCATCGGAGAAGCCTGGCTCACCGGCGACAACGGCGTAGTTGCGAATGGCCCGCTGGCGAAACGGTCCCTAGCCGACCTCAGCAAAGAATTCGGCACCGAACTGGTAGGCACGGCGGCGCGCGACCCGCTGCACTTTCCGTTGCTGCTAAAGTTTCTATTTCCTGAGGAAAAACTTTCTGTCCAGGTGCATCCCGACGACGCCACCGCGCAACGCTTCGGCGAGCCCTGGGGAAAAACCGAATGCTGGTACGTTGCCCATGCCAAGCCCGGATCGCAGATCGCGCTCGGGCTGAAGCCCGGCACAACCGTGGCTCAATTCGAGCAAAGCATCCACGAAAAACGTGCCGAAGAGTTGCTCAACTGGATCAACATCTATCCGGGCGAGATGATTTACGTTGCCGGCGGCACCGTGCATACGCTGGGGCCCGGCTCCGTCATCGTCGAAACGCAGCAGCAATCCGACACCACGTATCGCCTTTACGATTACGGACGCCCCCGTCCGCTGCATCTGGAGCGCGGACTCGCCGCAGTCAAGGAGGACACCGCCGCCGGCAAAGTAATCCGCCCCGCTCCGGTCAGTATTAATGGCGGCAAGAACCGTCGCTCCGCGATGATCGCAGCGCCATACTTCACCGTGGACCTGTTGGAATTAAAAGAGCAGCATGAGTTTTCAACGGCTGACGATTCAGGTAAGACTTCAGTGCAGATACTTGTCGCAGTGGAAGGCTGCGGCGTGGTCGAGGCGCAGGGCCGCGACCCAGTGACATTGGCCAAAGGCGACGCAGTTGTGATTCCAGCCGCCCTGCGAAGTTTCACGGTCCGCCCACAGTGGCAGTTAGAGTTCTTGAAAGCCAGCGTTCCCGGCGCGACCGTGCCCGAGCCCGCGACGCGCCTGTGAAAGGGTCTGCCTTTCGCCCTACGACGCGCAGATGTTAGGCTTCCTACGACCCGTGAAAGCGAACCCGCACTTCTGTCCCGTAATTCTCGCCGGAGGCCGAGGCACGCGCTTCTGGCCGCTGAGCCGCAAGCGCCGCGCCAAGCAACTGCTCGCGCTCGATGGCAAAGAGTCCATGCTCCAGCAGACGGTCGCGCGCCTTGCGCCCATGGCCGCGCCGAGCCGTTTCTGGATCATCACCAACGATGACCTGCGCCCCGCCATCCTGCGCCAGGTTCCAAAGCTTCCGGCGAAGCAAATCATCGCCGAGCCTGCCGGACGCAATACCGCTCCGGCGATCGGCCTGGCGGCATTTCTTTTGCTTCGTCACGATCCCGACGCAGTCCTCGGCCTGTTTCCCTCCGACCACGTCATAGCAGATCCCACCGAATACCGCGCAACCCTCATCCGAGGAATCGAAATTGCCGCCGCGGGAGAAAACATCGTGGTGCTCGGCATCCGCCCGACTCGCCCCGAAACCGGCTACGGATACATCGAGGCCGGCGCGCCCGATCAAAACGCGGTGTCATCTCTCCGGGTGCGCCGCTTCACCGAAAAGCCGGACCTCGGCCTGGCCCGTCAGTTTCTCGACGCCGGCAATTACTTCTGGAACAGCGGCATGTTTCTCTGGCGCGCCGACACTCTGGCCAACGCACTGCGCGAGCATCTGCCGAACACCGCGCCGCTCCTCGAGAAAATTGCCGCTGCCTATGGCACCCGCAAGTTCGCGGAAACCTTTCGCAAGCTTTACCCGAAGTGCGAAAACATCAGCATCGACTATGCCGTCCTCGAGCCCCGCTCGGCCAAAGGAGAGGCCCAGTCGCACCTCTTTTGTCTGCCCTCCGACTTTGGATGGAACGACCTCGGCTCCTGGACCGCGCTGCACGAGCACCATACGGCGAAGGCGAAACGGGCTGACGGAAGCCTAGTCTCAGCGGCGGGGAGTTTTGCTTTAAACGCGAAAAACAACTACGTCCACGTCCCCGGAAAATTCGTGGCCCTGGTTGGAGTAAGCAACCTTGTGATTGTCGAGACCGAAGACGCCTTGCTGGTGACCGCGCTCGACCAGTCGCAAGACGTCGGCAAAGTGGTGAAGCATCTCGACGAGAAGAAGCTCCATAAGCTGGTCTAACCAACAGCTAATTACTCATGACCCAAATCAAATTCGGTACCGACGGATGGCGCGGCCTTATCGCCGACGATTTCACTTTCGATAACGTGCGCACGGCGGCCGGTGCGATTGCCAGTTACGTCCTCAAAAATGAAGATTTCACTCGCGGTGTCGTCATCGGATATGACACGCGCTTCCTGTCCGAGCGCTTCGCTCGCGCCGTTGCTGGAGTAATCGCAGGCGCGGGAATTCCAGTGCTGCTTTCGAACGACTACGTGCCCACGCCCACGGTTTCCTACAACGTCAAGAAACTTGGAGCAGCAGGCGGTGTCATGATCACCTCGAGCCACAATCCCTGGAACTGGAACGGCGTGAAGTTCAAGGCCAAGTTCGGAGGCTCCGCCACGCCCGAGATCATGAAGCTCATCGAACAGGACCTGGGCGCGATGCCCAAAGGCCGTGAGGCGAAAATCGAAGAGCTGGATTTGAAGCCCGCCTATGTCGAAGCGGTGTCCGAGTTCGCGGATCTCGATCTCATTAGAAAAGCGAATTTCAAATTCGCCATCGACTCGATGTACGGCTCGGGCCGCGGAGTTCTCACCAAAATATTTGACGCGCACGGCATCCGCTACGTGGCGATCCGTCAGGAAGTCAACCCGCTATTCCCAGGCATCAATCCCGAGCCGATTCTGCCGCATGTCGCGTTGCTGCAGGAAACCGTCGTGAAAGAAAGATGCCATGCCGGCCTGGTAACCGACGGCGATGCCGACCGCATCGGCGCTGTCGCCGAAGATGGCAGCTTCGTCGATTCACATAAGTGCATGTGTGTTCTGTTGAAGTGGCTGCTGGTCTACAAGAAGTGGCCGGGCGATGTTGTGCGCGCTTTCAACACCACCGGCATGATGGACCGCATCGCCGCGAAATACGGGCGCAAGCTCTACGAGTGCAACATTGGCTTCAAGTACATCGCCGATCTGATGATGGAGCACGAAATTCTGATTGGCGGAGAAGAATCAGGTGGCATCGGCTACGGCCGCTTCCTCCCCGAGCGCGATGGCATTCTGAATTCGCTTCTGCTGGCAAATGTCATGGCGGAAGAGAAGAAGCCGCTCGGCCAATTGGTCGCCGATCTCCAACGCGAATTTGGCCCGCATTACTACGATCGGCGCGATCTGCACATTTCGGATGATATGAAGAACGGTGCCATCCGCCGCGCCGCTGATCCGCAAACGACCAAGCTCGGCGCGTATTCCATCCTGCGCAAGGAGAATCGCGACGGCGTAAAGTTCTACCTCGACGCCCCCAGGCACGGCAACGGCGCCGACCCGTGGGTGTTGTTTCGTGCCTCCGGAACTGAACGTCTCCTTCGCTGCTACGCGGAAGCGGCCACCCCCGAGCTAGTCGAAGAAATTCTTGAAGCCGGCGAAAGATTCGTAAGAACGGCGTAATCCAGAGGGAAAAGGTAAGAGCTCACAGCCGCAGTTTCGCAGCACTTTCGAGTTCTGCCCAGCCGCGGAACGCGATAGGATGGAGACAACTCTCAGCATAATGGCCACCAGGGAAATCACACCGGTTCTCGCCGATTCTCCGGAATCGCGCCGCTATAACCGCATCAAGCGGTGGCTGGGCGTCACCGATTTTGCAATTGGCTTTGGTCTGCTGGTCGTGCTGCTAGCCACTGGCTGGACCGGAACCCTCCGCGATCTAGCCGAGCGCGGCGCTTCGCAGAATTATCCTTTCGCCGTTTTCCTCTACGTGCTGATGCTGATGCTGATCAGCAAAGTGCTGGGAACCCCGCTCGAATACTACGGTTTCCGGCTCGAGCACCGCTATAACCTTTCCAACCAGAAATTCCGCTCGTGGATATGGGACGAGTTCAAAGGTCTGATCATCGGCCTAGTCATGGCGACGATCGTGGTCGAACTTCTATACATGCTGATGCGCCAGACTCCGCAGCACTGGTGGCTGATCGCATGGGCTGGCTTCCTCGGACTGTTCGTACTGCTGGCGCAACTCGCGCCGGTTGTGCTTTTCCCAATTTTTTACAAATTCGAGCCGCTCGAAAACGAGGAACTCAAGCGCCGCCTCATCGTCCTGAGCGAGCGCGCCGGCACCCGCGTTCGTGGGATTTATAAATGGCATCTCTCCGAGAAAAGCAAAAAAGCCAACGCCGCGCTTACCGGACTGGGCGCGACGCGGCGCATCATTCTCGCTGACACTCTGCTCGACAATTATTCCGACGACGAAATCGAAGCCGTGCTCGCCCACGAACTCGGACACCACGTGCACCGTCATATTCTGAAAAGCATTTTCGTGCAGGCGGGAATCACCCTCTTCGGCTTCTGGCTGGCGAACGAAGTTCTGCGCTATGCCGTGGAGCGCCGCAATATGTTCGAGACCATGTCTGATTTTGCCAATCTACCGCTGCTGATTCTGGTTTCGACCGTGCTCTCATTTCTGCTGATGCCCGCGCTAAACGCCTATTCGCGCTTGAACGAGCGCCAGGCCGACCGCTATTGCTTCCAATCCGTCGCCAGCGTCGAACCTTTTATTTCGTCAATGAACAAGCTGGCCGACCAGAATCTAGCCGAGAAGACGCCTTCGCGCTGGGTAGAGTGGCTGCTCCATTCCCATCCCGCAATCGGGAAGCGAGTCGCCGCCGCCGAAGCCTGGGCAAAGGCACACTGATACGAACCGCGCCACAGAGAACTTCCTTTATTTTTCCTCCGTGCCTCCGTGCCTCCGTGGTGGGTTTAGATCTTTCTCGTTCCGCAGAATCTCTTCCACCCGCCGCGCATCCTCTTCCGTGTCCACGCCCACGCTGTCAAACGGCGTTTCGGCGACATAGATCGGAACCCCGTTCTCCAAAAAGCGCAGCTGTTCCAGCCGTTCGCTGCGCTCGAGCAACGACTCCGGCCAGCGCACGAACTTGTCCAGCGCATCCTTGCGATAGCCATAGAATCCGAGATGCTTGTAATATCGCGGACCCACGCCATCGCGATCATGTGGAATGGTTGCTCGCGAAAAATACAGCGCTCGTCCGCCTGAATCCGTCACTACCTTCACCGCGCTCGGATTGTTGACGTCAACCTCCGCCGCCGTCGTCTTTAGTGTCCCCACTTCCACTCCAGGGCCTTGCATCACGGCGATCAAGCTCTCGATATGTTCGGGCCGCGTGAGCGGCTCATCGCCCTGGACATTCAAATAGACATCTGCCGCAAGCGCGGTCGAGATCTCATGCACCCGCTCGGTCCCCGAGCGATGCACCCCTGAAGTCATGCGCGCGACAAAACCTTGCTGCTCGCAGAAGCGCAGGATCTCATCCGAGTCCGTCGCGACGATAACCTCGTCCAGCAACGCGCACCGCCGCACTCCGCGATACACCCAGGCGAGCAACGGGACTCCGGCGATCTCGCGCAGCATCTTGCGTGGCAGGCGGGTTGAAGCCAGTCGCGCCGGAATCACAGCGATAACTTTCATGCGCCCAGTTTCGCATGGAGCCGCGCGGTTTGACACGACATTCGTTTGACACTGCATTCGACGCACTCTTAGAATGCAGTAGGGACGCGTCCACCCGCGTCTGCGGGATTCGGCGCCCATTTCCGGGATGTCCCTGTTTTCCTTCCGCGTATTTCCGGATTGGCGGTGTAGCTCAGGTGGTTAGAGCGACGGTCTC
>CAVWKZ010000002.1:0-344661 GCA_963755765.1 uncultured Acidobacteriaceae bacterium
CCTCTGCCAACGGCGAGGTGAGAACAAACCTTTATTATACCATCCGCTTTTATGCCGTTTTGCGCGGGGCCGAGCCGTTTGGATAATTCCGTTCAACAATAGTTTCTCGACGCGGTCTTGACATCGACCGGGTCCGAGAATCAGAAAACGGCTTGATTTTATCGCGGGATACAACGGGAGTTTCAGAGCCGCTTGCGTAATCGCTTAAGCTGACGCAGCTTCCCGGCTTTGCTCCGCTCCGGCTGCCTTGGAACCGGACGCCGGTTTGCGAAGGGGCGGAACCTCTAACTGATTTGGCGCCCGCCGCTCCACTCTCCCGATCACCGGACGGTCGGGCGCGCCCGCTGCGGACAAAGATACGAACCGGTTCTCACTCCACAGACGATCAACCAACCGGCGCTGCCACGGGCCCAGCACTTGCTGGGGCAATGAGAAGAAATTTCGGAACGTCCAAATCAGATAGGCGCGCTGCGCGAAATTCGGTTGTACAAATCGGGGGCCGATCGGCGTGTCCAGTTCAAGAACGCCATCGGTAAGTTTTTCAATCCACATGTCCTACCCACCTGGAATGAGGCCACGAACTCGGCCGCTACTTCTAAAGCGGGCCATTATTGCACCGCGCATGGGGCATTGGGAAGCAATCTTTTTACCCTTGAGAACAAATTATTTATGTTGCCTGAATCAAAGTGAGAATGGACTCTCGACGGCGGCTCGGAGCGCCAGCGACGTGCCGTCAGCTGATTTCCGGCAACAGCGCAATGCGATCGAGCGTCGCGGCAATGCCGATACTCTTGCCGTCAGCTTCCTCCACTCGCACGACTGAAGCCTCGCACAACGTCCATCCTCCGGGCCCTAATCCC
The DNA here is from genome assembly GCA_963755765.1 of uncultured Acidobacteriaceae bacterium. GTDB lineage: Bacteria > Acidobacteriota > Terriglobia > Terriglobales > Acidobacteriaceae > Acidiflorens. The sequence continues at coordinate 861 of CAVWKZ010000002.1, forward strand.
ATGCCGGGAGGCAGCATGATGACCAGTTCCAGCTTCGAGCCGGCTTTCATGCCTGACTCGGAATAAAGAAAGATTCCAGATGAACTCAGATCGCGAGTCAGGCCCTGGCTCTCGCTGCCCTCGTGGCGCACCTTGACCGGGACGCGAACGGGCACGCGCTCGCGCGAACGCCGCTCGGTGGTTGTCGTTTTCTCCGTCATATGCTGTGGAAGTTTACTCTTGTTTTCGGAGGACGTGGAGAAACGGAAGCATTGGCAAGAAAAACGCTCCTCCCGAAGGTTCACGGGAGGAGCCGGGGAAGAACTCTTGCGATGGCCTAGAACGAGAATCGAGCGGCCAACTGAATATCGCGTGGGCCGCCGCCACCGAGGAACGGGTTTTGCGCTCCTACGTCAGGCGTTACGGTCAGCGGGAAGAAACCGGTGCCTTGGCCGGCAGCGTTGATTCCGCCATCCCATAAAACGTTGAAACTGGGAAGAAGCGGATTGGCAAAGTTTGGGTGGTTGAAGAGGTTGAAAAAGTCCGCCCGGAGCTGCATGTTCACGCGCTCGGTGAGCTTCGTATCCTTGATAAGTGAAAAATCGAAATTGCGGTAGTGTGGTCCGTAGAATCCATTGCGCGGCGAACTGCCAAAATGAGCACCGCTAAAGCATGCCAGGTCGGGTACGTCGGGATTGGTGCACGGCGCCGCGAAAGCACTCAAATTGAGGAAGTTTGCCGGACTGCTGGTACCCGCCCAGGGGTTCCCAATCAGATCAGGCCGTTCGTAGTACTCCCCCGTGTTGTTGAAGTTGTCGTAGTCCATCACGGTGAATGGCATGCCCGTGACCAGCGACACGACGCCGCTGACACTCCACCCGCCCGTCAACTTTTGCATCGAGTGAGCCTCAGGAATTCTGTAGTTCCAGAGCCAAGTGAGGCGCTGCCGCACATCGAATCCGGAATTGCCGCGTTCGTTGCGGATGTTGAAGCTGTTATCGGGCTGCGACTGGAAGGGAGCGTAGTCTTGTCCGTCGCTGGCGGTATCGATGGAGTGGCTGTAGGTGTAGTTCACGGTTGAGGTGAACCCGTGGAGATCGCGAATCTTCAGGCTCGTCTGCAAAGAGTTGTAGCTTGAGTTCGCGGTAGATTGGAAATTAAGGATGTAGTAGTACGTCGAATTTGGCCGGATGCCGGTCGTTGGATCTCCCTGGTTGAGATCATTAAAGCGAAACAGTTTGCGGCCTGCCGATCCAACATACGCCACGGAAACCGCGATTTTGGGCGCTATTTGCTGCTCGACGTTCAGATTGTAGTTCTGCACATAAGGAGTGCGGAGACCCTGGTCAACCGTGAAAACGTCGGATGGACCAAAACCACCGTAGACCGGCGCGGCGCATAGGACGCTTCCCGGGATTGGAATGGAGTTTCCTCCACAAGCAACGGGCGTCAAAGCATTCGTCGCCGCCGATCCGTACGAGATCGGTCTCGCGCCGCCCATCACGTCGTTGAACAACGGGCCGGCGTTGGATGACGTGTAGGGGATCTGGCCGGCGAAGAAGTCCTGGGAGAAGGCGTCGTAAGCGAATCCGTAGCCCGCGCGGACAACTGTCTTCCCGGTGCCGAACACATCATATGCGACGCCGATGCGAGGGGAGAAGTTGTTGTAGTCCTTCGGGTAGAGGCTGCTCGGCCCTCCGTTTGCCCCCACTTGCACCAGATTACCCGATGAGTCCAGGATGCTGAAGAGATGATTCTTCTCGCCGATCACCCCGTAGTAGTCCCAACGAAGTCCGTAGTTCAGCGTCAACCGGTGAGACATGCGAAAGTTGTCCTGCAAATAGAAGGCTTCATTATTTTGGTAGGTGTTACGCCGCGAGTTACCTTGCGTCTGGCTGCTCGTGCTCGACGAGGACAGTGTGCCCGCAATGAAATCGTCCAGCGAGTCGAAGTAAAGCTTCCCGCGGTGGTTCAGATCGAAATATTGATTCACCGAGGTTCGTCGGAATTCGTGGCCGAACTTCCAATTGTGAGCACCGCGGGTGTAGGAGAAATTGTTCAGAAACTGCCAATTAGTGTCGATCCGTCCACGAGGGTTTGATTTGTTCGCACCCAGCCCCGCGAAGTCACCGACGCTGATCACGGGCAAACCAAAGTCCCGACTGGTGAAATCTGGGTTGGCAGTGTTCAATCCCAAGCTGGCTGGATCAAGGCTGCTGTCTTCCGCCGAAAATGTTTCAGCAAAGCGGTTCCACCCACCGCGAAATTCCGCCAGTAATCTCGGTGAAATCACGTGCGTGTAGGACAGTGACACTACTTGGACCCGCGTCGGGACGATGGTGTTGAACCCGGGAAGCACGTTGCCGCCAACGATCGCAAGCGGAGCGCTCTGGTTGCTGTTGCCGTAATAGTAGCGTCCCGTGAGTAAATCGTCGTGGCGCAAGCGCTGGTCGATCTTCGCGATCAGACTGTCGAGATGGTTGGTAGACGGGGCATTTATTTCTTCGGATTCATTGGTGGCGGGAAGGATGCCCCAGGGGTTTGTGTTCAGGATATTTTGGATAATCGGGTTGACGACGCCGCCGTTATCCGCGATTGCCGCGTTGATGTCGGCTTGACTGGGAACCGTGGCTGGCGCCGGGAACCCGACGTCTTCGCGTTGTCCTTCATAAGAAAACAAGAAGAAAGTCTTGTCCTTGATGATCGGTCCGCCCAGCGACCCCCCGAACTGGTTGTTGTGAAATGCATTCTGCGGATTCGGAGGAGCCTCAAAAAGGCACGGCGCCTGGGCGCAGTTGAAATAATTGCGGGCGTCGAGCGCATTGTTGCGGAAGTACTCAAAAGCCGAGCCGTGCAGGTTATTGCTTCCCGATTTCGTCACGATGTTGACGATCGAGCCCGAGTTGCGTCCGTACTCGGCTTCGGTGTTGTTTAGAATCGCCATCTCCTCGATGGCGTCCACCGGCAGCAGGGTTGCCGGAATGCCGAATACACCGCCTTCGTTGATGGCGTTGTCATTGCGGAAACCGTCGTTCATATCGGTGCCGTCGAGCAGGAAGTTGTTAGAGCGGCCGCGGTTTCCGTTTACCGAAAAAACTCCGAACGAGCCGGGAGAGTCGTTCACCGAACTGGGATCGGCATTGGCGCCGGGAACCGCGGTCAGCATCTTCATGAAGTCGCGCCCGTTCACTGGTAGATCCTTGAATTGCTCCGCCTGGATGGTGCCGCCCAGGGTATTGCTGCTGGTTTCGACCAGTGGCACGTCGGCCTGCACTTCTACTTTTTCTTCGACACGTCCGGGCGTCAAGGTGAGGTTCGCGCGTTGCGGACCTTCGACGGCTACCTGGATGTTGGTGGCGAGCTGTGTGCGGAAACCTTGTTTGGTGGCAGTAACCGTGTAGGTGCCTAGCGGTAACTCGGTGAAGCTGTAATTGCCATCGGCGTCGGTTATGCTCTCACGAACCAGGCCCGTGCCGGTGTCGGTAGCGATGACCTTCGCATCAGCGACGGACGCACCGGTCGCGTCGGTTACCGTTCCCAAGATTCCTCCGCGGAAACTCTGACCTACCGCGGCCGCAACCAGCACCATCACCACCAGCAACACCCGTCGCAGATTCATCAGTTGTTCTCCTTATAGCACTTATCCGTCGCGAGCATAGCCGCACCGATGATCCGCGAGCGGCAACACACTTCTTCTTGAGATTCGCCGAATTATAAACGAGAGTGTGCGAAAGATCAGTGCCTAACTTCACGAGAAGAAAATTCACCGAAGCTACTACTGGCTTAGTCTTACGATGGGACTCGCAAAAAGCTTGAACCGCAGAGGGCACGAAGGATCACGAAGGCTTTTCTTTGCAATTCGCGGATTGAAGCATTACCTAGAAGCTAAAGGCCACGCCACCGCGCACTGAACGCGCCGACTGCACGAGATAGAGAGTGTGTCCGTCCTGTCCCATCACCGGGATATACCCCTGCGCCAGAAGATTTCGCAGGTCCATGAGAATTTCCATGTGTCCCGCAAAGAAGCTGGCGGGAATCGGTTGCCGGATGCAGAGGTTCAAATACGGATCGGACTGGCCTGCCGAAGTGTTGAACAGGTCAACCGGCGTCAAGGTGCGGGTGCCCGATACGCGATAGGAAGCGACCCAGCGCGTCTTCGACTTCGGTATGGTTCCGCTGAACTTCGCGGCCACCGCTTGCCGGCGCTCGGTGCGAATCCAATCCCGCGCGTCCTGCAGTTGAACGTCGGCGCGCGACAAGTCGAGAACGCCTCCGTAGGCGTAATCCAAAGTTGCGGTCAGATCAGACAGCAATTTACGCTGCAGCACCACGCGCAACCCGCGCGTCGCGAAGTCGTTCCCCTGATAGCTGAACGTACCCGAGTACATATCGGGGAGCACCTCGCCGGATTCAGCAGAAACCTCGCCTACACCGGTGAGCACCGGATCGACCATGCTGTCGGCATAGAACGCGACCTGCATGTTGTTCTTGCCGATGCGCTGGGAGAAGGATACTTCCTGATGATGACCTTTCTCCACTGCCGGCGAGAATCCGGTGATGCTCATGCGCGGCGCGGTTTCGCTGAGATCGGATGAAGGCGAATCCAAACGATCGCCCGAACCGTCACCCAACCGATCCGTCAATCCGATATTCGGGACGGAGCTGGCGTATTGATATTCCAGGACAGAATTCGAAGTGATGTGGAGATCAGCCGCTCCGAAAGGCTTGATGGCGTTGACCCGTCCCATAAACTGGATGGTCTGCAGTTCGCTGCCGAGTTTCATCTCCAGCTTGTCGCCAATGACGATCCGGTCGGAACTGGTCACGGATAGCGCCTGCAGGGTCGCGCCGGGCATCGTGCTCATGTCAGGCGAATTCAACCTGAGGGCGGTAATGGCAACCGAAGGTTCAAAAATGCCATCGAAACGGCCGGTGTAGGTGGTTCGGAGAACGGCTGATGGAACGCCCTCTCCGTCGGATTCGTAACCGAGGTTGCCGTTCAGTCGCAGGGTGCCACTCGACAACAGCGAACGCTCCATTGCAAAATCGGCTGTCATATCGGAAGGGCTGCCGAACCCCTGCCCCGGTGATCCGCCCAGCAAAGTCACGGTACCTTTTAAATCGTGATCGCCGGTTGACTCCCCGCTCTGCGAAACCACGGTCGTGCCGTCAGGCAGCATTCGCAGGATGGGCCGGTTGGCGACCGAACGCAGCGTCCACTTCCAGTCGTCATCGTCCACCGGGCCGCGTAAAGGAACCAACTGGATGGCTTCGAACAGTGTGGTCAGGGTGATGTTCACCATCAATTTTGCGCCCGAGCGCACACCGATTTTTTCGCGCAGCGTGGGCAGGAATGAAGGTGCACTTACTTTGACACTATAGATTCCGGGGATGAGACTGGTGACGGAGTAAAAGCCTCGATCGTCGGTGAAGACCTTCAGCGCCTGGGAGGCCGAGCCGAGTACTTCCACCACTGCGCCCATCTGCGGCGCGCCGCTGGCATCGCGAACGTATCCTGAGATCGCACCCGAAATCCCTCCGGAGACATTTCCGGACCACGCCGGAAGAGCCGCGCTCGTGACAACGATGACGACGACTACGAGGAACCCGAGCTTTCGGAACATCCCGCCCACCACCCCTGGGAACCAGGCTGCAGTTTACTCCACGGCGAAGGTCGCCGTTGGATCCACTGTCTGCTTGGAAAGGTTGTCGTTCACTTTGATCTCGATCTTGTACAGGCCCACCGGCAGATTCGCCGCGGAAAGCGTCTTCTGCAAGGTGACCTGGTCGCCGACATTGCCCATCGTGTCCGTGGACTCGACGGTGTGGATGACGGCCTTGTTGTTTGCGTCGGTCACATTGTATTCGAACGTGGCCGAAGGCTTGTGGGTCTTGTCGTCCACGCTGAGATTGTAAACCTGCATCCAAAAATTAAGCTTCTGATTGCGCTTGAATGAAATGGGCTTGCCGTCGGAGGGCGCCACCCGCGGCCGCACTTTCATGGCTCCGATCACGAAATTGCCCGTACCCACGTTCTTGGTTGCCACCGGTTCCATCTGGTCGGCAATGATCAGGGTTGAGCTGCTCAACTTGTCCTCGCTGAAATCCGGGATGACGATGGCGTGTTCCCAGCTCCCGGTGCGATCCCCGTTCACGTCCTTGACCACGATGTCCAGACGGTAGCGATTTTGACTGATCCGCAGCGGGATTGCCTTCCAGTACACCGAAGCATTCTCGGCAGTCTTGGGAAGCAGTTCCACCGGTATATCGACCTGCACCGGGTCTTCGAAAGTTTGCACGATCTTGCCGGTGAGCGTGGTCACGCGCATGAAGATATTGACCGTGCCGCGTTCCACCCCATCCTTATTCTGGAAAGTGACGTCGCGATTCTTGATCTGAACCGTGACCGGAACCAGCACTGTATCGCTAGTCACTTTCACGAAGTCCACGCGCACATCGAACGGCATCAAGTTGACGCTGATCTTGTGGCTGACCACTTCTTCCAGGTCCTTGAACTTCACCGCCGGCGCCGCTTGCAGCTTGGCAAACTGTGACAGGCGGTCGAATTCCTTGGTCTGCAAGTCATTATTAAATGGCGAGGTACCCAGTTGCTCAATACCGTTGCCGCCGGTGAATCGGTTGGCCTTCTGCTGCATACCCAGCTGTTCGTACAGTGTCAGACCGGCGTTCGGGGTGTACTTGAGCGCGTCCTTTTCCGAGCGGTCCATCGTCATGTGATAGTCGCCGCACATGCAACTGTCTACGAATTCGATCATGACTTCCTGGCCGATGCCTTCGATGTACCGATAACGCCACGTTTCAAACGGGAACGTGGATGTTTCGCCGCCGCCTTCTTCCATGGGGCGCTCGTAGCTACCGCCGGAAGGGTGCGAGTCGATCTCGTCCGCGGGTCCAAACACGATGTAAATCCGACCGCGATCGGTCTTCCAGCCGGGAATACCGGCTGCGTAGTGCTCGTTGGCGTAGGCGATACGGCGGTAGTGCTCTTCCTTAAATTCGTTCTCTTCTGTGTCGGGCGTCGGATCGCGGCGTTGCCAGAAGGCCTCGATGAACTGGTCGCGCTCCTCGTCGTTCGAGAGCTGCATGAAGGCGGATCTTTCTTCGTCGGTGATAATCCAGCGCACATCTTCGTCCAGCCACTTCCTATAAGTCTTGCTCAACTCAATCTTGAGAGCCTTGGCATTGGCCTTTCTCTGCTTTTCCGGGATCGGACGCTTTAGAGGATCTGTCTGGCTTCCCTGGGCAGGCATGGCGCTGTCGCTGGAAGCGTTTGCGTCCTTGTCCTGTGCCTGGGAAAAGGCGGCAAAACCAAGCGTCATCGCGCCAGCCAGCACGCCCACCGAGCAACGATTTCGAAAACCTGCGGAGAACATAAGAAGGGCTACCTCACCAGACTACAGTTGGTTAATTCTATGTTCATTGGATACAACAAGGCAAGGAGAAGTGGCCTGCGCGGAAAAGATTTTCTGGGCTTCGGCCGCCTTGTAAATCCCTTAAGAATCCGTGTCTTGCGGTCGAGCACCCGATCGAACACCGCTCGAGGATGGCCTGAACAATAACTGGAGCCCAGCCATTGCCGGAACACTCGTCGCGATATAATGAATTGCTTCTCGTGTCTCCCCTCCGTAAGCCCACCGGAGCGACACTGAGGAAGTGTTTATTTCGCTGGAATCGGGGAACTTTCCCTCTCGTCTGAACGTAACTGTTCATGCGCAACTATGGTGTGTTTTGTCGTTCAACACCCGTAGCCGGGGACGATCCCGAACCTTGGTGCTGAAGGCCTAAGCAAAAAGACTTCGCTATGAAGACCTGGAAAAAAGTACTGATCGGGGTTGGCGCAGCCCTGCTGCTGGTAATCATCGTCTCAGTGACGGTTTACCAGAGCCGGAAGAACCTGGTGACGGTTCAAACCGGGAAAGTTCAGAAACAGAACCTGTCCTCCGTGGTCAGCGCCTCGGGTGAAATCAAGCCCAAGACCTATGCGAACATCGGGGCGAATGCCATGGGCAGGATCGTCAAACTGCATGTCAAGGAAGGCGACAGCGTGAAAAAAGGGCAGTTGCTGGCGCAGCTCGAGAACGTGCAGCCCCTGGCCGACGTGAATGCCACGCGCGCTTCCGTACAGGCCGCTGAAACCGACGCCGTTGCAGCAGATGCCGCGCTGAACACCGCACTCGCAGACCTAAACCGCGCCAAATCTGACGACGTCCACGCCAAACTAGACTGGGACCGTGCCCAAGGCCTGTACAACGCTGCCCTCATCGCCAAGCAGGATTACGACGTCAAGAAGGCGGCGTGGGAGACCGCCGATGCCGGCCTGGCTCAAGCCGAAGCCAAAGTGGCCCAAGCCAGAGCGCAGAAAGATTCGATGGACAAGCACATCACCCAGAATCAGGCCAACCTGACCCGGTTTACCGACGTGCTGCAAAAGACCACTTATGAAGCCCCGTTTGACGGCGTCATCACCAATCTTCCGGTGCGTGAAGGTGAGACAGTGGTCATGGGAATACAGAATTCTCCGGGTAGCACCCTGATGACGATTGCCGACATGTCTGTGATCACCGCCGAAGTAAGGGTGGACGAGACCGACATCGTTAACGTGCATCTGGGCCAGCCTGCCGAAGTGACCATCGATGCTATCCCGCATAAGATTTTTCACGGCGTCGTCAGCGAAATCGGGGACAACGCCATCGTGCGCTCGACTGGCGTGGCTACCTCTCAGGCCACTTCGACCAGCGAGGAAGCGAAGGACTTCAAGGTGGTGGTGACGCTCACGGATCCGCCAGCGACCCTGCGCCCAGGGCTCTCTTCGACCGCCAAAATCACAACCGCCACCCGCAGCAACGTGGTGAGCATTCCGATTCAGGCGCTCACTGTGCGCACTCCGGCAGATCTTGCAACGAAGGATGATAAAGCTGCCGGGAAAAATTCCGTACAGGCCGCCAGCGCCCCGGCGGACGCATCGAAGCAAAAGGAAGAAATACAGGGTGTGTTCGTGATCCGCAACAAGAAGGCTGAGTTTGTTCCGGTGGATACGGGCATCAGTGGCACCACCGATATCGAAGTTGTCAAAGGCTTGCAGAACGGTGACGAAGTGATTACCGGCAGCTACAAGGTTTTGCGTACCCTGAAGCCGGGCACGAGCGTCAAAATAGACAATTCGGCTCCGAAGAAGGAAGACGAAAGCAGCTGAGAAGCAAGGTGTCAGGTCTTAAGGTCTTAGGTCTCAGGAAAACCTAAGTTCAAAGACCTGAGACTTAAAACCTAACCTCTGTCAGGTTAGAACGTCCAACATAGAACGGCTATAGGAGCGTGCGTGCCCGAGCCCGATCCGGAGAAGGAGAGCAAGATGGCGACTGCCGAGCTATTACCAATTGACAAGCCCGCGAATTGGGCTGCGCCCAACTCCTACATGATCACCACCGAGGACCTGTGGAAGAGCTACGATATGGGCTCGGAACAGGTGCATGCGCTGCGGGGCATCAACCTGCGCATCCAGCGCAACGAATACGTCGCTATCATGGGACCGTCCGGCTCCGGCAAGTCCACGCTGATGAATTTGATCGGCTGCCTCGATTCGCCATCCAAGGGCCAGTACTGGCTCAACGGACAGCTGGTAAGCGATCTCGACGACGATGAACTGGCCCGCATCCGCAATAAAGAAATCGGATTCGTCTTCCAGACTTTCAACCTGCTGGCCCGCGCCACTTCTCTGCACAATGTGGAACTACCACTCATCTATGCAGGGGTTCCTGCGGTAGAGCGCACCGAGCGCGCCAAGGCCACCCTGGCTTCGGTCGGCATGGAGGCGCGCATGAACCACAAACCCAACGAACTCTCCGGCGGACAACGCCAGCGCGTGGCCATCGCCCGAGCTTTGGTGAACAAGCCGGCCATCATCCTCGCCGACGAGCCGACCGGCAACCTCGACTCACAAACGGGAAACGAGATCATGGCGTTGTTCGATCGCCTGCACGCGGAAGGCAATACGATCGTGCTCGTGACCCACGAACACGACATCGCCGAGTACGCACATCGCATCGTCTACATCAAAGACGGTGTGGTCGCCAAAGATGAGGTCAAGCAGTAAGCATTCCGGAACCCGCGAGGGCGTACAGTTTCCTGTTCGGTTCGGAGGAAAAGCATGCGCACTGCTCTCGCGTTAAACTTTCTCGCGTTACTCCTTCTCGCGTCACTCCTTCTCACGATCGCTGCCTTCGCCCAGGATCCGGCATCCATCTCTGCCGCTGCGGCTGCCTGCGGTCCCAACAACGTCAAATTCGATGTGAAAGACGATGACTCCCATCATACGGTCGCGCAGCCCGAGGCGGGCAAGGCGCTGGTTTACGTGCTTCAAGATATGGGGATCGCTAACTGCCCTGGCGGCTGCATCACCACAAAGGTCGCTCTCGACGGCGCCTGGATCGGCGCCAATCATCGCAGTTCCTATCTCTATGTGGCAGTGGATCCCGGAGAGCACCACCTCTGCGCCAACTGGCAGTCGCACTTCGCCAGCAGATCCGAGGTGGTCGGTTTGGCACACTTCAACGCCGAAGCGGGCAAAGTTTATTACTTCCGAACCAGGGTGCTGGGCATAACGGCCACGACTTTTTTCGATGTGGAGCCAATCGACAGCGACCAAGCGAGACTCTTCATTGCCTCGTTTCCGCTGAGCATCTCGCATCCCAAGAAGTAAGGGAGGGTACGGCAAGCATTTCGAACGGTTTATAGCACTTAAGAACCTGCCGCGAATGGGGCCGAGCGCCCGGGAATTACTGCTGCGTGGTTACTCTGCTCGCCTTCTGTACTGTCTCAGCCGGAACGATTCCCGCTGCTCCCGCCACAAAGAAGTTGTGGTCGTAGAGATTGCGGTACATGCGTCCAGCAATCTCCGCCGCCTTGGGGCCGAAGGTAGGACGTCCACCCTGCAGGAAGACGACGGTCACTATGCGTCCAATGTCGGTGTTAGCGTAAGAGGCGAACCATCCGAAGCGGGTGCCGGCGTGCGAACAGGTCCCGGTCTTACCTAGAATCGATTCCTCGTTAAAATTCAAGCGTACGCTGCGCGCGGTACCGTAGTTAACGGCTCCCGCCATGCCATCGGAGAGTTCGGGAATCACTGGCTCAATATCGAGATGACGTTTTACACGAGGCTGAAAATTGGCAACTTCGTCCGGACCATTCGGATGCTGCAAGTAGTAAAGCGTACCGCCGTTTGAGATCGCCGTCACTAGCGCGCCCAATTGTAGCGGAGTCATCGAGATGCCTTCGCCGAATGAGCACATCTTGCTGACGCCACCAAGTTTGGCAGGAATCTCTACTTCCGGGTAAGTGCCCAACTGCTCGTCCGGAATGTGATAGCCGGCAAGTTCGCCGAGTCCGAACTGGTGCGCGTAGTACTGCACCTTCTCGAAGCCGAGCTTGCGCCCGACCGCTTCGAAGTATGCATTGTTGGAATGGGCCAGCGCCTCGGTAAGATTCATGCGGCTGCGGCCTCCGAGCGAAACCGGAGTTTCCTCGTCAATCACCCCTTCGCTCAATGCGGCCAAAGCCACGGAAAGTTTTATGGTCGAGCAGGGTTGCGCGCCGCTTGATAAGGCCAGCTTCTGGTTGACCATGGCGAGGATGCGTCCGCTGGTCGGCTCGATCGCGACCACGGTGCCGTTCATGTTGCCCAGCGCATCGATCGCGGCCTGGCGAACAACGGGATCTTCGCCGGCGGTCACGTCGCCTTCGGTAATGTCGGATGTTACAAACGAACTGGTATGGAAGCGCTCGTAATAATAATGATGGCGGCGAGCGGCGGCGGAAGATCCCGCAGCAACATACTGCGCATGCGGAGCGCGACTGTGGGCCAGCGTGCGCATGTGCTTCCTGGCGTGCTGATTCTCGGTGACGCTGTGAGTTTTCTTGTGCGGCGTGACCGGGCTGGGATTGACGCTGGCTGCGATGCTGCTCGCTTCCAGACACATTGCCAATCCTAAGAACACTGCGAGACGAAGAAAACAGGCCCTAAACTTCACTCAACCATCCCCGGTGGCACTCGCCAATTTAGTGCTTTAGCCAGTCCAGATGTCTTAATGTCTATCGGCTTAACAGTTAAGATGCAAGAGTCTCGCCAAATTACCCACTGAGGCGCGCATTTCCTGCAACTGTCCGATAGTAGGCGATTTACGCGCTTCGGCGCAACTGTAAAGTAACCAGCTGCCGATTCCGGAATCTAGCCGGTAACTATATGAATGAATTGTAGTTAAGGCGATTTCGCGGAGAAGACTCACACCTTTGGTAATACTTCGGCTCGTTACCTTCAAAGTCTCGGGCTGTGCATTCGCTTGCACATGAAACCTGGTCGCATCGTGATTCATGCGTAGATTGGAACACCATCCACGCTGCGCTCTTTTCTGATATTTTTTGACGGCACGTCCTAAACGAAAGCGAATGTTGTGGAGGCCTGCATCTTGCGAACATCGTTCGTGGTTTTGCTTGTGAATATTTCCTTCGCCGTTGGCGTACTCGTCCCTCTTCTTGCCCATGCCGCCGAACCAACACTCGAAGCTCGCCGAGCCGAGCTCAATCGTCTGCTCGCCGATGAGTGGGAGTACTCACTGCGGACTCAGCCTGAATTTGCCACCCAGGTTGGAGATAATCGCTACAACGATCGGCTCAGCGATTTTTCGGACAAAGCAATCGCCGACGATCTCGAACATACTCGCCTGTCGCTGGCACGTTTCGAGGCCATCGATGTGACTGGATTTCCGGAGCAGGAAAAGCTCAACCAGGCGTTGATGGTCCGCGGCCTCCGCGAAGCGATCGACAGCGCGCAATTCAAAGACTGGGAGATGCCGGCAACGCAATTCGGCGGAGTTCATCTGGGGTACGCGGGCCTGCCCTACGATTCTCCCTTCCGCAATGTGAAGGACTATCAGGACTACTTGTCCCGTCTGCACCAGATTCCCGGCGTGCTCGATCAGGCCATCGGACACATGCGCGACGGATTGCGCGACCACCTCATGCCGCCCAAGTATCTGCTGGAGAAAGTATCCAGTCAGGCACAGCAGATCGCCGACGACCCGCTCGACAAGAGTCCGTTTACCGACCCGCTGCACAAGTTCCCCGACTCCATTTCCGAAAATGAGCGCAAACAATTACGCGATGCCATCGAAACCGCGGTGAAAAACGAAGTCGCACCCGCTTATGCCAAGTTCGCCAAATTCGTGCGTGACGATTACGCGCCGCATGGACGGCTAGATCCCGGCGTATGGGCCTTGCCCGACGGTGAAGCGCGCTATCGCTTTGCCGTCCGTCACCAGACGACCACCGATTTCACCGCCAACCAGATTCACGAGCTCGGCTTGAAGAGCGTGGCGGAGATTGAAACCCAGATGCTGGTCATCGCCAAGGCACAGGGCTTTAGCGATCTGAAATCGTTTAACGATCACATCCGGCAGGATCCGAAATTGCACGCCAAGTCCGGCCAGCAATTGTTTGACCTGTACACGCACTATCGCGACCAGATGTACGTTAAGCTGCCGGAACTATTCGGACGCCTGCCGAAGAACAAGCTCGACGTTGTGCCGATGGAGTCCTACCGAAGCGCTTCCGCTCCGCCTGCCGATTATTCCATCGGCGCCGGAGACGGCTCACGCCCCGGCCGCATCAACGTCAACGAGTACGCGCCGGAGAAGCGCTTGCTGCTCAACGTGGAAGCCATCGCGTATCACGAAGGCGTCCCCGGACATCACCTGCAATTTTCTATTGCGCAGGAACTCACCGGCCTGCCGCCGTTCCGCAAGTACAGCCTTGATGTCAATGCATACAGCGAGGGCTGGGCCTTCTACTCTGAGCGTCTGGGAAAAGAGGTGGGGTTCTATCAGGATCCCTACAGCGAATACGGCCGCCTGCAAAATGAGATTTGGCGCGCCGTGCGCTGGGTGGTAGACACGGGCGTGCACTCCCAGCATTGGACGCGCCAGCAGATGGTTGATTACTTCCACGTGCACACTGCCATGGACGACGAGAACATCAACACTGAGGTAGATCGCTACATCGCGTGGCCGGCGCAAGCACTTTCCTACAAGATGGGGCAGATGAGGATTCTCGAACTGCGGGCGCGCGCGCAGAAAAAGTTAGGCGCAAAATTCGACATTCGCAGCTTCCACGACGCGGTGCTCGATCAGGGACCGCTGCCGCTCGACCTGCTGGAAGAGAAGATCGATGCCTGGATCGCAGCGCAGAAGTGAGGTTTCAAAGTTTTGAAACCTTGAAATTCTGAAACTGAAGCCGGCATTTCCCTACATTACTTCGCTGCGTTTCCGCAGGAACGCTGGGACGTCGAGATCTTCCGCCTCATAACTGGGAGGGGCGGAGTGCATGGCATCGAATGAAATCACTTCAGCAGCTTGCACCGCGCTAGCCGTCGCCGATTGCTGAAACGCTACGGGTGATGGATCTGGCTCGAAGGCTGGTTCGAAAATGGGCTCGGGATCGGCGTCGGGTTCGGGCTCGTGGAAATGATCGCGCTGCCGCGAAGCTTCTCGCGAAACTATAACCGGATCGAAGCTCTCGTGGTGGCGCGGACGCCGCATCTCGCATTCTCTAAATCCGGTTGCGATCACGGTGATCTTGACTGCGTCTTTCATCTTCTCGTCCAAGACGGCGCCGAAAATAATGTTGGCATCTTCGTGAGCCGCGCCTTGAATAATCGTGCAGGCCTGCTGCACCTCGGCCAGCTTCAGCGAATTTGAGCCGGTGATGTTGATCAGAATGCCGCGAGCTCCGTCGATCGCGCCCGCCTCAAGCAGCGGCGAAGCGATGGCACGTTGCGCAGCTTCCATCGTGCGGTGCGCGCCGGACGCGGTCGCTGTGCCCATCACCGCATATCCCATGCCCGCCATGATGGCCTTCACGTCGGCAAAGTCGCGGTTGATGATGCCGGGGATGGTGATGATGTCGGAAATTCCCTGCACCCCCTGTCGAAGAATATCGTCGGCGATGCGGAATGACTCGAAGAAGCCCGCATTTTCGGCAACTCCGAGCAACTTTTCGTTGGGGATCACGATGGTGGTGTCGACCGACTCCATGAGTTCGGCAATGCCGCGCTCCGCCTGCTGCATGCGGCGTTTGCCTTCAAAGGCAAAAGGCTTGGTGACCACGGCCACGGTGAGGGCGCCCATTTCGCTGGCCAGCGACGCGATAATCGGCGCGGCGCCGGTGCCGGTTCCGCCGCCGAGTCCGGCGGTAACGAAAATCATGTCCGCGCCCTCGAGGACTTCGATGATTTTGTCGGAATCTTCCAGCGCGGCCTTGCGGCCGATCTCGGGATTGGCGCCAGCGCCTAGTCCGTTGGTCAGCTTCACTCCGAGTTGGATCTTGGTGGCGGCGCGCGACATTCTTAGCGCCTGCAAATCGGTGTTGGCCACGATGAATTCGATGTGTTCCATGCCCGAGTCAATCATGCGATTGACCGCGTTGTTGCCGCCGCCGCCCACGCCGATGACCTTGATGCGCGCGTCGTTACGGGCTTCTTCGTTGAAACAGATGCGGAGTCCGTTATCTTCTTTCATACGTCACCTCGTAAAATCAGTTCTCAGTTGTCGGTTCTCAGTTCTCAGTAAGAGCCAAATCTATGCGATCAACTTAGGCGCCCTTGCCGGCGAACAGCGCCTTCATGCGTGAACCAAAGCTGGGCTCCTGCATGCCGCGAGCAAGCCGGGCGCGGTGGCCGTAATACGTCATGCCCAAGACTGTCGCGAACTCCGGCTCGGCCAGGAACGACGGCATCTTCGCCATCGGCGTCGGCCAGGCCAACCGCGCCGCCTTGCGCAGCACGGATTCCGCCACGTCGAGAATGCCCGGAAGGCGTGACGCGCCGCCGCTCAGCACAAATCCGGCGATGCAGTGTTCGAGAACGCCCGCGTGGCGCAGGTTTTCGCGCAGCAACTCGAAAAGTTCGCGCGCCCGCGGGCCCAGAATCTCCCCCGCCATGCGCTGTGGCATCATGCGCGAGGGACGGTCTCCTACCGACGGCACTTCGACTTCGTTGCCTTCTGGAATCAGCGTCGGCACGGCGTTGCCGAAATTTTTCTTGAGCGTCTCCGCGTCGGCCAGTCCCGTACACATGCCAACTGAGAGATCGCTGGTAAAGTGGTCGCCGCCGATGGGGATAACCGCCGTATGCGCGACTGCGCCTTGCTGAAAAACAATCAGATCGCAGGAGCCGGCGCCGAGATCGATCAGGCAGACGCCGAGTTCGCGTTCGTCCGACCGCAACACCGAGTCCGCGCACGCCAGCGGCTCAAAAATCGTATCGTCCACATGAACGCCAGCCCGGTTCACCGCGGTCACCAGGTTCTGGGTCGCGCTCGACGAAGCGGTCACAATGTGTACGCGAACTTCGAGGCGCGTGGCCATCATGCCTGTGGGATCCTGCACACCGGGCTGATCATCGAGAATGAATTCCTGTGGCAGCAAATGAAGAATCTCGCGATCCGCGGGCAAAGGCACGGTGCGGGCTTTGTCTACGGCCTGCCGAATTTCGTCGCGGCCGATTTCCCGCGAGCGCGCGCCGAACGTGATTCCACCGTGGCTGTTCATCCCGCGGATGTGCGCGCCCGCAATCCCTACCAGCGCGTGTTCGATCGCGATGCCGGCCACGTCTTCGGCGTGCTCCACCGCTTTTTGAATGCTGCTGACGGCTTTATCGAGTTCCGTAATCACGCCCTTGCGCAGGCCTCGCGATTCGCTGATGCCGTGGCCGCGATAACGCAATCCGTTCTCGCTCAGTTCGGCGACCAGCACGGAAGTCTTGGCGCTGCCTACGTCAATGGCGGTAATGAAATTAGGCTGGTGGCTGGGCATGATTATGATCGCTAGTTCTGCGGGGTCTCCTTAGGAATGGCAGCGCTCGGTTTCTTCGGTGCCGCGACCACCGCGCCGGGCGGGAGCGCAATCGGATGCGACGTTTCTATGTTCTTCGCTGCAGTATTTTTCGCCGCATTGGCCGGCGCTTCGTTTGGACTTGGCTTCGGCGCGACCTGATTGACCGGCACTGATCTAACCGGAGCTTGCTTAACCGAAGTGTGTTGAACAGACGCTTGCTGGACTGGAGCCTGTTTGACCGGCGTCGATTTCGCCGCAACATGATGACCTGCATCCTTGGTCGCGGCTTTCGCTTTGGGCTTCGCGTCTTTCTTCACCGGAGCGGGCGCGGGCTGCTTCACATATTTTTCGTAATTGACGAGCGCTGCGGTTTTCACTCCCGCAGCCATCGCCGCCCTGGCTGCCGCCGGTGCGAGCCTCGGCTGCCGCGCAATCCCGTTAAGATCGGGATTGACGATGATCTGGCCGTCGTAGCGCAGGTCCACCGACTCAAGCTTGTCGAACTGCTGACGCCACTGCTGCACATGCGTCACGTAGGTTTTGTAGCGCTGCAGGTAATTCCCCGAGCCCAGATGCACCAGCACTTCGCCGTTCGCATCGGCGACCAGCACTTTGACGTCCTCGGGGTCGCTGATGTCCACCTCGCTCAGTTCCTGGGAATAGTGCGCGCCGCTGGAATCGAGTTCACGAACCAGTTCGTTGTAGTTCTTCATGCGCGCGGCGCGAGTGGAGAGCGGTTCGCCCGCATTCATGCCCGCAATCACGGCAAACGAATACTTATGTTTGCTGCCGGGAGCGAGTTCCATCAGCGTGCCTCCGGCGTCGATCAGCGAAATGTGCGGGCCGATGCGGGCAAAGGCAACCGGCGTTCGTTCATGAATCTCGATGCGCAGACGATTCGGCACAAAGCGCATCACGCTCGCCGATTCCACCCACGGAATCTGCTCGAGTTGCTGTTTGCGCTGGGCTAGCGGGACGAAGAAGATGTTGCGGCCAATGTCTCCGCCCATGACTTCCATGATTTGCGCATGCGGCACATGTTCAGCGCCGGCGACTTCAATCTGATCGCTGGAATCGATGCGAAAACGCCAGGAGTGCTCGCCATAACGGTAGAGGCCTAAGGCGGCAGCTCCTAGAATCGCTAGAATGATGAGCGACGCTACGACCCACAGCAACCTTGCGGCAGTCTTTTTGGGGATTGATCCGCGGCGGACGGAGACACGCTTTTGTCCGCGCAGAAATGGGGATTCCTGCTCTGCTTCGAGATCGACGAGCCGTGCGTCGTCGAAAGGCTCACGCTCATGAGCTCGATGCTGAGCAACTTCGCCGGGAAGCGGATACAACTCTTCCTGTATCGCGGTAGAACTTGATTTCCGCGCCACTCGTTAGAGTCAGTTGTCGACAGAAAACCGCTGAGCAAAATTACTATAAATGGTTTTCGCGAATTGAGACAGTGCCAAGTTGGTTCGCGCTCTCCAGTTTTTTCAGGAGCAGCGCGCCCAGTTGCGAAACGCTGCCCGCACCAAGGGTCAAGATCATGTCACCGGATTGAGCGAGCGCTGCGACCGACGCAACTGCATCGGAAAAAGAAGGAGCGTAGGTCACGCCGCGCTTCCCTGCCCCAACTCCAACGATGCGGCCGGCGAGCGCTTCGGCTGTGATGCCTTCGATCGGCTTCTCGCTGGCGGGATAAATGTCGAGCAGGCAGAGTGTGTCGGCGTCGGCGAACGCGGTTGCGAATTCATCCATCAGATCGCGGGTGCGGGTGAAGCGGTGGGGCTGGAAGATCACATGCACTCGGCGAAATCCGCACTCGCGAGCGGCGGCTAGCGTCGCACGAATCTCCGTAGGATGGTGTCCGTAATCGTCGATCACGCTTACGCCCGCGGCCGTACCTCTGAGTTGGAAGCGGCGATCTACACCGCGAAAACCGTCAAGCGCAGAACGGATCTGTTCCGGCGGAATGTCGAGCGCGGCGCCCACTGCAATCGCCGCCGTCGCGTTCAGCACGTTGTGCGTACCCGGAACGTGCAGCGTGAATTCTCCTAGGTCTTTCTCTTTGTACGTAACCTGAAAGCGGACGAGCGGGCCGTGTTCTCCTGCACCCTGCGGCGTGCGAACCGGTGACGATCGAGCCTGCGACGACCCCAGACGAATCAGGAAATCTGATCCTTTCGTCATTCCATAGGTCGTCACGCGGCGATGGACGCGCGGTAGCAAGCGGCGGAGCACCAAGTCGTCGTTGCAGCCGACGACCAGGCCGTAAAACGGCACGCGCTCCATAAATTCTAGAAACGTCCGGCGAACGTCGCGCATGTCGCGGTAGCAGTCCATGTGCTCGCGGTCGATGTTCGTGACGACCGAGAGAATCGGCGACAGCTTCAGGAACGACCGGTCGCTTTCGTCGGCTTCGGCGACCAGGTACTCCGACTTGCCGAGGCGGGCGTTCGATCCCATCGCATCGACGCGGCCTCCGACCACCACCGTTGGATCTAGGCCGCCAGCGGCCAACACGGCTGCTACCATCGAAGTCGTCGTCGTCTTGCCGTGCATTCCGGCGATCGCGATGCCATATTTCAGACGCATCAGTTCGGCCAGCATCTCAGCGCGCTGAATCACCGGGATATGCAACCTTCGCGCTTCGGCAACTTCGGGATTATCAACTGAGATCGCGGAACTGGTGACAACTACATCCGCGCCAGAGATATTGGCGGCAGCGTGGCCTTCGAAAGTTGTGGCTCCTAGCGTAGCCAGGCGCTGTGTGACCGCGGAATTCCTGAGGTCGGAGCCGGAAATCTGATAGCCGAGATTCAGCAAGACCTCGGCTATGCCGCTCATGCCGATGCCACCGATGCCTACGAAATGTATGCGCTGAATCTTAGCGAACATGGAAACTGATGATAGACGATCTCACCGCCGAGACGCAGAGAGCGCCGAGAAAACCTTAACCAGATCTCTCGAATTTCTTGGTACTATCAGCGATCTCTGCGGCTCAATATCTCATCCCGGATTTGCGAGCTTTCTCACCATCTCCGCGATTTCTTCGACTGCTTTCGGATGCGCCAGCGATTTCGCCGCTTCTGACATGCTCTGCAATCGACTCCGGTCGCTAATCAGCGCCGCGATCGTATCGACCAGATACGCTGCACCCAGATTGCTTTCTTCGACCACGATCGCCGCGCCTGCTCGTTCCAGTGCGCGAGCATTCACGTTCTGATGGTCGTCGGCAGCGGCCGGGAACGGCACAAAAATCGCGGGCTTCCCTGCTGCGGTTATCTCGCCTACTGTGCTGGCTCCAGATCGGCAGACCAGTAAATCGGCGCGCGCGAACGTTCCTGGCATGTCGTCGATGAACTTGTGGACCTCGCCCGAGATTCCGGATTGCTGATAAGCGGCTAGCACCTGGTCATAGTCGCGCTGTCCGGTCTGATGAATGATGTGGATCCCCGGAATCTTCGCGCGCAGGCCCGGCAGCGACTCCATCATCGCCTGGTTGATGGCGCGGGCGCCTTGACTGCCTCCAAAAACCAACAGAGTGGGAGCACCACCAGCCTTCGCGGGAATATCAATATCAAAGAACGCTGCTCGCACCGGAACGCCGGTTACGCGGCAGTGGGGAAAATATTGGCAAGTCTCTTCAAAGTGCACGGCCGCGGCGGAGACCCAGCGCGCGATCATTCTGTTTGCAAATCCCGGCACGACATTCGGCTCGAAGGCTAGCGTTGGAAGACGGCGGCGGATGGCGGCTACCATCGCTGGTCCGGAGGCGTAGCCTCCGACGCCGATTACTACTTCGGGATCGAAGTCGGTCAGCATCCGCGAAGAAGCTGCGATCGCGCGCGGCAGGTCGAACATTGTCTTTGCGCGCGTCATCAGGCTGACATTTTTCAGCGCGCCGACCCGGATCAATTCCAGCGGGAAGCCTGCTTGGGGAACCAGGCGGGTCTCAATGCCGCGAGCTGTCCCTATGAAAAGCACGTCGGCTTCGAACTGCTTTTTTAGCTGTTGAGCGATGGCTAGGGCCGGGATGACATGGCCTCCGGTTCCGCCGCCCGCGATGATGATGCGCATGAAGTTCGTTGCGCCTCTTATGGGCGGTTGGAAAACCGAGCCGCAGATTTAGTTGGATTGACTCTTTCGGGCCGGTTCGTTGCTCGCATGATTCGGGGGCGAATAATCGGGGATTGTGGTTGGTGTTGCACTGTGGGGGGTCCCCCCCCTCCCCCCCCCTATTTTTCGTCAAAGTATTCATTTTAAATAGGTTACTCGCAAAATATTGATTCTAAAGTGGTTACGCGAAATCTGCTGACTGGTTTATCTTTAGAATCAATGGTTTACGCGTTACAACATTTGCAAAATATAGATTCCAAACGACTTACCGAAAACAGTCCGCATTACATTGAAAAGAAAGGGCGATTTCACGCAACCTACGCCCCGGCGCTGGACTCGAATCTTGCCAACGCCCGTACTATTCTTATGACGACCTTAACTTCATTATAGGCCTCGGTGTCAATTAGGATTTCTAATTCCGGGTTCAAATCGGCGCTGAATGCGGCTTTTGGACATTTTTCGAACGGCAGCGAGCACGGCGGAGTTGTGTGCGAATCCCCTGAGCCAGCGACAATTCTCAATTGGTGCAGCGGCTGTTAACAGAAGTTACCGCTTGATGCAAAAGAAAGCCGCCTGAGACAGCAAGCGGCCATTCTTGTGCTGGTACGGGCCCTATTCAATTCACCTGGAAGTTCATGTTGCCGGTCAGCGTGCCGCCGGGCGTTACTACCTGCACCGGACCAGTGGTGGCGCCCTTGGGAACTTTGGTCGTGATTTCGGAACTTGAAACCACCTTGAAAACCGCCGCCGTGCCGTTAAACGTGACGCTGGTTGCGCCCGTCAGATCAGTTCCCAGTATCTTGACCGCCGTTTTCACTTTGCCTGACGTGGGCAATGTCTTCACGAACGGGCCTAGGCCCACGGATAGACTGAACACGGTCCCGTAGCCGGTGGTCCCGCCTTCGTACGTTGTTCCATATAAGGATCCATTGGTATCCTGGACCAGCGGTGCCCACGGGTATTCTCCGTTGAAGCTGTAGAGCGGTGCCAGCGCGCCGCCGCTCGGCGAGATTCTGAAGACCGTCCCGCCGCCAACGCCATTCAACGTTGTCCCGTAGAGGTTCCCGTCGGTAGCTTGGATTAGCGCGTCTTCGGGCTCCTCTCCGTCCGTGCAAGGAGGCGCCCCGCAAAACGTGTAAAGTGTCGTCAGCATGCCATTTGGGGTCATTTGGAAGACAGTCCCAGCGTCGCTGATCATCGTCGCCCCGCCGTTGCTTGTTGTCCCGTAGAAGTTCCCATCGGTGGCCTGTATTAGCGCCGCGTTCGGCGAAAGGCCGTCTGCACAACCGCTTTGCGAGCAGAAGCTGTAGAGCGGTGTCAGCGCGCCGCCGCTCGGGGAGATTTTGAAAATCGTGCCGCAGCCATTCTGGCAATAATCGCCGTTAGGGTTAGCCCCGCCGGCCCTGGTTGTCCCATACAAGTTCCCATCGGTGGCCTGTATTAGCGCCGCGCTCGGCATAGCGCCGTCTGCACAATCGCTCTGCGAGCAAAAGCTGTAAAGCGTCGTCAGCTCACCACTTGGGGTGATTTCGAAGACCGTCCCATCATTGCTGGCCCCGCCATATAGTGTTGTCCCATAGAGGTTCCCATTGGAAGCTAGGACCAGCCCCGCGTAGGGGTATGCGCCGTCCGTGCAACTGCTTTGCGAGCAGAAGCTGTAGAGCGGTGTGAGCTTACCGCCTGGGGTGATTTTGAAGACTGCACCGCCGACGCCGTTGGCCCCGCCTTCGATTGTTGTTCCGTAGAAGCTTCCCTTGGTATCCTGGACCAGTTCCGCATAGAGGGGGTAATAGCCGCCTGCACAAGTGCCTTGCCGGCAGATGCTGTGGATTGTCGGCGCGCCGCCGCTCGGCGAGATTCTGAAGACCGTCCCGCCGCCGATGTCCCCGCCACCGCCCGTTGTCCCATACAAGTATCCGTTGGTGCCTTGGACCAGCCCCGCGTAGGGGTATCCGCCGTCCTTGCAGCCGCTTTTCGAGCAGAAGTTGTAGAGCACTGTCTCCGATTGCGCCTGCGCGGGGCGAGCGGCAAGCAGCGCCGTCATCACCGCGAGCGAGACAATTCCAAAAAGAATCGACCTCCGATTTCGCGTTGCGTAGTTCATGAGCCTCCTTCGCGGTCTTGTTTGAGGGAAACAGACCCGCTCGGCTGCCGACTAGGGGAGGGATTCGGCGCGGCAGTCGCAAACCGCCGAGATTATCCTCCCTTGCAAGCCATCGGTCAAGATGAAAGCTCTAGCATCTTGCCCCAGCTTAACCGGAGCCGAGTTATCCGGTGAAAACGCAAGATCAATGAAGACTAAGGAATTGGCAGTGGCTCAAGAGGATAGTTGGCGACACTCCGGTTAGATTATTGGCGACAGTGAATTTTTGGGATCAGCACCGCTTCTGAGGCTCCAAGGTCAACTCGCGCAGAGACTCCTCATATGGCGCGCGGGCGATGCCGCGTTCGGTGATGATGGCTGTAACGTACTTTGCGGGAGTTACATCGAACGCTGGATTTTCTATCTCGACTCCGTCGGGTGTCATTTGCCGGCCGCCGATGTGCGTTACTTCTCTCGCGTTACGCTGCTCGATGGGAATCTTGCTGCCGTCGAGCGTGGCTAGATCGACGGTTGAAATCGGCGCGGCCACGTAGAACGGGATGCCGTGCTCTTTTGCGAGAACAGCTACCGTGTACGTGCCGATTTTGTTGGCCACGTCTCCGTTGGCGGCTATTCGGTCGGCGCCTACTACGATGGCTCCGATTTTGCCTTGCTGCATCATTACTCCGGCCATGTTGTCGGAGATTACGGTGGTGGGGATGCCATCCTTCATCAACTCCCAGGCGGTCAGGCGCGAGCCTTGCAGGAAGGGACGGGTCTCGTCGGCATAGACGTGGATTTTCTTGCCGGCTTCTATGGCGGCGCGGATTACTCCTAACGCGGTGCCGTACCCGGCGGTGGCTAGTGCTCCGGCATTGCAGTGGGTCAGGACGCCGCCGCTTGCGGGCATCAGCGTTGCGCCGTGGCGTCCCATGGCCTGGTTGGCGGCGATGTCTTCGGCGTGCATGCGCTGGGATTCTTCGATTAGGTCCTGTTTGATCTGCGGGATTGGCCGAATGCGGATTTTTTCAAATTTCTCCGTCATGCGGCGGATGGCCCAGAATAAATTCACCGCGGTGGGGCGCGTCTGGCGGATGGTTTCGCAGATCTGGTCGAAATCTTTCTTGAGGTCGGCTCCATTCTCGGCTTTGGAATTTTTCACTCCGAGGGCGATGCCCATGGCGGCGGCTACGCCGATGGCGGGGGCTCCGCGGACTACCATGTTGCGGATTACGTCGGCTACCTGCTGATGCGTGGTGCAGGTTACATAAACTTCTTCGGTCGGCAGCTTCGTCTGGTCGATGAAGACTACGCCGCGCGGGGTCCATTCGAGGGTTTGAATCACGTTAGTTCTCAGTTCCCGGTTCTCAGTTCTCAGTTGGCACTTAGCATTTAGCACTTAGCATCTAGCCAAGAACCTGTGGCACGACGCTTCAAGCTAAGTGCTCATTGCTAAGTGCTGCTTCCTTACATCATTTGCCGTGAAAATCGAAATGAAGTTTGCCGGTGCGGCGGCTTTTTCTACGCTCGGTCGGCCGTGGGCATCCTGACGCTCTACCAGGCACATCGCGCCTATCACTTCGAAACCGTAGGCGCGGGCCGCTTCTATGGCTTGCACGGTGGAGGAGCCAGTGGTGCACACGTCGTCCACGATTACTACGCGTGCGCCTTTTTCGCGGAAACCTTCGATGCGTTGGCCGGTGCCGTGCTGCTTCTCCGCTTTGCGGACGAGGAAGCCATTCAGGGTGCCGCTGGTTACGGCTACGGCCACGACTATGGGGTCGGCTCCCATGGTTAGTCCGCCGATGGCGTCGGCTTGCCAACGCTGCTTGCGGATTGCTTCGAGGAAGACTTCGCCCGTCAGTTGCGCGCCGCGAGCGTCGAGCGTGGTGGTGCGGCAATCGATGTAATAGTCGCTGGTGCCGCCGGAGGATAGTTTGAATTCTCCAAGGCCAAATGATTTTTGCGCCAGCAGTTTCAAGAGCTCTTGTCGTGCATTCGACATGAATTTCTACGATAGCACGAGCTCAGCCCCTAAAGGGGCGGTCGCTTTCGAGGAAGGTTTGGCATCGCTGAAGCGATGCCCTGATACGAAGCTTTCTCTTTGAGCAGCAGTCTTATTCGCTTCTGTCATTCGCTACTGATTTAATTTTTCCAGATGGCGGAATCCGTCGGTCGCGGCGAACATGGCTATGGTTATGGTTCCGTTGTAGGCGGTGTGGATGATGACTCCGGCGGCTACGGAATTTGTTTTGGCACGCACCATCGTCAGAACCAGGCCGACCAGGAAGATCACTAGCACTGGCCCCCAGGAGAACATGAGTTGCGAGCCGTGTAGCGCCGCGAAAGCTAGCGCGGTCAGGAAGACGGCAAGCGGCAGGCCGATGCCGCGCGCCAGCACGGGATAGAGAAAGCCGCGGAAGAATAATTCCTCCATCAGAGGTGCGAGCGTGATGCTCAGGAGACCGAGGGCCCAGGCTTCGGCGGGCGTGCGAAAGAAAGTGTCAATGGGAAGGTCTTTCGGAATCGGCAAGAAATGAGCCAGAATCTGCAAACTCACCGAAAGCACTATGCCCACCATGAGGCAAATGGCAAGCGCGCTACTGCTGGGCCAGTTCCAATGAATCGCCGCAAGAAAATCGGGGCGACCTCGTTCGCGCGTCACCAGAACATACATGTAGGCGAGAATGAGCAGGTATGCCAGAGATTGTCCGGCAACGACTACCAAAGGAATTCGCGCAATTTCGCCTAGGGCCGTGTGCGGGTAGAGACGCCAGTGGGCGATGAGCAATGCGGCAAATACTCCGACGAAGAGCGCGATAAGCGTGATGAATACGAGGCGCAGCATATCCCAGCCATTCCACGCGGGATCGGGCGGCACGGGAGAGGGGAGTGAGACGAGGTCCACAGTTTCGATCCCAGGAGTTTCGAACCTAGGAGTTTCGACCTCAGCAGTTTGGTCCTCAGGGAGGCCGTCGGGGGGAACTGACGCGGGAACGATCGGAGCATCTGGTGTCGCATCCGTGTTCTGCAAGGTTGGCTTCTCTGGGATATCGTGAGGGGAGAAGTTCATGCGCGCTCTCCGGTGCCGGTGGGCGCGAGCACTCCTCTCAGCGAGCCATTTTTCTCTGCGCCATTTCTTGAGGACGACTCATTTTTTAGCGACCCATTTTTCCCTGCTCCATTGAAATACGCGGTGAGCGCTTGTCCCGTGTAGGATTTCTTCACGCGCGCGACTTGTTCGGGCGTGCCTTGCGCCACGATGCGGCCGCCTTCTTCTCCGCCTTCAGGGCCTAAGTCGAGGATCCAATCGGCGTTGCGAATTACGTCCAGATTGTGTTCGATGATGATTACGGTGTTGCCTAGATCGGTTAGACGGTGCAGAACGTCGAGCAGTTTGCGCACGTCGTCGAAATGCAATCCGGTGGTCGGCTCATCGAGCAGATAAAGAGTTTTGCCGGTCTGGCGTTTGCTGAGTTCGCGGGCTAGTTTGATGCGCTGGGCTTCGCCGCCGGAGAGAGTCACGGCTGATTGACCTAGGTGAATGTATCCGAGGCCGACGTCCACCAGCGTTTGCAGCTTTTGCCTAACCTGCGGAATGTTTTCGAGGATCTGGAGCGCGTCGGATACCGGCATCTCAAGCAGATCGGCGATGGAATGGCCGTTGTAGTGCACCGACAAGGTTTCGTGATTGTAGCGGCGTCCGCCGCAGACTTCGCACTGTACGTACACGTCGGGCAGGAAGTTCATCTCGATGCGGCGCTGGCCTTCACCCTGGCAGGCCTCGCAGCGTCCGCCGGTGACGTTGAAGGAGAAGCGGCCGGGCTTGTATCCGCGCTCGCGCGATTCGGGAAGCATGGCGTAGAGGTCACGAATCGCGGCGAAGATTCCGGTGTAGGTTGCGGGATTCGAGCGCGGAGTCCGTCCAATGGGAGACTGGTCGATGCGAATGACTTTGTCGATCAACTCTGCTCCGGTGATGGCTTTGTGCATGCCGGCTTCTTCGCGCGAACGATAGAGTTGCCTGGCGAGCGCGCGGTAGAGAATGTCGTTGACGAGGGTTGATTTGCCGGAGCCGGAAACACCGGTCACTACCGTCATCACGCCTAGCGGAAACACGACGTCGAGATTCTTGAGGTTATTCTCGCGCGCGCCTAAGACGGTAATGGCTTTCCCGTTCGGGCTGCGGCGCTGGGGAAGCATGGCGATGTGCTGGCGTCCAGAAATGTATGCGCCGGTCAGCGAATCGGCGGAAGCCATGATTTCAGCGGGTGTACCGCTGGCGACCAAGGCGCCGCCGTGACGACCGGCGCCGGGGCCGAGGTCGATTACATAGTCGGCGCGGCGGATGGTTTCTTCATCGTGCTCAACGACGAGGACCGTGTTGCCTAGGTCGCGCAGGTTTTCGAGCGCGGCTAGCAGACGTCCGTTGTCGCGGTGATGCAGGCCGATGGACGGCTCGTCTAGCACGTAGAGAACACCGCGCAGCTTGGATCCGATTTGAGTCGCGAGCCGAATGCGCTGGCCTTCGCCGCCGGAGAGCGTGGCGGCGGAGCGGCCTAGCGACAGATAGCCGAGCCCGACGTTGTGCAGAAATTCGAGGCGTTCGGTGATCTCATGCGCGATGCGTCCGGCGATGGCCTGCTCCCTGCCGGTCAGTTTGATTTTGCGCGCGGCATCGAGAGCGCGCGCAATCGGCAGCTCGGTGAAATCGGCGATCGACATGCCGTTCACTCTCACGGCAAGACTCTCCGGACGCAGACGCTTGCCGTGGCAGACGGAACATTCGGTCGCCGACATGAAATCGAGCAGGTAGTCGCGATAGGTATCGGAAGCGGAAGATTCGAGATTCTGCTTGAGATGGCCGAGAATCCCGAGGAAACCTGTTTTGCCGCCGCGCTGCGGCTCGCCGTACAGCAAAAGGTTCTGAATCTTGTCGGGAAATTTCTCGAACGGCGTGGACAAATCGAAACCGTAAGCCTGGACAAGCAATTGGATGCTGCGAACGAGATTTTGCGATGCCGAGCCGGGGCCTAGTCCGCCATCGAGGATCGGCTTCGACCAATCGACAATCACTTTGGCCGGATCTAAATCGTAGCGGCTGCCGAGGCCGTGGCATTCGGGACAGGCTCCATAAGAACTGTTGAACGAGAACGATCGCGGCTCCAGTTGCGGAACGCTGATGCCGCAGTCGGGACAGGCCAGGCGCGCGGAGTAGAGAGTTTCGTCTCCGTTAACCACGGCTACCAGGACGAGGCCGCCGCCTAATTTCATGGCTAACCCGACGGAGAGTTCGAGGCGGTGTTCGATTCCGGGCTTCACCAGCAGGCGATCGACGACGACTTCGATGGTGTGGTTTTTGCGCTTGTCGAGTGCCAGGTCGTCCTCAAGGTTGACCAGTTCGCCATCGACGCGGGCGCGGGAGAAGCCGTGCTGGATGAGCTTCTCCATTTCTTTTTTGAATTCGCCTTTGCGGCCGCGGACGATGGGCGCCATGATCATGACGCGGTCGTCCGGGGTCAAAGCCATGACGCGCTGGACGATTTGCTCAGCGGACTGGCGGGTGATGGGCTTGCCGCAAGTCGGGCAGTGAGGCACGCCGATCGAAGAGTAGAGCAGGCGCAGGTAATCGTAGATTTCGGTGATGGTGCCGACGGTGGAGCGCGGACTGCGGCTGGTGGTTTTCTGCTCGATCGAAATCGCCGGGCTCAGGCCGTCGATGGAATCGACGTCCGGGCGTTCCATCTGATCGAGAAACTGGCGGGCGTAGGCGGAAAGCGTCTCTACATAACGCCGCTGGCCTTCAGCGTAAATCGTATCGAAAGCGAGCGAGGATTTGCCGCTGCCGCTCAGTCCTGTAATCACCGTCAGGGTATTACGAGGAATCTCGACGTCAATATTCTTCAGGTTGTGCTGGCGCGCGCCGCGCACCGAAATGCTGGTGATGGCCATTTAGCGTAAATCTTAATGGACTTCCGTAACGTGGACGGGTCCTAAGAAATATTGGAGAGTGGAGATACGCAGTTCGATTCCCGTATCTTAGTTGTTAACAACGACGGGGGTCAAATGCCATAGAGTTAAATCTTTGCAGCCGCGTGATTTACGGGTGGCTGCCAGTAAGGGCCGGAACGTGAACGCGATTTTCGTAGTTTTCTTAATCGGCAGCACCGCAATTTTGACCGTAGTTTTGGGTGTTTTCGGGGCGTATTGTGCGATTTGCGGGGTATTGGCCGCGGTCAACCCCTCTCGGCCTCGCCCGGCCAAGACCTTTTCGACGTTAATTCCGCAACGAAGCCAGGCAAGCGGCGACTAGGCCCTCATCCGCAATCCTCTTGACTTCAGATGTAGTTCATTCCCACGTGATAGTGTTCGCACCCTCGCGGTCCAGCGAAACGCGCTAGTCCGGAGGCGGCTGCTGAGGAATAGTCGGTGAACCCGGCTGCGGATGGCGTAACATCTGCAAAATCTGCTCAGGAGTCTTCGGTCCCGCGTTGGGCTGGTTGGGATCAGTCGACTGCTGCTGATCGGCGTTGGGATTGGTCACGTTCGGCTGTCCGGGCTGTCCTTGAGCCTGATCGTCGGCGCCGTCATCATCTTTGTCGTCATCGTCCTTATCGTCGGAGTCCGCCGCTGCCGCGTTCCCCGGTGGTGGTACGGCCCCCGGTACTCCGGATCCAGGGACTCCGGGCGCCCTCACCGGAAAGGGGAGAGTGAACCGCGGAGTTGAGGCAGTGCTGTCTTCCTTGTCCTGATAAGCGTTCGCCATATTCGGTGCGGGCTCGCCCGACAATGACGGCTTTGCCGTAAGCAGGATGCTGGCAACCGCGCCAGGATCCGAACTGGAACCCAGCATCACGTAATTGAACGAAGAGCCGTTGAGCAATCCGGCCAGCACGTCCCGAGGCTCTCCCGGGCCGAGATTCGTGACCACCCGCTCGTTGGCGCCCGGGCCCGGCGGAATTTCAATGGCGGCGCCGGTCAGTTTTCGCACGTCGCGCAGGATCTCACCCAAAGTCGAATTCTGCGCCGAGATGGCCAGCAACCCGCCTTCATAACTAACCTGCGCCGGAGCTGGCGGGAGTTGGTCCATCGGCAACTGGCTCAGTGGACCGCTTGGTAATGGCGGAAGTATGAGTTCCTTCTGGGCCTTATGGGACTTGTGATGCGGGGGGGCGGTCGGAACTGCGGGGTCAGTCTGAGCAAAAAGGGTCGGAGCGAGGAGGGCTGGAGCTGCCAGCAGGAGCCCCAAAGCAATCCCTCTGCGTGCACACATCATCAGAATACCCCGTTCCCGCGAGCGGCCGAGTGATCCATAGCCACTACGCGCAGACCAATTTTACCACCACCTGTTGAACGCCGGAGGGCCTTATTCTTGCGCGGTAATTACCTACGATCCGTTGCAGACACAGCCTTTTACAAGGATTCGGACTGACCCTCCGGCTGCGAGCGCGTAAAATGCCAGCGGGGGCTTTCCCTTTGGTCACTGCTTCGGAACCGAAGGCCGCGAATCGACCGTGTTGCCGAGGATGGCAATGGTTCTGCCTGCTCCTGCTGGCGGTGCCGTCCCACGCTCAGATCTGCCAGAGTGCCGGGGACATGAATGCTTCGGCGCGCACCGCGCTCGAAACCGCGGCGAAGCGCTATTTTGAAATGTCGGCGCGCGGCGATACCGCCGGCCTGAAACAAAATTCCATTGCCAGCGTGGCCGCCAACTTTGCCGGCATTGAAACCGCAGTCCAGGCGAATCAGGCCGCATTCAGCGGGGGGCAGGCGACGGTTCGGCCGCCTTTCTTGCTGACGGCCGAGGGTACAGAACCGCTCGCCCGCGCTGAATTTCTCTGTGGAGTATTTGGGAAGTCCGGCCAGACCAAAGACAGCGCGGTATTTGTCCTGCCCAATCTGCCGCCCGGCAAATACGGCGTCGTCATTCTCGATGTAAACGGCGGCGCGGCGGCTATGACGCTGACGCTGGTCCTGCAGCAGGTGGGCGGCGACTGGAGGCTGGCAGGTTTTTATGCCAGATCCTCGCGGGCGGCAGGACATGACGCCGGCTGGTTCACGCAGCACGCTCAGGATTTCAAGGCGAAATCGCAGACTCACAACGCCTGGTTGTATTACCGCGAGGCGATCGCCCTGTCGGCTCCGGCGGACTTCATGAGCACGCTCGCCACCGATAAACTCTACGACGAGGAGCAGACGGCGCAACCCTCCGATGTGCCGGGGGGCGGCAAGAACATGGATTTGAGCGTGGCCGGCAAGGTCTACCATCTGACCGAAATCTTTCCGATGGCCGTGGGCAACGATCTTGATGTGGTTGTAAAGTACGATGCGGCCGATGTATCGAATTCTGCGCACACTTTGCAGGAAAATACAGCCGTAATCAAGGCGCTGGTCGCGAAGTTCCCTGAACTTCGCGAGGCTTTTGCCGGGGTGGTGGCGCGAGCCGTCGAGCCCTCCGGCCGCGACTACGGCACGCTCTTGGTCATGAAAGACATCAAGTGAGATTGTAGAGGTCAAAGGTCAGATTGAAGAGGTGAAAACCCAACTTCTGCATTTGACTTCTGCAATCTGTTCCCCCAGTTGCCTTCCCCGTCCAGCCGGACTAGTATTTTCTCAGCTTATTTCGCTTCAACGAACGTCTCAGTCAGTATTCACTCAATACCGTTTTGAGGAGGACCTATGGGCATTGCAATTTCCCCTGTTCAGATTGATTCACGCGTCAGCGACTTCATCGGGAAGCCGCGCAAAATGCTGATTGACGGCAAGTGGGTGAATGCCGTATCGGGCAAGACTTTCCCAACGTACAACCCAGCTACCGGCGAGGTTTTGGCGCAAGTCGCGGAAGGCGATCGTGCGGACATTGATCTTGCCGTGAAAGCTGCGCGCAAGGCGTTCGACAGCGGTCCGTGGTCGCGCATGACGGCCTCCGAACGGGGCAAGCTGGTGTGGAAGCTGGCCGACCTGCTGGAAGAACACCTCGAAGAATTCGCGACTTTAGAAACACTTGATAACGGCAAGCCGCTGACGGTGGCGCGGGGAGCCGATGTTCCGCTGGCGGTCGAAATGTTTCGCTACATGGCAGGATGGGCGACCAAGCTTGAAGGCACAACTATTCCGCTGTCGGTGCCCTATACGCCTGGGGCAAGCTATCACGCGTACACGCTGCGCGAGCCGGTTGGCGTTGTGGGCCAGATTATCCCGTGGAATTTCCCCTTGCTGATGGCGGCGTGGAAGCTGGCGCCGGCGCTGGCCTCGGGATGCACGGTGGTATTGAAGCCGGCCGAGCAGACGCCGCTCTCCGCGCTGCGTCTGGGCGAGCTGATTGCGGAAGCGGGATTTCCGGATGGCGTGGTGAACGTCGTTCCGGGATATGGCGAGACCGCGGGCGCGGCTCTGGCGGCGCACGATCTGGTCGATAAAGTTGCGTTCACGGGGTCGACCGAAGTGGGCAAGCTGATTGTCCACGCGGCCACGGGAAATCTGAAGAAGGTTTCGCTCGAACTGGGCGGCAAGTCGCCGAACGTCGTGTTCAAGGATGCGGATTTGGACGCGGCGATTGCAGAATCTGCGAGCGCCATTTTCTTTAATCAGGGTCAATGCTGCTGCGCTGGTTCGCGATTGTTTGTGGAGCGTCCAGTGTTTGATCGCGTGGTGGAAGGCGTGGCGGCGAAGGCCAAGAAAATCAAGGTCGGACCCGGTATGGAGCCGAGTACGTCGATGGGACCACTGGTCTCCGAGGAGCAGTTGCAGCGGGTGTGCGGATACCTTGAGATCGGCATGAAGGAAGGCGCGACCGCAATGACCGGCGGAAAGAAGTTCGGCGACAAGGGATATTTCGTTGAGCCGACCGTGCTGGTGAATACGAAAGACGACATGCGGGTGGTGCAGGAAGAAATATTCGGGCCGGTGGTGACGGCGATTCCGTTCGACAATCCGGAAGAACTCACGCCGCGCGCCAACGACTCGATGTACGGTTTGGCGGCGGGAATCTGGACGAAGGACATTTCGAAAGCGCACCGTCTGGCGGCCGCACTACGCGCCGGAACGGTCTGGATCAACTGCTACAACATCTTCGACGCGGCGCTGCCGTTTGGTGGATACAAGCAGTCGGGGTGGGGACGCGAGATGGGTAAAGACGTTCTCGCGCTCTATACCCAGACCAAGTCGGTGTGCACGCGAATTTAGCAGGTAGGTGCAGGAGCATTAAAAGGCGGCCACCAGGGCCGCCTTTTTTATTTCGTATGCACTAATCGAGGCCAAGCTGCATATAACTGAGCGCATTACTGCTCTGGCTGCGCCTTACCGTTCTTGATCGCCTCATTCAGCAGTTGCTTCATTTGCCGCGAAGCCTGCTTCGATACCTCACCCTGCTGACGGCCCAGATCGCCTTGTTGCTCGCCGAGTTTTCCTTGCTTTTCTCCCAGGGCGCTCATCTGCTCGCCAAGCTTCGATTGCTGTTCGCCGGCTTGCGATTGGACATCGCCAATCTTGCTCTGCAATTCCCCAATTTCCGATTGGAGATTCCCTACCTGCTCCATCGTGGCGCCCGAACTCATTTGTTTCAACTCGGCTTGCAGTTTCCCGAGCTCTTGCGTCAAGTCCGGAACCTTCACCTGCACCTGTTCCATCTTTTTGCCGAGCTCTTCCTGTTGTTTTCCCAGAGCCTCCTGCTGTTGGCCGAGCGCTTCCTGCTTCTTGCCCAGGTCCTCTTGCGGAGCCCAGAACGCCCGGGCACGATCGATCGTGCCCTGGTCGCGAATGATGTAAGACTTTTCGTCGCGCCGGAACCAGATAAAATCTCCCGAGATTTTCTTTCTGAGTTGGTTGACATGTTCCGCGTCTTCCCCTGTGCCAGACATCGTCAGGGAATCGCTCTTGCCCGACACGATCACGAAGCTCTGCTCGTCGTCATTGCCGTAGGAATAGAAAGTGTGATTCGATGAGCTTTTATGCGACGAACCTTCGTTCGACGAACTGGCGCTCTGCGCGGTATAGGTCGGCGATGCCGTTGGCATTTCCCCAGCTTCTACGACCTTTGGCGAAGTCGAAGTCTGATCGTGCGCCAAATCTGCGTTGATCAAACTCTGAGTGGGACTATCGACGCTGCGACTCGCCGGGTGTGCCGAGGCAGTGACATAAACGAGTGGCACCGCGAGGGCGACGACCATAACTGCAATTGATTTCCTGAGATTCATGGCAACATTTCCTTTCCAACTGAGAATTCTTTCGACTCTTGCTTCGGCTTGACGTTCGGCGCGGCCCGCAGTCGCCATCGAGACGCCCTGCCACCAAACCCGCCTCGGAGCGCCTTCCAACGCTTCGAAAAAACCGAGCAACGTCGTGGCGTAAGATTTCACGTTCGCGCCACCGGCCAATGCCGCTTCGTCGCTCGCTTGTTCCATAAGATCGGTCAGATGCTGGTTCAACCACCACGCCAGCGGGCTGAACCAGAAAATCGCGCGATGCAAAAACGAAACGCACTGGGTGAGAGGGTCGCGCCGCGCAACGTGCGACACCTCGTGCGCGATAACGGCATCCAGCTTTTCATCGTCCCAATCGCGCCAGTTGGCGGGAAGCAAGATGACCGGGCTTAGCACGCCCATCGTGATCGGCACGGAAATAAGTTTGGATTTGACAACTTGTGGAACGAAACTGAGCCCGTTCCTCCGCGCGCAAGAACTAACCCTATCGCTGATGCGGGTTTCAAGAATGATTTGCGATGTGCGGCGCAACCGGCTCCCGAACGTGAGGCCTACCAGCAATCGCACGAAAAGAATGAAAGCTACCGTCAAATAAATTACAGCTGCCACAACACTCCACTGCACCGCGCGCCACTCAAATCCTGCGGATGCCGTACGGCTAACCGACGTCGACGTCACCGCCTTACGAGGTATTGAGGCCACGTCGATCGATCCCACATCAATCGAACCCGCATCAATCGGGCGAACCCTACTCTGATCGAAATCGAAGACGGGCTGTTCCGGCCCATGTCCGTATTGCAGAAACGCCGGCGCCGAAACCGGCAGCGACGGCAGCATCCGCTGCAGCAAAGGCATTGCGAGCGCTGCATACAGCACGGCGGTCCAAGTGAATAGGCGCACGGAAGTGCTTCTCACGCGAAACGCCGCCAGTCCCAGCCCGGCGACGCCAGCCAGCGCGAGAGTGCGAACCGCTGAGGTTGCGAGCGCCACGAGAAGGCTCGTTGACGACGGGCTAGCGAGGGCAGGAGTCATGGCTTATTCTCCGTCTTTCTTTTCGACGATCTTTCGCTCGTCGATCTTTCGCTCGTCGATCTTTCGCGCGAGCCGTTCCAGTTGCTTCCGGTTGAGGACCGCATTGTCCACCATGCCCAGGACAAGCAGCTCGGCTGATCCTCCACAGAAGCGGTCGATGATTCCCTTCACCGCGCGGACGGCAACATTTTGTCGCCCATCGCGCGCTTTATAAATAAATGTGCGGCCTTCAATCGCATGCGTCAGATAACCCTTCTCTTCCAGACGACGAAGAACCGTGCGGATCGTGGAATCTTTCATTGGGCGCGAGGTGGCTAACGCCTCGCGGCACTCTTCCGAAGTAGACGGCCCATGGCTCCAAACGTAATCCATGACGATTTGCTCGACCTCTCCAAGATTCTTCGGGCGGCTTTTCGATGTGTTATCCATTGTAGCGTTACAATATGTAACAGATAAGAGAACAGGTCGTCAAGAACAAATTTTGGAGGTTTCAGAAGTTGAGGTTGAAGATATTTCGAAGGCGCACCGTCTGGCGGCCGTCAAGCTTGAAACAAAGGCCACGCTGTAAAATCAGCGCGGCCTTTTTCTTTTGTTGTCGCTTACGAGCTTGACGCTTTATGCTGCTGGTTTTTGTTGATAGGCAGGGACGAAGGAGTCGGCGACGAAAGTTTCGTATTTCGTCGGCGTTGTGTTGATCGCGGAACGAGGTTCCAGTGCACGCATGTGCCCGGTGTTCAGGGCGCCTGCCATCTCCAGGATCAAACCAGCCATGTTGTCGGACATTCCCATCTGCACCATCGCGGCTCGAATCTGGGCGTCGGGTGCATGGATGTATCCCAGATCGGGCTTGCCGATAGCCTTGCCTATAATGCCTGCGGCTTCGATGTAGTCGAGATCGCGCTGGCCTTGCAGTTCCTGCGTGTGCTTGCCTTCGAACGCCAGCCGCAAGAGAGCGTCGGCCGCGGCTGCTCCAATGTCGCGGGTAGCGATCATGGGGAGCTTCAGATTCGGAGCGACCGGTCCGATCATGCTGCCGATCATGCGAATCGCTCCCACTTGTGGGAGCGTGTTTTCCATAAAGTAGCCGGCGCGCAGGTGGAGTACGTTCGCGCCGTTGATCTGGTTGAGCTTCTGTTCGAGGTCGTGAAGGCCGGCGACGGGGCCGGTTCCGCTTGGTTTGTCGGCTCCGAAACTGCTGAGCGAGACAACATGTTTGACGCCGGCGTTTCTTAGCGTCGCCGCTATCGCATCGCTGGTGCGGTCCTGAAGAGCGCGATAGTCATTGCTGGTTGAGTTGGGTGGAATCATGACGTAGGCTGCATCTGCTTTGTGGAAAGCTTTGGTCAGGGCTGACGCGTCGGTGGCATCGCCGATGAATATCTCCGCACCTTCTGCCGCGAGAGGCTGCAAATGAGCTGCGTTTCTTCCGACGACACGAACTTTCTGCCCGCGGGCAAGAAGGTTCTTCGCCACTATCTTTCCGGTGTTGCCGCTTGCTCCAAGAACGACGTACATGTTGACCTCCATTTCTTTACAATTGGATGTGTTCGACTCCGCTTGGGCTTCAAGAGGAATGAGGCGGAGTTTATGCGGGTAAGATGTTGGAGGCGCGGGTGAGAATCGAACTCACGATAGAGGTTTTGCAGACCTCGGCCTTACCACTTGGCTACCGCGCCAGTACGAAACGCTAAAACGAAAAGCCCCGGCAGGCGCAGGGCTTCGAGAAATCCACTTGAATTATACCGTGACGGCTCGAGAACGTCATCGGAGAGCCCCCCACCATCCCAGAGTCTTGCGAGGCAGCTTCCGGGGTTGCCGGCGAGACGCCGGCGCTACGCAAGGTTAGCGTTTATGCATCGACAAACAGGGATGGCTTCACCTTGGTTGTCGCGGCCTTGGTTGTCGTAACAATCTTTTCCGCGATGCCGGCCACCCGCTGATACGACTGTAGCCGATCGGAATGCTCGTAGGTATCCGTCACCACGATCACCTCGTCAGCCCCGGTGTCACCGACGAGCTTCTCCAGACCCGCCTTCACGGTCGCATCCGAACCCACAATCGCCGCGCCCAGCTTGCTCTGGACGGCCGCACGCTCCCAGTCTTGCCATAGCAGTTCCATGGAATCCACCGGCGGCAACAACTCGACCGGCTGGTTTCTTATCAGGCGCAGAAAACGCTGCTGTGGTGTGGTGAAGAGGCGTCGCGCAGCCGCATCCGTTTCTGCCGCGATCACCTGCACGGCAACGATCAGGTATGGCTTTCGCAACACCTCACTTGGCCGGAAGCGCTCATGGTAGAGCTGCGCCGCGGCATAGAGATACTCCGGAGCAAAGTGGGCCGCGAATGCGAACGGCAACCCCAGCCTGCCCGCCAGTTGCGCGCTGAAGCCGCTCGATCCGAGCAACGTGATCGGGACCTTGCTTCCCTGCCCCGGAATCGCTTTCACCACTTGGCCCGGCTTCTCAGGCCCCAGGTAAGCCTGCAGTTCCTCAAGCAACGCGGGGAAATCGTCTCCGGTCTGTCCCAGATCTCTGCGTAGCGCCCGCATCGTCTGAGAATCGCCGCCGGGAGCGCGTCCCAGCCCGAGATCGATTCGTCCCGGATACAGGGCCTCCAGCGTCCCAAACTGTTCCGCCACCACCAACGGCGCATGGTTCGGCAGCATCACGCCGCCGCTGCCCACGCGAATCGTCTTGGTCGCAGCTGCCACGTGCCCGATCAGCACGGGGGTGGCCGAGCAGGCTAGTCCCACGATGGAGTGATGTTCTGCCAGCCAGTAGCGCTTGTATCCGAGTCGCTCGACGTGCTGCGCCAAGTCCACCGACCGCGCAATGGCGCTGCCTGCGGACTCACCCGCTCGCATGCCCACGAGATCCAATACGGAAACTGCCAGGCCGTTATCCATCATGATTTAGATGAGTCTGCCAGAAAAGCGATGCGAACCTTACACGATTATCCATCTTATCCATCGTAGGAGCGCAATGTTTGCTCCTGTGGGAGGGGGTCGTTTATACTCAGACAGTTGGGCGGGAGTAACTCAGTGGTAGAGTGCGACCTTGCCAAGGTCGAAGTCGCGGGTTCAAATCCCGTCTCCCGCTCCAGATTTTCCGCTGCTAAATCCTAGTCGGCATCACATGCGGACCATGGCTGGCCCCCTTTCACCGGTACCTTTCCCGCGCGGCCAACACCACCAATCCGGCGGCAACCAGCAGAAGCGAGATTACGGCCAGGGTCCGGGTCAATCGTTTGTTGTGAGATTGCCTTTGGATCAGCGGCAAATTCACCAGCGCGCTGGCGATGGAGGCAAATACTGTCGCCACGCCAGCCACGTCCGGAGACAGCTTGCCATGAATCGCCATAGTTGCGGCCGCCGCGGTGGTACTCGCGCTGCTGACCATCCCGCCGAGCAAACTCAGGGCTAGGAAACCAAAGTTGCCCAGGAACCGAGCACCGATGGTTCCAACTATTTCCATGACCACGAATATTCCGCCAAGATTCAGCACGTGCCGCAAAGATACGGGTGAGTCGAGGTGCAGACTCTTTACCGGTTCCGTGCCGCGCTTGCGTTCTTTCCAGGCGAAGATTACGGCTCCGGCCGTCATGGCCAACAGGGGCCAAAGCGCGATCGATACGGCTGCGGGTGCGAATATCGCCAGGATCACAAGATTGCGCACAAACATCGCGATCGACGTAAGCAGGACTAGAGCAACAATGGTGTTGTTGCCATCTGATTCGCCGCTGGGGACGGTGCGCGCCAACTCCGCGGCCGTGGCTGTGCTGTTTACCAGTCCTCCGAGGATGGCGGTGTAGTACAGGCCGCGATCGCTGAAGATTCGCAACAGCACGTAATTGGCAAATCCCAGCCCGGCGACGATGATCACAATCAGCCAGGATTGTCTTGGGTTCAGCAGATGCCAACTGTCGATAAACCGGTTGGGCAAGAGCGGATAAATCACAAATCCGATCAGCCCGAGCAGGACCGCGCCCCTGATTTCCGATAGCTTCAAATCTCCGGCGAAGCGCTGCAACTCGGTTTTCCACGCCAGCAGCATCATCATCAGAATGGCGGAGGCGATGGGAGTAAAGAGGTGACCGAGGCCGGCCAGCACTCCCAAAATAAAGGTAACGATCAAGGCCACCGAAGTCGTCATCTCTAACGAGCGATCGACCAGCAGGCTGCGGCCGTTCATGAAGGCGACGAGGACTATTACTCCGCCCAAACAGATCGCGGCCAGTTGCGTGGAGACGAGAACAGAGAGACAACCGAGAAGAGCGGTGATCGAGAATGTCCGCACTCCGACATCTTTTTGCGACCACTGACGTTCGAGGCCCACCAGCAGGCCGATGCCGAGCGCGATCGCAATTTTGGTTGCAACCTCGAATGGCGGAAAGATCATTTTAGGGATATTACACCCGCGTCGGGCCTGGACAAGCGGCAAATCGCTGCACGGGTGAAAAGAGTTGACAGAATGTATAGTGATACTATACGCTATACAAAGTGATCAAGAGCTTTCGGCACAAGGGCGTCGAGCAGTTTTTCAAAACGGGATCGAAAGCAAGAATTCAGCCCAAGCATGCTGACAAATTGAGATTGCAATTAGCGGCGCTGGACAACGCCAGATCCGAGAAGGACATGAACGCTCCCGGCTGGAGGCTGCATCCCTTGCGCGGCGATCTGGAGAGACACTGGTCGGTGGATGTCAGCGGCAACTGGCGGCTGACGTTTACATTCGATGGTGAAGACGCCGTGCTGGT
This sequence comes from uncultured Acidobacteriaceae bacterium, assembly GCA_963755765.1. GTDB lineage: Bacteria > Acidobacteriota > Terriglobia > Terriglobales > Acidobacteriaceae > Acidiflorens. Next base: position 40,920 of record CAVWKZ010000002.1, read on the forward strand.
GGACTATCACGATTACCACTGAGAGGGTTTTATGCGCATGCACAATCCGCCACATCCGGGAAGAGTTCTACGAGAGTATCTGGGAACGATGTCGGTCACAAACACCGCCAGGCACCTTGGAGTGACTCGGGTCGCCCTGTCGCGCATCTTGAACGGCAGCGCTGGAATCTCAGCGGCCATGGCGCTGAAGCTGTCCGACGCTCTCGGCACCAGCCCCGAGCTGTGGATCGGCATGCAGACGCAGTACGATCTGTGGCGCGCATCCCAGCGGCAACATAAGAGGGTAAGGCCAATTTTCGCGGGAGCAGGGCGCAATCGCCCGACGGCCTCGCGGTCGTCCGTAAAGACGCGTGCCCGTGCAGCAGGGCGATCGTGAACTAAGCGGCCGAAATTTCCGCTCTCTCGCTCCTAGTACTTCCCGCCCGCAGCCGTCTCGTTGGCCGCCGCGGTGATCTGGTTGCGGACGTCCCAAAGATCTTTGTAGAGCCAGCTCTCCATGCGTTGCTGCAGGACTTCCACCGGCGTTCCCATGGTGCCGACTACGCGGCCGCCGATGACGCGCTCTGCGAGCTTGAGGTGGTGGAAGCGGAAAATCTGCATACGTTCGTCGAAGTCGAGCAGGCGCTCGGCAACATCGTGCAGTCCGAAAAATTCTTCGTGACGCCGATAGAGTTCGCTGGCGGTGATACCAGCGGAGCCAAGTTGCTCGTTGAAGGCTTTACCGAGACGCGGGCCGATGTGGAGCAACGCCAGGAATCCGGGGGAATCGAGACCGCTGCCGTGTCCCAGGCCGGCGCGAATTCGGTGATAGTCGTATGGAGAGATGGTCTCCAGGATGTGGAGCAGCCCGATGGTAGGTTCGAGCAGCGAAATGGCGCGCCGGATCAGGCGTGTGCTGTTACCAAAGTCGCGGCGCTCAAGCGCTTCGAGGGCGCGATCGAGTTCGAACGCCCCTCCCTTCATCAGCAACTCGGAGCTCTGGTGGACGACGAGGAAGGTCATTTCATCTTTATGCAGCAGTTTCTCGGGCGGTTTTTGCAGGGCGAGCAGCTCGTCGGTGCGCAGGTAGCGCTCGTAGTCGGTCGCTCCCTTGCCGGGAAGAATCGGTTTGGTGAATTCGTCGCGATGTGCCATTCGGAACCTATCGTTATCGGGACTACAAGATCAGGATTGCAAGATCACGATTGCAAATGTTCGGCCGGATGATGCGGCGACCACTGCGGGTCTTCGTCCGGCGTAACGATCTCGCCGTCGCGCATGTGGACGATGCGGTCGCCATATTCGGCGGCCTCGGGGTTATGCGTAATCATGAGCACGGTCTGGCCTAAATCTTTGTTCGACTGGCGCAGCATGTTAAGGACGACGCTCGAACTTTTCGTATCGAGGTTGCCGGTGGGCTCGTCGGCGAGCACGATCGCGGGACGATTGATCAGAGCCCGCGCCAGCGCGACTCTCTGCTGCTCGCCGCCGGAAAGTTCGTTGGGCCGATGCTCCAGACGTTGAGCGATACCCAGCATCTCGGTGATTTTTTTCAGGAATGCAGGATCCGGCTTACCCAAGCCCGCGATATCAACCGCGATCTCGATATTCGAGCGCGCGCTGAGCGTGGGCAGAAGATTGAATTTCTGGAAGACGAATCCGATCTTGCTCTTGCGCAACCGCGTGCGCTCGCCGTCGGAAAGACTCGCGAAATCCACGCCGTCGATGGTCACGCTTCCGGAGTCGGCGCGAGTCAGCCCTCCGAGCAGATAGAAAAGCGTGGACTTGCCGCTTCCGGAAGGGCCCACGATGGTGATGAACTCACCTTTTTGTACGCTGAAGGAAATGCCGCGCAGAGCGGGCACATCCACCTTGCCGACCCGATAGGTTTTGCGGAGTTCCATGGCTTCGATGAAGGCCGTCATCCAGTGAAAACCATATCACAGGAAGAAGCGTGACTGAGTCATTGCGGCGACGATTCAAGCCACGGTCGCGTGCCTCAGGTCCGCCGCGCCGGCGCGAAGTTCGGTTTGTCGTTTGGGGCCGCGCTTGCGTATCAGTAACAAGCGAATGCGTTCCAGCAGTTCTGCCGGCTCGTACATTCCCTTGGAGAGAAAAACGTCGGCCAGCGTTTCGCGTTCGTAGATTTTGATCCGGCCGGAGATCAGCACCGCCGGAGTCTGCGGCGAAACACGTTTGATTTCTTCGATCAAACGCGAACCGTCCACGCCGGGCATCATCAGGTCGGTGAGCACCAGGTCAACGCCGCCGAGGCGGAATGCTTCGAGCGCCGCAGCGCCGTTGTTGTGCGCGAGCACTCGGTATCCCCGGGTTTCCAGCATGATTTTGCGGATAGAAAGCGCCTGTTCGTTATCGTCCACACAAAGAATTGTTTTCTTGGGCTTCATTGGGCTAACCGGGAGACTGCCGTCACAAAAGTTTTCTTAATTTTGATACCTGATTTCTTTTTTGGGAATCGTGAGCGAAGTGAATGCTAAACACAATTGCAGCGCTGGTAAAGTAGCGTGCTCGCCAATGGCACACTGGTGTTTGGCATGGTCGTGCCATCGATGCGAGAGCCGCGACTAGCAGAGCGTTTCAGTCGGCTAGATCGCGAGCGTGATTTCACCGCGGAGAACTTCCACACAATTTCCACCGACACGCACATTGACGACATGGTTATCACTCTGATTTTCTTGCCGGCTATCTTGTCGGTCATCCTGCTTCGTGGCCTGCTTTGTAGCGCGAACAAAAATGCGACTGGGGCGACGCATTTCTAGTCCTTGCTCGATCAAAACGTGCTCGTCGCTGGCGGCCACGCCGTGTGCGACCATCCAGGCGGCGCAGCACCCGGCGGCGGACCCGGTAGCAGGATCGTCTCCGTTGTAAAAGATCATGCGGGCGTGGAGGCGGGCTTTAGGGTCGACGGTCTCGCGACAAACAAAATAAAGGAATTTGCCGCCGCTGCGAGCGAGGTATTCGGCGGCGCGGTCAAGATCGAGGCGGAGTTTTTGTATCGCCATCAGCGAACGCAGCGCGACCATAGTGAACGGCATGCCGGTAGAAACAGTCTGGATGGGCGTGGATTCGTCAAAGTCAGCGGTTTCCAGGTTGGTGAGGGGGACAATATCCTGAATTCTGTGGGTCGCACCGAACTCGGGATTCTTCTGGGTCATTTCTCCGAAGGAGGGCTGGCCGGTTTCTTCGGTGAAGCGAACGGGGACGGTTCCGACATTCAGATCGAGCCGAACTTCTGCCGCAGCCGTCTGGCCATGTAGAACAAAAGCCGTGCCTAGCGTGGGATGTCCGGCGAAGGGCAGTTCCTCCTGCACGGTGAAAATGCGTACCCGGACTCCGCCAGTCTTCTCCGGAGTCTTTTCCGCCGGGGCGTCCCCGGGAAGAATGAAAGTGGTTTCGGAGAGATTGGTTTCGCGGGCCAGAGCCTGCATGTCTTCAGTGCTGAGGCCACGGCCGTCGAGGAAAACGGCCAGCGAGTTGCCGGTCAGGGCGCGGTCAGTGAACACGTCAACCTGCACCATGGAAAGCTTTCGTATCGCGGCAGCCATGCCTGATATTTTACCGCGCAGCGATGCTTCTCGGGCCCGGAGCATGATCGCGCTCGGATGCGATACCATAATTGCTGCCGCGCCGAGCGCCTGACTTGGGTCGACGGGCGCCGGGTTGACGGCAACAAGACCGCTGGATATTCTATTCTCTACTAATATTATAGGGTTTAAACGCTCAGCCATCACTCTAAAGAAAACTACTCGAGGATCAAATATGTCGTTACGCATCAATTCCGAAGCTCCCAACTTCTCCGCCGAAACCACGCAAGGCACAATCAACTTTCATGAATGGATCGGCAACGGCTGGGCCATCTTGTTTTCGCATCCCAAGGATTTCACTCCGGTGTGCACGACTGAACTGGGCTACATGGCCGGTCTGCAGCCGGAGTTCGCCAAGCGCAACACAAAAATTATCGGGCTGAGCGTGGATCCGGTCGCCAGCCACGGCAAATGGGCCGCCGACATTGAAGAAACGCAGGGTCATAAGGTGACTTATCCGATGATTGGCGATCCGGAACTTAAGATTGCCAAGCTCTATGACATGTTGCCCGCCGAGTCTGGAACCAGCAGCGAGGGCCGTACGGCAGCTGACAATGCCACGGTGCGCACGGTATTCGTGATTGGTCCGGACAAGAAGATCAAGCTGATGCTGATCTACCCGATGAGCAGCGGGCGCAATTTCGATGAGGTGCTGCGCGTGCTGGATTCGATCCAACTCAGCGCGAAGCACAACGTAGCCACGCCCGTGAACTGGAAGCCGGGGCAGGACGTGATCATTCCCACCTCGGTGTCAGAAGATCAGGCGAAACAGAAATATCCGGGCGGCTGGAAGACTCTGAAACCTTATCTACGAGTGGTGGCACAACCGAAGTAGTCCGCGTTACGTTGCCAGCGAACTTCTATAGGAATTTCTCGACCAACGGGCTCGCGGAATTCTTGATGAACTACGGAAGCGCATGCGGTCCGGTGATCGTCCCGGTCTTCAAAGCCTGACGAGTCCACAGGCGGGCCGTGTTCTCAAGGACTTAGCCGACGCCCTCGGACGGCATTCGTCAGCATCTGGGCGTGTCTGGGTGCGACAATGCAACCTAGAATGCAACAAATCCACGAGCCGGGAGGCACCATGCTGATACTGCTGTTGGCGCTGCTACTCATAGCCGTCTGTTTCGCTCTCAAGGAGTTGGTCGCTGTGCGTCGGCAAGTGTCCTCAATCCGGCAGTCGTTGGAATGGGCAGCGGTTGGGTATGCGGAGAACTTCAAAGACACCATGAACCCGACAACGCGTGAGTACATGGAGAATACGAAGAGGGATCTGATCCGCGAAGGTGTCCGCGATGGCACAATCAGTAGTGAGCAACAGGCTAACGAGATCATGCGAGGCGACGCGGAGGCTGAAGTCGTGACCGAGACGACCATCGAAACCCCGAAAGTTCGTGTCATGTCTTACCGGGTAGAAACAATCAACACTGAATACGTGCGTGATAGGGATGCCAGCATCGACAACTCGCCCAGCGGTGATGAAATAATCTGGCGTCGTCTGAAAGAATGCGGTGACGAAGGCTGGGAGTTTGTGACGTTCCTACCCGCACTTCCCGCCCAGCACTTCAAAGGTGACCCTCCGAACCCTTATGTAGTCCATGCCGTATTCAAGCGCAAAGCCGATTAAACGCGCTCCCTGCTCTTGCGCGAATGGACTAATGCCGTAAGCACACCGACTAGCAGCATCGTATCGAAGGCCGCCGACCCTACCGCAGCGTTATTGAAATGCGGGAACACAAACGCAATGCCGAGCACAATGCCGAACGTCAGGCCCATCGCCACCAACATCCAAAGTACCGTTATAAACCTGTCCCTGCTTCTGTAAATTGACAACGATGTCAGTCCTAAGAACAGAAGTCCAAGCAATCCGGCGTTCATCTTGGCGGATTATAAACGGAGTAGGGCCGCTTGCGCTTTGCACTTCGCGCCCCCGACCCAGTAACTGAATGGTCGTCTTGGCAAACTCCTTCGGGCCGGGTAAGCCCTGCGCCCGACGGTGCTAAAATCAGCGTCATCATGGCACAGGCATTTCGAAGCGAGAAATTCAAAACATCTCGATGGGAGGATGAAGTTGAGTCCTTAACGAAAGGAGGAGCGGCAATCATCCCGAACCAGTGTTGCCCCAACTGTGATGCAAGTTACACGGTTCTCGTCAAGGTTGGGGATGACCAAGACTACTGCATAGACCGATTCAAAAATCACTTGAGCAAGGAATGCCCAAAACACCGTGAGCACTACAAGATTTGTCAGAGCCGCTTGGCACTCGGGGAGGTCGTTGGTGAGGACTGACCCTGCCTCCGCGAAGGCCGCGAATGCAACAGCACGAGGCATTGTATCGAGAAGGGAGAGACAGTGGAGTTTCGCCTGATCTACCGTGGGAAACTTCCAGCCCAAAGTGGCGGTGGCGGTGGGTGTCTCAAAGAGAAGCACTCTATCCGCAAAGCAATTCATAAACAATTGGCGGCCCTTTGGAAAGAGAATCACGTTCTATCGTATTGGTTGGTAAAGAACGTTCGCTCAGAAGAAGCGGGAACGGTTACACACTCCAGTGGCGCGGATCGTATGGCTGCACGTTATGCAAACTATGGGTACAACTGGCTGCCGCTGGTGACTGAGGAACTAGGAATCGCGTGTTCACTAGACATCTTGTTTTTGCGGCGTGATGCGCCCGGAAAGATAATTGAGAGCGGCGGCGGTGACATAGATAATCGCATCAAGGTACTATTCGACGGCTTGCGAATGCCGAAACATGCGAACGAGATAGAAGGCCTTGGTCGAGAGCCGGACGAAGACCCATTTTTCTTTTGTCTCCTCGAAGACGATTCGCTGATAAATCAAGTGAAGATTACTACCGACCGCCTGTTGACTCCCTTGGAATCTGGCGAAGCCATCAACGATGTAGTTTTGGTAATTCATGTGAGAACCATTGTTGTGAATTCCCAGAAGGCATATATCGAGTTTTACACCTAAGAACTGACGGCCTCCGCTCTTGACCGTGCTCGTGGATGAGCGGATTCACTGAAGTGCCTTCTCGGACTCCACGTCGCATACGGTACCAATGACTGTCGGTTCGCGTTGGATATGGTGAAAGATTGCAAGACGCTTGACCCCGTCCTCAGTTCCCTCGGAGGCTTCATAGGAGTGACCCACTTCCAAATCAGCGGCCCCACTCTTGCACGACAACCTGTAGTAGATAGTCGGTTGTGTTCCAGAAGTTTTTGCCTCCACCTTATATGGATGCTCGGCGTTGCTTTCGTGATGTTCGATGCTTGTGATGGAAATGGTACGCTCGGCTTTAGTCTCCGTCCCAACCGCCGAATAAAGCAGCACAACTAAGGTCGCCATCAGCACCATCAGCAATCTAGGTTGTTTCATGGCGGGATTGTACCTCACTAACCGCGATGACTTGAGAGGACTGCCTTGGTCATCGGGCAATCCGCAAGGTATACGCTGCGAGCATTGTATCGAGTAGAAACCAGCACCCGCTCGAGCGAATGAGCGAATCGGGCACAACGAACCAGCAGAATCGGCCACAATCGGGCTCACCGCGAAAGCAGCAGAATCGGGCACAATGGGGAGAATCGGGCTACAGACGGACGGAACCAGCCCGGAACCATCTCTCATCAGAGATGACAGACGGAAGCAGCCTGAGCATGCCCAACCACAGGCCGACCGCCAGCAGGCCATCCGGTAGCACCTCAGCCACGCCTAGGCCACACATCACGCTACAGTGACCAAGAGTCACGGAAGCACACATTCTCGTCTCCCATACGGTCTCAGTCACCGTAACCGTTATTACTAGCCTTTATTATCAACACATTACAAAGCCTGTTGCACACGTTTTGCATAGACGAGCCGTGTACTTTAACCCCGAAACAACCTACCCGCCTGCCGTTCTAGATTCCCCAGCCAGCCAGCAGGCCGATCGGCCCGCAGGCCAACCGGATAGCAGACCAACAGAGCCGACGAACTGAGTTCAGAGGGAGACGAATCGAGTTCGTAGGGTCCCTCTTTAGGTGGTCGGTACTTAGGCCGCCCCCGTACGCCGTCCAGATCCGCCCATCCCTTCGCCTGCTGGCCAGCGAGGGCCCCGGCCGCGCCTAACGTCCCTACCTCCCCTGACACCCAAACCACCCCTACCACCCGCCGACACCCATAACATCCCTACGCCCCCGCGCGGGCGGGCATATACAGGGGAAAACAAGGCTACAGGGCTGCCGGGCAGCTGCAGAACGAGTCACTGCCGCGATGTCGGACGACCCTGATGGCTGGGGTACAAATTTGTGCGTTTACGTGATGACCCCGTCTTGGTCAGGGGCAACTATTTTTACGGTAAAGGTTGCACGTGCAGGCCAAGCGTACGTGTGCCGACACTAGTACTGTGCTACGCAACTGCCCCTGCCCCGGTGTGGACCATGGCATGCCCTTGAGTTGTCCACTAGCTCACTGACAGGTGGAAGGCACCCGACGACCTGGGTCGGTTTCTTCGCTCGTTGCCCGGCCGGACACTCGGTCAGGTCTAGAGTCAACTCGCACTTCTGGTCCGCGTACTCGCTGAAGCAGTACCCGGTCAGCGTGGCATGGGCCTTCTTGCCCGTTCCATCGGGTGGGTCGGCGAATCCTTTCAGCAGACCCAAGACGTTAGACTGCGACGCTGCTCGATGACCAGGCATTGGGTGAAATGAATTACTTCGAATCGTCTCGGGCCGCCTTTGCGTGACTGGCGGTGTACTCACCTGCGTCACGGTCGCAGAGTCTACCAAGCTGTAGTCGCAGCCCTCAATGCCGGGATGATCATCGTCGCACGGAATCAACACATAAGAGTGATTGCAGAAATCATTGTCCGAACACCCCGTGGACCCTGACCTGCTCCCCGTTTTCCGAACAAGTCCGAGTATGATTTCGGACGAAGGAAAGGGGAAGGGGTATGTCGAAGAGCAGGCACACGGAAGCGCAGATGATCGGGGCGCTGAAGCAACTGGAGGCGGGGCGTAAGGCGGAGGACGTGGCGAGAGAAGTGGGGGTATCGAAGCACACGATCTACGCCTGGAAGGCGAAGTACGGCGGCATGGACGTGAACCAGGCGCAGGAAGCGAAGCAATTGCGCGATGAGAACACGCGATTGCGGAAGCTGGTGGCAGATCTGAGTCTGGACAAAGATGCGCTGCAGTGGGTGATTGAAAAAAACGGGTGGAGCTCGCGGTCCTGAAGGCGACTGTCGAGCAGGTACGAGAGAAGTACGCCTTCAGTGAACGGCGGGCGTGCGGCGTGATGACGATGGCGGTGTCGAGCTATCGCTATCAGAGAAGGCGCAGCGATGAGCCGCTGCGCACGCAGCTGGTGGAGTTGGCGCGGGAGAAGCCGCGCTTCGGGTATCGGCGGCTGCATGTGTTGCTGGGCCGCTCGGGAGAGCATGTGAACCACAAGCGGGTGCATCGGGTGTATCGGGAGGCAGGACTGATGATCCGGCGGAAGAAGCGGAAGCATTGCGTCCGCGAGGGAAAGCCGCTGCTGGTGCGGACTTCGGCCAACCAGGAATGGGCGTTGGATTTTGTGCACGATGCGGTGGAGTGTGGACGAACCATCCGGGTGCTGAGCGTGGTGGATGCGTATACGCGAGAGTGTTTGGCGTTGGAAGTGGATACGAGTTTTGCCAGCCGGAGAGTGACGCGGGTGTTGGACGCGATCGTGGCCGAGCGCGGGCGGCCGCAAGCAATTCGCTGCGACAACGGGCCGGAGCTGACCAGCCGGCATTTTCTGGCGTGGTGCGTGGAGCGAAAGATCGAGTTGCTGCACATTCAGCCGGGAAAGCCGACGCAGAATGCGCGACGTGGAGAGTTTTCACGGACGGCTGCGGGATGAGTGCTTGACGGTGAGCTGGTTTCAAAACTTGTTCGACGCGCGGCGGAAGATCGCGGCGTGGAAGATCGAGTACAACGAGGAGCGTCCGCACAGCAGCTTGGGATACCGCACGCCGAAAGAGTTCGCGGCGGCGCAGGCAGCAAGCTTCTACACAGCTGAGCGAGGGGCAAGGGACTCAAACGCCGTCCCTTGCCCCTCGCGCTCCCCCATCCCGGCTCAAACCCGAGATGGAGCAGCAGAAAGTTGTCGTATTCTTACGTGAACGAAAGCGGGGGGCAGGTCAGGTCATTACACACTTGCATATCGACATGACTAAACAAGAAGTTTTGGACATTTTCTTTCGGCATGGGCGTTTGTTAACGCCAGACGCAGTTTGTAGACAACTGCGTGGTTTTCATTTCCGGAGTTCTGTCTACAGCTATTTATTCCGTCTACACAAGCAGGGCTTGCTGTTGCGGCAGACGCTATATGGCTGTAGAGCAGAGTTCGAAGATAGACTTTCGGAGAAGAATCAACCGAACCATCCGCCCCGAAGTAGATCGCGGTGGGCCGGGTCATTCGGACCGTCCCACGTCGGAACAAGGTCAGCCATGCGGTGACCATTGAGATGGTCAACGCCAGGGTCGAGACGACGACGCTAATCGCCGGGGGCATGCCGTTAAGTCCGTCGATCTAAAAAGTAACGACCCTCACAGCCTATCAGGGCAGCCTTAAAAATCAACAAGTTCGCCTGCGCTAACTTCAGGTTGCTGTACAGCAACCGGATGGCAGGATTTTTTTCTTAGCTGCTCTGGTTTCAACAGGTTCGCGCACGGTAGCCGAAAGTTACCGTGCAGCACCCTTTCAGGGGTGGAGTGTCCCTATCAACCCGATGCCGAAGGCAGCGAAAAAACCTCAACCTCGGAAACCAGCCCTTCGGGAGCACTAGAGCTTCTCCCCCATCGCCAGGGCGATCAACGTTGCAAGCGCCATGATTTCGAACGATCCAACAATGCCCAACAGCAAGATGTGCCAGCTCCCATGTGAGAACACCGCTACAAACACTGCACAGTGTGCAAGGAACGCGATCAAGTAGGCTCCCCAGAACCTAGCCCGCTCCTTGTAGTGCCAGCCCCACTTCAACAAGTACCCGAATACGACAGCCGTAAGGATCGCCAGTTGCGCCCACCTGTCGTACCGGTGGTCAAACTTGCCCGGAGAGGAGAGCGCCCAGATTACAAGAGCGACCACCAGACAAACGCCAATCAGGACGTACCACAGCCATCGTGCCGCGCTATTGGCATTCGCCATTCTGAAAACTCTTGACCTCATTTACAAGCGCCGTTCCCTCGCTGTAGATCGTCGCTCCGAGCGTAATGGCTTCCCCAGCCACTTCCCCAATGTCCAGAATGCCTCGCACGACGCTCGATCTCATGGGCACGACCAAACCCTGGTTGGCCGCGTAGGCTGTTGCGGCAACATAAGCTCCGGATTGGGCTGTCGCTTTGATGGCCTCATCCTGACCCGCGACCTGCCCTGCCGGATCAAATGCTTCCTCAGCGAATTGCGCGAAGCACCCACCTGGCTTGAATCCAGCAGAAAAGTTCTTCCATGAGAAAAGGCTCTTGCCGAACGCTCCCCACCAACTAGGCCCGTTGTTTGCGGCGCTGAAATCGAAGATGCCGGGCACGGTGTTATTCGGGTAGTAGAAAAGAGGTTGCCGCCCGTCAGAAAAGTCCACAACCCCAAAATTGTCACCGCTCTCAGGGTCAACATACAGCTGAATCCAGCTCGTTGGAATTATCATGAGCGGATTCTTCTGTCCATTTACCCAGAGTCCCAAGATATCGAACTCGTCCCATGAATCCTCTCGGCATCCGTTGAACCCTCCTGGACATGAAACGAATCCCGAAAAAGGTCCCCCTGCAATCAATCCAGTAGGATCCGTGAAGCTGTTGGGATTGGTTGTGTAAGCATAGGTATTCCACGAGGCTCCAACTGGGTCCGGTGAAAGCCATCGGCCTTGATTGGCGCTCAACTCCCGGTTCGGCGTGTCAAAGCAGCAGTCTCCCGTAGACATTATGTCCTGCGTGTCGCCGGTGAAGATGTTCTCGTTTGCACCAGCCGAACCGAAGTTCTCATAAATCTCGCCGTACGGGGCGAAAGCCTGATCCTGAATGATGCTCTGCTCCAGCACGTCTGACGATACGCGAGCATTATGCAGCCAGTCCTTATGCTCGAAGTGGTACCCATCATTTTGGTCCAGTAGCGTAGAACCACCAGGGCCGGCCCAGTAAGAGTAATTGTAGGTTGAGCCGTTCATGAACGCCGTCTTACCGAGTTGGGTATACCAGATTTCCGCGCTGGCCGAACCACTATCGATTTCAACCGCGCGTCCGAAAGCATCGCACACGATGCACTCACCGCCGATCGCACAATTAGTCCCGGCTGCGTTGATCGATTTCAGTTTACTGAACTCGTTGTAGGCATACGCATTCATCGTGTCATCAGTCACATTTCCATTCGAGTCGTACGTTGCACCCCCGAGCGTGTAGTGATTTGAAGTTGCGCTGTACCCCGGCATCCAGCTAATGCCGGGTCCAGCCGAGTACTTGGTGAGGTTGTCATATTGGTCATAGGTGAATGTCTGGTTCCAAATGGCACCATTTGTTCCACAGCTAACCGTGAGCAGTCGGCCGAGGTCGTCATATCCCTTCGCAGCACCCGAAGAGGGATTGTAGTAACATGTCTGAGTTCCGGCTGCGTTGAAGCCGTCCGTAATCGCTAAATTGTTAAGAGTCCCGTTCGGATTCCAATTCATAACACCGGTTTGGGTCGACGGTGTGTTGCCGACTTGGAAGGTCCAGCTCGTCATCCTCCCGGTATTCGAGTCATAGACAAAAGAGTCTTGGTCCGTGTTCGTACCAATAGCAATATTTGTAGGTTGACTTGCGGCGTTATAGGTCGTATTAGACACTAACGTGCGCCCCGGACCCATCACGTGAAGGTGACCGTTGGATACCTCCTCCGCCATCGTGAGTGCGTTTAGTCTACCCTCACCATCGAGTCCATAAGTAGCCGATAGAAGGCTTGGACTCGCGAGGGTCAGGACGTTAACGGAGTCATTTCCAAAAAAAGTCGCCGTGGAATGATAGTACTGATTCGAATTCGGAGTCTTTTCCCACATATCAGTAATGTGGCCATCTTTGTCGTAGCCGAACCATTCGTCGGTGGTTAGCGTGCCGCTGGAGCAATTATCCGTAGCGGCCTCCACCATGCGACCATAAGGGTTCATTGGCGCGCTCACGCCAGATGGAATCGACCCACCGTAGCCAGTCGAGTTGTCATAATAGAAATGGCGGCACGTCGTACTGTTCGCATTCACCCCAATCACGCGGTTCAAGCTATCGTAGGCATAACAAAGCAGGTTGCCATTCGGGTCTTGAACTGCTGCGAGTTGACCCTTTGCACCTGCATACCCACTCGGGCAGGAACTGTAAGAATCATAGTAGTCATACCGCGAGCCGCCTTCTGGTGTCGAGATCTGCGTCACACGGCCCATTGCATCGTAGGTCTTGCTTCGTGTCTGCGAGATGCGCGTTTGCGTAACCGTACTACTACCAGACCCGTAGGTATATGAAAACGCCGTCGTCACGCCATTCGCGGACCCCGTGTTCTGGCCACAAGGGGTGGTGGCACCGTTCCCAATGGCACAAGAATACTGAAGACGCCCGAGGCCATCGAATTGCTGTTGAACTTGTTTATTATTCTCGCCAGCCGGAGCAGGGCTTAAGATACCAAGAACGTCATTTTCGCTAACCGTATTTGTCACAGTCTCGTTGCTATTGGTCGCCGACTGAATGACGCGACCCATCATGTCGTGGTATTCAGTGTGTACTGTGCCGCATTGATTACCCAGATGCTGGGAGCACGGAAGCGAAGTCGCAAGGGTGCGATAGCCGCCGGACCAACTGTAGGACCCAGCAACGGTATCGTAGTTGGCACTGTTAGGCCCCTGCTGAGTCTGCACGTCAATAGTCCTGCCATAGCCGTCGGTCGTCGCGGTCGTATTCTGCACCGAGTTGCCGGAATTGAAACTGAAACTACTGCTCAAAACATCTGGCGAAGACGCAGACGGATATGTTCTGCATGCTTCGTTGCCCAAAGGATCGGTCACTGACATAACACGCCACAATGGGTCCGTCGCTCCGCCGCCACAAGCCGCGTAGCCATACGTTGTCGTGTTTCCGTTGGCATCCTTATCGGTCAGCTTCACGCCTGCCCATGCGTCCCAGGAGCTCGATGTCGTTAGCCCACCCTTAGAAATGGAAGTAGGAAAGGGATAGCTGATGCAACCTCCGCTCGGGCAACCAACATAGCTACCCGAGGAATACGCATAAGAGGTCTGATTGTTCGCGAGATCATAAAATGCCGCTACGGTCCCGTTCGAGTTGTAGCTGTTAACTGTTGTATTGCTCAACCATACTGAGCCGCTCCACACATACGTAGTGACGAGGTCTCCTTTGGCGTCATAGGTATAACGTGACTCGCCGATATTACTGCTTCCACCTTGGGCAAGAACATCGCATGGCAGGTTGTTGATGCTATTTCCGACTGCCACGCATGATGACCCGTTCCATGAACCGTAGACGGTCGTAACCTTTGTCGTATAGGCGGATGCGCCGAAGTCATACTTCGCAACCGATGTAACATTTCCATACGTATCGTACGTGGCAGATACGCGAGAGCTAGTGGACATTCCTGCAATTGTATGATACCAATCGCGCTGTATAACCGGATAAGTCGGCACAGTATTTCTACAGTTGCTCTGATTGCCGTTGTAGCATATGACATCGGTGGTTAATAGCGCGTACGTCGGATTGCCAGCCGAACCTGTATTCTGATAGCGATCTACTTCAGTGGTGAATAGTTCACCAATACTAGGTCCTGCCGTAATGTAGTAGATCGTCTTGTTACCGCCCGGATCGATCACCGTAGTCGTATACAGGGGAAGTCCTATTTGCGTTGTATAAGTGGTCACACCGTCCTGAGTTGTTCTAGTGAGAGTAGTGGGATTCGCGCCACATGGTGGTGGGTATGTATATGACACCGTTCCGCCGCTGCGTGTTGTAAAGGAACCGACTCGCCCAGTTGTCGTACCTGCTCCAGCATACCCCTGCTCCATCGTGATTCCAACAAAGGTGCCGTCGGGGTACTGGATTTGACTGATTGGATATAGAGACGTCGGGTAGGCGGTGTGCGCAGCGCAAGGATCGTTGTTTAGACTGATCGGAATTGATGATCCTCGAACAAGCGTAATCTGTTGAGACGCGCCGGTCGTGTCATACCACTGGGCAGACCCGTTATATGCATTAGTGTCGTTGGAGTAGTCTTGTGTAAGTGTGCCCATCCCCATGGAATCAGTGTAAGAATAGAGCGGAAAGCCTTGAGAATCGGTCGACTCGGCGAGACTGACGGTATTACCAAACACATCAGTTTCCGCAAACGCGGGGTTGCCGGATCCGCTGGCCACGTGTCCGGCAGAAGATGTGACGGTAAATGTCGGATACGGGGCGCTGAATCCAGTGACGTGCACTGTATAACCTGACCCGTCAATTGTGGTCTGAGTGAATGTGTTTTGCCCACACCCCCCAAGCGCAACGGTCGGATTAATGGGGTGGAAATCCAATCCATCTGATGTTATCAATCCCCACCCAGAATAGGAATCAATCCATTGTCCGTTACAATTCACCTGGGTTACGTCGGTATAGGTTAAATTGCTCCCGATCATTCCGGTAGCAATGCCTCCAAAGTTAGCACTGTTACTACAGCTCAGTACGGAATCCTGGTATTGTCCAGTCACGCTACACGATTGGGCAGCAGTCAGATCATACTTGAAGGGTATGAGCTCCGGTTTCGTTATAACATGAACATTGAGCACCGGAGTTAGCGTGACGAGGTTGATTGTGTCAACTTCATGGTGTTCTGCGATAGAAAACGGTGGAATACCGTCTTGCTGGGCGAAAGCCACAGCCGAGCAGCACACTGACAATAAGAGCGACACTGTAAATGCTAACTGTTCGCGCAGCGTTTCTTGCGGAAAGATCGTCTCGAGATAACGGGCAAAAAACAGTGATTTCCCTGAGGGAGTCATGAATTCTCCAAAGAACAGCCGTATTCCGCCCCCCTCAGGACGTTTCAACGCGCAGAATATACGGGTAGGTGACGATTTGTGTCAAGTGAAAAGTGTGTAAAACGACTCCCTCCTTTAGCGGGGGTGTAAACACCCACAAGTCGCGCCGGCGGAGGCCAATCCCTCGGGTGCGGGCGGTGTCGGCCCAAGCGGATGTCGGCGGCGTGCAGAGCGCTTGGGTAACGAGAAGACGCAACCCTGCACCTGTTTCAGTAGGCGAATCGTCACCACGGAGCCCGCTGAGGCTCTGTCCCTAGAGGCGGATATCACCATTATGGTGGCCACTTGGATTGAGTTCCCCATGTTCTGACAGTCCCCCGGCTTGGCTTCCGCCCCGTAACAGTCCGGCATTGTGAGTGTAATCGAGCTTGGGCAGACAAAATCGACAGTCCTTAGCACTTACAAGCCGATAATTTGCAAAGGATTGCTGATCCTTGTACCTTGTGGGGTGGGGTTGACACATCATGACACCCTATCGCATAATTGTAGGGTCGACAGAATTATCAACCCTATGAAGCCAAAAGGTTTTGGTGGGATGTTCAAGCACTTGCGGAAAGAAACAGGCATGGGTATCAAGCGACTGGCTCCGCATCTTGGGGTCACCTACAGCTATTTGAGTAAGCTTGAGAACGGAACGACTCTTCCTTCAGAAGAGTTGGTATACAGGACAGCTCGGTATTTCTCGTGTGATCCGAATCCGCTGTTGCTCGCTGCTGGAAAAATCCCACGAGACATTTTGAGAATATTGCGGGAACATCCAGAAGACGCACTTGAGTTTTTGAAGGCTCGTTTCGGTGGTGGTGCCAATGCCAGTAAGCAAAGATCGTGAAGCGATCCTAAAAATCGTTGAGCGCCGCTCCGAACTGGATAACCGCTTCATCAGGCTAGCAGCCCGTCATCCTTATTGTGCTCGCCTGTGGGAGCTTATCCATCCAGCCAGGTTGTCAAAATCGCATAATGACAACTGCAATCCATTGTTATCAATAACTTAGCCGTGAAACTGGATTTGGGGCGGATTCGTGGATCGGGGGATCGAGGTACATTATGCGATCCTCACGATCGGGTGGGCTCAAGTTAGCGCATGTCACCTGTTAAATATTTGTCTAACTATATTGTTTTCTATCTCTTATAGGGGGTCATTAAAATAGTGAGGAGGGGTACGCCGGGGAGTCCCCCGGGGCCTTTCTTGCACAAAACCGTTCGGCCTGGCCAAAAACAGGCCTCCAAATGTACCTTAATGGTTCCTCAGTCGCCTTCTCCTGTGATCGTCGTAACTTATTAATTACACATATAGTTAACGTCCCGAGCCAACCCTCTTAATCGCAGACGGCCTATGAAAGGTCCTCATTAGCCCTTAGTTCGAGGGCATTTCGGACTGAAACAGGCAAATTCCACATTGTGTGAAAAATTTGGAAGCTACCAACGAAACCGACGCCTTTCCCGCGAGACGGGCGCGCCGATTTGGGAGCCTAGATTTGGGAGCGATGCGATCGTCGCCCGGCGCCCGGCCCCTTGCCGAGGGTTCTCAGATGTCAAATTCGTTTAAGCAGTCAGCGGTCAGCGTCTCTTCACAAAGCCAAAAATAGGGTGTCTACCTCCTCCAGCCCAAGCCACCCCCGCCAGAGCTCCCCGGGGGTGCCAACCTGTTCCACTCGTGCGGCCAACGCTTACCTTATAACTCACGACATAACCATAAGATCATCTGATAGTGACGGAATGAGTCAGATTTCTCGAATGTTCTAATGCATGTTCTAGGCACTTTCTATCATACCTGTTATCAATAACATAGAATTGATGCTCGGTTACGGCAACCGACGGTCTAGGCTGTCATTCTGCCCTGCCCGCACGCGAACATCTATCGCCTGACAATGTCAGGCATGGAGGGGTAGGTGTACACCGCCGCCTTTGCACCAGACGGCGAGACACCACGGTAACCTTCCCCGGTGCAGGGAGGTGATGGCACACTGCGAGCATGACCTCAGTTCTTACCGTAGCCATGGCACGCCGGGAAATGCTGGACGGGGGCATAGGAGCATCAACGTCATAATGCGGAAACTGATGGTTTTAACATTTGCAATCGCTGTCGCGCCCTTCTCTTCGATGCACGCGCAGACGACACACACAAACTGCTCGATTAACGGCGACTCAGCTAACTGTACAAGTACGACGGACGACTCGGCACAGCGTCGACAGAAACAGGCTGAGGAACTCGGCAAATCCTTAGGGGATTTGGCTGGAGCTGCAATAGCTCAGGCTATGAGACCATCACCTCTGACAAAGCAGGAGAAGGCGTACTGCAAATCGTTTCCTAACGGCCAGAGGGATGCGTGTGCCGCACGGGTCCAAGGACGGGACCAACTCGTCGCCAGTTGGAATCAGGGATTCACCACTCGAAATATCGCGGGATACGTAGAACTGTCCGGCGACACGTTCACAGTGCATAGCGAACAGGTGAGTGCGATGCGCTTCCACATGGTGTACTTAGGAAGTACGAACTACTTCAGGCAAATCGGCATCAAGACGTTCATCTACACGAACGACGACGACCAAAGGTATGTGTACGATGTTACGGCAGGTCATCAGGTGACACCTTAAGCTCTTGCCAGCGGGTGCTGATTCCTGTGGGCTATTCCAGCGATGGGGTAGCCCGCTCTCTTTTTTAGGACGACTAACAGGAAAGGACGGATATGGCAAGACCAGAAAACCCAGCACCACCTATGTCGGCGGCAGATTGCAGAGCGATACTCGCCGACCAAATCAGCAAGTCTAACCCCAACTCACGGCGCAGCATAGACACCACACGCCTGCTTGACACCTTTGAAGAAGAAGACAGGCGCACAGCCAAGGCCGCTGAAGACGCACTGCGGAAGCAAGAAGCGCAAGCATCTCTGCAAGCGTCCGCACAGTGGCGCGAAGAGACGACCGCCGCTATTCGGAAAGAGATTGAATCTGAGCAGGCGGTAGAAAGAGCACTCGCCGCGATGCGCGACACACGCGACGGACAGGTACGCGACCTCTCCGCACAGAACAAGACGCTGCAAGAACAAGTCGCCACACTGAAGACCGAAGCACAGACAACAGCGACCTCGCACAAGAACGAACTCGCACGCCTCAACTCTGAACTCAGCAAACAGCAGGCTGATTACCATGCGCTCAACCAATACAACCTCAACAATGCAGAATTGACGGTGCTAGACACAATGTCCGCAGAGGACATAGAACGAGAACTCGCCGTGCTAAGAAGCCTGCCCCCGACAGACGAACAGGTGACAGCACGACGGTCACGACGAATGACGGTGCTGTTGAAGAGGAGTACAGAACTGATGGACCGCACATTGAAAGAACAAGACGATGCTCGACAGAGATTGCAGTAACAAGCCAACGGGCGAACGCTGAGGACACAATGATAATCACAAAGCCGAAGAAGGCACAGAGGGCAAGAAGACTTACGAGGTATCCACGCCTGTCACCAGCAGAGAAGGACCGCTACTGCGCAGAGATACTTGCGAACTGTGACCTTCGGGGCGACTGCTGGGTCTACCGCGGCAGCAAGACGGATGACGGATACGGCCTCAAGAAGTTCGGCGAGAGTCTGCACTCCACCTCCCGATTTATGCTGGCATACGCCACCCGGGAAAGCCTGAACACGAACGACTCCGCTTGCCACAAGAAAGGCTGCCTGTTCAAGGCGTGCTGCAATCCAGACCATCTCTACTGGGGTACGCATTCGGTCAACAGTGCCGATCGCGAGCAGGCAAAGCGTGACCATGCAGAACTGCCAGCGTTCCTGCTGACCGCAGACCCAGTTCTGTTTCTGCCCATTCTCATAGCCATCTCAGAACGGCTGATGCCTAAGCCCATGAGAGTCTCAAAAGCAGTCTTAAACCAGTTTCAGGGGGCATGGACCAGTCAGCACTGCCCGTAAGTCCTTTTGTTTCCACAGATATAACCTCTGACAACAGTGTTAATGGGGGGGACCATCATCGTTAGTGTAAGGTTCCTGAAAGGACCTGCCCTGCTGGCCTGCTGGCCAGTGTACTCAGTATAAAAGAAAGGCTGCCCACAGGGTGACCGAACACCGAACGAGAGTGACGAGCGAAGCGAACGAAGTGAGCGAGTGAGGAACACTATTCATACACCGACACTGGCCCGCTCCCCGCTGGTCTGTGGTCAACAGGGTGCCCGATTCTTCAAAACCAAACCGCCGCCGCCTGCTGGCCCGCAGGCCGATCGGCCCTGAGTCCTGAGTGTACCCAGTAAAATCCAAGCACATCACACTCGTAATCTCAGTGATCTTGACGCCAGCCTCGTGTCCGCTAGAATGGCGACAGGCCAACAGGCCAGCCCGGCGAGGAGTCTTGATGCCAGACACCGAAGACGAAGTACTCACGTTACGAGAAGTCGCACGAATCCTCAAGACGAGGACAAACCAAATCTATGAACTCACCCGTGCCAGAGCGAAGGCAAGAACAGACCGTCCGTTACCAGTCTTCAAAATACACAGCAAGATGACTCGCGTTCGGAAGTCGGACCTCATCAAATGGCTGGACGACCTCACCAAAGAGTCTAAGACGAAGTCATCAAGAGCGGAATCAGCCAAGAAGTCTTGATGTACCTGCGTCATCCTTCTCGCAAGGCGGCCGATCGCAACAGGTCTCTTCGTTCGCCGCCACAATATTCAACAACTGCCTCACCACTCCTTTCCTCGAGAGCATTGACCAACGCAATGACGACAGCCTCTTCTACCGTCACTGTACAGTCAGCCAGCGCAGCGTCACTGATGAACGGCGCAAGCGCGACAGCAGCCCGCGGGTCATCGAGCCAATCGGCCAACAGGTTCTCCGTCCGGTTGAGCAACCGACCACCGTCCGACTCCAGTTGATTCAGTCTCTTCAGTTCCACGCAAGCCTCCCAGTCGCGCTTATCGTCGCCTCGCTCAGGCTACGCCAGTTCACTGTCAGGACAGGTGATGCATCCGAAGACGGCTGACAGAACGCGAGCGGTCTCGTCAGGTTGAAAGAGATATTGAGCAGAGCCCTGCAGGATCGGCACTCCCGCTCGTTCTCAGGCGTGCGTAATGCGTAACATCGGCGACACTGTTGAATCACCCCAGCCTTCTTCCAGCCAACCATTTATTTGTCCTCCGACTCACCCGTCGTAGACTCACCCGTCGTAGACTCACCAGCGGCAACACCAAGTGCCTTCAGTCCCGCAGCCAGTGCGCCAGCCGTCTGCTTCTTGTAGAACGCAAGCGTCGTCGCCATATTCTTATGACGAAGCAGTTCTTGCGCAGCAGCAACATTGCCGTTCGTCAGCCCGATAATCGCGGTTGCTGCTCCACGCCGACCAGCGTAGAGTCCCTTCCAGATGAGCCCAGCAGCGACGACAGTCGGCTTGATGAACGTCCGTACCATTTCCTTCAGGTCAGTCGGTTTCCCGCGACTGTTCTCGAAGAGCCAAGTCTGCGTACCCAAACCAGAACGCACGCACTGTTCTTTCCAAAGTAGCAGCGGCACGACGACCTGCGGCAGCAACGGCAGCGTAGCGACAGATTCAGGCGTCTTGCAGGTTCCGACTACTCCACGAACGAAAGCGCGGCGGATAGATACCGTCCCAGTCCCATCGGCTATGTTGAAATCACCCCATTGCAGCCCTGCAATCTCAGACGGACGAAGACCAGCGAAGAAGCTCAACGCGATGACCAACTGCGCGTCAACCCTGCTCACGAGCACAGAGATGATGTTCTCAGCCTCTTCCAATGTGTAGTGCTCGGTTGGTTGAGGCGGACGTACCCTCCCAAGGATCCTGCAGCCCGTCATCGGGTTCACAGTTACGAGCCCCATGTTGACAGCGTGAGAAAAGATTCCGCTCATCAGCGAACGGATATGGTTGAGAGTCTGGCGTCCTTGCGATGTCGTCAGGCTGAGCAGGAACGCAGAAGCCATGTGCGTCCGATACTCAGACAGCAGCGTCCCGTTGAAGTGACCGCTGAGATGCTGATTCCAGATCTGCTGATACCCTGTGACCGTCGAACTCTTCATGTTCTGTTTCACGAACGGCAGATAGGTCGCCTCGTAGAACTCTGCAATCCGTAGATCGCCCTCATGACTCGCAGTGTTCACAGTCCGCATGAAGTCTTCAGCGAGCAGGCGCACAGCCTTGCAGGACTTGCTGAAGTGTTTCTCATCCTTGTGGCAGAGCAGACGGCTCTTCTGTACACGCACAGGCTGGCCGTCTATGATCTCTGTGCCGTAGTAGCGAATATGAAAGGATTTTGATGCGCTCTGGAAGATGTGACCTTGCTGATGGCGTGTCTTCGACGAAGTCATATCTCGAGTCTACTGTTATGCAACATAAGTGCAACAGCACGAAAGTATTACGCCGTAAACTGATGTAAACAAACGATGGAAGCGCATGCGGTCCGGTGATCGTCCCGGTCTTCAAAACCGGCGAGAGCTAGTCTCTAGCTCTGATGGGTTCGACTCCCATCCGCTTCCGCCACAACAAAGGACTTAGCTAGCCTTGCGCTCTGTCTGCGCTCCGTTAAGCGCCAAACCAGCGACCTTTGAGGCGGCTTGGGACATCTCATCTGTAACCACTTCACCGTAGGTGTTCATCGTGGTGCGAATGTCCGCGTGCCTCATTAGCTTCTGTTGAACGGCAATCGGAGTCCCCACCGCGTCAAGCCATGAGCGGTACGTGTGCCTCATGCTGTGCGTGCTGACGTGAGCGACCTTAGCGGCTGATGCGGCTTTCTTGTATGCATCGTTGACGCTATCGGCCGACCACGGTAACCGGCCCAGCCGCGATGGGGAAGCGAAAATCCAATCCTCTTGCCGGTAGCTGCTGCGAAACGAGCGGCGAGTGTATATGTACCGCGCGGGGCGGCCCGCTGGTTGCCTGGAAAGCGAGCAAACAGCGGGCCCGGTTTCGCCCCGGTTCACTCCCGATATGATTTTCAATTCACGGTTGGCATACGCCTCCCTCTAGTTCAGTCCCGCACTTAATGATCCAGCGTTGGTTGTCGAGTTTGCGGCTACTTCAACCTTCCGCAAGCTTGGCTGAGCCCGCTGCCATAGAATCCGCGCGTCGGACGCGTCGTTCGGAAACGCTTGGGTCGATTGCTGCCCTGTAGGTTCGAGAATGACATCGACCCGGCGGTTGTATGCCAGCCAGGTAGATTTGGCGCGATGCATCTCCCACTTCTCCGGCTTCTGCGCATCCGTGTTCTGGAGCGTCGAGACTTCCTTTTCACTCAGTTCCTGCTGCTTGCCGTCGGCCTTAGTCTGGATCTTGTCCGCAGAGATGCCTTGTGAAATGAGATAACTCTTCACGAGCCTCGCTCTGCGCTCGCTGAGTTTGAGGTTGTAGCTTTTTGGCCCGCGAATATCGGCGTGTCCAACCACCACGAGTGTGGCTTGATCGTCAATGTATTGTTCGTGGTCTTTGAAGCGAATGGCCGCCTCGGCGAGGGCCGCTTTTTCGGTCTCAACTAAGCCGATCTTCGGGTGCTGCGGGCTCGGATAATTCGACGGGTAGAACAGGCTGGCCAGCGTTACCGGTGGTGCCGGATCGATGGAACCGACAATGTGGAGAGCGGCCGTCCGCGTGGTTGTTCCACCACATCCATTGGAAGCGGAGAGTGTGTAGTCAACGACTTCATTCACCGGACCTGTGCTGGTCTGCTTCGGTTGCGCCTCGATCGTCTGGTTGCCGCTCACACCCTCGGCACCTAAGGGGGCAATTGTCACCTGGCTCGCATTCGATGCCGACCAATTCAATGTGGCCGCGTCGTCTTGCACAACTTTGTCCCCGATCTTGTGATAGTGCACTTCGGGCTGGCTCAAGGCCAGAGTCGCTGTCGGTTGTGCATTGACGTTTACCGTGGCCATTTGCGTAGCTTCGCCACCCGGACCTTTCGCAATCAACTCATAGGTCGTTGTTTTTGTGGGGTCGACTGTACGATCGCCGTTTGCCGAGACGTTTCCGACGTCGGTTATGGAAACGGCCACCGCGTCCGTTGACTTCCAGTCCAACTGAGTTGGTTGTCCGCGGGCAAGCGAGTTTGACTGGGTTGTGAGTTGCGCCGTCACAGGAGCGACGGGGACGATTGCACTGGCAACTCCAGCATGGAACCGCGGCTGCGGGCCCAAATTGTTGCCCTTGGCCCAGTTCCTGGTTTTGATCTCGCCATTCTTGTTGAGGTAGACAATTTCTCGTTCACCGGCCTTGATGGCCACAGGGCCAGACCAGATTGGATTTCCTGCCCGTGTAACTGTCACTTGGTAGGTCCCGGGCTTTACGAGGAGGCGCTGGTGCCAAATCCAATTCCAGTCGAACTCGTCCACGTGACCCACGAAGTAGTCGGGCGTCGTACCGTTGAGCAGGACTGCGGCGCGCGGGTGGCCTTTGAATTCGATATCCGCGAACGGGCCCGACACTTTGTCGCCCGATGCCTGCAAGTCGACTCTGAGGTCAGTTGTATTTCTGGCATTGATTTGCACGTCTTGTGTGTTCGGCATGTATCCGTAGTTGCGGACGCTCACTTGGTGAGTACCCTGCGGAAGATCGATCGTCTGGCTGCCATCCCGGATCGCCTTGCCGTCCACGAAGACGTAGGCCTGCTTCGGGCTCACATGGATCTTCAGCTTGCCTGTATCGTCGTTAGCTTGCGCGGATGCTGTTAGCGCGACCAATGAGAAGATTACGGCAACCAAGGACATAAAAAGGGCTTGACGCCTGGCAAACATCACTTGAATTTCTCCTCTCTCCGTTTTTGCCGGAGGTGTGAACATGATCTGAACCATGAAAAGTTGTCGCCAGTGACTATGGCGAGTGGAGTCTGCAGCATGGGCGACGGTTAGTGCGGTATTCCGCACCTTCCGTCAAAAGCTGCGGTTAATTAGCAACGAAGAACAGCGGCGTACTCGGGAGGGGACGATCGTGAGATGACACCTTCATGTGGAGAGATGCGCAAGGCACTGATACAGCCGGAGAGGTGACATCGCACGACACGGAGGGCCACCAGCGCCAGCGCCAACCAGTTCCAGAATTTCGTCCTTATGGAGCGCAGAGCTATGACCGGCCCGTGCACGGCGGAATAGGAGCCCCGGGCGACCGGGAAGAAGAATATCGCAGCGGCACACAGGATCGCCACGAGTGCGAACCTAGAACTGAAATGTCGGAAGAATATCAAATCAGCCGTCCCCAAACTCAGGATGTTCGTACCGTGCGGACTACTTGTTTAGATCGCAATCGGTACGAAGAAGGTTGGCCGAGCGAGTTTTCACGGCTCGGGCAGCACCGTGAGTGCTGCACGGTTTGCTGTCGATGGGTCGTCCCGCAGTTTGATGTATAGCAGCGTTCCGTTGGGCCGCGGGACGGTCAACGTAGAATCCCCAAAACCGACCGGAACCGTGATGTTGTGAGCAAACTGCGAGTCCGAGGCCACGGAATCGATCAGGAACAAATTTTCCCCGATCAAAGTGCATGGTTTGTCCGGACTGTCTGGGCACCGTACCTCCTTCAAAGACGGAATGCGAACAAGTTTTGCCAGCGGCTGCCAATCTCCGCGCTCGCCGTTCTCCGACAGCGGGCGTACGCGCAGAGGCCCAAATGCCGATGGACCGAAACTTTTTAGCGGCCGCAGAGTGCCGAGTACGGTCTGAGCGTCTTCCAATACCAGTGTTCCATCCGCCAGGCTCAGCAATGCATCCGCTGAACCATCGTCGGTTGCAACTTCGATCTTTTCGGTGTGTGGGAAGGTTGCTGGAAATTCCGTTTTCATGAAAAACGCAATTTCTCCGTCTTGAGGAAGATCATCGACATTGCCAAGACGAATGAGCGAAGGAGTTGGACCAGGCTGCACACTCTTATTAAGGACCGTCACTCGAGGACGCGGCGGTTCGACTATCGTATCCAGATCCAGCACGCGTCCGTCCTTGAGGGCAACGTGAGCCATTATTTTTTGGTTCGGTTGCAATGCATTTGCCTTGGCGGTGTCCGACGTCGACAAGATCAGTTGGTCTTTTCCGTCGGCCCGTGACAAGCCAGAAGGGGCAAAGTGGAATTTCTCCAACTCTAAACCAGCTACTTCATCCAATCGTTGGCCCGTCAACACGCCCTGCTGATCGCCCGCGCTGAATGTGAAGCGGTCGAGGTGCGGTGCTTCGGAATACATCCGCATGGGAATCTCATCGGGCTTGCTCAATCCGGATTGCGCAACCAGTGTCAGCGCGGGCCCGGCCGCTTCCTCCTTCAGAGGTACTTCTACCTCCAATTGATCCGCCTTGACGAGCTTCCAGGTCGCTTTCAGCGGCTTTCCGCGCGGATCTTTGATCGTTACCTGGTCGACGCACGGGGCATTTTCCGACTGCAGATGGAATGTATCCTGGCGGCCCACGATCATCGCGTTAGCATCTTCTGAGGTGAGCATCCACTTTGCCGGACGCGCATTCCGCAGGTGGAACACGGGCCCTTCAAAAGCCTGGAATCCCCAGTATCCATGCAGGGTTCCCGTGATTCCTGCATCGAGGTCACCGGGGTGCAGGGCGAGGGTGTCGATGAGGAAGCCGCCGCGCGCCGCATTCGCGGTTACGGGCAAATCAATCGTGAGACCCGCTCTGATCTGAACGTGCAGCACGACATCGTGCGCGTAGTTGGTTGAAAACACCAGCGGCGCGCCTTCCGCCGGAAGCACCAATCCGGACCGTTGCAAGCAGAAGACTTGCTTTGGTTCCACGGAGCGAAGCGGAGGGAACTGAGCGGCTTCGACAGCCGGCAAACTTGCAACCAATACCGACATCGGCTTGTGAAAAGATGGCGGATTATTCAGCTTGAGATTCAGTTCATCGTGCTTCGGCAACGCCAGAGCCGGGATGTATTGGTACGCCGCTGTGTGAAAGTTCTCCAGCATTCGAGCGACGTCAACAACAGCGCCAACATAAGGACTGTAAACTCCTCCGCCAGCAATGCTGGTGGTACCGATCGCGCCGATCAGGTCCGCCCCTGGGCCGGAAGTCAGAGCGGCGACCATCGACTGGCTGTGGCCGTCATCGAGCACAAGCTGATCGGTGTTTTTCATAAGACAGGGAGCTTGTTCTTCTGTCGGTTTGTCGAAGCATTTCTCGTCAAGCTTAATCATCAAGCTTCGCGCCAGGATGACGGAACGTTGTTGAAGTTCCTTTGGATCCATGTCGGACGCTTCTTTGATCGCGGCGAGGTATGTGTCGAGCCGGGAGCGGTCGAGCGCCGCCTGGTTCAAATCCTGCGAGGCCCGGACGAACGCTCCAGGTTTGCCGCGAACCGCTGAGCGCAAAGTCCCGAAATCCCCTCCCGTTTCCGGCGCCAGGAACAGCAAGACCTGCTGCGCCTCCTCGGGAACCGTGACGACGATTCCTTCTCTCCGCACCTGTTTGTTCCAGGTTTCTGCTTTCACAAACCACTGCTCCGGGGGCGGGTTCGTCGATCCCCTGAGAAATGCGGCAATGAGCAAATAGTGCACCGATTGGCTAGCAGCGATCTCCGGATGTAGCCATAGCCGATCGCCAGGCTGAAGGTTCGGCACCTCTGAAATGGGCAGAGTTTCGCCTGCCCGTGTCACTTTTACTTCGATCCGCGGGCCTGGCAAATCAAAAGCGGCACCATCGGCAAGAGCCCAGCTACCCAGCAAGAGAAGGCTCGGAATCAGCCGAAGGCACCATCGCAAAAAGAAGACGTTGAATTCCAAGAGTGATTCTCTCAAATCGCTGCGTGTATACCATTTCGAAATGAGCATCGTTCACCCGAGCTTATTTTGGAGCGAATGACAGAGCGTGATAGAAGTTCGCGACAAACAGTTATCCCTGCCGACCCGTGCTAGTTCCACGTTGGTCCCTCTCCCAAGAGATTGGATGCCTGTCGGAGCGCGCGCAGCAATCGAGCGATAGAATCCCTGGCCGCCGAGGCCATTTTGGGTTCAAGATTCGAAGCCGCAAAACTCAGCACCTGTAGAGAATTCCTCAACTCGTGGTTCAGTAGACGAACTGCACGAAACTGCTTTTGTGCAGACGCAAGCAGCAAGTAAACGAGTAAGGAGGAAATGGAAGTTCCGATCCCGGTCGTAATCAAGACAGTCCAAAGAGGCGGCCTTGGAGCGTCGGCAATGAACCAGCGGAAAAGCCAGTCCGACCCGATGCGGATAGCAAAGAATGCAAGCGCGAAAATAGCAGCACCGACCACTGGCGACAGTTTCGACAATTCCCAACGCGCAGAGTGGTCAGGCTTCCCCACCCGCCGAATTTCAGGGGTCAGGGTCGATCTCATGGTCGAGGCTCCGTAGCGATTCATCATTTTTGTTTCTCCTGTTTTGCGGACAGTGGGCGGTCGGTGGTCACTAGAGCGGCTATTGGATGGTGAATTGCGAGTTCTTCCTGCGCCATGTTTTCTCCTGGGGCACCGCCATGGGTGAGGCCCAACCCGGATCACCGAGTCGAAACGAAAAAGAAAACAAATGTCGGAAATTCAATCTGGCATCCCGGCAGGGAGGCCGTCGTCGTTAGCAGCGAAGGACGGCGCTCTGCTCAGAAAGATGTGACTGCGTTAGCAGAATCAATCCGCGGGCTGTGTGTTGAGTCGCGAAGTTGGCGGGTCGTACACGCCGCAATTGAAGCGCTGCGAATGCCATCCCAAGCCAAAGTTTGAGTTTCGTGCGAAGACTGAGCAGCGCAGTGACTGGCCCGTGAACAACGGAATAACAGCCAGTGGCTGCCGGGAAAACAAATATGGCGACAGTGCAACAGATCGCGAAGATGCTGAAGATGGTGAACTCGTACCCCAGGTACCGGGGAGTCATCGTTTAGCTGCCATCCTGTAAGGGTTTTCGTCCAAAAAGGGAGCCAATAAATTCGATGATGCAGATGGTTCAAAGGTTGGCCAAGTCGACCGATTCTTCCGACGGCTAGACGAGAAATATTTGCTTGTTGCCTCGGACAACCGTCGACGGCAAGTGCATCATCGTAACCAATAGGGTCGTGGTTTTAATCGCATCGCAAACAAGAAATGGAACGCGATGGCGTCGAGCGAAAGACCCAGTCGCGCAAGGGACTTCTGTTCCCATAGACGTGGTCGCCAGCCGTCACAACTTACAAACACATCCGGGCCGAGCGAATTAAACCTTGTAACGTAACGATAATAAGCCCAACCCCGCGCTCTGCGGTAAGGCTTCCCTTCAACTTTCAGCCTACGAAAGGAGCTGATGATGTTTACTCGTGTTGTTGAATTGACCAGCAAACCAGGTAAATCGAGAGAACTTTCCAACACAATCAACGATAAGATAATGCCCATCCTACAGAAGCAGGGCGGCTTCGTGGACGAAATGCTGCTTGTGTCGAATACAGAGCCAGACCGCGTTCTCGCTCTTAGTTTTTGGAAAACGAAAGAGGATGCGGAACGGTATCAGCGAGACCAATTTAAGAACGTCACGGAGACGGTTCGGCAACTTCTTGGGACCGACCCCTTCGTCCGCACGTTCGACGTGCACACGTACGCCAGTCTGAAGATCGTTGCCGGCCGAGCCGCCTGACACAACCCTATGATTTGCGCGTCCGGGTGCGAACAACTCAAGCATAAGCACGACTAGAAGGCGCGCCACACGGCGCGCCCTTTCCCACTGTTCCCGGCTTCATTTCTCGTGAAATTCCGACCACGCCCCGGTTGTTGCGTAGTACAGCCGCAGATTGCACTGCTTCGGTGCTATATGGTCAAACGCGGCCTGAACCTGGGCCACAGGACTATCGATTTGCCCAATTCCCATCGGCGCACGCACTAAATCTTGCTTCTGGTCATATGCGCCCGCAGCCGTGTTCTTGTTCACTACCAACTTCCATGCCTGTTTCTCAGGAAAAACGTACAGGCTGTAAGCTCCGGGTGGAATATCGGAAGCGTCAAGCGTAAGCGCAGTTTCTGTGAACAAAAACATGGGCGAACCACCCGGCTCCCAGATTTTTCGGTCGTGAAGCTTGTCAGCTCCCTTCGCGGTCGAGTTGCCATATTCGACTTTCAGTTGTTTCCCATCGTCAAACGTACAGACCACCTCGGCCCGTTGACCGGTCGAAGGCGCCTGCTGGCTGACGCCTAGGATCGTCAATTGGCTGACTAGCGCAATCCAGATAGCGAGAGTACGCATCATTTGTTCTCCTCGCCCCAGGTGATACCGGGCCATGCTGCCGTTTATAACTCCGTCGCGTCCTTAATAGCAAATGCTGCAAACATTCGGACTGGCGGCAACCGGGTAGCTAGCCAGAAACGTTAGGGCCCTATCGGGACTGCCCCGAAAGAGGAAGTGTGGGGGTGCGCGGTCGTGTGGTCGGGGCAGTTTCGATAGGGTCGTTTGAACTGAGCCGCTGGCGTTTGCGGCGGACGCGGTGGACTATGGGATTTCAATCCGTCCATACCGGGTGCAGGGCGTGTCTAAAGCAAGCAACCGAGACGAAGGGAGAGACGGCGTTGTTCTTGAACATCGCATTGGAGTCTTGACCTGTGACAGAAAGGGTGGTGTTTGGGGGACTCCGTCGGTGCGTGCGCAGACGAGGGCATGGCGTGCTGGAACACACCTACAACAGACGTTGATCGAAACAAGTTGCGCGATCGGTATCTCAGGAGGAGTCGAGGCTGCACCTCTGGGAATCAGGCCTGGTCTGGGCCGATTGGAAATAAAGCTGGGTATTGGTCAGCCGTTCAATGGTGAACATGGGACCGGCGCAAACCGGACAGCGCAGATGGGCTGTTGTGTCAGCCTCTTTTGCGCAGTGCGCGCTGAGCAGATTGCGGCAGCGTGACAGCATATCGCCACGTCTGCGATTAGCGAAAAGTCCGAAGTGGCGGATGCGGACCAACCCTTTCGGGAGAACGTGGATCAAGAATCGTCGCAGAAACTCATCTGCGGAAACCGCCATGATCTTCTGCTTACCGCCCCGTGCGTAGTCTTTCCAGCGAAACGAGACTCGATCATTCTGGAAAGCCACCAGTCGATGGTTGGAGATGGCGACGCGGTGCGTATAGCGGACGAGATAGTTCAGAACATGTTCAGGACCTCCGAAGGGTGGCTTGGCGTAGACCACCCAGTTTTCGCGGAAGAGGAGTCGCAGGAACGCGTGGAATCGGCGGGGCTCAGCAAGACTCTGGAGTGAGCCATGGAACTGGAGCTTGTGCTGAAGAAAGAGTTGCTTCAGTCCGGCTGCGAACTTGCCCCGGAAGACGCGACTCAGCGCGGCGACGGGCAGGAAGAATCGTCTCGAGGAGGGGATCCATCGGGAGCCGTCGGGTGCAAGACCGCCAGCAGGAACAATGTAGTGTATGTGCGGATGATGGTGAAGGTTCTGTCCCCAAGTGTGGAGCACGCCAAGAAACCCGATGTCCGCACCCAGATGTTTCGGGTCGCCGGCGAGTTCGAGCAGCGTCGCTGCACTCGCTCGGAACAGCAGATCGTACAGCAGTCGCTTGTTCTGCAGGGCTAGAGCGGAGAGTTCGTGCGGCAGCGTGAAGACGATGTGAAAGTACGAGACGGGCAACAGCTCCGCTCTGCGCTTGGCTAGCCACCGGGAGCGTGCGTTTCCCTGGCATCGGGGACAATGCCTGTTTCGGCATGAGTTGTACGAGATAGCCTGATGGCCGCAGCGCACACACTGATCACGATGACCGCCCAACGCCGCAGTTCGACATCGGACGATGGCATCGAGCACCTTGCGATGCTGCCATGCAAGATGTGATCCGTGATGCTCCCAGAATCTGTTTCCTGCTGCTCGGACGATGTCGGCCACCTCAAGGGCGGGCCGACTCATCGCTTGATCAGCCTCCTGGAACGCTTCACCTGGTCGGGACTAGACACCTCGATGGTTTCCAGCGGACTGGGAACTGCCTGCAGATGACGCCGGGACAAGTGCAGGTAGACAGTGGTGTCGGCGAGCTTGGCATGACCCAGCAGAATCTGGATCGTGCGCAGATCGGCGCCGGCTTCGAGTATGTGAGTAGCGAAACTGTGCCTGAGCGTGTGCGGAGACACATGCTTGCTCACCCCAGCATGCTTCGCGGCCTCGGCCACGGCAGTCCAGACAATCTTCTCCGTGATGGGTACATCGGCCCGCCAGTTGTTGACCGTGCCGGGGAATAGATATGTTTTTGGTTTCATCCAGCGCCAGTACTCGCGCAGGGTCTCCAGCAGCTTCGGGGTCAACAGGACGTCGCGGTCACGGCCGCCCTTGCCCTGGCGAACATGAATGACCATGCGTTCGCTGTCGATATCGCAGACCTTGAGGTGGCATAGTTCAGCTCGGCGCAGGCCGGTCGCATACAGCATCATCAGCATGGTGCGGTGCATAAGGTTTCGAGCGGAAGCAATGAGTCGCGCCACCTCTTCCTGACTCAGTACCGTGGGCATCCGCCTCTGACGCTTAGGAAACGGAATGTGATCGGGAAGATAGGGCCGTCGGAGTGTCTTGACGAAGAGAAAACGCAGAGCAGCGGTGCGGCCTTCGATGGTCCCCGCCGAGAGTTTGCAGTCGCGAAACAGGTGAACCTGGTACTCGCGAATATGTTCTGGACCGAGGCGATCCGGCGAACGGTGGAAGTACTTCGCGAAATCCTCTATGGCGTGGATATAGGCACGGACGGTGTTCTGGGCGTAGTTGCGACGCTGGAGCTCGTCCAGCATCAGCTTCCTGAGTCGGGTCACAGTAACCTCCTTGTGACCCAAAACCTTACACGGGCAACAATGCTGGCGACGACCACGCTGTAGCGTCCGCCGCGCTAGCGGCTTAGTTGTGTGCTGGGCATGCTCAGTAACTAGGAGGTGAAAGTCCTCTGGCCGACCTGATGGAGGTGAAGGCCTAGTGATGATGCAAGGGCTATCGCCGTGAGGCGAGGTCCGAAGGAAGCATGGAACAAACGTGCGAGTCGATGGACAAAAATCGAATAGAAGGCGCCCGTACCGGACGAGTGGGCAACTTACCGCGAAGTCCATAATCCATCAAGGTGCGAAGCGTAGATTCGGCGATTGTGCACGGAAAGTGACTGAGCTTACCCCAGGAGATCTGCTCCGTGTCGCTTCGGCGACTGAGACGGCTGAGAGGCAGTCTGACCGCGGAGCAGGAGTCAGCATAGGGCATAGTAGGTCCTGTCGTCGGCGAGGCTAGTGAGGCACTCCGAAAACCGAAAGGTGGAGAAACAGATAGGCCGAGTCGGGAACGGGGATCGAAGGTCCGAACGAGAAGGAGCGGTGAGTAGGCCATGAGTCTCAAAGACGATAAGCAGCAGAACATCCAGATGGAACTGGACTTCTCATCTGCGCTGACGGGTGCAGCCCGGGGTGTCGCAGGGGAAGAGACTGAATCGGCGATGGCGACGAATGAACCCGAAAACCCAGCTAGAACCAATCGCTTGATGGAGGAAGTATGTGAGCGAGAGAACCTGAAGGAAGCATTGCGACAGGTCAAGGGTAACAAAGGTAGCGCGGGAATCGACGGAGTCACCGTCGATCAACTCACCGACTACCTGAAACAGCACTGGCCAATGATCCGAGAACAACTGCTGAACGGAACCTACGAACCAAAGCCGGTGAGGCGGGTGGAAATCCCCAAACCGGACGGCGGGGTGCGAAAGCTTGGTATCCCGACAGTGCTGGATCGGTTTATCCAGCAAGCGGTGATGCAGGTTCTGCAGCGGCGGTGGGATCGGACTTTCTCCGAATACAGCTATGGTTTTCGACCGGGACGGTCAGCTCATCACGCTGTAGCTCAGGCGCAACAATATATCGCTGCAGGCTACAGCTGGGTGGTCGATCTCGACTTGGAAAAGTTTTTCGATCGAGTCAATCACGACAAATTGATGGGGCAGGTGGCTAAACGAGTCGAGGACAAGAGGCTGTTGAAGCTCATCCGGGCGTTCTTGAACGCCGGGGTGATGGAGAATGGATTGGTCAGCCCCAGCGTAGAAGGCACTCCCCAGGGAGGTCCACTTTCGCCCCTGTTATCCAACCTCGTGCTCGACGAACTCGACCGAGAGTTAGAGCGACGCGGACACCGCTACCTGCGATACGCGGATGATTGCAACATCTACGTGCGTAGCCAGCGGGCCGGTCAACGGGTGATGGAAGGCATAGCGCGGTTCATCACACAAAAGCTCAAACTCAAAGTGAATGAGACCAAGAGCGCGGTGGCGCGACCGCAGGAACGGAAGCTCCTCGGATTTAGCTTTAGTGCCGGTCCCGAGATTAAGCGCATGATTGCGCCGAAGGCTCTGGCTCGGTTTAAGCAACGAATCCGTGAGATAACGCGAAAGGCAAAGGGCGTGAGCATCGAGAAGACGATCGAGGAGCTGGCCTCGTATATCCGGGGCTGGCGCGGTTATTTCGGCTTCTGCGAAACGCCCGATGAGCTGCTGTACCTGACCCGCTGGGTCCGGTTGCGATTGCGTGCAGCGCTGTGGCGGCAATGGAAAACCCAGCGCCGTCGCCGCGCGGCACTGCTGGAACTGGGAGTTCGTCCGCGACTGGCTACCAATACGGCCGGTAGTGGACGCGGCCCCTGGTACCTCGCTCGGGCCAAAGCCCTCTCGGTTGGGCTTTCCAACGCCTACTTCAAATCGCTCGGACTTCCAACTCTGATCGATGGGTGTTAGCGTAACCAACTCGAACCGCCGTGTACGGACCCGTACGCACGGTGGTGTGGCAGGGGTCGGCGGGTGACCGCCGCCCCTATGCCGATCAAACGGTCTTCGGGGAAGTTGGCCAGATTGGTAACGGGAAGTCTTAGTGCTGTATCTGAAGCGCCCCCTGAGCGAAGAGCTGGGAGTTGAGACGCTGTGGAGGGGCGCTTCAGATACAGCGACTTGAAGGAAGCCGCCCCGCGGGACTATGGGATTTGTATCCCGATGAGCCGGCCGTTGTCGTTTGCGAGATGGCGCTTGCTGTCGGTGTGCTTCCGTTTCAGTTGCTGGTGGCAGAGAGAATGGTCGTGGGGCGGCACGTCAGAGAGTCTGGAGCGCACCACCGTGCAGCATTCTGAGGAGGGGGAGACAGAGAACCAGTGTGCGCGCCGAAGCACGAGCAAGATTCGAGGCTGGAGATGTGGATTCATGAGGCAGACCAGCTGAGAGGAGGAGGCGATCGGAGGAGAAGTTGTGCGGCGGAGAGGCGCTCGACAACCTGCATGGTTCCGCCGCAGAGTGGACAGTTCCATGTTGAGTAAGCGGGGAGCGTGGTCAGCGAAGCGGCACATACTGCCGGCTGGTCGGATGGCTGGAGCAAGCGCAAACAAAGCGGAAGGAGTTTTGCTCGCCGCCGGTTAGTGAGGAAACCGAAGTTGCGGATGCGCATAAAGCCGCGCGGCAGCAGGTGCAGCAGGAAGCGGCGCAGGAACTCGTCGACAGTCAGAGTCATGAGCCTCTTCTTGTTGTGGTGAGCGGAGTCGCGCCAGCGAAAGGTTACGTTGCCCGCGGAGAGAGCCACCAACCTGCTATTGGAAATGGCGACGCGATGGGTGTAGGCACCGAGATAGCGCAGCACATGTTCCGGTCCTCCGAAAGGCCGCTTGGAGTAGACGACCCAATCGTGGCGGAACAGTACCCGCAGCCACGAGGCGAAGGCTCGTGGTTCCGTGAGCGGTAAGAGATGTCCGTGGAACTGGAGTGCGCCGGACTGAAAGGCGCTCTTGAGCCCGGCGATAAACTTGCCGCGGAAGACACGACTGAGTACCTTGACGGGGAGGAAGAAAGATCGGCGCGAGCAGATCCAGCGGGAGTGGTCCGGAGCGAGACCGCCGGCAGCCAGCACGCAATGGACATGAGGATGATGTTGCAACCGCTGGTTCCAGGTATGGAGCACGCTGAAGAAGCCGATCTCGGCTCCCAGGTGGCGTGGATCGCGGGCGATCTCCAGCAGAGTTGCAGCACTGGCGCGAAAGAGTAGGTTGTAGATCAGCCGTTTGTTCTGCAGCGCGAGCGGAGCCAGTTCCCGCGGCAGCGTGAAGACGACGTGCACGTAGCTGACGGGCAGCAACTCCCGTTCCCGCGCTTGGAGCCAGTGCAGGCGTGCATTGCCCTGACACTTCGGACAGTGCCGATTGCGACACGAGTTGTAAGAGATGGCGGAATATCCGCAGTCCGAGCAGTGATCGCGATGCCCGCCTAGCGCCGCGGTGCGGCAACGAGCAATGGCCAGCAAAATCTTCTGATGCTGCCAGGTGATCCAGCGGCGACTGCGCTCAACAAACAACTGCCCCGCACAACGAACGATGTCGGCCACCTCCAGAGGGGGCCGGTTCATGCGCTTGGTGTCGGCTCTCCTTGTTCTCGAATCGTGAGTGCATCCAGCGGACTGCCGGTGGCGCTGAGATGTCTCCGGGAGAGATGCAGATAGATCGTCGTCTCCTCCAGGTCGCGATGCCCGAGCAGCATCTGAATGGTGCGCAGGTCGGCACCGGCTTCGAGCAGATGCGTGGCAAAGCAGTGGCGCAGGGTGTGGGGATGAATGTGC
The DNA here is from genome assembly GCA_963755765.1 of uncultured Acidobacteriaceae bacterium. Taxonomy (GTDB): domain Bacteria; phylum Acidobacteriota; class Terriglobia; order Terriglobales; family Acidobacteriaceae; genus Acidiflorens. The sequence continues at coordinate 77,044 of CAVWKZ010000002.1, forward strand.
TTATGTTCAAGCCCAGCGCGTTGTGCGGCGTTCTGACAGGCAGTCCAGAGGACCTTGGTGGTGACCGGATAACTTGCGGTATGCCATCGGTTGCCGGGAAACAGCCAGTTCGTTGGCTTGTGCCTGAGCCCGCGCCAATAGACACGCAGCGCATCGAGCAACTTTGGGCTGAGCATGACATCGCGGTCCTTGCGACCTTTGCCGCCCCGGATATGGATGACCATCCGCTGGCTGTCGATATCGTTGATCTTCAGGTGTGCCACTTCTGCGCGACGTGCGCCCGTGGCATACAGCGTCATCAACAGGATGCGATGAAAGGGAAACTCGGCCGCGTCAATCAGACGCGCGACTTCGTCCTGGCTGAGTATCTCGGGCAGGTGCAGAACCTTTTTCGGATACGGCGTCTCGGCAATGCTCCAGCCTCTCTTCAGAACCCGAATATAGAAGAAGCGTAACGCAGCCAGCCGCAGGGTCACAGTGTTCGGACTGAACTTCAACTTAGTGAAGAGCGCTGCCTGATACTCGCGAATGTGTTCCGGACCAAGCTGATCGGGTCGGCAGTGGAAGTAGCGACTGAAGTGCTCGACCCCGTGAAGGTACGAACGGATGGTTGAATCGGCGAAGTTGCGGCGTCTTAGTTCTTCCAGCATGAGCTGACGTAGATGGGTCACAGAGAGTTCCTCCTCTGCGACACAAACTAGCTCAGATCACCTCCACCGTCGGCTCCGCAACACGCGAATGCGTCCGCCGCAACGCGGCTTCGTTCAAGTCGGCTAGTGTTTACCGATGGAGAGGTGGCGATTGCAATTGCTACTTCAGCCTGAGTCGCGGCGAAGCGGGTGCGACACTTGATCGCGCACTTTGACGTTTACCAGAAGTCGGCTTCGAGGTCGTATTTGGCAGTTTGCCGACGAACCATCACTTGCGAGTGAGGGGCTGGACGGATGTTGCAAGAGTCTCCGGGCGCTTATGGCTACGCCACTTCAAGAAAGTATCCATGTAAGTGTAGAAAACCGGCGTAATGTAAAGCGTTACGACTTGGGCGAAGAGCAAACCGCCGACCACGCAAAGGCCGAGTGGACGGCGGGCGTCAGCGTCGGCGCCAAAACCGATGGCGATGGGGAGGGTGCCTATAATCGTGCAGGCGCTGGTCATCATGATCGGGCGGAAGCGAATCATTGAGCCCTGGTAGGCCGATTCGCTGGCTGTGTAATCTCCCTTCCGTTCAAGGTCCAAAGCGAAATCGACCATCATAATCGCGTTCTTCTTGACGATGCCGATGAGCATGATCAAACCGACGAAGCCGTAGATATCGAGCTGCTCGTGGAACAGAGAGAGTGTGACTAAACCGCCGAAGGCCGCAGCCGGCAACCCCGTCAGAATTGTGATGGGGTGAATGTAGCTCTCGTAGAGAATGCCCAGCAGTATATAAATGACCACCACTGTCATGATCAGCAGAATGCCCTGGCCGGCGATCGATTGCTGGAATGCCTGGGCGTTGCCTTGGAAGCTGGTGTTGATTGAAATCGGCAGGATGGAATTGGCCAGTTTCTGCACGTCACTCACCGCTTGGCCAAGAGCCACTCCGGGCGCCAGATCGAAGGAGAGCGTAACTGACGGGAGTTGCCCAGTGTGGTTGATGGTGAGGGGGCCGACGCCAGTGCTAAATTTCGAGACGGCCGCGAGAGGAACGAGTTGGCCGGAGGAAGAGCGGATATAAAGCTCCGAGAGCATGTCGGGATCGCTCTGGAATCGATCCTGAACCTGGAGAACGACCCAGTATTCGTTATTCGAAGTGTAGATGGGCGAAACCAGGCGTTGGCCGTAGGCGCTGTACAGCGCGTCTTCAACCTGCTGTGGCGTCACTCCCAGAGCAGAAGCTTTGTCACGGTCGACCACGACATTCGCCTGCGGATTCTTGATCTGGAGATCGCTGGCGACGTCGGCCACACTCGGCAGCGTCTTCATTTTTGTTTCGAGCAACTGCGCGTACTTATAGAGCTGATCCGTTGCCGGACTCGACAGCGTGAATTGATACAGGCTCTTGCTGGATAGGCCCCCGATGCGAATTGCGGGTGGGTTCTGGAGAAAGACTCGCATCCCAGGGACCCTGTCCAGCTTTGGTTGCAACCCGTGAATCACATCGTCGATAGTCATGTGACGTTCGAAAAACGGACGAACGTACTGGAGCACAGTCGCAGCGATGGAATCATGACCATAGCGGGCAATCAAACGATCGTAAACCACACTATCGGTCCAGGGACGGTCGGGACGATTCTTCAAATGGAGGAAAGCGTAGCCATTGTTGAGACCAGAGCCGTTCGAATCGGAGATGCCCGAATAGAACTGAACGACATTCGGGTCGGCCTGGAGTATACGATTGATCGCTTCCTGGTGAGCTTTCATCGCGTCGAAGGAAATGCCTTGATTGGCTTCGGTTGAGACGGAAATCTGCGCGGTATCCTCTTGCGGCAGAAAGCCTTTCGGAATCACCCAAAACTCCCAAGCCGTCCCCACCAGGATGAGAAAACCGAAAATCATGACCAGCACGCGATGCTGCATTGCCCGGCGAAGGCTCCATCCGTACCAGCGGAGCGACGTATCCAGGATGTTTTCCAGCTTGCGATAGATCCATCCGTGCTCACTTTCGTGTTCGGGACGCAGGTAGTATCTGCAGAGCATCGGAGTAAGGGTGACGGAAACGAAGCCGGAAACCAGAACGGCGGAAATGATGACGACGGCAAATTCGTGGAGCAAGCGGCCCAGGACGCCGGACATGAAGAAGACTGGCAGAAAAACAGCTGCGAGCGACAAAGTCATAGAGAGAATCGTGAAGCTGACTTCCCTGGAGCCGTCGAGCGCGGCCTCGAACGCTCCTTTGTCCATCTCCTGGTGGCGCACGATGTTTTCGAGCATAACGATGGCGTCATCGACGACGAAGCCCACCGAGAGTGTCAGCGCCAACAGCGATAAGTTGTCCACCGTGTAGCCGAGCAGGTACATGACCGCGAACGTGCCCATGATCGACATGGGAAGAGCCAGGCTGGGAATGATGGTGGCCGATGCGTTGCGCAGAAAAAGAAAGATGACAAGGATGACCAGAAAAATTGCCAGCAGAAGAGTGAATTTGACGTCATTCACCGAGTCGCGGATCGGAACCGCGTGATCGTATTCGACCGAGAGGTTGATGGACGGAGGCACAACCGCGTAAAAGTGTGGGATGAGCTTGCGAATATTATTGACGATCTCGATCGTGTTGGTGCCGGGCTGGCGCTGGACGGCCAGCATAATTCCTGGGACGTTGTTGATCCAGTCTGCGACGTACAGATCTTGAATTCCGTCGTTGACGGTAGCGATCTGATCGAGCCGCACCGGAGCTCCGTTGCGGTACGCCACGATGAGCGGGCGGTAGACCGTGGCGTCGGAAAGCTGCCCGTTAGATTCGACGTTATAAGTCTTGTGAGCGCCATTCAGCGTGCCCATCGGCATGTTGACGTTGGCATTTTGAATCGCCTGCTCCGCTTCGTTGATACCGATCTGCCGGCTGGCCAGAGCTTCCGGATTTAATTGCACGCGCACCGCGTATTTGGCTGAGCCGTTGACGCTGACCTGGGCGACGCCGGGCACCATCGAAATCTGCTCGGCCAGCAGATTTTCGGCGTACTTATCGACTTCGTAGAGCGGCAGTGTGGGCGAGGTAACAGCCAGCAAGAAGATGGCCTGATCCGCGGGATTCACCTTTCGAAACGTCGGGGGCGAAGGCAGGTTGGGCGGAAGCTGATTGGCGGCTGCCGAAATCGCGCTCTGGACATCGAGCGCGGCGGAATCGATGTTACGGCTCAGATTGAACTGCAGGGTTATTTGGATGCTGCCGAGCGAACTGGTCGAGGTCATCGAATCCAGGCCAGCAATGGTCGTGAACTGTTTTTCAAGCGGTGTTGCTACCGAGGAAGCCATCGTTTCCGGGCTGGCGCCCGGGAGGCCGGCATATACCTGAATAGTCGGGAAATCAACATTGGGCAGATCACTGACGGCAAGGTCGCGATAGCCCAGAATGCCAAAGAGAAGAATGGCCAGCATCACGAGGCTGGTCATGACCGGCCGGCGAATGAAAGGTTCGCAGAGATTCATCGGATTGATTCCAGCCCTGTCAGAGTCCCTTGGCGAAATATACTTTCGTCCCTGGAATTAGACGCACTTGCCCATCTGTGACCACGGTTTCCCCGAGTGAAAGTCCGTGCAAAACTTCGGTTACGTTGTTCACCGTTTGCCCAACATTCACTTGCCGGACATCAACGGTCATATCCGGTTTGGTGACGAAGACATAATCACCCTGCTGCCCGGCCTGAACCGCTTGCGAGGGCACGACCAGCACGTTCTGTTGCTCGCCCAGCCGTAGCAGGACATTGGAAAACTGGCCCGGCCAAAGATGCTGGTCGTTGTTGGGAAATGAAGCTCTGAGAGCGATGGTGCCCGTGGTCGGATCGACGGTGTTATCGACGAATGCGAGAGTTCCGGTTTCTGGCTTGGAATCGCCCGTCGGGGTGGCTTGAACGGGCAGACTCGAGCGCGTCATGAGCCGCTTGACCGATTCGAGGTACTGCTGCGGAACGGAAAAATTAACGTAGATCGGCGAAACCTGGTTGATCACCACGAGCACCGGAACGTCATTGGCCTTTACTGCTGCCCCCGGATAGACAAGCTGAGCTCCGGTGACACCGCTGATGGGGGCATAGATGGAGCAATAGGAGAGCTGAATTTTGGCTGTCTGGAGGGCGGCCTCATCGACGTTGACCGTAGCACCGGCGGCAGTTGAGGTTGCCCGATATTGGTCAAACTGCTCTTTCGAGACAATACCCTGTTTGTAGAGCCCTTCGTAGCGCTCAAGTTCCGCCTGAGCGAGTTGGCCCTGCGCCTTGTCCCTGGCGAGCGCCGCGTTGGCTTGATCGAGGGCGGCGAGAAAGGGCCTCTTGTCGAGCGTTAGCAGCAGATCTCCTTCGCGGACGAACTGACCTTGCTTGTAACTCACTTCCTTGACGATACCGGCAACTTGCGACTCCACTGAGACGGTCTTGAAGGCCTGGCCGGCGCCAATGGCGTGTAATTGCACCGGAATCGTGCTCCGCTCGACTTGCGCGACCGTGACCGGCACAGCGGCAGTATCGCGCGGCCTCTCAATCGCTCCGCTGCCGCGCGATGCCTGCGCGGAGCTGGCGCTGTCTCCGCATCCCGCGAGTATGAGTGCGGACAACAATGATGCAGATCCCAGGATCCTGAAAACAGTGGTCATGATCTCCAATTTCAATTCGTTATGTTAGACGCCCCCGACAAACTTACGGTAGCGCAACAGAGCTCCTAAAGCATTCTCAAGGCGTTGGACAGGACACTTTCTCCGGTCGGGTTCGGTGGCAACGATTGCGAAGATGCGCCCATTTCCGGCTAATTTCGGAGCAATCCGCTCGGATTTCTCTGCGTTTCAGACTGTGTGATAGAGCGAACGGAATTCGAATTTCCGGTAGAGTTTCTGGAACCGGCAAGGCCCGCACGTACGCGAGTTGCATCCCTTTCTGCAACACTAACATACAACCGGAGAATGGATGATGGGAGCCAGTTCGGTTTCACGACTTGCAAGAAAGCGAATGGGAACGATGGCAATGCAGAGAGAAATATAAATGTGTGGCGTATTCCCCACTTCTCAACCTCTTTAGTCGAGACCGTACGCCTGCCGTGTAGTCGGAAAGTCGAACTGTTCTCCGAAATCTTTGGAGGAAATCGATGCTCCGGTCGTCTTTTTGACTTCTTTTTGATGCTTTGCTCGGCCGCGACCACTGAAATTTGATGTCACATAGGAGTTCTTGCTTCCGAAATAGCCCCACTTGGGAACCCCGACTCACGACGAGAAATCGGTGTGGATGATTCTGGATCGCGACAGCAGCGAAGTCAAGTAAGGCATGAAGCAGTAGCACTCCCGACGTTCGCAGCCGAGTATCCGCAGCGTGTCTGCGGAGGTGTTCTCAAAGACGCGGGCCAGAAGTCGGCTTGGGAAGTCAGTTGCGGGCGGGTCGACGCATTGTTTCCCGGCGTCGCCGACCGGTCAAAGTTGCCCAAAATCGTGCTCAACCTCGCCAGTTGCAAATGCCAGAATTCATGAGGTCACAAAGCCGGCGTTTCGGCTGCCCACAAAACGGGTGTTTGTGGGTTAGGGCAACCAGTCAGCGAGCTTTAGAGCAGGTTTATCCCTCCCTACCGGGACTTTTTTCGGCAGTCAATCCGCAAGAAACCATATAGGCCCACTACCCTTTGTTCGGTAGGGTCCTACCCTGCCAAAGGTTTGGTGGGGCGGCCTCGCGGAAGAAATACGGCCAGTTCGTCACGGATGTATTTCTGTGGGCTGATCAGACAAGGGAAGTGCTGTAGCGCGGCAGTGCTCGGTCCACCATGGTCATGAATTGCGCCCATTTATCCGCGGCTTTCATTAAGGCTGTAACGGAGGCCAAGTGCTCTCTCAATTTTGGATGTCCCACATCCTCCGTCAAGCGTTGGAAGAGCTTGTATCTTAACTGTCCTTTCTCGTTTCGCGGCGTCAGTTTTCGCAGTTCGTCGAGAACTCCCGGTGCAAGCCTGGAATACACCAAGTCGTTCGTGAGATGCCCTATGTACTGCGGTTTCTTGACGCTGCCTGTATACGGCAATCCACGAAGCCTGAACACATGCACAAGGAAAGGCCGCCTCCGATCGGTGTGTGCTGCTTCTTGGCGGACTGAAGCAAGAAAAGGTTCTTCATGTAGGCGACCCTCTCCGGCATCTTCGCGCGAGGTCGTTGGCCTGTTCACTTTCACAAAAAAGAAGGAGGGAACAACCTACTGGGATCTCATCTCGCCATTGTTGCGGATCGATTCGGCCTTGCTGGCTATCAGGCCGAATCCCCTGTCGTGCGCAACTTTCTCCAAGGCGACGAGGTCCGCGTGGGCCCCGGCGCTCTGGCCTAGCTTTTTTTTCATCTCCGCAAGGGTGAAGCGCGTTTCGAGCTCGACGCCCACCAGATGATGAGCTTGAGCGCTTTGGAGTGTTCGCTCCAATAGTGTGCGTGAAGACCCGATATGGCCGGAGGCAAGGTCGACACGGGCAGAAATGAGATCGAACTGAAGCCGGTTGAGTAGATTCGTACTCTTCTCGGCCAGTGCCTGGCTCGTTTGCTTTTCTTTGTCCGCTTCCACGAACTTGTCCTGGCCCAGCAAGGCCTGCATCAACGTGACGCTGGCAGCCAGTTCATCGTCGGCTTGGCCATCCTGATGGAACTGCTCTTTGCACTTTCGGATCACAGTTTCGGCATCGGCGGCATGCCCTTCCTCAAGCGAGAGCCGCGCCAGGGCGAGTTCGGTTTCCGCGACGGTCTGCTTTTCTCCGATCTCTTTGCGCAGGGCCAGCGATTCTTCATAAGACTTACGCGCCGCCGCAAGATCGCCCCGGTCTATCGCAACGTCACCCAGGCCTTGCATCACATAGGCGATCGCGGCCTTGTCGTCAATCTCTTGCGCGGTGGCCTTGGCCTGTTGATATGTGGTTGCCGCAGTTTGCAGGTTACCACTCTGGCGCAACAAATCTCCCAGGTTATTGAGAGACAACGCGACCCCATCTTTGTCGTCGACGGCCTGGTATTCGATAATGGATTCGTCGATCAGTTTTTTCGCCCCGCTCAGGTCGCCCTCAGCAACCCGCGTGCCGCCGAAATTGGCCAGCGAAGCAGCCATGCCTTCTTCGTTCCCGACTTGGCGGAACTCCGCAATGGCTTCGTGAAACATTTTTTCCGACTGCGCCAAATCGCCCATTTGAAAGTAAAGTGCGGCCAGATTGTTCCGCATTAACGCCGCTCCATTGATGTCTTTGGCGGCAAGCGCGCTTTGGAGCGCGTTGGCACATTCGCTAACGCCTTCCGAAGATGAGCCCAGACCCACGTCCTGTTGGCAAAGAAAACCGTAGGTGCGCGCCACGATCACATGCGATCCCTGAGCACTGGCCTTGTCGATGGCACGTTTTGCAGCCGCCCGCGCCTTGGTGTCGTCCACGTTGATCCAGGCGGACGACTCTACCATATCGATGCGTGCATCTTCATTCGAAGGTGGAGGAAGATTGCGAAGAAGGGCCAGCGTCCGCAGCGAGTCGCTGGGTTTAATCCCCATCTGGGCTGACGCTAGCATCAGTCCATAATCGAGGCTGTCGGGGAAGAGATGAAACAAGGACTGATAGGCTTCCACCACCCTCGGCGAATCGTGGAGAGTTCTTCGATACTGTCCCTCGACCAGCAAGCGCTGCTCTTGCGGCAGGTGAATGTCAAGTTCGCTGGCCCGTTGCGCTTCGGCGCGAGCCTTAATCTCGAAGCCGAGATGCCACAATGCTTCGGACAGCGCGGCATGGGACAAGGGATAGTTGGGGTCGGCGGCAATGGCTTTGACGAGCGAGTCGCGAGCGCCCAGAAAATCGTATGCCCAAAGTTTTGCGCGCCCTTGCGTGTAAAGCCGCGCCGCCTGTTCATTGGACGGCAGCGCCGCCCGGGCGGCATTCGTGGCTTCCGGAGAAATCGAACTTACGCCGAGACTCTGCCGTAGACTCGCGCCGGCCTGGCTTGCCAGCTCGAAGAGCTCATTTTCATTTCCAGTAATGGCCTGCTCAGCGATCGTCTCCCCACGAAGGGTGTCTTGCAAACGAATATCAAGACGGATGCGATTCTCGCCGTTGCTGGGCAAGCGAGTGTAGGACCCGAGCACTACGACATCCGCCCCCGGATTTGTCCGTAAGCGTTCCAACGTGCCGCGGGCCAGGCTGTCTTCATCGGTGAGTGGGAGTTCGCGTTTGGCGCGAGCCACATCCTCGCCGGAAATCATTCGCAAACCGCCGCCCGCTGCGAGTTCCGTGTTCAGCATTTCCGAGAAGGCAGGAGAAAGCCAGTTGTCCTCTGTGCGTCCCGGCAGATTCCTGAACCCAAGCACGGCGACCGATCGCCGCACGCGGATCGGCGGCACAAAACTGGCGGCCTCCGCTTTCGTGGATGCACGTCGAGGCATAGAACGAAAACCATAGAAAGCTGCCCCCACTAAGACGAGCACCAGTGCGGCAACGACCCCATACCGGAGGAGATGATCAGAATTCGCTCCGGCTGAGCTTCCATTACCCCTAGCCCCGACGAACGGCGCTGGTGTTACAACCTCGGCGGGGGGGGCTATGGCGTCAGAAGCCAGAACCGTGACTGGGGCCACGAAGCGGTATCCCCGCCGGGGAATGGTTTCCACATAGCGCGGTGCCTCGGTGTCATCGTTCAGTGCGTCGCGCACTTTCCGGACAGCGACTCCCAGGCTGTTATCGAACTCAACAAACGTGTTTTCCGGCCACAGGCGTAGCCGGACTTCCTCCCGGGTAACGATCTCTCCGGGCCGCTCCAAGAGCATCACGAGCAGTCGGTAAGGAAGGTCCTGGACTCTTACACGAGTGCCATTCCGCGCCAGCGACTCCTCTCCGGTGTTCAATTCGAACGGACCGAACCGATAACGAGTCTCCTTTGGCGCCAGCCCCGGCATGCGTTTCCCCAAGTCGGAAGATGGTAGCACGGCAACCAGTGCAAACCTCCAGTTAAAGTCCGCCCGCAAGTTGATATGGGTTAAGCACTTTCTTGTTAAGGAAGACTTAAAACCTAGTTTCATTGACGGCGCTGCGGATTTGAATCACATTCGCGTTCGCCGACCGTAGGCCGCGTTCAGATCAAGTAACTCTGGAACGGGGGAAGGCCCGGTCGGTGTTTCAAGATTTCCAACAGTCCAGTTTCTCGGAGCTTCAGATTTTTCAGCGTCTCGGATCGGAGAGGAGCACTTTATGTCTTGCAAAGCGAACTATCAGAATATGGGGCGGCAATTGCCTCTTGCGGCCATTTTGTTTGGCCTATTGATTATGTTCTCCGGCTTGCCGGCTCACGCGCAGTTCATCCACCAGCTCTCTTACAACGGGTCGAGCTGGACAGACGAAAAGCTCAATGGAGTCGACGTCAACACCTATACGAACATCACCTCGTATATCACGACGCCAAACAACCAGGAACACTCTTACTACATCGGGAGCGAGTCACATGTGCACCAGCTCTTCTATAACGGCTCCGCCTGGTCCGATCAGGACCTGACCGCTACCACCCACGCACCCGACACTTCATTCAGCACGATCTACGGCTTCTCCGTTGGCAATTATCAGTACGTTTACTACATCGATGTTGACTACCACCTTCACCAAATGCTTTACAACAACAGCGTTTGGGCCGACCTCGACTTAACCGCTCTGACCGGAGGCCCACAGGTCGCTGCGAATCATCTGGTTGCGTTCACGACTTCGCCTGCGATCCATATCTTCTACCCGGACATTCAGAACGGCCATGTTCACCAGATCTTTAATACCAACGGCACAAACTGGCAGGACCAGGATCTAACCGTCATCACGGGCGGTGCATCAACGGCCGGATCAGGAAGTAACGGCATGGCTGGATTTAACATCGCTAACTTCGACTACCTATATTTCGCGGACGCCAGCGGCCACGTTCATCAGTTTCTTTACAACAACGTGGGCTGGTCCGATGAAGACCTGACCGCGCTCACCAAGACTCCGCCCACTGCGGCTGGTAATTTCGGCGCCCTCGTCGTGCCCGGCACCAAGAAGCTGCGCGTCTACTTCCAAGCCGGCCCCAACGATCACATCTATCAGCTGGCTTCGAACAACAACGTAAAGTGGACCAGCTCAGATTTGACGAAGAAGTCGAAGGGGGCGCCGCCTGACTACGACACATCGCTGGCCGCCTTCGCCACCACTCCGAACAAGCAAATTCACGTCTATTACGATTCGATGGGCCACATCAACGAGCTGCTGCTTCCTACGCCGGCAACGAAATGGCAGAACAGTGACCTGACCGCCGAGGCCGGAGGCGGAGACATGAGTCGGTACTACGGGATCGCCGGGTTCTCTTTGCTGAACTTGCCGTACGTGTTTTATGTGGGCGATTGAAGCCTGACTTGCGCGCGCGGATTGATCTACGCCCATGCGAATCGGTCCGACTCTGGCGCCGGGCTCCGAGAAATCGTGACTTAAGACGACCAAGCCGGTCGACAGAAATTCGAGATCCTAAGGAGTATTCCATGTCCAGCAAAAACAGCTGCAATGTAATGAGAGCCAGTCTGTATTCTTCGATCTGTCTGATCGGCGTTCTTTCGCTCTTCGCGATACCCGCGAATGCCCAACACATTCACCAGCTTCTGTACAACAACTACAACTGGACTGACCAGACTCTCGTGGGCGAACCGGCCTTGTACTGGAGCGGTTTTTCAGTGGGTAACGAGGCATTCACCACGACTCCTAATAACCAGTTACACGTTTTCTACATAGGCAAGGACGAGCATATTCACCAGCGGACGCAGTCGCATAAGGGAGCTATCGGTTTACCTCTTTGGGCGGACGAAGACCTCACGCAAGAGACTGGTGCTGAATATGTCGACACGAACACGGCACTGAGCGGCTTCTCAGAAGAGAACTTTCAGTATCTGTTTTACGGCACAGAGGCCGACGGCGAGATTCACATGATGTCCTATGACAACTCCAAGTGGACGGATCAGAATATCAGTGCCGCGGCTGGTTCCACTGCTTTGTATAATGCCCCTTTGGGGGTGAGCGCCTTCACCACCACACCAAACAATCAAATCCACGTCTACTACCAGGCTTACAACTATCAGGAAAATATTTCGAGCGTCCACCAGCTTTTTTTCAACGGAACAAGCTGGAGCGACGAAGACTTGACCGCAGAGACAGGCGCAATTCCGCCCGGTGGTGGCTGGTTTTCTGGATTCAGTATCGGTAACTATCAGTTCCTTTTCTACGCCGACGTCTTCGGCTATCTTAATGAGCTTTACTACAACAACATTGGCTGGACCGACGCCGATCTCTCGTTACAATTCGGAGCGCCGGCTCTCGAGGGCTTCACCCCCATTACCGCTTTCGTGGTTCCCGGAACGCAGACCATGGAAGTTTTCTACACCACGGGCGGTGGCGATATATACCGGCTATCGTCCTCAGATAACGTCTCCTGGGGCCAGCAAGATCTAACGGCGGACACGCATGGTCCGTCCGCTAGCACGGCCGATGGGATTACGGCTTTTGCGACCACTCCTAATAATCAACTCCATGTGTATTACATTTCCGACATTGCTCAGCTACAAGGCCACGTGAATCAGCTTTTTTTCAACGGCAGCTCATGGTCAAACGAGGATCTGACGTCGATAACTCGTGCTCGGAACGCTTTTGACTTCGAAGGTATGTCTGGTTTGTCTTTGGGCAACTACCAGTACGTGTATTACGTAGGGAAGTGAAGTCGTCGTCTGCGAAGGGTCGCCGGCAGCGAGCGGCGACCTCTCCGCAGGCGATCGGTCCTGGTGAAAAACAAATTTCAGGAGGCTAATATCATGCGACACAATCGTCAGTTTTACTTGAGCACTCTTCTGCTGCTCGTTGCCATTGGATTCCTCTCCATTTCCACCCAAGCGCAACTTCCGGCCAAGCGAGTTTCCCGATTCGGCGCCAATCATGACGCGCAGCCAATCGCGGTCTCGCCTACTGCCTCTCAACGGCGCGTCGTGCACTCGCAGTCGGGTATCACTTTCACCTTCGGACTGATCGATTTTCCGCGTTCTCCCGATACCACCGCACAAGGCCTCAACAGCCGCGGCGACATCGTTGGTCTCTATGGACCTAATCTTCCCGCCTACGAAGGAACCGAACAGTCTTATGTGCTCGAAGGCAATACCTTCCAGGAACTCGTTTATCCGGGTGCGCCCTACACACTCGGACTGGGAATCAACAAAAGTCGAAAGATCGTGGGTTGGTATGCCGGATCGGATGGCAATATCCACGCATTTCTGCGCAAAGGCAAGGAGTACACGAACATCGACTATCCCGGTTCCGACAACACCTACGCGTCCAGCATCAACGATGCTGGCGTGATTACTGGCATCCATTACCAAAACACCGAAAACAGCGTCCACGGTTTCGTGCTGAAGAAGGGCGTCTACACCAGCTTCGATCCGCCGAATTCGACCTATACCGAGCCGCTCGGCATCAACTCCGCCGGCGTTATTGTCGGCGACTATGAAGATCAGAATTTTGTGAATCACGGCTTCATCTACCAACAGGGACAGTTCACGACCGTGGATTATCCGGGAGCCAGCAACACCGACCTCACCGGCATCAACGATCAGGGCCAGATGGTGGGCGGCTACGGAGATGACGTCATTATTGGCACCGAGGATTGGCCCACCCCCAATGCTTTCTTTTTCGATGGAACTAACTTCACGCCCTTTCAAGCGCCGGTAGACGACGCTCAGGTCACCTGGACGACCACCTTAAGCGGCAACCAGTTTGTGGGCTTGTACGCGGACAGCCTGGGCGACATTTATGGCTACGTAGCGACGATCAGTCACTAACCTGCATTTGTTCAACCATGAAACATATTAGGAGACGAATATCATGTTACGAAGTCGTCAATTTTCCTGGAACGCTCCCCTGCTATTGGTTGCCCTCGGATCCTTCGCCCTCTCAAGCCAGGCACAACTTCCAACGAAACGAATCTCCAGGTCCGGCGTTAAGGCAGACGCTCGGGCGTCGAGGTTCGCGCCTCCTGCCTACAACCCGCGGGCGGCGGTCAAACCGGCAGGTGTCGACTTCAGCTTTGGGCTCGTCGATTTTCCACGGTCCCCGGACAGTACTGCGCTGGGTTTAAACAGTCGCGGAGACATGGTCGGGTTCTATGGCCCCAACGTTCCCCTCTACGAAGGGACGGAACAGTCTTACGTCCTCGAGGGTAACAACTTTCAGGAACTCATCTACCCTGGCGCCTCTTACACGGGTGCACTCGGAATCAACAAAGGCCGGAAGATCGTGGGCTGGTACACGAACCCTGCTGACAATCTGCACGCGTTTCTGCGAAAAGGCAAAACGTATACGAACATCGATTATCCGGGTTCCGACAACACCACCGCGTCGAACATCAACGACGCGGGCACAATTATTGGCATTTGGTTTAACAATGCCGATGAAACAGTCCACGGTTTCGTCCTGACCAAAGGCGTTTACACCACCATCGACGTGCCTGACGCGCTCTACACCGAACCAACAGCCATCAACTCCGCGGGCGTGATTGTCGGCGAGTACTACGGTCAGGATTTCGTGAATCACGGTTTCATCTACCAAAAAGGGCAGTTCACGACCGTGGATTATCCCGGAGCCAGCAACACCGACCTCACCGGCATCAATGATCAAGGCCAGATGGTTGGTGGATACGGAGATGACGTCTTCGTCGGTGACGGAGAGTGGTCTACACCTTATCCATTTTTGCTGGATCAAGGAACCTTCACACCGCTCATGCCGCCGCTCGACGATGCGCAGGTCATCTGGACCTACACCCTGAACGGAAACAGTTTTGTAGGCATGTATGTCAATAGCCTGGGGAACATTCAGGGTTTCGAGGCGACGATCAGCCAGTAAACCTTCATGAAGCATTCAAACAACAATTGAACTGCGACCAATTTAAGGAGAACAAGCCATGCTGAAGCAAAAACAGATCTGTCTGATTTCTTTCTTCGCTTTGCTCGCCATCGGAGTATTCGCCATCGCCGGTCAGAGCCAGCCCTCTACGGCGCGCAGAGTGTCCGGGTTGGGATTCCACAAACACGTCGGCTCGCAGGCGCGCCAAGCGCCCCGACATTCGAAGGCTGGCAGCAAACAGCAGCCCGAAGCCGTGACCCTCAGCTACGGGTTGATCGACTTTCCCCGCTCCACCGCGAGCACCGCCTTCGGCATAAATAAAAAAGGAGATGTCGTGGGCGGCTACGGCCCGGTCCCACCTCCAGGCTGGTTCGAAACAACCGGCGATTGGCTGAAGGGCAGCGCGTATCACGCACTGGCCTATCCCGGCGCGGCCTATTCGGTTCCATACGGTATCAACGACAAGCGGGTGATCGTCGGATTCTACGATCTCGCCGGAGATGGGAATGCTCGCGGCTATCAGTACAAGGCCGGAGAGTTCACCACCATTGACTATCCCGGCGCGCCATTCACCGGACCCGACGCCATCAACAACTCAGGAGAGACCATCGGCATTTATATCGACAACAGCGACATTCAACATGGATTCACGTTGAAGAACGGAGTCTACACATCGATCGACGTGCCGAACTCGTATGACACCGAGCCTCGGGGTATCAACTCCCAGGGCGTTATCGTCGGCGATTACTACGATTTCAACAATATCCAACATGGCTTTATCTACCAGGGCGGCCAATTCACCACGGTGGACTATCCCGGGACCACCAACACCGTACTCAGCGGCATCAACGATGCAGGCCAGATGGTCGGCACGTACGGAGATGGACTGATCGGCGTTGGCATCGATTGGGGAACGTCCAACATATTTCTTCTCGATCAGGGAACGTTTACGCCGCTGGCGCTGCCGCTGGGCGATATTCAAGTCACCTGGTCGTACACGATGACTGGCAATCAATTCGTCGGGTTTTATGTAGACAGCACGGGAAACCTGTTTGGGTACGAGGCAACTATTGCCAATGGCGAAGTAAGTCAGGCTTGGAAGGCCCAACAGCAATAAGCGAGGCATCGTTTTGATGAAGATGGCAGCGGTCAATCAGGCGCAATTGACGAGCATATAAGCCCAACATGCGATCCCTAAGAGCCGCGTCATCTTGGAGTCGGAGGCGCCGCATTCCGAGTGACCATATTCAGTCGATGTGGCTGATGCAATGAAAAAGATGAATCGCTCAATAACACTGTCGATCTCACTTAGCCTTTGCTTTTCCGTTATCGCGAGCGGCAGCATCAAGCTACTGACGACAGACCCACTGACCGGCCTTCCTCTCTATCCAGCCACCGATTCTCGGCTCCATCTGGGAAACGATCCCACCCGTTTGCCCGAGTCGAGCGTGTGCCAGAGCAAAATGCAAGCTGATTTCTACACCGTTTATGACTCCAAGGTAGATGCCACCCTCGTGTGGGTTGGCGATCATCTTCCAGGCTTCAAGAAGACACACGCGTACGCCGCCAACCGCTCTCAGGATACTTTCTATAACGCTGAGGGGACCTTGGCTGTATCTGTCACCGGAAGTTCGGGCAAAGCGGGCGAGAACACTGAGACTTATTCGGTGGTCTACTCTCGCTTTCAGCCCGCGCTCTCGGAGAAAGCAATTATCAGCCTCAATCAGCAAAAGCTCGTCTGCCCGTAACTCCCTGGGTCCAGCGCTGCCTTGTGCCAGTGATAAGGTTTTTGGGCAGGTGCCGTTCCACCGGGTCAATGAGTTCTATAAAAAGGGATGTCAAGAAAAAACTTCTCCCTCGACCGGAGGTCGAGAAGATTTTAGTCTCGACATCCAGCCCACTGTCCGTAAGTGCCCATCGATTGCGCTCGAAGGGTTTTGCTCTGGCTTGTCTGCCCTTCCTGTGGGTTTCATCTTTCGGTGATGACGACGCCAATCGAGTCTTGAGACAGGGCAAGCGAAACTGGTCTTGGAGTGTCAACCATGGTTCTATCGGAGGCTCGTGGCCTATCGCTATTTCTGGTTATCCGAGGAGGCATACCGTGTAATGGGTGACTCGGTGCCGAGGCACACAGGGCCGATCTCATTGACTGATACTCACCTCGAACCGAGCGTCTCGAGAACCCGACCGACCACCACCAGAGAGAATCACCGGAGATGGAAAGGCCTCTTACCAGAGACGCTCAAGCGGCTTGCTGATGCAATTGTTTGGCGTCGAAACTTACTCCTTTCTTCCAAATCGTTAAGGTGATCGCGGCAATCTTTCGTGCCAGGGTGAGACGGGCCATCGTCGGCCGCATCCCTTTTTCAAGCAGCGCCCCATAGAAATCGTACAGCGGCCCAGGGCGAGTACTGGCCGAGAGAGCGGCACCTTTGAACAGATTCTTCAGATCGTGATTATGGTTGTCATTCAGGCCGCGCACGGTGATGCGCTCCCGATTTCGTTGTACCTTCCCTCTCACATAGCGGTACTCGCCGCTGTCGTGCGTCTCAACCGCAAAACCACTGTAAGCCCATAGTTGGCGCTTGGTGCGGAAACGGTGCGGTGTCTGCAGCAACGCCACTAGCATGGCCGCACGAATCGGACCGATCGCAGGAATCTGGCGCAGCATTTTCACGGCATCATGTTTGCGGCTCTCTCGCAGCAGGTCGTGTCGCGCTTCCTGGCGCACCGGTTGCAGTAGATCCAGTTGCTGATACAACCGTTCCGCCCGCAGACGAACTCCGGGTTGCGGGATCTTGGCCAGCCACTCGGCGCGATGCCGCGGGGCATAGACGGTGGTTCCGCTGCAGGGAATCGCCCAGCTGCGGTACAGCGCTTTGATCCGACTCATGACTCGCGTGACATCTTTCGTGAGCGTCTGATAGCTGCGACCCAGTTCCTTTAACGTTCGCACCCCGTGCTCGCCGTGGTACGCCGGATGGAGCTGGTTGCCGCGCAACAACTCCGCCAGCTTCCGCGCATCAATCCGGTCACTCTTGCTGCCGTCTTTCAGCAGCGCGTTCTTTCGCGGATCGCAGACCACAAGACGGCTGACGCGAGGTTTCAGCAGGTCATGCAACTAGGCGGCGGAAGTTCCTTCTTCAAAGGTCACCGATAGACTTCCGCGTAGCCCATCGAGGAACTCTAGAATCGTGGCTGCCTTCGTCTCCAAAATGCATTCCATGACCAGCTTCCCCGAGCTGTCCATGACGGCAACCGAGATCGTTGCCTGGTGAACGTCCATGCCAATATACTTTTCTTGCTTCATGACGGCGCTCCTTTTGCTAAGTGTGATCCGAACAATCACAACCTACCGCAAAGTGGGCGCCTTTTTATATTGCGTGAAATCGCGATGTTACGCTAATGACATGAAGTTGGAACCGATCTTTTCGGAGGCCGTCTTCATCTTTGATGGCACCGGTTGGAGTTGGATTTCCCCACGCGCCTATCTCGACGCGGTGTGCGCAAGAACCTCGACGGTTTGTTTGCGAGGAGCGGTCCCCACTGCGGCGACTGGTCCCTCCGCCGACTGCGCGGCGCGGTGTTGCTGCATTCGCTGCTGCCGTAAACGGTGTCGCTGCGCCATCTTCTGGTACTGTTCGGTGACATCTGCCAGACGGGCATTTTCGTAACCGCTGCGCTTGGCCATGATGCGATAGTCGAATGCGACGCTGGAGCTTCCACCACCCAGTTCATGCACTTCAAAAGAAGTTGCAGACTTCTGGCTGACATACAATCCTTTGCAGTCGCCGTTGGGCGTAAGGAATACGTGATATTCCACGCCCGTGTTCACGGTTTGAGCGAAGGTTGGATCCAGGGCAATGCTCGCCGATCCGTTGGAGAGCTGCCCGGAACCGGCGTCCTCGAACCAATTTTCCGCGGATTGCATGGCATAGAGTGAAACTTTGCGCGCACCCTTCTCGACTTGGACTACGCTTTTGACCGTGCCCGAGCAGGTTAGATCGGCGTCGGCGTCGATGGTGCAGAACTTGTCGGTACCACTTTCGGCCACGAAGACAAGAGCGCCTGGGGTGGTAGTTAGATTAAAAAGCTCGAGAGTCGGAACAGAGGTGTCGGAGCCGGTATTGTCCACAAATAGTCCTGCGACGTTGTTATCGGCGGTCCCGTAGACTCCTGTATAAGAATCGTCGGCCGATCCGTTTGTGTCACCCCATACACCGGCTTGGAAGGCGAGCTCGCCCCCCGTGGTGCTTGACCCGGCAGCGGTTCCGTAGACGCCAATGTTCGGGCTTGCACCCTGCACACCATAGCCCTCCGTGTCGGAGGTTTGTCCATAGACGCCAACCGACGACCCGCTCGTTGCCGTGCCAATTCCCTTTACGCCTATGCCGGTTCCGTGTCCGTCCACGCCAATGGTGCCGCCGTCTCCGTACACGCCGACGTTGTTACTTGACCCCTCGACGCCGTAGCCAGCAGAACTGTAGGTCACGCCAAGCACACCCACCGATGTTCCGCTGGTAGCAGTGTCCACTCCGTAGACGGCGTAGCCGTTGGTCGTCTCCCCCTCCACGCCGGAGCCTCCGGCAGTGCTCGCGATTCCCCAAACGCCTATATTAGCGGAGTCGCTTAGGATGCCAGCGAGCGAGATGGGCGCGGACACAGTGATACCGGCGCCGCCGCCCGTCTGGTTGATGGTAAGAGCGTTCGTCGTGCCACTTTCATTCAGCGAAGCGGTTTGCGCGGAAATTGAACCCGTCGCCGTAAGGTTGCCTGTGATGGACTGGTTGCCAACGAAAGTGTTGGCCGCCTTCAGAACAGGTACTTTGGTTGTATCCATGTTCAGCGTCACGTTGCCGCTGCTGCCACCGCCGGTCAGATCCGTTCCTGCCGTTACACCTGTGATCGTGCCGGTGCCGGCAGAAGCGCAGGCCCATGCCGTTCCTGTCCATTGCAGCACCTGATTCTTCGCGCAGACGTTCGTCAGCGACAAGTTCAACGTGCCGCTGGTTCCGCCGCCGATCAGGCCGCTGCCGCTGGCCGTTGTTATCCCGGTGATCCCGCTGCCGCCGCCGGCAAACACAATGTCCAACTCGGGCGGATGGCTCGTCGTCGTGCTCTCCTTGCTGTCGAAAGTCGCATCCACCGGACTATTGCCGACGAGCGCAATGCCGTCGTTGGCGGTCCCGTTCAGCCACGCCTGTACTGCCGCGGTGATGTCCACGAGGATGTATTGGTTCTTATCTGCCGTGGTCAGCGGGACGCTGGCCTGAATCGTTGTGCCGAGAGCCGGTGCGAGGTTGGCGGTGATTGTACTTTCCGTCCAGGTGCCGTTGACGTAGTCCACGTTGAAGCTGCCCGCCTTGGGAACGGTGTTGACGTAGATCTTGAGCGACGCCTTGGTGATGTTGGAGCCGGTATAACCGGCGGGAATCGCCGAGAGATCAAACTGAATGTAAGTGGTCTGCGAACTCTCGACGTCCAGCAGTTTGCTGGCGCCGTAGTTGGTGGTGGGATCGGCGGTGTTGGTGTAGGCGTCCTGGCTGGGCGTAAGCTGGGCGTGGGCCGCGGTCGTCGTCCACGACATCAAGATCAAAGAGACCCCCAGCAGTGAAATCAACGGTCGTTTTGCCGTGAATGCTTTCATGACACTCTCCAATTTTCTCTCTGCTATTTTTTCTATTCGAATCCCGCTCGCACGGACTGCAACAGTGACCCCAGACACACGAACTGCGTGCCATCCGGCGCTTCGATCAGGTGCCACTTCTTGACTTCGGCGCCATCGCCCAATCTGGGTTGTCCCATGCCCGTCAAAATCTCCGCCTGGACGACATCCACTTCACAGCCACACTGCTGGCACCAGAGGCGGTGGCAACCGCTCCTTCGGATGGTCATCATCCACTCTGTCTCGATGGTGATCTCTATCCTTTTATGAGTCGTGTTGGCCTCTCTGAATCTCTAGCCGTCTGGATCTCGTGCTTCCGCGCAACTGGGGAGCCACGCCAGGGCCGGTCGTGAAAAATGCCGGCCCGGCGCGTTATTGGCACTACTACGGCACACATCCGATTAGCTGAGCGCAGTTTTCGTCTTTAACAAACATGCCTTCCAACCCCAGCGTGCCCGATGTTCCAACGGTGGGGACGGAAATGATCTGGTCGCCAATATCGTCGGTCATGGATAGGTCGTAGGTAGAGGCTGAGGTCGAGCCAGGGTAGTAGTACTTCTTGGCAAACGTCTTGGATCGAGCGTAATCCCAGAACGACCAGATGTAGTTCGCGAGCGGATAGAAACCCGTGGGAGTCGAGTCGCCGTACGGCCGCTCCATAATAAATTCAGCTTCGTTGCCAACGAGTTTGACCCCGTCGGGCGCGGTGACGCTGACGCTGACCGCGTTTTGACCGGTCTCGTCGACAAGGTTAATCGTCGCCGTGGTGGAGCTGGTATTATTCACCGAAACATAAATGTCGTCGCCGGCGGACACATTAAAGAACTCGACCGGGTTAGCCGGAAACCACTCCATCCACGCGTACGCGCCCCCATTGGAGTTGCCGCAAGGTGCAAGGATATCCACACCCGATTGCACAATGTTGTTCTGGTTTCCCAGATTCTTACCCGCGACTGTAAATCCGCCCTGGCCGACCCAGAAAGCAGCCTGATCGGTATCGCCGTCGCAGATGTTTCCCCCCGATCCGTTGAAGGCCTGCTGGGGTTGCGGTACCACGAACTCGGCGGCCACGCAGCAGAACGACTTGGTGCTGCTGTAACTGGTGGATGACAACGTGTTCACCACGCCACTCCAATTTTTAGTAACGCCCGAAGAGGCGGCGAATTTCACCGGATCGGTCTGGCTCTGAGACAATCTCGCGGTTGCCGGATGGGTGCGATTGCCACGCACTTTCAAATCGCCGAACCAGCGCGTTGCCGGCATGCTCATAACCCTAGCCCACACCTCGTAGCCGTGAGCATCTTCGACTTTGTCGGGGCGGGGCGGGAAGCCATACGCTGCCAATTCTTCGTCCGACGCGGTGAGTGGTTTGAAACCGGCTGGCGGGGCAGGATAGGTGTAAATTCCTTCGACATTGGTGGGGATGGTGGCAGATGCCTGGTAAATGGCGCGGACGGCTTCGCTCTGGGCCAGGGCTGCTGCGGTTAAGCCGAGGCAGAAAGCCGCGACTAGAATCATCTTCCTATGGTTGGTCATTAGATCCTCCTTGTACTTCTTCTTTCCCGCTTTCTTCACCTTTAAAAGTTCCTTGTCGTTTCGCAAAATCAGCCGCGTGTCGGCCTTCCATGAGCCTTTACCGGGCTTGGATCTCGTGCTACAGTGCGACTCACATCCGTTGCGACTTGTGGGCCGACTTGGCCGGACGGGGGCACTCTGCCGCAGGTGGGCGCGGGAAGTCTTCAAGAAGACCTCAAAAACTTCTCAAAATTTGTTAAGGCGCGGCTATGAATAAGGAACCAAAACACTTCTACGAGTTTGGTCCCTACCGAGTGGATCCCGAGCAAGGGCTCTTGCTACGCGACAATCAGCCGGTTCCGCTACAGCCGAAGGCCTTCGAGACGCTCCTGGTGTTAGTCCGGAACACAGAAAAAGTCGTTCTGAAGAACGACCTGATGAAGTCCGTCTGGCCGGACACATTCGTCGAGGAGTCCAACCTCACCCAGCACATTTTCGTGCTGCGCAAGGCTCTGGGAGAGACTGGCGACCATCGCTACATTGTCACCGTCCCGGGTCGAGGATATCGGTTCACACAGAAAGTGCGGCTGATTCCCGAGCAGGCAGACATAGTGGTGCAGAGCCACTCAATAACCCGCGTCGCAATCGACGAGGAAAGCTCTCCGAGTAAGTTGTGGCGTTGGGCTGTTGTGGCGGCAGTCGCGGTGGCTGGCCTGGTTGGCGGCACGTGGTATTGGAGGTCTCATCCCGCACCGAAGCTCACTGACAAAGATACAGTCGTGCTCGCCGACTTCGCCAACACGACCGGGGATCCGGTTTTCGACGGTACGCTACGACAAGGGCTTTCCGCGCAACTGGAGCAGTCACCCTTCTTGAACTTGCTCTCTGACCGCCGCGTTGGAGAGACGCTATCTCTGATGGCCCAACCCAAAGACGCGCGGTTGACACCCGAGCTGGCGCGCGAGATCTGCGAACGGACGGCGGGCGCGGCGGTGCTGGACGGCTCGATTGCCCAGGTCGGTACACGTTACCTTCTTACCTTGCGGGTAACGGATTGCGTAACTGGAGAAGCTCTAGCGAGTACGGAAGCCGAGGCCGGCGACAAGAACCACGTTCTCGACGCTTTGGGGAAGATAGCGTCGGAATCCCGCAGCAAGCTGGGTGAGTCGCTGGCCTCGGTGCAGAAATATGACGTGCCCCCGCAGGACGTAACCACGCCGTCGCTCGAAGCGCTCAAATCCTACAGTCTTGCCATGAAGGCGCGCACTGGCAATTTCGAACTTCCGATTCAGTTGTTTCAGCGGGCCATCAATCAGGATCCCAATTTCGCGATGGCTTACGCGCAACTGGGAGTCATTTACATAAATCTGGGCCAGACCGTACGTGGCGCCGAGAACATCCGGGAAGCTTACGAACTGCGTGATCGAGTCAGCGAGCGTGAGAAGTTCTACATTGCCTCGCACTATGACCACATGGTCACCGGGGACCTGGAAGCGGCGCGCAAGGATTACGAGTTGTGGGCGCAACTTTACCCTCGCGACCCCGGCGCACCCGCGGGCCTGGGGGTCATCTACTTCAATCTGGGCGACTTTGACAAACTGCTGACCATGACACAGAACTCAGTGGATCTGGCAGGCGAAAGCAAACTTAGCTCGAATCTTGTCTGGTCGTACATTTTCGTCAACCGCTTAAACGACGGCAAGGCGATGGCTCTGGAAGCGCAGACTCAAAATCAGGATGACCCGCTTTTCCACCTCAATCTGTACATGATTGATTTTCTCCAACGCGATTTTGCGGGGATGAGACGCGAGGCGGCCGGGTTGGTAAACAATCCGACATGGGGGCACGCGGTGCTCGAATACGAAGCGGACACCGCCGCCTATGGCGGGCAGTTTGCCAAGGCAAGGGAGTTCACCCACCGTGCCGTTGATGCCGCTCAAAAAGCTGACAATAAACAGGCGGCAGCAGTGGACGAGGCAGAGGCCGCTATTCGCGAGGCGCTAGCAGGTAGCCCAGCTTTGGCGACCCAGCACGCGAAGGTCGCACTTTCCCTTTCTAATGGCAAGGATGTTGAAGCCATGTCAGCTATCGCGTTGAATCTGGCAGGCGACTCCGCGCAGGCCATGCAATTGGCCAACGATCTCGGCAAACATTTCCCGCAAGACACGATCGTGCAGTTCAACTATTTGCCGACGATCCGAGCCGCCGGCGAATTGAGGAATGGCGATGCTCGTAAGGCGATACAGACCCTCGCGGCGGCTGCGCCGTATGAGTTGGGGCTTACGGCTTTGGATGCCGGCATCAGTCTTTACCCGGTCTATTTACGCGGCGAGGCCTACTTAGCGGTGAAGCAGGGCTCTCTCGCCGCCGCCGAGTTCCAGAAAATCGTGGACCATTCCGGGGTGGTTCAGAACCAACTGATTGGCGCGCTGGCGCATTTGGGGCAAGGAAGGGCCTACGTGCTAACGGGAAATACCAACAAGGCCCAAGCTAGTTACCAGGATTTCTTTGCTCTCTGGAAAGACGCCGATTCGGATGTTCCTATCTTGAAGCAATCCAAAGCGGAGTACGCGAAGCTTCAATAGCTGGGGAAGATACTGCCTAGTCGCCTGCTGCCGAGTGGTGGAGCTCTCGCTACAACAGGAATCGGGTGGTTTCGACACCACCTTTGGGGATGGAAATTAGCTGTACCAATCATCTCCACGCAGGTCCTGGGGGATGTCTTTGACTGCATGAGAGGCGACTGGCTGCGCGGCGGGAACTGGTGTCATCATCGCCGGTGCACAATTGCTGTTCCTTTTGCAGCCGAAAATCCGAGTTACGTTTGCCTAGAATCTCTTCCGAAGAAATTCAAAGAGGATATAACCTAGCAGCGCTGCCGCCATGGCAATTTCAAGATTGGCAGCGGTCACAACATCTCGGATTGCCGAAGCCAAACCCCTCTTTTGCCCCGTTCCTGAGCGCTCAAATTCGCCCATCAACAGATTCGCATAAAACAAGAAGATGATAAAAGCCACCTCGATCACCGCTCTCCAGACATTTTTTTTCTTCATGGCTATTAGTACTCTCTGAATAGAAGGCACTCGGGCCGAGGCACCGCTGTTAGGTCCCCCTTGTGGGAATACTACAAGGCAACAATAAACAACAGGGGTATGAAAGTGAGTCGTGGAACTTGGGCGACTTCAATCAGAACCGGGTGGCGAGTGAAATGGGATATTACGACACCAATCCCAAGCGCACTTTTGCTGGCAACAATACGAGCTGATCTGCCTCTGTTTGAAGATGTGGATCAATTGCGTTGGAACGGGCCACACCCGCTTTCGACGAGGTCGCGGCGCGATTTGACGTGGTGCGAACAGGGAAGCGTCGACCATCTGTTCGGCGTGGACCGAGTATACCGACACCCGAATCCCATTCGCGGTAAGCTCGGATTATCGCGGAACTTGCCGCGCTCCATCTGCGCTCTGTTTACATGCTCAACGGTGCTTAAGAGGCTTAAAGGTGTCATCCGGGGCCTGCTAAGCTGTTGAAAGTACGTTTGACCGTTGACTCGACTCACACACGCTTCCGCCAGTTTTCAATAATTTTCAGACTATGAAATCACTCGGAAATCCGTTTACTGCGGCCAGCTGCGGTTTCAGGTAGACAGTGGGGCCTGGCAGTGCTTTTTTTCCGCTACTGCAGTTTCCCGTACTCTGCTTTCGCTTCTTTCAGGATAGGGACATCGCTGTCGGCGTCTTTCCAAAGATCGAGAAAGTCTCGATAGGCGTCGCGGGCCCTGGCCGAATCACCACCGCGAGCATAGGCGCGAGCGCGTCCCAGGCGGGCCACGGGTCCCAATGGGGAATTTAGAACGATACCCGGGTGATCGATGAATTTCTGAAATTCCCCTGCCGCTTTACTCGCATCGCCAATCGCAAGATAGGCCTGGCCGCGAACATAGATGGGATAAAGCGTGAGCGAGGATGGCATTCCTAATTCAAACGCCTTAGCGGGCTCGAGATCGTCGATCGCCTTCGGTCCTTTCCCTTGGTGCAGGTCGAGCGCGGCACGAATGACAGGAAGCCAATACTTCTGCACGAAAGTGTCCTGCGGGTACTTTATGTCCAGTTCATCGCTCAGCTTTTGCGCCTGTTTTAGCTCGCCGATTTGGACCCTCACCAACGCCGCCAGCACTTGTACTTCTTTCCCTTCAGTCATCTTCTCGGCTTGCGCAAGGTAGCTGTGCGCCTGCGAAACAAAACCTGCCTCGGCTTCGCGAATCGAGGCTTCGGCGAGGCAACTGGCAGCCGATTCCTTGTCTCCCTCATTTACCATTGCGGCCGCAGCAGCCCGGGAAAAATCGCGCGCTTTCTGGAAGCGTCCGTAATACGCCTCGGTCTTGGCCTGCTCGAGGAGGAGCTGCGACTGCGCTTCGGAAACGTCGGCCGCTCGCTCGAGAACGCGCTGCATCTCCGCTTGGTCTCCGCGCGCAAACGCTCTCCAGTAGTTGGCCTGGGATAGGGCGGCGGTTTGAAACTTTCGCTTATCGGCTTCCGCCAGAACTGCTCCTGCTTCATCGAAACGGCCCAGCGCGATCAGGGAGACGGCATAATCGGCATACGCATTCGCTCTTGTCGGGTCCAGACGCATTGCCTTTCGGAAGACGTCGACCGCCTTGTCGTACTGCCCGAATTCCGCGTAGATAGGCGCCAGATGGTTAGGAATCCCCGGCTTCTCCGGGTAGTTCTGCTCCCACATTTCGTAGACCTGGGCAGCCTTTTCCATGTCCCCAGTCACGTATTGGTAATATCGTGCTTCGATGGATCCTTTCTCGGCTTCCGTTACCCGGTCTCTGAGTTCGTAAGCCTTGGTGGTGTTACTGCGCGCCAGGTCGGTGTCGCCCAGGTTGTGATAGATGGTCGCGATTCCCCCGTAAGCCATGGCGAAATTCGGATCCAGATCCAGAGCTTTCTGAAAGAAGGGAAGAGAGGCGCGGTCGCCTTTCTTGTCCCACGTTGCGAGAGCCGTGCCATAGGCGTTCAGAGCATCGAGCGAAGACGTGGTGGCCTGTTCGAGCGGCACATCAAACTTCTGCACTGTGGCCAGCGATTCGCCGAGTTCGCCCCTCATCCTGGAGGCCGCACCGCCCAGCGCGTCCAACACTTTCTCCTTGGAGGTCGCCGTGACCTGCTCCTCGGCCAGCGTATCTCCGTTCTGGCAATTCACCGCCTTCAGTCCCAGCACGTATTCACTCCCCAGACTGCCAATCGCCCCGGCAAGGTAAGCTTTGCTACCGGTGCGCTGGCAAACCTCGCGCGCCACCTCGGGCGTGACCTTTGCGTTGGCGGGAAGAGTCATCTGTTGCAAGGTTTTCGCGACCTGGCTGTCGGAGAGCAGATTCAAGAAAGGAGATTGCCGCAGCGAAACGCTGAGCGCAGTCTTCAGCGTGTCGTCGAATATAGCGTCGCCCGTGCTGTTGGTAAAATCCGCGAGCACGATGGTGTCTTTGCCGGTCAGGCGCTTGCTTTGCTGGTGCGAACGATAGTAAAGGCCGCCCGCCAGCAGCAAGCCGGCGAGCACGACCGGAACCGCAATTTTCCAAATCGCGCCCATCCGGCTCGAAGGAGCTTTTGTCTGCGCCACCGCGCTCGAACTGGCCACGGAAACGTGCCCGCTTTCGGTGTCCCGTTTCAGCCGTTGCAGGTCGGTGCGCATCTCGGAGGCGTGCTGGTAGCGCAGGGCGCGGTCTTTCTCCAGAGCTTTGCGAACAATCTCATCGAGCTGAGGAGGAATCTGCGGGTTCCAGTGACTGGGTAATTCCGCGTCTTCGTGGAGGATTGCTCCAAAGGTCGCTCCCGTTGTTTCCCGATCAAAGGGCAGACGTCCGCTGGCCATCTCGTAAAGCGTCGCGCCGAAGGAGAACAGGTCTGTGCGCGCGTCCAGAGGCTTGCCTGACACCTGTTCGGGCGACATGTAGTTCACTGTGCCCAGCGCCATGTTCTTGGTGGTAAGGTCTTTTTCTCCAAGCTCTCCGAGCGTGGGATCATCGGAACCCGAGCCCGATTCCGAGTCTCCTCTGGTGCCCGGGTAAGTCTTCTTTGCCAGTCCGAAGTCAAGAACCTTGGCATGCCCTCGCTTGGTGATGAAAATGTTCGCGGGTTTTATATCCCGATGAATGATCCCCGCGGCATGCGCTACATCGAGCGCGTCGGCGATCTCAATCGAAAGCGAGAGAATCAGGTCGGTTTCCAACGGGCGTCCGGCGATGCGGTACTTCAGCATTACGCCGTCCAGGAACTCCATGGCGATGAATGCACGTCCGTCCTGCTCGTCAATATCGTAAATCGTGCAGATGTTGGGATGGTTCAGGGCGGATGCGGCTTGAGCTTCGCGGCGAAAGCGCGCGAGTACCTGTGGGTCGCGAGCCACTTCCTCGGGGAGGAATTTCAGCGCGACAAAACGCTGCAGCCGTGTGTCTTCCGCTTTGTAGACCACGCCCATTCCGCCCCGCCCGAGTTTCTCGACGATGCGGTAGTGCGAAATCGTCTGGCCGATCATTTGCGAATCATGCTATGGCGGCAGCGGAGGCAAGTCAATGAACCGGGGAGTTGGCGTTATCCAAACAGGGTTGGCGGTTACGAGCGTAAACACGATTCCGGGGGGTGCGGAAATCCTGGTCACCGTGCGATGCGGGATTTGAGCGCCCGCCGCGGGGCAGGCGCGCTCGCGGTGTCCCGATGCTCACTTGCAGGTGATGCTGGGGTTACTCTTCGCCAATTCGACACAGGCCGCATGTTGCTTCGCGCTCTGCTGCTGATCTGTTGCTGAGCTTGCAGTAGATGAGGGAGCGGTTGCTGGTGACGCTACCGCAGGAGTAGCAGTTGGAGCCTTGTCCAGCATGGCTTGAAATGCCGCAATCTCCTCTGGTTGACCCCATATAAACTCACGAGTTTGCGTCTGGCAATCATCGTCTGGATATTCCCAAACAGGCTGAACCGTTATCTTCGTCGCGCCATTGAGTTCCACTAACGAGTAGAACCACACCTTTCTTGAGGTCATGCCCTTACACACACCTGAAATCATGAACATCGAATCGAGGGGGGGCAATTGCGCTGGCATCGAGAAGCGGAGGTGCAACTGATTGTCAGAATCGAGCGTGTAGCCTTCTCTTAGATTCTGTTGGACGATCAGCACCTTGAGTGTCTGAGCAGACGCTTTGCTGGTGAATACATACGGCCCTGGCTGAGGCTTTGGTTTCTTATCCCGCGCCGCGGCCAGAGTCGATATTGTCAGAAGTAGAATCAGTGCTCGTTTCATGCTCTTACCTCATTTATGAACTTTACCGAGATCATCCTCCGACCCGCTAATTACCGGAGTCATCTCCAGAATTCCTTTCACCGGACGAGGCTCCGGGCGAGAAGGGGGTAGGTTCTTTTTCGACGTGAGCGCTGGGAAATTCAGGTGGCGGTCGATGGACTTCCGCTCAGTACCCTAGCGGAGCCTGCCCTCGGCGTAATGTATTGTGTCCAGGTTCCTGAGAGTGGCCGCCGCCGCTTCGGGCGTGATGTCTCGCTGTGGACTGGCCAACATTTCATAGCCGACCATGAACTTGCGAACCGTCGCCGAACGCAACAACGGCGGATAGAAGTGTGCGTGGAGATGCCATTCCGGGTGCGCCTGGCCATCGCTCGGGGACTGATGAAAACCCATCGAATAGGGGAACGGAATCTCAAAGAGGTTGTCGTAACGCGTGGTGAGTTGTTTGAAGATATCCGCAAGAGCGCTGCGCATCGCGGTATCAAGAGAGCCCAAGTTTCCGACGTGCCGCTTCGAGAGCAGCAGCACCTCAAAAGGCCATATTGCCCAGAACGGGACGAGGGCTGCGAAATGGGCGTTTTCGATCACCATGCGTGTCGCCGCCTGTGTTTCTAGCTGCAGGTAGTCACATAGCAAGCAAGTCTGGTTGTTCTCTAGATATGCCTTCTGCGATTCCTGTTCTTTGCGTGGCTCATTGGGAATGGTCTGGTTGGCCCAGATTTGGCCATGCGGATGGGGATTGCTGCATCCCATGATCTCGCCACGATTTTCAAATATCTGAACGTACTTGATGTAGGGCAAACAGCCAATCTCGGCGGATTGTTCCGCCCACATGTCCACCACGCTTGTGATTTCAGGCACCGTCATTCGCGCCAAGGTCAGATCGTGGCGAGGTGAAAAACACATCACTCGGCAAGTACCGGCCTCAGACTCCGAAAGCAGCAGGCCGCGCCCGGAGTCATCTTGTCTCGCATGATGAATCTCGGGCTTTAGAGCCGCGAAGTCGTTGGTGAAGACAAAAGTTGTCTGGTATTTGGGGTTGCGTGCTCCGCCGGCCCGTTCGTTACCCGGGCAGAGATAGCAAGTGGGGTCGTACCTTGGGGGCGGAGCAGATGAGGTCGCCTCTAGTTGGCCGCGCCAAGGGCGCTCGGTTCGATGCGGCGACACCAGCACCCAATCCCGCGTGAGTGGATTGAGGCGGCGATGAGGGTCTTGATAGAGATGCCCTGGTTCCATTTTTATCCGTCACCTTTGTATCTACGTGGGTGCTGTTGCCGCCACGACCACGCACTGACCGCGCCCTGCCAATCATATCTTCCAGCCTTGAGAATCTCAGCCGGGCATCAGAAAGACACTGGGTCCGGCGGTTCGCGGAGCGGCGCTTCGGATTTGTACCGCGCCAAATGGGCCTTCAGAGCGTTTGCGAGCGGAACCTTGCCCTGTTGCGTCGCTAGAGCCACAGCTTGCTGTTCGACGTCGATGGCCTGAGAGAAATGGCCCGCTTCAGCGTAGGCGGCGGAGAGCGTGTCGAGGATTGCAGCGTCGTTTCCAGCGGTGAGCTGCCGGGCGCGGCTTGCCAGGGCGATAGCCTCGGTTCCGTTTCGGACCGAAGCATCGGGGCAGGTTGCCAGCAGGCTCGCGGCCAGGTTGAGGACAGAGACACGATCTGGTTCGTCCTCGAGTGCCCGACGCAAGTGAGTGAGTGAATCCGCGAACTTTCCTTGCAAGTAAAAGGCGTAGCCCAGGTTTTCGTGGGCGGCTGCGAAATCTGACCTGATGCGGACGGCGTTCAACCACGCATCGATGGCATCGTTTAACTGGTTTTTCTTCACCAGCTCCAGGCCCAGATTGTAGAACGCCTCAAAAAAGTTCGGGTTAATCTGAGTTGCCTTGCGAAAATAAGTGATGGCATCGTCTGAATTCCCAGCTACGGACAGGGACACGGCGATTCCATTATTTGCGCGGGCGTCATTGGGATCCATCTCCAGAGCCTTCTTCCACTCGGCTAGCGCGGCCGCGTTTTCGCCTTTCTTCTGCAGGTCCAGCGCATTATCGATGATGCGATAGAGGTCGGACGCGGGCACATCGATCTGTTGCATCTCGTCGGGCGCAATATTCACGAATTCAGGAAGGTTGACGGCGCGGTTGGCAGCGGTGGAGTTGTCAATGTAGATGGCTGGGCTGTCGTTACCCTGGTCGTCGATGTGGGTAAGAAACATCTGGGTGTAAGGAGAACGGCTTTTGGAGGAGAAGACCAGCCAGTGTCCATTGGGCGAGAAGCTATGCCAGGAGTTCATCAGCTTGGTGTTGGCTCGCATGCGACGTGCGACTCCGCCACTGGCGGGGACGATGTACAGCTGGCTGTCCGGGCGCATCAACTGGCCGTTGCGGCATTTGACGAAGACGATCCAGCGGCCGTCGGGAGAAACCTTGGGGAAGTTGTTGCTCATGCCATTGTCGGACGCCCCGGCGATGGGCTCGGCCTGACCGCCCTTTCCGTCGTTGAACGGAACGCGGTAGAGGCTGTACTGAATTTGCACTTCGTTGGGGTCGTTGGCGCGGAGCGCGGGCTGCTGTCCATCTGGGTGGGGATCTTTCGCCTCGGCGCGGGCGAAGACGACGTACTTCCCATCCGGACTCCAAACTCCGTCCGTCTGCACGTAACGCGGATCATCGGCGCCGGGAAGGGGCTGTCTGCGGCCGGTCGCGCGGTCGTACCAGGCAAGAATGCCGCGGGTCGGATAAAAAACCTGGAGGAAATTGTAGTTCTTGAAATTGGTGACGTAATAAGCACTGGGGATACTCTGATCTTGTCCGGCAAAGGTCGAAAGCACATATTTTCCGTCGGGTGAGACCTGAGACATGAACCCGACTCGCGATTGTCCGACGCGCATGTCGGTATTCCAGGAAACCATGTCCTCGTTGCGAATGGACATCTGCTTCTTGATCGGAACGACCGCATACAGGCCTTTGTCATTCTTGGGGCCGTCCACGTCGATGCCCATGGTCTTGCCGTCGGTGGAGAACGAGTGACAGTTGGCGCACGTGTGCAGATCGTGCATGACGATTCGACTCTGCGGCTGGCTGAGATCGCGGAGGCGCCAGTTGATGAGATAGATCGAGGACGGAGCGAGCGGCTGAATGAAATTCTTGGCGCCTTCGGAAGGCATCAGGGGGACGTCGCGATAAAAGATGGGCGCACCCACCGCATCTTTCGACGTGGTGACCGTGACGCGCCCATGGGAGACCGGACTGGCTGCGCTGTCGCTGACGCCGGCGATTATTACCGTTGCCAGTCGCCCTACGGAATGCTGCTTGATCGTGGCCCACGTGGTCGCGTCGGGTGTCCAGGTGTGCGCGGCTGCCTGTTCTGGAGTCAGAGACGGTGACTCGTTGGTGTCGGAAACGCAACGCGGGTCAATTTCACCGATGCGCATTGGATCGCCGTGCGAGCTGACGTGGATTGTCTGCGAGCCATCGGCGAAGGTGATGTCAATTCGCCACGTTTTGGCGGACGCTTCCGCATCGCGCCAGAGAAAAGTGGGCGGCGTGATCTCGGGCGGGAAAATGGAGCCGTCTTCGGGATAGTCGACGGTGATAGATGCGCTTCCGTGGTCCGCTGAACGCGAGGCTGCGCTCAGAGGCGAAGATCCGCGCACAACCAGAGGCGCAAACACGAGAGCCGTTCCCAGGAGAGCAACTATGTAACTCCGCACCACCGGAACCCCCAACGGTCGCATCACACTATTCTTCTATCCCTTTATTCCTTCGGCAGCTCGCGGAACATCGCGATGGCTTCAACCTCGACCAGAAGCTCGGGACGGCAAAGCTTGGCCTGGATGCCTGTCGAAGCAGGTAACGGGTTGAGTCCCTGCTCCTTGTAAAATGCCGTGCGCTCCTCGTTGAACTGCGCGTAGTCGCGATCAATGTCGCGCAGATAGCAACTGGTGCGCACAACGTCTTTCCAGGTGGCTCCCTCGGCCGCGAGCAATGCGGCGATGTTCTGGAACGTGCGCCGGCACTGGGCTCGAAAATCTCCGACATGAATGGAAGCACCATGCTCATCGATGCTGGCCGTGCCCGAGATCAGGAGAATGACCAGCCCGTTCAGGTCTATGCGCATGCCGCGCGAAAACGAACTGGGCTTGGCATAGTCGAAAGCTTCGTTGAGGACGCTGTGGTTGGTGATCGCCCGCTTCTCGACTGGCACGATCTCGACTTCTCGCCGCTGTTCCTGGGTTGCCATGATTACTTGAGAGCCATCCCGCAGGGTCGATTCCATTCAACCAAGCTTAGTTGATATTACCCTTTTGACAGGCCAAGGATTCCGCGCGATCGCGCTTTCCTGCTGCGATCATCCGTCGGCGAACAAAAATATAGCCCGGGCGGATGGTCTCAGCCCGGGCTGTACGATGAAGGACAAGCCTCAGAATGTAAACTTCAACGCTGCCTGCATAAAGCGCGCTGGAATCGGCCCTTGTCCGGTGATTTTGCCGTAGTTTCCATCCTGGACGTTGGCATCGGGATTACCAAAACTAGGATGATTGAGAGCATTGAACATCTCCCAGCGGAACTGCAAGCGGTAACCTTCGAAAAGCGCCCAGTTTTTTGCAAGGGCCAAGTTGATGGTCTTGATGGGTGGACCCTGGAACAGGTTCTTTCCACTGTTGCCGAAGGTGTCTGGGGCGTTTACAGTGAACGCGTTCGTGTTGAAGTATTCATTGATCCACTGCGACTTGCTTCCCTTGCGGACATCGAAGCTTTGGCCGGGAACAACGTCGGCTCTGTCCCCGCCCTGCTGGCTCCCGGAGTTATCTCCGTAGCCGCCGGCAATGCCGAATGGGTAACCGGACTGCCAGGTGGCGATTCCGCTCAGTTCCCATCCGCCTAATGTCTGTCGCGTCAGTTGGTTTTTCCCGGCGAGGCTTGGGGTGGTGTAAACAAGGTTGCTTACGTAGATAAAGGGAATGTTCAGCAACGAGATGCCCCGGTTGTAGCCGAGGTTGAAGGGGTCGGGAAGGTTCTGGGTGCCAAATGAAACGTTGCCCGAAGAGGTTGTGTCCAGCGTTTTCGACCAGGTAAAGTTCGATTGGAACTGAAGCCCCCGTGCCAAACGCCGCTCCACGCCGACCTGCAATGCGTTATAGCTGGACGTACCACTACTGAAGTCGGTGAGAATCGCCTGGAAGTTGGGGTATGTACTGCGGGTCTTGCCCGTGGCATATATCCCAGGATTCTGATCGATGACGATCGCCTGGTGGTAGGACTCGCCGCCCACGTAAGCCAGGCGGAGAACTGTCTTCTGCCCGATTTCATGTTCGACCGAGGCGTTCCAGCTCTGGGTAATGCCCAGTTTGAAGTTTTGGGCAAAGATAGCCCCAATAAAGAACGGCGTGGTGAAGGTGGAGTTGGGCGAGGGCATGAACGGGGCGAAGGGCGGGAATGGGCTGACACCGCCTGTGCCCGCGAACTGCGACCAAGGAGCATCCAGGGAAAGGGGCACGCTGGTCCCGGGAACACCGGTTTGCGTTCCATTGAAACTGTAGGTGGGGCTGAATGGGCTGAGGTCGGCCGTGTGGTTATACATGGAGTACTGCAGGGGCGCGGTGAACATGCCGAAGCCGGCCCGGAACGAGGTATGCGGCAAGGATCGAGGCTGCCACGCCACGCCCAAGCGTGGTTCCCAATAGCCGTAGCTGTTGGGCATCAAGCCGTTGCTTATCCCCCGGTCGCCGGGAAACACGAGACCGAGAGGAGAGTTGGGGTAGAGCGTGCTCTGCTGCCCGGGAACGAATGCCCCGCCGCGCCCACCGGTAACCCCAGGGGCAATATTTGGATCCCAGCGCAGGCCGAGAGTGAGACTCAAGTTGGGACGCACCCGGAACTGGTCCTGGCCATAGAAACCCGGCTGCCAGCCGGCAAGGCTGGCGATCTCGCCCGCACCCTGCTCGTACGAGTACAAGTAGCCCATCAAGAAGTCTGCCAGTCCGTTGCCGGTGTAACTCCCGTTGAAGCCAAGGATCGGTGTCGTTGGATATTGCGTCGCTTCCTGCGCGTACTGGTGTTGCAGATTCATGCCGAATGAAAGGAAGTGTTTGCCGAGAGATTTGCTGAAATTGTCATAGACGCCGTAGGTCGTGCGCCCTTCCTGCGAGGGTTCCGTCCATCCCCCGTTGAATCCGCCATTGGATACCGAGAAGCCCTCCATGTAACACTGGCCGGGAAGTTCGGTTACGTTGATGTAGCGCGACCAGCACATATTCTGCCCGCTGCTGTCCTTTACGGCGGCGGAGTTATGGGCTTGCATCTGCATCCAGAATACCGACACCGTGTTCACCATGGTCGGGTTGATGGTCCAGGTGTGAGTAATCGCTTCGTTGTAGAACTCCATCCTCTCGGCGAACGTCTGTGACCACGGATTGAGGTTCAGCACGGACAAGATATTGCCGGGAATGTCGCCGGAGGGTGCAGTCAATAGGTTGATGAACGAGCGCAACATAACCCTCTGGTTGTTCGAGATGTTGTAGTCCACTCTGCCGGTGTATTCGTTAAAACTGGTGATCAGCGAGCCTCCCGGGTAGAAAACGGTGCCATCGGGTTGCTGTCCCTGCGGCAGGCCAGTTGTGGCAATCGTGACCGCCGCCGGATCATAGGAAAATCCAGGCAAGAGCTGATTCGGCTTGCCGCCCACGGTGCCAAAAGGACAGTTCGCAGGCGTGTCGCTACCCGTACAGAGAGTGGCGCTGATACCGCTGAAGTCACCTGCGAGCATCGCTGCCGTTGGCGTCTGGGTGCGGTTGGACAACGCGGCTGAGTTGTTGCGCGTTCCCTGATAGTTGAAGAAGCCGAAGAGCTTGTCCTTGAGGATGGGACCGCCTACATAGCCGCCAAATTGGTTCCGTCTCAGCGGATCCGGGGATTCCGTGCCAGAGAAATAACCGTTGCTGGCGTTCAAGTCTTTGTTGCGGAGAAATTCGAAAACTCCACCGTGGAACCTATTGCTTCCGGACTTGGTTTCGATGCTAACCACGGCGCCGGGTGCGAATCCGTATAGAGCATTGAAGTTGTTGCTGATGACGCGGAATTCCTGGATCGCGTCGGCATTGGGGAAAGGCGCGTCCAAAAGGGTGTAGTTGTCCATGTGAGGCACGCCGTCCAAAAGGTAGTACGTGCTACCTTGACGGCCACCGCTCGCCGAAGCCCCGGTCTCGGTGGGGAAAGAAAAGCCGGTTTGTACACCGGGTTGCCCGCCCATACCTCCGCCTTGTCCGCCGGGCGCGACGACACTCGTAATGCCAGGGGCCAGAAGAACCAACGCCGAAGGATCACGGCCGTCCAGCGGCAACTGGGTAATCGCCGCCTCGTCGACAGTGGTGCCGAGTTCAGCCGTCGTGGTATTGACGAGTTCGGCCTCTCCGCTGACGGAGACCGTCTCCTGGGCGCTTCCAGTTTTCAGGGACACGTCTTGCGTGGCTGAGATGTCCACCCCCAGCACAACGCCTTGCTGGACGTAGCGCACAAAACCCTTCGCTTCCACGGTCAACGTGTAGTTGCCGGGCGGCAGGGGTGTAACTGTGTAAACCCCCTCTTTGTTCGAGATGGTCGTTTGGGTCAGGTTGGTGCCGGTGTTCTTCACGGTGACGGTCGCACCGGTCACCGCGGCTCCAGAGGCGTCGATGATTTGACCGGTGAGACTTGCGCTGGTGCCCTGACCAAACGCCAGGGTTCCGCCATAACTCAACATCGTCATCAGGATCGAAACCAACGTGAGTCGATTGATCGAAAACCGCATACCTAAGCCTCCGCGGAACTAACCGCTGCACTCCTAGCGTCGCTGGGCAGGACGTCGCGATCCTGCAAGCGTTTACATTTCTAGAGCTACCCAACCGACTTTTTAATAAAACGCCCGATCCTGAAAGAATTCATTTGCCAAAATCACCGTCGAGACTCTTCTCGCCTCGCTAACGGTTCCAGAAACATCTCAACGATGTAATCGTTTACAACTAGAAACCGACAACTGGTTTATTACTTCGCAGAGCAATTGTCAAGAGTTTTTTGCGCCGGCGCCTGCGCAGGTGATATGTTCGCCTAGAAAAGGCGCGACCGGCGCCTTCTTGGTTCGCTGACAACCGAAACCTAATAACCGGACGTAATTTGCACGAAAATCGGCATGCCCTTACTGCTAGCGGTCATGGAGTGATTCCTTTGCGACCATCCAAACTTTTCGCACGCCATGTCGCGAGCAGAGAAGCTCTGGTATTGCTGGTACTCGGGCTGAGCGCGGCGCGATGTCTCGGGACGTCATGTCAGGGTTCCGCGGCTCTCGAAGCGAAGGTGCGGGCCCAACCTAGCGCGAAAACTTACGCTGAGCTCGGGACGTGGTTTCGTGACCGCCGACAATATGATTGCGCAGCCGAGGCCTTTGAGAAGGGTCTTAAATTGGAGCCAGACTCGGCCCGCCTCGCATACCTGCTAGGCGCAAGCCAGTATTCCGCCGGCAACTTGAAAGAGGCGATCAGTTCATTGCAACAGTCG
Organism: uncultured Acidobacteriaceae bacterium; assembly: GCA_963755765.1. Taxonomy (GTDB): domain Bacteria; phylum Acidobacteriota; class Terriglobia; order Terriglobales; family Acidobacteriaceae; genus Acidiflorens. The sequence continues at coordinate 114,617 of CAVWKZ010000002.1, forward strand.
GTGCAGCTCGATTCCAAAGTTCTGCAACCGCATTTGACACTGGGAGCGGCGTTTGACGACGTGCACAGCACGGCGAACGCCCAAATTGAATGGAGGGCGGCGCTCGCGTTGGATCCAAAGTCGGCACCCGCGCGCAACGCACTCAGTAAGGATCTGCTTGCTGAGAAGGACTACGGTTCAGAGATCGCCCTTCTCCGTCCGGCCGCCGCTTCCGGGCAATTGACGCCGGAGTTGACCCTGGACCTGGCACTGGCCTACGGGCAAATGGGAAGGCTCCAGGATGCTAATGAGTTACTACGCACCGCATTGCGAGCGCATCCCGATTCCTTGCCGCTCGCCAAGGCATTATCGGGCACGCTCGTCTTGCAGGCTCGCAAAGAGGAAGCTGCGGGCGTTCTAGAGGCGGCATTGAAGCAGCACCCAGCAGACTTGGGTGTCCAGTTGCTCTATTTGCGGATCTTGGTGATGCAGGACGAGACTGCGAAAGCACAGCAACTTGGAGGCAAGCTGCTTAAGGCGGCTCCGCAGAACTGGGAGGTGCTGTATCTGAACGGAGTTCTCGAACAGCGCGCGGCGGAATACGCGGCTGCCCGCGATCATTTGCAACGGGCGGTCGCGCTGAATCCGGACCACTCTGAATCCCGGCACGACCTGGGAAGCGTCCTGGCCAAACTCAAGGACAACCAAGGAGCGCGAGAGCAACTTGAAAAAGCTATTGCGCTGGGAAGCCATGATCCGGAGGTGCGTTTCGAATTGGCCGGGGTGCTCCGGGCGCTAGGCGAGAACGAGCAAGCCCAGGAGCAATTCAAGCTCTACCAGCAGGAGGCGCAGGCTAAGTCGGACCTGACGCAAGCCGCCGCGAAGGCCGCTTTCGCGGATCAGAAGGCTGCCGCGGGGGAGTTTCAGCAGGCCGTCGATCTCTATCGCGAGGCTCTCGCAGCAGCCCCGAAGGAAGCCTCGCTGGCTTACAAACTCGCGATGGCGCTTGATAAGGCGGGCGATACCGTGAACGAGCGGCTAGCGCTTGAGCAGACCATCCAAATCGATCCGAACATGGCCGAAGCGCAAAATCAGTTGGGATACCTGGATTTGCGGGCGGAAGAAACCGCTTCAGCCGAAGAGCATTTTCGGATGGCGGTGCATGCTTCTCCCGGATTCGCCAGGGCCTGGGTGAATCTGGCGGCGACACTGTACCTTCAGTCCAAGTTGCCTGAGGCGAAGGAAGCGGTCGAGCGAGCGTTGCAGGCGGAACCGGGCAATCCTCAGGCGCAGAAATTAAAAAGCGTGTTGGATTCTGGGCTGCCCCCACCATAACAGCCCTGCCGTAACCTGGCTGCAAATCGTTACCTTAATTCGGATAGGGTTCGCCCGCGCGAACAACCCTTATGAAATGATCTGTAAACTTCGCATGCATCTCGGGGACATCGAACTTCGGCATATGGCAACTGGTGCAGTTCGCGGTCGCCTTTGGACAAACCGCGTGGGACGGGCTGGTTCCGTGTGACTCTCTTCCCTGTTGGCCGTGACAGCTTAGGCAGCGAGCATCATAAGAGCTCTCATTCTGAAGCAACGGCTTGTGTGGGTTGTGACACGCAATGCAAGTCAGACGATCATCCCCCTGCGTTCCCCAGCAACGGCTCTTTTCCAGCCGGTACGGTTGGAAGCGAACGTTGAGAGGGCCATAGGCGCCTTCGGACATAACCACGTCCACTCCGGTCCTGTGGCAAGCGCCGCAGAAATCAACCAGAGCCACCGGACTCAAATGTGCGGGATTCAGAATGGCCTTCATGGCGTAGTCAATCTGACCGTTCTTCATCGCGTTGACGTGATCGACGCCCGGTCCGTGACACGCTTCGCAACGGACTCCCGATGTCGCTCGCGAAACGTCGAATGTGGAATCTGTCGACGAATACGTGGTATGGCAGCCAAAGCACAGCTTTGCCGTGGATGTCGAAAGACGTTCCCCTAATGCATTCTTGAGGTCACCCGCCTCTATTGGCGAGTGCCCAGGAGTTATATCCATTCCGTGTGGCGCGGCAAAAGTGCTCACCTGGCTCTCGTAAAGATTTTCTTTATTTTCGAGAATGTAGGTCTGGCCCCGTACGCCCGCGCCAAAGATCCAATCGATGTTGGCCGAAATAGACTGTTTGCCGGAGCTGACTGCCAACCTTGAGCCGAGATTGTCTGAAGAAATCCGATAGAGATACGACCCACTCTGCAAAGTTCCTGCGGCTAGTTTCGAAGATGGACCGTGCTCTTTGATCTGAAAGGACGCCTCTGCCATGGGCGTATGAACTTGTGTCGACGCTTCTTCAGAATGACATTCGCGACAGGCGTTTTCGCCGGCGAATGCTTTGAATGGGACCGTGCCCTTAGTCGGCCACCATTGCCGATCGTTCAACCTCTCCTTGGTTGCCTGGGGAGATTCGCCGACAGACCCGGACTGTCCGAAAACAGCGAAAGCAAACAGCAGAATCGAAACGACCGCACCGACGGCGACGTGACGGGAACGGGCCGACCGAGTCGAAGGTATCACAGATATGTTCAGGCGGATGTTCGACATCGCAGAAACTCAGTCAGACAAAACTAGCTTGAGCTGGGCAAGTGTATCGCATGCGGATAGAGCAATGGCAAACAGAGAGACGCATATTCTGTAATGTTGTCCGTACTACTCGCAAGCGCCTTCGTGACAAATCGACGATGCTACACTGGCCGCGATGACTCCCCGGAAGCCTGCTGCGTGGACTCGGCGCCGCCTGCTGCAAACGGTTCCGACGGCGCTGGCTTCGGCCTTTGTCCCAGTTAGTTGGGGCGCGAGTGCTGGGACCGTCAAAACCCCGCCTCCGTTTTCCCGGTTTGTTGATGTAGCGACCAGCGCCGGGCTCACGCGAACGATGTTCTACGGCGAAGGCGCCAGCGCAACGTACGTTACCGAAATCATGGGTGGCGGCTGCGCGTTTTTCGATTACGACAACGATGGGTGGATGGATGTCTTTATCCTCGGCGGGCGCCGACTGGAGAGCGTCCCACAAGGTGCCAGCAATCGCTTATACAAAAATAATCGCGATGGAACGTTCATCGACGTCACCGAGAAAGCCGGTTTGCTCGATGCGGGTTGGGCGGTTGGTGTGTGCGTCGGCGACTACAACAACGACGGCTTCGAGGATCTCTTTGTCACCTACTTCGGCCAGAATCGTCTCTATCGCAACAACGGCAACGGCACCTTCACCGATGTCACCGCGACAGCCGGCCTTCTGTATCCTCGCACCCGTTTTGGCTCGGGTTGCACGTTTGTAGACTATAACCGTGACGGCTTGCTGGATCTGTTTGTCTCCAATTACACCGACATCGACCTGGCCCATGCACCGCGGCCTAATCTGCAAATGCCCAACTGCCAATATGAAGGCGTTCCCGTCAACTGTGGACCGAGCGGATTGCCTTTGCCGGCATTTTTTCTTTATCGCAATAATGGCGACGGCACCTTTACAGATGTTTCCAAGCAATCGGGCATCGCGGCTTTGCGGGGCTCTTATGGGTTGACCGCCGCTGCCTTTGACGTGGACGAAGATGGCTGGCCGGATATTCTTGTTGCCTGCGACTCCACGCCCAGCCTGCTGCTGATGAACAACCGGGACGGTACCTTTCGAGAAGAAGGACTGTTGCGCGGCATTGCCCTGAGCAGCGATGGCAAAGAAGTCGCCGGCATGGGAATCGGCGTAGGAGACTACGACCTGGACGGGCGCCTAGATGTGGTGAAGACCCACTTTCAGAATCAAGCTACAGGCCTCTATCACAACCTGGGAAAAGGCCAGTTTGAAGACGTGACCGCTCAGGCTGGACTGGCCATGGAACGCCGCTTTATCAGCTGGGGCACTTGCCTTGTGGATCTCGACAATGATGGATACCCCGACATTCTTTCGGTGACCGGAACCGTGTACCCGGAATTGGAACCCGTCTATCCCAAGTACCCAAGGCGTGGACCGCGGCTTGTCTTTCGCAACCAGGGGAACGGAAGGTTTGTGGAGCTGGGAGAAGAAGCTGGCCCCGGCATCTCCGCGCGGCACGTCAGCCGTGGTTGTGCCTTTGGCGACTTTGACAACGACGGCGATCTGGATGTGCTGATCATGAACCAGAACGAACCGCCGTCCTTGTTGCGCAATGATGCTCCGGCGGGCAACCACTGGCTTAAGGTGCGACTGGAAGGCACCAAAAGCAATCGCAGCGCCATTGGGGGTCGAGTGACCGTGCGCTATGGCGGCAAGGCGCAGGCTCAGGAAGTGATGAGCCAATCCAGCTATCTTTCATCGAACGATCCGCGCTTGCATTTTGGCCTCGGTGCCGAGAAGACGGCAGACATTGAAGTGCGCTGGCCGCTCGGCGGGACGGACACCCTGAAGACCGTCGCGGCCGACCAACTTGTTGTCATCCGCGAAGGCGCGGGAACAGCACAGGCATCGGTTCGCTTCCAGAATTGGTCTCGCCGATGAAGCAGGGAGCATTGCTTCGCTCCCGAGGGATAAAAAGTCGACAATTATGGATAAACGTTGACATGCCGCGGGTTGCAGCTTATGGTTCTATTTTCGCGGATGTAAGCGATTGCATTTCTGTTTTCATGGCCGCAGTTCCGACTTCTTAGGACAGAGTTTCATCGGGATTAAGAATGGAGCAGCAATCTTTCGGCTCGGTCGGAGCGCGACCTTTCATATTCAGCGCGCCTGGCCGGGTGAATCTAATCGGCGAGCACACCGACTATAACGACGGCTTTGTGATGCCGTGCGCAATCGGTCTGCGCACTCGCGTGTCCGTCTCTCCGCGCCTCGAACGTAAGCTGCTGATTCAGTCCGAGGAGTTTCCCCAGTCTTTCGAGTTTGATTTGGATGAGTTGCCTCAGCATGCCAGCGGGGCCTGGTGTGACTATGTGCTCGGAGTTGCGGTCGGCCTACAGAAGGCAGGGCACACTCTGCAGGGTGCGAATCTGTTGGTGCGAAGCCAGGTCCCTATCGGCGCCGGACTCAGTTCTTCGGCGGCGATTGAAGTCGCGAGCGCTCTCGCCCTCATTAGCCTCAATGGCGCGGTTCTCCCATTAGTAGATGTGGCGAAACTCTGCCAGCGTACCGAAAACACGTTTATCGGCGCCCGCGTTGGCATAATGGACCAGTTCGTGTCGTGCATGGGGAAGATGGGATACGCACTGTTGCTCGACTGCCGTTCGCTTGAGTCCGAACTGATTCCCATTCCCGATCACGTTCGGATGGTGGTTTGTAACACCATGGTCAAGCATCAGCACGCCAGCGGCGAGTACAACCGGCGTCGTGAGGAGTGCGAAGAAGGCGTGAAAATTCTCTCCAGGTGGTATCCGAATATTCGAGCTCTCCGCGATCTTTCCCTTGATCAACTGCTCGAGCACTCGAAAGATGTTCCCGAGAATATCTTTAAGCGATGCCGTCATGTGGTAGAGGAAAATCGGCGGGTGCAGGATTGCGCTCGCCATCTTCGCACCGGCGATTTGGCTGCCTTCGGAGAGCGGATGCGAGAATCACACCGCAGTCTGCGCGACCTGTACGAAGTGAGTTGCCGTGAACTGGACATCATGGTCGAGGTCGCCGAAGGCCTCCCCGGTTATTACGGCGGCCGCATGACCGGAGGCGGATTTGGTGGATCAACAATAAATTTAGTTGAAGCAGCGGATGCGGAATCCTTTGCCGATCAAGTCTCCGGTCGCTACCAAAAGGCGACGGCAATTAAGCCAGCTGTCTATGTCTGTTCGGCGGCGGATGGCGCGAGGGTTGAGCCTGACGGAGTGGAATAGCTGACAAGTCACGTGCCCTTAGGCGTTGCCTTGACCACCGCTGTGGATTCCCGAAGCACCAGACTGGTGCTGACTTTGATCTCGTGACCCGGGCGCTGCCCGCCGGCTACGGTCTCGTACAGAGCGTCGAAAGCTTTCCTCCCCAGTTCGTCACGAGAAAGGCGAATTGTGGTTAGGGGCGGCTGCGTGAACTGGCTAAGTTCAATGTCATCGAAGCCCACGACCGAGACATCGTCGGGAACGCTTAAACCGACCCGCGTGACGGCACGGAGCGCTCCGATTGCGGTCAGGTCGTTGGAGGTGAGCACCGCGGTTGGCGGCTTCGCCAGCGAGAGAAGTTGCGTCATCGCGACTTCGCCTCCGTCGATCTTGTGGTTGCCTTCGACGACGCACCGTTGGCGTTCACCAATGCCGCACGCATCGATGCATTTCAAGAACGCCGAGCGGCGTGTCCGAGCCGACTTCAAAGCGAGCGGTCCGCTGATGAATCCGACGCGCTGATGCCCCAGCGAAACAATGTGCTGAACCGCTTCTCCTATTCCTTTGGAATAATCAACCTTGATGTTGCTGATCAGCGGTTTCAATTTTCCGACATCGAGAAACACAACGGGTAGCCGGCGATCTGAGAGCTCGTCGAGAAGGTGGCGATCGATTTCCGATGTCATGATGGCCACGCCATCGACTTTGCGCTCTATCATCCGGCGCACGCACGCGCCCATGCGCTCGGAGTTGTAATCGGTATTGGCAACGATGACTTCGTATCCGCGACGGATGGCGGCAAACTCAAAACTCTTCACCAACTCCGGAAAGAAGGGGTTGACGATATCAGAGATGATCAACCCGAACATCTGACTGCGCCCGGAAACCAACGCTCGCGCCTGCGTATTAGGATAATAACCAAGCTCCTGAATGACCCGCCGCACCTTCTCGGCAGTTTGCGGCCGGACCAGACCGCTTTGATTGATGGTGCGTGAAACGGTGGCGGTCGATAGCCGGGCGCGGGCGGCGACTTCCTTGATGTTCATGCTGGCCCAGATTACCACCACTATCCTCCGGGGAATAGATTAGGTTTGTTCGTCAGTTTGTAATCGTTTACAATTCGGCTGGACGGGGTGTGGAGCAGTGGCTCTTCGAGATGGTGAAAGTGGTCAACGAACCGCGGTGGAGTTGCGAGGTCGGCGCCAAACGATGATCACAACGCAAGAGTCCTCCGGGATGACCCGGGTAATCCTCGACAACGGCCGGATTCGCGCCACTGTGTTGCCGGCACTCGGCGGCAAACTGTCGTCGCTGGTTCGGGTGGCCACGGGCCGCGAGTTCTTGCGACAGCCCGCAAGTCAACCGGCGAAACCCGCAGTCTATGGGGCGGTATTCGGAGGTCACGACGCTTACGGGTTTGACGAATGCTTTCCAACGATCGCCGCATGCCAATACGTCGGCGAGTATTTTAGCGGTGTGGCGCTTCCCGATCATGGCGAGCTTTGGTCGTCCCGTTGGCAGTTCGAGATCCGCGGCGAAGAGTTGTGGCTGGCAGCCACGGGGCGGAGCTTACCCTGTATATTTCGTAAGCGCATTCGTCTGGAGGATGAAACAGTTGCATTGCAATATGAAATGGAAAGCGTGACCGACGCACCCTTTCACTATCTCTGGTCTGCACATCCATTACTTAAGGTTGATCCCGGCTGCCGGATCATTCTGCCCGCGGATGTAACAAATGTGCTTGTCGAATCCTCTCGCAATCGACGATTGGGAAATCACGGCGATAGCGCCCGATGGCCGCGGACACTGCTCGCCGACGGCTCCGAGACAGACTTGAGTACACTCGGGGATCCCTCGCGGCGGACCGCGGACAAGGTTTTCACGCCGCGACTACCTCGCGGAGCGTGCGCGCTGTACTATCCGGAATCGAACGAATCCATTTCGTTTCATTTCAACTCCGCGCTCGTGCCCTACCTGGGAATCTGGATTTGCGAAGGTGGATGGCCGGACCCAGAGGACGGGCACTACACCGTTGCGTTGGAACCCTGCAGCAGCCCTGTCGACTCGTTGGCTGAGGCTGTCGGGCGCCGTGAGTGTGCTGAGATTCGTCCTGGAACAAAAAAGTCCTGGGGACTCCGGATTCAGTTACAAACCGGATTGCCGGAAGAACTTGCGGATAGGACCCGACCGTGAATCTGATCGCCGTCGACTGGCTGCTTAATCGAGCGCGTCGATGATTGGGGAGAAATCCGCTCCTGTGATGAAACGACGTGAATTCATCCGCAAAAGTCTGGCCGGTGCGGGAGTGCTTCTCTTTCGTGGTTCCTCGCCCTTTCTATCCGGAGCGAGCTCCAGCGCAGTAGATTCCAGGATCGAAGTTTTATTGCATGAGCCGTTGGGGATCATCTCTCCCAACATTTACGGACACTTCGTGGAAAATCTCAGCGGCGTCGTCTACGACGGCGTTTGGGTGGGGAGGGACTCCAAGGTTCCGAACGTGGATGGCATTCGCAAAGGACTGATTGACGAGATGAAAAAGATCAGGCCTGCGGTGGTCCGCTATCCTGGCGGATGCTTCGCTGACAGCTATGACTGGCGCGACGGCGTTGGACCGCCTGACAAGCGCCCCCGGCGCACCAACTTCTGGGGTGCATCGGAGTCCGCTTCGGCCCCTAACAGCCATCGATATGATCCCAACCAGTTCGGCACGAACGAATTCGTCCAATTCTGCAAATTGATCGGAAGCCAGCCCTATCTCGCCGCCAATGTACGCAGCCTTCCAGCTGAGGCGTTTTATCGCTGGGTGGAATATTGCAATTCTCCCGCGGGCAGCACGAGCCTGGCGGATCTGCGGGCAGAAGCTGGCTATCCTGATCCATTCGGCGTTCGTTTCTGGGGAGTGGGAAACGAGTCCTGGGGATGCGGCGGGAATTTCACGCCCCAGGAATACGCCACGGAATTCCGCAGATATACAGCGTGGGTTCCCACATACAAGCAAGAGCTGTCGTTTATCGCATCTGGTCCCGGCTCGGAAGACTGGAACTGGACGCGAGGCTTTTTTGAAGAGATCGTTCGAAAGGGAAAGGAGCAGCTTCGTTCCATCTATGGCTGGGCGCTTCACCACTATGCATGGAATCTTAGCCGCGGAAGGACACAAGATTGGGAGCAGGGGAAAGGAGATGCTCTCAAGTTCGACAGCGTCGACTGGTACGAACTGCTTCGCGAGGGCGACCGCATGGAGTCTCTGATCAATGGCCACTGGCAGATCATGGGAGAAATCGACACCGAGCACTTAGTAAAACTCGTGATCGACGAGTGGGGGCCGTGGTATCGCCCCGGCAGTGGAGCGACGGCGGAGAACCAGCTCGAGCAAATGCCCACACTGCGCGATGCCGTGTTCAGCGGCATGACGCTGGATATATTCAACCGCCATCCGGAAAAGATTGCGATGGGAGCGTGCGCCCAACTAATCAATTGTCTGAACAGCCTTTACCTGGCGCATGAAGACAAGTTCTGCGTAACGCCAGTGGGTCACGTCTTTCAGATGTACGCCGCGCACCAGGGTGGCCAGGCATTGCGCGCAATCTTTTCGGCACCAGCAGTCAACTATGATCGAGATGGCAAGCCCGCTTCATTCTGCGGGCTCCGAGGCTCGGCTTCTCTGCATGACAAGGAACTCGTGCTCACGGCAGTCAACCCCCACGTCAGCGAAGCGCGTCTTACCGAGATTGGCGTACGAGGCGCGAACATACGTTCCGGCACGGCCACTACCCTGACGCATTCCGACATTCACGCGCACAATTCGTTCGACCAGAGAAATGTTGTCGGTCCGCAGACCAGCGCCGTGGACATCAAAGGAACGCTCGTCACACTCCGGATTCCGCCGGCTTCGGTTACCAAACTGTCGCTTCTATTGGCGTAGGTCACGACTCAATACTCTGCCGACGAAGAACACCGGGATCCGCGGCTGGCAGGCCCCTACGCCTAGACAATTTCGGGAGCGGCAGCGACGATCTCGAAATCAACTTCCCGTTTGCCCAGAGTCGGATGCAATGCCGTCAGCCGCACTTTTCCGGGATGTTCTTTCGCTCGCAGCCAAACCGCGCCCGTTCCACCCACCAGGGCGAATGGATTGTCGCCGATAATCTCGCACGGCCCTTCAACGCTCAACTGGATAGCGTCGTTCGCCAAAGAGCGTATCGCGCCGAATTCGTCTGTGACTCGCAGCACGACACGTGTGGTATCGGCCCCGTCAGCAACGAGCTTTGTATCATCCGGCAGGACGGAAAACTGCTGGTCAATCCCTTTGCCCGAGTATTTTTTCGCGATCACCAGCTTGTCTCGAAGGTAGCCCTCGATCCGCAGGTCTCCCCAGGCATTGCGGAATGGTTCCAATTGAAGAACAAAGGGCGGGTGCTGAAGGTTGCCAAACTCGCTTCGGTCGGGATCAAGGTCTGCGATCAGTTTGTCATCGATGTAAAACTTGAGATGGTCACAGTTGGAACAAACCACGCCCTTGGTGAATGCGATCGATTCGTCCCCGCGGGCCCAGCGGAAGGCTGGCTCCAGCACAATTTCCTCTTCTGGATCGCACTGCGACTTGTAGAACCCGGCTGCGGGTTTGGGCTCGCGGAAAATGTCGGCCACGCCGTGGTAACAAATCCGGTCGCCGGAACCGAAATCGGAATGGGTGTTGTAGTCGAAAGCGCACCATCCAAGGCCGCCGGCGTATTGCGGATTCGACGCCAATTGGTTGTGCACTCGAGCATGACGCAAGGTATGCTCCGTAAGCCGTTCGGTGTTGTCGATCGTTTTGGTCGGGTAGGTGTGCCCGATGAATTCCGTGTTCAGGTACAGGGGATGGTTGGGAGCCCGGAGCGGGAAGCCAAAATCATTGATCGTAAACACGTCTTCCAGAAGTTCTGACTGCTCGAAGTTGCGGATACCTCCCGTGGGCCGCGTCGGGTCGAGCTGATGAGCCATTTTATTGGTGCGAGTGTAGAAATCGTGATCATCGGGGGATTCGTTGATGCGCACTCCCCAAAGAATGATCGACGGGTGATTCCAGTCGCGGCGAATCATGCGACGGACGTTATCCACGGAAATATCTTTCCAGGCTTCGTCGCCGATGTGCTGCCACCCCGGAATCTCTTCCAACACCAGCAGACCGAGTTCATCGCATGCATCCAGAAAGTGGCGTGATTGAGGATAGTGCGATGTACGCACAATGTTGCACTTAAAGCTACTGCGAAGGACCTGCGCGTCACGCCGCTGTACCCGTCCCGGCATGGCTTGGCCCACAAAGGGGAATGTCTGATGACGATCGAGCCCGCGCAACTTGACCACTTTGCCGTTTAACTCGAATCCGCGTTCGGTGAACCGGGCCTCTCGGAAACCGATGGTGCGAGAGTCCTCATCGATCAGGCGCGATCCATCCAGAAGCCGAACTTGCACAGAATAGAGCTTAGGCCGCGTCAGGTCCCACAGAACCACAGGACCCAGTTTCTCCAGACGTACAGTGTGCGGCGCTGGGTTTTCCGAGGCCGCAGCCGGCGCAACTCCCTGCGTGACTGTGGCGAGCACGCGGTCACCATCCCGCAGCGTGACTTCAAGCGACAGCACTTCGCCTAACGGTTCGAGATGCTGCGAGAAACAATCCACCTCAACGCTGGGATTCGGGGTGAGCACATCTTTCGGCTTGGCGAAAATGTTTTCGATAAAAGTGGAGGGCACGATCCGCAACGCCACTTCGCGGTAGATGCCGCCGAAGGTGAGGTAGTCAATCTGATGCCCGAAAGGCGGGATGTCCGGCCGCTCGGTAGAATCCACCTCAACCGTGAGCACATTGTCGGAGTCAAAGTCCAGATGCGGCGTCAGTTCGAAAGAAAAAGGTGTGTATCCGCCCTTGTATTCACCGAGGCGAATTCCGTTGAGCCAGACCGTCGACGCCGTCATCACACCTTCAAAATCGACGAAGACATGCCGGCCACGCGCTTCCGCAGGAAGCTGGAAGTGACGGCGATAGACCGACACAAACTCGTAGTCCTTATCGTCAAAGCTGTGCCAGGGCAGGCGAATGTTAGTGTGAGGAATCACCACACGCTCGAATTTGGAATCGTCGAAGTCTTTCATACGAGCGTCTGCGATGGCGGAGCGACTGAACCGCCAGTTCCGGTTCATGGGAAGGACAAGCCGTCCACTCGCAACAGGCGGCGGAGACGAACTGGACGCCTCTGCAAAAGCGTTCTTCGCCAGCATCCCGGCCACCAGAGCGCCGCTTTTCTTGATGAAGTCTCTTCTTTCCATAATTTCTTGCCCAAAATGTCTTGCCCAACGATTACCGCACTGTCACATTGACTTCGTATTCCGGTTCGATGTCGATCTGACGAATCTCGCCGAGCGCGCCGTCCGTCCCAAAGTTGGGCCACGCGGAGTTCGGAAGATAGATGGGCGCCGCTTTGATCAGTGGCTGAATCTTGATTTCGAGCGGACTTTCTGTCACACCCGGCGCAAAACGCTTTAGCCCGATTTCCCAAACTGTCCCTTTGTAGAAATCATCGTCGAGCACTCGTGAGCCGGAGTACAGGCGGGCAGTATCTCCCACGTAAGCAATGCGCAGGAATGCGTCGCTCAGGCCGTCCAGCGTGCCTTTCGGTATTACTACTCTCCACCGATCTGCGAAATCGAAGTCTTCCGGGGGGATGGCGACAGCAGCGTTGTGTCGCCAGTCGACCGGCTTTCCCATTATTAGAGGGCTTGGCGTCTGGTTGGTGCGTACGGCTTCGAGTTGGACCGTCAATTTCTTCGGTTTGATTGCCGCGACGTATTCGGAGAACAATCCGTCGTCGTCCGTCTTGGCAAATGGGATTTCGGAGCCATGCTGAAATTTGAGGTCGGGAAAGATACCGAATCGCAAGTCGCTGACATCCCGCGCCCGCAAATGTAGAGAGGTCTCATCGAAAAACGCGTCTGCGGGAGAAAACACGACGTACTCCTTGTCTCCGTAGGAAGCCTTCCAGGTGTTGCGCGCCTGTTCCTGAGACAAAACGACGATGTGGACGGCTTCGCCTTTCCGAGTGCGCAGGCTGATGGCGACGTTCTTGCCGGTTTCGATGCCGGTGATGTAGATCTTGCCGCGTTCACGCGACACTATCGCTTTTCCGGCCTCGACGGATTTCACGCTGTCGGCATCGAAAGCGAATTCCGGGGCCACCCCGGGAACACCTTGAAAGAAGTAGTAAGCCGCGCCCGCGTTACTCACCTTGCACAAAGGCTGGGCGGTCGCGTACTTAAGATTGGCACCGTGGAGATCCATATTCACGGGCCAGATAAAATATGCGCCCGACGGGACATCGACTGGCTTGTTCGGAATGAGTACAGTCTCGGAGGCGAGCTTCACTGAAATCTGGATCCCATTTCTGGCCGGCAAGGGATAATTCCGCAAATAGTTGTTGAAGAATACGAAGGCGCGCTGCCCGTCGGAACGAACCGCAACCCGCGCTGGTCCGGCATCTGCCGGCGTACTGGGGATTACGGCAGGGAGAGTTGCAACCATGGGCGCCAGGGACTCCCCGAAATCATGTAAGAAGAGATGGAAACTTTTCAGCTGCCGGAACGAAGCGTGCATCTGGCCGTATTCGCCGAGCGGAGCCTGAAAGTCGTAAGAGATCACGGGCAGATCGTTGGGATAGTTGGTGGCGCTTGACTCCTGCAAAGTTGAGCGCTTCCCTTCGGGGTTCGCTCCGCCATGAAACATGTAGTACCCGTACAGATTGGCCCCCGAACCGAGACGTGCAAGCATTCCCGCTGCAACATCGTCCGCCGCAATGACGGGCCTGCGGTGATAGGAGGTGGCCATGCCTCCGCCGCCCTCGGCGACGAAGTACGGATAGTGCGAGAGCTTTTGGTCAAGCACATTGAATTTGTCGTAATGCGGAGCATCACTGAAACTCTCGCGGCTGACGTTGAAGAGGTAAATATCGTTGGCGGGCAATTCCTTCAAGCTGCCAAACCAGAATCCATCGGGATAACCGCCAAACACCGGTATCACCTCTCCCGGCGGAAAATTGAGAGTGGGCCATCCAGTGACGGTGAATAAAGGCGCGTCGAGTCCAGACTCGAGCGCGATCTTTTTTAGCGCTGCAATGTGATCCGCGCCCGTGCCTGGCCCCTGCTCACCGTATTCGTTCTCGAGTTGCACGCCGATGACCGGCCCCCCGTCTTTCCACAGCAAGCCTTTGAGCTGCTTGCCAATTTCTCCGTAAAAGCGCTGTACGTATGAAAGATAGAGAGGGTCGTTTCTCCGTGTCGGTCCCTTTTGCAGAAGCCAGTCAGGAAGACCGCCATTCCGCACCTCGCCATGCGCCCACGGTCCAACCCGGGCAAATACATAGATGCCATGCTTCCCGCAAAGCTCGACAAAGCGGCGCAGATCACGCTGCCCTGTCCAATCAAACTCGCCTTCAACTTCCTCGTGATGAATCCAAAATATGTAGGTCGAGATGATCTGGATCCCGCCGGCCTTCATCTTCAAAATCTCTTCTTCCCAATATTTCTCTGGATACCGGGAAAAATGAAACTCCCCCATCACCGGCAGCCAGGGCTTGCCGTCAAGCGTTAAATACCGGCTATTGACCTTGATGTCATGGCCGGTCGACGACTTTCCACCCATCTTCAGAAAGCCGTTCTCTGGAGCAGGAGCTACCCGGCTCGCATCAATCGCAATCACGCTGCTTGAGTCTGATGTTGGGTGGGCCAAAGGCGGCTGAATGATAGCGACGAGAGCTAAAGAAACCGTGGCCAGGGGAAAAAGCCGGAAGTGCGGATTGCGCATGAGCTTCCTTTCACCACGCATGACGATCATCTGACCTTGCAAGGGTCACACTTTGCAATTAGCGCTGCCATTGTAAACGATTACACTCGACGCGCAACTCCACATTCAGTCAAGATGTTTTTAGACGTGCGAGGACTGGTGAAGCACGAACAACTTTGTCTCCGCCTGCGCCAGCTCAGCGATTCGCAGGCTGCGTTGCCGTGCTGGACCAAGATCTATTTCGAGCGGATTCTTCGACTGCTTGCATTACTCTTTGCACGTTAACAGCGTCTTGAAAAGACGCATGAAATATCTCGTTCTTTTCAAGTGACTGCAAGAAATCGGCGATCGTGAAAATGAATGTGTGCTCATACCCGAGAATGTGTCCGGGCGGCCAGAAATTAGACGTGTAAGGATGTCCCGGACCTGTCACTAAAACGTTGTGACTACCTTGAACGTCCGTGGCATCGCCAGCGTCGAACACGCTGAGACGATTAAGATCCTCCAAATCAAAGCGGATCGCGCCCTTCGACCCGTGAATTTCAAAATAGTTGCGATTACGGCAGCCGATGGCATAGCGAGTAGCCTCGAAGCTGCCGACGCTTCCATTGGCAAAGCGAGCAAGCATCAGCACGGCGTCATCTACTTCGCGGCCCGGAGCAAAGGTGTGGACGATAGATGAAACTTCATCGATTGAGCCATTCAACATCAAAGCCAAGTCGATTGAGTGCGACAAGAGATCGCCGATGGCGCCAGATCCGGCTTCAGACTGCTTGAATCTCCATTCACCGGGCCGCGATGGGTCCGCCCCCCAGCTTTGTAAATAAGTGGCCCGGTAATGGTAGATTTCTCCCAATCTTCCCTCATCCACTAATTTCCTGGCCAGGGCAATCGCGGGAACGCGGCGATAGTTAAACCAAACCAGCGTGGGCACGTTTTTCGCTGCGCTGGCCATGCGTTCCGCTTCCTCGCTTGACATAGCGAGCGGCTTCTCACAGAACACAATCTTGCCCGCGTGGGCGGCGGCGATCGCAATCGGTGCGTGGAGGTAGTTGGGAGTGCAGATGTCGATGATGTCTACATCTTTCCGCTCTACTACGGCTTCCCAATCGCTTGAGACTTCCTCCCAGCCCCATCGGGCGGCCATCGCGTCAAGCTGAGGTTGGTTGCGACCGCAGATGATCTTCAATTTGAGTTCGTAGGCGGACTCAAAGAAATGGCCTACCTGATGGAAGGCATTGGAATGCGCTCGTCCCATGAATCCATGGCCGATCATCGCCACGTTCAGTCGTTTGCGAGATTTCATACTTGTCTGCCGAAGACTTTGCGCAAGGCGCTCACAGCCGATTGCGGGCCAGCGTGGACCACTGTACCGCCGCCAGTCTACTCTAGTTCTTTGCTTGATAGATGGCCGTGTCGAAAACCGATTACGCGACGCCAACCGCGATGGTCACGGTCGCCGGCAAATCGATGTTGCCGCCGTTCTGAAAGCGACGGACCCCTTCGAGGACTTCGCCAATAACTTCCGCGGTCTGTTCCGGCGGGATCGCCTCGATCAGCTTCTTGAAGGGCGCGGCCAGTTCGCGCGTTGCCTCCCAGCATTCCTCCGCCGGACCCGGCCAGGAAAATATGACGCGCTGTTTGTTCGTGCTCACATCGCGGAAGCCGGCGGACGAAAGCGCATTCGCCAGTTTGGTCTCGTCGGCGAAGCGGAAAATGTGAGGCGCGTCCGGTGGAGGCGGCGGCATTTTGACCCGCTTCAGAAATGGTCCCAGGCTCACCGCGAAGAGCGGATTTTCCTGCAGCGAACCAAACACTGCAAAGCAACCGCGGCCGGCAGGTTTCAGAACGCGGCGAATCTCCGCCAGGGCCTTCGGGATGTCGGGAAAAAACATGATGCCAAAGCGGCAGGTGACGCGATCAAATTCGCCGTCGGCGAAGGGCAGAGATTCGGCATCGGCCACGCGAAATTCGATGTTATCGAGCCCTTCAGCAGCGGCATTTTGGCGGGCGGCTTCCAGCATCTGCGGCACCAGGTCGGTAGCCATCACGCGGCCCTGCGGACCTACTACTTTGGCGAGGCTCAACGCCGGCTCTCCGGTACCACTCGCCAGGTCCAGGACCTTCATGCCGGAAACCACTTGCGCTCCCTGCACCACTAATTCGGTTGCGGCTCGAGTCTGAATGACAAACTTGTGGTTCCACTTCTGCCATAGCGGAGCGGCGCCGGTCCACTCCTGGCGGACCATTTCCTTGTAGTTCGGAATCGGATTCTGGCTGGAATTCATTTTCTGCGCACAGGGGCAAGTCCCTCGAAGCATATCAAAAAAAAGCAGTGGGACGCTTGCGCGTCTCACTGCTGGGAAGAGTGTTGCTATGCTGCGTTGCTACGCTGGGAAAGAATCCAGCGCAATGTTGTCGTTACCGCCCATGTCTGCCGCCACCGCCACCGTGCGACGATCCGCCACCGTGCGAGGAACCACCGCCGTGTGACGATCCTCCACCATGTGAAGGTGCGCTACCATGGCTGCTCGGCGCCGAATGGCTACCGCCGTAGCTCGGAGCGGAGCGGGGGCCGCCGTAACCCGGAGCCGGGCGTCCACCGTAACTCGGAGCCGGGCGTCCACCGTAACTCGGAGCAGGGCGTCCGCCGTAAGGACTCCCGCCATAAGCACCGCCGCCGTACGAGCGCGGCATGACGATCGGCTGCCTCATGTTCAGTGGCGGACGAGAAGACCCGCCATAGCTGCGGCCGTCGGAGCCCATGCTGCGGGACGAGGATGATCCGTAGGGACCACGCTGTTCTGTTCGTCCCGTCGAGGATCCTCCCATGGGCGTGCGGCCCGCCGATTCACCGGCCCTGCCTGACTCGTTCGTTCGGCCTGACTCAGACGATGGCCGCGCCGGCATCGGCGTAAATTTCTGCCAACCGCCGTTGTTGCTGCCACTTTCGTGAGCCGAGGTCGAGCTACCTGAGTAGCCAGGTCTCGAGGCCGAAACAGGGTTCGAACTGCCTCGCGTTTCCGTGCTTCGTTCTGTGGTCTGACTCGACCGCTGAAACCCGCCATTCGAGCCGCTGTTCCCGGTCCGCGCAACTTCGTGGCTGTTTCCAAACGACCTGCTATTCGACGCGACGGTGTTGCCATGGCTCGCACCCTGGACGGAGAAGAAGTGCTGGTTCTGCGCCACGTTTCGAGTCGTTGATGCAGCCGCCGGGCGTCCGCTGGCCGAGTAGCTCTCGCGGCCCGGAGACATTGGCAATTTGCCGGTTGTGAAACGCGCGTTCTGGAACTGTGCATGACTCATCGGCTGAGTGCTCATGTGCCCGGTGCCGAACTCTTTGCCCGAGGCGGTCGTCCCGCCGCGGAAGTTCGGGTCATGCATGGCCAGGTTCACGTTCGAGAACCGCGTGCCGCCATGCAGCGCAGCATACCCACCGTGGTTGTAGGCGCTGTAACCAACTGCTCCGTAGCCGCCGCCATATCGTCCGTACCAGGGATGGAAATGGTCACACGGTCCGAGCGGAAGCCAGCCGACATTTCCCCAGCCGCCGAATCCGAAGCCAAACCCGACGCCGAATCCGTAGAACGAAACATAAGCCGGAGCCCAGATCGGACGGTAGTAAGGATATCCGTACGCCGGACCAGGCCACCATCCCCAACCGCCGTTAACGTACATCCAGCGACCGTAGTGATAAGGAGCCCAGCCCCAGGCATCATAAGAAACCCAGGTCCATCCCCAATAAGGTTCATAAACCCAGCGGCCATCGCGATACGGAGCCCAGCCTGCCGGCTCATTCGGACGCCACACTGGACCGTAATCGGGAACTTCGGACCAGGTGCCGCGGCCATCAAGATCCTGCGTGCCGACGTAATAGTCGTTGGTGTTCCGGCGCGCCACCGAGTTGCGGATCATGTTGTCGCGATCGGAATTCCACTGGTCAAAATCATCGCGGGCCGGCGCTTCGCCAATCTTGTATTGCGCATCCGCGCCACTGCCCTGAATGGTGATGAACTGGTTCTGCCCGACGCGCGTGCCGCCCTGCGGAGTCGTAACTTCGATTTCGCCTTTGCGGACCAGCACTTCGGTGTGATCGTCGGCGGTGACCAGAATTCGAAAACTCGATTCGCGGCGCTCGGTGCGAATAGCGACGTTCGGCGTATCGATCTCCGCGTCCGCATCGCTGTTCTTGAGGACAGTGTAGTTCGCCATGCCGTGTCCGAGTTGAATCTGAATCTGCGAGCGATTGAGTTGCACGATGTTGGCTTGCGAATGCTCAGCCAGACGAAGCAGGTTGGCATAGTCGAGCTGAATTTCAGTGCGCGCTTTGTCGCCGGTCGAAACGCGGTCGCCAGCCAGCACAGGAGCATTAAGTGCAGCCGCGGACCAATCCTTGGAGTCGCCACGTTGCGTGGAGACGTCGCCATGAATCAGACTGATGCGGGCAACGCCGTTTTTATCGTCGGGAGCAGGAGCCGTCGAAGTGGAAGTCGGGTCGCCAGGTCCAGCGTTATTTGGGTCGTTCGGACCTCCCATCGGCGGCTGATTTATATCCTGGTCTTGATCCTGGTTCGGATTTTGATTCTGACTCATGGACGGGTTCTGGTCCGTCGAGTTCTGGTCGTTGGAACTGGGACTCTGCATTTGAACGTTCGGCGACGGCTTCGAATTCTCCTGCTGCGCCTGATCGTCGGGATTCTGGGGGGCGTCCTGAGCAAGGACGGCGCCTGGGAGAGCGATCACCAATCCTAATCCTAAGAGTGCTGCGATTAACTTCAGTTTCATAAATATCTCCACCTTATTCGGACAAACTATGCTCGAAATAATGCAGGTGGAGTGCCAACGGAGGGCGTCCGCGGAAATTCGTCTAACCGGTTTATTTGTTAACACGTTAAGGAAGACATAACAGGTGGAACGAGGGATGATTTGCGGCCGTCCGGTGGCCGGGTTCCACCAAGCTGGTGGTTTTCAGCCAGGGGCGATTCGGCCCGTGCGTTGCAATTCGGCAAGGATCATTCCGCTTCGTTGTCGTCAATCCCGATCTTCGACAAGCGATAGCGCAGTGCGTTTCGCGAGAGTCCGAGAAGGCGCGCCGCCTGCGATTTATTGCCACCGGCACGCTTCAGGGCTTCGCGAATCATTTCGTCTTCCCACTGGTCAAGCGTCATGCCGTCGGGGAGAAAATGATCGGACCCGCCAGCCGATGAGACGCTGCGACTGCGCGGTGAATCAAGTTGAATGTCGCTGGCTTCCAACTGCTTTCCCGTCGCGAGCGCAGAAGCGCGTTCGATGACGTTCTGCAGCTCGCGCACATTGCCCGGCCAATAATGACTGGTGAGAAGCTGCATCGCGGCTGGCGAAATGCCGGAGATGGTTTCCTCCCTCCCGGAATCTTTCGCGAAGCGCGCGAGAAACAAGTTGGCTAATCCAGGGATATCTTCTTTGTGTTCGCGGAGCGGCGGAATGTCGATCGGAACCACGTTGAGGCGGTAGTAGAGATCCTCGCGAAACGTTCCGTCTTCAAGCGCGGCGCGCAGGTCGCGGTTGGTGGCCGCGATTAGGCGTACGTCGACCTTGATGGTGCGCGTGCCGCCCAGACGCTCAAACTCGCGCTCCTGCAGCACGCGGAGAAGTTTGACCTGGATGGCGGGCGGCACGTCTCCGATTTCGTCGAGGAAGAGCGTGCCTTTGTCGGCTAGTTCGAATTTTCCAGGCTTGCTGTTGGTGGCTCCAGTGAAAGCGCCTTTTTCGTAGCCGAAAAGTTCGCTCTCCAAGAGATTCTCGGGGATAGCGGTGCTGTTGATCTTGATAAACGGACCGGACGCTCGCCGCGATTTCTCGTGGATGGCGCGAGCGATGAGGTCTTTGCCAACTCCGCTCTCGCCGCCGAGCAAAACGGTGGAGTTGGTGGGCGCAACCCGTTCTACGGTTGCCAGCACTTCCTGCATCTTGGGACTGATCGCAACAATGTTGGGATGGCTGTACTTCTGCCCGAGGGCTTCGCGAAGCGAGCGATTCTCCTCGCGCAGGCGGGAGTTGTCGAGCTCTTTGTGGACCACCATCCGCATTTCGGCGAGCGAAAACGGCTTGAGCACGTAGTCGCTGGCGCCGGCTTTCATGGCCTCAACCGCCGTCTCTACCGACCCGAACGCGGTCATGACCACGATGGGCAACGCCGGATTCTGCTGCTTGGCGGTCGCTAGAAATTCAAGTCCGCTGATGCCGGGCAGCTTAAGGTCGGTGAGGACGAGGTGAACCGGCTCGGAGGCAAGCAGCTTGAATCCAGTTTCGGCGTCGCCGGCGGAAAGCGTTTTGAAACCGTCGTCGCCGAGGTTCAGCTCGAGCAATCGCCGCATTTTGGCTTCGTCTTCGATGATGAGGATGGTCGGCATTGGTCGTTTTCAGTCGGTTTCAATCTTTGATCATATTCAGTCTTTGGTCATGGGCTCCAATGGAGAGACGGCTTGCGACTCGCCAGTTCCCTCCAGCGGAAAAAAGAGTGTGAATACCGCCCCGCCGCCCGGCGCATTCTCGACATGGATCGACCCATGATGCCCGTCCACGATCTTGGAGACGATGGAGAGCCCCAGCCCTACGCCGGTTTTCTTCGTGGTCACAAACGGGTTAAAAATTTCTTCGCGCAATTTATCGGGAACGCCAGGGCCTGTATCGGCTAAGCGGAGTTGTACTCCTTCGCGATCATTCTGCGATGCACGTTGAACCTCGACTCGTAACGTGCCGCCGTGGTCTTCGTCCTGATCCTGCATCGCCTCGTAAGCATTCTGCACGAGATTGAGGAAGGCTTGCTCGCACAAGCTCTCATCGAGTGGAACCAGCGGCAGTCCGGTGGCGTAGTGGCGTTCGACGCGCACTGCCTTGCCGGCAACCTCTTTCCCCGCAAAACGCCCAGCGACAATCTGCACAACGCGATCGAGAAGCGCGATCAAGTCCGCGGGATGCGGTTCGGCATGAAGCGGACGAGCGAAATCCAGAAACTCGGTGACCAGGTCGCTGAGCCGGTTGACCTCGGTCGAAATATATCCGGCCAACTCGCGGGCTAGCGCGTCCGAGGCCTGCAGTTTCTGAGTCAGCATTTCGGCCGAGCCCTTGATGACTCCGAGAGGATTGCGGATCTCATGCGCTAGTCCAGCCGATAGCTGGCCGAGCGCGGCCAGCCGCTCCGAGCGCCGCGCTTCATCCTGAGCCTGTTCGAGACGGCGATTGGTCTCGGCGAGATGTTCGGCGAGTTCACGGTACAGCTGCGTTTGATGCTGGCTCTGCTGCGAGAAGCGGTTGACGACCATGGCCGCGAGAAAGAAGAACATGACGCGCAGCGCCAGTTGGCCGAAAGCATCGGGAGTGAGGTCGTATTCCTGCAGCGCAGGATAGAGATATGAGCAGTAGGCGGCGGATGCAAGCAGGGTCCAACAAAATGTCAACAAAGGGCCACAGTAGAGCGCGGCCGTCACGACCGGAAGATAATAAATAGGATAGTAACTGCTGTTGATTCCGATTTCGCCGGTGTGATCGATGAGCAGAGTGGCCAGCAGAATCTTGAGCAGGATGACGTAGGCGACCCCCCGTTTAGGGAAGTGGGATATCAACCTTGTCTCCACGACCTGCACGACGCCGATAGCGAGGATGATTAACTGCTTGTGCCATTCGAATTCTGGCGGGAGTAGGGCCAATACTGCTAGAAAGAGAAGCCAGATCGTGAGCCACGCAGCGTCGAGACGGTTGAACCGCCGGGAGTCGGGATCGAGAATGGTGGGCGCGGGTATCACGCAGCTTCCATCCAACCGCAGAAAGCCCTCCCGCGTCAATTGGAGAGCGGCTTCGTCCGTTGGATAATGGAGCGTCGGGCATTCCCCGCCCGGGTTTAGTGGTCGGGGTAATATCCGTCTCTGGTTTGAACGGTGAGGTCTTTTTTCTTCACCGTCAACTGGATGTGGTGGTAGTCGCTGGAGGTGCTGTCCTTATCGGGCGTATAACCCATGCTGTACTGGGTACGCAGTTCCTCAGCGATGCTGTCGTAGATCTCGCCGACGGATTCCTTCTTGGAAACTTCAAAGAAGCGTCCACCTGTCTCCTTGGAAATCCGCTGAAGAATTTTCTTGCCATCGCCGTGTGGGGTTTCCTGGGGACGCTGGCCTCCGCTGGGGCCACCCCGGCCGCCGCCACCCGGATATCCCCCTCCGCCGCCACCTCCGGGCCAGCCGCCACCCCCTCCCGGCCAACCACCACCGCCGCCGCCCCGTCCCATTCCGTTGGGTTGCCTTTGGCCCTCTTCGTGGTGAGTGTCCGCGAAATAAATGGAGTAAACGACGGTGTCGGCGCGTTGGGCGGATTCGATCGCGCCGTCCAAGTAAGTCTTGCTGCCGTGGTCAACGCCGTCCGAGAGAATGATGATGGCTTTTCGGCCCTGCTGCTTTTTCATCAATTCGTTCGACGCCAGAAAAACCGCGTCGTAGAGCTGGGTACCACCGCCATGGTGCGAGTCTGGGGAATTCGAGGGATCGTTGGGGTCATTGGAACGCTCGCGATCCGGCCCCTTGAGCAATACGAGCGCCGCTTCCAGCTTGTCCCGCGACGACGTCAGGTCCTGCAGCAGTTCTACCTCGCGATCAAAGTGAATGAGGAAGGCCTTGTCCTTTTCTTGCACGACCATCTCGTCGAGAAAACTGCGGCTCGCGTTGCGCTCCGCTTCCAGGACGTTGGTCTGACTGCGACTGGTGTCGACGAGCAGACCGAGCGTGAGCGGAAGATTCGCATCCTGCGAGAAATATTTGATGGTTTGCGGGCGGCCATCCTCCTGCAGCGTGAAGTCGTCTTTAGTGAGGTCGCGGACGATCTTGCCGTGTTTGTCGCGAACCGTGACAGGCAGCGTTACTACTTTGACGTCGACGGCGATGGTGGCGGCCGGAGTGGTCGCGGCATTCTGAGCCTGCAGCGACGGGACGAGTCCGGGAAGGGCGGTCAATACCAATGCTGAGAAATAGACAACAACCAAGGCGGCGTTCCGGGCGCCGGCAACCGGCTTCCGCCAGGGCGGCTGGTTCGTCGTTTCCTTATTTGTCTCGGCTCTTAAGGGCTGGGACTCAGGCACCGCGTATCCTCCGTTGGCTCCGTTGTCGTTTTACTTTTTACTTTAGGCGAAACTTAAGGGCGCTGAATCTGCCCAGGAAAATAGGATACACGGCGAGGATTGCGCCCGCCCAACTGGGAAAGGCAACCGTCAAATGGTAGAGGAAGCCTCCTGCACCCGGTCGGGTCCGATTTTCTGGGCTGGATTTGTCAGCGGACATAGGTATCCACGCAAGCGTCAAATACATATCACTGGATGCGCGGCGATGGAGTTGCAGTTGCCAGCATCCCGTAAAAGCACAGTTACTCTCGGGTAAAACTTCGTAAAGGCAAAACAAGAGTAGGTTTGGCGATGCTAAAGTACGGACTAGGTATGCCGATAACTGAGTTTGTGCAATGTCTCTGGCAGAGGCGCCCCAGTTTGGCCCCGTGCCTGATCGCGACGGTGGTCACTCTGCTCCTCGCGGGGCCGGGTTCCGTTTGCGCGCAAGACAAACCGGCGAGCACCTCGGGGAGCGCACAAGTCGCCAAGGCTGTGGGGGTCATCAAGAGTATTCAGGCAGATGCGCTTACGGTCACGGCCGAGTCCGGTGGCGATGTTGCGGTGACGCTGACGGGCTCGACGAAGATCCTGCGCGTGCCGCCCGGAGAAAAAGATCTGAAGAACGCGACCGCCCTGCAGGCGCAAGACTTGCAGCCTGGCGATCGCGTGCTGGTTCGCGGGCAGGCATCGGCGGCAGGAGACGGACACACGATGGTCGCGCTCTCGGTGATCGTGATGAAGCAGGCCGACGTGGCTGCGGTCCACCAACGCGAACTTGACGACTGGCAGAAGCGAGGGGTCGGCGGGCTCGTCACCACTGTCGATGCTGCGACCGGCACCATCACAATTTCATCAGGTGGGATGGGTGCTAAGCGGAGCATCGCCGTCCACGTTTCGAAGAATACGATCCTGCGCCGCTATGCTCCCGGCTCGGTGAAATTCGACGACGCGAAGCCAGCGCCCATCGAACAAATCAAGGCCGGAGATCAGTTCCTGGCGGTCGGAACTCGCAACCCTGACGGCAGTGAGTTGAGTGCGGAGGAAGTTGTCTCCGGCACATTCCGCAATATTGTTGGAACCATCAAGGCGATTGACGCGGCTGCTAATACCCTGACCGTGCAGGATGCCATCGCTAAGAGCGCGGTGGTGGTGCAAGTTTCTGCCGACTCGCAGATGTGGAAGCTGCCTGCGGAAATGGCGCAACGCTTTGCCGCGCGATTAAAAGGTACCGCTGGCGGCGGAAGCGGGGGGCAACCCGGCGCCAGCGGCCAAGGACAAGGCCGCGGCGCGAGCGGCGGGCAGCATTCTGCGCCGGACGCTGGCGGGGCGCGGTCGGGAACAGAATCGCAACCGGGCCACGGCACTGGTGGAAATGGTCCTCCGGACTTGCAGCGCATGCTCAGCCGCCTGCCCAACATCAAGCTGGCGGACTTGCAGAAGGGCGATGCCGTGTACATTCTGGCGACAGAGGGCGGGAGTTCGGACGCGGTTACATCGATTAAATTGGTGGCGGGAGTGGAGCCCATTCTGGCGGCGGCGCCGGGTCAAAGCGCGTCCACGCTGCTTTCGCCGTGGTCGCTGAGTGCGTCCGGTGGAGAAGGTGAAGGCGCGCAGCAGTGAAGTCTCAATCCATATTGATCTGCCTGGAAAGAAAAGGTGTGTGTTGAAGTATTTATCAGTATTCGTTCTCAAGAATCTGATTTCGACGGATCTGATTTTGGCGATTCTGATTTCGGCATCGCTGATCGGAGTGGCCGCGCCTGCTTCGGCGCAGTCGGCGGCCCCGCCATCAACTCAGACACCGACCCAGCCTTCAACCGCGACTGGAACCTTGCGCGGGCAAGTGACGGACCCGTCGGGCGCGGTGGTTGCGAATGCGACGGTTGCCGTCCTGGTATCTGGCGGAGCGACGCATTCGTCCACAACCAGCAAAACCGGCAATTTCGAAATTGGAAGCCTCCCGCCGGGCAAGTACACAGTCACGGCGAACGCCCAGGGATTCGCGGTCTTTGTACAGAACGACGTGGACGTAGCAGCCGGACAAGTTGCGCAATTCAATATTGCGCTCGATATCAATGTGCAGCAGGAAAAGGTAACCGTGGAGGCGGAAGGACCGCAGCTTGACGTCAATCCTGCGAATAATGCGAGCGCGCTCGTGCTCAAGGACAAGGACCTGGAAGCGCTTCCTGACGATCCCGACGAATTGCTGGCTGACTTGCAAGCTCTCGCCGGACCTTCGGCCGGTCCCGATGGTGGGCAGCTTTACGTTGATGGATTCACTGCCGGGCAGCTTCCGCCCAAGTCGTCGATTCGCGAGATTCGCATCAATTCAAATCCGTTTTCGTCCGAATACGACAAGCTGGGCTACGGACGAATTGAAATCTTCACCAAACCGGGCACCGACAAATACCATGGGCAGTTCTCAGTCCAGGGAAACAGCTCGGGATTGAACACGCGCAACCCTTTTCTCGGCGACGCTCCGCAATCACCGTACGATTCCGTCATCTACCAGGGAAACTTCGGCGGCCCCATCAACAAGAAGGCGTCGTTTTTCTTTGACACGCAGCGGCGCAACATCGACGAAATTGCAGTCGTCAACGCGCCGACGCTGGACCTGAGCCAGAGCGTTCCCAACCCGCGCACCCGCACTAACATCGGTACACGTATTGATTACCAGGTCACTCCCAGCAACACACTCACCGCACGTTATCAGTTTTATCGCGATACACAAGACAACGCCGGCGTCGGCGGGACCGTGCTGCCGGAGGCGGGCTACAACACTACGTCCACCGAAAACACGATACAGATCAGCGACACCCAAGTCCTGGGAACCAAGGTGATCAATGAAACCCACTTCCAGTACCTGCACGACAACAGCAATCAGAATCCGCTGAGCACAGCAGTGAGTCTCAACGTACTCGGCGCATTCACCAGCGGAGGCGCGGGTTCGGGATCGCAGACCGACCATCAGGACCATTACGAATTGCAGAATTACACATCGATATCCGCGGGCAAGCACTTCGTAAAATTCGGTGGACGTTTGCGAGCGGTCCACGAGGTCAATTTTTCCAGCGCTGGATTTAATGGCGGCTACACCTTCACCAGCTACTCCGATTACCTCGGCGGTACGCCGAGCCTGTATTCCGTGAATGCCACCAACAGCGGGACGGTGCCGACTGTACCGGTCACCGTGGTCGACGCCGGTCTCTATGTGCAGGATGACTGGAAGTTCCGCCCTAATATCACGCTGAGTGGCGGGCTGCGCTTTGAAACACAGAACGACATTCACGATCATGCCGATTGGGCGCCGCGCGTCAGTTTTGCGTGGGGCCTTGGCGGGGGAGGTAAGAATGCCCCGAAAACCGTGCTGCGCGGCGGGTTTGGCTTGTTTTATGACCGCTTCACTCAAACCCTGGTGCTGAACGCGGACCGCATGAATGGTGTTACTCAGCAACAGTACGTTATAAACGATCCGACCTACCCGACGCCTCCGGCGCTGACCCCTTCGACGCCGCAGTCGATCTACCAGATCAGTCCTACACTGCACGCTCCCTACATTATGCAGACGGCGTTCAGCATGGAGCGGCAGGTGACAAAGATCGCTAACGTTACGCTTACTTATCTGAATTCACGCGGCGTGCATCAGTTTCTTTCGATCGTCACCAATGCCCCGTTGCCGGGCACACCCGGATTCCCGTATCCGCCTGACTCGCTTCCCAATCCGGCTATCTTTCAATATTCCTCGGATGGAGTTTTTCGGGAGAATCAACTGATCGCGAACTTCAACATACGAGCAGGGGCGAAACTTTCTCTGTTCGGCTATTACTCTCTGAATTACGCCAACAGCGATGCTTCCGGAGCCGGGAGCTTTCCCTCGGATCAGTACGATTTGGGCGCCGACTACGGGCGAGCTTCTTTCGCAACACGGGATCGCGTGTTTTTCGGCGGGACAATCGGTCTGCCCCGCGGATTTCGTCTGAGTCCGTTCATGATTTTCAATTCCGGCTCGCCCTACAACGTCACCGTGGGTCAGGACTTGACCAATTCTTTGCAGTACAACGCCCGTCCCGCATTTGGCACTTTTCCGGCCGGTACGTGCCCCTTTCCTACGCAAGCTGCTTGCAGCAGCTACACCTATTCCACCACGCAGGCATACACGCAAATCCCGATCAACTACCTGACCGGGCCGTCCAACTTCACGCTGAACCTGCGTCTGGCGAAAACCTTCGGCTTCGGGCCTGAGATTGGCGGAAAGAGCGGGACGCAACAAGGGGGCGGTTCGAGCGGCGGTCACACCGCTGCCGCACACGGTGGAGGCGGCGGTGGCGGCTTCGGACGTGGACCCGGCGGTGGTGGACTTGGCGCCGCAACCACTCGGCGCTACAGTTTGACGTTCAGCGTAAATGCGCGCAACGTTCTGAACAAGGTGAATGCCGCGCCTCCCGTGGGCGTGCTGAGTTCACCAAACTTCGGACAGTCGATCGCGCTGGCGGGCGGAGCGTTCTCAAGCGCGGCGGCCAATCGAAAAATTGAATTGCAGGCGTCGTTCAGCTTCTAGGAGCAGGTGTCAGGTCTTAGGTTTTAGGTCTTAGAAAAACCTTAACTTGCCTTCGGGTTTTCCTGACACCTAAGACCTGAGACCTTTCCTACGTTGAATAGTCTGCGTTGATCCGCACATATTCGGACGTGAGATCGGTGGTGAGAAATCGCACAGCGTGTCGGCCGCGGCCCATTTGTACACGCACGTCGCAGACCGGTCGCGCGAGATGGCGATGGGCTTGCTTCTCGTCGAACAGGCTGGCCACTCCGTTGCTGCAGACCTTTTGACTGCCGATGAAAATCTGCACGCGCGACGGATCAATGGAGGCTCCACACCTTCCGACGGCCGCGAGAATACGTCCCCAATTCGGATCGGCCCCAGCCCATGCGGTCTTGACCAGCAGGGAATGAGCAATCGTCCGCGCCACCAGCAACGCCTCTTCCCTGCTACGCGCCTGCTCGACGAATAGCCGGATCACATGCTGCACGCCTTCGCCGTCACTGACAATCTGCTCGGCGAGGGACTGGCATACCGCGTTCAAAGCTACAGAAAACTTTTTCCGGGTACGAACATCCTTCGTCCGCATGCGGACACCGCTGGCGCCAGTGGCGAGCAGCAGCACGGTGTCGTTGGTGGAAGTGTCGCCGTCGATGGACATGCAATTCAAAGACTGGTCGCACGCCTCACGCAGAAGATGCTGCAGTTCGCGCGCACTCGCGTCCACATCCGTGAACAAGTACACCAGCATGGTTGCCAACTGGGGATGGATCATGCCGGCGCCCTTGGCGATTCCCAGCACCGTGACCTCCTGCAAGCCTTTTGCCGAGGAAGCTCGGAAGCGCGCGGAGGCAATCTTCGGGCGGGTGTCGGTAGTCATGATGGCTTGGGCGAAGGCCAGAACTCCACGTTGGCTGGCTGTGCGCGTCGCGATGAGCTCTGGCAACCTGGCGCGGATTTTTTCTGCCGGCAGTCGTACTCCGATGATTCCGGTTGAGGAAGGAAAGATTTCGGCGGGCGGCACGTCGAACAGATTTGCGGCTTCGCGACAAACTTGTTCGCAAGCTTGAACACCCGTGGGTCCGGTGGCGCAGTTAGCGTTGCCGGAGTTCACTACGACCGCTCGAACCCGGCCACCGGTCAAATGCAGCGACTTGCGGCCAATCTCCACGGGTGCGGCGACTACCCGGTTCGTCGTAAATAACGCGGCAGCAGTCGCACCGCCATCGGCTTCGACCAGCGCAAGGTCCGGCCGGCCACTCACTTTAATGCCGGCTGCGACTGCCGAAAAAGAAAACCCCAGGGGCAAACGAATTTTCTCCGGAGAACGTCTCAGGTCAGCACGCAGCGCGGTCATGCGTGAATCTTTAGCCAGTTATTGGGCGGCGGCAAGATGGCGAATGTAGGGAGTTCTCCACGGACCATCGCCACTTCGTCGCAACGATAAAGCCGGGGGCACTGATAACAATCTTTGTGGATCTTGTCGGGGAGATCCTGGTGGTTCGCAGTGGTGAAACCCATGCGCGAGAAAAATTCCGGAATGCGCGTGAACAGGCACACGCAGGTCACTTTGTGTTTTTCCGCCTGCGCCAGAAGCGCCTTGACCAGACGCCTGCCGCCTCCGCCGCTTTGGCTTGCGGGATCGACGGTAATCGAACGGATCTCGGCCAGGTGCACACCATAGAGATGGAGAGCGCCGCATCCGATGATGCGCGCGTCATGCTCGAGGACGATAAAGTCACGGACATTCTCGCAGATCTCCGCGAGCGAGCGCGGCAGGAGCGTGCCGTCGCCGGAATAGGCCGAGATGAGAGCGTGAATCTGCTCAGCGTCGGGAAGAACCGCGTCACGCGTGCGCATAGGCCTCCTGACGCCGCGCGGCGACGGCTTTCTTCTTTTTGTGTTGGAGCGCTTCATTTTCATGTAACACCGCGTCCAGCGCCTGGATTAGCTGGTCCACATGCTTTTTCTGGATTACGTAGGGCGGCAAGAATCGCAGTACGGTTTCGTGCGTACGATTGATGATGATCCCTTCCTCCAGCAACTGTTTCGCCACCGCCTTGGCGAGTTCTGGCGAATCCAGTTCGACGGCCTGCATCAGGCCTGCACCTCGGACGTCCAGAATCGACTTGTGATTTTTGTCCAGAGTTTCGAGCGCGGCTTGAAAATATTCGCCCAGCGCGCGCACGTGCATCAGCAGTTTCTTTTCTTCGCGCAGGAATTCGATGGCGACGGCGCAGGCCAACGGACCTCCGCCAAAAGTTGTTCCATGCATGCCCGGATGCATACAACTTGCGACTCGCTCGGTGGCGAGGATGGCGCCGAGCGGCAAACCGCAAGCCAGTGGCTTGGCGACCGTGACTATATCCGGCAGCACGTCGTAGTGCTGGTAGGCGAAATGGCGTCCTGTGCGGCCGAGGCCGCATTGAATCTCGTCTAGTATGAGCAGCGCGCCGCTTTGTTTGGTCAGGCGCGAGGCAAGTTCGAGAAACTCCCGATTGACCGGACAGATCCCGCCTTCACCCTGAATGGTCTCGATGCACACGGCACAAACACTGGAATCAAATTTCCGGCGCAGGTCGTCGGGGTCATTGAACTTGACGAAAGTCACTCCGGGCAAAAGCGGAACGAACGGCGCGCGATATTTCGGCTGCCCGGTGGTGGCCAGCGCGCCGAAGGTACGTCCATGAAATGAGTTGTCCATGGCGAGAATGCGCGTCTTCGAGCCTGGCTTCGAACTTGGCTTGCTGCCGTTCTTATCGTTCGCTTGTGCGAACGCGCGGGCGAGTTTGAGCGCTCCCTCCCAGGCCTCGGTGCCGCTGTTGCAAAAAAAAGCGCGATCGAGTCCCGAGATTTCGGTCAGCATCTGCGCGAGCTCCGCTTGAAATTCATGGAAGAAGAGATTCGAAACATGAATCAAACGGCCGGCCTGGCGCTTGATCACCGCCCGGATGGCGGGGTGGTTGTGCCCGAGCGCGTTCACTCCGATACCGCTTAGGAAATCGAGATAGCGCTTGCCGGTGGAATCCCAAAGATGGACGCCGCGGCCGCGGACGAACATGATGGGCTGGCGCTCGTAAGTCGGAAGCAAGAGCTTCGCTTCCATGCGGGAGACAGAAGCCAGGCTCATGCTCTCAGCACCTCGGTGCCGCACTCCAGCCGGGCGAAGTAAAACAGCGGCAGCATTTCGACTTGCGACGCGGGGAGAATGCGCACTCGGCCTACGCCTGATTTGAGAGCCTGCGTGCAGGCTTCGAGCTTGGGCATCATCCCGCCGCTGACTACGGAGTCGCCAATGAGTCCGGCCACTTCTTTCGTATCCAACCGCGGTATCACCGCACCGTCGGCCTGCTTTACTCCTGCGACGTCGGTAAGAAAAATCAGCGCGTCGGCCTCGCAGGCTATCGCGCACGCGGCCGCCATCTGGTCCGCGTTCACGTTGTAATACTGACCATCGCCTCCGAGCGCGACCGAGGAGAGGACAGGAATGCCGCCTTCGGCCCAGATGGCTCTGAGCCAGCGCGGCTCGGAAAAACATATTTCTCCGACAAAACCTAAGTCGTATTCCGCATCCTGTTTCTTGCGGGCGCGAAAAATTCCGCCGTCTCCGCCACAAAGACCGATTGCTGGACATCCCGCAGCGGCGATCGCCGCCACCAGGCTTTTATTGACGATCCCGGCGAGCACCATCAGCGCAACATCGCGCGTCTCGGCGTCGGTGACGCGCAGTCCGTGTACGAAGTCGCTTTTCTTCCCGAGGAGTTCGAGCGTGCGCGTCAATGCGCTGCCACCACCGTGCACGACAGCGACCTGGTGTCCGTCTTCGGCGAACTGCACCACCGCCTTCGCACATTTCTGGAGAGTTGGTTTGTCCTCCAGCGCTGCACCGCCGATCTTGACGACAACTTTCATTGCAATCCCTCCGCTTCGTCCCAGCCGTACATCAGGTTCATGTTCTGCACGGCTTGTCCGGCTGCGCCTTTGAGCAGGTTATCGAGACAGGAAACTACGACTAGTCTGCGGCCATCGCGCGCGAGGCAAAAGCCGAGGTCACAGTAGTTGGTATGCACGGAGAATTGAATTTCCGGCAAGCTCGATGCCGGAAAAATGCGCACCCACCTCTTGCCTTGGTAGAAATCGTTGAAGCAAGTTTGAATCTCGTCCGATGTCATATCGCGTTTCAAGTGCACATAAATCGTGGAGAGAATCCCACGCGGAATGGGCAAGAGATGGGGAGTGAAGATCAACTGGCAGGAATTCAGCGCCAACTGCTCGAGAATCTCGCCCGTGTGGCGGTGTCCAAAGACCGAGTAAGCGGAAAAGTTATCAGCTACTGACACGAAGTGAGTGCGCGGCGTTGGCTCCTTGCCGGCGCCGGAGACGCCGGACTTCGAATCGGAAATGATGCCGCGATCGCAATCCACAATTCCGGCAGACAGCAACGGAGCCAGCGCAAGAATGACTGAAGTCGCATAGCAGCCTGGGTTCGCGACCAGCGCGGCCGACGCGATCTGGTCCGCATTCTGCTTCAGTTCCGGCAAACCGTACACGGCGCGCTCGGTGAGTTCAGCCGCGGTCTCGGCGTTCGAATCTTCGAACCCATAGACGGCGCGATTCTGCTCCTGCTTCAGCCGCCATGCGCCGCTCAGATCGACAATACGCAACCCCCGCGCAATGGCCTCGGGAACTAGTTCGCGGGAAACGGCGTGCGGTGTCGCCAGAAATAACAGCTCCACGCCATGCTGCTCCATCGCGGACCACGAAAACGGCTGGCATTCCGTCCCGCCGACCAGCGCATGGCCGTTGCCGTTGCTGCCGCTCTTTTCCGAACTCCGGCGCATGAGCAAAGGCGGTGCGGTGCGCGGGTGGCGGGCGAGCAGACGCGTGAGTTCGAGGCCGGAATAGCCGGTCGCGCCGAGAACCGCGGTTTTAAGTTGCGCCGCCATCAGACTTGCTTCCAGCCGCCTCGATCCGTCCGTTTTCTCATTCTTTCGTTTTAGGCATATTTATCCATTGTAATGAATAAATATTCATCTATAGTAAACGGTCTGGCGGTCGTGTCAAGTCAAAACCGAAGGTTTTTTTGATGACTGCGAGAAGAAATTTCTATTGGACTCTGCGGAGCAGCGGCTTTAGTGTGTGGCGATTAACAGCAAGCGGGATTGAAGGCTTGCCAGGACATTTATGCCGCATTTAAGACTGCCCTCCCCCGGGTCGCATTGTTTCGCAGTGCAGTACCGCGTAAGAACGGGAGCCATTCCATGACGAAGCAACCCGACAGACGCCGAACTCGCCGGGCATCACTTGTATATATATCGACTCTGGCCCTGCTGTTCGCGGCCGGAATGTTTGTGGCGCTGGCTACGCCCTGCCTCGCGGACGACGGCCCGAAGCCAGATCCGTCAGGCGTGGCGACGGGAGACAAAACTAGCGCCGTGGACGCTGCCGGCAATTCTTTTGTCGTCTCCGAGCCCTCGGACAAGACGGCTGCGGACTACGCCGCCAGCAAGAAGGCCTTCGACGACTATCAGGCTCAGGCGGCGAAGGAGCCGCTCGCGGTTAAGCTGGCCGACAGCGTGGGGCACGTCCGCGTGGCTACTAACTTTGCCTGGACATTAAATGCGGGCTACCTCGTCCTGTTCATGCAAGCAGGATTCGCGCTCCTAACCTGCGGACTGGTGCGAAAGAAAAATGTCGCCCACCTGATGATGCTGAATTTCGCGGCCTATGTGTTCGCCTTCCTCGCCTACTACGCCGTCGGATACGCATTCCAGTTTGGAGCGGTGGCCATCAACGCAGCGCCCGCCAACCTGGGCGGCATCCCGGGGCTCAACAAGTTTTTGATTGGCAGCGGACAGTGGGGGTTTGTGGGCGGGAAGGGCTTTTTTCTTACCGGCCCAGCCTATGACAGTGCCAGTAACTGCCTGACTCTCTTCGAAGTCGTGTTCATGGAGACGGCCGGGTACATCATCGTCGGCGCCGTCTGCGAACGGATTA
The DNA here is from genome assembly GCA_963755765.1 of uncultured Acidobacteriaceae bacterium. Taxonomy (GTDB): domain Bacteria; phylum Acidobacteriota; class Terriglobia; order Terriglobales; family Acidobacteriaceae; genus Acidiflorens. The sequence goes on from CAVWKZ010000002.1 coordinate 148,878, forward strand.
CCTTTTGGGCCTTCTTGCTGTGTGAGCTGTTCATCGGCGCGATTCTCTATCCCATCTCCGGCTGCTGGACTTGGGGCGGTGGTTGGTTGTCACAAGTCGGATCTACGCTGAATCTTGGCCACGGCTACGTCGACTTTGCCGGATCTACGGTCGTCCACGCAGTCGGCGGTTTCTGCGCCATGGCTCTCGCCATTATTCTCGGTCCGCGCCTGGGCAAGTATGGGCCCGGAGGAAGGGTCCGCGTCTTCCCTGCCCACAATATCGTCTATGTGGTTACGGGCACCTTCATCCTGCTCTTTGGCTGGATGGGTTTTAATCCTGGCTCCACGCTGGGAGCGACGGACCTTCGCATCTCGGTGGTTGCGGTGAACACTAACCTTGCCGCGGTGTCCGGCTCGGCGGCAGCGATGCTCTTGTGGTACTTCCTGTTTGGTAAACCTGATATCGCGATGGCGTGCAACGGGATGCTTGCCGGGCTGGTTGCCATTACCGCCTCTTGCGCTTTTGTGTCGCCGACCTCGTCGGTCATCATTGGCATTCTGGCGGGCCTGCTGATGTGCGGCGGAGTTCTGTTCAACGATCGACTTATCAAGGTCGATGATCCATGCGGCGCAATCTCCGTACACGGTTACTGCGGCTGGCTGGGCGCGGTCTGCGTGGGCATCTTTGCCGACGGCACCTATGGCGCGGGATGGAACGGCGTCGGCGCCACCTCTTACCTGGGACATGCGGGCCAAGGCGTGACTGGCTTGATCCACGGCGATACGAGGCAGTTTCTGTGTCAGTTTATGGGAGCAACTTTGTATGCCGCCTGGGCGTTCGGCGGAACATTCGCTGTCTTCTGGTGCGTCAATCGAGTGACGAGCATGCGGACGGCCGCAGAGGTGGAAGAAGAAGGCCTCGATGTTCCCGAGTTTGGCATGCCGGCGTATCCCGAAGACCTGGCTGTGCCGGCCTTGTACGCGATTGAAGGCGGCCGGGCGGAGCGACTGGTGCTCCAGCAGCAAGATCGCTCTTACAGCTTTAGCCGGAGGTCGCTCGAGGTGCCGCCCGCCGCTGGAACGTAGCATTGGAGAGTGTAATCCATCACCATGCGATCGGCGTTAAAGCGCCAACCGAGGGTGCGGATCGTGCGCTTCATGCGTTGGATCCAGCCGCGCGGCAGGCCGTCGCGATCGCGCTGATAGTAGAGAGGGATCACTTCTTCGCGCAGAACTCGCATCAGGTCTTCGCCGTCGCGAGTGTCGTGAACATTCATGTCAGAGTGAGTTCTGCCGCTTCCGATGGCGAAGCCGTTCAGGCCGTCGTAAGCTTCCGCCCACCAGCCGTCCAGGACCGAGAGGTTCAAGCCGCCGTTCAAGACGACTTTCTGGCCGCTGGTGCCGGAGGCTTCGAGCGGACGCCGCGGATTGTTCAGCCAGACGTCGACACCCTGGGTCAAATGTCGACCGACATTGATGTCATAGTCTTCGACGAAAACAAATTTGTCGGAAAACTGCCGGTCGCGCATCAATTGGGCAATCTGCTGCAGCACACGCTTGCCGGGCTCGTCGAGAGGATGCGCCTTCCCCGCAAACACGAACTGCACCGGACGTTTCGGGTCGTTGACCATGGTCGCGATTTTCTCGATGTCGGCCAAAATCAGATTAGCGCGCTTGTAGGTGGCAAAGCGGCGCGCGAAACCGATGGTTAGCGCATCGGGACTGAGTACGCGTTCGAGTTGCTGCAACACGTCGCGTGGTTCGTCGCGGCGGGACGCCTGCTTGACGGCGCGGCGGCGCACAAATTCGATCATCTGCGACTTCAGGTTGAAGTGGGTCTCCCAGAGTTCGCCGTCGTCAACGTCGTCGATGCCCTCCCAGATTTTGGCTTCGCTGCTGCGCAGATGCCATCCTGTGCCGAGATGGCGGTCGTAGAGACGAAACATTTGCGGCGCCAGCCAGGTCGGAACATGCACGCCGTTGGTGATGTGTCCGATGGGAACCGAGTCTTCCTGCTTGCCCGGAAACAGGCCGGTCCACATGGCGCGAGAAACTTCACCGTGCAGTGAGGAGACAGCATTCGCGCGCCGCGAAAGCTTCAGGCCAAGCACGGTCATGCAGAAGCGTTCATCACTTTCGGGATTCTCGCGCCCCAGTGCCATGAAGGCTTCCTTGGAAAGGCCGAGCGCGTCACGGAGAGGTCCAAGATGTTCTTCGACCAGATCGGCATCGAAGCGGTCGTGGCCGGCGGGCACGGGAGTATGCGTGGTGAAGACGACTTCGCGCGCAACTCGTGGCACCGCTTTCTCGAAGCCGATGCCCTCTTCCTCCATGCGCTGGCGAATCGCCTCGAGGACTGCGAATCCGCTATGGCCTTCGTTCAGGTGGAGCACACCCGGCCTGATGCCAAGGGCTTTCAGGGCACGCAGACCACCCACGCCCAGAAGCAATTCCTGATGCACGCGAACCCGGCCGTCGCCGCCGTATAAACGGGAGGTCAGTTCGCGGTCTTCGGGAGTATTGCCTTCCACGTCGGAATCGAGGAGAAGCAAATCACAACGACCGACTTTTACGCGCCACACTTTTGCGAAGATCGAACCGTGGCGGGTATCAACCTGCACCGAGACCGGCCGGCCGTTGGTGCCGATGGCCGTCTCCATGGCTAGCTGGTTGACATCGGTTTCGAGGTACTCCTCGCGCTGCCAGCCATCGCGATCGAGGCGCTGGCGGAAGTATCCCTGGCCATAAAACAGGCCTACGCCGACGAGAGGAATGCCGAGATCGGAGGCGCTCTTGATGTGATCGCCGGCGAGAACTCCGAGTCCGCCGGAATAGACGGGAAGAGATTCGTGCACGCCAAATTCGGCGGAGAAGTAAGCGACCGGACGCGGACGCAGGACACCGGCGCGGCGCGCACCCCAGGTGCGTTCCGAGTCCTGATACTCGCGCAGGCGGCGATAGGCGTAGTTGATGCGGCCGTGCAGGTTGAGTTCGGTAGCGCGCTGTTCCAGCTTTTCCAGAGGATACTCATTTAGCAAAGAGACTGGACTGTGATTGAGCTGGCTCCAGCGCAGCGGATCAAGATCGCGAAATAAATCGGCGGCATCGTGATCCCAGCTCCACCACATGTTCCGAGCCAGGGCCCAGAGGCGCTCCTGCACCGGTGCGATGAAACGATCGAGGGTGCGCGCTTCGCTCACCACGGGCGCGACCTGTTTCGCGGCCTCGGTGAGCAGACGAATCTCATTTTCCGGAAAGAGTCGCGCTTCCACTGTTTGGACTACTAAAACACCTTGCAGCACTCCGCGGTCAATGAGGGGAACTCCGAGGAACGATTGGTAATCATCTTCTCCAGCTTCGCTGAAGTACTTGAAGCGCGGATGATTCCTGACTTGCTCCACAGCCACGGGACGGACCTGTTCGGCGACCAGACCGGCGAGCCCTTCATGGACGGCCATGCGCAACTTGCCAATACATTCCCGGCGCAGTCCGAGGGTCGCGGCCAGCACGAGATTGGCGCGGTCGGGCTCCAGCAGGTAGGCGGAACATACATCGGTGCCAAATCGCCGCGCAATCAAGGCGACGACGTTCATCAGGGTCTCGGCCGGCTTGCCCGGCTCCGCTGCCAGGTTCGCGATTTCGTCCCACGTCAGCACATAGCTGGCATCGAGAGAGCAGGCAGCGTGGTCTTGATCCTGAACTAGCTCATCTGGTCGATCCAAATCTTGTTTCTCCAATTACTTGAATTGCTTAAATTTCTTCGGGTCCCGCAGCCGGTGACTCTCACTCCGTCGCCAACCGACGGGAAGACGGCTAAAGAAAACCAGCCCCCTAAGCCATTCTATCGGGAGAAAACCCAACTACTGCATATCGTCGTAGTTATTGTTGATTACCACGGTGCGAGCGGAACGGCCATATTTCGGCTCGCCTGGAAAAATGCGCGCTGCGTCCACCCAGCTCCAGGACCGGGCGGAACACAGCGCGCAACCTTGGCCAACGCTAGCCTGCCCCGCTAGCCCTGCGACGGGTGCAACACGCGGAAAGTGCTGCCACCGTTTGACCAGACCAGTACGAGCGCATCCTGACCAGCCGGCACACTGGATAACGCTTGTGCGACGTCGGACGCGGATTTCACCGGGTGCCGATCGACTTCCATGATGACGTCCCCACGCTGCAAGCCCGCGTTATCGGCCGGGCTGCCAGGCTTGACGTCTTCGACGATGGCTCCGTGAACCGAGGGCTCGACTTGCACTTGGTTACGAGCGTCCGGAGTCAGATCAGCGAGACTCAGCCCCCAACGCCCTTTCCCGTGCTCGCTGCCGGCGATCTCAGTATTCTTCCCGCCGCCGAGCGCTTCGAGCGTGACCGCAACCGTCGTTGGTTTGCTGTCGCGCACGACCTGCAGGTGGATGGTTTCACCCGGCCGCTTCTGCGCGACTAACATTTGCAATTCACCGGCATCGGTCACCGCTTTTCCGTCGAGTTCAGTAATCACGTCGCCGGTGCGCAGGCCGGCCTTCGCTCCGGGTGCGTCGGGGTCAACATCTGAGACCAGCGCTCCCTCGGCTTTCTTCATATCGAAGAACTTGGCGTTGTCGGGAGTGAGATCGGCGATCTGAATTCCGATAAACGCGTGCGTCACTTTGCCGTCCCGAATCAGGGTCTCGACCGTAGGCTCGGCGATTTGCGTTGGAATCGCGAAACCCATTCCCGAGAATGCTCCGGAGGATGAGATCAGGAAGGTGTTGATTCCGATCAGCTCGCCGCGCGCGTCAACCAGCGCTCCGCCGGAGTTTCCGGGATTGATGGCAGCGTCGGTCTGAATGAACTCACCCGGCTTGTGGCGATCACTCGCATCAGGATTGGGACGGTTCAGCGCGCTAATGATGCCGCGCGTCACCGTAAAGCGAAACCCATACGGATTCCCGAAGGCGAGCACCGTCTGTCCCGGATGCAAGTTGGCTGAGTTGCCCCAGGGCACGCTCGGCAAGTCGGTTCCATTGACTTTGATGACGGCAAGGTCGGTCAGCGGATCGGCGCCGATCAGCTTCGCCGACAACACTTCCTTGTTGCTCATGGTGACGCGAATATCAACGGCTCCCTCGATCACGTGATTGTTGGTGACGATGTACCCGTCGGGAGAGATGATCACGCCACTGCCCAGGCCGTGTTCCATCCGTTCCTGAGGTTGCGACGGCATTTGACGGCCGAATGGGCCGCCCGGTCCAAAGAATTGCTGCATGTCGGGCGAGCCTTCCTGTCCGTTCTCGTGCGCATTGCCCTTCGAGACTACTGTGACGTTGACGACTGCCGGTGTAACTCGTGCCGCCAGCGTTTCCATGGCGCGGTCGAGCGTGAGCAATGCTCCCACGCTGTTGTCATCGAGCGGAGCCGCGGCCGGAGCCGGAGCTGCCGCTGCCCGGGCAGACTTCGTAAAGGTGAAAGTAGCGACCGAACCCACTGCCGCTACAGCGAGTAGCGCCACCAACAGACGCGATTTGATGACTGCCTTAGAACGTGCTATCCACATTTTCCTTCTCCTTGTTTGAAACAATGTTTGACTAACGATGTTTAACCAGTGATCTGTACAACTAATTATGTAGTTGCTAATTGCAAAATTTTTTTGCCCGCCCGCTAAAGCGAATTGACCACGGGCACTCTCGCCATCCGTTCGCGCGCTGCGCTCACAAATGTCACTCGCCACACCTGTACGCTCCATGCTGACGAATCGGCGGTCATGTACCGTGTGGTTTGAACAAAAACCAATGTTCGAAATTGGGGAACGACTCCCTGATCGGCGCTCGCGCTTGTCTCAAGCAGCCATTCGGGCATGGGCGTAGCGTTGAGTCGCGCGGCAGCAGAAACTACCGAATCAAACTCAAATCCAGCAACAGCCCGTGCGCGCACGTTGGCATGCACAGCTCGGGCAGTCTTCCTTGCTGACGCGTCGTCGGTGCGCAATGCCGCGGGAATTACCGCAGCCGCTTGTAATGAAGACTGAGGCGAAGGCTGGCTGATCACGTCCGCGGAGTACGCGGGATCGGAAGCGTCCGCTGTCACACTGTGATCAGCATCGCGATCAAACGCGACAAACTGCGGCGCGTGCGGGAGCGCCAGCAGGCAGACTACTGAAAAGGTGCCAATCATGCCGAGGGCCGGCTTCCAGACTCGCGTCGCCACGGGCCGGTTGCGGTCGAGAATCTGCGCTAGCCGCAGCGAAGCCTCATGGGCGCGGTTCACAGCCGCCTGGACCATTGACCACCGTTTGTCGGCCAGATTTTGGTTCGAAAGACGATGCGCCAGACTTTTTTCCAGCAGCGAAACCAGACAAGTGGCATATCCGCGCGGATTGGCGGTTTCTGCCAGTACGGCATCGTCGCAGGCCATCTCGCGCTCTACTGAGAGGCGATTCTCAATCCACCACACTGCGGGATGAAAGAAGAACAGCGCGCGCACGATCTTCTGTATGAGATTTGTCCAGTCATCTCCGCGCCGCAGATGTGCGAATTCGTGCAGCAGGATGACCTTGAGATCTTCGGCGGGCAACTCTCGCAACGCCCAGGCGGGCAGGATGATGGTGCGTTTCGAGAAACCGATGGCGGCCGGCACACGAATGCGCTCCGACGTGGCGACGGTTAGCGATACAGATCCACCGATTGCTTCCACTGTTTCTCTTACCGTTGGGTCAAGATCTGCGGCGACGACCGGAGCGCAGCTCTGGCGCAACTGTCGCAATCGCCAGAGGCCGGCGGCCAGACGCACCATTGCGATGCTGGCGCCCAGGGCCCAGGCCAGGAATACGAAAACTCCCCAGCGGGCGGGGATGGTGATCGCGGACCGCATGCTTCCCCATGACGATCCCGACAACGTCCCCAGCGACATCCCCGCCAAAATTGGCAATCTCGCTCCACCGAAACCGCCCAGCACCGGGAGCGAGGCGATGGCCAGCAAGGCCGCAAACCAGACCGCAAAGCGCGTCCCCGAATTTTGTTTTCGCAAAACCCGCAGCAATGCCCAGGCAAACAAGGCGATAAGAAACCCCTCAGGCAACGCATTGACAATGCGTTCGACCGAGATTTGGGCCACTGTCTGCAGCGTGAGCCAGCTCATTTCGCGTCCTTCTGAACCGTATCTTTCTGAAGCGTATCTTTTTGAATCAGCATTTCCCGCAAGCGCCCGATTTCTTCAGCCCCAATACCCTGGCCCTCAAGGAGGTTCAGGACCAATTGCTCGTGCGAGTTCTCGAAAAAGCGGCTGACCAGGTGCCGGATTTCCGAGCGTGTCGCTTCCTGCTGGCCGACTAACGGCGTATAGACGTGCGCCCGGCCATCCTTTAGATGCTTCAGATAGCCTTTTCTTTCCAAAACGCGAATCGTGGTCAAGACAGAGTTATAGGCGAGAGTTGGGGTTTGAGTAATAGAATCAAGGACTTGCTGGACAGTGCCGGAGCCCTTGTCCCAAAGGACGTTCATGATCCGCAGCTCGGCCTCGGTCAGAGTTCCCGATTGTCTTGGCGGCACTGGACGCCCTCCTGCACCCTTAGACGCTCGTCGCGGAGAAAGGTAACTAATTCTTTAGTTGCAGAGGAAAAGCTTTGGGTTGCCTAGGCAGGTCTAGAGGATTCCCCCTGCTAAATTGGTACGAGCGATTTGGACCGAGACAGCGCCGCAATCATGACGGGAACCATCCGAACCACCGAACGCAAGGACCTACCTGCACTCGCGCAGTTTCTCGTCCGCGTTTACAAGTTCGACCCCGCGGACCACCACGCCGATCCCAAATTGCTGGAGTGGAAGTATTTGGACGGGATGCCCGGCCGAGAGGGCAATCGCAGCTATCTGCTCGAAAAGGATGGGCAGATCGTTGCGCATTGCGGGGCTTGTCCGGTGACATTTCATCTTCCGGACGGAACCACCGTAAAAAGCTTGACTATGATGGACTGGGCCGCCGACGCCTCGGTCCCGGGAGCCGGCGTAAGCCTGTTTCGCAAGCTGATGGGTGTGGCTCCGACTTCGTTCGTGATTGGGGGTGCGCCCGCGACGCGCCAGATTCTTCCCCGCATAGGGTTTCGTAGCTCCGGAGAAGCTCTGACTTTCAGCGCGTGGTTGCGTCCGTGGCGTGAGTTTCAGACGCGTTCCCGAAGTCCAAGATCGGCTCAGCGGCTACTCCACGGTTTCACACATCCGGCGCGGAATCGCAGGCAAGCCAGCATTGGATGGGATTTCGCTCCGGTGAGTCAGTTCGATGATTCGCTCCTGCCGGTGTTGAACAATACAAAGCTCAGGTGGACGTTTTGTCGTCGGACGCTGGCGGACTTGAACCATCTGATGAAATGTCCTCACCTCGAAATGCGCGGATTCTTGCTGAAGCGCCAAGGCCAGCTCATGGGCTACTTCATCATCGGACGAGCGGCATGGGAAGCCAGGCTCTTCGACCTGGTGGTCAATTCGGAGGATGCGAAGGATTGGAATCTCGCCTGTGCCATGGTCACACAGGCTGCGCAGCTCGACCCGGAGATCTGTAGAATTCGCGCGCTCGCGTCGTTTCCGATGTCGATGCGTGCGTTGGAGTGGAATGGTTATTGGTGCCAGTACAAAGAACCCATCGTGATTTACGATCCCGCGAACGCCTTGGGCCATGCTTTCCCAATCGGTTTCCAGCTTCTGGACGGCGATTCCGGCTACTAGCGCCGGTGTCGTAAACGGTGCGATACAATTCTGCGGAAACCTTCGAAGGGCACCTTGAGATTCGTCAGTCCAGCGCTGAAGCACATCGTCTTTCCCGTCCTGTCGAAGAGCGGCTATCTCCGCCACGCGGCCGGTGGGGGTCCGGCGATCGTGACTTACCATGGCGTGTTCCCGGCTGGATACAAGATCAGGAATCCCGCTTTGGACGGCAACCTGGTCCATGCCGATTCGCTGCGGCGGCAGCTACGGCTTCTTAAGGAGCGTTACAACGTGATCTCTCCCGAAGATTTTCTCCATTGGTCGGAAGGAGACCTGACACTTCCTCCGCGGTCGATTTTGCTGACCTGTGACGACGCGCTGCGGAACACTCTTACAGAAATGGTTCCCATACTTCGCGAGCTTGGCCTGTCTTGCCTTTTTTTCGCCACCGGCGCGTCTGCCGAGAAGACGCCGTCATCGCCCGAGCTTTGGCCCATGCTCTGGTATGAGGAACTCTACCTGATGCTGCTGGACGCAACCGATCCCATCCGTCTCAGCCTTCCCGAAGCGGGAGTTAGCACGGGCTCGATTGAGACGAACCGGAAACACTCGTGTTGGTGGAACCTGGTCGAACGCCTTTCGCAATTCAACGGACAATCGCGGCGCCAATTTCTGGATCAGATTCGCAAACAGCTCGGGCTTGCCGAGGACTGGCGGTCGCGCGTCTTCCAAGATTCGACTATGGCCGCCCGGTTCCTCATCCTTGATAGAGATGGACTACAGCAACTAATCGCTGCGGGAATGACCGTCGGAGCTCACACACTCTCGCACCCGATTCTGGCGAGGACGTCAGAGGAATTGGCCTGGCAGGAGATTTCCGAAAGTCGGAGTGTCCTGGAAAACGTTCTGGGTCAGATGGTATGGGCCTTTGCCTATCCCTTCGGAGATGCCGCCACGGTCACACCACGAGATTTGAAATTCGCGGAGCAGGCAGGGTTCCGCTGCGCTTTTATGAATGTGGCAGGCGGATTTGGCTCGAAGATGATGGGAGCGAAGATCGTTGAATCGAAGATCGTCGAATCGAAGATCAATCGCTTCGCCCTGCCGCGCGTTCACGTCACCGCCGATATGAGCTTGTCTGAATTCGAGGCCCACATCTCGGGCTTCTACCGTTCGCTGCGCAATCGACTGCTGGGTAGAGATGAAGATGAACTCGAGGCGCTCAATGGATAAATCGGAAGGTAAAATCCCTCATTCCATCTAAGCGACGGCAAGATAAACATAGCGCAGGATAAACAGCGCAGTAAGAATCCAAATCAGCGCCGTAATTTCGCGAACTTTGCCGGCTGCGACTTTCACCACGGTGTAGGAGATCAGCCCCAGGCTGATGCCGGTCGCGATGCTGAAAGTCAACGGCGTGGCGAGCATGGTGATGAAGGCCGGAAATGCCTCGCTGAACTCGTTCCATTTGATGTGCGAGATCGATTGCGTCATTAGCGCACCTACCACAATCAATGCGGGTGCCGTGGCGTAAGCCGGAATCGCAGTAGCCAGAGGCGAGCAAAAGGTGGCAATCAAGAAAAGCCCGGCCACGGCGACATTGCTCAGGCCGGTGCGCGCTCCGGCTGCGACGCCGGCCACGCTCTCGATATAGCTGGTAACGGTGGAGGTTCCCGTCAAAGAGCCGAACAGCGTGCCTACAGCATCTGCGACCAGCGCCCGGCCCACGCGAGGGATCTTGCCGTCTTTGACGAATCCTCCTTGCTCGCACACACCCACCAGCGTGCCCACATTGTCGAAGAGGTCGACGAATAAAAATGCAAACAGAATTTCGAGAAAGCCAAGGTGGATGGCTCCTCGGAAGTCCAACTTCAAAAAAGTGGAGGAAGGATGAGGAAGGGACAGAATCGCCGAGGGCCAATGGGAAATGCCGCGCAGAATTCCTACCAGCGTGGTTCCGAAGATGCCGATCAAAATTCCGCTATTGATCTTGCGCGCCATGAGGATAAGGGTCAGGACGAGACCGAAGCAGGCCGTCTGCACCTCCTTATCGGAAAAGTTGCCGAGCCCGACAAATGTCGCCGGGTTTGCGACTACTAGCTTTGCATTGCGCAATCCGACGAAAGCAATAAACATTCCGATGCCTGTGGCTGTGGAGTGCTTAAGGCAATCGGGCATGCCGTTGACAATTTGTTCGCGCAGGCGCGTCACCGTCAGCACCAGAAACAGCACTCCGGAAAAGAAAACTACTGCCAGCGCTGTTTGCCACGGGACATGCATGTTGAGGCAGACGGCGTACGTGAAGTAGGCGTTCAGCGACATTCCTGGGGCGAGAGCGATCGGATAGTTGGCGTAGAGGCCCATCACCAGCGTGGCGGCGGCGGCCGAGATGCAAGTTGCAAATACGACGCCGTCGGCTGGCATTCCAGCTTGCGCGAGGATCTGCGGGTTCACCACGATGATGTAGGCCATGGTCACGAATGTCGTGAGTCCGCCCAGCATCTCTTGCTTAATGGTGGTGTGGTTTTCGGCGAGTTTGAAGTAGCGCTCGATCAATCGTCTTCCTCTACTGATCTAATAAAGGATCTTGCCCGGATTTTCTTCCCACGCCCGAAAGGCAGTGAGCGCTTCCTCTCGCATCATCTGAATCATGGGAATGTCGCGCAGCGCGTGCGACTGGGCCTGTTCTCCCCTGGATAGTTTTCCTTTTCCATAGATAGCGGAGAAGATCGCGGAATCGTCGAACCCGATTTTGGCTGCGTCCGCGGCTAGATTGGCAAAGTAAACTTTGCTGATCCGGGCCCAGTAGATTGCGCCCATGCACATGGGGCACGGTTCGCAGGAAGTGTAGAGGTCACAGTCCCCAAGTTCGAAGCAGCGAAGTTTCTGGCAGGCGTGGCGGATGGCCAACACTTCGGAGTGGGCCGTAGGATCGTTCGTCGCGGTGACTTGATTTACGCCTTCGGCTATGACCTTGGCTTCTTTAACGATGACACAACCGAAAGGACCACCGCATCCGGAACGGACATTTTCGATTGATAGTTGAATGGCGCGGGCCATGAAAGCGTTGCCCATGTGGTTTGGCTCCGTCATTGTTTCTTCAACGATGGTTCTTCAAACGATTGCCGGAATTAAGTAGAAGTTGTCGCGGCCTTAACGGCATTTGCATAACCTGGCTTGATAATCGAATAGATGAAATCGCGGCGCTGATTATAGGGCAAGAAGGCGCTCTTCATCGAATTGATGGTGATCTTCTCGAAATCATCGAGCGACAGACCGAACGTCTCCTCCGCCGCTTCGAACTCCTGGGTCATGCTGGTGCTGCTCATTAACCGGTTATCGGTATTGAGGGTGACGCGAAATTTTTCCTGGAAAAGAATCTTGAAAGGATGCTCGCTCAGGCTTCGCGTGGCTCCCGTATGAACATTACTGATAAGGCAAATTTCCAGCGGAATTCTCTTATCGAGGACGTACTGGGCGAGGTCACCCAATTTCACGGCCTTGCCGTCCACGACCGTAATGTCGTCGATCAGGCGTATTCCGTGTCCGATGCGGTGCGCCCCGCAATACTGAATCGCCTGCCAAATCGATTCCTTTCCGTAGCCTTCCCCCGCATGAATGGTGATATTGAAATTCTCGCGCTGAATGTAGTGAAAAGCGTCGACGTGCTTCTTGGGCGGATAACCGCCTTCTTCTCCGGCGAGATCGAAGCCAACCACGCCGCGCTCGCGAAAATCGACGGCTAGTTCCGCCATTTCAAGCGAGACATCCATATTGCGCATGGCGCAGATGATCAACCCGGAAGCGATTCCGAAGTCCTTGCGACCTCGTTCCAGCCCCTTCAAGACCGCGGCGACTACCCGCTGGTGGGTCAATCCTTTTTGGGTATGAAAAATTGGGGCGAAGCGAGTTTCAAAGTAGATCACTCCATCTTTGTTCAGGTCCTCGGCCTGTTCATAGGCCACGCGCTCCAGAGCCTCTTCGGTTTGCATGACTGCGATGGTGTGGATGAAACCCTTCAGGTATTCGGTGAGGCTTCCCTGATTTGCGCCGCGATGGAACCATTCGGCCAGCGCTTTGGGATCGGCGGTCGGCAGTCCCGCATATCCGGCATTTCTTGCCAAATCGATGACGGTTCGCGGCCGCAACACGCCATCCAAATGCTCGTGCAAAAGAACTTTGGGAAGACTCTGCAATAACTTCCTATCAAGTTTCATCGCCTTCTCCGATATCCTCATTCCACACCGCTGGATTTCTGCGGATATATTCGGCCAACAGCGCAGCGCACTCATCGGAGTCGAGATCGAAGACCCGCACTCCTGGCGAACGAAGCCACTCGATGCCACCTTGAAAATTGCGGCTCTCTCCGACCACGACCGTTCCGAAACCAAACTGCCGGACAAGTCCGCTGCAATACCAGCATGGCGCGAGCGTCGTAACCATGGTCAGACTGCGATAGCTGCGCTGGCGTCCCGCATTGCGGAAGGCGTCGGTCTCGCCATGCATGGAAGGATCTCCGTTCTGCACGCGGCGGTTGTGACCGGAACCGATCAGCTTGCCTTCCGCATCGAAGATCGCGGCTCCGATCGGGATGCCTCCTTCGGCGAGTCCTTTGCGGGCCTCCGCCAAAGCCACTGCCAGCATCGCGGCGTGATCGAGCTTGGCCATAACCTTATTATATGGGCCGTGGGAGGTCGGGCAGTCATTGGCGTTTTCTCCGCGTTTCCTCGGATAGCGGCCGCCGTTCGGGAATTCTGGCAGCCCAGTTGACACGGGACTTCTCCCTTGCATACAGTCGGTGAGTTCGAAAACGGTGACAGAATAAGGACAATGAAACGCGTCGCAGGTTATCGCCCGCCGTATCCGGGGACCCAGCCGAATCATCTGCACCCGCCGTATGTATCGTCGATCAAACGTGCGCCTACCAAACCGCTGGTAACGATTCCCTACACTCTTTCCGAGGTCACCGGGCCATCGTTTGGACGCGAAATCGTTGCGCCGAAGGCGAGCGACTTGACGCTCGGGCATGCAGGGCAACCGCTTGGTGAGCGGATCGTCGTCAGCGGACGCGTGCTCGATGAAAATAGTCGTCCGGTGGCGAACACGGTGGTCGAAATCTGGCAGGCAAATGCGGCGGGACGATATCGTCACGACGTCGATCAGCACGATGCGCCGCTGGATCCGAACTTCACCGGATCGGGACATGCCGTCACCGACGCCGAAGGCCGCTATCGCTTCGTCACGATTCGTCCGGGGGAGTATCCGTGGCGCAATCATTACAACGCGTGGCGAGCGGCGCACATTCACTTTTCTATTTTTGGACCAGCGTTTGCGACGCGTCTGGTGACGCAGATGTACTTTCCTGGCGATCCACTGATGCCGTTTGACCCAATCTTTAATTGCACGGCAGATGAAAAGGCCCGCAACCGGCTGATCTCCGCTTTCGATTGGGAAACGACCATGCCGGATCATGCGCTGGGCTATCGTTTTGATCTCATCTTGCGCGGGCGCGAAGCCACGCCGATGGAGGATGAATGAGTCTGGTGGCGACCACCTCGCAGACGGTTGGGCCGTTTTTCAAGATTGGTCTCGAGTGGCTGAACCGGGACAACCTCGTCGGCGAAGGTGTCTCCGGCGAGCGCGTGACCGTTCAAGGGCGGGTTTTCGACGGCGACGGAGTTCCTGTCCCCGATGCGATTCTGGAAATCTGGCAGGCCAATGCACATGGGAAGTACGATCATCCGGAAGACACTCAGAACAAGCCGCTGGAGCCCGGTTTCAAAGGATACGGTCGTGTGCCGGTGAGTCTTGACGGCGTATTTCGATTTGTCACCATCAAGCCCGGCCCGGTGCCCGGACCGAAAGGGAAGGAACAGGCGCCGCATCTGGCGATCTCCATCTTCATGCGCGGGCTCTTGAAACGACTGGTCACCCGGATGTACTTCCCCGATGATGAACGGAACGCCGGCGACCCGATCCTCAATCTGGTGGAACCGGCGCGGCGTTCGACTTTAATCGCGAAGAAGACTGCGGGCGGTCCCGGCACCCTGGAATGGAATGTTGTTTTGCAAGGGCCGGAGGAAACGGTATTCTTCGACGTGGGGTTGTAATCGACCGTTTGTAATTGGCTGGTGTGACCGACCTTGTGTGACCGACCTGGTGTAACCGACTTTCGATGGCCTTGCTAGATCCACTCTTCGGCTCGGCGGCAATGGGCGAAGTCTTCTCAGACGCCGCGCGCATCCAGCGCATGCTGGATTTCGAGGCAGCGCTTGCTCGGGCTGAGGCCCGTTGCGGGGTGATCCCCGCAGCCGCGGCCTCCGCGATCGCTGACAAGTGCAAGGTGGAACTGATCGATGCTAACGCACTCGCCACTGCGACCGCCACGTCGCTGAATCCCGCTATACCGCTGGTTAAGCAGCTCACGGCGCTGGTCGCGAAAGACGATCCCGAAGCAGCGCGGTACGTTCACTGGGGCGCGACCAGCCAGGACGCGAACGATACGGGCCTCGTTTTGCAAATCAAGCAAGGTCTCGACACACTCGAAGCGGATCTCTCTTCCCTTTCTAAGGGCCTGAGCGAGTTGGCTAAGAAGCACCGCTCCACGCCCATCGCCGGGCGCACGCTCATGCAGCATGCTCTACCCACAACTTTCGGCGTCAAAATCGCGGGCTGGCTGGATGCCATGAATCGCCACCGCGAACGCTTCGCGGAAACGCGAATCCGGGTGATGGTCCTGCAATTTGGCGGCGCGGTTGGAACGCTGGCCGCTCTGCGAGAAAAAGGATTACAGGTGGCCGAGGCGTTGGCGGCAGAGCTCCATCTCGGACTTCCTGCCATGCCCTGGCACGCTGAGCGCGACCGGGTAGCCGAAGTGGCAACCACACTCGGCCTTTGCGCTGGCAGCTTAGGCAAGATGGCCCGCGACATTTCTCTCCACATGCAAACCGAGATCGCGGAGGTCTTCGAACCTGCGGGCGAGGACCGGGGCGGCTCCTCAACCATGCCGCACAAGCGCAACCCGGTGACTTCGGCGGTGGTGTTGTCGGCAGCAACGCGGGTTCCGGGCCTCGTCAGTACGATGCTGAGCGCGATGGTGCAGGAAGATGAACGCGGACTTGGCGATTGGCACGCCGAATGGGAAACACTTCCGGAAATCTTCCGTCTGACCGGCGGAGCGCTTCATCAGATGGCGACGATTGTTCCGCATCTGGAAATCGACGCGGCGCGCATGAGGCGCAATCTCGACGCGACGCAAGGTCTGATTTTTGCTGAGGGCGTCACCATGGCCATGGGAAAATACATTGGCAAATCCGCGGCACACGCGTTGGTGGAGGTCGCGAGCCGGCAGGCGCGCGCGTCGGGAAAGCACCTCCGCGAAGTGCTGGCTCAGGACCGGGCCGTAACCGAACGTCTGAGTTCGGCGGAACTCGATTACCTGTTTGCTCCGGAAAACTACATCGGCGTCGCTGAAGAGTTGGTGGATCGCGTCGTCGCGGCCAATCGCAAGCACTGAGCCTGGCACCAGGAAGGGCAGCCAATGCCATTTGTCGAAATTGGAGAACTGCGGACGCATTACGCGCTCACGGGCGACAAGGATCCCGTGCTGGTGTTCTCCAATTCTCTCGGCACTGATTTCTCAATGTGGGATCCGCAGATGACGGAACTGCAGCGGCATTTCCGCATCCTGCGTTACGACACTCGCGGGCACGGACAGTCGTCGGTAACGCCGGGCGACTACACCATCGAGCAGTTGGGTCGCGACGTCCTCGGTCTGTTGGATTCGCTTAGCCTCGACCGGGTGCATTTCTGCGGCCTCTCGATGGGCGGCATGATCGGCATGTGGCTTGGCATTCACGCGCCCAATCGCCTGCATCGTCTGGCGCTGTGCAACACGGCTGCCCGCATCGGCACAAAAGAAGTATGGAACGCGCGCATTGCAACCGTGCGCAAGGATGGAATGAAGTCCGTGGCTTCGGCGGTCATCGATCGCTGGTTTACACCGGAGTTTCGCGCGTCGTTTCCTCAGAGGGTTGCCCCGGCGCAGCGCATGCTCGAGAACTCGTCGCCCGAGGGCTATGCCGCGTGTTGCGCTGCGATCCGCGACATGGATCAGCGCGAGGCGATTGCGCAGATCAAAGTGCCAACAATTGTTATCTACGGCCGCAGCGACCCCGTGATACCCATTCCCGATGCTCACTTTCTCACTGAACAAATTGCTGGAGCTACAGAAGTTGAACTTGCCGCCGCTCATCTCTCCAATGTCGAGCAGGCCGATGCGTTCACCGGGGCGGTGAGTTCGTTTTTCTCCAAATGAGGCAGCGCAAAATGGACGACACAAAACGCTACCAGCAAGGCATGAAGGTCCGGCGAGCCGTCCTCGGCGACGAACATGTGGACCGGGCTGTGGCCACAATCACGGACTTCAACCGCGATTTTCAGGACTTCATCACTCGCAACGCCTGGGGCGAAGTATGGACGCGTCCCGGCCTGCACCGGCACACTCGAAGTCTGCTGACGCTCGCAATGATGGTCGCTCTGAATCGGGGCGACGAATTCCGCTTGCATGTGAAAGCCGCCTTTAACAATGGCGTGACGCGGGACCAGATCAAAGAAGTCCTGCTGCAATCCGCCGTCTATTGTGGCGTGCCGGCGGCGAACTCCGCGTTTCACATTGCAGCGGAGGTCTTCCGAGAGATGGACGGCGAAAAGAAAACGAATTCCGAGAGTAAGAACAAGAAGAGGAAACGGTCATGACTATGACTATCACTGAAGTCCAGCTTCTGATCGGTGATCGTGATGCGGCCGCCGCGAGTGCGGCAACATTTGTGCGGCAGAACCCGATCTCGGGAGAAGTCGCCACGCGCGCCGCCGCCGCCGGTGCCGACGATGCCATCGCGGCCGCGGAAGCCGCCGCAGAAGCGTTCCCTGCCTGGTCCGCACTCGGGCCGCACGAACGACGTAAGAAGCTCTTGCGCGCTGCCGATCTGCTCGAAGCCCGTACCCCAGAATTTATTTCGGTAATGATGGACGAAATCGGCTCGACCGCGGGATGGGCTGGTTTCAATGTCTACCTCGCCGCCCAAATGTTGCGCGAAGCAGCGTCGATGACTACTCAGGTCTCGGGAGAAGTGATCCCTTCCGAGATCCCCGGGAGCCTCGCATTTTCCATTCGGCAACCGGTGGGCGTCGTCCTCGGCATCGCGCCGTGGAACGCTCCTGTCATTCTTGGAGTGCGCGCAATTGCCATTCCGCTCGCTTGCGGAAATACTGTCGTCCTGAAGGCATCGGAAGTTTGTCCTGCAACCCATCGCCTGATTGGAACCGTGCTCCGCGAAGCTGGGCTGGGCAACGGAGTCGTTAACGTCTTGACTCACGATGCCGCCAGCGCTTCGACGATTGTCGAAACTCTCATCGCCCACCGCGCCGTGCGCCGCATCAACTTTACCGGCTCCACTCGCGTTGGCAAGATTCTCGCCGTTACGGCGGCGAAACATCTGAAGCCGATTCTCCTCGAACTGGGCGGCAAAGCTCCGCTCATCATTCTCGACGATGCCGACCTTGACGCTGCCGTGGATGCCGCTGCCTTCGGCGCATTCATGAACCAGGGACAGATCTGCATGTCCACGGAGCGCATCATTGTTGATGAAAAAGTGGCCGACGCCTTTGCCCAGAAGTTCGTCGCCAAAGTAAAAGCTTTGCCTTGCGGCGATCCACGAAAAGGCGAAGTCGTTCTCGGCGCTGTTGTCGGCATGCCTACAGTGGATCGAGTGCGCGCGCTGGTGAAAGATGCTGTGTCTCACGGCGCAAAAGTTCTTCTCAGCGGCGAGGCGCAGGGCACGATCATGCCTGCTGTGATCGTCGACCACGTCACTCCCGAAATGCAGATGTTCCGCGAGGAGTCTTTCGGGCCATCCGTTTCCATCACTCGCTTCAAGACTGTGGAAGAAGCGATCAGGCTGGCAAACGACACAGAGTACGGGCTCTCGGCTGCGGTCTTCGGCCGCGACATTGCTCGCGCCGTCGAAGTCGCCAAGCGAATAGACTCCGGAATGTGCCATGTCAATGGGCCGACCGTGCACGATGAGGCGCAGATGCCTTTTGGCGGCGTCAAGGCCAGCGGCTATGGCCGTTTTGGAGGAAAAGCCGCGGTTAATGAATTCACCGAACTGCGCTGGATCACCATCCAGACCATGCCTAGGCATTATCCTTTCTAGAACAGTTAGGGTTTCAATTCAGTGCCGATTTCATTGCGAACTCAGGTCGGAATCGTCGGTGCGGGGCCAGCCGGTCTCGTGCTGTCTCATCTTTTATACCTGCAGGGGATCGACTCCGTCGTGCTCGAGAATCGCAGCCGCCAATATTCGGAGCAGCGTGTCCGCGCCGGCGTGCTGGAGCAAGGGACGGTTGACCTGCTCACCGAAATGGGCGTTGGCGAGCGCATGAAAGCCGAAGGCTTGATCCACTACGGCATCGAGTTGCGCTTCAGAGGACGGGGGCATCGCATCGATTTTCAGGATCTCACCGATGGAAAAGGAATCACGATCTACTCCCAGCATGAGGTGCTGAAAGATCTGAACAATGCCCGTGTTGCGACCGGTGGCCAAGTGTTGTTCGAAGTTGAAAATGTCAGCGTACATGACTTCGATAGCGACAGGCCGAAGATCCGATATCGGAAAGATGGAAACGACTACGAATTGAGCTGTGACTTCATCGCTGGGTGCGATGGCTTTCACGGCATCTGCCGCCCCAGCATTCCGTCGGGAGTGCTCACCGAATATGTACGGGAGTATCCCTTTGGATGGCTTGGAATACTGGCCGAAGCGCCTCCCTCTTCTGACGAACTGGTCTACACCTACCATGATCGCGGCTTTGCCCTGCTCAGCATGCGCACTCCGCACATCAGCCGTTTATACCTGCAGTGCCAACCCGACGAAAATATTGGTCTCTGGAGTGACGAGAAAATCTGGCAGGAACTTCAAATCCGATCAGCTTCGAACGGTTGGAAACTAACCGAAGGGCCGGTGCTGCAAAAGGGCGTGACTGGTATGCGCAGTTTTGTGGTCGAACCCATGCAATACGGCAGGCTCTTCCTGGCTGGAGATTCGGCACACATCGTTCCACCGACCGGCGCCAAGGGATTGAATCTCGCGGTTGCCGACGTTCGGGTGCTCGCACGCGGTTTCAAGCATTTCTATCAGACGGGAAGACGCGAGCTGCTCGATAGCTATTCCGAGGTTTGCTTGCGGCGCGTCTGGAAAGTACAGCGGTTTTCCTGGTGGATGACTTCCATGCTCCATCGCTTCCCAGACGAGAATCCCTTCGACCATCGTCGCCAACTCGCCGAACTGGATTACGTGACCAGCTCTAGGGCGGCAGCCCAGGCCCTCGCGGAAAACTATGTCGGCCTTCCGATGGAGTGAGAAAACGGAAGATTTACTTCCGAATAGCCTGTCCTCCGTCAGGAATCCACGGATGCGTGGGTTTAGGCAAATCGTCAATACATAGGTACGCTTTAACGAATTCCAACCTGTCCTCGCACGCTGTCAATCAACTTCTTGGAATCGTAGCCGATCCCAGCCTTAAACACTGTTTCGACGTTCTCGATCTCGTCAATTCGTTTTGAGGGATCGCCTTTGATCAAAACCAGATCTGCCTGTTTGCCAGGTGCGAGGGTTCCAATTCGATCCTGCTGGCCGAGATATAAGGCGCCATTCTGCGTGGCGATTTGAATTGCTTCCACGGGAGTGAAACCGGCTTCCACAAGCAGTTCTATTTCGCGCTGATCGCCGAAACCCGGCAGCACGCCACCGTTTCCGGTGGGATCAGGGCCGGAGAGCAGCAAGCCGCCCGCCTTGACGAATGCCACCTCAAAATCCATCTCTTTGCGCAGCAGAGCCGTCATTGGTGAATCCAAAGCCACTCTTGCACGAGCGGTGAGGTAGCTTTGCGCCGATTCGGCGGACATTGCATCCAGCGTGCGAGGCTGCAACGCCGGCCGCCCTGGTGCACCGGCTTCAAACACCGGCAGCGTCGAAGTCACCGCGACATGATGTGACACGAGATTGCGGATCATCTCCTGCACCTGCGCTCCGTTCACGTCCTGTTTGGCCCAACTGCTGCTGCCACCACCCATGGGGCAAACGTCGGGCTTCTTGTCGGTGACGAATTCGGTGTCAGTAAACACCGGGCCATGCTCGAAGTCATCGATTCCGAGGGCTATCGCCTCAGGCCAGGTCACGGAACAGAGATGACCGGTCAGTTTCAGTTTGTGCACATGCGCCTGCTGGATCGCCACGCCCAGCTCTTCGCGCGTGATGTTCATGTACGCTTTGTACGATGTCATGCCTTCTGCCGCCCAGTAGTCCACCATGCGTTTCGCATCGTCAGATCCGGTCAGTTCATGCATCTGCGCGAATCGGGTCGGCGCGCCTTCCAGGTATGGTGCGGTGACGTCAATACTCGGCCCTGGCATCAGGTTCGCGTCAATTCGACTCTTGACCTTCAAGTCGGTGTAAGGCTCCAAGCTCCCTGTCGTGCGCATTGTGGTCACGCCAGCCGCCAGATAGAGTCGCGGTGCCGTGTAAGGAATCTCCGCAATAAATAATCCCGGCTCGCCAACCTTTCCGCTGACAACTTGCACGGCATAGGAGTCGGTGTAGTAGAGATGGTTGTGCATTCCAACGATACCGGGGATAACGGTATAGCCAGAACGCTCAATTCGTTGCGCGCCCTCAGGGATTTGGGCGGACGCCTCCGAGCCGACGAATTGTATTTTTCCGTTCGCGATCACAACGGCTTGTTCTTCCTTCGGCGGCGCCCCCGTTCCATCGATAACTCGGACATGGTCGAGCACGAACACTGGTGCATCAACGCTTATGAAATCTGCAACGCCGCTCGGCTTCTGTGTTTGTGCAACCTGTGTTTGCGCAACCGCGATTGCCGCGACCAGCAATGACCCGAACAGGAACACGAGACGCATTTCTCGGATGCGTGTCATCTGCGTGTAGATCCAAATCAATCGGTCATTCCCGAGGGCACTTTTTTCTGACATGCATTACTCCTTTTCCACAGGGATCAAATCACCCGCCTGTCCGATATGACATAAGGGTCCGCCCACTGGAACCCGAACGCTTTCTCCCGCAACAATCTTAAGTAGCACACCTGCGACTGGAGACTCCAGTTCGTAACTTACTTTCTCTGTCTCCAATTCCACGACCGCCTCGCCCACTTGCACCGGTTCTCCCTCACTCTTGAGCCAGCGCAACACGTTGGCTTTCGTCGTAGGGATGCCACCGGTCTTTGGGACTTTCAGGGTCGTTAGAATGACAATGCCTCCGCCGCGCTTCAGTGGACTGCGCGATCCACGGCTATCCAATATTGTTTACGCATCGCTTTCCGGTCAAGCTTCCCGGCTGGGGTCTTCGGAATTTCCGCGACGAATTCCACCGACTTGGGAGACTTCACGCCACCTAGTTTGGCCTTGCAGTGAGCGATGACTTGACTCTCGCTGAGTAATTCGTTGTGTCTCAGATCGTGTTTTAGAACTACGAGCGCCTTGACCGCTTCTCCCCACTTGTCGTCGGGCACTCCGATAACAGCGCACTCCTGAACCTGGTGCAGTGCCATGATTCCGGCCTCGACCTCCGCGCTGTAAACGTTGAAGCCACCGCTGATAATCATGTCTTTTTTGCGGTCCACAATGTAAACATATCCATGCTCGTCGATGTATCCGATATCGCCGGTGTGATGCCAGCCGTGGCTGCGGATTTCGGCGGTCGCTTGCGGCAGGTTATGGTAGCCGGCGGTGACGAGCGTGCCGCGGGCTACGATCTCTCCGGGTTGATGTGGAGGAAGAATGCGGCCGGCATCGTCCATGATAGCGAGACGGACCGCCGCTGTCGGCTTCCCGCAACTGCGCAGGCGTTCCGGATGATCGCCGGCTGCGGCTGCAGCGACGGTGTGCGCATCGAGAAACGTGAGCAGCATGGGCGCTTCGGTTTGGCCATAGGACTCGCACATGCAGGGACCGAAGACTTCCACACCTTGCTTGAGTTTGTCGGGCGAGACGGGAGAACCCGCCAGCAGAAAGATTCGCAGGCTGGAGTAATTGAACTTGCTCACGTCCGGATGGGCGAGGAGCGCGTAGAACGCCGTCGGAGGAAGGAAGAGGTGCGTCACCCGATACTGCTCAATCGCCTGCAATACTTGCGCGGCGTCGAATCCGGGCAATATGACGTTCGTCCCGCCCAGTGCGAACATGGTGAAGGCGACAACCCCCGCGGCATGGGAGAGCGGGGCAGTGCACAGGCAGACAGGATTGCCGTCGCCGCCCTTCCAGTAACGAGTCGCCATCTCGGTCATCGTGCCCCAAGCCAGGTTGGTGACGCGGACACCGCGCGCAGGGCCAGTCGTTCCGCCGGTCGGCACGAGGCCCATCATCTGCTCGAGATTGCCGTAGGGGTCATTGCCATGAGGATCATTGCCGCTAGCGTCAGCCCACTCGAGATGCTGGTTATGGCGCACGCTTCCCAGTTCCATAAAATCTGCGAGTGACGGATTCTCGCCGTCTTGCCCGTCGATGCAAATCAGATGCCGCAGTGAGGGAACGCGTTTGCGCATGTCTTCGACCTGTTCGTGAAACCGGCTGTGATAGAAAAGCCAAGCCGTTTCGGAATAGTTCAAGAATTCAACATTGGCATCAGTGGCATTGCGAAAGTTGATGGGTACCCATGCCGCCCCTGCGCGCAGAATACCCAACATGCAGAAAAGCACGGCGGGATGATTGTGGGAGAAGATAGCCGCGCGCTCCTCTCGCTCGACGCCGCGGGCCCACATTCCGCGGGCGATGCGCTCGCTGAAACTGCGCGTCTCGGCGTAGGAATAGCGACCGTCTCCGTCGACGATCGCGATCCGGTCGGCGTGGAGATCGGCGCTCTTGTCGAAATAGTCGATCGCTCGCATTGTTTTCCTGGATAAATGTCCAGCGTCCTGCAGCCCCTAAAGGGGCGTTTGCTTTCGACGAAATTGGTATCGCTAAAGCGATACCCTGATACGAACCCTCTTGAACTAAGACGACAATTTCGCCTTGGAGAGTCCGTGCGTTTCTAAAACGCCAAGGATTTCGCGATGGCCGAAAGCTTGCGCCGCTGATGCGAAACCCACCGCGCGCGGAGCAGTGTGCACCAGGTTGTGGGCCGCGAAGGCCTGAATGAGCGCGGTCTGGCGATAGCAGCACGTGCCAAAGACGGCGCAGTGCACCGAGTCTGTGCTGCCCCGGCCCACAATCACGTCAATCGTGCGATGCTCACGCGGGTTTTCCCGCGGCGGCGTACCAGCGGTCACCGCATTCGCCATCTCACCGAGCCGTCGCTCCTGTTCGGCGGGAGGCAGTGGGCGAATCTGTTCCTCGAACAATTTTTCCGTCGCCGCCACGCCCTCCATAATCTGCCGGTCGAGCAATCCGCCAAACGAGCGCACGTTGGCGATCTGGGGGTGATCCTTGTACCAGATGGGATGAGGAAAACCTCCCCAGGCCAGAGCGAGTTGAGTTTGAATGCTGCCGGGAACAACGACGTCATAGCGGGTCGCGCGCGGCCACGGCTTGTATGCGTTCTGTTCCAGATAATAGGCGTCAGTTTGAATGACGGCAAAAATTGTCTGCGTCGAGCCGAAGGTGGGGTTGCCTTTGAACATGGTAAGGACTTCGAGTGTGTCGATGCCACGATTGTTTTCGAGGCACAGTCGAATTGCGGAATCGCTCACTGCCGACATGAATGCGGTTGCGGGAGCAGCGAGCAATCCGCGCTGGGCAAACTTGTTGCCCCATTTCTCCGCCACGGTTCGCACCCAGGCTTGTTCCCCGCCGATATCCAGATAGTGGCAGCCGGCATTCAGCGCGGCTTCGATCACTCGCGGGCCGTTGTAGATGAAAGGTCCGGCTGTGTTGCAGACCACTTTCGCGCCGGTAAAAAGCTGCGTGAGCTCTTCGACCGAGTCTTTGCTCTCGACAATTTCATAGTTAGCGGTTTCAATGCCGGGCACATGCTGCATCACGTCGTCAATCCGGCGGCGGTTGCGGCCGGCGGCAATGAAGGGCACGTTGTATTCGCGAAGAAATTCCGCGATCAGGCGGCCCGAAAAACCGTTGGCGCCGTAGATCACGACCGGCTTCTTGTCGCTCATCTTTTGCCTCGCTTTTTGCCTCGCTTTGGCTTCGCTGGGCCAGCGCTGGAATAGTCCGCCCCAGATGCCTGATGGCGACGGACCACTTCCCAAGTCGCGGCCGAATCAGGTATCCTTTCGGGACCGAGGGCTAATTCTAGGCAAAAGTATCTTTTTGGCTAGTAGGCACGTTTCGGTAACCTGATACCCGATGGGGACTAAGATGGATCACTCGAATTGCCCTGTAAAGCTGACAGCCTCCATTATTGGCGGGAAGTGGAAACCGCCGCTGCTGTTCCATCTAGACGGCCGGACGCGGCGATTCTGCGAACTGCAGCGGCTCATCCCCGGACTGACCAAGAAGATGTTGACCCAGCACCTGCGTGAATTGGAGCGCGACGGAAT
Organism: uncultured Acidobacteriaceae bacterium; assembly: GCA_963755765.1. Taxonomy (GTDB): domain Bacteria; phylum Acidobacteriota; class Terriglobia; order Terriglobales; family Acidobacteriaceae; genus Acidiflorens. The sequence continues at coordinate 174,094 of CAVWKZ010000002.1, forward strand.
TGTTCGCCGCAAAGTGTATGCCGAGGTGCCGCCGCGTGTTGAATACTCGCTCACTCGCCATGGAGAAAGCCTGAAACCGATTCTGAAGCTGATGTCCGCGTGGGGAAACAGACATCGGGCGCGCTATGGTTTGCCTACGGCGCTTCCGCAAAAGTCTGAATCGCTCGGCTCTCCGGTCGAGATGACGGTGGGCGCATCGCTGAATTCTCAACTGCCGCGCCTCGTCGTTGCCGGTGAAATTCGGGACAACAAAGCATCGGTATGAGTTCGCAACACAAAGCTCTGCTTTCGCGCTACGACGACGTCTTTTTGCTCGACGGCGTGCGCACTCCCTTCGTGGAATACAACACGGCTCTCGGACTAGTGTCTCCAACCGACCTCGGAATCAAAGCGGCTCGAGAGATCTTCCGGCGAAGCAGTGTTCCGCCGGCCGATGTCGACATCGTGGTGGCGGGGAACATGGCCCAGGCATCGTTCGATGCCTACGTGCTGCCGCGGCACATCGGGCTCTACTCTGGAGTTCCCATCGAAGTACCGGCGCACCTGGTGCAACGTGTTTGTGGTACCGGTGTCGAGGCAATCCTTCAGGCTGCCGACAATATCAAGCTGTCGAAAGCTAACCTTGCGTTGGTCGTGGGAACCGAGTCCATGTCGCGCAACCCCATTGCCGCCTACACGCACCGCAGTGGATTCCGCACGGGCGAGGTGGAGTTCAAGGATTTTCTATGGGAGGCGCTCCTCGATCCCTGTCCAAATGAAACCATGGGCGGGACCGCCGAGAAGCTGGCGAAGCAGTATGCGATCACGCGCGAAGACGTGGACCAATTCGCCGCCGAGAGCTTCGCGCGCGCCATTGCGGCGCAGAAAATCTGCTTCCTGAGCGGTGAAATCGCGCCGCTAACGAGTGAGGTCTTTGAGCTTGCCGGCTATGCGCCGCGGGGAATCAGGCTGCCGCGCGGAGTCGAGAAGTTGAGTGAAGATACGCACATCAGGCCCTCGTCGTTCGAGGTTCTATCAAAGCTGAAGCCGGCATTTGGCGGAGTACAGACCGGCGGGAACAGCTCTGGAATCGTGGACGGCGCGGCAGCGACGCTCGTGGCTTCGAGCGAGTATTTGAAGCAGCACAAGAAAGAACCGTTGGCGCGAGTAGTGGCTGGCGCGGTGGTGGGCGTCCGCCCGGAGATCATGGGTATCGCGCCGGTGCCGGCAATTCGAGCTCTGCTGGAATTGGCGGGCTTGAGCTTGGGAGAAATCGACCGCTTCGAAATCAACGAAGCCTTCGGGGCGCAGGTTCTTGCCTGCCAGCGCGAGCTTGGACTGGACCGCAACAAGCTCAACGTCAACGGAGGTGCAATCGCCATCGGTCATCCGCTTGGAGCCACTGGCGTCCGACTGGCGATTACGGTGGCTCGCGAGTTGAAGCGCTCGAACTCGCGCTACGGAGTCGCCTCAGCCTGCATCGGGGGGGGACAGGGTATCGCGCTGCTGGTCGAGAACCCGTCAGCGGTCAACTAGGGCAGGCCCGCGTCGCGGCTCAGGCTGCGGTAGAAGTCGCGTAAATTCCGCCCAGGAACACGTCTCCGATTTCGCGGGCCAGCACTTTCGCGTCGCCGTCCACGTTCGGGTTGTACCAGGTGTAGATCCAGTTCATCATTCCGAACAACGACAAGACGGCAACGCGGGAGTTGAATTGCAAGCCCTTAGCCGCCTTTAGCGCGTCGACCAAATCGGCACAGCAGTGGTAGTACTGGCGCTTCAGGTCGGCGATGTCCGCGCCAAGTTCTGCCTTTAGCACGTCGTCTTCGTGCGAGAGCACCTTCATCGATTTCGGATTCGCTAGAAAGTATTCGAGATGCGCGAGAATGAAGACCCGAACGCGTTGCTCCGGATCGCTCTCCTCTTTCAGCCGTTCGCGAACGAGGTCCATTACAGAGAGAAAAAGATGTCTCTGGATGACATAGAGCAGTTTTTCCTTGGACTCGAAGTAGTAGTAAAGCCCGGCCAGCGACATTCCGCTGGCTCGAGACAGGTCGCGGATGGAAGCGCCCTCGTATCCTTTTTCGTAGAAAATTGCGGTCGCATGTTCTAGGATTTTCGCCAGTTGACGGTCGTAACGGCTGTCAGAACCGGCAGCGGTCGAGTCGGCTGGGAGCGGGCTCAGTGATGTCGGATTTATTTGCATTCGAGCGAACGTTCGTTATACCGTGCTCCATCTTACGCACTATCCTTATTCTATGGCAAGAAACTGTGCCCCTGAACTCTGACCGGCGAGGAGCTACATGCAGGGAACGATGATGCATTATCCGCTGACGCTCTCGCACAGCCTGGAGCGCGCCGGCAAGTTTTTTCCGAATGCTGAGATTGTTTCCCGGCGGCCCGATCACACGCTCCACCGTTACTCCTACGCCGATCTGTACCGGAGGGCGCGCGGGCTGGCGGAAGCTTTGCAGAAAGCTGGATTGAAGCGCGGCGATCGGGTGGCAACCCTGATGTGGAATCATTACGCGCATCTGGAAGCCTACTATGGCATTCCGATCTCGGGGGGTGTATTGCACCCCCTGAACCTGAGGCTGGCGCCGTCTGAGATCGCCTACATCGCCAATCACGCGCAGGACCGATTCCTGATCGTCGACGACGTTTTGCTCCCCTTGTATGAAAAGATTCGCGACTCGGTCCGATTCGAGCGCGTCATCGTTGTGGGATGGGGATGCAGCGCAGCAGCGGGGCCAGCAGGCCGTTTCGAGGGTCATCTCGAAGACTATGAGGATTTTCTGAGCACGGCTTCCGGCAATTTCCGCTATCCCGATCTCGACGAAAATGAAGCCGCCTGCATGTGCTACACCTCGGGGACAACTGGGGCTCCGAAGGGAGTCGTGTACACGCACCGCTCGGTGATGCTGCACTCGTTTCTGCTCACTACCGTGGACAACTTCGGCATCTGCAACGCCGACACCGTGTTGCCGATTGTCTCCATGTTTCATGTCAACGGCTGGGGACTGTCGTATGCCGCAACGTTGGTCGGAGCGAAGCAGGTTCTCCCCGGCCCGCACCTCAAGGGGGAGAGTTTGCTGGAGCTTTGCGAAAATGAGGGAGTGACCGTGGCCGGCGGCGTTCCCACGGTATGGCACAGCGTTCTGGAGTGCCTGGACCGCAATCCCGGCAGGTGGAAGTTGCCGCCGATGCGCGTTCTTATTGGTGGAGCGGCGCCTTCGCTTGCGCTCATCCAGCGGCTGCGAAAACATGGATGGGACATGATGCAAGGTTGGGGTCTGACCGAGAGCAGTCCCCAAGCGACCACCAACCAACTTAAAGCGCACATGACGAATTTGTCCGAAGATGCGAAATGTGAAATCAAGACGCAGGCTGGAATTCCGGTGCCGTTCGTCGAGCGAAGAGTCGTTAACGAGCAAGGCGAAGTTCCGTGGGATGGCGAAACCATGGGAGAAGTGCAGTTGCGTGGGCCCTGGGTAGCCGCCAGCTACTACAACCTGCCGGCAGAAAACGACAAATGGACCGAAGACGGATGGTTCCGCAGCGGCGACGTCGGAACGATTAATGCAGAAGGCTATTTAAGAATCTTGGATCGGGCAAAAGACCTGATCAAGTCGGGGGGCGAGTGGATCAGCTCCGTGGACCTGGAAAATGCGTTGGTCGGGCATCCGGAAATTCGCGAAGCGGCAGTGATCGCCGTTGCTCATCCCTTGTGGCAGGAGCGTCCCGTGGCCGTGATTGTGGCACACGATGGTGCCCCACCGTCCCCAGAGGCTCTGCGCGCGTTCCTGTCGCCCAAGTTCGCCAAGTGGCAATTGCCGGATGCATTTGTGTTTGTCGAGGAATTACCGCACACATCCACGGGGAAACTGTTGAAGGCAGAACTCAGGCGGCGCTTCCAGGATTGGAAGTGGGAAAGTTAGTTCTCAGGCCGCACCACACCCTGTACGGTAGAGCCACTGGCGTCTCGCCTGTCAAGAAGGATGGAGACCGGGGGAAGGCCCGGCCACTCCATCACCGCGGTTGTTCCCCTCAGAACGAATACTTCAACGAGAACTGGAACTGCCGCGGGTTGAACATTGTCCTCGGTTTGCCGAAATTCGAAAGCGGAGTATTCGGAATCGTGACCGGCACGAGGCCGTCCGAGAGCCAAGCGACCGGATTTCCGATTGCCTGCTGCGTCGCGCAAGACACCGCGCCCTGCTGGATGGCAAGCGTGGTCGCGTCGTTGTAATGCTTGGGTATGGCAGGTGTGGCTCCGCAGAAGGCCGGAGAGCCATAGACGTAACTCACTTCATCCACGTTCGGGTGATTGAGCAGGTTGAAAGCGTCGACGGCGAAGTTGAGCGTCTGGCTCTCACGCAGTTTGAAATTCCGTGCCACCCGCAGATCCCAGGAATACAAAGGGGCGCCGACGTAGGTGTTTCGGCCAATGGTCGTCGCGCAGTTGGAGACGGTAGTGCAGGTACCGGTGATGGGCGCGCCACCGACACGATCCGTGCTCAGACCGGCAACGTCGCCAAAGGTGTTTTGTCCGGCGAACAGGGTAAAAGGCCGGCCGGACTGGAGGGTGATGATGCTGCTGAGTTCGAAGTCGCGCAGGAAAGTGTGGTCCGGCGCAGTCACCGTGAAGTTCGTCACCAGATGGTTACGAATATCCTGATTGGAGTTGCCGCGCTCCGAACCGTAGTCGAACTGGTTGGGTGGCAGGTTGATAAAGGTCGTGAAATTGCCGTTGTCGATGGTGTGTGAATAGGTGTAGTTGGCGGTCATCCGGAAATTCTTCACTCGTTCGATCGCAGTCAACGTCAGACCGTTGTAGGAGGCGTTGGCAACGTCGTTGTTGTAGTCGAGAAGCCCGCCGCTGAGCGTGGGCGCGGGAAGGACCGCATTCGGAACCCCGAACTCCAGCCCGCTGGGATTGAAGGGCAGCAGAGGATTGGGGACCGGAGCGCCGGGATTAACACCATTGTAAGGACCCAGGAAACCGAAGAACGGGCCCAATCCAAATGGCCCAAGGATCGGTGTCCCGCTGCACGGAGTGAGCGAGCCGCTCGGATCGAGCAACCCCTGGGCGGTGTAGGGATTATTCGGCTTGGCGGTTCCATAAGGGCAGGGGACGTTGATGTTATTTCCTCTGACCAACTTGTGCGCCCCCACGAAAAGGAATCCGGCTTCGAGCGTGAGACCTTTACCAAACTGTCGATCAATCTGCAAGCTGGCCTGCTCGGCGTAGGGAAGGCGAGCGTTGCGCTGTATGCCTCCAGAACCCACGCCGCAGGCCCCTCCCGGCCCTTCTGGGGTGAGATTGCAAGTCCCGGTCAGGCTCACCGTGGGGTAGGCAGTCGGACCAGCGCCCAGGATGCTCAGCGCCTGCAACGCCGCGACACTTATGGTGCCGCCCGGGAGTTCGGTGCAGTCAAGTCCGGGTGGGCAGGGTATGGCTGGAGTTCCGGGGTACCCAGGGTCTGCGTTTAACTGCCAGCCGCCGATTCCGGCCTGCTTCTGGACCATCGGCACGTTCACCCCTGACAACCCTGCCGCGGCACAACTGGGATCTGCGCTTGGCGGATTGCAGAAGTAACCCGAAAGCGTCTTCTGGTTTCCGGTGGTGAAGAAAAAAGTCAGGTTGTTGCGATCGAAAAACATTCCAAAGCCGGCACGAATGACCGTCTTGGGGTCTGGTGAATAGGCAAATCCAAATCGTGGTTGAAACCCGCGGAAGTCCGAGTTAATCGTGTTGCTCAAGCCCGTTTCAAAATCCCAGCGCAGCCCGTAGTTGAAAGTTAAGTTGGGTCTGAATCGCCATTGATCTTGCGCAAAGAACCCCCAGTAGGCGTGATTCAATTTGTAAGCGTAGTTGGAATACTGGTTGGTTGGGAAGGCATTTGGCCAGCCGCTGCCGAATCCGCCACCGGTCGGCGGTAAAGGCTGGTACCCGTTCACGAAGCCGGTTCGGGGAACCGCAACTCCCCAATAGAGGAATGCCACTCCGTCTGCCGGAGTCTGAAGCGGGCAGGGATTCGACGGCTGAGAAACCGTTCCATAGGAGCCGGTCAGTGCACCTTCCACGGTGTCGGCAAACTGGAACATGCAATCGAGATTCGGATAGAGTCCACGCTCTGGCGTGAACCCGGGATAGTTGTTGTAACTCCAGACATAATTTCCGTCGAATCCAAACTTGGCAACGTGGTTGCCTTTAACCCAAGCGACCGTGTCGGAGTATTGCACCCGGCTCTCATAGATCGCGTCATAGGTGCCGAAGTTGTGCCCCATCTCGAGGTCGTTAACGACGCTCAGGTCCGGCTCGCCTGTGGCTCCGGGGAAGTTGTAGTGGCGTCTGGCGTACTGTCCGAGCACGGTATTGACCAGGTTCGGTCGCAGCACGGAGTTCAACGTGCCTACCAGCGACTGGTCTTGGATGAAGAGATTGCGCGCCCCGCTCGGAGTACCGATGCCGCCGCCGTCTTCCGTGTTGCCAATGAGCTCTCCGAGGTCGCGGGCATTTTCAATGTTGTAGCGCAGCGCAAAGCGATTGTTGTTGCTGATCTGATGATCGAGTTTCGCAAAACCGTAGTCGTTGTTGACCGTCTTCAGCACCCCTTGAAGATAGCCGAATGGCGAGCCAGTGCAGTCCACGGGCTTAAGATCGCAGCCCTCGGGCGAAAGGCCCAAGTAGCCCTTAGCTTGATCGATTGCGTCAATGTTGTTGTACAGATCCGGGGCGTAGGTGGGAGATGCGCCGCGACGTCTCCCCTCGTAGTTCAAGAAGAAGAAAGTCTTGTCTTTCTTGATCGGGCCGCCGAGAGTGCCGCCGAATTGATTCTCTCGCAAGGCGTCAGGTAATGGCGCCGGCTGCAGCAGCGAGCGCGCGTCAGTGGCGCTGTTCTGCAGGTAGTCGTATGCCGAACCGTGAATCTGGTTCGTGCCAGATTTCGTCACAATGTTGACGATGCCGCCGAGCGCACGGCCATATTCCGCTCCAAAGCTGTTGTTCACCACGCGGAATTCCTGCACGGAATCCTGCGCGGGCGTGGCGCGCTGCACACCGGTAATGGTGTTGACGAAATCGGCGCCGTCAACTGTGATCTCGTTGCTGAACGAGCGCATGCCTCCGAAGGAGATTTGCGTGACCTCGAACTCGGTGAAGGTCGTTCCCAGAGCCGTTCTGCTGGTCGCGACGCTAGGCGCGAGCAAAGCGAAATCGGTGAAGAGGCGACCGCTGATCGGTAGATTTGTGATCTGCTGGGTGTCGATAACCTGGCTTACCTCGGAACGCGTCGTCTCCACCGTTGGCGCCTCGGAGCTAACGACCACTTCTTCCTTAACCGCGGCCACTTTGAGAATCACATTGATGGCGGCGGCCTGGCCGACCGTCAACTCCACGCCCGTGCGCGTGTAAGTCCCGAAGCCGGCGGAGCTCACTGTCAGTTCGTAGCGCCCTGGCGGCAGGCCGGGAAAAGCGTAATACCCAGCATCGCTCGACACTGCTGTCGAGGTGTGGTTGGTGTCCAGCGAGCGCACGTTGATCGTGGCCTTCGGGATAGTTCTTCCGGCCTCATCGGTCACGGTCCCACTCAGTAAGGCATAGCTGATCGTGGCTTGGGCTATCGCAAATTGAGTCATGCTGACGGCTAGCAACAGGGCACACAAGCAAGCAGATAACTTACGTGATTTCATAGACCTCCAGCATTCGAGCGAACGTACGTTCGATTTAACGCCCACACCAACTCTTGCTCCACGAAACTTGTGTTTCAGCTATCTCCAACTAATCTCTCTACTCCGCCCCACACCCAGTCAGGCGCAAAGGCCTACGACGAAAGGCCTTCGCTGTCTTCACGCCATGCGGGCCAACGGAACCGATTTGCCCCACACTTCCTGCGCCGTCTCCGCTACCAGGCGCAGCTTCGCTTCCTGGTCCGCGACCGTCACGGCATTGCCTTCCATGGTGGACGCGAAACCACATTGCGGACTAAGGGCAAGACGTTCCAGCGCGATAAAAGCGGACGCAGCTTCGATCCGCTTCTTAAGTTCGTCTTTGCTTTCGAGGCCGGGCTTCTTGGAACTGACCAGGCCGAGCACAACCGTGCGGTCCGCCGGCACCTGGCGCAGCGGCTCGAAGCCGCCGGAGCGATCGTCGTCATACTCCAGCAAGAATCGCTGGAACTTCGTATTGCGAAACACTTTTGTGATCGGACCGTAATCGCCGGCCGCGTAGAACTTGCTTTGGTTGTTGCCGCGGCAGAGATGCAATCCGAAGATGATGCCGGGATGATCGCCGATCACGGCGTTGTCCATTTCGATTGACAAATCGAGCAGGCGGTCAGGATCGTTGCCGCGCTGCCGGTATCCTTCGCGCAGGTCGGGATCGAGCAGTGCAGTGTATTGCGGCGAATCGATCTGGATGTACGTACAGCCCAGGCGAATCAACTCCGCTACTTCATCGCGCAGGATGTCGACCAGATCGGCGAGATAGGCGTCGACCGTGGCATAAGCCCCAGCGGATTTCTTGCTGTCGTAATAAGCCGCGGCCTGCTGAGCGCTGATTATGGTAGTTTTCGCAGCGTGCCTGGTACGCGCGCGCACGTAGGTAAATTCTTCGGCGCAGAGAGGCCGCTTGCGGCGCAGCTTCGAAACCACCACCGGACGCGGCTGCACTAACTCCTCGCCCTTTTCATTTCGGAATGGAATTGCCCAGCCGCCGTATTTGTCGAAGCCCTCGACGGCGTCAATCAGATGTCCGTAGAAAGCGTAGCGGCGCACTTCGCCATCGGTGATGACTTCGATGCCGGTGCGAATCTGCAAGTCGATGCATTCATCGACGGCGCGGTCTTCCACTTGTTTGAAGGCAGCGTCGGCGAGTTTGCCCGCCGCGAACTGATCGCGGGCTTCCTTGAGATACGCGGGACGCAAGAGACTTCCGACTACGTCACTGCGAAACACGGCTGCCTCCACGAACGAAGCATCGTCGAGACAACAAGGCTCGACGGCTTCACTTTTTCCTCGTCGTGGGCAACGAGGGCAACGAAGCGGGGATCACTGTAATCCAAGTCTGAGCTGTACTACAAGTGGAAACTGTTGTCCCCGGAAGTGGTATGTTGCGAGACTGTTGGTTACTTTTCTGTGCCCTGTTTTGGTTACTTGAAAGTGCCTTTTACGAAGCGCCGCTGCGCGGGAGTATGATGACGCTCCAACCGGCAGCCGCACCGCAATGCAGGAGTCAATATGAATCGCACGATCAAAATTAAAGCTACCGTGGTTGGAAGCTATCCGGTGCCGTCGTGGCTGGTCGGCAATACTTCGCGGCTCGTTCTGCGAGACGCGGTGATGGCGGTGCTGAAGATCCAGGAACTCGCCGGCCTGGATCTGGTAAGCGACGGCGAACTCATGCGCTTCGATCCCAGCCATCCCGAGACGAATGGGATGGTGGACTATTTCGTCTCGCAGATGGAAGGGATCCGCAGCCATTTTGCGCTTTCGGATTTTGACCGCTTCCGCTCCGATCGTGCCTCGTCGGCTCGCTTGCTGACCGCAGGCATGGTGGTTGGCAAAATCGGCGAGGGCATGTTGAATCTGCCGCGAGACTATGAGTTTGTCGCACCTCTCACGAAATTGCCGCTGAAGTTCAGTTGCACTGGTCCGCACATGCTGTCGCGGATGGTGACGAACTGCTATTACAAAGACATCCCGGACTTGGCCATGGATCTGGCCACCGTGTTGCGGCGCCAGCTGGAATCGATCGAAGCCGATGTGGTCCAGCTCGATGAAGCGAGCATCGCCGGCTACCCCCAGGATTCAGCATGGGCCGCAGATGCGATCAACCACGTTCTTGACGGAATCCTCAACGAGCGCGCGGTGCACATCTGCTTCGGCAATTACGGCGGACAGCCGGTGCTCCGCGGCTTCTGGCGCGATCTGGTTCCCTTCCTCAATTCGCTGCATGCCAATCATCTAGTGCTCGAGTTTGCGCGGCGCGGTTATGACGAACTCGACGTCTTCACCGATCTGGATCCGAAGATTGCGCTTGGCATCGGCTTGATCGATATCAAAGACAACGAAGTGGAGACACCCGACCTCGTTGCCTCGCGCATCGAGCGCATTGTGAAGACGTTGGGTGCGGAACGCTTGCGTTATGTCCATCCCGACTGCGGATTTTGGATGCTGCAGCGCAGTGTGGCGGACCGCAAGATGCGCGCGCTGGTCGAGGGAAGGAATCTGTTCGAGGGCCGGGCGTAGGTGTTAAGAAGATGCCGTCAGCGGTGACAGCTTCATCGATCAGCGAAGCGGAAAAGGCACAGGTCCGCGCCGTTGTGTTTGGCCACCTCTCGGGTCTGGTCGTGGCGCCCACGGTCAAAGCCTTGTGGGACCGCCGCGTATTCGATCTTTTCGGTTCCGCTGGCGACTGGGTGGATTTCGATCAGATCGCTCAAGAGACTCGTGCCAATCGCGGCTACCTGCGAGTCGCGTTGCGCTTGCTGGCATCGTGTGGGTGGTTGCTACAGCAAGTTGAAACCGGACACTCTCCGCGCTACGCGATCACTGCCGACGGGAGAGTCGCAGTGCGCGAAGCGCCACTTCTGTATGGCGAAGTGCTGTCTTTTGTGGCAAAGGCGGTTTTCCTGGAAGATTTTTTGTTCGGAGCATCTGACCGGCCCGTGCTCCCGTCTCTACAAGAACTAGTTCGCCGGTCGAAAGAACAATGGGGCTTGCAAGCGGACGCCGATCCCGTCATCGGCAAGGTACGAAATCAAATTCGCCAGCATCTCGACGGCATGATTATCGGCCCGTCCATGGTCGCCTTGGCGCGCGCCGAGATTCTGACTCAACTCGAGCGGCCGGTGGAGCTTGACGCCATCGCCGCAAATCGCGCCAGCCTCAACTGCATCTTCGATTTGCTGGTCGCGCAGGGATGGGTCGCACTGGGATCGAGTACACGCGACAACTCTCGCGATAAGAATTCCGTCAACCTCACCGCGTGCGGCCGATACGCGGCCCAGATTGCGACGTCGTACGGCGTCACCGTGTCGTATCTTCCACTCTTCGACAATGTGAGTACGCTTTTGTTCGGTAATTCGCGCATCCCGCGCATGGACGATAGTGGAGTAGAACTGCTGGTCAATCGAGGCATGAATGTCTGGGGCAGCGGTGGGGCGCATCGCACCTATTTCAAGAAGGTGGATGAGATTATTGTCGAGATCTTCAACCGTCCGCTGCATGTGCAGCCTCGCGGCATCTGCGACATGGGCTGCGGTGACGGCAGTTTTCTTGAACATCTGTACTTCGCGGTAAAGAACAAAACCGAGCGTGGCAAGGTGCTCGACCAGCATCCCCTAATCCTCGTCGGCGCCGATTTCAACAAGGTGGCGCGCCGCGTAGCGAAACAAACGCTGCGCAAAGCGGGCATCCCTGTCTATCACGTAATCCCCGGCGACATTAACCGGCCGGCGCAACTGGCGAGCGATCTGGAGGAACTGAACCTCGACATCCACGATCTGCTGCACGTGCGTTCTTTTCTCGACCACAACCGGCCGTACATTCCGCCAGCAAATTATTCAGGAGGGACGCGCATCGGAAAATCCACCGGAGCGTTCGCTCACATGGGAGAAGAGATCTCGTGCGATGTGCTGGAAGAAAATCTGGCTCGCCACTTGCGCCGGTGGGCACCTTATGTAGGACGCTTCGGCTTGCTCGTGCTCGAACTGCATACGCTGCCTCCAGAAGTCACGGCAGCGAATTTATCCAGGACTCCGGCTGTGGCTTACGACGGCACGCATGGGTTTTCCGATCAATATCTGGTGGAGCTACCTGTTTTTCTCGATGCCGCCAAAGAAGCTGGACTGAAGGCTGATTCGCGATTCCAAGCGAAGTTTCCGCCGTCGGAGCTGGCGACGGTGAGCATCAACTTCTTCACCACGGGCGGCGACACGGTTAGCACCGGACTGTAGGGCGATGGAGCGAGAATCGTTCCACTTACTTATGCTTAGTCGCGGCAGCCGCGCTGATGCTCTCATTGGCGCGGAAGATGACATAAGCGCGAATGTCGTCTGCATCCTGCCGTGATACTTCCTTGCCGAAAGCCACCATGCCGAGCGATTGATACGCCCCGTCGCGAACAATCTTGAACCAGTACTCATTCGACAGAGTGGCCGAGTAGCGAAGATCAGGCAGCAATCCTCCGCTGACTGCTACATCGCCGTGACATGCGGAGCAGAAACGCTGATATACCGCTTCTCCATGATGAAGCTGCTCCGCGCTCGCCGTCGATGCGGGCGGATTCAACACGGGTTCTTCTAGCGGCGGAAGCGGCGGGAGACTTACCTTTCCTTCCAGCTTGAACGCCAGCATGCGGCTGACGTTGCGCACTCTTCCTGACTTGAATGAGACCTCGCCCGCGACTAGCGGGAAAACTCCGCCCCATCCTGCGAGCACCGCGACGTACTGCTCGCCCTTCACGGTGTAGGTCGCGGGACCGGCCATCACTCCGGTTTGCGCATCGAACGACCACACTCTCTCTCCCGTGTCGGCGCGAAACGCTTCAAACCGGCCGGCAGCGGTGCCTTCGAAAACCAGATTCCCCGCTGTGGCTAGCGTGCCGCCGTTCCACGGTCCCGGGCGCTCCACCGCCCACGTCTGCTTCTGCTGCACCGGATCCCACGCCACCAACTTCCCTTTCACGCTATCGAGAATTGCTTTCTTGATTTTCGGATCCTGCGGCATTCCCGCAGCTACCATGTCGATGCCGAAATTCAGCGCGGAATCCTTGAATTCGAAGTTCTCCTCCGATTTGTAATTGAATCCGACTTCATTGACCGGGATGTAGGTCAGTCCAGTCAGCGGACTGTAAGACATGGGCTGCCAACTGTGCGCGCCCAGCGGTCCCGGAACGATCGGCGGTGAATCGAAGCTGGGGTAGCGCGCTGTGGCGCTTTCGATGGGGCGGCCGGTTTTCATGTCGATCCCGGTGGCCCAGTTAACAAAAGTGAAAGGCTTCGCTGAAATCAGCGCGCCGTTCTCGCGGTCGATGACATAGAAAAAACCATTCTTCGGCGCGTGCAACAGCACTTTTCGTTGCCTGCCGTCGATGAAGATATCGGCCAGAATCATCTGTTCGGCGGCATCGTAGTCCCAGTCGTCAGCAGGAGTTTCCTGATAGTGCCAGACGTATTCTCCGGTGTCGGGCTTGAGCGCGACCACGGAGCAGGTGAAAAGATTCTCGCCGCCTTTCGGACTTCGATACTTTTCGTTCCACGGGCCGCCGTTGCCGACGCCGATATACAAAAGATCAAGTTCAGGATCGTAGACGATGGCATCCCAAACTGCGCCGCCGCCGCCGGTCTTCCACCATTCGCCCGTCCATGTCTTGGCGGCTTGCGCCATGATCGGCTGCTCGAACGGCTGCGCGGGATCGCCGGGCACGGTGTAGAAACGCCACGCCAGCTTGCCCGTTTGCGCGTCATACGCCGACACATAGCCGCGCACGCCAAGTTCAGCGCCTCCGTTGCCAATGATCACTTTGCCTTTCACGATGCGTGGCGCACCCGTGATCGTGAAGCGCCAGCGCGGATCGATGGTGAGTTGCTCCCAAATTAATTTGCCCGTCGCGGCATCGAGCGCAATCAGCCGGCCGTCGAGCGTCCCAACATAGATTTTCCCTTGCCAAACGGCGACACCGCGATTCACTACATCGCAACATGCTCTTACTCCGTACTGCGGCGGAACTCTTGGATCGTAGGACCATAGCCGGGTGCCGGTCGCGGCATTCAGGGCAAACACTTTGCTCCATGCGGTAGAAAAGTACATCACGCCATCAACGACGATTGGCGTGGATTCTTGCCCGCGGCGAGTATCGAGATCGAAATACCAAGCCAAACCAAGTCGGCCGGTGTTGTGGTCAGTGATCTGCTTCAATGGGCTGAAACGCTGCTCGCTATAGGTGCGTCCGTAGGTCAACCAGTTCTGCGGCTGATTTTCGGCCTTGACGATCTCTGCATCAGTCACGCTGGCTGGCACGGCTGCATGAGATTTCGATTCGCCTGCTGTGGTTAGGTTGTACCCTTGGAAAATCAAAACGCCAAGAGCGATGGCGACTCCAACGCTGGGATTGCGCATGACCATCAACCCTTCCGTCTCGGGCGCTTCTTCGTGGCCGAAAGTTTCCGGATCACATCCCGCGGCAGAGGCACGCTCTTCAACCGGTGAGCCTGGGTAGGATGAGTAGCAGCCCACACGTGCGTCTCCCAGCCTTCCATGGCCAACACACCGTCACGCAGAAATCTGTGGCTGATTACGAAGCTGCTCTTTTTCCATTCCGTGACGCAAGACTCGGCCACGAGTTCATCCCCATACGTGGACGGAATGATAAATCGCGCCCGCGCCTCCACCAGCGGAATGCCGACGACGCCGTGAGATTTGAACAGTTCTCCCAGCGGAACTCCCGCAGCACGAAAAAGCGCCGATGTGCACTGATCGAACCAGCGGAAATAGTTGGCGTAGAAGACGATTTCTGCGGGATCACAATCCCCGAACTCGACCCGGATTCGAATACGATTCACGAACATATGGTTTCCACCTTTGGACAAGCCGCAAGCGCACCTCTACTCGGCCTTGTCCTCGTAAGCCCTTTTCACTAGCTGCCCTTTCATCTCGTAGCGCGGCAGTGTGCCGGCGCGCACTGGCACAACCAACGCAGAAATACTGAGCGTCGCTTTGATCTTGCGTTCAATCGCTGACTTGAGGGCGGACGAAGCCGCAGGCTCGCCCCGACACTCCGCAACGACTTTCAGCGGCGGCGCTACTCCGGGCCCCGGTTTGTCGAGCACGATCTGAATCTCTCCGGTCGTTGCCGGATAAAAACTTGAAACCATATCCTTGATCGCCGAAGGAAAAACATTAACTCCGAGCACAATCAGCATGTCATCCGTGCGCCCGATACAACGTAACTTGAAACCGGTGCGGCCACAGGCACACGAAGTACCCAAGACCTGAACCCGGTCGCGCGTGCGAAAACGCAGCAGCGGAACGCATTCTCGCTGCAAGCTCGTATACACCAGCTCCCCAGCCACGCCCGTTTCGAGCGGAAGGCCCTCGCCAGTCTCCGGATCAACTATCTCTGCGACCACCGCATCCGGTCCATTGAAGTGCATCCCAGACTGCTCCGGGCATTCGCTGAAAATGATGGGCGCCATGTCGGCATTCCCCAGCCCTTCGGTCACTCGCGCTCCCCAATCCTGCTCCAGCTTGGTGCGAATCGCCGGGATTCCGGCTCCGGGTTCGGCTCCGCAGAAAAGCTTCTTCAATCCCAGCTCTTGCGGATTTATCCCGGCCTCTCTTACGAAGTCGGCGAAATACGCAGCATAGGACGGTGTGCAATGCATCGCGTTCACACTCAGCAGCGGGATCATCGTCAGCGCTTTCTCCGACGCGCCCGTGCCCAACGGAACAAACACCGCGCCTACCGATTCAATCGCGTCCTTCGAAGTCAACCCGGCGACAAACAACGTGAGCCCCGCGGCATGCACCACGACGTCTGCTTTCCTCAAACCTTGCGTGTAGAACGACCGCGCCGTGAGCCGTGTCCATCCTTGGCGTCGCGGCGCGTGATTCCGACAAAGCTGGGCTTGCCGGTGGTGCCCGTCGAACTATGAACGCGAATCACGTCACGCCAGTCCGCCGCAATATGGCGTCCCAATGGCGGATGCGCCGCCTGGCTGGCACGCAATTCTTCCTTCGTAGTGAAGGGGAAACGGGCCAAGTCACGCAACTTGCGAAAGTCCTTTCGACGAACTCGGGCGGTGTGAAACTTTTCCCGATAGAACTCGGATCGAGCAAACAGATAGTCGAGTTGCCGCGTGAGGAGCGCCTCTTGCAGGCTGGCCGTCTCCTTCGCCGTCGCCGTCTCGATCTTGCGATCCAAGTATTCGTTCGCTCGCATAAGGCACGGCTTCGACTCTATCCGTTTGAAGGAATGCGCCGAATTCTATCGAACGTCCGTTCCATTTTACAAGTCGTTTCCTGCGTTTTGCTTACAACGGTTAGGCGCGCAAACGCGGCCCGAACTCAATCTCAATCTTTGAGCTCAATAATAATGATACTGATCTCGACCGGCCCCAGGTTCTCTACCGTGTGCGGCGGAAGCGGTGGCATCCACTGCGCGCATGGAGTCTTCGGCGGTTCTCCCACTTGGCGGCTATCGAACAGGATCTCGCCCTTCTCGCCCCGCCGCAGGAAATGGCCGCAGCTCTGCACGTAAGCGACTCCACCCCAACGATGAGTGTGCAGGGGAACGACATCTCCCGCCGCGATGCGAGTATGAAGAACGCGGACGCGCTCGTCTTCGAGCAAGAGTTGATGGTGGGCTGGCGCAGCCGCCAGCGCGTCGAGCGAGTCTGGCCACGGCCAGGGTTTTTGATTCGAGGGTTGCGGATTCGGAGGAACCGGATTTTGGCCCATTATTTATATCTATTGAAACTGCGCCATCGTCGTCTGAAAGGCGCGCGTCGTCAACTCCTCGAGCGGCAACGTCCGCAGCTCCTCGGACAGAACTTCAATCCCCCAGGGACCGGTGTAGCCTGCCTTCTGTAGGCCTCGAACGAAGCTGCCAACGTCAAACTCTCCCTCGCCGCAGAAGCGCCGGTGATTGATCGTATCCTCGTGCAGACTCCAGGGCGCAGCAATCGTTCCGTCGTTCAACTCTACGTCGACTATATATTCGAGCGGCACGCGGCATACTTCTTCATACGCAATGCCGAGTTTCACGATGTGCCACAGATCGAGGACGATCCCGCCGTTGGCCGCTCCCGCGCCCTTCACCATCGCCAGGGATTCCTCCAGCGTTCGAATCATCGCGAAAGGCATAAGCTCGAAACCGATCCTGGTGCGGTGCCGGGCGGCCTCTTCGCAGAGTGTCCCGAACGCATCGATGAGGCGCGGCGGAGAGCATTGCTCCTGGAAGAAATCGCCAACTTTGATATGCCTCGCCCCTAGCGCTTCGGCGGCCTCGAACAGATTTCGTTTCCGGATGTCGGATAACTTTTTTCGTTCTCCCTCCAGGAACCAGTCGGTCAGAAATTCCAACTCCACATGCCGAATGCCGTTGTCCTCGAGAATCTGCTTCATTTCCTGGAGGCTGTACTTTTCGAGAACGTGTTCAAGGTCGGCATGCCAGATGCCGAATCCCTTGAAGCCGGCGCGGGCAGCCGATTCTACCCGATCTTTGAAATCGAACGGACTGTACTCACGATCAGTGTGGGGATGGCCTGCTGAGATCGTCCAGTAAGAAGCCAACAACTCGATGTCCGGGGTCATCAGGTTCTCCGAAAGACAGGTTCTCCGAAGACTTAGTTTCGGCTATCAAACACTGCCGTACTATTTCGCATCTCGCAGCCGTGACACCGCGCCGATCTCCGACAGGAACGTAAACGTATCCAAAACCTGCCACACCTCGACGGCGTGGCCGTCCCGGAAAAGATGGATCTGCACACCCGCTGCCCGCACCATTTTTCCGCTGGGCGCAAGGCCCAGGTACTCTCCTTTGTGCGTGCCGAAAAACATGAAACGATGAACCACCTTTTCGCCCTCGGCAATGATGTCGTCAACATCGATGCGCATATCGGGAAATCCCTTGAGCAGAGCGATGTAGTGGTCTTTCAACCCCGCCACTCCAGGCCGAATGCGGCTGGAGAAGCCGTGATGAACCACGGAGTTGCTGTAGAGCTTCAGGTGTCCGTCCAGGTCCCGGGCCCTGAATCGCGCCGTGGCCTGTTGCAGAGCTTCGATATTCTCGAGTCGAGGCATCGTTCCCTTCGCCGCATGAGGCGGGTTGATAAGACATTCTAGAGCTGCGCGCATACCGACTTGGTCTGGGTATAGAGCTCCAGTGCGGCATGGCCACTTTCGCGACCCCATCCCGACTGCTTGTAGCCGCCGAAAGGCAGAGCTGGATCGAACACGTTATAGCAGTTGAGCCACACCGTTCCGGCACGAAGCTTGGCAGCGATGCGGTGCGCCTTGCCGATGTCGCGCGTCCAGACAGCGGACGCTAATCCGTAGATCGTATCGTTGGCGAACTTCACCACCTCGTCCGGATCGCTGAACGGAATCGCGGTCACGACCGGGCCAAAGATTTCCTCGCGCACGACTTTCATGTGCGGCTTCACGTCAACCAGGATGGTGGGTTCGACGAAATATCCTGCGCTCCCGATGCGGTGGCCGCCGACGATGGCCTTGGCGCCTTCTTTGACGCCGGAATCAAGATAGCCACAAACCCGGGCAAGCTGCTCCTTCGAAACCAGCGGCCCGAGGTTGGTGGAAGGATTGATGCCAGGACCGACGTTGAATTTTGTAGTCTCCTCGGCAACGCCCTCTATGACTTTATCGAAAATGCTTTTATGCACGAACAGGCGCGACCCCGCGGTGCAGATCTGCCCCTGATTAAAGAAAACGGCGCTGGCGCTTCCGGGAATCGCGGCCTTCAAATCGGCGTCGGCAAAAACAACGTTCGGCGATTTCCCGCCGAGCTCAAGGGAGACTTTTTTTAGGTTCTCCGTGGCGGCTCTGGCGATCAGTTTGCCAACTTCCGTCGAGCCGGTGAAGGCAATTTTATCCACGTCGGGATGCGCGGCCAGCGCGGCGCCAGCGGTTTCGCCGAAGCCCGGCACGATGTTCACGACTCCGTCGGGAAAGCCTGCTTCCTGAATCAATTCTCCAAGGCGCAGAGCGGTGAGCGGAGTTTGCTCGGCAGGCTTGAGCACGCATGTGCATCCTACGGCGAGCGCTGGAGCGAGCTTCCACGAAGCCATGATGAGCGGGAAATTCCATGGGATGATCTGCCCCACGACTCCAACCGGATCTCGCAGCGTATATGCAAAATACTTGCCGCGCGCGGAAATCGGAATCGTGTTGCCTTCAACTTTCGTCGCCCATCCAGCCATGTACCGGAATACGTCTACGGCGGTCGGGACATCCACGATGCGCGAGAACAGGAGGGGCTTGCCGTTATCCAAGGTCTCAAGTTCGGCGAGTTCTTCATGATGCTGCTCGATCAGATCGGAGAGCTTCCACATCAGTCGCCCGCGCTCTGACGGGGACATATCCGGCCACGGTCCGCTTTCGAAGGCTTTGCGCGCCGCTGCCACGGCTAGGTCAATGTCAGCGCGATCGCCTTCGGCTACCTGCGCCAGGACCTCGCCGGTCGCGGGGTTATAGGTCTCGAAGGTCTTCCCCGACCTGGCTTCGACCCATGCGCCGCCAATCAGCATTTTCTTGGGGCGGCTCAGAAATTCCTGAACAGATTTGTGAAGTTGAATGGGCGCGGTGGTCGTGGCCATGCGTTTCCCCTTTTGCGTTGTGATTGTGATCGCCTGCAAGCATTGGAGCACACTGGCCACGTCAGGTGTCAAGCGAGTCCAGTGTCGGCCCCCTCGATCGCAGGCAGACATTGTAGGCAGGCGTGTGGCGATTGCAAGTGGGCACCCCAGCGTAACCTGGTTCGCGTCGCGGGACCAGATGGGCGGTGCCGTTCCAAAATGGGAATAATATTTTCCTCAATTCCCCGCGTCGCTGAGTAGCTGTGCTTCAACCATCAAAGCTAATTTTCTGCCCGCCGATAGCACCTTTCATAGCAGTACTAAAGAGGTCATGAACCCGGTGACTAAATCTCGTAAACCCATACCTACGTGCCGTCCACAACACGACTCTCGCCGTAAGCTCGATTTACAGGAACGAGCGTCCTGCTAGAAACAGAAACGTTGAAACAACGCGCAAAGTTAAGAGCCGTTGAAATGAAGACTAAGTCGCAGCTCGACCGGAATGTACAACTCGCGTTCGGGTCCGCCATTTTGACTTTGCTGGTGGTGGGCGCGATCTCTTATTGGGGCATGGCCCTGTCCAGGGAAAGCGACCGGTGGGTGCGCCATACCCATGAGGTTCTGGAAAACCTGGGCGAATTACGCCTGGCGATGGAAACGGTTGAAGCGAACTGCCGTGGCTATGTTCTGACGGGCACCGACTCTTACCTCGGGACCTGTCTGGCCAGCAGATTAAGCGTGGAGCAGTACGAAGCAGCCATCCGCAACTTGACGTTGGACAATCCCGTCCAGCGAAACCGCTTTCCAGAACTTGAAAGGCTGACGGCAGAAAAGTTCGCACTCGCGGACAAAGTCCTGGCTCTGCGGCATACCCAAGGTTTGCAGGCGGCAGTGGACGCGATTCGAAATAGCCCGGCCCAACAAATTATGACTGGGTTTCTAGCGCTAGTCGGGCAGATGCAGCAGGAGGAGCAGCGCTTGCTGGTGTTGCGCGACGCGGATGCGAAACGCCGCCTGGCTCTGTCCAAGACCGCTTTGATCGCCGGCATGATTCTTGGCCTTCTGATCACCGCTGCCGCCGGCTGGAGCGTCCATCGCGACAGTTCGCGGCGGGGATTGGCAGAGCAGGCGCTGAGCGAAGGCGAGGAGCGCTTTCGCGACATGGCCAACAACATTTCTCAGTTGGCCTGGATGGCCGACGAGAAGGGCTACATTTTCTGGTACAACGACCGCTGGTTTGAATACACCGGAACCACTCTGGCGGACGTGGTCGGGTGGGGCGGGCAAGAAACGGTTCATCCCGACCACCGGCTGCGAGTGATGGATAAGATCAAGCGCAGTTTTGCCGCCGGCGAGATCTGGGAAGACACATTTCCCTTGCGCGGCCGTGATGGCAGCTACCGCCTGTTCCTTTCGCGCGCAGTGCCGATCCGTGACGCAGCGGGAAAAGTGTTGCGCTGGTTTGGCACCAACACCGATATCAGCGAGACCAAGGAGTCGGGGGCGAAGTATCGTGGCCTCTTAGAAGCGGCTCCGGATGCGATGGTGGTGGTGAATCAGGCTGGGGAGATCGTCCTGCTGAACGTGCAAGCGGAGAAGCAGCTGGGCTACCACCGCGACGAACTGGTCGGGCAGAAGGTAACAAACATAATTCCCGAAGGCTTCGCCGAACGCCTGATCGCCGACGGTACCCGCAGCGCGGCCGAGGCGCTGGCGCAACAGATTGGTACCGGGATTGAACTCATAGCGCGACGGAAAGACGGCAGCGAGTTTCCCATCGAGATCATGCTGAGCCCGCTCGAAAGCGCGGAAGGCATTCTGGTGACGGCGGCGATCCGCGACATCAGCGTGCGCAAAGCTGCCGAAACGCACCTCGGTCAGATGGAAGGCAGATATCGCGGTCTTTTGGAGGCCGCTCCAGATGCCATGGTCGTGGTGAATCAGGCTGGGGAAATCGTTCTGCTAAACGTGCAGGCCGAGAAGCAGCTCGGCTATAAACGCGACGAACTGGTTGGGCAGAAGGTCACGAACATCATTCCTGAGGGCTTCGCCGAACGCCTGATTGCCGACGGTACCCGCAGCGCGGCCGACGCGCTGGCGCAACAGATTGGCACCGGCATCGAGCTCATGGCACGACGGAAAGACGGCAGCGAATTTCCGATCGAGATCATGCTGAGTCAGCTCGAAAGCGCGGAAGGCATCCTGGTGACGGCGGCGATCCGCGACATCAGCGTGCGCAAGGCAGCTGAAACTCACCTTGGTCAGATGGAAGGCAGATACCGTGGCCTTTTGGAAGCGGCTCCAGATGCGATGGTGGTGGTGAACACAGCCGGAGAGATCGTCTTGCTGAATGTTCGGGCCGAGAACCAGTTTGGCTATAACCGCGACGAACTGGTCGGGCAGAAGATGACCAACATCGTTCCCGACGGCTTCGCGGAACGGCTGATTGCGGACGCGCTGCGCTCTACGGAAGACGCACTGGCGCAGCAGATCGGCACCGGAATTGAACTCACCGGACGCCACAAGAATGGCAGCGAGTTCCCGATCGAGATCATGCTGAGTCCGCTCGAAAGCGCGGAAGGCATCCTGGTGACGGCGGCGATCCGCGACATCACCCTGCGCAAACAGGCGGAAAAGAATCTGCTGCATAAGATCGAGGAATTGAACCGTTCGAACGAGGAATTGGGTCAGTTTGCCTACATCGCCTCCCACGATTTGCAGGAGCCGCTGCGCATGGTAGCCAGCTACACCCAGCTTCTATCGCGGCGGTACAAGGGCAAACTGGACGCCGAGGCGGACGAGTTCATCGCCTTCGCGGTGGATGGAGCCGGCCGCATGCAGCGCCTCATCCAGGATCTGTTGGCCTTCTCCCGGGTGGGAACCAAGGGCCAGGAAATGCTCGACACCTCGAGCGAAGACGCCCTGCAACAGGCGATCATCAATCTGCGCGGCGCTATCGAAGAAAGCGGGGCGCTGGTGACCCACGATCCGCTGCCCGGCGTGCTGGCAGACGAGACGCAATTGACCCAGTTATTTCAGAATCTGATCGGCAACGGCATCAAGTATCAGAACCCCGGAATCCCCAAAGTGCATATCTCCGCCTCCCGAAACGGAGGCAAGAGGTGGACATTCGCGGTGAAAGACAACGGCCTCGGAATCGACTCGCAATACTTCGAAAGGATTTTTGGCATGTTTCAGCGGTTACACAAACGGGAAGAGTTCGCCGGCACCGGCATCGGTCTGGCCATCTGCAAGAAGATTGTAGAGCGGCACGGCGGCACCATTTCGGTCGAGTCCCAGCCAGGGCAAGGGTCGACCTTCAGCTTTGCCTTGGCAGGAAATGAGAAGAAATCATGAAAAGCATCGACGGAAAAGATACGTCCATCAATGTTCTCCTGGTCGAAGACAGCCCTGGAGATGTGCGGTTGACGCAGGAAGCCTTCCGCGAAGCCAATCTGTCCGTTCGTTTGCACGTGGCCAACGACGGCGTCGAAGCCATGGCCTTTCTCCGGCATCAGGGCGTCTACGCCGATGCCCCGCGCCCCGACCTTGCCTTGCTCGATCTCAACATGCCCAAAATGGACGGCCGCCAGGTTCTGGCTGAGATCAAGGCGGACGACATCTTGAGAACCATCCCTACCGTGATCCTGACTACCTCCGCATCCGACGAGGATATTGCGAAATGCTATCAGCTGCAGGCCAACTGTTACCTTACAAAGCCGGTGCAGCTAGACGCGTTCGACAACCTGGTGAAGAGCATCAACGATTTCTGGCTGACCAAGGCCAAGTTGCCGCCGCAGGACTAGACGGATGCCGAAGAAATCGATCCAGACAATTCTCCTGGTCGAAGATAATCCGGGAGACGCGCGTCTGTTGCGCGAAATGCTGAATGAGCAGGGATTGCAGTTGCTCGAAATGACGCATGTGGAACGCTGGAGTGACGCGGCGAAGCGTCTGACGGAGCAGCCTGTCGATATCATCCTGCTCGACTTGGGATTGCCCGATGCTCACGGATTGGGAGCGGTACGGCAGGCCCACGCCGCCTCGCCACATATTCCTCTGGTCGTGCTCACCAGCCTGGATGACGAGGCGCTGGCCGCGCAAGCCCTGCAAGAAGGCGCGCAGGACTATCTCATCAAAGCTCAAATCGATGGGCGCTCGCTTCTGCGATCTCTCCGCTATGCCATTGAGCGCAAGACTATGGAGGAAGCCCTGTTCGTGGAAAAGGAACGGGCTCAGGTCACTCTCAACAGCATTGGCGACGCCGTTGTCTGCACCGATATCGCGGGAAACATAACTTTCCTCAATCAGGTCGCGGAAAAAATGATGGGCTGGCCGTTGGCCGAAGCCGCCGGCCATCCCCTGAGTGAAGTTCTACGAATTCTGGATACCACCACCCGCGAAGCGATCGCGACTCCGATGGAGACGGCCATCGGACAAGACGGGATCGTGCATCTGCCGTCGAACTGCATCCTCGTCCGGCGCGACGGATTTGAAACTCCCATCGAAAACTCCGTTGCCCCCATTCACGACCGTGAAGGGCACGCCACCGGAGCAGTCATCACTTTCCGCGACGTCAGCGCTGCACGAGCAATGGCGCTGCAGATGACCCATTCGGCGCAACACGATTTTCTAACCGGGTTGCCCAATCGCATGCTCCTGAACGACCGCGTTAATCAGGCGATCGCGCTGGCGCCGCGCCACCATAAGAAAGTTGCCGTGCTGTTTCTGGATCTGGATGGCTTCAAACACATCAACGATTCTCTGGGGCATCCGACCGGCGATAAACTTCTGCAATCCATCGCTAAACGCCTGGTGGATTGCGTACGCAGTTCAGACACGGTCAGCCGGCAGGGCGGCGATGAATTTGTCGTGCTGCTCTCCGAAGTCGCACAACCAGAAGACACCGCCATTACCGCGAGAAGAATGCTGCAAGCGGTGGCGGAGGCGCACTCCATCGACCAGCACGATCTTCACGTCACCACCAGCATTGGCGTGAGCGTCTATCCCGATGACGGCCAGGATGCGGAGACGCTTATCAAGAACGCCGACACGGCCATGTACCAGGCCAAGGAAAATGGGCGTCAGAGCTATCAATTTTTCAAGTCTGCTATGAACGTCCGGGCGGTGGAGCGCCAATCAATCGAGGAGAGTCTGCGGCGCGCTCTGGAACGGGAGGAATTCACTCTTTACTACCAGCCCAAGATCAATCTGAGGACCGGACAGATTGCAGGCGCGGAAGCCTTGTTGCGTTGGAAACATCCCACTCGCGGGCCAGTTCCTCCGGCACAGTTTATTCCGGTCGCGGAAGACTGCGGCCTGATTCTCTCCATCGGCCACTGGGTGCTTCGGGAAGCCTGTCAGCAGGCCCGGCTCTGGTTGGACGCCGGCTTGCCCGTGGCGACGATGGCGGTAAACATCTCCGCCATGCAGTTGCGAGACGAAAGCTTTCTTGAAGGCGTGTTCGCCATCCTCAAGGAAACGCGGCTGGATCCAACCTCTCTTGAACTGGAGCTGACCGAAAGCGTTTTGATGAAGCATGCCGAGTCTGCCGAGTACATTCTCAAGACCCTGCGCGCCAGCGGGGTGAAGGTTGCGGTGGATGATTTCGGTACGGGCTACTCCAGCTTGAGCTATCTGAGAAAGTTTCCGATCGATGCCCTCAAGATCGACCAGTCATTCGTCCGCCAGATCAGCACCACTCCCAGCGAGACGACCATCGTGACCGCGGTGATCAGCATGGGCCGAAGTCTGAAGCTTCGGGTGGTGGCGGAGGGCGTCGAAACGCGAGCCGAGCTGGCCTTTCTGCAGGCCAATAACTGTGACGAAGCGCAGGGATACTATTTCAGCCGGCCCGTGCTTCCCCATGAGTTCGCCAGTTTGCTGGGAACCGGCGTGGCCGCAGCCGTCGGGCAAATGAATGACGCGGGCGAAATCCGCGCCGTTGCGAAATCGACTACGGCGGGATAGACGAAAATTAGAAGCGGTGTCTATGTGCGATATCGATTGCGGAACCGGTGTTTGTGCGCTGTTAGTGCGCACCCCTGGCCGGCGTCTGGAATCGAGCGACGCCTAGCTGCCAGAATAGAAAGCTCCATTCGTCCGCTGTCTCCTGCTCCACTTGCGTCCTGGTTGAGCCGATACCGTGCCCCGCTTCGTACTCCACCCGCAACAGAATGGGCTTGCCGCTTGTCGTGGCGGATTGCAGGCGCGCAGTCAACTTGGCGGATTCCCACGGCGCGACCCGTGGATCGTTGCGCCCCGTCGTCAACATTACGGCCGGATAACGGGTGCCATCCTTTACGTGGGCATACGGACTCATCTCATAAAGGCCCGTGAATCCTTCAGGATCCTTCACGCTTCCCCACTCCGGGTATCGCCCGGACCGTCTTCTTCCAGTTCGCCCCGCAACCCATCGGTAAAGCCCACTTCAATCAGCGCGGCCCCGAACAAATCCGGTCGTTCGGTGATGGAGCGGCCAATGAGGATACCTCCGGCACTTTCGCCTTCGCCAGCCAAGTGCGCGGGTGAAGTGTATTTCTTGTCGACCAGGTACTCGGCGCACGCGATGAAGTCGCGCCAGGTGTTCGGCTTGGTGAGTTTCTGTCCAGCCTTATGCCAGTCGTCTCCGTACTCGCCACCGCCGCGCACATGGGCGAACGCCAGCACGCCACCTTGTTCGAGCCAGGCCAGGTTTGTTGGGTCGAAGTAAGGATCGAGCGAACTCCCATACGCCCCGTAGCCATTGAGCAGGACGGGGTGGGAGCCGTCAAGTTTTATTCCACGCTGGTGGATGATGGAAAGGGGCACGAGCGTGCCATCCGGAACCGGCACCTTCACTTCTTCTGACTCGATGTCTTCCGGAGTGTCGAACGGCCCCGGCGGCCGCAGTTCTGTGTCTATGACAGCCTTCGTTTTGGGATCGTATTCATAAAAGCGGTTCGCCTTCGTCCACGCGGAAAGTTCAAAAACGACGCCGGGCGCGCGGACGTCGGTGGGGTAGAGCCCGATTGCGCCATCGTAAGGCAAAGCGATGGGCTCGGGTTTCGAGCCGGGTTCGTAGCCGATTCGCAGCAGACGGTCCACGGCTCCATCGCGCAATTGAACGTACAACGCGTCTTGCGCGGCGGCCAGGTTAGTGACTACTGCTTCGCTCGGAGGCACAACGACTTCGGCATGGGTGAGATCGGGATTCGAAACCGTGGTGTGAATCACCTTAAAACGCGAGGCATCTTTGTGGGTCAGCAGCCAGAGGTCGTCTCCACGGACGGTCATGCCCGTCACGGCGTCGTCGATCTCGCAGAGCTTGCGCCACGGGATGTTGGGCTTGTTCAACGAGTCGAGTGGTGCGACATGAATCGAGATGTCGTTCTGCGAACCGTGCTCCACCGTCCCGAACGCAAAAGGCACGTCGGGGAAGGTCGCTACGAACGAAATCGCCAGCGGTTCCACCTTGACCAATGGCGACACGCCATAGCCGAAGACAGCACGGTCGCGTTCCGGACTGGTCCCGATTATG
This sequence comes from uncultured Acidobacteriaceae bacterium, assembly GCA_963755765.1. Classification (GTDB taxonomy): domain Bacteria; phylum Acidobacteriota; class Terriglobia; order Terriglobales; family Acidobacteriaceae; genus Acidiflorens. Next base: position 200,908 of record CAVWKZ010000002.1, read on the forward strand.
TGAAGGTAGGCACGGCTCTTGGTTTCTTTTTCGCCCTCGTGCGCGTGCGGTCCGACCTTTTGCAGGCGGTTGTAGATGAACGAGTGTGAATCGGGGAGCCACCCGATGATGTCACCGAACTGGACGCGGTCGATTGTTTCACTGACATTGCGCGCCGTGCGAGTGTCCATGATGTGCAGGACTGCCTTTTCCGAGCCGCCGGTGGAGATGCCGTAAACAACGTAGCGTCCGTCGGCTGAAGGCCAAAAGTAATTGATTGCACTGGTGCTGCTCCCGCTGATCTCTTGCGGATCGACGAGCAATCTTTCCTGGCCGGGGGCCAACTGGGAGATCCCGTCGCGCATGTATAGCTTGGCGACAGATTCCGTGCTCAGCAACTTGTAGTAAAAATACCGTCCCGTCGCCAGGCGTACGATCCCGCCGACACGAACTGGAACTGATTTATCGAGCTGCTCGATGCGCGCCAGCAATTCATCGCGGCCGGGGATGCCCGCTAAAACGCGCCGGGTGTAAGCATTCTGGGCTTTCATCCAGGCTGCGACTTCGGGATTGTCCAAGTGCTCCATGTAACGATACGGGTCCGGGACCTTGGTGCCGAAATAGTCGTCCACCACCGGTCGAACCGGCGCGACTGGCGGCCGCGCAATTGCAGAGGGATCCTGCGCGACGGACTGGGCAAACAACTGGGGCGTCACCAGGTTGAAGAACAGGGGATTCGCAACTAGAAATGGGGCGATTAATGCCAGGCATTGAATTGACGGAGTGCGTCTCACGAAGTTACTCCCAGAGAACAGTCTTCCCCGAATGAAGAACGATCGCAAGCGCCGACCATTTCGTCCCGTTCGCGACCGTGTGGCCTAGAACGTCATCCGTAGCGCGAACTGCCCGATGCGCGGCGTCGCACCGCGGAAAGTACCGGTGCTGGTGATCAGGCCAAACGTTGGACTGTCAATGTTGGCGGCCCCGTCGCCCACCGTCGGTTGCGCGAACTCGGGATGATTCAGCGCATTGAAGAATTCGGCGCGGAACTCCATCGTGATTCGTTCCGTGATCGAAGTGGTCTTGGCAATCGCGATGTCGAGGTTGGTCAGCGTCGGACCACGCAGCACGTTGCGGCCCAGACCGTAGGTTCGGTCAGCCGGGTTATGCACCGGATCGACTTGAGGGAAACAAACGTTGGGACTGCCTCCGTCAAAGTAGTCACTGTTCTCGAGAGGCACGTTGGAAAAGCTGTTGGGATCAAAGATAAAGTTGCCGGTGACGGCTTGGGTTGAGATCACGCACTGGGGTATGCCGGTCTTCGGGTTTGGAATCGAGTTATAGGTGATCTCCTGAATGGTGCGAATCTGTGCGGGGTTGAACGTTCTTATGGGCGCAACCACTGCGGCGCGCGTAAGCACAGGATCGCCCGCCCCGGAAGAACCAGGGTTGAGAGGGTCGGTGTAGTCGGGCAACTGAGCTGAAATGTCGATCGGGAATCCGGTTCGATAAGTAAAGATGGGATAGACGCTCCATCCTTTAGTGAGGCGCTTCGGCCCTGATGCCCAAGCGCGATCTAATGGCAAATCCCATCCGCCGCTGAGGCTGATGCGATGGCGGACGTCGCTGTCACCGGAAGCGTAGAAAAGACGCGGGTTGTAGGTCGGCACCGCGTAGTTGCGCTGTTCGAAACCGGAGGCATTGTCGAGGTTATGTCCGTAGGTGTAGGCGAAGGTGTAATAGACAGTGCCAAAACGCGTGCCTTTGGGTTGCCGCGTCAGGCTCGCCTCGAAGGCGTTGTAGTTCGCATTGGATACGTTCTGGAATTCCGGGAGCGCGCCGTAGCAGACGATACCTACGTAGTTTCCGCAGTTGCCGCTGGTTTCGTTAAGCAATCGATTGGTAGTGCCCAGCACCATGGGGTTGATGTCTTTCAGCGATGTCAGTCCACGTCCGGTACTTCCGACGTAATTGGTTTCCAGAACCATGTCCGCGAAAATATTGCGTTGCAAGCTCAGGTTGTATTGGTAAACGTAAGGAGTGCGCAGGTGTGGATCATCCAGAAAAATAGCGCCGCTGGTGTTGACCGGCAGAAACGGCGTGAAATCGATGTTAGAGGCAGGCGGCTTCGACGGAAAAGTATTAGCCACGCCTAAACTGATGCAGTCCCCATACAGGTCAAAATTGCAGGCATTCTGGAACGGCTGGCTCATGTAGGTCAGCGGTGCGGTCACGCAACCCGTATTGGGGCCACTATTGCAGTAAGGAGGGTAGTCTGGGGAACTGTAGAAGAGTCCGGCGGAGCCCACGAAGGGCGGTTGGCCGTTGAACTGAAGGTTGTCTTCACCTTTGAGGATGTCATAGAAAACGCCGAAGCCGCCGCGGATGCTGGTCTTGCCACTTCCGGTTGGGTCCCAGGCGAAGCCGAAGCGCGGCGCGAAGTTCTTCTTGTCCGGGAAGTTGGTTCCTTTGGGAGCGCCGGGATCGCCGGGGAATACCAGTCCCGGCGGCGCATTGATAAATCGCTGCGACTGAAGCCCTGGAATCACCGAAAAACTGCGCCCCTGCGTGTCGGACTTGGGCGTGTTGTATTCGTAGCGCAACCCGAGAGTTAGCACCAGGTTCTTGCGGAAGTGCCACTCGTCCTGGCCAAATACATACGTGCTCTTGCTACGAATGTTGGAAGGCGCGAGCGCGTTCTGGAAGTATGCGTCCGGGGTGCCGAGAAGAAAATCCGCGTAATCATTTCCTGCGCCCACGAAATTGTCGGAGTAAAAATCAAACTCCCCATTCAAATAAAAGCCGTAGTCCAGATTCTCCTGATAGGGCGAGAATCCAGCGCCGAACTTCCAGTTATGTTTTCCTCGCGTCCAGGTGAGCGCGTCCGTCCAGGAGAAGGTATTTTCAATGTAGCGTGTCGGGCCATTTTCGGTGGGACCGATCAAGAAACCGTTATCGAAAAAAATGTTGGTCGGACCGGTCGACAGGTCGGGAGTGATGTCGATGCCAAGGTCCGGGCCCGTGGGCAGCTTGTTCGCCGGCTCGTCCGACAGGAAATTCGTGCGGTGCGCGACGAAGTGAAATTCATTGAGCACGGTCGGCGTGAAGATCCGGGTGTATGCCAGGTTCAGAAAGTAATAAGTTTTCTTATTGGTGGCGGGGAAGCCGGGCACACTGGCGGTCGGGGCAGGGTTAAAAGTTCCGGAGTACGGGTCGCCGGCGCGGTTCCAACCCAGGGTAGCGGCAAACTTGTCTTTGGCGTTGAGGTTGTAATCGATCTTGCTGGTTAATTCATTCCGGTTGTCCTGTGCCTCTTCCGACGTGGAAAGCAGACCATTGGGAGCGGTCGGGATCAGGCCGTGCGAAATGTAATTCTTGGCGATAGGATCGATCTTCGAAGGATCGATGATGGCATTGGTCACGCTCCCGCTGGGGGTCGTGAACCAGGGATTGGCGGCCAGGAAGGTGACGACGGTCGGATCGGGACATCCGGCAGGATTCGTGCACACGACCCCGTCGTACGGTTCGGCTTCGGAAAAGTTTCCGGTCAACTCCTGCGGCGTGTAAACCGGCGAATCAATGATCGGATAAGCCTGATTCTGTCGCTGCCCCTGATAGGCGACGAAAAAGAAAGCCTTGTCCTTGATGATGGGCCCGCCCAGCGTCGCTCCGTACTGATTGCGCTTGAGATCGAGTCGCGGAAGTTGAGGGACAGCCTCGTTGTTGAAGTAGTCATTGGCGTCGAAGTCCCGGTTCCTGATGAATTCGAACGCGCTGCCATGGATGTGATTGGTGCCGGACTTGGTCACGATACTGATGATCCCGCCGCCGTTGCGCCCGTATTCCGCGGTGTAGTCGCTGGTCAGAATCCGAAACTCCTCGATAGCGTCAGGATTCGGATCAAGCACGTTACTGTTATCCAGCAAGTCGTTATTGTTTCCGCCATCGAGCAGGAAGGTCACGGAGTCGGTTCTTCCTCCAGCGATGCTGTAGTTGCCCGCGCCCTCGTTGTCGTCGTTACTTTCCGTGACTCCGGGCTGGAGCAACGCCAGGTCCAGCATGTCGCGACCGTTTAATGGCATGTTGGTGAGAGCTCGTCCCGTGATTGACTGGCCCAGAGTTGGATTGACGGTTTCAACGGGCGCAGCTTCGGCCCCAACGTCGACTGTCTGATTCTCCACCCCTACTTCCATCTTGAAATCGAGGCGGAGCGCCTGATTGATCAGCAGTTTCTGTTCCTGGCTGACTACGTTACGAAAGCCGGCGTGCTCGGCCGTTACCTTATAAGTGCCTATGGGCAGCGACAGCAATTGGAAGGTGCCGTCTTTCGCGGTGATGGAGGTGCGGGTGGTCTGGGTCGCGATGTTGGTCGCCGTAATTTGTACCTCGGGGATGACCGCTCCCTGCTGGTCGTAGACTGTTCCGAAAATTCTTCCCGTCGCATCCTGAGCCGAAGACAAGGCTGGCGCTACCACCATCACCAACGAGAGCAACAGCATCCGAGGAAGTTTCATGGCCGATCTCCGTATTCGACTAACCTTTCCCGCTTAAAAATTCTTCCGTCCTGTCCGCTCACTCAAGAATGAGGGTGAAAAATGATGGGAGGGGATGGCGCTCCAGCAGCATCCCCCCTCCCATCCGTCATCTATTGTTTCCGTTTCGATTTGGTTTTCGATCTGGTTTGCGCCCGTGCTTTTTGTGCCGCTGGCAATCCGCTCAGCGATCCCTGTTTCTGGAGCGGTCCAAGGAATACACTCTCAAAATTTGCACTCTCGTCCAGCCAGAACAACTGCCCACCAGCAGCCTGATAGATGGCTACGGTGTAATTCGGGTCAGCAGTAACGGTTATGCCGAGCTTCATGGTGTAGCGCCCAGCATTGGCCGGATCAGGCGTCGCGGTTCCCGAGAAGGTCGCGGCATCCGTGCCGTCGGGCTGAGTGGCGTTGAAGATGAAGAAAGGATCGCTGAGCAGTCCGGCGCCTCCGCTCAAAACACCACTGGGCTCGGCAACCGATCCTTGCCCAACAAAGTCGAACTCCCAACCGAGGCCTTCACCGCGAGGGTTGTTGAAAGCCTGCGCTCCAAAGGCATAGCTGCCGGCAAAGCTGCCGGTTGATGTGTCGGTTTGCGGAGTCATAACTCCAGTGCCGTTCAGATTAAAGCCATCCAGGTCGGCAACCAGAGCCCCTCCCAATCCGCTAGTCGTGTTATTGGGATCGTTGAGGTTGAGAAGCGGGTCCGTCATATAGACCCCCAGGACGCTGACGTCGGGTAAATCTCCCGGAGTGATCGTCAGGCTGCTGTACCCGTTGTACGTGACGCTGTTGACCATGTTCGAGATCGAATAGCCGCCCGAGATAGAAGCCTGGGGAGCGATAAGGCCGTAGTAGTACTCATTGTCATCCGCAACCCCAGTGAATGTTCCGTCGGTTGGATCCGTGGCAAACATGCCAGCCGCGCCAAACCAAGCTCCGTACGAATTGCTGGCAACGCCGAACACGGAACTCCCCAGCGATGCGTTGGTGAAAGTGCCGGTGCCCTGGCCGAACACCGAGCCTGCGCCGGCATCGCCAGTATCCACATCCACATCGATGATCCGTAGTGCCTCCGGACCGACGACGTAGTAGTTGAGTGTGACCGCCAGACCACTGGTGATCGTGCCCCGCCCGAAAGCATCCGGCGGGCTGATCGCTCCGCTGAAAGTCGTTCCCATCGTTGGAGTCACCGCAGCTCCAAAATCATCGACGTCGTAAATGCCCGCCAGAGTTGTGCCACCGCCCGAGACCGTGAATACGCCTCCGAGAACAATCGCCTCATAGTCCGGGTCCACTCCAGAAAAGGTGAAGGCATAGTTGCCGTCGTTGATCGCACTCGAAAGCGTTTGCGTGTCCATGCTTCCACTGGATGTTGCCGACCCGTCAAACTGAGCGATCAGCGCGTGGTTCGTGTTCACAAACTGGACGGCGAGAGTCTCGACGCCCTCATTGCCCAGATTCGGGTTATCAGTGGTCAGCGTGAGTGTGCCCTGGCCGGTTGTAGGATCGACCACCAGCGCGCCTGTTCCCGGCAAAATGGCGTCGCCAGAAGGCTCCGGTGACTGGAGTCCTAAACCGTCGTTATAATCTTGTTCGCCACCAAGGACGTTGCCATTGCCGTCCACGGACACCGCCCCTGCGAGAGAGTAAAAACTCGGGCCATCGTTGATATCCTGGTTGAGAGCCTCCAGCCCGCTCACATAGAACGCATAGTTGATGGGTGTGTTTGTCAGCACGAAGTTAGCCGGCTCCGCACCTGCCGCAACTGTAGCGGTGACGGTATAAGTTCCGACTGATCCATTCGCGGTGAACACCACCGATGTGGCCACGCCGCTGGCATTGGTCGTAGCCGTATTCTTCCCACCTGCAAAAGTTCCGCTTGCTCCCGTCGGCGGAACTTCAAACGTCACCGTCGCGCCACTAATTGGGTTCTGGTTACCGTCGACAACCGTTGCCACCAGCGGAGCTGCAAACGGAGTATTGACCGTGGCGCTTTGCGGTGTTCCGCTTGTCGCCGTGATCGACACCAGCGCTCCGGTAACGTTTGCCAGACTGAAGTTGGCGGGCGTCGCTACTCCTGCAACCGTCGCCGTTACCGTATAGCCGCCGGCCGTCGCATCCGCTGTAAACGTCGACGAGTTCGCCATGCCGTTCGCGTTGGTCGTATCCGTTTCTGTTGTCGTTCCGTTCGCGAAGGTGCCGCTTGCTCCCGACGGCGGAGCCGTGAACGTCACCGACGCGCCGCTGACCGGATACTGGTTAGCGTCCACCACCGTCGCCACCAGCGGCGCTCCAAATGGCGTGCTAATGATTGCGTTTTGCAGGGATCCACTCGTTGCCGCGATCGATGCCGCCGGCCCCGACGTGTTCGTCAGATTGAAGCTGGTCGTGGCCGTCACTCCAGCAACCGAAGCGATCACCGTATTGGCTCCGACCGTTCCATTGGCTGTGAACGGTGAGGAGGTAACCACGCCGTTTGTGCCGGTCGTATCAGTTTCTGTATTCGTTCCGTTCGCGAAGGTGCCGCTCGCTCCGGTTGCCGGAGCCGTGAACACCACAAACGCGCCGCTCACCGGCGTTCCACCCATCATCACGGTCGCCACCAGCGGTGCGGCAAACGGCGTGTTGACCTGCGTGTTTTGCGGCGTTCCACTCGTCGCGGCGATCGTTTCAGCCGGGGGATTGAAGTTTGAGCTGTTGCAGCTCGACAAGAAAGCGACAGTCAGGAAAATCAGTCCGAGAATGCCAGCGTGAGTTCGGCGGTTCATAGCGACTCCCCTTTCTGACCGCTTTTTTGGCCAGCACGCGCACGTGCCTGTGGCGACAACGGAACCCCGTGCTCGTTCCGGATGGTATAGACCTCATCGCCCACCTTCACTGTGCGGACCAGAAATACGGGCTTGTCCTTAATCATCTTCATGACGCCGGTCGCCTCGATTTGTTGACCGACAGCGACGGGCGCCGCGCCCTTGCCGTTCAAACCGAACCTCCCCACACTCGCATCCACCGGGCCAGACGGAGTTGCGAGCAGCAGGTGCGAACCCACAATCGTTCCTGGAGCCGCTTTCGTGAGCACGCTCGATACCGTGCCAGTCAGCGTGACTTCGTTGGCGGCGTCGTAACTGAAGGGTGCTGCAGAGTCGGCCGGGGCTGCCGTGGCCTGCGACTGAACCGGGGATATAGAAGAGATAAGAAGGATAGCCAATGTACATAGCCCAGTCGAAAGTGGTTTCATCGTGTGCCTCCGGGTTGACTCTTGATTCGGAATTTCTGTTCCGATTTCTAGTCCGCGCATCATACGCCGACATCCTCTTACTCTTGAGATTTAGTGAAGACGGCGAGCCGCGATTAGGGGGCCACCGTGGTCGCCGCCCAGTCTACTCCCAGTCTTGCAGGAACCGAACATAGAAATATGTAAATCAAACTCTCAGTCACATTGTCCGCTTAAGCTGACTGTCGGTCGTGTCGCGACGTTAGAGGTATTTACGGTTCGCAGATAAAGGACTTAGAGGAAGGCTTCAGGTTTCAGGTGTCGGGTCGAAGGGAAAACGCGGTACGCGTCAGTGTCCTGCGGTCAATGCGCGGGCAGCCTCGCCTGTGGCTTTTATTTCACCTGCCCCGATAAATACATCTCGGCCACACGATCAGCGATGGCCTCTGGCTTGGCTTCGTCAAGATTGGTCAGCACGACCACGGTAAGTTTGTCGTCCATGTAGCGCGAGATCTGGGTTTCAAAGCCCTGCCATCCGCCTTCGTGTTCAACGACGCGGTGGCCTTTCTTGCTCACGATAAACCAGCCGAAGCCGTATTCGCCGGAGTTCGGCTTGCCGTTACTGAGCTTCGCCACGGTCCACATTTGCTCCAGGCTTGATCGTTTGAGGAGCTTCTCGGTATAGAGAGCGGCATCCCATTTGGCAAGATCCATGACGGAGAAGTACAGACTGCCATCGGCCGTCGTGTTCACGGTGGGCGAAACCCACTCCTGGTTCTTCAGCTTCCTTTTGACCAACCGATATCCCGCGGCGCGGTTGGGGATGATATCGGCTTCGCTGATGATGCGAGCTGTGTTCATATCCAGTGGGCGGAAGATGCGCTCTTCGAAAAAGTCTCCATAGAACTCGCCCGTGACTCTGTGGATCAGGACTCCGAGCGTTAGAAATCCCAGATTGCTGTAGCTCCAGCTCGTGCCCGGTGGAAACGCCAGCGGAACACCCTCAACAATTTTGAGCTCCTCGGTCTCGGTGTAATCCTTCCGCATATCGAAATTCTTCGGATAATCGCCGAATCCAGCCGTGTGGCTCAGCAGTTCGCGGATCGTGACCTGCTTCCACGAGGCAGGCGCATCGGGAAAGTATTTCGTTAGCGGATCCTGCAGACCGATCTTGCCCTCCTCAACCAGCATCATCACGGCAGTTGCGGTGAACTGCTTGCCCACCGAACCGGATTGAAAAATTGTTTCGGGCTTCACCGGAACCTGCAACTCCACGTTCGCTAGACCATAGCCTCGCGCCCGGACGACCTGGCCTCCTCGGGAGACGAGCAGAGCGAGTCCCGGAATGTGCTGCTTTGCCATTTCCGCGCGGATGTAGCCGTCGATAGCATCGGCTTGATCTTTAACTTGAACTTGAGCGACAGTTTGATCGGCGGTGGACACCCGACCGACACAACAGGCAATCATCAAGATGACGACAACATGCCAAAACGTCAGGTCGATCTTCATGGATTCAGAATAGCTTCTTCGCTCAAGAAGCAGAAGTCCCGGCGTGGCGCGTGCATCTCGCCAAGATGGTTGCGGTATAGTCGGGGAACTATGAAACTGCGTCACTCCCTCGCTCTCATTGTTCTCCTTCTAGAAGTCTGCAGCGGCCTGGCTGGCGCCGCTTCTTACCAGTACAAGCGTGTGGGCAACCCGAAGGACGTTCAGACTCGCCCCGAAGGCGGACTCGCGATGATGGGCGGCGGTGAAGACCTCGACGAGGCATTCCGCTGGCTCTGCGGTAAAGGCAAAGGCGGCGACTTCCTGATTCTCCGGGCACACGGCAGCGACGACTACAACCCGTACGTTAACGGCTTATGCAAAGCAAACTCGGTGGCGACGTTGATGATCACCAGTCGGAAAGCAGCGCGGCAACCGCGGGTGGCTGAGATCATTCGGCAAGCGGAGGTGCTTTTCATCGCCGGCGGCGACCAGTCGCGGTACGTGAACTTCTGGAAGGGCACCCCGGTGGAGGAAGCCATCAATGCCCACGTGGCTGCGGGCAAGCCCATCGGCGGCACCAGCGCGGGATTGGCCGTGCTCGGGCAGTTTGTCTACGGCTGCCTGGAGGACAAACCGGATGATGCCGACCTTACCTCGCGCGAAGTTCTCTCCGATCCCTACATCAAACGCGTAACGGTGGTGCGCGATTTTCTGAAAGTTCCAGGCCTGGAGAACATTCTTACTGACAGTCATTTCGCCAAACGCGACCGCATGGGGAGAAGTCTGGGATTTCTGGCGCGAATCGTGGCCGATGGCTGGTCGAAGACGCCGCGCGAGATTGCCATCGACGAACGTTCGGCGCTGCTAGTGGAACCGAGCGGCCGGGCGACGGTGGTGGGCACGGGCCTGGGTGTTTATTTTCTGCAAGTCACGGACGCGCCGGAGGTCTGCAAGGCAGGCCAGTCGTTGACGTTGCATAACGTTGGCGCCTATCACGCGCCTACGGGAGCGAAGTTCGATGTGCGGGACTGGAACGGCAACGGCGGGCAAAGCTACGTGCTGTCGGTGGATGCAGGGCAAATCCACAGCAGCCGTGCGGGAAATGCGGTTTACTGAGCGCGTCACGGGATTCCGTCTCCGTGTAGCCGTTGTGCAAACGCAGAGTGGTGAAGTTCGGAAAGCTTGCGCTCGCTCTGAATAGTTGGAAATAATTGGTCGGGGAGAGAGGATTTGAACCTCCGACCCCCTGGTCCCGAACCGGTCCACGGCGCAACATGGGCCAATCGCCAGTGTTTACGCGGTTTCCATCCAAATCTGAGTACCTGGGATGGAAAATCATGCAACCGCGCTTCGAGCAGTTTATCCGCGAACGTCAGTACCTCTTGAACGTCACACCCGCAACAATTGATTGGTACCGGGACGGTCTGAAATGGCTGCCTACGGACTCACCGACCCAAGCCGACCTTCGAGACGCCGTGCTACGAATGCGCGAGAAGGGGAAGAACCCACGCGGCTGCAACTCCGCAATTCAGGCAATCAACTGCTACTCGCATTGGGCCAGCGAAGGCGCGGATACTAAATGCGGCAGTGGATGCCGCCACCCGAAGGTCGCACGGTTGAAAGTGCCGTCGCGTGTGCTGCCCACGTTCACGGCGCAACAAATCCGGTTGCTTGTGGCGTGGAAGCCGAAGGGAAAGTATCCGCGCCGGTTGCATCTCGTTATCTTGTTCCTACTCGATACCGGGTGCCGCATCTCCGAGGCGCTGGGTCTGCGCGTGCGGGATATTGACTTCGAGAATCTGTTGGCCACCCTGGACGGCAAGGGACGTAAGCAGCGCGTGGTTCCCTTCTCGTTCGAGTTGCGGAAAGCGATGTTTCGCTACTGCAAGGATTTCGACCGCACGCCTGACTCGCTGCTATTCGCCACCCGGATGCAAACCAAATTGCTGCGTAGGAACGTGCTGCGGAACGTAAAGCTACTTTGCAAGAGCCTGGGGTTTGACCCTCCGGCCCGAACGGTTCACGCCATGCGGCATTCGTTCGCGGTGAACTATTTGCGGAAGGGCGGGTCCGTGTTTCATCTGCAAAAGGTACTCGGGCATTCGACCCTGGACATGACAAGGCTCTATGCGCAGCTTGTTACCGCGGACTTACAGGCCGTTCATGAGCGCGTCAGCCTGTTGCGAGGAACCTAGGGCCGTGATGTAGAATGCGCCATGCAAACGCTTGAGTTTACGTGGTCGCTGAGAGAAATCGTAAAAGAATTGAGAGTAGAGGGGCTAATCTCTCTATTGAATCAGTTGCTCACCGGGCAGGGCAATCAGGCGGTTACGGAGCCGCAGAAACACCAGTTCTCTACGCTGGTCTTTGCTTCGTATGCTGGTTACGAGAAGCTCAGACAGAACGCGGATACTCGTAAGATTCTAGAGCAAATGGAGGTCGCTCGACTTTACGAACCGGACTTGCTAACCAGGATGATTGCTGGGTTAACGTCTGCCCATAACTTTCAGCAACTTCAAACCGGGGCCGGTTTCGCCGCATTCAATGTGTTTCACGAAATGCTTCACTCCTTCCGGCGATTCGAAACGACTTGCACCACGCTTCTTGAAAAAGAGAAGATCGGGGAGATACCAAGCTCGGACGGGAGTTTTCAGATACAGCTAATCGAATACGCCGACGAATCCGGAATCTCTCCGCAACGGATTGAGGTTTTTGTAAAGAACATAGTCGAATTACACGCGGCCCTAACCCGTATATACGGTATTGATACCGACGCTCTTATTTTCAAGTATCTCGACTCGGGCAGCAATTTTATTTGGGGGCTTCAGTGCGTCAAGCCTGTAGCGGAAGCCATAAATACTTTGCTCACGCAATGGTGGGAACGGCTTCGCTACTGGCAAATTGACAGTTTTGAACGGAGAATGGATGCCGTCTCGAAAGGCTTGAAGGTAGCTGATGAAATACATCAATCCGTAGAAAAGGGAACGGTTGACCAAGAAACCGCCGATAACTTGAGGGTCCGAATATTCCAGAACGTTGAAAACTTGTTTGGTGTCGGCGCTACCGCCCCTCTTCCCAGGGAGGCGACAGTAAACCAACTACAATTATTGACGGAGATGCGCAATACCAAACTCCTAGGTACGGGCGAGGCCGACCCGCCCGCCGAGCCACCTAACGAAAATCCGCCATCCCCGCCTATACCCACTTAGGAGCGACCGCGCCAGAAGGGGATGCTGGGATACCACCTTTTGCCAGCTCGCCGTCCTGGGGCTTCTAATGCGCAAGTGCCTTTTCTAAGTCATTGAAAATACAGGGTCAATAAATAGGGTCGAAACGGGCACCAACTGCCGCGAACGGCCTTAAATGGCGCTAAAGCGAACGAAAGGCGAACACACTACCGGAAATCCACTGTTTTCATGCAAAGAACGTGCGAAGCCGGGCCGCGCAAGTCATTGATTCTAGGAATCTTACCCGGCATCCCCTAGGGGTCCTCAGAACAAAAATAAACCCACCACCTTTGTAGTTTCAATACCTTACGAGGCTTCCGCCTATTGTAGGGGGCAACAATTATGAAATCGACGATTCGGAAGCACGGTAAGCCCGTACTGAAGCGATGCCGCTTTGTAAGCCAGCAGTGGAAGCCGGTTAACTTAGCGACGTGGCGCTCGAAGTACGAGGTATCGGACCACGGGCAACTGCGGCGCATTGGCAAGCTGAGGAATTGTCGCGGTTCGTTGGGCCACAAAGGATATAGGTTTGTGTACTTCGGGTCGCACACTCGCGCTTATCTCCACCGCATTGTTGCATTGACATTTGTACCCAACCCCGACGGTAAGCCATTCGTGAACCACAAGGACGGATGCAAGATGAACAACCGTGCCGACAATCTGGAATGGGTCACAACAGAAGAGAACAACATTCACGCCGTGGAAAACGGCTTGGGTCGCGGTAAGCCCTATCGCAGCGGTGCGCGTTCGCCGGTCTGCAAATGAAGGCGCAATGGCGCGAATTAAAAAGGGTCGTTACTCGGACGGCTTGGACGGAATGTGCTCATGCTTGATGCGGTCCAGCTTCACCGCTAACAGGCGGTCAATCTCCAGGACAAGCGCCGTCAGCTTATCCGGGTCCTGTTCCTTGGCAGCCAGCTCAGCTAGTTCCTTCCATCGCTCGCTATGTTCTCGCATGTCGCCATCATAGCAGCCGTAAAAACGGTGAGGCCGCCCGCGCCCAGCAATCTTTCACCGAAGCAGTTTCAAGACTGAGCAGTTTCGCTCATTTTACATTGGCTGTTTGGGGACGACACCTGAATCAGTGGCTTCAATGGTGACTGCCACCTTCGCATCCTTTTTCAGCTTCACTTCGTTTCCCTCTTTATCTGTCAAAGTATTTTCGATGCGAACTTCCTGGTAGAGCGGCTCGGCCTTTTCGATTTTGATTTGCGCCTTCTCAGGCTCTCGCGGATCGGGTGACGGAATGATTTTCTCTACCTTGCCCGGCACGATCACATGCGGCTTCTCGACATATGCACCACCTTATGCATTCATCGTCGTGAACGCTAGAGGAGATTGCAAGATAGTTTGGGCCGCCCGCGCCCCTCGGGTCCACAGGCGGCCCACCGTGGCTTCGCGCCGATCATTATAACGCCCACAACCGTGCGCTGAACTCTGACCACTCCCGATTGCGGGCGATTGCCCGGCGTGCCTTGCGAGCTTCGTATCTGCGCAAAAGCGCCTCTTGCATCTCCAATTTCATCTCCGCGGCTGCATCCGCATCACATGCCGCCAATACGCCTCTACGCTGTCGAAACCTTCCATTCGCGCAAGGTCCGCATACTTCACTATCCTGACCTTCGATTTCGGTTTGCTCATATTGGTCGCCTTCTCCCCAGGCTGACCCACGATAGCCCGAGGCCGCCAGAGGCACAATGGCACGAACCGGAGATACCGATAGAAGGGTACCGATGAAAAGGTACTTGTACGATAACGCGCCGATCTAACCAACATGAGTTCTACAGACATCTTACCCAAATGACGCGAACTCCAATGCAGATGCGGAGTTGCGTTAGACCCGCTTCAAACCTGTGCTAAATCTGTGCTAGTTAGTTGGCACGTTCGTGCCACTTACAAACAGTTTTTTTCCGAAAACACAAATTAATTTGTTACCCCGCGGAGTCGAAACCGGCATGATCGTTTCAGGAGAAAGTAAGGTCATAAATTCTTGTGCAGTAACTCGGATTAATCCGTAGGTTAGAGGAGAAGTAATGACACCTGAAGTGCAAAAGCTACTGGCCCGACAGATTCGTGAGACAGCGCAAGGGCTGACGAAGCAATTGGTGGCGCGATCAAAGCAGGACCCGCAGCCGGACCGCTATATCTTCGACGCCCTGGCCCGCTTGAACGAACTGTCCCCCGCGGACGGGACCTGGACGCGCTGGAAGCCGGGTTGAATCAGTTCGCCCAGAATACAAACTCACGGTTCCGAATTTTGCCGAGTCAGATTCGCAGACTCCGCAGACGGGGTGGCTGCAAATAGTGCCACCCCACGCTTTCAGGATTGGTACGCCCTACAACGGTTTCCGCGTGCCGCGGGCTGCCCCAGGGCGTACCAGCGGGCCTAGACGCCCGACGAAACGGGCAGCACGGCACACCCCCGACGGGCGGCGCTTGGTGGCAGCGGATGGTTGCCATCAAGCGCCCCGTCAAACTTTGAGGTAACTATGGACCGATCGACTGATTTCGAGATGCAGTTGGCCGCCTGAGCATGCGCCATAAGCCATCGCTCGAATTGTGGCAACGCATCCTTCGGCCAGTGTTCTCGGACCTGGGCGACGAAGCCGCGGTACGCCGCGCCCTAATGGCCCGTACACCTCGCGTGCGCAATGGTTCGCCGGTACCGCGTGGACCTGGACCGCGCCCGGTTGGAGCTGCGCCGGTGCCTGGACTTTTTATCTCAAATGAAGGGAGGGACCACCGTGTCTGAAAATCGAAAGCTGACCCATGAAACCCCGGCTGAACGATTGGTGCGTGCGAACAAATTCTTGTCACTAGCGCCAACCGATATGCCGCGGAATTCCGAGACCGCATTCTGACTTCGGCAGCCGATGCGTTTGAACAGCAAGAACGCAAAGAGCGATACGCCGACATCCTTGAAACGCTGTAAGCGACTTTAGCGGTACCGCGGCCCTTGCGGGGAGCCAGCAAACCACCACGGTGTTGACCAAACCAACACCATAAACACAGACCCTGTGCCGCGGCGCGGCGCATGTAACGGCCCTCGGTGAGACGCCACTAACCGGCACGTCCGTGCCGACAAATTCAAATTCATTCGAGGACTAATAACATGCATAGCCTTACCTTGCGACAACAGCGGAAGGACATCGTTTCCGCTATGCGCGAAATCATGGGCAGTACCAAACCCGGGGACCAAGCACGTGGAAAGACTTGGACGCACAACAGCAACGTCTTCTGACCCAGATTCAGGAAGGTGAAGTCCACCTTCTCGAAACTGAACTCTCAACCGTTCGGAATGCGGAACGCCCGAACATCAACATTGAACACTTGTCCATTGATCGTTCCACGCCAGCGGGTGCCTCTATGAGCGCCCAGCACGAAGCGCGGTCAACGTCCGGCTACAAGAAAGAGTTTGACCATTGGCTGCGTACCGGCGAAAGAGGCGCAGAGATGCGGGCAAGATCGGTTGGCAGCGATGGCACGCTGGTACCTACAGGCTTCGAGCACGAATTGGAAACGAAGCTGAAGTACAGCAACGGTTTGTACAACATCTGTCTGGTGATCCCCACAATTTCTGGGAATAACCTTCACTATCCAACGATGGATGACACGGCTAACACCGGCGAGTGGCTCAGAAGCCGCGGGAGTGGGCAGCGCAGACCCTGCGTTCTCAGAAGTGGTGTTCGGTGCATACAAATTAAGCAGCAAACAGGTAAAGGTCAGCGTAGAAATTGAGCAAGACTTGAGCGTTTCCGCTGGCTCCCATGCTCAGCGATGCCTTCTCCGAAAGGTTGGGCCGGTCGCTTGACACGGCCCTGGCCTGCGGTGACGGCTCTCCGTAGCCATCACGGGGTTGCTTTGACGGCGCTGATCGCCCGCAGGGGGGCGTAGGACGACTGTCCAGCCCTAGGAGCCAACGCCAACGACGGCGTGTCCACGGACCTGAACTCAATCGGCACGGATGACTTCTCCGCGCTGATTGACGACCTGGACCGTGCCTACCAGAAGCCAACGAATCAGTTTGTCTTCAATCAATCGACGTTAAACGCGCTGAGAAAGTTGAAAGACAAATACGGAAGACCCGTTTGGGAAACTTCCCTAGCCCAGGGTGAGCCAGATTCAGTGTATGGCTACAAATTCACCGTGGACAACGCTTTTAGTTCAATCGCAGCCGGTGCCATCACGGTGGCTTTCGGTGACCCATCGAAGTATGTCATTCGTCGGGCGCTGGGCTTCCTTTTGATCCGTCTGAGCGAACTCTACATGGCCAACTATCAGGTGGCCTATCAAGCGTTCATGCGTGTTGACGCGAAGTTGCTTCAACCCGCTGCTTGGTCGTACTTGATCCACCCACAGTCGTAACGACGGCAGGGGGGCGGCTGGGGCCGTCCGGTCTGACCGGGCCGGGCGGCCCACTTTCAATTCAGAGGTGGCAGATGCCCGAAGTTCAGGTGTGGTTTGACGGGGTAGTTTTTGTTGCAAGACGGGCGGGGTTCCCTGGGCACGTGTTCGCGGCCACGGAGAAAGAAGCTCGCCAGCGGGCTGCGGTTTGGGCTGGGATTCACGATTTAATGCCAGAGTTTATTCCGATCATACGTAAGAAAAGAAGGGTAGCTAGACCCCGCCGGATGCGAGTGAGGTGCCTCGGACCTTGATGTGGACGGGGGACAAAGTGCCATTTATGACCGCTAAGAAGAAAATGCGGACTAATGCCCACGGGCTGCCGGGCAAGTATTCATGTGACCGCTGTGGGTTCCCGTGCCCGTTCGGTGATGGGCCGCGTACCGGTTGCTGGACCAACTTCTATCAATCCCACGGATTCCAGCACGTCTGTGACTCCTGTAAAGCCGATATTGAGGCAGGTCACATAAAGGTTCCACGCACCCGAGAGTCTGAAGACGCACTCAAGGCCGTCCGTGCGGAACGTATGGCCCAAGCTAGACAGAAACGAAGCAAGTAATCGCGCCCTGGGCGCGGGAAGAAATGAGTTAGTTATGGCAAGCGTAGGCAATTTGACAATTGACCTTCAATGCAACACCGCAACATTCTCCCGTGATCTGAGTAAGGCCGCGGGCAACCTGGACGAGTTTGGAGTCAAGGCGGCTGAAGCCGGTGCCAGCATGGACCGCGGTATGACCGAGGCGCGTGGGTCCCTCATGCTTGTTTCCGAAGAGGTAGGAATTCGCATGCCCCGGCGCCTCCAGACCCTCATTGCATCCATCCCCGCAGGGCGTTGGTATTGCATCTCGCGGAGATGTTGCCTATCGTGGGCGTGGTGGCCGCGATTGCCATTATCGAACGCCTTATTGTGAAGGCCAACGAAGAGCGCGAGAAGATGGAGATGAACGCGGCTAAGTTGAGCAAAACCGCTTCCTCGGTCCTGGGCGGCCTAGATGACAAGCTACTGGACGTAGAAAAAAAGGCCGATGAATTGGCCGGGGACCATCTGGCGGCGCTGCGTATCGAACTTATGCAGATTGACCGCACCACGTAAAGGAACTGGCGTCTGAGTTCGGCAAGCTGGCATCTGCCGCGGATGCGTCCTTTGGTGAGATGAAGCGGTCTTGGTTAGAGATGCACGTAGGCAGCGAAGGGGCGCAACATGCCCTTAACCAGTTCAAGTCACAGTATGACTTACTTCTAGCCACCGGCAAGGACAAGGAAGCTGCGGACCTACTGGCGGGCACGTTGCAGTATGCCAAGGCGAGTCTGGCCACAATGCAATCGGCGGGCTTCGTGGCCCGCGGCATGGGTGAAGTGTCCAAGCAAGGGGTGGAATCCCAGAAGGCGTGGATTTCGGTACTTGAAACCAGGGTCGGCCAGGTCCAAGAGAAACTAGCCGCGGTTGGCATAGGAGAAAAGCAAAACGCCAAGACCGAGGAAGCGCGAGAACCGAACGGAAAGAGCAATACCGCCATTTATGAGGCGCAGCAACGCGGCCTAGAACAGCGCCGGGCCGCGGAAGCCCGCTACGCCAAAGAAGTCTAGTGCATAAGAAAGCCATGCACGAGAAGGAAGAGATGGAAGAGGCGGGGTCCCGCCCCACCGCTGAGATCGAAGAGGAAGCGCGGAAGACCCAACTGGCGCTTGACTCCGAAGCCGCCAAGCAATCCGCGGCAATGGCCCGAATCCAGAATTCCGCGGAAGAACAGGAAGCAAGGCATTCTTTGCAGATGCGGCAGTCCACCGAGGCGCAAGCGGTCCAACTGGAAGTCAAGGCTTCACAGGAACGGGCCAAGGTAGAGCTGGACGCCTTGGACCAAGAATCTGCGCAGCTTGCCTGCAGGGGACAAGGACCGCGCCAAGCTCCAAGAAATCGAGGACAAGAAGAACCAGGGCCTTGCGAAGGCAGCCGCCGAACAAACGAAAATTCGGGAAGACGCCGAGGCACGTCAATACGCCGATGTGTACAAGGCCGAAGAACGCATGGCGGACGCGGTGGCTAAGAACGTCACCAAGTCCCTTATGAAGTCAAGAACATGGCCCAGGGCTTCGAGCGCATGGGAGCGCAAATGCTGGAAGCCGCGATGGAAAACACGGTGAAGATGATCTTGCTGGGCAACATGAAACAGGCGCGGGACGCGGCGCACGCGGCTTCCAGTGCCTACGCCTGGGTCATGCAAGAGGTTCCACCGCCCGCATCTTTCGGGTTGGCACCCGCGGCGGCTGCGGCGGCCTTCGCTGGCGTGATGGCGTTCTATCGGGTGGTGGTCGGGTGCCGGACATGGGAACGATGACTCGGTACCGTCCGTGCTGACGCCGGGTGAAACGGTCATTGATAAGTCACTCACGGACCAACTGAAGAACAACCGCGGTGGGGGTGGTCACCACATTTCAGCCACGTACCACATTCAAGCGGTGGATGCGCAAGGCGTCAAGCGAATGCTCGAAAAGCACAGCGCCGTGTTCCATGCTCACGTTACTTCGGAGCTGCGGAAACACGCGAGGGGGGATAAAAATGAAAACGCTAACGGCGGTTGACGAACTAATGCAGCATTGCAAAGTGATAGGTCTGCGCAGGTCCCGCGGGATGTCGCGCTTCTATCGCTTCCACCGGCGCAACCCGCACTTGCTGGACTTCCTACTTCAAGAGTTGAAGGTGCTGCGCGAGAACGATTGGAAGACCGCTTCCTTCGAGATGCTGTGGCACCACGCCCGATGGGTCCTTACCTACAACCGCGTGGATGGTGAGACGTTCGCGGTCTGCCAAAATCTCATGCCGCATTACAGCCGGGTGGCCATCATCCTGTGCCCAGAGTTCAACGGCTTCTATCGGCTCAAGCAAGCGAACGCCGATAGGGACTTGGGCTTAGGATTGTGCCGGGGACAACGGACGGAAGTTTGCGCCGTCTCGCATGGGCCGATGGGACGCCTATTGAGGACGGTTGGCGGCCTTGGCTGATCCACGTCATTCCCGCGGCTTCGGTCCCGAGACGGCAGCCGGTCACGCGACTGAAGGCCATGAAGAAAAGATTGGCGCGGTGATTGGGTGGTGCCCGGTATTCAATTGGGCATTTATTCCAAGGGTCAAATTCCATAGGCCGGTGAACAGCTCCGGTGCCCTGGGCATGAGCGAAGCTCAAGGAGTGGTTCGCCCTAGCCCATAGTCGCATCGGGTCGTTCTTCGGGGTCTTTTTTCTTTAGGGTCTTTTTTCTTTAATAGCTATCGGCAAACACGGGCCGTTTGTTTGCGACGGGAGCGCGCGGATGATTTTTGGCGATTACGGGCACCACTGGGCACCCTAAAAGTGGGCAAAATGCGGTTCAAGTATTGCTAGACCCGCGGATTGCCACCCGGCTGCCGGACCTTCTGCCGCCGAACGGGCCTAACGCAGCCCCAGGTTGTTCGGACCGCGGTCTTTAATCTTCTCTCGGTTGAGGGGTGGAACTCCGCGGAGACTAAGACAGGATTCGGTAAAAGTCTGCGGGCGTCAGCGCGACACTTGCATGACTACATGGGCACGGCGGTCACGGTGAACGCGGTGCTGGCGGCGAATCAGGTGGAACCACTTCACGGTTACTGCGACCGCGTTGGTCTTTATCCAGGCGCGGTTATTGGAAGCCTGATACGTCATCTTGTGGAAACCACGAAGGCGGGTACGTTTGACGATGTGTTCCTGTGGACCGCACGGCGCTTGATGGCCCGTGTGCCAGCGTCTCCACAATGGGGCGACGGTTGCCAGTTCAAGGACCCACACGGCGACACGGCACGCGAATTCGTCCGAGTGCATCGCCACCTATCCGCGGGTCTGACATCTGCCGCGATGCGCGGCTTGGGTCTTCGGCACAGTGCGCGATGGGTCAAGCGGACGTGGGGTTATTGACAGAAAACGGTTGCGCGGATCGACCCCCTGGGTTAGGATTTCGCCCTGGATTGCGAACCGCGTAAGCCTTTTGTTCTTAGTTGGTGGGGGAGAGAGGATTTGAACCTTAAACCCCCGGCATACAAAGCAGTTCCGGTTGTCTAACCTATTGAATCGCTTAGCTCGGTTCTGCGTCTTGTACCACGGTTTTAGGGGGTGTTCGGCGCTATCTGGTCCCAAGATGGACCCAAGTTTCGGGGCTCATTTGACCCCCTGGCTGACTCCCTGGTTTTTCGCTTTCTATTTGACGGTAAGATTTGACTGTCTAACGTGTCAATTCCTGGGCAGAGCCATAGTGAATCTGAGAGTCCGCAACCAAGAGTGCCTTAAAGGGTGCGCGAGAAAGGTTGGGACTTGCGAAACTTGTTAGAATGTTGCCAAACACACGTGGCCAAAGATGACGCAAGGACTCTCCGCAGAGCTCCTACAACTCGGATCTCTTGTCTAAATCTCGCGATACCTCTTCCAAGACACGCAAAGAGCTGGACAAATTGCTCTCAGACCAAATTCGAAAGTACACATCCGAAGACACAAGTCTTGTCATATTTGGCTCGCTTGGCAGAGACGAGTGGACTTCTAAAGTTGATATGGATTGGACGTTTTTTTTTGATTAATCGAGGGGCCAACTCAGATCACTTGCTGATACGGCGGGACCGTGCGGAAACTTGTGGAGAATGCGAAGTTTCAAAAACGGGGTACGACTGGAACGTTCGGAAATATGGCGTTTAGCCACGATATCATTCACCAGATTGGCGGCCAGGACGACACGAACAAAAACACGACTCAGAGAATTCTGCTACTGCTTGAATCGTGCGCAATCGGGCAGAGGACTGACGCGTTCGACGGGTGATTCGCGGAGTCATCAACCGCTATCTCGAAGAGGACAATCACCTGCTGACCCGTGATGGCAAGAGGTATCGGGTTCCGCGATTTCTTCTGAACGATATCGTCCAATTCTGGAGAACCATGGCCGTAGATTTCGCCAGTAAGCAGCGTGACAGGGCTGGCAAGGGATGGGGTCTGCGTAACGCCAAGTTGCGGATGTCGAGGAAATTGATCTTTGCTTCTGGTTTGCTGGTATGCTTCAGCTCACATCTAGATCCGGATCTGCGGCTCAGATTTCCACCGAAAAAAATGATATAAAGCTCAAGCTAGTAAATCACGTTCGGGATTACGTCAGGATGACACCGCTTGAAATTGTAGCGAGATCGGTTGAGCGCTATGGAGTTCCTGATGCGATTGCAAGAGAATTGTTTGGCGCTTACTCGGAATTCTTAGCAATACTCGACGATGAGAGCTCTCGCGTGGCACTTGACAATCTTAGATCCGAAGACTCAAGAACCGATAAAACGTTTCAACGGGTCAGAGAGATCAGCAAGTCTTTTGAGAATGCTCTTGACCACATTTTTTTTGAGAATGATCAGATAGCGCCACTCACGAGAAAATACGGGGTTTTCTAATAATGAGGTGCGTTGGGTTTTCGACGGGTGCATTGGCGCGGGGTGATTTCCATCTTGCCTTGCGAATGTTGGCCAACAAAGGCGCCTGTGCCGTGGAATTGTCCGCGTTGCGGCAAGAGGAATTGGTCCCATTGGTTGATGCACTCGAACTTCTCGACTTGAGCGCCTTTGACTATGTTTCATTTCACGCCCCGAGTGCAATGGAACGATCGTTTGAAGAGACAGCATTAAGACTTCTTGAGCGGGTTGCCTCTCGCGGGTGGCCGATAATTGTGCACCCCGACGCAATGTTCACGCCGCGACTATGGGCACGCCTTGGAGCGTCTCTGTGTATCGAGAACATGGACAAAAGAAAGCCGATTGGACAGACCGCTAAGGACTTGGCTGGCATTCTTGATGAGCTACCCGGCGCATCGCTGTGTTTCGACATCGGCCATGCCCGGCAAGTAGATCCAACCATGAGCGAAGCGTCTTCAATTCTGCGCTGCTTCAAGGGCAGAATCAAACAGCTCCACGTAAGCGAAGTAAATTCCCAGAGCCAGCATGATTGTTTGAGCGTTGAATCAATCTTCGCATTCCAAAAAGTGTCTCATCTCGTGCCTGTGAACGTGCCGGTGATCTTGGAGAGCAGAGTCGAAGAGTCAGCGATTGACGATGAGATTCAGAATGCGCTTGATGCGCTGAGTACGGAACGTGAGCTTGCCTCTACTGGGGACTGAGATTGGCCTCCTAAACAGGTAAGCCTGAAAACGTGATCTCCCGCCGCGTTGAGTCAGGGACCTAGAACTTTTACACACCCGTTGGTTCTACTCGGTTGCTGCGATGTAGTAAACGGGCTTAAGAGGCAGAAACCGTTTGTCCGATTCGTTGAGTCGGTCGTAATGTTGGACCCAAAGGTCGAACAATTTCTCCATGTCCACCAAGGTAATCTTCCGCTTTTCTTGCGTTCGCGCTTCCTGTTCCGCCGCAGAGGTAAATCCACCGGTCGAAACGAAGATTCCGACGTCCTGATCCCCTAGAACCGCCATGAAAGCACGGAGTCCCTCTACGTTGATAGACTCGCCTTGTCGTTTAACCTGCACTTTTATTCTTGGTTGAGTCGTGCCGAGCGGTGTGTCTGCGGGCACTGGAGACTCTGGGCGAAGCGCGGCTTATACTTACGATTCCCTGGGACGGTTGCTGACGGCGAATACGAAGGGATCTACCCAATACCCTGCTTGGGGACTCTCCTGGACCTACGATCGATACGCAAACCGGACCGCACAAAGCGTAACCGCTGGGAGCGGATACACTTCGTTGCTCACCATTAACCCGGTCAACAACCAGATTACGGGTCCCGCGTTCACGTATGACGCCAGCGGCAACGTGATGACCGAGCCATCTCCGCTGAGTGCGAGTTACACCTACGACGGCGAGGAGTGCAATACCGGATACACGGGAAGTGCAAGCGCGGCGACCTACACGTGTGATGCCAGTCACATGCGCGTGAAAAAGGTCATGACTGGGACCGGCGCCGTGACTACGGTTTCAATACGCTCAGGCGGCCAGGTGATTGCCGAATATGACAACGGTGCGGCAGTGACTTCGCCGACGCGTGAATATCTATATGGCAACAATCTTCTGGCCATCGTGACCGGCAGCACAGGAGGATCGGGCGGGACGATTATCTACCAGCATCGCGACCATCTCTCTCCGCGATTGTATACCGACGTCAATGGCAATTGTGTGGGCGACCAGGGAGCCTATCCCTTCGGAGAATTGTGGTACAGCAACAACGACACCAACTGCACAAACAGTAATAGTACTTCTTGGATCTTCACTTCTTATGAGCGAGATCAGGAAAGTGGAAATGACTACGCTTTAGCTCGCTCCTATGCCAACAGCCAGGGGCGTTTCCTGGCTCCCGACCCGTTGGAAGGCGTGGTGGGTGACCCGCAGTCCTGGAATCGTTACGCCTACGTCGAGAACGACCCGATCAACTTGTCCGATCCCAGCGGCCAGGGGTTTTGGGAGGATCTGGGCTTCGCGATTGCGGATATATTCCTAGCCTACTTTGCCCCGGAGGCGCTTGGTCCGGCGATGGACGCAGAAGAAGGTGTAAGCAGCACGGTACTGATACCCGCATGGTGGTACCAAGCCATCATCGACGGTGAGATGGTGTGGGTTGCATGGTACGGCAAAGGTCGGCCTCCTGAGGGCTCGGTACCCGCGAATCCCGACGGGACGATGCCAACCAGCGCTGGTTCTGGCGGAAGTCCAACACAGGGGACAGGCGGTGACAACGGTGCCGGGCGCCAAGGCCCGAGCACTCCAACTGATCCCGACCCCAGCCCGACCGCTGGCGGGGGTTCCGGGCCGGTATGGCAGCAGGCAAACCCCAACAATGCAACCGAAGTTTTGCTTACGGGCATTGTGTACAATGAAACATCAATTTTGCGTGCCCGAGGTACCGGACCGGGGAGCGCTGCGAATCTTCACAAAGCTCGTGTTGCAATTGCCGAAATCGCGCTTCGTCTTCGGCGTGCCCGGACCACCAATCACAGCGGCGCCTGATCTGCCGACGAAAGATTGGGTTAATCGTGGCAGTGCCGATGTGATTAACGCACACAACGATTCATTGGCGGCGGCTAAGGAGGAAGCGATTGCCGATGGAATACTACTAACGGTGCTTTGCAATACCGCACTCGCTCAAGGGAGCCAATGACCGACGCAATTGTTGGTGCTAATCCGGAGCGTGGATTACGCAGACGGCAGTCTCCATGCACTAGAATTGCGCTTTTTGGAAGTGCTTGGGGGCGGATGGATTTTGTGGTCGTCGCGCCTTTGAGGAATATTCTTCATGAAATGCCTTTGCCTATTTTTGGTGCTGCTTGGGTTGCCGGTATCGGGATATTCGACCGGAGGCCGTCGGCTCACTCCGGTCGAAGTAAATGCCGTTATACAGGCGGTGGAGGACGAGATCTATACTGAAGGAAATTACAGTGATTTTAATCAAGTCGGCGAAAACATCGATACACCACAACACTGGAAGAGCCGCGTGCACATCTATATCAACCCCGAGTATGGCGGAGAATTTGAGGCGTCCGTCGGGGCTGGTGAAGTCATATACAAGTTCATGCCGGACGGCGAGATCATGCGTTTCTTTAAAGTTTTAAACGGGCAGGTGGAGTTGATGGGCAATCCGCAGATCGGTTTTCCATAACTCAGCCGAGCCATCGGACAGTGTTCGACGACGACGAGACGATCTGCGAACTCAAGCAAAGATGGCTCAAGCGGTTTTTCGT
Source organism: uncultured Acidobacteriaceae bacterium (assembly GCA_963755765.1). Lineage (GTDB taxonomy): Bacteria > Acidobacteriota > Terriglobia > Terriglobales > Acidobacteriaceae > Acidiflorens. Next base: position 226,458 of record CAVWKZ010000002.1, read on the forward strand.
CGTCGACGTCCTACCATCTCGGGAGATTATCCAGGAAGCATCTCGGCGGCAAAAGTTGAGGGCCGAAGTTCTTGAGCGGGACCAAAAGCGTAGGAGCCAGAGTGAACCGGAAATCAGGGCCGCGTCGCAAATCCTGTAGATATCATTGCTACCGCGTCTTCATCTGCAAAGTACCTGTCGTGACGCTGGCATCCTGCTCCCGATGTTATGGGCGCAAACTGGTATGATCCGCCTCGTTTAGTTCCGGTTTACAGGAACCCGGATCTTGGGTTTCGTTATTGGCCACCTCAGGAAATGCATGACAAGACCGACCGCTCGACCGCAAGCCTAGAAGATCAGGCTAAAGCTCTCCACATAAAGAGCAAAGCGGAACTGTTGCTCTCAATGTCATCTGGCGGAGACGAAACGGTTCATGATTGGCATTCACTAAACGTGGTGGCATATCCACGCGATGCATATAGCAGCTTGGACGACGCAAGTGCCGAGGCCAAAATGAGCGACTGGGTGGCGGGACATCCACTTCGACCCAAGCTCATATGCGACGGGTGGTGATCTCGGGTCAATCTTTCTTGGTATCCGTCTTTGCAATGCAAGAGGCCCAGTGAGGAAAGGCGCCGTGGTCTGGACGACCATTCGAAAGGGTAAACTTCTATCATTCGCCTTCGCCGCCAACGACCCCGATCAATTGAAAGCGCTGACGGAGACCATCAAAATTATCCAGTTCTTTTGATGCCGCACGAACCTGCTTGGGCCTTAGCTACTCTACTTGAGGCCGGGCCTTTTTGAAGGGTGGGATATTCCACGACAAGTCGTCTCTCTTTGTTGGCGTGCGGAGGGAGACGAACGGGAAGTGTCGTAGTCCGGACTACAATACCCAAGGGCAAGCTTTTGTCGTTCGCTTTTGTCACGAACTCGCCGGAGCAACTGAAAAAACTGACGGAGAGCGAAGAGCATTCAATTCTACTAACCGGCAAGCCGATGTCTTCCGCAATCCGAAATTGGATTGCTGTTCATGGGTGTTTTCTAGCTATCCGGGACCCTGACATGGTATTGAATTTACGCTTTCAGACAGGATTCGAATCTTTCCCGCCGCCCAACGCACGAACTGCAAAAGAAGTCCACCTGGATTCCCATAGAGATTTCAGGAAATGGGGTGCAATTCCGCAACTCTGGCTCTTGAAACCAGAACGGAGAGGCAGCGCGTTGGAGAGGTGCTCGGATTCTCGGGTATGTTGTCGGCGAACCGGAAGTTGTCCCGGCTTCACATGCGGTTCGGTCGCGGGCAAGTCAGGAGACCGGTTCGGCATTTTTCAGGCGCCCCAATAGCGAGCTGCGACGCCTTATGATTGAACCCGATTCGACACAGTGGGGCTGTCCCGCTACGAAAGCGGCGTTAAAGAGGTCCAATTCCAACCACAGTCGCGCTAATTGCGCCAACGGGAAGGACGGTGAATTAGCTAAAGGGTAAACGTCTGCAATGGATTCGACAGTCCTACGGCTTCCTTCCAAGATTCCGCGGTCCTTCGATCACAGCGCTTTGGGATAGCTTACAAGATCCCTTTGATTCTGATGATCGGGCAGAACAGTCGGTAACCCCCAGTCCCGATTTGGAAGTTCTTGACTCGGTGTCGGGTCGTACCTTAAAGTGCAGCAACCGGTTTTCAAGGGGGAAACTGAATCTTGGGGAGGTGGCCTTTGCCACACTTGGGGACCCGTTACCCCTCACTCGCTCGACCAACCGCTCTCTCCAAGCGATTTGCTGCCGATCGCACAGTATCACGACTCCTCAGAAGTGTCCCTCTCCTAGCAATCGGCACACGGAGAAGAAGGCGATTGCGGCTTCTCAGTTCATTCTGGTATCCGTTGCCCGCCGAGTAGGAGTCTCTATACGCTGAACGTGCGTGAAGGTTTCGTCGGGGGCTAAGAGTGCCTCTGGCCGAGCGGATATGTCATGGACCTATTAGGGTCTTTGGGAACGCTGGTTACGAATGTTAAGAACATAACGCTGCCAGGCATTGTTGCCGCGCTTGCATTCGCGATGATCTGGCGCCCAAACCCTACGACCGAATTCCGACCGTTATCGACAATCACCTGGATAATCCCTGATATTTCAGTCGAAAGAACGTTTGACGAACAAACCGCTCGCGGTCACTCTTGTGCGCTGTTAGAACAGTCGCTTTCGTTTCGCGAGCTCCATCTCTGTTATTGTTTTGCCCCGTTCAAGGTTTTCTTGAATTTTCTCCATAAGCATGTATGCTGCTTCGCTACGCTTGATGCGCTTCCCTTTGCAGCAATCAATTCCCTGCTGAATGAATGCCCAACTCGGAGCGAAATCCACTCGAAGTAAGTCCTCGGGTCCCTACTAAGAAACCCTTCTCGCAGGGTAGTCTCGATGTTCTTCAATGTGAAAGGCCTCGCCTTTTTCACAACGGTTTCTAAAACTTGAAGAGTTGGTAGTTAAGAGTGGCGGGGCACATCGGATCTTTTTTAACGTACGGGCATTTTCGGAATGAATGGATCCACGAATAGTCCGGCAGTCCCGCCATGGCTTTTGCAAAATTGACAGCGTTTCTTTCATATCGGCTGCTTCGCGCAAAGTCCACGACTTCTTTACGAGCAAACCAAGCCTCTTCAGAAGATCGCTGTTCCTCAACCTCTGTTGATACTCGCGGGCTTCGTGGAACAGGCCTTCCGCTACGGCCGCCTCGGCAGCCAGACTCTTCACTTCAAGCTCCTTTGCGATCTCGAAAACGCGTCGCAGGAAATGAATAAGACATTTGGCAGATTTATAGTCACCGATGAAACTATTGAGCGCTGTCTTCGCCGCGTAAGCTTCCTGTTGTGCTCGGTAATATTCGGATCTGCACTTACTTTCCTGGTTAATAGCTTCCTCGTGTCTCTTCTGCGTCTGGCGGAGCTCGCGGAGACTCACTTCACAAGATTCTTCTTCGAGAAAGCACTTAGCCAGTAGTCCCAAAACGGTGGATACCACTCGACGCCCGGCAACAGCGTGAATATTTCTTTAACATCATTCGGATTGCGAACACGCTGAAGCTTCAGGCCGATTCGGCCCCAATTGTCTTCCAGAACACGCTTCAGTGCTCTGAATCTCTCCAATAATTTCTCCGCGCTGATTTCTTCCGTCCGGCCGCCTCGATTGACTTTCTTAGTCTTTTTCCTCATGTTTCCCAAAACCCTGTCAAGCATTCCTTCGGACCAATCGCGTTCCGTTTCACCCGTTTCTGAGGGCTATCGCACCAAAACCAAACATCGCTCGTGTAGGGAGAGCCCGTCTATCACACCAAAACCTTTTCCCTTTCTAGAGCCCCAAAAAAATCTCGTGCGAAACTCAGCCGTACGGGGGGGTGTTGCGAATGATAAAGCCCATGGTTCAAAGAAAACAATGGCATTCGGCGGTCTGTCCTTTCTGCCAGGGAAGGCTAGAACTTAGTGTTTCCCGTTCAGCATTTCGGATATTCCGCTGTCGCACTTGTTCTCTGCATGGGCAGAGTTTGACGCCTCCCAGGTTGTTCAGACCCAAACCACGGGAACTTCGTAGAAAGAGGAAAAGATGGCTCGCAACAAACTAAGTCTTAAGGATCAGCTGCGCGGAGTTAAGGCCGCACTGAAGAGCAAAAGAACTCCGCCCCAATTCCGGGACGGGTTGCAGAAACGCAAAGCAGATCTCCAACGGCAACTCCGGGAAGCGCGTTAGGTCTGGTCGAGTTAGGAAAGAAAGGACGTTTTTATGAGTGGTCGCGGGTTGGTTAGTTCCCGATTGCCTGAGTCCATGTTGGAACGACTAGGCACTGTGGCAACGGGGCGGGCTATGAGCACAAACGAGTTGGCGCGCACGGTGGTGGATGGGCTACCAGGACTGAGCGGATCTCAGATCCGGTCGATCCCCGAGCCGCGACTGGAAGCGACGAATCCGCGTTTGTCTTTGTATCTGGGCCAAGAGGGACTTCAGGTGCTAAATGCAGCTGCGACGAGTAGCGGGCTAAGTCCGTCTAGCGTTCTGCGACGGGCACTGAACGCCGCGGTGACACGGAATTTGATTACGCCCGTCCAGCGCCCGACAAACCGAAAAGACGAATTACCACTTTGGTTGTCGATTCTTTTTGTAATCGCGATAGCAATCGTTCTGCCGATTTTGACTGGATTGGTTAGCAGAGGAATTGCTAGCGAACAGCAGAAGGGAAGGTCATGACGAGATTTCAAATTCTTGCGATTATCTCTGGACAGGGGCAGGCAACGTGCGCGGAAATTGCGGAATTGTCGAGGTGCGCTGGTTGGTATAGCCGCTCTTTTCGGGCGTCTCTCGCAACACGTCTTCGAAAACTCTGGCGTTGGGGGCTTCTGGACCGAGCCCCTCACCCCTGGAACCAACCAGCCCACTCCCGTCAACGCCCATACGTCTGGAGATTGTCTGCCCGAGGCCGAGAGCGGCTTCTCTGGGCACGAGCGAAAGGGAAGGTCAACTAATGAATTTCGAACATGGAGGTTCGAACATGATTGCCAGCAACATATCAGTGGAAGTGCGGATTTCAACCAAGATCGACAGCAAGCTCAAAGCCTTTGCGGACGTCACGATTCCTCTGGGAAGTGATGGGGTGATCAAAGTCTCGGGATTCTCGGTCATTCAGCGTGATTCGGAACCAGCTCGAGTCGTGCCTCCGGCGCGCAAAGGGGAGTTTCGTTACTTCGACACGGTTGCGCTGATCGGCAAGATCCGATCGATCGTGGATGAAGCGGTAATGGCCGAATACGAACGGCTGACAACAACGCGCACCTAAGCAGGGCGAAGGGCATCGAGTGCAGTCCAGGATGGGCACATAGCGCGGGCGACGAGCTTGACCACTTCTCTCGACCCGCGACGCGACGGGCATGTCCTGGATTGCCCTGGGTGCCCATGCCCAGAGCGGGAGCAAAGAAGTGGAAATGGAGGCTGAGGACAGAGTAAATCTCTGTCGTCTCGTCTCCCCCGTCCCCCTTGGCTTAGAGGCAGAGTGCGTTTACTGGTCGTTAGGTCGGCGAATACCGGAGGCCCCCAGAAATCTGGTTGCAGGGGTGAGTAATACCCTGCAACTCACGTCACTTCGTCGTTAAGAGGCAGAGGACAGAAGGCTTGCCGCAATTAAGAGGATGTCGTTTTGATGTCTATGATTGACAAGTTGGAGGTTCGGGTCCCGCAATCAGTTCCCTATACGCCAAAGTTTGCGCAACTGTATTGTGAACTGGCGAGGGAAGATGCGAGGCGATCACTTGAAGGCTTGCCTACGCGACTCAGACCGTCGCGGTACTACGCCTCCGTAGTAGACTTGCGTGAATTTGGGTACGACGTAATTCTCCACAACTCTGCGCGATTGGCAAAGGAGGGCAACTATAAAGTTGAGCTTGTGGAAACCGGTCGCATGGGTTTCTCTAGGATGGTTCGAGAGGTCGAAGAGATTTTCGACGTCGATCCTGAATCCCTTGCTGTCATGCGGGTGGATCTCGCCGCGGATGTGTTCGATATACCAGTTCCCTGGTTCGTAGAGCATTGTCGCGTGCAATACAAACGTTGGGTCGCTGGTATTGGCCACATCGTTGACGGACTCGAATACTCCGAGATGGGGATGAAACGTCTCGAGACCTTTTATCTTGGCAAGAGGCCGAATGTTGTTCGCATTTATGACAAGGTTGCCGAACACAAGCACCAGTATAAAAAACTACTGCGTGGCGTGAATCCCGGAGAAGAAGTCCCAGAGTTCAAAGAAATTTTTGGTATTACCCCCGACACAATCCTGACTCGTGTCGAGCGTCAACTCGGCGGTGGGCGGATTCCTTCACAGTTGGACACGGTCAGGAAGTTGCGCGCAGCTTCCACGTTCAATCCCTTTGACAGGCTCAAGATCATTAATGGCTCGGAACCCGGGCCGCAGCGCTCGAACTACAGGTCCGATGTTTACGAACGCGGTGTCAGTGTTCGCCGGCTAATCGAAGAACAAGGGCTACAGCGAACGCGGTTCGCACTCAACGAACAATCCCAAGGGAATGCAGATCGAATTCTCAAGAGGCTTTCAGCGTTCATCCCTTCCAATGGATTCCGGCTGACAGAAGAAGAGCTCTTCGACCGTTACCGGACTTCGACGATGAGACAGTTAATCGCGTGACGAACGTAGGGGACAATGCCATGCAAATACTAACCGACGAATTAATGACGGTTTCAGAGCTTGCCTCATTTCTTAAAGTCCCCGTTTCCTGGGTCTACGAACGCACTCGGCGGCGCGGGATTGAATGTCTTCCTCACATGAAATTGGGAAAATACCTTCGTTTTTCCATGCCGGAAATAAAAAAGTGGCTGGAAACGCAATATCGGGAGAACTGAATTGCATACGGGTCCCCCAAGCACTACACTTTCCGCCGACGCAGAACCAGCTAAGCGAGCCTTGAAAGGAGGCAAAGTGGCTCGCAAAAAGCATTTTCAGCACGGTTCACTTATTAAACGCGGAAAGAGGATTAGAGTGTGGGTCGCACGATTCTGGGAGCGTATCATCGGACAAAACGGGGAATCATACCGGGTACGCCGTTCTGAAATCCTTGGCACGGTGATAGATCTCCCAACACGCCGTGATGCACAGATGGTTCTGTCCGACCGGCTTCGCCGCGTCAACAGTGCCGACTACCATCCGCGCTCGTGTTGTCCATTTCGTTCCTTTGTCCAGGAGTGGGAAGCGCAAGCTCACCCCACTCTCAAGTATGCAACCCAGGAGCATTACAAGTACATCGTCAACTCTCACCTGCTGCCTGTGTTCGGGAATGTCCAGCTTCGCTTGATTTCGCGGGAATCGATTCAGATGTTTCTCGCCGATAAAATAAAAGAAGGGCTTTCATGGCGTACAGTCAAACATTGTCGAACGACCCTCGGCACAATCTTGGGAACAGCGGAATTCTGGGGATACATTGAAGACAATCCCGTTCGTAAAACGAGATTGCCGCGACGCGGGCCTCAACCAGAGAGGACGCTTTTATCCCCGGAGCAGCTATATTCGCTTCTTCTGAGATTGCCGGACCCATCCAGATCCTTGGTTTGGTTGCTTGTGTTGACCGGCTTGCGAATTGGCGAATTGCTGGCCCTGCGCTGGCAAGATGTCGATTTGAACACCGGCATTCTTCGTGTAAGGCGCACGCTTTACGAAGGACACTTCGATGAACCAAAGACTCGGTCCAGCAACCGCGCGGTCCCGCTGAGTGCAAAGGGAGTGCAGATCCTGTCCAACATGCGACCCCAAGCCGCCGATCCAGACGCGCTTGTATTTCGCACGAAGAAAGGCACTCCACTCTGCCGTCGCAATTTGACGAATCGTCAGCTCGTTCCCGTATGCGAAGAGTTGAAGATTCCGAAAATTCAGTGGCATTCTTTACGCCATGCGAACGCAACATTGCTGGACGCGGTTGGAACGCCGCTTGGCACGGTGCAATCGCTCCTCGGGCATGCTTCTCCAGAGATCACCCGAGGGACCTACTTGCATTCGTTGCCAGCCGGAGCAAAAGAAGCGGTGCAGAAGGTGGAAGATTTGCTAACTGGACCCAAACGGACCCAAATTAAGGAAATCCGAAATTTGGGATCGTCGCTAATTCAATGAGCTGCTTGGGAATAATTGGTCGGGGAGAGAGGATTTGAACCTCCGACCCCCTGGTCCCGAACCAGGTGCTCTACCAGGCTGAGCCACTCCCCGACTGACGGCTGGATGACGGCCGCTACAGGAACTGCGTAGCGGACTCGAACTCAAACAGTATAGCATTCTGTCGTCTCGCGATTTTTCGATGAACAGCGCTTCCTGCCTGCCGGCAGAGGTAACGAAGGCTGTTACAATCTTGTTCACGGGCTCTGTTTTGCCTCTATTAAAACGTTTATATGCTGGCTTTTGCTGCGGAAAGGCTGTTGACTCCGACGGACGCCGTCGAGCATCCTCTGGTGCTCGTCGAGCAGGGACGCCTCGTCGAGATTACCGCTCGAAGCGCCCGCCAGCTTTCCGCCGGAGTTTCCTTGTCCGAATTCGGCGACGGCGTGATAGCGCCGGGTTACGTCGATCTCCACATTCACGGCAGCGCTGGGTATGACGTCATGGACGACAGCGTCGAGGCGCTGCCCGCGATCGAACGCCTGCTCGCGCGCCATGGGGTCACGAGCTATTTTCCCACCACCGTCAGCGCTCCCATGGATACAACCTTGCGAGCGCTCGAGCGACTCGCGACTGCGATTGAAAAGCGCGAACGAGAAGCGACAGATCGTGATCATCGGGCTCTCCCGCTCGGAATCCATCTTGAGGGTCCCTTCATCAGCCATGCCCGGCGAGGGGCGCATCCGCCGGAGAATTTGCTGACTCCGACCCTGGCTTTGTTCGAGAAGTTCTGGCAAGCGGCGCGCGGCCGCATCCGTATGATGACGATTGCGCCAGAAGTGGAGGGCGCGCTCGAGGTCATTGCCGAAGCCGCGCGGCGCGGCGTGTGCGTGAGCCTGGGACATTCCGACGCCGATTTTGCGGCTTCTGAACGCGGAATCGCGGCCGGTGCGCGGCACGCGACGCATACCTTCAACGCGATGCGCCCACTCGACCATCGCAGTCCCGGTATTTTGGGCGCGGTGCTTACCGATCGCCGTGTGAGCGCAGACATCATCGCCGATGGCGTGCATCTCGATCCGGCAATCGTGAAGCTCTTTGCCAAGGCCAAAGGCGTGGAGCAAACCGTGCTCATCACGGACGCCATCTCGGCAACCGGCATGCCCGACGGCCGTTATCGTCTTGGATCTTTCGAAGTGGACGTGCGCGATGGCAAGTGCACCGTGGGCGGCAAACTGGCGGGAAGCGTTTTGACCATGGACCGTGCCGTACAGAATCTGGCGCGCTTCGCGGAATGGGATTTGCCTCTGGCAGTTGCGGCCGCCAGCCGAAATCCGGCGCGGGCAGCGCGAATCGCGAACAAGGGCGTGCTCGCAGTGGGAGCGGACGCGGACTTCGTGGTCCTCAGTTCCGCGGGCGAAGTGCTGCGGACTTTTATCGGCGGCGCGGAATGCCTCAAGAGCTAGTGGGATTAAAAGCCATGGCTGAGACACACAAGTTTCCGCATCATCTGATTCGAGAAATCTTTGAGCAGCCCGACGCCTTGCGCCGGACGATTGACCCTCGCGTCTCGCTGGCCGAGGGACTGGTTCGCCTGAACGAAATTCATATCTCGCGTGACCAACTGCGCACCGTTCGCCGGATTAACATCGTGGCTTCAGGGACGAGTCGTCATGCGGGGATGACTGGCCAGTACATGATGCAGGAACTCGCCGCTGTTCCGGTCGATGTGGACTATGCCAGCGAGTTTGAATACCGCGATCCAATGATTGGGCGTGGCGAACTGAGCATCTTTATTACGCAGTCCGGAGAAACCGCGGACACCACCGCAGCACAGCGCGAAGCACGGGAAAAAGGATCGCGCACCATCGCAATTTCGAACGTCGAAGGATCGACCATTGCGCGCGAAGCCGACGGTTTCATTTACACCCACGCCGGTCCCGAGATCAGCATTGCCTCAACCAAGGCATTCACCGCGCAGATGGCGTGCTTGTTTCTGTTCGCACTGTACCTTGGAGAGATCAAAGAAAAGGTTTCGAAGGCGCTGGCCCAGCACTACATCGGCGAACTTCTCGCGCTAGCGCAAAAAACGGAAACGATCCTGTCGGCGGCTGATGAAGTCGAACAATTGGCCGAACTCTACTACCGCGTCGACGATTTCATGTTCCTCGGTCGCGCCATTCACTACCCGATCGCGATGGATGGAGCTCTCAAGCTGAAGGAAGTTTCCTACATCCACGCCGAAGGCTATCCCACCGGAGAAGCCAAGCACGGCCCCAACGCGCTGATCGATTTCCGCTTGCCGTTGGTGATGATCGCGACCTGTGACCGTAACGACCGAGGCTCCGTGTTGCGCTACGAACAGAACGTGAACAACATGGAAGGCTTCAAGAAACAAGGCGCGACGTTAATCGCGCTGGCGACGGAAGGCGACACCATCATTCCGAACGTGGCCGACCACACTATCTTTATTCCTACCGCGCCGGAACTTCTGTCTCCGATTTTAGAGATCGTTCCGCTACAGTTGTTTGCCTACTACGTCGCCGCCAAGCGCGGCCTCAATGTGGATCATCCACGAAATCTGGTGAAGGCGGTCACACTGGAGTGAATTGGTCGTTTGGTCATTGGTCGATAGTCGTTAGCGAACGCGCTCGCCAACAACCAACGACGAACCACCATTGACTGCCTCTCCTCCAGCAAAATTCTTCCCGATTGCTTATCATGGAGTGTTCATCCTATTTGTGAGGTCATAGTGGCTGAAACGCAACAGACGAACGGAATCGAAGTACTGGAAACTCGAGAGTGGCTGGACTCGCTCGATTATGTGCTCTCACAAGGCGGCCCGGACCGCGCGGGACGGCTCTTGCAACAACTGGCGTTGCACGCGCGTAGCGCTGCCGGAGTAAATCTCCCTTTCACGGCGACAACTCCTTACCAGAACACGATCCCGGCAAAAGATCAGCCCCCATTTCCCGGCAGTCAGGAAATGGAGCGCCGCATCAAGAGCCTGGTGCGCTGGAACGCCATGGCCATGGTCGTCCGCGCCAACAAAATTCAGGAAGGCATCGGCGGACATATTTCCACCTTCGCTTCGGCGGCCACGCTCTACGAAGTCGCGTTCAATCACTTTTTTCACGCTGCCACCGAGTCCGGCGACCGCGACGTAGTCTATTTTCAGGGACACGCCGCACCCGGCATCTACGCCCGCGCCTACCTCGAGGGCCGCATTCCCAAAGCGAAGTTGGAGAACTTCCGGCGCGAACTGAAGCCCGGCGGCGGACTCTCGTCGTATCCCCATCCCTGGCTCATGCCCGACTTTTGGGAATTTCCCACCGTGTCGATGGGACTGGGTCCGATTCAGGCGATCTATCACGCGCGCTTCATCAAGTATCTCGAGAATCGCGGGCTGAAAACTTCGACCGGCGGCAAAGTCTGGGCCTTCCTGGGCGATGGCGAAATGGACGAACCGGAATCGCTCGGCTCAATTACACTCGGCTCGCGCGAACGGCTCGATAATCTGATTTTCGTCGTCAACTGCAACCTTCAGCGCCTCGACGGACCGGTGCGCGGCAATGGCAAGATCATCCAGGAACTGGAAGCTATTTTCCGCGGCGCAGGATGGAACGTCATCAAGCTGATTTGGGGCGGTGATTGGGATCCGCTACTTCAGGCGGATCGCGATGGACTGCTCGTCCGGCGCATGGGCGAGATCACCGACGGCCAGTACCAGAAATATTTTGTCGAGAGCGGAGCATATTTTCGACAAAATTTCTTCGGCACCGATCCCCGGCTGCTGAAGATGGTCGAACATCTCTCGGACGAGCAGCTCGCCCGCATGAGACTCGGCGGCCACGATCCGATCAAGGTGCATGCCGCGTACAAGGCGGCGGTTGAGCATACGGGCTCTCCGACTATCATTCTCGCCAAGACCATCAAGGGCTACGGACTCGGTGAAGCGGGCGAAGGCAAGAACATCACCCACCAGCAGAAAAAACTCAATGACGATGAGCTGCAGATCTTCCGCTCCCGCTTCGGCATTCCGATTCCCGACGCCGAGCTTCACGATGCGCCCTTTTATCGTCCCGCTGACGACAGCGTGGAAATCAAGTACATGCAGGAGCGCCGGAAACAACTGGGCGGCTACATCCCGGTGCGAAAAGTTCGTGCCACACCGCTGAAGCCGGTCTCTGAGGCGCTCTTCGAGGAGTTCTACAAAGGCACCGAAGGACGCGAAGCTTCGACCACCATGGTCTTCGTGCGCATGCTCTCGAAGTTGTTGCGCGATCCTGAAGTCGGTCCGCTCATCGTACCCGTGGTTCCCGACGAAGCCCGCACCTTCGGCATGGAGGCGCTCTTCCGCCAGGTCGGGATCTACTCGAGCGTTGGCCAGCTTTATGAGCCGGTCGATATGGACACGCTCCTTTATTACAAGGAAGCGAAGAATGGACAGATTCTGGAAGAGGGCATCACCGAAGCGGGATCGATGTGCTCTTTCATCGCAGCGGGTACCGCGTATGCCAATCACGGCATCAATACGATTCCCTTCTTTATTTACTACTCCATGTTCGGACTGCAGCGCATCGGCGACCTGATCTGGGCCGCAGCCGACATGCGCTGTCGCGGTTTCCTCATCGGAGGCACCGCGGGACGAACGACGCTGGCGGGTGAAGGCTTGCAGCATCAGGATGGAAACAGCCACGTACTGGCGCTTCCGGTGCCGAATTTGCTGGCCTACGATCCGGCCTTCGCGTATGAGATCGCCATCATTATTCAGGACGGCATCAAGCGCATGTACGTTGATGGCGAATCCATCTTCTATTACTTGACAGTCACCAACGAACCGCTGCACATGCCCGAAATGCCCAACCAGCCGGGCATTCGCGAGGGCATCCTCAAAGGCTTGTACCGCTACAAAACTTCTGAAAAGAAAGATGCGAAACTGCGTGCACAGCTACTGGGAAGCGGCACCATCATGTTCGAAGTGCTCAAGGCCCAGGAGATTCTGGAAAAAGACTACGGCGTAGCGGCCGACGTGTGGAGCGTGACCAGCTACAAGGAACTCTATAAGGAAGCAACCGACTGCGCGCGCTGGAACATGCTGCACCCCACGCAAAACGCAAAAGTACCGTATGTCACCCAGACCCTGAGCGGCGCAGCCGGCCCGTTTATCGCGGCATCGGATTACATGAAAGTCCTGCCCGACAGCATCGCGCAGTGGGTTCCGGGCAAGCTGATGTCGCTCGGCACAGACGGTTTCGGACGCAGCGAAAACCGCGCCTCCCTGCGTGACTTTTTCGAGGTGGATGCAAAGCACATCGTGCTCGCCACGCTGCATGCGCTGGGCGTCGAGGCGAAAGTCATCGAGAAAGCCATCCGTGATCTAGGCATCGATCCGGAAAAACGCAACCCCGCCACGAGCTAGTGGAGAGAACCAGAACACGCAAAGGCAAGAGGGAATAAGAAAGAATGGCAACGGAATTTAAGCTGCCCGAGTTGGGCGAAAATATCGAGACCGGAGACCTGGTCCGCTTGATGATCAAGCCCGGCGCCAACATCGCCGAAGGCGAGCCAGTAATGGAACTCGAAACCGACAAGGCCGTTGTGGAAGTGCCTTCGTCGGTGACGGGCACGGTCGGAGAAATTCGCGTAAAAGAAGGTGACAAGTTAAAAGTCGGGCAGGTCATCTTCACCGTCGAAAACACAACCGGAACTCAAGCGACACCGGTTTTGAAAAAGAAGAATACCGAAGCGAAGGTCGCAGCCGCTTCAGCAGCCTCCGCAAGCCCAGTGTCAACGGCGCCGGCGAAACCAGCCCCCGTGGCAACGCCTCAGCCCGACCGGCGAGCCAAGCCCGCCGCAGCCGCGCCCACCGACTTCAAGCTCCCCGAACTGGGTGAGAACATCGACTCCGGCGATCTGGTGCGGTTGCTCATCTCGCCGGGTACGACTGTCTCCGAAGGCCAGCCGGTCATGGAACTCGAAACCGACAAAGCCGTCATCGAAGTTCCTTCCACGGTCAGCGGCGTAGTGCGAGAGATCAAAGTAAAAGAGGGACAGAAGGTCAAGGTAGGCGAGGTCATCTTCACGCTGGAGGGCGGTGTGGTCACCCAACCGGTGTCTCCGCGTAAACACGAGCCCGTGGAACACATCTCCGGACAGCAAGCAGCGCGGTTGGCTTTCCAGTTGGCCTTGCGAGCCGAAGGTAAATCCGAAGAACAAGCGCTTCCGCCCGATCAACCTCCCGTCTCGACACAAGAGTTCAGTATGCCCGTGCAACTCGGTAAAGTTGCCGGCACCGAACACCGTGACCCGGCCGCGGCGGCACCGCACGTGCGTCGCCTAGCGCGCGAAATTGGAGTCGACATCCACAGCGTGCCCGGCAGCGGCCCCGGCGGACGCATCAGCGAAGATGACGTAAAGCTATGCGCTAAGAACGCACTCGCTGCGGCCGCCGCTTCAGCACAAATGCCAGGCGGAGGCTTCATCGAGCCCGAACTACCCGACTTCTCCAAGTGGGGGAAAACCGAACGGGTCTCGATGCGCGGCGTGCGGCGCAAAACCGCCGAACATCTGCGTCAGGCGTGGAACACGATTCCGCACGTCACCCAGCAAGATCGCGCCGACATCACCGAGCTGGAACAATTGCGCGCCAAATTCGCGCCGCGGGCGGAAGAAGCCGGCGGCAAGATGACGGTCACGGCGATCGCCCTCAAAGTCTGCGCGTCGGCGCTCAAAGTCTTTCCTCAGTTCAATGCATCTATTGATATGGGGAAAGAAGAGATTATTTACAAGCAGTACATCAACATCGGCGTCGCGGTAGACACCGATCGCGGACTGCTGGTGCCGGTCATTCGCGACGTAGACAAGAAAAATATCGTAGAGTTGGCGGCGGAGATGACACAACTCTCGAAGAAAGCGCGCGACAAAAAACTGACTCCCGAGGAGATGCAAGGCGGCACGTTCACGATCACGAATCTTGGCGGAATCGGCGGCACCGGATTTTCGCCGATCGTGAATCATCCCGAGGTTGCAATTCTCGGCCTGTCGCGTTCGCGCATGGAGCCGGAGTGGGTGAGCGATAGAAGTAAATTCGAGCCGCGCTTGATTCTGCCCCTCTCCCTCTCGTACGATCACCGGTTGATCGACGGAGCCGACGCCGCGCGTTTTCTGCGCTGGATCGCGGAAGCCTTTGAGCAGCCGTTCTTGCTGTCGGTTCAGGGCTAAGGACTTTTCACCGCCGAGACGCAGAGAGCGCCGAGAACTGCTTTTTTATTTTGCTTTTCTCCGCGTCCTCGGCGGCTCGGCGGTGAGTGTTTTTCGTCTGGGGCAGCACAATTTAGCGGACCATCTATAAAGGATAAATAACGAAATGGCAGACACTCCAAATCTCCGTGTAGCAGTGGTCGGTGGCGGCCCCGGCGGATACGCCGCCGCATTTCTCGCTGCCGACCTGGGCATGAAAGTTACGCTGATTGATCCGGAAGTGAACCCCGGCGGCGTCTGCCTCTATCGCGGCTGCATCCCGTCGAAAGCCCTGCTGCACGTAGCCAAGTTGCTCGAAGAAGCCGAGCAGGCCAAGAACTGGGGCATCGAATTCGCCGAGCCCAAAATCGATCTGAACAAACTCCGCACGTGGAAAGAAGGAGTAGTAAAAAAGCTCACCGGCGGACTTGGGCAATTATCCAAACAGCGCGCCGTCACGTTCGTCCAGGGCAAAGCCGCCTTCGTGAACTCGACCACGCTGAAAGTTACGAAACAAGCTGGTGGCGAAGAGAACCTCACCTTCGACCGCATCATCATCGCCACTGGATCGCGCCCAACCGTGGTACCCAGCCTGAAACTCGACAGCCCGCGCCTAATGGATTCAACGAGCGCACTCGACCTGCCCGACGTCCCAAAAACACTGCTTGTCATAGGCGGCGGCTACATAGGACTCGAATTAGGATCGGTCTACGCCACGCTCGGCACAAAAGTGACGTGCGTAGAAATGTTGTCTGGCCTGCTGCCCGGAGCCGACCGCGATCTCGTCCTGCCCCTGCACAAGCGTCTCCAAAAACTTTTCGACACGATCCTCTTGAACACAACCGTCAAGTCGCTCAAAGACGAAAAGACCGGCATTCGCGTGACCCTCGACGGTCCGAACGTAAAAGAAAAAGAGCAGGTATTCGACCGCGTGCTGATGTCAGTGGGACGCCGCCCGAATTCCGAAATTCCCGGCCTTGACAAAACGAAAGTCAAAATCAACGCCAAAGGATTCATCGAAATCAACGGCCAGCGCCAGACCGCCGACCCCACCATCTACGCCATCGGCGACGTAGCCGGAGAGCCTATGCTCGCCCACAAAGCGATGCATGAAGGACGCACGGCGGTGGAAGCCATCGCCGGCCACAAAGTTGCCTTCGAGCCCAACGCGATTCCCGCAGTCGTCTTCACCGATCCTGAAATTGCCTGGGCTGGACTGACCGAAACGCAGGCCAAAGAACAAGGACGCGAGATCACCATCGCTAAGTTTCCATGGGCCGCGTCGGGACGCGCCATCACCATCGACCGCCCGGAAGGACTCACAAAGCTGCTCATCGATCCGAAGACGGAGCGCGTGCTCGGCGTCGGCATCGTCGGCGCAGGCGCGGGCGAACTAATTGCTGAGGGTGTGCTCGCTATCGAAATGTGCGCTCTGGCGGCCGATGTAGGCATGACCATCCATCCGCACCCGACGCTCTCGGAGACGATGATGGAAGCGGCTGAAGTCTTCTACGGACAGGCCACCGATATCTATCGTCCCAAGAGGCAGTAGTGTGAGCAAAGCGAGCTTCGAGCCGCGAGCTACGGGCAAACCGGTTTACTCGAAGCTCGCGGAACGCCGCTCGTAGCCGCTCCAAGCTGGAACCTCGATGAAGAAACTGGCGCTGTTGATTCTCGTCGTTTCGCTTTCCCTCCACGGCCTCGCGGCCCAGTCGGTGACCAGCCTGCTGCCCGGTGGAACCCAGACTCCACCAGCTCCCGCGGCCGCCGATCAACTTGGACGCGACACGCCTTCAGGAGCCGTATTCGGATTCCTGCAAGTGGCACAGGCGGGGAATTACAAAGCCGCCGCCGATTACCTGCAGATCAGCGCCGTGCGCCGTCTGTCGCAGGGTCCAGAGGTCGCCGAAAAGCTGAAGAAGCTGATGGACTCGTCCTTCGTGGGCAGCCCGCGGCAACTCAGCAAGAACCGCGAAGGCAGTCCGGAGTTCGGTACCCTCGATCAGCAAACCATCGGAGTTTTCTCCAATGGCGAAGGTGACGTTCCCGTCGTCCTCGTCCGCGTCAACGATCCGAACTCAGGGAAGGTCTGGCTCTTCTCCGCGGACACGCTCAACAAAGTCCCGGAACTGTATGACAACCTCGAAGCCCACCAGGTCGAAAGCAAACTCCCGCGGAGCCTGGTCAGCAATATGTTTCTAGGGATGCCGCTCTGGCAATGGCTCGCACTTTTCGCCGCGATTCCGGTGGCGCTCGGCATCGGCTGGGCGGTGGCGCTGCTGCTGGCGATTCCGCGCCGGCTATGGCTGAAGTTCAGAAATCGACCCAACCTGCACGCTTACAGGGGACTGCGCACGTCGCTGGTGATGACGTTTAGCGCGATTGCTCACCGCGTGATTGCCGCCTACCTCGGCCTGCCTCTGCTCCCACGTCTTTACTACTACCGGATCATCGGTGTCCTCATCACCATCGGCTTCTTCTGGTTTCTGCTCCGCGCCTCCAGCCTCGTCATGCAGCGGCTGCGCAACCACGCCATCAGCGCCGGGCGCATCGGCACTGGAACCCTGATGGTGCTGGGCGAGCGCCTGCTCACCGCGCTGGTGGTGATCGTCGCCATTTTGGCCACATTCGCGATCCTGGGCTTCAACCTGACCACCCTGCTCGCCGGCCTTGGCATCGGCGGCATTGCGATCGCCTTCGCTGCGCAGAAGACGCTCGAAAATCTTTTTGGCGGAATCTCCGTTCTGGCCGACGAAGTCATCCGCGTCGGCGATAGTTGCCGCTTCGGCGATCGCGTCGGGACCGTGGAAGACATCAGCCTGCGCTCCACCCGCATTCGCACTACCGAGCGCACCGAGCTTTCCATTCCCAATGGAGCGCTCGCCACCATGAACATTGAAAACCTCACTCGCCGCGACAAGATTCTCTTCAATCCCACGCTCGGGATCCGCTGTGAAACCTCGGCCGATCAACTGCGTTATCTGCTCGCGGAAATCCGCCGCATGTTATACGAACACCCGAAAGTCGAAAGCGACTCGGCACGCATCCGTTTCGCCAGTTTCGACAACAGCGCCCTGAGCCTTGAGATGTTCAGTTATGTACTCACCCGCGATATGGCAGAATTTACCGCCATCCGCGAAGACCTTCTGCTGCGCATCATGGACATCGTCGAGAAATCCGGCAGCAGTCTCGCCTTCCCGTCGCGCACCGTATACTTCTCGCGCGATTCCGGCCTCGACCACGAAAAAGCAGCAGCAGCCGAACAGCAGGTGCAGCAATGGCGGGACCAGAACAAGCTCCCCTTCCCCGACTTTGCGCCCGCCGACAAGTCAGCTTTTCGGGGATCGATCGTCTATCCTCCGCCTGATTCGGCGACCGGGAAAAACCAGCGCCTTCCCTGAAACTATCCGTCGGAAACTATAGGTCGCGGCCAGCTTACCCACGTAACTTGCGGCTTTTGACGCGGGTTTCTAGCATGAGAGAGCTATGCCTCATGCTCTGCTGTTGTCGCCGGATGACCAGGCGGTGAGCGCAATTACCGGCGTTTTGGAAGAAATGTCAGTAACTTGCGAGCGTCCGCTGGATGGCGCGTCCGCTGCCCAAAAACTCAATTCGCAGAGCTTCGACCTGGTGTTGGTGGATTGCGAAAATCTGCCCGCAGCCAAGCTGATCTTTGACGTTTGCCGCCGCGGAAAAAACGGCAACAACCCCGTTCCCATCGCTATCGTCGATGGCCGTGCCGGTCTGCCCACTGCTTTTCGCCTGGGGGCGGAACTGATTCTGACCAAGCCCGTCGCCAAGGACCAGGCCCGCAGCACCATACGCACCGCGGTCAGCCGGGTGCACAAGGTCGTCCCGGCAAACGAGAGTGCGCACGCGCTGGAGTCGAACGCAGCCGACGTGGCCCCAGAACGCTCGCAGGCGGCCGCCGCAGGAGCCGTTTCCCCGCAACTGACTAGCTTCGACGAGCCTGCGCCAACGTTCTCTGCCGCCCCGGCAGCAGCGAAGATGAGCGCCGCGGTGGACGAAGCCGAAGCCCCGCCGGCGCGCCCGACCTTGACGCCGCACTCAATGCCTTTTTCGGCATCATCCTTATCCAAAACCAAGCCGACTTCGAGCGAAGCATCTTCGTCCGACTCACCGACTGGATTGGTCCCCGTTGACTCGAAACCCGAGGACGCGCTTTCCGACGATCCGGTGATGGTCGAGCTGGAAAGAACCGAACTTGAAGAGTCGCAAAAGGCGGAATTGCAGCGCGTTGAATCGCAAAAAGTGGATTCACAGAAACCAGAGTCACAGAAGCAAAGCTCAGAAGTGGACAAGGCTGCCGCGGATAAAATCACAGTGGAGCCTGCTGCGCCGGTGTTTTCGTCCTACCGGCAAGGCCCGAAGAAAACGCGCAGTCCGCTGGTCGCGTTGCTGATGCTCACGCTCGCTGGCGGCGGCTTCTATGCCGCATGGACGTATCAGCCCGGGTTTCGGGCCATTGCTCAACCGCAGATTGATCGCGTGCTGGCCCTCGCCGGAACGGCATTGCCACCGGCTCCGGTGCCGCGTCCCGCGAGGCCTGCGGCTCAACCGGCTCCGCCCAAAGCACCAGCGGCTGTGACGGCATCGCCAGTTGATCCGAATGCACCGCAAGCAACGGCGTCAGACGCCGTCACAAGTTCGGCGAATGTTTCAACTGGTCAACCGTCCGTCGCCTCTCCACTTTCCGGGACCACAGCCCTGCCTGTCACTAAGTCTGACGCTGGCAATCCGAGCCAAAGCACGCCCGATGACAGCGAATCTGGCGACAACAATAAAGGGGCCGCCGCCGCAAGTTCATCCAGCACGCCACTGCCGGGCGAAACCGGCGCGGTGATTCTCTCTTCCAAGGGCGCGGAAAAGCGATTGGCTCACAGTGTGGCGCCGAAATATCCCGCCGCAGCTCGGTCGGGTCAAGGGGAAGGAACAGTCGTCCTCAAGGCCGTGGTAGATGAAAATGGCAAGGTTGAAGGTCTGCGTTTGGTCGAAGGAAACGCAACCCTGGCTACCGCCGCCATCCAAGCCGTGAAACAGTGGCGCTACCGGCCCTACGTCCGCGATGGAAAAGCACAACCCTTCCAAACGGTAGTGATCGTCGACTTCCAGCGGCCCTGAAGGCAGACGAGTCAGCCGACTAACGGCCATCGACCCTAACCTCAATTACCCCCGTAACTTGCTGGTACCCACCGCATTACCTAGGATTGTCTCATCATGGGTTACCAAGCTCTACTGTTCTGTCCTGATGAAAAACTGGCAAGCATTGTAAGTCAGGTATTTTGCGACCTGGACTTCTCAGTAGAGGCGGTGCACGAACCCTTTGCCGCGGTAAAGAAGTTGATGTCGCAGCGTTACGACGCCCTCGTCGTGGACAGCGAGAACGAACAGAACGCTTCCCTGCTCTTCAAGAGTGCTAGAAATTCCGGTTCCAATCAGAGTGCTTTGGCAATCGCTTTGGTCGAAGGACAGATGGGTGTAGCCAAGGCCTACCGCTTCGGCGCCAATCTGGTTCTCACCAAGCCGATCAATGTTGAGCAGGCCAAGGGAACACTTCGCGTCGCGCGCGGACTTCTGCGAAAAAATTCTGATGCTGCCGCCAGTGCTGGCAGTCCGGCACCCAAAATGCCGCCGAGAACAGCGCCAGCGTCCGCCGCCGTCGGAGGTTCGTTCCAGTCGGTCAATCGAGCCGCGGCACCGATGGCGCCGCCGTCATACCGCCACGAGGAGCAGGAACTTGAAGCTCCGGTGTCGGCGATGATTCCGGCCGAGTCTTCGGGCAAGTTTCCAGACGCGTTTCAAGACGAGTTCCAGGACGAGTTCAAAGCAACGACCGCGTCGGCAGAACTTGAGGACAATCCAGCCGTGGTTTCGGCGCCAGCTGCGCAAACTCAGAGCACGATGCCCGCCGCACCACCATCGGAAGCGCGCCCGTCCATCCAGAATACGAACCCAGCTTTCTGGTCGGTCCCAGGATCGGCCGCGGCCCCCGCTCCGGCCAAAGAAGTGCCTCTACCCGCGACACAAAACAGGATCGTCGAGTCGGTTCCCGCGAGTCCCTTGCACGACACCGCGCGCGTAGTACAGCACGACGCAGCCTATGACACCGCTCCCGTTCCCGCCTTCAATTTAGGAAGCGCCGGCGATGCGCCATCCTTTGGGGGATTGGACGAGGAAGATTCCGAAGATTCGGGTGGCAAGAAAAAGCTTCTGATCGCGGCAGCTGTCCTGGCTCTGGCCGCACTCGGCTACTTTGGCTATGGGAAGGTGGCCAAGCCCAGCAGAAACGCCTCGGCTCCGCCGCTCTTGAGCGCACCCCAGGATTTGGGAAAGCCCACGCCTGTTCCCGCACCCGAATCGTCTTCCGTAGATGCGCCATCGAAAAACCCTCCAGGCCGGCCGAGCTCGGCAACCCAACCCTCGGTTTCGAAAGCCACGACAGCAGTACCGTCAGGCAATCCCGGTCTTTCGACCAGCGCTGACAATTCTCCGGTGATCCGCATCGCCGCGAATCCCGAAGCGGAAGCCAAGAAGTCCGATTCGGCGCCCTTGGTCGTGAAATCGACTGCCACGCGAACCAGAGCTCAGGCCCAAGCGCAGGACAAAGACCAGGAGTCTGCGCCTGCTCTTCCCACGCCGCCCGCCCTTACGGCGGCAAGCGACAGCAAAGTTAACGGCCTGATGGATTCGGTGTCTTCGAATGTAGCCAAGCCCGCGCTGGCGACGCTAAGAGTTTCCCAAGGCGTGTCGCAAGGACTTCTGATCAAGCGGGTGACGCCGAGGTATCCGCAAGCCGCGCTCGCAGTTCATGCCCAGGGTGAGGTACAGATCGAAGCCACGATTACCAAAGACGGCAACGTCACCAATCCGAAAGTCCTCCGTGGGGACCCTGTTCTGGCACAAGCCGCCGTCGAAGCCGTTCGCCAGTGGCGATACAAACCCTACTACCTCGATGGCGCACCAGTAGAAATCCAGACCCAGATCACCATAACCTTCAAAGCAAACTAGGGGCAGGTGTCAGATCCCGGGTCGGAGTGTTCTTTCTTTTCCTGACACCTAAGACCTGAGACCTTAATTAAGCTGCTCATCCAGCATCCGATTCCGCGGACGACCCGGATGAGCGCTGATGCTGCGGAATTTGTGGTAGAGCCCGTGCAGATATTCACTCAGGCTGCGCACGACCTCCATGCAGAAATCGCCGTGCTCACGCAGAAACGCCAGGAACTCTGCGCGCGGAATGAACGCTGCCGTGGTTTGCTCGCCCGCTTCAGCGGTGACCCGATACCTTTCCCCGGTCATGCATTCGCTCAGCCCCAGCATGGTCCCGGCGCCGACCACCTCCAGTAACTGCTTTTCACTCCGGCCCGTCGACAGCAAAACGCGAACCTCGCCGCGCGTCACCAGATACACGCCCGTCAGCCCCGAGCCCTGCTGAAATATTCTGGAGCCTTTGGCGAACGACCGAACTGACTTGATTCCACGAAGGGCCCGCAACAGCTCGGGACTCAACACGCCGGGCGCGCGCTGCGACGACACCATATCATTCCCCCTGACCTGATCCTATTCTGCACAAAGCCGCAACTGCTGGCTGTGACCTAAATCACAGGTCTAAAGGGGCGGCGATTCATCACTAGCGGCGTTGTGATTTGAGTCTTGGTGCCGAGTTTTAGTGCTGAGTTTTGCCGCGGAGGGAAGCCGAAGAAATTACCGCACGCCTGCTGTCAAAAGAAAAGAGAGATGACCGGAGGCTCGCCGGAGCGCCTATTCCCGTTCCATAATTTCGTCGACTGCGACCTTGCCACCCTTGTCGACGCTGACAATCTTGTGGACCGGCTTGAATCCAGTCAGCGTGATATCTACGACGTAGTTCCCCGGCCCCAGCATGATGTCGACTGGCGACGCCTTGTCCAGGAGCCGCTGGTTGATCGCAATCTGCGCACCTTTCGGCTGGGTATGAATGCTCATAGAGCCCATGCCCGCCGCGCTGTCACCACCATGTCCGAACAGCTTGTTGAACTTGCCCACGGTTTTTATGTCATCGGCATTGCCCAGCGCTCTGAGCACCGGCGCGTAGGGGAAATTCTGCGCCGGACCGAGATCGGCAGTGACCGTTTCGTCGAGGTATCCAGCCTTGCGCAAGAGGATGGTGTGGCTTCCTTTTTCCACTGCAAACTGCGCCGGAGTCACTCGTCCGGTAGGCTTGCCATCGAGAAGGATGTTGGCGCCGGGCGGCGTACTGCTGACCACCACCAGCGCGTTGATCGGCGACAAATGAACCGCCAGAGACGATCTGCTGCCGGCAGCAACATCGATGGATCGGATGTCGGGCGAATAGCCGGTTTTGTTAACCGATACAACGTGCTTACCCGGACTCAGCCCCGCCACCGTAAACGGAGTAACCCACGACGGATCGCTTTTTCCATCGACCTGAAACTGCGCACCCTGCGGGGTGGAGTCAAGCAGTGCCTGTCCCGGGATGATGACCGGCGTCGGGGGCGGGGCGGGTGCGCGCCGATTGGCCGCGCGCTTTTCGACTTGGCGCACCTTCAGGCTCGGTTGCTCGTCAGTGATGGGAGCAACCGGCGCCGGCTGCGGTGGCGCGGCAGTCTGTGCAACCTGGCTGGGGCTTGAGCTTGCCGGCTTGATCGGCCGCGGAGCAGCGGTCGAACCGTCGTCCTCCGACCGGACATGGAAAAAGACCGCGGCGGCGATTACCAGGATCAATGCAACCGCTCCCAGAATCGAAAACAGCATAAGCCGCGGCGGAACCGTGGCGATTTCCTGCATTGCCTTGCCCGCGACTTCCCGCGCCTGAATCTTCGGTTTCTCGTCTTTTCGCGGATAGATCTGCACTTCCGGCCGCGTCTGTTCGGCGGGCTCGGGTAGTGGCGGCGGCTCGTAAACCGGTTCCTTGAGCGGAGGCATCTCTGCGAGGTCGGAAAAACTCGTGCCCGATGAGCCCGCCGCAGCCCCCGCCATCATCGGATCGACGGCGACGCTGGGAGTTTCCTGCTCGGTTTCCGGTTCCACCACCGCCGCCGTCAAAACCGGGCTGGGCGCGGACGGAGACTCCGGAACACTTACTTCAAAGTCGCTGATGAGTTGCGCGCCAGAGTTCGAGCCAGAACTAGTGCTGGAGACGCGTGCCGCACTCCCTCCGGTCGCTGCGCCTGCGGCGGCCGCAGTAGCTCGCGGTTGGGCAATCGGCGCGTCCATTCGCGGAGAAGCAGGCTTAGGCGCAACCGGCTTGGGCGCGACCGGTCGCGGTGCAACCGGAGCCGAGGGCGCGGGCTTGCCCACGCTCGATGCGGCCGTGCTCGAGGCGGACGACACAAACTTGCTGGCCGCCGCCGCGCGAGCCGCGGCATCCACGGGAACATTCGTTGTCGCAGTCTTCCGGGTCTCTGTGGTGGCTTTCTTGTTTTCCTTGCATTTCTCCAAATCAACCAAAAGTTCACGCGCGCTCTGATAACGCTCCGCCGGATCCTTTGCCAGCGCTTTCACGATCAGCTCGCTCACCGCCGGTTGAATCTTGGAATTCACCGCCGACGGGCTGGCGGGCATCTCATTCTCAATCAGACTCAGAAGCGCAACCGGATCCGCAGCAGCGAAAGCCCTCTGGCCAACCACCATTTCGTACAGAATCGCACCCAGGGTAAACAGGTTCGAACGCTGGTCAATGGCTTCTCCGCGGATTTGTTCTGGAGAACAATAGGGCATCAGCCGGCCCAAGCCTTTTCCCGTTTCCGCTTCGATCAGGCTCATGTTGGAAATGCCGTAGCCGAGGATTTTGACCATCCCGTCCCACTGCACCATGATCTTGGCCGGTTCCAGGGAATGGTGAGCGACACCCTTCTCGGCGGCGGCTTCCAGACCCGCGCAAATTTGGCGCGTGATATCCAGCAGATCCCAAATGGAGAAGCCTTCTTTGCGCGCCAGCATGGTGGCGATGCTGTTGCCCTGGATGTATTCCATGGCCGCGCAGAATTGGCCGTCGATCTCGCCCGCGCCGTAGAGCAGCACAATGTTCTGGCCGACGAGCTCGCGCGAGCTCTCGCCTTCCGCAACCAGCGTCTCCACGAACGCGTCGGCACGGTCGCCCAGCGGCTCCAGACTCTGCGTCTTGAGCCCAACGACCTGGTTGGTTTCCGTGTCCAGCGCCTTATAAATCAAGGCCGTCTCGGACTTCGAAAGCTCACTCTGAATTTCGAACCGCCCAAACAACGTCGCCATTACAATTCGCCTCGCGGTGACAAACCGCACGACAGCTGAATGTAGATTTAGCCAATAACAGGGGGGAGAATCACAGTTAGAATATCGCCTTCTACTACACAACTGAGAGTTACGAAAGTACTGAAAAATGGCTGCCAAAGACTGCCGTTTTCAGGCCGGCAAAGCGAGGGAAGAAAGCTGCCGCGCAATTGCCCACTCCTGGACTATACCGAAGTATAGGGTTCACAATGACCCCATGAGAATCGGAGAACTTGCCGCCAAAGCCGCTGTGAATATTCAGACCGTCCGCTTCTACGAACGAAGAAAAATCCTGAAGGAACCTCCGCGCTCCCGCTCCGGCTATCGTTGCTACGGCGAAAGCGACGTCGAAAATTTGAGTTTCATCCGGCGGTCGCAGGAGTTAGGCTTCACTTTGCACGAAATCTCACAGCTGCTTCCCCTCCACCGCTCAATTGCAAAATTATCGTCCCCCAAAGGCGGAAGACCTCGCGAGATGCGGGCCATGGCGGAGGTCGCGCGCAGCCGGCTCGCCCAGGTCGAGCAGAAATTGCGTCTGCTGAAGACCATGCGCACGCAACTGCGGGCATTCGTTACTCAACTGGAGATGGCCGTGCCGGCAAAGTGTCTTGCGTCCGAATTGCAAACGGCTGGCAAGAAATAATTCTTCTCTCAGTGCTTGACCTTATACCAAGGTATAGGGTGGAGACTCATTCAGGCGCCCCATCCTACTGAGAACCGCCGCCGGGAGAGTCAAGCATGTCCTCACCTTCGCTGAATTCATCTCGCAGCAATCGGACTTGGATCGTTCTTCTCGTCGCCCTGGCGCTGCTCGCGTTCTTTGCGATGCGACGCAGCTTGGGGAAGGCCATGCAGATGAACTCCGAGCCGACCGCCGCCGCTTCCATGGCACAACTCAAGCCAGGAGATGAAGCGAAACTCGTAGTGGAGCTCACCGGCGTGACCCCTGCTGCGAGCATCGAGGGAAATGTGCTGGAGAAACAGAGTGAAACGGTTTACCGCCATTCTGGCAACACAATAAAGATCGGGTTCGACGCCGCGACTCCCGTGGTCATGGGCAAAGCGCCCGACGTCCATGCAGGCGCGGTGGTTCACATCAAGGCAAAAATGGGGGATGATCGCGTCCTGCACGCGGAGCAGATCGTAGTGCTTACAAGATACGTCAACGTGCAGTAAAAAGTGCAGTAAAAGGTGCGGCAGGAAGCTATGATTCGATTTCTTCTGGTCAGTGTGACGGGATGGGTCGCGGTGCTCGCAATGGGGATCGAAGCCGCGTTGCCTTACATCTTGCGCAACAGGACGCTGCCGGCTTCTTCCGGGAGTTTGCCGGCCCGCTTGCGCCTGCACGCAAGAATGTGGCCCCACTACTGGCTTGGCTACGTTCTGGTTGCTTTGGTCCTGACGCACACGTCATTCGTCATGGGACCAGCGATGGGGAGGAGCGACGCGACCGGGATTTGGGCGGCGACCCTGGCATTGTGTTTGCTCTTCCTGCAGGTTGGTCTTGGTTTGATCCTGAAGGACGGGACCGAGCGCACGACCAACCAGCGCCAACTGCGACGCTGGCACTTCTGGACCATGATCGGTTTCATCGGGCTGGTGCTGACTCACCTGTTGAGGAACGCGTAATGACAAAACGGACCTGCACAAAAATGTTCGCGAAAAACAAATCAAGCCAGGGTTGTCCATACCGCGACCGCTGCTTTATCCTCAGAGCTAGCGCAACTGGGGCTGGCTTTGTCTCGCAGGAACTTTTCCTATCAACTGGCAGGTCCTCCGGAGTCGCATGACCTTGACCCGCTTCGTCACCAAGAGCGCGTTTCGCAACAAGCGGCGCAGCCTCCTCACCGTGTTGAGCCTCACTTTCTCGCTCCTGTTGCTGACCCTGATGATGACCATCTGGCGCGCCTTTTACATTGACACCGCCAGCGCCGAGTCCGCTCAGAGGTTGGTCACCCGCCACCGGGTCTCGCTTACGGAATCCCTGCCTGGGTTTTACCGGGAAAAAATTCGGGCCATCCCGGGCGTTACCGCGATTGCTCCGAACAACTGGTTCGGGGGCCGCTACAAAGACGACAAGCCGGAAAACATGTTTGCGCAGTTTGGTACCGACCCCGAAGAAATTCTAAGAGTCTTCACTGATTTCAAAATCGCCCCCGACAGGTGCAGGCGTGGCAGCGCGATCAGGCGGGCGTGATCGTTGATGACGAGCTCGCCAAAAAATACGGCTGGAAGCTGGGCGACCGCATCGTGCTCAGGGGCACGATCTATCCCGTGGATCTCGAACTCACCATTCGAGGAATCTATACCGGTCCGCAACCCACCGACTCCGTTTATTACAACCAGAAGTATGTCGAAGAAGCGGTCCCGTTCGCCAAGGGAAAGGCGGGTACTTTTGAAATTCTCGCCGATTCTCCGGCTAACGTTCCCATTATCGCCAAGACCGTCGACGACATGTTCCGGAATTCTCCCGAGCCCACCAAAACAGAAAGTGAAAAAGCTTTCTATCTCAGCTTCGTTAATAGCATTGGCAATGTGAAAGCATTTATCTTGAGTATCTGTCTCGCGGTGCTATTCGCAACGCTACTGGTCTCGTCCACGACAATGGCCATGTCGATCCGCGAGCGCACTCGCGAAGTGGCCGTTTTGAAGACGCTGGGATTCACGCGGCCAACCATAGTGAGCCTTTATGTTGGCGAGGGCGTACTAGTGGCTTTGACCGGAGGCGCATTAGGCTGCCTGCTGGCGATCGTCCTGGTAGCGGCTTTGGAGCATGCGCCCGGCATGGGTATATTTCTTGCGGGTGTCAAAGTAACGTCTCCGACCTTGCTTGTGGCAATCTTCGTAGCCGGGATGGTTGGATTCATAAGCGCAATTATTCCCGCCTACCATTCGGCAAAATTAGATATTGTGGAGGGCCTGCGTTACATAGGCTAGCGTTTAGCTAACGACCAGAAACTATGGCAATTCCGATCAGCTATAACATCCGAAACCTGAAGCTGCGCAAGGGCCTTACCATAATGACAGCGCTGGGCATCGCGCTCACCGTGACCACCGCGGTTTTTCTGATGGCGCTGCTCGCGGGCCTGAAGAAAGCTTTCATGGCCAGCGGCGATCCCGTGAACGTGCTGGTCATGCGCAAAGGTTCCACCGCAGAATTGTCGGGAGGCTTCGACGCCAATCTTTTCCCCACTCTGAAAACGCTGCCCGGCATAGCCAAAGATAGTCAGGGAGAGCCGATCGCCTCCGGCGAATGGGTAGTAGTTGTAGTGCTTCCCCGCAAAGACGGCACCGGAGAAGTGAACGTGTCGGTGCGCGGTCTGATGCCGGCGGGTCTCGAACTGCGTCCCACCGCCAAGCTGATCGAAGGCCGCTGGTTCACGCCCGGACAGCGCGAGGTAGTAGTCGGCAACTCCATTCACAATCGCTTTTCGGGCGCCAACGTTGGAGACAGTCTTGATTTTGCCAAGGGACAATGGAAAGTCGTGGGCGTCTTCGATTCCGGCGGCACCGCCTATGATTCGGAAATCTGGGGCGACGTAAACCAGATCGCCGCCGATTTCGACCGCCAGGGAGCCTATGCGTCCGCCTACCTTCGCGCCACGGATCCGGTGGCCGCCGACGCCCTGAAACACCGCGTCAGCGACGATCAGCGCCTGAAGTTGGAGGGCACGCTCGAAACCGAGTACTACGAAAAACAAACCAGTTCCGGCGGCGCGATCAAATTTATCGGTACGTTTGTTGCGATCATCATGGCCATCGGCTCCAGTTTTGCCGCCATGAACACGATGTATGCCGCGGTGGCGTATCGTTCGCGCGAGATCGCCACCCTGCGGATCATAGGATTTTCCCGCCCCAGCATTCTCACGTCATTCGTGATTGAAGCGCTGTTGCTTTCGCTGCTGGGAGCAATCGTCGGCATTGTCCTCATATTGCCCTTCAACGGCATGAGCACGGGCATCGGCAACTCCCTCACCTTCAGCGAAACGGTTTTCAGTCTGCACCTGACGTGGGGAGTAGCGCTGGCGGCGGTTGTCTTTGCCATGATCATGGGCCTGCTGGGAGGCTTCGCGCCCGCCTGGCACGCAGCACGGCAGGACATTCTGACCTCGTTGCGAGCGTAAATGATCACAGGTTTAAATCAGGACTTTTCGTACAATTGACATTGAACTACTGAACAGATTCGAGCGTAACGACACCAATGCCCACGGAAACCGAACCCACCGACAGCAAGCACGACGACCTGCGGAGCCTGCGCATCGATCACTCCCTGCGCGGCGGCGGCGGAGAACCGCCCGCATGGTCGCGCCGCTTTATCCTCGGAGGAATCGCTGTCGTCGCCCTGCTGGGAATCGCGGCGCTGGCCTACCGCCTGCTCAACTCCGATGCCCCGGAAGTGGAAGTCGTCCGCGCCACCGCGGAGGGCAGTGACATCGCGGGCAGCACCGTGCTTTCGGCCAGCGGATACATCGTCGCGCATCACAAAATCAGCGTGAATTCGAAAGTCACCGGCCGAGTCGCCTGGATCGGCGTGGAAAAAGGCGACAAAGTAACAGAAGGACAAGTTCTGGTGCGCCTAGAAGACCAGGAATTCCGAGCCCAGTACGAACAGGCGCGAGGAGCGGTCGAAAGCGCCAAGGCCCGGCTGCTCGAACAGCAGAATGGCTCGCGCCCTGAAGAAATTCAGCAGGCGGAACACAATCTGTCCGAGGCGCGTGCGACTGCCGTGAACGACAAGATCAATCTCGACCGTACCCGCGATCTGGTCGCGCAGGGAGTGATGTCCAAGCAGAATTTGGACGACGCCATCGGCAGGAACGACGCTTCGCAGCAACGAATGAATTCACTCGAGCGCGCTTTCCGGCTCATGCAACTCGGACCGCGCTCCGAAGAGATTGAGCGTGCCAAGGGCGACCTGCTGCAGGCCGAAGGCCAGATGGCATACGCCAAGTCTCAACTAGACGCGACGGTGATTCGCGCTCCCGTGACCGGTACGATTCTCGAGCGCACCGCTGAGAAAGGAGAACTGGTCACCGCGCAATTCGCCAGCGGCGCCGAAGGCGGCCCGCGTGGCTCGGTAGTCGCCCTCGCGGACCTCAACGACATTCAGGTCGAACTCGATATCGCGCAGGATGACTTTGCGAAGCTTTCTCCCAAACAGGAAGGCACCGTTACCCTCGACGCTTTCAAAGATCGCTCCTACAAAGGCGAGATCGCCGAGATGTCGCCCGAAGCCAACCGCCAGAAAGCGACCGTCCAGGTCAAGGTTCAGATTCTGCAACCCGATTCCTACCTGCGGCCGGAAATGAATGCCACCGTGCAGTTCAAGGCGAAGGCCAACGAGTCCACGAACGACAAGAACGGCGGCACCAAACAGACTTATGTCTTCGTGCCCACCGCCGCTGTGCGCGACAAGGACGGAACGAAATTCGTCCTGCTCGCGTTCAATGGCAAGGCCCTGCGCAGAAATGTCCATATTCAAAGCCAGCGTTCCGGAGGCTATCTGGTGGACTCGCTGGTCGGCGGCGAAAGCGTGATCACAGCCGGGCCCGCCGATTTGCAGGACGGGCAAAAGATTCGTATCAAGGGGCAATCATAAGAGGTCAACCATGAACGCTTCAACGACGCAAACGCCAACCCAGCCCGCCGTGGGCAGCAAGGTCGTCCAGGCTCGCGGGGTCAGCAAGATTTTCAAGCGCGACGCTTTTGAGGTTACCGCGCTCGACAACGTCTCCCTCGACATCGCCGGAGGGGAATTTCTCGCGCTGATGGGGCCCTCCGGATCAGGCAAGACAACCCTGCTGAACATGATCGCAGCCATCGACCGCCCCACGTCCGGCGAACTACTGGTCATGGGCGAGAATGTTTTTCGTCTGAACGACGCTCAATCCGCCAAGTGGCGCAATACTCACGTCGGCTATGTTTTCCAGACCTTCAATCTGATTCCGGTGCTGACCGCGTTTGAGAACGTAGAATTACCGCTCCTGCTGACGAAGATGACACCACAACAGCGCCGCGACCACGTCATGACCGCCCTCAAACTTGTCGGACTCGAAGACCGTGTCCATCACTTGCCCAAGCAGCTATCCGGTGGACAGGAACAGCGTGTAGCCATAGCGCGCGCCATCGTCAGCGATCCCACGCTGATTCTCGCCGACGAACCGACCGGCGACCTCGACAGCAATTCCGCGACCGACATCCTGGAGATTTTGAAGCGGCTGAATGAAAGCTTTCACAAGACGATAGTGATGGTGACCCACGATCCGCACGCAGCCCAGTACGCGCACGTAACCCGGCATCTGGAAAAAGGCAGCCTGCTGCCCGCATAGCGGACGATCGAGAAGGTTGGGTTTCGTATCAGGGATTCGTATCTGGGTTTCGAGTCAGGGATTCGTATCAGGGTATCGCTTTAGCGATACCGCAAGCTCTCGGAATCGATGCCCCCTTTAGGGGCCGGTTTCCGTCGCCCTCACGCTGTCCTACGCGCAGCCATCGCGTCCGCAGGATCGGCATCGCTGATCCACTCCCACACGCGCCTCCCGCGGTCATTGCTCAAACTGCGCGCCTCGCCGTAATCCACCAGACGATTCAAAACGGTCGTCACCGAGGCCAGCGGATCCTTGTGCCGCGCCAGGATCGTCGGAGCGTATCGTTCCAGCTCCACACAAACCTCGCGCGCTCCCAGCGGGCGCCGTACTTCCATCAGCACCCTCCGGCAGGCCTTGGTGAATCCGGGCTGCCGACCGTTGGGCTTGCGGTCGATCATTTCCAGCAAGTCGTCGCCCAGCACCTGTTCTCCGAAGAGGTTGGCCAATCCGGCAATCGTCTGCTTCACCGTCCCGATCCGCTTCATGACCTCGGCCCGCTGCCGCATCAACTGGAGGAGCTCTTCGTGCGCCGCCTTTACTACCTGCTGGGCTGAAACGCTGCTGGCTTGTGCATCCATCGCGTGCAAGCCATCGCCGTTAACCTTCGCGACTTCCATAAACCCTCCTCCAGGAAACAACCAGGAACGAGGGATTCCCTCGTCTCTCCCCTACTGATACGGAAGACGATCCCCCGAAGTTCCAGGTTCTCGGTTCCACGTTCTAAAGACAGTTGGACTCGTTTTCCGAGGAAAGGTTATCGAAGAAAAGGGGTTGGCTAGTGTGGCGCGGGACGCCCCCGCCCACGAACGGCCGAGACTCCAGACCAACGTTCCCGGAAGGGCCGCGCCAGATTGAGGCATTACCCTCTAGCCCATCACCGTAGTGTGCTCCGGCCGGATTTTGTAGATCACGCGCACCTCGCCCGGCTTGGCATAAGGATACTTGTCAACTCCCAGGTATTTTTTCGCCATCTTGTCGATGTGGTGATCGGCGCCTTCTTCGGTAATCTCAACCACGGTTCCGCGGATCTCCAGATAGCGATAGGGGTTATTGGGGTCGATAATGGCCAGCGCAACCCGCGGATCGCGGCGCACGTTCCGGTCCTTCTGTCGTCCGCGCGCCGAGTTGAAAATGACGTGTTGACCGTCGAAGTCGCACCAAACCGGAGTGACCTGTGGTCGGCCGTCGGGCATAAGCGTGCCAAGACTGGCAAAAGCAGGCTTCTGGAAAAGATCGAGGTATTTTTCGGGAATCGGGTTGGACATCGCTGGCTCTCTCCTGGAATGAACTAACTTTGAAACTAAGGCTGATTCATAATAAATAATTGATGGACCACGAGATTATAGACGCGCCAGGGTTTCTCGGGGGAGGTCGCCCCGCTTTCGTAGGTCTTTAGCCGCTCAACTGGCCTCCACGCTCTTTGCGGCGTAAAATAAAGGGACAATTTTCCCTTGGGATTGCCCAGGATTCAAGAGAGTCCCCAATGAAGATGAGGATGAAAAAAACAAGACTTTCCCGGTTGTTGGCGGTTGCCTGCGGGTTGCTGCTCCCATCGCTTTTGCCGGCCGATACGGTGGTCGAGGAAATCATCTGTCGGGTGAACAACCAGATCATCACGCGGTCGGAATACGTCCGCAGCCGCGATCAACTCAAGCAGGAAGTTCAGCAGCAGGATCCCTCCAGCGCCGACCGCGCATTCGCCGAAAGACAGAAAGATGTTCTGCGCGATCTTGTTGACCAGCAACTCCTGCTGCAAAAAGGCAAAGATCTCGGCATCACCGGCGACACCGAACTCATCAAGCGCCTCGATGAATATCGCAAGCAGATGAACCTCGAGACCATGGAGGACCTGGAGAAAGCGGCGGAGGCGCAGGGCGCTTCGTATGAGGACTTCAAGCAGAACCTGCGCAATCAGATCATCACGCAGAAGGTGATTGGACAGGAAGTGGGCCAGAAATTGGCCATGAACAAGGACGAGGAGAGGAAGTTCTACGAACTGCACAAGGCCGATATGGAGCAGCCCGAAGAGGTTCGCCTGAGTGAAATTCTGATCACGCCCAAGACGCCCGCCAAACCCGTGGGTGCGGACGGAAAACCCGAGCCGCCATCGGAGGCTGAAACGGAAGCCGCGCTGGCCGCCGCCAAGGCCACAGCGCAGGACGTGCTCGCGCAGATACAGAAGGGCGCAAAATTTTCAGACGTGGCGAAAAAGTACTCCGACGGACCGTCAGCGAAAGACGGCGGCGACCTCAGTTACTTCAAGCGCGGTACGCTTTCGAAAGAACTGGAAGATAAAGTCTTTGCGCTCAAGACCGGTGAACTCACAGATGTGATTCGCACCAAGCAGGGCTACGTGATACTGCAGGTAAGCGAGCATCAAATGGCCGGCATTCCCACCTTCAAGGAAGTTGAACCTAAGATCCAGGATGCGTTGTACATGCAAAAACTGCAGCCCGCGCTGCGGGCCTTTCTGACCACGCTCCGGGAAGAAGCCTATATTGACTACAAGCCTGGTTATGTAGACACGGGCGCGAGCGCAAATCAAACCAAGCCCGTCGAGACCACCGACAAAGAAAACAAAGCGAAGAAGCTGAAAAAGAAGAAGAAATTCGGCGTGTTCTAGGCTGGCTTTTCGGGGCGCTGCGACAAGCCGCCGTCTAAACAAGATTTGATAATGCGCCTTCAGGCGCAGGATATGGCAAGCCGCTTTCGCGGAGGCTCATGAAAGAGTTTTTTATTTCCGAATGTTCGCAGCAGGAAAACAAGGTCATCACCTCCAGCTTCGTCGTGGCCTCCAAGCAGGTAAAAGCAAAGAAAAATGGCGAGCCTTACCTGGCCTTGATCCTGGCCGATCGCAGCGGCCAGATCGAAGCCAAAATGTGGGACAACGTCGACGAATTCATCGCTATCTTCGAGCAGGACGACTTTCTCAAGATCAAAGGGCTAATCAACAAATACAAAAACCGCTTCCAGCTAACCATTCACAAACTGCGGCGCATGGAAGAAGCTGAGATCGATTTCACCGACTACCTGCCCAAGACCACCAAGGACATCGGCGAACTCTGGCGAACTCTGACGGAGTTTGTGGCCACCTTCCAGAATCCCCACCTGAAGTCACTGGTCGAACTGTTCATGGCGGACCCGGAGATTGCCGAGCGCTATCGCAATGCCCCAGCGGCCAAGACCCTTCATCATGCCTACATTGGCGGACTGCTCGATCACGTCGTTTCCCTGTTCCGCTCCTGCGATCTGATGTGCCGGAACTATCCCCAGGTCAACCGCGATCTGCTGTTGACAGGAGCTTTCCTGCACGACATCGGCAAGATTCAGGAACTGACTTACAACCGCGCATTTTCCTACACCACGCGTGGCCAGTTGCTCGGGCACATGATCATCGAACTGGAGATGCTCCAGGCCAAGCTCGCGCAGCTGCCTGATTTTCCCGCGGAACTGAAAACTCTGCTCGAGCACATGATTATTAGCCATCACGGGCAGTACGACTTCGGATCGCCCAAGCTGCCGATGTTCCCCGAGGCGCTCATGCTGCACTATCTCGACGATCTGGATTCGAAAATGGAAGCAATGCGTGCCCACTTCGCGCGCGAGGTTGAACTGGAAGGACCGTGGTCCAGCTATAACGCGTCGCTGGGGCGCCCCTTGCTCGATTCCAGAAAATTCCTGCAAGGGGAGAAAGCGCGAGCCCCGAAGGCCGACGCGGAAGATTCCAGCGCGCAACCGGCCACGTCCGCAACGCCCGAGCAGCCAGCCTCCACGGCGCCGCTCGATCTGTTCAGCGAACAGAAAGCATAGGGAATCGAGAATCGAGCGAGGACTCGGAACTCGCGCCTGACCGTCGAATCGCCACGATCCATAGCCTATGGATTTCTCACGTTTCACCACCATCTCGTTCGACTGCTACGGCACTTTGATTGATTGGGAATCGGGGATTCTGCCCGCCCTGCGGTCGGTGCTGACGAACCATGGCCAGAGTCTGCCCGATGCCACCATCCTCGAACTCTATGGAGAATTTGAGGCTGAAGCAGAAAGCGGAGCGTATCAAAGCTACCGCGATGTGCTCCAGTCGGTGGTCCGGGCATTCGCCGATCGTTTCCAGTTCCGGGCCAGTTCGGCCGAAATTTGCTCGCTGCATGAGTCCGTCCATTCATGGCCGCCGTTTCCCGATACGATCGCCGCGCTGCGCGCGCTTCAGAAACGCTACAAGCTCGCCGTGATTTCAAACATTGACAACGATCTATTTGCGGAGACGCGAAACCATCTGAATGTGGAATTCGAAGATGTGATCACGGCGCAACAGGCCAGAAGCTACAAGCCTTCGCTCAATAATTTTGAGCTGGCCTTACGCAGGATTGCGCTTTCTCCCGACCGCCTGCTGCACGCCGGGCAGAGCATCTATCACGATGTGGTGCCGGCGCGGTCGCTGGGAATCTCGACAGTGTGGGTGAACCGGAAATCGGCTCGTCCGGGGATTGGCGCCGTTCGAGCCCCCGCTGGACTGGATTCCGAGAAACGCCCCGACCTGGAAGTCCCCGATCTCGCCAGCCTCGCCGCGGCAGTGTTGAAACCACTGCAAGATTGATGCTCAGACAGGTCCGGGAGCCCGGCGTCACCTACATCGCGACCGGCAACGGAACAATCTTCTTCTGTATAGCGACGGTGACCAGTTGAGCTTTGTTGTGAATGTCGAGTTTGCGCATCAAGTTGAACTTGTGCGCCTCCACCGTCTTGACGCTGACTCCCAGAACTGCCGCAGCCTTCTTCACGGTATTTCCCTCGGCAAGCAGCTTCATCACTTCGCGCTCGCGGAGGGTTAGCGTGCTTCTCCGCAACGGTACTCGCACTGCCTGGGTCCGAAAAGTCGCATCGTCGTTCAATTTCGCCTGGATCTGCGGACTCCACGACCGTTCGCCGCGATTCACTTCGCGCAGCGCCCGCAACAAAAGCGGTGCGGGAGTGTCCTTCAGCAAATACCCGCTGGCTCCCGAGCGCAAAGCTTGCTGCACATACTCCTGATCTTCATGCATGGTCAGATAGACGATGCGCGTGCCAGGGCAGTGTTCTTCAATCAGGCGTCCGGCTTCGAACGACGACATACCGGGCATGCTGATGTCGAGCAGCACCAGGTCGGGGCGCTGCTCCAGAACCAACTTGAGCGCTTCGGCGGCGTCGCCTGCTTCTCCCACCACGGCAAAGTCGGAAGCATCTTCCAGCAGGCGGCGCACGCCGTAACGCAGCATTTCGTGATCGTCGGCGATCACGCAGCGAATGGTCGCGGCAATTTCCGTATGAAAGGGTCCGGTCTTGGCGGTCAACATTGGAGAATTCCTCGCGTACTTTGACGAAGTTGCGCGATGAGTCTGGAACCCGGGGCGGCGACTGGCGGTGAAAAGCGCCACCACAATTGTACCTCCGCGGAGCAGGAAACGGATTGGGCGACAACTTATTCGGACAGAAGTCATTAGCCGGAAATCAAGAGGGCTGTATCTTTCCGCTTCATTTACAATGCCTGTTCAACATGCTGCGCTACTTCACATCCGGAGAATCTCACGGCGAGGCCCTGGTCGCGTTCCTTTCCGGGCTCCCCGCCGGACTTACAGTAGATCAGGAATTTGTCGATCACGAACTGTGGCGTCGTCAGCAGGGCTACGGACGCGGTGGGCGCATGAAGATCGAAACCGACCGCGCGCATTTTCTCTCCGGCGTCCATCACGGCAAGACCATTGGCTCGCCGATCGCGGTGATGCTCGAGAATCGCGACTGGCAAAATTGGAAAGAATCTCTGCCGGTAGAGACGGGCGATCCCGAGAAACACAAGCGCGTGGGCTCGCCGCGTCCCGGTCACGCCGATCTGGCGGGAGCTTTGAAGTACGATTTCACGGAAGCGCGCTATGTTTTAGAACGCGCCTCGGCCCGCGAGTCGGCCGCGAGAGTTGCCATTGGCGCGCTTGCCAAGTTGCTGCTGCGGGAGTTGGGTGTGGAAGTTCTGAGTCATGTGATTTCTGTCGGCGCGGTTTCAATTGCCGATCGCGAAATCGCATGGGAGCAAATCGAGCCTCTCTCGCGTAAGACCGAAATACTTCTGGCTTGCGCCGACGCAGATGCCGAGCAGCGCATGAAAGAAGAAGTGGATAAAGTTCTGCGCACCGGCGATTCCGTCGGCGGAGTGTTCGAGGTGGTAGCGCGCAATGTTCCGCCTGGCCTCGGCAGCTACGTGCAATGGGATGAGCGACTGGACGGGCTGCTGGCGGCAGCGGTCATGTCGCTGCAGGCGGTGAAGGCAGTTGAAATTGGAAGTGGAATTCAGGCGGCGCATTCGCCCGGATCGGCCGTACATGACGAAATCGGTTATCGAAGCGACGCGGGCTTCACCGGCTTCACGCGCACGCGCAACAATGCCGGAGGCATCGAGGGCGGCGTCTCCAACGGTCAGGAGATTCGGGTTCGCGGTTATCTCAAGCCGATCTCCACGCTGCGGCGTCCGTTGCAGTCGGTGGATTTCGCCACTCGCGAGCCCGTGAAGGCAGCCTATGAGCGCTCAGATGTATGCGTGGTGCCCGCAGCCGGAGTTGCCGGGGAGTCCATGGTCGCGCTCACTCTGGCACGCTGTGCGCTCGAGAAATTCGGCGGCGACTCGATGAAAGAAACAAAACGGAATTTCCAAGGCTATCTGGAACAATTGAAGAACTACTGACCTGAACCCAGTGTCATCTTGAGCGAAGCGAAGGACCTATGGATTTGAAGCCGCCCCAATGCATAGGTCTTTCGCTTCGCTCAAGATGACAACTTAAAGTACGACGAAAATGATTCATCCCATCGTAAAATTCGGCGATCCCGTTCTGGAAAAACCTGCGGCAGAGGTTACCAGCTTTGACGACGGGATCAAGAAGCTCGTGGAAGACATGTTCGAGTCGATGTATGCGGCTCGAGGCGTCGGCCTGGCGGCTCCGCAAATCGGCATTTCGCAACGAATCGCGGTCGTGGACGTGACTTTCAAAGAAGACCCCGGCGCGAAGCTCGTGTTGATTAACCCAGTAATCGTTAACAAAGAAGGCCGGCAGCGGAGCAGTGAAGGCTGCCTGAGCATTCCTGAGTTTCGCGAGGAAGTCACGCGCGCCAAGACGGTGACCGTGCGAGCGCAAGACCTGACGGGCAAGTTTTTTGAGCACACTGGAGAGGACTTGCTGGCGCGAGCCTTCCTGCATGAGACCGATCACTTGAACGGCAAGCTCTACATCTCGCACATCAGCGCACTGAAGCGCGACCTGATCAAACGTAAGATCAAGAAACTGGTGAAGGCTGGAGATTGGTAGAGAGGCAGGTCTCAGGTGTCAGGTATTAGGTCTCAGGAAAAGCGTGCACGGCAAAATGCCTTTAGGGACCTCCGCCAAGAGGCAGTCTCGCGGGTTCTTACGAAGTCCTAAGATCTGACATCTGACACCTGACACCTAACACCTGAGACCTGACACCTATGCTCCTGATTTTCTGTGGAACTCCTCGATTCGCCGTTCCGACGTTAGAGAGACTGGTCGAGGCTGGGCATTCCGTCCCGTTGGTGGTGACGCAGCCAGATCGGCCTAGCGGACGCGGAATGGAAGTCGCGGTTTCTCCGGTGAAAGATGCGGCGATCCGCTTGGGGATTGCTGTCTCGCAACCCGCTGCCATCAAGAACAAACTCGAATTCCGTGACCAACTTGCAGCAATTCGCCCAGACGCGATCATCGTAGTCGGCTACGGACGCATAATTCCGCAGTGGATGATTGATCTACCCCGGCTCGGAAATTTGAATCTGCATGCGTCTCTGCTGCCGAAGTATCGTGGCGCGGCGCCGATCCAGTGGGCGATCGCCAGCGGTGAATCCGTCACTGGAGTCACGACCATGCGCATCGACGCCGGGCTAGACACTGGCGACATCCTGATGCAGCGCGAAATACCGACTGCCGCTGAAGACACAGCCGAGACGTTAGGCCCAAAGCTCGCGTTCATCGGTGCGAATTTGATGGTCGAAACTCTGAGTGGACTCGAACACGGGAAAGTCCGCCCGATGCCGCAGGATCATACCCAAGCCACGCTCGCGCCGATTCTCAAGAAAGAAGACGGCCGAATGGACTTTGCCCGGAGCGCCAGAGACCTGTTCAATCGCCTGCGCGGGTTTCAGCCGTGGCCCGGCGCGTTCACGATCTTCAAGAGTAAGACGCTGCAAGTACATCGCGCTCAACCGGCGCAACTTGCGGTTGAGCTGAAGCCAGGACAAATCACAGTCGAAGGAGCGCGCCTGTTCGCCGGCTGCGGCAAGGATAAGAATGAGAAGACCGGCACAATTTTGGAGTTGATCGAGATTCAACTCGAGGGCAAGCGTCGTATGACCGCGCAAGAATTCATCAACGGCTACCGGCCTAAATCCGGCGACCAGCTTGGCAAGTAGCCATGCCCGTTTCTCCTGCTCGCGCCGCCGCTTTCGAAATTCTCCTGCGAGTCGACCGCGAAGATTCCTACGCGTCTGAGTTGCTCCACTCCGCCCAGCTTACAAAGCTCTCCTCCCGCGACCACGGGCTTGTCACTGAATTGGTGATGGGCGTTCTCCGCTGGCAGTCCTTGCTCGACGAACGACTGGCCGCTACATCGGCGCAGAAAATCGAGCGACTCGACGATGAGGTTCTAGCCGCATTGCGTCTCGGCGTGTATCAATTGCAGTTTCTCACTAGAGTTCCGGCGCGCGCCGCGATCTTCGAAAGCGTGGAGCTAGTCAAAGCGGCACGCAAGCGATCCGCGGCTTCGTTCGTAAATGCGGTTCTAAGGAAAATTGTCGCAGCCAGCGCTGAAGACGCCTTCATGCAAATCGGCAATGCGCCCGACGCGACGACGGTAGCCCAAACCGCAGCTCATCCCGCGTGGTTGGTGATGCGCTGGGTCGCACAATATGGCCTGGAGGTAGCGCGGCAGATATGCACTTATGATCAGGGAGTGCCGGACACATCCATTCACATTGATATTGATGATGATCAATCCGAGGCGGAACTAGTCGCCGCTGGCGTACAGCTAGCGCCGGGTCGGTTGTTATCGTCGGCACGGCGCGTTCTGTCGGGGGACGTAACCGCGACGCCAGCCTACCGTGAGGGCCGCGTCTCCATTCAGGATGAAGCTTCGCAACTGGTAGCCTTGCTGGCCGGGCACTTCGCGCCGGAGGGAGAGGTAATTCTGGACTGCTGCGCCGCTCCCGGCAGCAAGACGGCATTGCTCGCCCGGCGCAACCCGCGCGCCAAAGTGTTTGCCACGGAGTTACATGCGCACCGCGCGCGCTTGCTGCACGATCTCCATCGCCTGCCGAACGTTTATGTCGTAGCAGCCGACGCGCGCCACTTGCCTTTCTTCTCGACCTTCGACCGCATCCTCGCCGATGTTCCTTGCTCCGGCACCGGCACTCTGGCCCGTAATCCAGAGATCAAGTGGCGGCTCAAAAGCGAAGACTTGCTCGATCTACAGACGCGTCAGACGGCCATCCTGAAGTCCGCGCTAGGCCAGCTCGCGACCGGTGGGCGGTTGGTCTATTCCACGTGCTCGCTGGAGCGGGAGGAAAACGAAGCCGTCGTCGAAGCGGTACTCGATGACATGTCCGAATTCAAGATCGTCGATTGCAAGGGAGCGCTGGAGCAATTGCGGCAGTCGGGCGAACTTTCCGCAGGACTCGATATCGCGACGCGTTTCGCCGGTCCTTACCTAAGAACAATTCCCGGCGTGCATCCTTGGGACGGATTCTTCGCGGCAATAATCGAACGGTAACGGCCGAACGGAGATAAATCGCTGCAAGCCGCCCTATCGGACTTCGAAATTCACCGCGCTGCCGGCCACAATTTTCTGTCCCGCCGCCGGAGTCTGGCTCACAATCATGCTCGCCGCGCTGGCCTCGGAAAGAGCGGATGGCGCAACCGGCGTCGCTTGCGGCTCGTCCGGTAGGGGCGGCGGAGGAAGCACGCTGACTTTGCCGACCTTGATCCCGGCGTCATGCAATGCCAGCGTCGCGCTGCCCAGCGGCTGTCCAGCGAGGTTCGGCATGACATAGATCGACGGCTCGGGGCCGTCGCTCACCAGTAGACTGATCTTCGGCGCCGACACTCCGCTGGCATTCGCCGGCGGACTTTGCGATATCACCTGGTCCAGTGGCACGTCTGGCAAATTAACGCGCGCCACGGACCCGAGGCTGAGGCCGCGGCGCCGTATGTTCAACTCCGCCACTCGCTCGCTGCCTCCCGTAACGTCGGGAATTGCCACCCGCAGCGGTCCGAGACTTTGTGCCACGCGGATCGACCAGCCTCGCCGCACCTTGGTTCCCGGCGGCGGTACCTGCGTCATGATTTTTCCTTCGGGAATGTCCGGGCTGTAGAACTGCCGCTCGACCACCACTTGAAGGCCCGAGGCGGCGCCCACGCGCTCGGCTTCGGAGGGATTCATACCCACCAGCTTCGGAATAGCCACCTCCCGCCCGTGGATGGCGAGTTGCATCGCCGTGAGCGCGGAAATCAGCGCTACGGTCATCAGCACGAGAGCCAAAAGCAGCATCCGAAAAAAATTTCGCATTGCTATTGCTGATTTCTATTGCTCACGATTATAGCTTCTCGTCTCTACGAACTTATGACGACAAATACTTACGACGCCGCGCTGCCCTGCTCCTCCCCCTGATCGCCGTCCCACCGATTACCACACGTAAGGCAGGTCCATCCTTTCTTATGAAAGGGCATGGGAACGCCGGCATACGCCGATAGGTACGCAACCGGCTTGTCCAGGCCCTCAAAGCTGACGTCGAGCGACTGGCACTTGGGACATTTCGGCTGCTCGAAATCTCCGATGCCTTCAACATCCAGCATCTCGGGGATGGGCTGGTTCAGGATTTCGCTGGCCGCTTCCGCATCTTCAGGGCAAACTTTCAGCTTGATTCCGCCGAGCAGATTGGAGATAAACCAATCCATGCGGATCATGTTGTCGTCTACCAGGTAGGCCTGAATGCCCGCTGACTCCAGACTGCCCTTCGCCAGCAGCGCTTCGGGAAGATCGCGAAACTGGCGCAGCGTGACGGCTTCGTTGCGTTCCAAAACGTCTTCGCCGCGAGGCGGAGCAATGGCCATCTCGAGGCCACGCTTCGCAATTTCCGCCTGTAACGCTTCCCGGGCGGCAACGCTGAATTCATCGCCGCTTTCAGCGATCCGCCAGAGTTCTTCGTCGCTCATCGCCGAGTACACGCCGGCCATGCGGACACGCTCTTGTTCAGGCGTCGGCATCGTCATAACCGGACATGATACTCCAGCAATGATGTCGCTCTTATTTCTGACCCGAACTCGAGCTAGCCCCCGACGACAATCCGGCCTGCGCCTTCTGCTGTCCGACCCATTCGTGGATGCGTGTGCTCAGCACGTCCATCGGAAGCGCGCCGCCCGAAAGCACTTCATCGTGGAAGCCGCGCAAGTCGAATTTGTCGCCCAATTGGTCTTTCGAGTACTGGCGGAGCTTGAGAATTTCAAGCTGTCCGATTTTGTAGCCGAGCGCCTGCGCGGGCCATGCCATGTAACGGTCGGTCTCGCTCTGCACCGAGACTTCGTCAATGGTCGAGTGGGCGTGGAAATAATCGACCACTTGCTGCCGCGTCCAGTGCTTATAGTGAAAGCCGGTGTCCACGACCAGGCGAATCGCCCGCAGCATGTCATCCTGCAGGTGCCCGTAATAGCTGTAGGGGTCCTGATAAAAACCAACTTCTCTACCCAGCCTCTCTGAATAAAGCGCCCAGCCTTCGGTGTAGGCCGTATATTCCTCGTGCTGGCGGAACAGCGGCAGCTCAGGCAATTCCTGCGCAATCGAAATCTGCATGTGATGTCCGGGCACGCCTTCGTGATATGCAGTGGTCTCGATATCCAGCAAGGTGCGTTTGGAAAAGTCGCCCGTGTTTACCATGATGTGGCCGGGCCGCGAGCCGTCAGGAGTGCCGTCCATGTAGCTGGCGTCCGACGCTTCTTTCTCGCGGAATTCTTCAACCTGCATCACTTCGAGCTTGGCCTTGGGCAGCCGTCCAAACATTTGCGGCAGCCGCGCGTACATCTGATCTTCGTATTTGCGGTACAAGTCGAGAATCTGCTCTCGCGAGTGGGCGTGCAGTTTAGGATCCGCATCAACCGCAGCTTTGAAACTTGTCATGTCTTTGTAGCCGAGTTGGTTGACTACCCCAAGCATGCGAGCTTCAATCTCTTTAACCTGCTCCAACCCGATCTGATGAATTTCCTCGGGCGTCAAGGTTGTCGTGGTGCTTTCCTTTACGCGGAACGCATACCAAGCGGCGCCGTCCGGCAGAGACCATGCTCCCGGTTCAGCTCTGCCTTTCGGTGCATATTCATCGCGGACGAACGCGGTGAACTTAACATAGGCCGGAACCACGGAATCTTTCACCGCAGCCAGTCCCGCCTCACGCAACCGCTTGCGATCAGCCTCAGAAATACCATCAGGAAATTTGTCAAAAGGATGTACGAATGGACTCTGCTCGACGGGCGTCGTGGCGATTCCGTTCGATTGCGTCACAACTTTTTCCAGCAGAATCTTCGGCGGCATCAATCCCTCGGCCATGCCTTTGCGCATCTGCACCGTGGTCTCGTCAAACAACCGCGATAGCAATTTGAGCCGCGTAATGTAATCCTCGTAATCCTTAACGCTCGTGAACGAAAGAATGCTGACCAGTTGCGGAGCGTCAATGTGAATCCCGCCCTCCTGGCTCACCGGCATCTCCCACGGTTTAAAGCGCGCGCCTTCCAGACTCATTTTCAAGTCTCGAACCATGAGCAGTTTGTTCAGCGCCTCCTGCTCGGGGAAACCGGTGGTATCAATCGCCTCGAAACGGGCGAGATCAATGCGAGTCTGCGCCAGATCGTCGTCGATGGCTTGCTGCGAGAAGTCGTCGAGTTTGTCGTTGTAACGCTTGTCGCCCAGGATCGAAGCGTAGATCGGGCTGGTACGCATCGTGTATTCCCACCGCTCGTGCAGCAGGTCATTCAGCGCTTTGCGTCGCGCCTCGACATCGGCAGGTGGATTCGCGGCGGCCATCGCGGTCGGAATCACCATGGCAAGGGCCAGCAGACAGGTCAAGAATCGCATTGGAACTCCAGAATGAAGATTTGTTGGCATTAAGGCAGACTTCTCACACACAACTCTTCCTATTAGACGAATACGCAAGCGGAAGGTCATCAGTTCCCTGAGAATTCATTTTTTCTTACGTTCGAGGAGCAGAAAAGTCGATTTCGCAGACGAATTGCAGCATCCCTTACCGGCTGGCCAGCCCTCCCGCGGTTTCTCCGCCGTCACAAGTGTAAACG
Organism: uncultured Acidobacteriaceae bacterium; assembly: GCA_963755765.1. Classification (GTDB taxonomy): domain Bacteria; phylum Acidobacteriota; class Terriglobia; order Terriglobales; family Acidobacteriaceae; genus Acidiflorens. Next base: position 271,308 of record CAVWKZ010000002.1, read on the forward strand.
TGGCCAGTAATGTTCTGCGCATCGTCCGAGGCGAGAAATGCGAACAGCGCCGCAATCTCTTCCGGCTGCGCATGACGGCGCAGAGGGATTTTCCGATTGACCTCTTCGAGCATTTCATCCGTGTACTCGGCGCGCTGCATCGGCGTCAGCACGTATCCCGGAGCCACCGCGCATACCCTGACTTTCGGCGCCAACTCCAGCGCCATCGACTTCGTCAGCTCGATCACGCCCGCCTTGGAAGCGTTGTAATCCGCATAAAATGGATATCCCATGACGCCGTTCGTAGACGCCGTTTGCAGAATCACGCCGCTGCCGCGCTCCATCATGTGCCGGGCTGCCGTCTGCGCGACGTAGAAAACTCCGGCAAGATTCACCGCAATCACTCTGTCCCATTCTTCCGGGGTAATGTCGAGAAAGTTATGACGGATGCTGATGCCGGCGTTATTCACCAGCACATCCACGCCGCCCATCAGGCGAATCGCTTCTGCGAAGGTCGACTGCACCTGTTTCAAATCCGAAACATCAGCAGCGAGCGCTCCGGCCAGAGCGGGCAACTGACGAAAGATTTTCCCATTCGCTTCCGAGTCCCGATCGAGCACGCACACCACGGACCCTTCTTCAAGAAATCGCGCCGCCGTAGCCGCTCCAATGCCGCTGGCTCCTCCGGTGATCAGGACTCGTTTAGCCTTCAGCCCACGCACTCGTGCCTCCAAATCCTCTCAGCGCACTCCGCGATCTCTGCGGTTAAAAGCTCTGTCGCGACGAGAACGGCCTCAGCCAACTTGCCACACCGTATCCAGCACCGTCCCATCCACCCACTTCACCACCGCGCACGGACGAGCACCCAACTTCGGCCGCGCCGGCTTCCCACAAATCTTTTCGACTTCCGCCTTGATGTCCTGAATCGGACGCACCGGCAGCTTCGATCCCTTCACTGCATCGAGCAAGTCGGCGCGCCGCGGATTGATCGCAATTCCGCGCTCGGTCACGACCACATCAATCATTTCGCCGGGGCCAGTCATCGTCGTAACTTCGTCCACGATCACCGGAATGCGATCCCGAAACGAAGGCACCGCAAGAATCGTGCACCCCGCAAACAGACAGTTCTGCCAGCCGCCAATGCCGTGCAGCAAGCGCCCGTCGGAATGTGTGACGGTGTTGGCATTGAAGTTCACGTCAACTTCCGTCGCGCCTAGTACCACGGCATCAACCAGCGAAGCGAAGTTCCCTTTGCCGTGGTAGTTGTACGAAGTGAACGGAGAGGTGGCCACGTGCCGTGGATCGTGCGCGATCGACCTCACGCCGTCGAGATCAAACGTCTGCCCATCCAGGATGTAATCCGTCAGCCCTTCCTGCAGCAACTCAACCAGAAATTTCGTCGACCCTCCGCGGACAAAGCGCGCCTTTACTCCATCTTCCTTCATCAGTTGTTTCAGATACTCGACGAACGCCAGCGCAATTCCGCCCGCTCCCGCCTGAAACGAAAACCCGTTCTTCATGATTCCCGTGGCCCGCAGAAACTTCGCCACCAGTTCCGCAATCAGCAGGCGGTCTGGCGAGCGCGTAATCTGCGTCGTGCCGGAAACAATCTTCGCCGCATCGCCAATCGATTCGACTTCCACCACAAAATCCACGTTGCTGCCCTGAATCTGCCAGGGCACGCAAGGAAATGGCACAAGGTTATCGGTGACCACGATGACGCGATCGGCGTATGTCGAGTCCGCGAGCGCAAATCCCAGCGATCCGCATGCCGACTTGCCATGTGAGCCATCCCCGTTGCCGAAAGAGTCGGCAGTCGGAGCCGCAATAACCGCAACGTCAATGTGAATTTCGCCATCCTGAATTGCCTGATAGCGGCCGCCATGGGAACGCAAAACGCCCATGCCGCGCATCTTTCCCTGCGAGCAGTAATCGCCCAACGGCCCGATCATCGAACCCTCGATGTGATGGATCACTCCCTTTTCCATCAAGGCAATCGCTCCCTTCTGGGAAGGAAACGATGCGCTAGGAAACCACAGCAGATCTTTGACGCCGATTTCAGCCGCTGCTTCCAGTGCCATCAGCGCCACTCTATCGCCGTCGCGCAGATGATGATGATTCGAAATCACCATCCCATCCCGCAGCCCGCACTTACGCAGCGCCGTTTCCAGATCGGCCACGCGCTTATCGCCGCTATCCGGATAATCTTTAGTCGAGCAGATCGCCGGCGCCACCTTCCGCCCGCGCGGTTGATATTTTCCCGCGCCCAGAAACGGAATCTGCGGCTTGCCGTTCACCATCGTCGGCACCGCGCGCCCTGCGGCGTTGTGCGCCAGCTCCACTTTTTCGCCACTCGCGCTCGGCTTCACGAAATCGCTCCCATCGCCTTCGCCCGCTCCACCACTTTCAGCGCCCGCTGCACCACTGGAGGATCGATCATTTTCGATCCCAGACTCACCACCGCCAATCCCTTGCTCTGCGCTTCTTCAAAAGCTGCAACCACTCTCTGCGCACGTTCGATTTCGACCGCAGTCGGTTGAAAGGCTTCATGAACCACGCGAATCTGCCCCGGATGGATGCATCCCATGCCTTCAAATCCCGCTGCCCGCGCCGCTTCCGCCCATCGCCGCAAACCGTCCAGGTCGGCGACATCGCTGAAGACCGAATCAATCGCCTGCACTCCCGCCGCGCGCGCCGCATTCACCACGCGCGAGCGCGCATATTGAGATTCACGTCCCTCCGATGTCTTCGCTACACCAAGATCGGCGGTGTAATCCTCCAGCCCAATTGTCAGTGCCGCGACATTTTCGCTCGCCGTCGCGACTGCGAATGCGTTCTCGATCCCCAGTGCCGATTCGACGATCGGCATGATCCAGATCGGCCGAACAATTCCGTTGCGCGCCTTGATCTCGCCGATCATGCGATCCACTTCCCGCACCTGCTCGGGCTCTTCGACTTTTGGAATCAGAATCAGGTCCGGGCTCTCGCCCACCACTTCCGCCAGGTCTTCCAATCCGAGCGGCAACTGGTTGATCCTCACCATGCGCTCGCACGATCCGAAATCTACCGCCCGCAGAGTGTTGCGCACCAGGATGCGGGCTGCATCCTTTTCTCCGCGATGCACAGAATCTTCCAAATCAAGAATGATGGCGTCCGGCGCATGCAACGAGGCATTGATGTAGTACCTCGGTTCAGAGCCCGGCAGATAGAGACGCGACCGCCGCAGCCGGTCCTTCGGTGACGCTGCTGGCAGCGGATGCTGCTCGGGCAGCGAGCGCTTGCCCAGCGCAACTCCAGCGCGCCCCGCTGCAGCCTCAATGCGAGCCGCGATAACAAAAGGAAGCGCGCCTTCATCGTGAATCGCAACCCGCGCATGCTTCACCCCGAGTTCGCCCAGAACTTCCCGCGTCTGTTCGAGAATCGCCGTGCCGTAATAAGGCGAAACCCGCGACTCCAGCGAGATCTCGACTCCGCCGCTGTCGCGCGCCTCAAAAGCAACGTGCACGTCCGACCGAACTTCCTTTCCCCAATGGCCAGCCTCGCCAGAACGCGGAGACTTAGTTTCGGCAGCGTTCTTCATAAAAATCCTCAACTACAAAGGACACAAAGGCTCACACCTCAACCCTTCCGTTTCAACTCGAACACCAGATAAATCATCTGCCCAATATGGTGATCCAGATGAGTCACACACTGCAGCACCATTTCGAATCGGTCGCGGGCGTTCGTACCCACCGCCGCATACTCCTTGGACCAATCTTCCGCGGACTGACGATTAATTGTCGCGATCACCATCTCGATCGCCTGCTCAAACTTCTTCAACACGGCTGTTTTGGGTTGCCGCGTACCATCCGAAAACTCCAGCGGCCGATCCCGCACATAGCCCGTAGCCGCAATCTGCGCCCCGATGTAGTAATTCAAGTTGCCGGTGAGATGCAGCACAAGGTGGCCAAAACTATTGCCGAATGGAAACGGCTTAACCCAAAACTGCTCGTCGCTCAGCGGCGTCGCCAGTTCGTGAACCACGCCAGCTAGTTTCGTGTAACGCGCCGCCAGGCTTGCTTTAATCGTCCGGTCAAGATCAGTCATAAACTCGCCTCCGGTTGTCCCCGCGCAGTTTTCGATCACCGTCACTTAACCCGCACGTTCTTCGGATTCTTGAACGGCAAGAACGCCATGAAATCCGCGTGATGCACAATGAATGCCTCGGTCGTGCGCTTCACCAGATCGCCTTCCGCGGCATGCGCCGCAATGATGTGGCACACTGCGTCCGGCACGCCGCATTCCATCGCCAGCGCCACTCCGGTAAACGGATGCCGCAAAGCCTCCCCGCGCTCACTTTGCCTGCTCTTCCCATCCGGACCAATCTCATACTCCAGCAACTTGCCCACATCCGCCAGAATAGCGCCCGCAATGGCCACGTCAGCGTCAATCGGCAGCGCCCGGCCCATGAATTCCGTCATCGCCTTGGCGCTATCGCGCGCAATATGCACCACGCAGCGCTTGTGCTCCATGAATGTAATCGGACAATTCGGAACCAGCAGCGTAAAAGGAATCTGATTCAGGTCATTAGGCTTCAGCGGACTGCGTTCGAACGCCGTGATCCACGTCCGCGTCACCTGTTCGCGGAGCTTGGGATCGCCGATCCACTGAATCTCTGGCCACAGCCGTTCGACGGCCTCCCGCATGGACCAAGCCTCCATCCCAAGACTCACCAGAGTATCGGAGTCCAGCCGAACGCGTCGAGGGGATGCCGTCTACAGCGGGGATTACTTGCCGGCAGCCGTCACCGAAGAAAAGTCTTTATCGATCGACAGCAGCTCGATGCTGCATCCCGAGCCGCCACAGCTCAACAACCCGCGGCGAACGATTTTCACCGACGACACGTCCGGGAATCTCACAGGGAAATCCTTTTCTCGCAGTTGCTCAGACGCTGATCGAAGATTTTCGTCGCCGTCAACAAACTCCGCGCGTTCCGGACGAGGCGAGCTGTCAAACACGAGATTGAACCGCGCCGAAACTGGCTTGCTGCTATTTACGATCGCTCCGAGCTTCACCGTGCGCGCCGCCACCAACTCGGCAGACGCCGCTGCGATATCTTTCTCCGCCGCAGCCGGATCGCCGGCCAGCTTGACCAAGCGCGCCCGCGAATCCTGTACGTCGCTTCCACCCGCCGCCACGGCCAGCGCAAACATGTGACGCGCCTTTTCCGCCTGCCCTTGTTTCTCAAGCACCTGCCCCAGCCGGTTAGCGACCGTTCCCGACTGGCTCAAAAGCCACGCCGAAGAGAGAAACTGCATGGCTGTCAGATTTTCACCGCGCTGAAACTTTGCCCATCCCGTCCGTGCCCAAGCCAACGCTACCAGTCGCATCGACGAAAACGCCGACGGCCCCAGCCGGTCAAACTCGCCCGAGTCAAACTGCCCTCCAATGTCGTAGAGAACCTTCTGGGCATCATTCTCGGTCTGCGTCGGATCAATGTCATTTTTCAGCGCTGACGCGAAAATATCCCGACCCGAATCTCCCCCCGCGCTTCCCGTTAATCCCTTCATCAACTCTTGCGCTTTTGCGTTCTCTCCCAACCGCGCGTACACCTGCGCCAGCGCCATCTTCGTCTCCGGATCATCCGGAGGAATCGCCGCAGCCGCCTCCAGTTCCGTGCGCGCATCCGCATCCCGTTTCAGTTGCGCCAGCAACAAGCCGAGATTCTTGAGCGCTGCTTTGTCGTACGGGGTCGTCTCCACCTGCTTGCGATATGCCGCGATTGCCTCGTCGTTCTTTCCCGTTTGCTGCAACTCCATCGCCAGTTCGCCATTCGCGTGCTCGTGATTCGGATCGATCTCAAGCTGTTTGCGGAACGCCGCAATCGCCTCGGCATGATCGTTCGCCGCGGCGTATGCCAGTCCCAAGTCATACCAGCCGTCTTTTAAACTGGAATCCGGCGTTCCGGCTAAACTCGCATCCCCGTCCACGGCCCGTTTCAGCAATTCGATCGCCGTCCGATAATCCTTGCTCTGCAGCGCTTTCACTCCCGCCTTATGCAGTTCCGCGGGAGTTCCTTCCATCTTCGAGGCCGTCTGTGCCCCTTGCCCCGACGGCGTCAGGATGGTGCACGAGAGCAACTGGTCTTCATCGCTATGCGCTGCATTTTGAAACGATTCGTAGTCCGCGCGCCGCCCCGCCGCCACTTCATTCGTCTTCACCACCAGTTTGCGCTCGCCTTCCAGAAGCCCACCGTTTTTGGAAGCCGTCAGCGAATAAGACGACGAATAGTCGCCATAATCTCGCGACATTTTCACCGCCATCGGCGTGCGCACCGTGTAGTTGGAAGGAAACTGCAACCGGACGCGGTAGTCCATCTCGCCCGCCGGGCCGATGTTCAAAGGCTCCGTGCTCTTTTCCGAGCCTCGAATCGCAGGCAGCCCCAGTGGCGGAATCGGACGAAAATTAACGCTCGCCGACGGCACCGTAAAATACTGGTCCTGGTGCAGGTGATACTTCAGATGAAAAGGCTTGCTCGTGTCCTCGAGGGGATCAAGCTGCACGTCATCAACGTCACCCGGCAATCCCCAACTCGCGGAGAGCGCTTTCACAAAGTCCTTCCACTGCGCCTGCGAAAATCGGCGAAAGCTGGCGCGCATCGGCCAATCTCGATCTCCTTGCGCCGTGACCTCCAGCGTCGCATCGAGCGCCCCGTACTCGCTGAACTTTCCGTCGAGTGTGAAGTGCATGAAGCTCTTGATCGGAGAATTCGCCGGCGTCCGCTGCAATCCCCCCAGGCTATCCTCCGACGCCAGCACCGCTTGTTTATTTCGCAGCTGATATAGGAGCAGGCCGAAGGGCGTCACTTCCGGAGTAGTATCCAGCCATGTCAGCTCCGTTCCCGTCCCTAGGCGCGCGGCAGTGATCACGTGATCGAACTGTGCCGGCGAAGGCACGTCCACATCCAGCTTGCGCGAGCTGTCGATCAGCACCGGATAACTTTGAATTCCTTCGGCACGCAGCATCGCCGAAAACAAGGTGTGCTTGTCCTTGCAATCGCCATAACCATTCTGCAGAACGTCCGATGCTGAATGCGGCTGATAACGCCCAATCCCGAGCGAGATGCTCACATAACGAATATCCAGGGCCACGAAATCGTAGAGCCGGCGCGCCTTCTCAGTGGGTGTGTCCGCTCCCTTGGTCAACTCCGCAGCCTTTTTTCGGACGCTCTCATCCACCGTCATGCGCTCGCCCTGCAGCTTGGCGTACCACTGTGAGACCTGCTTCCAGTCGGTGAAGGTCGTCAGCTGAACGTCGGCACCGTGGTCTTCATCCTCATCTTTCTCTTTGTCGCGCTCCGGCTGGATGTCTTTCACCACCCAGGTGTAAATGCGCCGGTCTCCCACTTCCTGAATCTCCGGCTGGCGCGTCGGCGTCTTGAGCTTCACTTCGCGCCCCTTCGGGACATTAAGCTCCAGTCGGTCTTCGTTGACCGCGACACCCTTTGGAAATGTGTATTCGTACCAGAAATTTCCCGCGGCGAGCGGAGTGAGAACCCGCGTCACCGTACGGTATTCCAGTATGTCGCCGGGTTGCAGCGCCGCCACGGAAATATGCCGCTGCCGGTAGTCGCTGTACATCGGAGCTTCTTTCAACACATCGGGAGCGAAATCCTGCGCCGTCGATTCCGGCGTCACCACAACTTGCCCATCCGGCTTGCGCACCCGGACGTATTCGACCTCCAACTTCTCGGTCGCCGACGAGTATCCAAACACTAACTGGCCGAATTCCTCCACACCCGCCTGGCTCTGGATCCGAACCACCGCTTCAGTCTCACTCACCTCAGTCCCGTCATTTTCAAAGCGGACCCGATTCAAGATGCGTTCGAAAACCGCAGCCTCTTCGGAGTTAGTGTTCTTCGTTTTCTGCGATGATGATGACGGAGACGAAGGCGGAGCCTGTGCCCGCGCAGCCATACTGGGCAAACAGCAAAGCGAGCAGAGGATTAGGAGGCCAATTAGAACGCGCAACACACGATAGGACATCTTGCAGTTCTTTTACGCTGTGCCCGGCGTAAAATCAAACGAACCAATATGAATTTCACCCGAATCATTGGGATTGCTGCAATCTCAATTTGTTTCTGCGGCCCACTCACCGCTCAGGTTCCTCCGCTCGCTGTTGTAGACCAACCTCTGCCGACGATCGAAGCCGGTGTCGAATTCCATCTGCTTCTCCATGCTACTGGCGGGGTTTCGCCGTACGAGTGGAGCGTCGCCATGGGCGATCTTCCGGAAGGAATCACTCTCACTCGGGAAGGCCTGCTGACCGGACGCCCCACCAAGCCCGGGCCCTTCACGTTCACGTTGAAAGTCGAAGACTCCGGCCATCCCGCACACACCATTAACAAGGAGTTCAGTGCCATGGTCACTGCATCTTTGTTGCTGGAGTGGCTTGAACCGCCAAAAGTCCACGACAATCGGATTGACGGCTCCGTACAGGTTTCTAACGGGACCAAGGACGCATTCGATCTGACCATCGTCATGGTAGCCATCGCCGGAAATGGACGAGCGACGGCAATCGGCTACGAGCATTTCCCGCTGAAGGCCGGCGATACCAACGTCAAAATTCCCTTTGGCAACACCCTGCCCCACGGCGGTTACGTGATCCGCGTCGATGCCATTGCTGAAATTCCCTCCCGCAACGCCATCCTTCGCCAGAGTCTCCAACCCCCTCAACCTCTCCAGGTCACGCAAGGTCCATAGCGGATTTTGTTTCCGACGGGCGCGCGAACCACACCCCGTCTCTGTGCTATCCTGATCGTCTTGAGGCAGTTGCACCCCGCTGGGGACGTGGTGTGTCGTGCCCGCAGCCACGGCATTTCGTATGGAGCTTTTTCTCAATCTCTGTTGGCTCTCTCTGCTAATGCCGGCCTTTCTGCTGTGGCGGCAACGGACTTCGTCGGCTGCCTCCCATCGTCCCCTCGTCTTCGTTTGCGTTCTCGGCTGCGCGCTGGTTCTGCTGTTTCCCGTGATCTCGGCGACCGACGACCTGCACGCCATGCGGCCGGAGATGGAAGAATCGGAGCGCAGCTTCCGCCATGCCGGCAATTGCACTTGCACATTTCATGCACCGGCTCAATCCTCGCAATCCGTTCTGCCGGCTTCTAGGTCTGTGACCGTCGCCTTCGAGCAGACCGGCTCAGTTTCCCCGTTCCTACCACAGACATTCAGAGCTTTCACAGCCTCGGCACCCGCCAGCCGTGCTCCTCCTTCCGCGCATCCAACGCCGGTATAAGTCCCGTCAGTCTGGATTGTTTGCAGAAAAATTCTGACGATTCTCGCATTCACGCACATTGGGCGTTATGCTTTTCCCGACGCGCACGGAGCGGACGATGTTGATGTTGAAGTTCCACAATTTCAGTGTAGTCGCAGGGCTGTTGCTGTGCCTGTCGCTGGCGACGGCCATCACCGCGTCGGCGCAGCAGACCCTCACCTGGGAACAGGTCCGCCTGCGTTTTGAGCAGAACAACCCCACCCTGCTGGCGGGGAAGCTGAATATTGATGAATCCCGCGCCCAGGAGATCACCGCCCATCTGCGGCCCAACCCGAGCCTGGCGTTGGGTGTCGATCAAATCAATCCCTTCAATGGCGGCCCGCCTCACAGTACTTCCGGTGATCTGTTGACGACGGCATCCGTCAGCTATCTGATCGAGCGCCAGCGCAAGCGCGAACTCCGGTTGGAGAGCGCGCAAAAGGAAACGGCGATCACTGTATCCAACCAGGATGACCTGGAAAGGAATCTTCTGTTCACCTTGCGCGGCGCATTCGTGCAAACCCTGCAGGCAAAAGCGGTGCTCAGCGTCGCCAGGGACAACCTCGAGTATTACGATCACGTGCTCGGCATCAGCCGAGATCGTTTCAACGCGGGCGATATTGCGCGTGTCGACCTCGATCGTCTGGAGTTACAGCGTGTCCAATACGAATCGGACCTGCAAACTGCCGAGGTCACCTTCCGAACCGCCAAGATTCAGCTGCTGACGCTTCTGAACGATCGGAGCCCGGTCGAAAGTTTCGACGTAAGCGGCCCCTTCGACTTCAAAGAAGAGATCGCGCCCTTGGACGACTTCCGCAAGATTGCCCTGGATTCACGGCCTGATCTGCGCGCGGCGGTTCAGTCGGTGGATAAGGCGAAGGCCGATCACAAACTCGCCATCGCCAATGGCTCGACCGATCCGACCTTCGGCTTTGACGTAGGCCGCAACCCTCCCATCGACCAATACATCGGCTTCAGTGTGAGCTTTCCGTTGCGGATTTTTGACCGCAATCAAGGCGAGAAGCTCCGCACCAAGTTGGATATCGATCGCAACCAGCGGCTGGTGGATGCTGCCCAGGCGCAAGTATTCAGCGATGTCGATTCTGCCTACGCCACCCTGAACAGCAATGTGATCTTGCTACGTCCATACAAAGCAAAATATCTGGAGCAGGCGATCCGCGTCCGCGACACCATCGCCTTCTCCTACCAGCACGGCGGAGCGTCACTGCTGGACTTCCTCAGCGCCCAGGGTGAATACCGCATCGTGCAACTTGCATACGTGAATCTGGTCGGCTCCTACCTCTCCGCCGCCAGCCAATTAAATCTGGCCGTGGGCCGCGAGGTAATCCCATGACATCGCAAGCGAAATATTCTTCGGCTTCAAGGGCCACCAAATGTTGCGTGGCCGCGGCCGCTCTACTCAGCCTGGCCCTCCTCGCCGTTTCCCTTGCCTGTTCCAACGACACCAAGGCCGCGCCCACAAAGCAGGAAATCACACTCGACCCCAACCTCCTTACCGTCGACCACCCGGAACTGTTTCAAACCGTCAAAGTGGAAAGCCGCGACCTGCCCACGGAGCTGAAAGCCAACGGAACCATCCAGCCCGACGTGAGTAAGACCATCCATGTCACCTCGCTCGGTTCGGGCCGCGTCGTCGAACTAAAAGTACGTCTCGGCGACTACGTCAACAAAGGCCAGGAGTTGCTGGTAATTTCGAGTCCCGACCTCGCGGCAGCTATGGGCGACTACCAGAAGGCCTCTGCCGACGCAGCCCTCGCCGCCAAGGCCCTCGAACGTGCCCAACTGCTCTATTCGAAGGGAGCGTTTGCCCAAAAAGATTTGGAAGTCGCCGAAAATGCCGACGCCAAAGCCAAGTCAGATCAGAAGACCGCCGAAAGTCGCCTGCGGTTACTCGGTGGAGATCCCGCCCATCCCAGCACCCTGATCGAACTGCGCGCCCCCGTGGCCGGAACCATTGTCGAGCAGAATGTTGCCGGATCTGAAGGCATCAAGAGCCTCGACAACACTCCCAACCTGTTTACCATCGCCGATCTTTCGACCGTCTGGGTGGTCTGCGACGTCTACGAAAACGATCTCGGCGACGTTCACATCGGCGATCCCGCCGAAATTCACGTCAGCGCTTTTCCCGACCGCGTCTTCAAAGGCAACGTCAGCGACATCTCGCGCGTGCTCGATCCCAACACGCGCTCCGCCAAAGTACGCATCGTGCTTCCCAATGGCGACGGCACATTCCGCCCCGGCATGTATGCCGCGGCCACTTTCCGCTCGCGCCGACTGGAGCCGCAGCTCGTCGTGCCCGCGACCGCCATCATGCGACTTCAGGATAAAGACTGGATCTTCCGTAAGGAGAGCGCCAACACCTTCCGCCGCATCGAAGTCCAGACTTCCGGCTTGCCCGGCGGCCTGCAGCAAATCCGCCAAGGGGCCAAGGCAGGAGACGAACTCGTAGCCAACGCGCTCGTATTCTCCACCGCAGCATCGGGGCAGGGTAAATGATTAGCTCCCTCATCGATTTCGCCCTGCGCAATCGCATTCTCATACTAAGCATGGCGTTGGTGATGTTTGTCTGGGGCATTATCTCGTTTCGCAATTTGCCCATCGAGGCCTATCCCGACGTCGCGGACACCTATACCCAGATCATCACGCAATGGCCCGGCCACGCCGCTGAAGAAGTCGAGCAGCAGATCACCGTCCCGCTCGAAGTTGGTCTGAACGGAGTTCCCCACAAGACTCATCTGCGCTCGGTCTCGCTAGCCGGCCTCTCCGTCGTCACCATTATTTACGACGACGACATCTCAACCTTCAACGCGCGGCAGGAAGTGCTCGACCGCATCCAGCAGACGACGCTGCCCACGGGTGTGAATGCCGATCTCGGACCCGACTACAGCCCCACCGGCCAGATCATGTTCTTCACCCTCAAGAGCGTAAATCCGCGCTATGACGCGATGGAGCTCAAGACCCTAGCTGACTGGTTCGTGTTGAACCAGGTGAAATCCGTGCCCAACGTTGTGGATGTCAACATCTTTGGCGGTCCCACCCGCGAATATCAGGTGCAAGTCGATCCCGGCAAACTGGTTTCCTACGGATTGTCACTTGCCCAGGTCGAACAGGCGCTCACCAACAACAACACCAACGCCGGCGGCGGATTCATCGAACGCGGCCAGCAGGCGCTCAACGTCCGCGCTGTAGGCCTCATGCAGACCACAGACGACATCGCCGCCACCGTCATCAAAAGCGTGAATGGAACTCCCGTCCGCGTCCGCGATATTGCCGTCGTCGTTCAGGCCCCCAAGATTCGTCTCGGCCAGCTCGGAAAAACCATTCGCAGCAAAGACGGTACCGTCGTCGACGACGAGGACGTGGTTGAAGGCATCGTGCTGCTTCGCAAAGGCGCGGAAGCCGATGCCACTCTCGACGCTCTCCACGTCAAGATCAACGAACTCAACAACGGACTCCTGCCACCCGGCGTAAAGCTCGTCCCCCATCTCGACCGCAGCGAACTGGTGCACTACACCACGCGCACCGTGCTGCGAAATCTCACCGACGGCGTGATTCTGGTAACGCTAATTCTTTTTATTTTTCTGGGAAACGTCCGCAGCGCGCTGATTGTCACCATCACCATTCCCTTCGCACTGCTTTTCGCCGCCATTCTTCTCGATCTCAGTCACATCCCGGCAAATCTTCTCTCGCTCGGAGCGCTCGATTTCGGCATGGTCGTTGACGGCTCCGTGGTCATGGTGGAAAACATCATGCGCCACGTCGAGTTTTCTCAGGGGAAGAAAACCTTCCTGGAGTTAATCGCTTCCGCTGCTCACGAAGTGCAGAAGCCGGTCTTCTTCGCGCGCATCATCATTATCGTTTCCTACCTGCCGATTTTTACTCTGCAACGCGTCGAAGGCCGCCTGTTCCGCCCCATGGCCTGGACCGTAGCCTTCGCCTTGCTAGGCGCACTAATATTCGCGCTCTTGATCGCGCCCGTGCTCTGCCACCTCGTCTTCCGCGACGGCAAGATCAAGGAATGGCGAAACCCCATGATGCGCATTCTCCAGAACTTCTACCGGAGCACTCTTGACTGGTGCTTCGATCATATGAAGTTCACGCTCGGCATGGGCGTGGCCGCGCTGGTCTTCATGCTCTTCCTTTTCTTCAGCGGAATCGTCGGCTCCGAGTTTCTGCCTCATCTCGACGAGGGCGCGATCTGGGTTCGCGGCACACTCGCTCCCAGCGCTGGGCCGACGACCGGAATCGAAGTCACCAAGCGCGGCCGCGCCATTTTCGCGCAATTTCCCGAAGTCAAGCAGATTGTCAGCCAGGTAGGACGTCCCGACGATGGCAGCGACGCCAGCGGTTTCTACAACACAGAATTCTTCGTCGATCTCTGGCCGCGCTCCCAGTGGCGTGCCGAGTATCACACGAAAGAACAGCTAATCGACGCCATGGACAAGGCTCTCGGCCAGATTCCCGGCGTTGACTGGAACTTCTCTCAGCCTATCTCCGACAACGTCGAGGAAGCCGTCAGCGGCGTCAAAGGTGAACTCGCCGTCAAACTTTTTGGCCGCGATCTCAAGACGTTGGAGCAGAAGGCCGACGAGATGCAGGACGTCATGAGCAAGATTCCCGGTGTCGCCGATCTCGGCACTTTCCAGGTCCGCGGTCAGCCCAACGTTAATCTCGTCGTCAACCGCGCCGCCGCCGATCGCTTTGGCATCAACGTCAGTGATGTGCAGGATGCCGTCGAAACCGCCGTTGGCGGCAAAGCCGTCAGTCAGATCCTGATCGGCGAGGAGCGCTACGATCTCACCGTCCGCTATCAGGAGCCCTTCCGCAAAACCGTTGAAGATATCGAGAACATCCGCATCCTCGCGCCTTCCGGTGAACGCGTCTCGCTCGGCCAATTATGCGACGTCAAACTCGAAGATGGAGCTTCCACCATCTACCGCGAAGGCAATTCACGCTACATTGCCATCAAATACAGCGTCCGCGGGCGCGACCTCGGCAGCACCGTTCGCGATGCCATCGAACAAGTCCACAAGAAAGTCGCACTTCCCGAGGGCTACCATCTCGACTGGACGGGCGAATACGAAAGCCAGCAGCGCGCCAACAAAAGACTCGCCATCATCGTGCCGGTCACGCTGCTGCTAATGGCGTTCATTCTGTACTCGATGTTCGACTCCTGGAAATGGGTCGGCCTCATCTTCGCCGTAGTCGCGCTCTCGCCTCTCGGCGGAGTGCTTTCGCTGCTCGCCACCGGCACCCACTTCTCGGTATCATCCGGCCTCGGTTTCCTCGCGCTCACCGGCGTCTCCGTGGAAATCGGCGTCATCATGGTCGAATACATCAACCAGCTCCGCACTCGCGGCATGGACCCGCGGCAAGCCGCCAGAGAAGGTGCCGAACTTCGTCTTCGCCCCATCATGATGACCATGCTGGTCGCGACCCTCGGCCTGCTCCCCGCCGCCATGTCGCACGACATCGGTTCCGACTCTCAACGCCCCTTTGCCATAGTCATCGTCGGAGGCCTGATCGTAGAACTCATTGTCAGCCTGGTCATGATGCCCACGCTCTATGTTTTCTGGGCGCGCCCCGGCGACAAACTGCCGCCGTCAGAGTTGGAATTCAAAGAAGAAGGCGAGCACGTGGACTAGAAAGCTGCGGAAAGCGTTGGATTTGTATCAGAATAACGGGATTTCGTATCGAAGTGTCGTGATTTCGTAATCGAAGTAAACGGGATTTGTATCAGGGTATCGCTTTAGCGATACCGACAACCGCACCACCAACGCCCCTTTAGGGGCCGCCCACGACGGCTAACGCACAGCCGCTTGACCCGCATGCTCGCGCTCATGCACCGTGCGAAAATGTTCGCGGAACATCTGTTCCAGCGTTTTCTGATGCTGCTGCATATTACTAATCACTGCGCCCGTCGAAAACAGGATTTCCTTACAAGCGGAGCAGCCCCCTTTAACTGGGACACTGTCAATACGCTCAAGAATCACCAGCGTTGGTTTCTTCATCGCAAACAGTTTCCCACAGGCCGAAACCGATTGCCAGCCCTGCATGATCTCAGGAACAACTACCACGCGCCTCCGTTTCTTGCTTGACCGTTCTTCCGCTAGACTTCATCTTCCCCGATTTGACGAGCCGATTTACCAGGATCGATCTAAAGAAGAAGGCCGGCACTCGAGATCATGCCTACTCACGCGGATGTCCTTGCCATTTCTAGTTAGCCGGGCACCCTCGAGAACTTACTCCTTGCTGCTTTCCGATTTGGTATAATTCCGCCTGCTCACGCACTTCCCCCAGAAGGCGGGCACCTACTAATGAACACGCGTGTAAGACGCAATAGCGGCATCGCTTTATTGCTAGGGCTCTCGACTTTGATGTTCTGGAGCGGTTGCAGTAACGAGCACCTCGTCTCGATCGCAGTTACTCCGCAAGACGCTACCGTGTCCCAAACCGGCCAGACAACGCAGTTTCAGGCAATCGGAGCGACGAACCATCCAAACGTGCCGCCGTCGGTCCTTACATCGGGAGTAGTTT
Source organism: uncultured Acidobacteriaceae bacterium (assembly GCA_963755765.1). Taxonomy (GTDB): domain Bacteria; phylum Acidobacteriota; class Terriglobia; order Terriglobales; family Acidobacteriaceae; genus Acidiflorens. The sequence goes on from CAVWKZ010000002.1 coordinate 287,136, forward strand.
GGATGTCCAGCGCGACAAGCGTCGCCACCATCACTTCGACCGGTCTTGCCACTGCAACCGGCTGCGGCACGACAACGATCAGCGCGGAGGACAGTGGCATCATCGGGCAAACCACCTTCACCAACACCTGTTCCGGCTCCGGCCAGGGGGTCCTGGAGTCGATCAATCTTTATCCCGGCAATCCGTCCATTCCCCAAATTGGGCAGACTACCCAGTTCATTGCGCTGGGTGTGTATTCCCCGGCGTCGAGCAATAACGATCTCACGAGCGTCGCCACGTGGGCGTCGAGCAACGTAGCAATTGCTACGATAAACGGCCCCGGACTCGCAACTGCAGTCGGCTGCGGGACAACCACTATTACGGCTGAATACCAGGGAGTCGTCGGCCAAACGCAGCTAACCGTTTCATGTACGGTGCCACCGACTCCGGTACTGCAATCGATCACCCTTTACCCCGGCAGCCCGACCATTCCACAACTTGAACAGACCACACAGTTCATCGCGATTGGTATCTATTTCCCGGCGTCAGGCAATAACGACCTGACGAGCGTCGCCACATGGGCGTCGAGCAATGTAGGAATTGCTACGATCAACAGCCCCGGTCTCGCAAAAGCAGTCGGCTGCGGAACAACCACCATTACGGCCGAATACCAGGGAGTCGTTGGCCAGACGCTATTGACGGTTGAATGTAACGGGCAGCAAGAGTTGCAATCCATCGCGGTGCTTCCTGACAATCCTGTAATTCCGCAGATTGGACAGACGACGCAGTTCATAGCCTTGGGAACGCTTTTAGCTGGGGGTCAGGTTGACCTCACCGACATTGCCACCTGGTCTTCCAGCAATACGCAAGTCGCAACTGTGAGCACTACGGGATTGGCCACGGCAGTATCCTGCGGCACAACCACGGTGTCTGCGGAGTCCGAGAGCATCGTCGGAGCGACCCTGCTGACTATTTCGTGCACTCAGATTATATCGATCGAACTGCTGGTTACGAAAACCGGATCCGTTGCTGGGACCGTTGTCAGCCAGCCCGCTGGTATCGACTGTGGCACTGTTTGTGGCGTGCTTTTCAACGAAGGAACGGGCGTCACCTTAACAGCCGTCCCCACTCCAACTTCATGGACAGGATGCGATCAGGTAATCGGAGGCGCTTGCAGCTTAACAATTGAGCCCGATTCGCCGGGAGGAACGCAGAAACAGGTGACCGCGAATTTCTAGTTGAACCGCGCTTCCTGGGCTCGACGTTGCGGGCCCGCTGACATCATCACGACAGCACCGGCCCTACGGTCCAGTCTGCGACGGGGACTAGGGCGCTGCCACGCGACGGCATTCTTATCGCAAGCGCAATTTTCAATTTAATGGCGCATCGCTCGCATTTACCCGTCGCTACTCGTCCGTCAGCAGCTTGCCCAGCGTAGTTTTGTGCCGCTCCGGCTTGCCCTTCTTGGCGCGAACGAGTTGCGAGGGCTTCGGACTCCCCACCCGTTCGCGAGCCATTTCACGGACGACCTTGGCGGCGGAGAAAATTTTCTTCTTACGTTTGCGCGGCATGGTTGTTCTGTTCGCATGTTCGCACATTCGATCTCCAAAAGTGCAATAATCTGAGGTTGGCGTCGCACCCGCCGCCTTAGTCTGAACTCGAGAAGGATTTATTTATGGATGAGCGCGAATTTTTCGACGAACGGTCCGATAAAAAGCTGTCAAACTTAAGCTGCCCGCATTGCCAGCAGTCAGCGGAGTACGAGATCCAGTGGCTGGTGCGCATGAAGAAGAAAAGTCTGCCGCCTCGGGCGGACGATCGCGACCGCGCCAGGTTCGCCAAAGCCCAGTCCTACATGCTGCGCCGCGACGACATGATGATGTGTAAGAACATGCGTTGCCGCAAGCGCTTTGAGATCACGGGCGTGCAGAGCGTCGCGTTTCTGCAGGATGGCCTGCCGGCCGGCGGTCGTTAGTCATCGATCGTTAGTCGTCGATCGCCACGCTCTTCATTGTGCATAAAATCTTCTAAGGTCTATCCTGTATCGCGAATTTTCCCAAGGATGGCAGAATCTGCCTGCGCGGATTTCCATAAATTCCCCCCCGTTTTCTTGCAAGCCGCTGAGCCTGCCCGATCTGCGCGGCGATGGATCCAATAAATCAACATGGCAACCAGGTTGCATTTCCATTGCAACTAAGTCGCGCGCCATCACCGGAGGTTTTGTGGATATGTCAATCAAAACGAACCTGTCTGCCCGCGCGGGTTTCGCGCCGCTTCTCGCTTTCGCCATGGCTCTGGCCATGCTGTTCTTAGCCGACAGCATAGCCAACGCGCAAGCCGCTCCGCCGAGTCCAACACCGCCGGCCCTCCCGGCTCCAACGCAAGATCCCACGCCACCCATCCCGCTTCCGCCGAGTCCCACCCCTCCGAATTTAATGCCGGCGGGCGGTCTGAAAGGTAATCCCTCAACCAGCCTACAATTGGCATACAACCCGCAAGCGGACTTGATCTCGGACGCGGTGCGGCAGCGTGACCTAAACGCAGAGCCTGCAAAACCTGTTGGATCGACGCCGAAGTCCTGGCCTCTTCAGCCCAGCGCTCCTCCGCCGGCTGGCATTCCGCGCACATTAGCTCATTAAAAGAGTCGCGCTGTATTCCATCGCGCACATTTTTTTCTAGGGTCCATCCTGTATCGCGAATTTTCCCCGGAGTGGCAGAATTTGCCTGCAACCAATTTTATCGAGTCCCCAACTAATTTCTCGTAAGACGCTGCACTTGCGTGAGATGAACCTTGCTACAGCTCGTTGGCAGGCGGGTTGCATCCTTCACTTGCAGGTGAGCCAGATGCTCATCCAGGAGGGTTTGTAATATGGCAATCACAACGAAACTATATGCCCGCTTTTCTTTCGCACCGCTACTGGCGTTGGCGATGCTCTTCCCAGTCACCGCGGTAAGTGGACAGACTGCGACACCAACTCCGGCGCCCGCACCCATTCCGGCGCCGAATCCCGACCAGATCACCAGTCGAGATATCGCCGAAATGAATCAGTTCCTGGACAGCCATCCGGAAATTCGTGAGCAGCTGCGCAAAGATCCTTCGCTCATTGATAACCGCGGCTGGGTCGCCGATCATCCGGCCCTGCAGGAGTATCTGCAAAACCACCCGCAGATGGCGGATGCGTTCCGAGCCCACCCCGACATGTTTATGCGCGATGAGGATCGTTACCGGCAGGATGACATTTCTCGCAAAGACCTGGAGGATATGGGTCACTTCCTGAACACCCATCCGGAGATCGCGGAGCAGCTGCGCAAAGATCCTTCGCTCATTGATAACAAGGCGTGGGTCGCGAGTCACCCGGCACTGCAGGAGTATCTGCAGACGCATATCCAAGTCGCCGATGCATTCCGCGCGCACCCGGATGCCTTCATGCGAGATGAAGAGCGCGATGATAAGCGTTTCCCCGACGATCGGGTCAGCACGCTTGGGCGCGACGACCGTAGCCGAGGGGAACTGACCAGTTTTGGCCAATTCCTCGGAGGTCACTCCAACATCGCGGCCGAGCTTTCCAGCGATCCTTCGTTGGCCAATAACAAGGAGTACCTGGCCACCCACCCAGAACTGAATGAATATCTGAAGGCTCATCCCACGATGAGCCAACAATTGGCGGAGAACCCGCAGGCAGTCATGACTTCGAACACCCTCCAGCTAGGCAGCGGTGGCGTCGTCGCTAAGCCGGTTGGGCCCACGAAGAGGCCCCCGTCTGCTAGCCCGAACAATCAGTAGGAAAACCGGGCCAAGCAGGATAAAAAATGACGCGCAGAATTGGAGGCCGAATGCAAATGAATGACCGGCCTCCAATTCCGTCGCAATTTCGGTGCACGGTTCGCAGATTGCCGGCACCAGAGTGCACTCTTTTAGGTGACTTTTCATAGGGAGGTCTCATATGAACATCAAGAAATCATTAATCGCCGTACTGGCGCTGGTCCTGGCCGTTCCCTCGATCGCGGCTGCGAAGGATAAAAAAGGTCAGAGAGGCATGTTGGAGAGCATGCAATCTGTCCCTTGCGGCGCCAAGGAAAGAGGAGTCACAGGAGTGGGAAGCGTGTTCGCATCTGTAGGAGTGGCGCACGTGAATTCGCATGAGCAGTTATGTCCCCAGTATCTGCTTCGCACCGATGATATGGATTACCACATCCGTCCAGTAGATACGAAGCATGCTGCAGTTCTTCCAGTCGGCCGTGAAGCTGAATTCAAAATTGACAAAGACCGCCTGTTCCTAAGAGTAGTCGATGGAAGCAAAAAGACGGAAGCCTACCAGGTCGTCTCCATGCAGCCGTCAAATTCTTCTACTTCCGACGAGAAGGTTGGGAATGCCAACTACGGTCCTGCCCCAACACCGGCAGAATCTCGCTCCTCCGAAGTGGGTAAGGACGAAGTCGGTAAGAACGTAAGCAATCAGTCAACCAACCCTCCTCCGGAACCGCAACCGCAGCCGCAGCGTTAAAGAACGCGGAGAAGGAAGTGGAGGCAAAACAAAAGGAAGTGGAGGGAAAGACGGAGGGATTTCAAATCCCGCAAAATTCGTAACCAGCCGATTCTTAGCTCTTGACGGAACTGTGTCCGGAAACGAGCGTGGCGGCGATGCGGCGGACACTGTGCAGAAGCAGGCCCAGAGTTTCCGATGCGGGGGAGGAAAGAGGCGATGGTTTGCTTGGAGCGTCGCTGAATCCTTCCTTCTCCATCTGTTTTGCGGCGGCGGCGAAGCGCTGTGAACTTCTATCGTCCATGGCGATAAACCGGAAAGCTTGCGCGAGCGGAATCCCGTCCGCACCGGTCTGCAGGAATTCGATGTGGGCGCTGACTTTGCCGTACACCGTATTCAAAGTGATGTCCCCCAGAGCTCCATGGGTAATCGGGCCTTTGGAGAGGACGGCGGAACCTCCGGTGAGAGAGAGGCGCTGAAGCACGCCGACAAAGCGAATATCGTCGACTGAAAACAACGCGCGCTCGCTGTTGGGCACGCGGATTCGCGGGGCGCGCGAAACCTTGGCCGATTTCTCAGACTTCTTCACGATAGGTTTAGCATCGCAAGCGGAAAGAACGCGGTCAAGGTTACGGCGGTGCTAGCGATCGCGCGGTCCAAACACTCCCTTCGACTCCGCTCGGGGCAGGCTCTGTCCGCATTCAGTCCGCTCGTTTATACTCTCCAGTTCGGCCAAAAGGTCGCTATTCGCTAGTCGTTGGTCAGTGGTCGTTGGCAAACGCCGCTTTTTTCGGATGACAATCCTAAAAAGGATCGCGAACGACCAGCGACTAACGACCAACGACCCTTGATCCGCGACGAACGACCAAGAACGGGAGTCCATCCTTGAAGATTCTGGTTTGCATGAAGCAGGTGCCGCAGAAAGACGCTCCGCTGAAACTCAATGAAGCCGGGACGTGGATCCGCGAAGATGTTTCCTACGAAGTCAACGAGCCGGACGCATTCGCGCTCGAAGAAGCGCTGCGGCAGAAGGAGAAACACACCGGCGAGGTCGTGGTCGTAACCGCCGGCCCGGCGCGGGCGATGCAAGTGCTGCGCGAGGCGCTGGCGAAGGGCGCGGACCGGGCCATCCATCTCGAAGGCGATGCTTTTGTCGGGCTCGATGCCTACAACACGGCCCGAGCCATCGCCGCCGCCGTAAAAGATGAAAAGTTCGACCTGATCTTCACCGGCTTGCAATCCGACGACTACGGATACGCTCAGACCGGCGTAATTCTGGCCCAAATCCTGGGATTGCCGCACGCGACCATCATTATGCATATAGAAAAGAATGACGCCGGAATCCGCGTGAAGCGCGAACTGGAGGCCGGGTTCTTTCAATTTGTTGATATGCCCTTGCCGGCGGTCCTGACCATCCAATCGGGCATCAACAAGCTGCGCTACGCGACCCTGATCGGCATCAAGCAGGCCAAGAACAAGCCGCTGCGCAAAGTAACCCTGGCGGAAGTCCAGTCCGCCATCGGCAGCAATTTGCAGAAGATAGAAAAACTGTACATTCCGCAGAAGTCGAAGAACACAGAGTTTCTGGAAGGCCCTCCAGCAGAGGTGGCAAAGAAGCTGGTGGAAAAGCTGAAAAATGAATTGCGGGTAATCTGAGAATCCTTCATGGAAACAATTCTAGTAATCGTCGAACAACGCGAAGTCAAACTGAACCGGGTCTCCTGGGAAACAATCGCCGCCGGACAGGCAATCGCCGCTCAAACAGGATGGACCCTGGAAGCCGCGGTAGTCGGCTCCGGAGTAGCTGCCATCGCCGCCGAAGTAGCCGCGAAGAAGCTCGCCAAAGTGTATGACATCGAGTCGTCCAAACTCGAGCCCTACACTCCCGACGCCTTTGTGCACGCGCTACAACAGTTTCTGGGGAAACATCCCGCGAAGCTGGTGTTGATGCCGCACACCTATCAAGTGCGGGATTTTGTCCCCAAGCTGGCCACGGCCCTCGAAACCACCGCCATCAGCGACGTGATCGGAGTCAGGTATGAGGCCGGAAAACTCCTGTTCACGCGCCAGATGTTTCAGGGAAAGTTTGTCGCCGACGTGAGCTTCGCGGGCTCCGGCCCGTGCTTCGTCACATTTCAAAATGGCTCCTTCCGCGCCGATAAAGTCGAAGCCGGCACTGCGCCGGCGCCGGTTGAAAAGGTCAATGTCGAAATCCCGGACAGCGTCCTGCGTAACAAGCCCCAGGAAGTTTTCAAGGAAGCCAAGCAGGCCGTCGATCTGACCCAGGCCGAAATTATCGTGTCAGTCGGGCGCGGCATCAAGGAGCAGAAGAACATCGACTTAGCAAAACAGTTAGCAGATGCTCTCGGCGGCGAGCTCGCAGCATCCCGCCCCATCTGCGATAGCGGATGGTTGCCCATGGATCGTCAGATCGGATCGTCAGGACAGACAGTCGCTCCGAAGCTTTATCTGGCCCTAGGAATCTCTGGCGCAATCCAGCACATTGTCGGCATGAAGGGCTCCCGCAGCATCGTCGCAATCAACAAAGATTCCGAAGCGCCGATTTTTGAGATTGCGGATTTTGCCATCGTCGGAAATCTGTTCGACATCGTGCCACCCCTGATTGAGGAAATTAAGAAGGCCAAGGCGTAGACGGTGTTTTCGGACTAATTAAGGAGACGCTCAGAGCTTTTACTCTCCGGCTGGTGTGCGATGCTGAATATCAAGAAGATTCTTCTGCCGGTTGATTTGCCGAACGCGTCACTCCGCGTGCTTCATCAGGCGGCGATGCTAGCACACCATTTTCAATCTGAGATCGTCTTACTGTACGTTGTGTCCGCGGAAAGCCAAGCCGCTGGCGTGCCGCAGGACGGCCCCGACCTCGCTGGTTGGGATATGCTCGCCGAAATAGTCAAAGGGGCCGAGAAAAATCAGGACCAGTCTCTCCGGCCGCAGCTCGAAGGCCTTGCCATCCGAACCGTGTTCCTCGAAGGCGATACCGCGCAAGCAATCGTGCAGACAGCTCAGGTTCAAAACGCCGACCTGATCATGATGCCGTCCCACGGTCGCACCTTCAACCAGTTTCTGCTGGGCTCCGCCGCAGCGAAAGCGGGAAGCGAGTGTCCGGTCTGGACCGGCACCTACGTGGAAGAACCGCCGATACCGGAGTTTGCCATTCACAGCGTCCTCTGCGCCATCGATTTCGGCCCCCGTGCTGAATTGACCGCGTCGTGGGCGGCGCAAATGTCCGACGCATTTGGCGCCCGCCTCACGCTGGCTAACGTCACCTATGATGCCGGGATCTGGGCGCCGGGCGGCAACTACGTCAATCCAAGGTTGAAAGCGGAACTGGTCGAAGACGCGACTGACCAAATGGCAGCGCTGCAGAAAGAGACGGGCATCAAAGCGGAAGTATTCATCGGCAGTGGTGACGTGCCCAAGGTTCTGAGCCAGGCTGCAAAGCAGACACAAGCGGATCTACTGGTCACCGGATGCTACCCCTATGGCGGCAACTTGCGGATCAATGGCTACAATGTCATTTCCGCCTCGTCGATTCCAGTTCTAAATGTGGCTGGATCCGGGCACTCGTCGCCCACATAGAAACACGTCCACTGCCGCGGCACTCTTATTCGCGATAAGGGGAAATATTCTCGAGACTACGAGCCGGCGGCAATCCCACCAAGGTGTGCCATGGTCAGCCGCAGATATTTGTAGGGGTTTACCGGAACGTCGTTGATGCGGACTTCATAGTGCAGGTGCGGGCCGGTGGAGCGGCCGCTCAAGCCAACATAACCAAGTGTGTCGCCGCGGTGAATGTATTGTCCGGCAGTGACCGCGAAGCTCGAAAGATGGCCATAGCGCGTCGAGATGCCGTGTCCGTGATCAACCATAATGGCGCGTCCGTAGCCGCCCAGGAAGTCGGCGTACGTGATGACGCCGTCGGCCGGAGCCATCACCGGCGATCCCACAATGGCGGAAATGTCCACACCCGAGTGGAACGCGCCTTCTCCGTTAAACGGATCAATGCGCTCGCCGAAAGAGCCCGTAATCTGCCCTTCGACCGGCCACAGATTCGGAGCCGAGTTGGCACGGACCCAGTCCGCAGTCGTCGAATTCTTGGTGAGCCCCAGCGAAATCCCGACGCTCGCCGCGCCCGTCAGCGCCGTGTGCTTAAGCGCGTAAAGCTGGTCGAGCGATGAGTTCACTTGCGCCTCTTGAATCTGCTCGGTCGAGGCCGCCACCATCGCCGGATCGGACTTGAGCCCATACAGCGCCGAAACCTCGCTGGCCAGCGAGCCGAGAGATGCCACCTGAATGTCTCGTTCCTTGGCGACCTGTTCCAGACGCGAATAGCGGTCCTTGAGCTGGTCCTGCTCGGTGCGCAGCTGGTTGTAGTGCGCGACTTTCTGCAGCATCCGCGTATAGGAACTGGCAATCCCCGTCAGACAGAGTGCGCCGATCGCGGCCCCCGCCAGCAGAACGTACAAATATTGGACGGGAATGGAAATCTTGCGAAGCTGCCCAGCTTCGTCGCGGGCTACGAAAAATATGTAGAAACGTTTACGCAATATCTCCACTTCCGCGAATGAATTTTGCATCGGAATCCTGCCAGAGCGGAACTGTCATGCTCGGGCTCGGAATCCTGATTCCACCAGCCGCCTTAGTTGCAGGCTGGCCTTCCTCAGAACCACGGAACCAGGCAAGCCGAAATCCAACATCTCTGCAACTGATTCACGTTGCAGTACTTGGTTCGGCCAGAGAATCTGTGAACGGCGAGTTAAACTTAGCAAACCCCATCCCCTCTGTCAACCTCACTACGACCCTTTGGACGGTTACCAAGGCAGGGTAATTGGCTGTGCCCAAACGGCCAGATTACCCAGATTACCACCGTAAGGTCGCCCGGGATCCGTCGCCATCCAGCCTCGTCACCCACGCCGATGCAGAACGCGCCTATCGCCGGAGGTATATTGATCGGTATGCCGGCCAGCGAAAAGAGGAGCGAAAAGAAGCTCATTAGACACATTCGCCGCCTAGCCCGCGCCAATGCCTCAGTGGTCATGGGCATAGGCGATGACTGCGCCGTGCTGCGCCTTCCCCCCGGACACGAGTTGCTAGTGACCACCGATTTCAGCATCGAGAACGTGCACTTCCGGAGAGATTGGCACGCTCCAGAACTGGTCGGGAGGCGCTGCCTGACACGCGGCCTGAGCGATATCGCGGCCATGGGTGGAGAGCCGCGGGCAGCATTCCTCTCGTTGGCGGTCGCGAGCGGCGTCCCACAGAAGTGGGTCAATCGCTTCCTCAAGGGACTGCTGGATCTGGCGGAAGAATTCAAGCTGCCGCTAGCCGGAGGCGACACCGCCCAGTCGCCCAGCGGCATCCAGGCGGACATTGTGGTAGTGGGTTCGGTGCCCAAGGGAAAGGCAGTCCTGCGCTCGGGAGCGAAGCCAGGCGACCAGATTTATGTAACCGGAGAGCTGGGCGGCGCCGCGGCAGGGTTGGCAAGGCTCGCGCAATCAGGGCATTTGCGAGCAAGGTCGTTCCGGCATGTTCCGCAAGCCAGGGTCGCCGTAGGCCAGAGCCTGCGACGGCGCGGATTGCCTTCAGCCATGATTGATGTGAGTGATGGACTTTCCACCGACCTCGAACACCTATGCCAGGAAAGCCAAGTAGGCGCGGAGATTGAGGCCCACGCAATCCCGCGAGCGCAGGTTGAGAGAAAGATTGTCGCGCTAGAGCAGGCCCTGCACGGCGGAGACGACTACGAACTGCTGTTTACCTCCGCCGGAGCGGTCCCAGCGCAGGTAGCGGGGGTGAAAGTGACGAGGATAGGGCGAATCATGCAAGCCAAGGGGATGCGGTTGACCAACGAGGACGGAAAAAAGCGCCGCCTCAAGGCCGAAGGATGGGAACACTTCAAAGGAGATTGAAGAACCTCTGGAACCTGGCACCTGACCGCTGAGACCTGCTTCTCCAGTGACTTTAGTTACCTGCCCGCAGTCACCGCACAAGACTAAAGTAGCCTCATGAGAAAAGTATCCTTACTCCTGGCGTTCAGCGTCGCGCTCTTGCTTCCAGCCTTCGGACAGACGCCTTCCGCGACTCACGCGGTGGGCGTTCGCATCGTGGATAACGACTTCGTGCAGCAGCAGTTTGGCAAGCAGTTTACGTTCGTGCCCGAGGTCGGAGCCATGGTCGGCGATGTCGACGGCGACGGCGTCGAAGACATCGTGATTGCGGCCCGCTGCAAGAATCCGATGCTCGACCAGGGCGAGCACAATTACACCGTGGTCGACCCCTATTACGACTTTTTCGGCTACGGCGATCCGCGGATGACGACCACGTTCAGCGAAGGCGATCCCCAGCATCGTGGCCTGGTAGTACTGATCATTAATGGCGCGGGCCCGGCCACCTGGCGCTCCACAACTCCGAAAGCAAAGTTCGTGATGGTGAATCTGCCCTATCGCACGCTCTCGGTCAAAAAATTTAAGGTGAAAAAGGGAACGGTCGAGGCCATCTTCGTAGAAGAAGCCGGTGACATGGGCGACAGCTCCGCCGTGTTCTTCGACGGAAAGAAGTTCCGCTACGTACCCATGGGCGGAGATATGCAGTAGGCGTGTAGAGCGGACACTCCTGTCCGCTGCCTTTGATTTTTATTTTTTCGCACTGGCCCGTGCCGACGGGTGCCGCATCCTAACCTCTCGCCCTTTACGCGGATCGCACGATCAGCCATTCGACCCCGCTTTCCCGCCAAATACTGCCTCAAATTGGGCACAGAGCCGCCTGCTGTGGTGAAATAGTAGCAGGTCAACCGAATGGCAACCAGGTCAGTGGCATTACGCCGCAAGCTCAAGGCGGCGGAACGAAACGTTCATGGATTGTGGCAAATCCTGAAGGCCGTGGTGTCGACCGACCATCCTCTCCTGGCCCATCTGATCCCGATCCGGCGCTGCAATCTGGCCTGCACTTACTGCAATGAGTTCGACGATTTTTCCAAGCCCGTGCCGCCCGAACAAATGTTGCGCCGCGTCGATCTGCTCGCCGATCTCGGCACTTCCGTCGTCACCATCAGCGGCGGCGAACCGATGCTCCATCCGCAACTGGACGACATCATTCACCACATGCAGAAACGCCGAATCGTGTCGGGACTGATCACCAACGGCTATCTGTTGACCGCCGACCGCATCCAGAAGCTCAATCGCGCCGGTCTCGAGTGGCTGCAGATTTCGATTGATAACGTCAATCCCGACGAAGTTTCCAAGAAAAGCCTGAAGGTGCTCGACAAGAAACTGCAACTCCTGGCCGAGCACGCCGAATTCCACGTGAATATTAATTCGGTGGTGGGCAGCGGTGTGAGCCATCCGCAGGACGCACTCACCATCGGAAAGCGCGCGCTGGAGCTGGGTTTCAGCTCAACCATCGGAATCATTCACGATGGCTCGGGACAGGTGCAGCCCCTAAACGACGAAGAACGGCGCGTGTATCACGAGATGAAGAACCTCGAGAAGCGCAGCTTCACGCGGGTGAATGCCTTCCAGGACAACATCGCGCTCGGACGTCCCAACCAGTGGCGCTGCCGCGCCGGCGCGCGCTATCTCTATATTTGTGAGGACGGCCTCGTGCATTACTGCTCGCAGCAGCGCGGCTATCCCGCGATTCCGCTGGAGAAATACACGCTCGCCGACATACGCCGCGAATTCCACACCGAGAAGTCCTGCGCTCCGCACTGCACCGTATCGTGCGTGCATCAGGTGTCAGTACTGGATGCATGGCGAGCGCCGCAACTACCCACGTCCGGAGCCGCGAGCGGACTGGTGCACATCGAGTAGCAGACAGCATTCAGCAGTCAGCACTCAGCATTCAGTCGCAACCGTCCAGAAGCACCCGCTGGCAAACTTCGAGAAAACACATATAGTCGGAATTCCGTCTTGGCTGAAATGCTGCCCTCAGAACGTCGTAGCCACCGTAAATCGGAAAGTCTTTCGTGGTTCCAGAAGCGTGAATTTAGAGCCCAGGGTTGAGAGCGTGGTCTCGTAGGTATAGAGTCCGGCATCTCCGGCGGGGAACATGTCTCGTGTGATGGGCACGGGCGGCGATGCGCTGCTGTTCAGGCGCAGCGCGTTATAGGCGTAGTAGATGCGGAAGGGCGCGTTGACCACCGGAAGCATGGTCTGCAATTCGATCCCGGTGGACATGCGCACCACCCAGTTGGTTCCGGGAACCGGAGTAAGATTCTGCGAGATTCCTTTAATTTCCGCCCCACCTTGACAGGCGTATGCCGAACTCAGCGTTGGACAGCCGAATAGCGTGCTCTGCAAAGTATTGAACTGGACCGGGTTGATCTGCAACTGCGACGTATTCAGTATGGGATCCGTGCCCACGTCCACAAAGGGAGCGATGGCGACCGGTCCAGCGATGGTAATTCGGTATTCTATGTTGCCGTGCATACTGAGGTCGCCGCCGGGAGTAACCAGTTGCTCATACAGAACCGGAACATTCCAGCAGTTAGCAACACATTGCCCGTTGGAACCCACCCCCACCGGAAACCGGGGGTTAGCGGGAACGAACGTTCCATCGCGGTTCCTGACCGCCACAGACTGTGCGCTCGGCAAGTATGCGATGGGAGACACGGTGCGCACGTCGAAACCGCGCAGATCGTTTTCGCCGCCCAGATAGGCCCGTTCGAAGGGAGGCGCCACGATTCCACCAAACCCCGTGATGTACGAACCCTGCACGTTATAGCCGAAGGCGTTGCGGCGATGTTGCATGGGGAAAAACTGCTTGTACTGGATGATGGGCCGGATAGTGTGAACCGTGCCGCCAATGCCGGCGAACTCCCCCCCGATGAACAGGCTCTTGCCTTTATGGGGCGCGTAATACGAATCGAGAGTGTTCATGGTGAAGCTGGGAGTGATCTTGCTGGTTATGATGCCGTTGAGGGCGTTAGGGCCAGTGATGCCGCGAAAGTTGAGATTCTCAAACAACAGCTTGGAAGCATTGCTCACGGCCACCAGCGAAGAGCGGTCGAAGGAATAGCTGATGCCGAGGCGTTTGAAGGAACGGCGCAAGGGATAGCTCAGAGTCAGGCTGAAGCCCTCACTGGACTGCGAGTAGTTCTGCAGGTTCTGCAGATACGCCGAGGGCAGGTTCAGATTCTGTCCCGTCGCAATGGCATATTGTTTGGCCTGGTCATAATTGGTTTTCCGCGTGTAAACGTTGAAGCCGGCCTGGATAGGGCGGTCAAGGAAGTACGGTTCCGTGAATCCGAATACCAGATCGCGCTGCCGGCTGCCGAGACTGGCGTTTACAGAAAGCGTCTCGCCCAATCCCAGAAAGTTGTTGGTGCTGTAATTCAGGCCGACAAAGGCGCCCGCCAGACCGCTCACGCCACCTTGTAATCCAATGCTGTTCTTACCTTTTTCATGGACTTTCAGCGTGAGATCAACGGTGCCGTTCTTTTCATCAAGATGCCGTTCGGTGGTATTGGGATCGTCAGGCTTAAGCTGTTCGAAATAACCGAGCTGGTTCAGCCGCAGCAGGCTCAACTCCCAGTAGCGCGAGTTGTAGATCTGGCCTTCTTCCAGGGCAATTTCGCGGCGGATGACTTTGTCGCGGGTGGTGGTGTTGCCCTGGAATTCAATGCGCCGCACGTAGAACTGTTTGCCTTCGTCCACATCAATCGTTAGATCGACCATCTTCTTCTCGTCGTCGAATTTGGTGTCCGGAACCGACGTGAAGTTAATGTAGCCTGCCTCGCCATAGGCCTTGCGCAGGTTCTCCAGCCCCTTGGCTACTTTTTCGCGGCTGAAAATATCGCCGTCCTTCATCGGGAACAGGCCGCGAAGCGCGTTCACGTTAGAAATTGCTTTGTTGTTCTTGAAGGTGATTTTGCCCAGGTGGTAGCGATCGCCTTCCTCAATCGGCATCGTGATATCCACCGACTTCCCCGGACCAGGCTGGATCCACGGTATGTGGAAGCCCGTGTTTCCGGTGTCGTGAATCTCGGTTTTGGGATCGTCGACCAGCACCTTGAAGTAGCCGCGATTCTGGTACTCGGCGCGCACCCGCTCGGTGTCTTCCTCGAGTTTCGTGGCGTCGTAGGTCTTGGCAAAGAGATTTTCAAGAAAGATGGAATGCGGGATGCCGATGGGCTTCAGGTTCTTCATGGCCGCGCGCAAGGTGCGGTCATTGATATGTTTGTTGCCCTTGAAGCGGATCTTCCCCACCTTCACCTTGGGCCCTTCCTTGACGACGAAGGTCACGGCGATCGCCGCCGGCGGGATCGGCCGGACTTCAGTGCGGATGGTTGCGAACTGACGCCCATGCTCGGAAAGCAGTTCCTTCAACACAACTTCGGCTTTCTTGACCTTCGTGGGATCGTACTGGTTTTCCACCGCGAGTCCGACCTTGCGCTCTTTGAAGCGGTCGAGCACGTCACTGACAGAAACTGCATTCAGACCGACATAGTTGATCTCGCGGATAGTGGGCCGTTCTTTGAGGTAAATGTGAAGGATCCAACCCTTGGGGGTCTGTTCACGCTCAAAGCGGATGTCCTCAAAGTAGCCGGTATTCCACAAAGCGTTGAAGTCACGTTCGATGGCGGCTGGGTCGTAAACGTCGCCCGCCTTGCTGAAGATTCGCGCCTTGACCGTGTCGGCAGGGATGCGTCGTTGGCCGTGAACTTTGATCTCGACGATGAGATCCTGCTGGCCGACAAGAGGGGCAGCCGCCAGCAGGAGAGACAGCAGAACCAGAACCCGATTCCAAACGGACTTCCGCCTCCAAACTCTTGTGGGGGAAGAAGATGGAGGCCAAGCCGGCTCTCTCTGCGGGCCCGTGTCGTGGCCGAGTCGCGGGGCCCACACAGGGATTACCTGATGACGGCGATGAATTGCAACTACCTCGAAAAGCTAGAGTTAGGAAAACGGTAATTATACGGTAGAGATTGCGAACCGTCCAAGGCGGGGACAAGTTTGTCGCGCTATCTCGCGACTGGAATCACGCCCGAAAAAGTTCCACCTCAACAGAGACGGAATAGAACGTCGCCGCGTTGCCCATGTCCGTAAGTTTTTCTGAGGTAAGCACGTTGATATTGCCGCCGCCGGGGCTGAATCGCGCCCAATCGAGCCGCGCCGCAACCACTCCCGGAGGTACGGAACCGTCCACTCGCGCCTGCAGGACGATTTCACCGCGGGAGTTGAAAGCGCGAACCCGGTCGCCGTCGCGAACACCGCGCGCCTCGGCATCGCTCGCATGCATCTCAAGATCCCCAATCAACGGCTCCATCTCGCGGACCGAGGGAAGGTTGGCAAATGTAGAGTTGAGATGGTTGTCGGGCTTGCGAGCGAGAAGTTCGAGCGGAAAGCCCGCTGCTTTCGATACCGATCCATTCCGCGATTCCTCGGGCGGAGTGAAAGCAACCACCGGATCGAGTCCCCGACGCTTCAAAGTTTCGCTGTAGAACTCGGCCTTACCGCTGGGTGTCGGAAACTCGCCCTGGGCGAACGGCAGAAATGGCGCTGGGTTTTGCTTTTGGGTGGCGCAGCGGTTCACCGCTGCGATATCTGGATTGTCTTCCATGTCGGCTTTAGCCGCTGAGGGCTTGTCAAAATTCAGCCGGATCCGATGCTCGCGTTCCAACCGATCGCGCGTAATCCCTTCAAGCCGCGGATTGGGCGAATCCAGAGCGCGATCGATCATGGAGTCCACCGTCTCGCGGAAACACTCGTCTTCAAACCCCATGCGTTCGGCCAGCGCCCGGAACGTCTCAACATTCGACCGGCATTCGCCGACCGGTTCCATCGCCTGATTCGAAACCTGGAGGTAGTAATGGCCGTACGCGGCCTGCAGGTCTTTGTGCTCGAAAAAAGTGGTGGCCGGCAGCACAATGTCGGCGTAGTCGGTAGTGTCGGTAAAGAACTGCTCGTGGACCACAGTGAATAGGTCAGGACGCATGAGTCCGCGGACGACTTCATTGTGGTCGGGGCAGACTGCCGCCGGATTCGAGTTATAAACAAAAAGCGCCTGGACCGGCGGCGCCAGTCAGCCGAATTCAGCACGCTGCCAAGCTGCACCATGTTGACGACGCGGGCGGGCCGTCCCTGTCCCCGTCCCTGTCCTAAAGCTTTCCGCATCAACTCAGGCATTTCCAGCGCTTCTTTATTCAACCAAAACGCGCCGCTGAGCGACATCTGGAGTCCGCCGCCGACTTCTTTCCATGACCCGATCAAACAAGGCAGCATCGCGACCGCGCGCATCGACATACCACCGCGATCGGAACGTTGAATGCCATAGTTGACGCGGATCACTGCCGGCCGCTCGGTGGCATACTCGCGAGCAAGTTTGCGGATGTCATCGGCGGATATCCCAGTCCAGTGCGCAACTTTCTCCGGCGGATACTGCTGCGCGCGAGCCTTCAGCTCCTCGAACCCCACGGTGTAGCGCGACACATAATCGACGTCGAATAGATTTTCGTTGACGATGACGTGCATCATGCCGAGCGCAAGCGCCGCATCCGTCCCAGGATTGATCGGCAGATACCAGTCAGCCAACTTCGCCGTGCGCGTCCGATACGGATCGATCACCACCAGCTTCGCGCCCCTGCGGCGAGCTTCTTCGATAAAAGGCCAGAGATGAACATTATTGCCGTGAATATTCGAGCCCCAGGCGATGATGTAGCGCGAATGCGCAAACTGTTCCGGCTCGGTGCCAAGCTTGATCCCGATCACCGATTTCAGTCCTTCTTCGCCAGCCGAGGAGCAGATGCTGCGCTCCAGTTGCGAAGCGCCTAGCCGATGAAAGAAACGCCGGTCCATGGAAGCGCCGTTGAGCGCGCCCAGCGTGCCTCCGTAGGAGTAGGGAAGAATAGCTTCCGGCCCGTATTCAGCAGCGATTCTGCGGAAGCGATCGGCAATTTCGTCGAGCGCCTCGTCCCAGGAAATGCGCTCCCAAACTTGTGAAGCGCCCGCCGCCCGCCCCTTAGGTCCCACCCGCCGCATCGGATATAACACCCGATCCGGCGAGTACACGCGGTCCAGATACTTGGCAACTTTGGCGCAAAGGAATCCACGTGTAACCGGATGCTCTGGATCACCCTGAATTCTGGTGGCGCGGCCGTCTTCGATAGTGATCAGAACGCCGCAAGCATCGGGGCAATCATGCGGACAGGCAGCGTGGACAACGCGCTTCATCCAAAGATTATAAGCTCGTGTAGGGCGAACACTCCTGTCCGCCGCGGTTGACCGCGTGCTCTACTTGAACTCCAGCACTTCTTTCTCTTTGCCCTTGCTCATTTCTTCCATCTTCTTGATCTCGTCGTCGGTGAGCTTCTGGATCTCGTCCATCGCCCGCTTCTCGTCGTCCTCTGAGATTGTCTTGTCTTTCAGCGCCTTCTTGATGGCGTCGTTGCCGTCGCGGCGGATATTTCGTATCGCTGTGCGGTGCTCTTCAAGAATCCGATGCAGATGCTTGACCATATCCTTGCGACGTTCTTCTGTGAGCGCCGGAATCGGCACGCGGACCATTTTGCCGTCGTTCATCGGATTGAGTCCAAGATCGCCGCCGCGAATCGCCTTTTCGATCACCGCCAGCTGCGACGTATCGAACGGCTGCACCGTAATCATCTGCGGCTCAGGCGCATGAATCTGGGCGATCTGGTTAAGCGGCATCTGCGTCCCGTAGTAGTCGACGGAAACCGTGTCAAGCATGTGAACGTTGGCGCGCCCGGTGCGCGTAGCAGCCATTTCGCGGCGGAAGTCCTCCACCGCCTTGTCCATGCGTGTCTTGAGTTGTCCGAAAACGTCTTTCAGGGCAGGATGAGCCATAGCTTGGGGCTCCTAGGAAGCAATTGGAATCAAAACGGTAGATTATAAACCTAACGAGGTCAGAGGTTAGAGGTCAGATTCCGGAGGTGCCTAAACTTGCGTTGATGACCTCCGACGCTTCAGATACATCAAGACGTTGGCAAACACCAGCAGGAAAGCTCCGCACCCGAGGATTATCTTCGGTGGGTATCCCTTGAAGTAGGACCACATCAAGCCGGCAACTATGGAAACATTGACAATGATGGCCTTGTTTCGTTCCGTCATTTTCTCGCTCATGCCAGCGTTTCTCAAATTCAATCCAACTGCAACCGCTTGCTGTTGGCTAGGCGCTGACAAGGGAGCCGATCTTTTCCCCGAGTACGACGCGCCGAATGTTGCCCCGCTGATTCAGATTGAAAACGATGATGGGCAGATTGTTGTCTTTGCACAAAGAGATCGCAGTCGAGTCCATCACCTTAAGGCCCTGCTTCAGAACGTCCATGTAAGTGAGGGTGTCAAATTTCTTGGCATCCTTCACCTTCATAGGGTCGGCGTCGTAGATGCCGTCCACTTTGGTGGCTTTCAGGATGGCATCCGCTTTGATTTCCATGGCGCGCAGCGACGCGGCCGTATCCGTCGAAAAATAAGGATTGCCGGTGCCCCCGGCGAAGATGACAACGCGTCCCTTTTCCAGATGCCTGATAGCGCGCCGCCTGATAAAAGGCTCGGCCACCTGGTTCATCTCGATCGCCGTCTGCACCCGGGTGAAAACACTCTGTTTTTCAAGCGCGTCCTGCAGTGCCAGCGCGTTGATCACCGTGGCGAGCATGCCCATGTGGTCGGCGGAGACGCGATCCATGTCCCTCGCCTGGTCGGCAACTCCGCGAAAGAAATTGCCGCCGCCGACGACGATGGCCATCTGTATGCCGAGGCTGTGGACATCGGCAAGTTCGGCCGCGACTTCATGAATGCGTTTGGTGTCGACTCCGAAGCCTTGCGTGGCAGCAAGAGCTTCGCCGGAGATTTTCAGCAGTATGCGCTTGAAGACCGGTGTGGGCATGAAAAAAGCAGGTCCTTCGCTTCGCTCAGGATGACAATCGATTACGGGAGAAGCATAAACGAAAGGGGCGCCGCAGCGCCCCTGAATTATTTCGGCTATTTGGCAACCGGTGCAGAAGCCTCGCCGCCTTCATCTGCCTTGGCGCTGGTAAAGGCCACGGTAGCCATCGCATCTCCGACTTTGAAGCGGGCAAAGCGCCGCACAGCAATGTTCTCGCCGAGTTTGCCCACCTTGGCGGCGATCAGCTGCGAGATGCTCATGGTCTGGTCTTTGATAAAAGGTTGCTCCAGCAGGCAGACTTCTTCGTAGAACTTCTCCATCTTGCCAGCCACGATCTTCTCGACCACGGGAGCCGGTTTGCCGGTAGCCGCCGCCTGCGCGCGATAAATATCTTTCTCGCGCTCGAAGGCTTCCGGCGTAACGTCTTCCTTTCGGACAAACTTCGGATCGCTAGCCGCAATGTGCATGGCGATGTCGTGGACCAGTTCCTTGAAGTCTTCCGTGCGTGCCACGAAATCGCTCTCGCAGTTGACCTCGACCAGCACGCCAATCTTGCCACCGGCGTGAATGTAGTGGCCGACCGAACCTTCGCTGGTCACACGCGTCGCTTTCTTGGCTGCGACCGACACACCTTTTTTTCGCAGCAGGACGATCGCCGCTTCCAGATCGCCCTTGGCTTCTGTCAAGGCGTGCTTGCAGTCCATCATGGGCGCGCCGGTTTTCTCGCGGAGATCTTTAACCTGGGCAGCAGAAATGTTTGCCATAGTAGTGCTCATTAATAACCTCTGGTTTCAAAGTTTCAAGGCTTCAGTGTTTCAAGGAGGACCGATCGGAGGGCTACTCAGAGGACTAATCAAGGTTGCAACCCTGAAACTTTGCAACCTTGAAACCTTGAAACCTGTGTTTTATTAGAAGCGACGCGTCTCAGCCTGTAGCTCGTCGACGTCTTCCGTGGCGGCTGAGGGACGCTTGCGCGTGCCCTTGCCCAGCACGTCTTCCATGCGAATCTCTTCGCCCGTGCCGTCGACTCCCGCAGCGGGAGCGGCAACTGCGACTTCGGCAGCATCTCCGGCCGCAGCTTCGGCAAATACTTCTTCGGAGGCTGGGACCGCAACCACGGCCTCGGGCTCGGCCACCGCCTGAATGTCCGCCGTCTGCTTGTCGTCGCGGGCGTGAACGCCCTCGGCAATCGACTCCGAAATCTTGGATGTAAACAAACGAATCGCCCGCAAAGCGTCGTCGTTGCCAGGTATCACGTAATCCACTTCGCTCGGATCGCAGTTTGTGTCGACCACGGCGACGACCGGAATCCCCAGCTTGCGCGATTCGCGCACCGCAATCTGCTCTTTATTGGAGTCGATCACGAAGATCGCATCCGGCAACCGCGTCATGTTCTTGATGCCGGCCAAGTTGGCCTGCAAATGCTTGCGCTCGCGTTCGAGCTTAATGACTTCTTTTTTCGGAAGCAGATCGTAGCGGCCATCGGTGGCCATTTCGTCGAGTTCTTTGAGCCGCTTCACGGATTTCTGTACCGTGATCCAATTGGTCAGCAGCCCACCCAGCCAGCGCTGGTTCACGTAGTACATCGAGCAGCGCTGCGCCTCTTCGGCAATCGCATCCTGCGCCTGGCGCTTGGTGCCCACGAAGAGGATGATTCGGCCGTCAGCGGCCAGATCCTGCACGAATTTCGACGCTTCCTTGAACATCTTCAGCGTCTTCTGCAGATCAATAATGTAAATACCGTTGCGCTCACCAAAGATGTATTCCTTCATCTTTGGGTTCCATCGCTTCGTCTGATGCCCGAAGTGAACGCCTGCTTCGAGCAATTCCTTCATCGTGATATTCGCCAATCAACCTCCTCGGTTGGTCTGCATCCGGACACTGACAGGCCCCGGATTGCCATTCCCGTCCACCCCATCCTCAGGGGGAGGTGGGGGGATGAATTTTAAAAACAGCTATCAGCCGTCAGCACTCAGCCAAAAGCCAAAACCTTACCGCTTCGAGAACTGGAAGCGCTTGCGTGCGCCCTTCTGTCCATACTTCTTGCGCTCTTTGGCGCGCGGATCACGAGTCACCATACCCTCGCTCTTGAGCTTCCCGCGCAACTCAGCGTTAAACAGCATGAGCGCGCGCGTGATACCGAGGCGGACCGCATCCGCTTGTCCAGCCACGCCGCCGCCGCACACATTTGCCAGGACGTTGAACGTGGCCGAAGTGTCGGTCGAGACCAGCGCCCGCTTCGCCGCGATGCGTTGCGAAGGTGTCACAAAGTACTCATCGAACGACAAGCCGTTGACCTTGAGTTCGCCGCTGCCTGGACGAAGAAAAACACGAGCGATCGCCGTCTTGCGGCGTCCAGTTCCGTAGTATTGAACAATTTCAGCCATGTGAGCATTCAGCACTCAGCCGTCAGCATTCAGCTAACCCAGGTGCTTATCACCTTTCAAGAAATTCGTGGTGCCGGTTTTCCTAACACCTAAGACCTGACACCTTGTTTCCTACGCAAACACCTTAACTTCCGGCTTCTGCGCTTCGTGCGGATGCTTATCGCCCCGGTAAACCTTCAGCTTGGTAAACATCTGCTTGCCCATTTTGTTCTTGGGAAGCATGCGCGACACCGCATCTTCGATGATCAGCTCCGGCTTGCGCACCAGCCGCTTCTTCATCTCTTCCGAGCGCAATCCACCAGGATAACCCGTATAACGGTGATAGACCTTCTGATCCGCCTTCATGCCGGTGATCTTGATCTTCTCGGCATTGATGATGACGACGTGGTCGCCGGTATCGATAAACGGCGTGTATTTCGGATTCTCTTTACCCATCAGAATGCGAGCTACGCGCGAGGCCAGGCGCCCGAGCGCAAGTCCGCTCGCGTCCACCACAAACCACTTACGCGCAATATCTCCCTCTTTCGGGAAATAGGTTGACATCGGAAATCTCCCAGAAACTGAAACTAAAGAACAATATGAAGACCGCTGAGTGCCCAATTAATCCACGCAGAAGGCGCGCTAGGTATTCCAGGCGGGCAGCCGCAGGACTTCCAAAGACCTCTAGGATAGCCCAGCGCCGAGACGATTGTCAACGAATGTGCTCGCAAGTCCTGTCTCGTACGCCCGCCCGATTACGATAGTACTGATAGAAGACCGGCGGGGGCGCTGGTGACCCGCCGAAACTACTTTGGATAGCGGAAGCACTCCACCGCATGATCGTTGACCATGCCAGTAGCCTGCATGAAGGCATAGCAGATAGTCGAGCCGACAAAATTGAAGCCGCGTTTCTTCAGGTCCTTGCTCATAGCGTCCGACGCCGGAGTCCGCGCCGGAATCTTCTTGCCCAACCGCCGGGCATTCACCACCGGCTTGCCTCCAACAAACTGCCAGATATAGCGATCGAACGACCCAAACTCCCTTTGCACCGCGAGAAACGCCTTGGCGTTCCGTATCGCCGAAGCAATCTTCAGCCGGTTGCGGATAATCCCCTCATCACGCAGCAGCCGCGCCGTCTTGCGGCGGTCGTAGCGAGCGATCTTCTCCGGATCGAACCCGTCAAAAGCCGCCCGATAGTTTTCGCGCTTCTTTAGAATCGTGTCCCAGCTGAGCCCAGCCTGCGCCCCCTCCAGAATGAGGAATTCGAACAGCCCTCGGTCGTCGTGTTGCGGGACGCCCCACTCGCGGTCGTGATAGAAGATCATCAGTTCGCCGCACGCCCACGAGCAGCGGACGACATTTTTCTCAGGTACTTTCATCGTGGAAACCGGTGCCAATATTACAAGTGGGTGCACACCTTTCGCGGTTTTCGAAAGGTGGGATTCCACATCCTCATACACCTCGGGATTTCGCGGACTCCCAACTCGCCGCTTCAAGCCGCTTGCTTGCCCGCAAGAGCGCCGTCGATCTTCTTTAACTCCTCAGCCGTGAATTTCAGGTTCTTCAGCGCGGCCACATTGTCGTCCACCTGCGACACCTTGCTCGTCCCCACCAGCGCGCTCGTAACCCGCGGATCGCGAAGCACCCAAGCCACCGCCATCTCCGCCAGCGTTTGCCCCCGCTGCCCCGCAATCTCATTCAGCGCGCGAATCTTGGCAAGCTTGTCTTCCCCGATGTCCTTCTTCTTCAGAAAGAAATCGCGCGCTGCTCTTGAGTCGCTTGGAATGCCATGCAGGTAGCGATCTGACAGCAACCCCTGCGCCAGCGGGCTGAAGACGATCGCCCCAACGCCTTCTTTCCCCAGCACGTCCAGCAATCCCTGCTCCGGATCGCGCACGAACATCGAATACTTGGGCTGATGAATCAGGCATGGAGTCCCAAGATCGCGCAGAATCTTCACCGCCTCCGCCGTCTGCTTAGCGTTGTAAGCTGAAATCCCCGCGTACAGCGCCCGCCCCGAGCGCACCGCCGTATCGAGCGCGCCCAGCGATTCTTCCATCGGAGTGTCCGGATCGGGACGGTGATGGTAAAAGATGTCCACGTACGCAAGCCCCATGCGCTTCAAACTCTGATCCAGGCTGGCCAGAATATATTTGCGTGAGCCAAGATTCCCATATGGCCCGGGCCACATATCCCAACCCGCCTTGGTCGAGATGATGAGCTCGTCGCGATAGGGAAGAAAATCCTTTTTCAGAATCTGCCCAAACGTCTCCTCCGCCGATCCATATGGAGGGCCGTAATTATTGGCCAGATCGAAATGAGTGATGCCGAGATCGAAGGCGCGGCGCAGCATGGCGCGGGAATTTTCAAAATTATCCACGCCCCCGAAGTTGTGCCAGAGTCCAAGCGAGACGGCGGGAAGCTTGATGCCGCTGCGCCCCGAGCGGCGATATTGCATGGAGTCGTAACGCTTGTCATCCGCGACGTACATTGTGGTTCTCCTTCGTGTTCCTCCGTGCCCTCAGTGGTAGAAGGTTTTCGGAAGCGGCACCCATTCTACCGAGTACAGCACGAGGTCAGTCGTATTTTTCGTAACGGATCGCACTCCGATCCCACCCCCGCTCTTTCAGCAACTCACGATTAGCCTTCACCATCTTGTCCAGGCCGCAGATATAGGCGTGCATGTCGCTTCGCATTCCCACAATTTCTCCCAGATGCTGCTGCACATACCCGCGCAGCCCCTTCCAGTCTTCTGCACCACGGCTCAAGGTAGGCAGAAAATGAAAGTTGGAGTGTTCGGCTGCCAGCCGCTCAAACTCCTCGCGATAATAAATGTCCTGCTCGCGGCGCGCGCCGAAGAGCAGCCAGAGCTCGCGACCCTGATGCCGATCTGCCTCCGCCAGCAGCCACTGCAACATCGAGCGGAACGGCGCAATCCCCGTCCCCGTGGCAACAAACACGGTGTCACGCATTGGAGGCCGCAATATGAAATCGCCGAATGGCCCCTGAAACGTGATCTTTGCGCCTTCGTCGAGTCCGCAGAGATAGTTCGACATGAATCCCTCATGCACCCGATTCAGGCAGAAAGCGACGCGCCCATTTTCGGACGGAGGCGACGCGATCGAATAAGCGCGCATCATCTCCTGCCCGTCCGGCTTGTTGGCCTTCACCGACAGCCATTGTCCGGGAACAAAGCCGAAGCGGTTCACTCCTTGCACTTCGAGTTCGATGTGCTTGGTAAACTCGGAAAGTGCGACCGATCGCAGCACCCGTGCTTCAAACGTTCTAAACTGAGCCATCATTCATCTAGATGATCCCGGCGAGCCAGCGGACGCGTCGATTCGAATTCGAGTTCCTTTGCGCCTTGGCGGGCGCTGAAATAACTCCGAAGCGGATCGAGCGCATTGCCAGTTGCCGCGACTCAGCGCTCGACTGGGATGAACTCCTTCATCTGGCGGAGCACCACGGCGTTCTCCCGCTCGTAGCCAGAAATTTGATTGGACATGGTTGCCTGGAGAATGCGGGCGAGTTTCCGCCGGCAATCGAGCTCTCGCTGCGATCCGCCTACGACGCCAACCTGCGGCGAAGCCTGTGGTTCACCGCCGAACTGACGCGCATCATGCAACACTTCAAGCGCAGCCAACTGCAATCGATCCCGTACAAGGGGCCAGTCTTGGCACACTCGCTTTACGGGGATCCCGGTCTGCGAAGCTTTTCCGACCTCGACTTCCTGATCTCTCCCGCCGACTTCGACCGAGCGAAACAAGCGCTAGCCGAAATTGGATATATCCCGGCCGCCGACCTCACTCCCGCCGTCGAGCGCATGTGGCTGCGCACCGGCAACGAACGGGAATTTGACGGCGCGGCGGGAAAGAACCTGGTTGAACTGCAATGGGCGCTGCTGCCATATTTCTACGCTGTCGATTTGAGCGTGAACGATCTGTTGGCGCGCGCGGGTCGCACCGTCGTAGCAGGATGCGAAGTGCCGTGCCTGTCTCCCGAAGACTCGTTGCTGGTGCTGTGTCTGCACGCCGCCAAGCATCTGTGGACGCGCCTGATCTGGCTCGCCGATATCGCTGAGACATTACGCACGCAGAGCATCGACTACCCGCTGGCGTTTTCTCGCGCCAGCGCACTCGGAATCGCCCGTATTCTAGCCGTGAGTTTCTGGCTGGCAAAAAACGTACTCCATGCCGAGCTTCCCCAGCCGGCGGAGGAAATGATTGCAGCCGATCCTAGTGTGCCCGCTCTCGGAGAGGAATTCGCCGAGCGTCTAGCCCGCGGAGCGACCTATGATTTCGAATCCACCGAATACTTCCGCCTGATCCTGAAACTCCGTGAGCGTCGCAGCGATCGCTGCCGCTATCGATGGCGACTGGTCTGGACGCCCGGTGCAGGAGAGTTCGCGGCGGTGCAATTGCCCGAGGCACTTTTTCCCCTGTATCGAGTCGTGCGATTAGGCCGACTGCTGCGGAAGCTTTGACTGATCTGACAACTGAGAGCTGAAAGCTGTCCTAATGCAGTTCGCCATCCCCAGGCGCGACGTCCGGCGTGTCCACCTTCCGCGCTACCGCCGTGTTCCCTTGTGCCGGGACGGGCTGAAATTCACCCGGATCTTTGCCCGCCAAAGCCACGCTCATGAACTGTATCCAGATCGGCAGCGCAGCGTGCCCTCCCGTTTCTTTTTCGCCAAGCGTTTTCTTTTCGTCGTAGCCAATCCAAACCCCGCAAGTTAACGATGGAGAAAATCCAATAAACCACGCGTCGGTAAAGTCGTTGGTCGTTCCCGTCTTGCCGGCCAGTGGATACGGCATCTTCGCCGCCGCGACCGCCGTGCCGTGCAGCACCACCTCCCGCAGCATCGAGGTCATAACCCGCGCGGTCCGCGAACTGACAACGTCTTTGATGTCGGAGAAGTCTTCCTCCAGAACGCGGCCTTCGTAGTCGGTCACCTTGGTGATGTAGCGCGGAGCCACGCGCACTCCATCATTAGGAAATACACTGAAGGCGGAGGTCTGTTCGAGAGGCGTAATCTCAGCCGATCCAAGTGCTACGGGAAGATAAGCGGGAATGTTGGAAGTAATGCCGAAGCGGTGCGCGTACTCGATCACAGTCTTGATGCCGATACGATCAGCAAGTTTGAGCGCCGGAATGTTTCTGGACTGAGCCAGCGCGCGCCGCAGCGTGATCGTCCCCTCAAACTTGTCGTCGTAGTTGTGCGGCGAATAAGGTCCGGACGCAGTTTGAAAAGTTACCGGAGCGTCCACAATCGTGTCGTCGGGACTGCCACCCTGGTCGATGATGGCGGTATAAACGTAAGGCTTGAACGACGACCCCACCTGCCGCAGAGCCTGCGTGGCGCGGTTGAACTTCGAAAGATTGAAATCGCGTCCGCCGACCATCGCCTTGATTTCGCCGGTCGCGTTATCAATGGCGACCAGCGCTCCTTCTGCCCCTGAATCCTGTTCCAGACTGACGCGCGCTTTGCCGCCCGCATCCAGCGAAAGCACCTTGACATAGACAACGTCGCCCACATGCAGAACGTCAGGAATCTTCAGCTTCGTCTTAACCCCTGTCTTAATTCCTACCCAGGCCAAGTCGCCCGGCGAAAGCGTAGCCGTGCGCGCTCCGAAGCGAACCTCCGCGCCGCCCGCCGCGACTTGCGTGACCAGCGCGTGCATGTATCCGTTGACTTCGGGTTCCTCATCCCAATCCGGATCGACATACTTGTCGATCTTCTGCCCCTCGGCAACTACATTTGGCAGTTTTCCATGCCAGCCATGCCGCCGTTCGTAGGCGGCGAGGCCATCAAGCAGCGCCTGCCGTGCCGCCTTCTGCAGGTCCATGTCGAGCGACGTGTAAACCCGCAGGCCGCCTTCATGCACCTGATCGGCGCCGTATTTCGCTTCAAGATACCGCCGGATCTCCTCCACATAATGAGGCGCCAGCGAATTCGGATCCTTCTGCAAGTCCAGCACGATCGGCTTGCTCTTGGCCTCCGTAGCCTGGGCCGCGGTAATCTTGCCGTCCTCCAGCATGGCATTGAGCACCAGATTGCGCCGGAAGCGGGCGCGATCGGGATGAGTGATCGGCGAATAATATTGCGGAGCCTTCGGAAGCCCCGCCAGCAGTGCCGCTTCTTCCAGCGTCAGCTTCTTCGCCGGCTTGCTGAAATAATATTCCGACGCCGCCTCATATCCGTAAGCGCCGTGGCCGAGGAATATCTGGTTGGCGTAAAGCGTGAAAATCTGCGGCTTGGTGAAGCGCCGCTCCATCTGGATGGCCAGCAGCGACTCCTGCATCTTGCGATAAAACGAGCGGTCAGGAGAGAGAAACAGATTGCGCGCAAGTTGCATGGTGAGCGTGGATGCTCCCTGCACTTTCCCGCCCGATTCGATGTCGCGATAAGCCGCGCCTAAAATGCGCCAAATGTTGATGCCCGAGTGCCGGTAGAAATCCTTGTCTTCAATCGACACCAGCGCATCGCGGAGCACCTGCGGATAATCGTCATAGGTAGCGATAACCCGCCGCTGCAGCGCAAACGTGCCGATCACCCGCCCCTGTCCATCGTAGAGTTCGGTTACCGAACTGGGACGGTAACGCTCGAGTTCTTCGACTTGCGGCAGGTCGGTGGAGTAAACGAGCAGCAGTCCAGAAGCCGCGCCCACCACGGCCGACAGCAGCACCAGAAATCCGAACAGGAAGCGTCCCACCAACTTCCGTCCGCCAATTTCTATAGTCGGAAGATGTTGGTAGATGATCTTCATTGGAGAGCGCAGCGTTGAGGCGCAGGTTTCAAGGTTTCAGGGTTTCAGGGTTTCAGGGTTTCAGGGTTTCAAGGTTTCAGGGTTTCAAGGTTTCAAGGTTAAATCAAGAGCCAGATTTCGAAGTTTCAAAGTTTCCATGTGTAACAAACATGTGTAACAAAAAAGAAAACGCCCGCCAAAGCGAGCGATTGTGAACCTTGAAACTCTGAAACCGGGCTCTCTTATCCCTTCACGTCGTGATTCTTCAACACTTCCAACGCCTTATTCAGTTGGTCGTCGGGCAGGTTCTTCGGTTTCTCATCTTTCTTCTCGCCAGGTTTTTCTCCCGGAGCCGCCTGCTCATCCTCGTCGGGCAATCCGCCGTCGTCCTCGGCGCTGTCAGCGACCAGGACGTTGGGAGTAACCGCCACGTCCTGAATTGCCTTCCCGCTCGGCGAATAATACTTCGCAATCGAAAGGATCAGCGCGGAATTGTCCGGCATCTCGATCAGTTTCTGCACCGAGCCGTCGCCAAAGGTCTTGTCTCCCACCACGTCGCCGCGCGCATTTTCGAGAATCGCCGCCGCCACAATCTCCGCCGGACCAGCCGTTCCGCGATTCACCAGCACCACTACCGGAAGCTTGGTAACGTCCTTGCCCGGATCGGCGTTGAAAGCCTGCCGCGGATATTTCTGCCCCTGCAAATAAGTAATAGTTCCATGATCAAGAAAGAGATTGGCCGTGGCCACGCCCTCAGACTCCACACCACCAGCGGAGTTCCGCAGATCCAGCACCAGCTTCTTGGCTCCCTGCTTCTGCAGATCGCGAATCTTGCCGGCAATCTCCTGCGCCTTGCCGTCGGGGAACGAGTCCACCTGAATGTAGCCAACGTTGTCCGCCAGCATTTTGTCGCTGACCGGAGGAATCGCCACCACATCCCGCGTGATCACAATCTTCTGCGGCTCAGCCCGCCGCGGCCGCACCACCGCCACGGTAACGGTAGATCCCACTTCGCCCGATAGCAGGCTGCGAATCTCAGCCAGGGACATGTCGTGCGTGCTCTTGCTCCCAATCGATTCGATGATGTCGGTGTTCTCGATCCCCGCCTTATCCGCCGGACCGCCCGGAATGATCGCAACCACGGCCGCGTACCCAAACCGCTTCGAGACAACGGCGCCGATATCGGCCTGACCACCGTTCTTCATCGTCTTGTAGTGCTTGTACTCCTCCGCCGAGAGGTAGCTGGAGTTGGCGTCGAGCGACTCCAAAAGCCCGTGCAAAGCGCCGTCCGTGACGCCCGCGATATTGGGCTCTTCCACATATTCCAGGCGAATGCGCGACAGCACCTCGCTATAAACCGACAGTTGCCGGTAAGCGCCATCATTCGAAGAAGCGCGAACGTTGACAAACCCACCAACCACGGTAAACAGCAGAATAGCCAGCGAACTGGCGATGATAGTGACCTTCAACTTCGTCGACATAATTTGATTCGCTCTCGTGATCCGGCTTCGAGAAACTCTTGCCGCATTATAAATGGTTTGATGCACAGATTAATGCATTTAGATCGGAAAGCCAGCCAGCCGGGACAATGTCGTCGGTAACGTGAGCCAGAAAGCCCGAGATGGATGCAGAAGCCCTAAGAACTCTCGGCGCGCGGCCACGTGCCGTAAGGCCGCTAAAAGCAAGGTACACAATGAGATACAACCTCCAACGAGCTTGTCATCTTGAGCGAAGAGGCTGCTCCGCGAAGCGAAGCATCCGCGGAGTCGAAGGACCCCATGTCTCCATAAAACCGGCACCGGCCCATCGAGGCGTTCTCCCGATGGCCGTGTAGAGCGGACACTCCTGTCCGCTGCCCTTGAACTCTGATTTTGATCTAGGTTTTCGTCAAACCAGAACCGCCAAGGGCGGGATTCGACGGCACTGATCCTCTTCCCCCGGCCCCGACCGTAGGGTCGGAACACTGATTTCGCCAACCATCGCCTTAAGGAGCCGGACGAATTGTTGTGGTAACACATGGCAAGGTGGGCGCGACCTTTTCCTCGACAACATCCCCCTTGTCGGGGTTGTAGTAGAAGTGGAACTGGAGTTCAAGGTACTGGCACGCAAATCCGCTCGGCAAGGGCGGGAGCGGACTCGAATCGATAATACCGGCGTATGCTGCTCGGTCGAGGGCAACGTCTCCCGAACCTTTGCTGAATTTCACGTTGGTAATCTTGCCGTTTTTCATCAAGCGAAACCCGATCAAGACATTTCCCTTCTTCTTGATCGGCGGGTATACCGACGGGGGACAATGGCTGTACCAGTTGGCCCTAATCTTAGGCAGTACTCCATCGAGGTAAGGGTGCACATCCACACCTTTGTATCGGTAAGTATGTCGATGGGGCCGTCTTTGCTCTCCGGCTTCGGCGGACCCGCCTGTTTGTCGTTTGACCCCGAAGACGGAGGTTCGCTCTGTATCGCTGATGAATGGTTGCTTTGTGCAACCACAAAAGCACCGCAAATCAGCCAGAACCAAACTCCGAAGCGCACGGGGCATTTCATAAACAATCGCTGTAGGACTCTCAAAGACGGCATTCTACGCTGGGCGCGAGCGACAGGATACGCCAACGCGCGGATGGCTGCCGGAACATCCCCATTACACTGATTGTCCATGGGTCAGCCGAAATTCCAGCTCCTGACTTTCCCCCCTACCGGGAGATCTCTCGTTGGGATCTACCTTGTCTGCGATTTGGGGTGGCGTAGCGGTTCACCGTTGCAATAGCGCGACGCGTCTCGGGCGCATAATTTTGGCTATACTGCGGTCGAGAATCAGCACGGAGAAAGTTATGGCAAGAGATATCATTCGAACGCCCAACGCCCCGTCTCCCCCGCCAACATACAGCCAAGCGGTACGAGCAGCGGGTCTTGTGTTCGTCTCAGGCACTGGGCCCCACCACCCAGTAACCGGGAAGATTGTTGGGGACACGATTCAAGAGCAGACCAGACAGTGCCTGGAGAATGTATCTGCCATCCTCAAAGCCGCAGGCACGTCCCTCGAACGGGTCGTGAGCGCTACTGTCATCCTTCTTGAGGAAACAGACTTCGCCGGGATGAATGAAGAGTGGATTAAGTGGTTTCCATCGAACCCGCCTGCACGGCAAGGTGCGAAGCTCCCGGTTAGAATCCCCGGCATGAGAGTGTCCATCGCGGTCATTGCCGAGGCCTAAGCCTTTCCCAGCAGCCCGGCGATTTCCGTGTGGCCTTTTTCTCTCGCGATGTTGGCCGCGGTTTTCCCCGCGTCGTTGACCAATTTTGGATCGGCGCCGTGCTTGAGCAATAGCTCAACCATAGGACGGTCTCCGTTCTGAGCGGCGGCGTGAAGCGGAACCCAGCCTCCTTGCTGGCGGGTATTCACCGGCGCTCCGTGTTCGAGCAGCAAACGGGCGGCTTCGAGGTTGCGCGCTGAGGCAGCCGAATGCAGCGGCATGACCTGCGTAGGATTCGCAGCTATCGCGTCCACCGCCGCCCCGCTTTCAATCAGCAGGCGGGCAGCTTCGGGCTGGCCGAAAAAGCATGCGAAATGCAGTGCGGCGAAGCCGTCGTTAGAGTAGGAGTTGATGGTTTCAGTATCGCGGGCGCACTCCTTGAGGCGATCTAGACGGCCAAGTGAGCTGGCCTCGAAAATGTCGAGCGTCTTTCTCTTGCTCGCAATCAATTCCGCCAAGTCGCGGCGGCCGCGATAGAGGCATTGCATCAGGAGGCTCACGCCGGACGAGTCGCGCGCCTCGGAAGCGCCGGGATCCTGCCCCAACAGCCGCCGGAGCCCATCGGCGTCGGCAGCCCGCAAGAAGTCAAAAGCGCGCCCTGAGTTGTCCATGGGTTCCTCCCCGTGATTAATTAGCACTGCTAACGAATTATAGAATCCGTCTTTCGTTTGTCAAGAACAATGTTAGCCATGCTAACGATACAAATGCTAAGCTGTGTCAGATATGTCTCGATCGAAAGAATCATTCCGGTTGGAAGTAGCGGACCGCCTGCATTCGGCATCGATTCATCTACTGCGCCACGCGGCCAAGCAGGACGTTCTCGCCGGCACAGGTCCGGCGCGATTGTCTGCGCTCTCGGTTCTGGTTTTCGGTGGACCGATGGCGCTCGGGCAACTGGCAGCGGCGGAGCAGGTGAAAGCTCCCACCATGAGCCGCATCGTAGCGGGATTGAAGCGCTTTGGACTGGCCAGAATTGATGCTGACCCGGGAGATGCACGTCGGATTCGCGTGACCGCAACGTCCAAAGGGGAACGATTGCTCCAGCAAGCAAGGGCGCGGAGAATACAGCTCTTGGCCAGGACGCTCAGTGGTCTGCGGGAGCCGGAAATGGACACGCTGCTCAAAGCAGCAGAACTCATCGAGCGATCCGTGAAGCAGGCCGCTGTCAAGAAGCAGGAGAAGAAGTAAGACTTCGGGCCCTTATGGTCGGTCAGCAACGGAATTGCGCAACTGCCCAATGCCCGCGATCGATACTTCGAGAGCATCGCCGGCGACAACCGGTCCGACGCCCTCGGGCGTGCCAGTCGAGATCAGGTCGCCCGGTTCGAGCGTCATGATCTGCGAGATGTAACGGATGACGACATCAAGCGGGAAAATAAAATTCCGTGTGTTGCCGGATTGCCGCACCTCGCCATTGACGCGGGTTTCGACCTGAACGCCAGCCCAGGGATCGATGTTGACGTCGTCGGTGACCACGGGTCCAACTGGGCAGAAGGTGTCGAAGCCTTTGGCGCGCGCCCACTGACTGTCTATCTTCTGCAGATCGCGGGCAGTGAAGTCATTCACGCAGGTGTAGCCGAGGATGTAAGGGCGAACGTCGTCACCGTCGGAGAGTTGTCGGCAACGGCGCCCGATCACGACTCCGAGCTCGCCTTCGTAGTCGGTGCGCGCGGAAGCTTTCGGACGAAGAATCGTCCCGCCCGGCGGAAGCAGAGAAGACGGCGGTTTGAAAAACAGCAGCGGCTCGGTTGGAACTTCGTTGCCCATTTCAGCAGCGTGCTCGCGATAATTGCGTCCGACGCAGACGATCTTCGAAGGCTCGACCGGCGCGAGCAGCGATGCCTCGGCGAGTGGAATGCGCTCCATGCGGCGGCTGGGAAGCCCTTCGACGTCTCCGTCACTATCCTGCGGAGGCTGGAGGAGCAGTCGAGTAATTTCGCTTTCGTTATTGCCCGCGGACTCGACCAGACCGTAATGGGCAGAACCGTTGAGAACAAATCGGCAGTATTTCATTTGAGCAATATTCAAACACAGTTTCGAAACACAAAGTGCAGAAAGATTTGCTAAAAAAGACCGACAAAAAAATCGCTACACTAAAGAAGCTAAGGAACGGCCTCGCTCGTTGTCTCCGACTGCGGGCTTTCGTTTCCGCGTACATCCACCGCGGAAACGGAATAGGTATAGGTTTTGCCGGAGACGATGGCAAGATCGCGATACGAGGGAGATTTCACTAACTCAGAATTCAGCTTGACCATCTTCTCGCCTGCCGCGCCGTTCGCTTCGGAGCGAAAGATGTTGTACCCGGCAAGATCGGCATTCGTGACTGGAGCCCAAATGAGATCGATAAACGGTTTCTGTCCCTCTCCCGAATACGCAGCCTGCAAGCCGCCGGGAACGGAAGGCGGGAAGACGTCATGAGCGACGACGCGCACTGGCGCAGTATCGTCTCCTTCAACCTGCACTTCGCTGTCAGTCCGTTTGACGATGCTCACGGCGGTGATGCGGTAGAGATAGGTCCGCTCCCACTCGAGGCCGGAGTCGGTGAAATGGGCCGCGCCAGATTCAGTCGATGGTGCAGGGACGGCGACTTCACCCGCAATCGCGTCTTTGCCGGAAGCTTCGTCGCGCCGATAAATTCGATAACGAATTTCGACGCCGGCGCTGTGCGAATCGCGTGCGCTAGTCCACGTCAGCACGACGCCGTCGCCGGTGAGTTCCGCAGATAAGTCGTTCGGCGGAGGCAGCGTCGCGATGGCCGATACGTGGACGCGGTTCGACAATCCCGCCCCGCGGGAGTTGCGGTTCAAGACCTCGACGGCGTAAGTGATATCAGCGGCTGGGTCCGTCTGCAGCATAGTCAAGGGCAGTGTGTCGGTATAAGCCTGCGGAACAGGAGGCTGAGCTCCAGACTTCTGGGACGCTGGATGCGACGAGCTTCGCTTCGGTGGAACAGCAGTCGGCGCCGGCAGCGTGGCGGTGGGATCTCCGCACGCGGTGATTTCAGGTTGGAGGCTGCGGCAGACCAACGTCGGCCCGATGTAGCGCACGCTTTGGCGGTCAGTGGTGAGAGTAGGTTCGCTCCAGCTCAGCGTGACGCGATTGCCTTTGCGGCTGGCGCGCAGATCGCTCGGCGGCTTGGGGAGTTCGAGCGATGGCGGCAGCGGCGGTCCGAGCTGCGCGCACCCGGCCATTAGCAGGCAGAGCGCATTCAGCGCGATCAGCTTTTTAAGGCGCGGCTTCATCCGAGAAAGGAAAGAGTATCAGAGGCCGGGAGTATGCGGGCGAGTCGCCGCATGCACGCGGTAATGTCCACTCTTACAGAATGTAGCGCGACAGATCCTGGTCTTTTACGATCTCGCTCAGCATCTTCTGCACATAGGCTGCGTCCACAACGAACTGCTGTCCTTTTTTCTCGGGCGCCTCGAAGCTGATCTCGTCGAGCACGCGCTCCATGATGGTGTGCAAGCGGCGGGCACCGATGTTTTCCGTGCCTTCATTCACGCGGAAAGCAAAGCGTGCGACTTCCTGCAACGCGTCGGGAGTGAACTCAAGCTTCACGCCTTCGGTCTCGAGCAGCGCGATGTACTGCCTCGTGAGCGATGACTTCGGTTCGGTCAGGATGCGGACGAAGTCTTCCATGGTGAGCGACTGCAGCTCCACGCGGATGGGGAAACGGCCCTGCAGTTCGGGAATCAGGTCGCTCGGCTTCGAGACGTGGAACGCGCCCGCGGCCACGAACAGAATGTGGTCGGTGCGGACCATGCCGTAACGGGTGTTGACAGTGGTGCCTTCGACGATGGGCAGAATATCGCGCTGCACGCCTTCGCGCGAAACATCCGGACCATGGCCGCTTTCACGGCCGGCGATCTTATCGATTTCATCGAGGAAGATGATGCCCGTATTTTCTACGCGGTCGATGGCGGCGCGCGTAACTTGCTCCATGTCAATCAGACGCTGTTCTTCTTCTTGAATCAGATACTCGAAAGCCTCGTTGACTTTCATCTTCCGCTTCTTGGTACGCTGGCCGAAGATGTTGGGGAGCATGTCCTTGATGTTGACGTCCATCTCCTCGACGCCCTGGTTAGAGATGATTTCGAAGGACGGGAAATTGCGCTCGCGGGTTTCGATTTCCACCGTGCGGTCGTCGAGCTTGCCTTCGCGCAACTGCTGCCGCAGTTTCTCGCGGGTACGGCTGGAGGATTCAGTCAGGCTGGTGCTGGCGTCGATCACCACACCACCGGTCGAACTGGCGGCTGAGCCGGAATCCGCCGGTCGCGGCGTGATCGGGGGCAGAAGAATGTCGAGCAGCCTCTCTTCGGCGTTGAGTTCGGCTTTGTCCGCGACGTCTTCCAGTTTCTCTTCGCGGATCATTTCGATGGCAATCTCGACCAGGTCGCGGATCATGGATTCGACATCGCGTCCGACATAGCCGACTTCGGTGAACTTGGAAGCTTCAACCTTCAGGAAAGGCGAATTAGCGAGCTTGGCGAGGCGGCGGGCGATTTCGGTCTTGCCTACGCCGGTCGGGCCAATCATCAGAATGTTCTTCGGCATGACCTCTTCGGCCATTTCGGGAGCAAGCTTTTGCCGGCGCATACGGTTGCGTAGCGCGATGGAGACGGCGCGCTTCGCGTCCTTCTGGCCGACAACATACTTGTCGAGTTCAGTCACGATTTCGCGAGGCGTGAGCTCGTCGAGAGTGACTTGCTCTTCTTCGGAGGTTCCGGGTAAGTAAATGGCCATAGAAAATCAGGTGTCAGGTCTTAGGTTTCAGGTGTCAGGTTCGCCTTTCCCTGAGACCTGATACCTAACAGCTGAGACCTTGCCTCACAGTTCCTCAATCGTAATCCTGTCGTTGGTATAGATGCACATGCGGCTGGCAATCTTCATTGCTTCTTCGGCGATTTCTCGCGACGAGAGCTTGGTGTGATCGGCCAGAGCCTGCGCTGCGGCCTGGGCAAATGGGCCGCCGGAGCCAATCGCCGCTATACCGGTATCAGGCTCGATCACGTCTCCCTGGCCACTTAGCAGGAACGTGGCTTCTTTGTCGGAGACCAGCAGCAGGGCTTCCAGATGGCGCAGAAATTTGTCGGTGCGCCAGTCTTTTGCGAGTTCGACGGCCGAGCGTCCAAGATTGCCGTGATACTGCTCTAACTTGGCCTCGAAACGGCTAAACAGGGTGAACGCGTCAGCGGTCGAGCCGGCGAATCCGGCAAGAATCTTGTCCTGATAGAGGCGGCGAATCTTCTTTGCTCCGTGCTTGATGACGGATTCGCCCAGCGTGACTTGTCCGTCGCCAGCCATGACGACTTTGTTGTCGCGGCGGACGCAGAGGACGGTGGTGGAGCGGATCAGGCGGCGAGGACGGGCTTCGGCGATGTTTTCCGCGGTTGTGGCTGCTAGTGTGTTCTTGGTCATGAGCGCAATCTTTGATTATACAACCGTGTAGAATTTAGTTACTGGATTCTCTGGAGTCATTCTCTTTTGTCGTTTCTGGACGAGTTAAATCCGCAACAACGCGAAGCGGTTGAGACTACTGACGGTCCTGTGCTGATTCTGGCTGGGGCGGGTAGCGGGAAGACTCGCGTCATTACGTTCCGCATTGCCTATCTGATCGAGAAGATGGGAGTGATGCCCGAATCGATCCTGGCCATGACTTTTACCAATAAGGCTGCCGCCGAGATGGCGGGACGCGTAGAAAAATTGGTTGGTGGGCTCAGCGTTGCCAAGCCGGTCATTTCTACTTTCCATTCGTTTTGCGTACGTGTGCTGCGGCGGGATATCGAGGCTTTGCGGATTCCCTCTACTGTGCCGGGGCAGCCTCCGATCGGGCTCACCAAGAATTTTGTCATCTATGACGAGAGCGATCAGCAGCAAGTCGTCAAGGGCATCATGCGGCGGCTGGGCTTGGACGACAAGCAACTGACGCCGCGCAACGTGCTCTCGCGAATCTCCTGGGCCAAGAATCACATGCTCGATCCACAGGAAATCTATCTGCAATCGGCCGATCCAAAGACGGAAAAAATCGCCCACATTTTCGAGGAGTATCGCAAGGAACTGCTTAAGGCTAACGCCATGGACTTCGACGATCTCTTGCTCGAAGCCATGCGTCTGCTCAAATCGGTCGCGGCGGTTCGCGAATACTACAACCGGCGATTCCAGTATTTACTGATTGATGAATATCAGGATACGAATCGTCCGCAGTATGAATTGATGCGGTTGCTGGCGGGCGCTGGGCACAACGTCTGCGCGGTGGGAGACGAAGATCAGTCGATCTATTCGTGGCGCGGGGCCGACATTCGCAACATTCTGGAGTTCGAGGCCGACTTTCCAGAAGCTAAAATCGTGCGGCTGGAACAGAACTATCGCTCGACACAAAACATTTTGGAGGCCGCATCGGTGGTGGTCGGGAACAACGTCCGGCGCAAAGGCAAAAACCTTTGGACGTCGCGGCAGGGCGGGGCGAAGATCGGGTACTACGAAGCTCCCGATGGGGAGAACGAGGCGCTATTTGCGGCCGACACGATCAATAAGTATATCCGGCAGGCTGGAGAGAATGGTGAAACGTCGCGCGCGGCCGTGCTCTACCGGACGAACTCGCAATCACGGCTGTTTGAGGAAGCGATGCGGCGGTATCAGCTGAAATATCACGTCGTTGGCGGGTTCTCGTTTTATGAGCGGGCCGAGATCAAGGATCTGATCTCGTATTTGAAAGTCGTCTTGAATCCTGACGATTCGGTTGCGCTGCTGCGGGTGATTAACACTCCCGCGCGGGGGATTGGCAAGACGACGATTGAAATGATGGAAAGGCTGGCGCTGGAGACTGGATTGTCGATGTGGGGCGCGGTCGGGGAGGCGATTACGCGGCAGTTGCTGCCGGCGCGAGCGCTCGCGGCGCTGAAGAGCTTTCGTTCGCTGATTGAGGATGGCCGCGCGATGCTGGCCGGGACGTTTGCGGAGCGGGTGGAGGAAACGGCCGTGGCGTCCGATGAGAGTGCGGCCGAACTGCGCTCGGCTGGAACGGGCGAGAGGCCCGTCACGACGCAACCAGTTGAGGGTACGGATTTTGATCCGGGCAACTTTAGCTTTGATTTTGGCCCTGGCGATTCGGCGGAAGACAAAGAGACGGGCGAGGACGCGCGTCTCTCAATCGACGGAGTAACAAAGGAGGCCGATGAAGCGGTCGAGGGTTTCCGCGCTCCGGGTGCGGCGGCGAATACTGCCGAGCTTCTCAAATTCTTGATTGATCGCACCGGATACATCAAGCAACTGGAAGACGAAGACACGCCGGAATCTTTCTCGCGGATCGAGAACCTGCGCGAACTGGTGAACGCGGCCATGGATTCGCGCGATCGCGGCGAAACGCTCGATGAATTTCTCGATCACGCCGCCCTCGTAAGCGATGCCGATCAATACGACGAGCACGCGCAGATCACGCTGATGACGCTGCATGCGGCTAAGGGACTGGAGTTTCCGCTGGTGGTTCTTGCCGGCATGGAAGAAGGTCTGTTTCCGCATTCGCGGACCATGCTCGAGCCCGATGCGATCGAAGAGGAACGGCGGCTGTGCTACGTCGGCATGACGCGCGCCATGGACACGCTGGTGTTGTCGCGCGCCGTGTACCGGCGGCGCTATGGTACGGACATGCCGGAGGCTAGCGTGCCATCGCGGTTCTTAGAGGAAGTTCCGCCGCGGTTGGTGGAGGAACTGGGCGGGTCGCGGCGAAGAGGATCTTCCGGATCAGTTGACGCCTCTGCATTTTCTCCTTCGGCCGGCTCGCGGACGAGAGTGTCCGCACCGCATGGGCAGAGCACACACTACTCCTACGAAGACGAAGACCAAAGCGCCACCTGGAACCCGGCGCGGGTCAAAGCATCGCAGGTCAAGGCAAAGACGCCGACACCGCTGCGGAACTACAACTCGATCGACAACATTGCCGAGTTTTTCGCGTCGCGGGGGAAGAAATTTACTGTTCCCAAAATCGTGGCCGAAGAGCCTACAGGCAGGCGCGGATTCCGTCCCGGGCAGAGGGTCAAACACCCAAAATATGGCGAAGGAACGGTCTATCAGCGCGAAGGGGATGGGGAAGACGCCAAGATTACGGTACAATTCCCTCGCTTCGGTTTGAAGAAGCTGGTGGAGCGGTACGCGCAGCTGGAGAAGGCTTAAAGCTGCGAACTGGAAGCCAGCCCCTGAAGGGGCGCCCGATCTGAAGGATTTGTGGCATCGCTGAAGCGATGCCCTGATACGAAACTTAGACAGCAGAGGAAACCACACGCAATCATGGCAAACACAGAGAAGCTAACTAAAGAAGAGCGTAAGAAGAGCAAACGCGCCTCCCGCAAGAAGAGCAAAGCGGAAAAGCCGAAGAAGCCCCGCGACTACGCGCGCGGATCGAAGAAGCGCAAGGTGAAGAAGCTGGCACGCGGTCAGGCGAAACGGTAGGCTGCTAGCCCCAACTGTGAGCAGTGCCGGGCATGGACCTGCGTCCATGCCCGACTCTGTCATAACGGGTCAACGTAAGGAGACAACGAACATTGTCGCCATCATCCACTGAGCCAGACCCCGGGGTCATCCGTACTTCGAGCACCCAGGCATTCTGCTGCAAGTCCATCGACAAGCTGATCTCGGAGTCGGAGAACCCGGAACACCGGCTCAGTAAGACGCTGGGGCCGTGGTCGCTGACCGCGCTCGGCATCGGCGCCATCATCGGCTCGGGAATCTTCGTGCTTACAGGTACGGCGGCTGCTGGAGAATATTTTCAGGCGCCATCCATTCTGCACGCGCAGGCGCTCGATCTGATCGTGAATTTTCTGCGCACTGGCAGCACTGCCGGAGCGCTTATGCATGGCCGCCCTCCAGCGGGACCCTCCATTGCAATTTCGTTTTTTCTGGTGGCGATCGCCTGTAGTTTTGCCGGATTGTGCTACGCCGAACTGGCTTCGATGATCCCGATAGCGGGCAGCGCCTATACCTACTCGTACGCGACGCTCGGCGAGATTTTTGCCT
Source organism: uncultured Acidobacteriaceae bacterium (assembly GCA_963755765.1). GTDB lineage: Bacteria > Acidobacteriota > Terriglobia > Terriglobales > Acidobacteriaceae > Acidiflorens. The sequence goes on from CAVWKZ010000002.1 coordinate 327,830, forward strand.
GGATCATCGGCTGGGACCTGATCCTCGAATACGTGGTCAGCAACGTCGCGGTTGCGGTGGGCTTTGCGGGTTACACGAAAGCGCAATTCGCGGCCTTCGGCATCAACTTGCCGGACAAATGGGCGAGTCCTGTGTGGGCCTCGGGACAGTGGACGGGCGCTTACTTCAATCTGCCCGGGTTCCTGATCGTTTTTGTTCTGACTCTGCTGCTGGTGCGCGGTGTGAAGGAATCGGCGGAGACGAACAACATCATGGTCGCGGTCAAGATCGGGGCGATCCTGACTTTCCTGGTTGTCGGTGGGATGTTGGTGAAGCCCGCGAACTGGACTCCCTTCGCGCCTTCAGGCTTTGCCGGAATTGTCACCGGAGGAGCGATCGTTTTCTTTACTTACATCGGGTTCGATTCCGTCTCGACCGCAGCAGAGGAATCGCGTAATCCGCAAAAAGACCTACCCTTCGGCATCATCATGTCGCTGATTGTCTGCACCGTGCTTTACGTCGCTGTCGCTTTGGTGCTGCTCGGCATGATGAAGTACACGACTTTCGTTTCCGGAGAAGCCGCCGACGCTCCTGTGGCCTACGCGATGAAATATCTGGGCGTGCATCCGTTCTTCCGTTCGGTGATCGTGATTGGAGCGCTGACGGGAATGATCTCTTCTTTGCTGGTGTTTCAGTACGGGCAGGCGCGCATCTGGTACGCCATGTCGCGTGACGGCCTGTTGCCGAAATTGTTTTCCGCCGTGCACCCGAAATATAAGACGCCATATTGGTCCACCTGGATCGCCTGTTTTGCAGTTGGGATTCCCGCCGGGCTCGTGGATATAGGAGATGCGGCCGACCTCGCTAACATTGGAACGCTGTTTGCCTTCGTGCTGGTTTCGCTGGGCGTTATTTTTCTTCGACGCAATCAGCCCGACCGCAAGCGGGCGTTCCGCGTACCGTTTGTGCCCTGGTTTCCGCTGCTCTCGGTGCTGTTCTGCGGCGGATTAATGCTCGGGCTGACGCTGATTACGTGGCTGCGCTTTGTGATCTGGCTGGCGCTGGGGTTGGTGATTTACATCTTCTACAGCCGGCATCATAGCGAGTTCTGCAAAGAAAAAAAGATCGGGTGATCACCCCATGGCCCGATGTTCCGGTGACCTGATTGCTTTAGAATCGGTGTATGCCTTCGGAGCCCTCCGGTTTCATCCGCTCGCTCCCAAAGGCAGAACTCCATCTGCATCTTGAAGGCTCGATCGAACCATCCACTCTGCTGGAACTTCGTCAACGCCATGGGATGGATGGGGCCTCGCTCGCTGAAGTGGAGCAACTCTACAACTACAAGGACTTCGCCGGTTTTCTTGCGGCGTTCAAGGATGTGACCGGACACCTGCGCACTCCGGAAGACTACGAGTTGATTACCTATCGACTGATGGAGCGGCTGAAAGCGCAGAATGTGCTTCATGCCGAAGTCATTGTTTCGGTCGGCGTGAGCCTTTGGCGGAAGCAGGATTTCGCGGCGATTTTCGAGGGACTGGAGCGTGGCCGCCAGCGCGGTGAGAAAGACTTCGGCATCTCGCTCGTGTGGATCTTCGATGCAGTGCGGCAGTTCGGAGCTGAAAAAGCGCAGAGCGTGCTCGATCTCGCCATCCAATTTCGCGATCGTAACGTGGTTGCATTCGGAATCGGCGGCGACGAAAAGGCCGGGCCTCCGGAGTGGTTCGCGGGTGTTTACGCGCGCGGCGCGGAGCATGGGCTTCATCTCACGGCTCATGCCGGTGAAAGCGCCGGACCGGAATCCATCTGGGGTGCACTGAATCTTAAGGCGGACCGCATCGGCCACGGCCTTACTGCTGGGCAGGATCCGGAATTGATCGAAGAGTTGGCCGAGCGCCAGGTTCCGATCGAAATCTGCGTGACCAGCAATCTGCGGACGGGCTGCTGCGCGGAACTGGCGCAACATCCGGTGCGGCGATATTTCGACCAGGGACTGATGCTCACGCTCAACAGCGACGATCCCGCCATGTTTCGCACATCGCTGGTCGAGGAGTATGCGCTTGGTGCAGGAGGCGTTCGGTTTCACCGACGAACACCTGCGCGAATTGGCGCGCAATTCGTTTGAGGCGTCGTTTCTTGCCGCCGGAAAAGAAAATCGAATTTCTGAATTTGTTCGACTCCGCGGCCACGCGGGCGTAAGACCTCTGTTCGTCCTTCGCAATTCGCTCCTTAAGACAAAAAGGGTTTAGCGACAAGCGAACGACGAATCGCGACCTCGCCTATAATGTCTCCCTATGAAACTCGAAGACAAGATTGCCGAACTGAAAAAGCGCGACCAGATGGCTGAGGAAGGCGGCGGCGCGAAGCGGCGCGAGCGCCAGCACAAAGAGGGCAAGATGTCGGCGCGCGAGCGCATCGAGTTTCTGCTTGACGATGGCACGTTCGAGGAGACCGACAAGCTGGTCACGCACCGCTGCAACGACTTCGGCATGGCCGAGCAGAAGTATTATGGCGACGGTTTCATTACCGGCTATGGACGCGTGGAAGGACGTCTGGTTTTTGTATTTGCGCAAGATTTCACCGTGTTCGGGGGATCTCTCTCCGAGAGCAATGCAGCGAAGATCGTCAAGATCATGGATCTGGCGGCCAAGATGGGCGCTCCGGTAATTGGGCTGAATGATTCCGGCGGCGCGCGCATTCAGGAAGGCGTGATGTCGCTGGCCGGCTATGCCGACATTTTCTTGCGCAACACGCTTTATAGCGGAGTGGTGCCGCAGATTTCGGCCATCATGGGGCCTTGTGCTGGCGGCGCAGTGTACTCCCCGGCGATTACCGATTTCATTCTCATGGTCGACCAGACTTCTTACATGTTTATCACTGGTCCGGACGTGATCAAGCTGGTGACTCACGAAGAGGTCACCAAAGATCAGCTGGGCGGCGCGCATACCCACAACGAAACTTCCGGCGTTGCTCATTTTATGTGCCGAGATGATGCCGAGTGTTTGTCGATGGTGCGCGAGCTGCTGAGTTTTATTCCTTCGAACAATCTGGAAGATCCTCCGCGCAAGGCTTGTACCGATCCGATCGATCGCGTGGACGAGAAGCTTGACACGCTCATTCCCGATCAATCGAACATGCCTTATGACATGAAAGACGTGATTCACACGGTGGTGGATGACGGATACTTTTTTGAAATCCACGAGCACTATGCGAAGAACATCGTCGTCGGATTTGCTCGGCTCAACGGGAAGCCGGTTGGGATCGTGGCCAATCAGCCGGCGATGCTGGCGGGCACGCTCGACATCAATGCTTCGGTGAAAGGCGCGCGCTTCGTGCGCTTCTGCGACTGCTTCAATATTCCTCTGGTGACTTTTGAAGATGTGCCCGGATTTTTGCCCGGCACGCAGCAGGAGTATGGCGGAATCATCCGGCATGGCGCGAAATTGCTGTATGCGTTTGCGGAGGCTACGGTGCCTAAAGTGACCGTCATTACGCGCAAGGCTTATGGCGGAGCGTATTGCGTGATGTCGTCAAAGCACATCCGCACCGACGTGAATTACGCCTGGCCGAGCGCAGAAATCGCGGTGATGGGGCCGGAAGGCGCGGTGGATATCGTCTATAAGCGCGAATTGGACGGCGCGGAAAATCGCGACGCGGCTCGGCAACAGAAGATTGAAGAATTTCGCGAGCGGTTGGCAAATCCCTACGTAGCGGCCGATCGTGGATTTGTCGATGCGGTGATTCAACCGCGCGAAACTCGCAAGAAATTAATTCAGGCGCTGGCGATGCTGGAGAACAAGCGCGATAAGAATCCGAGTAAGAAGCATGGGAATATTCCGCTATAGAGGACTGTCAGTTATCATCTCTTAGTAAGAAGGCCTTGAATCTATTGGTTTGTACCCCCCCCCCCCCCCCCCCCCGATTTCGTCTAAAATATTCATTTTAAAGAAGTTAACTCCAAAATATTCACAACATTGGAGTTGCGCGTGGGTGGTTGGATGATGGTCCTTTAGAATCTGCGAGTTGGACTTGCTGCTCCCCGTCCTGATTTCAAAGAACTTGCTTACAAATCGGAGCGGCCGCACTGGGCTGCTGACTAACTTCCATTATAAGCGTTGGTGTCAAATGTCTTATCGCTTTAGTTTGTCAAACACTGCATCTGCGGGACGCCCAGCGGGTGACGAGAAATCCGGAGGATCAACGAGGGTATCCTTCAGTAAACTGATTCGCTATTGTCGATGCAACAGAAGTGTGGCAGAATCATTATAGACCAAGAGGCGAATGTAAAGCGAAAATATAGATGTCGAGGGTTGAGGCATGCCGATCGATGATGCGGAGTACTTATCCGACGACGGGTTGACATGCCCTGATGTGGGAGCTTGGAGTGAGACTAAGCATCGCATGGTTTCGCTGTATTCGACCCTGTTCTCCTCGGGTATGAAAGCTAAGTGGTCAAACCGCGTATATGTTGAGTTGTATGCCGGGGCCGGGCGCAGCAGAATACGCGGCACTTCGAAAACTATTCCCGGGTCACCATTGCTTGCATTAGCTGTGAAGGATTCATTTGATAAGTATATTTTCTGCGAAGAAAACGCAGAAAACATGGAAGCACTGAAGGCCCGATCCCGGCGAGCAGCCCCTCATGCGGCAGTTTCTTATATTTCGGGAAACTGTAACCTGCGAGCGGCGGAAATCTTGGCGGAGATTCCGCGCGGGGCATTGTCTCTATGTTTCGCTGATCCTTTCGATATCGGGCTAAAGTTTGAAACGATCCGTGCGCTGGCAAGTGCGCGTTCCTTTGACTTCTTGATATTGCTCGCGTTGGGGATGGACGCGAACCGAAATTACAAGCACTACGTCAAAGAGGAGGCCGACAAAATCGACAATTTTCTTGGTTCGAGAAGCTGGAGAGATCGCTGGGCCATGGCGCAGTGGGACTGCGGTTAAATTTACTAGGTTCTTGGCCGATGAGTTCACTAAGAGCATGGCCACGCTCCGCTACATCCCTCCGCCGCACTACACAATGAAGGAGGTCAAGATAGAAGAAAGGAACCTCGTCTTGTATCGACTTGCTTTGTTTTCTCGGAGCGCGGTGGCATACAAATTCTGGGACGATGTTCTGAAATATAGTACAGACCAAAGATCTTTATTCTAGGAATCATGTCACTAAACTCCCATATCGAATGGACCGACGCGACCTGGAACCCCGTCCGCGGCTGCACCAAAATCAGCCCCGGCTGCAAGCATTGCTATGCCGAGACGTTTGCGGAGCGGTTTCGCGGGGTTAAGGGGCATCCTTATGAGCAGGGGTTTGATTTGCGGCTGGTGCCAGAGAAGCTTGCCGAGCCTTTCGCATGGCGCTCTCCCAAGCTGGTCTTCGTCAATTCGATGAGCGATCTGTTTCAACCGGGCGTGCCTGACGAATACACCGAAGCAGTATCGCGGGTGATGGCTACGGCGGACTGGCACACTTATCAGGTGCTGACAAAGCGATCGGAAAGACTGCGGGACCTGCTGCAAGGCAGGCTGCGGTTCGCGGCGGAGAGGGAGAACATCTGGTGGGGCGTTAGTGTCGAAGATCGGAAGCATGGATGGCCTCGCGTGGATGATCTTCGGCTGGCTCCGGCTCGGGTTCGCTTTCTGTCTGTCGAGCCTTTGCTGGAAGACTTGGGCGAAATCGATCTGTCAGGTATTACTTGGGTGATTGTTGGAGGCGAGAGTGGGCCGGGGGCACGTCCTATGAAGCGCGAGTGGGTTGTCTCAATTCGTCGGCAATGCCGGGAGCAGCATGTGCCTTTCTTCTTTAAGCAGTGGGGTGGAGTGCGAAAGGCTAAGAACGGCCGGCTGCTGGATGGGCGCACTTACGATGAATATCCCGAGCGCGTTTTAAGGCCGGTGCCCGACCGCGCGGATTGCATGAGGAGCGCGACGGCGTTTCTTGGAAAGATTAGGGCTAACTGTGTTGGAGCATGAGGTTCTTCGCTTCGCTCAGGATGACAAGCTATGGATGGCGATGGTTGCGAGGAGGGAAGGTGCGATGATTTGTCTGCAAAAATAGAGAGTCCCGAGGTGATGTTGGATTCATTCGTCTCGGCCAGTAGCTCGCGTTTAGACCCTTGCTGACCTTATTCCTGCAACTCCCTTGCGGGTGCATTGCAAGCCGATCTTGCTCGGGCTCCGGGCTCACCGCCAACCGGATAAATCAGTCCAACGCCTCGGGACTCTATCCTGCCTTTAACAGAGGCTCCTGTTCTCCTCGACCAGCGCTTAGCTATAGACCCTTGCTCGCCCTCCCAGACTCACCTCGCGGTTGTCTGAGTGACTACGCTTGAGCCCCGGACGCTGCACCAACCGGAAAAACTTCAGAACGTGTCAAAGAACGATTATGGTTTTAACATACTTGTTTTTTACGTCAACGAAAAACACGCATCTCTAACTTCTTATTCGTCAATCGAGTGCAGCTCATGCACAGGCCCGTGACACGGAAATTGTGCAATTCCCGATATGGGAATCTCAAATCCGGCAAGCAGTCATGCGGTTTTTCGCGCTTTCCCGGCGGAATGCGCAGACTCTCGTCCGATGCGCACGTCGAACTTTGATTGTGCAAATACGGCGTTTCATCCGCATGAATCCTGCGTTCGTGGTAATTCCTCCAGCAGTTCAGTCAGAGGGATACTTACCTCCTCCAACGACCTTGTCTACAATCTGACTGTGGCTCCAGACCTGGTTACTCGTGCCGAATCCGCCGCCGCGTTTGTGCTTTCGCAGACCGCCCTGCGCCCGCAAATCGGACTTGTTCTGGGCTCGGGGCTCGGATCGTTTGCCGATGATCTCGCCGAAGCCGTCCGCATTCCTTACGGGCACGTTCCGACGTTTCCGAAGTCGACGGCGGTTGGTCACGCCGGACAGCTTGTGATCGGCAAGTCTGGAGACGTTCCCGTTGCTGTGATGCAGGGACGAGTGCATCTTTATGAAGGCTATTCGGCGGCGGAAGTCGCTTTTCCGACGCGCGTGCTGGGGCGAACTGGCATACGAGCTTTAGTTCTCACCAACGCCGCAGGCGGCATTGACATCGAGTATGGACAGGGTGCGCTGGTCATCTTGCGCGATCACATCAATCTTCAAGGGCAGAATCCGTTGACAGGCGCCAATGACGAGCGCCTGGGTCCGCGCTTTCCCGACATGAGTTACACCTACGCCAAGCGCTATCGCGAGATCGCGCTAGAGGAAGCGAAAAAGCTTTCCATTCCGCCGCGCGAGGGCGTTTATGCGGCGCTGGCCGGGCCGAGTTACGAAACTCCGGCCGAGATTCGATATCTGCGCGCTATCGGCGCCGATCTGGTAGGTATGTCAACCGTGCCGGAAGCAATCGCGGCGCGGCACATGGGGATGAACGTTCTTGCCATCTCATGCGTGACTAATATGGCAGCTGGGATTCTCGATCGGGCGTTGGTCCACGAGGAAGTGCTCGAAGTGGGACGACGAGTAATGGGTCAGTTCATTGCGCTGCTGCGGGCCGTGCTGCCGCGGATCGCCGGCGAGTTGCAGAAGACGGACTAACTTCCCCGTCTAACTCCCCCGAATGAGAGTCAGTGCGGTCACGTCGTTGTGCTTTGGAGCCATTTTCATGAAGTCCTGCACTCGTTGCAGGATGTGCTGGGAAAGATCCTTGGCGGAGGTATGCCCGGATTGCATGGCATTCTTGACGCCCTCCAGACCAAATTCTGCGTGCTTAGACTCGGCCTCGACTACACCGCGCGAGACCACAGCCAGCGATCCCGTTGGGCCGAGACCAACGATGCGGGCGTCGGTCGGGGCGAGGGAGAATAGTCCGAGCGGCAAGCCGGTCGCGGCCAGTTCGACAACACTTGCGTCATCGCGCAGCAGGCCGGGAGTGTGGCCGGCATTCACGTAGCAGACCGTGCCCAGTTCTTCGTTGTAGCAGCCGGCGAAAGCGGGACAACTCCGGACGCCTCCGGCGGCGCGCATGATCTCGAGATTCAGGCGGCGCGCCAATTCAATCATGGCGTCTGATTCGTTCAGTTCGGCGGCGGTGAAGAGCTCCTCCGCCGAGGACCGGAAACACGACTGCGCGGCTTGCAGGACGGGGCCGCTGGTTTCGCGTTTGCCGGCCACGTCGAGCAATCCAAAGAGGAAACGGTGCGGACTGACCCGCAAAAAATCGTGAAGATCGCCTCCGGCGCGCGACGAAAAATAGGCCACCGACAGATCGGCACCCTGGAGCGAAGGGCTGTCACCGACGACGATCTGCGGAACTTCTTCCGCGGTCGAGCCGAACCTGAGTTTCGAAAGCAGAGTAGCCATGAGGGGCGAAATTAACACAAAGTTGGGGATGGGGCAATGAGCGATAAGTGCCAGGAGAGCCTATACCCGTGGTATCCCGCTCGGTATCTGCAAAAAGAGTCATTTCTGGGGTGAAAATGCACTCCTTAGGTACTTGACATCATGGGTACTTGACATCCTCCCTCGACCGCCGCAAAATATCGCCAAATTAGGGAAAAACGCGCACTCCGTCTCACTCGCTGAACAGTCGACAAGTCTATGACGCTTAGCCAGCCGTCGCAATCCCCCCAAAAGAAAGTCACTCCGGAACAGTGCAAGCATCCCCGGGTGCAGATCGTCTCCCGCGACGAAGAATCCGAATATGTGGAATGCCAGGAATGCGGAGATGTTTTTGAGTCCAGTGAATTGAAGGACATGGCGATTGAGGAAAAGAAAGAGCCCGACGAAGCATAACCCGCGTTTGAGCACGCGTACCTGATCTTGATCAGCTGATCTTAATAACGAGATTTTCTGCCGCATCCACCCAGAACTTCTTCCTCGGCGGAATCACCGTGGTCGCGCTGTATTCCGTGATCACGGCCGGGCCCTTCATCGGTATCGGTCGCCCTGCGACAAGGTCGTCCCGTTCAAACACAGGTGTGGTCACGAGTTTATCGTGAAAGAACACGGATGCACGTTCGACGGGCGTCACGCGCGGCAACTTTTTTCGCGCTGTCTCTCGCTTAACGTTTGAGTGGGACTCCGGTTGTGGTGTCCTCAAGCGAGCGCGCAGGCGCAGCGTGACGAGTTCAATCTCGCGTCCGGCATGGTGGTACCCATAGCGACGCTGGTGTTCTTCATGAAAGCGAGCGGTGACGTCCTCGGCAGCGGGCACGTTGAGTTCGTAGCCCTGTCCGCGATAGCGGAGGTCAAGGCTCTTTTCGTATTGCAGTGGGCCGCGCCATCGTTCCGCGCGGAATTCTTTCTGCGCCGACGCCTCCAGCTTGCGAAATTCCCTCTGGAGTCTTGCTTTCGGCAGACGATCGGTAAACCGCCAGAGCAGCGTGCGCGAATAATCTTTGACCACATCGCTGACCAATATCCCGAACGCGGAGAGCGCGCCCGGCCGCGCCGGAATCATTACCATCGGAATCGCCAGCGCCTCCGCCAGTTCGCAGGCGTGAAGTCCTCCCGCTCCGCCAAACGCCACCAGCGCAAATTCGCGCGGATCGTAGCCGCGTTCGATGGAAACGACGCGGAGAGCCCGCTCCATATTCGCGTTCACCACGCGCACGATACCGGCGGAAAATTGTTCCAGGCTCAACCGCGAACGCTGCTTCTTCAACCATTCCGAGGTAATCCGCCGCGCGCGCTCGACATCGAGCATGAACTCGCCACCCAGGAATCGGTCGGGCCTAAGTCGTCCCATCAGCAAGTTGGCATCCGTCACGGTCGGCTCGGTTCCGCGGCCGTAGCAGATCGGCCCCGGATCGGCGCCCGCCGATTCAGGGCCCACGCGCAGCGAGCCACCGGTATCGAAGCGAGCTAGTGAGCCGCCTCCGGCACCCACGGTATGAATCTCAAGCATCGGAACGCCCACTGGAAGCCCGGCCACTTCCGATTGCCCGCCGACTCGAACCTCACCCTGCACCGCCGCTACATCGGTCGAAGTTCCTCCCATATCGAAGGAGAGAATCTTGGGGAATCCGCTGCGGGCCGCCATCGCTGCCGCTCCGACAAGTCCGCCAGCCGGTCCTGATAAAACGGTGCGCACTGGCTCCCGCGCCGCCGACTGCAGGGCAGTGATCCCGCCGCTCGATTGCATGACGAAGATCCGGGCCGCGGCGAAGCTGTCCCCGGCATTCTTCACGCGCTCCGCCAATTTTTCCATGTAACTCTGCATGAGCGGCTGCAAGTAGGCGTTCACGACGACTGTGCTCGTGCGCTCATATTCCCGGAACTCCGGCAGAATGCGATGCGACACCGACAGCGGTTTGCCCAGGTCCGCCAGAGCCGCTGCGATGGCCGTCTCGTTCCCGGTGCTGGCGAACGAAAACAGCAAAGAAATGGCGATTGCATCGGGATTGGAGCTCCGCAGCGCCTCGCGCAGTCGCGTCAACTCCACGTCTGACGGACGTTCCAGGATCTGGCCCTCGGCATCTGTACGCTCTGCGACACCGAATCGCAGCTCCCGGCTAACCAGCGGCGCCACTCGATCAAAGAAAAAGTCATACAGGCGAGGACGCGCCTGTCGTCCAATCTCAATGACATCTTCGAATCCCGAGGTTGCGATCAGCGCGACGCGAGCGCCTTTTCGCTGCAGCAGAGCGTTAGTGCCGACGGTCGTGCCATGCAGCAGGGTCGCAGTACCTCCGCCGATCTTTTGCAGGGCCTCGGCAATCGCGCGCGACGGATCATCGGGCGTGGAGAACACTTTCAACGTCTTGAGGGCGCCGCCCTCCTCCCAAACGCAATCGGTGAACGTACCTCCAGTATCAATCGCGATTGCCCGTGTAGAGCGGACACTCTTGTCCGCTGCCTTTGACCTTGATGTTGAATCGCGCCGGGGCGAGGACTGAAGCGCGGGATGCGATGCGCGAGACATAATCCGAGACATGAACAAGGAAGACTATCACCGCCGCCGACCCGCGCAGTAGCAGAACCTGTGCCCGAAACATAACCGCCCTCCAGTCCTCGACTGCCGTATTCTGAAGCAGTGAACGGGAGAACCTGGAAGGCCTGGCTGGTCCCCGGCGGCTTGTTGCTGACGCTGGCGGCGGCGCTCGTCAACAGTTCCCTGTTCGTCCAGGTCGCGCCTTCGCTGGCCTTCTTTTACGTAGGCGTCTTCGCTGCTGGATTGGTCCTGGCCTGGCGTTTCAATTCCAGTCGCGTGCTGTTTTCCCTGCTCGTTCTGCTGCTGGCGCATCGGGCCGTCGATTTCTTCGCTGCCGGTCAGGTCCAAACTGGGCCCGGACGCACCGCCGTAGCGCTTGCCGCCCTGCTGATCCCACTGAACTTCATCGTGTTCGCCGAACTGCGCGAGCGCGGCCTGATCGTCGCCGGAATCGCGCCCCGTTTCGGACTGCTTTTCCTAGAGTCGGTAGTCTTCGCCGTTATGTGCCGTCCGGAAAATAGTCCGACCGATCCGCATCATTCTGGCGCAGCGGCAATCCCGCTCTGGATTCTTTTGAGCTTCGCCGCTGCGATCGCAGTTTTCGTGCGCCGTTTCTTTCAAACGCGCAAGCCGGTCGAGCCGGGTTTCGCGTGGTCGGTGGTCGCCGTTTTCCTGTGGCTGCAATTCGCCCCGGTAGGCAAAATGTCGGACGCTTACGTCGCCACGGCTGCCCTCATCCTGGCGGCGTCGCTGATTGAGACTTCGTATGTGCTCGCCTACCACGACGAACTGACGGGTATTCGCGGACGCCGCGCCTTCAACGAGTCCTTGCTCTCGCTCGACCAGCAATACGCCATCGCCATAGTCGACATCGACCATTTCAAGAAATTCAACGACACCTACGGACACGACGTTGGGGACCAGGTGTTGTGCATGGTAGCGGCTCGGTTATCTGAAGTCCTTGGCGACGGCCAAGCCTTCCGCTGCGGAGGCGAGGAGTTCGCCATAGTCTTTCGCAACACTTCCGCCAAAGAAGCATTCGAGCATCTGGACGCGCTGCGGCAGACAGTTGAGAAATCTTCGTTCCACGTGCGCGGCTCTGATAGAAGAGCCGAGAGAATTGCCGAAGCAAGTGCCGCAAGGGGAAATGATCTTCGGGCGGGCAAGTCCGATCGCAGAAAAAACATTAAAAAGAGAACCGCCGCCCCTTCGAGCCAGTCGTCCGCTCGGTTATCCGATCATCTATCGGTAACCGTCAGCATCGGTGTAGCGGAGCCCAGCACGCGTTACCGCCAGCCCGAACAGGTGATCCAGGCAGCCGATCAGGCTCTTTACCGCGCCAAGCACAAAGGACGCAACCGAGTCGAGTTAGCCTCCACCGCCCCGCTTCGAATCGCCGAAGGCAAACGCGTAAAGGCGTCCCGGTTGTGAGCCCGAGTATTCGCTTTTACGCCAGCCATCCTAGTTCTTTGGAGGCTTTCCTCTTTCTTCTTTCGGAGCGGACTCGTGTTCCGCAGGCGGCTTCGCGGCATGTTCTGCGGGCGCCTTCGATTCAGGTTGTGGGCGAGGCTGTGCCGTATGCTGCGCCGGCGGCTTGGACTCGTGCATGGGCGATGGCTTTGGTTCGGCCCGAGCCGTCTCCGTTTTTCCGGTTTGGCTTCCGGCCGAGGTTTGCTCTCTGTACGCATAGTGCTCTCGGTGCGAGGCTCAGCTGGAGGCTTCGATGCGTGAGCGACTGGCTTCGCTTCCGTACGAGCTTTGCTCTGGGTAGGCACTTCAGTTTTAGTTGCTTGCGTTTTAGTTTCACTTGCCTTTGCGGGTCTTCGATTCGTGAATAGCTGGCTTGGTCTCAGGTCGAGCTTTGCTTTCCGTACGGGGTTCAGTTTCGATTCGCGCCTTGGCAGTGGCCTTCGGTTCGTGAGCTACTGGTTTGGCTTCTGGACGAGCTTTGGTTTCCGTGCCGGGTTCAGTTTCGGTACGTGCCTTGGCAGTAGTCTTCGGCTCGTGCGTAGCTGGCTTGGCTTCCGCTCGAGCTTTGCTTTCAGTACGCGCCTCGCTCTCGGTACGTGCCTTCTCGGTAGGTGATTTCGCCGCGGTTTTGCTCTCGGCTGTTTTGCTCTCAGCTCTCTTACTCTGAGCTGTCTCGGTCTTAGCGGATGTGCGCTCGGAAGCCTTCTCTTTGGCCGCAACCGCGCCCGATTCCTTGAACTCCCCAGGCTTGGCGGTTGCCGCCACTGCCGGATGTCCGTGGTTCACGGAAGCGAACTGGCTGCGATCGGCGCGCGCCGCAGTCTCATGTTCGCGCTGCGCAGCCACCGCCGGCGTGTGGCTCTCATGAGCAAACCGCTCTTGCGCGGCCGTAGGACGAGTGGAGACACCGCCGCGTCCGCCGTTGTAGCTGACGTAGCTGCCGTGCTCCACAACCGCCTTCTGATAAACATTGTGGACGATCGCTGGCGTTCACATTGTTCACCCGGCTGTTATAGAAGAAGTGGCCGCCGTTCCAGTAGCCGCCGGCGTATCCAGTGCCGATGTAACCAAATCCGTAGTTAATTCCGCCGTAGAAGCCAACTTGAGGGCCCCAGTAGCCGGCATTCCAAAGATAGGCGCCGTTCACCCAACCCCAATAGCCCGGCGTCCACAGAAAACCTACCTCGGGCGCTTCCACCCACGTGCCCGGAACCCAAAAATATCCACCGTCGTCGCTATAGCTCCAGTAGCCGGGCGTCCAGATATAACCATCGCCCGGACAAATGGGCTGCGTATAAACAGGTAGAGCCGGCGGAGCAATGGCGACCGATAAGACCACTTGAGCAGAAGCCGTAACGGGTGCGTTCGCAATCACAAACGCGGTAACAAGAAGAAGACTGCACAGCGTTCCAACTCCAAAAGACTGAACCACTCGGCGGATATTCAGAGTTTGCATTTGCGTCATCACCTCATATATCGCGCCATCACGAGCGCGCGGTAAGAATCAGAACGTGCCGATATGAATCCTACGCAGGAGGAACCTCGGACGCGATGCCGTAAATCCTGTAGCGGCAGGGGAACGTTACCGTAGGGGCCGGAAACTAATTTAAGAGGATTGAGGATAAGGGTCCCAACTCGGACCGCCCGGTTCTACAACATCACCAATCAAAAAGATGGATGAAAAACAGAATCACCGTAGCCCCGAGCGGCACCAGCAACCCGTCCCGCAGACTTCCGGTGGCATGAGAGATCACACCCACCATCCAGGGAATTACTGCCGGCCCCACCGCTGCCAGAGAAAACATGACCGCTCCGATGCTCCGAGCGGCCACGCCGAAGCGCTGCGAAAGTCGGGCGACGGCGATCGGATACAACGTGGAGAAACCAAGTCCGGTAATCAGCGCACCGACAATCACTCCCAGCAGCGAAGGGGCCCAGAGGATCAGCCCGATGCCAGCCGCTCCCGCCGCATAGCCCGCGCGCAAAACTCGGCGTTCCGAAAAATGACGAAGAAACACGGTCCCCAAACCCCGGCCCACCGTCAGCGTCGAATAGAAAAACGCCGGCATCATGGAAGCGATCGAAACCCCGCGTGTCCCCAAGCGAGAAACATAGGAGGCGATCCATCCTCCAACCGCCGTTTCCGCTCCCGGATAAAGAAAGAAGACAGCCGCGAAGATCCAAATGGCAGGACTATTCGCCATCTCGCGCCATGAAGACGAAGGCGAAGATGCCGCTGCGCTCGCGGCCGCAGGAAAAGGCAAATTGCGCATGGCCAGAGCCAGCAATATAAGGAGAATCGCCACCGAGCCGAGAAAAAAAGGCAGTAAGTTATGAGCCGCCGTCCACGCCACCATCACCGAGCACAGCACCGCGCCGACGCCCCAGAAGAAATTCAGCAGGCTCACGGCGCTCGCTTTCGAACTCGAACCCGCACCAAACCCGATCTCTGCAATGAGCAAATTGTCAGACGGAATAATCAGCCCCAGTCCAAGGCCGAGCGCAGCCACCGAGACCAGTCCCAACCCAAGCGATCCGATATAAAGAGTGGCCACCCCGCCCGCCATCAGCAGCAATCCCAAGAGAAATGCCGGACGGAACCCGAACCGCGCCAGCAGAACTCCAGAGAGTTGCACGCCCACCAGCATGGCCATAAATTGCACCAGAAACAGATTGCCGGCTTGGGTGTCGTTCATGGCCCAGCGAACAATCAGGATCGGCAGCATTGGGCCCAGCAAGGTAGTGAGAATGCCGGTGGGCAAAAAAGCAATCTGCGCGGCGAGGACCAGTTTCCGGTTCGACGATGAGGGGGAAAGCTCAGTTCGACGGGTAGCCATGGCAGTGGGCAAGGTTCAGCATAACGCAAAGCCCACGGGCTGCAGATTGACGGGGCCCAGGAGTTGCGCGTGAGTGCAAGCAGAAGATAACGGGCGCTGGGAGGAAGGCCGCGAATGATAAACTATAATTCCGCAACGCGGGAGAGGTGGCAGAGTGGCCGAATGCGGCGGTTTGCTAAACCGTTGTACGGGCTAACACCTCTACCGAGGGTTCGAATCCCTCCCTCTCCGCCAGACCTTTGATTTCTGCTATTTACACTACGTGACTACCAACTGACTACCAAATTCCGATCATTTGCCTCCGCGCGGTATTAAGCACTGGAGGCAATATGGCAGTCACACTCTATCGCCAGGTCGGCAAAGGGAAGGCTCGGCGCTATCAAAAGGTTAATCTCGGTCGTGGGCGCCGCCCCGCCGATCTCACTGGTCCCTATTTCCTGCGCTATTCGCTCGCCGACGGCACCCGTCCATGGGAAGCGGCTGGCGACGACCTCGACGAGGCGATCGCCGCCCGCGAGCGCAAGCAGGCATACTTCGAAGCTCTCGACGCAAACGTGCCAGTCGTTCAAGACCAGGATGACGCTGGTCGGACGAAAATCACGGATGCTGTTTACCAATGGTTCGCGGAGCTTCAGCTCTTTCAGGGCAAAGACCAGCAAGGCAAGAGCGAGAAGACGCTGCGGGCGTATAACTACCGTCTCGGATTCTTCCTCGACTTCACGGTGCAGAATAACCTGCGCTACCTAGACCAGGTCGACCGCAAGCAGCTTCTGCGCTACGTGAAATCTCTACGAGAGCACAAAAGCGATCTCGACGATCGGACGGTTCACAACGTCTTCGAGACGCTGAACACGTTCCTGCGGGCAAGGGACATCTTTATCGCTGGCAAAATCCTAGCGGAACTCGACTATGCCGAGAAGCCACCTAAGCCTTATACGAAGCAGGAACTCAAGGACATGTTTGCGGCCATGGACGACGAAGAGAAACTACTCTACGGTCTGTTCTTGAATTCCGGTGTTCGGGATGCGGAGATGCAGAACACGGAATACCTAGACTTCAACTGGGAAAAGGGCACGCTGCACGTTCAGCCGAAGCCGTGGCGCCATTTTCGTCTGAAGGGCAAGAAGAAAAAGAAGTCCGCCAAGGACAGATTCATTCCGATCCCCGCGAAGCTGGTTTGGAAGATCAAGGGCAGAATGCGAGAACGGAATGCCCAGACTCACGATCTGGTATTTCCAAATGGAAACGGGAAACCTGATGGACACTTCTTGCGCAAGCTGAAAGCGATTGCGAGCAAAGCTGGAGTTGAAGGCGCGGAGCTTCACCGCTTCCGCAAGACCTACGCCGACACGCTGCACGAGGAAGGTGTGTCAGTAAACACGATCCGCATCCGTTTGGGGCACGAGTCTCTGGACGTGACGCTCGCTTATCTCAAGGGCAAGGATGCCGAGTCGGAGGAAGCACAGGAGCATGCGAACAACAGCAGCCTGGCGCTGTACGCGTAAGACTGCTCAAATCAAAAAGCGCCACAGCGGGAGATCTCTTGCCGACAACGCCCGGATCTCCCGTTCTCATCTTTAGACCGATAGTTTCCGGTTTGCCCGTAATCCGCCCAGAATCCAAGGCCAAGGGACAAGATCGCTTTCTACTAG
>CAVWKZ010000003.1:0-32424 GCA_963755765.1 uncultured Acidobacteriaceae bacterium
GTGGATTTGTACCCCCCCCGATTTCGTCTAAAATATTGATTTTAATGGGGTTAACTCCAAAATATTCATAACATTGGAGTTACGGGTGGGTGGTTCGGTGATGATCCTTTAGAATCTGCGAGTTGGACTTATTGCACCCCGTCCTGATTTCAAAGAGCGTACTTACCTAATTGGCGCGGCCGCACTGGGCTGCTGACTAAGTTCTATTATAAGCGGTGGTGTCAAATTTATTGACGTTCCAATTCGTCAAACACTTCATCTGCGGGACGACCCGCGTCTTTGCGAGCTTGCGCAAGACCGCGGCGAATGCTGGCCACAGCGTCCAGTTGGCTGGCTACTTCCTGATAGGCCTTGGCATCGAGAACGACCGCCTCGGCTTTACCGTTCACGGTGAGCACAGCGGACGCCCAGTTTTCTTCATGTGCTTCATCAGGCCCGACTATAGCATTGTATTCGCATTGCAGAAGATGCCTCTGAAGCCCGTGACCATAGATGCTATTGCTAGTTGGGAACTAGCTATGGCACAATTGACGCTAGCATGGACGCGAACAAAAAGCGAATACATCTGCTATGGCTGCTCAAGACGACAACGTTCTAGCACTTGATGATGGGTTGGTCGCCCCCGAGGTGGGAGCCTGGGCTGAGGAGAAGCATCGGTTGGTATCACTATATGCGACCCTGTTTTCCTCTGGCATGAAGACAAAATGGTCCAAGCGTACATATGTAGAGCTGTATGCAGGGGCGGGATATAGCAGAATCCGCGGCACGGCGAAGTTCATTTTAGGTTCACCAATCCTAGCCCTCAAGGTGAAAGATCCATTTGATAAGTATGTTTTTTGTGAAGAGCGCACAAACAACTTGGAGGCTTTGAGGGCTCGATCTGCGCGAATTGCGCCCAAATCCGACATCGACTATGTTCAGGGCGATTGCAACAAACGGATTGCGGAAGTCCTGGCTGGAATTCCTCGAGGATCAACAGGAAACACTGCCTTGTCGCTTTGCTTTGCCGACCCTTTCGATATCGGCCTCGAGTTTGAAACAATTCGGAAGCTTGCGAGTGCCCGCTATGTCGATTTCTTGATACTGCTCGCTCTAGGCATGGATGCAAACCCCAACTATGAACACTACCTTAAAGAGGATGCCGACAAAGTCGATAAATTTCTAGGCTCGGCAAGTTGGCGCGTACGCTGGGAGACGGCGCAGTGGGATGCTGTTAAATTCACCAGGTTCTTAGCGGACGAGTTTACCAACAGCATGGCTGGCCTCGGCTATATCCCGCCGCCACATTACACAATGAAGGAAGTTAGGTCACACGAAAAGAATCTTGCTTTGTATCGGCTCGCATTGTTCTCCCGAAAAGAGCTAGCGTACAAGTTCTGGAATCAGGTTTTGAAATACAGTACCGACCAGACGACTTTCTGGGATTGAATATGTCACTTAACTCCCACATCGAATGGACCGACGCCACCTGGAATCCCGTTCGCGGGTGTACCAAGATTAGCCCTGGTTGCAAGCACTGCTATGCCGAGACGTTTGCGGAGCGGTTTCGCGGGGTCAAGGGGCATCCTTATGAGCAGGGGTTTGATCTGCGGTTGGTGCCTGAAAAGCTGACTGAGCCGTTTTCCTGGCGCTCTCCCAAGCTGGTGTTCGTTAATTCGATGAGCGATCTGTTTCAGGATGGAGTCCCTGACTCGTACGCGGAGGCTGTTTCGCGCGTGATGGTTTCGGCAAACTGGCACACCTATCAGGTATTGACGAAACGGTCGCAGACGCTGCGCGACCTGCTTGGCGGCAGGCTTAGGTTTGCGGCGGAGCAGGAGAACATCTGGTGGGGCGTCAGCGTGGAGGATCGGAAGCATGGGCTCCCGCGTGTGGATCATCTCCGGCAGGCTCCGGCTAGGTTTCGGTTTTTGTCGATTGAGCCATTGTTGGAAGACCTTGGCGAATTCGACTTGTCCGGGATTGCGTGGGTTATCGTGGGCGGCGAGAGTGGCCCGGGGGCGCGCCCGATGAAACGCGAGTGGGTGGTCTCTATTCGGAGACAGTGCCGGATGCAAGGCGTGCCGTTCTTCTTTAAGCAATGGGGCGGCGTAAGAAAAGCTAAGAATGGCAGGCTGCTCGATCGGCGCACCTATGACGAATATCCGGAGAGGATTCCAGCTCCGGTGCCTGCACGCGCTGAATGCATCCGCTACGCCTCGGAGTTCTTGCGGTCGTTTGGCGCTGTCATGAATCGCGGGCTGACTCAGCTTCCCGCTTAGACTTTCGCTCTGGCATCGCGCGTTCTAGATCGTCGAACACATCGTCAACTGGGCGACCCATCCGCACTCTCGCTTGGTCGAGGCCCTTCTGAATGGCGGCGCTCGGATCGTTCTGGCCACTGAGCATCTTCTTGACGCCAGTTTCAGTTGAGGAATTGGTTTTCTTCATGATGAGAGCGCGAGGGTACGAGGGTGTGCCAGCACGGGCGTGGGCCCGTGCCTCCATCGACAAGAGATTTCTTGCTGCAAAAATAGAGAGTCCCGAGGTGATGTTGGATTCATTCGTCTCGGCCAGTAGCTCGCGTTTAGACCCTTGCTGACCTTATTCCTGCAACTCCCTTGCGGGTGCATTGCAAGCCGATCTTGCTCGGGCTCCGGGCTCACCGCCAACCGGATAAATCAGTCCAACGCCTCGGGACTCTATCCTGCCTTTAACAGAGGCTCCTGTTCTCCTCGACCAGCGCTTAGCTATAGACCCTTGCTCGCCCTCCCAGACTCACCTCGCGGTTGTCTGAGTGACTACGCTTGAGCCCCGGACGCTGCACCAACCGGAAAAACTTCAGAACGTGTCAAAGAACGATTATGGTTTTAACATACTTGCTTTTTACGTCAACGAAAAACACGCATCTCTAACTTCTTATTCGTCAATGGAGTGCAGCTCATGCACAGGGCGGTGACACGAAAATTGTGCAACTCCCAAAATGGGAATCGTAAATCCCCAGCAGCCATGCGGTTTTTCGCGCTTTCTCGGCGGAATATCCGGACTCTGTTCCGCTGCGCATGTCGAACTTTGATTGTGCAAATCGGCGTTTCATACGCATGAATCCTATTCCTCGTTCCGGCCTGTCTCGCGTTCTCATGCAGATACTTACGCCAATAAATCGCTTTCCCTACAATGCTAATGTGAAAAGGAGTGTGCGATGACGATCTACGATCCTCCTCCGGGGCGGGGACGAATCATTGATATGCAGGGCGGCTCGCTGCCGCGTCTAGTGGCAATGGTGGTTGTCGGCTTCCTGGTTGTGATTTTCCTGTTTTCTGCGGTTACTCGCGTAGACTCGGGCGCGGTTGGCGTTTTGACGCTTTTCGGCCGGGTTACGGGCGAGGCTCTGCCGGAAGGCATCCACCTGATCAACCCGCTAAAAACCAATCACGAACTTTCCATCCGCACCCAGGAGATCAAGGAAACGGCCAGCGTGCCTTCGAGTGAAGGTCTGGTCATGAACCTCGACACCTCCCTGATCTATCATCTCAATCCTGATAAGGCTGCCGATGTTTATCAGAAAATCGGGCCCAATTATGTGGAAGTCCTGGTGGAGCCCAACCTGCGGGCCGCCATTCGCGAGGCGACCGCTTCGCACACTGCGAATGCCCTCTACACCGGCGAGCGCGAGATGGTTGCCAAGCAGATCCTCGATCAGCTCGCGAATCTTCTTGGGCAGCGCGGCTTGATCGTGGAGAGCGTCCTGCTGCGCGATATTCAGTTGCCGGCTACGCTGAAGGCTTCCATCGAAGCCAAGCAACAGGCCGAGCAGGAATCGCTGGCCATGAGCTTCCGGCTGCAAAAGGAAAAGCAGGAGGCGGACCGCACGCGGATTGAAGCCGCCGGCGTCCGCGACTTCCAGCAAATTGTGGCGCAGGGGATCACGCCGTCTCTGCTGGAATGGAAAGGCATCGAGGCTACGGAGAATTTGGCTAAGAGTCCGAATGCCAAGGTTGTCGTGATCGGCGGCGGGAAGAATGGGCTGCCGCTGATTCTGGGACAGTAGATCTCCCTCCGGATGACAGCCCCTGATGACAATGCGTTTTTATGACCCCAGACCTTTTTACGCGCGCTGAATCCGCGGCTGCTTTTGTACTTTCGCAGACTCCCCTCCGCCCCCAGATCGGGCTCGTTCTTGGCTCGGGGCTCGGATCGTTTGCCGATGATCTCGCCGAAGCCGTCCGCATTCCTTACGGGCACGTTCCGACGTTTCCGAAGTCGACGGCGGTTGGTCACGCCGGACAGCTTGTGATTGGCAAGTCTGGCGACGTCCCCGTTGCAGTAATGCAGGGACGAGTGCATCTTTATGAAGGCTATTCGGCGGCGGAAGTCGCTTTTCCGACGCGCGTGCTGGGGCGAACGGGCATTCGCGCTTTAATTCTCACCAATGCGGCCGGCGGCATTAATGTCGAGTATGGACAGGGCGCGCTGGTCATCCTGCGCGATCACATCAATCTTCAAGGGCAGAATCCGTTGACGGGCGCGAACGACGAGCGCTTTGGCCCGCGCTTTCCCGATATGAGTTACACGTACGCCAAGCGCTATCGCGAGATCGCGCTAGAGGAAGCGAAAAAGCTTTCCATTCCGCCGCGCGAGGGCGTTTACGCGGCGCTGGCCGGGCCGAGTTACGAAACTCCGGCCGAGATTCGATATCTGCGCGCTATCGGCGCCGATCTGGTAGGTATGTCAACCGTGCCGGAAGCAATCGCGGCGCGGCACATGGGGATGAACGTTCTTGCCATCTCATGCGTGACTAATATGGCAGCTGGGATTCTCGATCGGGCGTTGGTCCACGAGGAAGTACTCGAAGTGGGACGACGAGTAATGGGTCAGTTCATTGCGCTGCTGCGGGCCGTGCTGCCGCGGATCGCCGGCGAGTTGCAGAAGACGGACTAACTTCCCCGTCTAACTCCCCCGAATGAGAGTCAGTGCGGTCACGTCGTTGTGCTTTGGAGCCATTTTCATGAAGTCCTGCACTCGTTGCAGGATGTGCTGGGAAAGATCTTTGGCGGAGGTATGCCCGGATTGCATGGCATTCTTGACGCCCTCCAGACCAAATTCTGCGTGCTTAGACTCGGCCTCGACTACACCGCGCGAGACCACAGCCAGCGATCCCGTTGGGCCGAGACCAACGATGCGGGCGTCGGTCGGGGCGAGGGAGAATAGTCCGAGCGGCAAGCCGGTCGCGGCCAGTTCGACAACACTTGCGTCATCGCGCAGCAGGCCGGGAGTGTGGCCGGCATTCACGTAGCAGACCGTGCCCAGTTCTTCGTTGTAGCAGCCGGCGAAAGCGGGACAACTCCGGACGCCTCCGGCGGCGCGCATGATCTCGAGATTCAGGCGGCGCGCCAATTCAATCATGGCGTCTGATTCGTTCAGTTCGGCGGCGGTGAAGAGCTCCTCCGCCGAGGAACGGAAACACGACTGCGCGGCTTGCAGGACGGGGCCGCTGGTTTCGCGTTTGCCGGCCACGTCGAGCAGTCCAAAGAGGAAACGGTGCGGACTGACCCGCAAAAAATCGTGAAGATCGCCTCCGGCGCGCGACGAAAAATAGGCCACCGACAGATCGGCACCCTGGAGCGAAGGGCTGTCACCGACGACGATCTGCGGAACTTCTTCCGCGGTCGAGCCGAACCTGAGTTTCGAAAGCAGAGTAGCCATGAGGGGCGAAATTAACACAAAGTTGGGGATGGGGCAATGAGCGATAAGTGCCAGGAGAGCCTATACCCGTGGTATCCCGCTCGGTATCTGCAAAAAGAGTCATTTCTGGGGTGAAAATGCACTCCTTAGGTACTTGACATCATGGGTACTTGACATCCTCCCTCGACCGCCGCAAAATATCGCCAAATTAGGGAAAAACGCGCACTCCGTCTCACTCGCTGAAGAGTCGACAAGTCTATGACGCTTAGCCAGCCGTCGCAATCCCCCCAAAAGAAAGTCACTCCGGAACAGTGCAAGCATCCCCGGGTGCAGATCGTCTCCCGCGACGAAGAATCCGAATATGTGGAATGCCAGGAATGCGGAGATGTTTTTGAGTCCAGTGAATTGAAGGACATGGCGATTGAGGAAAAGAAAGAGCCCGACGAAGCATAACCCGCGTTTGAGCACGCGTACCTGATCTTGATCAGCTGATCTTAATAACGAGATTTTCTGCCGCATCCACCCAGAACTTCTTCCTCGGCGGAATCACCGTGGTCGCGCTGTATTCCGTGATCACGGCCGGGCCCTTCATCGGTATCGGTCGCCCTGCGACAAGGTCGTCCCGTTCAAACACAGGTGTGGTCACGAGTTTATCGTGAAAGAACACGGATGCACGTTCGACGGGCGTCACGCGCGGCAACTTTTTTCGCGCTGTCTCTCGCTTAACGTTTGAGTGGGACTCCGGTTGTGGTGTCCTCAAGCGAGCGCGCAGGCGCAGCGTGACGAGTTCAATCTCGCGTCCGGCATGGTGGTACCCATAGCGACGCTGGTGTTCTTCATGAAAGCGAGCGGTGACGTCCTCGGCAGCGGGCACGTTGAGTTCGTAGCCCTGTCCGCGATAGCGGAGGTCAAGGCTCTTTTCGTATTGCAGTGGGCCGCGCCATCGTTCCGCGCGGAATTCTTTCTGCGCCGACGCCTCCAGCTTGCGAAATTCCCTCTGGAGTCTTCCTTTCGGCAGACGATCGGTAAACCGCCAGAGCAGCGTGCGCGAATAATCTTTGACCACATCGCTGACCAATATCCCGAACGCGGAGAGCGCGCCCGGCCGCGCCGGAATCATTACCATCGGAATCGCCAGCGCCTCCGCCAGTTCGCAGGCGTGAAGTCCTCCCGCTCCGCCAAACGCCACCAGCGCAAATTCGCGCGGATCGTAGCCGCGTTCGATGGAAACGACGCGGAGAGCCCGCTCCATATTCGCGTTCACCACGCGCACGATACCGGCGGAAAATTGTTCCAGGCTCAACCGCGAACGCTGCTTCTTCAACCATTCCGAGGTAATCCGCCGCGCGCGCTCGACATCGAGCATGAACTCGCCACCCAGGAATCGGTCGGGCCTAAGTCGTCCCATCAGCAAGTTGGCATCCGTCACGGTCGGCTCGGTTCCGCGGCCGTAGCAGATCGGCCCCGGATCGGCGCCCGCCGATTCAGGGCCCACGCGCAGCGAGCCACCGGTATCGAAGCGAGCTAGTGAGCCGCCTCCGGCACCCACGGTATGAATCTCAAGCATCGGAACGCCCACTGGAAGCCCGGCCACTTCCGATTGCCCGCCGACTCGAACCTCACCCTGCACCGCCGCTACATCGGTCGAAGTTCCTCCCATATCGAAGGAGAGAATCTTGGGGAATCCGCTGCGGGCCGCCATCGCTGCCGCTCCGACAAGTCCGCCAGCCGGTCCTGATAAAACGGTGCGCACTGGCTCCCGCGCCGCCGACTGCAGGGCAGTGATCCCGCCGCTCGATTGCATGACGAAGATCCGGGCCGCGGCGAAGCTGTCCCCGGCATTCTTCACGCGCTCCGCCAATTTTTCCATGTAACTCTGCATGAGCGGCTGCAAGTAGGCGTTCACGACGACTGTGCTCGTGCGCTCATATTCCCGGAACTCCGGCAGAATGCGATGCGACACCGACAGCGGTTTGCCCAGGTCCGCCAGAGCCGCTGCGATGGCCGTCTCGTTCCCGGTGCTGGCGAACGAAAACAGCAAAGAAATGGCGATTGCATCGGGATTGGAGCTCCGCAGCGCCTTGCGCAGTCGCGTCAACTCCACGTCTGACGGACGTTCCAGGATCTGGCCCTCGGCATCTGTACGCTCTGCGACACCGAATCGCAGCTCCCGGCTAACCAGCGGCGCCACTCGATCAAAGAAAAAGTCATACAGGCGAGGACGCGCCTGTCGTCCAATCTCAATGACATCTTCGAATCCCGAGGTTGTGATCAGCGCGACGCGAGCGCCTTTTCGCTGCAGCAGAGCGTTAGTGCCGACGGTCGTGCCATGCAGCAGGGTCGCAGTACCTCCGCCGATCTTTTGCAGGGCCTCGGCAATCGCGCGCGACGGATCATCGGGCGTGGAGAACACTTTCAACGTCTTGAGGGCGCCGCCCTCCTCCCAAACGCAATCGGTGAACGTACCTCCAGTATCAATCGCGATTGCCCGTGTAGAGCGGACACTCTTGTCCGCCGCCTTTGACCTTGATGTTGGTTTTCGCCGGGGCGAGGGCTGAAGCGCGGGATGCGATGCGCGAGACATAATCCGGTACATGAACAAGGAAGACTATCACCGCCAGTGACCCGCGCAGTAGCAGAACCTGTGCCCGAAACATAACCGCCCTCCAGTCCTCGACTGCCGTATTCTGAAGCAGTGAACGGGAGAACCTGGAAGGCCTGGCTGGTCCCCGGCGGCTTGTTGCTGGCGTTGGCGGCGGCGCTCGTCAACAGTTCCGTGTTCGTCCAGATCGCGCCTTCGCTGGCCTTCTTTTACGTAGGCGTCTTCGCTGCTGGATTGGTCCTGGCCTGGCGTTTCAATTCCAGTCGCGTGCTGTTTTCCCTGCTCGTTCTGCTGCTGGCGCATCGGGCCGTCGATTTCTTCGCTGCCGGTCAGGTCCAAACTGGGCCCGGACGCACCGCCGTAGCGCTTGCCGCCCTGTTGATCCCACTGAACTTCATCGTGTTCGCCGAACTGCGCGAGCGCGGCCTGATCGTCGCCGGAATCGCGCCCCGTTTCGGACTGCTTTTCCTAGAGTCGGTAGTCTTCGCCGTTATGTGCCGTCCGGAAAATAGTCCGACCGATCCGCATCATTCTGGCGCAGCGGCAATCCCGCTCTGGATTCTTTTGAGCTTCGCCGCTGCGATCGCAGTTTTCGTGCGCCGTTTCTTTCAAACGCGCAAGCCGGTCGAGCCGGGTTTCGCGTGGTCGGTGGTCGCCGTTTTCCTGTGGCTGCAATTCGCCCCGGTAGGCAAAATGTCGGACGCTTACGTCGCCACGGCTGCCCTCATCCTGGCGGCGTCGCTGATTGAGACTTCGTATGTGCTCGCCTACCACGACGAACTGACGGGTATTCGCGGACGCCGCGCCTTCAACGAGTCCTTGCTCTCGCTCGACCAGCAATACGCCATCGCCATAGTCGACATCGACCATTTCAAGAAATTCAACGACACCTACGGACACGACGTTGGGGACCAGGTGTTGTGCATGGTAGCGGCTCGGTTATCTGAAGTCCTTGGCGACGGCCAAGCCTTCCGCTGCGGAGGCGAGGAGTTCGCCATAGTCTTTCGCAACACTTCCGCTAAAGAAGCATTCGAGCATCTGGACGCGCTGCGGCAGACAGTTGAGAAATCTTCGTTCCGCGTGCGCGGCTCTGATAGAAGAGCCGAGAGGATTGCCGAAGTAAGTGCCGCAAGGGGAAATGATCTTCGGGCGGGCAAGTCCGATCGCAGAAAAAACATTAAAAAGAGAACCGCCGCCCCTTCGAGCCAGTCGTCCGATCGGTTATCCGATCATCTATCGGTAACCGTCAGCATCGGTGTAGCGGAGCCCAGCACGCGTTACCGCCAGCCCGAACAGGTGATCCAGGCGGCTGATCAGGCCCTTTACCGCGCCAAACACAAAGGACGAAACCGAGTAGAGCTAGCCTCCACAGCACCGCTTCGAATCGCCGAAGGCAAACGCGTAAAGGCGTCCCGGTTGTGAGCCCGACTATTCGCTTTTACGCCAGCCATCCTAGTTCTTTGGAGGCTTTCCTCTTTCTTCTTTCGGAGCGGACTCGTGTTCCGCAGGCGGCTTCGCGGCATGTTCTGCGGGCGCCTTCGATTCAGGTTGTGGGCGAGGCTGTGCCGTATGCTGCGCCGGCGGCTTGGACTCGTGCATGGGCGATGGCTTTGGTTCGGCCCGAGCCGTCTCCGGTTTGGCTTCCGGCCGAGGTTTGCTCTCTGTACGCAGAGTGCTCTCGGTGCGAGGCTCAGCTGGAGGCTTCGATGCGTGAGCGACTGGCTTCGCTTCCGTACGAGCTTTGCTCAGGGTACGCGCTTCGGTTTCAGTGCTCGCCTTTGCGGTGCTCTTGGCTTCGCGAGTCGTCGATTCGTGAATAGCTGGCTTGGTCTCAGGTCGAGCTTTGCTTTCCGTACGGGGTTCAGTTTCGGTTCGCGCCTTGGCAGTGGCCTTCGGCTCGTGGGTTACCGGCTTGGCCTCTGGTCGAGCCTTGCTTTCCGTACGGGGTTCAGTTTCGGTCCGCGCCTTGGCGGCAGTCTTCGGTTCGTGAGTCGCTGGCTGGGCTTCCGCGCGAGCTTTGCTTTCTGTACGCGCTTCGCGCTCGGTACGTGCCTTCTCGGTACGTGATTTGGCCGCGGTTTTGCTCTCGGCTGTTTTGCTCTCAGCTCTCTTACTCTCAGCTGTCTCGGTCTTGGCGGATGTGCGCTCGGAAGCCTTCTCCTTAGCCGCAACCGCGCCCGATTCCTTGAACTCCCCAGGCTTGGCGGTTGCCGCCACTGCCGGATGTCCGTGGTTCACGGAAGCGAACTGGCTGCGATCGGCGCGCGCCGCAGTCTCATGTTCGCGCTGCGCAGCCACCGCCGGCGTGTGGCTCTCATGAGCAAACCGTTCTTGCGCGGCCGTAGGACGAGTGGAGACACCGCCGCGTCCGCCGTTGTAGCTGACGTAGCTGCCGTGCTCCACAACCGCCTTCTGATAAACATTGTGGACGACGCTGACGTTCACATTGTTCACCCGGCTGTTATAGAAGAAGTGGCCGCCGTTCCAGTAGCCGCCGGCGTATCCAGTGCCGATGTAACCAAATCCGTAGTTAATTCCGCCGTAGAAGCCAACTTGAGGGCCCCAGTAGCCGGCATTCCAAAGATAGGCGCCGTTCACCCAACCCCAGTAGCCAGGCGTCCACAGAAAACCCACCTCGGGCGCTTCCACCCACGTGCCCGGAACCCAAAAATATCCACCGTCGTCGCTATAGCTCCAGTAGCCGGGCGTCCAGATATAACCATCGCCCGGACAAATGGGCTGCGTATAAACAGGTAGAGCCGGCGGAGCAATGGCGACCGATAAGACCACTTGAGCAGAAGCCGTAACGGGTGCGTTCGCAATCACAAACGCGGTAACAAGAAGAAGACTGCACAGCGTTCCAACTCCAAAAGACTGAACCACTCGGCGGATATTCAGAGTTTGCATTTGCGTCATCACCTCATATATCGCGCCATCACGAGCGCGCGGTAAGAATCAGAACGTGCCGATATGAATCCTACGCAGGAGGAACCTCGGACGCGATGCCGTAAATCCTGTAGCGGCAGGGGAACGTTACCGTAGGGGGCGGAAACTAATTTAAGAGGATTGAGGATAAGGGTCCCAACTCGGACCGCCCGGTTCTACAACATCACCAATCAAAAAGATGGATGAAAAACAGAATCACCGTAGCCCCGAGCGGCACCAGCAACCCGTCCCGCAGACTTCCGGTGGCATGAGAGATCACACCCACCATCCAGGGAATTACTGCCGGCCCCACCGCTGCCAGAGAAAACATGACCGCTCCGATGCTCCGAGCAGCCACACCAAAGCGCTGCGAAAGTCGAGCCACGGCGATGGGATACAACGTGGAGAAACCAAGTCCAGTAATCAGCGCACCGACAATCACTCCCAGCAGCGAAGGAGCCCAGAGGATCAGCCCGATGCCCGCCGCTCCCGCCGCATAGCCCGCGCGCAAAACTCGGCGCTCCGAAAAATGACGCAGAAACACGGTTCCCAAACCCCGGCCCACCGTCAGCGTCGAATAGAAAAACGCCGGCATCATGGAAGCGATCGAAACCCCGCGTGTCCCCAAGCGAGAAACATAGGAGGCGATCCATCCTCCAACCGCCGTTTCCGCTCCCGGATAAAGAAAGAAGACGGCCGCGAAGATCCAAATGGCAGGACTATTCGCCATCTCGCGCCATGAAGACGAAGGCGAAGATGCCGCTGCGCTCGCGGCCGCAGGAAAAGGCAAATTGCGCATGGCCAGAGCCAGCAATATAAGGAGAATCGCCACCGAGCCGAGAAAAAAAGGCAGTAAGTTATGAGCCGCCGTCCACGCCACCATCACCGAGCACAGCACCGCGCCGACGCCCCAGAAGAAATTCAGCAGGCTCACGGCGCTCGCTTTCGCACTCGAACCCGCACCAAACCCGATCTCTGCAATGAGCAAATTGTCAGACGGGATAATCAGCCCCAGTCCAAGGCCGAGCGCAGCCACCGAGACCAGTCCCAACCCAAGCGATCCGTTATAAAGAGTGGCCACCCCGCCCGCCATCAGCAGCAATCCCAAGAGAAATGCCGGACGGAACCCGAAGCGCGCCAGCAGAACTCCAGAGAGTTGCACGCCCACCAGCATGGCCATAAATTGCACCAGAAACAGATTGCCGGCTTGGGTGTCGTTCATGGCCCAGCGAACAATCAGGATCGGCAGCATTGGGCCCAGCAAGGTAGTGAGAATGCCGGTGGGCAAAAAAGCAATCTGCGCGGCGAGGACCAGTTTCCGGTTCGACGATGAGGGGGAAAGCTCAGTTCGACGGGTAGCCATGGCAGTGGGCAAGGTTCAGCATAACGCAAAGCCCACGGGCTGCAGATTGACGGGGCCCAGGAGTTGCGCGTGAGTGCAAGCAGAAGATAACGGGCGCTGGGAGGAAGGCCGCGAATGATAAACTATAATTCCGCAACGCGGGAGAGGTGGCAGAGTGGCCGAATGCGGCGGTTTGCTAAACCGTTGTACGGGCTAACACCTGTACCGAGGGTTCGAATCCCTCCCTCTCCGCCAGTACTTTAGTTATCTTGTACTTGCAAGCCGGTGATACCTATACTGATCCCGAGTTCGATCGGAGGTGTCATCGGTGCCCAATACTCAATCCAAAGAAGTTAACCTCACCAAGCGCGTCCAAACCCCCCGTGGAATGCGGTATTGCGCGGTGGTCCTTTCCCCCAATGGGCGCGTCAAACCCGATCTGGTGCTCGTAGAAGGCAGGCCAGAAAGGCATTCCGAAGGGGCCTATTACCTGGAATGGCGTGAGAAAGGCAGGCGCGTCCGCCTTTCTGTCGGCAAGGATGCCCAGGAGGCCAGTGCCCGACGCCAGCGCAAAGAAGCCGAGTTGAACGCGGTGAATAATGGCGTCGAGGTCGTGCCCGAAGGTCAGAAGGGGCTCAGGTCAGTGGCCGCAGCGGTTGCCGAGTTCCTGGACGAAACCAAGCTCACGAAGAAGCCCAAGACCCTAGCCGCATACTCGACCGCCCTGTCGTACTTCGTAGAATCCTGCCACAAGCTCAATCTCGAAGAGATCGACCGAAGGGATTTGCTGAAGTTCACTGCATTCCTGCGCGATGAAAAGGACCAAGCACCGCGCAGCGTCTACAACAAGTTCGAAAACGTGATGACGTTTCTGAAGGCAAATGGGATTCGTGGGTTGGCCGGCAAGAACGACTGGCCGCGGTTCACAGAGGAAGAACCGGAGATTTACGAAGAGGAAGAACTCGACAAATTGTTCGCAAAGTGCGATGCGGAAGAACGACTCTGGTATCAGTTTTTCCTGATGACCGGCATGCGGGAGCAGGAAGTGATGCACACGTACTGGTCGGACGTTAACTTCGCCGCATCGACCGTTCGTGTGAGCCATAAGCCAGACAGAGGTTGGACGCCGAAGGCCTACAAGGAACGCGAGATCCCCATTCCGACGAAGCTTGTGAAGAGTCTCAAGGCGTGGAAGGCGAAGGCCGATAAGACTTGTAGTCTGGTCTTCCCGACTGGCGGATGCCGACCCAAACTCGATTTTCTCGATGGCCTGAAGGCTGTGGCGGAACGTGCGAAGCTGGATAAGGAGAACTTCTGGCTCCACAAGTTCCGAGCGACGTTCGCTACCTGGTCGCTCTGGGCTGGCGTAGATCTGCGCACGGTTCAGCAGTGGCTTGGTCACTCCGACATGGAGAGCACGATGCGCTACCTGAAGCCTTCACGCAGCCAGCATGTGCGGGACAAGGTGAACGAGATTTTTGCTTAGACCGCTAGTGGATAGGCAGTGCTACTTGGTCGTCGGTCAACTCCGCGAGTCTACTCACAAACGTGGTCAGGGATTGCAATGGCGATCTTTTGCCAACTACGATTGGAGCCTCGTTTGCGCCGCGTGCTACGATTCCGTCGTGTTCAACCACCCACATAGCGACAGGAGTGGCTGTCGCCATTTGCGGAATTCAGTCTGGCTTCGAAGGGTTGAATGGGCGAGGCCGCCTCTCGAATGAAGCGGCCCGCGCGGTGGTTCACAAATCAATTCAATCAGACATTTCAATCAGCGTTTAGTTACTTGCCGCTGCCGGCAACTCCGTTCTGGATCGCTTCCAGGAACTTGGACACGCTGAGTGAGCCACCCACCTGACTGGGCGGGTATTCCTTGGAAATGTCTATAGCCAAATTTTAGTTTCAGGTCTTCGAATCTTATTCCAGATTGCACGCGCCAGAAATCGCGGTGAACAGCCATCAACTTGCGCTGGGCGATAGCGTTTTTCTCGATGTCAACTTGATAGATAATTTCTCTAAAAGTGACACCGTATTTCAAAAATACCAACAGGCGGAATATTGAGGACGACTCGGGACTTTGGGGGTAAGAAAGAACTGCTTCTTGCTGACCCCCTGTTGGCGGCGATTGAATGGCCGTACGTCCTGATGATTTCCTTCGGAGAGTCGGCCAGGCCTTATCTGGAAACTTTCCGTCGGTGGTCGGCTGCTTTGGGAGGACCTTCCACACCCCAGACCTGCGCGGCCGCTGGGAGATGGCAAAGCCCGGCAAAATCTTATTCACGGGTGACGAAGAGGTTTGCGGATCCAGTGGTCGGTGAAGGTCGAGTGTTGGATGGAAGAATCCACTTTAGGCATGTGGCAGGTTGTACAGTTCTTCGTGCTTACGGGACAGGCCGCGCCTGGGTAATCGGCGGTGGTTTTTGTGTCCGGCTGATTGACATGACAGTTCAGGCAGCGTGAATCGTAGGCTGCGGGATCGTGCTCCAGGGGCTGATGGGGATCGTGGCAGGCAACGCAGGTGAGTCGCGCGTCTGGCTTGCTCCAACACTTGCTATTTTCGAGGCGGTAAGGCGCGAAGCGGAGGTTCAATGCGCCCAGTCCAATGTTGGTAACAACATCTTGCCAAGTGCGGTGGCACGCGCCGCAGAAATCCACGGACTCGACCGGGTCCAGGTGGCTGGGATTCATGATCAGGCGGCCGC
The DNA here is from genome assembly GCA_963755765.1 of uncultured Acidobacteriaceae bacterium. Taxonomy (GTDB): domain Bacteria; phylum Acidobacteriota; class Terriglobia; order Terriglobales; family Acidobacteriaceae; genus Acidiflorens. The sequence goes on from CAVWKZ010000003.1 coordinate 15,236, forward strand.
CATCCTCCTTGTCCGCTTTCATGGCGGCCACATGACTGGCGCCAGGTCCGTGGCAGGCTTCGCAGGTGACGCCGGGCACAGCGCTATTTACATCCAGTTGATTGTTGGTCACAGAGGCGGTGGTGTGGCAGGCAAAACATGCGCGGGTCTCGGCCGGCGGCATGCGACGTCCCGCGGCGTCTTCAAGGCTCGCCGGCGGGGCGAGAGATTGTCCCGGAGTAACATTCAGATCTTGGGAAGATGAAAAAAAAGTGAGATGGCTTTCGTAGTAGCTGCCCTTTCGCTCATATACATAAGTCTGGCCCATGTGACCGACGCCAAATGCCCACAGCAGGTCAACCGAGAAGGGCGCGGTGCTATTGCCGCCGGTGACCGTTAGAACGCTTTTCTCGCCTTTGGTTACGATCTCCTCATGGTAAGGACCAAGACGAAAAGAAAGATGGTCATGCTGGCGAAGTATCTCAGCGGCGGCGGCGTGAACGGCGGCACTGGCCATGGCATGCTTTTGCTGGGTCGCAGCCTTGGAAGCATGACATTTCGCGCACGTTGCTGTGCCCACGAAACTATCTCGTGATGCATCCCCTTTGGTGGGCCACCAGCCGGGCGATTGAACCCGTGCCGCGGTGGGCATAGACATGGACATGCTGACGGGGGCGGATGTTTGAGCTAAGCATGCAGAGGCTGCAACACAGATTGCGAGCGCGGACACGTGGCGGAGTACGAGACCGGCCCTTTGGCTTAATGCCAAAAAACACGCTGCGGGAAAAAGATGGTGCTGAGGATTCTTAGCGGCATCAGCTTGCACAGTCATACTTAAGACTTGCGCCGGATTCCTAAACGTAAAGACGGCTCTATTGTCCCGTTAATCCGGGTTCGCGTCAACGCGAACGGATTTTCGCATCAGCGTGGCAAGTATTTCGGTCCGCGGTTGTTGTCGTAAACGTCGTAACACTCATTCGCCGGATCGTGAGTGTAATCGCCGATTTCGCCAGTCATTCTTACCGCACTTCTACCAACACAATTGTTTGCTCACTTCTCGCCCTCGGAGCACTGTAAAAACCCTTTGCTGATTTATCCCTCAAGGCTGAGAATACCTCTCAAGCAGAAGTTCCCCGCGAGGATTGTAGATGAAGAAAACTGCGCTAACTCTACTGCTGTGTGCACTTTTCGTGTCAGCAGCATCGTTGCATGCCTCCGACTGCAGCACAGTGGCGGGCGGTGTCCCGGTCCTCATTCCAAGTCCGGGCAAAGAATTTGTAGAAGTTAACAGCGACAAGCGGAATTTCTTCGAATATATGGTTCCCTCCCGTAATCGACTCCTATGCGCTTTTGTGCCTGCCGATTTTGTGCCGCGCCTCAAGAATCCTGCGAGTGGAATGGGACAGTACATGCTGGTTGAGCTGAGCCGAAGTCTCGACGAGAAGAACACAGAAGTCACGTCGGCTACTTTTGAAAAGGTTGTCTTGGGCATAAAACAGCAGTTCGCCGACTCTTCTGCACTCAATCAGACCGTTAAAACGACTTCGGAAGAAATCAGCAGCAAACTCAAGCAGCTTGATCCGTCGAAAGATTTGTCTATCGACAAGCCCACGCCTCTGGGCGCTCTATTTCAGACATCAGACTCCTATGCGTTCGCGATGCTCGTACCTGTTTCGTCCGGAGGAGTTACGGTGCGAGAAATCAACGCCACGGTTCTCATGAGGGTGAGAGATCGGCTCATATTTGCTTACATATATGGCAGCGGCGACGATGAAAAGTCTCTGATATGGATTGAGAAGACGGCTGGACAATGGGCCAGCGATATTCTGACGGCCAATTTGAAATCAGCTAAATAGAAAGGCGTCCGGATTGATGGCGATAAATTGCGACTTCATCCATTGACCTGAGAATTCCTTTCGATGTGATACGTCGCGAAACCCCATTGAGCGACCGTGAAAATGACTTTGGTTTCTGCTGGCGTTACACTGCGAGCGTGAAATCTGTTGTCTGGCCTGCGAATTGTCTGCGTGCAATCCTGCTTCTGGCAGTGCTCTGTGCTGCCGAAGAAACCGCACTTCGCGCGCAAAACAAAACCCGTCCTGCCGAGTCTCCGCTGATGGGGCAAGTCCAGCAGGCGCTCAAACTTGCCGAACATGGCGATCAGCAAGGGGCGATGAATCTTGTCCTCCACTTGCTCGAGCAGCATCCAAAGTTTGCGCCGGCCCTCAAGCTCAAGGGCATGTTGCTGGAGGATTCAGGCCACCTCGCCGAGGCCGGAGCCGCCTTTGAACAGGCTCTGAAGTTCGCGCCCAACGACCCGGATCTCTTGCTCGAAGTGGGCAAGTACAAACTGACCGCGGGCCAAAAGGAAGAAGCCATCAAGCTGCTGCAGCACTGCATACGGATTCTTCCCGGCGACGGTGACGCTCAATATTATCTCGCCCAGGCCTATCACCTGACTGGCCAGGACGACTTGGCGCTCGCCGCCATACGGCAGAGCCTGAAGGTCGAGCCCGACAATCCATCGGTGTGGCAAGAATACGGAGAACTGCTCTGCGTCAAGGAAGAATGCGAGGATGGCCTGCGGTGGCTGCTCAAGGCGCAGCACTCGGATGCCAAGTTACCGCACATCGATTATGACATTGCGGTGACGGATTTAAAGTTGATGGACCTTGCCGGGTCCGTGCAATACGCGGCGCGCGCAGTCGAATCCCAGCCCGACAATGTGGCCGCCCTGCAACTGCTGGCGAGCGCGGATGTGAAGCTTGCCAAATGGCAGGAGGCCAAGCAGGCATTTGAGCGCATCCTCACCTTCAAGCCCGATGACGTGGATTCGCTTTTCGGCCTCGGCCAATGCGAACTAGAGCTCAAGAACTATCAGGCTGCCGTCGATAAATTGCAATTGGTGTTAAGGCTGGCTCCCACGCGGCTATTGGCGCACTACTATCTGTCAAGGGCGTATGTCGGACTGGGGAAGACGGCCGAGGCCGAGCACGAGGCGGCGTTGCATCAGTTGATGATGGAACAGATGACCTTCGTCCGTGCCGTGGAGCGCGAGGGGAGCGAAGCTCCTATTCAGGCTCCGGCGGCTAAAATGTTGGCAGAGCATCGCGAAGAGGATGCGTTGCAGCTGTATCGGAATCGCTTCCAGGGAACCTCCGCCACAGTGGCGGATGCGTATGTGTTTGTCGGGAAACTGTATCTCGCCAGCGGGCAAGTCGAAGCTGGACTGCGCTGTCTTCATCACGCGCTGGAACTTGAGCCAACCGTTCGTGGAGCTCATACTTATGAGGGAATCCTGAGGCTGAAACTAGGCGACCTGAATGCGGCCGAGAGTGAGTTTAAGGCGGAACTGGCAAACGACCCGAACTATCAGACGGCGATTGCCGAAATGGGCGAGGTGCGCTACCGCCAGGAACGCTGGTCTGATGCGGCGGAACAACTGGCGAAGTCCAGAACGATGACTCCGGAGCTGCTTTACATGCTTAGCGATTCTTACTTCAGGCTGGGTAAAGTGTTGGATGCCGACCTGAATGCCGAAACCGCCGCAGCGTATGGGAGAAACAATCCCGAATTCATGAAAGATCTGATCGACCTTCTGCAGCGTAATGGGCAAACGGAACTGGCGCAGCGCTTGTCGGGTAATCTCGCGCAGAAATAAGGAGAGGCCCAGCTCAGGGCGCGCTCTCCGTCACGGTCAGGATCTGATCTGCTTTGACGTTTTTCAAAACCTGCTTGATGCCGCTCGGCCATGTGAGTTCGATACTGTCCACCAGGGCGGCTGAGCCCAGCCCGAAGTGCACGCGCTTATCGCTCGAAGAGTTGTAGCTCACCGCGGTTGTCGCCTGGTTGTATTGCGTGCCCAGAGAAGTTGTTACCTTGACCTTGGTTCCCAGACCGTCGCGGTTGGATTTAACGCCGACCAGTTTCAGAACGATCCAGTGGTTTCGGTTGCCGCCGTTTTGCGTACCCGAACGGTTCATCCATATCTCCGGCGGGCCGTTCAGGACCGTTACGACGGCGTCGATTTTGCCGTCGTTGTTGAGGTCGCCGAAGGCCGCACTGCGATGCGCTGCCGGAACGGAGAACGACGTTCCAGCCTTTGCACTCACATCCTCGAAGGCTAGGTTGCCTTTGTTGCGGAACACCCGATTGGGAAGCGGATAAGGTCTATGCGCAATGTCCATGGCATTGTCGAGAATGTCGGCATTGGCGGTGAACAGGTCCTTGTTGCCGTCATTGTCGAAATCGAAAATTCCAACTCCCCAGCCCGTGGAGCGACTGGTCAAGGCACTCAATCCGGCACCGCCGCTGACGTCCTGAAACTGACCGTCCCCCAGGTTCCGGTAGAGAGGAAAGCCTTCGCCGAACATCGCCGTTTCAAAGATATCGGGCCTTCCATCGTTGTCGATATCCCGGAAATCGGCGCCCATTCCGGCTATGGCTTTGCCGAATGCGTTGTACGCGACTCCGGCGAGCACCGCGACATTGGTAAAGGTTCCATCTCCGTTGTTGCGCAGAAGATAATTCTCGAAAGTATCGTTGGAGACGAAGATATCGGTGAAGCCATCGTTGTCATAGTCGGCGAATGCCACACCCATCCCTTTGCCAACGTATCTGGAAATGTGGGACGGTTCGGAGACGTCGGTAAAAGTGCCGTCGCCATTGTTGCGATAGAGGATATTCGGCGTGCCCAGAAAATCGACTGGAGAGCAGTAGACCGGAAGTCGTTGCTGAACGCAGAGGGTTGCGGTTTTGATGCCGTAATTGAGATAGTTCACCACAAAAAGGTCGAGCAGACCGTCGTTGTTGTAATCGAACCATCCTGCAGCCACCGACCATGCCTTGCCGAGCTTGGGGACGAAACCGCCAACTCCGGCCTTTTCGGTCACGTCGGTGAAGGTGCCGTCCCCGTTGTTATGGAAAAGCTGGTTGCGGTTGATGCCCGTGACGTAAAGATCGACAAATCCGTCGTTGTCATAATCGCCGGCGGCCACTCCCATCGAATAGCCGATGCCCTGCAGGCCGGCTTTCTCAGTTACATCGGTGAAGGTGCCGTCCCCGTTGTTGCGAAAGAGCCGGTTTGAGTAACTCGGATCGCTCTTTTCGAGCGACGGGATGGCCGCGCCATTGGTAAAGAAGATGTCCAGCAGACCGTCGTTGTTGTAGTCGAAGACCGCGACGCCCCCAGTCATGGTCTCAAATGTGTAATGCTGGGGGCTGACGCTGTTCTTAAGTTTGAAGTTGATCTTCGATTGTTCAATGACATTCTCGAATTGGATCGCTGATGCGACCGGCACCTCCCTATTAGCAGACCCTTTGTCGGTTGCGGTTCGGTGGGATTCGGCTGCCACGTGAGGTACCGACCCTGCAATCAGGGTGGTTTGGGCCGGCAGGGTCTGAAGGTTCCACAGGCAAATCGTCAGCTGAGCAGCGAGAACGATTCCGCGTGCGGCTCTTCTCGAATGGCCGCTGGCGAAACGCGAGACGAGCTCAGGCATTGGAGGAAGGCGCTGTCGAACGAATCGTACAAGCTCAGCTATCCATGGTGCAAGAAGTGGATTCTCTGGAAAATGCGCAACCTATCGAACGCTGAAAACGGCGAGCGACCGGGATGCCAGAGTCACTCGTACTTCGCCCTCAGCGATCCGAGCGGTCGTTCCGCCGAAGAGCGCTTGTAATTCCCGTGCTCCGTCGAGCGAAGTGCCCGCAACCGGGATATGCAGATCGCGCGCGGTGGCTGCATTGTTGTACACGATCAGCAACTTCTCTCCATCTTGCGGTAACTCACGCAGGAAAGCGTAGTAGGTGTCGTCCCACCCGATGTGCCACTGCTTTCCAGTACGCAGCGCGGGGTGCGCCTTGCGCAACGCCAGCAATGACTGCACGTATGCGAATACATCTTGTTGTTCGGCGGTGCGGCCGCTGGCGGTGAAGGCGTTGTGCGGATCCCCGGGGAACCCTCCAGGGAAATCGCGCCGGTTGTCGGGGTCGCTGTCGCCCGGCATAGCGATTTCGTCACCGGAATAAATTTGTGGAATCCCGCGCAATGTCAGCAGCAGCGAAATTGCGGCCTTCAGCTTCGCCGGGCTGCTGCCTTCTTCACTCACGAAGCGCCGACTATCGTGATTGTCGATGAAGGTGACCAGCGTCTCCGGATGCGGGTAGAGTTCGTCGTGCCGAAGAACATCGACGATCTTCTGCATCGGAGCGCCCTTGACAACCACGTCGCGCAGGGCAGTAGTGAGCGGGAAGTCGAAGACCGTGGCCAGGCCAGAGTCGATGCCGTCGAACTGCTTCCGTCCGCCTTCGAAGAATGAGGTGATGGTCGAATCACCATCGGCCACTTCGCCGACGTCCATGACCTGCGGATAAGTGATCTGCGGATAGATTTGGCGCAGGCGCTCGTGCCATCCGCTCCAGAACTTGCGCGTCGAATAGGGAAATGTATCCAGACGGAATCCATCGAGTTGCGCGATTTCCGTCCACCACTCCGCATTCTGCGCCAGGTAGATGGCGAGTTCGGGATCGTCAGGATTGAGGTCGGGCAATTTGCCCGCAAACCAGCCGTCGAGCGTGTTGAGATATTCGCGCGGCGAAGCGTGCGGATCGACTAACCCGGAGAAGTCATAAGACGGCTCCAGGTGATGCGCCGGTGTGCCGTGGAACCATGTTGGCGTCGGCGGGTCATTGGCCCAGGAATGATGCGGGCCGGTGTGATTAACAACGTAATCGATCAACACCTTCATGCCCAGCTTGTGAGCTTCGGCAACGAGCGCCTGGTATTCCCGCATGGATCCCATGCGTTCGTCGAGGGCGTAGAAATCGACGACGTGATAGCCGTGGTAGTCGGAGTCGGTGTTCTTCCACACCGGAGTGAGCCACAGCGTGTTGACGCCCAGGTCGTGGAGATATCCGAGATGCTCGCGGATCCCGCGTAAATCGCCGCCGTGATACGCCATGGGCTTGCTTCGGTCATACAGCCCGGTTGAACCTGGAGGCCGATCGTTCGAGAGATCGCCGTCGGCGAAGCGGTCGGGCATGATCAGGTAGATAACGTCGTCGCGAGAGAAGCCTTCGAAATGGCCACGCGGGTCAGCCCGGGCCCATACCGGCAAATCAAGGGTGGTCGATCCAGCCGGCGTCAGCAGCCGCAAGGTAACTTTTCCGGGATTCAGATCAGGGCTGAGGCGGAGGTGAATAAAGAGATAGTGGCCATTGGCCGACGCTTGCGACCCAAGGGTAGCCACGCCTTTTGTCGGGCTTTCCACGCGAGCGCCACTCAGATTTTCACCAGTAAGTAGCAGGGTGAGATCGGGCGAGTAATTTACCCACCAATTGGGCGGTTCGATTTTGCGAACCGCCGGGGCTTGCGTTTGCCTGGCATCCGTCTGCGGCCATGCGGGCAGCGCAAGCAGGCATGCCAGGATCACACAGAACACGATCAGCGAAGGCGAATTGCCGCGTACGTTTTTCATGGCAGTTACCCGTGGCCCGGCTTAGAGCAGACCAGCCAAGCAGCCCGAAGCGCACAGATCAAGAAAGGAGAGCCGAGAGATATCCTGACTCCCGGGCGCGTCGGGAGGCGCTTGAGCAGTACCCTCAAGCGCCATCCCTGCGCTGCGGTTAGAACGATACACGAATCGCGAGCTCGAGCTCCCGGTTAGTGGGCGCGAGCCGTGGCGAAATCAGCTGGCCGAAATCACCGTTATTGTAATTGCCGTCCGGGTTCTGGAATTGTGGCGTGTTGGTCAGGTTATATACCTGGGCGCGCAATTCGGTCTTCACCCGTTGGGTCACGCTGAAGACCTTGAATACCGAAGTGTCCCAGGTGAATGTTCCGGGGCCAGGAAAGGCGTTTCTGCGAAGAGTGCCGATGAACCCCGCGGGAGCGGTGAACGCCCCTGTCGGACACGCGAGCCAGACAAAGGCGGAGACGCCGGTATGGCATCCACCGTGATAATCCGGGCGGCCATTCTGGCCATTCGCGGTGCTCGGGGCACCGCTGATGTCGATCGGGGTTCCGGTGGCCTTTATAATAACGTTGTTCCATTGCCAGCCGCCGATAACATAGTCAGCCGTTTTCGGAATGTCGCCGCCAAGTCGTTTTCCACGTCCGAAGGGCAGCTCATAGATGGCGCTGGCGGCAAACAGCTGACGCTGATCGTCGTTAGCGTTGCCATATTGGTAGTTCAACAGCGGCGTACCATTCGGCCCGACCACGATGCCGCCAGGGCCACCAAGCGAGGAAGCGGCATTATCCAGTGTGTGCGACCACGTGTAGGCTACTGTGCCCGTGAGTCCATTGCTCATTCTGCGAGTCAGCTTCGTCTGCAGGCCGTTGTAATTTCCGCTGCCGATCATCGCATACTCGTTGATGGCGCCGACGCCGTTCGGGTTGATGGTGCCCCCCGACGGGAACCAGTTGGTTGCCGGCACCGAAGAAGGCGAAAGAGCGTTCTCGTTGGCGTTGAAGGGGGTGGCGATATTTGACATATGCGTCCCAACGTAAGCGAGCTGGAACGACGTCTTGCTATCAATCGCCTGCTCGATCTGCACGTTCCATTGTTGGATGTGCGAGTTCGAGTTGTTCTTCGGCCAGTAAACCACATTGTCGCTGGCGGTCACGTCGTCCGGGTTGATGCCGATTTTAGGCGGTAGAGCTCCGATGGCTCCGACTGGATTGGTGGTTCCTGTGGGAGCTTCTCCGCTGAGCGTGATGCGATACCCGCTATTGGGAGCGGCTCCCGAGCAATCCGTCGCGCCTCCAGATGTCTTATTGCAGGCATAGTACGTCTGCGTACCGTTGAAGTCGGGGTTCTCCGAAAGTTGGTTGGCAACGCCGCCGCGGTCCAGATAGTAGAACAAGCCGTAACCGCCGCGGAGCACGGTTTTGCCATTGCCAAACACATCAAAGGCAAATCCGACGCGGGGACCGAAGTTATGCTTCGGCGTGTTGATGAGAGAATCGTTGTAACCGGCGGCGGCGGGAGTTCCGGCCTCAACCAGTTCCCCGGTCGTGGGGTTGAAGTTGGACTGGTGGTTGTTTTCTTCTCTCGGCCAGGTGAAAAGGTCGTAGCGCAGGCCAAAGTTCACCGTCAGCCGTCGGTTCACGCGAAAATCATCCTGGGCGAAGAATCCGTTCTCCCAGCTCCGCGTGTTGTATAGACCACTGAATCCACCCACGGTGTAGGCACCCATGAAACCAGCCAGTAACTCGGAATCTTCAAAACCGGTAAAAGTTCCGTGGTGCGAGGTACCTGTGGGGTACGCGCCAAAACTGCCATCGTCAATCCAGAAGTAGCCTTTGGCGTTATTGCCTTGGGTCCAATTTACGTCGCGATGGATGACGCTCGCGCCAAACTTGAAGACGTGCTTTCCTTTTGTCCAACTCACCGAATCGGTGAACTGCTGGGCCGGCTCGATGACGAGATAGGGCCCACCGTCACCCACGTAGGAGACGTTTCCATACCAACCGCCGATGATGGGGTAGCCGCCCAGCAACGGGTTTGTATTGGCATTGGCGATCCCAATCGCGGCGGCCATATTAGACCCAAAGCCAGGCTGCAGGTAGCCGTAGTACGGACGGTTGTAGCCGTAGTGGAATTCGTTGAGTATGGTGGGGCTGAAGATGTGCGTGTATCCCACAGCCACTTGGCGGGGATGCTGCGGGTTGGTTCCGCTTCCAGAGGGCAGGAAGCCCTGGGGGTTTTGGGCGGGAACGAGGTAGGGACTGTTGGCCAAGGTATCGTCACCCAGGCTGTAGCGGGCGAAAATACTGTCCTTGGATGTCGCGATAAAATCCACTCGCGCATCGTAATCGTCCTGGTTAATGATGTTCTGCTGCGGTCCCTTGAAGTTGATGTCGTTGGTTGCCGGGTTTGCGCCGGCGACGTTGGGATTGGGAAACTGGTTCAGATAAGCCAAGCCGACAGTGTTCTGGCTCGCAGTAGGAACGATGTTCAGTACGGTATTGCCCGCTTGGGATGTGCCGGTCCCGCCGATCCAGCCGAAGGGCAAGCAGGTTTGCGGGTTGTAGACGTATCCATAGTTGGCGTTAAATTGCGGCAACACGTTGCCCCCCGAATACAGGCCAGGGCAGATGGCAGAGTCCGGTACGCTGGTCGCGGTTGCGGGCGTTATGATCGCTCCCTGGCAATCTACCGCGCCGCACAGCTCCTGGAAATCGCCGCTGCGCATCAGCGCGGTTGGCACCCTGCTATTTGCAATACCAGCCGGTATGTCCTGACGCCAGCCCTGGTAGTCGAGGAAGGCGAACAGCTTGTTTTTCCAGATCGGTCCACTCAGGGAAGCGCCAAACTGATTGCGGCTCAACTCTGGAGTCGTGTCGCTGCCAAAGACATTCGCGGCGCCCACCTTGGAGCGGTTAAACCAGTAGGCGGAACCGTGAATCTGGTTCGTGCCGGACTTGGTGGCAACTTGGATTACCGCGCCGCCAGCGCGTCCAAACTCGGCCGACGCAACGCTGGTAGTGGTCTTGAATTCTTCGATATCTTCAACCGCCGGGTATATGACCAGCGTATTGACCATGGAGTCGTTGTTATCAAGGCTATCCAGCAAGTAGTTGTTGGCCTGCGGCCGCAAACCATTGACGGACAGCGAGGCGCCACCGGATTCATAGTTGCGCCAAGTCTCCGCCGCCGGATTCCCAAAGGCGATGCCGGAGGCGTTATCCGCATAAGCGCCACGGCTCACGCCCGGGGTCAGCAGTGCGAGTTGGGTGAAGTTTCGTCCATTGAGCGGGAGCTCAACGATTTTTCGTCCCTGAATCACCTCGCCGGTGCTTGAAGTTGAAGTGTCCACCAGCGGTACTTCGCCGGTCACGTCCACGGTGGTCGATGAAGCTCCAGCTTCGAGTTTCAGGCTGATCTCCTGGACCTGGGAAACTTCGAGCGTGACTTCTGCGTCTGCCGTCTTAAAGCCTTCCAGCTTCACCTGGACATGGTATTTTCCGATCGGCAATGCATTGATGGTGTATTGGCCCGCAGCGCCTGTCTTCTCGGTTACCACGCGTCCCGTTGCCGTGTCGGTCACGGTGACCGTGGCGTTGGGTACGACGGCGCCGGTGGGATCCGTGATGGTGCCGACGATACGGGCTGTGTCCGACTGCGCTACCGCCAAACCGGTCAGGCAGAGCACAAGAATAAGAACCGGAAAGAATCGACTCGTCATGTTGCCTCCAATTTCAGGACATCTTCGCGGATATCGGGAAAACTTGGTTTTGGAGCACACTACGGAATCCCAGCAAGGGCGTGCAAGTTCTAGTACAAAACAGTCAGAGGTGGACGTTTCACTAGGTTTTTAGACGGTTACAGGAGTAAAATGCCGCTGTTGCACCAACATACCTTCTCTGTTACGTCGGTGTTAAATGGCTGTGACACGCGCTTTCGCCGCTGGCCCGGAGCAGTTCTTCCAACAAATAGATAACATTATTAAAAGTCATAGCCTGCGGGGATCCGAATCCCTTTGCAAATTGCTGCAATATCTTGCGAAACAATCCCTCGACCATCCCGATGCGCCGTTGAAGGAGTACCAGATTGCCACCGAAGTCTACGGGAGGCCTTCGGACTTTGATCCGCAATCTGACTCAACCATTCGTGTGCAGGCCGGGCGTCTTCGGCTGAAGCTGGCCGAGTATTATGCCACCGAGGGAGCGACGGATCCCATACTCGTTAAGATTCCCAAAGGTAGCTATCACCTGACCTTTGAGGCGAGACCGATTGAACCGCCGCAGACTCAAACGGTGTTTCCGCGGCCGCCCCAGCGGAGTGATGCGGTCGCAACCGTTCCGGCATTTTGGCGGATCGCCGTCATTCTGTTGTTGGCCGGTCTCACTACCTCGCTGGTTGTTCTGGGGAGCCTGCTGTGGAACCGGAAACTGCCCGCGCCCGCGATGGCCGCCCCCAGTTCGCCTCATCCTCCGGGTCCGCTGGCGACCTTCTGGAGGCCATTCATTTCTGGGGGCGATGAGCCGTGGGTGATCTACAGTAATGCTGCCTTCGTGGGCCGTCCGGAGACTGGCATGCGTTACTACAACGCGCACCAGGATTCGAAGGCTGCCGTCTATGACCACTACACCGGCGTTGGCGAGGTATTAGCCATTCACGCGCTCGATGAGGCTTTCGGCACGCTGGGGCGCAGGATCCTGGTAAAGAGGGGCAGCCTGTTCACGCTCGACGACGTGAAGAATAACAACCTGATCTTTGTCGGCTCGCCGTCAGAGAATCTTTCGTTGCGCGATATCCCCGGAACTCAGGAGTTCGTTTTTCAGCGGGTGGAGTCCGGCCCGCGTCAAGGCGATCTTTCCATTGTCAGCAAACATCCGAAGCCGGGAGAGGCCAGCAGCTACCTCGCCAGCGCCTCGAACGCACCGCTGACCGAAGATTATTCGCTCGTCGGACTGCTGCCTGGAATGGGTTCCGATCGCTACGTGATGATTCTGGCGGGCACGACAACCTTCGGAACGCAAGGGGCCGTGGAGTTTGTTTGCCGGCCAGAGTCGGTGGAAAAGTTGCTAGCTGAGATTCCGGGCTCTGGCCAGGGACCGATCAGACCTTTCGAAGCGCTGGTCCGGGTGAAGATCGCGCGCGGGGTACCGGTAGGAAGCGAATTGGTCTCGATTCGCGTGCGATAAGCGACTCCGCGGACCTAATCTCCATCACGGTGCTCGAAATTTCCACTGCAAGCGCGTTTAAGACTTGGCCGCGACAGCGTTGCCAGGAAGCGAACTGCTCGGATGCCGCAAGTCGTACAGGTCCTGCACGCGCTGCGTCAGCATCGCCGCCAGTATGAAGAAGATTCCGCCTGCAACCACGGCGGCAATCCGGTTGTTGTTCAGCAGATGGCCCATTACCCAGCCGAATCCAAGTGATGCTGTGATCTCAGGAATCACGATGAAGAAATTGAAAATCCCCATGTACACTCCGGTCTTTCCGTGGGGCAGCGATCCGGCAAGAATTGCGTAAGGCATCGAGAGCGTACTGGCCCAGGCGATTCCGACTCCGACCATGGAGAACAGCAGCAGATACTTGTTGTGAATCACCGCCACCGAAAGCAGTCCCAAGCCGCCGCAGATCAGACAGAAGCTGTGGGTTGCCTTGCGTCCGTACTGCCGCGCGAGTGCGGGCAGCACGAAGGAGAATCCGAAGCACACCAGCGAGTACATCCCGAAACAGATGCCTGCCCACTCGACTCCCGCGGAATACAGTGGTGAGTTCGTGTCGGCAGCTCCGAAAACATTGCGCGCCACCGCTACGGGAAAGTAAAGCCACATGCAAAACAGCCCCATCCAGGTACAGATCTGTACCCAGGCGAGTTGCCGCATGGTACGGGGCATCTCGCGGATCGATAACACGATTTCACGGGCCCCTGCGCCGATGCCACCGTGCACCGTCTTTTCTTTCTGAAATTCCGCGAGATTGTCCGGCGGATACTCCTTCGTCGTGAAAATGGTCCAAAGCACTGCCCCCAGGAATGCCGCGGCGCCGATGTAAAAAGAAACGCGCACGGTAAACGGGATTGTCCCCGGAGCTGTGCTTCCTGCAACGTGAAAAACATTGGTCAGCAAGTAGGGCAATGCCGAGGCAATCACTGCGCCAAGTCCAATAAAAAGACTCTGCATGGCAAAGCCGCGAGTGCGCTGAAATTCCGGCAGCAGGTCGGCGACAAATGCACGAAACGGTTCCATGCTGATGTTGATGGAAGCGTCGAGAACCCACAGCAGACCAGCGGCGATCCAGAGTGCGGAACTCCGCGGCATCAGGATGAGAGCCATCGAACTCAGAATCGCGCCCGCCAAAAAATATGGACGCCTTCGCCCCAATGGTCCCCAGGTGCGATCACTGGCGTGGCCGATGATCGGCTGCACGATCAATCCTGTGAGGGGTGCGGCCAGCCAGAGGATCGGAATCTGATCGGCCCGCGCGCCCAGGTACTCGTAAATGGAGCTCATGTTCGCCATCTGCAATCCCCAGCCAAACTGGATGCCGAGGAAGCCGAAGCTCATATTCCAAATCTGCCAGAAGGTGCGTGGTGGCTTGTCCATAAGTTCTTCCTACCGACGATTCATAACACTGATGCTTCCAGCGACAATTCTCTTATCGATCGTACAGCGTGACCAAGTTTCGTAGTCTTGCACTCAAGTCGCTATTCAGCGCTCCCGCACGATAACGCCATTTCCAGTTTCCACTGACCTTTCCGGGAAGATTCATTCGCGCCTCGCGGCCGAGACCCAGCACATCCTGCAAGGGGACAATCGCGACGTCAGCGACCGACGCCAGAACCGCTCGGATCATGACCCAGTTAATTTCCGAATCGTCATCGGATTTGAAGTTAAGGTAGGCGCGAGCGAAATCGTGTTCTTTGCGGACATCCTCCGGAGTGCGTGTGCTGTCGCCTGCGCCAGAGCTCGACCACCAGCCGACCGTCGTGTCATTGTCGTGGCCGCCGGTATAGGCGACCAGGTCGCGACTGTAATTGTGCGGACGAAACGATGGTCCCTGCGGATCAGTGCCGAACGCGAATTGTAAAAGACTCATGCCCGGCAGACCGAACTCTTGCCGCAACTTCTCCACGGGTGGAGTAATGACGCCCAGGTTCTCCGCCACGATCGGCAATCCGCCAAATGCGTTCTGCAGTGCCGACAGAAAATTTTCTCCCGGCCCCTTGGCCCAGCGCCCGTGAATGGCCGTCGTCTCGCCGGCTGGAATCTCCCAGTACGATTCAAAGCCCCGGAAATGATCGAGCCGCACCATGTCGAAAAGCGCAAGCGATGCACGAAAGCGCTCGATCCACCACTTGTATCCGTTGGCGGCAAGCAAGTCCCAGCGATAAATAGGATTCCCCCAAAGCTGTCCGGTGGCGCTGAAGTAATCCGGCGGCACGCCGGAGACGACGGTTGGGCCGCCCTGATCATCGAGATAAAACAGATCAGGATGAGCCCAGACGTCCGCGCTGTCGTGCGCAACATAGATTGGGATGTCGCCCATGAAACGTATGCTGCGTTGCTCGCAATAAGTCCTGAGATGTTCCCATTGCTGGAAAAATTCGAACTGCCAATACTTATAAGCTTTCAGCTCGGGCGCCAGCTTCCTTGACCACTCGCTCACGGTATGCGGATCGCGCTTGCGAATCTGTGGGTCCCACGAGGTCCAGATGATTCCGTGGTGGGCATCTTTGCAGACCATGAAGAGCGCGTAGTCGTCCAGCCACGGACTGGCGCTCTCGCAAAAGCGATCGAAGGCCGCGCGATCGGCGCGCGAACTGTCGGCGAAGAAAACCTGCGCCGCCCGGCGTAGTGCCGCCATTCGGAACTCGATCACCCGCCCAAAGTCGACGAAGTCTTCAGGAAACGCCGGCGACCGCAGGTCCAGGTCCGACGGTTGCAGCAGGCCCTGCTCACGCAAGCGCTCCAGACTGATCAGCATTGGGTTACCGGCAAAAGCGGAAAAGCACTGGTACGGAGAATCACCGTATCCCGTGGGATTCAGCGGCAACACTTGCCACAGCTTCTGTCCTGCGGCGAAGAGAAAGTCCGCGAATTCGTAAGCGCAGGGACCGAGATCACCGATGCCGAAGCGTCCGGGCAAAGAAGTGAAGTGGAGCAGGACGCCGCTGCATCGCGGAAATTTCACTCCGTAACAATACGCACCTCGGCGGCGTCAGGGCAAGGCATCGGGGGGATTCTTTGCCGCGCTGAAAACAGATGGGATGAGAAGGCCGGTCTCCGACGGGATGCTGTAGGCTCCCAAGTTATCGACGTGCTCGAAGCACAGATAAAAAGGAGACCGGCAATGAAGAAGGTTAGCACCGTAGCGGCGAAGCAGAGCAGGAATATTTCTCAACCGAAACTGACCATCGGACTGGATCTGGGAGATCGCAACAGCTGGTACTGCATGGTGGATGAAGCGGGGCAGATCCGGCTGGAACAGCGAGTCCGCACGAATGCGAAAGCGTTGCAGGAAGTCTTCGGTGCCATGCCGCGCTGCCGGATCGCGCTCGAAACCGGGACGCATTCGCCGTGGATCAGCCGTTTGCTGAACGGGATGGGGCACGAAGTGATTGTGGCGAACGCTCGCCGGGTGCGGCTGATCGGGGGAAGCCGGAAGAAAGACGATCGTCTGGATGCGCAAACGCTGGCCCGGCTGGCGCGGATCGATCCAAAGTTGTTGAGTCCGGTGAGGCATCGCAGCGCGCAGGCGCAAGCCGATCTGACGGTGATTCGGGCGCGAGCCGGACTGGTGCGGGCGCGAACGGCGCTGGTCAACACGGTGCGTGGGCTGGCGAAGAGTTACGGAGAACGATTGCGCGGCTGCAACGTGCGCAACATGAATCCGGAAAAAGCCGAAGGACTGAGTCCCGAGTTACAGGCCGCAGTGCAGCCGTTGCTGGTGGCGCTGGAATCGCTGAGCGAGCAAATCGCGGAGTACAACGAACGGATCGAAAAACTGGGGCAGCAGAGTTATCCGCAGGTGGCGCTGCTGAAGCAGATCAAGGGAGTGGGCACGCTGATCGCGCTGACTTATATGCTCACGCTGGAAGACCCGCATCGCTTCCGCAAGAGCCGCGACGTGGGCAGCTATCTGGGATTGCAGCCGGGACGGCGGAACTCGGGGCAGAGCGAGCCGCAGATGCATATCAGCAAGGAAGGCGATCCCTATCTGCGCACGCTGCTGGTGCAGGGCGCGCAACACATTCTGGGACCGTTCGGCATCGATTGCGATCTGCGGCGCTGGGGACTGAAACTGGCCGAGCGCGGCGGAAAAAGCGGGAAGAAACGAGCGATCATCGCGACCGCACGAAAGCTGGCCGTGCTGCTGCATCGCTTGTGGGTAAGCGGAGAGGTTTACCAACCCTTGCACAACAACAACCAGGGAGCATTGCCGGCGGCAGCATAAAATCAAAAACGTTCTTCGAAAGGAAAAGGCAAAGCCTAAAGCCGAGTTCCGGTGACTGCGTTAATCGCCTGGCCCGGGTTCCACTCTCCAGGAGCAGAACCAGAGGGCGACAAACAGATGGCAGCACCGTCTGAAACGAGAACGCCCAACATGCACCGAGCGAAACCAATCGCTCCTTGAGAGTGCGGATGGAAGCATGGCGACAGCGGCGATTCGGCGGGAGAAAAAACCTTGTCCAACGAAAAACAACCGAACCTACTTGACTCCGACCGGCCTTCTCATGGAAGGCGTTTA
>CAVWKZ010000004.1:0-821292 GCA_963755765.1 uncultured Acidobacteriaceae bacterium
CGGTGATGTTGGAAGTTGCAAATCATGTATTGCACCGGATTCCGTCCGCTGATGTTCAGGAGCACGCGATCCTCTCTGATCTGAAGGCGGTCGATCGTGCAAGTCATGGTGGGTTCATCTTGGACCAGCTGCCGTTTGAAAAAAACCCCAGATCAGGTGAAAACATGGACTATTTTGTGGGGGCCGAGCACGCTCTTTAGAAATATGGAAAAAACCCTTTTTAGGGTGCAAGAGACTGTCGAGGTTCTTAGGCTACAAACGCTCGATTTTGTTTTCGAGTGTAACGGTATGATTTTTTCGAGTATTTAGGATTGGATGATCCCGCGCTTTTGGCACGCACTGAGCTCGCTAGAACGATCCCGATCGGATGCAGAGTTGGTTAGCCAAAACCGAATTTATATATGCCGAATATTGGCTTCGATGCTATCCACCACCTCGTCAATATGACCGGATAGAACCAGCTTTCCCATGGTCAGTCCGAAGCCAACAACTTGGTCGGCAGTGATGTGGGAGGGCAACGAAACCGCATTCGGATCGGTCACCACGTCAATGAGCGCCGGACCCGAATGCTGAAGAGCTTTCTTCAGCCCCGAGGACACGTCGGCTGGATTTTCGATCCTTACACCCATTATGCCGATCGCCTCCGCAAGCTTCGCGAAGTTTGGATTTTTGAGGTCGGTTTGAAAGTCGGGCAGCCCGGCGACTTCCATCTCCAGTTTGACCATTCCAAGAACGCTGTTGTTGAACAGGACGATCTTGATCGGGAGATCGTACTGTGTCAGTGTCAACAAATCACCCATGAGCATCGCAAGTCCACCGTCTCCCGCCATTGCGATTACCTGTCTTCCGGGATAAGCAAATTGGGCGCCAATGGCTTGAGGGAGGGCGTTTGCCATGGACCCGTGCGTGAAGGAGCCAATCAACCGCCGGGCCTTTGTCGATCGAATGTAGCGGGAAGACCAGACGTTACACATGCCAGTGTCGGCAGTAAAGATGGCATCGTCTGCCGCAATCTCACTAAGCGCGGCCGCGACAGGTTCAGGGTGCATGGGTGTCCGTTTCCCAACGTGATCTACATAGACATTCAGCCGCCGCAGTGCCTCTTTGTGTTTGCCGAGCATCGCATCTAAAAACGTGCGATCTGACTTAGCTTCTATCATCGGCAGTAGCGCGCGGATAGTTTCGCCCACATCGCCGCATAATCCGAGATCAAGTTTGCTTCGCCGGCCCAAATTCTCAACTCGAATGTCAACCTGGACAATCTTGGGTTTGGTCGGCAAGAATTTGCTATAGGGAAAGTCGGTGCCCAACAGCAGCAGCAGATCACATTCGTGCATCGCCTGATAGGCAGCGCCGAATCCCAATAATCCGCTCATCCCCACGTCAAAGGGATTGCTGTACTCGATGAACGACTTCCCCCGGTACGAATGCCCAACGGGCGATTTCAACTTCCCAGCGAGAGCAACCACCTCATCATGGGCCTCGGCACATCCAATCCCGCAAAAAAGTGCCACTTTCTTCGAGGAATTGATCAAGTTCGACAATTGCGTTAGTTCATTCTCACCGGGACGAACGGTCGGCTGGTGACCTGCCAGAGAGTGAGAGGAACCGTTGACCGGCAGATCCATCCCAGCCACATCTCCTGGCAACACGATCATGCTTACCCCGCCTTTTCCAACAGCACTCTGCATCGCGATGTGAAAAACACGCTCAAATTGCTTGGGATTCGAGATCAGCTCGCAATAGTGGCTGCATTCTTTGAAAAGGATCTCGGGATGTGTTTCCTGAAAAAATCCGGTGCCTATCTCGCTGCTCAGAATATGCGATGCGATTGCAATCACCGGAGCATTGCTCCGGTGAGCGTCGAAAAGGCCGTTGATGAGGTGAAGGTTTCCGGGGCCAGCGGAACCCGCACAGGCGGCAAGCTTCCCGGTGAGCTGGGCCTCGGCTCCGGCCGCAAACGCACCGGTTTCTTCGTGACGCACATGGATCCACTTAAGCTTGCCGTTCAAGCGCAAGGCATCCGTAACAGGATTCAAGCTGTCGCCTACGACGCCGTAAATTCTTTCGACACCCGCCTCGACAAGTTTGTTGACCAACTCATCCGCTACTCGATGTGGCATCGCTTATATCTCCTCTCATTTGGAGTCGTCGAAACTGACTTTTGAAGGTAAGACGTAGCGCACTCCGGCATAGACCATGCTGAGATGCGCATTCTTGGGCGAACCGGCAGCTACAATCCACGGAGCACGAGTTAGATAGGAATACTGACTATAGAATTGCAGCGCACCGTATTTTGGATGTTTCCAGAAGGCTTGGATCCAATCGAATGTCGGTTGCTGAATGATTCTATTGTTTGTGTTGGGGGAACCTGGCCCGCCATAACCGATAATAGTCCGGGGATTGGTGGTGTCCGTGGTGTCTACGAAAAAAGTCCGCCGGAAATAGTCCGCTCCGTAGTAAACCGTGAGTGTGGTTTTTCGGCTCGCGTTCCATTCAAACCCGGCAGAGCCTGCTCCGGCGTGAACCATGGAAGGAGTGATGTCAGTTCCTGCGGCGTTTGGCCGAATAACCAATTGCGGCCCGTCACCCGCGAGGTAGCGGGCACCGCCGTCACTCCAATACGCATTGACCAGGAACAGGAGGTTTCGGAACACTTGATAATTGACGGCCGTCTGACCGCCGCCTCCGACATCTGAGTGCGACGCGAAAGATGTTCCGCCGACAGGTATGACGGTCGCCCTCGCGCCGGTGACCAAGCCGGTGGCGTCCCAGTGGAAATGTCTGCCTCCAAATTCGTTGTCGTAGGCGATCTTGGTAAGGATATCTGGCATCAAGTTGGGTGCGCCTAACAGGGCTCCGTTGTCAAACTGCGAGCCAAGCGTTGATGCGAACGCCGACGGAAGGGCAACAAAATCGCCTATGTATTGGTCGGGATCTTCAATACCCACCCCAAACGCCCAATGATCGTTGGGGTGATAGGCGACGCGGAATTCCGCAGCGCGGCTGAAGGTCAGACCAACCTGGATATTCACGTCTTCGTTGTAAGTGAGCGCCAGATCGGAAGGCATCGGGCCTAGCCCGTTGCGATTGGGGGTCAGCCAACTCCAGGTTTGCCCGCCAAGGATTTCCCACTTGCCGCGTTTGTAGTCCATAAAACAAAGCCGCAGACGAAGGGTGTGGCCGTTCACAGTTTGATAAGCATTCGTGGCATCATTGCCGCTGAAGTCCGCCTCGCAGTAACCAGTCACATCGTTGGCGCCGAATTTGTTTCTGACAGTTATGTCGAAGCGGGAATACTGCGCGGTCGTACGGAACTCGGTGAGATGCCCCTGCGCAGTGTTGCGGAACGGGATAGCGGCGAAGTTGGTGGCGATGTTGTTCTGAGTGTTGGTGGTGCGGAATATATTCTCTAAGTCCACAAACCCGCCAGGAGTGATTACCGCTGGGCCGATCTTGACTGAGAGAGGCGATTCGCTTTCTTGTCCTTGCGTCGCTGGCTCGCTGGTAGAATGGCCGGCCGTATAACCGTCCTTGGACAGAAGCATGGGTGAACTTGCGGTATGAATAGCGGTATAGCTCGCGAGCGGCGTCGTTTGCACAGGGTTGACGGGGGCATCCTGATCGACCTTGCCTCGCTCCCTCAGCGTTTCGATTTCCCGTTGCTGCAAGGCCACCTGCTGCTGGGTTTGCAAGAGCGCTTCACGAAGCGTCTTCACCTCAGCGGCAACATCCGAGTTGTCCCGCGAGGAATCTGAATTGGGAGAGCCAGTCTGTGCCTGCACCAGGCTCGGCGCAAACAGCAATAGACATAAGGGATACAACATTTTCATAACCCCGACTCCCTCTCTGCTCTTGGCTTTCGGCCATGCGCGGGCAGTTAACTCGCCGACTCGACATAGTCAGCCGGAACAGTTTCATCGGAACCGCGATCAACCCCCAATCCTCCGAGCAGGATCGTCAGCACCGCGGCGACAGCCAAATTAAGGATGAGCGCATCAATCGCCGCATAGGAAGCAAGCGTCGTCCCTCCGATGTGTAGCGGAAATATTGCGGATTTCAGATTCTGAGACCAAGCCATGGCGGTGCCGCAGAACATTCCAGCAAACCAGCCCACCATCAGAGCTTTCGGATGGAACCATCGCGCAAATAGTCCGAAGACGACCGCGGGCAACGTCTGAGTGATCCAGATTCCGCCCAGCAACTGCAGGACGATGGCGTAGGACTGTGCACCCAAAACAACAAATGCCAAAGCACCGACAATGATGAGAATCGCCGTCACCTTGGCAACGGTTGCTTCCTCGCTCGGTGCAACTTGCGGTCGGATGTACTCGCGGTAGATGTTGCGCGTGAAAAGATTGGAGGCCGCAATTGCCATGATCGCTGCCGGAACTAGCGCCCCAATAGCGATCGCAGCGAACGAAAAGCCTACAAACCACGACGGGAAAACCTTCTGTAGCAGTGACGGCAGAGTGTCATTGGTCGAAGTTACATGGACCCCGGCGGCTATGGCCATGTATCCAAGCGAGGCCAATAAGCCCAGCAGCAAGGTATAGATCGGCAGCAAAACCGCGTTTCGCTTAATAGTAGTCGCACTAGAAGAGCTCAGAACACCGGTCACTGTGTGAGGGTAAAGGAAGGCGGCCAGTGCCGAACCTAACGCGAGCGTGGCGAACGGCAGGTATTGGCTCTGCGGCAGAATGAGTGTTCCCGTGGTGGATCTGGAAGCCAGCGCTTGTCCCGCCACATCGAAGATGTGAGCAAACCCTCCGAACTTCAAGGGAATCCAGATCACAGCGGAAAGAACGAAAATATAGACCATCGTGTCCTTCACAAGAGCGATGCTGGCCGGAGCGCGCAATCCGCTAGTGTAGGCAAAGGCGGCCAAGACTAAGAAGGCGACGATCAGCGGCAGGTCGTTCACGAATGCGGAGCCGTGCAGTCCAAGTGCTGCGATGGTTACCTGCAGTCCAACCAACTGGAGGGCAATATATGGCATCGTTGCCAGAATGCCGGTGATAGCAATCGCTAACGCGAGAGTGCGACTACCGTAGCGTCCACGAGCGAAATCGGCCAGAGTGATGTAGTTGTGCCTCTTTGATACTGACCAAAGCCGTGGCATGACGACAAAAACGAACGGATAAACAAGGATGGTGTAGGGCAGCGCAAAAAATCCTATTGCGCCTGCGCCGTAGACAAAAGCTGGCACGGCAATAATCGTGTATGCCGTGTAGAAATCACCCCCGAGCAGGAACCATGTAATAAGAACTCCAAAACGTCGCCCTCCGAGCCCCCACTCATCGAGCTTGTTTAGATCGCCTCGCTGCCAATGGGCAGAAAGAAAGCCCATGACTGCAACCACGAGAAAGAAGAACACAAAAACCCCAGTAGCAACCCAGTTCAGGCTCGTGTTCATCGTGTCCTCCGGTAGACGAAATCAATGAGAAACATCGTGAGAAAAACCCATGCAAACTGATACCAGTAGAAGAAAGGAAAGCCCAACAGTCGCGGCTCCGCTTTGGCATAAAACGGCAGCCAAAGCAGGCCAATGTAAGGAAGCAGCAACAGAAAACACCATTTCCAACTGCCGGAACGGCGTTCCATTCCTGGTTTGACGCCACTCTTTGCGCCATCGTGGGATAAAACGGCCAGTCCACTCGATGCTGTAGATTCGCTCATAACTCCTCACCGCCAGTCGTTAGCAGCAACTCCTTACCATCAACGCGGACATCGGTGTGTTGAGCCATTAATCGCCGGTTCCTTTCTTTTCTCATTTGATTGCTCCGATCGATACTGCTTTGTACTGGCTTCTTCAGCTAGGCGGCCACGAACTGCTGTCCGCCGTCAATGTCGTAGGTTGCGCCCGTGAGGGCGGTATTGGTCATGATGTGTACGGCGAGCGCGGCGACATCCGCCGGCCCGACTACGCGTCCGATGGGAAGCGTGGTGCGAAGCTGGTTACGACGCTTTTCGAGCTGATCGCCCAGCAGTTCCGCAGATAAAGGCGTGTCCACGAAGCCGGCGGCAATAAGGTTGACTCGCACAGGTGCGATCTCAAGCGCCAGGCTGGCGGTCAAGGCGGGAAGCGCAGCTGTCATTGCGGAGGCAATGCTCAGGCCGATGGCTGGGCGTCGGGCACCCGTGCCGCCCATGAAGATCAGCGTTCCTCCCGGTCTCACTTTATTGATGGCGCTGCGGGCGACGTAAAGAGCCTGTAGGAGGTGCTGGCCGACAACCTCGCGTACCTTCGTGAAATCCATCTCAGACAAGCGACCGTAGTAAGGCCGGCCGACTGTCACCATAATGTGATCTATCACTGGCAAGTCTCGAAAAAAACGCTCGATAGCAACCGGATCTGTGGCATCGAAGGCCGCGGTGCTCAATGCGCCAATCTCGGTTGCAGCATGCTTGAGACGCTCGGGATCACGCGCGGTGAGAATCACCTTGGCGCCTTCAGTATGTGCACGGCGTGCCGTTTCGAATCCAATGCCAGAGCTACCGCCGATCACAACAAGGGTCTGGCAAAGAAGAGCCGGTTCGTGGTGCATGGGAGGGGGGATACTTACTGTGCTCATGGTTCACCTCTGATCCGGGAATTAGTCATGGTGGGTTCATCTTGGACCAGCTGCCGTTTGAAAAAAAGCCCAGATCAGGTGAGAACATGGACTATTTTGTGGGGGCAAAGCACGCTCTTTAGAAATATGGAAAAAACCCTTTTTAGGGTGTAATAGACTGCGAAGTTTTTACGGCTGCAGACGCTCGATTTTATTTTCGAGGGTAACGGTATGACTCTTTCGAGTATTTAGGATTGGATGATCCCGCGCTTTAAAATCAATCTTGCAGCATGAGTTCGGTCGTCTGCGCCGAATTCGGAGAGAATGTTCTTAACTCTGCTCTTGACGATTTCTCGGATATTGAGAGCTGCGTGGCAATCTGTTTCTTCGCGATTCCCGCTATTGCGCGCGGGCATCGCTGTCGAAGTAACGAAGCGACTCCGGGTTGACTGCCGATTGAACGGCATTGTCGACGAAATCTCTAAACGTAAGGAAGGAACGATTGACATCAGCCGAGTGGGTCCGCGCCGAGAATCGGCCATCAGGCTGCCGACTCTCCGGTCGGAAGATCTCGATGGGTAAAAAGGGCTCCGCGGTAGCGCTGCCCGAATTGCTCGATCTCATTGAGCACTGTCGCGGAGCGCTCGCCCCCGCCTGGCAGCATCTCATCGAAAACGGGGCGGAAAGCGGAGACGGCGCGGCTGACGCGCGGTGTCCAGTTCTCGATCCAGCGCTCGACCGCCGGCGCAGATTCCGGTGTGTCCCGAATGGCGTTTAATAAGAGTGACTCACTCCAGGCGCGATGCCAGGCGCAGTCTTCGTTCAGAGAAAAGAACATGCGATCCAAAACGTCGTCGCCGGCCGCGCGGGCGAGGCGCCCGAAATGCGTCATGAACAGCTCGTCGAAAGCGGGCTTCAGCACGAACTGGAGCGCAACGAGGGCTTCGCCCCAGTCCCATGTAACCAGGAGCGTTTCGATGACCTCGCGCAGCGGTTGCCAGATCGGGTCGTCCTGCCAGGTCTGTTGCGCCGTACGTCCGAAGTCGGGATGAGTTACCTGCAACTGACGCATCCGGTATGCGAGCCGCTGGACGCGCCGCATTTCGTCCGCAGCCTGGAAGGTGGCGGCGATGGTGATACGTGCGGTCGGGGCCATGTTCCCGACGTAAGCTGCGACCATTTGCAAGCCGTGACCGGGATATCGAAGGGGGGCGATTACACGGTTGAGCAACGCCACGCACTGCGGCGAAAGACCCCGGTCGTAGTCGTCGCTGATCGAGTCCAGGAGCCCATTGACAAAGGCTTCGCGGGTGCGCTGCATGGTCGTGTAGGTTGTGTATGTCGTCTGCCGCGGATCACCCCACTCTTCCCAATCTCGGCAGCGGAGTTCAGACCCCCGCTGGTACCGCTCGTACCACTCGCTGACCGGTACCTTGACCTCGAAGCCGCGGGCGGTCCAGTAATGCAGCCGGGACGTAGCGATGTCGTAGTCTGTCGGCTTGCGACCAAGATCACTCAGATGCCAGTACGTCCTCTTCTGGGCCGTCTCCTGGCGGCTGCGTCCTGTCGGGCTGGCGGTTGCTCCGCTGATGGCACTGGCCTCAAACGTACTGACCACCTCGTCGTCGCCGCCGCGCACTGTGTCTTTGAAGGATGGCATCGCATTGGGAATCATTTCAGGATGACTGCGCCCTGTCGGGCTGGCAGTTGCTCCGCTGATGGCGCCGTCCTCGAATGTCCAGACCGCCTCGTCGTCGTCGAGGCGCATTCTGCCCTTGAAGGATGGCATCATGATTTCCAGTTCGGCCCGAAAGTCGAATGGCTGCCTGAGAATATCTTCAATAGCGCTCCGCGTCACCAGGCAGCGGCGTGGCGCGAGCACGCGGATATAAGAGCCGCGGTTCTGGATTTCGATGGACGGGTTCAGCCGCCGAATCGCTTCGAGCACGGCCTGGGCGCGGGGATGGCCGGTCAGGACCGGCCCCACGCCATCACCGACATCCTCAACGTTTGGGAAGTCAGGACTGGGCGCGTGGACATCCACGAAAACGTTGCCATCCTCGATCTTGACCGCGAAACGTCTGAGACATGCCGTCGCGGGGTTGACCCCGCTGCCGCTGCGGACGTCATACTGCCAGTGGTGGGCGCGGCAGGTAAGTACGTATCCGTCCAGCCGCCCCTCGCTCAAAGCCACGCCCTGATGTGCGCACCGATTCTCGTAGGCGTAAACAACGCCGTTGTGCCGGACAAGAAGGAGGTCGTGACCATCGACGCGGCGCGCGGTCATGTCACCATCCCAAAGTTCAGCATCCGCGAATATGGGCTCGAAGGGCATCATCCCTCCTCGGGAACCACGTCGACGCGGTCTAGCGGCGTGAGGCCTGCCTTCGATACTGTAAGCTGTGGATCGAGTCGCTGACCTCGGAAGTACACTTGCACCTGGGCTCGCGGAGCGACCCGAACACACGCGGCCAACTGGAGTTGCTCTGCGATCGCATGGACCCGGTCGTCGTCGTGGACCAGCACGAGGAGCCCAAGCGTGTCACCAGCAAGAAAGCCGTAAAGCGGCACGAGCAATGTGTTATACCTCCAAACCCGAATCGTTGCGATGTGCTCGTAGCCACGGGTACCGCCCACACAACATGTCCTTGCCCCGGACTTCTGGGGTGACCTCGAAGTATGTTCGTGTGAGCTCGACCAAGTTGGCGGGCGCCTCGCCGGCCAGCATCCGGTTCACGACGCCCTTGTGATCCGCGTAGCGATCCGGCTCGCGCGAAAAGATCCAGGCACATGGTTCCGAGCAGAAGATGTATTTCCGGCCCAGGTGCTCGACGACGCGCGCAGCATTCGCGCGCGGGGTACCATTCGACAGGATGATCTGGCACAGATTGCAGAAACCGGGCATGGTTGCCCCTTGCGTGGACCATTCGATTCCGGGCCCGCTCGTCCGCCAGCGTTCCGTAATCCGCTCCCACACCGGGTCGAGCTGATCCCACGTCTGTGGATACTTCTCGCGAAGCCACGCGCGTTCCTCCGGACCGGGAAGCGCGAAGTCGAACCACATCGTTGCGCGGTAGGTATAGGTACTCACATAGAGCATGTGGTGATAAATGTCGAGCGCGTCGATGAAGCTGTCCCAGTACCACGGCCGCTTCAACCCGAACGCTGTCAGGGTCTTCTGGAACTGGTCGCTGATCCACTCCTCCATGAACTCCTTGAAGGACAAACGCCGATCCGCGAGCGGCGTTAGATAATCCATGCTGAATCCGGTGACCACGGCAAACGCGATCCAGCTCCGCCAAAACCACTTGTCGACCAGATACTGGGCCCGTTCCGGGTCGTGACGGATCAGTGTCGCGAGCACCGGATGACCGATCTGGGCGTGACGCGCCTCGTCGGTCTGGATGCTCGTGACCATTTTCTCGAACATCCGGTCGCCGACATCGTGGGCTATCGCCGAGAGCCCGATGAACTGGAGGTTGGTAAAGCCCGTTTCGAGCACGAGATTGGTAGCGATGGCGAATTCGAGAGGGTCCGTCCCAACGCACATCTCATCGACGAGGTGCCGCAGGGCGATGGCCATCCAGTTGTTGGTGTGGAACAACCGGTGCGTCCAGTCGAACTGGGGGTCCCAGCGGACCAGTTCGTGCATGAGCAGCAAAGGAATCGTCGTATGGCGGAACTCATCGAGGGCGCCGAATAGTGCCATCGTGCGCCAGGCGCTGTCTCGCCCGAAACGGGCGCCGCGGATGTCTCCGATCCCTGCCGTAAACTCCGTGAACGCCATCGTTGCTGCGTGGAGCTTCAAGCCGTTGAGCCAAGAACGATCCAGTTTCGCAAAGTCCTCGACGCGGCCCACGGCTTCCCGCACGCCTTGGACGATAGCGTCTTTGTCCGCTTGGGTGTCAACGTATTCTGCATAGGTCGTGCGATACGGCTCGTCCCAGTGCTGCCACTCTGCGTGAGGAAGCCAGGGACGACCACTCAGGCGCTCGGGAAACACGTCTTCCTCGCGTACGTACGAGTAATCCCAGTCCAGCTTGCGGCCCAGGTCGATCCAATCGTCACGGTTGAGCTTCGGCATTCGCGTGTCCCTTCGCGTATTCACCGCTAACGGCTGCGGCCCACGAGGTTCGCAATCGGCAACACGATATCAATACCACGGGCCCGGCAAACCTGGAACGTAGCGGTTGTGAAGGCAGCCAAGACGATTGGCCTGCTATGGCGCTATTATTTGTGATTGCGCCGACCGAGGTGCATAGAGACTTCACGTCTGATGTTCATGTGCGCCTCCACTTTGGCCACGAGTTTATCCGAATCCGCTGGTTCTGTAAAATTGCATATTGTCCTAATTTTATTGCGGTAAGGTGTATCATTCGAGATATTTGAGACCCGGTCGGGCCGTAGAAGCCACCGTCGACTCGGCGACGAGGTCTATGAGGCAAGGGGACCCGCCGCGCTGGAGGTGCCGCCGCCTGTGAAGGCCGGCGTGGACGGGGCTTGGTGAATGCCGAACCAGCGCGAATCGGAAGCTGATCTCGTTTCGCATCGACCACCGGTCTTGGCCAGGATGCGGACGACTAGCGCGCGCTCGATCCAAGGTTCGACATCGTAAGAACAGGTCGCTCGTTTGCACCCGATTCGAGGGCCCAGCAAATCAAGGAGGTCAGCTCCCAATGAGTACAGAGGTTGCCGCTACTCCTTCGACGCTGCTTGCAGCGATTGTCGAATCATCCGATGATGCAATCATCAGCACAACGCTGGATGGGGTCGTAACATTTTGGAGTCCTGCGGCTGAGCGAATGTTCGGGTACGCCGCAACCGAAATGATCGGCCGCCCGGTCATCACGATCATTCCGCCCCAGTTCGTCGATAAAGAGCGCGCATTAAGTCAGCGCCTCGCAGAGAACGGGAGGATGGTCCGGAACGAATCTATCCGCGTGCGCAAGGGCGGTCAGCAGCTGAAAGTTGCTGCGACGTTCTCTCCCGTGCGCGATGGGGCGGGAACGATCATTGAGATCCTGAGTATTGCGCACGACGTGACCGAGGCGCAACCTGTGGACATCGTTCGACGTGAATCGGAAGAGCGTTTCCGCGTTATGGCGGACTCCACACCGGTGATGATCAAGTCGGCTGGCCTCGATGGCGAGTTGAATTTCGTCAACAAGGCCTTTCTCGAGTTCACGGGGCGCCGGATGGACGAGACGCTCGGGATCGGCTGGGCCGAAAACATCCACCCCGAGGATTTGCAAGGCTGCTTCGAATTCCGCACCACCGCCTTCTGCGAGCGGCGTCTGTTTCGGCACGAGTACCGGCTCCGCCGCCATGACGGCGAGTATCGATGGATTGTCGACACTGACGTGCCGCGCTTCGACGCCGATGGTAAATTCATTGGCTACGTCGGCTCAAACGTAGATATAACGGACCGTAAGAGTGCCGGAGAGCTAGAAACCCGTGTTAACGAGCGAACACGCATAGCGCGCGAACTTCACGACACTTTGCTGCAAAGTTTTCACGGACTGTTGCTCCGCTTTCAAACGGTTTACAGCCTTCTTCCGTCGCGTCCGGATGAGGCAAGAGAAAAACTGGAAAAGGCGATCAACGCGGCCAGTCAGGCGATCATAGAAGGCCGGGATGCAGTGCAAGCGTTACGCTCGTCCACGGCCGAGATTAATGATCTTGCCGCGACCATAAAGACGTTCGGTGAAGAACTCACGGCCCCTGAAAGCAGCTCGATCCCTCCCGCCTTCCGCGTAGAGGTTGAAGGCAAGCCGCGGAATCTGCATCCAGCTCGGCGAGAGGAAGTTCACCGCATTGCTGCTGAGGCCTTGGGAAACGCCTTCCGGCACGCGCAGGCGCGGAAGATTGAAGTGGAAATTCGATATGAGGAACAGCAATTCCGCCTTCGCATCCGGGATGATGGGAAGGGCATCGATCCAGAAGTCCTTAGCGCAGGCAGGCGCGAGGGACATTTCGGCTTACATGGCATGAAGGAGCGTGCTGAAATCGCGGACGGCAAACTGGAGATCTGGAGTCGAGACGGGTCCGGCACAGAAATCGAGTTGACCATTCCCGCCACCAGCGCCTACGCGGCAGTCCGCCCTTCCGCCCAGTTCGCTCCGAAGTTCCTCGGCACGGCGACTGAGGTGGAATAAGAGATGATCGGATGGTGAGTGCAGGTCGTCCCCCAATTCGGATTCTCGTCGCTGACGACCACCCAGTTGTCCGCGAAGGACTTCGCGGGCTCATTGCTGTTCAACCGGACATCGTGGTCGTCGCCGAAGCGTCGAATGGACGCGAAGCCATCCAGCAATTTCGTATTCATCGCCCTGACGTCACAGTGATGGACTTGCAGATGCCCGAGATGGATGGTGTCGACGCGGTTTCGTCGATCCGTGTCGAGTTCCCCGGCGCAAAAATTATCATGCTGACGACCTACGCCGGTGACGTACAGATTTTCCGCGCTCTCAAAGCCGGAGCGCAGGGCTACCTCCTGAAAGCTGTAATGCATAAGGAACTGCCGGACAACATCCGCGCGGTTTATGCGGGACGCAAGGTTATGGCTCCGGAGGCAGCCGCCCAGGTTGCTGAGCACAGCGGCGAAGAAACCTTGACACCCAAGGAACTGGAAGTTCTGCGGTTGATCGCCGCGGGCAATGCCAACAAAGAGATCGGGGTACATCTCTCGATTTCGGAAGAATCGGTCAAGAGCCGCGTAAAGAACATCCTTGACAAGTTGGGGGCACGCGACCGGACCCATGCCGTCACCGTCGGACTGAAGCGCGGAATCATCGAACTGTAATCCCTCGAAAGAGTGAAGATCCAGCCTTTTATTAGGGTTTCGAACTCCCTCACCGATCGGCTATGCTCGAGGAGCGGAGTTGCAATGCAGCGCCTATATTCGACTTTCGCCCGTGGATGGCCTGGGATGGGACTATTGGTGCCTCCGGGTGACTGCGGCAATTACCGCTTTCCATTTCAGCGGAAGCGCTTTGGCTTTAAATTGGTCCTTGTTGACGACGATGATCGAGGGCGCTGCTGCCTTGCTCCTTTGCGCCGGTCTGTGGACGCCGATTGCGGGCAGCATGATGGCTGGTGTCGCAGTTTGGACCGCATTTTCTCGAACCGGCGATCCTTGGGCCCTAATGCTGCTGGCCGCGGTGGGCGTTGCGCTCGCTATGCTCGGGCCTGGTGCCTGGTCGATCGATGCCCTCCTGTTCGGAAGAAGACGAGTGATTCTCTGATCGAAGAAGCTGCATCGCCCGCCCGTTAAGCAGCTTTCAGATTGTTTTTCGGGCAGGTTGCGCGGAGTCGTGAAAAGAAAATTATCTCCGCGCCCTAAGGGCAGACGTCGACTCGTTTTTGCCCACATTTGGAAGGTAAATGGACTGTTGTTGGACTTACAAACCTAGCGCTGCGTACTTGCGCGAAAGCAAGCCGCCTGCAACTCGATGATTAATCGAGCCTTGTAGCAGATTCAAAAAAACCCCCCACGGCGGCACTCGGCCTTCACACGGCAGAGGTCTCAGCCTCAATAGATTTGTCTCTCATGACACTTGTTGAACCTATCTTTTCAGTTTTGGAACGGAGATCGGTATGGACGGAGTTTTACAGTGATTCGAGGTCCGGAAATCCGTACGAAGCGATCGGTTATCCGCCGAGAACCTGAACCAACTCTGCTCGGACAGCGCAAACCGCAGAGAACCTCACTCGTACGGGGTCAATGGCTGACGGATCAATCGACCCTCTGCTACAATTCATCACAGAGCATGGACAGATGCTCGGCGTCGCGATTGCCTGCGGATGGTTTTTGGAGGTTTTCATACTGTCCATTTACTGTCCATTTCAGACCGAAAACTGGTTATATTCGGTGGAACGGATTGAAGCAGGCGAAACGGTTGACAGCAAGAGTAGACAGTAAACATGCGGGTTTGGGCCTAACCGTATGAAAAGCAAGAGGGGACGTAGTTCAGTTGGTTAGAACGCTGCCCTGTCACGGCAGAGGCCGCGGGTTCGAGTCCCGTCGTCCCCGCCAATTCTTTCAAGCACTTGCAAGGAATTGGCAAATTGCGTCATGGTCCAATTTGGTCCAGCTAGGCCAGTGCCTCTCCCTTGTTGAGCACCATCCGAACCAGTTTGCTTTGTGCCAGCCTCTTGTTCGGCATACCCGCCTGAGCGTAAAGATCCAGCGTAATGCGACTGTTCGCATGACGTAGGAGCTCCTGTACCACCTTCACTTCCTCGTTGTTCTGAGTGAGCAAAGTTGTGTACGTGTGACGGAAGGTGTGGAACCCAACCCGCTTTTGGATCTTCGCCGCCTTCACTGCAGGTCGCCCGTATCGCCGCCACAGGGTTTCTGGCCAGAGCGGTTGTTTGCCTTTCATCGTCGGCGAGGCAAACACCCAGTCTGTTTCGCGATTGTACTGACCAACCAGCCTTAGCTTGAGAAGAGACTCGGCCAATGCAGCGTCGAGCGGTACATCCTTTGCGGAAGCTTCCGTCTTGGGAGCGCCCTGGACCATCATCACAACGGAACGGCGAACATGGATTACGAGGTTCTCGAAGTCCACATCCTCCCATTGCAAGCCGATCAATTCTCCACGTCGCAAACCGGTGAAAGCGTCCAGTTCTGCCGCCGTTCGAAGAGGTTCTGGCAGTTCTTTGAGCAGTGCCATAATCTCGTCGGGTGTCAGGACATCGGGCGTTCTCATCCGCTTCGCACTCTGACGTACGCTCTTGATCGGGTTTCGTTCTGTCCACTCCCATCGGATCGCATGAGAAAACAAGGCGCTCATCAGATTCCTGATTTTGGCCCGGCTCCCACGTGCCAACGGCATTGTTTTCAACCACGCTTCGACATCCACCGCTTTCACCTCGGAAAGACGGTATGACCGCCAGCGTGGAAGAACCCACCTTTTCAAGTAAATGTCGTAGGCATACTGCGTGGAGTAGGACTTGTGATGATCGTCTGAGCTTCCAGTCGCTGGCTTCTGCTTTGAAAAAATGTCCGGCAGTTCGTGCTCCTGGTAGTGCTTGACGAGGGTCTCGACGCTCACGTTCTTGAGCAGTTGTTGCGGGGTTTGTCGGTTGATCGTTAGACGGATTGCATCGACAGCGGACTGCGCTGCTGATTCGGTTGGAAATTCCTCCAGCGTCCCGACGACGATGTTCTTTCGGCAAACCGATCCGTCGATTTGAACTTCTCTCCATCGGAACTCCCAAACCTTTCCTTTCCTGCGATCCGCCAGTTTCAGGCTACCGTGCTGATGACTCGTGCGCCTCATCAATCCTCCTTTGTGAGAGGCGACACGGATGGCTGCCTCAGCTTAGCTCAAGTGGAGTGGCGGGTCGATGGTGAATATCTTTGGGAGGCCGGGGCTTACCCAGTCTTCTTCGTTCTCAGCCAAACCTCCAGATCTGAGGCACGGAACCGCCATAGCTTCCCGAGCTGGATTCCGTGAATTTGGCGATTGCGAGCCATGCGCTGCAGGGTTTTTGGGTGAATGCGGAGCAACTCTGCCGCTTCATCGCTGTCCAAGAGGGGCTCGAATACAAATTCACGTCTTGGCAGGGAGGGGATGGGAGACGGAGCGAATCTTGATGGCTGGGAGGCGGACATGATGAACTCCTAGAAAGGTCGACAAAACGACTTGGTTTGGCCCCTTTTCCGATTTTCTGCAGACGCAGATTTAGTTTCAAACAAGTGGCCTGCTCGCTCGGTTGTCAAACTTCGCGCAGGATCGCTTGTAGTAAGCAATTTGATTCACTCTTACCGCTGTGTCCAATGAATTCTCGGGAGTCTGTTATTCCTCCCGGGAATAACAACAGCGCGAGACCGATCCGTTTGTTCCAATTCTTCGCGAATGAGTTGATTAGCTAGCGCGAGCATATTGAAATAGCGGGACTTACAGATAATGATGATCTTCCACGAAAGCGCCAGACTATCCCTCACGTAGCGGGCTACTGGCCAGGTGGTCTTGCTAGTAAATCCGTCGCTGCTGTCGTCCGGAAGGTGTGTGAGTAATCGCAAGGTTAGCGAAGTCCTGCTGGCTATGTCCTTCGTAGCGAATCGGGTGGAGACTTTCACGACGGCATCGATAACAAATTCACTGACCGAAGCGCTCTCACTTGCCGTTAAATATTCCTCCCAGGAATAACAGACTCCCGAGAATTCATTGGACACCGTCGTCGAGTGGAGTTAGCTTAGCGCCGCTAGCATCCGTTTTGGGCTGCTCCGCCCGGAGGCGCATATGGCATCACGCTGCTCGCAAGTCAGTGTTATCCGACTGGAGATCGAAGTTGAACGCAATCCCCCTCGCTCTCTCAGGCGCAAACGCACCAAGAAGATCGCCGTTGCGGTACGACATCTCTGGCCGAATTTAGGTGCCGATGGAGCGATCCGCCTCGCTGTGCTTCGAGCGTTCTCTCCGCTACCCACAGGGATCACATTCAGCTCGACATTCCCTGGCATACATAGGTACATCTGGCGAGTTGACTGGTTTCCGATAGAGCCAAAGGGAAGTCTAGGTAAAACGCTCGCTATTACAATGGTCGGTTTGCCCACTTGCATTGGCTGCAAATGGGTTTTCCAGCTTCAGGGGATTCACAAATTGCGAGTTCGATCAGGCGTATCGTGTGGCTGGCGAATACCGCGGCGATTCCACTTGGGATTCCGAGAAATGCCGCTGCCAAGCACAGCGAACATCGGACGTTGCATCCGCAAGACTTCGGCTCGGCGAAAGCATTCCGATAGACGATGCTTTCATACTCCTTGAAGGTCGGAGCCGACTTGAGATCAGCCGCGCTCGTGCGCGGAAAGCCTACAGATTATGCGCGGACGGTGCAGGCATTATCCCGGATTCAATTTCGTGCCGGAGGAAGAACGGTGCTTCGCACCGGAAGAATTGTGACACTCCACCCCTTCGAGGGTGCTGCAGAGCGTTCGGGGGCGGTCCAGAGCGACCGGTTCCGTATGAATGACTTGCGGTTTTGAAGGCGCTTCAGAGCGCCCCGAGTTTACTTGCGAAAAGAGGTAACTATGTCTGAAGAAATCATATCTGCGAAGAAGAGCGGGGCGCAGAATTTCCGAATTCACACTGCCAGCACTAAGGTGACTCAATCGGAGTTTAATGAACTCGAACGCGCGGCGAAAGAGCGCGGCATCCGGCTTGGCGAATGGATCCGCGAGGTGCTCTTTCGAGAGCTTCGCGGCAGTGACCAGATGAACTCCGCTAGCCACATCAACTACGGATATCGGCTCCTAGCAGAGGTGGTTGGTATGCGAGTTTTCCTGAATCATGTACTTTCTATCATGTCACGCGGGGAGTGGCTAGACGCTGAACAATACCAGGAAATCCTGCGGCAGGTGAAGGCGAAGAAACATGGCTGGGCTCAAGAGCTTTTGGCGGATCAACCACCAGATACGCACGGATAAGACTAAACGCGACCATTCCCTGGATGCGCGAGTGTAGCCGAGGTGCAGTTTGTGTCAAGGCTCTGAGACCGCTCTGCGGCGGACGTTGTCCGGCCCTGACACAGACTGCACCCCGGCTTTCTGTCTCCGACTATTCGGGAATGGCGGCATGAGATGAAGGCCAGCAGCGCTCTAGGGCGGTGGTTTACTTCAGCACGCTATATCGAAACGCTTCACCAGTTGGGCATCACGTATCGGCGTACGGCCTACAACCATCCCGAGGGCAACAGTTACATCGAGCGGTTTCATCGCAGCTTAGAAGAAGAGGAGGTGTGGCTCAACGAGTACCAGAGCTTCGAGCAGGCCGAGCTGAGCATCGCTCGCGGGATCGAAGAGTACAATCACGTCCGACCGCATCGCGGATTCCCGGGGCAGAACCCCGCACGAATCCCGTGCTCAGTTCCTTGCCCAAACCCTTACTTCAAACACGGCCCTATGTGTCTAGTTTGAAGGGGTGCACTACACCAACGAAACTCCCAAACCTTTCCTTTCCTGCGATCTGGTGGACAATCACAGCTGCGTGATCGTGGGGGCGCAAGGGACGCCGCGTCATGAGCCAGGAAACGTTGGCGCCCAAGACATGATCGCTCGTTTTGCCCGAAGGCAAGGCAGAGAGCCCTCCTCGATCGCAGCCGATGCGACTTACGGTAACGGGGGGGGTTCTGCAATGGTTGCTGGAGCGCGGCATCACTCCTTACATGCGCACGCGAGACAGTGCTCTGGGAAAGAGGTTCGCAATCGTGCTCACGCGTATATCGACGGCGCTGAACGTTGTTGGGTGTGCTCACAGAAAGCGCAATGCACGAGCGGACGATATAGATATCTCGCCATTCACATCCACGAGTCGGCACGACAAAGCACACGGGGGTTGGCGCATTAAGGGGCGGGTGTGACTACAATAGCGGGAGTATCAGTTACTGTGATTGTTTCCTGATCGAGCAAGTCCGGAATCGTCAGCGTGTCCGTTACTGTGATTGTTTCGGAGTCTGTAACATAGACGGTCGCGGGCGGCACCGGTGGGGGTGGGGCATCGCTCCCAGAGCCATTTAGTACGAGGGTCTGCATGAAAGTCGATCCTGAACCCGTACTTGTTAGATTGCTCAACGTCGCATTGTCCGTGAATGTGATCGTGCCGTTCGCAGGCGTGCCCGACGGGGCTAAGTAAGAAATGGTGACCAGGCAACCGCCCGTTGGCAGGAGCGTAGTCGGCAAAGATTGTGCTCCATTCGTGCAACGGATTTGGGGCTGAGAAAAACAAGGCACGGGAGACGCCACGCACGCTGCACTCTGTCCGATGACCATTCCCGCAAGGACCAGTGGATCCTCGCCGATATTTGAGAGTGTGAATGACTGGGTCGCGGTTTGCCCGGGTGCGATTGTCCCGAAACCGAGACTCCCAACCGAGTAGTACACGACTGGTGCGGCAATCGGATCGGGCGCGGGCATAGCCACTACAACCGGCGTGTCGGTTACTGTGATCGTTTCCTGATCGAGGACGTCCGGAATAATCGGCGTATCCGTTATGGTGATCGTCTCGGTGACCGAAACACTCACGGGGCCCGAGGCCGTCACGGTGACAATTGCCGTAGCGAAGACGGATGGGTCCGCATTGCTGGTTGCGACGACGGTATCGGTTCCGATAGTTGCCGGTGCCGTATAGAGGCCTGAGCTGTTGATCGTTCCGCCGGCGCCTCCAGGCTGTACTCTCCAGGTAACCGTGGTATCCGTCGCTCCTGTAACCGTGGCTGTGAATTGACAGGTCTGATTCGTGTTGACTACGGTGCTCGTCGGACTGATGCTCACCGTGGGCGGAGGTGCAACGACAACAGTGACCGACGCACTGCTCGCCTCGTAGTTCGCCGACTCGGCATAAGACGCTCCCAGTATGTTGGAACCAATCGGAAGGCTCGGGATCGTGAAAGAAGCCGAGCCAGAGAGACCAAGAGTGACAGTTGCGATCGTCGTGCCGTTCTCGGAAAACGTGACAATGCCGCTCACCGGAGACCCGCTTGACGAAACTGAGGCGGTCAAGGTGACCGGCTCTCCCGAGAAGACAGTAGTCGGTGAATACACTAACACCGTCGTAGTCGGAGCAGGAATCGTGAAGACGGCAGTGGCAACGGCACTCTGAGAGAATCCGGTTGCGGTCGCAATGGCGTTTATTGTTTCGCTCGTGCCGACAGTAATTGGTCCGGAGTAAGGAGTGGAAGAGATGGACGGCATAGTTCCGTCTGTCGTGTAGAAAATCGCGGCACCACCGATGGAGTCAGTAATCGTTACAGTTTGCGGCGAAGGGAAGCTTCCGCCCGGAGGGGAAATGACCGGAGTTGGCGCGGCCGGAAGCGCTGTGGCGTTCGCCGCAATGATCACAGCTCCCGCCAGACTCGCCACGGCGACGTCATGTCCGCCAGGACTGAAGAAAGAACCCGTGCTAAGTGCCGCGCTGGTGGCGCTTCCAACATCGGGTGTCGGCGAGCCCGCCGCCGGTGAGCCGAAGCCGCCCAAGCCGTTGTTAACCAGAACGTCAACCAGTCCGGCTCCGGATAGGACAATGTCATTGAAGCCGTCGCCATTGACGTCGGCGATGGCCGATTTCAGAGAGACCTGCGTTTCGTTTGTCGTGCCACTGACCACGATAGGGCTGACAAGATCCGTCTCCGTGAACTGTAAGTTAGCGCCTTGGCTTACATTGGAAAAGACAATGGGATATTGCGCGTGTCCGTTGCAGGACTCGCCACCACCATCAACGACCAGCATATCCGGGAGAATGCCGCGTACGAAACTGCCAAGAGCAACTGAGGCCGGGTCGGAGTTCGGCTGTTGTGAGGTGATAGAAACCGCGGACTGGAAGGTGCCGTTGCCATTGCCCAGGAAAATCAGAACCGCTCCACCCGTGAGGGTAGGGTTCCCATTCACATAGTTGCATTGACCTCGCAGCGCGGCGATAAGGTCCTGATTGCCGTCACCGTTCACGTCAGCCACGGCCAACGAAGATAGGACATCGCCGAAAGCTGGCGCGCCAGAAGCGGCCAGAAGCGGCGCGACCGGGGATGGAGCATATACACCCGCCT
This sequence comes from uncultured Acidobacteriaceae bacterium, assembly GCA_963755765.1. Lineage (GTDB taxonomy): Bacteria > Acidobacteriota > Terriglobia > Terriglobales > Acidobacteriaceae > Acidiflorens. Next base: position 21,099 of record CAVWKZ010000004.1, read on the forward strand.
GATAGGTGAAAAGCTCGATCGTGCCTGCGCTGTTGGCTACAGCAACCGTGACATTTCCAGAGGAGTCGAATCCTCCCGCCGCGATGGCCGTAGGTTGCGCCTCGCCGAGATTAGCACTGATGGGGACAAATACCGGCGATTGGAATGTGCCGTTGCCGCTTCCCTGCAAATACGTGAACACAGGATTACTGCCGTTGCCAGCGGCATCTTCGTCGCTCAAGACGAAAATACTCTGATTTCCGTTGACCTTTCCGGTAGTTACCGCAACTGGAAAGTCTCCCACGGGGTAGGTCGCTTGGGGAGCATAGACTCCCGCTGCCTGGCTAAGGAAGACGGAGACGGTATTGTCGCTGGTATCGGTGGCGGGGTTAACTCCGTTGGCGACCACCAAATCGTCCAGTCCGTCACCATTGAAATCCGCTTTCGTTAGCGCCACGGGTGTGTTCCCCGCAGGATAGGTCGTCGGCGCCAGAAACAATCCGTTGCCCTGGTTCAGGAGAACGGTGATTCCCTGGTTGGGCTCGTAGAGAATCAAGTCATTTTTTCCATCGCCGTTGGCATCGGCGACGATCGCTTCGGTGCCGTAGACGCCTCGACCGTAAATGTAATCAGGCGCACCCTGGCTCAGCGCCGGAGAAAATGGAGTCGAGGAATTGCCGGGATCAGTCAGGAACAAATTGATGGTTTGTATAGAGGAGAATTGTCCTCCGCCCAGTACGATGAGGTCTGGATTCCCATCGCCGTCGAGGTCGGCAATCGTGATAGAGGCCGCATCGCCGGTGGGGATCTGGTAGCTCGATGGCGAGCCTATGCCAATTTCTCCCCCAGCCGTGGTGACCGGCCAGATATACGCGGCCGTTGTGCTTGGAGTACCCGGATAGTTGGCGATGCCGCTGAAGTATGTGCTTCCCTGCGACGTGAAAATAGAAATCGGTCCGGACACACCATTCGGTGTATCCAACTGCTGTGCAACCGGGGTCTGAAACGCACCCGCTTTGAATTGCGAGACCGCCGCCGTGCCTCCAACATATACGAGCAGAACGGCAGTAAGGTCGTCCGCGTTCAGCGGATAGGCACTCAAGACGTTGGGAGAAACGGGGGTAGGCACGGTTTGCAGCGTAAATGTGCCCGATCCATCGTTGTTGTTGGCCAAAACGTCGACCACAGAGAGCTCGCCCGAGCGCGGAAAGGTTTGATAACTGATAACAAGATTGAGCGTGCCACTGCTATTAAGAAACGACGAGAGCGTGTAGGCGATCTGCCCGAGCGACACCGGCGTCTGAAACGTCCCGTCGCCATTGCCCTTCATCAGGTACAAGTCGTCAAAGTCGTCGGTAACAACCAGATCCATGCTGCTCGGGCTTACGACCGGTCCCGCGATGATCAGGTTGAGGCCATCGTTGATGTTGCCGTAGCTGTAGCCCGTCGGCGATTCCGAAGGTAAGAGGGAAAAGCTGCCATCGCCATTACTTTGAAAAACGAAAAATTGGCCGCCATCGCCTTCGCTATTCGTTATTGCCACATCGAAAGTGGCCCCGCCGCCGTTACCGAAATTACCGCCGATGGCGTTTCCGGTCCCGATGTTCGAAGTGCCGTAAGCATAGACCACTCCTGCTTTGAGGACCGTGTTCGGCGGTTCGATCGCCTGTGCCAGCGCTTGCGGACCGTCGCCCATGGCTATCCCGAGAGCCGCCAGAGCGAGAAGGATCCAGCGGGAACGTGTGATTGCGATGCGCTCAACCTCTTGAGCCCCTCTCTCAGCGAGCTTCCTCGATACCTCTCGATAGTTCGCTTCCCTCTTCACGAACGCTCCTCGCACCGCTATAGGCGATTGCTTGCGCAGCCTCATCGATCGGCGATAAGTGATCAACGATCAGCCAAAAACCGATCAGCTAAAGGCGCCATCATTCAAGAAACGATCAGTTGAAGCTCAACGCTACGCTCACCGCAACCGTTTGGCCGGGCGATACGGGAACCTGGCAGGGAGGTTGTCCAGCGCCACCGCAGCTTCCCGCCGGTGCAAGATTCGCTGAAGTGAAGGTAAAGTTGGCGCCCGTATTGCCGCCATTGCCACCCGTCGCAAACGTGAATTCGTTGCCCGAGCCCTTATAACTTAAATAAAGTAACGACACGAACGTGCCCACCTCACTTATCGTGCTCTGTTCGGTCGCACCGAAGGTTGTGGCCAGCGAGATGGTATTTCCATTTACCGACTGCGAAGTCGTGGCCTCGCAAGGGGAGATTCCGCACGGTCCCGGCAAAAAATTAATATTCTGGAACCTTTGCCCTGCGACATAATTGAATCCATTCGTGTTGACACCAATCACGAGGTAGGGGAAAGCAACTGTCAGGGCCGTAACGGTGTCTTTTGGTTTCGAGTGTTGCACCGCATTAAACGCGGCTAACAAGGCCGCTATTGAGCCTTCTGTGTTTACCGTTCCGTTCGTAAAGGTAATCGACGAGGGGCCTCCGCTGAGCAGCAGGGCGAGAGCGTCATCGCCGCTAAGCCCGTTGGGATCATTGGTCGTCAGGCTATTTTCAAATTCGGTGTGCGATGCCAGCTTTCCGTCCGGGTTCTTAACGTCGATCTTCCAATACCCGTGCACTTTGACCCCGCTCTTCAAACCGCTTGCCGGATGGCTGACAGCGAGCGGCACCACAGCGCCGGACTTCGCCGCTGCGGCCACGGGTTTCGAGTTGGGGGCCGACGCTGACGCTGTCGACTGGGACTGCCCGGCGCAGACGCAGGTCATTGCGGTGGCAAGTAGGCCGACAAGCAACATGCCTTGCGGGGCGATTCGTGAAACCACTTTGTGCTTACTGTTTGTCTTCATGCTGTGTCTCCTTATGCCGTAACCTGCGCGCATCTTTAAAAATCTCAGCCTTCGAAAGGCTGTGTCGTCATCCAGTCGCAAGCTTTACGTGACGATTACGTCGCGAGGTCGTGCGACTCGGCACCCAACCTAGCATCGACGCGCTGCGCAACAATCAGATAAGAGAGTGATTTTTTTCTGATTAAGTAACCGCCGGGTTATCTGTTAGTTAGGCGACAAAATCCAGATTGCGGCCTGTCACGGAAACCGCTAAAAGCGGGTGTTGCCAGCGCTTCGGTGGCACGGTAGAATCTTGCGCTAAGCAGCTTTGGCAATTCCCCACCTTATTTATGCCAAGGTTATGACTGTTGGACGGACCCTTGAGCGCCGTGTTTGGCCTGGCCTAAGATATGGGAGCAACAAGCCTCAACCACAGCGAAATAAAAGCATTTGGGCCCTTCACGTTTGATCCCGATTGCGGCGAACTGAGTTACAACGGATCCCGTGTCCGACTCCCGCCTCAACCAGCGCTGGTGCTGGCCCTGCTTACTGATCAGCCCGGAAAGCTAATTCCGAGGGAAGATATCTACCGCACGGTTTGGGGAGAAGATACCCACGTTGATTTTGAAACATCGCTCAACTCCTGCATCCGGCAGATTCGCTCCGCCCTGCGGGATGATTCGAACGATCCCAAGTACCTTGAGACCATCCCCAAACGCGGCTATCGCTTTCTGGCGCCGGTAGAGGTTTTGAACGGCAATCGATCGCAGTCCGGCGCCGAAGTGGCGCAAGCACCTGAAAATGCGGGATCCGAGGAAACTCCCGGGGTGGCAGCGGAGCCGATGGTCGAGCGCGGAAGCCGGGCGAAGTTCGTGGTGCTGTCAGCCGTCGCAATCGCGCTATTGGCCGCGCTCGCGGTTGCATGGCAGAGCCATCGCCATCAGTCTCTTCGACTCCGAGCAAGCGACACGGTCCTGATTACCGACTTCGAGAACCGAACCGGGGATTCGCGTTTCGATGATGCGCTCCTGACGGCGTTCACGGTAAGCGTCGGCCAGTCTCGGTTTGTGAACTTGTTTCCGCGAAGCCGGCTGGAATCGGTGCTGAAGCGGATGGGAAAATCAGGTAACGAGCGCGCTACGGTTTCCCTCGGGCGAGAGATCTGCGTTCGCGAAAATATCCGAGGCTTGATCGCAAGCACTATTACAAGGACCGGACAGCAGTTCGAACTGACGACTGAGTTGATCGATCCTGAAACCGGAGCAACAGTGCGCTCCTATGAAGAGCGTTCCAACGGCGAAGATCATATTCTTGAAGCCCTCGATTCCATTGGCGGGCGGGTGCGCGCGGACCTCGGAGAGTCGCTCTCTGAAATTCAGCGGGCCGACCAACCTCTGCCGCAAGTCACAACCACTTCACTGACCGCGCTGAAAGAGTATGCGGAAGCCTCATCACTCTGGACGCACACCAAATACGACGATGCTGTCACTCTCTATAAGGCTGCGATCGAACTCGATCCTGATTTTGCCATGGCCCATGCGGCTTTGGGGCGAGCCTACTGTAGTTATATCTACTACCAGACAGACCTGGGGCGAAAGGAGTATGAAAAGGCATTAGCTTTACCGCCGCGACTCTCGGATCGAGAAAGGATGATCATCGAGGCCCATCAAGCCTCCGACCTTGACCATGCACAGGAAGCGGACGGTCTATATCGGTCCTACTTGGCCACTTACCCGGATGATTGGAGCATGCTCGGGAACTATGCCCATTTTTTGCGTAATCACGGGCGCACGGCGGAAGCGATCGAACAACAGAAACGAATCCTTGCGATCGCACCAGACGATGCCGGCACCTGGATTGAGCTAGCCACCGCGAAGCGAACTTTGGGTGACTTCTCCGCAGCGGTGCAAACTTACTCCCGCGCTTTTCAGATTGAGCCGAGCCGATTGATCGCCGGCAATATCAGTCGCGAATATGGTATGGCACTGGTTGGCAATGGCGAGGAAAAGAAAGCGACAGCAGTTTTTTCCGACCTTCTGGGAAATCCAGCCAGGCGCGCGGACGGTCTGCGTTCTCTGGCTCTGCTCGACCTTTACCATGGCAGGTATTCCGCAGCTCAAAGCCGTCTTCAGGAGGCTCTACAAATCGACGAGAATGATCATAAGCTTTTTGCGGCGGCCCGCGAGCACTTCTTGCTGGCGGTGGTGGCGGAAGGCACAGGCAATCCCCGGATGCGTCTTCAACAACTCGATGCTGCCGCAGCCGATCTCAAAGACATGGGACCTAAAGTCGTGTGGGGGTCGATAGTCGGCCAGGAGTATGTCCGCGCGGGCGCACTGGCAAAGGCGGCAAAACTCGAAAAATTCATCACTCCCTTGGCCGACACTCACGATAACGAGCAAGAAGGATACGTACATCTGCTGCATGGAGCCATCGCTGCAGAGAAAGGTGCGACCGAGAAGGCAGTTGCGGAACTGACACTCGTCACCGATCCAGAGTATGGTTCCTCTGTGAACGGTCTCGCTACCGAAACCCTGGCGCATACTTACCAAATATCAGGCAATCTCGATCAAGCCATCGTTTGGGATGAGAAACTTGCCAACTCGCTGGGACCGCTGGCTTTCTGGGAGCCGCAGCAACGATGGTCGTCCACCCGCTACCAATTGGCGGTTAACTATCAGCAGCAGGGACGGACGCAAAAGGCACAGCAGACGCTCGCGACTCTGCTCGATTTGTGGAAAGATGCGGATTCGAATCTTCCCCTGCGACAAGCCGCCTGGCGGCTGCAGGGCCGGTTAGAACAATAATCCCTGGGTTAGTCAGTCGCCGCGCGTTTTGCCGCGACCACGAGACCACATGAAATTTTCAGCGGTTGAAACGGCCGGTCGCTAAACCGGCTAGTTCACGATTACAGTCGCGAGGGTGCCTTACCATAGTCTCGGCAGTCCTGCGGAGTATAACCTAGGGTTCCTCGTCCGCCCTGAAAGGCACGCAAGTCGATGACTGAAAATGAAATTAGAGCTGAATTCCAGTGCCAACAACGCAACTATTTGACATTAGAAGAGGAGCCAACATTTATTTTTCGGCTGGTTCGCAACTCTGCACACGAAAGTGCCAGGCACCCATACATGAAGTCCCTCTACTCGCCTTGGGGTACTCCTGTGGGGCACTTGTACTCAACACTCCAGTAGCCAGAATGGAGTGCCCAGTTGGGCAACTCCACCCCTAACTGCTTCGCTTCCGGTCTTCGGTCGAAGTGTTGCATTGTGACGTAGAACATCCAACGTTCAGAACAAAATTATGGTCCAATAAGGGTCCACGAACTGTTTCCGAGTGTCATTAAACCGTTTCTGTAGCGCCATCCGTGCCGCGTGTTTTCAGTTAGTTACGGTTGAAGATTTCGCTGTCACGGCAGAGGTCGCGAGTTCGAGTCTCGTCGTCCCCGCCATTCCCGAAAACATCGCAATTCATTTTGACGAATGTACCTGCTGCGGGAGCCGCCGTGGCTGGCGTTTGGCTTCGAGTCGTTCTCTCATCTGTTGCCACGCGGGTCTTGCTTTTCCCACCAATCCTTCATCTTCCATCTTCGATGGTCGTAATGTCAGCGGCATTCCGATCCTGGGTGACCACCTTTACTACTCGCCGCACGATCTTGCCGCCGGACGCCGACAAACGACTTGAACGTGGGCGGTGTCCATTCCGATACCTGGTTCCATTTACGAAACCATGGCTGCTGCTCCGCTGCGCGTCCCCAAAAGGCATCAGGGTCTTGCTTACCTTCGGCGATCCGCTTTCCGTGCTATCGGATGGATAAGACTCATGACCTTCCCCTAATTACGCACGCACCTGGATTCTTACGTGGAATACCTCCAACCCTGCATGGGAAGTAGCATCCGGCGCGGGAGAGCGCCTATTGGAAGCTCCTGAGAAACTCGAGAACCGATCATAGCTGGGTAGACTTTGCTATGCCTAGTAACCCGTGTCCGTGACGAAGAGTACCGCATTGTGTATTGCCAGTGGAAGAGGGTTGGGGCATGTTAGCTGGGTTAGGGCGAGGAAGTTATGGAGGTAGCAAAAAAAACCTTGCGCGATTGCTCGGCACGTTTGCTACAATGCCCGACCGGAAGGAGATACCGTTTTATGTTCAAGCTGAGAACGTGGTTGTCGAGCCTCTTGGTGGTGGCTGTAACAGCCGTGCCCGTGGTGGCGGGAAGCAACGAAGCTAAAACGGGAAATGAAAATTCAGCGACTTCAACCAGCGCAGGAGCCGGCGCCGCAGCAGCCAGCGCAAGCGCAGAGCCAAGTCCGAGTCCCAGTCCAAGCCCGAGCGTGAGCGTCGCGACCACCGCGGGTGAGGCCAATCTTGCGACACTGCTGAATGTGCTGGTGAAGAAGGGAGTCCTGGCGCCCACCGAGGCCAACAGCATTCGGAACGCCGCTCCCGGAACCGAATTCCAACTCCTGGTGGAAGCGCTCAGTCGCAAGGGCATATTGAACGCAGCTGATTTGTCCGCAGCAGCGAGCCCCGCAGCAGCGCAACCCGCGGTCGTTGTCGCTGCAGCTCCAGTTGCAGCTTCAGAAACCGAATCCAGCTCCGAATCCACCTCCCTCGCTAGCGCGGACCCCGAGCCCGTGCCGCAAGCGGGCCATCCGACGCCCGCGATCCAGGGCACGCAGCCCCCACCACCACGGGGGGTTGTCCCGGCGATTGCTCCGTTGCGGGTGATTGCTGCTGATCCTCCTGTGAAAGACGGCTTGGTTCCGGCATTCAAGCTGGGCGCTGTCAAGATGACGCCCTACGGCTTCATCAAGGCTACGGCGGTTCATGATTCCAGCTCTCCAAACGGCGATGATTTCCCGTTTGTGGGACTGTTTCTCAACAACGGAACGGACATCTTCAGCACCGGTCCCACGAAGGATCCGGAATTTCACATCAAAGCGCGTTCCACTCGTATTGGATCGAACTTCGAATGGCCGGATCCATCACCCAAGCTAACTTTCACAGGCCGAATCGAAGGCGACTATGAAGGCAACTTCAGCGAAGTGGATAACCGCGACGTCTCGTCAATTCGAAGCAACGCCTTCCAATTGCGCCTGGCGTATGTGCGAATGGACTACGCCGCCACCGACAAGAGCGACATCTTCTTCGAAGGTGGGCAGGATTGGACGCTCTTTGGATCAACCGCCCTTCCCAACATCCTCGAAACTACATTCCTGGGCGCTTACTATGGCGATATTTGGGAGCGTTCTCCACAAATGATGGTTGGCCTGATCCAGAAGGTGGGCAACAGCTCGCGCTGGAATTTCAAGATAGATCCCACGTTCGCGATCATGATGCCGAGCACCGGTCAAATCGAAAAACTCGGCTCGCTGGGATTGGCGGCGCAACTCGCGCAAGCCGAGCGCGAAGGCGCCGATTCCGATCGTCCGGAGTATGAAGGCCGATTGGCTTTTCAGTTCCAACTCGACAAAGCGCCGGCCGTGGCGCCAGCCCAGATATTCTGGAGCGGGTTCAAGGCTCGACGCACTTCCATTACGACCACTGCCGACTACGGAAGCCAACAGCCGTCTTGTTTGGCGAACCTGGCACTTTGCCAACAATATGAGGCTGCGTACCCGAATGGTTTTCAAGTTTGGAGCAACATGTGGGGAAACCAACTTGGCATCCAATTGCCAACTCGCTGGGCGACGCTTACGTTTAGCGGTTATAAGGGCGGCGATCTGCGCTTCTTCTTCGGCGGTCAAGTCAATTCGTTCTTCACCGACGTGGGCGGCATAGGCCCGGGGAGCGCAATCACATTTGCCACCATCGACGGTGGTCCTCTGGCGGCTGCCGGTCCCTCACAACTGGGTTGCAGTGTGGCGTTACAAGAAGGCGGAGAGGGCCTTACGTGCCCCGGATCGGTTGTAATAGTTCCGCAAAGGCCGATTCGCTCCTTTGGCGGATTCATTAACCTTGGCTTGCCGATCTCGCGCTGGTTTAACGCGAATCCGAAAGGCCACAACGCCGGATGGCAGCTCTATCTCGACATCGGCAAAGACCAGGTCGTGCACAAGGACCTGATTAACCCGAATGCCGAAGGCGTGTTGCCGCTCTTAATGGGCAAGATGTTTGCCGCAACCCTCTACTACAAGGTCAATCCGTGGTGCACATTCGGCCTAGAGCAGTCGGTATATGCTACCCGTCTCGCGCCGGGTCTCAACTTGTATGACATTGCCGGAGTGTATGGCAATGAGTGGCAAGATCATCGGACCGAGTTCGGACCGGTGTTCACGTTCTAGACGTTCACGTTCTAGAAAAAGGCGACCCTACGGTGGAGGGACGGACGTTTCGTCCGGCCCTCCTTTCCGAAGGTACGAGGACCGATTCGCTCCCATGCTCCCGAGGCATGGAGGAGCGGTCAGTCCCCACGGTCGGTGACTGGAAAGGCACAATGGGCGCGCGTAGTAGCCTACTTCGGATATTGTCCGGGTTGTTCTTGTTCAGTACGTTCCTGGCGAGTGCCAGGTTCGCGCACGCCGCAACCGAGGCCTATCCGCTTCGGATCAAAATTCTAAGTGTCGAGACCCACACGCTGAACACGGAAACTCCAGTCCCAATTGACTGCGACATGACAAATTTCTCAGCCTACTGCAACAACAGCAAAAACCCCACGGCGCAGAACGTCATGGTGGTGCAGGACGAACAGGGAAAGGGCTATCGCATTACCTGCACTATCGACTCACGCAAGTCGAAGTGCGCCTCGTTGACGGTGGGGAATACGTTTGAGGCACGCAAGGACAAACACGGAATAACGATTCTGTACAGAAATAACAAGGGCAAGGAAACCAAACAGTCCTACCAGTTGATCGCGTCTGTTTCGTTGCCCCCGCCCAGCGCGGTTGCAAGCACTCAGTCGTCCGTATCAGCAACGCCGCAGAATTCCGTGACCCCAGCGCCCGTCCGGTCCGTTGCGGCCGTCGCTACACCAGCGCAGAGCGCGCCGCCAGCGCCCCCGCCGGGCTGGGTGAGGGTCGCCCCTCCGCAAAAAACCGTAGAGTCAACCCCAAGCGGTGTTCCGAACAAAATTCGGTGCAGTTTCATGTCGACACCCGCGGGAGCGGAAATCACGCTGGACGGCAGATATGTGGGCAACACTCCATCGGAAATTGGAGTTAGTGCTGGGACCCATGTCGTGGTCTTGTCGATGCCCGGGTTTGCCGATTGGAAGCGTGACCTCGCGGTGGCAGCGGATTCCGTCGTAAATGTAGAAGCCACCTTGCAAAAGGCGCAGCCGTAAGCGGATTGTTCCTGGAGCACAGATTCGGCGGCGGAGGAGCCCGACGCCGCAAAGAGATCCAATTGGCGGATTGGTGCAGGAGAAAAATAAAGCAGGTAAACGGAGGAAGTGATGGCGAATGCTACTCAAGTGGTGGAAGCCGGTAAGGCGGAGTACAGCATCTGGCGCGTGATCATGGCCTCATCTGTCGGCACCATGATCGAGTGGTACGACTTCTACATTTTCGGCAGCCTGACTGCCATCCTGGCCCTGAAGTTCTATCCGCCGGGCAACGACACCTTCGCCTACCTTGCTTATCTCGCGACCTTCGCGGTCGGCTTCCTGGTGCGGCCTTTCGGCGCACTGTTCTTCGGCCGCATCGGCGACCTGGTCGGGCGCAAGTATGCCTTCATCGTGACCCTCTCCATCATGGGCCTTTCGACTTTTGTCATCGGCTTGTTGCCTTCCTACAAGACGGCAGGATGGTTCGCACCAATCGTGCTGCTTGGAATCCGCGTCTTACAAGGGCTGGCACTCGGCGGAGAATACGGCGGCGCTGCCGTTTACGTGGGCGAGCATGTTCCGGACAACAAGCGGGGCTTCTATACCAGCTTCATTCAAATCACGGCCACGCTGGGTCTTTTCGTCTCGCTTATCGTGATTCTGGTCACTCAGAATTCGATGTCGAAAGAAGATTTTTCCGCTTATGGCTGGCGTATCCCCTTCCTAGTCTCCATCATCCTGGTGATCATCTCGTTGTACATTCGCCTGAAGATGAAGGAGTCGCCGATCTTCGCGCAACTCAAAGCGACGGGGATGACCTCTACGCAGCCGCTTAAGGATGCATTCACCAAGTGGGCGAATCTGAAGCTCGTCCTGATTTCGCTTTTCGGAGCCACGGCCGGGCAGGGCGTGGTCTGGTACACCGGACAGTTCTACGCTCTGTTCTATATGCAGACCGTCTTGAAAGTGAACGTCAAAACCGCGAACATCGTGGTCGCCATCGCGCTATTGATCGGGATGCCGTTCTTTACTGTGGTGGGCGCGCTGTCTGACCGGATCGGCCGGAAGAAACTTATGATGACGGGCTGCCTGCTTGCCGTCCTCACTTACATCCCGATCTACAAGGCTATGGAGCGCGCCGCTGGCAACAATATAGTCACCGTAAAATCCACGCGCAACAAAGTGACGGGCGCAATCGGGCTTACGGCAATGACTGCGGATGCAACAGGTGCCTTGGTCCCGGCCAAGGAAGCGGCGAATCCCGATACCACTATGCTGGTGATCCTGATTTTCATTCAGGTGCTCTATGTGACCCTGGTTTACGGTCCCATCGCCGCCTACCTGATCGAGGCGTTTCCGGCGAAAATACGCTACACCTCGCTTTCCCTGCCCTACCACATAGGCAACGGCGTGTTTGGCGGGTTGTTGCCCTTGATCGGACTCTCGATCGTCGCAGAAACCGGAAATATTTATGCCGGGCTTTATTACCCGATGATCGTGGCTGGAGTGACGTTTATCGTAGGCAGTCTGCTGCTGAAAGAGACGCACGGTAATCGCATTTGGGATGAGGCTGGAGGGCGGACGGCAGCGGCGGACTGATAATTCGCCGCCGCTAGCTAATGAATTCGGGCAACCCGTTTTACTCCGCCAGCCGCGCCAGCTGCTGGCGGAGACGTTTTGGGCCATAATATTCAGCGGGCAAGAAGTAAATCGATCAAGAGGCAACCGACATGGCGGATGTTCGCGGGAAAAAGAATGTGGTGAGCGAGACCAGCGAGGCCCAGATCGCAGTCCACTGGCGGGAGGAAGAATATTACTATCCTTCCGCGAAATTTGTGGGCCAGGCGAATCTGACCGACTCCAGCATAATGGAACGCTTCCGGGAGAAGAATTTTCCGGAATGCTTCCGCGAGTACGCGGACCTGCTGACCTGGGACAAGTACTGGCACACCACGCTCGATACGAGCGATCCGCCGTTCTGGAAATGGTTTGTGGGCGGCAAGATCAACGCTTCCTACAACTGTGTAGACCGGCATCTCGCCAAATATAAGAACAAAGCGGCGCTGATCTTCGTTCCCGAACCGGAATCCGAAGCGACCATCTCCGTCACCTATCGCGAACTCTACGTGCGGGTGAATGAATTTGCGGCGCTGCTGCGCGACTTCTGCGGCCTGAAAAGCGGAGATCGCGTCACCATTCACATGCCCATGGTCCCCGAGTTGCCGATCACCATGCTGGCATGTGCCCGGCTGGGAGTGATTCACTCGGTTGTGTTTGGAGGTTTCAGCGGCGAGGCTTGTGGCATGCGCGCCGCCGATTCCGGCAGCCGCGTGCTGATCACAATGGACGGCTACTACCGCAATGGCAAACTGCTCGACCACAAAGCGGGCGCCGACATCGCGCTGAATATTGCCAAGCAGGAAGGCCAGGCTGTGGACAAAGTCCTGGTCTGGAGGCGGCACGCGGGCCAGAATGCCTCTGCCTCACCTTTTGTTAAAGGGCGAGATGTATTCGTCGACGAAGTGCTCCCAAGATACGCCGGCCAACTCGTGGCTCCGGTGCCGATGGATGCTGAGGCGCCGTTGTTTCTCATGTACACGAGCGGCAGTACCGGCAAGCCCAAGGGCTGCCAGCACCGCACTGGCGGCTATCTCTCTTATGTCACGGGCACGTCCAAATATATCCAGGACATTCATCCCGAGGATGTCTACTGGTGCATGGCCGACATTGGATGGATCACTGGCCACTCTTATATTGTTTATGGTCCCCTGGCGCTGGCCGCTACCAGCGTGCTCTACGAAGGTGTGCCTACCTACCCCGACGCCGGCAGAGTGTGGAGAATCGCCGAACGATTGGATGTCAATATCTTCCACACCTCGCCCACGGCCATTCGCATGTTGCGTAAGTCCGGACACGACGAACCGAAAAAGTACAACTACCACTTCAAGCACATGACCACGGTGGGAGAGCCCATCGAACCCGAAGTCTGGCGTTGGTATCACGACGTTGTAGGCAAGGGTGAGGCCGTGATCGTTGACACCTGGTGGCAAACCGAAAACGGAGGATTCCTGTGCAGCACCAAGCCGGCGCTCGATCCCATGAAGCCGGGAAGCGCGGGTCCCGGCATGCCTGGGATTTATCCCACGATCATTGACGAAAACGCTCAGGACATTCCGGCTGGGTCAGGGAAGGCGGGCAACATCTGCATCCGGAATCCCTGGCCCGGCATTATGCAAACCATTTGGGGAGATCGCGACCGTTTCGTGACGCAGTACTATGCAAAATACTGCAAGAATCGCAACAGTAAAGATTGGCATGACTGGCCATATTTCGCGGCGGATGGCGCGGTGCTCGCCGCCGACGGCTATTTCCGAATTCTCGGCCGAGTGGATGACGTCATCAACGTTGCCGGCCACCGCCTGGGCACAAAAGAAATCGAATCGGCATGTCTGACCGTTTCCGAGATAGCGGAAGCGGCCGTAGTGCCGGTGGTTGATGAAATCAAGGGACGAGTGCCCGAGGTTTATATCGCTTTAAAGCCCGGGCTGCAAACCAGTCCGGAACTTGTGGACAAGGTCAACAAAGTCATCGAAACCATGATTGGCAAAATCGCCCGTCCAAAACACGTCCACGTCGTTCCGGACATGCCGAAGACGCGTTCCGGCAAGATCATGCGCCGCATTCTCGCAGCCATCTCGAACCGCATGAACACCGGAGACACCACCACCTTGGCGAACCCCGATGTCGTGGAAAAGATCCGGGAACTCGTCCAGGGAAAAGAGCCGGTCAGGCTGACAGATGGACCGGAAGACCTGAAAACGTTTGGGACCGTGGACTAAATTGTTCGGTGGAGGAACCGGAGTTTCGCGCGGCTCAGTTCGCTGCCTTAATTTCTCCCGTCATCTCCAGTTCCACATTCACCACCGGCTTGGCTTTCAACAGGAAATTGCTCGGGTCTTTAATGCCCCACTTCACGTACGGCACATCAAATTTGCCGGTGCCTGTCCAGCGATCTCCCGCCATCTCAACGTGAATCAGCGCGGTGAGATCATGGTCCGCGCCATGAATAGAAAAAGTACCGGCTAACTTTACATCCGATGCACCGGCGTGGCTTACTTTGCCCTCCACCTGCGCCGGACGGAAAACTACCTCGGGATACTTTGCCGTCTCCAAAATCTCTTTGTGCATGCGCTGGTCGCGCGAACTGTTTCCGCTCTCGCCGATCGTTGCGAGAACAATAATCTCGCCGCCCGCCTTGCCAGTTTCCGGATTGAAATGCACGGTTCCGCTCTTCAGCGTGAAGGTGCCGTGGACAGTGTGCAATGAGCTGTCCATTGTCCAGTGGACTCTCGATTGTGCAGGGTCAAGCGTCAGAACAATCTCAGAGACAGGAGAAGATGTAGCCTGCAGCTGAGGCGCAGGGGCCGCGTGTGCGAGAAACAAAACCGAGCTAAGGCTGAAGACAGCGCATGCTCCGGCGCTCACAGATCTCGCCTGCACTATTGCGAGTACCAGTCGAGTATCCGGACTTCGATGCCCGTCCCTTCCAGCCCTTTCTTGAACACAGCAAGGTCGGAGCCGTGATAGTGATAAGGAATCACGATCTTGGGATGGAACGCCTTGACCGCATCCGCCGCTTCTTCGGGAGGCATCGTATAGGGCAGATTCATGCAGACAAACGCAACGTCGATGTTCTTGAGCGCGCGCATTTCAGGGATGCCTTCCGTGTCGCCGGAGAAGTAGAAGCGAACGCCACCGTATGTCAGTACGTATCCGTTGCCGCGTCCCTTGTCGTGAAAGAGTTTGCCTGGAGCCGGTCCGCGCACGATGTTGTAGGCGGGACTAGCCTCAATGGTCCAGCCCTGCCACGTTTTGGTTTCACCATTCGCAATCGGTTTGGCCGTCTTGACCGTGACCACCACAGCAGGCGGCGCCAGGGTGTCGGTTCCAGCTTTGCTGATTTGGGCGATGGAAGCCGGATCCATGTGGTCGCCGTGAATGTCAGTAATAAGGATGAGGTCAGCCTTCGGCAATCCATCGAGTTTCGTTGGTTTCGCCGGGTCCAGGTAGATGACTTTTCCTCCCGCCTCGATTAGAGTGCTTGCGTGATAGAGCGGGGTGATCTTCACATCCCCCGCCGAGGTTGGAAATATTTGCGGAGCGGCCGCCGCGTCGGCGGAGTGCGACATGGCTAAAAGAAGGCAGACAAGAACCAGAACCAGTTTCATTTCGACCTCACGTTAACTTGCGACCACGACTTGCAACCACGATTTTAGAGCGAAAAAGGCCTTTGCAGGATGCTCAATATGATACGAAATAAAAATAGATTCTCTTGCGACCCCGTGCAGCAACTGGTCATCTAAGCTAGCCTCGGAGGTAAAGCCGATGGAGTCGGCTTGCCTCAAAACGAACCTTCGTCTATAAATCATCGTCACCTGGCCGGGAGCGCTAGTCATGCTCGCTGCAGAAAAGGCTGTCGTACCTTACGCTGTCTTAGCTGACGACGACCGTCGCAACAACGGTCGAAACGACACTCCCCACGGCATTCATCACGCCCTCATGGAGCGTCTGCTCGACGCCCGCCGGCGAAGCGATGCACTCTTCAATGTTGTCCGGGCCGGGTCGCTCTATGAGCGGCCGATTCCGGAGCGTCATCGCATCATCTTCTATGTAGGACATCTCGAAGCATTCGATTGGAATTTGCTTGGCGCAGGCGCGCTCGGGCTGAGGAGCCTCGCTCCCGAATTTGATCGGCTATTTGCCTTCGGCATCGATCCCGTCGGCGGCGGACTCCCGAACGACTTTCCCTCCGCCTGGCCCGCCGTGGACGCGGTTCGCGCGTACGTGGGCGATGTCCGCACGGCTCTCGACCAGCATCTTGAGGAGCAGATTGAGAAGACGATTCTCGATCCAGACTCTCCGGCGCGCGACGGCTTTCCGCTGCGCACTTTGCTCAACGTGGCGATTGAGCATCGGCTGATGCATGTTGAAACGCTGGCCTACATGCTGCATCAGCTGCCGCTGCACATGAAGGTGAGGCGTGAGGACCCTCCGGTCGTGACCGCTCTCCCCTTTACTCCCGCAATGGTTGCCGTTCCCGCCAGTTCAGTGACACTAGGCCTCTCGCGGACCGCCGGAAGCTTTGGATGGGACAACGAGTTCGAAATGCATACCGTCGACGTTCCTGCCTTTGAGATTGATCAATACAAAGTGACGAACCGGCAATATCTCGATTTCGTCGCGGCTGGTGGCTACGAGACGCGTGCTTTCTGGAACGACGACGACTGGGAATGGAAAAACGCTCGTGGCATTTCTCATCCGTCGTTCTGGAAAAAGCAAGGCGATCATTCGCATTGGCTTTGGGCCACGATGTTCGACGAAGTACCCCTGCCCCTGGACTGGCCCGTTTACGTGAGTCAGGCAGAAGCGGCAGCCTACGCGCGGTGGGCAGGGAAGTCGCTTCCCACAGAAGCTGAGTGGCAACGCGCTGCCTACGGGACCGTTGATGGAAACACACAGCGGTACCCGTGGGGCGATAAACCGCCCGATGAAACGCGCGGCAATTTTGATTTTCACCGTTGGGACCCGGTGCCGGTAAACGCGTTTCCGGAAGGGCAGAGCGCTTTCGGTGTCCACGATCTACTGGGCAACGGGTGGGAATGGACTTCCACCGTTTTCGGCCCGTTCTCGGGGTTCGAGCAGTTTCCGTTTTACCGTGGATACTCAGCCGATTTTTTCGATGGCAAGCACTTCGTCATGAAGGGTGGCTCGTCACGCACGGCTGCGTGCATGCTGCGTTCCACGTTTCGTAACTGGTTCCAGGCACACTATCAATATGTGTATGCGGGTTTTCGCTGCGTTAGCCGCTAATCGTCCTACATTGATCGTCGAGCACTGATCGTCGGAGAGGATTTACTTATGTTGATTCACGCAATTCCAGCCAATACTGCGTATGAATTTGCGGCCGATGTCCGCGACGGACTCACTCGGCCGGGACAAAAGGAACTACCTTCCAAGTATCTTTACGACGACGTCGGTTCGGCGCTGTTTGAAGTGATCAGCCATCTGCCGGAGTACGGCCTCACGCGGGCCGACGAGCGTTTGCTGCAACGTCATGCTGGCGAGATCGTGGAACGCCTCGACGCTCCGGTCGCCGTGGCGGAACTGGGCAGCGGCAGCGGCAAGAAGACTCGATGGATACTGGAGGCGTTCAGCCGGCGCGGGCCCACGTCTTATTATCCGGTCGAAATATCCCGCTCAGCTTTGGTGATGTGCGAGCGCGAACTCAGCGACATTGATTCCATCAGCATTGTTGGTTTTGAGCGTGAGTACCTCGATGGTCTGCTGGAAGTGGCTGCATACCGACGGCCCGGCCAACATCTCTTGGTATTGTTTCTGGGGAGCACGATCGGGAATTTCGATCGTCCCGTGGGAGTGAAATTCCTGGCGGCGGTCCGGCGCATTCTCGAGCCCGGAGATTCGCTCCTGTTGGGAACCGACCTGGAAAAGCCCGTTTCACAACTGCTCAGCGCGTACGACGACGAACTCGGAGTTACCGCTGCGTTTGATCTCAACCTGTTGGCCCGCATCAATCGCGAACTTGATGCAGATTTCGATTTACGCGAGTTTGCCCACGTGGCCAAAGTCAATCACGAAGCCCGGAGCATCGAAATGCATCTGCAATCCCAGCGGCGGCAAACGGTGCGAATCCCGGCAGCGGATCTGCGCATTGAGTTCGTTGAAGGGGAGACTATCTGGACCGAGAGCAGCCACAAGTACTCGGCGGAAGAAATCTCACCGATGGCGCAAGATGCCGGCTTCCGCTGCCAGGCCCAATGGATTGACGAGCAGTGGCCCTTCGCGGAGAATCTGCTCATCGCGGAATGACGACGGAGGAATCGATGGCCGAGGAATGCACGCATCTCGATCAGATCAAAATAAGACAAACCGACAAGCATGTCTGTGAGGACTGCATTAAGACCGGAGATACCTGGGTCCATCTGCGTATGTGCCTGATCTGTGGACATGCGGCCTGTTGCGACTCGTCCAAGAACAAGCATGCTACCAAGCACTTTCACCATACGAAACATCCTCTGATGCGTTCGATCCAACCGGGAGAAAGCTGGGTCTGGTGCTATGTGGATGAGATCGAGGCGGGCGAGCTTGCGGCTTGAGCGCACGAGTGCGACTCCGCTTCACCCTCGAGACTGATACGAAATCATGCCGAAACCGATTTTGCTGAGTATTGACGACGACTCCGACGTCCTGCGGGCGATCGAACGGGACTTGCGCTCGCAGTACGGTGCGGACTATCGCGTCATCGGCAGCGACTCTCCCGAGGGAGCACTGGATCTTCTGAAGCAGCTGAAGATCCGCAATGACAGCGTAGCTCTGCTGCTCGCGGACCAGCGTATGCCGCGGATGGACGGCGTCACATTTCTGCAGGAGGCAATGCAAATCTATCCCGATGCGAAGCGTGCTTTGCTTACCGCCTACGCCGACACCAACGCCGCCATCAGCGCCATCAATCAGGCCAGCATCAACTATTTTTTCCTGAAGCCATGGGACCCTCCGACAGATCATCTGTATCCGCAATTGAATGACCTGCTCGAGGACTGGCAAGCTTCGTACCGGCCGGCATTTCAGGGCATCAGGGTCCTCGGCACGCGGTGGTCGCCGAAGTGTTATGAGTTGCGTGACTTTCTGGCGCGCAATCGCGTCCCCTATCAGTGGATCGACGTCGAGGCTTCGGCCAACGACCCCGAAACCAAGCGTCTACTGGAGGTTCTCGGGCCGGAGGCCGCCAGCCTCCCAGAGGTGCTCTTTCCCGACGGAACCAAGCTGCTGGATAGCCTGCCCGCGGATGTCGCGCAAAAATTGGACATGCGAACACGCGCGCAAACCGACTTCTACGATCTGGCGATTGTGGGCGGCGGACCGGCGGGTCTGGCCGCAGCGGTTTATGGCGCGTCAGAGGGTCTGCACACGGTGATGATTGAACGTGAAGCTCCGGGTGGTCAGGCTGGCATGAGTTCGCGAATTGAGAACTATCTCGGATTTCCATCGGGCCTCAGCGGCAACGATCTGGCGCGGCGTGCGGTCGCGCAAGCGCAGCGTTTTGGAGTGGAAATTCTTTCTCCCCAGGAAGCGGTTGGCGTGCGCACCGAAGGCTCGTATCGCTTCATCAAGTTGGCCGATGGCAGCGAGATTTCCTGCCATGCGCTCATGATCGCGAGCGGAGTACAGTGGCGCCGTCTGGATGCACCCGGAATTGATCGCCTGCAAGGTGCTGGTGTTTACTATGGCGGCGGCGCCACGGAAGCGTTGTCATGCAAAGGCGAGATGGTCTACGTGGTGGGCGGGGCGAATTCAGCGGGCCAAGCGGCCATGAACTTTGCCAAGTATGCCGAGCGTGTTGTCATGCTGGTACGCGGCAGTTCGCTCGACAGCACCATGTCGAAGTATCTGATTGATCAGATTAAAGAGACACCCAACATTCAAGTGTGGGCGAGCGCCAGCGTGGCCGAGGCGCATGGCGAAACCCATCTGGAAGAGGTTTCCGTCCTTTGTTCAGACAGCAATAAGCTGGAGCGCGTGCCGGCAAGCTCGATGTTCATCTTTATTGGGGCCCTGCCGCGCACCGACTGGCTAGGCGATTTGGTTGAGCGCGACGAGCGCGGTTTTCTTTTGGCCGGTCCTGATCTTATCCGTGACGGGCAGCGCCCCAAGGGCTGGACGCTTGACCGCGATCCATTCCTGCTCGAAACCAATATCCCTGGCATCTTTGCGGTGGGCGATGTGCGGCATGGTTCGGTGAAGCGTGTAGCCTCGGGCGTGGGCGAAGGATCGGTAGCAGTGCAGTTCATCCATCAGTATTTGAGCAAGGTATAAATGGTCGAAAACTCCGAACTTCTTAGCGTTCCGTCGTTCGCGGATTTACCGGACGACCAAATCGCCTGGTTTCTCAGCCAGGCTGAGGAACTCAACTACAAGGCGGGCGATACCTACATGCGCCAGGGAACGCCCGCAGACTCAATGTTCGTGATTCTGGACGGGCAGCTTGAGATTCACGGCGAGATGGGCGGCGAGACCGTAGCATTTTCCTTGGATAAGGGCGATGTCACCGGAACGCTCCCATTTTCCAGAATGAAGCAGTTTAGCGTGAATGGACGCGCCGTCATTGACAGCCGCGTCTTGAAATTTCCCGCAGCATCGTTTCCAGAGCTGGTGCAGAAGATGCCGGAGTTGGCCAAGCGTTTGGTGGGTCTGATGGCTGACCGCATCCGTGAAACCACGCGGATCGAGCAACAACGGGACAGATTGGCTGGCTTAGGTAAGCTTTCCGCGGGTCTGGCTCATGAGCTGAATAACCCTGCATCCGCTGCCAAACGTGCCGCCAGCCAATTGCGTGACGTCCTGAAGAAAATCAAGAACGCAAGTCTCGAACTAGGGAGGCGCGATCTCACTCCCGCGGAGAGAGCGGAAATCGAAAAACTGGAAACATCGTTCATTCAGCACGACGATCTTCCACCCGATCCCCTGGCCGTCAGCGACCTGGAAGATCAGGTTGATTCCTTGCTGCGCAGTCACGGGCAGACCGACTTGTGGCAACTGGCGGCCGATCTCGCAAAGAAGAACATCAAGCCCGAAGCCCTGGAATCATTGTTCGCGGCGCTCGATGCCGACACTGCCCGAGCCGCTCTGGTAAGAATTGCTGCTTCTGTCGAGATAGCGAACCTGGTGGACGAAATTGAGAGCAGCACCTCGCGAATCTCCGATCTGGTGTGTGCCATCAAGGAATACACCTACATGGATCAGGCGCCGGTGCAAAACGTCGACGTCGCGAAAAGCCTGGAGACCACGCTCACCATCCTGAACCACAAGCTAAAAAAGGGAGTAGCGGTGAAGCGCGACTATCAGCGCATTCCGTTTCTAGTGAATTCATTTGGCAGCGAGCTCAATCAGGTTTGGACCAACATCATTGATAACGCCATCGACGCCATGGGAGGGAAGGGCGAACTTCGGGTGCGAACCTATCGCGAAGACGGGTGCGTTGTGGTGGAGATCGGCGACAACGGTCCAGGAATTTCGCCCGAGGTTGAGCCGCACATCTTTGAACCATTCTTTACGACCAAAGGAGTTGGAGAGGGAACTGGATTGGGCCTGGACACGGTTCAGCGCATTGTGAAGAAACACCGGGGAAGTATTCACGTGGAGTCGAAGCCCGGTGATACACGTTTTAGAATTTGGCTTCCGCTGTCGGAAGCCGCGATGCCTTCGGATAAGAACCACAACTGAGTATCACAACTAAGGAGGAACCTTTATATGCCTACGATCACCATCAAAGACGGCACCCACATTTACTACAAAGACTGGGGCAAGGGACAGCCCATAGTGTTCAGCCACGGCTGGCCGCTCACCGCGGACGACTGGGACGGACAGATGCTGTACTTCGGCCAGCAGGGTTTTCGAGTCATCGCGGCCGACCGGCGCGGGCACGGCCGTTCCACCCAGACCTGGGATGGCAATGACATGGATACCTATGCCGACGATCTTGCGGCTCTCACCGAAAAGCTTGACCTGAAGAACGCAATCCACGTGGGTCACTCCACCGGTGGCGGAGAAGTTGCGCGTTACATCGGCCGGCACGGCACGAAGCGTGTCGGCATGGCGGTGCTGATTAGCGCAGTACCGCCGCTGATGGTGAAGACGGACAAGAATCCCCTCGGCGCGCCGATCTCGGTCTTCGACAACCTGAGAACCGCGCTGGCGGCAAACCGGCCGCAGTTTTACCGCGACATTACGCTACCGTTCTACGGCTACAACCGGTCCGGCGCCAAGATTTCAGAAGGCATTCGGGAGCATTGGTGGCTCCAAGGCATGTTGGGAGGGATGAAAGCCCACTACGACTGCATCAAGGCCTTCTCGGAGACGGATTTTACCGAGGACCTCAAGAAGTTCGATGTGCCGACTCTCATTCTTCACGGCGAAGACGATCAGATCGTGCCGATCGCCGCGGCTGGCCCGCAGTCCGCGAAGATTGTGAAGGGCTCCACGCTGAAAACCTATCCGGGCTTTCCGCACGGGATGCCCACAACCCACGCGGACCAGATCAACTCCGATCTGATCGCATTTTTCAAGAGCGGCAAACTCAAAGCGGCGTAAGTTGAGGGATCATTAGATCCGAACTGGTTGGTGGAGAGCCGGGCATCCTCGCCCGGCCACCCAATCACTGCTCTTCACGAAAGCTTACGGCAATAGTCCCAACACTCCGACTCCGTTAGTCGTGCCGACATACACCTTGCCGTTCGCGATTGTCGGCGTGATGTATTTATTCCCATTTCCAAAGTTGTCGCGTCCGCCTGACGCCTGGTTCGAGTTATACAACTCGATGGCAAGATTGTTGGCGTTGTAGGCATGCAGCACGGCCGGCGAGGTGTTTTCCGTGGCCCACAAAATAAGAGTCTTTGGCGAACTCCCCGAGATGCTGGGCGTCGTCCCCGGGTAGCCGAACGCTGTCGTGGTCTTCGACTCGGGAGTAGCGTTCAGCATGCCGTTCGCGTTGAAAGAGAATGCCTTGATCGTGTCCCCCACCGATCCGTAGTAGATTTTCTTGCCGTCAAAAGCCGGAGCCGAAAATACCGATCCCGCCAGCGCACCGGTCAGCTCCTGGTAAATCTGGCTATTGTTGTTCGGATTAAATTTCCCCATGTTGGTTCGATTAGCCAGATAGATATTTTTGTCCTTCCCGGCACCCACAACCAGTTCATGCATTACGCCGCTGGAGTCTTTGAAGGTCGGCACAACCATGGCGCCACCCGACCCCAGATCTTCGTCCCCGTTCGACTCGGTCACGGTGTTGTACATGTTGAAGTAGTCCGACACCGCCAGTCGGCCCTTCTTGGTCGAAAGCTTAATGAGGGCGTTCCCATAATCTCCATTTTCCGGGAACCCATTTCCATCCAGAGTCGTATCGAATGTTCCGTTGGCGTCGTCGAAGTAGATATTTCCGGCCGAGTCCGCAGCCAGTCCTGTGCCGGCGGCCCAGATAGCCCCTTCATTGCCGTTCGGAGTCACGTTGATAACCGACTGCTGCGCCAACGTCGCCTCGTTGTAACTGATGATCCATCCTGTATACGGCCGGTGGTCGCAGTGAGATGCCCACGACGTGTAAACGACATGATTCAGGAGTAGCAGGCCTGCTCGTTCCTTGTATTGCTTGGGATCAAAAATCACCTCCCCGTTCTGACTGTTATCACCCGTGCCGGGGTACTGGGCCGCAATGTCCACCGGGCCGCCGAACTCCTCCGCTCCGCTGGTAATGTCCAGGGCATGCAGCCGCTGATGATAGTTGGAGCTGGAGTCCTTGCTCATCGCGACTACATACATCGTGCCGTGTGGCCTCTCGGTGAGATCGACCGCAGGAGTGGAGCTAACTCCGATTGTCGGCGTAACTTGCGAGCAGCCGCGGTTATCCGAAGGAGCTTCGTTCGCCTCGAGCATGGTCACATGCCAAAGTGTCAACCCGCTATCCGCGTCAAATCCGTACACCGTGTCGTTCTCAGTAGCCACTAGCAGCACGTTGTGCGTGCCATTCCCTGGAATGCTCACATTGGGCGTATATAAGGGCTGCGCGTCCACCAACCCGTCCGTAGGAATCACGAACAACTTCCCGAAAGTGCCCGAGTTCACGTTCTTGAGGGTGAGCGTGGTCTCGCTCGAATTCCGTCCGGTGCGCATGTTGTCGTTGTGATAGGTAAGGACGCCTTTGAACGCTGGCGAAGCCCCGACTAACACCTCCCAGTGGGAGGCAAGTACCGCAAGAAGCAGGATGGCAGCGGAAAGCAGGGCGATTCGGACAGGGAGACTTCGTGTCATGGTGCACCTCGGGATTTTGATTCAGGATTTTAGATACGGATATCGAGTCAGCTGTTGCCAGATCTCGACACGAAGTAGCGGCTCCATGATCTTACTCCAACGCGCTGTGGAATCGCCGGACGAAAAAGTCGGAAGTGCCGCCATGGGCGGCCTCACGGGCGGCGACAGGCTGTACAATCCGACCGTAGGAGGCGGGATGACGATTAGGAAGAACGCGGTCCGCAAAACGGCGCTTCGGCAAAAAGCGCAATTGATGTCGGCTTCAGAAATTGAACGCACGCTGGTGCGTCTGGCTCACGAAATTCTTGAAAAGAACAGCGGCGTCGAAGGCTTGGGACTGGTCGGAATTCGCCGTCGCGGAGTGCCCATCGCCGAGCGACTGGGCAAAATGATTCAACAGGTCGAAAAGAAGAAAGTTCCCGTCGGCACACTCGACATCACGTTCTATCGTGACGACCTTTCGACCCTCGGTCCCAAGCCAGTGGTGCAGGAAGCCGAAATTGGCTTTTCCATAGAAGGCAAGAAGATCGTACTCGTGGATGACGTGCTCTATACCGGCCGCACCACGCGCGCCGCTCTCGACGCCCTTTTCTCGCATGGCCGCCCCAGCCTTGTGCAGTTGCTGGTGCTGATCGATCGCGGCCACCGCGAATTGCCCGTCGAGGCCACTTTCGTCGGAAGAGTCGTGCAGACGACCGACAATGAAGTGATCGAGGTCAAGTTAACCGAGACTGATGATGCGGAGAAGGTCCTGCTGATGGAAAGGTGAGACGCTGGCGCGTCAGCCTTTGCCTCGCGCGCTCCACTCCGCGTCAAACCTAGCCCGATCATAGAAAGACTTCTGCGTTCCCACGCCCGTAGTCGAAAGCCCGGCGTAAAGATTAGCGCGGCGTACGGCTTCCCGCTCCGGCAAACCTTCGCCGAGGAAGGTGGCAAAGCTGCCGATAAAAGCATCACCGGCTCCAGTGCTATCCACACTTTTTACGCTGAACGCGGGCACGTGCTCCATGCCTTCAGTTCCCGCCAGCAGTGAACCATTCGCACCCAGCGTGATAATCACTCGCCGAATGCCGCTCGCCAAAAGTTTACTGGCACAGCGCTTGGCATCGTCGAGATTGCGCACCGGCATTCCGGAAATCGCCTCAGCCTCGCTCTCATTGGGAACGAAGTAATCGAGCTCGGCGACCGCCTTGAGATCGATGGGCTGCGCCGGAGCCGGATTCAGGATGCACCGGATCCCGTTCCTCCGTGCACACCTTATGGTGTAGTACACGGTCTCAAGCGGAATCTCGAACTGCAGAACGATACAGTCGGCGCTCTTCAGCACGTCCGCCGCGGCATCCACGTCCGGAGGTTTCAATTCGTCGTTCGCGCCTTTAACGACGATGATCCGATTCTGCCCGGAGGGTTCGACGAAGATCGGCGCCACTCCGCTGGACACGCCTTTGACCTGGCGCACATGAGTGGCATCGATGCCCAGCTTTTCAAAGTTCTTAATGGTTGACGGGCCAAACAGATCGTCGCCGACTCGCGCCACCATGAAGACGTCGGCTCCGCAAAGCCGGGCGGCGACGGCCTGGTTCGCGCCTTTCCCACCGAATCCCAAATCGAACTTCTGGCCAAAGATGGTTTCGCCCGGCTTGGGGAACTGGCCTGAGAAGGTAGTTAAATCGACATTGGCACTACCCACAACCGCGATGCGAGGACGCTTACCCATAGTTTCCCGTTCACACTGCCACAGTCCAACTGTGAGGAAGGCAGAGTGTAGTCAGTCGAGTCGTGACGTGTCAACCGGTTGATTTCCTCCGTACCCCCGTGTCCACTGTGGTAACCGCTTTTCCTGGCCTGCAGTCGCATTCATCTGGCATCTGCACACGCACTTGAGTATTCTCTTCAGGATGGCCACCGTCTCTTTGAGCGAACTGTTGGGCTCGACCGTCTATGACGCCTCCGGCGTGGCCAGCGGACGGGTACGCGAGGTGGCTCTCACGCCGCAGGAAGACCGGTCGCGGGTTTCGGTCCTGATCATTAAAACCCACGCTGGAAACCGCGTGTTGCCCTTGAGCTCGGTTTCGGCAATCAATGGTGGTATCAGGGCTTCGACTGCGGCTGCGGACTGGGCTTCGGCAGACGCCTCCGAAGGATTGCTGCTGCTCAGCCGTGATCTGCTCGATCAGCAAGTGATTGACGTCCATGGCCGGAAAGTTGTGCGCGTGAATGACGTCGATTTTCACCATGACAGCGCGCAGAATCGCTCCGTCCTGAGGGTCGGCGGGGTGGACGTTGGAGCCCGCGGCGCGATTCGGCGGCTCCTCAAAGGCATGGTTCCAGCTGCCGCCCTCCGGGCCCTGCTCCAGCGAATACCTCCGCGCGAGATTCCATGGGACTTCGTGGATCTCATCGAGACCGATCCCGCGCGACGCGTCAAATTGAAGATTTCCCACGAACGCCTGGCTAAACTCCATCCGGCCGACATTGCCGACATTGTGGAGAATCTGGCGCCCGATGAGCGCGAAGCCGTGTTCGAGACGCTGGACGAAGGCGTCGCCGCCGGCGCCTTGGAAGAACTCGAACCGAAAGTGCAGAAAGCGGTCCTGGAATCGCTAGATTCCGATCGTGCTGCCGACATCGTCGAGGAGATGGAACCGGACGCGGCTGCCGACCTTTTGGGCGACCTGTCCGATGACAAGACGGAAGAAATCCTGGTGCAGATGCAGCCCGAAGAGCGCCAGGAAGTCGCCGACCTGCTCGAGTTCCGAGAGAACACGGCCGCTGGGCGCATGACCACAGAGTTTATTGCGCTGCCGGTTACGGCCACGGCCCAGGACGCCATCGAGGCCATGCGCACCTTCGAAGGCCGCATGGAAAACATGAGCACCATTTATCTGACGGATTCTCATGGGACGCTCGCTGGGTCGGTGCCGCTGGTGAAGATCGTCCTCGCGCCTGCTGCGACGCCGCTGCTGGCTCTGGCCCAGGAGCCGTTGATTTCCTGCCACAAAGACACGAAAGAAAAGGAATTCGCTGAACTCTTCGACAAGTACAACCTGCTGACATTGCCGGTGATCGACGAACACAGGCATCTTACCGGCGTGATCACGCCCGACGACGTGATCGCGATGCTCCGCGCCAAACTGTAGTCTTTCTCGTTTGGGGCAACCTTGCACAAAAGTTTCCCGCTTTTGCAGATTCACCTATCCAGACTGCACTTCCAGCATTTATTCTGATGCGGCTGTTTTGCCAATTTGATTGCGCCTCTGGCCACGCATGAAATTCTTTAGAAGTTGGAAGTTCCGGCTCCTGCTGTTCTTTGCCGTCGTAGGGCCGGGCTTCATCACCGCGAACGTGGACAACGATGCCAACGGCATCCTGACCTATTCGCAGGCTGGCGCGCAGTTCGGCTACATGCTCCTGTGGACGATGATCCCGACCACGATCGCCCTGATCGTGGTGCAGGAGATGTGCGCCCGCATGGGAGCGGTGACCGGCAAGGGTCTGAGCGACCTGATCCGAGAAGAATACGGCCTGCGGATTACCTTTCTGATGATGCTCGGCATTCTGATCACAAACTTCGGCAATGTGGTGGGCGAATTTATCGGCATTGTTGGCAGCATGGCGCTGTTTGGAGTCTCCAGGTACATCGCGGTTCCGATATGCGCCGTGATCGTCTGGTTGATCGCAGTCAAAGGACAGTACAAGAGTGTTGAGAAGGTCTTTCTGGCGGCTTCGTTCTTCTACGTCACCTACATATTTGCCGGGTTGCTGGCCAAGCCAGCGTGGATCGAGGCCGTGAAAGCCACGATCAAGCCTCCGCAGATGGCCGCCTTCAGGCAAAGTTCGTACCTCTACATGGTGATCGGCGTAGTCGGCACCACGATTGCGCCCTGGATGCAGTTCTATCTGCAATCGTCGATCGTCGAAAAAGGTGTGACACGTCGGCAATACAAAACCTCGAGGCTCGATGTAATCGTGGGCTGCATCTTCACCGACGTGGTGGCGTGGTTCATCATTGTGGCCTGCGCGGCCACGCTCTATGCGCATAAGCTTTATGACATTCGCGATGCCGCCGATGCCGCTCAGGCGCTGCGACCTTTGGCCGGCGATTGGGCCTACATACTGTTTGCTCTTGGACTCTTCAATGCCTCGCTCTTCGCGGCTTCGATCCTGCCGCTTTCAACCGCCTACACGGTTTGCGAAGGATTAGGCCTCGAGTCAGGCGTGGAACGCAAGTTCTCCGAAGCCCCCGCTTTTTACTGGCTCTATACCGTGCTCATCGTTGCCGGAGGAGCCGTGGTCCTGATACCTGGGCTTCCGCTGATCAAGATCGCTGTGTTCTCGCAGGTGGTCAACGGCGCAGTGTTGCCCTTCGTGCTGATTTTCATGCTATTGCTGATCAACAAGAAAGAACTGATGGGCGAATACGTAAATAAGCGCACGTTCAACATCATCGCCTGGTCAACCACTGTGATTATGATCGGATTAACGGCGGTCTATGTCTACAGCCAAATACGCGGCGGGACGACCTAGAGCGCGACGGCTGAATAGTCTCAAACAATTTTCCCTGCTGCCAGATCCTTCACCAGTCCAAGGTCCGCTTCGAGGAAGTCCAGTTTTAATAATTCCTTCCGCTTCACCCAGCGGATTTCGCGAAAAATCCGGTTGTCAATTTCACCCTGGTAGCTGCGTACTTCGAAGAACCTTAGCTCCACGGCACCGCCGCCGGTGTATTCGTGGACGATGCGGGCTACCTCCACACCAACCTCTGCAACGATCCCCAGTTCTTCTTCCAGCTCGCGGCGCATGGCATCGCGGGGCTGTTCACCTTCTTCGATCTTGCCTCCGGGGAATTCCCATTTCAGGGGCATGGGCTGATGCCGCGTCCTCTGGCAGGCGAGGATTAGGTCATCTTTCAGAATGAGCGCGGCTACGACTCGCTTCATGAGGTTCCAGCACGAGGTTACGGGGTGACGGTTTTTTCTGTTTCCAGGCGCTGGCCAACCAGCTGAGCGCAATACTCAATCAGCTCGCAATCTTCGGCGGCGAAGGCCGCGAGGAAGTGGCTGTCAATATCGAGTTCGCCCGCCACCTTGCCGTGTACGAAGATGGGAACCACGATCTCGGACTTGGTTTCGAGCGAGCAGGCGAGATAGCGCTGATCTTTCTTTACATCGTGTACTACTACCGTCTTTCCCGACGAAGCGGCGGCACCGCAGATGCCCTGATTCAGAGCAATACGAGTGTGCGGAGTCATCGCTCCCTGAAAGTAGCCCAAGAGCAGCATGGGCGGATCGGCGCCTGCTTCCAGCATGTAAAAACCTACCCAGTTGTACTTCAGCATGTGTTTGTTGAGTACCAGGGTGATGCCTTCCATCAGTTGGTCCGCCGTGCGGGATTCGGCGTTGAGCAGCTCGACTTCTTTGCGTGCATCGTCGATCTTGTCGAGATTGGAGGTGGCCATAACAATAATCCTAAATCAAATAGTTGCGATTCGGCTTCGCCGGGTGATTATGCGCTTGGTACTTGCGTAACCGAACGAAGTCCGGATTGGGGGCCGAACGTCTCGGGATGAATTGCACCCGCGAGAGCGCGCAACCCCGAAATCAGCGTCGGCGCGGGCGTGTTCAAAAGCTCGTCGGAGATGCAATATACCTGCGCATTCCGCACCGCCGCGGTTTCTGACCAGCCTCTTCCCGAAACTATCTTCGATAGCGGAACGCGATCGCCCGCTCCGCACCACGCCGCGATGATGACCTCGGGATTCATTCGCGCGATCTCTTCGGCTGAGGATTGCGCTCCGGGTTTGCCCAAAAAATTACCTCCGGCTGCTTCGATCAGTTCAGCCACCCACGACTGCGATGCGATGATCGGTTTTCCCCACTCCTCGCAGAAGACGCGCTTTCTGGGAAGAGTTGCGGTTTGGCGTCGCATGTCTTCGATTGCTGTTTGCATGTCGCAAATCACTTTCGCGCCGCGCTCGCTGGCTCCGACCGAGGCGGAGATCAGCGCGATGTCGGTGTAAATGTCGTCGAGCGTGCGCGGTGCTAGACCCAGGAACCGAATGCCTGCCTTTAGAATCTCGACGACGGCCGCTTCCTGGTAGGGAACGGAGGCAATCACGAGGTCGGGTTTGGCGGCGAGAATCTCGCTGGCTTTCGAGGTCCAGGAGTCGGCGACGATGAGGCGGGCGTTGTTTTGTGGTTGGTTTCGTAATTCTGGGACGACGTCAACACAGTATTTGGTGCAAGCCACGACGCGATCCAGTTCGCCGACGCTGGCGAGGATTACGGTCGCGCTTGGTTGCAGGCACGCGATTCGTCGCGGATGATTCGAGTCGGGCATCTTCCTATTGTAGGGGACGCGAATTCCGGCGACCGGCGCATTACAATCTTCCTGTGTATTCCGCCGAACTGCTCGATCACTTTCAGAACCCACGCAACTCGGGTGCGATTGAAAATCCCGACTCGTCGGTGCAATTGGAGAACCCGGTCTGTGGAGATGTTCTGGAACTCACGCTGCTCTTGGAAAATAAACGCCTAGAAAATAAATCGGACAGACGCATCGCCAACATTCGTTTTCGCGCCAAGGGCTGTGTTCCCACGATGGCTTGCGGGTCGGCGATCACCGAGTTGGCAAAAGGCAAGAGCGTAGAAGAAGCGCGCAAGTTGAGCAGGGAAGAGCTGGTGCGAAAAGTTGGTGGCTTGCCACAGGCTTCCGCCCACGCAAGCCACCTGGCGATGGACACGCTCGCCGCTCTCTTGCGCAAGGTTTGAGTGAAGGAATCAGCTTGTTGAATCATCCAGGATGGTGTGTGTCCGGCTGATATACCTTCCAGCCATTCGCGACAGCGATTTTTTTGAGATCGGGGTTGGGGTTGATGGCGAAGGGGTACTTTGACATGGACAGCATCTCGCGGTCCCAGATGGCGTTGCCGAAGGCGCAATCGGGGCTTTGGTCGGGAGACGACTTCAGCGCCGAGCGGATCGCTTCGGGCTTGCCCGGGCCGCTGGGAACTCTTATTAAGCGATCGGTGATTATGCCATCCTCTATGGCTACTTCGGCAGCGAGGATGCGGTTGTTGGGGATGCCGAAGTAGCGCATGGCGGAGCGGATGATCCATTGATTGGAGGAGGAAACGGCCCAGACGTCGCATCCGGCGGCGCGCAGGCGCTCGATTAGCTCCCTCATCTCAGGAAAAATCTTGGGAGCTATGGCTTCGGCGAAATAGGTGTCGCAGGCTTGCTGGACTGCTTTTTCTGGCAGTCCGCGATGCATAGTGACCATTTCTCCGCACATTATTTCTTCGGCTACCTGGCCAGCTTTGTAGTCGGCATAGCGTTTGCGCGCCCAGGAGGCGACTTCTTTGGAGACTAGGCCTTGCTGGAGTTCCCAGGCGAAGAAGCCTTCGCCGGCGTCGGGTGACCAGAAGGTGCCGTCGCAGTCGGAGGTGGCCAGGCGCGGGTTCAGGGTTAGTACGCTTTCTACGAATTCGGATTGATAAGGTGTGAGATTGGTCATGGTTGGACTTGGGAGCGATTTAAGTCGCTGGCACCGGGGTTGGTGGAAAATTCAGAGAGGCATATTGCTCTGGTGTGTTTACGTTCATGGCTACCAGCGGGTCATCCACGGGAAGATATTCGATTTCGCTCTGGTGCTGACGCTCGACTTCGCGGGCGTTCGCGGTTTCAGTGGCCTCCAGGAAGGCTTCCAGCATAGCGTTACCTATCAGAATTGGATGTCCGTGGTTTCCTTTGTAGTCGGGGATTACCGCCCATTTCCTTTTGGCGATGGCGCGATCGAAGGCGGATTGCAGGAGTTCGATGGTTTCGGAGCGGACGGGAGGGCGGTCAACCAGCGTGATCATGGCGGAGTCGCGGCCGCGATTTCTTACTTCCTGCAGACCGGCCTGCAGGGAGCTGAACTGGCCGCGCTCGGGATCGGGATTGACCACTAGCGAGGCTCCGTTGGCGTAGATGATGGGAGTCAGGGCGGCTTCGTTCTTGCCTACTACGACCATCACGACATCGACGCGGGGAAAAAAGAGTTTGATGGCGGCGGAGAGGAAGGTTTCGCTCGGTGATGATGGTGGCCAGGGGAGCAGGGCCTTGTCGCGTCCCATGCGGGTGGAGTCACCGGCGGCGAGGATTAGTCCGCAAAGGCTTGGAGTTGGGGCCATGTGGGGACGATAGCAAAGTGGCGGGAGTATGCCAAGGATGTGGGGAGGTCAGAGGGTAGAGGTTAGATTGCAGAGGTTAGAACCTAGGCGCGCGCGGCATCGGCGAACCTTTGGTTTACCCTCTGCAATCTGACCTCTCACCTCTGACCTTCCTAGAGCTAACTGAAAGTGGGGAGTTTGATCAGGTCGTCGTGGGGGACTCGCTCTACTGGGTTTCCGGCTTTGCGCCAGGCGCGCAGGCCTCCGGCGATTACGAATACTCTGAATCCGAGTTGCTGTAATTGTTGCGCCACACGGGCGCTGGTGGCTTCGCGCTGTCAAGTGCAGTAGAGATAAATCTCTCGCTCCTTGGGGAGGTTCTTGATTTCTTCGACGAGGTTGTTGGGTTCGATGCGGATGGATCCGGCGATGCGCTCGGAGTCTTCATCGTAGTAGCCGTGGCTGCGGACGTCGGCGATGAGCATGTTGCGGGCTGCGTCGGACGCTAATCTTCGGGCCAGTTCGTCGGCGGGTACGCGGGGGATCACGTCGAGTACGCGGTACTTGCGGTAGAGATAGATACGGTGGGTCAGGTAGGCGGCGAGGCCGACGGCGAAAATGACTTCGGCAGCGGAGCCGGCGGACTGAAGTCCGCGGGTGATGGCGCGGAGAGCGTCACTGAAGAGATATCCGGCGACAGAATAGGCGCCGACGTATAAGACGACGCCGGCGCTATCGAATAGCAGGAAATCTCCGAGGCGCATTTTCATGCTGCCGGCTAGCGGCGGAGTCATGGCGTTGATGCCGGGGATGAACTTGGAGAAAAGCAGAGTCTGCTTGCCCCGGCGGTAGAAATATTCGGCGGAACGCAGAATGCAAGTTTCCGGATTCGCGGAGAGGCGGCAGAGAAAGCCTAGCAGGGCCCATCCGCTGACCCGGCCCATGAAGTAGAGAAGGACATCGCCCGTGACCAGGGCGACGAGGGCTATGCCGAATATGAGGTAGAAATGAAGATGTCCGTAGGCGGCTACGGCTCCGGCGGTCAGAATGGCGAGTGAGGCGGGGAGGGGAAGTCCGGCGGCCTCGGCAAAGCACACTACTGCCAGGAACAGGTAGCCGTGGTGCGAAATTATGGAGAGCAGGTCCGTCATCTATATGCGGGTAGATTCAGTATATCTATGTCAATGCCCGTTTGATGCTGGTCTGGGGGGTGCCGGTGCAGGAACTGCGGGGAGGACGTGCTGAAATGCCGGGGATTGAGGTTTAACGTCAGCTGAGCGGGGCGCGCGGAGCCTGTTCGAGGCTACGCGCGCCCACGCGGCGTGGGGGGCTAGAACGTGTCCCAAAACGTCGGGCACTGGTGCTCGGCGGCGAAGTTGGATTCGACCACCGGCGTCGGTGGTATGAACGATTGGAACTGGTCAGTGGAACTGCTGTATGGAGACCAGGCCGGCGCAGCGGAGGAGTTCGGGTTTCCTGTCTTTGCGAACTGCGTCCAATAGCTGACCATGGCATTCGAGAGCTGCACCTGCGGGTGCGTAAGCGGTCCTACGTTCGGTCCGAAAATGTCGGCGCCCTTGAACAGGTACTGGATCTCGGCAGAATGATAGGTGCCCAAGGGAAAAGTCAGTAACCCTCCGAAATAAGCTTGAGACGGGGGAGCGTTTTCGTCGTTGAACTCGTAGGTGTAGGTGGTGACGAATTGTGAAAGTGCCTGATCCGCGTTGCGCGCGGGACAGCTGAAGATTCCGTCGGTGCCTGAGGCTCCCAGGGCCTCACCGCCGAAGGGGTAATTGGAATATGGGTACAAGTCGAGGACGATCGACCCTAGGCTCGATCCCCAGAGCGCGATGGTGGCGTTATCGTACTCGGTTGAAGTCAGGATCGGATTGCCGATCAAGTCGTAGTCCAGGGCGACGAACAAACGCCATTCATCGTGGTTGGTGCCCGAGATTATCGGCACGCGATTGAATTCGCCGCTGGCAAATGCGGCGGTGATGGTTTGAGTGAGCAGGGTGCCATCCACGAATGGATATACGGGGCTGGCTTCGATTGCGACCAGCGACGCTGCGGGCACGGCACGCAGACAGGCAGCGGTCTGGCTGGTGCATCCGACGCTGTCGGCAATGGTTGCGCCGGAAGGTACACCGGCGCTGCCCGTGGTTTCACCGGCGGCCAGCGTGACAATGTAGTCAAAGTAGTCCTGGAATTGCAGGTACGATCCGCTTTCGGAGATTGCTCCACCGAACAAACCTGCGGCTAGGGGAGATGCTAGCTGGGCGTAGACGCTCTGTCCGCCGGCGGATTCTCCGAATATGGTGACTTTATTCTTATCGCCTCCAAAGGCCGCGATGTTTTTGCGAACCCACTTTAGCGCGAGTTGCTGATCCATAAAGCCGTAGTTGCCGTCGAGATGGCCTTCAGCATCTATCGCCGACTGGGCGAAGAATCCTAAATAACCCAGGCGGTAATTGATGGTGACTACGATTACGCCTTGGTTCACGAGGCGGGTTGGGTCGTAGGGATCGCTGGCTCCGCTGGTGAGGGAGCCGCCGTGAATCCAAAACATGACCGGGAGGCCGCTTCCGGCGCCAGTTCCCTTGGGGGAATAGACATTCAGGAAGAGGCAATCTTCGCTGCCGCCTCCGGCTTGGGTGCACTCACTGCCGAATTGCGTCGCCTGGAGCACGCCTCCCTGAAATTGGCCGTAGGGCTTGGACGGCTTCCAGCGCCGATTTCCGACGGGCGGGGCGGCGTAGGGGATGCCGAGAAATTGGTTCATGCCATTCTTCGCCAAGCCGATTACGACTCCGCTCTCGGTGAGGGCCGTCGGACGGTATAGGTTGCCGGCAGATGCGGTTAGTGCCGAGACTAGAGTGAAGGCGCAGATTGCGGCGGCTCCGAGCAGAAATTTAAGAGTGAGCCCACGGTGCTGGAGCCGTTGGTTCGCCTTATCGCTTTTTGTCGTCCGGTTGTTTATTTTGTTTTTCATTACCGATTCCTCCATCATTGGTCAACTTGGTTTCGACCTTACCCACCCCTTGCGATAGTGCCGCAAGGAGTGGGCCACCCTGCTTTTCAAAAGCGGCGACAAGTTTACATCTCGTCCGCTTGCCGCACTATGAAAGGTATTCATCTCGCATGCGACGGATTGGTTATGCGGTCGGAAAGACAGAGGAGGAAGCTGTTAATGCGGAGACGGCTACTTTTCTCTGGCTACTACGAACTCGGGAGCCCAGAGCAGGGCACGCTTGATTTCGGAGTCGGGAAAAATGCAGATGGCCTGGCGCGCCGACTCGGCGTAGCGGGCGGCCTCTTTGGTGGCGAATTCGAGAGAACCGTAACGGTTCAGGATGGTCAGGATATCGGAGTGGGTAACGCCGTTGAAGGCGCGGTCGCGCAGAACGGTTTCGATCTGGTCGCGCTCAAGCGTGGTGCAGTGATCGAGCGCATGAATAACGGCCATGGTGGCTTTGCCTTCGCGCAGATCGCTGGCTACGGGCTTGCCGAGCACATCTTCCGATGCGGTCAGGTCGAGGACGTCGTCTACTATTTGGAAGGCTAGACCCAGGTTGCGTCCATACTGGCCTAGGCGTTCTTCTTCCTGTGGGGTAGCGTTGCCCAGGATTCCGCCGACTCTCATGCATACTGAGAACAGGCATGCGGTTTTGCGGTAGATCAGGTCGAGATGCTCTTGCAGAGAAATCAGCTGGCCTAGCTTCTCCATCTGAAGGAGTTCGCCTTCTACCATCTGCTGGGTGAGTTCGATTAGCACGTCCAGGATCCGGAAATTGCGCTCCTGCACTGCGATCTTGAAGGCCTGCATGTAGAGCCAGTCGCCGGCTAGTACGCACATGGAGTTGCCCCACTGCGTGTTGGCGGCGGGACGTCCGCGGCGGAGCTGTGCTTCATCAATGATGTCGTCGTGGACCAGCGTGGCGGTGTGGATGATCTCGACTACGGTCGCGAGCTTTACTGCCCCCTCGCCTTTATAACCCAGGAGTTTGGCGGACAGCAGGAGAAGAGCGGGACGGATTCGCTTGCCGCCACCGACGCGGAGGTATTCTCCAATCTCGGTGATGGCGGCGACGTTCGAGATGGTGTCGCGTCCGAACTCTTCTTCGATGGCGACAATGTCGTCGCGCAGAAGGTCGAAGATTTCTTTCCCGTTGATGGAGGTCGTAGTGGCCAAATGTTGTCCGATCCGTCTCAACCCGTTAACCGCAGAGATCGCAGAGTTCGCAGAGAAAATTCATTCTTAATGTATTGCCCCTTCACGTGTTTCTCCGCGGCCGCCGCGTTCTTTGCGGTTAAAGCATTCCTAATTGGTCCGATAATTCGTGAACTGCAGATCGATGCCGAAATCCTGCTTCTTTACCATCGCGATCACCTGCTGCAGCGTGTCGCGATCTTTGCTGCTGACTCGCACTACATCGGCCTGGATGGAGGCTTGCGCTTTCACTTTGGAATTCTTGACCAACTGGACGATCCCCTTCGCCTTTTCCATCGGAATGCCTTGCTGCAAAGTAATTTTCTGCTTGACCGAACTTCCGGCGGCCGGCTCGATCGGTCCATAAGTTAAGCCTTTCAGGGACACGCCGCGCTTCACCAGTTTGGCCTGAAGGATGTCATTGACAGCTTTCAGTTTGTATTCATCGGCGGAGTGCAGCATGATCGCGTCCGTGCCTTCCATGGCGATCTGGGACTTCGAGTCTTTGAGATCAAAGCGGGTGGTGACTTCTTTCGTCGCCTGCTGGATGGCGTTGCCGACTTCCGCGAGGTCGATTTTGCTGACGATGTCGAAACTGTTATCGGGCATGGGATGAATCCAGGCTCAGGTGTCAGGAAAAACAGAAATCTATCCACCCGAGACCTGAAAACCTCATTTCAGGGATCGCTCGCCCCAAATGTGTACCCTTGAGGGTAACAGAAGAGGCATTCGCTGCGAAGGCGGGCGTGACGGCGGACTGCAGATCCCTCACCGCGTTCGGGATGACAAGTTATTTCGGGATGACAAGCTATGAAGAGTGCTTCAGGAGGCCGAAGAAGCTATAGAAATTCTTCGCGGTTTGAGCGCCGATCTCTTCGGCGGGCAGATTGCGCAGGTCTCCGATCTGACGGGCCACTTCTTTCACGAATGCCGGTTCGTTGCGCTGGCCGCGATGCGGGATTGGGGCGAGGTAGGGGGAGTCGGTTTCGATCAGCATGCGATCTAAGGGGACGATTCTTGCGGCGTCGCGGATGGACTGGGCTTTGGGGAAGGTGATGTTGCCAGCGAAGGAGATCATGAATCCCATGTCGAGCGCACGTTTCGCATGCTCTATGCTGCCGGTGAAGCAATGCAGAATGCCGCCTCGCCCCGTGGACGCCCAATGTTCGGCGATCATGTTCAGGCAGTCGTCCCAGGCGTTCTCGCTGTTGTCGGAGGGGCGGCAGTGGATGATGATGGGGAGCTTTGCCGATCTTGCCAACTCCATTTGTTGTCGGAAGACTGTCTTTTGTATTTCTCTTGGGGAGTGATCGTAGAAATAGTCGAGGCCGATTTCTCCCCAGGCTATTACGTTGGGATTCCGCGCCCATTCGAGCATTTGAGCGTCCGCGGCTTCGGTGGCCAGGCTGGCTTCGTGGGGATGGATTCCTACGCTGGCGTAGATTCTTGGATATTCTGGCTGGCCTTCGTATTTTTCTGCGAGCTTAATGCCGCAGTTGGCGGTGGCGGGGCCTTCGCCGTTTCCGATAGCTAGGTAAGCTTCGATGCCGCTCTGCTTCGCGCGCGCGAGGACTTCGTCACGATCGGGGTCGTAGCGGTTGCCTTCGAGATGGGCGTGAGAGTCGATGAACATCAGTGGACGGTGGTCAGTGGCCAGTGGCTAGTAACCAGACTATTTCAGCCTTGTCCCTATGGGTACATCTTCCAGAAAACTTGCCAGCACCGGCTTGCCGCCTTCCGGCGAGGCGGCTACTATCATGCCGTTTGATTCCAGTCCTCGGAGTTTCCGGGGCGCCAGGTTTGCCACGATTACTACTTTGCGGCCAATGAGGGATTCCGGTTCGTAGGCTTCGGCTATGCCGGCTACTAGTTGACGGATTTCGTTACCTAGATCGACTTCGATGCGCAGCAGTTTGTCAGCGCCTTTTACTCGCTCGGCGGTTTTTACTTGCGCTACTCGCAACTCTACTTTTGCGAAGTCGTCGATGCTGATTTTGCCGTCTGGGATTGCGGCTGCGGGCTTGGCTGGCGCTGGCTGCTTCGCTTCGCTCGGCTGGACTTGCGGGGCGCTTGTCGCTGCATTGCCACTGCCGGGTGCTTGTTCTTCCATTTTCTGCATCCTCTCTACGGCTGATTTGTCGGCTCTGGGAAACACGGCTTGAATCTCGCCTAACTTTGTGCCGAGCTGGAGCTGTCCCCATTGCAGTTGCGTGAGGTCGAATTTCTGGATGTCTCCTAATCCGAGCTGGGCCCAGATTTTTGCGGTGGCGTCGGGCATTACGGGGTACGCTAGCGCGGTCACGATTCGCAGAGCTTCGGCGCTGGTGTAGAGGACGGTGGCTAGACGGGCGCGACTTTCTTCGTCCTTTTTTTCGTCGAGGGACCAGGGGGCGTTTTCTACTATGTATTTGTCCACGGCGGCCACCAGTCCCCAGGCGGTTTCTAGCGCGCGCGAGAAGTGGTATTGGTCGAAGAGGGCGCCGTAATCTACGATCGCTTTTCTCGCGGCGTCAGCGATGGCGGCGTCCGCCGCGGTGTGGGCGGCGTTTGAGGGATACGGAATCTCTCCCTTGAAATAACGATTGATCATGGTCAGGGTGCGGCTGGCTAGATTTCCCAGGCCATTCGCGAGATCGGAGTTATAGCGCTGGACTAACGCGTCGAAACTGAACGATCCGTCCTGGCCGAAGACTACTTCGCGCAACAGGAAATAGCGGAGGGCGTCGGTGCCCAGGACGTCAACGATGGTTTCGGCGCGGACTATGTTGCCGCGCGACTTCGACATTTTGCTTTCTTCGAAGAGCAGCCAGCCGTGCGCGGTGATGCCTTTCGGCAGGGGCAGGCCGGCGGCCAGCAGGAACGCGGGCCAGTAAACACAGTGGAAGCGGACGATTTCTTTGCCGATCATGTGCACGTCGGCGGGCCAATACTTTTTGAACTTGGTCGTGTCGCTTTGGCCGTAGCCTAGCGCGGTGATGTAGTTTGCCAGCGCGTCTAGCCAGACGTAGACGACGTGCTTGGGATCGTCGGGCACGGGGATGCCCCAGGAAAAAGTGGAGCGGCTGATGGAGAGATCGCGCAGGCCTCCGCGGACGAAGGCGAGGACTTCATTGCGGCGGGTCTCGGGGCGGATGAAATCCGGGTGTTCGGTGTAGAGGCGGATCAATTGGTCCTGAAAGGCCGAGAGCTTGAAATAATAATTTTCTTCGTGGACGGTTTCGGTGGGGCGTCCGCAATCGGGGCAGGGAGCGCCGGGTTCGGCGTCAACGTAAAGCTCGTCGGAGACGCAGTATTGGCCGGTGTAGGTTCCTTTGTAGATGTATCCGTTGTCGCGGATTTTGCGCCACAGGGCTTGCACGCCTTCTTTGTGGCGGGCGGATGTGGTGCGGATGAAATCGTCGTACTTCAGGCCCATGCGATCCCAGAGGGCGCGGAACTCGGCGGAGATTTCATCGGTGAACTGCTGCGGCGTTTTGTTCGCGGCCTGAGCTGCGCGCTCGATCTTTTGTCCGTGCTCGTCGGTACCGGTCAGGAACCAGGTGTCGTCTCCGAGCATGCGGTGGCGGCGGGCGATGGTGTCGCAGGCGATGGTGGTGTAGGCGTGTCCGATGTGGGGATGCGCGTTGACGTAGTAGATCGGGGTCGTGATGTAGAACTTCTTGGTCATGATTTCTAGAGCGCTATTCGCTCTTCGCTGTTGGCTGTTCGCCTAAGACTGACGGTCGCCTCTTAGATATTGCTGGATTGCTTCTTGCATCACCGTTCGGAGGGGCACTTGCTGCGCCTCGGCTAGCGCCCGGCAGTCTTCGTATTCGGGGGCGTAGTTTGAGATTGTGCCGTTCATGTTCGCAATTTTAATTCGTACTGGGCCCCAGGTGGTGGCTACCGTTTCCCAACGTCGCGAAAGGGTCTGGCGTTGTTCTTCGCGGCGGCGGACTCCTAGAGTTGTGGTCTCGGCAAATATTAATTTGGTCAGGCGATTGGCGTCTTCCGTTTTCGCGAGGACCGTTAATAGCGCTCCAGGGCGGCTCTTCTTCATTTGCACGGGGACGCTGAAGACGTCTAGTGCACCTTCGGCTAACAGACGCTCCATGGCGTAGGCGAGGACTTGCGGGCTCAAGTCGTCGAGGTTCGCTTCGAGCACCGTAATCTTTTCGGTTGATGTGGCTGCTGTCTCGGCTTCTCCGATGGTCAGGCGCAGCAGATTGGGATGTTCGGGGAAATCTCGGGTTCCGGCGCCGTATCCGGCTTTTTCGATCTTCATTGCTGGAAATGATGCGAAGCGGCTGCTTAGCGTTTTTACGATCGCCGCGCCGGTGGGCGTCACTAGTTCTACTTGTGGGCCGGAGGAGTAGACCAGCGCATCCTGAAGCAGCTTCAGGGTCGCGGGCGCAGGGACGGGGAGGGTTCCGTGGGCGCATTTCACGGTTCCTCCGCCTACGTTCAGGGGAGAGCATATCCATTGTTCTACGGATAGAGATTCGGCTCCTACGGCGGCGCAGACGATGTCGACCATGGCGTCGACGGCTCCTACTTCGTGGAAGTGGACTTGGTCGATGGGCTGGTTGTGGATCTGGGCTTCGGCTTGGCCCAACGCCTCGAAGATTTTGATGGCTGTTGCTTTAGCGGTGGTGCTGATGGCTGCTTTTTCGATAATGCGGCGGATTTCGGTTAGTCCGCGGCTGGGTTCGTGCTGGTGTTCTTGAGCATGGGAATGGCTGTGACTGTGACCGTGCTCGTGGTCGTGAGCGTGATTTTGTTGGTCGCGGAGAATTGCGCGCGGCTGATCTTTTTCTCCGTTGGCGAACACATCTACTTTGGTGGCTGAGATTCCGGCCCGCACTACTCGCGAAATCTGCAACTGCGCGCCAATGTCGAGGGCCGCGACGGTGTCTTCCAGAAGCTTGGGAGACACTCCGGCATCTACGAGCGCGCCCAGGAACATGTCGCCGCTGATGCCGGAAAAGCAGTCGAGGTAGGCTATGCGCATGATAAGAATCGCTGTTGGCTCTTGGCTTTTAGCTAAAGGCCGAGAGCATAGAACGGTCCTGCCGAATTTTTATGATAGGTGCCGCTTGCATTGCCGTCAAACCTGCCGCAGGGCACGAGTTTGTTAGAATCACTATTCTTTCAATAGCTTAGCAATAGCTTCGCAATGGGTTAGAGGGCATCTTGTATCGACATCTAGAACAGCGACTGGTCGAACATCTGCGCGATTTTCTGCGTCGGGCTTACGGGCTGGAAGACGCGAAGATCGTGGTCGAGCAGCCTCCGAAAATCGAATTTGGCGAGTATGCTTTGCCGCTGGCTTTTGAGCTGGCTAAGAAACTTCGCAAGGCTCCGCGGAAGATTGCCGAGGAGATTGTCGCGGGAGTTGGGGCGATTCCGGGTTTTGAGAAGTTCGAGGTCGCGGGCGCGGGGTACATCAATGTTCGCGTCAAGCGCGCGGAGCTGGCCGCTGCGCTTGCTGCCGATGAAGCACCCGCGGCAACCGTTCCCGCTGGGAAAGTGCTGGTTGAGCATTCGAGTATTAATCCCAACAAAGCAGCGCATATCGGGCACCTGCGCAATGCGATTCTCGGGGATACGTTTGTCCGGCTGCTGCGGTTTGCCGGTCGTGAAGTGGATGTACAGAATTATATTGACAACACTGGGGCGCAGGTTGCCGATGTGGTCGTGGGATTTTTGAATATCGAACGGAAGTCGCGGGCTGAGATTGAGGCGCTGGCGGCTGCTCCGCGATTTGATTACTTGTGCTGGGACCTTTATGCGCGCGTTTCGCATTGGTACGAGGAGGACAAGGCGAATTTGCGGGCGCGGGCGGCCATGCTGCACTCGATTGAAGAGGGGAACAATGAGGAGGCCGCTGTTGCGGACTTGATTTCCGTGGCTGTGCTTAGGCGCCATCTTGAGACTATGGAGCGGCTGGACATTGAGTACGACTTTTTGCCGCGGGAGAGCGAGATTCTGCATCTTGATTTTTGGGATGCGGCTTTTGGCAAGCTTAAGGAAGCCGGGGTGCTTACTTACGAGGACTACGGGAAGAACAAAGGCTGCTGGATTATGCGTCGCGCTGGGACTACGGAATCCGAAACCGCGGAGAGCGCGGAGCGCGCTGAGATTAAAGAGGAAGACCAGAAAGTCATCGTTCGGTCTAACGGGACCGTGGGCTATGTTGGCAAGGACATTGCTTATCACATGTGGAAGTTTGGGCTTTTGGGGCGCGATTTCGGATATCGGAAATTCTTTCGTTATCCTGACGCGCATGAGTGCTGGATCTCTACTACGGACGGGGTGAAGGAGCATCCTCACTTCGGGGATGTGGCGGAGATTTATAACGTCATTGATACCCGGCAGTCGGAGGCGCAGAACACGGTGATCGAAGCTCTGCGCGGGTTGGGACACGACGAGGCTGCGGATCGCTACACGCATTTTTCTTATGAGATGGTTGCGCTTACTCCGAGATGCGCTGCGGAGCTTGGATACGCGCTTAGCGATGAGGATGCGGCCCGGTCTTGGATTGAGGTTTCGGGGCGCAAGGGGTTTGGGGTTAAGGCGGACGATCTGCTGGATGCGCTGATTGCCTCGGCGGGCGGGGAAGTGGAGACGCGGCATCCTGAGTTGAGCGCGGCGGAGCGAGGGGGGATTGCCACGCTGGTCGCGATTGGGGCGCTGCGTTACTTCATGTTGAAGTTCACCAAGACTTCGGTGATTGCTTTTGACTTCAAAGACGCGCTTAGTTTCGAGGGCGACACTGGGCCCTACGCGCAGTATGCGGTCGTGCGCGCTTCTAATATTTTCCGCAAGGGTGGGATCGATCCGGATCGTTTCTGTCTGGATTTGGCGGTCGGCTTTTCTGCGGCGGAGTTTGCTCGGTACCTCGACGGCGAAGCTTCTAACGATATCTGGGAACTGTGGCTGGCGGCGGCTAAAACTTCTTATGTGGTTAGCCAATGCATCGCTACCACGGAACCGGCTTATCTGGCCAAGCACGCTTTTCAGTTGGCGCAGCTTTTTAATACTTTCTATCACCGCCATCCCATTTTGAGCGAAGCGGGCGAGGGGCGGAAAAAGTTCCTGCTGGCAACGGTGGCGGTGGTGCGCCGCGAGCTAATTCGTGTGCTGGCGGTTATGGGAATTGGCGTTCCGCCAGTGATGTGAAGGCAGGTCCCCTAAAGACAGGTCTCAGGTGTCAGGTGTTAGGTCTTAGGAAAA
Organism: uncultured Acidobacteriaceae bacterium; assembly: GCA_963755765.1. GTDB lineage: Bacteria > Acidobacteriota > Terriglobia > Terriglobales > Acidobacteriaceae > Acidiflorens. The sequence goes on from CAVWKZ010000004.1 coordinate 64,629, forward strand.
CCCAAAACCTTAGACCCGGCACTTTAGGCCCGACACTTAAGACCTTATAAATAGCGTCTTCTTGCAACTCCGGCACTTCTGGCAGCATCCCTCTTAGTAGGAACATGTGGGGAGTCTTATATGAAAACGTATTTCAAAACTATGAGGAACATTGTTGCTACGGTATTGATCGGTTTGGCGATTAGCGCGGCGGCCTTTGCGGTGACCACTCCGGAGATGCCGCGGATTTTTGCTAACGCGCGTTATGTGTACGTGACCTCGTATGACGGCGGTCAGTTCAATCCTGAGATTTTTCCGGAGGACCGGGCTGCTATTGGGCACGTTCAGGATGCGATCCAGAAATGGGGCAAACTGATTGTGGTGTATCGGCCGCAGGAGGCAGATGTGATTGTGGCGGTCCAGTCGCGTCCGTCAGAGGATGTGTTGGCGGTCTATGATGCGCACCGGGGCGCGGAGGGCAGCCGGCCTTCGCAGGTGTACCTGTGGCGGGTGATGGGACGCGGCGGCTTGCAGAAGAGCGAGATGCCACTGTTTACGCAGTTCGAGACGGCGTGGGACAAGATGGCGCGTTGAGTGCGACATTCTCTTTGCGGTCGAGTGCCTGAAGCTTGTTTTGCGGGCTGCCGAAAAATGGGCATGCGCGGCAGCCCCTAGAGGGGCACTCGATTTTGCGGAAGTAGTGGTATCGCTCAAGCGATACCCTGATACGAAGCCTGAGTCTTGCGTCGCGGCGCATGAGTTCGGCCGCTATCTTCTATAATCCCGCTCGGAAACCCTGCTCCGAAAAATACGAATCGTATAAAATTTCTATGGTTTATATCGGGATTGCCCTGCTTTGGGGCAGGTGCGATTCTCACAGGTCGTTTCCAACGTACTGATATAGAATGGGTTATCTATTTATTTTGGGAAGGCGGAATGGCATCCGCCGTGCATTGACTATCAGCGAGCCCAGTTCCCAGGCAGTCGGGCAAAAGTTTGGATTTCGATTGCGAGATTGAGCAATATTTCGGGCAAGGAGCCCTTACCCCCTATGAATCGCATGTCTTTGAATCGCACATCAATGAAATTGCAGTTGACCCTCATGCTGGCGGCGACGCTGGCCGCGAGTATCGGATGTACCACCAAGAATTATGTGCGTGAACAGACCACGCCCTTGATCAACAAGACCAATGAACTCGACGATCTGACTGCGAAGAATTCGAAAGACATCAAGGACGTGGATCAGCGCGCTCAGGCTGGGATCCAGGATGTGCAGGCCAAGGCTGCCGCGGCCGACCAGAAGGCTCTGGCTGCTGGCAGCGACGCTGACAAGGCGCAGATGGCGGCTAACGGGGCGGTCCAGCGTGTGGATACTCTGACCAACGCCGTCATCAACCTCGATAACTACAAGCCGGTGGTGGAGACGGCGGTGCTCTTCGGATTCAACAAAGACAATCTGACTAAGGACGCTAAGGAAGCGATCGACCAGTTGGCGGCCAGCGTTGCCACTACCAAGGGATACATTATTACGGTGGAGGGCGCGACGGACTCGGTGGGCGGCGCGGATTACAACTACGATTTGAGCCAGCGCCGGGCAAACGCCGTGATTCAATATCTGGCGGCGGAGAAGAGTGTCCCGGCTTACAAGATTTATCTGATCGGGCTGGGCAAGGATAAGCCGGTCGATTCGAACAAGACGGCTGCGGGGCGCGCCAAGAACCGTCGCGTGGATATTCGGCTGATGACCAACACGGGAGAGGGAATGACTCCGGCGCAGGCGCCCGCGACGACGACTCCGACTGGCGAATGCGAATCCACCGTCGATGTAGAACGAACTATGTAAAATCAAGTTTGCCCTCCTCCCCGGAGGACATTGCCAAATCAGGCCGTCCCAGTATGTGGGCGGCCTGATTTTTTTGCGGGTGTTTTTTTCGGGTTCGCCGGGATTTTCCGCTGGCTGGCGCTGTTTTGACTTTCTCAGTAGCGATACAATGGAGGGGTGCGTGGCCGACTTCTTATTTGTTTATTGGCGCTGCTGACGACTATTTCGCTGGCACAGGATTCTTCGGACAAGACTGCTCCGGACAAAAACGCGCAGGGCGCTTCGTCAGATAAAGCGGCCTCAGATAAAGCTGCCTCCGACAAGGCGGCGTCGGCGGCTTCGGACAAGCCCGCCGCCGGCGATCATCCTAGCGATCAAGAGGCGGGAGAGAGTTCCAGTTCCAGCCGCGCTGACCGGGTTGACATCAATCCTCCCAAGGACGATGAGAAGAACCATCCCTCGAGTAAGGCTGCGGTTGCGGGTCTTGATATTCCTGAGGGCGGGGCGGGCACGGACAGCACCGGCATTCAGGAGTTCCACCCGTGGAACCCGCTGAAGTCGTCGAAAGACGTTCAGATCGGCGATTTTTACTTCCGGCGCAAAAACTATAAAGCCGCGCTTGATCGCTACAAGGAGGCTCTCTACTACAAAGAGGGTGACGCGGTTGCGACTTTCAAGATTGGTGAGTGCGAGGAGAAGTTGGGAAATAAAACCGAAGCGAAAAAATATTACGCGCAGTACCTGAAGATTCTGCCGGAAGGGCCGTTGGCCAAGGATGCCCGCGCTTCGCTGGAGCGGGTTGAGAAGGTGCAGTGAACCACTTCGGGCTTCGGGCTGCGGACAAATGACTTTCGCTCGTTGTCCGAATTAACTTGCTTCGTTAATTTACTTCTCCACGTGTGAAAATTCGCCGGTGGTTGCGTTCACGGCTACTCGGAGCTTGGCCGTCTCGCGGTCGGTGCCGTAGATTACGTGCCACAGGAGTTCGTTGGTCTGGCGGTTCCAGTCCAACAGATAAAGAACCGGCGTGTTGGGTTCTTTCTGCAAGAGCTTGTCCCCACCATGCTGCTGGGCTACGGCTAAGGCCTTGTCGGTATCGGTTTTGAGGAACTGGACGTTGAAAACCTGGGTGCTGGAATTGCTGGGGCTATAAGTGTCGTCGACGCCGTGGGAAATGTCGCCGTTGCTCCAGGTGAAAGACTTGGTGGCGTGTTGCGAGAGCGAGGCGAATCCGGCGCGCCATTCTTGCGCTTTGCCGTCTCCGCCCTTGGAGACGGCGGACTCTACCCGATATCCTTGCGCATCGGTCGCCCAGCCACGGGCGGAGATGTAGCACTTGAAGAAGGCGCTGCTTCCGGTAATGGCCTCGGGAGCCTTGGGCTGCGGCGTCTCAGTCGTCGTTGGCTTGCTGGGCTCGGAGGAGCATGCGGCCATCAATCCCAATCCGGCTGCTAGAATTGCGACGGCAACGACTAGTTTTGTCATTGGTCTCTTCGGTTTCTTCATCGTGGGTTTCTTCATCGTGAATCGGGTTTCGGTTCGCGGGATCATTGTACTGAACGAACGTCATGGATTCCTATCTCGAACAGTTGCGGCAGGAACTCGAAGATGCAACACGGGCAGCGAGCGTCAGCGACTTGTTGCAGGCTCCGGCGGGGAAATGGAACGCCGCGCAGATTCTGGAGCACCTTTTGCTTACCTATAAGGGCACTAATTACGGATTGGCGAAGTGCATTGAACAGGGCGCTCCTCTTGGTACGCGGGCTACGCTGAAGGATCGCTTTGCCGCTTTACTGGTCGTGAATCTGGGGTATATGCCGCGCGGGCGCAAGGCTCCGGCGCGGGCGATGCCGCGGGGCATGGCGGCGGAAGAGGTGCGGAGTGCGGTTGCGGCTGAGCTGCAGAAGATGGGCTCGGGCTTCGCGGATTGCGAACGCAGGTTTGGCGCGAGGACGAAGATTATGGACCATCCGTTTTTGGGGCCGCTGACGGCTGGGGAGTGGCGCAAGTTTCATTGGGTGCACGGGCGGCATCATGCGCGGCAGATTCGGGAGCGGGTGGGGGGCTGAGGTGTCGCGGCGGATGCCCGGCCCCTAAAGGGGCGGTTGATTTCGGAGGGTTTGCGGCATCGCTGAAGCGATGCCCTGATACGAAACTCGAGTCTTCCCGACGAGTCGTTCCGTAGCGCAGTGAAAGAGCTGAGCCGTGCGGGGACACGCCGCCCGGCTCGCTTAGTTATTGTTTGTTGTTGTCTTTGTCTTTGTTGGCGTCGGTGTTGTCCTTGTCAGCAGGAGCTACGCCGGCCTTGTGGGCTTGCTCCTGCATGTCCTCGAGTTGCTGACGGGCGTCATCGAGCGCCTTCTGTTTTTGCTCGATCTGGGTCTTGTAGCGCGCGTCGTCCTTATTCCACTGCACGTCCCGTACGGCTACGGTGGGATCGGTATAAGCTGCCGCGGTGCGCAGACGAACTTCGCGCTGGTCGAGATCGAGTTCGTGGTTCAGGGCATCGACTTTTTGTTTCTGGTCGTCGAGCTTTTGCTTCCACTCGTCCGCGGCTTTCTGCTGCGCGGACGGGCCGGGAGCGGCGGCCGCTTTAGCGGTGGCTGCACCGGCATCGTTTGACGGAGGCGGCCCGACCACGCTCAGCTTGTCGGTGGTGGGGAGATTGTCGTTATCGTAGTGGCGGCTGGCCACGGTGGGCTCAGGTTTGTTCTTGCGAACCGAGCGCGCGTAATCTCCGAGTGACTGAGCGGCGGCTCCGCTGACTCCCAAAAAGAGAAGAGTAGCGATGGCCATACATTTTGTGTGCTTCATGTGATCATCCTTTCGCTTTCAAAAAATACCCAGTACCTTGTACCCAGTACCCAGTGCGATTCAAGAGCTTGTGGTGGCCGCCTGGGCTCCTCCCAGGAAACCACCGATGGTGCGGTCTAGTTGCGCCGCTTCTTGGGCGATATTGTTTGCCAACTGCTTTGCCAATTCGTGATCGCGGCTGCATGACAATTGCTGTGCGTATCCGGCGATCGTGGTCAGGGAGGTGCGCAGATCGAGCGCCAGTTCGGACGAAATTTGCTGGTGCGTTTTCTGATCGTGGCGAATGCGCTCGAGGTCGGTTTTGTCAGTGAGCACGAGCGTCGTGCCCATGAGACTTGCGTCTTCTCCGAGGACTGGCGAGGCCGCTAACTCGAGTACGTGGCTGCCGCCGTCGCGGGTGAAGTAGTTGAGCAGCAGGCCTCGAACGGCGGATGTCCCCGCCAGAGCGGGGGCCAGGGCTTGCTCGACGGTCGGCATGGGCATGGTTGTAGTTGGCGAAGCGGGTCCGTTGTTTTCCGGACTTTTTTCCGGACGCAGCGTGGCGGTGCGGAAAAGATCGGCGACGTGCAGGCCTACCGGCGAAGCGAATTCCAGCAGAGTGCGCGCGGCCGCGTTGGCTTGCCGCACCAGGCCGCTGGTATTCAGGAACAGAACTCCGCAGGACAGGTTGGAGAGGATGGTGGTGCTGAGCGCGTCGGAGGCCTTGGCTTTTCTGCGTTCTGAAAGTTGCTGCGTGGTCAGCTCGTGTTTTTGCTGCTTTAGTTGCTGAATAACGGTGTGGTAGGCGTGGATGGGCAGTCCCTCTACGGACATGGGTTCGTGACGCAGGGATTCGGATTCCTCGTCGATATTCTGGCGCAGGCGCCTGATCGCGAACCAGCCGAGTCCAAACGCCATAGCAGAAACGAATAGAAGCAAGGCCATGCGCAGCATGATCGGACTGAGGAGGGGATTGGCCAGCATCACAGCGCCCTCCAATACCAGTGCAGGACCTGGTTTCCGAAGACGAACGATAGGAGCGCCATGCCTCCGAGGAAGACGCCAAAGGGCATTTCGTAATAGCGGAGCGCGAGACGCGCCGAACGCCAGGCTCGGCTGCGGGCCTGATTTGAAGAGATGTCCGAGGAAACGCCCGAGGAAATTCGCGCAGCAGCGGCGCGCGCCTGGTTGCGGCGCATGCGTTTCATCCAGACGGCTAGAACTGTACTTAGTCCAAAGAGCGAGCCTGCCAGCGAGGCGGCAAAGATTGTTAGGACCGTGAGCCTGGTTCCGAGGAAGGCACCGATCATGGCCATCAGTTTGACGTCGCCGAATCCCATGCCTTCGACGCCGCGGGCGCGCAGGTAAATGGCGGCCGCTCCGTAGAGGAACGAGGCGCCTACGGCTGCTCCCAGGAGCGAATCTGACAGGGACCACAAGCGCCAGGAAATCTCGCTGCGGGCGGCGGCTGATACCAGGCCGGGCATGATGCGCGAAGCCAGGTCATTCACTGGAACGACGAGGCTGAAGGTGATTCCGAGAGCCAAGCCGGGCAGGGTCATGGCGTCGGGAAGAAGCTTGGTTTCGGCGTCGGTGAAGATCAGGCCCAGCAGTAGGAAGCCGAGGACGGCGCACTTCAAGGTCGCGAGCGTGAGGCCAAAATGGGCGTAGCAGCCTAGAAAGAGCAGGCCGGTGAGGAGTTCGATCACGAGGTATCGCGGCGATATGGGCTGCTTGCAGGCGCGGCATTTCCCGCGCAGGATGAGCCAGCTGGCGACGGGAAGGTTGTGGTAGAGCGGGATCATGTCTCCGCAGTGGGGGCAGGCGGAGCGCGGCGCCACGACGGACTTGCCGCGGGGCAACCTGTAGACGCAGACGTTCAGGAAGCTGCCAAAGCACAGCCCATAGGCGAAGACCGCGACTGCAATCAAGGGTTCCACGTTTTGCATCAAATGCTGGTTAAGTGCTCAGTCTAGTTGGATTTGGGATGATTATAAGCCGCGGCGAGGGGGGGCTTCCAAGCACGAAGGGCGGTGTACCTTGGCGGTCGGTAAGTTATTGGGAGGAAAGAGGGAATTGCTCTTTGACTTGGCCGTCGGCAATACGCTTACCGTCCCACAGGTGAAAACGCCGGGATATCGTTAAGGAGCCGTGCACCAGGTCTGGTCGCAGGAACATAATTGGCACGGTGGCAGTTTGCCCTGGGCTGAGAGCCCCAACGCCTTCGAGGAGCAGTCGACAGTCGAAATACTCCCCTTCAATCTCAAATAAACAGCCGAACTTGTCGGCAGGAGTTGGCCCGCTGCGGCCGCCTGCCTCGGTCGGATAAAGTTGGATCTCTGCGATGATGTCCGGCTTCAGGCTAGCCTGCTCACGCGACACGGGTAATTTCCTGGCGCTGCGGTATAAAGACTGAGAACACGGTCCCGGTGGGGGAGCCGGTTGCAGGCCCCTCTGAACGGCTCCGCACTCGAATCGAGCCCCCGTGTTTTTGCACGATGCCGCGGGAGACCCACAATCCTAATCCGGTGCCTGTATCTTTTTTTGTCGTGTAGAACGGTTCGAAAATCTGGCGGAGATTTTCGCGGGGAATGCCGCTGCCGTTGTCGGCCACGGTGATGCGGATTCCCTCGCTATTATTGCCATTGCCGTTCGACCAGTTGCGGGCGGCGGCGACGCGGACTTGCAGAGTGCCTCCGTCGGCCATGGCATCTACCGCATTTACGAGGAGATTCGCTAGTAGCTGGCGGAGCTCGCCGGAATATCCGTTGATCTCGCAGCGGTCGCGGTAGCGTCGGGTCACACGGATCTGGCGGTTTTGGAGTTTGCGGGAGTAGAGCTGGAGAATCTCGTCCATGATGGCGGCGGGATCCATGGAAGCGGGGGAGCTGGCATCGCGGACGAATCCCAAGGTTTGTTGAGCCAATCGGGCTACGCGGCCCACCTCCTGCTCGGCCTGGGTCAGATATTCGACGGCGTGGGTGGAATCATGGCGCGCCAAATAAAGCAGGTTGACTACTGCTTCCAACGGATTGTTGATCTCGTGCGCGATGGAAGCGGCCAGGCGTCCGGCGGTGGCTAGTTTTTCGCTGCGGCGGACGGCTTCTTCGGACTGTTTCTCGGATGAAATATCGCGTGCGATGACCGACGCGCCTACCATTTCGCCGCGGGCATTTCGAAGCGGCGAGATCGACAGCAACGCGGGCCAGCGAGTGCCGTCCTTGCGAATGCGCTCGGTCTGATAGGAAGTTACTTGACCGCCGTTTTTTAGAATCTCGCCGTTGCGCCGCACTTCTTCGATGCGTTCGGGTGGCGCCAGCGTGGTTATCGACGATCCGACTGCCTCTTCGGCGTTGTAGCCGTAAAGCTGTTCGGCGGCACGATTCCAACTGGTGATGGTGCCATCGGGGCTGGTGCTGAAAATGGCGTCGCAGGAATATTCGACGATGGCGGCCATTTCTCGGGTGGTGCGATCGGCGCGGGATTCAGCCAATGTTTTCTGGCGGGCCATACTGCCGGCGAACATGGAAATGGAAAGAAACGCCAGCAGTCGCTCCAGATCGTTGGTGCCGCTGATGCGAAGACTGAAGTAGGGGGGCATGGCGAAAAAGTCGAGGCAGGCGGTGGACACCAGCGAGCAAAGAACGGCGGGGCCAAAACCCAGGAAACGAGCGGTAAAGAGAACCGCCGCCAGCAAAAGCGCGAAGAGATGACGGTGGAGGACAGGGGAAAAGGTCCAGAGGCTGAGCGCCACCCAGACCGCGAGCGCGGCTCCGACGTATTGCGCTGGGGCTGAATAGCGATGGCGCGCGATCCAACGGTTTAGATTGGCTGCGAGTGCAGGCATTTCTTTTTTTGATGCTACTGGGTTCAGCTCAGCGCGTTTAGACGAGGGCGGGCAAGGGTTGCTTCCGATGCCCTGGGAAACTTTAGCAGCAGGCGGTGCGGAACGGCAACCGGTGCGGGGGAGCGCAGCTCGTCAGTGGTGCGTACCTCTTTGGGAGTAGGGGTCCTTCGACTCCGCGAAACCTTCACTTCGTGAAGTTTTCGCTGCGCTCAGGATGACAAGGGGTTTGAAAAAGGTTTCTGTGAGTCGGAATTTCGTGGCTGAGAGCTGAGGCAACGGCCGCGGACAGGAGTGTCCGCGCTACACGGGCAGGTCAGTCTTTGTGGAGAAATTTGTAATCTAGAATGGAGGCTGCCAAACCGAACGAGTCATCGGTCGTTTCAACCGCGGTGGTTTCAATCGCGCCTTTGTGGCGGATCAGTCTCCCCTGGCATAGTACGTTGCTGTTTTTTTGGCCGGAGATTTCCTCCGGCATCTCGAAGATCATTTCTACCAACGCATTTGCCGGGAGTTGCTGCGGGCCGAAGAACAGAACACCGGACTGGCTGATGTTCTGGATCTGGCCTTCGTACCAGGTGCTGAGATTTTTTCCACGGTATCGAACCGGTAAGCTGGAGCGCAAGCGCCGGGCGCGAGGCATCCAGGTGGGCTGCTTTTTGCCGGACCGGCGGCGGACGGTGGTGGTCTCCGCCACGGGCTCGTCGACTTTATCTCCGCGACGCATGGTCTTCCAGTCGTACTGGTAAGCCGTGGCGCACACCAGACATACTTGATAATACTCTCCATTGGCGGCGCGGCGCGGCCATGCAAATTCGTGCGAACAGCGTCCCAGCATAAGAACATCCATGAGTTTTTGCGGCATGACGACGGTTAGTGCTCCCGTACTGATCGGACACATCCATCTTGCGACGGGTTGCTCATTCTGGATAGGTTACTTTCGTACGTCCGTCGATTTGTTGGGAAATTAGCCATTTTCGACACAATTCGACACAACTAACATCTACTACTGGATCGTGGGCGATGATAGGAGTTCTCCGATCCTTTGCATGGCCATCCGGTGATCAGCACTATCGGCGTGGGTGTAGGTATCCAGTGTCAGATTTGACCCGGCTGCATGACCAACGCGTTCCTGTCGAACACCCAGCGGCACGGACAGTCTGTCCATCAGGCTCAAGTTGCCATGCCGGAAGGCGTGCATCCCTGCCCGTTTGATCCCAAGCATAGCCAGGACGGCGTGCAGGGTGCGAGTGAGTGTGGCTGCATTCCAGGTTTTACCCTGATGATTGGGAAACAGCAGTGGATTGTCAGGCTGACCCCGTGATGCAGTACGAAGCCTCGTTTCTAGCGCTGGCGAGATCGGAAAGACTCTCTCTTTGCCATTCTTCGGTGCGGTCACGTGACCGTGCCAGACGCTTTTTCTGATGCGAAGAAATCCAGGTGCCAGGTCCGAGATTTCCAGGGCTCGGATTTCTCCGGTTCTCATGCCGGTTTCCGCTGCTAACCAAAACATGGTTCGGAAAGGTTCATTAGTGGACGCGATGATGCGTTGCATTTCGTCCAGACTGAAGGTGCCGGTAGTAGCTGGCATTTTGCTGGGAAAGATCAAATCGCCGCTAACCAGCGGGTTGTGGTTGACGTATCCCCAAACCCTTGCTCTTTTCCAAACCATTTTCAAAACCAGAATGTGGTTCCTTATCGTGCGTGCGTTGCGTGCGCCTTGTTGAATGAACGACTGCACTAACTGTGTGTTGATGTCGCGTAGCGGGATCGGACCAAAGAAAGGTTCAAGCCAGTTGCGCAGCACACTGTCGCAGCTTGACTGGGTGGATGGTCGATGATTTGGTAGAACATCTTTCCGCCATCTGGCAACGAACTGTTGAAAAGTGGCTGCCCGCATGGGCTGGTAGCCGTAGCTGTTAATCTCCGCGAGTTTGGAATCCAGTTCTCGCAGAGCTAATTTCTTTGTTGGAAGTTCGGTTTTGTAGCCTAGAACGACTTTGTGACAAACGCGCCTACGCTCGCCCGTGGGCGTGATTTCATCCTCGCGCCAGCGTCCGACCCATGCCGGATTGCGTGTGCCACTCAGAAACACACTGCCTCTCTGAAACCTTCGGCGTGCCATCTTTTCTCCTTGAGATGGCTCACCGTGGGTTGCCTCGGTCGCGACAATAGCACGAGTCGGGTTGTGAATTTCAGGGATCACAGTATCGTCACAGGTTCACGAGTTCAGTGATTAAAACTGGCGCGTGATTTTCGCGGCTTAGGCGCTGGTTTCGGCCATTTCGGGTGATATGACCGATTGGTCTTCCAGCTTTGTCGCATTCTCTTTTCCCAGTCCCGCTCCCATTGTTCGGGAGTCCGCGGGACGTACTCGAAAACGGTTGCAGCCGGCGGTGTTGTTGGCAGTGGCGCTATCGGCGGTGGGAGTACCGCTTGCTCGGTATGAGGTTGAGCAAGTTCGCGCTCTCTGGAGGCTTCAACGTCTTGCTGATGCCGCTTACGTTGTTCTTCTGCTCGCTCCGCGTAGTAGCGTTCTTCTGCTCGGCGCAAATCTTCGATAGGTATTAGGGTCATTGGGACTCCTTCACGTAGAAGCGGGCCGTACGCCGTGTGCCTGGTACTTGGCGCACCTTTTCGAAGCGCCAGACCTCGTGGGTCAAACAAGCGCGGATAGCCGCGTGTGCCTTGTCCGTGATCTCGTGGGCGCCGCGGCCAATGGCATGTACCCAAATATCCATGACCGTTACACGCGCGGGCTCGGCGCTTCGAGAATGGGTAGCCGCCAGGGCCGGGTTGGAGTCAAAGCGCAGGACGCGACTGCCCTGTTCGGTTTCGAAGAGGTGATCGACGTGAATGTCGTAATCACGCGGTTGGGGATTGTCTAGCCAGGGCAGGATGAGATCATCATAGGCACCGCCACGGTAACGGCGGTTCTGTTCTTCAGTAAGGGCAGCACCGAATTCTTCGAAGTCCACGTGCCAGGTCTCCCCCGCGCGATACTGGACCAGGGCTTCGGCCCAAAGCTGATCGCGATCTCGGCGCAGAGCCTCAATATCGATCTTTCCGCAGGTCACGCTCCAATACCTTCGACCGCCAGTCTCATCAGTCAAAGGAGACGTGTCGTTGGAGGTGGCGGCGAAGACGCAAGAACGAGGCACCGAACGCGAACGGCGTTCGTAGGGCGGTCTGAAATTATCTTGAACCCGGGTGAGATAGCCCTTGCGTTCCAGCTCGGAGCGGCGATTGGTGAACTCATTTATTTCGATGATTCTTTTCCCGAGTAGTTCGATGCAGGCGTCTTTGCTGTTCATGTCGGACAAGTGGTCAGTGAAATACTGGTCACCGGCGAGCACCCGCAACGCCGTGCCTTTGCCAAGGCCTTGCCGGCCAATCAGCAGTAATGTAGCGTCGGCTTGATTTCCGGGCACGTAAGTGCGGCTTATGCTTTGGATCAGATACTTATTGCCCATGACGGCGTTGAGCGGAGTATCTTCGGCGCCTAAACAGGTGTGCAGCCAGCTCATGCCGCGGGGTTGCTGGTCCCACTCCGTGGCTTCAATTTCACGCTTGAGGGGGTGAATAACATTTTCACGGGCGATTACCTGCACCGCTTCGCCCGCAACTTTGCTGTTGACCATGATGCCGTGCGCCTGCAACCAGCACGCCGTGCGCGAGTCGGCATCTTCATCCCAGATGATTCCCGGTCTTGACTGCGGCCAAGGTGCCGGCAGCGCCGTTTCTACCTGAAGGCTAAATTCGTTGTAGGCCAGAACGTCTTTCCACTCCGGCGAATGGCGCAGCATCAACACGGCGTTCTGCAACAGAGCCTTGGTGTCGCCAGCTTCGTTACGAAGGAGTTGTGCAAGCCATTTATCGTCTGGAGCATAGGCCCGCTCATCTCCGGCGGCGCCGATGCCCAGCCAGGTGAAGGCGGCTCTGACTACTTTCGGATCGATGTGACGCTGCAATTCAGGGAAGCCTGTGGCGGGTTCCTTGGTAGCCACCTTATCGAAGGAGTCGTTTACTTCAGCATCGACGCGGCTAAGTGCGTTGGGGTCATGGGTCGGCACAGCTTCGTAGACGGCGCGGCAAAAACTCAGAGCGTCGGCGCGAGGCCAGCTGGCGTAAGCCAGGGTGCCGGCAAGAGCGAGCATTGTGTTGTGGCGTCCCGTCGGGGGCCAATAGCGCGTCAGTGCGGAGGCAGCTGCGGTTTCGTGAAGCTTACGAATTAGATCGTTCGAGGTGGTCTCCGTGGGCGGGGAGTCGTGGCCAGGTTCGAAGGTGATCGGTTCACCGCTGGTGTGCGTAGAGCCCGGTAGGACGCTGTGAAAGCCCATCGTGCCTTTCTTGGTGAGCCCCCGCAGTTCGAGCAACATGGATTGTTTGTTGAGTGGATCGCGGAACTCCAAGCGGCGAGGCACAGGATTCATTCGATAGATGTAATGGGAGCGCGGCTTACTGCCACGCCCAAAGACCATGGTGGTCGGAGGCAAGAGGGATTGCGCAATGGCTATCGCCTCGGGGCAATCCAAATCGACATCAACAAAGCCGTTCGGGTTGCCCCAGTTGGCTCCGATATTCTGCGGACGCCCATTGAAATACTGAGCTATGTCATCGACCGTGAGGCGCAGTTCCTGCCAGCGCTTGCGGGTAGGATTTTTCTCCATGTACGGCACGGGCACCACCGTGAAGCCCTGTTCGATGTACCACCGGGCGGCGTCGGCCACGCTCGCAAAGGAGCGCGCCGAAGGAAGCACGATAGGGCACTGGGGGATAATCTCTGGCGCTGTCATTGCTCACGCTCCGGGCACTCGTGCATCACGAATATATTGGCGACCCATGGCGGCTGGTACCCGTCGGGAGCCTTGTTATCACGCCAACTCGTCGGACAATCGGGTTCTTGGACGGAATCGCAGATCCGCAGGACGCGCTCGTTTTCCAGACGCAAGATAGCAATGGGTCGTTGACAGCCAGGGCAGGGCACGACGTTCCGCACGTGAACTTGACCGCCGCGATGAAGGTAACGAAGACGCCAATCGAGATCGTCATTGATCTTGATCACTTCGACCAAGCAGTCAGCTGGGTCGAGATCGTCAGCCCGTACTTCGAGACCGTAGAACGAAAGTTTCCCTTGCGCCGCGCGGCGAAGGGCAGTATTTTGGCAATACACACTAAACTCCAAGCTCGGCAGCGGTCCCGGACAGGATCGGTGCTGCCGAGCTCACTTCTTACTTCGAAACCTCTTCCGTAACTTCAAATTTCTTAAGTTCCCAGCGCAATTTATCTAGGCGTCGGGCGATGCGCTCGGCGTCCTCCTCGTCGATGCGATGTAGCCAGGTGGAGCTGTATTGCAGGCTGGCGCGGAGTACCCGCACTGCTTCCGGAATGGATTGCGGCTGGTTCATCTAGACTGGCGGCCCCCTTTCCCCTAAGAGAATCCAACCACAAAAGGGAAATTAAACCTAAAAGTTAGTTAAGGTTTGTTAGGGTCGAAATAGGACGTGAATTCGGACCTTACGAGGGGCTATCCGAGGGTGTGCTTATGTTGGTTGCGAATCTGACCACGCCAGTAATTGCGCTCGTCGGCGTCCGGGAGATTCCAGGCGTCTCGGTAAGAGTCCGGACAGTGATGGGAACCAGTACGCCAGGATTCTCGCGTGGAGGGGGAAATCCCAGCGGCTAACAAAGCAGCATCTAGCTTCCGACAGTACTCTTCGTTCACTTGACCGACCTCAGCAAATACGTTGCGGATGTGAGGCTCGCGTAACGACGTCTCTTCCGTTCTTCGTTTACCCCTGGTATGGGACGCAACGGTGGGCATAACAGGAATGTCTCGCTCTAATATCGTCACGCCGCGTAAGGGGAAAGCAGTCTGGAGCATAACGTCTAGTTGTTGGCTCGCAAGCTTGTCTAGTTTAGCTTGGTGTTCACTGTCGGACTTCGGTTCGTTGATACCTGTGAAGGTGAGCAGCTTCTCGTATTCAGGCATTCCAAACCCCTCTTGGGCTCACGGGCGGGGAAGGTGAATGAGGCACCGCTCCGGGATTCCCGCCGGAAATCACCAAGCTGGCCAGCTTGGCCCAAACATTTAACGATATTCGAAGGCCCGATGCAAGTACTTAGAGTACGGTTGGCTTGAGTTCACCGCGGCAGCGGAGCACTTAACGTGCGAGGCGCGTGAGCGACTATAGTTGGGAATGCTTACACGCTTACGATGCTGACGGCACTTCGCATAAAGTCTATAAAAAGGACTATGCATTTATGCAATGCACACAAGTATGTAAACACACAATGCATGTACCCGCTATTCATGTGTGTGAGGTATATAGTTGTAAGCAGTGTAATCCTATAGATAAATAAATGGCTTACACTATGCTTACTGCACGCTTACACCTTACACTTAGGTGTGATTGCTTACACTGCTTACACTGAAATAGGTGTAAGCCGTGAAAAGCTCTTCCTAAATAACAGCTCCCGCCTCCTCAATGACGCTTACGCCCTGTAAGCAGGCGTCGAATCCTTCGGTCCTATCGACCCTCACGATCTGTGCCCTGTAAGTCCCGCTCTCCCGTCGTCTGAGCCCTACTCTGAAATCTGGGAGCGAGAGAAAAAGGTTGCACCGGATTGGGCGTGATGGTATACGTATGAGCACCGCTGCCTTTCCTGTCAGTCAGACGGACGGAAAGGACGGCCATGCCTACAATTGAGTCTGATTCTTATCTTAGGACTCCCAAGTACACCGTACGCTCGCCTTTAAGCAGAGCCATCGAACGGAATCTTGAACAGCGGAATCTGTTGCTCTCTGATCCTCTCCTGGACCTCAAAGACGTAAAACAGGTGTTTGGAGTATGCGAGTCCACACTCCGCCGTTGGATTCGAATGGGCGTACTACCCGTTATACGATTCAGTCCGCGGGGTCACCTTAAGTGCCGCCAGTCCGTCGTACAAAAGTTGTTGGCTGAAGGAATGGAGGTGGGGAATGCCAAGAGCTAAACGCTGTCCCATCTGCCTCGCCGCTCCAGATGTTCTAGCGAGAGTGAACGGACTGATCGAATCTGGTATCAAGTTCGCCGCGATCATCGCAGAGGTCGGGCAGTTTGATGTGTACAAAATCAGCCGTCATAAGAACCGGTGCTTGGCGCCTCCTATGGCTGAACTGCCAGCCGATGGAGATAACCTTGGAGTGTGGCGACAGAGATGTAGCGATGCTTATGCCATGGCCGTCGCAAACTCCGACAGCAGAAGCGCTATCGCGGCCTGCTCCGCGGCGACCAGACAGCTAGCAGCGCTCGCTAAACGTCAGGCGGAAGCCAAAAAGGACAGCGATGAACTTTCTGACAATTGCAACGATTGGAGCGAAAAGCAAGCCGCGGGGTTTCAGCGTTACGTTGATTCTGTTGTCAGAGAGGCCACGGCAAATTCAAAGCCGGGGGATTGCATCGACGATTACGGTTGGGTCTGCGATCTGACCACAGCAACGCGACTCTTGCTTCGGCAAGTCACTTCAAATCCCGACCTGCTAGCACAAGTTCAGGAACTAGCAACGCGCCAGATAACACAGCGCTCAATTACAGGAGAAGCCAATGTCACCAGTCCAAACTGAACTTAGCCCCGAGCAACGGGCTCAGCACGAATACGAAACGCTATGCTCCACTGAAAAACGGCTCTGCGACGAGTTCGCCGCCGTGCGTGACTCCGGCCGCGCGTCGGTGGACGTTATCGCAGAGCACCACAAGCGCTTCAACGACGCGATCATGGCTCGCTCAGATCACAAGCGGCGATTTCCTTCCGTGAAAGAACCGACACAAGTTTGGGCCACCGTACAGACAAACTTCTTACAGTTCAATCCGAGCGACGTGAACCAGCACACCCCCTGGCAACCTATGGGGAAAGGACAAATATGAAATTCAACGCGCTTACAGCAGAAATTTTCGGTGCTGAAGATGACCTTGGCGTAGAGCGCGCGGCACAGCCTACCGTTCGCGAGATCACTTTTCCCGAAGGCCCGGCGGCAAGCTCGGATACCAGCCTAGCCGACGCTGAGTTCTCGAAAGTCATTTCGGGCGAGGATGATTTGACCGATGATTTTGGACTGCCACTCGTGAAGACGCTTACGCCCAAATCCAGCGTCAATGAGCTGCTAGCAAAGACTGCCCAACTTGCTGCGAAGCATTTTGGCTCGGCACTGCAACGAATTCAGCGGATTCCTGAAATCAGGAAAGAAGCTCCCAGCCGAAGCGCTGCGATCAAAACACGGATCATGGAGCCATTCCGACAGGCCACCCTGAAGTTGTTCAAGCTCAACCGCCTTGAGGGTGCCGAAAGTTGGGCGGTGAAAGACGAGCTTGACGAGCGGTTCTGGGCAATTCAGCGTTCGATGGAAGAGTACGTTACAAACGCGCTTTTGGAAGCGTGACGGCCAATGATGAAATGGATTCCCATCAAGGCCGTTGCCACCAGGACGGGCTTATCGTACACCGAAATCGAACTCGATCCGATTTTGAAAGTGATTAAGATGGACGGTCGCGACTATTGTTTGAGTGCTTCGCTCGTTGCCTGGAAACGGCATAAGCGACAACTTGCCGCGCGACCGTCAAAGGTTCATGGTCATGGCGGCGTCACCAGAATGTTTCGAGTTTTCGGAGCATCACGTGTGCTAAAAGAAGAAGAAAGAGAGTCTTATGCCTAGCAATCAGTGGGGCGTTTACTACATCACAGGCGCAGCGGGATCGGGCCAGGTGGGCAACCCGTCGCTGCAAATTCCTCCGCAGTCGCCTAGCGGGTCAGTGACAAACGAGAGCGCGACGTGGAACTATGCGAACGATCTGACCTCAACGGAGGAATATCTAACGCACATTCTAGAAGTCGATTCCGCGCAGCAAGGCTCGCCTAGCTCAAACGTCGCTATTACGCTAGCCGGCGTCGATCCAAAGCAGATCGCGCAAAACAACTGGTATTCGGGAAACCCGGAAACCAGCAGCACCGGCTAAAAAAAGTTTAGTAGCACGGGCCGCCGTAGCCCCAACTCCTGAAATAACGCGGGTGGTGGTGGGGCGACTGGCATAGTTCACTGATGGACCACCACCCGCACAAATTCCCGATGCCAAAGCCTGTCACCGCCGCGAGCGAGGCGTTAATGATTGTCAAGCGGCTGTATCCGTGGAGACTTAGGGAATCAATCCCCCGACGCGTTAGCAGCTGCCCTACGACGACGCCACAAAGTCTGGCGGGACGCCGTGGCGTCATCAACGTACGGGCGTCCGAGCACCTTTCCAGCACGCCTGGCACGTTCGAGTCCGGCTTTCGTACGTTCACTGAGCCGGACGTTTTCTTGTTGGGCGACCGCCGCTAGGACTCCGATGATGGCATCGGCAAAGACCCCCAACGAGTCAATGTATTCCTCCGTGAAAGACTTGAACTTGATGCCCTGATTTTTCAGTCGCTTCAAATAGTTCAGGGTTGCGAGCGTTCCTTCCCTGGTGAGCCGGTCGAGCGACCAGAACAGTAAACAGTCAAAGCGATGACGTTCTGCATCCTTCCACATGGCCAGGAAACCGGTCCGATGACCATTCTTAGCACTCTGCTCATCGGTGTACTCGGCGACGATCTCCCAACCTTGCTTGGTTGCGAATTCTCGGAGCTGCAACAATTGGTTCAATGGGTCTTGTCCTCTGTCATCCGTGGAGACGCGAGCGTAGATAGCGACTCGAAGTAACATAAACGGGTATCCTTTCTTGGCTTGTAAGGCGTTGAAAATAAGAACTCGGTTTTCGCTGAAATCTGACTAACAAAGAGGACCGGTTTTGATACCGAAAAAAGAGTTGCTCGCTCACGTTGGGAACGCCACGAGCTACAGGACGCTTCGACCCAGCTTCCCTCAGTCTTCGCGGAGATCAGCGCACCGTTTACGCCAAACGCCTTGCTCCCGAGAGCCGGGCAGGTGCGAGTTACGATCCGCAGTTGAGGGTCTTTCGATCTACGATCCAGCTCAAGTTTACCCTTTTGTCACCCTATTGCAGCTGTGGAAAGCAGATAAACTTGGAACTCGACGTGCTACACGTAATGTACTGATTCCAATACCATTACAACCAAACTTTGACCGCTGGGAAATGACATTACCACCCCGGAATCTGACCAAATTTTGAGGTTCTGAACCTAGCAAAACACGGTTAGAATAGTACCAAAGGGTAAACAGCGAAGAAAAAAGAAAAAGGGGCCACTCCCCGATACGGGAAATGGCCCTACGGGCTTCAGTGCGGGTCTACAACTCAGGCTCCAGTGAACGTGCAATAGCGTTGATCACGTTCGCCGCGGCCTGTGCTCTGACCGCGGGAACGTCGGACTGGCGCTCAGCCTCGTAAGTTTCACCGATACGCGTGAATTTCACCTGCAACTGCTGATGGAGGAGCGTCTGGTTTACCTCAGGGTTCCTGATCGCTGCGCGGACGTTATCCGGAGTAATTAGAGAACGCTGCAGAACCACGCAGAGGGTTCGTATGAGCAACCCGCCACGCTGACAAATGGGCAACAATTCCTGAATAACCTGTTCTTCGGTCATGTCGTCACCTCCTGGTCCTCGCTGACGGCTTCCCATTCGGCCAAACAACCCTCTTCGCGGCCCCACTCCGTCAGTTGGGCTACGTCCAGGTGGTAGGCGTCCACGAAGTTGCTGCGGCAGTTTAGGAGGTAGTACTCGCCCAGATTTTGCAGCTCGGAGGCACCGCGAGACTTCTTGACGACCTGTTCCCGATCTGCTAGTTTTCTGTTCAACCTCTTGACGAGTGCGTTTGCAGTAATAGTTTGGTGCAGCATTTTATCTCCTGGTGGGCTTGTTGCCCGTGTATCTATTCCCCAAAATCCGATATGTCCTAGCACCGAAAATGGTGCAATTGTTCGCATCCCGCTGAAATGGCGGGAAACATAAATTTGTTTGGACCGAAATCACGACTCTGGCAGTAGTCGCAAATAGTGGGTCAAAGTGACCTAGCGTGGCCTGAACCACTCGTCCAGCTTGCCAAGTTACGAGATAGTCGTCATCACGATTAGTCGCTATTTGACTCGCGTGATAACCTCAGCCTTGAAACACCGGGAGTTCTGAAAATGAGAGAACTCGCGCCAGGCTCCGTACCAAAGCCCGACGCGGCGAGCGACCCGTTTCAGAAAGTTTCGATCCAGCAAGGGAGTATGGGCCAGCACCCGAACCGGGGTGACTGGCCCTACGCTTTTTCAGCTCTCGCCCGCGGGCGTCAGGAGCATGGCTAGGCGGCGCGCGTAGAATACGGTAATGACCTACTTGTTTGACAGTCGAGGACGGCATATCGCCAATCTGGTCGGGAAACAGCTTCATGCGCCTACCGGCGAAAATATCGGACATCTCCTCGAAGGGCAGGAGATTTTCATTGATATGCAGGGGCGGTATCTAGGGGAGATCGTTTTGACAAACCGCCTACTGTACAACCAATCCTCGTTGCATCGCGGCATTAGCTATGGCAATTATGGGAACTACGGCAACGCTGGGAACTACGGAAATCCCGGCAATTACGGTAGCGTTGGTCTGATCGGGGGCTTCGATGATGTCGAGGCCGACTGGCTAGGATAGATCAGGAGCACGCTTCAGCCCGACGCGCTTGTGGTGAACGTGGCTCCGCACTTCGGGCAGCGTATTTGAATGGAACCTGGAGGGTGTACCACTGGATAGACTAGCGGGAAACGCGGGCTAACGCGCGGCCACAGGATCTCCCTGCGCAACATGCTCGCACACAACCTCCGTTGGCCTCAGAAGCATTGGTTACTTTCTCCGGAGAGCTGCAATGTCGTCCGTAGCCTTAGTCATTAGCTTGTCAGCTTCCTCAATTGTTGTTTCAAGCTTCCAGAGCAGTCTTTCCAACTTTCTCAAGCTGTTTACGTTGAAATTGTCTTCTTAGCCATCTTACTTAGCCTCATTTCCGAGCATTACTTCTTCAATTCTGGATGAATCGCTTCCAGGAGCGCGTTCGTAGCGTTGATGCATTGCTCTTCTTCATAAGGTGTTATTTCACCATCCTTCGACCCATTGCGTCCTGCCGTATAGCAGCTTGCGTAAACTAGTATCCGTTGATGCAACGCAGCGTGCAACTGCTCCTGTCGAGGGTCGTCGCGAGGAAGATTCCTCATCAGATAGATGGTAGCTTCCTTCATTGTCCAATGGTATTTCGCATCGTGCAGTATCGTATAGTACGGTCGATCTCCAGCCGGACGACCGCCTTTATCCAACTGTAACTCGATTCTGTCTTCAAGCATCTTGAAGGTTGTCTGTGCTCTTTCAGTTCTCTTTGTGCAATAGCCATCTTCAAACATGTGGTCATAGCAATCTTTGTCCAACGAGTCTATTTCTTCCATGTACATCAGTCCAACCTGCCGCATGTAGTCTGAGACTGGTTTCGGATCAGTTGTACTGTTTCTGTGATTGAAAGTCTGAGTTGGAGAGGGCTGCCTCTGGCCGAAATCAACCGGAAAGCGTGCGTTCCCAGCATCCGTGCAGACAAGTTGAGTGAAACCGGGTTTTTGCAGAGTCGATATCCAGTCTTCCTTGTTAAACATGCTGTTGCATTGGTCGTGGCTAATCTGTGTTTGGTGATACACAAAGACAGTCGCATCAGGGCCTTCAGCGGTGACGTTGAATCCGGGAGGAAGGTTACTGCCCATCAGCTTAATAGTGTCTACTCGGTTTCTTTCGGCAAAATGTTTTCTGATGACAGCGCGCTCCAAGAAAAGATCAAAGGGGTAGCGTGCGTTCCCGGCGTCCGTGCAGATAAACTGAGTGAAGCCAGCTTTCTGAAGAGATGATATCCAGTTTGCGTCGTAGAAGAGACTGAAGCATTCTTCGTAAGTAATCTGTGGTTTGTGGTATATCAAGTAAATTGCTTCAGTCCCTTCAGTCGTGATGTTGAATCCTGCAGGAAAGTTACCACTCCTAACAGAGGCTTCTTGGGATGCTTGGGCATACTGTTTTCTCGCTGCAGCGCTTTGCGCGAAAACACTATTACCAGCAGCCAGCAATGCCAGTAGCAAAAAACTGATTAGCACTTTCAGCATATTGCCTCCAGCACAAAGGCGGAGAAGAAGAACGCGTCGATTATACGCCGCTGAGTCTCAGGACACCCCGCATTTGCGATTACAGCCCCGCCATCGCGATTCAAGTCGAGACGCGCTTGCGTGAAGGTGACTTCCCGCGTCGCAAAACTTCACTTCGGCTTAGGAGCAAGACCGATTGCGACCAACAGCCAATAAAGCAGCGCAAGGAACACGGGTGTCAAAAAGAGCCAATCACGGTTTGAGAGTTTAGTTATTCCAACAACTGATCTGCCCAGCCAGACAAGCAGCTTCACCAACAACCAGCCGACAAGTAGAAACCCGGCTAGAATCAGAAGAAACTCGACAACCCATATCGCTGCATCAAGCGGGCTCATGTGCGGGAATGTTAACACTCCCGTGTGGCCTGCGTTCTCCAGACCGCCCACTTTTTGCGATTCCAGCCCCCGCCGACACTCGGAACCGGGTCAATGAGTTCTATAAAAAGGGATGTCAAGAAAAAACTTCTCCCTCGACCGGAGGTCGAGAAGATTTTAGTCTCGAGATCCAGCCCACTGTCCGTAAGTGCCCATCGATTGCGCTCGAAGGGTTTTGCTCTGGCTTGTCTGCCCTTCCTGTGGGTTTCATCTTTCGGTGATGACGACGCCAATCGAGTCTTGAGACAGGGCAAGCGAAACTGGTCTTGGAGTGTCAACCATGGTTCTATCGGAGGCTCGTGGCCTATCGCTATTTCTGGTTATCCGAGGAGGCATACCGTGTAATGGGTGACTCGGTGCCGAGGCACACAGGGCCGATCTCATTGACTGATACTCACCTCGAACCGAGCGTCTCGAGAACCCGACCGACCACCACCAGAGAGAATCACCGGAGATGGAAAGGCCTCTTACCAGAGACGCTCAAGCGGCTTGCCGATGCAATTGTTTGGCGTCGAAACTGACTCCTTTCTTCCAAATGGTTAAGGTGATCGCGGCAATCTTTCTGGCCAGGGTGAGACGCGCCATCGTCGGCCGCATCCCTTTTTCAAGCAGCGCCCCATAGAAATCGTACAGCGGCCCAGGGCGAGTACTGGCCGAGAGAGCGGCACCTTTGAACAGATTCTTCAGATCGTGATTATGGTTGTCATTCAGGCCGCGCACGGTGATGCGCTCCCGATTTCGTTGTACCTTCCCTCTCACATAGCGGTACTCGCCGCTGTCGTGCGTCTCAACCGCAAAACCACTGTAAGCCCATAGTTGGCGCTTGGTGCGGAAACGGTGAGGTGTCTGCAGCAACGCCACCAGCATGGCCGCACGAATCGGACCGATCGCAGGAATCTGGCGCAGCATTTTCACGGCATCATGTTTGCGGCTCTCTCGCAGCAGGTCGTGTCGCGCTTCCTGGCGCACCGGTTGCAGTAGATCCAGTTGCTGATACAACCGTTCCGCCCGCAGACGAACTCCGGGTTGCGGGATCTTGGCCAACCACTCGGCGCGATGCCGCGGGGCATAGACGGTGGTTCCGCTGCAGGGAATCGCCCAGCTGCGGTACAGCGCTTTGATCCGACTCATGACTCGCGTGACATCTTTCGTGAGCGTCTGATAGCTGCGACCCAGTTCCTTTAACGTTCGCACCCCGTGCTCGCCGTGGTACACCGGATGGAGCTGGTTGCCGCGCAACAACTCCGCCAGCTTCCGCGCATCAATCCGGTCACTCTTGCTGCCGTCTTTCAGCAGCGCGTTCTTTCGCGGATCGCAGACCACAAGACGGCTGACGCGAGGTTTCAGCAGGTCATGCAACCAGGCGGCGGAAGTTCCTTCTTCAAAGGTCACCGATAGACTTCCGCGTAGCCCATCGAGGAACTCTAGAATCGTGGCTGCCTTCGTCTCCAAAATGCATTCCATGACCAGCTTCCCCGAGCTGTCCATGACGGCAACCGAGATCGTTGCCTGGTGAACGTCCATGCCAATATACTTTTCTTGCTTCATGACGGCGCTCCTTTTGCTAAGTGTGATCCCAACAATCACAACCTACCGCAAAGTGGGCGCCTTTTTATATTGCGTGTAATCGGGATGTCTCGCCAGTTACGGAACTGGGCTGGACGCGATGCGATCAAAAATCTGCCAAAGCCTTGCCGAATCAATGTCAGACACATCGACGCCGTAGACTTGGTTAATCTTCGCAATGAACTCTTGGTTGTCAGCAGAGCTATGGAAATCCCATAGGCTTGATTCGTCGGTTATCAAAGCCCATTCGAGGTTCAGCACACGGCGAATAAAGTCTTCCGCTAGTTCCGCATGAGCATTGACCCGTTCCCTTGATGCAAACTCGATTTCCACGTGTGTGCCCGGTCGAGGAAGGTTCTTCCCCTCCTTCGCTTTCTTAGCCTTCATTATTGCGAAGCGCTTTTGTAATTCCTGAAGGGCTTCGATCCTTGTGTCGCCCCCGCCGCCGATGACCCACCATTTGACAATCTGAGCGGTATACCTGTGCTGTTTCAAACGGGTGGAGACATAGCTCGGATCAATCTCGTGCTTGCGGACGGAGATGGGATAGTCGGACAAATTCCAATCTCGCTTGAAGAGAGACAGAAACCATTTCCACCAAGCTTGAATCTCGTTTTTTACTGTGACGACGAACCTGAAATCCATATCCAAGAGGAACTGGTGAGCAGAGGCGACGAGTATTCTAACCTGAGGTAAAGCCTTCAGTTGACGAAATCAGGCGATTTCACTCATTGTGAATTTCAGACCCGCGTCTCAGTATGCCAACAGTGCTTACCAGCCCACGCCAGTGAGCGTTCGGCGATGCCGGTTGACCGGGAACCATGGCGGGTTGTGAGGCAACCCCACGGTGAGCCTGAAAAGTTCGACACAAGTTCGACACAAAAAGGTCGAAATTGATGCCGTTCTTGGTTGTTTCCATCGGCTAAATCCCTTGAAATCATTACCACTTAGCAAGCTGCTGAAAAGTAGGTTACTTTCGTGTATCGCGGATTAAGCCTTATGCTGTTTGCTGTGGCACGAACGGAAATATCGCGCATGGGGCTTGTGCTTGCCGGGGGCAAGAGTTCCCGCATGGGAACGGATAAGGCTTTCTTAGATTTTCACGGCCAAACACTGTTGGAGCGGGCGCTGGCAGTGATGGGTGCGGTGTGTGATCAGGTGATGATTGTTGGCGACCGCGCTAAATTTGCTGAGTACGACTCACCCAAGTATGGAGCAGTCGTCGCAGACATTTTCCCGGGATGCGGACCTCTGGGCGGCATTCATGCGGCGCTCGCGCATTCCTCGGCCGAGTTGAACCTGATGCTTGCGGTGGATATGCCGTTTGTCTCCGCGGAGCTGCTTTTGTTTTTGTGGGCAGCGGCGGAAGGCGAAGGCAACCATGCGATTGTCACGGTGCCTCGCACGGGCAGAGGACTGCAGCCGCTTTGCGCTGTCTATCGGCGTGATTTTGCCGCTGCCGCCGAGCGGGCCCTGCGGGCGGAGAAGTACAAGATCGACGCGGCGTTTTCAGGCGTGCCGCTCCGAGTGATCGAGGAGAGCGAGTTGGTGGAGGCCGGATTTTCGGAGCAGAACTTTTTCAACGTCAACACCCCGGAGGACCGGTTGCGGCTGTAATGGTATTTTAATTAGATCGTCTTATGAGTTGACCCCAGGTGAGGAGACCCAGGACCCATGTTTGATTGCTCTCATCGATCGATTGCGATTTTAGCGATTGCTATTTCCATTCCGGCATTTGCTGCCGACAAAGCCAAGACTAAAACGGCCGACGTTGCTGCTTCATCTTCGTCTTATGGCGCGCCGCAACCGGCGACGGAAAATGTCGACCTCGACATGTATCAACGGATCCGTCAGGAAGGGCTGCAGCATTCGCATGTCATGGAATATGCCTCTGCGCTTAGTGACGATATCGGTCCGAGGTTGACGGGCTCTCCGAATATGGCGAAGGCCAATGCCTGGACGCGCGACCAATTCACGGCGATGGGCTGCACGAACGCGCATCTTGAGGATTGGGGTGAGTTTGGAATGGGCTGGCAGCAGCTGAACACGTGGGTGCGGATGACCTCTCCTGACATCGCGGTGTTTATCGCGCAGGCTGCGCCGTGGTCGCCGGCGACGAACGGTCCGCTGAGCGCGGTGGCGATATACGTCAACATTCAGGAGGACAAGGATTTCGACCAGTACAAGGGAAAGCTGGCCGGCAAGATTGTGATGCTTGGTGAGATGCGGGACGTGCCTCCGGTGGATAAAGCCCTTTTTTCGCGCTATACGGACAAGGAACTGGAAGATCTGGCGCAATATCCGGTGGAGGATCGCGCGGGCAGAGAGGCGCAGGCGCGGATGAAGACTTATATGCAGCGCAGCAAGCTCACGGAGAAGATCGTGCAGTTTCTGGCGGACGAGAAGGCGGCGGCAGTGATTCGTCCGAGCCGCGACAGCAGGAACGGAGGCGGTTCGGGCGGAACGATTTTCGATGACAACGGCGCCGACTTGGGGCGGCAGCCGTATCTGGCTGACCACAAGATGACGCTTCCGGTGGTGGTGGCTGCGATTGAGAACTACGGGCGCGTCGTCCGTCTGCTTCAGGCTCATGTTCCGGTGACGATTGAAATGGAAGTGGATGCAAAGTTCACGGGCGATCATGAACATGGCTTCGACACGATTGCTGAAATTGCGGGGACTGATCCTAAGCTGAAAGAAGAAGTGGTGATGGTTGGAGGGCATCTGGATAGCTGGATCGCGGGGACGGGCGCGACCGACAACGGAGCGGGTTCGGTGGTCGCGATGGAAGTGGCGCGCATTTTGACGGCACTGGGCGTGCATCCGCGGCGGACGATTCGGTTTGCGTTGTGGAGCGGCGAAGAACAGGGACTTTATGGCTCGCGTGGATACGTAAAGCAGCACTTCGGCTTCGCGCCGCCGTCCACCGCAGCGGACCAGATGGCGCTGCCGGAGTACATGCGCAAGACCGGTCCTCTGGAATTGAAACCTGAGCACAAGCTGATCTCGGCTTACTTCAATATCGATTACGGGCATGGCAAGATCCGGGGCATTTACCTGGAAGGAAATGCTGCGGTGGGGCCGATCTTTGCGCAATGGATTGCTCCGCTCAAAGACCTGGGCGTGACCACGATTTCGATGCGCAGTGTGGGCAGCACCGACCATGTTTCGTTTGAGGGCGTCGGCGTTCCCGGATTCCAATTCATTCAGGACGAGCTCGACTACGAAACCCGGGCACACCACTCGAATATGGACACTTACGAGCGGCTGCAGCCGGGCGACCTGAAACAGATGGCGACGGTTGAGGCAATCTTTGTGTACAACGCTGCGATGCGCGACCAGATGCTGCCGCGGAAACCTCTGCCTCATCCTGAGTTGCGGGATAAGCAGAATGCGCCTCTGCCTAACCTTTTTCTCGGGGCGGAGCCGGGTTCGGAGGAGAAACACTAAATTTTGGACGGCCGCCCTGCGCTTAGCGCTTGAGCGGCATGGCGTCTCGTGCGATGCTGATAGCCATGGCTGCCGCGAATACAACAGTGGCTCCCTATATCGAGTTCAAGGACGTCTCCAAGGCGTTTGGGGACCGGGTCATTCTCCATCACGTTAGTTTCGACGTGTTGCCGGGGGAGATGGTCTGCATTCTCGGGCGCAGCGGCGTGGGAAAATCGGTGTCGCTCCACAACATCATGGGGTTTCTTAAACCGGATTCGGGCCGGGTCATTGTCGCTGGTCAGGACATTACTGACTACAACGAGGTGCAACTCGAAGAGATCCGCAAGAAAGTCACCATGGTGTTTCAGAACGGCGCGCTCTTTGATTCGCTAACCGTCGGTGAGAATGTTGCCTTTCCTCTGCGCGAAAAACGAGAGCTTTCAGAAGCGCAGATTTACCAGGTCGTCGATGGGTTGCTTGAAATGGTCGGGGTCAAGGAGATGCGGGAGCTGCTGCCTTCCGATCTTTCTACCGGGATGAAGCGGTCGGTTGCGATTGCGCGGGCGCTTTCCGCCCAACCGGAGTGCGTGCTTTACGACGAGCCTACGACCATGGTGGATCCGATGATGGGGAACCTGCTTGGCGATCTCATTGCGCGGCTCAAACTGCAATTGCACTTGACTTCAGTCGTGGTGACGCACGATATGCGCCTAGCCAAGAAGCTGGCCGACCGGGTCATGTTTCTTTACGAGGGGCGCGCGATTTTCTTTGGACCTTATAAGGATATGGAGAAATCGGACCACCCTATCATTCATGAGTTCCTGGAACTGGATGAGTTGAAGCTGGAAGCTTAGGGCAGTGGCTCCGTCAGCACCCACCCCTTGCGATAGTGCCGCAAGGAGTGGGCCACCCCACTTTTTACCAGATTCGGCAGGGTTCTTTGTTGACCATGGGGTCGCCGGCTTTGCAGTGATAGGCGTCGGCGAAGGCGGACATGTTGCTGACTACTCCGTTGACTCGCCAGCGGCCGGGAGAGTGATTCTCTCTACCTGCCCATTCTTTCGCGATCTTTTCGGTGGCGTTCATGCATCGCCATTGCGCCCAGCCGAGGAAGAAGCGCTGCTCGGGTGTGTAGCCGTCGATTGGAGTGTTGGGGTGCGATGGCAGACTCTGGAACGCCCGCCAGCCTAGTTGGAGGCCGCCGTTGTCCGCTATATTTTCGCCTAGCGTCAGCTGGCCGTTTACCTTGATGTCATCGACTGCGATGTAGTTGGAATACTGGCGGACGAAGCACGCGGCGCGCTGGTCGTAGTTTTTGGAATCTTCCGGGGTCCACCAGTCACGCATGTTGCCTTCGCCGTCAAAGGTGTGTCCTTTGTCGTCGAAGGCGTGACTGAGTTCGTGCCCGATGACGGCACCGGCCAGGCCGAAGTTGATGGAGTCGTCCATGCGGGGATCGAAAAATGGCGGTTGCAGAATGCCGGCAGTGAAGACGATCACGTTCAGAGGATTGTCATGATAGCCCTCGACTCCGTGGACGAGTTCGTAGAATTCTCCGCGATCGACGGGCTTGCCGATTTTCGCCATGACGCGGTGGAAATCGAATTGCTGGCTGCGGAAAGCGTTGCCGAGCGCGTCGTTGCGGCGGATCTCGAGAGCTGAGTAGTCGCGCCAGTGATCGGGATATCCGATCAGCGCTCGCAGCAGGTCGAGTTTCTTTATGGCCTCGGCTTTGGTAGCCGGGCTCATCCAGGAACTTTCCTCGAAATCCTGCTGCATGGCTTTTCGCAGGCGCGCGACCATATCGAGCACGCGTTGTTTGGTTTCGGGCGGGAAGTAACGATCGGCATATACCTTGCCTACAACTTCTCCGAGGTCGCGGCTGGTTAGTTCCTCGCACTGATGGGGGCGCGAGGTTTGCTCTTTCACGCCGCGCAGGGTTTTGCGATAGAAGTCGAATTCGGCGTCGCGAAATCTTGCCGGCAAGGCGGGCGTTGCCAGGCGGACCAATTCCCATCGCAGGTAATTCTTCCAGGCTGAGATCGGAGTGTTCGCGACCAGGTCGTTGACGGTTTGCATGTACTTGGGGACGGCAACGTTGAGATCGCCGTTCGGGTTGACATCGATCGCCGCGAAATAGCGCAGCCAGGGAAAGGCGGGCGCGAGTTTCTGCAGATCGGCTAGACGCATTTCGTGATACCAGGCCTTGCGGTCGCGGCGTTCTACGGGCGTGAAAGAGACTTTCGCCAGGGCGGTTTCGATACGCAGGACATCTTCGGCCGCGGCTGTCGCTTGCTGCTGACTATTGCCTAGAAGGGTGAATTCTTTTTCGAGATGTGCGCGGTATTCTTCACGGTTCTTGCGCATCTCGGGATCGTCGGAAAGGTAGTAGCTGGGGTCGGGAAGGTTTAGCTGGCTTTGGTCGAGGTTGGCAATTACTTGCGATGAATCGCCGAGCTTCTGGTCGGAATAGGTCGCAAACAGAGCGTCCGATCCCAGGGTGTGTGAGTGCGCAATGGCCTCGCCCAGGTCATTGAGATTCTTGATGGCGTCGATGCGATCGAGCTCTGGGCGCAGGGGATCGAGTGCTTGCTTCTCGATGGTCTTTTCGTCGGTGCAGGAGGCGTAGTAATCGCCGATTTTTCGTTCGTCCTGCGATTTTGCGGATTGGGATTTGTTGGGCTGCGGATTTTGCGCGTCCTGCGCTGCCTGCTCCAGAAGTTCGGTGACGCGCCTTTGGTTGAGATCGCGCATCTGCTGGAAAACGGCTGAGTATGAGCGGTCGGCGGGAATTGGATTGCGCCCCAGCCAGCCTCCGCAGGCGTACTGATAGAAATCCGCGCAGGGGTTGGCGGAGGGATCGACCGCTTTGATATCGAACTTGAGATCCGCTTCGGGCTTGGACTGGCCAAGTAAGAGTTGCGACGAAATAAAAAGGCAAAGAAGAGCGTATAGACCGCGATGAGTCATGGGCTCAAGTTCTCACGAAATGATCCCCTAGTCCATAGCGAGACGAAGGCCGAAACAGAACAGGCAAAGGATGTCTAGAAGCCTTGGCGCACCAATTCTTCTACGGTGAGCGAACTCGGCACAGTGTCGCGCTTCATCATCTTTTCGACGTACTTTGCGATTAGGTCGGCTTCCAGATTTAGCGGGTCTCCCGGCTTTAGTGATCCTAGATTGGTCATTTCGACGGTGTGAGGGATGATGGCGATCTTGCACGTGAATACATCGCGATTCCGTTCCAGCTTGGCAATGGTCAGGCTGATGCCTTCGATGGAGATTGATCCTTTGAAGACGACGTACTTTTCGATCTCCAGCGGGATTTCGATATGGAGCCACCAGTTTTCGGAATCCTTGCCGTCAGAGTCGGTGATGCGCTCGAGTTCGATCAACTTGCCTACGCCATCGACGTGTCCTTGAACGATGTGGCCACCGAAGCGGCCGTCGGCTTTCATGGGCAACTCCAGGTTGACCAGCGCGCCGCTGCGCAGGCGTGAGAAGGAGGTGCGCGCCCAGGTTTCGGGCGCGAGGTCGGCGCTGAACGATTTTGGTTTGATATCGAGCCCCGTCAGGCATACGCCGCTTACGGCGATGCTGTCCCCGGTTCGTAGTTGTTTCGGGGTGCTCGCGGCTTCGACGGTGAGGCGACGGTTCTCGCCTCGCTGCTCGATGTTTGCGACTTTGCCTACTTCTTCGATGATTCCGGTGAACATACGATGTGCGCCTTAATTCTTGATTGGCGTGAAACGCCGAAGAGATGATTTCATAAGTTCTGTTCTCACGGGAAGCACGTCCCTCGGCGGCTAAACTGATTGCTGAAAAACTCGAATTCCGATATCCAGCCCCTAAAGGGGCATCTGAATTGAAAGTACTTACGGCATCGCTAAAGCGATGCCCTGATACAAAACCTAGTAGGAATCGCGCAGGTAGCCTTCCAGCGCGAAGTCTTCGCCGAAGCGATGCAACTCGAAGTGCTTCACGCACTGCGCCTTCCCACACAACGTTTCATCGGCTATGAAGGGAACTGCGCCCTGTCCGAAGATCTTTGGCGCGTAGTACAGGAAAACTTTATCTACCTCGCCAGACGCCAGGGCTGCGCCGTTTACCAGCGATCCACCTTCGATTAGAAGGCTGGTGATCTCCAGTTTACCCAGCGCCGCGACAATCGCCGCGAAGTCGGGACGGCCGTCGGCGCTCGCTGCTATTGGTTGCACGCGGATCCCCTTTGCTTCGAGGGCTTTCCTGGGCTGGTCTTCGACTGTCGCTGTTGAACATAACACCAGAACATCGTTCTCGGCGGTTTGGATCACTCGCGACTCGGGCGGGATGCGCAGGTAGGAATCCAGAATCATTCGCAGGAGCTTGCGGCGCCTTGGCAGGCCGCTGCGGTCGGTTAGCAGGGGATCGTCGGCCATTACCGTCCCGACCCCGGCCAGGATTGCGTCACTCTGATGGCGCAGTTGCTGGACGTGGGCGCGCGCTACTTCGCCGGTGATCCAGTGGTATCCGCTGCGCGCGCCCTCGGACGCTGGCGTCTCTGAGCCTGGCTGCGTGCCGGGTTTGGTGGCGTCGGCGATTTTTCCATCGAGGGTCATAGCTGATTTCAGCGTGACCAACGGCTTGCCGGTCCGGATGTATTTGGCAAAACTTTCATTCAGCTTTTTGGCTTCTGCCTCGAATAGGCCTACTTCTACTTTGATTCCTGCGGCGCGGAGCTTGGCGAACCCCTTGCCGGCAACTTTTGGATTCGGATCTTGCATGGAGCAGACTACTCGGGTGATTCCAGCTGCGACTACTGCGTCGGCGCAGGGTGGAGTGCGGCCTTGATGCGAGCAGGGCTCGAGATTCAGGTAGAGGGTTGCGCCGCGTGCCGCGGCACCGGCTTGCGCCAGCGCGAGTACTTCGGCGTGTTTCACGCCTTCGTAGGTGTGGGTGGCGGCTCCGACTTCGCGGCCTGAGGCGTCGACCACAGCCGCGCCTACTGCGGGATTTGGGGAAACGAGGCCGACACCGGCTCGGGCTAGCTCGAGCGCTCGGCGCATGTGTTGTTCGTCGGGGGGGTCGGCTTCCTTCATTCTTCCTCGTCCAGTTCTGCCACGGCGGTTCCGCTTCTCCCGTGGGGGGGATGGCGCAGGGGAGCGGTCCTGTAGGCATAGGGGTCTTCCGGTTCGTGCTTTGGGCGGAAGAGTTGTTTCAATCGGTCCAGTAGTTTTTTCCAGTATGAACGCGATTGGGATTTTTTCGGTTGCATCGTCTCTCCCCCCTTTGAGCTTGACCAGGACGGACTAGACTCCCGTCCTCCCAGTGAACTTCAAGATCCAGCGCCTGAAGGCGGATTCATTCTAGACGTTTTTGGCACGCCTGAAGGCGTGCCCTGATACGAAACATGCACGTGCCCTGATAGGAAGCGTACTTACTCTTCGAGTGGTTAGGCAAACAGCGAATCTACAAAATCTTTGGGATCGAAGGGAAGCAGATCTCCGATCTTCTCGCCTACGCCTACGAAGCGGACCGGTAGCCCCAGTTCTCGCGAAATTGCTACTACGACTCCGCCTTTGGCGGTGCCGTCTAGTTTGGTCAGGACGATTCCGGTGACTCCGGAGGATTGGGTGAACTGCCTTGCTTGCTGCAATCCATTTTGGCCGGTGGTGGCATCCATTACTAACAGGGTTTCGTGGGGCGCGCCGGGGACGATGCGTTCGGCGGTGCGCTTCATCTTTTCTAGTTCGAGCATCAGGTTTTGCTTGGTGTGGAGACGGCCGGCGGTATCTACGATCACGTAATCGGTGTGGCGGCTGGTTGCCGCTTGCAAGGCGTCGAATAATACGGCGGAGGGATCGCCTCCGGCTTTGGTTTTGATCACCTCGGTTCCGGTGCGCTGGCCCCAAATCTCGAGTTGCTCGATGGCGGCGGCGCGGAAGGTGTCGGCGGCGCACATCAGGACGGTCTTGCCCTGGGCGCGAAATACCTGGGCTAATTTTCCTATGGTGGTGGTCTTGCCTGCGCCGTTTACGCCTACCACCATGATGACTTCGGGCGTGCCGTCCACTTTGGTTACGGGGCGGGTTGCGGTTGCGGTCAAGATCGCCAGCAGTTCTTCTTTCAGCAGGCGCTTGAGTTCGGTTACATCTTTGATTTGCTTGCGGTCGGCTTTGTCGCGCAGTTTGGCCAGAACTTCGTGGGTCGTGGTGGTGCCGAGGTCGGCACCGATTAGCGTGGCTTCGAGATCGTCGAGGGTGGAGCGGTCGATCTCTTTGCCGATGGAGACTACGTCTTCGATGCGTTCGGCGAGGTTCTCGCGCGTGCGCGAGACGGCCTCTTTCATGCGCTCTATGAAACTTGGTTTCTTTTCTTCGTCTAGACTGCCGAAAAGGGTTTGAATCATTGGGTGTCCGATTACGATTATAGGAGAATCCACCACGGAGACACAGAGGCACGGAGGAAATCGGTTTTGGCTTTTCGCTGCTCGCTGTTCGCTAAAGGCTCAGAGCCAATGGCGCTTTTCTCGCGCTTTAGGTACGCGAGGTTTCGATGGTTAGAGCATCGGGAGGATGGATTGGGGCTTTAATCGGAGCGGTGGCTAGGGTGGGCGGTTCCACTGGGATCGGCGTTATTGGTTTCGGAATGCGAATGTCTCCGCGATAGAACACCGCCATGAGCGCGGTCACGGCGTTCGGGTCCAGGCGTTGGCCGGAGAGCTTTTGAATGATGCGCAGGGCGTCTATGGGATCGTGGGCCTGCTGGTAGGGGCGGTTTGTGGTCAGCGCGTCGAAGGTGTCTCCTACAGCGATCACGCGCGCGAGCAGCGGGATCTCGTCACCTTTTAGTCCGTAGGGATAGCCGCGGCCGTTAAGCGCCTCATGATGCAGTTCGATGCCAGGCAGCATTTCGCGCAACTGCGGCACCGGGCGCAGGATGTTCGCACCCTTGGTGGTGTGCGTCTTCATGATCTCGAATTCTTCCGGAGTCAGGGCGCCTGGTTTTTTCAGGATACGGTCTTCGATACCGATCTTGCCTACGTCGTGCAGTTGCGCCGAGATGCGAAGGATTTCGAGGAATCCGGGATCCAAGCCCATTTCTCTTGCGATCATCAGCGAGTATTTCGTGACGCGGTCGGAATGGCCGCGGGTGTAGGGGTCTTTTTCGTCAACCGCACCGGCCAGCATCTGGATGGAGCCCATGAACAGATTTTTGTTTTCGTCGGCGGCGCGCTTCAGGTCTTCGACGAACTGTTCCAGTTCTTCCTGCATGGTGTTGAAAGTGGTTGCCAGTTCTCCAATCTCGGTGCGCGTTCTCACTTCCACACGCTGGGAGAAATCGCCGCGCGCAATGGCCCGGCTGGATTGCGCCAGTACTTGCAGCGGGCTGGTAATGCGGCGCGCCGAAAGAATACTGAGACCCACGCTGACAAACACGGCCAGCCACGCCAGCAAGCGGCCGGTGCGCTGCATCTCGTAGATTCCGCGGTAGGCATCTTCGCGCGGCTTCTGCACCACGACGGCCCAGTCGAGCGAGGTGACGGGGCAGTAGGTTCCGAGCATCTCGGTCGTATCTTTTCCATCTTTTCCGTCTTTACCGTCGCTAACCGCGAATTCGCGGGTCGCTGCCAGCTGGGCTTTCGAGCCTTCGTCCACAAAACTGCGGACGATCTCGAAGTGGGTCATGTCTTGTCCGGTCGCGTATTGCGTGGTTGCGGCCGCTACCAGCCTGCCCTGGCTGTCCACCACGTAGGGCATTAAGCCGGTGAGACTGACTTGCTGCAAGCGGCGGATGAGGTAGTCCATATCTACGACTGAGCCGATCATCCCCAGAAAGCGGCCATCATACATGATTGGCGAGCTGACCAGCATGACGGTACGGGCGGACTTGCCGCCGCCGACCATCAGGGGCTGGCCGCTATAGGCACGGCCTTCACGGGCGGCCTGGTAGGCGCGCTCTAGTTCGCGCTGCAGAAAGGCGTCGGGCTCGATGCGTCCGGCGGAAACTCCTTTGGCCTCGGCGTTCAGCAGGGTGGCGTAGGCGATGTCGTTGGATGACGAAACGAAATTTTCGAGCATGGCGCGCAGCTCGGGGGTCAGAAAATTCTGAGCGCTAGGGTCACTGCCGCTGGGATTGGCGAGCATCATTACTTGAATCGACGACGACAGGTTGGCGAGCATCATGTGGAGCGCTTCGCGATGCTGGGAAATATCGTCGGCCAAGGAACGGGTGACCGTGTTTTGCAGCAGCATTTCGTTGGTTTTCAGTCGCTCCCGATTCATGGTCTCGATCTGCGCCGAGTAGAAATACATGGGCAGAACGCTGATCGCCAAGAGCACTCCCAGGATGACATAGAGGAGCGGAATGCGCACGGGAATGGGAAGCTTTAGCTGCAAAAGGCCGTCCTGGCGGGCCATGCACGGGGGAGAGCTGGTCCGTTCTAACTTCATTCTAAGTTGGTTTGCGGTGCGTACTGCAGGTGCTTAAAGTACAGGTCACCATTACGGAAGTACTTGGAGCGGCGGTTACTAGGGGACGGGTTAGGGGCTTAGTTCTCAGTTGTCAGTTTTCAGTTCTCAGTAAATGCGGGGTTTGAGCGTCGAGAATTGACAATTGATGCCTTTCCGGCGGTTTATAATGAGGGGGTCGGCTCCGGGGTGCTGCATGCGGTTTTTCCACGTTCCCTGCTTTGGTTATCGGTTGCTGGCGATTCTTCTGGTCTCGTCTTCGCTGGCGCTCGCCGGTAATACTCCTCCGCCTAAGATGTCCAAGGAAACGCGCGAAGAAATTGTTCACGTTTTTACTGCCGAGCTGGTTTACATCCGCGCTAACTTTCCTATGGGACAGACCGGGCTAAAACTCAGGAACGGAACTGTGACTCCGACCGGCCCGGAGCTGGAACATTTGATGGCGCTTTGGGGACCGGCGGCTAAGCCCGGCGACCGGGCTCGCATCAGCGACGTCGTCTTCAAGGATGACCATATCCACTTTGAGATCAATGGCGGTCCGGTCAAGAAACAAAAGTGGTACCAGCACATCACGGTTGTCGGTTCTAGTGCGTCGGTGCCGGTGGCGCCGGGGGATGCGTCCGCCAATGCGCGCGGCTCGTTTGTCGATCTCTACTTTGACAAGTATGTTCCGGAGATTGAAGGGCCGGAGTTGAAGCAGTTGCTGCGTCCGGTGTTCGATTTTGATTCCAAGTCGGCACTCGATGCCTACCTGGAAACAGTTCCTCCGCAGGTCAAAGAAGCCATCCAGAATCACCACGTGCTGGTCGGAATGAATCACGAGATGGTGATTTATGCGATGGGACGTCCGCCAAAGAAAGTGCGGGAGACGGCAAACGAGGTTGAGTACGAAGAATGGATCTATGGTGTGCCTCCGCAGGACGTTGATTTTGTGCGCTTCGTGGGCGACGAAGTGGTGCGGGTGGAGAGCATGAAGGTGAATGGCGAGAAAATCGTGCGCGTCGAAAAGGAAGTTGATCTGGGCGCAGCGACTGTGGCCAAGAAACAGGAGGAACGACCGGCGAACGCGCCGACGTTGCGGCGTCCGGGAGAAGAGATGCCGGAGTCTACGCCGGCAAACCCGTCCAGCGGGCCGCCAATTGCGCCGGTGCCTCCGCCTAGCGGGCCGGGATCGGGGCCACCGCCGCCTGATCGGAATTTGGCGCCTACCCCAGCGATGTGGTGAGTAGCTTCCTGAGAGCGTTTTGTCGCGTTGCCCCCGCGTCGGTTTGTGGCACCCGTCGTCTCGACCTCTCGCACCTCGACCTTTTACACTAGTAACGTGAAGATTGCGCTGGGCCAGATCAACCCCACCGTGGGGGACTTTTCTCGGAACGCTGCCAAGATTATCCAGTTTGCCCGTGACGCGCGGAGCGCCGGCGCGGGTCTGATTCTTTTCCCGGAGCTCGCTGTCTGCGGTTATCCGCCGCGCGATCTGGTCGAGCGTCCATGGTTTGTGGAGCGCTGCCGCACGTCCGTTGACATGATTGCCGCGGAGACGGCGGGGATTGCCGTGATCTGCGGG
This sequence comes from uncultured Acidobacteriaceae bacterium, assembly GCA_963755765.1. Taxonomy (GTDB): domain Bacteria; phylum Acidobacteriota; class Terriglobia; order Terriglobales; family Acidobacteriaceae; genus Acidiflorens. The sequence goes on from CAVWKZ010000004.1 coordinate 101,569, forward strand.
ACGGTGACTCCGGCGGAAGCGGAGTCGGGCAAGAAAGTGATGAACTCGGCTGCTCTGCTGCGCGATGGGCGCATCGAGTTGATCCAGTCGAAGATGTTGCTGCCTACCTACGACGTGTTTGACGAGATGCGGAACTTCGCTCCCGCGAAGAGCCAGCAATTGTTCAATTTTTGTGGCAAGCAGATGGCTTTGACTATCTGCGAGGATGCCTGGAACGACAAGCGTTTCTGGAACCGGCGGCTGTATGGGGTTGATCCGGTCGAAGAGCTGGTGCGGGCGGGCGGGAATTTCGTGCTCAACATTTCGGCGTCTCCGTTTTGGCTGGGCAAACGCGAACTACGGCGGGACATGCTGACGTCCATCGCGCGGAATCAGAAGGTTCCGGTGGCGATGGTGAATCAGGTTGGCGGCAACGACAGCCTGGTGTTCGACGGATCGAGCGTGGTGATTGCTCCCGATGGACAGGTGATCGCGCAAGGGAAGTCGTTCGAGGAAGACCTGATTTATTTCGACTCGCAGACGCTGCACGGCGACCTGCATGAGCAGGCGGTGGGCGAAGAGGCGAGCGCCTATGAAGCGTTGGTTCTGGGAACGCGCGATTATGTTCTGAAATGCGGCTTCCAGCGGGCGATTATCGGGCTGAGCGGGGGGATTGACTCCGCGCTCACCGCCTCGATCGCGGTGGATGCGCTCGGTCCTGCAAACGTGATCGGCATCGGCATGCCGGGCCCTTACTCTTCGCCAGGGTCGATTGACGACGCTCGGGAGTTGGCCGATAACCTCAAGATTCGGTTCGAGCTGCTTTCGATCAACGAAATGTACGCGGCGGCACGCGAGACGCTTGCGCCGGTGTTTGCGGGGATGGCGGAGGATGCCACGGAAGAGAACATTCAGTCCCGCGCTCGCGGAATGCTGTTGATGGCCATTTCTAATAAGTTCGGAGCGCTGGTGCTTTCTACGGGCAACAAAAGTGAGCTGGCTGCCGGCTATTGCACTCTTTATGGCGACATGGTCGGCGGACTGGCGGTGATTTCGGATGTGCCGAAGACGATGGTGTACCGGCTGAGTGCTTATGTGAATTCGCGGGGCAAGGTGATTCCGGAGGCGACGATGGAGAAGCCGCCGTCGGCAGAGTTGCGTCCGAACCAGAGGGATTCGGATTCGCTTCCGCCGTATGAAGTGCTGGACACGATTCTCGAAGATTATGTGGAGGAATCGTGCTCGGCGGGGGAGATCGCGCGGGCTCACGGTTTTGATCACGATCTGGTACGGCGGGTACTGCGGATGGTGGAGCGCAGCGAGTATAAGCGACAGCAGGCGGCGCCGGGAATCAAGATTTCCGCCAAGGCGTTCGGGTATGGGCGGAGATTTCCTATTGCTGCGAAGTCGGAGTTTTAGGTCGTGTGCGGAGCAGTCCCAGCATGACAACTGCGGGAATATTTGTAACAATCGAAGTCCCAATCGAAATCAAAATATGACACTCCTGCATCGCACTTTGCTTTCAAGTCTGCTCGCTGCCCTTGTGTTATGCGGCGTTACCATTGCTCAAACTCAACCCGCTCACGCGGCGAAGCCGCCGGCTGCGCCGTCCAAACCGACCGCTGCGCCGGCTGCGGCAGTCAGCACGGTTCTTCCGACCGAAGATACGGTGAACGCGTTTCTGTTCCAGATGTTTGGCTACGATCCGACGGTCACGTGGAAGGTGTCTGAGATTCGCCCCTCGGAGGTGCCGGGGCTGGCGGACGTCACAATCGTGATCACTAACTCGCAGGGAGCGAACCCGAATCGGTTGCTGGTTAGCTCCGATGGCAAACATGCCATTGCGGGCGACATTTTGCCCTTCGGGGCGAAACCGTTTGAGGAGACCCGCGTTAAGCTCGAAAAGGGCGTGAGTGGTCCCGCCAAGGGACCGGCGAAAGCGGCGGTGACGATTGTGGAGTTCAGCGATATGCAATGCCCGCACTGTGCAAAGGCCGCGCCCATGGTCGATCAGCTTTTAGCGCTGGAGCCGGAGGCGCGCTTTGTTTTTCAGAATTTTCCGCTGCCCATGCACGACTGGGCGGAAAAAGCGGCCGGGTACGTCGATTGCATCGGGCGTGTTTCGAATGATGCGGTCTGGAAATTTGTCCAGAAGACGTTTGAGGAGCAGGCCAATATCACTGCGGCGAACGCCGATGAAAAGCTGAAGGCCATCGCGACCGCTTCGGGCGCGAATGCCGATGAGATTGCAACTTGCGCAACCAAGCCGGACACGAAGGCCAGAATCGAGGCCTCCATTGCACTGGGCAAATCAGTGGGTGTGACGGGCACTCCGACTTTGTTCATCAACGGACGTAATGCCGGCGGGGCGTCGGTAGAGGCGCAGAAGAAGATTGTGGACTTCCAGGCGAGCCAGGCAAAAGAAGCCAAGTAGAACTGGCGTCTGTCGTCATCCCGAGGGAAGGGTTTGGTTTCTCCTCGGCGCACACGACAGCAGGTCCTTCCCCTTCGGCAAGCTCAGGGTCAGGATGACAATCATTAACCTGTTCGTCCGGCTATTTGCTTAGCCAGATTTCGGGGGTTGCGGCGCGCTCTGGGCTCCGGACTACGTATGGCGTCAGCAGGATCAGGAGTTCGTCGTCTTCTTCTTGTTTTGATCTCTGCGAGGTGAGTAGGCCGAAACCTGGGATATTGGAGAACGTCGGCAGACCGGCCAGACTCCTCTGATCGGATTTGGTGATCATTCCGGCCACGGCAGCCGGTTCGCCTTCCTTGAGCATGATCCCGCCCTTGTACTCGCGATTCAGAATGTCGGGAATGCCATTGTTGTTGGTGCTTCCCAGCGTGCGGAACGTTATCTCCAGTTCGAGAGCCACGTCGGAGTTGTCGTGAACCAGCGGCTTCGCCTTGAGTGTGAGCCCGATGTCCTCATAACTGACGGAAGGGAACGGCGCGGTGAACGACTGATTTCCGATGACCTGGGAGATGGCCGGATTGTTATAAACCGGCGCAAAACTGGCGTTGAGGATGGGATAACGCGAGCCTAATTTGAAAGTGGCATCCTTACCCTGAGAGGCCCGCAGAGTGACGTGATCGAGTTCGCGGACGGAACTCTCATTCATGGACAGCGCGGCAGACAGCTGATCGAGGCTCAATCCCATGAGCGTGATGCCGCCGCCGAAGGTGGCAAGCGGCTGGCTGAAGATCGAATTCTGCTGGCCCTGTAATTGGGCGAGCAGGGCGGCGATGGTCTGATTACCGGCCTGGTTGATGCCGCCTGAGGCAATCAACTGATTGATCAGATTCTGAGCATTTTGCCCGCCCAGAGCTGCGAGGGCGGCTACTGGAATGTTGTAAAGATTGAAAGTATCGGGGACGTGCAACCCGATATTACTCATGTAGGTGTGGCTCACCTGGAAGACTTTCAGATCGAGCATCACCTCCGGCCGCGGACTATCGAGTTGGCCAAGAAACTGGGTGGCGGCCTCCAATGCCACGACTTGCCCGCGCACGGTGATGATGCTGGACGCGGTGTTCACGCTCACGAGCTTGAAGTCAAACAGCGATCGCAGCGCGGTCGACAAATCGGTCAAATCCTTGGGAAGGCTAACGTCCGGAATGTAAAACGAGCGCATGCCCATGCGGTCGTAAAGGCGGTGGTTGTCGGCGTTATCGACGGCAACAAAAAGAACTGTGTCTTCAAGGGCAACACTGAAACTCTTCGTCGCCGCGGAGGCAGCCTGCATGGCGGTTTCAAAATTTGCGTTCTGCAGATCGAAGCGCACGTGGCGGCTGGGGAAGGTTTCGTCGAAGACGACCGTTAGCCCGTAGCTGGCGGCGACGGCGGTGAGCAATCCACGCGAATCGCCGCTGTAGTGGATGTCGTGGATCCCGTCGATGGGTTTAGCTATTAAGCTGTCGGCGCTGGCGACCACTCGGGGCGGATCCGGGGTGTGCACGGGCGCGGGCCCCAGTGCGTCGCTGATGCGCTGCTGGGCGAATTCGTTTTGCGGATCGAGGTTCAGCGCGCTGCGAAATTCCGCCAGCGCCTCCATCTGCCGTCCATTGATCAGGTCGGCGTTTCCGGCTTGCAGATGCATGCCGGCGAGATGTTGCCGCGTAATCTCGCGCGCGGTCAGGTATTCCACATTTTGCGGGACGAGGCGGGCGGCTTCCTCAAATTCGTAAAAGGCCTGGTCGAGATTCTGCGATTTCTCGAGCTTGAGTCCGCGCGCGAAAGCCTGGTGGGCGGCCTTGAGGTCTTGCTTGGGACCGGTGCAGCGGGGTGCGCCTCCGGAATCAGAACAGAGGGCTGGCGCAGCGGATGGCGGAGTGTCCACGGCCCGACACACTCCGGCAAGCAGTAGAATTCCCGCTGGTAACCATCGCATACTATCTACTATAGAATGCTCGGCTGCGGCTGTCTTGCAAGAGAAATACTCGATAGGGAACTACGGTCGTAACGGGCGGATGGCCGTTGGGACATGGCGGGTTTAGCGCAGCATCAGGCGTTCGATGCGGGTAGCGCGGCCGGACTGGTCATCGCACTCGACGACTACGGCGCAGAGGCGGACGTCTCCGTTGGCTGCTTCGAAGCGCGCCGGCATTCCGCTGAGAAATTTGTCGATTACTAATTCTTTCTTTACGCCGATGACGCTGTCGTAGGGACCGGTCATGCCTACGTCGGTAATGTAGGCAGTGCCCTTGGCCAGGACGGTTTCGTCGGCGGTGGGAATGTGGGTGTGTGTGCCTACGACGGCAGTGACTCGACCGTCGAGATACCATCCGAGGGCTACTTTCTCGGAACTGGCTTCGGCGTGGAAGTCAACAAAGATAATCTTTGAGTTGGAGTTGGACTTGATCTGTTCTAGAAGACGGTCGGCGTAGCGAAAAGGATCGTCGCTTGAGCCCATGAATACGCGTCCCTGGAGATTCATGACGGCATAAGCGACGCCGTTCTTCTGGCCCTCGTACACTCCCCAGCCAGGCAGGTTCTGGGGAAAATTTGCCGGACGCAACAAGCGGCGCGCGGGACTGTGCGGGTTGCCATCCGCCATCTGGAAGTACTCGATGATCTCGCGTTTGTCCCAGACGTGATTGCCGGTGGTCATGACGTCGATGCTGAGGTCGAAAAGCTCTTCCGCCAGAGGAGGCGTGATTCCGAAGCCGGCCGCAGCATTTTCGCAGTTGGCGATGACGAGGTCTGGAGCGTGCTGCTTGCGCAGCTCGGGGAGGCGATCTTTTACGATCGTGCGTCCGGGACGGCCAAAAATGTCACCGATGAAAAGAATTTTCAAGAGAGCAGGTCTCGGGTGTCAGGTATTAGGTCTCAGGTCTTAGGAACAACACCGCTCGCCTTCGAGCTCGTGTATCCAAAGCTTGATGTTATCACGCTGAAAACTGGCTACTGGGTGGTGATTTCCGCTGTCTTCAGGAAGTCGTAGTTTCCCGAGGGATTCAGCGTTAAATTTCCGACACGGCGGGTGTGGACTAGCACGTTGTCGAAGTACCAGAGGTTTATGTAGGGCTCATCCTGCGCGAGGATCTGCTGAACTTCATCGTAAATCTGCTTGCGCGCATTCTGATCGGTCTCGCGGCGCGCCTGGTTGATCAGGTCGTCGAGGCGCGGATTGGAATAAAATCCGCGATTGGTTCCATTGGGGGGAAATCGATGGGAGTGAAACGTTTCAAAAATATCGGGGTCCTCGTTGCCGCCGATCCAGCGCAATGAATAAAACTGAAAAGCGCCTCGGGTGACGTCGGCAAAAAAAGTGGCGAACTCGAAGGTGCGAATGTCGAGGGCAATGCCCACTTCGCGCAATTGCTGTTGCAATACCGCTGCCAGCAGACGCGTGGATTCTTCGGTGGAGGTTTTCATGGTCAGGTGGAAGCGCACTCCGTCACGAAGGTTGTAGCCGGCGGCGTCAAGCATCTGGCGCGCTTTCTCGGGATCGTGCGGATAGGTCGCGACGTTGGCGTCATAGGCCCAGCTTTGCGGTGGAAGCACGCTCAAAGCGGGTTGCGCGAAGCCGCGCCAGATGTATTGCAGAAGAGGGCCGCGATCGACGGCGTACGCAATCGCCTGCCGCACACGCACGTCCCGCAACACCGGATCGCGAGTGTTGAAGGCTAGGTAAGAGAGGATCGTCCCTGGTCCCCGTTCGATTTTCAAATTTGGTTCGCGTTCGAGCGCCAGCACGGTGTCAGCCGTGAGTGCGTTGATGGCGACATCGGCGCTGCCCTTGCGCAATTCGAGCGCGCGAGTGGTGGGGTCGGGAACGACGGCAAAACGTACGCGAGCCAGGCGAGTCTTTGCGCCCCAATAATTATCGTTGCGATCGACAATGATTTCTTTATCCTGCTCTGCGCTGACAAACTTGAATGGTCCCGACCCGACCGGCTTCCGTGTGACCTCGTCGAGCGATCCGTAGGGAACAATTCCAATCGCACCTTCCGAAAGATTCCAGAGCAGGCTTGCGTAGGGCTCTTTCAAGTGAAACACCACGGTGAAATCGTCCGGTGTCTCGACCCGATCCACGAAACGGAAGGCCGCTGACTTCGTGCTGCGAATCTTTCCCTGGATCAGAGAGTCCAGCGTCCACTTAACGTCACGGGAGGTGAGGGCGGCTCCATCGTGAAACGTAACGCCGCGGTGGAGGTGGAAGACGTAGGTGAGCGGATCCGGCGTCTCCCATCGCTCGGCCAGTCCTGGCTGGACCTTGAAATGCTCGTCACGGGTCAGTAGCGCGTCAAAAATAAGTTCGTCAATGCGTTCCGACTGTCCGTCGGTTCCTACTCGTGGGTCGAGATTGGTGGGGCTGCTCTCGATGATCATGACTAGCGTGTTTGGGTCGGGAGCTTGGGAGCAGGAGAGAAGAGGCAGCAGGCATGGGGCGAGGAATAAACTCAAAAATGTTATCCGCACGGGAGCTAGGGACCGGCGGTTTGCGCGGGTTCGTGCTGCCTCACGCATACGAGATCTTTCCCAGGATTGCCGGACGCTTTGCTCCCGTGGCGGACGGCACGTTGCTTGGTCGCCGATGCCATGTCTCATGGGCGAGAAGGGCAAAGGCGACGGCCTCTTTAGCTTCTGCGGGAAGACCGAACTCGTCTGAGAAGCGGAGTTCGATTCCTAGCGGTGCGATCGCCTGGCGCAGCATCGCCATTAACGTCGGATTCTTTGCGCCTCCGCCGGAGACGATCATTTCGCGGGCGAATTGGTTTCGATTTGTTGTGAGTTTCGGCAACGCGAAACGCCGGACTGCGTCCGCAATCGATCTCGCCGTCAATGCCGTTGCTGTCGCCACCACGTCTTGCTTGCTGGCGCCGCGACAGAGTTGGAGAAATCTGTCGGCGTATTCGCGGCCAAATTCTTCGCGGCCTGCTGTTCGCGGGGGCTTCTGGCGGAAGAAGGGAGCTTTCATCAACTGGATGATCACTCCATCCAGTACGCGACCCGTGGCGGCGACTTTACCGTTGCGGTCGTAGCGTTTTCTGAAAAGCTTCTCCATCACCGCATCCATCACCATGTTGCCGGGGCCGGTGTCAAAAGCTATGAGCTGACTTAGCGATGCGCTGGCGGGGATTGCGGTCAGATTTGCAATTCCTCCGATATTTTGTGCGATGCGATTCGTGAGACGATCGCGATATAGAAAATAATCTAGAAACGAGACTAGCGGCGCCCCTTGGCCGCCGGCTGCCATATCCGCGGGACGAAAGTCGGAGACTACTGGCACGCCTAGCCGGGCGGCGATTACTGCGCCTTCTCCGGTTTGCCAGGTCACGGTTAATTTTCGTCCGAGGAATCGCTGGGCGGTTCCCTGGTGATAGAGCGTCTGTCCATGACAGCCGACGAGGTCAAGTTTCACACGATGCTTACCCGCGGTTTTCGCTACTGCCTCGGCGTAGAGCTCGCCTAGAAGAAAGTTCAGACGGGCTAGATCGGCGACGCTGGCTAATTCTGAGTTCATCATGGCCAAGATTGCGCGTCGGACTGGAGCGGGGAACGAGTACTCGTCGTGAGTTAGGAGTTGGTAGTTGGGAACCTCACGTCCGCGTTCCGAGAGTCGCACCAGGGCTACGTTGATTCCGTCGGCGGAGGTGCCGCTCATTACGCCGGCGACGATCATGCGCGCTCTCCTCTCGAGCGATCGAGCGTGGCGAGCCGGATTTCTTCTCCGAACTCCCAGAGCTGACGGGTCAGCTTGCCCGTTAGCTTCTCCAGGCGAGCGGAGGTGGGGGTGGGAGTGCGGCGCGCTGCCACCCACTTCTTCTTGAACGCCAGCACGCGCTGCGCTGATTCGCTTACGCGGCGGGCGAACTTGGTATCACGTTCGGACTCGCGGACCAATGCTTCGTGCGCACGCAGAATGAAATCTTCCTGATGGCAGATCAGGGCCAGATCGCCTCCGGCACGGATGTGGCCGATTGTCGCTTGTTCAATCGGGGCCGCGGCCAGTACACCGCCCATTTCCAGATCGTCGGAACAGATCAGGCCGCGGTAGCCGATTTTCTTGCGCAGGATATCGGTGATCCATTTCTTGGAGAGAGATGCTGGCTGTCGATCTTTGGTTACGTCCGGAAACGCGGCGTGCGAAACCATGACCATCGGCAATTCGCGGCGGACGGACAACGACCGGTAGGGAACCAGATCCTGCTCCCACAATTTGCGCAGCGGTTTGTTTACGCTGGGGAGTTCGTGATGCGTGTCCAGCGCGGCCTCGCCTAGTCCGGGGAAATGTTTGCCGCAGCCTAGGACTCCGGCGTCAGCCAATCCGCACAGGAACTCGCGGGCGTAGATGACTACCTGTTTGGGATCGTCTGACACTGCCCGCGATTTCATCACTGTTTGTGATGCCTTGAAGGCCAGGTCGAGTACCGGTGCAAAATCTACGTTGAAGCCTAGAGCGCGGCAGTTTTCGCCGATTATGCGTCCGTGCTTGCGAAAGAGCTTGCGGCTGCCCGTGGCATACACCTCCGCCGCAGAGGGCGATGGACCGAGCACGTTGCGGAAACGGTCCACGGTGCCGCCTTCGAGGTCCACGCAGGTGAAAAGCGGGGTGGAGACACGCTTCCGGCATTCGCGCAGGAGAGTGCGCGTCTGGGCGGCTCCGGTGATGTTGCGGGCGAAGAGGATCACGCCTGCTGGCTGAATCTTCGTCAGCAGGGAAGTGAGGCGTGGGGACATCTCGGTGTCGTCGAAGCCGATGATTAGGACCTGGCCGATGTTCACTGTTTTTTTCTTTTTTTCTCTAGCTTCTTGCGGAGTACGGAACCCTCATCGCAGGGGAGCCTGTGCAAATAGAAGCCAAGAGTTGATTCTTTTGTGAACCATGCGCCGCCCGCAGATTTTGGATGAAGGCTAACTTTGCAGCTGGGGTAGATATCGGAGTGGGAATGCGCCAAAATAAATCGCCCCAGAAACTCAAAGGCAGGGGCATCTCCTTCGATGAGTATCGCGTCTCGATTAACCTTCGTCATCGTTAGCTTCGGCGGCTTCCGCTTCCGAGAATACCGCCGGAGGACCTCAGTAGTGGTCGGCTCTTTCAGCGTCGCCATGTTGGTTCTCCAGAGACTGCTTCGGTTGTGAACACAGCAAGCACAACGAAGATCAATCTATTTGCCTCTTCAGCTCCGCTAGCAAGTTTAGCGCCTCCAGCGGCGTTAGCCGGTTCAAATCTACTTCGCGAAGCTTTTCTAGCACTGGCTGGGAGAGCGGGGTGAAGATGGTCAACTGGGCTGGGCGGTCGGGTTCGGTGGATGAGCCTGGCGTCAGATGCTCCGAGAGGCGGCGCTCGGAGGACTCGTGCTCGGCGAGCACTTCGCGGGCGCGCACTACTACTTCGTTGGGCAGGCCGGCCAGTTTGGCTACTTCGATTCCATAGCTGCGGTCGGCTGCTCCGGGCTCGACTCTCCGCAGAAAAACTACGCTTCCTCCGGCCTCTTTTACGGAGACGTGATAGTTCTTCACTCCGCTTAATTGCTCGGCCAATTCGGTCAGCTCGAAATAGTGGGTCGCGAACAGCGTCTTGGCTCGCACTCTGGCGTGCAGGTATTCGACGGCGGCCCATGCGATCGCGAGGCCGTCGTAGGTGGAGGTGCCGCGGCCTACTTCGTCTAACAGGATCAGGGAGCGCGCTGTGGCGGTGTGCAGGATGGCGGCGGTCTCCGTCATTTCGACCATGAAGGTCGAACGGCCGCGGGCTACGTTATCGCTGGCACCTATGCGGGTGAAGACGCGGTCCACGATGCCCAGGCGCACGGCTCGCGCGGGAACGAACGAGCCCATCTGCGCCATGATTACGATTAGAGCGGCTTGGCGGAGATAGGTGCTCTTGCCTCCCATGTTGGGGCCGGTCAGGACGATGATGTTGTGGGTCGCGGAGTCTAAGAAGAGATCGTTGGAGACAAAGCGGTCGCCGGCGGTGGCAAGTTCCTGGAGTTCGATCACGGGATGACGGCCTTCGACAATTTCCAGGTCGCCGCCGTTTTCTTCTTTTTCGGCCTCGTCGAAGTGTGGGCGGCAGTAATTTCGAAGCGCCGCTATGTGTGCCAGGCTGCCGAGCACGTCAACCTCAGCCAGGGCCAGCGCGGTTTGCCTTATGCGTTTGGCCTCGGCGGCTACCGCGGTGCGTAGCTCGGCAAAGAGGCGGCGCTCGATTTCTACAATCTTTTCCTGGGCGTCGAGAATCTTGGATTCGTACTCTTTTAGTTCGGGAGTGGTGAAGCGCTCGGCATTCACCAACGTCTGCTTGCGCTCGTAGTCGGCGGGGGAGAGATGCAGGTTCGCTTTCGAAATCTCGATGTAGTAACCGAAGATGGAATTGAACTTTACCTTTAGCGAGCCGATTCCGGTGCGCTCGCGTTCGCGCGTTTCCACCTGTGCAAGATATTGCTTTGAGTTGCGGCTCAGGTCGCGGAGTTCGTCTAGATCTTTGTCTACCCCGGCGGCGATTACACCGCCGTCACTGAGAGTTAGCGGAGGCTCTGGAACCAGCGTGTGGTCGATCTTCTCGCGCAGATCGGCTAGCTCGTCGGTCAGTGCGTGCAGCGCGGCTAGGCGTGACGCATTCAGTCCGGCTAAAACACTTCGCACTCTGGGGATTCTCGCGAGCGATGCGGCCAGGGCCAACACGTCTCTTGGATTTGCTGTTTCCAGGGTGACGCGGCTTAGCAGGCGTTCGAGGTCGAGAATTCCGTCGAGCCCACGCCGCAACTCTTCGCGTCGGACGGTATCTTTTATCTGCACTTCAACGGAATCGAGTCTGCTTTTTATCTCGAGCGGATCTAGCGACGGACGCAGCATCCAGGTGCGAAGCAGGCGCTTGCCCATCGGGGTTACGGTGGCGTCGAGGCAGCGGAAGAGCGTTACTCCGGCATCGGTTCCGGCGAAGAGGGGTTCGATCAGTTCGAGGTTGCGAACGGTCACGGCATCTAGCACCAGGCAATTCTGGCGCTCGTAGAAGCCGATGCGGTCCACGTGATTTAACGAGCCGCGCTGGGTGGAGCGGATGTAATAGAGGATTGCGCCCGCGGCCGATGCGGCTGCCTGCTTGCCTGCCAGTCCGAAACCTTCGAGTGAGAGCACGCCGAAGTGATTTTCGAGGAGCGGGATGGCGTGGTCGGGAGCGAAGATCCAATCGTCTAGCGGAGTCTCGGCCCAGCCGCTGGTTGACCTGCGGGGGGCCGTCGGCGCTGCGGGTTCGGGGGCGGGGCGGACCACGGTGCCCGTTTCTCCGTTATTTCTGGTTTCGAAGAGCGGCGCGGAAGATCCATACAGCATTTCTTTTGGGCGCAATTGTTCAAGTTCTTCTTGAATACGACGTCCGGCGGATTCGCCTGCGAATTCGGTTGCTCTGAACTCACCGGTGGAGAGATCTAAGGCCGCGAAACCTACGCGATCTGCGACCGTTGCTACCGCCGCCAGAAAGTTATTCTCTTCTGGGTTCAGACTCGAATCTGCTGCCGTCCCGGGCGTTACGACTCGGGTCACTTCGCGACGCACGAGCGTCTTTGCCAGGCGCGGGTTTTCCACTTGTTCGCAGACTGCGACTTTGAATCCACGGCGGATTAATTTTGAGATGTAGCCTTCGGCGGCGTGGTAAGGGACGCCGCACATCGGGATGGCCATGCCTTTTTCTTTATTGCGCGAGGTCAATGTGATTTGAAGCTCGCGCGCGGCCAGGACTGCGTCATCGAAGAAAAGCTCGTAGAAATCTCCCAGCCGGAAAAATAGCAGAGCGTTGGGGTGCTCCTTTTTGATGGCGGAATATTGCCGCATCAGCGGCGTCGAGGGCTCAGGCATGGGGCAATTTCTAATTGGTAATTTGTAATTGGTAGTTTCTATTCTGCAATTCTATGCTGGAAGGCCGCGAAAAGGCTTTAGATTACAAATCAGCAATTGCAAATTACATGTTCTTTTGTTCTCCTTACGCCATGGAACTCCGTAAAGATCCGATCACTCGTTCCTGGGTGATCACGGGGGACGATGTGCTGGAAGCGGCTCCGCATTCTGGAGGGTGCCGGTTTTGCGGGTCGTCGGCGGAGTCGGCCCAGGTCGTTGCGAACGTGCCGGGCGCGGATGGCAATGCTTGGTCGGCGCGTTCGGTTGTGCATCCGCAGGCGCTGTACCACATTGAAGGGGAGGCGGCGCGGCGCGGCGACGGGCTCTATGACCGCATGGGATCGGTGGGGGCACATGAAGTTTTGCTGGAGAATCCGCGGCACGACGGCCATCTTTGGAACGCCAGCGATTTCGAGGTGGAACAGTTTCTGCGGCTGGCCGCGCTGCGGATTCAGGATTTGAAGCGTGACAGTCGTTTTAAGTACGTCAGCATTTTCAAGAATCACGGCGAGGGAGCGGGACAGGAATTCGACCATCCTACTTCGCAACTGACCGCGACCACGTTTGTGCCGCGGCGCGTGCTCTACGAACTTCGCGCTGGACGCGACTATTACGAGAGCAAGGAGCGCTGCGTGTTCTGCGACATTCTGGCGCAGGAGGAGCGGCAGAACCTGCGGATCGTCGAAATTCGCGGAGACTATGTGGCGTTCTGCCCGTATGCTCCGCGGGTGCCGTACGAAACCTGGATTATGCCGCGGAGCCATGAAGCATCGTTTGAACGTACCGGGTCGATGCGGGTGGGGAGCGTGACCGATCTGGCGGCGCTGGTGCGGCGCACTTTGCAGCGCATCCGCACGGTGACCGAAGGCTTTCATCTGGTGCTGCACACTTCGCCTAACAGCCAACATCCGTCTTCGACTCTGGGATATTGGAAGACTCTCGACGACGACTATCACTGGCACATCGAAATTCTGCCGATTCTTCAGGCTAAGGCGAAGTCCTATACTTTTAAGGAGATTTATTATTCTCCGGTGGCTTCGGAAACGGCGGTGAAGCGGCTGCGGGAGGCGAAGATCTAGAGGCCGTCGTGGTCGCTGGTCGCTCGCGGGGCTGTCGGCTATCAGTTATCAGCTCTCACTTTCGGCCTTTGCTGCTTACGGCTTTGCTTCACGCCATCGACTCACGACTCACGACCAACGACTGCTCTATGACCGTCCGCCGGCTTAAAACCTATACTGGATCGCAAGGCTACGTTTACCAGTACTACTTTGTCGGGAAACGTCCGGCTCCGACGTCCGAGGCGAATGAGTACATCTTTGACGTGACGTCGGACCGCAAGCTGACTTACGCGGTCAGTATTTTCGTGCCGCATCAGGTTGTCGCCGGCTGGAGCGCCGCTCATGGCCGGCCGCTCGCGGATTCCGAGGAGTATGCGGCGGTCAAGATGCGGTTGTTCCGCGCCTTTGACGAACTGGAAGACATGCAGGGGCATGGACGGCAGCTGCAGATCGACTTGCCTTCGCTGGAAGAATCGCTGGCGTCGTTGGGTGTGGAATAGCGGAGTCGAATAGATTCGCAGGTGCCGCACTCACCTCAGGCAAACTATAATCACCCATTGCGGCTGGCTAGACCGTCCAGCCGCGAACACACTAAAGAATGATGTCCCTGATCTGGCTGCGGGTTGCGCTGGTTTGTTATGCCGCGGGATTGCTCTATGCCCTGGTGGCGCTTACGCGCACTTCGGAGATACTGAGCAAGGTCGCGCTCCATGCTTCGTACCTGGGCATGGTGTTTCATCTCGTCTCGCTGACGGAAGCTGTGGTGCAGAGCGGGCAGCTGGCTTCGGCTTCGGTGCACAATTCGGAATCGCTGCTGGCTTTCCTGATCATGGTCGTCTTTATGCTTGCGTACATGGTGTACAAGACGACTACTCTTGGCATTGTGATTTTCCCGCTGGTTTTTCTACTGACCTTTGTGGCGGCTACGGGGCAGCAACCGCTGGTCTTCGACTCGGTTGCCGTAATGCATGGCTGGCTGGTGGTGCACATTCTTTTGATCTTTACCGGATACGCGGCGCTGTTTCTTAGTTTTGGAGCCAGCATTCTTTATCTTATGCAGGAGCGCGCTTTGAAGTCGAAGAGTTCGGCGAGAATGTTTTCGCGGCTACCAGCGCTGCAGGTGATTGACGACATCGGCTATCGCTCGCTCATGCTGGGATTTCCTTTTATGACTCTGGGACTGCTGGCTGGCTCGGTGGTTGCCGAAGCTACTTACGGGCGCATTGATTTGTTCGATCCCAAGATTCTGCTTTCGGTGCTGATGTGGGTGGTGTACCTGCTGATGGTGTTTACCCGCCTGAACGCGGGATGGCGTGGGCGCCGCGCCGCTCTGCTGGCCAGTGCAGCCTTCGCTACGGCCATTGTGGCCTGGATCGCCAACTACTTCAGCACCATGCACAGGTTTATCGCGTCATGAAATTCCAGCTTATCGGCGTCAATCATAAGACTGCGCCGGTCGAGGTGCGGGAGCGGCTGGCCATTCCGGAATCGCGGCTGGCGGAGGCGTGCAAGAGGCTGATGGAGCATCCGGCGGTTGCCGAGGGCATGATTGTCTCGACCTGCAACCGGGTCGAATTTATAGCGCACATGAAGAACGGTACGGGCGATCTGCGCGAATTTTTGCGCGAGTACTTCGAAACTGATCTCAGCGCGTTTGAAGCGCATCTTTACGAATTTCGCGAGGATGAAGCGATCCGGCATGTCTTTCGCGTCGCCGCCAGCCTTGACTCCATGGTTGTGGGTGAGCCTCAAATTCTGGGGCAGGTCAAGGAGGCCTATGCCACTGCCCGCGCGGTGGGAGCGGTACGGGCGCAGCTGGATCAATTGCTGACGCGGGCGTTTGCCGTGGCCAAGCGCGTCCGCACCGAGACTGCGGTTGGATCGTCTTCGGTTTCGATTGCTTCGGTGGCGGTTGAACTGGCGAAGAAAATCTTTGGGAGCCTGAACGGCAAGAGCGTCTACCTGGTGGGTGCGGGGAAGATGAGCGAGCTGGCGGCGCGGCATTTACTGGCGCACGGAGCGGCTTCGATCTTTGTCGCGAACCGCACCTATGATCGGGCCATCCGGCTGGCGCACAAGTTTGAAGGACAGGCGATCGAGTTCAGCCGACTTTATGAGACCTGCGATCGCGCCGATATTGTGATTACCTCGACCGGCTCGCCGCATTTTATTTTCCGGCGCGAACATGGCGAAAAGCTCATGGCGGCGCGCAAGAACAAGCCGATGTTTTTTATTGATATTGCGGTACCGCGCGATGTTGATCCGGAGATGAACCGGATCGACGGGCTCTTTGTTTACGACATTGACGACCTGCAGCAAGCCGTCAGTTCGCACGTTGCCGATCGCAAGAAGGAGGCGGAAAAGGCGGAGGCGATCATCGATGGCGAGGTGGTTAAATTCCACGCTCGGTTGCTGACGCTCGATGTCGTTCCCACCATTGTCAGCCTGCAGGATCATTTGGAAACGATTCGCCAGGCCGAGATTGATCGGGTGCGAGGCCGCCTTGGTTCGATGACCACCGACCAGGAACTCGCCATCGAAGCGCTGACGCGTGGCATTGTTAATAAAATCATGCATACTCCGGTCCGCACGCTGAAGACGGCGGCTCGCGATCCGGAATCGACGACTGTGATTGAACTGGTGCGGCGGCTTTTTAATTTGCATGATGATCTGCGAGAGAATTTGCAAGACAGCCTGCACGACGAAGACGAGGACGGGGAAGCGGATGCAGCAAAGTCTGCACGCGACCGCGGTGCGGGGAAAAGAAGGACCGGAGACTGAATGGCCCGTTTGCGCATCGGCTCCCGCGGTTCAGAGCTCGCGCTCTGGCAAGCGCAGCACATTTCTGATTTGTTGCGCGCTCGGGGGCACACCGTGGAGATCGAGATCATCAAGACCACGGGCGATAAGATCACCGATGTGGCGCTCGCTAAAGTTGGCACGAAGGGCATGTTTACCAAGGAGATTGAAGAAGCGCTGGTCGAAAATCGGGTTGACCTTGCCGTCCATAGTTTGAAAGATTTGCCCACGGAGCTGGCTGCTGATTTCGAGATTGCTGCCGTCCCTGCGCGTGAGGATGCGCGCGATGTTTTCTGTTCAGTGAAGTTCGCGAGCATCGACGCTCTGCCGCAGGGGGCGAACGTGGGCACCAGCAGCCTGCGGCGTCAGGCGCAGTTGAAGGCGCCGCGTCCGGATCTGCAGATTCATCCGTTGCGCGGCAATGTGGACACGCGGCTGCGCAAGCTGGAATCGGGCGAATACGATGCCATCATTCTGGCTGCGGCCGGGCTGAACCGTCTGGGCAAAACACAGCTGGTGCGGCAGGTTATCCCGGTGGAGGTGATGACGCCTGCTGCGGGACAAGGCGCGCTCGCTATCGAAATCCGCAACGGCGACAGCGCGATGCGTTCGCTGCTCGCTTTTCTGGAGGATGTATCGGCCCGGGCCGCGACCACGTGCGAGCGCGCTTTGCTTAACAAGCTGGGCGGCGGATGCCAGGTTCCGATCGGCGCTTTTGCAGAGATTGAGGGGAGGCGCATCCGCCTGCGCGGGCTCGTGGCTGACCCCGATGGAAGCAAGGTCTTGCGCGAAACTAGCGAGGGAGATGATCCTGCGCGGCTCGGAGAAGAAGTCGGCGAGGTTCTTCTGCGTCGCGGCGGCGATGTTATTCTCGAAGAAGTCTACGGAAAAGGTTTCGCAGTGCCGCAGCAACCTTGAAAGAATGCAGAAACCACGCTCCCGGCTACGGCCTGAGGTCGGTTCGTAAACAGCAGGTCCTTCGCCCCGCTCAGGATGACAATTCTTAAGTAGATGTAAGCAGACGATGATTCTCAGGCAAATAATCTAGAAGCTGACCCATGCGCAAGCCCAACGAAAAACATCCACTTGCTGGAACCCGGATTCTTGTAGGACGCGCCCGGCATCAGGCCGGAAGTCTTTCTGCCAGCTTGCGGGGCCTGGGTGCGGCGGTGATCGAGATTCCGTTCATTGAAATTCGAAAGGCGCGATCTTACGGGCCGCTTGACGATGCGCTGAGAAACATCAAGGCCTACGACTGGCTCATTCTCACCAGTGTTAATGGGGTTGAAGCGATGTGGCGGCGGGTCAGGAAACTTCGCATCACGCGCGGTAAACTGAAGCATCTTCAGATCGCTGCGATCGGGCCGGCAACCAAGATGGCGCTGGTGAAGCATGGCCTGAAAGTGAAGATGGTTCCCGAAGAGTACGTCGCGGAATCGGTGGTCAAGGGACTGCGCGATAAGGTCAACGGCAAGCGCGTCGTGGTCATACGAGCGAAAGTCGCGCGCGACGTGATTCCGGAGGAGCTGCGTGCGGCGGGAGCTAAAGTCGAAGTGGTTGAGGCTTATGAAACCGTGGTGCCAGAAAAATCACGGGTGCGGCTGCGGGCGCTGATGAAGAATGCGAATCGCCGGCCGCACATCGTGACCTTTACCAGTTCTTCCACCGCGAAGAATTTTGCGGAATTGCTCGGGATCAAGGCAGGTTCACCGGGCGCAGGTTGGCTGAAACGTGTGCAGTTTGCTTCGATTGGTCCGGTGACTTCGGCAACGCTCGGCAAATTGCGACTGCCGGCGGCGTTCGAGGCCCGTGAATTTACGATGGGTGGATTGATCCGCGCGATTGTGCTCGCGCGCTACGCGGAACCTCGATAGTCTTACCGCTCGAGTCTCACTGCTCCTTGGAAACTCCGCGCTGCGGGTCAATTATGTCTAGGTAGGTCTGCATGCGTTCCTTGGTATCGGGGGGCATGCCGGTGAACTCGATTCCGTTGCCCACGCCGGGATCGCACGTGCGGACTACGGCCGTGATCTTGATGTGTTCCGAGTCCAGCCAAAAATCGAGGCGCAGCACCGTTCCCAGCGGCAAAGGCTGCATGGTCTCGACGTAGCATCCGTTGCCGCTCACGTCGGTGGCGTTGATGCGGAGAGGTGCATTGACGCGCTCGTCGCGCAGCTCGAGCGGAAGTGAAATCTTATGCCGGTGCCAGCGGCGACGGTTGGAGTCGGCAATCTTCACGGTGGCACCGTCGAGTGGCAGATAGTTTTTCCACGGGCATTCCTGATCGGTGACCAATTTCACTCCGACTTGATTTTTCTTGACCGGGCCGGAATTCATTACCCAGATCACGGTGCAGCGCGTTTTCTTCTCTTCGCATTGCACTCCGATAATGTCGCCCACCTTCAGTTCGCTATCGACGCCGGAAATCAGGGCGCCCTCGGAACTGATGTTCTGCGCGCGCGCCGATTGGGAGAAGGCGCGTCCATCGGCGCTCATCCCCCAAATACGCACGGGCAGATCGACAGTGAGGCGAGGTTCGGTTTGATGATCAGCCATGCCTTATCCTCTTATCTGTTTATGCGATGATACTGCCCTCGGATGCGCAGAGACATTATAAAGTGGGCCGGTGCAGTAACCAGCGGAGCACAACTTTGGGCATCTGCAAGAGCCGGTCAACGCCGTTTTTCTGCGGACTTCTCGGTGGGCTCTTCCACGAACTCTCGATAGCTGATGACCCGGACCTTCTGCTCTTCCAGAAACTGCCGCAGTTCCGGTGACGTCAGCAGACGCCTCTCCTCGTCCCGGGAATTGAGCAAACGGGTGCTGGCGGTGCGCAAGTCGGGGTCGTTGTAACCGGGATGGCAGACCCACTCCCAGATTCCCTCCGGGAGGCTCTTGATGGTTTCGCGCAGCAAGGAATTATACCCAGAACTGTCGCCAGAGCTGTCGCTCGATCCAGTTTCGATTACGCCGATCGCGCCGTCGGGCGCGAGCAGTCCGGCACGTTTGGTGCGGTCACGGAAGTGCCGAGAGAAAGTGTGCAACATGCGGACCTGGCCGTAGCGCTTCCAGAGGTGGCGCTGGCTCTTGAATTGCCGCGCGGGCATGGCTTTTATGGGAACGAAGGGGTTGCGGATGGCGCGCACGCCGCAAATCCTCGCGGCCCGCAGCAGGGCCGCGAGAATCTCGGGAAAGACGTGGGTGTGTTTGTGGGTATCGAGGTGAGTCACCTGCAGACCGGTGGATTGAAGTTTCCTGATTTGCGCGGTGATTTCCGTCACCAGTTGGTCGCGATCGAAGCCTCCCAAGGTGGCGCGCGCGGCGAAGGCCGAAAGGCTGGAGTAGAAATTGTCGGGTTCGGCCGAACGAATGGCCAGCAGCGTATCCACCGCCCCGGGCGGCGACACAGGCCTTCCGTCCACTAGTACGACGTGGCATCCCACGGAAAGACCTGGTGAAGAGCGCGCCCTGGTCACTGCGTCGTCGAAGGCGGCGCCGTTGACCATTAAGGTCGTCGATGACACGACTCCACTAGCGTTGTTTTCGATGATGGCGCGATTCACTCCCGTGGTCAGACCGAAATCATCGGCGTTGACGATCAACCTTCGCACCGAGAAAGTGTAGCAGCCGCGAGGTAAACATTGAGACATTGAAAAATCGAGTCATTGAATCATTTGGGCTTCGATTCGACGCCGTGGTTTGACCCGGAAGGAAGGCTCCAGTATTCTCGGGATGAGTTGCAACGAAAGTTTGTTTGCGAGTGGCGGTGGCAAATTCGCGCTCGTATCCCGCCAAGCGGGCGGTTAGCTCAGCTGGTTAGAGCGCCTGCCTTACAAGCAGGAGGTCGCAGGTTCGAGTCCTGCACTGCCCACCAATAATTCAATAACTTAGCGCCAGGTTCTTTTGTCGTTTCGCGGTTCCCCACAAACTTCCCCACAAGATGGGGTTCGTCGAGCAATTCAACTGCTTGTCGCGCCGCGTTGCTCGAGATGTGGGTGTAGCGTCGGGTCATTCGCGCACTCTTTTTCGTCAGGTGGATTTAGCGTCGGCCAGTGAGCCCCTTTGCCGAGGCTTCGGATCCAGGGGGTTCGCGGAACGGTTCCACAGAGATGCGCTCGTAACGCACTTCCAGCACGGTCAGGTTTTCTGTACCGCCCGGCAATTGAACGACCACGCTGTCACCCGCTGCCGACTTCATCAACGCGCGCCCCAGAGGTGACACCCAACTGATGTGGTTGCGATCGAGATCGACCTCGTCGGTGCCCACGATGCTCACTACTCGCGATACTCCCGCGGCATTGGCATAGCGCACGGTCGCTCCGAAGAATGCCCTCGACTTCGTCCCTGCCTGCCCCGCTCTCGGAGCTTCCGGGTCCACGACTTCCGCGGCTTCGATTCGCTTCGAGAGAAAGCGAATCCGCCCATCGATCTGTCGCAGCCGCCGCTTGCCGTACTGATAGTCGGCGTTTTCACTGCGATCGCCGTTGCTGGCAGCCCACGCCACCACCTCCACCACGGCCGGACGTTCCCTGGTGAGCAGAAACCGGTGCTCATCTTTGAGGCGCTCGAGGCCGCTCCGGGTTATGTAGTTCTTGCCTTGCGTCGCTGGCTCGTCCGGTTTTGGTTGTCTCGTAAACCCTTTTCGCATCTCGTAGTCTTTCGTCCTTGTAGCGCGAATCCAGTGGGTGCACCAATTAACGCGGATGAACGCCGATGAAAACACCGTAGGTTCGGAGTACCCCCCCTCCCCCCTCCCCCCAGCGGTCTATTAAAATCAGGACTTTAGCGCGAAAATCCGCGCAAAGTCTTCGATTCAAAGACTTTATAGCCAAAGTCTTGGCGAATAAGGGCTTAGTGCCCGAAACCAGCATAAAAACAGTTTTGGGGCAGTTTCCAAGGCTGTTCCGGTGGACGGATTCCTGGCTTCTGCCCCAATGAATTTTGGCGCTTCGGATGTCGGGTCGCTCGTCGTATTTGCGACTTAACTACAGAATAAAGATGCCTCGTTTCCTAGTCAACAAAAAATCGGTGGGTTCGGTAGAGAAATGGAAGAACAATAGCTACCCGCAGCACCACCGGCTTACACTCAAATCACATGCTCAACCGGGGCTATGCCTATACCACTATCATCAGCAGCAAATACCATGCGCAAACCCTGCTCTCCCATTTGACGAGCCTTTACCCACATTCAACCCCACAAGCCTGGCAACAAAATCTGAATAATTGCGAGGTCAGCGTCGACGGCGTCACGGCGACCGGAAGCGAATCGCTGATTTCGGGCCAAACGCTCGTCTGGAACCGTCCACCCTGGATCGAACCTGACGCTCCTCAACATTTCGAAGTCCTGTTTGATGACCCACATCTGTTGGCCGTCAACAAACCTGGCGGACTGCCAACTCTCCCCGGCGGCGGCTTCATGGAGAACACCCTCCTGCGCCTGGTGCAAAAGCAAACCCCCAACGCAAACCCTGTCCACCGGTTAGGACGAGCCACAACCGGCATCGTTCTGTTCGCCAAAACAGCGCAGGCCGCCGCTAAACTCGGCGCGGACTGGAACACATCCAGAATTCAAAAAATCTATTGGGCGCTGGCTCAAGGCATTGCACAGCACGACGCCTACGAAATCCTTACACCCATCGGCCTTGTACCGCATCCGCGCATCGGCATGGTTTGGGCTGCCAACCCGAGTGGCAAGCCGTCGAAATCATTGGCAAAGGTGATCTCACGGACGCCAAGCAGCACGACGCCTCGCAGCGCGGCGTCAAGCAGCACGGCGTCAAGCAGCACATCAGGCACCACAACATTCGAGGTAAGCCTGAATTCGGGACGCCCTCATCAAATCAGAATCCATCTGGCATCCATCGGCCATCCGCTGGTAGGCGATCCTCTGTATGGTTCATCCGGACAGCCTCTTGAAAATCTCCCCGGCCTCCCGGGCGATGGAGGATATTTCCTGCACGCCCGATTTCTAAAATTCCACCACCCCATCACCGGCGAACAAATCAATCTTGAGGCAGCTTTGCCGTCTGGATTCTCATTGCAGCAGTAGGTTTGTGGCGGGATTCCAAATCAAAGAAATTTCAGGGTGGCTCGTGACCGGAGCTTGCGTGTGCTGCCGGGTGCCCTGGCCTTTTTCGGAAACGTCTGGACCCATAGACTATTTTGCGCCCGGTAAGAATTCAGCTACAGACGGGAAGGTACCGGTTGATCTGCAACTGTTACAGCCGGTCTTTCCAATATCCCGGTCTACGCTTGTGATGAGCTATGGCCACGACGCTTACTGAAGTATCTTCATCCCTATAGATGATGGAAAACGGGAAGCGGTAAAGAACGAATCGGTGTGTTCCGTGCCGATAGAGTGGCCAGCGCTGCGGCCAGCGAGCTAACCTGTCAAGCGCATCATAAATCGCGGAGAGAAATCTCACGCTTGCTTCAGGATTGCGTTGCCGGTACCAGGATTCTACTGCCTCGACTTCTTGCCATGCTTGCGGATGGAAGCGGTACGGCTTACTTGCTGGCATCTGACAGCAGGGCCGCCAAGCGGCGGCGCACTTCTTCGTACGGAATCATCTGGACTTTGTCAGAGTCGATTTCCTCGATCCTG
Organism: uncultured Acidobacteriaceae bacterium; assembly: GCA_963755765.1. Lineage (GTDB taxonomy): Bacteria > Acidobacteriota > Terriglobia > Terriglobales > Acidobacteriaceae > Acidiflorens. Next base: position 124,352 of record CAVWKZ010000004.1, read on the forward strand.
CGTTTGACTTCTTCATCCCAAGCCGCTTCGACACCTTCGTCGGCAGGCTCATCGTCGAGGCTTTCCAATATCGATCCAGCCAAAGCGGCACGGGCTTCCGGCGGGAGAGCCAAGGCTTTTTTTAAGAGTTCGGAAACGTCTGGACTCATGTAAACCATTTTACGCCCGGCAAGCAAATCGCGAGAAAATGGGAACCCGTTCCGTCGGTCACCAGATTTTCAGCTTTGGCCGATTAGCGCCGCTGCGTTGATTAGCAGTCTTTTCGACTTTTGATAATCGTCATGGTCAAGCGCATTGCATTTCGAATAGCCCACGGCCGGAGGGCGCCCCATCCTTGCGTTTTTTTGCAAGGATGGGATGCGATGCTGCTGATAGCTTGTTTGTTATAGCTGCGATTGCATTGTTTCCAGTGCGAGCTAGACCGTAAGACCCCACTGTGCCGACGATTCGTGGTTCCCACACTTCGCAAAAAGCACGCGAAGAGTGGGCCACCCACCCGCCATTAACAGGTGGAGACTTTGGAAGCGGTGTTGTAAAACGTGTTCGCGCCGATGGATCCAGCCGGTGCACTTATCCCATACAAGGTGAAGCTAATCGTGTTACCCGAAACGGTACCTGCGTTGCAAGCCAGAATGCCGTAGGCGGGGCCTGAAATCTTGTTTCCCTTGACCGTCACGCCGTCCACATTGACGTAGATTCCGGTATCATAAGGAGCCTTATCTTGTAGGAAGTTGTTGCCGGTCTGAATGGTGTTGCCTGAAACGGTCACATCTGTCGGATACGGCTCGCCGTCAACGATTATGGCGGTGCTGGAGTTATCATCGTTGTTGGAGCCGGAAATGTAGTTTGTTTCTACTGTCCCACTTACGCCATATAAGTAAATGTCTAACTCTTCATACGGCTTTACCAGGAGTACCTGGTTTCCAACAATCTTTACCCTAAGGGTTGCATTCCCAAGAGAATCCGAGCTGCCGGCAACGATTCCCGCGGTTGAAAAGCTGTTCTCGACCGTAAACGCCGTCGGAGTAGCAGTGCCATTCTCTGCCAAGATTCCAATTTGACAATCATTGCCGAGGCTGAAATAGCCCACATGGTTGAGCGTTCCGGACGTACCGCTGGCGTAAAAAATCCCACGGTCGTGGGACCGGGGCAGAAAGGCCCCTGGTCCGCCTCACTGTACACGGAGATGTTTTGAATATTCACCGTGCCGCCCGTGACCCAGATGATGGGTGTGATCGCGCCTCTGAGTTCATAGAGTAGGTATGTGAATACTACGCTGCTGGTCGTCTGCGGCGGACTGTAAGCATAAATTTGCGCGCCGTCCCCGCCATCTGCGGCCGAGCCATCCATCCCCTTGAGGGTCAAATCTTTCGAGATAATAATCTGTTGCTCAATGTAAGTACCAGGACAAATCATAATGGTGGATCCCGGCGGCACCGCGGTTACAGCCGCACTGATGGTCGAGTAGCTGTTGGATTTGCAAGGGCCGACGTAGTAGGTGCTTGCGGTTGCCGGGTAAACGCAGACGACTAGCACTGCCAGCAACGAAATTGTCTTGGGCGACATAAAGGGTCTCCTGAGGAGAGTTAGGATTGCCTCCGGTTGTGGCCGTTGCCCGGGACCAGAGGTTCTGTCCTTCTGTCTCTAACAGCGCAAAACCGCGGCAAATCGTATCACAGGGTGCAAAAAATATTGGGGTCGTGGCGTGCGGGCACACTTTCCCTCATTTCAACTCCCGAGGGTACCCGCTATTGTCGTGCTTTCTCGCGGTGGCCCACTTTTAACGATTTTTGCGTGCACTATTCCCCACAGAGGATGGCCCATCCTCGCTTTTTTACACGGGATGGGCGGCGATGCTGCCGGCGCACTCTTGTCCGTTCTACGCCGCCCGCTGCGTATGCCCTCGTCGTACCCGCCCTTCGCAAAGTACGCGAAGGACGGGCACCCGCATCGGTGGTGGCTTCCGCAGTTTGAAATCCGGGCTGCCCCGCCCACCCTTAGGTTTCCGGAACGGACCGGCGTTGCGTTATGTTCAGATCTCGCCCATGACAATCAACTCCAACTTCTTATTTCGCCTGCGCCAGCTTCGTAACAACCTCGGCAATTTTATCGAGTATCTGGTTCCAGCCCTCGAGTTGACCGCTATTCTTCGCGCTCTCCATTGGCTCATTTCCGATGTGGGTGAGTTTCGTCTGGCCGTTTCCGAGATCCTCAAAGATGGTCACGTCGTACGCGCCGTCTATGGCCTCATGTTCTATTCCTAATTCTGCAGGATCAACCTTGTTTCCCTTCGAGTCCGAAAAGTACATGGAGGAAACGATCTTTTCTTGGGGAACAATCTCGTGGTATTCGACCGCATTCCAGCACTCCTGCCCATCCGGCGTTCTCATGCAGAGGAGAGATTTTCCTCCCACGCGAAAATCCATCTGACAAACCGGCGCAGTAAAACCCTTCGGCCCCCACCACTGCTTCACGTATTTCGGGTCTGTCCACGCCTTCCAAACCAGTTCGCGTGGAGCATCAAAAACTCTTGTAACGACCATCCGCTCGATCTCGTTCACCGTGTTTTTTGTCATCTCTGACCTCCGTCCTTTTTCATTTCGTTCACAACTACCTCCAGCTTGTCGAAACTCTCTTCCCAGAACCGGCGATAGCTAGTCGCCCAGTCGCTGACCGTCTTGATCGCCGCTGGCCTAAGCTTGCACACACTCTCTCGTCCACGCTTCGTCTTGATCACGATCCGCGCCCGCACCAGGTAGGCAATATGTTTTGAAATCATCTGCTGCGAGAGTGCAAACGGTTCCGTCAACCCATGCACAGAGGCGGGCCCATGGGAGAGCCGCTCGATCATCGCCCGCCGGGTTGGATCAGACAAAGCGGCAAACGTTGTACCTAACTTATCCACAACCGTATGGTTGTGGAGTATCGGTCAATGTCAAGTGTGATTTTTGCGGTCGGAATTTTGCGGCCCTTGATTTCTGTTCACTGATCTGTAGTTCCACCTACCGCGAAATGTGTTTACAATTAGGCCATGCAGGAGCCATTTACCCGCGACCGCATTATCGAGGCTCTCCAGGCGATGCCGCCAAACGCCACCATCGACGATGCCATTGAACGGCTCGTATTTCTGGCTAAAGTCGAAACCGGATTGGCCGAGCTCGATGGGTCGCAGGGCATTCCGCACGATCAGGCCAAGCATCGCTTTGGGCTGTAATGCGCATTTTATGGTCGCCACAATCGCTGCGCGATCTTGACGCTATCCGCGAATACATTGCCAAAGATTCTGAACATTATGCAGGTCTGACCATCGCGCGCATCTTCTCTGCTGTCGAGCAGCTGATCCGTTTCCCCCGCTCGGGACGTATTGTGCCGGAGCGAGATGAACCTGAAATTCGCGAAGTCATCGTTGGACGTTTTCGCGTGGTGTACAGGGTTCAAGATGAGTTGATTGAAGTGGCAACCGTTTTTAGGGCAGCGAGAGGATTCCCAGAACAATTCTAAGGTATGGACCGCGTGGCCGATCCAATGCTTGCCCTGAGCCTGTAGAAGGGGCCCGGGCTACACTAGAAGAGCGCGTGCGGCGAGTTGCTCCTTTAAATGACCTCTCAAAATGATCTCTTTCTCAAACATTAATAAGCAGTATGGCAAGCAGTTGCTCTTCGTGGATGCTTCTTTTCAGTTGAATCCTGGCGAAAAAGTCGGGCTGGTCGGTCCCAATGGGTCGGGCAAGACAACGCTATTCCGGATGGTGGTCGGCGAGGAAACTCCTGACGAGGGCTCGGTCTCTGTCCCCAAGAAGTTGACGATTGGCTACTTTCGCCAGGACGTCGAGGAAATGCAGGGCCGTTCGGTGCTGGATGAAGCGATCGCGGGCAGCGGACGCGTCGGCGATCTCCACCACGAGCTCGAAGCCTTGCAGCGGGAAATGTCCGATCCCGACAAGGCTGATGAGATGGACCGCATCCTTGAGCGCTTCGGTCACGTGCAGGAGGAGTACGAGCATTTGGGCGGTTACGCGCTCGAATCGCAAGCCCGTGAAGTGCTCCACGGTCTGGGATTTAAGGACGACCAGATTGACGGCGATGTGGGCGCTCTCTCCGGCGGATGGAAAATGCGCGTTGCGCTCGCGCGCGTCCTGCTCGGAATGCCGGATGTATTGCTGATGGACGAACCGACGAACCATCTCGACATCGAGTCCATCATCTGGCTGGAACAATTTCTCAAGTCATTTCCCGGCGCGCTGCTGATGACTTCGCACGACCGCGAGTTCATGAATCGTCTGGTCTCAAAGATTGCGGAGATTGATGGCGGCGAAATCATCACCTACTCGGGTGACTATGACTTCTACGAGCGCGAACGGGCGGTGCGAGAGAGCAATCAGCAGGCAGCGTTCGCCCGGCAGCAGTCCATGCTTGCCAAGGAGCAACGCTTCATCGATCGTTTCAGGACGCACGCCGCCAAAGCGGCCCAGGTGCAGAGCCGAATAAAGGCCTTGGACAAGATCGAGAAGATCGAACTGCCCAAAAAACGGCAAGTCGTGAAATTCGACTTTCGCGTTCCTCCGCGATCCGGCGAACAGGTAGCCGTCCTTGAGAATCTGCACAAGAGTTACGGCCCGCGTGTGATTTATGAAGGATTCAATCTCACCATCCGCCGCGGAGAACGCTGGGCCGTCATGGGAAGAAACGGCGCGGGTAAGACCACGCTGCTCAAAATGATTGCCGGGGCCAGTGCTCCAGATGCGGGAAGCGTGCGGCTCGGCGCCAGCCTGTATATGGGCTACTTTGCGCAGCAATCGCTCGACGTTCTCAATTCTGATCTCACCGTCAGCGAACAGCTGCAACAGGATTTTCCCCAGGACAGTATTGGTTCGCTGCGGAATTTAGCGGGAGCATTCCAGTTCTCCGGCGAAGACACGGACAAGAAAATCCGCGCGCTCTCCGGCGGAGAAAAATCGCGGCTGGCCATAGCGCGCATGCTCCACAACCCGCCGAACTTCCTGGTGCTCGACGAACCGACCAATCACCTGGATCTTGCAACCAAGGAAATGCTGGTGGACGCCCTGAAAGATTTTGAAGGCACCATGATCTTCGTATCGCATGACCGCATGTTCCTCCGCGGTCTCGGCTCACGTGTGCTGGAACTGGGCGGCGAGAGCGGTACGGACCGCAATCCCACTGTTTATCCTGGGTCGTACGTTGAGTATGTGCAGAAGCTGGGGCATGAGGCGCCTGGGATCTATGCGTAGGGCTTGGTGCAATGTGGTACGTTCGGTCTGTCCTCGTGTCTTCCCTCAGTGAATTGTTTCCGATAACCCGTCAAATGCGCCGCGGCAGGAGCACCAAGTCGGCCGCTTCGTCTGCCTCTTTGAGGAGCGTTTTGCGCGGCATGCCTAGCTGCGCACGCATGGTCAGCCCACGCGCTAAATCCGTTACTTGGATCGCGCGAGCGGCTACCGGAAAGTCAGGTGGGATATCTCCCGCACTGATCGCGTCCCGGAAACGGCGCTCCAAAAGCGCGGCGCCGCCTGCGACCGCGCTCTGCAGGAACCGCTGAACCTCAGCGTCGTTGACAAGCGGCGCGACGCACATCATGAGGCAGCCCCGGGCGGACCCTTTCTCGGTCGCACTTTCGACGGCGTACCTCAGAAAGTCCGCGATTGAGTCGCGAAGAGTCTGTGGCGCGAGGAGTGCCTTGGCGGCCGCTGCGCCCTTGCGTTCTGCGTACGCCTTAAGGGCGCGCAAGAATATCGCCCGCTTGTCCCCAAAGATGGCATACAGGCTCGGCCGTCCTACACCCATCCCTTCGACGAGATCGTCAATCGTCACGCCGTCGTAGCCTTTCGACCAGAACACCTGAGTCGCCTTTTCCAGCGCCCCTGTCTCGTCGAAGCTGCGCGGTCGACCCCGCGGTCTAGCGGTATTGTGAATCATTTGGTTCGAAACTCATTGACAACGGTCATCCCGTATTTTATAACTGAATAGTTCGAAATTATCAAGCGCCTCGGTCTCGCAGGGCTACGACTCGACCTTCATCACGGAGCTGTCCATGGAACACAATTATGGAACATAAGATCGCCCTCGTCACCGGCGCCACTTCCGGGCTCGGTCAGGCGGCCGCCCGACTTCTTGCCGAAGAGGGCTGGCGCGAGATCATCGGCACCGGGCGCAGCCTGGCCGGGGCCCAGAAAGCGGCCGCTCAACTCGCCGCTGAGCACAAAACAGTGACCTTCACGCCGATGGCGCTCGATCTGGACAAGCCGTCCAGCGTTCAGTCGGCCGTTGCCGAGCTCGTCAAGCGCGGCCAGCCGATCGATTTCCTGCTGCTCAATGCAGGGTTGGTTCCCTTTAAGAAGCGCGCTGTCACGGCGACGGGCGTCGAGTCTTCTCAGGCCCCGCTTATCGGGCATCATCAATTGACGGTAGGGTTGCTCAATGCCAACTTGCTGAGTCCCGAGGCGCGGATCGTTATCGCAGGTGCAGAACCTGCCCGCGGGGGCGTACCCATGTTCAAATACACCGACTTGCCAGCCTTCGCGGCCAAACGGTTTCAGGGTAATCGAACCGCCGCTGTTGAAGCGCTGATACGCAACGGGCCGAACGTGAAGTACGTGCCCAACAATGCGTATGCGGACGCGAAGCTCATCGTCGCTTTTGGTCAGTTCTTGAGTTGACGATCACCTATGATGACCGGGTGAGAGGCTTTTATGTCCTGCTCCAGTCATCAATCTCTATTCGATTCTGACAGACGAATATGGGACGCTTGGAAGCGTTTGAACGACAAGACAAACAGAAGTGCTTCGGAAACTGAGGAAATGCAGAGGCTTGCTGGGGCTGCTCACGATAGTAGTCAAGCAGTGACGGACCACATTGCCGACTGTCCTGAATGCGGAAAAGAAACTGATGTGACAGCGAGCTAGAAGTCCTCGCGGTATGGTCACTAGTCTCTCTCTTGCGACTAGTGTTTCGGCTAGCTCTCATAGTCGTAGCGTGGGTCGGCGATCCCCGGCTCTGGCCGGAGCAACTCCTCACGGATCGCTTGCAGCTTTTCTTTGGCTGATAGACAGGCTTCCAAGGCGGTTTCGCGGTAACCATGCTCGCTTGCCACAACGACGACGTGAAGATCTCCCGTGACATCATGAATCAGGCGTTGGAGCGGAGCCATCGGTATAGTGCTCATGGCGATCTCCTTTGTATAACGCTGCGTGACACTATGGCGGGAGGATCGAGGTAAGGTGTCTTCTGGGTAAGAGCGAGGTTCATCGCCTTTGCGAGTTCCGTCAACTTCGCGGGATCTTGTTCCGTGGAGGCCAAGGCCGCCAATTCTTGCCACCGCTCAAAGTTCATCGACATCATCCTGATTTCTCCCAAGACGCCTGTCTGTCGCGGCGCCTCTGACATAAGAGTGAACCCAAAGGGGGAAGCATTCTGTGCAAAAAAGAACACATCGCACATAGGGTGGCAAAAGCTTCTTGTTTTGTATTGACGCGGTCAGGTGAGACGGGCGTAGAATGGTTCGTTTTTGAGGTCGATAGTGAGGATAAGGATGACTAAGAAAAACAGAGCAGCACTCGCCATCTTCGCGTTCCTGGTTTCTTCCTCGGCAGTGTTTGCCCAGGACAAGGCGCAACCTCAGAAGGCGCCGGCCAATGCTCCGGTCAAGGCGTCGCTGAAGGCTCCGGCGGCAGCGTCACCGAAGGCTTCCAAGGAACAGAATCTCAAAGAGTACGTCAAGCTGCTGCGGGAAGATGTGCGGTCTGAGAAGTACTCGATTGTGGATGCGGTTATGCAGCTTGATCTGGATCAGGCGGCGAAGTTCTGGCCCATCTACCGGGACTACGATGCGGAACTGGCCAAGGTGAATGATCTGAGAGTGGCCAATATCGAAGAATACGCGCAGGCGTACAACCACCTGACGGACGAGAAGGCAGATGAGCTGGTGCGTAACTCCATGGAGTTTCAGAAACAACGGGACGAGCTTCTGGGCAAGTACTACTTACGGGTGAAGCAGGAGATGGGCGCGATTACGGCTGCGCGCTTTATGCAAGTTGAACACCAGTTGCTATTGATCATCGATCTGCAAATTAGTTCCTCGTTACCGGTGGCGGGCTCCTGAGGCAAAGCTCCTGAGTTCAAGAAAGAGGGGGACAGAGATGCGCAGTCATAAGATTTTAGCGGCAGTCATTTTTTGTGGAGTGATGGCGGCATTTGCGGATTTGCCTGCGGCGGCGCAGCAAAACGCGCCGCCACCGATGACGACGGTTCCCGCCGGCACGAGCATTCTGGTGCGCATGCTGGATACGGTTGATTCCAGCAAGAATCCTCCGGGATCGCGGTTCACGGCCACGCTGGAGACGAACCTCGTGGTCAATGGTATCGTCCTGGTGCCGAAGGGGAATACGGTTTACGGGCGGCTTGCGGAGGCCAAACAGGCGGGACGCGCGACCGGGTCATCGGAGCTGCAGTTGGAGCTTACGGACATCGTTGTCCACGGCACGGCTTATCCGCTTCTGACCAGCGACTACCAGGTGAAGGGCAGCAGCAGCGGCAAGAGAAGCGCGAAGCGTCTTGTGGGCGGAGCCGGTCTGGGTGCGGTGATTGGAGCCGTGGCCGGGAACGCCGGGATGGGAGCAGCCATCGGTGCTAGTGCGGGTGCCGTGGGATCGGTGGCCCAGAAGGGCAAGTCGGTCAATGTTCCGAGCGAGACGTTGCTCGAGTTCAGATTGCAGCAGCCTGCGTCGCTTCCGGCGCGATAGGGAAGCATCGCAACCGGCGCGCGGATTCGTCTTTTGTGTTCATGACAGAGTTCAGGGCAGAGTTCGCGGGAACGTTCGCGGAAAAGTTCGCGACTTTCCTCAAAAATAAATGGTGCATGGTTCTTTTCGCGCTGGCCATCCGGCTGGCTGTGGTCGGGTTTCTCTACCCTGACCAGATGGATCCGAGTCGAAACCACTGGCATTTTGCTTTTGAAAACGGCAAAGTCGCCTACTCCATCGTGCAGGGTCACGGATTTGGCAGCCCTTTGTTTGAATACACCGGGCCGACCGCGTGGCTGCCTCCGGTCTATCCCTACCTTATTGCGGGTGTCTTCTTAATTTTCGGGACCTACAGCAAAGCATCAGGGTTGGTGTTGCTGTCTTTCCAGGCTGTGGTGTCGGCCTTAACCTGCCTTCCGGTATTTTTTGCGGCTCGCAAGACTTTCGGAGAGCGGGTTGCGCTTTTCTCGGGATGGGCGTGGGCGCTATTTCCTCTCGCGATTTATTGGCCGGCGGAACGCATCTGGCCGACTTGGCTGTCGACGTTGCAGCTCGCTTTGTTGTTCTTGATGACCTTGCATCTTGAGCGGTGGCGCGGCCTGGGAACGTGGATTGGGTATGGATTGCTTTGGGGCTTCGCGGCGCTCACCGAGCCTATCGTGCTCACAGTTTTGCCGGTGATGCTGGGATGGATCGCAGTTCGTCTGTATCAGCAGAAAGAACGCTGGCTGGTGCCACTTGCGGTGGCGGTGGTCGCGGTTGTTGTTTCGGTGAGTCCGTGGTTCAGTCGTAATTATGAGGTGTTTCACCGTTTCATTCCTTTTCGCGACTCCATTGGATTGGAGTTATACATCGGCAACAATGGCGATACTTCCTACTGGCAATCGAACTCACTGGGGTCGGCACTGACGCAGAAGATCGGTCCATGGCACAACGACGCGGAGTGGGAGAAGTACAAACAGATGGGCGAGATTGCTTATATGGACGAGAGCGAGGAAAAGGCGGTCGCTTACATCAGGGCGCACCCCGGTTTTTTCGCGGTGGTTACGGTGCGGCGGATCGTTTTTATCTGGACCCACTTTTGGAGCTTCAGCTCTTATTATTTGGCCCAGGAACCGGATGATCCCATCAATGTTGTGTTCAATACCCTCTTTACTCTGCTGACGATCGTCGGCCTGTGGCGGGCTTTTCGAGTCAATCGGCCAGTCGCCGTTCTCTATGCGCTGGTGTTTTTGTTCTTTCCTGTGGTTTTTTATTTCACCCACGTGGAAGTGTATTACCGACGGCAGATCGATCCGATGATGGTGGTGCTGGCGGTGTATGGAGTTATGGGCTTTTTTACAAGACGCGAGGCGGGCCGCTCTGGGGCTCGGATTGGCGCATGGGTTGCCGCACGATGACGGCAAGCGTTCGCGAAAATGAAAAGGGCGCGGAACCTGTCCGCGCCCTGAGTTGAGAATCAGCCGACTATGAAAGTCCTACTGTACGGTCAGCGTATAAGCTTGCGTCTGCGTTGTGGGTACTGCGACGGGGTCTGTCGCCGTCACGGTTACGGTGTACGGCGTCTGTCCGGGCTGTAGCTGGGTTGGGATGGTTGCGGGCGTGAGCGTCTCCGGCGCGGATCCGGTTTTGGTGGTGTCAGCTACCGAGGTGGCGACAATGGTGATGCTCGTCGGGAGCCCTGCGGCAACGGTGGGAGCGGTGTACGTTGCGGTGTCGAGCCCGCCGGACGCGATCGTTCCGCCGTTCGCCGTAGTTACGGCCCAAGTCACGCCTTGGTTGTTGGTATTGGTGACCGTTGCGGAAAATGCCGCCGTTTGAAGCGGCCATCCAGTGTAGTTGGGATAGACACTGGCCGGTGCTCCGGTGCTTACGGCGACGAGGATCGGTGGCGAACTGCTGCCGCCGCAGGCAACTAGAACTCCGATAAGGAGCAGTGCGACGCATAGGCCGGCGGTTGCTGAGTGTTTCCAGACTTTGCGTCCGGCGAAGCCGACCATGACGATGCCGGCGAGCGGCAAGGTCAGCGGGAGCCAGGGAGAATGATTGTCTGAGCTGTTAGCAGCGCGGCGCCGGCGCTCGGCTCCGGCTCCGTTTGGGCCGGCGGTGGTGATTTGCAGGGTCACAGCGGCCGACGACGCCGAGGCTGGAACACTGGTGACAACGACATTGTTGATACTGAAGACGCAACTATTGCTTGTCAGCGTTGGGTCGGTGGGAGCGAAGCTGCACGCCAGAGCGACCGGGGCCCCGAAGTTTGGAGCCGGGGCCGCCGGCGCCAGCGTGAAGGCATAGCCCGTCCCCGACACTCCCGCTAATACGGTCGTTGAGGTGACGCCGGTGTTGGTGAGCGTGATGGTTGGTCCTGCGACGGTCTCGGTAAGGATTGTCGAGGTGCTGCTGCTGTTGTTCGCGTCTCCGCCATAGGTGGCAGTGATGGAGTTCGCTCCCACAGCGAATGCGGAGGTGGCAAGGGTTGCCACCTGAGAACCATTTAGGGCGCTCATACCGATAACCGTGTTTCCGTTATTGAAGGTCACAGTGCCGGTGGGCTTATGGGTGCCGGTGGTGGCAACGGTCGCCGTCAGGGTGACTGCGGCGCCATAGGCCGGGCTCAGGTTGCTCGACGTAAGGGTGGTAGTGGTTGTGACGGCCGTGATGACCTGGCTCACGGGCGTTGAGGTGCTGCCGGCGTTGTTCGTGTCTCCGGCATAGATGGCAGTGATCGAGTGTGTGCCAATGGCGAGGGTTGTAGTTGAGAAAGTCGCCACCTGTGCAGTGCCTACGGTGCTCAGGGTTCCGCTCCCGATTTGATTATTGCCATCGTTGAAATTAACGGTGCCGGTGGGCGGGTTCGTGCCCAAGGTGGTCACGGTCGCGGTGAAGGTCACGGTGGCGCCTTGAATCGCTCCTCCAGGGGCGCTGGAAACGAGGGTGGTGGTGGTGGCCGAGAGTGCGCCCGGCCAATTGTTCACCAGATTCGCAGCGTTTACGGTGCCGATTCCGGTCGCGAAGTCCCAGCCGGCTGTGGTTCCGTAAGCCGGCTGATACGAACTGTTCGAAGTGGAGAGTACGCCGTAGGTGCCGGAGGGCAGGTAGCAATTGTGCGTTCCGGTGCAATTCACGTCCATGTCGCCAAGCGTCACGTCGTAGAAAATGCACGAACTGCCGACGGCATTTCCGAGGTTTGAATTGCAGGTACTGCTGCCGCCTGCGCCGTACTCGGTCGCTGCGAGGCTGTAGTAGACCGGATTCGGGTTGCCTTGCGGGCCGCCGGCTTTCTGGTTCACCAGGGCCTGAATGCCTGCCATGATGGGTGTGGCGAACGAGGTGCCTCCCGCTCCGGACCATGTAACGGGCGCGCCGGTACAGGGAGCACTTCCGTTATCATTTTGGCTGGGGTCGCTCCAGCAAAATACATAAAAGTGATCCCAAACTCCGTTGGCGGCAAAGAGGGACACATCGGGGATATCACGCACGCCGTCGCTGGGATTCCCGAACACCGACTGGTACGAGGGCTTCGCCCATCCGGCACAGGTTCCGCTCACTACGCCGCCTATAGATGGCGATCCGGTCGCGCAGCCGCTCGGTCCGCCACTGCCGGACGCCGTGGTTAGGAGTTGGTCCCCCGAGGCTGTGCTGCTGTTACAGAAGCCAGTCGTTCCGTAAGGTTCGCTGTAATCAAAGGACGTCGTGAGCAGCACACTGGCGCAGGAATCGTTCCAGGGAATCTCCGGAACATAGGAGAGGGCGGATTCATAGGTTGCCGAGTTGGTGGTACTCCAATAGGTGGTGTTCGTGCCGGCGTAAGTATCGCTGAAATCCGTGCCGCCCACAGCCACGTTATAAGGCGTCGATGCAAACCCGCTGACACCGATGCCGTGTGTAGCGTTAGCTCGATTTGCGTCGCAGCTCGCCGCGCCTTCATCGCCAGAGGAAACGAAGACGGAGACGCCTTCGGTGACGGCTTGCTGGAAAGTCGAGCTATAGGCTGCATTGGAAGATGCGCCGTTTCCGGCTTCGCACTCACCATAGCTGATGCTCATAATGGCCGGGGGTGTGCTGCTGGCATTCAAAAGATTCTGTATTGCGATCAAGCCGCCGAAGGTTGCCGTGTCACTGCACGAAGCGAGTTCGATGGCGGCGCTGGGCGCGGCGGCGCTGGCATATTCGGCGTCAAGAATCGCTTCCCCGTCGTCGCCGTTAATTCCCGGGTCGGTGCAGTTATTCGGGCCACTCGGCGGAGGGGGGTGGACTTGTGAGAAGGTTCCGTCGGTGTAGGACGAAAGGCCGAATGTTGATCGGAACGTGGTCCAATCGGCGGTGCTGTAAACGTTGGTGTCTTCGACCACCACAACCGTTTGTCCCTGTCCTGAAATGCCGCCGCTGAAAACTGGATTCAGATTGTAGATGGTCGCCAGGTCGCCAGGCACCACTAAGTTACATGGGCCGCCCATAAAGCAAGTGTAACCAGGAGGGGTGTAGCCCACTCGCGGCTTGTAGTTGGTGTGAGGCTTGAAGTCATGCAGAGAGACCACTCCGATGACGGCCGGTGCGAGAGCAGCGGGAATCCGCGGATCCGTCATGTTGGCGAAATGCGTCACGCTGTTCACGTCCAATTGATGAATCTCTGCGTGGAAGGCTGCTCGCACTTCACCCGCGGTTCCGGAAAAATCGATGAGGGTCCCGTTCTCGTAAACCAGATTGACCTCGAGCCCGTGCGACGCGAGCCAGCGCGTGATGACGACGATATCTTGTGCGGCCAACCCGAATTTCTCTCCGAATTCCTTGGCCGTGAGCCAGAGATGAAAATTCGGCGAGGATTTGTCCTCCTGCGCGGCAATGAACTGGAGCAGCGCCCGCTCCTGTTTCGGCGACCGCCTCAACTGGAGGAGCATGTGCTCCATCAAGAGATCGTCCGCCACCAATCCGCGATCATTTTGCTTGTTCGCCTCGGGCCGGGTGTTGCCCTCTAGAGTGACCAATTTAGTTTCGTCCACAACCTGGGTAATCAGAGCCACACGGCCATTTTGGGCCTGCGCCATGGGAGCAACGAGGAGAGAGAGAGCAGCCAGAACTACCTGCAGGCAGATTGCGAGGGACACCCTACTACGAGGCATAAGTGATCCTTTCGGTGTGGGACTGCACGCGTCACTCCGTGGAATTCGGATATTGAGGGGCTCTGAAGGCATTATCCATGCTTTCTTCTTGTCTGATCAAGTTATTCCCGAATTGGGTTGTATGGGTAGTAAATGTTTGTTGAGCAGGGTGACAGGAATTTGATACTTATTCGGTGTCGGCGGTTGGCGGACAGGAGTGTCCGCCCTACACAACGCGCTAGACTTCGGCTAGTTCTTCTTCCAGTAACTGTTTGCTATAGAGGTCGGTGTAGTAGCCGTTGCGGGCAATTAGTTCGTCGTGGGTGCCGAGTTCTACTATGCGTCCTTGATGGAGGACGGCGATGGCGTCGGCGTTGCGGACGGTGGAGACGCGGTGGGAGATGAAGATGGTGGTGCGTCCGTGCATGATGGTGCGGAGATGGTTGAGGATCTTGTCTTCGGTGTTGGTATCGACGCTGGAGAGAGCGTCGTCGAGGATGAGAATGCGGGGGCTGCGGAGCAGGGCGCGGGCGATGGCGGTGCGCTGCTTCTGGCCTCCGGAGAGGGTGATGCCGCGCTCGCCTACCATGGTGTTATAGCCTTCGGGGAAGCTTTCGATGTCCTGCGCGATGTTGGCGGCTTCGGCGGCGGCTTTGATGGCTTCGAGACTTGCTTCGCCGTCTTTTTGCGACACTTCCGTCGCGATGCCATAGGCGATGTTGTCGCGGATGGTGTCGCTGAAGAGGAAAGTCTCCTGGGGGACGAATCCGATTTGGCGGCGCAGCGTGTCGAGCGGGAATTCGCGGATGGGGCGGCCGTCGATTAGGACGGCCCCGGGCTCGGCATCGTAGATGCGCGGGATCAGGTTGACTAGCGTGGTTTTGCCGGAGCCGGTGGGGCCGACTATGGCCAGGCTTGATCCGGCGGGGATGCGGAGGTTGATGTCTTTGAGGACGGAGACTCCGTTGTAGGCGAAGTTTAGGTGGCGGAATTCGATTGCGCCTTGGAGGCTTCGAGCTGCGAGCTTCGAGCTTCGAGCAACCTGCTCGCCCGTGGCTCGCGGCTCGCGGCTCGTGGCTTGGGTTTCGTCGGCTATCTCGGGCTGCTGGGTCAGGATTTCGTTGATGCGTACTAGCGATGCCGTGCCGCGCTGGAAGATGTTGATGACCCATCCCAGGGCGATGACTGGCCACATGAGCTGTGCCATATAGGTGGTGAAGGCTACGAAGTCGCCAACGTTCATCTTGCCCATCAGCACCTGGCGTCCACCGACCCAGAGGACAATCACGCTGGCGATGCCCAGCATGAGCTCCAGCGTAGGCCAGAGCATCCCCATCAGACGAACCAGGCCGAGGCTGCGGCGGATGTATTCCTGGTTGGCGTTTTCGAAAGCGGCGATCTCGGATTGCTCCTGCACGTAGGCGCGGATGACGCGGGCGCCGGAGAAGTTTTCCTGGGCGCGGGCGGAGATGTCGGAGAACATGGCCTGAATGCGCTCGAAGCGCTCGTGAATGCGACGTCCGAAATACTGGATGACAATACTGGCGACGGGCAGCGGCAGGAAGGCATACATCGTCAGCTTGGGGCTGATCTTGAACATGTAAGCTACGGCCAGCGCGGTGAAAACGATGGTATTGGCCGAATACATGATGGCTGGACCGAGGAGGTTGCGCACGGCATTGAGGTCGTTGGTGGCACGAGCCATAATGTCGCCGGTGCGATTGCGCTGGTAGTAGGAGTAAGAGAGGCGCTCGAGGTGCGCGAACAAATCATTGCGCAGGTCGAACTCGATGTCGCGAGAGATGCCGATCAGGACCCAGCGGGTCAGGAACTGGAAGATGCCTTTAGCCACGAAAACGCCTACCACGGCCAAGGCATAGAGCAACAATGTTCGGAGGGTGATTCCGGAGTTGAGGTCGTTGAAGACGTGCCGCAGGATCTGAGGAAACTGAACCGCGATCGCGTTAGTGAACAGTACGCATAGAGCTCCCCAAGTGAGTCCTCGCCGGTAGCGCTTCAGATAGGGGAGCAGCGGGCGTAGGTTCTTGGGCGTCATCTATTTGGGCGTCGTTTATTGAAGTATGCCGTTTTCTAGATGAGATTGTAGCAGCGGTGGTTGCGGATTTTCCGGGCGAGGGCGTGAGCGAAATGAAGGTGGCGGTGAGGAGCAGGGCGGTCCAAAGCGAGAGCATAACGGCGGCGAACATCAGTCCCGAGTAGAGGAGGTCGGCGCGTTCCATTGTTTCTCCGCTTTTGGAGAGCCGGGAAAAAGGCCGGGCGAGGACGGTGATTGGGAGCATCCGTTCCTCACCCGGGAAAGGAGAGAGACACATTCGTAGAGACGCGGCCAGTCCCGCCTCTACAGAAGAACGCCAGTGTTTACTCTTCCGGCGCAGGCGGCGCCGTGTGTTTACTCATGCGCGCCTCGTGCTGGGCCTCCAGCTGCGCCAGTTTGGTTTTCTGATCGGGCGTCAAAATTTGCGTGATTTCTGACTTGATGCGCTCGTGCGCGACCTGGAGTTCGACCATGGTCTGCGAATCTTGCGTGGCTAGGGCGCGGGTCTTGGCTTCATCGTAGGGGCCGCTGGCTTCGAGAGCTTTCATGGCGTTGTGGTTCTGGCGCATCTGCTCCATCAGCGGCTGCATGGCGGGCTTCTCTTTTTGCCAGATGGCCTTGACCTGGGCCTGTTGATCGGTGGTCAGATCGAGCTGATGAAGCATGCGGTGGAAATCGCCGTCGGGCCCACCGTGACCATGCATGCCCTGAGCGATGGCGGCGGTCACGGCCAGCATGACAGCGGCGCCGATGATGAGAATGCGGTTGCGAGTTGATTTCATGGAATCTCCTTTGAACTTGCTATTGCTTACTTAGATCTCTTATAGGGGTCCGGGCAGCCCGAACGTCTATGCTGATAAGAACACTATTTTCGCGAAGATGGGGTAAAGAGTCGGTCAAGCGGCGTAAAGTTTTGTAAAGGTGAAAGAGGCTGTTCGCTGTT
The DNA here is from genome assembly GCA_963755765.1 of uncultured Acidobacteriaceae bacterium. Taxonomy (GTDB): domain Bacteria; phylum Acidobacteriota; class Terriglobia; order Terriglobales; family Acidobacteriaceae; genus Acidiflorens. Next base: position 141,205 of record CAVWKZ010000004.1, read on the forward strand.
CGCTTTTCGCGAAAAGCCAACCGCGAATAGCCAACAGCGGTTTTTCCCGTAATCACAAATCTTTACCTCGTGCCGGGAAGCAAAGGTGTTGAATGAATAGAAGAATGGATCACGTACTGGTGGTGGATGACGATGTCGAATTGTGCTCGCTGGTGCAGGAGTACCTGACGGCGGAGGGGTTCAGCCTGAAGGCTGTCCACGACGGCGAACAGGGACTGCAACAGGCGCTGACCAATGAATATGCATTGGTGGTGCTGGACGTGATGCTGCCGGGGATCAATGGCTTTGAGGTGCTGCGGCGGATTCGAAGTGTATCGAAGATTCCGGTGCTGTTGCTGACCGCACGCGGCGAAGATGTGGACCGCATCGTGGGACTCGAAATCGGCGCGGACGACTATCTGCCGAAGCCATTTAATCCGCGGGAACTGGTTGCGCGGATTCGGGCCATCCTGCGCCGCACCAAGCCGGTCAAAGCGGCAGACGCGATACCCGAAGTGCTGAGTGTGGGCGATGTGGAACTGGATCCGGCCACGCGCAGTGTGCAGCGGGCGGGACAACCGGTCGACCTGACTTCGGTGGAATTTAATCTGCTGGAAGTTCTGTTGCGCGAAGCGGGGCGAGTGGTGACGCGGGAGCGGTTGGTGAACGCCGTCCTGAGCCGGAAGTTTATGCCGTTTGATCGCAGCATCGACATGCACGTCAGCAAGGTGCGGCGGAAGCTGGGCGACTCCGAAGAGGATGGGGACCACATCAAGACGATTCGCGGCGTGGGGTATATGTTTGCGCGGCCGGCGACGAAAGGGAAGAAGTAAGCAAGCGCTGTTCGCTTTTCGCTGTTCGCTGTTCGCGAACGGCCAACAGCGAAGAGCGAACAGCCACGAGCTACACCAATGAAGAGTCTCTTCCTTAGGATTTTCCTGTCATTCTGGGCGGCGCTGGCGTTGTCGCTGGTGCTGGCGATTCTGGTGACTATCGCCCTGCGACCGGCGCGTCGCGGAATCGAGAGCCAAGGTCTGCAAACTCTGGCGGAAACCGTGAATGCATATCAGAGTGGCGGAGAGCGCGGCGCTCACGAATACCTGGAAGAACTCTGGCACACGCAGCATGTACGGGCGTTTGTTTTTGATCCCTCGGGCCATGAACTTGCTGGACGGCCGGTGCCGCCCTGGATCGAAGATGTCAGGCAGGGTGCTCCGCCACATGGTGGCCCGCCGCACCACCACACATGGATGGATGATCTGCAACCCGACCGCATGGTGCGGGAGGCGATGACGCTGGATGGAAAACGGTACACGCTGATATTGGAGTTGCCGCCGGCGCCGTCCGTTTTTTTTGGACGGCATGACATTCCGGGGGTGGGAATCACGATCGCGGTCATTTCGTCGGGACTGATCTGTTATTTGCTGGCGTGGTCGATGACGAGTCCGGTAACGCGTTTGCGGAAAGCGGCGCAGAGCCTGGCGGCGGGAGACTTGAGCGCGCGCGCCGGGGCTACGCCGGGGGGGCGAAGCGATGAACTGACGGAGCTGATGCGCGATTTTGATCGCATGGCGGAACGGATCGAACGGCTGGTGGATTCGCAATCGCGGCTGCTGAAAGATGTTTCGCATGAACTGCGATCTCCGCTGGCGAGGCTGAGTGTGGCGCTTGGTTTGGCGCGGCAGCGGGCTGCGTCGAAAGTTGGAACTGAAGTTTCGCCGGAACTTGAAAACTCGCTCAACCGGATTGAAATCGAGGCCGACCGGCTGAACCAGCTGATCCAACGGTTGCTGACGCTTTCGCGACTGGAGTCGGGGACCGACGGGCTGCACAAAACCAGATTGTCGCTGCTTGAGTTGGTGGAGTTGGTGGCGCACGATGCTGAATATGAAACTCCGGGGCGGGGTTGCCGGGTCATTGCGGAAGCCGACGACGCGGACGAATTCATGGTGGAAGGCGATCCGGACTTGCTGCGCAGCGCGATCGAGAATGTCGTGCGCAACGCTACGCGCTATACTACTGAAGGCACGACGGTGGAGGTGCGACTGGGGCGGGGGCGAGCGGCGAATGGCGACGAAGAGATTATTGTTCGCGTGCTCGATTGCGGCCCGGGCGTTCCTGACGAAGCGCTACCCAAGATATTTGAGCCCTTTTATCGGCTGGACGATGCCCGCAACCGGCAGACCGGGGGAGCGGGTCTGGGATTGTCGATTGCGGACCGGGCGATCAGGCTGCACGGCGGGCAACTTCGTGCATCTAACCGCAAAGAGGGTGGGTTACAGGTGGAAATCCGGATTCCGGCGGGTTCCTCTGTTCAGGGGTTTGCTCTTCCCGCTCATTCCTGATACACAAATCAATGTTCGTAAATCAATGTTCGTCAATTAATGATTATCGGGTCATCCGGTGATCGGGCCATCGGGTCATCTGAAGTCAAAAGCCTTTGACCTTCAATCACCCGATGACCTGCTGATCCGATTACCCGATGGGCTTCTGGAGAATAGATGTCGAAGAAAATAAACGTGGTCGTGGTGCTTGTGGGCATGTGCGCCCTGAGTTTGTTTCTGCTTAGTTGTGGCAGTTCTTCGTCCCGGCCGTCGGGACTTTTGTACGTGCTGACCCAGGGCAGCAACGGCGTAGGAAACAACGTGAGTTCGTTTTCCATGAATTTGGACAACGGGGATCTCTCGCTGATCAATTCGGATGCGAGCACGTGCTCAACGATGGCGACGCAAACCAATCCCGATCCGTGCGGAATTCCGCTGGACATTCTCCTCGACCCGCTGGGGGCGACCGCGTTTGTCCTAAATCAAGGTGCGCCACCTTGTCCCACCTGCACGCCTGGCGTCAATAATCCCATTCTGCCCTCGATTTACCCCTATACCGTGAACTCGAATGGGAGCCTCTCGGCGCCGGGCACTCCGGTAAATTGGACCTGTGTCGGCTCTGGCGTGACCGACTGCTCCGACACTGCAGTCACCATGGTGCGGGATGCGTTGGGCCAGTTCTTGTTCGTGATCGATTATGGTTCCTACCCTACTCCCGGATATCCGACCGCCAACTCGCCGTATGCGAGTTGCCCGCATACCCCGACCGCTGCCTATGACGTCTGTCCGTCGCTCTCGGTGTTTTCCATGAAGCCCGGCTCAACTACACTGACCCTGGCGACCGGAAGCCCCATCTACCTGAGCAAAATTCCGAGTGCGCTCTCGGCCATTACATTTACCCCGAATGGCGGGACACCGCAGGAGCTGCTCTTTGTTACCAACAATTTGGATATTTGTTCGCAAAACTGCATACCACCGTCTCCGCACAATGACAATACGGTGAGCGTGTACGCGGTGGGCTCGGACGGTACCCTAAGCGAGCAATCGAATTCGCCTTACACGATTTCCGCGCCCAATCCAATCTCGGTGATCGCGGTGAACACGAACCAGGTGGGGGCCAACACCGGCGGAGTGTTTGTCTATGTGGGGAATCAGGCGTCAGGGGTCGGCGCGCTGAATCCGTTCCTGGTATGCACGGTGGTCGGGAATACCGGCTGCAACCCGCAACAAGTGGTCGTGAATCAGATGATTCCGCTGGCCACGTGTCCCCAACCATCCTGCGACGTGCCGCCAACCTCGGCGGGACAGGACCCTATTCAAATGGTCGTGGATCCCACCAACAATTTTCTCTACGTGGCGAGCGAAGGATCGAACCAGGCTTTCGGATTTCGCATCGCCACGACAGCGGGCACGTTGTCGCCGCTGCCCTCGTCGCCCCAGCCGACCGGGTCGCAACCGGTTTCGATGGCGCTACACCCGAGCGTAAACAATACCGGCCAGTTTCTCTACATATCGAACGGCGCCTCGGATAACATTACGGGCTTTACACTGAGTACGACGACCGGAATCATGAGCAGTCCGATTATTGTCATCTCCCCGGCGGTGCCGAGCGGGCTAACGGCGCACTAGAGGTGATCGGGCCATCGGATGATCGGGGTCATCTGGCCATCTAAAGCCAAAGGCTCATTTACGTGGGCATGCGGAGGATGAGATAGCCTCCTACGAAGCCGAAGACCAGGTCGGGAGACCAGGCCGCTACTGCGGGCGGCAGTTGACTTAGATTACCCATCTGCTCCAACAAGCTGGAGATCATCCAATAGAAAACCCCGATACCGATGGCGGTCGCAACTCCCGCTACGGCGGAGCGCTTGCCGGCGGAGAGCGCGAAGGGAATGGCTAGAACGGCCATGACCAGCGTGATCAGCGGGTAGGCGATCTTCTTTTGCAGCTGCACCCGCAGGCGCACAACGTCGAAGCCACTCTCCTCCAGATCGTGAATGTAGCGGCGCAGTTCGTCGTAGCTCATCTCTGACGATTGCTTGATTTCCTTCTTGAAGTAGGCGGGCGCTTCCGCCAGTTGGGGATAGGTGGCGGCATCGAATTTGCGATAGCTTTCGATGGCGGCGCCGTTCAGGCTGCGTTCCCATCCCTCTTCATACACCCAGCGGTTCATGGAGTTTGACCAGTGGGCGCGGTCGGCGGCGATGCGGTGCGTGACCTGGAAAGTGTGCGGATCGAACTGGAAGACAGAGACTCCGCCAAAAACGTCGCGGTCGGGATCGAAGAATTGGTAGTAGTAGATATCGGAGTGTTGACCGAAGATCCACTTGCGGTCGGGGCGCAGGTAGGTTTGCGCGGGCTTGCCCTTGATCTGGTTACGCAGCGCATCCTGCCGCTTGTTGGTGTAGGGGAGATAAAGCTGATCGGAGAGGAAAAGAACGCCGGCGACCAGGAGGGATGCGATCAGGATGGGGACGATGATGCGGTAAAGGCTAATGCCGGTGGCCTTGATGGCGGTAATTTCGTTGGAGCGTTGCAGCAGTCCGAAGGTGACCAACACCGCTAACAACATGCTTAGAGGCGTGGTGCTGTAAAGAAAATAAGGCGCTACGTTGAGCAGGTATTCGCCCACGGTGAGCGGCGAGATCTGATTCCGCAAAATGTCGCTGAGTAGTTCGAACAGGGTGAAGACCAGCAGGAGCATCAGGAAAGCGGCGACGATCATGGCGAAGTAGAGTGCAAAGCCGCGCAGAACATAGTCGTCGAGGATGGTTGGGAAGTGGAGATTGAATAGTTTCCGGCGCCTGGTGCGACTGGGGGTGCGAGCTATGGGACGCGAAGGCCCCCCACCCGGCAGCACGATTGGCGGGTTGAGATTCGCAGACGTGCCGTGCATGGCACTCGAATTTCCATAGGTTGGTTTCGGGAACCCTGATGTTCGAAACCCTGATGTCCTGAACCATGATGTCTTAAACCAGGAGCGGACCGCAGTCAACTCGATCGGGCGGCGTTCCGATTGCCAGAGCAGAAACACTCCTCCGACCAGAAACACAAAGTCGGCAAGCCAAACACCAGCGGCCGGAGAGAGGTGTCCCTGGCGCGCGAAAGAGACTCCGATCAAAGAAATCGAATAGTAGAGAAAGACCAGCAGAATGGTGAGGACGAAGCCGCTGGATTTGCCGCCTTTCTTCGACGAGAGGCCGAGCGGAATGCCGACCAGGGCAAGGACGATGCAGGCGGTAGGCAGCGAGAGACGGCGATGGTATTCGATCAGGTTCCAGCGGCGGGTTACGGGGTCAGCCGTTTTCGCAGTGCGGAGGAGGTCGGCGAATTTGATTTCGCCGAGCGATGTGGGTTCATGCTCCTGACTGTTTTGCGCTGTCGGAACCTTTAGAGGGATGTCGGTGGTCTGGAACGTGTCGATCGTGTACTGGTCCGGATTCTTGGGATCGGTTTCGTGGGTGGAGCCGTTGGTGAGATGCAGGTCCAAAGTGTCGGCTCCCTGGCTGGCGAGCAGGCCTTCACGCGCCAGGGTGATGCGGGGAGCCGATGGGTCGGTCAAATCGGCGAGGAACACGCCTTTCCAAAGGGCACCGCCTGGCAGGGCCTTGACGTCCTGCACGTAGAGGATGATCTTCGGGAATCCTTCGTAAAAGACGCGGGGCTGAACTTCGAACGATGCCTGCGAAGACTTGAGGTCGTCCTGAAGTTGGCCGAGAGCGGCGAGCGAACGGGGCGCCAGATAGACGCTATTAGCGAGAGCGAGCAGCCACGCCACTACGACGAAGATTGAGATGACACGCAGGAAGTACCAAACGCCGAGTCCGCTGGCGCGCATGGCGGTGATTTCGCTATCGGCGGAGAGACGGCTGAGTCCGATGAGGATGCCGACGAGCACACCCATGGGAATGGTGTAGGTGAGGGCGACAGGGACAGTGAAGAAGAATATGGCCGCGACGCTGGGCAGCGGGGCGCTGTTGCGGACTACCAGTTCGAGGATGCGGCCGAGGTCGCGGGTGAAAAGAACAAAAGTGAAAACAGCCGCGCCGATCAAGGCGTGGGAGACGACTTCTCCCAGAATGTAGCGGGTGAGGATGCGCATCCGCAAGGGTGATGGCTCATTGCGAGTCTAGCATGAGAGCGGGAGCGCTGCGGTTAAGTGTGGCTCCCAAGTGCATTAACCTCTGAGGACACGGTGAGGCACGGAGGTAAACCCTTCGTGTTCCGCTGGCCGGGTTTGCATTGTGCGCATCGTTCGTAGAGAATGCCCATTCGCTTCGCGAAGCGGATTACGATTCCTGGTGCCGGAGGAAAAATGAGTTTGCGGCGATTGGTTAGCTTGGTGATGTGCTGGGCGATTCCGGTGCTGGCGTGGCCGCAGCAGCCGGTGGAGATGAAGCCGGCGGCGGACCGGCTGGCCGCTTCGATTTACAACGGGCCATCGATGGCAACTTTGGGGGAACTGGCGGACGGGATCGGCGGGCGGCTCACGGCTTCGCCGTCCTATGTTCGCTCGACGGAATGGGCGGTGGCGAAGTTTCGCAGCTACGGGATCGAGAATGTGCGGCTGGAGCCGTTCACAATTCCCGCGGGGTGGCAGCGGGGGACGGCGAACGGGGCCATGCTGACGCCTTTGTCGCGGACGCTGCATCTGGCATCGCTGGGATGGTCGCCGTCGACTCCGGCCGGAGGAGTGCAAGGCGCGGTCGTGCTGGTCGCGGACCTGGAGCCTGACGAGCTCCGATCTCGGGAACACGAGTTGCGGGGGAAGATTGTTTTTCTTGACACCACCAAAGTCTATGCGGAGGGCTACGGGAAGGCTATTCCAAAGGTGGAAGCGGCCTGGCGCACATTTCATAAGGCAGGCGTGCTGGCGGTGATCACGCCGGATCGCGAGAGGAACAACGTTATTAATGCGCACGACGGTTTGTGGGGGGCGAGGCTGCTTCCGCTGCCGGCAGCCGAAGTCGGCATGGAAGATGGGAAGCTCATTCAGCGGGAACTGGAGCGTGGGCCGGTCAGCGTTCAAGTGACGATCGAGAACAATACTGCGGGAGAGACGACGGTCAACAACGTCGTGGCGGAGATTCGGGGCAGCGAACGTCCGGACGAGTGGATCCTGATCGGAGCGCATCTGGACTCATGGGACTTTGGCACGGGCGCGCAGGACAACGGCACCGGCGCGGTCAGTGTTCTTGAAGTTGCTCGTGCCCTGACGTTGCTGGGGAAAGCGCCGCGGCGGAGTATTCGTTTCGCACTTTGGGGTGGAGAAGAGCAGGGCCTCCTGGGATCGCATGCCTACACGCAGACGCACAAGGGCGAGTTGAACAAGTGCGTGGCAGTGCTGAATACGGATAATGGCGCGGGGCATCCAAAGGGATGGAAGGTGGAAGGCCGCGAGGACTTGAAAAAGGCGATGCAGCCGTGGAGCGACGGACTGTTGAGTGATCTGGACGGCGGCGAGCTTTCGCTGGAGGCAACTTACGACACGGATCACGGGCCGTTTGTGTTGCAGGGAATTCCGGCGCTGGATCTGTGGGTGGACATGACGCACTATTTTGAGTTCCACCACAAATCAAGCGACACGCTCGACAAGGTGGATGCGCTGGACTTCAAGGGCGGCGAGGCGATCGTGGCGGTGACTGCCTATGCCATCGCGCAAAGCGAAACGCCGATTGCTCCGCACATTGATCACGAGGCGGTCGGCGAAATCCTGAGGAAGGCTAAATTAGAAGATATGGTTACGAATGTGGGAGTGTGGACGCCGTGAGAGTTTGGTTCACGCCCTGGTGTCATTACAGCAACTCAAATTCTAAACGGCAGCACGTTTCATTTCTGGTCGGCCCATTCGCTCTGGAGACGGGGCGGTCGCCTTAAGGTCTGCATCACTACACAATACTGTTCTGTCTTCTCTCGCAATCCGCGAAGCTGCTCCGGCGTTGCTTTGGGCGCAGCGATATCAAAATGGAGACGAATGCTTTCGAAGCCGACGGGCACGTCTTTCGAAATGCCGAGAGTGCCACGGAGATCCATATCTCCCTCGACGGTGACTGCAATGCGTTCGGTGGGTATGTCCATCGCGGTGGCCACCATCTGACAGGTGATCTGGGCGCAAGCCGCCAAAGCTCCAAGCAACAGGTCGCCGGAGCAGGCACCGGCGCCAGCGCCACCGACTCCCTTGTGGGCTTCGGCCTGGTAGATGGCGCGTCCGATATCGACTGAGCATGAGATCGGGGCATCGGCCTGTCCGCCTTTCGCACGCAAGGTGATTCGCGAGGCGTTCGGATCATTGCGGTATTGTTCTTTCAGCGGCTTCTGAAGCGATCGAAGATCCATGACAACCTCATTCTTACTTATTATTTCATTGCCGGCCAGTTTTCACTGAGCGGGACGGCTTCAGCTGACAAGTCCTGAAGCAGCCGTCTGCTGTTAGGATATATGGGATCAGGAGAACGCCAGTGCCAAAATTCGTCATCGAACGCGATGTCCCGGGAGCTGCAAATCTATCCGACGCCCAATGGCGGGAAATCTCCCAAAAGTCGGTCAACGCCCTGAAGGCGATGGGGTCGGAGATCCAGTGGCTCCATAGTTACGTAGCCGGCGACAAAGTTTACTGTGTCTACCTGGCTCCGGACGAGGCAACTGTCCAGGAGCACGCCAAGCGGGCCGGCCTTCCCGCTAATCGCGTCACCGCAGTCCGACGACTTCTCGATCCGACTAGCGCTGAGTAAGCCGGGAGCAACAAACATGTTTGCGCGACTCATGGGACTGAAGGTTATTTCTCCCGCTGCATTGCAGCAGATGGTACAAGAGCGCCAGCAAGTGACTGTGATCGACGTCAACTCTCCTCAAAGCTGGACGAAAGCTCATGTTCCCGGCGCATTGAACCTTGACCCCGCGAACTACAATGACAGTGAATTGCCGGCCGACAGAGAATCCGCGCTTGTGTTTTATTGCTCTAATCCCATGTGCAGAAAGGCTCCTAACGCGGCTCGCCGGGCGAAAAACATGGGGTATAGCAATGTGAAGGTAATGTCGGCGGGTATCAGTGGTTGGCTTAACGCTAAGCTCCCGACCGAATCTGGAGTGTGAGCTTGCGCCGGTTCGGCGTTTGCATCAAGACGTGCGATCTGCACATTAATGAGAGGGAGATGCGGCCTCGGGCGCCAACACTTCCTCGATAGCCTTTTCGACTGGGAAACTCCATCCTTCCAACCATGCGGTCACGCCTGCCGAGTTGGTCAATGCGCGCCGCGCCGGCTCCAGCGCGGATTCCAGTTTCACCTGTTCCGCGGGAGTGAGCGGAGCGCCAATGTTCTGGCGTAGCGCGTTCGCCGCGCCTGCCAGCCGCAGCGAACGTTCGGCTTCGAGTTGAACCGCCGCGGAGCACGCGAAACATTCCAGCAGGCGCGCGATTCCGCGCTTGTGATCCAGCTCCTGGAAGAGTTTGATGCTTTCCCCGTACAGGGAGCGAGCGACGGCGTACTTCCCCTCTTCTCTGGCCAAGGTTCCCAGATCGGCGAGCGTGCCGGCAATGCCCCAGCGGTCGCCGAGTTCCCGAAACATTGCCAGGCTCTGTTCGTACAGTGTGCGCGCAGCGGCAGAGTCACCCTGATCGCGAGCGACGTCTCCCTGGTAGTTCATCGACCAGGCAATGCCTGTGCGATCTCCGAGTCCCTGGAAAATCGCAAGACACTCCGCGTAAAGCGTCCGCGAGCGCTCGTAGTCTGACTGCAATTTGAGGACATTGGCCAGGTTACTGAGGGCCTGAGCGACAGCCTTCTGATCTCCCGATTCTCTCCACAGCGCGAGACTTGCTTCAAACAGGATTTGCGCCGCCGCGACATCACCTCGGTCGCGAGCGAAGACCGCGAGCGCGTTCAGAGAGACGGCCACTCCCGTTTTGTCGCCCAACAGATGAGCAATGTCCTGACTCTGGTTGATGAGCGCATCGGCTGCGGTATAGTCTCCCTGCTCACCGGCGAGCACACCGGCCGCGAACAACGCGCGCATCCGCGCTTTGGTTGGGGCTGCCGCTGCCGCCAAATTAAGCACTCGGCCCAGTTTGTTCCGGCCTTCGGCGAGATACTCGCGATGCTCCCAAAAGCGAAACATGGCGGTGCCGAGGCGAAGGCCCCACGCCGCATCGCCGGTTTCAGTCAGCCATTGAAGGCCGGCGCAAAGATTGTCGTGCTCCAACTGGAAATGTTCCAGCCATCCCGAGCCTTCCGCGCCGCTCTGCTCTTTATCCTTGGCATCTTCTTCCGCCAGGACGAGGCAGTAGGCGGCATGGGCGCGCTTGTTGAGGGGCTTCTCTCCGCTGGCCTCCAGCTTTTCAAGTGCGTATTCACGAATCGTTTCCAGCATCGCGAATCGCGATTCACCCTGCGCCTGGTCGATTTGCTGCGCCAGGCTTTTATCTACCAGGGACGCCATGGCGTCGAGCAGGTCCAAATCTAGGTCGCCTTGGGCATCACACACAGCTTCCGCGCCCTCCAGAGTGCATCCGCCGACGAACACCGATAATCTTCGGAAGAGTTTCTGCTCGGCGGGGGTCAGCAGATCGTGGCTCCAATCGATGGCGGCTCGAAGCGTCTGCTGCCGCTGTGGGCGATCGCGGCCGCCGCCGGTTAATAGTTGCAAGCGGCTCGCCAGACGGGCCAGCAGGGAAGAGGGAGAAAGAACTTTGACGCGGGCGGCTGCCAGTTCGATGGCGAGGGGCAGACCATCTAACCGTGCGCAAATCTCGGCGACGGCAAGCATGTTTTCCCGGTTCAATTCAAAATCGGGCTTGACCGCGATCGCGCGCTGCACAAACAGCGCGACCGCGGGAAACTGTGACAGGGCTGAGACGGTCTGCCTGGCCTGCGCGTCTGGCATGGCCAGTGGCGGCACGGGGAATTCATGTTCTCCATACACGTGCAGCGCGGCACGACTGGTTACCATGATTTTAAGATTGGGACCCATGGCGAGGATTTCTGCCACGGTTGGCGCCGCCTGAACCAGGTGCTCGAAGTTATCCAGCAGGAGCAGCATGGGCGCGCTCAATGCGTTTTCCAGATTTTCTTTGAGTATTTCGAGCGGCGACTGCCCCCCTGCTTCTCTGATCCCCAAGGTCTGGACGATCACGGAAACGATCAGGCCCGGATCGCTTAACGAGGAGAGCGGAACAAAATGAGTGCCACCGGGAAAATGCTCAACCAAGTCACTTGCCACTTGCACTGCGAAGCGTGTCTTGCCGATCCCGCCGGGGCCTGTAACCGTGACCAGACGGACATCCTCACGCAGCAGTAGTTCTTTGGCGGCAGCTACTTCTTTCTCGCGCCCTACAAAGCCAGTTCGCTGCACGGGGAGATTCGCCGGGCGAGCCTCCGCCTGCTTTGCCGGCTTCTCCGAGAACCGGTCGCGTATGGCTGCCAATTCGCGGGCGAGATCCCGGGTAGACACGTAGCGCTTGTCGGGCTCTTTGGCGAGACAGCGCTCGATGGCCCAACACAGCGGAGCGGGCGCGTCGGGGTTTCGAATGCCGATGGGTTCGGGCTGTTCGCGGAGAATAGCCACCAAGGTGTCAGCGGCGGTGTTTTTGTGAAAGGCGCGCTTTCCCGTCACCATCTCGTAAAGCACCAGGCCGAACGAGAACTGGTCTGACCTGAAATCCTGCTGATCGCCGCTGGCCTGCTCTGGCGACATGTATCCCATCGTCCCCATGACCAGGCCGGCTGGCGTGTGACCGGTGGTGAGCGTATCGGATGTGTCTCCGCTGGGCACCGTGAGCTTGGCTAAACCGAAGTCGAGGATTTTGACAAACCCATCGTGAGAGACCATCAGGTTCTCGGGCTTCAAGTCCCGGTGCGAGATGCCCGCTTCGTGCGCCTTGGTCAGACCTTCCGCAACCTGCGCCGCAATTTCAATGACTCTGCGCATGGGCAGTGAGCCGGAGAGAATCAGATCGCGCAGGGTTTTGCCCTCGACTAACTCCATCGCAATGTAGCGAGTGGAGCCGTCCTGTCCAAGCTCGTAGATGGTGATGATGTTGGGGTGGTTGAGAGCGGAGGCGGAACGTGCCTCCTGTTCGAAGCGGCGTAAGCGCTCACTATCGGCGGAGAATGCGGCGGGGAGAATTTTGATCGCGACCATGCGATCCAGGCGCGCATCCCGCGCACGATATACCTCGCCCATCCCGCCGGCACCGAGCGGGTTGACGATTTCGTAAGGGCCGAGTCTGGTGCCTGAAGTTAGGGCCATCCGCGACATCATTATATTCCCTGGCTAGGACGTGGCTGTTGGCCGGAATATTCCGGATGAGGCGGGAACCTGCGTCGCGATTACGCTTCTACTATGTTTTCCTGAGAAAGAGCGCCCCAAGCGGCGGCAGCGTCAGGCGCAATGAATAGGGGCGGCCGTGAGTTGTTTCGGCGAGGGCCTCAGCTCCTCCCATGTTGCCGGAGCCGCTGCCTCCATATTCGCGGGCATCGCTGTTGAGGAGTTCTTTCCAGTAACCGCCTACGGGCACGCCCACCATGTATCCCACTCTGGGCACGGGCGTGAAGTTGCATACGACGAGGATGGGATTCTCGTCCTCCTCTTTATCTTTATTTATATCGCCGCCCTTGCGCAGCAGCGAGACTATGCTGGCGGGCGCGTCGTTGCAGTCCACCCATTCAAAGCCCTGGGGATCGTTATCGAACCAGTGCAACGGGGATTCGCTGCGGTAGACGCGGTTGAGTTGCTCGACCCAGTTCATGAGTCCGCGATGGAGCGGGAATCCCAGCAGGTTCCAGTCGAGGCTGCGATCGTGCGACCACTCGCGATACTGGCCGAACTCGCAACCCATAAAGAGCAGCTTCTTTCCGGGCTGGGCGAACATGTAGGCATAGAGCAAACGCAGGTTGGCGAATTTCTGCCACTCGTCGCCGGGCATCTTGTTGATCAGCGAACCTTTTCCGTGTACCACCTCGTCGTGGCTCAGGGGAAGGACAAAGTTTTCGTGGAACGAATAGAGCATGCGAAACGTGAGCTTGTTGTGGTGATACTTGCGATGAATGGGGTCGTTCTGGAAATAGTCGAGGGTGTCGTGCATCCAGCCCATGTCCCACTTCAGGCCGAAACCTAAACCACCGAGATGGGTGGGCCGCGAAACCATGGGGTACGAGGTGGATTCCTCCGCGTAGGTTTGAATGTCGGGATGCTCTTTGTAGGCCTCGAGATTGAAGCGGCGGAGGAAGTCGATGGCTTCGAGGTTCTCACGTCCGCCGAACTGGTTGGGAATCCATTCGCCCTGCTTGCGCGAGTAGTCGAGATAGAGCATGGAAGCGACCGCGTCAACGCGAAGGCCGTCAGCATGATATTTGTCGAGCCAGAACATGGCGCTCGACAACAGGAAACTGCGCACTTCGCTGCGTCCGTAGTTGAAGATGAAGGTTTTCCAATCGGGATGGAAGCCCTGGCGCGAGTCGGAGTGCTCGAACAGGTGCGTGCCGTCGAAGAAGGCGAGGCCGTGTCCATCGGAAGGGAAGTGCGACGGGACCCAGTCGAGAATGACGGCGATGCCGTGCTGGTGCAGGTAGTCCATGAAATACATGAAATCCTGCGGCGTGCCGTAACGCGACGTGGGAGAGAAATAGCCGGTCGTTTGATATCCCCACGAACCGTAGAAAGGATGCTCCATGATGGGCAGCAGTTCGACGTGGGTGAATCCCAACTTGTTGACGTAGTCGGCGAGGCGGGGGGCGATCTCACGATAAGTTAGAGAACGGTTGCCCTCTTCGGGAACTCGCATCCAGGAGCCGAGGTGGACCTCATAGATGGACATGGGCGCGTGCAGCGAGTTGACAGCCGCGCGGTCTTTAAGAAACGTGGAGTCGTTCCATTTGTAGTCGAGGTCCCAGACTACCGAGGCGGTGCGCGGTGGTTTCTCGTCGAAGAGTCCAACAGGGTCAGTCTTTTCAATCTGATAAGCGAGTTGAGTGGAATCGATGTGGAACTTGTAGAGCGTGCCCTTGTCGACGCCGGGGATAAAACCTTCCCAGATTCCGGACGAGCCTCGCGCCTGGAGCTTATGCGATTGCGGGTTCCAGTTATTGAAGCTGCCAATCACCGATACCTGGCGGGCGTTGGGAGCCCAGACTCCGAAGACGGTGCCCTTGGTTCCTTTGGACTCCACGACGTGCGCGCCCAGCTTGTCGTAGATGCGGTAGTGGCTGCCTTCATTGAACAGGTAGAAATCTTCGGCGGTCAGCAGGGAGATGTCGTAGCGGACTGGGGATAGTTCCTCGGTTGGAGGTTTGAGGGGCATGGTTTCGCTGTCGGCTTAGTGTATTACGGTGGGGGGATGGGCGTCTCGCCCGTCTTTACCGACGTTTGTCGCGCTTTTCGCGCTTCTCTTTCGCCCAGCCTTCTTTGACGCTCTGGCGGGCACGCCCGAGCGCCAGCGCATCCGCCGGCACGTCTTCAGTGATGCAACTGGCCGCCGCTACGTAGGCGCCGCGTCCGATCTTTACCGGCGCTACGAGAGTCGAGTCGCTGCCGACGAACGCTCCGTCTTCGATTATCGTTTTGTGCTTGTTCACGCCGTCGTAATTGCAGGTGATGGTACCGGCGCCGATGTTCACGCCTTCACCGATTTCGGCATCGCCCAGGTAGCTTAGGTGGTTCGCCTTCGAACCCTTGCCGAGCCTGATTTTCTTGGTCTCAACGAAGTTGCCGAGGTGGGCGCCTTCGCCCACTTCGCTTCCGGGGCGCATGTGAGTGTAGGGTCCGAGGACGGCGTCGGCGGCTACGCGCGAATCTTCCATGATGGTTCCGGGCTTCACTGTGACCCGGTCGCCGAGGATGGAATTCCCGATGATGCTATAAGAACGGATGCGGCAGTCTTCGCCAATCTTCGTATGCCCCAGCAACTGGACGAAGGGCTCGATGATGGTGTCGGCTCCGACTTCCACGTCGCTGTCGATGACGCAGGTGTGGGGGTAAAAAATGGTGACGCCCTGATCCAGAAGGTCGCGGCACTTCGCCAGACGCAGGCGGGCGTCGAGCATCGTCATCTCGGCGCGCGTGTTGCTGCCCAGGACTTCTCCGGCGTCTTCAGTTTTGATCGCGACCACTTTTTTTCGCGCGCGGTGGAAGATGGCCGCCATGTCTGTGAGGTAGTACTCGCCGTGCGGGTTCGCGGTGGAAAGACGGTCAATGTGTTCGTATAAAGCGGGCACGTTGAAGGCATAGAATCCGGAGTTGATCTCGCGGATTTTCTTCTGCTGCAGGTTCGCGGCTTTTTCTTCGACGATCGCCTGCACTTCTGCTTGTCGGCCTTTACGGATCACTCGCCCATATCCACACGGGTTGTCGAGCTCGGCGCTGAGCAGAGTCATTGTTGCTCTCTGGGCGCTGTGGAACGCGCTTAGCTTCTTTATTGTTTCGACGGTGATCAGCGGAGCGTCTCCGGAGAGCACGATGACGTGGTCATATTTATTGCCGCCGGCTGAGAGCGCCTCGCGTGCCGCCATGAGCGCGTGTCCGGTGCCCCTTTGTTGGGCTTGCACGACGAAGCTTACGCCGGTGCCGGAAACGGCTTCACGCACGCGGTCCGCTTCGTGGCCGATGATGACGAAGACGTCGCGCGCGGGGACGACTTTTACGGCCGTGGCGATCACATGGGCCAGGATCGGCTTGCCGCCGATTTCGTGCAGAACCTTGGGATGTTTTGATTTGAGTCGCGTGCCCTTGCCTGCCGCCATGATCGCGACGGCGACGCGCGGGTGGGGCGGAGAAGATTTCGATTTGGCGTTCGACGCTTTAGCCATGCTCAGTCAATATACCGCGAAGCGCGCTTCTGACATGATTCAGCCCCTAAAGGGGCTTCTGACTGGCGAGAGATCGGTATCGCTAAAGCGAGACCCTGATACGAAACAAAAGCACAGACATGCAAACCAAAAGCACGGATACGAAACAAGTGGCCCGATACGAACTCGCTGTTCTCAACTTCGAATCGTTTGCCGATCCGGGGCTTGCGCCATCAATGCCATCAGATCGTGCGCGACGTGGTCGGTGGCGTGCCGGGCCACTGCGCCTTCGTCGAGATAATCTCCCAGCACCGGGCACACGCCCAAAGCCTCGATGGCCTCGAGGTCGACGACGATCTGCGAAGCTCCCTCCAGGGCGTACTTGGCTTTCATCTCGGGGGATGCCGCCTTGCGATTGATCAGGGCATAGTCGAACAACTGGACGTCGGCATGGTCATTGAGGGCGCGGATGTGATCCGACGCCGTTAAACTAAGACTTTCATTGACCTGCGTCATAAGGTTGCAAACGAATATTTTGATGGCCGGAGACTCGAGGATGGCTTCGGGGATCCCGCGCACCAGCAGGTTTGGAATCAGGCTGGTGAAAAGCGAGCCGGGGCCGATGGTGATGAGGTCGGCGTTGGCGATCGCCTCCAGCGTTTGGGGGAGCGGCTCGACGTCGGGCGGCACCAGGACGAGCTCGCGAATCTTGCCTTTGCTGGCCGTGATGCGGGTCTCGCCGCGCACCCGAGTTCCGTCTTCGAGCAGGGCTTCGAGCTCCACGCTGGACATGGTGGCGGGGTAGATGTGGCCGCGCGTTAGCAGGATTTCCGAAGACAGACGCACCGCTTCGGCGAAGTCTTCGGTGATGGACGTCAGGGCCGCCAGAAAAAGATTGCCAAAGCTGTGGCCTTCCAGGCCCGAACCTTTCTCGAACCGGTGCTGGAAAAGTCTGGAGAGCAGGGCTTCGTCTTCAGAGAGGGCTACGATGCAATTGCGCACGTCGCCCGGCGGAAGCATATTGAATTCTTTGCGCAGACGGCCGCTGGATCCGCCATCGTCGCTCACCGTGACTATGCCGCACAATTCGCGAATGGTGGGCTGACCGGAAACGGCCAGCGACGGCGTCATGACGTAACCCTTCAGCCCCTTGAGTAGCGTGGAGAGGCCGGTGCCGCCACCGATTGCGACCACGCGCAGTTCGGGGCCAGCCTTGCCGGGTTGGGATGAGTTCGTGCGCAAGGGGGAGAGCATAGCGCCTTAATTGGAGTTGCAGAGGTCAGAGGTCAGATTGCAGAGGTGAAACCCCGCAGCTCGCATTAAGTGATTCTGACCTCCGCAATTTGACCTCTGACCTCTAAACTCTGACCTTCAATTAGTAGGTGCTCGCTTCTTCTTCCTGCGGTTCAGATTCGGCGGCTGGGTCCGGATAGAGCAGTTCGGTGAAGCGCGGGTCCTCCGCCAAATTCTGGAAGTCGGTATCGTTCCGCGCCTGGAAGCGCAAGCCGGGTTTCACCTGGATCGCCTCGTCGAGCGTCTTCAGCGATTCTTCGACGTGGCCGGTCAGACAATGCAAAGCGGCCAGCCCGTACAGAACGAACTCCGCCTTCGGATTCTGCCGCAAAAGCTTGTCGAGGTGCTCGCGCGCCGTCACGTAGTCTCCGACGTTGATCAGCGACACCGCATAGTCGTAATGTTCTTCCGGCGTCTTGAACTGCAACGAGGGCTCTTTGAGATTTTTGTCGCAGGTGAGGATGTGCACCTGGGCCCGGTCCACCAGTGATTTGTTCGGACCGGTCAAGACCTTCTGCAGATGGCCTTTGGCCTTCTCGAACTTGTGCTCCTGCAAGGCCCGCAGCCCGGACTCGTAGCTTTGGACTGCCTGAGTGTGTCGTGGATCTTCTGCCGCTTGTTTTTTGGGAGCTACTTTCAGTGCCATTAAACCGCCTTCGTATCAGAATTTAGATCGAAAAACTTCACCGCCGAGGCGCAGAGTGCGCCGAGAAAATCTCAATTAATGCTAACCGCTGTCGCCAGATCGATTGACTTCCAATCGCCTTTGATAATTCCGGCGCGAATCTGCCGCGCCGTCTTGCCTTGCTTGTGCATGGTGTAGGTGTAGTAAAGCTCTTTGAGGCAGGTTCCGCACTCCGCGCCGTGCGTGCCTGAGAAGCAACTGTGCAGACTGTTGTGTCCCATGCCGCGGTCGCAGTAGCAGTAACACGGCTGCTGGTAGAGAACCTTCGGAATCTTCGCGGCCAATTCATAAGCATGCGTCTGGTACGGAAACTGCGAGTTCGCGCCCCAGAGCTGATCCTTGGTGAGGATCGGCGGAAGAGCGGTGCCCGCCGCGGGAGGCGCCGCGTTGAAGTGCGGAACTCCCTGATCGTCTTCAGATTCGAGCCATGGCGCCGACACCATGGTGACCATCAGAAAGAGCATGGCCGACGCGAGAACCCGTGTACGCATAGCGTTTGATCTCAATCTTTTATTTTACCTGAAGGGACGGGATTGGCGAGTCACCGGGCGGGTTCCGGCCGCATAGGGACGGCCGAGTCCGGCTGTCCCTACGCGCGGTTGGGAGCCGGAGGCTACCCCAGCTTCTCAAAGAACAAACAGATGGTTTCAATCCCACGATGAAAATTGGGGATATGAAATTTCTCGTTCGGAGCATGAAGATTGTCGTCGGGTAGGCCGAATCCCATCATGACCGACGGAATCTTCAAGACATCCTGGAAGTCGGTCACGATTGGAATCGATCCGCCGGAGCGGATGAACACGGTCTCTTTCTTGAAGGTGTCATGCAGCGCTTCGGTCGCAGCCTGAATGTACTCGTTGTCAGTCCCGACCACGCAGGCGGGACCCTTGCTCCAGGTCTTGATCTTGACTTCAATTCCTTTTGGCGTGTGCTTCTTGACGAACGCTGTGTAGCGCTTGAGGATGTCTTCCGGGTCCTGGTTGGGCACGAGGCGCATGGAAACTTTGGCTGACGCCTTCGCCGGAATCACTGTCTTCGCCCCGGGAGCCACGAACCCTCCCGGCATGCCGTGGACTTCGAGGGTCGGGCGCGCCCACGTGCGGTAGAGCACGGAATATCCAGGCTCGCCGGTCAGCACCTTGGAGCCGACTTCGGTCTTGCGATAATGCTCTTCATTGAATGGCAGCCGCTTCCAGGCCTTGAGCTCATCTTTACTCGGCTTCTTGACTCCCTTGTAGAAGCCGGGGATCAGGATCTTGCCCTTCGCATCTTTTAGTTTGCTGATGATCTCGATCAGCGCAAACAGCGGATTCGGCGCCGCGCCTCCATACATGCCGGAGTGGAGATCGGTTTTGGCCCCAACGGCTTCAATCTCCGTGTACACGAGGCCACGCAGGCCGACGCACAGCGTAGGGAGATCGGGCGCGAACAGTTCCGTGTCGCAGACTAGCGCGAAATCTGCTTTCAACTTTGCTTTCTCTTTGCGGACGTAGGCGGCGATTGATTCGCCACCCACTTCTTCTTCGCCTTCAAAAATTACCTTGACGTTGACCGGAAGCTTGCCGCCGTGCGCCTGCATCAGGGATTCGAGCGCTTTTACTTCCATCCAGAGCTGACCTTTGTCGTCCACCGCGCCGCGGGCGTAAAGATTGTTGTTGCGCTCGGTCGGGTCGAAGGGCGGCGTCTTCCATTCGTCGAGCGGATCGGGCGGCTGCACATCGTAATGGGCATACATCAAAACGGTGGGCTTGCCGGCGGCGTGCAGCCAGTCGGCGTAGAGCAGAGGGTGTCCCTTGGTGGGAATGATCTCGACGTTGTTCATCCCGATGCGACGCAGTTCAGCTGCGACAAATTCCGCGGCCTTCTGCACGTCGCCTTTGTGTTCAGTGAGCGTGCTGATGCTGGGGATGCGGAGCAGGGTCTTCAACTCGTTTAGAAAGCGTGGCTGATTATTGCGGGCAAAATCTACTGCCGGGGATGCCATGGTCTGGTGCCTTTCTGGCGCGCTGGGCGCTTATAGCTAAGAAATGAATGCCGAAAACGATTTAGTATACCTGAATTCCACTGGGACTCCGCGATGGCTGCGCTGTTCCCACTAGCAGTTCGCAAAGCGGTGAGGCGAGAATTTCGATATATCAATCCGCGGATTCTGCCCGGTCATAATCTGCGCCATCACCTTTGCTGTCACCGGCGCCAGCAGAATTCCATCGCGAAAATGTCCGGTTGCCACAAAATATCCGGGCGTTTGCGTTGCGCCCAGAATTGGCAGGTTGTCGGGTGTCCCTGGGCGCAGACCTGCCCACGCCGACAAAAAGCGCGCATCCGCTAGTTTCGGAACCAGATCGAGCGCCGCTTGACGCAACTTCTGTATCGTCTCCGGCACCGTCTGCTTGTCGAAGCCGGCTTCTTCGGAGGTTGCTCCGATCAGCATGCGCCCGTCGCTGCGCGGGATCAGGTAAACGTCAGGGGCGCGAACGACGTGTCGCACCATTTCTTTTTGCGGCATGATCACGCACAGCATCTGTCCTTTGACGGGGCGAGTCGGGAATGGGTGAGGCGGGATCTGCCCCGCCCAGGCTCCGGCGCAATTTACCACGATGCCTGCGGCGAATTGCGTCTTGTTGGTGCGGACGCCGGACGTCTTGCCGTTCACTACTTCAACGGCTAGTACATGGTCGCCGGAGGAGAAGTCCACGTTCCGATGACGCGCGGCGGCGATGGCGGCCGTAGTCAGATCACGAGGGTCCACGCAGCGCTCTTGCACAAACATTGCGGTAAGACCGCCTATGCGGAGCGCGGGTTCCATTTCCGCTAACGGCCGCGGCAGAGAATAATCTTGTGCGGCGGCGGATATCTGTTCCGTCTCCGGGCGAACTAAAACTAGCGTTCCCACTGACCGCAGATCAATTTTCAGTCGAGACTCGTCCTCGAGCTCACGCACGAACTCGGGATACATGCGAACGCTCGAGCTCGCCAGTTCTCGCAACTCGGGGCGGGTTTCGCCGGGGAAGTCAACCAGCATACCGCCCGCTGCCCACGAGGCCTCGCGGCCCGGTTCGCCTTTTTCCACGACCAGCACGCGCAGACCCTGCTTGTTCAGTTCAATGGCCAGCGAGAGGCCGATGATGCCGGCTCCGATGATGATGGCGTCCCAGCTCTTCACGCCTTTCATTCTAGCCGCAAGTCCCGTCCCGGCTTGAACCTGAAACGCAATTGACAGCAACCCGTATCTCACAAACAATAAGCTCTACGATCCACTTCAACCGGAGATGAACCTCTATGCCTGAAGGCGAACCGAGCGTTTACAATCCTGAGCCGCAGAGCAATATCGGCAAATGGATTCTCATCGTGCTGGCCGTGGCCTATGCCGGCGCATCGTCGTACTTCATTTATGATCAGCACGGCAAACTCGAAAAGCTGACGCAGGATCAAGCGCTCAACGAGAAACAGGACGCCGATCTTGCCAAGCGCATGCAGACGGCGGAGGCCGATTCCGAAACCCTGGCCGAAAAGTTGGGCATGACCAAGAAGGAATTGGCAGCGCGTACGGACGAGTTGAAGCGCGAGCAGCAGGCAGCATCGGCGCGTATTTCAGCCCAAGCCGCACAAGAGAAACAGGATGTTAACGCCGTTGCCGGAGAAGTGGGTACTGTGAAGACCGACGTCGGCGGGGTGAAGACCGACGTGGCGGCTACCAAGGAGTCGCTCAATGCGACCATCGCGAAACTGCAGGGCACCATCGGCGATCTCGGCGTGCAGAGCGGACTGATCGCCAACACGCGCAGCGATCTGGAGGCCCTGAAACACAAGGGCGATCGGCAATACTATGAGTTCACCTTGTTGAAAAATGCTAAGCCGCAGGCGTTCTCGACCGTGGCGTTGCAGCTCAAGAAGACCGATCCTAAACATGGGAAGTACACGCTGAACGTGACCGCCGACGACAAGACCATCGAGAAAAAAGACAAGAACCAGAGCGAACCGGTGCAGTTCTACACGGGCCGCGATCACATGCTCTACGAACTCGTGGTCTGGACGGTGGACAAGAACAAAATCACCGGCTACCTGAGCACGCCGAAGAATGCTCCGGTGCCGATTACGGCTACGCCGCAGTAGGTGGTGAGGTCAGAGGTTCGAGGTCGGATTGCAGAGGTTTAAGAGCCAGGCTAGAGTAAAGCGGCTGGCGATTTTGTGCTGCTTCCGATGTTGACGCTCTCTATGGGCGTGTCATCTTCTCTGGCTTCATCAGTAAATCGAATTCCTCACGTGTTAGATATCCGAGCTTTAATGCGGCATCTAGCAGGCTGCTTTTTTCTACGTGCGCCTTGTGCGCGATTTGCGCGGCTTTGTCGTATCCCACTTTTGGAGCTAGCGCGGTGACCAGCATCAGCGAATTCTTTACGTACCAGTCCACCTTGGCGCGATCGACTTCGATGCCTTTGACCATGTACTCGACATAGCCGTGGCAGGCGTCGGTGATTAGCGTGACCGAGTGCAAAAAATTGTAGATGATCACCGGCTTGAAGACGTTGAGTTCAAAGTTGCCCTGCGAGCCGGCGAATCCTACCGCGGCGGTTGCTCCGTGAACCTGCGCGCAGACCATGGTCATGGCTTCGCATTGCGTGGGATTGACTTTGCCGGGCATGATGGACGATCCAGGCTCGTTTTCTGGGATGGAGAGCTCGCCTAGTCCACAGCGCGGGCCGGAGGCGAGCCAGCGAATGTCATTTGAGATTTTCATCAGCGAGGCGGCTAGCGTCTCCATTGCGCCTTGCGCAAACACGATCTCGTCGTGCGCTGACAGCGCGGCGAACTTGTTGGGATGGGAGCGGAAGGGAAGTCCGGTCAGTTCCGCGATTTTGGCGGCGGCGCGCTTGGCAAAATCCGGAGGCGCGTTCAGGCCTGTGCCTACTGCGGTTCCGCCGATGGCGAGGTCATAGAGGCCATCGAGAACAAGTTCGAGGCGTTTGATGTCGCGATCGAGCAAACTTGCCCAGCCACTGAATTCCTGTCCTACGGTTAAGGGGACTGCGTCTTGCAGATGTGTGCGGCCTATCTTTACCACTTTGTCGAATTCTTTCGCCTTGGCTGCGATCGCATCGCGCACGGTTTTGATGGCTGGAATCAGCGCGTTCTTTACTCGCTCCGCAGCCGCGATGTGCATGGCGGTGGGAAAGGTGTCATTCGAGGACTGCGACATGTTGACGTGATCGTTGGGATGCACGGGCTTCTTTGATCCCATTTGGCCACCCGAAATCTCGATCGCACGATTGGAGATGACCTCGTTCACATTCATGTTGGTCTGCGTGCCGCTTCCGGTTTGCCAGATGCGGAGCGGGAACTGGTCGTCCAACTTGCCGGCGATGACTTCGTCGGCGGCTTGCACGATTAGTTTGGCTAGATCGGGCGGGAGTTTTCCCAGATCCTGATTGACCAGCGCGCAGGCTTTCTTGAGCGTGCCGAAGGCGTGAATCAGCTCGGGAGGCATGGTGTCGCGTCCGATGTTGAAGTGCAGCAGCGAGCGCTCGGTCTGGGCTCCCCAGTAAACATTCGCCGGGACTTCGATCTTGCCCATGCTGTCGGATTCGGTGCGGGTGTTTACTTTGGGCCGGGTGACGCGTTCGGTATGAGTCGCCATAAGGTGGTCCTGATGCGAACGGAACGATGAACGCAACCGCTGATTATAGCCCTTCTTCGAGCGGGTCTCGCCGAGAATATACTGCTTGACGTTAAACGTCATACGTAATACGATGGGCAGGTGATCAGGTCGTTCCGTTGCGCGGAAACCGGGCGACTTCACCGCCGGCAGCCGAGTCGCCGCTTTCGGGCAGTGGAACGCGTCGCCCGCAGGAGGCTTCGCCAGCTGGACAGCGCTATGGAGTTGCGCGATCTGGCAGCGCCTCCGGAGAATCGTCTCGAAGCCTTGCGTGGCGAGCGCAAGGGGCAACATAGTATCCGGATCAACGACCGGTGGCGTCTTTGTTTTGTCTGGCGTGACGGGAATGCTCACGATGTCGAGATCGTGGACTACCACTAAGTTGGCAGAGCGCATTAGCGAAAGTCCGTTTCAACGATCGAGTCCGGCGGCAGACGCACGGAGAAAGAGGAAGCAATGACGAAGGCTCCACATCTCCTTCCCGCGATCCATCCCGGCGAGATTTTGCGTGCCGAGTTTATGGAGCCACTTCAGCTCAGCATGAATCGTCTGGCGCTTGATCTGCGAGTGCCAGTCACACGGATCGCCGAAATCGTTCACGAACGTCGCGGGATCACTCCGGATACGGCCTTGCGCCTGGCTCGGTACTTTAATACCAGCGCCGGGTTCTGGATGAATCTACAAACTGCCTACGATCTCGAGGTTGCCGAGGATAAGTTGGCGCGCACGATCGAAAGGGAAGTCCGTCCCTCGTCGATGGCGGCCGCGAATTCGGTTTCTTGAGCGGCCCGAAAAATAAATTTTTGACGTCGTGTCGCCCGGGAGTGCGCAGAGGGGCATTTTGGGTTGAATGTTTACTACCTGGTACTCCTACCCCCCTCCCCCCTTGCCGCCTGGAATCTTCAGGTTAGCGGGATTTTTTTGCTCTGGTCTTTGAAATATAAGGACTTATATCAAAGTATTCTGGAACAACGACTTAGAAGTTTCGATCGAATGCGATGCCGTTTCTTTTACGAGGGAAAGTCAAGCCCTCGATAGTATCCAAGTTATCAAAGATCTCCCGGCACGAGGCGGACTTGCCGCTGGGTGGCCGGATCAGGGTTCGATGATTTCACTTCTGTGGGCTAGCGTCTAGGACGGCGATCACAGTGTGATTGTGATGAATCGGGAGAATCCCGGCCTTTGGTTCGCGATGGGAGGGGATGCCCCACCACCCGCTTCACGTCACCTCTGGGAATCCGAACCGCGTGAGCCAAGGATGATGTAATTCTCCGAAGTGAGTCGATAGTGTCGGTATCGTATCGCCACCCGTGCACCGCTGTCGTGCCGTAAGAGCTCAGCGCGGAGGTCCTCGATGGTGTATAGATAGTGGCCGTCGATTGCAAGGATCACGTCGCCTGGTTGTATATCAATATTGTCTGCGGGTCCCTGAGTCTGCACAGTGTACACAACGATTCCATCATGTCGCACGGTCGGACTGCCAGCGAAAGAAACCCCCATCAGGGCCTCCTCAACCTGGCGGCCCGCTGAAATCGAGCGAGCCTCCGATCCACCCCCGTTTGAGGCCGCCGCAGGGAGCGTTGTGGGCGTTGCGTCCTTTGATCCCGCACGTCCGGATTCGGGACGGGGAGTAGAGGCATCCCTCTCCACCGTCGAACTTGCAGGCGGGCTCGGGTTAGACTGCGTACTGTTAAGTGCGTCGCCTCTCGAATCGGTCTTATTCGCTGATGACGTCCTTTCTGCGACTGAAGGTGGCGACTGGATTGCTGACGCGTTCTCACTCTTAGCATCGTCTGGCGAAGCGGCTCCCGTAGCGAGCGCAACGGAAGCGGACGCCGTCGGGGGCGGGGATGAATCGATTCCTTTGGGCTCTACTTCTCTCGAAGGAACTGCCGCACTGGCGGAGCCGAGATCAGTCCTTGAAGCCGAAGTCGACCGATTTGGATTTGTAATTCTATTTCCATCCGCTCTTGGAAAGAGCATGCGAAAGTCTCTGCTTTTCACTTTGAAGAACTTGTTTTGATTGTCGCCGACCACTAGAATAAAGAACTCGCCTTTGCGGTCCGAGTCCCGCAGTCTCGCCACATCTGACATCGAAAATTCCGTTGACGCCATGGTGTACTCAAAAGAGCGAAGGGCGCTGTTACTTTGCAGCGTGCTGAGGCTAACATCAAGTGGCTGGATTGTGGTTTGCCTGCCGGTGTCGCTTAGAACAACGCGGTGAACCGACGAGGATCCGGCGATACCACTGCCTGTGAGATGCTCGGCTTGGCTCGGCAGAGCGATGACGTGCAATGCCGGTGCCCGCATCTGATCCGTCACGTCGGCTAGACCGAAAGGCTGCATTTCTTTCTGGGCCTGCTGAGCGCCGAGTTCGATCCACTGCTCTGGGTTGTAGATGGTGATTGTGTAGCCGGACTGCCCGCAGGTTTGGCAGCGTAAAGAGGACAAGAACGCGGTTTGCTTGTCGTTCAGTGTTAGGCCGATCTGATGTCGCTTGCCGTTGCCTCGCGCAATAGCTTGTCTCACCTGATCGTCTGTGAGTTGTTGCGCGTATCCTGAAACCGCCAACGTAACAGCCGCAAGTATGCCGATCGATGCTTTCATGCATGAGCTGGGCATCAAGAGGCCCCTCTTAGGGGGCCGGGGTTAGAACGAGGGGCGCCGCCCCACCCCCCCCTTTTCAAACTCCAGAGGGTAGCGGGTGCGCCCCGACTTATCCTTATCTTTCCTATCCTTCTCCACTCTCCACCAGTTCATCCTTGCCATCAGCCTATCCATCCCATCGCGATAATTATCAAACCATCAAAGGTGGTCCCGACAATGGCTAGGACGTGCCATAAGGACCAACGGCTGGTTACGCGCCCCCTTTTCAGACTGAGGATAGACCGGGAACAGACGGGACGTTCACCTAGAGGCGAGAGCCGGAAAAGGTTCTACCGATGCGCTGTCCGCGGCGGATAGAATCGAAGCCGTGCCCTATGCGAGCGAACGGCGGCTGACTTTCCATCACTCGCGCAGAATGCGGTTGATGCGCGTCTGGTAGCCCTTGCCATAGCGCTTGAGCCAGTCGAGCACGTCTTCGTCCAAGGGAATTCGTCAGTTGCTTTTTCGCGGGCGGGTGGGGCGTCGTTGCTTTCTTGAAACAAAACCCTATGGGTGTCGGCCGTGTGGTTCCCACCCTAACGTCGCAAAGTGCGCGACGTTAGGATGGGGCACCCTCGGGTGTGGTTGTCCACGAAAACCTAGATCGACTTCACTGGAATCGACATCACATCGTCTACCAGGCCGATTTCTTTTTGTATGAAGGGCTCGGCGTAGGTTACTCCGCCCAGGGTGCCGTAGAAGCGGGCCATGGATTCTACTCGGGCGCGAATTTCTTTTTGGGCGGGGAAGATGTCGCTGCCGGATTTCTGGTCGGTGAATTGAGATTTGTAGGCCATCAGCGCCTGGAAGCGGGTTTCGAACTGGTCGGTGATGTCCACTACAAACGTGGGGCGCACGTCGCGGTAAAGGCTGGCGTAGATAATTTTGAACGGGCGATGAGCGGAACCTTCCAGCGGGAGCTTGGCTAGTCCGGATAGAAACGCGGCTTCGTAGCCGAGGATCGAGGCGGTGTAGTGATCGGGATGACGGCCCTCCCAGTAGGGAAGGATGAGGACGCGGGGACGCTGTTCGCGGAGGACGCGGACGACTTTGAGGCGATTCTCGCAGGTATTTTCGACTCGGCCGTCGGGGATATCGAGGGCGTCGCGCCAGGAAACTTTCAGAATGCGGGCGGCATCGGCGGCTTCGCTGGCTCGGTCTGCGGCGGTGCCGCGCGTTCCCATTTCGCCTTGGGTTAGGTCGAGGATGCCGGTGCGGTATCCGCGATCGGCCATTTTGAGGAGGGTGCCGGCGCAGGTTTGTTCTACGTCGTCACGGTGCGCGGCCAGGGCGAGAATGTCTAGGGGCATTTGCAATTTGTAATCGGTAATTTGTAATTTTAGAGCTACTTTGTAATCCCTACTCGGCTGAGAAAGTTTGCTGGGAGTAGGGGTCCCTCGCTTCGCTCGGGATGACAATCTTAGAAAACGACTTTCCTTATGCTGCTGGCTTCGTGGTGCGGCGATTCGCCAGCACGAAGGCTAGGCCGAACATGAACAGAGAAAATAATACTAACGTCAAAATGGATGCGGTCAGCGAGAATGCGGCGGGCGCTTCGGGATACATCAGGGTGCGCAGCGCTTCGACTCCGTAGGTCAGCGGGTTGGCGTACATGAGCCAACGAATCCATCCTGAGGCTCCGGAGAGAGGGAAAAGCGCTCCGGAGAGCAGCCACAGCGGAATCAAAAATAGATTAATGATGGCGTGAAAGGATTGCGTCGAATCCATGGGCCAGGCGATGGCGAAGCCTAGCGCGGTCAGGGCGAACGACACTAGAAATATGGTGAGGGCGATTAGGCCGAACGAGCCGAGCGTCATGTGCACTCCGACTAGCGGCGAGAAGAGTAGGAAGATAAGTCCCTGGGCAGTGGCGAGAGTGGTGCCGCCCAGAACTTTTCCCAGAACGATGGCTGCACGCGGCACTGGCGCTACGAGTACGGAAAGCAGGAAGCCTTCGTTGCGGTCTTCGATGACCGACATCATGGTAAAGATGGCGGTGAAGAGCACGATCATCACCAGCGTGCCGGGATAAAAATAATTCAGATAGTGTTGCTGGCCGGCGGCTTGTCCGGAGCGGAAGGAGGTGCCGAAGCCGGAGCCGATCACGATCCAGAACAAGAGCGGGGACGCGATGACTCCTACTACGCGCGCGCGCTGGCGGTAGAAGCGCACGACTTCGCGCCACCAGAGCGTGAACGCGGGCAGCAGGATTCCGGCGGATGCGGGAGCGGTCGTGGTTGCCGGGAAGGTTGCGGTCCGGGTGGCCATGGGTTCTAGTTTAGCAGCGTTGGGCGCGGGCTAGCGGCTCAATTGCTGCATCATCTGTTGTGCTTGTTCATCGCCGGGATGCTGCTTGAGAAGTTCTAGCAGGATGGCGCGGGCTTTGTCGGGCGCGTCTTCAAGGGCGTAGACGCGGGCGAGATTCAAATAGGCCTGATCGAATGTGGGCGCCAAGCGGATGCACTGCTCAAAGGTGGCCACGGCGTCATCGCGGCGGTTCGTGCGCAGATAAAGGATGCCGAGGTTGTTCAGCGCTTCCGGGTAGATGGGGCGGGATTTCAGCGCTCTCTGGAGGGAATCGAAGGCTCTCGCCGTGTCGTCGCTGTGCGCGAATACCATTCCTAGACCGTAATTCGCCTCGGCGTCGTTGGGGTTTACTTTGAGAGCTCGGTCGTAGGTTTTGCGGGCATCGTCCCAGCGTTTCTGCTGGCGATAGGCGCTCGCGAGATTATTGAGCGCGATTAAATGATCGGGACTTAGCTTGAGTGCTTCTTGAAAGTCGCCGATGGCTTCGTCGAGGTGTCCCGCACGTGCGGCTAGAAGGCCGAGATTGTTCCAGGAATTTGCTAACGTGTCGGGATAGGTGGCACGAAGCTTGAGCGCGCGTTGAAAGCAGTCTCGCGCCTCTGTCGTTTTCTGCTGGTCTAGATATACACTGCCGATGCCATAGAGCGCTTCGGCGCTGGAGGGATCGTCGCGCAAGGCAATCTGAAATGCGGCTGCGGCCTGCTCCATATAGCCGCGCTGGAAAAAGACTGAGCCGTAGGAGAGATAGTTGCGTCCGAACTCGACGGTGTCGGTTACGCCGGGAAAGGGAAGAGCCCGCGAGATTCGTTCGGCGCTGGTTTGGGGAATGTGGTGGAAGTCGTATTCGAGGTGGTCTCCGTTTACCGGTCCCTGATATATCTTGACGATCTGTCCTGTGGCGTTGATCAGGAATGAAGTTGGCAGTTCGAGATCACGGTGACGGTCAAAGAGGTAGCGATAGAGAATGTTGTAGATGGCAGTTACGTCTTCGGATCCGCGCAGGATTGGGAACGAAAGATGATGCTCACGCACGAGCGTCGTGATCTTTTCTGCATCGGCGGGAGCGTCTACATTCACCGCTAACAGTTGGAGACCCTGGGATGCCCAGGCTACGTGGCGTTGATTGAAACTAATCCAGTCTGCCTCGCAGCGCGCTGCTGTCGCGGCCCAAAAGTTTAGCAGCAGCGACTTGCCGCGCAGCGAGGACAGACTTCGTGCTTGCCCGCCGAGTTCTTCCAGGGAAAAGTCGGGCGCCTCGACTGGCGCGAGTAGCCACGTTTCGGACGTCGTGGGCAGAGTTTCGATTGCCTGCAGCTTTGCGTCGGCTGGGCGGGCAGCGGCGGGCTTGGATCGTTGCTCCGGCGTCTGGACGGCGAAAGTCTCCATGCGAAATGGTTCGGCGCCCTCTTCAATCCACACTCGGTGGCTGATCGGGAGATCGTGGAGTTCCTGTACCAATCCACTGGGCCAGCGGATCGAGGCGCGTATCGGACCTTTCGCCGCTCCCAGACCGAAGAAGACTTCTTTGCTGTGTTGCGAAAGGAATCCTGATCCTGCTTGGAGCGACCGGACTTGTTGCGACCGGACTTCCGCCGACCTGGTTTCGCGTCCCAGTTCGGTTTCGATTGTGATGACTGCGCCAATGGCGTCGCGGTTGCTTTTTGTACCGCGCAGGCGGAAAGCGATGGATGGAGGCAGGCTCTCCATGACGTTCTTCAAGATTCTTAACTGTGGACCGTTGCGATTCTTCAGAAATACTTCCTGGCGGCCGTCATGGTCGAAATCCGCCAGGGCGAAGGCTCGGCCGTCTTCCAGGAAGTCGAGGCCGATGGCTCCGGAAATGTCGGAAAACGTCCCATCGCCGTTGTTGGAATAGAAAACATTTCGCTCGGAGCCGCTCCAGGTGCCATCCGCGCGGATCAGTTCGTTGATTGCGCTCCAGCCCTGTTCGTAGTTTTGGGATGGCTTTGCCTCGTCGGGCGAATTGGCAACGACCTGGCGCCAGAAAAAGCTATTCAGGTCGTCTTTGCGTGAGGGGCCGCTGACCATGCCATTGGTGATGTAGAGGTCGGGGAAGCCATCATGATCGAAATCCCAGGCATCGCTCGACCAGGCCCAGCGGCCGATTCCGACGCCGGCGGTGTGGGTTGTGTCTTGGAAGGTGCCGCCGTTTCCGGCTGTATTCCGAAATAATGAATTGCCCATGGCGTGTTTGCGATAGAGGGCTCGCGTTTTCTCCGGAGCGTCTTTCTTGAAAATATCCTGCTCGGAAATGCGTTCACCGGCAGCGGTCCACATATCGGCTACGTAGAGGTCTTCTGTGCCGTCATTGTTGTTATCATAGTCAAACCAGCAGACACTCATTCCCGCGCCGACGTCTTCCACTCCCGCTTGCGGTGCAATGTCGGTGAAGGTTCCGTTGCCATTGTTGCGGAAAAGGTTCTTCCTTCCGAAATCATTTACCACGTAGAGATCGGGCCAGCCGTCACGATTGAAGTCGTTCCATCCGCAACAAAAGCTGTAACGGGTGTTGTTCTGGTTGAGGCCGGTCTCGGCGGTTACGTCGCGAAACGTTCCATCGCGATTGTTGCGCATCATGAAATTGGGCGGGCCATTCTCGGCGTCATAATAAGGAGACGGATACTTGTATTGGTTCGCGCCCTGGTAGTAGATGTAGAGGGAAAAATAGATATCCAGCCAGCCGTCGCGATCGTAGTCGGCCACCGCGGCTCCAGTAAAGGTGCCTTGCGGCGGCGTGGCGAAACGAAATGCGTTCTCTTTCTGGCGAAATTTGCCGTTGCCTTGGTTCAGGAACAACATCGGACCAGATGCGCGCACTACGATTAAGTCCTGCCGCCCGTCATTGTCAATGTCGACTATCAGCGCGCACGCCGTGTTTTCGATTACGCCGACGCCCGATGTTTCCGTGATGTCCTCGAAGGTTCCGTCGGCTCGATTGCGGTATAGCCGGTTTGGAAGGCCGCCGGGTTGGCAGATGTAGAGGTCGTCATATCCATCGCCATCGATGTCGCCGACCGAGACTCCGTTGTGGCCGTAGACATCGATGCCGCAGGCGCCGTCGAGCACGGTGCGCCAGTAGTCGGTGCCGTGCAGAAGCTGCGCGGAATAGGACGCGGTGGCGCCGAGGGCGGCGGCTGCGATGTCCAGGTAGGCCGGGGCGGAGGCGGTGTAGCGGCTTTGGGTTTCGTCGAGCGCCTGCCAAGTTCGTATCCGGAATTCGCCTGAGGTAGAACGCTCCCACATGAGTTGCCAGTAACCCACGCGTTGTTCACGGTAAAAACCTTGGCCGGTGGCTACAAGTTCATACCGGATGCGAGTTTGTAGCTGGCCGGGAGTCAGAGGCGCGGGTGACATGGAACCGGCGTCGATGCCGGTTACCTGGAATTCTGCGGCGAGGATCTTCGACCATCCGGTCGTTATTGTGGAGCGCAGTTCTTGCAGGAACACGTCGCGCCGAAGGGTGAAATCACGCGAGTATCTATTCTGACGGATCTCGATCGGCGGGCCCTGGCGGACTACTCGCGAGTTCGCGGGAGTTGGAGAAGATCCGGAGAAATTCGGCGACATTGCTTTCTCGATCGTTGTGACACCTTGCGGAGACTTGAGCATGGCGGAACTCCACTGGGCGAATATGGCTGCGATTTCGTCCGCATATTTTTCGGTGACGAAATCATCGAGACCAGACTGCGTCTTAAGAAGCAGGGCGTCGAGAGGGCGGGGCATCCTATAGTGAGGATGCAGGTGGAATTCGGGGCTGGATGGGTCTGCCTCGGGAGAGTCAAAACCGTAGAAGGGAAGACGGCGCAGTCCGGCAGAAAGAATAAGGGGAGGGATCAGCGCCGCCGAGGCTCCCTGGCAGCATCGCATCAGAAAATGGCGGCGGCGAAGGTCTACGGGAGCGGGCGAATTCCGCATTTTCTTTGGATGACTCAGAACTATGTCTCCCGGAGTCCGACGTGTGGGCTGAAATTAACATTCGGCCATAGGACCGTCAAGGTTGCGCCACCTCATGTGACTGCGTTCGATGCGGGCTTTGAAAATCTCCGCTGGCGACTCCGATCAGGCGTTACAATGGCCGCCTCTTAATTCTTCAGCAAAATTGGTTGGAGTATGCCGACGACAAAAGTGCCCGCCGTAACTCGCGAACGCCTGCTCCGCGCGGCGCGCAAAGTCATGAAGAACGCTTACGCGCCTTTCTCGAAGTTTAGAGTGGGCGCGGCCCTGCTGACATCGAAGGGCCAAATCTTCATGGGATGCAACGTTGAGAACTCGTCTTACGGACTGACTAACTGCGCGGAGCGGACTGCGATTTTTTCTGCTGTCGCGAAGGGCGGTCCGGAACTCGAGGTTGTAGCCATCGCCGTAGTCAACGATCACGGTGTTCCATGCTCTCCGTGCGGCGCTTGCCGACAGGTGATTTATGAATTTGGGCCGCGTGCTGTCGTTTTCTATCAGGGAGAAAAAGGGCCGAAGCAAAGTGTTATCACCGATCTTCTGCCGGAGGGCTTCCGCCTCAAGTGAGCCAGCCGAGTAATTCCGAATCGCCATTTCGCTTCATTGATCTCATCCGCAAAAAGCGCGATGGCGGCGCGTTAACTCCGGCTGAAATCGGATACCTTGTCGATGGCTACACGCAAGGCAGTATTCCCGATTACCAGATGGCGGCGTGGCTTATGGCGGTGGTGCTGCGCGGCATGACTCGTGAGGAAACCGCCGCGCTCACGAATGCCATGCTGCATTCCGGCGAGGTTCTCGATCTTAAGTTTCTGCCTGCTAAAAAAGTGGACAAGCACTCCACAGGTGGCGTCGGCGACAAGACTTCGCTGGTGCTGGCTCCGCTGGTGGCTGCTGGCGGACTTTTTGTGCCGATGATCAGCGGGCGCGGACTTGGCCACACCGGGGGGACGCTCGACAAACTGGAATCCATTCCCGGATTTCGCGTCGGCTTATCGGTGCCGGAATTCCATCGGGTGCTTAAGGCTTGCGGATGCTGCATGATTGGCCAGACGGAGAAAGTTGCTCCGGCTGACCGCAAGCTTTACGCGCTGCGCGACGTTACGGGGACGGTTGAGAGTCCATATTTAATTTGTGCTTCGATCATGAGCAAGAAACTGGCCGAAGGGACGGACGCGCTGGTGCTCGACGTGAAGACCGGATCCGGGGCGTTTATGAAAAAAGAGGAAGACGCGGTCTTTCTTGCCGAGCTGATGGTTGAAACGGGCGAGCGCATGGGCAAGCAGATGGTTGCGCTTATTACCGATATGAATCAGCCGCTCGGATGCATGGTGGGCAACGCGCTCGAAGTGCGGGAGTGCATTGAGGTGCTGCACGGTCGGCGGGCCCGCGGACCTGCGGGATTTGTGCCTCGAATTGGCGGGCTTGGATGTTTTATCTCGGCGGCGCTTCGAAGACGGTGGCTGAGGGTAAGCTGCTCTCTGCGCAAATCATTGCGTCCGGTCAGGTTTTTGAGCGGTTCCGGCAAATGGTCGAGTTGCAGGGAGGCGATATCAGCGTGATTGACGATCCGACGCGGCTGCCGAGCGCTGAGCACCGCGTCGAAGTTCGCAACCCCCGATCTGGATATGTTCATGCGATCGCTTGCGAGCAGGTTGGTACCGCTTGCGTGATTCTTGGCGGAGGGCGCGAGCGCAAGGAAGATTCGGTCGATCCGGCGGTGGGGATCGTGGTTCACAAGAAGATTGGCGACAAGGTTGCTGCGGGCGAGGCGCTTTGCACCATTCATTGCCACTCCGATGCTCAGGCTGGGCGCGCGAAAACGTTGCTGGAGGAGAGTTATCAGATTACGGACTCTCCGCCTGCGCATAGGGAAAAGTTGGTTCATCGCGTGATTTACAAAGGAGAATACTGATGGGACGCTTCACTGGCATTCTCGGTTTGCTCACTATGTTGGGGCTGGCCTACGCGTTCTCCACCAACCGGCGCGCCATTCGCCTGAAGACGGTGGCTTGGGGGCTGGGACTGCAGTTTGCCTTCGCGGTTTTTGTTCTGAAGATTGATCTCGGCCGAACGCTTTTTCAAAAAGCGGGGGACGCGGTGAACCGGCTCCTCAGCTACGCCTTCGCCGGCTCGCAATTTGTCTTTGGAGATCTCGGCAAACAGGGCTCACATCTGGGTTTTTATTTTGCATTCCAAGTTTTGCCTACGGTGATCTTCATCTGCGCACTCTTCGCGGTGCTCTATTATTTCGGCGTAATGCAGGTTGTGATCAAGGCTGCAGCGTGGCTGATGATCCGGCTGATGGGCGTGAGCGGCGCCGAGTCACTCAATGTGGCGGCCAGCATTTTTATGGGCCAGACCGAGGCTCCGCAGACGATTCGGCCTTTTTTGCCCGACCTCACGTATTCGGAGTTGATGACGGTGATGACGAGTGGCATGGCGCACGTTTCCGGCAGCATCATGGCGGCTTACATCGCTTTCGGGATTGAACCGAAACACCTGCTGAGCGCGGTGATCATGACCGCTCCCGGCACGCTGGTGATGGCCAAGATGCTAGTCCCCGAGACCGAAGTTCCCAAGACTGCGGGCCGCGTCGTGATGAGTGAAGAAGAAGTGGAGCTGGAAAAGAACCAGAATCTTCTGGGCGCGATCGCGCGCGGCACCACTGACGGTTTGCACATGGCGCTGAATATTGCGGCTATGCTGATTTCGTTCCTGGCGTTGGTCGCCTTGTTGGATGGGATCATGGGCGGAATTCACACCCACATCGCGTGGTTTCCTTCGAGCCTGGAAGCCATACTTGGCGTGTTGTTCGCGCCCATCGCTTGGGTCATCGGAGTTCCGTGGCATGATTGCCAGTTGATTGGCAATCTTCTCGGCGTGCGCATGGTGCTGAACGAACTGGTGGCGTTTTCTATGCTTGGCCCGCAGAAGGCGGTCCTTGATCCGCGGTCGTTTACGATTGCGACTTTCGCGCTTTGCGGTTTTGCCAACTTCAGCTCCATCGGCATTCAAATGGGCGGGATTGGCGCGCTGGCTCCTAACAAGCGCGGGACCTGGCCCGACTTGGGATTCGCGCCATGTTGGCGGGAACCATGGCTAATCTGATGTCGGCTTCGATTGCCGGCATGCTGCTGTGAGTGGTTGCTGCCGGAAGGCTGGGAATCACTTTGAGCTGCCGTCAGAATGGTCCAGGAGCGACGTCCAGCATAAATATGTCGCCGACGACATGTATCGGCGAGGTGAGTGTAAAGGGATTGGTCGTGTCGTGATCATGACGCCACATGTTCGTAGGCTCTTAGCCTTCTTGTCGGCGTGTGGAATTGCTACGAGCATCCTCGCTTACGCCGAGAGCTTTTCCGGGGTGCATGTGGATTCGGTATTCCGATGGTCGATCGTACTCGTCCCGGGATGGATGGCACTCTTTGCTCCGATCTACTTTCTTGAATATCCCGCGTCAAGAGCACCGAGCTTTGCCTGGGAAGGATTCGCGCGAGGTTTGCCACGTTGGGTTGCTCCGAGCGCGAAGCTACTCTCACTGATCGCCATAATGCACGTTCTTTGGTGTGTCGTGCAGAATGGCCTAGGAACGCCCGCAATCATTGACGGGCAATACGTTCTGGATAGTCGTGGAAGAATCCTGAAGGTGCTTACACAGGCGGAATATTTCAAGCTCAGGGGAACAGGGGTAAGAACGTTCGCGGCGATGGCGATCTCCTTCTATTTTATGCCCATGATGTATTGGTGGTTCCCGCGAAGCCGTGAACAAGCGGACTGAATTCTATCTGTTGTACGAACCCATTACCGGGTCGCGGCGCGAAGGCAGTTGATAATATCGTCGGTCGTCACCAGTCTCGCTCCGAGATTCTGCAAATCTGCAAGCGTCTTGCTGTCCGCTTCCGACGCCAAGGTTTCGATGGCATCGCTGACCACCGCTACTCGGCGATTTCGCTGCAGCAAGCCCTTTACCGCGTAACTGACGCAGAATTCCGTTACTACTCCAAAGACAACGAATTGCGCGGTGCTGCCCAAGCGTTTGACTAACTCGTCGGCATGGCGGGACGCAAAAATATCCAGCGTCTGTTTTTCCAGAATGATCTGCTGATATTTGAAAAGATCTTCCGGCAAGTGGGCGTTGGCTTTGTTTTCCACGCGAACGAAATTGTCGGTCAGCGCTTCGGGAACGAACTCCGCGCCCGGCGTGCCTTTTACGCAGTGCGGCGGGAACTGCTTGAACTCGGGATCGTTTGGCGGATGAAAGCAGCCGTGCGAAACCAGGAAGACTTCGCCTCGCCTTGCTGCATCCGTCAGCTTGCGGATGTTGGGCAGAAGCTTCTCGGCTCCGGGAACGTAGAGCTTGCCTCCGGGCAGCATGAAGTCGGCTTGCACGTCCACTTCCCAGAGAATGTAATCGCGGGATAGCATTCTATTTTTCCGTCGTGCCTTCGTGATTTGCTTAAGGCATGCCGAGCGACTCGGCTACCGCTTTCTTATATTCGCGCGCCTTCGCTATCGCCGCCGGCTCGTCGACGGTCAGCAGCTTGTGGTCTCGCATCACTAGCCGGCCGCCGATCATGACGGTTTCCACGTCGCTGGCTTTTAACGCGTATGCGATCTGCGCGTAAATGTCATACATGGGGACGGCGTTGGGCTCGTCGAGGCCGATCAAAATCAGGTCCGCCTTTTTGCCTGATTCCAGGGAGCCGATTTCCTTCTCCATATGCAATGCGCGGGCGCCGTCGATGGTGGCCATTTCTACTACGGCCGGGGCATTCAGGGCCAGGGGATTCATTTTTGTAATTTTTGCGAGTTTGGCCGCGAGGTCAATTTCTTCCATCACGTCGAGGTCGTTGTTGCTGCCTGCTGGGCCGTCGGTTCCGAGGCCTACGGCGATTCCGGCGGCGCGCATTTCGGGCACCGGTGCAGACTCCGCTCGCCAGCATCATGTTGCTCGATGGGTTGTGGACGCAGCCCACGTTATGCTGCGCGAGAATCTTGCGGTCTGCCTCGTCGACAAAGATGCAATGCGCGGCGACCACGTCGGGGCCGAGCACCCCGATGCGTTCCAAGTATTGCACTGGCGATGCGCCGTTCTGTTTCTCGCTGTCCTCCCATTCTTTTTTCATCTCGGCTACGTGGATCAGGATTGGGGCGTGATATTTCCTTGCTAGGGCGGCGGCGTCCTGCAATGTCTTCTGGGAGCAGGTGTAAATCGAGTGGGGCGCCACGGCCGCGTGTATCAGTGGATCGCCCTGCCACTTCTTTAGATAGCTCTCGGTATAGGCGAGCATTGCGGCCTGGTTTTTGTTGTCGGGCGCGGGAAAGTCGATGAAAGTTTCGCCGAGTACTCCGCGCATGCCGGCTGCTTTCGTTTCTTCGGCGACGGCATCTTCGAAGTAGTACATATCGGCGAAAGTGGTGACGCCGGAACGGATCTGCTCGGCCGCCGCGAGTCGTGTTCCCCAGCGAACGAAGGTTTCAGTGACGTTCTTTTTTTCGGCAGGGAAGATGTACTTGTAAAGCCAGTCGTTCAAGGTGACATCGTCGTGCAGTCCGCGGAACAGCGTCATGGGGACGTGGGTGTGACGCGTTGATGAACCCGGAAGGACCAAGTTTGCCGTTTGCATCGATCTGCTGGCGGCTCTGGTAGCGGGCTTCGAGATCAGCGCGCGGGCCGACTGCGACTATCGTGTCTCCGGTGACTACGACTGCTGCGTCGTCGTAGATGTGGCGCTTGGCGTCCATGGTGACGACGGTGCCGCCGGTGATGATGGTATCGGCGCTTTGCCTGGTCGCTTGCGCGTGGAGAAGGACTGCGACGCAAATGTGGAATGCGCAGAACAGCCGCCAAACGCTCCTAATTGTCATGCCTGATCCTTATATGAAGTGGTGAGAAATTTCTGCACTCTTGCCGCAGATTTTTTACCGTAGTCAAGTATATGTTTATAGCGTTGCACCAGTCCTCACAACGATTTGCTCTACAAATGATTTGCTCCGCAATTAACGGTGTGTAATGCTGTTGGACGCTGGAAGGTCAGATAGCGACTTCGAAGCCACCGGGAGAGTACTGATGCGAAGCCAACTTTTTCTTGTCCTGATTGTCTTTTGTGCGCTGGCCCTCTGGGCCGCGGATTCGATCATTCCCTTCAATGTCAAGGAAGGCCTGTGGGAGATGACCGTGACTCATTCCATGACGGGGATGCCGGCGGTTCCGAATATTCCTCCGGATGCGCTTGCCAAGATGCCGCCGGAGCAGCGCGCCCGCATTGAAGCCATGATGAAGGGTGGGTCTAGCACCGATGTTCGCAAAGAATGCGTCACGAAAGAAAAGCTGGCGAAGAACTCGGCTTTTAGCGCCAACCGTGGCGATTGCACGCGGACGGTTGTGAGTTCCACGGGCAGCAAGCTGGAAATGAAATTCCACTGTGAAGAAAAGCAGTCGTCGTCCGACGGGACTTTTACGATGGAGGCCATTGGTTCCGACAACGCCAAGGGCACGATGCATTCTGTTACCAACGCCAACGGTCATACCATGACCATGGACTTCACGATTACGTCGAAATACCTGGGCGCGGACTGCGGAGACGTCAAGTAGAGTTTGCGCTGAGTAGCGTTCTCGTCTAGTTTTTTTCACCACGGAGTCACTGAGTCACGGAGGAACCCAAAGGCTTGGCAAAATCAAAGGCTCTGGGCCCAAAAGATTGCCAGGTCACATGCAGCGGCGGACTAATGCGGCGCATTTCTCGACGAACGTGGTTTCTTCTTCGTTCCAGGTGTCTTTGAAGAAGCTGTTGATATCGAACTCGGCAACCACGGCGCCGTAAACCAGAATCGGCACGATGATTTCGGATTTCGTCTCGGTTACTCCCATAAGATAGCGTGGATCCTTGCTGACATCGTTGACCGCCAACGTCTTGCCCTGGCTGGCGGCCGCGCCGCAGAGGCCCTGATTCAGGGAAATCCTCACATTCGGGGTGAAAACGCCGGAATGCGGTCCGAGCAAGAGATAGTTGGGATCGGCGGGATCGGCCAGATAAAAACCAACCCAGTTGTAGCGGACAAGTTCGTTGTGCAGGTGGTCGGAGATGTGCTGCATTACGTCTTCGGGACGGCTACCGGGGCTGGCGGCCCGCTCGAAGTTCTCTATGAGTTCGAGATGCTTCTTCAATAAGGTCCCTACCGTAATCGGCTAATAACACAGGATAACAATGTTTCTCGTTCGGCGTGCAAAAAGAAGAAGGCCAGCCCCTAAAGGGGCGTCTAATGTTGAACGGCTTGCGGTATCGCTGAAGCGATACCCTGATACGAATCGCGAGTTTATCACAAAAAAAGCGCGCAGCCTGTGGGCTGCGCGCGGGAGGAATGCTTGAACGGTTATGGTTATCGGCCAGCGGCCATGGACATACGCTTGTGGCTGCGCCTGTTCGCTTCGGTCCACATACATCTTGTAGGACTGGTAGACGGCGAACAGCACGGCCAGCAGCGTAG
This sequence comes from uncultured Acidobacteriaceae bacterium, assembly GCA_963755765.1. Classification (GTDB taxonomy): domain Bacteria; phylum Acidobacteriota; class Terriglobia; order Terriglobales; family Acidobacteriaceae; genus Acidiflorens. Next base: position 181,336 of record CAVWKZ010000004.1, read on the forward strand.
TCATGGCGGTCAATCCGCTGATGGTGCTGAAGGTGGAGACGATTGCGGTCAACCCCGCTCCGATGACATAGTTCGGGAACGACCACAGGAAGACCTTATGCCAGAGGGCAAAAGGGTTACCGCCTTCGGTTAGACCGATAATGCCGGCTACCGGCACCGTGTTGGCGAGGAAATAAGTGGCTGCAGCCAGCACCAGAGAGAGCATGTGCGCGGTCGCAAAGAACTGGCTATGGTAGGCCAGGTAAGCGAGTCCGGCTGCGTTCAACAAGGTGCAGGCGTTAAATACGAACTGAATGGGTTTCGTTTTGTTCCCGCCGGAATAGGACTGTGCGATGGCTGCAGTAACGGCAACGAGCAGACTCGCGAACAATCCCAGTTGCGTGACTGCGAGAAGAATGACGGGCAGACTTCCCGACATTGAGCTCGTCATCCCAGGCAGCTTCACCTTGAAACGCGAACTCAGTGCGGCTGCCGCCAGCAGGAGCAGCAACTGTGGCCAGGCTTGCGCTTGCCATCTGACTACGCAGAAGGATAGGGCGCACAGACTCGCAACGGCCACCATTCCGATCATGACTTGAGCTTTGATTGGCAATGTATTTGTCATGGTAATCTCCGAATATGGTTGCAATCGGTTGTCTAGTTGTCTCCATCGTCGCCGGTGTCGAGTGCTGCAGTTGCCGTGGCGGCGGTTGAAGTTGCACCCCAGACTACACTTTCACCAGCCATCGAGGTCGATCCCCAGACCACGCTGGTGGCGCCCCACACTACCGAAGTGGCGGAGAGCACGTTAGAGCCCCAAACCACTGACGTTCCCCAAACCACCGAAGTTGCGCCCCAAACCACGCTGCTGCCGGCGAAGGCAGAGTCGGGATTGGTATTCGCGACGGTGACCGTACCGTTTGAGTTGAAGGTCGCGGTCTGAGAAAGTGCTACTCCGTTGGCCACGTCGGTGTTGCCCAGAGCGGCGTTAATGTCGAGATACCCCGCTCCATAAGTAAAGAGATCGTACTCGTTGTTGTAAAGGTTTCCAAAGCCGTCCTGTGACGAACTGAACTGCCCGAAGCCCTTCCAGGCTGTCTTCATCAAGCGTGCTTTGACTTGATCTGGAGTCAACGAGGGATTCTGCTGCAGTATCAGCGCCACCGCACCGCTCACGATCGGCGTTGACATGCTGGTTCCGCTCAGCACGTAGTACTTTGAGCTACCGCTGCTCGGGGTTACTTCATACTGTGGATAGAGCGAATCGAGCGTGCTGCCAGCAACCCGCAACGACACCATACGGTTTCCCGGGGCGACGAGGTCGGGTTTCACAATGTGATCGATCGCGGTCGGACCTTTGGAGCTGTAGCTGGCGATCTTATCGTCGACGCGCGAGTTGGTCTGCTCGGTCATGGTCGCTCCGACCGTGATCACGGCAGGGTCGTTGGCGGGAACGCCGATGGTGCCGAAGCCGTTGGTGGGGGCATAACGACCGCTGTTACCGGCAGCCGCCACCACTACAATGCCGGCCTGCCATGCGGCTTCCACCGCCTGGTCAACCGGATCGAGGGTGTAGCTCTCGAAGATCGGGCGTCCGAGAGACATACTGATGACGCGGATGTTGTAGGTGCTCTGCAGCGCGATCGCCTGCTGAATGGCAGCGATCACAGCACTGTCGGTGCCGTTGCCGTTCTGATCCAGCACGCGCAGATTGATCAGGTTGACGTTAGGGGCCATACCGGCATAGGTAGCGGAATAGCCATTGGCAGAGCCGGAACTTGCGCCCGAGCCGCCGATTAAGCCGGCCACGTGTGTTCCGTGTCCGTACTTGTCGGGCGTCGTGGCGTCGGCAGCGACAAAGCTTTGGCTATAGACGACGCGGCTGACGCCGTTGGCGTTGTTCAAATCGGGATGAGCTGCGATGCCGCTGTCGATGACGGCGACGCCGATACCGGTGCCATCATACCCATATTGGGAGGCGGCGATTTGGTCCTCGACCGCGGTGGCAAACTCCTCGGTCTGAGGATTTGAGGTCATAGCTAACGTACGGTCTGGCGAGATGTACACGACGTTGGCCTCATTGGCCAGGGTCGTGAGCATGCTGACGGGCACGGTCATGGTCACCGCGGTGATCGTCGGTAGCTGCCACCGAAGAGTGGCGCCACTAGACTGCCTGCCCTTCAAGTAGCCTTTGCTGGGATAGTTCTTGAACTGAACGTTGACCGTCACCAGTCCGTTCGACCCCACGGCCGACATGAGATCCGGCGAGAGTTTACTCGGCTTCGGCTTGGCGGCGTAAGACGGCATTGCCGAAAGCAACAGCAGAGCCAGTCCAAGAGCTCGGCCCCAACCCGCACTGCGTGCCAGGGAATTGAGCGGACGACCTTCGCGTCCGTTTGTGGTTTGCGAATTGCCGTTAATGTTCATAAATGTTTTGGCGGGCGATTGCGATGGGCATACAGCATGCCCTTCGTGCCTGGCCTTTAATGGGCAATCGCGAGGCCAATCCTGTTGTGGCTAAGCTCAGTAATTGCAATGGTTTGCGGAACCAGCCTTGGTCAGAGGGCAGGGGACAACTTGGCCCAACGATCAGGTTCGAAGCAGGGGCAGAGCCTGTAACTCCCTTGAAACAAAGGTTGGGCGGAGCGGAAGCCGGCTTTGGGACAATGTGGCCCAAGAACTGGAACTTCTTTATGCGTGTTTTGAGGCGAGCACGGCACGCAAGGGGGCACGCAGTCCGCGCATCACGCTCTCGAACTGGGCGAGATCCAGGGATTGGGGGCCATCAGAAAGAGCGCGCTCGGGGCAGGGATGCACCTCGATAATTAGACCATCTGCCCCTACCGCGATGGCGGCGCGGGAGACTGCGCCGATCAGGCTTTGCTTGCCGGTACCATGGGAGGGATCGGCCACTACCGGCAGGTGCGAAAGTTCTTTGGCGAGAGCGACGGCGGCGAGGTCAAAAGTGTTCCGCATGCCGGTTTCGAAGGTCTTGATTCCGCGCTCGCAGAGTACAACTTGGTCGTTTCCTCCGGAGAGCAGATATTCTGCGGCAAGCAGCCACTCTTTGACCGAGGCCGAGGGTCCGCGCTTGAGAAGAATCGGCTTTTTGGCGGTCGCAAGCCTGCGCAGCAGGGCATAGTTCTGCATGTTGCGCGCGCCGACCTGGAGCATATCGGCATACTCGCAGATCAAATCCAAGTCTTCGGTACTCATGACTTCGGTTACCACCGGAAGGCCGGTGAGTTCACGAGCTTCGCGCAGAATCTTCAGAGCTTCGATTCCCAGACCCTGGAACTCATACGGAGAGGTACGGGGCTTGTAGGCGCCGCCGCGCAGCATGGTAGCGCCGGCGCGCTTCACGCCTTCGGCAGTCTCCAGCAATTGCTGGCGCGACTCTACGGAGCAGGGACCGGCGATGACGACGACTTCGGGGCCGCCGATTTTTACTCCTCCAACGGCGACCACCGTTGGCTGCGGGTGGGTTTGACGGCTGACCAGTTTGAAGGGCTGGGCGATGGCGACCACGGTGTCCACACCGGGGGCGACGGAGAGCGCTTCGATTTCATGGCGGCGGCCGCCGCTGCCGACTGCGGCAACGATGGTGCGTTCGGTGCCGCGGGTGACGTGGGGCTGGAATCCGGCTTCGCGGATGCGTCGGATGATGTGTTCGATCTGCTGTTCGGTGGCGCCGTCGGACATGTTGACGATCATGGCAGTGACCTTTCTGTTTTTTATCTGGTAGTCGCAACTTCAATAAAAACAAAAGCCGCGATTTGCTATCGCGGCTTCGGCGGAATCTTTGAGCTTTTTTATTGCTTTGGTGACTGGCTCCGATTCTGCACCTCCGCCGCGATTGGAAACCAAAAGCGGCTAAACAGGCTGAAGGTGGTAAATCGTGTCATAGAGATGTTGAACGCTAAAGTTAGTAACATCGTTTCTTCTATATCTGGTGCCGAACTTTGCTGCCAGGATTATTGCAAAGAACTAGCAACTTGTGAGAATGCGTTATTGGCGTTGGTCCCAATCAGACGTACGGTGCCGATCACCAATACCAGGATGACGGCGAGCATGACGGCATATTCGGCAATATCCTGTCCTTCTTCGTCTCTGCAAATATTGCGAAAGAACTTAACCATAGAACCTCCGGGGGAAAGCTTGAGGAGACAATGATGACGACTTGGAGGGCGATTGTCAATCACAACTCGGGCTAGTTTTTCCACCGTTCGCGACTGCGAGTGGAGCCTGAAACTGAGCCACAGGCAAGGCTTCTGAGCCGATCACGAATGACGGCATTTATTCGTTGGAGGAGGATGGAAGAGGAATCGCGAGCATCGCTTTTTTGCGTCGCAACGACAAGAACGCAGAACTCAAGGTCCGGTGGCGAGGGAACCTGAGCCCGTTGCCGGGGCTATGGTATCGGTTAGGAGCTGGCGTGCGCCGTGGGTCGCATAATCGAGAACGCGTCCCGGCAGCACTCCGAGGTAGAGGGTAAGCAGCACGCTTATTGCAATGGCGAGCGCGGTCGCGGCGGTTATATGACCAACTGGAACCTGGCCGCGCGGTTCCCGCATGTACATCATGACGATGATACGCAAGTAATAATACGCTGCCACCGCACTATTCAGGACGAGAATGATGGCCAAGCCCACGAGATTCGAATTCAGCGCCGCCGTTAACACGTAGAACTTCGCGAAGAAGCCTCCGGTGATCGGGATGCCGATCAAAGACATCAGGAAAAATGTGAAAGTCGCGGCCAGCACCGGGGACTTCCTGCCGAGTCCGGCATAATCTTCGAGGGCAACGTACTTCTCGCCTGCGTTCGCAAAGTGGCTGACTACGGCAAACGCTCCTACGTTCATAGCGGCGTAAGCGGCGGTGTAAAACATCGCAGCGGAGGTTCCCAGTTCCGGTTGCGCCGCAAACGCTACCAGCACATATCCGGCGTGGGCGATGGAAGAATAGGCTAGCAGGCGCTTGACGTTGTCCTGCACCAGAGCACACAAATTTCCCAGCGTCATGGTCAGCACGGCTGAGACCCAGATCAGCCAGAATCGTCCGGGGGCGTTGGCTTCGAACATGACTCGCAATAAGACCGCGAAGGCGGCCGCCTTGGGGCCGGTTGACATCAGGGCGACGACTGGAGCCGGGGACCCTTCATAAACGTCGGGAGCCCAGACATGGAAAGGCACGGCTGAGACCTTGAAGGCTAAGCCTACAAACATGAACGCCGTCGCTACATAGGCCAGTACCGGTATGGTCGCACCGGCGGAATGCAGCGCTGGGTAGAGGGCGTTGCGGATGGCGTCTATGTTGGTGGATCCGGTGGCACCGAACATCAGGGCCACGCCGTAGAGGAAGAATGCGGTCGCGAAGGATCCTAGCAGGAAATACTTCAGCGACGCTTCGCTGCTCGACGCTTCGCGACGCCGGAAGCCTGCCAGGATATAGGTTGAGATTGAGGAGATTTCCAGGGCAATGAAAATAAGGACGAGTTCTATGGCGGATGACATCAGGCACATTCCTACCGTGCCGAACAGGATCAGTCCGTAGTATTCTCCGGCGCGGATGCGCTGCACTCGCAAGTATTCGAAAGAGCTGAGAATGGCCACTGCAGCGATTGCGATGACGAGGAAATGAAAGAAGACGCTGAACGGTTCGACGCGAACCATGTTCCAGAAGGCGGTGCCGGGATAGTCAGCCATCCAGAAGGTTGCGGCCAGCGCGGCGAGAGTTCCGATCAGGGCGATGGTGCCGAGAGTCTGGTGACTATTTTCTTCGTCGAGCAAGGGATCGATCACCATGATCAACATGCCGAAGAGCGAGAGGACTAACTCCGGCAGGATGCGCATGTAGTCGGCGAGCGGCGGCGACTGGAGAGCCTGCGCCAGCAGAGGTGGCAATGAATTCGCGAATGCCGTCATTGGCCCACCAGCTTGCTGGCCAACTGGGTGAGCGGACCTAGCGCGGCTTGCACCGCCGGATCAATTGCGCTGAGCCACACCAGGGGCGCGACTCCCATTACCAGAGCGGCGACGGCAATCGGCCAGAGCGTGGCTTTCTCGCGCAGGTTGAGGTCGGGCAGCGTGTTGTTAACTTCGTGCGTGACCTTGCCGAAGAAAACTCGTTGATACATCCAGAGGAGGTAGCAGGCGCTCCAGATCACGCCGGTTGCGGCGAGGATGCCGTAGATCGGGCGGGCCTGGAATGCTCCGCTCATCACCAGAAATTCGCCGATGAAACCGTTCAGCAGCGGGAGTCCGGCTGAGGCCAGGAGCGTGACTAGAAAGAAGGTGGCGTATTTTGGCATCGGGGTCGCGAGTCCGCCGAATTCGGCGATCTCGTAGGTGTGACGGCGTTCGTAGAGGATGCCTGCCAGCATGAAGAGTCCGCCGGTGGCTACTCCGTGCGACAGCATGACGAAGACGGCTCCGTTGAGGCCGGCCGCTGTGAAACTGAAGATGCCGAGGACGACGAAGCCGAGGTGGCTGACCGAGGAGTAGGCGATCAGCTTTTTCATGTTCGGCTGCACTAACGCTACCAGCGCGCCGTAAATGATGCCGATTAGCGCCAGAGACCATGATCCAGGGCGCGTTGCGGTGCGCCTGCTCCGGGAAGAGGCCGACGTTGAAACGCAGCAGACCGTAGGTACCCATCTTCAGAAGGACGCCTGCCAGCAGGACCGATCCGGCGGTCGGGGCTTCGACGTGGGCGTCGGGCAGCCAGGTGTGAAGAGGGACGATTGGAACCTTGACCGCAAAGGCGATGAAGAAGCCGAGGAAGAGCCACAGAGAGGCGGATTCGAAGCCGGGAACTTGTCCGGCGCGAATAGCGTTTTGAATGGCGACAAAATCGAAGGTGCCGGTTTTCGCGTAGAGCCACAGAATCGCTGCCAGCATGAACATCGAGCCGATGAAGGTGAAGAGGAAATACTTCACGGCGGCGTAGACTTTGCGTCCGTGGCCGTACATGCCGATCAGGAGCGCCATCGGAACCAGCGTCGCTTCCCAGAAAAAATAGAACAGGAACAGATCTAGCGAGGTAAAAACGCCGATCAGAGCGCGGTCTCCAGGATCAGCAGCAGGATGAAAAATTCTTTTACCCGGGTTTGAATGGACGTCCACGAAATCAGCACGCAGAGGGGCGTGAGGAACGTGGTCAGCACCACTAGCCAGACGGAGAATCCGTCAATGCCCATGTGGTAATGAATGTTGGGAGTCGTGATCCAGACCCGGTCGATCTCGAATTTGAACAAATTGTGGTCGCGATGGAGGTGGACCGGCAAGTGCAGCGAGACTACGAAGGCGAGTATGGAGATGACTAAAGCAAACAGCTTGATGTCACGATCACGGCGCGGGATGAGCAGAATCAGGAGGCCGCCGACGGCGGGGATGAAGGTCACCAGCGACAGAATGATGGGGCTGAGGTTGTCCATATTCAGCGAACCCCCATCCAGACCATGTAGGCGATCACGATCGCGCCTCCAGCGGCTACCCAAGCGGCGTAGGAGCGCAAATTGCCGGACTGCATGTGGCGCGCGTTGTCAGAGACTTCGCGAGCGGCGGTGGCTGAGTTATTTACGGCGGCGTCGATTACATCCTGATCGATGCCATGCCAGAGAATCGTAGTCGAGCCTTCGATCAGCGGCTTTCACGAAAAGCGCGGCGTAAAGTTCGTCGATGTAGTACTTGTTGACGACGGCCGTGTAGAGGCTGCCAAGGCTGGCGGCAATGCGCGCGGGCAGTTGCGGACGGCGACTGTAAAGCAGATAAGCCAGGAACCATCCGAGACCGGCCACGCTCACGGAAACTGCCATCAGCAGGTATTCGAGCGTGCTCTTCGCGGTTTCGGGAGAGCTTTCTGGTGCAACCGCGCCGGCTCCCTGAAACACCGGAGCTAGGAAATGCTCGAAACGATTTCCGTACCCCACTAATCCTCCTACGACGGATAGGATGGCAAGAACTACTAGCGGTCCCAGCATCACCCAGGGACTCTCGTGCGGCTCGCCGTGCCCGTGGCCGTCATGAGCGTGCGGATCGTGACCGTGGGCTGATTGCACGGCAGCGCCGCGGTACTCGCCACCGAAGGTCATGTACATCAGCCGGAACATATAAAAGGAGGTGATGAAGGCAGTGATTACGCCGATCAGCCAATACACCCAGCTCGTGTTGTAGGCTTGCCAGAGAATTTCGTCTTTCGACCAGAAGCCCGCTAGCGGTGGAATGCCGGCGATGGCGAGCGTGGCGATTCCCATGGTGGCGAAGGTCCAAGGCATGTAGGTGCGGAGGCCGCCCATTTTGCGCATGTCCTGCTCGCCGCCGACGCCGTGAATTACGGAACCGGCCGCGAGGAACAGCAGGCCTTTGAAGAAGGCGTGCGTCATCAGGTGGAAGATGCCGGCGGAGAACGCTCCTACGCCGCAGGCCATAAACATATAGCCGAGTTGCGAAACGGTGGAGTAGGCCAAGAACTTTTTTGATGTCGGTCTGGGCGATGCCAATGGTGGCCGCAAAGAGAGCGGTGAGCGTTCCGATGATCGCGACTACGGTCAGTGCCATGGGCGCGCGGTCGAAAATCGCGGAGGAACGCGCGACCATGTACACGCCCGCCGTGACCATAGTTGCGGCGTGGATCAGCGCGGAGACTGGAGTGGGGCCTTCCATGGCGTCGGGCAGCCAGACATACAGAGGAATTTGTGCTGACTTGCCTGCGGCTCCGACCATCAAGAGCAGTCCGATCGCGGTGAGCGTGCCTGCGCCTGCGGTCTCTGCGGGTAACAGACGTACGGACTCAAATACTCGTGTGAAGTCCAGCGATCCGAAATGCTTGATCATCAAGAAGAGGGCAATCAGGAATCCGAAGTCGCCGATGCGATTAACGATGAATGCTTTCTTGCCTGCGGCCGCTGCTGAGTCTTTCGTGAACCAGAATCCGATTAGCAGATACGACGCGAGGCCAACGCCTTCCCAGCCAATGAACATGACTAGATAGTTCTTCGCCAGCACCAAGGTCAGCATGAAGAACATGAAGAGGTTCAGGTACGACATGAAGCGGTAGTAGCCGTCGTCGTCCGACATGTAGCCGACAGAGTAGATATGAATAAGGAAGCCGACGCCGGTGACTACGAGCAGCATGACAAGCGATAACTGATCGAGATAGAAACTGAAGTCGACTTGAAAGCTGCCAGAGCGGAGCCAGTGGGCGAGATCGCAGGAGTAAGGAGCGGACGCCGAGGAAAACCCTGCCGCGAGGCTCAATGCGACGACAAACGCCGCGCCGCAAAAGACGAGCGCGACGGCCGTCACCGCTTTCTTTGATAACTGGCGGCCCAAGAAGCCGTTGATCGCCGCCCCGGCGAGCGGAAGCAGCGGGACGAGCCAGAGATAGGAATAAAGCGTCATAGCTTGAGCAGGTTCACCTGGTCGACGTTCAAAGTTTCACGCGTGCGATAGACGGCGATGATGATGGCTAGTCCGACGGCAGCCTCGGCGGCGGCCACCACCATGACGAAGAAGACGAAGACGTGTCCGCTGAGCGAGTACCATTGCGCGGCGAAAGCCACGAACGAAAGATTCACCCCGTTCAGCATCAGCTCGATGGACATGAAAATCGTAATAATGTTGCGCTTGATCAGGAACCCGATTACACCGCAGGCGAAGAGGATTCCGCTGAGCACGAGATAGTAAGAGAGGGGGACCATCTTTATGCTTCGTCCTTTCTGGGGCCGCGAGCTACAGCTTCGGGACGGCTGGCGAGCACTACCGCGCCCATGATGGCGATCAGGATCAGTACCGAGGTGACTTCAAAGGGCAGCAGAAAATCGTGGAAGAGAAGCTCGGCAATATTGCGGGGATCTCCCTTTAACGGGCCGATGGGGACCGATTGCAGGCCGGGGATGTGGAGCAGCGTCCAAGCGACGAGAACGCCGCCGATTGCTACTCCGGGAATGCCGATCAAGACCGCGACCCGGCTACCCTTGGTTTGTTCTTCTTTGCCGGCGTTCAGCAACATGATGGTGATCAGGAACAACACCATGATCGCGCCGGCGTAAACGATCACTTGCACGGCGGCGAGAAATTCCGCTCCTAGCAGAAGGTACTCGGCGGCGAGCGACGCCATCACCACGATCAGCGACAACGCGCTGTTAATGGGATGGCTCTGCAGCAGCAGGTTGACGGCTCCTGCCACGCAGATTGCTCCGAAGAAGAGAAATAAGATTAGATGAAGCATTGTTACGGGTTCTCAGTTCTCAGTTGTCAGTTCTCAGTAAAACCCAAGATCCGTACGGGCACCGCTACTGGCAACTGAGAACTGCTTTCACGCATTCCACGCCACTATCAAGGCCGTGATTACGATATTGGCCATCGCCACGGGCAGAAGTACCTTCCATCCGAACGCCATCAGTTGGTCGTAGCGAAAACGGGGTAAGGTCCAGCGCACCCAGACGTATAGAAACATAAAAAAGAAAACTTTCAGACAGAACCAGATGATCGGCAAAATCATTTGCAGGATCGGCGGTCCGAAGACCGGTCCCAGCCATCCACCGAAAAACAGCAGCGTGGCGAGACAGGCGACCGTCACCATGTTCGCGTACTCGGCCATGAAGAACATGGCGAACTTCATGGCGCTATATTCGGTGTGATATCCGGCTACCAGTTCCGACTCGGCTTCTGGCAGGTCGAATGGCGTGCGGTTGGTTTCGGCGTAGGCGGAAATCAAATAAACGAAGAACGCCACCGGCTGAAAAAATATGTACCAGTGCAGATGGCGCTGGGCATCAACGATGTCGCGCAGGCTGAGGCTGCCGGCTAGGACCACGACTCCCACCAACGCGAGGCCCAGCGAGACTTCGTAGCTGATCATCTGGGCGCTGGCCCGCAGGCCGCCGAGCAGTGAGTATTTGTTGTTGGACGACCATCCGGCGAGCGCGACTCCGTACACACCCATCGAGGTGATGCCGAGGACTATCAGCAATCCAATGTTCAGGTCGGCGATCTGAAATGGGGTGTCGATGGGGCCGATGGTGAACCAATGGCCGACGCTGATTGCCGGAATGTCGAGCGAGTTGCCAAACGGAATTACTGAAATCGACGTAATCGCAAAGACGAGCGCGATCATGGGCGCTGCGATGTAGAGCGGTTTGTACACATGCGGCTGGGTCAAATCTTCTTTGAAGATGAATTTGACGCCGTCGGCGAGTGGCTGCAGCAGGCCGAAAGGCCCGACCCGCGTGGGGCCCCAGCGGTTCTGAATGTGCGCCGAGACCTTGCGCTCGAGCCAGACGCTATAGGCCACCGCCGTCAGCAGAACGCCGACTACGGCGAGCGACTTGATGATCGAGATGATGATGAAGGTCGTTATGCTCATCGAAATGTTAGTCCGCTGCAACTTCTGAGTCGGCGGATTTGTTTTCGAACACCGAATTTAAAGTTTTGGAATATCGTCCCAGCGTTCCCGAGCTGAACAGATCATCGTTGGCTGGGACGATGAGTTGCGGATTCTGAATCGCGCTGATGCCGCTTTCGGCAATCTCCAGATGCTGATCGTTGCCGGCCAGCAGATTGACCCGCGAAATATCGTATCCGGCAACTACGCGCTGGATTTCATCGAGAATCGCCATGGGATCGAACGGCGTCATCTTCGGCTCCAGGTTGTGGGCTTCGAGCCAGACTGCGTGGCGATCGGCTTCGCCCGATTGCGCGCCGCGAGTTTGTCCCATGTCGGAGTGCGTACCACCTCCGAAGGGCACTAGACCGTGGACGTCGAAGCCCATGGCGTCGGCGATGCGAACGATCATTTCGAAGTCTGACTTGGTGTCGGAGACTTCGCCTGCCTTCTTGACGCAGTTGCAGATCGCCGCAGGTGTTGGTATAGGTACCCGGTTTTTTCGTAGGCGTTGGCTGACGGGCAAAATCACGTCGGCGATGGATGCGGTTTCGGTCAGGAACATATCCTGAACCACTACGAAAGTGTTGGCGAGCGCGAAGGGATCGATGGCGAGACGGCCGACGGGATTGGCGCCGACTACGTAGAGCGCTTTCAGTTTGCCGGCTTTCGCCGCTTCCATCATCTCTGGCAGGGTCAGACCTTTGTCGGTCGGGAGCTTTCCCCACGCCTGCTCGAACTTGTGTGCCGTGTTGTCGGTAGAGCCGGTGGGCTCATATCCCGGCAGAAGATCGGGGTAGAGCCCCATTTCGCTGGCTCCGCGGGAATTCGCGTAGTCGCCGAGGCAGATTAATTTTGCTCCGGTTAGCGTCGAGGCGAAAGCTACTAGCTTCTCGATGTCATGGGCGCGCAGTGCGGAACCGAAGGCGATTACCAGGTTCTGCTCGGCACGGATCTGCTCGCGCAGGGCTAGCCAGGCTTCGCGCGTCGTGGTGTCGACGGCGTCATTGTTGCTGACGAGTTGATCGAGCAGGGAATCGTCGCCTCCGAGAAACGCTACTGCTTTTGCTTCTGCGCCTGCGGGCACCAGTTCCGAGCGCTGTCGCCTGACGGCGCAACTTGATGGGCGCGGAGTTGATTACGTAGAGTTTCGCTCGGCGCAAGCGGACGTTGGTGCGGATCTGCCATGCCAGCAGCGGATGCTGATTGGTGGGATCGTTGCCGATCAGCAGAATCGCGGGCGCGTTCAGCACGTCACGCATGGAAGCGGTTTTTCCGGGCTTGCCGTGAAGCGCGGCCGCGAGAGCGGGGTAGTCGGCGGTCCGATGATGGTCGACGTTATTGGTCTTTAGTACTACGCGGGCAAATTTTGAGAGTAGGTAATTTTCTTCGTTGGTGGTGCGATTCGATCCGATAACGCCGATGGCGCTGCCGGTGTGGCTTCCGTTATTAACTCCGTCGCGAATTTCTCTGAAAGCGTTTGCCAATCAACTCAAACGCTTCTTCCCAGGTCGCTGGAGTGCAGCTTTCCATTCTTGCGGACCAGCGGCTGCTTCAGGCGATCTTCGTGATGGGCGAAGTCGAAAGCGTAGCGACCCTTGACGCAGAGGAAATCGCCGTTGATTCCGCTCTTGTCACGGTTGTCGCCACGGACGATCTCCGCGCCCGTGTCGCAGCGACGCACGCCTAGCGTGGTTTTGCAGCCGTCCCCGCAATGGGTGCAGATCGTGCCGACGTGGTTCATCTCCCAGGGGCGCGTCTTGTAGCGGTAAGCGCCGGAGGTGAGCGCACCGACGGGACAGATGTCGATGCACATGCCGCATTCTTCGCAGTCGAGATGATCTTCCTGATTGGGCGCGATCACGGAACCGACGCCGCGGTTCTGGATGCCTAGCGCCCAAACGTCCATGCCTTCGCCACAGACGCGCACGCAGCGGTAGCACAGGATGCAGCGCGGGCGATCGAAATACACAACGGGAGACCACTGCTGTTCTTCTTTGTGGTTCTTGGCCTCCATGAATTTCGATTCGGCGGCGCCGTAGGAAAACGTCATGTCCTGCAATTCGCATTCGCCGCCGGCATCGCATACCGGGCAATCCAGCGGATGGTTGCCGAGCAGCATCTCGACCATCGCCTTGCGCGCCTGACGCACTTCATCGCTTTCGGTGGCGACGATCATGCCTTCAGTGACCACCGTGGTGCAGGCGGTTTGAAGCTTGGGCATCTTCTCGATCTTTACGACACACATTCGGCATGCGCCCTGCAGCGAGAGGCCGGGGTAGTAGCAAAACGAGGGGACTTCAATGCCTGCGCTCTTGCAGGCCTCGATCAGCAGCGAACCTGCGGGTGCGGTGACCTTCTTGCCATCCACCGTGATATTGACTACCGACGCTACGTCTGCCATGAATTCCTAGCTTGCCGCTTTCTGGTTCGAGACGGCGCGATATGCCGCGCTCTGTTTGATTTCGTCAATTTGTAAGACATGCCGGTGCATATGTTGACACAGCAAAAGTACCAGTTGGTGGCCATCCATATCGCCCAGGGGATGGTTTACCCACTTCTTGCGCATGTCTTCGCTGTCGGATGCGACGAAAGCGATGCTCTCCTGCCGGCGCTGCTGCAACTCTGATCGAGCTTCGGTCAGAGATTGAAAACGATCCGTGGGGCGGACACGCTCAGGGGCATTCCGCGGAGTGCTGCGGTCAACTGCGAGCTTTAGAACCAGCTCGTCTCGGGCCAGGTCTGGAGGATTCGAATTGGCGGACGCTTCCCGCAGTCGCTTCAAAGTTCCGGACTCGACCAGGGTCAGGTGCTCAGTGATTTGACGAATAGACCAGCGTCCTTCGGCGGGCGAGACGGCGGCCGCGCCTTCGGAGACGTTGATGGCTGCGAGAAAGGCTTGTTCGCTTTCCCGCAGGCGTTCAAGTAATTGTCGTTTGTCGGTTATTGAGGTCATTGTCTATGCCACTCACCATCTTTACGCCATCACCAGCGCGTGCTCTTTTCAAACGGGCACGGTTTTCCATCCAAATGGTCTTCAAATTCTTTTCTGAACTTTTTCACGAAAGCCATGGTGGGCATTGCCGCAGCGTCTCCGAGCGGACAGAATGTTTTCCCCAGCATGTTTTCTGACAGATAGTAAATGTTGTCGATGTCCTTCTTTGTTCCCGCGCCGGCATGGAAACGAGTTAGCGTTTTTTCCAGCCAGTCCGTGCCTTCGCGGCAGGGGATGCACCAGCCGCAGCTTTCATGGCGGTAGAACTTCATGGTGCGGAGCGCGAACTTCACTATGCACGCGGTGTCGTCTAGAACTACCACGCCGCCGGATCCCAGCATCGAGCCGGTTTTTGCTACCGAGTCGAAGTCCATGGCGACGTCAATTTCCTCGGGTAAAAGTACTGGGGTTGAGGATCCGCCGGGGACGACGGCTTTCAACTTGCGGCCGTTCGGGATTCCGCCGCCGACGTCATAGATCATCTTCTTGAGGTTGTAGCCCATCGGAAGCTCGTAGACTCCGGGCTTGTTGAGGTTTCCTGAAAGGCAGAAGAGTCGCGTGCCGCCATTTTTCTGCGTGCCCAGTTTGGCGTACCAGTCCGCGCCGCCCAACATAATGTGCGGGACGGCGGCCAGCGTCTCGACATTATTAATGACCGTCGGGCCGCCCCATAGGCCGACCACGGCAGGGAAGGGGGGCTTGATTCGTGGAATGCCGCGCTTACCTTCGAGGGACTCCATCAAGGCAGATTCTTCGCCGACTT
Organism: uncultured Acidobacteriaceae bacterium; assembly: GCA_963755765.1. Taxonomy (GTDB): domain Bacteria; phylum Acidobacteriota; class Terriglobia; order Terriglobales; family Acidobacteriaceae; genus Acidiflorens. The sequence goes on from CAVWKZ010000004.1 coordinate 196,458, forward strand.
CGTAGGCTCCCGCTCCACCGTGCCAGTAAATGTCGAGATCGCGCCCGCTGCCGAAAATGTTCTTGCCCAGAAAACCCCTGGCGTAGGCGTCTTTGAGCGCCTTCTGCATAATGACCAGCAGGTAGCGATACTCGCCGCGCACATAGATGTAGCCAGTTTGCGCGCCGATTGCGAGCGCGGCGATCATTACACCTTCAATAACGGAGTGCGGATCGTGTTCTAAAATCAGGCGGTCTTTGCAGGTGCCGGGCTCGCTCTCGTCTCCGTTGCAGAGGACGTATTTCGGTTTGGCCGATTGCTTGGGGACGAACGACCATTTCATTCCGGTGCTGAAACCCGCGCCGCCTCGTCCGCGGAGGCCGGAGTTCTTGACTTCGTTGATGATGGCGTCCGGTGACAGGACAAGCGCCTTCTGCACGGCTTTGTAGCCGTCCAGTTGGAGATAGCGGTCGATATCGGCTGCGCCTTGACCGAAGCGCTTCGAGATGACCTTTACCTCGTCGGGATGGGAAACCAATGAAGCCATTTGTAATTTGTGATTTGTAATTTGTAATTGAAAATCTACTGCGTTCCCTTCAGCTTGTACTCGTCTAGAACCTGGTCCATTTTTGCGTTGGTAAGGTTCTCATGGAAGTCGTAGTTCACTTGCACTGCTGGGGCCCAGCTGCAGCCTCCTATGCATTCCACTTCTTCCAGCGAAAACACGCCGTCTTTTGTTGTGCCTTTGTTGTCGATGTTCAGTTTCTTTTTGCAATGTTCGAACAGTTCTTCGCCACCGCGCAGCATGCATGCGATGTTGGTGCACACCTGCACGTTGTACTTCCCGCGCGGCTTGGTGGTCAGCATCGAGTAGTAACTGATCACGTTGCGGACTTCCAGTTCGGTGAGGTCTAGTCGTTGCGCCAGTTCGGCGATTACTTCGTCGCTCATAAAGCCGACTTCATCCTGGGCGTAGAGTAGCGTCGGCACCAGCGCTGAGCGGCGGGTCGGATAGTGCGTCAGCATCTCGGCGAAGCGCGTCTCGAATTCTTCAGAGAACTTCATGAATTTGTAATTGGCAATTGGTAATTTGTAATTTTAGCGTCTCACGTTCGCTTCCTCACAGAATGTTGGGTTGCGGTAAAGATAGCCGTCAACTCTTTTGACTCTTGCAGCAACTCTTTCAGTAATGCCATGCGGACGATCCCCGCATCTGCCAGCAACTCCAACCAAAGTCCACTTTCGTCCGCTTCCTCAACTATGTCCCAATTCGTGCGGCAAACTCGGCTCGCGACCTGGCTCGGCAAGATGCTCGGTAGTTGGCGGCTACCGAAGTCCCGCATCGCAGAAGTTGTTTCCCCATGACCTGCGCATCGGCAGAGCGTGGCAACGAGCGATAAAGCTTCACTACCCGGAGCGCAAACGACTTAGTCCGCGCACGCAGCTCATCCGGCGTCATAAGCGTTTTAAAATTACAAATTACAAATCACCAATTACAAATTTCCTACCGGTCAATGTCTCCCAAGATCACGTCGATACTTCCGATGGCGGCGATTACGTCGGCTATCAGGCCGCCTTCGCACATTTTGGCCAAGGTCTGCAGATTCGCGTAGGACGGGCCGCGCATGTGCACCCGGTAGGGTTTGGCGGTTCCGTCGCTGACGACGTAGTATCCCATCTCGCCGCGGGGCGATTCGACGGCTTGGTAGACCTCGCCCGCTGGAACTGCGAAGCCCTCGGTGATGATTTTGAAATGGTAGATGAGGGCTTCCATCTGGGTCTTCATCTTCTCGCGATCGGGAAGCACGACTTTGGGCGCGTCCGCTTTTATTGGTCCTTCGGGCATGCCTGCGAGCGCTTGCTGCACGATGCCAATCGATTCGCGCAATTCGGCAACACGGCATAGGTAGCGTGCGAAGACGTCGCCTTCGGTGCGGACTGGCACGTTGAACTTGAAATTCTCGTATCCGGTGTAGGGAGCGTCGCGCCGGAGGTCAATGTCGATACCGCTGCCGCGCAAGGTTGGGCCGCCCGCGCCGAGAGCAATCGCGTCTTCCGCCGAGAGATGCGCGACGCCTTTGGTGCGCATGGTGAAAATTGGATTGCCGGTCAGCAGGCCTTCATATTCGTCCACGTTGCCGGGGAAGCGGTCGGCGAACTTCTTTACCTTTTCGAAGAAGCCTAGCGGTGGCTCGAGCGCCAGGCCGCCGATTCGGAAATATGAGGTCATCATGCGCTGTCCGCTGACCATCTCGAAGAAGCGGAGAACGTCTTCGCGCTCGCGGAAACAATAAAGGAAGACGGTCATGGCGCCGAGATCCATGGCGTGGGTTCCGAGCCAGACGAGGTGCGAGTTGATGCGGCTGAGTTCATTCATCAGAACCCGCATCCACTGCGCCTTCGGAGGAATCTCCAGCCCCAGCAGTTTTTCTACGGCCAGGCAGTAGCAGAGATTGTTGGTCAGGGGACAGAGGTAATCGATGCGGTCGGTCAGCGGGACGACTTGCTGGTAGAACTTGGCTTCGCAGGTTTTCTCGATGCCAGTGTGAAGGTAGCCGATCTCCGGTTTGAGGCGAACTACGGTTTCGCCGTCGATTTCGAGAACGAGTCGCAGGACCCCGTGGGTGGAGGGATGCTGCGGCCCCATATTGAGGACGAGAGTGCCCTCCGGACCGGGCTCTTCAACAGTGGCGGGAAATTGCGTCATGGCTACCGGTAACCTTCCACCGGGTAGTCTTTGCGCAGGGGGTGACCTTCCCAGTCGTCGGGCATCATGATGCGTTGCAGATTGGGGTGTCCGCTGAAGCGCACTCCGAAGAGATCGAACACCTCACGTTCGTAGAAATTGGCCGCGGGCCAGACGGACGTAACCGACTCGATGGCTGGACTCGATCCATCGAGGCGGACTTTCAGACGGACGCGTTCTTTATGGGGAATCGAAAGCAAGTGGTAAACCACCTCAAATCGCGGCTCCGAGGGATACCAGTCAACGCAAGTGAGGTCGCACAAATAATTGAATGGGCAATTGGGAGAGTCGCGCAGGATGGCGCAGACTTCACGGATCGCGCCTTTAGCGATCCAGATTGTCAAGCTCGTCGCGATCGAACTTGACCGCCTGCACCACCGAGGCATTCCATTCCACCAGGCGACCGAGCGCGGGATGCGCTTTCAGTTGCTCGATGTCGGTGATGGGGGGAGTTAGCGGCATTAGAAATCTCCGCGCTTCAGGGACGTCAATCCCCAGTCGAGGACGCCTTTTTTCCATACATAGAAGAGGCCGACGGCGACGATGGCGATGTAGACCATCATCTCCCAGAAGCCGAACATCTTCAGTTCGCGCAGGATGACGGCCCAGGGGTAAAGGAAGACGGCTTCCACGTCGAACAAGATAAAGAGCATGGCCACGAGGTAGAACTTGACGGAGAATCGTCCCTGGGCATCGCCGATGGGCTGGACGCCGCACTCATAGGGCGACATTTTCGCCCGATTCGGTTTATGCTGGCCTATAAGCTGGGAAAGGATGACAATTACGCTCGCGAGGGCGGTGGCGATCCCGAAATGCATCAGGAGGGGGAGGTAGCGAGCGAAGTAATTGTCCGGCATAGGAAGAGCTATATATAATTTCGGCCACGAGCAATAGGGAACGTTCTAGATTAGTTTTGGCTGGTGGAAGTGTCAAGCCAAGCGCGTGATTTAAGAGTAGTTTCATCCGGCGGGATCTGTCTTCGCACAGAGCGTGCAAGAAAAAGACAGGGCCGGGGAGAGCGTGAAGCGCGATGATTTTTGGTTTTAATACCGACATTCGGCACGAAGAGACGATTTACCACGTGCAGAGCGAGGCGCGCGAAGGCGAGCAGTTGTTGCAGACGCAGGTTTTCGTCAAGGGCCGCTGCATCGGGAAGCGCGCGGTTCCTTATGGACCGGGAGTCGGGAAATTTTTTCAGACCAACGATCAGGACATGGAGAAGCGGCTGCGCGAACTGCATCGCGAGGTGCTGGATGCGATCCGCGAGGGCAAGCTCGAGGCTATTCTCGACAAGCGGGAGACGCCGGAAACCCTGGCGGCGGTGAAGGAGCTTGACCTGGAGTGGACTAATGCCGCGTCAGTGCACACGGATGGCGCTTTGACGATGCAGATTCGAGTCACGGAAGCCGGCGCCACGGTGGCCGGGGCTCGGCTGACGCTCCGGTTCGCACGGCCAGATGCTCCGCCGTATTATGCTCAGGTTCTTACCGACGCCGGGGGCAACGCCGAGATGCGGGTTCAGGTGGAGGAAGAAGTCACTTGTTGATTCTTCCGTGGTGGTGCAAGCGAGCTTCGACGGACGAACTGCCACTCGCAAGTTTCAGTTGCGGGCCGCGCCCAGCCCCTAAAGGGGCATCAGAATAAGAATCACTTTCGGCATCGCTCAAGCGATGCCCTGATACAAAGCCGAGTTTTTCAGCGATTCTCTCCGCGATTCTGCCAGCCGTTTTGACATGCGACAATTGAATTGATGAACTTAACTATCAATGGTGAAAGCCAGGCTTCATCTGCTGAAACTCTGGGCGGGCTCGTGGAGATCACTTGGCATGAAGCCGGATCGCGTCGCCATCGAGTTGAATCGCGAGATCGTACCTCGTGACCGATGGCCGCAGACTCCATTGCGCGATGGAGATCGGCTGGAGATCGTCCATTTCGTCGGCGGCGGGGTGGGATAGCCGGCTCCAGTCTGGCAACGCATTTCGCGACCTGCTAACCTGATTTCGCGTGTTTGGCGGTTCTTGGGGGCCCCGTCGTTCAACGGATAGGACTTCAGTTTCCTAAACTGACTATGCAGGTTCGATTCCTGCCGGGGCTACCAGGTACCCAGCGCTGAGCTTGCTTTCTACCTGTATGCGAAGCTTTTCATCTTGACCGCTGGCGTGAATGGGAAGACAATCCGCTGGTTATCAACTGCCACGAAATTTCCTCCCCCAATCGGTGGCTGGATCGGGCCCTTTGCGCCGCATCCTTCGGATGGGCTGGAGGTTCGTTTGAAGCGCGCTTACTTTTTTTGGCTGTTTCCGTGCTTGATCGCAACATTCCTTTTCTCGCAGTCGAATCCTGCTCAGCTGATTAACCAAGGCGCGCGGGTGGCGCCTGCGGGCGTTGTTGCTCCGATCGCCCATGCCGACCCGAAAGGTCAGGCGAGAATACTCGATCAGTACGGAAAATTGCCGCTGAGCTTCGAGGCCAATCACGGACAAACCGACGCGCGGGTGAAGTTTCTGGCGCGCACGAGCGAGTACTCGCTTTTCCTCACAGGGGATGAAGCAGTGCTTGCATTAAGCGCGAAGAACGCGAGGACGAATCGAACGAAGATGGCAGACTCGCATCGCGGGTTGTCCTCGGGCGCGGCTGAAGCTAAAGCTGGTGGTGTTCTGCGAATGAAGCTCCGCAATGCCAATCCTGCGGCCAAAGTGACGGGTGTGGAGGAACTGGCGGGCGCGAACAACTACTTTATCGGTAATGATCCGGCGCAATGGCGGGCCACGGTCCCGACTTACGCGAAGGTAAAGTACGAGGAGATTTATTCCGGTGTTGACCTGGTTTATTACGGCAACCAGCGACAGCTGGAGTATGACTTCATCGTGACGCCTGGAGCGGACCCGCGTCGAATCGGGTTCGAGGTGAGCGGCGCGAGGCTGATTCGCAGAGACGGCCACGGTGATCTAGTGCTCGAGATGAAAGATGGTCAAATTCGCTGGCACAAGCCGGTGGCGTATCAGGAGAAAGACGGAATACGGCAAGAGATCGCGGCACGTTATGCCATCGCCAATAACAATCGTGTGGAGTTCGAGCTGGCAAAGTATGACGTGAGGAGGTCGCTGTACATCGATCCACTGATCTATTCGACGTACCTGGGCGGCGGTGTGGGGGGCGGCGAAGGAGATGAAGGCTATGGGATCGCGGTTGACAGTGCGGGCAACGCTTACGTGACGGGGGCCACCGGCGCGGCAGATTTTCCTGTTACGCCTGGCGCCTTTCAGACTGCGTGCAGCGCCAGCTGTGCAGGTTCGCTTACCAATGCCTTCGTGACCAAGTTCAATCCCGCCGGGTCCGCCCTGGTTTACTCGACGTATCTGGGAGGCAGTTCTTTTGATGGGGCGAGTGCGATCGCCGTGGATAGCGCGGGCAACGCTTACCTTACCGGAGAGACCTCTTCAACCGACTTTCCGACTACACCCGGAGCTTTCCAGACGACTTACGGCGGCGGTGGCGAACTTGGTGACGCCTTCGTGGTCAAGCTCAACGCCACTGGATCAGCTTTGGTTTACTCCACCTATTTAGGCGGCAACGACAGAGACCAAGGCGGCGGCATCGCCCTGGACGCCGACGGGAACGCGTACATTGCCGGTTCGACGGCCTCCACCAACTTTCCGACCAAGAACCCCTTGCAGCCTACTGGTGGCGGCCCCAACATCGACGCTTTTGTGGCCAAACTCAACCAGACGGGATCGGCCTTGGTCTACTCTACCTATCTGGGTGGCACCGGGCTTTACGGTGACTTTGGCAACGGGATCGCGGTCGATAGCGCGGGCAATGCATACGTCGCCGGCGTCACCAACTCAACTGACTTTCCCACCAAGAACCCTTTGCAGCCGGCCTCCGGCGGCGGCAGCGACGCGTTCGTGACCAAGATCAACGCGGCGGGATCAGCCCTGCTTTATTCAACTTATGTGGGCGGCAGCGAAAGTGACGGAGCCGGTGGCATCGCCTTGGATGGTGCGGGCAACGCTTATATTGCGGGCGCTGCGAGTTCGCCTGACTTTCCCACTACGCCCGGCGCCTTCCAGACGACCTGCCACGCTTGCGCGGCATACTATGACGATGCGTTCGTGGCCAAGATCAACAACACTGGGTCGGCCCTGGTTTATTCAACTTTTTTAGGCGGCAGCAAAAGTAACGCAGCCAGAGGCATCGCCGTGGACGGCGCGGGCAACGCTTACGTTGCGGGGGGGACGACCTCATCCGACTTTCCCACCACGCCGGGAGTGTTCCAACCGAAGTGTGGCACCGGTCGCAGAGCCTGTATCGGCGGCGTCGCGTTCGTGGCCAAGCTCAACCCGGCAGGCTCAGCTTTGGTTTACTCCAGCTACCTGAATGGCCAAGCGCAAAATTCAGCCCTCGCCATCGCCGTGGACAGCTCAGGTAACCCGTACGTCGCGGGTGAAACTGGCAGTCGTTTCTCATTGAAGAATCCGTTTCAGCCCAGCTACGGTGGTGGTCCTTCCGACGCCTTCGTGGCCAAGATTGACATGAGGCCCGCGACCGCGACCACACTCGCGTCTGCGCCGAACCCGTCCACTTATGGACAGGCGGTGACGTTTACCGCTGCCGTGACTTCTCCAGCCGGAGCGGTGCCGGACGGGGATACGGTCTCATTTATGAAAGGCGCTAAGTTGTTGGGAGCTGGGGTTTTAAGCAGCGGCACGGCTAGCTTCACCACTTCGACGCTCAAGGTGGGTACGACGAGAGTCAAGGCTGTGTATAGCGGTGACTCGAGTTTTGCCGGCAGCCAGTCGAAGGGAGTGAAGCAGGTGGTAAATCAGGACTGAAGGTGACGGCGCACAGCGAGCAGCGGAACCCAGCGGAACCGGATTAGTTACTTGCAAAGCCTTGGATCGGCTCGGTAAGGGAACCGTGGTAATCATATGCAGGCCCTTGCAGCAGCCACCCTGCGACCACTTATCATTGCCTTCGGCCGTAGTACGTTGTAAAGTATGCACTACTACTGGCTGAACGCCGATCCATTCCCCTGCTCAGCGGATTCCAGTTCAAGGTAAACCTGGGGAGTCAACATGTTTTGCGACACTCTGAGCGGGAATATTCGCCCTACTGCGCCGCTGCTTTTCGGTACCCGATCCTCCGATCTGCGCATCTCGGCCTCGTCCAGATGCCTGCGTGCGGTTTACTGCTGCCGTCATTGCGATCCTTCTCTTGGTGGTCGGTGTTTCCGCGGCCTTCGGCCAGACCCCCGTCCTGACCCAGCATTACGACAACGCCCGCACCGGTCAGAACACCAGTGAAATGATTCTGGCTCCGTCCAATGTCAACCCGGTGCAATTCGGAAAGCTTTTCGCACAAACTCTCGACGGGCAGATGACGGCGCAGCCACTTTATGTTCCGGGAGTTTTCATTCCGGCGTCGAATTCCACGCATAACGTGGTGTACGTTGCCACGATGCACGATGGCGTTTACGCCTTCGATGCCGATAGCAATCAGGGCAGCAATGCCTCTCCGCTTTGGTATGTGAGTTTTCTTAATCCCGCGAATGGCGTCACCAGCGTTCCGGCGGCGGATGAGTTCTGCAAGAGTTCGTACTACACGGAGTTCGGCATCCAGGGCACGCCGGTGATTGATACGACCCGGAATGCCATCTACGTGGTGGCCGCGACTTTGGAGAACGGTGCATTTGTCGATAGGCTCCATGCCTTGGATCTGGGGACGGGAGCGGAACTGTTCGACGGCCCTGTCGTTATTACCGGCTCGGTCACAATCGACAATCAGCTTTATAGCTTCGTCCCGAAGTACCAGCAGGAGCGCCCGGCGCTTCTGGAGCAAGACGGCATTGTGTATATCGGTTGGGGTGGCCCGGGCTGCAACGTCAAGACCGAAAACGGCTGGGTCATGGCTTACGACGGTGGCACGCTGCAGCAGGTTGGTGTGTTCGACGCCTCGCCAGGGGTTGAGGCATCCGCAGTCTGGTTGTCGGGAGCCGGACTCGCCGGAGATGGAAACGGGAACGTCTATGCCAACACCGGGGACGGTCTGTTCGACGCCGACACCGGAGGTAGCCACTATGGCGATAGCGTTCTGAAGTTTAGCCAAGGTGACGGTGTAATAGATCTGGTGGACTCGTTCACTCCCTACAACCAAAAATATTTTCAGGCGCACGACCTGGACGTCAGCTCCGGCGCCCTTCTGCTTTTGCCGCCAGTGTCCGAAGGCAATTTCATGGTTGCGGTGGACAAGAACGGAACCGTCTATCTGCTCAACCAGAATGCCATGGGTGGGTTCAGTCCCAGCGGCGATATCCAGATCCCACAGGAAATGGATGCTCCCGTGCTGGGCGACGTTCACGCTGGACTGACGTATTGGAACAACACTGTCTATCTTGAGGCGTATAACACTCCGGTGATGGCGTATTCCTTTGGCAATGGCCAGCTTTCTTTGACGCCGACCTCGCAAACCCCGGCGGTGACGGCGCATCCGCAAGGGGGCATCGTCTCCTCCAATGGTGCGAACGATGGGATTTTCTGGTACGTTTCGGTTCCGACCAGCGATCTTTATGCTTTCGATGCTACCAATCTTGCCAACGAGTTTTACAACAGCACCATGGCAGGCACGCGCGACAAGTTAAGTCCCGCCGTTCATTTCGAGATGCCGATTGTGGCGGACGGCCGGGTTTATGTTAACGGGCAGACCCAGTTAACCGTGTTTGGACTATTGCCAGCGTTTACGGCCGCAGCGGGCAACAATCAGACCGGAGTCGCGGGGACAACGCTACCTGTTGCATTGCAAGCCGCGCTTCAGGATCCCTACTCGGGCAGTCCGATTCAGACTGCCGGCATTACGGTGAAGTTCAGCAATACGGGCCAAGATGGTAAGTTCTCGCCCGTAAAGGCGGTTACTAACAGCTCAGGGATCGCCACTACGACCTTCACTCTGCCAGACACACCCGGGACCTACACGATTACTGCGGCCAGCTCTGGATATGCCAGCGCAACCTTCGTAGAGACGGCGACGTCGGGAACTCCTGCGTCACTGGCCATCTCCTCGGGAAATTTGCAGAAGCAACCGGTGACATCGTTGTTGCCGGTTCCGTTGAAAGTCAGGGTCAAGGATGCTGCGGGCAACGGGCTCGTCGGAATCCAGGTGACTTTTTCTGACGGAGGAGCCGGCGGAAAGCTATCGCCGCCGAAAGCCACTACGGATGCTTCGGGCTATGCGAGCACCTCGTACACCACCGGCACGAAAGCGGGCGTGGCAGACATTACCGCCTCCGTGTCCGGATTGACTCCGGTGGTCTTCAAAGAAACGGTATTGGCCGGCCCGACAACGTCCCTCAGCCTGTATTCGGGGAATAATCAGACCGTCAAGGCGGGGACCGAGGCGAAGAAAGAGTTGGAGGTCATGGTCGCGGACCAGTACGGCAATCCGGCGTCAAAGATTTCGGTGAACTATAGCGACGGCGGCGCCGGAGGCAGCTTTTCACCGGATCCAACCGCAACCAGCGCGAAGGGAATAGCAGGCACCCACTACACTGCTCCTCCGACCGCTGGAACCGTTACCGTCACGGCGTTGGTAAATGGTCTTTCCGTTTTGTTCACGGTTAACGTCGATTAAAAACGGGCTGCCCCGGGTCTCGCGAATTTTGGGACCTTGGAGCAGCAGCATATATCCCGCCAGAGTCTCGCCTCACACAAGTTACTTCGAAAGCGCCGCCCCGCTGCCGTATAATGAATGACACTGTGCTCAAATATTCAATTGTAGTTCCTCTCCACAACGAGCAGGAGAACGTCACCGACCTGTACGCTCGGCTTAAGTCCGTCATGGAAGCGAGCGGGGAGACCTTCGAGATGGTGCTGGTTGATGACGGTTCCATCGACGGCACGTTCAACCTGTTGCGGGAGATTGCCGCCGTAGACAGCCGTGTGACGGTGGTTAAGCTGCGCCGCAATTTTGGGCAGACCGCCGGCTTGGCTGCTGGATTCGACCATGCTCGCGGTGAATACATTATCGCCATGGACGGCGACCTGCAGCACGATCCCGCCGACATTCCTTTGTTCCTCGAAAAAATTGCCGAGGGCTACGACATCGTCAGTGGCTGGCGCAAGAATCGCGTGGATAATTTCTGGCTGCGCCGCATTCCTTCGCGCTGCGCCAACTGGTTGATGGCGAAGTTGAGCGGCGTGGACATTCACGATTTCGGCACGACTTTTAAAGCCTACCGCCGGGAAATCCTGGGGCAAGTTCCGCTCTACGGAGAGCTGCACCGCTTCATCCCGGCGCTGGCATCGTGGCATGGCGCGTCGATCATTGAAGTGCCGATCAGGAACGTGAATCGCGAACGCGGTACTTCCCATTACGGAATCTCACGCACCTTCCGCGTATTCTTCGACCTCATCACCATCCGCTTCCTGCTCAAATATCTTTCGCGACCGCTGCACTTTTTCGGGACGCTCGGGATGTTTAGTATCCTCGCGGGTAGCTCCATCTCGGGCTGGCTGATTGTGGAGAAGGTCCTGCGCCCTCAGAACGACATCATGTACCAGCATGGTCCGCTGATGATCTTCTCGGCCGTCCTGTTGCTGGCGGGTCTCAACATGCTCGCCGTCGGCCTGCTGGGAGAAATGCAGGTGCGCCACTACCACGAACCCACGCAGCGCGCTCCCTACTCGGTTGATCGGATCCTGCGCGCGCAGAGCGAAGAGAGCACGATCTCGGAGTAAGGTGAGAGGTGAGAGGTCAGATTTCAGAGGTTAAAGGCTTTCGGACTTTGATTCTGGTTTTCACCTCTGCGATCTGACCTCTGATCTCTGACCTCTCACCTTGCGAAGCGTTATAATTTCATCCGCCGCTATGCCAACCACAACTCAATTCGAATTACGTCTTGCCGGCCGGACTTCGCGGCTTGGCACCGAAACTGCCTTTGAAGTTTTGAACCGCGCCCGCGCGCTGGAAAAGCAGGGCAAAGAAATTATTCACCTGGAAATCGGCGAGCCTGACTTTGACACTCCTGCCAATATTATCGAGGCGGGAGTCGATGCGCTGCACGAGGGATGGACGCACTACGGGCCGGCTGCTGGTCTGCCTGAGCTGCGCCAGGCGATCGCCGAGTATGTAAGCCGGACGCGCAAGGTCCCGGTTTCGAGCGAGGAAGTGGTGGTTGTGCCGGGCGGCAAGCCGATTATTTTCTTCACCATACTGGCATTGATTGAATCGGGGGATGAAGTCATCTATCCGAATCCCGGTTTCCCTATCTATGAATCGATGGTCAACTACTCGGTCGGGAAGGCGATCCCGATTCCGCTGCGCGAAGAGCGCGACTTTTCGGTTGACGTCAAAGAACTGGCGTCGCTGATTAATGACCACACTCGATTGATCATCCTGAATTCGCCGCACAATCCGACGGGCGGCGTGCTTACTAAGAAAGATATTCTCGAAATCGCCGAGGCGATTGGCGATCGCAACATTCTCATTCTTTCGGACGAAATCTACAGCCGCCTTATTTATGAGGGCGAGCATTTCTCCATCATGAGCGTACCCGGTTTTAAAGAGCGGACAATCCTGCTGGACGGCTTCTCGAAGACATATGCCATGACGGGATGGCGGCTGGGGTACGGTGTGATGCGTCCTGATTTGGCTGGGCCGATCACGCGCCTTGTCACGAACTCGAACTCCTGTACTGCCAGCTTCACGCAGATTGCCGGGGTCGAGGCGCTGCGCGGTGACCAGTCTTCGGTCGATAAAATGAGTGCGGAGTTCCAACGGCGGCGCGATGCCTTCGTCGCGGGGCTGAACAAGATCAAGGGATTTTCGTGCCGCATGCCGAAGGGGGCTTTCTACGCGTTTCCGAATATAACCAAGACTGGCTGGCCGTCGAAAAAGCTGGCCGACGCGCTGCTTGAACAGGCTGGCGTAGCGTGCCTCTCGGGGACGGCGTTTGGCGAATACGGGGAAGGTTATTTGCGGTTTAGCGTGGCTAATTCGCTGGAGAACTTGAACAAGGCGCTGGCGCGGATTGAGGAGTGGGTGGGTAAGAACCTGCACTGAAGCGTCAACGCTGCACGCTACTCGTGCAAGGATGCCTCGTCGAAAATCCTGTCCAATTTCGACGGACAGAAAAAACTTCCTGAGTTTTTCCGATCGTCTTCTGAAACCGTCAAACGAACTCGTTCAACTATTGCTGAAGGTGCTTTGGTCAGAACCTCTGCGGAGTTGTCAATATAACCCATATTATTGGTGAAATTGATGAATCAATATTTATCTTGATTTATCAGGATAGAGAAGTAAAATAGAAAGCGAACTGGGAATAACCAATGCCAGCCACGAAGACCAAGAAGTTTACGCCCGAAATCGATGCCCGGCTCTACGATGAGTTCGTGGCGGTTGCTGAGAAGAATGGGCAAACGAAGCGGCACGTTCTTGAGGAGGCGCTCCGGTTCTACCTCCAGAACGTGGTTCCTTCGCAGCACCTGGTGCGCCGCGAAGTGATGGATGCCTTCGAGCAGTCGGCGGCCCGCAATCGTGATCTGTTAGAGCGCCTCGCAAAGTAAAAGCCAAATGGCGGATTACCTTACGGTAGCGGAAGTCTACCGGATGCAGCATCGCTTGATTGAGATGTTCGGCGGCCTCCATGGCGTCCGCGATAAGGGCGCGGTTGAGGCCGCGGTTTTTCGACCGCAAACCGGCTATTATAACTCCCTTGAAGAGGATGCGGCGGCGCTGATGGAGTCTCTGGGAAACAACCACGGCTTCCTCGACGGCAACAAGCGCATCGCTTTTACCGCAGCCGATGTTTTCTTGCGGCGCAACGGTTTTTACATTGAGGTCAAAGGCCGGGAGGGCTACGCGTTCATCAGCGGATCCATGGAGCGGCAGGAATTCCGCTTTGCCCAAATCCTCGACTGGATTCGTCGGCATCGCAAACCGCTTGTTTAACACGTCTCGACTGCGCGCTTAGCTTCCGTTGACAACCCGCTAGTCCGAATTGGTGTAAACTTCTGCCGCCATGAAAAATATTGATAAGCACCCCGCCGGTTCCTTTTGCTGGATTGAACTTCATACTACCGACCAGCCTGCTGCGAAGAAATTTTACGGACCTCTATTCGGATGGGAGTCCCAGGACATGCCCATGGGCCCGAACGATTTCTACACCATGTTCAAACTCCAGGGCCGCGATGCCGCTGCCGGGTGCACGCTGCGTCCCGAGGAACGTTCGAATGGTGTTCCTCCGCACTGGATGATTTACATCACGGTCGCTAGCGCCGACGCGGCCGCTGCGAAGGCGGCGCAACTCGGAGGCAAAGTTTTCGCTCCCGCGTTCGACGTCATGGATGCAGGGCGCATGGCGGTGATTCAGGATCCCACGGGCGCGGTTTTCTGCGTATGGCAAGCGAATAAGAACGCCGGGATCGGAATCGCCGAAGTCGCGGGCACGCTCTGCTGGGCGGACCTGAGCACGCCCGATGTGAAACGCGCCTCTGATTTTTACTCCGGCCTTTTCGGATGGCAGATTGCCGCCGATCCGAAAGATACTTCCGGCTACCTGCATATTAAGAACGGCGAGCATTTCATCGGAGGCGTTCCGCCTTCGGCCTATCGCCAGCCGGGAGTGCCTCCGCACTGGCTGGCCTATTTCCTGGTGGACGATGTGGATGCTTCGGCAGCGAAGGCCAAAGAGATGGGCGCCAAGCTGTACCTTCCGCCGATGTCGATGGCGGGAGTTGGCCGCATGTCGGTGGTCGCCGACGCGCAGGGCGCGGTGTTCGCGATTTTCAAATCAGCGCGCTGATAAGGGCGTGTACGACTGGGCGGTTTTGATTCTTGCGGCTTCGAGCTTCGAGCTTTGATCCTTCGCTTCCGGTCAGTGTTTGGTGGTGTCTACCGGTTGGAAATCTGGGTCGCCCGACTGCCATAAGATGAAACTGTAGGTGTCGGCCATAAGACGTTCGCGCTGCGGGCGGCTGGAACCGAGGCCATGGCCTTCGTCGAAATCCACACGCAACAGGATTGGCTTTCCGCTGGCTGTGGTCGCCTGGAGGCGCGTGATCATCTTGGCTACCATCCAGGTGGGCACTCGCGGATCGTTGGTGCCGGTGATGCCGAGCACGGCGGGATAGCGGGTTCCGGCGACGATGTGGTGATAGGGGCTGACCGCGTACAGATACTGGAATTGCTGCGCATCGGTGACGTCACCGAATTCCGGGACGTTGGCCGCGCCTCCCTGCGAGATTTGGAAGCGCAGCATGTCGGTCATTCCGACGTTATCGATGGCTGCGGCAAATAATTCGGGATGCTGCACGATCGCGCCGCCGACTGCGATTCCGCCGGCGCTGGTACCGCGCACGGCGAGATGTGCCGGCGAGGTGTAGCGTTCCCGGATGAGGTATTGGGCCGCGGCGATCATGTCGTCGATGGTGTGCTGCTTGGTTTCTTTTCGGCCCGCGTTATGCCAGGCTTCCCCGAACTCACCGCCGCCGCGGACGTGCACGATGGCAAATACGCCTCCACGTTCAACCCACGCGAGAACGCGCGGATCGAAGTAGGGATCGAACGAAACACCGTAGGCGCCGTAGCCCTCGAAGAGAGTGGGGTGCGAGCTGTCGAGCGGTAATCCCTTCTTGCATAGAATCGAAAGCGGGACTTTCGTTCCATCGGTGCTGATGGCTTCCACTTCGCGGGCGTCGACTCCGGAGAAATCAGCGGGATGCTTCTCGATGAGCGCGATGTTCGAGACGCGTCTGGAAGACGGATCGTAGGCAAACGCCTGGTCGGACTGCGTCCAGGACTCGAGGCGGAAGAGAACTCCGGGCAGCGTTATGTTGGCATCTACGTTGGAAATCGAGCCCTGATAAGGCAGAGCAACGTCCTCCCACTTTAGCTGCGGGCCATAGGCTGCATGCTGCAGGCGAAAACTCACGCCGCGCTTGGACTCCAGATATAGACCGTCCTGGGCAGCGTAAACGCCGACTAGGACGGCATCGCTTGCGGGAACGACGTCGGCGGCGCGGGCGATGTCGGGGTGGTCGAGATCGAGCGATAAGAGTTTGCGATTGGGGGCTCCCTTATCGACTAGCAGGTACATGGTCGATCCATGGATGGCAACCGGATTATCGGCCCCGGGCGAGATCAGATCTTCGGCGGAGGCGATTTTTGTCCAGGGCGCGTTGTTGCTCTGAGTCTTGGCAACAGGCGCGATGTACAGGCTGGCCGGATCGGTTGTGCCGGCGGAATAAAAAGACAGGGCAAAGTTGGATCCCGGCGTGACGGCTGTGCCCACGAAGCCCGCTTTCGGGATAGTCACCGATTCAGAAACGCCTGGACCAAAGACTGCCGGGTCTTTCTCTGGATCTGAACCGATGACGTGCAGGTAGACGCGCTCGTTCTCGTAAATTGCGGCGGCGGGAGCGTCCGGCGGCAGCTTCTGGAGCCGCGCGTAGTAGAAGGAATGCGAATCCGTTTGCCATGAGGGACCGGCATATTGGGTACGCGTGATGGCGTCGGGCAGCAAGCGCCCGGTCGCCGTCTCGATGACGTGGATGGTGCTGTTCTCCGATCCGCCGAGGGAGACTCCGGCGATCACATACCGGCCATCCCAGGAAGGCATGTAGTAATCGATGGCGGCGTGGGAATCGTCTTGCTCCATCGAAACGGGGTCGAGGAGCTGGCGCGATTTGCCGTCGGCGTCACGCACCAGCAGGGATGCGGTTTTCGCGCCGGGAGCGGTTTCAAGATAGAAAAGATAGGTGCCGCCGCGCTGCCAGGAACGTACGGTGGGAACGGCATTGTCGAGCGCCTCGATGCGTGCCAGCATGGCGTCGCGTCCCTTGAGTGAACTTAGGACTGACCGGGTGTAGGCATTTTGTGCTTTCAGAACTTCGAGCAGCAGCGGATCGTCGGTTCCTGATTCCATCCAACGGTATGGGTCAGACACTTTCGTGCCGAAGTAGTCCGTGACCACGTCCGCGGCTTTGGCCGGTGGTGGTTTGAGGCTTGCGGGAGTGGGTGAGGCGTTTGGAGCCTGCGCCGCGGCTGACGCGACGGAGAAGATCAGAAGGAGAGCAAATGCGTGAAATTTCCGAAACATGGAGGCCTCAGAGAGAGGAGATAAATACTTGCGCTGACGCGCCGTTTATCATATCGCATCGTCGCTTTGGGAGTCGTCGGAGTTGATGACGCACTCTCCTTGCAATAGCGTCCGTTTGCGTGGTCGTTTGCATGACTCCGCGGCCGGATGTTACAACCCTCCTGAGACCTGCTTGTGAAAAGGTTCACAAAACAAATTGCTATTGTCTGTGTCCTCGCACTTTTCTCGCTGCTGGTCGTATTCGTCGCGGTGCGGGCCGCGGACCGCGCGCGCCGCATCAATCTTCCGACCAGCAAGACTTTGACTCTGCCGGTCCCCGGATATCTTGCCCGCACCAACAGCTTTCCTGCGACCATCGCGCTTAGTCCTGACGGGCGATACGCGGCGCTGCTTAATCAGGGATACGGCACGCAGGAGTCAGGCGCACGCCAGTCGATTGCCATTCTCGATCTCAGCAACAATCAACTTCGCGACTTTCCAGATGATCGTTTGAGCGACGACTACTCGACCCGCCAGAGCTATTTCATCGGCTTGGCGTTTTCGACGGACGGCAAGCATCTCTATGCCTCGATGGGCTCGATCACCGACCCTACCGGGGAGAAGCCGAAGAGCACGGGGAATGGAATTGCGGTGTACAAGTTCGCGGCGGGGCAGGTTACGGCGGAGCGCTTCATCAAGATTCCGCCGCAGCGTCTTGCAGAGGGCAAAGAAGTCGCATTCGGAGTGCGCACAACTCCGCCTGGGACTGCGCCGCCGTACCCTGCTGGATTCGCGGTATTGCTCGGCGTGAAGGGCGACCGTCTGCTCATCGCCAATAATCTTTCGGATAATGCCATCGTGCTCGACACGAGCGACGGCAAAATTCTGCAAGCGTTCGATCTGAGCCGCAGCCGTTACGTTCCGGAAGCGTACCCGTACACGGTCATCGCCAATAAAGCCGGGACTAAAGCTTGGGTGAGTCTGTGGAATAGTTCGTCGGTTGCAGAACTGAATCTTGAAAACGGCACGGTCGGACGGTGGATCGAGCTGTGGCATCCCCATGACCCTATGGCCCCAGGATCACATCCCACCGCCTTGATTCTTAGCCCCAAGGAAGACGTGCTCTACGCGGCGATGTCAAATGCAAACGGAGTCGCGGCGGTAGATTTAAGGGTTGAAGTCCCGCTGCACTTGTATCGCACGAATTTTGGAGAAGACGGGGCTAGTGGTTCGGTCCCAGTAGGTATCGCCCTTTCGGCCGATGGGAAGCGACTGTACGCAGCCGATGCCTCGCTGGACGCCGTCGCGGTGTTCGAGGCAAAGTACGATGAACACGCCTCCGATTTGGCAGTCACCGAACCTCCGCTTGGTTTTATCCCTACCGAGTGGTATCCGAGCGCGCTTGCCATGGCCGGGAACGACTTGCTTATCGCCACGGCCAAGGGCGAAGGTAGCGGGCCTGACAACATGATGGGCACGCTCAAGGGCGAACGCAAAAGGAAAGAGCATCCTTACATTCCGACTCTGATCGGCGGTTCCATCCAGCGCATCAGCCTCGCGGACATTGACAAGAATCTTGCGGCCTACACTCGCCAGGTCGAAGAAGATAATCTGCTACGCTCTGACGGCGGCAAGTTCGAATTCGCTGGCGGGAAAAATCCCATCCATCACGTGATCTATGTGCTGAAGGAAAATCGGACCTACGATCAGGTCTTCGGCGACCTGCCGGTTGGCGATGGCGATCGATCGCTGACCATGTATGGCGCTGAAATCACTCCCAACCAGCACAAGCTGGCGCTGCAGTTTGGAGTGCTCGACAACTTCTACGACAGCGGAGAGGTTTCGGGCGATGGCCACATCTGGTCGACCGCCGCCACCACGAGTGACTACAACGAGAAGACATGGCCCATCGGCTATCGCAGCAAAGAGCGGACGTATGATTCCGGCGGCAGCGTGGCTGAGGAATTTCCGCTGGAGCAGGGAATCCCCGACGTGGACGACCCGGGCACAGGTTTTATCTGGGATAACCTCGCGCGCCGCGCGCTCAGTTATCGTATTTACGGGGAATTTATTGCTGCGGTGTGGTGCACAAGCGAGAGAGCGAAATCGCCGAAGGAGGGAACGCCGTCGCCGTCGTCTGCGACTTGTCCGGTGGCTGCGATCAAGCACGGGGAACCTCTGCCAGCCGAACGTGGGCAATCCGCCGGGCGGGCCTAGCCCGTGGCCCTGGGCGATTCCGCAGATGAAGCGCATGCGTCCGACGAAAGCGGCGCTGCGCGATCACTACGACCCGCTCTTTCCGGACTTCGAAACCGATTATCCTGATCAGCTCCGGGCCGACGAATTTCTGCGCGAGTTTGATGAGTTCGTGAAAGCCAAGGGAAGCGCCAAGGAGCTGCCGCAGTTCACGCTGCTCTATCTGCCTGACGATCACACTGGAGGGACGCGTCCGGGCAAGCCCACGCCGAATGCTTCCGTCGCCGACAACGATCTCGCGGTCGGCCGCGTCGTGGATGCCGTTTCGCATAGTCCTTACTGGGACGACACCGCCATTTTCGTGATCGAAGACGACGCGCAGGATGGCGCCGATCACGTTGACGCGCACCGGTCGACTGCTCTGGCCATCAGCAAGTATTCGCCGCACACGCCGGCCGCGTTTGTGGATCATCATTTCTATACGACGGTCAACATGGTCCACACTATGGAGGCTCTGCTTGGCCTGCCTCCAATGAACCTGTTTGACGCGCACGCGCCGCTTATGGCGCCGCTGTTCTCGGGGCCGGGAACGCAGCCTGCGTATCAGGTTGACGACAAGAATCTGCGTAATGGGCTTATCTATCGAGTGAACTCGAAGAACGCTCCGGGCGCGAAAGAGTCTTCGCTGATGGATTTCTCCAAGCCAGACGCGGTCGACGCTAAGAAACTGAATGCGATCCTGTGGCAGGATGCAAAAGGCATTCCTTCGTCGCCGACCGCTGGACGATAAAACTGGTGGAGCGTCCATCGCTCCACTGAATTGTGAGCTACGCTACAATTTGCTCGTGAGTTCTCCGATTGAATGCACCGACCTGCGCAAGACTTACGACGGAAAAGTTGAAGCCGTGCGCGGCCTCAGCCTTCGAATCGAAGCCGGGCAGTGCTTCGGACTCCTCGGTCCGAACGGAGCAGGGAAGACTACTACTATCGAGATTCTCGAAGGGCTGCTTGCGCCTACATCGGGCGAGGTCCGCATTCTGGGACATACCTGGGACGACAATCCTCGACAGTTGCGCGAGTGGATCGGCATCTCGCTTCAGGAAACGCGGCTGTCGGAAAAACTCAACGTCCGCGAAACTATCGAACTTTTCGCCAGCTTCTATCGCGAGCCGCGCGCGACGGCCGAAATTCTGGAAGATCTTCAGCTGACTGAGAAATCCGACGCCTGGGTGGGCAAACTTTCCGGCGGCCAGAAACAACGGTTGGCGGTTGCCACGGCTCTGGTCGGTAATCCGCGCATTCTTTTTCTTGACGAGCCCACTACCGGACTTGATCCTCAGAGTCGTCGCCAGCTCTGGGACATCATTCGTGCCTTTCAGAAAAAAGGTGGCACGGTGCTGCTCACCACTCACTACATGGACGAGGCTGAGCGCCTCTGCGATCGGCTGGCGATTGTCGATCATGGCCAGATCATCGCTGAGGGGACTCCGTCGGACTTGATTGACCGGCTGGGCGGGCATCATGTGGTCGAGTTCCAGGTCAGTGAAAACGGCAGCGCGGGACGAAGACTTGATCGCTGGCGATCACTTCCCAGTGTCGAGTCGGTGCGCAACGAGGACGACATGGTCTGCCTTAACGTGCGCGAGCCTCATCTAACGATTCCCGCGCTGCTTGAAGCGATCGGCGGCAAGGGCGGCAACTTCAACATCTGAGCACGCGGCAGGCCAGCCTTGAAGATGTGTTTGTGCAACTCACAGGGCGCCACTTGAGGGAAGACTGATCGCATGAGAAGCTCTTGGATTCGCCTGCGGGAAAGTCGAGCGAGTGTGGCGGGTTTTCTGTTGGTGTTACTTCTTGTCTGCGAGGTTTGCTTTATGGGGAGCCCGAATGTCGAGGCGTCCGATAGCTCGGTGGAACAGGCCCTCATCATCACGATTCCATTCGATGGGAAGTCGGGCAGCAATGAAGAAGTGGAGCGTCTGTACAAATTGGAAGGCGAATTGATCGATGCAATCGAACATTCTCACGCCGGCGAATATGACGGAAACGAGATCGGGGAAAAAACCTTCACGATGTTTGCCTACGGTCCGAGCGCCAATAAGCTGTTCGAGGTTGCGCTGCCAGTTCTCGCGAAGTACCGTTTGCCAGCGGGTTCCCGCGCGGTAAAGCGCTACGGTAAACCGGGAACCAAGGAAGAGCGAGTGCCGCTAAATAGTGGGGCGGTGAATTAGATGAGCGCGGAGAAAGGTGAGCTGGAACCATCGCTTGCGGGCGCACCCATCCGGCACAATGGGCGTTGGGCTGGCTATCGTCAACTGCTCCGGGTGCGCATCATCGAACTCAGACGCGAACCTGAAGTCGTGTTCTGGGTTTTTATCTTTCCTCTGCTGCTGGCGGCGGGGCTGGGCATAGCGTTTCGCGATAAGCCGGCGGATGTGACATCGGTGGTGGTGATTGATGGCGCCGGCGCGCAGAAAACTTTGGGCATGCTGCAAAGCTCGCCTGCGCACTCGGGTATACGAGCGGGCGTCCTTGATCGTGCGGCGGCGCTCGATGGCTTTCACTTCGGGAAGTTCGATCTCGCGATTGAGGCGAAGCCAGACGGGACCTACACTTATTACTACGATCCGGCGCGGCCGGAGAGCGTGCTTTCTCGCGCTGAAATTGACTCTGCGCTCCAAACTGCGGCTGGACGCAAAGATGCGCTTGCAACTTCTTCGCAATCTTCCAGCGAGCCGGGGTCGCGCTACATCGACTTTCTCATCCCGGGACTGCTGGGGATGAACCTGATGAACTCCGGCATGTGGGGCGTGGGGTTCGCAATAGTGGAAATGCGGCAGCGCAAACTGCTGAAACGCTTTGTAGCTACGCCGATGCGCCGCAGCGATTTTCTTCTTGCCTTAACCAGCAGCCGCCTGGTGCTGATGGTGATTGAAGTGGGACTGCTCCTCGGTTTCGGCGTGCTCGTCTTTCACATGCGGTTGCAGGGATATAGATCGATCCTGTCGGTTTTGGCGCTCGCCTCGCTGGGAGCGATAAGTTTCGGAGGGCGTCGGCCTGCTGACCGCATGCCGGGCGCAGAAGATCGAAAGCGTGTCTGGCCTGATCAATCTGGTGATGATGCCGATGTGGATCTTTTCCGGCGTGTTCTTTTCATACCAGAAATTTCCGGCGATGGCCCAGCCCTTTATTAAAGCGCTGCCGCTGACGGCGCTCAACGACGCGCTGCGATCTACGATCATCGAAGGCGCTTCGCTCGGCTCACAGTCGGGACGCGTGCTGGTGCTGGCCATCTGGGGCGGAGTGTCGTTCATTCTCGCGCTGCGCTGGTTCCGCTGGACGTAAACGGCACAGCGAAAAACTTAGAAGCTCGGGTGGCCAGCCATTCTCCACGACCACATCAGAAACGATGTCGCGGTGAGGTCGATCCCCGGTTCGGTCGTGGTATAGGACTGCATGTTGTCCTGATAGACGGCGACTTGCGAGCGATCAAATGCGCCATCATTGCCATTGAATTGTTTGAATGTGTCCACCCCATTTGCGGGACACAGAATCATTCCGTCGAGAACGCCGGACGTCGCCGAAATGCTTGGGCCCTCGGTCGCCGCGCCCCACAGTACTGGCGTGCCTCCCGAAGTCCCATTCAGCGCTCCGGCCAGGTTCGCTACCTGGTGCTGAATGCAATTCGGAAAGGTGCTGCCGTCGCCCACGACGAATGACGATCCCCAGGCATTCGCGCCTAAAACGTTGGCCAGCCAGCGCTGGGCATAGGTGTCGTAACGCTTGGCGTTCGTAAGGTAAGCGGCTTCGCTCGCCATTACCGAGAGGCCGGCGCCGTGCGAGGTGGTATCGCCGTAGCTCCATACGTATCCGAAGCCCCAGGCGTCAGTGCGCGCTTGCGTAATTGCGTCCGCCACTTGCCGCAGGAGTTGGGCGCGAATGCGCGATTCGGAAACTGCCAGGCCTGGTGGATTTCCGGCCATAGCCAGCGCTCGATATAGCTCGAAATGCGCCAGTCCACTTACGTCGTAGAGGTTTAGAGTGTCGGTGAACCCGCTGATCGTAAATTCGCGCGATGTAATTGTGGGCGAATGATCGCCGCCTGCGCCAGGTAGTCCAGCGCATTGGTATGCGGCAATCCTGCGGGCAGATTTTTCGCTTCGCCTGCGGACTGCAACGCAAAATACAGTTCAGTGGCGCCGAGTTCCATGTCGTCATCCCATACGTTTTCGGGATAGCCGTCGAAGGGAGCAATGGTCAGCAGGCAGTTACCGCAAGTTCCACCGTACTCCGCTGGGGCAGGGTCGGGATAAGAGGTATCGGCCAGCGCGAAAAGGTCCTCGGCATCCTGAAGGCATTGATTGGCGAGCGCAGGATGCGAAGTGCGCTGCAGTTGGTAACACAAGGGCAAAGTCGGCCGCCAGACGTCCGGCCAGATTGGGGCTCACTGGCGAGCCTGCGGGACCGGCCAAATACACGGGACGATTGCAGATGTAATACGTGGTCAGCGGATCGCACGGAGCGCGGATCGCCCTGATTGCTGGAAGTGATCGGCCGCCTGTGGGAGGGTCCAGATGTCGTACTCGGTGATCAGGCAATAAGGACTGTCGTAGGTGCCGCCGCAGTAGCCGCCGGCAGAACTGGGATCGCCCTCACCGTAATAATCCCAGTCTTGCGTGTTGTCGACCTGGTAGTAGAGCGTCTTGGTTTTGTCGTCCCACATTTTCAGCAGCCAGTCGACTCCGAATCTGGCTTCGCCGGTGAAGTCGGACGATGCGGGTGCGCCGGGCCCGCTGTTGCCGGCATATGAGATTGAAGCGGGCGGTGCGGGAGGATTCGCTGGAGCGCTCGCTCCCATCTGAGCAGGGAAGTCGCGAATCCCGATCTCCATTAAGGCTGCTGTGTAGCTCACGGTTTCGACGTATTTCTCATAGTCGCCAGCATCCCACCATCCGCCGTCGGCATTGATGTTTGGGAGAGCTGCCGATACCAGCGGAGGCGCGGGCGGCACATTGTCGATGAAGTCGTTGTCGTCGAGCGGAGGCGTGTTATAAACCTGCGCGTTTTCATCTTTCAGGTGTCCGGGCGCGGTGCGCAGGGCGTTGGGGATGAAATCTCTGCCGTCGTGTTCGGTTTCGTAGAAGAACAAAGTGTTCAGCAGCAGGCCGGAATACAGAGTGTCTGCGGAGTCGACTGCGAAAGCTGGGGAACTCGCCGTCACTGGGCCCGAGACTTTGATGGTGTAGAGGTCTCCGCCGGGCACGTTGAAGTCTACAGCGTACACGTTGTAGGTCACTGTCTCGCTGTGGCCCCACCTTCCGAGTTTGCCACCGAGGCGGCCCGAATCGGTGGTGACGCCCTTTGAATTGACTACCTGGAAGGTTGCGCCGGTCAGCGTGGCCTTCGACATTACGTAGGCGCGAAAAGGCGCGTTGCCGGCTTCGTAACCGGCCTGATTCACGCGGACGTAAGCCGACTCTGCTTGGAGGCTCGGTGCGCACGCCAACACGGCGAGCAAAACCTGGGCGGACGTTATTAGTAGCAGCGTCAGCATCGGAACGAATCGCGGGCTGAGGCGGGAGGCGGAGGGCACCATGGCGGTGGCTTTCGTTGTGACTTTCTCGGGCCGGGGGACGGGCCGTATTAAAACCATTTAATAGGGGAAGATACGCTTCTGGGTATCGGGTGTCAACAAAAGTCTGGCCTGCGCGTTTCAAATCTGCAGTGTTATTTATTCCCCGCTTTACCTTCGTTCACCGACCACAAACGGTAGCCGCCGATGAATGCATTCTTGTTTGCGCCCAAGCGTGTCTTCGGGGGCAGCTTCTTGATTCTGTCCGCGTTACCTCCTCCCAGCACGACGTAATCGGCGCTCAGGGCGGTCTGGAGTTCTCCCACGATGAGGGTGACGTAATCGCGCCATTTCTTTTTTCCTAGGCGCTTGAGGCCTCTCAAGCCGAGGTAGTCTTCGTAGGTCTTTCCGTTCTTGTAGGGGAGATGTGCGATCTCCATGGGCTCGACGACGCCGTCCACAATCATCGCCGAACCGAGGCCGGTGCCGAGTCCGAGAAAAAGCATTCGGCCGCCCTGGTAAGAACCGACGGCCTGCATGGCCGCGTCGTTGATTATTCTTACTGGACACCCCAACGCCTTTGCGTAATCAAAAGCGACCCAGCCTTTGCCTAAGTTGTAAGGTTCGCGGATCGGCCTTCCGTGGACAACCGGACCGGGGTATCCGATTGAGGCGACGTCGTGAGGCCAGTCGCTGGCTGCCTTCTTCACCCAATTGCACATCAGTCGGGCAGTCATCTTGGGCCCCGACACGACTTTCCGCGGGAGCTTTTGTCCACTGGCCAGGATTTTTATGTGAGTTCCACCGACATCGACGACAAGGATTTTGTGGGTCATCACAACGCCTTTGACTTCTTATACTCGTCGAAGGCATCCAAGAAGTGGTCGATATCCTGCTTCGACAGATAGTAAGGTGTGGATAAACGCAGCTTGTGCGGTTCGGCTCCGCGGATGCGAATTTTCTTTTCTTTCCATAGCCAGTTTTCGAGGTCCATACGGATGATTGGCGGAACATTTACCGTGGCGATCGCGCAGCGCATTGAGGCGTCTGGGGACGTCCACGAGATTGCGCCGCGTTTGATCATGGTACTCAGAATGTAGTCGCAGAGCTCGCGCTGGCGGCGTTCGATTCGGTCCATGCCTATGTCGTTGGCTAGTTGAATCGACGCGCGAAGTCCCCAGAGAGCGGGCACGTTTGAACTGCCGATGCGCTGGAAGCGTTCGGCGCGGAGCTTGGGGTCGTCCCAACCTTCGGTTGCGATCGTGTTCCACAGGCGGTCGATCATTTCGTCGCGGACGTAGAGGAATCCCGAGCCTTTGGGCGATTGCAGCCACTTGTGCGGGCTGGCGGAATACATATCGCAGCCCATATCGTGGAGGTTCAGGCGCATCATGCCGGGAACGTGGGCTCCATCTACCGCAGAAATAATCCCTTTGCTGCGGGCCAATGCGCACAGTTCTTTGGCGGGAAGCACCACTCCGGAGAAAGTGGTGATGTGGCTGAAAAATAAAACTCGAGTGCGCGGCGTTATGGCGGCGTTGAAGAGATCCAACACCTGCGCAGGATTTATGACCGGCCTTGGCAGCGTGATTTTCTTTACGACGATGCCGTAGCGCTTGGCGCGCAGGTTGAACGGGTGCTCGCCTCCGGGATGCTCCTGGTCGGTCATCAGAACTTCGTCGCCGGGCTTCAGGTCGACGCCATTCGCGATGTAGTTGTTGGCTTCGGTCGCGTTTCTTAGCAGCGCGATCTCGTCGCGATTGCAGCCTACAAACGCCGCCAGCGGGTCGCGAAACTCGTTCCACGAGGCGTATCCCCAGATGGGATAGTCTTCGGGATCGGTCTCGTTGAGCTTCTCGCACTTCTCATAACCGTCAAATACGGCGCGCAGAACTGGCGCGGGGCTCGACCCTACGGTGCCGTTATTCAGGTAGATCTCGTCAGCGGGAATCAGGAATTGCTGGCGCAGTTCGCGCCAGTAG
Organism: uncultured Acidobacteriaceae bacterium; assembly: GCA_963755765.1. Taxonomy (GTDB): domain Bacteria; phylum Acidobacteriota; class Terriglobia; order Terriglobales; family Acidobacteriaceae; genus Acidiflorens. Next base: position 223,004 of record CAVWKZ010000004.1, read on the forward strand.
GCGCCTTCGTTCTGGTCGAAAAGGGAGCGGTCGGGGAGCTTCGAGGGCATGGACTCGAGCTGCGCCCATAGATTTCCGCGCCAGGACAGGCCGGCGCCCACCGCTAGGGACGACGCGAAAGATGACGACAAGAAGCTGCGACGGTTCAGCATGAATGGGGCCTCTTTCGGAGAGCGCTTTCAAAATCGCGCCATGGTACACCGGCGGCGAGGAAAACGAAAAGGGAAGCCGGGCGGGTGCAGGCTGGGGTGGCTGAAAAAGAGCCTTAATCGCTACGTTCCTGAAAAATCACGGGTATCTTTCTGGACCGAGTCTGCGTCCAACTAGCAGGAGAAGTCTGTCGGCCCGACTTGCCATCGGGGGTATAATGTTGTCAACCGACCGGGTTTCTGCGGGGTGTCCAAATGCCGTTCCGTAAAGTACTGATCTCCCTGAGTTTGCTAGCTCTGATGATGGTTCCAGTGCTGGCCCAGAATCCAACTTCCCAGACGCCGAACGCCCAGCCACAGGCGTCGCAGCCGCAAAGCACGCAGCCTTCACAGCCAACGACAGACTCGACAAGCACTGCGCCTGCGCAGAATCCTCCGGCCAGCGACGGTCAGGCTCCGCCGGCGGACGCTTCTTCGAGCAGCAGTGCCCCGACTCCTAGCGGGCCGCCTCCGGTTCAGGAACCGCCCGACAGCAAGGTTAAGCACGATGGCAAAGAGGACGATGTTGACGCCATCGGTAACCGCAACGTCGGAGGGCGTGGCCTGGGCGACTGGTACTCGCTTGAAACCGAAATCAGGATGGGCAAGCAATATTCGATACAGGTCGAGAATAGCGTGAAGCTCGTACAGGATCCGGTAATCAACGAATACGTCAACCGCATCGGCCAGAATCTGGTGCGCAATTCCGACGCGAAGGTGCCGTTCACCATCAAGGTGATCGATTCGGACGAGGTTAACGCCTTTGCGCTACCTGGCGGATTTTTCTATGTGAACTCGGGCTTGATTCTGGCGGCGGACGAAGAAGCTGAATTAGCGGGTGTGATGGCGCATGAGATCTCGCACGTGGCCGCGCGCCACGGGATGCGTCAGATGACGCGAGCGAATTGGGCGCAAATCGGGACCATTCCGTTGATCTTTATCGGAGGTGGGTTGGGTTACGGAATCTACGAAGCCACTGGTCTGGCCTTGCCGCTCACGTTCATGAAGTTCCAGCGAAATTTTGAAGCGGAAGCGGATTACCTGGGCCTGCAATATATGTATAAGACGGGATATGATCCGCAGGCTTTCATAAGCTTCTTCGAAAAAATTCAGGCGAAGGAGAAAAAGAAACCGGGAACGATTGCCAAGGCGTTCGCTTCGCATCCGCAGACGCCTGACCGGATTGAGGCGTCGCAAAAGGAAATAGCCACCATTCTTCCGGCGAAGGCGCAGTACATTGTTACCACGTCAGAGTTTGACGACATTAAGTCGCGGCTGGCTACGATCGAGAACCGGCACAAGGTGGTCGAAGAGAAGGATGGCAGCAAGCCGAGTCTGCGACGTACTTCGACCAGCGATAAGACCGGCGGCACGGGCACCAGCACCAGCAGCAGTGACGACGATCGTCCGACGCTGAAACGGCGGGATGACAGTTCGGACCAGACTCAGCCACAGCAGCAGCAACAGTAGCGAGGATTGGCGGAGCGAATTAGAACCGGCGGAATGTGCGCCGGTTTTTTATTGGTGTGCCGAGCATGTTCGACAGCTTGAGGGTGAAAGTCCCTTTGACAACCTGATGGAGGTGAAGTCATAGCGAAGCGCAAGGGTGAAATAACACCCGCCGTGAGGCGGGGCCTGAAAGAAGCGTGGAGCAAAGACGCGAGCCGATGAACAAGAACCGGATATGAGGCCTACGGTGGCGGGCGAGCGAGCCAATGATTGCGAAGCCCATATCCATCAAGCGCACTGGTGGTAGATCCGGCGGTTGCGTGTCGAAGGCGGTCGAACTTACCTCGGGAGGTCTGCGGCACGTCACGAAATCGTGACTGAGGGTGAAAGCGATTCATCCCGATCGTGTCGCAGAAGTCAGCAAAGGGCGTAGTAGGTCATGCAGTCGGCGAAGCTATTGAGGCACTCCAAAGCCGAAAGGCGGAGCAAACAAGATAGGCCAAGCCGGGAACGATGATCGAAGGCCCGAACGGTACTCCGCAAGGGGAATAAAGGAAAGGGCAAGTAAGCGGCGCGACTCATGAGCGGACAGCGGCGGAAAAACCGACCCGAACAAGGGGTGCTGGCCTTTCCGGTGGAAAGTAGGAGTGATGCTCCGAAGCCCGCCGCGAAAGGGACCGAAACGCTGGTGGCGAAGCGCAAGTCTGAAAGCCTGGCCGGAACCGAACGACTGATGGAAGAAGTCTGCGAGCTGGAAAACTGCAAGCAGGCATTACAACGAGTCAAGGCGAATAAAGGGAGTCCGGGAGTAGACGGGATGACCGTCGACGAATTACCGGCCTACCTGAAGCAGCATGGGCTGGAAATCGGGGAACAGCTACGAAGCGGAACTTATCAACCGCAGCCGGTAAGACGGGTGGAAATCCCGAAGCCGGATGGCAGTGGAATGCGCAAGCTAGGCATTCCTTGCGTGCTGGATCGCTTTATTCAGCAGGCGGTGCTGCAGGTTCTGCAGAAGCGCTGGGACCCGACGTTCTCCGAACATAGCCACGGTTTCCGACCGGGGCGCAGTGCGAAGCAAGCGGTGCACAAGGCGCAGCAGTATATCGCCGAAGGGTACCGCTGGGTGGTGGATCTCGACTTGGAGAAATTTTTCGATCGAGTAAACCACGACCGCCTGATGGCGGCGGTGGCCGAGCGCGTGGCCGACAAGCGAATGCTCAAATTGATTCGAGCGTTTCTGGAGGCCGGAGTGATGGAGGATGGGTTGGTGAGTGCGGTGGATGAGGGAACGCCTCAAGGCGGTCCGCTTTCACCACTACTTTCCAACCTGGTGCTGGACGAACTGGACCGGGAGTTAGAGCGGCGCGGTCACTGCTTCGTCCGCTATGCCGACGACTGTAACATCTACGTCAGCAGCGAACGAGCGGGACAACGAGTGATGGAGAGCGTTACTCGCTTCATCACGCACCGTCTCAAGCTCAAGGTCAACCAGGCGAAGAGCGCCGTCGCTCGACCGGGGCAAAGGAAGTTTCTCGGATTCAGCTTCACGGGGGAACGAGAACCGAGGCGGCGCATCGCCCCCAAGGCTATCGCTCGCTTCAAGGAGCGGATTCGGGAGCAGACGCGGAGAACCCGCGGCATCAGCTTGCGGCCGATGGTCAAGGAACTGGCGACCTATCTCCGTGGCTGGCTCGGGTACTTCGGCGACTGTCAAACGCCCTCGGTGCTGGAACGTCTTGAGACGTGGTTACGCCGCCGACTTCGGTCGGTGGTGTGGAAGCAATGGAAGCGTGGACGGACAAGGTTCCGCGAGCTGCGCAAACGGGGCGTCAGTAAGGACCTCGCGGCGAAAACGGCCGGGAGCCCTCACGGTCCGTGGCGGCTCGCGCACTCGCCCGCCCTGACCATCGCTCTGCCGAATGCTTACTTTGCCCAGCTCGGGCTTCCGCCCCTGGTCGTACGGTCCTCGCTTAATCCGCCGAACCGCCGTATGCGGACCCGCATGTACGGTGGTGTGGGAGGGGAGGACGGGTGACCGTTCCCCCTATCCCGATCCTTGTCATCTGGATGGGACCGCTGATGTTACGATCCCGCGGCCACCGATTTTACGTTGATGGTGGTGCCGTCCACTTCTCCGGTGACTCTTGCTTTCGCTCCCGCCAGATCGTTCAGCTTATCGAGCGCGGTCTTATCCGAAGTTTCCAGGGTGTAAACCTTGTCTCCTACCACGAGCGCGTATTTTGATCCATGCTTCATGCATCCGCGGGTGCACTCGCCAGCGCTGCCGGGCATTTCATGTTTTGCCCCGCACATGGCATCGCTCACTTCGCCGGTCAAGGTCCGGCTTTTGCCGGCAGCCAGCGCCGGGACCGCCGCCATCCCAACCAACATCAGCATCCCCAGAACCGCGGCTGCAATTCGATTAGCCTTCATTTTTGCTTTCTTCTCCTGTGAGACGGGGTGTGTCTGTACTTATGATGCCAATATATGGATTCTCGCGCAAGCTTCGGCTACAAACAGTTGTGCATACCGCAGCCTTGCTACTGCTGCTTGTAATGGATCTCCACGTCGACAGTCTTGTCCTTCGCGTCCAACGACTCGTGAATGGTAACGCCCCAGCGTAAGCCGCGGGGAAGAAGCGATCCCGTGTCTTCCTGAAACTTCTTGGGGTAATCGGCGTTGAAAGGCTGGCCTTGGCGCAGCGTCCACGCTGCCTCCAATCGAGCCTTGGCCTGGGTGTCGATGCCTGTGATCTCCAACTCTCCCATCTTGTAGAGGTCGCCTTCGACGACGTTGACATCGTAGTGCACGGTACTTTTCTCGTCGTCAAATTGGGCTTCGGACTTGACCTGAACCGTCATGTAACCGCGACTGCGGTAGACCCTGGTCACGTTCTCGAGGTCGCCAACAAGTCGCACGGAATCAGCAGGCTGGCCGAGCGGTAGATGGAGAAGAGGTGCGAGTTCGCTGGCGGGGATGGCCGAGGTGCCCTTCCAGTCGACGCTGGAAGTTGAATACACCTTGCCTGGCGTTACCGGGACGATGGCATCGACGTCGACGTCGGCGGGCTCTTGCTCATCGGTCGTCGCGCCAGGCAGCACGCGCGCGTCGGATGACGCAAAGGTGGCCTTCAAATATCCTCGCTGCAAATACACGGGCAGCAAGTCGAACTTTGCAACCTTGGCGAGAGCAGATCGCTCATACTCGGCTCCTGTAATGCGACGGGCCGCTGATGCGAGCAAAGAAGCTTGCTCCGGCGAAGCTCCCGGGAATTCGATATTGCGAATCCGGAAGCTGACTTCCTCGATTCGGTAATCGATAGAATCCAGGGGAGCATCCGGCTTCGGTTCGCTCCGCAGGAAATCTACGCGCCCTGGAAAATGCTTCTCGGTAAGAAGGGCTTGCAGCGCCTCGGACACGTGATCCGTTAGATTGCCTGCAAGCGGCAGCAATTGTTTGAACAGGGGGACGCGGGTTTGCAACTCTTTCAGGAGTTCGCTGTCGGAAAACCAGACGAAGTTTTCGAAGCGCGCCGGAACCAGCTTGCTCTTGTCGGTATCGGCGAGCTGTAGTTCGATTTTGACGCCGGTGCCGGACGCGGTATAGGAGTAGAGAACCTCGCTGAACATGCCAGAGTCGCCCAGTCGCCGCACCGCTTCCTTGAAATCGCCATCGGCGGCGGGCTGGCCTATCTGGAGGCCGCTGGCGGCGAGAATTTCCTGGTCGGTGTAGCGCGACGTTCCCTTGACTTTCAGCGCGATGAGTTTGTAGGCGTCGTTCGCTGCGGGTTGGCGGCTGGTCGATTGCTTCTGGGCCGCGGCTGCCGAAAGAAGGAGCGAGCCCAACAGGATGAACCGCACAACCCTGCTCATTTCGATCGCTTCCCAGTTCCGCCCGGGGGGAAGTTCTTCTCCTTTACCGCGATTTCCATGAAAGCCTTGGCGGCGCGGCTGAGGGATTTGTCTTTGCGGAAAACTAGCGCCAGGTCGCGACGGATTTGGGCATCGGCTAGACTGATGGCAACCAGGGCCTTGGCGCGGATGTCTTCCTCGATATTGGAGCGCGCGATGAATCCCACCCCGACGTCGGCCGCCACGAAACGCTTGAGCAATTCGCTGGAATCGAGCTCCATGGCCAGTTTTGGCTTCACGTGATGGTCATAGAACAGGGCATCGAGGGCGTCGCGAGTGTGGCCCAGCTTTGGCAAGACTAGCGGAAAAATCGAGACCTCGGCCACGGTGACCGTCTTCTTCGACGCGAGCGCATGATTTGGAGCCGTGATCACGACGAGTTCGTCGCGGTGGATCATCTGCGCTTCGAGCCGGTTGTCGGTCACGGGCAGCGAGACGACGCCGAAGTCCACGACGTTCTCGAGCACCGAATCGAGAATCCGGGCGTAGTCGGAACGCTTGATGTTCACGGAGACGTTGGGATAGTCGCGCTTGAACTGCGCGAATACCTCGGGCAGGATGTGGAGGCAGGTGCCTTCATTGGCTCCTACGACAATTTCGCCGCGGGGCACGTGCTCGGTTTCGGCGATCTCGTTGAGGATGATCTTGCGGCGCTCCAGCGTTTCCTCGGCATATTTGAAAAAAAACTTGCCGGAGGCGGTGAGTGAGACACGGCCTCCAGAGCGGTCGAGGAGACGCGCGCCCACTTCTTCTTCGAGGGCGCGAATCTGGGAGGAGATGGCGGGCTGCGTGCGGAAGCGCTTCTCCGCCGCGCGGGAGAAGCTGGAGAGTCGCGCTACTTCGAGGAAAATTTCTAGCTGATCGAAGTCCATGCTCGGTGGTTTTTCGACTGCTGGTGTCAACACTATAGCGAGGCTGCGGCTTTCACGGAAGCGAAATCAGAAATCGCCAGGTCGATCTTCCTGCTGTCAATCTTCGCTGTCGCCTATGTGCTACGGGTGAGGTGAAGGCCCAGTGTCCCCGTTCGTTTCATCCACCCAATAACTGCGTCGGGCCATCACGACAAGATCTGGATGTTCTTTCAGTCGTAACTCGATCGAGTGCAGGCCGGGATGCGGAGACTTGGGCTGAAAGCTCAGGACATATCGGTTCGGAATGTGATTCGAGATCGTGAGTAAAGCGCTTTCCAAATTGCGAGTGCTGCTGAAAGGAAAGTATTCGCCTCCGGTAAGATGCGCCACGGTCTCAGGGGCGTTGCGATGCATACCCTCCTCGGCCGCGATGGCGGCTATTTTTATGACGGCCAGAGGAGGCGCGAGCTGCCCGAGGCAATCGTATGCCTGAGAGAGCTTATTGTGAGGTGCGTCGGGGTCGGCGTTAGGATCCTTTGCCATGCAACCGCCGGGATGCTGAGGATTTGGATTTGTGAGCGTGGTGCCGTGCCTTTCGGTCGGAAGCTCTTCTGACGTGTAATGTCGCACGTCAGACTTAGCCGAGGAAAAGCCTGCGCTGTATATAGTCGTGTTGGTGTCACTGATAGCGCGCAGCGCGTCAACCATTTTGATGTGGCTTCCATGGTCGATCGTCTCGCTGAGCAAAAGAATCGCGCGACGATATTCGGGAGGCTGCTGGCGCAGCAGATCAACCGAAAACGCAAGAGCATCCAGGATCGCGCCCCCGTGGGCCCGGCTTCCCTCGTTTAGACCACGAATTGTGTAGTTCACCACATTCTGGCTGGAGGTGAAGTCCTGAAGTAGCCTCGGTCTGTTCTCAAAGGCTACGACCGCAACCTTGTGCGGGACGCCACCCACAAGGGACTCGATGGCCGTTGCCAGGTGCCGATACTTGTCGAGTTGGTCAGCGCCAGCGCCGCCCGTCTCAATGGCAATGACCAGCGCCAGCGGTTCACTGTCTGTGTCTTGCTCAAGCGTAACCTTCTGCTCGACACCATCGTCGGTAATCGCGAAGTCGTCGGCGGTGAGTGTGAAGACAAGTTCTCCGGTTTTGGTTCTAACGAGGGCTGGAACAAGAACCAAGGACGAGTGTGCCGTAAAGACAGGAGAGGAGGGAGTGGGAGGGGTCACAGTCTGCGCAGTTGCAAGTGGGGCCAATGAGAGCGCGATGAGTGCGCCGAAAGTGATAATCGGACTTCCCATGCTCATTCCGACCGACTCCGCGCTGTCGTAGACGTCGCTGCGGAGGCTTCGTCCAGAGTTAGACGTTGATCACCGCTATCAGTTCTTTGACAGCGGCCGCACTCTTGTCGAGGGCTGTTTTTTCTTCCGCAGTGAGTTTGATTTCGATGATCTGCTCGATCCCCTTGGCTCCGAGTTTTACCGGGACGCCTACAAAGAGGCCGTGGATGCCGTACTCTCCGTTGAGGTAGGCGGCGCAGGGGAGAATCTTTTTCTTGTCTTTGAGGATGGCCTCGACCATCTCGGTGGCGGCGGCCGATGGGGCGTAGTAGGCCGATCCGGTCTTGAGATGCTTGACGATCTCGGCGCCACCGTCGCGGGTGCGCTGGACTATAGCATCGAGTCGGTCTTTGGCTATCAGTTCAGTGATCGGAATGCCGGCGACGGTCGAGTAGCGGGGCAGCGGGACCATGGTGTCGCCGTGTCCGCCGAGGACGAAGGCGGTCACGTTCTCTACGCTGACGTTGAGTTCGAGCGCGATGAACGTGCGGAAGCGGGCGGAATCGAGGATGCCGGCCATGCCGATGACGCGCTCGCGGGGAAATCCGCTCATCTTGTAGGCGGCTTGCGCCATGGCGTCCAGCGGGTTGGAAACGATGATGAGGATGCAGTTTGGCGAATGCTGCACGATCTTGCCGACTACATCGTTCATGATTTTGTGGTTGGTATTCAGAAGGTCATCGCGGCTCATGCCGGGCTTGCGGGGAATTCCGGCGGTGATGACTACGATGTCGGAGTTGGCGGTGTCGGCGTAATCGTTGGTGCCGGTGATTGTGGAGTCGCGCTTCTCAATGGGCATGGCTTCGAGCAGATCGAGGCCCTTGCCCTGCGGGACTCCTTCTACGATGTCGATTAGGACTACATCGGCTAATTCTTTCGAAGCGATCCAATGAGCGGCGGTGGCGCCTACGTTTCCGGAGCCTACTATGGTGACTTTCTTGCGCATGACGTCTTCCCTCAGGGGCTAAAGCCCCGTATTTTTGCGACTCTGAATCGGCACGACTAAAGTCGCGCCCTTCCCAAAACCCTACGGTATGCCTGAAGGCATACCCTGATACGAATCAGTCCGCGGCGACGGCTACGCTCATGTTTTCTATCATGCAGGTGGCGAACTCGCTGGTCTTTACCTTGGTCGCGCCTTCGAGCATGCGCTCGAAATCGTAGGTCACTTTTTTCTGCTCGATGGTGCGTTCCATGCTTTGCTCAATCAGATCAGCAGCTTCGGACCATCCCAAGTGGCGAAACATCATGACACCTGACAAGATCACGGAGCCGGGGTTAATTACGTCTTTGTCGGCATATTTCGGCGCGGTGCCGTGCGTGGCTTCGAAGATGGCATAGCCGTCGCCGATGTTCGCTCCGGGAGCGATGCCGAGGCCGCCGACCTGCGCGGCAGCGGCATCGGAAATATAATCGCCGTTCAGATTGGGCGTGGCGAGCACGCTATATTCTTCGGGGCGAATGACGATTTGCTGGAAGATAGAGTCTGCTATGCGGTCGTTGATCGTCAACTTGTTCTTCCACGCGCCCTTGCCGTGCGACGCGTAAATCGAATCAAGAACCTGCTGCACTTCTTTCTCGACGGCCTGTCGAAATTCAGGGGGAGCGAATTCCATGCCGGGCTCGATAAGCTCCGCGTTTTGCGCGACGGTGAGGTTTGGGTTCTTGTCCTTGTTGTCCAGGATCCAGCTCTCGCGCTCGGTAACGACTTGGTCGCGGAATTCTTCGGTCGCGAGTTCGTATCCCCACTTGCGGAACGCACCTTCGGTGAATTTTTGGATGTTGCCTTTGTGGACGAGGGTGACCGATTTCCTCTTGTTATCGAGGGCATGCTGGACGGCCATGCGGACCAGACGTTTGGTGCCGGTCACGGAAATGGGTTTGATGCCGATGCCGGAATCGAGGCGGATTTGTTTTTTGCCGCCTTTCAGCATGTCTTTGTTGAGAAATTCAATCAGACGTTTGGCGTCGGGCGTGCCTTCTTCCCATTCGATGCCCATGTAAACGTCTTCTGTATTTTCGCGGAAGATGACGATATTCATGCGCTCGGGATGCTTCACCGGCGAGGGCACACCGGCGTAATACTTTACGGGGCGTACGCAGGAGTAGAGATCGAGTATCTGGCGCAGGGCTACGTTGAGGGAGCGGATGCCGCCTCCGACGGGGGTTGTCAGCGGGCCCTTGATGGCTACGCGGAATTCGCGGATGGCGCTGATGGTGTCGTCGGGGAGCCAGTTCTGGAAACGAGCTTTGGCCTTCTCTCCAGCAAAGACTTCATACCAGGCTACGGAGCGCTTACCGCGGTATGCCTTTTCGACTGCGGCATCGAAGACGCGGACGGAGGCTTTCCAGATGTCGCGGCCGGTGCCGTCTCCCTCGATGAAAGGGATGATCGGGCGATCGGGAACGCGGTACTTGCCGTTGCTGTATTCGATCTTCTGCCCGTTGGGTGGGACGGGGACTCCGTTGAACGACACCATGCTACTTGCCTCCGGAAGCTGGGACGATTTCACTAGCGTTCGATCTTTACCGATTTCACCACTACGTCTTTGTTGGGACGGTCCTGGCGATTGCGCCCTGCTTTCGAGATCTTTTCCACGACATCGTATCCTTCGACCACCTCGCCGAAGATGGTGTGTTTGCCGGTGAGCCAATCGGTGTTGCCGACGGTGATGAAGAACTGCGAGCCGTTGGTGTTGGGGCCGGCGTTGGCCATGGCCAGCTTTCCAGCCTTGTCGAAACGATGCGGCGAACCTTTGGTTTCGTCTTCGAACTGGTAGCCGGGGCCGCCGAAACCGGTGCCCATCGGGTCTCCGCCCTGGATCATGAAGTCGGGAATCACGCGATGGAAAATTGTTCCGTGGTAAAGGGGATCGGTGGTTTTTTTGCGGGTGGTGGGGTGCGTCCACTCGCGCTTGCCTTCACTCAGTTCGACGAAGTTGGCGACGGTCTTGGGGGCATCCTTATCAAACAGGCGGCAAACAATGTTGCCCTCGCTGGTTTCGAATACGGCATAGGTTCCGGGTGTACGGGTCATAGTCTCCTCGAATGATTTTATTAATCTCGTTACTGCTTACTTCGCTGGGGGCTTGGTTCCAGCCGCCGGCTTGGGTGCGGCCGCAGGCTTGGCGGATGCCCCGGCTCCATGGATTTCGATGTGCGTTATCTTGACGGGACGGAGCGGGGTTTCGCCGTCGGCAGCCATGCGAGCAATTTGCTTAACCAGTTCGACGGCAGCGTCATCGCACTGGCCGAAGATGGTGTAGCCGCCATTCAGGCTGGGATAGGGAACTTCGGTGATGAAAAACTGCGAGCCGTTCGTGTCGGGGCCAGCGTTGGCGTAGGCGAGACGCCCGGGGCGATCGAAAGTGACAAAGGGTGAAGTCTCATTCTTGAATTTGTAGCCGGGATCGCCAGTACCGTTGCCGGCGGGATCTCCACCTTGAATCATGAATGCTGGGATCACGCGGTGAAAGATGGTGCCGTCATACAAGGGGACTCCGTGCTTCTTGGCGTGAGAGAGGGAACTGGTCCAATCTTTGGTGCCGTTGGCGAGGCCGATGAAGTTGGCGACTCCGATCGGCGCGACTTTCGGAAACAGGGTGCAATGCAGGTCTCCGGCGGTAGTGTGGATGATGGCGGTGGGATCGGTGCTGGCGACGGGGGCAGGGGCAGCCTTGTGGGCGGGTGACATGGTGTTCGCCGGTGGAGTTAAGGCCGCCTGTGCGGCGCCGAGCAGGGAGGTGGAGATTATCAGGACAAGCGTCTGCAGCAGAGTTCGCATGGATGCTCCTGGAAAGTATTTTGCAATCTTTAATTGTACGACAGTCGATCGGTTGAATCACTCAGCCGGAGAGCAATCATTCTGCGGAGATTGTGGCGGAGGCGGCTTTCAATTGGCTGCGGTCAACGTCGTTGTTGCCGTGCCAGGCTGTTCCTGCGGTTGTACCGGGAAGATCGTCTGGGTCTGGCGCCAGTCGCTGTATTGCTCTGAGACCATGATGTGGAAGCACCAGTGGCGGCGTTCCTCTTCGGGTTCAACCAGACCGAGCGCGTTCAGATAAAACAGGTAGTGCTCGACGAAGCGCATCTGCTCGACCGTCATGCCGCGGCGCTGCAGATCGACGGTGATGCCGGCCAGATGGGAGGACGCGGTGTCGCCTTCTGCCGGAGCCGCGTTGCGATTACGACGGCGAAGCTTCTTCTGCATCTTCACGGTGCGGACGGCGGAGTTCAACTGGATTTGCGCGTGGAACTGGCGGTAATAGGCCTCGGAAAGATCGTCCACGAAATCACGCGTCCAGGGACGGCAATAGCGGCGCGAGGGATCAAGGCTGGGCTCAATCTTCAGGGACTCACTGGCTGCGATCGGCACCAGTTCGCCCGTAGACTTGAGCGCTTCGAGTTCCGCGTCGTCCTGAATGCGGGGCAGATCGAGGCGGTCGATTTCTTCATTTTGCCGGAGCAGGGAATCGTGCGATGGACGGAATAGTGGGTGCCAGAGCAAGCTACGCAGTAGGAAATGATAGGAGTGCAGGATGCGGTGGTGGTGGACGGGCTTCAGCGCTAGTGCGCGCTGCGGCGTCGCGAGCGCAAGCATACTGACCATGGCGATTGCGAGCGCGACCCGTCTGATGGCCAGAGGACCGGTCGGGTTTGAGGTTCGCGTCATCGCAATCTAGAACTACTCCAAGAACGGCCGAAAGCGCCCATTCCTATGGGGGAGTGGTAATAGTAAAGCACAGATGAACGATTTTGTGAGGTATTTCCGGCTAAAGCCGCTTACTTAAGGGAGTTACGGGTGGTTACCCCTGGGTAATTTGCTGATTTCAGAGGCTCGTGTTGGGGAGTCGCGGCACCGGAGAAATCCATGAAAACCCTGTAGATACGCGGGTTGCCGCGTCTTGCTGGCAGCGCGGAGTGTCCTCATTCTCATTTGCGCAGCAGGTCGCTGAGCGCTTGCTTCATTACCTGGCCACCGACTTCGGCAATCGACGTCGTCAGCGGAATGTCCTTGGGACAAATTTCGACGCAGTTTTGCGCGTAGCCGCATTCCTGGATTCCGCCGTCGCCCATGAGCGCCGACAGACGCTCGCGCTTGAGGGCCTCTCCGGTGGGATGCTCGTTGAACAGGCGCACTTGCGAGATGGCGGCCGCGCCGACGAATCCGGTGTCGTCGTTGAATTGCGGACAGGCTTCCATGCAGCAGCAGCACGAAATGCAATTCGACAGCGGATAGGCTTTCTCCTGCGCCTCCATGGTCACGCGCGGGCCGGGGCCGAGGTCGTAGGTGCCATCGATTGGTATCCAGGCTTTCACTTTTTGCAAATTTTCAAAGAGCACGCTGCGATCGACGGCGAGATCACGGACAACGGGAAATTTCGAAAACGGCTCAAGCTTAATCGGCTGATCGAGGTGGTCGAGCAGGGCGGAGCAGGCCATGCGGGCGCGTCCGTTGATGAGCATGGCGCAGGAGCCGCAGATTTCTTCGAGACAGTTCGAGTCGTAGGTGATGGGCGTCGTCTGCTTGCCGTCGCGGGTGACGGGGTTGGCGGCGATCTCCATCAGCGCCGAGGTGACGTTCATGTTCGGCTTGTAGGGAATTTCGAACTCTTCCCACGACGGCTTCGCGTCGGGGGTTGCTTGGCGTTTGATCTTGATGATTACGGATTTATCGTTTGGCATTTAGCTCTTAGCCTTTAGCTGTTAGCTTAAACCCTGTCATCTGAGTAGAGCGAAGGACCTCTGCATTCTCTGGGCGCGGGCAAAATCCATAGGTCCTTCGCTTCGCTCAGGATGACAAGCAGTTAAGGTCATCGGACGACTATTTCGCCTCTATCTCGCCTCGTCAGTATTTCCTCGGCCGGGGCGGAATCAGACTTGCATCTACTGCTTCGAACTCAAACTTCGGCTCGTCCAAATCGGACGCGAAAGTGGCTTTCGTGGTCTTCATCCAGTTCTTGTCGTCGCGCTCGGGGAAATCTGGTTTGTAGTGCGAGCCGCGAGATTCGTCGCGCATAGCTGCTCCCTGCGCGATCACTCGTGACAATTGCAGCATGTTGTAGAGCTGGCGTGCGAACGCGATCGTCGTATTCGCCCACTGCGAGCGGTCGCTCAGGTTGATTTTCTGGAAACGATTCAGCAGGTCTACCAGCTTGGCGTCGGCCGCCTCGATCTTCTTGTTGTAGCGGATGACGGTGCAGTTCTCGGTCATCAGTTGGCCGAGTTCACGCCAGAGCAGGAACGGATTCTCACTGCCGTCGGCTTTCATCAGGCCGGCGTTGATGTCCTGTTGCCGTTTACGCTCCGCCTCAAAGTGTCCATTGCTGGGAGCGGCTGGCAGATTCTTGGCGTACTGCACGGCGTTCGGGCCAGCTACGAAGCCTCCAAAGATGCAGGAGACCAGCGAATTCGCGCCCAGGCGGTTGGCACCGTGGTATTGGTATTCGGCCTCGCCCGCGGCGTAGATGCCGGGGATGTTGGTGGCTTGCTTGTAATCGATCCAGAGGCCACCCATGGTGTAGTGCATGCCGGGGAAAATCTTCATGGGCGTGTCGCGGGGATCGTCGCCTACAAACTTCTCGTAGATTTCCAGGATGCCTTCGAGTTTGCGGTCGAGAATCTTGCGGTCAATGTGTGTCAGGTCAAGATAGACCATCGGCTTTCCATCTATGCCGAGGTTGAGCTCGAACACTACTTTGAAAATTGCGCGCGTGGCCACATCGCGCGGGACGAGATTGCCGTATTTCGGGTACCACTCTTCGAGGAAGTACCACCTTTCTTTTTCCGGGATGGTTTTGGGATCGCGCTTGTCACCAGCAGTTTTGGGAACCCAGACGCGACCACCCTCGCCGCGGGCGGATTCTGACATCAGGCGCAGCTTGTCTTCTCCGGGGATGCAGGTGGGATGCACTTGGATGAACTCACCGTTCGCGTAGTAGCAGCCCTGCTGGTAGAGCGCGGATTGCGCCGATCCGGTGCACACGACCGAGTTGGTGGACTTGCCGAAAATGGCGCCACAGCCGCCGGTGGCAATGATGATGGCGTCGGAGGGGAAAGTGCGAATTTCCATGGTGCGCAAATCCATGGCGCAGATGCCGCGAGCTACGCGTTGTCCGTCGAGCACGGCGGAGAGAAACTCCCAGTGCTCGAACTTCTTTACTTTGCCTTCGGATTCGTAACGGCGGACCTGCTCGTCGAGGGCGTAGAGAAGTTGCTGGCCGGTGGTGGCTCCGGCAAAGGCGGTGCGGTTATAGAGCGTGCCTCCGAAGCGGCGGAAATCTAACAGGCCTTCGGGGGTGCGATTGAAGGGAACGCCCATACGGTCGAGCAGATCGATGATGCCGGGAGCAGCCTCGCACATGGCCTTGACCGGCGGCTGGTTGGCGAGGAAATCGCCCCCGTAGATGGTGTCGTCAAAATGCTTATAGGTCGAATCGCCTTCGCCCTTTAGGTTCTTGGCGGCGTTGATGCCTCCCTGGGCACACACTGAGTGCGAGCGCTTTACGGGGACGATCGAGAACAGGTCAACGTGACCGCCCATCTCGGCGATCTTGATGACTGCGGCGAGGCCTGCCAGGCCGCCTCCCACTACGATTATTTTCGGTGCTGCCATGCGGTATGAGTCCGATCTTTGTCAATCTCTATCGCATTACGATATTCGCTGAACTTGAACTTGAATCCAAAGGCTGCGTCGGTCTGCTCAGGAACCCATACATGCTGAGTGCGCCGATCGAAACCAATCCGAGAGCGAGCGCGAGACAGACATAACCGAAACGGCGGCGTGCCCTTTCGCCGGTGGTGATCCCCCACTTCGCCGCGAACAACCACAGGCCATAGCTGAAATGCCAGGACGCGGCGATGATGCCGACCGCGTAAAAGGCGATCATCCATGGATTATGAAATTGCGCCTGCACTTTGGCAAATGACTGGTCCGGATGCGTCGCCAGATGTATGCCGGTGAAGCGCAGACTTAAGGTGTGTTGAACGATGTAGAAGAGAGCAATGATGCCGGTCCAGCGCTGCGAGGTGTAGAGCCAATTGCCGGCCCAGGGATATTCGGCGACATTGGTCTCACCGCGGTACCAGATGTAAATGCCGTAGAGGCCATGGTAGAGGATCGGGATCCAGATGAAGAACAGCTCCAGCAGAAAAACGCCGGGCAGGCTGTTGAGAAACTCGACTTGCTTTCCGTAGGCGATGGGGCCTTTGAAGGCTTCGGCATTCGAGATGAAATGCTCGATCAGGAAAGCGCCGATGGGCACAACGCCGCTAAGCGAATGCAGACGGCGCAGCAGGAAAGAAGTTCCCTGGCCCGCGCGCAGCGGAGCTACTCCTGGTTTGATATGGGGAACTGCGGGATTGGCAGTTGACGCCACTATGACTGCTCCTTGCGCTGACCTTTGTGCAAACTAAATATTATCGGTTTGCGTTGGAAGGGAAGTCAAGCAGAGGCTGAATCATTCACCGCGGAGATCGCAGAGCCCGCAGAGAAAAACTTGGCGGTTAACGGCGCGAGGCGTAAGTGTTAGTTGACGATTGGTACCAGTCCAGAAATGCGCGAAAGGCTTGGCCGCGATGGCTGTACTGCGCTTTTTCCTCCGCGCTCAGTTCGGCAAAAGTCTTACCGATTTGCGGGAAATAGAATAGCGGATCATATCCGAAGCCGTTACTGCCTCGGGGCGCGTCGAGAATGACGCCTTCGGCGGTGCCGCGGAAAGTGCGCAGCGTCTGGCCGTCACGAGCCGCGGCTAGCACGCAGACGAAACGCGCGGTGGGTTTTTGCGCAGGAATCCCTTTGAGTTCGCGCAACACTTTGGCGTTGTTGGCTTCGTCGTCGGTGTTGCTTTCCGCCGTATGCGGTTCATCGGCGGCGTAGCGGGCAGAGTGCACGCCGGGCGCTCGGCCGAGCGCGTCAATCTCCAGGCCGGAGTCGTCGGCTAGAACCAGTTCTCCGGGAACGGCCAGGCTGTAGGACTCTGCTTTCTTGCCCGCGTTTTCCTCGAAGCTGGCGCCGTCTTCGACAACCTGAGGTAGCGAAGAAAAGTTCGGGATGTTGATAATGGTGACGCCATAGGGAGAGGCGGCTCCGGCGAAATCGCGAAGCTTTCCGGGGTTCGAGGTTGCGATCAGGACCGTGCGTGACGTCACGCGGCGGGGCTCCTGATCTTTCTGGAACGAAACCTTTCTGGAGTTGAACCAGAGGACGGCGAATAGAAGCAGGCTGATTAGCGAAACGATGTTTCCTACAAAACGATCGATAGTCCGGCGGAAATAGATGTGCACATCGTTGGCTCCGGCGGCGACAGGGATGACGATCAGTTCGGTGACAGCGGTTTTCTGGGTTACGGTGGGCTTGCCGTTAACGACGACTTCCCAGGCAGGATAGCTGAAAAGGCGCACGGTTACATTTTCCGGCGCGGTGGCGTTCACGGTGAAGTGTTTCTCGGTCTGCGTCCACGCCAGCACTTCGCTGGGGGCGGCTGCTCCCGAGGCGTCGCTAATGCGAGGCAGGCCTTTGTTCAACTCGTAGGGGTCGGCCCCGGCCGGGACATATTCGTCGGTTCCCTCATAGCCGCTACCATCGGTGATGGCGTCGCTCATCTCGCGGATGTCCGCGGCGGTATCCCACCACGGGGGCTGAGTCCGATAGCCGGCGAGGATGACCGCGGCCAGTAGGAAGCCAGATGCCAGCATGCGAGTGATCCAGCGTTGAGTGGCCATGGCCAGAAGCATGGCTAAGGCGGCGTTCATACACAGCAGCCAGCGGAAGGGAAGCTGCACGAAGCGGAGTTTGGGCAAATGCTGCCAGAGCGGATTACTCGGAGCAAGCATGAGAGCGGCACAAGCGGATCCCCAGGCCGCGAGTAGTATCCAGCGGCTTTGGATGAAGATTTCCCTGCTTGCGCAACGTGTGTCTGGACCACCGGGCGTGGCGGCTTCTAAGTGCTTCTTACCCTTCGAGAACCAGGTCGCTAAAGCGCGGACGGATAAACCACGAATCGCTAAAACGAGGATGCCGATCTCGACGACGGCTATGGTTGAGACCAGAAGATTGAAGCGGTTGTGATCGGGGTCGGCGAGCATGGTGAAGAGGAAATTGTCCTGGGGCCGGACACCGGGCGACAGCACTTCGCTCAGATTGACCCAACCCTGCTCGTAGATTGCTGGGACGAGATAAAACGAGGCGAGACCAGCTCCGAGGAGCATCGCCAGCCCGGTGCGAACCAAGCTCCAAAGCAGGAGGCGTCGTGCCTGCGAGCGCTGCGATGGTTCACTTACGGCCGCGCTCGCCCCAATCGCGGCCAACACTAGCGCCAACCCCGCCGTTGAGTAGTAGATCATCACCGCGGCAGGCGCGTTGGTCAGCCACGCGGCGGCCAGCGTGAGGCTCAACCACAGCATCGGACGAAAGCCGGGTTCAGACTCCCGCGAAAAGAGCCGCAGGAGGCAGAGCAGCAAGAGGGGTAGCAGGGGCGCGGCAAGCAGTTCGGCGTAGGCGCTCCGCCAGTACACGATCAACAGATGGTAGGGATTCAGCGCATAGAGCGTGGCGGCAAAGAGCGCGTCCCCGGCCGGGAGCCACTGACGCGCCAGACGATACATGGCCGCTCCGGCCAGTGTGAGTACGATCCAGCAATATGCACCCGGCACTATCATCCAGGGCAGAACGGCCCCGAGCGCGGCGCCCAGCGTCCAAGAGGCAGGGGGATAAAACAGAAAGCGGGCTTCACCGTATCCCCAGTGGGCCAGCGCCGCCCAGCGTGGATAGGCGATGCCGTGCTGCCATTGGCCAAGGACTTCCATCCACGAAAACATGTGAAACTCGAAGTCGTGGCCGGAGGGATTGCCCCACCAGAAGAAAGGGGTGATGACCAGGAAGCAGGCGCCAGCCAGCAACATCGCGCGCGCGATCGGAGTCTTGAGCAATTTACCTTGACCTTGAACTGGCACGTTGCGGAAGGATAAGAATCTTCCGCGGAGACAGGACGAGCCCCATCTCTACCAGGCAGAGTAATTCTATTGCATTGGGAAAATTCTCAGAGACACTTCGATTGGCTGGATGTTGTGACTGGCTTTTATTGCGTGACGCTCGCCGGAGTTCGCTGGCGGCGGAGCTCGTCGAGAAACGCATCTTCTTGCAGCCCATTGCCGGTCCGCAGCAATTCAAGGAGTGGATCGTCGGTGTCGGTTTCGGCGCTGCCCGACTGGCTTAGGTCGAGGGCGTTGGCGACGAGGGCGCGGGGAGAAGTTTCCAGCTGCGGAGTCGCACCGGGTTGGCTGCTGAGGAACTCGATGAATTCGCCGACACTCTTGCGTTGCTCTTCGGTGTTGGCGGGGAATTCGATGCCCATGCCACGTCCGGGATGCATGACCCGGACCAAACCTTCGGTGTGAATTTCTATTCCAGCTGCCCGCAGGCAGAGGTCAACGGCTGAGGATTGCGGGAAAGGGGATTCGGTCTCGACGTAGCAGCCGCCCAGACTCAGATCTGTGAGTTTACATTGGCTCACCGCGTCGGGTTCGGCGGGCAACGCATCATGAGAGCGAGCAGTCAGCCACTCGGCCATTTGCTCGCGCATCTTGGCATCCATATCGAGAAAGCGCAGTCCGGTTTGACCGTTGGCGGTGCTCCAAGCAACTTCGGCCTCGCATTCAACGCCGGCGCCGCCGTCGGGAAGCTCAAAGAAAATCCGCACCATGGTTGCGGAGGGCAGCGGCTTGGCTGCGAGCACATCCATGCCGCCAGTGCTGAGATCGAGCATGATGCCTTCGACCGTATTGTTGTCGTCGATGCGAATCGAAACTGCCGCCTGGACGGCGACCCGGGACGACTTCCGCCGTTCGCGCTTCAGGAGTGCGGTGGCAGGGCGCAAAGTGTTGTGGGCTTGTTCCGGGGTAACCGGCTTGGTCAGAATGAAATGAGCTCCCTCGCCGAGGATGGAGCGGATCTGCGAGGCATCGTGGAGCAGGGCGATGGTGACGGGCGGATTACGGTCTGGACCGGCGAGGCGCCGGCAAGCCTCGAGCACTTGAGAGGCCCCCACGGAATTGTGGGAGCCAGCATCGGAGCTGGCCTCGAAGTCAGAGTCGAAATCAACTATGACCTGATCGAAACGCTCCTCCGCGAGCCGGATTACGGCGACATCAGGCGCGTTCGAGCGATCCACGGCGACGCCGAACTGTGCCAGGACCTGGATCAGCGTCTCCGCCGTCTGGTCGTCTTTTGACACCAGCAGTGTCTGCAATATCATGAGAACCGAGCCCCTCCTGACTCGGGTATTCCTTCCCCCGCCCGGTCTCTACGGCCAGCGCGGAGTTGTGCTACGCCCAGACTTGGTTGCCGCCGGCGAGGATTGAGCGCTGGCTTTGGCGGCCATCGCGTTGGCGTTTTCGTCATCCACTTCCGCCAGCACCGCGGTGTCATCCTCGGTGTCGTTTTCGGCAAGTAAGGGTGCGACTTCGCGCAGTTTCTCTGCGGCCTGCTGTAACATCTCGATCTGCTTTCCCAACTGCGTGTACTGCGCCTGCTTGCGGCGCAAAACCTCATGGATATCCTTCATACCACCCCCTGCGCCGACTGTAGGTTTTGGAGGAGGGTGAGGTCAACGGCAAAGCCACCACCAGCCGTTACCGCAGTAATGCATAGAGACGGAAAGACCTGAAGAATGGGCGTTCCCAGGCTCCGCGGGGCACGAATCAGGCCAACACCGATGGAAAGCTAAGGAAGGTTGGACGGGATCGCTTTCGTGGAAGGGCCATCAAGCCGGCTCGAGCACCTTCTTTTCAGAATCAAATCCCAAAAATCAAAACCCCGCCTTGCGGCGGGGCCATGAGTTGAGTGTTTGGGCGACCAACAAATATCCAGGCTATCTACCGACTAGCTTACGTCGGAACATTCCAGCGATACCCACCAGTCCCGTTCCCAGCAGACCTAAAGTTCCGGGCTCCGGCGCTATCTGGGTGGTCCCGATTTTAATATGTCCGATGCCCTGGAGAAGCTGTCCCTGAGCAGTGAACATATTCTGAGTCGTTTCTCCAGTCACCAGCCGACCGGTCCATAGCGCGCCTGAGATATCGCCGGTGAGAGTGTAGGTCAGCGGATGGCCGCCCCCGCTAGTCAGCGTCCACGAAATCGGGCTGCTGAAGGCACCGGTGAAGAGAGCGCAGCCTGCGCCGCATTTCTCCCCTGTTAAGTTGCTTGCCCACGCGCCCTTGCCAATCACGTCAAAGGAGGATCCCGCGGAGTCGAACGTTCCGCCACCGGAAACCGAACCTGAGAGCAGGACGCCGGTCGAATAGTTGACCGAGCCCAGAGAGTGACCTGGAGAGGCGGAATGAGTGCCAAACTGTATCAGGCTCGACCCCTTCGAAGTGATCGCCGACGTACCGATCGTTCCCAGCCCTCCGGTTCCCGCCATGCCTGAAATTGCAATAGTGCCATTCTGGTTGACGATTACGAGCCCGTCCGCCCAAGCGGCTATTGGCAAAGCCAAAGCCAGTAACATCAAAACTACCACTCGCCTCATGTTAATCCCTCCCAATGTTCTTTCTCTTTTTCCTGATGATTCGCCCTGAACCTAAAGGTTCAGGGTATAGGTCGCCTATGGCCCTAAATGCACTTGTCGTACCAAACCTACGAAATGCAAATTGCATTGTATTATCAACAATTTACAACAACATCTCGTATTCGCTTCAAGCCTGAGAATGCAATCTGCTGCACACTAGCGAACAATCACTTTCCCCTGATCATTCAGCTCAATCCACGGTCAGTGAGGGCTGACAGCAGAACGGAACCACAGAGGACTCCGAATTGGTAGGAGAGACCCCGGCGCTAATAGAGACAACGTCGGCGTTGGGGGACCACTTCCAGAACCCTGGTGCGACCGAAAGTAACCAATCGCAAAGTGACCCATGCTAGCACAGTTTCTGAGTATTACAAGTGGCCCTCTTGTGCCATTTTCAGCCTCGCCGGCGCGGGATCGCTCGGGTGAGCAGGGGACGCTATCTGGCGCGATCGTCGGAGAGGATCGGGATCTCTTCACTCTCCCCGTGAGACAGGCTGCGGTAGGCAGCATCCAGAATCTGCTGGTTTTGCCAGCCTTGCTGGCCAGGAACTGGGAATACTCCCAGGCCCTCGACTGCGGCGGCAAAGCTGTCCACCTGCCGCGTGTAGGCAAGTTGGTTAGAGACCATCTCTTCGGTGACGAGTTTTCCGCCGCGCCACAGTTCCAGCCTGACCGGCCGTTCAACATTCAGTGCATCGTCGGCCCGGAGGACGCCTGCAACTCCGACAATCTCTAGCGGCGTGCGATAGTCGGCGCGAGTTGATACCAGCACGGTGGCCAGAGTTCCTCGGCGGAATTCGAGCGTCAGAACGGCCGCCGCTTCGACATCGCCTGATTCTTCATCTGAGTGGCCGACTGCGTTCACGATCCGAGGCTCATCCTGGAGGATGTAACGCAGGGCATCGATGCAATGGACACCGACATCAGCGATGGGGCCGCCGCCGGCTATCGAGCGGTTGTTAAGCCAGGTCCGGGAATGACCTGAACCGGGATAGGAGAACTCGGCACGCGCAAAAATCGGGCGGCCGACATCGCCGGCGGCAACCCGTTCGCGAAGTCTCCTTGTGCTTTCTTCAAAGCGAAAGACCTGGGCGACTCCGAGGAGAACACCGGCGCGGCGAGCGGCTTCGACCATCTGGCGGCATTCGTCGGCGTTCATGGCCATTGGCTTCTCGCAGAGCACGGGTTTGCCGACGGCAACGGCAGTGAGGACGTCCTGCAGATGGCAGGCATTGGGAGTGGTGACCAGCACTGCATCAACTTCGGCGCAGCGGCTGAGTTCCTCGGTGGAGGCGAAGACGTGCGGAATGCCATACGTCGCGGCGGCCTCGCGCGCTTTGCCGGAATCCCGGCGCGATAAAGCGACCACTTTGCAATTTCGCGCGAGCGCGAAGCCTGGCATCAGCCGCCGCACGGCGTGCAATCCGAAACCAGCGATGCCAAAGCGAATCATGATGATTCGAGCGGCATTCCGCTAGCGAGCGTCTGTAGCAACGTCGAGTCGATGTTGCCGCCGCTGATCACGGCTACGTTGATCTTTGTGTCAGGCAGTTCGTGGGCATGGAAAAGAAACGCTGCGGGAGCGACGGCTCCACTCGGCTCCGCCACGGTTTTGGAGTTTGCGCTCAGAACGCGCATGGTCTCGCGAATCTCGGCTTCGGTCACGCTGACGATGTCGTCTACGTGGGCGCGGATGTGTTCGAAATTGATGGCGCCGATGCTCTGCGTGCGGAGGCCGTCGGCTAGCGTTTGCGATACTTGCTCGGCAGGGAAGGAAACGATGCGGCCGGCGCGCAGGCTGGCTTGCGCATCGGCCGCCAGTTCGGGCTCGACGCCAATTACCTTTACCTTGGGTTGGCCGGGTCGCGGATTGCTGAGCTTGATGGCAGCCGCGACGCCGCTGATCAATCCGCCGCCGCCAACGGGGACGAGCACGGTTTCAACGTTGGGCAACTCTTCGAGGATTTCGAGCCCGACAGTTCCCTGGCCGGCAATGATCTTTTCGTCGTTGTAGGGAGGCACAATTACGTAGCCGTGCTCGGCGGCGAGCTCTTCGGCGCGCAAGCGGCGTTCTTCGCTGCTGGGGCCGACGGTGATGATTTCAGCTCCGAGGGCGGCGGTGGCCTCAAGCTTGTTCTTCGGAGCATTGCCGGGCATGACAATGACTGCTTTTACTCCCAGCGCCCGGGCTGCGTAGGCCACACCTTGCGCGTGATTGCCGCTGGAGTAGGAAACGACTCCGCGACGGCGTTCTTTGTCGCTGAGCGATGCGACCTTGTTATAGGCGCCGCGCAGTTTGAAGGCGCCGATGGGTTGCAGATTTTCGAGCTTTAGGTAAAGTTTGCGTTGATCGGCCGCGGCCGTCCATTCGACGAGCGGGGTGCGGACGGCAACGCCGTTGAGGAGCGCGCGGGCCTGAAGAATGTCAGCTCGGGTTACGATGCAGGGTTTCTCCTCTGCTCTTTCTCTGCGCCTCGGCGGTGAAAAAAGCTCTCAAATCTCCAGTATGACGGGCATAATCAGCGGCCGCCGTTGCGTCTGCCGTGAGATGTAGCGCTTCAGGTCAGCGCGTATTTTCTCTTTGATCACGCCGAAGTCGGCTTTCTCTTCGGCGCTGGAGGCGTCGAGGGTCTCGGTGACAATCTCCTTGATGCGCTCGATCTCGATGGTTTCGCCGGGATTGAACCCGCGGGTTACGATCTCGGGGGCTGCTTCGACGCGTCCGGTGAGCTTGTTAATGGGGATGATCGGCATCACGAAGCCGTCTTCGCTGAGGTGGCGGCGGTCTTTCACGATGATGTCTTCTACCACGTCGGTGCGCGAGCCGGAATCGATGCACACCCGGCCGATATTGACGCGTCCGGCTTTGCGGGCGCCTTGCTCATCGATTTCGAGGACGTCTCCGGTCTCGATAAGCATCACTTTGCCCACCGCTCCCGTCATGGACGCCGCCAGATCGGCATGTAACCGCAGCTGCCGGTATTCACCGTGGATCGGGATGAAATACTTGGGGCGCACCAGATTGATGATGAGCTTCAATTCTTCCTGACTGCCGTGCCCGCTGACGTGGATCGGCGGGTAGGAACCGTCGTCATAGATCACGAATGCTTCGCGGCGGAACAGGTGGTCGACCATGCGGTAGATGGCTTTTTCGTTGCCGGGGATAATGCGTGAGGACAGAACGACGGTGTCGCCCTTTTCGATTTTTGCGTGCTTGTGGTTGTCGACGGCCGCCCGCGACAACGCCGACATCGGTTCGCCCTGTGTGCCGCTGATCAGCACGCACACTTTCTCGGGAGGGAAGTTTTTCATTTCGCCGGGATGAATCAGCATGCCCTCTGGGATCTGGATATAACCGAGGTCTTCGGCGATCTCGGAGGAGTTATTCATGGAACGGCCGATGAAACAGATTTTGCGGCCGTGCTCCCGTGCCATGTCGACGGTGAGCTTGATGCGGTGAATCGAAGAAGAGAAACAGGATATGAACAAACGCCGCTGGGTGCGGGCAAATACTTCTTCAAACTTGCGATGGACAGCGCGCTCGCTCGGCGTGTAGCCCTTGCGCTCGACGTTGGTGGAATCTTGTAGGAGCGCTAGCACTCCTTCTTTGCCGTACTCGGCGAAACCGTGCAGATCGAACAGGCGATTATCAGTCGGCGTTGGGTCAACCTTGAAGTCGCCGGTGTGCAGCACCACTCCGAGCGGGGTGTGGATGGCGAGCGCTACGCAATCGACGAGGCTGTGGGTAACCTGTAACGGATGAATAGTGAACGGGCCAACCTTGAAGCGCTCTCCGGGACGAATCTCGCGCAGGTCGGCATCGTCGAGAAGTTGATGTTCTTCGAGCTTGTCTTCGACATACGCTAGCGTGAACTCGGTGGCCCAGACAGGAACATTCAGTTCGCTGAGAATCCAGGGCAGGGCTCCGATGTGATCTTCGTGGCCGTGGGTGAGCACGATGCCACGCACAAATTTGCGATTTTCGAGCAGGTAAGAAATGTCGGGAACGACGATGTCAACGCCGAGCAACTCGGCTTCGGGGAACATCAGACCGGCGTCGACCACGATGATGTCATCGCCGAAGCGGATGGCCATGCAGTTCATACCGAACTCGCCCATCCCGCCGAGCGGAACTATGTGCAGTTTTCCTGTTGGCATCAGTCGAATTGATGCTAGCACAGGGACCGTTGTGGGCGTTGGCTCGACATAGTTGTCGAGGCGGAGCGGCTATCGAGCCGACTGATAGACTTAGCATCAGAGATGGCCGACGAGAACAAATCGTGGATGCGGCGACGCGTTGAAGGCGCGATCCGCGGAGGCCTGACTCGCACCTACGATACGATCAAGGTCGATCCCGGACGCTTCCTGATGCAGTTGCGCGTGGCGCACGGGCTACCGCTCGCGACTTTTCAGGGCGTCCACACGCTGCCGCTGGAGCGCCTCGACGACGTGGCAGAATCGGTGATTCGCGGCGGCATGAAGATGGCGGCGATGGAGGGAGCTGGACTCGGCCTCGGCGGATTCCTCACCATCGTGCCTGACCTCGGCATTCTTTCTGCCATTACGATGCGTATGATCCAGAAGCTCAGCCTGATTTATGGCTTTGAGTTGAACACCGACGACGAAATCGCGGAGCTTTGGATTGCAGCGGCCACCGCTGCCGGAGTCGACATCAGCCGCGAATTGGTGGAAAAAGAAGTGGTCAATCGCTTTGTGCCGCGCGTGATCCAACGGATTGCCGCCAAGGCCGGCGCGGAAGTGGTGGAGAAGTGGGCGGGGCGACTGATTCCGCTGACCAGCTCCGCCATCGGATGCGCGCTGAACTATTACTTCGTGCGGGCGTGGGGCGAGCGGGCGCGAGCGCATTTCCGGGCAAAGCATATCGAAGCGCGGCGGCGGTTGGTGGCAGGACACGCGAAGCTGCCGGCGGCGTCCGCGCCGAGGTTGCCGTCGTAAACCCATGTGCACAGCGGGCCGCTAGAGAATACATTCAAAGAAGTTCGTCCAGAACCAGCGTTTGAAAATCTTCCACGCGTTTAAAGACGGCATCGTTCGTAATCAAACCGGTAGCCTGGGAATGAGTAGCGGTCGCGGCTTGCAGAGCGTCGGGAGTTTGCAGGCGATGGAGAGCGCGAATCCGGGCTGCGAGTTCTGCGATCTCCAGATCCGGGGCAACCCAGTCCAGGTTTGGGTACGTGGATAGCAAGCCATAGAAGTCATCTGCTCGTTGTTCGTCGCGTTCGCGATACGGCAGTACGAGCAGTTCCGTCATCGTGATTGTGGAGGTGATGGCCTTGAATTCAGACCGCTCAAGCCAGGAGAAAATCAGGTCGGTGAATGCGAGATATTTTGGATTAGGTTCTAAGTGATAAATGAAGCTGCTCGTGTCGAGAGCGATTCGCCGATGACGCCGGAGAAAGACGCGGAGCCGATCTATTCCCAACTCTGGCGTTCCTTTTGCTGATAATCCTTGGGATATTTACCGCCAGCTAATCCACGGATCGCGAGATGATAGGACCTCGGTTTTTGCAGGACCAGAACTTTCGCGCCCCGAACCACCACAAGAATCTTGTCGCCGGGTTTCAATCCCAGCGCTTCGCGGGCCTCCCGCGGGATTACGATCTGGTTTTTCGCCGAAAGGGTAGCTTCGGTCATCGCTTTACATTATAGCACAAAGTAAAGCACGGCGTAAAACTGACCAGGCTGCAGGTAGTGGGCTACTCTGAATAGCCACGACGGCCCTTCAGGTAAAGAACCCCAAAACATATTGCCCACGCCAGTAAAATCGGCCAGATGAGCCAGTGCTGGTGACAGACATCGGCCACAACGCCTAGCATGATGGCTGCTACTAGACTTCCGATCATGTAGAAAAACCGCCGGGGCTCAGTCATGCTGCTCTTTCCGCTCTCCTGCTCACGCTGCGGTTCTACCGCAGCCAATCTTCTAACTCAGTCGCGTGCTCGGTCTTCTCGTCCCGATACTTCACAATCACGGGCGTGTAGAGCGAGAGATTCCACTCGTCGGATTTACCATGGCCCTTTTTCACGGCGCGCGAGCCGGGGACGACTACGGCGTTCTCCGGAACCATTAGCGGACGTTCTGAGGACGCCCGATAGATTTCACCGCGCACCAGATCGTAGAGTGGCGTGGATCGGGTCAGTATCGTTCCCGCTCCCAGGACGGCCCGGACGCCTACCAGCGTGCCTTCATACACTCCGCAATTGCCGCCGACGAGCACATCGTCTTCGATGATCACCGGGGCGGCGTTGATGGGTTCGAGCACGCCTCCGATTTGCGCGGCGGCGCTAAGGTGGACGCGTTTGCCGATCTGCGCGCAGGAGCCGACCAGAGCGTGGGAGTCGATCATCGAACCTTCATCCACGTAGGCGCCGACATTGATGAACATGGGAGGCATGCAGATGACCGACGGCGCAACGTAGGCGCCTTCGCGGATGGAGGATCCTCCGGGTACGAGGCGAATACGATCGGCGAGGGTCAGGCGGCGGGCGGGGAAGGTGTCCTTGTCAATGAAGGAGAGTACATCGCCGTCCGACATCTCTTGTAACTCGCCGAGACGGAAACCGAGCAGGATGCCTTGCTTTACCCAGGTGTTGACGGCCCATCGGCCATCGATTTTCTCCGCGGCGCGAATCTCGCCGCGGGTGAGGGCGGCGCGGAAGTCGAAAAAAATGGGACGGGCTTCGTCGGGGCCGGCGATCGTTTCGCGCGCCGACAGATTTTCAATCGCCAATTTCAAGGTAGATAGGGAATCTGTCATAGGAATTGCTGCATAACAAGTCTGCGGAGTCAAAATCCCACGATTGAAGCAGCCGTGGTTCCCACCCTAACATCGCAAAAAACGCGACGTTAGGATGGGGCACCCTAACTGAAGGCTGCCTTACGCCACGCACTTGCATTCGCTGCGGATCAGCACTCCTTGCATCTGATGGGTCGCCTCGCGCGCTCCGACAAGACTTCCATAAGGTCCGTGCCAGCGCGAATGATTGGGATCGTGACCGGCGGGGCGTCCTTTGCCGGAATTACATTGTCCGCAGGAAGCGCGGTGCAGCATCGCTTTGTGCGGGCCGGCTGCCCAATTTTCGTAAATATAGAATTCGGTGGCAGCGGTCGGCGGAGCGGCGGGCCGGGCAATCAATCCGGCGTCGGTTGCGACCTTCTGTAGCTTCGAGCGCGTGTCGCGGCGCATGGGCAGCAAGGGCAGACGATAGACTTCTTCGATCTTGCCCATCATCGCGAGAACGGCCTTCACCGGCAGCGGACTCGACTCGATAAAGTTGGCCTGCATCAGCGCCAGATACTTGCGATGGATGGCGCGCGCCGACGGCCAGTCGTTATTCAGGGCTGCGCGTGTCATCTCCGACATTTCTCGCGGGATCTCGTTGGACGCGACCGAGATCACTCCAACGCCGCCGAGAGCGATCACGGGCAAGGTGACGGCGTCGTCGCCGGACAGCACGACGAAAGTTTCGGGCACCGCGTTCAGAACTTCGGCGATTTGCGTCATGTTGCCGCTGGCTTCCTTTATGCCCGCGATGTTTGGCACTTCGCACAGGCGCGCGACGGTTGCGGGTTCGAGGTTGGCACTGGTGCGACCGGGAACGTTGTAGAGAATAATTGGCTTGTCGACCGCTTCGGCGATGGCGCGGAAATGCCGGTATTGGCCCTCCTGCGTGGGCTTGTTGTAATACGGAGAAGCGGTGAGGATGGCATTGACGCCTGGCCGCGACGCTACTTCTTTTGCTTTGGCCACGGCGTCCTGGGTCGAGTTGGAGGTAGCTCCGGCGACGATCGGCACGCGTCCGGCGGCGACTTCGATGGTGACGTCAATGACTCGCAGCCACTCGTCGTGGGTGAGCGTAGGGGTTTCTCCCGTGGTGCCGCACGGAACCAGGAAATCGATGCCCGATTCGACCTGCCATGCGACCAGAGTACGCAGCGCGTTTTCATCAACCGCACCGTCCTGGGAGAACGGTGTGACCAGAGCCGTACCACAGCCGCGGAGTTGCATGGGTAAAGGATAACGCTTATCGCGGGGGCGTGCATGAGCGGGCGTTGCTTAACGGGGCCGGCAGCGACAGCGATTCTCGAGCTCCGCTCTAGAGTTCTCGCCAGACGTTGCGAAACTCGAAGAAGCCCGTTTTCCCGGGCAGCCATTCGGCGGCGCGCACGGCGCCTTCGGCGTATCCGTGGCGCGACTTGGCGTCGTGACACAAATAGATGCGATCGCCGGCAGAGTTGAAGACGAGTTCGTGCATCCCGACCGCATCGCCTTCGCGAAAGGAAATGATCTCAAGCGCCTGGCCGCTGGAGTCGCGCACGATGTTCTGCATGGTGAGCGCAGTTCCCGAAGGAGCGTCTTTTTTCTGCTCATGATGGCGCTCGAAAATCTGTCCTGAGTAGTTGTATTTCAGGGCTGCCCCGGCGGTGGCGACGATTTCGAAAAACAAATTCACGCCGATGGAAAAATTCGATCCGTAGAGGAAGCCGGTCTTGGAGGAGAGCACCAATTCGCGCAAACGCGGGACTTGGTCATACCAGCCGGTGGTCCCGACGACGAGATTCTTTTTGGCGCGGATACAGGCTTCAGCATTCGAGACCGCGGCGGTGGGCGTGGTGAAATCGATCACTGCGTCGATAGCGGCGAGCGACTCTGGGGTAAGCGCGCTGCAGCCGACATTTTCCGCGGCGCAGAGAACTCGCACCTGATGGCGCCGTGAGCGCGCGACTTCCGCCACCAGCGAGCCTGTCTTGCCTCGGCCTAGAATTAGAAGATTCATGCTGAAACCTATAACCGCAGAGTTCGCGGAGTACGCTGAGTTAACTCTGCTAAAACCTTTGTTCTTTCAGTCCTTTATTTTCTCCGCGCACTCTGCGTCCTCGGCGGTTAAACGACGCTATGCGAACACCTCGGGATCCGCCTCCGCGAAGAATGCACGATGCAATCGCCTTACCACCTCGGCTGCATCGTCTTCTTCGATCACGAAAGTCAGATTAATTTCGGACGCGCCCTGCGAAATCATGCGGATCTTTACATCTTCAAGGATGCCGAAGACCTTGGCGGCGATTCCGGCAGTGTCACGTAAATTTTCACCGACTAGACAAACAATCGCCTTCCGGCCTTCATATTTTACGTCGGCAATCTTCGCCAGGTCGGCGGCCAGCGCCGGGATGGATTCGTTGGTCTCGGCTGTTACCGAGACGCTGACTTCGGAGGTGGACACCACGTCCACCGCGACGTCGTGGTTATCGAACGCCTCAAAAATGGACTTCAGATATCCGTGCACCAGCAGACGGCGAGGCGATGCAATCTCTACGAGCGTGATCTTCTTTTTGAGGGCAATCGCCTTGAAAATATTCGAGCAGCGGGGGGCGCGCGCTGTGATCTTCGTGCCTTCGCAGGTCGGATTCATTGAATTGAGAACATAGACTGGAATGTTCTGTTGAATCGCGGGCATCACGGTCGCTGGATGCAACACTTTAGCTCCGAAATAGGCAAGCTCGGCGGCTTCGTCAAAGCTGATGACCTTGATGCGGCGCGCATCGGGGCAGAGGCGGGGATCGGTGGTCATCATGCCGTCAACGTCGGTCCAGATTTCGATGCGCTGCGCATTCAGGCCAGCGCCAAAAATAGCGGCGGAAAAATCTGATCCGCCGCGACCGATGGTAGTCGTGATGCCGGACCGAGTCGAACCAATGAAGCCGCCCATCACTGGAACCTTGCCGGAGTCAATGAGGGGCTGGACGCGCTTGCGCAGGCGTTCGTTGGTCTCTTCAAACTGGGGAACGGCGCGGGTATAGCTGCTGTCGGTGAGCAGGCATTGGCGTGAATCGACGTGAGCGCCGGGCAATCCGCGGGCGGCGAAGGCGGCGGCCACGATCTTGCTCGAAAGCACTTCGCCGAACGAAGCCACATAATCGTAAGTGCGCGGCGTGATTTCGCCGACTGCGCCGATGCCACGCAGCAGTTCGTCCAGGTCTTCGAAGTCGGCACCAAGGTCGCCGTGAAATTCTGTGAACAGCGCGGTGCCGAGCAGTTCTCCGGCAGTGTCATAGTGGCGCTCGCGCAGAGTGCGCGCCATTTTGAGCGCGGTCTTGCGATCGCCGCCGCCGGCAGCCTTTCCCATCGCGAGCAGGGAATCGGTCACTTTGGCCATGGCGCTTACCACTACCACGGGTCGATCCGCCAACCGGCCCTGGACGATTTGCGCCACGCGGTCGATGGCTTTCGCGTCTTGCACGGAGGTCCCGCCGAACTTCATCACGATCATGGGCGGAGGGACTCCTTGCGGTCAGCAGGACATCCACCACGGAGGCACGGAGACACGGAGAAAACCTTAACTCTGGCAAAAGCCGGAGCTGCACAAGTATGATTCTTTTCTTCTCCTCGTCTCCGTGTCTCCGTGGTTGATGTTCTCCTCACCCGAGATAACCTTTCGCCTTGAGGAGTTCGGCATTCAGTAGCGCGGCACCGGCAGCGCCACGAATCGTGTTGTGCGACAGGACGGTGAACTTCCAGTCGAGCACGTTGCATTTGCGCAGGCGTCCGACTGAGGTCGTCATGCCCGCTCCAAGGTCAACGTCGAAGCGTGGTTGCGGGCGGTCCGGCGCGGTCATGTACACGACCGGCGCGTCGGGTGCGGTCGGCAGGTGCAGCTTCTGCGGTTCGGCGCGAAAATCGTTCCAGGCAGCGATAATTTCTTCCGGCGTGGCTTTCTTCTTGAGCCGGATCGCAACCGACTCGGTGTGGCCATCTTCCACCGCGACTCGATTGCACTGCGCGCTCATGGCGAAGGGAGCGGGGTCGATGCGTGAACCGTTCAGCGTTCCCAACATCTTTTGCGTCTCCTCCTCCATTTTTTCTTCTTCGTTCGCAATGTAAGGAATCACATTGCCCAGAATGTCGAGCGACGCCACTCCGGGGTATCCTGCACCGCTGACCGCTTGCATGGTCACTGCCGTCACGGCCTCGAGAGCGAAGGCGCGATGCAGGGGAGCGAGCGCCAGCACCAATCCCATGGCGGAGCAATTGGAATTGGTGACGACAAAGCCTTTCGATTGCGTGCGCCAGGATTGTTTGTCTATCAATTGAATGTGGTCCCCGTTGACCTCAGGAATCACCAGCGGAACGTCGGCCTGCATGCGCAGCGCGCTCGAGTTGGAAACCACCGCACAACCGGCGGCGGCGAATTGCGGTTCCAGTTCGCGGGCGATGGAAGCGTCGAGGGCGGCGAAGATAATCTTCGGCGCGCCTTTCGGTTTGGCGGGCGCAACCGTCATGTTCGCTACATTTGCGGGGATGGCGGTTTTCAAACGCCAGCGCGCGGCTTCGGCGTAGGGGCGACCTTCCGAACGGTCCGACGCTGCGAGCCATGCGACTTCAAACCACGGGTGATGTTCGAGCGCCTGGATAAATCTCTGCCCGACGATGCCGGTGGCACCGAGAATTCCTACAGGAAGTTTGTTCGACATATGTTGACGGACGTGTTCGTTGAAAAGGTAAGTCTCGATTTTATACCAGCGAAATTTCGGCAGGGAATGACGACGCAGGCACCGAAAGGCAGGTCTCAGGTGTTAGGTCTTAGGAAAACCCTGTTGCTGCGAGGAGAGGTTTTCCTAAGACCTAAGACCTAAGACCTAAGACCTAAGACCTGACACCTAAGACCTTAGCTTGTTCCTCTTCCTATTTCTTGCGGAAATGAGTACTCGTTCAGGGGGCCGAATTTGCGTTTTTCGGCGTAGATTCGCCAGCGCCGCCAGACTATGCGCAGGCTGGCCATTACCGGGATGGAGAGATAGACGCCTAGTACTCCGGCGATTTCGCCGCCCGCGAGGATACCAAACAGCGCGGCTAGCGGGTGCAGTTCGACGCTGACTCCCATGATGCGGGGAGAGATGACGTAGTCTAGAACCATCCGCCAAAGTAGCAAGAATAAGAGCAGGAAAGGCCAGTGCGGGTACCCCGACAAAACGGCAACGGTCATCATGGCAGAGCCCGCTAGCAGGGGTCCGGCCAAGGGGACGAACTCCAGCGCGCCGCCGGCGGTACCTAGCATCAGAGCGTAAGGTACCCGCATCAGACCCAAGAATGCGGCGTATGCCATGAAGGACAGTGCTGCCAGAGTTAACTGGGCGCGAATGAATTGGGCGAGCATCTGGTTCAAATCCTGGAATACATCCTGCAAGAACTCACGCTGCGTGCGCGACTGCACCATCGCCAACAGGACTTCATGAAAGTTTCCCCCATCGCGAAGAAAAAAAATGGCCAGGATCGGCACAAGAAACAGTAACCAGACTTCCTGTGCCGCTTCGGCCAGGCGAATCCCGATCGACTGCGCCACGTGAGATAAATCGTCCCGGCGGCTTAACAGGAAATCCTGAATCTGCTTCCGGGTAGTCTCGCTCCAACCGTGCTGGGTTCCGATGCGCTCGGCAATCTGACCGATCTGGCCGGAGAGCTGGCCGGTGCTGGCGTTATCTATGAGTCCGGGCAGCGACGCTCCCAGGCGGGCGCTTTGCCGGGCAATCCTCGGACCGACCAGGAAGCCGAAGACTCCGAGACCAATCAGCAGCAGAACGTAAATGGCCGTAATTGCCCAGATGCGGCTGTGAAACAGTTTCTCCAGTTTCCCGATTGCCGGGTTTATAAGGTAGGCGAAGAAAATGGCGAAGAGAAAAAGAATCAGGGTCCGTCGCGCCGCATAGAGAAAACCGACGCCCAGAGCGAACAGAAAGGCCGTGAAGAGCACGCGCGATGTCCGTGAATCAATGATGGTCACAACGTTATCCCGGTGGGGCAGGGCTCAGGTGCCAGGTCTCAGGAAAAACCACTCCTGGCAGCGACGTGTTTTCCTAAGACCTAACACCTGAGACCTGACACCTGCACTTTAATCGCGGTCCACTTCGGTATTTTCACCTACTACGGACATCCGTAAGACCTTGAATTGATCATCGAGCCAGAGTTGCCAGGTTCCTGCATCGTTCTTGAGTTCTACTTTGAGCAGGTCCTGCGGGCCGTTTTTCAGGGTCACTTTTTCGCGGCCGAGAAACTCCGCGGTGAGCAGGGATTGCGCCTGTTGATGCGGGTTCAAGGTTCCGAACTGGGTGCGCTGCCTCGGCGGGCACTGGAGTTGTCCGTTGTCCTGCTTGCAGACCTTGCCCAGAAATTTCCAGGCCAGAACTTCACGATGGACGAAGAAGTAGTCGTCGAGGATGCTGGTCGAGGTCGGCAGAAGGTAGGGCTGATTGTGCTCTTTCTCGCCGGTTGCAGTGGTCCACTTCTGATCCAGAAAATCGTCGTTTGGAACCACGGTGGATTGCCCTGAGCCGGGACTTAATTCCTTCCACTCGTAACGGCGAACATCTCCGTTGGCCGTAAGTTGCATCTCGGAGGTCTGAACGTCGGTAGTGGGGCCGTTCTCCGTCTTGAATTCAGATTTGATCAGGCTGCCATAGCCGGTCTGTTCGATCGAAAAGGTCTCGGTGCCTACACGGCGACCCTTCTGGAAGACACCGAAGGAACCGGCATCGATGGTCTTCGCATCGTGTTCTTTCTCTTTGGGTGTCGCTGCGGGAACGGGAGCGGCTGATGCCGCAATGCAGCAAACGAGCGCTGATACGAGAACGAGCAGGCGATAAGACAATGACGATGGTAAGGACAACTTCACTGCGATTCTCCTGTTCCCGCACGAGCGGGCGTGGTCTGAGATGGGCCGGCGGCCTCGGTCCGTCCCGCGGTTTTTGGCCCAAATTGCAACCTACGCTCGATTTCAGCGCAAAGGGAGGTTGGAGTGTTACCTGAGGTTACGATAGTCATGGTCGACTGGGTGTAGGACGGCCGTCGCTCCCAGTACAAACTTTCGAACTCGGCGCGGTCATCCTTTCGCAAAGGCCGTTTCGTCGTGTCCTCCCGAGTGCGTTGCCAAAGTTCGTCTAATGGAGTATCCAGGAATATAGATTGCCAGGGGCGGAGCAACTCAAAGTTGCCTGGTTGTGCGAAGGTTCCTCCGCCGAGTGCCACCACGGTGTCACGCTCCAGTGATTGCGTCAGATCGCGAAGAGTTGCCGATTCGACACGGCGAAACTCAGGTTCCCCTCGGTCGCGAAAAATCTCCGCGATGGTTTGCTGCTCGCGGGACTCGATTTGGGCATCCAGATCCACAAAATCCCATCCCAGGCGTCGGGCAAGTTCCTGTCCCACGGTGGTCTTACCGGCGGCCATGAATCCCACAAGAAACAGTGCGCGCACTCCCATGGCACTCCGCGGCACGAAAATGGAGGACACGGTCACCCAATCGGGGCCAGTCGTCTCCCATTTCCGTTGATTTTCAATCAGTTCAGCGTTGCTTTAGGCGGATTTTACCACTGAAAGAACGCAGCACGACCTCCGATGTTGCCTGGCCGGTAGTGCCGACGAAGGAACTTCCCGTTTCCGCGGGGAACCGGGAGTGTTTGGGTTTTAGAGGGAAGTCGTGTTTTACGCGTCCGAGCACGGAGTGTGCGCGGAAATCCGCCGAAACATCGGTTGGAACCAGGGCCT
The DNA here is from genome assembly GCA_963755765.1 of uncultured Acidobacteriaceae bacterium. Lineage (GTDB taxonomy): Bacteria > Acidobacteriota > Terriglobia > Terriglobales > Acidobacteriaceae > Acidiflorens. Next base: position 258,875 of record CAVWKZ010000004.1, read on the forward strand.
CGATGTTACCGCTATGGGTGGCGAACTTATAGTCGCCGCCGGATCCAAAATTACCGTCGTAAAAAACCTTGCCGCTGCCGGTATTCACGAGAACCAGCGGTCCCGTTACGGACTTTAAATGGACGTCGCCGCTGATGGACCCGATATCAACACGTCCGTTGAGAACATCGGTGAGGTTGATCACCCCACGCATGGTCTGCACGTGGACGGTGCCATTTTCCACGTTGCGAACGTTCACTACCGCATCTGCTCCTTCGAGCGTCAGGTATCCCTGCAGGTGCTCGGCAGACAGCGGACCGGTCGAGGAATGAAGATAGAGGATCGCGTCAGGCGGAACGAGCAACTCGTAGTCGACCTGACCACTCTGCCGTCCGGCGCCCTGCAGGACGTGGGATGCGATATCAATCCGATTGCCGTTTTGTTGCTGATCGACTTCCACGTTGTCCGATTTCATCGTGGCGGTCACCACTACTTCGGTGCCGCTGCCAGGCTTCACTGAAATAGCGCCGGCCTGCGTGTCCACGGAAACATTCGCGTGGGGGCCGACCGTGAAACGGTATTCCTTCTTAGTCTCGGAGAATGCCGCCGATGACAAACAGGTTGCCAGAACCAGGGTTACGACCGCGGCCTGTTGAATGGTGGTGGGTTGAATACCTGCCTGGTTAATTCCCGGTTTGCGAAGACCCGCCCTCTTAAGACCCGCCATAAAACGCCGCCCCTGCGGCCGGAAACGCCGGTCCGCCCCTTCGATTATTGAATACGATCCAACGCGATCCGATAAAGAAGTGCTTTTTGCTCGTAGGCATCCATCAGATGCTGCCGGGCGTCCGCATCTCCCGGATATCGATTTACATACGCCTGGGTTTCCCGGATGTCGGCGTTCACAGCCTGCAATTGATTTTCATACGTGGCCCGCATCGAAGGGGCACGTGTCGAAACCACACTCAAAAACTGTCGGTCTTCCGCGCTCGGTTCAGGCTCGGCTACGGGTCGTACCGTATCCAAGGGAGGAGTTGATTTCTGCGCCAACAGTTGCGGAGCGGGAGTCGACACGGGAGCTGGTGTAGCGGAGTTTGGCGCAACCGAAGTTGGGATCATGGGACTTGGGCTCACAACTGCGGTCTGAGTTGCAGCCGGAGCTGCCAACGTTCTCGGCGCCAGTTGCTGCTTGGCAACCGGCGAGGCCGGCTGATGGCTTACCACGTAAGCGCCAGCGGCCAACACGGCAGCTGCGACCGGCGCCAGCCACAACGCGCTCCATCGGCGTCGCGAAGCGGTGGGAACGAGAATTGGCCGGACGGGCGCGGACTCCGGTTCGCGAATCAGCCCTTCGGCGCGCAATTCAGCGGCGATTCGCACCCAGACCCGCTCCGGAGGCTCTTCGCTTGCCGCCAGTTGCCGGGCTCCGCTCGCGATGAGCTTCAGATCCGACACCAGATCAGAGCAATCTGGACAGGACTTCAAATGAGTCTGAAAGTCGGTCTGCAGTGCACCGTCCGGCGCACCGCCGAGGAACTCCGGCAGAATCCGATGTACTTCTGAACACGTCATAGCTAGCCCTCTCCCCAATACCGCGACTTCATTTACCCAGTCTTGGCCTTTTCGGCTCTCATGAACTTCAGGTAGTCCCGCAGCTTCAATCGTGCCTTGTGGAGCTGCGACTTGCTGTTGCCGATTGAGCAGCCCACAATTTGGGCAATTTCGTTATGCTCGAACCCTTCCACATCGTGCAACACAAAAACCGTTCTGTAACCCGGCGGCAGCCGGTCGATGGCCCGCTGCAATTGCAGGCGATCGATGGAGCCCGTCAACTTCAGGTCCTTGGTACCGAATTCCTTCCGTGGAGCCTCGTCGTCGGCTTCCAGAGTCTCTTCGAGCGAAACCACCGGCAGGCCCTTCTTGCGGAGTTGCATCAGCACGACGTTGACGGTCATGCGATGCAGCCAGGTGGAGAAGGCGGACTCGCCGCGAAAGGTTCCGATCTTGCGAAAAAGCTGAAGGAATGCTTCCTGGGCCAGATCCTCGGCCTGAGCGGGATTGGAAACCATGCGCAAACATAGCGAATACACGCGGCGTTTATGCAAGTGATACAGGACTTCGAATGCTGCTTCGTGGCCCTGCTTCGCCTGCTCAATTGCCTCTGCTTCAGTGATGCGATCTTTCTGGTCGGTCAAGTCGCCTTTTCCGGCCGCTACTTCGTTCAGATGCGGCTTCAAACTCTTTTCGTTGTACAAATTTGCCGAGCTGTTCGCGGAAGCGCTCTCGACCGTTCCTAAGAGGTCAGAATATACCAAAAGCTGTAGCTTGTCGGATGAGCTGTCGGGCCAAAGTACTCTGCTAAGTTGGCCCGTAGATCACTTTCGTAACCCGATCCCTCTTGGTGCGGACACTCTCGTCTTTGCTGACGGGTGCTTTGCTACAGACACGCGGGCAGAAGTGTCCGCGCCACACAACCTGTTCTACCCCTTGGCCGTGATTGTCTCCAGCCCATGGCCCTTGGGGCCGGTCTCCCGAATCCGCAATAGAATGGCGAAGGTCAGTCCGACAAATCCTAAGACTGAGAAGATCCACATGCCCAGGCCATATCCTCCGGGATTGTCGAGCCCGGCGTGGGTGTAGTCGTTGGCCTTGCCGATCAGCAGGTTCAGGATGAAGAACCCGATCTGCTGAATCAGTGTCATCAAGGCGTAGGCGGTCCCCAGCCGGTTCTGGTCCACGATATAGGCGACCGACGGCCACATGACGGCCGGAATCAGTGAAAACGCGATCCCCATCATGACGACCGGGACATAGAGCGAGATATCGGTGTAGCCCATCATCAAATAAACCGGCATCAGCAGGATGGAGCCGAAGATCATCAAGAGGGCGCGTTTCCCGATCTTGTCGGCCATCAGCCCGAACAGCGGAGTGGCGACCATCGCCGAAAGCGGAAGCAGACTGTTGAAGAATCCGGCGCGCTCGTGCGCTAGCACCCGCATCGCTTCGGACGCGGCTACACCGCCGTGGGCTGCCAGAATCTTATTGGTGAATAAGTCGATCGCGAACGTGCGGAAGGGAAAGATGGCGGAGTAGAAGGTAAAGCAAAGCCCCACCACGAACCAGTAGGAGGGGTTGAATCGAAGAATCTGTCCGAACTCGAGCTTGTCGATGGAGCCCGCCTGGCCTAATTCATAGCGGCTTTCTGCCCGGCTTTCGAGTACCCAATAAACTACCGAACAAACTACGGCCAGGACGCCGGCCCCGACGGCGATCAATAACGGGCCTTGCCAACTGGGCTCGCCGGACGGCCCGTTGGGATAAAACGCCTTATTTGCCCAGGTCGGCGAATTGTCCGCTGCAACCGAGGCCAGGCGCGCAATCAGCAGGTTGATGCCAAATGCAAAGCTCAGCTCCTTGCCCTTAAACCACTTGGCAAGCACGGTAGTCGCTGCGACGATCATGGACTCCGCGCCTAGACCCAACACGGTACGGCCGGCGATCATCACGCCCGGCCGTCCGCGAGCGGCGGTGAGCACGGCCCCCAGCAGACAAAATACCGCAAAGAACGTAAACGCCTTCTTCGTGCCGATGCGATCGATGATGATGCCGCCGATCAGCAGCGTCAGAACCGCGGCCACGCTGTAGGACGAATTCAGCCATCCGAACGCGGTTGCGGAAAAACCGAGCTTGTCGATGAAAATGCGTTCCAGCGGGTTGATGCTGTCGTAGATGTAGTAGTTGCCGCCCATGGCTACGCTGACGAAAAGCAATACGATCCAGCGATAGAGGCGGGACGGTTCCGGGCGCACAACACTGTCAACCATCGTGGCACTCATCCTTGGCATGGGTGCTAACCGGCACCGGCATGGTATCTGTGGAGAGATTCAACCGACGAAGATAGCAGAGAAGATAACAGATTGGGCAAGGGAGTTGGGTCAGCAGAAGCTCGAACCGACACCAGTCGCCAAGAAAAAAGCTCCCGGTCGCCGAAGCAAGTTCGCGACCGGGAGCTAGAAATCTAAGCTGAAACCTGGGACCTGCCTCTCTACATCGTTTCCGTCTTGCCGTCGTGCTTCACCGTGCCGTTTTTGTCATTCTGGCGCTTGACGTCGTCGTTAGTAAAGACGTGAGTCGCGGCGCGCTCGGGCCCAGCGATGTAAGTCCATTCACCGCGTGGCTCTTCCGACTGGCGGGAGACGTGCTCTTCACGCGAGCGTTCTTCGTGCGTTTCACGGGTGTGAATTTCACGCACTTCGCTGACATGCTCTGCTGGCATTGGACCGTGCATGGGACCGTGCACGATGTGACCTTCTCGTCCAATCGTTTCGGGCCACAGCTGAACGGCTGGCGTGGTCATCGGAGCGCCGCCCTGGTACCACACGGCGACGGTGTAGACCGAGCTCGTCGAGCCCTGAACTTGGGAAAGCGTGGAGTTGGTTGCGCCGGCAATCAATCCCGTAGTGGCGTTGGTCGCTCCCACTGGGTTCGGCGAAAACTGCTGCAGGGAAATTTCCGGCGTGACCAAGAGCGGGATCGACGCGCCGCATCCATAAAAACACGGACCGTAAGGGCCATAAGGACGATTACTCGGCCATTGCCCAAAAGCCGCTACAGACGCCAGAACTACTGCCATCAGAATCAAATAGGGTCGCATACTGCCTCCAGAGGGAACTACCACTATCTGTGCGAGTGCAGTTTGCGGGCCAGTTGGCGCGGAGCCCAGCGGGGCTAGAGAAAGGTAGAATACTCGGCAAATCAGGGTAATATCGGCTAAATCACGGAAATTGGCGGAGACACACGGCGCCACGCTGGGTGAAAAGCTGTGCGCACAACCTGCAATCGATTAGTGGTGAAACAATTCTTCAACTGCCCACGAATCGCGCGTACAAACTTCGAGCAACGGCTGTGTCGGTCGTCCCCTTGATGATCGCCCGGCCGTCAGGAAACAACGTCATTTCGTAGGGCTCGCGCCAGAACTTCAGCACGAACTCGTTGTGGCGAACGTTGCCATGCGGCCGAAGGAGAGAACTCAACTCGGCAAAGTCTACCGGCCGATGCCGCTCGTGGATCTGTACCGAATTCCTGCCGCATAAAGTAATGTGAGGGTGGCCTTCGCCCGCCAGATGGACAAAGTCGCGCGAACAGGCGCGGCATCCGACCCTCGGATGAATCGCCTCCAACTCCGCTCGCTCATTCGTCCAGACATCCCAGGAAAGCAGCGTCCGCCGCATCTTCGGACGGGCACCTACCAGAAACTTCAACGCTTCGGTCGCCGCGAGCGATGCCACCAGGTTCACGGCAGAATTCAGAATGCCGGCCGTCTCGCAGGTCTCCACTGCTCCACGAGGAGATTCGGGGAAAATGCAGGCCAGGCAAGCCGTTTCGCCCGGCAGGATGTTCATGGTCACGGTGTAACTGGCGACTGCGGCGGAGTAAATCCAGGCGACGGAATTTTTCAGCGCATAGTCGTTGATCAGATATCGGGTTTCGAAATTATCGGTGCCATCCAAAATCAGATCAGAGCCGCCGAGCAGGGAATCGACGTTTGCCGGAGTCAGGTCGGCGACCTGCGGCTCGACCACGATCTGCGAGTTGAAGCGTGCGATCTGTCGTGCAGCCGCGATCGCCTTGGGGGTGGATTCGCGCGCGTCGTTTTCATCGAACAGTGTTTGCCGCTGCAGATTGCTGGCTTCGACATAGTCGCGGTCGAGAATCCGCAGAGTGCCGACGCCCGAACGGCCTAGCAACGAGGCCAGCGCAGAACCGGTGGCGCCGCATCCGACAATGACTACGCGCGACTGTGCCAGCTTTTTCTGACCCTCGACTCCGATCTCTTTAAACAAGACCTGGCGCGAGTAGCGGTCGCCTGTCTCCAAGTCGCGCGTCTCTGAACCATCAATTCCCAAAGCGTCGATTTCCTCTCGCTTTCGTCGCGCTTACCTCGGCGATTACCTTTCCCAAGCTTTCAAACCAGTATTATAGGTGCCGGTCGTCAAACTTTTTTATTGCGAGCAACGCGTGCCGTTTTGTGCTTCATCGAACCCGGAAGGTTGCATGGTTGACGAGCCCGAATTTCGGGAGGGAATCTTGCTCGTGCGGGGACGGGCGGCCCTTCGGCAGGCTCAGGGCAGACTCTGGCTCGTCCGATTTGTGCTTGCTGTCTTGCTCCTGCTGGCGTGTGGAGTAAGTTGGGCTGCTGCTTCTCCCCCGGTCGCACAGCAAACACCGGAGTCGTCCTCGCAGTCTGGCACGGAATCTGGAACACGGTCCGGGACACAATTTGGGACCCAATCGGGAGCCCAGTTCGGAACCATCACTCCCTACATTGGATTAGCGATTGATCAGATCGAATTGCCGGGGGTACCGCTGGAGGAAGTGGCTGCGCTACTGGCTGCAACTCCGCTCAAGATTGGAGAGCCTCTCACCCGCGAAGTGCTGCACGACGCGATGCAGGCGCTTTTTGCCACCGGGCGGTTCGCGGATATTCAAGCGGAAGCGGATCGGACCGACACCGCCGGGGTGAGGCTGCGCTTTCTGACGACGGCCAATTTTTTCGTTGGCATGATCATTATTGAAGGCGTCTCTACCAATCCGTCGGCCAACCAACTGGCCAGCTCCACGCGGCTGCAACTCGGCGAACTCTACGCTCAGGAGAAACTCGACCGCGCGATCGCCGGCATCCAACGAATGATGGAAGAAAATGGATTGCATCAGTCGAAAACGACCAGCTCGGAACAACGCGACGAGCAGCAACGCCAGGTCAACCTGACCTTCCACGTTGTCCCAGGTCCGCGGGCTGTGGTTGGGGAGATCGCTCTCCAAGGCGATGCCGGCTATTCCGTCGAACAGCTCAAGGACATCGCCAAGCTCCATCCCGGCGAAAAAGTCTATTCGAATCGTATTTCGCGCGCTCTGCAACGAATTCGCTCTCGTTATCAGAAGCAAAACCGCCTGCTTGCGCAGGTTGAACTATCCAGCAGCACATATCGTGCCGACCACAACACCATGGACTACGTCTTCAAAGCGGACCGCGGCCCGGTCGTAGAAATTGCGGCCGATGGTTTTAAGCTCAGCCAGCGCGTGTTGCGGAGGCTGGTGCCCATTTACGAGGAGGGCGCGGTTGACGACGATCTGCTCAATGAAGGACGCCGCAACATCCAGAACCACATGCAGACTCTGGGATACTTCGAGGCCACCGTCAGTGTGAGCCAGCACAATTCGCCGGATGGGAAGCAGGTGCAGGTGGTTTATCTCGTCAGCCCTGGAGATCGCCACAAGCTTGTTGCCATTCACATTTCCGGCAATCGCTTTTTTTCTGCCGAGCAGATTCGAACACGCATGCAGGACCAAGCTTCTGGACGCCTGTTTAGTCATGGGCGCTACAGCGAAGCGCTGCTTGCAGAGGATGTGATCGGTGTCCAGAGTCTCTATCGGGCCAGCGGCTACCGGCAGGCTGAGATCAACAGCAAACTGGTTACCAGCTATAGGGGCGATCCGTCCCAATTGGCTATCGATATCACCGTCAAAGAAGGACCGCAGACCCGCGTCATGTGGGTCCGCATCGAGGGCAGTTACACGCTTCCGCAAGAACAGCTTCCTGAAATTTCTACGGCGGAAGGGCAAGGCTTTGACGAATCGAGTCTGGCGGATGATCGCGACACGATTCTCAGCAAATATTTTGACAATGGTTTTCCCAATGCCACAGTGGACGTCGCCTACATTCCGGTTCCGTCGGCGGACAGCTTACCGCGAGTCGGTGTCACTTTCACCATTCATGAAGGCGAGCAGTTTTTTGTCAATCAGCTTTTTCTCGATGGGCTGCACTACACGCGCTTCGGAGTTGCCCGCCGCGAAGTGCGAGTGCAGCCGGGAGCGCCCCTCAGCCAGCAGGCATTGCTGGAGAGCCAACGCCGCCTCTATGACCTTGGCCTTTTCAAGCAAGTAGACACGGCCATCCAGAACCCGGACGGCACCGAATCGCGCAAGAACGTGCTGGTGACGGCGCGCGAGGCGGATCGCTACACCTTTGATTATGGCGTCGGTTTCGAGTTCCAGACCGGACAGCCAGCATATGGAACCAACCAGCCACTGGGCCAGACCGGCGTCAGCCCGATGGTGTCGTTCGGCGTCAGCCGGATCAACGTGGGCGGGCGGAATCAGACCGTCACCTTGAAGACCAATGTCGGCCGCCTGCAGCAGCGGGCGCTCATCAGTTACAACATCCCTAAGCTATTCAACTGGGAGAATTTTCGTTTCACCGCCACGGGACTTTACGACAACACGGTGGATGTCTCCACCTTCACGTCGAAGCGTCTGGAAGGAACGTTGCAAGTTTTGCAGGTGCTGAAAAGATCGCAGGATCGCGAACTCACTACTTTCGCTTACCGCTTCAGCTACCGTCGCGTGGAGGCCAGCAATATTGAGGTTACCGACAATCTCATTCCACTTACTCTCCAAGCCAACCCGAGTCGGAACGCCTAATTTTCTCTATATACGAAACCGGCGCGATAATGATTTGGAAAGCACGCGCGGGAGCTACACCACAGTAGAAGGTGGGGTGGCGGCCAGTGCTTTTGGCTCCGAGGCGGACTTCAGCCGGGTTTTGATTAAGAACTCCACCTACCACACATTTTTTCGCAATCGCAGCACGGGACAGGGCTACGTCTTTGCCCGATCTACCACCGTGGGCGTCGAGAACCCTTTCGGAAGTACTATTGTCGCCGATCCGTCGCAGACCATAACCGGGAACGAAACTCTGATTCCGCTGCCCGAGCGTTTTTATAGTGGCGGGGGCAACTCGCATCGCGGATTCGGGTTAAATCAAGCGGGGCCCCGCGATCCATTCACGGGATTCCCGGTCGGAGGCAGCGCGGTGTTCCTCAACAGCCTGGAAATGCGTTTCCCCAACGTCAGGGTGCCTCTACTGAACGACAACATCGGTTTTACGATTTTCGAAGACATGGGTAACGTTTTCGCGCGGCCGCAGGAGATGATTCCCAGTCTTGGCCGTTTTCACCAGCCCTACCAGGGTGACTGCTTCCATGAGGCCACGCACCTGAACTGCAATTACAACTATGCCTCGCACGCGATCGGCATGGGAGTGCGTTACCAGACGCCGATCGGACCATTACGCTTTGATTTCGGATACAATTTGAATCCGCCCTATTTCCCCAGCTATTACAACATCACGACCAATAAACAGACGGGGCAGCAGGTCGGGCAGTTTGGGTACCAGCGCGCCGGGCATTTTAACTTTTCGTTCAGCGTGGGGCAGTCATTCTAATGCTAATGAGCTAATGCTAATGAAGTTGCGCTGCAGCAAACTCGGGAGAGATGTCGGTATCGCGATGGCGCTGGGCCTGGCAATGAGCATGGCGCTGGCGGTTTCGGCCATCGGCGGTCAGATCGTCGATCGCGTGGTCACCGATGTTAATGGGCATGTCGTGTTACAGAGTGATTGGGAGCAGGAAGTGGCCTTCGAGGCGCTGTCGAATGGCCGCGATCCGGACTCGTTCACCACGGCGGAACGCAAAGCCGCACTCGATCGCCTGATTGATCAGGAACTTCTCCGGGAGCAGGTGCGGCCATCTCAACCCGCTCCGCCCGAACAGGTTGCTGCCCGCGTGACCGAAGTCCGCAAGCTGCATCCGGATTGCGCGACCGACGCCGGATGGCACGCCCGGCTGCAACGTTATGGTTTGACTCAAAGCGCGCTCGAGAAGCGTTTGGGCGACCAGATCCAGCTGATGAAGCTGGTGGAAGACCGTCTGCGGCCCTCGATCCAGATCGACCAGCATGCGGTGGAGACCTACTACCAAAATGAGTTGCTGCCCGAAATGAAAAAGGCGGGCAGCAGCGCAGCACCGTTGACCGAAGTCTTCGGCCGAATTAAGGACTTGCTGGCGGAGAAGAAAATGAACGAGCTGCTCACCGGATGGCTGGCGAGTCTGCGCTCTGGGAGCCATATCAACCCTCCTGAATCGAGCGCCGGAGAGCAGAACCGTTGAGCGAGACTTCGGGCGAACCACCGACCGAGAAATCAACCGACGAATTGGCCGAGCCGTCTCCCCCTGAACGTCGTCGAATCCTGTGGAAGCTCTTTCTGGGGTTTTGCGTCTTCAGTGTCGTCGGATTCTCCCTGCTCGCCTGGTACGTCACAACCGATTCCTTTCAGCAACTGGCCCGCCGCCGCGTGATCGCGTCGGCCGAGAAAATCACCGGCGGCCGTGTCGAACTTGGAGAACTTCACACCATTCCGTTTCGCCTGCGCGTGGACGCTCGCAACCTGACCATTCACGGCAAGGAAGCTTCCGATCAGGCCCCATTCCTGCACATTGACCGCTTGCAGGCGGAATTGAAAATCATCTCGCTCCTCAGCACCACCATCGGGTTGCACTCTCTGGTGCTCGACCATCCCGTTGCCCACGTCATTGTGAATCCGGATGGCAGCACCAACGCTCCCGAGCCGCAAGTGAACCGAATGTCTTCCGCCGAACGAGGCCCGGTGGAGGAACTGTTTTCGCTTTCGGTGGCGCACATCGAGGCGCAACGAGGCGAACTGATGTGGCAAGACAAGAAAATGCCGTTCGATTTTGACGCCCGCGAGGTGGCACTGCTGCTGAACTACTCGTTGCTGCGCCGGCGCTACGAGGCCCATGTCGCCGTGGGTGATATTGCCACGCGCTTCGCGCAGTATCGGTCGTTCGCGTGGAAGGTCGACACATCGCTATTCCTGTCTCGGGGACGCGCCGACATCAGCAATCTGACGGTGGCTTCCGGGAAAACTGAAATCCACTTCGCGGGCAGCCTGCAGGACTTTAACGATCCCAGGCTGGAGGGCGACTACCACGGGACGGCCGACATCGGCGAACTTGCGGCTTTGACGCAGCCGGAGCAGGCTCGTAGCGCGCCGGCCCGGAAGGGATTATCGCAGAAGGGACCATCCCCAAGGGGTACGGTCCAGTTCTCCGGCAAAGGCTCCTGGACGTTGCGTGATTTTGGCACGCAGGGAACCCTGCAGGGTAAAGATCTCGAGTGGTCGAACGGCAAAGTGTCCATGAAAAATGGGCGGGTCACCGCAAACTACGATGTTACCCCCAGCCGCTTTCATGTTTCCGCGATCAAGGCGAACCTGCTCGGTGGTGACTTGCAGGGCGATGCCGAAGTCATCAACTGGCAGAGTTCGCTGGCAGCCTCGCCGGTTCCAGTGAAGCGACACGTGATGGGGCGGATCCCGCCGGAGAGTCTTCAGCGCGGCTCGGTGCGTCTGAAATTGGCGGGGTTCCCAGTGCTCCCGGCCCTGCAATGGCTGAGCTCAACCAAGCTTCCGCTGGACCAACTTAGTCTTTCCGGGAATGCGAGCGGCAACGTCGATACCATCTGGGTGGGCTCGATGCGCGACGCGGAGACTCACCTGAACCTCAGCGTTGCTCCGCCAGGAAATCCGGTCGCGAACGGGGTCCCAGTCCGCGGCCAGGTTGATGCGATCTATCGCGGGTCGCGTGACGAACTGGAGGTGAGTCAGCTTCACCTAACAACGCCGAGCTCCCAGATCGATGCTACCGGCAACCTGGCTGCAACCTCATCGCTACACTTCTCGCTCACCAGCCATAATCTGAAGGAGTGGACGCCGCTCCTCAAAGCGGCCTACGGACCCCGAGAGTTGCCTTTTACGGTTCACGGTTGGGCAACTCTGAGCGGCAACGCCAGCGGAAAACTTTCTCAACTTTCGGTGAACGGAAACCTTGAAGTCTACGATTTTGACACTACCTTGCCGGCTACCGCGCAAGTCGCCTCGCGGGTAGTTCACTGGGACGCGGTCACTGCCGCCGTCCAGTACTCCAGCAATCACTTTGCCGCACACAGTGGGTCTCTCATTCACGGCCATACGAGCGTCCACTTCGACACCAATGCCGAGCTGTCAGGGGGAGTACTGCTGGAGGGGCTTCCATTTACTCTGCACTTTGACTTGCGCAATGCGGATGTGGCCGAAGGCATACAGTTGGCGGGAATTGCGCAGCCGTTTGCCGCAACTTTTGGCGGCACTCTGGATATGTCCGCCTCCATATCCGGGACGCGCAGCGATCCCCACGGAGATGGCCATCTTGAACTCCACAATGCCGTGGCCTACGGAGTGGTTGTCCCTTCGTTGAAGAGCGACCTTCGACTGGCCAATGGTGAGCTGCAGTTTAACAACCTCGAAACCGGCGTTTACGGCGCCCCACTTTCTGGAAGCGCCGCGATCAGTACGTCGAATCTCGGTACTTCAAGCCCTGACCTGTCGAAGACCGAATTCCGCCTGAATATTTCTGGACGCAACCTCAATCTTGCGCCCCTGGCACGCTTCCAGACGGGGCGTTTCACCGCTGAAGGGACCGCCGATTTCACGGTGCAAGCCAGCGGCACCATCGATCAGCCTTCGATCGAAGCGCACGTTCATCTCAAGGACCTTGCGCTCGATCAGGAACGCGCCGGAGATTTCTACGTTGACGCCGTGACCCATGGAAGGCAGCTCGAGGTCAGCGCGCACTCAGACTTCGATAAAGCTGACCTGACGATTCAGGGCAGCCGTCGGCCTAGAGCATGACTTTCCGGCGGACCTGAACCTGACTTTTCACCATCTTGACGCCGACTGGCTTCTACGCACCTACCTGCCGGGAAAGATCACGGGACACTCTCCGCTGGAAGGGACGCTCCAGGTGCGCGGGCCTCTGCGCACTCCACGTGATTTAAGAGCGGTCGCCGAACTCGATTCTTTCAGCGTCGAGGTCGAGCACGTGCAGGTGCAAAATGTCGGTCCTATTCGGTTCGAAGTCGTGGACCAAGCCTTGCTCGTCGAAGATCTCCATCTGGCCGGAAGTGGAACTGATTTCACTGCGCATGGTCGAGCGCATCTGGCTGGAGCCCAGGAACTCGATGTCCAGTTGGATGGCTCCGTTAATATGACGCTGTTCCAGTCGCTCGACCCCAAAATCTCGGCGCGTGGTACGGTGGATGTAAATCTCAGTGCCAGCGGCACGCTCCGGCAGCCCGTGTTGCAGGGACGTCTGGATGTGAAGAACACGTTCGTCAGTCACAACGACTTTCCCAGCGGCCTTAGCGACCTGAACGGCGTCTTGCTGTTCGATCGCAATCGCATCCAGATCCAGAAGCTCAGCGGCACTACTGGCGGCGGCACCGTGGCCTTGACCGGTTCTGCGACCTACGAGAATGGCGTGTTCATTCTCGATCTCGGGGCGACGGCGCAAGGCGTCCGCCTGCGCTATCCGCCGGGTGTCAGTTCCACCGCGAACGCGGATCTCCGACTGACCGGCAGCACGAGTTCCGCTCAGCTGAGTGGCGATGTCGTCGTCACCAAGCTGGCCGTGACTCCCGGATTTGACTTCGGCGCATATATCGAGAAAAGCCGGCAGACGATCGTGCTGGCGCAGAGCGACAGCCTGCAGAGCCATCTCAAACTGGATGTTCACGTCGTCACTACTCCAGAACTGCAAATGCAAACCGCCATCGCCAGACTCTCGGGCAATGCGGACCTCAGGGTTCGGGGCACCGCAGAGCGCCCGGCAATTCTGGGAAGGGTGGAAGTTCTGGAAGGAGAAATTTCTTTCAACGGAAACAAGTACAAGCTCGAACGCGGCGATGTGACCTTTGCGAATCCGGCCAAGACGCAGCCGATCATCGATCTGCAGGCGACCACGCGCGTGCGCGATTATGACATCACGGTGCAGTTCCGCGGTGACCTCAGCTCTCCCAACGGCCCGAAAGTCACCTGGCAATCAGAGCCACAGCTTCCCCAAGCCGATGTCATAGCGCTGTTGGCTCTCGGCCGCACGCAGGAAGAATCGGCGGCGGCGGCCGCGAACGGATCATCCTTTGGTTTTGGTGGAGATGCCTCCAACCTGCTGATCAATCAGGCGCTCAACAGTACCGTCAACAGCCGCTTGCAACGCCTCTTCGGAGCCAGCCGCGTGAAGGTCGATCCTCAGGGACTGGCAAGTGAGACTAACGTAGTTCGAGGCCCGCAAGTCACCGTCGAGCAGCAGGTAGCGAGCAACCTCACGTTGACCTACAGCACCAACGTCTCCGTCTCCAACCAGCAGATCATCCAGGTGGAGTACAACATAACCCGGACCATGTCGATCGTGGGGCTGCGCGACCAGAACGGAGTGGTTAGTTTCGTATTTAAGATACGGCGCCGGAAGAAGTGATAATCGGAGTAGGTTTCTCGTTCGCTTGACTCACTCCCATAAATATGGGAATATGGTCTGCATGAAGACTACCTTGGAAATTCCCGACGCCATCTTTCGTCGTGCCAAGTCGGCGGCGGCCGAGCGTGGAATTCCTTTTCGAGCTTTGGTCTCGGAGGCATTGGCGGACAAACTACGGGCCCAAAACAATCGCGACAGCAGGCCCTGGATGAAGACGTTTGGCAAACTCCGTCATCTGCACGAGGAAACAACGAGAATTAACGGGATCATTGCAGAGGAGTTCGACCAGATCGAGACCGAGGATCGAGACTGAGGTCAAGCGTGATCCTCGATACTGTGATCCTGGATACCAACGGGCTGTCCGCCGTCGCCGATGGTGACGCGGCGCTGGAGCCGATCCTGCACCAGGCCGCAGAGATCGCGATTCCTGTAATCGTGTTGGGAGAATACCGTTATGGAATTCGGCAATCACGCGACCGGCAGCGCTATGAAGAATGGCTGACCGAATCGCTTCCAAACTACCGGATACTCGATGTGGACGAAGCTACGGCCGCCTCCTACGCAACTCTTCGACACGAACTCAAGAAAGCGGGAGCGCCAATTCCTTCCAATGACGTTTGGATTGCCGCACTTTGCCGTCAGCACTCCTTTTCGCTCTTAAGCCGAGACCGCCACTTTGACCTGGTGCGCGGAATCGAGCGGATCGATTGGTAATAAGCAAGAGGGACAGGTACCCGTCCCAGAAGTTCCTTGACATAAACCTCCAAACCAGCAACTCTAGTTGTTTTTCACTCCACGCCCGGGGAAAGGGTTAGAGAAAGCTAATTTGCGAGTTCGGGTCTTTTATCACGACAAATGTTTTGATGGGGCTTGCTCGGCCGCTCTGTTCTCCCGTTTCTACCGCGAACGAATTCGCAGCGATGTGGAATTCCAGTACTCCGGCATGCTCCATCGCGCGGGTGCCCTTTTCGACGAGAAGCAGTTCGATGGCGATGAGAATGCGATTGTAGATTTCAAGTATTCCAGTTCGCCCAAAATCACCTGGTGGTTCGATCACCACGAGAGCGCATTTCTCTCGCCCGCCGACGCCGCCCACTTTGAGCAGGACCAGAGCAATCGCAAGTTCTATGATCCAGATTTCAAATCCTGCACCAGCTTCATCGCCATGGTGGCGGAGGAGCGCTTCGGCTTCGATCCCCGCCCGGTCTCGGAGCTAGTCCACTGGACTGACATCGTGGATGGCGCGATGTACGACGACGCCAAGTCGGCGGTCGAGATGAAAGCTCCGGCCATGAAGCTGACCATGGCCATCGAAGCCTCCACTGACCGCGACTTCGTCAAGACTATGATTCCGCTGCTCGCTTACCAACCGCTCGCGAAAATTCTGGAGGAGCCTTTCGTCACCGCCGTTCTGCCGCCGCTACTGGAACGCCACCAACGTTCGATCGAAATTTTGCGGCGGCGGTCGGAAGAAAAAGACGGCACGATTTTCTTTGACATTACCGACCTCGACCTCGAAGGCTACAACAAGTTCATTCCCTACTATCTGCATCCCGATTCCATCTACAGCATTGGGCTGAGCAAGAGTTCGTTTCGGGTGAAGGTTTCGGTCGGGTCAAACCCGTGGTCAAAACGCCCGCCTACCGTGAATCTCGCCCGCGTCTGCGAGCGCTATGGCGGAGGCGGACATGCCCGTGTGGGAGCGATCTCATTCGAAGTCAACCAGATTAAAGAGGCCCGCAAAGCTGCGCTGGAGATCGTTGAGGAGTTGCGTGCCAGCGTCCGACGTCAAAGTTGATATGACCGCAAGTTCTTCAAAATGAAACTTCCTGTTGGCGGCTAGGTTCTAAAATGAATCCGCGGTCAGGCGATTGATTAAGTGACAATTGATAACGGAAATCAATTTTCGGCAAATGCATCCCAGAGTCCCGCACCCCGTAATCCCGCATCCCATGATCCACGACCCTGCGCACATCAAGGGCGTGCGCACCGTTGCTACCATCGAGTTCGCGAAAGGGGTCATCGTCGTTCTCGCGGGCCTCGGCGTCTTTACGATGCGGCACAAAGACATCTGGGGAGTGGCGGAGAGCTTCCTGGAATTCTTCCACGTCAATCCCTATCACCGCTACGTGGGAGTTTTCATTGACCTGGTGTACCGGGTCAGTGATGTGCATCTATGGAAGATCGCCGTCGTCGCGTCTCTCTACGTGATCCTGCGATTTGTCGAGGCTTACGGACTGTGGTATCTGTGCGCCTGGGCAGAATGGCTGGCGCTTGCCTCCGGCGCCATGTATATCCCGTTTGAGGCAGCCGACCTCATCCGGCACCCAACCTGGTTTGGGCTTCTGATTACCGCGGTCAACGTCGGCATCGTGCTGTACATGCTCTTGCTGCGGCTGGAAGCTGCGAAAAAACATCACGCGATGCGCGTGCATTCCTAGCGATCCCAGAGGACGCCGGATTGTTTCCACGCGCGCCGCAAGATTCTCAACAACTACTCACACTTCAAGGATTCACCGTCTCCATTGCCGTTCCCGTGCTGCTCTTGTGAAAAATGTCGCCGGCACAGGTCGCCTTGATGGTGTAGGTCTTTGCTTTCGAAAAAGAGGTGCTGAAGGTTGCGACCCCATTGTTCGTCGTGCCCGTTCCCAGGGTCGTCTTGCCCTCTCGGAAGGTGACGAGCATCCCGTTGGCGACGGGTGGATTGGAAACAATGGTGGCAGTGAAGGTTACGGTCTGGTTAATCTGCGCCGGCTGAGGCAACCCTGACAGGTAAGTCGACGTGTCTGCAGTGTAGTCGTTCAAGAGGATGCCGACCGAGCTGCTGGTGGATTTCTTCCCGTACCCGTTCGCTGTCACAATGTCCGCCTTGCCGTCGCCATTCACATCGCCGATCGCAACCGAGTCGGTAAAGCGGCCGCCGGTTCCGAAGCTGGCAGCTGGCTGAAAGGTCCCATCGCCGTTGCCCGGCAGCACGCCTACGCCGCCTGCGGGATGTTGCTTGTCCTGGAAGCTGCTGCCCGTGATTATGTCGAGCGCGCCGCCGTTCACATCTCCGATTGCGACCCAAAAGGCGTATTCGATGCCAGGGTTGTAAGTCACGGGCGCCTGGAAGGTGCCGTCGCCGTTGTTCAACATCACATTTACCTGGCCGTCAGCCACGACTATATCGGGATAGCCGTCGCCATTCAGATCGCCGAGGGCGATCGACTGGCCGCCCTGGTTGTAGATGACAGGCGTTTGAAACGTGCCGTCTCCATTGCCCAGCAGCACGCTCACTCCGCTACCGAGTACGACCAGATCGGGACGGCCGTCGCGATTCACGTCTCCGATGGCGACCGACGAGGCATCAGTACCGATCGAACCGTAACTGACTGCTGGTTGGAAAGTGCCATCGCCGTTGCCGAGCAGAACGCCGACTTCGCTCGGGCCGACGCATTCCCCATTCTGGTCGAAGCTCTGGCACTGGTTCGCCACGATGAGATCGGGATGGCCGTCGCGGTTCACGTCGCCAACAGCGACCGAAGTGGCGTCAAAGCCGCCGGAGTCGTACGGCACCGCGGTCTGGAAAGTGCCATCGCCGTTGCCCATCAGCACGCTGACTCCGCCAAGGCTGTTGCACTGGCTCAGCTCGTTCAGGGTTTGGCAATCATTGGCCACTACGAGATCGGGATGACCGTCGCGATTCACGTCCGCGATGGCGACGGAAGTGGCGCCAAATCCGCCGGAGTTGTACGGCGCGGCTGCCTGAAAAGTGCCGTCGCCATTGCCCATCAGCACACTTAGTTCGCCATACAGGCTAAAGAAAAACTGTTCCGTATTGGCCACGACTATGTCGAGGTGGCCGTCGCCATTCAAGTCGCCGATGGCCACAGCGGTAGCGCGATATCCGTCCCCATCGTAATCGGCTGCTTTCGCGAACTTGACTGGATGCGGTGTGTAGACCGATGCCGGTTGCGGGGACGCTGTCGCCGGCAGACTTTGAGCGTTGGGAAGCGCGTTCGATTGATCGGCGCGAGCCGCGGGATTCGACTGCGCCGCGACCAGCACGATCAGAAAAACAGTGAGCGTGACAATGGCGAATAGGGAGACGAAGCGGAGTGACTTCATCAATGCCTCCAGTGAGAGCAAGTCCGCGAGACGAACCGTGAACCGAGCTTGGCTCTTGTTACAGGTCGGTTAGACGCTCAGGGTGAGGGGGAGCGCGCGTCGGGCGGAGGAATTATGTTCTTACTAGGATGGTGGATGTCAACGGCGCGGGGTCTGAGTCCTGACAAGATATCTCACGCGACCCGAGAGGCAGAAACCCCTTACTCGTTCAACGAGCAACCGCAATCCGCCGGCGGGACGTGCGCTTTCAAAAAGTCAGCGACGCGTTTATACGCGTCAATCTGGTTTTCGACTTTCGAAAAACCGTGGCCCTCGTTCTCATAGACTTTGTATTCGACCACCCCGCCGCGCTTCTTGATTGCGTCTACCACCTGCTGCGCTTCGGTTTTGGGGCAGCGCGGATCGTTGCCGCCTGCCAACAAGTACAGTGGCGCTTTGATCTGGTCCACGAAGTTGATGGGAGAACGATCTTCGTAACGCGCTTTGTTCTTTTCGAGATCGCCCATGGTGGCAAGGTCGGACTGCTGCAACACAGGATCTTCGTTTTGTATCTCGGTAAACCAGTTCACGAAGGGCACAATCGGAACGCCCGCTGCCCAGAGATCAGGAGCCTTGGTGACTCCCATCATGGTCAAGTAGCCGCCGTAGCTGCCGCCCATCAGAATAAGTTTTTTCGGATCAACGTAGCCTGTTTGTTTGATCCAGTCGGCAGCGGAGAGCACATCCTGTAAGTCGCCGCCTCCCATGTCGAAAAGATTCGCCTGTTGAAATTCTTTTCCGAAGCCAGTCGATCCACGATAGTTGGGCGCAATGACGATGTAGCCCTGATTAGCCATGTGCTGGATGAAGCGATTAAAGGTATTGATTGTTTGCGCCGCGGGACCGCCGTGAACGTAGACAATCGCCGGATGCTCGGCTTGATGCGGCAGATTGTAAGGCATATAGACGAGCGCGGAGATGGTCCACTTGCCATCCTTACTGGGGTAATGGACAAGCTGAGGTTCGACCATATCTTCGGCGCGCACGCCTCCGACCAGGGACGAGGTAAGTTGCCGCGATACGTTCGGGGTCGATATCTTGTCGCTAAAGGTATAGACCCACAAGTCGCGGGGAGCGGTGGGGCCAGTGTGTGAGAAGAGCATCCGCGAGCCGTCAGGAGCGAAGGGCGAAGGGTTGCCTGCACCGTAGTTCACTCCTTTCGGCAAGCCGAGATCGCGCGCCTTTCCGGCGGCGATGTCATAGAGATAAATATCGACGTTGCCATCGACGTTCGAGGTGTAGGCAAGCAGTTTGCCGTTGCGAGAAAAACTCTGAGCCGACGTCTCCCATTTGTCTTGTGTCACCCAGCGGATTTTCTTGGTCGCGATCTCGATCAAGCCAACGTTGTCGTAACCATTGCCGGCATTGGAAGTGATCAAAACGGTTTTGCCGTTGTGCGAAACGTCATTCGCAGAAAAAATGCGTTCGCCATCATGCGGCGTTAGCAGTGTACTTTGCGCGCTCGCCACATCGACGAGAAACACATTGGAATCTGTCTCTTTCGACTGCACTTGCGTGTAGACGATGAACGAGCCATCCGCTGACCAGATGGGCGCGACATTCATGCGGTCTTTGGCGGTCCCGGTAGTCAGATGTTTTACGTCGCGCAGAACTGTGTCGTAAACGTCAATCTCATACACCGACGAGGTCCTGGGCTTGACGATATAAGCCAGGTAGCGGCCGTCGGGCGACCACGTGGGATTTTCTTCGGAGATCTCACGGGTGTTGGTCAGGTTCACGACCTGGCCGGTCTTGGGTGACACCAGAAAAATGTCCCATTGCTCGTCGCCTTCGTAATCGGACGTATAGGCGATCCACTTGCCGTCGGGCGACCAGGCTGGGCTGGTCTGGCGCTCATCGCTGACGGTGAGCTGCATCGGCCATCCACCTTCGGAGGGCACAAGCCAGATATTGTTGCGCCCGCTCAGGTTGATGACGAAGGCGACGGTCTTGCCATCGGGAGACCAGGTCGAGTCTCCGACCTGGCGGGTCATGTAGAGCTTTTCGATGGAGAGATTCTTCTCCACCCTGGCGTCGGGCTTGGAGGCGATTTGTTTCGGGTCAGTAATGGTTTGCGGAGCGGGCAGGGTCTGGGACGCGGACAGAACACTCATTGCTACGCTCATTACTATGACCATAACAAACAGGGTGACAAAGCGCATGATGCCTCGATGAGAATTTGTGAGCATGGAAAGTTTAGCAGGGCGGCTCGCGATACGGGATTGCGCTATTCGACCGTTACGAGGAAGTCTTGCCCTTCCCATCGTCCGCTATCTTTCCAGAAGAAGGTGAAGACGATCTGCCGCCCTGAGGCCAGCGTTTCCGTGGGCAGATCGACGTGCTGTAGATTCCATCCGCTTTCGTTGGACTCGCTGTCCTGGCTGGTTTGCCAGTTATCGAAGCTCCAATGCACTCTGCCGGGGTCAAGCAGCAAAAGGCGCAGCTTTTTACCGCAGGGCATGGTGCGCGGCTTGTTGTTGAAGCGCCAGTTGAAATAGTGGGCGGAGATTTTTCTCCTTAGATATCGATCTACCGTTTGTGGAGGCTGATCGAAAATCTTGCCGTCGAGCAGAGACCGGCGCAACTTTATGTATTCGGCATGGGCCCAAACCAGAGGACAGGCCGACCCCGAACCTTTGCCAGGGAATAGTTCGCGCTCCGGAATAGCCCGGCGATCCCACACCTGTTCGGGAATCAGGCGGGTCTCTCCGGTCGAGCCTTCGATCACCCCCAGCAAAGTCTCGGCGACAGGGGCGCGTCCGGCTGCCAGTTCGTAATGGGCGCGCTCACCGGCCAGCAGCGGCCAGGGCCGTCCGATTCCAGTGCCGTCGAAGGGCGAGCCATCTTCGTGCTCGCCATAGCCGTCGCGATTGTAGCGATACCACGCTGGACCGTCCGGAAGGTTTACACGGAGAAGTTCGTCGATGATCTTGATGGTATTCAGAATTCGAGGATCGTCAGGCGCGCGCAAGCCGAAGCGGACCAAAGCGAGCGCATCCGGGCTGACAATCTCCTCCGCCGTCGCATTCGAACTGTCGAAATCGTGATTCTTGATGGGAACGAAGCCGAGCAGAGGCGAGGCGGCTCCGTCCTGGTCGGGCGGCGGCGCGATGCGGACGTAGTAGCCTTCGACTCCGACCTTGCGGGCGAGATCGCTGTTCGCGGCGTAAGTCCAGCGTTCGATGTTGTCGTTCCAAGTGTCGGCGATCTGGCGGAGAAATTCCGTGGGCTGAGCGTAAGACGGGCCCAGTGACTCGGCAAGATCGGCTGCGATCAGCAGCGCGGAAATTTCAGCCGCGAGAGTAAATGGCGAATAGCCGCCATCCTCTTCCCATCGGTCTTGCTGGGTGACGGGGCCGTTGGTCACGATGTAGGTGGCTGCCTTGCGCACCAGCGGCCACCAGCGACCGGTTTCACCAAAGGCGCGTGGAGATTCGCGACGCAGCAGATCGGCCAGCAGAATTGGAAAGGCGGTCTCATCCATCTGCGAACCGCTCCAGTAGGAACGGCCATCGAGCCACATGTTCTGCGCCCAGTGTCCGTCGGCTTCCTGGGTGGTCTCGAGATAGTGCAATACGCGCAGAGCGTCGTCGTGGGCGCCTGCGGCCAGCAATCCGCCGGCACTCTCCACCAGATCGCGCGGCCAGATCAGGTGGTAACCGCCGAGGTCTTCATCGCCTTTATTGAATCCCCAGGGAATGGAGAGGCTGGCTATGATCCCGCCGAGGAAGTCCTTGGATTCGTGGCTACGCAGAACGGCCACGCTGGCGCGGTACAAGTCTTTTTCGCGAGGCTTCGAGTCGAGTTTCTTCAAGGTCTTCTGCCAGTGTTGCCAGTGAAAGACGTAATCTTTGCGGATGGTCTCGTAGGAAGTGAGCAGGGAAGAGCGGACATGCTGGCCGGCCTCCGCCCAGATTTCGCCAAAGCCGAGCGCGAGGATGAACTCGCCGTTGCAGGCGGCGAGATCGATTTCAGCGGTCAGCGCGATGTTTCCATTCTCTGCGCGGTCGTACTCCCAGGTCATCTGGAAGTGTTGCGACAGGTCTTGCCAGCCGTCCGAGACGCCAGCAAATCCAACCGAGCGTTTCGGCATCGGGGCGGAGCAGGCGAGCGCGAGGGCGCAGGAATCGCGCTGGGCAAAAAGCATCGGCGTCCCTTTGTAATCGCCCAACCAACCTGTGTTGCCGTATCCCATATTTGCAAGATGCGAGGCCAACAAGGCATAGAGGCGGTAGTCGCTGAGTCTTCCCTGAAGCGGCACGAAGCGAATTTTCTGCAACACGACGTTCCGCCAGGGATCGGTCAGAACTTCCTTTTCGATCCGGTACCTGCCCTCCGTGTGAGTATTAGTAAGTTCGTAGACGGGAACGCCGGGTTCAATTGGTACGTTCTGGAAGGTGCAATGGCGTTTCTCCTCGGAGAAGAATTCGCGGCCGTCGGTTATCAGGAGACCCAAGTCGCGGGTGCAGGCTTGGTCCACCCGTGGAAAGTAGATTTCGTTGAGAATGCCGTGGCTGATCGTGAACCAAACCCGGCTGTGGAGGTTCAGTGCGGTGCCGATTCCGCTCTTGGCGCTGGAGGTCCAGCGGGGCCCGATCCCGGGCCAGCCGGGAGCGTAACGAAGGGCATTCTCACAGAGCCATCATATTGCTCACAAACAGTCACCGACAAGCAGTTTGCCAGAATATGTGGATTTGTGCTGGAGGTTTCGGCGAAACATGGGAAATGCGCAGGGATGCATAAGGCTGGTCTCTCGGAGGGAACCGCTAAGTACTTGGAAAACAATGTGGGTTCACGAGAAATTCATTCCGCTGTAACCTTCCCTTAACATTTCGCCCATAAAAGAGGATTGCTTACTTAAATTGAAACTTGAGGAGGACTCGTCTCGTGATACGTCTTATAAATCGCCTCTCGCTGCTTTTGTTGGGTATCGCACTCGCGCTGCCGGTGGTTACAAATGCCCAGACCACGCTGAATGGAGCGGGCGCCACTTTCCCCAATCCCATATATTCCAAGTGGTTCAGCGAATACAACAAGCTGCACCCGGATGTACAGATCAACTACCAATCGCTCGGCAGCGGCGCTGGTATCCGCCAGCTTCTGAACGGCACAGTCGATTTCGGAGCCAGCGACGGCCCCATGTCCGATGAGCAGCTAAAGCAGGCCAAAACGAAGATTCTGCACATCCCTACCGTGCTGGGAGCGGTCGTGCCTGCCTATAACGTCCCGGGGATCAGCGGTGAAGTCAAGTTCACTCCCGAGGCTCTGGCCGGAATTTTTCTGGGAAAGATTCAGAAGTGGAACGATCCTGCCATCGCGCAGGCTAATCCCGGCGTCAAGTTTCCCGACCAGTCGATCATCGTGATTTACCGCTCCGACGGCAGCGGAACGACGTTCATCTTTACGGACTATCTCTCCAAGATCAGCAAAGACTGGGAGAGCAGCGTCGGGAAGGGAACCTCGGTCAAGTGGGCGATCGGTTTGGGCGGTAAGGGAAACGAAGGTGTGGCGGGACAGATCCGGCAATTGCAGGGATCAATCGGATACGTCGAACTGATTTATGCGGTGGAGAACAAAATCACGTATGGATCAGTCAAGAACGCGGCCGGTAATTTCGTGAAGGCTTCGCTCGACGGTGTGACGGAAGCGGCGGCCTCGGTGAAAACCATGCCGGCAGATTTCCGGGTGTCGATCACAAATGCGCCCGGAAAGACGGCTTATCCCATTTCGAGCTTTACCTGGCTGTTGATTCCGGAGCAGTCCAGCGACCCGAAGAAGGGCAAGATCCTCGCTAATTTTCTGGACTGGATGGTCACCGACGGCCAGAAGATGACGACACAGCTTAGCTATGCTCCCCTCCCTGCGAGCGTGGTCGAAAAGGTAAAGGTGGCGATCAAGCAGGTCCACTAAAGCGCTGGAACGTTTGCTCTTCTCACTCGTGTAAGAGGAGTGCGTCCGGGTGGGGTTGAGTAAGTCAACACCACCGGCCCGGAGAAGGAGAGTAAGCCAAAACCGGGCCGGCGGCGTTTCCGAAGGGAAGCGCCCCTCAGAAAATTGTGGATGGAGCTTGTTGGTTTGAGCTCGTTGCTAAGACGGTGGTCCCGCGCCGGACAGTGACGCGGGACCATTTTCGTTTTTACGGCAAGTAGTAACGGAACGAGGTGAAGACCATCCCGTCGAGGCCTTCGGGCCCCAGTGCTCCCGGAGCGCCTGTGGAGTTGGCGCCAGTCCAAGTCTGACGACTGACATAGGAATACTGTGTGCCGAAGCGGAACCTACCCTTGGGTCCGCTATACATGGTGTACCAGAAGCCGGCCGTACCCTCGATCATCGCCCTCGTGTCGGCGGTACAGTTGGCGAGAGTACCAGGAGTGAATCCGCCGTTACCGGGAGGAGCGGTTTCGGTGTAGCAGCCGTAATTCTTGAAGGTCGGCGCCCCGTAGCCGACATTCGCTCCAGCCCCCTCGTTCATAAGAGGATCGAAGGAGTAAGTGCGGGCGGCATACTCAGACCCCACGTAGGAGTAGACGTCGAACTTCTTGGCGTGATATTCGAGCGTGACCAAACCCTGGAGATCCTTGACCAAGTGAATTGTTCCGTCTGCATTGATCGAGAGATCGGAGAGCTGGGCTGCGCCGTAACGGCCGATTCCGCTGCCTCCGAAGCCATGCAGGCCGAAAATGATGTGCTTATTGTCAAAGTTCCAGCGGGCGTTGGCGCCGAAGCCTCCGCCTTCTTTCGAAGCGTTGTAGGCTCCGGTAGAGGTGGTGGGGCAAACCGCGCCGACAACCGGTTCGACGCAGGGGAAGACGCGATCTTGGAAGCGCGTGGCCACGCCGAAGATCTCGTAGTGTCCAAAGCCGGGATCGAAGGCGATCTTGGCGATGAGATCGGGCGAAGGATTGGCGGTGTAGTTGGAGGTGGTGTTGTAGCTATTGCTGGCGCCCGCCTCGCCGAGTAGAAAATTATCGGCGTTGCCGTGCGTGGTGAGCGTGCCCTGCGCGTTTTCGATGGCGAGCGCGACCGACACCTTGTCGCCGAAATCTTTCGTTACGCGGAGACCGTACTGGCGCGCGAACGTGAACCCGACGTTGTAACCTGGGTCAATCGTAGCCGGCCGGGCATCGTTAACTTTTCCCAGGTCGTCGCTGGGGGCGATTCCCGCTCTGTTCTCGGTTACTAAGCTCCACATCTGACCGCCGAGGAATTTCCATCCATTATCAAACTTGGCTTGGGCCCAAGCTTGGCGCAGACGGAGAGTGTAGCTGTTGGTCTGAGTGGCGGTGGAAGTGACACCGGCGGAGAGAAAGTCGGCAGATACGTATGCGGAAAGGGCCACATTGGCCAAGCGGCCGCCGACAAAGACCGTAGGACGCGACTGGCGAGCGGAGCCGAAGAACTCCGGCAGGTTGCTTTGCGAAGCGCCGGGCATGGTCAGCGAGTTGAAAGGAGTCGGAAGATCACTTCCCAACTCCCGCGAACGCCGTACAAATTCGGCAGCCACGAAGCCTGCCGGTGTAAGGGTGATGCCCTTGAGATGGATGGACATTGGGGTCTCCCACACGTCCGGAGCATTCTTGACCACTTTGGTCGTCTCTTGTAAAGCCATCGCGGTATTGTTGGTGGCTGTCCTGAGATCAGCCACATCGCTTTGCAAGGTACCTACGGTTTGCTGCTGCTGACTGGCTTGGGCTTGCGCGACCGCGGCCTTGCCGGCGGCATCCGCTGCCGCGGCCTGCGCTTGCTGATAGTTCTGCTGCGTCTGTTGCAGTTGCAGGGAAAGTTGCTGGATTTGCTGCTGCTGGGCGGCCAGGGCGTCTTTCAATTCCTGAACGTCGGCAGCGGATACCACTGGTACGGCCGGCGCCGCGACTGGTTGGTGCTTTTTCTTTGGAGTTGGAGTTGGAGCCGGTGGAGTTGAGGTTTGTGCCCATGCGCCGACGGAAAGTACCGCCAGCGTCAGGAGCGCGAAAAACTGGTGTTTGGCTGATTTCATGAAAAGCAATCCTCTCCTTCTTGATTTTTAAATCGCGCAACACATCTGGGAGCGAAAGAAAACTTTTTCGCAATCTGAGGCCGCTGCGGGCAACCTTGGATCGGGGGGATTATGCCATAAAGTCTATTGTTGTAATCGACTTTATTAGCATTACAGGGATAGCATTCATTACGCCATACCGCAATGCGCCAGAAATATCCCATAAGACCTGTTGTTTTAGTGGTTTACGGGGATTGGGGTGAATTCCACGCCGTTACGGGGTGTGAATCGAGTTGCAGTTCGAAGCACTATAGATTCTCAGGCCAGCCGGGGTGCAGCACCCACGGAGTGCCGGGAGGGAAGTTACTGCCGGATTGGTATACTAGGTTTGGGTCGGGCGCCGCACCAAATTACCATCCGGACAACTCACGTTCAGACTAGACGATATGGTTCGACAGGTTTTGAATAATCGCGACACGCTTTTGAACCGCGAAGCATCGTGGCTGAAGTTTAATTGGCGCGTGCTCGAAGAAGCTGGAGATATACGGAATCCGCTGCTGGAGCGCGTGAAGTTTCTGGCCATCACGGCCAGCAATCTGGACGAGTTCTTTGAAGTCCGAGTCGGCGGCCTGTTACAGCAACTCGAAGACGGTCACAACTCCACCACCGCCGACGGGCTGACCATGGCGGAGGAACGAGAGCTGATAAAAGGTGCGACCCATGAGTTCGTCGAGGAACAATATTCATGCTGGAACGAGCGCCTGCGACCCGAACTGGCAGAGCAGGGAATTCGCGTCCTCGGCATCGAGGAACTCGACGATGCGGCATTGGCGTTCGTCGACGACTACTGCGCACGGGAACTTGACCCGCTGCTCACTCCGGTTACTGTCGACCCGGCGCATCCATTCCCTCGTGTGATCAACAAGGCATTGTGCGTGGCGTTGTTGCTGCGTCGTCGTCGCCGTTCTTCGCTGACTTATACCGGGGTCGTAACCGTTCCACGGGCGCTCCCGCGACTGGTGCGGCTGCCGTCGGTGGGTACCATCGATTTCATTTTTCTTGCCGATCTGGTCGTCCACCATGCGGTGCGGATGTATCAGGGTTATGACATCGTTTCTTCCGCCGCCTTCCGCGTCACCCGCAACAGCAACCTCTATTTGCACGAGGAAGAGTCACGCAACCTGCTGGAATCGGTACGCGCTGAATTGCACAACCGGCGCAAGGGCGATGCGGTGCGGATGGAGATCGAGTCGGGGGCTGATCCCGAGATCATCGAGCGCCTGGGCACGGTGTTTGAACTGGATCGCTGGCAGATTTTTCCGGTCAACGGGCCGGTTAATCTTTCGCGCCTGTTCAATATTTACGACGAAACGGCGCGGCCGGATTTGAAGTTCCATACTTTTGTGCCTCGCGAGTTGCGACTGACCGCGAAGTCACACGATATGTTCGA
The DNA here is from genome assembly GCA_963755765.1 of uncultured Acidobacteriaceae bacterium. Lineage (GTDB taxonomy): Bacteria > Acidobacteriota > Terriglobia > Terriglobales > Acidobacteriaceae > Acidiflorens. The sequence continues at coordinate 286,635 of CAVWKZ010000004.1, forward strand.
AGAGCTGCGGCGTCACGACGTTCTTCTGCACCATCCCTACGATTCTTACGATGCCGTCATGTCCTTCATACATGCGGCTGCCGAAGACGAGCGTGTGCTCTCGATCAAGCAGACTCTGTACCGGACGAGCGAGCATTCACTGATTGTTCCGTCGCTGATGGCCGCGGCGGCGCACAAGGAAGTCACGGCCGTCGTGGAGTTGAAAGCGCGCTTCGATGAAGCGTCGAACATCCGCTGGGCCCGCGATATGGAAGATGCTGGAGTGCAGGTTTTCCACGGACTGGTGGGCCTGAAGACACATTGCAAACTTGCTCTGCTGGTGCGGCGCGATGCAGATGGCATCACGCGCCAGTACGCGCATCTGGGTACGGGCAACTACAACGCGACCACGGCCCGTTTCTATACCGACCTCAGCCTGCTCACGGCGGACCCGGAGATTACCGGCGCGGTCCACGATGTTTTCAGTTTTCTGACTGCCTACTCGGAGCACGCGAACTATGGACCGCTCATGGTGGCGCCTCTGGATCTGGCGGAAAAATGCATGCGGCTGATTGAACGCGAAGCCGAACATGCCCGCCTGGGGCGTCCGGCGCGGATTATCGCCAAGATGAACGCGCTTCTCGATGTGGATATTATCCAGGCTCTGTATCGCGCTTCGCAGGCCGGAGTAGACATTGAGCTGCTGGTGCGTGGCATGTGCGCGCTGCGGCCGGGGGTTCGTGGGGTCAGCGACCACATCCGCGTGCGCAGTATCGTGGGCCGGTTTCTGGAGCACAGCCGCATTTTTTACTTCGAGAACGGCGGCGAGCCGGAAGTTTACCTGGGCAGCGCCGATTGGATGACTCGCAATCTGCACGAGCGCGTCGAAGTCCTTTTCCCGCTGAAGAACCCGCTGCTGCGCGACCGCGTGGTGCATGAGATTCTGGCTGCATACCTGGCCGACAATGTGAAAGCAAGATTTCTGCAAAAGGACGGCCGCTACCTGCGCCCCTGGCAATCGCCGCACGGGCGCAGTAAGAGACCGCCTCGTGGCGCGGCTGCCTTCAGTTCCCAGGATTTTCTTATCGCATTGGCTGAAGGCACGAAGACGCCGGAAGAGATTCCAGTGTCCGTTCCGCGGCGGTCCTCCAGCAAGCGAGTATTGATCGGAAAGGAATAATCACTCCCAAATGTTTCTTTATTTCTTGCGGCACGCCAGCGCCGGGCAGCCATTGAGCAACGCTAAGAAGGACGAAAAACGCGGCCTCGATAAAGACGGCATCCAGCAATGCGGATACATCGGGCGCGCCCTGGCGGCGCTGGGTGTGCAAGTGGAAATAATCGCCTCTAGCCCGTTAAAGCGCTCCTCGCAAACCGCGGCGCTGGTGGGCAACGAGATGGGGCACGAAGGCAAACTGGTGATGGAGAATGCGCTTCGTCCGGAGGCGAACTTCTCGGATTTTCAGAAGATGCTGGAAAAATACGCGCGCCAGGATTCGATGATGGTGGTGGGGCACAATCCTAACCTGAGCGAATTTCTCGGACGCGTGATCAGCGACAATGGATGCGAAGCTGTGATTGATCTGAAGAAAGGCGCTGTGGCCAAAGTGGAAATGCGGCGCAATTCTGGATCGCTGAGCTGGTGCGTTACACCGCGTATCCTGCGGACGCTTCATGCGGCGGCTACGGAGAGCTCGCGTCCGAAGACCTCGCGGAAATAGGATCGATCTTTTTCAATCGCCCACACTTCAAGATCTACGCTGGCTTTGCCGCGCGGAGTCAGTTTCATCGCGACCCTGCCATTTCGCGATGAGACTCCAACCTTTCCGACAGACTGGCTTCTTCCCATATTTAAGGCGCGCGCAACGCGGAGCAGGACCGACGCCTTGGCTACGTTCTCCTGCTCCTCGGGGCTCAGGGCATTCATGGGGCCATCGCCTGGAGTGGGGCGTGACTTTCCCAGGTAACGTGCGATGGAGCCGATGATGCGGCGCTGTTGTGGCGTGTAGCCCAGGATTTCCGAGTTGGCGATGATGTAGTAAGTGTGGCGATGGTGTCCGTTGCGGTTTACGTAATCGCCGACTTCATACAGCATGGCCGCCGCCGAAAGCCACTCGCGATATTCCGGCGGAAGCTGGTGCACCGATTTCAACGACGAAAACAGGAGCTGGGCCGAGTCACGCACATGCAAAGCATGATGCAGATCGACGCGGTAATGTTCCACGGCGCGTTTGATTGACTCCCAGCGTTCCGATTCAATTGCGCGGCCTGATCTGGTGCTGCGGTCGTAGTCAGCGGCCATCTGGGCGAGAATGCCGTCGCGCAATCCGAGCGCTGAGTAGCGAAAGCCAGGAAGATGGAAGCGCTCCAGCAGCTCCGCATAGGCCACGGCGCCAGCGCAAATGATTTCTGCGCGGCGCGGCCCGATTCCGGGGACTTTTTGGCGTTGATCCAAGGTTTGGCGCGCGATCTGTTTGGCGATGCGGCGCACCATCTCGCGCGTCGCGTAGGTCGAGGGCCGCGACCGCTTACTTTTCGGCCGCGCCAGGTGGCTGGCGATGCCGACCAGGGCAGCCGCGGTGCCGGAAGTTGCGATCACTGCTCCCACGCGCGCTGACTTGATCCGATTTTGAATGCGGGTAATTTCTCGCGTCACAAATCCTTGGAGACGCTTCAGTTCGCTCTTGCGCGGTGGATCGTGTTTGAGGAATTCGCCTGTCAGACGCACGGCCCCGAGCGGCAGGCTCACCGTATCGCGAAGATGGCCCGCTCGTGAAAGCGTGAGCTCGCAACTGCCGCCGCCGAGGTCCACCAGCAGAACGTTGCGGGCTCCCAAGCGGCTGGCGGAGATGATGCCGAGGTGAATGAGGCGGGCCTCTTCCAGTCCGGAAATGATTTCGATGGACCAGCCGGTGGTGGAGCGCACCCACTCCAGAAATGCTCGGGAATTGCGGGCATCGCGCAAGGCCGCGGTGGCTACGACTCGCACTGAATCGGTGCCGCATTCCTGCATGGCACGATGAAAACGCCGCAACACGCGCACGGTTTCGGACATCGCCTCGGGCGAGAGCAATCCTCCGCTGAAGACGCCTTCACCTAGCCGCGTGACCTCGCGGTCTTCGTGGATTTCTTTCAGCCGTCCGGCTTGCAGGCGCGAGATTTTCAGGCGGACGGAGTTTGATCCGATGTCGATGGCGGCAAAGGTTGGCATGGGTTGACCATTGAATCGTGAGAATCAGTAATCTCACAACAAGGCCGCGTTGCGCAAACTTTTTAACCGATTTGTAACAACCGTCTGCTAGCCTCAGGACGGTATGTCTAATCAAGCTCTGCCCCGGCCGCGTTTCAACGCTCCCGAACCGGAGCCGGGCAGATCACAGCAAGGACCAAGGGCCACCCTGAAACTCGAAACCAGAACGACGCCGCTGTTGCACGGGAAAGTCAGCGAGATTCCCGATGTGGTGTTTGGCTGGGCGATGCGGCTTTGCGGCTTGGCGGTGGTCGCACTGCTGGGGTTGATCGTTTACCAACTGGTGGTGGGGTCGCAGCTCTCCTGGCACGCGTTTGGCTGGAAGTTCTTTGGGCAATCGGACTGGAATCCGGTGGAGGACCAGTACGGGGCGCTGCCGTTCATGTACGGCACGATCGTGTCTTCGCTGCTTTCGTTGGTAATCGCGGTGCCGCTGTCGCTGGGAGTGGCGGTGTTTATTACTGAAATGTGCCCAACCGGGCTGCGGGGAATGCTTTCTTTTACTACCGAACTTTTGGCAGCCATCCCCAGCGTGGTTTACGGACTTTGGGCAATCTTCGTTCTGGTGCCGATACTTCGCACCTATGTGCAGCCTTTTCTTGGCAAGACGCTGGGCTGGACGGGCCTGTTCAGCGGACCTCCGTACGGCATTGGGATGCTGGCAGCGGGCGTGATTCTGGCGATCATGATCATTCCGATTATCTCGTCGATCACGCGCGAAGTGCTTACCGTGGTTCCTCAACACCAGCGGGAAGCGGTGCTGGCGCTGGGGGCTACGCGCTGGGAAATGATCCGCATGGGCGTGCTGCGCAACGCGCGGGCCGGAATCGTAGGTGCCGTCATTTTGGGCCTGGGCCGCGCGCTTGGCGAGACCATGGCGGTCACCATGGTGATCGGGAATCGTCCGGAAATTGCGAAGTCGCTGTTTGCTCCGGGATATACCATGGCAAGCGTGCTCGCGAATGAATTTACGGAAGCGACGGGCGATCTGTATCTTTCGGCTTTGATCGAAATTGGTCTGGCGCTGTTCTTTGTCACTATCGTGGTCAACGCGCTGGCGCGGCTTATGGTGTGGAGCGTTACTCGAGGACAGCCGGCTCGGAACATTGCCTGAGATTGACATTGCATGGCTGAAATGAACTCCAATTCGGCAGCAGCTCTGATGCCGCCCATCAGCCTGCGGCGGCGGGTCATGGACCACGCGATGACGGGCGTGGCCGTGCTTACGGTTGTCGCTCGTGCTTTTGCCGCTCTTCGCGATTTTTGCGTATCTGGTTTACAAGGGCATCGGGTCGATCAATATTGCTTTTTTGACGCAGACTCCGAAGCCAGTCGGCGAACCCGGCGGCGGCATGGCTAACGCTATTGCCGGCTCGATGGTCATTCTTGGCATTGCGAGTCTGCTCGGCGTGCCGCTTGGAATCGGCGCGGGTATTTTTCTTTCTGAGTACGGACGCAACCGATATGGCGATATCGTGCGCTTTGTCTCCGACGTGCTGAACGGCGTACCCTCGATCGTGATCGGCATTGTGGCTTATGGACTGGTGGTGCTGCGCCAGAAACATTTCTCGGCGCTGGCGGGCGGCGTGGCGCTGGCCATTATGATGATTCCGACGATTGCGCGGACCACGGAGCAGATGCTGTTGCTGGTGCCGCAGGCGATCCGGGAGGCGGCTTACGGGCTGGGCGTTTCGCGCTGGCGCACCACGCTTTCGATTACGCTGCGCACGGCGACTTCAGGAGTCATCACCGGCGTCATGCTGGCGTTTGCGCGCGTCGCTGGAGAAACCGCTCCGCTGCTGTTCACCGCATTTGGAAACCAGTACTGGAATTGGAAGACGGACCAGCCGACGGCGGCTTTGTCATTGCAGATTTTTACCTACGCGATCTCGCCTTTCGATGAATGGCACCGGCAGGCGTGGGCGGGAGCACTGGTGTTGATTGTCCTGATCGTGGGTGCGGTGGCGGCGGTTCGCATTGCGGTGCGGCACGGAACTTTGGCAGGAGCGTAGGGAGCTATGGGCGTCGGGATTACTGTCGAGCACCTGAATGCGTTTTACGGCAAGACGCAGGCATTGTTCGACGTCAACATCACCGTGCAGGCGAACCACGCGACCGCGCTCATCGGGCCTTCGGGGTGCGGGAAGTCCACGTTCATTCGCTGCCTTAATCGCATGCACGAAACTATTCCGGAGGCGCGGGTCGAGGGCAAAGTTCGCATCGGCGATCTCAGTGTTTATAACGGAACCTCGGCCACGCAGTTGCGCCGGCGCGTTGGCATGGTGTTTCAGAAGCCGAATCCGTTCCCGACCATGTCTATCTACGACAACGTGGCGGCGGGGCTCAAACTGAACGGCTTTCGCAATCGCAAACAGCTGGATGAGGTCGTTCATAAATCTCTGCAGAGTTCCGCGCTCTGGGACGAAGTGAAGGATTCCCTACATAAGAAATCCGGTGCCAGCCTTTCCGGCGGACAACAGCAGCGGTTGTGTATCGCGCGGGCTCTGGCCGTCCAGCCGGAAGTTTTGCTCATGGATGAACCTTGCTCGGCGCTCGATCCGATCTCCACCGGCAAGATTGAGGAGTTGATCTTTCAATTAAAAGAGCAATACACGATTGTGATTGTGACGCATAATATGCAGCAGGCAGCCCGCGTGGCGGAGTTTACGGGATTTTTCCTGCTGGGCAAGATGATTGAGTTCGATAAAACGGAAAAGATATTTACTAATCCATCCGACAAACGGACGGAAGATTACGTGACGGGAAGATTCGGATAGGAATGAGGTTGGGATGATGCGCACTCGTTTTCAGCAGCAGATGGAGGACCTCCGGGAGAAACTGCTCCGCATGGGCGGTCTCGCGGAACTGGCGGTGGATCGCGCCACCCAGGCGTACACCGAGCGCGATCTCACGCGCTGCCAGTTGGTCCTCGAGAACGAGAGCCTGATCAATGCGGCAGAGCGCGAGATTGACGAACTGGCGTTCGATATCCTCGCCACGCAGCAACCGGCGGCTACTGACCTGCGCTTCATTCTTGCGGTGACTAAGATCAATGCGGATCTCGAGCGCGTCGGTGATCAGGCGGTCAACATTGCCGAGCGCGTCATGGACATGATCGAGTTGCCCGCTGCAGACTTGCCGGTCGATATCGCGCGCATGGCCACAGCGGTTAGCGCCATGGTGCGGCGCGCACTGGAGTCATTTGTGGAAGGCAAAGCCGAGCTTGCCCAGGCTGTTCTGGAAATGGATCACGTCGTCGACCGGATGCGCGACGAGGCTTTTATCATGCTCGTGCGAAAGATGAATGAAGAGCCGCAAGTTACTCAGCAGGCTCTAGATGCTCTTCTCGTGGCACGCAATCTGGAGCGCGTCGCTGACCACGCCACCAACATTTCAGAGGATGTGATTTTCTGGGTGCTGGGCGCCGACGTTCGCCATCATGCGCAAGCGGCGTCCGCCGCACAAAGGCCGGAGAGAAGCGAAGCGTAGTCGAGCGATAGATTCTCCTGCGATACACTGTTCCAGCCCATGAGCCAGAGAATCCGCGTCTTTGCCACCTGCGATATCGGAGATGCTCTCAACATTCTTCGCGATAAGGGATACGAGGTGGAAGTCTATCCCCAGCCCGAAGCTCCGCCGAAAAGTTTGATTGTTGAAAAGGTGAAATCTGGCGTGGATGGCCTGATCACGACGCTGCGCGATCCCATCGATGCTGAGGTGTTTGCCGCCGGAGTCGGCACGCTCAAAGTGGTCGCGCAATACGCCGTCGGATTTGACAACATCAACCGCGCTGACGCGAACAAGTACAAGATCCCCTTCACCAATACTGCCGACGTGCTGACGGAAGCCACGGCTGAGTTTGCCTTCTTCCTTATGGGCGAACTAGCTCGCAAACTCTGGCCGGCGGAAGATCTGACTCGCGAAAATCGCTGGGGCTACTGGCATCCTTACTTGCCGTTTCTGGGGGACGAGGTCACCGGCAAAACGGTTGCTGTCATCGGCACCGGACGCATCGGGCTTGCCATGATTAAAAAGTGCGCGGGATTCGATATGAACATTCTGTGCTTCGATCCGGCGTATGAGAATCACGATTACATCCGGGCCATACAGGAGACGATGGATCTGCGCTTCCGGCGCGGGATCTCGCACGAAAAAACTTTAATTCGCTACACCACCTTGAACGAAGCTTTGAGCACCGCGGATTTCATCAGCTTGCACGTTCCGCTGCTGCGGGAGGGCGAGAGCGCCACGCCGACTTATCATCTGATCAACGAAACCACGCTGCGCACGATGAAACCGACGGCTATGATCATCAACACGTCGCGGGGCCCGGTGATTGACGAAGCCGCCCTAGCGCGCGCATTGCGCGAGAATTGGATTGCCGGCGCCGCACTCGATGTTTACGAAAAAGAACCCCTGCCCGTCGATTCGCCGCTGCGCGATCCTGCGATTGCCGATCGCTGCCGGCTGCTGCCTCATTTCGCCAGCGCCGCGCGCATTACCCGTTTATCTCCCGATCCTAATAAAGGTATGGCCGGACGCTGCGTGCAGGGACTGATCGACGTGCTGGAAGGGAACTACGGCGGGGATATCTCGAAGATGCCGTACGTAGTGAACAAGGAAGCGTTTGCGAAGTAGGAGGCGATAGGAGGTAGGTGTTTCGCGATAGCTGGTGTAATCGGGTGATTTTGACAATCATCGTGGCAAGCCCCGCCGTTTTTCAGCGTAGAGTCCTTTTGCGAACGAGTTTTGTAGTCATTATTGTTTGGGAGCGAAGTGAAATGCTTAAGAAGTTGTTCGTATTTGTCATTTCCCTTGCCACCATCGTATTGGCCGCCACCAAGGCCGATTTCTCCGGTAATTATGCTGCCCAGCAGAAGAAAGGTGACAAAGCGATCACGACGTCTTTGCGTGTCATCCAGACCGATTCGACTGTACAGGTCACGCGAGTGTACGGAGACAGGTCCGTTACGAACAGCTTTCCACTCGACGGCAGCGAGGGTGATTACACGACGGAAACGGGCGTGCACGGGAAGTGCAGAGCGCGACTAAAAGGCGACAGCCTTGTACTCGAATCGTTGGTGGCTTCACCCCCAAAAGCGAATACACCGTCTCTACGCTTCGACACTATCGAGGAGTGGCGGCTTTCTGCTGACACCAAGACACTGACTATAGAAACGGAGATTAAGTGTCCCGACATGTCGGCTGATGTGATGGCCGCAGCGTTTCCGAACAACCCGCAGAAAGAGAAGTACCAGCGGGTTGCGCGATGATTGGCGGAAAATCGCCGTTTCACCAACTATGGTCCGTGGCTGAGGGGTGAAGATTGTCCGCTCCGGCCTGTCGAAACTTGTCGCCGCCCAATCTCACCTGCTACTCTCGCCATTCGATCCGTCATGACGATTATTAAATGGATTTTCGCCATCCTGCTCTTTCTGCCGCTCTCTTGCAACGCGCAAGTCGACGGTGCTATTCGCTCTCTCAAAGTTTTGCCGGCTCCGAAGGAAGTTCGCCTCAGTGACGGCAAACTCGCGATCAAACCCTCGACCACCATTCTGATCAGCAATGCGGAAGACCGGACAGCGGCCGAAACTTTGCAAGAGGAGATTCACGCCCGAACCGGGATGAGGCTGGCGATCGAATTTGTGACCGCTGCTCCTAAAACGACAGGGCACATTTCGCTCGGACGTCTGACCGACCGTGGCTTGCGAGCTTATCTCGAATCGCAGGGAGTGAAAACTGGTGACGAACTCGGCAATCAAGGCTACGTGATTCGCGCGACTGACTCCGGCGTACTCGTCGCCGGAAGCACTGCGCAAGGACTCTTCTATGGCGTGCAAACCCTGCGCCAGTTGCTCCGAGACGAAGCTGGAGCGACTTCGAACATTGATGTCCTCGCTTCGCGGGCAAGAGTGCCCGCGCTACACGAACACCTGGTCATTCCTGCACTCACCATCCGCGATTGGCCGAGTATGGAGTGGCGCGGGGTTAGCGATGACATCAGCCGCGGGCCGATCCCTACGATTGATTATTTGAAGATGCAGATTCGAACGCTGGCCGAGTACAAGGTCAACCTGCTTGGGTTCAACATGGAACACGTCTTCGACTTCCAGAACCAGTTGCTGGTTCCGCCTAAGGAAGCGGGGTTGACTGCGGCCGATATCAGGGAAATCGTCGATTATGCCAGCAAGTACTACATCACGATCGTGCCGGAGCAGCAGGGGTTTGGGCATCTTCGTCAATTTCTCAACTATGAAATCTATTCTGATCTTGCCGAAAGGCCGCACGGTACCGTGCTCACGCCCACCAATCCTAAGACCTACGATTTTGTTCGTCAGGTCTATGGTGAGATTGTTCCCTTGTTTCCTGGACCGTTCTTCCACATCGGCGCTGACGAAACTGCTGAACTTGGGCTCGGCCAGACTAAGACTCTCGCTGCGCAGCAGGGACTCGGCCGCGTTTATCTCGAACACCTCCAGAAAGTTTTCGAGATCATGCAGCCTTATCACAAGCAACTGATGTTCTGGGGAGATATTGCGGTCAAATATCCCGAACTGCTGACAATTCTTCCGAAGGACATGATTGCTGTGCCCTGGGATTACGACCCGAAACCGAGCTATGAAAGCATCATTTCGCCATACACCAACGCCGGCCTTCGCGTCGTTGTCGCGCCGGGAGCTGGCAACTGGCGCGCGATCTGGCCCGATCTCGGCAGCGCGTTCGTGAATATTCGAAACTTTGTTCGCGATGGGCAAAAGCATCAAGCCATGGGCGTTCTGAATACCACGTGGAACGACGATGGCGAATCGCTGGTTGACATGACCTGGCCCGCGCTGGTCTTTGGCGCAGCCGCCGGCTGGCAGCCTGGCGAATCCAGTATCGATGATTTCAAGAAAAGCTATGACTGGGCCTTTTACCGGAATGAAGACGGCACTTTTGTCGACGTGATCGAAAATCTCGATCACCCCAATAGGCTCCTTGCTGGAGTGAAACTGGACAACGCAAGCAACGAGCTTTTCTGGTCTGACCCGTTCAGCGAAGCGGGCGCGAATACAGACGCCAAGGCGCTTACCGGTTGCCCATGATCTGCGCATCAGCGCGGAACACGCTGTTGAATCTCTACTGCGGAATCGAGCGAAGGCGCGCCTCCACGCCGAGACTCTCGACGACATGCTCTTTGCCGCTCGACGTCTGGACACTTTGGGATTGAAGATCCAGCTCACGTTCGAGATCAGCCATTATTACTGGGACGCTTATGAGAATCAGACGGACGAGGTGCGCACGCAAAATGATCTCGACGAAATTGTTGACATCAACGGGAGATTAGAGAGCCTGCGCGACGCGATCACCGAGATGCGCAAGATGTACGCGGAAGGCTGGGCGCGCGAGAACCGGCCTTACTGGCTGGACAACGTTCTCGTGCGCTACGACAATCTAGCGTTGGAAGTGCAGGCGAAAATCGTCGCCGTCCAGGCGGCCCAGCGGCAGTATTGGAGTACTAAAACCTTGCCTTCGCCCGAAGGGCTGGGGTTTTTTCCTGAGATAGCTTTTTCGAAATAACGATCGTCGTCATCAGTCTGGAAAGCCATGTTCTCAGAACGCACAAACTGGCGGCTCCGTCCGAACGCTCTCAGCCTTGCGCTCGAAGAGGTCCGCACTTCGGGACGGCAGATTCTGGATCTGACGATTTCGAACCCGACCGAAGCCGGAGTTCGTCCTGATGCTGAAACCGTACTGGCTGCACTGGCGAACCCGGAGGCGATGCATTACGATCCGCAGCCTCGGGGCCTGCTCGGGGCGCGCCAGGCCGGTGTGCCGCTATTATCGCGAGTCGCACGAGGTGTTCGATCTCGATCCCGAGCGCTTGATTCTGACTACCAGCACGAGCGAAGCTTATTCGTACGTTTTTCGTTTGCTTTGCAACCCCGGCGACGAAGATTCTTGTTCCTAAGCCGAGCTATCCGCTGTTTGAGTTTCTTGCCGATCTTGCCGACGTTAAGCTGGTCCCGTATCCACTGCTCTACGATCTCGGTTGGCAGATCGACTTCGATTCGCTGTACAAGGCCGCGACCGCTCAATCGCGAGCCGTGATTCTGGTTCACCCCAACAATCCGACTGGGTCCTACGTTTCGGTTGCGGAGACTTCGGCGCTCAACGTTTTCTGCCATGACTACGGATTGGTGCTGATCGTGGATGAGGTTTTTCTCGACTATGCGCACGATGGCGCGCTGCGTCAGACCTTCGTCAGCAACGCCGATGCGCTTACCTTCACGCTCAGTGGCGTGTCCAAGATATCGGCCCTCCCGCAGATGAAGCTTGCCTGGGTGGCCGCCAGCGGCCCGGAGAAAATGGTCGCAGAAGCTGGAGCGCGCCTCGAAATCATTGCTGATACTTTTCTTTCGATGAACACCCCGGTGCAGCTTGCCGCCGGGGTGTTGCTCGATCAGCGCAGACAAATCCAGCCGATTCTGCTCGATCGTTTACGCTCGAATCTTGCGGAACTCGATCGCTTGCTGGCGGAACATCCCTCATGTACGCGACTTTTAGTCGAGGGCGGATGGTATGCGGTGCTGCGCGTTCCGGTGCTGGGGACTGACGAAGATCTCGCCATTCGCTTGTTGCGCGAGGCGCGTGTTAGCGTCCATCCCGGACACTTTTATGATTTTCCGACTGAAGGTCATCTCGTGCTGAGTCTGATCGCCGAGCCGGCTCATTTTCGCGAAGGCGTCGCACGCATACTGCGGGCGGTGGAATGACGTTCTCGTGTTATCCTTCTCGCCGTTTCCCAAGTCTGGAGAATGCATGTCGATAAACCGTCGTGGATTTCTGGGTTCCGCTCTTGCTGCCTCGCTGGCCAGCGGCTTGCACGCGCAGGACAAGAAAAATGATGCCTCTCAGCGCGCGACGACGTTTGGCACCGGCAAACGTCCGATCATTATCTGTGCCAACAATGGCGTGAAGTATCTCGACGACGCCTACGTCTTTCTGAAGAATGGGGGCGATACACTGGACGCTGCTCTCCGCGTTGTGAAGGGGCCTGAAGACGATCCGAACGACGACACCGTGGGACTCGGCGGCATTCCGAACGAAGAAGGCGTGGTCGAACTCGATGCTTGTTGCATGCATGGGCCGAGCCGCCGCGCCGGCTCGGTGGGCAGCGTCCGGAACATCAAGAATGTTTCGCTGGTTGCAAAAGCTGTCATGGAGCACACCGCCCACGTCATGCTGGTGGGCGAAGGCGCGGAACGGTTCGCCGTTGACGTGGGTTTTCCGCGTGAAAATCTACTCACGGATCGCTCGCGCAAAATTTGGTTTCTGTGGAAGGAGTATCACTCGACGGACGACTGGTGGGGGCCGGGAATATCCGACCCGCAATGGAAGCCACCTTCCCTGCCTCCGACGGCACCGCAGGCTGAACTTTGGAAACAGCGTATCCATCGCCTTGAAGAGCGCGCCGTCGCATTGGGAATCGAACCGGAATTCCGTCTGGCGGCGGTCCGTCGGGTGCTGTTTCCACCGACCGGGACTATCCACTGCTCCGCGCTCAACGACAAGGGGGAAATGTCCGGCTGCACGACGACCAGCGGACTGGCCTACAAACTCCCCGGGCGGGTGGGAGATTCGCCGATCATCGGTGCCGGCTGTTACACCGATCAGGACGTGGGCTCAGCCGGCGCGACTGGGAGCGGGGAAGAGAATATCAAAGTTGCGGGAGCGCACACAATTATTGAGAACATGCGGCACGGTATGTTGCCGGTCGACGCGGGGCTGGATGCGCTGCAGCGCATTGTCCACAACTACAACGGCGACATGAACAAACTGAAGTTCATCGACATGACTTATTACGTACTGCGCAAGGATGGCGCTTACGCCGGCGTTTCGCTGTGGGAGGGTTCTTCGCCGAATACGAAACACCATATCGCCGTTCACGACGGCACGAAACGTTCTGAGGAGACAGTCGCGCTGTTAAAGGGGATTTCAGATGAATTCCCGCCCTTCCCGATTGCGCTGCCGGAGGAATTGACGAAAGATTCGGTTTACTACAAATAGGAGCTACAAATAGGAAGACATAGGCCACTGGAAACGTCGCTTTCACCCGTTTCTTCGTTTCTGGCGGGTGTACAATTCCTGGACAGGAACCGCAGCTTCACGGGGCTCATCGTCCCGCGTTCGAGGCGCGAAAATGAACGTCCACGTCAGCTACAAGGTCCGCAAGACTCCCGACATCGAAAAAGAAGTCAGCCACCAGATTGAGAAAATCCAGAAGCGGCTTCAAGTCTTCCGGCCCGAACTGGTGCATCTGAAAGCCGTGATCGATCAGAAATCGGCGCGCCAGGGTCAGGGAACGATCGTCTCGCTGAACCTGCGGCTGCCGTCCGGCCAACTGGCCGCCCAGGCGAAAGCTCCCAGCTCTATGGCGGCCATCAAGACGGCCTTTGACGAACTGGTTCACCAGATTGGGCGGCATAAGGAGCTGCTCCGGTCGAGCCACAAATGGCGACACTGGCGCGGTGGATCAGCAGGATTCTCCCGAACTTGGCGTGCCGTTCGAGCAAACCCTGGCAGCGGTGCTACCGCCTACCATTTCTGCGGATGACATCGGCTCTTATGTGAATGCGAATCTTTCGCGGCTTGAGCGTTTCGTGGATCGGGAACTTTTCTTTCGGCGCGCCGATGAGGAGATCCTCAGTTCTGATGACGGTCTCTCCACTCCCGAGGTGGTGAATGAGGTCATCGCGCGGGCTCTCGGCAACCACGACCGTCCCGAAAAACTGACGCTTGAGCCTTGGCTCTATCATCTCGCCTTGCAAGCTATGAATGAGATGACCAGTCGCCTTCGGGAGCTGGAGTCTCCGGTCCACTTGGATCTCGAAGCCAGCCGACGCCGGCAAAATGTTCTAGCCTCCGACGAACCCGGGCTGCAATTCCACCAGCCCGACGAAGGCTGGACCCGCGAGAGTGCCATTCCCGATCGCCGCGTTTCTACGCCTGAACAAGCTGCGTATTCGGACGAAGTGATTGCACTGATGCAAGCTGCGCTGCGTGGCGCCGAGCGAACCGATCGCGAAGTATTTCTTCTCTACGCGATCGAGGGTTTTTCGCTCGACGAAATTGCCGCCATCACTGGCCGGCAAGTTGAGGCGGTGCGCCAGTCAGTGCGACGGGCGCGCGATTGCGTTCGCAGCGCGCCTGCCATTGCTAGTGAGTTTCGTGGAAATCTCCGGGCGAGAACTGGAACGTAAAGCTCCGAGTACCAGCGTCTCAATATCAGGGGAGCGCAGAGATCGCGGCGTTGTCCTGGTCTGGTGAATTCCCTCGGCCTGAGCGAAAATGAGCTGATGATCCACAAAATACTTCCCGTCGGCCCGCTGCACTGTAATTGCTCCATCATCGGCGATGAGACCACGCACGAAGCGATGGTTATTGATCCGGGAGACGACATCGAAGATATTCTCACCATCATTCGAGAGCACAAGCTCGACGTGAAACAGATTGTCATCACTCACGCCCACATTGACCACGTCGGCGGAGCTATGAAACTGCGGGCGGCGACGGGCGCGCCAATTCTGCTCAATCAGAGTGACTTTGCGTTGCTGAAAATGCTTGACGTGCAGGCTTCCTGGCTTGGCATGGCGGCGCCTGGCGAAGTGTCCATCGAGGCGAGCATTGGAGATGGGGAAACGCTGCAGGCGGGGAATCTCAAGGCGAACGTTCTCCACACTCCCGGCCATACCGAGGGTAGCGTGTGCCTTTATTTTCCGGCAGAAAAATTGTTGATTGCCGGCGACACGCTTTTTGCCCGCAGCATTGGACGCACCGATCTTCCGGGAGGATCGTTCGAAAAGATCATGCGCTCGCTGCATGAGCGGGTCATGACTCTGCCTGATGAGACGGTAGTGATTCCGGGGCATGGCCGGCGAACCACCATCGGCGAGGAGAGGGAAGAGAATCCCTTTCTTGTGGCGTGAATGCCAGGCTCTCCACTGGCTAATTATTTCTGTGTCGGCGCCTGATTCTGCGGAACGGTCGGCGGCGCGGAAGGCGCCGGTTGCGATGTCGTCTGCGACGGTTTTGTTCCCGAAAGGACGGACGTGGGCCCAGTTCGGCGCGCCGCAAAGATCGAGAGCGTGATTGAGGTGAGCATGAAAATGATTGCCGACCAGGTTGTCGCTCGGGAAAGAACCGATGCCGCTCCGCGCGGGCCAAAGGCTGTCTGGCTGCCTTGACCTCCGAACGCCGCGGCCAGGTCGCCGCTCTTTCCGCTCTGCAGCAACACTACCGCAATCAGGAAAAAGCAAACCAGGACGTGAACGATTGTGATGAGAATCGTAATCCACATACACAAAACTCCAATGAGAGCCGTAGCTCAGATGTCGCAGAATTATTGCGATGGTGCGGAAGGGGGGATTTGAACCCCCACGCCTTTCGGCGCCACCCCCTCAAGATGGTGTGTCTGCCAGTTCCACCACTTCCGCTTTAAAACCAATAGTTTGCAGGCCGTTTGAGGGGAAACCTTAGTCTGCTCGGCACAACCGGGAAAGCCCGCAGTCTCAGTTCTTTGTCTGTCATCTGCCCGTCATTGTGCGCCTTAGTCTTTATACACGGTCAAACGAGGCGGTTCAAGCGAGGCGCAAGTTTGCAGGTTCGTGGCACGAACGTTTGCGCGTCGTGCGAGATGCATTTATCGTGAGGTGCGCTCTCGATTTTTTCCCCTATGAATGGTCGCGTCTTCTTCTGGTCGCTCACCTCCGCACTCGCCGGTTTTCTTTTCGGGTTTGACACGGTCGTCATCTCCGGCGCGGAGAAGACAATTCAATCGCTCTGGGGGCTGAGCCCCGAACTTCACGGAGTTGCCATGGCCTCGGCGCTCTACGGTACGGTTGTGGGTTCGCTCCTCGGTGGCTGGCTTGCTGACCGGTTTGGACGCAAAGCTACGCTGCTCTGGGTCGGCGTCTTGTACTTTGTCGGTGCGGTCGGGTCGGCTTTGGCGACTAATGTCTCTCTTTTCATAATCGCCCGCATCATCGGCGGTCTGGGCATCGGCATCTCCACCGTGGTCGCTCCGCTGTACATTTCTGAAATCGCTCCGCCTAAATACCGTGGGCGGCTCGCCGGCATGTTTCAGTTCAACATTGTCTTTGGCATTCTGATCGCTTTCGTATCCAATGCGCTGCTCGCAGGCGTCGGCGAGAATGCCTGGCGATGGATGCTGGGTGTAGCCGCGTTTCCTTCGCTTCTCTATGCGCTACTCTGTTTCGGTCTTCCCGAGAGCCCGCGTTGGCTTCTGGGCAGGAAGGGAGATCGCGAGGGTGGGCTGAAAGTTTTGCGGCGGATTCAACCGGAAGCCTCGATCGCTGAGATCGAAGCCGAGGCCGATGAGATCAGCGCTGCGTCTTCGACCAAAGCGTCATCCGCACATTTCTGGACGCGCCGTCTGCGCAAACCGATCCTGCTGGCAATTCTCATTGCATTCTTCAACCAGCTCTCTGGCATCAATGCGATTCTCTATTTTGCTCCGCGCATATTTGAGCTCACCGGGCTGGGGGCGAAAGCTGCGCTGTTGCAATCTATCGGCATCGGCGTAACCAATCTCTTATTCACTTTTGTCGGCTTGTGGCTGATTGACCGGCTCGGGCGCCGCACCCTTCTCTTTATTGGCTCGTTCGGCTACATCGGCTCGCTCGGACTCGTGGCTTGGGCCTTCTTTACTCAGCATTTGTCGATTGTGCCGGCTTGTATTTTCGCCTTCATCGCCGCACACGCGATCGGGCAGGGAGCGGTCATCTGGGTTTTTATTTCCGAGATATTTCCCAACCGTCATCGCGCTGAAGGTCAGGCCCTGGGCGGCTTCACGCATTGGGTGTTTGCGGCACTGCTTACTACTTTCTTTCCGAAGATGGTTACGGCATTCCCGCCGGGTTATGTGTTCTCGTTCTTCGCCGGCATGATGGTGCTGCAACTGATCTGGGTGAAGACGATGGTTCCGGAGACGAAGGGCGTGCCGCTGGAGCAAATCCAGCAACAACTGGGCATCGGATAAAGACATAGAGGGACGACAGACGAAAGACGAGAGACAGAACGATCAGTGTCAGCCACCGATCATTTTCGTATTACCGCCTCCGCGCTCAAGCGCTGGGCCATCGCGCAACTGCAGGACTCGCTCGCCGTTGGGCTGCTCTGGTGGGTTGGCCTGTGGGTCATCGGAGTGCCTTGGGCTCCGCTGTGGGCGCTGATCGCTGCCGTATTGCAGATTATTCCGCACTTCGGGCCTATCCTTGGACTGCTTGGGCCGGTGCTGGCGGCTGCACTTCGCTGGCGGGACTGGCAGCATCCGCTCTATGTCGTGATTCTTTATGCGGTGATTGTCTTGGTGGATGGCTTGCTGCTGCAGCCTTACATTATGCGGCGGATGGCGCGGGTGCCTATGTGGGCTTCGATTCTCGTCCCACTCGTGCTCGGCTTCTTGATTCCGTTCTGGGGATTTGTGCTGGCGCCTCCACTGCTTGCGGTGGTGTATGCGTATCGAGCGCGACGAATCGACAAGCTGTGAGCTTGGGAACAGCCCCCGGTCGGCAAGCCACTTCTCGCGCTACAGTGACGGTGATGAACTGGCTTTCTGATCCTTAACCTGGAGATCGTTTACCACTTGCTGAACGTTTGGCACACCGGTAGCGATTTGCCCAGCGCGAGCGCGTTTGTCTTCCGAGTTTACTTCTCCGGTGAGGGTGACTACGCCGTTCTTCACCGCGTATGCCACGTTGCTGTGCATTTTGTTCTGGATCAGCGCAGCATCCAGATTCTCCTCAATACCTTTGTCCAGGTCGGAGCTCACTGCCTTTGCTTCTTTCTCTGTGCCTACGGGAATCACGGCAATCTGGTCCGCGACAACCTGCGGGCCAGCGAGGGACTTAGCGAGGGATTCGGCATCCGACTTGGCGTTCTGGCTGGCAACTTGTCCGCCGAGGGTGACAACGCCTTTGTCGCGGTCCTGAGTGACGGAGACGTCCTTGAACCCGGCCTGGTCGAGCGCTTTGCGAATGTTGTCGGAAACATCTGGCGATTTAGAGGAGGTGGTTGAGCATCCGACCATCAACCCGGCGGCGAGGAACAATGTGGTAAGAGACAGTTTGAACGTTTTCATATTCTTCCTTTGATCGGATCCAAAGTGAATCCGGGGAGAGAGGTATTTCTGACCGTGGAACAATGTATAGATTCGCTCACTCGCAGCGATCGGCGCTGTGCAGAATAGCTCACTACTTGCAGAAAGCGCACCGACCTAGAACTGCAGTCGTCGCACGATGCACTGCGAGCGGTGCACTTCTCGCCATCGCACTCATTTACAAAACGATCAATTCTGACCAGCTTTTGGAAGCCTAACGTCCGATACTGGCGACTCGCATGGTTCCGATTCCAGAGGGAACCTGCGCGAACACATCTGGTAGGGAGGCTTCAAATGAATCTATATCTGATGGACCCTAAGCTATGGGTGCTCGCCGGCCTGGTGATTCTGATCATCGCGGTGCTTGCTGTGCTGTACGTGCGAAAACGCCGGAATACTACCGCTGACCTGCGGAAGAAATTTGGACCTGAGTATGATCGGGCGGTGCTGCTGCATGGAACTGGCCGAAAGGCTGAAGAGAAATTAGAGGACCGCGAGAAGCGGGTTGAGAAGCTCAACATCCGCGATCTCGATCCGATCGAACACGCGCGTTTCTTGAAACAGTGGGAGTCGGTGCAGTCCCGCTTTGTCGATTCTCCGAAGGGAGCAGTCGCGGAAGCTGACGACCTGTTGTCTTCTTTAATGAAGGCCCGTGGTTATCCCGTGTCGGATTTCGATCAGCGCGCCGCCGACATCTCTGTCGACCATCCGCGAGTGGTGGAGAACTACCGCTCGGCGCATGAGATTGCGCTGCGGGTTGGAAAAGACCAAGCCAGTACCGAAGAGCTGAGGACGGCGATGATTCACTATCGCTCCCTATTTGAGGAACTGGTGCAGGTACCGGTGATTGTGGAAAGGAAAGAAGTTGCGTGATGGCTGAATTCAAGGAGGAAGCGACGATGAAACCAAGCACAGAAGACAAGGCCGAGGGCAAGATCCACGAGGTGAAAGGGAAGATCAAGGAAGAGATCGGAAAAGTGACGAACGACCCCGAACTTGGAAGTTTCGGGCGACGCGGAAAAGAAAGCCGGCAAAGTTCAACAATGGATTGGCCGTGCTGAGAAGGTCATTGGGGAATGAGAACGCATCAACACGGTTCGCGAAACACCCGGGAGGGACTATGTCACAAACCGTAGCGGAAAGAACAGCTGATCAGATTGGTGAGTCCGTACGTCAGACATCGCGCGCAACCAGTGTGATTGCCGATGCGATAGAGGATGGCGTGGGAGTCATGAGGCGTGCGGTGAAACAGAGTGGCGATGCCGCCGACGAGTTCCTGGATGACACAACGCAACGCTTCCGCCGACACCCTGTGTTAACGGTTGCGACGACGTTTGCGATGGGCGTCGCCGCAGGAACCTTTCTCGGGTGGATGCTGAGGCGCCGGTAGAACGCTAATTGCCTACGACCCGAGCATCAGCAACACGCTCCGCAGGCGCTCATGGCGCTGAGTGAGATGCAGGTAGAGCATTTCATCCGGCTTGGATTTGGCTCGGATGACGCGGACGAGGTCTTCTTTTTCTTCTCGCGTCCACGCCCGCAATCCAGGGACTTGCGCCAGGACAAGCGCAAAACTCTCGAAGGCTGTTTTCTCCAGCGGCGTCCACGAAGACGTGCTTACGCCCAGCACTTGTTCCAGGGTACGACGTGGAATGCTTGCGCATGCGGATGGCGTCTCCGCCAAAATCTCGCGCCATACGCCGGCTGACTCGCAGGCCGATGTTGCGGGTTGAAAAGCTATCCCACGCCCCTACGTTGCTTCCCGGCAACTCATAAAAGACGTGCCCCGCCGCCAGGCGCCTCAGTGTTCGCGCGGGAGTCCGGTACTCTGCATCGGCTGCGATTTTCTGCTCTTCGCGCTCAGCTAGTCTTTGCAGATCGTGGCGTCCTGGACGGAAGCCCAGTTTGCGATAGAACCAGAACGCTCCCGATTCGATTGCCTCCTCGTTGTCATGGCCGAGTTGATAGGGATAAACCGAGATACACGTCGTACCCGTGTGGTGACAGAGGCAGCGGAGGACTTGCGCGTAGATCCATCCAGCTTCGCCGCCGCGGAAGGTGTAGAAGGTGTTGAAGCCGACTTCCATCCACTCGCAGAGGCCGATGGCTTCGATGTAGTTGATGGGGACGCCATTCTTCAGCGTCAGGCCCGCGACGTAGGCACGCAGCGGGAGACGGCGATCGGGCGGCAGGTTCCAGAGATAGATTTCGACGCCGCGTCCGACATCGGCGCGGACTACCGACCGTGGATCGCCGAGGGTGGTACCGTAGAGTTCGCGATAGCGCACCAGCATGACTTCGCGGATCAACTCCATGATTTTCTCGCCCTGCTGCCGTGAGAGCTTGGTCAGCTTAGGGGGACGTCTCGACAGTTCGTAGGCTAGCGAAACCTGGCTGCGGCTGATTAGCGGTTCGGTGTGATAGAAAATATTGCGGACTCGCTTCAAGTTTCGGGTTCGCGTGATGGCGGAGTTCTCGAGATTCCAACGCAAGGGCACGCGGAGGGATTCGTAGAGCTCAGCTTTCTCTCGGGGCGGTAGCGGCAACTGTGCGAAGCGCGAAGTGAGCCACGCCGGGGTGGCGCTCTTTGTTCCTCCCGCCGCCTCCAGCCATTGGCGCCAGGGTGTGTCGGCCTCGACATCGGCGTCGTCTTCGAGCAGCGGGATGAAGCGCGGGCTGGTCGTGCCCAGCTCGCGGCCAGGCTCGTAGCTTTCCCATGCGATTTCGACCTTGGCGGGGAGGCGTTTTATCAGCCAGCTGGCTACATCGAAGCTGAGGGTGTCCTCCATCTGCGTTCCGGCGACGCCCGAGACTTCGAAGGTATCGAAGGAGTCCATGTCGGCGCCGGCTTTGCGCAGCGCTTCCACTTTTCTATGGAAGCTGTTCAGAATGCGCTCGGTGGCGCGGACCACGGCTGGTCCTTGAGGAAAGGCACGAAGGAAGAGTAATGCTTCATGGAAACGGATCAGCGACTCGGGGTCCGGAAAACGCGCGGCGTTGAGCCGATTGAGTGGCCTGACTATCGTCGCGGCTTGGTTCGGTCCGAAGCTATAGCGGCTGGCTTCGAGTTGGGTAAGTTGGCGATCGAGAGCGGACATGGCGGATTCCCGACAAGGGTACATCATGCGAGGTCGGCGGGGTCCGGCGAAGGCCCACTCGTCGCAAGAGCGCGGAAAGGTACGCGATGAGTGGGGCACCCCGGTGCTCTCGCGGTCCTTCGCCCATGCTATAATTTCACTTCGCCTGAAGGTTTTACGTCGAGGCTGATGCTGTGATTTTCCTCCGCGGGCGGACCGATCGTTCCGAGATCAGAATTCCGAGATTCAACGCAATTTTCGTTTTAGTTCGATAGAGATGAGGTATCGCTATGTCCGGCCATTCGAAATGGG
Source organism: uncultured Acidobacteriaceae bacterium (assembly GCA_963755765.1). Taxonomy (GTDB): domain Bacteria; phylum Acidobacteriota; class Terriglobia; order Terriglobales; family Acidobacteriaceae; genus Acidiflorens. Next base: position 308,413 of record CAVWKZ010000004.1, read on the forward strand.
CAACCATCAAGCACAAAAAGGGCGCACTCGACGCCAAGCGCGGCAAGATCTTCACGCGCCTCATCAAGGAAATTGCGATGGCGGCGAAGTCTGGGGGCGATCCGGATATGAACCCGCGGCTGCGGACGGCGATCCTGGCAGCCAAATCTGAGAACATGCCGGCCGATAACATCAAGCGCGCCATCCAGCGCGGGACGGGCGAACTGCCCGGCCTGACTTACGAAGAATTTGTGCTTGAGGGATATGGCCCCGGCGGAGTGGCTTTGTTGGCGGAGATTTCTACCGACAACCGCAATCGGACTGTGAGCGAGATCCGTCACGTGTTCGGGAAGAACAACGGGAACATGGCTGCGGCGGGTTCGGTTGCGTACATGTTTCACAAGAAGGGCGACATTATCATTCCGAAGGCTGCGGCCAAGGAAGACGACCTGATGAACATCATCCTGGAAATGGGCGGCGAAGATTTGAAGGACGAAGGCGAGAACTGGGAGATCCTGACCGACACCTCCGCCTACGAAGCGGTTCTTGAGGCCGTGAAGAAGGCCGGAATTACGCCGGCTTCATCGAGCGTGGCCATGGTTCCGGATACCTACATCAAGCTGGAAGGGCAGCAGGCGGTGCAGATGATTCGCCTGATGGAAGCTCTCGAAGATAATGACGACGTGCAGAACGTGCATGCGAACTTTGATATCGACGAGAAGACGCTGGAAGAAGTGGCGGGCTAAGACATCGGGTGATCGGATCGCCAGATGGCGCGATACTTTTCCGCAGTTTTCAACACCACTGAGGAAAAGTTTGTGGAAAAGTAGGTTCTTACTCTTGTAACCCTCTATTAATAAATACCTTCAACATTCTGCACTGCCTCGGGTGCTTACTGTATTGTTTCTCCGCTAAGATCTGATCGCTGTGAAGATTCGTCTCGACAAATTACTTGTGGATCGAGGGCTGACGCCTTCGCGCGAGCGTGCGCAAGCGCTCATCCTGGCGGGAAAAGTTCTGGTCAACGAGCAGAAGATGGAGAAGGCAGGTGCATTGGTTGACTCTGGCCCGGCGTCTGTTTTGCGTCTGCTGGGCGAGGATCTTCGCTACGTCAGCCGCGGAGGGCTCAAGTTGGAGAAGGCTCTCGAGCATTGGCAGCATCGACCTTCTGGCAAAGTCTGTCTCGACGTCGGCGCCTCCACCGGAGGCTTCAGCGACTGCATGCTGCAACACGGTGCCGCCAGGGTGATTGCCGTGGACACGGGTTATGGCCAGATGGAGTTCGGCTTGCGCAATGATCCGCGGGTTCGGCTTTTGGAGAAAACCAACGCTCGCTATCTTACGGCGGCTGATATCGGCGAGCCGATCGACTTCATTGCCATGGACGTATCTTTCATCTCCGCCACGCTGGTACTGCCGGCCGATGATTCGTGCCGCTTCGTCCGCTCGCGAGATTGTGGTGCTGGTGAAACCGCAGTTCGAAGCGGGCAGGGAAGCTGGTGGGTAAAGGCGGAATTGTGCGCGACGAATCGGCGCAGCGGGCGGCCGTGGCCCGCGTGGAGACGGCACTCGTCGATCTCGGATGCGTCGCGCGCCGAATCGATCGAGTCTCCTATTCTGGGTGGCGAAGGCAATCGCGAATTTCTGCTGCACGCTGAGTTTTCAACGCCTGCCCGCGGCTGATTCTGTACAATCGGAAGTCCGATGTCAGAAGAGAAGTCTGCCGACATGTCCGCGTCTCCTGCTAACCCAACCCGCGCGAAAACCGTTGCCATCATTTCGAAGCCGGGCCGTCCCGAGTTGTCGGAGGCATTGCCGGTGCTGGAGAAGTGGCTGCGGCAGCGCAACTACGCGGTGGTGGTGGACGAGGAAAGCGCCGCATACTTTCCTGCTTCCGACGTAATGGCGCGAAGCGAATTGGCGACGCGCTCGCCGTATCTGGCGCTGGTGCTCGGCGGCGACGGCACGCTGCTTTCGGCGGCGCGCGCGGTTGCGGCAGCGGGAACGCTGATCCTCGGCATCAACCTCGGCACGCTCGGATTCATGACCGAACTGGCACTGGCGGACCTGTATCCCGCACTGGAAGCGATCGAGGAAGAGCGCTATCTAGTGGACAGCCGGTCGATGCTTAGCGCGTCGGTGATCCGGGGCGGCGCGGTTGTCGCCACGCATGTTGCCTTGAACGAGGTCGTGGTGAGCAAGAGCGCCATCGCGCGCCTGAATCACTTCGAGCTTTTCGTGGACGCGGAATTTGTTTCCAGCTACAAGGCCGACGCTCTGATCGTAGCGACGCCGACCGGCTCTACCGCATATTCTCTCGGAGCGGGCGGGCCGATCGTCAAACCGGATGTAAGTGCGTTCATTGTCACTCCGGTCTCGCCTCATGGGTTGACGCACCGACCGGTCGTCGTGCGCGATACGGTGGTGATCGAAGTTCGGGTAAAGACTGGTGAGGAAGAGGCCTTCTTGAGCGTCGACGGACAGGTCGGCATGCCCATGCGAGACGGTGACACGGTGCGATGCGTTCGGGCGGAGCATGCGGCGCGGTTGTTGCGGTTTAAGAAGACATTTTTTGAAGTGCTTGCCACCAAGCTTAAGTGGGGAGAGCGCTAGAATCAGGTGCCTGGGGTCAGGCGCCAGGTCTCGGGCGTCAGTCTTAGGCTACTGCGGGCCATTGTGAGCGAAAATCACCCGGGACTTGTCGAGCGCACGTTCGATACCGGCAACGTTCATTTGGGCGTTCATCTGAACTACGCCGAAGGGCCTGCCAACGGGCCGCCGCTGGTGCTGCTGCATGGGCTGGGACGGCGCTGGCAGGTATTTCTACCAATCATTCCGGTGTTGAGCCTGCGCTGGCATATATTCGTCCCTGACCTTCGCGGGCATGGCAAATCTTCCCACATCGCTCGCGGATACCACGGCGCGCAATATTCCGAAGACGTCGCGTGCCTGCTGCGCGAGCGCATTTCCGCTCCGGCGGTGCTTTTTGGACATTCGCTTGGCGGCATGCTGGCCATGTGGGTCGCTTCTCATTATCCGGAACTGGTGCGCGCTCTGATTCTCGGCGACAACGTTATCGTGGCGCGGCGGCTGCGCAATCCCATGTACACGGCGCTGTTTTCTGGACTGCGCGATCTGGCGCGGCTGGGCGGCTCGGTCGAAGAGATCGCGGACGGTATCGGAAGGATTTCGCTGCCGCTTCCGGGCAGTGACACTGGGGAGTTCGTTACCATCCGCCAACTTCCTGGCAACGATGAGGCCTATCTGCTCGCCTGGGCGCGGTGCGTGCAGCAAGCCGATCCTGATACCTATGACATGACGCTTGATGGATCTTCGATCGAGGGCTGGGATGGCGAGGCGATGTTGCGCGGGATTAGCTGTCCAACGCTGCTTTTGCAGGCTAGCAGGGAATTAGGCGGCTTGATGTCCGACGCGGACGTTGCGCTGGCTACAAGCCTCTTGCCGCATCACACGCATGTCAAGTTCCGCAATCTGGGACACGCGCTGTTTATCCAGCAGCCCGAGCCTGTGCTACGGGCGGTGACTAATTTTCTGGAGTCGCTGTGAGGTAGCGGTGGAGCGACGTGCGCTAGAGCTTCTCCGTTCTCATCTGATCCTGTACGTTCTCGCGTCGCTTGATCACCTTCGCTTTCGCACCATCCACCAGCACTTCCGGCGCGCGATCACGCGTGTTGTAGTTCGACCCAGCACTGCGCCGTATGCGCCTACGTCGAGAATGGCCAGCAAATCTCCCTCACTTGCTACGGGAAGCTTTCTGTCGTGCGCGAAGAAGTCGCCGGTTTCGCAGATGGGGCCAACGACGTCGGTGATCTCGGTGTTTGCGCGACGCACGACTTACCGGAACTATCTCATGATAGGCGCCGTATAGCGAAGGACGCAGCAGATCGTTCATCGCGGCATCTACAATCAGAAATCGCTTGCGATTATTCGTTTTACGGTAGAGGACTCGCGTCAGTAACACGCCCGCCGGACCTACGATGGAACGTCCCGGCTCAAGCAGCAGATGCACCTTCAAGCCGCGCAGCGGGCGAAGGATCGCCCTCGCATAGGCCGCAATCTGTTTCTCAAAACTCTTCTGCGTACCTTCGTAAGAAATTCCCAAGCCACCGCCGGCGTCGATGTAGCGAATGTCATGGCCCTGGTTGCGGAGAGTGCGAATCAGATCGGCTACGCGCTCGACCGCTTCTTGAAAGGAAGCGACATCGGTAATCTGCGATCCGATGTGGACGCTGACTCCGGCCACTTTCAGGTAGGGCTGCTTTCGCGGCCTGCTCGTAGAGGGCGCACGCTTCGGGAATCGGCACGCCGAACTTGTGCTGATGCAAGCCCAGTCGAAATGTAGGGATGAGTTTTCGCCGAAACGTCGGGGTTGACTCGTACCGCTACTGCCGCTCGTTTCTTCAATCGCGTCGCGGTTGCTGAGAGCAGGTTCAATTCCGATGCGCTCTCCACGTTGAACAGCAGTATTCCCGAGCGCAGGGCTAGTTCCATCTCCAGCGGCGGTCTTGCCCACTCCGGAGAAGACAACCTTACCCGCTGCTTTCCGATTTATGCGAAGGACTCGTTGCAACTCTCCGCCGGAGACCACGTCGAAGCCTGCTCCCTCGACGGCAATCAGTCGGAGAATCGCGAGCGTTGAATTGGCTTTGACGGAATAGCACAACGTGTGCGGAATGGACTGAAAGGCGAGCGCGAAGGCGTTCAATCGCGCCCGAATCATCGCCGCGGAATAGACGTAGAGCGGAGTTCCGTGGCGGGCGGCCAGGTGTTCAAGGCGCACGCCTTCGCAGTAGAGTTCGGCGGCGCGGGCTCCCGAAACTGCGTTCTGGTAGCCAAACGCGGGCGGGCGTAACGCCCGCGATTCGCGCGCGCGCTTCACTTGCGTTTGCCTGAAGGCTGACCGGCTTTCACTTTGATGGCGACCACGGTTTGATCGTCAAACGCATCCACGCCAGCGGCATGATCGGTCACCGCTTTGAAGATTTCGTTTACCACGCAGTCCGCCGACTTGGTGGCGCAGCCCGCGATGATCGCCTCCACACGCTCTTGCCCAAAAGATTGACCGTGACGGTTGCGGGCGTCGAGAATGCCGTCACTGTAGAACACGAACAGGTCGCCGGGCTTGGCCTTGAAACTGAGCTCGTCGTAATCGGCTTCGTCGAACAGGCCCAGTGGAAGTCCGATCGCCTCGATCAACTCAATCTTGCCGTTATGACAATAGACAGGCTTCGGCAAGCCCGAATTCGCCACCAGCAGCGTGCGCTTCTCGTCGTCCCACACGGCATAGATGATGGAGACGAACTGCGCGGCGATCCTGCGTTCTGCTAGCGAAAGATTCACGGCCGAAAGCATCTCCGCCGGGCCGGGCTCAATTGGCGCGTGGGAACGCAGAATGCCGCTGACCAATGCGGCGTAGATCGCGGCTGGAGCGCCTTTGCCGCTTACGTCTCCAATCGCGATGCCCAGCCGCGACAACGAATACGGAACGAAGTCGTAGAGATCACCACCAATCGCGCGGGCGGGAACAAACTTCGCCTCGACTTCGAGGTTCTTCATCTTGGGAAGCGAATGCGGCAGCAAACGAAATTGCAGTTCGCGCGCCAGCGCCAGATCGCGCTCCAGGCGCTGCTCCTGGCGGGCAATCTGTTCGTATAAGCGCGCGTTCTCAATAGCGATTGCGAGTTGGGCCGCGAGCGTGGTCAGAGTGCGCTTGTGATCGTCGGTGAAATAGTTGCGGCGCGTGTGCTCCAGGTCTAACACTCCAATTACTTTTTCCTGATAGATCAACGGCACCGCGAGTTCCGAACGTGTCTCCGGATTGGTCGCAATGTAGCGCTCACTCTTGGCAACGTCAGGCACCAGCACCGCTTCCTTGGCCTGGGCGGCGTATCCTACCACTCCGCGGCCCAGGGGGATGTCGTGCTTCAGATGCAGTCTTTCTTCGAAGCGCTGCGAGAACCGATGCTGTAACTTTTCGCCGGTCGGGTCCACCAGAAGAATGCTGAACATCTGGTAGTCGATTAGTCGTTTGAGCAGCTCGGCGATGCGCTTGAGCAGTTCGTCCAGGTTCAGAATCGAGGTGAGCTCGCGCGCAATCTCGTTCAGCAGAAGCAGCGTACGGGCCTGGCGCGTGATGCGCGTGTGCAGGCGCGCGTTCTCGATGCCCACCGCCATGCGCGATGCGATCAGCGTTAGCAGACGTTTGTGCTCCTCGGTGAAGTAGCCCTTTTCGCGGGCCTCCAGGTCGATCACGCCGATCACCCGGTTCTTGACGATCAAAGGAATGGCCAGCTCGGAGTGAACGTTGGGCAGCGCCGCGAGGTAGAAATCTTCCTGTGTAGCATCGGCTACCAGCACGGGCTGGCCCGTTTGTGCGGCGCGTCCGGTAACTCCCTGGCCAACTTTTATGCGCAGGCGCTCGGCGACCTCGCGCGGATATCCAACATTGAAGCGGACGTACAATTCCTGCCGCTGCTCGTTGAGCAGCAGGATGGCAAAGATTTCGTAGTCAATGACTTTGCGTACAACTTCAGCCACCCGCCGTAGCGTGGTTTCCAGGTCGAGCGTGGTGTTGACCACGTCGGCCACTTCGAGCAGGAGGGGTTCCACTGCGGAAGGGCGAATTTGTGAGTCGGTCGTTTTCACAGGCTTTATGATAGCAGCGGTAAATTTGCAATTCGTAATTTGTGATTGGTAATCGAAAATCTAAGATCAGAAGCTTGCAATTACAAATTACAAATGCCTTTACAAATTTTCTAGCACGCAGATATCGGGAAGATTGCGGTAGCGTTCCGCGTAGTCCAGGCCGTAGCCGACCACATAGGCATCGGGAATGGTGAAGCCGACGTACTGCGCCTTGATGGGCTGCTTGCGGCGCGAAGGCTTGTCCAGCAAAGCCGCAATGCGCAAGGCTTTCGGCTGATGTCCCTGCATCAAGCGTGAAATGTAGTTGAGCGTAAGGCCGGTGTCGAGGATGTCTTCGACCAGAATTACGTTCCGGTCGGCAAGGGACTGATCCAGATCCTTGGTCAAACGGACCTCGCCCAGCGAATCCCATGCGGCGTGGCCTGCCGGGTCATCTTTGGCGATGGGGCGGTTCCCGTAACTTGAAACGCCGATAAAGTCGAAGGTGGCGTCGAGCGGGACCTGACGCGCTAGGTCGCTCAAGAAAATGGCCGCGCCTTTGAGAACGCCGACGAAGATGATGGATTGACCGCTAAAATCGCGGGCGATTTCTTGTCCCATTTCGGCGACGCGTTTGGCGATGGTTTCGCGGGAGAGCAACACTTTGAGATCGGGCATTGAGCACCATCTTATACACGAGTTTGACGGGAACCGGAACGGACAATTCGAAGGCGGGTAGTGGAGCGACGGGGCGTCCGACGCTCCCATTAAATTGGCCTGCTAAAATGTTGGTTCGCAAACTTGCCCGGAGTGTGTCTGGTGAATCTCAAAGGAATCCGACTCACGTGGCTTGGCCACGCAACTTTTCGCGTCGAGACGCCGGAAGGGAAGACGCTCTACGTTGATCCGTGGATAGCGGGTAATCCCATGTGTCCGCCGAGTGAGAAGAACGTGAAGAAGGCCGACGCTTTGATCTGCACCCACGGGCATGGCGATCATATCGGGGACGCGGTCGAGGTGGGCAGGAAGCACGATCCGATTGCAGTCGGCATCTTTGAGTTGTGCATGTGGCTGCAGAAGAAAGGAGTCAAGCAGATTGCGCCCATGAACAAGGGCGGCACGCAAGCCGTTGCCGGCGTTAAGATCACCATGGTTCATGCGGTGCACTCCTGCGGGATTCAGGATGGCGACCAGATCGTCTACGGTGGCGAAGCTTGCGGCTACGTGCTCGAGTTCTCGAACGGAGTCAAGCTCTACCACGCCGGCGACACTGCTGTCTTTGGTGACATGGCCATTATTCGCGACCTCTACGCGCCGAAGATCTGCATGCTACCGATCGGCGACCATTTCACCATGTCGCCGCGCGAGGCGGCTTATGCCTGTAAATTGCTGCAGCCGGAGACGGTCATCCCGATGCATTTCGGTACGTTTCCGCAACTGACGGGAACTCCTGCCGCGTTGCGGAAACTGGTTCCGGATGTGGAAGTGCTGGAGATGACGCCGGGGCAAACGATTTCGTAACGAGGCTAGAGACTACAAGGAAGAACATGACCGATCAACCGGCAAAGAGTGACTGGCGCATGGGGGGAATTACGGTCCCGGAAGTTGAGGACTACCTGTATGCCATGCTGCCCGCGCGCGATGAAGTCTTTGCCGAGATGGAGGCCTATGCCCACAAGAACGACGTGGCGATCGTCGGGCCGGCGGTTGGCCGCGTGCTTTACCAACTCGCTACGATCAGCGGGGCGAAGAAGATCTTTGAAATGGGATCGGCGATCGGCTATTCGACGATCTGGTGGGCCCGAGCGGTGGGCGAGGGTGGACGCGTCGTCTACACGGACGGCGATCCCAAGCGCGCCGAAAAAGCCCGCAGCTATTTCGACCGTGCTGGAGTCAGCAAGCGCATCACGGTTCGCGTCGGCGACGCGCTCGAATTTCTTTCCGAGGAGAAGGAGCAGTACGACATCATCTTCAACGATGTAGATAAGATCGACTACCCGCGGGTCTTTCGTTTAGCGCTGCCGCGCGTAAGAAGCGGCGGCCTATTTATCACCGATAATGTTCTCTGGAGCGGCCGGGTCGCGAAACCCAAACCGGACGCTCAAACCAAAGCCATCCTTGAGTTCAACAAACTGATCTACGGATCGCCGGATCTGTTCACGCACCATCTTGCCCCTCCGCGATGGGGTTTCGGTTTGCGTGAAGAAGTAGGGGTCGTCGTTAGTCATCTTTGGTCATCGCCTTCGCGCCTCGACCGTGATGTAGAATTACCGCTTCCAATTAGCGCAATGAAGACCCCTACACCTTTGTCGGTGGAGCAGATTCCCGAAACCCTGCCGAAGGCCCAAGCGCGCGAGCGGCGCGACTCCTGGCACGATGTGCTCGTCGTGGGCGCTGGCCCCACCGGCTTGGCCTGCGCCATCGAAGCACAGAGGGCCGGCTTCAACGCCATCGTTGTGGACAAGGGATGCCTGGTCAATTCCATTTTTCGCTATCCCAACAACATGGTGTTTTTCACTACGCCGGAGTTGCTGGAGATTGGCGATATTCCTTTTACCACCGCGCTGGCGAAGCCCACCCGGCTGGAAGCACTGGAATATTACCGGCGTGTCGCCGAACATTACGAGCTTGATATCCGGCTGTACGAATGGGTGAAGACGATTACGGGTGAAGACAAGGATTTTCGCGTCACCACCACTAACCGTCACGGCGCTATCCACGACTATCGGGCGCGCAAGATCGTGGTGGCCACCGGCTATTACGATCTCGCCAACCAGTTGAATATCCCGGGTGAGGATTTGGGAAAAGTCTTTCATTACTATCGGGAGGCGCATCCTTATTTCGATACTGACGTGGTGGTGATTGGGGGAAAGAACTCGGCGGCAGAAGCGGCCCTGGATCTGTGGCGGCACGGAGTGCGGGTTACGCTCGTGCATCGCGGAGCGCAAATGCACAGTCACGTCAAGTATTGGGTTCGCCCTGACATCGAAAACCGCATCAAGGCGGGAGAAATTACCGCGTACTTCAACAGCACGGTGCGGGAGATTGGCGAAGACTACGTGGTTGTGCAGACTCCGGCTGGCCCGGTTCACCTGAAGAACGATTTTGTATTCGCGCTCACCGGCTACCATCCTGATTACGATTTTCTCCGCAGCGTGGGCATTGAACTTTCGTCTGAACAACTCCGTCCTATCTGCGATCCGGAGAGTCTGGAATCTAATGTTCCCGGAATCTACGTCGCCGGAGTGATCGTCGCGGGCTCGCGGACGGGGGAGATCTTTATTGAAAACGGCCGCTTCCACAGCAAACTGATTGCCGCTTCCCTCAGCGAGAAGCTCGGCCGGGGAAACCCGAATTTTCCTCTTGACGCGACTTAACGCTGATACTGCCCGTTCAGCGGTTGAAGGGATATTCTGCGATCCAGTGGAAGCCGCGATTGACCAGCAAAAACTTGTTGCGGTCCATGAGGCGCATCTGCATGTGAGTCTTGTGGCCGCCCATTTCACCATCGAGAATTAATTGGTCCGGGGCCGGGCGCTGGAAGGCGAAGTTAGCTTTCCAGCTCTTGTCGCTGGACTTCGTGAGCGCGAGCGTCTTGTCGTTAACGTTGATCGTGGCGCTATAGCGCACGAACGAATCGTCCATGCGCTGAAAGGCCATCGCTTCGGGGAAATCAAAGATGGCGCGGCGCCAGCGGTCGTAATCGTTAAGAAGCGGCGAGCGGATTTGGCCGTCGATGGAAAGTTCGTCCACGTTCCAGATGCCGTAGAGCGCCGACTTCGGGCGTCCGCCGCCGTAAGTGTGCCAGTCTCCCCAGGCGCCGTAGGCAGCGCTGCCGACCATCCACATGCCAAAAATCAGCTGCACTGCGATGGCGATTCTGTTGGCGCGGCGCGTGCGGAAAAGCTTCGGTTGGGTGGAGGGCGCGACGGCGCGATTGCGGAAGAAGAAATCTCCCAGCCGCCGCATGTCGGGCGCGAGCAGGAACAAGGACAGCAGAATCAGGTGGAACGAGAATAGCTTTACCGGCGTGTCGTACGTCATGTTGAGCATGAAGACCTGGATCATGTCCGCCAGGCAAATCAGCGCCCCGAGCGTGGTCGTCCAGGGAAGGATGAGCAGGATTCCACCCAGCGTTTCGGCGAAACCGGTGAAGCTTTCGTAGGCGGGAGAAGCGCCGATCGAAGACCAGAGAACTCCCATGGGAGAGAAGTTGCCGAAGGGCTCGAGAAGTCGGGTGAGAAACGGGTAAGGCATCTGTAACGGAACGAGCTTATCGATGCCGTACCCGAACATTTGTGAGGCAAGGGCAAAACGAATGAACATCCGAAACCATTTGTGAAGCGTGACGTAGTTTTCGCGGCGGCGGTCGAGGACCGACCAGACAGCCGTTGCCAAGGCGGAGATGACCAGCAGACAGAATGCCAGCACCCAGTCGAACGTTTTGTCGCCGCTGCCGCTGCCGGTGTAAACCAACGGGAGCTGGGCATGGAAAATATGAGCGGCGGTCCAGAAGGTGATCTGTCGCATCGGCCAGTGCGAGGCCAGGTCGAAATCTTCCATGCTGGGGATGGAAATCAGGGCGGTGAAGATTTGGTTGCTAATGCAGAACAGTGTGAAGTACACGAAGCAGAATCGAAACGCGACACGAAGGCTAAGGCTCCAGCGCGGAGTTTGCGGATCCTGTTGGAGCGGAGCGATCGGGACGTCAGCACCCATGGGAAACCTCTCACGGCGCTAAAGTTTACAACAGAGTTGGTGAAGGGTCAGTCTTTTCTCAACCCGGCCTCCTCTAGCGCGAGCCGGGCGCGGTCACGGCCTTCGGCCACTTTCGCACTAAAAGAAGCAAAGCTGGGCAGCGGGGCCAGCTTTCGCCCAAAGCGTTCAGCTCGGGCAAATGCCAAGAGTGCTTCTGCGGGTCGATTCATGGCCATGTCGACATTGCCGAGCAGCAGATAACGATCCGCAGGCGACAAGGCGAGATCCGCTGAGTGCTGCAGCGCCAAGGCCGCTTCGGGATAGTTTTTTTGTGCCAGTAGCAAACGCGCCAGCAGATACCAGCCGATATCCGTCTGCCGAATGCGGAGCGAGTTCCGATATTGTGCCTCGGCCTCGGGTAGTTTTCCGTTTGCTTGCAAGAGTTGTCCAGTCAGCAACGGCAGGCTCGGATCGCTGGCGAACAATTCCTCCGCGCGGGCGACTGCGTTGAGGGCGTCGGCGTCGCGTCCCAGGACGTAGTAGATCGAGGCCGTATTCGCGTAGAAGTTGTAGAGGTCGTCGCGTCCGCGTGCGCTCGATCCGTTTATGGGTGGCGGAGGAATCTGATAATTTGCGCAGTCGATCGTGAAGCGTTCGATCCACGGCTGGTTCTCGGGACGGTTGCGGACGAGCACGATAGAAACATCGTCGAGGTAAACCGGCTTCCATGCGCTGTTGTTACAGTACTGCCGCAGGGGAACGGATTCCAGTCCACCCGAGCGCGCCAGCGACAAAATAATACTGTCGATGCCGTAGCGATCGGCTGCTTCAGTCCACAGGGGCGAGTCGGGAGGCGACTGCACCAGGGCCGCTTGCTTGGTCAAAACATCGAGGGAAAAGGGAATCGCGCGCCCATCGGCGAAATCGCGATACTTAAGGCCGAGGCGAACGGTCAGGTAGCCTCCGCTATCGTAGTCGTTGAAGAGTTGCCCGGGGATCGCGTTGTTCTCGATGAACTGAGTTGCGCCCTGCGGATACCACCACGACAATCCGCTGCCAAAGGATGAGAGTTCGCTGTTCGCCAGGTAAGATCGGTTACTGATCGTGTCGGCGATGTGAAGGACTGCAAGCGCCGCCACTATTACCGTCGCTGCGATGCCGACGAGCGCCCGCATTCTAGGCTTGTGGTTTGTCCGCTCGTTATTAACTGAGAAGAGTGGACGCGAAAAAACTTCTCCTCCGATTACGATCACCACGATGGCGAACAAGGCCTGGAAGCGGAGATGCTCCACCGAGAGGTAAGCCGCGCCGGCTAATAGCAGTGCGTTGCCAAACTGGCGGCGATAGAGCGCGATAACGGTTGCGGCGCATGCAAAGACTAAGAGCCACCAGTAGCTGCTGTTCGGATCGCGAAATTGGAACGCTCCTGCGAAGGAAGCGGCCGTCAGCCGCACACCTGACCACTCGCCGATCAGAGCGTCGTGCAGTCGTGAAACTTTTGTTTGCGCGAGCAGTCCTTGATAAACTCGGGCGCCCCAGGGATTGACTAGCGTCGCGAGCAACGAGAGTACGATCCACGGTATTGCGTCTTTCAGTCGCGCTTGGGCTCTCGGGCGCGACACCACGCAGAACTCAAGCAACTCCTTCGCGACATAAACGGCGAGAACTGCCAAGCCGACTATGAATCCGGGATGGACGTTTACCCAAACCAGCATTATTAGCGGGAGGAGCCACAGGCGATGTTTTCCTTTTGTCTGTTCTTCTTGCCCACGCTTCCACAAAACGGCCAGATATGCCGCGAAGAAAAACGTGGTGAAGAGTTCGGCCCGGGGCGCGGTTCGAAATGCAATCGAGGGTACGGCGAGAATGGCCAGTGCGCAGGTGAGCAGCCGCGGGCGTCCAACGGCAACCGCTACGACGGCGGCGCAGGCGAAGGCGCTAATCCACGACAGGGCTGCAAATCCACCGACGGCGTATGCGAGATAGAGCAGCGCGCCTCCGAACGGCGGATAGATCCAGGGCACACCGTAGGCGGTGTAGGAAAGGACGTCGGTTCGTGGAATCTCGTGGTGAGTTGCGAGGTAGCGGCCGGTCGCCAGCAGCCATCCCACATCGAAATCGGCCACAGTGCGCAGGCCGGCGACGAACGCGTACGCCAACACCAGGACGAAGAATGCCCACGCTGCGATGCGGCGTTTTCGCTGGCTGGCGAGGATCCGGTTCCATCTAGGAATCCTGTGGGGTCATCATCATCATAGGTGCGCTTAGGGAGTTTTCCACAAAAAGGGACGGTTACGGTCGTCACCAAACGGTACGTCGCGCAAGAGGTTGCAAAGTCAAAATCTAAGTCAAAGGCAGCGGACAGGAGTGTTCGCTCTACATGCTGGTTTATACTGAACCCATGCCTGGGTCCGCTGACAAGACGTTTTACCTGGAAACCTTCGGGTGCCAGATGAATGCGCACGACTCCGAAAAAGTCGTGGGGACGCTTTTGTCGCAGGGGTATCGGCAGGTTCCTACGGTGGAAGAGGCGGGGCTGGTGCTTTATAACACCTGCTCGATTCGCGACAAGGCGGAGCAGAAGGTGTTTAACCGGTTGGCGGATTATAAGAAGTACCGGGCGCAGGGGAAACAGTTTGGCGTCCTGGGGTGCGTGGCGCAGCAAGAGGGCGAGAAGATTTTTGAGCGCGCTCCGTATGTGTCGCTGGTGTGCGGGTCAGCTTCGTATCGGAATTTGCCGTCGATGCTGGTGCAGTTGGAGGCTGGGGCTCCGCGGGTTACCGGGCTCGACGATCGGCTGACCGACGAGTGCTTTGAGACGGAGTTCACGGCGCGCACGAATCCGCATCGCGGATACATCACGATTATCGAGGGGTGCGACAAGTTCTGCGCGTATTGCGTGGTGCCTTTTACTCGCGGCAAGGAGCGTTCGAGGACTTCTGTTTCCGTGCTGGACGAAGCTCGACAGCTCGCTGACTTGGGTTATACGGAGATTCAGCTGCTCGGGCAGAACGTTAACTCTTATCGCGATCCCTCTGGAAGTAAAAGCTTTGCCGAGCTGCTTGCGGCTGTCGCTTCGGTCTCCGGCATTCGGCGGGTGCGGTTTACTACTTCTCATCCGCGGGATTTTGGGCGAGACATTATCGACGTGATCGACGCCGTGCCGGCGCTCTGCGACCATGTGCATCTGCCTGTCCAGAGCGGGTCTACACGAGTGCTGGATGCCATGTCGCGGCTTTATACTCGCGACCAATATCTGGAGCGCATCTCGTGGATTCAGGCGGCTCAGCGCGATATATCGATTACCAGCGACTTGATTGTTGGGTTTCCTGGCGAGACGGAACGGGAGTTTGAAGAGACGCTTAGCCTGATGGATGTTGTCGGGTATGACTCCGTGTTTACTTTTAAGTATTCTGCGCGGCCTAACACTCCAGCTTTGGGGATGGAGGATGCCATCCCTGACGCGGAAAAGGCTCGGCGGCTGGCCGTCGTGAATGACCGGCAGAAGCAGATTGGGGCGCGGCGTAATCAGCGTCACGTCGGCCAGGTGCTTGAAGTGATGGTGGAAGGGAAGAATCCTTCGCGGGGACAGTGGGTGGGACGGACTTCGCAAATTAAGGTGATGAACTTTACCGTTCCCGACGGCGTCGAGCTTGCCACTGGGAGCTACGTTCCGGTGCGCGTTACGGGAAGCTTTCCCAATAGTCTGGTGGGAGAGATGGCGGGTTAATCATGGAAGTTGAGATGAAAATTCGCGGGCTGATGATGGATCCGGTTTCGAATATGCCGATCGTGCTGCTTAAGGATGTGGGGAGCGACACGGTGCTCCCGATCTGGGTGGGCGTTTACGAAGCCAATGCCATCGCGCTGGAAATCGAAAAAGTGAGCACGCCACGACCCATGACCCACGACCTGATCAAGAGCGTTCTTACCGGACTGGATGCTCTGGTGCATAAAGTGGTGGTCACGGAACTGAAAGACGACACCTTCTACGCCGTGATCTGGCTGGAAAGGGAAGGGCAGGTTGTGAGCGTTGACTCCCGTCCATCGGACGCGCTGGCGCTGGCGCTGCGGGTGGATTGCCCTATTTTTGTTGACGATGAAGTGCTCAAGACTTCGAAGCAGGCCGCCAATTCGGTTCCCGCGGTTTCGAGCGACGAACTGCGGAAGTATCTGGAAGACCTCAACGATGACGATCTGGGAAAGTACAAGATGTAGAAAGGGTGCTTGTCAGTTATCAGTTGTCAGTTTCAACCTCCCTTCATGCCTGATTCCGCCGAACAGCTCCAGCGTCTTTACCTTGCGGGATTCGAGCTACAGACTTTTGAACGCTATCCAAAATGCATCGGAGTGATTCGAGACAATTGTGTTGCCTTGCTCGTTCCGGGCGTGGAGGGTTTGCAGGTTCTGGGTACGCCCGGCTGGCGCATGGGCGAAGTGATGGGCGTGCTCACCGTACGGGAAGGACGGAAGGTCTTTCAGGCGAAGGCCGAGATAGTGGACGCTACGTCGGAGAGGCTCGAGCTGCTAGAGAAGTTCCGCGGCGAACTGATGGAAGTGCTCCACGCGCAGAAGTAGAGCGCGGGTTTCCCGTGCAGCTTTGGGGTGGCTTAACATAATACTTGTTATCGGACATTACATACAACGATGCGGCTCGACTTGTCCTTGGCTCAGTTCTCGCCTGTAAACACGATGCTGGGGTGGAAAAGAGTCCCTGCGATGCGCGTGGCGATGGCTATAAGGTCGATTTGGCCGTAGAAGACCTTTACCTGCGGTGCGCGGGACATCTCCGGCAGATTTACGGCGCGGCCGGTGCGAATGAGGGTAGCGCTTTCTTCGTTGGCGGTGACGCTGGGCAGTTGCGGTACCAGTTTTCTGGGATGGACAAACAGCGACTGAGCAGATACCCTGCTGCGTCGCAGTTTCTAACGCCTGCAGCGAGTGCGCGTCTTCGATCCTGAACTCGGCGGCGGCGGTGCGGCGCAGGCTGGCGAGATGGGCGCCGCAGCCGAGCTTCTGTCCCATTTCGTGGGCCACCGACCTAATGTAGGTGCCGGAGGCTACGCGAGCCCGGAAGGTGGCTTCATCGGCGGTGGTTCTCAAGATCTCAAATTCCCTAATTTCAACCTGTACTGGCTTGAGGACGACTTCTTTGTTTTTGCGGGCGAGTTTGTAGGCGGGAACTCCGGCAATTTTCTTGGCGGAAAACGGCGGCGGCATCTGCTCGATGACTCCGCGAAACTCGGCTGCCAGGGCTCGGACCTCGTCGCAATTGATGCGGATGTCTTGCCGGGGCGTAGTGGGATCTCCATCGGCGTCGTAGGTGTCGGTGGCGAAGCCGAAACGAATCACGCCTTCGTAGGTCTTTTCGGAATGCACGTAGAACCGCGCCAGGCGCGTGAGATTGCCGAGGACAATCGGCAGGACTCCGGTGGCGGAGGGGTCGAGGGTTCCGAGATGGCCGACCGCGCGCTGGCCGAGAATACGGCGCACGCGATTGACCACATCGTGCGACGTGAGGCCTGCGGGCTTGTCGATGACAATGACACCGTTCATTAGGATTCGGGATTTGTAATCTGGTAATTTGTAATTGGTAATTTAACGGCAAGACCGCTGATCGATTGGGATTGGAATTAGATTACCTATTACAAATTACCAATTGCCAATTAAATGATTCCTCTCCGTGACGATCAGCCGACTTTCTCGACGCCCTTCGTCAACTATTTTCTGATCGTCCTAAACGTGCTGGTCTTCGTGTGGGAGCTCTCGGTCAGCCATCGGGCGCTGAATTCGTTCATGATGGAGTTTGGTTTGGTTCCTCACCACACGCTCGCCGTGCTGACTGGGCATTCCTACGACGGGCTGGCTACGGCCGTCCTGCCGCTGTTTACCTCGATGTTTCTGCACGCTTCATTCTTACACGTGGCTGGGAACATGCTCTTCTTGTGGATCTTCGGAGACAACGTCGAAGACTACCTTGGACACTTTACGTATCTGGTGTTTTACATGGTCAGCGGAGTGGCCGCCGGGGTTACCCACATTCTACTGAACCAGGCCTCGCGCGCACCCCTCGTCGGCGCAAGCGGCGCGATTGCGGGAGTGATGGGGGCTTACTTTATCCTGTATCCGCGGGCGCGCGTGCTGGTCTGGTTTCCGCCAATATTCTTCTTTCACGTTCCGGCCTGGCTGATGCTGGGCTACTGGTTTCTCGTAAATTTCCTGAGCGGCACGACTACCGCAATCGCCGAAACCAGCCAGACATCGGGCGAGATTGCATTCTGGGCGCACGTGGGCGGTTTTGTTGCCGGCGTGATCATGATCAATATTTTTCGCGAACGGCCGCAGCGATACAGGTATGGGACTTGGTAGTGTCAGTGGCGAGGTTCGGGCGCGGGGCCAGGCGGCAGAATCTCCGGTTCTTTCGAACCGGAGCTGGTTCCGGAGCTGGAGTTGGGATTGGAAGCGTCGTTGGAGTGGGCAGTAACCTGGTTCCGCGTGACGAACCATACGGCGGCGGTCCAGGTGGGAAAAAGATCGGCGCCGGGGATGAGCTTCGCGGCTGCTGTCGGCAAGAATGCCCAGTGCCATCCGAGCAAACGAATCATCACGAAGGCGACAATCAGGTCGAGGGCCGAGTCGGCGGGCGACACGCCTCCTTCGATGAAGAATGGGAACGCCGCGATCTGGAGAGCGTCGGCGGCGATGGCCACGGCCCACGCCAAGCGATGCTCCGGGTCTTTCAGCGATTTGGAGTAGTCGAGAGCGGGCATATCGTTCCGGTCGTTGGTCGTTGGGCGCTCGTCGTTAGCGAACGACCGCAAAAGCGACCAAACCAATGCTACCAGTTGGATGCTCCCATGAGCGCGGGCGGCTCCGTTTCCGCTTTCCGCTACAACGTGCCCGTCGAGGGCATCACCACGATCTTTTCTACGGCCGTGTTTTCTGGCAAGCGCAGGGCATCGACTACGGTCTGCGCGACGGTTTCGGCGGATATCATTTTTCGCCTGGGCGCTTTTGGCCACATTGTGTTCCAGATCGCCGTGTCGGTTGCGCCCGGCATCAAGGCGATTACGCGGATGCCTTTTGGCCGCAGCTCCTCGCGCAGGGTGTTAGTGAAGCCGAGAGCGCCGTGCTTGGACGCGGAGTAGGCTGCCGAGCCTGGGAAAACACGCTCGGCGGAGATGGAAAGATTGTTGACGATCGCGCTTCCGCGCTTCATCACGGCTAGTGCTGCCTGCGTCACCAGGAACAGGCCGTTGAGATTAATGTCGATCACTTCCATCCAGGTGGGGTAGGTCAGGTCGGCGACGTTGAGATGGGGATGTCCAATCCCAGCGTTGTTGATGAGGATATCGAGGGGCCGGTGCAGTCCGCGAACCAGCGCGAAGAGGTAGTCAACCGAGTCGGGGCTACGCACGTCGCAGGGTTGCGCCAGAACCTGAACTCTTAGCTTCTCCAGTTCCCTGCGCGACTTCGCCAAGGTTTGTTGGTCGCGGCCGGTGAGGATCAGATCACATCCTTCGCGGGCGAGCCCACGGGCTATGGCGAGACCGATGCCGCGATTGGCGCCGGTGACCAGCGCCAGGCGGCCGGAGAGCACGAGATCGTGCGTGGGTTGGCGTTTTGCCATGAGGAAATTCCAAGCTTATTCGAACGTTGTTCGAACCGGGGTCAGCTGGGGCAAAAATCACACGCCGTTCGTTCTTTGGCGGATGAGCGACAGGAACTCGGTTCTTGTTTCCTCTTCGTTGCGGAAGCAGCCGAGCATTGACGACGTTACCGCCGAAGAATGCTGTTTCTCAACGCCGCGCATCATCATGCAGAGATGCCTAGCCTCGATGACTACACCGACGCCTTGCGGTTCGATGGTGTTCTGGATCGCCTCCGCAATCTGTGTGGTCAGGCGCTCCTGGATCTGCAAGCGGCGCGAAAAGATTTCGACGAGGCGCGGTATTTTGCTGAGGCCGATCACTTTTCCGTTCGGGATATAGGCCACGTGCACTTTGCCAAAAAACGGCAACAGGTGGTGCTCGCACAGGCTGAACATCTCGACATCTTTCACGATCACCATCTGGTCGTAGTTGACGGTGTACAGCGCTTTGCGCAACAGCGCTTCAGGATCGTCCTTGTAGCCCTTGACTAGAAATTGCATCGCCTTTTCGACGCGCTCGGGAGTGCGCGAAAGGCCTTCGCGATCGGGATCTTCACCGAGGCGGATGATCATTTCGCGCACCAGTTCTTCGTAGGTGGCGCTGGTCAGGGTGGATGGTTCAGTGGTTGAATTCATAGGGTCCTGGTCGTTGGCTGCTAGTCGTTCGTCGATGGTCGTTAGTCGATGGCAAACCCGTATCCAGCCAAACTAACAACCTACGACTAACGACCGTCTTCTCCCGCGTATTCGAACGAATTCATCATTGTTTCTTCAATTCTTACCTTGTCTAGATGAGCCTTATCGAAGCCGCGCTTCACTATTTCATAGATCGCGATGCATAGGTTTTCGGTGGTCGGAACTTCTTTGGCGAATTCCGAGACCAGGTTCAAATTCTGATGGTCGTAGCGCTGGAGAATCCGGTCGTGCACGAAGCCGTCCAGATCGACCAGATTGCAGACCATACCTGTCTGGTGATCCACCGGTCCACTGACGGTGATTTCGACCATATAGTTGTGCCCATGCCCGTACGGATTATTGCACTTGCCGTAGATTGCGCGGTTGTCTTCCTCCGACATTTCGTCGCTGTGCAGGCGGTGCGACGCTGAAAACATGTAGCGGCGGGTCAGGTGCGCCTTCATGCTTCACCGTAAACATCAACGAACAGGTCGGGAGTCTCGTAGACGCGCACGCGATGCAATCGTGCCTGGTTCAGTTTGGGCGCGAGGCGCTGCCAGATGACGATTGCCAGATTTTCGGTGGTCGGGATTTTGGTGAAGAACTCGGGGACTTCTTTGTTCAGAAAGCGATGGTCGAGCGCGTCGAGCACTTCCCTGCTCATAATTTCTTTTAATTGCTTCAGGTCGACGACGAATCCCGATTTCGGATCGACGGCGCCCTTCACCGTGACTTCCAGAGTGTAGTTGTGGCCGTGGCCGTTGGGATTATTGCACTTGCCGAAAATGCGCTGGTTCTCTGCTGGAGTAAATTCGGGATTGTGATAGTAGTGCGATGCGGAAAATTCGGCTTTGCGGGTTAGGTAGACCATAGAATCAGCTCTTAGCCGTTGGCACTTAGCTTTTAGCTCTTAATCTTCGACTTTCAATTCTCGGAATCGGTTTTGCGGTCCGCACTCCGGCGGATATTTGTTCATCTCGTGCTTCCGTACTGTAGGCACGGCCCTTCCATGATACTTGACCGCTTGCATGGGCCTTCTTTGAGAGCAGCAACAGATAGGCGAATATGGGCGGACCGAAAGCCATCGCTAGCAGATTATTTCCGAGCACGAAATGCGCTACGCGGATCCGCCGATAGAGTAAAAGCCAGAGCGCGGCCGAGAGCATCCACAGAAAATGCTGCGTGACCGCGCCGTAGACGGCGATGGCCAGCGCTGACCAGGCCACCATCCAGAAAAGCAAGCTCTGCAATGCCAGGCGGGTGGGTTGCGGGAACAGCAGCGCCAGATTCTTGGTCCAACCTTCGTGAAGCTGAGGCCAGTTGCGGTACATGCGGGTGCGCACGGCGTCTCCGCCGTAACGGAAGTACACACGCTTGCCGGCATTGCGGAAGAGGCGCGCCAGCGCCACGTCTTCAAGTATTTCCGTGGATACGGCAGAGTGACCTCCCACAGCGTCATAGGCGGCGCGCCCGACCAGAATGTACTGCCCGTTCGCGGCTACCGAACTCTGTTCGCGTACTTTTCGGGGTGGGTATTGCACCGCCAGCTCTGCAAAGATTATGGGCATCACGACGCGCTCGGCAAACGTCACGACTATTTGCTCAGGCGAGTACGAAAGCAAATCGGCTTGCTCTTTTTTGGCTTCTGCTAGCGCGCGTTCCAACGAGCCCGGCAGATGGATGGTGTCGGCGTCGGTGAACAGCAGCCACGGCGCACGCGCTTCGCCGGCTCCGGCGACAACCGCGTTGTTCTTCCCCGTCCACGACTTCCCGGTCGGGTCCTTAGGCAGAGTTCCCGGCGAGATTACCCGGACTCCGGCGAAACTCTGCGCGATGTCGCGGGTACGGTCGGTGGAACCGTCGTCGACCACGATGGTTTCGAACGCTACGCCGGTTTGTGCGGTCAAAGATTCGAGGCACGCGCCGAGGCTGGCCTCCTCGTTACGGGCAGGCACGATGATGGAAACCTCAAGAATCGGCAACTCTGAGTTTGGGAAACGGCACAACGCGGCTGGAAGTGAACTATCCATCGGTTTTTCGCTATTATAGCGAGGTGAGACGAAAGCTACGTGCCACGCCGCTTTTCGGGCTACTCGCTATTGGGTTGTTTGCCGCACTGACCGGATGCTACAGCGGGAGTCGTCCGGCGCGCATTGGATCGAATGCACCCGACTTCACGGTCCAGGACTCTGACCATACAGTCACGCTCAGTCAGTTCCGCGGGCAGGTCGTGGTGCTGAATTTCTGGGCGACCTGGTGTCCGCCGTGTGTTGAAGAGACGCCGTCGATGATTCGGATGCAGGCGCGGCTCAAAGATAAAGGAGTGGTGGTGCTGGCCGTCAGTATTGACGATGATGACGCGGCATACCACAAGTTCCTGAAGCAATACGGCGTCAATATGGTTACGGTGCGGGATGAAGCGAAGAAAGCGAGTTCACTCTACGGCACGTTTGGCTGGCCGGAGACGTATGTCATCGACCGCAACGGAGTCATCCGCCGCAAATTTATCGGCCCCGTGGAATGGACCAGTCCGGAAGTGACGGATTACCTCAGCAAACTGTGAGGCAGGCAGGTCTTAAGTGTTAGGTCTTAGGAAGAACAAAATCGATGAGTCGCTCCGCGACACGAACCTCATCAACGGGTGCGGGCTTCCTGAGACCTAACACCTGAGACCTGAGACCTGCCCTCCTGACACCTGCCCTCCTACAGCTTCACCTTCCGCAGCCGCAGTGAGTTCGTAATCACCGACACGGAACTGAAGCTCATGGCGGCGGCCGCTAGAATCGGGCTTAGCAGCAACCCGACCAGGGGATACAGCACGCCGGCGGCTATCGGCACGCCGACAGCGTTATAGACAAACGCAAAGAACAGGTTCTGACGGATGTTGCGCATGGTGGCCTGGCTCAGCTTCCGGGCGCGCAGAATTCCTTCAAGGTCTCCTTTAAGGAGCGTGATGCTGCCACTTTCCATCGCTATGTCGGTGCCTGTGCCCATCGCGATTCCAACTTGCGCTTGCGCCAGCGCTGGAGCATCGTTGATGCCGTCGCCAGCCATCGCCACGATGCGGCCTTTGCTTTGCAGCTTTCTTACGATCTCCGCTTTTTGTGCCGGAAGAACCTCGGCTTTGAAGTCTTCGATTCCAAGGGTCCGCGCAATTTCCTGGGCGGTTGCCTGGTTGTCGCCTGTAAGCATGACCAGCCGGATCCCCTGAACTTTCAATTCGCGCAGCGCATTTGCCGTGGATGGCTTTATCGGATCGGCGACGGCGATCGACCCTGCGTAACGATCGTTGATGGCGACGAAAATTGAAGTGGATCCGGCGGGCTGTAAGACCCCAACCTCTTTTTGCTCCCCGAATGCTCCTATTTGTTTCATCAGAGCGACGTTGCCGACGGCGATGCTTTTCCCTTCTACGGTCCCGGTTATGCCTTTGCCCGGCACGGATTGAAAATTGGCGGGCTCGCTCAAGCTTAACTTCTCTTCGCTTGCCTTTAAGACAATCGCCGCGCCCAGTGGATGCTCGCTGGCACGCTCGAGACTTGCGGCCAGCCGCAGGAGGTCGTCCGGTGAAATATCTGGCGGATTGCTTCGCGGCGAAATCACCACCACTTTCGGCTTGCCTTCGGTCAACGTGCCTGTCTTATCGAAGACGACAGTGTCTACCTTCTCGAGTGTCTCCAACGCTTCGGCGTTTTTTATTAGCACGCCGGCACGGGCGCCGCGTCCGGTGCCGACCATGATTGCCATTGGCGTGGCGAGGCCGAGTGCGCACGGACACGCAATGATCAGCACAGCCACGGCGTTGACGATGGCATGCGCGAAACGCGGCTCCGGTCCGACGCTTACCCACACTATGAAGGTCAACACCGCGATCGCGATCACCGCCGGGACAAACCAGCCGGCAACTTTATCGGCTAGCCGTTGGATCGGGGCGCGGGTGCGCTGTGCTTGGCTGACCATTTGCACGATCTGCGCCAGCATGGTTTCGCTGCCTACGCGCTCGGCCCGCATTACCAGGCTTCCGTTGCCGTTTACGGTTGCGCCGATCACGCGCGAGGTGTTTGTCTTCTCCACAGGAACGGACTCGCCGGTGATCATGGACTCGTCCACGAAGCTTGAGCCATCAAGCACAACGCCATCGACAGGAATCTTCTCTCCGGGACGCACGCGCAGACGGTCTCCTGGCTTTACTTGGTCGAGCGGAATGTCGTTCTCGGTGCCATCTTCTTTCATGACGCGGGCGATCTTCGGGCTTAAATCGAGCAATGCGCGGATGGCGCTTGAGGTCTGACTGCGGGCGCACAGCTCCAACACCTGCCCCAGTAATACGAGCGTGACGATCGCCGCGGCGGCTTCGAAATAAATATCGGGGTGGCCACCCATGGTGCGGAATGACCGCGGAAAGACGTGCGGAAATAGAGTCGCGACCACGCTGAAGACATATGACACACCTGTGCCCATGGCAATCAGTGTGAACATATTGGCGCTGCGGTTTACTACCGACGCCCATCCGCGCTGAAAGAATGGCCAGCCGCCCCACAGCACTACCGGCGTGGCCAGAATGAGTTCTAGCCACGGCAGAATCGAGCTCCACGCGATTTCTACGATCGAATTACTTCCGACGATCACGATGCTGCTCATGAAAAAGTGCGGCCACAACATGCTGCCCATCGCAATCACGAGGAGCGGCGCGGTCAATAACAGGCTGATCCAAAAGCGGCGCGTCATGTCGTGCAGTTCAGGATTTTCTTCTTCTTCCGCCGTCACCGTGCGCGGCTCCAGGGTCATGCCGCATATTGGGCAGTTCCCGGGCTCGGTTCGCACTATTTCCGGATGCATCGGGCAGGTGTATTCAGTCTTGCTTATGGGGAGCGCGGGAGACTCGGGATCGAGCGCCATGCCACACTTCGGACAAGGACCAGGCCCGAGCTTCCGCACCTCCGGACACATGGGACACACATAGGCGCGCGCGGCCTTCGCGGACTCGCCCGGCAGAGCTGGTGCGACGAGAGTTGGACCGTGCGGAATTGGACGACCCAACGAGACTAGTCCCGATCCCATCGGTTTCGGGGGCGACGTCAGAATCTTTTCCGGATTAGCCTGGAACTTTGACAGACAACCGGCGCTACAGAAAAAATAATCTTGGCCGTCATGCTGTGTCTTGTGGCGAGCGGTTGCCGGATTCACATCCATCGCGCAGACGGGGTCCTTCACTTTGCCGGTGGACGATGCAGGGTCGAGATGATCCATAGTTTTCGGCACGCCTCAAGGCGTGCCCTGATACGAATCTACTGGCATTCAGTGTTGTGACATTCGTTGCCAGAGGGCACTTGGCGGAATCCCGCCACTATTAGATACTCACTATTAGATATTCGAAGAGTCAACCTCGAACCATACTCCCTGGGAGAATCAAAATGACGTATCTCGAAGTCGCCTACCGCTATCAGACTCCGCCCGGAGAAGCTGAGTTGCGGGCCATTGACAGTGTCCGCGAAGTCTATGGCATTCAGCGCATCCAGTTTAACGAGAAAGAGCGGATGGTGCGGGTACAGTTCGACGCCTCGCGACTGAAGGGCGACGCGGTGGCCAAGCTGCTGCGGCAGGCCGGCATCGACGTGCAGGAGCAAATGGTTCTTGCCTGAGCGCTGTGGAGGGTAAAAGGGGGAGGCGGGGAAGGGATTCAACAGCACTCCGCCTGTTTCCCTGCTAATCCTCGTGTTGCAGAGAGGACTCTCGGGGGAGGGCCGGGAAACTGGGCGGAGCGCACCTTAGCGACGAACGGAGTAATTGCAAAGGGGCATCCGGAAAGACCTCTGGCCGAAGTATTTTCCCAAATGCCCCGTTGCGCGCCACTTCGTCTACCCCAAGGAGAAGCATGTCGGATGCCATCGCTAACGCATTGCCAACATGTAACGGTAGAACGCCGAGCCGGGTAGGTTTTGCGCGGGGCCGGAAACTTTTACGCTTATTTACAAATCCGGCATTTCAGCAGCAGCCGATTTTCCACAGCCAGCGCGGCATTTGGCGTGATTGGGAAGCGCAGATCGAACCAGATATGGAGTTGCGTGCAACCGCTTCGAGCGATTAGGGTTGGGCGAAACGATTCCGATTCCGTTATAATTTAGATAATTAATTCTAACGAATGCGCCCGTAGCTCAATTGGATAGAGTGCTTGGCTACGAACCAAGAGGTTGGGAGTTCGATTCTCTCCGGGCGCACCACTATCCCTTTCGCTTTTCGAAATTTCGCCATTCAGGTTCAGATGCGGCCAACCCCACGGCTTTGATTGACTTGACTGTTTCAGCCTCGTAAGATTTGCCACTGATAACTGAGAGCGGAGCGAACTAATGCCAGTGCGGAACGCCTTGAACTATTTTTTGCTGGGAGTGCTCGTCGCCTGCGCGACGTCGGTGCCCGTTGCAGCACAATCGAACTCATCTTTGTCGAACGCGACCTCGGCCGCGTCGACTCCGACCGAGAGTGCGTCGGGATACAACCAGCCGCCGAAAAACATTCTCGATGTCATGCACGCGCCCTCGCCGCCAAGGCCGAGGGTTAGTCCGACGCAGGACACGATTCTCCTCGTGTCATGGCAGGACTACCCTTCGATTTCTCGCGTGGCGACACCGTTCCTGCGTCTCGCGGGCGTCCGCGTGGAACCGAAGAATCACAGCAAACACGATACTCCGGGCGGCTACGGCATCACTCCCTGCGCCCGAAGCTTTGAGTTGGTGCACATTGCCGATGGTGCCCGAATTCCTATCGCGCTTCCCGAAGGCGCCTGCCCGGGCGCTCCGATCTGGGCGGCTGATGGAAAGCGATTTGCGTTCGTGAATATTGCTCCCGAGGCGGTCGAACTCTGGATCGGCGATGCCAGGACCGGCGAAGCGCATAAAGTGCCCGGAGCGCGCCTCAACCCGATGTTCAATGACGAAGTGGAGTGGATGCCCGATCAGAAAACTCTCCTGGTCAAGCTGGTGCCAGACGGGATGGGCCCTCCGCCCCCCGAACCGATCGTGCCCGATGGCCCGAGCATCCAGGAGAGCGAAGGCAAGAAAGGACAGAGTAGTACCTACGAAAATCGCGACACGCTGGGCAACAAGCACGACGAGGATGTCTTCGATTACTTCGCGGCCTCGCAACTCGCCTTCGTCGATGCGACCACCGCTGCGATCACTCCGGTGGGCAAGCCGGCAAATTACGACTCGCTCGCTCCCGCTCCGGATGGTCAGCACATACTCGTGACATCGATCCACAAGCCCTACTCTTACGTTACGACTTACGATCGCTTCCCGCAGGAAGTCGAAGTCTGGGACATATCAGACCGCTCCCGCGTTCTTGCTCATACCATCGCGTCACTTCCACTGGCGGATCGCGTTCCTATCCATGGAGTTCCGACAGGGCCGCGCGATTTTTCCTGGCGCGCGACCGAGCCGGCAACGCTCGTCTGGGCCGAAGCGCTGGATGGCGGCGACTGGAATGTTAAGGTTCCAGCCCGCGACAAGATTCTGTTTCTGAAGGCGCCGTTCAACTCACCCGCCGTCGAAATTACGCGGACCGAGCAGCGTTATGATGGTTTCGCCTGGAGCCAACAACCGAGCACTGCGCTTTTGGACGAGTACGATGAAAACCGGCACTGGAGACGGACTTTCCTCATTGACGTAGACGCTCAACCGACAAAGCCTCGCGTGCTGTGGGATCTATCGACGGACGAGAGGTATGCGAACCCCGGCTATCCCGTCGAACGCCAGCTCGCGAACGGTTTCTGGGTGGTTCGGCAGGACGGCGATTCGATCTATCTTGCTGGATCCGGCTCTTCGCCGGACGGGGATCGGCCGTTCCTCGATCGGCTGGACCTGAAAACGCGAAAATCTGAACGCCTGTTTCGCAGCGACAAGGCTTCGTACGAGCAATTTCTCTCCTTCACCGGTCCGAATGCCGGAACATTTCTGACCTGGCATCAGTCGCCGACCGATCCGCCGAATGCGTTTGCCCGAACGCTGGGAAAATCGATGATCAAAGATGCGCCCGCCGGAGAAGCGGCCTTTGCTTCCACCAGCGTCGCGATCACCCACATTCCCGATCCGACGCCGGAGGTGCGAGCGATCAAGAAGCGGTTGGTCAAGTACAAGCGCGCTGACGGGCTGGACTTGTCGTTCACTCTCTATACGCCGCCTGGCTATCAAGAGGGCACGCGGGTACCAGCAATTCTTTATGCATATCCTCTCGACTATGCCGATGCTTCGAAAGCCGGCCAGGTTTCGGGCTCGCAGGAGACCTTCACCCAGCTGCGGCAATACAGACTGTTGCTCCTCGCGGGATACGCGATTATTGACAATGCTTCGTTCCCCATCGTTGGTGATCCGAAGAGAGCCTACGACACCTACTTGGATCAGCTCGTCGCCGACGCGAAGGCCGCAGTGGATGAGGCGGTGCGACTGGGCGTTGCCGACCCCGACCGCATTGGAGTTACTGGACATAGCCACGGCGCTTTAATGACCGTAAATCTCGTGGCTCATTCTGATTTGTTCCGGGCCGGGGTCGCTACCAGCGGCTCCTACAACAAGACGCTCACGCCTTTCGGTTTCCAGAACGAGCGGCGCTCGGTTTGGGAGGCCACGGATGTCTATCTGAAGGTCTCTCCGTTTTTCTCCGCCGACAAATTGAAAACGCCGCTTCTCCTCATGCATGGCGGGGAAGACGCCAATCCTGGGACTACGCCGATACAATCGACGAGGCTCTTCGAAGCGATTCGAGGGAACGGCGGTACGACTCGCCTGGTGATCTTGCCGCACGAGCCGCACTGGTACACAGCCTTGGAGTCGAATGAACAGGAAGTTTACGAGATGCTTCGCTGGTTCGATAAATACGTGAAGAACGCGCCGCCCCGAAACGCGAGCCCGGCCCGCTAAAAGACTAAAGCCGGCTGGCGCTGCACTAAGTAATTGTCGGAGTACCGCGCTGCCCCACCGCTGCGAGCACCGTACTTGTAACCTGCCGGAAGGCAACCGAGGCGGGATCGATCAGGTCAAAATGGCCAGCGTGCGGGATCTCCAGCAACTCGACTGATTCGCTCGCCTTCTTTTTCTGTGCGACATAATTCCGGCTGAACTCCGCCGGCACAATCTCGTCTTCCCTGCCGTGGAGCAGCCACTGCCGCGCTTGCCGAATATTCAGTTCCATCGGATCGGCTTCCCGATAGTGCTCAGGCACGGCGTCGGGCTTGCCGCCGAGGAAATCCACAACGGCGTCATGGCTCAGATGCAAGGCGAAGGCTTGCTTTAGATCGACGACTCCGGCAAGGGAAATTACCCGCCGCAGCGAGGGTTCATGCGCCGCCAGGCACAAAGCAAGCTGAGCCCCGGCGGAGTGTCCCATCACGACCAATCGGCTGAGGTCAAGGTGAAATCGCTCATGCCGTTGCTGAACGAAGCGGTAGGCGGACCGGATGTCTTCAAACGTTCCCGGCCATCCACCACCCCTGTTGCCGACTCTCCGATATTCCGCGTTGAAGGTCGCGATGCCTGCGGTTCGCAGCGCCTCGCACAAATGCCCGGTGTGCGCGAGGTCATACTTCGCCCGCCAATAGCCTCCGTGGATGTTGAGGAGAACGGGATGAGGCGCTTTGGAGCGTGGCAGGCGCACGTCGAGAAACTGATTCGTGTCGGTGCCATAGGCAACGCGTTCGTCGGGTAGCGGTTGTGGCTGGCTGAGGATGTCTTCGGCGGACACAGTTCGCTCGGTGTCGACCTAGCCTTCTTTTAGCTTCAGCTTGCTCTTATTTTCCTCGATAAAAACCTTGAGGTCGGGGACGGCATTGAGCAGTTTTGTCCATTGTTCGTAGTAGAGTGTCACCGGAAAGCGGCCAAGCCCGTACACGCTGACTCCGCCTTTCTCGCTCACACGAAACTCCATGGCGCCACTTCTCTTTTTCGTATCCACCTGCTTTTCCAGATCGGAGAGGCGGGCTTTCAATTCTTCATAAGTTGGTTCGGTCATAAGTGCACCTCGAATGATTCCTTTTTATCGCTAGCTGTTTTTATCATAGGGGAGGCGGCGAGCTTTCGTCGAGGCGACGGTTACTTTTCATTCTTGATTACAACTCCGCCCTTCATGACGAACTTTGCGTGTTCGAGCCTGGAGACATCTTTCAACGGGTCGCCGGGCACGGCAATAATATCGGCGAACTTGCCCACCTCCAGAGTGCCGACGATCGCCTGCCGTCCCAGCAATTCGGCCGCGTTGCTGGTGGCCGCGTGAATGATCTCCATGGGAGTCATTCCCTCCTCGGCATAGGCCGCCAGCATTTCGAGGCTGGCTTGACCGCGGCTCTTGTTGGGCAGAGTCAAATACATGTCCGAGCCCGCGGCGATGGGAACGCCCATTTTGCGGGCACGCTGGAGCCGGTCGCGGTTCCCTTTTACATAAAGCTGGATCCATTTCTCTTGTTCGGCGCGCTCAGCAGGCGTCGGCTGGCGGGTACCAAACATCATGTCGAGATATTCCTGCTCAGTACCATCGGTTGGGACAAGGAAAATATGCTTCTCCGCCATCATCTTCAACACATCGTCGGGCACGACGTAGCCGTGCTCAATCGAATCCACTCCGGCCTCGGCGGCGATGCGGGCCGCTTTTTCGTCCGTCGCGTGGGCGGCGACTTTTACCCCGCTGGTGTGTGCCTGATCGACGACGGCTTTCATCTCGTCAAGCGTCACGTCGGCGGGGCTGCCGTTGACGATCACCTTGATGCAATCCGCACCGTTGTAGAGCGCCTGGCGCACAGCCTGGCGGGCGCTCTGTGGACCATCGATGGTGACATATTCCTGTTCAATAATGGACTGCGCCTCGGGGATAAGCTGGCCGAACTGGCCGCCGGGAGCCGCGAGCGCCCGAGTGGCAGCAACGATGCGCGGACCGGGCAGCCATCCGTTATTGATGGCATCACGCAGGGCGACGTCTCCGTTAACACCGGAGTTGCCCAGGTCGCGGACTGTCGTAATGCCGGCCTCGAGGTCTTCGCGCGCCAGCTTGGCGCCGCGCAAGGCTCGTTCGGCGGTACTCTCGGTCGCGACCGCTTTCAGCATCGCCATATCTTGCAGGTTGAGATTCGTACCGTCCATTTCAAGCAACAAATGAGTATGCGAATCGATCAAGCCGGGCAGTAGCGTCACGTCGCCCAAATCGAGCACGGTTGCCCCCTGCGGAATGGGCAGTCGCGAGCCCACGGCGGTAATCTTCTCTCGGTCAATGAGGATGACAGCGTCGATGACTGGTGATTCATTCCGTCCGTCGATCAGGCGGGAGGCGCGGATGGCAATGGGCTGGGAGAATGTGGGAGTGGTTTGGCCGTGGGCAGTCCAAAGTGGAGCGCTTAGGCAGGCGAATGCAAAACCGAACTTGCCAAATTTAGTCACGTTTAGACCTCGGGGAGATCAGTAACGTAGCGCCAACCCCCGGTCGCGCCACCTGAACTGGAAGTTAGCCTATCTAGATGTAGATATAGGTCCCAGATCCAAGATCGGCAATCATAACCTGCACGATCTGTTGCGAACCGCGGTTTCTGGGGAAAGAGTCCCACATTTCCTTCCATAACGGCTTCCGTTTAGGTGAAAATCTTTACACAATCCCAGCTTGCCCGCTGCCCTTCCCGCCATCTGCCTGTGCCGCAGCGGGTTACGGTACGCCCGTCAGACGCCAATGGAAGCGCAAATGCTAAAATACGATAGACCACATATCCAGAGTGGAAGCTAGCGGAGGAAAAAGAATGGCGAACGCAGGTAAGAAATCATTTCTTGAGAGCATACCCATGCTGGTGTTGCTGGGGTTGCTCGCCGGGGCCATAGGCGGCCTGGGAGTAGGGCTGATTCAGTTGAGGGCTTTGAACTCATCCGCCACCAGCAGCGCTGCCAAGTAAATTCTTAGTTTTCTGCGCCGAATTTCCTAGACCGAGATTTCCGCATCGAACCGCCAGGTTCAGAGCGGGAGACGGGGATTGAGCCCGCAGCGCTGCTACTTCAAATAAGCTCGCACTAGGGCAATCAGGTCTGCGGTCAATTCTTCCGGCGATCCCGGCCCGCGCTCCGGATGAGTAATATGCAGGCGGATGTGATCTTCCAGGATCTCCGCCATCAGACTGTTGACGCCGCCGCGAATGGCCGCCAGCAGCATCAGGATATCGGCGCACTCGTCGCCCGCGGTAACCGCCCGCTCGACTGCAGTGATCTGCCCGCTCATGCGCTTGATCCGAGAAAGCAGCTTCTGCTTTTCTTTCGTGATCTCCGGGAGTTTGTTTTTCATAGGTTTCTAATTCCTCGTATTTCCTTCTTGACTTATACCATAGGGGGGTATGATATATAAATCTTGGCGAAAACGCCAGCCTCCGCCACGAACCCGGGCAAGAGACTATGACAGGTGGCAGCGGCATGAGCCTCTGCGGTCTGGCGACGGTGCACGTCTTGTGTTAACCATAGTTAACTATATGTGCTATGTTTGCGTTAATCAACCAGCCGGATCTGCCCAACGTATGAGGGCGAGGACCAGGATGCATAGGCTCTCAGCATGGAATGTCCAGTGATCCAGCCCGGACTCTAGTTGTAACGTTCTCTTAACTGACGAAGCGCACACTGGTGGATTGGACTGCCCAGCGAGATGAGGAAACAGAATCGCAAGTCGATACTCCGGGCGGCAAGGACACTGCTGGCCGCATGGTGGCTGCTCGCCGGCGCCGCCTGCGTATTCCCGGCGTCGGCGCAACAGCCTGACGCACCTCAGCCAAATGGCGGCGCTCCCACGGCGAGTGCGGACAATCCCGCCAGCGCGCCCAGCGATACTGATAAGGACACTGATGCCAGTGCCGTTGCCGATCCAGAATCCATGCTCCCGCATTTCAAGAGCACCCGGTTCTGGCTCTCGGGGCAGACGAATTTCATCTTCCAGGCTCTCCCCCAGTTTCACGCCGATTACAACGGACCGCACAGTCTTGGTCCCGATTATGAGAAGGCGACTTCGCGTGTTATGACCCTCTATACCGGCGTGCGGCTCAACAACTCAACCGAGATTCTGGTGGATATCGAGGAAGCGGGCGGCGCGGCGCTCAGTGAGGGTTTTGGTCTCGCTGGGAATACGGACCTGGATATTGTTCGCAATCCGTCATTGAGTAAAGCGCCGTATCTGGGGCGTGGCATGATCCATAAAGTGTTCGCGTTGAGCAAGGACAAGGTCGAGAACCAGCGCAGTTTTCTTTCGCTGTTCGATGAGTTGCCGCGACGCCGGCTGGAGATTCGGTTTGGCAAGTTCAGCATGCCGGATTTCTTTGACATAAATTCCGTAGGCTCCGACACCCACTTTCAATTCGACAATTGGTCGGTGGACAACAACGGCGCCTGGGACTACGCCGCCGATACGCGCGGCTACACCGTGGGCGTGGTGGCGGACTTCGAGGACGGCAACTGGGGTTTCCGCTTTGCCGAAGCGCTGATGCCATCGGTTGCGAATGGGATCAATCTGGTGTGGCGGCCGTGGCAGGCCCATGCGGAGAACTGGGAATATGAATTGCGCCGCGGCCTCCTGCCAAACAAACCGGGTGTCGTGCGATTGCTCGCGTATACGAACTACGCCAACATGGGCATCTACCGCGAGGCGGTGGCGCAGTTCAATGAAGGGTTGGTTCCGGCGCCGGACATTACCAACCACCCATGGCACATTACGCGCAAGTACGGCTTCGGCATCAACCTGGAACAGGAAATCGCGCCCTACGTGACCGCGTATGCCCGCTGGGGATGGGACAACGGGAAAACTGAGTCCTTTGCCTACACCGAAATTGATTCGACGTTCAACCAGGGCGTCGGAGTGAACGGCGCGCTGTGGCATCGCAAGCAGGACCGCGCCGGCATTGCCTTCGTTTCAAACGGCATCAAGAAAGATCACCAGGTGTATCTGGGCGACGGCGGCCAGGGTTTTCTGCTGGGTGATGGCGGGCTGAATTACGGGCGGGAGAACATTCTCGAGTCGTATTACACGGTGCATTTTTGGCGCGGGATTTATATTGCTCCAGGAGTGCAGCACATCAACGATCCCGGCTATAACCGCGACAGGGGGCCAGTGGTGGTTCCCGGTTTGCGGGCGCACGTGGAGTTCTAAGGGCAGGTCTCAGGTCGCAGGCGTCAGGTCTCAGGAAATGCGATCTGGTTGAGACGGAGCGGCGAGAGCGGGATTGAACCGGCGACGGAAGATCAATGTGTAATCGCGATTTTTCGCCAACCACCACCTAGGGCTCCGGTATTGGCTTAGGGAAGGTGTCTCCGGTCAAGAGTCAACCCTCACTTTGGTGATGTCATTATTTGTTGATACACGCGCTCCAGCGGTTCGGGAGAAACGCTGATTTTCCCTCTATAGGGATTATCCAAAACTGCGATCAGAAAAATGAGCAGACCCAAAAGGCTCGAAAACAAGACAGTCATCCAGAAGTGCACGCTGAAACTTCCGGTATGAAAAAACCAGCTAACGGCAATGCAAATGATAGCCCCGGCTAATACTAAGGCCCAGAGAGGTCCGGGCATTTCATCTGTGACGCTGTTGAGCCTCATTCTGCGGCTCTCCGTTAGGTCATTGAAAGCTCTATACGCTTCTGCGGCCAGGATTTTCTGCCTCTCGCTTACAGGTTCGAAGGCCATGAAATGTTCCTGAAAATCACTCAACACCGCGCTCGCATTGTTTGGAACAATTCCTTGCCGTTGCAATGGCCATCCTACGTCGATCACTTGGCGAGTGTACCTGCGTAGATCATCCTCCATGATTGTGCGCGCTGGTTCTGGGTATGCGTTGATGTCTCTGTAAAGAGCGCCAAGGGCGGCGGCCTCATGATCAACCTTTCCTTGCACGTCGGAATAAGTAACCCAAGCTCCAATCGCCAGCAGGCCAACGCTGACTCCATACAAGACAGTGACCCCGGCCATGTAGAAACCGACGATATCGTTGAAGGCATGTTCCGCGTGGTGAACGCGTCGCACCCAGCCGCGAGTGAGATAAAGGCCGGCCAGACCAATGGCGACAAAGACAACCACTGTCAGAGAGCCAAAGAGCCAATTTGGGAGATCATAGACCCAGTACATTTTCATCAAGCTTATCCGCGACAACCACATGCTGGCTAGTAGCGCACACCGCAGTTTAAGAGAATGGTGCAGTCCCAGCAACTGGCAGAAGTAGCAGCCAGCACGGAGGACGCCTGGGGCGGCTGGGGGCATTCCAACCGGAGTACCAGGCCGGAAGATTCTGAATAGTGGGCCTTGACACTCACAAGCGGTTCAATGAGTGAAATGGGGATTTATCGCCAACTATGATGGAAGAGGTCGGTATTTTCGCGTTAAAGGGATAAGCAGTAGTCCGCACCCAATTCCGATTGTGGTTGAAATGGGCAGCACGGACACAAGGTTGTTGAACGGGCCCCATCCAAAGGCTACCAAAATAAATGGGAACGTACTTCCAAGCACCGCGCCCATTACAGCTGACTCGAAATAGAGCCGCTTTCCTGAAACCCCACGGGCTGCGCGAATTGCTACCCACCAGCTACCGACTGACCCTACGATGAACCCAAAGGGAGCAACGGGAATCGCCGCAAACGCCACTGCCATCGGGAAGAATGCCACAGCCTCTGTCATGCTCTCCGTGCCACGCAATGTCCATGACCGGATGAGCACAACGGCAGCGCCCCCTAAGAGCGACCCCACAACTGCGCAGGAGACACCACCAACGAGAGCGGAGTATAAACGCGTGGTATTTGCCATGTCCTTGGGCCTACTCCCCAAGTTCCTTTAGCTAAATAAGACACCAGTTCCACGAGGGTTGGGAAATAACTGTCGTAACCAGGAGTGGGTGTTGAAAAAGTCACTGTGATTAGCAGGCTGAATGGAAGCAGAAGCGTGGTAATAAGGAGAAGGAATCCTTGCCAATGGTCTGCTGGATCACCATTCACGGAGGCGTGCTCATCATGATGGGGCAACACGATCGTTCGGAAGCGCTGTTCTACTACTTCCGCCTGGAAGATCAGGTTCCTGAGACACATCTGCTACGGCTCATCGAAAAACACATCAGCTTTGCTTTTGTGCGCGAAAAGCTGAAAGCGAGTTATAGCGATAGGGGCCGTCCGTCGATTGATCCTGAGCTGCTGCTGCGCATCCTGTTGATCGGGTATCTGTATGGCATCAGCAGCGAGCGCAAGCTGGTGGAAGAGCTGCGCATGCATCTGGCATGGCGCTGGTTTACCGGACTGGGGTTCGACCAGGAGATTCCGCATCACTCCACGTTCTCGAAGAATCGGCACGGAAGATTCCAAGAGTCCAAGCTGTTCGAGCAGTTGTTCGAACAGATCGTGAAGCAGTGTGTGGAAGTGGGACTGGTGCAGGGAAAAGATCTGTCGGTGGATGGCAGTTTCGTGGAGGCGAATGCCAGCAAGGAGAGCCGCATTCCACGCGAGCAGCTAGCGGAAGCGGCGCAGGTGAACCACACTGTGCGTCAGTACCTGGTGGAATTAGGGCAGCAAAATCCGACCGACGAGCCAGTGCACGAGCAGAAACGGGTGTCCACAACCGATCCCGACGCGACCTACGCGACCAAGGGTGGAACTCCGGCCCGGCTCGGCTACTACGACAACTATCTGGTGGACAACCACAGCTGTGTGATCGTGGGAGTACAAGCAACCGCCGCCCGGATGAGTCAGGAGACGGTCGCCGCACAAGACATGATCGCTCGTTTCGCCGAATGGCAAGGGTGCGATCCCGAGTCGGTGGTGGCTGATGCCACGTACGGCAACGGTGAGTTCCTGCAGTGGTTAATGGAGCGGAAGATCACACCGTATATGCGCACTCGAGACAGTGCGCTGAGAAAGAACAGTCCGTACTACGGTCCCGAGCGATTTACCTATCTACCCGAAAGCAACAGCTATCTCTGTCCGGCTGGGGAACAGCTCAACTATGTCGGCCTGAATGTTCGAAACCGCGCTCACGCCTATATCGGCAGCGGCAAGCGTTGTGGGGCATGTTCGCAAAAAGCGCAATGCACCAGTGGGCGATATAAGTATCTCGCAATTCACATGCATGAACCCGCGCGACCACGCGCCCGGGACCTGTCGAACACACCAGCATTCGCCAGTGCACAACGAAAGCGGAAAAAAGTGGAGGCGCTGTTTGCGGAACTCAAGAATCAGATCGGCCTTCGTCGCCTGCGCCTACGCCGGATGAAGTTCGTTCATGAGCAGTTCTTCCTCGCCGCGGCGGCCCAGAACCTGAAGCGACTGGTGCGGTTCCTCAGCCAACCGACAACCCCACCCGTGGAAGCTACCACTTAGCTGAAGTGAGAAGAAAAAACTCGGCAGCAGTGATAACCGCAACCAAAACGACGTTCCGATCACGGACTTTTTCAACACCCACAGGCGTTTGCACTCATTCAGAATTTCAGGGCTGGTGGCGAAAACGCGGTTCTGAAAGTGGTTCAGCTAAATACTTGATTTGATGGAGCGGGAGACCGGGATCGAACCGGCGACATCCAGCTTGGGAAGCTGGCGTTCTACCGCTGAACTACTCCCGCTCGACGTGGTTAGACTACCATTCCGTGGTGTTCAAAACAACGCGGCACCGGCTGCTACACTAGCGCGCATATGAAACCGCCTCGCCTCGCCTTTGGCGTTTTGCTTGGCCTTGTGCTTCTTGCCGGCTCCGGCTACGCACAGACTCCGCCCGAAACAATTGTGATCGACGCCCACGCGCCAGCACATCCCTTCCCCCACTTCTGGGAACAGACCTTCGGGTCGGGACGCGCCATTCTGGCCTTACGCGACGGCTATCGCAGCGATCTCCGCGAAGTGAAGAAGGTTACCGAGTTCAGTTATGTACGGTTTCATAACATCCTGCATGACGAAGTTGGCGTTTACGACGAAGATGAGCACGGGAATCCCATCTACAATTTCTCCTACGTCGATCAGATTTACGACGGCTTGCTGCAGAACGGCGTTCGGCCGTTCGTCGAGATCAGCTTCATGCCGAAGAAACTCGCGCTGCGCCAGGATGTGCATCCTTTCTGGTACAAGCAGATCGTCTCTCCTCCAAAAGACTATAAAAAGTGGGACGACCTGATTCGTGCCTTGGGCCAGCATCTCGTCGACCGCTATGGCGTGGACGAAGTGGCCAACTGGTACTTCGAGGTATGGAATGAACCGAACATCGACTTTTGGAGCGGAGATCCCAAGCAAGCCACTTACTTCGAGTTATACGACCACACTGCGCGCGCGCTGAAATCCGTGAGTCCGCGTTTGCGGGTTGGGGGGCCTGCGACTTCGTCGGCGCATTGGGTGGACGCATTCATTCAGCACGCCGCCGCTGAGAATGTGCCCACCGACTTTATTTCCAGCCACGGCTACGCGGATGATACCGTGCAGGATTTATTTGGCACGGACGAAGACGTTCCCATGGACAACCGGCTTTGTCGCGCCATCAAGAAGGTGCACGATCAGATCGCTGCCTCGCCTCGTCCCGGGCTGCCTTTGATGTGGACGGAATGGAATGTCGCATCCTACGGCCCGCTCAACGCCCGCGACACGGACTTTGTGGGCGCGGCGCTCGCGGATGACATCCGGCAATGCGATGGCCTGGTGAACATGATGTCGTTCTGGACCTTCGACGATGTTTTCGAAGAAGGTGGCCCGGGTCGCGAACCTTTTGACGGCAGCTTCGGTCTGATTGCGCTCGGCGGAATCAAGAAGCCCAGTTATTCGGCGTTTGCACTCCTGCACAAGCTCGGGCAAGAGAGAATCATGCAGGATTCCTCTAATGTCCTGGTCACACGTCGCAGCGATGGCTCACTGGTGATTGCCGCGTGGAACCTGGTTGATCCGGACAAGCAGGGATCGGGACGCAGCGTCGAATTCGAGTTCCGCGGCGTGCCGCCCGATAGTGAGGTGCGAGTGAGTCGCGCCGACTCCGAGCATGGAAACACGCTTGCGGTATACAAGCGTATGGGGAGCCCGCGGTATCCGACGCAAGCGCAGGTGCGCGAACTCAATCGTGTGGCCGAGGCCGATTCTTCCCAGACTGTTCGACTATCCAACGGTTCGATCAAGTTGCAGTTGCCAGTGAACGGAGTCGTGCTGCTCGAAGTGCTTAAGAAATAGTTTCCGCTCACTCGAGAGCGATTATTCCTATTGCTGCGGAGTTGCGCTCGGGTTAGGAGTCGCGGGTGTGGCGGATTCCATTGGTATTGTGCTTGCCCCAGGTAACAGCGAGGGAGTGGCAAACAGCGGTTCCTGCAACGAATCGGGCGCCGCTGTTTGCGACGGCCTTATTCCCTTGGCCTCTACGATCGACCATCGCCAGTCTTCATCGGGGCCGGGAGTGATTCCGATATTCTCGTGAAATGCGGTGGTGCTGAATGGCTTCGCCTCGGCTTTGAGGTGATAGAGAATTGTCACGTCGGAACGGCGCTCGACCGTGACGGGAGCGATGCCCTGAACAGCGGGAATCACGCGCGCTCCGGCGGCAATTTCGGCGTTCTCTCCGGGCTTGCGTTCGAGCGTCAAGCCAATGGTGATTTCCCGCAGATCCCAGTCGGTTCCGTTGAAGACTTCCAGTTGCAGACTTTCATCCTCGATCGAGCCGGGGCCGTCTAGCTTGAGCAGTTCGGCGAGCGGCAGGTCTTCGATCAGAATCGGCTTGATCAGCAGCGAGCTGGCCTTTGCGTTGAAAGAAAGGCTGCAGGTTACATCAGGGGACGATACTTTGAGCGTATTGCCCGAAGGATCGATGGAAAAGATCGTCTTGTCTTCCCTGATCGGCCGGGCGTTCTTGGCGTCCTCCATAATCTGCGTCAGGTTGTCGTTATCGATTACGGTTTGGCCTGCTACTGGGTGCGCCGGGTCTGAGGTTTGCTGAGGATCCGCTTTATTTTTGCGCAGGTTGCGCGCGAGGTCGCCAAGCGAGGGAGCATCGTCCTGTGCCGCGGCGGCCGCGGGAACGAGCAACACGCAGAGCCCTAACAAGCGCAAGCTGGGGAGTCGGAATCGCATGATTTCGGTCGTTGAGCGGGACATGCGCGCTCAGCGAGTGCATACAGAAAGTTTAGGCGAGAAGGAACAGAAAAGAAGTTACCGAAGGGACACGATGGTACTAGCACTTTCAGAGTGGACGACAAAAGTCAGTAAAGAAGGGATGGGAAGAGAGCATGGACGCGCTCAGATCGAAGCGTCGCGCAACGGGGCGCGTCCAATGCCCTCTCGCCAGGTGTTGCTTACAGCAGGCCAGAGGTACGGAAACGGGTGATCGGATCGGTTACCCGCATTGATTGACGCTTAAAAACCCAGCGCGCCACCGCAATTCCCAATGCTGCATAAGCCAGATGCCAGATTTTCATAGAATCGCTCCCCACGCCCGGACCTTTACGGGGAGAGACTACGAAGGTCCCGTCGTGAAACCAACTTACCTCTGCTCCATCGGCAGGTCTAGGCCACGAAGGTGCCATGAAATTAGGGCAAAAGTAATCCGAAGTAACCGGTTTAGGGTAATCAGCGGAGGTGGGTATCGACTGTAGGGACGGGGTTTGGCTACTAGATGTTTTCGATCCAGCCGCCGCCCACGACGATGTCTCCGTCGTAGAAGACCGCCGCCTGGCCGGGGGTGAGGGCGCGCTGCGGCTCGTCAAAAGTGACGTGGACTTGGTCCGATCCGGCTTGCTCGATTACGGCCGGTGCGGGTTGATGCCGGTGGCGGATCTTCACCGCGACGCGCATAGGCTCGCTCAATTCGGCGGTGGAAATCAAGTTCACCCGTCGCACGCGGAGAGTACGCGAGTAAAGCTCCTCATCCTTGCCGACCACTACCTGCCGCGTGTCGTTCTTGATCTGAATGACGTAAAGTGGCGAGCCGGTGGCCACACCGAGTCCCTTGCGCTGTCCGACGGTGAAGTTCTGAACGCCGGCGTGCTCGCCGATCACCTTGCCGTCGGTGGTGACCATCTCTCCAGCAATCATCTCGCCAGAAATCCGTGCGGGCAGGTCTCCCTGCTCGGCGAGATAGGCCTCAATAAAGCGCTTGTAGTCGCCGCCGGGGACGAAGCAGATTTCCTGCGAGTCGGGTTTTTCGGCGATGACGAGGCTGTGCTGGCGGGCTAGTTCGCGGACTTCGGGCTTGGTCATACCTCCGAGCGGGAACAAAGTGCGGCTCAATTGCTCCTGCGTCAGGCCAAAGAGGAAGTAGGTCTGGTCTTTGGACTTGTCTGCTGGGCGCTTGAGCAACCAGCGGCCTGCCTGATCGTCAAAAGCGACCTGGGCATAGTGGCCGGTGGCAATCGTATCGGCGCCAATCTGCTGCGCCACAATAAGAAGCTGATCAAACTTCAAGTGATTGTTGCAGAGACTGCAAGGGATGGGCGTGCGCCCGGCAAGATACTCCTCGACGAACGGACGAACCACGTCGCGCTCAAAGCGCTCCTCGTGATTGACCACGTAGTAGGGGATACCGAGAGTCTCGGCAACACGTCGCGCGTCGTATACGTCGTCGATCGAACAGCAGCGGCCCTGAACGGACTCGGGCATGCCCTCGTGTCCGGCGAGACGGCGCTGGTTCCATAGCTGCATGGTCAGGCCGACGACGTTGTGCCCTTCGGCGCACAGCATCGCCGCAACGGTTGAGGAGTCGACTCCGCCCGACATGGCTACGGCGATAGTTGTTGAGTCAGTCATGATGAACGTCGGCAACCACTGTAACTAGGACGTTGCCCCTGCAAGCTGCGGTCGCCTCAATCTCAGGATGGCTCTGCAACATGCCCATGCAAGAACCAACGACACAAAAAGAAATCCCAATAACGGCCACTTCAATTGTGTCACGAATTGTTGGGCAGCTTGCAGTTGATCGAACTCGGTCCACTCCTCACGAATCTTGCCATCGACAATACGCCAAACCGTAATACCACGTAATTCAAGTTTGACTCCGGTTGGAGGCAATCCATCATATCCGGAGCCGGTATGCGTTCCCCGGAGCACCCACACCACCGTGACCAGGTCGCCCTCGGCTGCCATGAGGATCACGCTCATCTTGAGATCCGGAAACGCCTTCTTCTCGGCATGAACTGCCGCTTGATCCTCCTGAAGATCGTAATTCCTGTGGAGGCCGTGGTTGACGAAATCCTGGGCGTAGATTTCATCCGCAACCTGGAACTTCCCCTGGTTGAAAATCTCTTCGAACACTCGTCCAGCTACGGTTTTGTTTCTCGCCTCCTGCGAAGCTACGTCGGGCGAAACTGGAGCTTTGTCCGCGGCGATGGCAGTCCCAACCTGCGCGACGGTCGCGAGCAGCAACAATAATATCCGCCCCATGATCGTTCTCCGTATCAGTTCGTGTGACCAGGGACCCGTCAAAAACGTTTCACTTCGAAACCACGGTCCTATAGATCGGGCTCAGCTCGCGCAGCCGCGCCACCGTCTCGCGAACCGCCGCCAGGGCAAAGTCAATATCTTCTTCACAGTTTTGCTTACCAAGACTGAAACGAATGCTGGCTTTCGCGCGATCGCGGCTCAGTCCCATCGCCATCAGCACGTGCGAGGGTTCGATGGCTCCCGATGAGCAAGCGGCGCCAGTCGAGACGGCCAGTCCCTTCAGGTCGAGCGCAATGACCAGCGATTCTCCCTCGATGCCGTCGAAATAAATGTTGCTCGTGTTCGGCACCCGCGGAGCGCCTTCGCCGTTTAAGCCGGTAGCTTCGATCTCGAGTAGTTCCCTTTCGAGATGGTCCCGCGCGGCCGCCATTCTCGCGTC
The DNA here is from genome assembly GCA_963755765.1 of uncultured Acidobacteriaceae bacterium. Taxonomy (GTDB): domain Bacteria; phylum Acidobacteriota; class Terriglobia; order Terriglobales; family Acidobacteriaceae; genus Acidiflorens. The sequence goes on from CAVWKZ010000004.1 coordinate 350,854, forward strand.
GTCCCCGCGTTCGAAGCCCGCGAGCGCCAACTCGGCTGCCTTGCCTAACCCAACGATGCCGGGAACGTTCTCTGTCCCGGCGCGGCGCGAGCGTTCATGATTCCCACCGTAAAGCATCGGCTCCAGCTGAGTTCCCTTGCGGACATACAACACTCCCACCCCTTGCGGCGCGTGAAACTTGTGGCCGGAGATGGTTAGCAGGTCGCATCCGATTTCGTCGACCTTGATCGGAATCTTCCCCGCTGCCTGCACGGCATCGATGTGAAAATAAACATCTGCTTCGGCGGCGATTTTTCCAGTCTCCGCCACGGGTTGCACCACGCCAGTCTCGTTGTTGGCGAACATGATCGTGATCAACTTCGTATTGGGACGGAGAGCGCGCTTCACATCTGCCGGATCCACCAGGCCGCGGCCATCCACCGGAAGGTACGTGACTTCGCATCCCTGCAATTCTTGATTCTTGACTAGGTGCTTGCAGGCGTTGAGTACGGCGTGGTGTTCGATGGTGGAGGTGATAACGTGGTCGCCCGGCCGCGTTAGGCCAAATATCGCGAGATTGTCAGCTTCCGTACCGCCGCTGGTAAACACGACCTCAGAGGCCCGGCAGCCGAGCAAAGTCGCTACCGACTGGCGCGCGCGCTCGACCGCCCCGCGCGTCTCTTGCCCATGATGGTGGATGGACGACGCATTGCCAAAATGCTCGCCAAAGTAACGACGCATGGCCTCCAGCACCTCGGGGAGCACTGGAGTGGTCGCGTTGCTATCGAGATAGACTCGTCGCATCATGCAGCTTCTATTGTACTTGTGTTGTGGTCGGGTTCGGTACAGGAAGGTATAAGTGGGATTCGGCGGGAGACACGGTAAACCGCGTCTCCGCCGGTGACCGGAAGCCGAATCAGTGTCCCTGGGCTACTTGCGGCGCGTGTTCGCCGAGGGTGAAATTTACGTCCGCCGCCTCATGCGGACGCACCGTCACCGATTTACTCCAGACAATGGGATCGGCAAAAATGGGTCGCTTCACGCGCACTTGGGTCGCAATATCATAGAGCGCGTTCTCGCCGACGACCCTCCATCCTTCGTGCCAGGCAACGATTTCGTAATCGCCAGGCGGAACTTGAGTGAGTTCGAAGTTGCCGTCCTGGTCGGTCACCGCATAATAGGGATTCTTGGCCACTATCATTTCGCCATTCATCCAGGGATGCACGTTACAGCGCAGGCTGACGGTACCTTCGCGGGTCATGGGACGCGTGATCTCCTGTCCCTCTGTGGTAAAGGGAAGATTGTAATCCGCGCTGCCCGACATTTGCACGGTGTGCAGCAAGGGATCCTTGCTCGTCACGGACAAATTCGCTTGCACCGGCACGAGCAGGAGGTGCGGCTCGTAACGGCAGGTCTTCTGATTGAGGAAGCGGCGAGACGCGGGCAGATCCATCGCTTTTCCCCGGGTGATGTTCCGGAGAAACACGACCGTATTGGCCACGCCACCGTTCGAGCCGACGACCAGCCGCTCAAGGTCGCGATGCTTCTGGCCCAGCGGGTCGCAAACCTGCGGGTCTTTGTTGATATCGGCGGGGATCAGGTGGGGCACGGTTCCTTGCCACTTCACGGTTCCCTTGATGGTTCCCCCATCTTCGACGGAGATAACCTGATATCCCGATTGAGCGGCAGAAAACGCCGACGCGAGAGCGATCACGATAAGTGCGAACAGACGAAACAGGTTCTTCATGCACACCACCTTGAAATGTCATCGCCTGGGGGAGACGACCCGGTACAGCGCGAGTGGGGGGCACCGCCGGTAACCGCGCGCTTGGTTACGACGATAGGGCAAATCCCAAAGGCCAAGCAAATAACCAGAGGACAGGGACTATCGGGGATGCGGCAGACGGCTTGCATGTCGCGCATCGTCGTGCCGAAGGTTTACTGGCAACGACTGCTACCCGTAGTACTGAAAGTTGTTCCAGAAGTCGGGCCAAGACTGGCGCAGTCCGCGGCACACGAAAATGTCTGGGTGGTCGCTGGTTTCTTCGTTCTCAACACCGTAGGGGTTCGGATTATGCCCGGCTATTTGGCAGTTAGCGAAGTTGCGTTCCAGAAAGCCGTGTGAAAGACCGACAACGATGAGCGTCTCCGGCGGCGGATTTCCATACCCGCGCTGCCAAAACGAATTAACGCCGCTGATGGCGGGAGGCAGTCCATAGCGGGGACCATACAAATTGATGGCGCCGGCCTCACCATAGTTGCCCGCCATGATACCGAGGTGAGCGCGATCCTCGGCGGGCAGCGAATCCCTTATTTGGGCGACCGTCTGGACCAGTTCCGGCCAGCCCAACTCTTCCACGAGATCGCCGTTGTGCTTGCTGGCAAATTTCCATAGCGCCGAGTTCACGGGGGCAGGTGGGATCACGATTGCCCCGACCACGAGTATGTCAGCGACCAGGGCTGTCCAGGCCAGGGTTCGGATACAAGCAGCGCCAACTCGGCTGAGCGACCGTAAACGCTGTTCGCCCCATACGCTGCCCGCAGCATAGAGCATGGGATACGCCGCTCCCAGGTAGTATCCGCGTCCCTTCGCGAGTACGAAGAGCGCCAGCGGGACGACATACATCCAGCCCAACATACGGAAGCGGCTGCCGGCCCTCGAGAGCAGATAAAAGTAGAGTCCGGCGAGCCAGAGCGGAAAGGCCAGAAGCGTGAGTTTAAGTTGGTCGGGAAGGAAGCCCTTGGTCCGGCCGATGCGGACATCGCGCTCGTGGATATGATGCAGAAAGTCGAGTGAGATGAAATGATGCTGGGTTTGCCAGATTACATTCGGGAGAAAAACCAGAATTGACAGGCCAACGCCAATCCAAAGCCATTTGCGGGCCAGGTGACGCCGGTTCTTCGTCAGCAGCACGCCCACGACAATTCCGATGGCAAAAAAGCCCATGGTGTATTTCGCCATCATCCCAAGGCCGATTGTCGTGCCGATGGCGAGCCACCAGCGCGGGTCTTCCGACTTGAGCAGACGAACCACGAAATAGGCGGTCAGCACCCAGCACAGATAATCGAACGCGACGTACTGCATGAGGGCGCCGCTGGCCAGGCAAAATGGGACGGCCGCCGCGGCAGCGACCAGTTGGGCGCCTCGTCCACCACCGAGTTCGCGCGCCATCAGACCGGCGAGTACTACGGCCGCGGCCTGGGCCAGGGCGGCGAAGAAGCGGAACCCGAGCAGCGACGTTCCGAAAAGTGTCAGCGATAAACGACCGAAGAAGGGAGTGATCGGAGGATAAGCGATGTAGCCCCAGGCCAAATGGCGCGCGTCGTCGAGCGTCGCCAGTTCGTCGCGGTGAAATCCAAAACGTCCACCGGCCAGGAACTGGGCGAGGATGGTTCCGAGTGCAACATAGATCAGAATCGCAGCGTCGCTCGACCACACGGAAGGCGTGCGGAAGGATGTCGCGGGTGGAAGATCAGTTGGCGGCTTCGTTTCAGTTCGCGAAGTCATGGTCATGGCAGTTGTATCGGCAAACTACCGCTCGTCCATGGCCACGTATTTTTGTGGATAAACCGGGCCGATGTAATCGGCGCGCGGCCGGATCAGCCGGTTATCGTCGAGTTGTTCGATGACGTGCGCGGTCCAGCCGCCGACGCGTGAGACCGCGAAAATCGGAGTGAACAGGTCCACATCAATGCCGAGCGTACGGTAGGTGGAAGCGGAATAGAAGTCCACATTGGCGTTGAGCTTCTTGTCGGCCTTTACGAACCCTTCAATTTTCTGCGAGTAGTCGAACCATTTGGGCTCGCGGCTGGCCTCGCCCAGATCGTGGGACATTTGCCGCAGATGAGTAGCGCGCGGATCTTCGGTGTGATACACGCGGTGTCCGAAGCCGGGAATTTTCTTCTTCTGCGCGAGCAAACCTTTGACATACGCGACGGGGTCGGCTCCGCTGGCGTTGATTTCCTGGAGAATCTTGAAGACAGCTTCGTTGGCGCCACCGTGCAGCGGTCCCTTGAGCGTGCCGATTGCCGAGGTCACGGCAGAGTGGATATCGGAAAGCGTTGCCGCCGTTATCCGCGCCGCGAAGGTCGAAGCGTTCAGCTCATGGTCGGCGTGCAGAATGAGTGCGATATCCAGAGCGCGTTCGGCAGTCTTCGAAGGGGCGGTGCCATTCAACATGAGCAGGAAATTCGCCGCGTGCGAAAGCGATCGGTCGGCCTCGACCAGCGGCTTGCCTTTGCGAATGCGATCGTAATTCGCCACGATCATGGCGAGTTGGGAGGTCAGGCGAATCGCCTTGTTGATATTGGCGTCGTGATCAGTACTGCTGAGGTCATTTTCCGGATCGTAAAATGACAGCGCCGAAACCGCGGTGCGCAATACATCCATGGGCAGCGCGTGTTTGGGCGCCGACCGCAAGAGCGAGATGATGGCTGCATCCAGCTTGCGTTCTTCCGCTATTCGCTGGCCCACAGACTGGAGTTCCGCGGCATTCGGTAAATGCCCAAACCAGAGCAGGTAGCAGACTTCCTCAAAAGTGGAGTGGTCAGCCAGGTCGTGGATGTCGTAGCCGCGATAGGCGAGAATTCCCTCGTCGCCGTCGATGTAGCAGATGCTGGAGGTGGTGGCGACCACCCCTTCGAGTCCCTTTGGGGAGTGCAGGCTGGTGACGCTGGACATGGTTCCTCGCTGGCGGTGCGGATGGACTTTAGTTGCTCTCGGTGCAATAAAAGAGCACAGGGCAACTCTCTTTTATACGCCAACGCGATGGCGCTTTCCAGCCAGGGCGTGATGCGGAAGCATGCTTGCGTTCGCCGGCCGCTTTTATTCCGGCCAGAGCGAGGCCGCCGTCTTGCTCAAAATCTGCTCCCGCATCTCCTCGCTCATGGGAAGAGCCTTGAACTCGTCGAGATTCCGCTTGACGTCCGGAACACCGGGGCCCGGCCAATCCGTGCCAAACAGCGTCTTGTGTGCGATTTCATCGAGTCGCGGAAAATACGTCAGCAGCGTCTTTGGCGGAATCCCGCTGATGTCGAGATAGACGTTCGGGTGACGGCGGATGAGGAAGAATGCCGTGTTCATCCATAGCGGACGGCCGCCGTGGGCCAGCAGAATTTTTAGTTTGGGGAAATCGACCGCAACATCGTCCACGTAGATCGGGTCGCCGTATTTGTTACGCGCACCGGGGAAAATCGAGGTTCCGGTGTGGAACATGACCGGAATGCCGTTCGCTTCGGCCGCCCGGTAGATAATCTCCAGTTCCTTTACTCCGTGCAGATAATCGTTCGGAAACAGCAACTGATGCGGCGGATGAATCTTGATCATGCGCAGGCCGAGACGCAGGATGTGCTCGACATCAGCCATGATATTGGTGGTATGCCGCGGATGCAGGCTGCCACAGGAGATCAGGCGCTTGGGATCGTACTTCGTGTAAGCGGCAACGAACTGGTTGACCTCGGAGGTAAACCCGATCACTTCCGGCGCGACGTAGTTGATCAGTGCGGCACGGTCAACGCCGCAACGGTCGAGATATCCGAGAAAGGACTTGGGCGAGCGGGAATATTCGGCGATCTCATCGAAATTGGCGCGCTTTCGCTTCATCAGTTCGAGCGCCTGCGGCTTGAAGAGATGGATCGGCCCGATGTGAATGTGGCAGTCAGTGATCAACGGCTGTTCTCGGTTCTCAATTGTCAGTTCTCAGTGTAGCCGCCGTTGCCGGCGCAAAGGTCTTGGTTTAGCTAGGCGCTAAAGGCTAATGCTGAGATCTGCCACTAGTACAACGACACTTTCGGATCCACAGTCCGTGCCCAGTCGTCGATCCCACCGCGCATGGATTGAACTTTCTCGTATCCCTGCTGGCGCAGCCAGTTGGTAACGGTCAATGACCGGACACCGTGATGGCACATCACAACGATGTAATCTTCAGGGTCGAGTTCCTGGTGAGCACGCGTCGGCATGTCGCCCATCGGAATATGTTTTGCCCCCTCGATGCGAGAGGCTTCGTATTCCCACGTCTCGCGCACATCGAGCAGCGTAAATGTTTCCCCGCGTTGCTGCAGCGACTTGACTTGGCGGGGAGAGATTTCGAAATCCATAAAGAGCTACGTACTCAGGTCTTAGGGGTCAGGTCTCAGGAAAACCAACGCCATCCCCGGATCATATTTATCTTGCATTCTTGTCTTGCACATCAGGTGATCTTCCGAGTGTCGTCAGACTTATCAGCGCCGCCAGCGCCCATAACGCGCCGGTTCCGATGCGAGCGATGCGCACATCGGCGGACGGAATGTTGTACCACAGCGTCAAGCCGCAGCCGATCACAAAATTGATGACCAGCACGCCGAAGAACACGCGCTCGCGCAGGCAGCGCGTGTCGAGCGCTAGTCCAAGGAGCAGGATGATCCATACCAGGTAAGTCGCGGCCGTCCAGAGGTCGTGCGGCCAGTCGTACACCTGGCGAGTCACGTGGGTAAACGAAACCCACGTGAAGTAGGCACAGGCGAGAAAGCCGGCCACGCCCCAAAGAGGAGTACGGCACATCAGGTGGCCGGAGGCATAGGGCCGCTTCGTCCCGGTCGTCGTGCCGGTGGCCGTCCTTAGTTCGGTCTCGGCCTTCGCTGCAACTTCAGCCTTCACAGTTTCTATTTGCCTGTCCATTTCGGGGCCCGTTTATCGAGGAAGGCAATAATACCCTCGCGCGCGTCTGCGGTCGAGATGAGTTCATCGAGATAAACCTTTTCGGCCCGAGCCAGGCCTTTGTCGAAGTGCATCGCATCCCACGCGTAAATCGCTTTCTTGGCGTGGAGAAGCGCCACTGGGCTCAGTTGACGGAGTTCTGCGAGCGTCCCTTTAACGACCGATTCGAGTTTTTCTGCCGCCACGGATCGGGTAGCCAAGCCCATCGCCGCGGCTTCGTCGCCGGAAAACTCACGCCCAGTAAGAATCAGCTCTCCGGCGCGCTTCTGACCGATGAGCGCAGCCAGCGCCACGGCCGCGACCGGAGGAAAGCTTGCCAGCTTGATTTCAGGAAATCCCCACCGGGTATTGCGGGCGGTGTAAACCATGTCGCAGACCGCGGCCAGTTCCGCGCCTCCGCCAAGGCAGACGCCGCGGACTGCGGCAATGGTGACGGTGCGTGAAGCCACAATTGCCCGAATCACCGCATGAAAAGCGGCGAGCATCTCATGAATCTGCTCGGGGAGATGAGCTTTAATATCCACCCCGGCGGAGAATGCGCGAGCGCTGCCCTGAAGAACTATCGTCGAAATGTCGCTGCGAGATTCGATTTCGGCTAGCGCCTGATGCAACTGCAACGCCATCTGGAGATCGATCACGTTCAAGGGAGAATTGCATAGAGTGATTCGAGCAACGAACGTGTCGATTTCAACTTTGAGTCGGGTTGTGGAAATGGGTGCCATTCTTCGGCAGCAAGTACTCCATGATTTTCGGGGCAGACAAGAGTGTCCGCCCTACGAGCGCTAGATATTAATAGCCGACTTGCGCGGCTCCGTTATCGTTGACAGCGGATCGCGCGCGCCTTCTTTTTCCTTGATCCACTTCTTCTCGTTGCGGATGATGTCGAGCAGCAACTCTTTATCTTTGGCGCTCGGCAGATTCTCCTCACTGTGCTGCTCATAGGCGCGATCATCCAAAGGTTCGCCGGTTTCGCAGTGATACTTCTGCCCGGCCCAGCGTCCGATACTCCGGTTAAAGTGAATGTCGGGCGTGTAAAACTTCTTCTCGCCCGGCTTCAAGAATGTGTTCAGCCGTTCAACTAATCCAGCTACCTCCTCCCGATATAAATGGCGGTTGTAGTCGTTCAGATCGTCGAGGTCGGCGGCCTTGTCGTTTTGCATCTCGTCGTAGCGGCCCTTAATTCCCCAGACGTAGGCCCAGTGTGCCGAAGAAGAATGGTCGGTGCCGAAAAGATCGAACGAACTCGAAATCCACTTGTTCAAGTATTTCTGCAGCAGCCAGCGCGGAATGACTCCCGCTTCGACCACCCGTCGCAGTCCATCGTGGCCGGTTCCCATGTGGAAGGCTTCTTCGCGCAGCATGTACGAAGTCGAGCGTCCGAGCGGTGCAAACGACGAATACTTCAGCATCTGCAGTTGGAATTTGCCGTCACGATCAACGAAGTCAGTGTAGGTGAAGAAGTCGAGCCAGTTGTCTACATCCACGTTAAAAGTACCCAGCAGACGCTTGTTCTCGAACGCCCGGCGTTCCAGCATCTTCTGCGCTTCGACCTTGCCGGATGAACCGAAGAAATCGATAAGCAGCGCGCACATCTGCCATCCGTGGCGCATCTCTTCGATCATGACACGGGTGATGGCGCGGCGGTCGTATTCCGTGGGCGCGGTTGCAAACAGATTGCGCTGCTGCTCGACGCTGGCAAATTCGGTGTCGCCCTGATAGATGATCATGTTCATGAGCGCGTCCCGCATCTGCTGCGTCGGCACCTGGCGCAGGTTCTCCCATTTGTTGCGGCCTTTGTAGGAGCCGAACTGGATCTCCTCGGTCTCGATTGCTCCGTAAAGCGTATCGAAATGGAAGGCCTCAACGTCATCTTTGTTGACGCCCACTTCCTTGCGCCACTCGTTGAAGATTCCAACCCATTCGCTGAAGCTTCCGATTTTCGCAACTTTGCCTGGCATGGTGTTAATCCTATTTCCGCGGTCGGGCCGCTGCGGCACTTGGCATTTAGCAATCAGCAACCGCACTTTGCCTTAAGCTAAAGGCTAAGTGCTAAATGCTAAGTGCTAGTTTTATTTCGCGGTAAATGTCGCCGGACGCTTCTCCACATAAGCGGCCAGACCTTCTTTGGCATCGTCGCTCTGAAAGAGAATCTGCTGGTTCTCGCGCTCGACGGCCAACGCCGATTCCATCGGAATCTCCCATCCCGTCTGCACGGCGCGCTTGATGCGTCCTACGGCCTTTGCAGCTTTATTCGGAGGCGTGAACTGACGCGCGTACTCCATGATGTTTTCCATGAAACCGTCGCGCTCGAAAATGTCGTTGACGATGCCGTACTCCAGCGCCTCTTCGAAAGAAAACGTGTTGCCGGTGATCATCAGTTCGATTGCTTTGCTCTTCCCCACCAGGCGTGACAGGCGTTGCGTTCCGCCCGTCCCGGGCAACACTCCGAGGTTGACTTCGGGCAGTCCGATCTTGCCCGCATCTTTGCGGGCAATTCGCAGGTCGGCAGCCATCGCGATTTCCAGGCCTCCGCCGACGCAATGCCCATTGATCGCGGCGATCACCAGCTTCGGCGTGTGTTCGAGTCGCAGCAGTGTTTCGTTGGCGTGCAGGCAGAAGTAATACTTGAACGTGGGATCGACCGAAGCCAGCATCTTGATGTTCGCGCCGGCAGAGAAAAACTTATCGCCGATACCGGTGAGCACGATGACGTACACGTCGTTATCCATGCGCGCCTTGAGGATGGCCTCGTCGAGCTGGCGGTTCATCTCATAGGTATAAGTATTTGCCGGAGGATCGTTCAACTCGATCACGGCCACGCCGGCGTCGGTACGATAGTTGATGAGCTGCTTGGTGGTTTCGCCGGTAACCGACTGCGTAGTTGTCGCCATAAAGTGCTCCTTTAATGATTTTGCGGTTAAGTCTTTTTGCGCGGCTTGCCGCCGTGCACAATTCCGTTAAGAACAATGTTTCCCATGCGCTCGGCGAGCGCTTCGGCATTGCCGTCGACGCGCGGGTTGTACCAGGTGTAGATCCAGTTGATCATGCCGAACAGGCTCATGACCGCGGTGCGTGCGTTGAAGTCCAGGCCGCGCTTTCTCCTAAGATCTTCCATCAGTCCGAGGCAGATGCGGTAGTACTCGCGCTTGATGCCGGCGATCTCGGAGCTCAGCCCGTTCTTCAGAGACTCGTCTTCGTGCGAGAGCACCTTGAGCCCCTGTTGGTTGCTCACAAAATATTGCAGATGATTCAGGATGAAGATGCGAATGCGCTGCTCGGGATCGGTGACATCGTCAAGCTGACTTTTGAGTTTTTCGAGAATGGTGGTGAAAGTGTGCTTCTGCACCAGAAACAGCAGGCGCTCCTTGGATTCGCAGTAATGATAAAGCCCCGCCAGCGACATGCCGGTGGCGCGAGAAAGGTCGCGCATGGATGCGCCCTCGTATCCCTTCTCGCAGAAGACTTCCGTGGCATGGTTGAGAATGTGACCGAGGCGGCGGTCGAAACGGGTAGCGGGCGCGCGGCTAGACGCTCTGCTGCGGCGTTGGGGTGCGCGAGCTGTGGGTGAGGTGGACATGCGTTCGAACGTTCGTTCTAAGTATAGAACGCCATGCACCCGAACACAACAGCAGCGGCTCCACTGAATGTTCAGGAAAGGCTTAGCTTTTGATTCCCGACATCAACTTTTCGATCTCCGCTTTCTGCTCGCCGGAGAGTGGCAGAAATGGCAGCCGCGACGGGCCTCCGTAATACCCGTTGAGATCCATCGCGTACTTTACGCCGGGAACCCCGAGATCGCCGACTACACGCTGGGCGGCGAGTCTCACCCGCTCTTGTTTTTCGCGGGCGAGCGCTACATCGCCGTCTTTGAGGGCGGCGAAGATTTCGTAACACGCCATGGGCGCGGGACATGCTAAGGCCAGAATGGCGCCGACCGCTCCCAGGCCGAGTGAGGGTTCGAGTTGGTGCGCGGCGCCAACCATGACTTGGAAGCCGACTTCTTTTTGGCGTGTTTTCAGTTTTCCAACGACCGTTACCGCACTGGACGATGGCACCGATGCCGATGGGTGCAACGGCGCTTCCGCCGCGGTCGCTGTTAACGCGGAGATGCTGACCAGTTCCCTGCTCTGCTTCTCGCTCTCGACTGCCGCTGCCTTGATCATGCGCGGAGTTGCGGCCTCGAATGTCTCTGTCACTGTCGCCGAACGCTTCACATGGCGCGTGCCCTCGACCATGGTTTTCACTTTGTCGAGGTTGCCGCTCGATTCCTTGATGGCGATTATGTTCGGATGGCCCGCAAGTTCGATCACGACTTCGGCGGGGATATCGTATCCCGTGGCCTGCGGGAAGTTGTAGATGATAATCGGCAGCGCGGAGCGGTCGGCGACAGTGCGATAAAAAGCAAGCAGGTTCGCCGGCAGCATCTGCTTCTTGTAGTAGTGCGGAGTGCGCACCATGGCGGCGTCATAGCCGAGTTCGGCCGCGTATTCAGTGAGCCGCAGAGTTTCAGTGGCAGACTCGATGCCGGTGCCCGCGATCACAACCTTATTGGGGGCGGCGGCGGCGAGAGCGGCTTTCAGCACATCACGACGTTCCTGGTCGGAGAGCAGGATCGCCTCGCCGGTAGAGCCCTGGACGACGATGCCCGCAACCGGCGTGCGCGAGTAGCGCTCAACATTAGACTCGATCTTCTTGTAATAGACCTCGCCGTCGGGATAGAACGGCGTCGTGATGGGCGGGAAGATTCCGGATAAGAGCATAGTGCACCTCAGTCGTTGGTCGGCGCATTGCTCATGCGTCGGCTATTTGGCGGCGATCCGCTCCGCGTGGAGCGCCTGCAAAGCCTGCACGCGGACTTCTCCGCGCTGCAGTGCGGAGATGCCTTCCGCGGCGGCTCGGGCAGCGGAAAGTGTAGTGATGGTGGTGATGCGGCCGGTGACGGCGGCGCGGCGAATCGCTTTTTCGTCAAAGTAAGGGTCGGGGCCTTGCGGCGTGTTGACGATCAGCTGGATGCGATCGGCTTTGATCAGGTCCACTGCGTTCGGACGGCCTTCTTTTACCTTGTACACCCGATCGACCGTCAACCCGGCTGCTTCCAGAACATCCGCCGTGCCATGCGTGGCGACGAGTTTGAATCCCATGTCGACAAAGCGGCGCGCAACCTCGACCACGTGCGGCTTGTCATGGTCGGTAACGCTGATGAAGACAGTACCTTTTGTCGGCAATTTCTGACCGGCAGAAATCTGCGCCTTGGCAAAGGCTTCGCCGAAATTGTCGGCGATGCCCATGACTTCTCCGGTGGAGCGCATTTCAGGACCGAGAACGGTGTCAACGCCGGGAAATTTCGACCATGGGAAGACGGGCGATTTCACATAGAAGCCGCGGCCGGTGTCGAGGTCCGTCCCGCGCTCGACATTTTCGGGGAGGAATTCGCGCAGCTTGCGGCCGGTCATGAGGCGCGCGGCAATCTTCGCCATGGGCACGCCCGTAGCTTTTGAAACAAAGGGCACGGTGCGTGAGGCGCGCGGGTTCACTTCGAGTACATAGACTTTTGCTTCGTGATTGCCGTTCGTGGCGTGGGCGCGCGGAATCGCAAATTGAACGTTCATCAGGCCAATCACTTTGAGAGCGCGCGCCAGCTTGAACGTATATTCACGCATGCGCTTGAGCAGCGCTTCGGGAATATCAACCGCGGGCAACACGCACGACGAGTCGCCGGAGTGGATGCCGGCTTCCTCGATATGCTGCATGATGCCGCCGATCACGACGTCCTCGCCATCGGAGAGGGCGTCTACGTCGACTTCAATGGCATCTTCGAGAAATTTATCGATGAGGATGGGACGATCTTGCGAGTATTCGACAGCCTGCTTCATGTATTGCTGAACCGTGTCCTCATCGAAAGCGATGACCATGGCCCGACCGCCGAGCACGTACGACGGACGCACCAGCACCGGGAAACCAATCTTCTTGGCGGCTTCGACCGCCTCTTCGACCGAGGCGACCATAGCGCCGGGAGCTTGCGGGATGTCGAGTTCTTCAAGCAACTTGCCGAAGCGTTTGCGATCCTCTGCGAGATCAATGGATTCGGGCGTGGTGCCGATGATGTTGACGCCCGCGGCCTTGAGCGGCAGAGAAAGATTCAGCGGCGTCTGTCCGCCAAACTGCACGATTACACCGACAGGCGCGCCTCCGGAGGCTTCGTGTTCGCAGACGGCGAATACGTCTTCAAGCGTGAGCGGCTCGAAGTAGAGGCGGTCGCTGGTGTCATAGTCGGTTGAAACCGTCTCGGGATTGCAGTTGATCATGATGGTTTCGTAACCATCCTCGCGCAGCGCGTAGCTGGCGTGGCAGCAGCAATAATCGAATTCAATTCCCTGCCCGATGCGGTTCGGGCCCGAGCCGAGAATGACGACCTTCTTCTTTGCGGTGGGCGCGGCCTCGTCTTCTTCTTCGTAAGTGGAATAAAGATACGGAGTGTAGCTCTCGAACTCGGCGGCGCACGTATCCACGCGCTTATACACCGGCTTCAGGCCGTGTTTCTTGCGGAAATGACGAACTTTTTCCTGACCGCCTTTACCGTCCAGACGCCAGGTACCCGCAAGCCGTCCGTCAGAGAAGCCCATGCGCTTGGCCTCGCGCAGCACCTCGGTCGGAATCGATTCCATCGGATGCTTTTCCAGCTCAAGCTGCATGTCGTTAATTTCTTTGAGCTGGTAGAGGAACCAGGGATCGATCGAAGTCATCTTCGCAATCTGCTTGATCGTGAAGCCTTGGCGGATGGCGTATTGCACATAGGTCAGGCGTTCGGGATGCGGCGTGACCAGGCGCTGCGTCAGAATTTTCGGTTCGATCTTGTTGGAGCCGACACGTTTGCCGGTGTCGAGCGAGCGAATCCCTTTTTGCAGTGCTTCTTTAAATGTCCTGCCGATGGCCATCACTTCGCCCACCGATTTCATCTGCGGCCCGAGCGATTCGTCGGCGCCCGGAAACTTTTCAAACTGCCACTTCGGAATCTTGACGACCACGTAGTCGAGTGTGGGCTCGAAACATGCCGGAGTCTTGCGTGTGATGTCGTTGGGAATCTCGTCGAGCGTATAGCCGACGGCCAGCTTTGCTGCAATCTTCGCGATCGGGAATCCGGTCGCCTTCGAGGCCAGAGCCGACGACCGCGACACGCGCGGGTTCATCTCGATCACCACCATGCGCCCGGTCGAAGGATTCACACCGAACTGGATATTCGATCCACCGGTCTCAACACCGATTTCGCGAATCACGGCAATCGAGGCATCGCGCATCATCTGATATTCGCGATCCGTAAGCGTCTGCGCCGGGGCGACGGTGATGGAGTCTCCGGTATGCACGCCCATAGGGTCGAAGTTTTCAATCGAACAGATGATGATGACGTTGTCTTTGGTGTCGCGCATCACCTCGAGTTCGTATTCTTTCCATCCGAGCACGGACTCTTCGATCAGGCACTCATGTACGGGCGAGAGGTCGAGGCCGCGGGCCAGCACTTCCATTAGTTCTTCGCGGTTGTAAGCGATGCCGCCGCCCGTGCCTCCGAGCGTGAACGACGGACGAATGATGACCGGGAATCCAATTTTGCCGGCAAACTCGACACCGTCTTTCAGATTGTTGACCAGCGCCGATTTCGGCACGTCGAGGCCAATGCGCTGCATCGCGTCCTTGAAAAACAGACGGTCTTCGGCCTTCTTGATGGCGCTGATCTGCGCCCCGATGAGAAGCACGTTGTATTTTTCGAGCACGCCGGTGTCAGCGAGTTCAATGGCGAGGTTGAGCGCGGTCTGTCCGCCAACGGTTGGCAGAATCGCAAAACCAGCGCTTGGAGCCATTTCGCGCTCGACACGAATAATCTCCTCGAGATATTCGCGGGTCAGCGGCTCGATGTAAGTGCGGTCCGCCGACTCGGGATCCGTCATGATCGTCGCCGGGTTCGAGTTCGCGAGCACAACTTCAAAGCCCTCGGCCTTGAGCGCCTTACAGGCCTGCGTGCCGGAGTAGTCGAACTCGGCCGACTGGCCGATGACGATGGGGCCGGAGCCGAGGATCAGGATTTTCGAGATGTCAGTTCGTCTGGGCATTTACACCATTTGTTCGTGGCCACAGGCCACGTCAATTTGTGGAAGTCAGTATTCGTCTTTCGGATGACTTCGTCCTTGGATTTACTTCGATGACGTTCTTGTATCCCTCATCACAAGCAAATTTGTGCTTCCCCGGCGCCCAAAGGGGCACCGGTACGCTAACCTTGGCCCAACTCACCACGAACCAGTACTGCCCTGGCAATTGCTTTCGAAGGTCAAAATTCCCATTCGCATCGACTTTCACGTCTCCCACAGGCTCAGCTGCCTCGCAGCACTGAATATGTTTCGCTTTGGCGCGATAGAGCGACACTGTGGCGTGCGCGACCGGGAAGTCCTCAGAGTCCGTCGAAGCAATCTGTCCGCAAAATGGGTCGATCTCCGACCAGCTAACGCCCTTGTCCTGCGGTTGCGCGAATTGGACAAGCGCAAATAACGCAGTTGCTAGTCTCGACATCACCGCTTGCACTCCTCCATCATCTTCACAAAATCCTTAAACAGATAGTGTGAGTCATGCGGACCCGGCGCCGCTTCCGGATGATACTGCACCGTGAACAGCGGCAGATTCCTATGCCGCATGCCTTCCAGCGTCGAGTCGTTCAGATCCATGTGCGTCAGTTCAACTTCGCTTTGCGGCAGCGAATCGGGATCGACGGCAAAATTATGGTTATGCGCGGTGATCTCGATCTTGCCGCTGGCCAACTGCTTCACTGGATGATTTCCGCCGTGATGGCCGAATTTCAGTTTGAAAGTTTTGCCGCCTAACGCGATGCCAACCAACTGATGCCCCAGGCAGATTCCAAAAATCGGCTGCCGCCCCATCAGCCGCCGAATATTGTCGACCGCGTAGGTGCAAGGTTCGGGGTCGCCCGGGCCGTTTGACAGAAATACTCCGTCGGGCTTCAAAGCAAGCACGTCTTCCGCCGTCGTCTGCGCCGGAACCACTGTCACTTTGCAGCCTTCCCCCCGCAGCTTGCGCAGGATGTTCTGCTTGATACCGAAGTCGTAGGCGACTACATGGAAGCGCGCAGGCTCGTCTTTCACTCCGACCACTTCGTCGGGCAGGTGCGAACGCTCGCCCGTCTCCCAGACATAGGTGTGGTTGGTGGAAACGACTTTGGCGAGATCCTGTCCATCCATTTTTGGAATCGCTCGCGCCTTGGCAACGAGCTTGTCCGTGTCTTCTTCCAGGGTCGAAATCACGCCTCGCATCACTCCGTTGTCGCGCAAATGACGCACCAGAGCCCGCGTATCAATGTCGGCCAGCACCGGAATCTTGAACTGCTCCATGAACTCGTCAGTGACCTGCTGCGAGCGCCAGTTGGAACTGACTTTCGAGAACTCGCGCACGATCAGCCCCTCGATATACGGGCGCACGGCTTCGCTGTCTTCGGGATTGGTGCCGTAGTTTCCGATTTCGGGGTTGGTCAGGACGACGATCTGTCCCGCATAAGATGGGTCGGTGAAAATTTCCTGGTAGCCGGTGATGGAAGTATTAAAAACAACTTCGCCGGAGCACTCGCCTTTAGCGCCGTAGCCTTTGCCTCGGAAGACCCTGCCGTCTTCGAGTGCAAGGATCGCTTGCATTGGATCTCCTGGGAGTGGATTTCAGAGATTCTAACAGCAGATGAGAATTGAAGAAAGGTCTCAGTTTCGAGCTTTGCGGGATCATGGAACTTTTCCCAGCAGCGGTTCGTAGCTAGGCGCGGAGGGTGTATGAGGAAGATTTCTCTGATTCTCGCGGTGGTGGCAATATCGACAGCTGCCTGGGCCCAATCGGAGGCACGTCCGGAGATTTTGGTGCTCGGGACGTATCACATGTCGAACCCGGGGCGCGATATCTACAACATGAAAGCTGACGACGTCCTATCGCCGAAACGCCAGCAGGAAGTCGCGCAGCTCATCGAAGTTTTGAAAAGGTTTCGTCCGACCAAGATTGCGATTGAAGCCGATACCGGGAGCGAGCGGGTGAAGCAAGAATACTCCGACTACCTCGCGGGAAAGTACACGCTGTCGCGCAACGAGACCAATCAAATTGCATACCGGCTGGCAAAGGAGCTTGGCCATCACGCCGTCTACCCGGTCGATGAGGAAGGTGATTTCCCGATGCAACGGGTGGTCAACTACGCAAAAGCGAACGGCCGCGCTGAGAAGCTCGACGCCATCACTGCGGGCTGGGGCACAATGGTGAAGGAGCAGGATAATTTCTTGCAATCGCACACCGTGCTAGAGATGTTGGAGTACATGAATTCCGACGCGAGAGTGGCAAAAGACGTCGCCCTTTATTACTCCATCGTGCCCTACGGAGATCCTGCTGACTATGCTGGACCGGACCTGCTGGCAGCCTGGTACCAAAGAAATATTCGCATTTATAGCAACATCGTCAAGCTGGTCGAATCTCCGAACGAAAGGATTCTCGTGATCTATGGGGCTGGCCACCTCGGGTGGCTCCGGCAGGACATCGCCAATGACGAGACAGTTAAATTATGGAAGCTGTCCGACTTGACTGGGCAGCACTCAAGACTGTGACTCATTTCACCGCAGCCGTCCCAGCTTCTCCATCGGCCAGTATCCAAAGACGGCTTTGCCGTAGATAAAGCGCTCGTTTACCGGGCCGAAGTCGCGGCTGTCATTCGACATGGTGCGGTGGTCGCCGAGGACGAAATAACTGTTCGACGGCACCACCACTTCGCCGTAGGAGCGGGCGTCCGCGTAATCGCTGGGAACGTAGTCTTCGTCGAGCGCCTCGCCGTTCACATAGACTTGTCCGTTTTCGATGCGGATGCGGTCACCGGCTGTTCCGATAACGCGCTTGATGTAGCTCTTCGTAGTGTCGCGTGGATAGCGGAAGACGACGATGTCGCCGCGCTGGATGGGCTCCCAGCGATAAACGAACTTGTTGACGAAGATACGCTCCTGGTCTTCGAGACCAGGCATCATGCTGGTGCCTTCGACCTTCACCGGCTGGTAGAGAAAGATAATGATGAAAGCGGAGATGGCGAGCGAAACCAGCAGATCGCGCGCCCAGACGGCCACTACGGGCAGCGGGTGCGCGCCAGATTCTGTTGCGTCGGATTCTCGCACGGGCGCGGGGTTCGGCGGCGGGCTCGCCACATCAGACATCGTGTCCATATTCTATACGCAAGCGGAGCGAGAGGTGAAAGGTCAGAGGTCAGATCGCAGAGGTAAAACCCGAGCCTGCTCTTTACCTCTGAAATCTGACCTCTCACCTCTGACCTTGCTAAAGCCTTCCGTTCCCCGTACAAATAAATTTCTCCCATGACGGATTACTCAATTTTTCCAAAGATCAATGCGACGCTCAACGGAGCGAGCGCCGTTCTGCTGGTTACCGGACGCGCGCTCATCGCTCGCGGTAAGGTGGCGGCGCACCGCGCGGTGATGATCGCTGCATTCGCAACCTCTTCCGTCTTCCTCGTGTCCTACGTGTACTACCACTGGCCCCATCATGGCGGCATCGTATATTTTCGCGGCACCGGATGGATTCGGACTCTCTACTTCACCATCCTCATCCCGCACACGATCCTGGCAATCTGCATCGTACCGATGGTGCTGATTACACTGAGCCGTGGATTGCGTGGACAGTTTGACCGGCATCGGGCCATTGCGCGCTGGACGTTTCCCCTGTGGCTCTTCGTTTCGGTCACGGGCGTGATCGTTTACCTGATGCTGTTTCAGATTTCCGGATAGAAAAGCTGTCCCGATTCATCACATATTTGTAGTACGGGCGACACCGACTTGTGGGTACCCAATTCTGCTATAGTGAGCATCTTGAAGGTCAGCGTTCTCGAAGGAGCCCACGCCCATGAAAAGCGTAAACAAAGTCATCCTGATTGGAAACCTTGGCAAGGATCCCGAAGTAAAGTTCACGCCGCAAGGCACGCCGGTAGCGAAGATCACATTGGCGACCAACGAGCGCTTCAAAGGCAAAGACGGCCAGTGGCAGGACCGCACCGAATGGCACAACGTCGTCCTCTGGCAGCGACTGGCGGAAATTGCCGGCGAGTATCTGAAAAAAGGTGGCAAAGTCTACATCGAAGGGCGCTTGCAGACTCGCTCCTGGGACGATAAGACCTCTGGCCAGAAGAAGTACATGACTGAAGTTGTGGCCAATGATCTGGTCCTGCTCGGCGGTCGCGGCGAAGGCGGCGGTGGCGGCGAATATACCGGCAGTTCGCGCGGAGTCTCGGCATCGGCATCCGGAGGCGGCAACAACTTCGACCAGAGCGCGCCCGAACCCGAGCACGTGCCCGCTGGAAGCTCTCCGATTACGGATGAAGATATTCCGTTCTAGGACTCTGATCTGGATCTGCCTATGCTTGCCGATCGAAACTGTGTTCCCTGCCGCGGCGGCGTGCCGTCGCTCAAGGGGACCAAACTTGCCGAGATTCATCAGCAGCTGACGGAACCCGGGCAGTGGAAGATCGTTGACGAGCACCATCTCGTGCGCGCGTTCAAGTTCCCCGACTTTAAGTCTGCCCTCGCGTTCGTGAATCGAGTCGGCGACGTCGCCGAGGAGCAGGGACATCATCCCGACATGCTGCTGGGATGGGGTAAGGTCGAGATCACGACCTGGACCCATGCGGTGGACGGGCTGACTGAGTCGGATTTCATTCTGGCGGCGAAGATCGACCGACTGCTGTGAATCGAATTATTCGGAACCCTGTGACATAGATCGCCCGATGGTCTGATCACTCGGTCGTCCGATTCCTGATCGACAGTCCCCACAGTCCTGCCGGAATCAGCATCAACATGCCCGCAACGCTGGCAACGTTCCGTGCGGCGAAGCCCCAATCTACGAAGCGTCCCGCGAGATATGCCCCGACGGCAATCGTGAACATACAGAGGCAGAGGTCGGCGGCGAATACTCGCCCGCGAAACTTGTCGTCGCTTTGCAGCTGTAACAGTGTGGTCGAAAACACCCACACGATCGAACTTCCAAAGTGCGCCAGTGCCACGCACAGGCATGCCTGCCAGAGATGTCCTGAAACACCGAGTAGCGTGTAACCTGCGGCTGCTCCGAGATATCCCCAGAAGATTGCGAGTTCCAATCGATGTTGCCAGTGTCCCGCCCAAGGAGCGGCCAGAAGTGGTCCGAGCAATGCGCCTAGGCCGCGAGCGCCGAGCAGGATACTCATCCCGAGGAACGCACCGCGTTCGGGCGCCATGCCGTGCCAGCGGATGGCGAACTCATTTTGTCCCATCACCGTGAACAGCACCCATCCTGGCCCGATGATCAGGTTGCCAAACTTCAAGAGAATCGTCGAGCGTAAGCGGATGTGCGCGCGCACGTAGCGGATGCCAGCGAGGATCGGCGAGAAATCCACCAACTCGCGCAACTCGAAGCGACGTCCGCCATCGGCGTGAGGCTCAGCAAAGCGCATTCCCCAAATCAGCGCGGCGGAGACTAGAAATGACAGCGCGTTCAGCAGGAACACGGTATCGCGTCCAAAAAGTGCCGCGACCACTCCTCCGAGCGTTGCACCGACCATGAGATTCACGCTCCATGTGGTCGAGGAGAGCGTGTTTGCGACCACCACGTCTTCCCGCTCCACAATGTTGGGAATCACGGCATTGCGCGCCGGCTCGAAAAACGCGACGAGCAAGGTTTCCGCCATCAGCAGCGGGTAGACCAGCCATACCATTTCTTTCGAGCGAATGAAGAGCATGCAGAGCACGATCAGCATGCGTCCGATATCGGCCGCGATCATGACCTGCTTGCGGCGTAGCCGATCGTTCACCACGCCTGCAGTCGGTCCGATGAATGTCATGGGCAAGACTTGCAAGATCAAGGCGAGCGCTACCGATCCTGCGCGTCCGGTGAGTTGCAGCAGCAGGTTGTAGATTGCCAGCGTGTAGAACCAGTCGCCGATTTCGCTGACCACCTGCGCGCCCCACAGGCGCCGGAAATTCCGGTTGCCGACGAGCAGGCGCGCGTACGAGGTAAACGATACCGGGCTGACTTCTAGTTCGGGAGCAGGTTCCATGCAGGCGTGAGATCAGCGTTTCAGAGCATACCGGACCAAGCCAAAACCCGTGCCCCGCGCCCGAAATGCGCGGACCGAAATTTGCAGATCAATGGCAAAACTGTGCAAACCGGTGCACATGGCAAGAAGATTTGCTTTCCAGAACCACAGGTCACGTTACATTTTAGTGACAAATTGGCCCAAAAAACCGATGTTTGAATTAATCGTGAAAATCGTCCGGTTGGAAAGCAATTTGCGACTGATTGGAGCGAGGAGTCATCGTGCGAACCCTGGGCCCTGTCGTCCTGCTCGTCCTGATCTTGGCTACAAACTCTTTTGCCGCGCCTGCCGTCGTAAAATCATCGGTCTTCCCAGAACCCGGGCTGCTGGCCTTGCTTGGAGGCGGCTTGGTTGGACTGGCTGCTTTGATTCGGCGTCACTTGGGCGACTGATTCCGTCTCGCTGAGATCACCTCGGCACCGTTTTCACTCCCCCGAACGTCTTCCCTTCTCAACCAACTCCAGAAAATATTGGTGAATGCGCCGGTCGTCGCTCAGTTCAGGATGGAACGTCGCCGCCAGCGTCTTGTCCTTGCGCACCAGCACCGGATCTTTGCCTTCAGTCGCGATCACTTCCACGTCCGTGCCCACACGTTCGATCTTCGGAGCGCGGATGAATACCATCTCGATGGGTTCATTGAGAAATTGCCCTTCGCGGATAGAGCTGTCGATCTGGCGTCCGTAAGCGTTACGGCGCACGGTGATGTCGAGCGCGCCCAAGCCGGCCTGTTTTGGATTTTCAACTTCGGTTGCCAACAGAATGCATCCCGCGCAGGTGCCGAAGGTCGGCTTCGCGCGGACGAAATCTTTCAGCTCCGCGAATCCATCTTCACCGAGGAGTTTTAGGAATGTGCCTGACTCGCCGCCGGGAATAACCAGGCCGTC
The DNA here is from genome assembly GCA_963755765.1 of uncultured Acidobacteriaceae bacterium. GTDB lineage: Bacteria > Acidobacteriota > Terriglobia > Terriglobales > Acidobacteriaceae > Acidiflorens. Next base: position 372,554 of record CAVWKZ010000004.1, read on the forward strand.
AATCTCTTGCAGTTGCTCAGGCTTTCTGACGAGGACAACTTCCGCACCCAGCTCCTCGAGCCGGCGGCGGTGGGCGTCGAAATCGCCCTGGAGAGCCAGAACTCCTATCTTCATGGCAGGCGTTGCGCGGTTGGGTGGTGGGTACCCCCCACCCCCTATTTCGCTAAAGTCTTGATAATGCACGCCCTGGTAGGGCGGCAGGTCCGCAAAGTATTCATTCCAAGTACTTTACAGGCAAAGTCTTGAATGCATGAGACTTAGGCTTGCATCCAGACTCCCCCAATGCTTCTTCGTTCTGCACCGATTCAAGCATTGATCACGTGAATTCTTATGTCAATTGAAATGCAGCGGACGATGGCGCTCATCGCATGCGTCGACAGAGTGGGGGAAATGGCGAGAACGATGAAATGCTTTTGCGTTTCGAAAGCGGCCAATCACCTCTAACGTTGAGAATGAGGATTCGACGGAGCGGTCTTATCGGGCGCAGGCGCTGGATTTGCCGCGGGGGCAGCGGGGGCTGGCGGCCGGCTGAGTCTTGCCGCCCGCGGCTGGTGCAGGAGCTGCGCTCATCATGACGTCTTTGTGATTGCCGACCATGTTGCCGGAATGTGATCCAGAGCCCTGGTTTTTGTCGGCGACTACGCTCATCATCATGTCTTTGTGATTGCCGCTCATGCTGCTCTGCGGTCCCGAGCCCTTGGCGGCCTCCTCTTTTTTGCCTTTCCCGTTTCCTGACGCGGCCGGAGTGCTGGACGCGCTTTGCGGGCTAGGCTGGCTTTTCTTGGAGGGGCTTTGCGCCAGCACGACGGCGGAGAGCACGAGAACGATGGCAAAATACTTCGAGACAGTGGTCATGCGGGCAGCGTAGCGCCTGAGGAAAGCTGCCTGCAATAAATTTTCGGAATGGTTGATGTCTTCGGTAACTGGGTTAGCGTGGCAAAGGCGATCAAGCTCAAAACGCGAATGGCCCGCGGAAGCGGGACCATTCAGAAAAACCGTAGCGTAAGGCACTCTGTCTCACTCAGTATCGGGGGCCGCACGCTTGAGTCAAGTTACTTGAGGAGATATCTCTGCCTTCTCTCCTCAAATCCAACTTCTCCTCTACCACTGGGAGAATGGACCCGGCGGGATTCGAACCCGCATCTGCGACTGTGACAGAGTGCCGTGTTCCCCTTACTCTCTCGGACGGCCAAGAAGTTGACAAGACTGGCAGAGAGAATTTTTTCGGACTGTGTTCCAAATTGGGAGGCCTTCGCTAGCTGCCGTATATTTATTACGGATACCGCGCGAATTTCGTACGCTACAATCGAGGCACTTGAAAGGTGGCGTACCAACTGGCAATCTTGCCTAGCCCCGCCTGACTAGCGGGGCTTTTGAATTTCTGAGGAATTTGCCCGGGCCGCCTGGGTTTAGAGACGCTATCCATATTCGTGCAGACCCGTCCAATAGGAGTTCCGCAAAATCTCTTCCATCGAAAGTGATGCCGATGAGACGTTTTCTGTTGATCTTCCCGCTGGCAAGCCTATGCCTACAGTTTGCGCTTGCACAATCAGCTCTTCCGCAACAACACGTGCATGTTGAGAAAAATGTTTTCGTTTCTGACGCTCCCGCCCATCTCAAGCTGACTCTCGACCCAAAGTATCAATATCTGGGCAGCTTTCCTTTTGACATCAAGGGCATCGCTGGAGGCTATCGCTACGTATGGGGAGAGATCGGCAGCGGCAAACATCTGGAGCGGACGTTTATTATCCAGGCTGAAGGCTACTATCCAGAAAATGCGGGCTCCTACAAGTATGGCACTCCCAACCCGGTGACGCTGGGCGGTGACGCGTACCAACACAACGTCTGGATTTATGACAACGAGGAGAGCGCCCGCGAAAATCCGGGAAACGAATCCGACCTGACGAGAAAATTCATGCAGGAAAAAGGTTACGTGTGGGAGCCGCAACTGGTGATGTCGCGATTCGCGCGGATTGTTGATGAGTCCAAGAAGAACGAGATCATTTTCTTCTATTTCGAAAATCTCAAGAGCCACACTTCGAAACGAGTGGCGGATTTTCCGGAGGAAGGGACCAGCGTCGAGCAAAAATCTATTCTGAGTACAGTGGATACGAACTCACGAAAGGCGTTTGCGGTGGAATAGCCCATCCATGCTCCGCCCGGGCGGGAGGTTACCAGCCCCGCGTCTGCAGCATCTGCGACTCATCCAGCGTAGACACGGCCAGCCCCTTCATAGCTCCCGCGAGATCTTCACTGACTTCAAGTAACACTTTAGGGTCTTTGAAGTGGGTGGCAGCCTGCACAATCGCCTTGGCGCGCTTTTCGGCTTCTGCCGGGTCGGCGAATTCGGTTGAGTTCTTCATGAAGATGCCGGAGCCTACGAATACTGCTTCGGCTCCCAACTGCATCACCAGCGATGCGTCGGCTGGGGTCGCGATCCCTCCGGCGGAGAAATTCGGTACTGGCAGCTTACCGTCTCGCGCCACCATCCTTACCAGTTCGTAGGGCGCTCCGTGTTCTTTGGCTTTGGCGTAGAGTTCTTCTTCGCCGAGCACGGTTAGAATCTTCATCTCCTGCACGATCTGGCGAATGTGGCGGACGGCGTGGACTACGTCTCCGGTGCCAGCCTCGCCCTTGGTGCGAATCATGGCCGCACCTTCGGCTATGCGGCGCAGGGCTTCGCCGAGGTTGCGCGCTCCGCAGACAAACGGAACCGTGAAGGCGTGCTTGTCGACGTGATGCGCTTCATCGGCCGGAGTCAGCACTTCGGACTCGTCAATGAAATCGACGCCCAGCTCCTGGAGTATTTGGGCCTCCGCAAAATGACCGATGCGGCACTTGGCCATGACGGGAATATCCACCGCTCCCATGATTTCGCGTATCACCTTGGGCGAGGCCATGCGCGCCACTCCGCCTTCGGCGCGAATCTGTGCCGGGACGCGCTCCAGAGCCATCACGGCTACTGCTCCGGCGCGCGCGGCGATGTCCGCTTGTTTCGCAGTGGTTACGTCCATGATCACGCCGCCTTTGAGCATTTCGGCGAGGCCGGTCTTCAGGCGGAGGCTGGTGGTGTTGTGTCCGTTATTTTGCGACATAGGGCAACTCTTTTCTGGATCGGGTGGGCGATATGGTGAGCCGGAATTCCGTCCCGAAAGAGTATTTTACATCGCAGGATGGGTTTCTGCGGCGGTGGTCAGGCCACGGCTTTCGTTATGTCCTCACTTCTGCGTGAATTTCGCGAACATGCGCTGGACATCAATCGCTATAAACAATCCCCGACTGCGCGCCAGCACTTCCCCTTTTTCATTCAGGATCTCGGCCATATTGATGTGCTTACGGCCCTTCACCTCGACTTCGCGCGACTCCACGCGCAGCGGCTTTCTTAGCGGCACCGGCCTCAGATAATTAACGGTCATCTCGGAAGTCACCGCCACGACATCGCGCAGTTTATTGACCTTGCCCATGGCTTCATCGAGGATGGTCGCGATGATGCCGCCGTGGCAGTGTCCGGGCGGGCCGGTGTAGCGCTTGCCCAGGCGGAAGCGGCAGACGAAGCAGTTGCGCGGCTCGTCGTAGGTAAAACGCAGATGCATTCCGTCGAGGTTGTGGGGGCCGCAGACGAAGCAGTGGTTCTTCGGCATTTTCAGGTCGTGGGTGCTGTGTCCGCTTCCCGAGCGTCGGGCCTTCGATTTCTTGCTAGTCATGCTGTTACTGGCGATGTTCTTACCACGCACGTTCTTACTCATCGAAGAATTCTATCGTGAGCGCGACGCTGGATTCGCTATCATGGCAGGCCGAAAGGAGACTCCATGTCTGCTGTCCCCAAAAGCCTCGGCCCCTATTCGGTTCATCCAGGCGTAGCCCAGGTCCAAAAGTGGATTCGAGAACTGCCACTGAAGACCGGTCGGTCGCTCGAAGAATGGATCGCGCTAACGAAGAAATCTGGTCCGCCGACGGAGATCGAACGTCGCGAGTGGCTGAAGAAAGAACACAAACTGGGCACCAATGCCGCGTCGTGGATCGCGGAGCGCGCCGACGGCAAAGGTACCGAGGAAGACTCGCCGGAGGCGTATCTGAAAACCGCCGCCGGATGGGTGGAGGCGCAGTACTCCGGGGCGCGTGTCTCGCTGCATCCGCTGTATGAGCAGTTGCTGAAGCTTGGGTTTTCTCTCGGCAAGGACGTGAAGGCTTGCCCGTGCAAGACGATGGTTCCCTTCTATCGCAATCACGTGTTCGGGCAGATCAAGCCGTCGACGAATACGCGCATCGATCTTGGACTCACACTGGGAAATACGAAAACGCCCAAACGCCTGATCGACACCGGCGGCTATGAGAAGAAAGACCGCATCACTCGGCGGATCGAGATCAAGTCCAACGCCGATATTGACGACGAGGTGAAGCGGTGGTTGAAAAAGGCGTATGAGATGGACGAATAGTCACATATGGTCATGTCTATACGACCATGTATGTTATAATGTGTCCATGAAGACAATCGCAGCGGGAGAGTTCAAGGCACGGTGCCTGGCACTGATGGAAGATGTGCGGTCGACGCGCGAACCGATTGTAATCACGAAGCGGGGGAAGCCGGTGGCCAAACTGGTGCCGGCGGAGAGCAAGAAAGACGATTGGATCGGCAGGCTGAACGGCAAGATGCGTATCGTAGGTGATATTGAATCCCCCGTCGTGCCGCTCGAAGACTGGGAAGCGCTACGGTGATTCTGCTCGACACTCACGTAGTGGCTTGGGCGGCGGATGACCCAAAGCGACTCTCGCGCGACGCTGCCTCCGCAATTCGGCGGGCACGCCGTGGCGAGGGACTTGCGGTCTCGGGGATCACATTGTGGGAACTTGCTCAATTAGTGGCCAGTGGCAGGGTGCAGGTCTTCGGTTCGGTAGAAACCTCCGTTAGGGCGTTGATAGAGGACATGACAGTCCTGCCGATCACACCTGAAATCGCGGCATTGGCGACCCAGTTCCCGGACGATTACCCTCGCGATCCCGCCGATCGTCTGATCGGCGCCACCGCCCGCGCCGAGGGTCTCACCCTCGTTACAAAAGATGACCGCATTCGGCGCAGTCCGCTGCTGAGAACAGTATGGTGAGGGTCACGAAGCCTGAGAGACCCGCCCGCGCTCTACGAACTAGTCGTAATACTCCAGCCCCAGATGCGTAATGAGCTCTTCGCCCTTCAAATACCGCAGAGTGTTTTTCAGCTTGATGAGCTGGATGAACAGATCGTGCTCGGGATACAACCCCGGTGCAGTCATCGGCGACTTGAAGTAGAAGCTCAGCCACTCCTGAATGCCAAGGCGGCGCAGCTCCGGCGTGCGCTGCGCCAGGTCGAGGAAAAGCACGAGATCGAGCACGATGGGCGCGGCTAGAATCGAGTCGCGGCACAGGAAATCCACTTTGATTTGCATGGGATAACCGAGCCATCCGAAGATGTCAATGTTGTCCCAGCCTTCTTTATTATCTCCGCGCGGCGGGTAATAGTTGATGCGAACTTTGTGGTACATGTTGCCATAAAGCTCCGGATACAGACCCGGCTGCAGAATATGCTCGAGCGCTCCGAGCTTGGATTCTTCCTTGGTCTTGAAAGACCCGGGATCGTCGAGCACTTCGCCGTCGCGATTGCCCAGGATGTTGGTGGAATACCATCCGCTTACTCCGAGCAGCCGCGCCTTAAAAGCAGGGGCCAGCACGGTCTTTATCAAAGTCTGACCGGTTTTGAAGTCTTTGCCGCAGATGGGAACTTCTCTCTCTCGCGCGAGTTCGAGCATCGCCGGTATGTCTACTGTCAGGTTCGGCGCTCCGTTCGCAAACGGCACGCCCTCCATCAAAGAGGCGTAGGCATAGATCATCGACGGGGCAATGTTTTCGTCGTTTTCTTTCATCGCTTTTTCGAGAGCTTTCACGCTCTGGTGAGCGGCGCTCGGCTCAATGAAAGTCTCGGTCGAAGCGCACCAGATGGTGATCAGACGGCTGGCGCCACTCGACTTCCGGAAGTCGCGGATGTCTTGCCGAAGTTGTTCGGCCAAGTCGAGCTTGTTCTTCCCTTTCTTTACGTTCGGCCCGTCGATCCTCTTGACGTAGTTGTGATCGAAGACGGCCTTCATCGGAGTAATGGCGCTGAGGCGTCCTTTCACTTTGTCGAGCAGGTCGCGCTCCAGCACGCCGGCGTTACGGGCGGCGGCGTACATGTTGTCCTCAAAAATATCCCAGCCGGTGAAGACCAGGTCATTGAGGCCGGCGAGCGGAACGAACTCCTTGATTTTGGGAGACCGGCCGTCGGTACGTTTTCCCAGGCGGATTGTGCCCATCTGCGTGAGCGAGCCGATGGGGTGAGCAATTCCCTTCCGTATCGCTTCCACGCCCGCGACAAATGTTGTCGCTACCGCTCCCATACCGGGAATCATCACGCCCAGCTTGCCCTTGGCGGGCGCGATCGCGCTGTCGTGTCCGGTGTTCCCTCTGCTTGAAGACTTAACCTCGACTCGCGCCACCTTTTTCGCTGTCGCATTTACTGCCTTGGGGGACTTTTTCAGCTTCGCCATATTTTGGCTGTTTCCTTGTAGGGACTGAGAGATGTATGCAAACTAGTTATGTTCTCTCACTCGGCGAGCTTTTAGCAAACACACGGGCCTGAACCCGCAAGAAAACTACCTCAACGGCATCTAGGAAGCATTGGGCGGGATTAGCACTGAATGTAGCCGAGGAGTCTAGGCCACTCCGCGCCGGCGGGAATGCTGCTTCACTTCCTCGCCGAGAATGACAGCCTCGGCAATTTCTTTCATCGCCTTGCGTTTCTGCCGGCTCTGTTGCTGAAGAGCGAGGTAGGCTTGTTCCTCGCTCAATCCCAGCTCGCGTTGCAAAATCCCTTTGGCGCGTTCGACCACTTTGCGAGTCTGTAACTGGAAGGCAAGGTTGGAGTTGACTTCCTCCATGCGCGCCAACTCAATTTCCGCGCCCACCAAAAATCCAATCGCCGAGATCAAGCGAATCTCTTTCGGTCTGTGCGTGTGAGGGCGCCGATGCTGCAGGTTGATGGCTCCCACCACACGTCCTCGACACAGCAGCGGTACGGAGAGGAATGCTTCGTAACTATCCTCCGGCAACTCGTGGAAGAACTGGAAGCGCGGATCGCGCGCCGCCTTCTCCGAAATCGCCACCGGTTCGTGATGTTCCGCCACCCAGCCCGTGATGCCCTGCCCCACACGTAGTCTGAGCCGGTCCACAACGTCAGGATGCGCATTCTTAGAAGCCCGCAGGACCAGATGGTCGCCATCGAGGACGTAGATCAGGCAGGAATCGCACTTCACCAGCGCCGAGGCGAACTCCACAACGCGGTCCAGCACATCGTGAAATCCGTCCGCTGTCGCCAGCCGGCCGCCTATCTCGTGGAGTAATTCTAGAGGTGAGTCTTCAACTCCGATTAAGCTGTCCATGATCTAGCCTAGCGGCAGAAGTGAGACCTGTCTAACTCCAAATTCTGATGACAGCTATAAAAGATTTCGTCGATAAAATTCACAATCCCTTGACACAAGGCCGCTTAGGGACAGCCGACGACAGCTCGGGGCAGGCTCCCGACGGTCCACCCGAGCACTGCTCCGCGAGGTTTTGTGCTTCGCTGAAAAATCGAGCCGGCTCCTTTTGCGGAGCCGGCTCGAAGGGTTGAAGGATCACATCACTGCCTGATCGTTTATTGCACGGCAAAGACCAGGTCGTCATGATCGTTGTAGGAGCCCGTGGTGCACGAGGATGCCCTTCCCTGATAGCGGAATTGCGCCCGGACAGCTTGCAGGCTGCCGGTCGGGAGCGTGAACGTTGCGGACAAGGTCTGCGCTCCAGCCTTCGTGGGCACGATCGTCTTGATAAGGACCCATGAGGGGCTGTTGGCGTTGGCTGCATAGTAAAGGTCGAGAGCGTCGGACGTATAGCCGCTCCAGGCCCAAACTGTTGCCGCAACTGTTGCCGTGGTGGCGTGCGTTAACGCGCCGCTGGAGGATGTAACTACGATGCGGTCGTTGGACTCGTCGGAGTGGAAGGTTCCCGAGTTGCCATCGGCGCAGGAGTTGTTGATGGTATTGGGGTGGTTGGTCTCGATGCCACCGCTCATCGTGCCGCGTCCCAACAGCAAGGATGGACCCGAGTCGCACGACGTACCAACCGTCGAGCACTCTGGAGCCTTCAGCGTGGAGTTGTATACCGCGGTTTGCGCTCCCGACGACGAACTCACCGTCAAGGCGATGGTTGCGCTGTGGGTAAGTGTGCCGGAAGTTCCGGTCACGGTTACAGTGGCGGTTCCGACGGTTGCTGTTGCGGAAGCGGTCAACGTCAGTGTCGAGGTTGCGCTGCCGTTCGCCGGCGGAGTCACAGGGTTGGTTGAGAACGCGGCCGTCACGCCGCTGGGCAAGCCGGTAGCGGTGAGCGTGGTGGCGGAACTGAAGGCGTCCACGCTGGTGATGGTGATGGTGCTGGTTCCGTTGGTGCTCTGCGTTACAGTCAGAGAAGCGGGCGAGGCGCCAATGGTGAAGTTTGGCGTCGCCGCGGCATTGACTGTTAGCGCAAGAGTTGTGGTTGCGACCAGACTGCCGGAGGTGCCGGTGATGGTCACGGTTGCGGTTCCGGTAGTGGCCGTGGCGCTTGTGGTCAGCGTGAGCACGCTGGTTGAGGTTGTGGGGTTCGTCCCGAACGTCGCCGTCACGCCGCTGGGCAGGCCGGACGCGGCAAGCGTTACGCTGCCGGTGAATCCGCCCACATCGGTCACCGTGATGGTGCTGGTGCCGCTGCTGCCTTGGGTGATCGATAGACTGCTTGGCGAATCGGAGAGCGTGAAGCTTTGCGTCGCACCCCCAGCCAGAGTGTTGATCAGTCCGCTCGTGTTCGGACTGCCCCATCCTGTGCATAGGTCGTAGCCGGTAATTGCCGAATAAGTGCCACAACTACCGCTGGTGACGTCGTGGAAAAGAGTGCTGTAGCTTGAGCCCAGCGCATCTGGATATATGATCGGATTGATGTAGCCAATCGTCTCGCCGTTTGCCGCAGCCTGTTGATTGGCCAGAGCCAGGTAGCCGGCCCACATGGGCGCCGCAAAGCTGGTTCCGCCGTAGTCGTTAGCCGTACAGGTGGTTTGGTCGGCACACACATAAAAGGAAAAATTCGCGTTGGCAGAAACGTCTGGGCCATTCCGCAATGTCGTTGACCCTTTGTTCCCCGAGGTAATCACGCCCGAGAGCTTCTGCCAGGAGGGGATCGGGATGGAATCCGGGGAGATGCCACCGCCGCTGTCTACCCAGGCGGTCTCCGATGCCCAGGGGCCAGCCGCTCCGCTGGTTGTTAAGTCCGTGCCGCCGACCGAGACGACATTCGCATCGTCCGCTGGCCACGCCTCATTCGAAGCTGACCAGGCAGAACTGTCGCCTGACGCGGCAAAAAAGTTCTGGCCTTGAGACGCCATCTGCTCAAAGTACGGGTCGAGAGTGCTGGGGTCCGCAGGTGTCCAGCCCCACGAGCAACTGATTTGCTTGGACAATGGAGCATCCGTGGTCGTAACCATCGCGCTGATGCAGGCAGTATCGCTGATGGTTCCTGATCCATTGGCTTTGACGCTGCCGCAGACGTACATATAGAGCATGGTGGAGCCTGGGGCCATTCCCATTGCCTGCGTCATGTCGAGGGTCTGCTCAGTATCGTCACATGCGCTACTGCCGCCGCTATCGACGCAGCTCGTGCTGTACCCACCCGTGGAAATGAGCGTGGGAGTGTAAGGTTCGGTTTGTCCAACATTGCTGTAATACTTGGTCAGGTCAGCCAAGTCGGTTCCCGCGAATTCGAACAGGGCGATGTTCTGGCCGGTACCGGTGAGAGATCCGCCGTAGTAGGCCGCGCGCATATCACTACCCAAGAAGGAAGCTGAAGGACCGGAGCCGGTGGTGGCATTAGATACGACCTGATCCGGATCGATTCCATGGGCCTTCGCGTAGTCGCTCTTGCTCACGTACATCGGATGCGGCTTGGAATCGTTGTCCAAACCGGTGATGTGCCAGAGCTGGAACGGCAGGTCCACGGTGGGCTCGCGGTCGACTGCATAGAATGTGCGGCTTTCGTTGTTGGGATCCTGATAGACCCCCATGCTCACATGGAAAGCCCTCTCGATGTTCGCCACCGAACCGCTGAGCCTTAGATCCCTGGCATCCCGGGTTCCGCTGATGATCTCAAAGCCGTTCGCCTTCGCAAAGGCGAGCAAGGTATTCCAGTCTTCCTGGCTGGGGCCGAAGCGAGCGGTAAATTCCTGCGGCGCAAGAAACTGGTGGTAGAACGCGGATGAAGGATCGAATTGCTGGCGCAGAAGACTCTGCAGCGCTGTCCGATCACGCAGCGGCATAACAATGTCGAAGCTCAGGGTATCGGTTGGCGGGAGTTGCCCGACGAGCTTTGCCTCGCCGCTGGCAACCTCTGGGCGCACATGACGCGTTGATAGCTGTTGCGACTGGGCTAATACCGGGATTGTGAACAACAAGAACGCAGCCGCACAGATAAGAGCAGCCGGTCCAGGTAGGGGATGGTGATTCTTTCTCATTTTCTTATCCTGTAGACATCGAGATTTCACAACGGGGAAGTTGGAACTCATAGCTACACGACTCACAGTCACAGCATATTAACGCACATCGGCTGTCTTGTTGAAATATTTTGGACACAAAGTGATGAGAGGCGGATCGGGTGAAAACCCGATTTACTTTCCGTCCAGATCTACGTTCTTGATGGGCACATCCCAATGTCCATCGAGGATTTCAAAACGCCGCTGCTCTTCCTTCGCATACGTGGTCTGGTCAGGCCAAAGCTGCTTCTTCAGCGTTTCTTCCTCGAAGGGCTCATTTGCCGCTGCCGAGTTCTTGAATACGATGGTGACGCGATGATCCCAGCGCCCGTCTTCAGTGGAGTGGTAGCGCGGCTGGTCCATCCATACCTTGAGCATCCGGCCCATCTCTACCTGCTTCTTCAGCAAGGGATAGTGGTTCTTCTTGAACAGTTGGAGGAACTCGTCGGCATGTCCCCACTTGGCCTTGTAGTAGTACTCGATCACGAAGGGCTTACCGGTTTCTTGCGACTGCGCGAAGAGGGATACGGGGAGCAGGGTCAAAAACAACAGAAGAAATCGCACTTTCATGGATGGTCTCCGTGGCAGGTGATTGTCGCATATGCTGAAGATTACGCGTAGAAACGTTTTAGAAACAACGATATAGCGATTGACCCTAAGGTCTTTAGTGGAAGGGCATCGCCCGGAACGGTCCCCCATTTGCCTTCCCGACAGCCATCCTGACACCCCTACCTAGAAACCCTTATCTCAAAGCGCCGCGCGCGGACGAAGCGCCGCCCGTCCGTCAATGTCCGCTAATGCCCGCTAATGTCCGTTGTTGTCCGTTGACGGTGAGGGGGTCCTCCCGCATCATGCGCGGGAGGATGGGGCAACAGGTTCCGCGGGAGCGAATAATCCACTCCCGCTCTAGGAGAAAAAATGAAGACCAAACTTCAATTCGTGATGGCATCGCTTCTGCTCGTCGGCACGCCTGCTCTCGGAAACGCCCAGAGTCCCGAGGTCACGCACAATACGTGGACCAGCGGCGCGCCCACGCCGACCCCCCTCGCATTTTCGACCGCAGCGGTGCTCAAGAACGAGATCTACGTGGTCGGCGGGTACAACGACACTGCGGAAACTGACAATGTGCAGATCTACAATCCCGTCACCAACACCTGGAGTACCGGCCCGTCCTATCCAACGACGATAGGATCGGCAAGCTCCGCGGTGGCCAAGAACATCTTGTATGTCTTCGGCGGTACCAGCGACGGAGTGAACCCGACGAACGCTGTGTGGGCCTACAGCCCCAAGACCAAAACCTGGACTGCGGTGGCCGCCATGCCAACCGCGAGGTGGGGCTCCGAAGCCGTGGTCGAGAAGAAAACCAACATTATTTATGTCAGCGGCGGTGAAACGAACGAGAACGGGCAAGACCCCGTGGCGAACGTCGAAAGCTACAATCCCGCGACCAAGACATGGACTGAGGAGGCGCCCATGCCGGTGCCGAAGGCACAGGGTGCGGCCGGTCTGATCGGAACGGCGATTGTGTTCGCCGATGGAGCAAGTACCGGAGGGAGCGCCAGCGGTGATAACGAGGGTTATGACGCTGCCACAAATACGTGGACCTCCCTTGCCTCCGATCCCACGAGCCGGGATGCCAACTGCGGCGGATCCATTGGTTCCAAGCTCTATGTCGTGGGCGGCAATGGCGGAAGCACGCTTACCCAGTCGTTCCAACTCTCGAAGAATAAGTGGACAACGCTCGCCCCCGCACCGCAATCGAACTTGTTCGCGGCGTCCGCAGAGTATAAGGGGCATCTCTACTGCATCGGAGGCTGGAGCGCTCCTGGAGGACCCATCATCGATAACGTGCAGATTTATCAGCCGTAACCCGACTTCTATTGCGCGCCGAATTTTTGTAGAGGCAAAACGAATGAACGCGACTCAACGCAGCACCTAGGAAATCTTTGGAGGAAAAATGAAAAACCGCAATATTTCAATCCTGTTGCTAATCCTTTGTCTGGGCACGGGATTGGCAAACGCAGCCAAGAAGACAATCAGCATCGCATCCTTCGTCAACAATAGTTGGTGCGGCCAGCCCGCGTTCATTGGTTGCACCACCTACCCGTACGGAACCAAACACTACGACGGTATGACCTACGCCCTCCTAGGCAATAAGAAGGGAACGGTTGACACCGCCTGGTTTGCCTCGGATGCAGCCGGGGGAGGCGGTGGAACGGTGTCGATCACCATCCCGGTCAACGTGGCCAAGGTCAAAACCGTTTACACGCTCATGAACACGGAGTGGGGATCAACGGAACCCGGTCTCATAACGATCACGTTTACCGGGAGCGGCGGGGCCACCTGGACTTTCGAACTCACCGGCGGCGTCAATGTCCGCGACTATAACAACGGCAATTACACAGATACCTGCATCTGCCAGCTGCCGGGAGGGGTGGGGCAATCCGCGACGATCAATGCCTGGACGAACAGCTCGGGCCAGCAACGGCTGGACGAACAGATCTATGAGCTGCCGGCGGCGTTTGCGACGCAGACGCTGGAAAGCATCACCATCACCGACAGCGGGAACGAGGACGTGCAGCGCGCCATTTTAGCGGCGGTAACGGTTTCGACCACTGCTCCGTAGTACCGAGGCTTCGAAAAGCGGCACCGGTAAGTTTTTTCGACAAAAAGCTAAGCAAACCAATTTTGGAGGAATCATGAAGCGACACAAGATTTCAATTCTTATGCTGATGATTTGCCTTGGCGCGGGGTTAGCGAACGCAGCTGCAAAATCAAAACTGACGCCTATCGACATTTCTTCCTTCGCGGACACTACTTGGTGCGGGGCTCCCTCAGGTGGCTTTATTAACTGCTCCACGTTCCCTTTTGGTGAGCAAACCTACGATGGCATCCCCTTCCTCATTCCAGGAAACGCGCAGGGGACGGCGAACGACGTTTGGTCGGCTGACGTCGAGGCCGGCGGCGGCAGCGGCACGGTCTCGGTCACGATTCCGGTCAACGTGGCCAAGGTCAAGACGGTCTACACGCTCATGAATACATTTTGGGGAACGAGCGAATCGGGTTTGCTCAGCGTTACTTTTACGGGCAGCGGCGGAGCCACCTGGACGGTCAATCTCGTCGGCAACGCAAATATCCGCGACTATAACCAGAACGGCAACACTACGAATAGCATCTTGTGCCAATTGCCGGGAGCCGTGGGGCAATCCGCCACCATCAATGCCTGGGTAAATGGCGACGGCCAGCGTCTGGACGCGCAAGTTTTTGAACTGCCAGCCGCGTTTGCAAAGCAGACGCTCGAGAGCATGACCATCACCGACAGCGGAAACGCGGGCGAGCAGCGCAGCTTTCTAGCGGCGCTGACGGTTTCGACGCTTGTTCCGTAAATATGTGAAGGATCTTGGCTAAGACTTTCAGGCGAGTTGCGGAAGCATCCGCCGATAGGGTGCTAATTGGAGGTGCCGCAACCTTGGATTATCCATTTATTCTATAAGGAGAGACAAAACCGTGAATCATCGGGAGAGAAAGACAAACAAGAAAACCAGCAGGATCGCATTCGCGCTCACCATGTTCATCCTTCTCATTTTTACATCCGGATCGGCCCTTCAGCTCCTGGCCCAAACCGACCCCGTTGAAAAGCAAGAACCAGCAGTCACCCATAACACGTGGACCACCGGCGCCGCGATGCCGACGGCTGTTAATTGGCCAGCGGTCGGAGTTGTCAAAGGGAAAATTTATGTAGTCGGCGGATACACTGGTGGCCCCGCCTCGACCGAGAACCAAATCTACAACCCGGTCACGAACAGCTGGAGCAGCGGCGCTCCCATTCCGGACGCGACGGCTCAGGCGGCGAGCGCCGTGGTGAAGAACATCCTGTATGTAATCGGCGGAAGCAACAATGGTGGTCCCTCGGTGTTCAACACCGTGTGGGCCTATAACCCCAAGACCAATACATGGACGTCAAAAGCGGCGATGCCCACCGCGAGGTGCAGCGTAACCGCAGTCGTCGCCAAGAACATCATCTACGCCATCGGCGGGTACAACAGCGGCGCCCGGCTCTCCACGGTCGAAGCCTACGATCCCGCAACCGATTCTTGGACGGAAGAGGCGGGGCTGCTGGATGGTAAGTCGGAGATTTCAGCGGGATTGATCGCCAAGACAACGATCGTCGCGGCCGGCGGTTTCACCAGCGGTGGCGATAACGGCGACAACGAAGCTTACGACATTGCGACGAATAGCTGGAGCTCACTCGCCTCCGATCCCACAGCGCGAAATGGCTCGTGCGGCGGTGCGGTCGGCGCAAACCTGATCGTCTCCGACGGCAACACCGGAGGGAACAGCCCGGTGGCCTTGAACGAATCGTTCAATCTGAAAAAGAACATCTGGAAGACGCTGGCTGCCATGCCGAACACTGTGACCGATCCCGGCTCCGCCGTCTATAAGGGCAAGCTGTACTGCATCGGTGGTGGAAATTACGCGGTCCCACCCAACAACACTGTCTACAACTATGTGCAGATTTACCAGCCGTAAGGTTTGAAAAGAGAGATTCTGTCTAGTTTGTGGGGCGCCCGCCCTCAGGCGGGCGTCCTGCCCGATTGGCAAGGCGCTGCCGGACTCCGCACCAGCCGAATGCTAAAATTGTCTGTGCCCGCCGATTCCCTCCGCCTTATTGCCATTGATATTGACGGCACCCTGCTCAGCCCGGAATTCAAGATTTCCGAAACCGACCTCGCCACCCTGCGGCGCGCACACTCCGACGGCATCGAGATCATCCTGGTCACCGGACGCCGCCACGCCTTTGCCCTGCCCATTGCCCAGCAGCTCGGATTCGATCTCTGGCTGATTAGTTCCAACGGCGCCATCACCCGTTCGCTTGCTGGAGAAAATTTCCACCGCGACCTGCTCCCCGAGGGAACCTGTCGCCAACTTCTAGGCGTAATGCAAGAATTCCGCGGCCAGACCGTTCTAACTTTTGACAGGAGCTTTGATAAGAACGCCGTTGACAGCAACGACGACAGCAACGGTCTTCATGGCGATGCTTCGGGCACCATCGTGATCGAGCGTCTGGACGAACTGGAAGGCAGCATCCAGCGCTGGCTGGAGAAGAACAAGCAGTACATTCAGTTCGTGGTTCCGATGGAGGATGCTCTAACCACCGATCCCGTACAGGCCATGTTCTGCGGTCCGGTGGCGAAGATGCAGCGCGCGCTGAAAGTTCTCGGAAGCTGTGGCTTGCCCATAACAGTTCTGCGCACCGAGTACCCCGGCCGCGATCTTTCGATCGTGGATGTGCTCAATGACGGCTGCTCCAAGGGACACGCGCTCGAGCGCTGGGCCAATTACCGCCAGATTACCCGCGAGCAGGTCATGGCCATCGGTGATAACTACAACGACATTGAAATGCTGGCCTTTGCCGGCCATCCATTTATCATGGGGAATGCCTCGGAAGAGTTGCGTGGCCGGGGCTGGACGCTGACCCGCTCGAACGCACAGAGCGGCGTGACCGCCGCTGTCGAGCATGTGCTCCAAGGAAAAGAGATCGAAACGACCGTCGACCTGGTTCGTGGGCCAACGATCGGTGTCAGCCTGTGAGCAGCTCGATGAAGACTATTCGAGAATGATGATTCAAGAAAAGCGGCTAGCGAAGGGGACGGCTGCGCGAATCGCGGACGATGTCCGCCGCATTCTTCTGCGCTGCCGTCTTATTTCTATTCGCTCGGCCCGCCACTGCGGCTGAGCTGGCCATTCTGCGCAACGGCTTCAGCATCCGACACGAGCATCGCATGGTGGTGGGAGCAACCACGCGGCTTTATTTCACTGCTGACGATTCCAGCTTCACCGACGTGCCCACGGAAGAAATCACCGGCTACGAGAAGGACTTGTCATTGTTTGTCCCCGCAGCGTCTTCCCCCGCGGCTTCTGACGCCGCGACCACCGCCTCGTCCGGCTCTGTGAAATCCGCGCATTTCCAGTCTGCGCCCGCTTTGAATCAAGTTGTGAATTCCGCCAGCGCCGCCTATCACCTCGATCCCGACCTGGTGAACAGCGTGATTCACGCCGAAAGCGGATTCAACTCGCGCGCCGTCTCTCCCAAGGGCGCTCGCGGACTCATGCAGTTGATGCCTTCGACCGCCAGCCAACTGGGAGTGCACGATGCCTTCGATCCCGAAGCCAACGTCACCGGCGGAAGCCGCTATCTGCGCGAGCTTCTGGAGCGCTACAATTTCGATCTGGTCAAGGCGCTGGCCGCCTATAACGCCGGACCGGAGCGCGTCGAACAATATCAGGGAGTGCCTCCATTTCGCGAAACGCGCGCCTACGTGGCTCGCATTGTGCACGAGTACAACACCAAGAAGATCGCTCAGGAAAAGGAAGCTAAACAAAAACAGGTCGCCGGATCCGGCAAAACCCCAAGCAAAACTTCGCCCCCTGCCCACCACGCCGCGAAACCTGCAGCCACAACGGTCTCGGCCGAAGCTCCGCATTGATCGTCGAAGCCTTCGTTGTCCCAACGTCGATCGCCCAAGCGTTGACCCTTACCTGTTCCTCATTTACCTTCAATTGGGGCTGTGCTCGCTGCTGCTGTGCGTCTCTACGCCTTCGCGCATGATCAACAAGACATGATCAACAAAAAATGATCAACAAGAAATATCTAGCGTACGTGGCCGTTTTCGTCGTGCTGGGTGTGCTGGTCTATCTGCAGTTCCGCACCTGGCAGCACTTCGATTGGGCACGACTCTTTCAATTCGGACTGAGTTGGCGGCACATCCTCCATGGCGTGCTGTACATCTATATCGCCTATTTCCTGAGGGCGGTGCGGTGGAAGGTTTTTCTTCGACCCGTGCGCAAGGATGCCTCTATCATCGGATTAATCCCACCTACCATGATCGGATTCGCCGCGCTCGCGCTGCTTGGCCGCGCCGGCGAAATGATTCGTCCCTACCTGATCGCGCGTCGTCAGAACCTGCCTTTCGCCTCACAAGTTGCGGTCTGGGCGGTCGAGCGAATTTTTGACGTTGGCGGTTTCACGGTTCTGATGGTCGCAGCCATTTTTCTGCCTTCGAAGTTGCGCACGTTCACGCTGAACGCCCCACCCGACGTCAGGAACTGGATTCATCTCACCGGATACGCGCTGATCGCGCTTGTACTGGGGTTGCTTTCGGGAGCCGTGCTGGTTGCCTACCGCGGCAATCGAATCGCGCAATGGGTCGAGGGGCGTTTTGCTCATCTTGCAGAGAATCTCGGCCATCGCATCGCGCTAAAGATTCGCGAGTTTACCGTCGGACTCAATACCATCCACGGTCCGGTAGCGTTCCTGCAATTGTCGGCCGTGTCGGTTTTGATGTGGTGGGTGATCGCATTGGCCTACAAAGAAGTCACCCATGCCTATGGAGCGCCCATGAGCAGCATGAGCGTCACCAAGGTTCTCCTTCTTATGGGAGCGAGCATGATTGGTTCGCTGGTGCAACTACCGGGCGTGGGCGGCGGCTCGCAACTGGCGACCATCAGCGCGCTCGACCACGTCTTTGATATCGTCCCCAAGGAACTCACGGTCAGTTGCGGCATCATGCTGTGGCTGGTGACGTTTGTCGCGGTCGTGCCTATCGGACTCGTGCTCTCCCATCACGAGCGGCTGTCGCTGCGAAAACTCTCGGCAGAGGCAGAGCACGCCGAGGAAAGCGCGGCGGTTGAGGAAGCAACGTAGGATGCCGTTGTCCACCCGTCATCTACGTCGCGACTATTCTTTCTAGCTTGTTAAACGTCGTAGTAACGGCCGTTGACCTCCTCGCCGATAATCGCAAAGTCGCATTTCGACGTATTGAGCGGGTCGGACTTCCACGAAAAACCAATGGCAGGCACTTCGACTTCTGCCTCAAGTTGGCAGGTGGCCCGGGTGCCGGTGAACCGGAAATGCTTGGAAGCGTCGTCGTACTTCACGGGCTCGCCAGTTGACTTCCAGACCATCTTGAAACTCATCCGCGCGGGCGTGGCGATTGAGTCCAACGCGGGCCACCGCGGCTGATCAACCACCGCGACGTTCTGCATCTGCAATGTGAATGTATTCCCGTCGGGACTGACATCCAGACCACCCTTCGGAACCGGAACCACCCAGTAAAGTCCAGAGGGCGCAATCGGGGGATGAAAGTCGTGGATCTGGTTGGCAGGGACAGCCTGTCCCTGGAACAGAGTGAGTCATATGTGGGTAAAGGTGCCTTGCTGTGTGGTTCGGGCACCCCAGTAGTCGCCCTGCATTACCCCATAATCGGTGGTTGGACTGCCAAACGCGATTCGATTCCCTCGGTTATCGGTGCCGATGCCAGTGAAGGTGCTGCATCGGGCCACTTGTCCCATGAAATGGTAAATATGTGAGGGTTCCAAATTCGTTCCCGCAGGCTGATTGTGGCTGCCATTCTTGTCGAGCCACGGAATCGGATACGGATCGCTGCCGCCGTTTGCGGTGCCGGGTTGTTCTTCAGCGAAAATCGACACGGGCACAACGAGAGGGATGGCTGCCAAAACACCAGCCTTCAATATGTTCCTGCGGGTACAAACCGGGCATGATTGGTGGATGTGGGTCATCGGAACCTCCTCGAGGACGAGATTGTCCCCGACACGATAGCCCATTTGAGTCGCCGGTGTCACTTGCCAGGGCGATCTCCGACAAACCGTCGCTTCCGGCATTGCCTGCTACAATAAATTTTGGTTCCAACTGCAACCCAAGCGCATGAAATGCCCCTTCTGCGGGTTTGAAAATGACAAAGTCGTGGATTCGCGTGAGAGCAAAGAGGCGGATTCCATCCGTCGTCGCCGCGAATGCCTGAAGTGCGAAAAGCGCTTCACCACCTACGAACGCATCGACGAAATCCCCTACATGGTGGTAAAGAAAGACGGACGCCGCGAGCGCTTTGACCGCCAGAAAGTTCTCAATGGCCTGATGCGCGCCTGCGAGAAACGCCCGGTGCCGATCAGCCGACTGGAACAGATCGTCAATGAGGCGGAGACTTTCGTGATCGAGTCCGCCGAACGCGAACGCAAGACCAGCGAGATCGGAGAGCTCATCATGAATCGCCTGCGCCGCTACGATAAAGTTGCGTATGTGAGGTTCGCGTCGGTCTATCTCGACTTTAAAGACGTACAGGAATTCATGGCGGAACTGAAGGACCTGCTGAAGGCGAAAGATGTGCCCGAACCTAAAGGCAAGACCGCGAAGACCTGATTTGGATTCGCGCGCGGACAGCCGCCCTCGGTTGTCCAGCAAGCACAGCTCGCAACTTCATATTCTATGGCACACAAAATAACCCTGATTCCCGGCGACGGCATCGGCCCTGAAGTCATCCAGGCCACGGTTCGCATGCTCGAAGCCACCGGCGTCAAGTTTGAGTGGGAAACCTTCGCCGCTGGCGCTGAGGCTTTTGAGAAGTACCACGAATACATTCCCAAGGAGCTCAACGACTCCATCGAGCGCACTCGCGTTGGATTAAAGGGGCCCGTCACCACGCCTATTGGCGGCGGGTTTGCCAGCATCAACGTCGAATTGCGCAAGCGCTTCGAACTTTTCGCCAACTTCCGGCCCATTCGCAATCTTCCGCACATTCCCACCCGCTATCCGGGCGTGGACCTGATCGTCGTGCGCGAAAATACGGAAGGACTTTACTCCGGCATCGAGCACGAAGTTGTTCCCGGAGTGGTCGAAAGTCTGAAGATCATCACCGAGAAGGCATCCACCCGCGTCTCGCGTTTCGCCTTCGAGTATGCGCGTAGGAACCAGCGGAAGAAAATTCATTCCATACACAAAGCCAACATCATGAAAATGTCGGATGGATTATTCATCCGCTGTTCGCGCAACGTCTCGAAAGAGTATCCCGAGATAACGTATGGCGAGCACATTGTTGACAACACCTGCATGCAGCTGGTGATGAATCCCTACCAGTACGACATGCTGCTGATGGAAAATCTTTACGGCGACATTCTGTCCGATCTGTGCGCTGGACTGGTCGGCGGACTGGGCCTTGTGCCGGGCGCGAATTTCGGCCACGAATGCGCGATCTTTGAAGCTGTCCACGGTTCAGCGCCTGACATAGCCGGAAAGAATATTGCCAATCCCACGGCCGTGTTGCGATCAGCGCTGCTGATGTTGCGCCATATCGGCGAGCACGATGCCGCCCTGAAGATCCGTAACGCCATCGACGACGTGTACCGCGATCGCAGCAAACTTACGCGGGATGTCGGGGGCACTGCGGGCACATCGGAGTTCGCCGACGCCATTATTCAGGCAATCGAATCACAAAGTGCCGCGACTATCGCTGGAAATCCTTAGTTTTCGGCTCTTAGTACATATTGACACAGCGTACTTGCGCACATATACTGTGTTAATGAATGTTACACTCTCTATCGACGAGCAGACCGTGGAACGCGCCCGAAAGCGGGCAGAAGCCCTCGGCAAGAGCCTCAACCAGTTAATCCGCGATTATCTGCAAAAGCTGGCTGGCGGAGACGATGCCGAACGCAGCATTGAGGAGTTCGAGCGGCTGTCTGGTACGGGCAACTCGCACGGCCAACGCTTCAATCGTGACGAGGCTCATGAGCGCTCGTAGCTTTTTCGACACCAACGTCCTGCTATACGCCGACGACGAATCTGCACCCGTTAAGCAGCGCCGCTCGCGCGATCTCGTGGCCGAACACCGGCGAGCGGGGACTGGAGTCATTTCCCTGCAAGTCCTGCAGGAGTATTTCGTCAACGTAACTCGAAAATTGGGTGTCGATCCCCGCATCGCTCGACGCAAGTTGGAATTGCTGGCCGAACTAGATGTAGCCGTCCCTCAAGTCCCCGACGTCCTCGCCGCGATCGACTTACATCGATTGCATGGGTTTTCTTTTTGGGATGCCTTGATTCTGCGAACTGCACAACAAGCTGGCTGCAGCGTTCTTCTGTCAGAGGATTTCCAAGATCGCCGCGAAATCGATGGTGTCACCATCGTAAATCCGTTTGCTGGCGCATCAATCTGACCCCTATCGCCCCTTGCCGTTTGGTACCTCGCCCAAGCGAAAGCGGTCTATAATGGTGGGGTGGAGGCGCATATGCCTGATCTGCTTTCTGCGTTCACTCCTGTTGGTTCTGCTCTGGCGGTGGCTGCCATCGTAATTGGCGTTACAGTGCGGGTAGCCCTAATGGTGCAACCGGGAACACGTTTCCAGTCATACTGGCGGTCATTCTTCAAGACCTCCAATCCGCAGAAAAACTCGAACTGAGAGACTGCCACTTTCTTCTCGAAACCTCCCTTTCAGTCCCCATTCTGCTAAACTGATCCGTTTTGCGAAACACGCCGCGCGAATGCTGTATCGCCGGTTTTTGCGGGGGCCATTCTGAAAGGCATCGAAATTCCCTATCATCGCGGATTGCACCGCTTCGCCATTTTCACCGCCTGCGCCACTCTAGTCCTCATCGTGGCCGGGGCGCTGGTCACCAGCAATGACGCCGGCCTATCTGTTCCTGACTGGCCGACGACTTTCGGTTCCTTCTACAAAATGCCGCACATGGTCGGCGGCGTGAAATACGAACATGGCCATCGCATGGTGGCGGAATTCGTGGGAATACTGACCATAATCCTGGCCGTCTGGACCTGGCGGGTTGAAAAGCGCCGCTGGTTGCGGCTTCTCGGTGTAGCGGCTCTCGCCACTGTGATCACCCAAGGAATCCTGGGCGGACTGACCGTCATATTCCTTCTGCCGGCACCGATCTCCAGCGCGCATGCCGCCGTGGCGCAGACTTTCTTTTGCATCGCGGTTGCGATCGCGGTCTTTACCGGCCCCCGCTGGGTCGGAGAGCAACCGCGCACGGAATTCGACCAGCGACGTCCCGCTCTGTTCACGCTGACTCTGCTTTCGATTTTTGTGCTGTATCTACAACTCATCCTCGGAGCCATGTTCCGCCACCACGGCTTGAGTTGGTGGCCACACGTGATTAACGCAGGGACTGTAGCCATAGTGCTCTCCTGGACCGCCGTTCGTGCCATCTCCGCTTATCCGCAGGTTGACGCGATTCGCCGTCCTGCCATTGCCATGCTTGGTTTAATGGTTGCGCAACTTTGCCTCGGCTTCCTCGCTTTCATCACTCGCGTCATGTGGGGACGAGACGCGGCGCAACCCGAACTGCCCATGGTGATCTCGACCGTCGTCCACGTGGCGGTCGGAGCGCTGCTCCTCGCGACCACTGTCGTTCTAGCCATTCAGGTCTGGCGACACGTCCCCGTAGCTTTTGAAGAGCGCGTCCCGGGCCAGGACCCCGTCGCCGCCTAGGAATGCGCATCGGGACAGATCGGCGCTTCCAGATGATTATCGCCCTGCTCCCGGCGTAGAATGTCGTGTGACCTCGAACTCAACTGCCATCGACCTTGCGCCTACCACGCAGTCCGCGGAACATGCGGGCAAGCCCATCATTGCCGTTCGTGATTTGGTCCATCGCTATCAGGACCGCACCGCGCTTAACGGCGTCTCCTTCGAAGTTCGTCCAGCTGAACTCTTCGGACTGCTCGGCCCGAACGGCAGCGGCAAGACTACCCTCTTCCGCATTCTTTCCACCCTCATGGTTCCGACGTCAGGCAGCGCCATGATCGCCGGCCTTGATGCCGTTCGCCAGCCCGAAGCCCTGCGTCGCCATATTGGCGTCGTCTTTCAGGCGCAGAGCGTGGATCTCAAACTTACCGCCTACGAGAACCTCTGGCATCAGGGACACCTCTACGGTCTGCATGGCTCCGAACTTAAGAAGCGGATCACGGAAATCCTGACCCGCGTCGGATTGCTCGACCGCCGCAATGACCGCGTGGAAACTTTCTCGGGAGGCATGCAGCGCCGCATCGAACTCGCCAAGGGCTTGCTGCACCATCCCGAGGTTCTGCTGCTTGACGAGCCCACCACCGGCCTCGATCCCGGGGCGCGCCACGATCTTTGGCAATATCTTCAGATTCTGCGCGATCAGGAGCGCGTCTCCATCATCGTTACTACCCATCTGATGGAAGAAGCCGAACGCTGCGATCGTCTCGCCATCTTGAATGAAGGAAATTTAGTCGCGCTGGGTACGCCGGAGGCGCTGACTCGCGAGATCGGCGGCGACGTCATTCTGCTCGAAGCGCGCGACCCACAGACGTTGGCCGAGCGCATTCGCAGCAAGTTTCAAGTCGATGCAACGGTCATGGATAAGCACGTCCGCCTCGAAATCGAGAATGGACATCACTTCGTGCCCGATGTGGTCGAAGCTTTCCCGGGAGAAATTCAGTCGCTGAGCGTGAGTAAACCGACGCTGGAAGATGTTTTCATCCATCGCACGGGACACCGCTTCTGGAGCGAAGATGCCGCCGCGACGCCAGAAGGCGGCAAGAAGAAAGGCAAGAAGAAGCCCTCCTAACGCATCGGTCGGCCTGGCGGCGGCGTAGGTCCTCTCAGCAGCTCCACAAACATCTTGTAGAACCTCTCCGTATCCAGATCGACCTGTATTTCCACCAGCTGCACCTCGCGCTTCGGTTTATCTAGATCTGACCAGGTGAGGGTGTCTCCGTAGGCCGCGCCGCGGCCGAGGTCGACATCCATGTAGCGATTTTCTTTCTTCGTAATCAGGCTGGGATCGAGCCATGCCGCGGACGTGAGCTCATCCCACAGATAGTTATAGTTGCCCCGCAGGCGCGCGTACTTGCCGATGTACTGTGCGGATGGCGACGTGCCGGCCTTGATCTTGTCTATCAGGTCGTTGGTCATTCTCGTCTTGACTGAAATGTCTACCGTGGTGCAAACCATCTTTTTCCACGGCGCCCGCAACACGATGTGGGCCGCTTCCGGATCAAACCACAAGTTAAACTCGCGGCGCGGCGTGTTCTGGAACTCAGGATCATCGGTCTGCGGACTCAGACTACCGCCCATGAACACCAATTCCTTGGCCAGGCTGGGAAATTCAGGGTCGATGGAAATGGCGAGCGCCAAATTTGTCATTGGGCCGCCCTCATAGATTGTGATTTCGTGTGGATACTTATGGACCATACGAATCAGAAAGTGGGCAGCATCTTCGTCGGCGGCCTGGGTCGTCGGCTTCCCTTCCGGCATCGCGCCCAGATCGCGAGCTGGGTGATAATACTTCGGAGTCCACGCTCCCAGCCACGCCACGTAACCATACTGCTCCTCGGAATGCTCGGTGCCTTCTTTCGTTCTAACCAGCGGATACTCGGCTCCGGGTACGACGGGAATGTCGGTTCGTCCGATCAGTTCGAGCATGCGCAGAGTGTGCGCCACTTCTTCGGTCAGCCACGCGTCTCCCGTCACTACGGTGATGCCCAGGACCTCGGCCTGCGGAGACTGAATGAGCAGCAGGATCGCTTGCTGGTCAGTGCCCGCGGGGCCGGCCGCGTCCTGATCGATGATGATCTTGCGCTTGGCCTTACCCGAGTCCTGGCTTTGAAGGGCGAGACATGTTGCTAGAATGACGGTAGCAATTGTGATTAGAGTCCGAAATCGGCTGGACTTCACGCGAGCACCTCGACTTTGATTTATAGATCGCATGCGAAGCGTGCCATTGTAAAGCTTATTGCCACTGATTGGTAGAAATGTGATTGGTAGAAATGCATGAATCCAGTTCGCGTGACTGCCAGCCATTTCGGAGAAGCCTGTGCCGCCATCGCGGTTCTGGCGTTATTGGTTGCCGTTGCTTCGGCCGGAGCACAGTCTCCAGGCGCAGTGGCGAACGCCGTGGTGCAGGGCCATGTCCGCGATTCCAGGGGCAGGCCGGTGGCAAATGCGTCCGTCTTCCTGCAACTCGCGACCGGAGCGCAGACTCCGGCTGAGCTGCCCCAGATCACCCACACAGATTCCGAGGGTGTGTATCGTTTTGAGGCGCTGCGCAAGGGTGGCTACATGCTGCGCGCAGACATGAAGGGATACGCGGAGACGACAAGCGGTTCCGTCAGTCTTGAGCAGGACGAGACCAAGAAGATTGACCTGATTCTGGTTCCCCAAAAAGCGCAAGCGCCCGAGTTTTTTGACGAGCCGCAATTCACCGTGGCGGGCGTGACCCAGGCCTCGAATTCCGGCGGGCACGGTTCCGACACCGTGCTCCGAACCAGCGAGGCGCTCGCCAAAGCAACGGTCTCGTTGAGCAAGGAATCGAATGCACCTACATCTCTCGCATCAGAGAGTTCTCTGCGAGACGCGGTTGCACGTAATCCCAACGATCCAGCGCTTCATCACCAACTCGGCGACGCCGAGGAAAAGCTGGGCAATCCATTGGAGGCGGTTCGCGAGTACCAGCGTGCGGCCGAACTTGACCCCAGCGAGCCGAACCTGTTCGATTGGGGAACCGAGCTCCTCACGCACCGCGCTCTGGAACCCGCGACCGAGGTGTTTGCAAACGGGAATCGGCGGTTTCCAAAGTCGGTGCGAATGCTGGTCGCGTTGGGCGTCGCCTGGTATGTCGCTTGGGTCCTACGATCGGGCTGAGCAATTTCTGGCGAGCGCGTCTGATCTTGCTCCGAACGATCCGACCCCGTACCTGTTTCTAGGGAGAATGCAGAGCCTGGAAACGACTCCGTCAGAGGGAGCGGCGGAGAGACTGGCGCGATTCGCGCAACTGCAGCCGGACAATGCGCTGGCGAACTACTATTACGCTGTGAGTCTTTCGAAGCAGTCCTCGGGTGCGTCGGATGACGCTGAGCGTTCGGCGCGCTTGGAGGCGCTGCTGCTTAAGGCAGTGCAGCTCGATCCGAAGCTTGGCGCTGCATACTTGCAACTAGGCATTTTTTATTCGCAGCGCGCGGATTTTCCACGGGCAATTTCCGCGTATCAAAAGGCGATCGCAGCCAGTCCAGCAGAGGTTAGCGTGGAATTCGATGTGATGTTGGCGGAAGCTCATTATCGCCTGGCCCAGGCGTACTTGCGAAACGGCGACGAGGCAAGCGCTCAAGAACAACTTCAACTTCACGATCAATTCGCCAAGAAAACAAAGGATGATGTTGATCGTGAGCATCGGGAGATTCAAGAGTTTGTGATCTCGCTGAGGAAGAACAATTCCGCCTCGCAATAATCGGCCGAATGATTGGAACAATCAGAAAGATAAGGGCAGACTCAACGCGTGTTCAGTCTGCCCGAAGTTGCAACGTCCCCTAAAACTACCGCGCGGCGCGTTAGAAATTCAGCTTGAGGGCGAACTGGATCAGGCGTGGGTTGTTGACCGTGTTGTTAATCACTCCGAAGCTGGAGGGCGCGTTTATGTCCTGCTCTCCCGTTCCTCCCGCACCTTGCAGGAAGTATTGCGGATGGTTGAACAGGTTGAAGAACTCGGCCCGGAACTGCAGGTTCATGCTTTCGCGGAAGGTGAATGGGAAGTCTTTGATCAGCGAGAAATCCGTATTCACGAAACGCGGACCGTAGGCCGGTGCGCGCGGTTGCCGTGCCCAGTTCGCCAATGGGCGCGGTCTGGAACGCACAGGGATTAAGCCAGAACGAAATTGTGTGAACCTGGGCAGGACAATCACGTACGTCCTCCCTCTGGACCAGCCAACGTTGGGGTTGCCCACTTCGTTCGGCCGCTGGAAGGTATTGCCGTTGTAGGAGAAGTATGTTCCCGAAACATCGCTGCTATCGACGACGTACAGCGGGAATCCCGACGTAGCCCTTTCAATCAAATTCACCTGCCAGTGTCCCGAGAGCGGCATCTAGCGGACCACTCCAGTTGCTGCCCCAGTACTTGCCCTTGCCGAAGGGAAGGTCGTAGATGACGCTGGCGGTAAAGCTGTTGTTGAGGTTCAACTCCGAAAGCCCCCAATCCAGCCTCTTGGTTCCGGGCAACGGCCAGTACAACGCGCCCGGGTTTGTGCCCAAGCCGTCAGGCATGCCGGAGTCAAAGTTGCGGGACCAGGTGTAGCCAAGGAGGGCGTAGAGGCCGTGTCGCGTGCTTTTGGTCTCGGCCTTTACTTGAAGCGAGTCATAGTGGGCGGCGCCAATGCTGTTGTTGCTGTTAACGCTCTGAAAGTACCCGGCGTAAGGGAAGGTTCCAAAGCCACAGCCCAGCGTGTAGCCGGGCACGTGGCCTGGTTCGCCGGGGCATGCACCGGGTTCATTGAGATTTTCATTCACCTGGCTCACGAGAATGTGCGGGCTGCGGGTTCCGGCATAGCCTATTGTCAGCACCATGTTTCCGGGCACTTGACGCTCGAAGGTTCAGGTTGAATTGCTGGATCACACCCTGTTTGAAATTGCGATTCATGGACTGAATGGTTCCGGTGTAATACTGCGGGTTCACAGGCGATGAATAAACGGCGCCTCCCGGGACGGGCGTTGTGGAAGGCGTGCCGGCCGGAAGAAGGAAGCCATTGGAAAGCCCACAAGCTGGAGTGCCGAACGTTGTGCAAAACGTCGGGTAAGGATCAACTTCCGCATAATAGGGCGGGTTCTGCCAAAGGCCCTGCCCGCCCTGGTTCCAGGCAGGAATCGTGGTAGATGGCATAACCGCCGCGAACCACAGTCTGGTCGCCTCCAAAGGGCTTCCAGGCCAGTCCGATACGCGGTTCTATGGCCTTCTTGTCAAACTGAATGCCGACTTTCCCATCCGTGGTGACGCAGTTCGTGCAACCGGTAATTCCCGGACTGCCCGACGGAACGAACCAGGTAAGGGTCCCAACATCGTAG
This sequence comes from uncultured Acidobacteriaceae bacterium, assembly GCA_963755765.1. Taxonomy (GTDB): domain Bacteria; phylum Acidobacteriota; class Terriglobia; order Terriglobales; family Acidobacteriaceae; genus Acidiflorens. The sequence goes on from CAVWKZ010000004.1 coordinate 400,815, forward strand.
TTGGCCTGGCGATTTCTGACTTCGGTTTCGGGGGTCACCAGAGCCCAGGCAAAGCCAAGGTTCAAGGTCAGATTGGGGGTTACACGCCAATCATCCTGCACGAAGGGGCGATACAGGTTGAAGCGGCGGCCAGTTGTCGCTCCGAGGAAGGTTTGATCGTGGGCGGCAAACACTCCGAGACTTCCCAGGAGCAGATCGGCAATGTCATCGCCGGTTGCAAACCCATCTTCCACGGCAAAACCATCCTGAAACGCATTGTTTCGTACGTTCATCTGATTGGCGCGGAAGTAAAACCGATCCGGATGTCATGCTTGCCGCGGATCAGATCAATCGTGTCTGAAGCCGAGTAGACGTTGGTTCCGCCCTGATACGGTGCGTACCCGCGATCGCCGATTGAAAAATAGCTGTTCATCAGGAACGAGGTGAGGCCGCAACTTACGCAATCCTTCGTTGACTGGTTCAAACTCGCGGGGTAGCCCGTTATGGAATCGCAATCGATCCCAGGTCCGCGCCGGGAATGCCCAGGGCCGCGGCTTCGCAAGGTTACCGCCAAGTGCCGAAGGAATGGATGTGGTTGAAGATTCGGTTGTACCCGGCATTGAACTGGTTAATGGTGGTAGGCGGAAAAAACGTGGGTTTCAGACACGACTCGCGTTGCGCCCGTGGTTCTCGATGTGCTGGTTGCTGCCAAAGGCGTTTGGTTCCGACCAGGTGGGCGAGCCGCCGGGCACGAAGTTGGTGGCCTGATCGTAGCTGAAGCGCCCAAACACGGAGTCCTTGCTGGAGAAATTGTGGTCGAGGCGGACATCCCACGTCGCTTCGTTGAGTCTCCGCACGGGCTGGTTGGCATAGTTGTAGCCGACATTGTTCGGAAGGCCGGGAGTAGGAGCCGGATAAAGCGCTGCCACACTCGCCCCCTGCTGGGCGATCAAGGCGGCGGGTATGACGGCGCACGCTGTGCCGGGGCTCTGACTTCCGTCGGGTAGCACCGGTTCCGGTATCACGCTACCTACACCCTGGCATTGAAAGGGCTGGTTTGCGTAAGGGTTGTTGAGCGTCGTCGCGCCTAAGGCGGTGGGGCCCTCCTCGTAGTTGCCGTTCGCGTCGGGCGTAACCTGGGCAACGGTTGGAACAAATCCGGTAAAAGGCACGCCCTTGCGCTGCATCTTGGCCTGATAGTCAGCGAAGATGAACGTCTTGTCCTTCTGAATGGGGCCGCCGAGCGAGCCGCCGAACTGGTTAAGATTGAATTTGCCCACAGTGTTCACGAACGGAGTCGACGCGTCGAGATCGGTATTGCGGAAGAACTCAGAAGGCGGGCCGTGAAACTGGTTGGAGCCCGACTTGGTGGTGACCAGGACGGTGGGACCGGCGCGCTCTCCGTATTCGGCGGAGTAGTTGTAGGTCAGCACCTTGAATTCCTGGATGTCATCCATGTCGAAGAAAAAATTGCAATTCCGCCTTCATCGAGCTGGTTGTTGTCGTTGCCGTCGAGCAGCCAGTCGGTGCTCTGTTCGCGCGAACCGCCGACCGAGAGCGAAAAGGCGCCGCGGGTGGCCGCTTCGCTGCTGGCGGCTTGGGTAAAGAAGCTGACGGGGCTGGTGGATGAAGTCGTGCCCAGGAGTCAGCGTGGCGAGCTGGACAAAATTACGTCCATTCAGCGGAAGGTCGGCCACTTCCTCGGAGGTGATGACCTGTCCAAGCGTGGGATTCGTGGTTTCCACCGCTACATGGGTGGCGCTGACTTCGACCGTCGAAGAAACCGACGCCGGGTTGAGCGTGTAATCGATCTCGCGCTGCTCGTCAACTTGCAGGCGAAGGTCTTTTTGCTCGGTGGTCTGGAAACCCTGGGTCTCGACTCTGATGGTGAAGACCGAAACGGGCAGCAGGGGGACGATGTAGTGTCCCGAGCCATCGGTCTTCGCTTCACGAATGAGACCCGTCGCTCTGCGAGGTGATTTTCACCGTCGCGCCGGCGATGACGGAGCCGGTTTTATCGGCAACCGTTCCCGAAAAACTGCCATTCGCCTGGCTGTAAAGAAGTGGACAGAGGGAAATCACAGAACACAGAACGGCGACGAGCAGCGCTTTTCTCTTCAGCATCGGTCTTCACCTTGGCCACTCTTTTTTGCGAGCGGCGATTTGGGATGACTCCCTCGCGGCTGGAACGCGGAGCTGTCCCTCTTGTTTATGATCGGGCCATCTAAATAGATTAGGTATGCAAAGTCAAGAGTTTTGTGGCAACTGCGCGCATGCTTGGCGACGCTCTGCTGAATTCAGTTTTTCATAATGCCTATGCTTTCGCGGATTCTTACGATCTGGTTGGCGGTGATGTTCTCAAAGCGTTGAGCGATGCCGCTCGGCCAGCGAATCTCGATGGCATCAGCCTTGCTCGCTTTGCCCAGCCCAAAGTGCAAGCGGAAGTCACTTTGCGAGATATATCCGCCACCGCTGCGTACCTCCTGCGTCTGTTGGTGATCCCCCACACGCACCGTGACTCTGGCACCGATGGCGTCGCGGTTGGACTTCGTGCCTTCCAATTTCAGTAGAATCCAGTTTCCCCGGTCGCCTGAATTTCGTCCGCCCAGATTTTTCAATAGGCTGGGACGATCGTGGCTGTTATTCACAAGTATCTCTACGCCTCCATCATTGTTGAAATCGGCGGCGGCGACGCCGTGGCTGTTGAACGGAGTCGTGATGCCCTGCCCGGCATCGAGCGAGATGTCGCGAAACCTTCCGTTATGCTCGTTCCAGTAGAGAAGTTTACGTTCGCGAAATGTATTGTTGAGGCTCTTGCCATCGACTTCGGGATAGACGTGTCCGTTTGCCACGAAGATATCGGGCCAACCATCGTCGTCAATGTCGAGAAAGAGCGTGCCCCATCCCAGGAACTGTGAATTCCTGCCAAGTCCGGCGGCCGAGCTTACGTCAGAGAAGGTTCCGTCGTGGTTGTTGTGATAGAGCGTTGCAGTGTCGTCGGAGAAATTCGTTTTGACAATGTCGAGCCAGCCGTCGCCATCATAGTCCACAGCATCAGCGCCCATGCCGGCTTGTTCGCGGCCTCCATCGTTGAAGGCCACGCCGGCCTCGACCGCAGTCTCGGTGAAAGTACCGTTGTGGTTGTTGTGAAAAAGCATGTTGGGAGTGGAATCGCAGGTGACATAAATGTCGGGCCAGCCGTCATTGTCGAAGTCGCCGGTGAGTGCGGTGAAGCAATAATAGGCATCGGTTTTGGCGACTCCAGATGACTGGCTGACATCGGCAAAAGTTCCATCGCCGTTATTGTGGTAGAGCTCGCTGTGCGTCCCCTTCAGTCCGCGCGGACCGCACATCACTGATATCCCTTTCCATACGCAGGTCGCGGTGCTGCCGGGCTCAGGTGCCCGCGCGAGATCGAGGTCAACATAGTGGGCGATGAAGAGATCGAGCTTGCCGTCCCGGTCGTAATCCACGAAAGCGCAGCCCGTGGACCAGCGCACATCGTCATGCCAAAGACCAGCCTTGCGCGTAACGTCGGTGAAGGTGCCGTTGCCGTTGTTGTGGAGGAGCACGTCGTGTCCCCAGAAGGTGACGAACAGGTCCACGAATCCATCGTTGTCGTAATCGCCGGCGCAGACTCCCTGACCCCAGCCGACGAGGGCGACGCCGGCTTTTTGCGTGACGTCTGAGAACGTGCCATCGCGGTTGTTGTGGTAGAGATGGCTGGTGGATTCCTGGCCCTTGGGAAAACCTTCCAGCCGGGTGCCGTTGACCAGGAAAACATCAGGCCAGCCGTCGTTGTCGAAGTCGAAGGCGGCAGCGCCGCTACCGGTGGTTTCGATGATGTAGCGCTTGGTCTTCTCGCCTCCGTCTTCGGTTTTGGCAGTCAGGCCGGCGCGTTCGGCGACGTCGACGAAGTCAACCTTTGGCGGAACGATGGGTGCGGAATAAGGTTGCGCGGCTGCCAGCGAGATCGTGAATACCCGCAGTGCGACAACCGCGGCGGCAAACCTGCAATTCATGGATTTGTTAGTGCGTCTCCAGCTTAATGTGTCTCCACCATGGTCTCCGCCAATTTATGCAGCGCGTCCTGATTCACTGGACGCGTATAAAACATGTGGCCGCCGGGAAACTCGTGGACCTGTACGCGGCTCGCATCGCCCATGATCGGCATCTGGTCTACGCTGAGTACTGATCCCATGAACGGGCACGAGAGATCGTTCCATCCGTGCACGATCAGCACGCGCAGCTTGGGATCGGCAGCGACCGACTCGCGCAGGTCTCTGACCGCACCCTCGCGCAGGTCGTCGTTGCGATCCCATTGCCGGTTGACGTCGTATGACAGGGCCTCATAGCGGGCATCGATTTTCCATCCCACCGTTCGCGTGATGAAGTCCACCATGGCCGTGGTGGTAGGCGCGATAATGCTCTCCAGAATCGGATCGCCGGACTGTTGCCTCGGGGCGTAGGGGAACGGATCGGGCGCAGTCACGTTCGAATCGTACACACTGCCGATCAATCCTTGCGTTCGGTGCACCTCGCGGAGATAGGCTCCAATGTCGAGGCGGCCACCGGCAAACTTCACGAACTTCGGATCGAGCCCCGTCATTTCGGTTACATGCGCGATCATGGCGTCGTTCGCCGCCGGGTCACTGCGACCTTTCAGCAGCGTCTCGGCGTAGTCTCCGCGCGTGTACGCGATCACCTGCTGCATCGCCGCGTCAGTCAGCTTGCCTTCGGACTCCAGATGTGCGGCCGTTATCGATGGCAGGTCGATGATCCAGGGAATCGGCGACAGGTCCCCATCGCCTTCCTCGGGATTCAAATATGGACTCACCAGCACCAGGCCGTTCATAGCGACGCCCAGCCTGGATTGCAGATAGTGCGTGATCAGCGGGCCGCGATATCCGCCATAGCTCTCCCCGACCAGATATTTTTTGTCGAGCAAGCGATCGTTCTGCACCAGCCACTTGTAGATCACGAGCGAGAGATACTCGATGTCCTGCTTCGGTCCATAGAAAAGCTTCTTCGTCTCCGCTTCGTCTACCAGCGAACGCGAAAATCCCGTGCCGACCGGGTCGATAAAGACCATGTCGGTAAAATCGAGCCATGTGCCGGGATTGTCCATCAGCGTCGCCGGGTCCGAAGGCGAATTACCCTCATTCGCAAACGCGATATGCTTCGGCCCGATCGCTCCCAGGTTCAGATAGACGGACGAGGCTCCCGGCCCACCATTGAGCGCGAAGGTGACCGGACGGTGCGAACCGCCGTCGCTGTTCTTGCCTCTTGGTTCGTCCAGTGTGAATGCCGTGTACATCACCACGCCGGTGGGCTTGTCGTCCTTACTTTTAAGCGTGATTGTGCCGACCGTCGCGGTGTAGTGAAGCGTCTTGCCGTTCACGGTGATCATCTGCGGCGCAGACTTGTCTGCGGGTAGAGGATTCTTAACTGGTTCGGCAGGTTTCGGCTCGGTAGATTTTGCCGCCGCGGGAGTTGCGCTGGCATCGTCCGACGGCTTAGCAGATTCGCTATGCTGGGCGAATGCAGGAAGCGCGAATAGCACGAGTGCAATAACGAAATTAGTGAAAGTCATCCTGAATAATGTATCTACAATCACAGGCTGATGCAAAATACCTCTTGCGTCGGAGAGAAACGTCGCGTCTCTACTCAGGTTCTTGCTCAGCCGTTTGCTCTTGCCACCAGCAAGATCCCCACGCAATAGAAGACGAACATCAAGACCAGATACATCTTGGCCTTGCCGGGCGCTCCATCAAATTCCTTCCAGGCGAGAACTCCCCAAAGAGCGGCGACCATGGGCGCGGATTGCCCGATGGCATACGAAATTGCTACTCCGGTGAAGCTGGCGGCCACAAGATTGAAGACCATGCCGGTGCCCCAGATGAATCCGCCGAGCAGTCCGAGAGCGTGGCCGGAAAGAGGCGCTCTGAAGAAGCCACTAAAGTTGACTGGCTCTCCGACCAGAGGATGCTTCATGAAATAAACATTCCAGATCAGGCACGAGAGCAGCGCACCGAGCGTGAGAAAAACGGCAATGCTGTAAGGACCGAGCGTATTGCCGGTGGTCATCGCGTGCGTGACCAGCGGAGCCCAAAGCCCCATCAACGCGCCCGACACTACGCAGACGATAATGCTCTTACGCGAAACCGACCGGCCCGCAATGGCCAGGCTGGCATAGGCCTTTCCATCCAGCACGACAGCAATGAGCGCGCACAGGACGCCCGCCGCGAGCAGCCCCGCATTGCCTCTCATCTCTTGAACATAGCTCAGGATCACACCGACCACGAGCGCGATTCCAATGGCAACGGGAAAAGCGATGGCGAGCCCGGCCATATCAATCGCCGCTACCAGCAGCAGGTTCGCCAGATTGAAGATAACGCCTGCGCCCATGGTGAAGAGGATGTTGTTCGTGTCTGCCGAACGGACATTATTCAGGAAACTCGAAGGGTCGGCGTTATTGCCCGTGCTTCCCATGGTGAACGCGAGGATCAGAGAAATCAGGAAAATGCCGACGGCGTAGTCCCAGTAAAACAATTCAAAGCGATAATTCTTGACGCCCTTATATGTGTTCGCCCAGGAGCCCCAGCAGATGGCGCTCGTGATCATCATGAAGAGTGCAATATCGAGGCTATGGGGTGTATACATCGCTTCTCCTAGATACAAGTCGCGCGTAGCCTAGCCGTGCCAAGTCTCAGTGTCAAGGCGAAACCGGAATTCATCTTTTCAACGCATCGGCCGCCGCCTCTGCCGTACAATCAAACCGCAAAGGACGCAAGCCGAGTTTGATACCCAGCCCCTAAAGGGGCCATCCAATAGCCGAGGACTTACGGCATCGCTAAAGCGATGCCCTGATACGAAGCCCGAGTGCTCGTTTTAACGAATGGCTGTTTTAGCGAAGAAGATATTATGCCGGTAGAACACAACGAGTTTCGGAGCGTCGCGCGTTACGATTCGCAGGACGGCGTGATTGCCATCCTCTCCGGCCGGCCCCTGCTGCGGAATACCGGCATTCCGCTCAACCTCGATTGGGTGCGGGAAGTGCGCGTTAACACCAGCGCGGTCGAGCGTCGCGCCCAATCCCAGATCGCGCGACGGACAGTGAAAAAAGAATGGCAGGCAGCGTGGCTTCTGCGCGCGATCACCTGCATGGACCTGACGACTCTCTCCGGCGACGATACCGACGAACGCGTCCGCCGTCTTGTGCGCGAAGGGCGTGCATCCTATTCAGCCGGAATTGGAACGGAAGCTTGGGATCGAGGAGTTGCAGATCAAGGTCGCTGCCATCTGCGTGTACCACACATTTGTGGAAACGGCTCTGCGCGCCCTTGAGGGCAGCGGAGTGCATGTCGCGGCCGTGTCCACCGGTTTCCCTGCCGGTCTGTCGCCGCTGGCGGAGCGGGTCAACGAGATTCGTCGATCGGTCGAGGCCGGAGCACACGAGATCGACGTCGTCATCACCCGAGCGCATGTTTTTGGCGGCCGCTGGCAGGCCCTCTATGACGAAGTGGCGGCGTTCCGACAAGCTTGCGGATCGAGGCACATGAAAGTCATCCTCGGAACCGGCGACCTGCTGACGCTCCGCAACGTGGCGCGCGCGAGCGTGGTGGCGATGATGGCGGGCGCAGACTTCATCAAGACTTCGACTGGTAAAGAGCCGACGAACGCGACTTTGCCGGTTGGGTTGGTGATGACTCGCGCCATCCGCGAATATGCCCAGCAAACCGGAATGGCAGTGGGCTTCAAACCGGCGGGCGGCATTCGCACCGCGAAACAGTCGCTCGATTGGCTGGCCATGATCAAAGAAGAGTTAGGCGAGTCGTGGCTGCGGGCGGAAATGTTTCGCTTCGGCGCCAGCGGATTGCTTGGAGATATCGAGCGGCAACTCGAACATCAGGCCAGCGGGCGATATTCGGCGGAGTACCGGCATCCGCTGGCGTGAGATGACTCGACGTTTGGTACCGTCGATAGCATGGAGAAAGGTGGGGGCATGAGTGCCACACGACGGCTATTCACGACCGTTGCGGAAGCTGCGGTTATGTTTGCGGTCGCCTCCTGGGCGCTTATTCTCGTGCTGGTTCTTGTGGCACCCCGCTCTTTCACGCGCAACCTGCCAGTTCACAGCGAGCTCATTGTTTCGCTCGTGGCCGTTTTTGCTCCGTTGAGTTTGGCAGTCTGGTGGATCTTTCGTAGACTCCAAAGCGACCGTTCACGAAGTGATGCCCGCCGCGCGGCTACTGCATTTGCGGTTTCTGCCCCGCTTGCCTTAGTCGTTGGCAACGTGCTCGGTGTGCTGGTCGGAGGCTATGCTGAAGCGTGGCTCGGGAGATACTTTATCCTTCCGGCCATCGCGGCGTTCATCATCACGATGATGATCTTCGTCCCCAGTGGCGTTGTTATGTGGGCCTTACACCCCTCAGGCGGCGTTGGACCTACCAGCGAAAAGTGATCGAAGATGAGCATTGCCGAAAAATTCGTCAGCATGGAATACGGCCCCGCTCCTGAGGATTCGAAAGAAGCCCTGGCCTGGCTCGAGCGTCATGGCTACCGCTTCCAACATTTCATCGGTGGCGAGTGGCGAGCGCCCTCTGCGGGAGAATACTTCGACACGCTCGATCCGTCGAACGGCGAAAAACTCGCGTCGGTTGCGCAAGGGTCTGCGGCAGACATTGACGCCGCGGTGAAGGCCGCGCGGGCAGCATCGTCGAAATGGCAGGCGCTCACTCCCCACGCGCGCGCACGATACTTGTATGCCATCGCGCGATTGGTGCAGAAGCACTCGCGGTTGCTGGCCGTGCTTGAGACGATGGACAACGGCAAGCCCATCCGAGAGAGTCGCGACATTGATATTCCTCTGGTGGCGCGACATTTCTACTATCACGCGGGCTGGGCGCAGCTTCTGGAGCAGGAGTTCCCCGAGTACGCCGCCTGCGGGGTCGTCGGCCAAATCATCCCATGGAATTTCCCGCTGCTGATGCTGGCATGGAAAATCGCTCCGGCCCTTGCCACCGGAAACACGGTCGTGTTAAAGCCCGCCGAATTCACGCCGCTAACCGCACTCGCCTTCGCCGGAATTTGCCAGGAAGCGGGATTGCCCGCCGGCGTAGTCAATATCGTCACCGGAGACGGCTCAACTGGCGAGGCCCTGGTCAAGCATCCGGACGTGGACAAGATCGCGTTCACCGGATCGACCGAAGTTGGTCGCGCCATTCGCGCCTCCACGGCGACCAGCCACAAACGCCTCTCGCTGGAACTAGGCGGCAAGTCTCCCTACATCGTCTTCGAAGACGCCGACCTCGACAGCACGGTCGAAGGCCTGGTGGATGGGATCTGGTTCAATCAGGGCCAGGTATGTTGCGCGGGCTCGCGGCTGCTGATGCAGGAGAGCATCGCTGAAGTTCTGATCGCGAAAATTCAAGATCGCATGAGCACTCTGCGAATCGGCGCGCCCCTCGACAAAGCGATTGACATTGGCGCGATCGTCGCACAAGTGCAGCTCGACCGCATTCGCAAACTCGTGGATCAGGGTGTGGCGGACGGCGCAACTTGCTGGCAGCCGCAAGTCACGCTCCCGTCACGCGGGTTTTACTATCCGCCGACGCTGCTGAGCAATGTGCATCCAACGTCAATTGTCGCGCAGCAGGAAATCTTTGGCCCCGTGTTGGCGGCAATGACCTTCCGCACGCCCGCCGAAGCGGTGGAGTTGGCCAACAATACGGTCTACGGGTTAGCCGCTTGCGTCTGGAGCGAGAGCATCAACGTCGCCCTGCACGTTGCCGCGCAACTTAAAGCGGGAGTGGTCTGGGTCAATTGCACGAACCTGTTCGACGCTTCCTGCGGCTTTGGCGGCTATCGCGAGAGCGGCTACGGACGCGAAGGCGGACGCGAAGGCCTGCTCGAATATTTGGAGCCGGTGTGGTTCCAGAACGCGCCCGCGCTTCTCGCAGAGAAGGCTCCGGCAGAAAAGACAATAGGGCCGCCCGAGCCCGAACTGGACGCGGATTCGACCGCTTCAGACCTCAACGAGCCCACAATCGATCGCACCGTCAAGCTCTACATCGGAGGCAAGCAGGCCCGTCCCGACTCCGGCTACAGCATGGAAGTGCGCGCCGCCGACGGACGATTACTCGGCGAAGCTCCCCTCGGCAATCGCAAAGATATCCGCAATGCAGTCGAGGCGGCGCGCAAGGCCGCGTCGTGGGCAAAGGCTACCGCGCACAATCGCGCCCAGGTCCTTTACTACTGCGCGGAAAATCTTTCCCAGCGCCGCGACGAAATCGCGCATCGCCTGGCCGCCGTAGTCAGCGAAAAACAGGCTGCCTCAGAAGTGGATCTGAGCATCGAGCGCATCTTTTCCTATGCCGCGTGGGCCGATAAATTTGACGGCGCGGTACACAATCCTCCGTTCCGCAATATCGCTCTTGCCATGAACGAGGCCATTGGGACGGTTGGCGTCATCTGTCCGCGAGAAGCGCCACTGCTCGGTTTTCTTTCGGTCGTGATGCCCGCGCTCGCCATGGGCAACACCGTGATTGCAATTCCGTCGGAGGCCTATCCTCTGATCACGAGCGATCTCTACCAGCTTTTCGACACCAGCGACCTGCCCGGCGGCGCGCTGAATATCGTAACCGGATATACCTCGCAGCTTCTGAAGCCACTCGCCGAGCACGACGATGTCGATGCCATCTGGTGTTTTGGCGACGAAGCCAGCGCCGCTGCGGCCAAGGCAATGTCGGTGGGCAATCTGAAGCAGGTTTGGACGAATGAAGGCCGCGTTATCGACTGGTTCAACCCGAAACTCGCCGAAGGACGCTGGTTTCTTGAGCACGCCACGCAAGTTAAGAATATCTGGGTTCCCTACGGCGAATAAGTGCATTGAATCATTGAGTGATTGAGCCATTGAATCGTTTAAAGCCGCCGCAACCGGGATCTCCAATGATTCAATCACTCGATGATTCAATGACTCAATGAATTCCACACGCACTCCCCGAATAAAAATCTGCTGCATCAGCAGCGTTGACGAAGCCGCCCTGGCCATCGAGTGCGGAGCGTCTGCGCTAGGCCTGGTTTCGCACATGCCGAGCGGGCCCGGCGTTATCAGCGACGATCTGATTGCACACATCGCCGCGACCGTTCCACCTCCGATCGGGACATTCCTGCTGACTTCGAGACAGAGGGTCGCCGACATCGTCGAGCAACAGCGCTTCTGCCGGACGAATACCATCCAGATCTGCGATCACCTCACAGTCGGCACGCATCGCGATCTGAAGGATGCTCTTCCCGGAATTTCGGTCGTCCAAGTCATCCACGTGACCGGATCCGAGTCCGTCGAGGAGGCCGAGCGAATCGCGCCGCACGTGGATGCGATCCTGCTCGATTCCGGCAACCAGAAGCTTGCGGTCAAGGAATTAGGCGGCACCGGCCGAACTCACGATTGGACCCTTAGCCGTACGATCCGGGAACGCATCGGCGTCCCGCTGTTCCTCGCTGGAGGCCTTACGCCGGAGAATGTAGGCCAGGCAATCGATGAGGTGGGCCCGTTCGGGCTTGATCTCTGTTCCGGAGTGCGCACCGACGGCAAACTGGATGCTACCAAGCTCGAGCGCTTCTTCGTCGCGGCAGGAGGTCTGACGCGGCATAATTGAATGGCGGAAACGCCCGCCCAAGCGGAGCTTGGACGGGGCACCCTCATCTCCACCAAGGGAGATTCGTCTCGTGGAGCGACAAGATGTGGGTCGCGTTGACTTTTCCGGGCCCTACAGGCAAACTCTCAATTCGCCCGTTCAACGCGTTCGGGCCAGCACTTGGGCCCGTGGTGACGTAGCAACCGTGGCGAAAGGCTGACTCAGGAACCGTTCGCTCATATTGGGCTACTATGTCTTCAGACCGCGTCTCCTATACGCTCGATTCGACGTTGGAGACGGTGAACAGTGCCGAAGAGACGGCTAGCCGCATGGCGACTGATGCCGGCTTTGACGACGAGGAGATCATGAAGATCTCCATGGCGGTGCGCGAAGGCGCCGTAAACGCAGTTTTGCATGGCAATGCCTACGACCCGAGTAAGAAGGTTACGCTGGCATTTGAACGTACCCCCGACGATCTGGTGATCGTTATCCGCGATCAGGGCAAGGGGCTCGACGCCAGTAAGATTCCGGATCCATTGGCGCCGGACAATCTGATGAAGACATCGGGGCGAGGCATTTTCCTGATACGCTCGTTCATGGACGTGGTGGAAATTCACCCCTCCCAAACGGGCACCGAACTTAGAATGATCAAGCACGTCCACGGCAACCCCGCGGATTCCAAGGAGGCTCCTCAGTGACCATGAAGTCCAGTACACGTCAAGTGGATGGCGTCACGATTGTCGATCTCAGCGGCCGGATCACCCTCGGCGAAGGCAGCGTAGTTCTGCGCGAAACGGTGCGCGATCTGCTTTCCAAGGGACAGAAGAAGATCCTGCTGAACCTCGGCGAGGTGAACTACATCGACAGCTCCGGCATCGGCGAGCTCGTCAGCGCCTTCACCACGGCCAAGAACCAGGGCGGCGAACTCAAGCTGCTCAACCTCACCAAGAAAGTACACGACCTGCTCCAGATCACGAAGCTCTACACCGTCTTCGACGTCAAAGAAGACGAAGCGGGCGCGGTAAAATCTTTCAAGTAGCTGCGGAGACTGTGGCACGCCGGGGCCCGGCCCCGGCACCACACGTTCCTGTTTTGGGAAGCCGCGGCGAATATTTTCACGTTGCTCACCGTAGGATCTCTCGGCCACGCCTAGAATGAAACTGAGGATGCACTTCTCCGCGCCTCGGTCATTATGCGTGGTCTTATTCCGTCTATCCTTCTGGGAACTATTCTTGCGATTATCCTTGCGATGAGCGCGGTTTGCTCCGCGGCTAATACCTCGTCGCATGACTGCGTGGCATTCGCTGACGCCGGCAAGCATGTGGGCACGAGCGCCTGTGTCCGCGGAACTGTGCTTCACGTGGAAAATGGCAGCCACGGCGTCACCATTCTCAATTTCTGCAAGGATCCAAAAGCCTGTCCCTTCACCGTGGTTGTGTTCCCTGCCGATCTCAAAAAGATGGGCGACGTTCGCCAGCTCGAGGGCCGACAGGTTGAAATTAAGGGGACGATTCAAGACTACGACGGACGCGCCGAGATCATTCTGCGTCGTTCACAACAGCTCGGTGACGGTGCTTTCCTGCTCTTCCCCACCGTACCTACGGACTACGATGTCGAGCGCCCCGGCCACTACAGTGCCGGCAAGTTCAAACATGCCAAGGCCGCCAAGAAAACAACTCCAAAGCAGGACGATCCTATGTCGATCGAAGACCCGGGAGAACCGCAATAGCGGCCTATCAGACTGACGTCGGTTTGGGGATCTTTGGGGATGGTGATTCTGGGAGTTGGCTTTGGCTTGATGTTGATTTTGGGTGGCGCAGCGGTTTACCGCTGCGATATTGCCGCCATTGAGAGAAGGCTTTAGCCGCTGAGGTCATCAATGGCTGCTCCCCACCGAGGCAACACTGGGTCCAGCACTTACTTCATCACAGCCTGCACCTTTCAGAAGCAGCAACTCCTCCAATCCGACAAGATGGCCCGGCTGTTTCTGGATGTTCTACTTAGCTACAGGTCTCAGGAAAAATACCTGCTGCATGAGTTTGTGCTAATGCCTGATCACTTCCATCTTCTGATCACGCCCCTCTCGACTCTGGAACGTGCACTGCAACTCATCAAGAGAAGCTTCTCTTTCCGGGCAAAGAAGGAATTGGGCCTTCAAGGAGAGATATGGGAAAAGAGTTTCTACGATCGGCGAGTCCGCGGCTGGGGGGAATATAGGAGCTTTCGCCAGTACGTGCACCTGAACCCAGTTAAAAGACGTCTGGTAACGGTGCCTGAAGAGTATCCATATAGTTCGGCGAGAACTGAATTTGTTTTGGACGCAGTCCCTCAGCGGCTAAAGCCGTCGTCATCAATCGACTAAACCGCAGCGGTAAACCGCTGCGCCACCCAAAAGCCTCAGACAGTCCACACTCAGTGTGAACCCGGCGACTGGCAGTTCACACCATCCCCTTCCGCAACTCTTCCAGCGGATACTTCGTCCCGCGCCAAACGATGCCGTCGTTCCAGAGAGCATGAACCATGGAGCGCAGCAGGATATACATGAACAAGCTGGTACTCACCGGATGCAGAAGTACGTAATAGGGTGGGACGGCCGACCGGCGCGACATCCCCCAATAAATCGCGCAGAGCGAAAATAACGCGATCGCGTACGGAACTCTTGCCCAGCCATGCGCCAGAAACACGCCCACGAATGGCCCGAGATTCAGAAAACCCAGGCCGACGATGGTGGCCACGGTTCTCCACCACTGAAAAGAAAGCACCGCAAAGAAGTTCTTAGTAAGGTTGCGGACGATGCCGAAAGCGCCCTTCGCCCAGCGCAACGAAATCAGGTCCTCGCCAAACACGTTGCGCTGCGCGAAGCCGGCGTTCTTGATGACCTTGCCCAGTTTCATGTCGTCGAGCACTTCCATCCGCAAGGCGCGATACGTTCCGATCGCGTCATAGACTGGGCGCCTGACCATATTGAAGGCACCCACACCCATGTGGTCGCGAGCCTTCGGATCGGCAACCTTCCAGGGGCGATGTCCGAAAACGAAAAGCGCCTGAAAGAAAGCAATCATCATTTTCTCGCCCGTCTGCTTCATGATCATGCGCGGAAAAAGCACGACGTGGTCGGCGCGCTCGGCCTCCGCATAAGTCACGGCGCGCCGCAGCACGTCCGGCTTGAAAAGAACATCGGCATCGGTGAAGAGCAGCCAGTCGCCTGTCGCCTGCTGGCCAGCCGTCCACATGGCATGGGTCTTACCGAGCCAACCTGGCGGTAGCTCTGCAACGTGGATCACTCTCAGCAACCCGTGTGCTCGGCGACTCGCCGCAACCTCATTCATGACCTGGCCGGTAGGATCGGTCGAGCGGTCATTGACGGCAATAATTTCGTAGTTGGAATAGTCGAGCGCGAGCAACTGGGTGAGCGTCTCGCGAATATGTTCGTCTTCATTGCGCGCCGGAACGATAACGCTAACTCTGGGCGCGCCCTCTGGAGTCGCGGGTCGCCGGTCCCACTCCGGCCGTGCGATATCAGCGACCGTCGGCATACCGAAAGCCGCTTCCACGATGCGCGAAAACCAGGCCAGACCCAGGATGCCGCCTGCGATCCAATTTACTATGCCCCAATGAAATGTTTGCCAATGCATTCTGCTAGGAAGAGACTCCTGAGGAAACTCGCTACGTCGCTGATTCACCCGCTATGCCCAAGGGCAAGGCAAATCGCATGCCGTAGAACAGTATGGCAGAAGAAACCGCCATAGCGATTACGGGCAGAATAAACGCGGCCTGCAGCGAATGATGGTCGGCCACGTATCCCATTAAGGTCGGGGACGGGACATCGCCCAGTAGATGAAAGAGAAAAATATTTACCGCGATGGCCGTCGCGCGGATGTGGGCGCCGACTGAGTTGACGAGCGCGGTATTCAGCGGCGAAGTATTCACCAGCAGAAAAAACGCCGCCAGCGCGATCGCGGGAAGCATGATCGGGCCCTTCATGAAAAGAGCGACGATCATGACGGGCACTCCCAACGCCATGCTGAGCGCGGAAACAAAGTAATAGGAGCCCTTCATGCGAGGCAGCAAGCGGTCTCCCAACCAGCCGCCAGCGAGCGATGCAACAATGCCGGTGACGACCACGATGGCCCCAAAGATTTCGTTGGCCGTCGTAAGACTGTACCCCCGCTCAACCGACAGGAAAGTCGGCATCCAGACCTGGATTCCACCAAGAGAAAACGTACCCGCGGCCATGCCCAGAGTGACGGCCCAGAAGGCGCGATTTCGCACCAGCCCGAGAATCGTGCCCCGCTCCGGAGTCTCTTTCAGGGAGTCGAAATTGCCGCGCTGGGGCTCCGGCAGAAAGGCAACCGCCATCGCCAGCAGAAAGCCGGGAGCTGCGGCGATGTAGAAAGGAAAACGCCAGCCGAAATCGGGACCAAGCTTGCCGCCGAGCAGGTATCCCGCTGCAGTGCCTACGGGTATGGCCAGGTAGAAAATGCCAAAGATGCGGCCGCGCTTATTCTCCGGAAACAAGTCAGCGACGAACGTAGGCGCAATGGTGACAAACGTGGCCTCGCCAATGCCCACCAGCGTGTGCCGTACCAGCAACTCCCAATAAGTGTGGGTGAAAGCGGTGAGCAGCGTAAGGCCGCTCCAGAAAACAGCGCCGAGCACGATGATTCGTTTGCGCGAATAGCGGTCGGCGAGTGGTCCGACAAACGGCGCCGCAACCATATAGAACCCGAGGAAGGCGCTGGTGAGATATCCCACCTCGGTGTTCGTGAGATGGAATTCCGACTGCACCAATGGCTGCACGGCGAATAGCACCGACCGGTCAATATAGTTCAACAAGTTCAGCGTGGTGAGCAGGGCGAGCGCGGTTCGCGGATAAAGTTTGGTCGGAGGCACTTAGCGAGGGAATATAACACGGCAGGACCGTGAGGGCGACTGAGTCCCCCTTTGGCGAGAATGTGCCGGGCGAGAGGCCTGTTATCTATGCTGTTGTATAAACGGTTGACATTATTAACGCTATTCGTTACTATAGCTTAGTGATTAAGACTTTCGCTGACCGGGAAACGGCGGAAATCTGGAGAACCGGCAAGACACGAGGCGCGCCTCCAGCCAGCATGACAAAGCGGAAACTTGCCATGCTCGATGGCGCCCTGTCGCTAGCCGATCTTAAGGTCCCGCCGGGAAACCGACTGGAGAAATTGCACGGCAATCGGCAGGGTCAGTACAGCATTCGAATCAACGATCAGTACAGAATCTGTTTCGAGTGGCACGGCTCCGACGCTTACCGTGTGGAAATCGTCGACTACCATTGAGGTCAAATCGGCATGAATAATATTGTCAGAAAAGGCAGCCCAACCTGGAGAGTTCACCCCGGCGAAATTCTGCGCGAGGAGTTTTTAAAGCCGATGAGCATGTCCGCTTACGAATTAGCCAAGCGGTTGCACGTGCCCGCGCCGCGCGTCAATGACATTGTTCTCGAACGGCGTGGTATCAGCGCTGATACCGCTGTCCGCTTGTCCCGCTTCTTTGGGACGACCGAGCAGTTCTGGCTCAACTTGCAGGGAGCCTTTGAAATAAGCCGCATCAAGGCCGAGCATGCAACCGAAATCGAACGTATCAAACCGCGAGCTGCGGCTGCGGCCCGCTAAATTGGCCGCCGAGAGGTCCGCACACGATTACTTCTGCCCTTTATTCTTCTGCGGCCAGCGCGCGATCACAACCGTCGAAATCCCTCCCCGCGGACGAAACTCACCCTTCACTTCGGCCCACACCGGCTTGGCCCAACGGACAACGTCCCTCAAAACCTGATTGACAATGTTCTCCTGAAAGATGCCCAGGTTGCGATACGTCTGGAGATATTCCTTCAGCGACTTCAACTCCAGGCAGAGGCGATCGGGTTCGTAGCGGATCACGATGTTGCCAAAATCCGGCAAGCCCGTCTTCGGGCAAACGGACGTGAACTCCGGATCGTCCACCACAATCTCGTAACCAGATTTGCCAGATGAAGGCGGAAACTGGTTAGGCCAGGTTTCAATCTCCGCGAAGTCGTAATCGAGCCCGGCACTGGCGTGCTCCGCAGTGTATCGGGGCGATGTGTAACGGGTAGATTTGGAATGGGGAGACTTTCGCATGGAACTATTGTACCTAGTGCCGCGTCACGTGGAATCCCGTGCATCTCCTGAGGCAAACGGCCCATGCGATGCATCTAAACATGCAAGTCCGGAAGGCCCATTTGCCTGCTTCCCGCTACGTGCAGATGGTACATTGAAGGTTGCGCTTTTCTCTGCATGGCATTGAACGGAAACAGTTCGAAAGGCCAGCCGCTGCGCTGGTGGTTTGCCGCGATAGTGATCCTCGCGGCGGTGATCGGGCTGGCTGCTTTCGTGTCGCACCGCGACGACTCCGTCCCGGTGCGAACCGCCATCGTCGAGCAGGGCACAATTCGCAGCCTGGTCTCCACCAACGGAAAGATTGAGCCGGTCGACTATTTCGAAGCCCACGCCCCCGTCTCGACCAGCGTGCGTCGCGTTCTTGTCAAAGAAGGCGCCGCCGTTAAGCGGGGCGAACTGCTGGTTGTTTTGGATGACGCCGACGCACGCGCCCAGGCGGCTCGGGCGCAGACTCTACTAAAAGCAGCACAGGCTGACCTGAGCGCCGCTGAACGAGGTGGCACCCAGGAAGAAGTGTATAGCCTCGATGCGCAGCTGGTAAAAGCGACCACCGACCGTGACTCCGCAAAGCGCAATCTGGACGCGCTGAAGAAACTTGAGCAACAGGGAGCGGCCTCGGCGGGAGAAGTACAAGATGCGGAAAATGCCCTCGCCCGCGCCGATGCACAACTCGCCTTTCTCCGTCAAAAACAGACGAAGCGATACTCGAACGCCGAGTTGGCTCGGGTCGAAGCGCAACGCGCGGAAGCCCAGGCCGCCTACGATGCCGCAGAGGACGTGCTGGCAAAATCCAATGTCCGCGCTCCTTTTGACGGCATCGTGTACTCGCTGCCGGTGAAGCAAGGCGGTTTCGTCGCCGCGGGAGACCTTCTGCTGCAAGTCGCCGATCTGCGAAAGGTGCTGCTCCGCGCGTTTGTGGACGAGCCCGACGTGGCGCGACTGGCTCCCGGCAATCCGATTGAGATCACCTGGGACGCCGTCCCCGGACGGGTGTGGCGGGCAACCGTGACTGCCGTGCCATCGACCGTGAAATTGCACGGCTCCCGCAACGTCGGCGAGACCATCAGCATCGTAGATAACAAGGATTTGAGGCTCCTGCCGAACATCAACGTCGGGGTGACGATCATCGCCGCCGAGCATGAGAATGTGCTGGTGGTGCCGCGCGAGGCAGTACGAATGGAAGATTCCAAACCTTACGTGTTGCAGGTCTCCGGCCACGAACTCAGGCGGCAGGAGGTGGAGACTTCCCTCTCCAACCTCACCCAGGTTGAAATAACTCGCGGCCTCTCCGCAAAAGACGTGGTGGCAATCAATTCGTCGAACGGCAAACCGATTGGCGACCGAACCGAGATTAAGTAGATCGATATTAAGTAGGCAGGCTGAAGTTTTGATGGTGAAGCTTTAATGGTCAAGTTTTAGATGATGACGCGTATTTCCGGAGTGTTGTTGGTCTTAGTAATGTTGATGGCGGCGCTGACCGCCGCCATGGCGGACTCGGCGCAGGAAATGCTCTCTGCCGGCCGCATCGATGATGCCATCGCGCAATTGAATGGCCGCCTCTCTGCGGCTCCGTCGGATGCGGAATCTTCCAACCTTCTGTGCCGCGCCTACTACGCGATCGACGACTGGGACCGTGCGGAATCGTCCTGCCGCAAAGCGGTCGCGCTTGATCCTGACAACAGCCGTTTCCACTTGTGGCTGGGACGCGTGTACGGCGAAAAGGCTAACCGCGCGAATTTCCTATCGGCGGCTCGCCTCGCGACCAAGGTCCGTGGAGAATTCGAGCGGGCGGTGCAACTCAATCCAAAAGACGTCGAGGCCCGGCTCGATCTGGCGGAGTTTTATCTGGCGGCCCCCGGCGTCATGGGAGGCGGAGAGCAGAAAGCGCGCGAGCAGGCCCGGTACATTGCAACGGTGAATCCTGGGCGCGAACATTGGATTTACGCCCGCATCGCCGAACAGAAGAAAGATGCCGCGACCGCCGAACGTGAGTATCACCAGTACATTGACCTCAGCCATGGTGACGCGGAAGCGTGGCTCAATCTTGCTCAGTTTCTCCGCCGCCAGAAGCGGCTCGACGAAATGGAGCAAGCCCTGGTCAAACTCAGCCAGTCGCCTATCACCAAACCCGATGTTCTGGTGGAAGCGGCGGCGCTGCTGTATCGTACCGGCCGAAACTTTTCCTTTGCCATGGAACTGCTTCAGCGTTATCTTGCCGCTGGTCCAGTAGAAGCAGCCCCTGCTTTCAGGGCCCGATATATGCTGGGCGCGTTGCGGGAAAAACAGGGAGACAAAGCCGGTGCCGCGCAGGAGTATCGTGCTTCCCTGGCTCTGGTCCGGAACTTCGGCACTGCCCAACAAGCACTCAACCGAGTGGCCCATTAATATTAACGACCAGCAGCAGAAGTCCTGGCGCGGCTCGTGAGCGACACCTTTCGTGACAAATTCATATATGTTTGACCGAACAACGCGATGACGAGATGAAGGTGACAAGATGAAACTTCGATTGCCGCCGTGGTTGCGCTCCACCAGGCTGCTCGCCACATTCTTATTGACGTCCTCATTAACGATTTTATTAACGATGATTTCCGTATTGACGGTCGCCTCGAGCGCCCAGGCTGAGCCGCTGCCCCTCGATCGCGCGATCCGCCTGGCACTCACGCATAGCACGACTTCGGCGATCGCCGATGCCGACGTGCAACATGCCTTCGCCTCCTACCGCGAGCTCCGGAACAACTTTATCCCACAGCTGACCGTAGGTTCGGGCATCGGCTGGTCCTACGGATTCCCCCTCACCATCGAAGGCGCGGCTCCGGCGCTCGCGAATGCTGTGGCGCAGAGTGCGGTCTTTAATCCTGCACAGAAGCAGTTTCTGGGCGCGGCGAAAATCGACTGGCACTCTTCCGAGTTGCAGGACAAAGATCAGCGCAATGCCGTCATTCAGGACGTCGCCTTGACCTACGCCGAACTGGTGAAATGGGAGGCGCGTCTGGTGCGCTTGCAGCAGGACGAGAGTCAGGCTCAACAGATGGAACAAGCCGTGGCCGGGCGTGTGCAGGAAGGCGTGGACAGTGCTGTAGACCTGAACAAAGCCAAGCTGATCGCGGCGCGAGTGCGCCTGCACCGCGCCGAGGCGCGCGGCTCTGCCGATGTCCTGCGGCGGCACCTCTCAACTCTGACCGGATTGCCGGTCTCCGCCATCGAACCCATGCCCGACAGCATTCCGGCGTTGCCGCCCGTCGCTCTCGAAGAAGACCTTCCGGAAAAGGCCGTTGTCGCCAGCCCCTCCGTCAAGATTGCCGAACAGCATTCGCTTGCGGAATCCATGCGAGCGGCGGGTGAGCGTCGCTCTTTATTGCCGTCCGTCGATTTTTCTGCCCAGTACGCCCGGCTCTCCACCTTCAATAACTACAGCCAGTTTTACGCTCACTTTCAGAAAGACAACGCCACCATCGGCGTTGCCCTCCGCATCCCGATATTCAATGCCAGCCAGCGCGCCCGCGCCGACGCAGCAGCGGCCGGGGCCCTCAAGGCGAAGAAGCAAGCGGAAGCGGCTCGCAATCAGGTAGCCGAAGAAACGCTCAAACTCCAGCGCGCCGCCGAGCAACTCGAAGCTGCCCGCGACGTGGCGCAGTTGGAATATCAACTGGCGCAGTCAGGTCTGGAAGCGGCCCAAACGAAGATCGACGCCAAGACTGGCACCTGGCATGAACTGGCCGATGCCCGGGTGCAGGCCGCCGAGCGTTTTCTGCTCTTCCAGGATGCCGATTTCGAGTACCAGCGGGTGCGCATGAACCTGCTGCGGGCCACCGGAGATTTGGAGAATTGGGCTCTGCCAGGGTCCGTTTCAGCCGACCCGGCCTCGAAATGACGCATCCAACAAATCAGCCGCTGCGCGAATATCGCACCTTAATGCGCAGAAACGACGTTCGACGCGGTTGTTTTGTAGTTTGAGCCCGGCTAAGGCACACTGGGACAAAGGTTTCCACGCTTTTTACCTGATGCGGGCACGTACCTGAATGGTAGCGTCGCCGGAGGTATTCACGCCCGTCAGAGTGCTAGAATAGAGACTCACACTATGCCATTAAAAACACTGTTTTTGAATCCGCCTTCGTTTGAGAACTTCGACGGTGGCGCCGGTTCTCGCTGGCCCGCAACGCGCGAGATTGAATCGTACTGGTATCCCGTATGGCTGGCCTATCCCACGGGAATGCTCGAAGGTGCGCGCTTGCTCGACGCTCCGCCCCACCACATCACGGCGGAAGAAACCATCCGCACCTGCAAAGATTACGAACTGCTGGTGCTCTTCACCAGCACTCCCGGGTTTGCCGGCGACGTGCGGATCGCGGAAGCCATTAAAGACAGCCATCCCCACATCAAGATTGCTTTCGTCGGACCCCACGTCAGCGTGCTTCCCGAAAAATCTTTGATGGAAGCGAAGGTAATTGATATAGCCTGCCGCAAGGAATTCGACTACTCCATCGTCGAGTACGCGCAGGGCAACGCGATCGAAGATATTCTCGGCATTTCATATCGTAAGAACGGCGGGGTGATGCACAATCCCGACCGCCCGACCATTGAGAATCTGGATGCCCTGCCGCACGTGACCGACGTTTACCGGCGCGACTTGGACGTCCGCCGCTACAACGTGCCTTTCCTGCTTCACCCCTTCGTGTCGCTGTATACGACCCGCGGATGCCCGGCGCAGTGCACCTTCTGCCTCTGGCCCCAGACGCTCAGCGGACACCCATGGCGCAAGCGCTCTACCGACGACGTCGCCCGTGAAATGGCCAAGGCGAAAGACTACTGGCCGTACGTGAAGGAATTTTTCTTCGACGACGACACTTTCAATTTGCAAAAGGCCCGCACCATCGAGCTATGCACCAAGTTGAAGCCGCTCGGCCTGACTTGGTCGTGCACCTCGCGCGTCACCACCGATTTTGAAACGCTCAAGGCCATGAAGGAGTCGGGATGCCGGCTCCTGATTGTGGGCTACGAATCCGGCGATCAGCAGATTCTCAAGAACATCAAGAAAGGCGCGACCATCGAGCGCGCCCGCCAGTTCACCAAGGATTGCCACAAGTTGGGACTGGTTGTCCACGGCGATTTCATCATCGGTCTGCCTGGAGAAAGCCGCGAGACCATCAAGAACACCATCAGCTTCGCGAAAGAACTCGACGTGGAGACGATCCAGGTTTCGGTGGCACATGCTTACCCCGGAACCGAACTGCACGAATTCGCCATCAAGAATGGCTTCATGACCAGCGACACAAAAATGGTGGACGACGGCGGCCACCAGATGGTGCAGATCGAGTATCCCGGCTTGCCAGCGGCTGAGCTTCTGGAGGCAGTCCACCACTTCTACGATGAGTATTATTTCCGTCCCAAGGCCGCTTACCGCATTTTAAGAAAAGCAATGTTCGACAACTCCGAGCGCAAGCGCTTATACAAGGAAGCGCGGACGTTCCTGAAACTGCGCGCCCAGCGGCACAAGTGGGTCAAAGAGAACCGCAAGGAAGACACGCCGGCGCCGGCGGCAGCCAAAGCATAGGGTCACCGGCTCTCGAGCCGTCCCCAGACGCTGTCAAGGTATTACCTCGAAGACGACTCCGCAGTTTGGTGGTAGATGGCAGTCATTACCGCCGCCTGATCCGCCCAAGTCAGTCGTGCCATAGAGGTTGCCTGCGGCGTCCAGAATCAGGCCTCCCGACGGATCTTCCCCGTCAGCGCCGTCAAAACTCCAAAGAATCTTCTCTTTGTAACTGCCCTTGCCGACTGGGGCAACGAGTTCGAATACAATTCCATCATTTAGCCTGCCACCGCCAGCGCTCGTGGTGCCGTAAAGGTTCCCCGACGCATCGAACGCTATCCCGCCATAAGGACGACCTCCATCTTTTTTCCCACCCTTAAAGGAGTAGAGAATCTTCTCTTTCCATGTTCCCTTTTTTTTCCCTGACGTTATCGGGCTCAGTTTGTATACCGTCCCAAGGTTATCGGTGCCGCCACTGTAAGTTGTACCGTAGACGTTCCCGTCCTTATCGAGCACGGGAGTCCCAAATGCACCGCTTCCATCTTTAGGCTCACCTGCAAAGGTATGGATTACGGCGGAGTTCCAGCCACTGTCTCCGTTTGGTGGCAGCTCGAAAACTGTCGATTCTGTCACTCCAAAGATGTTTCCAGCAGTGTCCATCGTCACTGCGGCCCAACTGGGGGAAACGGGAGAAATATTGTAGATTATTTGTCCAGTCCAGCCGTCACCGACGGGACTCAACTCAAAGACAGCCTCGCCAAAGCAACACGTGCCGTAGAAATTGCCCTCCGGGTCAGAAACCAGACCGCTGTTCGGCTCGGTTACTACATCTCCGAAGCTGTACAGGACCGTTTCCGTCCAGCCTGACCCCACAGGGCTGAGTTCGAACATGACGCCAGTTTGATTCGCACCGCCATAGATCGTTGTTCCGTAAAGATTCCCTAAGTTGTCGAAACTCACGTAGTTATTTGGTGCTGCCCCGTCTGCACAATTCGGAGCGGAGCAGAAGTTGTAAAGCGTGGTCTCGTTCCAGCCTCCGCTGCCGCTAGGCGACAGCTCGAATACAAATCCAAATCCCATCGACCCCCCGCCGCCAACACCGAACAGGTTTCCAGCACCATCAGGGGCGAGGAGAGGCTGCGCATAGGGGTTATCATACGAAACAGGAAAGTTGTAAAGTACCGACTCAGTTTGGGCCTGCGCTGGACGAGTGGCCATTAGCAGTAGCGCAGAAAGCAGTGCAAACACGCAAGAAGTCACGGGTCGACGTTTTCTGATCATCGCAATTCTCCAGCTTACAGAACTGTCTCTCTCACATTAAGAACGTGTTATTGTCCCGCCCGTCACCGTTCGCGTCAATGTCAAACAATTTTCATCACACGGCCGCACCAATAAAATAGCTAATAAGAACGCTCGGAGCACCGACTGGACCCTACCCGGGATTCCCGCGCCGAAAGCCTGAATCGGCAAATTGATATGAAATAATGGGGTTACTGTGCCCCGCGATCATAGTCAGTCGGAGATTAAGTGACGTTCCGAAAATACCTCGTCCTCGCAGGAATCACGCTATTCGGCACTGCTGGTGATTCCCTGCTGGCCCGCGGCATGAAAGACTTGGGCACCGTTTCCCTGCACCACCTTTCTGGCCTGCTGCTGGCGATTGCCAATCCCTGGGTCGCTTCCGGAATCCTCCTGCTGTTGGGGTTCTTCTCTTGCTACATGTCCGCGCTTTCCTGGGCCGACCTCACCTATGTGCTGCCCGCCACGTCGCTCGGATACGTACTGGTCGCTTTCATCGCGCGCTTCAGTTTTCATGAAGTAATCTCGCCGACGCGCTGGCTTGGCATCGCGCTGATCGCTGCCGGCGTGGGCTTCGTGACCGCTGGCCCGTCGGTTACATCCGGCCGCGAGTGCCGGACCTCCCGTGAAGTCGTTCGAGAAGCGGTTTCTCACGAGGCGAAGTCATGAACGAGCTCTACGCCTGGGCCGCGATAGCGCTCATCACTCTCGCATCAACCACCGGAGACGTGCTGCTTTCCTACTCGATGAAACAAGTGGGCGATGTTGGCGAGCTGTGGCGACAGCGCGGCGCGCTGGCAGTCGTCGGTCGGGCGCTCACAACGCCGACGTTTGCTCTCGGCCTGATCGCGATGGGAGTAGCGTTCTACAGCCTGCTCTTCGGCCTTTCGTGGGGAAATCTTAGTCTGGTCGTACCCGCTGCGGCGTCGCTGACCTTTGTCGGCAATGCGGTGGCGGCGCGGATATTCCTGCACGAACGCGTGGGGCGCCGGCGGTGGATGGCGGCGTTGCTGGTAGCGGCGGGCGTCGCGCTGATGGCAATCTGAATTGCCTTAGCCAAACAAATTGACGGTGATCACCAGCGGCTCCGCAGCTGCGATTAGATCTTTCCGCGCGGACGCCGCGTCTTCCGATTCCGGACTTTCTTTCGAACTTGCTTCCGAACGTTCTTCCAAACCCTCCGCCCCTAGGATCGTCCCCAGAAAAGGAAACCGTTCGTTCAGCACCGCGGCCTGAACTTGTCCATCCTCCAGCTCTCTCTTGAACGATTCTGCATCCATGTCGCGGGCCGATTTGAGCTTGTCCATGATCGCCTGTAATTTCGCCATCTGCGCGATCACGTCGGCGAGCATGTCTTTTCCACCCGTGCTCAAGTGGACAAACTCCAATGCAGTACCGGAATTTCCTCGTATCTCCCGCACCTCGCCGATGGCCCGGAACGAACCGGCGTTCATGTGCACGACGATTTCGGCTCGCGCCCCCGATTCGATAGGCACAACCGTGTCGATCCAGCATCCGCCGAGACTCAAGTCTCGGATCGTCCCCGGAATCGAAATGCCATTGGATGGAAGGCGACTGATCCTCACCCGGCCGCCGCAGAGAAATCGCGCGCTGCGCCGGCGCTCGATACTTGTGCCAACATTATTTACGCGAGCATTATTTACTCGAACATTGTCTGCGCGAGCAACGTCCCCCGAATGACGCTCAGCCATGTCTATAAGATCGTGTGTAGGGCGTGGTTTCTTTAGAGCGGCAAGCACGTAATTAAGAGCCGGGAACCGAAGTAATGATGTTCGGCGGGATGAAGTCCTAACCGAACATCCGCATCAATCCGCTCGCAGGCAGATCGGGAACGAGAAACCGTGCGCTCTCGCTGCCGGCGAACCGCGCTAACGCTTCCGCCGTCAGGTATCCGCTGCGGACGGCGCCCTCCATAGTGGCAGGCCAGCCGGTCGCCGTCCAATCGCCCGCCAGAAAAACCCGCGGCCACACCGTCTCCGGCTTGGGGCGATACCGGTCGATGCCCGGCCGCGGCGAATAAGTCGCGTTCACTTCCTTGATCACGGTCGATTTCAGCAGCTTCGCCTCGCGCGCAGCCGGGAAGAACTCTTGCGCCTCTCGTACCGCCATCTCCACGATTTCGGGCTTCGACTTTTCAACCAGGCTCCGCGAGCAGCTGACAACCAGCTCGACATAACTGCCGCCAGCATTTTCTCTGGACTCAATCAGCCGCGACTTGTGAAACATCCACTGAACAGTGCGGTCGAGCAGCACAGCGTGATCGAGGTCGCTGATCTGGCGGTCGAACCAGAGATGGATGCCGGTGATCGGTGAACTCGATAACTCGCCAAGTGAGGAGGCTAGAGGCGCGGCCTCTGCAGTATCAGGAAGCATGCGCCCCAGAACGTCAAAAGAAACGGCGAGAATCAGATAGTCGAATTTCTGTTCCTGTCCGTTCATGGTCACGCTTACGCCAGAGGTTTCCGGGCGGAACGACTCCACGCCAGCACGAAACTGAATCTCTCCACCACGCGCGCGGATATAGCCTCCGGCGGTGCTGTACAGATCGGTCAGCGGCACGGTTGGAATGCCCATGCGCCCGGCAGCCTCCGACTTAAGAAAAGACTCGCGCACCACCTGCGCCGCATAAGGGACGGAAACTCGATCAACATCTTCGTTCAAGGCGCTGACCAGTATCGTCTTCCAGAAACGGTCGATCGCTTGCCTGGTTTGTCCGTGGCGTTCGAGCCAGCGGAGAAACGACTCGCCGCGGTCTTCCGGGACGGATGGGGCGAGCGCGGCCATGGCGCGGCTGATCGACAGCTTGTCGCGAAAACTCAAACAATCGGCCCAGAGAAACGCGATAGCGGTATGCAGCGGAGCTGGCAGAGCTGACGGAGAAATTACGGACGCGCGGCCGCCGGGCTCGAGGAATGTCAGCTTCTGATACCAGCGAATCTTGTCCTGAACTCCCGCGCGCCGGTAGAAATCGAGCAGGTTGGTGCAGCAGCCGAGCAGCACGTGCTGGCAATTGTCCACAATCTCCCCAGTGCCAGGATGTTGATAGGAAGAAGCGCGGCCGCCGAGATAAGGACGGCGCTCCAGCACCGTCACGCGAAAACCGGCATTGGACAAGGCGCATCCCGCAGCCAGACCGGCCAGTCCGCCTCCGGCGATCGCGACCGTGGGAGCATTCGAATCAGTCTGAGTCGAATTAAGCTGAGTTGCACTAGAATGCATCGGGGCAGGCATCACACGAGACGCTTCAAAATCCCTTTTCCCATGACGCCGAGCTTTTCGCGCGCGCTGAGTTGCACGCGCTGACTGAAGACATCGTACTGGTTCGCTGCAATCTTTTCGAGCAGCCGGCGGTAAATCGTGATAAGAACCCACAACGCGGGCTGACTGTCTTCATTCACCAGCGGAACCAGTTCTTCGCCGGCGCGGTAGCCATCGCGAGCACGGTCCGCCTCCATCGCCAGCAGTGGGCGGATCCGGGCAACGTCGACATGCGACGCGGCCAGATCGGCAGCCGCGAGGCCGCATTGTGACAAGTCCTCTTGCGGAAAGTAAACGCGGCCCATCGCGACATCCTCTTTAACGTCGCGAATGATATTCGTGAGTTGGAACGCCAGGCCGCACTGTTCGGCCAGCGGCTCGGCCGCAGGATCGCGATATCCGAAGATCTTAATGCACACCAACCCAACGACCGAAGCCACGCTATAGCAATACTGACGCAGCTCGTCGAAAGTCTGGTAACGCGCGGCCAGCGGAACTGCGGCGGAGGGATCAACTTGGCTGTAATCGAGGTCTGAAGCCGTACCGAAGGCGAGCTGGTCAAGCAGCCCAATCGGAATCTGATAACTGCGCTGGGCGTCGGTCAGCGCCAGCAGCACCGGATCGTCCGTCGGCTGCGCCGCCAATGCTCGGTGGACCTTATCCAGCCATTCCGCCAGCTTGTTGTGACGATCGATCGGACTCAGCGTGTTATCGTCGGCGATGTCGTCGCACCGCCGCATGAAGGCATAGACCGCGCTCAGCGCATTGCGCTTGCGCCGCGGAAGCACCACAAATGCGTAATAAAAATTCTTGGCGGCTGAGCGTGCGATGCTCCGGCAGACGGAGTACGCCATATCGAGCTGTGAAGCGGTGGGCGCAAACTGCACGGGCGGACTTCCCGCAACCGTGCTCATCTTTGCTTCCCCTCTGGCTTCCCCGCCGCCTTCCCCACCAGTTTGCCCAGCGCGGCACGAGCTACCAAGGCAAGCTTCCGGCTTTTGGAAATTGCGGGACGATTGCCCAGCACAGCAAAATGCTGGCCCTCGATGGCGTTAAGAATTTCCTGCCCACCACGGCTGAAGAGGTCGATGTCGGTGGCCAATTTGCGATCGACGCTCGCAATCAGGGGCAGCCCCTGCGCGAACCATTCTCGCGAGAGTTCGACTTCAAACTTCATCATCTCGCAGAATGCAGCGGTGTTTTCGTCATTGCGGATAACCTCTTCGCTCACCCCAAAACGGCGCAGGTCCTCGAGGGGAAGATATATCCGTCCTTTGGAAAAATCCGCGCTCACGTCTTGCCAGAAGTTGGCCAGCTGCAACGCCGTGCAAGTGTAATCGGAAAGCAACTGGCGCTCGGAGTCGCGGTATCCGCAGAGATAGAGCACCAGGTGTCCCACGGGATTCGCGGAATTCCGGCAGTAGCCCAGCAAATCAGTGAAAGTTTCGTAGCGGCTGATACTTTGGTCCTGTCGAAACGCGGTCAGCAAATCCGCGAACTCGTGTTTCGGAATTTCAAACTCGCGCACCGTCTCAGCAAGCGCGACAAACACGGGATGCCGCGCGCGTCCAGAAGGCCCGTCGTAGCACGCGTTTAATTCCGTTTCCCACTGATCGAGCAACTGCAGCGACGCGACAGAGTTGCCAACCTCGTCAGCCAGATCGTCCGAGACGCGGCAATAGGAATAAACGTTGAAGAAGTGCTGACGCAACCGCTTCGGGAGAAACCAGGATGCAACCGAGAAATTTTCGTAATGCGAGCGTGCGAGACGGCAGCAATACTCCCGCGCTTCAGCTTCGGAAGGTGCCTGATCGGGGATGGCATACTCCGGCGGCAGCGCGCTCCAGACAGAGGAGAGCGGCACAGTCGGAGGATGGCTGGCAGCAGTTGTCATCAAGAATTCTTAAGTACGAAGCAGAACTACCCATTGCTTATGCACTCATTGCTTGCAGAGAGCCGGCCGCTTTCGCTCGGCAGGATGGGCAAGACGCCCCTCCCTCCACCGTATGAATCTTCACGCGGTCACCGTATTAGTGACCTGGAATAATCGCAGTCTTGATATCTCCGTTGCGGTTCAGCATGTGGCGCAGCACGTCCTGCAAACGCGACAGCGGCGCTTCGCCGGTAATGTAATCGTTGCCGCAAACTTTTTTCTCGGCGATCAAACTAAAGGCCCGGCGCACTGTGTCTGGAGTGTGATGGAAAGTCGCCTTCAGCGTAATCTCCGAGTAGTGCAGACGGTTGGTATCCAGCTGCACCTTGCTTCCCGCTGCGCATCCGCCGAAGAAATTCACAGTTCCGCCCTTGCGAACCATTTGCACCGCCTGCTCCCAAGCCTCAGGACGGCCCACGGCCTCGATCGCCACGTCAGCGCCGCGCCGTTCCGGACTCAACTCGCGCACTGCTTCTACCGGGTCCGTCACCTTTGTAATCTGCACCACCTCGTGCGCGCCTTTTTTGCGCGCCAGCGCGACTTGCGAATCGCGCTTGACCACCGCAATCACATTGCAGCCGATGGCTTTCGCCACCTGCACAAACATCAGTCCGATCGGTCCGCCGCCAATCACGGCCACGGTGTCGCCGATCTCCACTCCAGTTTCATGCAGCCCGCGGAGCACGCACGCCAGCGGCTCGGTCATCGCGGCATCTTCAAAGCTCACGTTGGAAGGCACCACGAGCATATTGCCTTCCACAATGCGCCGCGGGATTCGTATGTATTCAGCGTAGGCGCCGTTGTTGAACAGGAGATCTTCGCAGAGGTTCAGCTGGTGTTTGGAACAATAAAAGCACATACCGCACGGAGCCGAATTGAGCGCAACCACGCGGTTGCCCTTCCTGAAGCCGCGGACGCCCTCTCCGACTTCTTCGATCGTGCCCGCCAGTTCATGACCGAACAAGGCAGGGGGCACAATCATGCGGGCATGGTAGCCGCGCTGGTAGACTTTCAAATCCGTGCCGCAAGTCAGCGCGACGTGCACCTTGACCAGAACTTCGCCGGCGCCAACGCGCGGGATCGGCACTTTCTCAATCTTGATGTCTTCTTTGCCGTAAAGTACGGCTGCCGTCATCTTGCCATTCACAATTGGTATCCTTCCCACGCCCTCCGCCCCACCACGTCAAAACCCGCCGTGTTGGAGCCCCGAGCTGCCCGGCTGGATGACAATTTTCATCGAGTCCGGTTGAGGATGGGCAGCCAGTTTCAGCGCTTCCACACCGCTTTGCAGCGGGAAACGGTGGCTGATAAGCCGTTCCAGATCCATTTCACGGTTCATGACGAACCGCACTGACTCCTCCTGCAAATCGACCGACGCACTATAGGACCCAAGCAAAGTCTTCTCGTCCACACACACCGCCGCAGGATCAATCGAGACTTCTCCCCGAACCGTTTGCGCAAACAGCAATACCCTTCCACCTGGACGCGCTGCATCAATAGCGGGTCCAATCAGGCTATTCCCGCCGACTGCCAGAATCACAGCATCAGCCCCGCGCCCTTCCGTCATTTCGCGCACCGCTTGTCCGGCATCAGCCTTGGAAGCGTCCACTGTAAGTTTTAGGCCGAAGCTATTAGCTATTGTAAGCCTCGCCGGATGCAAATCGGAAGTAATCACTCGAACCCCGGCCCGCTTCGCCAAAGTGGCGAGGATCAGGCCAATCGGGCCCTGTCCCATCACCAGCACCGTCTCGCCCGCTTTCAGACGGAGGGTCTCAATCCCTTTGATGCAGGTATTCACCGGTTCGACAAAGCATGCTTGCTCAAAACTGATGCCGTCGGGAATGCGCACAGTTCCCTTCTCGACAATCCAGTCCATCACCCGGACGTATTCCGCAAATCCGCCGCCCGACGGCTCAAACCCTGCCGTGCACCCTACTTTCTTATAGGTAGCGCACTGGGCAAAGGTCTTCTGGCGGCAGTAATAGCACTCTCCACACGGGATGTGATGAAACAGCACGACGCGCTCGCCGACACCGAACTTGCGAACGTCTTCACCCACCTTTACGATGACGCCGGCAGTTTCGTGTCCAAGAATGCGCGGCGCGGAGTGCGAGCCGGTCGCGATTTTCTTGAGATCCGTGCCGCAGATTCCGCAGGTGTGGACTCGAACCAGAATTTCGCCTGGCCCGATTGCAGGCACCGGCACTTCTTCCAGGTGCACTTCGTTGACGCCGCGATATACCGCCGCCGTCATCGTGGAAGGAATCATGTGCCTTTCATTTTCAACAGCTAACGATGATGTTCGAGCAATTGCCATAGTAGACGTCGTCGTTTTCCTCAGTGCTTCCCCTTGACTTGAGTATGAGCCCCAGCGCCAGCAATAGTATGTGCGCCAGCGAACTCTTGGCCCACTTCACTTTGGCCAACTTTAGTTGGATTCAACTCGCCTAGCAAAGACGCACCGGGCGAAGTCTGCGAACTCTCGCGACCGAGGTAATCCGCAAGCGCGCCGCAAAGCGCCCGGCTCGCACGGGAACTGTTTCGCGCCAGCGCGATCGTCCGCCGCCAAAGCCACGGACGCACCGCCACGTGGACCGCGAATCGCGCATGGCGAAACTTCCCCTCGACAGAAACAAATTCGTTAATCGGCGGCATCGCAAAGTCGAGTTCATCGGAAATCGATTTCAAGGCGGCAAACTCGATTCCGTGCGCCTGCGCTCCCATCGCCACCGATGCCCCTTCCATATCCACAGCCATCGCTCCATAAGCGCTCGCCAGGCGTCGCTTTTGCTCCGGCCCAGCCACCGCCGTTGCGCTTACCACCACCCCATTGCCTCGGCCCGTATCGGTGCGCGAGCCATCGGCACTGTTAACCACCACCCGCGGTTCGACAAGGTCCGCCACTTTCAGCGACGAATCCAAAGCCCCAGCAATGCCAACCGAGATCAACATCGCCGGCCACACTTCCTGTATCACGGCTTCGGTAGCGCGTCGTCCTTGCTCCGCGCCGATTCCGCTGCAGACCGCGACCACCCTGCCCGTTCCGCTATCTTCGGTCTCAAAAAACGGGTAGCTGCGTCCATCGTGTTGGATCTCCCGAGCCTTCCAGCCGCGCACCAGAGGAGCGATCTCTTCCTTTATCGCCGAAACCAGCGCGATTCGCGTTCGCCGCCTGGGCTCCGCCGGACCCATATCAGACATAGGCGTTCGCCCGGAACCAGTCCACCGACCGCCGCAACGCCCCATCGACCGGGATCGTCCGCCAGCCCAGCTCCCGCTCCGCTTTCGCCGAACTCACAAACATCATCTTGCGTCCCATGCGCACGGCGTCAATCGTAGCCCTCGGCTCGCGACGCAGAAGACGCCCCGTCACCATTTCGTCCACGACTCCCGTCGCGAACGCAAAAAAGTAAGGCAGCTTCACGGTCGGCGACGGCAATCCCGTAATCGCGGCCAGCCGGTCCAGAATCTGTTTCAGCGTGAGATTCTCTCCGCCCAGAATATAGCGCTCGCCGGTTCTTCCCTTTTCTAAAGCCTGGACGTGACCGCGAGCACACTCGGTAGCATCCACCAGATTCAATCCCGTTTCTACATATGCCGGGAATTTGCGCTTCAAGAAGTCCACCACAATTCGCCCCGTCGGAGTCGGCTTGATATCGCGTTCACCGATCGGCGTCGTGGGATTCACGATCACGACATCGACTCCCGACTTCGCTGCGCCGACGGCGACTTGTTCCGCCATGAACTTCGAGCGCTTATAGTGACCAATCATGTCCGCGATGCCGACCAGACTTTCCTCGTCAGCTATCACGCCGCGGTTCGAGCTGAAGCCCATGGTCGCGACGCTCGAGGTGTACACCACGCGCCGCACCCCTTGCTTCCGCGCTGCTTCGAGGAGCGATCGCGTGCCCTCGACATTCGAGCGATACATCTCGCCGGAATCCCGCACCCACAGCCGGTAATCGGCCGCAACGTGAAAGACGACATCGCAGCCCGAAACAGCCTTCTCAATCGAAGCCGCGTCGCGCAGATCGCCGACTACCCGATCAGCGACGAGCCCGTCAATATTGCGTAGATCACTCGTAGGCCGCACCAGCAGCCGCAACTCGGCTCCCTGTTCGGCCAGGACGCGCGCAACATGACTGCCCAGAAATCCCGTGGCGCCGGAGACGAAGGCGAGCATTCAGCACTCAGCATTCAGCATTCAGTTTTTGCTGACGGCTGAGTGCTGACTGCTGAGTGCTAACTGCTGCTCTTCTCCGCCATCACCTTCGAATAAGTCGTCAACGCGATCAGCGGGAAATATTGGCGGTACAGGTGGTACATCAGGTAGAACACTCGCGGGAATCCCGTCCCGGTGAAGAATTTTTCGTCCCACGAACCATCCTTCTTTTGCGTCCGCAGAAGATACGCCATGCCGCGGGCCACGCATTCGCTACGCGTATCGCCAACGGCCAGCAGTCCCATGATTGCCCACGCGGTCTGCGAAGCTGTGCTCTCGCCCTGCCCGCGAAGGTTAGGATCGTCATACGATCCGACCGTTTCGCCCCAACCGCCGTCCGCATTCTGCACTGAGCGCATCCACTCTGCCGCCTGCTGAATCATGGGATCGTTGCGGTCGACAGCCATCGCTTCCAGGCCGCGCAGCACCTGCATGGTGCCGTAGATGTAGTTCACGCCCCAGCGTCCGAACCAGCTTCCGTCGGGCTCCTGCTCTTTACGAATAAACTTGATCGCCCGCTTCACCGCCGGATGGTTCTGGTCGTATCCATACGTCGCTAGACACTCGAGAATTCGCCCCGTGATGTCAACCGTCGCCGGATCAAGCATGGCGTTGTGATCGGCAAAAGGCACGTACTGAAAAACCATGCGGTCGTTGTCTTTGTCGAACGAAGCCCAGCCGCCGTCTTTGCATTGCATCGACAACATCCAATCAATCGCGCGCTGCACTGACTCGGCCTGATAACGTCCGTTCGGATGCTCCACCCGGCTCAGCGCCAGGCAGACCATTGCAGTGTCGTCCACGTCGGGATAGAACTCGTTATTGAACTCGAAGTACCAGCCGCCCGGCTCGCCTTTCGGATTCTTGATCTTCCAGTCTCCGGGCTTACGCACCTGCTTCTGCAGGATCCAATCGGCACACTTCACCAGCCGCGGATCGGTCGCGGGAACTCCGGCCTCGCCCAGCGCAAACAGCGCATACGCCGTGTCCCATACCGGAGACATGCAGGGCTGCATGCGGAAAGTGTCGCCTTCTTCGATACCCAGCTTCTCGAACTCGTCCATAGCGCGGATAAACTGCGGATCGTCCACCGAATATCCGAGGCAGCGGAGCGCGATGATGGCATTCATCATCGAGGGATAAATCGCTCCCAAACCGTCGCTCATCTCGAAGCGTTCCAGCATCCACTTCTCCGCCTGCCGCAGCGCCAGTGAACGTAGCGGACGGATGTGCACGCTCTCGAACCAGTGCGTCATGCGATCCAGGCACAAGAAGAAATTCCGCCACGAAATCAGTTTCTTGGACCAGTGCAGGCGCATGCGCGATTTATCGCGCCCGCCTACAAAAAGTTCTTCGACTCCCATTTCATCGGGAATCTTCTTGAACGGCTTCTTGGCATAACAAATCGAGAGCGGCACCAGAATGGCGCGCGACCACGAAGAAATTTCGTAGATGTTGAACCAGAACCAGTTCGGAAAGAGCACGATTTCCGGCGGAATCGCAGGCACCGCATCGTAAGCGTATTGCCCAAAGAAGCAGAGATAGATCTTGGTAAATGTATTGACTTCGGCCACGCCGCCCATTTCGAGTATTTTCTTGCGGGCGCGTGCCATCGCAGGATGATCGGCCGTGAATCCAGCCAGCTTGAGTCCGAAATAGGCTTTGACCGAACAACTGATGTTGGACGGCCCGGCGGCATAGATGCCCCAGCCCCCGTCCTCATTCTGGTGGTTCAGGATGTGGCGCGCGGCTTTCTCAAAACGTTCCTGACTGCCGGTGCCGAGCAGCGTGTGCAACAGGATGTAATCCGATTCCAGGCTGGTGTCGGCTTCCAACTCTCCGCACCAGTAGCCAGCTTCGTCCTGCTGTGAGAAAAGATACTTGCGCGCCGCATCGACGGCGACCGCGACCCGGCTTCCCAGGTCATCAATCTTTCCAAACCGCATCTGCGGCACGGCGGCCGAACTATATCCCGCACTCTGGGGGGAGGATTCGTCCATCAATGGCTCCAAAAGAATGGCTCCAAAACTACTATGACTCCATGGCTATGGCCGGAGCCGCAGCGATCGTTTCCACGATCTCCGGCGGCAATCCGAAGCGCACATTTTCCGGCATGATTTCCAATTCCTGCACGTCGCCAAAGCCCTGTCCCGCCAAGTACTCCACCACTTCCTGCACCAAATGTTCAGGAGCCGATGCTCCCGCGGTCAGGGCCACCGTCTTAACGCCATCCAACCACTGCGGCTGAATATCACGACAGTCATCAATTAGATGCGCCTCGGTACGTAAACTTCGAGCAACTTCCACCAAGCGTTTGGAATTCGAACTATTGTCAGAGCCAACCACCAGCAGCAAATCGGCATCGGAAGCCACGTGCTTCACGGCAACCTGCCGGTTTTCCGTGGCATAGCAGATGTCTTGAGCGGCAGGCCCCTTAATGTTCGGAAACCGTTTGCGCAGTGCCGCGATAATATCGCGAGTCTCGTCCAGGCTGAGCGTAGTCTGCGTCAGGTAAGCAACGCGGTCAGGGTCAGGCAACGTGACCGACGCCACTTCTTCGGGCGATCCGACCACTTGAGTCACCGCAGGCGCTTCGCCGAGCGTGCCAATCACTTCATCGTGATCGCGGTGGCCAATGAGGATGAGCGAATAGCCTTCCTTGGCGAACTTCACCGCCTCCACGTGCACCTTGGTGACCAGCGGACAGGTAGCGTCAATTACGCGCAACTTGCGCAATTTGCTGGCGTCGCGCACTTCCGGAGAAACGCCGTGGGCGCTGTAAATGACGCGCTCTCCTTCAGGCACTTCGTCCACGCTATCGACAAAAATTGCGCCCTTCTGTTGCAGTTCCTCAACGACAAAGCGATTGTGGACGATTTCTTTGCGCACATAAATCGGCCGCCCAAACGCTTCCAGCGCAATCCGGACAATATCAATCGCCCGCACCACCCCGGCGCAGAATCCGCGGGGCTTCAACAGCAACAAGGTCTTCGCGTGCAAATTCTTGGTACGTAAAGTGCCGGTCTCAGACAAGTTCGATCCCCCGTATTACTAGGGTACACTTTCTCATTTTC
This sequence comes from uncultured Acidobacteriaceae bacterium, assembly GCA_963755765.1. Classification (GTDB taxonomy): domain Bacteria; phylum Acidobacteriota; class Terriglobia; order Terriglobales; family Acidobacteriaceae; genus Acidiflorens. The sequence goes on from CAVWKZ010000004.1 coordinate 437,937, forward strand.
TCATTGAGGAAAGATGCTTTAAGGGTATCGAAAGATGCACCCTCAGTCAATGTAAGCCTTTGAGGATGTGAGGATTAGCAGCGGGCGGGGAAATGACAACAGGGAATGGCATTCCTACCAGACGCGGCGGATACCGTAACTATCAAAAGACAACTCATTGCTGACGAGGGTCAAATCCTCAGCCTGCGCTTGAGCGATCAGCATCCGATCAAAAGGGTCGAGCTGCGGTCCCGGAAGCAGCCCGGCTCGAATACCGTGCTCCGCGCTCACCGGAAGGCTCTCGAATCCCGCCTGCGTCAGATATTCCTGGAAATGTCGCGTGATGTCGGATGCGGCTGGAAGTCTTCCCAGACGAACCTTGGTGGCCATCTCCCACGCCGACGCTGCGCTCACCACCACCGTGCTTCGCTTGTCGATCATCAAGCGTCGGACGGACTCGGGGAGCGAGGGACTATTCGTCATCCACCAGATCAGAGCATGCGTATCTAGCAAGAGATGCAATCGAAACTACTCCCAGCCTTCCATTTCTTCCGGCGGCAGCGGCAAGAAGAATTCAGGACCAACTTCGATCTTCCCTTTCCAAGCTCCAGGCTTGCGTTGACCTTGCTTGTCCTCAATCGCGACCAACCGCACCACCGGCTTCTTCCCCCGAGCGATCACAATCTCCTCGCCCCGGCAAGCCCGCTCAATCAGCCGCGAAAGCTCGGTTTTGGCCTTGTGAATGGTGATGGTTTCCATGGATATATGTTAGCTAACTTTACTTAGCTAAGTCAAGACCTACTCTCACCCATTCGCCCGAATCATCTGCTCCGCGTGCTTGCGCGAAGTCTCAGTCAGCTTGGCCCCAGACAGCATGCGAGCCACTTCCTCAGTCCGCTCTTCGCCGGTAATCTGGCGGACGGTGGTCTTAGCCCGCCCCTCAGCTTCGCGCTTCTCAATCAAGTAGTGGTGATCGGCAAACGTAGCAATCTGCGGAAGGTGAGTAACGCAAAGCACCTGATTGCCTTTGGAAAGCGCCTTCAATTTTTTCCCCACGGCCTCGGCCGCGCTGCCTCCAATACCGGTATCAATTTCGTCGAACACGAGTGTGCGCTGAGCCGCCGCCGGCTTCCTTTTCGAAGTGCCCGCCGAATTCGACCCCGCTTCAACGCTCGCCTTCAACGCCAGCATGACGCGCGAAAGCTCGCCGCCCGAAGCAATCTGCTCCAGCGGTCGCAGCGTCTCACCCGCGTTGGTCGAAATTCGATAGACGACCTGGTTGATGCCGGAAGAAGTCCAATGCGCTTCGTCTTCGTTTTCCTCAACCGCAATTCGAAAGCTGGCGCGCATCGCGAGATCGTTAATCTCCGCCTCGACCAACTTCTCTAATTTGCGCCCTGCCTCTGCACGTTTGCGCGACACATTGCGGGCGGCTTTGCGATAGTCATCTCCGGACACAGCAAGTTCTGCGCGCAGTTCAAGCAACACTTGATCTTTATTCTCCATCTCTGAGAGTTTGCGCCGAACGTCTTCACCGAAACTAATGACCTGATCGAGCGTAGGCCCGTACTTGCGCTTCAGCCGGTCCAGCAACGCCAGCCGCTCTTCGATCTCGGCAAGACGTTCGGGCGAGGCCTGAATTCCGCCAGCATAGTCGCGCAACGTCGCGCCCACATCTTCGACGCTGATACGCGCGGACTCCAGCGCCGTGAGCGCCTCCTGAAACTTCGGCTCATACCGAGATAGCTCCTCGATGTGTTTCTGTGCCGCCCGCAGGCTCGACGAGGTCGATCCGTTGCCCTCATACAGCAGGTCGAAAGCGCTAATCGCCGCCGCGTAAATCTTCTCGGCATTGGCCAGGACGCGCTTCTCGGCCTCCAATTGCTCATCTTCTTGCGCACCCCCGCCCGCCCGCAGACGCGCCTCTTCAATCTCGCGGCATTGAAAACTCCACAGATCCAGAAGCCGAACCCGATCCTGTTCGTCCTGTTCAAGCTCAGCAATGTGCCCGCGAATCTTTTTCCAGTGCGCGAACGCGGCCACCACGTCCTTCAACTCGACTCCAGCATAAGCATCGAGCAAGTCCTGCCGCGCCGCGGCATCGAAGTTCACGATCGATTCATTCTGGGCGTGGATCACCGCCAGGTGTGGTGCAATCTGCCTCAGCACCGCTACAGTCGCGGGCTGATTATTGATAAAGACGCGCCCCTTGCCGCCGGGAGCAATCTCACGCCGCAGAATTAGCGAGCCATTCTCCGCGTCCAGTCCATTTGTCTCGAGGATCGCCTCGATGGCACGCGCCGCCGTTCCCTCGCTCTCGAACACCGCCGCAACCACCGCCCGCTCAGCCCCGGTGCGGATTACATCGGAAGACGCCTTGTCTCCAAGCAGCAAGCCGAGCGCATCAATCAGAATCGACTTCCCCGCCCCGGTCTCGCCAGTCAGAAGATTCAGTCCTGGCGCGAATTCGATCACGACGTTGTCAATCACCGCGTAATTTTCAAGTCGAAGTTCGGCCAGCACAAGAGTTTCCGTTCGTGTGGCGCGGACACTCTTGTCCGCGGCCTTTGAACTTTATTGACAGCACACTGCAATTTACGCGCAGCATAGCACAGACCGCCCGCGGGAACGTCCGAAACCGCCTGCCCGTACGAATCCAGCGCTAAAGATTGTGACGAATGCACTTCCGATTTTGCCGCCCTGGCAACCACTTCGCGAAGATCAACCTATGCGACATCTTCCCCTGGTCGTAATCGCAGGCCTGCTCTGCGGTCTGGCCGCATCCCCCGCGCGGGCGCAGAAACTGCAATGCAATCCTTGCAGGCATGCCTTCCATAAGGTTACGATCGGCGATTCCAGTTCTTATTCCATTCAACTCACCAATACCGGTAACAAAACCCTGCGCATCACTTCCGATTCCATACAAGGCAGCGCTTTCTCAGTCGGCAACTTCCCCTTACCAATTAAGCTCAAGCCAGGGGCGAGCGTCGCGTTGCCCATTGTCTTCACTCCGACTGCCCCGGGACATACCACCGGGAACATCTTGCTGGTAAGCAGCGCCGAGAATCCCGAGCTTACAATCGATGTCGCCGGCCGCGGCGTCGCCAGCCACAGCGTCTATCTTTCCTGGAATCCGGGAAACGGGGACGCGGTGGGATACAACCTGTACCGCGGCACCGTCGATGGAGGCCCGTACCAGAAGATCAATCCTGCGCTGGATCCCTCGACGAACTTCACCGACTATACGGTTGTTTCCGGGACGACCTACTATTACGTCGCGACCGAGGTCAACGCCCAGGGTGAGGAGAGCGCATACTCCAATGTGGGGGAAGCTGTGATTCCGAATTGAATCGATATCGCAACACCCCAGTCATTCAATGATCTTCCTTCAATGATCTTCCATTGACCGATGCGGTACCCACGCCAGCCACGCCGCCACGCAGGTCTATAATCTGAATCAGGGGTTTTCCCTAAAGCGATGCACTTTTCTTCCCTCCTCCTGTTCTTTGTCGGCGGCGAAATCGTTGATCTCGTCCTACAGACCGGTCCGGTCGCCAAAACCGTATTGCTTCTGCTCGTCGCTTTCAGCGTGCTTTCCTGGGCTGTGATTCTTTCCAAGTGGAGATTGATCCAACGCGCGCGCCTTCAGAGTGGACGCTTCGTCCGTGCCTTCCGCAAAGCGCAACGCATGCAGGACGTCGCCTCGGTCGCCGAACAGTTCCGTCCTAGCCCGCTGGTGGGAGTATTTGAAGGCGCAGTCGCGGAGTTCAAACGCCAGATGGGAACAACCGGCGGTATTCACAATCCCGTGGCAATTCAGCGCGCCATGCAAATCGCCTCTTCCGAGGAGATCACTCGCCTCGAACGCAACGTCCCATGGCTCGCGATTACCGGAGCCGTTACGCCGTTCATCGGATTGTTCGGAACCGTCTGGGGAATCATCGACGCGTTCCACGGCCTGGGCACAGCCGGTGCGGCAACGTTACGCGCGGTCGCTCCCGGAATCTCCGAAGCACTGGTAACCACCGCCGCCGGCCTCGCCGCGGCCATCCCGGCGGTGATCGCCTATAACCTGATCATTGGCTCCATTCGCGAAATGGCCTCGCGCAACGACGACTTCACTCTCGAGATGCTCAATCTGGTCGAGCGTCAGCAGATACCGCAAGCCACCGAGGTTCGTCGCTGATGGCCTTCACCTCCGCCAACGGACGCACCCAGACCGCGCTCGCCGACATCAACGTCACGCCGCTCGTCGACGTCGTCCTCGTACTGCTGATCATCTTTATGGTGACCGCGCCGGTGCTACAGTCCGGCATCGAAGTCAACGTGCCCCACACCCGCACTGTCAAAGAGATCACCGAGGAGCGCCTCGTCATCAGCATCGACAAATCGCAAAAAGTTTTTCTCGGCAACGATCCCATCAACATCAACCAGATCGCAGCGCGTCTGAAGCAGAAGATTCGCGATCCGCAGCACCAGGCGATCTATTTACGCTCAGACGAAGATGTTCCCTTTGGCGCCTTCGCCACCGTGATGGACGCCATCAAGCAGGCAGGCATCAGCAACGTGAGCATAGTTACGCAGCCGATGGATACCCACGGCGGCCGTCACTGATGTCGCATCAACGATTTTGCGAACGAACGATTTGCGCATGACCGACTTCGACATCTATTCCGAGCACGCGCAGTTGCGCCGCCCTCTGGCCTGGTCGTTCGGACTGCATCTCGCGTTCGCGACCTTCGTCGTGCTCTACGCGGTCTTCATCAATGGCATTCGCGGCACAGGCTGGGGCAGCGGTGGTACTGGGGATGCCATGGGCGCAACCCTGGTGAGCGCGGTCCCCTTGCCCGCCAATCCTGTAGAGACAACCAACGTGCTGGCCACGGAATCCAAGGGTCTCGCGAAGTCCGAGCCTACGGTGCAGGAAAAAGAACCGGAAGCGATTCCGATTCCCGACAAGAACACGAAGACAAAACCCGCTCCGGTCAAAAGCGCGACCCAACGCAAAGCGCAACCAGAACCGCCCGAGTCGAATCAGATTCCGTATGGTGAGGGCGGTCCTGTTAGTGGCCCCTACACCATGACCGCGGGCGGCGCCAAAGGCGGCTTTGGATTTACCGGGAGCGGTGGCGATTTCGGCAGCCAGTTTGCCTGGTACGTACAAGCCGTGCAGCGAAAGGTCACCGAGAACTGGCTGAAGTATGAGGTCGACCCGAGCATAAATGAGGCTAGACGAGTTTATTTGACCTTTGATATTGCGCGCGATGGACACCCGTCAAACGTCCAGATTGAGCAGTCGAGTGGCGTGCCGTCGCTGGACCAATCGGCGGTCCGTGCGCTCCAGCGTATTGATACCTTCGGCCCGCTGCCGTCGGATTATTCGGGAAGCAAAGTGTCAGTAGAATTTTGGTTTGATTACAAGCGGTGAGACAGTCGTTTGTCGATGGTCACTAGTCGTTCGAAAGGTTTTGTCAACGACTATCGACCAACGACTAACGACCATCAGGGAGCAAAAAATTGAGTAACTCAGCTCGTCGCCACGCTGTCATCGCCGTTGCCTTACTGATCTTGTCGGCCGCTAGCGGCTCCGCCCAGGACTGGATTCGTACCGGCACCGGGCTCGGCGTCGAACGCGTACGCTTGGCCGCAGCCGACTTAAAGCCTTCGACCTCGGACGCCACCAACGCAGCCCTCTTGAAGACTTTCAACGACGTGCTCTGGAACGACCTCGACAACGCCGGAATCTTCGATCTCGTCTCCAAGAGCTTCTATCCGCTGCAGGAGCCGGGGCAACCGTCCGAAGTCAGCTTCCCAGCGTGGAATTCCCCGCCTCCCAATACTTCTATGCTCGCCTTCGGCAACCTCGGAGCAGCCGCCGGCAAAGTCACGGTGCAGGGTTGGCTCTACGATGTGAAGAACGAGAAGTCGCCCCAAGTCCTCGGCAAGCAGTACTCCGATAACGCGACCAGCGAAGCGGTGCGTGTTATCGCACATCGCTTTGCCGACGAGATCATCTTCCGCCTCGGCGGCGGCGTACCGGGCATCGCCGAAACCAAGATCTATTTCATCAGCGAGCGCAGCGGCCACAAAGAAGTTTGGATGATGGACTACGATGGCGCCAATCAGCAACAGGTCACCCATCTCGGAAGCATTTCCCTTTCGCCGCGCATCTCGCCCGATGGATCGCGCCTAGCCTTCAGTTCGATCAACAAAGGCGGTTGGGAAATCATGATGTACTCCTTCGACCTCAACCGCATGGTCGCCTTTCCTCGCTTTGGAGGCATGAATCTTTCGCCGTCCTGGTCGCCCGACGGCAAGCTCGCGCTGTCTTCCTCTAGAAACGGCTACCCGAACATTTTCGTCGTCGACGCGTCGGGAGGAAACTCGCGCCGCCTGACCAACGACAAGGGGCCGGACGTTTCGCCGACATGGAATCGCAAGACCGGCAGCCAGATCGCTTTCGTCAGCGGACGCACCGGCTTACCCCAGATCTACACCATGGAAGCCGACGGCACCAACGTGCAGCGCGTCACCGATCAGGGCTATGCCGTTTCTCCGAACTGGTCGCCAAACGGTCAGTTTCTGACCTTCTCCTGGATGCGCAAATATGGTCCGGGAGAGCCGGGCTCGAACGACATTTATCTAATGGACGTCGCGAGCAAGCAGTGGGTACAGCTCACGCACGATGCCGGGCGCAACGATTTTCCCTGCTGGTCGCCGGACGGCCGACACATCGTATTCCAGTCTCACCGCTCCGGCAGCGACCAGATATGGTCCATGCTGGCGGACGGCAGCAACGTGAAGCAACTAACTACGAATGGCGCCAACACGCAGCCCAACTGGAGTTGGAAGTAGATGAGTCGATAGTAATTAGAGTTAGAAGAAAGAGCTTCGCGGCTGGCCCAGAGTGCGCTCTGCCGTGAATCTGCAAATTGCACGCCACAACGCGAGCGCACAGAAACGAGGAATCAGGTGAAGCACACAATGACAGTGACGATGAAGATGAACGCGAAGAAGTGGAGCACACTGGTACTTACATTTGGCATCATCATATTTCTGGCCGCATGCGCCAAGAAGGTCGCTCCGCCGCCGCCAGCGCCGCCACCGCCCGCAACCGCTCCCACAGCCTCGCTGTCGGCGAGCCCGAATACCATCGACCAGGGACAACCGACAACGCTGGCATGGCAGACCACAAACGCGACTGACGTCAGCATTGACGGCATCGGCCCCGTGGACGTGAGCGGCTCGCGCCAAGTGACGCCAACCGACTCAACCACCTACCACCTGATCGCCAAAGGCGCTGGAGGGACCCAGGACGCCACCGCTCGCGTGACCGTCAACGGCGCACCTGCGCCGCCACCAACCGCGGCTTCGAATGCCACCGAGCAGGAACTCTTCGCGCAAAATGTGAAGGATATTTACTTCGGGTACGACCAGTCCGATATACGCGCCTCCGAGCAGGCTTCTTTGCAGGGCGATGCGCAGTTCCTGCAGCAGCATCCCGACATCCACATCACCATCGAGGGACACTGCGACGAGCGTGGCTCGACCGAATATAACCTCGCCTTGGGCAGCAATCGCGCGGATGCCGTGAAGAACGCGCTGATTCAGGCTGGAGTCAGCGGCGACCGTATCAAGACCTTCAGCTACGGCAAAGAAAAGCCGTTCTGCACTGAGTCGAACGAAAGTTGCTGGCAGCAAAATCGCCGCGGACACTTTGTTTACGACAAGTAAGCGGAGCAAGTGGAGGGACGGACGTTTCGCCCCTCCACCACTCAGCTGGTTCTGACATCCAATGGGTTATTTAATAGGCTAACTATGAAATTAGATCGCATTCTGTTTGCACTCGCGCTATTCGCCATCTCGACCGCTCCCGCCCACGCCGTCAACAAAGACATGGTCGAACTGCAAGCCCAGGTCACGCAGTTGCAGCAGCAGATGACCCAAATGAAGCAATCGTTTGATGAGCGCATGGGCGTCATGAAAAATCTGCTGGAGCAAAACACCGACGCCGCCAACAAAGTGACCACCGCCATCAACGGCCTGCAAGCGTCCATCAACAAACAGCAGCAGGACCGCTCCGGCCAGGTGGACCAGATCTCCGGCCAAATTCAATCGCTGAACGACACCATGGACGAACTTAAGGTCCGGCTAGCCAAGCTAAGCAAGCAATTCGAGGACATGGCGACGACGCAGCAATCGATGGCCCAGCAACAGGCGCAAGCGCAACAGAAGGCCCAGGAAATGGCTCAGGCGCCTCCACCCGACGTGCTCTACAACAACGCCCTGCGCGACTATAACGGAGGGAAGAATGATCTGGCAGTCCAGGAATTTAACGATTACATCAAGTTTTATCCGAATACGGACCTGGCGGGGAACGCGTATTTCTATCTAGCCGAAATTCAGTTCAAAGCCGGCGATTACGCGAAGGCAGTGACGAATTATGATCTGGTTGTCCAGAATTTTCCCGGTGGAAACAAGGCTGCGGCCGCACAGCTCAAGAAAGGATACGCGCTCCTCGAGCTGGGCAAGGAAGACGAAGGCACAGAAGAATTGAAGCACGTAATCCAGCGCTATCCCAGGACTACCGAAGCCACGCAAGCCCGGGAGAGATTACGGAAGCTGGGAGCAACGCCCGCTCCCAAGAGCCGCCAGTAGAGCGGCCACTCTTGTCCGCTGCCGTTGATCTTCCTTTTGGGTTTGATTTTGCATTTGATTTGGACGAGAGCGACGACCGGCCCTAAACGACATCCGCCGCAGCCGCCTTTTCCGCCACGACGCCGCTAGGCCGCAGCGTGACCCAATCCGTCTGCACGCGATCCCACCCCTGAATCAGAAAACCGTACGATTCAAACAGCGCGCGGATCTGCGGCCGCTGCCAACCTGCAATCTCCTCCAGAATCGGAACCAGCGTAGCCAGCGCATTGTCGCTGAGCACCGTCCGTTTCGCTATCTGCGCTACCAGCTTCGATTCCGATACGGCGATAGTGAAACCGTCGCGCCGGTTCACGTGCAGCATGACGTGAATGTCAGAACTGCCGTCGCCCACGTAAACAATGTGGTCACCCGGAATGCCAAGCTGTTCTGCGAGCTGATCCAGCCGCGTAACTTTGCCATAACCGGCCGTAGCCCGCACCAGGCTTTCGATCTCGCCTGACGCGTTGTATTTGAACTCGGTGCCAAAGATGTGGTCCTTCGGCACGATTCCCTCGAGTGCCGACTGGATCACCTCTACCGGCGCCGCCGAGAGCACGTAAAACTCAAAGTGAAATCCATCGATCCGCCGGTCGAGTATCTCGTAGATTTGCTGGATGTTTTCCTTAAGCCGAATGCGCTTGCCCACCTCGAACAGGTGCTCGCGCCTGACCCGCGAATGGAACTCGGGATCGTGCAGGAGTAGATAAGAAAGTTCGGCGCCCTGCTGAACCAGGTTCAGATTGGCCATTCCCTTGGCCTTGCGCTCGAACTCCTTGACGGAAATGCCGAGCACTTCGCTGAGCACGTAACCCGTATCGTTGAAGGTCAACGTCTGATCGAAGTCGCTGGCAAAGAGATAATGTTTCCTGTATTTGCTAACCATGTACTATCTTAGATTCATTATCGTGTTAATCGACTATTAAATTTACCTATCATAGTCATTACAATAGCTTGGAGCCGCAACAGGACAGGCAAAACATCGAAGATTGCCCGCCGCGAACTTTCAGCGTAACCTGACTCTGCAATCATTCTTACTTAAGCAAATAGAAAGGCCTTTCATGACGAAAAGCACCAGCGATCATCTTCTCGACGATGCCGACCGTGGAAAAGGTTCTCAGGAGCCCGACGAACGGGGTCAAAGCGGAAACAACTCCATGAAAGATCAACTCGGTCACCGCAACCCCGATCCCATGCAGGACGGCGCCGACAGCGATTTTCCCGAACCCGGCGACAGCCCTGAACACTCTTTCGAGGGAGAGTTCAAGAAGCCTGCCTAGCGGAGAGCTGGGGTTTCCGGCCCGGAGTTCCTCTTCTGAATCTTGAGCTCTGAGTCGTTACAATCTCCTGGCTCATCTGATTGTCGTAGTTTCATATTTCAATCGGCACCTTCATCAACCGAGATTCATGAGGAAAGATCCATGCCTAAAATGAAAGCAGTCCAAGTCAGCAAGCCCGGCGGCAATTTCGAACTCGTCGAAAAACATATTCCCGATCCCGCCCGCAACCAGGTCAGAATTAAAGTCGAAGCGTGCGGCATCTGCCACAGCGACGCGGCCGTAAAAGAAGGCCTTTGGCCCGGTATCCAATATCCCCGCGTTCCGGGACACGAAGTCGCCGGCCGCATTGACACCGTCGGCGCCGACGTTAAAAACTGGAAGCCCGGCCAGCGCGTCGGCGTAGGGTGGCACGGCGGACATGACTTCACTTGCAATGCCTGCCGCCGAGGCGATTTCATTAACTGCCAGAACGAGCAAATTACCGGCATCACTTACGACGGCGGCTATCAGGAATACATGCTCGCGCCCGCCGAGGCGGTAGCCGCCATCCCCGATGAACTTGCAGCCGCCGACGCCGCGCCGTTGCTTTGCGCCGGCATCACGGTTTTCAACGCGCTGCGCAATTCGGGAGCTCGCCCCGGCGATCTCGTGGCCGTCCAAGGCATTGGAGGACTCGGCCATCTAGGAGTCCAGTACGCCCGCCAGATGGGCTTCCGCACCTTCGCCATCGGCCGCGGCAAAGACAAAGAAGCTCTCGCGCGAAAACTAGGAGCCACTCACTATATCGATACCGCCGCTGGCGACCCCGCGGCGGAGTTGCAGAAGTTCGGCGGTGCCCACGTGATCCTGACCACCGCGCCCGATTCCAAATCCATGTCCGCAGTAGCGAACGGACTCGCCCGCAACGGCAAGCTCCTGATAGTAGGCGCCAGCGCCGATGCGCTAGCCATCTCGCCCATTCAGTTGATCGTAGGCCGAACGTCAATTCAGGGATGGGCTTCGGGAATCGCAACCGATTCCGAAGACACCATGCAATTCAGCGCACTGTCAGGAGTTCGTCCGATGATCGAAAAATATCCCCTGGAGAGGGCAGCCGAAGCCTACGAGCAGATGAGCAGCGGCCGTGTGCGCTTTCGCGTGGTGCTGACCATGGGCGCGTAATCGCTCTGCTTACCAACCCGAAACAATTTGAGCCGGTCCCGAGCGGGGCCGGCTCAATTCTTGGTGTGCCGAGCATGTTCGACAGCTTGAGGGTGAAAGTCCCTTTGACAACCTGATGGAGGTGAAGTCATAGCGAAGCGCAAGGGTGAAATAACACCCGCCGTGAGGCGGGGCCTGAAAGAAGCGTGGAGCAAAGACGCGAGCCGATGAACAAGAACCGGATATGAGGCCTACGGTGGCGGGCGAGCGAGCCAATGATTGCGAAGCCCATATCCATCAAGCGCACTGGTGGTAGATCCGGCGGTTGCGTGTCGAAGGCGGTCGAACTTACCTCGGGAGGTCTGCGGCACGTCACGAAATCGTGACTGAGGGTGAAAGCGATTCATCCCGATCGTGTCGCAGAAGTCAGCAAAGGGCGTAGTAGGTCATGCAGTCGGCGAAGCTATTGAGGCACTCCAAAGCCGAAAGGCGGAGCAAACAAGATAGGCCAAGCCGGGAACGATGATCGAAGGCCCGAACGGTACTCCGCAAGGGGAATAAAGGAAAGGGCAAGTAAGCGGCGCGACTCATGAGCGGACAGCGGCGGAAAAACCGACCCGAACAAGGGGTGCTGGCCTTTCCGGTGGAAAGTAGGAGTGATGCTCCGAAGCCCGCCGCGAAAGGGACCGAAACGCTGGTGGCGAAGCGCAAGTCTGAAAGCCTGGCCGGAACCGAACGACTGATGGAAGAAGTCTGCGAGCTGGAAAACTGCAAGCAGGCATTACAACGAGTCAAGGCGAATAAAGGGAGTCCGGGAGTAGACGGGATGACCGTCGACGAATTACCGGCCTACCTGAAGCAGCATGGGCTGGAAATCGGGGAACAGCTACGAAGCGGAACTTATCAACCGCAGCCGGTAAGACGGGTGGAAATCCCGAAGCCGGATGGCAGTGGAATGCGCAAGCTAGGCATTCCTTGCGTGCTGGATCGCTTTATTCAGCAGGCGGTGCTGCAGGTTCTGCAGAAGCGCTGGGACCCGACGTTCTCCGAACATAGCCACGGTTTCCGACCGGGGCGCAGTGCGAAGCAAGCGGTGCACAAGGCGCAGCAGTATATCGCCGAAGGGTACCGCTGGGTGGTGGATCTCGACTTGGAGAAATTTTTCGATCGAGTAAACCACGACCGCCTGATGGCGGCGGTGGCCGAGCGCGTGGCCGACAAGCGAATGCTCAAATTGATTCGAGCGTTTCTGGAGGCCGGAGTGATGGAGGATGGGTTGGTGAGTGCGGTGGATGAGGGAACGCCTCAAGGCGGTCCGCTTTCACCACTACTTTCCAACCTGGTGCTGGACGAACTGGACCGGGAGTTAGAGCGGCGCGGTCACTGCTTCGTCCGCTATGCCGACGACTGTAACATCTACGTCAGCAGCGAACGAGCGGGACAACGAGTGATGGAGAGCGTTACTCGCTTCATCACGCACCGTCTCAAGCTCAAGGTCAACCAGGCGAAGAGCGCCGTCGCTCGACCGGGGCAAAGGAAGTTTCTCGGATTCAGCTTCACGGGGGAACGAGAACCGAGGCGGCGCATCGCCCCCAAGGCTATCGCTCGCTTCAAGGAGCGGATTCGGGAGCAGACGCGGAGAACCCGCGGCATCAGCTTGCGGCCGATGGTCAAGGAACTGGCGACCTATCTCCGTGGCTGGCTCGGGTACTTCGGCGACTGTCAAACGCCCTCGGTGCTGGAACGTCTTGAGACGTGGTTACGCCGCCGACTTCGGTCGGTGGTGTGGAAGCAATGGAAGCGTGGACGGACAAGGTTCCGCGAGCTGCGCAAACGGGGCGTCAGTAAGGACCTCGCGGCGAAAACGGCCGGGAGCCCTCACGGTCCGTGGCGGCTCGCGCACTCGCCCGCCCTGACCATCGCTCTGCCGAATGCTTACTTTGCCCAGCTCGGGCTTCCGCCCCTGGTCGTACGGTCCTCGCTTAATCCGCCGAACCGCCGTATGCGGACCCGCATGTACGGTGGTGTGGGAGGGGAGGACGGGTGACCGTTCCCCCTATCCCGATCCATCGATTCTTGCCATCGACCGCAGAACCTATTGCAGCTCTTCCATGCACTGCGCCAGCACTTCTCGGCTCGGCCGCGTCAGCGATTGCGGCAAAGTAGCCAGCGGCTGGTCGGTGACGTTGAGCATGTCAATGAACGACGGCGCATTGGCATTGATGTAGAACACGCCAGTCAACACATCCCCCTGCGCGTGCGATTGCATCAGCCGGCCCACCGCCTGAATCTTGTCCGTCGGATCGTACTCCTGTTCCAATTTCCGCAGCCGCAAGCTCGACCCGTCGTGCATGGTAACTTCAAACGTCGTCCCCGGATCATAGTCCACATTGATCTCTTCAAACGACGGCACAAAGCTGACTTCGTGCAGCGGCTCTTCATGCTGCTGCATATATTTGTAAGACTTGGTCGAACCCTCGTGATCGTTGAAAGTAACGCAGGGCGAAACCACGTCCAGCATGACCGTTCCCTTATGCGCGATGGCCGCCTTGAGCATGGTGTGGAGCTGCTTCTTGTCGCCAGAGAAAGACCGCCCCACGAACGTCGCTCCCAACTGAATGGCCAGGGCGCAGGTATCTACCGGAGGCAGGTCGTTGGCAATGCCGCTCTTCAACGTTGACCCCAGATCGGCGGTCGCGGAGAACTGGCCTTTCGTCAGACCGTAGCAACCGTTGTCTTCGATGATGTAAATGATCGGCAAATTTCGCCGCATCAGGTGGACAAATTGCCCGGCGCCAATCGACACCGTGTCCCCGTCGCCAGTGACTCCCAAGGCGATCAGGTCTTTATTCGCCAGCATCGCTCCCGTGGCCACCGAAGGCATGCGTCCATGCACGGAGTTGAAGCTGTGCGAGCGGTTCATGAAATAAGCCGGACTCTTCGACGAGCATCCGATGCCGCTGAACTTGGCCACGCGCTCGGGCGACACTCCCATTTCATACATCGCGTCAATGATGCGTTCGGAAATCGCGTTGTGCCCGCAACCGGCGCAGAGCGTAGTCTTCCCGCCTCGATAGTCAATCACCTGCAATCCAATGCGATTGATCTTTGGAGCCGGAGCCGCCGGCGGCGTGTTGGTAGTGGTCCCCATGTTACTTCCCCTCCATCATCATGAGCTCGTCGGTCACGGAGCGCGCATCAATCGGCAACCCGTGAATATGGCAAATCGAACGCAAGCGCGGCGTCAACTCCGGCTTGATATCGAGCTTGAGCAAAGTCGCCATCTGTCCGTCGCGATTCTGTTCCACGACATAAGTGCGGTCGTGCCTCTCGATAAAATCGTGCACCTCGCGCGTAAACGGATACGACAGCACCCGCAGATAATCCGTCTCCACTTTGTGCTCTGCCGACAACTGATCGCGCGACTCGACAATCGCCCAGTGCGTCGTGCCATAAGCCAGGATGCCAATCTTCGACTTCCCGCTGCCGGCCAATTCCGGCCGCGGTACAAACGATCGCGCCGTCTCGAACTTCTTGTTGATCCGTTCCATGTTGCGTTCGAAATCGTCCGGACGCTCGCTGTACTGCGCCTTTTCGTTGTGGCCGCTGCCGCGCGCAAAATATGCGGCCGCGGGGTGATCCGTACCCGGCAGCGTGCGATAGCCAACGCCGTCGCCATCCACATCCTTGTAGCGGGCGAAGCCGCCCGCCTTTGCAATATCTTCTCTAGTCAACACTTTCCCGCGCTCAATTGGCTTTTCGGGATAAGGGAACGGGTCCGACATCCAGTTATTCATTCCCAGGTCGAGGTCTGACATGACGAATACCGGCGTCTGGAAACGCTCCGCCAAATCAAACGCATCCTGCGCCATGGTGAAGCACTCACTGACCGAGTTCGGAAACAGCATGATGTGCTTGGTATCGCCGTGACTCAGGAATGCAGTCGAAAGCACATCGCCCTGCGAAGTGCGAGTAGGCAGGCCGGTGGACGGCCCGACGCGCTGAATGTCCCAGATCACCGCGGGAATTTCCACGTAATACGCGAGACCAATGAACTCGGCCATCAGAGAAATTCCCGGACCAGCAGTAGCAGTCATCGACCGAGCGCCCGCCCAGGCCGCTCCGATTACCATGCCCACCGCCGCGAGTTCATCCTCGGCCTGCACCACGGCAAATGTCGCCTTGCCATCCGGCCCAATGCGGTGTTCCTTCATGTACTCAATCATGGTTTCGACCAGAGACGATGAAGGCGTGATCGGATACCACGTCACCACCGTGCAACCGGCAAACATGCATCCCATGGCAGCGGCGGAATTGCCGTCAACAATAATCTTGCCCGCCGTCTTATTCAGGCGCTGGATGAAGAACGGATCGCGCTTCTTCAAATTCGCAACGGCATACTCGTGGCCTGCCTTGGCAGCCGCCAGATTCAAGGTCGCCGCTTTTGGCTTTTTCGCGAACTGCTTGCGGATCGCCTTCTCCACCTCGGCATAGTCAATCTCCAGCAACTGTGCTGCGACTCCGACGTAGATCATGTTCTTGATCAGCTTGCGCAGCTTGGCGTCCGCACCCACCGTCGCCGACAGCTTGTCGTAAGGCACTGCGTAAAACGTCAGATCGTTACGGAGTTTGTCGAGCCCCAGTGGCTCGTCATAGAGCACAGCCGCCCCCGGCGCCAGCGTCTTCACATCGTCCTGCGCCGTCTCCGCATTCATTGCGATCAGAAGATCGATTTCCTTCTTGCGCGCAATGTAGCCGTCTTTATTGGCGCGGATCGTGAACCAGGTCGGCAACCCCGCAATGTTCGACGGAAACAGGTTCTTCCCCGAAATCGGTACGCCCATCTGAAAAATGCTGCGCAGCAAAACCGTGTTGGAACTCTGCGACCCCGAACCATTCACGGTCGCAACCTGAATGCTCATGTCGTTGACGACACGCTGATGCCCCAGTTGGCCGGACGATTCCTGGGGCACGACATCAATAGTGGCCATTCCCTGTACCTTTCTGGTCTAAATCGTACAAATCCAACTGCACAAAAGTGACCGGGCAAACTTCACTACCCGGAAGTCTGTTGATAGTCGTACCCTTTATTATACGCGTCCGATGGCGGCGAGAAACCTGTCAGAACAGGTCGAGAACCTCCGACGGCATCATCGCTCAGGACAAGGATGGGCCGCCTCAGGTCAAGGTACAATCGCTAACAATTGTGAGAAAAATGGGCACCGTGGCGGGGTTGTCGCTTTGATCGTGACGAGACGAATCATCCCCTTGCCACGGCTGGGTCAGATATGGATCGCCCTGATATGCATCGCCCTGATACGGATCGCCAGCGCGGCCAATCCTTCCGCGCCCACCTTCAGCAAGGAAGTAGCGCCGATCCTGTTCAAGCACTGCGCAAACTGTCATCGCCCCGGCCAGATAGCGTCGGCTTCGTCGCTGCTGTCTTACGAAACTGTCCGGCCCTTTGCGGAAGCGATCAAAGAGAAAGTCGTGAAGCACGAGATGCCGCCGTGGCCGGCTGATCCGAACGCGAGCGCAAAGTTCCGCAACGATCCCCGCCTCAGCCAGCGGGAAATCGACACGCTGGTCGCCTGGGTCAACGCAGGTGCGCTCAAAGGAAACGACGCCGACCTGCCGCCGCCGCCAACTTTCACCGAAGGCTGGCTGGATCCAAAAGGACTTCCGCCCGATCTAGTCATCACGTTGCCGGAATCGCAACTCCCGGCGCAGAGTGAAATCCCGTATCTCCGCTACCTCGTCACAGTACCTCTGACCGAAGACAAGTGGATCACAGCCATGCAAGTGCTGCCCGGCAACAGCGCCGTCGTGCACCACATGGCGATCACCGAGTTAGTCCTGGCCGATGGAGTAACCCCCGATAACATCGACAAGCTCGACCAGGTTGCCAAGAAACTGGGCTTTGCCAACGGACTGAATACTCACTTCGCCGTGACCGCTCCCGGGAACCCCGCGGTGTACGACATGCTCGGCGTGTACACGCCCGGCACGACTTTCGAAATGTATGAGGATGGCAGCGCCAAGCTGCTGAAGGGCGGCAAGAACACCTATCTCAACGTCAATATCCACTACCAGACAACTGGCAAGCCTGAAAAGGATCAAACAAAGATTGGCTTCTGGTTCCGCTCGGAGCCGCCGAAGCATCAACTGTTTCGAGTGCCCGCCTCCGGAGAAACCATCATCGCCGACGGCAAGCAGTTGCTCACCGATTCCCCCGGCCAGAAGGCCGAGGGCACCACGGTCGCGATTCCTCCGATTCCGCCGTACGCCGAAAATTACGAAGTCATCGGTATAACCGCTTACACCGAACCGGTAACGATTTACCAGTTTCAACCGCATGCCCACTTGCGTGGCAAGGATTTCAAATACTCCGTCGTCTATCCCGACGGACGAGAGCAAACCTTGCTCAGCGTGCCGAAATACGATTTCCACTGGCAGCTGGCCTATGAGCTAGAGACGCCGCTCAAGCTCCCCGCTGGCAGCAAATTGATCGTCACCGCCCACTACGACAATTCGCCGAAGAACGACCACCTGCTACATCACGGCCACGGCAGCGGCGATCCCGAGCACAATCCGGGACCAGAAAAGGAAGTGTACTTTCGTGAAATGAACCAGAGCTGGGACGAAATGTTCACTCCGTTCATCCAGTACACCATCGACGATCAAAACTCGACAAAGACGCAGAGTGCCTTCCCTATCGCCGAGGTCGTTGGATGTCTGGAGCAAACCCCCTCTGGCACGTGGATGCTGACCAAGGCGAGTAACCCCATTGCATCCAAAACCCAGACAACATCGTCAGCGGCGGTGAAGGAGGTGGCCGACAAACCGTTAGGCAATCAGCGAGACGAGTTGCTGGGCGTGAGTGTCTTCAATCCCGCGAACAAAAAAGTACAGAAAGTAGCAGTCAAGGGCGTTCTAATCCAGGATGCCAAGGACAAAGAGACTCGAATCAATGTGACGTCGCTACAGACTGTAGCCTCGACCTGCTTCTAGATCATCCGACGCACCCGATTCCAACCAATTCACGTGATTGCGCAAACCGCGCCGCAACATCTCACGCACCCCTGCAAACAAATTGACACAATCTTGACGGAAGCATGACACGAAGCAAGTGCGACCAGCCTACCTTCATCTTGCGGTGAATCCATATTCATCTGACCGGATCGCCGACAATCATTTCTGAAAAGACTGGAGTCAACACAATGACCAACGAAAGCCTCATCCCTGCTGCGTCGCCTGACGCAACCAAGTCTTCATCCGAATCTCAATCCGAGTCTCAATCCGAATCCCAAACAAAGCCGGGCCTCCAGCGCCGTTCCTTTCTCAAAGGCGTAGGCATGGCTGGAGCAGCCCTGTCCGCCGGTTCCCTGCTGGCAACGATGAGTGAATCCGAAGCCCACGCGCAGTCGCCGAAAAGTCTAACGGCCGGCGATGCCGCCATCCTGAGATTCGTGGCCGCGGCTGAACTCCTGGAGACCGACTTGTGGCAGCAGTACGCCGAGCTCGGAGGAATCACCGCCGGCAAGCCCAATCCCTACCAAAAAGCCTTCCTGCGGCTGGATGGCGACGGCATGCAATACATCACCAGCAACACTCTCGACGAACTGAGCCACGCGGAATTTCTGAATGCCTATCTGCTGTCGAAAGATGCCGATCCCGTCGATCTCGATGCCTTCCGGACTCTGCCCAGCAGCCAGGCAACCGGCGCCCAGCAAATTGGCCGCCTCACCAACCTCATGAACCTCACCGTTGACACCAGCTGGTACACCCGCTATCGCAGCACCGACAATCCAGACCTGGGCGGTACTTTCCCGCAAGCGATCGACCTGGTGAATGTGCCGGCAATTCCCAGAAACGATGCCGATTTCGGACCAGCCGATCACATCCAGGCAATTGCCAACACGGCGGCCTTCCATTTCGCCATGATTGAGCAAGGCGGCAGCACTCTCTACTCGGCCATGGCGCAGAAGTGCAGCAACCTCGAAGTTCTTCGAGTTATCGTCAGCATTGGCGGAGACGAAGTAGCTCACTTCCTGGAGTGGGTCGATTTCGCCGGCAATGGTGTGCAGACTCCGGTCGCTCCCTTCACCGATCCGACGAACGGGCTGACCTTCCCCGACTTCAACGCTACCGGAAACCCCGAACTGCAAACCAACCTGATCTTCCCCATCCCCTGCGAATTCATCAGCGCAAATCTGCCGCGCTGCGCCGTGATTCGTCCGACGAATCCAAAAGGAATCGCCATGGGAGTGGTGAACTTTCTGACTGGCACGGGGCTCTTTACCGGCCAGGCCCCAGCATTCTTCAAAGCGCTTACCGCTCTGGCCAAGCAGGCGGACGCGGCACAACGCGGCTTCTAAGCTGTCTCAAATCGCTCTGGGAAGGGCACGGCTTCAGCCGTGCCGCCCAGAGCCGACGATTTACAAGGAGCACTCATGTTTGAAGGATTGTTTCAACCCATGCATCTACTGATAATTTTCGGAATCGCCCTGCTCGTCTTCGGACCGAAGAAGCTGCCGGAACTCGGCAAAGGAATCGGAGACGGAATTCGCGGCTTCAAGTCCGCAATGAAAGACCAGCCGGACTCGTCCGACAAAAGCTAGCTGACACTCGTTGACCTTTCGCCGCGGCACAGCCTTCATGATCGCCCGCAAGTGTAGAGCGGACACTCCTGTCCGCTGCCTTTGCTCTTGGTTTTGGTTTTGGGACAACCGCGGGCCTTACGCTTCCACCTGGAAGAATTGCGCCATGTTGCGGAATTTCATGTAGCGGGTTTCCAGCAATTCGGCGACCGGGGTCTTGCGTACCGCGGCCAGATGCTGCCCTAGCGCAGTATCCAGTAGTTCGGCGGCTTGGGCGTGGTCGGTGTGCGCGCCTCCGGCAGGCTCCGGAATGATGCCATCGATGCAGCCCAATTCGTTCAAATCTTTCGCGGTGATCTTCATGGCTTCCGCCGCCAGATCCTTCTTGCTCGCATCGCGCCACATAATCGATGCGCAGCCCTCCGGCGAAATCACGGAGTACACAGCATTCTCCATCATCAGCACGCGGTCGGCCACGGCAATCGCCAGCGCGCCGCCGCTGCCACCAACGCCGATCACAGTTGCAATGATCGGAACCTCAAGCCGCGCCATCTCCAGCAGGTTGCGGGCAATCGCTTCCCCCTGGCCACGCTCTTCGGCGTGCAGTCCGGGATAAGCGCCGTCGGTATCCACAAATGTAAGAATCGGCCGCTTGAATTTCTCTGCAATCTTCATCACGCGCAGCGCCTTCCGATACCCTTCCGGATGCGGCATGCCAAAGTTTCGATACACGCGCTGCTTCGCGTCACGCGCCTTCTGCTGCCCCACAATGACAACTTCCTCGCCGTGAAAGCGCGCCATCCCGCAAACAATTGCCGGATCGTCGCGAAAACCCCGGTCCCCGTGAATCTCGCTCCAATCGGTAAAGATGCGCTCGACATAATCCAACGTATATGGACGCTGCGGATGACGCGCCAGTTCCGTGCGTTCCCATGCGTTCAGGTGCGACGAAATCTCGCGGCGAAGGTCGCTCACACGCTCGTGCAATTGCTCGATCTGTCGGAGCGTCTCCGAGCTCTGCCCCTCCAGCCCCTGGAGCCGCGTGATCTGCTCTTCGATTTTTTCCAGTTCCTGCTGCGCTTTCAATCCAGAATCCATCTTGACGACGTTTCCATTCTTTCGGGTATGATGCGCTTCCACAATCGAGAGCATGAAGTCGGTGCCGGTAACGGCAGCGCTTTCCGTGAGATCCGTTGGGCCGAAAGTCGCGCCGCTAACGGCGATGGCACTCGGCTTTTCCGCTCGTTTTGTCTTCGCTCGTCTCATCGGCCGAACCCTTATCTGCTACCGATCAACTGATGATGCGCACGCTGCCGCGCCCGCACAGCTCTTCCACGCGGCCCAAGAAACTCCGGTCCGGCATCACATTATAGCCTTCGGCTTCCATCACCACCATGAAATCGCCCTCCCGCTCTACATCGAAGAGCACCCTCGCGTCGCCTTTGCGCTCGCGGCAGAGCGCGTGCAGCGCATCAACCGTACCATCACTCGCCACGCCGAGAGGAATCCGTATGCGCAACGCCTTCGGCATCGGCACCTTAGCTTCGTCCAGCGGAACGATTTCGTTGGCCGTCACTTTCGGATTAGCGCCTTCTTCAATCCGCACGCCGCCGCGAATCAGCACCGGAACCTCAAGCTTCACTTTCTCCGCAAGCTTCCTGTAGGCCTCAGGAAACACCAGCAGCTCCACTTTTCCGGACATGTCTTCGAGCGACGCCTGCGCCCACAGCTCGCCTCTTCTCGACTTGGCGACGCGCAGTCCCGAAATCAACCCCGCGGTCGTGATGTTCTCATCTTTGCCGGTAGACTTCTTCATCGCGGCAATATCTTCGGTAGAAAGCGCATTCAAGTCAGCAAGCTTCTCTTTGTACTTTTCCATCGGATGTCCAGTAATAAAAAATCCGAGGATTTCTTTCTCCGCCGCCAGCCGCGTATGTTCATCCCAGTCAGGCACATTCGGAAGCGCGTCGTTCGCATCCTGCGCAGTCTCGTCGGCAAACACGCCGAACAATCCGTGCTGGCCCGACTCCGCGTCGCGTTGCGCTTTCTGCGCCTGCTCGATGGCCGTGTCCAACGCCTGCATTAGCTGCGCCCGGCGTCCGAAGCAATCCATCGCGCCGCTCTTGATCAGCGACTCCAGCACCCGCTTGTTCATGAGCCGCAAATCTACTTCTTCGCAAAATTCGAAAAACGATTTGAATTTCCGTCCGAGCTTCTTCCGAGCAGCGACGATGGACTCAATTGCATTCCCGCCCACATTCTTCACCGCAGCCAGTCCGAAGCGAATGCCCTGCCCATGCGGAGTGAAGTTCGCGTCGCTGACGTTGATATCCGGCGGCTCCACTGCGATCCCCATTTCGCGGCATTCGTTGATGTACTTCACCACGTTGTCCGTGCTGCCCGTGATCGAAGTCAGCAGCGCCGCCATGAAGTCCACCGGATGGTGCGTCTTCAAATAAGCGGTGTGATAAGCCAGCAGCGCGTACGCCGCGGAGTGCGATTTGTTGAACCCGTACCCTGCAAACTGCGCCATCAGATCAAAAATCTTTTCAATCTTCTTCGGAGGAAAGCCGCGCTGCGTCGCGCCCTGCACAAAGCCCTCGCGCTGCTTCGCCATTTCCTCGACATTCTTTTTGCCCATCGCCCGCCGCAACAGATCTGCCTGTCCCAGCGAATAACCCGCTAATTTGTTCGCCGCCTGCATCACCTGTTCCTGATAGACGAATACGCCGAGCGTCTCCTGCAGAATCTCTTTCAGCTCCGGCAATTCATATTCAATTTTGCGGCGTCCATGCTTGCGCTCAATGAAATCGTCAATCATTCCGCCCTGAATCGGCCCCGGACGATACAGCGCATTCAGCGCCGTAAGGTCTTCGATCGAATTCGGCTGATAGCGGCGCAGAACATCTCGCATGCCCGACGATTCAAACTGAAACACTCCCGAGGTCAATCCCTTATAGAAAACTTTTTCGTACGTCTCGTGATCTTCCAGCGGAATGTCCTCCAGCTTCAGGTTCGTCCCCTTCTGCGCGATCAGTTTCACCGTATCGTCGAGAATGGTGAGCGTCGTCAGCCCGAGAAAATCCATCTTCAGCAGGCCCATCTTTTCGATGGCCACCATGTCGAAGGCGGTCACAATTTCGTCATTCTTGGTCTTATGCAGCGGCACCAGCTCAATCAACGGACGCGGAGAAATCACGACGCCCGCCGCGTGCACTCCGGAATTTCGCACCATTCCTTCAAGTTTCCGCGCGGTATCGAGCAACTGCCGCACTTGCGGATCCTTCTGGTACGCCTCCTGCAGCGCCGCGGACTCCGTGAGCGCGTCGTCCAATTTGATATTTAGCGTGGTCGGCACCATCTTCGCGATGCGATCCACGTCGCTGTAAGGCATGTCCATGGCGCGACCAACGTCCTTGATCGCCGCCTTCGCCGCCATCGTGCCAAACGTGATGATCTGCGCGACGTTCTCCCGCCCGTATTTGTGCGTGACGTATTCGATCACTTCACCGCGCCGGTTCATGCAGAAATCGATATCAATATCCGGCATCGAAATTCGTTCCGGGTTCAGAAAGCGCTCGAACAGAAGTTCGTGCTGTAGCGGATCGATGTCGGTGATCCCCAATGAATATGCGACCGCCGACCCCGCTGCCGATCCGCGTCCCGGGCCCACAGGAATGCCGCGTTCGCGGGCGTAGCGGATAAAATCCCAGACGATGAGAAAGTATCCCGAAAACTTCATCTGCTGGATGATGGCCAGTTCGCGTGCCAGCCGCTGCTCATACTCCGCCAGAGAATGCTTGAGCCGTCCGCTCGCCGCTGCGCCGCGCAGGTTCTCCATGCGCCGCACGAATCCTTGTCGCGTGATGTGCTCGAAATAGCTGTCGAGAGTAAAGCCATCTGGAACATCGAAGTGCGGAAACGGGCTGGGAACCTTTTCTAAGCGAAGGTTGCAGCGTTCGGCGATATCGAGCGTCCGCGAAAGCACATCCGGAGAATCCTTGAACACGCGCATCATCTCTGCCGCATTCTTGACAAAAAACTGCGTGCCTTCAAACTTCATCCGGTTGGTTTCCTGGATGGACTTTCCCGTCTGAATGCACAGCATCACGTCCTGCGCGTGCGCGTCGTCTTCGCACAGGTAGTGGCTGTCGTTGGTCGCGACCATCGGCAGGCCGAGTTCTTTTTCCAGACGGAACAAATCGGAATGGATGCGGTGCTCCATCTCCAAGCCCTGATCTTGAATCTCAAGGAAAAAGTTTTCTTTGCCGAAGAGGTCGCGATAGAATCCTGCCGCAGCGCGCGCCGCGTCGTAATTCCCTTCCGTCAGTCGCTCGGCCACTTCGCCCTTGAGGCATCCTGAAAGCCCGATCAACCCCTTCGAATGCTCGGCCAGAAATTTCTTGCTCACTCGGGGCTTGTAGTAGAAACCGTGCAGCGAGGCCTCCGACGTGATCTTTACCAGGTTGCGATAGCCCTCTTCATTTTCGGCCAGTACCAGCAAGTGGTTGTAGGTATCACCGTCGGGCGGAGTGCGCGTGATGACGTGGTCATCCTTCTTGCAGATGTAGAGCTCGCATCCAACGATCGGTTTGACGCCGACCTTGTGCGCCGCATTCACAAAATGCACGGCGCCAAAAATGTTGCCGTGATCGGTCATGGCGACCGCGGGCATGCCCAGTTCGTGGACGCGCTCGACAAGTTTTTCAACGTCGCAAGCGCCGTCCAGCAACGAATAATCGCTATGCAGATGCAGGTGGACGAATTGATCTTGGCTCATGAAGGCAGCACTTGGCTGTTAGCAACTAGCCATAAGCTCCACGAAGCCCGGAGCTGAGTACATTCTAATGGCTGGAGGAAATCGTGCAACACCTGAAAGTGGTGCAATTGCCAGTCGTTCGTGGTTGGCGAACTTGCTTTGTTGTGAACGCTAGCGACTAACGACGAACGACCAACGACAAGATTTATCTCGGCACCTGGAAATCCACGCCGCGATCGTCATTCATCTTGACCGTGGCATCAAGGTCAAGCTGGGCAAGCGGGATTTTCTTCGCGGCTTTATCGCTGAGCACCCAGAGCGTCCCACCGGAGATCGCGTAATTCCGCACCTCTTCCACATGCTGGTCGCGGAACACCAGCGCCGTCGCTGGCTCCATTTCTTTCGGACGGTTGCGTGCCTCGACATCTGCTTGCAATCGGTCGATCTTGCTGCTCAAAGCCTGCACGTCGCGCTGCAATCCGCTGTCGTTGTCGCTGCGGTAGGGACCGGGATAATTCGAGTCCGCGTACGAGTCCGCGCCCTGATTGCCATCCTGATAGCCGCCGTCCAGATAATTCCCTGAATCGGGATACCACCCGTAGTAGCCGCCGTAAGGGTAGTAAGCCGCGTACGGATAATAGGACCCATAGCGGTAGTAGTATCGGCGCCCATACGAATTCCCAGGATAATGATAGCGATAGGTGTAAGAGTTCCCTGTCCCAAAATGAGTGCTGGAGCTGTGACCGACATTTCCGCCGTAGGATGGCCCAGAAGGGTGTGCGGCAAACCCGCCGCCCGAGGAAGAGGAGTGCGCGGCACCGCCGCCGCGCCTTTGCGCCCACGCGGGTAGCGAGAGCAGAACTACGCTAAACGCCGCTATGTAAAACCAGCGCCGCATACGGTGATTATAGCGCAATCTGAGCGGCCCAGCCGTGCGGAAAAATGCGCCCCGCTCACGGGAACGGAGTGACCAGAGCGAAGCGTATCGCGCCCCAACTTCCTGCTATTTACCCTTTTTCTTTGGCTTAGCTTTGACCTTCGCCGTCGCTTTAGCGGCCTTCTTCACGGCCTTGGCAGGCTTGCTCGGTTTTTTGACGGCAGGGGCCTTGGCCGGTTTGCCAGCCTTGGCAGGCGCGGCAGCCTTGGCAGGAACCACAGCTTTTGCGGCAGCCACGGGCTTCGCAGGCACCGCAGCCTTTGCCCCCGGAACAGCCTTGGCCGGAACAGTCTTAGCCGGAACAACGGCCGCAGGAGCAACGACAGCCTTTCCCTTCCCCTTGGCTCCCGCCTTGCCGGTCACCGGGGCAGGGGCAACAACAGCAGCCCCAGCCTTTGCCCCCCTGCCGCGTTTCGTTGGCGGAGGTGGTGGTGGTGGCGGAGGCGGCGGCGCCAGCGGCTTCAGAAACTTCAGCGTCTCCGTGCGCGAACGCAGTTTGCCATCGAGCAACAACATGAACACATCGTTAGCGATCTTCGGATACGTCGCCATCTGCGGCGTGATGTGGAGTTCCGTCATCTCCGGCAACGGAATCTTCTGCTGCACCTGCCGCCACTTGGTAAAGAAATTCTTGATCTTCTGCGCCACCGCCTGCTGCCGCGCCGTGATCGCCAGGAACAGAATCATCTCCGGACGCGCCGACGACAACAATTGCCACGTCCGCGAAGGCGTAGCCGCTTCCTTCCCGTTCAGCCTCTTCGCTAAGCTATGTGCATTCGAGTCCAGATCCTTCCAGGCTTCGACCAGATCCTTGCGCGGAATCGCGCGCCGCAAATCCGAAATATCTTTCTCGCCCAATCGCTCGGTCAGAAAATGCAGCACCGCCGGAGCAACCTCCGGCGTATAGCCCAGTTCGTTCATCTGCTGCCGCGTCTTCATTAGCGCGCCCAATCCAGCCGTATCCACTTTGGCCGTGCTCCAGCGCGGATTCAACACCTTCAGCCAGCCATCTTTTTCGTACGCCTTCAGGACGCCGAGCGCATCGTCCTCATAAGCCAGCTGCTCGATCTCGTGTCCAATGCTCGAACTCCGGATGTACTCGATGTACCCGTTTTCTTTGCCGGATTCGTAACGCGCCTGGGTCCGCTCCTCGAGCGGCCAGTGGAAGCGCGTTGTGAAGCGAGTGGCGCGAATCATCCGCGAAGGATCCTCAAGGAACGCGTAGTTGTGCAACACGCGAATCACTTTGGCTTCGATGTCGGCAACACCGTTAAACGGATCCATCAACAGCCCGCGCGATCCCTCATTCAGCGACAGCGCCATCGCGTTCACCGTGAAGTCGCGGCGCCGCAGATCTTCAATGATCGTAGCCGGAGCCATCTGCGGAGCTTTGCCCGGTTTGTCGTAATGCTCCGAGCGCGCCATCGCAATCTCGGCGCGAACCCCGCCCGGCAGCGTAAGCAGCAAGGCCTTCGTCTCGGAGTCGGCGTCGCCCACCACCGCTCCCGCCCGCTCCAGATCTTTTTGCAGTTTGAGCGCGTTGCCCTGCACCGTGAAATCCAAGTCGCGGATGGGGAAACCGGTGATGATGTCGCGGATGGCGCCGCCGGTGAGATACAGATTCATCCCCGCCGCCTTGGCGGCGTCTAGGACGAGTGCGACTGCTTTTTGTTGGTCCGGCGAGAGCCGGGTTTCCAGCGTGTATATGTAATCGGCCATGCCTTCCTAGTCGCCTCGCCGTGGCCTCTCGCTGGGCTCGTCCGGGGGCGTTATTCACAGCTTTTCCACAGGGGAGCCGCCCACAGCTCGACGGCCTGCCTGCCTGCAGAATCTAACTCACTCTAAAGATTAGACTTATACCACACCCTTGGAATTCAGGTAGACTAGAGAAAATACCACAAACGTTTACCGTTTGGCTACTGTGAAGCCACAATCTGTCCGAACTCAGCGGGAAAGTGCGAGAATCCCCCTAAGCCATGCCCTCGACCCACAAGAAAGTAATCGTGCGGAAACACGACCGCGACTCCATCAGCGGCTACGTAGCCCCCGCCAACTTTGTGGTGGAAGGCAAACTTGAACTGCTCAACACCTCCGGCAACGTAGTCGGGATCGACCTGCGCGATATCAAGGCCGTTTATTTTGTCCGCGAGTTTTCCGACACCGACCTGATGCTCCGTAAGACCTTCACCACCCGCCCCAGAACCGAAGGCCTGTGGGTGCGCCTGAAGTTCAAGGACAACGATGTAATCGAAGGCATCCTGCCCAACGACCTGACGCAAAATCCTGCCGAAGGATTTCTGATGAACCCTCCCGACCTGCGCTCAAACACGCAAAGAGTATTCGTGCCGAGAGAAGCGCTGACGTCGGTAACGGTCCTGGCAGTGATAGGCACAGCCAATCGCCGTCGCAGAGGTGGACAACCAGACACCAGACAGGTAACGCTATTCGAACAGTAGAAAAGCAGGTGCGCCAGGTCTTAGGTGTCAGGTCTTAGGTCTTAGGAAAATCGCCCGTTTATTTACCGTGAGGTGGGATTGCTGTTGTTTTTCCTAAGACCTAACACCTGAGACCTGAGACCTGGGTTGTTACAATTCTTCCAGACACCGCCATGAAACTAGCCGACATCGCTACTGCCCTCAACGCTCGCCTCGAAAACGCCTCCGCCGACATCGAAATCACTGGAGTAGCCGGCATCGAACACGCCGGTCGCGGCCAGCTAACCTTCGTGTCGAATCCGAAGTACAACACCGCCGCAAAGACCACGAAGGCGTCCGCTGTCATCGTAGCCGACAACTTTCCCGCCATCGTCACGGGAATGCTGCGCAGCCCGAACCCGTATCTGGCGTGGGCGAAGGCCATCGAACTTTTCTATCGCCCGCCGCGCTACTCCCCCGGAATTCATTCCAGCGCCATGGTTCACCACACCGCCAAGATCGGCAAGCACGCCCACATCGGCCCCTACGTGGTAATCGACGAAGACGCCGTCATCGGAGACAACGCCGTCCTGCTGGCCCACGTCGTCATCTATCGCGGAGCCACCATAGGCAACAATTTCTTCGCCCACGCTCATGCGGTAGTAAGAGAATTCTGCCAGCTAGGCGACAACGTCCTGCTCCAGAATGGAGCCGTAGTAGGCTCCGACGGCTTCGGCTTCGCGAAGATCGAAGCTAGCGATGTTGCTGATAAAGACCAAGCCAGCCGCTGGCACAAAATCGTGCAGTCCGGCAACGTAGTGGTAGAGAGCGATGCCGAGATCCAGGCAAATGCCTGCATCGACCGCGCCAGCATAGGCGAAACCCGCATCGGACGCGGCTCCAAGATCGACAACCTGGTCCACGTAGGCCATAGCTGCACCGTCGGACACGACACGCTCATCTGTGCCCAAGTAGGCCTAGCCGGCACCACCGACGTGGGCAACAACGTAATCCTGGCGGGCCAGGTAGGCGTCAGCGGGCACGTAAAAATCGGAGACGGCGCCATAGCCATAGCCCAAAGTGGCATCCCCCAAGACGTCCCCGCCGGTGCGATGGTCAGCGGCGCTCCCGCCATCGATCATCGCCTGTGGCTGAAGTGCTGCGCCGCCTATGCCAAGCTGCCGGAGATTGCCAAAACGGTCAGGAAGTTGTCGGAGCGGGACGGCTCATAACGTCGTACAGATTCGAATTCTCGAGGGTGCCCCGTCCAAGCTCCGCTTGGGCGGGCCCGATGATGCGGCATCCCTTAGTATCCCGCCTCGCGTCCATGCCGCACCGCCAGCATCACAATCTGTTTTCCGTCGTAGTGATAGAGAGCGACATAAGCTCCATGGCCGAATTCAATCGCCCACTCGCGGAACTCCGGCGGCGACTCTTCGACGGGACGTCCACTCTGCGGATGTCTAGAGAGCGCCTTCACGCCCTGCCGGATTGCTTTGACCGCGCGCCGCGCCGCTTCGCTACTTTTGGGAACCAGGAAGGCGTGCAGACGGGCCACGTCCAACAGAGCGGCTTGCGACCAGATCAGTCGTGGCATTTTGGAGGAGCGACAGTCTTTCCCGCTTCGAGCTTGGCCAGCCACGCGTCAGCTTCTGCGGCGGTGGCGTGGAGGCCGGTGGTCTGGTAATGAGTCCAGGCGGCGAGCCCGTCCTGCCGGAATTGCTCGCGCTTTTCTTCCCGCTCCACATACTGCTCGATGGCCTCGCGCATGACCCAGTGCGGTGAGCGTCGTCGGGATGCGGCCAGACGCTGGATGCGTTCTTTCGTCTCGATATCGAGTTTCAAGCTGGTCGTCGAGGGATTCGGCATGGAGTGTCCCCAGGTGCTACTTAGTAATACTATAGCACAGCCGCACGCACCCAGCCTGGCTTCGGATCAAAGTCAAAACCAACCTCAGAGACCAGTGGACAGAGCCTGCCCTGAGCGAAGTCGAAGGGAGTGTCCGCTCTACTCTTGCAGCTCCACCGGAAGCCCGCTATTGATCGCGGTTCGCACTTTGGCCATCAGGCAATCGCGCTCTCCGAAATCGGAGGGCTCGATGGGATCGTGGAATTGCACCGTCACCGTCGCTTTCCGCGGACGAATCGCAAACCGTCCCTTGGGCATGACGGCTTCGGTGCCCGAAATCGTGATGGGCACGACCGGCACTTTGCATTCCTCGGCGAGATAGAACGGACCTTTCTTAAATGGCAGCAGCTTGCCATCGAAGGAGCGCTTCCCTTCTATGTAAATGGTCATGTTCAGTCCCTGCGCGAGGGCTTTGACGGCGTCGCGCACGGCGGAGATGCCGGCATCGCGATTGCCGCGGTCCACTGGAACCAGCGCCCCGATCAGCATGATGCGGCCGAGAATTGGGACTTTGAATAATTCTTTCTTGACCATCACTGACGTCCGGCGCGGGATCAGCGGCAGCGTGATCGGCGGATCGAGATTCGAAATATGATTTGACATGAAGATGTAACTTCGCGCCGGATCGATTTTTTCGAGGCCGAGCGTCTGCACCTTGACGCCGACCAGACGCACACCGGTCCACGCCACCCACATGCAGGTGTTGTACAAGAAACTGATGTCTTTGGTTATGTAAGTCCAGGGGATTCCGAAGAGCGCGGCGAAGGGCAGCGCCGCGGCCCAGAACAACAGCATGAGAATGGTGCGCAACACTTAATGCTTCACCTGATACTTGACCTGGTGTTGAGACTAATGTGTGACCTAATGCTTAACTCCGAGCTCGCGCAAGCGTTGAGGCAGCTTCTCATAGATGCCGCCGAATCCGCCATTGGAGAGAATGGCAACCACGTCGCGCTCGCGCAGTTCGGGAGCAATCGCGTTTACGATGGCATCGGCATCGGCGAGGATGCGTGCGTGCTTTCCGCGCTTTCTTATCTCCTCGATCACGCGATTCAGATCGAGGCGCTCAGCTTCGGGGATGGCCTCCGACTTGAAAATGGCCGCGACGACCACTTGATCGGCAAGCGCCAGACTTTGGGAAAGCGCGTCCTGCAGCACGTTACGGCGCATGGTGTTCGAGCGCGGCTCGAGCACGACCCACAGGCGCGATTGCGGATAGCGCGCCCGCAGAGCCCTTATCGTCTGCTCGATGGCGGTTGGATGATGCGCGAAGTCGTCGATAATCGTGATGCCGTTGACTTCAGCTTTAACTTCGAGTCGCCGCTTTACACTCCGAAATGTTGCGAACGCCTTCGCGATCACATTTTTCTGGATGCCGTAATTCGCCGCCAGCGCGGCCGCTGCCGTCGCGTTCCAGACGTTGTATTCGCCGCCGAGCGGAAACTCAAAATCGGCCCAGGGCTTTCCGTCGCGCAGCACCGACCATTCCGTTCGATCTTCGCCGAGCTTCAGATTCGTAATCTGCCAGCCCGCGCCGGAAGACGCTCCGTAGCGCTCGACGGGACAGAAGGCTTTTTGCAGGCAGCGGTCAATACTCGCTCCCGAATCAAAACCGACGATCCGCCCGCGTCGCGGAACCAGGTTCACCAACCGCTTGAACGCTGTCTCGACCGCGTTCAGATCTTTGTAGATATCGGCGTGATCGAATTCGACCGAGGTGAGAATTACGGAATCCGGAAAGTAGTGCATGAACTTCGGACCCTTATCGAAGAAGGCCGTGTCATACTCGTCGCCTTCCAAAATAAAATGCTCGCCATCGCCGAGGCCGAAGCTGCGGCCGAAGTTTTCTGCAATGCCTCCGATCAGGAACGAAGGCTGAAGGCCAGCGGTCTCGAAGATCCACGCCAGCATCGATGTCGTTGTCGTTTTGCCGTGGGTTCCGGCAACTACTAGAACGTCTTTCCCCAGCAGAAACTCATCGTGCAGAATCTGCGGCAGCGAGCAAAATGGAATGCGCTCATCGAGGACGCGCTCCAGTTCGACGTTGCCGCGCGAAAGCGCGTTGCCCACAACCACGAGATCGGGTCGCGGATTCAGATTTGTTTCCGCAAAGGGCTGCGCGACAGGGATTCCCAAAGATTCGAGAAAATTCGACATCGGCGGATACGCCGCCGCGTCAGAGCCGGTCACGCGAAAGCCGCGCTCTTGCAACATTCCGGCGAGCGACGCCATTGCGGTTCCGCAGATGCCGATCAAATGAATGTGCTTGGGATTGGGCTTAGTCTTGGTCATTGGGCTTCGTCATTGGGCCGTCGCAGGCTCCAGAATCTTCAGCCTGACTTGATCGGTGACCTCGAGTCGGGCCTTCACGCCGAAGGGCAGCGTGATGTTTGCGCGCGCGACGTGTCCCGAGCGCAATCCGAACGCAACCGGAATCTTCAGATCGCCGATCACTCGAAGCACAACTTCCTCCAGCGTGTAGTCCTGCGAAGTCTGCCGGCAATCCAGCATTTCGCCGAAGACGATGCCGCGCACGTTTTTCAGTTTGCCGGCCAGTTTCAACTGCATCAGCATGCGGTCGATCTGGTACGGCTTGGCCGCGATGTCTTCCATAAACAGAATGGTCCCGTCAGTGCGGATGTCATAAGGCGTGCCCAGCGCGGCGACGAGGATCGAAAGACATCCGCCGTAGAGGATCCCTTCCGTTTCTCCTGCAACCAATGGAAGCGCGCCCGACCCCTCGCCGATTTCCCATTCGGCCGCGCCGCCTACGGCGTTCTGCCAGGAGGCGAGGTCCACGCCATCGGCGAGAGCGAAATCCTTGGCCACCATCGGCCCATGAAATGTTACGAAGTTGGCGGCGTCGGTAAACCAAGTCACCAGCGTTGTCAGGTCGCTATAGCCCACGAAGATCTTGGGATGGGCTGCGATCTTTTTCAGGTCAAGCATCTTCAGATCGAGCCCCTTCGAGTTGTTCGCCGGCAGTAAGTAGTTCGATCCGTATCCTCCACGCGCGCAGATAATCGCGCGGATATCGTCGCGCACCAACATGTCTTCCAATTCGCGCGCGCGTCGCTCCGCCGTCCCTGCAAAGTAGAGATCGCGGTCGAGGATCGACTTGAAATAGAACGGTTCGTAGCCAGCACGGCGAAGAGCGTCGCACCCCGCTTCCAGCACTTCGCGCTTCACGTTCGACGCGGGCGCAACGATTCCCACCTTGTCGCCCGGACGGAGAGCGCGCGGCTTGATTCGCGAATTCGAAGAGGTGGAAACCATTGGAACTCGATCTTAACAGCCTGTGAAGTACCTCGAATTTGCACCGATACTGAATCTAGACGGCGGTACGACCCATTAAACGAAGAATTCTCCACGACAGACAAGAGTCGCCGGACCTCGGAGATAAACTTGATCTTCCCAGCGCACCGTCTGTGAACCTCCAGGCGCAATCACCGTCACCGGCGAAGCGACCCTGCCGCTCGCAATCGCAGCTGCCGCCGACGCACAGGATCCCGTGCCCGAAGACTCCGTTTCTCCGACTCCCCGTTCAAACAGGCGGATTTCGATCTCATGCGTGCCACGCACCACCACGAACTCCACATTCGTGCCCTGCGGAAACTGCGGTTGCGTGCCAATCAGCGCTGCCTGACGCTGCCATCCCTCCTGAAAGTTATCTACGAAAATTACGAAATGCGGATTGCCCATCGAAACTTTGGTCCCGATCGCCCGCACCCACATCGTCTCAATTGCCAACTCGCCGCCGACCTCGGGCTGGCCCATATCAGTTTCGAACTCAAACATGGAGCCTTGCCGGTCGTCTTGCTGAGTTATGAGCCGGCAGGTTTTCAATCCTGCGCCGGTGCGAACCACAACTTCCTTCTTACCCTCGCGAGAACAAATCTCCGCTGCCACACAGCGCGTGCCGTTGCCCGAAATTTCCGCTTCCGAACCATCGGCATTGATCAGGCGCGCCTTCACGTCGGCTTCCGCATCGGGAAACAGCCATTCCACGCCGTCGGCGCCCACTCCGCGATGGCGATCGCACAAGCGGCGGGTAAGGGCGCTCAGGTCGCCGGAAACATATCTACCTTCCACGAGCAAGAAATCGTTGCCGCAGGCCGACGCTTTCGCAAACGGTATAGTCGTGCTGGGCTGGCTCTCATCGGGCGGCGTGCTCATGCTTCGACACTCATTCGTGTTCCGTGGTCCCGAGCGCCGTCACTGTGGCGAACGCGGCCGATTCATGCAAGCGCACGGAAAACACATTCTGCTGATCACGCTCGCCATCCACCGAGAACACCAGGCGGAAGTCGGGGTCGGCGTTGGCGATGTGGATGCTGTGCATCGTAAGTTGCTCGGTGTCCAGGATGCGGTTCACTTCCCGCAACATGCCGTCCACGTTGCGGCCCGTGACTTCGTAGCTGGTGGCAAACAGCTTCAGCGAAAAAACGGACTCCGCTCGCCCCAGCAGAACCAGCGCGATCAGAATGATGATGGTAGAGAAGCACGCTGTCAGATAGAGACCGCCGCCAGCAGCCATTCCGACGGCCGCCACTACAAACAGCGTTGCCGCGGTGGTCAAGCCTGTTACCGATGTGCGAGCGTGCAGAATCGAGCCCGCTCCGATAAAACCTATGCCGGGGATAATCTGCGCCGCGATGCGCGCGCTGTCGGATTCGACGCCCGCGAGTTGTCGTGACAAAACCGTGAACAGAGCCGCGCCGAAACAGATAAACATGTTCGTCCGCAGCCCCGCTGGTTTGTGGCGCAACTGCCGCTCGAGGCCGATGGCTCCGCCAAGAGCCGACGCCAACAGCAGACGCACCACGGTCGAACCCAAGCCCACGCCTAGTTCGCTACGCACCATCTCGATCAATGAATGGATAGGGTTCAAGGGCGCATCCTGACTTGGAGCGGATTCTATCACCGCTATCCGACGCTTTCTGCGCTGCTTTCGAGGAAGGGTTAACGTGATTGATTCGGGGCGCTGCGCGTCGTATAGATGTGGGCATGCGGCTGTCCGGTTGCGTGAATTTCCGCCAGGTCCGTAAGGTTAGTCCGATTCACTCCCTGGTCCACCAAATCGCCGTCGAAGGCAATCACAATATCCACGTAGCGCGGCGGGTCAGCCAGAGCGCGCTCCCACAGGCCTTCGGGATCCGACGGACGCTTCCACGGGCGGTGATTGTCGTTATTTATAACCTGACGCAGGGGAATGCCCGCCTGCTCCATGATGCCTACATGTTCGGAGATGTCCATCAAGAACCTTGTGTTTCGGGGCAATCGGGAAACAACCTGTTGAACTTCTGAATTCAAAGCATGCCGGACTTCCCAGTTTTTCTGGGCTTCCACCAGACATTGAGGTCCCGCTTTCCACAGCGATGCATAACTGACCACCACCAGCGCTAACATCGCCGCCACGAGTTTTCCGCGATGCCGTCCGCTGGCGTCGGATAGAAAGACGGAAGCCGTCAGCACGCCGGCGGACACCGCGAACATGGGCAGCAACTGGAGTCCATAGCGCTGGTTGAAGGCTACAAAGGGCCACCACGTTTGGACATGAAGCGGGACCGAACCGTATGCAATCGAGAGCGCGTAGAACACCAGCGGAACCCATAGCAATAGTAATGACGACAGTTGCGCGCGTCGTTTCCACATTGCGATCGCCAGCACCAACAACGCTGCCGCCAGCCAGATCCGGCCCCAATTGCCCGCCGCCATATTCAATTGCGCTGATTTCAAGAAATAGATGGCCGCGACGCCGGCGTTGTGGAGCGCGGGATTCGGCGCAGCCACACGCTGCTCAATCGCCCTCGCCGAATAGGGGCCATTCGCAAACGCCAACGCGTTGCCGTAGATTGCCTGGTTGTATGCCAGCCAGAGGATTGGAGCGATCGCGATTGCCAGCAGAAACTTCACCGAGAGGTAACGCAAGTTGCGATTGCGCCATCGGCGCAGCGCGATGACCATGACCGTGGCGCCCATTGCTCCTGCAAGGAACCATCCATCGTAGCGCGTAAGCTCCGCACCGGCCAGGCACGCCGCGCAGCCGAGCAGAGGAGAGAAAGCTGACTGAGTCGGACTTTTTTCGTTTTGTTGCAGACTTCGAACGAACTCCGCGAAGAACACGACCGCCCAGATAAAAAACGCCAGATAGATCGACTCCGTCATGGCAGTCGCTTGCATATACATCAAGTTCGGATTGGCTGCGTAAACCAGGGCTGCAGCCCATGCGCCCACGCTGGCGGCTGGTTTGGTGTGGAGATCGGCGTCAATCGTGCCGTGCACCAGGCGAAATATTCCCACCGTCGCCAGCACGTAGGCAATCATCGAGGGGATGGAACCGCCGACTCCGTTCTGCCACATCGAGTCCGTCCAAAGAAACGGGATCATCAGCAGATGAGGGAGCGGCAACCACACCGTCCCCAGCTGCAGCAGACCGGGAGTCTGCGAATCGAATACGCGACGCGCAATGTTGATGTGCGCGACGGCATCGCCATAGAGAAGAAGATCGTTGTGTCGACAGTAGTAGAAAAACGAAAACAGAGACACCAGGGCAGGGATACCCGCGACGCTGGCGGCACTGTGGTCGGGAGCGGACGCGGTCTTTACGCGGTCTTTATTACTACCACTGCCACTCACGTTGCACTCGCGATGGGCTCTGTCATGGAGTATAAATAAGGATAAAGTGCTGTGGGCTTATTCCAAGTGCGTCAGCTCGCGGAAGATCTGGAAGCGCGCGTCAATTTCCTCGCGCGTCAGATTCTGCAGCCGTTCCGTGCCGAAGCGTTCCACGGCGAACGATCCCATAACGCCGCCGTAAAACAACGCCCGCTTCAGCACCTCGCGATTGACTTCGCCCTGGGACGCGATGTATCCCATGAATCCTCCGGCAAAGGAATCGCCGGCTCCGGTCGGATCCTTTACTTCTTCAATCGGCAGCGCCGGTGCACGAAAGGGGTGCTTTCCAATACCGAACGCCCCTTCACGAAAAAAAATGGTCGCGCCGTATTCGCCGTGCTTCACTACCAGCGCGCTGGGCCCCATGGCAATCACTTTTTTCGCGGCGCGCGGCAGATTCTTCTCGCCGGCCAGCATTTTGGTTTCGGTGTCGTTGATCAGGAGCACGTCCACCAGCTTCAAGGTCTCGGCCAACTCCTTGGGCGTGCCGTTGATCCAGAAATTCATGGTGTCGCCGCCGGTGAGCCGGACTTTGTTCATCTCCAAGCGCACCGCGGTTTGCAGCGTTGGGTGAATGTTTGCGAGGAAGAGGAACTGCGTGTCCGCATATTCTTTTGGAATGCGCGGCTGAAATTTCTCGAACACATTCAGTTCGGTGAAGTCCGTCTTGGCCTCGTTCAGGTTATCGAGATACTGTCCTCCCCAGCGGAAGGTTTTCCCCTTGGTGCGCTCGATGCCGCGCGTGTCTACCCCGCGGTTTCTCAGGACGGCTTCATTTTCGGCGGTGAAGTCTTCGCCCACCACCGCCACCATCCGCACCTCGGTGAAGTAGCTTGCGGCCAGCGCGAAATAAGTCGCGGCGCCTCCGAGAATGTCGTTCACTCGGCCGGAAGGCGTGGCGATTGTGTCAAAAGCAACTGAACCTACTACGAGAATACTCATGAATCTCCGTGAAACGGTCGATCGTAAGGCAGCTGTCGGTCGATGGTCGTTGGTTGTTGGCGGACTACTTCAAGTATTTTCCTAATATCAAATGCAACTTCTCTTTTGTCGCCGCCGGAATTTTAGCGGGATCGGTGAGAATGGCATGCGCCAGCGCTGAACCGCACTTGCAGGAGCGCGCCGTCGGCATTGCCGACACCGTGGCCTTCACGACTTTCGCGGCATTCTCGGCGTTCTTTACCAGCACGGAAACGATCTGCTCGACGGTCACGGAATCGTGATGCGGATGCCAGCAGTCATAATCGGTGACCATGGCGATGGTGGCGTAGCAAATCTCCGCTTCACGCGCCAGTTTGGCTTCCTGCAAGTTGGTCATTCCGATGACGTCCGCTCCCCAGCTGCGATACACATTCGATTCGGCCTTGGTGGAAAACTGCGGGCCTTCCATGCAAATGTAAGTGCCTCCCAGCTTCGCGGTCACGCCTGCGGACTGGCATGCAGCGTGGACCACTTTCGTCATTTCGCCGCACACGGGATCGCCAAATCCAACGTGGGCGACGATGCCGTTGCCGAAAAAGGTGTCGATGCGGTGCCGGGTGCGGTCGAAGAACTGGGTCGGGATCACGAAATCGAGCGGTTTGTGTTCTTCCTTCAGCGACCCCACGGCTGAAACGGAAACGATGCGGTCCACTCCCAATTGTTTGAAACCGTAAATGTTGGCGCGGAAATTCAGTTCGCTGGGCAGAAGTTTGTGTCCGCGGGCGTGGCGCGCCAGGAACGCCACCTTGCGGCCTTCAAGCATGCCGAGAATGTAGGAGTCCGAGGGATCGCCAAAGGGAGTCTGCTGCCGTACTTCGTGGGGGTCGCTGAACCCCGGCATGTGGTACAGGCCGCTGCCGCCGATTATGCCTATCTCTGCCTGCTGATCTGCCTGTTGCAATTGTGCTCCTGATTGGGGATGGGCGGATGTTAAATGGGGTGCCCGCGGAACCTGTGATTATACAAGACGCAAACTCATGGCTTGGTGGGTACAGCTTTTTCTTCTGGCCAGAAATCCGCCTCGACCTTTTTCGTTGTATCGTCATCCAGACTTTCGCTGATGAGTATCTCGTCGCCGCGAACTTCGATTACGACGACTCCCTCTTCGGTCAGCCAGGCATGGCGTCCGCGCAAGGTTTGCCAGGAATCCGCTGGCGGAGCATCTGGCGCAACTTTGCCATCGGCTCCCAAACCTTGCCGCTTTTGATAGCGCTTCGCGAGCGACTTCGCATACACGGCGGCGAACTCTGCGGCTTTTGCCGGATTCGACCACCGCGAAATATAGAGCACCCCGATCGGCGCTGATTTATCCGCCTTCGGCTTCCCAGCAAAGTAATAGCCGCCGCGCCATTCCGGATAGATTGCTCCGGCCTCATCCCGACCGGCATACTGTTCGACCAATACGTCAACGTCAAACTCTCCCATCGCACCGATGTCGAAGGGATCGTAGCCTTTGAAATCTTTCTCCATGTCGATCATCCTCATCGGCGCCAGCTGCTCGTGGGTGAGGTAGGTCTGCGGTTCCATGATTTCGCGCGTCGTCTTCGGCGGATCTTTGAAGGCTCCGGCATAGGCAAGTTCTTTGCCACCCGACTTCAGTAGCGCAATTGTGAAGTCGAGCCCGTAGCGATAGGGAAAGGTCAGTTCTTCCTTCAAGAAAATCGGAGCATCGCGAAATGCAGGAGAATCGGCCGAGCCGACCAGCATACCCTCCTTGAGCGCGTCCACAATCTGCGGTGCGTTGAGCGTCATTTTACCTTGCGGCGCCAGCGAATAGTCCAGGAGCACGACCATCGCCTGCCCTTCGACGACGGCCTGCCGCGCAGACGTCTCCTCGTCGTTTGCGATATCGCTCTGACTCGGCTCATCTTTCTTGTTATCAGCACCTTCCGCCGATCCCTTCATCCATTTCTCGATGCCGAACGATTGGTCCTGGAGGGCGTGCGTCAGTTCGTGCGCCAGCACCGGCTTTTGCTGTTCCACGTCGAGCCAGTTCAGCAGATTCACGGTTTTTGTTTTGACATCGTAATATCCCGCGACCTGTTCGCGCAGCATCGCGACCAGAAAGGTGGCGAGGTCGAAGTTCCGCGGCAGCAACCCGAATTTTTTCAGGACGGCCGACGATCGTTCCAGCCGCTTGGCGTCCTTGTCGTCCTTCATGCTCTTCTCGAGATATTTCTGAACTTCGTCGCGCTTGGCCAGCCGGCGCTTCACTTTGTGCTTGATGGGAAGGCCGGTGTCCTGGCTGGCAAACTGCAGGATCTCATCCACCGAGCGAAAGAGTTCTTTTCCCTCTTTGGAGGAAATGGTGGCTTCGGGTGTGGCAGGGCCTGCGGGCGTCTGCGCTGGCGCGGTTTGCGGCTGATCGTGCTTCTGCTCCTGATCCTGGACTTGAAGGCCGGACGTAGCATTATCGGTGTTCGTGTTGCCCGCTGGAGGCTGCGGTGAATTCTGCGACCACGCTCCTGAACTCAGCGCGGTGAATAGCAGGATAATTATGGCGAGCTTCCACAACTTCATGTGTCCTCTATCTCGAAAACTTCCTTAAGAAAATGATTGGATGCACAGATTTCTTAGTGCGTCGCGACCTTCTCCGCTACCCACTCGCCGGCTTCGCGTGTTCCCAGCGTTCCGCCGATATCCGTCGTCGTCTTTTTCTGCCTGACGGCTTCGAGCACGGCTGCTTCGATCTTCTGCGCTTCGGCGAACATTCCCAGATGCGCCAGCATCATCGCTGCCGTCAGAATTGCGCCGAAGGGATTGGCGATGTTCTTCCTTGCGATCGGCGGCGCGGAGCCATGCACGGGCTCGAACATCGAAATATGACCCGGTGAAGTATGCCCCGGATGCAGATTGCCGCTCGCGGCCATTCCCAAGCCGCCCTGCAGTCCGGCGGCGAGATCGGTGAGGATGTCGCCAAACATGTTGTTGGTGACGATGACGTCGAGGCCGCGCGGATCGCGCACCATCTGCAGGGCGAGCGCGTCCACGTACATGTGCTGGGTCTCGATCTTTGGATTCGAATTTGCGTACTCCGCCGCTACTTCTTTGAACACGCGTTGCCACAGGCCACCGGCGTGTGTCATGGCGTTCGACTTGTCGCACATGAGCACGCGCCTTGGAGAGCTCTTGCCCGTCGAGCTATCGAGCTTTTCGTTGCTCGCGCAGTACTCGAATGCGTAGCGGATGATGCGCTCGACTCCTTTGCGCGTGTTAATGTCTTCCTGGATGGCAACTTCGTCCGGCGTTCCCTGTTTGAAAACGCCTCCGAGGTCACCGTAAACGCCTTCGGTGTTTTCGCGAATCACGACGAAATCCACGTCTTTTGGTTCGATGCCCTTGAGCGGACAGAGCGACGCATCCAGCAACCGCACCGGCCGGACATTGGCGTAGAGGTCCATCTCGCTGCGCATGCCCAGCAGGATTTCCTTGGCGTGAATGTTGGAGGGCACCCGCGGGTCGCCAAAGGCGCCCACGAGAATCGCGTCGAAATCTCGCGCCAACATGGCGAAGCCGTCGGGCGGCACCGTAACTTTGTCGGCGAGATAGCGGTCGGCTCCCCAGTCGAACGCAGTGAACTCGACCCCGG
The DNA here is from genome assembly GCA_963755765.1 of uncultured Acidobacteriaceae bacterium. GTDB lineage: Bacteria > Acidobacteriota > Terriglobia > Terriglobales > Acidobacteriaceae > Acidiflorens. The sequence goes on from CAVWKZ010000004.1 coordinate 478,896, forward strand.
CCCCCGCGGCCTGGATGACACTTACGGCTTGTGGAATGACTTCCTTACCGATTCCGTCGCCGGCGATCACAGCGATACGTTTCTTAGAGCTCACGCTGGCAACGTTAGCACAGGCCTGGAACTTTCATAAACTCCCACTCATCAAACTGGTGAGGCACTCCTGCTTCGGCATAGAGCGGCCGGCGGTCCGGCGCGCGCCCGTTCGCTATAATTAAGGGTTGAACCTATGACGGTGACGGCACTCCCTGGGACGAACCCGAGCGAACGTAGCGCGGCGAGCGATGCGCCTGACTTCGGCGATACGCGCGCCGAGTTCCACGCCCTGCTATCAGGCTGCGGCCTCTACGACCTGAGCGGGCGAGCCAGGATTGCGGTCACGGGCGGCGACCGCGTCCGCTGGCTGAATGGCATGGTCACGAACAACATTCGTGATCTTGCCCCTGAACACGGCGTCTATGCCTTCATGCTGAACGCCCAGGGCCGCATTCAGGCTGACCTCTACGCCTTCCAACGCGGAGACTCGCTGCTGCTGGATGCCGAACGAGGGCAGCGAGACAAGATATTGCAGTTGTTCGATCATTACATCATTGCCGACGATGTTGAGATCGCCGACGTCAGTGACAAATTTGTGGCGCTGGGCTTGGCCGGACCGGAATCGCGCCACGTTCTCGAGCGCGCGGGCATTTCGTTTCCTGATCTCGCGCCGTTAGAGCTGTGCACGCCGAAATGTGATTGCGCGTGCGGGTGCCTGCAATGCACGCTGGTAAGAGGGGACGATCCCACCGGCACGTCATACGAAATCTGGTTGGCACCAGACCAACTGAAATCCGCGTGGGATGGCTTAGTCGCTGCGGGCGCCACTGCTGTAGGCGCCGACGCGCTGGAGCTTCGCCGAATCAGTTTCGGGATTCCGCGTTATGGCGTGGATATTCGCGAGCGCGATCTTCCCCAGGAAACCGGGCAGACACGTGCCCTGAATTTCACCAAAGGGTGTTATCTCGGACAGGAGATCGTGGAGCGCATCCGCTCGCGCGGGGCTGTGCATCGCGAGTTCACGGCATTCACGGTCGAGGGTGCTTTGCCCGACCCGGGAGCGAAGATTCTGGCAGACGATAAAGAAGTCGGCGAGGTTACGAGCAGCGCGATTCTGCCGCTGCCCGGCGAAGATCGCCCGGTCGCTCTGGGCTATCTGCGGCGCGAGGCTTTTGAAAAAGATTTGCGCGCTGGGACGGCGAAGCTGAAACCGGCAGGGCTCCCGATCGCATGAATTTCGGAAAGAAGTCAGGAAAATCTTGACTTCGAGAACTCTTAAGATTTGAGAATCAGGTAAACCATATGGCGCAAAAAAGAAGAGAAGAAAGCGAATTCAAAGTAAGCGACAAGCGCTTGTTCACCTCCGAGGGAGATCTTCGCGATTCCGCGCAGCATGAAGAACAGGCGACTGCCCCCGTCTCAACAGCAACCGCGGCGACGGCTGCTGCAACCACGGTCGCGACGCCCATTTCAACGATCCCAGAAGCGGCGCCCACGGCAGCCGCACCAACCCCCGAGTCGGATATCCCCGATCCGCCCAGCGCCTCTGAGCAGCAGGCGCAGCACGACGCCTACAAGCAGTCGTCGCGTGACCTGGATGCGCGAGTCGAGCTCAGCGGACACTCCGCCAAAGAACTCGAAATGAATTTCGAGCGCTTCATGGCTTCGCTCTACATGACCGCAATGATGCAACTCGGCCTGATGCATGAACAAGGCGCCCAGCCTGGAGTGGACCTGATCGGCTCGCGGCAGACCATCGACACGCTCAGCATGATCGCCGAGAAAACGAAAGGCAATCTCACACCGAAAGAGCAGGGATTCCTGCAGAACTGCCTCTATGAACTGCGCATGGCGTATGTGGAAGTGACCAACTCTCTGGCGCGTCCTCCGCAGGCGCCGGGCCCGATTACAGGCACGAACGGCTGATGCACGCGACTCTGACGGTATTGGGCAGCGGCACGTCGATGGGCGTCCCAACGATCGGCTGCGACTGCGCCGTCTGTCGTTCTCCGGATCCGCACGACCGCCGCACCCGGCCCTCGGTGATGATCAGTTACCGTGATTGTCACGACCATGCCCGCCACATTCTGATCGACACTACGCCCGACTTTCGCGAACAGGCGTTGCGCGAAAACATTACGCAGCTTGATGCCGTGCTCTACACGCATACGCACGCCGACCACATTCTCGGAATCGATGACCTGCGACCGCTGACTTACAAGCATCGGCCGGGAAAGCTGCCACTTTATGCCACGCCGCCAGCGTGCGAATTCCTGCGCAACATGTTCCGCTACATTTTTGAGCCAACGTATAAGTTTGGCGGACTCCCGCTGGTTGGTCTGCACCCGATCGAAGGTCCGGTCGAATTATTCAGCGCGCGCTTCGAGCCCCTGACGGTGATTCACGGCGATACGCCGATCCTCGGCTTCCGTTTCGGATCCGCCGCCTACCTCACCGACCACAGCGAAGTTCCTGCGGAGACTTTAGAGAAGCTGCACGGCCTCGACATTCTCTTTCTGGACGCGCTGCGCTACAAGCCGCATCCGACGCACTCGAGCGTTGAACAGTCGCTGAAGATCGTGGAAGCGGTGAAACCGAAGCGCACGTTTTTTACCCACATCTGCCACGAACTACCGCACGAAGCGACCAACGCCGCCTTGCCAGCGGGTGTGCAGCTGGCGTATGACGGGATGAAATTGGAGTTTGAGATCTAGATTCACCGCGGAGACGCGGAGAGCGCCGAGAAAACCTTTGGGATTTTCTTGGCGATCCTCGGCAGTGAAGACGATTCAGGATGCTGACTTTTCACAAACTCGACGACATACCCCGCGATTTCGGGCCTGCGATCGTCAGCGTCGGCAACTTCGATGGCGTGCATCGCGCTCACCACCATGTTATCGATGAGATCGTGCGGAGGGCGAAGGCCACATCCGCGCGGTCGGTGGTGGTGACTTTTGAGCCGCATCCGTCACGCATTCTTCGTCCCGATCAGAATTTGAAGCTGCTAACTCCGCTGCCCGAGAAACTGCGCCTGCTTGAAGCGACCGGTGTTGACGCTGTTCTACTGCTTCCCTTCTCGCGCGATCTTTCGCTGATGACTCCGCGCCAGTTTGCCCATGAAATTCTGAAGAAACGGCTGCACGCCCGTGAGGTTCACGAAGGCTACAACTTCCACTTCGGGCACAAGGCGGCGGGAAATATTCAAGCGCTGCGCGACCTGGGGCGCGAGATGGGATTTGAGGTCCACGACTATCCCGAGATGCGCCTGCGGGGCGAAAGCGTTTCGAGCAGCCACATCCGTAAGCTCCTTTCGGAGGGGCGGGTAAGCCGGGCACGGCATTTGCTGGGGCGTCCGTTCAGCATTCTCTCGACGCCCGGCCGTGGGCGCGGATATGGAGCGAAATACACGGTCCCGACCATCAACCTGGCGCACTATGAAGAGCTTGTGCCCAAAGACGGGGTATATGTCACTCGCACCCGCGTCGGTGACGAGTGCTTCGATTCGGTTACGAATGTTGGGAATCGTCCGACATTCGGGGCTGACTCTTTTGCGGTCGAGTCACACCTGCTGAATTTTCATCCGCTCGAACTTTCGGCGGAGACGGAAGTCGAGCTGTATTTTCTGGATCGCCTGCGCGATGAGATTAAGTTTCCGTCGGTCGACGCTTTGAAAGAACAGATTGGACGGGACGTGCGGAAGGCGCAGCGGTATTTGCGGCGGCTGCGTTGAGAGCGGGCCACTGTCCTTCCCTACTCCCGCTCCGCTGATACAATCCCTCCCGCATGGCCGTCGGCCCCATTCAACTCCTGAAGCAAGCCAGCCCCAGCCAGCGCAGCACTCTGCTCGCAGCCGCGCTCGGCTGGATGCTGGACGCTTTTGATGCCATGCTCTACGCGCTCGTCCTGACTTATGTCATGCGCGATCTTGGCATGTCGAAGGCGACCTCCGGCCTTCTCTACACGCTCACCTTGTTGGCCTCCGGCATCGGCGGCTTGCTTTTTGGTTGGCTTGCCGATCGCATCGGACGCAAGCGCGCCCTCAGTCTCAGCATCCTGACTTACTCGGTCTGCTCGTTCGCTTCCGGCCTCTCGACTACCGTGCTGATGCTGGCGGCGTGTCGTTTCGTCCTTGGACTGGGCATGGGAGGCGAGTGGAATACGGGCGCGGCCCTGGTCGCGGAAACCTGGCCCGATGAATTGCGCGCCAAGGCGATTTCGCTGGTGCAGAGTTCCTGGGCAATCGGCTATGCGCTCGCCGCACTGGTCGCTGGGATAGTGTTGCGCTACGCCAACTGGCGGTTCGTGTTTTTCGTCGGAATTCTTCCTGCCATCGTTACGCTCTGGATACGGCGCAGTGTGCCGGAATCACAGATGTGGACAGAGCAGCGACGACTGGCGGGGCAAGGTCAAAAGCTTGAACCACAGGCGGCGCAGAAGACACAGGGGACTGAATCTTTCTCTACCATTTTTCGCGCGCCCTACCGCAAGAGCACGATTGTCCTGCTCCTCCTCAACTTCTTCGGCCTGTTCGCCTGGTGGGGACTGTTCACCTGGATTCCTCCTTATCTTTCTCTACCCATCGAACAAGGCGGACGGGGCTTCGGCGTCATGCGTACCACCACCCTGCTCATCGTGCTCAACCTGGTCGGCATGTTTCCCGGATACATTAGCTTCGGATGGGTTGCCGACCACCTGGGGCGCCGCAAGTCTTTCATCCTTTATCTCTTTGCTGCCGCCGTTCTGGTGCCCTTCTACGCTATGGCCCGCTCGCAGGCGGTTCTGCTCGTACTGGGCACTGTGGTCGCGTTCTTCGGCACGGGTTTTTTCTCGGGCTCAGGCATCATCGGCAGCGAGATTTTTCCCACGAGCGTGCGGGCGCGTGCTTTGGGTTTTACCTACAATGGGGCGCGCGCGCTGAGTTCGGTCGCCCCCTGGATCATTGGACGCGTCGGGCAAGCCAAGGGGCTGAGTTGGGCTTTCTATCTGTGCGGAGGAGCGTTCTTTCTGGCTAGTGTTATGGCAACGCAGCTGCCGGAGACGAAGGGGAAGAAGCTGGAGTAGTTCCAGTTTCGCGGCCCGGTTCGCTAACGACCAACGACTATCGACCAACGACTTACTCTATCGGTTCGACCACTAACCCCTCGCTCCGAGCGATCCGTTCCGGCAGCTGGATCAGCACAATCGCGACCAGTACCAAGATAATTCCGGCCGTCTGCATCGGCCGCACTAACTCTCCCAAAGCTATCGCCGCAATAATGATGCTGAACACCGGCTCCAGGCAACTGACAACGATGGCGCGGGTTGGCTCCAGGTGCTGCAATCCCGCAAAGTAGCAGGAGAATGGCCCGAGCACTGACACCAGCGAAAACACCAGCATGAATGCCCACTGCTGCGGTCCGTAGTGAGCGGCGACAATTTTCCACGGAGGATTCACGCAGATCCAGAACGCCGAAGTCCCTACCAATACCCACAACAGCACCTTCCAACGGTCGTAATGCGCCAGCACTTTGTGTCCACCGACGTTGTAAAACGCGAAGGAAAACGCCGCCAGTAGTGCGGCCGTGACACCGATTTTATCCATACGGAAACTGCCGGAGCCGACAAAGCCGACTGCCAGCGCGCAACCGACAACGGCAAGGCCGACTGCCGCGATTCTGCGTAGTGACGGCCGCTGCGCTCCTCGCGCCACGGTATAGAGCAGCACCCAGACCGGTGCCGTGTATTGCAGGATGATGGCTGTGGCCACGTTCGTCCGCTGGATGGCTACGTAGTAGAAATAATTCGAAACCGCAACTCCCAGAATTCCGAGCAAAAAAAACTGCACTAGGTCGCGGCCGGGAACGCGCAACGCCGCCGCTCCTCTCCGGACTAGAAGGACTGGGAATAGCACCGCAAGCGACAAGGTCGCGCGGCTCTGCGACAGGATTAGCGGATCGATTTTCCCCAGAGAAGCCCCGCCCGGCAGCAGATGTCCCGTGAATGCCGCGCGACCGAGCGTCGCGGAAACGCCCCACAAAAAGGCTGCACTCCCGATATAGAAGTAACCCCGCAGCGGATGAGGGGCAACCTTCACGGAAGGTGCTCGATGGTGTAGGTGATCTTTGCCGTTTTCTCCAGCATGGCAGAAACCGCGCAGTACTTTTCTTTCGACAACCGCACTGCATCTTCCATGGCTTTTGGCGCTACCTGTCCGCGAACGCGATAAGTCAGGTGAATCGAGGTATAGACGGCGGGGTAGCCGTCCGCTCGTTCGCCCTTGGCTGTGATTTCGAGCCCAGTAAACTTCTCGCGTTTCTTGCGGAGAATTCCCGCCACATCGGATGCGGTGCATCCGCACAGGGCCAGGAGCACCAGCTCCATCGGGCTGTTGGCCGTCTTTTCAGCGGCGGCATCCATGACGATCGAATGTCGCGAAGTTGCCGACCCAACGAATCGGTCGTTGTCGGTCCAGCTAAGTGTGGCTTCTATCATCGTGGCCCTTCGTCTCGTTACCGCCGGTTATCCGTCATCGGCTCAGGATGAATCAGCACGCGGAACAGTTCCGGTGCGTCGCGTTTGAAGCGGATCTCGAGCGATGTCTGAACGTCGTGCACTCGCGAAAGCGGCATATCGTCCGGCAAAGTGCAGTGACAGGAAACATAGAGCCGCCCTCGCACTTTCTTGAACTGAAACTCATGCACGTCCGTTACTTCGGGAAACTCCTTCACAATTTCCTTGAGCCGCCGCTCCAATTCCGGTTCACGGACGATCTCCTCTCCGGTTTCGATGGTCGCCGGTTCACTTTCAATGTGAGTAAGGATGGTGGCGATTTCGGGGACTTCCGCCCGCATCTCCGTTTCGAGACGAGTCACTTCGTCGTGGGCTTGCTTCATGCTGAGTTGTTCGTCGAGTTCCAGATGCTGCTCCACATGCAACTGTCCGTTCAGGTCCTGCACGCTGACGTCGTGGACATTGAAGTTGTGACGAGTAGCCACGGCGCGGATGCGGTCAAAAATATTTTCTGTGCGCCGGGCCCGCGGGACAGAATGCACCATGACGTCGGCCCCGGGTAGAATCTCGCGCACGCGCGATGTCACCGCATCGGACACTTGCTCGGAGCGCTGGAAGGTGAAATTGCGTTCCAGTCCCACAGAAACGTCGGCGAAATATCGATTGCCGGCTTTGCGAAAGCGTACGTGCTCCACTTCCAAGACGCCATCGACGGTCCTGATCCGGTCGAGGATCTGGCTGCGTACGCCGGCGGGCGCGGCATCGAGCAGCGCATCCACCGTTCTCCGCGCCAGGCGCCAACTCACGGAGATCACCACAGCTGCCACGAAAAGCGCGGCAACAGGATCGGCTTGGCGCAGCCATTCCACGCGATAAGTACGTCCCAGCCAAACCAGTGCGAGGCCCACGATCACGACACTGCTCGACCAGATGTCAGTCGAGAAATGTAGCGCATCGGCTTCGAGCGCCTGACTATCGTATTTCGTCGCGATGCGTCCGAGGGCACGGGAGCGCCAGGTGTCGACTGCGATCGACAGCAACATAACCAGAAAGGCAGGTATACTCGGCTCAATTTCCACACTGTGGAAGAACAGCCGCTTGATCGCCTCATAAACAATCCAAACACATGTCAACAGCAGCAGACCGGTTTCGATGAAGGCGGAAAAATTCTCAAACTTGCCGTGCCCATATTGGTGATCGGCGTCGGCCGGCTTGTCGGAAACCCGCACCGAAAAAAAAGTCACCAGCGCCGCGATCAGATCCAATCCGGAATGCGCAGCTTCCGACAGAATTCCCAGCGAGCCGGTCGCAACCCCGACAACAACTTTCAAGCTGGTGATCACCAAAGCAGCCAGCACCGAGTTCCCGGCAACTGACCGTTTCTCCCGCCGCATGGACTCGGAACTATAGGTGGCCTGAACTTCGGGCATCAACGTCATTATCGCTTCGGATTCGCTCGCCGCCAACCCCTTGGCCCCCTTGCCCGGGTTCCGGGGGGACATGCTACGATGACATTCGTCGCAATTTCTCCCTGGAGGATCTTGATTGATGCGTTCCCAGTGCCTCGTATATCTCTTGCTCACCAGCCTGGTTTACGGACAAGCGCCGCCACCGGCTGTCGCTCCCGCCGCCGGAGCCCAGACTCAACAAAGCGCTCCCGGCGCGTCCCCCGCACCTGAAGCGGCGCCTGAAGTGAAGGTCGCGCCCGATGATGCAGTGATCACGCTGAAGGGCTTCTGCACCGATGCCACGCTACAGGGCGATGCCTGCAAGACCGTGATCACGCGTGCGCAATTTGAGAAGCTCGCCGACGCGCTGCAGCCGGGGATGACTCCGGCATTTCGCCGTCAACTCGCAACCCGGTATTCGATGGTGCTGAGGATGTCCGCCGCGGCAGAGAAACGCGGCCTCGACAAAACGGCCTCGTTCGAAGAAAAGATGTACTTTGCACGCCTCCAGATTCTTGCCCAGGAACTGGGCAGCGCGCTGCAGGCTGACTCCCTCAAGGTTACTGACGAGGATGTGGCGGACTATTACAAGAAAAACGAAGCGACTTACGAACAAGCCACCTTCATGCGGATTTTTGTTCCCCGCAACAAGCAAATCGTAAATCCAGTCGCAAAGCCGAAAGCCGGTGCAACCGGCGCTGCAAAGACAACTGCGAAACCTGCGACGCCGGCGGCGCCAACCGAGGCGCAGAAAAAGGCTGCCGAAGAGGCGATGACGAAACTCGCCGACACTCTCCGAGCCCGCGCCGTAAAAGGTGAAGACTTCGACAAGCTGCAAAAAGAGGCCTACGTGGCAGCTGGGCTTCCGGCAAGTACGGTCAACACGAAGGTGGAGAAAGTACGCCGCACTACGCTGCCTGCGAACCAGCAGGTGGCCATGGATCTGAAGCCGGGCGAAGTGTCGGAAGTGATCTCCGATCCTAATGGCGGCCACTACATCTACAAGATGGTCAGCGAGGAGACCTTATCGCTGGAGTCTGTATCGATGGAAATTCGGAAAACTATTTCCAGCCAGCGCTACCGCGACAGCATGCAGGGTTTTCAGGGGAATTCTGAACTGAACGATGCCTACTTCGGCCCCGCTCGAGCTCCGGGCATGCCGCCGCCGCCCCGGGGAGTACGGCCGCCCGCCGGGCACGCCCCAGATCCCGATTAGATGGACACGGCAAAACCAACGATTGTCATCACCGGCGTTTCAGGAAACCTCGGGCAGCGTCTGATTCCGCAGCTTGCGGACTACAGAGTGGTGGGCGTAGACATTGCGCCCCCCACGCACTCCCTGGTTGACCGCTTCGTCCCGCTCGACCTAGGCGTAGAGGAATCCACGCGGGAATTGCTGTTGTTGCTGCGCGAAGTACAGCCTGCATCGGTGGTGCACCTCGCGTATGTAATCGATCCCCAGCGCTCCGGTGTACTCGATGTCGACCGCATGTGGCGGATCAACGTGGCCGGAACAGCACGAGTAATGGAAGCGATCAGCGAAGCCAATCGGAGCACCGCGCGCAACATCCGGCAGTTCATTTTCCCCAGCAGCGTGTCGGCCTACGGTTCCGACTTACCCGCACCGGTAGCGGAAGACGGGCCGCTCGCCGCTCATACGCTGCCGTACGCCATCCACAAAAAAGAAAGCGATCTGGTCGTGCAGCAGCGCGCGCCTTCGCTGCGCGGGTGTGGCGTTTTTATTTTGCGTCCCCACATTTTTGCCGGAGCGACCGTCGAAAACTACCTTATGGGAGCGTTTCGCGGTACGCCAAATGGCAAAGGAACACGCGCCGCTCGTATGCGGCAACGGGCAAAACGCCTGCCTTGCATGTTGCCCTTCGGCCAGAAATATCTGGACAACAAAATCCAGTTTGTCCACGTGGACGACATGGCCCGGCTGATTGTGTGGATACTCAGGCGGGAACCGGAGGCGCAGCGGCTCACCATCCTTAATGTCGCCGGACGCGGCGATCCTCTGACATTTGCGCAATGCATCGAAATGGCGCAAGCGAAATTGCTGCGCGTCCCGGGACAATGGGGCATGCGCCGGGTTTTGCAGTTTTTGTGGAACTGGAAGATTTCGTCAATTCCACCGGCCGCCGTTCCTTATATGACCGGCGAGTACATCATGAATACCGATCGGCTCCAGAAATTTCTTGGTGGCGAGTATGAGCGGGTCATCGAGAAAACCAATTTTGAGGCGTTCGCCGATTCGTTCCAGAAAAACTAAGTTCACTGCCGGGCCCCGAGAAGGTTATTGAGGACAATCACGCGCACGAACTACTTACTTGCGTAACTGTCGGCCCCCAGAAAATGTAGCGAGACGTACGGCTCATCGCCCACCACCCAACTATCGTGACCGGGAGGTCCGGGTGGAATGTAGAAGAGCGAGCCTGCGCGGAGTTCGTGGATGGTGCCATCCTCCATCGCAGCCGTGGCACAGCCAGAGAGCACCAGCCCAACATGCTCTACATTGCAGCGCGACGCGCCCACGCTGGGGCCGACGTGAACCGACCACTTCCATCCGGGCTGGTAGGTGGCGCGGCCGATGGTCATTCCTCCGATGCGCACGATTTCGAATTTTCCCTTTTCGAAGGTTCGTACTTCGTCGGGTTCTTCAAAACGCTTCAGCACTGTCTCAAGCATCGCTTTAACCCCTCGAGTCGGGCTCAAACTTGGTACTGCGTCTCGACGGTTAGACGCTCTTGACTCCCCGGTACAGCCCGGCGACGCCAAACGTATATGGAGTCCAGGAAACTTCGCGAAAACCCGCCTGATGCATACGGCCCAGCATTTCGTCCGGCGATGGAAAGCGCTCGACGGACGCGGGTAAATACGCGTACGGCCCTCGCACTCCGGAGAGCACTGTGCCGATCGCGGGAAGAACTTTCTTGAAGTAGACGCGGTAGCCCTTTCCGATCAAACCAGCGGGCTCTCCGAAATCCAGGATGCCGCATTCTCCGCCAGTAGCGAGCACGCGCGCAATTTCACCCAGGCCCGCATCGTAGTCGGCCAGGTTTCGAAAACCGAATGCCGAGGTCACTAAACTGAAATGTCCGTCGGGAAACGGTAGCCGAAGCGCATCTGCTTCGATCCATTGCGGGGGTCGCGGTATCGTTCCCTTCCCTTTTGCCGCGGCGCGTTGCAGCATGGCATGGGAAAAATCCGCACCGAGAATCTGCGGAGCTCTCGTTCCCGCGCGCCGGCGCAAAGCAAAAGTCATGTCTCCGGTGCCGCAGCAAAGATCCAGAATGCGCGCTTCAGGGCGCTGCAGAATGGAGTCGAACTTGCGCGCTGTGCGCCACCACCACAGGCGGTCGATGTTGAAGGAAAGAACGTGGTTCAGCAGATCGTAGCGAGGCGCAATCGAGGTGAACATTTCCCGCACCGCGCGCGCCGCCGACTCGCGATCGCGCGCACCGGCCGGAGCCGCGCCTATGACTGGCTGATTCATTTCCTGGTCCATGTCCATTGATGCGCTGGTCAGTGATTGTCGCTCAGATTCTTCGTCAATCGCGCGCCAGTTTCCGAATTTCGTCGACCGCTTCGCGGACGATTGCTTCCGGCACGTCACTTGTGATCTCAACTTTCCCGATTTCCCGCGGCAGAACAAAGTGCACCACTCCCTGCCGCGTTTTTTTGTCGGAACGCAACCGCTTCAAAATGTTCGCGGTCTGGAACTTGACGCTCGGCAGCTTGCCAAAACCGATCACCGAGTTCGTTATGCGTCCGGCCGTCACACTGTCCAGTTTGCCGGTGGAGAGCGCAATGTGCGTGGCCGCGATCATGCCCCAAGCCACCGCCTCGCCGTGAAGCAACTGCGTATAGCGGGTCTCGGCTTCCAGCGCGTGTCCGATGGTGTGGCCGAAGTTCAGCACCTGCCGTAAACCGCCTTCGCGTTCGTCGGCACTCACCACGGATGCCTTCAGACGCACGGAATCGGCAATTACTTTTTCCACCACAACCGGATCGCGATCCAGAATCGCGCCGCGCCGGTCTTCAAAAAGCTTGAACAGTCCCGGATCTCCGATGATGCCGCACTTCAACGATTCATAAAGTCCGGCGCGATACTTCCGCGGAGGCAACGTCTCCAGAACGTCGGGATCAACCAATACCGCGCGAGGCTGATGAAAAGTTCCGAGAAGATTCTTTCCCGACACGAGGTTGACGCCGGTTTTTCCGCCGATCGCTGCGTCCACCTGTGCCAACACCGTGGTCGGCACCTGAATGACATCCACGCCACGCATATAGATCGAAGCCAAAAACCCGGTCACATCGCCGACCACGCCACCGCCGAGGGCGATCAGGGTCACGCCACGATCCGCGCCTTGCGCTACCAGTTTCTCTGCCAGCTTCTCCAGTGTTGCAAGATGTTTCGACCGCTCGCCATCGGGCATTTCGAGGAGTTGGTTTTCAAATCCCGAGGCCGACAGCGATTTCAACAGGACTTCTGCCCATCGCTTTCGTACCGGCGGGACGGTGACCACAAATGCGCGGCGACCTTCGAGGAGTTTGCCGAGACATTCTCCGGCGCGGGCGAGCAGGCCGCTGCCAATGAGCACTTCGTAGGAGCGTGACGGTGTGGTCACCGGAATGCTGATCATCAACATTCATCATAGCGCGAACAGGGCGCGAACCGGTTGCCCTCGGTGGACCGCCGTCGCGAGTTACTCGGCGAGTTTCTTCTGCGGATTTAGCAGCGAGGCGAGGATGGAGGCTCCCAAAACAAAAACGACGATCGCCAGCGCCCATCCGGTGGGGATGCTCAGGTAGTGCGATCCCAGCATTTTGAGCCCGATAAAAATCAACACCACCGATAGTCCGTAGTGAAGGTAGTGAAATAGGTCCATCATGCCCGCCAGCGCAAAATACATCGAGCGCAGGCCAAGGATCGCGAACACATTCGATGTATAAACAATGAAGGCGTTTAGCGTGATGGCGAGCACCGCCGGGATCGAATCAACGGCAAAGAGAAGGTCGCTCGTCTCGACGACCAGTAGCACCAGCAGCAGCGGAGTCGCGTAGAGTTTGTCTTTTCGAGTAAAAAACTTCCCGCCCACATATTCTTCCGTCACCGGCAAAACTCGGCGAAAGAGACGCAGAGCAAGACTCTTCTCAGGATGGATTTCCTTTTCGCCCTGCCGCAGTAACTTGAATCCCGAATAAACGAGCAGCGCACCGAAGATGTAGGTGATCCAACTGAAGCGGGATATGAGGCCCACGCCCGCCACGATGAACACACCGCGCATGAGCAGCGCACCGAGAATCCCCCAGAACAGCACTTTGTGCTGGTGCTCATCGGGTACCTTGAAGTAGCGGAAGATAACCAGAAACACAAACAAGTTGTCCATGCTGAGCGAGAGCTCGATGACGTAGGCGGTCACGAATTGCAGCGCCGGAGCGCGACCGTGCCAGAACATCACCAGCACCGCGAAGGCGGCCGCCAGCGCGATCCAGACTCCCGACCAAGCCAGCGCTTGCCGAAAGCTGACGCGGTGGGACGTACGATTCAGCACTCCCAGGTCGAGCGCCAGCATGGCCACCACGAACAGGTTGAAAAGGATCCAGAAGAGGAGCACACGAAATGGTACAGCAGGAGGCAGGCGTCAGGTGTTAGGTCTTAGGTGTTAGGAAAATCAAAACCGTGCTGAGCTAAGAAGCCCACAGCCGGGAGGTAGGGAAGGTTTTCCTAAGACCTGAGACCTAACACCTGAGACCTGCTCTTCTACGCTGGCGTCAGTCCATATTTCTCTTGCAGACGACGCTCCATGGTGCGGAAGATCAGGCCGTCCACCACGTAGCCGAGGATGACGATCAGGATCATCACAGCCATGACCTGGCTCATGTCACTCAGGTCGCGGCCCATCATCAGCAACTGGCCAAGTCCAAGGCTGAGAAAAATCATTTCGGCTTGAATCAGCGAGCGCCAGGCGAATGCCCAGCCTTGCTTCATCCCATTGACGATGAATGGCAGGCTCGCCGGCAATAGTACCGACCAGAAAAGACGGAAGCCGCTTGCTCCGAGGTTGCGCCCGGCCATGCCGTAGATTTTTGGCATCTGCTTGCGGCCATCTTCCATCGCGATGGTCACCGAAAGCAGCGAGCCCATCAGCACGACAAACAGAATGGCTTTCTCCGTCAGCCCGAACCAGAGAACAGCCAGCGGGATCCAGCAAATACTGGGCAGCGATTGCAAGCTCACCAGCAAGCCGCCGAGAGTCTCTTCCAGAAACTTGCTGCTCGACACGGCTAAACCGAGAATCATTCCGAGCACGACCGACAAACTGTAGCCGATGAGCATGCGCTTCATGGTGACGGCGATGCCAATCCAGAAACTGTGGTCGGCGAAACCATCCCACAACGCGTGCCCGACTCCCCACGGCGGTGGAAAAAGATATGGCGGCCAGATCCGCAGCTTCGCCAAGAGGGCCCAGATGCCGATCAGAGCGGAATAGAATATAACCTGCTTAGCTAACTTTTTCATCGGCGTACTCGGCTTCCAGGGACTTGTTGATCTCATCGCGCAGGCAATCGAGAATGTCACGCGCAGTACGCGCTACATCGGTTTGTTCCATATGACGCGGCCGCGGCAGGGTCACTGAAAATTCCTGCTTCACCCGCCCCGGACGAAAGGTCAGCAACGCTACGCGATCGGCCAGTCGCACCGCCTCGCGTACGTTATGCGTAACGAAAATAATGGTGCGGCCCGTTTCGGCCCACAGACGCTCCAACTCGTCGTGCAGCAGATCGCGAGTTTGAGCGTCCAGTGCGGCGAACGGCTCGTCCATCAGCAGGACATCCGGCTCAGTCGCCAGCGCGCGCGCCAATGCCACTCGCTGCCTCATGCCTCCCGAAAGTTGATGGATATAGCTGTCCCTGAACTTCAAAAGATGGACGAGGCGCAAATAATACTGCACCTTCTCTTCGCGCTCGGCCTTCGGAACGTTCTTCATCTTCATGCCGAACTCGACGTTTCCTCCCACCGTTAGCCAGGGAAACAAGCCTAGCTCCTGAAAGATCAGAATGCGATCGGTACCGGGTCCACTCACTGGCGTGCCATCTACAAGAACCTTGCCTGAAGTCTGCGGATGCAGACCGGCGATCAAATGCAGCAACGTCGATTTGCCACACCCCGAAGGGCCGACGATGCAGAGGAACTCTCCAGGCTTCACTTCAAGGCTGATATTGTCGAGCGCGAGCAAACGCTCGCCCGACGTCGTCTTGTAGCTCAGCGAGATTCCGTCGAGCGCGACTTTCGGGACAACCACCTCGGCCGACGGGCGGATCGGAATCGTAGTTACAGAAGCAGCCGGTTTGCCGTGAAAAACGTTGGCGCGCACTCCGGTGCGCGGAACCGGCGGGACGGCCGACGGATACGCATTTTGAGGGCTTGTGCTCATAACGTGACCTTCACTGACATGAACTTCATTGGATTGCCTTCTTCCCTTTTTCCGCCAATACCTGGTTCAAGAGCGAGAGATCGTACAAGCTGGATAAATCCGGCATCTGACGCCCGAGGAAGCCGGCGTCAAACGCGGATTTAGCGGCATTCATCAGCGAGCCTCGCAACGGGTCATAGGTCGCCGTCATGCGTCCAAAAGCTTCATCCAGCACCGCGTCGGGTAGCGCTTTGCCTGTTTCTTTGGCGATCTGCTGATTGAGAAGCTTCTTGGCCTCGGGCAAATGCCCGTTGATCCAGTCCGTCAGTTCGACGTGCGCGCGGATCCAGTTCTTCACCAGATCCGGATGTTCCTTCAGGAATTGCGTTCGGACGATCAGATGACAGGTAATGAACTCGCCGTTCGGCCAGAGCGTGCGCTCGTCCAGGAACAGGCGCCCATTCCCTTCCTTGATCAGACGCGTTGCCCAGGGCTCGGGCGCCCATGCGGCATCTAGCTCCTTCTTCAGGAAGAGCGTGAGTTGGTCAGGATTCGCGAGCGGAATTACTTGCACGTCCCCGCCCTTATCCGTGGTCTTCATGCCGTTCGCCTTCAACCACGCGCGCAGTGCGACGTCCTGCGTATTGCCCATTTGCGGCGATGCGACTTTCTTGCCGTGAAAGTCCTCCGGCTTCTGAATGCCGGAATCGTTGCGCACCACCAGCGCCGCTCCGCCACTGGTTGCGCCCGCCACGATGCGCAGCGCTTCCCCATTGGAGCGAACGTAGCCGGAGATGGCCGGGTTCGGCCCGATATACGTCATATCAATGGCACCGGCAAATAAGGCTTCGATTGCCGAAGGCCCGGCGTTGAAGCTCTTCCATTCAATCTTTACTTGCGGCCCCATGGCCTTGTCGAACCATCCGTTGTTCTTGCCCACCATCGCCTGAGGGTGAGTGATATTCGGAAATGCGCCCACGCGAACAACCGTCTGGGAACCGGCGAAAGCTCCCAGCAGCAAAAACAAACAAATGGAAAACAGAAGACGTCGCTTAGTCATGGCCCTCGCTTCGAGCCACCATCGGCAGCACGCTGGGCTCGGCCTTCTTCTTTTTGGCGGCCTTCCGGTTGATGGCCTTTGGGCGCGAATCGCCGGCGGGTCCGCGGCTGATCAGGTCGGCCAGCGTCGTACTCTCCAGAATTCGAGCTGCGGCATCGCGCACTTCCAGAAATATCTTGTAGAGCGCGCTGTGGTCGGCATCGCGGTGGATGAGAACGCGCAACTGATCGGCATCTCCAAACGGCGCCAGCGGCCCGTCAATCAAACGGATAATTTCGCTCAGCCGAATGTCCGAGGGTGGACGGCGCAGCCGGTATCCGCCCTTGGCGCCGCGTACGCTCTCGACGAGCCGCGCATTTTTCAGTTCCAGAAGAATCAATTCGAGGAACTTTTCCGGCAGGTTTTCTTCGTAGGCAACGTCGCGAATCCGGATCGCGCCCTGGGTGTATCGCCGGGTCAGCACCATCATTGCCTGCAGCGCGTACAACCCTTTTTGAGAAATCTTCATGATGCCCCGCCCCCAACCATCCCTATTTCACTAATAGGCATTATAGAAAATGCACGCGCACTACCAAAGCAAAAAATTTGCCCGCTTGCACGCGCTATGTCGTTTCAGCAAGTTACGGCAGGAGCGGAAAATGGAAGCGGCCGTTCTTGTGCAAGGCTTTGCACATCTGGAAGGTGAGACTTCCCACGTCGGGCGCCGTTTTCACGGTGGGGACTTCTCCGCGGGCTACTCTTCTTGGGGCTACTCTAGTGCAGACGTAAAATTTCGACCGTGATGTTGTCCGGGCCACCACGTTCCCGAGCCAGTGCGATCAGCTTGCGGCCGGCTTGCTCCGCGCTTTTATTTTCCACGGCGTCAAGAATTTCTGCGTCGCGTACTAGCCCCCACAATCCGTCGGTGCAAATCAGGAGCACATCCTCCGGGCGCAGCGGCTCCGGGTGTTCCGGCGCATCCATGACAAGATCTGGGTTCGTGCCTAAGGCCGCAGTCAGAATATTCCGTTGCGGATGCGTCTCAGCTTCTTCCGGGCTGATCATTCCCGACTCCACCAACCGGCCCACGTAAGAGTGGTCGCGCGTTACCCGCGTAATCTGGCCGTCCCGGATCAGGTAAAGGCGGGTGTCGCCGACGTGCACATAGTAAAGGGCGTCGTACTCGACAACACCGTCTGCAACTCTGACGATCGCGGCCGCCGTGCAGGTCGTACCCATGCCCCGCAGTCCCGGATGCTCGAAGCTGTATTGCCGGATGTGGTCATGGGCCGCCTGTAAAGCCTCGACCAGCGCTTGGTGCGGGTCATCGCCCTTAAAATCGCGATAGACCGCCACCAGCGTTTCCACTGCCAGCCGGCTCGCTTCCTGACCGCCTTCGTAGCCGCCCATGCCATCAGCTACAACCGCCAGGCGCCCCTTGCGGAGGAACTGCCGGTCGTCCTCCGGCTCCCAATAACCAAACGAATCTTCGTTATTCTGGCGCAGACAGCCGATATCGGATTGGCTCGATACTTCGATTCCGGTGCGAACCTTCATCCGGACACGACTTCAGTTGCGGGAATGAGCATAGGCGAAGAACGCATTCACAGACAAACTTCAGATTATAAGGGTTGCGGGCAGGACGCTCAAACTGGTGGGATGAAGAAGGCTCCAAAAGGAGACGAGGACGGCTGCAGGGCAGCCGTCCTCACGGAACGAGAAAATCAAAAATTGCCTAGTTGCCGGTCGGCTGCGGACCGCATTCGCCGGTCGGATTGGTGGTACTGACGATACCCGCCTGCGAAGCAACCGCGACAAATACCGGCGGAGAGGTAAACCCCCCAAACGTGGCAGTCACCGTATATGAACCGCTCAAATACCATGCCGGTGAGGTCGCTGGGGGCTGAGCCTCATTGACCCAACTGCAAATGAATGTTGGCACGGCCGTCATCAAGGCGGTCGGGGTCATCAGCACGGTGGTCGGCGGAGGGGCGAGTGGCTCGCCATATTGATCACTGCTACCCGGGGTAACCGCGATCTGGTAGGCCAGCCCGCTCCCCCCAAGAAGCACTTGTTTCCCGTTGCTGTAGTTTCCCCACGCGTACAACTGGGCCGTCCCGCCCTCGCCAAACAAGTCGAGAGTACCGGGGGTGGCGAAGGCGATGTTCGAGGTCGAGAGCTGGATGGACTTCAGCTTGTTGGTCGTTCCGCAGCCCAGCATGCTGAACACCAGCAACGCGCAAGCTAACGCGGCAAAGAGAGTTTTACGATTCACCGCCAAGTACCTCCGAAAGGAAATCTTCCGCATCGTCGCAGCATCCGTCACCCGAGGCAAGGTAACCAAAGTCATGGCACCGCACCGAGGGGAGCCTCTGTTCGGTCGTGTACCCCAGAAACGTGGCGCACCCCGGAAAACCGCGGAATTCAGGGCTCATCTACAATCAGGGCATGCCCGACCCTATGCCTGACCCCATGCCCGATCGCGCCTCCGAGCAACCATCCGTTCCTCTGCCCGGCCAAGCGTCGGCACCGCAGTCTCCACCCTCGCCGCAGACGATCATTAATCCGAATACGACCGCAAATCCGCCCGCCACGTTTCGTATCGGCGAAGAATTCGGAACTGCCAAGCGCAATCTTCCGCCCGCCCGTATTGTCCTGATCTGCCTGGCAGCCGTCGCGATCGTCGTGGGAATTTTCGCTTTTCACGGACGACCAAAACCGCAGGGCGCGGGATCCATCAACTTTGTAGCCTCGGCCGAAGTGCCCGGCCAGGACACGATCCTGACTGCCATCACCCTGACTCTGCGGAATACGGCGAACAAGCCGTTGTGGATTCACACCCTCAAAGCGGAGCTCACCACAGCAGACGACAAGACCTCGGAAGACGAAGCCGCGTCGGCGGTGGATTTCGACCGCTATTACCAGGCGTTCCCGGCGCTGAAGGAAAGCTCCGAGCCGCCGCTTTCTCCAGAAACCAAGCTGCTGGCCGGAACCGAACAAAGGGGGACAATCATTGTCAGTTTCAAAGTGACGAAAGAAGCCTTCGATCAGCGCAAGTCCCTGACCGTCACGATTCAACCCTACGACCAGGTGTTACCCATAATTTTGAAGTGACGTTCAGAAGTGAAGTTCTGAAATGAAGTTGTTTGAAACGAAGTTTTCAAAGTGAGAGTTTGTGAGCGTGAAGTAAAGCTAAAGATAGAACCGAGGCTCTCCGTCACTGAACCCTATTCTCTCTCGAGTTGTTGGCGGGCCTGGGTTAGCGCGGCCCGCTCGGCGGCACTGGCCTTTGGATACTTCAGCTTCATAGCCTTTAGCGCATCCACCACCGCCTGAGCGACCACCAGCCGTGTGAACCACTTGTTGTCCGCCGGCACGACGTACCAGGGCGCGTGCTCACTCGCCGTGTGCCGGATCATATCCTCATAGGCGTCCTGATATTTATCCCAGAACTGGCGTTCTTTTACGTCGGACGCGGAAAACTTCCAGTTCTTGTCCGGCGTCTCGAGCCGTTCCAGAAATCGGCGCTTCTGTTCTTTCTTCGAAAGATGCAGGAAGAACTTGACCACGGCAATTCCGTTCCGCGTAACGTAGCGCTCGAAATTATTGATATCTTCAAAACGCTCCTGCCAGATGTGTTTCGTGACCAGAGACTGCGGCAGTTTCTCGTTCTCCAACATCTGCCGGTGGATGCGCACCACCAGCACCTCTTCGTAATACGACCGGTTGAAGATGCCGATCCGCCCCCGCCCGGGCACGCATTTCGCGCAGCGCCACAGATAACCGTGGCTCAGTTCCTCGGCCGAGGGCTCCTTAAACGAGGTCACCTGCACTCCCTGAGGATTCACGCCCGACATGACGTGCTTGATGGTTCCGTCTTTGCCGGCCGCGTCCATGGCCTGAAAAATCAGCAGCAGGCCCCAACGATCCTGCGCCGCTAGGATGTCCTGCAGGCGGCTCATTTCGTCGATGCCATTTGCCAGCAGTTCCTTGGCCTGCGGCTTGAGCTCCGACCCAAGGCCGTGCGTGTCCGCGGGGTCGTAATCTTTGAGGCGGAAGTGTTTCCCCTGTTCGATGCGGTAGCGCTTGAGCAATTTGTCGATGTTCATGGCGTCATTTCGCGTGATTTTCGTTAGCGCTGCTGTTCATAGACCGAGTTGTTGGGGATAGGTTCGTCATACTCGCGGCCATATTTGTTTTTGTGCGCCATACGCTGTCCGTTGACTTCCGGAACCCGGATCACTCCCAGCGACGAAGCGTTTTCGGAGATGGTAATCTCCCGCGTTAGTGGCTGCGTATTTTCCGGACCCATGCCCTCGCTCCAGATGTGGAGCATGTAGCGTCCATAGGGAACGCCTGTCAGGCTGAGTTGCCCGTCCGCGTTGGAGACGGCATAGAGCGGCGTTGCCATGGTAATCACAACTGCGCTCATTTCAGGATGAATATTGCAAAAAATGTAGCTGATCCCCGGCCGATCGAATCGTACCATCCTAGTCGTGCCAGCCTCGTAGAGACCGAGATCAAAGCGCTTGCCTTCGAAAAGAGAAAAAACGTTATGAAAAAAAGGATCGCGATTGGGAAACTCCACCAGCGATCCCGCCGGGACCACCAGGATATGTGGCTCGAAGCTCTTGTTCTTCTGCACCAGGCGCGGGTTTTGCGCCGGACTGGCCGTCGCGCTAGCCGCTGCCGCCGCCGCAGCCGTCTCGTCTCCTGCCCCCGTCATCGCTGGTCCTGTTGGCGTCAGCCACACGACTGTCCCGGGAATGGTTCCGTGCCTCACCTTGGCCCTGGCATTGGCGCTGGCATCGCCGGCGCCGATGACCTCGACGCGCCCGCGCACGGTCGTTGTCGCCAGCGTTGGCCCTAACTGTGCCGCCTGCGCGTGCAGTCCGGTTGCGCTGACCCACAACATCGCGACCCAGATTGAGATCCTTCTGCGGTTCATCGTTTGTGGCTCATCACCTTGTGACAGATCATCAATGGCCCATGGTGGCGCTTACCCTGTCGCTTCCATACGCCCCCTCAAAAAAGAACTCCCATCATCAGGTTCAGATGCCCGGCACTGGTTCCGTCGTCGGTCAGGGTATAAGTCGTCATGCGGCGATATTCTGCGGAAAATAACAGGTCTGACCGCGGACGGTAAATCATGTTCACAAAGCCTGCCCGATTTCTCGCCAGCCCCGGGTCTCCATACGACTGAGCATAGGGGAAGTATTTCAGGTCGCTGGCAAATGGATTATCCAGTCCAAAGGCCGCGTTAAATTCCCATTTATTTACCGGCCGGTATTTCAATTGTGCCCAGCCGCCGACGGAGTTCAGCGCCTGTATTTCCGTGCTGGCCAATGCCGGATCGCCGCTGAACAACACGCTGCGGCCGATTCCGCCGTAGAGTCCGCCGAGAGCCTTTCCGCGATAGAACTTTCCACTCAATGAAAACTGGCGGCTCAGCGGCAGTTCAAGGTCGGTCATCGCGGCCCAGCCATCGACGTTCCGGCTGAAGCCGTAATCCTGCCGACTGTAGTATGCTCCCACGCCGACCTGCAATGGCTGTCCGAACACGTCGTGTTTCCACGCTATGCGTGTGCCGTACGCCGGTTGACGCGATGCTTCCCCCGGCCCCGGCTGCCGGTCGTAATCCGTAATCGGCGCTTCCCCGCTTACCGGATCAAGAATCCCCCCTTGGAACAGCAGGGTCGAGTCGTCCCCTAAAGCGATTCTGTGTTCCACCCGTATCTGCGGCACCCAGCTCCACAAGTTCCCCGCGTAGGTGAGCGCCGGAATCGCCAGCGTAGCAAACGACGTCGGCGAGTTGGGTGAGAAGAAAATCGCATCTTGCCCGACTACGACTGATGTGTTGTCCCAATCCATTCGCATGGTGGCCGTCCGCAAACGCATCAGCCCGGAGTTGATCCCGTTCGGCTCCGTCGGGAACCCGCCCGCCAGATCGACTTGCAGGTCCGCTCTCGTCTTGGCCCCCGCGACGGTGGGTCCAAAGGCCTCGAACCCAATCTCCGATTGTCGCAGGGTTGCTCCGAAGCTTCCTCCGGAGGCGCCCGCCGGTGTCGCGTAGGCGAGCGTAGGAAGATCGATGTTATCCACCGTCCCTTGGTTGCTGAACAGGTTCATCAAAACGATGCCCGACAGTCGCACCCGGTATTTCGACGCACTTTCCACTTTCGTCTGGTACTGATCGTCCACTTTCCCGCTCAGCAGTTGATATTCCTCGTCCAGGCTGGCGGCGTGCTCACTTTTCTTCTGAGCTTCTTTCTGGTCCTGCTTCTCATCTTGCGGCAAAACGCTCTGGATGACGTTCTGCAGGATGTCCGGTGAGCTTCCCGACTTCGCGACTGCACTTCTCAACACCGCATTGTGCGGTGCCGTCCCGGCCCGAAGTTCGTCAATTTCCTGACGCAGCTCCGCTGTTTCAGCGCGAGCTTGCTGCCAATCGGAGCGCATCCCGGCAACTGCCGCCTGCAGTTCGCGCACCTGTTCTCGCAGCTCGCGCACGGAGTCATTCATCGTTGTGCTGGATGACTCCGCTGAAGGCGGCTGGGGACGATTCGTTGATTCCTGCGCTATGCCAAATGCAGCCCAGGCCATCACTCCCGTCAGCATCCCCCACCGCAACCATTCGAACCCGAGCGTTTTGCTTATATTCATGTCGCCTCCTGCTGCCTTTCGCACTTCATCTGAATTTCGGGTGTGCACTTCAAGTCTGGTTCAGCAAGCTGGCCGTCGGCCCCGGGGCCTAAAGCCCGCAGTTTATTGGCCCTAAACGCAGCGACCTAAAGCCCCGCCGTGCTTGCCCAAGATCATCTATGAGACATGCCCTAGTTAGTATGCCGGGCGGCCAAAACATTTTCCGCCGAAGAACTCAGCGGAATCTTGACGCGGAACGTGGTTCCGGAAGCCGAAGTCCGCTCCACCGCGACATCACCACCGTGGTCCTGGAGGATCTTCTGCACCACTGTCAATCCCATACCGGTGCCATTTTCCTTGCCGTAGCTGACAAACGGTTCGAACAGCCGGTCACGCACCGCCTCCGCGATTCCGGGACCGTTATCCTCGATGCGAATTTCCAAACTCTCACCGTTGCGCTTCAGCTCGATATCAATTTTCCCGGATTCCGACGGCACCACTTCGCAAGCGTTCAGCAATAAGTTGAGCAAAGCGCGTTCCAGTTTCTTGAAGTCGAACCATCCCTCGCTCGATCCAACACCAGAAATCCGAATCCGGATGCGCTGGAATTCCGGATGCGCCTTCACTCCCTGCACCGCCCGATCCACCGCCGAACGAACGTCGCCGTAGGTTGGACGCAACGACTCCCGGGTGCGCGAGAATTCCAGCAGCGACTCGATCAGATCGGTCATCTGGTTGACCGCAATCCGTATCTCGGCGTAAAGGTCTTCACGCTGCCCCGGCGTCAGGTTGCTCTCGCAAAGGAATTCCGCGTTCGCCATGACCGCAGCCAGCGAATGCCGCAGATCATGCGAGATGGAGCTCGCCATCCGCCCAATGGTCGCCAGTCGCTCCGCATCCAGCAACTCTCTTTGCGTTTTCTGCAGGTTCTTTCTCATCCGATCGAAGGTCCCGGTGACCTCGGCGACCTCGTCCCCGCCCTGCACATGCAGGGGATAGGCAAAATCACCCTGCTCCAGCGCGCGCACTCCGGCCACAAGATTCTCCAGCGGACGCGTGAAGGTGTGCGAAATCAGAAACACCAGCAGGCTGCCCGCCAGCACCGCCGTGAGACCCAGAGCCAGTAGCAATTCGTTCAAGCTGATCAGGAATGCGGTGGCCTGATCGAATGACTTCAACACCCACAGATTAAGAGCTGGCGAACCCGGCGTAGGCAAATCGACCGATGTCGCGAGGAACCGCTCCCCGCCCAGCCGGATCTGATCACCTTGGGGCGGGCCTCCCGCGGCTGTTCGTGGCGGCACGCCCAGCAACTCCGATTCCTGGGCAGGCTTCAGCGTGCTGCGCACAATCACGTCGCCATAGCGAAATGCCACTTCGCTAGCCGCTACGCGGCTCAGGTCGCGGGTAACACGGTCGTCAATTTCGTAGCCCAGCAGCAGGTATCCCAGAACCTGGCGTCCACTCGCGGGTCCAAAATAAATATCCTGGAGGAAGACTTCGTAAAGGTGGCCTTCGACGTACCACCAGTGCCGCGTCTCTTCGCGCGTAACTACCTTCGGGAAAAATTCCTGCCCCTCGCGGACGGTGATCTCCTGCGGAGTCGCCTGCAGCGCCATCACCTTGCCGGAAGAATCGGCCAGCAGCAGCAAGTCGCTGCCCGCAAGTTGCCACAAATCACGCGAGGCGTCCTGGATGGTGGCCGGATCGTGCGTGGTCATGAGTGCCCGCACATTCGGCAGGTCGGCCAAGAGCGCTGCCGAGCGCTCGAGCGTGACTTCACGCTGCTTCTGAAAATTGTGGAATGCGGAAACGGAGTTTTCCAGGTCGCGCTGGATTCCGAGGCGCACCTCCTGCTGTACGGTGTGCCGCACCACCAGCAGCGTCGTGAACGTCAATGCCGCCGATACCACGACCATGGAAAGCAGGAACTTGGTGCGCAACCGAATTCCGCCCATGGTTTTACCTCGAAACAGTTACCGGAGATCCCTATAAAAAGGTCAGCGGTGAGAGGTCAGATTGAAGAGGTGAGAGCCCCTGTCCTTCGAAGCTAGGTTCTTACCGCTGCAATCTGACCTCTAACCTCTTACCTCGCTCCTACGGCACAAACTTGTAGCCCGAACTGTGCACAGTGCGAAAGTGCAGTGGGTTCGCGGGATCCTTCTCCAGCTTCTGCCGCAAACGGAGTATGTGATTATCCACCGTGCGCGTGCTTGGATAATTCCGGTACCCCCAGACGAAGTTCAGCAGCTCTTCCCGCGAGAGCACGCGCTCAGCATTCTGGATCATGAACTTCAGCACTTTGAACTCCTGCGAAGTCAGTTGCACCAGGTTCCCGTCCCGCCACAGTTCCATCTTCGTGAAATCCACTTTCACGTCGCCAAACTTGAAGATCTCGGTCAGCGGAGCTCGCATCGACGGTGACCGCCGCATCGCCGTCCGCACCCGCGCTAGCAGCTCCCGCGGGCTGAAGGGCTTGGTCACGTAGTCATGGGCTCCCAACTCGAGCAGCAGAACCTTGTCCATGACTTCGGTTCGCGCGCTGAGAATGATGATCGGCAGCGAAGGCGCTGCCTGGCTGATCTCTCGGCACACGTCCTGCCCCGGCGTGCCGGGCAAGCTCAGATCAAGAACCAGAACCGCCGGCGGTGCCGCGCGGAACAACTCCAGACCGTCAGCCCCGTTCCCCGCGATATCCACCGCGAAGCCCTCGGCTTCAAACAATCGCTTTAGAGCTTTTTGCACAGCCCGGTCATCCTCGATGACCAGAATCCTTTCCGAATTTGCCGGAACCGCTTCAATCGTCATGGTTGCCGTTGTCGATGCTGCCGCTGAAGACATGTTCTTGTTCACAACCGCCCCCGCTAGTCAGAAATCATACCTCTAAACTCTAGCCTGATATCGGGTTAATGGCACATTTCGGGGTAGAAGTTGACATCAATTTGACAATTTGTTGACAAATGCGGAAGGTCGGAAAATGTGGAAAAATAAGAAGGCTTGCCGTAGGATCGCGCGATCCAGGTTCCTAATACGTGAACGACTGAATCTCCGTCACCCCGGAGTCCGGACCATCCACATACCCGCCGCGATTACTGGGATTCAAAGCGATGTGCGTGAACACCACATTGAAGCTGTTGGAGAAACTAAACCCGTTCAACGACTCGACCAGATTCCCCTTCGTGTCATAGACCTGAATGCTGCTTCCCGATCCCGTGCTCGACACCGACTGCGCCACCAGGAAAAGCTTGTTCACGGGATCGAACTCCACGTCCGATCCGCTCTGCAACTGACTCGTCGCTCCCGGAAGCGTCACGGCGAATCCCGTTTTCTTTTTCAGGTTGTAGAACTCCACGCTGAAATCAAGTTCCGTCGTGGTGCAGGCGATGCCGTCGGCCGAATCCACGGCGATGCCATTCACAAACCCCGCCCGATACGGCGGCGGTCCCGGAAGCCCGTTGAACTCTGTCACCTTTCCCGAGGTCAGATCCGCCAGTGCAATCACCGGCGGCGGACCACCCACCTCTCCCGTAGACGCCGCAATCACCGCCTGATTCGTCTTGCTGTCATACGCCATCACTGGGCTGTCACTGAAGAAAAATACCGGGTCGGTGAGAGTAACGAGCGGTCCAAAACTATTCGCCGCCACATTTGAGCTGAACACAAACGTGGAATCGTCGCCGCCATTTTCAAAAGCCAGCATGGCATTGGTCGCGGAACCCTGGTTCCGGCTCACTCCCAGAATAATGTCGTCGCTTGCCAGCGGCGGCGTCCAAGTTCCGGTGAACTTGTTGGAGTCGAGCGGATTCAACTCGTCATAAATCCGCTTCTTCACGTAAATCCCCACCACGTGCTCGCGCTCCACCAGCCCCAGGCTGGCGCCGACAATTCCGAGTGTCAGGAAATCGTCCTTCGTCTCGATTTTCTTGACCACTTTCAGAATTTTGCCGGTGGCCTGATCGAAGGTTTCGACCGCAGCCAGCACCTTTTCTCCGCCCAGATCCTGCGCTTCACTCAGGACGCCTTCGGTACCATTCTGATCAATGTCGAAGCCGAAAATCTGCCCGCCAAACTGACTGTGAACGATGGTGTTTCCTGGACCGACCGTCGCTTCCGCCGGAGTCCCATCGCCGTGTTCGCGTGACAACTGACCCAAGGCTTTAGCCGGTTCGAACAAGCAAAATCCGCACAATATCGCAACCATTGCAGTAGCGCACGACCATAGAATCTTGCGTTTCATGATGGAACCACCCCCCGAACAGCGGATCCAACTGTCAACCGACCGTTTCATTCAGTCCAAGAAAATATAGCCGTCCCTCACGTGCTGATGTCATCTCACTGTCAAGAAGTTGTAAATATTTTGTCGCAAGACGCTCGAAATCCAGGAACATGAATGGCACGGGTGGGGCTTCGCGAGTGCATTCTCCGTGCTAGACTCGCTTTTTGCGATTTGCATCGAACCATTCAATGAGCGGTCACCAATCGCATCTCGGATTGCTCGCCAAGGCGGCGTGCGTTGTTACGGCCATCGTCGGCCTCGTCGCCTGCGGCGATCCCCCCTACCATCCTCCCCCGATTGTGCTTATGTTCACTCCTGATTTTCAGCCCCCAGCATCCATGGTCACGGGGACATACACCGGTATCGCTGTGACCGTTACCAATGGTCCTCCGAACGATGGGGTGGTTGGCTTCACTTGCACCCCGATTGGAGCTTGCGGGACATTTTCGCCTACGTCCGCGGCCAGCACCGATCCGGTTTGTTACCAGGCCCCCGACTCAGTCCCGCCCGGCAAGACCGTGACTGTTACCGCGACCTCAGCATCCGATAACACAAAGTCCATTTCCGCCATGATCACCATCGTGAACGGCCCCGGGAACCCCTGCCCGTAACCTCCCCACCGGCATTTGACTTCCCGTCACTTCCTCCTACAATAGAAGTAGTTCTTTAAAGGCCAATTCCCACCAGTGGGGGCGTCACGGCTTCGACGGAGATGCTTGCGGCCAAGAGGCATGCCAGGGTGCACACACCTGTAATCGCGTGCAAAATGATAATTGCCAATCAACAGATGGCATACGCAGCCTAATTAATTAGGCAGCCGTTCTCCGCAGCTTTGCCCGTGGGCTGCGAGCGAACGTCACACAGCGGGCTGCTCTTCTCGTCTACGTCTGGGGCGGGAGGCTAAGATCTCAGGCTAGCGGCTAGCGTTTCTTGTCCGTTCTGAGCGTGGGTCGCGAACGTCCTGGGGTAATGCCCAGGGCATGAACTGGAATAAGCATGTAGTCTCTTGACCAGTAACATTTTCGGACGCGGGTTCGACTCCCGCCGCCTCCACCACTCTAAATAAAACAAAATACACTGTTTAATACTAGTAAAACTGTGATACTTGCAAACTGAGCCAAAATTGAGCCAAGTTTTGGTACAATCCTTGGCATGTTATTCGTCTTTGCACGCCATAAGTCCGGTTGTCCGCACGCCTCCAACGCTTCCTCCAAGAAGTGCGCCTGCCCCAAATACATAGACGGGACTTTGCCCGGTCGGTCTGGACGATTCCGTGTTTCTGCCAAGACGAAGTCCTGGGAACATGCCGAACTCCTCGCCCGCAAGTACGAGCGCTCCGCGTTGAGCGGTGAAGATGTCAAGATCGCGAAGACACTCCCAACGGTCAAGGAGGCAGTCGCGGCATACATAGGCGATGCCAAAGCACGCGGCTTGGCCGCCGCCACCATTCAGAAGCTCTCGCATATCTTCAGTTCTCAGTTGCTCGGCTTCTGCTCGGAACATGAAATCTCCTTCCTGCACGAAATGAACGCACGCAACCTGACCGAATGGCGATCTACATGGCAGGACAAGGCACTCGCTAAAAAGAAAAAGTTTGAACGGGTAGTTGGGTTCTTTTGGTTCTGCAGCCGCATGAATTGGGTGAAGGAGAATCCGACGGCCACGATGGGGCGGGTGATCGCCAAGCAGGTACCCACCGATTACTTTACGGCGAGCGAGTATGCCAAAATCGTCGAAGCGACGTACCACCTGGATGAATACGGAGAGCGACCTTATGATGCGGAGAAGCGCGGCGTGCGCATCCGGACGTTGACCGAACTGCTGCGCTGGAGCGGCCTCCGCATTCGGGACGCCATAACCTTGGAACGCTCTCGCTTGATAGAAAACAAGCTGCTGCTCTATCAGGCCAAGACGGGCACACCCGTATACGTGCCGCTACCGGCGGAAGTCGCCGAACTCCTGCGCAAAGTTCCCGATGGTTTGAAACCGAACCCACGCTACTTTTTCTGGAGCGGCAACGGAGACCCCAAGACTTTCGTCGCCAACTGGCAGCGAAGCTACCGCCGTCTCTTCAAGATCGCCGATCTGCGCAATCCAGATGGCTCCCTGAAGCGTGCCCACTGCCATATGTTCCGCGACACCTTCGCGGTCGAGATGCTACTCGCCGGCGTTCCCATCGACCAAGTCTCGATCTTGCTCGGCCACGCCAGCGTGCGTGTTACCGAAAAGCACTACTCGCCCTGGGTACGGGCCCGGCAGGATCAGTTGGAGAAGAGTGTGCAATCGGCGTGGCAACTGCTGCCTGGGCGTACCAGTCTAGCGAATTGAATCGCGGTTCTGGCGAGAACCCTAATTGCGCCGGGCTGTCAGCCGGTTCGTAGCTCCCGCTTTCGATGAACGCGGTGCAGGACGCTCTCCGGGATGCGAAGTGTTCGGTAGCTGCGCTTGCGGCGCGTTTCGGGTGTCCCCCAATGAAGAACGCCATCTTCATCTTCAAACATACGACGGACTGTCTTCTCGCTCAGAGCCCACATTTTGGCGACTTCGGTGACGGAGTAGTGCTGCTCCAGAGCAGGTGCCGCTTGGCTAGTGTTCTGGATTGGTTTTTTACCAAGTGACTCTGCGCTCATCAGTGCCTTTCCTCGTGAAACGTATCGTCGATTCCTGTTCAAGATCAGAAGCCCAAACCTATGCTCATACCCATATCCTCCATTGGCTGTAGTGATCTGCCAGCCTCTTGATGCTGCATTGGTGCAATCGCCTGTTCGGGTTTATGTGCGCTCTGGTGCGAGATGTCGTGACCAAGAGCCTTCGGCAGTTTTTCGCGGTTGTTTGTAAAAATCTGCGCGTCCCACTGTCCCCGCGAAACCGAGACATACGCCATCCGGCCATTGAGCAAGTCTTTCGCCGCAAGCTCCGTGTTCACATCAATGAGTACGCGCGCGGCGGTCTGTCCCTGACTGGAATGACTGGTGATGGCATAGCCATGGTCGAGGTGTGGATGGTGCTGAGGTCCGTAGTCCAGGGTGCGCCCGTTATCAAGCTTCAACCGCATCGTGCCGTCCGGCGAGATGCTTTCCACTGTACCCAGGTCGCGGTTCGCAATCTTCAACTCATGATTGGGTGCGGTGAACTGGATGCGGTCTCCAACTGAGAAGGCCTTCTCCTCCTCGCGATACACCGAGACGCCCATCTGCCGGCGAGGGTCATAGGTCGTTTCACTTCCACCCGCGCGCTGTACCGTCAGCTGATTGTTTTGCGCATCGATACTTTTGACGCGTGTGTATTCACCTTTCGCAATGCCAGTCTCCCGCGAACTGCGCGAGTAGCGAAGAATGTCGTTGATTTGATATTGCTGGGCCCAAGATCGATCCGCGCCGGTCATCTCCTGCCGCGGCACTAGCGTTTGGACGGCGTGCTCTTCCGTGCTCACCGTTCCGCGCGATTGCAACTCGGCATGGATGCGCTGATTTATCTCTGTGCGTGACAGATTGTCCGGCGATACCACCAGCGTGCTTTCCGGCGACTTGGCATACTCGCGTGCGATTGCCGAGATGCGCTCGTCATGCCCTTTTACTTCATGCACGCGGCCTTGCCGGTCAAGGCTGTTGATCGCCGCTCCAACCTGACCACGCGCCAACTGCTCAACAGCCTGCTTCAGTTCCGGGTCTTTCTGGCGCACGATCTCGTCGAGTCTCATCGTCCGCATTCCGGCTTCCTGAAGCTGTGCGAAAGGACGGCCGGCTTCGACCGCTTCATGTTGCCGCGTGTCGCCTACCAACAAAACCCGATCTCCGGCATGAAGCCGTTCGATGAACTCGTGCATCTGGCGCGTCGAGGCAAGCGAAGACTCGTCGAGCACATAGAACCTCTTCTGACCTGTGTCCGGCTGCTCTCCCCGCGCCAGACGGCGTTGCAGCGTCGAGGTCTCGATGCCGGCTTCGGCCAGCTTCTGCGCCGCGCGTGACGTGGGAGCAAAGCCTTCGACCTTGTAGCCTTCGGCCTCCACTCCTTCCCGGATCACCGCCAAGGTCGTTGTCTTGCCCGTACCAGCGAGTCCATCCAGACCGATAATCTTCTCGCGGCTCACAAAAATGTCATCGACCACCTCGCGCTGCGCTGGACTCAATTCTGTATGACGGTCCTCGGTTGCAATCCGCAGTGAAGGCGTAACCAGCATCGGATGGCTGAAGTAGCGCTGATTGCCGCTCTGCATCCGTGCGACGATATCCTGCTCCATGCGGATCATCTCAGCGGTTGTGTACATCGGCGCAGCGCGCCCTTCGATGGGGCCAACGGCAACGAATTCCCCGCGCTGGACGCGCTGCGCAAATTCATGCCGCACTTGTTCGTAGGTTGCTTGCGCCATGCTGCGGCTAATTGCCGCCTGCAAGATGCTTCGCTCATCCTGTACGGCAGAGCGCTCGAAGACGTGATTGCGAGCATAGGTGACAGCCTGTCGTTCAATCTGTTCAGTCCTGCCCGGGCGGGGTGCGTGGCGCTGCGTATGTTCGCGTGCCAAGGCCACTACTCGATCCGCCTGATGGCCGTGCCGTGCAGCCAGTTCGCGGTGCCGCTTCAACACTTCTTCCGGGGAACGAATCTCCTTGCTGTCCCGTGTGCGATGGGCAGCAACCTGTGCCGCGCCCGCGCCTTCTCTCCCGATCTCCTGCAAATGATTCTTGATCTGTTCTCGTCTTGGACTGGATGCATCCAGATATTCCTGCGTATAGCCTTTGATCTCCGGCTGGCCGTGCTTGCCGCGCTCGACTTCATAGCCCAACCCTTGCAGACGCATGGCAAGCTCAGAACGGTACACACTGGTCGCATACTGCTGCGATTGGAAAAGACTTCGCTCCTGAAGCGCCCGCGTCTGGCCGTTCTCACGCTCGGTCATATTGAAAATGACCGCATGAGTATGAAGTTGCGGCGCAGCGTAGCCATCCACCGGACGGGCAGTGTCATGCTCGAAAGTGGCGGCAATGAACTTTGCAGTCGTCTCAGGCGCGTGGATATTGCCGATCCGCGCCTGCGTATACCGCTCCAATTCGCCAAGCGCTACACGGACGCTCTCACGGTGCGCCTGGCGCACACGTTCATCGCCGCCGACAAGTGCGGTGAGAGAAACGGATTTCGGCGCTGAGAATGTTGCGTCCCACCCGGCTCGGTGTTCGACGCTGGTGATTTCCTTGCCGTACTCGTTGTCGTAGGTCTTAGCCGGCTGGTGCTTGACGAGTTGCGCGCCGGTTGCAGGATGCTGTCCCTCGCTCAATCGAGCAAATTCCTCGGCACCAACGACACCATGCAGCCCCCACTCCCGGGCAAGTCGTCCCTGCCACTCGCTATGCACTTGCGCGTCACGGCTCCAGTAGTTTTGCTTCTCCGACACAAACTCGCGCGCGTGGTAGGTCCGCGCCTGTCCTGCCGACAATGCTTTCGAAATGGTTAACATGCGATTCAGCTATGCAACTGCCGCACTATCTCAGTTCCTGTTTTCTGACTTAGACTAACTACGCCTCGCAAGAGATGCTCACTGTTTGTATTATTGGTTGGCTTATGATTCAAGGCTCATGTATGTGGAAAACTTATATTTCAGTAGTTCTCTTGCCTCGCGTCCATTTAGCCGACTTACAACAGTGACCCGAATCGACAGCGCGACAGCACGCTCATGGGCAGTGTTGTTGACGGTTAAAGCAAGACAGAAACACTGGGCGTTGGCACCTACTGACGCTGCTCATTTGAAATAGTGACAGCATGTCATTCGCGAGACTAAGTCGAGGCAGATAGACAAGGAATATCTGACAGGTGAGAGACGGATTGTGGAGGTGAGTTATACCACCTTGTCAAGTACACTGACCTGAGCTTTATGCCCGCTTTTGACAGTCTTCAAGGTCGCTACTTCGTGTCGTGCAAATGGAGCACGTTAACGCCGTCATTTAGTATCGGATCTCTTGCGATTGGAGCGCCGACTAGCTCGGTCGATTGCTGCGACTTGTCCCGGCTATTCGGCTTTCTCATCCCTGGTCGTTTACCCCGGCGATCCTGAGGATATTGTCTGCCTTTGGCGTGCTTCTTTGGAGAGCCGAGAGGTGATGGCTTCTCCCCTGCTTGGCGGGGTCGAATGCGCTGGCTGAGACTGCGGCAATGAGGAGCGAGATAGCCGCTGTATTGCGATGTACTATCGCAGGCCGATTTCACCTGCCAAGAGGGTGCGGTTGGCGTCGGCTTTCCTAAGGATTTGGCGAGTCCAATTGGCCCAGGTTGGCAGAAGCTTCTGGGCCACCTGAGAGAGGCCGGTTTGCCAGCACAATTGCCCGCAGATACCGTACTGATTAGCCTTCCAATTCCCATGGATATTCGATGGCGATACCAGCCTTGTGAGCGTCGTAAGGATCTCAACTTGATGCCCGCCAAGTTGTTCTTGCAGTACGATTCGCGGGACAATCAAAACCGAGATTCCGGACAAGCTCTCCATCCGTTTCGGGGGCCATATCATCGTCAATTGTCGGCGCGCATATCCGACATGCGGCCGTCTTGAATTGCCCTCTGCTACGGTTGTCGAATTGGTTGGTTGTACCTCTCGGAGCAATCGAGATAAGCGCCGATGGCGGCTACGAAGCAGTCGCAATTGCCACTCGTGCCATGTCGCGGCAACGATTGCTGGAAGGGTTGAAGAGCGCGGCCAAAGTGGCTACGATCAGCCGCCTCGAACGCAGAGGAAAGCAACGGGAAACGTCGTTCCTTCGCCGGTGTATGAGCACGGGAAGTGCCACCCAAATCACCGGGAACTCCTCTGGCTTTCGGGTGCCTGGTCGACCCACGACAACTTTGTGCAAACTATTACAGGTTCGCTCTCGCCGGCAAGGCATACTTTTGTTAAGCCGGACGGAAGCCAATTAGTTCTTGGCGGGACTCGCATTGCCGCCTTGAAAAGTTTGCCCGGCTGGGGCAGAGAGAGACATTCCGAACATAACGGGAGGGCTTTTACGGGCGTGGACGCGGCCTGTCAATGCCCCGGAGCGAAGCGCAGCCGCAAGGCGTTCCGCGCTCTTGGCGGAACGGGGCTTGACGAGCCGTGATCCGCGCTCGTACCCTCTTCCCGCTTAGGAATGGCTCAGTTACATCCGCGAAGCCTACCGCTGGCGCGCTTACGGTTCTTTCTTCCCGAAGTGTTTCACGATCAGCTCGCGGCATCTCTGCACACCTGTTGCGGTCACCACAACTGACTTGGCCTTGCTCTTCGCGTCGGAGATGTAGCCCTTCGCGTGCAGCCGATCCATTGCAACCCAGTCGTGCCCTTTCCACGCTCTCGCCCCATTCTGGTCCTCATCGAACATCGTCAGGGAGAGCAGCGCCAGCACCATATCGTCTACTCTGTCTTGGTCGTATTCCATTGCGCACCCGGTTTGGAGGTCGCCGCAAGGGTAACATTTCGTAACTCGGACAACTACCGGACGGACACCGAACAAGGCCGGACATACACCGGATGCCCCAGGCCGCGGCGTCAGCGGCCCGGATTTCGCATTTTCGCGCAACCCTCGCCGCATCAACGTGTTTACGCCATGCCCGCCCGCAGCGGCCCTGCCGTTTCCGAACGGAAACGGCAGGGACGCGGGGGAAAGTCTAAGTCGCTGCCACACAACAAGTTTACGCACGTAAACGCGCCCTTCGCCTCCGGTATCCCTGCAGCTCCCCAAGTGGGGATGACGTGTCACCCTGCTCCCCATGCGAAGCATGGCCGGTTTTTGACTTTCACCATTTCCCAACGCCGCATCCGGCCCACCCCTCGACCTCCAGCCGCCTTCATTGCGGTCGCATTCCGCTTCGCTGTCGGGTAGCGAATCGGTGGCTTCATAGGCATCGCAAAGGCTAACAATCGGCAGCCCAATATGGTCCCGGAAACAAGTGGTTAATGATCGGGATCGGTCCACGAATCAGCAACGCAAAGACCGCGAATTGGATCGAGATGTTCGGACCGGCGGCTCAATGTAAGCAGGCAATAAACTCAGAACCTGTAGTGCACCCCTCCAAACTAGACACATGGGGCCATGTTTGAAGTAAGGGTTTGGACGAACCGAGCACGAGCATCGTGCGGGGTTCGTCCGTGGAGTCCGCGATGCGGACGGTCGTGATTGTACTCCTCGATCCAGGTTGCGATGCTCTGCTTGGCCTGGTCGAAGGTCTGGTATTCGTTGAGCCACACCTCCTCCTCTTTTAAGCTGCGATGAAACCGTTCGATGTAACTATTGCCCTCGGGATGGTTGTAAGCCGTGCGCCGGTGCGTGATCCCAAACTGGTTCAGAGTTTCGACATAGCGCGCTGACGTAAACTGCGTGCCGTTGTCGGTGGTCAAAGTCAAACCCTGTGCTTTAGGGTGCGCATCCCGACGTGCGGGGGGACCTTGTTCTGCGTATCGTTGGCGCACCGTGGTCGCGATCGACTCCGCTATCTGTTGCGCTATTTCAATTTCATTCTCGTGGAGCGCTCGTTGCAGAAACTCCGAGTCCCTGAGCGTCGCGCTCGACGTAATACTGATGATCTGCCTCGACCTCCAGGCGCAGGTTCCCAGCGCCCGCCGCGGCGTTCGACTTATTACGTAATGTTGGTCGGCCCTAACAGACGATTGTCGAACTTTTCTGCTGACACCGAACGGTTCTGAGTCCATTTTTCAGCATTTTATAGCCTGAACCCTGGACTCATCCTGCAGCGACCCGAGCCAGAAATGGTCAGCTCGGGTTCTTGCTTAGTAAGGCCGCTGCCTTATGAGCAATGAGGCCGAATCCTCTTCGCGCAGCATCTGTTTTCAGCGTCGCAAGTTCAGCGCGGGCCGAGGCCGTTCTTCCGGAATTGAGTTCGATATCACCGTGGGCAAGGCGCGCTTCCAACTGATCAATTGCGAAACCATATTTTGCGGCGTCACGAGCGGTTGTTGACAGGCTCTGAATCGCTTTACTCTGCTCGCCGGAAGCAGCCTGGATTTGAGCATTGACAATTTTTATGGCCAGACGATTGGGAACATCTTGAGACTTTGCCACAAGCAATTCGGCACTGCTCGCTTCTTTCGTAGCCTCGGCGGACTTGTTTTCTGCGCGCAAGGCCTTCAGGAGGACAATATCGGCACCGATCTCATCGTCTAAACGCCCTTCCGTGCGGTATTCATCTCGGGCTTCGCGCGCCACACGTTCGGCATCAGCGGCATGTCCCTCTTCGATCGAGAGCGTCGCCAACTGAAGTCGCGTTTCAACAGCGTTGCTTGTTTCATCAATCTCGGTGCGAATCTGCAGCGATTGTTCCAGGTTCTTGCGCGCCTGAGGAAGATCACCCTCAAACATGAGCATCTCTCCCAAGTTGGCCAAGGTTCGTGCCGCGTGGGGTTTATCTTTGGTATCACGAGTAATATCGAGTGCCTCTTGGATCGATTGTTTCGCGCCCCGAAGATCACCGTGAAGAAACAAGGCGCGAGAAAGGTGGGCCAAGCCGGCCGCCAATGTCCAACGGTCACCGCCTTGACGTGCAAGTTCGACCGCCTCACGATAGTTTTTGATAGCGGCAGCAACATCTCCCAGCTCAACCTGGACGTCGCTTAGTTCGACCAGTGTAAGAGCATCTGTGCCTCCAAGGTCGCGCGAGATCGCGAGAACATCTTCGAACATCGTCTTTGCTCCGGCGAGTTCGCCCTCATCGGTTCGAACATTTGCCAAGTTCGCCAACGCGGTAGCCTCGCCCGCCTTGTTTCCCGTGGTTCTCCAAATGGAAAGGGCTTCCTCATAATGTTTTGTAGCCTCCGGCAGATGGCCCATTTGATACAAGACGAGACCGGTATTGTTCACCGTCTTGGCAACTTCGCCGCTGTAGCCGGCGGAAGCCCATATCTGGCGGCAGTCCTCCCACTCCGCCAAGGCCTTGTCTTTTTCCCCTAGTCCGTAATGCGCACTTCCTGCTGAAAGCTTGGCACTTGCCTCCACAAACTTTGAGCCCTGGGCTGCCGCTTGATTTGCGGCTGTTTCAGCGGCCGCCAACTGCCCTTTGAAATCTCCCAAAGCTCTCATCGTCTGAGCTTCCTGAAGGCCTATGCGTGGATCATTGCTTTGCGGCGGAGGTAATGCTCTCAATGTCGCGATGGTGCTCAATGCATCTTTTGCCTTCCCGCCGCGCGTTTGCGCGTTGGCGAGTTTCAAACCATAGTCTGCGTTGTCAGGCAAGAAGCCCAGCAATGTGCGATAGATCTCGATCCCCACCTGCCACTGCCGCGCCATCGTCCGGTATTGGCCTTCCACCAGCAGACGATCCTCGCGGCTCAAACTGCCTGATAGGTCGAACGCAAGTTTCGCCTCATCCCGGGCTTTCTCATCGTAGCCCTGGGCTGACAACGCAAGCGCGAGGGCGGAGTGCGCGAGCGGAAATTTTGGATCTGCCGAAATCGCTTTTTCCAAAGCGGCGCGAGCATCGCGCGAGTTCAAGAGCCGTAGCTTCGAAAGGCCCTCAGCGTATAAACGGGCCGCCTCAGGGGTAGCTGGGTAGCTAGCTTGTACTCCAGCGGTGTCCACAGGTGCCAGTTCTCCGATCCCCAATCTGCTCCGCAAATCTGAGCCGACACGCGAAACCAAGTCAAACAGATTGATCTCGCTGCCCGCTTCAGCTACTGACGCGACTGTTTCACCTGTGGTGGCATTCTGAAGCCGCACATCGAGTCGAAGTTGTCCTCCAGAGCTCTGCCCCAGTGTCGTATACCCGCCCACCAGCACCAAGTCACTGCCGAGATAGTCGTGCACGCGTTTGAGAGTGTCGCTGGCAAGCGTATTCGGGTCTGCCAACGACAGGTCGCGTTCCATACGAGCAATGTTTTCTGTCGGAATAACGCGTAGCGTCTCTCCCGCCGAAAGCTCGGTGGCAAGCATTTCCGAGAGCGCCGTCGAAAGCCAGGCAGATTCGTTCCGATGGGACGCATTTTGAAAACCGAAGACAGCGATGGACTTGCGCAGTTTCGGTTGCGGCACTGAAACTTGTGCAACAGACTTGCTTCCGCGATGGGACAGCCAGCCCCGCACGCGCGACCAGTTAAAAGCGAGCAATACGACGATGACAAGTACCGGCGCGAACACCGCGAGCCATCGCGCCTTGCGAAATGTTGTTCTATCGCGTTGCCCCAAAAGGATGGGTTGCGATCCCTGCAGAGCTTCCAGCGCCGCGCGCACCTCTCCCGCGCGCTGGTACCGCTCGCTCGGCAATTTCTCAAGACAGCGCATGATGACCGCGCGAAGACCGGGAGGCACACTCGCAGGCAGCGGCGCCGGAGCAGTTGCAATAATTGCGGAACTGAGTTGAAACGCTGTCCGCCCGCGAAAAGGATGTGAACCGCTCGCCATTTCGTACAGCAAAACACCAAGAGACCAAGTGTCTGTCCTCGCGTCAGCGGGATCGCCACGCAATACTTCTGGAGCGAGGTAGGGCAATGTTCCAACAATCGTTCTTGATTCCGTGAATGGGACTCTCGACGCCGTCGCCTTTTTCAGTTCCGTGTCTTTCAAGCGCGCGGCTAATCCGAAATCCAACACCTTTACCCAGCCTTCGGGCGTGACCACGGCATTTGTACTTTTCAAATCGCGGTGAATCACGCCGTGATCGTGAGCGTGGGCGAGCGCATCAGCAATCTGGATCCCGTAGCGAATCACAGAATCCGGTGGCAGTCCGCTAGTTCCTAACAGGGAGTTCAGCGGCTGACCCTCCACCTGCTCCATGACGATGTAGGCTTCACCGTCGGAGTCCCCTACCTCGTGGATTGTGCAAATGTTGGGATGGTTCAGGGATGACGCCGCCCGGGCTTCATGGAGAAGCAGATCGTGCGCAGTCTTATCCGCGAGCACACGATCACCCACCACTTTGATCGCGACTTTGCGTTCCAGGACAGTATCGTACGCAGAGTAAACTACGCCCATTCCCCCAGCGCCAAGTTGTCCCTGGATTCGATAGTGGCCGAAGGACTTGCCCTCGGGTAGAGAGCCGTCTGCCATTGCGAGGCATCTTAGAACCGCAGGCTTGGTAAGTCAATTTGGCGGTGTGTCGGGCTCTCCGTATTGAATGGTCCCGCGATAGTCTAGTGATGCCCCGATTTAGCGATGGACGGTTGCATCCTTTAACGTCTTGATCCATTTTGATCGGGTGTCTGGCGCCAGTTCGGGCACCTTGGAGACGTAATGCAGCATGAACAAATTGTGCTTTCCGAAAATAATCCTGGCGACCTCATGCTGTTCGGGCCACCCGAGGCACGGCTTGGCTCGCCATTCGTACGATCATGTTGCTTCGTTCAGCTCGATTACATCCATACGGTTACGCCAGGACATTCCTTCTCTCGAGCAGCCTTCAGTTTATTCAGGAAATCTTCTGGAGTCTGTTTGCCTTTTGCCAGATTTTGGTAGGTAAACAGCTCCTTCTTTCTGAGCGCGACCTTCTGGGAGAAAGCACCTCGACAAGCACAAGAGCAATCGAATAACCATAAAATCGTCGACCGCTTCTAGAGGCGCTTTCAACCTAAAACGGGGTACCTTGGTCCGGAGGAATGTGAAGTCGCTGGAGCTTGGTCCGTAGGCCTTCGCGGCTGATCCCAAGAATCTCGGCAGCGCGGGTACGGTTCCCGTTCGTGTGTTGTAACACGGAGAAGATCAGTTGCTTTTCCATTTCACGCAGCGACATCGGAGCGACCGCCTCCGGGACCGCAGCCTGACCGTTGCCACGTCTACGAATTCTTTCATTCAATAAATCCGCTCCGCATGGGACATCGACGGACGCCAACGCAGCCAGCCTGGACATTTCACTCTCCAGTTCCCGAACATTTCCTGGAAAACTATAGGCCATCAAGGCCAATAGACAGTCTTCGGTCAGGCGCGGCACCGGCCGGCCGTAGCGCATTGCCGCAGCGCGAAGAAAATGTTCGGCCAAGAGCCTGGTGTCATGCGGCCGCTCGCGCAAAGGCGGCAAGCGAAGCGTAATGGCCGATAATCGAAAAAAAAGATCGGCCCGGAATCTCCCTGCCTTCACTTCGCTCTCCAAATCGCGGTTGGTCGCGGCGATGAAGCGCACGTCCACCTGCTCGGTGCGGGAGTTGCCTACGAGATTGCAGGCACATGCGATAGCACACGACAACTGATTTCATCGGTTGACAGTAATTCGCCTTCCCAGAACCTCTACTGGTTCACTCTCTCGATGACGCCTGCTAGTAGAAGTTGGTGCAATCACTGCAACGTGATGCAAGAAAAGCGGCCCAGACGTGGAGCGGCGTTCTTGCGCTTTCCATTTGCCGTTGCTTCTACCTCAACGCCCACCGCCGCCGAGGGCGGCTTGAGCCTTTACCGACGGCACCCCAGGCGGTTGAACCTGCTGGGGAACTCTCGGGATGAGTACGGGCGCGACCGGTGCTGGGCGAATTACGGGAGCGTGCGGGGTAATCAGGGGCCGGGGCTTCCCGCCCTGTCCTGGCTCACCTGCTGGCAGAGTTCTCCGTATTCTGTCGAATTGCTCCGTCTTATCGGCCAGACGACCTTCACTACTGCGGCGGGACGAGTGGCTTTTTCGACGCCGTCACACGAGGCGGCTGCGCCTGCTCTGGAACTCCGGGATTGAGATTCAGCGCCACCGGCGTTGACTGCGCTCCCGACGGCGGGCCTTATCCGGGATTCAATTTCGTGCCAGAGCAAGAACGGTGCTTCGCACCGGGAGAATTGTGACACTCCACCCCTGGGAGGGAACTGCAGGGAAACCTGCGAGTGCTTTGGGGGAAACATTCTTGACTCCGATAGATAGCGTGGGTCGTGGTTCGTAAGGAAACCCGTGTTTAGCTGCGTAAACGAGGGTATCGGGAGGGTGGAGCAATGACGCTGCTCGATGAGAGGCACCTGGCGGCAGAGGCGGCCAAGCGGGCGCGGTTTCGAGTGCATCACGTGGGGACGAAGCTGAACGAGGCGGAGCTGCACGAGCTGGAAGTACTGGCGGCGAAGCGAAAGCAGACCCAAGCGGAGCTGATCCGCGGGTTGGTGCTGCGCGAGATCGAACATGACAGGACGGGCCTGCAGCCCAGTGCTGAGATGGTGGAGATCACTGCGTGTCGGCTGCTGTTGGTGAACCTGCTTGGTCCGTTGACAAAGGGCCAAGCGATGACGCCAGAGGTGTTCGACGGAATCGTCGACTTGGTCAAGAAGCAGAAGACGCGAGTGGCTCGGGACCGACTCAAAGACCACGAAGCGCAGTGCTGAGCCTCGGTGGCAGAGTACCCACCGCGGCAGCAGCCGGACAGAAAGAAAGCGTGTGGGAAAAACTCGAGGGCCACGGGAACGGGTGATCTCCCATTGTTTCATTGGCGAGTGTACGGAGCGCGGGATGCCGGTCAAGGCTCTGCGCTTCGCTCCGACCGCTACGCGGCGCAAAGAATGCGGCCTTGACTAACCTCCCTCTCCGCTCCTGTATTGCTTCCAGCTATCGAAA
Organism: uncultured Acidobacteriaceae bacterium; assembly: GCA_963755765.1. GTDB lineage: Bacteria > Acidobacteriota > Terriglobia > Terriglobales > Acidobacteriaceae > Acidiflorens. The sequence continues at coordinate 520,719 of CAVWKZ010000004.1, forward strand.
AAATGTGAGAAACAAATGGGCACTAAGGAAACGATCTGAGGGGAAGACAGCATCCCTTGCGCCCTTCGGTGCGCGCACAGCCGGGGTGCACAGTGCGTCCAGTGAGTGTCCGGGTTTGTCCGGTGCACATCCGGTGTCTGTCCGGCGTTACGGGATGTGTTTGGCGGTCGACCTCATTCGTGGTCTAAGCGTTATCGTCGCCGAGATGACAGGATCGGAACTCAAGTCACGTTTCACTATCCTTGCATGCCGCCAGCACAGCCAGCAGCGCAGAGCGATCGCAAGATTCTGCCACCTACAGGTTCGCCGAAGGTCATCCGTCAACCCGCGCTTAGACGAGGGAGTTATGCCAGACAAACCACAGCAGACAAATCGCACAAATCGAGTCTTCCCTCTATCGAAAGCCCGCGTCTTTAGTTCCTCGCTGCCGCGACAACTCGCCTGAAATGCGAACGATTGAGCTACTGTGGCTCCAACCGTGCCAATTGGAACCTGTAGAAGCCTCCACAGCGTTCGCCCGCGTGTCATTGGATTCGTTCCGTTGGCGTCTACGATATTCGGAGCCAGTCCACTTTTTCTGCTTGATGATGGTGCAGGTCGCACATGGGATGCGGTGCGCGTCGAGCCGCTTACCCTCGGGGCTGCGCCCGGACTCACTGGGCGTAGGACTGGCAAAGGGCATTATTCTCATTGCGAAGGCCCTGTCGCACTCCGAGTATGCCGTCGTTGGCAGCCTCCGTCCCGTGGGCGACCGTCACCCCCGGAGCCTCTGCACGTGAGGCGGTGCGGGCAAGCATGATTGCTGGCTGGCATCGACGTTCGGATCTTTTATGGGCAGTTCACCGAATTTGCTCAATCACTTCCATTGCTTCGATGCTCAAGGTCGCGACTTCCTCAGCCTCGTTGGCCCCGCAAGCCCTATGTGCAATGCAGTATCCGTGCCGAGGGCTGCATCTGTGGACCGCTCAGCGCTGTGGACTCTCTCATTGTCGTACCCCAGTGGCACAAGAATTTGATGTGTCCCGGTCCCAATTCGGGTCACCGCCCAACAAGGTGTTGATGAATGCCCAGGCCGATGGGGTCCAGGAGCCGTCTAGCCACGAAGAAGAAGGCGACTGCTCCGGCAGTGTCAGTTCATCTCCGGTCATTACTCCTGTGCTACTGGAAGCCCCTGGAACTTCCACTCCCACCCACACCGCTTCTGCAATTCCGCTATTGTTGGCAGTGTGCTCCGAAGGACACATGCATTGGACATCGATGGTGGATGTAAGTGAGAATGCCAAATCACTGTACCAGTCGGCGATCGCTGTAGTTGGAATGAGTCCACTTGGGTCCGTCAAGTTCACCGGATCCATGAGTACATAACCGTATAGATTGGTGTCGCCGCCGGCGAAGCGGATCGGGTCTTTTGCCGTCCAGCGACCGATCGCCGAGTTGTAGTCCCGTGCACCAAAGCGAACGAACTTCGTGTCCTGATCGTACAAGCCGCCGGCAAATCCAAATGGCTGGAAACCGGGATTCGTATCGCTGATCACATTGCCGAATTCGTCATAGTTGATTTGTTCGGAGATTGTACCCGTCGAAGTATTGACCACCAGGCGCGGACTCCCCAACGGATCGGAAAAGATGCGATAGGTCACCCCGCCCGAGATCATGTAGTCGGGAACATTGCCCTGGCTGGCATAAATGAACTGGCTGACGATTGCATTGCCGCCATTCAACTGCGCCAGCAGCCGACTGCCGTCGTACAGAAACCCGTTTTGCAGAACACCATTCAGTTGTTTCCCGACCCGGTGATTTTCCGCGTCAACAATGTAGGTTATCTTGTTGCCGCTCGGCAAAGACACGGCAATCAGGTTTCCCAGCACGTCATACTTGTAAGACGTCGTTTGTGATCCGGCCACCTGGCTCGCCAACTCGCCATTCGCGGTGTAGGTAAATGAAGCTGTGCCATAGGTCAGCATGCGGTCCTGGGCATCATAGGTGCCAGTCACGGTTCCCGACGAAGTCGTTGCCGTCAGGCGATTCGAGTTACTGTCATAGGTATAACTGGAAAGGCTCGCTCCATTCTCGTTCACCGCCGCCAGCCGCCCAGCCTGGTCGTACGTGTAAGTGAAAGTGTTCTTCTTGCCGCTGATGGTTTCGGCCTTTGTGGTGATCCTGCTATCTGCGTCGCGCGTGAGCTTCACCGAGTACAAAACGGGCGTCTGGTATTTTGCGGTCAGCCCTGTCAGCGCTCCGAAAGTGTCGTAGGTCCGGGAATCGGTCGCGCTGCCCAGTGTCGTTCCGGTGATCAGTCCGTCTTTGGTATTTCGTTTGAGGACGAGCGTTCCGGCTTTGCTGACAAGTCCGTCATTGTTATCAGTGAAGTTGATCGTATTGCCATTGTTAATGCTCTGGGATGCGACCCAGAAATTGTTGTTGTAGGCGCGGCTTACGCTCCCTGCAACCGTGCCCGTCCAAGTGGAAGAAGTCGGCAGCGGGCCGTTATATCCGTAGGCAATCGCCTCCCCTCTCGAGATCGAAGCCGCGCTCCGGTTTCCGGTTGTCGGATCATAGGAGTAGCTGATGGTTTCCGTGGGCGTGGTGGTGGAACTCAAGCGCCCCGCACTGTCATAGCCGTATGCGATCGTCTCGCCATCGGGTCGGGTCACAGTCGTCAGGTTCCGGTCCAAATCGTACGCATAGGTGGTAGCACCGGTCCCTGAAACCACGGGCGGCGTGTAAGTCGAGGTCAGGTTCACCTGCGTGTACGCGAAATCGTGCGCGGACTTCCCGGGCGGAGTGATCGAAATCAGATTGCCGTTGGCGTCGTAGGTATTGCTGATGACCCGCCCATCAGGCAGTGTCGTGGTCAGTAAGCGTCCATCCGCATCGTGAGTAAAGCTGGTGGTGAGTTCCAGCGGATCCTCGCTGCTGGCGAGGAAGCTGTTCGCGTCATATGCCAGGCTGGTCGTTCGAGTGCCTTGTGCAATCGTTGACAGGCGGCCTTTGCTGTCATAAGCGAACTTAACAGGTAGCAGCGCACCTAGTTGAACACTGCTGACTCGCTCCAGTGCATCCAGCACCGTGGTTATCGTGCGTTTCGCCGGCGTCGTGTTCAGATAGGTGCGGGTCGAAGTGGTGAAGACCGTTGTGTACTTGCGCCCGTTGAGTGTCGCCGTATCGGTTTGCGAGGTCATGCTGAAAGGATTGCCACTCGTGAAGCTGGCCTTGCGACTGCCCACCACCGTTTCAACCAGACTGCCCTTGGTGAGGGTGCCGCTGGTCAGCACCGGCGCCTGCAATCCCCAACGCGGATCCGCGCTCAAGGTGTTGCTGGTGTTCGTCCCGTCAGGCAAGGTCGTGACTTCCAGCAGTTGTCCATTTTGAGGCGTGTCTGTCTCCGTGGCCTGAAGTCCACTCGGCCAGGTATTGGTAAGCTGTTCCGCGGCAGTCCCCGTAGTGGTGACCTGATAGGTCGCAGTCCTGCCCAAAGCGGTCGTAGTGGTTACGCTGTAGCCGGAATTTGAATCGGTGCGACTGAGCTGGACAGAGCCGCCAACTGGATCCGTATCTGACATCAGCCTGCCCGAAGTGTCATATTGGTAGACATACGCGTTGCCATTCGCATCGCTGCGGGCGGTCATTAACCCCGTGCTGCCATTCGTAAAATTGTTGGTATCGGCGGCTGGGTCGATGACCTCACTGAGGAAGCCGTTGCTGTCTGGCACAAGGGTAGTGTTTTGCGAGAATGGTGAAAGGATGGCGGTGGCCCGCTCAGAACCATTGCGCTGGATAGTGGTTACATTGCCGCTGGCATCGGTTACGGTAACGAGATTTCCGGCCGGATCATACCCGAACTGATACTTGACGGCGCCCGTCATCGGTTTGAGGGTCTGCAAATGGTGGCCATTAGCATCGAAGGCATAGACCTCGGTGCCATCATCGGACGTGACCAGGGTGTTTCCGTTGAACATCACGGGGGCAGCGAGTTGCCAGGCGCTGCGTTGATCGCCGTCTCCCAGGAACAGCGTATTACTGGCCTGATCGTAGGCGTGGTGGACGTTCAAAGTCCACCCGCCGATCATGGCCGCATCCGCGGTGGCGATGGCGTCCCCGCCCCCGCTGCCGGGGGCGCGACCACTCTCGTAATGGAGAAAGAATCCCGTACCCACGATGGGCACGTCCTCGCCCAGGCTCTGATTCTGGCAACCGATGCTTGAGCCACCTTGATCCTTACAATCGTGATCGACTTTCGCGAAGACTGGTGTAAAGGTGAAGCTGACCGTAAATGGTACCGGCACTCCTGAGCCGGCGCCCTCGGCGGCAAGTGCCGTGGCAGTAATTCCCTGTTGGGAAAGCTCACCAACTGCCGCGGGAAGCGGAAATGTTAAGGAGAAAGGTCCCGACGAAAGCACTGGGGTTGCGACGAACGGATCAGTAATGGTTGACTGGATAGCACCACAATAAGTGAAAGTCAATGTGCTGGAGACAGCCACAAGCGGATTGAAGAATTCGTAGGTGTTGTTGGTTGTATCGATAACTAGAGCCACAAAATCCGACCCCTGAAATGCTCCGCCCCCCACCAGCGATATGGTCTCATTCTGTGGGTCGCCAGCAGGGCAAGTTGTGGATTGCACTGCCTGGTCATTAATCGACCCTGACCCTGATGACAGGTTCGCGGTTCCCCACGTCAGCTTGGGACATTGATTAGTAAAAATTCCAAGTGAACCATTGGCGGACGCCTGTTGACTGATTGTCCAGGTATAGCCAGAGTTATCCACAGCCGAACCGCTACCGCTGGTAGTGTAGCTTACTACCCAACTCGTGACATTCGCCCAGGGGCCGCAGGATTGCGCCTGTGCCTTAAGACAGCCCAGAAAAATCACTGCAAACAACAACGTAAGATTCTTGGCGAAGCGATTCATGGTCATCCTCCCTAAACAAATTTCCCGCCCGAGACCGACCGGCCTCACTGTGGTTTTTGTTAGCTGGCGCTTCTCGATTGCATTTCAGCTCTGTTCATCATGGGGTTTCTGTGATCGTCATACTCTCCTGGCTTGTCAGTGCCGATGCTTTTTAATTGCCGGGAATCCTGGTGACGGTGGAGCCGCTGTTTGTCACCCAGATATTAGTACCGTCGAAGGCCAGGCTCGTGGGGGAACCAGCCACACTATAGGTACCCAACACCGCACCAGTACTGGCCAAGAGCTTGGTGACGGTGCTGCTTCCCGAATTCGCCACCCAGATATTGGTACCATCGAAAGCCACACCCTCGGGGTAGTTCCCCACAGTGTAGGTGCCTACTAGAGCGCCATTGCTGGCAGAGACCTCTGCGACGGAGTTGCCTCCCGCACCAGCCACCCAAATATTGTTACCGTCAAAGGTCAGGCTGTAGGGAGCTGCAACCCCAGACGAGTAGGTACCTAACACGGCACCGGTGCTGGCCAGCAGCTTCGTGAGCGTTCCTCCCTGGTTGACCACCCAGATGTTGGTACCATCGAAAGCCACGGCGTCGGGCGCGCTCCCAACATTGTAGGTGCCGACCGTCGCACCGGTGCTGTCCAGCAACTCGGTTACGGTGCTGCCCCCAAGATTCGCCACCCAGATATTGGTGCCGTCGAACGCCAGCGCCCTGGGGGTGCTCCCAACAGTGTAGGTGCCGACCGTAGCGCCGGTGCTCGCCAGCAGTTCCGTGACGGTGCCGTCGCCCTCGTTTGTCACCCAGACGTTGGTACCGTCGAAGGCCACTCCGTATGGACGGTTCCCCACGGAGTAGGCGCCGACCGTAGCGCCGGTGCTCGCCTGCAGCTTGGTGACGGTGTTGCTGCCCCAGTTTGCCACCCAGATGTTCGTGCCGTCGAAGGCCACCCCGAATGGGCTGCTCCCGACGGTATAGGTCCGGGTATACCACTGCAACAGCGCAGCCCTTATTTCCCGCAATCCAGGGCCTCCGGGTCCTTGTAGTCCCTGAAGCCCTTGCGGTCCCTGTGCGCCGGTTGGACCCGTCGGTCCCTGCGGACCCTGTGGGCCGGCCGGACCGGGAGGTCCTTGCGGTCCCTGCGCGCCCGAGCAGCCTGCGCCGCACGTAACTGTGCCGGTCACGTTAAGATTGCCGGTGATAGATGCGGCGTAGGTTCCTGAGCCGCGGACATCCAGCGGGTATAGCGGCGTGGCCGTGCCGATGCCCACGTTGACGGCGGAGGCGCTGCCCTGCGGGCCTCCGAGCGCCATGGCGTTAGGTGCGCTGACGACCGCGCCCGCGCCGATGGCCGTGGCATAGGTGAGTGCAGTCGATGCCGAATCAGGCCCCGCCATCGCTCCCAAAGCCGTGTTGTAGCTGCCGCCCGCATTGTACTGGAGGGCGTTCGAGCCGCTGCCGGTATTGAAGCTTCCTGTCGTGTTGAGGAGCGAGCTATGACCGTTGGCAGTGTTGTTGTTGCCCGCCAGGTTGTTAAGCAACGCCCCATCTCCGTGGGCCGCGTTGTAATTGCCGGCGGTGTTCTTGTAGAGCGCGTTGGTGCCGGCGGCGGTGTTGTCGTCTCCCAGTGTGTTGGCGAGCAGGGACTGTGCTCCGACGGCTGTGTTGCCGAATGAAACGAAGCCGCCGGTAGAGCCGGTGCCGTTCACGTTCAACGCCTGGTAGCCGACGGCTGTATTTTCATCGCCGGGAGCTGCAGCATTGACAGACTCCCCGGCAAATCCCAGGAAAGCATTGTCGCCTGCTCCCGTACCCGACTCATAAGCGAAGGGGTTGGTGGTGTTTCCGTTGAGATAGAGCGCTCCAGTGGCAATCAGCTTCGAGGCAGATACCGTCGTGCCGGTGATCGTCGTGCCGGATATCGTTGTGCCGGATATCGTGCCAGCCGCTGCGATGTTTCCGTTTACATTCTGATTGCCGCTGAAGCTGTTGCCGCCGCTCAACTGCGGCACGACGTTGGTGTTGATGTTGACGACCGGGTTCTGGACCGTGCCTCCAATAGCGATGCCTGTGCCCGGCGCAACATTCAAAACACCCGCATTGTTCAGCGTAACGGTGGGCGTGCTGCCACCGCCGCTCAGTCCCGTTCCGGCCACAACGTTCGTGATCCCACCGCCCCCGCCGCCGCCGCCGAACGTTTGCCCCGTCGCAAAGGTGATGATTCCGTTGCTGGCAATGGAGAGCCCGGTCTCTGAGGGAGAGTTTGTGGCGGTACCAAAAAGGAGATTGAGCGTGCCCGACGGGTTTGAGGTGTTGTTTCCGCTTGGCTCGGCTTGCCACAGAAACTGCGAGTTCACGGCCTGGCCGGAACTGGAGTTGTACGACGACTCGACCCAGCTCAGCGCGCCGGAATCATAGCCTTGGGAGGCAGTCGCCGTTGCGAGGGGCAGAAACAGTGTCTGTGATCCGTTAATAAGAAACTGAGGTGCCGCAATAGTCACGTTGGATGACGAAAGTTGGATAAGGCCCGACTGGAGGGACATTTCAGCCGTTGATTGAAGCGACATGCTCGTATCTGACTGAAGCGACATGTCAAGCGACTGAAGCGAGAAATCTAACGTGGCCTTTTCCGTCAGATTGCCGGCTACCGTCTGTGTGAGGTTGCCCGGCGCCGCCAGCGGTACGAAGGTGCTGTTGGCATAACTCTCCGCAGCCGTGAGGTTATTCGCGAGTCCATTCGCGAGGTCGGTTTGAAATGCGACCACGCTCTCGTTCGCACTCAGCGTGACGGCGCCCCCGCTGGTCGTGGCGTTCACGCCATTGGTGCCGGTCACGCTTGTGATCCCTCCACCGCCGCCGGTGTAGGCAGTCGTCTGCTTCGAGCCATCTGGAAAGAACAGGGCGTTGCCGGCTCCCGCGATCGTCGCATTGCCATTCACCGTGAAAGTCGCCGGGTTCGACGCGCTGCCGAAGTTTACGGTCGGCGCCGGATTACCGCTGGGCGCTTCGACGTCCAACGTGGCCCCAGGTGCGGTTGTGCCGATGCCGACGCTGACGCTGCCGCATGGCGTGTCGCAGCCGTTGGTGCCAAATATGCTGCCCAGCACCAGGGCGTTGATGACGGTGACTTGCGCATTAGCGCCGATAGCGGTGGCATTGTTGAGGTTAGTTTGCGTTCCAGAATTGGCAGTGGAGCCGACGAAAGTGTTGTTCGATCCCGTTGTGTTTGCCGAGTTTGTCGGATTGCCTGCGGTGAAGCCCAGGGCTGTGTTGTTGTTGCCCGTGGTGTTATTGAAGAGCGCTTTAAAGCCGCTGGCGCTGTTGGCGGAGCCCATGGTGTTGTAAAAGAGCGATTGAGTGCCGCTGGCGCTGTTGGCGTTGCCTGTGGTGTTGGAGACGAGCGCAGAAACGCCGTTGGCCATGTTATTGCCGCCCATGGTGTTGTTGAGGAGCGCGCCGTTACCAGTGGCGGTGTTGGCGTTGCCAGTGGTGTTGGCCGCGAGCGAGTTATAGCCGACGGCGGTGTTGGCCTCTCCAACATTCGAGATGTTCGAGTTCCCGGCAAATCCGAGGAACGCATTCTGGTTGGAGGAGGAGCCAAAAGCGAACGGGGTTTCCCCGATGTTGAAGCTAATTGCGGCGTTGACCACCCCGTTCACATCGAGCGTGGCCTGCGGTGTGGTCGTGCCGATGCCGATGTTGCTCCCGTTCTGAAACACGTAGGAACTGGTCAGCGAGGTTATACCGTTAAACACTGGCAGGGCACCCGGCGTGCCGCTCCCAGTAATGCCGCCGCCTCCACCACTCACGGTCGAGCAGCCCCAACCACCATTGTTCCAAACGAGGATTGGGTCAGCGTTCGAGCATGGAGTTAGAGACAGGTTAAGCGTGCCGCTGGTGCCACCTCCAGTCAGTCCGCTACCGCTAGCCGTCGTAACTCCGGTAAGCGTCCCGCCGCTGTTGAACACAATGTCCAGCTCGGCCGGGTGGCTGGTGGTTGTGTTTTCCTTGCTGTCGAAGGTCGCACTCAGCGGATCGTTCGGTACCAACGCGATACCGTCGTTCGCTTGAGTGCCGTTCAGCCAATCCACGACTGCCGGCGTGATGTCGATTTCCACGTAATCCAATTTGTTCGAAATGGCGAGCGGGATGTTGGACGCAATCGTCGTTCCGATTGCGGGCTGGTTGCTGTAGTCGATCGTTGCTTCGGCCCACGTGCCGTTGACCAGATTCACGTTGAAGCTCCCGGCCTTTGTCACCGAGTGGACAAACAGTTTCAGCGTCGCCTTGGCAACCGAGGTGCCGATATAGGTGGCCGGCACTGCTGTCAGGTCGAAGCGAATGAAGGCGGTGTCAATCGCAGTGGCTCCCTCACCAGTTTCATTCACCACCTCCAGCGTTACCTTGTTGCCGTTGGTGGTCTTGGACGCTAATGAATCGGTATTGGAATCGTCGCTGGGGGTAAATTGTGCGTGGGCGCCAGTCAGCAAACATAGTGTGGAAAGGAACAACACCAACGACTGCGTCTTCAGGTTTTGCATAGCCCACTCCAAGTAATTTTTTTTTGTTCTTCTTCACGTCATCTCGACACCGCGCTGACCAGCTAAAGTCAGGAAGAGTTTTCGTGGGGTTCGAGCCGTCGTCAAGGTGTTTTCATATCGAAAACGATTCTCTTTCCGGTCCTCCGGCTGAACCGTTTACGGAGCAAATCCTGTCCCGGTCAATTCGAAGATTATGCCGTTATCGTCGTTCCCTCCCAGAAGGGTTGTTCCGATAAGCACCGTATTCTTGCCAATCTTCACTGCCGTGAAGCCGCCATCGGAATCATCGCCGTCGGGCTCTCCCTTGAACCTGTACAGAGTTTTCAGGGTCCATGCAGTCTCCCCCGCGCCCGGAGGTTCAAGCCTGAAGGCAGTACCGTGGTTCCCGGTGCCGCCCGCGGCGGTCGTGCTGTAGATTGCGCCCGTGCTATCAATGAGTATGTCGTTTTGGGGAATGGCGCCGTCTTTCCCACCCGTAAAGGTGTAGAGAAGGGTTTCTGTCCAATCCGTTCCGCCGCCCGACGGCGGAGACAGTTCGTAGATCGCACCGTTGTTCGAAAACTCAGCACCACCCATCGCGGCCGAGCTGTAAAGGTTTCCGGAGGAGTCGGCGACGAATGCGGCGTCGGGAGATCCGGCGTCGTAAAAGGAGTACCCTCCGAAATTGTGGATCACGTTTTCGGTCCAGTTCGTTTCCCCTTGTGCCGGAGGCGTCAACGTGAACGCGGCTCCATATCCATAAAACCCACCGCTAATATCGGTTCCGTAGAGAACTCCGTTCGCATCTTCGATGAGAGAAGCAAAGGGGTAGCCGCCGTCCGATCCGCCAGTGAAGGTATGCAGTACGGTTTCGGTCCAGTTCGTCTGCCCTAGCCCGGGAGGTGCAATCGCAAAAACGGTTCCAGCTCCGTATGCGCCGCCAAGGTAGGTCATGCCATAAAGCACTGCCGTCTTCGGATCCATCAATAGCCGCGCCGCTGGCTCGTTTCCGTCCGTACCGCCTTGGAAACTGTAGAGAACAGCCTCGGTCCATGCAGTCTGCCCTTGCTCCGGCGGCGCCACGTGGAACACAGTTCCGCATCCACCCTGATCGAACAGGATCGGGCATGTGCCAGTGCCGCCTTGCGTCGTTGATCCGAAAAACCCTCCCTGCCCGTCGGGCGTGAGGCCGGCAATGGGATAGATCCCGTCCGTGCCACCCTGGAAACTGTAGAGAACCGTCTCGGTCCACGCCTTTTGTCCCTTCGCCGGCGGCGTCAGCGAGTAAAAAGAGCCAAGTTCTCCTGCTCCTGTTCCTCCGCCTTCCGCGAGTCCATAAAGCGTGCCGTTGCTGTCGGCAACCAACTCAAAGGTTGGGCCGCTGGTGCTGGTTGTTTGGGTGTAGATCACAATTTCTCTGGCCTGCGAGAACACTGTGGCAAACAGCAGAATCGAGAAAACCACAGTGACGACGAGAACACGTCGCCGGATCCAGTTAGCCGGCGCTATGGTGTAAAAGCACATAGATTCCTCCAGGATTTGGCAGAAGACTTCAGCAGAAATATGTCGAGGGTAGGCGGGATACCAGTCCCACAATACGCCCGCAATTTCGCACCAACGTAGCATGCACGGCCTTCAGGGCGCTCAGATAAGAGAATGATTTTTTTGTGACTAAGTAAGTGCCTATGTATAAGCTACTTAGTCAGCGGCTGGTGGTCCGGGGACGACGTGGGGAGGGCCCGAGAAATGAGCTCATTGCCAACCGTTCGGACGCAGGTTAGAATTGGCCGCCGAGAGCTTTTGGCATCTTCCCTTCTTCGCCGGCCGGGCCCTGGGCACTGATCGTCTGAGTGAGCGCGGTTCATTGTTTTGTCTGGGATATGGGAGCAACCAGCATCAATCAAAACGGGGTAAGAACATTTGGCCCCTTCACGTTCGATCCCGAGTGCGGCGAACTTACCCGCAACGGATACCGCGTCCGGCTCCAACCTCAGCCGGCGCTCGTTCTGATTTTGCTGACCGATCAACCGGGAAAGCTTATAGCCCGCGAAGAAATCTATCGCACAGTCTGGGGAGAAGATACCCACGTTGATTTTGAGCTGTCGCTGAACTCCTGCATCCGGCAGATTCGTTCCGCTCTACGGGACGACGCGAACGATCCAAAATATCTGGAGACGGTTCCCAAACGCGGCTATCGTTTTCTTGTGCCGGTGGAGAGCGCAAAGGGAAACGGATCGCGGCTGGGTGCCGGAGTTGAGTTGGCGTCGGGGGACGTTGCGGCGGGAGTCCTGACTGAAGACCTAGGGTTCAATGCCGCGAGCCTCAGCCGCTGGAAATTCCTGCTCCTGGGAACAGCGGCGCTTGCACTGCTTGCAGTATCCGCAGCCCTATGGCTGAACCATCGCCGGCATGCTCTTCCTCTTCATGCCAACGACACGGTCTTGATCGCTGACTTTGACAACCAGACCGGGGATCCGCGTTTCGACGCCGCGCTGCTGACGGCTTTCACCGTGAGTATCGGGCAGTCCCGCTATGTGAACATATTTCCTCGGAGCCGGGTGGAATCCGTCCTTAAGCGGATGGGGAGGTCAGGCACCGAGCGCACGACCGTTCCGCTGGGAAGAGAAATCTGTTCGCGCGAAGACATCCGCGGGTTGATTGCAAGTACCATCACGCGAACAGGACAGCAATTCGAGTTGACGGCGGAGTTGATCGATCCTGAAACCGGAGCCACGGTGCGTTCTTATAAGGAGCGCTCTTATGGGGAAGATCATATCCTTGAGGCCCTCGATTCCATCGCCAGCCGGGTACGCGCCGATTTGGGCGAATCACTCAATGAAATTCATAACGCCGACCAGCCTCTGCCTGAGGTCACGACCAGTTCGCTAACCGCGCTGAAGGAATACGCTGAAGCCTCGTCTCTTTGGACGCACACAAAATACGATGATGCGGTAACGCTGTATAAAGCCGCGATCGAAATCGATCCCAATTTCGCCATGGCTCACGCCGCCCTGGGGCGCGCATACACCAGTTATATCTACTACCAAACAGACTTAGGCCGAAAAGAGTATGAAACGGCACTGGCTCTTCCGTCACGGCTGACGGAGCGCGAGAGGATGCTCATTGAGGCCCACGAAGCCGTTGACCTTGACCACGTGGAGGCCGCGGACCGTCTCTGCCGCTCCTATCTGGCGGCTTACCCGGAAGACTGGAGCATGCTCAGGGACTATGCCGCGCTGTTGCGCCGTCACGGTCACCAGGCGGAAGCGATCGAGCAACATAAACGAATCCTTGCCATCGCGCCGGACGATGCCCACACCTGGATCGAGATGGCCACCGCATACGTAGGTCTCGAAAATTTCTCCGCGGCAGTGCAATCGTACTCGCGCGCTTTTCAGGTCGAGCCCAATTGGCTGACCGCGGGCAACATCAACCGCGAATATGGCATGGCGCTGGTGGGCGACGGAGAAGAGCAGAAGGCGGTTTCCGTTTTTTCAGATTTACTGGAAAAACCCGCCAGGCGTGCGGATGGACTGCGTTCGCTCGCTTTTCTCGATCTTTACCACGGCAGATATTCTGCAGCTCAAACCCATCTGCAGGAGGCTCTACAAATTGACGAAAACAACCATGACAATTTCCCGATAGCGCGCGACCACTTCTTGCTGGCGGTAGTAGCAGAAGGCGTGGGCGATAGTTCCGCGCGTCTTCAACAACTCGATGCTGCCGTCGCCAACCTCAAGAATATGGGTCCGAAAGTCGAGTGGGGCTCGATCGTCGGCCAGGAATATGTCCGCGCTGGCGCGCTCGCTAAGGCGGCAATCCTCCTGGAGTTCATCACCCCATTGGGGGACGCTCACGACAATGGGCAACAGGGCTACGTGCATCTGCTGCAAGGAGCCATCGCCGCACAAAAAGGGGAGACGGATAAGGCCGTGGCAGAGATGTCTCCGCTCACTGATCCCACGTTCGGCCAGTCCGTGAACGGCCTGGCTGTGGAGACGATTGCGCACGCCTACCAACGGGCGGGCAACCTGGATCAATCCATCGTCTGGTATGAAAAACTCGCCAGTCCTCTTGGCCCGCTGGCATTCTGGGAGCCACAACAACGGTGGGCATCCGCCCGCTACCAATTGGCGGCGGACTATCAAGAGCGTGGGCAGACGGAGAAGGCACGGCAGACGCTCACGACGCTGCTGGATTTGTGGAATGACGCGGATCCGGATCTTTCGCTGCAAAAAGCAGCTTTGCAACTGCAGTCCGGGTTGGCGCAATGACTCTTTTTCACTCATTGACCCGGAAGCGGCCAATTCTCAATAAGTGTGAACGCCGGCGAACCGAGAGAGCGTCGTATTCGCTCGGTTACTATCCTGAGAACAAGAAATGGGACGGGAAGTTACGCAACATTAAGGTGAAAATGAACCAGGGCAACACCCAACTTCGATACCGCAAGGGATACTTTGCGATAGAACCTGGCCGTCCAAAGAAGGACTACAATCACGAGCAAGACGTGATCGCAGCGCTTGCGGTCGACGCTCCAGCCACCCAAGTTTCATTCAAGGCACATGCTCAGCCCACCGATCCGGGCAAAATTCGTGTCGTCTTTTTGGTCGACGCGCACACCCTGACGACGGAAGATTTTGGGAACGGCAAGAAGGTGAATGTCAGTTTCTACGCAACTGTTTGGGGTGCTAGCGACAAGAGTCTTGGGGGTCACAGCATCAAGGTTGACAGGTCTTTCGACGCTGCCACCTATCAGCAGATCGTAGATCACGGCATGATGGTGCCGATGGACGTGGATATTCCGGCTGGCGGCACGGAACTTCGCCTCGCTGTGCTCGATAACAAGACCGGCTTCATTGGCACGATGAGCGGGCCGCTAGGGCAATAGCAGGGCAACCTAGGTTGAAAGAACGAGCTGGGGGTCAATGAGTGAAATCGGGATGTTACGCCAGTTGATGGTTGCCAAATCAACTGGCAACGACAAAAGCTCGACCACCGATCTCGTGGAGGGCCAAGAATCTCAAATAGACAACGCGCTTTTTTTTGTCACTCTGGGGGCAACTCTCATAAATCCAGATGCCGGGAAATGTTCTAAGGACATAGTCCAACGCCTCGGAGAGGGTTACGTTGTCCAGAGATCCAGAAATGTGCGGGTACTCGGGCGGCCACTGGCCAAGATTGCCGGGTACCGCTTCGCCATGTCCAGAGCAGCCATCAAAAGGCCCAAACGGTCCTCTGATGTCGTGGGCTTTCATGAAAGCTAATACTTCCGGCGTCTGCAAAATAACTTTCAGACCGCCATTTGCAGTGTAGACGCGCTGTCCGTAGGTCTCGAAGGGGATGTGGCTGATCTTGACGTTTAGCAGGTCCGTCGGAACTCCGGTTTCGTTCATTCGGATTGTTCCGCCTGTGTCCTGCGTTACCTGCATGGCTGGAGCGTCCGCGAGTACCTCTCGCAATACTTGAATAGTTGGCCCTCCTGCCTGCACAGGGGCACGGAAGTTAGGAAAGTCTGCATGTGGCGAACACGCCGCCAAGTCGCAGTGTCCCGAGAAGACGAAAGATCCCGAAACTTTGGCGTTATCTAGAGCCTCAAGAATGGGCTGGAGTGACGGAGCCTCTAGAACGTCAAACATAGGCCGAAATGACGTATCCAGTGGGTGAACCGCCCGTGCTTCCTCTTCCCGAAATCCGACCAGCAGGCCCAAAATGAAAGCGAAGGCAAACACTCGACGTAGCATAATAAGGCGCTTCTCCATCGGGGCATTGAGTACGCCGCCCGCATTTTGACGCCTAATTCTAGTCCAAAGCACCCGATACTTGTTGAAATCAGGCGTGGGTGTTGAAAAAGTCACTGTGATTAGCAGGCTGAATGGAAGCAGAAGCGTGGTAATAAGGAGAAGGAATCCTTGCCATGCTCTGCTGGATCACCATTCACGGAGGCGTGCTCATCATGATGGGGCAACACGATCGTTCGGAAGCGCTGTTCTACTACTTCCGCCTGGAAGATCAAGTTCCTGAGACACATCTGCTACGGCTCATCGAAAAACACATCAGCTTTGCTTTTGTGCGCGAAAAGCTGAAAGCGAGTTATAGCGCTACGGGCCGTCCGTCGATTGATCCTGAGCTGCTGCTGCGCATCCTGTTGATCGGGTATATCGGCAGCGGCAAGCGTTGTGGGGCATGTTCGCAAAAAGCGCAATGCACCAGTGGGCGATATAAGTATCTCGCAATTCACATGCATGAACCCGCGCGACAACGCGCCCGGGACCTGTCGAACACACCAGCATTCGCCAGTGCACAACGAAAGCGGAAAAAAGTGGAGGCGCTGTTTGCGGAACTCAAGAATCAGATCGGCCTTCGTCGCCTGCGCCTACGCCGGATGAAGTTCGTTCGTGAGCAGTTCTTCCTCGCCGCGGCGGCCCAGAACCTGAAGCGACTGGTGCGGTTCCTCAGCCAACCGACAACCCCACCCGTGGAAGCTACCACTATGAAGTGAGAAGAAAAAACTCGGCAGCAGTGATAATCGCAACCAAAACGACGTTCCGATCACGGACTTTTTCAACACCCACAGGCGTTTACACGCAATATAAAAAGGCGCCCACTTTGCGGTAGGTTGTGATTGTTCGGATCACACTTAGCAAAAGGAGCGCCGTCATGAAGCAAGAAAAGTATATTGGCATGGACGTTCACCAGGCAACGATCTCGGTTGCCGTCATGGACAGCTCGGGGAAGCTGGTCATGGAATGCATTTTGGAGACGAAGGCAGCCACGATTCTAGAGTTCGTCGATGGGCTACGCGGAAGTCTATCGGTGACCTTTGAAGAAGGAACTTCCGCCGCCTGGTTGCATGACCTGCTGAAACCTCGCGTCAGCCGTCTTGTGGTCTGCGATCCGCGAAAGAACGCGCTGCTGAAAGACGGCAGCAAGAGTGACCGGATTGATGCGCGGAAGCTGGCGGAGTTGTTGCGCGGCAACCAGCTCCATCCGGTGTACCACGGCGAGCACGGGGTGCGAACGTTAAAGGAACTGGGTCGCAGCTATCAGACGCTCACGAAAGATGTCACGCGAGTCATGAGTCGGATCAAAGCGCTGTACCGCAGCTGGGCGATTCCCTGCAGCGGAACCACCGTCTATGCCCCGCGGCATCGCGCCGAGTGGTTGGCCAAGATCCCGCAACCCGGAGTTCGTCTGCGGGCGGAACGGTTGTATCAGCAACTGGATCTACTGCAACCGGTGCGCCAGGAAGCGCGACACGACCTGCTGCGAGAGAGCCGCAAACATGATGCCGTGAAAATGCTGCGCCAGATTCCTGCGATCGGTCCGATTCGTGCGGCCATGCTAGTGGCGTTACTGCAGACACCGCACCGTTTCCGCACCAAGCGCCAACTATGGGCTTACAGTGGTTTTGCGGTTGAGACGCACGACAGCGGCGAGTACCGCTATGTGAGAGGGAAGGTACAACGAAATCGGGAGCGCATCACCGTGCGCGGCCTGAATGACAACCATAATCACGATCTGAAGAATCTGTTCAAAGGTGCCGCCCTCTCGGCCAGTACTCGCCCTGGGCCGCTGTACGATTTCTATGGGGCGCTGCTTGAAAAAGGGATGCGGCCGACGATGGCCCGTCTCACCCTGGCCAGAAAGATTGCCGCGATCACCTTAACGATTTGGAAGAAAGGAGTAAGTTTCGACGCCAAACAATTGCATCGGCAAGCCGCTTGAGCGTCTCTGGTAAGAGGCCTTTCCATCTCCGGTGATTCTCTCTGGTGGTGGTCGGTCGGTTCTTGCGACGCTCGGTTCGAGGTGAGTATCAGTCAATGAGATCGGCCCTGTGTGCTTCGGCACCGAGTCACCCATTACACGGTATGCCTCCTCGGATAACCAGAAATAGCGATAGGCCACGAGCCTCCGATAGAACCATGGTTGACACTCCAAGACCAGTTTCGCTTGCCCTGTCTCAAGACTCGATTGGCGTCGTCACCACCGAAAGATGAAACCCACAGGAAGGGCAGACAAGCCAGAGCAAAACCCTTCGAGCGCAATCGATGGGCACTTACGGACAGTGGGCTGGATCTCGAGACTAAAATCTTCTCGACCTCCGGTCGAGGGAGAAGTTTTTCCTTGACATCCCTTTTTATAGAACTCATTGAGATTTGGCCGATCCTGGCCAATGAGGTATTTTCAACAGGTAGCATGAGCGTAAGAAGTTGCCAGGCAGGGGCGAATGGCTCAATGAGTCCTACGACGCAACTTTCGGTTGATCTCGTCCGCGGCGAAGTATTCAGGAGCAAAATCCTCGCCGACCCACCCGCGGATGTCATAGTGCTCGGGGTGATTGGCGTCCCCCAGTGCATTGAGAAGCTCAGCAAATCCCTGCGGTCCCCCACAGTCCTCGGGCGGACAATTTCGATCTCCCGCCACACAAAGCTGACGGAACGACTCGTCTCCGAGCAAAACCTCTTCAAGAAGAAGGTCGTGCTGCCATCCGTCACCAAAATCGTACTCGTACAAGAATTGCATTCCCGGAGTACAGACTAAGTCTCCCAGCCTTGTCCGCTTCTCGTCAATAATTCCAGCCCCAAGTCCAAATCTGGGATCAGAGTACTTCTGCCTCTTGAAGACGAATTGATGTAGGTGGGAATTTGTCCACCCCATCACAGTCTGCAAAGTCTTGTGGAGATTGCGAAGGGTAATATCCCGAGGGACTAAAACGCGCCTCCAGACTGGAGGGCTTGTGCCAAGAAGGGTCACTTTGATTGCATAGACTTCCATTGGCTAGAACTTGACGGACGAACCAAACGTCCTCTCAGGCTCAAAAATGATAACAGGCTGCGGCTGACACGGACCTGGGGCAAAAGAGAGCTGCCTTCCCTCCGGGTCTTTGCGTCTCAGGCAACTTCATCCATCTCCGCCAAGAATTTAGCCAAAGAACGGATTGACTTCAGCTTGTCCTCCCGCAATCCGCGCAGATCTTCTTCGCGGAGTCGTTCTTCGTGCAAAAGTTTCCCGAACACATGCGTCAGTTGCGAGTACCGGTAGTCGTACTTGCCATCAATCTGCTTACGGCGTGCGGTCAGGTAATGTTCCAAATCCCACAGATCCGACGACTTCCGGATCTCGCTGGCCATTCGCTTTGCTTCCTGGATCACTTCGTGAAGCTCCCGGCCCAGAGCAGCGTCGAAGGCTTTGCGGGCGATGGCCTTCTCTGATCTCGACCAAATCGGATCGTTCTGGTGGGGATAGGGGTTGTTTGGGTTCGGTAGGCTGTTCATCACGTCCTCCGTGGCCGCATTGTATGCCTTCGCGAGACATTGTTTCTACCGCCGTGTCCTCTTTCGCCGCTGCGGACCCAAACTTCGGGCCTTGCTGCTGCAGCACTTCCGTCCTCAGCTTGAAACGATCGTTCACCGGGCTTCCCAGATTCTGCTTGCAGCCGAGATACCGCTCCGTCGTCTGCACCGACGCATGCCCCAGCAGGAACTGAATCTGCTCCAGTTCACCACCACTGTCGTGACACAACTTCGCGCAGGTTCGCCTCAAGTCGTGCGGCGCGATGTGCTCCAGACCCACCCTCTCACAACACCTCCGAACCACGTACCAGACTACGTTTTGTGAGATGCCCTTGCCCCAGACCTTTCCCGTCCTGGCGACCGCACGAAATATCCTTCCCTCCCTGACACCGGCCGCTCTTATCCATTGATCGAGAGCCGCCTTGACCCATTCCGGAATGGGAACCGTGCGGATGTGGCCGCCTTTGCCGATCAGATCCACTACCGCCCAGTGACCCTGGCGGATCTGGATCTCATCCAGCTCTAAGCCGACCAATTCCGATCGGCGAAAACCACAACCGACCAGCATTGCCGGCATGGCATAGTCTCGGAGCAGTACCAGGCGATGAACTGGTCGATGGCATATTCGTACACACGGCGCGAGGCCGGCGAGCCGAGACTGTTGAGTACTGCCCTCTTACAATGATCCAGGTCCGGCAATCGAAGCAACCGACGACGATAATTCGGCTTTACTCTGTGCTTGCCCATGGCGACGGCCTCCTCATGCCGCAAGATTCGAACTACGGCAGAACGCCTGGGTTATGCAAGCACCTGGTAGTAGATATTCCCCTCTTAAAAAGGGGTTTTGAGCGCTATCACCTGTCAATGCCAATTGACTTTCACATTGGTCAATGTTTGCAAGAGGTAGTCTGAGGTTCCCTTGTGCAAGCAGAGCTTCGGCGAGTAATATTCTCAACAGGTATGCAGGCAACGTATCCTCGCGAATTTAGGACCGGACTGACTGTTGGCATTATGGTGTTGGTTCCGGTTTTGTTCCTCGCTGGAATCTTCGGGCAGCCTGCCTTCTTCATCCCCGTACTGAAGACGCTTCTTGAATCCTTTTTGATCTCTGTCCCATTGGGTAGGATTGCGCTTTCTCGCTCGCCGATCCCGCAAACACCCTGTCTTGCTGAGTTATTTGATCGCCCGCCTCCCGCCTCCCTGTAGCCTCGAATCCGTAATGTCTGGGATGATCTCTGCATTTGAACTACCGACCCGATTCTCCGTGATTTTGTGGTGACCACGGCGCTATGATTGCATGAACCGAATCCAGCCATGAAGAAAAACGCTTGGAGAGCACTGATCGAAGTAGGTTTTATCGTCTTCCTGTTTTATGCCAATCTTTTGATGGGAGAGTTTGAGCACTCTGGCACGGGGTCGCCTACTCGCCAAAGAATCATATCGAATTGTTGACGAAATAAGGCGTTAACCCGTCAAGTGAAATGGGGAGTGGGTGTTGAAAAAGTCCGTGATCGGAACGTCGTTTTGGTTGCGATTATCACTGCTGCCGAGTTTTTTCTTCTCACTTCAAGTGGTAGCTTCCACGGGTGGGGTTGTCGGTTGGCTGAGGAACCGCACCAGTCGCTTCAGGTTCTGGGCCGCCGCGGCGAGGAAGAACTGCTCACGAACGAACTTCATCCGGCGTAGGCGCAGGCGACGAAGGCCGATCTGATTCTTGAGTTCCGCAAACAGCGCCTCCACTTTTTCCGCTTTCGTTGTGCACTGGCGAATGCTGGTGTGTTCGACAGGTCCCGGGCGCGTTGTCGCGCGGGTTCATGCATGTGAATTGCGAGATACTTATATCGCCCACTGGTGCATTGCGCTTTTTGCGAACATGCCCCACAACGCTTGCCGCTGCCGATATAGGCGTGGGCGCGGTTTCGAACATTCAGGCCGACATAGTTGAGCTGTTCCCCAGCCGGACAGAGATAGCTGTTGCTTTCGGGTAGATAGGTAAATCGCTCGGGACCGTAGTACGGACTGTTCTTTCTCAGCGCACTGTCTCGAGTGCGCATATACGGTGTGATCTTCCGCTCCATTAACCACTGCAGGAACTCACCGTTGCCGTACGTGGCATCAGCCACCACCGACTCGGGATCGCACCCTTGCCATTCGGCGAAACGAGCGATCATGTCTTGTGCGGCGACCGTCTCCTGACTCATCCGGGCGGCGGTTGCTTGTACTCCCACGATCACACAGCTGTGGTTGTCCACCAGATAGTTGTCGTAGTAGCCGAGCCGGGCCGGAGTTCCACCCTTGGTCGCGTAGGTCGCGTCGGGATCGGTTGTGGACACCCGTTTCTGCTCGTGCACTGGCTCGTCGGTCGGATTTTGCTGCTCTAATTCCACCAGGTACTGACGCACAGTGTGGTTCACCTGCGCCGCTTCCGCTAGCTGCTCGCGTGGAATGCGGCTCTCCTTGCTGGCATTCGCCTCCACGAAACTGCCATCCACCGACAGATCTTTTCCCTGCACCAGTCCCACTTCCACACACTGCTTCACGATCTGTTCGAACAACTGCTCGAACAGCTTGGACTCTTGGAATCTTCCGTGCCGATTCTTCGAGAACGTGGAGTGATGCGGAATCTCCTGGTCGAACCCCAGTCCGGTAAACCAGCGCCATGCCAGATGCATGCGCAGCTCTTCCACCAGCTTGCGCTCGCTGCTGATGCCATACAGATACCCGATCAACAGGATGCGCAGCAGCAGCTCAGGATCAATCGACGGACGGCCCCTATCGCTATAACTCGCTTTCAGCTTTTCGCGCACAAAAGCAAAGCTGATGTGTTTTTCGATGAGCCGTAGCAGATGTGTCTCAGGAACCTGATCTTCCAGGCGGAAGTAGTAGAACAGCGCTTCCGAACGATCGTGTTGCCCCATCATGATGAGCACGCCTCCGTGAATGGTGATCCAGCAGAGCATGGCAAGGATTCCTTCTCCTTATTACCACGCTTCTGCTTCCATTCAGCCTGCTAATCACAGTGACTTTTTCAACACCCACGCCTGGTAACAACAACTGACAAAACATCTATCCCGTTCTAGAATGGCCGCCGAGAGGGAATCCAATGTTCGGGTGGCAAACTACTTTGCCGTCGCTAGCAGTCTTGTCAACAGTCGTAGGGAGCTTCGGCCTAGGAAATTGGGGCGGCAAGCGGCTGTTAGTCTCAAGACCTCCTTTGGATTGGTTTCTTGACATGGCAGTCGTAGTCTCGATGCTTTTCTCGATGTCGGAGCTGCGATCAAAGCGGCTAAGAATTCTCCATTGACAGGTTGTGAGTGAAATCGCTGATTACATTGACTATCCGTTTCGCAGCTTGCGCCGAAGGTGATTTTCCGTGCGTGCTGTCTTTTTTGATGTTGCAAGGGCGGCAATGTACACATAGCCTCCGGGCCGTTCGCTGGTAGCGCCGATCTTCTTCCACAAGGAGTAAGAAAATGAAAACAATAAGCGCGCGAAGCCTGCTCGCCGTTCTCATTCTCGTGCTGGCCACGGCCATCGCGTCAACGACAGCCGCGCAGGAAGTCCTACCGTTCCCGCCCACGCCGTCCGCCTCCACTGCGGGGCTGACGATGCAGGACTCCATCTACAAGAAACGCGTTGAGCCGAAGCACCTGCCTCCTGACGCGCCAAACATCCTCATCATCCTCATGGACGATGTCGGCCCTGGCCAAGCCTCAACCTATGGCGGTGAGATCAACACGCCGACTCTGACACGCATCGCGCAACTCGGCATTTCGTACAATGCCTTTCACTCCACCGCCATGTGCTCGCCCACCCGTGCCTCGCTGCTGACGGGACGCAATCACACTCGTGTTGCAAACGGGCAGATTGCCGAACTGGCCAACGACTTTGACGGTTTCGCCGGCAGGATCCCGAAGTCCGCCGCGACCGTGGCCGAGGTGCTCAAGGATTACGGTTACAACACCGGGGCCTGGGGCAAGTGGCACAACACGCCCGCCGAGCTGACGACCTCGAAGGGTCCATTCGACGCTTGGCCCACCGGCTACGGCTTCGAATATTTTTACGGTTTTCTCGCGGGCGAGGCCTCGCAGTACGAGCCGCGTCTAGTGCGCAACACCACAGTCCTAGATCCGCACGTGTATGAGCATCCCGGATATCACCTCTCCGAAGACATTGCAAATGACGCCATCAAGTGGCTGCGCGAACAGCAGGCCTTCACTCCCGACAAACCCTTCTTCATGTACTGGGCTCCGGGCGCGGCGCACGGCCCGCACCAGGTCCCCAAGGAATGGGCCGACAAGTATAAAGGCAAGTTTGACGATGGGTGGGATAAGTATCGCGAGCGCGTATTTAAGCGCGCCAAGGACATGGGCTGGATTCCGCCAGGTACGCAACTCACCCCGCGCCCGGCTACACTCGCCTCGTGGGATTCCATCCCGGAAGACGAAAAGCCTTTTCAGCGCCGCTTGATGGAAGTCTACGCAGGCTTTGCCGAACACGCCGACTACCACGCCGGCCGCGTCATCGACGAGATCGAGAAGGAGGGGAAGCTGAACAACACCCTGATCTTCTATGTCTGGGGCGACAACGGCGCGTCGGCTGAAGGGCAGGACGGCACCATCTCCGAACTGCTCGCGCAGAACGGTATTCCGAGCACGATCCAGCAGCACATCAAGGCTCTGAACGAACTCGGTGGGCTGGACGTGCTCGGCTCATCGAAGACCGACAATATGTATCACGCAGGCTGGGCTTGGGCGGGAGGCGCGCCTTACAAGTCCACCAAACTGATAGCCGCGCATTTCGGCGGCACGCGCCAGCCGATGGCCGTTTCGTGGCCAGCAAAAATCAAGCACGACAGCACCCCGCGCCCGCAGTTCCATCACGTCATCGACATAGTGCCGACGATCTATGACGTGGTTGGCATCACCCCACCGCGAGTGGTCAATGGTATCGATCAGATGTCAATTGACGGCATCAGCTTGGCCTATACCTTTGCCGACGCGACCGCAAAGGGGAGAAAAACGACACAGTTCTTCGACATCATGGGCAGCCGCGGGGTTTACCACGACGGCTGGTTCGCTGACACCTTCGGCCCCCGCAGTCCGTGGGTTCCGGGGTTGCCTAAGGGCATCGCAACTTGGAACCCCGACAACGATGTCTGGGAACTCTACAACCTCAACGACGACTGGAGTCAAGCCAACGACCTCGCCGCGAAGATGCCGGAAAGGGTCGCCTACATGAAGAACCTCTTCCTGGTCGAGTCCGCCAAGAACGAGAACCTGCCCATCGGCGGCGGTCTGTGGACACCAGTGTTACACCCGGAAGACGCGCCCACTACACCCTATACCGAATGGACCTTCAGCGGCCCCATCACCGGCATGCCGGAGTTCACCGCGCCCAAGCTGGGAAAATTTAATAGCACCGTCAGCATGGAAGTGGAAGTGCCTGCGAACGCCAATGGTGTCCTCTACGCCCTTGGCGGATTTTCCGGCGGCCTTTCCTTATACGTGATCGATGGCGAGCTTCGCTATGAATACAACCTCTTCGAGATTGACCGGACGCACATCAAGGCGAAAGACAAGCTGCCAACCGGCAAGGTGAAGATTGAAGTCGAATCGACGCTAGTCGCCCCCAAACCCGGCGCTCCGCTGGACGTCACACTGAAGGTAAATGGTCAGGTCGTGGCGCAAGGCCGAGTGCCGATCACGGCCGCACTCGCCTTCACCGCCAATGACTGCCTCGATATCGGCAGCGACCTCGGCTCGCCAGTATCGC
Organism: uncultured Acidobacteriaceae bacterium; assembly: GCA_963755765.1. Classification (GTDB taxonomy): domain Bacteria; phylum Acidobacteriota; class Terriglobia; order Terriglobales; family Acidobacteriaceae; genus Acidiflorens. The sequence continues at coordinate 545,210 of CAVWKZ010000004.1, forward strand.
TCGACTATTTCGACCAGGCACCGTTCGCCTTCAATGGGAAGATCATCACGACGAGAATCACGTATCCGAAAAAATAGGAAACCGGCGTCCGCTCGTGAGGCGGCAAGCAGCACTGTTTCACAATATTTGAAGCTAGGGAAAGCATCTACGGAGGCTTCTGTGAGAGCTCGCGCGCATTCAGGCTCTCTGCGCAACACACGGCAATTCTTAGCTGTTGAAATATCCTGTGGGTGTTGAAAAAGTCACTGTGATTAGCAGGCTGAATGGAAGCAGAAGCGTGGTAATAAGGAGAAGGAATCCTTGCCATGCTCTGCTGGATCACCATTCACGGAGGCGTGCTCATCATGATGGGGCAACACGATCGTTCGGAAGCGCTGTTCTACTACTTCCGCCTGGAAGATCAGGTTCCTGAGACACATCTGCTACGGCTCATCGAAAAACACATCACTGTGCGTCAGTACCTGGTGGAATTAGAGCAGCAAAATCCGACCGACGAGCCAGTGCACGAGCAGAAACGGGTGTCCACAACCGATCCCGACGCGACCTACGCGACCAAGGGTGGAACTCCGGCCCGGCTCGGCTACTACGACAACTATCTGGTGGACAACCACAGCTGTGTGATCGTGGGAGTACAAGCAACCGCCGCCCGGATGAGTCAGGAGACGGTCGCCGCACAAGACATGATCGCTCGTTTCGCCGAATGGCAAGGGTGCGATCCCGAGTCGGTGGTGGCTGATGCCACGTACGGCAACGGTGAGTTCCTGCAGTGGTTAATGGAGCGGAAGATCACACCGTATATGCGCACTCGAGACAGTGCGCTGAGAAAGAACAGTCCGTACTACGGTCCCGAGCGATTTACCTATCTACCCGAAAGCAACAGCTATCTCTGTCCGGCTGGGGAACAGCTCAACTATGTCGGCCTGAATGTTCGAAACCGCGCCCACGCCTATATCGGCAGCGGCAAGCGTTGTGGGGCATGTTCGCAAAAAGCGCAATGCACCAGTGGGCGATATAAGTATCTCGCAATTCACATGCATGAACCCGCGCGACAACGCGCCCGGGACCTGTCGAACACACCAGCATTCGCCAGTGCACAACGAAAGCGGAAAAAGTGGAGGCGCTGTTTGCGGAACTCAAGAATCAGATCGGCCTTCGTCGCCTGCGCCTACGCCGGATGAAGTTCGTTCGTGAGCAGTTCTTCCTCGCCGCGGCGGCCCAGAACCTGAAGCGACTGGTGCGGTTCCTCAGCCAACCGACAACCCCACCCGTGGAAGCTACCACTTGAAGTGAGAAGAAAAAACTCGGCAGCAGTGATAATCGCAACCAAAACGACGTTCCGATCACGGACTTTTTCAACACCCACGCCTGTTAACGCCAATCATCTGCAACTGTCGCCCCGACCATGATTAAATAGCCCAATGAAAGCATTCCAAATACACCTGAATGGCAAGAAACTCTGCGTCGCTGGTGTTGGCGAGAACGGAGTTCTCAGTGCGATTGTGGACTGCGTAACCATGCGCGGTAGAGACATGCTACAAATCTCGGTTGGCGGGCTCATCAGCTCGAATGCGGAACACGTACGCTGGCTTGAGCAAAGAAAGCTTCGGACAGGCGATCAAATACAGGTCGAGATAGTCGAAGTCGAGTCCGCCGACAGCCCACTAACCCGGCGACACCGCAGCGACCCCGCCGTCGAACTGAGGGAGCGGAAGCGGTACTTGCGAGAAATGGCGAAGAAATTCGGCTGGACAATCACGACGGGGCGCTCGCGACGGGCCAAAAGGCGACCCTAGTTGTCGTTAAATCCCCATTTCACGCAATATAAAAAGGCGCCCACTTTGCGGTAGGTTGTGATTGTTCGGATCACACTTAGCAAAAGGAGCGCCGTCATGAAGCAAGAAAAGTATATTGGCATGGACGTTCACCAGGCAACGATCTCGGTTGCCGTCATGGACAGCTCGGGGAAGCTGGTCATGGAATGCATTTTGGAGACGAAGGCAGCCACGATTCTAGAGTTCCTCGATGGGCTACGCGGAAGTCTATCGGTGACCTTTGAAGAAGGAACTTCCGCCGCCTGGTTGCATGACCTGCTGAAACCTCGCGTCAGCCGTCTTGTGGTCTGCGATCCGCGAAAGAACGCGCTGCTGAAAGACGGCAGCAAGAGTGACCGGATTGATGCGCGGAAGCTGGCGGAGTTGTTGCGCGGCAACCAGCTCCATCCGGTGTACCACGGCGAGCACGGGGTGCGAACGTTAAAGGAACTGGGTCGCAGCTATCAGACGCTCACGAAAGATGTCACGCGAGTCATGAGTCGGATCAAAGCGCTGTACCGCAGCTGGGCGATTCCCTGCAGCGGAACCACCGTCTATGCCCCGCGGCATCGCGCCGAGTGGTTGGCCAAGATCCCGCAGCCCGGAGTTCGTCTGCGGGCGGAACGGTTGTATCAGCAACTGGATCTGCTGCAACCGGTGCGCCAGGAAGCGCGACACGACCTGCTGCGAGAGAGCCGCAAACATGATGCCGTGAAAATGCTGCGCCAGATTCCTGCGATCGGTCCGATTCGTGCGGCCATGCTAGTGGCGTTGCTGCAGACACCGCACCGTTTCCGCACCAAGCGCCAACTATGGGCTTACAGTGGTTTTGCGGTTGAGACGCACGACAGCGGCGAGTACCGCTATGTGAGAGGGAAGGTACAACGAAATCGGGAGCGCATCACCGTGCGCGGCCTGAATGACAACCATAATCACGATCTGAAGAATCTGTTCAAAGGTGCCGCCCTCTCGGCCAGCACTCACCCCGGACCGCTGTACGATTTCTATGGGGCGCTGCTTGAAAAAGGGATGCGGCCGACGATGGCCCGTCTCACCCTGGCCAGAAAGATTGCCGCGATCACCTTAACGATTTGGAAGAAAGGAGTAAGTTTCGACGCCAAACAATTGCATCGGCAAGCCGCTTGAGCGTCTCTGGTAGCAGGCCTTTCCATCTCCGGTGATTCTCTCTGGTGGTGGTCGGTCGGTTCTTGCGACGCTCGGTTCGAGGTGAGTATCAGTCAATGAGATCGGCCCTGTGTGCTTCGGCACCGAGTCACCCATTACACGGTATGCCTCCTCGGATAACCAGAAATAGCGATAGGCCACGAGCCTCCGATAGAACCATGGTTGACACTCCAAGACCAGTTTCGCTTGCCCTGTCTCAAGACTCGATTGGCGTCGTCACCACCGAAAGATGAAACCCACAGGAAGGGCAGACAAGCCAGAGCAAAACCCTTCGAGCGCAATCGATGGGCACTTACGGACAGTGGGCTGGATCTCGAGACTAAAATCTTCTCGACCTCCGGTCGAGGGAGAAGTTTTTCCTTGACATCCCTTTTTATAGAACTCATTGACCCAAGGGTCGGACGATGCTCAATGAGTGAATCGCCTGTTAACGTCAGTTGCTATTCGAGTAGGCGTAAATTCGCACACATCCCACCCGGAACCCTTCGGTAACCGTGTGACTGCGGGCGCAACCAGCGTAGACTCGAATAAATGCCCCGCAACCAAGTAAAGAAATCGCTGTTTGCTATGCTCCTCGGAAGCATGTTCCTCGCCGGTTGTGGTGTGCCTAACCCCTTCTGCGGGAGTGCCCGGCCGGTTCCCGTTTTGACTGCGCTCGTACCGAATCCCGCGAGCTTTGCTCAAATAGAACAGGGGCTACCGTTGACCGTTGATGGCAGCGACTTTTATTCTGAATCGGTTGTCCTGTGGAACGGAGCGTCTCTGTCCACCATCGTCATAAGCAGTACCCAGCTACAGACCACGATCACCACAACCCAGATGCCGGCTCCCGGCTCCGCCCAGATTGTCGTATATACGCCTCCCAACGTCTCCGGAGATCTTGGTTGCAGCAGCGGCGGCGACAGCAAAGCGTTGACCTTCACGGTCAGCGAGTAGCGAGTTCGTTTGAGTGAGCATTGAGCCTGCCGATGATTGGCGAGAAATCCCCATTTCACTCATTGACCCTCGGGGCGGCCAATTCTCAATGAGTGAAAACGCCGCCTGATTTCGTCAATTGACTCGTTCAAGTTGTAGTGGACTACGCATCGAACGATTAGAGGTGCAAGGGTCTGCGGAGAGGGAGTTGATGCGTATTCTGACAGCTGTACTTGTTGTTCTGGCTGTGGCTGCGATTTCGACTGGGGCGCAAGAGTTCCACTATTGGGGCGAGGAACTGGAGCCAGTCTTTGCAGTCCTCCAAGGGACTCACCTATCTGTATCAATCGGGCTTTCTGGGCGGTGCAATCCCACGGGGCTTCCCGGTTTTCCGCAATTTCGAAGCCCCTCTGTATCAGTGTCTCCTCTGGCAGCTCTGCGTGAAGTGGCTGCCAGCGCTCACGCCATGACGGTGGAAGAAAGCACGAATGGAAGGATTCGGATGACAGAGGCAGAGGTGCCAGACGATCTCCTGAATGTAAGGATTAAACACCTCGTATTCGAGAACTCCGCGCACCACGCCATTTATTCCGCCACGGGTGCGGCGGAAGTGATTTTGTCCTCGCCTGAAGTGCGCTCTTTCATGGAGGCTCACAAGGTCGCAGCTCCGCAGCTCACTGGGCCGCGCGGTGTTACGGGTAACTTCGGCGGTGATTGGCCACCCAATGCGCCACACACATCAGGCTCCATCGACGACGTGACTGTGTCGGAAGCTTTGGATCGGGTGTTAGCGGCTTTTCCGGGTGAGGTGCTGGTTTACTGGAATTGTCCGGACAAACTGAATGGGAGCGAGCCTGTCACAAAAACAAACTCCACAGAAGCGCAGGAACAGTCTCCTGCGGTTCCACCCCAACTATTTCCCGCTCCAGAAGACGCATCGTATCAAAGGCGGATACACGTGTTCTTTTTTAGGGCGTGGAAAGGATTCGGCGGAAAGTTGTCGGTCGGCAATGATTGAGTGTGCCATCCGCGCGATTCTTGATGTAACATCCCGATTTCACTCATTGACCGGGTTCTGAGTGAAAGCGCCTACTTGGCCAATTCTCAATGAGTGTGAACCCTGTTAACAGCAACTATCAGCGAACCGCAAGCGACCAGGCGGACGTTTCCATCCACCGCAGCTTCACCTAGTCCGCCTTGGCTTCTTCCAGGATGGGATGTCGGGTCGTCATTGCGGTAGTCCTGCCGATCGTTTTCAGTGCAGCGGGATCCGAAACAGATTCCCTTGAAACGAAGCGCTCGTGAAGGCGTATGTTTGAGGATCTGGTCCGGGCGACACATCGCCTTGGGGAATCGATTGGATCCCGGCAAGTTCAGCCTCGCTGGCGCGATCGATCCCGGATGCCGGCAATTTCAAAAGCCCGAAGCCGCGCGGGATCGGAATGATGTATGTAAGCTTGTTGGATCCCGCTGCCGACAACCGGCTGATGGTGGAAACGTACATGTACTTTCCGTCGGCAGGCCACTGCACAAAGCATGCTCCGGCACAGATCCTCCGAGGAGCGCGGTCTCGCACCCCTACAGCGAATGTCCCAATCCCGGGCTCGATGCGGCCACCGACGGTCGCCCATTCTCCGTCCGGGGAAACGCCGCCAAATTCGACAATCTCAGTGTCCAGAATGCGAGTCAGCCCGCTCCCGTCCTCCTGAACCCGTGCCAGGTAGTCTGCCTTGCCACCCAGTTGCCGAAAAAACAGTTGGCCCGCGCCGAAGCTTACCAGGTCTCCACCTCGCACAACCAGCCGCGGAGGCGCGCTGCGATCGGTCGTCGCGAGGAAGATCTGCGATTCGTCTCCCATCAGGACGGTAAACGCGACCCGCGACTCGTCCCGCGAAATGTCATAGTCCACGATGCGCTGGCCCGTGAGCACTGGATCGGACTTACCCGATGCCAGATCCCTGCGCCACAACTCGCTCACGTTCGACGAACTGCTTTTTCGCAGCAAGTAGTACAGCCGCTTGCCATCCGGCGAAAGCCTGGGCGTCTCCGCCGACCCTTCTAGAGAAACCGCATGATTGCCCGCGGCATCGTGCATCCACACGGAACTCTGCCGGACGCCCACCGAGGCGATCAGCGATTTCCCATCCGGCACGACAGCCAGCCCCTCCTCTTCGGTGGGGCCAAAAGTGATCTGCTCCGGATTTCCTTGCGGAGCGCCCTCGCGCCACCGCTGCCGCCACAGGTGCGTACTGCCGTCCACTTCCGCGTTGAAGTATATCCATCGTCCGTCCGGCGACCATGCTGCCGCCCTGCAGGCGCCGAGCGGCCCCACCTGAACGCCCGCCGAGTTTCCCTCCATCGAGACCACCCGGCAGCGTTGCCACTCCGAGGCGCCGTTCATCTCCGCGATCAGCACCCAACCCCGATCCGGCGACAGCCAGGAATAGTGCGCCATGGCGCGCTCGTGCACCGGGAAATAGATGGCGCGTTCCTCGGCCCGGCTCTCCTTCGCCGTCACGATGCCCATGTGCAGAGCGGTTCCAGCCATAATCTCGGAAAACAGGACCCGCTCCGGCCCGATCCAACTGAGGCCTGCCGCGTTCACCATCAGGCGGGTGGGGGCCCCTCCCAGGACGGGCACGGTCCAAGTATCAAAGCTAGGGTACGCGAAGGCCAGGCCCGTGTACGCGACGCGGGAGGCGTCGGGCGTGAATACGGGATCGTACTTGGCGTTCGAATCGAAGGTCAATTGCTTCGATTCCCCGTTCGGCAGCAGCTTTACATAAATCTGCCCGGAGCCCAGGAAATACCCTCCGCCGCGGAAGAACGTTACCATGCGTCCATCCGGCGAAAGCGCGGGAGCGGTGGCCGAGTCATTGAAGTTGGTGAGTTGGATGTACTCGCTCGCCAAGGTCACCGGGGCGGTCTTCGTGGCAAGCCACTGATAAACGCCCCACGAGATTCCCGCTAACACTACGACCAGGGCACCGACTCCAAGCCAGAGGTTCCGCTTCCGGCCCACAACTGGAGAAGTAGACCTCGTGGCTGAGATCTTGCCGGAGTTGGTGTCTCGCTTCAGCCGCTTCAAATCAGCGCGAAGCTCGGCGGCAGACTGGCAGCGAGTGTCGCGATCCTTCTCCAAAGCCTTGTTAATGATGTGCTCAAGCCCCTCTGGAATATCGGGATTCAGCCTCACCGGAGCTACGGGATCGCGTTCCAGGATAGCGTTAAAGATCAACGCCGAAGTGTCACCCCGGAAGGCCAGTGTTCCTGTGCACATCTCGTACAGAACCGCACCGAACGAGAACAGGTCCGTGCGAGCATCAAGTTCCTTCCCTTGAACTTGCTCAGGCGACATATACGCCACTGTTCCCAGCGCACTTCCGGGGCTGGTGAGATGTTCCTCGGATTCGACAGTCGCGGCGCTCATGGCGACAGCCTCGGTTTTTCTCGACACCTTGGCCAGCCCGAAATCGAGAATCTTCGCCTGGCCTCGATTCGTGACGAAGAGGTTCGCGGGCTTGATGTCGCGATGGACGATGCCTTTGGCGTGAGCAGCATCGAGCCCGTCCGCAATCTGGATGCCCAGATCGAACACCGCCTCGATCCCAAGTGGCTTGCCAGCGATCCGGTGTCGGAGCGTCTGACCCTCCAACAGTTCCATGGCGATGAAGGTTCGCCCATCGGCTTCATCGATCTCGTAGACGGTGCAAATGCTCGGATGGTTCAGAGAGGACGCAGCTTTGGCCTCGCGCTGGAATCGGCTGAGAGCTTGCGCATCGTGAGCCAGTTCATCAGGAAGGAACTTCAGAGCGACGCGGCGGCCGAGTTTGAGGTCTTCCGCTTCATAGACCACGCCCATTCCCCCGCCGCCGATCTTGTCGAGGATGCGGTAGTGGGACACTGTCTGCCCCACGGGTTGGGAGGGCGTGGACACTGGATAGATGTTAGGTGCGGGCGACGGGAAGGTCAACGTACAGTTCGCAGCAATGCATTGTTGGCGAAAAATCCCCATTTCACTAACTACGCTCTCCGCGGTCAACCGCCCGATCCGGGAGTGATGTTGAAGTCGGTACAGTGAAAGCTCAACGAAGCGGCTCACCCCGGAAAACTGCGCCAAAATTGCGCCAAACACGTGGCATTCTGGGCCATTTCGTCCTTTCTAATCTTTTGTAGAATGTGTAACTTACAGAAACAAAAGGGTGCAACGCGGGTTCGACTCCCGCCGCCTCCACCACTCCACGCTTCACCCCCTTACAGATCGAACGCTTACTCCTCGTCTTTCGGCGCACCCGGCGGAAGCGCGATTCGGGCCACCCCCAAACTCGGAAGGCCGAGGAAGAAATCCCTCGGCCTCCGTGAGTCGATCATTAGCCGCCGTTGCGACCGCCTCAATTCGATTCTGTGAACTCGATATAAGATGTGGCAGCGCCGGTGCCGGTGCAGCTGCCCAGGTTCAAGTTATTGGTCTCCCCCGTCGTTCCCGCATCTGACGCGCATGTCGGCGCATTCTTGGTCCCATTTGTGACCGCGACCTTTACCGTCAGGGACGAGCCCGAGTTGAAAGTGGCCTGCGAACCGTCGCCGTCGCCGATGATGTTGAACTCCGACTCCGTCCAGGCGGTCGCAAGATCCACGACAGTATCTGCTCCCGTGGTGCTGTAAGCGTCCGTTCCTGCGGTGAACACCAGCGTGTCTATGCCGGCCTTCTTGGCAGTTCCCAGCTTCGCCGAACCTGTCAGTTTGAGCTTCTTAAGGTCGGTGATCACTTCCAGAGGCGCAGTCACGGCGGCGCTATTCGTGTAGCAATCGGTGCTGTATTTGGCCCACCCAGCGGGGCACGGGTTGTCCCAATTGATCAGCCAATACTGCATGAATGCTTGCTCGTAAGTCGACGAATAGACGAATTGCTCCCAGTCCAGGCACTTCGCCGGGACCCTAGCGCCATTGCAGGCCGCCGTGTTCATGAAGTTCGAGTTGAGTTGCAGCGAGTAATCGTTCGGGCCACGCAAGCCCGTTTCCGACGTCACTCCCTTGACCTTGGGGAAGGCGCCCTTGGTTTTACTGATCAACCCCGAGGTGACTTCGGCGGCATAATCATCGCCGTCTCCTACCGTTTGACTGATGCGACCGCTTCGCGGCTTGTAAGGAACGTTGGGCGCGACTGTGCATTCGACTTTGTTCCAGGCCAGGCTCGGATAAGAGGCATGAAAGCATCCCTCCGCGGGTACCTCGGTCTGTGAGATGGCCTCGCGCCACATCTCCTGGTTGCGGGCTGCGGCGCGATCGGCCGCTTCTCCGGCGAAGGCGGAGGAAAGCGAGGCCACGCTAAGAACCGCGGCCGCGACGATAAGGGCAATTCGAGGTAAATGAGTCATTTGTTTCATAGTTCTCCCCTTTTGAAATTTGTTAACGCGAGAATCCCGGCATGGACCGAGGCTTATCTGCGACCGTGGGTCTTGGACGCAAGCGATAAGGTCAAAATTGTACTATGCGGAGCAACCGAGGCCAAAGTAAAAGGTATTCGGGTAGTGTCCTGATTGTTTCAGGGTCGATGATTGTAATTGGGATGTTATGTCAATCAACCGTCTGAATGGCTCTCCCATAGCGCACATTTGAAATCTGGGTCCCCAGGGACTAGCATTTGATCCGCTCTTGGAGGAGGACCTCATATAGCCATGACGAACATCAAGCTTGTACTTGTCTGTGCCGCCCTCACGCTCGGCGTCATAGCGTCGGAGGAGCAGGAAAAACGTGAGCCGATGACCTTTGCCTTGGACTGTGCCGGGGGCGACTGCCCACTACTCAAAGGAGCACCGCAGACCAGCGGGATGCGGGCCGGTTCTGTGAATCTCAAGCCGGGAGAGAGCGTAGGCTGGCACTCGACTTCGGGGAATGAAGAAGCTTTGTTGATCCTTCACGGAAGTGGCGTTGCCAATATCGAGGGACGTCCAGATGTGCCGCTCATCGAGAAGGTGCTTGCGTACATTCCACCAGCGACAAGACACAACGTCACGAACACGGGGACGCAAGTCCTTGAATATGTCTGGGTAGTAGCGCCCACTCGCCCGCCGCATAATTGACGCTATCAACGTTTTACACGCAATATAAAAAGGCGCCCACTTTGCGGTAGGTTGTGATTGTTCGGATCACACTTAGCAAAAGGAGCGCCGTCATGAAGCAAGAAAAGTATATTGGCATGGACGTTCACCAGGCAACGATCTCGGTTGCCGTCATGGACAGCTCGGGGAAGCTGGTCATGGAATGCATTTTGGAGACGAAGGCAGCCACGATTCTAGAGTTCCTCGATGGGCTACGCGGAAGTCTATCGGTGACCTTTGAAGAAGGAACTTCCGCCGCCTAGTTGCATGACCTGCTGAAACCTCGCGTCACCCGTCTTGTGGTCTGCGATCCGCGAAAGAACGCGCTGCTGAAAGACGGCAGCAAGAGTGACCGGATTGATGCGCGGAAGCTGGCGGAGTTGTTGCGCGGCAACCAGCTCCATCCGGTGTACCACGGCGAGCACGGGGTGCGAACGTTAAAGGAACTGGGTCGCAGCTATCAGACGCTCACGAAAGATGTCACGCGAGTCATGAGTCGGATCAAAGCGCTGTACCGCAGCTGGGCGATTCCCTGCAGCGGAACCACCGTCTATGCCCCGCGGCATCGCGCCGAGTGGTTGGCCAAGATCCCGCAACCCGGAGTTCGTCTGCGGGCGGAACGGTTGTATCAGCAACTGGATCTACTGCAACCGGTGCGCCAGGAAGCGCGACACGACCTGCTGCGAGAGAGCCGCAAACATGATGCCGTGAAAATGCTGCGCCAGATTCCTGCGATCGGTCCGATTCGTGCGGCCATGCTGGTGGCGTTGCTGCAGACACCGCACCGTTTCCGCACCAAGCGCCAACTATGGGCTTACAGTGGTTTTGCGGTTGAGACGCACGACAGCGGCGAGTACCGCTATGTGAGAGGGAAGGTACAACGAAATCGGGAGCGCATCACCGTGCGCGGCCTGAATGACAACCATAATCACGATCTGAAGAATCTGTTCAAAGGTGCCGCTCTCTCGGCCAGTACTCGCCCTGGGCCGCTGTACGATTTCTATGGGGCGCTGCTTGAAAAAGGGATGCGGCCGACGATGGCCCGTCTCACCCTGGCACGAAAGATTGCCGCGATCACCTTAACCATTTGGAAGAAAGGAGTCAGTTTCGACGCCAAACAATTGCATCGGCAAGCCGCTTGAGCGTCTCTGGTAGCAGGCCTTTCCATCTCCGGCGATTCTCTGGTGGTGGTCGGTCGGTTCTTGCGACGCTCGGTTCGAGGTGAGTATCAGTCAATGAGATCGGCCCTGTGTGCTTCGGCACCGAGTCACCCATTACACGTTATGCCTCCTCGGATAACCAGAAATAGCGATAGGCCACGAGCCTCCGATAGAACCATGGTTGACACTCCAAGACCAGTTTCGCTTGCCCTGTCTCAAGACTCGATTGGCGTCGTCATCACCGAAAGATGAAACCCACAGGAAGGGCAGACAAGCCAGAGCAAAACCCTTCGAGCGCAATCGATGGGCACTTACGGACAGTGGGCTGGATGTCGAGACTAAAATCTTCTCGACCTCCGGTCGAGGGAGAAGTTTTTCCTTGACATCCCTTTTTATAGAGCTCATTGAGAGTTTTACATCAATATTTAGTCCGCGCGGCCGCCGTATCTAGGCTAGAGCTACTCCATATAAGGTGACGAGTTTGCCCCAGGCCCGCTCAGCCTCTGGTTTGTTATAGAGCGGCGCGCCGTCGCGGACAGGCATGTCCGGCACGCACCAACCATGCAGAGCGGCATAGACTTCGATTTCAGCTGTAACTTTGGCAGCCGCAAAGGCTTCCTTCAGTTTGACTTTGGCATCCGGCTGCTTCGAGTCGTCGTTCGACGCGATCCCGATATACATACGCGCCTTGATCTTGGGCGCCAGCAGATGCGGGCTATCGGGTTTGTCGGTCACCAGGCCCCCGCCGTGGAACGACGCTCCCGCACCGATGCGATCGGGCAAGAGCGCGGCGGTGCGCATCACTAGCGCTCCACCCATGCAGTAGCCTTGGGTGCCGATCTTCTTCGCCTTGTTTACTTCTTTTTGCGCATCGAGGAAGGCTACGTAAGCGGCCGCATCCTTTTCGGCGTTGCCGGGCGCGGTCACCGACGCCATAAGCGATTTGAGTTTCACCATATCATCCGCATTCTCGAAGTTAAAGGTGGAGGCATCCGTGAAAGGAGCTTTCGCCACACGATAAAACGGATTGGGCACCAGCACGGAATATCCGTCAGCAGCAATACGCCGGCCGATGGCGCGCATGGAAGGCCGCAAGCCAAACGCGTCAGTCCAGATCAGCACGCCCGGATAGGAACCGGATTTCGCGCGAATAAACGCAGCGTCGCAGGTTCCGTCGGGAGTCTTGATCTCAACGTCGGTCTCGATCAGTTCATTTTCAGCGCTTGCTGCCGCCGCCGGCTGTTTCGTCTGAGCCGTTGTGGTTGCGGCGAGGCCCGCGCCTACCAGGAGGGCTGCAAAGTTGCGGCGTGTAATGTCTCCGAGATGCACGTCGTTTGACGGTTGGCCCTTCCGGTCGTTTTCGTGGTCGTCAGTCATGGCTTCTCCTGCAACGAGTTTATCGGTTTTCTGTCCCACTGGGAGCGCATCCTCACATCTTTATCTCACAGGTTTATCGGGCTCGCAGCCGGCAGTTAGAAGCGTATGTCCCGGTAGAAAATGCAGTGGCTCTCCAAGTACCAGGAAACGACGAAGAGAACAAGCATGATGCTCGAAGCCCAGCAGAACAATTGAATGGGAAGTGTGGTCGTGAGCCGCGCGCTGCCGGTATCAGGCTCCGGGGCGGCGTCGCGAAAAACCAGTCCGCCTACCAGGGAGAACGCGGCGGCCAGCGCCAACAGACTGAGAGAGTCGTAAATCCTTTGTTCCAGATCGCTGGCCGGAACCAGGAACGCGGTGTGGAAAACAGCGCACAAAGAGAGCATGCAGAATACCAAGGCGAGCAGCCTGGCGATATCCACAAACATGCTTCAAACCTCAGACGATCACAGTATAACGCCGTTACGGCTGCGAACTGACCTCCAGCAGCAGATGATCTTTGAACTCCGCTGGAAGCTTGGCCACACCATTTTCCGCTGCCTCCACCGTGCCGAGATCTTTTCCCTCGCCGTAGTCACTAACCAGATATTTCCCCGGCTTCAACCCGCGCAGTTCGACTTCGCCCTTCCAGTTGGACGAGGAGAAAAATGCGTAATACATTTTGCCGTCTTTGGCGATCGCATAGCCCTCGGGCACATCGTAGCCGGTCACATAAAGGTCCTTGAACTCGCCCTTCGAAAGCATCTTCTCGTTGTACAAACCGATCCACTTCTTCCAGTGCTCTTCTTTCGCGGCGGTCAGATTGACGTCCTTGAATTTCGGACCGGGATCGGGCCAGACGAACTTTGTCCCCACCACGCCTCCGGCGCCAATCGTGGAGGCGAAATCGTCGCCGTGTTCTTTCCAGTCGTCCTTGCCCACTTTGGTCATCGCAGAAAGTTCGACGTGATCGCCGTAGACCGCCGATTCCGGCCCAAGGAGTGCCTTATACATCTTGATCCGCCGCCGCACCTGTACCGCTCCCACCGGATCGGCCGTTACCGCCTGGTCGATGAACGGCAGCCATGCCAAAGAGGGCGGCGTGCCGCACGGACAGGCCTGGGTCACGCTCTCCGGTTTGATCGCGCGCGTCGTCTGGAAGATTTCCTTGTACACATCGCCCATCGCATTCACCGAGTCCTGGGGCGACTTGTGATGGTGCGCCGGGTTGTAGCATTCGGGAACGCTATAGATGTTGTCGAGTTTGCTGCCGTCGAATCCCCAGTCGCGAATAAATTTCTCCGTAAGCTGCTTGTGGTAGGCCCGCACCTCCGGAACCGCCGGACACAGCGCCGCCAAGCCTCGCGTCATGCGTGCATGTTTGCCGTTCTTGTCCAGAATGAGCCACTCCGGATGCTCCTGCGCGATTTTCGAAACTGCATACTTGTGTGAATCCCACTTTCCCTCGCCGTCCTCTACCCCGAGCGGCAACCACCACAACTGCACCAGTATTCCTTGTTTATGGAAGTCGTCGGTCATCTTCTTGATCGAGTCGCCGGGAAAAGTATCCGCGCGCGGATTCCAGTCGCCATAAGCATCGAACCAGCGGTCGTCGAGCGTCGCCCACTTGATGCCCATCTCTTTCAGCTTAGGAACTGTGCCCAGCATCTGCGCCGGAGTTACGTTGAATTCGTATCCCCAGCCACACCAGCTCACGTTATAGGCTTCGCTCGAAGGCTTCGGCAGATCCCAGCCTTCCTTCTGCAACACGCTCGACCAAATCCGCAACGGCTCGTAGAAGTCGCCCGCAAACACCGAAACGAAACTGCGCGGCGTGGAGTAGGTCTCGCCCGGCTTCAGCGTGATGTTGGCGGCGTAGTCCACCTCAGTATTGACGCGTCCGTCGGCGGCAACCTTGGCCGGGATCGCGGCTCCGATCGGAAGCGTCTCCACATGGCCGACAGCTTCGCCGACTTGCCGCGTCCAGAACGCCACCACCGGAATCCCGCCACCATAACCGCCTTTAACCATCTCGCCCGTGATGTTGGCTTGCGAGAAACCCGGCGTCAGCTTCACGACATCATCTTTTCCCCAGTCGTAGCTGGCGCCATGAAAGGACCACATATCCCACGGCTGAACCTTTGCCCCGGTCAGCCGGGCATTCAGCCGGCGCTTCTGATTCACGCTTTTCTCGATGGTGACATCGCCAGCGCCAGTGTTCTTGTATTCCACGGTGGTCAGCAAAATGTTGGGGAAGTTGTCATAAACTTCGAGCGCCAGCACGCGTTGCAACGCCGTTCCGGATGGACCGAGCGGACGCGCCGGAATCTCCACCCGCTTTCCGACTCCCATTTTGCCGATCGCTTCTTGCACCTGCGCCTGCTGGAAATCGAGCGTGAAATGAATATCCTTTCCCGCGACCTGCACAAAATCGCTGTCGCCGGGAGCGCCGATTTGGGGCTCATCCAGCGACAATTTCCGCCCGTCTTTGAGCAGAAATGCCTGCACATATCCGTCCGGCCTCACCTGAAACTCGGCGGCGCTCGTGGTCAGCACCACCGGCCCGCCCCCGTTCAACTCCACCTTAATCGTGGAAGGCTGCGTCGGCTCCGGCTTGGCGGTTGCAGTCTTCACCGGCAACTGCAGAGGTGACTTGGGCAGCTTCGAGCAACCCGTCAGCAAAAGTAGGAGACCGAGCATCGTACCGAGCCTGATAGCAAACTTAGTTCGGAACTTGGTTGCGAGCTTAGTTGCGACGAGCGCCACCCCGTACCTATGGATCATAGATATCCCCTCTCCAGCATCTCAGCCTCTGCCACCTTGCCAGCTCAAAAATATTTGCAGTTGACAAAAGCTATAAAACGAAAGTAAAAGTAATGGTTCGTAATATACACCGAAAGCTCGCAGTTCCAATACCTGAACTTTCGACCGGTCCCAGCGGGCCGCTGAAGAAGGTTCGGACTTAGCGCCCAGGAGCCTCCCATGTCCGTCCGCGTCTCTCGACTGCAAATCCTCTCGGTTCTGTTTTCCTTATTATTCCTTGCCCTAGCCACACCTCTATGGGCGCAAAAAGATGCCGGAGCCATCGTAGGCCAGGTCCACGACCCTAGCGGTGCGGTGGTCGCGGGCGCCAAGGTCACCGTAACCGATCTCGATCGGGGCACGCAATTGATCGTCTCCTCCAATGATCAGGGGGAGTATGTCGCCAGCCCGCTTAGGATCGGCCGGTACAACGTGAGCGTCGAGAAGCAAGGCTTCAAGAAAGCCGTTGCCGGCCCCGTGGAGGTAAACATTCAGGATCGCGTCAGTGTGGACCTCAAGCTCCAACCTGGTATGGCAACCGAAGTTGTCACCGTCTCCAGCGAGCGACCACAACTCGAAACCGAAACTTCCGAACTCGGCCAGGTGGTCGACGCCCAGCGCATCAACGCCCTCCCTTTGAACGGACGAAACTACGCGCAACTCGCTCTGCTCGGCACCGGAGTCGCTGCCGCCGAGCCCGGATCGCGTGTCGAAACCACCTATGGCTTCAGCGCCAACGGGGCCCGCTCGTTGCAGAATAATTTTCTGCTCGACGGCATCGACAACAACGCCAATCTGGGTGACGTGCTCAACGGCGCCGCCTATGTGGTCCAGCCAGCCGTGGACGCCATCGCTGAGTTCAAGGTAGAGACCAATGCCTACACCGCGGAATTCGGCCGCGGCAACGGCGCCATCATGAACGCCGTCATCAAATCCGGCACCAACCAGATTCACGGCGATGTGTGGGAGTTTCTGCGCAACGATAAATTGGATGCCACCAACGCCTTCGACATCTTCGGCCAACAGCAATACCAGCAGAACCAGTTCGGATTTACGCTGGGCGGGCCGATAATCAAGAACAAGACATTCTTTTTCGGAGACTACGAAGGCCTGCGCGTTCGCCAGGCTCTGCCGCAGTTGTCCACGGTCCCCACACCCGCTGAGGTTGGTGGAGATTTCTCCGCGTTTCTTCAGACCGACATGCCACTCCTGGATGCCAATAACAACCCCGTTCTCGACTGCAACGGTGTGCAGACTTATCAGGGAGAGGTCTTTAATCCGCTCCTGGCACAAAACTACGCGGGGAATTCCAGCGGAGTCTGCAGCACCCCCATCGGCACCACCGCTGCCGGGCAACCGACTAATATCTTCCAAGGCAACAGCGGCACGAATACCGCCATCGATCCACTGGGCCAGGAGCTGGCTAATTTGTTTCCCGCGCCCAACACCACTTTGCCAGGCGGCAACTACCTGTCCGATCCCAAGCGCAGCGAAACCGAGAACAAGTTCGATATTCGCTTCGACCAGACCATTAGTGACAAGGACAATTTCTTCGCCCGCTACAGTTATGGCAAAGACACCAATTTCCTACCCTCCCCCTTCAACAACATACTTGACGGTGGCAGCTTTCAAGATGGTTCCAGCGACAACACTGCCCAGGGTCTCGCGGCCAGTGAGATCCACACTTTTCGCAACAACCTGATCAATGAATTTCGTTTCGGGTTCAACCATCTCGACTCTACCCGCTACAATCTGTACTCCAACGAGAACGTCTCGCAAAATATCCCGGGCGGCATTCCCTTTCCCGGAGTTCCGTTCGTACCGGGCGAGAACATCGGCGGCCTGCCTTCACTCAGCTTCGGGGATGGCACCGCGACCATTGGCGCCTCGGGCTATCTGCCTGCTGTCGAACATCAGCACAGTTATGTTTTTACCGACAATGTAAGCTGGACGCGCGGACGCCACTCCATGAAGTTCGGCGGCGAACTACGCTTCGAACAGTTCACCATACTCGAGCCCGCCGCAGCTCGAGGCTCCATGGACTTCGGCGGTGACTTCCTTATCAACGACAATCTCGCCGACCCCGGCTTCGGCGGCGAGGCCTTCGCCACTTTCATGCAGGGCATTCCCGATGGCGGATCCATCACCAGTGTGACCCCCAACATCGTCTACAACCGGCAGATCTACTCGGTTTATGCCCTCGACGACTTCAAAGTAACGCCGCGCCTCACCCTGAACCTGGGCCTGCGCTACGAAATGTTCACTACCATCAAAGAAGCCAACAACAACCAGGACACATTCGATTTCAGTTCGCTGTCGCTGATCGCTCCCAGTGGGCAAAACCGCGTATTGACACCCACTCTCGCTACCGAGCTCGCGATTCAGAACAACGGTTCTCCTGGCCTCATCTCCCCCGATCTGAACAATTTCGCGCCTCGTATTGGACTGGCCTACCAGTGGTCTGACAAGCTCGTTTTCCGCGCCGGCTATGGGCTTTTCTATGGCGGGCAGGAAAACGGCCCCTTCTCGAACCCGAGCCCCGGCTTCAATCCTCCGTTCTTGTCTTCGGAGTCATATAACGCTCCCTGCGCCGCGCCATCCGCAGCTGTCGCGACCGGCGATTGCTCGATCACGGCGGCGAACAATAACGGATTGGCTCTCAACCAGCTCTCGGCAGGTTTTTCCAACAATACCAACACCGGCCTTAGCCCGCTCGCTGACCCGAACTCCCCCGAACTCTACTCACTCGATCCGCATCTGGTTACGCCCTACACCCAACAGTGGCACTTTGGTTTCGAGTACCAGCTTCCCGCCGACAACGTTCTCGAAATTTCCTACGCCGGCTCTCGTGGATTGAAGCTCTTCGCTTTTTACAACGGCAACCAGGCCGTTCCCGTCCTGGGGACGGACTCGCTGCCCACGGCACCGCGGCGTCCTGCCAACGATGAGGCGCCCGGCGGCACCGGCCCCTGCACACTGCAGGACGGAGGCGCAAATTGCAATCCGGCGCTCGATGTCGGCATCGATACCTTCCGCTCCAACGCGCAATCGAATTACAACTCATTGCAGGTTCGCCTGCAAAAGCGCTACTCGCACGGACTACAGTACGAAGCGGCATACACCTGGTCACACGCCCTCGACAACGCTTCCAGCGCCAGCCTGGGATCGGTTAATAATGGAGACTTCCAGGACCAGCGCTACCCCAACCAGAACTACGGCAGCGCTGACTTCGACGTGCGGCAGCGCTTCGTTTTCAGCTATGTCTACGATCTGCCTTTCGGTCGCGGACGGATGCTTGCACAAAACGCTTCCGGCATCGTAAATGGGATTATCGGCAACTGGCAAATGTCCGGTGTCTTTTCCGCCGCCACCGGCAATTACTACACCGCCACCGACATCAATAGTGTCTCCGGCAGCGATTGCGGCGGCACCGTCGGCTACTATTGCTCACGCCCCAACATGGTCGGCAATCCGAACGCTACACCATGCATCCCGGGTACCCTGTTTAACACCTGCGCCTTCGCCGACAACACCGTCCTCGGAACCTTTGGCAACGCCCCACGCAACAACATTAAAGGCCCGGGATACACCGAGTGGGACACTTCTCTGGTCAAGCAGTTTCCGATCAAGGAACAAATGCATTTCGAATTCCGCGCGGAATTCTTCAACATACTCAATCACGTAAACTATCTGTTTGGACAGTTTGGCGCGATCAGCGCTGAACCCACGCCCCTGGAACTTGGGCAGAGTGGATTCGGCTTCCCCCTGGCGGCGCGCGCGCCGCGGCAGATCCAGGTCGCGTTGAAGTTCTATTTCTAAGCTGCTTCTGAGTTAAGTGATCACTACCTTGTTCGTATGCGTCGATTTTGAGAAGGGCAAAGTATGCAGTCCAATTTGTTGAGTAAGGGATCCCTAGGCGTCGCATGTACTGCGCTCGTCGTGCTTGTCTTAATGCTGGTGTCCTCAGTTTCCGCACAAACCGGAGCCACCTACTATGTGTCAACCACCGGCAAGAACAACAACCCTGGCACGATCGACGCGCCCTGGCTGACCATCCAGCACGCCGCCAGTAAGGTCACAGCCGGCGCCACGGTGTACGTTTTCGGAGGCGTATATAACGAGTCCGTGAATTTCCCCCGCTCCGGAACGGCGTCAGCGCCGATCACCTTCCAAAGCTACCCCGGACAGACTGCGGTGATCGACGGCACAGGCGTGAGCTGCTGTGGTGAATCGCAGACACAGGGCCTTATCAACATCACCGGCCACCGGAGCTACATCACCATCAGCGGCTTTGAAATCCGAAATTACACCACCGACAAAGACTCGGAAGTTCCGTGTGGCATCTGGATCACCGGCTACGGCACCGGCATCCACATCCTCAACAATCTGGTGCACAACATCACGACCACCAAAGAAAAGAACGGCAACGCTTTCGGTATGGCCGTGTATGGCACGTCGAAGAGTCCCATCACGCAGTTGGTCATCAGCGGTAACGAGGTCTATGACAATCGCACCGGCGAGAGCGAAACCCTGACCGTCAATGGAAACGTGACCCATTTTCAAATCACCAACAACCTGGTTCACGACAATGACAACATCGGCATCGACATGATCGGATTCGAAGACGTCGGACCCGTCGGCTACGACCAGGCGATGTACGGAGAAGTAAGCGGAAACACTGTTTACAACATCAGCGGAATAACCAACCCTGGCGAGGGCTATGAGTACGACGCCGACGGCCTCTACTGTGACGGGTGCGCCTATGTCACGGTCGAGCGCAACGTGATCATGCAAGTCGACTACGGCATCGAGACGACCAGCGAAAATCAAGTCTGCCAACCTAACGGCACAGAGTGGTCGGGCCCGAATAATACCGGTAAAGCTGGTAAAGGCACGTCTCCCTGTTACGGCAGATATGTCACGGTGCGCAACAACCTCTTCTATGGCTCAAACTCCTGCGGCAACTCCATCGGCGGTTATGCCCCGGCCTCCCAAAAGGGTGGCCCGAGTAATGGAGGAGGCAGCAGCTACCATGACGTCTTCGTCAACAACACTCTGTACAACAACGGCACCCAGCCGGGCTCCGGACGTGAAGGCACGCCAAGCGGCGAGTTCCAGATTCAGAACCAGGTGGGTAGCGCTCAAGGGGACATTTATGAAAACGGCATTCTCTACGCCGGCTCACCCAATCTTTGGATCAACAGCTTCGCTCCCCCGTCGACGTCGTACCCCGCTCCGCCGGCGACGCTCAATTGGAACCTGTATAACTCGGTTACGGGGTACGTAGAAGGAACGTCAATCTCGTGGGCTGGCGTGTCCAGCTACACAAGTTTTTCGAACTGGCAGACCTCCAGCGGCGAAGATGCAAACTCCCTGAACACCGATCCCCTCTTCGTCGCTCTCGGAGACACTCCTCCGAACTTTGACACCCTCCCCGCTTCGCCTGCCGTCGATGCCGGCAGCACCAGCCTCTCGTGCAACGTTGGCTGGTGCGATCCGGATGGCAGTTCTCCCAATTCCATCTATGGCACCACCGACTTCCTCGGCAATCCTCGAACGAACGGCTCGGGCACTCAAATTGACATCGGCGCATACGAAAACACTGGAGCCCCAATCGCCAATTCGCTGACAGCTAACCTGACTTCGGAGACGTACAAACTAAAGCCCGGCCAGTCGACGACGTTGGCAGTTACGGTGACGGCCATTCCCGGTGGCGGCGGTGTTCCCAGCGGTACGGTGAACTTTATGATTGGATCAACCTTGCTGGCAACGCAAACTCTGCTGCCGACCAGCGCCAACACGTCCGTCGCAAGTCAGCCGCTCAGTGCGTCCCAGTTGGAGCAAGGGGCAAACACGTTGACGGCAGTGTACTCGGGGAATTCGATCGCGCCCTGTTGCCCGGTATCGGGCCCGCCGGTCACGGTCTACGGCGCCTCGACTTCCGCACCGATCACGGTGACGCTGAAATAGATTATGCCTTCCAATGGTCTGCTTAACGAAGAACGCCGCCGCGAAATCATTGGCGTGCTGCACCGCGACGGACGCGTTCTCGTCAAGGACCTGGCTCGGCATTTTCGTATTTCACAGATCACCATCCGCAAAGATCTCGAGTTTCTCGACGACCAGGGGATCATCCAACGCACTCACGGCGGCGCCCTGCCGGTACAAGACGGAGCTTTGCTCGATCCCTCCCTTCGAGAAAAGGAAAAGCTTCATCGCAAGCAGAAGACACTAATTGCCCAGGCCGCGGTCCGCCTGGTCGAGGAAGGCCAGTCCGTCCTGCTCGATTCCGGAACCACCACGACGGCCATTGCGCGCGCCCTGAAAGACATGGCGCAGCTCACCGTGATCACCAACGCGATCAACATCGCGGCCGAACTGGCGGGCACCCATATTGAAGTAATTCTGACCGGAGGCATGCTGCGTAAAAACTCGTTTTCTCTGGTCGGTCCGCTAGCTGAGCGGACTCTGCGCCAACTCAGCGCCGATATCCTGTTCCTCGGCGTCGACGGCTTTGACACCAAGGCCGGCCTTTTCACTCCGAATTTGTTCGAGTCGGAAGTGAACCGCGCGATGGTCAACATTGCCCGCCGGACAGTCGCGGTTTGCGACTCCAGCAAGTTCGGCCGTCGCAGTCTGTGCAACATCATGCCGGTCGCGATGGTCCATGAAGTGATTACCGACAGGCAGATTCCGAAGTCGGATTTATACGCACTGAAAGAGGCGGGGGTAAAAGTCACGCTCGTGGGAGCGTAGTCAGACAGCTCTATGAAATCGGCGGAAATAACGGAGCAAGGCCGGCATACGCTGAGCGAAATATTTTCTCAGCCGCAGTGCTGGAACACGTGTCTCGCTAAACTGGCGGCCAGCGCGGAGCTTCGCGCGGCCGTTCAAATGGCGCGGCCAGGAGCCGAGTGGATTTTTGTAGGCTGTGGCACCAGTTACTATCTCGCTCAGGCCGCAGCCTCGACCTTCAATTATCTCCAGCTCCCGGCGCGGGCCGTCCCCGCTTCTGACTTGTCGATGTATCCCACGCAAACGTTGCACGCAGGACGGGATTATGTTCCGGTTGTGATTTCGCGGTCCGGCCGTACCTCCGAGGCAATCCGAGCCGCGCAGATGTTGGAAAACGAGTACGACCTTCGCACCATCGCCATCACTTGCACAGACGGCCAGCCGCTGGAAACTTCATGCAGCGTGACCTTGAAGCTTCTAGCCGCTGACGAGCAGAGCACAGTGATGACGCGATCGTTTACCTCCATGTTGCTGGGATTGCAATACTTGGCTGCAATTGTCTCCGGCAACAATGCCATCCGCCGCGCACTGACGGAGCTGCCGCAACAGGTCGAGCCTCTTCTCACCGAAGTCCCACAGCGTCTGCGCCTGTTTGCGGAGTCGCGCAGTTTTTCAGATTTCGTCTTCCTGGCGCAGGGCCCATTGTTCGGCATTGCCTCGGAGTGCATGTTGAAGGTGACCGAATCCTCATGCTCCTATGCGCAGGTGTTTCATTCTCTGGAGTTCCGTCACGGCCCAAAGTCGATCGCCGGTCCGGAGACGCTGATTACATTTCTCATGTCAGAAACTTCCTACGACGCGGAAGTGGAGTTGCTTGAAGAAATGAAGGCTCTGGGCGCGGCCACCATGGTAATTGCGAATCGAGTTGATGACCGGGCTCGGCGTGCTTCTGACTTCGCAATCGAACTTGGCCTGCAATCGCCGGAGTATGCGCGCTCCGCCGCTTTCGCAGTTTGGGGTCAACTGTATGGTGTTTACTACGGACTCAAGAAGGGCCTCAATCCCGACTCGCCGAAAAACCTGACGCGCGTGGTCGAACTCGCGGACTAAAACCAGCCGTTAGCATTTAGCATTTAGCTCTTAGGCAACCTGCGTCAAGTTCACGCCCATGTCCAAGCTCGATATCGCGATTGTCGGGGAAATCAATCTTGACCTGATCCTCTACGGTCTGCCCGCGCAAATGCCCACGGAGCTCGAATTGCTAGCCAGCGGCTTCACCATCACACTCGGCAGCTCCTCCGCCATCCTGGCGCACAATCTCTCTGCTCTTGGCAGCCGCGTGGGATTCGTCACTAAGGTCGGCTCCGATTCTTTTGGCAGCCTCGCCCTCGACCGACTGCGTGAACGCGGTGTCGATTTGGCTCGCGTCGTGCCCGGCGCAAAGTCTGGCGTGACTTTCATTCTGCCCCACGGACTCGAGCGTCACATCCTCACTTATCCGGGCACCATCTCCGAATTGCGCTTTGAGGAACTCGACCTCGACTATCTCGCTTCCGCGCGCCACTTCCACATGTCGTCGCTGTTCTTGCAGCGTGAACTGTTGCCGCATGTGCCCGAACTTTTTCGGCGGATGAAGTCCGCCGGCCTGACCACCTCGCTCGACACTAACGACGATCCCGATGACCACTGGGACAGTGGCCTCGAAAATATCCTGCCACACGTGGACATCCTGCTGCCGAATGAGCGCGAAGCGATGAAAATGTCGCGGGCCAACGACGTGGAAACCGCGCTCTCGCGGCTCGCACAAAAAGTGGCAACCGTCGTAGTCAAAATGGGCGCCACGGGAGCCGTGGCTATCCGGAATGGCCAGCGATTCGTCGCTCCCGCCATGCCGGTCACGGTCATCGATCCGGTTGGCGCAGGCGACAGCTTCGACGCCGGTTTCCTCCATCAATTTCTACGCGGGGCCGATGTCGCGACTTGTCTGGCCTACGGAAACCTCTGTGGAGCGTTTTCCACCACCGATAGTGGCGGCACGGAAGCGTTCCGCAACCCAACCCAGATGCAAGAGTTTCTTCGCCGTCACGGCACCGGGGTTAAAGCGAAATAGATTTCGTGCTGTGAAGCACCTGCCACGACCACTACTTCAGCGTGCGGATGTAAGCCACCAATCCCTTAATCTCTTCCGGCTTCAATTTCTCTCCGAACGGCGGCATTTTTCCTTTGCCTTTGGCTATCGTGTCCGTGAGTTCGGCGTCCGATTGCTTCTGCACATCGGCACTGGTGAGATCGTGGCCGTCCACTTTCTTTCCGTCTACGCCGTGGCACATGGCGCATTTTGATTTAAAAAGGTCTGCCGCAGCTTGTGCGGGCGCCGATAGCGGACAAGCCAAAACCGTAGCCAGTACCGTTGCGAAAGTAAACACCCGTACGTCAATTCTTTTCATGTCCAGTCCCCTGTCGATTGTTGTCGGCCCTAAAACTCATCGTTAAGTGTGCGTTCCCTCAAACTGCGCTTCGATTTCCTCGAGCGTTTTCCCTTTCGTTTCCGGCAGAAATACTGCGGCCGTGATGAAGTAAATTACAGTGCACGCAGCAAAGCCGAAAAACATAGTGGAGTAACCGTGCCTGCCGACGGTCGGCAAGAACACGGCGGCAATGCCCGTCGAAACCGCCTGGTTGATCAACAGAGCAATGCTCATGCCGTTGGAGCGAATTCGGGTCGGCATTAACTCGGACAGCGCCAGCCACACGCACACTCCGGGGCCAATCGCGAAAAACGCCATAAAAACGAAGAGGCTGACCGCCACCAGCCAGCCATTGTGAGTGTTGGGCACGGGAGTAACTAAAGCGTTTTCGATTCTTAGCGAAGCCCGGCGCGCCGCATCAAGATTGCTGAACGGATTCGAGAAAAAAGCCACCACCTTATTAGCGGGCACGCAGCTTTCGCGTGTAATCTCGATCGGCGTCGCAGACGCATCGTCGGAACGAGCAGCCTTGGTTGCGGCGCGAAAATCGCCGTACGAATAGATCACGACGAGCGACGTCGGGCGGTCGCCGATCGCCCGGCCGGCGTCTCCGCTCGCTGCGAGGAGTCCATCCGCAGTCTTCTCGTTGTAGAGCAACGTGACCTTCTGGCCGACCTCGTCTTGCGCCCGAACTTCGGCGTCCACCATGGACTGGACCGCGTCTCGAACATCTACGCGCAGGCTTTCCGTCCGGCGGAACAACATTCCAGTGCAGACGAGCGAAACAATAATGCCAGCGCTCCCGATCGACAGCAGGAACTTGCGCCCTTTGCGGTCCACCAGCAGCACGCCTCCAATGGTCATCACGAAATTCACGATCGTAAAGAGGACGTATCCCCAATGCGCCTGTACATCGGAAAGCCCGGCCTGTAGAAGAATGTTGGTGTTGTAACCGATGATGGAATTGACGCCCGTCGCCTGGTTGCAAGCGAGAATCACACACGCTAATAGAAACGGAATCACATATTTGCGGCGCAGAAGCGATTCCCTGATTTTGCCCCCGGTTGAAGTCTTAGCGCTCTCGGCCGCGGCAGCCTGTTCCATTTCCGCGAGCTCTACGCGCGCTTGCTCGCCACTGCGAGAGCGGAGCAGCGCGGCATAAGCGGCGTCTCTCTTCCCCCGACGGAACAGCCAGCGTGGAGACTCCGACACCATGAAACTGCCGATGACAAACAAAATGCCCGGTGGCAGCGAAACCCAGAAAATGCTCCGCCAGGCCGTGTCTTTGAAGGCAAAGATTCGCGCGGTATCTCCGAGCTTAGCCACCTCTGCAACGCGGAAGCTGAAGTACATGCCAACGATGGCCGCCGTCACAATGCCAAGCGTCAGCAGCCATTGAAAGATGCCCGTCCCCTTGCCGCGATTCGACGCCGCCAGACACTCCGCCAGATACAGCGGGACAACCACGCCAATCAACCCCGCGCTAATGCCCTGCAAAAGCCGGCCAAGAACGAGAGATTCATAGCCATGCGAAAGCGCAATGATGGGAATGCTGAAGACGAACAGCACTCCGCTGAGCGTCATCAGCGGCTTGCGTCCCATCCAGTCCGCGAGTGCACCAGCAAATAAGGTCGAGATTACGCTGCCCAGCAGCACGGCTGCGACCACGTTGGAAAGTTGGTTCGCATTCAACCCGGAGGTAGCCTCGAGATAAGGCAATGCGCCGGCAATAATGCCGACGTCCACTCCATAGAGCAATCCGCCGAGTCCCGCCACCAGCAGCAGGAAGCGGTTGTAGCCAGCTTGTTCGTTGCTCGCCAAACGGTATCCCTTTCACCCTTCAGAAGAAGGTAGAAATTGGTGTCTTCTAGTTGTTGCTACAAACGATGCCCGCTTATTCCTATGAGCGCCTGATACGCCGCGCCCAACATGGGCGCATCCTCATTCACGATCACCGACACCGGTATGCGCGTCAGAACCGCCGCAAGTTTGCTCGTGCCGCAGAACGACTTGTAGAAATCACCATCCTGAAGTTTGGGCAGGATCTTTACGGCGATGCCACCGGCCACGTAGATGCCGCCTAGAGCCAACGTCTGCAATGCGAAATTTCCCGTTACTCCGCCAAATATTTCAGTCCAGAAGTCCAGCGTCTCGACGCAAACAGAGCAACTTTGCTCCAGTCCCCGCTGGGTAATTTCGGCAGCCGCATTGCCCTCCGGAGAATCGAACGTTTCATGCCGCATCGCGGGCTTCAGAAATTCGTGAATCCTGCGGAATCCCCGTCCCGAAACAATTTCCTCGCACGACACGTGCGGTATCTGAATTCTCAAATGGCTGAGCAGCTGAATTTCACGCTCCGTACGTGGAGCAAAGTCAGCTTGTCCGCCTTCGGCCCCGGCCACTTGGTATTTTTCGCCATCCCAGAAAAGAACCGCCTCTCCCAAGCCAGTTCCCGCTGCAATTACACCTTTTGTAGCATGAAGCACAGGAGTTCCCGGATTCAGGACGAACAAATCGTTCCCCGACAACCTCTCCAGACTCAAAGCGGTGGCAGCGAGATCGTTCAACAGAGATATGTCGTTGAGATTCAGCTTCCGCGTCAGCGGCGCGACGTCCACCAGCCACGGCAAGTTTTCTGAGTAATGGCGCCCATCCGCGACCACGCCTGCCACTCCGAACCCAGCGGCATCGACGACTAGCGCCTTCGGATTCTCATGTCCTGAGGCCGCTTGCTTGAGGAAGTCTTCGACCAGATCGTCAAATCCGGCGTAGTCCCGAGTCGCCAGTCGGCGCCGAAAGACCGGGCTCAGGGCAAGCCCTTCTTGCCGGAACAACCCAAGATTACATTTAGTGCCTCCAACGTCCCCGGCAAGAATCATGGTCGTCCGAATCAATCCCCCGCACCGGCCAGCGAACTGGGCGGCCTAATTTCCCAGCCTTCTTGCGCGCGACGCGCAATCCGAAAAGACTACCACGGGACCGCTGCCCTCACGTCCGATGCCGGACCGTTCGCGGTCCCCGGACGCGCGGAGATCGAAGATGTGCTTGGAGCCCGAGTACTGATTCAGAACGTCAAGCCCGATTCAGTCTTCCCGGAGCGGGAATTCGCCGGGCAACGCTCCTGCAGCCACTCCTAACTTCAACCCAGCAGGAGGGCTCAAAGCGGAACCGAGGTGGCAGGGTACGTGCAATCGAGTAGGGAGTCACGCCAAAGATTTGAAATTTCTAAACAACCTTGCTAAGCGGGGCTAGCGAAGCTTCGTTCGAAGGGAACCCGAAATCAATGCCAATGGATCCAGCAGGTCGACCACGAGCGAGCGAAGAACGGATGCAAACGTCGCATGAGGCCCCAGAACGTTCCGCGAACTGGTTTGCGGCTTACACCAACTCGCATCATGAAAGGCGCGTGGCCTCGTGCTTTAGTCAGCGTCACATCGAATCGTTCTTGCCCTTGTACGCCGCGACCCGCCGCTGGAAGAACCGTTGCGAAATGAACCTGGAATTGCCGCTTTTTCCCAACTACGTGTTTGTGCGAATGGATCCCCGGGAACGGGTGAGCGTTCTTGAAGTGCCGGGGGTGCTGTCGCTGGTTGGTTCTGGACGAACCCTGGCGCCGCTGCCCGATGTTGAAATTGAGGCGCTCCGCTCCGGTCTGGGGCGACGGAAAATCGAGCCCTACCCCTACCTGGTGATCGGCGAGCGGGTCCGCATCAAAGCCGGACCGATGATGGGAATGGAGGGCGTGCTGATCCGCAAGAAAAACAACTTTCGCGTGGTGCTCGCGCTGGAGGTGATTATGCGATGTGTCGCGATGGAGGTCGATGCTGCCGATTTGGAACCGGCAGCGAAGAGCTTCGGCAGCGTAACACCGGAACCTGGCATCCGGGGAGAGCGCCATCATCAAACCCATCCCTGCAGGCCGCTGTAGCACGTGCTCTTCGCCTACAAATTCGAGTGGCGTGTTCGCCAGGTTGCAGCTGTTGTTGTTGTCGTGCTGGGCGTTTGGTCGATGAATTCCGGATGGGCATCCGATTTCGAGACTCCCAGGCCATGCGCCCGCGCGAACGCCAGTCCAGAAACAGAAGCCGACGAATCGACCGAGCAGTCCGCAATGAGCCCAGCCCAGAGAAACCGGCCGGCGACTGGAGCCGCGGTCAGTGGCGGCTTCTGCCCGCCGCGCCTTACGCAAGCTTTCTTTTCTGATCAGAAAGCGATCTGGAGCAGTCCCTGGCATCTGCATACGCAAGACAGAAACTGGCTCGTGCCCTTCGGAGTCGGCACCCTCGGACTGATCGCGGCCGACAACGACATCATGCGGCATTTCGGAAGCACTCCGATGGCACACAGCAACAGCTTGAGCAATTACGGACTCGCGGCCCTGATCGCGAGCCGAGCGGGCTTGTATCTGCGCGGGACGGCCAGCAATGACGACCACAGCCGCGAGGCCGGCTTTCTGGCAGGGGAGGCCGCAGTAAACGGCGTAGTCGTAGCGGAAGCGATGAAATTGATCTCTCAAAGGCCGCGTCCAAACGCGGCGAATGCCGGTAGCTTCGGAGCCGGAGGCGCTTCGTTTCCCTCGGAACATGCGCTTGCCGCATGGTCGATTGCGAGCGTTCTCGCCGACGAGTATCCCGGACGCTTGACCAAAATTTGGCCTTCGGCGCGGCGACGGGAATCAGCCTCTCGCGGGTCGCGGCGCGCCAGCACTTCCCTTCCGACGTCGTCGTCGGCAGCGCTCTCGGTTATCTCATTGGCCATTATGTGTACCGGGCGCATCACAACCCGGAGTTACCGGGCGCGAACGTAGGCAGTTTCGAGAAAGATTTCAAGCAGGATGCCGACGAGAAAGTGCCACATCGCCCGCGTACCGCTGCCGAACTAGGATCGCCATCGGTTCCCCTCGACTCCTGGGTTTATGCCGCCTTCGACCGTCTGGCGGCACTGGGATATGCTCCCAGTTCTTATGCCAATTTACGGCCCTGGACGCGCATAGAGTGCGCCCGGATCGTCGCCGCCGCGGGGGACGATTTGCGCCTTGACGATCTACATGGCGATGATTTGACTGGCGATGACCTGCACAGTACCAATTCCCCCATTAACCATCCACACAAAGACGATCCACACACTGATCCGCCAGTCAACAACCAGGCGTCAGAGGCGTACCAGCTCTACGCGGCACTCGCATCCGAATTCGCGAGTGATCTTGCTCGACTCAACGGCTCGAGGACTTCCGAGCTCGGAGTGGACACCGTTTATACACGCTATCTCGGCATCGCCGGCACACCGCTCGACGACGGGTATCACTTCGGCCAGACCCTGATCGACGACTACGGCCGTCTCTACGGCGAGGGCTCGAACCTGGTGAGCGGGGCCTCCGCATCGGGAACGGCCGGCCCGGTGGCGTTCTATATCCGCGGCGAGTATCAGCACGCGGCCCCGCTTCCTGCCTACAGTCTCGCGGTGCAGCAGATGATAGGCACCGTCGACGTGACCCCGCCACAGGATCCGATTCATACCAACGTCATCGATCAGTTTCATCTTCTGGACGCCTACATCACATTAAACATCAAGACGGTGCAGATATCAGCCGGCCGCCAGAGCCTGTGGTGGGGACCGGGTCAAGGCGGGCCTCCGAACCTGAGCGACAACGCACAACCTCTCGACATGTTGCGGCTGACCAACCCGTCTCCCTGGAGACTGCCGAGTTTCTTACATTTGCTGGGGCCGATACGCTTTGACTCCTTCCTCGGACTAATGGCCGGGCACCACTACCCTCCAACCCCGGGGATCGACGGCCAGAAGATCAGTTTCAAGCCGACGCAGAATCTTGAACTCGGGTTCTCGCGCACCATCATCTTCCGGCCGGTTACGACCCATATGTTCCTCCGGGGATTCTTCAGTTTTGGGGACAACAACACTACCATCCCCGGAAGCGCCGCCGACGTGGGCGACCGGCGCAGCGGCTTTGATTTCAGTTACCGGATTCCTGGCCTGCGGAAATGGTTGACTCTCTACAACGATGGCCTGACCGACGATGAAACTTCGCCGCTCGGCTACCCGCAACGGTCGTTGATGAATCCGGGTATCTACCTGCCGCAGATCCCCCGCGTCCCAAAGCTCGATTTTCGCGCCGAGATGGCGTGGTCGGACCCTCCTGGACTGTCCAATCGCGGCGGCCAATACTTCTACTACAACGGTGCCTATCACGACGCCTACACCAACGACGGGCACCTGCTCGGTTCCTGGGTCGGCCGCGAGGGCCACGGGCTTCAACTCTGGAGCACCTATTGGCTTTCACCCCGCAACCGGCTGCAGGCCGGATACCGCAAGGCCCACGTCGACCGCAACTTTATTCCCCAAGGCGGCAACATCCAGGATTTCTTTGTTCGAGCAACCCTCCAACCGAAGCCGGAAATTGAGATCACCGCATTTCTGCAGTACGAACGCTGGAATTTCCCGGTGCTGTCCCCGCTCGCCGGACCAGACACGGTGGCCTCGGTTGAGTTGACCTGCCATCCGCGGTGGAGCAAAGTGCTGCACTCGAAATGATCCTGGAAGCATCGACCTCAAAAAGTGTGGATCTCAAAACTACGATTTCAAATGATGACCTCGATCTACAAAGAACCGACACCAGCGACAAGATCTAAGCCCTCACCCGAACCGGTGGAAGGCTGCGGCGGTTTCGTGCCCGATGCCCGGATGCGGCGCTGGACGGTAACCGCTGTCGCCGGCCTGCTCGCATTGACCGGCTTTGGATGGGCACAAACCTCACTGCAAACACGCGCTGCTGACGATCCCCAGTGTCTGGAGAATAACTGCTCCGCCGACCCGGGAACTTCCGAGGACAACACCACCACCAATCCGACAGCTCCCACAGCCGGGAATGACGAACTCGCGCCGCCTCGTGGGGTAGACTCGCCAGCCGATGGGGAGCCGAGGCATACTCGGCCGAATGACCGTAATAACGGTGAACCGGAGCAGAATGCCGAAGCCGCCCGGCGTCTGAAACGAGCTCCCCCTTTCAACGCGGATGCCATTCCCGAACCGCCGCCTACGGAGTTTCAGGAATTGGTGGCCAGTTCCGTCGGCCGCAGGCTGCCGGTTTATGGGCACAACCTGTTTGATCACGTCCCCACCACCTTCGCTCCGGTCGACCGGATTCCGGTGACCGACGATTACCGCATCGGACCGGGAGACGAACTCCTGATCCGGGTCTGGGGACAAATCGATCTGAACGCGAAATTGGTGGTCGACCGCGGCGGTGAGATCTTCCTCCCCAAGGTGGGATCGCTCTCGGTTGCCGGATTGAAATACCAGCAACTACCCGAGTATTTCCGGACCGCCATTGGACGAGTCTTCCGCAATTTCGACTTGACGATCAGCCTGGGGCAGCTGCGATCGATTCAAGTGTTCGTGGTCGGACAAGCCCGGCGTCCCGGAAGCTACACCGTCAGTTCACTCTGTACCCTGGTCAACGCGCTTTTCGCCTCGGGCGGACCTTCGAGTACGGGCTCCATGCGTCACATCCAGCTCAAGCGAAATGACGTCGTGGTCACGGAGTTCGACTTCTATGACCTGCTCTTGAAAGGGGACAAGTCCAAAGACGCATGGTTATTGCCCGGCGACGTCATCTATATCCCGCCCGCCGGGCCGTCGATTGCCATGGCGGGCAGCGTGAACCTGCCCGCAATTTACGAACTGCGGGAGGAAACAAGTCTCCGCAGCGCAGTAGAGATGGCCGGCGGTCTGGCGACAACAGCTGACGGACAAAAGGCGGTGGTGGAACGCATCGAAAACCACAACACCCGCCGGGTCGAAGAATTCCCTCTTGATGACCATGGCCTTGAGCGGGCGCTAAAGGATGGGGACGTGGTCCGCATTCTGGCGCTCTCTCCGCGCTTTGAAAACGCGGTGACCCTGCGCGGAAACGTAGCTCATCCCGGACGCGTCGAGTGGCACTCCGGCATGCGCCTGCGGGACGTGATCCCGAACCAGGACGCTCTTCTCACCCGCGGCTACTGGCGTGCCGCCAACTGGGCGGCAACCGCCGGCGAGCGAGATGACCAACAGATCAGCCGCAACTACTGGCGCGCCACGAACGTGATTGCGAACCCGGGCGAACCGAGCACCGTCCCGGCCACCCGCAACTACGCGAACACCAATAACCCGATTGCAAGCGCGGACGCCAGAGGCGACACCCGGGTTGAGCGGCAACCGGCCTCCACCAAAGCAGCGACCGAGGCCACGACCGCGAACCTGCACAACCAGATCACGCGCGACGCTCCCGAGATCAACTGGGACTACGCCGTGATTCAGCGCTTGAACCCGCAGGACTTGACGATGCGGCTGGTCCCCTTCGACTTGGGAAAACTGGTACTCGAAGGCGATGAACAAAACAACCTGCCGCTCGAGCCGGGCGATGTCATCACCATTTTTTCGCAGAACGATCTCGCGGTGCCGCTCGAAAAGCAGAGCAAATTCGTGCGGCTGGAGGGGGAATTCCGCGCCGCCGGTGTGTACCGTGCGGAAGCCGGCGAAACCCTCCGCCATCTCGTCGAACGCGTCGGCGGATTCACCGCGAACGCCTATCTCTACGGGGCCGAGTTTACGCGTGAATCGGTGCGCATCGACCAGCAGAAGGGTCTGGATCGTCTGATCGCAAACCTCGAAGAAGACATCACCCGCAATGCGCTCGCGCCTGCCGGAGTCAATCCCGAAGATATCGCCGACAACCGCGCCCGGCTGGACGCACAGCGGCAAATGGTCGAGAAACTCCGGGAAGTCAGAGCCGCCGGACGTGTGGTCCTCGACCTCAAACCGGATTCCTCGGGCGTCGGCGACCTGCCCGAGATCGCGCTAGAGGATGGCGACCGCTTCGTGGTCCCATATCGCCCGTCGACGATCGAGATGCTGGGTGCGGTATACAACAAAAACTCGTTCCTCTATCGCCGCGAAGGGCGAGTGGAAGATTACTTGCGGCGGGCAGGCGGGCCGACACGGGATGCGGACAAGAACCGCATGTTCGTGATTCGGGCAGACGGTTCGGTGCTCAGCAAGCAATCGGTCAAGGGATTGTGGAATGGAGGTTTCGCCTCGCTTCGCCTCATGCCGGGCGATGCCATCGTGGTGCCCGAGCGCCTGAACCATGGCGCCTTGCTCAAAGGCTTGAGGGACTGGAGCCAGGTCTTCTCGCAATTTGCCCTGGGCGCGGCGGCGATAAGGGTCATCCAATGAACCGTGCGACCACTGCTGAGCCCGAGACCGTCGCTGCTCTCGAATTTGAGAATACGGATTCTGAGAACTCCGGTGTTGAAAACTCAGGTCTTGAAAGCTCAGACCTTGAAAGCCCGGCTTTGCGTCCGCAAGCGAATGCGGGGCGCGGCGAAACCTCCGAATCCCACCTGCTCGATTTGCTGATCATTCTGTGCCGGCGCAAGT
The DNA here is from genome assembly GCA_963755765.1 of uncultured Acidobacteriaceae bacterium. GTDB lineage: Bacteria > Acidobacteriota > Terriglobia > Terriglobales > Acidobacteriaceae > Acidiflorens. Next base: position 579,181 of record CAVWKZ010000004.1, read on the forward strand.
CGATCGTCCAGCGAAGCACTCTAGCCGCGGCTGTTCTTGCCACCGCGGTTTCCTTCATCTTGCCCAACCGCTACACCGCCACTGCCAACCTCCTGCCCCCCCAGCAAAGCCAGTCGCTGGCCGCCTCGATGATCGGACAACTGGGAGCCTTGGGGCCGATGGCCGCGATGGCCCAGAAGGATCTGGGTCTGAAGAATCCGAACGACCTTTATGTGGGCATGCTGCGCAGCCGCACCGTGGAAGACGCCTTGATCCGCCGCTTCGACCTGGCCCGCGTTTATCGCGACAAGAAAATGTCAGATGCCCGCAAGGACCTCGAAGAAGCCAGCAGCATCATGCTCGGCAAAGAGGGGTTCATCAGCATCTCGGTCGAGGATCGAGACCGCAGCCGCGCCCCCCAAATCGCCAACGCCTACGTCGACGAGTTGCGCCGGCTGACACAGGACCTCGCGGTCACCGAAGCAGGACAACGGCGGATATTTTTCGAGCGGCAGCTGGAACTGGCCAAGAACAATCTGGCGGATGCGGAACAGGCGTTAAAGCAGACCCAGCAGCAGACCGGCTTGATCCAGTTGGATGGTCAGGCCAAGGTCATTATCGAGTCGGTCGTAAAACTGCGGGCGGCGGTGGCCACGAAGGAAGTCGAACTCGACGCCATGCGGTTGTTTTCAACCGAGCAGAATCCCGACGTCAGACTGGGCGAACGGCAACTCGCCAGCCTCGAGGCGCAACTGGCCTTGCTCGAAAAGCAAAGCCGTGGCTCGAACCCCGATCCGGACGGCGTCCAGGTCCCAATCGGTGACGTCCCGGAAGCGGGCCTGCAGTACGTTCGCAAACTCCGCGACCTGAAGTACTCCGAAGCCATGTTCGAAATGCTGGCGAAACAGTATGAAGCTGCCCGGCTCGATGAAGCGAAAACCGCAGCCGTGATCCAGGTCCTCGATCCCGCGGAAGTACCGGACCGGAAGTCTTCACCGCCCCGGGGTTGGATTATCGCGATCGCGACCCTGCTGGGGTTTCTCGGTGCGGCAGGATATGTCCTACTGGCCGAGGCCTTCGCCCGATTGCGTTCGAATCCCGAAGTCGATGAACGCTTACGGACATTGAAGACAGCGGTTCTTGCGCCGCACTTCCATCCCACGACTAGCGAAATAATATGAACTCTTTTCCGACAACATACCCATACGGCGCGGCGGCGGCGACCAGATCCTCTCGGAAGCTTGGCGTCGCCCTCGAGGTACTGGGATACCTGATCTCGATCGCCGCCGCGGCCGTCTGCTTCCTCATGGGCTGGATCAGCAGCAACCAAGCCGCAGTACTTACACTGCTCTTGCTGCTTTCTCTTCTCGGCCTCGCCTGGAAGCGGTTCGATGGCGGACGGCATCCCTGTTTTTTTTTCCTCTGCATGCTGACACTCTTTCAAGGCGGACGGCTTCTGGCGTACTGCGCGGGAGACACGGCCGACATATTCCAAATCACGCTGATGACGGCGTATCCCTTCGACGTGCCGCGGGAGGTCGCGGGCTCGGTGCTCGTGTCCATTGCACTCTCTGCCATCTGCATTTATGCGCCTTGCCGGTGGAACTACCGCTCCTCTCACCCGCCTAGCAGCGGATCTTTCGCCCGTTTCCTGCCTTATCTTTACTTCCTGTTCTGCTCCAGCCTGCCGGTGCAACTGTACAAAAATTTCTGCTATTACCAGTACGTCAAAGACCACGGCGGATATCTCGTGGTTTTCACTGACCACGGCGGCATGGCTGCCAGCATTCCCATCGCGGTTCGGGCCATCTCGCTCATCAGCCTACCCGCCTTCGTCGGCATCTTTGTTCTGGAGCGGCGGAAGCAATTTCTCCGTCCCGCAACCGGCTTGTACCTCGCGGTCACCGCGCCGATCCTCCTGCTCGGTTCACGAGGCGGCATTTTCAGCCTGGTCCTTTCACTCTGGTATCTCGCCAAGGTGAAGTCCGCCCGGCGCGCCCGCCTGTATTCGCTTGCGCTTTTCGGACTAGGACTCGTCCTGGCCGGCTCCTTGATCGGGTCTTTCCGCATCGCCGATGTCGAGTCCAGTGTGTTCGGCGGCGCTTCCCAGTTCATTTCCGGCCAGGGCGCGTCCCTCAATGTCACCGAGGTCGCGGTCGCCTATCGCGGGCATTTCGCTTCTCATATCGTTTCCAATCTTGCCGACGAATTGCGCTCAGCATTCTTCCCCACCGACCACACGGCATACGTTGCGGGGAAGAATTTTGATGCCGACGTTTCGATGTTTCTGAACCCGTCCGCATATCAATTAGGATCCGGGAGCGGGTCATCCTATCTGGCGGAGGCTTATTTGGCGGGCGGTCTCGCGGGAGTCGTCATCATCTCCGCATTACTGGGCGCTCTGTTTCACGGAATGCATGTGTGCACCAGGAGTCCTTTCGGACTCTTTCTGGTCGCGATGATTCTTCCTGACGTGCTGCTCATGCCCCGAGGCGGACTGTTGGACTGGGTTTCCGCGTCGTTGCGCGTTGGAATCTCTGTTCTCCTGCTTTTCGCCGGCTGGTATTTCTATCAGGCTCTCGCCCGAATTGGCGGCGCTCTGTGGGGAACCTGTGGCCTCGACCATCGCCTGCCCGACCCTCGAATGCAGGAAACCGCAATGCGGTATCCGTACGGAGGAAATCCATGATCTCACTGATCGTTGCCACCCTGAACCGCGTAACCGAGCTTGACCGCTTGTTGGCCACCCTCGAGGAGCAGAACTACCTCGATTTTGAGGTGTTGGTCGTGGACCAGAATCTCGACGACCGGCTGCTCCCCGTGCTGGCCCTTCACGACCGCCTCGCGATTCGGCACTTGCGCTCCGAACGCGGACTCTCGCGCGCCAGAAACATCGGCCTTCGAGTAGCGCGCGGAGACATCATTGCGATCCCCGATGATGATTGCTGGTATCCGAAAGACCTGCTCGCGACGGTCGCGGCGTGGTTCGAGTCACATCCCGAGTTCGGATTGCTGTCGACGGCCTTGCGGACGGCGGACAACAATCTCTCCGGACCGAAAACGCCGGCGACGGCTCGCCGCTGCAGCAAGAGCGACGTCTCCACCTGCCTGGCGGCGTCGGCGGCCCTGTTCATGCGACGGTCGGTTTCGACCGCGGTTGGTGGTTTCAATGAATACCTGGGCATCGGCGCCGCCTCCAAATATCAGGCGGGCGAGGAAAGAGATTACGTCCTACGCGCGTATCAGAAGGGCTTCCAATTCTGGTATGAACCCTCGTTCACCGTCCACCACCCCCCGTTTGGTTCCATCGAGCGGCTCAAGAAAACCACCTACATGTACGCCTTGAGCGAGGGTTGCGTGCAGAGAATGTACCGCTATCCACTGCACAAAGTGAGCAGCGATCTGATCCGCTCCTTTGGCGGGGCCGCAGTCCGGCTTTGCCAGGGCGATTTGTTCAACGCGTCGGTGTATGTGCTGCGCGGGACGGGCCAACTGGTCGGATATGTTTCCGGTCCGCGCGACCTCGGCCGCTGCGCCGCGTCCCTTGGCGAATAATTCGGGCCGAAAGCGCCTTTATTCCATCCCCAATTGTCATTGTCGATAAACATTGCCCCTAAACATTCCATTTCGCGGGCTGTTCAAGAATGTCTTTCGCCTCGGGGCGGGCGAATTCTTGAGCCGGCTCTACGGCATTGCCACCGCGGTGCTGCTCGGGCACCGCTATGGGGTCGTGGTTCTCGGCGTCTATGCGCTGGCCCAGAGCCTTAACCAGTACGTGCAGCCGCTCATCGACTTCGGCCTGCGACAGGTAGGTGCGCGGCTTTTAGCCTGGCACCCCCAGGCCGCAAGCGACATTGTCCGGGGAGTTCAGCGGCGGCGCCTGGGGGCGGCCGTGCTGGTCCTGCCGCTGATCGCACTTTACGCGGCGTATGCCAAAGTGCCCGTGGAAATGAAGATCTTCCTCTTCGCCTTTTCGGCAGTGGGTGCGCTCTATGCCATTTCTCTGGACTGGGTGGCCTGGGGTCAGGAGCGACTGTATCTGTTGGGACTGGCGAGATCCGTCGTGCCGCTCAGCATCCTGGTTTTTCTCAGCATCGGCAGGTCGCCCGGAGAGCGGGTCCTTTGGTGGGCGGTGGCCGGCAATGCTTTCGGGTATCTGCTGCAGGGTGCGATCTTCTGGACGTGGTGGCGAAGGCAACCATCACAACCGGCAGACGGCGAGACCCGGGACGCTATTCGCGAGTCGCTGACCTTTCGGCGCACCCGCATTATGGGTCTGGCATGGCTGTGTAACCTGGCCTTCAACACCATCGATGTCTTGATGCTCGGTCTCATGTCAAACCCGGAACAGGTCGGCCTTTATGGAGCCGCCTACCGGGTCTTGAATCAAGTACTGGTCACCTACTACCTGCTGACCCAGGTCCTCTATCCCCGGTTCGCCCGCCACCGCACCGAGGACCGGGCACTCATGCTGCGGGCGCGCATTCTACTGCCCCTGTTCGGGGTGGGGGTCGCGCTCGCGCTCGTGGTCTCGGTTTCCCGCCGCGCCGTGCTGACGATTATGTTTGGACATCAGTTCCTCGCAGCGTGCCCACTGCTGCTGTTGCTGGCCTGGTCCATACCGCTTGATTTCTTGACTTCGTACTTGAGCAACGCTTTTATCGCGTGGGGCATGGAGAAGAAAATCCTGCTCTGTACTGGAATCGCCGCGCTCAGCAACGTGGTCTTGACCCTCGCCTGCATTCCCCGTTATGGGGCGCGAGGAGCGGCGGTGAACACGCTCCTTTCTTACTCAATATTCTTGACGGCGCTCTGCTTCGTTGGAAGAACGGCCCTAAGAATGACCGACAGAGCGGCGAAAGAACCGACCGCCCGAACTCTGCCCCCGGTGGGTGCCGTCGCCTGCTCCTGACCGTGTCGGCCCTGCACTCGAAAAACTGTCTCTCGAATACATTGAGAAAACCGAATAACCAATGAGTTGCGACGTCAGCGTAGTAATACCAACTTATAACTCGTCCGCAACGCTCCAAAGAGCGCTGGATTCGGTTTACAGCCAGTCCCTGCTTCCCCGGGAAATTATCGTCGTCGACGATGGCAGTGATGATTGGGAACAGTCCAAGAGAATCGCGGTCTCCTGTCCGGACGGCATAGTCGTCCGCTTTCTTCATCTGGATAAGAACCAGGGAGTGTCCACGGCCAGAAATCTAGGCATCGCAGCCGCCCAATCCCGCTACCTGGCGTTCCTTGATTCCGACGATGTCTGGTACCAGAACAAGATTGCGATTCAATATGGATTGATGACCAGCCACCATCTCGATTTTTCGATGCATCGCTACTGTCACGACATAACGCGTCCAGGAGGCGATGCCGACAATAGCAACGACCCTTCCTCGCTGCCTCTTTCTTCGCTTACCTCGTGGACTCCCCTGTTGCGGAATGACAGCACAAATTCGGTAATGGTGTTGAAGCAGAAGATGGTCCTCTACGATACCTCCCTGCGCCGGGGTGAGGACTTCACCTTGTACATGGAGTTGCTCTCGAGCCCCGGCTGTAGAGCTCTCTATATCAAACGCGTCCTGGCTGGTGGCTTCAAGAGCACGATTGGCGTTTCGGGTTTGAGCCGGGACGTAAAGGGTATGCATTTAGGGAGAACGCTTTCGCTAAAGAAACTGGTCCGTGAGCGCAAAATCAGCGTGGCTCAATACCTCTTTGGCATATCAACTGAAGCCATAAAGTATCCCCTCCGCGTTCTCCGAGTCTCGCTCCGCAGCCGTACCACGACGTAGCTGCTTGCGCTCGCTCTCAAGCCGGGAATCGCGGCTCAACCAACTTCCGCCAGCAAACGATTTCAACGACAACAAACATGAACAACCGGATACTACCGCTGAAGCTGCTTTTGTACGGCGATCTCGCCCGTCAGGCGGAATTGGAGGGTAAGGCCGCCGCGACCCCAAGTTTTGGCGGATTGCTTCGCCGCCTGCTGCATCATCGTTTCCTGCCCATCGTGCTCTGCCGGGTAAGCCGGGCGGCAAGACTCCGGAAGATTCCGGCCGTTCCCGAACTGCTGACCTATCTCAATATCGTGCTTTTTGGCTTAGAAGTTACGTCGCGTTGCGAGATCGGGCCGGGCATTTTTTTCCCGCACCCGTCAGGAACCGTAGTTGGAGCGTGGCGCATCGGCTGCAACGTCACCATCCTCCAGGGAGTTACGCTGGGCGCCAAAGTCATGGACTTGAGTTTTGATCCCAAGCTGCGGCCCGAGGTCGGAGACAACGTGTTGCTAGGCGCTGGCGCGAAGATTCTGGGCGGAATCCACATTGGTGACGACGTTACCGTCGGTGCGAACGCGGTGGTGGTGGAGTCGGTTGAAGCCGGCAGCACCGTGGTGGGCGTCCCGGCGCGTAAGGTGCAGGTAACACGAAATCGCAACCTCGAACTAACAACCAGGCAATAAACATCAGGAGAATCCGATGCAAGATTTGTTAGATCTTACCGTGATCATTCCAAACTGCAACACCCGGCGTTTGCTCGCCGATTGTATTTCCTCGATTTACGAACATACGCGCGGCCTCACTTTTGAAGTGATTTGCGTCGACGATGCCTCGCGCGACGGCAGCGCCGACCTGGTCGCGCAGACGTTCCCGGAAGTGATCCTCGTCCGGAACCAGACCAACCAAGGCTACGTCCGAAACACCAATCTTGGAATGCGCATGTCGCACGCTCGCTATGCCTGCCACTTGAATAGCGACACGCTGCTGATCGGTAACGCTTTTCAGGCGCTGGTCAACTACATGGACGAAAATCCCGACGTCGCTGCCTGCGGTCCGAAGCTGCTGAACCCCGACCGCTCGGTGCAGCATTGCATCCGCCATTTTTCCGGACCCGCGACCATGGTGCTGCAGGCCCTGAACTGGCACAAACTGTTTCCCCGCAGCGGGCTCACGAATCGTTACTACGCCACCGACTTCGACTACTCGAAAGCGCAGCCGGTGGATAGCATCGGCACCACCGCCTACGTCGTCCGGCGCTCGACTTGGGAGAACGCGGGCATGCTGGATGAGCGCTTTCAGCTCTTTGTCTCCGACCTGGCTTACAACTTCATGCTGCGGCAAAAGGGCTACGCCGTCCATTACACGCCCTGTGCCGAGATCGTCCCCTTCGGCAGTCAAAGCGTCAATCAGACTCCGCTCAGCTCGCTCGGCGAATTGCACGACGCGCTGATCGCATTCAACGAGGCCTACGACTACTTCGGCAAGAGCCGCGCCAGCAAGCTCCTGGTCCGTCTCGCGGTGAGAGCGCGCGATTACTGCAAGCGCGCGGAATTCTACCTAAGTTCCGACAAGCGCGTGATCAAGGGGCCAGGCGCTCCTCCGAAGGCGCGGACTTCGGCTTCCTAGCCGCCCAGAACCCCTCGTCTCAAAACAGCCTCCTCGCGGGTGCAAGTCGGTTTTTCTCATTCGCAATCATGGTCACAACCACGGTCCCAACCACTCGCGCGCTCTCGCCATACCGGCTGCCCGCGTGGAAACGCGTGCTGGACCTGGTTCTGGGAGGAACGCTCGCGATTCTGTCGAGTCCTCTGTTGCTGCTGTGCTGGGCCGCGGTACGGTTGACGTCCAACGGCCCCGCGCTGCATTGGTCGGAGCGTGTGGGCAAAGACAATCGTCTCTTCAGGATGCCGAAATTCAGGACCATGCGCCTCAACACGCCCCAGTTGGCAACGCATTTGTTGCCCCAGCCAAAACTCCATCTGACTCCGATCGGAGCTCTGCTGCGCAGAAGCAGCCTCGATGAACTGCCTCAACTGATCAGCGTATGGAGGGGAGATCTCAGCCTGGTGGGCCCCCGTCCGGCGCTCTTCAATCAGGACGATTTGGTCGCGCTTCGCACCCGCCATGGCATCGATCGCCTGCTTCCCGGAATCACCGGCTGGGCGCAAGTCAATGGCCGCGACGAGTTGGAGATTCCCGTAAAGGTCGGTTACGACGCCGAATACATGGCCGCGCACTCACCTCTCCTCGACTTGAAGATTCTGGCGCTCACTCTGTGGCGAGTGCTCAAGGCGGAAGGCGTGCGACATTAGGCTTTCCTGTCGTTCAACTCGATTTTCCTCGTAAGGTCCTAGCGCGCCGATAAAGTTGGGCCTGTCCCTCAAGTAACTGCCCGCACGTGACGATCAGTTAGTTAGTCGACCAAGGGATAAGTGTCCGCCATAAAAATAGTCCTCTTCTCTTGCTTATGAGAAAACACAATAAGAAGTCGTCCGCATTATTGCGGTGCTGGTCGCTATTGGTGCTGGTGTCACAAATTGGGCTCATCCTCGGCTCGCTGGTCTGCGCCTGGCTCTTGCGCTTCGATTTCCGGTTGCCCGACCCCGGCCTGCTTTGGAGCGCTGCTCCCATCCTGATTATTGTCCGCCTCACGCTCATGCCATTCTTCAATCTCACGCATGGCTGGTGGCGCTATACGGGGATCAGTGACGCCCTCGACATCTTGAAAGCCGTCGTCGCCGGATCGCTGGCATTCCTGCTTATCGTGCGCTATGGCTTGGGACTGAAAAACTTTCCGCCGTCCATTTATGCATTGGAGGCGTTGCTCACCTTTACGCTCCTGACCGGCCTACGCGTCTTGTCCCGAATGCTGTCCGAAACCGCGCGCCGTGACTCGACTTCTAAACGCTTGCTCCTGGTCGGCGCCGGACACGCCGCCCAGATGATCATTCGCGAAACCCAGGAGGTCCAAACCGGCTACAAGGTCGTCGGTTGTGTTGACGACAACCCGCTGAAAAAAGGCCTGAGAGTTCTGGGCGTCCCTGTATTAGGCCCGGTCGAAGTCCTGGCGAAGGTCGTCGGCAACCAGAGAATCGACGAAGTTCTGATTGCAATTCCTTCGGCTACCCAGACCCAGATGCGCCGCCTGGTCGCTAACTGCAAGAAGTCGGGCGCAGCCTTTCGGACCGTTCCTGCCATGGCGGAATTGATCGCCGGACGCGTCACCCTGCAACAGGTTCGTGAAGTTTCACTCACCGATCTGCTGGGGCGCATTCCTGTCGCCCTCGATCTCGAACCAGTGCGCGAACATATTCGCGACCGCGTGGTGATGGTGACCGGCGCCGCCGGATCCATCGGCTCCGAACTATGCCGCCAAATCAGGACCTACAAACCGAAATTGCTCGTGTGCCTCGACCAGAACGAAACCGGGATTTTCCACTTGCAGCACCAACTGGCACAGCGCGACGGCCACGCCAACGAAAAAGAAAACGACAACGATAACGAACGCCAGATATTCTGCGTTGCCGACTTCTCGAACCCCGAACGCATGCGCAAAATATTCCTGACCTACGGGGTCGAGATTGTTTTTCATGCCGCCGCCTACAAGCACGTGCCCGTCATGGAATCGAATGTCGAAGAGGCGGTCGGCAACAACGTCTTCGGACTGCTGGCGCTACTCAACGTCGCCGAGAATTCGCAGTGCTCAACCTTCGTGATGATTTCGTCCGACAAGGCCGTGAACCCGACCAACGTCATGGGCTGCACCAAGCGCATTGGCGAACTAATCCTCGCCGCCTGGCCCGGCGAACGGATGCGCTCGGTATCGGTCCGCTTCGGCAACGTTCTCGGATCGAACGGCAGCGTGATACCGCTCTTCCAGGAACAGATCCGGCAAAATCAGCCCATCACCATCACTCACCCCGAGATCACCCGTTTCTTCATGACCATCTCCGAGGCCGTCAGCCTGGTCTTGCAGGCCTTCGCCATCGGCCGCAACGGCGACATTTTGGTGCTCGATATGGGAGAGCCGGTTCGAGTGGCAGAACTCGCGAAAACTCTGGCTCGCCTCTCCGGCAAGACCCGCCAGGAATTCAAGTTCATTGGCCTGCGTCCGGGCGAAAAGCTTTTCGAGGAACTTTTCTATTCTGACGAGCGCGTTTTTCCAAGCGCTTGCGAAAAGATAGCCTGCACCGAAAGCGTAAAGCTAGCCTGGCCGGCGTTGAAGCACGCTCTCGACGAACTCTACGTCGCAGTGTCGCTCGGCGAGCGCGACTCGATTCTCGCCCACCTCCGGCAGGTTGTACCGCAATTTGCCTACAGATCTTCGAATGGAGCTGGCAGCGCCGAGACGGTGCCGCTAGGCCCGAGTGCGTCCGCGGCGCAACCGGAAGCCCGCGGGCTTGCGGATATGGTGCACCCGCCTCACCGAACCCGGCAAACGAATCCACCGCTCGGACCGATCGACTCGGTCGGTGGCATTCCCGGAGACTAGGGTCCGAACCCTGTTCACTTCGGATAGCCGTCAGGATAAGCGCGATGCCACTGCCAGGCACTCTCCACAATCGTCTTCAAATCCGGGAACCTCGGCTGCCAGCCCAGCTCGCGCCGAATCTTTTCCGAGCTGGCAATCAACACTGCCGGGTCTCCCGCTCGGCGCGGCGATTCGATTACCGGAACCGCATGTCCGGTGACGGCCCGCGCCACCTCGACCACCTCGCGCACACTGAAGCCCTGCCCGTTGCCGAGGTTGTAGATCAACGGTTCGAAACTCTGGGGACCGGAATTCTCCGCCTTCTCGAGCGCGTGCAGCGCCAGCAGGTGCGCGCGCGCCAGATCACCGACGTGGATGTAGTCGCGGACGCAGGTACCATCGGGCGTAGGGTAGTCGGTGCCGAAAATGTTCACATGTTTAGCGCGCCCAAGAGCAACCTCGAGAATCCGCGGAATCAGATGCGTCTCTGGTTGATGTGCTTCGCCTCGGTCGGGACGCGACGCTCCCGCAGCATTGAAATAGCGCAGGCTGGCATAGCGCAAGGCGTGAATCTGATGGAACCACGCCAGCATGCGCTCCACCAGCAGCTTCGATTCGCCGTAAGCGTTGGTCGGTCGGAGCGCATCGTTCTCCTCAATCGGAGTGCGCTCCGGATTGCCGTAGAGCGCCGCCGTCGACGAGAAAACGAATCGCTTTACTCCGGCCGCGAGCATGGCTTCGAGCAAGGTTAGCGCGTTCGCGGTGTTGTTGCGAAAGAATGTTTCGGGAGCCTTCATCGACTCGCCCGCTTCGATCAGCGCCGCAAAATGCATGACCGCATCAATCGCCCGCGCCCGGAGCAACTGGTCAAGCGCCGCGCGATCCGCCAACTCGCCTACCACCAGCTCAGCATTCTTCGGAACTGCCTGGCGATGGCCGCGGCTCAGATTATCGAAGACGACAACCTGGTGCCCGGCCTGCAATAAGTCCTCGGCAACCACGCTGCCGATGTAGCCCGCTCCCCCTGTAACCAGAACCTTCATTCGGTTTCCCCATTTGATCTGGCTTTTTCAATTCTGCTTATCGTTGGCTGCTTATCGACAGCTCGAATCTCGTCGTCTTCCCCCAGATATTCCCAGCGCAGCAACGCAATCGGAACATTGCCGTTCTTCCACAAATAATCGTGAAACGCCCGCAGGCTGAATTTGTCGCCCTGAGCCAGCCTGGCATCAGCGAGAAAATGCAGAATCTGACTCTTCCCGATCTGATAGCTGATGGCTTGCCCGGGATCAGTGGCAAAGAGCGCGGCCTCTGCCTCCGCCGATTTCTTGTCCATCGGCACATGCTCAGAAAGGAAGTCGGCGGCTTGCCGAATAGTGAACTCACCGAGCGCAAGCTTTACATCCACTTCAACCCGCAAAGCCCTCAATCGCATGAAGTTGTAGATAATCTCACGAGTGCGTGGGCTGTCATCAAAAAGTCCTGCCTGCAGCATCATTTCTTCGGCATAGAAACCAATTCCTTCGTTGGCGCCGGAATCATAATAATGGCGGCGAATCGAATCGGGGTGACTCCACGATAAACACATCTGAAAATAATGTCCGGGCACGCCTTCGTGAACCATATCCGGCCGCGGGTCTTTGGCCGTGGCCAGCCAGAAATACCCCAACTGCGGCGACGGAGAAGTGACCCAACGAACGCCATCGTCGTGCAGCCGGGACGGGCCAGTAAAGTCATCCAATTCTCCAAAATCGGCAAGCGCTTCCAGATAACCCGGCATCGGCCGAAGCGTGTAATGCTGAATTGAGGCGGGCACGGTGAGAATGCCTTTTTCTTCAAGAAATTTGCGGATCGCGAGCTCTTCCCGCTTCGCCGTCACGATCTCCTCTTGCAAGCTGGCAGCGAGTTTGAGTTCGGGCAGTCCTTCATTTCTCTGCTTTTCATATTGTTCGAAGGCAACCGAGCGGTCCCACTCCTGGCGGCTGATGGCCAACAATTGTTCCGGGCTGTAAGGAAGAAGCGCTACCTTATTCAAAAAGAATTCATAGTTCGCGCGTCCAACAGCCGCGTTCTCGGGCATGGAACCAAGCCGGGCCTGCAACCATGTCCGATACGATTCCAGCGCCACAATCGCCTTTTCGGTCGCGGCTTGAAACATCGTAGCCGGACTCTCACCCGCCCCCGCATCGCCATGAAGCATGGGCGAAACCTCGCGCCCCACTCGCTCTAGCTCTGGTCGAATCTGCTGAAGATCGCCGATAGCGAGCGCCGCAAAAGGACGCACCGCCCGAAGATTCGCCTTTCCGTCTTCGAGAATCTTGGGAATCTCCTGCATCCGCTCCTTAATCAGGCGGCTGCGCGACGCGTCAAACGGTGGAGGCTGCACCAACGCCTCGAGCAAAGCAGTCAGCGTCTGGTCGAGATAGAACGATGGATCCCGCTCCCAGCGCGGATTAATATCCAGTTCCCAGCGCACGCGCGCCAGCGCCGAGCCCATCAGCCGGTAATCCACTCGGCGAGCCACGCTCCAACCGCTTGGATCGATTCCCTTCAACCTCTTTTCGAAGTCTCCGAGAGCCGCCTTTTGTTTCGCGATCGATCCCGCCGACCAGTCTCGTGGACCAGCCGCATCTTCCGCTGGGCGCTCGACACGCGGTATATCGTCCTGTGAAAACGGCTGATAGCGCGCCCGCCATTGCCAGAAATCATTGGCCAGCATTTCGAGGGACCCAGACGGAAGCGCAGTCTCGGGCGTCTTCTGCTCCGCGAGCAGCGGTTTCCTAAGAGCAAAAGCCAGAGTCACAGCGGCCAGGCAAACCATTAGCTGACGTCTGAGGGTAAAACCCAGCTTCATCATGACTGGCAATACTAAACGACGGACGCATCGGGTGGTTTAATTCCACTCCGCCGATTCGGCGTCAGCACAAAAAAACGTCCCGGAAAACAATCCGGGACGTTGTTCTTTGCGAGGAGTCGTGCGCAATCGTCACCGCGAAATAGTAGCAAACAGCGGAGACTGCATCAGGGACTGGAACTTCTGGTCATCGGTCTTGAAATGGACTTGCATGTTCGCACTGTCGGAATCGACGGTTGTAGCGTCAATTGCAGTTTTTTCCGCCGGGCTCGCACTCATCTTCTTGTAGAGCATAACGCCTTTAAAGAGCGTGGAAAGCGTCGCCGCCGTCACCGAATCCTCGGTGACCACAGTCAGATCGAAATTCACGCCACTCGCGAAGTTCATGGTGTAGCGGGAAGCCAGAATGCGCTTCTTGACGCTATCCACGTCGCCCAGCTTCGAAGCGTCGCCGATCGCCGAAAGCATCATGGCCTGGGTCCCTTTCTGATCGAGGATGCTCCACAAGGCTGCATTGTCAACCGCCGCCATCTGGTCGGTCATCACCGAATTGGAATCGATCGAGGAGCGTCTGCCATCGCGGGCATCGAGCGCGCTGTGCAGCGAATCTTCGGGACCGAAGGCTAGTGTATTGTCGTCCAGGAAAGTCATCACCATCCCACCCATCGGGTAGATTAACGCGGTGTGGTACTTCGTGCCCGAGATCTTCTTGAGTTTCAGTTTCTTGAGAACGGCTTTGGCGGAGAACGATCCCCCCGCCAGGTAGACGGTTTGGATGCCCTTCTTCTCCGTGCGGAAAGAAGCGACGCTGAGCTGGTCAAGATCGCGGTCAGAGCTGATGCCGATATGCTTCAGGTCGGTCTCAGCCTCCTTCATGTTGTCGGGCAAGACCTGCTGCTTGAGTGCCATCGCAGTCGGTGAATCTTTGATCGCGCGGTAATCGACGCCAATCAACTGCTGTACTTCAGAAGGCACCATGGCCCGCGCTGACGATGCGATCGGCATGGCGAAGCCAGCGGTCGCGCCCAGAAGCAAAGCCGCAAGACACAAATTCTTCATAGTAGAAGTCCTCAAAATGCAGTCTTTAGATCAGGTCTGCAACGTTTAGATGCAAGTCGCAAACCATACGTTAGCGATCTTGGACGTTCTTTCAACCGTCCCCACTCTATTTTAGTCCCTAACGCGCAGGCAGAACCGTAACTAAAGTGCGTCCTCCCGGCTTGGTCTTAGAACGCTCAAATTGGAGTATTTTGCGCGGAAAAAAGCGCTCGTCGTGGGGATCGTCTGGAACTCAGCTACGATCCCAGGGCCGCAAAAATAAGGCGTCTCGACTGGCTCGCGAACTTATTTCAAGCGCAACTCGCCATTGTATTGTTGGGTAATCCCGTAGCACTCACAAGCGGAGTTCTCAAGTTTCTTGCGGTTCACGATCTTTACGGCGCCGCGGGTGTACTCGATGATCTTCTTCTTTTGCAAAACGCCGGCCGCCAAACTCACACTGGGTCTATCGGTCCCCAGCATGGTTGCGAGAAAATCATGGGTGATGGGCAACCACTCCGAATCAACTCTGTCCTGGGCCATCAGCAACCACCTTGCCAGGCGTTGCTGAACATCGTGCAGCCGATTGCACGCGGCAGTTTGCGCCACCTGCATTCCCTGAACCACGGCATAGCGACCCAACATCAACCGCAGCTGCGGAGTCGATTCCAAAGTATTTTGCAAAGCCGCGACCTCTACCCGAAACCCGCCTCCGCTGATTTGTACCACCGCTTGCAGCGGACTCCTGCTCAGTCCAACCGCCGCCGGTGTTCCGATAAAGCCTTCGTTGCCAACTATGCCGGCCTCGGCAGTCTTTCCGTCTTTCATTACAACCACGAGGGAAATCAAACCTCGATTCAAGAAATACGCAAATTCCACTTTTCCACCACCCTCGTGGAGTACGAGATGGCTGGGCAAGTCGACGTATTCCAGATGAGGACGAAGTAGGCTGTACTCGCTAACGGACATCGACAGAAGTATGAGGTTACTGACCGGTTTACCCTCGGCATTCGTCCGCTCGCCAGAATGCACGACTTTCGGGTTCTTGCTTTCCATCCTCCAACTCTACGCAGCATACGAACATGAAACTGAGCAAAACTGACCTTCGACATACCGAACCGGAGCCGACCCTTAAGCAATCCGTTGCTCCCAGCCATGGCCGAAATCAATGTTTGCAGACGAGGTTCGCATACGAAGAGAGACTTTGATTGTGTAGGACATCGAACAGACAACCACACCGGCACAGGTAAACTTCGTCAATCTCTTTGCACAATTTCGCGGGACCACGCGAGGGGGGTCTGCGCAATCCCTATCTCGAGCAATAAGGCATGAGCTCAGAAAGCGATGGGTCGCAGCTGCCAGGACCACCATGAGCCGGAAGCAGGTATGGATCGAACAGCAGCGTTTTCGAGGTTGGGGTTGCTCCGAATGCGCTTGGGTCTTCAACCCTTCGGAGGCGCCCACCGGCAAATCCTTCGATGAAATGATGCGGAACTTCGAACTGCAGCGCGACAAAGCGTTTACCTCGCATGTTTGCGCCGATCATCCCAGACCGGAACACACAAGGAAGTAAAAACGCCGAATAATTCGAAATACCAGCATTGGGAAAAGCTTTACCGAGCCGCCGTCCTCGAATCTGACCGGACCAAGCTAGGACAGCGGATCGACGAAGCAGAGGCCTCGATTCTCGAGCGGTCGCAGACTCTATCCAAATCGGCGGGCGACAATCGAAAAGAGCAGGACGTAATCACCCGGGCGCTGCACATCCTGGGTTTGCTGCGCGAGGCCCGCCCAGAGTCTTAGCTTCACGCGATTGCCGATCGAAAGCAAGTCGCTTCCATGTTCTCGTCGACGTGATAGCTGATCGCTAGACTTTCAGCGCCGCTGCCCGCTTTCTAATTTCAGTCACGAAAGCCTCGTCCTTCAGCGACTCGAGGTTGATGTCGACATTCGCCAGCGCGCCCTCAAGCGACGCTCTTGCCAGGGCGATCGCAGTCGTCAGGTCCGACTTCATGTTCGGATTGGTAATTGGCTTCAGACTAGTGGCGATCTTAGCCACCTCAACTACCTTTTCGGCGACGCCCAGCGGAACGCTGGTCGCCTGCTTGAGTGCAGCGTTGATCGCAGCCTCTCCGTCGGACGATTCCTTCGCCGACTTGTAAGCCTTCATCACAAGATTGTAGGACTCGGCATCAGCATCGATCGCGGACTTGAGTTCTTCGCGAAGCTGCCCCAGCCGGGCAATCGCTGCACTGAGTTGGCTTTCATGCTGCAGATATGCCTTCTTGCCACGCGACATGGACGCCACCATGCCTGCAAGCCCGGCCGCCATGGCTCCGCTGGCAGCGGCAGCGCTGCCTCCTCCCGGAGTCGCCGTCGGAGCGGCCAGTTGTTCGATAAAGGGCTCGACTCCGGCGCGCAATCCTCCGACGGCCATCTTGCCTCCCATCACCGCGCTGAGACGATTTTCGAGAATCAGCGACGAATCGAAGTTTTCGACTTGCAGAAACCACTCCGCTGCCTGCTCCAGCGCTTTCTTAGGAATCAGTCCAACGATCTCGCTTGATACCGGGATGACGCCGTAGCGCGCGGCTTCACGCTTCACGAATTCGAAGACACGATGGATGGGCGTCTGCTCAAAATCTGTGAGGTTCATCGACACCTGGGCCAAGCCGCGCACCAGGAACCCAGCACCCTTAACGAAGCGCAGGCCTCCACTAGAAAAGCGCACGGCCTTCGCAACCTTCTTGGCGATATCAACGTCGGGCGTGTTCAGAAAGACGTTGTAGGCAACAAGCGCTTTGCGCGCGCCAACCACGGTCGCGCCCGCCGTTGGATGCACACGAGGTTCGCCGAAATCGGGCTTGCGCGCGGGGTTGGTCGCAATGTCGGCGCGGATCCCCTCGAACTGACCGCGGCGAATGTTCTCCAGGTTCTGCCGTTCGGGCGTGGCCGCAGCGGCTTCATAAAGGTAGACCGGTATCTGGAAACGCTTCGCGATCTCAGCCCCCACATGCCGTGCCATGGTGACGCAGTCTTCAATGGTGACGCCGTCAATCGGAATGAACGGCACCACATCAGCTGCGCCCATCCGCGGATGCGCTCCCTGATGCTGAGTGAGATCGATCAACTCGGCAGCTTTGCCGACGCCGCGAATAGCCGCTTCCTGAATCGCCTCCCGCTCGCCGACGAGCGTGATGACGCAGCGGTTGTGGTCGGAATCCATCTCACGGTCGAGAAGATAGACGCCGGGAATCTTCATGGCTTCGACAATGGCATCAACTTTGGCCGGGTCGCGGCCTTCCGAAAAGTTAGGAACGCATTCGACAAGAGTGCTGGGCATGGCAGGAAGGATAACGGGCGATGGTTCGGTCAGGCAACTGGCGGGATTTGACAGAGACCTGCGTCCGCAGGCAGACTCCGAAGTTATACTGCGAACCATGCGCTGCCCACCTCGACTCTCCGGCCGCGGTTTCACTTGACGATAGTCCCGCCTAAAACGTCCGTCGGCCGTTTCCCTGCGTGTAAATAGTCATCAGTCATCACAAAACGATCATTCGAAAGGATGCGTCATGCTCCGTCGGTCCCTGCTCTCCCTGCTGCTCTTAGTTTCATCGCTGCCCGCTCTTGCCCAGCCCGCTCCTAACCATTAAAAAGAGCGTCACTTCAATTTCCACTACGCATTCACAGTGAAAAATGTCAGCCCCGGCGACCACGTCCGGATCTGGATTCCGCTAGCCCACTCCGACGCTTTCCAGGATGTGAAGGTCACCTCCAAAAGCGGCGACTTGCCGCTCAAGCAAGTTCGCCAGCCGGATTATGGTAACGAGGTTCTCTACGCCGAAACTTCAAAGGCGGACAAGGCCGAGTACAAGTTCTCCGTGGACTATGACGTGGTGCGAAAAGAACACGTCGTGCTGGTGGGCGGAAAGCCGGTCGTCGGCGCGCCGTTCGTCAAGGAACCGCACGTCGAGTTGGCGCGTTTTCTCGAGCCGGATCGCCTGGTGCCAGTGACCGGAGTTCCCGCTCAATTGGCCGCGCAAGAAACCAAAGGCGCGACCACCCAGCTCGAAAAAGCAAGAGACATTTACGAATACGTCTTTCGCACCATGAAATACGACAAAAGCGGCACCGGCTGGGGACACGGCGACACGCTCTGGGCCTGCGATTCGAAGCATGGCAACTGCACCGATTTTCACTCGGTTTTTATTTCCATGGCGCGCGCTGAGGGGATTCCAGCACGCTTTCAGATCGGTTTTCCACTCCCCGCCGACAAACATTCCGCCGAAATTCCCGGATACCACTGTTGGGCGGAGTTCTATCTGGATTCGACCGGCTGGGTTCCGGTCGATATTTCAGAAGCCTGGAAGCATCAGGAAAAGCACGACTACTTTTTCGGCGCCCACGATGTAAATCGAGTGCAGTTTACTCAGGGACGCGATCTGAAACTCGCGCCCGCCCAGAACGGCCCGCCGCTGAATTATTTCGTCTATCCTTATGTGGAGATCGGCGGGAAGGAATATCCCAACGTTTCCATCGCGTTCTCGTTTGAGGATGTCGGTGAAAAGGTTGCCAGCGCGGATACTCCTCACTAACGTTTCGCGCCGGAGCGCCTTGTATCATAAGGGGGATGGCTTCTTCACATCGACCTACGTCGCGGCGATTAAAGAATGATCGAGTAAAGACCCACCGCCCGACGATCGGCGTATTCGACTCAGGCGTTGGCGGCCTGACCGTCCTCAGAGCGCTCGTCGAGCGAATTCCGGACGCCGACTATCTCTACTTCGGCGACACGGCCCGACTTCCCTATGGATCGAAATCCGCAGCCACGGTCGCACACTACGCAGTCGGGGCAGTGCACTATCTACAGGACCAGGGTGCGGATCTGCTGGTGATCGCCTGCAACACGGCCACCGCGCTGGCCCTCGACGAAATCAAGGCGGCAGCCAGCGTACCCGTCATCGGCGTCGTCGAACCGGGAGCAGAAGCCGCGGCATCAGCCAGCCTGAAGCGGAAGGTAGTCGTCATCGGCACCGAGGCGACCATCAGCAGCCACGCCTACCGGCGCGCGCTAGAAGCCAGAGAAGTTGCGGTGCAGGAAAAGGCCTGTCCTCTATTCGTGCCACTGGTCGAAGAAGGATGGGTGGAGCATCCAGTGACGGAGCAGGTGGCCAAGATTTATTTGTCGGAAGCTTTTGCTGACGATGCCGGTGATTCGAATGCCGACGTGCTGGTGCTAGGCTGCACGCACTATCCACTCATCAAGCCGCTACTACGGCGATTGGCGCCGGAGCACGTCACCATCGTGGACTCGGCGGAATCCACGGCGCTGGCCGTGGCGCGTCAACTAAAGACCGAGCCGCAGACGCATTCCGCTAAGACTACAAATAGCGATCCCAGTGGAGCTCCCAAACTCAAGTTCTTCGCGACCGACTCAGCAGAGAAATTCAGGAAGATGGGAACACGCTTCCTGGGACTTCCAGTAGAAGACGTGGTGCACGTGGACTTGAAGGAATAGCCGGGCTCAGTACAAGCGGGCTCAGTACAAATGGAAATTAACTTCGACGTTAATCTGCACGGCAACGGGCTTGCCGTCTTTCATCGCCGGCTCGAAGCGCCAATTTTTCACCGCTTCGATCGCCTTTTCATCCAGCCCCAATCCTAAAGTTCGCAGCACCCGGATGTCGCGTGGCTTACCGTCGGGACCGACCACCAGCCACAATACGACCGTGCCCATGTGCTTAACCTTGCGGGCTTCCTCCGAGTACTCGGGGTCCGGCGAATAAATCGCCTTGGGAGCGGAAACCCCACCGCCCACGCGAAACGCTCCACCACCGGTGCCGCCGCCGTGGCCGGGGCCGAATCCCGCGCCGTCGCCTGAACCGACGCCGCCGCCATTGCCGGAGCCAATGCCGCTGCCTGAGCCAGTTCCATTCGAAGCAATAGAAGGAATACGCGACATCGGATCGCCCAGGTCGGGAAGGTTGGGGTTCTGCAACTTGACTTCCGGAGGAACCAGAATGGCTGGCTCAACTTCGAGTTTCGGATTCAGATTGCGTACCACTGCCGCCGGCGGAGCCAGCGGTTGCATGGATTGTTTGGGCAAACGGCCCGGCGATGCTTTCAGCTTGTCGCGATCGCCACCACCACCGCCGCCGCCGCTGATGGTCTTCGAAGGCTGCAATTCGGGCATGTCGTCGGGTGCGATCAACAAAACGGTGTCTTTGGGCTTGGCGACATCGACCATCTTTCGTCCAAGGTAGGTAGCGGCGATGATGAGGGCTACTGCCAACACGTGGATAGCAGTTGAACCAGCCGCCCCGCGTCGGTTGTAGTTATAAAGGCCCCAGATATCACGCACCGGGACGGGTTTCGAAGTCAGTACCAGCGGCGGAAGTTTCTTGGGAAAGAAGAAGTCGTCAACATTGCGGAACAGGGACTTCCACAGCGATTCGTTCAGAGTCTGATTGCTCAGGAGAAGATTCAACTCCGGCTCTGGACTCACCGAATTCTGCGGTGTCTCAAGTTCTGGCATATTCTTCAGGACACTAGCCCAAGTTCGCGCCTACGAGGAGTCGCCTGTTTAGATGCGCGAGCGCTCCCTAAAGGTCGCTTGCAAAATGAACGAGCCTCACCAGCAAATAGTTCCCCATCAGTTTGGATGCTTCGACGCTTCGCTCTGGTGAAAATTGTACACGCTTTTTCCTGACACGAGGCAGTACTTTTTGAATTCGTTCCCTGCCAGGCCGCCGCAACCGGCGTGGCCTTCCGCGCTCCCTATATAATTAAAAGATTCAACTAGTTGGGAGAACGTTGCCAGTGCCGATGGACCTGAAGTCCACCATCAATTTGCCCAAAACCAGCTTCCCCATGAAGGCGGGGCTGCCCCAAAACGAGTCCAAAATGCTCGAGCGATGGGAGCAGATGCGCCTCTACGAGCGCATTCGCCAGGCCCGTAAAGGCAAGGAAAAATACATCCTGCATGACGGCCCGCCCTACACCAGCGGCCCCATCCACCTCGGAACGGCGATGAACAAGTGCCTCAAGGATTTCATCGTCAAATCCAAAACCATGTCCGGATTCGACGCGCCCTACGTCCCCGGATGGGATTGCCACGGCCTCCCCATCGAAATCAAAGTCGACAAAGAACTCGGCGGCAAGAAACTTCAGATGCGCCCCACCGATGTCCGCGCCGAATGCCGCAAGTACGCGCAGAAATTCCTCGACCTCCAGCGCCAGCAATTCAAACGCATCGGAGTCTTCGGCCGCTTCGACAAGCCCTACGCCACCATGACGCCGCAATACGAGTCAGTGGTGCTCCAAACCTTTTTCTCTTTCTATGAAAACGCTTTCGTCTACAAAGGCCTCCGCGCCGTCTACTGGTGCATGCACGACGAGACCGCGCTCGCCGAAGCCGAAGTCGAATATGAAAACCACACCAGCCCAACCGTCTGGGTGAAGTATGCGCTGCTAGACGATCCCGCGAAACTCGACGCCGCGCTCGCCGGCAAAAAAGTCTCAACCATCATCTGGACCACCACTCCCTGGACCCTGCCCGCCTCCATGGCGGTAGCCTTCCATCCCGACGAAGACTACGTAGCGCTCGAATCCCGAGGCGAGGTTTATATCGTCGCCTCCAAGCTCGCCAAAGATGCCGCCGACAAATGCGCCCTCGCTAGCCCGCGCGAACTCGCGCACTTTCCCGGACGCAAACTCGAGCGCCTCAACTTCCAACATCCCTTTCTCGATCGCAAAGTTTTGGGCGTGCTCGCCGACTACGTCACCATGGACGCCGGCACCGGCGTAGTCCACACCGCACCCTCGCATGGTGCCGAAGATTTCCTGACCGGAGTCAAGTACGGCCTCGACGTCACCAGTAACGTTGACGAAAAAGGCATCCTGCGCAACGGCCTGCCCGAATACACCGGCAAGCGCGTTTGGGACGCCAATCAGCCCATCATCGACCTGGTCAGGAGCCGAGGCGCTCTGCTGCACGCCGAAAAGACCGAGCACTCCTATCCGCACTGCTGGCGCTGCCACAATCCCGTGATCTTCCGCGCCACCGAGCAGTGGTTCATCTCCATGGAAACTCCCATGCCCGGCGGCAAAGGCAAGGAAGACACGCTCCGTACCCGCACGTTGAGCGAAATCAAGAATGTGAAATGGGATCCGTCCTGGGGAGAAGAGCGCCTCTCCAACATGATCCAAACCCGCCCCGACTGGTGCATCTCGCGTCAGCGAGTATGGGGTGTCCCCATCGCCGTCTTTCTTTGCGAGAGCTGTGGCAAGCCGCTCAACGACCCGGCCATCAATCGCAAAGTCGTCGAGCTCTTTGCGCGCTCGGGCGCAGACGCCTGGTTTACTGACGAGCCGAACACTATCGTCCCCGCCGGCACGAAGTGTCCGCACTGTGGCGGCACGAAGTTCGAAAAGGAAACCGACATCTTCGACGTCTGGCTTGAATCCGGAGCCAGCTATTTAGCGCTGATTGCCGACGAACCCGATTACTATCGTTGGCCCTCCGACCTCTACCTCGAAGGTGGCGATCAGTATCGCGGATGGTTCCAGTCATCGCTCCTCTGCGCCATGGGAACACACGGCACGCCCCCGTATCGCGGCGTGGTGACGCCTGGCTGGACGCTCGACGAAAAAGGTCAGGCCATGTCGAAGTCGCGCGGCAACGATGTCGATCCAGTGGACATCGCCGGCCGCCTCGGCGGAGAAATCGTCCGCCTCTGGACCGCATCCGTCGACTTCCGCGAAGACGTCGTCGGCTCAGAAGCGCTGATGCAGCGCGTAGGCGAAAACTATAAAAAGATTCGCAACACCTTTCGCTACATTCTGAGCAACCTCTACGATTTCGATCCGGTAAAAGACGCGCTTCCCTTCGACAAGATGGAAGAACTCGACCAGTACATGCTGCGCCAGACGCGCGCTTTCGCAGCCGATGTTCGCAGCGGATATGACAAGTTCACCTTCCACAAGATCTATCATCGCGTGAACGATTTTTGCATCGTGGACTTGAGCGCCTTCTACTTCGATGTCCTCAAAGACCGCCTCTACATCTCTGCGCCGAAATCACACGGACGCCGTTCCGCCCAAACCGCAATCAGGCGCATCGGAGAAGCGCTCGTCCGCCTGCTCGCGCCCATCTTGAGTTTTAGTTGCGAAGAAATCTGGCAATATCTGCCGCGCACCGAGGGTCGCGAAGAGAGCGTGCATCTGGCGTCATTCCCCGTCCCTGACGAAATCGCAGCGCAATCTGACCCCAAAGCCGATGACGACTGGAATGCGCTGCGTTCCGTTCGCGATGCCGTCCTGAAGGCGCTCGAAGAGGCCCGCAACAACAAGCTCATCGGCACCGGCCTTGAAGCACAGGTCCATCTCACCGCTCCCGATTCGCTGTATGCGCTCCTGAAACGTTACGAGGCCCAACTGCGTTACCTGTTCATCGTGTCGGCCGTCAGCCTCACCGAAGGCCCGGGCAACGGCACAGGCAGCGTTCATGTAGAAGTCAAGAAAGCCGATGGCCAAAAATGCGAGCGTTGCTGGAACTATTCGACCCACGTCGGCGAGGACAAGAACTATCCCACGGTGTGCGAGCGCTGCAGCGCTGTGCTCAAAACAATCGATGAGGCGTGACCGCGTGTTTTTTGCGTGATCGCGTAAAGATAAATCCATGCGCAAATATCATTTCCTGATCGCATTGCTCGTTGTCGCCCTCGATCGCGTCACGAAGATTGCGATCTCGCGCCATCTTTCCCTGCACGACAGCATCACTGTCATTCCAGGGTTCTTCCGCATCATCCACGCCGAAAACCCGGGCGCGGCGTTCGGCATCTTTGCGGATTCCCCGTCGGAATGGAAAATCAGCCTGCTGATAGGGTTTTCGATCATTGCGCTGCTGATCGTCTCCACCCTGCTTTGGAAAAACAGCCATCGCCTCACCTCCACCGGAATCGGCCTCTCATTAATTCTGGGAGGTGCCATCGGCAATCTGTGGGACCGTCTCGTCAGCCGCCACGTGGTAGATTTTCTCCTCTTCTATATAGGCCCGCACCAGTGGCCCGCCTTCAACGTGGCCGACAGCGCGATTGTCGTGGGAGCGGGCCTGCTGGTGTTTGAAATCGTATTCACCAAGTCGCCCAGCCAGCAATCCGCGTAGGTTTTGATATCCTGCGAGGACGCGGCGCGGACCAGCCCGGCGAAGCCCATGACCACCCACCACTACGGTTTGTTGAATCTCCAGGAAGCCGCCGGCATGAGCGGCAAGGAATTGCTACAAGGCATCATTGATGGCCGGCTGCCGCAGCCGCCGATTGGGAAAATATTGTCGTTCCGGCTGGTCGAAGTTGGCGATGGTTTCGCCGCATTCGAGGGCGAACCGGGCCCAGATGTGCTCAACCCGGCAGGCATGGTCCACGGCGGATGGGCGCTCACGCTGATCGACAGCGCCGCGGCCTGTGCCTGCCAATCGCTATTGCCGGCAGGCTCGCGCTACACCACCATCGAGACCAAAGCGAACTTCTCACGGCCGATCAAGGCGGATACCGGCCGCGTGCGTGCCGAAGGGCGGGTCGTGTCGAAAGGGCGCCAGATCATGTCCGCCGAAGCGCGGCTGCTCGCGTCGGATGGCCGCGTTCTTGCCCACGGCACATCGACGATCATAGTTCTGACTAATGTGTTGCAAGTTGCGCCGGAAGGCCGCTAGCCACACTACGGCGTCCCGTAAAGCTGCCGATACACGCTCGCATTCCGCAAAATGGCTTGCACGTACTCACGGGTTTCGGTAAACGGAATGGATTCGACGAACTCCTGCGGGTCCCGATAGTGGCCCTGCACCAGCCAGTCTCCAACGCGGTCGGTGCCGGCATTGTAGGCAGCCAGCGCGTACTCAAATTGTCCGTTGTACTTATCCACCATCTCTTTGAAATAGTGCGTGCCGAGTTCGAGATTCACAGCCGGCGTGTAGAGTTGCGGCGCGCTATAGCCTTTGAGCTTGACTTGTTTCGCAACGCTCTTCCCTGTCTTAGGTAAAAGCTGCATCAGGCCCACGGCGTTGGCGCGCGAAAGCGCCAGCGCATTGAATTCGGACTCCTGACGGATGAGCGATGCAACCAGATAAGGATCAAGCCCGTTGAGCACTGAAAATTTTCGCAGGTCGGTCCAATATGCCTTGGGAAAAAGCGCTTCCCAGTAGGGACGCGGCAGGTCGGGAAGATCAACCGCGAAGTAGTTGGGCGTGGCTCGCTTCATGATCTGAATGCCACGATCGTAGCGCCCGCCGTCCTGATACACGCGCGCCATCTCCGGAGGCGCCCAGGTTCCGTCAACCTGGCTGGCCGCAGCCTGCAACTCCCGCACCGCCATGTCGGCGAGGCCTCCGTTCGAAAGCAGCCGCGCCCGCTCCACGCGCAGATTATCCTCGGGAGGAGCGGCGGCGCTAATTTTTCCAGAAGTTGAAAGCGCCGACACCCGGTCAAGCAGCGCGTAGTGCGGCGCGTCCTCTTTCGAAGAACCATTGCCCGCGGCCTGCAAAGTCTTTAATCGCTCCCGGCCCAGTTCCGCGTAATAGAAGTTGCGAAAGCGGTCGGAAAGTTTCTGATAGAACGCCCTGGCCATCGCCGGATTGTTCTCTTCCTCCGCGAGTCGCGCCCGCCAGTACAACGCATTCGGAACCTCGGCGGAATCAGGATAGAGCGCGACCTGATTTTCGAAGTCCTGCCGCGCCTGATCGGTGCGCCCTTGCCGGAATGTCAGCCACGCCGCCTTCCAATGCGCCGACGATGCGTGTCCACCATTCGGAAATCGCTGCTGCAACTCGCGGTAGTAGTCGATGGCGTGATCGTAGTCGCGCTTCAGCAGGTACATGTTCCCGGCCGAAAGCAGCGCTTGTTCCAGCCACGGGCTCGACGGTCCAAATTGCCGTAACTCATTCAACGTAGTCAGCACCGCTTCTTCATCGCTGGTGGAGCGCGCCGTCTCACTCAGCAGATAGAGGCGCTCGGCTTCAGCGTCGCCGGTTTGCGCTCCCATCGAAGTCAGAAGCTTGCGGGCGTCGTGGCTGCTGCCGCTTTTTTCCAGCGCGCTTGCCAGCGCCAACTGCAATTCGGGACGGTCGGCCGCACCGACCTGCTCATCATTACTCAGCTCGCGGTAATCATGGGCAGCGTCGCTATAGCGTTTGGCCTTGAACAGAAGATCAGCGCGAGTGCGGCGCTCGGCGACCGAGCCGGAGATTCCGAGCTTGTGCAATTCCGTTCCCGCCGCTTCCGCCTCGGCGCTGGTGGGAATATTGAAGTAAAGATTGCGGAAAGCGCTCGCGGCCTTCTGATTGTCGCCCGCTAATTGGTAGGCACGCCCAATAGCGAGTTCAATGTCGCTGCGCACCGGAGCTCGTTCCTTTTCCAGCAGGGCCGCTGCTTCCGGCGCACGCCCTTCGTCCAGCAGGACGTTCGCATACGCCAGGTGGGCATCGCGGATCAGAAGTGAGTCGGGAAAATTCTCGCTGAAACTCGCGAGCGTGGAGAGCGCCTCGGCATTACGCCCCGTTCGCATGTAGGCGTCGCCGAGGTAGTACGCAACGTAGTCTCCAAGTTCGCTCGCCCCTGCCTTGGCCCGGTTGAAGGGGTCGATGGCCTTGGCGTAGTCGTGATCGAGCGTATGGGCATAGCCAATGACAAGCCAGGCCAGTGCTCCAGCGTCTTCTTTGGGATGACTGCGCGCGTAGGCTTCGACTCCGGCATAGGCGGTGGGAGTGCGGTCCTGCAACAACTGCTGTGCCATGGGACGAAGACTCGCAGAAGCAACAAAAGCCTGCCGCACGCGGCGCACACGCGGAGAGATGGTCTTATGCGTTTTCTTAGCGCTGGTGGGAGTGGCGGAGGACGCGGGCTTTTTCTTGGACGGTAGACTCTTAGCGGTCGCGCTCTTAGCCGGTACGTTCTTGGCCGGTGCCTTCTTGGCCGGTGCCTTCTTGGCCGGTGCCTTCTTGGCCGGTGCCTTCGCAGCCGGCGGATTCTCGACTGGCGTGGAGGACTGGGCGACCGCGCACGGCGAAAAGCCAACCCAACCCAGGGAGTAAACTCCCGCGAAAACTACAACTGCAAAACGGCGCACTGAAACCCTACCTACTGCCGGAAGTTGGCACCCATAATGGATAGGTCGTCTTCTGCGAGACTTCTTACTATTTCATTTTGGAAGTAGTTGCCCGAAGCTGCAACCGTATTCCCGTAACGTTTCTGGTACGTCAACTGGCTCTTCTTGATCGCATCTTTCAGACGATCGTAGAGGTCCTTATTCTTCCGGCCCTCCGCCACCTTGGCCTGATTGTAGAGTTTGATTTCGTCAACCAGCAGGCGAGCAAAACGCTGCGCCTTGCGGTGGATTTCCTGATCTTCGGCCGGGATCGCAGCTGCCGGCGCCGTCTCAGGTTCCCCCGTGGTCTCGGGTTGCCCGATCGGCAACGGTTCTGCCAACGCAGGACCTACCCCAACTACTGCGGCCTGGGCCTCGCCTACTTCCATCGCCGGAACTTCGACCGCAGCACTGGCCACGGCCATCGAGGCTTCGCCCGCCGACGCGCTGGCTGCCTTGGCGCGGCCGGAAAACGCAGGCGCGTGCGATGCGAAGGGATCGTTGAATGGTGGCGCCGCAGGTGCCGGAGCGGGGGCTGCCGCGGTTTCCGCCGCCGCAGCGCTGCGACTATCTGCTTGCGTCTGCGCTTGCTTGCGCAGCGAATTGACCTCTAGCCATGCACTGGTCGAAAGCACCAGCAGTTCGAGCGCACCGGCATCAAACAATCCCGGCGTCCCTGTTCCGCTGTCCGCATACACCAGCGCAGCAACCTTGTCTTTCAAAATCAATGGGAGAATCCGGCCTTCTCCACTCGCTGGAGTTCCAAGTTCCTGCACGAACCGTGAATCCATATCGGCCGCCGGCGCAGCCGCCACGATTCGTTCGGAGATCGCGCGCGAGATGGCTGGTGCACTTTCCTCAAGGGCGAAATCCTTCACCGCATCGCTATTGGCGAAACCGCGTGCCTGCCATCCTGTGGCATGGCTGCCCTTGACGACAAAAAGCGCAACCCGTGCCGCATAGCGGGCGCTGGCATCAAGCAACGCTCGCAGAATCTCTTTTTGGGATGAGCCCGACTGAATTTCTCCAACCGCTCGCGCCAGATCTGCCGGACCGGACGTAGCAGCCGCATCGAGAGTGGGAGTTTCGTCGTCCGCAGGCGCGGCCGCGATCTCTTCCATCACCCGGCGGACAATCTCGGTGCGTAGCTGGGCAACATGGCTGTCCAAAACCTGGCCAACCACTCGCTCCACAATGGGCTCAATCCAACCGCGCTCCTTCATTCGTACTCCGAGGCAAAACTATTTTGGAAAAGCTCTTTGGGGGATGAAGGACGTAACCCTTCTAACCTCTGATTATATGGCCCCTTGCGGGCGTTCTCGGCGCACCTTGGTACCTGCCCTACTGGGTTACCTGAGGATGCGCATCGCCCCGCGAGCGTGCCGCCGATCCGCCCTCGAAACGCGAGAAACAGGTCGGCGCCACCTTTTGTAGTCAGCGTGGCCCGCCCGCGCCAGCGAAAATCCTAGCCACCAAGTACAATAGCACTGGGGTACCTGTAGCGCGGTTCGAAAAATCTGCATCAAGTTACGAATGAGTACCATCCAACCCAACATAGAGCAACCGGTCAGCGAAGAAATGCAGCTGGTCCGGCGCGCCAAACGCGGCGACGATTCCGCGTTTGAAGATTTGGTGCGGCGCTATGATCGCAATGTTTTCCGCATTGCACAGCACATTACGCAGAATCGCGAGGACGCGGAAGATGTAGTCCAGGAAGCGTTCCTCAAGGCGTATAGCAATCTGGAAAAATTCCAGGAGCAGTCCAAGTTTTATACCTGGCTGGTGCGGATTGCGGTCAACGAAGCGCTGATGAAGTTGCGCCGGAGAAAACCGGAACGCACGGTTTCTCTGGACGAAGAAGTTAAGACTGAAGATGACTCGCTGCCCCGCGAGGTTGCGGATTGGAGCCCCAATCCAGAGCAGATGTACAACCAGGCGGAGTTGCGGGATATTTTGACTCGCACCATTCAGGGGTTGCCGTCGGGATTTCGGACGGTGTTCGTGCTCCGCGACGTTGAGGGTCTCTCGACTGAAGAGACCGCCGAGGCGCTGGAGCTGAGCATCCCGGCAGTGAAGTCGCGTTTGCTTCGCGCACGGCTGCAATTGCGCGAGCGGTTGAACCGCTTCTTTCAGAAAAAAGATAATGGCAGCGTAGACGACGACCAGCGGGCAAGTGGAGATGGCAAACAGTGAAGTGTTCTGAGTTTCTAAACGAATTAACCAACTACCTCGATGGCGTGCTGGACGCCCGGACAAAGTCCGAACTCGATGACCATCTGGCATGGTGCCACAACTGCTACGTTGTCT
Source organism: uncultured Acidobacteriaceae bacterium (assembly GCA_963755765.1). GTDB lineage: Bacteria > Acidobacteriota > Terriglobia > Terriglobales > Acidobacteriaceae > Acidiflorens. The sequence goes on from CAVWKZ010000004.1 coordinate 608,738, forward strand.
GCGATACCACCCGCAAGACGATCGAGATCTATCGCGACTCCGAACTTTACGAATTGCCCGACGATCTGCGAACCCGGCTCCGGTCGGCCATCATGACCAAGTGCTCGCAGCACAAGAAGTCCGACCCGCCGGCCAGCTGAGCGCCCGAACCTTGCTCCTTTGCCCCTCTCCCTCACGCTAATGCCATCGTTCAACCGAATGTCCGCAAGTGTCTGATTCCGGTGCGCCTGCGAAGCGTACCTCCGGTGCTATCAATGGGTGCGAACCTTTTCCCGCATACCGGAATCTAAGTAGTTAGAGCTCACCTTAATGTTCAGACGAAGGGTATGAGCCGTTTTTGTCGCTGTTTATTCTGTGGAGGTTTCACCGATGTTTTCGAAGTTGATGGACACCATGTTTGGTTGCCGGCACGCTCGTTACAGTTTTCCGATAACGGTCCGAGCCGGCTCGCGTCGTAGCCCAAAAGCTCAGCGGACCGGCACCTACGTCGCGTGCCTGGACTGTGGCAAGGAATTCCGCTACGACTGGCAGGAAATGAAAATCGTGGGATCGCAGTCTAGAGAAGCGGCCCACTCCCTGGTTACCAAGGAAGCCGCGTAAGACTGCCGGTCCGGCCGCGCGTTTGCGGCGTTTGACGCCCAGAACTGAACATTCCCTCTCGGCCGTTCCCGGACTCCGCCCGGCACACTCCGCGTTTTAGGCGAGTCTCGGATCTCCTTCGAAGTCCCCCTCTCAGCGATCTGCTCGTCCTCAACGACATTCCGGCCGTCCGGTCGCGAGAAAAATCCGGCTCTCCCCGTTTTTTCATACAATCTTCACAAATTGCTGTGTTAGATTTGCCCTTCTCAGATCAATTCAAAATTTCCCGGAGGAAAATGAATTGGGCAAGGACATGGTCCCCAAGAAAATCTTCTTCACCAAAGGTGTGGGGAAGCATCGCGAACGCCTCACCTCTTTCGAACTCGCTCTGCGCGACGCCGGTATAGCGGCGCAAAACCTGGTGCGAGTCTCTTCCATCTTTCCGCCCAACTGCAAACTGGTTCCCCGCTCCCAGGGACTCACCTATCTGTCCCCCGGAGAAGTAGTATTTTCGGTGGTCGCCGAAAACTCCACCCACGAACCACACCGCCTGCTGGCATCGTCGATCGGCGTAGCCATCCCCGCCGACCGAAACACCTACGGATACCTGAGCGAGCACCACTCGTTCGGCGAAACCGAAGACGCCGCCGGAGATTACGCCGAAGAACTAGCCGCCGAAATGCTGGCCACCACTCTGAACGTGGAGTTCGATTCCGACCGGTCATGGGACGAGAAAAAAGAAATTTACCGCATCTCTAACAAGATCGTCCGAACCGCCAACGTGACCCAATCAGCGGTAGGCGACAAGCGCGGCCTGTGGACCACCGTGATCGCCGCCGCCGTGCTCATCTTCGACTGATCGAGATGCGATTGGGACACACCTCGAGGGCGAGCACGTACACATTTTCCCCGTCCGTTGAGAGCGGTTGACTACTTCCGCGACCTGCAGAGCTATCACTGCACGGCGCCCTTCACCACCTGCTTCACCGCCTTCGACGTGCTGCCGAGGAAACTCGTGTCGTTGCTGTACACCGCCGTGATCGAGTCCTTGCCCACCGGCAACGTCGAGGTCGTGAGGTTGGCTGAACCGCCGCTCAGCGTCCCCGTTCCCAGTACCGTTGTGCCGTACATGAATGAGACGGTTTCTCCATCAGCCGGCGTCCCGCCCTTGGAAGTGACCGTCGCGGTAAGAGTCACCGCCTGTCCGAAGGTGGAGGGATTCGGCGAAGACGTGAGTGTAGTTGTGGTCGGGGTGAGCAAGAAGCCATGAAACACAGAGCTCGCGTCCAGGTAGGTCCCCGTGACTTTCCCCGACGTGTCGATGCCGCTGCCGATCGTTCCTGTAAGCATGCCCGTGCCTGCGCCGGGAATGGAAAAGGCGGTGATCGTGCCATTCTTAGCGCGCACCAAGCCGTGCAACACTTCGCTCGAGTCCGCGTAAACTCCCACCACATCCCCGGCTGTGTTGATGCTGAAACTGCCCGTTCCCTGAGTCGGGATCGCGCTCCTCTTCCTCGTCAGCAACGCCAACCAGAAGTCGCCGCCCGCGCCCGGGGCGTCGATAGTGGTGATCGTGCCATTGACGGCGCGCACAAAGCCGTGAGCCACGCCGCTCGAGTCCGCGTAGACTCCCGTAATAACCCCGGCCGTGTTGATGCTGAAGGCAGTGGTTCCCTGATCCTTGCCCGTGCCTGCTCCCGGAGCATCGAAGGTGGCTATCGTGCCGTTGGCAGCGCGCACGAAGCCGTGATGCGCACCACTCGAGTCAATGTCGAATCCCACGATAGCCGCCCCTGTATTAATACCAAGGGGCTCGGTTCCCTCGTAGGTTCCGGTGCCTGCGCCGGGCGCATCGAAGGTGGATATCGTGCCACTCTTAGCGCGCACAAAACCGTGATGCACCAGGCTCGAGTCCCTGTAGATTCCGGTGACATCCCCCGCCGTGTTGATGCTGAAGCCGCCCGTTCCCAGATGAAACTTCATGATTGCACCCGGAACATCGAAGGTGGTTATTGTGCCATTCTTGGCGCGCACGAAGCCGTGATACCCGTTGCTCGAATCACAGTAGTACCCCGCAATAACCCCTGACGCGTTGATGCTGAAGGGAAAGGTTCCCTGATTCTTGCCCGTGCCCGCGCCCGGTACATCGAATTCGCTTATCGTGCCGTTGGCAGCGCGCACGAAGCCGTGATACACGGGACCGGCGACAATGTAGATTCCTGTGACCGTCCCTGCGGTGTTGATGCCGAAGCCGACGGTGCCGTCGTACATGCCCGTCCCTGCACCCGGAGCATTGAAGACCTGAGCTTGCGCCGAAGAAACCGCGACTGCTGCCAGCCCAAGAACAATAGTTAGAGCCAGCGCGCCAGCGCTCATTTTCCGTCGAATCCGGCTCGTCAAATACGTGCAGCCGCCCACACGCAAGGCTGCGGTTAATGTCGATTCAGTTCTCATGAGGAGTAGCATCCTTTCGAATGCTGGCTGGTGGGGGACACTCGTTGGCTAGCGATCAGGGAGGACCAGCGCAGCCGAAGCCGCAAAAGTATGACTTACCAGTAAATGCCTGTCAAGAGCCGCATCTCAGCGTATCTTGTCATAGTTATCGTCTCCGCTCAGCATGACACGTCTCTACTTTTTTTCTGCGATCTGAGTAATTGTCTTCTTCCCCGCCGGCTTCTTCTTCAACCGCTCCAGCACCGCCGCTACGATCAGCGGCAAGCCGACCGTAGCATCCACAAAAACTTCGCCAAACTTTCCACCTTCCGCCGGAGGCACAAACTTGCCCCACGAAACCGCCTCACTATAAGGACTGCCCGAGAGCCCGCCCCAGTACACCGGCTCCGGACAAATACGCAGCCCATAGTGGTAGCGCTTTAGCGGCAAGTCTTCCCCGCCCCGGCGGTGGCGCAATTCGATAAACGGCCCAAACTGCTGCGACCAGTTCCGCGGAACTCCGCCGCCGATAGTAAAGATTCCCAGCCGCTTCTGAGCGAGCAGCGTGGCGGCAAAATGTTCGAGATCTACAAAGGGATCAAACCGGAAGCGCGCCTTTCCTTCCTTATCCCGTTCGCGGTTAGTAAGCGCGTAATCCAGTCCGAGTTCTGAATCAGAGAACGCCGGCACAAATACCGGGACATTCTTCTCGTAAGCCGACTTCAGAATGCCGCGCTCTTTTTCGCGCTTTGCGAGATGCGCTCCAATCGCGCGATTCAGCTTGTACGAGCACATCACTTCGTCGGAGTCCCAGCCGCCAAACACCGCCGCCATCACCCGTTCCACGTCGTCAAGGTTCTGCTCCGGTTCAAGCGTGTCATAGACGCGGTTATATCCGGCCTCGTAAAGTTTCTCGTCGCTGAATTCGGGGTTATATCGAAAATGAGCGCGCCCCGTCGCTTCGACCAATCCGTGCGCCATAAGCGCGCCAGTGGAGACAATCGCATTCACGATGCCGCGATCGATCAACTCGGCGATCACCAGCCCCTGCTTGGCCACGGTCATCGCCCCCGCCAGTGTCATCACGACGAAACATTCCTGGTCGCGCGCCATAGCCTCCAGCACGTCGGCTGCCTCGCCAAGCTGGCGGCCCGTGAACGCCGTCTTCGACATCGCGCGCACCAGATCGTCAATAGATCCAACCTTGCCCAGATCTAGCGGTTCCAGCGGAATCAAACGATCCGCCACCGGATCGTGCAGCTTGCGGTCGATACCTGCGCCTTCCTCATGATTGCCGTGTTGATGATGGCCGGGCTTCGCGACACTCTTTTGTTTCAAGGACGGACCTCCTGAATAAAAAGGCTTTTTAACCGAAGAAACAATTTACTAGAAGTGAGAGAAACGTGGGGATGCCTTTCACATTCACGTAACACTTAGGCACACGAAGAACACTTTGATATCCTAGCTCCTGTTAAACAGAACTCTTTTAGAAATTGTCATCCCGAGCAAAGCGAGGGACCCCTATTCCCTGCACTGTGTTGGAGGCGAGTAGGATTCCTCGATTCCGCTCAGGATGACAATCTTGCTGGAGTTCCGGAGCAAAAATGCGAGACAAATTCACCGTCGCCCTGATCCAGATGTCCTGCGGCCCCGAGCCCTCCGACAATCTGGCCAAGGCGCTCGATCGCGTTTCAGAAGCGGCACGAAAGGGAGCCGACGTTGTCTGCCTCCCCGAACTCTTCCAGACGCAATATTTCTGCCAGCGCGAAGACGCGACCCTGTTTGATTTAGCCGAGCCAATCCCCGGCACGGGCACAGAGAAACTTGCCGCCGCAGCCCTGAACAATAAAGTCGTGCTGGTCGCGTCGCTGTTCGAGAAGCGCGCCCCTGGCGTGTATCACAATACGGCCGCAATCTTCGATTCAGACGGCAAGCTACGCGGTATCTACCGCAAGATGCACATTCCCGACGATCCTCTCTACTACGAAAAATTTTATTTCACTCCCGGCGATCTAGGCTTCAAAGCCTTCGATACCTCCGCCGGAAAACTAGGCACCCTCGTCTGCTGGGACCAGTGGTATCCCGAAGGCGCGCGCCTCACTACCTTGCAGGGCGCGACCATCCTGTTCTACCCCACGGCCATAGGATGGCATCCCGCGGAGAAGGCTGAATTCGGCGAAGCGCAACACGACGCCTGGCGCACCATCCAGCGCGCCCACGCCATCGCCAACGGAGTTTACGTCGGAGTGGTGAACCGCGTCGGCTTCGAAACTGGCAACATCCGCGGCAATTCCGCCCCCGGCAAAGGCCTCGAATTCTGGGGAGGATCGTTTTTCTGCGACCCCTTCGGCCGTGTGCTAGCCGAAGCCTCCCACGACAAGGAAGAAATTCTTCTGGGAGAAGTCGACCTGCATCACCTCGAAGACATTCGCCGCAACTGGCCCTTCCTCCGCGACCGCCGCATCGACAGCTACGCTCCCATCACCAGCCGCATGATTGACGGAAAATGATCGACGGAAAATGATTGACGGAAAGTGATTGGCAGAAAATGAAATTTTCAAAGCTTGTCATCCTGAGCGGAGTGGAAACTTCACGAAGTGAAGTTTCCGCGCAGTCGAAGGACCCCTACTCCCTTCTCCGAACCAGCCGAGACTTCATCCGCGAAGAAGCCCAACCATGACCTCACGCGCCACCCGCACCAAACTCCCCGCCGCCCAGGGATACCGCATGCCCGCCGAGTGGGAGCCCCACGAATCCACCTGGCTAGCCTGGCCCCATTTTCGCGGCGACTGGCCGGGCAAGTTCGAACCCATCCCGTGGGTCTACGCCGAGATCATTCGCAACCTGGCGCGGCACGAGCGCGTAGACCTGATAGTCAACGACGCAAGTGGGGAAAAGCAAGCGCGCGCAGTACTCGAAAAAGCAGGTGCGCTTTCAGAGACTCTTGCCAAAAACGTCCGCTTTCACCGCTGGCGCACCGACCGCGTCTGGACCCGCGACTCCGGCTGCATTTTTCTGACCTCATCCGCCGATCGTCGTCCTGAAGATCACGCGGCTTCCCGGCCGCGAGCACTGCACTTCCAGTTCAACGCCTGGGCAAAGTATCCAAATTACAAGTTCGACGAAAAGAATGGAGAGCGCATGGCGCAAGCCGCGGATGCGCACGTCATCGAGCCCTTCAGCAAGCAACACCGCATCGTCCTCGAAGGCGGATCAATCGACGTCAACGGTCGTGGCACCCTGATCACCACCGAGGAATGCCTGCTCTCGACCACGCAACAGCGCAACCCGTCCATGGATCGCGCCGCCTACGAGAAGCTGTTCGCCGATTATCTCGCCGTGCAGTCCGTCATCTGGCTCGATAGCGGCATCGCCGGCGATGACACCCACGGACACGTCGATGACATCACCCGCTTCGTCGCCCCCAATACCGTGATCACTATGGTCGAACTGGATGAGCGGAGCGACAATTACGCGCCCTTGCACGCGAACCTGGGCCGCCTGAGAAACGCGCGCACCTCCGACGGAAAAAAGCTCGAGATCGTCCAACTCCCGATGCCGCGTCCAGTCGTGTTCAAGAGCCGCCAGTTGCCCGCCAGCTACGCCAATTTTTATATTGCGAACGGAGCGGTGCTGGTGCCCGTCTTCAACGATCCAAACGATCGCGTTGCGCTCAACACGCTCGCGAAACTGTTCCCAACACGCGAAATCGTGCCGATTTACTCGGGCGATCTGATCTGGGGATTCGGCGCGCTGCACTGCATGACGCAGCAACAGCCGGCGAACGCGTAGCGTCAGATCATTTACACTCGTACCCGTGAACGCCGAGATCATCGCCGTCGGCTCTGAGCTGCTAACTCCGCACCGCCAAGACACAAACTCGCTCTATCTCACCGAAAAGCTGAACGCATTGGGCGTTGAAGTACGTTTCAAGTGCATAGTCGGCGACGATCTCGAAGGGCTCACCGCAGCCGCCAAGTTAGCCATGCAGCGTTCGGACATCATCATCTTCACCGGCGGCCTCGGCCCCACTGAAGATGACCTGACGCGCGAGGCCGTGGCCGAAGCGCTTGGCCTGAAGCTGCAACGCGACCCCGAAATCATCGCGCAACTCGAAGAGCGCTTCGCCAAGCGCGGATACAAAATGACTCCCAACAATGTCAAGCAGGCCGACGTCATCGCCAGCGCCGCCGTGTTGCAGAATTCGCTCGGCAGCGCGCCCGGCCAGTGGATCGCTGGAAAATATGACGGCCAGGAGCGCTTTCTCATGCTTCTCCCCGGCCCTCCCTACGAACTCAAGGCGATGTTCGAATCGGAATGCATCCCGCGTCTGCGCGCCCGGATTCCCGTCCAGCACATCGCCATGCGCACGCTCAAAATCGCGATGATGGCTGAATCGCAAGTGGACGCGAGGGTCGCGCCCATCTACAACACCTACGCCGACGTGGAGACCACGATCCTAGCGGGCGGAGGCGAGATTCAGCTCCACCTGCGCTGCCGCAAAGATTCGCAGGCAGAAGCCGAAGCCCGCGTCGAGGAGCTAGCCGGAAAGCTCGAAGACGAACTCGGTGACGCGATTTTTTCTCGCAAAGGCGAAACCATCGAGCAGATCGTCAGCTATCTGCTGCAGATGCGCAGCATGACTCTGGCCGTCGCCGAATCCTGCACCGGTGGCCTGCTGGCCGAGCGCATCACGTCGCTCAGCGGCAGCTCCCGCTATTTTCTCGGCGGAGCGGTAGTCTACTCGAACGAACTGAAAACGCAGTTTGCCAACGTTCCCAAAGCGCTGATCGATAAGCATGGAGCCGTCAGCCGTGAAGTGGCCGCTTCCATGGCCGAAGGAATTCGCAAGCGCTGTCTCGCCAGCTACGGCGTCGGCATCACCGGAGTAGCCGGCCCCGGCGGCGGAACCGAGCAGAAGCCCGTGGGACTGGTCTACGTCGCGCTTGCCGGAGAAGAAGGCACGCAAGTAGTCGAACGCAATTTCCCCGGCGACCGCCAGCGCATTCGCCAGTTCGCAAGCCAGCAGGCCTTGGAGATGATCCGCAGAGCGCTGCTGTAACGCTGTCTTCGCCTTGCTATAAAGAGATGCGAATATTCATCGGCATCGATCTCAACTCCGAAGTCCGCGCTCATATCGAACGCTTCCTCGAAGGCGTTCAGGCCTTCGCGCCCGATGCCCGCTGGGTTCGTCCCGAGTCGCTGCACATCACGCTGAAGTTCATTGGAGAACAAACGCCGGACCAAGTCGAGGCCGTCACTGAACGTTTGCGGCGTGTTGAAAGCGGCGCGTTCGAGATTCGCTCTGGCGGATTCGGATTCTTCCCCACCGCAAACGCCCCCCGCGTATTCTGGATCGGAATTCACGCCGGCCCGCAGTTGGCAGAACTGGCAGAAAGTATCGATATGGCCACATCAGAGCTCGGCATACCACGCGAAGACCGGAACTACAGTCCCCATCTAACACTGGCACGCGGTGGTGCCGGAAGAAGATCGGGCTCGCCGAAACGACAGAAAGACGACGGCCCCAACGTGATCTTCGCGACGCTCGAAAAGCGGCTCGCCGCCATGTCCGAGCTTGATTTCGGCACCATGACGGCTCAGGAGTTTATTCTCTACCAGAGCCAGCTTTCACCCGGAGGATCGAAGTACACAAAGCTGCAACGTTTTCCGTTGCGGCCGTGCGCGTGATAAGTCGTCATACGTTAGATTGACAGCAACGAACATGACTCCCTACCTCATCACCGCCGTCGTCAGCTACCTTCTGGGGTCGATCCCATTCGGCTACCTGCTGGTGCGGATCTTCAAAGGTGAAGATGTACGTACAAGCGGCAGCGGCAACATCGGAGCAACCAACGTAGCCCGCAAGTCACCCGTACTCGGCGCAGCGACGTTGCTGCTAGATGCCGTCAAAGGCCTGGCTGCGGTTCTGTTGGCCCGTGCATTATTCGGCGGCCCACATCAGCAACTCATCATGACCACCGCGGCGTTCTTTGCCGTCCTCGGACACCTGTTCCCGGTCTGGCTCAAGTTCCGCGGCGGCAAGGGCGTCGCCACCAGCCTCGGAGCCTTTATCCTGCTCACCCCGATCTCCATCCTGTGTATGATCGGCCTGTTCTTAATGGTCGCCGTCGCCTTCCGCTACGTCTCGCTCGGGTCCGTCGCGGTAGCAGCGGCTTTTCCGCTGCTGGCCTGGGCCCTCCACGAATACACGGACTCGCGGCAGTTACTCTTGATCGCCGCCGTTTCCTCGCTCGTCATCTGGAGACACCGCCAAAACATCGGCCGTCTCGCCGCCGGCACTGAGTCCAAGTTCGGCGCAAAGTCAGGAACAAAATCAGAAGCGATGGGAGCAACCCGCCAATGAGCCGCGTTGCCATCATTGGAGCCGGCGCCTGGGGTACAGGCCTGGCAATCGTCCTCGGCCGGAAAATCCACCCTCTTTCTCACGATGTCCGCCTCTGGGCCAACGAACCAGAGGTTTACCGGAGCATCGCGAGAAGCAGAATCAACGAGCGCTTCCTGCCCGGGTTCATCCTTCCAGAATCGATTGAGGCGACCAATGATTTGAACTATGCGCTCGAAGCCGCCGAGATCGTAGTCAGCGTCATGCCGTCGCAGCATTGTCGAGCGCTCTTCGAACGCATGGCGCCGTCGCTTCACCCGGAGACAACTTTCGTCAGCTGCACCAAGGGACTCGAAGACGGCACGCTGCTCCGCATGACCGAAGTGATCGCCGATGTCCTGCGGGTCCGCAAGTTCACGCCCCGCGTAGCCGCTCTCAGCGGCCCTTCTTTCGCCAAGGAGGTAGCACGCGGCGACCCAACGGCTGTGACCGTAGCCTCCATCGACGGAGAAGTCACGCGCGCCGTGCAGCAGGCGTTCAACGATTCCCGCTTTCGTGTCTATACCAACGACGACGTGATCGGCGTGGAGTTGGGCGGAGCGCTCAAGAACATCATCGCCATAGCCGCCGGTGTCTGCGACGGCCTCGGCCTCGGCCACAATTCCGTCGCCGCGCTGATCACGCGCGGCCTCGCCGAAGTCGCGCGCCTGGTCGTAGCCTGCGGTGGACGCCTCGACACCATGGCTGGACTAGCCGGCCTCGGCGATCTGGTCCTAACCTGCACTGGAGATCTCTCTCGAAATCGCAGCGTAGGCGTTGAGCTCGGCAAAGGCCGCAAGCTTCCCGACATCATTGCCGCCATGCGCGGAGCCGTAGCCGAAGGAGTTTTCACCACCAAAGCCGCAGTCGGTTTGGCGCACAAAAAGAAAGTCGAGATGCCGATCACCGAGCAGATGCTCGCCATCCTCGAAAACGGCAGGTCGCCGCAGCAGGCCATTGAAGATCTGATGACGCGCGCCGCCAAATCCGAAGTCTATTAAGCGGAGAACCTGGCACCGCCAGTTTTGCCACTTGCCGGGACGAGATTGCACTCATAAACTTACCTCTCCGACCGCAACAGTTCAGAAAGCGAAGAGACAGAGACAAAGACAAAAGACAAAGGAGCGACAAGATGAACAAGTCTTTACTCGCCGCACTCGCGTTGAGCGGAGCACTGCTGCTCGGAAATATTTCGACGGCTGGTCCAGCATCGGCGCAGAACACCGGCGCTCAGAATACCAGCCCGCAACTCAGTGCCCCTCCGGACACTACAGTCGCGTCCGACCAGGATATCGCCATGTTGCGGAAGGATATTCGTTCCCAGAAGAAGCAACTCATTGCCGCCAATATCCCGCTTACCGATGCCGAGGCGCTAAAGTTCTGGCCGGTTTACGACCAGTACACGGCGGAACTGGTGCAGGTCAACCACGAAAAGTATGCCTTGATCAAGGAATACGCACAGAATTACGGCACCATGACCGACGCGCAGGCCGACGACTGGGCGCAACGCGCATTAAAACTGGATGCGAATGTCGCGGCCCTGCGGCAGAGGTACTGGCCAACCTTTCGGAAGGTATTGCCCGCCAAGAAAGCCGCTCTCTACGAGCAAGTGGAGCACAGAACCCAAATGCTTATTGACCTGCAGCTGGCTTCGTTGATTCCGCTGCTCCAGCCGTAGATGTCTTCTAACGATGTTGCAACGTGAACTGAGCAGTGTCCATGACGAAAATGTACATCACCAAGACTGCTGAGGATCGCTATCAGCTCGAAATCAAACACCCGTTTAGCCACGAAGAGGTCAACGGATTACAATTCCTCGGCATAGCCAGCGGAAGAACCAGTCCCATGCCCGCCCTGGAAATCCTCCGGCGTTTGGATTCCCAACCGGTCGGCTATACCATGACCATCGATTACGACTGCCCTGAAGACTACGCCGACCCAAACTGAGCCATGGACGCCATGTTTCGGGTGTACAATTGCCCCCACGTAATTTAGGGAGGCTGTATGCGTTCTTCCCTGCTTCACCAATCCAAGGTTCACCTCTCCAAGGTTGACCCCTGTAAGCTTTTCTATTCGATTGCCCTCGTTGCGACCCTGACCTTGCTGTTGTCTGGCTGGACCTGCTTTGTGGGCTTTGTGAGCTGTCAAGGTGTGTCCCAAGTCCAAATCACCTCGCTCTCGCCGACCAGCATTCCCAGCGATGCGCACTCAGTTCCACTGACCGTGGAAGGCAATGGTTTTACTCCCCAGTCGCGGATCCTGTGGAACGGCAGCACATTGCAGACGACGTTTCTGGATTCGCACCACCTCCAGGCCACAATCACTCAGGAAACCTTCGACTCCTTCGGCGGCGGCCCCACCGTGCACATATCGGCGGGGACCCAGGGAGGTGGGGGATGTCCGATCGGCGGCAATTCCACCCCGCTGGATCTTGTCATCAACTAAAGAGCTGCCGGGCGAGATGTCTGCAACACAGACCGCCTCAGGCACTGCATCATTGCACACTGCGCGGGTCAGGCGTATATTTTCGCTCGACTAGAAAGTAAATCGGGAATTACGGTCGAAGACCGTGACAAGGGGGCGTTCATGGGTTTCATCACTTGGATCGTGGTTGGTTTGATCGCGGGCTGGCTCGCCGGACAAGTTATGAAGGGTGGCGGCTACGGTGTCCTGGTGGACATAATACTTGGCATCCTGGGAGGCGTTCTAGGCGGCTGGGTTTTCGGCCTCCTCGGAATCTGGCCGGGTGGCGGAATGATAGGAGCCATCATCGTCGCATTTATTGGCGCGGTGATCTTGGTCGGGCTCACCCGTCTGCTGAAAAGAGCCTGACACGTCCGATGAAGGGATTGCGCTGCCATTAGAGACCCGATCGGGATAGGGGGAACGGTCACCCGTCCTCCCCTCCCACACCACCGTACATGCGGGTCCGCATACGGCGGTTCGGCGGATTAAGCGAGGACCGTACGACCAGGGGCGGAAGCCCGAGCTGGGCAAAGTAAGCATTCGGCAGAGCGATGGTCAGGGCGGGCGAGTGCGCGAGCCGCCACGGACCGTGAGGGCTCCCGGCCGTTTTCGCCGCGAGGTCCTTACTGACGCCCCGTTTGCGCAGCTCGCGGAACCTTGTCCGTCCACGCTTCCATTGCTTCCACACCACCGACCGAAGTCGGCGGCGTAACCACGTCTCAAGACGTTCCAGCACCGAGGGCGTTTGACAGTCGCCGAAGTACCCGAGCCAGCCACGGAGATAGGTCGCCAGTTCCTTGACCATCGGCCGCAAGCTGATGCCGCGGGTTCTCCGCGTCTGCTCCCGAATCCGCTCCTTGAAGCGAGCGATAGCCTTGGGGGCGATGCGCCGCCTCGGTTCTCGTTCCCCCGTGAAGCTGAATCCGAGAAACTTCCTTTGCCCCGGTCGAGCGACGGCGCTCTTCGCCTGGTTGACCTTGAGCTTGAGACGGTGCGTGATGAAGCGAGTAACGCTCTCCATCACTCGTTGTCCCGCTCGTTCGCTGCTGACGTAGATGTTACAGTCGTCGGCATAGCGGACGAAGCAGTGACCGCGCCGCTCTAACTCCCGGTCCAGTTCGTCCAGCACCAGGTTGGAAAGTAGTGGTGAAAGCGGACCGCCTTGAGGCGTTCCCTCATCCACCGCACTCACCAACCCATCCTCCATCACTCCGGCCTCCAGAAACGCTCGAATCAATTTGAGCATTCGCTTGTCGGCCACGCGCTCGGCCACCGCCGCCATCAGGCGGTCGTGGTTTACTCGATCGAAAAATTTCTCCAAGTCGAGATCCACCACCCAGCGGTACCCTTCGGCGATATACTGCTGCGCCTTGTGCACCGCTTGCTTCGCACTGCGCCCCGGTCGGAAACCGTGGCTATGTTCGGAGAACGTCGGGTCCCAGCGCTTCTGCAGAACCTGCAGCACCGCCTGCTGAATAAAGCGATCCAGCACGCAAGGAATGCCTAGCTTGCGCATTCCACTGCCATCCGGCTTCGGGATTTCCACCCGTCTTACCGGCTGCGGTTGATAAGTTCCGCTTCGTAGCTGTTCCCCGATTTCCAGCCCATGCTGCTTCAGGTAGGCCGGTAATTCGTCGACGGTCATCCCGTCTACTCCCGGACTCCCTTTATTCGCCTTGACTCGTTGTAATGCCTGCTTGCAGTTTTCCAGCTCGCAGACTTCTTCCATCAGTCGTTCGGTTCCGGCCAGGCTTTCAGACTTGCGCTTCGCCACCAGCGTTTCGGTCCCTTTCGCGGCGGGCTTCGGAGCATCACTCCTACTTTCCACCGGAAAGGCCAGCACCCCTTGTTCGGGTCGGTTTTTCCGCCGCTGTCCGCTCATGAGTCGCGCCGCTTACTTGCCCTTTCCTTTATTCCCCTTGCGGAGTACCGTTCGGGCCTTCGATCATCGTTCCCGGCTTGGCCTATCTTGTTTGCTCCGCCTTTCGGCTTTGGAGTGCCTCAATAGCTTCGCCGACTGCATGACCTACTACGCCCTTTGCTGACTTCTGCGACACGATCGGGATGAATCGCTTTCACCCTCAGTCACGATTTCGTGACGTGCCGCAGACCTCCCGAGGTAAGTTCGACCGCCTTCGACACGCAACCGCCGGATCTACCACCAGTGCGCTTGATGGATATGGGCTTCGCAATCATTGGCTCGCTCGCCCGCCACCGTAGGCCTCATATCCGGTTCTTGTTCATCGGCTCGCGTCTTTGCTCCACGCTTCTTTCAGGCCCCGCCTCACGGCGGGTGTTATTTCACCCTTGCGCTTCGCTATGACTTCACCTCCATCAGGTTGTCAAAGGGACTTTCACCCTCAAGCTGTCGAACATGCTCGGCACACCAAAGAAAAACGCCCGCGCTGGACGGGCGTTCACTTGCGGTGGTTTCGACTGCCTCAGTTTTCTTTGAGCACAACGGACACGATCTTCCATTCACCGTTCCACTTTGCCAGAGTGATGTAGTCTACCCAATCCGCTGTCACAAGCTTTGCCGAAGCGATGTCAGCAGCGACATCGAGAACCGTGATTTGTTCCTTCTTATCTGACAGGTTTTTCTGTCTTCCATTCGAGCGGACATCTTGAACCATCTGCAACCCAGTCTTCTCGGTCATTTTTAGCTGACCATCGGAACGACTGATTGTGTGCTTCAGGTAGTGAGGATGGAGTGATTTCTCCATACGAGCGGCATCCCCCGTGTAATAGCCCTCGATATAGTCTGTGACGGTGGCGCGAACGGCAGCTTCGTCAGAAGTCTTCTGCGGCTGTGTGGCAAACACAACGTTGAGAAGCAAGAGTGTGAGTAGGCCGAAGCCCAATGCGCGTTTCATGTTGAATTCCTCGGATGCTCGGTGGGAGCAACAGGTTTATCATGCGCTTTCAGCTCGTCGCGCAAGTGACACCAAAGTACGTGTCCTGCTGAAGAAGCCGCCTGTAATATCTAATCTCGCCCCAGCGTTGTGTTGATTAGAACTCGCTAGTGTTTATGCGGCAAAGTAATGGTGCCCGGAGACGGAATTGAACCGTCACGTCCCGTTAGGGACCCGGGATTTTAAGTTGGCAACCCGGCTTTTTCCGCTCTCGTGGAAAACCGCATAAACACTGGGCATCCCACGCATTCTGAATGGCTTATCGGAATCCGCAACAAAAGGCACTTACCTACCAAGGGATACGGAAGCCTCCCGAAATTTACCATAAATGCCCCATCTTTGCCCCATGAAAAAGCCCCGCCGCCTGCCCGCAAATTTGGGTCAATGAGTGAAATCGCCTGTTTTCGACAATTGAGAACCCGATGGCTACAATATTCTCCGGTGGTTCGAGCAGACACGCTCTCGGAGTTAACGGAATGATCCTGAAGATTCTGCTGATGCTCTTAGTTCTTATCGCCGCCGTTCTGATTTCCGCTGCGACTAAGCCCGACACATTTCATATTGAGCGTTCGGTCACGATCAAGGCGACTCGTGAGAAAGTGTTTCCGCTCATCAATGATTTGCATAACTGGCCCCACTGGGCCCCGCAAGATCGAGAAGACCCGACCATGATGCGCACTTTCTCTGGAGCGGACAGTGGTGTGGGTGCGGCATCTACTTGGATCGGATCGGGGAATACCGGCAAGGGACGTATGACCATCACCGGATCAATTCCGCCCCAGTCGATCACGGTAGCAGTTGATTGGCAAAGGCCGTTTATCGTGCGCAACATAAACCAATTCCAGCTAGAACCAGACGGGGCAACGACCCGCGTTACATGGAGCATGAGTGGCCCGAATCTGTTCATGATGAAACTAATGAGTGTCTTTAGAAATATGGACAAAATGATGGGGCAACACTTCGAGGACGGACTTCACAATCTCAAGAACATCGCCGAATAGCGATTCGTCGCTATCGCCGCCCGGCCAGATCGACAAGCAACAGGATTACGAGTGAGAAATCGCGATTTCACGCAATATAAAAAGGCGCCCACTTTGCGGTAGGTTGTGATTGTTCGGATCACACTTAGCAAAAGGAGCGCCGTCATGAAGCAAGAAAAGTATATTGGCATGGACGTTCACCAGGCAACGATCTCGGTTGCCGTCATGGACAGCTCGGGCAAGCTGATCATGGAATGCATCCTGGAGACGAAAGCAGCCACGATTCTAGAGTTCCTCGATGGGCTACGCGGAAGTCTATCGGTGACCTTTGAAGAAGGAACTTCCGCCGCCTGGTTGCATGACCTGCTGAAACCTCGCGTCAGCCGTCTTGTGGTCTGCGATCCGCGAAAGAACGCGCTGCTGAAAGACGGCAGCAAGAGTGACCGGATTGATGCGCGGAAGCTGGCGGAGTTGTTGCGCGGCAACCAGCTCCATCCGGTGTACCACGGCGAGCACGGGGTGCGAACGTTAAAGGAACTGGGTCGCAGCTATCTAACGCTCACCCAAGATGTCAGCCGAGTCATGACCCGGATCAAAGCTCTCTATCGAAGCTGGGCCATTCCGTGTAGCGGTACAACCGTGTATGCCCCGCGATATCGGGCAGAGTGGTTGGCCAAGATCCCGCAGCCCGGGGTTCGCCTGCGGGCAGAACGTTTCTATCAGCAACTGGATCTGCTGCAACCGGTACGACAAGAAGCGCGGCGGGATCTACTGAGCGAGAGCCGGAAGCATTCTGCTGTGAAGTTACTGCGCCAGATTCCTGCCATCGGCCCGATCCGAGCGGCCATGCTGGTGGCGTTACTGCAGACACCTCACCGTTTCCGCACCAAGCGCCAACTATGGGCTTACAGTGGTTTTGCGGTTGAGACGCACGACAGCGGCGAGTACCGCTATGTGAGAGGGAAGGTACAACGAAATCGGGAGCGCATCACCGTGCGCGGTCTGAATGGCAACCATAATCATGATCTGAAGAATCTGTTCAAGGGCGCTGCTCTATCTGCGAGTACTCACCCTGGGCCGTTGTACGATTTCTATGGGGCGCTGCTTGAAAAAGGGATGCGGCCGACGATGGCGCGTCTCACCCTGGCCAGAAAGATTGCCGCGATCACCTTAACGATTTGGAAGAAAGGAGTAAGTTTCGACGCCAAACAATTGCATCGGCAAGCCGCTTGAGCGTCTCTGGTAAGAGGCCTTTCCATCTCCGGTGATTCTCTCTGGTGGTGGTCGGTCGGGTTCTCGAGACGCTCGGTTCGAGGTGAGTATCAGTCAATGAGATCGGCCCTGTGTGCCTCGGCACCGAGTCACCCATTACACGTTATGCCTCCTCGGATAACCAGAAATAGCGATAGGCCACGAGCCTCCGATAGAACCATGGTTGACACTCCAAGACCAGTTTCGCTTGCCCTGTCTCAAGACTCGATTGGCGTCGTCATCACCGAAAGATGAAACCCACAGGAAGGGCAGACAAGCCAGAGCAAAACCCTTCGAGCGCAATCGATGGGCACTTACGGACAGTGGGCTGGATCTCGAGACTAAAATCTTCTCGACCTCCGGTCGAGGGAGAAGTTTTTCCTTGACATCCCTTTTTATAGAACTCATTGACCCGGATCGGCCACTCTTAATAGAGTCCATGGCAGATATACTAGCGTCCATCCTCTCAATGACAGAAAGCCGGACTCCAAGGTCATGCTGGACCGATTCGCGCTACTGCGTATGGCGAAAGGATATATATGCAAAAGGTTCTAATATTTCTCTGCTGCTTCTCGCAGCGGCTTTGCCTATCGTTGCGCAAACGGCGCCACTGATCCTCGTACCGAGATAGAGACGTTCAATCAAAAGTTCGGTGATGCGACTAGGCGGATGGACAATACAGCCACAGTAGCGTTGTGGGCGGACGACGGCATCAGCCTACTGCCTTCCACTAAACCCATCGTGGGGAAGGAGGCAATCGCAGCCTTCCTGGATAGCGTCACGGCCCAGATTCAAGGCGCTAAGATGAGAAGTTTGAGCTGGAGTGCTTTGCGATTGACGTGTCGGGCGACGTAGCTTCCGAATGGTGCACCGAACATCAAGTCGTGCTTATGCCAGGAGGTAAACCGACTTTCAACGGACGCGGCAAGATGCTTCTGGTTTTGAGAAGAGGTCTGGACGGCAAATGGCGCCTGCTGCGTGAGATGTGAAATCAGCAGAGGCGGATTGATGCTGGATGTTCGGGGTAATCGCTGGTCGGAGACTCGCTCGCCATTGATGACTTCGCTTGTCAAGGGATCCGGGTTGTCGTCCACCATCCCAGCCTGCATTTCCCTTTACAGCCTACGAGCGGAAAATTGGCGTAACATCCCGATTACACTCATTGACCCCAGTCATCGACGAATGACGCCCAAGAAAAAGCCCCGCCGAAGCGGGGCTGATTGTGGCAGTTCTTTCGCGGGCTACTGCAACTTCGTCGTGAGCGCCGGGCGTGGGGCTTCGGGCGCAGGCGGTGCGGTTGCGGGCGCGGGCTGTTCGAGCGCGGCCACAGCCGCAAGTTGATCGGCTTCGGAGACAATTGCATAGCGCCGAAAAATGGAGGCCGTAAGCCAGCCTCCGAGCTTCATGATGACGGACTCGGGACGCCCTTCCGCCGCATGTTCTTTGCCGCTGAGCGGCGCAAGTCGTGCGGCGTGAGGCCTACGTACTTCTTGTTTTTGCCCTCGCCTTCCCACTGCCCGAGGCCCGCCTTGACGCAAAGGGCGTACCACGCGTCCCGCATACAGATAACCGGCGCGTTCTCTTCCCCGCGAGTGAACACAACATCCCCCGGTCGCTTTCCGGCGCAGCACGCCCGCAGCAGTTCGAGTGCCCGCGTCGTGAGCGCGACTTCCCTGCCCTCGCGGTTCTTGGTTGACCCAACGTCCAACCGGATTTTCCGACCAAGCAAGTCAACGTTCTTGACGCGCAAACCCAGAAGTTCGCCGCGCCGCCAGCCGTAAGTGAAACCAAGTTCGAGGAACGTCCGGAGCCAAAGTTCGCTCGTCGCTGCGCAGAGCCGGTCGAAATCCGCCTGCTCAACAAAGCCGGTGCGGACGTTCGACTCCGTCAACATGTGAATGCGCGGCACGCGGTCAACGAGCGGGGGTGTCGCTTCCGCGCCCAGGCGGAACATGCTTCGTAGTGCCGCTAGTTCGCGGTTGATGGTCGCGGGAGCGGCTTTCGCCTCGCGGCGTTTCGCGGTGTACGCGGCGATGTCGGCGGTCGTGACGCGACTGGCACGCATGAGGCTGAACACCGGGCCGATGTGCTCTCGCCACTGCCATCGAAGACGGTCGGCGGTGTCCTTGCGCCCGTCCGCCCGAAGATGCGCGTCGAGCGTCTTCCAAAGCTCCTCCATCAGCGCGGCCCGCGTCTGGGTCTTGACGAATTCGCCACGGGCGACTTTCGCAAGGCGCACAGCAAGGAGCTTCTGCGCTTCCGCCCGGCTGCGCAGGCCGGTCGCTTCTCGGACACGCTTTCCGTCCACGGAAAACTGGATCGTCCACGCCTCCGTCACCCGTCCGTCAGGATATTTGCGCTGGAAAAGACTGCCCGCGCCGTAGGACCGCAGTTTTTTCGTCTTCATCACTTTCCTCCCTTCAAACTGACGAATCCGGACTTCATGAGTGAATCTCTGTAGTAGAGCCAGATGCGGCCCGGCGTCTGTTTCGTTTTGACTGTGGACTTCATCTTCTCTTTGAGCGCCGCGACTGCCATCGTGCCCTCTGCGGCCTTGAGAGTTTCGAGGATGGCGAACGCCTGCGGAGCGAGCTCATCGGCCTTCGGCATCTTCTTGAGTGTGACGGTTGCGGTTTTCGTTGCGGGTTTCTGAGTTTTCATTTCCGTTCTCCTTTTTAGTGTTTACTACTCAGTAAACTATGCTACCGAGACTCAGAAACCCGCAACACAATTCACGAGCAATGTTTACGCGGCTTTGCGGCGATAAACCGTTTTTACATTTCGAGGTGCTGTTTTTCGTACAGACTGAAAATGTCCTTTTCGTTTCGCTTGTTCAGCTTCTCTATGACATTCGCTTCTTTTGAAATGATCCAGAGTCGGCCATGGAGTTCTTTCACCATTTGACCGATGCCGTCGTTATTTGCCTTCCATTGAACGAAGCCCGCAGGTTTGAGCTTTTTCGTAAATCCCTGAAGTCCGATGCGGTCGTGGCCGATCGCGCGCTTGTATCGTTCCCAAAGTTCTTCTGCCTTCGCGATAGTCCAATGTTCACGGTCTTCAAGACTTTCTGGCAACCGATGTATCCAAGCTTCAGCGTCCGAGCGCCCCGTTTCAATCATTTCCTTTTTTGCGGCAGTCACCGGGGCAGGCACATACGGACTGAAACCTGTGGTGTCCACGTTGAGCAGATAATCAAACAGGGCTGGTGGCCCTTCAACGCTATCCTTCCATTTCTTGCACGCCTGATAAAACGACGCGGGTTTCGGATCTTCCTTTGCCTCCACTACAAAAAAGCGGCGGTCGCTGTCCTCGAGGTAAAAGCTATCTACCTCGTTGCTCGTAAAGTAGTAGTTCATGCAGTCGGGAAGCTCGTACTGCGGAACATTTTTCGAATTTAGCCAGACTTTCGACCGCGTGATCATGTGCTTAAGTTGTGGCATCACCTTGCGCTTGCTATCGCCACCGATGATTTCGGTTCCCATAATGAACTGCCTGTTTACAGCCCATTGATTGAAGTTGCCGTGGAGCTGCGCGTCGTTGATGTCTGTGAAGTTCTCCCGTAAATTTTGCCAAGCATTTCACCGAGTAGACTCTTACCTGTGCCGTGCTTGATGCTCCAGATAAGCAGCGCCCATTGCAGTTTCGTGCCGGGGTGTTGAATCGGATAAGCCAGACCCTGAAGAAGATATTTGCGTTCCTCATCGGTAATGGCAGCCGTTAGATAGTTGAACAGGTCGAAGAAGGGTCGGACATCACCGGGTTTCGGTTCACAGCCCCAGCCGGGCCAGGTGTTCAACTCATTATTCTCCGTGTATCGCGGCTGGCCGGGCGCGTAAGTCTTGCGCTCGACATCGTTGCGCTCTTTCGATTCGAGCCATTCGTCAGATATAAATATTTTCTTCTTCCGGCTTACGCCGCTCTTCGATTGTGTCTCGACTTCGTACCACCGGGGCTTCGTAAGGTGCTTGAAGTTCTGAACGTTAATGTCCTGCAACCCCGGAACCCTTACAATGAACACCGGCTTCTTGATGAATGCAAACTCCTGATTCATGTCATAAAGACCTTGCGCACCTACGCAGGGCCGTGCCTCGTCGAGTATTTCCGTTTGGAACGTTTCGGCTCCGCTTTTCAGGAGGTAGTCGTCCAGCCCCATTTTCTCGTCGGGCACGAGCTCGGGTATTTCGCAAATAAATACATCTGCTTTTCGTTTCAATAACTCGGCAGCCAGCTTGCGCTCGGCGCGCGGAATGTTTAGATTCGTCGCCCGATCGCTATCGAAGCAGATGTAGACTGTTCGTTCGCGCCACGCAATTTCTTCGAGCGCCGGTAGGAAGCCGTTGTCATCAACGAAGCTATTGACGCCGCCGAGGGCAAGCGTTGCAATTTTGGTTTCGCGCATGGCGATGACTGCTTTGATTTCACCTTCCGTAATGATGAGCGGCTGCGTCTGATCGTCCCGGATCTTCGGCCAAAGCGGATTGAGTGGAATGTATAACTGTGGTTTCGTGCCGTAGGGTTGGCAATAGCGCAACGCTCGCGCTGTGGTCGCGGCGGCAAAGCCCAGAAGCGGGCCGAGAAAACGCGCTCGTTTGAAGTCCGTCGGCTTGCCCTGCCAGTCGTAATACGGGATGGTAAAGGCAGGCCGAAGCTGCAATCGAGGCAATCCTGGCAGCGCCGCGTTCAGTTCTTCTTTCGAAGGATAAAAACAGAAGCCGAGCGCCTCTGCTTGTTTCGCGTTGAGGCCGTGGGCTTTGAGATACTCTGGGTATTTCACTAGAGCACCTCTCGTTCGAGCAGCGCTTCGAGGTCGGAGCGTTTGAACAACACTTTGCGGCGGCTTTGCACGACCCACTTCGGGTCACGGGACTGCTCGCGGGGGCCGATGAAGTACGCCGGCAAAATCCCGGTGCGCCGGTACTTATCAACTAATTGAACGCTACTACGGTAGAAGGCAGCGGCTTCCCTGCGGGTGAGGTATTCTGGCGGCGCACTAGAGGGCTTTTTTGATAACGCGGGTAGACGAGGTGAGGGTACTACTGGTCGAGACACTCATAGAGTGAAATTCACCTTACGGTTTAATTTCGCTCTAACGAGTCCCTCACCAACGGCGGCTTGCGTGTGGTTAGAAAACAACCGCACATCCCGTTGGCTACTAAACTCCTCAGTGGAGCGTCCGGTCTTTTCAGAACTTGCTGCCTTGCGCCTCCGCATCCCGCGCGGCACGTCTAACTGCATCCACGCGGCAAGAGACCAGCTACAGGGTTCTTACTTCCCCGGCCTCCCGAGTTTCTCTTTCTCGGGTTGATGTATGCTGTATCAATTATAACCGACCGCTGCGTGGCGCGCAACAAGAAAGCGCAACGCATCGACACACCGGCACAGCATCGGCAGGCGACAATGTGCAGATGTGCGCTTGTGCTATATAAAACATTGGTGTCGGTGTGCAGATGTGCGCTTGTGCTATATAAAACATTGGTGTCGGTGTGCAGATGTGCGCTTGGGCTATATAGAACATTGGTGTCGGTGCACAAAACATCGGCACATCGACACATCGGCAGGTTTTGCTGTCCCCAGGGCAAAAGGAAACGTGGAAATAATATAATATAGGTAGCTTTTCTCCACTTAAAACAATAGAGATATTGCCGATGTGTCGATGCAAAGTATAAATAATCCCAATGTTTTCGATGGGCCAAAGTAACATCGGCAGGTATTTTGCTGTCGATGCACTGCCGATGTGTCGATGTTTCCCAAAACACCACCCCCCCCCCAAACAAACACGCCCCACGTCGCTCGCGCCGCGCCCGCCACCTTTCGATTAACGGCAAGGGCCCAAGTCCGAAGCGCGAAAACCCTCGTTGCCATTGCTCGCCCTCGGGATTCTAAATCCCGCGTCCTGCATCCTATGCCCGGAACCCCTTGCCCAACGCGGTGTTTGGCGTGATCGAAAAGCCGTGGGGCTGAGTCGGGGCTATCTTTTGGTTTGCAGTGACGTGCTGTAACTTACCGTCGCATCCTGTAACTTACGGCCAGATTGTCGCCACGATTCTTATTGCGGGCCGCCGACCGCTGCGTGCATGCTTGGCTCGTGAACTTACAAAAGGCAGCGCGCGAGTTGGGTCGCCGAGGGGGTCGTGCCACGGCTCGGAAGCTTTCGCCCCTCGCACGAAAGGTTTCGAGCTTCAAGGCGATTCATTCCCGTCATCTGAATCGCGATCGCGAGTTACTCCGCGCCCTGCGCACTGCTGTGAAGGTACCGCGATGATGATTCACACTTATCGTGCACTTATGGAGTACAGGCTCGACACCTTGCTTCCCGATCTTGAAGCAGGCCGCATCACGGCGATCGAATTCCGTCAAACCATTCGGCGCATCGCCCGTCAGTTGAAGCGCGGCTTGAGCGCGAACGCGAAGGTCAGCGAAACGCGCATCGGTCGCAGATTGAGGGCGCAACGTGGGCAATCGCTGTAGCGCGAAGACGCGAGCCGGAAAGCTTGCCGCATGCCCCCGATTCGCGGCACGAAGCTTTGCCCCGGTCACACTCCGGGCAAAGCCAGCGAAGCGGGAAAAATCGGCGGACCGCGCCGCCGTCTGTTCAACGCCGCAAACATTCAACACTTCGACCCGCCGAACGACGCGCGCGACCTGGTCATCATGCTCGCAACCACACTTGTCGAAACCCGAGAATTGAAAATTGAGCCCCGCGTTGCGAACGCGTTCTTCGTTGGCTGTGGCATGTACCTTCACGCGCTCGAACTGGTCGATTTGGCGGATGAATTGAAGGAGCTCAGGGAGAAATTCAAAGTCAAGTTCGGAGAGTAACGCATGGGCTTCGATAAATTGCGGAAAGCGATTCACGATCTTTGGGCGCGGATGCCGAAGGACACGATTTGGTACCTGCGCGGCGGCGGTGAGTTCCATTCCAACATGAACGTGGTGGAACTTGTTTGCGCGGGATACCGTGAGCCTTTGGACGGGCCACATCCGATTATCGACGCGGCTTTGGAGACGGTGCGCTCCGAGGATGGCACTCGTTTCCACGCGCTGCTTGCTGCGGTCGCGAAGCCACTTCTCAAAGGAAGGAAACGATGAACTACACACAACGTGATTTAGATGCGGCGGTAGAAAGATTGAACAAGCTAGCCGACCAGATGGAGCTTGTCATTTCGCGGCGCATGCACTTGATCGAGGACGCGCGTCTGCCGGAGCCGGAGTCCTATCAGACGCAGGTCGATAAGCGTCGCGCTCAAATGCTGAAAGGCGGGAGGTAACGTGGAATCTCAGGTAGCGGAGACGGTCGAGCAACTGGAAGCGCAGCACGCCACATTGAAGCATCGCATCGCCGCGCTAGTGGACTCGGATAAGGCCCCCGATGAAGTCGTCCGCTTACTTCGCGAGAAAAACGTGCTGAGCCGCCGCATCAATGAGGCGAAGACTGAACGCGAGCGAGCCGAGAGCGCACAGCGTATGCGTGAGCAAGAACAGGCGCGCTCCGCTCTGCCTGCGGTGCGGGACGAATGCTTGAAGCAGCGCGCCGCATTTCTGGAGCATTACCGCGCCGCGTGCCTTGCTCTCGGATTGTACTTGAACCTGAAGGGGCGAGCGAGCGAGTTGACGGGCAAGACTGCGACGGCTGCGTTCGGTCCCATGCCTGAAGATCGCAACGCCCTGCGCGCTCTTGAATTCTCGGAGCCACCAGCTGACACGGTGCGCGCTGGCTTAAAGCCCGACCTAGACGCCGGCTGGAAGATGAGTTTTGCAATAACACCAATGCACGAACAATTCAAAACGAGGTGAACTATGGCAGACACGAAGGTAGATCGACCCTTTAACCCTTACGGCGGCCCGTTGCTGCCCGAGGGCCCATACCCGCCACATGCGCAAGAGCGAGTCGGCGGCAGTGCTGGCACCTGCGTCGAAGTCCAGATCGAGATGTCGAAGAGGGCTTTGAACTACCCTGGGCGCTTCGCGCCTCCGCAAACGCCCGCCGTACCTGGGACAACCGCAGGAGACGCTGACCGCTGGGCGAACGTCGAGCGCGGAGCAGGAGTCAAGTAGCCGTGGCAAAAGACTTTCTGGACACGCTACGTGAATACTACAGGGGGTTGAATCAAGACCCACGCCTGCCGTGTACTTTCACGAGCGAGATGTCGCTTGACCAGCTTCTCAACGCGAACGGGCGCGCACCGGCGTCAATTACGTGCCGGTGAAGAAGGAGGAGAGTAGAGTCGCTCCAATACGCATACGCGACAAGGCTGTCCGATCACTTGGCGCTAACACCCGAACGCTATTTGATTGCGACGGCATGTGTCCTAGCAAGATCGGGTCCCCAGCAATACCGCCGGTCCGAAATCGACAAATCATCGAGCAGCGATGAACTGGTCACAGTAAATCGGCCTGTCGAAGAGGTCACGGCTCCAAAGTTCTTGGCGAGCTTGGCGGGAAAATCGTTTGTGGTCAGTCACCCGGCCACGATGATCACCGCCGACTCGCACTCCTGGAGCACACGCGGCACGGTGCTACGCGCCTACGTGGGAAATGAGTTTGACCCAGACGGGAACACACTGATTTTAGGCGATATCGTGATCCACGACCCGACCGCGATTCAGCGAATACTCGCCGGGGAACGACAGCTCTCCGTCGGCTACGAATATGACTTGGAACAAAGCTCGGACGGCAGTTTAGAGATGCGCGATTTAATCGCCAATCACGTGGCGCTGGTTGCGCGAGGCCGCGCGGGAAACGCGATGATCGTAGACGGCGAGATGCACCTTCCTCCAGAGGGAGGGGTCGAATTCGATACCGAAGATGAAGATGAGGACCTTTTTCAAATGCCTAAAACCAAAGACACTGAACCGAATGCGCGGCTAGATCGCCTGTGCACGCTGCTCGAAAAACTGCTCGCCAGCAAAACTGAGTCCGGCGACGTGGAAGCGACGGACGAGGGCGAACTCATTTCCGTCGAGACGCTGCCACGTTCGGAGCGCGGAACGAACCCTGTGGTCGATAGCCTGCGGATGCTCAAGCCCTTCATTGCGGCGAGTGGCAACCGCAAGGCGATAGACGCCTTCAACCTCGCCATGCAATCAGCCAAGCGTGGCGATGTCGGTCCCGCTGAGCGACTGATCGCAGCCTGCGACCGTCTGGAGCCGGAGGGCAGCTTTCAAGCGGCTGTAGACCGCCGACGCGCACAATTGCTCGGTGAACCCGAACCGAATTCCGGGCACCGTCACGCCGAGGACAGGCAGCCGAAGGCGGAAACGTATCAAGAACAGGTTGACCGCGTTCGGCGAAAGATGCTGAGCGCGAAATAAAAGTTTCGGCGGTGGTTCTCCGACTCCTTTCTTCCCGCCGCCGAATCGCGGGCTAGAAGCGGGCAACGGCTTTTGCCGAGAGACACGGGACGCTTACATTGCGGGCGTCGATATTGCGCCGCGTTTCTCGGCAGCGGGGCTTCATTCCCCCGTCTCCTTAGGCCGTTGCCAGCTCGCCCGCGTAGCGGAGCAATGAACCCCCGGTCGCCTGGGGATCAAAACATTGCCCCATAAAAAGCCCCATTCCGTCTTTTTGGGTCGGCTCCACGTTCTGCCCACGAGCCCCGTATTGCGCGGGAGCCGCATAAACATTGGTTGAAATGGTGCCCGGAGACGGAATTGAACCGTCACGTCCCGTTAGGGACCCGGGATTTTAAGTCCCGTGCGTCTGCCAGTTTCGCCATCCGGGCGAGTATCGAAGCTGTCGAGAAGAGTGTATCAGTTGACCCCGGCCGCTTTTTTCATACCGTCGAGCGCCGTTCCCTAGTGCCGTTCGAGCGCCGCGCGGTCCCAACCCGCCAGATTCGCTCCCGCCTCGTAGGCGCTCTGCGCAAACTCCAGTATTTCGCTGCGCGGAGACCCCGACCGTCGCACATCGTCATACCTCAGCAGAAACTCGTTCAGTTTGCTCTGATACGCCGCCGCCGCCGGCCGCACCTGCTGCGAGCCGAAACCCACTGGTTGAGGAGCCGTGTACGAATAGAACGCGGGCCCAGCCACCTCCCCGCCTCCAGGCCACCAGCCGACGCTGCTGCATTCACGCGAGTACGATTCCGACGTGATGACCCCTTTTCGAGGAGGAGCCACTCGGCCGCTGAAGCGTGTGCAACACAAATCGAAGCTGCCCCAAAAGAAATGCACCGGACTCGCCTTGCCGATAAATCGCGCGCGAAACTCCTGCAACACGATGTCCGTCGACCGCAGAATTCGCCATAGCCGGTTGGCATACTCCGGGTCGTAGGAGGCGTGAGTTTCGTCCTGATCCAGTCGAATCGGATTGGGGATCTCTTGCGGCTTCGGGTTGATCTGTACGTCAATGCCAAGCTCGCGCAAACGCGAAAATACTTCCCGGTAAAAAACCGCGACCGACATCGGCGCAAGCGCCAGATCCCGCTGATCATCCGAAGTTAGAATTTCCAGCCGGTGGTTGACGAAATCGAACTGGATCTCAAATGTGCGTCCGCCATAAGGCATCGGAGACGTCGTCAAACCTCGCGTGCTCACATACAGAGCAACATTCCAGAAATGGTTCACCAGCGGCGTGAGTTCGAGACGGATCTTCCCAACAATCTGTGTCCACAAATGCAGCGTGCGATAAGTGTCTTCCCATTCGGCCAGCGGCAAAGCGGGCCAGTCCTGCTCATTTTTATCCACAAAAAGACCCCCTGAGCGCAGTCGTGCGCGAGTCGGGTTCAACCAGCACCTACGATTATGCGCCTCCGTATTGGAACCAGCCGATACAACTTTTCTCCTGCATCCGGGTTCAATAGTATGTAGGGGTGTAATTATCGTGGAGGAAACCTTGAAAGCTTCGCGCTCATTTTTCAAACGGGTAGGTTCGGGATCGACGGCAAGGGCCGTTCTTTCGCTTTTTGTGCTTGGTGCAGCGGTTCTGGCGTGCGCCCAGAGCGGCACCATGACTCCTTATCAGGGAGAGTCCGACGGCATCAGCGCCGGCGGAAACTGGCTCGAATTCAGTTCCACCGACAAGATGACGGGCTACAAGAAAGTGCGCTTCGAGCTTCAGTCGAATAACTATTTTAAGGAAGATCCAAATTACAAGCCCCGAGTGAATCTTATTTGCAGCAACGGCAAATTCACCCTCGGCGACTTCAATCCCGGAATCAAACTGCCTCCGCCAAACCGTCCCGGCTTTTGGGGCCAGCCCCAGTTGTCAGTGCAGGTGCGTGTCGACGATGTCAATTACTACAAGGGCTGGAATTGGCTGCGAGGCCACTTCCTCTCCATGGACAAAGGCACAGTTCGCGGCATGATGGGGGCCCAGATATTCAACATAGCATTGCCCACGGGGAGCGGCCGCCAGATCGCCGAGTTCTCTCCCGCCGGGCTGGATCTCGCTCGAGTGAAGCAAGCCTGTGATCTGACGCCAAAGAAGCCGAGCAATTACTAAGAATGGACTAGTTCGCAGCCCTTCAGCCCGTCCTCAGAGAGCCGGATGTTCCTCGCCCGGCTGGATGGCAAAACGCACGTCCCCACACCGACTCCCACTCCTGCATCCCCAGCCCGTCCCGCGAATCCAATGATGGTATCGTTGGACGCAGACGCAATCGTTGGACGCGCATGTCATTCGCATCGGGAGGCGCATTGAAGATCGGCATCACCTGTTATCCAACCTACGGCGGCAGCGGAGTCGTAGCCACCGAGCTGGGCCTGGAACTAGCGCGCCGCGGCCACGAGATTCATTTCATCTCCTATTCCCAGCCCATTCGCCTGACCGGACCCGAACCAAACATCCATTATCACGAGGTCGAGGTCACACGCTATCCGCTCTTTGAATATCCTCCCTACGATCTGGCCCTGGCCACGCGAATGGCGGAAGTCTCACAGCTCTACGAACTCGATCTGCTGCACGTGCACTACGCCATCCCGCACTCCGTAAGCGCGATGCTCGCCAAGCAAATGCTGGCCGCAACCCCGCCGCGGCGTAATTTGCCATTTGTCACCACTCTGCACGGCACCGACATCACCCTGGTCGGCCTCGACCGTTCGTATTTCCCAATCACCCGCTTTTCTATCGAGCAGAGCGACGGAGTCACCGCCATCTCGCACTATCTGCGCAACCGCACCCTCAAGATTTTCGACATCAAGAACCACATCGAGGTCGTCCCCAATTTTGTGAACTGCGACGAATACATCCGTAAACCAGAATGGATGGAGAAACGCAGCGAGTATGTCTCCAACGACGAGCGCCTGTTAGTCCATCTTTCGAACTTCCGCCCAGTGAAGCGCGTTCTGGACGTAATCGAAATCTTCGACCGCGTCCGCAAGAAGATTCCCTCCAAGCTCCTGCTCATCGGCGACGGCCCCGATCGTTCCCAGGCGGAATGGCTGGCCGTACAAAAAGGTATTCACGAGCACGTGCTCTTTCTTGGGAAGCAAGACCAGATCCGCGAGAAACTGGCCATCTCCGATGTGATGTTGATGCCCAGCGAACTGGAAACCTTCGGCCTGGCAGCCCTCGAAGGCATGGCCTGCGAGGTCGTTCCCATCGCGACCCGCACCGGTGGAGTGCCCGAAGTGATCGAGCACGGCGTCACCGGATTTATGGCCGATGTCGGTGACGTCGAAACCATGGCGCGTTACGCCATCGACATCTTAGGAGATGAATCCGCTCTGCGCGCCATGGGAAAGCGCGCCCGCGCCGGCGCCATGGAGAAATACTGTTCCAGCAAAATTATTCCGCTTTACGAAGACTTTTACCGAAAGGTGCTTGAGCGGTCATCGCAATCGGCGCCGTCGTCATTAGCTCTTCGGGGTTAGGCAGAATGGGCAAACGCAATCGGATCAAAGTGCCACCGCCTTCGCGAGCTTCAATCATCATCTTCGCCGTATCGCCGTAAAGCACCTTCAGACGCTCCGCCACATTCGCCATGCCAATGCCGGTGCCCCCCAAGCCATCGCGATCCCGAAACTGATCTCGAACCTGATCTCGAACAAACGCCTGTGCCGCCCCCATGCCCACGCCATCGTCTTCCACTTCCACCACCAGCCGCGACTTGATCACGCGGCTCCGCAAAGTAATGCTGCCGCCTTCGACCTTAGGAGCAAGCCCATGCTTAATACAGTTCTCGACCAGCGGCTGCAGCAGCATGCTTGGAACCATGGCTTCAAGGGACGCAGGATCGAGGTCCTTCACAACCTTGAGCTTGTCCCGCCCAAAGCGCACGACTTCAATGTCCAGATAATTGTCGATGAACTCCACTTCCTCGCGCAGCGGAACGAACGAATCCGTACTGTGCAACAGCCGCCGAAGAATGGTAGCCAGCTTCAGGATCATCTCCCGTGCCGTATCCGGATCGAAACGCACCAGCGACGAAATGGAATTCAGCGTATTGAACAGAAAGTGTGGATTGATCTGATTCTGCAAAGCCGCCATGCGCGCCTGCAGCAGCAGCCGTTCCTGCTCCTCCAGCTTTATCTGAATGCGGACGCTGTTGAAGATTTTAAGTTCCGTGCCCACCACCATCACCACGGTCAGATAAATCGCGCTCTCCACCAGATAGCCGTCCAGAGTTCCACTCGATCCCGCCCACAAGCCAGGACTTTCCAGGCTGAAGATGGAGTTCGGCCAAAACCGCCAGATCTCCGTCTGCAGAAAACGCAATCCAACGATCGTCACAAAAAAAGCAATCTGCCAATCAAACACCCGCGGACGCGGCAGATTGCGTCGAATTATGCGATAGAGAGTGAGATCAATAAACGGAGAGAACGACCAGATATCTTCCTGCTCGGGCGCGACCCGTCGCAGCTGCCCGGCAACAATGCCGGCAAACACGTTCAATGGCATCGCGGCCCACTCGCCATGCAAGGCCGCCGGCAGAGCCAGCAACGCTCCTCCGACCCCGCCCGATAAACGCCCGCCGATCACGCCCAACAGCAGTGCTGTTTCCAGCGACAGGTCGCCAGCAAGAAAACTCTTGGCGTTGAACCGTATCCAGACCCCAATGGCGATCGGGATCGCCATCCACAGCGCCAGGTAAATTTTGTGCCGCGTCTCGCGGTGCTCGCGAAAAATAAGATTCTTGAATTCTTTGGAGCGTACCAGCGCGCTCGACAAGGCCGCAGCCACGCCCAGCTTGATCAGAAGATTGACGAGTATAAGCCGCGGTTCCAGCATCGAGTGTCGTCCTGAAGTGTCATCCTGAGCGGAGCCGAAAATTCACGAAATGAAGTTTCGGCGGAGTCGAAGGACCCCTACCCCTCATCGAACTGCCGCTACTCCGGGGTCGGCTTCGATTGTACCCGCCGCTTGCTGCAAAAGCTGCTCGACATTGGAGCCCGCCGGAACTCCGCCCTGCGCGAAATCGCGGCCGCCACCGCCGCGCCCTCCAACGGACGACAAAACCTGCTTGAGAAGTGTTCCCATATCAACAGCGCCGCCAGGCGTCTGCGCGAATACCATCCCCGGAGGATCCACCGTGCTAGCAACCAGCGCAATCGCCGGAGTGCCCGTCCGAGTCACTTTCTGCGCAAACAATTTGGCGAAGCCAGCGTCGCGATCGGAAAACGCCTTCACGACGATCTTCCGTCCGTTAGTCTCCGGTTGATTCTGAAGCGCGGCCGAGGCCATAAGCCCCGCCAGCTCATCGAGCGCATCGTCCTTCTGTTTGCGCAACAGCTTGCTTTCGTCGAGACTCTTGCGAATCTGCTCCGGCACATCCCAAAGCTTGGCCGAAAACAGAGCCGCCGCCTCACTGAGAGCGCCGTAGTCGCGACGAGCCATGCGAACCGCACGACCGCCGCACACAAATTCCACCCGCGTTCCCTGCCGCACTTTCTCGTTTTTCCGCAGCAGGATAGATCCGATCTCCCCGCTGGCGCCGACATGAGTTCCACCACAAGCCGTAAGATCAAAATCCGCAATCTCAATCAGCCGCAACTCGTCGCGCTGCGTCGGAGGCAGTTTACGCAGCCCCAGCTTCTCCGCCTCCACCCGTGAAACATACCGAACCGTCACCGGACGATTCTCAAACACAATCTCATTGGCCCGCCTTTCGGCCCCCGCAATCTGCTGCGAACTCACCGACGGTGCCGTCAGATCGATCGAGCAATAATCCTCGCCCATGTGGAACGAGACTGTCGGCATCCGGTAAAGCTCAATAAAAGCCGCCGACAAAACATGCTGCCCGGAATGTTGCTGCATATGATCGCGCCGCCGTTCGCCATCAATGCTCCCATGTACCGCAGCGCCCGCAATCGGCACTTTCGCCGGTGTCTCCAGATAGTGGACGATCTGGCCATCCTCCGTATCCGCAACTTCCGCAACGCGCAGGCGTTCACCGTCTATCGTCAGCCATCCCGTATCGTGAACCTGCCCGCCGCTGGTCGGATAAAAAGCAGTCTCCCGCAAGATGACAGCCGGACGCGATTGCTCCGGCAAAAGAGGTGTAACGTCCTCGACCACCGAATCGAATTCGTGTGCTTCAGAACTGTCGTAGTAAAGACGCTTGGTCATGACGGATGTGGAGTGCTCCAGAAAAACAAAAGCCAGGCACCGGCGCTCCACTGCACACGAAAGAGCCCGTTACCGTTGCTTCCTTCCGGACCTGGCGGGGTTGGCGGGAAAACGTCGCGCGGAACCGATGCCTGACTCTACATACTATCAAGAGATTGCCGAATGCAGGAACAGTAGCAAACTCATCGTCCGAGAGACGCGGCTCGCTGCATCTCGGCATCGCCCCACACTCGGCCTATTAACCAAAGTTGTCATCCTGAGCGAAGCGAAGGACCTGCTTTAGACCGCGCCACTGCTGCTTGTTCTAGCCAGATCCGGCGATGCCTGCTCTTTTCGACTATCATCAACTAAAGTTATGTCCGACTCAGAATGCGCCGCCTACAAAAAGCTGAAAGACCGCGAAACCCGCGCCCACGAGGCATGGACTTCCTTTCTATACCGCAACGAAGTTAAGCCAAGGCTGTCAGAGAAGGCAAAGCGGAAACATCAAAAAGAAGAAATGGAAGCCTATCAGCAAGCTCACAAGGCGCGCCTGGCCCACGCGAAGACTTGTCCAACCTGTAGCAAGATCAACGTCTAAACGAAGAAAGCCCCTACCTCACCACCAGCACTTCCCGAATAGCGTCGCGCGCCAGAAAGAACTTAATCGAGGCGAAATCCCGAAAAAGGGTTTCAATGTGCCGGTTGTTGAACACCCGCTGCAGGCGCGGCGATTGTTTATCAGCCGCAGGACGCCCCGGCGCTGCAAACTTCACTTCTTGCATCTCCAGCATGTCGGTGTCGGTCACGTGATAGCGATAGCAAGTCGAATCCGGACCCGCGTCGCGCGTGTGAAAGAACGCCAGCAAGTATCCGCCCGGCTTCATCACCGACCACAAACGGTCAATCGTCGGCTTCACCAGGCTTTCTTCCATGTAATCCGGCAGATTCCAGCACAGCACCACGTCAAACTTGGAGTTCGTGTACACCAGGTTTTCATCCAGAAATTTCTTGCTGTCCACAACCGTATTTCCCGCGCTGTCCTGAATCCGCAGCCCCGGCTCGAGCGACGAACGCAACAGGTCCTCGCTGTAATTCTTGTGCCCTTTGCCGGTAAAAAAGCGAATGTTGCTGGCGGAGGTCGAACCCATGTCGAGCACGCACAGCCCCTCCTGCGAATTCAGCAGCCGCGAAATCTCGCCCATCCCGCTCGAGCGGCGAGTCAACTTCTGCGGGACCGCGGCAGCCGCATCCTGGTTCGAAGAGCTCCGAAAGAATTTCATTACGTTGTCAGAAACAGATGCCATGAATCAATCACAGAATGAATCGCAAAAATAAATCACCGACGCGATGAGTACAATCCGCCGCCATCTACTTACTGAGACGCAGGCGCCGCCGCCTTCCCGGCCTCTCTCTGAATATCAACCTTCCCTTTAAGGAACGCGCCCTCTTCCATGGCAATGCGCTGTGTGGTCACATCGCCCGTCACCACCGCCGACTTTCGCAACTCCACGCGCTCGGAGGCATTCACCGTCCCCTCCAACTTTCCCTGAATCACGACGGCTTTGGCGCTGACGTCGGCCTTGACGTTTCCGTTCGGCCCCACCGTCAGGCGATGGTTGCGCAGCTCAATCTTGCCTTCCACGTTTCCGTCCACGTACAAGTCTTCGGACCCCGACAGCTCTCCCTTGATCACGACCGACTTGCCGATGTTGGCGCCTTCTCCGGTGTGCGGAGCATCCATACTTTCGCCTCTTCCTGGCTCGCGCTCTATTCGCCGCGAATGAATCGATTGTAAATCATCCGTCGGATTGCGGCTCCAATGCAACCTTCGCTTTGCTACCATCGTCTTAACGGGATCAACGTGCCCAGTCAAATCATGACCGTCGTTAGTTCAATAGCGGTTAACTTGGCAGTTAACTCGAAGGTGCGCAGCTCGACATCAAGCACTCCCGTCGGCCGCCCAGCGAAAAGCCTCGCCCGGAGCTTCGTCCACACTTTCGCCTGGATTCTGCTGCTCACCACCGCGACTTTCGCCGCGCAGCCCGAGACCGTCACCTCTTACAAAGATCCGGCGGACTTGGTGCGCAAAGCCGTGCAGAACGAAATCAGCGCAGCCACTGACGACACTGCCCGCTTCCTGTTTCGCGGCATCAAAACCACGCCCAGGGAATCCACGACCCGCCTCTATGTCGAGACCAGGGAGGCCACCGCCGGCCTGGTCGTCGCCTACAACGGCAAGCCTCTGACGCCCGAACAACGCAAGGCTGAAGAAGCCCGCGTCGATCGCTTCATCAACAATCCCGAAGAAATGAAAAAGAAGCGCGAGCAGGAGCGCGCCAACGCCGAGCACACTCTGCGTATCATTCGCGCACTGCCCGAAGCATTTCTATTTGAGTACGCCGGCGAAGAACCGGCGTCGGATGGCATGGGCCGGTCAGGCGCCACCCTGGTCAAATTGAAATTCCGCCCCAATCCCGCCTTCCAACCACCGTCGCACGTCGAAGAAGTCTTGACCGGCATGCAGGGCTACGTGCTGGTGGATGCCGTCGGCAAGCGCATCGCCAGCATCGACGGCACTCTCTTCAAGACCGTAGGGTTCGGTTGGGGAATTCTCGGACACCTCGATCGCGGCGGCCGCTTCATAGTTCAGCAACAGGAGGTCGGTGACAATCTCTGGGAAATCTCAAGCATGACTTTAAACTTCACCGGCAAGATCCTGCTGCTCAAGAATCTCTCGATAAGCTCGACGGAAGTCTTCAGCAGCTTCAAACGAATTCCCGCAGACCTAACATTCGCCCAGGCGCTGGAATTGCTGAAGAAGGAAGAATCCACGATGTCCGCAGAAGCCACCGGCGATTCTGCCGCCGGCAAACCCGCCAACCAGTGACGCCATAGTATGGAGATGGTCGCTCCCGGGTCTGTGCCGCGACCCAGAGAACAGTAACCTCCGCAACAAACAAGGGGAGAGCGGTCACCTCAGAAGCCGCGAAAGCGGCGTAAGAATACAGCCCACGGCGCAAGCCGTGGGTAGAGAGTCGTAAAGCCGACCAGCCCCGGCGGGGCGAAAGAATCGTTGTGACCCAGGCTCCCGAGGGACGGCAAACCGAGGGACGTGACCCAGGTGCGAAAAGACTCACCCTCGCCCGCTCGCGTAGGGACCGCGCTCGCCACAACTCCGCATTTGGGCTAAGCCTTGCCCGCTCGAAACGTCTCTTCGCGCACCGTAAACTTCCGCACCAGATCTTCGCGCACCTGATAGCCCGTCCCCGGAGCGTCGCTGACCGCGATCATCCCATCCCTGCGGACTTCCACTTCCGGTTCAATGATGTCCTCTTTCCAATAGCGCTTCGACGCCGACACATCTCCCGGCAAGCGGAAGTTTTCCAGCGTTGATAAAGCGATGTTGTGCCCGCGTCCCACTCCCGATTCCAGCATCCCGCCGCACCACACCGGGACATCGTGCCGCAGCGCAACGTCGTGTACTTTCTTCGCCTCGCTGAATCCACCCACGCGCCCCACCTTGATGTTGAGGATCCGGCATGCCCCGGTTTCCAGCGCAAAATCCGCGTCGCGCGCATTCAAAATTGATTCATCGAGGCAAATCGCCGTTCGAATGGATTTCTGCAGCCGCGCATGAAGATAGATTTCATCATTCCACAATGGCTGCTCGATCATGAGCAGGTTGAAGGCGTCGAACTTGCGCAGGTGCTCAACTTCATCGAGCGTATAAGCCGAATTCGCATCCACGCTAAGCACGATATCCGCCCAGCGTGAGCGGACTTTCTCCAGCACATTCAAGTCCCATCCCGGCTTCACCTTGATCTTGATCCGCCGGTATCCCGCCGCCAATTCGGTTTCAATCTTTTCCAAAAGTTGTTCCGGAGTATCCTGAATACCGATCGAAACGCCGCACGCGATCTCGCGTCGCGTTCCCCCCAGCAACTTCCAGAGTGGCACCTGCTTCTGCCGCGCCTCCGCATCCCACACCGCATTTTCCAGCGCGGCTTTTGACATGCGATGGCCACGGACGCGAGCAAACCGCGCCGCGCAATCGCGCCCCGCATCCAACGCTCCCTCCAACAGCAGCGGCGCCAGATAATGTTTGATCGTGGGCCACGCGGTTTCAGTCCATTCCGGACTGTAGTAAGGATCCTCCCCGGCTACACACTCGCCCCACCCGCGCACCCCGTCGGCCTCAACGCTGACCAGCAAAATGCGCCGGCTGTAAACGCGCCCAAAGCTCGTTTCAAAAAAATGCACGAGCGGCATATGAATTTCACGCAGAGTCACGGATTCAATTTTCATAATGAGTTGTGGTTCGTATCAGGGCATCGCTTTAGCGATGCCATAAATCTCTTCTTGAGTACGCGCAGCAAGTGATTCCTGTCGCCAGAAATCAGCGGCCTGTTAGTACCGCCAGCCCTCGTCCCACTCGCCCAGCAAGAATCGCCCATCCCCGCGCCCATCGCGTTCATACCCAAGCACACTCAGTCCCTCCGCGAACGCGCTCTGGAAGCGCTCCCGATTGTTCCCCTGCACAACCAGCGCCCGTCCTCGCGTCTCAGCCGCGGTTTTCCATTCGTAAATCTCCGCCGGCACGTCAATTCGAGCACGGCATTCAAACTCCGCCCGCGGAGCATCCGCCAGCACCGCCTCAACCCGCTCGGACCTCATCCACCACTCCGCCACCAGTCGGTCCGTGGGCAACCCTCCCTGCAAAGGCGACGACGTGATCCCATACTGATCCACGTTGTAGCGCCGCGCGATCGCCCCCAGCCTTTCAATATTCAAATATGCGTTCTTAATCTCCAGCGGATCAAACGTCCACTCCATCAGCTCAAATCCGCGCGCCAGCGCGTCTTCCCGCTGATAAAGCTTCATCCGCCGTCCCAGTCCGCCATTGCGATATTGCTCGCGGACGCCCACCATGTGCGAGTGCAGATAGCAGTGCCCGTTCCGCATCCCTGGGATTGCAAGCGCAAAGCCGACAATCTCTTCGTCAACGAACGCCCCAATAACCTGTCCGCCAATCTTCGAAGCCACCACGAACATCCGCACCGGGACCAGGTCCGCATCCGAGAACTTCCACACTTCCTTCTGCAGCGCAAAGCACGCCCGCATCTCCTCCAGCGCTTCGCATTTGCGGATGATCACCTCGCCCACCGTTTTTCCGGACGTCGTCCAAGCTCCGCTCAAGCCGGTTTTTCCTGCGCCTTGGCCTCTTGCCACAGCGTTTCCAGTTCGTCCATCGAGGCCTGCCCCGGAGTTCGCCCACCCGCGCGCAGCCGCTCCTCCATCCATTGAAACCGCCGCTTGAATTTGCGATTCGTCTTCCGCAACGCCGACTCCGGATCAAGCGACAAAAAGCGCGCAATGTTAACAAGAACGAAAAACAAGTCTCCAACTTCATCTTCCAGACGCTCGCGCAGTTCCGCCGAAACCCGCGGCTTTCCCGATCCAGCAATCCCCGTCCCCGGCGGCCCCTTGATGGTGACCGGCGCAGCCTTCAGCTCCTCCCGCAACTCCATCGTCTCCTCATCGAGTTTGGCAAAAAACCCTTCCATCTCCGGCCAGTCAAATCCAACAACCGCCGCCCGCGAAGAGAGTTTATAAGCCTCCATCAAAGCCGGCATTTTCGAAGACACACCCGCCAGCACCGATTCCGAATCCGGAGGGTGCCCCGTCCAAGCTCCGCTTGGGCGGGTCTCGCCATCACCCAATTGCCTAGAGTTTTCCTCCGCCAGCCGTTTCTTCTTCTCCCCAGCCTTAAGCGCCTCCCAATTGCGCAGCACTTCCGCCGGAGTATCCGCCTTAACGTCCCCAAACACATGCGGATGCCGGTCCACCAACTTAGTAGAAAGCCGGTCCAGCACGTCATCCACCGAGAAATACCCTTCCTCGCGAGCCATCTGCGAATAGAACAGCACCTGCAACAGCAAATCGCCCAGTTCGCCAGTCAGCTCCGGCCAGTCGCGATTGTCGATCGCTTCAAGGACTTCGTAAGTCTCTTCCAGTGTGTAAGGTTTGATGGTGTCGAAAGTCTGTTCGCGATCCCAAGGGCATCCCCCCGGAGCCCGCAGCCGTGCCATGATCTGCACCGCCCGCTCGAATCTTTCACCTGTAGTGGACATGACTGATCAATGTAAATGACGCGAATTAAGCGAGCAATGGCAGACGCATCTCGCGAACCTATCGCAGCGAGCGAACCAGCAATTCCGTCTCATCCGAAATAATCGCATCCACGCCCCACTGCGCAAACTCACGCATGCGCTCCGCCCGATTCACCGTCCAGACCATGATTCTCTTCCCCGCCGCATGCACCAACTGGACCAACTCCTCGTCCGCCAGCCCGAACTGCGGAACCACCCACTCCGCCGGCGCCTGCCGCCAACCGCGAAGCTGCTCCGCAGTCTCGCAAAGAAATCCCAGCGGGATCGCCGGATCATGATCGTGCACCACCGCCAGCACCTCGGGAAGAAACGAAGAAACGACATATCCCTTCTGGGGCGGATGCCTGCGCAACTCGGCAAGAGTCAACGCCTCCAGCCCCGCCACCTTCAACTCAATATCAAGAAACGCGTGCCGTGAAAATTCCCGCAGCACATCGTCTAGCAAAGGCAGAGCCAGGCTTTTTGCATCCGTATCTTCGATCTTCATCCCACCGACAGTAGCGTCATGGCAAACCACAGCCTGCCCGTCAGAGGAAAGCCGCACATCAAATTCAAACCCGTCGCAGCCCTGCTGCAAACAAAGATCGAACGAAGCCAAAGTATTTTCAGGAATATGGCGAGAAGCCCGAGCCCCACGGTGCCCAAGAAGAAGAGGTCCAGTCATTTAGCTTTTGCTTTTCTCGGCGTACTCGGCGTCTCGGCGGTGAAAAAGCAGGTTCTCAGTCCAAATCAAAATCCCGGATAGGCCGCCCCGTGTCCGGAGTTTCCTTCGCCTTCTTGACCGCCTCCTGGAATTTTTTCTCCAGCAACTCCGAGGCATGCTTCTGCGCTTCCATCGATTGCCGGAAAATCGAGTCGCGCCGGCTGTCCTGCTCTTTCATGGCACGAGCCGCTTCTTCCATGTCGTTGAAGGTTTTCGGCTTGACCGGAGCCGTGTGCGCGATAATGCTGCGCGTCGAAGCGTCGATTTTCATGACCGCGCCGCAGCACGGACAGGTCACGTCAAAATTAGACTCACGGGAATTGGATCCGCGCTTCACCACTCGCGATCATACCGCAACTAGCACCATCCACGTCAGCGCGGCGTCAGTTGAATCGGAAGAATGTGGAACAAATACAGCATCTCCCAACCTAGCAGGATGATCGACACCAGCACCACCAGCACCGCCAGAATCTCGCCAAAATTCAGATTGGATCTCTGCGGCTCGAAACGCCGCATCCCCAGGCTAACAATATTGAGCGTGGCAAAACCAAACACCAGCGCCCAAAGGACGTTGTAAACCTCCTCGCGAGTCGATCGCAAAAGGAACATCGCGGGCACCACCCCGACCGCCAACCCATGCAGCGCACGGCCCGAAAACTCCACCCACCCGCGAACCTGCCCCGTAGCAAACAATAATGGTGAGCTGCTTCGCAACGATAATAACGACGACCAACTCCGTGCAGCGATAAAGGGCCGAGGCAGTCTCATGCAGAAATCTGATAGTACCGTGTTTGCCGTCCCAAAGTCAGCCAGATCACAAGAAGACGCGCCTCACTAGTTCACCGTAAGTTCACCGCATTCGTTGCTCAAGTCCGCCGCCCGGGTTGCTTTTCTCAGGAGCGTCACGGAGGATAGTACGCAGGCCGGTATGCGAGAAAGCATGCCGAGAAAACATGCAATGATCGTCAACTTCGCCGAGCGGGCGCACAATCACAACTGGGAACTCGACCCCGTCACCAGGTCCCTGCTCGACACCGATTTCTACAAACTGCTCATGCTCCAGTTCATCTGGAAGCATTACCCAAAGACCCAAGTGTCGTTCTCTCTCTTCAACCGCTCCACGTCTCTGCGACTGGCCGACATGTTTCCCCGCGAGGAACTGGTTCACCAGATGGAGCACGCCCGCCGTTTGCGCTTCCGCAGGTCGGAGCTCGTCTGGCTCGCCGGCAACACCTTCTACGGCCGCCGCGGAATCTTCGAGCCCGCCTTCCTGGAGTGGCTCGAACGCGATTTCCGATTGTCCGACTATGAGTTGTCGGTCAAAGACGGCCAGTTCCACCTCTCTTTCGACGGCCCGTGGACCGAGACCACGATGTGGGAACTCTACGCGCTCTCCATCCTCGACGAACTGAAGACCAGGGCCGCCATGAAAAACCTGCGCGAGTTCGGCCTCGACATTTTGTACGCCCGGGCAAAAACAAAACTCTGGGGCAAGATCGAGCGCCTGCGCGGCGTCCCCGGCCTTTCGGTGGCCGACTTTGGAACCCGCCGCCGCCACAGCTTTCTCTGGCAGGAATACGTGGTCAACGCCATGGCAGCGAATCTCGGCGCCGCCTTCACCGGAACCTCCAACGCCTTTCTAGCCCACAAGCACGATCTCGAAGCCATCGGAACCAACGCCCACGAGATCCCCATGGTCCTCGCCGCACTCGTTCCCAATAATGATGACGAGGCCCTGAAAGCTTCGCAGTACCATGTCCTCGAGTTGTGGCAAGCCACCTACGATGGCGCGCTCCGCATCATGCTTCCCGATACTTTCGGCACCACCCAATTTCTCGAGAACGCTCCCGACTGGGCTGCCGATTGGACCGGCCAGCGCATCGACAGCAAGAATCCCTACGTTGCCGGTGACGAATATATTGAGTGGCTCAAGGCCCGTGGCCGCAACCCGCAAGATAAGCTGATCATCGCCTCCGACGCACTCGACGTCGACGACATCCTCGGTCTGCACGCCTATTTCGGTGGAGCGCTCGCCAGCGGCGTCGCCATAAACGAGTTCCGCTCCGACGCCGATTTTCACGATCCCCAGAAGTGGACCCCCGGCCGTCGCATTCGTTTCAGCGCCGGTTGGGGAACTTTCCTGACCAACGATTTCCGCGGCTGCGATCCCGCCGGCGGCAGCGACTTTGATCCCATCAGCCTCATCTGCAAGGTATCCACGGTTGAAGGTAAACCAGCCGTGAAGCTCTCCGATAACTACGCCAAAGCGCTAGGCACGCCGTCAGAAATCAAGCGCTATCGCCGCGTGTTCGGCACCAAGGGATTGAGCGACATTCCCGTGATCGCGTGAACCAATCAATATCAATGTCAACACTCGGCTTCAATTTCTTATACGGCACCGCATGGAAGGAAGAGCGCACTGCCGCTCTCGTCGAACTGGCGCTGCGCGCTGGCTTTCGCGCCATCGATACGGCAAACCAGCGGCGCCATTATTTCGAAGAAGGAGTAGGCCAAGGATTAGCCGCCGCCTACCTCGCCGGCATCGTCACGCGCGACGATCTTTTCCTGCAAACGAAATTCACCTATCAGCGCGGTCAGGACCACCGCCTGCCGTACGATCCCGCAGCTTCGCTTTCGGTTCAGGTCGCGCAGTCCATGGCCAGTTCGCTCGACCATCTCGCGACCGATTACGTGGACAGTTACGTGCTGCACGGGCCAGCGTCCAACCATGACTGGACCGATCAAGACGCGGAAGTCTGGGAAGCTATGCGCAAAGAGCGCGATGCCGGACGCACTCGCCTTCTAGGCGTAAGCAATGTTTCCCTGGAGCACCTGCAGCAGATGGCAGCCTCACGCGCTGAGCTTCCCGCGTTCGTGCAAAACCGCTGCTACGCCCGCCTCGGATGGGACCGCGATGTACGCCAGTTCTGCCGCGAGCACAACATCATCTATCAGGGATTCTCGCTGCTCACGGCGAATCAGGAGGTTTTACATCATCAGCGGATTGCGACTCTGGCCCAGAACACTAAGGCCACGCCAGCACAAGTAATATTCAGCTTTGCACGCCGGATAGGGATTTTGCCGCTCACCGGCACGTCAAACCAAGAACACATGAAGCAGGACCTGGCCAGCCGCGACCTCACGCTCTCGCCGGAAGCAGTAAAATCGATGGAGTCGATGGCCGGCTAGCAATTCACTTCCCCTGCGCCACCGCCTCGCGTTCGCCCACCTGCTGCCGCCACATCGCGTAGTACAACCCTTTCTGATCGAGCAACTCCGAGTGCCGTCCAAACTCGCAGATCTTGCCGCGCTCCAGCACATAGATTCGATCCGCATGCATCACCGTCGACAGCCGATGCGCAATCAGAATCGTGATCGCCTCCTGATTCGTGGCCACTTCACGAATCGTCCGGCTGATTTCTTCTTCCGTCAGCGAATCAAGAGAAGAAGTCGCCTCATCGAACACCAGCAACTGCGGATGCCGCAACAGCGCGCGAGCAATCGAAAGCCGTTGCTTCTCGCCGCCCGAAACCTTAACGCCGCCCTCGCCGATCAGCGTATCCAGGCCCCGGTCCGCGCGTGAAAGCAAGCTATGCGCGGCCGCCTGATTCAAGACTTTCATGCACTCCGCATCGGTAGCGTTCGGATTCACAAACAGAAGGTTCTCCCGGATCGAACCCGAAAACAGCTGCGTATCCTGCGTCACAAACCCGATCTTTTCCCGCAGCAAATCCAGATCCACCCGATTCGATGGAATCCCGTTGTACAGAATCTCGCCCGTTTTCGGAGCGTACAAACCCACGAGCAGCTTCACCAGCGTTGACTTCCCTGCCCCCGACGGTCCCACAAACGCGATCGTATCCCCTCGTGCCGCGCTGAATCCGATCTCGTCCAACGCCAGGCACGTGGAACTCTGATGCTGAAAACTGACCCGCTCAAACTGCAGCGTCATAAGCTCGTCAACCGGCTCCGGATCGGCCGGCCTCGGGTCGCGAGGAGCATCGAGAATCTGTTGAAAGTTCTGCAGCGACACTTCCGTCTCGCGATAAATGTTGATGACGTTCCCCAACTCCTGCAAAGGCCCGAAAATGAAAAACGAATAAATCCACAGTGAGAAGAATTGACCGATCGTGATCTCCTGCCGAAAGATCAGATAGAGCATCAAAAACAAGATGCCGCTGCGCAGGGCGTTGACCGCCGTCCCCTGAATAAAACTCAGACTTCGCAGGTACTTCACTTTCTTGAGTTCGAGCTTCAGAATCTTTCCCGTGATCCCGTTAAGCCGCTCCACCTCCTGATGCGCCAGTCCGAGGCTCTTCACCAATTCGATGTTCCGCAGCGACTCCGTTGTCGAACCCGCCAGCGCCGTGGTTTCGGCAACAATAGTCTTCTGCATCTTCTTGATCCGCTTGCTCAGCACCGAGCTGATAATTCCAAGTACGGGAACGGTGAGCAGAAATACGGGAGCAATCGACCAGTGCACGCGGAAGGCATAGACCATCACGAACACAATGCCGACCACCGAAATGAACAGCACGTTGACGGCAGCGGTTATGAACTTCTCCACGTCGCTGCGAACTTTCTGCAGCTTGCCCAGCGTCTCGCCGCTGCGCTGGTCTTCGAACACCTGGTAGGGCAAGTCGAGCGAATGCCGGATTCCGTCCGAGTACATTTTCGCGCCCAGGCGCTGCACGATCACGTTCACGAAGTAATCCTGAAAATTCTTAGCCACCCGCGAAACAAACGCCACACCCACCGCCGCCAGCACCAGAAGCCCCGCTCCGCGGACAAATTGCCCTTGTGTGTATTGGTGATACTTGGTCGCATAACTGTCGATTACGTGACGGAAAATCAGCGGGTCGAGAA
Source organism: uncultured Acidobacteriaceae bacterium (assembly GCA_963755765.1). Classification (GTDB taxonomy): domain Bacteria; phylum Acidobacteriota; class Terriglobia; order Terriglobales; family Acidobacteriaceae; genus Acidiflorens. The sequence goes on from CAVWKZ010000004.1 coordinate 652,972, forward strand.
GCGAAAAGATCTGGTTGGTCGCCGCCAGCAAGAGCGCGACCACAAAAAGTTTCCAGTAATGCTTGGAATATTGGTAAAGAAGATTCATAGGCGTCGGCGCGCAAAAATCAAAGATTCAAAAAATAAAGAGTCGAGTAAAGAGTAAAGAGTGAAGATACGAGCAATGCGATTTAGATGGTACCGCAGAATTTTCGATTCACCACCGGCCCGGATGGGCCTGAGCAGGCAGGGCGCCCGTCTCTCCTAAGCCGTCCCGGTGTTAGCCAGCGCTTCCACCGCTTCCCAGGTAGTGCTGAAGGTCAGGAAGAAATCGTTGACCTTGGTAATCTCCATGATCCGGCGCACCCGCGGCTTGATCGCCGTTAGCACCAGGCAGCGTCCCGTTTTTTGATGCGACACATACGTCGCCACCAGCGACCCCAATCCCACCGAATCAATATAAGGAACATCCGACAAATCCAGAATCATCGTCTCGGCGCTCTCGTGCCGAACCGCGCGCTCGAATTGCGGCGCGGTCTCGATGGTAATCGGCCCGCGCAGCAACAGGATCCGCTGGTCCTGCGCCACTCCTTCATACCGCTCGACGGTGAGTTCCTGCGATCGCATGGCAGCCCGATTGTAGGACACCCCGCTCTCCCTGTCATCTCTCACAAATACCAGTCCCTCGGCCGCTCACCGCGCCCCGCGCCTTACTGCGGTTTCTTGTCATCCGGATGATTGTCATAAGTCGAATATTGCCCGCTCGGATGTTTCAGCTTCACCGTAAGCTCCATCTCCGGCTTGTTGATCTCGAAGTCATCCCCAAATGTCTGGAAATGCGGCGCCAACACCTGCACTCGCAGCGGACCATACGGAATCCCATCAATACTCGCCTTCCCGTCCGCATCCGTTTTCAGCTCCATCTCTCCCTGCGCCTGCTTTCCCTTGCGGTTCACCGGATGCAGCACCACCTCAGCATTCCTCACCGGCTTACCATCGGTATCGCGCACCACCACAAATCGCACGCTGGACATCGGCCCCTCGTCCTGAGCCCACGCCACCGCCAGCCCGAGCACGATCGCGGCCGCCAAAACCCCCGCCCTGACTATCGAAGCATTTCTTTTCATACGCAATTCGCTCCCATCGCTCCCGCCAATTATTGTGGCTTCTGCGCCGGAGGATTCTTATCGTCCGGCTTCTTCGCATCTCCGTTGTCCAACACCGAGTACTGTCCCGCGGGACGCTTCAGCTTCACCGTGATCTGCAACTCCGGCTTGTTGATCTGGTAGTCCTCGCCAAAAGTCTGAAACCCCGGTGCCAGCACCTGCACCCGCAGCGGGCCATACGGAATCCCGTCAATATTCGTCTTCCCATCGTTATCCGTCTTCAACTCCAACCCGCCCATCGACTGCTTTCCATTCTTTTTCACAGGATGCAGCACCACCGCCGCATTCCGCACCGGCTTGCCGTTGTAATCCTTCACCACCAGGAACTTCAAGTCTGACATTGGCCCCTCGACGTCATCCCGGACCTGCGCCAACCCAGCCAAGCCAAAGCCAAGCACGATCACCGCCGCACTCACGATCGCGAAGCACTTCCTCATAGGCGTCCATTCTAGAACCGGTCTGAGAAACAAGCCACTCTGAAAGCGCCCATGTGGCAGCTCAATTTACGAAACCGCGAACCACCAACAAAACCTCGTGATCCTCCGTGGCCCCCGTGGTTCAAGCCTTTTGCCAAGCCCCATCCCGAAGCTGAGCGACCGCTCCCACTTTCCCAAATCATCCCTTCCGAGGTACGATAACCGCGTCGTTTCAGGAGGCCTCGATGGCACAACAAAGTTTGTCCGAAACCGCGCGTCACGCTTCGACCTGGTCCATCGTCTGGGGCATTTTGCTAATCGTCTTCGGCATGGTAGCGATCGGTTCGCCAGCCCTCGCCGCCGTTGCGGTCAACGCGGTAATCGCCTGGCTCATTGTTCTTTCCGGGGTAGTCCACATCGTTCTAGCCTTTCAGAGCCATGGAGCCGGCAGCGTGATCTGGAAGCTTCTGGTCGGAGTCGCCTATGTGGCCTTCGGCGCATACTTGATCGTGCATCCGCTGATGGGTGTCGTAGCGCTTACGCTGATGCTGGCGTCACTCTTCCTGATCGAAGGCATCTTGGATATCATTCTGTTTTTCAAGATGCGCCCGCTGCAAGGCTCAAGCTGGATCTTGTTTGACGGCGTCATCACCCTGCTCCTTGGAGTGATGATTTATGCCCAGTGGCCGTCAAGCTCATTCTGGGCGATCGGCATTCTGGTGGGCGTGAGTATGATCATGAGCGGCGTTTCGCGAATCATGCTCTCGCTGGCAGTGCGAAAAGTAACCAGCGCAGCAACCGGAACAATCGCCAAGGCGGCGTAGCGGCGTAGAGGTAAGAAACCTTCTCGCGAGGGCGTTGAGAGCGGGATGTTGCATCTCTCGGCGCCCTCCGCGTCTCGTCGGTGAAAAAGAGCACCGCAGAAAGCTACTTCAGTCCCCGAACCACATAAACCTGCGACAGCGTCTGCATATAGCTATAGGCGTACGCACCCCCGTCGCCCGAAAGATAAGACACACCTACGCTCACCATCCCCGCAGCGAGGTCTTCCCCGAAGGTCTTCACCAATTCCATTTTTCCCGTAGCCGCGTTTACGCGATAGATGTTCTCCGTCTTCCCGCTCTGCCGCGTGGGGAAAACGAGCACCGATGTTCCATCCGGCGTCCATCCCCGAACGCGATAGGCCGAATCCAACTCCGGAATTGGACGCAAACTGCCCCCGTCCAGCGGCGAAATTCCCCACTTTCCCTCCGGAGTCTGCACCGCCGTCGTCTGCCCATCAGGCGACGGGTACACGCCGACCACGCCCTCGGGAGTAATCGGCCGCGACTCGCCATTGCTCACCTTGATCAGATAATCGCGCGTACCATGCCCAGCCTCGCTGCCGCTGGCCAGCAGCTCTTTACCGCCCGCCAGCCACCGCACTTTTTCATAGCTCACACTGTCATGCGTCAACTGCCGGGCCTCGCCCGCTCCAGTCGGCACCACCCGCAGCGGCCCCCCATTCGCCGGCTGCGTGATCACCCACTTGCCATCGGGAGAGATCGTCAACCCTACTCCCTCGCCGATTCGCACCGGCGGAGACGCGTCCGTATCACGCACGAACACGGTGTAATTCGGTCCACCACCGCTGCCCGCTTCTTCGAATAAAACCTTGCGGCCATCGGCAGTCAGATCGCCCAGCACCGACCAGTCGAACCACCCCAATTCACGCTCCTCTTTTCCACCCGGAGGCACCCCGCGAATTCCTATCCGCCGGCGATGAGTGACCACCAACGCCACACCGTTGCGCAGGTCCTCCAGCCACATTCCTCCCGGGACATTGGCAATGCTTCGCACCGCACCCGCAAGCGTTACCGCCCGCGGATTCGAACCGCTCCGGTTGTTGGTGGAACTGAACCAGATCTCATCGCCCGTCGGAGACCACAGAATTCCTTCCAGTGACGCCCACCCTGCGGAAAGTATCTTCTCTTTGTCCTTGCCATCCGAAGCAATCACTGCAACCGCGCCCTCATCATCACCGACCGCGTTCTGATGATCGGCAAACGCGATCCTCTTCCCGTCCGGCGATATCTTCGGATCGCTAATCCAGTTCGTCCCGTCGACCAGCACCTTTCCAATCGGATACTCCAACCGCCAATGCTGAGTTTCCGGCAGGTAGCGGACCACCGCCATGTTCTCTCCATCCCCCGCCCAGTCCGCGTTCTGCACATTGTCCAGCACCTCTCGCGGCGCTCCCCCGCTTACGGAAACCCGCGCCAGCGTTCCCGTCGCCGCCCACCCCGCCAGGATCACCGTGTTCAGCCGCACCGCCAACTCTCCGCTCTTCGAGATCGAGAGCAGTTCCGCATCTTTCACCCCCAGTTCGCGCGCGCCCTGGTCGTCCGTGCGCCCCATATACAACTGTTTTTCACTGCCGTCCCACGAAGCGCTGTACACAACACTGCCGTCCGGCGTGAATCGAGCGTTCCCGATAAACCCGTTTCGAAACGTGACCGGTTGATACTCCAACGGCTCGCGACCGCTGCCTCGCCCCCACCACCAACCCAACCCAACCATTACCGCCGCCAGCACCAAGCCGCCCGCCAGTTCCCACATCTTCCTGCGCGGAGCAGCTTCTTCTTTTTTCTGTGCGGCCGTTGCTCCAGAACTCGCCGCATCCGCGATCGCCGCCTGCGTGCCTGTCTTTCCCACCGAACTGACTGCGGAACTCTCCGTCAGCGCTTCCAGATTGAACGCCAAATCTCCCGCCGACTGGAAGCGCAGCGCCGGATTCTTCTCCAGACAATGCCGCACAATCCGCTCCAACGCCGGAGGAACATTGCGCGCCGTCTCCGAAAGCTCAGCCGGCTCTTCTTTAAGAATGGCGCTCATCGTATCGGCCGCCGACTCTCCGCGAAACGCGTGCTGCCCCGAAATCATCTCGTAAAGAATTGACCCAAACGCAAAAATGTCCGAGCGATGGTCCGCCGGCTTTCCCCGCACCTGCTCCGGGGACATATATCCGACCGTCCCCATAATCTGGCCGGGCTCAGTATTAACCTGCACCGTAGCCGCGTCCGCATCCGGATCAACTTCCGGACGGGTCAATTTCGCCAGACCGAAGTCGAGAATCTTCACCCGGTCGTCGTTGGTTATGAATAAATTTTCCGGCTTCAGATCGCGATGCACGATTCCCTTCTCGTGCGCCGCCGCCAGTCCCCGCGCCGCCTGCAGCGCATAGTCAATCGCCTTGCGGCTGGAAAGCGGTCCACTCCTAATCCGCTCCCGCAAGGTCTGTCCTTCAAGTAATTCGGAAACGATGTAGGGAGCGCCCTGCTCCTCCCCAATATCGAAAATCGAAAGAATGTTCGGATGATTCAGTGCCGCCGCCGAGCGCGCTTCCTGCACAAACCGCTGCAACCGATCCGCATCCGACGAGTAAGACCGGGGCAGAACTTTGATGGCCACGATGCGATTCAGCCGTGCGTCCCGCGCCCGATACACTTCTCCCATTCCCCCAGCCCCGATGAGGGACTGGATGTCATAAGGACCAAGCTTCGTGCCGGAGGCGAGTGCCATCTGAAGCTGTGGATTATATCGGACTTGATGGCTGAGGCGTTACGGCTGGACAGTTGCCTGAAAAACTCGCGATTCGTATGCGCGATTTGTGCCAGGGTATCGCTTCAGCGACACCAAAAGTCTCAGAATTTGTTTCGTATCAGGGTATCGCTTTAGCGATACCAAAGTCGTTCAAAATCGGACGCCCCTTAAGGGGCCGAAAAGTCGTCCCTAAGCCCTGACCATGCTTCTCAAAGCCGAACGATTATGAATAATCAACATCGTCCCATCCACTTCCGCCAGCGCATTTCTCCTGAACTCCGAAAGCAACCGGGTGATGGTTTCGCGACTGGTGCCGACCAGCTGTGACATTTCTTCATGGGTCATCGCCAGCCGCACCCGCACCTTGCCATTGTTGACCCGCCCTTCGGAGGCGCTTTCCAGCAGGAACCGCGCGAACCTCTCCGTCACCGAATGTGACAGCCCAATCGTCCGCACCACCCCGTAAACGTCCGAACAGTCTCGCGCCAGATGCTGCGTCGCATGCAGAGCCGCGTCCGCGTGCCCCTGGAGGAAGTGCAGCATGTCTTCGCGCCCCACAAAGTTCAGCTGGCAGGGCTGCATAGTCTCAGCCGTAAGCTCGTAAGGAGCGCCCGTCACCACGGCATGCAATCCCAGAACCTCACCAGCTTCCGCAATGCGCACTATTAAGGTCTTGCCTTCACGCGAAGTGGTCGAAAGCTTGACCCGTCCCTGGCAGAGAATGAAAACTCCGCACGGACTCTGTCCTTCGACCAGCACCGCAGCATGTTCCGGAAAAACCGCAGCATGTTTTATTTTGTTGAAATCCTCGATCGAGCCGGGCGAGAGGTCGCAGAAAAAACCGCCGGAACGCAGATGGCAAGTAAGACAGCTCTCAACACAATTCAAGCCGGACATCATGACGTTCCTCCATCGCCTCTCCGCCAGACGTATGCGCCGGTTAGTAAGCAACGGTTGACAGTCGTCCATATTTGAATCCCGTGGCCGGCCAAGCCGCCCCTTTTGCGGAAGGTGATAACGCGACGATTGCACGCCGACTGCCACGTGAAAGCGTTCCATTTCGGATCTGAAACTCAATGCTTGCACTGTTCGCTAGGAGCCCGACGGACCATACCCGACGGAGGGCTGGCAACGTCGCCGTCAATTGGGCAAATTGGGCAGTATCCTTAGCACCATCGTCTCAGATCGGGTCGCCGCTGGACGGCGCGCCGCTACTTCGGACCTGGGGACTCACGCGATCTTGCGCGCTCTCGTTGCTTTCTTTCGCGTGGCGTGGGGCTTTACCGGGAGTACCGCCGGGCTTTTTCTCACTTTGTTCTTTCGCGTTTTGGCCGCAGCCTTAGTCGCAGACGGGAATTCCAGCTTAGGCTGTTTCGCAGTGCGATGATGGCCATGTTCCGTCTGGATGCGCGCAGCTTCGTCTTCCATCCGCAGCCGATCGTCTTCAAGCCTTTGCCGCTCGTCCTCGAGGTATTCCGGAATCGTTCTAGTTGTCATGGCGCCAAGTGTCGCAGAACCATTCCCGTCCAGGCTGTGCAATTTTGTCCACTTTCCATGGTCGGTTCAGATCCTGAAACTCTCTAACTTTGAAACCTCGAAACCCGGCTACACCCTGGCCACTGAGTTCTCAAATCAATCTGACGAAGTGTGCAATTCTGAACAGACGAACTGCGCTCAGGAGACTAGGGTTCAAGGCTGGTTAACTCGGTGTCCCCCGGAAACGGCGGACGGCCTTCCCCAGGGGCAGTCATAGGTCATGTCGACCGGTCGGCGACGCTCGACTCATGCCTGCCTCGCTTTCCAGAAAGAAGCTGATCCAAATGGACTCCCTCAGATTTCGCTACCTTCCCACAGTCGTGCTGCTGGCGGCGCTCGCCGGCTGCACTCAGCAGCCAACCACCCAGCAACTGGAGGAGAAGACCGCGCAAGCGACAGCCGAGGTGAAGCACGACGCCCAAGCCGTTGCCACAGGAATACGCGAGGGTTGGACCCGTGATCAGCCCCTCGATTTGAATACCGCCACAAAAGAGCAGTTGTTGACCCTGCCGGGCGTGACCGCACCAGAAGCGGACCGCGTAATAGCCGGTCGTCCCTATAGCCAGCCCGACGAACTCGTGAAGCGGCACATCATGCCAAAGACCGAGTACGACAAAATTGCAGAAAAGGTCACCGCCCAGAAATAACGCGCGAGTCGCGTCGCAACCGCCACCAGGGCGGCTGCTGCTTTACCTCTCGCTGAAACCCTCGCGATTCGTGTCAGGGCATCGCTTCGTATCAGGGTATCGGTTCGTATCAGGGTATCGGTTCGTATCAGGGTATCGCTTCAGCGATACCGTAAGCTTCCAGATCGGACGCCCCTTTAGGGGCTGGACACTGGGCGAATGTGTCTCCAAATTGCCCCAATATACAGACCGCACGGTATGGATCAATTTAGACCGCAGGTCTAAAATTCTGCAGTAAATCCGTGACTCGTGTCACGGAGCGACTATCTCTCCACGAAGGAAATTTATGGCCAAACTGACCACAGCATCTCGTGATCGTATTTCCGCAACCAAATTCGCATTCCCCAAGCAGCGCAAGGAGCCACTGGAAAATGCCTCCCACGTGCGCAACGCCATCGCCCGTTTCGATCAAGTAAAGGGTGTCACCGAAGCGGAGCGTCGCGCAGCCTGGAAGCGCATCCAGTCCGCGGCAAAACGCTACGGAGTCGACCAGAAGTCCGCTTAGACGGGGGTTCGCGCCTCCAGCAATCGATCCTCGCTAATAGCCTCGCTCCGCCCAAGGCGCTGCCATCCTGGTTAGGCCCTGAGCTGAAGAACCCGTCTGCCAGACGCAGGCCCACCCTTCGCGCCGAAGCTTTGATTTGATATAATCTTCTATATTACTGATTATAAGTATGTTACCTAGAATCTTGCGTTAGCGCTTGACAATTACCCACTCACATTCCTATAATTAGCACTCGTAGGGCTTAAGTGCTAACACCATCCGATTTCCGGGTAATCTGCAATCGATTCAAACCCTAATCAACCACTCTTGAAAGGAGTAGCAACCATGGCAACTAAATTCACCCCGCTGCATGACCGCATCCTGGTCCGTCGGGTAGAAGAGGCCGATACCACCCGCGGCGGCATCATTATCCCCGACTCCGCGAAAGATAAACCGATGGAGGGAGAAGTCATCTCCGCCGGCAAAGGCAAGATCAGCGAAGAAGGCAAGCTGCGTCCCATCGACGTAAAAGAAGGCGATCGCATTCTCTTCGGCAAGTATTCCGGCACCGAAATCAAGATTGATGGAGAAGACTTCATCATCATGCGCGAGGAAGAAGTACTGGGCATTCTCACCGGCTCCGCAACTCCGGCAAAGAAAGAAACCGCCGGATCCCGGAAATAACGGTTGTCATCCTGAGCGAAGCGAAGGACCTCGTCCTCCCCTGCCGCTCGCAGGATCAGCAAGAACCGCCAGCAAGTAGCTGGCTGCAACAAATACGCAGGCACCACCTGCACAAATCGAATAGGAGCAAACACAATGGCAAAACAAATTGTTCACGGAGAAGAGTCGCGACAGGCGATTCTCCGCGGCGTCAACATGTTGGCGGACGCTGTGAAGGTCACCCTCGGCCCCAAGGGCCGCAACGTTGTTATTGAAAAGAAATTCGGTTCGCCCACCATTACCAAGGACGGCGTCACCGTAGCCAAGGAAATCGAACTGCCCAACGGCATCGAGAACATGGGCGCCCAGATGGTCCGCGAAGTCGCCAGCAAGACCAGCGACGTAGCCGGCGATGGCACCACCACCGCGACCGTTCTTGCCCAGGCAATTTATCGCGAGGGCGTAAAGACCGTAGCTGCCGGAGCCAATCCCATGGCGATGAAGCGCGGCATCGAGAAAGCCGTTCAGCTCATCACCGGTAAGTTCGACAAAGAAGGCAATCGCGAAAAGGGCGAGCTCGATAAGTTCTCCAAGCCCGTCACCGGCGAGATGATCGCGCAAGTCGGCACCATCTCCGCCAACAACGACGAGACCATCGGCAAGATCATTGCCGAAGCGATGAAGAAAGTCGGCAAAGACGGCGTCATCACCGTGGAAGAGTCGAAGACTCTTGAAACGCAGCTTGACGTTGTCGAGGGCATGCAGTTCGATCGCGGCTATCTCTCTCCGTATTTCGTTACCGATCCGGAGCGGATGGAATCGATCCAGGAGAACGCCTACATCCTGATCCACGAAAAGAAAATCAGCTCCATGAAAGACCTGCTCCCGTTGCTCGAGCAGATCGCCAAGGGCGGCAAGCCGCTCCTGATCATCGCTGAGGACGTGGAAGGCGAAGCGCTAGCCACCCTCGTAGTCAACAAGCTGCGTGGCACGCTGCAAGTCTCGGCCGTCAAGGCTCCCGGCTTCGGCGATCGTCGCAAGGCCATGTTGCAGGACATCGCAACCCTGACCGGCGGCAAGGCCATCACCGAAGACCTCGGCATCAAGCTGGAAAACGTCCAGCTCTCCGATCTCGGACAGGCCAAGAAAATCACCATCGACAAGGACAACACCACCATCGTCGAAGGCAAAGGCAAGCCCGGTGATGTCCAGGGCCGCGTAAAAGAAATTCGCAGCCAGATCGACAAGACCACCAGCGACTACGACCGCGAGAAGTTGCAGGAGCGGTTGGCCAAGCTGGTCGGTGGCGTAGCGGTGATCAAAGTTGGAGCCGCGACCGAAACCGAAATGAAAGAGAAGAAAGCGCGCGTGGAAGATGCCATGCATGCAACCCGCGCGGCCGTAGAAGAAGGAATCGTCCCGGGCGGCGGCGTAGCGCTAGCGCGTTGCGTCAAAGCTCTCGACAGCCTGAAGTTGGAAGGTGACGAGCAGATCGGTGTCAACATCGTGAAGCGCGCCATCACCGAGCCCTTGCGCCAGATCGCCGAGAATGCCGGCGAAGAAGGTGCGATCGTGATCGGTAAGATCAATGACTCGAAAGATAACAACTTCGGCTACAACGCCCTGACCGGCGATTACGAAGACCTGGTCAAGGCAGGAGTGCTCGATCCAACGAAGGTAGTGCGCACCGCACTAACCAACGCCGGTTCGATCGCAGCCTTGATGCTCACGACCGAAGCCCTGGTAGCCGAAATCCCCGAGGAGAAGAAGAGCGCTCCGATGGGCGGCGGCCATGGTGGCGGCGGCGGCATGGACGGAATGTACTAAGAGCAGCCGTTAGCTCTTAGCATTTAGCTGTTAGCTTGAACCTAAGCCCCGCTCTAGCGAGCGGGGCTTTTGTTTTGGTGTGCCGAGCATGTTCGACAGCTTGAGGGTGAAAGTCCCTTTGACAACCTGATGGAGGTGAAGTCATAGCGAAGCGCAAGGGTGAAATAACACCCGCCGTGAGGCGGGGCCTGAAAGAAGCGTGGAGCAAAGACGCGAGCCGATGAACAAGAACCGGATATGAGGCCTACGGTGGCGGGCGAGCGAGCCAATGATTGCGAAGCCCATATCCATCAAGCGCACTGGTGGTAGATCCGGCGGTTGCGTGTCGAAGGCGGTCGAACTTACCTCGGGAGGTCTGCGGCACGTCACGAAATCGTGACTGAGGGTGAAAGCGATTCATCCCGATCGTGTCGCAGAAGTCAGCAAAGGGCGTAGTAGGTCATGCAGTCGGCGAAGCTATTGAGGCACTCCAAAGCCGAAAGGCGGAGCAAACAAGATAGGCCAAGCCGGGAACGATGATCGAAGGCCCGAACGGTACTCCGCAAGGGGAATAAAGGAAAGGGCAAGTAAGCGGCGCGACTCATGAGCGGACAGCGGCGGAAAAACCGACCCGAACAAGGGGTGCTGGCCTTTCCGGTGGAAAGTAGGAGTGATGCTCCGAAGCCCGCCGCGAAAGGGACCGAAACGCTGGTGGCGAAGCGCAAGTCTGAAAGCCTGGCCGGAACCGAACGACTGATGGAAGAAGTCTGCGAGCTGGAAAACTGCAAGCAGGCATTACAACGAGTCAAGGCGAATAAAGGGAGTCCGGGAGTAGACGGGATGACCGTCGACGAATTACCGGCCTACCTGAAGCAGCATGGGCTGGAAATCGGGGAACAGCTACGAAGCGGAACTTATCAACCGCAGCCGGTAAGACGGGTGGAAATCCCGAAGCCGGATGGCAGTGGAATGCGCAAGCTAGGCATTCCTTGCGTGCTGGATCGCTTTATTCAGCAGGCGGTGCTGCAGGTTCTGCAGAAGCGCTGGGACCCGACGTTCTCCGAACATAGCCACGGTTTCCGACCGGGGCGCAGTGCGAAGCAAGCGGTGCACAAGGCGCAGCAGTATATCGCCGAAGGGTACCGCTGGGTGGTGGATCTCGACTTGGAGAAATTTTTCGATCGAGTAAACCACGACCGCCTGATGGCGGCGGTGGCCGAGCGCGTGGCCGACAAGCGAATGCTCAAATTGATTCGAGCGTTTCTGGAGGCCGGAGTGATGGAGGATGGGTTGGTGAGTGCGGTGGATGAGGGAACGCCTCAAGGCGGTCCGCTTTCACCACTACTTTCCAACCTGGTGCTGGACGAACTGGACCGGGAGTTAGAGCGGCGCGGTCACTGCTTCGTCCGCTATGCCGACGACTGTAACATCTACGTCAGCAGCGAACGAGCGGGACAACGAGTGATGGAGAGCGTTACTCGCTTCATCACGCACCGTCTCAAGCTCAAGGTCAACCAGGCGAAGAGCGCCGTCGCTCGACCGGGGCAAAGGAAGTTTCTCGGATTCAGCTTCACGGGGGAACGAGAACCGAGGCGGCGCATCGCCCCCAAGGCTATCGCTCGCTTCAAGGAGCGGATTCGGGAGCAGACGCGGAGAACCCGCGGCATCAGCTTGCGGCCGATGGTCAAGGAACTGGCGACCTATCTCCGTGGCTGGCTCGGGTACTTCGGCGACTGTCAAACGCCCTCGGTGCTGGAACGTCTTGAGACGTGGTTACGCCGCCGACTTCGGTCGGTGGTGTGGAAGCAATGGAAGCGTGGACGGACAAGGTTCCGCGAGCTGCGCAAACGGGGCGTCAGTAAGGACCTCGCGGCGAAAACGGCCGGGAGCCCTCACGGTCCGTGGCGGCTCGCGCACTCGCCCGCCCTGACCATCGCTCTGCCGAATGCTTACTTTGCCCAGCTCGGGCTTCCGCCCCTGGTCGTACGGTCCTCGCTTAATCCGCCGAACCGCCGTATGCGGACCCGCATGTACGGTGGTGTGGGAGGGGAGGACGGTGACCGTTCCCCCTATCCCGATCGCACAGTGTTCCACGTGGAACACTTTGCAGCTTATTATGTACGTACGTATATGTAGTATGATTGACGGCAAATGAAACGGAAGAAAAGGGTTAAGAGGCGCGGGAGGGATCGCCGGCCATTCGGGCTTCCGGAGGTGTGGAACAGGGGCGTTCCACGAACGGCGGGTGGCGGGAATGGCGGGAGCGGGCGGCTGGAGCTTAAGCACTGGCGTGGGGTTGCCGAAGAAGCGGGTCACGCTGAAACTGGACGCCGATGTGTTGGCTTGGTTCCGGAAGATGGGACGCGGATATCAGTGGGAGATTAACAAGGCGCTGCGAAGGGTGATCGAAAAGGGGAGGAGCGAGCTGGCGGCCGTTAATAGCCGCGAAGCGGCGCAAGAATGCAGCCCACGGCGAAAGCCGTGGGGGGCCAAGGCCAAACTTGACGCAAGCCCCGCAGAGGGCGAAAGAAACGTCGTATGCGATATATGACGGGCGGCTTGGGATACAACTCGCGCCACAAGCCGGTTTTCTTTCGCTCCTTCGGAGCTTGACCCTTGGTTGCGTTTCTACCCACGGCTCACGCCGTGGGCTGGGTTCCTACGCCGCTTCGCGGCTGTATCTTGTGCTGGAATCCGAAACTAATCCCAGATGTACCGCTCGTCGTACGCGACCTTATTCCTCTTCAGGAACGCCAGATATTCCTCCTGAAACGTTCTCTTCTTGTGGTGCTCCTCCTGCCCTGCGATATATCGGGAAACGGCTGGCACGTTCGATTCGCTCACGCTGAAAGCGCCATAACCGGTCTGCCAGGCAAACTGCATGTTCCACTTCTCGCGGACCCAGCGCGACGAGTTGGTTTTGACGACCCGGGTAATCTCCGCTGCCGCTTGTACCGGACGAATGCGGATTAGCATGTGTACGTGATCAGCGGTTCCGTTAATGATGAGCGCTGTACCGCGCATCTCGCGAACAATACCTCCAAGGTAGGCGAAGAGATCAGATCGGAATTCAGGAGTTATTAGAGGCAGGCGGCCTTTCGTGCTGAAGATTATATGAACCACGAGGTTGCTGGCCGTGTGAGACAAGCTTGCTCCTTATTCCCACGGCTCGCGCCATGGGCTGCATTCTTGCGCTCCCACGGCTCACGCCGTGGGCTGCATTCTTGCGCCGCTTCGCGGCTAAACCAAATTTTCCACAGAGAGCGAGGTTGGGTCGGTGACAGCAGTCACAGGCAATCCGGTTGGATAGCTGGAGGGCAGCTTAACGACCACATTGCGCCTACCAGCGGGCGGTCGAGGAGCGATACAGGGGAGCGGTTCCGAGTGCGATATTATGACGGCTCTTGGCTCATCTGCGCGGAGGACCCGATGGCGAGAGGCGGGATTTTTTCAGGAATCAATCCGTACTGCGTTCTGGACTCAGTGCGTACCGCTGTAGCAGCGGTCGTTGCCCTGCTTCTCGCTCATCTTCTGAAGCTGCCAGAATCCTATTGGGCTCCGATCTCGACCATCGTCATCGTTCAATCCACAATCGCTCCGCACGTCCTCGGATGGCAGCGTTTTGTCGGAACAGCGCTGGGAGCGGTGCTGGGCGCGGCGCTGACCACGTTCTTCCCTCCGAACGCTCTGGTCTATGGTCTTGGGATTCTCGTGTGCGGGCTGGTGGCGTGGTCATTGCGCATCGGAGGCGCTTACCGCTTTGCGGCCATCACGCTGAGTATCGTTTTGCTGATTCCGCATACGAGTGGTCCGTGGATCGTCGCGTGGCATCGCTTTCTGGAAGTGTCGCTCGGAATCGCCGTGGCGCTGGTCGCGACCGTGGTCTGGCCGCAACCTAAGAAAACGGGCTAAGCGCGCGGATGCCGCCCAGATGTGCGCAACTATTTGCAGATTGACAGGGCAATATGCACCTAACATAATCCTTGGCGCGCTCTGAGCGCTCTTTTTCCGCTGCCCGGAACCGCATATAACTCCTCGGCCTCTTAACTTACGCACTCGGCCTCACCTGGACTAAGTTTCGATTCCGGCGAAAAACAAGTTGGAGTGTGCCATGAAGAAGTCAAGAACCCCCTTGGCGGTACTGATCGCGTTGCTCTCCGCCCTGTGCTTGTTGCCCTGCGCATACGCGCAGATCACGCCCCTCGGCGACACCTACACCAGCAGCACCGATCCCACCACCAACTATGGCGCCCAGAAGACACTCAACGTCGATGCCGCCAAGGAGGTCACCTACATACAATTCAACCTGGCGTCCATCCCCAACGGAGCCAGCATCAGCCAGGCCACGCTGAAACTCTACGTCAATACCGTACCTACGGCGGGTAGCTTCGAGGTGTATGCCGTCAACGGCACGTGGGCGGAGAGCACTCTCACCTACAGCCTCGCGCCAGCCCTCGGCAGCGTGATCGATTCCAACGTGCCCATCACGACGGCGGATAAGAACCAATACATCCTCATTCCCATGACCTCGACCGTGCAGGGGTGGTTGAGACACCCCGTCGTCCAACAACGGCATTGCGCTGGTCGCGGTGGGAACGTTCGATGCCACGTTCGACAGCAAAGAGACCGCGACGACAAGCCATCCCCCAGAGTTGGACATTGTGTTCGCCGGCGACGGCACCATCACAGGCGTGACCACGGCCAGCGGCAGCGGTCTGACAGGCGGCGGAACCAGCGGCACGCTTACCCTTTCGCTGACGAATGCTTGCGCGGCGAATCAGGTGTTGCAGTGGAGCGGCAGCGCGTGGGCGTGCGCTTCAGTGGGCACGGGCACAATCACCGGCGTAACTGCGGGAACGGACCTCACGGGCGGCGGTGCGAGCGGCAACGTCACACTGAATGTGAATACGACAGCCCTGAATTCCGTCTACGCGCAACTGGCCACCGCGAACACCTTCACTGGCAATCAGACGGTGAATGGGAACCTGAGCGCGACCGGGTTAGTGACCGGCAGCGGTTTTCAGATTGGCAGTAACCTGTTCGATTACGGCTCCTACGCGAATCAGAATGCGTTCCTCGGCTTCGCTGGTAACTCGACGATGACGGGCCTCCAAAATACCGGCGCCGGTTTCCAGGCGCTTTCTTTGAACACTACGGGCGGCGGAAATACCGCCAGTGGCTATATAGCGCTTTCTTCGAACACCACGGGCGGCGGGAACACCGCCAGTGGTTACCAGGCACTCGGAAATAACACCATGGGAAGCTCGAATACCGCCGCCGGCCTCCAGGCGCTCGTCTTCAACACAACGGGCGGTAAGAACACTGCGGTAGGCTACGGGGCTGGCCTGACAGGCGATGAATCCAACATCGTCGGATCCAATAACACTGTTGTGGGGTATCAATCAGCACTCACAACGGGAACCCTCAACAATGCCACGGCCGTCGGCGCCGTCGCTGTCGTTGGGGAAAGCAATGCCCTCGTACTGGGTAGCATTAAGGGTGTAGCTGGCGCCACGTCGAGTGTCAACGTCGGCATCGGCACCACGACTCCCGCTTTCTCGCTCGATGTGCATGGCACGGGCAATTTCACCGGCGCGGTTGCGTTTGGCTCGCCGGTTACATTCGCCTCAGGGCAGACATTTCCAGGTGCGGGCACGATCACCGCGTAACTGCGGGAACGGACCTCACTGGCGGAGGCACCAGCGGCACCATCACGCTGAACCTGAACACCGCGGCGACGAATGCTCTATACGCGCAACTGGCCGCCGCCAACACGTTCACCGGCAATCAGACGGTGAACGGAACCCTGAGCGCAACGGGGACAGTGACGGGCAGCAGCTACCAGATTGGAAGCAATCTTTTCGCTTTCGGCAATTACGGGAATGGGAACGCCTTTCTGGGCTATGCGGGCAATACCGGGACGGGCTCGGGCAATGTAGGCGTCGGCCCTCTGGCTCTCGCCTCCAACAACGGCGGCATAAACAACACTGCCACCGGCACTCTTGCTCTGAACAATAACGCGGATGGGTGCTGCAACACTGGGAACGGCTACTCCGCTCTCCTAAAGAACACCAATGGCTCAGGAAACACCGCGCTGGGCTACCAATCTGGAGAAACGAACGATAGTTCCAACATAACGGGTTTCAATAACACCATTGTGGGGGCCAACGCCGGGATAGCAACGGGGACACTCTCGAATGCAACCGCCATCGGCGCCTATGCAGAGGCGAGCGCGAGTAACGTCCTGGTCTCGGCAGTATCAATGGAGTTAACACGGCCACCTCAAGCGTCAGCGTCGGCATCGGTACGACCGCTCCCGCCTCGACTTTGGATGTGCGTGACAACGGCTCCGGCGGGAGTACCTTCTCGTCGATCACCGCCCGCGTCACGAACGCCGTATACGGCGCCAACTCGTCACCTCCGGCAGCGGGGCCAATGGCGGATATTTCGTCACCGCCAGTCCC
Organism: uncultured Acidobacteriaceae bacterium; assembly: GCA_963755765.1. Taxonomy (GTDB): domain Bacteria; phylum Acidobacteriota; class Terriglobia; order Terriglobales; family Acidobacteriaceae; genus Acidiflorens. Next base: position 669,754 of record CAVWKZ010000004.1, read on the forward strand.
CAAGGCAGTGGCATCGTAGCCGTCAACACCGGCAGCGGCAGCACTGACTATGCCGCATATTTTGAGGGCAACGTTGAGATCACTGGCACCCTCAGCAAGGGTAGCGGCTCGTTCAAGATCGATCATCCACTCGATCCCGCGAACAAATATCTCTATCACTCCTTCGTTGAATCGCCAGACATGATGAACATTTACAACGGTGTGGCCACGCTCGATGCGCGAGGCTCAATGTGGATTTCGCTCCCAGATTATTTTGAGGCGTTGAATCAGGATTTCCGCTATCAACTTACTTCGATCGGCAGGCCGCAACCGAGCCTTTATGTGGCCAAAGAAATCTCCGGCAACCGCTTCAGGATTTCCGGCGGCAAGCCGGGCGAGAAAAGTTTCCTGGCAGGTGACTGGCATTCGGCACGACGCCTATGCCGATGCCCACCGCATCCCGGTCGAAGTCGAAAAGGAGCCGCAAGAGCAAGGACACTACCTGCATCCCGAACTATTCGGAGCGCCCACAGAACAGGCGATCGGCTACCACGCGCTGCCGGTCACAGCGCACGCTGAGGGCGCTCGTGTGTCGTCGTTGAAGACACCAACCCCACGAAAGAAATAGAAACGGGAGGGATGTTACTTCATGTCGTGAGCGGCGAACTCACGGGAACAGAACTGGATTTTTCCGCTGAGAGCGGCTGGTCGGCAATGCGTTTGAAGCGATAATCGCGGAAGTCGCTGGGATTGCCCTCGCGTCCGTCGCACGCGGCAAGCAGGATGTTGGCCATCTCGCGCGCGGCCACGAAGTGCAGCGTTTCTTTGCGCCCGGCCGCGCCGCCCACCAGCTCCGCCAGAAAGTTGCGGAAGCTGTCGCCGATCACCGCGTCTTTCTGGGCCGGAACCATGCTGTGGCAATGCAGTTTGACGAACAGCCAATCAGAACGACCGATGACGCGAACGTTCGCTTGCTTCCAGAGAGCGAGCCGTTGCAAGGTCGGAGGATCGCAGTGGTGATACCACCGTTCTCCAGCACCGGCCGCACCGTGCGAAACGTGCGCTGAAAGTCGATAACCAGCGGACCCTGCACCATGACAGGAAAAGTCTTGGGAGCGCGTCCCGCGACGAGGTCACGCCCTTTGCGATGTGGAGCGCGCTGCCCGAACGGCAGAGTGCACTCGTAAACAGAGTTAATCTTTGCGATCTGCGCCGGATTCCAGATGCCGCTCGGCAGCGTGAGATCGGCATAGCAACCAGTCTCGGCAAGAATCTGCATCTCCGAATCGACGCCGCAGAATGCTCCACCGGTGGAGTTCGCGAGCGCGAAGTTTCCATGCACAAAGGCATAGCCGGGATTAGTCGAACCTTCTTCAACCGCGAGACAGCGATGGCGAAAGGCAAGCCAGTCGCGAAATTCGGTGAGCTCTTGGCGAGTATGTTCGGCGTTGTCGGGATGCTCCATTCCGTGATGCAGGTGGATCTCAACTTCTCCCCATCCCGCGTGACAGTGCTCGGCAAGCATCTCGAGCAATCCCTGATCGTACTGCTCGGCGGGATAGAAATAGGTGTGGACGAACGGCCGTCCGTCATGATCGCGCCAGCCGTCGATCACTTTGGGATATTCGCGCACCCACCATTCCAGGCGCCGCTCTTGCTCAGGCAGCGGGACGCGCTTAAAGCCATCTCCCGGAACGATGGCTGGTTCGAAATGATCGGCAAGGGTGAAGATCAGGTGCACAGGGCCTCGGGCAGGCGGTTGCAGCGCGCGCCAGGTTGCCGATGGCAGGACCTTGCTGGCATAGGTGAATTTATTTACGAAACCCATTTGAGGTCTAAAACGAAACGCCGCGGCGAAACAACATTCCCAGTTTCAAGTATATCTCGCTCGCCAAACTCAGCATCGCGTCGATCGTGGGGTGTTCTTCAGCACTCACCGCCGCAATCGATGCGTGTTCCGAAACTGCTCAACTGACGGTTCTCCTACTATGGATAGTTGTCCCAAAATTAGATATGCGGTCTCCGCTCTGGCGGGTGTGACCTTGCTTGCACCCCCACTTCGGTGGGGTTTTCAGAGGCCCTGCACCCGGGATAGACTTTGTGCTCAATAGTTGCAAAAGGTTTCCTGTATAAGGATCGCCGCTCCCTTACAGCGGCCTTGCGCTATCGGAAGTGGTTTTGTACAGTGGAAGTTGCGATTCCGCTTCCCGGGTTCTCCTTCGGCTTAATAACTGCTACTTCCTTAAGACACGGCATGGTGTGCAATCTTCCAGCGGGGTAACCAATGGTAACGATCTGTCTTTTTCCGGTGAGACGAATGGAAAAACACTCAATTTCCCTCTACCGCCTTGTTGCGATCACGCTCCTCGTGGGTATGATGTCGGTTTCTGCCTGTTTTGGACAGGCCAAGTTTGCAACCGGCCGCTCGGATAACGGGCGGACCGGGGCCAATACCAATGAAACCCTGCTGACGCCGCAGAACGTGAACAAGAACGGATTCGGCTTTCTCTTTAATTATCCGATCGATTATCTGGCACTGGCGCAGCCACTGTACGTTCCCAACGTAAACATCAACGTCAACGGACAGGTGACGCAGCATAACGTCGTCTATGTGGCGACTATGGCCGATTCGGTTTATGCCTTTGACGCCGACAGCGGTGTCGGGTTGAATGGGAATCCGTATCTGTGGACGGTGAATTTCACCAATCCTGCCATCTATGGTCCCGGAATCACCACCGCAAGCGGCGCCGAACTGCCCTGCTCGGGCGGCAAGACCACCGGTTTTACGCAGGAGGGAATTGCCGGCACCCCGGTCATCGACACCACCGCGGGCATCATGTACGTCGTGGCTAAGACCGTAGAAAACGGCACGGTTCTCCACCGTCTGCATGCGCTCGACATCACCACCGGACAAGAATTGCTCGGCGGTCCCGTCGTGATTAATGCCTTCAGCGTGAGTAAGCAGGGGCAAAAAATGAACTTCACCAGCCTGCATGAGTTGAACCGCCCGGGACTGCTGCTTCTTAATGGAGCCGTGTATATGGCTTTTGGCTCCAACGCCTGCAATGACGGCAACGCGAGCGGCTGGGTCCTTTCTTACAGCGCGTCCAATCTATCGCCGATCTCGGTCTTCAACGATTCGCCCGATCACGGGTCTGCTTCCATCTGGCAAACCGGCAACGGCATCTCCGCCGACGAAAACAACAATATCTTCGTGGAGACTGCCGAGTCCTGCCCTTCCTGTTACAACATCCAGACAGGTGGCCAGACTTACAGCAACAGCGTGGTTGAACTGGACCCCAACAGTCTTACGGTTACCGACTATTTCACTCCGTTCGACGTGGTCTTCCTCAACTCCTGGGATGAAGACTTAAGTTCCACCGGAGTTCTCATCCTTCCCGATCAAGACGGCCTCACTCCTCACGAACTTGTGGCCGCCGGCAAGGAGGGCTTCGTTTTCGTTCTCGATCGCGATTCCCTCGGAGGTTACAACGGATCGTGCGGCAATCCTGGCCCTACCTGTGACGATGTCCTCCAGGAGTTCCCTCTGATTCCCGGCGAGCAAGAGGAGACGATCAAGTCGGTCTTGTTCAGTTCTCCCGCCTACTGGAATAACACCGTGTACTTCGCGCCCGATGCGTCTCCGCTGTTAGCTTATCCGTTGTCGAGCGGACCCGTTCCTCTTGGTGCTCCAGTCCAGACTCTCCAGAAACATCCCGGGGCTCACTCTCCGTCCATCTCGGCTAACGGCAATGCTGACGGCATTCTGTGGGTCATCAGCGGCGGGAATCTCTACGCCTTCGATGCGGTCACCATGCTGCAGCTTTACAGTTCCATTCAAGTCAAGTCTCGCGACGATTTGCCCCCGGTCGCCCACTTCGCTACTCAGACCGTGGTCAACGGCAAGGTCTATATCGCCACGCAAACGACTCTCGAGGCCTACGGACTCTTCCAGAATCTGACGCTGGCCGGCGGCGGAAATCAGAGCGGTCCGGTGCTCAGTACGCTCCCCGTCCCCCTACAGGTCCAAGTCATTGACCCGTACAACGCAGTCGGAATTGCAGGAGTGAGCGTGACCTTTAGCGACGGCGGCAAGGGAGGCAGCTTCAATCCTCCCAACCAGGTCTCCGATTCCAACGGGAACGTTTCGACCAACTACACATTCGGCAAGACGGCGGGCATCTACACCATCACGGCGAGTTCTACGAAGGCTGCAAACCTGACCTTTACGGAAACGGCGACGGCGGGACCCGCGTCGAGAATCATCGCCTCCAAGGGGAACCAGCAGACAGGACAAGCGGGATCAATCCTGCCCACGCAATTGAGGGTCACGATTCAGGACGCCTATAACAATGGCGTCCCAGGCGTAACCGCAACCTTCGTGGACCAGAGTGGGGCCGGTACCCTCAATCCCAGCGCTGCCGTGACGAACGCCAGCGGATATGCGATGGTCAGTTACCAACTCCCGAACATCGCCGGAAAGTACAAAGTTGTGGCCAGCGCGCTGGCATTGAAAACGACGACATTCACGGAACATGCGACCGGCGATTCCCCGACAACCCTGGCTGTGCTTTCGGGTAACAACCAGTCCGCGGTGGTGAATACGGCGTTGTCGCAGCCCCTGGTGGTGCGGGTCACCGATCAAGGGGGGACCCCCGTGGCCGGTGTTTCGGTCACATTCTCAGCGTCATCCGGAACCTTTACCGGCGCCCCCGCCACGAGTGACGCGAACGGAATGGCCACGGTCAACTACACCACGGGGAACTCTACCGGCACGGTTACCATTACGGCTGCTGTGAACGGCGTGACCACCTCGATCACGGTGAACGTAACGGGCGCGCCGGCTACGGTGACCGTCAGCGGAGGAAACAATCAATTCGGGACCGCGGGCACGACGCTGCCACAGGCGTTGAGCGTCGTCGTACAAGACCAATACAGCAATCCCGTCTCCGGCGTCGCCGTCAGTTTCAGTGACGGTGGCGTTGGAGGATCGTTTTCCTACGCCAATCCAGTGACCACCGACAATACGGGGACAGCCTTCCAGTACTACACGCTCCCTCCGACTCCCGGCACCTTCAACATCGTCGCCTACGCCGCCGGAGTGACCAACCCGGCCGCTTTCACAGAAACCGGACAGTAAACAGTTTCCGCCAGTAATCTGAACCAGCATTCGCCTGGTTGACAACCTGCGTGTGCCACGAGAGCATGAAAATCGCTGGCCATTCCCAACTGTTGGCACTTGATAAATTTAGGATCTGAATTACACAGCCTGAGATTCACGGCTTCGACGACCTCCATGACGATAGAACTTCTCGGATACGGAATTGGGGTAGTAGTCGTCTGGTTGGTGGCGATGCGGCTTCGTTCCGTCACCGCCCGGCAATGGCTTTACCTGGTTGCCAGTTGGCTCTTCTACTTCAGTTGGGGATCGTGGTTGATCGTCGTGTTGATCTTCAGCTCTGTGATGAACTACGTCTTGGGCGAGTGGCTCAAGAAGCGCATCACGGCGGGACGGCTGTGGACTGGACTCCTATTCAATCTGGCGCTCTTGAGCGTTTTTAAATACCTGCCTTTGCTGGGTGGGGTCGCGCCATCCGGCTCTCCGTTTGCGGTGGTCAAACGAATCCTCGTCCCCTGGGGAGTTTCCTTCTGGACATTTCAGGCGATGAGTTACCTGTTGGAGCTTTATCGCGAAGAAGAGTTGAATCCGACGCTGCTGGAGTTCTGCCTGTACATGTCGTTTTGGCCGACGGTGCTGCAGGGGCCGATCTGCCGCATGTCGAGCATGCTGCTGCAATTTCGCCAGGATTGGGCGGTCACTGACGACGATCTTAAGACCGGAGTGCGCCGGGTTTCGATTGGCATCTTCATGGCGATCCTGGCTGAGGTCATGAGCGGAGGCCTGTACCCGGGAGCCGGCGTTGACGCGGTTTTCAGCCGCTCGGCTCTCGGAAATGCTATGGGACGATTGAGCGGCATCGACGCCTGGTGCATGATTGTCGCTTACGGGTTCCAGCTCTACTTCAGTTTCTGCGGGTTCTGTCACATTGTGATTGGGGCGGCGCGCCTGTTCGGCATCCAGTTGCAGGAAAACTTCGACCGTCCCTATCTGTCAACTACGATATCCGTCTTCTGGACGCGGTGGCATATGTCACTGTCATTCTGGATTCGTGACTTTCTTTTTCTGCCTCTGGCGACCATGCGGCGCGCAGTGTGGTGGCGCAACTTTTCGCTGGTGATCGCCATGTTTGTTTTCGGATTGTGGCACGGAGGAACCCTCCTGTACATGATGTGGGGTATCTACCAGGGCATCTTGCTGGTGTTGCACCGGCAGTGGCAGGAATTCCGCAAGCGTATGGGATTCGAATGGTCGGGAGCGCTGGCGACGGGAATCTCGTGGTTGCTGACATTTTCGGCCGTCTGCATCGGCTATATTTTCTTTCGTGCAGAAAACATGCGGCAGGCATTCGCAATGCTCAAGGCCATCGCTTCACTACACACTTACCGTCACCTGACTCTCGACCACAGCTTCTACGCGATGACGCTGCTGGCGGCTGGCGGGTATTTCGCGGTCATCGGCGCCGGCGCGCTACTCGATCGCATGGGAGAAGCCGCCCAAGGCTGGACCAAAACCGCAACCGGCAGGCTGCAAACCGTGTTCGGAAATTTGATAAGAACTCTAACCAACGAGCGCTGGGTGTGGATTACGCCACTGGTAATCGTGATGGCGCTCTACCTGAGCGTGGTCTTTCATCCCGGACCCGCGGAAACCGGCCCTGTCATGTACGCGCTGTTCTAGATACGCCACACATTGTAATTCGCGCATTTCCGATACAACGCTAGCCCGCAGCGACAAATTACTTTAGTGGTTACCGGCGAGAGTTAAGGGGCGAGACGCTATGCTAGCATTCAGTCAGGTTTGGAGCGCAAAGTGAGGTTCAGCCGTCCGTGCCGTTAACAGAAAGTGAGCGTACAGTGGACACTCGCCAAACGCCCACGAAGCAGTACAAATTCCTTATCAAATACTTTGCCGTCCGTTTTTGCGTAGCCGTGACTCTGGGTGTACTTCTTCTGGTCGCGGTCGAATACTATTCCTATCGCCGTTACCTTCCCGGGGCGCAAGACGTGATGGAGCCCGCCGTCAAACTGGACTTGGCCGAGGGTGGAACACCCGCGGAGCGCGAGTACTGGAAGGAATTCGAGCAGGCCAACAAAGTGACCTATCACCAGTACGTGCTCTGGCGCCGGGCTCCTTATCAGGGCGAAGCAATTTCCATCGATCAGGATGGCGTCCGCCGCACCATGCACACGCAATGCAATGACAATAACAACGACAAAGACAAGACCTTCACCATCTGGATGTTCGGCGATTCCGTAATGTGGGGCTCTGGTTCGCCCGACGAAGAAACCATCCCGTCATTCATAGCCCGAGATTATGAAAAGGCCGGCAAGCCCGTCTGCATCGTGAACTATGCAGAAAAAGGGTGGGCCAACACCCAGGAAATGATCGGGCTGATTGAGCAACTGAAACACGCCGTCCGCAAGCCGGACATCGTGCTCTTTTACGATGGTGGCACCGAGGCCTTTGCCGCCTACCAGAGCGGCCGCGCGGACGTGCACAGCAACTACAACTCCTTCATGACTTTTCTGGACAGCTGGGGTGCCTCGCAGAAACCAGGCACTGGCTACCTCCGCCAGACTAATACCTATCGTTTTCTGGAGAAGATTGCGGTCAGAGCGCCCTTCCATAACCAGAAGGACGATGCGCCCAAGGCAGCGCGCGACCCAGAGACGCTTTCTGCCGCGGTGGTCGAGAATTATGTTCAGAATATGGACATCGTAAATTTACTCGCGAAGCAATACGGCTTCCGGGCAATTTTCGCGTGGTATCCGAACATGGCGGTCGGGCACAAGCAACTGACGCCCTACGAGCAGCAAGTGTTGGACATGGAATACAAGAAGTTCCCCGGACTGGGGTCGATGTATGAGGCAGTCTACAAACGTGGTCGCGAAGTGAAAAGCCCAGAATTTTATTACCTTGGCGATCTTCTCGATGACCAGAAAAGTTCGCTCTACGTCGGCATCTCGCACCTGAAGCCCGAGGGCAACGAAATTGTCGCCGGCCGGCTGTTCGATATTCTGGAGCACCATATCCAGGAGCACAAGGGCAACTGATGGCTCCGCCGCAACCATCGAGAAGTTTGATCAGCGGCTTTTTCCGTTCCCTGCTGGCGAATCCCGCCAGCCCTGCGCTCGAACTCGGCGAACAGTCGCTGAGCTACGAGCAACTCTGGAATTACGCCGGGAAAATCACGGCTTGCCTCAACAACAGTCTCGATCCCTCCGAAAAGGTAGTTGCAGTGCTGGCCAATCGCAGCGTTGGCGCATACGGCGGTATTCTCGGCATCCTGGGCAGCGGACGCGGCTACGTTCCGCTCAATGCGAAGTTCCCGTTGGAGAGAACGCTCGTCATGCTGCGAGCGTCAGGGTGCAAGACCTTGGTCGTCGGACAGGAGTGCGCGGCGACGCTGGAGCCGCTGCTTCCCCTCCTCGACAAACACTTGGAAAAACCGCTGACGCTGATCCTCCCGGACTCCGGCTGGGAGCCTGATCATAAAGTCTCGTCACCGCACCGTGTCATCTCCGCGCGAGAGCTGGTGAAGATCGCTGACCCGTGCGACCCGGTGGTCGCCGGAAGCGATACCGCGTACCTGCTGTTCACTTCCGGCAGCACGGGCGTGCCCAAGGGAGTGGCGGTCAGCCAATCGAATGCGGTCGCGTACATGGAGTATGCCGCGAAGCGGTTTGGCATTCATGGCGAAGATCGTTGTTCCCAGAACTTCGATCTGACTTTCGATCTCAGCGTGCACGATCTGTTTACCTGCTGGGATGCAGGGGCGACACTCTGTCCTTATGAGGAGCAGACTCTCACTCCGGCGACTCTGGTGGACGAGAAGCAACTGACGTGCTGGTTCTCGGTGCCCTCAGTGGCCATGTTCGCTTCGAAGTTGGGCATACTTGAGCCGGGAGCGTTTCCCACTTTGCGCTGGAGCCTGTTTTGCGGCGAAGCGCTTTCGGCGAGTCTGGCGGAGGCTTGGCAGCAGGCGGCGAATAATTCCATCCTGGAAAATCTGTACGGGCCGACCGAAGCGACCATCGCCATCACCTACTATCGCTGGAATTCCGCAACTTCGCCGGCGGAATGCGTGCGCGGGTTGGTGCCCATCGGCTGGCCATTTGACGGGCAACAGGTGTGCGCTGTGGATGAAAACCTCGCTCCCGTGCCCGTTGGCGAAAGTGGAGAGCTCTGCCTCGGCGGATCGCAGGTCACTCGCGGCTATCTGAACGATCCGGAGAAAACGGCGAAGAGTTTCGTTCGGCTGAAGCACACTGGCGAGCAGGTGTGGTATCGCACCGGAGACCTCGTCCGGCAAGATGAACGAGGATGTCTGTTCTACCTCGGACGCCGCGATTTTCAGGTCAAGGTCAACGGCTATCGCGTGGAGTTGCAGGAGATTGACTTGGTCTTACGGGAAGCAGCGCGCACCGAACTGGCGGTGGCGATTCCGTGGCCGCTGTCTGACGGCTCGGCGTCCGGCATTGTGGGCGTGCTGTCGGGATCCGACCCGGCGCACGACCAGCAAATCATTGCTGCTTGTGAGAGCAGGCTACCGCGCTACATGGTACCCAACCGCATTTACCACTTCCCGCAGATTCCGCTGAACGTGAACGGCAAAATTGATCGCGGGAAGATTACTGAGATGCTCGGCAACTGGGGAAAATGAGGAAAGGTAAGAGGTCCGATTGCATCTAACCTCTGCAATCAGCTTTTCGCCGGCTTGCCAAACTTCTCCGCCATGGCAAACATGAGTCGCACCGTGTCCATGTCTTTCGCTTGCACCTTGCTGGCGGGAACTTTGCGGCCGGCGATTCTTTGCAGCTCCAGGAAAATGTCAATCAGCGCGAAGGAATCGACCAGACCTGAAGAGACCAGCGGCGTGTCCTCGGTGATGGCGCTCTTGCCCTTGATCACCTTTTCCGCGATATAGCCGGTCAACTCCCTCATCATCTCGCTCGTGCCGGCGACCTGCTCAACTCCCATGACTGATTCTTCCCCAGGGTTCGGTTACATTCCGATTCCATCATCCCACATTCATCTCTGTCTCTGTAAATCCGAATGCGGCCTCTCCTTACTTCCTCCACTTACTTCTTCCGCGTCCCCTGCATCGGATTCGCGGCGAAGAACAGCCAGCGCACGGTGTCGTACTGCTGCTGGAACGAGTGCGCAACATCCGGTTCCCAAATGAATTGGACTTCGACATTGTCGGCGCAGCCCGTGGCGATGTTACCCGTCAGCCCCGGCATTCCCGGAGTGGGCGCGTCATTCGCGTTGTTGGGCGCATTGTTCGAACACAGAGTCTGCGTGGTTTGGAACGTAGTGCAGGCGTTGGTTTTCGGGCCCGTCCAGTAGTTGAAAGTGTCATCGACCGTATCCAGCGTGAAGGTAACGCCGGAGTACTTCGTCGTGCCGTAGTTGCACGGGGGCAATTCTGTATCGAGCGTGCCGTGCCATTCCTGAACAGAAATGGGGGGGAACGGGTCTGGAGTAATCGGCACGGACAGCGGCGGAGTGACAATCCCCTGCTCGGCGACGAGTTGGCCGGAGGCGGGAGAAATAGCTGCCACCACATCGGAGAGATCGACGCCGACGCGCTCCGCCATTTCCGCACCCGAGGAGAAGCCGGCGACGTAAACCATATTGGGATTCACGTTGTATTGGGGCACCAGAACGCCGATCAGCGCTCCCAGGAAGCCGGAATCGTCAGGGCAATCAGGTGCGCCACACCCCTGTGCGTACGGAAACGCTGCGTCCAGGGAATACGCGTTCCAGTTCCACTGACTCGTCTTCGCGTCGTAAGTTGAAGCGGGTTTAACCAGGATAAAACCGTACGTATCGGCGACCGACTGCCAGCCCCAATTCAGCGAGATGACGGCCTCCGCGTCCGAAGTGGGAGTGGTGCGGGTTCCGTGGAGCATCAAGACCATGGGCGGACTCGCGGGCAGATTTGCGGGCAGATAGACCTCGTAATAACGCGTGAGGCCATCCCAGGTCATCGTCGAATCGATAACGGTTCCGACGCCTACCACTTGGTTCAGTGTGCCTGAGGTGCTGGTGGTGAATGAAGTGCTGCCGTTATAGACCGCTGTAATCGGGTTGGTACCTACGGGCAACTTTGTGGTCGTATAGTGGGCTGCACCGCCGGAAAGCGTTCCGTTCCCCAGCTTCTTGCTTCCGTTGTAAAACGACACCGTGCCGGTGACCGTTCCGTTGGATACCGGCGCCACGCTTGCCGTAAAGGTCACTGATTGACCTGAATTTGTAGGATTCTCTGAAGACGCCAGACTGGTTGTCGTCGCTTCCTTGTTGACGACCTGGCTCACCGGCCTCGACGTGCTGCTCGCGAACTTCGAGTCACCAGGATATTCTGCCTTGATCGCGTCCGTGCCACCGGCCAGCGTCGAGGTCATAAAAGTAGCCGAACCGCCATTCAGCGCGCCCGTTCCCAGCACGTTCTTTCCCTGCATGAAGGTGATGAGCTCCCCATTCGGTGGGGCGCCTTGGCTGGAAGTGACCGTCGCGGTAAACGTCACTGCCTGCCCATATGTCGACGGATTCAGCGAAGACGAGATGGTCGTTGTGGTGGGCGTCCCGGTGCTCGCGTTGAGGCTGGATGCTGTCGCCAGCAATAGGATGGTCAGGATGGTGGAGAATTTCATGCAGATTCCGGCCTCAGTCTTGGCAAGGTTTCGTTCTTCTTGTTTCCCTAGAAACCGGCTCAATTCGAAAATGCCCTGGTGGATACCCGTCCCACTTAGTGGCTTCCAGTCAGTAGGGGATACCGACTGCTTTAGCGAAGAATACCATGCCCGGCGAGCTTGTCAATACCACCGAATTGCCATGAATTATTGCTTGTAATGTATTGATATTAAGCAGTTTAATACCGGCAGCACCGGCCCGCGTCTTATCCCTGGCAGTAAGCCGCAGTGCGAGTCGTTCTCCCGCCTAATATATAGCCCGAAACAGGTTGAAAAAAGGCGTAGGCGCGGCTAGACACCGACCGAGATAGGACGCGGCCTAATCCGGCTGGTAGATTTCTGCGGGAGGGGAAAGCACGACGCTCGGAGCTCCACCGGAGCGGCCTTGCAGGGACGACTCCTTGACGCGCAGCGCCCGGTGGGTCACAACCGCCCAGAGCAAGCCTAGTCCGTACACGACCCCCGCGATGAAGAGCTGCAGCCCCAACTGGCGATAATTATGCGGGATGAACCAGCGCCGCATCAGCGAAAGCACGGCCGCCAGAGGCACGCAAAGCAGAAACGGCAACGTGTATGATTCGCGAACGTACGTCCGCAGGCGAACATCGAGCTTCTTGCACAGGTGCTGCGGCATGAAAAACAGAGTCGTGCAGGTCAGCGGAATCGCGGTTCCGAGGCAGTCTCCGATGATCCCATAAGGCCGGACAAGCAGGATGCTGAGAATCAGGTTGGAAACACCTTCGACAAGAGTTACGACCGCCCAGGTCCCGTGTTTTGACATGCCGAACAGAATTCGCCCGGATGCTCCCTGCGCAAACCACAGGCTGCTGCAAAGAATCATAATGACCAGCACGGGATAGCTGGTAGCGACGTATTTTTTTCCCACCCACACCTCGATCACCGACTTCCCGAGAATAACCAAGGTGACGCAGATGGGAAAAATGGTGAACCCGCAAACCCGGTTGCCGACCAGAAATATCTTGCGCAAACGCGTCATGTCGCCGCGGGCGTCCGATTGGCTCGACATGGGAACGAAGATCTGCGAGAGCGCCGTCACCACCTGCCCGGCATAATCCACGATGCGTCCGCCAATGCTGAAGTATGTGACTGCAGCTGCCGACAAAAACGTGCCAATGACGATTTCATCGGTTTTAAACTTAAGCCGGCCAGCCACCATGATCATGAACGTCACGCCGCTGTAGTTGGCAATCTGGCGAAAAGTTGCACGATCAACATACTTGCGTCCAAAAGGGACAGGACACAGATGGAGCGCGATGAAGCCGCGGGTGATGGACGCGAGCAGAGGCAAACTGACGGTGATCAGGACAACGGTGAGCAGGCCATAGCCGTGGTTGAGCGCGAGTACGATCAGCGCCGCTCGGAGCAACGTTGAAGCCACATTGGTCCAGTTGAGAATGTAGAACTTCTGCAAGCCCTCGAGGAACCCACCGAAGATGCCCGCCGGAAAACCGAGCGCCACCGCAGCGCCTACCATCAGCAGCAGCCAGCGAGCCGTCGTCATGAATTCGGTTGGAACGTTGAATATGCGATCGACTTGAGAAGCCACCGCCAGCGTCACCAGCATGCTCGCGACGCCAATGCAGCTATAGGTGAAAAGACTGGTGTTGACCAGTTTGGCTAACTCTTCGCGATCGCCGGTGGCGGTAAATTTCGACACGTAGCGAACGATAGAAGACCGGATGCCAAGATCGAACAGACCGTAGTATCCGGTGACGGAGAAAATGAGGACCCAGAGCCCGTTGGCCGTGTCTCCAAGGCGATGCAATATAAACGGAGTAAGAAGGATGCCGACAACCACGTTGATTCCCAGAGAGAACCAACTAGAGCTGACGTTCTTGATGATCTGCCGTTTTTCGATTTTACGCATGCAAAGGGACAGTTTTTCTTGCTATTGATTTTGCAACAGATTCTGGCAAGTTCAAGTCGAAGTGCAGATCACAGCGGCTGGCCAGCCTTCACCCACGCCGGCATAACGGTATTGTCCAGATGCGCGCTCCGCAACTCGTAGCCAAGAAAATTCAGGAGTGGAGCCCAGGCTGCTTCAATTTCATCCGCCGACTGCCGGGGCAGAGTTTCTTTCCATCCGCCCGACTTGGCGGCGCGGACAAACGGAATCTCTTTGCGCGTATTCTTGGTTCCAGTCCACTGGTCAGCCTGCTGTTTTTCCAGCTTGCGCATTCGATCCGCCGAACTTCGCTCTACCGCCGCCTGAAGGCGTTCCCGGCTGGCTTTAATGCCCAGGAACTCGGCGATTTTCCCGGTTTCACCGACGGCATCGGCGAGCAGATCCTCGTAGCGAATCAACAGAAAATTCGGATTGCCATGGCGCGCCGCGATCCAGCTGGCCGCGTGTTCCCACCAGGAGCCGTACGACGAGGTCTCGCCCGCGATGAAGCGCTTCACGAATTGTTCCAGTGAAACATCGGGCTCGATGTAGTGTTTCTTCAGGTCGAAGTGGTACTCAGAAACGGCAACGTCGCGCGGATCGCGAACCAGATAGATGACTTTTCGGAAACGTACGTCAAAGGTCTCGTGGCTCTTCAGGATGCGCGGCCGCGGCAGCTTCCGCAGGAACCGCTTCGACAAAACTCCCGGCGCAGGAAGCAGCCGGTTGATGTTGGCAAAACCCACCGTTTCGTTGGGATAGATCAGATTCGCCAGCAGGAAACGCACCCAGGTGTTGCCCGATTTCGGATAAGACACGAGAAAAGTATCATCGGGAAAAACCGCATAGTGCTTCCCTGCCTGATCGAGGCCGAGGACGTACTTCACAGCGTATTTGAGCTGGCCCAGCATTGTTCGAGGTCTTAGGTCTTAGGTGTCAGGTCTTAGGTGTCAGATGTGGAGTTAGGTCCCGAGAAAATTCGACCGCGAGTTTTCCCTGAAACCTGCCACCTGGAACCTGAGACGTCGCTTCTTCCGCTTGCGAGCTCACTTCATACCCCAGATGCCGCATCAGTGGCCCCCAGGCGGCTTCAAGTTTTTGAGCCAAGGGAGCGGATAACTCCGCGCGCCATCCACCCGAACCGGCGGAGCGGACAAATGAAAGATCTTTGCGTGATCCTTTGGTTAATCCACTCTTGTCGGTTTGCGTCTGTTCAAGTTTGCGCATCCGGTCGGCCGAGCTTCGCTCCACCGCCTGTGTGATTTGTTGCGGATTGACCGGGAGGTTCAGAAAGGCAACAATCTTCGCCAGTTCGCGCGGCGTATCGGCTACCAGATCCTCATAGCGCAGCAACAGAAAGCGGGGATTGCCCTCGCTCGTATAAAGCCACGTACCGATGTTTTGCCCCCAAGAACCGTGCGGACAGGTCTCTCCCGCAAGAAAGCGTGCAACGAATTTCTCGAGCGGCGAATCGTCTTCAAGTTTCCGGAGCTTGCGATGATAGTGGTATTGCGAAAGAACAACGTCGCGCGGATCGCGAACCACATAGATGACGCGCGGATAGCGTGGATCGTAGCAGTCATGGCTCTTGATGATGCGCGGCCTGGGCAGGCGGTCGAAATCCCGCTTAGCGCTGTCGGTCGGGTCGGGGATCAGGCGATGAATGTTGGCGAAAGTAGCCGGCTGCTCCGGAAAAATCAGGTTGGCTAGAAGAAAGCGAATCCATGTGTTGCCGGATTTGGGATAGGAAACCAAGAAAACGTCATCTGGAAGAATGACCAGATTGCGGCCGGGCCGATGCAGCCCAAGTCCATGCTTCACGACGGCAATCAACTGCTTCATCATTTTCCAACACCGATCTCAAATCACGATTGCAGAATACCAATTACAACTTTTGCATCTCCGCGTGGTCCATCCCAGCATGAACCAGGCCAGACGCCGCCAATTCATAGCCCATTTCCCGCATCAACCCGCCCCACGCCGATTCAATTTCCGCCACGCTCGCCTCCGACAACTCGGCCTTCCAGCCCCCCGCCTTGGCGGAGCGCACGAACGGCTTGTCTTGCCGAGTCTCCTTGGTTGAGGACCACAGGTGCCCCTGCTTTTTTTCCAGCTCGCGCATCCGATTGGCGGAACTCTGCTCGATGGCAAATGCCAACCGCTCCGGAGTGGCCGCAATCCCGAGAAACTTTGCAATCCTCCGCATCTCCTCCATCGCCTGCGATTGCAGCGCCTCGTATTTCACCTGCAGCAGTCGAGGATCGCCACGGCGCGTGTAAAACCAGGTTGCGGTGTGCTCTCCCCAGGTGCCGTAGGGATGGTTCAATTCGCCCCGGACAAAGCGCGACACAAACTGTGGCAGAGGATAATCGTCGGCGATGGCACGCCGTTTTTTGTCAAAGTAATATTCCGAGAGCACCACGTCGCGCGGATCGCGAACGATATAAATCACTTTCGGATAACGGGGATCGAAGTACTGATGGCTCTTGAGCAGGCGGGGCCGCGGCGCGCGCTCCAGGTCCCTCTTCGACATGACCTCGGAATCGGGCAGCAGATCATTGATATTCGAAAAATCGGGATTCTTCTCCGGATAAACCAGGTTGGCGATCAGAAACCGTGTCCAGGTGTTGCCGGACTTAGGATAGGAGACAAGAAAAACGTCGTCCGGAAAAACGCGCAGATTGCGGCCCGGCCGGTGCAAGCCGAAAAGATGTTTTCCCCCTGCGATCAGACGCTTCATCATTGCGATGCCCAACCCCGAACCCAGCCGGTCAAGTGGTTCAAGCCGACGCTCCATTGCGAATCCGGCTCCAGAAAGACATGAGCCTCGTCGTAACGCCGGGCGCGATGCCCAGGCCCAACACGGCCAGACTCAAACTGGAACTGTGCAAATAGCCGTTCGCTTCCGAGATCAGCTGGCGCGCCTTGTCAAACTGGCGCTCCTCAAGCTTGCACTTGCCCTCTTCCAGCAGATACCGGGCTCTAACCTCGGCGGCGCGCTTCTCTACCATCGCGCGATCGGCATCGTTCAGGGGCAGAGTCCGCTTGAACTTCTCCAGAATACTCCAGTAGCCTTCCGCCATTCTGGCTCTCGACTGGCCAAGCGAACCGGGGCGGCCGTTATACATCCGGGCCTGCACGGTGCGGTTATATCCAATCTTCGCGCCGCTGAAGGCGGTGCGGACCCACAGATCGTAATCGTCGCAGCGCGCGAGTTTTTCATCGAACAATCCGACTTCCAGTAAAGTCCGCTTGCGCGCCACCACTGTAGAAATCGGAATCTGGCAGCGTTCCACGATTAGAGCCTCGAACGTTGCCGGCCCATTGGAGGGACACCTCTCCATGAACTCGCGCTCGCGCACCGAATCGCCAACCATCATGGCGTTCGAATAAACCAGGTCCAGGGAAGGATCGGAGTCCAGCAGCCGCATCTGCGAAGCCAGATGAATCGGTAGCCAGGTCTCATCACTGTCGAGGAAGGCAACGAACTCGCCGCGAGCCTGTCGAATGGCGTTGTTCCGGGCTCCGGCAGCGCGTTTATTTTCCTGCTTGATGTAAACAATCCGGTCCATATACGGCTGCAACGCCTTTTCCAGTTCAGGAGTATCCGGGGAACCGTCGTTGACGACCATCGCCTCGAAATCCGAATAGGTCTGGGCAAAAACCGAGTCCAGACATCCCGCAATCAGATCGGCGGTCTTGTAGGTCGGAATGATGACGCTGACTCTGGGCGACGAATTGGTCTGGGCTGATGGCATTTTTATGATCGCGTAAGAATCTTGTCGTTCGTCGCTCGTCGTTCGTCGTTGGTCGTTAGGAACTGTGAAAAACGAGCTCTTTTTCCCCGGCAACCGCGTGGTTGACCGCCTCCACGCCCATCATCACCGAATGGTCCATATTTCCGACTTCATACCGCCAGGCGCCAAAACGCCCGCGGGAATAAATTCCCTTCTCCAACAACGCCGGCTGCAGCACATCGAGCGCCCGGTCGCGGCCCAGCGTCGGGATGGGATACGAGTAGCCGACAATTCGATGATAACGGGAAACCACGCGTTGCCGGTCCGACTCTTCGAGCATCTTCGCCTTGATCAGACCGGTTGTTACCTGATCGAGCACTTTCTCCGGATCGGGCGTCTCCCCTACCCGAAACGACATTTCACACATCAGCGAACTGTAGTGCTCGATATCGCCGTTCGGAACGTTGAACGGTGAGTAGTGCGAGAAATATGTCGCGCGGTAACAGGGCATGTCCGCACCGGTGAAGTAGATCCAGCACCGTCCGGTTTCAATCTTCTTCTTTAGGCCGAGGCCAACCACCAGCAGATTGTTGTGCTCGAGGCCTTTGGCAGCGTCCCGGAGCCGGTTGTCGATCGGCTTGATCATGTGCGCCAGCAGATCCAGGGGCGAGGTCGAGATGAGCACATCGTAAGTGTCACCTGTGCCATCCGCGAAAGAGACGCGGCGGCGCTCCACATCCACTTCCGCAAGCTGTTTTCCCGATTGAATTTTCTCCGGGAAATGGGCGGCAATGCGGCGGTAGATCTCGCCGGTTCCACCATGCAGCGGGAACTTGAATTTGTTGTTCGGACCCCAGCTCACATCGTCACGCTCGTACAGAACGTTTTCCAGGAGCCGCTTGAAATCCACCACCGTGACGCGCTCGGCGATCCAGGCTTTTGACATCTGTTCGAGCGGCGTAGTCCAGACCTTGGAGTTGTAGGGAAACATGAAAGCTTCCGCGATGCCCTCGCCAAAAGTGCCCAGGATCCAGTCGCGAAAGTTTCCGGCTTCCCGGCCGCCTCCGTTGGCGGCGGCTTTGGCCGCTCCAAGCAAGCAACTGACCTGAATTTCTTTCGGCAGATACCGCAGATTGCTCTGAAAAGGATATGGCACCCAGGAATCGTCGCCCTGCACAATCCAGCTCTCGCGAATCCGCTCGTGGACCTCTTTGCCCAGGGCCTTGTCGATCAGCTTGTCGAAATAAGGATAGTGCGAAAAGATGACGTGCCCGCCCTCGTCCCACACAAATCCATGCTTATCAACGTGAGAGGTGGCATGCCCGCCGACACCGCCCGATTTCTCGTAAACGACCCAGTTGTCGTAGCCCAGTTCGTGGAGACGATAGGCCGCACCCAGCCCCGTCGGTCCCGCTCCGATGATGACAATCCTCTTGCTCGCCATAGATTTAAGTGTGGGATTGGCTAGTCGTCCGAACTGGGCGAACCGGCTGGGTTCACGCAATTGAAAGATCTAGCATTGATTCCATGGGGACCAGCATCTCCGAAGAAATAGCTGGCGAACTGACTGAATTGTAGCATGCGGTTTTTGCCCCTTTTCGGTGCCGGAAGTAACCTGAACATCAGCAACTGGCCACTTCGTTTCCCCTCAATTCGATGGGGATCGACCGCCATAGACATTCATTCTCACTAGCGGCGCGAAAAAGAATCTCTGACCGCCCTTCATAAACAATTGCCGGCTACCGAGCGCGAATTCGCGGAATTCCAAAATCCACCGGGCCCGTTACCTGCGATTCGGTTGTGCAAAGCAACAATAACGAGGAGCGGTTAAAATCAGGTACTTAGCGTTGGCGGTCTCGAGGGGGAGGCTAGCGGGCAAATTGCCCGCTTTTCTTCCTCAGGAAGGGACGGGATGTCGCAAGCTTTTTCACTTCTTTCCCGCCCAATCGATCCGGTTGGACCGTTCTTCACATCACATTCTGTTTTCAATGCTTTACAATCACAGGTGGGGCGCTATACGGAAGCGGAATTGCTTATTCATCATGTTACCGTGATTTAGCGAACTTGCTATACAACTTAAAGTGAGTCTGCCTGTAGGACCGCCCCCTCGCCGCCCCCAGCGGGTCCAAGGTTGATAAAGACCTGGAAGGGACCGTTGGATGAAGCCTGGCGAGATTGGCATCAAGCACAAATTTGAAGTCAATGTTGCAGTGAACTCTGAAGTCAACACTGAAGCTAACGCTGAACTGAATACCGGGAGGATTAAGGAATTGACCACTTCGACCAGCCATCTCATTGCCCCACATGGGGGAGAACTTGTTCAGCTGCAAGTGCCGGCCGCGCGCGCCGCGGAGTTGAAAGCGCACTCGAAAGATTGGCCTTCATGGGACCTGACCGCGCGCCAGCTCTGCGACCTTGAGCTGCTGATGAGCGGCGGCTTCTCGCCCCTGCGCGGGTTCATGAACCGCGCCGATTATGACGGCGTCTGTAAAGACATGCGCCTGGCCAACGGAACCCTGTGGCCCATGCCCATCACGCTAGACGTCACCGAAGACTTCGCCAAGAAACTGACCGCTGGCAGCAGCAAGATCGCCTTGCGCGATCCCGAAGGCGTGATGCTCGCCGTCCTCCACGTGGAAGATGTCTGGCAGCCCGACCGCAAAGCCGAAGCCCAATCCGTTTTCGGTTCCACCAGCGCCGCGCATCCGGGCGCCGACTACGCCATCAACAAATCCAATCCGTGGTACGTGGGCGGAAAAGTTGAAGGAGTACAGGAACCGTCGCACTATGATTTCCGCGCGCTGCGCCTAACTCCTGCCGAACTGCGAGCCTCATTCGGCCGCCTGGGCTGGACCAAGATCGTTGCCTTCCAGACCCGCAATCCCATGCATCGCGCTCACGTCGAATTGACCGTGCGCGCCGCCAAGCAAGTCGAAGCAAATCTGCTGATCCATCCTTCGGTCGGTATGACCAAGCCGGGCGATGTGGATTATTTCGTCCGCACTCGCTGCTATCAGTTGCTGCTGCCAAAGTATCCGCACGGCACCGTCGAACTTGCCATGCTTCCGCTCGCCATGCGCATGGGCGGACCGCGCGAAGCCATCTGGCACGGCCTGATTCGCAAGAATCATGGCTGCACCCACTTCATTGTCGGCCGCGATCACGCCGGTCCGGGAAAGGATACCGACGGCAAGCCGTTCTACGGTCCCTACGATGCCCAGGAACTGTTCAAGAAGCATGAGAAGGAAATGGGAGTAACCATGGTCCCCTTCCAGATGATGATGTACCTGGAAAATGAAGACCGCTACATTCCCGCTGATGAAGTTCCGAAAGGCGCCAAGGTGCTCGATATTTCTGGCACCGAATTGCGCCAACGCCTCAACGGAGGCCGCGACATTCCGGCGTGGTTCACCTATCCGGAAGTTGTGAAGGAACTGCGCCGCAGCTATCCGCCACGCGAGAAGCAGGGCGTCACCATTTTCTTCACCGGACTGTCGGGTTCGGGCAAGTCAACCATCGCCAACGCACTGATCACCAAGTTCCTGGAAACGGGCGGACGTCCCGTGACGCTGCTCGACGGCGATCTGGTGCGCAAGCACCTGTCGAGCGAGCTCGGATTTTCCAAGGAGCATCGCGACATCAATATCCGGCGCATCGGCTATGTTGCGTCTGAAATCACGAAGAACGGCGGCATCGCGGTGTGCGCCCCCATCGCTCCTTATGAGGCGACGCGCAAAGCTGTGCGTGGAATGATCGAGCCCTTCGGCGGATTCATATTGGTACACGCGGCCACGTCCATTGAAGTCTGTGAACAGCGCGACCGTAAAGGCCTGTACGCCAAGGCTCGCGCCGGCATCGTCAAGGAATTCACCGGCATCTCGGATCCGTATGAAGCCCCCACCGATGCCGAAGTTGTGATTGACACCGCCAAGTTGAGCCCCGAGGAAGCGGCGCAGACCATTATTCTGCACCTCGAGCGCGAGGGCTTCGTCGGTGCCAACGGCAACGGCTAGTGATGTCAATAAGGTCGATTAGTACAATGGACTTTATGAGATAATCTCCGCTGGAACTGGCTCTCAGTGCCGGTTCTGGGTTCTTTGGCTTGCTGTTTCTTATAAAGATTTACTGCGAGCCGAGAACCGGAAACTGAGAACTCATCGAAAGACGGCATGGAATTCTTGCTGCTAAAAGTGCTGATCGGCTTCATCGTGGGAACGCTGATCGGGTTGACGGGTCTGGGCGGCGGCGTGTTGCTGCTCCCCATGCTCATCTTCGGTCTGCACATACCGGCGATTATCGCTGTCGGCAGCGACGCATTGTTCAACTTCTTTACCAAAATTCCCGCCAGCATCATGCATTTCTGGAAGGGCACGGTTCGAAAGAAAGTCGTTCTGGCGATGGCGCTCGGCAGCATGCCTGGCTCTTATCTGGGAGTAACTTTTCTGGTGCACCTGCGCCAGGTCTATGGCACGGGCGTCAACGATTTCATCAAATCCGCCGTCGGACTGCTGCTGGTCCTGATTCCCACGCTGCTTTTGTTCCAGGGACGGATTGAAGACCATCTCGCCGGGAAAAAGCCCACCATGAAGTCGTTTGCCGGCATGAGTCTCATCGGATTAATCGGCGGCTTCCTGGTCGGCATCACTTCGGTCGGATCGGGCAGCATCATTATGATGATGCTTCTTTTGTTCTATTCGTTCCCTCCGAAGATCATGGTCGGCACAGACATTGCCCACGCCGTGCTTTTGACCGGCGTCACCAGCCTGTTGCACTGGCGGGCGGGCAATGTCGATACGCATCTTGTCGGAGCTTTACTGATCGGCTCGATCCCCGGCGGCATACTCGGCTCGCATCTGAGCACGCGTGTTCCCGTCCTCTGGTTGCGGAGAATCCTGTGCACGGTTTTGCTGATGACCGGAGCAAGAATGCTGTGGGCGTGAAAAATCAGGTCTCAGGTGTCAGGTCTTAGGTGTCAGGTCCTAGGTGTCAGGTTTTAGACGACACCTGCTGACCGACCGCGAAAAAGGAAAAACGCGGCACCAAATCCTAAGACCTGAGACCTAACACCTGAGACCTTATCTATGACTTCATCATCATCCCAAGAAACTCTCGAACGCATACACGTCGCGCTCGAAGCAGCCCGCGCAGTCCTCAACCGCTTTACTCCGGGCGCCATTGCCACCGAATATAAAGTCGGACACGATCCGGTGACTGAGGCGGATCGCGCCGTTGACGAAGTTCTGCGGAAGACCCTGCTCCGTCCCGGCGAAGGCTGGCTGTCGGAAGAAACTGTTGACGACTTCACTCGTCTCGACAAACAGCGTGTCTGGGTAGTCGATCCGCTCGACGGCACGCGCGAGTTCGTGCAAGGCATTCCCGAATTTTGTGTTTCCATCGCCATGGTCGAGAACCACATTCCCGTCGCTGGCGGAATCTGCAATCCTGTCACCGATGAATTGATCCTGGGATCGCGAGACACCGGAGTGACCTACAACGGATCGCCGGCTCAGCCCAGCCAGCGCCGCGAGTTGAAGGGCTCGCTGGTGCTCGCGAGCCGCAGCGAGATGAAGCGCGGCGAGTGGAAACAATTCGAATCGTCCGATTTCACGACTCGTCCCATGGGGTCAGTCGCCTACAAGCTCGCCCTGGTGGCGGCGGGCCGCGCCGACATTACCTTCACGCTTGTTCCAAAAAATGAATGGGATGTCGCCGCCGGAGCCGCTCTCGTACTGAGCGCGGGCGGGTTTGTACGTACGCTGGACAACACCGACCTCAAGTGCAACCAGAAGAATCCCCTGATTACGGGCCTGATCGCAGGCGGCCCTTTCCTGGAAACTGAACTCATGGCTCGGTTAAGCGGGCACCTTCATCCCGTGGGACGGTAGCCGGCACCGTCATTTAGAATCGCGGCGGAGGGGATTTTGGAACCCGGAACATCGCAGTCCCGAATTGCCAATCAAAACACCGACCGAAGCCGGGCCCCGGTCATTGTCTTGGGCAGCGCGCGCTCTGGCACCACTCTCTTCTATAACATGTTGCTCTCCTCCGGCGGATTCGCCGTCTACCTCGCCGAATCTAATGTCTTCAATATGCTGGCGCCGCGTTTCGGCAATCTCGAGCAACGCTCGAACCGCGAGCGTCTGCTGCAGGTCTGGCTCGCCAGCAAACTCTTCCGCGCTTCGGGACTGGATGCGACGGAGATTGAACGCGAAATTCTGGAACAGTGCCGCAACGCCGGAGATTTCCTCCGCATCGTCATGGAAGCGATCACCCGACAGCAGGGTATGCAACGCTGGGCCGAAAATAGCGTCGAGGGCAACGTACATCTGCCCGAAATCAAGCGCCTCATTCCCAATGCGCTGATCATCCATATGATCCGCGACGGACGCGACGTTGCCATGTCGCTGCACAATTCCCGGTACGTGGAAACCTTCCCCTGGCGGGAACACATCAGCTTGGCGGGCGGGGGCGTTTATTGGGAATGGGTCGTCGAGCGCGCCTGCCACTATGGGCGGCAACTCGGCACCGATTATCTGGAAGTCCACTTCGAAGACGTGATCAACTCTCCGCGCGAAACGCTGCGAACCGTGAGCGCATTCCTGGACCACGAGTTGGATTACGACCGGATACGACAGATCGGCTACGGTTCCGTGAGCAAGCCCAATACTCTATTTAGTTCGGAGCTGCGCGGAAACTTCAGTCCGATCGGACGCTGGAAGAAGGGTTTCTCGGCCTCTGAACTGTCGCGATTTGAAAGCATGATCGGCCCCACTCTCATAGAACACGGCTACCCGCTCGCCAGCACCGCGCAGCCGCCGCCGATGAATCTAGAAATGAAAGCCACGCGCCAAACCTACCGCGCTTTTTTTGAGAGCAAGCTGCGCCTGAAACTTAATCCGCTGGTCTGCCGGCTTCGTCCTCTGACGGCGGCACGCATCGATCGCATCACACAAGCGGAAGACCATCCGCCGGACGTCAGGACCGTAGATTCAGCGCAGTCTCAGGGGAGTTCGCGGTGAGAGTGCTCTGGGTCAAGGGCGGCAAACTTCTCCCGGTGGATACGGGCGGGAAAATCCGCTCCTACAATCTTCTTCGGTTCCTGGCAGGAAATCACGAAGTCACGCTGCTTTCCTATTACGGTGGCCATCGCGATCCCGCTTACGAAGCGGCGCTCGCCAAGGAAAACTTTGGCTCCGAAATTATTTACACGGCCGCTCCCGATTCTAACGCGCTCGATCGTAGCTTGGACTACCTTTACCGCCTGCCGATGCGCGCGCCCTACGCGGTTTCAAAGTTCACTCATCCCAAGGTCCGCGCCAAACTCGCCGAATGGCTCTCGAGCGGACGTTTCGATGTTGCTGTAAGCGACTTCCTTTCCGCCTCGTGGAACTTTCCGGCGCGCTTGCCGATTCCCTGCGTGCTCTTTCAGCACAATGTGGAAAGCTCCCTCTGGCAGCGCCTCGCCGCGGTCGAATCGAACCCGGTTAAGAAACTGTCGTTCACCATCGAATCGGCGAAGATGAATCGTTACGAACGCGCGGCCCTGGGAAAGTTTAATCACATCATTGCCGTCTCCGAGCATGATCGCCAGCAAATGTTGGAAATGAATCCGGCATGCGAGATCACGGTCGTTCCCACAGGAGTGGACACGCAGAAGTTCAACGTCGCGCCCGCATCTTCGACTAATCCACCGCGAGTGGTGTTCACCGGATCCATGGATTGGGAACCGAACGTCGATGCCGTGGAATATTTTTGCTCCGAGATATGGCCGAAGATCCGCGCCGAGTTTCCCGATGCCATTTTCCAGATTGTAGGGCGGAATCCCTTCGCGAAAGTCCAACGCCTGGCTTCCGAGTCCGTAAAAGTCACCGGCACCGTGCCTTCGGTTGCGGAATATCTGGAGAAGGCGTCGGTGGTCATAGTTCCCCTGCGAATTGGAGGCGGAACCCGGCTCAAGATTTTCGAAGCCATGGCCATGGGCAAAGCTCTGGTTTCGACCTCGATTGGAGCCGAAGGGCTCGAAGTAGAGAACGGCCGCGATCTTCTTCTCGCCGACGACGCCTCTGCGTTTGCCGATGCCGTGATCCTGCTTCTCCGCGATGCCGCCATCCGTCGGAAGTTCGAACAGGCGGCGGTGCGCCTGGCGGCGCAGTACGACTGGTCTCTCGTCGTGCAAAAGTTTGCCGAAGTCTTCAGCAAGCTAACGTCGCGAAACTCGGCTGAAACACGCGCGAGTGGTGCCGACCCGGTCAGGCTATGAGGGTCAGACGATGAGCCGGACTATGAGCGCCGGGCTATGAGAATTCTGGTCCTGGACGGAAACCAAAACCAGGCGGTCGCAGCAGTTCGCTCCCTCGCGGCTGCCGGCCACACGGTGCTCGTCGGCGATTCGACCTCGTGGAACAAGGCCGGATGGTCGCGCTTCGCCAGCGAAACGTTTCGCTATCCCTCGCCACAGCGGCAAGCGGAAGCATTTGTAGACCACATTGCACAACTGGTTGCTGTCGAGCCTGGCACGCTTGTCATGCCAATGACGGAAGCGACAACACTGTCGCTTTCCCTGCACCGCGAGCGTATCTTCAACGTCGGCGGACGCATGGTGCTGCCCTCCCACGAGCAGGTGCTGCGCGCATTCGACAAACAGCAAACGACGGAATTGGCTAGGTCGCTGGCCATCGCCGTGCCGCGCACCATCACGATCGCAAACAGCGATGAAGCTGAGAGCGCGGCTCGCACTCTCGAGTATCCAGTGGTGCTCAAGCCTCGCGCCTCCGAAGAGCTTGGCCAGCAAGGAAACGTGCGCACCGGCGGCCGTCCGCGCTACGCCAGCACGCCCGCCGAGTTTCAATCTGCATATGCCGACATTAGCCAGCGGTCTTCGGGCGTTCTCGTCCAGCAATACGTGGAGGGTGAAGGCGCCGGCTACTTCGCTCTGATGCATAATGGCGAACTCCGCGCGGAGTTTGCCCATCGGCGGATTCGTGATGTTTATCCGACGGGATCGGGTAGCGCGGTGCGCGTGAGTGTGGAACCGGACCCGGAGATTCGCCGCGCCGGTCTCGCGATCCTCGAAGCTCTCCGCTGGCACGGAGTAGCCATGGTCGAATTCCGGTCGCAGGCGGGCAAGCCGCCGGTGTTCATGGAAGTAAACGGGCGTTTCTGGCATTCTTTGCCGCTGGCCTGCTATGCAGGTGTCGACTTCCCTGCACTGCTCGCCCAGATGGCGGAGCACGGTGATGTCGCGCCGGCACACGGCTATCGCAGCGGCGTGCGCTGCCGCTGGTTGCTCGGCGACCTACGCCATTTGATTGAAGTCTGGAAAGGACCGCCGGCAGGGTATCCCGGACCCTATCCTGGGCGGCTCGAGACGCTCGCCTCGGTTCTCACGCCGGTTCCAGGGACGGTCCACGATCTGTTTCAATGGAGCGACCCTTTGCCGGAAATCGGCGATTGGCTGGACTTCGTACGACGCATTCTGAAGCACGGGGCGCAATAGTGGATCGGAATAACGCCTGCAACGTCTTGTAATACACAATAATACATGCTATGGTTTTGGCATTATGAGCAACACCGAGAAAACCATCAGCTTTCGCGCCATGGCCGAAAAGATCGAGACCCTCGATTCACTGGCCGCCGCGCAGGACCGCTCACGCAGCTATCTCATCAACGAGGCGATCGCCAACTACATCGAACTGCACGCCTATCAGGACGCGCTCGTCCGCAAAGGGCTTGCAGAAATGCGGAAAGGCCGTGTCGTAAGCCATGAGGAGGTCGTAAAGCGGACCAGGCAGGCGGGGCGCGTCCGCCGATGATCGAGGCGACGATCTAGCCGATGATCAAATCGACTCTCGAATGGACGGAGCAAGCTGCTCGGCAACTTGACCAGGCCCATGATTTCATCGCTCTCTCCAACAGCGAGGAGGTCGCCACCCGGATCACAATGCGAATCGTCATCACCGTTCAACGGCTTGCTACATTCCCCATGGCGGGCAGATCTGGACGGGTTTCGGGAACTCGTGAGCTGGTTATTTCCAATACGCCCTTTATCGCAGCCTACGCCATCGATCATCACCGCATCGTGGTTCTCGCCATCTACCACGGTGCTCAACAGTGGCCGGAGGTTTTCTAACTGAGGGACATATGCTGAAAGGCGCGATGCACGTTCACAGTACGTACTCGGACGGCGAATTCACCCTCGCCGAACTGCGCCGCGTTTTCCTCGACCAGGGATGCTCGTTCGTCTGCATCACCGATCACGCCGAATATTTTGATCCCGACAAACTTCGCCAGTATCAGGATGAGCTCCGCTCGCTATCCGACCAAAAGCTTCTCTTCGTCGCCGGATTGGAATTTCGCTGCGAGCAGGAGATGCACATCCTCGGTTACGGCGCGACCTGTCTGATCGACAGCCAGGACCCGGAAACGGTCATTCAACAGATTGACGCACAAGGTGCGGTCTCCGTGATCGCGCATCCCAAGAACGACCACTTCGAGTGGATCGAGAAATTTGAAACCCTCCCCCGCGGAATCGAAACCTGGAATTCGAAGTACGACGGACGCTATGCTCCCAGGCCGGGAACGTTCGCGCTGCTGCAAAGACTGCGCCAGCGCAAACCCGAAATACACGCCTTCTACGGTCTGGACCTGCACTGGAAAAAACAGTACCGCGGATTATTCGTCCAGCTCGATGCCTCCCCAACTGATGCTCAAGGCATCCTGACCGCGCTGGCCAATGGCGCATACACCGGAGTCAAGGGAGAACTGGTGCTGCCGTCTTCCGGCATTCTCGACCAGGAGCTACTAGCTCGTTTCGCGAGCGCGAACGCTTCCTCCAATCGCATGTGGAAATTCTTGAAGCAGGGTAAGCAGGTTCTGGATAGCGTTGGTATCCGTGTCCCGGCATCGGTGAAAGCCCGTCTGCGAAGGATCTTTTGATGGCAACAACATGGCGACAGAGATGATGGCATCAAAAAGCTGCGTTTTTCTGATGTATCACGAACTCGAGCTGCCGGGACGCCCAATGTGCCAGTCTGTCCCCGGGTACGTGCGTTACATTCTGCCGCTGGAAAGTTTTCGCCGCCAGATGGCGTGGCTCAAAGAGCAAGGATGGCGCGGGCTCAACGTCAGCCAGGCGCTTAACTATTCATCCGAGCCGAGTGTCTGCATCACTTTTGACGATGGCTGCGAGACCGACCTGATCGCCGCCGCGCCCGTGCTTCGCGAATTCGGCTTCACCGCAACTTTTTACCTCACCTCTGGATTCCTCGGCACGCCCGGCTATCTCAACGCTGGCCAGGTTCGCGAGCTCGATGCCTTGGGGTTTGAGATCGGCTGCCACTCGATGACCCACCCTTATCTCTCCGATCTCGCCGAACCGGAACTGAAACGCGAAATCGTGGATGCGAAGCTCCAGATCGAACAGATCGTCGGACATGCCATCGAACACTTCTCGTGTCCCGGTGGCCGCTACGACCAGCGCACCCTTCAGATGGCGCGCCAGGCGGGATTCGAAACCGTTGCTAACAGCCAGTATTATGCGAACTCACCCGCCACCAGCCACTATGAACTCGGTCGCGTAGGACTGTTGCGCGATGTAACGCTCGACCAGTTCATCGCTAACTGCCACGGCCGCGGCTTGTGGAAGAAACGCCTTCCCTATCAAGTTCGCCGCAGCGCGCAGCGCGTTCTCGGCAACCAGGCTTACGATCGCCTGCGCGCAGTCTTGCTAGGAGAAGGCTGACCGTAGCCCATCGTTGGTTACCTAAGTTCTTGCTCCAGGTCCACGTTTCCACCCGTACCTTCTTTGCGCAGTCGCATGAACCGACTGTCCCGCGCCTGTTTTCATTTACTTCGCACCGGAAACACAGGTGGACACTGCCGCGCACGAATCCGGACATGCTGTTCCCCTGTGTACTAACGCGTTCCGCATGAACTTCTGATATCTGGGAGCCGCTGCCCCATCCCGATAGATTCAGCCTGAGGACAATCGACTAGTCCCCCAATCTGTAACGGTCGAGGGCTCAATGTTTGAAAACACAGCGCCATTTGAAACCGAAGATGCACTCTTAGCATGCCATTCCGGATTTTCCCCGGCGCTCGCATCGCGCTTCAGTGTGTTGACACTCCTGCTGGCGCTCGCTCTGCTAACCACTTCGTGCGGCTGGGTGGCGAATGCCTCCGGCTCGCAGAATGGGACCGAGGATGACCTCAAGCTGTCGGGAAATTTTCCTGCGGGCACGGTCTCTCAGCCTTACAACTCTGTGCTCGCCGTCAGCGGCGGAAGCTCCCCCTATTATTTTTCGGTGAAAACGGGCGTGCTGCCGCCCGGCATCAAATTGAACCCGGCCACCGGGAGCTTGTCGGGCACGCCCACCTCGGCAGGAAAATTCTCGTTTGAAGTGATTGCGACCGATGCACCGCATCCCGATCAGGGTAGCCAGTCGTTCGCCATCGACATAAGTGGTGGAGGAGGAGGAGGCGGTGATGGCACTGGGAGTGTCACTATCAGTATCTCTCCGACCAGCGCAACTCTGATCTCGAATCAGACGCAGCAGTTCACCGCCTCAGTAACGGGAACGTCCAATACCGCTGTGACCTGGTCGGCAACCGCCGGTTCGGTAAATGCAACCGGTCTTTACACCGCGCCTACGGTCAACTCCCAAACCGGCGTGGTGGTCACGGCGACCAGTAATGCCGATAAGTCGAAGTCAGCCAGCGCCACCGTCACCGTTGACGCAGTCGGTAAACTGCAAATTACCACTGGGAGTCTTCCCCCAGGCCAGCAAGGGAGTCCGTATAGCGAAACCTTCACCGCGACCGGTGGAACCACGCCTTACAGTTGGAACATTTCCTCAGGCACCGCTCCTCCAGGAGTTACGATGAATGGGAGCGGGTATTTCGCCGGCACGCCCACGTCCGTCGGCACCTTCAACTTCACGGTTAAGGTCACGGATGCCAAGAACAACATTGCCACCGGCAATTTCGGCGTCACCGTCTCTAACAGCAGCGGCTACGACGGTCCGGCGCAACTGCCGATCGCGACCGTTGATAGTTCGATGGCCGATACGCCCGCGCCAGGATCCGTCATCAACGTCCACTCTGGCGGCAACCTGCAATCGGCCTTGAACAACGCCCAGTGCGGCAACACGATTCAACTGCAGGCCGGGGCAGCCTTCACCGGAGACTTCACCTTCCCGGCCCTGAATTGCGATAACAACCACTGGATCATCGTTCGCACCAGCGCTCCCGACAGCAGTTTACCCGCGGAGGGCCAGCGTCTCACACCCTGCTATGCAGGCGTCGCATCCCTTCCGGGACGCCCGCAGTACCCCTGCAACAATCCGCAGAATGTGCTAGCCAAGCTCGTGGTTACGGGCGTGAACGGTCCAGTGATCTTCCAGTCAGGCGCGAACCACTACCGGCTGCTCGGATTGGAGTTGACGCGGCCGACCGGGAGCAAAGGAGATCCCGCGCTGATGTCCCTGGCGGTTGGAGGCACCGCGAATCACATCGTGCTCGATCGCAGCTGGCTGCACGGAACGGCGGCGGACGAAACCCGGGATGGTTTCGACATGTCCGGCACGAATTACGTGGCCGTCGTGGACTCCTACTTCAGCGACTTTCACTGCACCTCTCGCAGCGGTACGTGTACGGACGCGCACTCGGTCAGCGGCGGTACCGGGGATTACCAGGATGGTCCTTACAAAATCGACGACAACTTCCTGGAAGCTTCGGGCGAAGCCATCATGTTCGGCGGCGCCGCGGCAACCACGACTCCAACCGACATCACCATCCATTTCAATCATTTCTTCAAGCCCTGGCAGTGGATGCCGGGGAACACGCCTTTCCAGGGCGGCAGCGAAGGCAATCCTTTCATTGTCAAGAACCACCTGGAACTCAAGAATGCGGTGCGTGTGCTGGCCGAAGACAACCTGATGGAGGACACGTGGGGAGGTTTCAGCCAGGCAGGCTATGCCATCCTCTTGAGTCCCAAGAACCAGCACGCCAAAAGAGGCAATGTCTGTCCGATCTGTGAGGTGACGGACGTTACCATCCGATACACTCACATCTTCCATGCCGGGGGTGGCATTGTTTTGGCCACTTCCCTCTCAGGAAATGGCGAGGGCGGAGCGGCGGCCAAAGCTGGAACTCGCTGGAGCATTCACGATGTCGTCATGGATGACATTAGCCAGAAGTACGTTGGCGAGGGCCATTTATTCTTGGTGGTGAACGGCTGGCCGTCAAACCCCGTAAATACCGTCACGATCAATCACATCACCGGCTTCCCGGATCCACAGGGCGGCATTATGGTCATCGGAAACCTGACCTCGAATCCACCGATGTACGGATTCGTCTTTACCAACAATCTGGTCACGACCGGAAGGTATCCGGTGTGGAACTCAGGCCGCGGCGACGCCAGTTGTGCCATCTCGGGCGTCCCGGTCACCAGCATCACCCTGTGCTTCAAGACCTACACCTTCAATAATAATGCCCTGGTCGCGGCCCCGAAACCCTATCCACCATCGGCCTGGCCAACCGTCAACCAGTTCATGGCGGACGTGAACGGCGTCGAATTCGTTCAATACGATAACGGCAACGGAGGAAATTACGAGCTCCAACCCGGCAGCCCTTACAAGAACATGGGCACCGACGGCAAAGATCTCGGGGCCGACGTTGCTGGACTCGACGCGGCGCTTGCCGGAGTGGAGTAAATTCCGAGTAACCCTGATGTTGGTTTGATTAACTGAGGTCCGCGGCCAGATCGCGGACCTCTTTTTCTTTCGCCATGCGTTCCTGCAGTTCTAGTGGTCCGTCTAATCAACCGGTGGACGATTCCCCAGTCGATCAAGCTCGATCCGCGACGGAATCGCGCGCCCGTGACGCAGCGCCTGATAGAGCCAGGCAAATAACGCCGAGTTGATCATGCAGAAGTAGTAGGGCAGGCGAAGGACTTTCGGCCGGAGGCTGACCATGGCGCCCAGTACCGCGAGCACGTAGAAGAGCGCTTGCCCAAGCAGCAACCAGTTGTAAGGAAATTGCCCGCGCAGAACGAAATTCACCGCCAGCGCCGTCAGCATGAACAGCGGCACGATCAGCCGCCCGGTCTTGTGTGAGAGCAGGCAGAACAGGACAAACGGCCGTGGCGGCCAGATCAGGCTCTTGAACTCCCGCATCTGCTCGATGTTGCCGGCCGTGATCCGCACCCGGCGCGAGAATCCTTCCATTTCGTGGGCTTCTTCATAGGCCACGGCAGCAGGTACATACGCCACCCGGCAGCCGCACTCCAGAATGCGCATGGGAATTGTGAAGTCGTCGTTAATCGTGTTCACGGTGGGAAATGGATACAGCGTCCGGCGGATGGCATACAGAGATCCATGCGCGCCCGTGAATGCGCCGAGCCTCGCCTCTTGCACCTTCAGGAAAGTTTCATATTTCCAGTAGAGATCTTCTTGCGATCCCAGGTGCGCTTGATCTTTCTTCAGCAACCGGTAAACCCCGCTGGCCGCGCCGACGTCAGGATCGCTGAAGCTCTGCACCAAAGTCCGCACGGAATCGGCGGCCAGCATGCTCGAGGCGTCCGAGAAAGCCACGATGTCCCCGCGCAATTCGCGAACGGCATCATTAAGGACCGCCATCTTGCCGCGATTTTTCTCGTAGTCAAGAAGACGCACTCGTCCGCCGGTGTCGCTTCCGGTGAAGGAGTTGACGATTTCCGCCGTGGCGTCCTTGGACCCGTCCGATGCGATGACGACTTCCAGTTTGTCTGCCGGATACTCGAGCGCAAGACTATTGCGGATTTTGTCAGCTATAACCGCGGCTTCGTTGTACGCCGCCACGAGCAGGGAGACCGAAGGCTCAACCGGCTCCGGTCGCGGCGCGGAGCGCAGCAGCGCTTGCAGTCCCCACAGCAGGATGGGGTAACCGATGTAAACGTAAACCGCGAATCCGGCTGAGATCCAGAACAGGAGCTTCGCCATATTCTTAGATTGCGGTGGACTTGACGCAGTGCAATTGCCCCAGTATCTCGCGCGACTCCACCCGGAAGCCGGCGCGTTGCAAGAGGTCTTCTACCTGTGGCAGCGTAAAGAAATATACCGGGCAGCCGTCCGCTTTCAGCCGCACTTTGCGAATTCCAGCACGCAGCGTTCCAGCACGCGGCCATGCCGACAGAAAGGTGGTTTTGGTGAGGCTGCGGATAACCTTCAATGTCGGCAATGGATCGCCGACATAATCCCAGAATCCAATGGCGATCACGAGATCAAACTTCTCGTCCGTCTTCCAGTTAAGCGCATCGCTAAGCACGAACTTGCAGCGATCTGCGACGCCTTCTTTTTCAACAAGCTCAGCGCTCAGTTTCAGCATATCCGGTGCAAAGTCGACGCCGGTAACTTGCGCGCCGCGTTTAGCGAGGCTGGCCACGAAGCGTCCTGACCCGCAGCCGATGTCGCAGACCTTCATCCCGCGCAAGTCGGCTGGGCCCGCTTCCTTCATCACCCATTCATAGCGCTGGTAAATATCGCGCCGCAGCCAGCGGTCAAGACTGCGGCCAATCGGGCCTTTGTTGCCGGTGTAGATCGCATCGAAGTCGTAGGCAATGTCGTTCCAATACTTCGCGATCTGTTGAGCTTCGTCAGTTTTTGTTGTTGTCGTTCCAGGCATAGAAGTCAAAGTCCTTGGCCGTATCGGCGAGTCCACTTTCTTGAAAGCTGGTGTAATTTCCTTCTTGCAGTACGCTCTCTAAACGATCAAATGTCCGCGAGAGATTGGTGTAGTGGCGAAGACGCGATTTCAGACTCACGGGTAAGCGCGGTTGTTCACCATCAATCTCCCACGGATGAATGTAGATCACGATGGGCAAGCCTTCCTTTTGCACGCGTTGCAATCCGAGCCGAGTGTACAGTCGCGGCAGGAGGCGAAGATAGCCACCCCCTCCGACTGGCATATTGTTTCCCGCCAGGCGGAACGTGGTAAGAGGAAATTCGGTCATCGGACCGGAAGGCGTCTGAAAACGAAACGGCCCGCGCGGCGCACCCGGCATTCCGTAACGATCATGATGGATGGGATAAATGCTGGAGTCGTAGGTGAATCCCAGCTCGGTCAGGATATCAAGCGCCCATACTGATCGATCAATCACCGAATATGTTGGAGCACGATACCCGCTTACCGCTCGGCCTGAGATCTGCTCAATGACGCTCTTAGCCCGCCGCGTGTCTTCGCGAAATTCCGCCGGCTCCAGTTTGTAGATCAGGCGATGCCAGTAGGAATGACAAGCCAACTCATGCCCGCCCGCTGCGATCTCCCGTACCAAGGCCGGAAAGCGCTCGGCGACCCACCCCAGCACAAAGAACGTGCCGTGCACATTGAGCTTCGCCAGCATTTCCAGAAGGCGGCGGGTGTTCGGCTCAACCCGGCTCGTATAGCCATCCCAGCGGGCGCGATCCACCACACCGGAAAAGACTTCGGCGTGGAAATAGTCTTCCACGTCCACCGACACCACATTTTTGGGCTTTTTCTCCGACATTCCCCGAGACATTCCCTGATGGATCTACCCTGAAGGATACCCGTTCAGTATATCGCCCAGCCCGCAGCGACCCGGAAACGTTTTTCCAGCACCGGGTTACCTTTGTTTATAGCGCCCGGAGAGTGTTCTCCCCTGCGTGCTACCATTTAGCTGTCGCATCGGTCGGAACCGTCTTCCGCAAAACGCACGGGGCGTGCGCCTAGGAGAAGCTGACAATCGTGTCCTTATTTTCTGTTCGTCCTGGCTTACAGTCATTCGTTTTTCATTCCCTCCTCGGCATGGCGATCGTCCTTGCGCTAGCAAACCCAGCAGCCGCAAGCGCGCCTCCTACCGGAGAAAACGCCTATTGCGGTAAGGGAGACGTGCCGAATTTTGGAGCGAAAGACGGTCCGGCACAACTTCCGACGTCGTGCTACTACACCGGACTGGATGGCACCCCCTCACCCGGAAAACAGATTCGCGTCAGCGCCAATTCCGATCTGCTGGAAGCGGTAGAGTCGGCCAAGTGTGGTGACACACTGCTGCTAGCCGCCGGCGCCACGTTCGAGATCAAGGACTTGCCCGCCAAGAAATGCGACGATCAGCACTACATCACCATTCGCACGGATACTCCCGACTCAAAACTGCCGCCCGAAGGAACCCGCATTTCGCCCGCGTGGGCCGGAGTCGCAAGCCTGCCTGGCCGTCCCGCGTACGCGCAACCACCCGGCGGAGCAGCCAAGCTGATGACGACCCTGGAGGTCAAAACGCCCGCCGGAGCCGGAATGGGAGATCACTATCGCTTTATCGGCGTGGAGTGGGTTTCGAAGCCCGGCGCGCATGTCGGGCGCCTGGTGATCACAGAGGGCGCAGACCACATCATCTTCGACCGCAACTGGCTTCATCCTCCTGACGGCGTGGAACTGGCCAAGGGCATCGGATTGCTCCACGGTACGCACTTCATCGCCGTGATCAATTCCTATTTCAGCGGCTTCAATTGCGTGTCGAGTAGTGGCGCCTGCACCGACGCCTCGGCTGTCGGCGGCGGAAATGGCGAAGTCCCCATTGGCACTCTGAAGATTGTCAACAACTTCATCGAGGCCTCCGGAGAAAATATTCTGTTCGGTGGTGCCAGGTCGGAAGTCAATCCCACCGACATCGAAATCCGTCGCAACCATCTCTTCAAGCCCCTGATCTGGAAAGAAGGCGAACCCGGATATACTCCCGCCCCCTCCGGCAATCCTTTCATCGTCAAGAACCATTTCGAACTGAAAACCGGCATCCGCGTGCTCTTCGAGGCGAATCTGCTGGAGAACAGCTGGGGCGGTTTCACGCAAACGGGCTGTTCAATCCTGCTGACACCGAAGAGCCAAAGCAACCATTGCCCGAAGTGCCAGGTCACGGATGTCACCGTCCGTTACAACCGCATACGCAACGTCGGCGGCGTGCTCGTGGTAGCGAATGCTTTCTCGAAAGAGCGAGGCGCAACCCAGGACGGGGGCCGCTACAGCATCCACGACTTGCTCGTCGATGGAGTTCGCGGCGAGGATTGGAAGGGACACGGCGCATTTGCCGACATAGGCTCGAATGCCGAATTGCTCCACGACGTGGCTTTCAATCATGTGACCGCATTTGTAACCGGCCCACTCTTCGCGGTTGCCAATCGCGGCGACCGGATACCCAACTTCAGTGTTACCAACAGCCTGTTTATGGCGGGAGACAGACGCCCGGAGTTTGCCTCCAGCGGTGGCGGCAAGGCCAATTGCGCCGGCCAGGCGCAGCGCGCCGGTCCGGGAGCGGTGCTGGCAGCCTGTTTCGTCAACTACAAGTTCGAAAATAACTTGATTATCGGCGGCAAGGGAGGGTGGCCCAAGGGAACGATCGTAGTTTCGTCTCCTCAAGCGGCCGGTATACGCGAGTTTAAGGACGGCCTGAGCAATAACCCCCGCCTCTGCCACACCGGCACCCCCGGCTGCAGCAAAGCCTCTCCTGGGGCCTCTGCGGCCTCGGACGGCAAAGACATCGGGGCGGACGTAGATGCTATCGACGCGGCAATTGCTGGGGTCGAATAAAACGGTGCGTGCGGTCCAATAGCTGGTAACTTTAGTAACCCAGCGGTTCTCCGCCGCCGCAACAGCCCTATCTGGCGCGCGTGATAAAATTTTCCTTGTCTAGCCGTCCCTGTTCAGCGATCAATGTACGGCAATCAATGTTGGCCCTCCACAATCCAAGCGTCGAAAACCCAGGCGACCGCAAGCGCAGCCCCGTCTTTGTCGTTGGCTGTCACCGTTCAGGTACGAACCTCCTCTATGACATGCTAATGTCCGCCGGCGGATTCGCCCTCTACCGCGGTTCCCTGCCCGTCTATGAGACGCTGATCCCTCGCTTCGGTTCGCTGGAGCGGCGAAGCCAACGTGAACAGCTTCTCCGAACCTGGTTGCGCAGCAAAGGTTTTCGGCGAACCGGCTTGGACGCCGAGCCGTTGTCGTCGCGCATCCTGAACGAATGCCACAACGGCGGAGATTTCATCCGCATAATAATGGACGCGGTCGCCGCCAGCCAGGGAGCCCCGCGCTGGGCCTTGTACGATCCCGACAACGTTCTTCACATGGCCCGCCTGAAGGCGAATATCCCCAACGCAATTTTTCTGCACATCATCCGCGACGGGCGCGACATCGCTCTGTCACTGAAAAAAATGGCCGGCTTCCGTCCTCTACCCTGGGACCGCAGCGAGAGCAGAAGCCTGGTGGCAACCGCCTTATATTGGGAGTGGATGGTCCGCAACGGGCGCGAGCAAGGCAGACGCTTTCCCAACGATTACATCGAAATTCACTACGAAGACCTGATCACACAGCCCCGCGAAACTTTGCAGAAGCTCGGCGCCACCCTCGATCATGATCTCGACTACGATCGCATTAAGAACGCCGGCCTCGGACGGCTCTCCGAGACCAACTCCTCCTTCCGCGAAGAAGGCGGAATCGGCGAGATCAATCCTCTGGGACGCTGGAAGGAGCGGCTTTCGCGCGGCGATGTGGCCGCCATCGAAGCCGCTGTGGGAGAATGTCTCGAACAGACCGGCTACGCTTTGTCGCTTCCTGAAGCCGAGAGGACCCCGGGAATGCGCGAGTCGGCGCAACGAGCGCTGTATCGGAATTATCTGAGCGGAAAAATTTGGCTGAAACTGAATACCCCCGCCGGACGTATGGCTAATCTCTCCACTCTCCACCTCGAAGATGAACCCGCCGGCGTGACGCAATCCGCGGAGGGGCGAACGTCATGAATCCGACGACGGCACTTCTCGATCAACAGACCGCCCGCTCCGGGCAGGCTCACGGCACGCACTCGCGTTCAAAAGCGCCCGTGTTCGTCCTCGGCTGCGGTCGTTCCGGAACCAAGCTGCTCTATCACACTCTTCTTTCGGCGGGAGGATTCGCGGTTTACCACGCCGAGAGCAATGCCTTCAACCTGATCGGCCTTCGCTTCGGCAGCCTCGCCAAACTCGAAAATCGGCGTGCCCTGCTCGATCACTGGCTCCGAAGCAAACTCTTCTATCGCTCCGGTCTGACGCGCGAGGAGATCGAACCAAAGATTTTGGAACATTGCCACAACGCCGCCGATTTCCTGCGCATCCTCATGGAGACCATCGCCCGCAAACAGGGAGTCGAGCGCTGGGCAGAATCCACACCGCTGCATCTTCTATATCTTCCCGTGATCAAGAGGCTCATACCGGACGCGCTTATAGTTCACATCATCCGCGACGGTCGCGACGTGACCGTTTCTCTCGATCGAATCGGTTGGATCAAACCGCTGCCTTGGGACAAAAAGCGACGCTTGCTGGTGCCCGCCATCTTTTGGCGTTGGATCGTCAGCAAAGGCCGCAAGTATGGACGCAACATGCCCGGAGATTATCTGGAAATCCACTTCGAAGATGTCGTGCAGAAGCCGCGCGAAACGCTGGCAACCCTGGGCGCGTTCATCGATCAGGACCTCAACTACGACCGCATCCAGCAGAACGCCCAGGGAACGCTGCACGATCCCAACTCTTCGTTCCGCGGCGACGGACAGGAAGTCGAGTCGAATCCAATCGAACGCTGGAAGACGGTGCTGTCGAAGACTGAAATCGCCGAGGTTGAGAGTCTGATCGGCGGCTTGTTGACCGAAACCGGCTACCAACTAGCAAGTACGCAGGATGAAAGACAACACGCGCACACCCTGCCCGTAAGCGTGATGAGTTTTCTGTATCCCGCGTACTTCGACCTGAAACTTTGGCTGAAGACCTATACTCCGCTGGCCCGGTTGGGAGAAATCGCGCGCATGGGAATCTCGGATCCTCCCAGCAACAACCCGGCATCCTAGTGTCCGAACGAGTGTCAGGACTAGTATCACCACATCATCAGCAGCATGGAGACGCATCGGACATGAGTTCGGGCAACACCGGCCAGCCGCAGGAAATCATCACTCCAGGCGTCTCACCGTGGCGCTTCTCTCCCGCTGACCGGCCCCCATTGCGCATCGGCCTGCTGCTCGATAGCGCGGAACTGTCCCTCTTCTACGCCCGCATTATCGAAGATATCCAGGCCAGCAACTTCGCCAAGATCGAGTTGCTCGTATTTCGAAAGCCGCCCACAGTCCCCACGAACCATCAACCCACTTCGCGCATGGCCAGCCTGAGCCGCCGTTTATTCGACACCAAACTGCGGCAGCGCACTCTCTACAATCTCTATCTTCGTCTTGATAAACGCATGACGCCGCGCCATCATCCCCTGGACAAGTTCGACGGTTCAGCCCTGCTAGCCGGCATAGAAAGCATCACCGTGGAGCCAATCGGCAGCAAGTTCGTTCATCGTTTCCCGGAAGACGCGCTAGAGAACATTCGTTCCAAGAAGCTGGATGTCTTGCTGCGCTTCGGTTTCAACATTCTTCATGGCGACATTTTGAAGGCGGCGCGCTACGGAGTCTGGTCGTACCACCATGGCGACAACAAATTCTATCGCGGCGGTCCCGCGCATTTTTGGGAACTGCAGGAAGGCTCTCCACTCTCGGGCGTGATTCTTCAAGTTTTGACCGAAGAACTCGACGGCGGTCTTGTGCTCTGCAAATCTTTGTTTACCACGCAAGCGACAGTCAGCATGTCGGTGAATCGCTTTGCGCCCTATTGGGGATCGACCGATTTCGTCATCCGCAAACTGAATGAACTCCACCAATTCGGCTGGGAATATCTGCAAGACCGTGCCGTTCCCAATGTTCCCTACCAGGGAAAACGGAAACTGTATCGCCTCCCGAAAAATAGGGACATGGCGCGCTGGCTCGGTCCCGTCTTTCTAAAGAAAGCCCTGCGCTATCCCTTTCGGCGCCGCATGGTTCCGCATTGGCAGATTGGAGTTCGCGTGGACCACAAGCCCCTCTTCGAGGATCATGCCCTCGAAGGATTTCGCTGGATTGACGCACCCCAGGGCCATTTCTGGGCCGATCCTTTCGGTTTTGAACATGGCGGAAAGAATTGGGCTTTCTTCGAAGACTATTCCTACGTGACGAAACGCGGATGCATCGCGTGCGCCGAACTGGATCCCGACGGCAGCCTGCTTTCGCCCGTGCCATGTCTGGAGAGTGCGGACCGGCATTACTCCTATCCGCATGTCTTTCGTTCCGGTTCCGATATTTTCATGGTGCCGGAATCCTACGACTCCAATCGCGTGGACCTTTTCCAATGTCGCGAATTCCCCGGCAAATGGGAGCACGTGCATACTTTGCTTCGCGGTCAATTTGTGGACACAAACATCTGGCAACATGACGGCCTGTGGTGGCTAATGACCACGCGCTCCGAACCGAATCCCAGGGCCGGTTCCCTGCTACTGCTGTATGCCGAGTCCCTCACCGGACCGTGGCGTTTTCATCCCGCCAATCCCATCTCGACCGACGCCCGCTACAATCGCGGCGCGGGCCTCGTCTTCGAAGCGGGAGGACGATTGATCCGTCCCAGCCAAAGCTGCTGCCCCACTTACGGCTACAGCTTTTCGCTAAACGAGATTACGGAGCTCACTCCAACCAGATACAGTGAACGCGAACTGCTCAAGGTCACTCCCGAGTTCTGGAAGGGATTTTCCGCCGTGCACACCTACAATCGAACCGGAAATATCGAGCTCATCGACGGTGCAAAGTTGACTCCTTTGAAGCATCTTCTCCCACAACAGCCGCGATAGAGCCCTGTGCTATAGTTTTTTTGTGGGCCTCTCGCAACATTTCTTGTCCTTGCATCCGTCGACTCATCCGTCAACTCATCCCTCAACAATGGACTATGTCTGCAAGTCGCGCCGCGTAGTGCCCGTAGGCGCTGGTTCGCGGGAGTAGATCCTATGGAGCGCTCAGCCGATCGCGGTCCTTTCTTCGGACGCGCACTCCTGGCTCTCACCAACCGTTTGCGCGGGAGCAACACGTTGGGAGTGCTGAAAGAAATTGAAGGCGCTCCCTTCCGTTCCTCGGAAGAAGTGCGCGAAACTCAGTTCCGCGATTTGCGCGCACTTCTAGCCCACGCCGAAACCCGCGTCCCATACTACAGAAATCTTTTTCGCAGTCTCGGCGTCACCAGTCAAGACATTCGCAACTGGAATGATTTCGCCCGCCTTCCCATCCTGACGAAAGACATCATCCGCGAAAATCAGCGCGACCTGATCCGCGAAGATGTGCCCGTCGAAAAGCTGCAACCGCATTTCAGCGGAGGATCCACCGGCGTGCCTCTGAAGTTCTTCCGCAGCTTCGATTACATGGTGGCAAGCGATGCCGGGACCTACCGCAACCTCGAACAATGCGGCTGGCGTCCGGGAGAGATGATCGCTTTTTTCTGGGGTGGGAACGACAAGCTCTACGCCATGTCGCGCGTGGAATTCGAATTGCGCCAGTTCGTGCGCCGAACCTATCAGTTCGATCCGTTTTATTCCGGAGAATCCGAGATGGCCGACTGGGCCAAGCGTTTCCAGCGGGTGCGGCCAAAAGTGATTTTAGGATACGCGTCCACGATCGCGCGGTTCGCCTCGTTTCTCGACCGCCGGCAGCAGAAGTTCAAAGGCATCAAAGGCGTTTTCACCACAGCAGAGAAACTCTATCAGCCACAGCGCGAAGTGCTGGAGCGCGTATTCGGATGCAAAGTGTTCGACTGCTATGGATCCAGCGAAGTTCAGAATATCGCCGCCGAGTGCCCCGCCGGCAAAATGCACATCAACGCTGATTTCGTCGTGGTTGAAGAAGATGAAGTCGATGAAAACCAAGCGAGTAATAACCCTCCTCGCCCGTTCCTGCTGACCTCGCTGCGCAACTGGTCCATGCCGTTCATTCGTTATCGCAACGAAGATGCGGGCTATCTTTTGCAGGGAACATCCCAAGAAGTCTGCGCCTGCGGCAATCATTTCCCACTGATGCGGCTGGATATCGCGCGCACCAGCGACAACTTCGTGTTTCCCGATGGCCGCGTCGTGCACGGAGAGTTTTTCACGCACCTGATGTACGGCAGCGACGGAATCGTGACTTTCCAGTTCCATCAAACCGCACCGGATAACATCATCCTTTCGATTGTGCCCGGCCCCGGTGACAGCAAAGCCCGCGAGGATAAAATCCGGGATTCGATCCGCCAGATACAGGCCGTAAGTCCCGGCCACAACATCCAGGTCGAAGTACGCGAGGTGGATGCGATTCCGTTGTCTTCCGCCGGAAAATA
Organism: uncultured Acidobacteriaceae bacterium; assembly: GCA_963755765.1. Classification (GTDB taxonomy): domain Bacteria; phylum Acidobacteriota; class Terriglobia; order Terriglobales; family Acidobacteriaceae; genus Acidiflorens. The sequence goes on from CAVWKZ010000004.1 coordinate 712,401, forward strand.
CCGCTTCACCCGCTCCGATGTAAAGACAGACGTAAAGTCCGATGGAAGCACGGCGGCGGGCACAACCGTTCCCGGCGAAACCGTGCCGGTCTCCCGAACATGACGCCAAACCCTCTGTCCGAGCATGTCTTCACGCCCAAGGTTGGAATCGCCCGGCTCCCCGCGTGTGAGTATCCGTCACCGCAAACCGAAAAATTGTCAGCCGACAATCCGGTTTCGCAAGCTCTGCGCCGCCTGGCCGACACGATGGAGTGGTCGAATAATGATGCAAGCGGCCCCTTCGGCAAAGTTATTCCGCGAGGCGCGCGGGTTCTGATCAAGCCCAATCTAGTCCTCCATCAGAATGAAGGACCCGGCGGAATGGACTGCCTGGTGACGCACATCTCCCTGATCCGCGCCGCCGCGGAGGCCGCACTGCAAACCGAAGCCTCCGAAGTTCTAGTAGGCGACGCTCCGATTCAGGGATGCAATTTCGACGTCCTGGTCGAAACCACCGGCCTGCGAATGTGGGCGCAGTCACAAATGGCCCAAGATTCCCGCTTCAAAGGCGTGCGTGATTTTCGCCGGACGATCGCCACGCTGGTCCACGGCGTACGCGTAGCAGCCGGAGACCTGCAGCCGGAAGACCACTTCACGCTCTTCGATCTAGGCCGCGAGAGCCTGCTCGAGCCCATCAGCGAAACTGGAAATCGTTTCCGCGTGGCCTGGTACGATCCCCGGCTCATGGCCCGGACGCACCATCTCGGCGTCCACCAGTATCTGGTCGCCAAAGAAGTGGTCGAAGCCGACATCATAATCAACCTTCCAAAACTGAAGACGCACCGAAAAGCCGGCATCACTTGCGCCCTCAAGAACCTGATTGGCATCAACGGCAACAAAGAATATCTGCCGCATCACCGCGTTGGCGGATCGCAAAGCGGCGGCGATTGCTATCCCGGCAATGGTGTCATCAAGCGCACCATCGAATACCTCAGCGACCGGCAGAACCTGACTTCCTCTTATGCAGCGGGCATGATGTGGCGGCTTCTCTTCGCAGTCTTCGCCCACACTTCCCGCGCCCAGGGAGACCGCACCGGCACCGATGGCTCCTGGTCCGGCAACGACACGATTTGGAGGACATGCCTGGATTTGAATCGCATCCTTCTTTACGGCCGAACTGATGCAACCATCAGCAACGAAATTCAGCGCCGTGTAATCCACATAGCCGACGCTGTAATAGCGGGCGAAGGCAATGGTCCGCTGGCGCCCGACCCTCTAAATATGGGACTCCTCCTCGGCGCCAACAACGCGGCGGCCATGGATTGGGTAGGCGCACATTTGCTGGCTTACGATCCCGAGAAAGTTGCCCTGGTGCGTCACGCATTCGATCAATTCCGTTGGCCAATAGCAAATTTTCCGAGCAGCGCTGTCTCGGTGGCTGGAGATCTAGGCGAAGGTTCTCCGGCGCAAGTGCTGGAACCGATACGACAGCCCGTGGTTCATCCCGTTGGCTGGCTCGACGCCTCCGCCAATTTGCCGATGGGACAATCCGGATCGCGTGGCCCTGGTTCTGGAGTCCTCGAGGCCGCGCCGGTCACGTCAGTCGACCAGTGGGACGGCTAGGTCGCTTCTCCGACGAAGCGCCGCATGAAACGGAAACAACGAGAAGAATAACGCCGGACAATCACAATGATTATTAATGATTATTAATGATGAGCACCCTGAGCTAGATCGTGCTATACTCGCGGCCCTCTCGACGACGTCTGCCTCAGGAGGTCCGTCATGTCCCACCGCTTAGTGCTCTCTGTTTTGGTTGTTTCGATCCTCTCTGGATGCCTTTTCGCCCAAGGCGCTCAACCGCAAATTACCATGGGGAATCTCCCCCAAGGTCAGCAAGGGAACATCTATGGCGAAGCATTCTCCGCCACAGGCGGAACCGCGCCGTACAGTTGGAGTATTTCTGCAGGCACCGTTCCTCCAGGAATTACGATGAATGCGAACGGGAATTTTGTCGGCACGCCCACGGCCGCTGGCACCTTCAACTTCACCGCCTTAGTCACGGACGCCAACGGCAACACCGCCAGCGGTAATTTCAGCGTCGGCGTCGCGGTCGCCAGCAGTTACGATGGTCCGGCGCAACTGCCGATAGCGACTGTTGCCAGTTCAATGGCGCAAACGCCCGCGTCAGGATCCGTCATCAGCGTCAATGCCGGCAGCAATCTGCAATCCGCGTTGAATAGCGCCCAGTGCGGCAACACCATCCAACTGCAGGCCGGAGCAACCTTCTCCGGAACCTTCAAATTCCCTGCCCTGAATTGCGATAGCAACCACTGGATCGTTGTTCGCACCAGCGCTCCCGACAGCAGTTTGCCCGCCCAGGGACAGCGCGTCACACCTTGTTACGCAGGAGTGGCGTCTCTGCCGGGACGTCCGCAATATCCCTGCAGCAATCCGCAGAACGTGCTGGCCAAGATCGAGGTTTCAGGCGCGAACGGTCCGATGACTTTTCAGTCCGGGGCGAATCACTACCGGCTGGTCGGATTAGAAGTAACGCGCCCGGTCGGAACCAAGGGATATCCCACTCTGATCTCGGTGGAAGTTGGCGGCACCGCGAACCATATCGTCCTCGATCGGAGCTGGCTGCACGGCACGACGCAGGATGAGACCCGGGATGGTTTCAACCTCTCCGGGATGAGTTACGTTGCCATCGTGGACTCCTACTTCAGCGACTTCCACTGCACCTCTCGCAGCGGTGCGTGTACGGAGGCGCACGCGGTGAGTGGCGGTACTGGGGATTACCAGGATGGTCCCTTTGAGATCGCGGACAATTTCCTGGAAGCCTCAAGCCAAGGCATCCTGTTCGGCGGCGCCGAGGCGACCACGACTCCCACCGACATCACCATCCATTTCAATCACTTCTTTAAGCCGATGCAGTGGATGAAGGGGAACTCGCCCTATCAGGGCGGATACTCGGGCGATCCGTTCATTGTCAAGAACCACATGGAAATCAAGAACGCAATACGCGTACTGGCAGAAAATAACCTCATGGAGGACGACTGGGGAGGTTTCGGAGAGACGGGCTACGCCATACTTCTGACTCCCAGAAACCAGCATACTAAGAAACAGGGCGACGTCTGTCCGATCTGCCAGGTGACAGACGTGACCATCCGATACACGCACATCATCCATGCCGCCAGCGGCATTGTGCTCGCCACTTCCATCTCCGGAAATGGCGAGGGTGGAGCGCCCGCGTCGGCTGGAGCCCGTTGGAGCATTCATGATGTGGTCATGGATGACATCAGTCAGAAGTACGTTGGCGAGGGCCATTTGTTCTTAGTGGTGAACGGTTGGCCGGCAAACCCTGTGAATACAGTTACCATCAATCACATCACCGGCTTCCCGGATGCCGCGGGCGGCGCTATGGTCGTGGGGAACCTGACTACGAATCCGGAGATGTACGGATTCGTGTTTACAAACAATCTCGTCACCACGGGCGAGTACCCGGTCTGGAACTCAGGCCGCGGCAAGACCAGTTGTGCGATCTCGAGCGTCCCGCTGACGGTTTTCAACACCTGCTTCAGCACGTACACGTTCAGCAACAACGCGCTGATCGCATCTCCGGCCCACTATCCTCCGTCGTCCTGGCCGGCGGGCAACCTGTTCGCATCGGATCCGAATAACGTCGGATTCGTTGCCTACGATAACGGCAACGGAGGAAACTACCAACTCCAACCGGGCAGCCCTTACCAGAACATGGGGACGGACGGCAAAGATCTCGGTGCCGACATTGTTGGACTCAACGCGGCTCTTGCGGGGGTCGAGTAGATTTCTAATCTGATTCCGAATGCTCAGGTCCGCGCCTTGCCGCGGACCTTTTTTCTGCCCGGTGCCGCCAATCATTGTACGAATGGATGTACGAGTGGATGTACGAGCGGGTCGGCTTGGGCGTGGCCAGCAAACCCGTCAGCATAGACAGGTCGGTAGCGACTTCCAAGACCCGCCCACCGAACCGCCGCGCTGACGAACGTGTCGGTTGCGTCTCCCGCCAGCACCATGAGGAGACCGATCGCCGGCACCATGTAACGCATGATTGCCAGAGCGGCCAAGGTCGTCATCGCCCAGTAGTAGAGGGTCACTCCGGCCGCGATCAGCAAGAAGTTCTTCTCGTGCCGATCGCGCAGCCGAGCAAGCCTTGCCCCCGCTATGAAGAGCGGCAGATAAAACAGTTGAATCAGTGCTGTCCATTTTTCGTGGGTGTGCGAGTCATTGCTATACCAGCTCTGGACCGCCTTCGTAAGAAACAAACTCGCGACCTCAATCGGTTCTTCTCTTGTCTTCGCCAAAAGTAGCAGGGCAATCCCTCCGCCGCTTTTGAGCTGTTCGCGATGAGCAGCCAGATCATCGGCCAGTGCCGCTGCCTTGCTGGGCAGCTGCGAATACGGACGGGCCCTTTTCCTGAGACTGCCGAAAGTCAGTCCGTCGGCAGCGCTGGCTGGCCCATTGGTGCATAGGGGGATGTACTGTCCAGTCACCCGCCACGCCCAAACCTCCCAAGGTGAGAGGCACAGAGCAAACGCAAGCAAGACTGCCAGCGAGAAGATGGCACGTTTCCCCCGATTGCAAGGTACGTTGCAGATCCACGCCAGAACGAGAAAAACCGCTGGCAACGCCAGGGTGAACGGTTTAGTAAGGGCAGCGAATCCGAGCACCGCACCGCAGACACAGCCCCAAAGAAGCGCTGCGCGCCCTTTCGCAGACCACTGTACAAATGCCAGAACGGCCGCCAGCAGAAGCACACAAACCAGGGTTTGCCCGGAGGGCTGTTTGGTGAGCCACAACTGAAAAGGATAGGTTGACCACAGAACGCAAGCCAGCAGTGCCACCCGCGCGCCGTAGCATTGCAGTGCCAGAGCCGCAACCAATACTCCCGAAACAATCGTGAGCAGTGCTTGCAGCGCTACGACGCCGGTCCCGTGGGCCATGCCGGTGCGGTCCGCGAGCCAGAACGTCGCGCCATAGACCATTGGTATAGCGGGGGGATACTTTAGAGCCGGCTTTCCGGACGGCAGATGAAACCCTCGCCCGGCCGCCAACTGGCGCGCCACGGGTTCATAAAAAACGCGGAAATCCGAACTCTGATTCGGCTGCCATGGGGTGGGGAGAAGCCGAATAAAAACCACATGCGAGGTGAGAGCGATTGCAGCCGAAAGCACAAACAGAAACCATCGTCGCCGCATGGGCGTTTCCTGGCTTCTCGACGCCCACTCTGCCAAAGCCGCTGCTTTCATCACGCCTCTGCACAAACTTCCAGAGCACTTCTCTGCTGAAAGATCCGCGCCGCTGTCCGGCGAAAAAACAACAGCCGAACGGCACAAGCCAGGAGAGCCTATGAATGCTGTGGTGGAGGAGGCGCCCCGAACTTACTGCTTTGTCAATGCGGTTCCTGAGCGCGTCGGGCAGAGCGTGCACCCGGCGTTTACCGTGCAGCGAATGTAGACACGGGGTGCCGAGTTGTCAATCGGAATCAGTAGCCTGAGAAGCAAAAGTAGATTCAGAGTGGCAAAACATTTCACTCACACGGGGTAACTTTCTCCGAAACAGGAGTTAATCCCCGATACACTTCCACCCACTGCCCGCGCACCGCTTCCCAGGTGTACTTACTGGACTCGCGGTAAGCATTCTGCCCGAGCCGCGCAGCGAGCGCCGGGTCCGAGAGCAAGCGCAGCACATTCGCGGCGAGGGCGTTCACGTCTCCGACCGGAGAAAGCAATCCCGTCCGCTCGTGCTCGACTAAGTAAGGAATAGATTCAGGCGCAGTGGTCACCACCGGCGTCCCCGCGGCAAACGCTTCGATGATCGAGACCGGCATATTATCGAGCCATGAAGCATTAATGAAAATGTCAGCCTGGTCGTAGCACTTCCCAATTTCGTCGCGAGAAGCGACGCCCGTAAAGTTCACGTCCGAAAGTTTCAACTCCGCCACCAATTTGCGGACATCGGCCTCCAGCGGGCCGCCACCCACAAGATCCAACTTCGCTTCGGGATAGATTTTCTTCACTTCCGCAAAAGCGCGCACCACCACATCAACGCTGTAGTAAGCCGAGAAACCGCGCGTACAAACCAGATGCGGACGCAGTTGCGAGAGAAGAGGATTGCGCTCACGATAATGAAACTGCGCAAGATCCACCACGTTCGGGACGACCACCGCCTTCAGCCCAAACTCGCGGAAGACATCCACCAGATAGCCCGAGGGAGCAACGATTTCGTCCACCCGCGACAGCACGAACTTCCCCGACCGGAAACGCTGCAGGTGATCGCGCGCTTCCCCGCTCCGATAATTGATCAGCGCCCGCTTGCCGCGGAGCCGGGCAAACAGCCACGCTGGCGCCGGGGCCAGCAGGAACGACCAGTACGACGCAGAGAAGATATGGGCAATATCAACTTCTCGCAGCCCGCGCCAGAGGTGCGCGAAGTAAATGGGCTCGCGCAGGACAGTTCGCAGTCCGGGAATGCCCTCGGCCCATGCCAACCAGCGAGGCAGTGGTGGGTCCACCGCGACAAAAGTCGTTTCCACGTCGGGATCATCGCGCCAAAGCCGCAAAAGCAATTCGGCTTGGACAGCCTGTCCGCCGACATAGCGCAGGCTGGGCGCGACGATCGCCACTCTCAGTCGTTGACGCTGACGTTGTTGCGGCTGCTGTTCTGAGTTTTCGCTTCCGCCCACGCTCAAGCTCCCGAAGTGCCGCTTGCGTTGGCCCGGGTCGAATCAATGCGGGGTGCATGTTTTTTCAGCAGATTTTCGTAGAGTTCCAAGTATCGATCAAGCACGCGCTCTAAGCCGAAATTCTCCTCTGCGAATCTGCGCGCATTACCGCCCAGTTGCTTTCGCAACAACGATGACGATGAATCTTCCGCCAGAATCCGAGTGACCGCATCAGCAAACCCAGCTTCATCTCCAGCCGCAACCAGCGCCCCGCGTTGCTCATTCACCAACTCCGCATTGCCCCCTACCTCGTAGGCAACTACTGGCAGCCCAGCTGCCATAGCTTCCAGGATCACATTCGACAGACCCTCGGAGTCCGAAGTAAGCACCGCCGCGTCCATCGAAGCCAGCGTCGCAGGAATATCGCGCCGATCACCGAGGAAAGTTACGTGCGCTCCAAGCCCGAGAGTCTGCGCCTCTCGTTCGATTTCCGAGCGCAGGGGACCATCTCCCACCAGCACGAATTCTATATTCGGCAGCGGCTGATGAATGCGCGCCGCGATGCGCAGAAATCCAGAGTGATTCTTGTAGCGGGCATTCATGCGGGCCACCATCCCCACACGTAGCACACCGGAGCGGCGAGGCAGCGCTGGTGGTGCGGTGATGAAAGCCTCAGCGGGGAGTGCATTACCGATCACGAAGAGTTTGTCGCGAGCAACTCCGGCGGCGGCCAGCCGGTCAGCCCCCGCGCGCGAATTGCAGACGACCGCGTCGCACCAGCGGAAGGCTTCGAACTGCGCGCGAAATTGCGCCGGTGTCAGTAAGTCTCCCAGCTGACGATGGCTGCCGATGACAACCGGCACGCGAGCCAGCCGGGCCGCGGGAATCAGCGTGAGATTGGTATAGAAATCGAATGCATGCGCGATTTGGACTTGCTTGCGCCGCAGGTGACGGCTCAGGCGCCAGCGAGTTCCAAGCGATGTCCACCCGTACAAGCTTCCGCCCATTCGGAATTCAGGAACGTCCGCGAAACCACCGGCAAAGGGACCTTCACGCAAGAGGCAACCGGTATGAAGCTGAAATTGTTCGGATCGGAGATTCTGGGCAAGAAGAACAAACTGACGCTCCGATCCGCCCGTCTCGAAGCTATTGGTCATCAGAAAAAGGCCCGATCGAGAGCAATCGCTAAGAGTCGGTTCCGGGCTCGCTTCGGGGCTGTCTTCCGGACTATCGATGGCGCTCGCTCTCACCAAGTCACTCTCCCGCTGGTGCTGTGGCCATCGTAGAAGGCGAAACCGGCGACGAAACCACGCTCGCGGCTCGCGAATCCGCCACACACGGCAGTGAGAATAATCCCGCTGGCTTGGTGAATTTTTCCAGGAAATTCCTGTGCCACAGCTCGAACATCAGCAACCGCCAGATGCGCCCGGTCAGCACCCGGCCTCCGTAGAGATGATCGTTCATCAGCTTGCGGATGCCATCGGCCTCGAAATATCCGCGCTGCAAAGTGCGCGGCTCGAGCAAAATCATCAGCACGTCTTTCAGTTCGTTGCGCATCCAGTGCACCAGCGGCAGCGCGAATCCCTGCTTCGGACGATGCAGCGCCTCGCGCGGAACGCCGACACGCTCCGCCAGTTTTCGCAAAATATATTTCTGCGTCGTGCCGCGCAGCTTCCACTCCGGGGGCAGCCCGGTGACCCACTCGATGAACTTATGGTCCAGCATGGGAGCGCGAACTTCCAGCGAGTTCAGCATGCTCATCCGGTCCACTTTGGTCAGAATGTCGGCCGGCAAATAAGTCTTGGTGTCCACATAAAGCAGCTCGCTGACCGGATCGCTCGCCGGAGCTTGCGCGAAATAACGCAGCAATGCGTTCTGCGGATCGTCGCTGCGCCTCAAGATCTGCCGAAAGTCATCGGACAACAGTGGAGCGTCGCGCTCGAACGCTGGCACAAAAGAAAGTCCATCCACATATCGTTCCTGCCAGGGCAAGGTCACGTTGTAGGTGAATCCGCGACCCTGCATTTTATTCGGCAGCAGCGGAAACACCTGGTCGCGGTAGAACTTGCGCGCCCACTTGGGAACGTACTCGAAAAAGCGCCGGCTGGAATGTATGCGGTAGCGGTCGTATCCGGCAAAGATTTCGTCCCCACCGTCGCCGGAAAGAGCCACGGTCACATGCTGCCGTGCCATCTGCGAAACATAGTAAGTAGGCAGCATGGAGGAGTCGCCGAAAGGTTCCTCGAGCGAACTCGTAAGATATTCCACCGTCTCGACGACATTCGGCTCGAGAATCATCTCGTGATGATCGGTGCCAAATTTCTGCGCCACCATGCGGGCGTATTGCGCTTCGTTGAAGTCGTCTTTGGTAAAGCCGATCGAGAAAGTTTTCACCGGAGCAGAACTGGCGCGCGCCATCAGGGCCACAACCGTGGAAGAATCGGTGCCGCCGCTCAGGAACGCTCCCAACGGCACATCAGAGATCAAACGGATGCGAGTCGCTTCGAGCAGCCGACTCTCCAGCTCCTCCAGACACTCTTCTTCGCTTTTCGGGGTGTGTGTATTGTATTGCGGTAAATCCCAGTATCGGCGGACGCTTATCTTGCCGTTCTCGAATTCCAGCAAGTGTCCCGGCGGCAACTTCTGAATTCCGGTAAAAGCCGTGATGGGATCGGGAACGTAGCCGTAATAGAGGTATTCAAGTAGCCCCTGCGCGTTGACTTCCGCCAGCTCGGGAGCAACCGCCAGAATCGATTTGATCTCAGATGCGAAGTAGAGCTTGTCTTTCAGGAGCGCGTAGTGCAGAGGCTTCTTGCCCAACCGGTCGCGCGCCAGGACGAGCTTGCGCTTCGTCCGATCGTAAATCGCCAGGCTGAACATGCCGCGCAATTTCTGCACGCAGTCCGCGCCCATCTCTTCGTAAAGATGAATGATGACTTCAGTATCGGTATTGGTGTAGAAGCGATGGCCGCGCTTCTCCAGTTCGGGGCGGAGCTCGGGAAAGTTGTAGACCTCGCCGTTGTAGACGATCCACGCGCTGCGGTCTTCGTTGAATACCGGCTGATGTCCCCCGGAAAGATCGATGATGCTGAGGCGCCGCATTCCCAGTCCGGCGCCATCCTGCACCAGGATGCCTTCATCGTCCGGGCCACGGTGGATGATCTGGTTGCACATGTGGCGCACCAGAGCTTCTGTAATGTCGCTCTCCCGAGTTGCGCTGACCACTCCGGCAATTCCGCACATGACTTGCGTCTAACCTTTCACACCGAGAGCAAGAGGATTGCCAGCCGCTATGACGATGCTCACCATTTTCAGACTGTCATCAGACGAAGCGCCAGACTGCGCCAGACTACACCTGCCGGGCCGGCTTGCGTCCCCGCACCGCAATCCCAAACTCGCCGATCCCCATGTCTTCCATTCCCATCGCCTCATACCAGCGGAATACCTGCTCGTAGGTATGTTTCGACTGGTATTTGGGCGAGTACCAGTCAAAAGTGTCCAGCATGCGGAGTTCCGGATCCTTCTGGCGATTCACCGGGAACACATGATGAACCGCCCCTGCCACTGGACGCCCCACCACGGGCACGCGCTTTAGTCCACGCTCCAGATGATAAAGAACCGGCACCGCGACCTTCAGCACGCTGTGCAGCGTCTCGGGCTTCATCTTGTGTGTGTAGCGCCGCCAGATATCGCTGAAGCGATACCACTTGTTATATCCGCTGTACAGCCACACCGCGAGAATCCCGCCCGGCTTCAGATACTTGTCCAAAGTCTTGACCGCGGCTTCGCAATCCGGAGTGTGATGCAGAACTCCCAGGCTGTAGATGATGTCGAAGCTTTCTGGTGCAAACGGCAGCGCGAAAACATCCGCTTGGAAAGCAACAAATTCGCGGTCGGGCAGATTCTTGGCGGCCACCTCCGCCGCCGCGCTCAAGTCAATTCCCACTACTCGCGCACCCCAGCGTGTAGCCACTTCGGCAAAGCGTCCCATCCCGCAACCCACATCCAGGACAAGCTTCCCTTTCAGCTCTTCCGGCCGCAGACCGGTCTTCATCCGGAAATTGCGGTCCGCCTCCAGCACGTCATCGTGGTCGAGTTGCGTTTTCTGATATCGGTGCCACTGAAACCCGAAACTGGCAGCGTACTGCTGCGCGTCCACAAAACGCGCGATCCCGTTGGCGTTGGGATACGCCCGCTTACACGCCGGACACAAGAAGCCCCCAGCCGAATCGCTTTCCAGTTTCCCGCCACAGCTCAGGCAACGCAAAATTGCCTGTAAATCAGCGGACAGGGGTGACTGCACCAGTTCTTCCGTAATCGGCATAGGCCTCCAGGAAATGTCGCTGCTTTTTCGGCCCCGGGAGCGGCGAGCTCGGTTCCTGCTCTCTCTCTCTCAGGGTCTGCAACAAGGTCGAAGTAAACGCTATTGCGAAGTAGGGGAAGAATTGATACGCCTCGGGCGCGAACAAGGCGCCCACGACAAATCCGATCAGCGAGCCGTGCAGCGCGCCCACGAACAAAACCGTGTGCTCGTCAAGATCCTTCGTCTTTCGCATGATGCGAAGGTTCGAAAATCCGGCGTTAATGAACATCAGGTAAAGAATCAAAGCCGGGATGCCTCCTTCCACGCAAATCTGGAGATAGGTCATGTGCACTTCGCTCCAGATCAGCGAGTAGGTCGTGAAATTGCGAACGCCGAGGCCGGTCAGAGGATATTCCTCGATGCCGTCCAGCGCGCGCAGCATCAGGTATTTACGGTCTTCGTACGATCCATAGGCCGACTCGTCCGTGGTGCTGTTACCACCGAGCGCTTGAAAACGGTCATACAGCTTTCCGCCCGCCAACCCTCCCAGCAGAACGCCGGCAATCAGGATCCCCGCCACCAGCCCGGGACGTTTGCCCTTGATGCCGAAATGCCAAATGGTCACTGTCCCCGAGATCAGCAGGTTCAGAAAGCCGGCCCGCGAGGCGGTAAGAAACAGCGCCGCCATCATGATCAGCATCCCAAACGCCCACGCCAGCTTCTGGATCACATTCTTGTTCGTGACCAGGAAGGCGAGCGCGAAAGGCAGGGTCAACACAATAGCGAACGCCAGATCATTCGGATTGGAGTAGATGCCGCCAATCACACCCTCCAGCCGTGGCCGGTCGTGACCCTTGATAATGGAGATCGCGCAAATCACGGCCACCGAAGCGGCTTGGATGCGGATGATTTGGCGTAAACGGTCGAAGTTGGTGATCAGCAGGAAAATGAGCATCCAAGCCACGTACATTTTGGCAAAATCCATGGTTCGTTCGATGGCACCCATTCTCCAGATCGGCGAGAAAAAGGCGCCCACAAACAAGACCCCGATCAGCAACAAAAGAACTCTGCCTTCCTTGGGCACATCCTTGAATGTGCGTTTGGTCTTACCCATGGCGGTGAACAAACCCCACATGGCCAAGATGGCAGTGACCTTGGCGCACGGGATGTACTTGAGCCCAGGGACCCAGTCTTCCGGGCGGGCGCAGTAAACCACGAAGAATGCGCTCAACCAGAAAAAGGCGAACTTCGTCGGGTCCGCGACCTGCGCAAGCCTGCGCCTGCCCGGTATCTCCCCTGCCGCCGTGATGCTATCGCCGATCGACACTATGTCCTCTTTCCTCTACTTCTCATTTTCACCGCGCGCTCACTGCGCGCCCCGCCGCAACAACACCGTTTTAACGGTCTGAAACATGATCAGCAAATCGAGACCGATCGAAGCGTTCTTGATGTAGTACAGGTCGTACTGCAGCTTTTCGCGTGCATCTGCGACGGTGCTGCCGTATTTGTACTTGATCTGCGCCCATCCCGTAACGCCAGGTCGCACCATGTGTCGCACGCCGTAATAGGGAATTTCTTTAGAAAGCTGTTCTATGAATTCCGGCCGTTCCGGACGCGGCCCGACAAATGCCATATCGCCTTTGAGCACACACCACAATTGCGGAATCTCATCCAGGCGCGTGGTACGCAGGAACTTACCGACGCGCGTGACTCGCGGGTCGTTGTTGCCTGCCCACTGCGGGCCGCTGGCGGCCTCAGCATCGTGGCGCATGGTGCGGAACTTCACCACCTTGAAAAGGCGTCCACCCTTGCCCATCCGCGTCTGCGTATAAAACACCGGCCCCGCCGAATCAAGGCGGATGGCGAGCATGATCAACGGCAGCAGCGGCAGCGTCAGGATGAGACCAAGCAGCGAAATGATGATGGAAAGCGCGCGGCGAACCACAACGAAGGCGGTGCTGCGGCGAAAGCCTTCGTTAAATACCAGCCAGCTCGGATACAGGTTTTCAACCTCGATTTTTCCCGAGATCTTTTCCAGCCACGAGGTCGCTTCTTCGATTTTGATACCCTGCAAGCGCAATGCGAGAAGCTCCTGCATGGGAATGGTGCCGCGCCGATCGGTTGCCGCCACGATAACGCGGTGGACTCGTCCCTTCTTCACCGCCTCCATCAAGTGGGCCGCAACCGACTCGAGCGTGACCGCCCCTTCAACTTTGCCTGTCCAACTGGCGATCTCCACCCCGATCTCAGGGTTCTGCCGCAAGCCCTGCACCAGGCGCTGCGCACGCTCCCCGGTACCGAGAACATAGACGCGTTCGACCAGGATCGGTAACTGCACCAGCCAGCCGTAGCCCAGACGCCATCCGAAAAGCGCGAGGGTCAGGATCAGCAGGCCCAGCGCCGTGGCATTACCGCCGAGCAGAAAGCCGGGATGGACATAGCTGATACCTGCCATGAGAAACGCGAGCAGGCCGGGCACCATAAGCAACCGAAAATAGAGTTCCCCTGGGGTATTCAACCGGGCAGTATCGTATAAGTCGAACCAATGCGAGCACAGCAACACGACCGCGGTAAAAACGAAGAGCTTGACGAATCCGCCCTCATAGCGGAGCACTAGGTAACTATCGTCCTGAAGCGTCACCCACGCCGCCACCAGGAACGAGGTGAAAACGATCAGCGCCTCTCCCAGCAGCAGGATGAGTGTTCGAATCGGGTAATAGACATGGAAGAGCCGAATCAATTGAACCTCGGTTCATCTCAGGCGGGGCTGCTCACGGCCTCGCCGTAGTAGTACTTCGACCGTGCCAGATTGGCGGACGGGGTTCCGTTCAGCACCACTCCCAGCAACAGCTTGTCGGGGAATTCTTCGCGAGCCTTACGAGCCACGTCGGAAGGCGTTACGTTGGAGCGCACAACCATGATGATGCCGTCGCAGGCGCCCGCAACCAGTGTGGCATCCGATACCGGGATCACCGGCGAAGAGTCGAGAATGATCCAATCGAACAGGGGCTCGACCCTCTGCAGCAGCAGTTTCAGACGCCCGTTGGCGAGCAGTTCGGGGGCGCTGGCAACCGTCCGGCCCGCGGGCAGGAAGAACAGATTCTCCATCGGTCCGCGTTGCAGGGCAGCGAACTCGTCGCATTCGCCCAAAAGGTATTCAGACAATCCTGGGGACTGCGGCGCTCCGAGGTGGCGGTGCATACCGGGGTTGCGCAGATCGGCGTCGATCACCAGTGCGCGGCGCCCGTGCTGCCGCACCATGACCTGGGCAAGATTGGCAGCTACAAAAGACTTCCCTTCTTTCGGAAGCGCGCTGGTTACGAGCAAACGTTTCAGCGGCAGCTTTTCGCGGATCTGGTAGAGCCGCGAACGCAGCGTACGGAATTCTTCCGCCCCGACCCGTCTGTCGTCTTCCTCAAAGAAGAGCATGGTGCGTGGATCCGGCTTCCACGTCGCCTGGGGACAGCGGGCGATGAGTGCCTCGTAATTCATCCCGGAGGCCATGGTTGCCACCGTGCTGTCGCCCGATGGCATCAGTGCAGGCATGCTCTCGCGCTGCGCTTCCGTTTGATTGATGGGTTCGACGTGCGTCCCCGTGGAGGTTGCTCTTTCTTGCTCGGCGCGTTTTAAAGCGTCATGGATGCGGCTCATAGTTTCCTTTCCTTGGGGAGATCCTGTTGTTCTGATTGGCGCAGCCGGTCGGCCAGGGTTGCCAGAGTGCGCAAGGCTTCGACCAGATCGAACTTTTCGGACGGCGGAACCGGTGCCATCATGGCTGCCGCGGCGTTGCCGTCGGTCAGATCGAAATCACGTGCCACCGAATCGACGACATCGCCAGAAACCGTCTTCTTCTGATCTACGAACGCACTGACCAGGCAGTGCTCGCAAAGCAAATTGACGACGCGCGGAATGCCCTGCGAATAACGGAAAAGGGCAGCTGTCGCGTCGGCATCGAAAATCATGTCGCCGTTCGACCCCGCGATGCGGAGACGCTGGGTAATGTAGGACTTGGTCTCCTCAAGATTCAGGGCATGCGTCTTGGCCCGCAGAGTCAAGCGTTGCCGCAATTGGCGCAACTGAGGCTGCTTCAGACGCTGCTCCAGTTCCGGTTGTCCCACCAGAACGATCTGCAGCAGCTTCTCGGTAAAGGTCTCGAGATTGGTGAGCATGCGGATCTCTTCGAGCACTTCGTCGGAGAGATTCTGGGCCTCGTCCACCACCAACACCGCCGTCTCCCCGGCCCGATAGCGATCCAGCAGCCAGTTATAAAGCCGCTGCAGTATCTGGCTCTTGGACTGGCCATCGCAGGGGACCCCAAAATCGGCCATCATGAAGTCGAGGAACTGCGGCACGTCCATGCGCGAGTTGAAAATGAAGGCGGTCGCCACCTGCTGCAGCCGCAGCCATTCCATCAGTTTATTGATCAGCGTCGTTTTGCCCGTGCCCACCTCGCCGGTCAGCAACACAAAGCCTTTGCGGCTCTGTATGCCATAGGTCAAGCAGGCCAGCGCCTCTTCGGTGTGGCGCGTCAGAAACAGGTAACGCGGGTCCGGATTCACGTTGAACGGGTTGGCGCGCAGTCCAAAAAATTCTTTATACATAAGCTTGTCCTAGACTCGTTTTGCCCTAGACTCCGACGTGCTCGTGTTCTTTCGGGGGAGCGGAATCGCCACGGCCCCAGAAACGCCGGCGTCCGTTGCCGTTGGCGGACGCATCGTCTTCGTCATCGCCCAGCCAGGGCACGGAAATCAGGAGAGGCAAATCCATAATGGCGGACGCGTCCTTCTCGGTCCGGATCGACTTGTCGCTAAGCTCGAGAATCAGAGCGATAAGAGCCCCGAACGCCAGGCCGACTCCCATGCCGCCCGCGGCAAGAAGCGGGCGATTGGGAAAGCCGGGAACATCCGACGGGGGTGCAGTGGCCGCAACATACATCTGCTCGCCCTCCTGCTGGTTCTCCATGCTGGTGCCCAGTTCTGCGGAACTTCTCTTGCCCAGCAGGTCCTTATAGAACGCCTGAGCGGTATCGTTGTCACGGGTGAGCTGCTTGTATTGCTCCTCGATGCCCGGGCTCATGGCCGTGTAGCTTTCGTAGCGGTTAATCGCGGCTTGCAGCTTCTTCTGGTCGTTGGTGGCCTGCTCGATCACCGCCTGGTACTGGTGAATCTGCAGACGGAGCTGGCGAATTTCAGGCGGTTCCGAGCCGCTGGCCTTCTCGCTGTTGTCGCTGGTGCCGGCCGCTGCAGCGGCGTTAACCTCTTTCAGCTTTTTCTCGATCTCGGCGATGTCAGCCTTGGTCTTGATCACGTCCGGGTGATCGTCGGTATAGCGCGCCTGCAATTGCATCAACTGCCCCTGCAGTTGCGTTATTTCCTGCTCCAAGGTCGCCGGATTGGTACTCGACAGCGAACTCCTCCAGGCGGCCGTCTGCTGCGCCAGCATGCTTTCGGTATAAGCCTTGTCCTGCTGGGCGCGGTTCAGGGTCTGGGTGGTGGCATCGAGCTGCGTGTTCAGTGACGTCAGCATGCGCGCGTTGTTGTCAACGTCGGTGGGCAACTGACCCATGTACTTATTCTTGAAAGCGGCCAGCTTGGCATCCTGGTCGTCAACCGTTTGTTTCGCGTCGGCCAGTTGGCGGCTCAGAAAATCGGTGGTGCTCGTAGCCACGTCGGAACGCGTGCGCAGGTTCTCATCCACCATCAGCTGGGCCAGCGCATTGCAAATTCTTTGCGAGCGCACCGGGTCGCTGTCGTAATACGCCACATTGAATCCCGGCACCGGCTCGTTGCTGGCGTTCGGCTTCCGGGTCTTGGCGGCGGGTGAACTGGTCGCGGCCTGGCTCATCGAGGTGATCACCGGCGACACCTGCATATTGGACTGGATTTGCGAGATCGTCTTGGCCCGGTCCGCCACCTTGAATTTAGCGGGGTCGCCCGTCTCCAAGATCTGCATCATGTTCCTGAGCTTGGTCGGGCTCAAAATCTGCTGGCTGAGCGTCTGGACGCGCTGCGCGAAATCGGAAGTGATGACCGGCTGGACGTAGTCGCTCGGTACCTTCTGGCCCGTGACCAGAACCGTCGCCGTCGAGGTATATCTCGGCGTCAGGGCGTAAGAGATCAGGAAGCCCGCCAGCGGGGCAACCAGCGCCGGCACCAGAATGACCTTCAGGCGCCGCCGTAGCATTGCCAGGTAATCGTCCATCTGCAGTTCGCGAGTTTCACTCATACTTGTTCACCAATCCGGCCGCTCAGGCGGCCAAGAAATTATTCGATTCGAGTCGGCCGGGGATGCCATTCCACCCCAATCGCACCGATTTGCCGCTGAGAAATCTTGCCGCAGGAGTTCGAAAAACAGACTGTCTGACTAAACGCCTCCTCGCCGAAGCGATACGCAGCAAAGAATTCGTAAGTACGTCCCAGGTGCTTGCGCATGATGGCGGAAAGATAACCATCATCGTAGCTGCCCGCATTAATCCCCAAATTCGGCGTCCCTTGAAGCTTCGCGTTATGGGTATAGCCCAGGTCGCCATAGAACTCCCAAGTGCGTCCCACGGGGCGCGTATACCCGAGCCGCGTCGATTGCACATCGGCGCCGGCGTAGAAGCCCGAGCCTGCCGAAGTGAATTTTTCGTACGAAGCCACCATCTCCCCATGGCCCAGCTTGTAGTGCAACTGCACCCGCGCGCTCAGCGACCAGTGGCTGGCGTAGCCGCCTTGCTCCAGTTCGATGTGCTGCGGACCAGCGCCGGCAACCAGGCGCATCCTGCCACTGATGGTATGGCTATAGCGCAGATTGAGAATGTTGACGTAAATCTGGCCGCCAGTGAATTGCGGGAATTGAAATAGTTGAAAAGCGTAAACCGCCCCGACCTGATCGTGACGGCCCACCAGATGGCTATATCCGCCCTCTAAGGTGAGCTGATCGCTGTTGATCAGGGTGTCCGTGGGGTCAAAGAAGTGAGCGTTGCTGAACCCTCCCGCCACGGTGATCGCGGAGACCGGACTGATGGCTTGCACACCGTCTAGTATCGCCGTGTTCGTGAGCCGCGGAGTATTTCCCACTGAACCGAACTGACCGGCTCCGAACAGGTGGGACCCGGGCAAACCACCGCCCTGCATTCCGATGCCGCCACCGTTCGCAAAACCCATGCCCGGCGAGCCGCCGAAGGTCCCGATTTCGAAAGAGCCGTCGGGCAGATAACTGAACGCGTCCCGCACCGTCACCTGTCCAGTTCGCCAGCGGTTTACGAATTCCGCGCCGACCGCTTCCAGCTGCTTCACGTCATACGGAGTGCTGTAGAACGCTCCGCCGCCGAGGTACTCCATAAAAAGATCGCTCTTGGGCCAGAACTGCTGGAGATCGAGTGCTCCGATGACGCGGGTGATCGACTCCGCACCGTGATAGCCGAGTTGGTTGGCCCCGTTCGTGTCCGCTGCCTCGCTTAACTGCAAAGCGGGAGAGATGAAACTGCGGCTGGAAGGACGAAGACTCAGCCCCGGCTCATCCAATCCCGTCACCGGAGGGTTCTCCGGGTTCAGCACGGGTGCGGTCTGGCCGAACGCCGGCGCCGGAGTTGTGTCTGGCGGAGGCGGCGAACTGCTCTGGGCGGCCGAGCCGATGCTCATGCCCAAAACCAGCAGCGCCAAACGGATTGTTGGTCGTTTCCTCATGCCTGTAACACGCCGAGCCTCTTGCAGGAACCCCACTCTTTACGGGACGACAATCGTGTCTCCCGGCTGCAACACATAGTTCTGTTCCATCTGCTGCCCTTTAACCAGCTTGCGATAGTTCACCGGCAACTTCTCTTGTTTACCGTTTTCGGTGCGCAGCAAATAAATGCCCTTGGTCTTGGCAAACTGGTTGATTCCGGCGCCGGACAGCGCTTGCAGAACCGTCATGTTGGGTAACATCGGCGTCGCGCCGGACCGCGCCACCTCGCCAACCAGATAAATCCGCTTGCTGTTGATCGCTGCCACCACCACCGTGACCCGAGGGTCAGCGACATATTTCTTCAGCTTCTCTGTTAACGAGCCGGCCAACTGCTCCGGCGTCATGCCAGAGGCCTGCACATCGTTGAGCAAGGGCAAAGAAATCTTGCCATCGGGACGCACCGGTACCGTGGCCGTCAGGTCGGCTTCTTTCCACACCGCGATGTGGAGCACATCCTCGGGGCCGATCACATAAACCGATCCGCCGGGGCTGCTGGAAGTCGGGCTGGCCGGGGCAATGCTCTCGGCGGGCTGGGCCGGCGCACCCTGCGCCAGCGCCATGCTGCTCATCAAGACCACTGTCACAACCGCCGCTTGCCATGTTGATTTCATATCTTCTTTCCTCTCAGGCTCCATACTCTTCGTACCCAATCTGCTTTAACTTGTAGAGCAGAGCTTTATAGCTGATCTGTAATTCCTGCGCCGCCCGGCGCCGGTTCCAGCGGGTGCGCGTCAGCACCTGCAGGATGATTTCTCTCTCGGCTTCTCGGGAGGCGGCGCGCGCCGCATCTTTCAAAGAAATCTTCTCCCCGTTGCCCCCGCGATCGACTCGCCGCATCAGCGAGCGCAACCCGCCCATGGCGAGCGCTTCATCACCGAGCGCGACAATGGCTCGAGCCGCGTCCTTCAGTTCGCGAATGTTTCCCGGCCAGTTGTATTCCAGGAAGAAGCTCTGGGTCTCGGAACTGAGTGTCGGCACGGTGCGGCAAAAATCGTGCGCCGCAACCGAAAGAAACCAGTCGCGCAGCACCGGAATATCCTCTTTTCGTTGCCGCAAAGGCGGCAGCCGCAAACAAACTCCGCTGATTCCATAATAGAGATCCTCGCGGAACTTACCAGCCTTGACCTCGGGTTCCAACTCACGCGAGGTTCCACAGATGAAACGAGGCACCCTGCGCTGCGCCTCCCCGTCGCCCTGCAAAGCGATCTGCCGAACCAACTCTTTCTGCGCCGCCGACGCCAGGTCGCCCACGTCCTGCAGATATACGATGCCACCTTGACCTTCACGAGCCGCCAGAATTTCGGCACTGGTTTCACTACCCTGATAGACCTGAAACGACTCTCCCGCGCGGCTGGAGAGCGCATGAATCCGCGCCGCTGCCGCCGCCTTGCCGGAACCGTGCTCAGCCACCACCAGCACCGGAACGTCATTTTGCGATAACTCCCGGATCACTGCTTCGACCGTGCGCATGCCGGCACTGACGCTCTCTACCCAGACGCGAGCGCCGCCGTTCTGCGGGGTTTCAGCAGTTGCCAGGATTTCGGTGTTGTCCAGATTCATTCTCTTTCTAGAACGCTTCGCATTTCGCGGCCAAAACAGCGGGGGGCTGGCGTCTTGGACAAAGGGCTTCCACACTCTAGAGCACACGTCCTGCCAATCCGGGGTAGCGTCTCTGCGCGCCACCGGAGCAATACGTGCCTATGTTTCAATGACTTGCGATCATCCGCCTAAGGGGAGTTCGGCTTAAACGTTACCACATTGCGGACAAATGAGAAAACATTTTCCCACCTCCTGGGTAACGAGTGGGGATTACTTTCCACTGATCTTCCTGGAAACCGGGTTATATCTCTCTGTGAGCACTCGGTAACCCGGCGTACCAAAAGGGGACGAATGACCCGGACTCAGCTTCCCGGGTCGTAGCCTGGAATGTTGGCCCTCACCAGTGGCCCGAAAGTGCCAGCCGCAGCTGTTGGTTTCACTTTGCGTGGTGGCCCACTTTCGCTTATTCTCACGTACAAGCGTATTACTATGAGTAACTCAGTAGAGGTGGCCCCGCTCTTCTCGTCCAGGGAGGCCCGCTTGGCGTCTAACTCGCGCCGTTGGCAGAGACTGGCGTTGCTACTGCTCGTCGGCTGGCTATACGCTTCGATTCTCGCCCGCCTGTTTCTGGTGTGGGTCGGACCCCATCCTGATCCCAATTTCCAGCACGGAATCTTCGTCCCCCTATTCTCTTTGTTTATTCTGTGGCAGGACCGCAAGCGATTGAGAGCGATTGTGCCCGACCCGTCATGGACCGGGATTCCACTGTTGGCGCTGAGCCTGATCATGCTCTCTCTGGGAGAGTGGGGCGCCGAGATTTTCACCCAGCGCGTGTCGCTGCTGGTCCTGCTCGCCGGTTTAATCATTCTGTTTCGGGGATGGACGTTCTTCCGCGCCGTCCTGTTTCCCTGGGCGTTTCTTTTTCTGATGATCCCGATCCCCAATCTGATCATCAGCCGAATCACCTTTCCGCTTCAGTTGCTGGCCTCGAAGCTGGCCTTTGCTCTGCTGGAACTGGTCGGAGTTCCCGTGCTGCGGGAGGGGAATATGCTCACCCTCGCCGCCATACAGTTGGACGTCGCCGAAGCCTGCAGCGGAATCCGTTCGCTTCTCAGCCTGGTAACGCTCGCCATCATCTACGGGTATCTGATGGAGACTCGGATGTGGGTGCGGGTTGCACTCGTATGCTTAGCCCTGCCCATCGCAGTGGCGGCCAACAGCTTTCGCATTTTTGGTACGGGGTTGCTGGCGCAGTACTGGAATCCGGATAAAGCAAAGGGGTTTTACCATGAATTCTCGGGACTGTTGATCTTCGCGGTGGCGCTGCTCATGCTGTTCGCTGTGCACCGTGTGATCTCTTCATTTCAAAGATCGGGGGTGAACTCCGTATGAAAGACGGATCCCTTCGTTTCGGTATTGCGGCGGGGCTTATGTTGGCTACCGCGCTCGTGCTTCAGGCCCATTCGCACAGCGAGTATTTTCCGCCACGAGAGTCTGTGAGTTCCCTGCCCTCGCGGATTGATGGCTGGATCGGTACAGACGAGACCCTGGACCAGGCGACCCTCGAAGTCCTTGGACCGGGCGAATTTCTGCTGCGTGATTACGACCACCCGAGTCCGCCTGAACCTTGGATCAATCTCTTCATTGCGTATTTTCCGACGCAACGGTCCGGCGATACCATCCATTCCCCGAACCACTGCCTGCCGGGCTCAGGGTGGATTCCGACTTCGCGCGAAGTGATTCAGATTACGCGTCCCGATGGCTCTTCTTTCCCCGCCAACCGCTACGTCGTTTCGAAATCGCTGGACCGCCAACTGGTGCTGTACTGGTTTCAGGCACATGGCCGCGCCGTCGCCAGCGAGTATCAGGCCAAGTACTATCTCGTGTCCGACTCGATTCGCATGAATCGCAGTGATGGCGCGCTGGTGCGCCTGATGACCCCCATGCTCAACGGTGAATCAGCCGACGCCGCCCAGGCACGCATGATGAAGCTTGGGTTGCAATTCCTTCCGCTGCTCGACAACTACATTCCGCGCTAATACCCGGCCACGCTAATCACTCGAATCAAAAGATTGTTGTCGGGCGACCTACGCGTGAATGCGTACCTCGTCAAATTTCCAATTCCGCATCTGCGCGAATGCCTTAGGCAGGAAGCGCACCAGATCCGTCGCCACCATAGAATTCTCGCCGAGCGATTCACTGGCCACGTCTCCCGCCAGCCCGTGCAGATAGACCGCGAGCGTCGTGGCTTCAAGCGCGTGCTGCGGATGTTGCGCGATCAACCCAGCCACCATTCCCGTGAGGATATCCCCCGTGCCTCCGGTGGCCATGCCCGGATTGCCGGTAGGATTCACCCAGACATTGCCGTCGGGCGCCGCGATCAGTGTTCGGTGTCCCTTGAGGACGACAATCAACTCATGCTCACGGGCAAACTTTCGCGCCACTTCGATACGATTCGATTGAATTTCGGCGATCATCAAGCCGGTCAGCCGCATCATTTCTCCGGGGTGCGGAGTGATCACCACGGTTCGTCCCCGGCCGCTGAGCTTTTCAGCCACGCCTTCGAAGGCGTTCAGGCCATCGGCATCCACAACCAGCGACTTATCGCCACGGGTCACGATGGTGCGCACGAATTCCGCGGTCTCTGAGTTACGCGAGATCCCCGGTCCAATCGCGATAGTCTTACGCTCGAGCAGCGCATCCAGGCTGAGTCCAACCGCGCGCAATGAGATGGTGCCGCGTTCGGTTTCCGCCAGCGGCTCGGTCATCAGTTCAGGATGAAAACCCGCTACGGTTGCGAGCACCGATTTTGGCGTGGCCACGGTCGACAAGCCCGTGCCCGCTCGCAACGCCGCAAATCCCGCCATCGCCGCCGCACCCGCTTTGCCGAGCGATCCCCCGATTACCACCACGTGTCCGTATTTGCCCTTGTTGCCTTCGCGCGCTCGGGGTGCAAGGAGCAAAGCGAAATCGCGCGGGGTGCTCAGATGAAGTCCGAGCTGCGAGATGATCGCTTCCGCAGGAGAACCAATCGGCGCAATCACGGTGGGCCCGCCAGGTCTGCTGACCAGCGCCCCGAAAACGTGCGCCGGACGCGGTGCGGTGAAAGTCACGATGGCATCGGCGCGCGCCTTATCGCCAGAACCAGTCACGGCCGCCGGCCGCATGGCATCGGCATCAGCGCCCGAGGGTATGTCAACCGCAATGACAGGAGCCGAAGCCGCATTCATCCTGGCGATCGCCGCCATATAGAGCGGGCTCACCGGCGGACGAAAACCTGTTCCGAGAATTGCATCCACCAGCACATCGGCGGCAAAGATCTCCGCCGCATCCGAGGAATCCAGACCGTTTGCATCGCGCACGACCAGCGGCGCCCGTTTCAGCGGCTGGAGCCGTGGCAGCATCTTCTGAAACATAACCGCCGCATCGCCGCGAAGCTCTGCGGGATCTGCCAACAGCAACACCCGAACGCCGCGCCCCGCTTCGACCAGCTTGCGGGCCACCACAAATCCGTCGCCGCCATTGTTGCCTTTGCCGCAGAGAATCCCAACCCGCTCCGCCAGCGGGTATTCGGAGAGCACAAAACGCGCAACCGCCGACCCCGCATTCTCCATCAAGGTGAGAGAAGGAACCCCGAAGCGGTCCGAAGTCGCGCGAT
Organism: uncultured Acidobacteriaceae bacterium; assembly: GCA_963755765.1. Classification (GTDB taxonomy): domain Bacteria; phylum Acidobacteriota; class Terriglobia; order Terriglobales; family Acidobacteriaceae; genus Acidiflorens. The sequence goes on from CAVWKZ010000004.1 coordinate 736,293, forward strand.
CGATGGCCTGCATTTCCGCCGTGGTCACGATTTTCATAATGATGATGTCTAGCTCAATGGCCGTCTTACCCAAAGTTAGCACGCAGGGCAACCGCTCGTCGTTCGCTGTTCGTCCTTCGCTATTTGCAGTGACTGCGAGCAATTGCGAATGGCGAACGACGAAAGCGAACAGCGAACGACGTTCCCAATGCCCTCCGCTTGTGTCGCGCCTTCCCCGATTGCTACGATGCCTAAACCATGCCCACTCTCATCCCGCATCCCACCCGCATCGAATCCGCCGGCAACAAGCCGAAGATCATCGAAGAATATGTCGGTCACGTCAACACCTCGACCGCCGGCATCAGCGTGGCCCGCATGCACAGCCCCGAAGGCTGGGAGGAGCCCGGCCAGACTCCGGAATTTGACGAGTACACGGTGGTTTTGCGAGGCACGCTGCGAGTTCACCATAAAGGCCAGCCCAAATCTGGCCATATGGACGTGGCCGCCGGCCAAGCCGTCATCGCCCACCGCGGGGAATGGGTTCGCTACTCAACTCCATTCCCCGGCGGAGCCGAGTACATAGCGCTCTGCCTGCCCGCCTTCTCGCCGGAGACGGTGCATCGCGACCGCTAGGGGGCAACACCAAAGTACATCCCGCCCATGAATTGTGTTGTGACTAGGGGCCAACCCCGGTACAGTAAATCCGAGTATAGTAATTCTGGACACGGCAAATCTGGGTACGGAATCGGCGAATTGCCGAATCACCAAACTCGAGTGACAAAACTAATGTTCGCGCCTCACGCCAACCTGAGCAACGAAGTGAATCGGAACATAGTCCAGTCCGAAATCGAGGGAGGCGTATTCCTGGAAGGCCTGCCGCCCGACACCGTGCTCCAGATTCAGACTCAACACCACTTCTACACTGCAGAACTTCTGGGCGAAGGTTCGGCGCTCATCTCCGGCCATCCGCAATTCTGTCCCGAGCCGGTTCAGGTCACTATCGCCGGCTCGACCTGGGGCGGTTCGATGCTCAAGATGCGCTATATCGGTCGCGGTATGCACTTGGAATTTCACCACCCCGCCTACAGCACACCGATTGTCACCTCCGCAATTCAAGAGATCCGCGAACGAGTCAAGTCCGCCCGCGAGCGCCGTGCCGGAGCAGGTCACGCTGCTCAACGCAGCGGCCGCGAACTTGGCCTCCCATCGGTCTAACACCTAGCGCTTTCATTGACCCGCCTGTCTTACCCTCGTAAGATTGCGCGAGTGATCGCCACAACCATCTCGCACTACCGCATCCTCGAGAAACTCGGCGGCGGGGGGATGGGGGTGGTTTATAAGGTTGAGGACACTGAGTCGTGGATCTCTTGATGGACGCTGAGCGCTGGAAACGCGTGGATGATCTGCTGCAGGCGGCGCTGCAGGTTCCGGCCGAGCAGCGGGAGGAATTCCTGCGCCAGCAATGTGGCTCCGATTCAGCACTGCTGGAGGAAGTCCGGTCGCTCCTCACTTCTGACCGCAAAGCGGGAGGCTTTCTTGAGTCGCCCGGTCTTCACGTCGGCGCGGTCGCGGCGCAAGTGCCTACTCTCGGCGTGACCCAATCGGGATCATCCTTTTCTTTCACCGGCCAGACCGTCTCCCACTATCGCGTGCTCAGCCCACTGGGCAGTGGTGGCATGGGTGTGGTCTACAAGGCCGAAGATTTAGCTCGGCCGGTTTGTTGCCCTCAAGTTTCTGCCCGAATACGGCGTTCAAGATCCGCAGGCACTGAACCGTTTTCAGCGCGAAGCCAAAGCCGCGTCTGCGCTGAATCACCCCAACATCTGCACCATCTACGAAATTGATGACCAGCATGGCCAAGCGTTCATCGCCATGGAGTTTCTGGACGGGATGACGCTGAGGCACCGCATCGGCGGGCGACCGCTGGAAGCCGAAATGATTCTGTCGCTGGCTATCGAGATTGCCGATGCGCTCGATGCCGCCCATTCTAAAGGCATAGTTCATCGTGACATCAAGCCTGCGAATATCTTCGTCACGGAACGGGGACATGCCAAGATTCTGGATTTCGGTTTGGCTAAAGTGACACGGACCCTGAGCAGGGCCAGAATGGTTGGGGCGGCAGCAACAATCGACGCTGACATTGGAGGAACTCTGACCAGCCCCGGAGCGGCGATGGGCACGGTCTCCTATATGTCGCCGGAGCAAGTACGCGCCAAGGAATTGGATGCTCGTACGGATTTGTTCTCGTTCGGAGTCGTCTTGTACGAGATGGCAACAGGGATATTGCCTTTCCGTGGGGAAAGCTGGGGAGTCATCTTCAAAGCCATTCTGGACGCGGCTCCCACTCCTGCCGTGCAGCTGAATCCCAATGTGCCGCCCAAGCTGGAGGACGTCATTGCTAAGGCTCTGGAGAAAGACCGCAACCTCCGCTATCAGCATGCCGCCGACATGCGGACGGATTTGCAACGGCTGAAGCGGGAGTAGACGGAGACTGGGGGTGTGGGAGTTGCGGAGCCTGCGGCAGCTTCGACGATCCACAAGCGGCGGAGACTTGCGATTGCGACGATGGTTGTGGTCGTCGCTGCGACAGTAGCTGGGTTCTTCTACACCAGACAACGACCGCATAGGCTGACTGAACGCGACACAATTGTTTTGGCCGACTTCGAAAATCGTACGGGTGACCCAGTGTTCGACTACACGCTGAAACAGGCGCTCGCAGTTGATCTTGAACAGTCCCCTTTCCTGAACGTGGTTTCTGACCAGAAGTTGCGAACACCCTCCGGTTGATGGGTCACGGCCCGGATGAGCCTCTATTGCGGGACTTAGCGCAAGAAGTGTGCCAGCGGACAGGAAGCAAGGCCTGCTAGGAGGCTCCATCGCCAATTTGGGGAGCCAATATGTGGTTGATCTGAATGCGATGAATTGCCAAAGGGCGGGAAGCTGGTGCAAGGAGAGGTGCGGACGAATGAAAAGAGAACGTACTCAAGGGAGTGGATAAGGCGGTATCCGACCTGCGGGGAAAGTTGGGAGAGTCGCTGGGTTCAATCCAGAAATTTGATACGCCCCTTGAAGAGGCCAGCACCTCATCGCTGGAAGCTTTGCAGGCTTACACGACAGGCATGCGAACAGCAGTCCGCAAGGGAAGTCCTGATGCAATACCGTTTTTCAGGCACGCCATCGATCTAGACCCGAACTTCGCCATGGCATATCTAACGTTAGGAATTCAGTACGGCAACATGGGAGAGGCGACTCTTACTAATGAAAACGTAGTAAAGGCTTACGGGCTGCGTGAGAGAGCGAGCGAGAAGAGAGAAGCTTAATTTCTGCTGAATATTATTTCGACGGAACTGGACAAAATGGAAAAGGCATTGAAGTTTGTGGAGTGTGGATCAAAGTTACCCGCGAGATTGGATTCCCCACAATTTGCACGGTCTAGTCTATCGATGCCAGGGACAGTACGACAATGCCTTGCGCGAGACCGCCGAAGCGGGCCTCCGGATTGAAGCGGATGATGCCATCGAAACCTCCGATTTGATGGAGACATATGTCCTTCCAGATCGTCTCAACGAGGCCCAGGAGATTATTCATGAAGCGCGGCACACAAACTGGACGACGAATTATTCTTGCGCCAAGCTATGTATATCGTGGGCTTTGTGGGATGCGGGATGGAAAGAACATGCAGACAGTGGTGTGCGGTGCAAGCCCGGAGCCGAGGACCTTCTGCTTTCGACCGAATCGGATACAGAGGCGTATTTTGGCCACCTTGGGAAAGCACGTGAACTCTCCAACTTGCGGTTGAGTCGGCAACGCGATGACGATGCCAAAGAGAAAGCGGCATTATGGGAGGGGAACGCAGCCATGCGGGAAGCGCAATTCGGAAATGCAGCCGCAGCACGCGAGGAGTCGCCGCGATGCATTGGGTCTTGCACCGCGAGGCAGGATGTGCGAGGTGTTGGCGGCATTAGCATTTGCCGGGCGGGTGATCTGGCTCGAGCTCGAAGCTGGCGGATAGACTTGCGGAAAGTTTCCCACTGAACACGCTAATTCAGCGCTTTGGCTGCCTACCATCCACGCCAAGATGGAACTCGACAGGCAGAACTCGGCAGCGCGCTTGAATTTCTCCGTTCTGTTACCCATCGAGTTGGGGGAGATTCAGTTCGCCACCAATAGCCTGCCTATATCCGGTTTATGTCCGCGCCGAAGCGCATCTGCGTTGGCACGAGGGCCAGTCAGCCGCGGCGGAATTTCAGAAGATTCTTCAGCACAGTGGAGTCGTGCAGAATTGTCTTTAGGAGCATTGGCGCAGCTGGGTGTGGCTCGTGCTAATGCCTTGGAGTCGAAAACTTCGCAGAGGGCGGATGCCGATGCCGCCCGCGTCCGCGCCCTCGCCGCCTACAAAGACTTCCTCACCCTCTGGAAAGACGCCGACCCCGACATCCCCATCCTGAAAGACGCCAAGGCAGAGTATGCGAAGCTGCAGTAAGCAAACTGCAAGATAGCCAAGCTTGTAATATCCAGCCGCGACTACGCGATTTACAATCGACACGGATCCTGAAGGAGTCTAGCTCTCGTCAGCCACGCCATGAAACTTTCCGTCGTCATGCCCGTCTATAACGAGCGCGCCACCCTCCGCGCCGTGGTTCGGAAGGTTCTGGCGGTTCCCCTCGAGATCGAGTTGATCTGCGTGGACGATGGCTCCAAGGACGGCTCGCGCGAGATTCTCGCCGAACTACAAACTCAGTATCCGCAAATCCGCGCCGTTCTTCAGCCGCACAACATGGGTAAAGGAGCGGCCCTCCGCCGCGGCATTCAGGAAGCCACTGGCGACTTCGTCATTATTCAGGACGCCGACCTGGAATACGATCCAGCCGAGTATCCCCTGATGCTCGAGCCTTTGATTCAGGGCAGGGCCGACGTCGTGTTCGGCTCGCGTTTTATGGGAGGCGCGCCCCATCGCGTCTTGTATTTCTGGCATTCAGTCGGCAACCACCTTCTTACCCTGCTTTCCAATTGCCTCACCAACATCAATCTTTCCGACATGGAAACCTGCTACAAGGTCTTCCGCCGCGAAGTGATTCAATCCATCCCCATCGAGGAGAATCGTTTCGGCTTCGAGCCCGAGATCACAGTGAAAGTCGCGCGACGGCACCTGCGCATTTACGAGGTGGGAATCAGTTACTGCGGACGCACCTACGAGGAAGGAAAGAAGATTGGTTGGAAAGACGGCGTCCGGGCCTTGTACTGCTTGCTGAAGTATTCGCTCACCGAACCCAGGGCAGAAAAAGTTGCCTCCGCAGTCCCGGCGCCAGAGTAACACGGCATCGACAACGAGAGCTCTTGCCGCACCGCGATTTCTACCGGTGGTTACCGCCCTTGGTCTTGAGTCGGCCTTTGTAAGGATTCGAAGCTTGGCCTCCTCCACCACCCTTGCCACCGCCCGAGCCACCGAAGTTGATTGGCGGATTGGATTTATCCTTTACCGGCTTCAGAGCGGGCCCCGCCTTCTTCGCCGATCGAGACGACCCCGGCACTTTGGATTGACGCTCCGCGGCTTGCAATTCTTTCGCGTTGGCAGCCGAGGCCGTTCCCGGACCCGTCGTCTTGACGCCGGTCGAACTGGGTTTCGCCGACCTCTCCGGAGGCGAAGGCTTAACCTTGAATGTGTTTTTCTGCTGAGCCTGCTGCGCCCAGCCGCTCACGCTGATTCCTGCCACCGCAATCGCAACCGCCCACGAAAATCTCATCTCTTTTTAATCCCCTGCCCGGAACCCCAGGCCGCTAGATTTCGAGCTACTTGCCATTAGATGCACGCCCGCTGCCATCCGGCACTAACATCTCTTCCCAGTTTAAACCCGACAGCACCGGAAAACACTCGCGAGAACCGAAACAAATCTAACGGGTTAGCCCGAACTACGATCCGCCCTTCGGTCCCTCAACGATGCCCAAAATGCAGGAGATATGCAATATCTTGCACATTGTCGGTGCGTTTCCTTGCTTCCGCCAGCTGGTAACCACGCCAATTACCTCACCGCTGCTTCACGAGCACTCTTTGGTTATTGATCAGCAGCGAGTTACAAGCTACGAGCCGGCGATCAATCCTGCGATTCGCTCGCCCGCATGCCCGTCCCAAAGAGGAGGAATACTTCCCTTCTTTGACTTGCCCGCGAGCACCCGAGACAGTTCGGCGCGCAGCTTCTCAGGATCGCGTCCAACCAGGACGTTAGTCCCCATCGAAACCGTGACCGGGCGTTCCGTGTTCTCGCGAAGCGTCAGGCAAGGAACGCCGAGGTAAGTAGTCTCTTCCTGGATGCCGCCGGAGTCAGTTATGACTACGGTAGCGCGCGACTGCAACCCCAGAAATTCAAGATACGAGAGCGGGTCAGTGATCTGCAGTTGCCCGGCATCGAGCCCGAAACCGGCGATGCGCTGTCGGGTTCGCGGGTGCGCAGGAAAAATAACGGAAAGATCCTGACTGACTTCCAGCAAAGACTGAAGAATGCGCTTTAGGACCGCTCCGTCGTCGACATTAGCCGGACGATGCAACGTAACCAAAGCGTAGCGCTGTGGTTGAGAAACACGAAATCCGCCTCGCCTCGGAAGTTGGGCCGCAGGCAACAGCTTCACCAGAGAATCAATCATCACGTTGCCGACGTGGAAAATCTTTTCAGCAGGAATTCCCTCGCGCCGCAGGTTGACGTCTCCATCCTCGGACGGCGTAAAAAGCAGGTCCGCAATCTGATCGGTAACCACCCGGTTGATTTCCTCCGGCATTGTGCGATCGAAGGAGCGCAATCCGGCTTCGACATGTCCAAAGCGTACTCCCAGCTTGGCGCACACCAGAGCAGCGGCGACCGTTGAATTAACGTCGCCATAGACCAACACCAAGTCAGGCTGGCCTTCCAGCAGCACCGGCTCGAAACGAGTCATGATCTCAGCCGTCTGTCGCGCATGGGAGCCCGGGCCCACCGCCAGGTTCACATCCGGAGCCGGAATAGCCAGCTGCTCAAAAAATACGCCGGACATATTGGCGTCGTAATGTTGGCCGGTATGAACCAGCGTCTGGATCACGTGCGGGCGGCTTTTTAGCGCGTTCATCAGGGGCGCAACCTTCATGAAATTCGGTCGAGCGCCCACGACGTGAACTACTTTCACACCTTCTCCGATCACGACCACCGGAATCTGAATTATCTGAGATTAGCTTATCTGGCTCTTGGTGGGGTGGCCTGTTCCTTGCGCCTTCATCGCAAGGTGCGGGTGTCGGCGACACATTCGGCATGCGCCCGGAACGAAGCAGCCAATCTTGCCAGTGAACAGTGAAGTTGCGGACCGACCGCAACGTCTAGTGATACATCTCGGCGCGCGAGGCGGCGCAGCCTTCCTTCTGTGGGCTCCGCTCAAATATCAACGAGCTTGTCGGGATGCCGGCTGAGATACCAGCAAGGGCTAAAGCCGAGGTGTGGAAACATCGAATGGACGCAGGTATCAGTCTCCGGTTGCCCCGGTTCATAATGAATTTGTCCCGCCTTGACGTGGATGACGTAAAGAACATTCCTCTGAATCTGCCCGAACTGTGGCCGACCGCCCGGAATCTGGTAGCGCACCGATCCGTAGTCACCCCCATAGACCAGCAGCAACAACGTCGCTATCGCCACCAACCCACGAAGAATCGCACGTTCCACGGCTTCTCCAGCGTCACGCCTGCGAGTGGCATCTACTCTATCGTTGGAGACACAAGCCGTCCAGAGGCGTGTGCCGCGATCGCGCAACACGCGGAACGAACGCAGCGCGGGATCGAAGCCACTAACCTTTGGCGCGCACCGCAGCGGCTTCCGTCTTCCCCCGGCTGAAAGCAAACTGAAGCTTCCAGATCCTCACGCCGGACTCACCGCCCCGTGCCGGAGAGAACTTCCAATCCCGAGCCGCATCCATCGAAATGCGTGAAAAATACTTGCTTGGCCCCGCGGATTCGAGCGTCGCCTTCGCCACGTTGCCGGCTGCGTCCACTTCGACTTTCACCCGAACTTTGATCTTGCCTTGAATCGTACGTCGAGCGCTCGGAGAAACCTGCGGCGTCACCTGCCGCACAACACCGCTGTCGTTGTTGCCGTCATTACCGGCCTTCGCAGACGCCTTCGAATCACCACCCGGCGCGGACGGTGAGTTTGTGGACTGCGAACCTTCCACTGCTGCATTTGGCTGAGCCTGCGTCGATTGCATCTCCGGCGGAGGGTTTGACGGGTTCGGTCTGACAAAGAAAAAAACGGCAACCGCAACCACTGCCAGCCCGAGCAGGTAAGGCCATTTCGCAAACTGCTTCCGCTGACCCGGTATCGCGGGCGCAATAATCGCGGCCCCACTCTGCGCGGAACTCGGCGCCGGCCGCTTCCCTTCCAGCCGATCGTTGATCTCCGCCACCGTCCATCGCTTGCCCACATCAACCTGCAAGCAGTTCGCCGCGATTTCGCGCAACGGTCCCGAAACTACCGCCGGTATTACCGGCGAACTCGGCCGCGCGCGATCCCAAGCCGGCAAGCGCTGGGTTAGCACCTCTACCAAAGTCATCCCCAACTGCCAGGCGTCGCCCGCCGTCGAACTTGTTCCCGTGGACGCTTCTGGAGGATCGTAGGCGCTCGCCGACCGCACGCCACGGCTCCCCACTACGCTCAAAGTGTCGCTCGATAGCTTCACCTGGTCTCCAACAGCCAGAATGTTCGACGGCTGGATGTGTCCGTGAACGAATCCCTTGTCGTGCACATACTGCAAAGCCCGCAAAACCGGCGGAAGCATGCCCTGCGCTTCCTCCGCCGTCAACGCCCGCTCCGGCAGAATCTGCGAGAGATTCTCCTCCGCGTATTCCGCGACGACATAAAGTAGTTTCACGCCATCGAGTTCGCAGGCCCCAGCGTCGAAGATACGAATCAGATTAGGATGCTTCAGTTCGCGGGCAGCCTTCCATCGCTGGAGTTCCTTCTCCGCATCGGTTGCATCAGCGGCAATCAGCTTGACGGCAGCTTCCCTGGAATCTCCCGAGCCGCTTGATGTAAGGAACACGGCACTGTGATCAGACCCGCCCAAATATCTTTCCAGCAGAAATCTGCCATCGATGGTGCGGCCCTCCCACTGCTTCCAGGTCTCACTCATATCGTCACGCTCATCTGCAAAGCCTCAATAGTCCGCTATTGTATGTGACCCCTGCTGCACGCGCGGGAATCTTGCATTGTATTTCGATTTATGACTATAATGACCATAGTGACCATCCACAGGAATTGGGAGACTATCCATGAGTTCGCAAAACTGGACCGTGGCTGAAGCCAAGGCAAAATTCAGTGAAATTATCGAACGCGCAATGTCCGAGGGGCCGCAGACCATCACTCGCAACGGACACACCGCTGCTGTAGTGGTTGGGGCAGAGGAATGGCAACGAAAAACCAAGCGCGTCGGCAACCTGGCGGAATTCTTCGCGGCATCTCCCCTGCGGGAATCCGGCCTGAAGTTCCGTCGGCTCAAAGAGCGGCCCCGCAAAACGAATCTGTGAGTGCTTGATCTTCCGGCGGTTGATCTACGCCGACCCCATGAGCTTTCTTCTCGACACTAATGCCGTTTCGGAATGGGTGAAGCCCCGACCCAATCCCGGTCTCATCGCGTGGATGGAAGCGACGGACGAGGATCGGATTCTTATCAGCGTCATCTCGCTCGCGGAGCTCCACTACGGCGTGGAACGCATGGCACCAGGAAGCCGTCGCAACCGTCTGGAGCAGTGGGTGCGACATGAGTTGCCGTTGCGATTTGAGAGCAGAATTTTGCCCGTCGATACGGAAGTCGCAGAAGCTTGGGGCAGAACAGTGTCGCGTAGCGCGGCGGCAGGACGTCCGATAGGCGCAATGGATGCTTTTCTGGCGGCAACCGCGGAGACCTATCAACTGACGCTCGTAACCCGCAATGTTTCAGACTTTCCGCTGCTTGAGACGGTCCTCAATCCCTGGACTTAGAAAGCTCCTCCCCGCAAGAATCCCTCGCCGCGCCTTACAATATCCGCATGGCCCCCATCCCCGCCGAAGTCCACGGCCAGCGATACATCAGCCTCGCCACCTTCCGCAAAACCGGCGTCGCCGTCTATACCCCCATCTGGTTCGCCGAAGACGGCGACAAACTCTGCTTCATGACCAACAGCAAACTGGGCAAGGTCAAGCGCCTCCGTAACAACCCGCAAGTCAAGATAGCTCCTTGTACCATCCGCGGAAAAATCACCGGCCCCGAGTTCCCGGCAACTGCCCGGATTCTCCCGCCGGAAGACTTTGCCCGCGTCCGCCAGGCGATCCGCCGAAAATACTGGCTAGCCCGTCTCCCTTTTCTGTGGCGCAACACCGACACCTTCATAGAAATCACCCCGGCATCCTCATGAATGCCAGCCTCCGGTTTCCCCCAGTGATTCTCAGTGCCCTCCGCGGTCAACGCTCTAGTATTGGAACGCGCACGACATTTACGCTGGCTCCCCAGCCTGTTACCATCGAATGTTGTTTTTGCGGTTCGCACGCATTTTCTTAGGCGAACAAACTTTCCTTCGGAGGCATCATGGCCGTAAAGGTTGGCATTAATGGATTTGGACGCATCGGGCGTAACGTTCTCCGCACCGCGCTCGCCGACAAGAACATCGACATCGTAGCCGTCAACGATCTCACCGATCCCAAGACTCTGGCCCACCTGCTGAAGTACGATTCCATCCTCGGCAACCTGCCCAACAAAATCACTGCCGGAGACGATAGCATTTCGATCGACGGCAAGGTCATCAAAGTTTTCAAAGAAAAAGATCCTGCCGCCCTGCCCTGGGATTCCGTCGGAGCACAAGTAGTCATCGAATCCACCGGCCGCTTCACCGACGCCAACGACGCGAAGAAACATCTGCGCGGCTCCGTGAAAAAAGTCATCATCTCCGCCCCCGCCAAAAACGAAGACCTTACCGTCGTGCTCGGCGTGAATGAAGAAAAATATGACCCCGCTAAGCACCACATCGTTTCGAACGCTTCCTGCACTACAAACTGTCTGGCCCCGATCGCCAAAGTCGTCAACGACAATTTCAAGATCGTCTGCGGCACCATGACCACTATCCACTCTTATACGAACGATCAGGTCATCCTCGACTTCCCGCACAAAGACTTGCGGAGAGCCCGCGCCGCCGCGATCAACATGATCCCCACCACGACAGGCGCGGCCAAAGCGCTCAAACTCGTCCTGCCCGAACTTGGGGGCAAGCTCGACGGCTTCTCCATGCGCGTGCCCACGCCCAACGTCTCGGTAGTCGATCTCGTCGCTTTTGTGGAAAAGAAAACCACGCGAGAAGAGGTCAACGCCGCCCTGAAGAAAGCTTCTGAGTCCGGCCCGCTGAAGGGCTATCTCGGCTTCGAGGAGAACGAACTGGTTTCCTCCGATTTCAAAGGAGACTCCCGCTCGTCCATCGTGGACGCCCCCATGACCCTGGTAGTCGGCGGCAACTGCGTCAAGGTGATCTCCTGGTATGACAACGAGTGGGGATACTCCTCCCGTGTCCGTGATCTGATCAACCTGATGGCAGCGAAGGGATTTTAACTGTAGCGCCGGCGTCTCGCCGGCTATCGTGGCGGCCGTTCTCGCCCGCCACGCCGAGCGCAGCTCCGCGAAGTGCGGACGGACGACGAACGACCAGCGACGAACGACGGGGTTTCTGATGAGCAAGCTTTCCATTCGCGATCTCAATCTGAACGATCGCCGCATCTTCATGCGCGTCGACTTCAACGTCCCGCTCGACGACGGCCGTGTCATGGACGACACCCGCATCCGCGAAACTCTGCCCAGCATCGAGTACGCTCTGCGTCACGGCGCCCGCCTCATTCTCGCCTCTCATCTCGGACGTCCCAAAGGCAAGCCCGATCCCAAGCTGAGTCTCAAGCCAGTAGCCGAGCGTTTGCGAATGGTGCTCGACAAGGAACTGTCGCGTGGCGAAAACGTTGGTTTCTGCCCACAGTGCGTTGGACCCGAAGCCGAAGAAATGGCGCTCAAGCTGGAGAAGGGCCAGGCACTGCTCCTCGAAAACCTGCGCTTCCATGCCGAAGAAGAAAAGAACGACGAGACTTTTTCCAAACAACTCGCCAAGCTCGCCGAGTTCTACGTCAACGACGCCTTCGGCACCGCCCATCGTGCGCACGCCTCCACCGTCGGCATCACGAAGTTCGTGCAGAAATCCGCCGCCGGTTTGCTCATGGAAAAAGAGCTGGAATACCTGGGCCGCGTCCTGCACGATCCCGAGCACCCTTTCGTCGCCATCCTCGGAGGCGCCAAAGTCAGCGACAAAATTGGAGTCATCCAGAACCTGCTAGGTAAAGTTGATGTCCTCATCATCGGCGGCGGCATGGCGTACACCTTCCTCAAAGCGCAAGGTGAATCCGTCGGCAAGAGCCTGGTCGAAGAAGACAAGATCGAACTCGCCCGGAACCTTCTACAGCAGGCAAAAGCGCACAAAGTAAAATTCCTGTTACCGACCGATCACGTCATCGCCGACCGTGTCGAAGCCGGTGCCTCGACCAAGATCATCGGCCGCGGAGAACCCATCCCTGCCAACATGATGGCGCTCGATATCGGCCCTGAAACCATCGAAGCATTTTCCGAGGAGGTAGCCCGCGCCCTTACTATCGTCTGGAATGGCCCCATGGGAGTTTTCGAATTGCCGCCCTTCGCCAAAGGCACTTTCAAGATCGCCCAGGCCGTGGCCGACAATCCCGGAGCCACATCGATCGTAGGCGGAGGAGATTCCGTAGCCGCCGTAAAAGCCGCCGGCGTAGCCGATAAAATCACCCACATTTCAACCGGCGGCGGCGCCTCGCTCGAATTTCTGGAAGGCAAAAAGTTGCCCGGAGTAGAAGCGCTGACTGACAAACGTTGAGATGTGTTGACATCCGTTACGTAACGCGTTACGGTACAGAATGATCCGGTCGTTTCGCCACAAAGGGCTGAAGCGCCTTTACGAAGACGCTGATCCCCGCGGAGTGATCCCCGAACACGTTGTTAAGTTGCGTGACATTCTCGTGCGACTCGATGCGGCCCACGCCGCTTCTGATATGGACCTACCCGGCCTCCGCCTACATCCCCTCAAGGGCGAGAGGAAAGGATCCTGGTCCGTCACGGTTCGAGCAAATTGGCGAGTAACTTTCCACTTGGCCGACCGCGATGTCTTTGACGTTGACTATCTGGACTACCATTGAAGGAGACCGCGCCATGCCTATGAAGAACCCACCCCATCCCGGCGGCTTTGTGCTGCGCCAGTGTATTGAGCCTCTAGGATTGACCATCACGCAGGCCGCCGCCGCCCTCGGAGTAACGCGCACCACATTATCGGAACTGGTGAATGAAAAGCGCGGCGTCTCTCCCGAAATGGCCGTGAGGTTATCCAAAGTGTTCGGCGGCAGCGCCGAAAGTTGGCTCGTGCAGCAGGCGCAGTACGACCTCGCACACCTGAGCACCGACCATCTCAAGCTCAAGCGCTTGGAATTCGTTTAGGCAAGATTCTTTCCCATTCAATGTTTATAGAGGCCCTTCATGAAAAAAAAAGTCATAGCCGCTAACTGGAAGATGTACAAAACTCCCGATCAGGCCCGTGACTTCTTCCGCGATTTTCTTCCACTCGTCTCCGGCCACGATCGCGACGAAATCGTAGTCTGCCCCACCTACCTCGCCATCGACGCCGCCATCACCGCCGCTAAGGGCTCAAGCGTCGCCATCGGCGCGCAGGATGTCTACTGGCAAACCGAAGGCGCTTTCACCGGCGAAATCTGTTCCAGCATGTTAGTGGCAGTCGGCGTAACCCACGTCATCATCGGACACTCCGAACGCCGCCAGTATTTCGGCGAAACCGACGACACCGTCAACCTCAAACTAAAATCCGCCCTCGAAGCCGGCCTTGTCCCCATCGTTTGCGTAGGCGAAGTCCTCGAAGAACGCGAAGCCGGACTCACCGACGACGTGCTGCGCCGCCAGTGTCTTCGCGCATTTAACAAAGTTTCCGCCAAGAAAGCCGCGCACCTGGTGGTCGCCTATGAACCGGTCTGGGCTATCGGCACTGGAAAAACCGCGACCCCGCAACTGGCCGCCGATGCCCACGCCATCATCCGAGCCGAGGCCGCAGAATCCTTCGGACAGGAGTTCGCCGACAAACTCCGCATCCTCTACGGCGGCTCCGTCAAGCCAGAGAACGCCCATGCACTGATGTCGGAAAAAGAGATTGACGGCGCGCTGGTAGGCGGAGCTTCGCTCGATCCCAAATCGTTCGCCGCCATCGTGAAGTATTAGAAAGTGGAGTAGTAGGAAGCTGTGATCTTCGCCGAGACCCGAGCCGCTGCGCTGGCGGGCAACAGAGCACCCGGATAAAATACTGGGGACATGACATCCCCATCAATCGCCCACTACTCAACCGTCAGCCTGTTCCTTTTCCTCCTGCTAGTTTTTGCCTCCGCCTTCGCGGCCGACAAGCCCTCCGAAGTAAGAGGCGGCAACGGAATCATCCTCCCACCTCCGCCGCCCACCGAAGCCAAGCCGGTGACCGAGACCGTTCAAGGCACCACGATAACCGATCCCTACCGCTGGCTGGAGGATGCGAAGAGCCCCGAGACCCGCGCCTGGATCGGCGAGCAGATGAAATACACCGAGCAATACCTGTCCCAAGTAAAAGTCCGCCCCGAGATCGTCACCGAACTGACCAAGCTCGAACGCGTGGAGACCTACAGCATCCCCATCGAGCGCGGCGGCAATTATTTCTTCAAGAAACGCTTAGCCGACGAGAACCAGGGATCGATCTACATGCGCCGCGGCTTGCACGGGCAGGATGAGCGCCTGATCGACGCCACGAAACTGAGCGCCGACCAGAACACCTCCGTGCAGATCGACGACATTTCAAAGGATGGCACTCTGCTGGTCTACGGCATTCGCTCCGGAGGCGCCGATGAAGAGTCGGTTCGCATTCTCGAGATCAACAAGAATGACGCCGCAAAGAATCACGAACTCTCTGACACGCTGCCGACCGCGCGTTATTCCGGCATCCAACTCAGCCCCGATAAACAGGGCCTGTACTACGCGCGCTTCGATCCCACCGGAACGCTGGTCTTCTACCACCAGCTCGGATCGCCGGCGGCCAGCGATAAGCTAATCTTTGGAAAAAGCTTCGCAGGCGAAACCCTCGGCCCCATGGAACTCATCGGCGCCGAGATCACCGAGAACGAACGCTACCTGATGATCAACGTCGTGCATGGCGTTCCAGCCAAGCGCATCGACGTCTACGTGAAAGATCTGCGCCAGCCGGATTCGCCGATCCGCCCGATCATCCACGGCATTGATAACCGTTTCAACGTGACGAACTACGGCGATGATCTCTACGTGCTCACCGACTACCAGGCTCCGAACTATTGCGTAGTGAAAGTGCAGATCGCCAACCCGCAACCGCAGAACTGGACGACCATCGTCCCCGAAGGCAAGAACGTCATCTCGAGCGTTACGATTGTCGGCGGGAGACTGTTCGTCACCGGACTGCACGACGTCGTAACCGAAACCCGCATCGTCACACTCGACGGAAAGTCGGCCGGAAATATCGTGTATCCAACGCTGGGTGCGGCTACCGCACTCTACGGACGCGAAGATGCTCATGAGGGGTTCTACAGCTTCGAGTCCTTCATCATCCCGCCCACCATCTATCGCTACGACGTTGCCACCGGAAAAACCGAAGTCTTCGCCAAGCCGACCGTCCCCTTCGCATCCGAGCAATACGAAGTGAAACAGGTTTTCTACAAATCCAAAGACGGCACCAGCGTGCCCATGTTCATTTCGTCGAAGAAAGGCCTGAAGCGCGACGGCAACACGCCCACGCTAATGTGGGCCTATGGCGGGTTCCTCGTTGACATGGTCCCCGTGTGGAATCCCGAATACGCGTGGTGGATCGAGCAGGGAGGCTTCTACGCGCAGCCCAATCTCCGCGGCGGCGGTGAGTACGGAGAGAAGTGGCACCAGGCCGGAATGTTCGAACACAAACAAAATGTCTTCGACGACTTCTACGCCGCAGCGCAGTATTTGGTGGACGAGAAATACACCTCGACGAATCGCCTGGCGATTCGCGGACGCTCCAACGGCGGCCTGCTCATGGGCGCAGCGATGACGCAGAATCCAGAAATGTTCGGAGCCATCTGGTGCGGATATCCGCTGCTCGACATGATCCGCTTCCAGAACTTCCTCGTGGGCAAGTGGTGGACGGCCGAATACGGATCCTCGGATAATGCAGACCAGTTCGCGTACCTCTTGAAGTATTCGCCCTATCACAACGTGAAGCCGGGTATGAAATTTCCCGCCATCATGTTCAACACCGGAGACAGCGATACCCGCGTAGACCCTCTGCACGCGCGCAAAATGACCGCCCTGGTCCAGACCGATAACGCGAACGACCGCCCAATTCTGCTGCACTACCAAACCATAAGTGGACATAGCGCAGGAGTTTCCATCACCCAAGCCATCAACGACACCGCCGATGAATTGGCGTTCCTGTGGAACGAAGTAAGCGGCCCGCCCCAGCCATAGCGGTCCGGAGAACGCCGGTTTTGAACTTGTTTTGAGAGGGCGCGGCTGTAGCCGCGCTCTAAGTCCCACAAACATCATGCCCCTACGCCGTTGCTCAATTTTCCATTCGCGCAACCCCGAGCCCCGCAGTAGAATCTGATTAAGTAGCGACGCCGTCAGGCTCCATGTTCAAAGGTGAAAGGCCACGGTCGAACGGAGGTCCAGATTTATGAACCGATTCGGTCTCGATAAATTCCTCATCGCATTTGCGGTTTTCACCGGTCTCGCACTCACGCCAGTTTCAGCATTCGCGCAACACGGCGGCGGAGGCGGACACAGCAGCGGCGGTGGCGGCGGTTCCCATGGCGGCGGAGGCGGTAGTTTCCATGGCGGCGCACCAAGCAGTGCAGGATCGTACGGCGGCGGCTCGTATCGCGGTGGTGGAGAATCCCACGGTGCCGGCTCCTATGAAGGAGGCCGATCCTATGGCGGAAGTAGCTACAGCCACGGTGGCGGATACGAAGGTGGCCGCAGTTCCGGATCCTACGGAAGCGGCAATCGCTCGTCGAGCGCCTCTTCCTCAAATCTTCGTCCCGCCATCAACGATGGCCAGTGGCACTCTTTCAGCAACTCGGGCCACACCGCGCAAACCAGCGGACAGAATAGCGCACATAGTTCGACAAGAAGCTCAACCCAAACTTCCGCGCATTCCGCCGAAGCGCACACCCCCGGAAGCGCACCGCATTCAACTCTCTCTGCACGCAACACAGGAATCTCCGACGGCGCCTGGCACTCTTTCGGAAGCTCCAGCACCGGCACGTCAAGAACCTCGTCAGGCTTAGTGGGAGGAACCTCCCACGTAACCCCGGGTTGGGGTGGCAACGGCTGGCATGGTAATGGCTGGAACGGTAACGGTTGGCACGGCAATGGTTGGAACGGTGGTTGGGCCGGCTACGGCTGGCGCGGCGGCTACGGTTGTTGTTGGGGAGGCGGTTGGGGCTGGGGAGGTTGGGGTTGGGGATTCGGCTTCGCGCCCTACTGGGGAGGCTACTGGGCCTTCGGTTGGAATCCCTGGTGGTACGGCCCTTATTGGCCGGCCTACGGCTACCCGTATTACGGCTACAGCGTTTACGGATACAACTGGTCCGACGGCCCGCCATACGCGTCAGATTCGTCATCTGCTGACTCGTCATACGACAACGACTCGCCGACCAGCTATCTGAATCGGCCGAGCGATGACGCGAATTCGAATGATGAGGGCGGCCTCAACCTAACCAATGGTTCAAGCCAGGACGACAACTCCGGCCAGACGGGCCCAGCGTCGCAACCGGCAACCTCGCCAAGTTCTACGGCTCCAGCTACTCAGCCACAGCCAAGCCTGGTCTCGACATCGCGAACCTGAGGGAACTATGAAATTCGGCGTAATAATTTTCCCCGGCTCCAACTGCGACCACGACGCCTCCTGGACTGCTGAGCACGTAGCGAAGCAGAAGGCAACTTTTCTGTGGCACGATTCGCATGACCTCCAGAACTGCGACGTCATCATCGTCCCCGGAGGCTTCGCCTTCGGCGACTACCTGCGCACCGGCGCTATCGCCAAGTTCTCGCCCGTCATGGAATCCGTCCGCAAGTTCGCCGCCGGTGGCGGGCTGGTCCTGGGTATCTGCAACGGCTTCCAGATCCTGTGCGAGTCAGGACTGCTCCCCGGAGCCCTGATGCGCAACGTCGGCCTGAAATATGTCTGCAAGCCGGTGCACGTAAGAGTAGAAAACAACGACACCCCATTCACCAACGCTTGCGGCAAAGGCGAAGTGCTGACCATCCCCATAGGCCACATGGAAGGCAACTATTTCTGTGACGATCCGACCCTAGCCGAACTGAAGCGCGACAACCGTATAGTCTTCCGCTACTCCAACCCGCAGGGAGAAATTACTCCCGAGTCAAATCCCAACGGATCGCTCGAAAATATAGCCGGAATCTGCAGTCCCGGGAGAAATGTTCTAGGCATGATGCCCCATCCCGAACGCGCCGCCGAGCCCGAACTAGGCGGCACCGATGGATTCAAGATTTTCGAGTCGCTGGTAGAAGCGGGGATTGGTCAGGTGTCAGGTCTTAGGTCTTAGGAAAAACAAAACCAACCAATCTCTCCGTGACAAGTATCACCGCAGAAATTCTCTAGCGGCCTTAACTTTGTCATGGAGCTTCCATGTCCGAAAATTATCGAGATTTGATCGCCTGGCAAAAGGCAAAGAGTCTAGTTCTAGATGTATATCGGTGTACGCGTCGCTTTCCAAAAGACGAAATTTACGGCCTTACGTCGCAGATGCGACGCGCAGCCGTGTCAGTTCCCAGCAATATTGCCGAAGGAAAAGGGCGTTATTCGCAGAAAGAATTTCTGCGTTTCTCTACCACGCTCGCGGATCACTCTTGGAATTGCAGACGCAAGTTTCCATCGCACGCGATCTCGATTACCTGGACCTGCTCGGATTTGAGAGGTTGGACTCGGAAACGGAAGAATTAGGCCGAATCCTCAACGACCTGATCAATCGTTTCCAATCCTCAACCCAAAAGGTTTGATTTTGTCTTTCCTAAGACCTAAGACCTGACACCTAAGACCTCGCCTCAATACGCCCAGCGCAGCAGCGTAGCTCCCGACGTAAACCCCGCCCCGACCGAGGCCAGCAGCACCAGACTTCCCTTCTTCAGTCTGCCTTCCTGGCGCGCCGTTTCCATCGCCAGCGGAATCGTTGCCGCGGTCGTATTTCCGAACTCTTCGATGTTGATGATCACGGCTTCCGGACGCATGCTCAGACGATCGGCAGTCGCCGTGATGATGCGCTTGTTAGCCTGATGTGGAATGAAGGCGTCAATCTCGCTGCCATTAATATTGTTGCGTTTGAGGATCTCTTCGCAGAGCAGCGCCATCTTGCGCACCGCGAACTTGAACACCGCAGCTCCGTCCTGATGAACGAAGTGCATCTTCTTGTCCACCGTTTCATGCGACGATGGATTCAAACTTCCTCCACCAGGCATGTAAAGCGAGCACCCGCCCGACCCATCCACTTCGTGCAGAAAGTCAATCAGCCCAAGCGAATCATCTTCCGCGGGTTCCAGCAGCACCGCGCCCGCGCCGTCGCCAAAGATCACGCAAGTCGCGCGGTCCGTGTAGTCGATGATCGAAGACATCACGTCCGCGCCAATCACCAGCACTTTGTTATGCGCTCCGGTAGCCACGAACTGTGCTCCCGTTTGCAAAGCATAGACAAACGCGGAACAGGCGGCCGAAATATCGAAGCCCCAGACATTCTTAGCCCCGAGTTTCTGCTGGACAAGACAAGCAGTCGAGGGGAAAAACATGTCCGGCGTAACCGTCCCCACGATAATCGCGTCAAGTTCGGATGCCTCGATGCCGCGCTCAGCAAGCGCTTTCTTCGCGGCCTCGGTCGCAAGATCGCTGGTGGCAACGCCCTTATCCACCAGGTGACGCTCCCGGATACCGACGCGCTCCATGATCCATTGATCGTTAGTGTCAACGAGTTTTTCGAGATCGGCGTTGGTGAGAAGTCGAGGCGGAACGTAGGTGCCGAGAGCGCTGATCTTAACGCGCCGAAGTTGGCTCAATGAGGTCTCCTGTTATGCATGGTGAATCAGTTATTTTGAACGATGAAGACGAGAACGGCAAGGTGTCAGGTGAAAGGTGTCAGATCTTAGGCGTTAGGTCTTAGGAAAACCGCGGTCGTGCGAAGTTGCTTTTGCTTTTCCTAAGACCTAAGACCCAAGACCTAAGACCTTTATTTCATCCGGGCTGCCAGTTCCCCGAACAGCGGCAATACGAATCGTTCCCCCTGCCAAGCCTTGATGGAGAGAACAATCCACAGGAACAGCATCGCCAGGGAAACCAGAATCCCCACCAGCAGAACAACCATCGGCGAAAGTACATTCGACAGAAAGATCGTGGCGCCAATCAAAACGAAAAAGACGACCCACAGCGAAAGGCTCTGCCAGGCGTGAAATCGCACAAAGCGGTTCTTACGAAATGCAGGCAGAAACAGGATCGCCGCGGCAGGGATGAACGTGAGATATGCCGCGACCGCAACCGCCCGTTCCGCCGCAGGGATCGGCGTCATCGACCATCCGCATCCCGGACAGAACGCGGCCTTCGCCGGCACTTCAGTTACGCAGTGCGGACACTGCTCCGAAGCCTGCACCGGATTGGCTGGAATATTCCCTGGACTAGACAATTCGGCGTCCATTCATCTGCTTCGAGTCGCGGCATTCTTCGCAGACGCCGTAGATCTGGAAAGTGTGCCGAGTGGTAACGTAACCGTGTTTGCGTCCGATCTCCTGCTCGATTTCTCCAACCTTCTCCAGGAAAAATTCGACCGAAGCGCCACACTCGGTACAGACCATGTGGTGATGGCTGCGCCGGTTGTACTGGTGTTCGTAACGCGCGATGCCATCGTGAAAGGCGACTTCACTGGCCAGGCCGCAACCGGCCAGCAGCTTCAGCGTCCGGTAAACGGTGGTGAAACCGATGCGCGGGTCCCTTCTGCGGACCAGCCGATGCAGCTCGTCGATCGAGAGATGTTCCCGAGTTTCCAGAAAAGTCCGCAGAATGGCGTTGCGCTGTTCAGTCTGCTTGAGCCCGACGCGCTTAAGATGCCGCAGGAAGATGTCCTCGGCCTCGCGGATATTCTCCGGCGAGATCGTCGGCTGATCGTCGATTCGCTTCTGCAACATGTCGGATGCCGCGGAGACTGATGATCACGCTCCAAGGGGTCGCAGACATGATACTGGGGCAGCACAGCTTACGCCAACCGCAACCCGCGTTCGTCCTTCCCCGCGGTTGTCACAGACCCCACGCACCCCTACAATCTCTGTGTAATGTCTTCTACTTCTTCCCTACCTGAGATTTCACCCTCGGAAATCCGTCGCCGCAATCCTGCGCTCCGCATCTTGTACTACGCCGTTTGCCTTGTGGTGGTCGCGCTGATCATTGGCCTCTGGTGGCTCTATTGGGCCGCGCGCCGTCCCCTGCCGCAACTCGACGGCAGCGTCGCCGTGCCGGGAATTTCGTCCAAAGTACGCGTCGTGCGCGATGAACACGGTGTGCCGACGATCGAGGCGGCCACGCTAGAAGACTTGTTCTTTGCCCAGGGCTACGTGACCGCGCAAGACCGGCTATGGCAGATGGACATGATGCGACGCGCCGCTGCTGGAGAGCTCTCGGAAGTAATCGGCGAAGCCACTGTGAAAATGGACCGCGATGAGCGCATTCTGGGCCTGCGGCTCGCCGCCGAATCCGCGGAGAAAAACATTACTCCGCGCGATCGCGTTTTCTTTGACGCTTACGCCCGCGGAGTGAACACGTTCCTCGAATCGCATCGCGACCGGCTGTCACTCGAATTTCGCCTGATGAAATACACCCCAAGGCCGTGGACGGTCACCGACTCCATGCTGGTGGGCGCACGCATGGTGCAGGACTTAAATCACTACAGCAATCCGCCCGCGATGACGCGAGAAAAAGTTCTGGCGAAGCTGGGCCCCGAACTGACGGCAGACCTCTACGTGAATTCTTCCTGGCGAGATCGTCCTCCCACCGAAAAGCACAGGATAGACGACGAGCCCGCAACCAAGAGCGATGATGACGACGACGATGACGAAGAAGTCGATCCCGATGGCGGAAACAACCGCATCACTTCCTTGTCACCGTCGACGATCGCTTCTCCGGCAACTTCCGCTTTCACTCTGTTCTCGCTCGAGCAAGCCGATCTTTTCCGCCCAGGCTCAAACAACTGGGTCGTTTCCGGTCAGCACACGGTTTCTGGGAAACCGCTGCTCTCGAACGATATGCACCTCGACCATCAGATGCCGAACCTGTGGTTTGAAGCGCATTTGAGAACGACTTCCGGCAGCTTCGACGTCGCCGGAGTGACGTTGCCCGGTGTTCCCTTCGTCATTGTCGGCCACAACCAGCGCATCGGCTGGGGATTCACCAACGTCGGTCCAACCGTTGAAGACGACTTCATCGAAGAATTCAATGCCCAGGGCCAGTACAAAACTCCGGCCGGATGGATTGACCCGCAGCAGAGGCAAGAAACGATTCACGTCAAAGGCAAGCCGGACGTGACCTTCGACGTGGTGACCACGCGGCACGGCCCGATCATCACCGAACTCCTGCCAGGAGAAACGCGCAAGATTGCCTCTGCGCTGGACGTTGCAGGACGGCGAAGGACTGGTCTTCTTCGACGTAGACACCGCTCAAAACTGGGATGAGTTTCGCAAAGCGTTCTCGACTTTCGGAGCGCCCGGACAAAACGTGATGTACGCGGACGTGGATGGCCACATCGGATATCAATCTACCGGCCGCGTGCCCATCCGCGCGACGGGCGATGGCAGTCTGCCGGTAAGCGGCAGCGACGACGCTCATGAATGGAAGGGCTGGATTCCCTACGACGAGATGCCGCGTATCTACGATCCACCCGCAGGAATTCTGGCCACTGCCAACGGACGCATCGCTCCGGACGGCTATAAATATTCCATCAGCACGGAGTGGGAAGCCCCGTGGCGGACCGATCGCATCTATCGGGTGCTTGAATCGGGAAAGAAATTTGCGCCCGCGGATATGCTGGCCCTGCAGATGGATGTGTCTTCGACCTACGACCGCTTCTGCGCCGACAAGTTCGTGTACGCGGTCGATCACGCCGCGAAAACCTCCGATCGTGCCAAGCGAGCCGCGGAAATTCTGCGTGACTGGGACGGCCGCATGTCAGCGGATTCGCCGGCGCCGACCATCGAGACGAAAGCGCGCGGCGAACTCGTGCGCTTGCTGCTCGAGCCGAAGCTAGGCGCGACACCAGGCAATCCCGATGCAAGGTCGGCTCCAGGCTCGCTGAGTTGGAAGAGCTATCGCTGGGCCATGTCGACCGTCTGGCTCGAGAACGTGCTCACCAAGCAGCCGGCGCGCTGGCTGCCCGCGGGGTACTCTGACTACGAGAGCCTGCTCACTGCAGCAGTCGAGAATGCCGTGCGCCAGACCGGTGATCCGTCGAAAGTGCCTTCAGACCTCGGTCAATGGAAGTGGGGAAATAATTATCCGGTCGAGATCGACCATCTTGTACTCAGCCAGCTTCCCTTGATTGGGCGCTTCACGGGTCCGGGATCCCATCCGCTGAGCGGAAACAATTACACGGTGAAGGCAGTGGGCCGCGGCTTCGGCCCTTCCGAACGACTGACCTGGAACTTTGCTGACTTCGACGAAAGCACGCTGAACCTGGTGACGGGAGAGAGCGGAATCTTCCTCAGTCCGTACTACATGGACCAATGGCAGGCGTGGTACGGAGGCTCGAGCTTCGCATTTCCCTTTTCGCATACCGCGGTCGAGCAGCACCGGGCGCATGAGATGACGCTCGAGCCGAAGTAGTCCTTTAGCTAGAAATCGACCGTCTTGACGTCAAAGAAGTCGCCCACCATCCCATTGATCTCGCCGGGGTTATTCGGATCGTTCGGGTTGTAATACAACGCATCGATGGTGGCGTCGTAGATAAGAAGCGATCCGCCCTGCACCACATAGACCACGGTGCGCGTGCCGATGGGCTGAATGCCGGTCGCGTCTCCATTCTCGGGAGGAATCAAGACACCTCCGGCAAGAACACTCCCCACGGCGGTCGGCAGCGTGTTGTAGATGGAAAGACACCCGCGGGTCTCGGCTCCGACCGGCGGCGGAACCGGCGGCACAATCTCGGTGCAAGTGCGAGCGCCAATGAAGAGTTGCCCGTTGGCGCCGAGTGCCATACGGTTGTGATATCCGTCAGTGATGATGATCGGCGCGCTGTTGGTGACCGTCATGCTGTTGAGGTTGAGGATGGTCAGCAGTCCGCAACTGGTGGACTGCGTGATCTCTCCGGTGCAGGGCGAAGCGGGTAGCGGCGTACCCGCCAGATACATGGTCGAGCCATTGATCAGGGCTACGCTGCCGGCTGCTGGTCCAGCGCAGGTGACCGGGTTCGACCCTGGGTTGGGAACACAGGAAGGAACGGATGCGACAAGAGTGTTTGTGACTAGATTGTACTGCTGCACGCTAGCCTGGGTTCCTCCGCATTCGGCGCCGCAACTCACCACAAAGGCGGTGCTGTCGTCACTGCTGAAAAAGGCCGCAACCGGACGGTCGAAAATTCCCGGACCACCAATGTAGGTAACCGCATTCCCTATCCCAATCTGGGAGGGTGTGATCACTGCCACTTCATCGGAGTTATCGCTGAAGCCAAGCAGCAGATTGCCACCGTTATTAATAGAAAGATAATGAAGCGAGGGAACCGGAGCCTGTCCGGTAAAAGCGCCGACGCTCAAGGAAACGACTTCCAATAGCCCTGGAGGCTGCCCGATGACTGGCGCCGTCGGGACGGCAACGTACGCGGTGGAGCTGTCCGGGGAAACGACGAAGCTCTCGGTCATGCCGGGCAAAGTTACGTGCGCGGCGTTCTGCTCGCTGGCGTCGTTGATAAGGCTGAATTCATTGTCGGAAGATTGGAGACCATTGCCGCTGAAGACCAGCGTCTGAGCCTTGTTGGGCGTAACCACCATCATCCCCGGAGTGGCGCCGGCGGCCATCGGCGACAGGGGTCCGCGGACATCGTCCTGAGCATTAAGAATATAAACGCCCGCCGGGTTAACGCTATCCGATATGAAGGCGCGGTACTTGATACCGCTGGTTGATGAGCCGCTACCGGAGGAACTGCCGCCGCAGCTTAAGCACATCAAACAGGCGGGCAGAAGGAATAGCAGAAGAATCGGGACTCTTTTCAAATCTTGGACTCCAACCTCATGCAGGATAATCACTTGGATGCAAGAGAAGGATTATAACAAAGGAAGAAACTGTGGTTGAAGCGCCGCCGGGTTTCAAACTTCGCACCCCCAGATGCGGAGACCTCGTCCCTTCTTGTATTCTCAAGAAGATGGCACAGAACCTTATCGAACGCCTGAAGCATTCGCCCGTGCTCTGTGACGGAGCCATGGGAACCCTCCTTTATGCCAAGGGCATCTTCATCAACCGCTGCTATGACGAACTGAACTTGTCGCAGCCAGAGCTGATCCGTGCCGTCCATCACGATTATCTACAGGCTGGTGCCGAGATTATCGAAACTAACACTTTCGGCGGAAACAGCTTCCGCCTGGCACGCCATAGCCTGGCCGATCGCGTCCACGACATCAATGTGGCGGGCGCTCAAGTGGCTCGCGAAGCGGCCAAGAGTTTCGACGTCTGGGTAGCCGGATCAATCGGCCCCCTCGGCGTCCGTATTGAACCCTTGGGCAAGACTTCGTTCGAGGAGGCCCGGACGGCGTTCCGTGAGCAGGCCGCAGCCCTGGTCGAGGGCGGTGTGGATTTGTTTATGCTCGAGACTTTCGGCTACGTCGAAGAGTTGCACCAGGCCGTGCTTGCCTGCCGCGACGTCGACCCGAAGATTCCCATCATCGCCCAGGTCACCATCGACGAGGACGGCAACTGTCTCGATGGCTCCGACTCCGAAAGCTTTGCTGCCCGGCTGTCGGAGTGGAACGTGGACGTACTCGGCATCAACTGCAGCGTCGGACCGGTCGCCATGCTGGACGCAATCGAACGCGTTCGAGCCGTGACTACCCTGCCCCTGGCCGCGCAGCCGAACGCCGGCATGCCGCGCTCGGTCGAAGGCAGGAACATCTATCTCTGTTCGCCGGAATACATGGCCAGTTACACAAGAAAATTCGTGGCCGCCGGAGTCCAACTCATCGGCGGATGCTGCGGCACGACGCCTGATCACATCCGCGCCATGAAGGCAGCCCTACGTGTGCGCGAAGCACGCGGCAAGACCGCGATTTCGGAGGCGATTCATTCCGGAGTAGCGGCCAAGGCTCCGGCAAGCATTCCCATGGCCGAGCGCTCGCGCCTGGGCGCCAAGCTCGCCGCCGGCGAATTTGTCACCATGGTCGAGATCGTGCCCCCCAAGGGCATCGACATCCGAAAGGAGATCGAGGGCGCAAAGTTCGTCAAATCGGTCGGCGTAGACGGGATCAACATCCCAGACAGCCCGCGGGCCTCAGCGCGCATGAGCAACCAGGCGTTATCGCTCCTGATGCAGCAACAGGTTGGCATCGAAGCCATCCTGCACTACACCTGTCGTGACAGAAACGTGCTCGGCATTCAATCCGACTTGCTGGGAGCGGCGGCTACCGGAATCCGCAACCTGATCTGCATCACCGGCGACCCTCCGAAGATGGGAAACTATCCCGATGCCACGGCCGTCTTTGACGTAGATGCGATCGGTCTGGTGAACATCGTCCACAACCTGAACCGCGGCCTCGACCTCGGCGGAAACCCGATCGGGCCCGGTACCAGCTTCGTCATCGGAGTAGGCGCAAATCCCGGCTTGCCCAACCTCGACGAAGAGATTCGGCGCTTCGAATACAAAGTACAAGCCGGCGCCGAATACGTGGTGACTCAGCCGGTGTTCGATCTCGGTCTGCTGGAGAATTTTCTGAAAAGGATCGAACACTGCCGCATTCCCGTGGTCGCTGGAATCTGGCCCCTGGTAAGCGCCCGCAACGCAGAGTTCATGAAGAACGAGCTGCGCGTCTCTGTCCCCGATGAAATCCTCACACGGATGACCCGCGTCACCAGTCCGGAAGCAGCTCGCGAGGAAGGCGTCAATATCGCCCGCGAGATGCTGACCGCGGTCCGCGATCGCGTGCAAGGCGCCCAGATCAGCGCCCCCCAGGGCCGCTATACCTCCGCAGTCGATGTTCTGGAGGCTCTCGGTTCCAACCGGCCGGCTGCTGTTTAGTTTTGTAATGTTCAGTTTTGAAACGCACCTGCCCAAGAAATTTACAAGATTAGACAATTTCGCTGGACATTTCGCATCTAAACCGGCATTACAATAGATTGCAGGAGCAATTGAATTGGTCAAGTTTGAAGAATGCCTCGAGCGTCTCGAGAAAATCGTTCTGGAACTGGAAAAAGGCGAGGTTCCGCTGGAGAAGTCTCTGACGCTATTTGAAGAAGGCATGCAACTTTCCGCAGCCTGCAGGAAACAACTGGAGGAAGCGGAAGGGAAAGTAGAGATTCTGTTAAAACAGAACGGAAAGCTGCAAACTGAACCGTTCGCGCCCCCGGCCGAGAAAGCGATGCGCAAATAGCGCGGCTCGCCACTCCAACCGGAACTGACAAGGATAAGGACAACGCCAACGTCAACGGCTGAACTAGCCGTTTGCTGTCACCGTCAAGGCCGCCGCAAACTGCGGCGATGTCAGGGGGTAATATGGAACCACTCTCCGTAGTCCTTTATCAGAACGACCCCGGAACTGCTCAAACTCTGGCGGTTGGTCTTTCGCAACACTTTGAATCTGTTTATTTGG
This sequence comes from uncultured Acidobacteriaceae bacterium, assembly GCA_963755765.1. Lineage (GTDB taxonomy): Bacteria > Acidobacteriota > Terriglobia > Terriglobales > Acidobacteriaceae > Acidiflorens. Next base: position 764,223 of record CAVWKZ010000004.1, read on the forward strand.
TCCGCACCTGCGAAGAGGTGCGCCCCGCAATCGCCAGGAACCGAGCCGGAGCTCTAGTCCTCGATCTGGAAATTTCCGGGCCGAGCGAAGTCGAACGTTTGCATCGCGAGTTCCCCAGCCTTTGCATCGTCGGCACCCACCGCCTGGCGGACGACAAACTGTGGGCCGAAGCGCTGAGCCTGGGCGCATGCGACATATGTGAGCCCCGCAACGATGACGTGGTGCGCTCGGTGCTGCACCATCTAGCGGGCCATGCCGCAGCGTGACCGGCCAAGTGTGGGTCTTAGGTGTCAGTTCTTAGGTGTCAGGTCTTAGGTCTCAGGAAACCCTGAACATTGATGAATTTGCTTTTGCTTTTCCTAACACCTAAGACCTAACACCTGAGACCTTCCTTCCCTGCCTTGCTATACTGCGGAGCCATGCTGAAAAAAGTTCTGGAGCAGGGACGCGAAAACGCCGACGCCGCGCTCGAGCAGCTCCTGCCTACCGCCACCCAGTATCCGACCTCCATCCATCAGGCCATGCGGCACAGCGTGTTTGCGGGCGGTAAGCGCCTGCGGCCGATCCTCTGCATGGAGGCGGGACGGATGATCCGAGCGGCACGCACCGCATCGCAGGACGGCACATTGCCCGCCGGCATCGAGCATGTAGGCGCTGCGCTCGAGATGCTGCACACGTATTCCCTGATCCACGACGACCTGCCCGCGCTCGACAACGACGACCTGCGCCGCGGCCGCCCGACGAGCCACAAGGTCTTCGGTGAGGCTATCGCCATCCTCGCCGGAGATGCGCTACAGACGCTGGCCTACGAAGTCCTCTCTCAACTCACCTGCCCAGCCGAAGCGCGCGTTGCGATCATTCGGGAAATCGCCCACGCCACCGGCACCATCGACGGCATGATCGGAGGGCAGGTGGTTGACCTCGAAGCCGAGCATAAGAAGCCCGACCTCGCCACCCTCGAATACATCCACCGTTCAAAGACCGCCGCGCTCATCACCGCCAGTGTGGTCAGCGGAGGAATCTACGCAGGTGCCACGGCTCCGGACGCCGTGCGCCTCCGAACCTATGGCCAGTCAATCGGCCTCGCGTTCCAGATCGTGGACGATGTGCTCGATGTAACCCAGACCTCCGAGCAATTGGGCAAAACCGCAGGCAAAGATACTGCGGCGGAGAAGGCAACATATCCGGCCTTATTCGGAATCGAGGAGTCCCTCCGAAAAGCCGACGCGCTGATCGATTGCGGATGCGCGGAACTAAACGAATACGGCGCAGCCGCGTCTACTCTAAAGGACCTCGCTCGCTACCTTGTCGAGCGCAAGAAATAATTGCGCAGCGCCTGCCCTCATCTCGGACTTGTGGTTTCCGCCGTTGTCGTTCTTGCTTGCGCGGCCGTCGCTCAACCCGCTCCCGCCTGGCGCTACGATCTGCATCCCGGCGATCACCTGATCTACCGCTACTCGTTTCACAAACAATCGGAGAGTAACGAAGAACAGTTTCAGATCCAGGCGCGCTTCCGCACCCACGTGCTCGTAGTCGGCGAAAACGCCGAAAACATAACCCTCGGATTCCAACGCAATCGCGAAGCCGCCGACATGACCGAGTACCGCTCCAAGGGCAAAGACAGGCTCGCCAGAGAACAGGTTGATTTCCAGAAACGCATGCAGACGCGTCCCTCCCACTTTTCTGAAGCGATGGAGATATCGCCGAATGGAGCGCCGAGCTACCCCTGGGAAGTAGCGCGAGAAACCTACAGCCATCTGATCCAGACTTTGCATGAGGTGATGGGCCTTCCGCCCGTCCCGCCGAACAAGGGCGTGGAGTGGCGGAGCGGTGGCATCGATTTTCGCTGGGTAGACGACGAGTCCATCCACGGCAAGCTGTGCCATCGCGTCGACGGAGCCACGCCCGAAGGCTCGCTGAAGCTGAGCTACTGGTGGTCGCCGGAATCGGGCGTCGTGGAGCAAATCACTTTAGATGGCTCCTACTCGGATTTCGACACCAAGGTGCAGGAGACGGCGCGGATGGAACTGGAATCTCGCACTCGGGGCGAGCCGCTTGAAACCTGGCTGGCGTTGGCAGACACGCGTCTTGGCGCTCTGCAAGCGATCCTGCTCAATCCCAGCCTGCCGATCGCCGCCGGACAGCTAATTCCACTACTTCGCTCGGACGATCCTCCGTCACAAACATTGGCCCTGGCCATCGCTTCGCGCCGCAAAATTGAAGTGCCCTCCGCTATTGTCGGAAATCTGCAGCAGAGCAAAAGCACGCAGATCCAGACTCAATTGTTAGCCGAACTTTCCTCAAACTCCGGAAAGCCGCCATCGCTTGTGGACGAATGCCACCGTGCCCTCCCCTTGAAATCGCGGCCCGAAAAGTTTGGCACTGTGCTCGAAGTGACTCCGGCCAGTAAAAACAGCCCTGCCATCTCCTACCTCCTGCGGATTCCACTCACCTACCACGAGGATCAACCATCGCCGCTCCTGGTTGTCCTGAGCGGCGGCGCCGGGTTCGCCATGGATGCCATGATCTCCTCGGAAGAAGCCGTTTCGCAAACCGATTATCTCGTCCTTTATCCGCAAGCCGCCGGATACTGGTGGACACCGGAGGCAGCTCGCCGCTTCGACGCAGTTTTCAATGACGTTGTGCAACGCTATAACGTCGATCGCGATCGCATCTACGTGACCGGCTTCAGCAATGGAGGAACCGGCGCGCTCTACTTCGCCAGTCTCTGGCCCCAGCGCTTTGCGGCAGTGGTTACGCTGATGGGCGCGGGACAATGCAACGAACAAGTCAAAGCCGGCCTCGGCAACGTCAGAAATCTCCCGTTGCTGTTGGTCCACGGAGAGAATGACCCGGTTATCACGCCGGACTGCTCCACCACCACTCACGCCGCGCTCAACGACCTGCATCCGGCAATTGCACCTGAATTGAAAATTCTGCCTAAGCATGGGCACGACATCACTCTGCAATCCGACGACGGACTGACCCTGGCTTTCTTCAAAGACAAGCTCCGCAATCCCTTCCCGCGCATCGTCGACCTGAGCGAGACCGATGCGCTCGCCGCCCGCGCCTACTGGGTCGAGATTGTAAACGGCAAGCCCGGCAAATCCGACGTAGACGCCCGCGTAAAACCCGACAACACCATCGAAATCCACAGCCACGACGTCAAAAGCATCCGCCTCCATCTGCGGCCGGAGTTGCTGCCGCAACCGGGCGACGTCCGCATCGTCTGGAACGGCAAGAAGATGCTCAGCGGTCCACTGCGAGATGTCTGCTCCCTGCCAATCCCGCCAACTGCGGGGGACCCAAAGCTCGATCTCACCGATATCCACGATCTGGCGCTCCCGTAACACGGTAGAGCGACGGACGCCTTGCACTACCGGCCCTTGAATCTGCCCGACATCGGCTGTAGAGTTTAGTTGCTCTCGCGATCTCCCGCCTCCTCATCCCCCACCAGCAATTTGCCTGTAATAGCTGTAGTATGTGTGCAACTAAAGGCGGTGCGTCGACGGAACCCACTATATGTGGTGTTTTATCACTTGACCCGTCCCCATATTCGCCGTTAGAGTTGGTCAAAAGCATGGGTGACGTTCTCGGATTAGGGGACGGCATTCAGCGATGCGACCAGCGAGGAACCCGGCTAGTTAACAGCAAGTTAACCATCCGGTTCCACGCAATTTGCAGCGCATTCCAGCCAGCGCAAACCGAGTCTGCGGACTGCCGGTGTCCGCCCACGAAGGAGTCACTTTGCTCAAACTCAAAAAGCTGCAAATTCTGGGATTCAAGTCGTTCTGCGATCGCACCGAACTGAAATTTCACGGCGAAGGCATCGCCGCCATCATCGGCCCGAACGGCTGCGGCAAGTCGAATATCGCCGACGCGATCTCCTGGGTTCTTGGTGAGCAGTCGGCTAAGACGCTGCGTGGCTCGCGCATGGAAGACGTGATCTTCGCTGGAACCCGAGACCGCAATCCCACCGGAATGGCCGAAGTTTCCCTGACTTTGATCGATCCCGAAATTTACGGCGGCCCCGATCCGAACGCACCCACCGAGATCGAGATTCAGGACGAACTGCCGACCGAAGGCGTTACCGGAGGAACCGGCGACGACAATTGGGATGAAGCCGAAGTCCGCGCCCAAGCCGCCGCAGAAACTGAACGCGCCGTCGAAGAAGCTCAGCCTGGACAAGTAAACACTGACGAGGTCGAAGGGGAGGCCGTGGCAGAAGCCGCATCCAGCGAAGCTCCGACACAGGTCGCCGTAGCCGTGGCAGGCCCGCAGGTAGTTCTGAAAATCCGCCGCCGCAAATTCAATCAGCAGCACCACCACGCCGGAGAAATTCTGGTGACGCGCCGCCTGTTCCGCAGCGGCGACAGCGAGTACCTGCTGAATGGAAAACTATGCCGCTTGCGCGACATCCAGGAACTCTTCATGGGCACGGGCCTCGGGCCCGAGTCGTACGCGCTCATCGAGCAAGGACGCATCGGTCAGATCCTCAGCAGCCGTCCAACCGATCGTCGGGCCATTATCGAGGAAGCGGCCGGCATCACGAAATTCAAAACGAAAAAGCGTCTCGCCGAAGCGCGTCTCGAAGATGCCAAAACCAATCTGAACCGTGTGAACGACATTTTCGAAGAAGTGACGCGGCAGATGAACTCGCTCAAACGCCAGGCCAGCAAGGCCGAGCGCTATGCCAAGCTGCGCGACGAAATGCGCGCCAAGCTGCGCGTTGTGCTTGCCAGCAAGTTCGCCCAGATGGATCAGGAAAGCGTGACCCTCGATACCCAACTCCATCAACTGGGCGAGGAAATTCGCCAGCAGGCGGAAAGCGTGCAGCAATCCGAAGCCGAGCATGCCGAGCGCACGCAGCGCGGCTACGCCATCGAAACCGAGACGCGGCAGAATCGCGACCGCCTCAACCAGATCGCGATTGAAGGCGATCGCAGCAAGGCGCGAATTCGCACCAACGAAGAGCGTTGCGCCGAGCTGATCGTGCGCACCGCATCCGCCGAAGCGGAGCTGGCGCAAGCTCAAAGCCGGCTCCTGGCGCTAGAGGAAGAACGCGACGGCCACCAGCAATTGCTCGACTCCGCGGCGGCAGATCTCGCCGCAGCCCAGCAGGAGTACAACCTCAGCCAGCAGGAAACGGCGCACGCCGCCATCAATCTTGCGCTGCTGGAACACGAGCAGGAATTGCATCGCACCGCCATTCTCGAAGCCGTCGGCGGAGCTTCCAATCTCCGCAATCAGCTAACACAATCCGAGGAACGGTTGGCTGGCATTGGCCGCGAAGAGCATCGCCTGCGCGCCGAGATTGACACCGCCTCGTCGCAATCGGAAACCTTCGGCGGACAACGCGGGCAGATTGCCATGGAATTCGAAGGCGTTTCGCAGCGCGCCAGCGGCCTGACGGCTGAAATCGCAAGCCTACGTGAAACGCTGGAGGCGAAACGCTCTGCCGAAAACGAAACCAAGCAGCACCTCGATTCCATCCGCGCCGAGTTTGCCACGGCGCTCGGCAAGAGAGGATCGCTTGAAGCGGTCATTGCCGAGCACGGTTATTCCACCGAGTCGGTGCGCCGTCTTTTTCAATCGGGCGCCATGCAGGGAGGAAATACTCCCGCCGGCGTGCTCGCCGATTTTCTCGAAGTCGACCCCCGCTACGAAAGAGTCGTCGAAGATTTTCTACGCGACGAACTGAACTTCGTCGTGGTCAAGTCGTGGGACGCCGCCGACGAAGGCCTGCGCCTGCTGCGCTCCGACGTCAACGGACGCGCGACATTCCTCGTGCATCCCGAGGACTCGCAAGCGAAGTTCTCCTTTGTCGCCGATGCGAGCCATCATTATTCTCCGCTCAACGACACCGTCCTCCCGCTGAAGAACTCGATTCGTGTGCTGAACGGATTTGGCAAATCGCTCGAAGTGATCTTGCCGAAGCTGGGAAACGGCTACATCGTGCCCGACCCGGCCGCCGCGCGCGAACTCGCGCTCTCCAGCCCCGACGCGTTCTTTCTCTCGCAGACCGGAGAATGCTTCCACAACGTAACCGTCACCGGAGGCAAGCAACGCAGCGAAGGCCCGCTCTCGATGAAGCGCGAATTGCGCGATGTGTTGCGTCTGCTCGAGGAGCTGGAGCGAGCCCTGCGCGAAAAGGAAATGCTCGCACTCACTTTGGGACGCGAGATCAAAGACTACACTGCCCTGCTCGATCGGCTGGAGGACGAAAAGCGCGAAGCCGAGAAGCAGGCGATGACCTCCGGGCATTTGCTGCAGCAATTGGAAAGCGAAATGTCGCGGGTGCGCGAGCGCATCGCCGTCAGCGAAAGTGAGCTGCAACGTCTCGCGGCCGAACGTCAGGAACAAGAAAACTTGATCGCATCGCGCCAGGCGGAACTCGCCACGATCGAAGAAGCGCGCGCTCAATTTGAAACGCGGCTCGCTGCCGGACAAGAGCGCCTCGCCGCTCTGCGCAGTCATCGCGACACTGCCGCCGAAAGCACTTCACAGCGGGCCGCGCGCGTGGCCACACTCGAAGAGCGCCACCGTTCCGCTACGACTCTGCTTCAGCGCATCCAGTCGCTGGTTTCAGAGATGCGCGAGCGGGCTGACGCTTTGCAATCTCAAATCGAATCGGCGAGCGCCGAAATCGCGCAACGGCAGAGCGAGAACGTACAACTTGCCGAGCAACTCGTGCAGTTCGAGGCCGAGCGCAATGTAGGAGAAGCGCGTGAAGGCTTGCTGCAACTCGAGTCCGAGCAGGTGCGCACGCGTCTCAGCGAAATTGACGAACTGCTTCACAACACGCGCCAGCAGCTCGATTTCGCGCGTGACCGGCGGGGCGAACTATCGGCCGCGGCAGCCAAGCTGCAGTCCGACTTGCAACATCTGGCCGACACCTGTCTCAACGAACTCGGTATCGAGCGACCGGTTCTGATGGCCGAAGCGACGTCTGAAACCGCGACTCCACTGGTTACAGGCGATGAACTCGCGGCCGAAGATCAGGCGCATCGTGAAATGCGCGCCCGCCTCGACGCCATGGGCCCGGTCAACATGATGGCGCTTGAGGAGTACAAGGAAACGGCCGAGCGTCACGAGTTCCTCTCGACGCAGAGGAAAGACCTGCTCGATGCCATCGAAAATACCGCGGCCACGATTCGCGAAATCGACCAGGTCTCGCGGCTGAAATTTGAAGAAGCGTTCAACCGGATCAACGAAAACTTCCAGTCCACCTTCCGCAAGCTGTTTGGCGGCGGGCATGGCTTCATGCGCCTGACCGACACGGAAAACAGCATGGAGAGTGGCATTGACGTAGTGGCGTCGCCTCCAGGCAAGAAACTCCAGAACGTGCTCTTGCTCTCCGGCGGCGAAAAGGCGCTCACGGCGCTGGCGCTACTGGTCGGAATCTTCCAGTACACGCCGAGTCCGTTCTGCATTCTCGACGAAGTTGACGCCCCGCTGGACGAATCGAATATCGCGCGCTTCACCGAACTGGTGCGCGAGATGAGCGTGCAGACCCAGTTCATCCTGATCACGCATAGCCGCAAGACCATGAGCATCGCGCCCGTGCTCTACGGCGTGACCATGCAGGAGCCCGGGGTGTCGAAGCTCGTGTCGGTACGGTTCGGGGCGGCGTAACGGCACGGCGGTCGAGGTCTAATAGCTTCGATTCATTTATGCACCTACCACGACAAGGCTCGACATTACGACCAAAATGTAGAGCCCTCGGTTGGGGTTTCTATCTGTGCATGGCGGCTGGGATAATCCTTTTCCTTGCGTGTATCGTTTTGTTTACTACTGGTTTCACGTTTCTATTCCTGTATGTGCCGATGATCGACTGGGCGATACTTGGGATGTTGTTTGTATTCGTTGTCCTTCCCTTGCTGATCGTTGCATTCGCCATCAAGTTCAGCGAGAAAAGGAAACTAGATCGCGACGCCACAGATTAGTTCCAGAGGTTTTCAGGCGCGAACCCCACGAGTGGGCCAAGGGTGAGGTGTGCCTCAGTGTTCCGCTATTTCAAACGGCTGCCCGCACTTTTCGCAGACCTTGAGCCTTTTGGGCGGCTTAAGATCAATCGGGCCACCACCGCCAAGAAAGAACTGCGCTATGGATTTTAATTTCCCGCCGTCAATTGAGCACTTCTTGTCGTTACCTAGAAGCATATTTCCTCGCAATCAAATGTTAAGCGACTGAGACAGCCAAAAACAACCAAAAAGCTGTCCCTGCTTTAGCGCTGACTCGACTCCATTCGACCGATCATATTCTTGGTTTTGAATACGAACGATGTACAATGTATACATCATGCCCGAATCAGCTATTCTCACACTCCGCCTCGACGCCAAACTCAAAAACCAGCTCGATCGTCTGTCAAAATCGATGAACCGCAGCCGCTCGTTCGTCGCCGCTCAAGCGATTCAGGAATATGTCAGCGTGAATGAATGGCAGATTAGCGAAATCAAGAAAGGCCTGGCCGAGGCCGACGCTGGCGACTTCGCCACGGACGAGGAAGTCCAGCAGGTGATGAAGAAGTGGACGCGTCGTGCGCGTTGAGTGGCTGCGAGCAGCGATCAATAATTTGGATGGTTTGGCGGAGTATATTTCGCGCGACAATCCAGCCGCTGCTGAAAGAACCGTTGCGGCAATTCGCAGTGCCATAGAAACTCTCGAGCAGTTCCCATCTTCAGGTCGGCCCGGCCGGATATCAGGCACCCGCGAGTTGGTGGTCTCGGGAACGCCGTACATAGTCCCTTATCGCGTGCGTGGCGATGTTGTGCAGTTGATTCGTGTCTTCCATGCCGCCCGCAAATGGCCCAACCGGTTTTGAACCGCGTCGGCCGGCGAATCAAACACCGACTAAACTGTTGACAACCTCCTCCGCCTTCTGCTTTTCCACTTGAAAAAATCGCTGCCTTTTTTTCCAAAGCCTTCCTCAGCTTTTCCACATAACCATCTCTCGAAAACCAGCGCCGGACAAGCCTTCTGGCTTACACTTGAACTGTCAACACCTTTCTACGCAACGGCAACCGCAGCAATCTGCAGCCTGTGAGGAAAGCGTTGACAAATTTTCCGCGACGAATAGAATACGCAAAGTTTTCTCCTGGTGATTTCACACATGAGCCCAGAAATTTTAGATTCCGTTCTTCTCCGAACCGACTATCCCGAACTGGAGTTGCACGCCAGCGGCAAGGTTCGCGACGTCTATAACCTCGACGCTGACCACCTGCTGTTCGTGGCCACCGATCGCATCTCAGCCTTCGATTACGTGCTGGCGACCGGCATTCCGCACAAGGGCCGCGTCCTGACGCAGATCTCGCTGTTCTGGTTCGATTTTCTTAAGGACATTGTCCCCAACCACTTCGTCACGGCTGACGTAAATCGCTACCCGGCGGCGATTCGCTCGCATGCCGATGAGCTCCGCGGCCGCTCCATGATGGTGATGCGCGCCGAGATGTTTCCCGTCGAGTGCGTCGCGCGCGGCTACCTTTCCGGCTCCGGATGGAAAGAGTATAAAGCGACGGGCTCGGTCTGCGGCATTAAGCTCCCGGCGGGTTTGAAGGAATCCGACCAACTGCCGGAACCTATTTTCACGCCCGCGACCAAGGCTACCACCGGCCACGACATCAACATTTCGTTCGAAGAAATGTGCAAACAGGTTGACCCTGAGTTGAGCCGCCAGCTGCGCGACATCACGTTGCGCATCTACAAGAAGGCCGCGGATTATGCGCGGCAGCGCGGCATCATCATCGCCGACACCAAGTTTGAATTTGGGCAGACCGCTAAGGGCATCACCCTGGCGGACGAAGTCCTCACACCGGATTCTTCGCGCTTCTGGCCGGCCGACACCTACCAACCGGGCAAGGCGCAGGATTCTTACGACAAACAGTATGCACGGGATTACCTCGAAGAAATTCGTTGGAACAAACAACCTCCGGCACCGGCCCTCCCCCAGGAAGTTGCGGTCCGGACCAGCGAAAAATACCTCGGGGCATACCGTCAATTGACGGGACGCGAGTTGGAGATTTAGTTCGCAACACGAGCATTGCAAATTAAGAAATGAGCATTGCGGACTGGATCATCCTCGGCTTTCTGGTGTTTTCCGTGATCGCGGCGGCCATTGAAGGCTTTTTCCATGAAGCCTTCAAACTGGCTGGCTTGGTCGTGGGATACCTGCTCGCCGCCTGGCAGTATCATCGCCTGGCGGACTGGTTCGCGCCTCATTTGAAATCGCCGTGGTTAGGCGAGATCGCCGGTTTCCTTATTATTTTTTTCGCGGTCCTGATTGTTGCCGGCATTGCCGGGCGGTTCGCACGCTCGGTGATGAAAAAAGCGGGGTTGGCGGGGATTGATCGTTTTCTGGGCGCAGTCTTGGGTTTGTTGAAGGGCGTCCTGGTTGTGGCGATCGTGCTCACCGCCATGACGGCATTTGCGCCCGCGGCGAAGTGGCTGGCGGATTCGGAATTGGCTCCGTATTTCCTGGTAGGCGGAAGGGCTGCAATCTGGGTCGCACCGCCAGAAATGCGTCAGCGTTTCTACCAGGGTTTGGATTACTTACGGCAGGTGCATTCAGCGGCGGACAAAATGCGGCCGCCAGCGGGCGCACCGGCAAAATAGATTGGCAAGACTCAGCCAGCCGCTGCTGGTTGCAGAAAAATTTTAATAGGTTGTAAACGTACGGAAACGAGGCAGCAAGTGAAAGATCAACTGGAAGCTCTCATCCTTCAGATGTACAAAAGCAATATTCTCTATTCGGAGGCGGTCCGCGAGTTCAAGAAGCGCTTTATCGTGACTGTGCTCGAAGAAAACCGCGGCAATCAGTGCAAGGCGGCGCGCCAATTAGGCATGCACCGCAACACCCTGAGCCGGACCATGCAGGAGCTTAAGATTGACGTTCGTCCGCTGCGCGCCGGCGCCAGGCGTCCGCCACGCAGCGCGCGTCCCATTACGCTGGAGAGAAAACAGGCACGGTAGGGCAGGTCTCAGGTGTTAGGTCTTAGGTGTTAGGAAAAACTTGGCCGGAGAAATTTCAAACGAAAAGGGCGACCCTGATCGGGCCGCCCTTTCTTATTTTCCAGTCTCGAGGTTTTCCTAAGACCTAACACCTGCCACCTGAGACCTGCACCTCAGTGTGCCGCTGGCTTCTTGTGAACCGGAGGCTTCGGACCTGCCTTCATCAGCAAGGCCCCTTCGTTCATAGTCATCACAAACGGCTTGGCCACGTAGGAGACCGGCGTTCCCTCGAATTGGAAGTCCGTATCTTCTTTCGGCATCTGCTTCGCCGGGATCACCGCCGACATGGTCAAGTCGATGTCAGCACGTTTGGCGTCCACATCGTCCGAACTGCCAGCTAACTGCAGTCTGGTTGCCTTGCCTGTGGTATCGATGCTGATGATGTGGGCTGCCATCTGCAATGGCTTTCCTTTGAGAGTGGTCCACACTTTGTCGGCATCTTCGGGCGTGCCCTCGGAGAGGACCATCTGCCATTCCGCGAAGCTCATCTCCTCCACTTTCTTGCTCTTGACCAGCGTGGCGGCCTGCTCGGCGGGAGTCGGAGGCACGTACTTCGTGATGGTGAAACCGTCCGGCGGCTTGGTTGCGGTGGCGGCGAGCGCCATCACTTTGTCCCATCCCTCTTCGCTACCGTGGTACTTGACGTACTTACTCTTGCCGAATTGGGCGATCTTGGCCTTGCCGTCGGCCGTTGCCAGATTGGCCGCGCGCGCGATGTAGAAAAGTCCTTCCAGGTCGCTTTCCGTCGATCCGGGCGTCAAGTCGGCGAGCGCCAGGTAATAGACCTCCGTCAGGTTGGCAGGATCTCCGTCCACCCCAGCCTTAAGATACTTCTCGGCCTTTGCGAAATCCTTGGCCGCATAAGCGGCCATGCCGGCTGCGTTATTGAAGATTCCCGTGGTCTGCGTTCGCAGCTTGTCCCAATCGGCATCGGGAGTGCCCACCGGCTTGGTCGCCGTCGTCCAGCACTGCAAGCCTTTTTCAGCTGTCTGGCCGGCCTCGGCAAGACTCTGTTGCGCGGTCGGGCCAGTCGCCCCCGCCTGCTTGGCATACGTCACCAGGGCCAGCGCCCGGATGTTGCAGGGGTTGACCTGCAAAGTTTTCTGCGCCGTTTCCACCATCTTCGCCTGGTTGCCCGTCTTCTGGTAGGCAACCATCAAAAGCTCCAGCGCCTCTTCCTTAAAATTGCTATTTGGATACTGGGTCAGAAAGGCTTCAAAACCGCTGACCTGAGCGGCAGGATCCGACTGCCCCGCGGCGCCGACGTAAGCGTTGTACTCGGCCGGGTCTTTGATCTCTTTTTTCTGCGCGGGCGCGGCCGGGGCAGGCGCAGGGGTGGTTTGAGCGACGGCGGTAACTGCCGCTACCAGCAACATCGCGAGAACAATCTTCTTCATTCCTATAGCTCCTTAGATCTTCGGGGAAGTTGGGGTTTTGACATCTTGTCCGATTCAACCAAGCCTGGCGTCGGACTTGCACCATCATTCAATCTTGCACACGAAATGCCACTGGTATTTTTGCCACTGACAGTGACGATGACGGGTCCCGATAATACGGGCCGCCTTGCGACATGCCGAGGCTTGTCGTTATTCCGGTATTCCGGTGAGCGGATTATAAGGATGTACTCCCACTAAGGCAAGCGGCAAGCCCAACTTCACTCCTTCCACCACTTTAGATGCGGAAACTTGCAGTGCCGTTTACATGCCTCGCAGCCATGACGCCGATGCAAAACACCTAATGCACAATACGCCAATGCATAATGTTAAGAAGGGAAACAATGAAAAATGGAATAATGCTTTCTCGGAGAAGCACGCCATGACGAAGTCTGGCACCAAACCGACCTCACCCACGTCAACAACGAGCGCCCCGCTAGCCGGCCAAGTCGCCGTCATCACCGGCGCTGGACGCGGCATCGGCAGGGCCATCGCCGTAAAGCTCGCGGAGCTAGGCGCACACTCCGTCTTATGCGGACGCTCCCGCAAGCCGCTCGAAGAAACCGCCGCCGCCATCCAGAAAAGCGGCGGTCAGAGCACGGTGATCGAATGCGATGTCACCGATCTGCATTCCGTCGAAGCGCTCGCCGCGCAAGTCACGCGCGCCTTCCCCCGCCTCGACATCCTCGTCAACAATGCCGGCATCAGTGGCCCGTCAGGGCCGCTGCATCAATTGCCGCCCGCCGATTGGGACCAGGTTTTCAACACCAACCTGCGCGGCGTGTACTACTGCATCCGCAGCCTCGCACCGTTGATGATTAAGTCCCGCGGCGGACACATCGTTAACATCTCATCGTTGGCCGGCAAGAATCCGGTGCCCGGCCTCGCCGCTTATTCCGGCTCCAAGTGGGGATTGAACGGACTGACCTACTCCGTAGCCGAGGAGTTGCGCGCCCATAACATTCGCGTCTCGGTCATCTGTCCAGGATCGGTGCACACCGAGTTCAGCGCGCATCCCGGAAAAAATTCCGAGAAGATGCTGCAAGCCTCGGACGTTGCCCACGTCGTCGCCATGCTGGTGACCCAGGCTCCGCAATCGTTCGCCAGCGAAATTCTGCTGCGGCCGACGCAGAAGCCGTAGCGAGCGCACGTTCGTCGGTTTTCTAAGACTTGGCGCTCACGGCCTGCCTCGCCCCCTGTTCTGATTCCCGGTGGTGAGCGCTGCCCGCGCGAGCAGGGACGTCAACATCGAGTCAAACGATGCGTCGCCATCGAATTTCTCCGGGGGAACGTAGTCTTTATCTTTTCGCGTCGGATTGAAGTGCTCGACCGAATCGTCGTACTCACAGCCTTCCACGGTGGACCATGCAGTGGCCCCGATGGGACGACGCTCGACGCACTCGCGATCAATTACCACGAGGGTCGGGTCCGGCTCAAACGATGCGTGTCTGATATTGACCGACGCGGTCCGGAGCGCATGCAGCAGCAGGGCCGCGGTGCGGTGATCGATCTGGTTGGTAACCCACCCGACACGATCAATTCAAAGAACGAGCCCAGAACGAGGACTGCCCTGATTCTGGTGCAGATTTTCGCATGGGAAAGGGATTGGCGTCAGTGACGGTGATCACTCGAAAAATGTGATGAAAAAAACGCGCTCGGTGGAATCGTTGACAACCGTTGTCATATATGACAACATTAAAGAGCACGGATGAAGCAGTAGGCGGCCAATGACCCGAAAAACACGGCCCATTTCATGGATCAGAGCGGCACTGAAAGAATTCGAGACGTTTCCAGAAGGAGCCCAGTCGACCTGTCTGACTGCCTTGACGATCTCGGCGGAGGGCGGAAAGTCTGACGTTGCCAAGCCGATGCATGGCTTGGGATCGGGAGTGTTCGAGATCGCATTGCGGTTCCGGGGCGACGCGTTCCGCTTGGTCTATGCCGTGCAACTAGGCGAGGAAATTTGGGTGGCCGATACGTTTCAAAAGAAGTCGACGCAAGGCATCAAGTCGCCGAAGCGCGAGATCGATTTGATTAAGGATCGTTTGAAGAGACTGAAGGAGATGTTGCGATGAAAGACGAGAAGGTGGAGGTGGTGCGCGGGAGTGGGAATGTGTTCCGAGATCTGGGGCACAAAAGCGCGGATGTGGAGCAGTTCAAAGCGATCCTGGCAGCGGAAGTCATCAAGGCGCTCGATCGGGAAGGACTGAGCGTGCGCGCCGCGCATGGCCGCACCGGAGTTGCGGCGGCCGACTTCTCTCGCATCCGCAATGCACAGCTGGGGCGATTTACCGTTGACCGGCTTATGTCGATCATCAACCGGCTGGGGTCGCGCGTCGAAGTGAAAGTGCGGGTGCGGCGGGTTGAAGCGGTTGGACGGGCGGCGGGAGCGTAAATATCGAGTCGTCTCCGGAAGAAATGCAGGGGGCCTTCGCTTCGCTCAGGATGACAGCTTTTATAGGGTTTGCTGAGAGCTGAAGGCTGAGAACTGAGAACTCTTCCTCAGTCTTTGAAAAGATTGTCGAACGCAGCGCGTGCGTCGTTCGGACGTTGACTGCCTTTGCTGGACGTTTCTTTTTCGACCATCACGCGGATGGAAAAGAAGGAGCAGTCGTTGCGTTTGTCTTTGGGAGAAACTCGGGCGGGAATCGGCTGATTGCATTCGAAGCGGCTCGATGGATCGAAGTGTTCGCACTGTTTACAGGCGTGCAAGTCGAAGCCGCATTTCGGACATTGTCCGACGGGATCTGTGAGGTTTTGCAACAGCGCTCCGCATTCGGCGCAGCGGGAGACGGTCCGCATTCCCGGCATGTTCATGGGCCGCGGTCCGAAGGTGTTTTCTCTCTTTGGAGCAGCCGCTGGCTTTTCAAATTCTTTCTTCGGACCACCGGAATCCTGGTATCCACGTTGCCGATATTTGCGATCGGACAGAAAGTGCCTCCTGAAAACGGCTCGTTGTTGTGAGTTGAATGTGCGCTCATTGTCCGCCTTTGGCGCGCGCGGCACAAGCGTTTCTTTCTTGCCGTCAGGGCAACCCTGATGCCGGAAGCGTTCTCCAACAGTAGCCTGCAAGCGCAGGCGCGATGGATTGTGAATCACATATCAGAGTGCTACCATCGAATAGACAGTATTGAGAGATTTTGAGGAGGTAGTTTATGGCGGATCGTGATGGCGGCGGTTTCTTGTGGTTCCTGGCAGGGCTTGGTGTGGGAGCGGTGGTTGGTGTGTTGTATGCGCCGCGCTCCGGTGATGAAACGCGCGACGTGCTTCGGTCGAAAGCGCAAGAGGGCAGCGAGCGAGCGCGGCAGCAGGCTCGCCGGGCACGCGAACAGGCAAATGACTGGATGGAGCGCGGAGGCGATGTGCTCAACCAGCAGAAAGAGCGCTTCCGCTCGGCGTACGAGGCTGGCCGACAGGCGTATAGCGAGACGACCGCCGCCGGAGCCGAACCCAGCAAGAACATTTAGCGGCGGCAGGAAGATTGTGTGGATCCCACTCATTCGCAAGAACGGCGAATGAGTGAGGCACCCTCTGCAGGAGCAGCTATGCAGGAGCAGCTATGAACGAAAACCTCCTAATGTTGTTTATCGCAGCGACTACGATCGCGGTCGTAATCCAGGCTGGGATTCTGGTGGGCCTTTACCTCACCGTGCGTAAGAGCACGGCCAAGATGGAAGCGCTCGCCACCGAAGTGACGACCAAGACTCTGCCCACGGTGGAAACGCTGCAGAGCATGCTGGTGGAACTGCGTCCCCGAATCGAAGTGATGAGCGTCAATTTTGAAGAGTCCAGCAACATGGTGCGCAATCAACTGGCGCGCATCGACGCCACGCTCACCGATGTACTCGACCGCACCCGGCTGCAAGTGATCCGCGCCGATGAACTGCTGAATCGCACCATGGATAAAGTCGAAGAGACAAGCGAAGCAGTGCAGAAGACGGTGATTTCTCCGCTGCGCCAGGTGACTGGACTGATGACGGCGATCAGTACCGGAGTAGAAGTTTTCTTCGGGCAGAAGCGGCGTCAACCGAAAAACGGCTCGGGCGTGCCGCAGGACGAGATGTTTATCTAGAGCGTGCCCCCGCACTTCTGTTGGCCCTATTCTTCGCCCCCGTCACCCTGCACGCGCTCACTCTTCACATCGGGCACGTAGATCGAGTGGATGTTGTGTTCGGCAGCCAGCTTTTGGAAGCTGGTGATATCCGCATTCCGAACCTGATCCCAGTTTGCCAGTAATTCATCGGTCTGTTTTTTCAGCTTGTCGAATGTCTGGTACTGGGCGGCGGTGGGAGCGGAGTCCGCGAAACCCGCCACTCCCAGGGAAAGATATGCCAGCTTCGCATCGATTCCAGGCAGGTAGGCGAGCGAATCTTCGCTGGCGCTGATTTTGAAATTGATCAGCGGATCACGAACTGCGATCAGCTTGGCGTCAAGCGCGCTCGCGCCATCCAGCAACGCTTTCGTGGAGTCGCTAGGGACCAGGCGTTTCTTCAGCCCCTCCAACTGCTCGCGGACGTCCTGGATCTGGTTGACTGCGTCGTAGACGCGATTCAGTTCCTCTCGAACGTCCATCTCGAGTTTGAACTGCTTCTCCATATCGCTCTGCGAGGTAGTCACTCGCGGATCGATCTTCAGTTCGAAGGGAGCGGTTGAAGTCTTGCCACCGACAGTCAAACGCACTTGATAGTTTCCGGGCAGCGCCAGCGGCCCTTTCGCGCCGTCGTTGTATTCCCACAAAAAGTATCCGGGAACGCGGTTGGCTTCTTCGTAACGCAGGTCCCACACAAAACGATTGAGGCCGGTTTCCGGTTTTATCTGCTTTTCCGGCTTCTTGTCATCGGGATCGAGTGGTTCGTCGAGCGGCTCATTTTTCTTGCTGGAGTAATCGCGGATCACGCTGCCCGTTGCGTCCAGGATTTCAATTTTCACTTCCTGCTTCGATTCCGGCTTTGGGGCTTGTTTCAGGTTGTAATAAATCACCGCGCCGCTAGGCGGATTTTTTCCTGAAAAATACAAATGCGCAGGAGCTTCTCCGCTGTGAATGCGATAGGCGGTCGCGGGCTGGTAGAGATGCATGTCTTCTTGAGCAACGGAATCGGCGAACTGGCGCAGAGGAGAAACGTCATCAAGAATCCAGAATGAGCGGCCGTGCGTTGCCAACACCAGATCGTCGTTCTTGATGACCAGATCGTGGACCGGGACGATCGGCAGGTTAATTTGCAGCGAGCGCCAGTGGGCTCCATCGTCGAAAGAGACGAAGACGCCACGCTCGGTGCCGGCGTAGAGCAGACCTTTTTTCTTCGGGTCTTCGCGGACGGCGCGTGCAAACGCTCCGTCGGGGATGCCGCTGGTGATGCGGCTCCAGGTGGCTCCGTAGTCATTCGTTTTGTAGATGTAGGGTGCGAGGTCGTCGTTCTGATGGCGGTCGATGGCGACGTACGCTGTTCCGGCATCGTGCGGAGACGCTTCGACGAGACTGATGCGGCTCCATTCCGCCAGACCCTTGGGCGTGACGTTGGTCCAATTTTTGCCTTCGTCGCGGGTGATCTGAATCAAGCCGTCGTCGGTACCCACCCAGATCAGGCCTTTCGCCAGGGGCGAGGGAGCGATTGAAAAAACGGTGTCGTAATATTCGGTGCCGGTGTCGTCAACCGTGACTGCTCCGCCCGACGGTTGTTGCTTCGATTTGTCGTTGCGCGTCAAGTCGCCACTGATCGCCTGCCAGTGCATTCCAGCGTCGGTGGTTTTAAAAACGCTCTCGCCTCCGTAGTAGATGGTGTTCGGGTCTTGCGGCGACGTAACAATGGGCGCGGTCCACTGAAAACGATGAATGAGCGGAGCTGCGCCGCCCGCATCCGAGAGTTCGGGCCACACGGCGATGCTCTGGACCTGGTTGGTGCGCCGGTCGAAGCGGGTGATGTTGCCTTCATAGTCGCCGGCATAAACGATATTCGGATCGAGCGGGCTGGGCGCAATATATCCCGCTTCCCCGCCTCCGACCTCGTACCAATTGTCGCGGCCAATGGAGCCGTCATCGCTGCGGCTGGCGATGGCCACGGTGGAATTATCCTGCTGCGAACCATAGACGTAGTAAGGCGTCCGCGTGTCGGTGATGACGTGATAGAACTGCGCGGTGGGCTGATTGTCCTCGCGTGTCCACGAAGTGCCGCCATCGAGGCTGACGGTAACGCCGCCGTCGTCGGATGCGATCATTCTTTTTGTATTTTTCGGATCGATCCAGAGGCCGTGATTGTCGCCATGCGGAACTTTAATCTTGTTGAAGTTGCGTCCGCCGTCGGTGGACCTGAAGAATTCCACATCGGCGACATAGACGGTATTGGCATCCTGCGGGTCGGGGATCACGTGCATGTAGTACCACGGGCGCTGGAATAGTCCGTGGCTGCCGTTGACCAGATCCCAGGTGTCGCCGCCGTCGTCGGAGCGATAGAGGCCGCCTTCCTTGGCTTCGATGAGCGCGTAGACGCGCTCGGAGTTCGCGGCTACGGCCACACCGACGCGACCGTATGGTCCCTTGGGAAGACCGTGCTCTTCAATTTTTTTCCAGGTCGTGCCGCCGTCGCTGGAGCGATAGACGCCGCTACCGGGACCGCCGCTGTTAAGTGTCCAGGGAGTGCGCCGCGTCTCCCAGAGCGAGGCAAATAAAATATTGGCATTCTGCGGATCGAAGGCTACGTCGATCGCTCCGGTATTTTCGTCTTTGTAGAGAACCTTGTCCCAGGTCTTGCCGCCGTCGGTGGTGCGGAAAACTCCACGCTCGACGTTGGGGCCGTAGGGATGGCCGAGCGCAGCGACGAAAACGATATCGGGATTGCGGGGATTCACGATCACTTTGCCGATGGCACGCGAGTCCTTCAGGCCAACACTTTTCCAGGATTTTCCGGCATCCACCGACTTCCAGACGCCGTCGCCTTGCGAGATGTTGCCGCGGATGCAGGCTTCGCCGGTGCCTACGTAAACTACGTTCGGATCGGAAACGGCAACCGCGATGCTGCCGATTGAAGGCGCTCCATCTCGATCAAAAATCGGCGACCAGGTGTTGGCGCCGTCGGCGGATTTCCAAACGCCGCCGCCCGTGGCGCCGAAATAGTAGGTGGTCGGGTCACCGGGAATTCCGGCGGCGGTCAGCGAGCGGCCACCACGATAGGGCCCGATGGACCGGTATTTCATGCCTTTGAAGAGCGGGTTGCCTTCATCCTTTTCGTCTTTGTCTTTGTCTTTATCTTTGTCGTCTTGCGCCGACGCGGATGCGTTTTCTGGCGCGGCCTCCGGCTTGCGATTGCGCTCTTTTTGCTGGGAGAAAGTCAGGGTCGTTACAAGCACGAGAAACAAGGCGAACACGACGATGCGCAGACGCGGTCTTTGGATCAGGAACTGGGTCATGAATTTCAAAAGCCCCGAGAAAAGGAATTTGCTGCCGCTAATGGTAATGCCTGAGGCGCAAAAGGTACAACCAACACGTTTTGGTGATGTGGCTGAATTCGCGAAACCGTTCACCACCAGGAGCACGAGGGGACACAAAGGAAACTCATGCCACGACAATCCTTCGTGAACGTGACTGTGCTGCGTAAGCACGTACCCTCGTAGTCAATACTATGGTCACGAAACCTTGCCTGGTTTGTCTCTCTGCCGCCTAGAATGTTTCAAACATTTCTTCAGCTTTTTGCTTAAAACATAAGTGGCTTAAGATGCAGCGACAGTTCACATCCAACGACGTGATCGCTCTGACCGGAATCAGCGCCCGGCAGCTGCAATGGTGGGACGAACGCGGCATTGTAGCTCCGGCTCGGCGGGGACATCGCCGCATTTACAACTGGGACGAACTGGTCACGGTAGCGGTGATCAAGCAACTTCGGCGGCGCGGGTTTTCGCTGCAGCGCATGCGCAAGGTGATTCGCTTCCTGCAACAGGAATTCGGCACCAGCCTGGCAGCAACCGTCAGGGCAGCATCGGAGTATCACCTGCTTACCGATGGCAATCATCTGTATCTGCGGACTTCGGCGCGGCAGGTTGTGGACCTGCTCAAGAACGCGCGGCAGCCGATGTTTGACATTTGCCTCAGCGACGAAGTCCGGCGGGTTCGAGCGGAGATTCAGTCGCGCAAGAAAGCTGCGGGCTCGGAACACATTTCGGAACACCGTGGGCTTTTACGGCGGCGTAGGAGAGCGTGACTCATTAAGCGTAAACCAGTGAGCGTGACTCGAAGTGCGTAAGACGAGCGTCAACGGAAAGCAGGGGGAGGCATGATGATCGGTGAATTGAGCATTATCAATGAATGGATTCCCGAACAGATGGAACCCGGCACCGTGTTCGTGCTGGAGAATGCAGGCGAAGTGGGAGAGCGCGAAGATCCCTACTGGGCGGTGCTCTCGTGCCCGTCCTGCGGCACGCTGGGCTTGATTACACGCAGGCAGATGGCGGGACTTCTGCCGACGATCTGCGGATCGTCGCAATGCTCGGCGCAGTTTTTTATCAAGGATGAGGAGATTACAGCGCGGAAACCGTTCTAGCGCCACGAACCCGGTCACCTTCAACCAAGAATCTGGTATAGTGCCTACCACGTAGCAGTTCTGGGCCCTGCCGCCACACGTCTCTGGAGGAGCCCATGTCTTCCCTTCACCGAAATGCAATTTCCATCGCTGCCTTAGCGTGTGCATCCGTCCTTATCATCGTTGGAACGGGGTGCTCGTCTTGTTTCGTCAAGCCTGTAACCACCGAGACTAAAGGGCCAGCGCTGATGCTCAGCGTGGCCGATCTCACAAATCCAAGCGCCAACCCCGGCCTCAAAGACATTCCGCCGGACGTCAGAGCGCATCCCTCGACGCCGCTGCCGGGCGAAAACAACTATCAATATTTGTTCATTATTGTTGCCACCGACCCGGGCGGTCTCTCCAGCCTCGAATTCAGCGAAGTCTTCAATACGGGATGTCCGTGCAGCACGGTTTCTGGTTCTTGCTCGGGCTCCTTCCAGAGTGGAGGCGGGCCGATTGCGCCGAATCCGGATGGCACGGTTCCGAATGAGTGGTTTGAGATTATCGGCGTCTCGGCGGCGGCGGAGAAAGCAGCCGTCGGTTGCTCACCGAGTCAGCCTACCGTTGCTGGTACGTACGTGGTCAAGGCGACGGCGACGAATCCCTCAGGCAAGAAGAAGGTGGACACGTGGGATTTGGTCATTCCGTAGAAGGTCGCGGAAGAGGCATCTCTAGGGCAAGTTCTTCCGGACTGCCAGCTTTACAGGAACCTGTTCGACAATCTCAATGTCGAAACCTTCCAGCGCGGCTACCCTTCTGGGGTGATTGGTCAGTAGTCTGATTCGTTTTAGATTCAGGTCGGAGAGGATCTGGGCTCCGAGTCCGATTTCGCGGTGAATCTTGCGCTCGCTCTCCGGGAGAGACGGCTGGCGCCGTTCGCGATGAAAAGTTAGAAACGACTGGTCGCCGATCTTTTCCGCGGTGAAACCTTTGGACGTCTGGTGCAGATAAATCAGTGCGCCTCTTCCTTCTTCGGCAATCATCTCCAGCGACGCTTCGAGGGTGCGATGGCAATCGCATCCGGTGGCGCCGAAAACGTCGCCCAGCAGGCAGTGCGCGTGCATGCGAACCAGGACCGGCTCGGACGAATCGCTGATGTCTCCGCGGATTAGCGCCATGTGGGAATCGCCGCCATCCACTTCGCTCTCATAGGCGATCAGACGAAATTCTCCATGCCTGGTTTCGACCATGGCTTCGCCGACGCGATGGACGTAGCGCTCATGCTGCATGCGGTAGCGGATCAACTCTGCCACCGTGAGCATTTTCATTTCGTGAGTGCGGCAGAACTCGATGAGATCGGGCACGCGCGCCATGGTGCCATCATCCTTCATGATTTCGCAGATGACGCCGGCCGGGACCATGCCGGCCAGGCGGGCCAGATCAACCGAGGCTTCGGTCTGGCCAGCGCGGACGAGGACTCCGCCCTTGCGCGCTCGCAAGGGGAACATGTGGCCGGGGCGCGCCAGATCCGATGGGCGCGTCGCCGGATCGATGGCGACTTTGATGGTATGGGCGCGATCGTGGGCTGAGATTCCTGTGGTCACGCCTTCGCGAGCGTCGATGGCCTCGCAGAAGGCGGTGCCGTATTGCGAAGTGTTCTCGCTGGTCATGGGACCGATGCGCAGATGTTCGAGGCGTTCTTCGGTCATGGCCAGGCAAACCAGACCGCGTCCGTGCTTGGCCATGAAGTTGATGGCTTCCGGAGTGACTTTTTCCGCGGCCAGGGTGAGGTCGCCCTCATTTTCGCGATCTTCGTCGTCGATCACGACGATCATGCGGCCAGCGCGGATTTCTTCGACGGCGGTCGGGACATCGGTGAAGGGTGAATTGGGTGTCATGGTTTCTTGGCGCCCAGCCCCTAAAGGGGCGTCTGAATTTGAATGACTTACGGTATACCTAACGCGATACCCTGATACAAAACCAGCATATCCGGAGTTGCCGTCCTCGCCAATCCCCCAAAAAGGAAAGGGCCGCTTGTGGCGACCCTGTCGGTAAAACCCGTTCCCCCAGATTACAGGGTAGATTCGATCTCAAAGCCCCAGGCTTCGAGCAAAGGCTCAGGGATGTATTTGGAATTCTTGTTCCTCCGGGCCCATTCCCGCAGCCGTGTGGACCGCAGATACTGGTCGGGGGAGAGCTTGTACTCGTGCACAACCTGCTCGAACTCAGTAATTGTGGGAGTAACCGGCCCGATAGGCTCGGGCTTGCCCCAGTTGGGGTTTCCGCGTCGCTTCGCCATGAAAAATATACCCTCTTGTGGAATAAGGACTTAATTAAGTCGCTAAAGTGTTTGATTCCAAGTGAGACCCAAGGGATTCATCGACGAAAAGGAAAACCGGTAGCAAAGTACCCAAGCCCCTCGGCTCGTATGGAAGCTATTGATAATAATAGGTTTCTCTATGGAAGTCAATAGAAAAGTGCGGTTCGCAAGGCCGTTTGTACTATCCCCTTTGCGCACAGGGACTTGCAGTCTGGTGACGGGAAATTGTGTTCTCAGTTGGTTATGGACTAGGTAGGAACGACTGGAACACCCCAGCTAAGCGCGCTGTCGCTAACGATTTTTTTCCCGGACCGACGTGGTGGCGACGAGTGACCATAGTAACCGGAGGACTGGGCCATTGCGTTGACCACGGAATCCCATAACCTTAGAGTGCGAACGGGGAGTATCCCGATCGACGAACCTGAGGGACTACCCCCCACGATCGAATCGTGATCCGAACGTGGTGATTTGAACCATGAATTTGAAGTCTCTACTGCTGAGTTCTGACGAGAAAACGGTGCGGATCCTGCGCCGGGTGCTCAGCGACCTGGAAATCGATGTTGAACAATGCTATGCGCCGGAGGAGGCCATCCGCCGGATCACTCGGCAGCGCTTCGAAGCCATCATCGTTGACGGGGCGAATGCGGAGGAGGCCCGCAACGTGCTGGCGGCAGCTAAGGCCGCTCCGGTGAACAAGCGCGCGCTGGCGATTGTTCTGGTGGAGGGTTCGGTTGGACTGAAGGGCGGTTTCGAGATGGGCGCCCATTTCGTCCTGCACAAACCCTTTGCGGTGGAACGCGCCAAAGGCAGTTTTCGCGCGGTGCGCGCCTTGATGAAGCGCGAACGTCGGGTACAGATGCGGGTCCCGGTGGAGATTCCGGTGGATTGTCAGGGATCCACCAATCAAAGTAAGGCCAAGACCATTGACATTTGCGAAGGCGGCATGGCGATTAAATTTTCCGGCCGGGTTGGCAAAGAGAGCGTGCTGCTTTTCTCCTTCAAATTGCCGGGCACCGGCGCAGGGCTCGAACTCCGCGGAGAGCTGGCGTGGGAAGGCGGCGGCAATCAGGCCGGCGTACGCTTCAAAGACCCCACCGACGCGCAGCTCAAAACTCTGCGCCAATGGTTGAACAGCCAGCTTCCGGAGCCCGAGCCGGACGATCCGCCAGTAAATTGCCGTCTCACCGACCTCAGCCTTGGCGGCTGCTATCTGACGACGGGCTCACCTTTCCCGAGGGGGACGCGCGTGGTTCTGTCGATGAAGGCGGGCAACCTCGAAGTCCGCGCCTGGGGCCTGGTGCTGGTCGCGCATCCGGAATTCGGGATGGGAGTGGAATTTCTGCAGACCACCAGCGAGCAACGCGATCGGGTGCACAGCATGATCACGACTTTGCGTGCCAACGGAGATAAATCTCCCGAGATTCTGGTCGAACCGGAAGGGCTGGATACGTCATCGCCGAACATCGGCGCGGCTTCGGCAAACAAGTTTTCCGCAATCGGTGCCGCCGCAACCGACGACACCCTCGTCGAACTCTTCAGGCATAAGTTTCAGGTGCCGGTGGAGAGCTTCCTGCAGCAGATGCGGGAACAGAGAGAGCACATCAGCATTTAGCTGGCAGCAATCAGCACTCAGCCAGGGCTCACGGGATTTGGCTGATTGCTGAATGCTGAGTGCTATCTGCTTAAGGCTGCTTCCGGAATTAGATCTCTCACTTCGCCTCGCTGCAGTAAATACGCTCCTGGACCTTGCTGTCCGCGAATTGAGCGGCAGAATTCGGCTACAAAAAATCCCGCTTTCACCGCCTCTCCGAACGCCCACCTTGTCGCTTCGCGCCACTCCCTGGCCAATCCCATGTCGGTGCGCTCGACCTCCAGAATGTCGCCCGGAATTTCAATGCTCAAGCGTTGTCGGGCGAGGGACTCAGCTAAATCAGCGCGTCCCGGCTTGCCACTAGGATCGAAGCGCACGAGCGGTGCCAGCAGACGCAGGGCATCGAGGGTTTCTACGCGGGCGTTGCTGCTCTTGCTGGCCAACCGATCCCGTACCCGCCGCGAATTCAGTATCCACCGCACCCACAAACGGTCGGTCCCGTTGCGATGCAACATGCTGGAAGTTTCCGGGCCATAGAAATCCACCTTGTAGGTGTCGGAAACCACTCCCAACTTGGAAAAGTTGAAATGGGCATTTCGACTTTGCAGGGGATCGTAAGTCCACGTCATTTCATGGACGCCCATGGCCATGGCTCGCTCGCGCTGGGCCTGCTTCAGTCGCGATCCCAGATCGAGATGCCGATAGGCGTCAATCACGGCCAGCATGTGCGAGTGAATTGTCGTTTGTCCGTGCTCGCGGCCGAGGAATCCGAAGGCGAAGCCGACTAGTTTGTCTTTACTTTTATCGCGATCAAAAGCGCCGACGAAAATGTGGCCGGCCGCTTTGCACGCGATGGCAAGCGTCAGGGGCAAGGCATCCTCGTCCGCCATCCCCCAGACTTCTTTCTCCACCGCTTTCAGCTGGCTGAGGTCGTCAATGCTCTTGAGGTCGCGAATCGCAATCTGCTGGGCGGAGCTGGGGGACATCATGGCCGAACCTTCGCGGGTGGCGAGCTGTCATGCACGGGCATGGTGATCCCTGCGCGGATCTGGGCAAAATACCTGCGCGGAAGAGACACATCATGTACAAACGGTTGCGTGCTTGTCAACGTGAATCGGGTCGTCGCACGGGTCTGTTTCCGAATCGCCAACGAGAGTCGAAACCGATGCTACTTACAGCTTAGTGCAGCTTTGCGTTCTCGGCTTTGGCCTGCTGCAGAATGGGGATGTCGGGGTCGGCGTCTTTCCAGAGGGTAATGAAATCCTGAAAGGCAGCCCGAGCTTTAACGGGATCGCCCTGCAAAACGTAGGCGCGGGCGAGACCGAGACGGGCCAGGGCGCCGATGGGCTCGTTGACCACAACGCCCCGCCAAGTCACTATTTTCTGGAACTCGGTTGCCGCTTCGCCGCCCCGATTCGCAGCCAAATACGCTTCTCCGCGCACATAGACGGCGTAGAGAGAAGGCGTGAACGAAGAATCGCCCGGTTGTCCTAACTCGAACGGAGCGGCGATCTTAAGAGTTTCGACGGCCTTCAGAGAATCGTGGCGGTTGATCGCGAGCTGGGCGCGAATCGTTGGCAGGTAGTTGAACTTCGCAACCGTATCCTCAGGAAAACCCTTGGCTAACTCCTCCGCCAGAATTTGCGCCCGGGACGAGTCTCCAGCCAAAGCCAGCGCCAGCGCCGCTCCAAACTTCACATCGCGGGTCGACGAAAGCGCGAGCGCGGCATCGGCTCGCTGTCGAGCCTCGGCCGCGTTGCCGAAAAGAGCTTCCCGCAGCGCGGCAGCGGCTTCATAGCCTGCCGCCGTCTCTTTTTCTTCTGCTCGTTCGGCGGAAGCGACCGCTTGACGGGAAAGTTCCCGCGCCTTCTCCAGCTGACCGGAATACGCGGCGGTATCAGCTTCGGCCGACAGCAGCACGTCCTCCACTCCCGGCTTAGCAGCAGCCCAGGCGACTTGCTGCGTCATTCCCGCAGCATCGTTCTGCAGGAAAGCGAGTTGGTAGAGATAGAAGCACAGGTAGGGAGAATCTAGCTTTTTCGCCTGCGCCTGTTCCGCCGTGGACCGGGCTTCCCCCAGGCGGTCCAGGTGAAGATAGCTCTGGACCAGGTTGGCATATCTCAGACCACTCTGCGGTTGCAGCCGAGATGCCTCCAGCGCTTGCGGAAGACCCTTTTCATATTGCCCGAGATAACCGTAGATGAGACCGAGGTTGCCCACGGGCCTTTCGTCTCGCGGATAAACCTGCGCCCAGAGCTGATACTCCTGGCTTGCTTTATCGAGATCACCGAGGACTAAATCCTGATAGTAAGAATCGATGTAGAACCTTTCTCGTTCGGTGACCCGCTCACGCAGTTGGTAGGCCTTTTCGAGGTTCTCCGCCGCCCGGCTCCGCTCCCCCAGATTCGAATAGCTCGTCCCGAGCAAAGCATAGGCCATGGCGAAATTCGGGTCGAGCTGAATGGCTCGGTCAAAGAAAGGAAGCGCCGCTTCATCGCCTTTCAAGTCCTTGGTCTTGAGTCCACGACTGTAGGCATTCAGCCCTTCGAGGGAAGAAGTCGTGGCCTGTTCTAACGGCGTGTCGTATTTCAGGACCGTGCTGAGTGATTCACCCAGCTTTCCGCGCAGGTCGCTCGCCCCCTCATCGAGCGCTTTCAGGACGTGCTCTTTGCTGTCGGCTGTCACCTGGACATTGGCCAGGGAACTACCGTTGCCGCAGTTCGTCGCCTTGAGGCCGAGAACATATTCGGTTCCCAAACTCGCGATCGACCCTTCGAGTTCCGCGGATCCGTCCACGCGTGGGCAAAGTTCGCGGGCAATCGCCGGCGTGATTCGCGCGTCCGGCGGCTGGCCCATCAGGGGAAGAGTCTGCCGGATGAGCTGTTCGGAAACCAGGCTCAGGAACGGCGACTGTTCCAGTTGCACCGCCAGGCCTTGCTTCAGGGCGTCATCGAACACCGAGTCGCCTGTTGAGTTGGTAAAGTCGGCGAGCACAATGGTGTCTTTATCCGTCAGCGGCGTTACGCGGTGCAGTGCGAAGTAGAGACCGCCGGCAGCCAGACTGGCGATCACAAGCATGCCGGTGGGAAATAAGATCCTCGAGAGCCGGCTCGGCTCCGCTACCGCCCGATCCATGGCGGCTGGATTCGCTGAGGAAGAGACTGCCTTCGGTTTGCTGCTCGAAGGCGGACGACTAGGAGTTGGGATGACTGCAGATTCTTTTTCCGGTTCCGGTTCCGCTTCCGCCACTGCCACGCGGCCCGTCTCCGTGTCTCGTCTGAGCCGTTGCAGGTCGGTTCGAATGTCAGAGGCATGCTGGTAGCGCAGATTGCGGTCTTTCTCTAATGCTTTGTTGATGATCTCTTCCAGCTTGGCGGGCAAGTCGGGATTCAGACGCACCGGAGCGACCGGAGCACGGTTGAGAATGGCATCGAAAAGCGTCGCGGTACTGTCTCCACGGAAAGGTAATTTGCCGGTCGCCATCTCGTACAACACCGCGCCAAACGAGAACAGGTCGCTGCGGGCATCCAACTCCCGGGCTCGCGCCTGTTCCGGCGACATGTAGGCGACCGTTCCCGCCGCTGTCCCCGGTCGCGTGAGCTGCCTCTCGGCGACATAGGACGGGGATTGCGATTTCTCCGCAGCAATCTTGGCCAGACCGAAGTCTAGAATTTTGGCATGTCCGCGCCTGGTGATGAAGATATTGGCAGGCTTGATGTCGCGATGAATGATGCCTTCGCTGTGCGCGGCTTCGAGCGCGTCGGCAATCTCGGTGGCCAGCGCGAGCAGCGTCTCGATGTCCATCGGACCGCTGCCGATCATTTCCTTCAGCGTTACACCATCCAGGTATTCCATGGCGATGAACGCCTGATCCTGGTGGCTGCCAATTTCGTAGATGGTGCAGATATTTGGGTGATTGAGCGCAGAGGCGCTTCTTGCTTCGCGGTAAAAGCGCTCCAGCGCCTGCGGATCTCGGGCTAGTTCGTTGGGCAGAAACTTCAGGGCGACCAAGCGGGTAAGCTTTACGTCCTCGGCTTTGTAGACGACGCCCATGCCGCCGCTGCCGAGCTTTTCAACAACGCGGTAATGGGAGACTTGAGTGCCGATCAGTGCCCCACTCTCGGCTGTTGCTCGTTCGTCGGCCACCAGTTTGCCCACAACTTCCAGCGCGGGAGAGTCGATGAAATGTTCGGCTCCTTTCTCGTGGGCGAGGAGTGACTCGATTTCGCGTCGCAGCACCAGGTCGTTCCCGCACGAGCGTTCGAGGAATTCTGCTCGGCGGCTTTCTTCCAGCTCCAAGGCGCGTTGGCACAGCTCTTCAACTCGACGCCAGAGTTCAGGCTCCACTGCTATTCCCCTCGTTCAACTCCCGCAGGAGCCACATCTTTGCCATTCTCCAGTCGCGCACCACGGTTTCGACCGAAACTTTTAATACTTCGGCGGTTTCCTCGATGCTCAATCCGCCAAAGAATCTCAGCTCTACAACCTTACTTTTCCTCTCATCTACGACGGCGAGCGCCTTCAAAGCGTCATCCAGAGCCACCAGGTTTGGATCGGGTTCGATGCCTACGGACGGTGCCTCTTCCAGCGGTATATGCGGAGCTCCACCGCCTCTTTTCTGATAACCACGGGAGCGCGCAAAATCGATCAGAATGCGGCGCATCAGCTGCGCCGATACGGCGAAGAAATGGGCGCGATCCTGCCAATTTACCTGCTCGCAGTCGACCAGCCGTAAGTAGACCTCATTGACAAGTGCAGTCGTTTGCAGCGTGTGGTCGGGTCGTTGTCCCGCCATGCAACGCTGGGCCACTTGATGAAGTTGCCGATAGACCAGAGGAGTAAGTTTTTCCAGGGCCTCCTCGTCTCCGCCTGTCCACGCCTTAAGCAACTGGGTAACCTCGTGGGTAGCCGGCAGAACCATCCAAACCTCCTTAATTTCAATACATTACATCCTGAAGAAGCAAAACCCTAACCGTTGCCGACTCGTCTTGCTGCCGGGAGGCAGACGTCATTTTATCTAATCTTTCCAAATTTCTTTAATCGGTGACTACTTTGACCCTCCGTTCACGTCTTTATAGATAGAGGAATGCTGAAATGAGAGACCTTGTGAAATCGAGAGAAGGATGGACGCTTATGGGAGCACAGACGCGCAAAGCAGATCGCCAGGAGAACCCGCCAATGTCGTGTACATCATGCACCTCAGAACGGCAGGCGGAGTTTGGAACGGAGATGAACATCCATTTCCGAGGCCTCAAGAATGTTGACCATCCCGGCATTTTAATATTTCCGAAGTTATCGGTGTGCTTGGATTGCGGCTTCTCGTGGTTTACTGTCCCGGAAACCGAATTGACGATGCTGGCGACCGGTACTTCGACCAGCGAAGCCTCAAGCCGGCTGCCAAGCGCCGGCGATGTCGCACTCCGCCGGAGGATTGCTCTTTGAGTCAGACGTTTTGACGGGCTAGCCGCTTCAGTGCTCCCGGCGGCTCCCTAGCTACCTTTCCGCAACCGCTTCTCCCCGCAGCCTGCCAAGGCGCGGCCGCCATATTGCGCATCTTACTCTGCGTGCTACCCTCGAAGCGGAGACGAGACTGCCGTGAAATCTATCAACAAAATTCCTTGCTTGATAATTCTGATCGTAATGGGAAACTCGCTTTTGCTGGCCGCCGATCGCGGCACCCTGGTCCGCGAAGCCATCCTTTACCTGTCTCCTGACACGGCGTCCAGCAAGCTGGCCCAACTGGAACGCGGGCGGGAACTGATTCTTCTCGAGAAGAGTCCCCATTGGCTGCACGTTGAGGCTTTGCTCGGTTCACCGGCTCGCGATGAAGCTTTCGTTATGGACGACGAGGAGGACGAGGGCAAGACCGTCACCGGGTGGATACTCGATAACGGCGTCGTTTGGGCGCCGACTCCGAGTGGCGACCGCATTCTGTTCGGCGCGGCGGTTGATTCCGAGGACGAGGCCAGCCGCCGCCATGGACGCCGCGGCGCAGCCCAGGACGCATTGCGCTTGTATCGCCGCGTGTACGACATTTTCCCGACCTCTCCGCTGGCGGGCGAAGGTCTCTACCGGGCTGCCGACATTCGATGGCAGATTGATAAATCGGACGTGCAGTCTCGTCCCTCGGCGCGGGAGCGGGATCCGATGCTTCGCGAAGGCATTAACGAAGAGTCCATGAAGAAGGTGATGAAAAAGTTTCCCGACACGAAGTGGGCGCAGCTCGCCGCCTTTCACCTGATCGACAACAAGCTCTGTGGAGATTGGCAGGGGTCTTCTAAGTGTCCCGACAAGGAAGCCGACCTCTATGAAAAGTACGTGAAGGAGCACCCGGAATCTCCCGCCGCTCCCGAGGCCCTGTACGACGCGGCTTCTCGGCGAGCCGCGCTGATTGAGATTTATAAGACGGAAGACCAAAGCAAGAAATCGGAACAGTCGAAGAATCAGGCCATCGCAGTCGCGCAGCAGTTGATTTCCAAGTATCCGCAGAGCGACTGGGCGTCGCGCGGGGAGATGTTGCTTTTTATGGTGCAGCAGGGCGTGCCGACTTATGGAAACGCCATTCAGTAGACGGTCAGGTCTTAGGTCTTAGGAAAAGCATCCGCCGTTCGCCCAGGCCAGAGCGATCGCGCCTGGCTTGTAACTTTCCGGCGGCGTTTGAATCAAAGAAGAGCGGGGGAAATTGTCCGGGCGCTAGTGTCCGACCGTTAGACTGAAAATATGCTGATCTATTTGTTGGCGTTTATTGGCGGCGTGCTGACGATTCTTAGCCCGTGCATTCTGCCGGTTCTGCCGTTCGTGTTTGCCCGCGCCGATCAACCGTTTCGCCGCTCCGGCTTACCGCTGCTGGTTGGCATGGCGCTGACGTTTTCTCTGGTCGCGGTCGCGGCGGCGTTCGGCGGACATTGGGTAGTACGCCTCAACCAGGGCGGACGTTATGTGGCCATGGTCGTGTTTCTGATTCTGGGAGTCAGCTTGTTGTTTCCATCCCTCGCCGATGTATTGACTCGTCCGCTGGTGCGGGCTGGCAGCCGGCTTCAGGGCGGTCCCTCGACGGAAACGAGCATCGGGAAATCGTTTGTGCTGGGAATTTCTACGGGGCTACTTTGGGCTCCCTGCGCGGGTCCTATCCTCGGCCTGATCTTGACGGGCGCGGCGATTCAGGGGCCGGGCGCTCACTCGTCGTTTCTGCTGCTATCTTTTGCGCTGGGCGCTGCGACCTCCCTCGGGATTGCGCTCTTCGCCGGCAACAAGGCATTTTCTGCCATGAAACGATCTCTGTCTTTTGAAGTGTGGATACGCCGGGCTTTGGGCGTGGCCGTAATTATGGGAGTGGCTGCGATCGCTCTGGGGTGGGACACGAACCTGCTCACGAAGTTTTCTTTCGTGAATACATCCAAGGCTGAAGCGCATTTGATTGACGCACTTGGCTCGGAGAAACCCACGGTTCTGCCTGTGAGTGCAGCCGCGGCACCGGCTGGTCCTGCGGTGGTTCTTGGCGATGATGGGCCGATGCCGGATCTGAGTGGTGCGGTGGGCTGGATCAACTCACCGCCGCTGACCAGCAATTCCCTGCGCGGCAAAGTTGTGCTGATTGATTTCTGGACTTACTCCTGCATCAACTGCCTGCGAACCTTGCCTTACGTGGAAGGATGGGCGGCAAAATATAAGGACGCTGGGCTGGTTGTGATCGGGGTGCATACTCCGGAGTTCGCGTTCGAGAAAGACCGCGCCAACATTGAAAAAGCGGTTCGCGATTTGAAGATCACTTATCCCGTGGCCATCGACAGCGACTACAAGATCTGGCGCGCCTTCCACAATCAATATTGGCCGGCGCACTACTTCATTGATGGCAAGGGACGCATTCGCTATCACCACTTCGGCGAGGGTGAATACGACGAGTCCGAGCGGGTGATTCAGCAGTTGCTCAAGGACAATGGCGCGCAATCGATCTCGGGAGGAGTGATCAGCGTTTCCGCGAACGGTGTGGAAGCGGCTCCGGGGAGCGTAAACGTTGGTTCGCCTGAGACCTATATCGGATACGGTCGCGGTGAGCACTTTGCTTCCGCCGAGCCGATCGCCAAGGATTCGCGCAAGGTTTATAGCTTGACTCCCAGACTTTCGCTGAATCAGTGGGGATTGGCCGGAGCCTGGAAGGTGGGCGAGGAAAGTGCTGTGCTGCAGACGGCTCCGGGAAAGATTGCGTTTCGGTTTCATGCGCGCGACCTTCACCTGGTGCTGGGACCGTCGAAGGACGGCAAGCCGATTCGCTTCACGGTCAAGCTTGATGGGACTCCTCCGGGTGAAGATCACGGCAGCGACACCGACGCGAATGGCAACGGCACGGTTCAGGAGCACCGGCTGTATCAGCTCATCCGGCAAAAGGGGCCGGTCGAGGACAGAACCTTTGAGATTGACTTTCTCGATCCGGGCGTGCAGGCGTTTGCCTTTACGTTTGGTTGAGGTCGTTGATGTTGGAGAGGGGAGAAATGTATGAATCGCAGAAATTTTCTTGCTAATTCCGCAGTCGCAGTAGCTGGTTTGGGCGCGATGGCGTGGCTGAGAAATCCGCGGATGAGTGCCGCTAAATCCAACGCGGATGAAAAAGGCATGGTGACCATCATCCAATTCAGCGACTCCGGGCAAAACCTTGGCCCGGCCACGGTCAAGAAAGTTTATAAGACCGATGCCGAGTGGAAGCAGCAATTGACGGCTCTGCAATTTGAGGTCACGCGCCAGCAGGGCACCGAAAGAGCTTTCAGCGGACAATACGACATCCACGACAAGGGGCTCTATCGCTGCATTTGCTGCGACAATGCGCTGTTCAGTTCCGACACGAAATTTGATTCGGGAACGGGCTGGCCGAGCTTCTGGGCTCCGATTGCTAAGGAAAATGTCCGTAAGTCGGTGGACAACAGCCTGGGCATGAGCCGCGATGAGATCTCTTGTACGGAATGCGCGGCGCATCTCGGTCACGTCTTTGATGATGGTCCCAGACCTACCGGGCTGCGTTACTGCATGAACGCGGCCGCACTGAAGTTTGTTAAGCGTGTGTAGTTTGCCTGCGGGACTCGGCAGGCAGCACATTTCGCGGCTGGTTTAGGATATAGCCGAGGATCTAAATGTATATTCCCCGGCATAATGAAGAGAAACGCGTGTCCGTGATGCACGCGCTGATCACTTCCCATCCGCTTGGAACGCTCGTCACCCTGGGATCTTCTGGACTTTTCGCTTCGCATATCCCGATGGTGCTGGAAGACGATGGTTCAGAGTTCGGCGTGCTCAGGTGTCACATTTCCCGCGCCAACACGCAGTGGCGCGACTTCGTTCCTACGGTGGATGCGCTGGCGATATTTTCCGGGCATCAGCACTACATCACTCCCAATTGGTATCCCGGAACCAGAGAGCATGGCAAGGAAGTGCCGACATGGAATTACGTTGTGGTGCATGCTTATGGCCCGCTGAAGGTGATCCAGGATGAGCATTGGCTGCTGACGAACGTGGAAAAACTGACCAGCATTCATGAAGCGGCCTCGCCGGTTCCGTGGAAGGTCAGTGATGCGCCGCAAGATTTCATCCGATCGCAGTTGAAAGGGATCGTCGGCCTGGAGCTGCCGATCCGGAGGCTCGAGGGCAAGTGGAAAGTGAGCCAGAACCGTACCGCGGAAGAACGAGAGGGCGTGATCGACGGACTGGCAAAGCTCAACACGCCCGAAAGCCTCGCCATGAAAGATCTGGTGGAGCGGAAGTAGATTGCGCTTTTCGCTGTTCGCTTGCGCTAGGCTTCGCGCGAATGCGCGTAGATCAGGTGATGCACTTCTGGTTCGCAGGAAACGTAACTGGACAAGCGTTGCTCCAGTTCGTGGTCCGCTTTGGTTTGCCGCTCGTGTTGGCGCAGATGTTCTGCCCACGAATTCACCAGGAATATCTCCAGATAGCGATCGGCGGTTTCGGTATCGCGATAGATTCCCCAGCGATACGCACCGTCGCGACGTCGTATGCGGCCGTATCGGTTGATGGCCTCCTGGAACTCTGCTGTCCGTTCTGAGATAACACAGTATTTGACAGTTACCAGCACCGGTCCCTGTTCAAGCTCAGGTGCAACTTCTTTTACGACGACGGGAATGCGCCAGTGGTTCCACGGGCTCAGATCGGCGGTCGAATCAGGAAGTTTTGCGAAGAGCGCTAGCGCCGTCGTGGCGACGGTTCCAATGCCGGCGTAGACCAGAGCCTCCCGCACGCCTGCTCGTTGGGCCACCGCGCCCCAGGCGGCTGTCCCGAGCGCGAAAGTTCCCTGATACACCAGGATGAAAATGGCGAGGACTCGCGCTCGCACCCAATCCGGCGCCAGGTTTTGGACAAGAGCACTGATCAGAGAAATGAAGAGCACCCAGGCTGCGCCGCCGAACAACATAACGGGAGCGAGTGTGCTCAAGCGATGGAGTCCACTCATCGCGACCATCACCACTCCTAAGATTAATACGCCAGACGAGACGACCATTTCGGTCGAGAATCGGGAACGGGCGGGCTGCATTAGCAAGGCACCGATAATTGCGCCGGCCCCAAAGCAGCCGAGCAAGAGGCCATAGCCGATTGCAGTCTGGTTCACGCTCTTCGCCAGCGACGGGAGCAACGCAAAGAGTGGACTGGAGAAGAACATGACGAAACCGGTCCGCATCAGCACGGTGAGAATTGCCGGTGAATGACGGACATAGCGAATGGCAGCAACGGTGGCGCCGCTCATGGTTTCAGGCGGCGTGGTGCGCTTGCGAACCGGTCTTTTCCATCTGGCAACGACCAAAATGACGCCGAAAAACGAAACAAAGTTCGCCACGAATGCAGCGGCTACACCGGCGGCGGCTATGACCACGCCCGCGAGTGCCGGGCCCACCGCGCGGGCGAGATTGAATTCAATCCCGTTGAGCGCGGAGGCGGCTGCAATATCTTCCTTGGGCACCAATTCAGGCAGAAGGGCGCGCCACGTCGGCATTTCAAACGCGTCTCCCGCCGAGAGCGCAAATGTCAACGCCAGCAGCAGCCAGGGCGACATCAGACCAGCGATGGTCAAGACCACGGTGATCAGCGCAACGCCCATCATCCACGACTCGGTGAACAGAACCAGCTTGCGGCGATCGACGATATCGCCAGCTGAACCCGCGGGAAGGGCCAGTAGAAAATACGGCAGCGACGAAGCAGTTTGGGTGAGCGCGACGTATATCGGTCCGGCGCCGAGCGACACCATCAGCCACGCAGCTCCAACGTTCTGCATGAATGCGCCGCAATCGGAAACAAGATCCGCAATCATGAGATTTCGGAAAGTGGGCAGACGCAGGGGTCGCCACAGACTTGACGACGCCGC
Organism: uncultured Acidobacteriaceae bacterium; assembly: GCA_963755765.1. Taxonomy (GTDB): domain Bacteria; phylum Acidobacteriota; class Terriglobia; order Terriglobales; family Acidobacteriaceae; genus Acidiflorens. Next base: position 800,422 of record CAVWKZ010000004.1, read on the forward strand.
CGGCTCGGGGGGATTTTCAGAAGTGTCGGTCATCGCTCATCGCTCGATCGGCCACCGCCGGTTTAAGATCGATAGGCGGTTTATCTTAAACTCTTTTACCTTTTCTTCGGGAGGTTCTTTGGCTGGTTCTCCGAAACTTTCTCCTGCACTCAAAAAGCGCGCTGCGCAAATCAAAGTCCTGCTCATGGACGTGGACGGCACCATGACCGACGGCGGTGTCACTCTGCTCTCGCAAACCGACGGCACCGCGCTCGAAATCAAGACCTTTGACGCTCATGACGGCCAGGGCCTGACGCTGGCGAGGACTGCGGGCCTGCGCACCGGCTGCATCACCGGCCGCGAAAGTGCCGCACTCCTGCGGCGCGCCAACGAAATGAAAATGGAGTTTATCTATATGAAGCAGCCGCTGAAAATGCCGGCGTACGAAGAGATCCTGCGAAAAGCGGGCGTGACGGACTCGGCTGTCGCCTATATTGGCGATGATCTTCCGGATATTCCATTGATGCGCCGCGTCGGTCTGGCCGTTGCCGTGGGCGATGCTGTCCCGGAGGCGAAGAAGGCTTCCCACTACACTACGAAAGCGCTCGCGGGTCATGGCGCGGTTCGCGAAGCGGTTGAGCTTATTCTCAAATCAAAAGGTATTTGGGCAGAAATGCTCGATCAAGCGCGAGCTTGACGGGTGCATATCCCCTACGCGAGAAACTCAGCTACGCCAGAAACTCGACTGCTCCCGTTGCGAGGTCGTACATCGAACCCGCAATCTTTATACTGCCGGCGGATTCGAGGTCTCGAAGCACCTGGCTCTTTTCCCTGATCTTGGCGATAGTCTGGGACACGTTCGTTCGCGCCACGGCGTCTACGAACGCATAGTTCTTGGCCGAGCGCTCACCGGTGTAGTGAGTGGCTTCAACGGCCGGATGGATCTTCGCCAGCAACGCCGTGAGATTGCCGAGCTGGACCCCGTCAATGGCCCCTTTGATCGCGCCGCAGGCGGTGTGGCCCATGACCAGCACGACTTTCGAGCCTGCCACCTTGCAGGCGAATTCCATGCTGCCCAATATGTCCTCGTCCGCAACGTTGCCAGCCACACGACCGCTGAAGATCTCGCCGATACCAAAGTCGAGGATCAACTCGGCGGGCGCTCGTGAGTCAACACAACCGAAGACAAACGCAGCGGGATACTGTCCCTTCGCAGTCGCCTTGACTTCGCGCATGAGATCGCGATGCAACGGTTTGCCCGACAGGAAGCGCTTGTTGCCGGCTTTCATCTCCTGGATGATCTCGTCCGGCGTCATCTTGTCGCGCTGCTCCTGGGTCAGATCGGCGTGGGCCAACACGCTTCCCAGGCTTGCCTCCACTACTCCGACAGCGGTAGCAACGCCGGCGGCTTTGAAAAAGGCTCGGCGATCAAATCCGTCTCTTCCTTCGCCTGATTGTGAATGCTGCATCGCTTTGCTCCTCCGGTTTCCCGGTCCGCACTTATTCTAACCCGGTATCGGAGTTCGCCTGGGACTTGGCGTCAGTACCGTCAGGTCGCCGACTTGCTCCCTCTTCACGGTTCCACGGAGGTGGGAAGCATGATCCATCATCCAAAGCTCGGGAATGATTTCGCCGACCAGTTGTCCGTGACAAAAAAGTCTCACCACCGAGCTTTCAGAAACCACGATGCCCACCGCCTTGGTCACAGCGCTCATGTTGGCGGCGGCAATGTGACGGCTGCCGAGTCCGAGCGGCACGTCCACCTCGGCAGCCACGGCGTCGAGGTAGCGGCACGCGGACACAACAATTCCGTCGTGACTCACCACAAATCCGCCGTCCAGCTGCGCCAATTCTTTGATGGTTCCGCGGAGATTGAGATCGGCGACGTGGCGCGAAGACTCGGGATGTCCCGACAAGGGATCTAAAATCAACGATCTCGATCGGGCGAGCACGGCACCCTCATCGCCTAGCGTGAAGAGCGTGCCCACGCGCCTTCCCTCGCGACCCTCGCGAGCAATTTCGACGGCGAGCCCAATCAGCGACTCAAGAACGTCTGGATCGTATTCCGTTACCTGGCAGAGAATGCTCTCAAACATCCATTACTCCGCTGCACAGTCGATAATTCGCTGACTGTGTAGTTGATGAGCGCGATTTCCGTTGGATTCGCAGAATTACCCCTTCGACCGTGATGTAATCAGGGTGCGTAACGAGTGAAAACAAAGTCTCTCGCTTTGACTGGCACATGGCAAGGGAAACAGGTCTTGAGATCCGCCTTGTCGTCAGGTTTGCCGTCTTTGAATTGAGCAAAACCCCATCCGCCCGTGGCGGCGTATTTTTTCGAATCCTTGACCATGAACTGAACGTTCGTGGGATCGCCGGCCACGAAAGACTGATCGCGTCCAAAGACTTTGTTGTTTTCCTCAGACGGGACGTAAGTCCAGGCCAGGCGCGCAATGATCGTGCCGTCCGGGAACGGCAGCTTCCCCTCCCGGTAGGCCTTGACGGCTATATCGTTGCCGAGAAGGGCGCGAAGATCGTTGAGGTTCCCTGCCTCGTGGGCCACCGAGATCAACTTCCAGTCGCGGTATCCGGGCGGAATCGTGATTCCATAGATCGGGGAAGCGATCGGCGCGGCCTCTCCGTCGGAGTGCCCCGATGCTCGGGCTATGTAGACCACGCCGGACAAAGCTACAACTGCAACCAACAAATAAGTGACCCCTCTCATACGATGTGCTCCTTTCCACAATGCTTATTTAAGCGATGCGTTTATCCGTGGCAATCTCTCAATGAGAAGAACCGACAAAGCCGCGGACCAGCGCGGCAATCTCATCCGCTGCCGTGTCCAGCGCGAAATGACCGCCATCGACAATGTGGATTTCGGCTTTGGGCACGTCGCGACGGTACGATTCCGGCTCAGATGGATCAAACGACGACTCGTACTCGCCCCAAATCACCAGCAGGCGCGGCTGTTTCTCGCGCATCCAGGCGTCCCACTTCGGATAATTTTCAACGTTGGTGCGGTAGTCGTAGAAAAGGTCGCTTTGAATGTCGATCTGGCCGGGCTGGTTGAGAAAATAATATTCATCAATCCACAAATCCGGGTCGTGACGTTCCACGTTGGGGTCGTCGCCCACGTGTCGCGCACGCGTGGTCGCGAGCGAGAGCAGATTTTCGCGCAACGCGCTTTCGTTTGGTGCGCGATCCGCCCAATACGCACGCCGCGTTTTCCAATTCGCCCCCAGGCCTTCGTTGTGCGCGACGGCATCCTGCACGATGAGAGACTCTACGCGATCGGGATGCGCCAGGATCATGCGGAATCCCACGGGGCCGCCGTAATCCTGCATGTAAAGCGAGTAGTGCGAAAGTCCCAGCGCTTCGGTGAAATGATTCATCACCTCAGCGATGTGGTCGAACGTGTATGCGAATTTCTTCGGGTCGGGCCAGTCGCTGTGTCCGAAGCCGGGGTAGTCGGGAGCAACAAGGTGATAGCGGTCGGAAAGCCGCGTGAAGAGCGGCTCGAACATCCGCGATGAAGAGGGCAGCCCGTGCAGCATGAGAATCGTCGGTGCGTCTTTCGGGCCGGCCTCTCTGTAAAAGATGGAGAGCCCATCGATCCGTATCGTGCGATAAACAGTCGGGTGTTCCATGGGACGTTCGTTTCCTTTGGATCTCGCCGGCAATTTAACTGATGCGAGCATTATATAAACCACCGACGCCATGCAGGCAGTCTGGAAGCATCGTTTTCAATTGGAAAAAGTGAAACGGTGCATCGTTTACGCCGCGCTAGAAAATCCGGCGCCATGGACGACTGCCGACAGATCTGGGCCGGCAGCGACCGATAGCGATCAGGCTCCGAGCAGGTTTATTTGCAGTTTCTCGTACCCATGTTCTCGCGCCCATAGGTCCAAAGGCATTGTCGCCAGATCGTCGACCACCGCAACCGCCAGCCCCGTCTTTGTCAGATCGACAGTTTTCAAATAGGTATGGCATGAATCGCAGACGTCCACGCGGACGTGCGCGATCTCGGGCGCTGAATAGAATCCCATCTGCGGTTCTCTTTCTTCTCCGCATGCCGGGCAATAGATTCTTCGAAAGGCCCATTCGTGGGCGCAGAGCATGCAAATCAACGACTTTTTTGCGCCGTCGCCCTCCGCGCGCAATACGGCGACGATGGGCTTGCCGCCGCAAATGGGACACGTTGATGGAGTTCCATCCGCCACTGCGACTTCACGGTGATCGGCAAGATATTCAGCGTAGGGCTGAAGAAACATCCACGCGAGCACACGATCGGAATAAGTTGCCGCGCGCAAACCGGCGGCCTCACTCTGCTCCGCCTCGTCCGTGGCCCCGGACAATTCGGGATCCCCTTGCCAGAAATCTTCAATCGCGCGCTGCCACCCCGCGGTACCGCTCTGCGCCAGATTGGCAGCCGCCTGGGCCAACGGAGCGGGCGCAGTGCGTTCGATCAATGAAAGGAATCCAGCAAAGTGAGGTAGTAGTAGAAAAAGATCCAATTCGTCTCGCAGAGGGCGATCGGAGGAGGTCTTCGGTGAATCGGCCAGTTCTTTTTGGATTTCCGCGTACAGGCTTTTCTGAAATGCTGCCAGGCGAACGTAGAAGCGCAAGCCTTCCGCGGCGAACGGGTAGGAAGAAGTTAGTTCAGTCGCCCGACGGATGCGGCGGTCCCACTTGGCCTCGATCATTATTATTTCGATTGGGGCCTGGGCCGCGATTGGCCGGTGACGTCGTAATACCAGGTGCGATGGAAGGTCCACGCCCAGGCGCGAGTGACGCGACCGCTCACCATGGACCCGAAGCTGCCCTCTTCGAGGACCGCGCTCATGTACACGTGAATCAGGAACAGGCCGATGGTGATGAGGGCCGCGCTCGCGTGAATCAGAACGGCGGCGTAGCGCAGGAACCGGAGACTCCACGGAAGCGCTTCTGTGTACCACAGGGCGACGCCGGAAAGCAGCAACAGGATCACGCTGTAGAAAATTCCCCAGAAGAAAATCTTTTGTCCAAAGTTGAACCGGCCGACGGGAGGCAGGTTTTCATCCTCATTCTTTATGTAATCCGGGATCGCTTTCCCCCAGGCGCGATCGCCGTCGTCGATTTGCATGTCGCGGTTCCACTCTTTAAATGTCCAGAAGATCGATGCGGTAAAAATCAGGCCGAACCAGGGATGCCAGAGTCTCGCCGCGGCGCCGCCTCCTACAACTGCGGCCAGCCAGTACATATAGGGCGACCAGAAGGCGAGGCCGGTCATCAACAGGTAGATGTAAGCGAGCGCGCCGATCCAGTGATTCCCGCGCTCGGCAAGCGAATACCGGACGACCGTCTCCTCATTTTGGTTGGCAGCACTTTGGCGTGAAACGGCGTCCGTTGTCATACGCGTCTCTCAGTTTGATTGCTGGAATCGTTCGGCGGAATCGGCTCCACTTTCTTCAGCCCAAATCGCATGTAATGTCCCACCATGCCGGCGATGCCAGCCACCATCGCGAAATTCCCCAGCCACTTCAGCGGCCCTTTCCACAGTCGCACCGACCAGGGGATTTGCGGATCCTTCGGCAGCCCACCGTACAGCTCCGGATGTTTTACGTCGTGCAGAACGTAGATCACGTGGGTTCCGCCCACTCCCGCTGGGTCGTAAACTCCAGCATCCGCGAATCCGGAATGCGTGCGAAGTTGCTCGGCACGCGTCTCCGCCAGTTCCTTCATTTCCGGCTTCGTTCCGAAATGCAGGCAGCCGGTCGGACACGCCTTGATGCAGGCCGGTTCGAGACCTACCGAAACGCGGTCGTTGCACAGCGTACACTTGAAAACTTTGCGCGCGGTCGGGCTGAATTTTGGAATGTTGAACGGGCAGCCGGTCATGCAATATCCGCAACCGATGCAATTCGCTTCCTGGAAATCGACGATGCCGTTGGCATACTGAACGATGGCAGCATCCGCCGGACAAGCTGCCAGGCAGCCCGGATCGGCGCAGTGCATGCACTGATCCTTGCGCATCAGCAGCATCATGCTGCCATCGGCGCGCTCGTGTTCGTTGAACTTGATAAGGTTCCAGTAATTCCACGCCGTCTCCGGCATCGTCTGGTAACTGTTATCAAAAGTAGTTTCGGTGAACGTATAGCCATTCCACTCCAGGCAGGCCACTTCGCAGGCTTTGCAGCCAATGCAGGTGGTGGTGTCCACCAGTTTGCAGACTGTGAATTCGCGGTTCAACCCGGCGCCTGGGACCATCCCGGCGTGGCCTGAAATCCGAATTAGTTCTGTTGAGGCCTGGCTCATTGTCGTTCCCTATGTCGTTCCCTACGCCTTCTCGACCTTCACTAGGAAGCCTTTGGATTCCGGGGTGTGGGCATTTGGATCGGTGACTGTCGGCGTCAGCAAATTCGCCGGCGTCCGCGCATTCCTCCCCTCATCCTCGTCGATACCGCGGAAGCCCTGGTGAATCGGCAACCCGATCTGATAAACCTTCTTTCCGTCGATCATCATCGGCTTCAGCCGGCGAGTGACAAAAGCTTTCGCGATGTATGTTCCGCGCGCGCTGATGACCTTGATCTTGTCGGTCCCGCGAATTCCTTTTTCGTCCGCCAACTCCACTGGAATTTCCACGAACGGTTCCGGAATCAATTGCACGTTCATGGGATTATTTTTCGTCCAGTAGTGATATTGCTCGGTCAGACGGTAAGTGGTGCAGACGATGCTGTATTCCTCCGGGGATCCAAACTTGTCATATGGCGACTTGAACTTTTTCACCAACGGATTATTCGACTGATCGGGATGCAGCGGATTCTTGATCGGGCTTTCGATCGGCTCGTAGTGCTCAGGAAACGGCCCGTCCTGGAGGACACCGATCGGAGCGAACAAGCGCCCGACGCCTTCCGGATTCATGATGAACGGCCCCAGGTGATCCTTGGGATTGGAGTCAGGCTTGAAGTCCGGCACATCGTTGCCCACCCACTTTCCCGCCCCTTCGCTCCACCAGACCTGCTTGCGCTCGGGGTCCCACGGCTTTCCATCTGGATTGCAGGATGCGCGATTGTAAAGCACCCGCCGGTTGGCCGGCCACGACCACGAGTAGTTGGGATAAACGCCCATCCCGGAGGGATCCTCCGTGCCTCGCCGCTGGATTTGCGCACCGGCCTCCGTCCACGAACCGGAATAAATCCAATTGCCGCAGGTCGTAGTGCCGTCGTCCTTTAGCCATGCAAATCCCGGCAACTGCTGGCCAGCTTTGATCACCTGTCCGGTGACGTCGTCCTTCAGGTCAGCCAAGGCTTTGCCGTTAATTTCCATAGCCACTTGCGAAAGTGGAGGATGAGCCGCGTCGGCGTAAGCCCAACTCAAATTCAGAATCGGGTCGGGAAATTTTCCGCCCTCTTTCTTATAGAGGTCGCGAACCCGCAGGAAAATCTGCGCGACGATGTCCTGGTCGAGCCGCGCTTGTCCCGGAGGTGGAACGGCAGCGTATTTCCACGTGACCCAGCGCGCCGAGTTGGTCATGCTGCCGTCTTTTTCGGCGAAACCGGCGCAGGGCAAACGGTAAACCGTGGTGTTGATGGTCTTCTGTTCGTCCGCCGTAATTCCCGGCGCTCGCCAGAACTCACTGGTCTCGTCCGGATAAATTTCGCCCACCACCAGCCAGTCGGCCTTCTTCAGCGCGTTGATGTTCTTGTTCGTGTCTGGGCCGATCATCACTCCGTTCATTCCGAAGGCCAACATGCCCTTGACCTTGCCGTTGTACATGTCTTCCCAGATGTGAGTCCACGAACAATCCTGGCCGGGCTTGGGCAGGTAATCGAAGCCGAATCCATTGTCTTTTGTGGCCGCATCGCCATAGAACGATTTGAGCAACGACACCATGAATTTCGGGGTGTTCGAGTAGTAGTTCATCGAATTCCATGGCGCGGGTTTGGACGGTCCGGGCGTGGTGCGCTTCAGATACGTGGCCAAATCTGCGTCGTCGGGAACCGGTCCTTTGAGATATCCCGGAAGCGACTCGTACAGTCCGGCCATGTCGGTCGCACCCTGAATATTCGAGTGGCCACGGAGCGCATTCACGCCGCCGCCCGCTCGTCCGACGTTGCCGAGTAAAAGTTGAATCATGGCAGCGGTACGGATGATTTGCGTGCCGAAGGTATGCTGCGTCCAACCCACCGCGTAGATGATGGTGGCGACTTTCTTCATGTCGCCGTCTTTGCGGACTGAGGTAAATAAATCGACGGCCTTGAGATACTGGTCTTTCGGGATGCCAGTGATCCGCTCCACGGTTTCGGGGGTATAACGCGAATACTGCTGCTTCATCAGTTGAAAGACGCAGCGCGGATGCTCGAGTGTCAGGTCGTAAGCGACATTCGGCGGCAGCGCGGGCGGAGGGGCTGGTGCCGCTGGGTGCCCAGCAGTTTGCGGATTTCCGCTGGGCGCCGCAGAAGATGGCGGAGCTGCGTGCGCAGGCGTGGCAGGGGCGTCCGTCTTGCCGCTGAGATCCCCGCCTTCCTGATAATTCCAGGTGGTTTTGTCGTAGGCGCTCGTCGCAGCGTTAAAGCCGGAGTACAGGCCGTCCTCAGGAAGTTTGAAGCCTTCCTTAACGATGAAGGCCGCGTTGGTGTAGTTGACCAGATATTCTTTTGCGATCCGATTGTTCTCGATGGCGTAGCGGATCAATCCGCCGAGGAACGCAATGTCGGTGCCGGCGCGAATTTGCAGAAAGAGGTCGGCGGTCGCGGACGTGCGCGTGAATCGCGGGTCAACCGAAATCAGCTTGGCGTTGCGGTTACGCTTCGCCTCCATCGCCCACTTGAAGCCGCACGGGTGATTTTCGGCCGGATTCCCGCCCATGATCAACATCATGTCTGTATTCTTGATGTCGATCCAGCCATTGGTCATGGCTCCGCGTCCAAATGTTGGTCCCAAACTTGAGACCGTGGGGCCGTGTCAAACACGGGCTTGGTTTTCTAAATAGACCAAGCCCAACCCCCTCATGGCCTTGACGGCCAGAAAATTGAACTCATTTGTATCCGTGCAGCCGCCGATGAACGAAATGCCTTCGCATCGATTCACGGTGCGACCCTGTGCATCTTTCTCGACGAAGGAACTATCGCGCGTTTTCTTGGTCCAGCGCGCAATCTCACTCAGAGCGTCGTCCCAGGAAATGTCCTGCCAGTCGGTCGCACCCGGACGCCGGACTTGCGGCTTTGTCAGCCGCCGCGGGTTGAGCATGTCCTGTTCGAGCGACGAGCCCTTGGGGCAGAGCGTTCCGCGGTTGGTGGGATGATCAGGATCGCCTTCGACGTGGATCACCTGCGGCGTGACATTCTTGGCCCGATCGCCGAGCGTATATATAAGGACGCCACACCCCACCGCGCAATAGGGACAGGTGGAGCGGGTTTCCGCGGCGCGTGCAATCTTTAACTCTTTGAGCTGGGCGTATGCGGGTTTGAGATCGAATCCGAAGACCGTGGCTGCGATCCCGCCAGTGGCGGCTGCTTTGAGGAAGTCTCTGCGGTTTGGCATGGCCAATCCTCCGCGTTACGAGTTCGTCCGTCTGCTTGTGACCTCTTCGGAGTCCAGAAACAGCGCAGCCTGTCTCACGAACGAGTAGTGAAACTGAAACAGCGAGCCTTGGCCGGGGTAGGGATAAATAAACAGAATCGCGTTCGGCAGGCGCTTGCTCGGCATGCAGGAATTCCTGACCGGAACATATTACCAAAAATACCGTTTACCACAAGGCCTAACTGACTTATTTTGCCGAGGTTACCCAGGCGCTCGCCGCTGAAATGTTCCCCGGGTCGAAAAGCCATGATCTGGGGCTTCGAAAATCTGCAGCACTACGGGGAACCCCGAGCCCAACAACTTGTGCAAGCATTTATTTTGTTGGCGTCCCCGACGGGATTTGAACCCGTCTGACTACAAAACGGCCCGCTGATTCCAAAGTATTTAGGCCACGTCAACCGCCAATTTAAGCCCTCAAGAGAGGTAGTTTTGCGGCGTTTTGCGGCGAAAAATTATGTAGCCCGCCAGGGCCGAAATTTCGAGTGGAAACGACTTTCTTGCAAGCGTCTCTGACCGCTCGACGCGGTGTTGCTCGTTCAGCGCAATCACTTCGCAGGGGCGAAGAAGAAGTTTAGCGACACCCCCCCCGCATTCCAGTATGCGGGCTTGCAGGTAGAGCAGTTCTCTCGCCGGTAGTATGTGTTGAGCATAAAAACGCGCTTGTACGGCCACTGGATGCCGCCCGTGTACCATTCCTGATCCCACGAATGCTTCGGGCTATCATAGAAAGCCTCGGCAGAGCCGTAGGGCGTGAATCGGAAACCATGAACAAGGCAGTCACGTTCGACCGTGGCTTCGTTTCGATATGTCGTGGAATACTTTCCGTCTATCCAGCGCAGTTCGAGCCAATTCCTGTCCCGAACCAGGAATCCGCCGGGGAGACGGAATCCGGGAGTCCCATCGAGCGTGATCCGGTTTTCGTCGGAGATATGTCCCGATCGAGTCGTCGTTCGAAGGAATTCGTAACCGCCGCCCAAGACTAGATAATGCTCTTTGTCCGGGTCAATATTTAATAGATGGTCTCTCAGAATGGGTTTGAATTGATATCCGAGCCCCGTGGCTACGTACCATTGCTGAAACGGATAACCGACTGCTTCCTCCAGTCCGGCCAACGAGAGCACGCGCAGGTTCGACTTAAGTTGAAGGTGGGCGTCAGCTTCCGGCCATACTTCCGTCTCTGTCTGCGACTGCGCCCCGGCACCTGAAACGAGAATCGTAACGAGGGACAATCCCAGGAACATTCTGAACAGGTATTTGTTCTTCATCGCTCCTCGGTGAGTTCCGCGTCAGCGCACGCGGAGACCGCGTAGTGAGCGCGCTTGTGTTCAAAATGCATCGTTCAGCTTCGCGACAGGTAAGGTCATCGCCACGCGGCCTTCCATGAGCGATTAACGCTGATCCACACCGGGTCGCCATTCGGGTCATCACTCATAGGATCTGCCGATAGTGTTTTGGAGCCGTTGATTGCGATATCGTCGCTACGATCCCAACCGTGGATCTTGAATGCGACGAAGTTCATATCCGCTCCGCCTCCAGCTATCTGGTTTGTCAACGGGCGCGGCAGCAATTCAGCGTGCGCTTGCAGCGTCGACGATAGCGACAACAATCCTGCTAGGGCCGGTGCCGAGGCGACAAGGGTCGTGTTCAAGATGAAATTTCTACGGTCGATCAACATGGGGTTGCTCCCTCCGCCTTTCGGTTAACCGTGGCCTTGACCTAATCACTGCGGGCCCAGCCAGCGGCGATAGCCCGAAAGCGAGTGTCCCTCCCCAGCGCTGTTCGGCAGCGGCGAGAAGTTGGGATGCGCCTTCCGCATCGCCAGCGCCAATCGCAGTGGCATACGCCTGCTCGAAAGCACGTAGCGTTGGGCGATTCGCGAGGTTGACTTTCGCCAGTTCAAATGCCCTTCCGGCATCGTTTCCACTGCCCGCGTAGAACTCCGCGCCATGGTCCGCAAATGCGAGCAAATGTTTTTCTAGAAGAGCCTCAAAACCAGACTGCGCGGCCTCCATTTGAGTTTCTGCCTCATCGAGTCTTTCAGTAGCGGCCATCACTTCAGCCAGACGCCAATATACTTCCGGGTCACGGCTCGAAACTGCGGGTATCAGCAGGGATTCCGCATCTTCGAAGCGGCCGGAACGTAAATAGATCTCTGCCAGATGCACGCGCGCCTTAACATAGCACGGCAAGTATTCGATGGATTGTCGATACCAATGCGCGGCGATGCCCGGTTGTATTTCGGGGACCAGTTCTCCCCACAGAACGCCGAGCTGAAAACAAACCCAGGCCACGGCAAATGGCGAGAGATCCTGGTACTCTTTCAGCGCTTGCTGATAGATCTGGTCAGCCTCGTCGAATTCGCGCAGATCGGCGAGCAACGCGCCAAGAGGCACCAGATCCTCCAAACTCCCGGACTCTGCGACCATTTGCCGGCGAGTCGCAAGCACGGCACCGAGATTGTTTCCGCAGGCCTGGTCGATGCTCAGTGCGAGGCGTGTGGCCGCAGCCGGCGGCGCTCCGCGCACCTCTGCTTGCTCTAGAAAGCTCCTCGCCTCAGCGAAGCGATGCGCCATCGACGCGACCTGCGCACTGATCAATGCCGTCCGCATTGATTCCGGGTCCACGCGGTTGAGGTGATTGACCAGCACCTCGGCGCGGTCGAGCGCACCCAAATGACCGAGAAACTGTGCCGCTAATTGCTCCTGCTCGACGATGTATTCCGCGATCCCCGGACGTTGCGGCGCCTCCCAGAATCGGTTCCACGATCGCCGCCGTGCGCTCTCCAGATTGATCGCGGCAATTTCGCCATCCGTGGTCAACGGACAATCTATTTTGAGATCCGGCGCTTCGATCATTTCAGGGCTCCAAAGCGTTTGCTGAGGGCCTCGAATCCTATTTTCATCAGGGTGGCAAGGATGGTCTTCACAATAAGAGTCGGTTGGTTATCGGCAAGAAACTGCACCCGCCACTCAACGGAGCTGCCGCTCCCCTTTGGCTTCAGGTCGAACGTCCCCGTGTAATCCGTGACTCCGAGTCCACTCACATTCGTGTAGCGATAGAGCCTTTGCGAATTGTCCAAGAATTCCAGGCGCTCAATGATCTGCTTGCCGTCAATCAATTCGATCGTGCGCAACTGACCGACACCCGCTCGGGTCAGCTTTACCAAAGCAACCAACGGATGCCACATCAGGTCACCAAACTGCCCGACAAGTGCCCATACCTTATCCGGAGGCGCCGCCAGATCGACGCTATCCGCCACTGTCTGCAACTCCGTATTCGGCGAGGCCTCGTAGGGAAATGTCTTGGTACCCAGCTTCGTCGGTGTCGGTGAGCCGCCATGCAGAGATTCGCGATCGTTGTTCACCATCCAGGTAACCATGATGTCGATAACGTTGGCGTCAACGGTACGGCCTCCGCCCGTCTGATAGGCCTTTCCATGGAGCGTGCTTTTCTCGATTTCGAGGTAGCTGGTGTCGCTTATCGGCTTGGATACATCGAACAAGATAAAGTCGTCCAGGTAGACGTTGGCGGCGGCGGCTATTTCTGAAGGCGTCCAGTCCGCCTTGCCATCGCGCATGTCCCACTCGGTCAGACTATCGACCAGGCGCTTGCGAAACGCGGGCCGAAATTCTTCCGCAATCGCAAATGGCGTCTGCTGATTCCACAAGTCGCGCAGGTCGTCCACGTCTTTCAACTCCCCATTGTTGAGGCGCATGTTGGTCTGTTCCGGGCGGCCAACCCAGTCGTAACGAACCGGCGGACGTTCGACCGGATTAATGCCAGCAGCCAAAGGGATGGTTTCAGCAATCACGCCGAATAGTGGGCCTTGGCTGGGGTTGAGCACACTCTGAGTGTCGAACTCGATGACGATCGCCAGCACATTGTCATGCTGCAAGAGGTTAGGAACCTTCTTCAACCCAACCCAGGCAAGTAAAAACGGATCGGAACGCAGGCCTGCGAACACTCGGAACTTCCCATCCGGTGTCGAAGCCCCTTTTTCGTCATTCACAACAAAGTGCAACTCCTGGCCACCTGGACAAGTCAAGATGCCGCGCTGAACCAGCTTCGAGTCAGCTCCACGTTCGAGCGTAGTGAAACGGCAACTGAAGCGATATTCCTGATCGCCCGCCTGGAATTTCGCATCATTGCCAAGGCCCGCCACGGTCACCCTTCGCACCGCGATCGAGTGATTGACCGCGTTCGAAAACAGCGCGGTAACCCCCGCCGAGGGGAAGACATTCGCGGCCAGCACTGTATGGGCAGGATTTTCCGGGCTGGTGAACGCGAACAGATCGGTGAGATCGCTCGCCGGGTCGCCAATTTGCCGCGGTCCATCTATATGGTCTGACATAGTTCTTACTTCCCCGTCGGCCCTTCCCATTTGACATGCCCGGTGGTAGCGTTCGGAGGCCCGCCGAATGGCGTGACGCGGCCCGCTTCATCGGGGATGGATTTCAGATACTCGACGAGCGCCCAGCGCTCATTATCGGTCAGCAGCCGACCGATGACGCCGTTGCCAAGAGGCCCATTCTCGAAGGAGTGGCCGGCGTTCGAGTTTCCGAATAAGGTCGTATCGAAGAGGAACTTGCCTGAGTTCCCGGACGTGTCTATTCCCACCTTGATGGGATCGAACTCTCGCCCAACGTAGAATTTCTTGGTGCGTTCCTTGGCCGGGATCAGCATCTCGTAGAGACTCGGTACCGACCCGTTATGCAGGAACGGTGCCGTTGCCCACACCCCATCTCGCGGTGCCGCCTTGTAATCGTCGACGGGCGGTGGCGGCCCCGGCATTACGCGATAACCATTCAGATTGACGAGTTCAGCGTCGGTCAGGGTGAGTCCCTTCATCGCTCTACCCAGGGGTTCTACAATGAGCGACCTTCTCATCTCAACCACCGGGACGATCTCCGCGCCCTTGTACGGCGGCAACATATAATTGCTCAGATCGCCGGTGATAGAGTATGCCTGTGTGGTCACGAATTGAGCCGGATCGGTGCCCACGAATTTTTGTGGCACGAGTCCAACTTCAAGGAAGCGCTTACCGTACTTGTTGGGTTCCGTCCACGTATAGGGATAAGAGTTGTGGCAGCCCGCGCAATTCTCTGCGAAAAGTGCCTTGCCCTTTGCCGCTTTCGCGCGGTCGATCTTTCCAAACACATCTTCGGGCCATTTAGGAGGTGCCAAGCGACTAATGAGGTTCTCGATCTTCTGGAGATTGAGAATGGCCGCAGTCGATTCGAAAAGGCCCTCTTCCGGCGTCTTGGAGCGGAGGTCCATGGTCAGGAACACGCCTGTGGTCTCGCCGTAGTTGCGTATGAGCGGATCCTGCTGCGACCCAGCCCATTGCGTCCACGAGCCTTGAGGGGCGTTCCAAACGAAGGGAGGTTTAACCGGCGCCATGGGAGAAGACCAGTTCTGGCCAATGCCGGTTTCACTGGCCAGCACACGGTCGGTGATGAGATTGAAGGCGTCTATACGGCCGGGCCCCCAGGTTATGGGAGTGGGCATAGTGCGGGTGCGATATTCATGCACTTGCGCGGCATCGCTCTCATAGCGCTTGCGCAGTTCGCTCTTGGCATCTGCACTCGTCGCGCCGATTCGCGTCGCCAAGCGATCGAACTTCGCCGCGTCAGTCAGAGTTGCCTGCAGCGCGTCATCGAGCGCATCTACATACGACATAAAATCAAAAGTGTGATTTGAGCCACCTTCGATGCGAATCCGCTTCCCCTGGTAAAAAAGCTCAGAGTTGTGGCAGGCTGCGCAGTTCAGACCGACTGCGTCGCCCTTCCAGCGACCCTCCGTCACTACCGTCTTGGTCAGACCGATGGGCAAGGCGTCGGGGTTGGTCTGTGGATTCGCCGCCTGCGGGATTAAACCATAGTGGTCACTATTCGCATCCGACCGGAAGAGTTCCTCGCTGCCGGCAACCTCCAGGTTGAGAAAGATGTCGTAAGATATCACTCGCGAGCCTTGCGAGACCTGGTAGTACCACTCCCGATCTGCCTGCGACCACGCCTGATTGAGATAGATGACCTGGGCGTCATGAGACTGAGCTAAGGCCGGAGAGATCCGGAAAAGACCAATTATCCAGGCAAAAGAAAGCGACAATGCTAACGAAGCGATAATCCAATGCACCCTCTTAACTCGCCGCATGAGATTCCTCCGAGATCGACTCGCGAACAAAATCATGACTTACACAGATACTCAAGGAGCCTTGGCGGCATCTCTTCACGAGATCACCCTAAGCCAAGCGAGAGTATTGGACAACGGGAGTCAGCGCGCTACTGTCAAAACTTACAGCTTACGAACGTCTGTTACGGTGAACGCGAATTACTTTCCCGTCGGCCCTTCCCATTTAACATGCCCGGTGGTGGCGTCGGGCGGGCCGCCGAACGGCGTGACGCGACCCGCTTCCTCGGGGATCGATTTCAGATACTCGACGAGCGCCCAGCGCTGCTCGTCGGTCAGCAGAGGACCGATAACTCCATTTCCGAGGGGGCCTTTTTCAAAGGAGTGCCCTTGGTTTGAATTTCCCTCCAGAGTTGTATCGAAGAGGAACTTCCCCGAGTTTCCGGACGTGTCTACTCCCACCTTGACCGGGTCGAAGTCTCGCCCCAGGTAGAACTTCTTTGTGCGTTCCTTCGCGGGAATGAGCATTTCGTAAAGATTCGGCACCGATTCGTTATGCAGGTAAGGACCTTCAGCCCAGATTCCGTCGCGAGGCGCCGCTTTATATGAGCGCTCCGATGGGCGTGGCAAAGGATAAGCGCGATACCCATGCAGTTTGAGTGTCTCTTCCGGAGTCAGATTGAGTTTCTTCTCGGCTGTCTGTTCGAGTGCCTTAACAGTTTCGACTTTTAGGAATGGCGAGGGCGCGATGGGTTTGTCCTTGAACGGTTCCGGCAGATAAGGGGCTAGCTGTTTGGTAAGGACGTAAGGCAGGAAATCCTCGAACTGCATCGGATCTGTTCCGACGTAGGATTGCGGCACAACTCCGACTGCGATGTAACGCTTGCCGTACTTGTTAGGCTCGGTCCAAGTATAGGGATAGGAATTGTGGCACTCCGCACAGTGCTTGGCGAATAACACCTTCCCCTGTGCCGCCTTTGCCCGGTCAATCTTCCCGAAGACCTCCTCCGGCCATTGGGGAGGAGCCAGACGATCCAGCAAATCTTCGATTGTTTCGAGATTGAGTAGCCGTGCGTTCGAATCAAAAAGGCCTTCCTCGGGGGTTTTCGAAGTCAGGTCCATCGGCATGTAAACGCCCACGGTTTCCCCATAGTTCCGCGTGATCGGATCTTGAACTGTTGCGCTCCACTGCGTCCAACTGCCCTGGGGAGCATTCCAGAGGAAGGGAGGCTTGACCGGCGCAAGGGGCGGAAACCAATTCTGGGGGATATTCGTTTGGAAAGTCATCAGGCGGTTAGCAATCAGGTTGAGAGCGTCTAGCTGCCCTGGGCCCCAATTGTGAGGCGGAACCATGATGGTGTCGACGTAGTAATGGATACGATCAGCCTCACCTTCCAAGCGTTTGCGCAGTTCGCTCTTCGCGTCTCCGCTGGAGGCTCCAATTTTCGCCGCCAGGCGGTCGAACTTTGCCGAGTCATGCAGCGTTGCTTGCATCGCATCATCTGCACAGTGCTCAAAGCCATAGACGTCGAAGTGAATCCCGACATTGCCATCGATACGAATCCTCTTTCCGTGGTAGTGCAATTCCGAATCGTGACAGGCCGCACAGTTGAAGCCCACGTACACACCCTTCCATCGGCCTTGAGCGGTCGTTTCCTTGGCGATGCCGATTGGCAAGCCATCCGGATTGTTGCCCGCCGGGTCCGGGGGCGAGGGGACCAGACCATAGCGTTCCATATTCGCATCCGATCGAAAGAGTTCCTGGCTGCCGGCGAGTTCAAGATTTTGGAAGATGTCAAACGACATCATGACCGTTCCCTGCGGTATCCAGTAATATGTGTCCCGGTCCGCTTGAGACCACCCCTGATTGAGATAGATGAGCTGGCCGTTAGCAGACTGAGCCGCGGCCGGTTTGATCAGGGATGGGCCAATTATCCAGGCAAAGGACAGCAACAACGCTATCGAAGCGGTGATCCAGAGTACCCTCTGAACTGGTTTCACGAGAACCCTCCGAGACAGACTCACGAACAAAATCCGATTTAGGTGACCGTCAAGCAGGAGCGGCAGTGTCTATTCGCGACACGCCATTCTGCCGTCGCAAGCATCGGGCAACATGAGTCAAGTCGCTACTGTCAAAACTTACAGCTTAAGAACGTAATTTGTGACAGTTGTCGGCCGAGCGTCCGTTGGCGCAAACTCTTCGCGTCTTTACTCACAACGGAGGAGCAATATGTCACTCATCAAGGATCTTCTGGAAAAGTCCCCAAACTTGTCCGCTGGGTCCAAATACACGGTAGTGAACGGTCTGTTGTATCTGGGGATGGGAGCGCTCCTCATTGTCTGGCCGGGGGCGATCCAGACGCTTTTTATGGATCCGGCTTTTGCTGGACACGAGGAAGCGCTCTTTCGTGTGATCGGCTTGACGGTTGTGGTGATTGGCTGGCTCTACGTCTTCGGCGGCCGTTCCGGAGCGCGACAAGCTGTAGCATCTTCAGTCGTCGACCGACTCGTGTTCGTACCCGTGGTGCTCGTGCCCCTGGCGATAAGCGGCGTGTTCCCTCATTTCCTGGTGGCGCTCGCTATTCTCGAGCCTACGCTCGCCATTGGTGCGTGGGTACTTCTGGGTCGCAAATCGTAATCGCTAGTGTTGGTCAATGTTCGTCGTGTCAATGTTTGTCGTGTCCATTTTCGGCGCGCCGGGCTTCTGCTCAGAGTCTGAGCTGTGGTGATTCACGATTAGCTGGGAACCTCTCTGCCCGGTCACAAACGTCCAAAGCCATTGCAGGAAGACGCTTGTGCTGAGGCTCGATTGCGCCAGAAACTGGAGATGCACTGTCGCCCACGCGAGCCATGCGAACAAGCCGCTCATCCGGACCTTCCCGCTTTCCAGTACAGCAAAGCCCTTGCCGACAACAGCCATGTTGCCTTTGTCAAAGTAGCTGAACGGTGCGAGCGCGGGATTGCCAACGATGCGGCGGTGAATCAACTTTGCCGCATATCGCCCTTGCTGGATCGCCACCTGCGCAACTCCTGGCAGCGGCGTGCCGTTTCGATCGAGCGACGCGGTATCCCCAATCACAAATATCTCGGGGTGAGCGGGTATGGTCAGGTCATTCTGGATGCGCACTCAACCGGCGCGATCCGTCTCCACCTGCAGCCACTTGCCGGCGGGAGAGGCGGTCACACCCGCGGCCCAGATCACAGTTTTGCTGACGATGCGCTCTCCCGCCACCACGACGCCGTCCGCGTCGATCTCGTCGACGGAATGCCCCAGCCGGACGTCAACTCCCAGATCCTCGAGCCTTTGTTTCGCTGCTTTGGATAGTTCCTCGGAAAATGCCGACAGAACCCTGGGACCTGCATCAACCAGCACAATTCGGGAAGAGGCCGGGTCGATGCGCCTGAACTCCGATTTCAGCGTGCTGCGCACCAGGACGGCAACAGCGCTAGCCATCTCGACTCCCGTGGGGCCGCCTCCTACAAGAACGAAAGTCAAAAGGTCCTGGTGCCGGCTGGGATCTTCTTCGGCCTCCGCCCTTTCGAATGCGTGCAAAATCTTGTTTCGGATAGCGACGGCATCCGCGAGGCTCTTCACTCCCGGTGCGAACTTTTCAAATTCGCTATGGCCGAAATAACTGTGAGTGACACCCGTCGCCAGAATCAGGTAATCGTAGGCGAGACGGACCACATCCCGGTCGGCATCACGAACAATGACGCACTTCTGGTCCTTATCCACAGCAGTGACCTCCCCAAGGATGACCGTCACATTCTTTTGTTTCCGCAAGAGTCCACGGATGGGAGAACCAATCTGGCCGGGTGTGAGTTCCGACGTTGCGACTTGATAGAGGAGCGGTTGAAAAAGGTGATGATTGGTTCGATCAATCAAGAAGACCTGAGCGTGAGTGTTGCGCAGGGCCCGGGCTGCGGTCAATCCTCCAAAGCCCCCGCCGACGATAACAATTCTCGCTTGTGGCTCGATTTCCCTGATATTCATTTCTGATTCGCGACTTCATCGTTTCTTCGAGCTGCTACGGAAGGGTGTCGGAGAGCTTCCGGGTATCGGTCAGGGGCTGGTTGCCTGCGACAAGCCCATTCTGCTGTAACAAATAGGCCAGGATGTCGAGTGACTGCTGCGTGGTGAAGGTGACGCCGGCGTACTCGGCCATCGGACCTTTGATTTCTCCCCAAACCGTCAAGAGCTTTGCGCCGCCAAAACTCTGTTTCCACGTTGCGCCGGTGAGGGCCGGCCCACTGATGCCTTCCAGTTTTTCGCCGTGACAGCCGGAGCACGATTTTTCAAAAAGCTCCTTGCCAGCCGCCGCTTGTTCGACGGAGTACCAGCCACTTACTTTGGGCGATGTCTGCTGGGATGTTTGCTTAGACGTTTGCTTGGACGATGGCTGCTCGTAGACATGGCCAATGTTCGCGTGGCACTGCAAACAATCGTAGCTGTCCGCCGTCACCAGCCCCTGGTGAATTAACAAGCTTCATGTGGCTACGCTGGCCTCCGAAGGATTCGAGAGAATGGCAACCGCGGCAGGTGATGTAGTTGTGCTGTTTCAGATAAGTTTCGAAAGTGTCGCTCAGCGCCGGACGACGCTTTTCCGCAGTCTTTTTTCGTGGCAATGCTCCGGTTAATTTCGAACCAGATGTCTTTGCCCCCACGATCGGCCTTGAACAGAAGCAACTTTACATATTCCACTGCGGTGGCATGACCTGAGTCATAGGGGATGTGGCAATCGCCACAACTGGCGCGAACTCCGACGTTGTTGGTGTAATGCGAACTTTGGTGGTATGCCGCAGCGGGCCAGGTCATCGTGTGACAGGCCGTTCCGCAGAAATTATCCGAGCTTGACCGGTTGACTGCCTGGTTTGTCAAGGAAACGAACGCGACACCGAGGAAGCAGCAGCCGAGAGCCACTGAGGAAATCCAGAGGAAGCTGCGGCGAACGGGATTTTTTCGCGTTTCGGATCCACTCTCTCTGGGCGCATTGTCTTCTTCAGGCATCGGAGTCTCCCAATATTCGCAGGACCGGTTCCTCGATGGCAGGGGCTTCGCGCCTGGAATTTGGCCATCCAAGAACGTAGTTACAGAGCGCGCCACTATTTCGATGGAAGCACTTTAGACAAATCGGCAGTGTCATCGAGCGGCGTGGTGCCGGCCGCTACGCCGTTCTTCTGCAAGAGAAATGCCATGACATT
>CAVWKZ010000005.1:0-308845 GCA_963755765.1 uncultured Acidobacteriaceae bacterium
CGTCAGCATACTTTTCAGAATTTGCAACATATTTACTTTCTAACCGACACAAGGTCGGACAACTTAGACATACGTTCCGTTAAACTCATTGGCCGGGGAACGAGCGACGACGGAACATTAGGTGTCCTTCCGTTTAGACAACGCGGGCACAAATTCCCGCGGCAGGATTCGAACCTGCATCTCCCGCGTTCGAGGCGAAGTAACCGTAGTCTTCACCACCGGCCAATCCTTCTTGTTTCAACAACTCGCCGGGGAACCGACGATGGTTATAGCCTGAGCTTCTGTGTCCGCACAACAATGTGCGGCCACCGCATTTAAATGGTCAGGGAATAGGCGGTCACGGCAGGGCTTTCGCCCAAGAGGATTCGAACCTCACAGCCCGAAGGCTGTTTCTACCAGAGAAGTATCCGTAACCAATCACCACTGACCGAACGAGTCAAGCTGGGGGAATGAGCGGAGGCGGTATAGTCGATTTACAGTCGAAGGAACCGCGACCTACGCCACCCAGCGAAGTTTTCTATTGTGCGGAAAGAGCGCCTGGTTGAACCGATGAAGGTCGGTTAGCGCGACCGAAGCGACGCCCTATAGCAACTCAGTCGAGTTATCGGCTGATGTTGCCCGCTTAGCGATTTGTTTTCAAAATCCACCAATTTGGGCGTCCTTTCGTAAGAAGATGACCTAACATGCCATGACTTCGCGTCTTTTGCAATAGGAAAATTCGTCAGGTTGCATCTTCTGGAGCGCCTAATGTGAGCATCGTCCTCCATGTGTCGAGTAAGTCTCGCGTCGACCATATACCAAACCTATCGAAAGCCTTGTGCACTCACGTCTATTGACCCTCACTCGGGCTGAACTGAAACGCGACTGCGCCCTTGTGCTTCGACCACCTCGAAGCGCACCGGCAAGAACGCGCGGATTACTTCCATGTTCGTTCTTGCGTGCATGTTGAGGCTCATCGCGGTAAATGAACCCCCTCCGGCCAATGCGATGGGCAGCAGAAGCTGATCGGCTAGGTGCTCATCCACCACCGCAGTCGAATGCATGTACGCATGTGCCTGTTCGGCTGCGTCTTTCGCAACGTCTTCTGCACTCACACCAAGCTTCCCAAATGCAGTGAAGATCTGTGTCACACTAGAGCTCGCCAATTCAATCGTCACCAGGTTGCCGGGACTAACTGAATTCTTTGTGTCCTCGCAGCGCAGCAACTCGGCGTCCCAGTTCAGTAGCTTTCCGACCGTATCCAGTTCCCGCTTAGCGATGTGGTATGGCAAGTTCGCCACTAGCGCGGTCGCCCGTTTCGTCGTGATCTCGCCCCGCTCCTCCAGATTCATCGGTTTCAAGACATCTGTCGGAGTAATCTCAACAACAATGCGGCCTCCACCCGCCGGATAAAAACCGTACCGTTCCAGCTCAAGCTTCACTTTCGGCCCCATACGCTCAATGAGCGGAATGAAACTCCGCTGAAGAAAATCGAAGGGCGGAGCAGCCGGATTATGTGTTCCACCCTCGATCTCAACCCGGCTTGGCCCGGCAGCGGTGATCAGTGCCGGCAAGATCGTCTGAAGGACGAGAGTTCCGCTGCCTGCCGTACCAATCGCGAAACGAAAGTCCCCGGCGCGAATCTTGCCTGGCACAAACGTAAGCGCTTTGGAACCCAGCGAAGCCCCCTCGACTTCAGCAGAGCCAACTTCTGCCGCCGCCTGGACTGCTGTCAGGTGTTGCCGCAGCAGTCCAGGCTTCTGACGATTTGCGCGAATGTTCTCGATTCGGAATGGTTTTCCGGTTACAAGTGACAAGCTGAGTGAGCTGCGCAGAATCTGCCCGCCGCCTTCACCGAAAGACCCATCGATCCGAACCATCGTCTCTGCCTTCACAACTTCCGTTCTAGGCATGAATCATCCTTTCACGCAAACAACCTGACGCAGCGTGTGTACGATTTCCACCAGGTCGGCCTGTGCCGCCATAACTGCATCGATCGGCTTGTAAGCCGCTGGTGTCTCATCGATCACATCTGCGTCCTTGCGGCATTCCACGCCCTCGGTCATGCGGATGTGGTCCTCCACCGTGAAGCGTTTTTTTGCTTCGTGGCGAGACATCGCACGACCTGCGCCGTGACTGCAGCTATGGAAGCTCTCCGGGTTGCCTTTCCCGCGCACAATGAAAGAACGTGCACCCATGCTGCCAGGGATAATTCCCATATCTCCCTCGCGCGCACGTACCGCGCCCTTACGCGTGACGAGAACGTTCTGGCCAAAGTGCGATTCGCGTGCCACGTAGTTGTGGTGGCAATTGATACTTTTCAGTTCGGCTGTGAACTCCGGCACGTGTCTGCTACCGCGAACCGCATCCACGATCTGGTGCATCATCAGATCACGGTTCGCGCGAGCAAAGTCCTGCGCCCACTCGACTGCTTCGACATAGTCATCGAAGTGTTCCGTGTGCTCGGGGAAGTACGCAAGATCACGATCCGGCAAATTGACAAAGAATCTCTCCATATCCTTCTTTGCCAGTTCGATAAAGTACGATCCCATGCGGTTTCCCACGCCTCGCGACCCGCTGTGAAGCATGAACCAAACCATCTCGCTTTCGTCCAGGCAGACTTCGATAAAGTGGTTTCCCGTTCCCAGCGTTCCAAGGTGGTTCACATGATTTCCGCGATCCAACTTAGGGTGCTTCGCCAGGATGGCGTCGTATCGGGGGTTCAGTCCTCCCCATGCCTCCTGGTTGTCAGCGGGAATTTCGTGCCACGCACCTCGATCTCCCACCCCGCCGTGATTGGTACGGCCATGCGGAACGGCCTGCTCGATCGCTTCGCGAATGCCATGCAGATTATCCGGCAGATCACGAGCATTCAGTGAAGTCTGGACCGCCATCATTCCGCAACCAATATCCACACCCACCGCTGCCGGAATGATTGCGCCTTTGGTTGGAATCACGCTTCCAACAGTCGCGCCAATTCCCCAGTGCACGTCAGGCATCGCGGCGATCCAACGAAACACGAACGGCAACTGGGCGACATTCAGCAACTGTCCTTTCGCCTGATCCTCCAACTGCACACCTTTAGTCCACGCCTTGATCGGAACACCCTGCCCGCCGTGGATAACGTTGTAGGTTTCGCCTGACATTTTGATTCTCCTTCCGCACTAGAGAAAAGCAACTGCTGGGCCATAAAGGGCTTTTCTGCAAGTTGCTGAACTGTCGAGTGTTGCACGAAATGGCTCGTGCTTCGATATCCGAGTGCTTATATTGTAAGATAAGTTCATATTCCAATGGATAAGGATCAGCGCAGTGTCGTCGTTATCGGCTTGCTAGGCACCACCCTCGATATGGGCAAACACCCTGATCGCTGGCAGAACTGGCGTCCTTCCGTTTCTCTCTGTCGACAGCCAGACCTTATTGTCCGTCGCTTTGAACTGCTGCATGGCAAGCGCGACTCGTCCTTAGCAAAAACGGTGCGTGCTGACATACGAACTGTTTCGCCGGAAACGGAAGTCCGTCAACACGAGATGGAGTTCAGCGACCCTTGGGATTTTGAGGAAGTCTACGAGACTCTTTTCAAGTTCTCTCGCCAGTACCCATTCGATACGGAATCGGAAGACTACCTCATCCACATCACGACAGGTACTCACGTCGCGCAGATCTGCTTGTTTCTCTTGACCGAGTCGCGCTATATGCCAGGCCGGTTGGTGCAGTGTTCGCCAGAACGAGATCGGAGTTCGCCAGGAACGATCAAGATCATCGACCTCGATCTGTCCAAGTATGACCGGATCGCCTCGCGATTTCGACAAGAGCAACGCGAGGCAGTTTCTTATCTCAAGGGAGGCATCGATACCCGGAATATTGCATTCAACCATCTGATCGATCGAATTGAGCAGGTTGCAATCGCGACCCGCGATCCTCTGCTCCTCATGGGTCCGACGGGTGCCGGCAAATCGCTCTTGGCAAAACGAATCTACGAACTGAAGAAGAACCGCCGAGCCGTCGAGGGATCTTTTGTCGAAGTGAATTGCGCGACTGTACGTGGGGACGCTGCCATGTCTGCGCTGTTCGGGCACGTGAAAGGAGCGTTCACAGGCGCTCAGAAGGATCGCCCCGGCTTGCTTCGCGCTGCGGATAAGGGAGTCTTATTTCTGGACGAAGTTGGAGAACTGGGTCTTGATGAACAAGCAATGCTGCTTCGGGCCCTGGAGGAAAAGACATTTCTTCCTTTAGGTTCGGATGATGAAGCTCACAGCGATTTTCAGCTAATCGCCGGGACGAATCGGGATCTACTTGCTGCTGTGCGCCAAGGCAGATTCCGTGAGGATCTCCTAGCACGCATCAACCTCTGGACATTCTCGCTCCCGGGGCTCAGGAATCGTTCCGAAGATATAGAACCAAACCTCGATTTCGAACTAGATCGTTTCGCCGAGAAAGCTGGGCGACGAGTCACTTTCAGCAGAGAAGCTCGGGACACATTCCTGGCGTTTGCGCTTTCTCCCACCGCCAATTGGTCCGGGAATTTCCGCGACCTGAACGCGGCGGTCGCTCGGATGGCTACGCTAGCACCAGGCGGTCGAATTTCTACCGTCATCGTGGAAGAAGAGACTAAAAGGCTGCTGGCATCGTGGAGCGCCCACGGCGAGTCGCCTTCTCCAGCCGCTCTTCAAGAATTCCTTGATGACAGGCAGTTGGAAGAACTGGACCTCTTCGATCGCGCCCAACTGGCCTTCGTCGTGGATGTGTGCAAGCGGAGTCGCTCTCTGTCGGACGCCGGCCGTACATTGTTCGGCGCATCGCGAACGCGCAAGACCTTCTCAAATGATGCAGACCGGCTCCGCAAGTATCTGGCACGATTTGGGGTTGAATTTTCAAGAATCCAGCAACTCCCTTGAATCCGCATTTCGAACAGAGCTAGCGTCGAGCCGTGCTGACGATTCGTGCCATGACTGGCGGTGAAGGCTACGCACAGCGCCATCTCCAACAGAGCGACTACTACGACCAGAATCGGACGGTCGAAGGCCGGTGGCACGGACGCGGCGCTGAACTGCTGGGTCTCAAAGGAGGGGTTGCCTCCGAGGATTTCGAGGCAGTGCGTCAGGGCCTCGACCCACAAACGGGAGAGTTCCTCCGGCAGCGCCACAGCGCGGATCGCATTGCTAGCAATGGCGCGGAACAGAGTAAGGCCCGGTCCCTCTATGACATGACATTTTCAGCGCCGAAGTCCGTCTCTGTCGTGGCCATTGTTGGCGGGGATGACAGACTGCTCGCATCGCACGCAACCGCCGTGCACGAGGCCCTAGAGGAAGCAGAAAAATTCTCGGCCACTAGAGTTCGCCTCGCCGGCCTGAACGAAAATCGAGCCACCGGCAACTGGATCGTAGCTTCCTACACTCACGACACGAGTCGTCAGCTAGATCCTCAGCTCCACACTCATGCCGTCGCTGCCAATCTCACTTACGATGGCACTGAAGGGCGTTGGAAGGCGCTACAGGCTTCCGGTCTGTACGAACGTCGCAGCTACCTGACCGAGGTCTATCGCAATGCCCTGGCTCGCGAAGTACGCGCCCTTGGTTACCAGGTTGAAAACCGTCACGATGTTCGTGGTCGTGACAAAGGATTCGAGATCGCAGGATTCTCCCAGGACCTCCTCGACAAGTACAGCCAACGCAGTGCCCAGCGGGATGCGGCCATTCTGGAGTTCACCAATTCACGTGGTCGTGCGCCAACAGACAACGAGGTTGCGGTACTCGTCCGGGAAACGCGGGCTGACAAGCTTCAGGAGATATCGACCGAGCAAGTCCGTAACCTTCAGCAAGAACGACTGACCCCGGACGAGAAGCAAATGCTTCGTGAGATGTTTGAACGAAGCTCAGACACAATCCCATTCGCCTCAAATCAATCGCTGTGTGCATGAGGCCTCGCTTGCATACTCTCAGGAGCACATTTTCGAGCGTCTCTCAGTCGCCAGAGAGCATGAGGTTCTAACCGAGGCTCTTCGTCACGGGCGCGGCAACGTCGAACTCAGCGACCTTCAGGGCTCTCTCTTGCTTGAACGCGCGAAAGGGACTCTCATCTCCGCTGGGGATGAAATTGCGACACACGCGACCCTCCAACGCGAGCGCGACATGATCGCCGTAGTTAACCGAGGGACAGACCACTACGACCGCCTCGGTAAAGGCTGCGACTTTGAGCCTTTGGACAAGCTGCGCCCCGAACAAAGGCGCGCCGTCGAAGCAGTGCTCGACTCTCACGATCTGGCGATCAATCTTCGAGGTGCCGCCGGTACTGGCAAGACAGCTACGCTACGTGAAATTGACCGTGGCCTCAGAGAAGCCGGGCACGACGTTTTTGCGGTGGCTCCTACCAGGAGTGCCGTGGACGAACTGGAAAAGATCGGCTTCCGAGATGCGATGACTGTCTCACGACTTCTCGAAGATCAGGAACCACAGAGCACTCTGCGCGGAAGGGTCTTGATCGTCGATGAAGCGGGCATGGTTTCTGGCCGGCAAATGCAAAGTCTGCTGCACCTCGCCGAAGATCAGGGAGCCAGAATTGTTTTCTCCGGTGATACGCGGCAAATTCCCAGCGTCGAGGCCTCGGATGCGTTGCGTATCTTGGAGCGGGAGTCTGACCTGAAGAGTGTTTCCCTCACTGAAGTACGGCGGCAGACGAACTCCTTGTATCGCGAGGCCGTAATGACCATGAGACATTCACCGGAAGAGGGGTTCGCACAATTGGAAAAGCTCGGAGCCATTCGCGAAGTATCAATCTTCGACCGCGGCCAGGTTGTGGCGGAGCTGCATCGTGAGTTTCGAGCCGAAGGGCGCGATACGCTGGTAGTTGCGGGCACTCATGCTGAGATTTCGCAACTCACCGACGCGATTCGCCAAGATCGGAAAGATGGCGGCGAATTGGGAATCAGCCAGTCTTTTGATCGGTACGTCTCGCTCCAATGGACGACAGCGCAGAAACAAGAACTGTCCAACTACCAAGAGGGGCAGGTTCTGCAATTCCACAGAGACACAAAACTAGCAAAACGCCATGAGTCTCTGGAAGTCGTGCGTGTTGGGCCTGAATCTCTGGTTGCGCGAAAAGAAACCGGTGAAGAGGTGAACATCTCGCCGAAACAAACGCGGGCATTTTCCGTTTATGAGCGTCAGGCCATTGAGGTTGCCCCTGGCGACAGCCTCATGCTGACAGCAAACCGTCGAGGGCCGGAACTCAGGACGACCAATGGAGAGCTGGTCAAAGTGACTTCCCTGGATGGTGGTGCCATACGCCTCGAAGACGGAAGAACACTTCCTGCGAACTATCACGAATTCACCCACGGATATGCGGTCACCGCCCATCGAAGCCAGGGCAAAACCGTAGACACCGTGATCATCTCGGCGGACGCCATGAAAAAGGAACTGTTCTATGTTGCGGCGAGCCGCGGCCGAAGCGAGATCGCTGTTGTCACGAGCGACCGCGAGCAACTTCGTGAATCCGTCGGCGTATCTACGATGCGGCAGTCCGCGATTGAACTAGCTCGAAAACAGCTGTCCGCACACGATCCGGAAAAGGGCCACCGTGTTGACCTGATGACTGGGGTGAACCGGCAAGCTGGCCAGCAGATCGGAGAGCAGCATTCTTCCGTTCCAACTCACGCACCGGAACCGGAAAGGACTCCCCATGTCGGCGTGGAACATGACCTCGGTGGCCCCAGTCTTGGTCTCGGGCTTTGAGGTCTCGCGGAGAGCCACACCTGCACATTCCCCACATGGCGGAGAAAATGTGCCGGGGGTTAGGCTTGCGTCAAGGCCGCGCTCTGTGCGCCGCGAAGCGGTCGTGAGCCTTGACGCGAGCCGCACCCCGGCTATGCTGCTGAGATGTGGGGATATCAGCGAAACTCATTGAAAGCAGGGTCTTAACTCCAGAGTTGAACGCGTTCAAGATTGTCCTTGACATCCACCTCCGACTGAGCGAACATTTGAACATGTTCAAGAACGCCAAACAGACCGAGAAAGGCGAACTGACTCGCTACACCATTCTGGAACGTGCCCTTCAATTGTTTCGGGACAAAGGGTTTGAGGCTACAACGATGCGTGATGTCGCCACCCAAGCGAATGTTGCACTTGGAGCGGCGTATTACTATTTCGACTCGAAAGATGCCATCGTGATGGGCTTCTACGAGCGCGCACAGGAGCACCTCGCTCCCCTGCTCGATCAGTCGTTGGCCGATGCTAAAGGCCTGCACGACCGCCTGCGCGCCATTATTCGAGTAAAACTCGATTATTTCGCTGCGGATCGCAAGCTGCTGGGAGCACTCTCCGCTCACATCGATCCCAACCATCCTCTTTCCCCATTCAGTAAGGAAACCCGCAGCATTCGCGATCAAGACATCGCATTTTTCTCCCGCGCTGTTGAGGGCGGGAAGGTGCGTGTCCCTGAAGACCTGAAAGTCCACCTGCCCCGCTTGCTGTGGCTCTATCAAATGGGACTGATTCTCTTCTGGGTGTACGACTCTTCGCCCAAACAAGCGCGCACCATGAAACTCTTTGACAAGAGTCTCGCTATAGTAGTCGCACTGATCAAGCTTTCCAGCTTTCCCTTGCTGCGGCCTGTCCGAAAACTCGCCACCGGCCTGCTGGAAATCGCTTACGAGGAAGATGCTCTCGATGCTGGGGAACGCGCGCAATGATTCGACAACTCCATATCGTGATTCCAGGAGGGAGCGGTCAAGTAGGCACGATTTTGGCTCGGCATCTTCATGCACAGGGCCACCATGTCACTGTTCTGGCGCGAAACAAACACACCGTGCCTTGGCAAATCGTTGTGTGGGATGGGACGAGCCTTGGCGATTGGGCAGCCACGCTGGATGGCGCGGATGTTCTTATCAACCTGTCAGGTCGTAGCGTAAATTGCCGTTACACTACCAAAAATCGGACTGAGATTAAGGAATCCCGCACCGCGACCACATACTTGCTCGGCCTGGCCCTTGGTCAATTGGCGCGCCCGCCTCGCCTTTGGATGAATGCCAGCACTGCCACCATTTACCGCCACTCATTGGACCTTCCCATGGACGAGGCCACCGGGGAAATCGGCGGCAAGGAGCGCGACGTCCCCAGCACCTGGAGATTCAGCATTGATGTAGCGACGGGTTGGGAGCAATCCTTCTTCTCAGCGAACACGCCCAACACCCGCAGGATCGCTCTTCGCAGCGCCATGACCATGAGCCCGGAACCGGGCGGCGTCTTCGATCAGTTGCTTCGCTTAGTGAGGTTCGGGTTGGGAGGTAAAGCCGGCTCCGGACAGCAATTCGTCTCCTGGATTCACGACACGGACTTTCTTCGCAGCATCGATTACCTGATTGCCCACGAAGAACTGGATGGCCCCATCAATCTCGCAGCACCGAACCCATTACCCAACCGTGAATTCATGCAGGCCTTGCGGCAAGCTGCAGGAGCAGCGACTGGTCTTCCTTCCACCCGCTTCATGCTCGAACTGGGCGCGTGGTTCCTCCGCACCGAAACCGAACTCATTCTAAAAAGCCGCCGGGTCATTCCGGGCCGTCTCCTGCAATCCGGCTTCAATTTCGAATTCCCCGACTGGCCGAGCGCAGCAAGAGACTTGGTCGATCGCTATCAGACAGGGAGGGTTAAATGAATGATGATCTAGAACAGAAACCATCAATAAGCCGCTCGCAGTGGAGGCTCATTTTTCTGATTCTTGCGGTGAGTGCGGGTAGCGTCATGTACCGCCTCATCGTGCGTGGGAGGCTAGAGCAGACTGCGGTGCTATTTGTGGGTATCCCGGCGGTGTTGGCGATCTTATTGGCGATGGTGCCGAAAGCTAAAACCGTAAAGGGTGGAATCATGAAGGGTCTCACTCTCGCTTTGCTTCTCTCGGGCCCTCTCCTTGGCGAAGGCTTCATCTGTATCTTGATGGCTTCGCCGATCTTCTATCTCGTAGGGCTCTTGGTGGGTGCCGTTGTCGACTGGAACCGCGAGAAGCGGCAGACAACTCTCTCATGCCTTTTGCTGATTCTCCTTCCAATGAGCATTGAGGGCAGTTCTCCGAGGTTGTCATTCAACCGCGAAGAAACAGTGCAAGCGTCACAGGTGGTCACTGCCTCAGAGAGGGACGTGCAGGTAGCACTGAGTCACAGCCCGCGAACCGATATGCCGTTGCCTATTTACCTAAGATTGGGATTTCCCCGTCCAACTGAAGCGCAGGGGGACGGCCTGGAAGTTGGTGCCACCCGCACGATTCACTTCGCCGGTGGCGAGGGCCATCCTGGTAACCTATTGCTCAAGGTGAGCGAATCGCACCCCGGATATGTTCGATTTGATGCGGTGTCTGACAGCAGCAAAGTCGCACACTGGTTGGACTGGAAGTCGTCGGAGGTCGATTGGACGGCGCTGGATGCGCAGCACACTCGCGTGAATTGGACCCTTCATTTCGAAAGGCGACTT
The DNA here is from genome assembly GCA_963755765.1 of uncultured Acidobacteriaceae bacterium. Classification (GTDB taxonomy): domain Bacteria; phylum Acidobacteriota; class Terriglobia; order Terriglobales; family Acidobacteriaceae; genus Acidiflorens. The sequence goes on from CAVWKZ010000005.1 coordinate 10,437, forward strand.
GATCCGGCATGGTACTTTCGTCCATGGGAGCGATATGCGACTCACTTGGCCGCCGAATATCTAATCCGGGCCAATGCGACTCCGGCGCCACAAAAGCAGGGAGAGTAGAACATGGGACGCGCCGCCGCCGTCCGATTCATGGGACTCTACGTTCCCGTCATTGCTGCTTTCCTCCTTGTGTTTCTGCGACCGAGCCGGAAAAGGATATTCCCTGCGGCGCTGCTGGGGTTTGTCTGGACTCTGCCATCGTTGCTTGCCGTTCAATTGCTCAACCTGCACTTCGGCTGGTGGAGGTTCGACGCGCTGGGCGGGCTGTTTCGTGGAATGCCTGTCGATCTCTACCTCGGATGGGCGATGCTTTGGGGAATCCTTCCGATCCTAAGTTTCGATGAAACTGGAATAGTTTGGGTATCAGCGGCTTTCTTTGCGATTGACCTGATCCTTATGCCGGCGTGCTCCCCTGTTGTCGCTCTCAGCCACCGGTGGCTGATTGGCGAATTTGTTGCGCTGGGTCTTGTCCTGGTTCCCGCGCAGTTATTCGCGCGCTGGACTATCAACGATACGCACGTGAAAGCGCGCGCGGTACTTCACGTTTTGGCAGCAGGCGGAGTGTTCCTCTTCTTGATCCCTGAAGTTGTCTTTGCGGTGCGACCCGGACACAAATGGGACGCGTTGCTCTTCGAACCTGCGTGGCTGCGGAGCCTGGAATTGCAGGCCATCGCGTTGCTGGGAGTTGCCGGAGTTTCCGCAGTTCAGGAGTTCGCGCAACGTGGCAACGGTACGCCGATCCCTTACGATCCGCCAAAACAACTCGTGGTTAGCGGGCTCTATCGTTACATCTCGAACCCGATGCAGCTTTCATGCGCACTCGTGATGACTGCGTGGGGCTGCGTGCTTCGAGACCCCTGGGTGGCAGCAGCGGGCATCATGTCCTTTCTTTATAGCTTGGGCCTAGCCGCCTGGGATGAAGGTGAGGACATGAGAGTTCGTTTCGGCAAGCCTTGGGAGGAGTACCGGAACAACGTCAAAGCTTGGAGACCGCGACTGACGCCGTGGCACGCCCCCGATCGTCCGCTAGCGCGACTGTATGTTGCCGAGACGTGTGGTCCTTGCTCAGAAGTACGTCGCTGGTTCGAGTCTCACGGTGCCGTCTTGCTGCACGTAGTCGCTGCCGAGGATCATCCCACACGAGATCTGCAGCGCATCACTTATGATCCGATGGATGGGACCGATGTCGACGAGGGTGTGGGCGCTTTCGCGCGCGGTCTTGAGCACATCAACCTGGGATGGGCCTTTGCCGGAGCCTGTCTACGTCTTCCGGGAATCAAGCATCTGGTTCAGATACTCCTCGACGGTAGCGGGCTTGGGCCACGTTCCATCCCAAGGCGATCACGCAAACTGCCGTTGGCTGCCCTCGGGCCGAGTTGTGCGGTAGACACTGCGTCAGATGATCAGTCGGTTGATGTTGCAGATCGCAAATGGCGCGCGGTCACCAACCTACCTCACTAGCCTAGAAAACTCCGCTAAGTCTTTCGCAAGAAGCTGTCCGTATCGGTAGCAGACCCAAAAATATTTCGATACCTTTTCCCTGCTACATGTTCCTTACATACATAGAGGGCAAAATTTCGCCCGAATCTATGGAGCCACCTCGCTAAAGAGGCAGGCGGTTTAGTGCGCCATTTGCTTCTGTTCCCGTAGATTCCCTAAACGTACCTAAAAGCACTTCTAGGCGCTTTAGGCACTTTAAGCAGTTGTTGAGAAGTTTGTTCGAAGTCAAAAAGAAAAAAGATTCATTGAAAGGAAGCAACAAATGCGTCTTGTACGGTTTCTATACGAATAATGTTCTCGTCCGCCCATGACGCGAAGACTAACGCCAGCCGAGTAGTGAATGGGCTCGAAATCTGTCGGATGAAGTCGGACGCCAAAGCCGACCCTCAGACGACGCGGTGATTTCAGCCCGGTCTCGACTCTCGCTGCAGGAGATTTTATGAGCGAGATGCACGAAGTAACGCCAGTCAGCCAGCCGTTCCCTCATTTCGAGAGGTTAGTCGATTCGCGCGAGGCGGCAGCCTTGCTGCAGATCCACCCGAAAACACTTCAACGACTCGCCCGCAAGGGCGAGATACGCGCCATGCGGATCGGAAAATTGTGGCGCTTTCGTACATCGGATCTCGACGCGTGGGTGCATTTGAGGTTAAAGTTAGCCAGCTATCCGTACCGTCCCTAACCACGGAGGATCGTGATGAGACGGACGAGATTTCAGCAAGGCAGCCTTCAGATCGTGAAGCGTGCCGGTGGCCGGAAAGCTTGGGAGTACCGATGGTACGAACTCCAGGCGGATGGCAGTCGGACGCGACGCAATCTGATGGTTGGATCGCTCGAACAATATCCGAACGAGACGGCGGCTCAGAAGGCCGTCGCCGCACTTCGGGCAGACATCAACGCTGAGAATCCGCGAACCAGCTTGACTCCGATCAGTGTTCAAACGCTCGTCGAACACTACCGGGAAAAGGAGCTGGGGCCGGACTGCACCAAAACGCGGAAGACGCAGGTCACCTACGTAGGCTATTTCCGAAAGTGGATTTTGCCCAGGTGGGGAAGCTATCACGTAACCGAGGTCAAAGCAGTCGCGGTGGAGCAGTGGCTTCGTTCGCTCAAGTATGCGAACGGAAGCAAAGCCAAAGCTCGAAACATCATGAGCGCGGTTTTCAATCACGCTGTCAGATGGGAATGGCTTGATGTGAATCCCATACGCATGGTGCGTCAAAGTGCCAAGCGGACCAGGATGCCCATTGTGCTTTCCATCGAGCAGATTGCGGCACTGCTTCGCATCCTGAAGGAGCCCACGCGCACGATGGTATTCCTCGCCGTGTTCACGGGCCTTCGGGTTGGGGAGTTGTTAGGCCTCAAGTGGAAGGATATCGATTTTCAGAAGATGGAAGTCCATGTCATCCGCTCGATCGTGATGCAACACGTCGGGGACTGCAAGACCGAAGCCTCTCGCAAGCCGGTTCCGCTCGATTTGCGACTGTCTAAGGTTTTGTGGAACTGGCGACTGCATAGTCCATACCCAACCGATGAGGACTGGGTATTCGCCAGTCCGCACAGCGGAGGAAAACTGCCGTACTGGCCGGGTTCGCTGTACAAGGCGCACCTGGAGCCAGCGGCGAAAGAAATCGGAATCGTGGGCCATTTCGGTTGGCACACGTTCCGGCACACGTACGCGACGCTCCTCAAGGGGAACGGCGAGGACGTGAAGGTTGTGCAAGAGCTAATGCGGCACGCAAACATCTCGGTCACTCTGAACGTCTATGCGCAAGCAATCACGCAAACGAAGCGAGACGCGCAGAGCCGAGTTGTGAGTTTGCTGCTCGACAAAAACGAAGAAAAACCAAGCACCGAGGCTTATCGGACTGTAACGGACCTACAAAATTCTGGAGGGGATTTGCAAGTGGTTGATAAGGTTGGCGTCCCCGACGGGATTTGAACCCGTGTTACCGCCGTGAAAGGGCGATGTCCTAGGCCAGGCTAGACGACGGGGACGTTCTGGGTGAGATCTGAGATGGTGATTGCCGCCGAATTTCATAGTAACAGGGCGCTTTTCCCTCGTCAAAAGCGGGCGCCCGACCGCTTCAATGCACTCACCAAGTTGAACATCGAACCACACCCGCCTGCCGTTTAGAATACGTCTAGAATACCTCCATGGCCGATTCGCTTTATTTGAGTCTGTGGTTTCCCAGCTTCGATGAGTCCGAGATTCTGCCGCGCGCCGTCAGCGTACTCCGCCAGATTCCGTTTTCTGCGACCCGTGACCGGGTGACTTACGCCGCGATTCAACCCGTTTCGTGGAATGAGCCGACCATTCTGGAGCGACGCTTTCGTCCGGGCGTTTCTCCGGAGGAAGCAGCGGCAACCGTCGCGGAACTTCTCCACGACGACTACGCTTACGTTTTCGAGGCCTACTGGGATTTGTGGACTCCTCCTGAGGGCGCGGAGAAATGGGTGCTGGAACCGGCGCTGGTGCGGGTGACGGCACACGGCACGGAATTTGAGGAACACGCGGCCGAAGAAACTGGGCACATTCAAATTGATTTCGGCTTGGACACATCGTTCCTTCACGAGGAGGTCGAGTTTACGGCTGAGGCGGAGCGGAACGTCCGCAGCAACGTGCACAAACTGGTGGAGCTTACGGCTCGGATGGAAAAGAACGTGGGCGCAACCGGGCGCTTGTTGTGGTCTGAGTCAGAGGAGAACCTGGCGCAGAAGCTGATTGCTCGGTTGCAGAGAGTCAACTGAACGGCGTCGATGCATCAATCCGGAGGGCACGCGGAGGAATTAGCTCCGCGCTCCTCCGGTTGATTATTTTGTCCGTCCGGCGTCGCCTTGCAGCTTTTCGCCAGCTGCGGCCTGCGCCGCCGCCAGTCTTGCGGTGAGTACGCGGAACGGCGAACAGGAAACGTAGTCGAGTCCGGTCTGGTAGCAGAATTCGACCGACGATGGTTCGCCGCCGTGCTCGCCGCAGATTCCCACTTTCAGAGTCGGACGCGTCTTGCGCCCACGCTCGGTCGCCATCTTCACCAACTGCCCTACACCTTCGCGATCGAGAACGGCAAACGGATCCTGCTTGATGATTCCGTCGGCAAGGTAAGTGGGCAAGATCTTATTGACGTCGTCGCGCGAGAAGCCCCAGGCGGTTTGCGTGAGATCGTTGGTACCGAAGGAGAAGAACTCTGCCTCCTTGGCGATCTCGCCGGCGACCAGCGCGGCGCGCGGTAACTCGATCATGGTGCCGACCAGGTACTCGACGGTGTGTCCTTTTTCTTTGAAGACTTCTTTCGCCACGCGGTTGACGATCGCCGCCTGGTTCGCCATTTCATTGACCGTGGCGACCAGCGGAATCATCACTTCGGGATAGACCTTGATGCCGTCCTTAGCGACGGCAACAGCGGCTTCGAAAATCGCGCGCGCCTGCATCTCGGTAATCTCGGGATACGTAATGCCCAGGCGGCAGCCGCGGTGTCCGAGCATGGGGTTGACTTCGTGTAGTTGCTCAACGCGGCTGAGTAGCGGCGGCAAAACTTTCTTCAGATCGCCGACTGCCTTCGCTCCGTAGTCGCGGTATTTCGACACCAGTAACTTTTTCTCTTTCGCGTCCGCATGCCGCAAAGTGGCGATATCCACCATCAGCTCTTCGCGGCGCGGCAGAAATTCGTGCAGCGGCGGATCGAGCGTACGAATGGTGACCGGCAATCCGTCCATTGCACGGAGGACTCCGTCGAAGTCTTTGCGCTGCATGGGCAGTAGCTTCTTGAGCGCGACGCGGCGATCCTTTTCGTTGTCGGCAAGAATCATGGCGCGCATGTACGGAATTTTCTCTTCGCCGAAGAACATGTGCTCGGTACGGCACAGACCGATGCCCTCGGCGCCAAACTCGCGCGCCTGAATCGCATCGCGCGGAATGTCCGCGTTGGCACGGACTTTCATGGTGCGGTAGGGATCGGCCCAGGCCATAAATTTCTGCAGTTCAGGATTGTCAGGCGTGGGATCGAGAGTCTTGAGCTTGCCCTTGATCACACGGCCAGTGGTGCCGTCGAGCGAAATCCAGTCGCCCGCTTTGAAAGTCTGGCCTTTAACGCGCATCTCGCGCGCCTTTTCGTCGACGTCGATGTCGCCCGCTCCGGCTACGCAGCACTTGCCCATGCCACGCGTGACCACGGCGGCGTGGCTGGTCATACCACCGCGTGAGGTCAGAATGCCTTTCGCAACTTCCATGCCGTGGATATCTTCCGGCGTGGTTTCAGCGCGTACCAGAATCACGGGAACATTTTTTTCGTGTCCGGCTCTTTCTACGGCTTCGTCGGCGGTAAAGACGATCTGTCCGACCGCGGCGCCCGGAGACGCAGGCAAGCCTTTCGCCAGCACCTCGACCTTGCTTCCCTTTTCGTCAAGCCGCGGAACCAGGAAGTCATACAACTGATTCGGATCGACGCGGAAGATGGCTTCTTCTTTCGTGATGAGTCCTTCGTCCACCATCTGCAACGCCACCCGCACTGCGGCCAGTCCTGTGCGCTTACCGTTGCGCGTTTGCAGCATGTAGAGCTTGCGGTCCTGAATGGTGAATTCAAAATCCTGCATATCTTTGTAATGGTTCTCGAGGCGCGTGGTGATGTCGCGAAGCTGGTTGTAGACATCGGGCATGATCTTCTCGAGTTCAAGGATTGGAACCGGAGTACGCACGCCCGACACCACGTCTTCCCCCTGGGCGTTGAGCAGGAATTCCCCGTAGAATTCCTTGGTTCCATTCGCCGGATTGCGGGTGAAGCCGACGCCGGTGCCGCTGGTGTCGCCAAGGTTGCCGAAGACCATCGCCTGCACGTTGACGGCTGTGCCGAGCATGTCGTCGATATTGTTGATGCGGCGGTAGGTCTTGGCGCGATCGTTCTGCCAGGAACGGAACACGGCATCGCGCGCCATCACCAACTGCTCGTGCGCGTCCTGTGGAAAGTCGCGATGGGCGTGCTTCTTGACCGCCTTCTTGTATTCGACAATGACTTCTTGCAGCGCCTTGGCATCGAGGTCGGTATCGAGCTTGGTCTTCTTTTGTTTCTTCTTGGCGTCAAAGATTTCGTCGAACACCGGCTTTTCGACATCGAGCACGACGTTGCCAAACATCTGAATCAGGCGGCGATAGGAGTCATAAGCAAAACGCGGATTGCTGGTGCGCTTGGCCAGGGCCTCGACGCTTTGATCGTTCAAGCCGAGGTTGAGGATCGTGTCCATCATGCCGGGCATGGAGAACTTCGCGCCTGAGCGCACGCTTACCAGCAGCGGATTCTCGCCTTTGCCGAGCTTCTGGCCTTGCAGAGTTTCGAGCTTGGCGAGCGCTTCTTCCATCTGGCGGTCAACCTCTTTCGACACCGCGTTCTGGCGCATGTACTCGCGACACGCCTCGGTCTGAATGGTGAATCCCGGAGGCACGGGGAGTCCGGCGTTGGTCATCTCGGCGAGCCCCGCGCCTTTGCCGCCGAGAACGTCTTTCATTTTGCCGTTGCCGTCAGCCTTGCCGCCTCCGAAGGAGTAGACATATTTTGTGGACGCGGGCTTAGTGGCCGTGGATTTCGCTTCCGCAGTTCTTGCTTCTGCCGTTTTCGTTCCAATGATTCCGGTTTCGGGGAGAGTCGTCGTTGCCATATATGGGTCCTCTTCAACTATTATTTCGCAGATTCCTTGCCTTCGGTCACGATCTCGGAGAAATCGGCAATCGTGGAAAATTCTTTAACCGCCGTCTGTAATAGCGCCAGACGGTTGGCGCGGAGATTGTCATCGTCAACCATGACCATGACCTTGTCGAAAAACTTGTCGATGGTGGGACGCAGCTTGGCGATCTCAAGCAGCGCCCCTTCATAGTTGCGCGCCGCGCGCAGCTTTTCGACCTTCGCGACGGTCTGCGGGATGAGCGCCGCCAGCTCTTTTTCCGACTCTTCCTGCAAACTCGCCGGATTGACGCGCATCGCAATAACATTAGTCTTTTCAGCGGCTTGTCGCAGAATGTTCTTCATGCGCTTGAAGGCGCTGGAAATCGATTCAAAATCCGCCGAGCCGCGCACTTTTCTCACCGCCTCGGCGCGCGCAACCGCGTCTACGACATCGTCAGAGTCAACTGCAAGTACGGCGTTGACTACGTCATACGCATAGCGAGGTTCATGCGCATCCTTCAAGTAGAACTCGAGACGCTCGCGGAAAAAGCTGCGCACCGATTCGGCATAGGCGGCGTTCGAAAACTTTTTCTCCGCTTCGGAGCCCTTATAGCGAGTGCGCGCGTCGGCCATGATCTCTGAAAGACGCAGCGGGAGTTTGAGCTCGGCAATCGTCTTCACGATTCCATTCGCCTGGCGGCGCAGCGCGAATGGATCTTTCGATCCGCTGGGAATCAGGCCGAGCGCAAACATTCCGGCGATCGAATCGGCTTTGTCGGCAACTGAGAGTACAGCTCCCTCGAGCGTAGCGGGCGCGCTGTCTTCCATCGACTCGGGCTTGTAATGATCGTAGATCGCTCGCGAGATCGCCAGTTGCACGTCGGGCTTCATGTCTTCATCGAGCACTTGCACGCGGGCGTACAGGCCCCCGACAATTCCCTGCAATTCGGTGAACTCCTTGACCAGTTCGGTGGTGAGATCGGTTTTCGCAAGCAGCGCAGCTTTGTGGACTACGCCGGGTCGAATCGCCACGCCGCTCTGCTTTACGGTCTCCGCAAGCGAACTGGCCAAGCGTTGCATGCGAATCGTCTTGTCGTAGTAGCTGCCTAGATCTTTCTGAAAGGTGACGTTGTGCAGCAACTCGACGCGCTGGCGCAGGGTCCGCTTCTGGTCCGTCTTCCAGAAAAAACGGGCGTCGTTGAAGCGGGCGCGCAGCACGCGCTCATTGCCGTGGCGGATCAGGCCGCCGGCGTCGGCATCGGTGTTGAGCACCGCGAGGAAGTGAGGCAGTAGCTTTCCATTCGCATCTTCGATAGCGAAATATTTCTGGTGGTCGCGCATCACCGTGACCAGCACTTCTTCAGGCAGATCGAGAAATTCGGGATCGAAGCTGCCGAGAATGACGAAGGGAAATTCCGTGAGATTGACGACGGTGGCGACGAGATGTTTGTCTTCGCGCCAGCGCGCGCCGGAGATAGTGCGAGTGGCCGCGTCAAGCGCTTTGCGGATCACGTGCTCGCGGTCAGCCGCACAGAGAACCCTCGCGCCGCGCAGGGCTTCGACGTAGGCGCTTGGTTTGGAGACGGCAACCGCTCCGCTGCTGATGATGCGATGCCCGCGCGTTGTCTTTCCGGCTGCGATGCCGAACAGCTCCAGCGGGACAACCTGCTCATCGAGCATCGCCACCAGCCAGCGCACCGGACGAACGAATAGTTCGCCGCGCTTCCGCCAGTACATATTCTTCGGCCAGTAGAGCGTGGAGATTTCTTTAGGAAGATGCTCGGCAAGAATCTCGCTTGCGGTGCGGCCTTTTCGGGTGACCGTGGCTGCCAGGTATTCTCCCTTGGGAGTGCTCACTTTTTCGAGCTTCGCGACATCCACTCCGACCTTCTTGGCAAAGGCATGCGCTGCCGGCGTCGGCTGGCCATCCTTGTACGCGATCTGCGCGGATGGTCCGTTCACCTGCTCGGTAATATCGGGCTGCGATGCCGGAATGCCGGACGCGAGAACGGCCAACCGGCGTGGCGTGTCGAAATGTGAAACCGCTCCGGCCGGCTCGAGACGCTCGCGTTGCAACAGCGCGTGCACACGCTCGCGCAGTTCGCGAGACGCGGCGTCAATCATCCTCGCTGGGATTTCTTCGCATCCGATTTCTAGTAGAAAGTCAGACATACGTTATTTATTTGGCGACTTGCATCAGTGTGTGCGGTGTAGGGTCTTTCGACTCCACGGAAACTTCGCGTTGCGAAGTTTCCACTCCGCTCAGGATGACAGAACTCTGAAAGTCTATGTGGCGACCGGAGCCATGTTGCCTTTTTTCTCTCTGGCCGCCGGCTTTTGAACCTCACCGCTCTTCTCACTTTTTTTTTCAGCCGGGTACCGCTGGTCCATCCAGGCCTTGGCAATTCCCACGGCAAGCGCGCGCACCCGCGCAATTACTCCGACGCGTTCAGTTACGGAAATCGCGCCTCGGGCGTCGAGGATGTTGAAGTAGTGCGAGCATTTCAGGCACAGATCGTAGGCGCCGAGCAGCGGAAAGCGCGACTTCTCCCGCGTGAGGCCACCGGCTTCGCTGCTATCTCCGCCTGAAACATCCTTGCTCAGAGCAGCGTACCGTGCGATCAACGCCTTGCACTCCGCCTCGCATAATTCGAAATGCTTCCACGCACTCGGCACATCAGCCGCTTCAAAGTTATAAACCGAGAACTGCTGCTCGTCGGCTAGACGGACCTCGCCATACTTCACTTCCCTCCCGGTTTCGGGATCGCGCGCCCATACGATGTCGTAGATCGAATCAACATCTTGCAGAAAAGCGCACAGCCGCTCCAGACCGTAGGTGAGTTCGACGGAAATCGGATCGAGGTCTACGCCGCCACACTGCTGGAAGTAGGTGAACTGCGTGACCTCGAGGCCGTCGAGCATGACTTGCCATCCGATGCCCCACGCGCCCAGCGTTGGCGACTCCCAGTTATCTTCTTCGAATTTGATGTCGTGCTGACGCAGGTCAATCCCGATCGCGGCAAGCGACTCTAAATAGAGTTCCTGCACGTTCTCCGGCGGCGGCTTCAGGATCACCTGCAATTGCAGGTGCTTGAATAAGCGGTTGGGATTCTCTCCGTAACGCCCGTCGGCGGGACGCCGCGACGGCTGTACATACGCAACCTTATACGGATTCGGCCCGAGCACACGCAGGAACGTCTCCGGAGCCATGGTTCCAGCGCCGACCTCGACGTCGTAGGGCTGCTGGATGACCGCTCCGCGCTCAGCATAGAAAGCCTGCAGCTTGAGGATGAGCTCTTGGAAGGTAAGCGAATTGGATTTGAATGTGTTCACGTAATGAGTCGGCCGTTAGCTGAAGCCAACGCGCTAAAGGCTAAGTGCTAATTGCCAAGTGCCAACCGCTAGCCGCTGATCTTCTCCAGCATCCCCGCCGTCACCAGCTTCTTCTCGATGTGCCGCTCCAGAATCTGGAGAAGAAATTTGCGCAGGTCTGCACCCACCGCTTTCGGCCAGTCGATGCCGGAGAACTCCGAAACGCGCGAGCGCAACATCTGCGCCGCGATTTTTCTCGATTCCGACGATAGCTCCGACGATGCCACGCGCTTATCGTCAGCGCATACCAGGCCATCTGCTAGCGCGTGATAGAACGCCCGGCTGCCGTCCAGCGCCCGTCCGCATACCACGCACTCTGAAAGCTCCGGCAGAAATCCCATCAGCCGCGTCATCCACAGCTCAAAATAAGTAAGCGGCATCCACAACGACGGGCCGCGCATTTCCTGGAGGACCGCCAGGCTCAACCGGAAAACCGCGTCGCTCGCTTCGCGGTCGGGCATCAACTCGTCAAGCAACTCGGCCACGTGCGCCAAGGCAGCGGCCCGCTGATAACTGACTTCGCTGGCCATTGGCGACTCGATCACTTCACACGAATCAAGCCGCGCCAGTTCCTGCCGCTCGCGGTCGTCGTAAGACGCCCGCACATAGGTGAGAGGTTCGAGAGCGCCTCCAAAGCGGCGTCTGGACTTCATCGCCGCGCGCGCCACGCCTTTCACCTTGCCTTCCAGACGGGTAAAGAGCGTAACCAGCAGGTCGGACTCACGCAGCGGATACGTGCGCAGAACGATCGCTTCCGACTCCTTCAGCGCCATGGAAGGTTTACAGGTTAAGCAATGATTGTAATGGAAGGAGCTGTCAGTCGTCAGTTATCAGTCGTCAGTTACATCAACTGCTCCGCGGCCGAGCCGGTTTTACCGATGACTGACAACTGAGAGCTGAAAACTGCTCTATCGCCCGAAGTACTTCGCGTTGCGCTCGGTGTACTCATTCCACTTTTCCGGCAGATCGTCGAGCGCGAAGATGGCCGAGACCGGGCAGACCGGAACGCAGGCGCCGCAGTCAATGCATTCCACCGGGTCGATATACAGCATTTCTTCGGTCGCGTACTTGTCGGAGTCCTTCTTGGGATGAATGCAGTCCACCGGACAGGCGTCAACGCAAGCGGTGTCTTTGGTTCCGATGCAGGGCTCAGCAATTACGTAGGTCATAGAATCTCGTGCTCCTCGGGCGCAGAGAGTATGGTGGAACCCACGATTCTAGCAAGAACCCAGCTATCGGTACAGAGGGCACTATTCGGCAGCCGCTTTCCGAGGTCAAGGCCCGGATCAGCGGCTGTTAGTCGGCGGGAAAAGCAACCGTCTGCCCATCCCCGGCGGCCGCGTGCACGAGCGCTTCGGCCGGGCCCACCTGCGACTGAGGGCTGGCTGGAATCCGCGCCGGAGCACCGCGCCAGGCGCCGGGCTTGAATCCTTCTCTAACCAGTTTGAAGATGGTTCGCCGGTTTTGCGCAATTACCTTTAGCCACGCCATCTTGCCCATCATGGGGAAATAGATGCCGCGGAAACAGATGCGCGCGAGGAAGATATTGACGCGATAACCGAGCGGCTGATCGTTCAGCGACTCGACCGCGTCAGCCAGCGCCTCCGGACTATAGGCCTGCGCCCAGCCGTAATTCACTTCCGCGTGAGCTTCTTCGATGGTCATCTTCAACGGCGTGTGGGCCATCGCGAACGGGATAAACTCCTGCCAGTGCTTGGGCCGTGTCAGGCGGCCGGCTTTCTCCAGTCGCTTGTACAGCGGAGTCGCTGGCAGAGGAGTGAGCAAACCAAAAATCGGCAGACCCGGAGGCCAGGTTCGAACCTGTTCAAGAGTTCGCTCGGCAGCTCCAACGGTGTCGTTGTCCATGCCAAAAATAAATGAGGTGATGGCATATACATTGCGTAGCGCCAGGCGCTCGAGCACCGTCGCATATTCACCCGGCTTGTTGAATCCTTTATTTACGTCTTTGAGGTTGGCTGGATCGATGGACTCCATGCCGATGAAAACCCACTTGCCACCCGAGGCCGCGATCAGGTCGACGAGTTCCTCGTCGCGCAGTAGATTGGCGCTGATCTGCGCCACCCAATGCACCTGCGCTTTGGCGGCGATGATGTCGCGCAGCAGCGACTTGGTGCGCTTGATGTTGATGGCAAAATTATCGTCAATGAAGAAGACCGCGATTTGGCCTTTCTCTTTGCGGGCGCGGGCCTTCAGCATCAAAAGTTCGTTCACCACGCTTTCATTGGTGCGAAAGCGAATGGAGTCTCCGAAAAATCCAGTGACGGTGCAGAACTCGCAGCCATACGGGCACCCTCGGCCTGATTCGACCGGCACGATGCGAAATGATCCCCAGCCTTCTCCGATCTTGCCCAGCGTGGAGGTCAACGCCTTAGGCACCAGATTGAACTGTTTGAGATCGATCGACTCCCATGGAATCACCGGATATTCATTCAGAGACGGCTTACTGTCCTGGCCAAAAGCGTCGACCGGCGCATACAGGTCTTTGAGTTGACCGCGCGCGGCGTCTTCAACAATCTGCGGCCAAGTCGCATCAGCCTCGCCGAGCGCAACGGCATCGGCGTGACGCGGGCCGCCATCGCGTCCAAGCGCCTCGTCGGCCATCTCGGTCACGTGCGGTCCGCCCATTACCACCGGAACCCCCGTGCTTCGGACCGCGTCGGCCATGCGATAGGCTTTGGCAATCATTCGGGTCATGGCGCCGATGCCGACGAGTCCAATATTGTTGTCGAGAACAAACTGCGCGATCCCCGCTTCGTCCATGGGCTGGGCATTGCCATCCACCAGCAGAACCTCGTGTCCCGCTGGAGTCAGCGCCTGCAACAGAAACATCCAGAGGTGAGGCATAAAATTACGCGTAACCCCGTTATCGGGGTTATAGAGCAGGATTTTCATGGAGTGATTCGCGATTCCGCAAAGCGCCGCTTTGCTAGATGCCAGGTTGATAGGAGATATCGGCAGGGCCAGGAAGGCGGGATGCTCTGGCGCTCATCTGTTGGGCAGCGTGCGTTTTTATGTACTCTGCCGTACATTGTACACGGCGTCGCAAGCGGAAGCGTAATTCGCATCTGGATGCGGACCGCCTGATACGAATTTCACACTTTCTGCCTTTACGTGCAGTGATGTTCGAACGTGTCAGATGTGATGATTTTGTGGTCATTAGGAAGAGTGATTAGGAGCTGGGATCGGCGTCAGGTAACGCCTTCAGTCGTTACGTCCGCAGCTCAGGCGGTCGTGAGTTCCCGCTGACGACTCGGCTCGTACTCGACAATGTAGCCCGCGACCGCGCTCGCGGCCACGGTCAGCGGCGACGCGAGGTACATCTGCCCCGGCCCGCTGCGCCCAGGAAAATTCCGGTTCTGCGCGCTGATAACAACCTGATCAGGACGAGTCGAAACTCCTGGCCCCGCATTGATGCAGGCGCCACAACTGGGCTCGATAACGTGCGCCCCGGCTTTCTCGAAAATCTCGATGTAGCCTCGGCGTTTCGAATACTCGCGCGTTTCCTGAGAGCCGAACTGAATCCAGAAGTCGACGTGCTTCGAAATTCGTTTCCCTTGCTTCAGCGCGTCAGCGAGGACAGCCGCATACATGTCCATGTCTTCGTTCTTCCCCGCCGTACAGGTTCCGCCGTAAGCGATTTCAATGGGGACGCGAGTGCCTAGGTCGCGGATGTACTTACCATTTCCGGGGTCTCCCGGTGTCGCGACCATGGGAGTGATCTCAGCCGCATCGAGTTCGATTACTTCGGCATATTCGGCCCCCGCATCGCTGTCTAAACCCTCAATCATCTTCTCGATCTCGCCGCGCTTCATGCCGCGGCGCTCGATCAGAAACTCAACCACCTTTTCGTCCGGAGCCACGATGCCGGTAAAGCCGCCGATTTCAGCCGCCATATTGGTCATGGTGGCGCGCTCGTCCACCGACAGCGCTTCGACGGCTTCGCCGGCATACTCCATCACTTTTGCCAGCGCCTTGCCGCTGCGCACGTAGTCGAGCGAAAGAATCTTCAGGATGAAATCCTTCGCCGTAACGTTCGCGTGCCGCTTGCCGCGAATTACTATCTTGACCGACTCCGGCACCTTGACGCGCACGTCTTTCGTGATCCAGGAGTTGAATACGTCAGTCGTGCCAATGCCGAAGGCGATGCATCCGATGGCGCCGACGTGCGGCGTGTGCGAATCGGAGCCCACGTTCACCTGCCCCGGCAGCGCATAAGTCTCCAGCATCACGGAATGGCAAATGCCCTCTGATCCCTTGCGATCGGCCAGTTCGCCATGCAGCTTGATTCCCTGCTGCTTCGCGAAATCCTCCTGCTTCAGCTTGAGTTGCGTCGCCAAGTCAAGCAGTCCAATCTTTTTCTTTTCTTCCGAGATGACTTCATCAAGAAAGGTGAGATGGTCGCGGAAGAAACGAATGCTGGAAGCGTCGTTGACCGGAACATCCTTGCCGACATATTGCTCGTAGAAGATCGACGCCATCGGCGTTACATACTCGTGGCTGAAACGCAGATCAACGCGCGTGAAGCCGGTGTCGCCGGGCTTGACCGCTGGAATACCCACAACGCCATCAGAGTTGACCATGTGCCGGGCAAAGATTTTCTCCGCCAGCGTCATCGCTCGCTTCTGAGTCTTGATCGGCGGCAGAAAGACCTTACCCTGCATGCGCGCAACATTGAACGGAAACAATCCGCCATACTCGATCACCTGCCGCGTGATCTCGTCTTCTCCGGCAGTGAATTCGCTGAGCGGAATTTCTTCGCCGGCGCGAATCCTGTCGATCAAGGAAAAGTTGGTCGAAGTCAGCAGTCCGAGATTCTGGCAGTTCTGCTTGTAGATGCGCTCAATATTCTCCCCAATCGCGACCTGAATCCCGGCACACATCTCCGCATAAGGAGACTGCTCGCGGCTCGAGCCCTTGCCGCGACGCTTGCCGCTCACCGAGCACACGAAGCCGCCGTTCTTCACGTCGTTGCGCCCGATGGGTAGCATGTCGCCGCACCGCAAACCGGCGTAGGGAATTTCACCCAGCGTCCGATCGAAGTAGAAGCAGTAGTGCGCGGGAGTGATCTCGTCGGTAGAAATGTCGTCGCGAAGTTTGGGATTGTTGGCGGGATTCTTCGTGTCCCACGGCAGGTCCCAGCCTGCGAGTTGCTTCCTGATCAACTGTGGATCTTCGGTGAGGAACAGGATGCGGCCCTGTAGCCGCACTTTGTCAGGGCGCTTTTCGATCTTGCGTTCGAGGAGAGATAGAGATGATGAAGATGAGCCCACGCAGGCAATTGTAACTCTTGCCCGTAGCCGTGGACCGGCGGCTCCCCGTTAGAATTCTCGACCCTTTAGAGTTTTCGATCTTTCGCGTAGGCGACTGGGCTGGGCAACTCTTCCAACCCGCGGCCGGCAAAGATTTCCTGAAATTCGTGGAGTAGCGCGGCGTGCACCAAGCCATTCGACGCCAGCGTCTCGCGGCTCGCTATCTGGAATTCGCCGCCGGCAAAGTCCGTGACCTTCCCGCCAGCCTCTTCGACCATCAGCACACCCGCCGCCGTATCCCAGGGATTGAGATTAAATTCCCAGAAGCCGTCAAACCGTCCCGACGCGACGTTACAAAGATCAAGCGCCGCCGACCCCGCCCGCCTCACTCCATGAGTGCGCAGCGTGAGCTGGTGATAGAAATAAATATTCGGGTTCTTATGCCGCTTCTGGCTCGGGAACCCGGTGGCAATCAGACATTCTCCGAGATTCGCAGTCGCCGAAACGTGAATCGCATTGTCGTTGAGCCGCGCGCCACCGCCAAGTTCAGCGCTGAACATTTCATCGCGAGTCGGATCGTAAATCACTCCCGCGACGCGTTGCCCACGGAGTTCGACCGCGAGCGAAATGCAAAATACCGGATAGCCGTGCGCAAAATTGGTAGTGCCATCGAGCGGATCAACGTACCACTTGTACTCACTGCCGGTTTCGATGCGCGTCCCTTCTTCACCCATCACGTCATGCGTAGGAAACTGCTTGCGAATCCGCTCCAGAATCAGCGCTTCCGACTTGCGATCGGCCACAGTGACCAGATCAACGCCGCCCTTGTATTCAATCTTCACATGCTGACGAAAGTAGTCCATCAGCAAGGCGCCCGCTTCGCGAGCCATCGCCTGCATAGGGGAAATGAGGTTTAGAGATTGAGGGGATGTCATGCGAGTCGGATTTTCATGTTGAGGATGGGTTACTGAATGCTGAATGCTGAGTGCTGACTGCTGACAGCCGCCCTACCTCTTCTTGCTGTCTTCCGCGATATAAACGATCTCATGCTTAAAGATGAAAAGATTCGGGCCGTCCTCGCGCGTCACGCGCACCATGTTCTTGTCGTAGTACTCGATCCAGCCTCGGACGACCTCCCCATCGGCCAGTTTGAGGCTTACGATTTTCTGCTTTTCCCCGAGCGCCTTCAGATAAGCCGCCTCTTCAAAAGTCTCGTCCGGAGGCGGAGTGCGCTTCTTGTTAAACGTGGGATTTCCTGGCTGCAAGGGCATGTCGTCATTCTACAACGGCGAGTGCGAGGTCATGTTTTCTTCGTAGGGATGTAGAACGCGGCTTCTTCGGGACGATGCACCCGCGGAATCCACAACGGACGCCGCAATCCGCCAGGCCCCGGAGCAGGACGAGTCAACGCCTTCCACCGTTGATAGACGGCGAACGAAAGATTGGTATCGACGAAGATGTCGCCGTAGCGATCGCCAGCGCCCGCCCGCTCCACTCGCACCATCTGGTGCCAGCAGTGCATGCCAGTGATGGGGTCGGGATGCACGGGAAACGTAAGATTCTGGTGCACGCCGGCATCGCTCCACCAGACGCGTTTCGTGTCGGGATCAGTCGTTTCGTAGGGCTCGACGCCCGAAGTCTGGCGCATCTTCCACTGCCCTTTGCCGACTTCTTTCAGATCGACCCACGCACTCGACATGCGTTCCAGTTGATCTTCTTTATTCGTGCGCCAGCGTCCCATGTGGTGAGAGCAGGCGACCACTCCGGGCGCCAGGCCTTCGGTGATCCACGCGTGCAAAACGAAGAAACCGATCTCCGTGTGGACCTTGATCAGATCGCCGGTGCGAATCTTGCCGAGTTTCTTCGCATCGGTTGGGTTTAACCACAAAGGATTCTTGTGCGCGATTTCGTAGAGAAATTTCGAGTTGCCCGACCGTGTGTGAATAAGATGCGGCAAACGAAAAATCGGCAGCAGCGTGAAGACCTCGCCGTTCGCATCCTTCGGCCATTCCACGAGCGGCATGTAGCGTGTGTCGAAATCTGGATCGACATCAGGGCTCGAATCCTCAGCAGCTCTTCCCATCGACGCCGCTTGAGCTGACTTGTGAATGTGGCTGCGATAGTATTCCGGCAGCGCAAACTCCGGCCACTTCCAGTCGGCCATGGTTTTCGAAAACAACTCCAGTTTTCGCGACGGAGTGTTGTAGCCGACCACCGCTTCGCCATCCACCATCACTCCCACCGCTTTGCCATTTTTCGTAACCACGCCGTTCGCCTCAACGTTCGAACCGGAAAGGTCAGCCGGAGCAACCGGCTTCTCGTTCAGCTTATAGACGTCAGTCGTCACTTCATAAGCGCCATACTTACGCATGTATTCCAGCGGCTTCAATCCTTCTTTGGCGGCGGCTTCGGGCAGGCCGGGTACTGAATTTTCAAAAATCCATCCGTAATATTCGTCGACCGTAAGTTTCTGCCCCGGACGATACGGAGATTCGAACCATTGCCGAATTCCCATCGATCCGTCAGGATCGATGGCCCACGAAAGGTTGATCCAGAATTCATCTTCTTCCCAGACTTCTCCCGGATTCGCCTGATAGGTGTAGTCGAATTTCTTGCCTTCTCGCTCCTGCAGAACACGCAGCACGGGCTGGCGAAAGCCGATCCACTTCCCGGCGTACGACTCCTGGCTCATCAGGTCGTGACGCTCGGAACTGAAGCCCATGGGCAAAACATAATCGGCAAACCATGCCGTCTCGCTCCAGGTGGGGCTCAGGGCGGCGTGCAGCCCGACTTTTTCTTCGTCGCGCAACATCTCAATCCACGAAAAGCCGTCAGGATAAGTCCACACTGGATTGAAGACGCGAGTGAAGTAAGCCTCGATGCGGCCGCGTCCTTCTTTGAGGAAGTGCGGCAGCAGAGGCGACATTTCGTGAATACACATCGGCCATTCCTGGGGATAGAGCAATTCGTTCCAGTGCTTCTGCGGCGGCGGATTCTTGTACGGACGCGGCACAAATTTATTCCACGCATTCAGATTGTGTCCGCCCGGAGTCCCTACCGAGCCGGTCAGCACATGCAACAGCATCAAGGCGCGCGCCGATTGCCATCCTCCTAGATTGCCGGAAGAACTGCCGCGCCACAGATGCGACGCAAAGCGACTGCCCGCGGTCGCGATCTCGCGCGCAGTTTTGACGATGACTTCGGCCTTCACTCCGCTTTCTTTTTCCGCAAACTCGGGAGTGAACTTCGCATAGTGCCGCTTCAATGCGCCGATCAGCGCTTCGAAACTTTGGCCCTTGGCAGAAAAGCCATCGACTTCGAGTTCTTCCCAGTTGGTCCAGTTCTTGACGAAATTCGCGTCAAAGCGATTTTCACCGAGGATGACCATGGCCATCGCCAGCAATACCGCAGCTTCCGTTCCGGGATAGGTCGGCATCCAGTAGTCCGCCATGCTCGCCGTATTCGACAGTCGCGGATCCATGACGGCGAGTTTTGCGCCCGCCATTTTTCCTTCGATAATGCGCTGCGCATGCGGATTGAAATAGTGTCCCGACTCAAGATGCGCGGAAAGGAGCAAAATAAAACGCGCGTTGGCGTGGTCGGGAGACGGACGATCGGCATAGTGCCAGAGCAGGTAGCCGAGGCGCGCCGATGACGAGCAGACATTTGTATGCGAGTTGTGGCCGTCGATGCCCCAGGCTTGCAGGGTGCGCTCCATAATGAAGTCGTGCCCCGGCCGTCCCACGTGGTACATGACTTCTTCGCCGCGATTTTCCTGAAACGCCTTGCGGATGCGGGCTCCGAAAGTCTTCAGCACTTCGTCCCACGAAGTCCGCGTCCACTTTCCGCCGCCGCGTGGCCCCGAGCGCTTCATAGGATAAAGAATGCGATCAGGATCATGAATTTGCGTGATCGTGGCCGGCCCTTTGGCACAAAGGCGTCCGCGGCTGGCAGGATGCATCGGATTGCCTTCGAACTTCGAGATTTGTCCCGTTTCTTTATCGACGTAGGCGAGAAGTCCGCAGGCGGACTCGCAGTTGAAGCAGATGGTAGGAACGAGGTTATAGTGTTTCTTGACGCGGCGTGGCCACGCTTCTGGATCGTACTCGACCCAGTCGTCCCACTTCTCGACCGGGGGGTACGAGACGAGATGGCTGCCCTCGCGCTTGAAATCGGTCATCGCTGAATCTCCATCTCCATGCGCTTCCGCTCAAAAGGGTGCCCCGTTCTAGTCGCTCCGCTTTTTGGAGCGGCTAGGGCGGGGGTTTCCGTGTGCACCGCCACGGTCCCGCGTTTATGCCTGACCCTAGCTGTTCGGCACGCTCTGTCCGGCCATCACGAAGCACCATTCAAAAATCAGAAGTCCAGCTAGCGCCAGCACGCTCGCCGCTCCGACTGCAATGCGGCTCGGCGCTCCGAACATTAGCTCAGCCAACAGAAGCAGCAACGGAATAATCCCGCCCACGGCAACTGCGCCGCCCCAGAATGCGCGCGCGAACGGGCCATGAGTCATCAGCCGAGCACCATAACGCGCGTTGTCGGTGGTGTGCGGCATCGCGACTTCACCGAGCAGCATGAGCAAATGCAATCCCAAACTGATGACCAGCGTTGGAATCGCAAATGACAGCGCCTGCGCCGACCCTCCGATCGCGTCGGGAAGCAGCGCCAGCACCGCCGATCCGCAGAGCAAGGCTTGAACGATCAAATGGACTGGCAGGAGCGGCGTTTGCCACAGGTCGCGGCCTTCGCACTGTCCGAAGAGAAACGCGGTATAGGCGGCGGCGCAAAAGCCGACCAGCACCGTAGGCCACAATAAGATCGAGGTAGCAGAAGAAAATCCGGCCACCGCCGCCAGCCAGAACACGCCACACAAGCCGCTGTAAGCGATCAGAATGAATGCGCCCCGCGCCAGCCAGGACTTACTTTGCGGCGTAAACACCACGCGCAGAAATCGTTCCTTGTGATCGAGATCCCACACCAGCAACACCGTAGTGAGCGCCGTAAAAAGAAGAGCAATTGTCGCCAGCGCGATGTCGCGGACGCGGTTGCCCGACAGTCTTCCGAGCGCCATGGCAATCGCCGGCACGGCAAGCGCACCGGAGCCAATAGACTTCGTCCAGCAGTAAGCCGGCACTTGCCATCCCCACGGACGCGCGTGGGAAACGTCATAAGCCGCCAACGCATTCTCTTGCAGCAACGGATGATCAGGCGGATAAGCGGCGCCCCCGCCGAGCAGAGCTGCGTTCCGCTGCGACCACATGTAAATGGATTCGTGGCGCGCCGCAGTCGGGACGATCGCACTCTCATCGGCATCAATATAGAAGAGCTTAGGCTGAGTTCCCTGCTCGGGTTTGCGCACACGTACCGGTTCACGCGCCACCAGTTGCGCCACTTCGCTGGCAGCGTCGCTCAGATCTCCGGCAATGATGGCGTGCTCCGGACACACGATCACGCACGCAGGTTCGAGTCCAACCTCGGTGCGATGCGCGCAGAAATGGCACTTCGCGGCGGTGCCATCGTCGGGATCCATGTAAATGGAATCGTACGGACACGCCTGCATACAGGCTTTGCAACCAATGCACCGGTCGGAATTAAAATCAACAATCCCATCTTTGCGCTGGTACATCGCGGTCACGGGACAGATGGTTACGCAGGGAGGCTTCTCGCAATGATTGCAGCGTGTGACTTGAAAAACGCGGCGCGTGTTGGGATACACGCCTTTCTCGACATACTTGACCCAGGTCCGGTTCACGCCCACCGGCACATGGTTCTCGGTTTTGCACGCGACCGTGCAGGCGTGGCATCCGATGCACTTGCGATTATCGATTACGAAGGCGTAGTTCATCCGCTGGAGAATGCCACCCGAAACACTCAATCATACTTGGGTTGGCGCAAAAGAGGAGTGATGTAGTCGAGTCTGCTTGCAACATTTTTCACAACATTGCACAACATTAAAGAACTAGATCTGGTAATCGATGTCTTCCATAATCCGTTGCAGCGAGGCGGAGAGCGGCTCGCGTCCACCGGTACCTTCTAATTGACGCACTCGCTCCGCCAGTTTGTTGACCTCGGTCGCCACTGCAGCGAGAGCCTCCGACAGAGGATCGTTGATCTGCTTGGGGTCAGTGATCACCACGCGCTTGCCTTCTCGAAAAATAACGTGTCCCGGCACGCCGACGACGGTTGAATCATCAGGCACATCGCGCAGCACGACAGATCCCGCGCCAATCCGGCAATTGCGCCCGATCGTGATGTTGCCGAGAATCTTCGCGCCTCCACCGGCCACAACGTTGTCAAGCAACGTCGGATGCCGTTTGCCCAGTTCCTTGCCGGTTCCACCCAGCGTAACACCCTGATACAGCGTAACGTCGTCACCGACAATCGCGGTTTCGCCGATCACTACCCCTACTCCATGGTCGATGAACAAACGCCTGCCGATCTGCGCCCCGGGATGAATCTCGATCCCAGTGAGCCAGCGCGCAACCTGCGACAACCAGCGCGCCAGCAGACAGAAATTGTGCCTCCACAACCAGTGATTCACACGATAGAACCAGACCGCATGCAGGCCGGAGTAGCAAAGATATATTTCGGCACGCGATTTTGCCGCAGGATCGTGCTCCAGCACGCTGGCAACGTCCTCGCGGATTAGCGACAACAGCGGCATGAGTCCACGATTAAGATCAGTGATTGATCATCCCGGAACTTGCGTCGTTGGAATCTGCAACGCCTGGTTCCGGAGTCCTTCGAAGAGAATACTACTCAAGTAGCGCTCGCCGAATGAAGGCAGAACCACAACAATCAATTTGCCGGCATTCTCCGGACGCCGCGCCACCTGCAAAGCCGCCACCACCGCCGCTCCCGAAGAGATGCCGACCAGCAGACCTTCTTCGAGTGGGAGGCGTCGCGCCATGTTGATGGAGTCGTCGTTGCTGACGGTGATGACTTCGTCAATGAGATCGCGGCGCAGAATGCTGGGAACAAAACCCGCGCCGATTCCCTGAATTTTATGCGGCGACGGCTTGCCGCCGGAGAGCACCGCGCTGTCCGTCGGCTCGACCGCGACTGCCTTGAACGATGGCTTCTTCGGCTTGATGTATTCCGACACGCCGGTGATAGTTCCGCCGGTGCCGACGCCGGAAATCAGAAAATCGACGCGCCCGTCGGTGTCTTCCCAAATCTCCGGCCCGGTAGTTTCAAAATGAATCTTCGGATTCGCAGGATTATCGAATTGCTGAAGCATGTAGGCGTTCGGAGTCGAGGCCAGCAACTCCTCAGCTTTGAGAATCGCGCCCTTCATTCCCCGCGGACCGGGCGTAAGAACAATCTCGGCGCCCAACGCCAGCAGAAGCACACGCCGCTCCTGGCTCATGGTCTCGGGCATTGTAAGGATGAGCTTGTAGCCCTTCACGGCCGCGACAAACGCGAGAGCGATTCCGGTGTTGCCGCTGGTAGGCTCGATCAGAATGGTCTTCCCCGGCTGAATTCGGCCGGCGCGCTCGGCATCGGCAATCATGCTCACGCCGATGCGGTCTTTTACGCTGGCCAGCGGATTCCGGCTTTCCAGCTTTGCGACCACTTCGGCGACTGCACCCTTGGTCACCCGGTTCAGCCGCACCAGCGGAGTGTGGCCGATCAACTCCGTCACATCGTTTGCGATTTTCATAGCTTTTCGATTCTCGGATTGCGCGGTTCGATTCTTTCGAATCTTCGCTAGGCCTGACGCGGCTTTCGCCGTCCTACGCGCGCCAGGATGCGCCGCACTTTCTTGGGAGAAATCGACAGCCGGGACGCCACACGCGACACTTTGCGGCCTTCGCGCTCCCAGACTCGCGCGATAACAATCTCCGCAAACTCGTCGCTGATTTGTCGGAACGACTTCTCGCCCACGGCACCTTGCGACCAAGCCTTCAGCGCGGGATGGACACTTCCCTTGCGAAGAATCTTCGCGCTCAGCGTCTGCAAGTCTTGCCACACATTGTTGTCTGGCTGATTCGCCCCGCAAGACGCTCGCGCCAGATCATAAGACTCCCGCGCCGCTTCCGGATTGTCGAAAAACGAATTGCACTGCGTCAGCCCCTGCCACAGATAGGCATTCGCCAGCAGCAGATGATGCTGGGTATGCTTCGCCAGATCGACTGCCTGTTGACTGAATTCGAAGGCGCGGCGCGCGTGGCTTCCCGGATCGGCGCCGCCGCCGATCTCCTCCTCGACTTTCGCATTTTCGATCATGCACTGCAGAATGCGGGCCCGGCCCATCAGAATGTAATCCTGCTTCTCTTCGGCTACTTCGTACGCCGAAGCCGCTTCTTCATCGGCACGCTGAAAATCTCCACTATCGAGGTGGATGTAGGCGGCATTCAAGCAAACTGTACCGCTGCCATGATGGTTGGGACGTTGCTGGTAGATGGCCTGCGCCGCCGCAAGGTGCTCGAGCGCTTCGCGGCGAAGCTGGGCCAAGCGGCTGCGATAGTCGTGACTGGTTGAGTCACGACTGGTCGAATCATGACTGCCTGACTTGGAACTAGCTTCGCGTCCGGCTGAGGTCTTGCGCCGCCGCTGCGCTTCGCGGTCAATTCTTTTCTGCAACTGCAGAGCAATGCCGCGCTTGGCGAGCGCCATGTTGGCCAACGATCGCGCCAGGTTCGGATGCCGCGGATCGCGCTGCTCATAATGAGCAATGGCGCTCTCGAAGAACTCAACCGCTTTATCGAAACGGCCTTCCCGGCGCGCCATTCGACCATAGAAAGATTGAATGTTGCCGAGCGTCACATGATCGTCAGTCTCGCGCAGCGCGTTTTCCGCCGCCTGCGAGATGCGGACTGCTTCTTTCCATTTGCCTTCCTGAAATAAAATCCAGCCTTCGAGCACCTGCATCACCGCCGCCATGCGCGGATTCCCCAGACCTAGCGCCAGATCCCTTCCCTTGCCGGTGTAAATCAGCGCCTCGTCGTAGTCGCCTTTTCTGCGCAGGCAGCGACCCTTCCAGAAATAAACGATAGCCAGCAGAAAGCGGTCGTCCAGTTCTTCTCCCAGGCTCAGGACGAAGTCAAAATGACCAATCGCCGTCTCCATCGTCTCTTCCGCCATCGCCACCATTCCCTCGGCCAGGCGCAGGCAGAGGTAGTCGGCGATCGAGAGCTTCGATCGCGATTTCGCTTCAAAGCGTTTCAGAAGTTTCTGCAGCGGAGGACCGGGGAATCCGATGTCCGTCCATATGGCGAGATGCGCCAGCAGCCGAGCGGCATTTTCGTGGGAGGGATCGAGCTTGGAAATCAGATCCTGGTGCGAGCTCAGACACGCAATCCCGCGCTCGATCTCACGCGCGGCAACATGCCGTTGTAGCTGTTCGAGGAAGCCCGCGTCAACAGGCAGATCGGCGGGAGGTCGGCGTGCGCCCATGCCTTGACGTTCTAATCCAATAAATCATAACTGGCAAGAGTCAAAAACTCCGCAAACTCCCGGCTCGTAGTCAACTCTTCGAGGACCGCGGCGGCTTGCTGCAACTTCTTGTCGTTTTTGTTGCCGTCCAACTCGGCTGCCCGCTGGTGGATGATCTTCTTCACCATGGCCTCCGTCACCGTGCCGCCGTCTTTGAGCTGCGCGCCATACCTTACCCACTGCCACACCTGCGCGCGGCAAATTTCCGCAGTCGCCGCGTCCTCCATCAGGTTGTAAATCGGCACGCAGCCTGATCCCTTCAGCCAGGAATGCAAGTATTGCAACCCCACGTCTAGGTTCCAGAGCAATCCTGCCACGGTGATATCGCCCTTGGGCACAGTGAGTAGGTCTTTAGCGTTTACGGCCCGATCAGGTCGTTGGATCGAAATCTGATTCGCCTCCGGCATGTACTTGTCGAAAATTTCTTTTACCACCGGAACCAATCCAGGATGCGCCACCCAGGTGCCGTCATGGCCGGCGTGCACTTCGCGAAGTTTGTCGCGCCGCACTTTATCGAGCGCCTGTTCGTTCGCCGCCGCATCGTTGCGAATCGGAATCTGCGCTGCCATTCCTCCCATGGCGTGAATGCCCCGCCGGTGGCAGGTTTGGATCAGCAGCTCGACGTAGGAACTAAGGAAATGCACTTCCATCGTGACCTGCGAGCGATCGGGCAAAACGAATTCAGGATGCGCGCGAAACTTCTTGATGAAGCTGAAAATGTAATCCCAGCGCCCGCAGTTCAATCCCGCCGAATGATCGCGCAATTCATAAAGGATCTCGTCCATTTCGAACGCCGCCAGAATGGTTTCGATCAGCACGGTGGCGCGAATCGATCCTCGCGGAATGCCCAGTTCGTCCTGAGAAAAATTGAAGACATCGTTCCACAGCCGCGCTTCGAGATGACTCTCCATCTTCGGTAGATAGAAATAAGGGCCTGTTCCTTTACTTAGCAAGGTCGCGGCGTTGTGAAAAAAGAACAGGCCAAAATCAAACAGCGACGCCGAGATCGGCTTTCCATCCACTAAGAAGTGCTTTTCGTCCAGATGCCAACCCCGCGGCCGCACCATCAGCGTTGCCGGATTCGCCCCAACTTGATATTGCTTTCCCTCCGGACTCTCATACCGAATCGTCCCCCGAACCGCGTCCCGCAGATTGTCCTGGCCTTCAATATTGTTGCTCCAGGTCGGAGCATTCGAGTCCTCGAAGTCAGCCATAAAAACACTGGCCCCAGAGTTCAGCGCGTTGATGATCATCTTGCGATCGACCGGCCCGGTAATTTCCACCCGGCGATCGAGAAGGTCTTTCGGGATCGGCGCCACTTTCCAATCGCCTTTGCGGATTTCAGCCGTCTCCGGCAGAAAGTCGGGAAACGTGCCGCTATCGATCGCCTGCTGAACGGTGCGCCGCCGCGCCAGCAGTTGCTGCCGCCGGGGCTCGAACCGAGCCGCCAGCTTCAACAGGAATGCCCGAGCTTCCGGGGTCAAAACCCTGGTTTCGGAGGGCGTTAAGGTCACGCTGGCAACCGCATCGTTCTCATCGCTCTTAAGAAAGGTCATGGCATTCATAAGTCAACATCATAGCCATAGCCCGGCGCAAGTCTGCCGCACTAGGTCATTTTGACCCAGTGGTACGGGACGGACGGCGCGGTTTGCCGGAGAGGGGTAATCCGGGGTCTACTGCATCTGGACGCGAGACGCTGACGCGAAAATCTGGAGCGGGGAGCAAGAGATGACAACGTTAAACCGGCAAGACAGCAACCAGCAGACCAGTACCGGTCAGACCAGTACCTGGCAAACCAGCCCTCGGTGGCGCGGCGTCACCCGTCCTTACACGCAAAGCGATGTTGAGCGTCTTCGGGGATCGTTCCTCGTCGAACACAGCATCGCCCGCCACGGCGCGGAATGCCTGTGGAACCTGCTGCACGACAAGAACGAACCGTACATTCCCGCGCTCGGCGCCATGACCGGCAATCAGGCCGTCCAACAGGTCAAGGCTGGATTGAAAGCCATCTACATCAGCGGCTGGCAAGTCGCCGCCGACGCCAACAACGCCGGCCAGATGTATCCCGATCAGAGTCTCTATCCCGCCGACAGCGTGCCGAACGTGGTGCGCCGCGTCAATCAGGCCCTGATGCGAGCCGACCAGATTCACCACGCTGAAGGACTGAACGGCGTGAACTGGTTTCCGCCGCTCATCGCCGATGCCGAAGCCGGATTCGGCGGCAACCTCAACGCCTTCGAATTGATGAAGGCGATGATCGAAGCGGGCGCAGCCTGCGTTCATTTTGAAGACCAGCTCTCATCCGCCAAGAAGTGCGGACACATGGGTGGCAAAGTGCTGGTGCCGACCACCGAGGCGATCCAGAAGCTGGTCTCGGCCCGGCTGGCAGCCGATGTCATGGGAGTCCCGACGCTGATCATGGCGCGCACCGACGCCGACAGCGCCAATTTATTGACCAGCGATATTGACCCGCGCGACCGTGAATTTCTGACCGGCGAGCGCACCGTCGAAGGTTTCTACCGCTTCAAAGGTGGACTCAAGGCCGCCATCGCCCGCGCCCTCGCTTACGCGCCGTACGCGGACATCATCTGGTGCGAAACTTCCAAGCCCGATCTCGAAGAGGCGCGCCAATTCGCCGAGGCCGTCCGCAAGGTCTATCCCGGAAAGTTGCTGGCCTATAACTGCTCTCCGTCGTTTAATTGGAAAAAGAATCTGGACGATGCCACTATCGCCAGCTTTCAGCAGGAACTCGGACGCACGGGATACAAGTTCCAGTTCATCACCCTGGCCGGATTCCACGCGCTCAACTTCGCCATGTTCGAACTAGCCCGCGGCTACAAACAGGCGGGGATGACCGCTTACTCTCGCTTGCAGGAAAAAGAATTTCTCCGCGAGCAGCAGGTTGGCTACGAGGCGGTCAAGCACCAGCGCTTCGTCGGCACCGGATACTTTGACGCGGTGCAGCAGGTGATCACCAGCGGCACGACGTCCACGCGGGCGCTGGAAGGATCTACGGAAGAAGCGCAGTTCACGGATACGGTCGCGGTCCCGAGCCACGGCATCGCGAACCCTGCGGCTACGGCCCAGCCCTTCCCCACCGATTCAACGCAGGACGACACAACGCAGGCCGATCTCGCGCTAGTCGATCCAACGCTAATGGCAGGTTGCTGGGAGGCTTCCGACGAGCTGATGCCGTCGGGGGATTAAGTTAAGTAGAGGAATTGTTCTGCCGCGGAATTGTCCTGCCGAAGTTAAGCGCGTTCTGCTTTTGTCCGTTCGCGCTTGTCTTCCCGAAGCTGCGCGGCTGAGAAGGCGGAGCCGCAGGTCCCGCATCTCCAACTGGTGACCGCACTGGTCACCAGGCTTGGCCCCTGGCTGGTCGGGGATTGGTTCCCACGCACCGCCAGTACCAACTCGCCACCGCACTCCGAACATTCACGTTTTTGCATAGAACCGCTTAGGCCCCAACCCGTACCGATACCAGTTCCGGGGTGCAATGCGAGTTTTGCATGGATTTAACCGCGTCCTCCGCGGTAAATCTGCCCATCACCAGGGCCAGCTTACGGTTGGTTGTGGTCTGGATGGGAAGCCGATCGATCCGCAGGACGTACTGGGGGGCGTGCGCACCACCGCGGTTCACTTTCACGACAAACTTGATGTTTTTCATGGGTTCCTTCCCAGGTCTTTAGATCTCTGCGCTCTGGTCTGCGCTCGTCGATTTGTATTGCTGCCGCCAACACCGACCGTGATCAGCCTGGGTTTGGAGTCGGAAAGATCCCCAGCGGATCGGTAGTGTTTTACTCACACATTCCCCGGGTAATCGAAGAGGGGACAATTTTCAGATGGCTAACTAGGAGGACTTGTAAGAGTAAGAAAAGATGCCCGTTTAAAGTTCAATCCTAGGCTTATGCGCTAGTATTGTCAAGCTCGTTAACAGTCCTGTGGTAGCCGTCTTTAACACCCGAAACCATTAGTAAACGGTTCGACAGATTGGATTTTGGAAGAATTGGTGGGATCATTGCACGGCAAGACGCTTCAATCCGCAGCATGATGAATAAAAGCACGTACGCGAAGGTTTATGGCGTAGTTCTCGCAATCACGTTTGGGACCCTAGTTACAGATTTAATGCTTGGTATCTGGCCCCGATTGCACATTGCGCTGCTTTTGGCGATGTCCATCGTCCTTGCGGCCGGATTTTTTATTCTGGGAAACTGGATAGTTTCTTACCGCGCCGAGGAACTCAAGCGGGAACTCCCGCCCAGCGGTGCGGAACGACGTCGAAGAAATAAGCAATTCTATGATTGGCTACGTTCCCAAGGACGCCGCTAATTCAGAACAGCCTACTGCAACCCTCCCATGCCAACCAGCCTCAACACCGAAGCGGCCCTGAATTACCACGAAGCCACCAAGCATTCCTACATCAGCGTTCGCACCAACCCGCATTCCCTGGATTTTGCCAACCAACCCCTGCCTTTCAAGATTTATCCCACGCTGAAACCATCGGTTCTGCCGACTGAAGTCCGCCAAACCGGAGTCGCCGCCCTTTCCGCGATCGCCGGCAGTGTCGCCGCCGAAACCGCTGCCGCGCCGGACCTCGAGGCCATCGCCCAACTCCTGTACCTTTCGGCAGGCATAACAAGGCAGAGAAAATATCCTGGCGGCGAAATCTTTTTTCGGGCCGCGGCTTGCACCGGAGCGCTCTACGAGGTCGAGCTTTATCTTGTTTGCCGCGACCTCCCGAACCTCGAAGCCGGCGTCTATCACTTCGCTCCCGCCGAGTTCGGACTGCGCCAGCTTCGCGCTGGGGACTATCGCAGCATCCTCGTCGAGGCCACCGGCGGTGAGTCTGCCATCGCGCACGCGCCACTGACGATCGTCTGCACCGGCACCTACTGGCGCAATGCCTGGAAGTATCAGGCGCGCACCTATCGCCATTTCGGTTGGGACAACGGCACGCTGCTCGCCAACCTGCTCGCCGTCGCCACCGCCCAGGGCCTGCCCGCCAAAGTCGTGTGCGGCTTCGTGGACGCCACCGTGAACCGCCTTCTGGATGTCGATTCCGAACGCGAGGTCGCCTTCTCGCTGGTCGCTCTCGGTCATGATGCCAAGATTTCTGCGGGAGATGTTGCCCGGTCGCTCGCTGATATCACCCCGCTTAATCTCGAAACCGTCCCACTCTCCCGCAACGAGATTGACTATCCATTGATGCGCGAAATGCACGCTGCCTCGTCGCTCGCTTCGAGCGAAGAAGTTGCAGCGTGGCGTGAACATGCTGCGCTCGTGAAAACGGAGGAGGCTGATTCTTCGCTGCTCGCCGCACCCGCCATTCAGCTAGTACATCAATCAGACGCGGAAATGCCCCATGACCCCATCGAGCAGGTCATCCTGCGCCGCGGCTCCAGCCGCCAGTTTGCGCGCACTCCCATTAGCCTGGCGCAGCTTTCGACCATGCTCAACCGCGCGACTCGCGGCGTGCCTGCCGACTTTCTGCCTCCCAATGTTAAAAGTCCGATGGGTGCGCAACTCAACGATATGTATCTGATTGTCCACGCCGTGGAGGGTCTCGAGCCTGGAGCCTATTACTTCAACCGCGACCTCGGAGTGCTCGAGTGCTTAAAGACGGGGAATTTTCGCGACCAGGCCGGCTATTTGGGACTAGAACAGCGGTTGCCCGCTGACGCCGCCGTGGATATTTTCTTTCTGGCAGACTTGCGGCCAATTTTAGGCGGTCTGGGAAATCGCGGGTATCGCGCCGTGCAGTTGGAGGCCGGCATCATCGGCGGCAAGCTCTATCTGGCGGCCTATGCCCAGCGTCTGGGCGCCACCGGTCTGACTTTTTACGACGACGACGTCACCAGCTTCTTCTCGCCACATGCCAAAGGCAAGAGCGCCATTTTCCTGGTGGCCGTCGGCAACAGCGCGAAACGCGAATAATCGCTCTGGGCGGCACGGCTAAACAGTTTGCTGAAAAACTCGGTGCTTCGTATCAGGGTATCGCTTTAGCGATACCGCAAGTCGTTCAAGATCAGACGCCCCTTTAGGGGCCGGGATCTGAATCCGAATTCTTCTGCAAACTGTAAAGCCGTGCCCTTCCCAAACCGATTGATGAGGATGAGATCGTTTCTCGCAGTCGGCTCTGAAGTCCTTAGTGGTTGTGGGCCTGCTCGTGGCCATGGTCCCAGTGGCCTTCGTGCATCTGCCAGCCTCCCTTGTAGTGATCGTAGTGAGGATGGGTCCACACCGCGCCCTCATAGGGCGGACGGTCCCAGCGCCCTGCTACCCACTGATATTGACGCCCGTCGTGGCCCCAGTAGCCATCGACCCAGGCGTAGCCCGGGCCCGGCATCGTCCCGCGCACCTCGTGACGCAGCGGCGGCGGCGCGGTTCCTATGTACACTCCAACCTGCGCCGAAGCCGAGATGGCAAGAACGGCGGCGAACAGGATGCCACATATCCAATTCAATTTCATTTTGTACCTCCGGTAAGGTACTTCGGCTGAAAGCTGAAAAAGCTTCAGTCCGAATCCGGAGTACTTAGGTGGCGGAGTCCTTCTGGCGAGTGGCCTTAACCCCGGTCAGGATCCCGAGACCCACCAGCACCAACCCGCCCACGACAATCCAGTGGGCCGGCATGTGCATCAAGACCGCACCGTAGATGAGCCCGGCAAGTAAGACGACAAAGCCGGCCAGATAAATTCCGAATGACATAGCGTTCCTTTCCTCTGCGGCTACTGTTTGGGAGTCGCCTCGGCCGAAGTTTGCATTGGCTGTTCCGAGGTTTCTTTGTCGGTTGCCTTGGCCGTAGCTTTCGATGACACGTTCGCCGGCGCCTGCTTGTCAGGAGGAATCTCCGTCCCAGCCGGATAGATCAGAATCTGCACCGTCCCCCAGCCGCCATCCGACTTCTTATCCGTCTGCTTCCCATCCGCCTGTTTGGCATCGGTTTGCTTGCCCATGCCCAGAGTCTTGACCTGGCTGTCGTCAAATCCGAAGTGTTCGACCAGATACTCGCGCACCACCATGGCCCGGGCTTCGGTGAGCACCAGATCTTTCTGGGTATCGCCTTCCATTCCGGCCGACGCCGCGATCACCGCGAACCCGAACTGATTGTTAGCCAGAAACTCGCCGCCCGCGTTCAGAGATTTCTCGTTCTTCAGCTTGGCCGAATCTTGCTTGTCGAAAAGCTGTTTGGCCGAATACGTGAACTCCTTTACCGGTGTGCCTTCCGGCAGGCGCGCAATCTCGTCCTTGGCCAACTCGTTGGAATCTTCGTAGCCGCGGTTTTTGAAATATCCCCGGACGAAGAAGTTGTGCTTCAACGCTTCCATGTTCTCCTGGAAATCGGTGACCCCGGCCTGCGCCTGCACCATCGTCTTATTCATGGAGGTCGTCGTTTGTTCGAGGTTGTTATAGAGCGCTTTGTCGTTCACCAGCGCGCCCACAGTTCCCTGTCCCTGATTGATCTTGGCGCTGATCGCCTGCAGATTCGCCGTCGCCCCCGTTGCGTTTTGGATGGCCTGCTGGCTGCTATCGAGAATGCCGCTCGCCTTCTTGAGCATCGCCGACATTTCAAGCGGCGGCTGGCTGGCGATGGTGTCGCCATCGCGAACGTCGGCGACTCCAGCGGTTCCAAATGAGATGGCCAGAAACTGGTTGCCCAGCAACCCTTCGGTTTCGATCGAGGCAACGGAGTCTTGCTTGATGATCTCGTGCGTGGACTTCGCGAGATCCACGATTACCGTGACCTGTTCGCCCGGCTTATGCGGCAACACGATGCTGCGCACGGTGCCGCTGTGCACCCCGCCCACCTGCACATCGGCTCCCTCATCCAGCCCGACAACATTGTCGAACTGCGCCTTCAACTGGTAGGTGGAGCTGAAAAGATATTGCTTGCCCCCGATGATAAAGATCCCGGCAATCAAAATCGTCATGGTCAAAACGATGAAGACTCCCAACCGCGCCGCTCTCGACATAAGGTCCTCCGCACTTCCCGAATACTTCCAGCGTATCTCGCACTATGAATGCTTTAAGAATTCGCGCACAAACGCGTTGTCACTTTTCTGCAATTCTTCAAAGCTGCCTTCGATCACCACACTGCCCTCATCGAGCAGCGCGAGACGATTCGCAATCGTCTTGGCGCTATGCAGATCGTGCGTCACCACGACGGACGCCATGTGATGCTCCGCTTGGAGCTTGAGAACCAGATCGTCGATCTCCGCCGAGCTGATGGGATCGAGTCCAGCGGTCGGCTCGTCGAGCAGCAGAATGTCGGGCTCCAAAGCCAGCGCCCGCGCCAGGCCCACTCGTTTCTGCATGCCGCCCGAGATGTCCGAAGGCATCTTCTCCCGCGCATCTTCCATGCCGACTTCCGCCAGCAGCTTTTGGACCCGGTCGTCCTTCTCCGACTGCGACATTTCCGGCTTATGGTGCTGCAGCGGAAAAGCCACGTTCTGCTCGACGGTTAGCGAGTCGTAAAGCGCGGCGTGCTGAAACAGAAAACCCATTTTCATTCTGATGTCGCCGAGTTGGTCGAGTTCCATCCCAGCGATGTCCTGGCCGTGGATGCGAATCGAGCCCGAGTCGGGCTTTTCGAGCCCAATGATCAGCCGCAGCAAAACACTCTTGCCGGTGCCGCTTCGTCCGAGGACGGCCAGGGTCTGGCCGCGGCTTACAGCGAGGCTGACTCCGTTCAAAACTTTTTGCTCTCCAAACGACTTATGCACGTCCTCAACCGCGATCGCCGGAGTGTTGGCATCAGCCTCGGGTTCTGGTCGCTGCATCGCGGCCGAAGCCGGAATAGCAGCCGGAATTTGGGCGCTGGAATCCACGCGTCCTTCGTCAGCTGTTAGTTCCGCGGCCTGTCTAGTCGTGTTCATAAGAAACCTTCATGGGAAAAATATGAGAATAAGTTTGACCAGCACAACATCCGCCAGGATCACGAACAGCGAAGACAAGACCACCGAACTGGTGGCCGCGCGGCCCACGCCCGCCGCGCCTCCCTCGGTCCGCATTCCCTGAAAGCACGCGATCAGGCCAATGATTAGTCCGAATACAGTTGTCTTGAACGTCGGTGGCAGAAAATCGTTGAAATCAGCGCCCTTAAACCCGGCATTGATGAACTGATGCAAGGAGAGCGGCTCGACCAGCGCCTGTGACACCCAGCCCATGAGCACGCCGCAGGCATCGCCGGCGAGAGTCAGCAGCGGCAACATCAAAATGCACGCCAGGATGCGCGGCGCCGCCAGCAGCTTGTAGGGGTTTACGGCGGAGGCCTCGACCGCATCGATCTGCTCCGTCACTTTCATCGACGCCAGCTCCGCGCCAATGCCAGCGCCTACGCGTCCGCTGACCACCAGGCCGGTGATGATCGGGCCAGTCTCATGAATCACGGAGAAGACGATAGCCGCAGGAAGCAGCGACTTCGCTCCAAATCGAGTCAGGCTGTAGCGCGCTTCGAGAGATAAAACGACGCCGGTGGCAGCGCCGGCCAATGCCACCAGCGGCAGAGACTTTGATCCGATTTCGTCGAGTTGCCGCCACAGTTCGCGGAACTCAAACGGTGGCGTCACTGCCGCCCGCACGACGTGCCAGAAAAATATTCCGAGCTCGCCGAACCACGCGAAAAACTTGAGAATCGGATTTGTGTACTCGGATGTCCGCGACCGGATTCACCGGCGGGGACTCGATCAAGATCTGTTTCCCCTGATGCGGAGACCCCGCGCCTCCGGCCGCACTGAGTTCTTGGTTGATCACGGATTTGGCCCCGGACCCGGCTCCGAGTGCCCGCTCTTCACGTGCTTGCGAGCGAACAAGGAGTGCGGACTCCCATAGAGAAATTCCTCGGCGATGTTTCCGGCGGCATAGCCCAGCAGGGTGTAGTTGCCCATTCGGAATCCATCTTTGTAATCGTAGCGGCTGGGATACCACCCATAGACAGCTGTCATGGTTCCAGCGTAAGGAGCGACGACTGAAGGTATGGAAAAGACGCGATGGCCGTCAGTGTCGCGGCGCGCCGTGAAGGTAGAAATCATGGCGTGTTTCAGCCGCGGAAGCACGCCTTTGCACTCGCAGCCGTAATAGATCGTGTCTTCCCGAAACGCTTCAGCGAGCCCATAGCGCGTGGTCGTAGCTACGCCAGCGATGGCAAAATTTGATCCGAAGCGTCTGCCGTAGGCTTCCGTGCCCTGGCCCCATTCCGGCGGATTGTTATACACCTGGTTCAGTCCGGCGGCGAAGCCGGCACCGAGGATGGAATACGGACCGAAGGCGTCGAAGAAATAGTTGCGAATCTTCGTCTTCTCGGTTGGACGTTCGTACGTCAGGTCCGCCGGCGGAACCACCGGGCTCGCCGGCAAGACCGCGCTGCCGGAGAAGCTGTCCGAATCTGGCAACGATAACAATGCCGTCTGCGCCTGCGCCGAAACCGCCAACGCCACGGAGCCCCCAACTGCGAACAGCACGATCATCTGGCGGACCTTCATGTCGCGCTGCTCCTCAAGCCAATCGTCCCCAAGCCAATCTAAGATTCCTTTTTTGGGGCAAAGGTTTACTTCTTATACGGTTAGCGGACAAGGCGCGTGATCGCACTGGCACGCAATCTCGACCTCTTTCGAACCTGCGTCTTTACAAGCTGGACCGCAGTATTTTTCACCGGCCTGCGTTACGCACCGGCAGGGCAAATGCGCGCACTTGTTCTGATTGGTCGTCATCATTAGTCTCCTCGATTTCTTTTCACTTACGGACGCACCCGTCGCCGCGGGTCTGTGGCGCTGACCGGAACGGTTATTCCGGTCAGCCACAAATCCGTCTCGCCGAGCTTCCGGCTGCAATTACTGCTTGTCGTCTTCTCTGGCTTCCGCGATGTGAGACTGGTGACTGGCTTCGGAAACAGCCCTCATGAACGCTTCCGCGCTCTTGGGAGTCGGTCCCTTGCCCGAAAGAATGGTGCGGAACTGCATGTGATGACCGTAAATAGCGCGCGTCGAGTCGTTGTCCTGCTCGATCACCGCACCCTCCAGGGTCAGGCCGGCAAACACGCCTTTCGAACGCGAGTAAGTCAGCACTTCAGTGTTCAGCAAGATGTCGGTTCCGGCGGAAGTGTGACGGCCTACCGGGCCCGCCGCTACCGATCCTTCACCGGTCAGTTCGAGCTTGCTCGAAAGCAGATGTTGCAGACCACGGTCGTTCATGACGAGCATGACCAGGTCCACGCCTTCAACACCAATCTGCAATCCCCAGCTTCCGCCGCCAACTGAGACGAATGCGGGAGCGCTCCAGCCCTCAGGCGTA
This sequence comes from uncultured Acidobacteriaceae bacterium, assembly GCA_963755765.1. Classification (GTDB taxonomy): domain Bacteria; phylum Acidobacteriota; class Terriglobia; order Terriglobales; family Acidobacteriaceae; genus Acidiflorens. The sequence continues at coordinate 47,001 of CAVWKZ010000005.1, forward strand.
CGGCATGAAGCCACGCCACGGCCGTGTTTGCCGCCAAAGATGAATCCACCCTTGAGCAAGTTCGGTACGACGACGATGCACTTGGCACCGCTCAATACTTCTTCCGGGATACCTTTATCCGGCGTGGACATGATGGCCGTAATGACGTCCACAGATTTCTGCATGCGCTCGACCGTATCTTCGCGATCCGAGCCCGCCCACGCGAGCGTTCCAACCAGTCCAATCAAACTCATCAACAGCAGCGACATTATCTTTTTCATGGATTTATTCCTTTGAGATCTCGACGAGATCTGACTAAGAGGGGAAAGCTCCAGATCAGCTGACTTAGTTCAGCCGCTGAAAGAGAGAGAGTAAGTGCTCGTCTCAATCGCCATGATCGCAGACGGGCGGGAGGATAGATGGTCTGGATTGCTCACTTTCGTGGCGGTGTGCAGCAGGTTCCCCGCAGCGAAGGGATATGTCCTTAATGCGCAGACTGTGAGCAATCTTGCTCAGAATAACTCGTCTGCCCGTGACATGGTTATCCAGGGAGATCGCTGATGGAATCCGCTCTTTGGCGCTTTCGAGACCGCCTTCGAAGAAGGCTTGCCTCAATGAGGGCAGACATGTCAAAGCTATTTTCGTCCCTCAAGCCGCCGGTTCGCGGCTTCGCGTCGCAAAGGATGTGCCCGTTTTGCGGGCTCATCACGTCACGCTCGAAGACATCTTGCCTGGAGTGCGGAAAGTCGTTGGCTCCGGCAACGTCAAGATAAAGATTGAATTACGCAGACCCTTTTCACTAGGAGAGCAACATGCTTTGGACAATTTTCGTAGTGCTTCTGATTCTCTGGCTTCTTGGTTTCAGCCTGCATATCGCCGGCGGTTTGATTCACCTGCTGCTGGTAGTGGCGCTGGTGGTCCTGGTCATTAACCTGATGAGCGGCCGCGGAGTCTAGAGCGGCTCAGTTTCGTCCGCGCGTACCAGCAATGCTCAACGCGATGCCGCCAGCAATCAGCACGATGCTGATGATCGGCGAGACGCGTTCGCTATGACTGGTTTGAACACCGAGGTTCGTGTTCCCGACCTTGATGCCCTCAGTCTCGTTGTGAGGAATGGGAACGACCAGCGAAGCGACGCCGAGCACAACCAGGAGCAAGCCAACGAACAGCAGGATTTTCATAGGTTCTCATCATACAGATTAGTTGGTTTGGCGACGCAGGGTTTAATCGTGCAGCACCACGCCCAGCAGCGAGCTGTGCACCTGCAGCCCGCCTTCGGGGCCGCCGGAGTATTCGACAAATCCCAGTTTCCGAAACCGGTTCATAAAAAAGCTTACCCGCGAACGAGTGGTGCCCACCATCTCCGCCAAACTCTCCTGACTGATTTTGGGGACTACCGTTTCCGGCACGCCCTCCTTGCCAAAATGAGCGAGCAATAGCAGGATTCGAGCCAGCCGCTTTTCGCTGGAGTTGAACAACTGGTCGACCAGGTCCTCTTCATAGCGGACATTCCGCGCCAGCAGGTACGCCACGAACAGCTCCGAAAATGCCGGTTCGCGATGCAGTGCGCCGATCATAGCTTTCTTGTCGATCCGCAGAATCTCACAATCGGTCATGGCCGCCGCCGATCCCATGCGCAAAAACTGACCAGCCAGCGCGCCTTCGCCAAAAAAGTTCCCTTCCCCTAACAGGCCGATGGTTGCTTCACGCCCGGTCTTCGAGACGACGGTGAGCTTCACCTTGCCTTTTTGGATATAGAAGACCGAGTCCGCCGCATCTCCCTGCGAAAAGATTCCCTGCTTCTTCGCAACGGTCAGGTTCTTCCTGCCCTCGCCAATGATGGCGAGGAAGCTGCCAGGGTCGAACTCGTGGCTCTTCTTCTTCGTCAGCTTCTTCGTTAGTGAGGCGGATCCCATGAGCGCCAATTCTACCCCGGAGAAGTGCTGCGTACTACTGATTTGTGTACCGACCGCACTAAGCTTAGTCTGATAGAGGTCCTGAAAGTGTGCCATTCTGCACAGTATTTCGGCGGAGAACGGAGAAGCTTTAGGGGTTTACAGCGGAACTGCGCACCGCCCTCAACTTCTGCGGAGCCACAATCTTGCCAGATTACTCTTTTGTAACCACGAGGGTCCGGGCAGGATGGGGATCGGTGCGCGGCAGTCCAGTGTTAATTTCGCACTTCTCGCCCGGTTTGGCACCACAAGTTGGGCACCGCACCGCCAGCGCTGTTTCCTTCTGGACTTTCATGACTCGATCATGCATCGTCGCACCGCAGTAAGCTGGTCAATTGTGACCACTTTGTGTCTCGAATTATGGTTTACTCCAAGTGCTGCGATGGAAAAGCGGCGTCCATGAGCTCAGCCAGAAGCAATACATAGAATCAAAATCGGATCGTGCCCTTCCGGATGTTTCGCCAGACTTCCGACGGAAAAGGAGCGTCTTTCTCGCCCTCGCCAGTCGCTAACTCAGGACTCGCGAACTTAGGACTTGCTGACAAAGGAGCGCTCGTCTGCCCACGATCGCCTGCCTCGACTGCTTCCCGTGACCTGCCCGAACGCCGCAGATGCGCCGGCGTTTGCGGACCAAGTTTCACTTTATGTTGCTGCGCCGGCCTAACACCTAGTACGAAGTGAACCGTCGCCAACAGAAAATGTGGCCCGTCGGACTTGACCACAAGCGCATCGACGGACTTTAACGCATCGGCCGGCAATTCCACATGGTCGGCCAGCATGACAATAGGTACGTCCGGCCGGACGTGCTTGATCTCGTCGGCGATGGCTGCGCCATCCAGCAGGCCGAGGTGGTATTCGAGGACAACCGCATCCACCGGCTGCGACATGAAAAGACGCAAGCCATCGCAACCGTTGGTCGCGGTGGCCAGCTCGTATCCGTGTTCCCGCAACAACTGAAGCTCGGTTGGATCCCGGTGTATGCACAACAGCATATTGGCAGGCATCCAGTTACGTATACAGGCCGATGCCGGACAAATCTGTTCAACATTGCACAAATCGTGTTGCGCAATTCGTCTCACGGAGTTTCGCATCCGTGCCGCTTTCCGAACCTGGTCAATTTTGACCAGTTCCCAAGCCCCTTTTCGTTGAATACTGGTAGCAATAACCACAAGCAGTGTTACCGTGGATCAAGCACGCACCCCGCGGTCCGTCGGGACTCATCCACAAACCAGCCTCTTTCAACCTGAAGAAAGCGAGGGGACCAATGTCGCTACCAGTCACAGTGTTTTCAGCTGAAAGCAATGGAATAGGAATCGATGCAATATTAGAAATCGTCCCCTCACCCCTGGCAGCGCCCGCAGCATTGTCGGCGCCTAGCCCCCGATGGCAGTCGAAGCCGTCACTCCCGAGCCGAATCGCGGTCGTCGGAAACTATCTGCCGCGACAATGTGGAATCGCAACGTTCACCACCGACCTGTGCGCGGCCATCTCCGCCGAGTACGGAACCGCCCGGCTGCTGGCGCTGCCCGTAAACGACACCGAGCAGGGATATGACTATCCCGACCGCGTGCGCTGGTCGCTCGCCCAGGACGACATCAAGTCCTATCAGGACGCGGCTGACTTTCTCAACTTCAACAACATCGACATGGTCTGTTTGCAGCACGAGTATGGAATCTTCGGCGGACCCGCCGGCAGCCACATTCTGCATCTGCTGCGCGCCTTGAAGATGCCGGTAGTGACCACGCTGCACACCGTCCTGCGCGAGCCGAATCCCGATCAGCTCATGGTCATGGAAGAGATCGCAGAGCTCTCCGACCGCCTCATCGTCATGAGCCAGCTCTCATCTCAATTCTTGCAGGAAATCTTCAAAGTGCCGGGCAGCAAGATTGACATGGTTCCACACGGCGTCCCAGATCTTCCCTTTCTCGATCCCAACTTTTACAAAGATCGCTTCGGCGTCGAAGGAAAAGCGGTGCTGCTGACCTTTGGCCTGCTTTCGCCCAACAAGGGAATCGAGAACGTTATCCAAGCCCTGCCGCAGATTCTGGCCAAACACAAAAACGTTGCCTACATCGTTGCCGGCGCAACCCATCCTCACATTCTCCGTCGCGAAGGAGACAAGTATCGCGCCAGCCTGCAAGCCTTGGCAAAAGAAGTTGGAGTGGAATCGCAAGTCATCTTCCACGACCGCTTCGTGAGCCCTGAAGAAATGGCCGAGTTTATCGGCGCGGCCGATATCTACATCACTCCTTATCGCTACGAAGCGCAGGTCGTCTCCGGAACGCTCGCCTACGCCCTAGGTGCGGGCAAGGCGATCATTTCGACGCCTTATTGGCACGCCATTGAGTTGTTGGACGACCGTCGCGGCGCGCTGGTTCCCTTCCAGAACCCCGGTGCCATCGCGCAAAAAACAATCGAACTGTTGGACACGCCCGCGATCCGCCACGCCATGCGCAAGCGCGCCTACGTCTTCGCCCGCGATATGGTCTGGAAAAAAGCGGCGCGAGGCTACATGGAGAGTTTCGCCCGGGTTCGCAGCGATCGTATGCAGAGTCCCCGAGTTCAGTTCTCGGCCCGGGCCACTCCGAAGCTTCTGAATCAGTTGCCCGAACTAAAACTCACTCACGTGAACGCCTTGACCGATGACACGGGAATGCTTCAGCACGCCATTTTCACCATTCCCAACCGGGCCGAGGGCTATACGACCGACGACAACGCTCGGGCGCTCATCCTGATCGTGCTGATGGAGCAACTACAGCAACTCGGCAAAGACAAAGACCAACAGGGAAAATACGGAAAGGCGAATCCCGACTGGCCCTTTCGCTACCTGGCATTTCTCGAGCATGCCTTCCACGCCGAGAACAAAAGGTTCCGAAACTTCCTCGGCTACGACCATCTGTGGCGCGAGACCCAGGGATCGGAAGATTCTCACGGCCGCGCACTGTGGGCTCTAGGAACGCTGCTGGCCCGATCGGAAAATCATGGGTTGAGAGGCGCTGCTGGCCGCCTGCTCGAATTTTCCCTTCCCACGGCTCTCGAATTCAACAGCCCGCGCGCCTGGGCCTATACCCTGCTCGGAATTCAGGAGTATCTCAACTCGTATCCTGGAGATCGCGACGCGCAAAAAATTAGATCCGTGCTCAGCCTCCGGCTGCTCGAAATGTATAAAGCGATTCGCAGCCCGGATTGGAAGTGGTTCGAGAACGTTCTTGCCTACGGCAACGCGAGATTGCCCCAGGCCATGCTGCTCGTGGGGTCATCGTGCTCGGACGATCGCATGGTTTCCGCCGGGCTCGAAGCGCTCGACTGGCTCATGGAAACTCAGCGTTGCGAAACCAACGGCCATTTCGTCCCCATCGGCTCACAGGGTTTTTATCACCAGGGCGGCGAACAGGCGCGTTTCGATCAGCAGCCAATTGAGGCTGCCGGCGCAGTGTCTGCCTGCCTCGAAGCCTACCGCGTCACTGGCGACGGCCGCTGGCGCAGTCAGGCCTGGTCGGCTTTCAACTGGTTTCTTGGCGATAACGATCTGCAAGTTCCGCTTTACGATTCCGTCACCGGCGGATGCCGGGACGGCTTGCATCCCGACCGCGCCAACCAGAATCAGGGAGCGGAATCAACTCTCTCGTTCCTGATGGCGCTCCTCGAAATGCGCTCTCTGCAAGAATCTGAAAGGCTGCCCGAAAGGACAAAAGACCTCTCATGACTGCTCCCGACACAACTCTGGCCAACCTCAACGTCAACGTCGAAAGCACGCACTACCCGCCGCTGCTGCTGCGTCACCCCGGCAATCCCATTCTCACGCGCAAGGATTGGCCGTACTCCATCAACAGCGTGTTCAACGCCGGCGCAACTCGGCTGCCCGATGGAACCACTCTGCTGCTATGTCGCGTCGAAGACCGGCGTGGATTGTCGCATCTCTGCGCCGCACGCTCGGCCAACGGCGTCGATGGATGGCAGATCGATCGCGAACCAACCCTGATGCCCGATTCGAAGCACTATCCCGAGGAGATCTGGGGTATCGAAGATCCGCGCATCACGTTTGTCCCCGAATTGCAGCAATACGTCATCACCTACACTTCCTATTCTCGCGGCGGTCCAGGAGTCTCTCTCGCTCTGACCAAAGACTTCCGCAGCTTCGAACGCTATGGCGTCATCATGCCGCCCGATGACAAAGATTCCGCACTCTTGCCTAGGAGAATCAACGGATACTGGGCCCTGATTCATCGCCCCATGACCGCGCTCGGAGCGCACATGTGGATTTCCTACTCTCCCGATCTGCGCTACTGGGGCAGGCACCGGCTTATGCTCGAAGCGCGCCGCGGCGCCTGGTGGGACGCTAACAAAATCGGGCTGTCGCCGCCGCCGATCGAAACATCCAGAGGATGGCTGACGTTCTACCACGGAGTGCGGCACACTCCGTCGGGCTGTCTCTATCGACTGGGATTAGCGCTCTTCGATCTTGAGAATCCGGAAAGATGCCTGCTGCGAGGCGATTCCTGGATCTTTGGCCCGGAGGCTGATTACGAACGCCGCGGAGACGTCAACGACGTCGTCTTCCCCTGTGGATACACCATGGACGCCGATGGCGACACCGTCAACATTTATTACGGCGCGGCAGATTGCTCGATCGCCCTGGCTCGAGCCAGCGTCCGCGACCTGCTGGCGTGGCTGGATGCCAACGGAGCCTGCGAGCGGCGGCAGCGTGCCGAGGACATGTGAGCCCCCTGCTCTCGATTTTCAAATTCACCTTCGGCTGCCGTCACCGCCATAAGAGCGGAGTCTTCACGATCAACAAGAGGACATACCAGGTCTGCCTGAAGTGTGGGCGGGAATTTGACTATTCCTGGGCGCTGATGCATTCCGTACGGTCGAACACCGCCGAGGGCCCTGATCTCAATAACTCGCGATCGTCATAAGTCGCGATCCTAATAAGTGAGCTATCTTGCTCAGACTCGAAAGTCCACACCTGTCATCCTATAGTCACTGAGTGTGTAGACGGAGCCGCGAATGCTGATTCGCAGCTTTGATTCTCAGGCCGCTTCCGGTGGCACCCTAATCAAGCCGCGGCGAAGCGACCACATCCAGCCAATCGGCATTCTTCATCCGTGTGAACGCCGCCAAACCCTGCGGCGAAACACGATTCGACCCTAAGAAGTCTCGCACAATCGAAGTCAGGGCAACACCTCCAGGCGGATGAGAGGGTTAGCCCCCGCAGCAAGGAAGGTTGACAATCATGCCTTTAATTCAACTCCTGGAAGTTCTCATCGTGGTGGGTGTTCTCCTGTGGCTGGTGAATCGCTTCATACCCATGCAAGGAACCATCAAGTCGATCCTGAACGGCGTTGTCGTCATTGCCGTGGTTCTGTGGCTGCTGAACGTCTTTGGACTCTTTAATTCGCTCTCCCGGCTCCACGTTGGCACCTAGGAACTGATGTACGCGATACCGGCGAAGCTGAGAGCGACAGAACGCAACCGGCAGACCTCTGCCGCAACCAGAAGGAGACACTTTGAAGACTAAGTTTTTGTTAACCGTCGGAATCGCTCTTACTGCAAGCGCGTTTGCGCAAACTGATTCTCGAGCAGCCATCGTCATTGAGCCCACCGGTTCGACGACGATATTTCGAGTGAACGTGGTCAGCCGCAGTGTGCAGGCGGTCAACTACGAACATCGCAGCGGATCCTCCAAACTCGACTTCGCCGGCACCGACTTGATGCCCGGAGCGAACGGAGAAGCCAAGGTAAATAGCCGGCGGGGATCGATTGAAATCGACGCCGAGTTCGCCGATCTCCAGGCACCGACAACCTTCGGCACCGAATATCTAACCTACGTCTTGTGGGCGATTTCCCCCGAAGGCCGCGCCATGAACCTCGGCGAAGTGCTGCTCGGCGACAATCATCGCAGCAAATTGCGCGTAACCACCGACCTTCAGGCCTTCGCTCTAATCGTTACCGCCGAACCTTATTATGCGGTGCGGCAGCCGAGCAACGCCGTGGTGCTTGAGAACGTCGTCCGCGAGTCCACCAAAGGAACCACCGAAGCAGTCAATGCCAAGTATGAACTGATGGAGCGCGGCGGCTACATTCCCACCGGCTACAAGTTCGACCCCGTAGTCTTGAACGCCCGGTTGCCGCTCGAATTCTTCGAAGCCCGCAATGCCCTACGCATCGCGCAGTCCGAGGGAGCCGAGCAGTATGCCAGCGACAGCTATGAGCGCGCCCTCAAGTTGACCAACGACGCCGACGCATACGCTGTCAGCGACCACGTCGACACTAAGGGATTGATCGCGGTCGCCCGCGAAGCAGTGCAGACGTCCGAAGATGCGCGCGAGATCGCAGTCAAGAAACTGAACGAGATCCGCCTGTCCAACGAACGTCAGGCTTCGAGCGACGCACAGGCCCAATCGCAGGCACAAGCCGACGACGCGACAAGGCAGAAAAACCAGGCCCAATCCGACACGGCGATAGCCGAGGCGGACAAAGCTCAGGCTGAATCCGACGCGGCAAAAGCCCGCGCCGATGCCGCCGATGCACAAAATGCCGCCGCGCAAGCCAAGTCCGACATGGCTGCCAGCGAGGCTACGTCAGCCAGCATGGTTGCCGCCGCGCAGGCCAGCGCGCAACAGGCGGAGACCGACAAAGCCGCCATGCGCACCCGATTGTCCGAGCAGTTGAATGCCATCCTTCAGACTCGCGACAGCGCGCGCGGGCTCATCATCAGCATGTCCGATGTTTTGTTTGACACCGGAAAATACTCGTTGAAGCCGGACGCACGCGAGAAGCTGGCGAAAGTTGCCGGCATTCTGCTCGCCTACCCCGGACTCGACATCGCCGTCGGCGGCTATACCGACAATGTGGGCGGCGATCAAATGAATCAGACTTTGTCTGAAAACCGTGCTGGATCGGTCCGCGATTACCTGGTGCAAGAGGGTGTCGCGACGAATTCGGTTTCAGCCACAGGCTTCGGCAACACTTCGCCCGTAGCCTCCAACGACAACTCCGCCGGACGGCAACAAAACCGCAGAGTTGAACTTCTCGTTTCCGGCGAAGCCATCGGCAGCCCGGTTAACGCGACAACCGGAAGCTTGCAGTAAGCAAGCGTACGCAACCGTCATCGAATAAAAATCGAAATAAGAGGAGACAACAACCATGAAACTAATTGGACTTATGACCGCAGCAGTTCTGTCTTTGACCCTGGTAGCCGCGGCTCCGGTGTTCGCACAGGAGCAGCACGAGGACGAACAGAAAGCCAAGCCCGCGCAGGAAGAGAAAGCTCAGCCCGAGAAGGCCGGCGCGAAGCAAGAGCAAAAGCCTGAAGCCAAGCCGGAAGAAAGAAACGCGCAGCAGGAAAAGAACTCCAAGCCGGCAGAGAAGAACGCCGGCGCCCGTATTCCCGCCGACCGCTACAAGGCCAGCTTTGGACAGCAGCACACGTTCCGCGTCAGCCAGACTGACTACCGAAATCACCGCTTCCAATACGGCGGCTACAACTTCGGATTCGTTGACCCGTGGCCCAGCAACTGGCTCTACACGCAGAATGTTTATGTGGTCGAGATCAACGGCATCTATTACCTGTGCAATGCGAGCTATCCGGGCGTGAACCTTACGCTCAGCTTCACGCTGTAAGTTCACACTGTAGCCAGCTCCATCCGGCGTCGCCTGCGGACGCAGCTAGCTTAATGGTGATCGGCGCGGGCCCATTCTTTTGGGCTCGCGCCGGCTTCTTTCCGGCGCCTGCCAGTTCCACTTCGGCAAAAGTCACCGAAGAACCATTTCGGGAACATTCCTCAAAAGTGAGCTTTAGTGCTCAGACCTGGCCGCTCCTCCATGAAATCCTAATACCGACGGAACCCCGTTCAATCCACGCAGCCCGCAGCAGCAAGGTAGGACCGGGCAATCGAAGGATGATCAGGCAAGGTGGTTGAAATGCGCAACACCCGTTTGCTTTCGCTCACGTTAATGACAGCTCTTCTGATTCTGGCCATACCGGCCATCTCGCTGGCGCAGTTCGGCGTGTCCATCACGATCGCTCCGCCGGAACTGGTCGCGTACTCCCAACCTATGTGTCCTCAGAGTGGTTATCTCTGGACGCCCGGCTACTGGGCTTACGGTGGTGAAGGCTACTTCTGGGTGCCTGGCACCTGGGTCGAACCGCCCATGGTTGGCCTGCTCTGGACTCCCGGTTATTGGGGATGGAACAACAACGCCTACGCCTGGAATGGCGGCTACTGGGGCCCGACCGTAGGCTTCTACGGCGGCGTCAACTACGGATACGGTTACGGCGGCTCCGGCTACGAAGGCGGATACTGGAGAAACAACCAGTTCAGCTACAACACAACCGTAAATAACGTCGACCGGACGACTTTTCACAACACTTACGAAAAGACCGTAATCAACGAGCGGGCAGGAGCGAGCGTCAGCTACAACGGCGGACGCGGTGGCATCACCGCTCGACCAACCGCTGCGGAAGAGACTGCGGGCCGTGAGCATCACACTGCCGCAACCTCCGCACAAACCGGACACCAAGAGGCGGCCGGCAAGAACCGTGAAATGCTGGCGTCGGTGAATCATGGCAAGCCGTCAGTCGCTGCAACCTCCAAGCCCGGAGAATTTACCGGCAAGGGCGCGGTAGCAGCCAAGGGTGCGGCGGCCGAGAATAAGGCAGCTGAGAACAAAGCTACAGAAAACAAGGAAGCCGAAAACAAAGCAGCTGAAAACAAGGCCAACGAGAACAAGGAAGCCGAAACTAAAGCGTCCGAGAACAAAGCAGCTGAGAATAAAGCAGCCGAGACCAAGGCCACCGAGAACCGGGAAGCCGAGAGTAAGGCAGCTGAGAACAAGGCCTCCGAGAACAAAGCGGCTGAGAATAAAGCTGCTGAGAACAGGGCCTCCGAAAACAAGGCAGCCGCAAATAAAGCAGCGGCTACTCGTTCGAACGAGAACAAAGCAGCTGAGAACAAAGCAGCAGCCAATCGCTCGAACGAAAACAAAGCCGCCGCCGCAAATAAAGCGGCCACAACTCGCTCGAACGAAAATAAGGCGCCCGAGAATAAGCCCTCGGCTGCCCGCTCGAACGAGAATAAGCCAGCTGCTCATGCCCAGCCCGCAGCTCATCAGCAGCCTGCGCCGAAGCCCGCTCCGGCTCCCGCTCCCCGTCCGGCGACGGCAGCTCACGCCCAACCTGCCCCACACCAGCAAGCTGCGCCGCGGCCGGAATCTAAACCAGAAAGCTCTCCCGAGAAGAAAGCTCCTGGAGGCAAAGAAGAGCCCAAGCAGTAGCTGGTTAAGGAACAAATTGCTTCACGTCACCTGAAAGAAAAAAGGAGCAACACATGCTTGGAACTATATTGATCGTGATCTTAGTCTTAGCTCTCTTTGGAGCACTGCCACGCTGGTCACACAGTCGAGACTGGGGTTACGCCCCGACCGGGGGACTGGGACTGATCCTCTGCATCGTTGTCATTCTCATCGTTCTCGGCAGGATTTGACGCTTAACGAAAATGCAGTTCGTCGCTGCGGATCGAAAGAGCGGGTCCAGCACTCGGGCCCGCTGGTTCTTCGAGGGAACATCCAACGCAACCGAGGCAAGCATCACCAATCCGAAATCTCGCATCCAATTTCCTTATGGCAAAGAGGATGACCATCTTCGACGAGCAATACCGCGTAGTCGCCATCGAAGGTGATCGCCTGTTCATCCGCGGAATTCTCAGCGGCGACGTCCTCGCCATCGTCAACCCCGAGCCCGAAACTCCGCTCACGCCAGACGAATATCCGCTAGGTAAACTGATCGCCCTGACCGACCCCTCCGCCGCGTCCCTGAATGATTCGAATTGAGAAATGATTGGAATTGAGAAGTGAAAAGGAAGAAGATCCGCGCCAGGTTTTCCTAAGACCTGAAACCTAAGACCTGAGACCTGATTAGTGGCAGCCCGGCAGGGATTCGAACCCCGATACGCAGCTCCAGAGGCTGCAGTCCTACCGTTGAACGACCGGGCTGTACCAGAATTCTAAATCATTTCGCAGTGACCGCAAAACGGCGCCCGCCCTCGCGTTAAAATCTCTGGCAGATGTAGAGACACGACAAGCCGCGTCTCTAAATAGGAGTTGCCATGCCCAGCAGCGAAACTTTTCCAACTTTCACCGGAACTGTCATCCCAGCCGACACCGATTACGCCGAGATGGCGCGCCGTCCCCTGGAGGCCGAGCAGTGCGCTCTAATCGTCGTCGACATGCAGGAAAAATTGCTGCCGCCGATCTGGGAGAAAGAACGGCTGCTGCGAAACGTCCAGCTCCTGATTCGGATGGCCAGAATCCTGAAGATCCCAGCGCTGGTCACGACCCAATACGCAAAGGGCCTGGGCAATACCGTGCCAGGCATTGCGGACCTGTTGCAGCAGAGTCCGCCCATCGACAAGTTGATGTTCTCCTGCTTCGGCAGCGATGTGTTCTGTTCCATGCTAAAGCGCCTGCCCGGTCAGCGGACAACCGTATTGCTATGCGGCATGGAAACCCACATCTGCGTAATGCAGACTGCGCTGGGAGCGTTGCGCGAAGGCTATCTGGTCCATGTGGCGTCAGACGCGGTCAGCTCAAGAACGGAATTAAACTGGCGCATCGGCCTCGATCGCATGCACGCCGCCGGAGCCATTCTTTCTTCCACCGAAATGATGACCTACGAATTGCTGCGTTCGTCAGGCGCGCCCGCGTTCAGGGAACTCTTGCCGTATCTGAAGGGCTGAGAGCCTCACCACAGAGGAAAGAGACACCGATAAAATCTAATAACAGGAAAAGCAAAGAATCGGTTTTCTCTGTGACTCCGTGTCTCCGTGGTGGGTTGGTGCACCGTCTCTACGACGCCGCTCCTTCTTCCTTCTGCTTCACTCGCACCACCGTAATCTTCGAGAAGCCCTCGTCAAACGTTGGAGCTTTTAACTTGCCCGCCATCTTGCGCATGATCTCTTCCGGCACCGCGCGCCCGCGGCGCTGGTGGCGTTCCATGCAAACTTCCAGCGGGACATCGAAAAACAATCCCTGCACATCGTAGCCGTAATCCTTGGCCAGCTTGATCCAGCTGCTGCGGTCGTGAGGCGTAAGGTTGGTCGCGTCCACATAGTTCAATGGACGCCGCGCAATCAGCCGCGCCTTCAGCATCGATCGCAAGTTCGAAAACACGAGATCCTGAAAACGCTGCTCCAGTGCATCATCGAAAAGAAGTTCGCGCAAAAGATCGCTCGAAAGCGGATGAATATCGTGGCGCTTGAACCACGAACTCTTGCCCGATCCCGGCAACCCGATCGCGAGAACAACCGTTCCCTTGCTGGGGCGTGCGGAAGCCGCGGCCTGAACTGGAACGCCTGCGGGAGCGGAAACGGCGCGAGTTGGCAACGATTCAGCCGACGCGTCCGATGCTTCCGATGCCGCAGATCCTGCCGCGACCACGGGTGCTGCCGCCGGGCGCGAACGAGATCCGCCACGACCTCCACGACCACGTCGCCGTCGCGAGATTCGCGGTCGAGGCTCGCCAGCAGCGGATGCCGCAACCGGCGCCGAAATAGGCTCAGGCGCGGGCTCACGCTCTGGTTCCGCTCTCGAAGCGCGCTTCGTCTCGACTACCGGAGCTTCAGCGGGAACTTTAGTGGGGGCGGCGGGCTCATCATCATAAAACCGCGGTTGCAACGGCTCAGGTGCCTTGGTCGCCTCTTTGGTGGAACCCTCTGCGGGCTTCTTGCGGCGCTTCAAGCGCTCGCTCATCCATTTACGCATATATCGCACTTGTAGCACACCGGCACACACCGGAGCAATCCGCGCACCGTGGCGGCTGGGGTTCGCGAGGCTCGGCTTCGCACGACGGGGACGGCTCCGGCTTCGTATCAGGGTATCGCTTTAGCGATACCGTAACTTCGTCAGGAAGAACGCCAGAGTTATAATCTGGGTCGGAGGTGAATGCAATGGTGAACTGGGTGCACCTAGAGCATACCCGCATCCCTGATGCTCTTGCTCTGGCCTTGAGAGGCAAGTCTTTAGCAGAAATTGGACGTGAGACCGGGGTTCCGTCTGCATCTTTGAGCAAGGAAAACATGGGGGATGCCCTGCTTGTCCTTGAGGCTCTTACGCTGGCGCTAAGAGGCGAGCCTGTGCAGGACATCGCACGCAAAACCGGGATTCCAACTGCATCGCTTTATTCAATTCGTAAGCACAGACCCTACGAACACCGAAACAGACAGAGACTCGCGTAAGAATAGCCGGCAAATCCATGAATCCATCCCATCCCGAAACTCTGCCGGTGGCCGCCGGGCAACTCCCTGCCGTGCCCCTGACCATCGAAGGCTACGCCACCCTGCACCAGATGATGCGCTTTCGCTGGACCGCATGGCGCGCGCTTCCGGAAAACGCCCGTCGCGAGATCGCCGCGGAAGCCGCGAAAGTTCTGACCGGAATGGAAGCCAAAACCGATGGCCAGTCTGCGCTCTTCTCATTGCTAGGACACAAAGGCGACCTGATGCTCGTCCACTTCCGTGAGAGCTTCGACCAGCTCAATCAGGCTGAGCTCGACCTGGCGCGGCTCCGGCTCAACGACTTCGTCGAGCCAACGACTTCCTATTTATCAGTAATCGAGCTGGGACTCTACGAATCATCGCTGAAGACCTACAAAGCGCTAGCTGACAGCGGCGTCGAGCCACATTCGGAAGAATGGAAAAAGGCAATCGCGGAAACCGCAGCCCGTCAGAAAGAAGCGATGAAGCCGCGTCTGTTCCCGACCATGCCGCCGAATCGCTACCTCTGTTTTTATCCCATGGACCGCCGCCGCGGCGAAGACAAGAACTGGTACCTGCTCCCCATGGAAGAACGCCAGCGCCAGATGTACGAGCACGGCATGGTAGGCCGCCGCTACGCTGGAGAGGTGAAACAAATCATCACCGGCTCCATCGGCTTCGACGACTGGGAGTGGGGCGTCGACCTTTTCGCCGACGATCCTCTGGTTTTCAAAAAGCTGATCTACGAGATGCGCTTCGACCACGTCAGCGCCGTCTACGCGCTCTTCGGAACTTTCTACGTCGGATTACGCTGTCCGGCGAACCGCCTCTATGATTTGCTGGAAGGAAATTTGCCGCAGCAGACGTAGCTTCGTATTAAGAGATTCGTATCAAGAGATTCGTATTAAGAGCTTCGTATCAGGGTATCGCTTTAGCGATACCGTAAGTTGTCAGAAATCAGACGCCCCTTTAGGGGCTGCCGCGTCGAAAATCGACTTCTCCGCAGCCTCCGGAGCCGTACAATAATCCGATGACCGACTCATTCATCATCGCCGGCCGCCAGTTCCGTTCCCGCTTGATCGTCGGCACCGGCAAGTACAAATCTTTTCAGGAGACCGCCCGCGCACTCGAAGCCAGCGGCGCCGATATGGTGACCGTGGCCGTGCGTCGCGTCAATCTCGACCGCGGTAAGGAATCTCTGCTCGATTACATCGATCCCAACAAATATTTCCTTCTGCCGAACACCGCCGGTTGCTATACCGCCGACGACACCATCCGCACCGCCCATCTGGCGCGTGAAGTCGGACTCTCCGACTGGATCAAGCTGGAAGTGATCGGAGATCAGGCGACGCTGTATCCGGATGTGCAGGCCACGCTCGAAGCCACACGTGTGCTGGCGAAAGAAGGATTCACGGTGCTGGCCTATACCTCCGACGACATCGTGTTCGCAAAACGTCTGGTGGACGCGGGAGCCGCTGCAGTCATGCCGCTGGGTGCACCGATCGGAAGCGGCCTGGGGATTCAGAACACGGCCAACCTGCAAATCCTGCGCGAGCTGATCACCGGAGTCCCATTGATTGTGGACGCCGGCGTTGGCACAGCTTCCGACGCAGCCATTGCGATGGAGTTGGGCTATGACGCTGTGCTGATGAACACCGGCATAGCCGCCGCCCAGGATCCGGTGCTGATGGCCGAAGCCATGAAGCACGCCGTGCTGGCGGGAAGACAGGCATACCTCGCAGGGCGGATGCCACGCAAACTTTATGCAACCGCCAGCTCACCGCTCGAAGGCGTTGTTCGATAGAAGAGCGATAGAGATCTGTCCCGTAAAAAACATTGGGCGGCCACCAGGGCCGCCCGTTTTGCATCTCCGAGGCTCGTTACCGCTAAAGCATCTTCACGCTATCAACGTGGATCTTGTCCCCGTCAACATGCCCGGTCACTGCAACGTGATGCCCCTCGTGACCCTTCAAAGCGTCGGGATTGTCCACAGTCAGGACTTTCTGGTCCTTATCGGTAACCACGACCGGGCTGGCGCCCGCTCCGATGCACTTCTTCGTGCATGCTTCCGCGCCGGCGTTCGCTCCCTTGGCCCCACACTTGGAGTCGCTGATCCAGCCGTTCACGGTTTGGGTATCGCTGGCAAATGACACCGAGGCCACAAATAAAATCAGAGCACCGGCAAGTAAAAACGAGAGAAATTTCCGCATGTCATCCTCCTCAGATTGGTTCCCACACGTGATCTGAACAACTGAACTTTATCACAGAAGAAGTAGAGTCTGGGCTAAGAAGAAAGTTCTGGGCGGCCTAACGCCCTTCTCACCGAGACACAGAGTCACGGAGAAAGACCCGCGCGCTATTTGCCGTTCTTGGCGCTGCCGGTGGCAGGCTTCCGCGGAGCATCGGGAGCAACCAGCACAAATTCTCCTGGCCGCGCATAGCGCATCTGCTCACGGGCTTCCTTTTCAATAGCGGCAGGATCGGACTTGAGCGCCCGGATCTGCTCCACGTACCGATCGTTTTCTTTCTGCAAGCGCTCAACCTCACTCTGCAGCGATTGCATCTCCGCCCGCTTCTGCCGATAAATGACCATGCCGTTGGCGCCGTACAGGGCGTGCAGCAGTAATCCAACGATCAGCAGCAGAGCCGCGCCAGTTCCCAGACGACGCCACTTCAGCGCTATCCACGACCAGACCGGACGTGTGCGCTCGACCCAGTGCGCCGCCGCCGCCTCAGCTTTCGGCCCCTGGTCTCTAGCTTGAGAGACAGCTTGAGAGATAGCCCGAGACATAGCCTGAGACTTGGCGTTTGAAATCACCGCGCGGAGACTTTCCTCCCGACCCGGAAGGATGCTCACTCTCGACGATTTTCCTAATCGAAGATCCATGCTTTCGCCGACGCACTCAACTTCGCAAGGCCTTCCCGGCTGCGCGCCTCGCTATACGCGCGCACCACCGGCTCCGTGCCCGAGAGCCGGTAGCAGACCCACGATCCATCGGCAAGGACGAGTTTGAGCCCGTCCGTCCTCACCACCTTGGCAACTTTAATGCCATGGAACTCGCTCGGATCACTACGTAACTTCTCAGTAAACTTCTGTTTTACTTCCGGCGTCAAGTGGAAGTTCTCCCTTAAAGGATAATAGGAACCAACTTCGGCAAATATCTGTTGCAATTGGGTTCCAAGCGACCCGCCACGGCGAGCTACCATCTCGCAACAAAGCAGCCCGGCCAGCACTCCGTCTTTCTCCGGAACGTGTTTGCGGATCGACAGGCCAGCACTTTCTTCTCCGCCAATGAGAATTTTGTCCTGCTTGATCAATTCGCCGATATATTTAAAGCCCACCGGCGTCTCGTGGAGTTCGATCCCGTGCTTCTCGGCCAGCGCGTTAATGAGATTGGTAGTGGCCACGGATTTGCCGACCCCGTTTTTCCAGCCCCGGGTTTCAACCAGATAGTCGAAGAGCAGCGCAATGACGTAGTTCGGCTGCAGGAACGTTCCGTCCTCGTCCACAATCCCAAAGCGGTCGGCGTCGCCATCGGTAGCAATGCCAATCGCCGCGCCGATCTCGCGCATCTTGTGCCGCAGGTCTTCGAGCAGATGATCGTCAGGCTCGGGCGCATGCCCTCCGAAAAGCACATCACGAGTATCGTGGACGGTGGCCACGGTCACGGCCGCCTCGCGCAGAAACGCATCAGAATATCCGCGAGCCGAGCCCCACATGGGATCGAACGCAATCTTGATGCCCGCCTTCTTAATGGCATCGAGATCGACGATTTCCCGCAGACGCGAAAGATACATGCGGCGCGGGTCGATACTCTGGGACTGGGGCTGAGATTCGGCTTTGGGCGTCTTGTGAGTTTGTGGATTCGCATCGAAGGCCGCGATGGCGGCCTCGATGGCCTTCGTGACTTCGGGCAAAGCAGGCGCGCCGTCAGGCGTCGAAAACTTGATGCCGTTGTATTCCGGCGGATTGTGCGAAGCCGTAAAGTTGATAGCGCCGTCCGCCTTTGACTGGATCACGGCGTAAGAAATGGTGGGCGTGGGAGCCGGCTCCGCGATCGTCAGCGGCGTAATACTGTAGCTGGAAAGAATCTCGGCGGCCATGGCGCAGAAAGCTTCGCCAAGAAAGCGCGGATCGCGGCCAACAATTACCTTCGCTCCGCTAGGTTTCTGCGCCGCAACGTAGCGCGCGATCCCGTGCACCGCCCGCTGGACATTGGCGAACGTGAACTCTTCAGCCATCACCGTCCGCCAACCAGAAGTGCCAAACTTGATTTGCGTTGCCATCGTCTGCCTCGTATGCTCCCAATCGTCCCTAAGACAATCGTCGACAATCTTCGACAACCTAGGAAGCTTGATTTTATATGACCGACAAGAGACTAGTTCTTACAACGTGTGGCTCCCTCGAAGAAGCCCGCAGCATCGCCCAGGCGCTGGTAGAGCGGCAACTAGCGGCATGCGTCAACATCGTTCCCCAGATCGAATCAGTCTATCGCTGGCAAGGAGAGGTCGAAACAGCAACCGAGTTCCTCCTCATAATCAAGACGACGGCAGCGGCTTTTGTTCGCCTGCGCGAGGCGCTGACCGGTCTGCATTCTTACGAGCTTCTAGAGTGTATCGAGATTCCCATTGAGGATGGCAGCGCCGCCTACTTGGAGTGGATTGGAGAATCGGTGCGCTGAAGATTCATCGCCGAGATAATTCATCGTGGAGATGAGTTTCGTATCAGGGCATGCCTTCAGGCATGCCGCCAGGGCTCGCCTATCCCGACGCCTTTAGGCGCCGCACCTACTCAGGTTTACGCGCCCGAATATTCAATCGCCAGTAATCCAGCGCCCACGGCGGATCGTCGTGGGCCGAGGCCTCGGCAAGTTTCTCCAGGAACGCTGCGCGAAGACTGTCTACGGGAAGAAGTTCCAGATGCCGATGGAGCACGAACGTGCGGAGATATTGCTGAAATTCCAGAGCGCTGGACGCTACGAAGGTAGCCTCTTCGATCCCAGTCTCGATGTCCTCGAATCCGGCGCCGCGAAGACGGGAAGCCGCGCTCTCGGCATCAGAGAAAAACCACGGCTCCGAAAACTTCCCCAGCCAGTTTGAGAACTCAGCCGTCTGTGAAACAGCACGCACCCGCCCACGGAGCCGAGCAAGATTGGCGCCGCCGCCGCATTGCGCATGCAGCCAGCCTGCCGGGCGCAGCGCCGCGTACAAATTGCTGAATAATGCGTCGTGGTCGAGCACCCAGTGAAACGACGCAGTGCTGAAAATTCCGTCAAAGCAATTCCGAAATGGAAGCGCGACCAGGTCAGCAGCTACAAACCGTGCCCGGCCGCCAAAATCCGGCTGAAGATCCTGCTGAGCATGCAAAACCATGTTGCGGGAAAGATCGAGGCCAACGACGCGGCCGTTCGGAAGATTCTCCAGGAGAAGGCGCGTGAGCTTTCCGGTGCCGCAGCCGGCGTCCAGCACACACTCGTCGCCGCGAAGTCGAAGTTCGCCGAGCACCCGCTGTCCCCATTGGAATTGCGGCGCGGAAAGGCGATGGTATTCAGCGGCATTCCATTCCCGGGAGCTAGTCGGCTCTGACATTGGTTTCGGAAAACCGAAGGCCGCTAGATCGCAGCCAGCGCCTGGTCGAGGTCGGCGAGAATATCGTCCACGTCCTCGATACCGACTGAGATGCGGACCATCCCGTCAGTGATGCCAATTTTGCGCCGCCCCTCTTCGCCGACGGCGGCGTGCGTCATGGTAGCCGGATGCGAAATCAGAGTCTCGACTCCACCCAGTGACTCAGCCAGCGAACACACCCGCACCTTGCGCAGCATCTTGTTGGCGTTCGCGAGCGATCCGGTTTCAAAAGCGATCATCGATCCGAAGCCCGACATCTGCCGCTTGGCCAGTTCGTGCTGTGGATGATCCGCAAGTCCAGGATAGAAAACCTTCTGCACCTTTTTGTGCTTCGAAAGATAGTCGGCGACCTTGCGGCCGTTGGAATCGTGCGTCAACATGCGCACCGCCAGCGTCTTGACGCCGCGCAAAATCAGCCAGCATTCAAACGGCGACAAAATGGCGCCCGCGCATTTCTGAAGAAACGCCAGCTTCTCCGCCTGCTCCCCCTTGGTGCAGACCACAACTCCGCCCAGCCCGTCGCTGTGTCCGTTAAGAAATTTTGTGGTGGAGTGAACCACCATGTCGGCGCCGAACTCGATTGGACGTTGAAAATATGGCGACATGAAAGTGTTATCAACTACGACCTCAGCGCCGTGCCGGTGGCTGAGTTCGCAGATGGCCCGCAGATCGCAAAGTTCCATCAGGGGGTTGGTGGGCGTTTCGAGGAACACGAGCCGCGTGTTCTTCTGCAATGCGTGCTCAACATTCTTGACGTCGGATGTATCGACGTAAGTAAATGTAAGGCCAAAGTTGGCAAGCACCTGATTGAAAAGCCGCGGCGTCCCACCGTAGAGATTATGGCCGGCAACAACGTGATCGCCCGCTTTGAGCATGGTAGCGACCGCGTTGATCGCCGCCATCCCGCTGCCGAACACCTTGGAGGCGACGCCGCCTTCGAGCGCAGCAAGATTCGTCTCCAGCCGGTCACGGGTCGGATTCGACACTCGCGCATATTCGTAACCCTTGTTCTGTCCGATCTCTTCCTGAACGTAGGTGGAAGTCGCGTAGATGGGAACAGTGACAGCGCCGGTGAGAGGGTCGGGCTCTTGTCCGGCATGAATAGCGCGAGTTGCGAAGCCGGGATGCTTAGGGGTCAAGTGTTCTCCAGGGTTGGTCCTAGTTTCTAAGTCTTTCGCAGCCGTCGTCGATTGCAGCGGTTGCTGAATGCTGAATGCCGAGTGCTGACTGCTTTACACCCCACCTTCAAAAATCTTCTTCGACAGATAGCGCTCAGCCGAATCAGGAATAAGCGTAACCACGCGCTTCCCAGCCCCGAGGCGTTTCGCAATTTCCACTGCCGCGTAGGCGTTTGCTCCTGCGCTCGAACCTCCGAGTACGCCCTCGCGAGCTGCGAGTTGTTTCACCATGCCGAAGGCCTGCTCATCGGTCACCATCATCACTTCGTCACAAACCGAACGATCAAAATTTCCGGGAATAAAAGTGTTGCCGATGCCTTCGATCTTATGCGGGCCGGGCTTGCCGCCGCCCAGAATCGAGCCTTGCGTCTCCACCGCCACCGCGTGCACCTTCGCGATCCGTTCTTTCAGAAAACGGGCAACCCCGGTAAAAGTTCCGGCCGTGCCGCAGCCGATCGTAATCGCGTCGATTCGTCCATCCATCTGCTCAAAGATCTCGCGCGCGGTAGTTTCGTAGTGGTAATCGGTATTGGCGGGATTATCAAACTGCGCGGCCAGAAACGCGCCCGGATCGGAAGCCTGCAGATCTTTGGCGCGCTGGATGGCGCCTTGCATCCCCTCGGCCTCCGGAGTGCGAGTCACCTCGGCGCCGAGGGCCCGCATGATGATGACCTTCTCCTCCGAAAATTTTTCGGGGACGAACAGCCGGACTCGGTAGCCGCGACTCACGCCGATCAAAGCCAGCCCGATGCCGGTGTTGCCGGCAGTAGCTTCGATCACCGTCCCGCCCGGCTTCAGCTTGCCCTCGTGCTCGGCGCGTTCGATCAAGCCAATGGCGGCGCGGTCTTTCACGCTGCCGCCCGGGTTCAGGTATTCGAGCTTGGCAAAGATGTCAGCCGAGCCGGCAGGCGCCAGCTTCTTCATGTGCAGCATCGGCGTTTCGCCGACAAGATTTGAGATATCGTCGCTAACGCGCAGGCGCGAATTTAAGGTTGTGGATGGCACACTTTAGAGTAAGGAACCAGACGGGCAGCGTCAATGAGAGGATTTTGTAATTTTGCAATTTGGTAACGTGGAAGTTCCGGACCTCGTCACAACAACGCTCTACTGCGCCCCTGAAGCCGGCTCCGGCCCGGCATAGTAGCCACTCTTCGTACGGACGATCATTTTGCCGTGTTCGCGCGAACGTGCCTCCACTTTCACTTGCCGATAGCCACCCTGAGTTTTCGGCGTCGTGGGTTTGTATCCAATCGTGTACTGCGTCCGAATATCATGCGCCACGGTGCGGCTGATGGCATCAACGTCGTCCAGCGTTTTGGGAAAGAAAGCGATGCCGCCCGTTCTTTCGGACATAATTTGCAGCGCGCGTTTGGCGTGCTTGGGGTGCTCTTCGCCTTCCAGAATGCCGATGGAGTAGACGGTTGGTCCATTCTCGGCCTGCAAACGCCGCACCGCCTGCTCGAGACTTTCGGAGCTCTCGTTGTCTTCTCCGTCGGTTACAACGAAGATGACTTTCTTTTCGAGCCTGGCTTCTTTCTTCAACTTGTCGGCGGAAGCCACCACCGCGTCGTAGAGCGCCGTGCCCCCGCGGGCCTCGATTTTTTCCAGCCCCTCTTTCAGCTTATTGATATTGGAAGTGAAATCCTGGTCGAGATAGTACTCGTCGTTGAAGTTGACAATGAATACCTCATCGTTCGGATTCGACGCACGCACCAGATTCAAGGCCGCCGCGTTCACCTTTTGTCGTTTCTCTCGCATCGAGCCGGAGTTGTCTACGACGATCCCCATCGAAACGGGAATGTCTTCGTGACGGAATGAAGTTATCGTCTGGGGGTGCCCGTCCTCGAAAACATTGAAATCGCCTTTATCGAGGGTGGTGACGATTCGTTGCTTGTCGTCAATCACCGTGGCGTGCAAGACGACTTCTTCAACCTCCTTGCGGAAAACGAAGACGCCGCTGTCCGAGGATTCATCCGGACTCTGCGCCGTCTTCTGAGAAACCCCCGGCGCCGTGCTCTGCCCGGTCGCGGGCGGCGTGCTTGTGGCGCTGGCCGGCGTTGACGGGGACGCTGTTTGCGGACTTGCGGCCGACGGCGAACCTGCACTCGGCGCTGAAGCAGACTGGCTCGGAGCTCCCCCTTGCGCATGCGAGTTGGCGAGGAATACCGCGACCAGCAGGAAGAAAATCGGCAGGGGAACTTTATTCCGTCGGCGCATAATAACCCGTCTTGGCGTAGACCTTGAGCGGAGGCAATCCTTTTGGCGGTAACAGCTTCACTTTGATTTTACGCCATTTGCCATCTCTCACTGGATTCTTTGGACGGTATCCGAGGACATATTGGTTGCGTAACTCAATACCAATTTTTGTGGATACATCCGCCAGGTCATTCGGGTTATCAATCGTAAATGCCCGGCCACCGGTCAGTTCGGTCACGTCGCTGAGCAGGGCCGGTCCCAGCCGCTCTTCTTCGGTCGGAAAATAATGATCGTAGATGCCGATGGCGTAAATAAGAATGTCAGCCTCTTTGACCATCGACCTGATCTCGCCTTCGGTATAGCGGCTGTGATTGTCGCCGCCGTCGGAGATGATCAGCATAGCTTTCTTCGGATACTTGGCCTGGCGCATCTTGGTGACGCCCAGATAAATCGCGTCCAGCAGTGCCGTCCGGCCCTTGGGAACGGTATAAACCAGCCGGCCCTGAATGTCATCCACCGAACTCGTGAAATCGGCAATCTCCTCCGGCTTATCGGCGAAGGTGATCATGAAAAACTCATCCTGCGGATTCGCCGTCTTGAAGAATTCGATCACCGCCTCACGCGCGCGGTCGATCTTGGTGCTCATGCTTCCGCTCATGTCAAAGATCACGCCGATCGAAACCGGAGCGTCTTCGCTGGAGAAAGTCTTGATCTCCTGCTGATCTTTCCCTTCGAAAAGGTTGAAGTTTTCGCGGTCGAGCCCGGTGACCAGCCGGTTTAGCGGATCAGTGATAGTCACCGGCACCAGCACCATGTCCACATCCACCTTGTAGGGCTTGGTGTGGGTCTTGTAGGCCGGGTCGATACCGTTCTCCGGGTCCTTCGGAGGCGGCTGCACCCGCGGCTGAATGTGAACATCCTCAGTGGAATTCTGAGCAAAGGCCGGGAAGACCGGAAGGGCGCTGCACACAGCAATCAGCAGGAGTAAAGCGAAGGGGAAGCGAGCCGGGAACTGTTTGCCGTACAGCATAGGCCCCACTAAATCCGCGCCTGGGAACGAGGCAACCGATATCCCAAAAAGCGGGCCGCAACAGACTATGAGCCGGATAGTAGCACAATCCTGAAAAAGGGTTGTCACCTTTTCGTAAATGAGGTGACTTTTGGCACGGATTCTGAGGCCGCTCTTCTAACTCTGTGCACATTTTTTCCCATTATTCGTTCTCTCCTCCCTCTGCGGTCTGAGCCCGACCGCCCCTGCTACAATTCTGCGTTCGGTTTATGGCAACTATTTCCCCATTTCGCGCCTGGCGCTACGACCCTGAGCGCGTTCCCGTCCAGAACGCCGTGACCCAGCCCTACGACAAAATCACTCCCGCCATGCAGGAGCGCTACTACCAGGCCAGTCCTTATAACCTGGTGCGGATCATACTTGGCAAGCGGCTACCCGCGGATGGAGACGCCGACAACGTCTATACCCGGGCGGCGGCGGACTTCCAGAACTGGCGTCAGACCGGCGTCTTGCGTCAGGACCCAACGCCCTCTATTTACCGCTATACCCAGACGTTTAGTAGTCCTGGAAGCAACCTGCGAGGCGCTTCTGGAAGCGAACCGCCAGCCGAGCGTCGCGGCTTTATCGCTCTCGGCCGCATCGAGGATTACTCCGCCCAAGTAGTCTTCCGGCACGAGCAGACCCTGGCCAAGCCCAAAGCCGACCGCCTCGACCTGCTACGCGCAACTCGCGCTCACTTCGGTCAACTTTTCATGCTCTACAGCGGAGCCGGCAAGGTAGACGCCCTGCTCGATTCGGCGGTGACCGCAAACGCCATCCCCGACATCGAGGTCACCGACGAGTACGGCGTGGTGCACCGCGTCTGGAAGATTTCCGATGCCTCGGTCATTGCCGCCGTTCAGGAACAGATGCGCGACCGAAAGCTGATCATCGCCGACGGCCATCACCGCTACGAGACTGCCTTGACCTATCGCAACGAAAGGCGAGCCACGGCCGAGACCGGATCGGGCCTTCCCACTGCTTATGATTCGGTGATGATGACCTTCATAGACATGAGTCGTCCTGACAAAGATCGTCCGAACAAAGCTAGCCGCGATAAAAAAAGCCCTGGCCTGCTCATTCTGCCGACGCATAGGCTCGTCTTCGGCCTGCCCTCTTTTTCAGCCGAGCGCTTTCACACCGACGCGAGAAAATTCTTCAGCGTCGAAGAAGCCGATTCCGCAGTCGATGCCGCCCGTGCCACCGCCATTCTGCAAAAGGCCGGATACACCGGCACTGCGCTGCTAGCGGTCACTGCCGAACACGTATTCTTGCTGCACTCGCCGAAAGACCTCGGCCCCGCCTGGTTCGGAAAAGTTTCGCTGCGCCAGCAAGACCTAGACGTGGTGCAACTGCACAAGTGCCTGCTGGAAGGCGTTCTGCGAATTTCCGAAGAAGCCATTCGCAATCAGGAAAACGTTTCCTACTGTCGCGATGCCGCCGAGGCGCTGGCGCAGGTGCGCAGTGGAAAGGCGCAAATAGCCTTCCTGATGAATCCTGTGCGCATGGAGCAGCTCCGCGACATCGCGTTGGCGGGCGAAGTCATGCCCCAGAAGTCCACCGATTTCTACCCCAAGTTGCTAAGCGGGCTGACGATTTATGCCCTCGAATAAAGTACCCAGTACTCGGTACCCAGTACCCAGTGCTCGTCCGAAAGTGCGGTGCTGGGTACTGGGTACTGGATACTGGGTACTTCTCGCCACCGTCAGCCTTCTGTCGGCAGCGCCTTCAGCACCGCCTTCTACAGACGAAAAGCACGTCGCCGTCTACTCACCGGTCGCCATCTACAACCTTCCGGTGCTGGAGCGTTCCGGCCGTGACTACGTCGGCCTGCTCGAACTGCTGGAGCCGCTGGGCCGCGTGAGCACCGAAACCGACGGGCATTCGCTGAAGCTCCGCTATAACGCGATCGATGCCGAGTTTGCCGCCGGCAAGACACGGGCCAAAATTCACGGCCGCGATTTCGATTTCACCGCTCCCTTCCTAATCGAAAACTCACGCGGATTGATTCCGCTAACCTCGCTAAGCGCCTTGCTCCCGCACTTTCTGGGAGCGCCGGTAAATTTCCGCGAAAGCGCCCGCCGTCTGTTCATCGGCGGTGTCGGCATTCAACCCAGTTTCCGCCTGGACGCGAGCAACCCTCCACGCCTGGACCTGAGCTTCACCGCGCCGGTGAACCCCACCATCTCCACCGAACCGGGCAAACTGCGGATGGTATTCAAGCGCGACCCGGTCATGTCTCCCGGAAGCCAGTCCATTACTTTTGACAACAAGGTCATCACCCACGCCACCTTCTCCGAGAATAACGGTGACGCCGAATTAGACGTGTCCGCGAACGAGCCGTTGATGGCTAGTTTCAGCAACGACCGCAGGACAATCTTGATTTCAACGCTCCCGGGTTCATCGAGCACTGCTTCTCCGCCTCAGTCCGAACCAGCAACACCGGGCAGCACGGCAACTGCACCGCAGAATCCCGCGTCCCCGCCCGCCAACGCTAGCTCGAACAATTCCAATGCCACTCCCAGCTCCAATTTCCATCGCCCTCTAGCCGTGGTCGATCCCGCGCACGGAGGCGACGAACGCGGCGCGGCCCTGACCGACAAGCTGGCCGAAAAAGAAGTCACCCTTGGATTCGCCCGCCTGCTGCGCCACGAACTCGAAATCCGCGGTTTCGCCGTCGCCTTGTTGCGCGATGCCGACACGAATTTAACTCTCGACCAGCGCGCCGCCGCCGCCAACGTAGCCCGCGCCGCAATCTACATCAGCCTGCACGCGGTTTCGCAGGGCAACGGCGCCCGCGTCTACACCGCGCTGCTCCCCGTTGAAGGAGAAAGCAAAGGAGCATTTCACCCGTGGAATGCAGCTCAGGCGCCAGCTCTGCAAATCAGCCGGCTCGTGTCCGCCGCCATCGTAGACGAGCTGCAAAAGAAAGATTATCCCGCTCAGAAATCGTCCGCTTCCCTGCGTCCCCTGAACAACGTGTTCATGCCCGCAGTCGCCGTCGAACTAGCCCCTGGACCGGACGGCATCGCCGACCTGACCTCAGCCAATTATCAGCAGCGCGCCGCCGCCGCGATTGCCGATGCCGTACTCTCCGTTCGCGACCGCCTCGGAGTACAACAATGATTCATACTCCGATCCCACTTCTAACGCCGGCTGCTGCGGACTCACGCTTCGTATCAGGGCATCGCTTTAGCGATGCCGCAAGTTCTGCCCAGGTAGATGCCCCTTTAGGGGCCGCCGCCGCGACCGAGTCCTCAGCTGCGAAGGGGAAGCAATGATCCCCCGTTCCCTTCTAATCGGAGTAGCGGCGCTGCTGGTCGTAGTAGTGGCCATGGGAATCTACCTCCGCCAAATGCGGCACCGGGCAAGCGAATTGGAGTACTCCTCCGACGCCTTGCCCGTAGCTCCGCCCGCCTCCGGTCCAACCGAAACCGTGACGCTCTACGTAGCCGATGACGCCGCCGGCATGCTCCGCGCCCGCTCCGCCCAGATTCCTCTCCCCGGAGGACGCCAGCAGCGCGCCGAAGAATTGTTGCGCACCCTGCTCCGCATCTACCAGCAACCCGGAGCAGCCCACCCGCTGGCCCCGTCCGCCGACATCCGCGGCATCTACATGGTCGATCCCGGAGCGGCCGTCATCGACCTCAACGCCGCCTTCGCCGACCAGCACCGCTCCGGCATCCTCAGCGAGCAGCTCACCGTAAATTCGCTGGTGGAGACACTAGCCGTCAACGTCCCCGGCATCCAGCGCGTCAACATTCTGGTCGAAGGCAAACCGCGCGACACGCTGGCCGGACACGCCGACCTGACCGAGTGGTTCGATGCGCTGACGGTGATGCAGGCGGGCAGTCAGTAGGTATTTCCGGCATATCAGTCCCGTCCATGAGTAGGCGTCTTGCGCCACAATCTTCGGTGAGTGAGATCGCTTGATTTTGCCGGCTACATTTCGCGGGGAGGACGTGAACGGTGAGTGCGTATCTAAGCCGCTTATGGCTATCGCCACGGATTCGCTTGCAGCAGGAGGAACGAGTCGAAAAACGGCCAGACAGAGAACGCCAGTAGCACGAAGCGCATCCAGCCTCGCCCGCGCAAGCTGCACGCTAAGGCGATGAGAGCGAAAAGCATTCCCGACCACCTGCACAAGATACGAAAGTTGGCGTATTCATCGAGCGGGTGAAGAGACGTGAATGAAAAGAAGATTATCGGAGGCATCCACGCGAGAGCAGCGATCAAAATACCCATTCTGGTCACAGACGCAGCGGAATCATGCACTCCCTTGTTCAGACTCCACCAATGCAGTACTGCTAATACGAACAGTGGAGCCACTACAACTGATGAGGCTGCGAGATACCATCTGATCTGCTCTTCCATCCAGCGAGATAATACACCGCTCCAGTTCTATTCGATGTGTAGTTGGCGAAAAATCGCGGATTACGCTCATTGATATGTTGCTAGGCGGGTTGGCGTTGACCCCAACCCAGCCACCAAAGCGCAATCGTTCATCCATCCACTATCATTTCCGCGTGCCCCGTTCCCGTCCATCCGCCTTGCGCGGCATCTTCGGACAGCTTTGTCCTCGATGCCGGTCTGCAAGAATTTTCCGTTCTTCCATTTACTGGGGCTTCCCCAAAATGCATGATTGTTGCTCCACGTGCGGTCTCCGCTTCAATCGCGAGCCCGGATATTTTCTCGGTGCCATGTACATCAGTTACGGCTTGGCCCTCGCCTTCATCTTTGTCGTTGGCGCCGCCCTCTGGGCCCTGGGCTGGCGTATGGACAAGGCTGCAATCTGGGCAGCCGTGTTGTTCCTGCCCTTCGCCCCCCTGCTGACGTTTCTTTCCCGTGTGCTTTGGATTTATCTCGATCAGGAAATCGACCCCGCGCCTCTCTAGGGGATGCGCTAGTCACTCGAACAATGAACAACGAACGCAGAGCATTCTTGCGCTCGCCGGTGCTGCTGGTGAAACATAGCCATTCCACTCACAATGCCGGTTCTGGCTGTGAACGCCGGTTACAACGATAGTTCGAGTTCTGGCTTTAGGGTACCGCTGGATGCGATGATACCAACGTCAACGGAATCCTCAGATGACTTTAAAGCGGGTGAGCTTACTGGTTCTGCTGGCCTTGTGTACTTGGGGCGGGTGGTGGTTTCTGTCCCGCACGTTGGAACGGGCTAGAGACGAAGCTGACGCATCGCACGCTCAAGCGTATATGAAACGAATCGATGAGGCGCAGCAGGGATTCGCAAAAGACAATCCAACAAGGGGCTTCGCCTGCCAACTCGACGATTTGCGGCGCGCAGGTTTGCCGTCATCCTCTGAAAGCAAATACAACTTCGAACTGCATTGTGATAAGCGAAAGAAACCCCCTGAGATGGAGTACTTGACCGTTGCATACCGCGCAGATAAGCGCGTAAAGGGAGTGTGGGGATTCTGGGTCTTTTGTTCGGATCAAACGGGCGAGATTTGGAGCAACCTCAGCCGTGAAGATATGTGGGACAGTCTGAGCGAAACCGAGAAAGTTGGACTATACGACTTTGAAGGAATCTGCCGTCGCAACCATCCCACTTCACGACAATAGCTGTCGAAAAATCCCGATTTTACTCATCGACCAGCTGCGAGCGCTGCTCCAATCAACCGTGGGCCGCCGAATCCTTAATCACAAGTCGCTCGACCGTCAGCTCACCGATGCTTAATCTCTCTATTCGACCACTGCGGATCGCGACCTTCCGAATCGCGAGTGCTCCGATGGCCAACGCGCCGACAGCAAACGCGCCAATAGCGGTGGCGCCAAGGGCCAGAGCGCTAACCGCGATTGCAGCTTTTGCCGATCCAGGTCGGCTAATCCTGTCCTTTCTAATCCTCTCTTCTCTAATCATGAAACCTCCGGACAACAGATAGTGGTGAAAGCAATGTCCCAATATTCTGCCCCGGCGATGCTTCTCTGTGCTAGCCGCCAACGCGGAAATTAGAGCAACTCGCAGATAGTCACGTGCTGGCTGAGAGCTGAGCGCTGCCCTGTTAGAATTTCCATCACATGATCTTTCGCAGCGACAACCGCGCTCCCGAGCAACTCCGTCCCGTCACCATCACGCCCGACTTCATCTCCACCGCCGAGGGCTCGGCGCTGATTGAAATGGGCAACACCCGCGTCATCTGCACCGCATCGGTCGAGGAGACAGTACCCGCATTCCTGCGCAACTCCGGCAAGGGATGGATTTCCGGCGAGTACGGAATGCTTCCCCGCTCCACCCTCACCCGCACCGCGCGCGAATCGGCCAAGGGAAAACAAAGTGGGCGCACGCAGGAAATTCAGCGCCTCATCGGACGCTCCCTGCGCGCCGTTGCCGATTTGAAGCGCCTCGGCGAACGCACCATCTGGATCGATTGCGATGTAATCCAGGCCGATGGAGGCACGCGAACCGCGTCCATCACCGGAGCATTCGTAGCGCTGGGCCTGGCTCTGCAACGCCTGATCGATGCCGGAACCTTGTCCGCCGCGCCCATCAAAGACTTCGTGGCCGCGATCAGCGTAGGCATCGTGGACGGCGAAATTCTTCTCGACCTGAACTACGAAGAAGATTCCCGCGCCGACGTGGACATGAATTTCGTCATGACCGCGGGCAACAAAATCGTCGAACTGCAAGCCACCGCCGAGCACCAGGTATTCGACGACGCGCAGCTGGCAAAAATGATGTCGATGGCGCGCCAGGGCATCCAGTCGCTGATCGCCAAACAACAGGCGCTCCTCGGAACGTTGGCGCTGCGGCAGTGAGGTCTTGCACGTGATTTTGGGTGGCGCAGCGGTTTACCGCTGCGATAACCGCATTACTTTGAATGCGGCTTTAGCCGCTGAGGGCTCGGCCCACGCGATTCCGACAGATTATAATCACTTCCTTCCAGTCTTTAGCTTTTCACTGGGCAAGAACAATAACTAACGATAAGGACACTCATTGTCACTAGACGAAGACATTTATGAAATCCGCCGCGAGAAGCTGAAAAAGATTGAGGCTCTCGGCCATCCCGCATATCCGCGCAAGTACAACTTCAGCCACACCGTGCCCCAGATTCTGGCCGAATACAGCGGTCAGACGACCGAGGAACTGGAATCTCCGCGCGTGACCGTGCGCGTCGCCGGACGCATCATGACCATCCGGCTAATGGGCAAGGCCGGTTTCGCCCACTTGCAGCAGGACGGCCAGCGGCTGCAAATCTACGTCAAGAAAGATGCCATCGGCGATGCCGGCTACGAACTGTGGAAACTGCTCGACCTCGGCGATCATATCGGCGTCCGCGGCTATCTGTTTCGCACCCGCACTGGCGAACTCAGCATTCATGCCGAAGAATTGACTTTTCTGTCGAAAGACCTGCTGCCTCTGCCCGAAAAATTTCACGGGCTCACCGACGTTGAGTTGCGCTATCGCCAGCGCTACCTCGATCTGGTCATGAATCCAGAAGTCCGCGAGGTGTTTTTGAAGCGCAGCAAGCTGGCGCAATCTTTGCGGCGCTATTTCGATGCGCAGGGATTCATGGAAGTCGAGACTCCGATGATGCAGCCCATCGCCGGCGGAGCGGTGGCGCGTCCGTTTAAGACGCATCACAACACGCTCGATATGGACCTGTTTCTGCGCATCGCTCCGGAACTTTACTTGAAGCGTCTGACCGTCGGCGGATTCGATCGCGTCTATGAAATCAACCGCAACTTCCGCAACGAAGGTCTCGGTTGGAGATGGAATCCCGAGTTCACCATGCTCGAGGCATATCAGGCCTACACCGATTACCTCGGCATCCTCGACACAACGCAAGGCGCGGTCGAGCAGGCAGTGAAAGACGTGACCGGCGGGATGAAGACAAAATGGGGAGAGCACGAAATTGACTGGTCGCACGGAAACTGGCGACGCATGACCATGCGCGAAGCGATTTCGAAATTCTGGCCCGAGAAGGCTGGAGCCGCGCCGTCGCGCAACGATTTCGCTTCCCACGATTCCGTGCTGGAGCTGGTGAATCGCGTACGCTCCACGGGCATCAACCTGGCCTACGACGCGGCAGAGCCGGTGGGCAAAACGATTGCAAATCTTTTCGAAGCCGTGGCCGAAGAGCACCTGATGCAGCCGACAATCATCTATGAATTTCCGACTGCCGTCTCGCCGCTCTCCAAACAAAAACCAGACGAGCCCGATTGGACCGAGCGCTTTGAAATCTTTGCTGGAAAGATGGAGATCGCCAACGGCTTCAGCGAACTGAACGATCCCGAAGACCAGCGCGCGCGCTTCGAAGCGCAGCTAAAAGAACGCGAGCGCGGAGACGACGAAGCCCACCAGATGGATGAGAACTATATCAACGCGCTGAGCTATGGCATGCCTCCAGCAGGCGGAGTCGGCTTGGGAGTAGATCGGCTGGCGATGCTGTTCACCGACTCGCACACCATTCGCGATGTGATTCTGTTTCCGTTGTTGCGGCCGGAGAAAGTCTCGACCACAGAGGGCACAAGGGACTCAGGGGAAAAACAGGGTTAACCCGCGAGTACCTAAACAATCACTTGAAGTCTTGCCGCCCTCCGCTCATGCTGACAGTAGTTTGAGCCTGGTCACTGGCGGCGCTGCCGTAATCGCCACTTCGGGCATTGGGTCGGCAGCGCTTTGCTTCTCTACTTCTGCGAATCCTCAAACCACTAGTTGCCGGGACTTCCGAACTTCTTGACTGTCGGCTTGACGCCTTTTTCAGGACCGAAGTTCTTGGTCAGGTAATCCAGCATTGCACTGCGATCGTCGTCAGGGATAAAAGCGCCCTGGCCTTCCATCTTAGTGAGTTCGCTGGCCCACAACTGGCGCGTCAGGTGCTGCTCCGTGATGCGGCTGACGCTATGGCATGAGGTGCAGGCGGCCTTCACTTTGGCTTGCATGGGTCCCGGCGGAAGCGGCTTGCCGGGAGCACTGAGCGGTTGCGCGCTCGCGAGAATAACGGACGCAAACAGAAAGATTGCCAGACACGTTCGTTCGAACAAGCAGGAATCTCCACGCACTCACGGCGGCTGCAGCCGATTAGAGTCGCCCTCCACGGGCGCTGACAAATTCTAGCAGGAGTTGGCGGGGCAGTTCCCAGATCTCCTGGACGCGCTTCCGATGCTGATTGCCGCGACCCTAGCGCTGGTCGAGCATGTGGATGGTCTCCATGATCGTGTCGCCCACGATCTGCAGGCTCTTTGGACTGACCTTGTCCATGGTGTCTTGCGCGGTGTGATGGAAGACGTTGTTGTAGCCATAGTCGAGGTCAATCACGTCGGCGCTGGGAACGCCGCGCTTGACGAACGGCAGGTGATCATCCTCCATCGGCCCTTGCAAGGCATAGAAGTGGGACTGATAGCCCAGTCGCTCGGCGGCGGCGTAGATGAGATCGAGCAGCCACGGCGTGCTGTTGGTGTCGCGTTGGATGTCGAGATCAGCATCGCCGATCATGTCCATTACCATAAGCGCCTTGATCTTCTTCAGCGTTCCGTCTTTCTCCCATTTCTCGGCGAGATGACGAGTGCCGTAAAGACTGTCGGTGGCGGTCCATTCCTTGACCGCTTCCTCGCCGTCGGTCCAGACCAGCCAAACGCTGTAGCCATCGCGCTTTTTGCCCGGAGTGCGCAACTGGTTGGCGAATTCGAGCAGGATGGCGGTGGAAGAACCGCCGTCGTTAGCGCCAACGTATCCGATATTGCGCAGCGGATAGTTGGTATCGTAGTGGCCCATGATGACGATGATGCCGTCTTTGGTGCCGGGAAATTTGGCGATGATGTTGCGGACCGGGAACTTCCCTTCCACCGTATCGGCGGTAAAGGCGTCGTCTTCGACCTGATCGCCTTTCAGGTGGTCGAGGATGTAACGCTCCAGTTTCTTGTGATTCTCGTTGCCCATGTAACGCGGACCGAAGGCCGTGACTTCGCGGGTGTATTCGAAAGCGCGCTTGGCATCGATGTGCGGCAGTGGAGCGGAGTCGAGTGGCGCAGCAGGTGGGGCCGGCATCGCCGCGGCTGATTCGGATTTCGCGGCCGCGCTCGCGTTTGCGTCGGTTCCTTTGGCGCAGGCTGCGGTACTAGCCAGGGCGATGGTCAGCGGGAGGGCCAGACAAACCTTTAACCACGGGGAACACGGGGGAACACGGGGGGAAATCTGGGACATCTTGACTCCTGTTGTCTGGCTATTCATGGTCTCCCCTTCATGGGTTCCCTGTAATCCTCGTCGCCTCTGTGGTTAGGAATTTTTCTCCGCGCGCTTTTTGCGCTGGCTGGGATGCACCAGCCAGGCTATGGCGATGCTCAGGACGTATAGCGCCACCATGGGCGCGGCGAAGATGCACATGTTCAGGATGTCGGGAGTGGGCGTGATGATGGCCGCGACGATGAAGATGCCCAGGATGGCATAGCGGATGTTGTGCCACATCCAGCCGGCACTGACGATGCCCATGAGCGCCAGGAAAAATATCACGATTGGCATCTCGAAGACGACGCCCAGACCGACGATGACTGACAGGAAGAGCGAACTGTATTCGGTGACCGTGATCATCGGCTGGAAGTCTTTCCCAAAGCCGATCAGGAACACCAGCGCTTGGGGCAGGACAACTCTGTAGCCGAAGTATCCGCCAGAAATGAACAGCGCGACGGTTGAGAACATGAAAGGAAAGACGTAGCGCTTCTCCTTACGGTATAGGCCGGGCGAAATGAAGAGCCAAAGCTGGTAGAGCACGAAAGGCGAGGCGACGAACAGACCGGCCATGCCCGCGACTTTCAAATAGAGATTGAAAGGATCGGTGGGATTAAGGAAGACGAGTTTTGCCGTGAGCCCATTGCGTTGCAGCGCGTCAATCACGGGCCGCTGTATGACTTCGTAGATGTTTCTGGCAAATCCCCAACAGAGGAAGAAGCCGACAGCGATGGCGATGATGGAATAAACGATGCGCTTGCGCAGTTCCTCGAGGTGCTCGAGGAAGCCCATGGTCGGCATCTGATCCTTATCGCTGACGGATCCGTTCAGGGAGGAAGACGCCAGCGCTTCAGGCATCGGGCGCTACTTTCTCGGGTTCAACTCTCTCAGGTTCAGCTCTCGGAGTGGAAGGCGGGGTGACCTCTGCCTCTATTACCGCGGTATTTTCGGGAACGGCATGTTCCACAACTTCCGGTCTTTCGGCCGAGGGCGGGTTGAAAATGCGGCTAGCCAGCGATCCGAGTGGGGCCTGCAAGGACGGCAGAATCTGCGGCCCGGAATGTCTGCCGCCGTCTTTCCCGTTGACATCAAGCGAATTAACTTCGGCTTCAATCTGGGAGCGGAATTCGTTGGAGGCGCGCCGAAATTCGTTCAGCAGGCGCGCCACCTGGCGACCGATCTCGGGCATTTTCTTGGGGCCGAAAAGAATCAGCGCCAGGAAACAAATGAAGATCATCTCGCCGGGGTAGCCGAAATTCATAGCTCTATCATAATGCGGGAAAGGCGATAGCGGCCACTCAGGGAACGGAGGCCGACAATAAATTTACATCGGTGGAAGTGCGGGTGGAAGTGCGCGCAAGAGTGCGAGCAGAAGCGGGAAGGACCTGCCCATGCCGTCACCAGCAAACAGCAGGTCCTTCGCTCCCCTCAAAATGACTTAAAACAGCTGGCTCAGTGTCCTCCGAAGGTGTAGCCAATGGAGCCGCCAACACGCGTCGCATACGAGGAGCTATAGCCCACGTTGTTGTAGTTCACGGTGTTGTTGTCGATCAAATAAACCCGCGCCTCGGGGCGGACGAAGAAACCGCCTTTGACATAAAACTTGACGCCCGCGCCAAAGTCTCCCATAAAGTGGTTAAAGGATTGGTAATTGCTGCAACTGTACGGTCCGCAAACCGTTCCGCTATAGATCCGTGTGCTCATTGCGCCCATGCCGGCGACCAGTTCCAGATACGTGTGCTTCGCGAGCTTGGGCGAGTAAACGGCATTGAAGGCGTAATAAAGCGGCCGATAATTAAAACCGGAGCCGAGGTAGTTGTCGGATTGGGATGCTCTCCAGAAGATTTCGGTGCCGATGCCGAGATGGTGCCAGAATATCCCGTCGAAGCTGAAGCCGGGATAGGCGCCGCCGCTGAGTGACGGGGCGGTTTCAAAGCCGTCCGAAAAACTGGCCGAGGGCGCGGTGATAGTGCTGACGCCGAAACCCACATCCAACTTCTGTGCCTGCGCGAGATTCGAGAACGCAGCCAGGCTAGTGCAGGCAAAAGCCAAGAGAATGGCAGCGCGCAATGTCTGTTTCAAGAGAAACCTCCGAATGAAGTATTGATTTAGCTCGTTGGATGCAATTATCGGCCACTGTGCTGCCGCGGCGAAGCCAGATTTACACGAATTTACCGCCGGAAGACCATGAACCATTGGGGGTTAGCGGAATTCCTGCTCCCCGCCATGCGGTCGTCTTCTTCTTTATTATTATTAGCTTTTGATTGGCTCGTAGGCTGCCAGCCGATCAGTACGCCAGCAGGATTCGCAGATCACGAAGATTGTTTCCGGTAGGTCCGGTGATGATGGTGTCGCCGAGGGCTTCAAAAAGAGGATAGGCATTGAACTCGGAGAGCGCGTGCCGCACCGCTTCGACGCCGCCGGCACCATCGCCGACACGTCTAACCGTGCTGCCATCGACCACCGCGCCGGCCGCCGGACTGTTGCCGTCAACGCCATCGGTGCCGGCGCTCAGCACGGTAATGTCGTGTCCCGCGATCGCTTCGGCGCAAGCAAGCGCGAACTGCTGGTTGCGTCCACCGATGCCGCCGTTGCGGACG
This sequence comes from uncultured Acidobacteriaceae bacterium, assembly GCA_963755765.1. GTDB lineage: Bacteria > Acidobacteriota > Terriglobia > Terriglobales > Acidobacteriaceae > Acidiflorens. Next base: position 84,025 of record CAVWKZ010000005.1, read on the forward strand.
GTTACAGTCACCTCGCCGCCGGAGATCAAACAGACGCGCGATACTTTGCGGCGCAGTTCTTTCAGCCGATCGACCAGGTAGACGGCCGCTTTATCGTATGGCCAGTCGTCGCAGGAGTTATCAACCTCGACCGCGAAACCGGCGCGGGTAGCGGCAGCGGCAGCTTCATCAATCGCGACTTTATTTGAGAGCACGATCCACCAGCGCGCGCGGATGAAAGCCGGGTCATCCGACTTGGGCGTCTCCTCGAGAGCGTGCTGACGAAATAGATCGCCAACCGATTGGGGAAACTGCTCGACCAGGTTGTACCTGGCGGCGATGCGCTCGCAGTCGTGGACAGAAGTGGAATCGGGCATAGTGGGACCGGAGGCGAGAGCGTCGGGCGTAGCGTCAGGCACATCGGAGACGAGAATCGAAACCTGCTGGGCGGGATACGCTGCCTGGGCGAGGCGTCCGCCTTTGACGGCGGAAAGATGTTTGCGGATGGCGTTGATCTCGGCGATCGGCGCTCCGGAGTGGACGAGCGTTTGGTAGGTAGCAGCGAGGTCGGGCAGAGAGATTTCGTCATCCACCGACTTTTCTACGAGGGACGAGCCGCCGCCCGAGATCATAAAGATGACGAGTGCGGTCGCGTCGAGAGCATTCAGCGACTTTAGAATGGCGTCGGCGGCGCGGATGGATTCAGCAGTGGGCGTGGGATGTCCGCCGCGAAAATAGCGAAAACCGCGGATTTGAGTTGTCTGACCATGGCTTTCGGGTTCAACCGACGATGCGACAATGCCAACTTCGAAGCTACCGCTGCCCAGTCGGCGTTCGAGCGCCGCGGCCATGGTGTGAGCGGCTTTGCCGATGGAGACGACAAAGACGCGCTGGTAAGAATCGAGATCGTGCAAGTCTTCGCCAATGCGCAGGACGCGGCGCTCGCAGTGCACGTTGCGGGCAAAAGCGCTTTCGATGGAGGCGTTTTTCAGCGCGGTGGCGAAGATCTCTCGGGCGGCTTCGCGCATGCGGCGGAATTGCTGGTCGCGCTCGGGAGCGATCGCGGACATGGTGGGGATTATAAAGAAGGTCGCTCGCTGTTCGCTGTTCGCCGCCCGCGGTTGGGGTTCAGGCTTCAGTGATTCGGGGAGACACGGTCTCGCTGACCCACTCTTCGACGGCTACGCGCATCTCTTTGAGTCTTCCTTCAAAAAAGTGATCTCCAGCCTCGATGCGCACCAACTTCTTCGGGTCGGCGAAGGTGTCGACCAGCGCTTCGAGTCTTCCCCCCGGCCCGAACTGATCGCGCGATCCGCTGACGAAGAGTTTCGGCTTGGTGCATGTGCGCAGAAAGTCGAAATCGTAAGTGCGGGTTTCGACTGCAACCGCGGGCAGGCCGAGCGCGATGAGCGCGTCGACCCGGTCATCGGAATAGGCAGCACGCAACCCGACGGCGGCTCCGAAAGAAAAGCCGGCGAAGATGACGGGCAGCGTGTACTCGCGTTCGAGCCAATCGAGAGCAGCGCGCACGTCATCAACTTCGCCGACACCGGCGGCATGCTCGCCTTCGCTCAGCCCGGTGCCGCGAAAATTGAAGCGGAGCACGGGAAATCCAAAACCGTTGAGCGCCTTCATGGCGTGGAAGACAACTTTGTTATGCAGCGTTCCACCGTACAGCGGATGCGGATGGCACACGACGGCGGCATGCGTCGCATCGGCAGACCCGGCGTTGAGCAGAGCTTCCAGACGTCCGGCGGGGCCGGTTATGTGGAACGAGCGGATGCTGGAGGTTTCGGGGGTCATGGTGCTGTCGTTTGTCGTGAGTCGTTTGTCGTTAGTATTGTAGAGAACCGGCTCGCGAACGACTAGCGACCAGCGACCAACGACTGTTACGCTCTCCTGCATGGACTTGTTCCCCCTCACCCGCCGACTGATTGACATTGAATCCATCACTCCGAATGAAGGCGCGGTCGGGAATTTTCTTTGTGACGAGTTGCAGCGGCGCGGGTTCGAAGCCCGTAAAATGCCGGTCGAGGGCGCGCGCGCGAATGTGCTGGCCACATGGCCCGGGCATGACCGTCCCGAAATTGTTTTGTCCACGCATATGGATACGGTGCCGCCGTTCATCTCCTCTTCGGAAGATGCGGGGCACATTTACGGCCGCGGCGCCTGCGACGCTAAAGGAATTATTGCCGCCCAGATTCTGGCGGCGGAGAAGCTGCGCGGGGCAGGCGTTTTCGTCGGGTTGCTGTTTCTGGTGGGCGAAGAACGGGACTCCATCGGCGCGAAACTTGCCAACCACCAACCGATTGGCGCGCGCTTCATGATCAACGGCGAGCCCACCGAAAACAAACTGGCGCTGGCCAGCAAAGGAGCGCTGCACGTGGAAGTGGTCGCGCGCGGAAAGATGGCGCACTCGGCCTATCCCGAACTAGGCGAGTCGGCGATCGACAAACTGGTGGAGGCGTTGCACCGGCTGCATGCGATGAAGCTTCCCGAAGATGCCGAGTTGGGCGCGTGCACGAAAAACGTCGGCTCGATTCAGGGTGGTCGGGCTCCCAATGTGATTTCCGATTTCGCCAAGGCTGATCTTTTCTATCGCTTGATCGGCCCGGCGGACACTCTTCGCCGCGAGATTAGCGAGGCCGTAGGCGAACTCGCCGAGGTTCATTTTCCACGCGAAACTCCATTCCTGCGGCTGCGCACGCTGGACGGCCTGCCCACCATGGTCGCGGCCTTCACCACCGATATTCCGTCGCTGCCGAATTGGGGCGAGCCGCTTCTGCTGGGGCCGGGCTCGATTCACGTAGCCCACACCGAGGGCGAGTACGTGGAGAAATCGCAACTGGTCGAGGCGGTGGAGACTTATTGTTCAATGGCAAAACAGCTGGCGACTTAGCTGTCCGATAAACTAAGTTCATGATGAATTCCTCCCACAACGCTCTCGCTCGCGCCTCGTCCTCTTACCTGCGTTCGGCCATGCATCAGCCAGTCCAGTGGCGCGAATTTGGCGAGGAGGCTTTCGCCGCCGCACGCGAGGCGAACAAGCCCGTGCTTTTGGATATTGGCGCGGTCTGGTGTCACTGGTGTCATGTGATGGATCGCGAGTCTTATGACGATGCCGAGGTGGCAGCGATCGTCAACGAGCATTACATCGCGGTGAAGGTGGATCGCGACGAGCGTCCCGATATTGACAGCCGGTATCAGTTGGCGGTTTCCTCGCTCACCGGGCAAGGCGGGTGGCCGCTCACCGCGTTTCTTACTCCTGACGGCAAGCCGTTTTATGGAGGAACTTATTTCCCTCCGGCGGATGCTTACGGGCGGCCCAGTTTCAAGCGCGTGCTGCTTTCGATTGCTGCGGCCTATCGCGACAAGCATGGCGATGTGATGGAGCAGGCGCAGATGGTCGAGAGCGCGATCGCACGCGCGGAATCTTTTTCGGCGGGTGGCGCGAAGGTATCCGCCACCGTGATTGACGCAATTTTGGAATCGGCGCGAAAGATGTTTGACGAGGTCAACGGCGGGTTTGGAAGTGCTCCGAAGTTTCCGCATCCGGCGGCACTCGATCTGGTGATGGAGCAGTATGTTCGCGCGAAAGACTCCGGTTCGGCCCAGGACGACTTGCGGACTATTTTCGTCCACACGCTGGAGAAAATGGCGCGTGGCGGTGTCTATGACCAGTTAGCCGGCGGCTTCCATCGCTACTCCGTGGACGAACGCTGGATCGTGCCCCACTTCGAAAAGATGTCCTACGACAACTCCGAGCTGCTGAAGAACTACGTGCACGCTTATCAGGCAACAGGGGACAACTTCTTTGCGGCGGTAGCGCGCGACATTATTCGCTGGATGGATGAATGGCTGAGCGACCGCGCCCACGGTGGCTTTTACGCCTCCCAGGATGCTGATCTCTCCATGGACGACGACGGCGACTATTTCACCTGGACTCTGCAGGAAACGAAAGCCGCTCTCACGGAAGATGAGGCGGCGGTGGCGACGCTTTATTACGACATTCAGGAAGTCGGAGACATGCATCACAATCCGGCGAAGAACGTGCTCCACATTGCCATGCCGATAGAGGAAGTTGCACGACGCCTGAATATTTCGACAGAAAGGGCTGGCGCACTGCTGGCGGCGGCTCGAAAGAAGATGTATGCGACGCGCTTGCTGCGTCCCACGCCCTATGTGGACAAGACGGTCTATGTGGGCTGGAATGCGATGTGCGTTTCGGCTTATCTCGAAGCGGCCAAGGTGCTGGGTCTGGCCGAGGCTCGCCACTTTGCTTTGCGCGCGCTAGATCGCCTGCTCTCCGAGGGATGGAATACGGAGCGCGGAATGCGCCATGTGATCGCTTACTCGGACGCTTCTGATCCGAAGACCGTCGCTGTGGCTATCCCCGGCGTGCTGGATGATTACGCTTTTACGGTGATTGCTTGTCTCGACGCTTATGAGGCGACCGCGGACCTGAGCTACTTTCGTTTCGCGCGTGCGATCGGAGACGCGATGGTCGCCGGGTTCTTCGATGCCGCAGCGGGCGGGTTCTTTGATACTGATACTCGCGGTGCGTCCGGCGGAGCGGCCGCGCTTGGACTCTTAGGAACTCGGCGGAAGCCGTTTCAAGATTCGCCGACACCGTCGGGAAATTCAGCGGCGGCGATTGCCCTGCTGCGTTTGTACGGATACTCGAACGAAGCCTCCTATCGCGAAAAGGCAGAGCAGACGCTCGAGGTCTATTCTGCTGTCGCAGGGCAGCACGGAATTTTTGCAGCGACCTACGGGCTGGCGGTGGCGCGCTTTATCCAGCCGCATACCCAAGTGGTAGTCGTCGGACAGGATGACGTGGCGGCCGAGTTGTATCGGGCTGCGGTGCGTCCGCTTTCATTGAATTCGGCGGTCGTGCGGTTGGACGCCGATAAAGCCGTCGCGCAGAATCTGCCCCCGGCGTTGGCGGAAACGATCCCGAATCTTCCAGCGCTAAGCGCAGGAAGGTCTTTTGCCGTGGTGTGTTCAGCGTTCGCGTGCCAGCCGCCCATTTTCGATGCGCAGGAACTGGCGGGAGCGTTGGGGTCGCCAGCGCGCCCTGCGGCGTAAGTTCATTCCATCAGTCCCTCCCTCGAAAAGTCCCCGGTGCGCGTCACTGCCTCAACGGGTGACGGCCCTGCTCGTGCTGCCTTCTCACCCCTGAAGTTCCCACATGAACTGCCGATGAAATTAGCAGGCGACGTGTCCAGCCATGTCTTCCGGCCTTCTCAACAATCCGAAACTGTTCCGGCATTTGGTGGAAGACTTGCCTTTTGGGATTTACATCGTAGACAGGGAACGGCGGATCTGTTTCTGGAACCATGGCGCGGAACGCATCACCGGCCACCTGGCGCATGAAGTAGTCGGACACATTCTCGACGATGTGGTCCACACCTGCGATCAGGATGGCAACAGATTGAGCGGCGAGCAACTTCCGGTAAGAATGACCCTCCAGGAGCGGGAGGCTCGACAATGCACCGTCTCTTACCTGCATAAGGGAGGGCACCGGGTAGTGGTGACGATTCGCACGCGGCCGATCGTCGAGTACGGCGACTACGGTGACACAATCGGGGGCGCGTCGGTTCTATTTGAAGAAGCGCTAGCGGATCGTGAGCAGTCGTCGGAACCGCCGATGTACGGATGTCTGGACGCGACCACAGGAATTCCGTCACGCCGCCTGACACGAGCCGTGGTGAACGAGTGCATTGCCGGCGCGGAGGAATCGCATCTCGGCTTTGGCGTCGTACGCATTCGAGTGCTCGGCCTCGAGGAGTTCCGTACCAAACACGGTCCACAGGCGGTTGTCCCTTTTCTGCGGACCGCGGCGCACACGCTGCGGCATGGCCTGGACGCCGAGAATTTCTTGGGATGCTGGGAGGAGAACGAATTTCTGGCGGTCCTGCCCTCGGCGAGTCCGGTGACCTTGGCTACGACGGCGGAAAACCTGTCACAGCTGCTGAGCCATTCGGAAGTCTTGTGGTGGGGCGACCGTTTCCTAATTCAGGCAGCGGTGGAACACACGGTGGCCATCGCCGGCAACGACCTGGCAGCCGTTCTTGGCGGGATGAAGCCCGCGCACTCACGGGGGACGACGAAGCCGGGCGCGGCTGGCGATTCTGGACGCGTACGAGGATGATGCTCAATGTTTTCGATCATTGGAATCGTGGTTGTTTTCGGCTGCATCGTGGCGGGCTATCTGATGGAGCACGGCAACCTGAAGGTGCTGATGCAGCCCGCGGAGCTGATCATCATTGGCGGGGCGGCGCTGGGGACGGTGCTGATTTCGAATCCCATCCACATCCTGAAGCAGATGATCAGCGGACTCATCGGGGCTTTTGGGTCGTCGAAGTACAGCGCCGCGCGCTATGTCGATTCCTTGAAGATGATGTACGAAATGCTGCAGAAGGCACGCAAAGACGGCCTGATGGCGCTCGAACCGGACATCGAAGGACCGGACAAGAGTCCGCTCTTCTCCAAGTACGAAAGTCTTGCCAAGGATCACCACGCCGTCGCTTTCCTTTGCGACACCATGCGAATGGCGATTAGCGGCGGCGTGGAGATATTCGATCTCGATCAAATGCTGGAGGCGGACATGGAGGTCCATCATCACGAAGCCAGCGAGCCGGTGTCAGCGCTGACCACCATGGCAGACTCTCTTCCCGGACTCGGAATTGTGGCTGCGGTGCTGGGAGTTGTGATCACGATGGGCGCGCTGGGCGGACCTCCGGAAGAGATTGGACGTAAAGTAGCGGCGGCGCTGGTCGGTACTTTTCTCGGAATTCTCTTGTGTTATGGACTGGTAGGACCGCTGGCGTCGCGGATGGGCAAGATGGCGGACGAGCAACATGCCTTCCTGCAGGTGTTGCGCGTGACCATGATTGCATTTCTGAAAGGAGTCGCGCCCATCATCGCGGTAGAGATTGGGCGCCGGACAGTGCCCGGACATGTGCGTCCTTCGTTCAAGGAGATCGAAGCGGCTTGCCGGGGCGAGAAAAAAGCGCCAGCAGCGGCAGAAGCTGCAGCCGCGGGATAACCACGCTCATGCCCGCGCCACCCATCATTATCGTCAGGAAAAAAGGCGGCCATGGCGGCCATCACGGCGGCGCCTGGAAGGTCGCTTACGCCGACTTCGTCACCGCCATGATGGCACTGTTCATCGTGCTCTGGTTGATGAACACCAGCAAGCCGATTCAGGTGGCAATCAGCGGTTACTTCAAGGACCCGAGCGGGACCGGGGAGAAGACGGGCAGCGTCCTGGCGGGATCGGGCGAAACGACTCCATCGCCCACGGAGGACATGGCGAAGCTCAAAACACAGCTGCAAAAAACCATTCAGGGCATTGCCGACCTCAATAAGCTGAAAAAGAATATCGAGATGACGTTGACCCCTGAAGGCCTGCGTATCGAGTTGCTGGAATCCGCGGGAGGAACGTTCTTCGATAGCGGGAGCTCCGCACTCAACCAGAGCGGGCAAGAGATCGTGGCGCTGCTGGCGGCTGAATTGGGGAAACTTCCAAATCATATTTCGGTGGAAGGACACACTGACGCCAAACCCTTTGTCGGCAAGGGCAACTACAGCAACTGGGAACTCTCGGCCGACCGGGCGAATTCGGCAAGGCGGTTAATGCAGCAGTCGAGACTGCGTGGCGATCAGGTCTCCCAAGTACGGGGCTTTGCGGACCAGCGTCTGCGCAACATCAAGGACCCGCTGGATGCGTCGAACCGGCGTATCTCTATTATCGTGCAATACATCAGCACCAACACGGACGTTTCCTCTCCTTTGAAGAACCCGGGGGAATCGGAAGAAAAATCGCCGCCAGGTGCCGCAAGGACAGAACCCGAAACCAGGAATAGCAAAGACTAGAAGCAAAAAAAAGAGGCTGGCCACGTGGGCCAGCCTAGAAGATTGCATGTGACGCAAAAAAACGCGTCATCTAGCTACTGGGTACAGTTTGGGTTTCTCCAGGGGTCACATAGTGGTATCGGGCCCGAATGAGTTGTCGTTTTCGGGACTGCCGCATACGCGAATGTGCCCACTAGACCTACCAACAGCAGTAGCGCCCTGAGCGAACGTTTCATAATGGTCTTTCTCCTTAGGGTCTGCCGGAGAGCTGGCGCTGACCTGTCAGTCTCCAGCGCCACGAATTATACACAGCCTTGCAACTTTGTGATTAATAGGAGGTTAATTGAGGTGTGCAGAACTATGCGGCATGCGGACCCCCATGCCGGAAATTTAAGGGGCGGTTCGGCGGCGGAAATTGCCGCTGTTTATGCTGGTTTCATGAGGTATGGGCTTGAATCAGAAGCGCGTCGCTTCAGCCCCCAGGAAAGGGGTTGCAGTGGACCGAAAAATCCTCTTGACAGGGATTTTACGCTGTGCCGTTTTTAGGCATCAGAAGGCTATAGCCGGCTCTTGGAACCGGCTGCCGCGGAGTTGGCTCGAGGTGGATCCGCCGGGCGCTCGCGCGGAATAGGATTCTCCCCGGGTTCAAGACTTGAGCTTCGCGAAAAGGCGCGCTCCACCATGCCCTCGAACATCGGAATCAGGGAATCGGTTGCCGCCGTGTGTTGCAGATCCGCCAGGCCCTGTTCCCAGCGCTGCGTCTGCAAGTGGTTGGCGGTCTCGCGCACCGCTTGGCGCGAGGCCGCGTAACCGATCCAGATGAAAATGGCAAGAATATACGTGACTAGGTTGATTGGGTTAAGGACGCGCTGCCCGACGAATCCTCCAGAATTCAAGGCCACCAGCAGCAGTTCCACACCAGCAAAAAGACCAAAGCCGAGAGAGATGCCAAAACTGACCTGCTTCCGCGACACTCCCAGAAAGCGCGAGAAGAGGAGCAGGAAGAGAATAAGGCCGAACTGTACAATGCGCACCGAGCGTTGCAGAGTAGTCAAGGCGTGCAGCAGCGGACTCCGGTCATAAGAATTCGAAAACGCGACCACCACAGAAACCAGCAGCATCACCACGCCCGCCCAGCGGAACAGCAGCGTGCCCAGATCCTTCAGCGTGTGATAAGGCCGGAACACGTCAAGGAAGATCTCATGAATGACCTTGAAGCCAAGAAACGCGTTGACTGCCTCACCCAGCCAGAAGGGGATAAAATACACTTTGAGATTACCGGTGAGATACAGCGGAAGAATGATGGCAAAATTCACAACCTGCGCCAGAAGGAACAAGAAAAAGACCGGAAACCGCTTGTGCAGCTTACGTCGCCATAGAACCACCGCCACCACCGATTGCAGGATCGGCTGCGCGCACCATAAATAAAGTACGGCGGAATGGCTGTGCCAAGTCATAAGACGGGCCCGGGGGAGAGCGCAACCAAACTGCAACTGCCATGCGCTCCACCACTCTCCCTCACATCCTGAGGCAGATGACCCTGCGGGGTCAACCTACTTAGGTAACCTTAGTAACCATTACCTTCTGGCCGGCTGGCAGGGGCTCTTCCGGCACTTTGCCCCCCACCCAGCGAAATGACATAGGATTTACCGGACAAAACGGAGGGAACGTCGGCAACATGGCGGGCGGTCACGATCAGGTTGTAATCGTCGCTGGCGCGCAGACGGCTGAACACTGGGGTCGCCTCCTGCGGTTCGACCAGCGCCAGGTAGCGCAGGAAGGTAAAAACGTCCTCCGTGGGCTCTAATCCCGGCGCGACAAAAGAGACTTCTACATCTTCGTGATGGAAGTGCCATCCCAGCGAAGCTGCCAGCCGTACCGCCCGCTCATATAGCGCAGGCTGCAGGACTCCCGGCGCCGGGTTGTCGAAGACAATGCGCAGCTTGCGTTCATCTTCGCGGCTGAACTCGCGCACTTTGAGGGCGCCGGTGCGGGCCGTGGCTTTCCAGTCCACGTGGCGCGCGGAATCGTCCGGCATGTACTCGCGAATGAGGTAGAGATCGTTGCCGCGGCCACGCACAAACGTTTCGAACTCGCCGGTGACCATGGGAAGAACTTCAAGAAACTGATCGGTGGACTCGACCGCGGGATAGACAATCGCTTCGCGGGCCAGGTTAATGCGGCGGGTTTTCATCAGGAAGGCGAAGGGAAAGCGCGTGGCCAGACCGAAGTTTTTCTCCGAGTAGCGGCCACGGGCCGGGAAACTTATTTCGAGGTCGGCACGGAGCAGTTGCAGCGGAGCGAGAAAAGGAAAATAAACGGATTCCTGCAGGATCGGCTTTTCGGCTTCGTCGCGAACCCGGCGCAAGCGGCGATCCGGCAGCCGGAACCACTGCTGCTCGGGCGCTCGATTAGGAGGCCAGCCGAAGGTCGAGGCTTCCCAACGCCACCGGTCTTTATCTCTATTCTTATTCTTGCGCTTGGCCGGAACCACGCGCACGGAAAAAGATGGCAGCCACGAACTGGTGTTGCGCAGGCGCAAGCGCGCCAGCATCGGACGCGCCGCAAAAACGTGCTCGGGCAAGTGGACATCGAGCGCGAGCCCACGGAGCATCAGCGCCGAGGCGACACCTGAAACCAGGATCGCCGAGAGCAGCGCGGCGACGACAACATAGAGCAGATTGTTCCCGGTGTTGATGGCTGCGATACCGATAACGACGCTGATCAGGATGTAGATCATGCCCGGGCGCGTGACGTCGTAATCCATGGCCTCGCGGACCCGACTGGCGACCACCTGCCGTGCCAGGTAGGGCACAGTGGTCAGTCCGACGAAGGTGGCCAGCAGGAGCGCGGCTGACGCCAGGATGATGGTTCCCCACAGGTTGCCGGACTCGCCCAATATCGTGGAGAAAAGCGCGGCGGCAAAAGCCAGTGCCAGTCCAAAAATGGCCAGCAGGAATCGCACCCAAACCTGCGAAAGTCGCAGCCACGGAAAGCGCGATGCGGCCGAAGCTTGCGGGACATGCTGCGAGCGCGCGGTAATCGCGTTGCTAATCAGGCTACTCTCCGGTGCCGGGTGATGTTTTACCAGAATATGACGACAAACGAGCGTGGGAAAGTGACGGAAGGTACTTTGACGGGAAAAGGCGATCCACCGGGAAGACCCTCGGTGGCGGTTAGTACAATCGCCCGATTGCAACAATTATCCGAGAAAACTTAACGCCGGGTTCAAAGGTCACGTTTTTCGTCTCGATCACGCTGGACAATCGCCGCCTTCTTTGTGCTCAAAGAAGACTGAGCCGACTTTACGTGCTGCTCGATGGCAACGCGGAGTTCCAGGGCCAATTCTCTAAGCTCCGCTTCGGTTCCCGGGGAGAAACTCTCACCAGCACGAGCCCGAATCCAGGCGCAAAGCTCTTTAATTCGCGTTTCAGTTGAAATGGGCATGCCCACTCACTGTGATCCCTCCAAATCGTTGCCAAGTTCCGCACGAATCGAACGTTATCGTTCAACGTTATCGTTCGGGGAGAGTGGTCTGATGCCAGACTTTGGATTGGCGTTGGCTATGCGGCAACGCAAATCATTGAGTGTCGCGACTGATGGGATGGCCGGCGTTTCTACAGCCGTTCATGGCATTCAAGAAATCTGATATTGGCATACCGGATTCGAGCATCTGTATGAAATTGGCGGCGGTAATGCCCTGGCCCTGGGCGATCTCCAACACTTCGGCGATGGCGTATTCTACGACCTTCCGATCCGGCTCTGCAGGTATTCGGTGCGGTCCCATATCAGACATTGCCCTTCCCCGTGTAGAGGCCCGTTATCTTCCAAAAGTATCGCCGGACGCGTCCGAAACGCTTGCTCAGGGCGTTTGAAGTTTTTTCCCAATAGCACCTTCAAATTTCGGAGCGTCCGGTATACGGTTCGCGAGATTCTTTCCGTTTTGCTTTCTCGCGATTCGTGGTGAACAAGGACGAACTGTACGATAACGTACATTCGAATGTGCGCACAATCCGTTAAACCCTGTATTACTGACTGATAACCTCGCCCAAAAGCTCCCTGTTCATGAAGACGCGAAATCGCCGATCGATCCGCTCGACAGTCACCCGCCACCGCTATCACTGTAAAAACATACAGTTCCCATCCGCCCGCCATGGTTGTGAACTAACCAAGTTCGCAGCACTCGACAGAAGTGCGCCGCAGGAGGCTCGCATGAGAATGACTATAGAGACGATAACCGTTCGAAAACTGATACTGGGAGCGCTTCTCGTCGCCAGCGTTTTGCTGGCTGGGCTGGCTTCCGCCGCTGACAGCATTAAGGGTCAGGTTCTGGGCGGAGGCGCGCCTATCGTCAACTCAACCGTAACTTTGTGGGCTGCGAGTGCAGACGCGCCCCGGCAACTCGCTCAGACCAAAACCGGGAACGATGGCATGTTTGAACTTCGCGCCACCGGTGCGCAAGCTGACGGCAGTCTCTACTTAGTCGCCACAGGTGGCGAACCCCGAGGCGGTGGTGGCGATAACCCAGCCATCGCGCTGCTGGCGGTTGTCGGCAGCAATCCCCCGGCGCGTGTTGTGATCGACGAAATGACGACCATCGCCTCCGTGGTGACCCACACCCAGTTCATCGATGGCTCGACGATCAAGGGCTCGCCGCTGCCGCTGCGGATTGCAGCGGGTAACGTGCCCAACTTCGTCGACCTTGAAACCGGTGGCTACGGTGCGACGATTCTGGATGCCCTGAACAGTGCCCAGACGCCCACGATGGCCAACTTTGGCACGCTCTCCAATATTCTGGCAGCGTGCGTCACACGGTTGAAGTCCGATGCTTGCAGCAGTCTTTTCTATGCCGCGACGTCTCCCTCAGGCACCTATCCCAAGGACACGCTGGCCGCGACCGAGTCCATCGTCCGCTATCCTTCGTATCAGGCTGACAAAGTTTTCGGCTTGCTCAATTACTTCTATCCACTCCCACTGCCCAACACGCCCGGCAAGCTTTTTCGGCCGACCCCGTTCCTGCCCTATCTAACTTTCGCTCCCAGTGCCTGGATCTTCCCGCTCAAGTTCACCGGCGGCGGCGTCAGCGGGGGCGGCAAGCTGATGATCGACAGCGAAGGCAACGCCTGGGTTGCTGACAACTTCACGGTCGGCGCAGAAAACCAGGACGCCTCGTGGACCGGTGGCCTCAGCAAGTTCGCGCCCAACGGTAAAGCGCTTTCGCCCAGCCCCTTGGGCTTCAGGGGCGGAGGTTTGGCAGGCCCCGGTTTCGGCTTGACCCTCGACGCACAGGACAACGCGTGGGTCACCAGCTTCACCGGCCAGAACATCACAAAGTTCGACAAGAACGGCCAGCCGCAGTCGCCCCCCGAGGGTTGGAACTTCGACCGCCAGATCAGCCAGATGCAGGGCATCATCGCCACGCCAAGCGGAGATATTTGGACGCTCGACCTGATCAAGGGTCAGGTCGTGAAGCTTCCCCAGGGTGACCCGTCCAAGGTCCAGTTCTTCTGTCAGAACAAGACCGGCGATCCGCTAAAAAACCCTTGCAAACTCATGGGACCGTTCGCCCTCGCCATCGACCAGCAGGACCGCATCTGGGTTACCAACGCCGTCGCGGACCATGTGGTTCGTTTCCCCGCTTCAGATCCCAGCAAGTTCGAAACGTTCAAGGTGGGATACTCGGCCAGCGGTCTTGCCATCGACAGCTTGGGCAACGTCTGGGTTACAAACAAATTGGGCAGCTCGCCCAAGGGCGCATTGAAGTTCGCGGAAATGCTGGCCGCGTTCAAATTCAACTTCGACCACGACCCCGACGCCGGGCAGCGAGCGACCAAGGTGCTGGTGCCTGCCATGGCCGAGGAGAAATCGGGCTACGAAGGCGGCAGTATTACAGTATTGCGCCCCGACGGCAAGGAGGCGTCCTTCTCTCCGGTCTATGGCAAAGGCATCGTCGGGCCTTGGGCGGCTTCCGTGGATGGCAACGACAATATCTGGATCTCCAACTTCAGCACCGCGTCGGACGGAATCGTGGAGTTGTGCGGCTTCCGGCCGGAGAATTGTCCTCCGGGTATGAAGACGGGAGACGCCATTTCGCCTCCAAGCGGCTACGTCGGAGGTGGATTGCAGTTACAGGTTGACGTTGGCATCGGCCCCGCTGGAGATGTTTGGGTCACCAACAACTGGCAGGGGTACCAGGATGCTCTGGGCAAGGTCGATGAAGCATTACAAACTCTAGGCGCCGGACAGGGCGTGGTTGTCTTCTACGGCATGGCAAAGCCGGTTCGCACGCCTCTGATTGGACCGCCACGCCAGCCATAGAAAAATTGGCGTTGGTTCCTGGCGGCGATGGACGCACTGATGCGACGTCGCCGCACGCTCAGATCCGATTCAGACGGAGAGCAGATGAAACGCTTTTTCGATCTTACCTTCACGCCGTTCTTTGTTATTACTGGGATTGGAACGGCTTTGGCGAGTCTCTACGCCTTTTGGCCCCGGTGGGCAACGGAAACCGCCGCGAAAATCCCGTTCATCCCGGACTACACGATCATCACCCAGCACTGGGGCATCATGGTGGGCCTGATGGGCGTCTTCATGATCGTCGCCGCGTTTAAAGTCGAATGGCGGAAGCCGATTCTCATCTACAGCCTCCTTGAAAAGACCTTCATGGTTTATCTGGTTGTGGCAAACCGAAGCCAGTCCTACGCACAGGGTTTCAAGGTCGGTGCAGCGATGGATGCGACTGTGGTTCTTTACACGATCGGATATTTTGCAGTATTCGGCACGAAGACGAACGGCTCATCTTGCAACCCCTAAAGAATACGCTAGGTCCTCGTATCGAGGAACCGCCGCCTGCGTAGTTGGCGTAACATCGCGTCTCCGTGACAACTCTCAGCATAGATGCCGCCGAAGCTTGCGGGACGTTCCGCGGGCAGTTATCGCGTTGCTAATCAGGCTGCTCTCCGGTGTGGGCGATGCTTCTACCAGAACATGACGACCGCCGAACGAGTAGAAGTGACGGAAGATACTTTGCTCGGAAAAGGCAAAAGTGACGCGGAATATCCCTTGGCTTTAGTTGGTGCGATCGCCTGTTAGCGGCAGTCATTTAACGCACCTCGCGTAGAATGTTGAGGCAAAAATCGCAGGCCGTACGGCGTCGGCGAAAGTCCTTCGGTCGCGAGGAAGCCACTGAGGAAGCCACTATGGATGCTGCTGTTCTGCACGCTCTGGGAAAACCGCCCCGCTGCGAACCGTTCCCCGAGCCAATCGCTGGGGACGACGAAGTGATTGTGCATGTTCACGCTGCGTCGCTGAAACCTATCGACAGACAACTAGCCGGCGGCTCACATTATGCCAGTCCGCGCGATTTCCCCCTCGTCTGCGGCACAGATGGAGTTGGGCATCTCAGCGACGGGCAAAGGGTATTCTTCGGTGGAACTCGCGCTCCTTACGGTGCGATGGCGCAACGCACGGTCGTGCGCCGGGCATTCGCGTTTCCGGTCCCTCAAGAAGTAGATGACGAAACCGCCGCCGCCCTGCCCAATCCCGGCATCTCCGCGTGGCTCACACTTGCCTATCGCGCCAAGCTGGCGCCCGGTGAAAACGTACTTATTCTCGGTGCGACCGGAGTGACAGGTAAGCTGGCTGTAAAGATAGCAAAACTTCTTGGTGCAGGCCGCGTTGTCGCTGCGGGCCGCAACCAACAAGCCTTGAGCACATTGCATCAGCTTGGTGCGGACGCCATCATTCGCCTCGATGCATCCGCGAAGGAACTCGGCGAGGCTTTTATTCGTGAGGCTGGTCAGGCCGGTTTTCAAGTCGTGATTGACTACGTGTGGGGCAGCCCGGCAGAAGCATTTCTGGCAGCGATAACACGAAAAGAGTTTGGCGCCATCGCATCCGAGACTCGCTTCGTTCAAGTTGGGGAAAGCGCTGGGCCGACGATTTCACTTTCAGCCGCCGTGCTGCGTAGCACAGCGCTGACCATTCTTGGGACGGCGGGGATTCCGCCCCGCAATGTTCTCGTCGATGCCTTCGAAAAAGTCATGGCCCATGCTGCCAGCGGGAAGCTTCGCATAGAGACGGAACGTGTTCCGCTCGCTGATATCGAGAACGCCTGGCAACGCGATGAGCAACGCCACAGACTGGTAGTCATCCCGTAACCAGCCACTTGACGGCGAATGCGGACCTCAGAGGAGCGAAAGCGTCGAGTGGGGCTCCTAACGTAACATCGTGCCGGAGAGATTGCCGACGGCATCCACGATCACGCTGGCATATGGATATGCTCCGCAGAGTGACGGGGACACGGAAGAGAACCTTTCTCCTTATATTGAGTTCCAGAAGGTTAGTTTTTCTCGGGGACTCTTTGAAAGAGTGCCATTGGACTAAAAAGGGCATCCCGCTGTGCGGGATGCCCTTTGGTTGTGGGGATGGAGGTTCTTTACTTGCCCGTGCCGGTCAGAGCGACACTCTGAGGGCTGTCCGGGGCGTTGTCGGTAATCGTGACGTCTCCGTTACGCACTCCGGTCTGGGTTGGCGTGAACGTAACCTTGAACTCGCAGGTTGCGCTCGGAGCCAATGCTGTACCGTTGACGCACGGAGTTATCTTCTTGGTGGCTTTGACCGCTTTCAACGCGAAGTCGCCGCTAGCGGCGATCGTGCTGATGTTCAGTGTCCCGGTTCCGGAGTTGGTGAGAATGACCTGCTTCGCTCCGGTGGTCGTGCCCACGGCGATCTTGCCCCACTTCAGCGAGGTCGCCGAGAGAGTCACGGCTGCTCCACCACCACCGCCAGCGCAACTGCTGAAGGTGAACGATCCGACCTGAGTGCTCCAGTCGAATTGCGACGTAGTCTTGTAGTACTCCGTGGTGTACCAGAAGGTACAGCCGTCCTGGTCGATACGCATGGAGCTATAGTCCCCCCAGCGGTTTGAGGTGCCAGGCTGCGATCCGGCTCCACCTACGAGTTGCAACTCAGGCTCGAGCGTTCCCACCGCGTCGCTGGGCACGCGGCCCGCTACGTAGATCGACGGATACATTGCGGTTCCACCCGGACAGGTGTTGCCGCAGGACTCGCTATAGCCGAGAAGGATGTCCCCCGACTTGTCGCGCGTGAGCGAACCCATCCAGCGCCAGTTTCCGTCGGGAGCCCATGTGCCTTGCTGAAAAACGCTAAGGCCGCTGGGGACGGCTACCGACTGAGGCGCGGTGATTTCCATCCAGCGCACGCCGCCCTGACTGGACGACGCCGTCACGTCGAAATTCACCAGCCAGTGCTGCACGCCCGCGCTGTCGTTCGAGTAGGCGAAGCGGTACATCAGGCGATCGCCGAGGGAATCGACCTTATCGATGATGCCTTTTTGCGGAACGCAATCGCCGCCGTAGTTGCCGTTGCAGGCCGGGGTAAAGCTGGCGATTGGAATCAACTGTGAGTTGCCGTCGCCCGTGAAGGTCGCGCCCTTGGACCAATCGGCGGGATTCTTGATGTGAACCGAATACAGAGAGAGATGTGATGTGTCAACGTCGCCTACGCTGCCGATGAAGAACTGATCCTGGCCGCTGGGAGGATTGGTCGCGGTGTCCTGATCGGCCGGCAGCAAGCTGTCTTCGCTGGCAGTGTACTGGTGGCAGATCTGCTCGGCGGTTGGGTCGCCAGCCAACATTTTCGTGCGGTTGTAGACACAAGCCAGCGGTCCTATGAAGCTGCCCGTGCCGAAGTTATTCTGTGACTGGCCGTAATTGGTCGGCCAGATGCCCCATTTTGGATAATCGGGAAATCCATTGCCCGGAATTGAGAACTGGTAGAGGTAGTAAGTTCCGTTCGCGTCGTTGGTGGTGGAAATTGCAACGCAGACCGCGTAGGGAGAGGAAAAGACATTCTGAGTCAGGAGCCAGCGATGCGCAGTCACGTCCCACTGCGAGATGATGTCGCCATCGTTATCAGTCTTGCACAACGGGCTTCCTGAAAGGCCGGACCAAAGAAGATTGCCCTCCACGGCTGCGCCGCAGGTATAGGGAGCGGTCTTCGAGCAGACCGTATAAGAGGTATTCACCCACTGCACAACCTGGGTGTCGCCGACGGCCATGTTGGTATCGGGAGGAGCGTCGGGCACGCTGTAGTTGGGGAATCCATTGCCGACGCCAAGGAAATTCGCGCCGATGCTGTAGTTGGCTTGCGGGCCGTAGGGATAGTTCTGTTCGGCCGAGTCCACCGACCCACCGACACCGCGCTTGGGAATGCGCCGGACGGGATTCGCTTCGTGGAACCCATAGGATGGCGGCTGCGGCATCTTGGCCAGCTCTCCGAGAGGCGCCGAGACTCCGAATGCAACTGGATGATTGACCTTGTCCTGGGCGGCGAGCGGAAGGCTGCACAATAACAGGGTGGCAAGGGCTAAACAGGACGTCGCGATAGAGCGTTCTTTATTCATATTTTTTCTTGGGTCCTTGATTATTTTTGTTCGCGAGTTCAGCGCGTGGAGAAGTGAACTCGAAGAAGTTAAACACACTACTAGGGGGAATACAACTATTGATACCGTAGTTAACTGCAGCATTTTGCACTTATGCGGCATTGGGTTTCATAGGCTAAGAATATGGGCTTCCAGCATGTATGTTTGCTATTTAGTAAAATACTGCCGGCGGCCGTTGACTCACGCGTTTGCATCGGCCGACCTGATCAAACGACCCACGATGGTCGTGATAGACTCCGAATTCCTTTGCGCTTTATCGATTTCATCGGAAGGAGAGAGCGTTTGCCCCGAAAGCAGCCCGCGTTGGCGTCGAGTGTTCTATTCGTGCTCCGGTGGTTCGCGCTATTGTGGTTCGGGCTGGGATTCTGGGCGCCCCCCATAGTGGCGCAGCACACGACCGTCGAGAAAAACGGGCTCGCAGGAACAATTGAGACGGATTACAACGCCGCCGGCAAGGCGAGCGAGATGCGTACCATCGGCGCCGATGGCAAACTCCAACAAAGAGTTCAGTACGAGTACTTGCCCGGAAATTACGCCCCTGACCAGACTGATACCACGTATTGGCCGAATGGGCAGATGCGCAAGGTGGTGCGCAAGACTTACGACGAAAACGCGAACTTTGTCGGGGAGTTCATACAGATCTTCGACGAATCGGGCAAACAGATCGCCGGGCACAAACTGACGCATGATCCATGGGCTGGAACTTATCGCTGCTTGGAGTGGAACACTGCCGCGCAGGGCTATCACGCCGTGGAATGTCCTTCCGGTGAGGAAGAGAGCGGTGGAAACTCGGCGCCGCAGAAATTCACCTACGACGAAGTGATGAGGCATCTCGATGCCGCGCGGAGAAACGCGAAGAGTTCTCCGGCGATTGCTCCTCCCGCCCCTTCGACCTCTGCTCCTTCGACCCCTGTTCAGAAGCAAGAGTTCGGAATCGTACTGCCCGCGCAGGTTCGCGCTGGCGAACGGATATCGGGGACGGTGGTCGAGAATCCGGAGCATTACGCGGGGATGCCGGAGGTTACGGTAACTCGAGTTGCTGTGCCGTTGGAGTCGGTTGGCGAAGAATCGCGGTTGTCTGGTTGGTGGCTTGATATCGCGGGTGAGGAATCGCAGCGGGCGGATGGACGGATTACGTTTGTTGTTCCGCGAAGTGGATCGGAATTGAAAGTTACATTCCGAGAAGCCGCCAATGCCGCTCACAGGGTTTCGCAACCAGTGAGTTTGTCTTTGAGTTCGACGAATCCGCGCTCGACAAAAGCCATGCGTCCTCCGACTTCGTTTCAGACGGCCCCGCTTTGCATGAAGGACGACCTCTGCGCTGTGAGTGGTCCTTTTAGCGGCGACAGCAGCAAGACCTTCGCGGCCTTCGAAGATCGGCCGGCGACGATTGTGGCAGAAACGTCTGATGCCGCCTACGTCAGCGTTCCGGAGCCGACTGGGCCCGGGTCACACCCGCTGTTTATGGCCGAGGGTTCGAAGGTGGTTGCGCTTCCAGTAGTGGTTGGCGAATTCCTGGTCAGGAACAACGGACGCGAGATACAACCCGGCGAGAGCCTGATCACCTTCCCGACGCTCGACGGACCTGGAGATATACCTGACACGGCGTGGCAGAAGGGCAACTTTCCCGATAGCAATCTGGAGCGGGCTCGTCGCCTGATTCCTGGGTTCGACTTGACTGGCAGTCTGTGCAGGTCGCGCGAAGAGGGAGAGGCGGAAGAAAAACGCGAGGTCGAGGAGAAGGAAAAAGACCAGGGGGAAAAAGATAATAGTAGAGAAGACGGGAAGGATGAAAAGCAAGATGGGAAGATCCTCATCGTCATTGAAAACCTTGCTCCCGAACAGACTTCCTTGCACGGTTCCAAAAACGGAACGATCGTCTTTTGCTTGAGCGACGAAGCCTTCCAGCGCGGCCCATTCAAATATGATCTCAGAGTTGACGCGCAGAAAGCGGGCAAGATCAACGCCGTGGGATCTGTCATTCCGTTTCTGGCGCCGGTGGCCGGCAGGGAATTCAGTGTCGAAGCGATGCACTAGGTCTTGTGGAATCAATTACACTCGAGTCTCGGCGTAGGCGACCGGGGTCATTCGTTCTCCGCCGAAGCCCGGTGCCGATGCCTCCACCACAAATATAGAGCCACGCCCACGGCCACAATCAGAACCGCGATATTAAAACGCTGCATGACACGAAGCAGGGCGTGCCAGTGTCGTCCGAAAAGATATCCGGCGCCGGCGATGGTGGAAACCCAGAGGGCCGCGCCCAGAAAGTTGAAGAAAGCAAATTTTCGCCAGTGCATCCGCAGCACGCCCGCCAGCGGTCCGGCCAGAACGCGCAGTCCAAAGATGAAGCGGGCAAAGAAAATAGCTTCGACGCCATAGCGGGCGAAGATGTCTTCTCCGCGTTTCAGAGCGGCAGGTGAAATCCGAAAGACGCGCTCATAGCGATCGAGCATCGGACGCCCGCCATAGTGTCCGAGAATGTAGCCGATGTTGTCGCCGAGCGTGGCGGCACAGGTGCCGACTGCGATGATCCATCCGAGATGAAGCCGGTGTTCGGAATACGCCAGAATGCTTGCCAGCAACAGCGTGGACTCGCCGGGGACGGGGATGCCGGCGTTCTCGCAGAGCAGTGCCAAAGCCACGGCCCAGTAGCCATAGTCGGCGATGAATTCGCGCAGAGAGTGGAAGATCGTGTGGGGCATGAGAAATCAGCTCTCAGCTTTCAGTAACCTCGCTTTTCTGAGAACTGAGCACTGGGGACTCGGAACTGCTCAAGAAAGCAATTAGCGCGCAGTTGAAGTCCTCGGGTGCCTCCTCATACGGCAAGTGGCCAACCTCCTCGAAGGCCACCAGGCGAGCGTCACGAAAATTGCGGCGCAATGGTTCGGCGGATCGATAATCTACAGCGCGGTCTTTCGTCCCCCAGATGAGGAGCGTGGGGTAATTGCGAATCTTCGGGAGCGCAGATTCCAGTTCCGCGAGGTCTGCCGTCCAATTCTTTACTATGCGCAAACCATGACGTAAAGCGTGATTCTTGACCAGGGGGATGCGGTAGCCTTCGAGCGAATCGGGCGGGATTCTTGAACTGTCGCAGAATAGGCGGCGAAGCGCAAGGTCGTGTAGCACCGGCCAGCGCTCGAACGTGTTGCGAAAAAGCACAGATCCGAGAGGGCCGCCTACAAGGGGCGCGAAGCGTTTGCCATGCCGCGACCAAGGATTGACCGGCGCCACCAGCACCAGACGTCGCAGTCGCCCCTCATTTCGCTCGGCACAAAGCGCCGCCGCCATGATCGCAACTCCTCCGCCATGAGAAGTTCCCAGCAAGTCGAACGTCTGGACGCCGAGTGCATCCACGAATTGCAGGATGCGTTCGGCGGTCGCGCGTACTGTGCTGTCCATGCCCTCGTTGGCGGTCGAGAAGCCAGCGCCCAGATTGTCGATGGCGCAAACCGTGGCATGAGGAGCGAGCGCGGGGATGGTGAATCTCCACGAGAACGCATATCCCATCAGCCCATGAACCAGGATGAGCGCCGGGCCGGACCCGGCTTTCAGGTAGCGCATCCGTCCGTCGGGGAAGTCCAGCCAGTGCTCTTCAATCGCTGCCGCCACGGTCAGATTGCACGCAGCGGAGGGTACTTTTTCCTCGTTATTTTGCGTTTCAGCAGGCAACGTATTCCTCATAGAGAGGTTCTTACTAAGTGATGTCGCCTCTGAGCTGTATCGGGGAGCTGACTCCTGGCTCCCCTCTTTTATTCTTACAGCTAGTCGACGATTCCATCCATTCCAACCCAACTCTTATCCTAGCCCAGATCGCAAAGCCCTCTTTCGCGCTCGATCACTGGACTGAGCGTAAGAGACAATTTCGACAATGCAGTACGCTCCTAGCAAAACTACAACCGGTTCTATCGGGTGCCGGTAGTTGGGAAAGTTGTGTGTGATGCAATAGACCAGGGGAAAAACGCCCAGCATGACCAGCCAGACCCATCCTCTTCTGTCTTTCCACACGGCAAAGAGTGCTCCCAGCCATCCCAGAATCCCGACCACCATCCACGGAAAGGAGAAGGGGAGATACCAGAACTCGACCATGCGCCGGAGTGCACGCTCGGCAAAGCCAGCCGGGTCGCTCATAATGAACTCTTGGGCTTCGTGAAATTTGGCATCCATGAAAGGCAACTCGCCAAGCCGCGCATAGGTGCTGGGATCGACGTCGGGAAAGTCGCCGGCATAGTCAACCGTTCCTTCTCCCTGTATTCCAGGCCGATTCCCCAGCCAAAGTTCCAACCCAAAATTATCTCGGACCGGAATGAATCGCCCGAATACTGCGTAGTTTCTTAACGTCCAGGGAGACACGGCTAGAAGAAGTCCCGCAGCGGCGATCAGCACTCGCGTGGCCACCACCCGTCGGGAGCGGGTGTTCGACAAAGCCAGCCAGACTCCGTACGCGAGAACCACGGTCAGAAGCGCCGGCTGAAGAAGAATGAGCAGCCCGCAATAAATTCCGAAGACGAACCATCTCCAGCCCGATGCAAGCGTTCTTGGAACCCATAAAAACAAAGCCGTAAGCCCTAGCGCCGCCAGGCAAGCGCTGGTGAGGCTCACCGAGAATGTGCTCAGGCGGTACGTCCAGGGAAACACCCAGAGCCACGCCGCCAACACGCCGACCGTTTCGCCGAAATGAAGTTTGCCGACGTAGTAAAGCAATACGGCAGTGACCGCGCCGGCCAAAATATTCACCAGCACCGCTACCCATGCCGATTGCACCGTGTAGATTCCGAACACTCGGAATATGCCAGCAAGAATAGGCGGATATAGCGGCGGCTGCTGCGCGGTCGGCGCAATCGGTGTGTGGGCATAGGGTGCTGAAAAACCCAGCCCCGAAGCCAGCGCCGCGGCAATGTGACACGGCTCATTCCCTACAAAAAGCAGCTGCGGTGTGGAATACCGCGAGAGGATATACACTGCGCTCGCAAATCGCGTGATGAATGCCGCCCCAAAAATGACCACCGGAGAAGCCGCGATTGGTTTGATGGTGGTCAAGTTATTTCAGTCTCGGCTCCGTTGCGGCGGCTCCGCGTTAGTTCGCCAGCGCGGCAATGCCGGCAGAAGGCGCGTTCTGAACTTTCTTGCGCTTCTTGCCCAGCAGCTTTTTCAGCACCCTGATGCCTTTATCCACGTGCTTTTCTTCGAGCAGGAAGGGCGGCAGAAAGCGCAGCACTGTATCCTGAGTCACGTTGAAGAGCACGCCCTCCGCCAGGCCCTGCTCCACCAGCGGACGCGCCGGAATGTCGAGCACCAGGCCCTGAATGAAGCCGCGGCCGCGGGCTTCGCGAGTGGCAGCGTATTTGCCGACCAGTTCCTGAAGTTGCTGATGCAGATAGCCGCCGACTTTTACGACATTTTCCAGCAGGCGCTCTTCTTCGACGATCGCCAGGTATTCCAGCCCGACGCGACAGGCCAGCGGACCTCCGCCAAAAGTGGTGCCATGTTGTCCCGGCGAAATCGCCGACGCAAAATGTTCTTTCGAGAGGAACGCGCCCAGCGGCACGCCGGCAGCGATCGGCTTGGCGATGGTGACAATGTCGGGAACCACGCCGAAGCTCTGAAAGGCGAAAAGTTTGCCGGTGCGACCGAGGCCGCACTGGATTTCATCGAAGATAAGCGCGACGTGATGATGATCTGCAAGAGTCCGGCACGCCAGCAGGAATTCTTCCGAGCACTCGAGAATTCCGCCTTCGCCGAAGATGGGCTCCAGAACGATAGCGCAAGTGTTGGGATTGACGGCAGCGTGCAACGCCTCCACGTTGTTCTGCTCGACAAACGTCACATCTTCGAGCATCGGCTCAAAGCCCTTGCGATATTTTTCCTGCCCGGTCAGTGACATCGCGCCAAAGGTGCGACCGTGATACGACCCTTGCAACGCCACCAGTTGTGATTTCGCCTCACCTCCAGCTTTGTGCCCGGCGAGGCGCGCCAGCTTGATGGCGCCTTCCATCGCCTCCGTGCCGCTGTTCGAGAAGAAAACGCGGTCAAGCCCCGAAAGCTGGCAGAGACGCTCGGCGAGCTGTCCCTGATATTCGTTGTAATAGAGATTAGAAATATGAATGAGGCGGGACGCCTGCTCGCGAATGGTCTTCACGATCCGTGGATGAGCATGCCCGAGCGCGTTGACGCCCAGTCCAGCCACGAAGTCGAGATATTTCTTATTCTCGAAGTCGTAGAGGAAAACTCCTTTGCCGCGCTCAAAGCCTACCGGGTAACGATTGTAGGTGGGGAGAAGAAAACGCTTTTCTAGACCGACGATTTGTTCCAGGCGAGACATAGTTACATTTTAGAACGGCCGACGGCGAAGACGCGATTGCGGGGTCCCATCCCGAGCGAAAACCACCACGGAGACACGGAGTCATGGAGAAGACCTTCATACCTGCGAAAAACAAGGTTTTTTCATCCCTTGAATTTCTCTGTGCCTCTGTGTCTCCGTGGTGAGATTCTGGCCTGCTACAATCTGAGCCATTCTAGTGGGGTGTCCATGCTACGAACCGCTGCCCGCATCATGTGGTTGCTCGTTTGTTTCCTTATCGCGATTGCCGTGCCCGCGCTGGCGCGGAACGCAACTCAGATTTCAGCCAGCGATCCTCGACTGAAGCCCGCCTTTCGCCTGCCTGAAAAGAATGGCTGGACCTTCGTTCACCTAGAGGGCCAGCCCGCCGACATCGGCTTCCAGCACGGCTACCTGCTGGCCCCGGAAATCGACGACATGCTCAAGGTCACCATGCTTGAAGTGACACACGACAACAATAAAGACTGGCAGTTTTTTCGCGATGCCGCGCGCAATATGATGTGGCCGCGCATCGATCAGGAGTACCGGGAGGAGCTCCAAGGCATCGCCGATGGCGCCAACGCCAAGGGCGTGAAACTGGATCTGTGGGATGTAGTCGCACTCAACGGCGCCGAGGAGTGGGAATACTACGTCAAGCAATACGACAAGGAGCACGGCATTCAGTCGAAGGCTTCGTTGGTTGCACCCGAGCATTGCAGTGCGTTTGTCGCGACCGGCAGTTATACCAAAGATGGCAAGATCGTCATCGCGCACAACACCTGGACAACTTATCTCGATGGCCAGCGCTGGACGATCGTTTTCGATATTGTTCCTGCGAAGGGCAGCCGGATGTTGATGGACGGACTTCCGGGGTTCATCCACAGCGCTGACGATTTCGTCCTCAACGCGGACGGAATCGCGATCACGGAAACTACCATCGGCGGCTTCTCCGGTTATGACCCGGCCGGGATTCCGGAATTTGTGCGCGCGCGCAAGGCGGCCCAGTATTCCAAATCGATCGACGACTTTGCCCGCATCATGAAAGAGGGCAACAACGGCGGCTACGCCAACAACTGGTTGCTCGCCGACGTGAAGACGAACGAAATCGCCAGCCTCGAACTGGGTTTGAAAAACGTGACCCTGGAACGCAAGAAAGACGGGTATATCGTCGGCTCCAATTTCCCGGTCAACGAGAAACTAATCCGCGAGGAAACCGACTTCAATCCCAAGGACATGAGCGCGAGCGCCAACGCACGCCACGTCCGGTGGGAACAATTGATGGCTGAGAACAAGGGCAAGATTGACGTAGCTGCCGCTCAGCGTTTCCTGGCCGATCACTACGATACCTTCTCCAAAAAAGAAGAGGCCAGCGAACGTACTCTCGATGGGCACATCGATTTGTCGTCGCGCGGCTCCCAGCCCTGGCAGCCGCCGTTCGGGATTGCCGGCGCGGTGCAGAACAAGGTCGCGGACGCCACGATGGTGACCCAAATGTCATTCTCAGCCGCCGCCGGCCATGCCTGTGGCAAGAATTTCAAGGCCCAAGAGCATCTGCGGGAGCATCCGGAATTTGACTGGGAGCAAGGCCTGTTGCGCGATATGGATGCGTTTCCCTGGACCACGTTTTCCGTGGCCAAGTAACCCGGCGCTCAGCTCTCGATCGGCTCGGGGAGCTTAGGAGTTTCCCTTAGGATTGTCAGGATCCAAGCCGGCCGCCGTCATAATGGCTCGTCCCAGATCTTCGGCGGAAACCGTCAATGCCTGGCCCGAACCGGTGCCATCATCCTCAAGCGTGGGCGCGACGAAGCGGTAGCCGCGTCCTACGACCGTCTGCAGATACTGCGGTTCGCCGGCGTCGTCCGCCAGGGCGCGTCGAATCTTCCGTATGGCGGTATTGATTCCCTGCTCCACGTCAACGAACACATCTTTGCTCCACAGGGCTGCGGAGATTTCTTCCCGCGTGACCATCTGGCCGCGTTTCTCCACCACGAACATGAGCAATTGCAGCGGCAGGCCCTCCAGCTTGACTAGGCGGCCGCAGCGGATGAGCTGGAAGCGACCATAGTCGAGTTCGAAATCGTCGAAGCGAATCTTCTTGTCGGGCAAGCTACAACTCCTGAGCGATTACCGTAAGCGCGGGCGAAACACCCGTCCCACACCTGAATCCGCTCTCATCTGCTCTCAGAGGGCGCGTAGAAATTCTGTTCTGCCCGGCCTGCCGTGTCAAGCAAGGACGATGAATTTCTTCAGATCAATTCAGACGGCTTCATACCAGCTCCATGGACGTTTCCCGAAACCAGGCGCATGATCACACTCACTTGCGGGATTTGCTCAACCTCTCCTAGCCGAGTCAGGATGAGCCCAGTAAGTGGGGGGTCCGAAAATCGGGGAAGGTTTTTCGGATCCCTCTAACACCAAGAAGGGTTTGGGCACGTCACCACTAACTTCACGTCAGTACCAGGCCAACCACAATATCCGCTCGCTCCCTCATGCTTACCCAGCTCCCAAACCCTCTTCCCGCCGCGCTTCCTGCTTCCCTATGACATCCCGAAAAGCAGAAGCTACCTTCCATAATTCATAGCTACTATCCCTAATCCTCTTTATAATTGTGGAAGTCGCTCTATGGACGCGACTTACAGGCACTAAACGGGATCGGAGGGTGGCAGTGAAGTTGCTTATACCTGAACGGCGACGAATATCTGGCCGCGCCGCCGTGCAGCCGCCCCAGCCCATGAACCGCGAATTTGAGGCTCGGTTTACCGCCATCCTGCTGACCCTCCTCACAGTAGCCGCAGTTCTGTTCGCCGGTTTCAACTACAAAATTGAGCACCAGTCCGCGATTCCCGACGATGGCGCCTGGTGGATGGAGCGGAACGGCCACCTGGTGGCGGATCGGTTGGAGCCGAATGGACCGGCCGAGCGCGCCGGTGTCCGCCGCGACGACGAGGTGGTCAGCATCAACGGACGAGCCGTCAATACTGCGGCAGCGGTGACCCACCGTCTCTACGACTCCGGCGTCTGGTCGAAGGCGACCTATTCGCTCATCCGGGGCTCGGTTCCGCTCGACGTGGAAGTGGTGCTGGTCCCGGCCGAGCGCTCCATGAACGATTGGCTGCGGCTGATCGCACTCATTTACCTGGGCATCGGGCTTTATGTTCTGCTGCGCCGCTGGACGGCGGTCGGCTCCACCCATTTCTACATCTTCTGCTTGGTTTCGTTCGTTTTCTACTCACTGCACTACACCGGCAAGTTCAACGCTTTTGACTGGAGCGTCTTCTGGGCCAATGAAGTGGCGTGGCTACTCCAGCCGGCGCTGTTCCTGCACTTCGTGTTGACGTTCCCCGAACGGCGCGAGTTTGTCAGTAAACATCGCGGGGCGATTCCGCTGCTCTACCTGCCGGGAGCAGTCCTGCTCGCAATACAGATTCTGGCGCTCGAATACGTGAAGGCCAGCGCCTCGCTGCTCTTCAATCTGGAGCGGCTGCACTGGGCTTATCTGACGATTTTCTTTGCCTCGGCAGCGGCGGTTCTCTGGACCAACTACCGCCGGGCCACCACGCCGATTCTGCGCCAGCAACTCAAGTGGATTACGCGCGGCACAATTCTCGCCATAACCCCGTTCACGCTTTTTTACGTTCTGCCCTATGTGCTCGGAGTGATGCCGTCGCCCACCATGAAAGTCTCGGTGCTCTCGCTGGGACTGCTTCCTCTCACTTTTGGTTATGCCATCTTCCGCTACCGCTTGATGGACGTGGACCTGATCTTCAAGCGAGGCATGGCCTATACGCTGGCGGCGGCGGCGATTGTGGGCACGTTTTTCGCCGGCGTGGCCGCGATGGCCGAATTGGTGCACACGCGGATCCCAGCTCCGGGCCCTGCGGGCTGGTGGTGGCCGATGGTCGTCACCGCGCTTGCTGTTCGACCCGGTGCGCAAATGGATTCAGGAAAAGCTGGACCAGTTCTTCTTCCGGACCGGCTACGATTACCGCCGCACCCTGATCGAATTCGGACGCGAGTTGAGTTCGGAGACCGACCTCGACAAGATGCTTTCTTCCCTCGTCGACCGGCTGGCCCGCACGCTGCTCGTAGACCGCATCGCGATTTTTCTCGCCAACGCCGACTCTACGCGTTTCGAATTGTCGAAGTCGTTTGGCATCGCACACGTCACCGGCCTCGATCTGTCATTCCTCGCGAAACCTCGAGTCGAGGACGCTGCCGGGCACGTCTTCTTCGAAAACACGCGCCAGTTGCCACGTGAGAACGCGACCGCCCGGGAGGCCATCGGACGGCTCGATCTTAACTACTACATTCCCTGCCACGCGCGGCAAAAGACCATCGCCTTCCTCGGTCTGGGCAAAACCATGCAAGGCGACTTCCTTTCCAGCGAAGATGTGGAACTACTCGAAGCGCTGGCGGGATACATCGGCATCGCCATCCAGAACGCGAGGCTCTATGCTTCGCTCGAACAAAAAGTCACCGAGTACGAACGGCTCAAGGATTTCAACGAGAACATTGTTGAGTCCATCAACGTCGGTGTTATGGCCGTGGACCTGCAAGACCGCGTCGAATCCTGGAACTCGCAGATGGAAGTCATGTACGCGCAGCCCCGTTGGCAAGTGGTTGGGCGCTCGCTGAGCGAGGTATTTCCAGCCGCTTTCGTCGAGGAGTTCTTCCGCGTCCGGCAGAATCCCGGCATCCACAATCTTTACAAGTTCCGGCTCATCACTCCGAACGGCGAATCGCGTGTCGTCAACGTTGCCATGGCGCCGCTGGTCAGCCGCAACTTCAGCGTGGTAGGGCGGCTGGTGATCATGGACGACATCACCGAGAGGATTGAACTCGAAGTCCAGCTGACCCAGGCCGACAAACTTTCTTCCATCGGACTGCTGGCCGCAGGCGTCGCGCATGAAGTGAATACGCCTCTGGCAGTCATCTCCTCCTACACCCAGATGCTGGCCAAGCAACTGCAATCGGATCCGCAGAAAGCGGCGGTGCTCGAAAAGATCACTAAGCAAACCTTCCGCGCTTCGGAGATCGTCAACAACCTGCTGAATTTCTCACGCACCACCGGCACGGAATTGACGGAAATCAGTCTGAATAAAGTAATCGCCGATACGCTCGCGCTACTCGAGCATCAGTTCAAAGTCGCGCAGATTCAGGTGCAGTCCGAACTCTACGAAAACTTGCCTACGATTCAGGGCAATGCCGGACGCCTGCAACAGGTGTTCCTGAATTTGTTCCTCAATGCCAAGGATGCGATGGCTGGAGGCGGAGTCTTGAACGTCGCAACGCTGAATGGCGAACTCGTCAGCGTCCGCGTTTCTGACACCGGCTCGGGTATTTCGCAGGAACACGTTCACCGCATTTACGATCCATTTTTCACGACCAAGACAGCGCCGGCGGAAGGCCAGAGCCGCGGCACCGGTCTTGGACTCTCTGTCACTTACGGCATCATCCAGGAACACGCGGGCAACATCCGCGTGGAGAGCCGTCCGGGCGAAGGCACCACCTTCACGCTGGACTTCCCGTTAATCAGGAAGGCAGTTCATGTCTGAGTTAGCAGTATCTGAGATAACGCCAGTCGCGCGCCGCAGCACGCCGGAGCACGCGCCGCAAAATGCGGGCAAGATCCTCATCATTGACGACGAAGCGGAAATCCGCGAGTCGCTCGAGACTCTGCTCCAACTCGAGGGCTACAGCGTGGTGGTCGCCGCCAGCGGGCGGGACGGTCTGGGACAGATTGGAGAATCCACTTTCGACGTGGTCCTGCTCGACCTGGCTTTGCCCGACAAGAACGGTATGGAAGTACTCTCTGAGATTCGCCTATTGCATCCGCAGCAGGCCGTCATCATGATCACCGCCTACGGAACCGTGGAGAACGCAGTCCGCGCCATGCAATCAGGCGCCACCAACTTCATTCAGAAACCGTGGGACAACGAGAAATTGCTGGCCGACGTGCGCGCAGCCGTCGCCCGCCAGAGGGCTGAAGAAGAAAACATTCAACTGAAGCGCGCGCTCAAGCAGCGTTACAACTTTGAGCACATTGTGGGCAAAAGCGAGCCCATGCTCAAGATTTTCGATCTGGTCGCGCAGGTCGCGCCCAGCCGCTCCACCGTACTTCTGCAAGGCGAAAGCGGGACAGGCAAGGAACTCATCGCCAAAGCGATCCACCTGAATTCCACGCGGCGCGACCGGCCCTTCGTGCCCGTCAATTCCGGCTCCACGCCTGCCGACCTGCTCGAATCGACTCTGTTCGGACACGTCAAAGGTGCATTTACCAGCGCGGTTGTGTCGAAGAAGGGACTGTTCGAAGTTGCCGACCGCGGCACGCTCTTCCTCGACGAAATCGGCACCATGAGCATGGACACGCAGAGCAAGATTCTGCGCGTATTACAGGACCGCAAGTTCATGCATCTCGGCGGCGTCCAAGAAATCCAAGTGGACGTGCGCATCATCGCTGCCACCAACGTGGATCTCCGCCAGATGGTCCGCGAAGGCAAATTCCGCGAAGATTTGTTCTACCGCCTCAACGTAATCAGCCTCGATCTGCCGCCCCTGCGGCAGCGCCGCGAGGATATTCCGCTGCTCGTGCAACACTTCCTGCAAAAGTATTGCGAGGAAAATGACCGCCCCAGCCGCCGCATCACCACCGAGGCCTTGCGCCCGCTGATGAGCTATCCCTGGCCCGGCAACGTCCGCGAGCTCGAAAATACAATCGAACGCGCCGTGGTGCTCTCTTCTGACACCGACATCGGGACCGACCTGCTGCCCGACCACATCGTAGGCCGCGGCAATATGGTTCCGGCACTGGACGCCAGCGCCGGCGCCACGCTGTTCACCATCATGGAAGACTGCGAACGGCGCATCATTATCGACATGCTGGAGAAATGCGGCTGGAACCAGACCGAAGCCGCGGAACACTTCCATGTCCCGCTCTCCACGCTGAATCAGAAAATTAAACGCCTGGCCATCGAAATCAAGAAGAAGAGCCGGGAGTAGCGAACCGGAGCCCGCCGCTGGAATCGGTTTGCCGCTCTTTTGCGCTCTGCTATAGTTCCTTGAGCGGATTTCCGCGACCTGACGTTCCTTGACCAGGCATGGCCCTCGAACTCGAACTCGTATCGCCGATTGAAGTCGCCAAAGACGTTGCCCTGGCGGTTCAGGAATACACCCTTCTTTCCGCGCAATCCGTCGCGAATTTCTTCCGCCGTCCCCTCTACATGGGCGACATGCTGCAACAAGCGGACCTGATCGGCGTCGGCTCCTTGCCCATCGTTATCCTCACCGGACTCTCCGTCGGCGCTCTGTTAGCCCTGAACGCAGCCAGCACCTTGCAACGATTCGGCGGGATCACCCTCATCGGCCAACTTGTATCGATCGGCATGGTGACCGAACTCGGCCCGCTCATCACCGGCCTGATGGTCGCCGGACGCAACGCCTCCGGTATGGCCAGCGAACTGGGCTCGATGATCGTCACCGAGCAGATCGACGCCATGCGGGCCCTCGGCACCGACCCCACCAAGAAGCTGATCACGCCACGCATCGGCGCCACTGCCTTCATGTTGTTTTTCCTGACCATCATTGCCGATCTGCTCGGCCTGATCGGCGGCTACGCGGTCGCGCACTTGATTTTCGGCCTCAACTCGCAGCAGTATTGGACCTCGGTCTGGCAGATCCTGGTCTTCCGCGACGTCTTCACCGGCCTGCTCAAGCCCGTCCTGTTCGGGTTCATCATCTCTACCATTGGCTGCTACTACGGCATATCCACCCGTGGCGGAACCCAGGGAGTGGGCCGTTCCACCACCCAGGCCGTGGTGGCCGCGTCGGTGCTGATCCTGGTTGTGGACTTCTTCGTTACCAAGTTGATCTTCGCAATTTTCGGTTACAGGTAAAAGACACGGTATGCCGGCTCCCACACTACCCCTCGAAAATTCAGCGTCGGCAATTACCAGCATGTCCGAGCATGCCATCGAGTTTGACAACGTTTCCATTGCGTTCGACGACAAAGTCGTGCTCGACCGCATTTCGTTCAAACTGGCGCACGGAGAAACCAAGGCGCTGTTCGGAGTCGCCGGCTCCGGCAAAAGCACACTGCTCAAGCTGGCCATGGGACTGATGCGGCCCGACAGCGGACACATCTTCGTGTTGGGTGAAGAAGTATCGAGCATGACGGAACAGCAACTTTTCGAGTTGCGTCGGCGAGTGGGCATAGTGTTCCAGGAAAGCGCGCTCTTCGACTCGCTCAAAGTTTCCGAAAACGTCGCGTTCCGCATGATGGAAGAAGGAACCCCGGCCGAGGAAATCGAGCGGCGAGTCCGCGAGGTGCTCCGCTTTGTGGAGTTGGAACGCACTTACGACATGCGTCCGGACGAACTTTCAGGCGGCATGAGAAGACGCGTAGCCATCGCACGCGCCATCGTCACCGAGCCCGAGGTGCTCCTCTACGACTCGCCAACCGGCGGACTCGACCCTGTCACCTCAAACACCATCGTTGACCTCATCATGAAACAACGCGATGTGTACAAGACCAGCGCCCTCCTGGTGACTCACCGCCTGCAGGACGCCTTCACCCTGGCGACGCATCAGTTCGATAAGGCCACCAACCAGGTGATCACTCTGCCCAAAGGCCAGCACTGCGAAGTGCCGATGAGTTTCCTGATTCTGCGCGACTCCAAAGTGATTTTTGATGGCGATGCCCACCAACTCGCCACTTCGCGCGACGAATACATTCGCGAATATATCTCGTAAGGTCAGAGGTGAGAGGTCAGATTGCAGAGGTTGTCTGGGCTTGCAAATGGCTCGGATGTCAAATTTCGGGCTTCTTCGGTTGTTTCCCCGGTAGCGCCGCCGGATTTTCGTGCACGCGCTCACGGAATCCGCCCTTCATTCCTCTTGCCAGGCCGATAGCCGCTTCGCCGAACTTGTCGCGGACATGATCCGCAGCGGCCAGAGCCTTCTGCCAACGCTGGTCCCGCGACGGCTCCAGCAGATCAAGCTGTAATGTTGATGAACCCGATTCGAAATTCGACGCCTGCACTCCCAGCAAGCGCACCGCCGCCCCCGGCTTCCAGTTGTCGAAGAACAGACGCCGCGCCTGCTCGAAAATGTGGTGATCCATCTGCGTTGGCTGCTCCAGCGAGTGCGCCCGCGTGATCGTCGTAAAATCCTTGTAGCGCAATTTCAGCTGGAGCGTTCGCGCAAAATAACCGCCCTCGCGCAATCGCCGTCCCACCATCTCGCTGAGGCGCATCAGCGTGGATTGCAAGCGCTCGGCGTCGCCCGTGTCTTCGTTAAAGGTGTGCTCGTGGCTGATCGACTTGGCATCGACATTTTCTCCGACCTCATTGTCGAACCATCCGCCGGCGTCTTCGCCGCGCGACTTCCCTGCCAGCGCCAGGCCCCATTTTCCAAAACGATTTTCCAGATCGCGGTCTTCAAGGCGCGCCAGGTCGCCCACTTTTTGAACGCCGATGGCGTGCAGCTTCTGCTCCATCACCTTGCCCACCCCGGGTATGTCGCCAACCGCAAGCGGCGCGAGAAACTTCGCCTCCTGTCCGGGCAGCACCCAGAGCACGCCGTTCGGCTTGGCCTTGGCGGAAGAGACTTTCGCAATCAGCCGCGAAGTGCCGATCCCAATCGAGCAGTTCAATTGTGTGGCCGACTTCATCGCCGCGTGGAGCTGATGCGCTGAACGCAGCGGCCGGCCATGCAGGCGCTCGGTGCCGGTCATGTCGAGGTACGCCTCGTCCACCGATGCCATTTCGACCAGCGGAGAAAAGTGCCCGAGCACTTCGTGCACCTTCCCGGAATATTCGCGATAGCGCTCCGGATGTCCGTTGACAAAAATCGCCTGCGGACAAAGCTTCGCCGCCGTCCGCAGCGGCATAGCCGAGTGCACGCCAAATTTCCGCGCCGCGTAGGATGCAGCCGAGACCACTCCACGTTCGTCGCGCTGTCCGCCCACCACCACCGGCTTGCCCTTCAGCGACGGGTCAAAGAGTTCTTCGACGGAGACGAAGAACGCGTCCATATCAACGTGAAAGATGGTGCGCGGCGCGGGGGTGGTCATCGGAGTTCGGAATGCCTGGGAAAAGTGTACCGCGATTGGCCGTGACCCATAAAAGTGAAACACAAAGCAGTTTCGTGTTAGGTTGTCGGGCAACGTTAGTGCGCGGCCGATGCCGGAGGCTCCAATGTTCATCCTAGCCAGGACTGTTACCTACGCGACGCTCTTTATCGCCCTCCTGCTGATTTTCGTGCCGGGACAGATCCTGGAACGATCCGGCATCGTCAGGCCGGCCCAACTTGGCGCCGTCGAGTATGCCGGTATTATTGTGGCCGCGGCGGGAGGAACGATTGCCCTGTGGTGCATCTTGACGTTTGCCCTGATCGGTCGCGGAACCCCCGCGCCGTTCGATCCTCCCCGCAAACTGGTGGTCAAAGGTCCCTATCGGTACGTACGCAATCCGATGTACATCGGAGCCGCAATAGCGCTCAGCGGCGCCGCGCTCTTCTATCGCTCGGCTCTGTTGTTCGGATACGCAGTCGTGTTCCTTCTCGTCTCCCACGTCTTCATCGTGTCGTATGAGGAGCCCACCCTCTCGCGCCTGTTCGGCTCTGAATACCAGGCGTATCGGGCCCAGGTCGGGCGGTGGCTCGTGCGACGATCCACGGCCGGTCGTGCCTAGGGACGAGCTTCGTAAACGATGTTGAAAGGAGTTTCCGCGGCCCGCCGAAAACGAGTGAACCCGGCTTTGGTTACCACTTCTCGGATGCGGGCTTCTCCGGACTGCGCGCCCAGGCACAATCCAACTTCCTGTGATCGTGAACAAGGCGTGCACAGCAACGTCGAGAACGAGTAGTAAACTCGGCCCACAGGGTTAAGGTTGTCCTTCAACTCGTCATTCGCGAACGGTTCCACGATCATCCACGTTCCGTCTTTTCGCAGTGTACTCAGAACATGGGCGGCAGCTCCGACCGGATCCCCCATGTCGTGCAGGCAGTCAAAAACAGCGACCAAGTCGTAATCCTTACCCGGATAGCCCTTTGCCTTGGCCACCTCGAACGTGACCCGCTCCGCAACACCCTCGCGCCGGGACGATTCGCGCGCTCCTTCGATCGATTGATCGTGGTAGTCGAACCCGAAAAAGTGAGATTTTGGGAACGCCTTGGCCATCAATATTGTCGAAGCGCCTTTCCCGCAGCCCACATCAGCCACTCGCGCACCGGCTTCGAGTTTCTTCTTGACGTCATGGAGCGCGGGAATCCATGAGCTCACCAGATTGGCAGCATAGCCCGGCCGGAAGAACTTTTCGCACCCGTGAAACACACCCTCGTCATGTTCGTGCCAGCCCATCCCCGCTCCGTTGCGAAACGAGTCGGCAATTCGCGGAACCGCCGCCAGCGACCCCAGCGCCAGTTGGAACGCCCCCGGCAGATACGCCGGACTGTCTTCATTTGCCAGCGTGAAGGCCTGTTCTTCGCTCAGACTGAACTTGTTTGTTTTCTCATCGTAGGTAACGTAGCCGCCCGCGGCCTGCGACGAAAGCCACTCCCGCACGTAGCGCTCATCGGTTCCGGTGTTAGCCGCAAGCTCACCCGAGGTCATGGGACGAGCAGCCAGCGCTTTGTACAGCCCCAGTCTCTCGCCAATCACCACCATGCCCGCATGTACCGCTGCCCCGAGATCTCCGACGAACCGCCCGATGAAAGCATTGAGCTTGTCCATGTCAAGTGCCATGATTTACGCGCCTCCGCCGCGC
Organism: uncultured Acidobacteriaceae bacterium; assembly: GCA_963755765.1. Lineage (GTDB taxonomy): Bacteria > Acidobacteriota > Terriglobia > Terriglobales > Acidobacteriaceae > Acidiflorens. The sequence continues at coordinate 120,407 of CAVWKZ010000005.1, forward strand.
CGGAATTCTAAAGCGCGAATAGTCTTGCACACAACCTGCCCTCGATCTTCGGTCTACAGATCGCTAACTACAGATCGCTAACTACAGACCACTAACCCAGCACCGGCTCTTTTTTCAGATCTGGTGTCGACGCGGCTCCCACTTCCGCACTCCGCAGATGCCGCACCCGATCATAGATCTTGCCATACTCCCGCGCCGAAGCGCTCCAGGAAAAATCGCGGCTCATACCGTTGCGCATCAGCGTCCGCCACGACGATGGATCCCGATAGGCGAGCAATGCTTGCTTGACGGTCGCAAGCAGCGCCTCGCCCGTGTAGTCGGAGAACTTGAACCCCGTGCCCTTGCCCGTGCGCGCATCCCAGGGCTCGATGGTGTCATCCAGCCCGCCCGTCGCCCGCACGATAGGAACGGTCCCATACTTCAGGCTGTAAATCTGGTTCAGCCCGCAAGGCTCGTAGCGCGAAGGCATCAGAAACATGTCCGCGCCCGCTTCTATCTTGTGTGCGATCGCATTGTCGAACGCGACCTTGGCCGCAATCTTGTTCGGAAACTGCCGGTTGAGCCGCTGAAACATTTCTTCAAACAGCTTGTCGCCCGATCCCAGCACGACCATGATCATCTCTTCGCGCACCAACCGGTCCACGATCTGCGCAATCAGGTCGAAGCCTTTCTGCGCCGCGAATCGCGAAACGATGCCGATCACCGGTACTTTGGAATTGGAGTCAACATTCGTGATGCCGAAGGAGTTCAGCAAATCCTTCTTGCATTGCAGCTTCCCGCTCAGGTCCTGCGGTGAATATTTCGCGGCTATGAATTTATCAGTCTGCGGATTCCATTCGTCGTAGTCCACCCCGTTCAGAATGCCGCTCACCGTCGCCGAGCGGTCGCGCAGCACGCCTTCCAGACCAAATCCATATTCCGTGGTCTGAATTTCCTGACTGTATTTCTTGCTGACCGTGGTGACGTAGTCCGAGAATACGAGCGCGCCCTTCAGGAAATTCAACTGCCCGAAAAATTCCATCTTCGACATCGTCAGCAAGTCCCAGGGCAGCATCAGCAGCGGCAAAGTGTCGGGCGGGAACAAACCCTGGTATCCCATGTTGTGGATGGTGAAAACCGTTACGACTTCGCGAAACGCTGGATCTTCCGCGTAGAGCGTGCGCAACATCACCGGCACCAGCGCAGACTGCCAGTCGTGGCAATGAAACACATGCGGCACGCCCAGAATCTTCGAGGCTTCGAGCACCGCCCGCGAGAACAGCGCGAAGCGCTCGGCGTTATCGGGATAGTCACCCGCCGGGCTTCCGTAAAGCCCATCGCGATCGAAGTAGGGCGGATAATCCACAAAATAAAATTTAACTCCAGCGGGCGTATTCGTTCCGGCCTGCACCACCGAGCAGAAGCGATACTTGTCGTCAAAAGGAATGGTGATGCTGCGCACCACAGTCTGCGGATCGGCCAGCTTGGTCTGACGATAACGCGGCACATAGACGCTGACCGTATGTCCCAAAGCAGCCAGCGCGCGCGGCAACGCGCCGACCACGTCGGCCAGTCCGCCAGTTTTTGAAAAAGGAACGCACTCGGACGCCGCGAAAGCGATATGCATTGCGAAGGAGCCTCCTGAGCGAGAACCCGACAAGCCCCGCTCACGTTATGATTGAATTTCTGTAGAAAAAGAACCCCGCCAGTCTAAAGCCGGAAAGGCCGGAAAGAAAGAGGGTCAACGTGCCCAAGGGCGCCACCGCACCAACGAGTTCACGCAAGCCCAAACTCGGGCAGCATTTTCTGACGAACGAGGCGGCAGCTCAGCGCATTGTAGAAGCCCTCGGCGACATTTCTGAAGCCACCGTGCTTGAGATCGGCCCCGGCCGCGGCGCCCTCACCGATTTGCTGGCGCGGAAGGCGCGGCGTCTGATCGCCATCGAATTGGATCGCGTTCTCTCCGCACAACTGCGAATGAAATTCAACATGCATTCCAATGTTGAAATCATCGAAGGCGATATGCTGAAGATCGAACTCGACACTGTCTTCGGAGCCAAGCCCGGCAGCCTGCGTACCGGACTCAACTTCGCGCCCGAACCGGCACGAGTCGTGGGAAACCTGCCGTTTTACATCACGTCTGACATTCTGCTGCGCCTGCTGGAATATCACCGCTATTTTTCGACCATCGTCATCATGGTGCAGAAAGAAGTAGCCGACCGCCTGGCAGCATCGCCTGGAAAGCGCGACTACGGCCTGCTTTCAGCGACAGCGCAGCTGTACGGTCGCGTCGAGTCGCTGTTCACGCTTCCGCCGGCAGCGTTTTCTCCGCCGCCGAAAGTTCACTCCAGCGTGGTTCGAATCACCATCAAGCCTAAGCTGGAGTCGCTGCGAGTTCCGGAGGCCGAGTTCATTGCATTCCTGAAACTTTGCTTTGGGCAGAAGCGCAAAACTCTCTGGAATAATCTGAAGACGGCGTACGATGAAGGCCGGCTGCGCGCCGCGTTGGCGAAGAGTGGCGTGAAACCTGCAATTCGCGCCGAAGCCCTGCCGCTGGAAAGAACCGCTGCGTTGTTCCGCGCGCTCAGCGACGGCAGTTCATAATTCGGTTCTTGTGTACCGCGGACACTCTTGTCCGCGAGCAGTCTGCTCAAGTCTCCGCGAGGAGGCCACTGATGACCTTAGCCGTCCGAACTCCCGCGGTCGCCGGCCGGTTTTATCCGAGCGACGCCAAGGAATTGCTGCGCGAAGTGCGAGAGTACACTTCGCCGGTCGTGGCAGCCCCCATCACCGCCACCGGATGCGTCGCTCCTCACGCGGGATACATCTACTCCGGCGGCGTCGCGGGCGCCGTGTACTCGCGACTGAAGATCCCTCAGCACTGCGCAATTCTCTGCCCCAATCACACCGGCAAGGGACATCCGCTCGCAGTCATGGCCAACACCGCCTGGCAGACTCCGCTGGGTCAAGTAGCGGCGGACGCGGATCTCGGCAATCGTCTGCTACGTCGCTTCCCTGGCCTGCAAGAAGACAGTGCCGCGCACCGCAGTGAGCACGCCATCGAAGTCCAGCTCCCTTTCCTGCAAACGCGACAGGCGGAACTACATATCGTCCCGATCGCGGTCGGTACCAGCAACTTTGAGGTGCTCCGCGGATTGGGCGAAGCGCTGGCGGACGTGATCTCCGCGGGGAAAGAAAAAGTCCTGATTATCGCCTCCAGCGACATGAATCATTACGAGTCCGACGCCGTCACACGCGTCAAAGACCAAAAAGCCATCGAACGCGTGTTGGCCCTGGATGCGCGCGGACTCTGGGAGGTGGTGATGAACGAACACGTCACCATGTGCGGATTCGGCCCGACGGTTGTCATGCTCACGGCAGCCAAGCTGTTGGGCGCGACGGCGGCCTCGCTGGTCAAGTACGCGACGTCGGGCGAAGTCTCCGGCGATTACGAGTCGGTGGTGGGTTATGCGGGAATTATTGTGGAATAAAGAAGCACTTAGCAATTAGCACTTGGCATTTAGCCAACCCGACTTCTTCCGTCAGTGCCCGCCCGCTGGCTCCAGTAGTCGCTGCGCGCGGGCGCGGCTTACGTTAATCACCGAGGGATCGGCGATGATCTGATCGAGGATCGGCCGAATCGCTGTGACCTCGGTCAGTTGGTTGCTGCTTACCATCTCCTCCATCCGCTTCAGTTCTTCGTCGAGCGCAAGCTTCTGGTAGTGGCGATCGTACTGCAGGCGATGTCCAAATTCGAGCGTGGCCGAAAGGCGCTGCAGCAGGCTGGTCAGCTCCTGTACGGCTGGGACGGTGGAGTAGTTGTAGCTGCACTCTCCGCTACGCTGCGCGTCCTTGTAGCCGAGCGTCTTTTGTCCGGTAAAGGCCATCCCCTTGTGATGGGAGGCGACATCGTTCTTGAAATATCCCGCCTTGGCCGCCAGATCGAAAATCTTCTGGCGCGTTTCGGACGTGATCGTAAAGTCAAGATCGAAGTTGTCGTCGCCATGCGGATCATTGCCGCTTGAATCGTTACCGTGTGCGGCGGTCCCGTCGGAATCCGCGGGCAAGCGCCCGCTCGAGTGGTAGCGAGCCGCGCCATCCGATTGCACGCGAATCGAGTAGTGCTCCGGCTCGGAGGTGGGAAAATCGAGGACGAATGTAACGACCGCCGGGGCTGGAGCTTCAGTTTGAGGAAAAACGAGGGCCGAAGAAAGAATCAGCAGGCAGACCATCTGAAATGAGCGGGACATGGGCCGCTGTAATGATTGGGGATGGCGGCAAGGGGTGTCAAGGAGAGGAACAGGTTTCGCCGAACTCCTCGCCATTTTGGCTCCAAGCTAAAAGCTAAGAGCTAACGGCTACGCGCGCTACTTGCACACCGCCGTGTACCCGATGCTGCTGCCGCCCTTGAAGAATATCTGGCCAGAGATCAGGCCATTGTTGTTGATGCCGCCGGCCATGGTGTAGTGGGCGCCGGAATAGACGATGTTCTCGAAGGCTCCATTTTCGTAGATGACGCCAAAGCTCTTATCGGCCGACACGTGATTGCCCACGATAACGCCGGAATTATTGATCCCGGTCAGAACCGTTCCGTACTTGGAGTCCGGGTAATTGATGGTCGTAAACGTACCGTTTTGCCAGAGAAAGCCGTTGTTGACGAAGCCGGTGCCGTAGGCTCCAACGACCGCCCCGTTGTTATTGATGGCCCAAACATAAGTTGCCTGCGCTTTGGGATAGGCGATGGTGGTGTATTGGCCGTTCACAAGCATGAACCCCTTGGTTACGGATGAACCCGAACTGAAGCTCCCGACCACGGCTCCCTGTTGGTTGACGTCGAACAGCCAGGTATTCGCGGCGTTAGGATAGTCGACGGCGGTGAACTGGCTGCCTTGCAGCAGAAATCCGTGAATGTGTCCGGGATACTTCTTGTCCTGATAGGAGCCGGCATTGGCGCCGCTGCCATTGCGTCCGTAAAACCATGTCGTCAAAGATTTCGGGGCCGAGTATTCGGTGAAAACTCCGCTGGAGGAGTACGAGAAGCCCACCAGATCCAGCGTCTTGTTGTCTTCCAACTGTCCAACCACAGTGCCGTCGTCGCTCACTCCGTTCACCGTGCTCAACGTATACTCCGAGGGCGCGGAAAACGTGTCGAAGGTGCAGGAAGCAGTCTTGGCGGCGTGCATTGCTGTTGCAGATAAGAGAAGCGTGACGATAACACCGGAAACGAGACGGGGAAGGCTCATTGATCTCCTCAATGTTTATTTTTCGCGCCGCAGTCCTCCTGCGAAGGCGCCGTGGTTGTTTGAAGTCGTATCAGGATAGCTTGCCAGCCGCCCGAAGTCAGCCCCTGATGAACTAACGAGTGATACAGCGCGCAGCGGATTCGGGGCTACGACGGAGGTAACCGGACTGACTGTCCGCTGGCCAGCAAATTGCCTATCAGCGCCGTGCTGCCTGGTGCTGGTTCTCGCTTTGACGGTTTTCGTGTTTAGGATTCTGGCGATCGTGAGTAGCGGCAGTGTGCAGATGGCAGATGGCAATGGCCAGCGCATCAGCGGCGTCGGCCGGTTCAGGAATCTGATCGAGATTCAGCAGGCGCGTCACCATCTGCTGGACCTGATATTTTTCAGCGCGGCCATATCCAACCACCGCAGACTTTATGGAAAGCGGCGAGTATTCTGCGACTTCCAGTCCGGCGGAAGCGGCCGCCAGCATGGCCACTCCGCGTACCTGGCCGAGTTTCAAGGCAGACTTCACGTTGGCAGAATAGAAAACGTCTTCGATGGCGACGCGGTCGGGGCAGTGCCGGGAGATGAGTTCCTGGAGGCCGATCGAGATGAGCGAAAGGCGCGTCGGCATGGGGTCGCGCGGTGAAACTTTGATTGCGCCGCAGATGATACAAACCAGGCGATCGTCCGCGAGCAAGTCAACTACGCCATACCCGGTGTACTCGGTGCCGCAGTCGATGCCAAGGACCCGCATGAGGGAAGTGTAGCAGGAGAGCATTCAGCACTTAGGATTTAGCAGTTAGCAATTAGCATTCACCCCTCAGCACCCACCCTTCAGATTGTCATCCTGAGCGGAGCGAAGGACCTGCTTCTTGGAGCTCAACAACATCTTGGTCTCCGCGATTTCGCTTGTTCGTTTTCTCTCAGAAACGCGGCGTAGGCGTTGACCGATGATTGCAGTTGGCTGCGCTCCAAAAAGCGCTGGTAAGCAGCCTCCTCGAAAATCTCGCGCATCACCGCCCGGAGCACCGCGATTGAGCGGGTGAACGAGCGAATGATCCCCGCCAACATCGCGCTGACCCTCGCTTTGTCTCCTCGCGCTTCCGGCCTTTCGCGGACAGGAGTGTCCGCGCCACACAATCGTGGGCTCATGGCTGCTCCTCCGCCAATCTTGTCATCACGAACGGAGCTTCTTTCGTCACAGCGGACTTGCTTCCAGAAATAATTCGCAGACAAACCACCGCTGATTCCACGATGATCATGGCCACCATCACCACCAGCACGCCGGTGACAGCCGCGTCCAGGCGATCGTTGAAGATCAGCCGTGGATTGCCTCCAGCAGCTGCGAGTTGACGGGCGTGGGTTAGGAAGCCGATGCGCGGGTTGGGATCGAACATCTTGTGCCACGATGCGGTAAACGTCACAGCCACCAGCCAGCACAGGGTGATCAGCGTGACGAACGCGTAACGCACCCGCCCCATTTTCACGATGATAGTGGTCGCCACGCATAGCGCCACCGTCGCTAGCAATTGATTGCAAATGCCGAACAACGGCCACAGCGAATTAATTCCGCCCAGCGGATCCTTGATGCCCTGCCACAGGAAATTTCCCCACCCGGCGACGATAACCGCACTGGTAAGAAGAATCGACGGATACCAACTCGTTCGGCCCAGCGGCTTCCAGATGTGCCCTAGCGCGTCCTGCAACATGAAACGGCCGACGCGCGTACCAGCGTCGAGAATCGTCAGAATGAAGAGCGCTTCAAACATGATGGCGAAGTGATACCAGATCGCCATGACGGCTTGTCCTCCGAGAGTGTTGGAGAAAATCTGCGCCATGCCGACGGCGAACGCAGGCGCGCCGCCGGTGCGATTGAACAGCGTCTGCTCGCCGACAGCGTGCGCCAGAGTTGCCATCTGCGCCGCGGTGACCGGGAATCCCCACCCACTGATCGCGGTCGCGGCCGCTTCCGGCGCCTGGCCTACAATGCCGGCCGGGCTGTTGACGGCGAAATAGACGCCGGGTTGCAGCACCGAAGCCGCGATCATCGCCATGACCGCCACCAGCGATTCCGCCATCATGCCGCCATAGCCGACGAATCGCGTTTCCGTTTCGCGGCGAATCAACTTGGGCGTGGTGCCACTTGAGATCAGGGCATGAAATCCGCTGATGGCGCCGCACGCGATGGTGATAAACGCGAAGGGAAAAATCTTTCCCGCGAAAACCGGCCCGTTCCCGTCGGCAAAGCGCGTCAGCGGCGGCATGTGCAGCGAAGGCCGCAGGGCCACGATGCCGAGCGCCAGCAGAGAAATCGTACCCAGTTTCACAAACGTGCTCAGGTAATCGCGGGGCGCGAGCAGCAGCCAGACGGGCAGCGCCGATGCGGCGAATCCGTAGATGATGATCAGGACGGCCAGAGTGGGAGCGGTCAGGGTGAAGACCGCCGCCCATGAAGGAGTTTCGGAAACCCACTGTCCACCGAAGATGGCGGCGATGACCAGGACAAATCCGAGGAGTGACGTTTCGAGAACCTTGCCGGGTCGGATACGGCGAAGATAGAGGCCCATCAATACCGCGATGGGCATGGTCATGGCGATAGTGAACGTGCCCCAGGGACTCGACTTGAGCGCGTTGACCACGATGAGTGCGGTCACCGCCAGCAGAATCACGATGATGCTGAGCACCGCGACGTAAGCCACAACGCCGCCCACGCGACCGATTTCAGACTTTGCCATCTCGGTAAGCGATTTACCGTCGCGACGCACCGAGAACAGTAAGATGACGAAATCCTGCACGCAGCCACCTAAGACCGCGCCCGCGATAATCCAGAGCGTTCCCGGCAGATAGCCGAACTGCGCGGCGAGTACGGGGCCCACTAGCGGCCCGGGACCGGCGATGGCCGCGAAGTGGTGTCCGAAGACGACCCATTTGTTGGTGGGAACGAAATCGCGGCCATTCTCAAGACGTTCCGCCGGAGTAGCGCGCAGCGGGTCGAGCGCCAGCACCTTGGCCGAAATAAAACTGCTGTAGAAGCGGTATCCGACAGCATAGGTAGAAACCGCGGCGACCACCAGCCACAGAGCATTGATCTGCTCACCGCGATGCAAGGCAATGGTGGCAAGAGCAAATGCTCCGAGCAAGCTGATGGCAATCCAGAGAAATATCCGAAATATTCTTGGCATGAGGGCCCGGGGTTTTTTCGCGTCGGTCCGGTGGCGATTATTGTGGCGAAAAGGAGCCAGGTTCGCAAGCGCAGACTCAGCCTCGTTCGCTAAATCAGCGTGATAACCTAGATATATTCGCGCCCATGCAATCATGCGACACCAGCGGAGTGCACGCACTCCCGGGACAAATTCATACTCGAAGTTGAAAATCAGTGCTTGAGAATTGCTCAAGAATTAAATAACGAGGAGCAGGCAATGAAAATTGGAGTGCTGACCGGCGGGGGCGACTGCCCCGGACTGAATGCGGTCATTCGGGCAGTGGTGCGCAAGGGCACCTTCCACTATGAAGACTTGTTCGTGGGATTTATGGAGGGCTGGCGCGGCGTACTGGAAGACAAGACCATGGCACTCGACCTCGAAACGGTGGGTGGCATTTTGCCGCGCGGCGGCACCATTCTCAGGACTTCGCGCACCAACCCGGCGAAGTATCCCGACGGCCTCGAGCGCTGCGCCCGGAACCTCAAGGAAAATGGCTGTGACGCACTGATCGCCATTGGCGGCGATGACACGTTGTCGGTAGCGCAGAAACTTTTCGCCAACGGAGTCAAAGTGGTTGGCGTTCCCAAGACGATTGACAACGATCTGGCGGGCACCGACTTCACTTTCGGCTTCGATACCGCCGTAAATGTTGCCACCAGCGCGATTGATCGCGTCCATACCACCGCCGAGGCCCACAATCGCGTGATCGTAGTCGAAGTGATGGGACGCGACTCCGGCTGGATCGCGACCTATAGCGGAATCGCCGGCGGCGCCGACGTCATCCTGATTCCCGAAGCTCCATTCGATATCGATCAGGTGGCCGAACTGATTCGCCATCGGCATGCGCGAGGCCGATACTTCAGTATCGTGGTGGCGGCCGAGGGCGCAAAGTTTGCCGGCAGCAAAGAGACCGTGCCCGAAGCGGGCATCGATGATTTCGGTCATGCTCGGCTGGGTGGAATTGGCGCGGTAGTGGCCAACGAGATCGAAAAACGAACCGGCTTCGAGTCGCGCTCGGTCGTTCTCGGTCACATCCAGCGCGGCGGATCGCCCAGCGCTTTCGACCGTGTACTGGCCACGCGCTATGGACTGGGCGCCATCGACATGGTGCATCGCGGCGAGTTCGGACAGATGGCGGCGCTCCGCGGGAACAAGATTATTTCCATCCCGCTGGCCGAAGCTATCGCTTCTAATCGCAAAGTGGATAAGGAGATTCTCGACGCCGCAACTGGCATTCTCGACAAGCTCGACTACAAAACTTCGGAAGTTCGCTGACCTTCTTATCCCTCAGCGGATTCGCTTGGCAGGGGTGCAGGTTTGGAGGCATACTAGCTCAGCACTCCCCGATCACGGCTCGAGGACGCTCCCGTGCCCATGTTTCACGACGAAACCCAGCCCGAGACCCATCTGGAGCGGTCCACTCCGCTCCCCCTGCAACCCGCGCCCCCGGACGCCGACGTACAGCGTAAGCGGATGCTCATGGCGCTGGGCATTCTGCTGATGGCGCTGGCCGCAGTGGTCCTGAAAGACTGGGATTTCTGGTTTCCTCCGGCCGGCGAGGCTCAGGAAGCCATGGCTCGAACCAAGAGTCGGAGTATGGCCGCCGCTACTGCGAGCACATCGACGGCCCCCGCGCGGGAACATAAGCCAGCCAAGTCCCCCACGCCTGCCGCCGCTGAAGCTCCCTTTTCCGCCACCACCGAGCGCGCCGCCCTGCCTCCCCTGCAGGTAGAAGTCGTGGCGGGAAACCGTCACATCAACGTGCCGGCGAAAAGCAACGCCATCCATGTGGATGTGGACTCGGGCGCGACGTCTTCCGCCTCCAACGCTTCTGCATCGGCGGCGAGCGCGCCGGGCAGCGGAACGGCAGTCACTCAAACTCAAGCTCAAATGAAGACCAGTGCCGCCGATCGCGTGCAGCTTTCACCGCAAACAGCGCAGAGCGTAAGCGTTTCCGTGCCGCCGGATTATCCCTTGCTGGCGCGTCAGATGAAGGTACAGGGCGCAGTCAGTCTGCAGGCGCTCATCGCGCGAGACGGCAGCATCCAGGAACTGCAGATTCTCAGTGGTCCGGGGATCCTCGCCACTGCGGCTCGCGAGGCGGTGAAGCAGTGGCACTTCAAGCCCTACCTGCAAAACGGACAGCCCGTCGAAACTCAGGCCCGCATCACTGTGAACTTCACCATCTCCACAAATTAATTCGTGGCGGTGTAGCGCGGACACTCATGTCCGCGGCCTTTGCGGTTGCCCTTGCCGTTGCTCTCTTTGTGCGGCTCGAACGCGCCCGTCGCGACAAAATTAAACGGGCGTCCGGATTCTTTCGAATCCAGGACGCCCGGGCAGCCCTCCCCCAGAACTGCTCAATGCGAATGTAAGGCTAAGCGGAGGATCTGCAAATGGCACGTGGGTGCCAAAGTTGCTCCACCAAAGTGCCACGGGGAAATCCGTTATACAACCCGAAGACCGGTTTCTACTCGGAAAGTACCATCGCTCCCGGCGTCGTTCCCGTGGAAAAAGGTGAGCCGGAAATAGCTTTGAGAACGCCGGTCGATGGATCGTAGGTATAGCCCACCAGACCGTTTCCAGTCGCGCTTCCCATATAGAAAAAGCTGCCACTGGGGTCGAACAGCGCGAACAATCCGCCGGCTGCCAGGCTGAATGGCGAGCCCGTCACTGCCGCCAGTTCCCCGTTCGTTGGAGTGATCGCGAAACACCAGACCGCAAAACTCGATCCCGCGCTCACGGCATAGACAAACCGGCCGGTGGGGTCAATGGCGATCGCGCTCGGGCCGGTGCCGTTCGTGACCGTAAAAGGCGAACCGGGTATTGTGGCCAGGGCACCCGTACCTGGGACGATGTTGAACGCGGAAACGTTGCCGATGGTGGCTTGATACGGCGGCGGGTTGGTGGCCGCCGGGTTCACAACATAAAGGAACTGGTCGCTCGCATCCACCACCAGATCGGAGGCTCCCTTGCCCGAAGGAACCGGAGACGAATTCAACTGCGTGAGCGTGCCGTTGGCCGAGTTGAACGAAAAGCCGCTGACCATCCCGATGCCGGGATTGGTCACGTAAACGAACTGCCCGGAGTGAGTGAACACAATCTGCGTGGGATTGGCATTCGCGACAAAAGGCGAACCCGGGACCTCGGTCAAAGCACCGCTACCGGCATCGATCGAATAAACCGAAATGTCACCTCCGGAAGGGTTGCTGCCATAGTTGTTGGTTACCAACAGGTACTGACCTGAGGGGTCGATGATGGCCGCATCCGGACCGTTGCCCGCCTGAATCGGAGCGCCAATCAGGCTCAATGTTCCGGAGCTGGCAACGCTGAAAATCGAAATAGAGTTGGCACGCGAATTGGCCACGTACAGAAACTGCTTCGACGGGGTCAACGCCAGCCCGGTGGGCGAAGTGCCCTGCACCTGCGGCGTCTCTGCTCCCGTGGAGATGGCGCCGGTTGACCCGTTGATCTGTAGTAGAAGCACGTTGCCCTTCTCCGGCAGAGTTACGTAAGCAAGATGGCTGGGCGCCGTTTTGGAGCCGCAGGAAAGGAAAACTCCGACTAATACCAACATCAAAACCGTGGTCGCCGCCGTAAGCGTCCGGCGAAGGCAACGTTGACCCGCCAGTGCGGCAAGCGCCGCCCTTAGAAAGCTCATTTGCGAACCTGCTCCTCAAGATCGAAGGTGAGTACGAAAAGGTTGTGCTTACTATCGTGCACGAGAAGGCGGCAAGAGCGCAACTGCTGGGACCATCTGGTGATCGGCTCATCGGATCATCCGGCGATTGAGGATCAAGAGCATTTGACCTTAGATGACCCGATCACCCGATGACCCGATCAATTCAGCGATGTGTTCTAATCGAGTAGTAAATTATTATCCCCCAGAGAAATTACGTCGTGATCGACATCCACTCCCACTTGCTGCCCGAAGTTGACGACGGCCCCAAATCCTGGGACGTGGCCGTCGAAATGTGCCGCATGGCGGCGGCCGACGGCATTACGCACGCTGTTGCGACTCCCCACGCCAACGACCGCTACGCCTACGATCGCGGATACCTGTCTGGCCTTCTCGCGCAACTACGAGACCGATTACTGGAAACGACCGGTCCCGCGTCGGCCTTGCAACTAAGTCTGGGCTGCGACTTTCATCTTTCCTTCGAAAATCTGGAGCGCGTCCTCGAGCAGCCCCACACCTACACCATCGGCGAGACCAACTATCTGCTGATTGAACTCAGCAACTACAGCGTCCCAACGCGGCTTTCCGAATGTTTCACCCGCCTAGGAGATCGCGGCCTGACCCCCATCCTGACCCATCCCGAGCGCAACCCGATCCTGCAGCAAACGCCGCAGCGCGTCGTGGAGTGGGCGGAGCAGGGCTGTCTGGTTCAGGTAACGGCGTCGGCGCTGACCGGTTTCTGGGGAGAGCGGCCCGAGACCGTGGCCCGCTGGCTGCTTGACCACTCCGCCGTACACATTCTCGCCTCCGACGCTCACGACACCAAGCGCCGTGTCCCGAATCTTTCCGTGGCTCGCGCTGTAGCCGAAAAAATTGTGGGAGCTGAATACGCCGAAGCGCTGGTTGAAGACAACCCGGGAGCGATCGTCAAAGGCCAACCAATTCCCTACTGCCCACGGCCGGTGCTCGATTAGCTGGGCTATTTAGTCGGAGGCGGTTCCGGCTCCGCCGAGCCGTCAGCCCGAGCGTCAGAGGCTCCGTAATTTACATTCGCCTTGGAGTCGTGCATGACGGCCTGCCCGCGACCCATGGCAGTGGAGTATTCGCGCTGCACATCAAACTGATGCCCCATCGCGGAAAGTTTTTGCCGCACCTCCGGCGTCACCCGCGACTCGATCACGATCTCGCATCCACGCTTCGAACTGACCGTGAAGCGGGCATTCTCCAGCGCTGCCTGAATATTCATGCCGTAGTCCACCACGTTGGAAACAAATTGCGCGTGCGCCAGCGGCTGGTTCGCTCCTCCCATGATCCCGAAGCCGATATGTTGGTCGCCATGCTCCATGAATGCCGGAATGATGGTGTGAAACGGCCGCTTGTGCGGGGCGAGCGCATTTGGAGAGCCGGGATCGAGCGAAAACAGCCCGCCGCGATTTTGCAGGACAAACCCCATGCCGCGCACCGCAATGCCCGATCCGAACGCCGAATAATTGCTCTGAATCAGCGAAACGATGTTGCCGTCGCGATCAACCACCGAAAGGTAAGTGGTATCGCTTATAGGAGGCACGCCCGGCGGGACTTCGCAATTGGCTTTGCCGGGATTAATAAGTTGAGCACGCTCGCGCGCATATTCCTTCGACAGAATCCCCTTCACCGGAACCTTCGCAAATCGAGGATCAGCGTTGTAACGCCCCAGATCAGCGTAAGCCAGCTTCATCGCCTCGACCCGCTTATGAAGCTCAGCGACGCTGAGCGGCCCCTCCGGAGACGCCGGAGAAGTCTCCATAATGTTCAGCATCTCCAGCGCCGCCATGCCTTGGCCATTGGGAGGAAGTTCGTAAACCGTCCAGCCACGATACGTCGTTGAAATGGGCTCGACCCACTCCGGCGAAAACTCAGCCAGATCATCCGCCGACATGGTTCCACCCAGGCTCTGGGACGTGTTCAAAATCGCGCGCGCAATCTCACCCTTGTAAAACGCCACCGGTCCATCCTGCGCCACCATCTGCAAAGCCTTCGCAAGATCTCGATTCTGAAATATCTGTCCCACCGCCGGAGCCTTGCCATCGGGCAGATACAAGCGTCGCCCCTCCGGATCCTTCCCAATCAATCCAGCCGCATCCTCCCAATAGCCCGCAATGATTTCAGGAACCGGATAGCCGTTCTCGGCATAGAAAATCGCAGGCTGGAAAAGATCCTTCCAAGTCATCCGTCCAAAGCGTTCGTGGAGCGCGTTCCATCCCGCGACCGCACCCGGCACCGTGACCGAGTCAATGCCCTCGTGCGGCATCGCCGTCACATCCCTCGCCTTCAATCGCTCAATGGTCAATCCCCGCGGAGCCCATCCACTGGCATTGAGACCGTAAAGCTTGCCGGTCTTCGCGTCCCAGTAAATCGCAAACAGATCGCCGCCCATGCCATTCATCATGGGCTCAGTCACGCCCAGGACAGCATTCGCAGCAATCGCGGCATCCACCGCAGACCCTCCACGCTCCAAAATCTGCGCTCCCGCGACCGAAGCCTGCACGTGGCTGGTAGCCACAATGCCATAGCGGGTAATGACCATCGAGCGCGCGTGCGAGCGATCTTGTGCGGACATGGCAGATGTAAACAGTAGAAAAACGAGTGCGGTTCGAAACGAGATGTTCATGCTACTCCTGGAGGCTGTATTCTAGCGTGCGCTACGTCCAGAGAATGGGTCGGGCCAGAGAAAATTGACTTCAGGAGCGCTAGCGTTGCGGAAGGTTGTTTTCTGGCGGCGTCTGTTTTGTCGCAGCCTTCGGATCGCCCGCCACAGGCGCGGCCGTCATCGCACTCTCCGGATTGAGCAGGTGGTCGTGGCTGGGCCCTAATCCGAGTTTGATCAGCGCTCGCGAATCCGGAGTCGTCTTCGACTGCCATCCCTGATCGGCCTGATACTTCTGCATCGCGGCCTGCGTCGCGGCGTCCCACGTGCCCGAGGGCGCCCCGTCCATATAGTGCTCGCGGATAAGCGCCGTCTGAATCTCCCGCGCGCGCGCCGGATCAATCGCCTGCTGCCCGCGCTTCTTCGCCGCCTTCTTGCCGTGGGATGTAGAGTGAGATGTGCCGTGAGAAGTCTTGCTCTTCGACGCTGCGCTATGAGATGTCGATGTAGACGGGTGCGAGGTCGTGTGCGCGCTCGTAGGATGCGTTGTCTTTGCCGTCGAAGAATCCGCCGGCTTGGTTGTCGAAGGCGGAGCCGGAGTCGCTGTCGCAGTCGCTGTCTGGGCGATGCCAAGCAAGGAGACACTTAGGCAGAAGCCCCCGCAGAGTCCCGCCCAACGCCAACGTCGAACTTGATCAAGCCGTAGCATGTCTAAAGACCGCGCGAACGACGGACCGCCAACGACCAACGACCGCCCAACAAAAAACCGGCGACACTGGCTCACCTTTATCGTCCCCGAAACGGGGACGGAGCGCCAGTCTCGCCGGATTATATATCGGTTACGGAAGTGTACCGGCCAGGAAAATCGTCCCGTCCTGCGCCCTTGCACCTCGCGGACGCACCAGGAACACAACATCCTGCCCGCTCTTCAGCGACGACTCAATCTTGCTGAAGTCGTCAGGATTATTCACTGGCTGCTTGTTCACTTCCAGAATCACGTCGCCGCGATTCAGCCCAAGATCCTCGGCGAACGATCCCTGCTTCACGTCCTGCACCACCATGCCCTTGCCCGCGGCAATGCCCAGCCGGTCGGCCAGGTCGGGAGTAATGCTGCGAACCGTAACTCCCAACTTGCTTTCTTTCGGAGCCTCTTCGCTCTGGTTTTCATCTTCTTCGCCCAGACGGCCTGCGAACAACTTGGAGCGATCGGCGATGGTCACCATCGCGTCTTCTTTCTTCCCATTGCGCACAAAGGCGATCTTCACCTTCGTTCCCGGCTTGCGGGAAGCGATGTCGGCCACCAGTTCGTCGCCACTCTTGACTTCCTTGCCGTCGACGGCGGTGATGGTGTCGCCAATCTTCAGGCCCGCTTGGTCCGCCGGCGTACCCGAGACCACGTTCGATACCGTCACCCCGGTGCCGTAAATGTGCGCAATCGCGGGATTCGGTTGCCCTGAAAACTCGATACCGATCGACCCGCGCGCTACTCGATGATCCGGTCCAATCAGCTGGTTATAGACCTGCGTCACCGTGTTCGAAGGCATGGCAAATCCCACGCCCGCGTATGAACTAGTCTCAGTAAGGATGGCAGTATTGATGCCGATGACTTCGCCGGCCATATTCACCAGCGGCCCACCGGAATTACCCGGGTTGATGGCAGCATCCGTCTGAATAAACGACTGGAACTGCCGGTTGGGAACGATGTTGCGTCCCTTGGCCGACACAATGCCCGCCGTCACCGTTTCCTGCAATCCGAAAGGACTGCCGATGGCCAGCACCCAGTCGCCCACTTCCATGCCATCGGAGTTGCCCAGCTTCGCGGCTGGCAGCGGATGATCCATGTCAATTTTGATTACGGCGAGATCCGTCTCCGTGTCCGTGCCGATCACTTTGGCATCGTGCCCCGGAGAACTCGGGTTTTCATCCTGCAACTTCACGCGAATGCGATCCGCCTTCTCGACCACGTGCCGGTTGGTGACGATGTAGCCCTTGGAATCCACAATCACGCCGGAGCCAAGCGAATGCTGGCGAATGGTGCCACCGTCACTCCCTTGACCGCCTTGACCACCCTGACCGCCGAAAAACTTGTCAAAGAAATCCTGGAACGGCGAGTCGTCTTCGCCGCCCTGATCCTGGTCGGGATCGGGATGCGCGGAATGGCCGCGACGGTGCGGGCTCTTGATCGTGGACTCGGTATTGATGTTCACCACACTCGGCTCCAGTTGCTTGGAAATCTGCGAAAAGGCGTTCGAGAGCTGTTGCGGAGCGGGAATAGTCAGCGGCGTAGCGTCGGACGATTTCTGCCCTTCCTTACCCTTCACTCCATAGGAGACGACCGTGCCAATCAGAATGCCAACCGAGAGCGTCGCCAGAATCGTAAAAGTGTACGCCCAACGGTTGGCCTTGACGCGCACCCAAAAGGCGCTTTCGCGCGAATCCATTTCTTCCTCCTGAAACTGCTTGACCCTCTATTATACCTTCGCCCCAGGCAGGGAGCAGTTCGAAGCTGGCTAATCTGGTTAGACGCAGAAAAAGGGGAGCGCGTTACCGGAGGCTTCGCCTGCCCGGGAATCATCACCTCCAGCATGTTCAAGCGTCACTGCAAGAAAGCGGACAGTATGAGATTCGTATCAGGTCATCATGAGATTCGTATCAGGTCATCGCTTTAGCGATGACGCAGCCCGCTCCAGGAAAGCCGCCTTCAGGCGCTGGGGGTTGAATGTCGATTCCCGTTCGCAATGCCGACCGGTCACATGTCGTTGCCAGTGACCGCACATTTTTCGTCACCTCGTCGACCGACGAGAAGCGAGGCCTTCTGCAATCCACCCGTGCAGCCGCGCTGTTAATCGACGTACTCTATCATTATCGTCACCAGCGAAAATATCTTCTCCACGAATTCGTTGTCATGCCTGACCATTTCCATGTGCTGATCACCGTGGGTGCGGAGATGACCGTAGAGAAAGCGGTACAGTTTATCAAGGGCGGTTTCGTATTTCGCGCAGGACGAGAGTTGGGGCTCCGCGCTCCGGTTTGGCAGAAGGGATTTTCAGAAGTTCGCGTGAACGAGCGGGAAGCCTTCTCCGGCATTCGCGAATATATTCACGCGAATCCGGTGACTCGCTTCCTGGTAGCAGTCGGTTCAGATTATCCGTATTCGTCGGCGCATTCAGGTTATCAACTGGACCCGCCACCGCAGCGCCTAAAGGCGCATCAAGACGGGACCGCTTTCGGCATCGCTAAAGCGATGCCCTGATACGAATCGCTCTGGCGATACCGAAAGCAATCCCTCCGGAATCGCCTTTAGGCGCTGCGGCAGCCGATCCTACTTGGCCTCGTACACGGTCTTTCCCCCAACCACCGTCCGCAGCACTTTCGTCTCCAGAATTTTCGGCGGCAGCGCAGCAGTAATGTCCTGATCGAGGACGACAAAGTCGGCCAGCATCCCCGGCTCCAACTTGCCTTTTTGCTTTTCAGCAAATTCAGCGAAAGCCGAGCCCGTCGTGTAGGCAGCGATTGTCTGCTCGATGTTCAGTTTCTGCGCGGGATAATAGCTTTTCTTTCCGTCTTCACTCATACGCGTCAGCGCCGAATAAATTCCACGAAACGGCGACACCGGTTCCACCGGATAATCCGTCCCAAAGGCCAGCACCACTCCGTGTCGCAGAAACTCCGCCCACGCGTACGAGTGCTCGGCGCGCTTCGGCCCCAGACGCGCCTCGGCCCAGTTCATGTCGGTAAGCAAATGGCCCGGCTGCATGGAGGCAATCACCTTCAGCTCTTTGAAACGCACAATCTGCTGCGGCGCAGTCACCTGCGCGTGCTCCACGCGAAGCCGGTAATCGGAGCCACCGTCAACCGCCTTAACCTTCGCTTCTTTTGCCGCCTTCTCGGCCTCGGCAAAGGCGTCGAGCGCCATCTGGATTCCTTTGTCGCCGATGGCGTGAAAGCCGATCTGATATCCCGCCAGCACTCGCTCCTTCGTCATCGCGTTCAGCTTTGCTGGTTCATATTGCGGCAGACCGCTGTTTCCGGGATCATCGCTGTAGGGCTCAAGCAGCGCCGCGGTTTTCGACCCGAGCGAACCGTCCATGAAGCCCTTCAGCATTCCCGTATGCAGCATGTTGTCCGACGCGGGATGCGAGTCACGCTTGCGATTCAGCTCGTCAATCGACTCATCGAAAGGCAGCCACTCCGAAATCCTCGCGGTCAGCTTTCCTTCGTGCTCGAGGTCTTCGTAGATCTGAAAGTCTTCCCACTGCGAATAGTCCTGCGCCGATGTCACCCCGTGACTCGCCATATCCGCCAGCGCCAGTTCAATGGCTTGCCGCCGCTTCTCGTGCGTCGGTTTCGGAATCACCGCCCACACCGCCTCTTGCGCCTTCTCACGCAGAATGCCGTTAGGCGTCCCCGAGTCGTCACGATCAATCTTCCCGCCATCTGGATCGCGACTGGCAACCGTGACGCTGGCCAGCTGCAGCGCGCGGGTGTTCGCGACGCCAATGTGTCCGTCCACGCGTACGAGATAGACCGGATGTTTGCCGCTCACTTCATCCAGGTCCCAGCGTGTGGGAGGAACCTTGACCGGCCACAGCGTCTCATCCCAGCCTTCCCCGACAACCCACTCTCCGGGCTCGGCCGCATCGCACTTGGCCCGCAGACGGTCGCGAAACTCATCCAGCGACCTGGTGCCAACCATGTTTACGTTAAGCTTCTCCAGGCCGGCGCTGGCCAGGTGCATGTGAGCGTCATTGAATCCGGGCATGACAAAGTGACCGCCGAGATCCACGATCTTCGTCTCTGGCCCCTTCAGTTTCATGATGTCTTCGCGCGGGCCCACCGCGAGAATGCGATCGCCAACGATCGCCAGCGCCTCGAAACGCTTGCCCGCTCCCAGCGAAGCCGTGGCATCGACCATGCCGGTGTAGACGTTGCCGTGGGTAAAGATCACATCCGCCTTCGGCTTCTGTGCGGGCTTTGGAGCTTCAGGAGCGGTTTGGTTTGAGACGCTGCTCTGCGCCGACGCGCCCGAGGCCACGGCCAACATCAATATCAGAGCGATTCGCGTCATCATTCTCCAACTCCCGACAATGTCAACATTGTAAGCAGAATGCGCCTTAGTCCGAGCTCCCGTCCATTGCTGTCGAACCATTCTTGCAACGTGTGCGCGCCGCCGCCGGAGCCCCCGCCCCCGATGGCAATGGCCTGGCGGCCCAGCGAAAGAGGGATATTGGCGTCGGTGGACGCCCGCTGCACCTGGGCCGTGTTGCCCAACTGCGCGTCCACGGCGCGAATTACTTTCAGCAGCCGGGCATCCTGCGCCAGTTCGCCCGCCGGACGATTTCCAATCTCAACCACTTCGCTCTGCACCATCTGCGGCTTTCGCCCTCCCGGCTGCGCGGCCGCCAGATTTTCCGCGGCGACCGCCTGATCGAGCGCCACCCGCAGGGCTCGCTCCATCCGGTCAATTTCCGCCATCGAAGTGGAGCGCAGATCGACTCGCATGCTGGCCGATTCCGGAATCGAATTCACCGAAGTCCCGCCCCGAATCACTCCGACATTAAACGTAGTTTTCGGCGACGCCGGCACCGGCGTTCGGCTGAAGATCTCGATCGCGCGCGCAATCGCTATGATCGGATTCGGTGTGCCGAAGTCGCTCCACGAATGCCCGCCCGGACCGCGCACCATCACTTCGAAACGGCGGCTGCCCAGCGCTTCGGCGACCACCGTGTCGGCGCCGGCGCCGTCGATAATCACGCTGTAGGCGATCGCATCACGCCAGCGCGGCGTCGCGAAAACGTGGCGCATGCCGCGCAGATCGCCTTCGCCTTCTTCGCCCACGTTCCCGATGAATACAAAAGGAAGCGCATGGGTAATGCGCGTGCTCCCCAGCACGCTAGCGACAGCCAGCATCGCCGCAATGCCCGCGCCATTATCAGAAACTCCCGGACCATACAACCGGCTTCCCTGCTGCCGGATGCTCAATGGAGTCGCCGCCGGAAACACGGTATCAATATGCGCGCTCAGGGCGACGAAATGCCCGCCGTAGCCGGGACGAACACCGAACACATTGCCCACCTCGTCCACGTGCACGTCGGTCAGTCCGAGTTCTCGAAAACGGTCAGCCAACCAGGCGCCGCGCGCCGCCTCGCCGAACGGAGGCGCCGCCACTTTAGCCGCTTCCATCTGCCACAACGCAAACTGCGATTCCTGTGAGTGGAACCGCTCGAACGCAGCCCGCACCTCCGGCGAGCTGGCGAGCCGCGCCACTTCCTCCTTC
Organism: uncultured Acidobacteriaceae bacterium; assembly: GCA_963755765.1. Classification (GTDB taxonomy): domain Bacteria; phylum Acidobacteriota; class Terriglobia; order Terriglobales; family Acidobacteriaceae; genus Acidiflorens. Next base: position 141,399 of record CAVWKZ010000005.1, read on the forward strand.
ACCGGAGGCCACGATTCAGAAAGTGCCACTTGCGGAGTTGACTTCATCCTTTGGGCCTATCTTATAACGCCGCGGCGGAGGTGAAGTGAGTACTTAATTCATGTTGTTGGTCGATAGTCGCTGGTCGTTCGTCGTTGGCAAACCTTCACCGTTGGCAAACCCGACACCCAAGAACGACCCGAGACCCGCGAACGACTAGCGACCAGCGACCAACGACCGATTCTGATAAACTGTCGGCTTCCGACCCGCCCCGCCCCAGGTCACACAGGAGGTACCGCCGTGAATCAGCTCTTAAAGAAACCCGCCGTCAAGATCGCCGCCATTGTCGTCGCCGTTTTGATTGTCGTCATCATCGCGCTGCCGTTGCTGGTGGACGTCAACACTTTCCGTCCCCAGATTGAGTCGAACCTCAGCTCCGCCCTCGGACGGCCCGTCAAGGTCGGCAACCTGGGACTCAGCATCTTCTCCGGCAGCGTGCACGCCGACCAGCTCTCGATTGCCGACGATCCCAAGTTCAGCAATGCCCCGTTTATCCAGGCGAAAACGCTCGAGGTTGGCGTCGAACTGATGCCGCTCATTTTCAGCAAGCAACTCAACGTCACCAACCTCCGCATCGATCATCCGGAAATCGCCTTGCTGCGTGATCGCAATGGCATCTGGAATTTCTCGTCCCTCGGAAACCAATCAGCCGCGCCGACCGCCAAAACAGGAGAAAAATCGTCCAGCGCCCCGGCAAACATCAGCGTCGCCAAGCTTGACCTGAGCGACGGCTCCGTCACGCTCGGATCGACCACCGGCAAACATAAGCCGATCGTGTATGACAACGTCAACATCGCCGTCCGTAATTTTTCTTTCACCAGTGAGTTTCCGCTGACCGTTTCCGTCAGCCTCCCCGGCGGCGGCAGCCTGAAAATGGATGGCACCGCCGGTCCCATCAATCCCACCGACGCTTCGCTGACGCCGGTGAAAGCCAAGGTGACCATCAAAAAACTTGACCTTACGCAATCCGCCATCGTTGACGCGGAACTGGGTCTAGCCGGCTCGGCCGACTTCGACGGCACGCTCGATTCCGACGGCCACATCGCCAAGGCCAACGGAACCTTGAAGGCCACGTCGTTAAAGCTCGTCCCCAAGGGCTCTCCCGCCCAAGTGCCCGTGCAAGTCGTATTCGTCGTCGAGCACGACCTGAAGAATGAAACCGGAAAAATACTGCAGGCCGACGCCACCATCGGCAAGGCTTTGGCCAAGGTGACTGGCACTTTTGACATGCAGGGAGAAACCACTTCCATCCATACCAAACTCACCGGAGATGCCATGCCCGTGGACGATCTCGAAGGCATGCTCCCCGCGCTCGGCGTCGTTCTTCCCCCCGGTTCGAAGCTCAAAGGCGGGACGCTCTCGCTCGAGATCGAGTCCAATGGTCCGCTCAACAAACTGGTCTCGACCGGCTGGGTAAAGATGAGCAATAGCGCGATCGCCGGATTCAGCGTGGCATCCAAACTCTCGGCCATCCCCGGCCTCGGCGGCAAAGGCGGCGGCAGTGACACCGTGATTCAGAACCTGAGTGCCGATGTGCGCAACTCACCGGAAGGCACGAGCCTCAATAAGATCAACGTGGTCATCCCGTCACTCGCAACCGTCACCGGCGACGGCACCATCAGTCCCGACAAAGCGCTCGACTTCAAGATGGTGGCGAACCTGGCCGGAATCGGCGCCGGTGTCACCAAGGTCGTTGGCGCCGGATCAGGAGGCATCCCGGTGACTGTAGGTGGAACCACTTCCAACCCAACCTTCACACCAGACATGAAGAATTTGGTAGGCGATAAGCTGAAGAACATCCCTGGAGTTAAAAGCAACCCCGTAAGCGGACTCTTCGGAAAGAAGAAGCCCAACTAGGAGCGATTCGTATCAGGGTATCGCTTCAGCGATACCATAAGCCATTCGAAATCAGATGCCCCTTTAGGGGCAGCGCAGCCAAAATCTTCTAGACTACGGCTCGCGGCACCCGCGTCGGCCGTTCCGTGCACGCCGCTGCTGCGTCAACGGGATTCGATTCCAGCAACTGCATACCGTTCAGGATGGTGGTGATTACGTTCTCATCCCCGATCGCGGTATTGACCATCAGGTGATAGAGGCAGCGCCTCGGCCAGTCGGTATTGAAGTAGTGTTTGATGTACGCAACCCGATCCTGGTCGACGTTCTCCACCAGATCTTCCGCCTCTTCGCGGCCCTTGCCCAGCGCCAGCAGGCGGCGAATCTTTTCGTCGCGCGAAGCGTAAGTGAAGACGCGAAACGTATCTTCGCGCTCGCGCAGAAAATACGGACCACCGCGCCCGACGATCACTGCGTTACCTTCCGCCGCAATCGTGTGCATGACTTCTTCCACCATATCCATCATGCGATCCGTATCGAACGCGTGGGCTGCGGACATCGGCATGCCGCGCTCGTAACTTCCCCGCCAGAAAGTTTTCGCCAGGCGATAGAGACGGCCGTCAACCCGTTCGTCGCACGAAGCCACCGCCGATTCCGTCACCTGCGCGCGTTTGGCAATCTCGCCCGTCAGTTGCTGGTCCCACAGCTTCCAGCCGAGACGCCGGGCCAGTTCGCAGGCAATAGCTCCGCCTCCGCTGCCAAATTCCCGCTCCAGACAAATAATCCGAAACATCGCGAACCTCCTCCCGGCTACAGCGTACGACGATTAACGCACGACGACGAACGCACAATTAGTGTACGACGATCTCGCCCCCCGGCTTCGCCTTCTTGATCAGGAACACGCACGGGATTAAACACCCGATCACGACTCCGAGCAACCAGAAATTATCAATGTAGGCCAGCATGGTCGCCTGGCGAATCAAGTTCGCCTGCACCATGGCATAGGCCTTCTGCAGCGCCAGCGCGGGACCGGAGCCGCCGCCCGAAATAGTACCAGCAAGCCCGTGCAGCCTGGATTGAAACTGCGGATTCGCAGCGCTCAAATTCTCCGTCAGCCGCACCTGGTGGAACTGCGTGCGCCGCGCCAGCACCGTAGTGACCACGGAAATTCCGACGCTGCCTCCAATATTCCGAGCCAGGTTCATCAATCCCGACGCCGCATTGTTCTTGTCGCGCGGCAAACCGGAATACGCAGTGGTGTTGATGGGCACAAACAGGAAGGCGAGTCCCATCGCCTGGTAAACGCGCGCCATCGTCACCGTGTGAAAATCCACGCCCAAGTCGAAATTCGTCATGTGGAACAGCGAAAACGACAGCATGCACAACCCAAACATCATGAGATACCGCGGGCTATAACGCGACAGCAGAAATCCGACCAGGGGCATGGCCACCATAATCGTGAAGCCGCCCGGCATCAGCGCCAGCCCGGACCGTTCCGCCGTGTAGCCGAGCAGCGTCTGCATAAAAAGCGGCAACAGCAGCGTACTTCCGAGCAGGGCAAATCCCAGCATGAACATGAGAAAGTTCGCCGTAGCAAACGTGCGCTCGCGAAATAAATGCAAGTCGATGATCGGATCTTTGTGATGCCACTCCCAGAAAATCACAAAGATCAGCGACGCCGCCGAGATCACCGTCAGCCACACGATGAAGTGCGAATCGAACCAGTCGTCGCGCTGCCCTTTGTCCAGGATCACCTGCAGCGTTCCCAGGCCCAGAGCAACGAAACCGAGTCCGGTGTAGTCAATGTGGGTCTCACTCAGCTTGCGGCGCTTGAAGTATGGAGGATCCTGAATCAGCCGCGACGTCAGCAAGAGCGAAAGAATGCCGACGGGAACGTTGATGAAGAAAATCCAGCGCCAGGTAAAGTTGTCAGTGATCCAGCCTCCGAGCGTCGGCCCAATCGCCGGAGCCATGACCACCGCGATGCCATAAACCGCAAATGCCATGCCCCGCTTGGCGGGAGCAAAAGTATCGGCGAGGATCGCCTGCTCACTCGGCTGCAACCCTCCGCCACCGATGCCCTGAAGAACGCGGAAAACGATCAGCATGGGGAGATTGAGCGCGAATCCGCACAGAGCCGAGCTGATCGTAAACAGCGCAACGCAGCTCATGTAGAAATGCTTGCGCCCCATGATCGAAGAAAGCCACCCGCTAAGCGGCAGCACGATGGCATTCGAAACCAGATAAGACGTCAGCACCCATGTGCTCTCGTCCTGACCCGCCGAAAGACTGCCCGCGATGTGCGGCAGCGCGACGTTGGCGATGCTGGTATCCAGCACTTCCATGAAAGTGGCCAGCGTAACCGTGAGAGCAATAATCCACGGATTAATCGCCGGCCGCCATTCGGCAGCCTCATTCATCGTGATGGAAGCGGCACCCATGATGACCCAGGTTTCAAGGTTTCAAAGTTTCAAGGCTTCAAGGTTTCAAGGTTTCAGCGTTCCGATGTGAACGCCTCCTAAGGGCCGTTACTTTGAAACCTTGAAACTCTGAAACCTTGCCCTTACCTACTTAATCCACACCTTCGGCGTCACCGACATCCCCGGACGCAGTTCATGTCCCTTGAGCGCACCCTCATCGAACACGATCTTCACCGGAATGCGCTGCACCACTTTCACGTAGTTGCCGGTGGCGTTCTCGGGAGGCAGCAGGCTGAAGCGCGCGCCGCTGGCTCCGGCGATGGAATCAACGTGCCCCTTGTAAGTCTTCCCGTTCGCATCCACTTCAATGTCAGCCGCTAACCCGGCTTTCATTTTTCGGAGTTGCGTCTCCTTGAAGTTCGCCGTGACCCAGAGATCGGCTTCATCGAGCGGGATGATGCTCATCATCTCCTGACCGGGCTGAACGTTCTGACCGATTTCAACGGTGCGGTTGCTGACGGCTCCGTCGACAGGCGCAATCACTTTGGCGTAAAGCAGGTTCAGTTCTGCTTGGTCCAACTTGGCTTTTTTCTGGTCGGCAATGGCTTGCGCGGAAAGCGCGCGCGCCCGGATGGCTCGCATGGTCTGCGGCGCAGTGTCTGCCGTTCGTAGATCGGCGCCGGCCTGCTTCAATTTGCTCTCCGCCTGTTCGACCTGAGCCGCATAAGAGTCGGCGCTGGAGCGCGCCGCTCGGAGAGTCGCGGCGGCGGCATCGGCGCTGGCGACGGCTTGATCGTACTGCTGCTGCGAAATCTCCTGCTTGTCGATCAGCAGTTTGTAGCGGACTAGATCATTCTGCGCTTTGGTATTGTTCGCATCCGCTTCGGCAATCTGCGATTTCGCAGCTTCAAACTGCTGCCGGGCAGACGCGATTCCAGCCTGCGCCCCCGAGACCCCGGCCTGGGCCCCGCTCACCTGGCTCGATGTGCTCACGTCGGTGATCGGCACATTAATGCCGGCGGCGTCAGCCTGTGCCTTGGCGTCTTCGTATTCACCTCGTGCCTGCTCCACCGCAACTTCGTAATCCGCGGGATCGATCTCGACCAGCACTGTTCCCTTTTGCACATACTGGTTGTCCTGCACGTTCAGCTTAAGCACATGGCCGCTGACGCGCGCACTCACCGTGTTTACATGGCCATCAATCTGCGCGTCGTCGGTGGATTCGTAGCTGGCGAGATAACGCCAAAGAAAGAAGACTGCGATCAGAACCACCAGGCCGCCAAAAATCAGCCCCCACTTCGCGCGCGGATTCCCCAGGAATGCCGCTCGCCGCCGATAACGGGGATCGCTGGCCGGCGGCGCCGGCGGTTGCGGTTGCGACGCGCGCGTTTCCGGTTGCGGGTTAGACTCGCTTCCGCTGCTGCTTGGTTCCATAGTTTGCTTCCCTCATCAGCACGTGATGCAACAGCGATTCGTAATCAGGGCACGCCTTCGGCCATGCCGCAAACCGGTTCGTATCAGGGTATGCCTTCAGGCATACCGCAACTGCCCAGAGATAAATGCGCCTTTAGGCGCTGCTAGCCCGCCTCTCTACTTCCCTTTCAAGTATTCGCGAACGCCCTCTTCGGCGCGTCCCAGCGCACGCGCATAAGAAACTTTGGCCAGATTGTTCATATACAAACTCGAAATCAAACTCTCGTGCGCGGACGCCAACGCCTCCTGCGCCTGCACCACTTCCAGATTGTCGGTGACCCCGGCGGAGAAGCGATCCCGCGATTGTGTCAGCGCCTGCTCCGCCAGATTCACCGAACTCTCGGCCACTTCCACCTGATCGGCGGACGACTTCAGATCCAGCAAAGCGTTGCGAATATCCTGATCAATCTGCGCCCGCGCGTCCGCCATCTGCGCCTGCGCCTGCCGCAAGCTGGCTTCCGCCTTCAGTACATCGCTGTGAACTTTGCCGCCCTGAAAGATTGGAATATTCAAGGTCCCGAACACCGCATACGTTGGCAACACGCCGCCCGGAGTCGCGCCGATTTCGCCAAAATTTGCCGCCACATCGACAGTCGGAAAATATCCCGCCGTGGCCGCGTTGTGCTCCAGTTGCGCGGCCACCAGACGGTCCCGCGCCGCCAGGTAGTCGGAGCGCAAAGAATAGGCGCGTTGCAGACTGGTCTCCAGATCGGGGATGGGAAAAGGCCTATACGGAGATTTGTCCGCCAGTTCGAATTCCTGGCCGGGTGCGAACCCAATCACCCGCGAAAGCGAAATTTTCTGCTTGGCGAAATCATTCGTGGCTGCGATCAGCTGCTGCTGGCGCGACTGGTATTCAACCTGCGCCCGCAGCGTATCAATCGCCGGAGCAACGCCCGCCTGTTGTTGCACGACTGCCTTATCGTAGAGCGCCTTCGCCGTGTCAACCTGCGCTTGCGCTGTTTCCACGCGCGCCGCTCCAGCGATTGCCTGCAAGTAGGCGTTGCCAGTCGCGAGCACCACCAGGTCGCGCGCGTCCTTCAGATTGAAGCGGGCGACACTTTCGCCAACCACCGAAGAACGGTATTTCTGGATCGACTTCCAGTCGAACACACGCTGCGTGGCCGACGCGCGCACGTCAAAGTAGGAGAACGGTCCGATGACGCGAGGCACGTTATTCCCCAGGAGCCCGCCGCTCCGCAGCCCCAGGGCCTGCAAGCTCTCTTTCTCGACCACTTCCTGCACATCCGAGTTGACGTGCGGCAGCAGATCGCTGAGCTGTTGCCATTTCTCGCCCCGGGCCTGAACCGTGCTGTACTCCGACAAAAGACCAGCCAGGTTGTGCTTCAAGGCGCGCTCGATCGCGTCGCTGAAAGTCAGTGAAATAATCCCGGGCGTCACCTTGGCATCCGGCACGCTGCCGAACACTGGATTCTGCGCCGAGGTTTGGACTTGCCCAGGAAACTGTACAGGTTGGGCTCGAAAGCTCCCGCCCGACGAACTCGAACTGGAGTCGGAATTCGAGTCAGAATTCGAGGATTGGCCGAAAAGCGCCGCCGGCGAAACAAGAATAATAAAGGCGACACCAAGCACGGCCAGCGAAACGCTCCGCAAGAAGACTGCGCGACGGCACTCCCCTCTGTGGGTGGAACGGTTCGCGAAAGCCATGGATCCTGGATTCTCTCCTTACGAAACGAAAATATTAAGTCTTTTGGATTCTATTTGGTATGAGACGGTTGCAATTTGTTGAGGCATACGGCGGATCGCCAATTAGGCGGTTACCCGATTACCCCTCCCTGTGACCTTGGTCATCTTGTGTAACCTGCACCCAAAGTTCAATCTAGAAGTCGAGTACTTCCCTGCGTCCGGCACCTGCGTGGGCGAAGTCCTGCGGGAATTCCTGCGAATGAGCCAAGACACGAAAGTGACGCCCAAAGGATCGGACTGGACGCGCCTGCTCACCGATCCGGACCTGGTCAGTCACCTCGGCCAACTGCTCCAGACCTATCGCGAAGTGCCCACCGACCAGCGCGAAGCGGCGCTGCTGCGGGCCATGCACGAGATCAAAGACGCTGCCATCAAAGCCCGCGAAACGCAGCCGCGCGAAACTCATAAAAATGTGCCCGTGGCCGCCGTGCCGCCACCTCCGCCTGCCGTGCTGCAGGGTCCCGAACCAGTGGATCAGACGCCGCCCTTCGAACCGGACATTTTTGCTTCCAAAGACGAATCCGATCGCCGCCGTTTTCAGCGTATTAAATGCTACGTTGCGGTAGAGATTCACGTTGAGGGAGTAGCCGAGCCCGTCTGGGGAAATCTCGCGAACGTCAGCCGCGGCGGCTGTCTGGTCGAGACCGCCAGCGCCGTGCCCCCGAACAAGGCCCTGGAAATCGGCCTGTGGATTTCGAGCGGCAAAATTTGGGTGAAAGGCGTCATCATCAGCGGAGTCGCCACCCGCAGCGCGCCCTCCTTCGGCGTGCGAGTAAAATTCTCCGAGGCCCAGCTTTCGGAAAAAGAGCACTTGCGGGAATTTCTCAAATTCGTCGAGAGCACCACCCGCAAGTCGCAGGCCGGAAAAGCCTATGTGGCGCAACTAAAGGGCTAAGCCCCACTCTTTCACGCCCACAGCTGCCAGCAACTTTTCCCGCAACTGGGGTTCACACTTAATGAGGCCAATAAGGATGGATATCCCTGTGCGCGGACGCCGCCTTTTCCTGGGAGCTGCTTTGCTCGCAGCCGCCGGCCTCACCGCTCAATTCGCTCTGGGAGGAAAAAAAGACCAGCCCGCCGCCGAAACGCAGATGGACTCCCAGAAACGCGCCGTCCACGCTCTCAACCGCCTGACCTTCGGCCCGCGCCCCGGCGACGTCGAGCGCGTCACCCAGATGGGCGTTGATAAATGGATCGAACTCCAACTCCACCCCGACAAAATCGACGACTCGGCGCTCGCGGCGAAACTCGCTCCCTTCCGCACGCTGAATATGGGCACCAAAGAGATCGTCGAGAATTTTCCTCCCAACCAGTTCATCAGGCAGATCGCCGACGGCAAAGCCTCGCTGCCGCGCGATCCCACGCAGCGCGCAGTCTACGAAGCACAACTCCAGCGCTACGAAAACAAGCAGGAACGGAAAGAAGAAGCAAGAAGCACCTCAGACAACGACATGCAAGCCGCCGATAGCGCCGAGACCCGCCGCCGCGCCGAGCGCCGCCAGGCAAGTCGCAGAACGCAGGAGCTTCTCGATCTTCCCGCCGACGAGCGCATGAAAGAAATTCTGCAAATGTCTCCCGAAGATCGCCTCGCCCTAGCCACCACCACCAAAGGCGCCCGAGCGGACGCGTTGGTCGAGGGCATGACCGCGCAGCAAAAAGAAACCGTGCAGGCGCTCAACAATCCCCAGCAGGTAGTCGTCAATGAGCTGACGCAGGCCAAGCTGCTGCGCGCCATCTACAGCGAACGCCAACTCGACGAAGTCATGTCCGATTTTTGGTTCAACCACTTCAACATCTTCATCAATAAAGACGCCGATCGCTATCTCCTGACCAGCTACGTGCGTGACGCCATCCGCCCGCACGTGCTCGGCAAATTCGAAGACCTGCTGGTAGCCACAGCGAAGAGCCCGGCGATGATGTTCTATCTAGACAATTGGCTGAGCGTCGGTCCCGACTCCGAAAGCGCGCTAGGAATCCCCGCCCATCCGCGCGGCGGCCCGCAAGGCCGTCCAAAAGGAAAAGGCAAACAGGCCAGCGGCCTAAACGAAAACTACGGCCGCGAACTGATGGAGCTGCACACTCTCAGCGTCAACGGCGGCTACACCCAGAAAGACGTCACCGAAGTCGCCAAAGTTTTCACCGGATGGACGCTCGAGCCGCCGAAAAAAGGCGCCGACTTCCGTTTCGAGCCCCGCATGCATGAGCCCGGAGACAAAATCATCCTCGGACATCGCATCAAACAAAACGGCGAGAAAGAAGGACTGGAAGTCCTGCACCTGCTGGCACACAACCCGAAGACCGCGCACTTCATCTCGCAGAAGCTGGCAATGCGCTTTGTCTCCGACGATCCTCCGCCCGCGCTCGTCGATCGCATGACCAAAACTTTTCTCAAGAAAGACGGAGACATTCGCGAAGTCCTCCGCACCATGTTCAAGTCGCCCGAGTTCTGGTCGCCCGACGCTTACCGCGCCAAAGTAAAAACGCCGCTCGAGTTCGTAGTCTCAGCCGTGCGCGCCAGCGGAGCCGAAGTCGACGACGCCCGCGCCCTCATAGCCACGCTCAACAACATGGGCATGATGCCCTACGGCATGCAGCCGCCGACCGGCTATTCCATGAAAGCCGATGTCTGGGTAAACTCCTCGGCACTCCTGGCCAGAATGAATTTCGCACTGGCGCTAGCCGCAGGAAAAATCCACGGCGTCAAAGTTGATCTAGCCGCCGGAGCCGATGGAACCCTGACACCCGACGCGCAGCAAGCGTTGGCGGGCCTGGAAAATTCCCTGCTGGCAGGCGACATATCCAAACAAACGCACGATACCATCAGCAAGCAACTGGACGACCCCAAGATCACCCAGCGAAAATTGGATGATCCCAAGCGTCCCCCAAACGTAGCCGCAATAGCAGGACTGATTTTAGGATCGCCAGAGTTTCAGAAAAGGTAGTCGTCAGTCCTCAGTTATCAGTTGTCAGTTCTAAACACTGATAACTGATAACTGACAACTGAAAACTTATTACCATGCCCATCACAAGACGAATTTTTCTACGCAACGGCGCACTGGCAGTAGTAGGCACAACCGCGCTGCCCAGTTTTCTGACGCGCGCCGCCTTCGGAGCCGCCGACCCCGGCATCCGCACCAAGCGCCTGGTAGTGATCTTTCAGCGCGGAGCAGCCGACGGCCTCAACATAGTCGTCCCCTATGGAGAGCCGAGTTACTACGCCATGCGTCCGACCATCAACATCCCAAAGAAATCGGTGCTCGACCTCGACGGCTTTTTCGGACTCCATCCCGCGATGGCATCTTTCCAGCCGCTCTGGCAACAGAAGCATCTGGCCATAGTGCACGCCACCGGCTCGCCCGATCCCACGCGCTCCCATTTCGACGCGCAAGACTTCATGGAATCCGGCACGCCCGGCGTAAAAGTAACCGACGACGGCTGGCTCAACCGCACCCTGCGCGATCTTCCTGGCAACTCAACCGGCGCATCAGAAAAAGACAAAGCCGCCTTCCGAGCCATCGCCCTAGGCCCGTCGCTGCCGCGCATTCTCTCCGGCAAAGAGCCGGCGGTAGCCGTCAACAATCTCAACGATTTTTCCGTAGGAGGAAAGAATCCCAGCGCCGCGCCCATGTCGAACACTTTCGAAGCCATGTACGCCCACTCCGTAGACACGGTCCTCCACGGCACCGGCCAGGAAACTTTCGACGCCGTCAAAACCCTGAAAGCCGCCGACCCCGCACACTACACGCCCGCGGCCAACGCGAATTATCCCAAAGGCCGCTTCGGCGATAGCCTGAAACAGTTAGCCCAGCTAATCAAAGCGAACTTAGGAGTGCAAGTAGCCTTCGCCGACATAGGAGGCTGGGACCACCACGTAAACGAAGGCAGCACCCAGGGCCAGATCGCAAACGTGCTGGGCGATTTCTCGCAAGCCATAGCCGCTTTCTGGACCGACCTCGGCGATCTGGGAGAAGACACAGTAGTAGTAACCATGTCCGAATTCGGCCGCACGGCTCGCGAGAATGGAAACCGAGGCACCGACCACGGCCACGCCAACGTAATGTTCGTCCTGGGAGGCCCGGTGCGTGGCGGCAAAGTCTACGGACGCTGGCCGGGGCTCGATCAGTCGCAGTTATATGAAGGACGCGACCTGGCGATCACAACCGACTTCAGAATGGTGCTCAGCGAAGTCGTGTCGCAGTATCTGGGGAACAAAGATTTGAAAACGGTGTTTCCGGGATTTGAAGGCCAGCCGAATCAGTTCATGCGATTCCTGGGGTAGAGAAGCTCGTGTAGGGCGGACACTCTTGTCCGCCTCACCGTTCCAATCTTCTGTGATCGCTGGCGTAACTCAAATTTTCCCTGAGATGTCGGAATCGGCCGCCACCGCAGCACCGCACTCCTCGCAGAACCTGAGGATCACTGTCGGGAACCACACCACAAAGATGCCAGCGCTTAAGACCAGCGTTCCCTTCGACGGGAACAAATAGACTCCCGTTAGTCCGAGGAAATAAAAAGTGAAGCAAACTAACACACCCGCGACGGACAGCACCATGACGGGGTAAGCAATCATTTTGACCATGGCGTTCGCCTTGTCTACGCGATCTCGATCAGCACATCCCCGCCCTCAACCTTCACCGGATAAACCGCAATCCGAGCCCCCGGAGCCCCAGCCTCGCCCGTCTTCGGATCCCACTCCCACCCATGCCACGGGCAAACCACTTTCCCTCCCGAGACCACGCCCTGCCCCAGCGGCCCTCCGCGATGCAGGCAGACGTTATCCATGGCGCTGATCTCGCCATTAACATTGGCCACGCAGATAGTCTTACCGCCGCAAGGAAACTCTTTGGCTTCGTTGATGCCAGGTAGTTCGGATTGGGAGGCCAGTTTAGTGAACATTGACCTGATTGTATTTCATGAGGAGTATTTCCTGAGGACGGCGCGAGCGAACAATGCAGGATCAGTTCTTGCCGTAAGAACGCGAACCGATCTGCCCCTTAGCTTCCTGCACGGTAACGGTTTGCCCCGCAGCAACGTTAGAGAGCTTGTCCACCTGCCCGCTGGGCCAGTCAATTTCGACCCAGTCAACTTTGGTCTTCGATCCCAAGCCGAAAGTCAGCACCAGTTCGCTTTGCGAAAGATAGCTCGAGCCGCTCTTCACAGTAAGCCACTGCTTCTCGCCCCCAGAGTTGACGCGGACGACAGCGCCGATCCCATCGCGATTCGATTTTGTGCCGACAAGCTTGATTCGCAAGCTCTGATTGGTGCCGCCCTGATTGAGATAGAGATGCGCCGGCCCGCCGTTGGTCGTAAGCAAAACGTCGAGCGCCCCGTCATTATTGACGTCAGCAAAAGCCGCGCCCCGCGCCACTTTAGGAGCGGCAAACGCGCTCCCGACCTTATCGGTGACTTCTTCAAATTTTTCATTACCAAGATTCCGAAACAAATGCGGAGGCTCCGCATAGCTCACCCGTTTCTGCACCATTTCGATCTGGTCTTCGATATGTCCATCGGCGACGAATATGTCGAGCCATCCATCGTTATCGTAGTCGAAGAAAAAGCAGCCGAAGCCAAGCGTAACTATCGTAGCGCGCCCAACCTCCGAGTGCGCAGCCTCATCCACAAACAGCCCGTTGCCCTCGTTGTGATAAAGCGACAGCATCTGGTTAGAAAAGTTAGTAATGATCAAACTGGCGCTGCCAGAGCGGTCATAATCCGCCGCATCAACTCCCATGCCCGCCCGCGCCACGCCATCTTCGCTGAACCCGATGCCGGCCGAAACCGCGCGCTCCTCAAACGTTCCGTTCTTCTTATTCAGGTAGAGCTTGTTAGGCTGCGTGTCGTTGGCGATCAGAATGTCAGGCCATCCATCATTGTTGTAATCGAGAATAGCGACGCCAAGTCCCTTCGAAGTCGGATCGTAAAGCCCAGCTTTTTGCGTGGCATCTTCGAACTTGCCGTTGCCCAGGTTATGCCAGAGACGCGCCGACGTTCCCTTATACGATTCCGGAGTGCAGTAAGACTTATGCGAGCCATCAAGCGTGCAGTAGAGGTCAGTCTGCTCCGACCACTGCACATAGTTGGCAACCACGAGATCAAGTTTGCCGTCGCGATCGTAATCCACCCAAGCCGCGCTGGTGGAGAACTCATTTGGCCCCCACAGCCCAGCAGACTTGGTCACGTCAGTAAACGTGCCATTCCCGTTGTTGTGGAAGAGATGGCTCTGGCCGACCGCAGTTATAAAAATATCGTCAAAGCCGTCGTTATCGTAATCGCCAACGGCAACGCCGAGCCCGAAAAGCGAAATGCCAAGCCCGGACTTTCGCGTCACGTCAGTAAAAGTACCGTCATGATTATTGTGGTAAAGCTGCAAGGTGCTCGCGCCGTTTTTTGCGAGACGAGAAGGATGTCCCGGCCAGTCCTGCCCGTTGACCAGCAGGATGTCGGGCCATCCGTCGTTGTCGTAATCAATGAACGCGCACCCCGGACCCATGGTTTCCGGCAGCCATTTCTTGCCGAACGCTCCGTTGTCGTGCGTGAAGTGAATGCCCGCCTGAGCGGTGATGTCGCGGAAGGTGATGGTTTGCCCTTGGACGAAGATGCTTGCCGCCATCAGTAGCAAAGGCAACACCGTGATGGATTTTCTATTGCGAGCGCCCATCACCGTTGCGCCCCGAGACTCGAGCTGGCGGTAAGCCGCTTGACCGGCGCGCTGTTCAAGATTGTCAGCGGCACCGACACGTGCTCATGAATATTCTGCCGTTCATTGTTGTCTTCGGGATTGAGTTGGCGATATGGGCCGGTAATGGCCTGTGCAGATTCATCAGCCTTGAAGCGGAGGTAGCGAGCCTGATGTTCTTTAGCCATTTTTTCATCGCCGAGTCCGTTGTAGCAGAGCATGAGATTGTAGTGCGCCTGCAAATCCTCGGGATCGACCGCCAGCACCTGCTCCAGCACTTTCACCGCGTCCGCGTACTTTCTCTGAAGAAACAGAACGCGCCCAAGATTGTTCAGCGCCACGCGATCATGCGGATACTGCGCCAGCACGATTTGAAAATGCACGACCGCCTGGTCGTAGTCGCCCGTGGACTTCATCAGCGATCCGTAGAAGAAGTTAGTTCGCGCAAGCGTCGGATTGAGTGCCAGCGCCTTGTCAAGCACGGTGCGGGCACGGACAACATCGCCCTCCAGCAGCGCAGCGCGTCCAATGTTCAGCCAGCCGTCGGGGTTCTGCGGATCGACAACAGTGATCTTCTCGAACGCCGCCTGCGCCGCTTTCAGATCGCCCTGCAGCAACAGACCGATGCCGTAGTCGTTCCAGCGTTGCCAGTCCTCTTTCACAAGCTGGATTTTGGGTTGCGGCACGGGAGCGCCAGCAGGCAGCACATCGATGACGACTGCGTTTTGCGCCACCGTCACGATCGGGAGATCGGGAATCTTCTCTTCCTTCGCCGAGACTCCACGCAACGATTGCGTGAAAGTAACCTTCCTATCGTCGTAATCCGCAGTGACGCCGGCGGCAACGGATGCAGCCGTGCTGGATGCAGCCGCGTCGGAACCAGCCGCGACCGGCTCACCCGCAAACGCAAACTGCGTACCAAACCACGAAAACTTGCGATAGCAAAGCCGCGCCGTCAAAGTAATCTTGCTGCCCGTTTTCTCCGGAACCTTCATGCGGAAATGCACCGTGTCGGCCGCGCCGGGTGGAATCAGACGTACGTACACTACCGCCCGTGTCGACCACGCGTTCCGCTTGTTGATCGGATTGCCGTGCGCATCCACCTGGAGCGAGCGATAAAAGTGCGCTCCCTTTTCGACCGGACCTTTACCGTCATCCTCGACCATGCCGCTCCAAAAGATAGTCTGGCCCCTGTCGTCGACGCCTTTCAGTTCAAGCCAGGTATCGTAAGCATCGACGGTGCCGCCGGGAAAGAAATGTCCAACGCGCTTGGTGCGCACCACGACATCGACGCGAACCGTATCACCGCGACGAACTGCAGGATGCACGCGATTGAGAGGCGCAGTAACAGGAGAGGCCTCAGCGTTGGAACCAGCGCCAGGCGCGACTTTAGTTTCCGCTTCTTCTCCCACGGCAAACGTGGTTGCAAGTTCGTGCTCATTGCTCGAGCCTGCTCCCGCCTTCAACGGGGCAGCTTTCAACAGCGCACTCGCCGGCGAGAGCGCAAAGATATCCACCGTGAGCGCGCCGTTCGTCAGGAAATCTTCGGTGACCTTCAACTGCGCCGCATCTTCGTTGGCCGTGGGCAGCGCGGTGTTGGCGCCGGGGAAACGGTGCGAGTGAACTTTGCCGTCAACGTTGCCCATGTCATTTGAGTGCTCGAGCGGCATGTGGCAATCGGCGCACTGCTGCGGCTTTGCCGGATAGTAGAACGAGCGCGCGCCCTCTCCCGAAACGCCGCTGGCCTGCCAGTTGTCGTATTCGTTAAAGCCGCGAAACCAGCGATAGTTATTGACGGGCACGTCGAGATGCACTTTGTGGCAGGAGGAGCAGAACTCCGCCGTCTGCTGCTTCATGAACGGCTTGAGGAACACGCGGCGGTGCGGCTCCGGATTGAGCTTGATCATGAAGTCGTGCAACTCGCGAACCACCGGATTCTTGCTCGCCGCCAGCTCGTGCAGCTTCGGATATTCAAGATAGAAATCGGCCTGCCCCATCGTGCTCTTAACGCCGGCAATGGAGTGGCACATCATGCAGCCGAGTCCCGCCTGGGATTCGGGATTGTGCACAAAGTCCTTAATGGGCCTATCCATTTTGCCGGCATAGAGCACGGCCGGATCATGGCATCCACCGCACCATTTGGAAGGCTTGGTGCCGATCGTATCCTGCATGTACTCGATCGACTTGCGATACCACTGATTATTGAACGACGAAAAATGATGCGCCGAACTGTTCCACTGGTTATAAATATCTTCGTGACAGCGCTTGCACGAATCCGATTCCATGAAGAACTGGCTGGGAATCTTCTGACCGCCATAGACCTGCGCCGAGCTGGGGAAAAATGGACCGCTGGGGCCGTCACCTTCGCCGTTCATGTTGGCGGGCGGCATTGAGGGATTTACAATCCGCGCCTGCTGGGCCCAACGCGCTTCGCGGAGATACCGAGCAACCGGCGCGAGCGCTACCAGCACGGCGAGCACGACGGCGGTGCGAATTACGGCACGACGCGGCAGCCATCCGAGATCGCCCACTTGAGCTGCCACGATCAGGCCGACGCCCAAAAAGCTTACTGCGATGTGGACGTAAACAAGCGTCCATTCCGTGCGCAGCGCCCCGGTGTAGATCAGCACCAGTCCTGGGATTGCGCCGAGGAGCAGAAAAACCATTCCGATGCGAACCAGAGGCTCACCCTGAAGCCACCGCCGCACCAGCCAGAACAGCAGCCAGACCGAAGCCACGACGCCGGCCAGCGCATGCAGCAGCACCACTCCCGCATAAAAGACATTAGCCTGCGGGAACGCATAGAGGTAAACCGCGGACACAGCCAGAAAGCCAATCAGCAGCAATAGCGCGCGATTCGTAGAGGGTCTAGCGCACATGAAAGATTAACTTACGTAAGACTTGCACTCTTCCGGTTGCGACATATTATCGGTTGGCTGGAAGCGGCGTCTCTAATCAAAACAGATTAGATGAGCAGACTCGAAAAGGCAGGCCTACAGTTTTCTCCGCCACAGCGCTCCGGCGGAACGCACGCCAGCCATCAATTTCTCTCGCAGCGGACGCGCGTACAGCAGGTCGAGAAAACTCTTCATCTCGCCGGTAAGTCCAGCACCATAGCCGAACCACCAGATTTTCTTCATACGCGGCAGCAAGTCGGAGTCAACATACTTCACCCGCACCATCTCTTCCAACCCCCAGCGCCCATGCGTACGTCCCAGGCCACTCGACTTCACACCGCCGTGCGGAGCTTCGCTGATGCTGAAACATGACACTGCATCGTTCACCATGACCGTCCCGGCATCGATCTGGCGAGACATGCGTTCACCGCGTGCGCGATCGCGCGTCCACACGCTGGCGGCCAGTCCGTAGTCGGAATCATTGGCCAGCCGCACCGCCTCGGCATCGTCGCGGAAAGGCGCAATTGGGAGCACCGGACCGAACGTCTCTTCCTGCATCACGCGCATACTGTGATCCACGTCGGCCAGCACCGTAGGAGCGAAAAATGTCGGGCCGAGTTCGCGCAGCCGCGTGCCTCCGGTTAAGACACGTCCACCGCGCCGCCGCGCATCCTCCACTTGCGATTCCACCACCCGCACTTGCCGTTCATGGATCATGGGACCAATTTCGGTCGCTTCATCCATACCATTGCCGACGCGCAGCTTGCGAGCCTTCTCGCAGCAGGCGTCCAAGAAAGCGGAGTACAAACTCTGGTGCACGTAGCAGCGCTCAACCGACAAGCAGGTCTGCCCCGCGTTCATGAACGCTCCCCATACCGCGCCGCTCGAAGCCACATCGATGTCAGCGTCGTCGAGCACCAGCATGGGATCCTTGCCACCGAGTTCCAGTACCACCGGAAGTAGACGTTCAGCGGCCATTTGCGCGATTCGCCGTCCGGTAGCGACGCTGCCCGTAAAGACCAGCTTGTCAATTTCGCTTCCAACCACGGCCGCTCCCGTCGCGCCTTCGCCCGGAAGCACCTGAAAAATATCGTCGGGAACTCCAGCCTCGCGCAACAGCACCTCTAGTTCGAGCGCAATCAACGGCGTCAACTCGGAAGGCTTGAGCACCACCGCATTTCCCGCAACCAGTGCCGCCAGCGCCTCCGTCGCCGGAACCGAGAAAGGATAATTCCACGGCGAGATGATTCCGACCACGCCATAGGGCTCATGCAGAATGCGCCCTGACTTCGTCTTCATCGCCAGATTTCCGTGCGGCAAGTTTCTCTTCGCGCAAGATTGCGTAGGCATTGTCGATCAGAAATCGCGCCGCATCGAGTACGACCAGAACTTCGGTGACAAGCGCTTCGACCAGAGGCTTGCCCGCCTCCTGCATAATGCGCCGCGCGACGTCGGTCTTGTGCGCCAGAAGAATCTGCTGGAATCGGCGCAGTACCCGAACACGATTTCGGATGCCCCACGCATTCCAGTCCGGCTGCGCCGCGCGCGCGCGGGCCACGGCCGCTCGTACTTCGGTCGGGCCGGCGCTATCCAGTTCGCCCAGAACTTCGCCCGTCGCCGGGTTCACCGAAGCGATGCGGGAGACGGCGAATTCGACGTCAGCGGCCATCTGCGAAGAAGTGTACGCGGGAGCGAACGGCCACGCCACAATTTCAACGTTTCTGTGAATTGCTCGTGTAGCGCGGACACTCCTGTCCGCGTGCTGACAGCATCTCGCCGTCGCCGCGGGCAACAGCTGCCGCGCCACAGTAGTAGTGTCAGTACTCCACTCCAACCAGATACAGACCGCCCGCGGGCGCAGTCGGCCCAGCCGCCGTACGCTCCCGCGCGTCGAGAATGCGGCGCAGATCTTCCAGGCTCACCGTTCCCTTCCCGACCAGCAGAAATGTGCCGACCAGGTTGCGCACCATGTGACGGAGAAATCCGCTGCCACGGACCGTGTAGACGAGTTCTTCGCCGTCGCGCACCCAACTCGAAGAGTAGATCGTCCGAATATTTGTCGTTGGGAAGTCCGTTGCGCCGGCATTTTCTCCAGCAGCCATCCGTTCCTCCCGCTCCGGATCCGCCGCCGCGAACGACGTGAAATCGCGTTCGCCCACCACCACGCCAGCAGCTCCAATCATCACCGATTCTTCCAGCGGATACGGGTAATGCCAAACATATCGCGCCAGGAATGGAGGACACACCGCCCCCCGATAAATGCGATAGCGATAAGTCTTGGCGCGAGCCGACTTGCGCGCGTGGAACTCGGGCCCGGCCTCGATCACCTCCAGCACCCGGATCGAAGCCGGCAGAATATCGTTCAGCGCCCGCATCCAGTTTTCAGCCGGAATCGCCGACCCGGTCGCAAAGCTCGCCACCTGGGCCAGCGCGTGCACGCCCGCATCGGTCCGGCCAGATCCCTGGGGCAGTACATTTTCCCCACTCAAGCGTCCAATGGCTGAGGCCAGCGTGCCTTGCACGGTCGTCCGGCCCGGCTGAACCTGCCAGCCGGCGAAATCGGCACCGTCATAAGAGAGGATCAGTCTGAGATTTCGCACGTGCTTTTTCGAGTCCTTCACCGCTCGAGCTTCATCGTTAAGCATGACGACAACTATTGCGCGACTGTTCAGCCAGTATTTGCAGTTCTACCGCCTCTTCTCGCAAAGGTGCGGTAGCGCGTCAGCTATACTATTTCACTAACAA
Organism: uncultured Acidobacteriaceae bacterium; assembly: GCA_963755765.1. Classification (GTDB taxonomy): domain Bacteria; phylum Acidobacteriota; class Terriglobia; order Terriglobales; family Acidobacteriaceae; genus Acidiflorens. The sequence continues at coordinate 161,189 of CAVWKZ010000005.1, forward strand.
TCAATTCACTTACGGTCATTTAATAGCGGCGGATGGAAACGGCCGATGGAAACAGAAAAGACTGCCTTTTCCGTATGATTTTGCATCAAGAAGACTGGAAGAAGAAGATTGCAAGGAACCGTTGCCTGCCGTTCTACGTATTAGCCAATGTGAGCAAAGGTCGTACCACCACGTCCGTTCCTTCGAGCCCGAGCGCTTGAGTTTTAATCAATGGAGATGATACGAATGCAACGTTCTACAGTGTTGACTGCGTTTCAACGAGCTGCCGCGGTTTCCCTTGCCGCCATCCTTTTTGCGGCAATCACGGTACCTGCCGGATGGGCGCAGGATGCCTCATCCGCGCCCAGCGCGCCCTCGTCGGTGCCGGTCCAAAAGGCTGTGTCTTCATCGTCGCAGCCCTTTGATTTGAAGCAATACTCGAAACCGCTGTCGCCTTTTCCTAACCCGATTGCTCCCTACACTGCCCGCCACGTGGCCCCGCCGAACCTCGCCAACACGCCGCGCATTGATCAGCTCATGCGCGATGGCAAGCTTTACATCTCCATGAACGACGCGGTCGCGCTGGCGCTCGAAAATAACCTCGATATCGCCATCGCCCGCTACAACCTGAATATCGCCGACACCGACGTCTGGCGCGCCAAGTCCGGCTCCAACACCCTGCTCGGCGTCAACATCGGCGTCGTGCAGAACACGCCCGGTGGCGGCGTGGGCGGTCTGGGCACGCAAGTCGGCTCCGGCCAGGGAGGAACCTCAGTAGCGCCAGGCGGCGCCGGAGTAGGCTCGGCCGGCCTGGTGGGATCAACCTTCGGCAGCGGCCCGGACATCACCAGCTTCGATCCCATTCTCACGGGCACGCTTGCAAATCGATCGCACAACAATGTCCTCATGCAAGCAGTCCCTTTTGCGCGCCTTCTGAACAGAACACGGCCACTGGCAAACTTCTCCTATACCAGCAAGGGCTTCCAGTGGGGCACGAATCTGGCGGTAGGCTTTAACAACAGCTCGGCATGACGCACGGTGGTGATCTCACAACCATTAACTCCTCAACTTAATTCCAGTTTCCGTGCCCAGGTCACACAACATCTCTTGCAGGGCTTCGGATTCGCCCCCAACACTCGCTTTATTCAGATTGCCAAGAACAATCGCGAAATCTCGGATGTTGCCTTCCGCCTGCAAATCACTACCACCGTCGACCAGATCGAGCTTATGTACTGGGACCTGGTCTACGCCTATGAGAACGTGAGGGTGCAACAGGAGCAGTTGGCTTTCGCCCAGAAGACGCTCTCCGACAATCAGAAGCAAGTGGAAATTGGGACACTGGCCCCGATCGAAGTAGTCCGCGCGCAGAGCACCGTTGCCTCCAATCAGCAGACCCTGACTCTGGCGTTGACCAACCTTCAGCTGCAGCAACTTCTCATGAAGAATGCGATCAGCCGCACGCTCGTCGATCCGGTACTGGCCGACGCCGAAGTGATTCCTACCTCAACCATGGAATTGTCCGCGCAGGAGCCGGTTGTCCCTACCCAGGATCTGGTGAACGATGCGCTCAGTCATCGCCCCGAACTCGCGGAACAGCGTATCAACCTTTCCAATACCGAAATCAGCAACAAGGCGATCCGCAGTGCACTGTTGCCAACTGTGGATCTGTTCGCCTACTACGGCGGCTCAGGGCTAGGTGGCGTGCCAAAATCCTCCGCTACATCTGCGCGAACGGATCCCCACCCAGTGCTTCGCGGACCGGACGGGTAACATGCCCCCCGGCCGACCCGATCCCATTTCTTACTAGGTTCGGTGACACTTTAAACCAACTGGTCAATTCCACCGGCGCCGGACAAGGGCGTCGGGATAAACGATCAACATCCCGCTCCGCAATCGCGCCGCCCAGGCCACCCAGGTGCGCTCGGAGTTCGAATACCGGCAGGCGCAGTTGCGCATCCAGCAGATCGAGAACCAGATACGCATCGAGGTGCGCAACGCGCAGTTCGGAGTGCAGCAGAACCGCGCCAGCGTCGCATCCGCCCAGGCTGCCGTGGATCTGGCGCGCCAGTCTCTCGACGCCGAACAAAAGAAATACGCGCTCGGCGCGTCCACCTCAACGCTGGTGCTGCAAAACCAGGCAGCCATGACGCAGGCCGAAGTCACGCTCGTCTCCGCCAAGGCTCTGTACGAAAAAGCGGAAGTCGAACTGGATCGATCCATCGGTCTTCTGCTCGACCACGCCGGAATCCTGATCGCCGACGCCGAACGCGGCCAGGTAACGCAGACACCGAACATTCCGCATGTGGCGCCACGGCCAGCGGACCAGATAATGCCGCCGAACCCACCGGCGCAACCACAACAGTAAAGCTGACGCTAACGAACCATGAAACGCCGGGCGCACGCGGGCCCGGCGTTTCCCTTTTGCAGGCGTTTTTCTTGTGAACGCCGCCGCCGCTCGCGTATCCTCTCTCCGTGAAGCCCTCAGGCACCGGCAGGAGTCCCGCGTGATCCTCTCCGTCGTCATCATCACTCACAACGAGGAAGCCAACATAGGACGCACCCTCGCCAGCGTGCAGCCACTCGTGGCCGACGGAAAAGGCGAGATCATCGTCGTCGATTCGGGCTCAACCGACCGCACCGTCGAGATCGCAAAATCATTCGGAGCAAAAGTCTTCGTCGAAGAATGGAAAGGCTTCGCCGCGCAAAAAAATTCAGCCATCGGCAAGGCAACTGGTAAGTGGATTTTGAGCGTAGATGCAGACGAGGAACTCTCCGACGGGCTGACAAAAGAAGTCGAGGAAATCTGCCACGGGCCAGCCGAAGACGGATTTGGATCGGAAAATGGCTATTGGCTCAAGCGCCAGAACCGATTCCTTGGCCGCGCCTTGCGACACGGAGGCTTCTGGCCGGATCCCAAGCTGCGACTGTTTCGACGCGGCACGGGCCGAGTGGAAAACCGGGCAGTACACGAAACGTTTCAGGTAGCTGGACCCTTAGGAACGCTCTACTACCCCCTTCTCCACCACTCCTACCCCACACTCGCCGACTACATCGACCACATGAACCGCTACTCATCCCTCGGCGCGGAGATGGCGGTCGCCAAAGGCCACCGCGGCTTCAGCCTGTTCAACATTGCCCTGCGCCCGATCGCCACTTTTATCTATAACTATTTCCTCCGCCTCGGATTCCTCGATGGCCACGAGGGCCTGCTGCTGCATCTCTACCACGCCGCCTACGTGTCATGGAAATATGCGAAGGTATGGGAGCTCACACGCAGGAACAAATCAGCCTAAAGACGCGACTGTCGCAGTGCGGCGCCCCTCATCCGCGCAGCGTGATGCGCAGAATGTCGTACTCCACTTCCACCACACGCTGCGGAAACGTCGACTCCACATAGGCCTTCACATCGCCGACCGACGGAACCCCATCGCATCCCGTCAGCCCACGCGCGTCATCGAGCAAAATGATGTGAGCAAACGGCTGACTAAGAATCATTTCCAACTCCGCCGACAACCGTTGCTGATCGCCTTGCTTGCCCACCCAACCGTAGTAACCGGCGTCCAACCAGAACAGTGCCGGGCCTCTTAATAACGCGAGCACTTCGGGCATGACCACGCGGCTGTCTCCACAAAAGATCCGCACACGTTCATCGCGCGCGAATTTGCGCGTGGCCCGCGCCGCCAGCGCCGGAACGAACTCGATGGAATAGATGTGATCGAAACGGCTCTTCATCGCAGCGACCATCTCGCCGTAATACGTTCCGGTCTCGACCAGCGTCTTGAGTCGAAATTTTTCGCCGTAGGCTCGCACAACCTTTTGCTTCAACAGATGCGGAGATCGCGACGGCCGCCCACGCAATATCCAATACCAGTAGTCGGGATAGTGGCCGAGCGCCTTGTACGCGCCGTATAACGGAGTACGCTGCAGCAGCCGCCGAAATGCTTTCAGAATCCCTCCGTCGAAAGAAGACCAGCATAGGTGCCGAAGAAAACAAGCGTCAAGCAGGATCGAGTTTCCTTCGTGATACTTCGTGTCCTTAGTGGTTAAGACCTTGATCTTGACTTTCTCACCAACCGCTCGGTCGGTCGTGTCGTTTTGCAGCATAGCGGCTGCTCCTCTATCATCAAAGCCAGAGTGGGGAGTTCTATGCCTGAGAAGAGTCCGAAAGCCGATCGGAACAAGACCGTCGCTGAGAGCCCAATCTCCGACGTCTTCGAAGGTCGCCATCCCGCCGCATCCGAGAAAGAGTGGGCGGAGAAAACGCTCACACCAACACTCGAAAAGTCCCCTGAAAAGCCGATCGGCGCTCCCACTGGCACGAACCTCGACGAGCACGGCCACGCCCGTTTCAGCACCATTTCGAACGCGCCCATTCGCCGCCTCTACACCCAGGCCGATCTCCCCGCCGACTGGAACTACGATCAATATCTCGGCTATCCCGGCCAACCGCCCTATACGCGCGGCATTCACTCCACCGGCTACCGCGGCAAGCTGTGGACCATGCGCATGTTCTCCGGCTTCGCCTCGCCGGAAGAAACCAATCAGCGCTACAAATATCTGCTCGAACACGGCGGCGGCGGACTTTCCGTTGCCTTCGATCTGCCCACTCTCATGGGATACGACTCCGACCACCCCGCCAGCGAAGGCGAAGTCGGCAAGTGCGGAGTCGCCATCGATTCGCTCGAAGACATGGAGATTCTTTTCGATGGAATCCCCCTCGACAACGTCACCACCTCGATGACCATCAATTCCCCCGCCAGCGTGCTCTGGGCTATGTACTTGGTCGTCGCCGAAAAACAAGGCGCTGACTGGAAACAAATCTCCGGTACCCTGCAGAACGACATTCTGAAGGAGTACATCGCGCAGAAGGAATACATCTATCCACCAGCACCGTCTATGCGGCTGGTAATTGACACCTTCGAATTCGGATCGAAATTCACCCCGCGCTTCAACACCATCTCCATCAGCGGCTATCACATTCGCGAAGCCGGATCGACCGCCTTGCAGGAACTCGCCTTCACCATTTATGACGGCGTGGAATACGTCGAGTGGGCGAGCCGCCGCGGACTCGATGTCGATGATTTCGGACCACGCCTCAGTTTCTTCTTCAACGCGCACAACGATTTCTTCGAGGAGATTGCCAAATACCGCGCCGCACGCAAGATCTGGTATCGCCTGATGAAAGATCGCTTCGGAGCCAAGAACGATCGTACCCGGCTGATGCGCTTCCACACCCAGACCGCGGGCGTCTCGCTGCCAGCGCAGCAACCGATGAACAACATCGCGCGCGTGGCTCTGCAGGCACTGGCGGCCGTGCTTGGAGGCACGCAATCGCTGCACACCGACGCTTACGACGAAGCGCTCGCCCTGCCCACTGAGGAAGCCGCCCGCATCGCACTGCGTACGCAGCAAATCATCGCCTTCGAGTCCGGAGTTGCGCAAACCGTCGATCCGCTCGGCGGCAGTTACTTTGTCGAGAAACAAACTCTTGACATGGAAAACGGCGCCTTCGATTACTTCCAGAAGCTCGACCAGATGGGCGGCATGGTCAAAGCAATCGAGCGCGGATATCCGCAGAAGGAAATTGCCGAAGCCAGTTATCAGTACCAGCGCGCGGTTGAGGCCAACGAGAAGATTACGGTCGGCGTGAACGACTTCGTCATCGAGGAGGAATCGCCTCACATCCTCTACATCGGCGAATCGGTAGCACGCGCTCAGGAGAAGAAACTCAAAGCCTTGCGCTCCCGCCGCGCGAGTGAAGAAGTCGAGCGCCGCCTGGAAGCATTGAAGCAGGCCGCATCCAAGACTCCCACCGCGGGCGTCAACGGCAACATCTCCGACGTCAATACCATGCCCTTCATAGTGGACGCCGTCCGCGCCTACGCGACAGTCGGGGAAATCTGCGAGGCCTTGCGGCAGGTGTACGGAACCTATACGGAAGTGAGCATCACGTAATCTCTCCACTTGAGGTTGCAAATTGCAACCTCAAGATTTGCTCCTGAGTCTTGCGTACTCCTTCTGATTCATGCGGACCATCGAGCTTCGGTTTCATCACATTCTCAAAGTTCATCCATCACTGCTCGCGCCCGTCGGAACCACTACGATGGCAGGTATGAAAATCCACTCAACAAAACTCGAACCAACGCCACGGCCAGCGCCTCGTCGAAGAGGGGCCATCGTCTCCATCGAATCTCGAATCACGATCCTGCGCCATCAGAAAGTCATCCTCGACACCGCTTTGGCCCAACTCTACGGAGTTCCAGCAAAGCGTCTCAACCAGCAGGTGAACCGCAATCGCGAGCGGTTTCCTCCTGACTTCATGTTCAAAGTAACCCCTCGCGAGTTCACAATCTTGAGGTTGCAATTTGCAACCTCAAGATTGAGACATGGCGGCCGGCGCTCCCTGCCCTACGTCTTCACCGAGCACGGCGCGATCATGGCAGCGACCGTGCTCAACTCCAAGCAGGCGGTAGAAATGAGTGTTTTTGTGGTGCGCGCGTTTGTCCGCTTACGCGAAATCATGGCCACAAACAAAGAATTCGCCGACAGGCTAAACGAATTGGAAGAGCAGTTGGCGACGCACGACGGCACGATTCAAGAAATAATCACCGCCATCAGGGAGCTAGTGAACCGGCCATCCAGTCGGAGAAGCAAGATCGGATTCAAGCTGCCGAACCGAACGGCGTAGTCGCCAGTTGAATTTTCGGAATGGCCGGTTGGTTCTGTCTGACTTTTGGTCTTCCATCTCACAAGTCGGAGCTCCTCATCTTGAGGTTGCAATTTGCAACCTCAAGATGGCGAGGTCTGTAGAATCAACCGCTGCGTTATGCAATCCGAAATACCTTCCGGCTATTTCATACGATTGCGATACAAGCTTCCGTCCACCTGGCGAACCATGGCTTCTATGTCGAGCGGGACCTTTAAGAATGCAGCCACTTCCTCGGCGACCGGCTTAGGTTCACGCAGCACGCGATGATAATGCACGCGCGAGACCTGCGTGTTCGGCTTGCCCGCGATCCACTTATTCACCTCGATCAAGTGGCGTTGAAAAGCCTCCTCGATCGCAGACGTGTCGGTGATCGAATCCGCATTGCCGCGGCGTCGCAGCATTTCGTCCTGCGATTTCAGCACTTCAGGCAGCGGACGCTGCATAAAGACGATTCGATATTCGTGGCCCGAGGGTAGCGATAAGATCAGTTGCGAGATGACTTTCACGACCTTGCCTTCAGCCTCCGCAATGAGACTGGGGTCTTTCGGGAGCTGCTTGATGCGCTCCCACTCGAGATATCCCTTGGGATTGTCAGTGTCGGCTTTGCGCTCGCCGTCGGACAGAACCGGCAGCCCGCCTGCGTCCAACATCTGCATCATCAGCGATGTACCCGACCGCGGTAGCCCTGAAACAATAGTGATCATCAGTGCCTTTCCAGAGACTCAGAGTAGCTGCGGCGAATTCCTTTCCCCCGCCGCGGATCTGTAGTCCGTATTGGAATAATAGTGGGAACACAGCCCTCGGGCAAAGATAAGGCCGATGTGACTATTACAGACCACCGCAATCGTGGGCAGTAAATTGGTAGTAAATTGTGAGTAATCCTTTGACAACACGTGCTTACGCAGCTATCGTTACATCCTAAGGAGGTGCCATAGTGAGGCGAGGAGTTTGGATGTTCGTTCTGCTCCTGCTGGGCGCGGTGATATGTGTTTCTGCCATCCCGCAAACTGACCTCCCGGAGACTTCCTATAACGAAGTTGATACTCCAGTAAATCAGGCGCCTCCAGTGGTTCCGGGCGTCAGGTTTGTCCGCCCCACCGTCGCTCCCGTCATTCTGCCGCGGCAGGTTTGTGTGGCGTTGCGCGGCGTCAGTGCCCAATCTCACGAACGGAAGTCGGCCGCCACCCCGGTTCGGCCTGATCCGCGTTCTCTCCAAGATCTTCTCTGCACTCTTCTGATCTGAAGTCTCTGCTCCTGACTGACAACCTCGCCCGGGTCCTGGGGCGTTTGTCTTGATGATGTGACGCCCATGGCGTAACGCTAATCGGAACACATCAACCAGTCCCAGGCAGCCTAAACCAGCCACGAATCCCCATTTTCATGGCCGGGCTTGGTCGGCGATCGATGAACCCATCATTGACATTGACATTGATTTTGCTATTCGAGAGACACAATCCCCGCCGCACGATGCGAGCGCAGAAAAGAAGGCACCATGGACAAGCTAAAACGGCTTCCCGATCCAGTTACCGAACACATTCCACCGGCCTCGGAGTATGCGACCTACTCCGATTCCAAAGTTCACATTGCAGACACGAAGGTAGCCCGCCTGCTGCTCGTCCTGCACGAGATCGACCAGGCAGTCGCGGGATTGGAAGAGTTGCCGCAAACCGAGCTCATCGAGCTTGTATCCAGCGCGATCATTGCATGCGGTTTTGCGGACGGAACCGAGGCGCGACGCGCGATTGTCGCTGTTTTGGAAGCGATCGAAAGGCACGATCCTACGCCGCAGAACTCCTGATAGCGGAGGAGCGGATAGGCACGACAGATAAATCAAGCTTGCCCGGCGCCACGTTTCTTGCTCTCCGTTAGGTGGCGCCGAGCACGGCGAAGTGTCCGGCTGCTTTCGGGTGTACGCGCCATTTGGCGGGGGACGACACTCGGAGGCGGTCGGACACAGTTGCCGTACCCCTACACCAGACTCCCCTGCGCCGGATAGTATTTCTGAATCATCCTTCCCGTCATCAGCCCACCTTCATATTCCGGAATGATTACCTCATCGGCGCCCGAGTTGCGAATCGCGTTAGCGTAGCGCTGCTGGCCGGCGCGCGTAATGATCTTCGCCTGCGCGTTCAACGAACGTGCAGTGACCGTGATGTAAAGATTGTCAGCGTCACTGTCAATCACAATGCAAATCCCGCGCGCCCTCTCTATACCCGCCTGTAGCAATACGTCGTGGCGCTTGGCATCTCCCTGGATCACCAGCATGCCGCCGTTGAGCAACTCACGGCACATTCCTTCGTTGGTCTCAATCAGCACAAACGGAATCTCCAGGCGGGTGAGTTGGTCAACCACAGTTCGTCCCACCTGGCCGTATCCGCAGATAATGAAATGGTTCTTGAGCTTTGCAATGTTGGCGTCGTTGACCATGGATCTCCAGGCCTCCAAACCTTGCCGGTTAAAGATCGTGACCAGTACCCGCTCCGCGATCCACACCTGGAAGGCGAATACTCCCACGTAAACAAAAATTGAAAACAGCTTGGTAGTCGTGCGGACAGACCGGTAATCAATGGCGTGCGGATGAAATATCCAGAAGAACCCGTCGATGGCGCGCAAGCCCTCCAGCCGCATGTACACCGCGATACAAATCAGGCAGAACGCACTGAAGACGAGCGCGGGCAGCCACAAGCGCCGGAGAAAAAGAATCGCGATACGAACCATAAATTGACGCGGCTCCCGTTTCGCCTCCTCGGAGCGACCGACCGGTCGGTCACTACAACTGCCGCTCTAGGGAATCCGGGCAATATACCAGAGGCGGGAGCATCGAGAGACGACAATTGGTGAAGGATCGATTAGAAATTCTTATCGGTCGGAGCCGATGGTCCGCGACACGCGGAAAGCCGCGAACATCCCCGCCCCGTGGCCATTGCGCCTCGGCAAGCATTCTGATAACGTGCCTCTCATCTTTGCTGTCATCTACTAGGAGGCCTCTGTGGCTTTTTGTCCAACCTGTGGAACCCAGATTGCCGATGGAGCGAGTTGTCCGAAGTGTGCCGCAGGCGCTGGGCACGTCGCCAGCACACCCGCGGCCGGCGGACTCGCCGACAACGTGGCCGGCGCGCTCGCCTATGTAACCATCATTCCGGCGATCGTGTTTCTGGTGGTGGAACCCTTCAACAAGAAGCGCTTCATCCGCTTCCACGCCTTTCAATGTCTCTTCTTTGCCGTCGCCTGGACCGTCCTCTGGATCGGCCTGTCTCTAATCGCCCACATCCCATTCCTGGGATGGGCAACCGTCCTGATTTGGCCTCTGGTGAGCCTGGTCGGATTCGTTATCTGGCTGATTCTAGTGCTCAAAGCCTATCAGGGACAGATGTTCAAGCTCCCCGTAATCGGGGACATGGCCGAACAACAGGCGGGCGCATAAACCTTTTCTCTCCCTGCGCGTCAATCCGATAGACTAGGGAGTGACATGTTTACCGGTCTCCAGTCCGTCAATTCCGGGTTCCGGCGTTATCGGGACGTAACCGTGTCCGTGGCCGCGCACCTGGCGCTATTGGCCGCGATCGTGTTCCACAATCCCAAGCCGATCGACTTGACGCCAAGCTGGCTAGCCTATGGAGACGGCGCTCATACCTACCAACTGATCTACGTCGCTCCGGGAGCCGACGATCCCAAGCCTCCCGACGCGGCCAAGCTACTGTTCCCGCCGAAGGCCAGCAAGCAGCATCCACGCCCGCTTCCCAAGCCCGAGCCGCCCAAGCCTGCACCAGAAGCTCCGCAGGTCATGGCCAATGCCGACGCCGAAGCCGCCGACCACAACGCCAAGGCCGGATCCCCTCTGGGCACAATGATCGACGGACCGATAGTCGGCCACGAAGTCCACGTTGCGTATCCAACCGTCTATCCCGATCCTCCCGTGGACCGCGCCGAGCTTCCGCGCGACCTGGTCGGCGATGTAGTCATCGAAGTGACGATCGACTCTCAAGGCAACGTAGTAGAAACCAAGATCGTGCAGTCGATCGGACACGGCATCGACGAAAAGATCGAAGCCACGCTTCGCCGCTGGCATTATCAACCAGCCACGCTAGACGGCACGCCCGTAGCCTCGCGCCACGACGTCCACTTCCACTTCCCCTCGTAACAAGAAATCGTGATAAGAAATCGTAAATAAGTTTTGTCATCCTGAGCGAAGCGAAGGACCTGCTTTTTCCATCGTAAATAAGATCTGTCATCCTGAGCAAAGCGAAGGACCTCCTTTTGCTCGGACCTGGGCGAGCGGCAAATTCGCCATCCATTCGCCCATGTGCTAACATTTTCCCGGCAGCTCAGGAGCAGCCACGATGCACAAGGCGAGGACACAAAAGGCAAACCACGCATCAGCGACCAGGCATCTGAAAAAGTCCGACCCCGTACTGGCCGCGATCATCGAGCGCGTCGGCCCGTGCCGCCTGCAGTTTGGCGAGCCTACGTTTCACGCGCTGGCGGAATCGATCCTCTATCAGCAGTTAAACGGCAAAGCCGCCGCGACCATCTTCGATCGTTTCACCGCCGCTGCCGGAGATCCGCTGACCCCGCAAGGCATCCTCAAACTGACCGACGCCGAAATGCGCGCCGTTGGACTGTCGCGGCAGAAGACGGCATATCTCCGCGATCTCTCCGAAAAGACCGCGGCCGGCCTGTTGGAGTTCGCGTGCCTGCCGGAATTACCCGAAGAAGAAGTGATCGCGCATCTCACCCAGGTCAAAGGCATCGGCGTCTGGACGGCGCACATGTTCCTGATGTTCACCCTGCGCCGTCCAGATATTCTGCCCACCGGCGATTACGGCGTGCAGGCCGCCATCAAGAAGCATTACAAGAAACGTAAGTGGCCAAAGCCGGCAGTGATGGAGAAGATCGCAAAACCCTGGGCGCCCTATCGCTCGATTGCCTGCTGGTATCTGTGGAAGAGTCTGGATATCAAGACAGTGGAAAAAGAAAAATAGGCGGCGGGTGACCCAGGCCGTCTGAATCATTCAAAGTCAAGAGGGTGCCCCGTCCAAGCTCTGCTTGGGCGGGCCCGCGGCCGAAGACTTCCGCACGGTCGGAAAGATCCCCACCCGCTCTCTCCGTCGCGCCGTCCACTGCGACTCGATTTCCACCCGACCGACCTCACCATAGGCGTAATGACGAAAGCTGCTCCAAACCCAATCTTCGGGACGAGCAACTAACCCGCGCGTTACCGGATTCCGGTGAATATAGCGGAGCTTCTCCACAAACTTGTGCTCGCTCCAAACGTTGAAATCGTAGTATCGAGCCTGCCAGAACGGGTCTGCTGCTCGCAAGGCTAATGTCCGAGCGACCGACTGCTTCAGCGATTGCATAACTCGCGACAGCGAGCCTCGCTCTGGTTCGTCTACCAGCATGTGGATGTGCTCCGGCATCACGACATAGCCATAGACGCAAAGTCCGTAGCTTCGTCGTACCTGATCGAGAGAAGCCTCGAACGTAGTCCGCGAAGGACCGTTCCTAAAGTTTGGTCGCCTCTTGTAACAGCTGAAGGTGAGGAAGTGGAGCTGGCCGGTTTCCTGAAAACGCCGCAATCCCCAGGGCACGGTGACAACATATCCCCGCGCCGCTTCTCAGTCAGTGATGATTGGCCTCTGAGTTTGTGATGAAACGGCGGGTGGCCCGTCCCATCGCAATCATCTGAACTTACGAGGGTGCCCCGTCCAAGCTCCGCTTGGGCGGGCCCGCGGCCGGATGCTTCCGCACGGTTGGAAAGATACCCACCACCGCGACGACGCGATGGGATTTCCCGGTCACGCCCCACATAAATCGAGTTGACATCAAGGGCTACAATAAGACTTAGTAAGTAGCCCAGAGCGGCCGCAGCCAGTCCAAGTTCTTTGAAAACTAAATCGCGCTCGACTTAGTAAGTCGAACTCGTAGGTCGAACCAGGCAGGGTCGAACTCATCGATCCCAGGGAGCCCAAGTCTCCAAGAGAAAGTCTCCAGAGACAGACCTGTAACTCCTCCCGTATCAAGATTTTGCAAAACCAGCCCTTTAAACTCAAAGATTTGGCGGGGATCGCGGCGTAAATCCGTGATTCTATACGACCCGAAAATTATTTTTCTCGCCCGATCCACCGGAGCTCAATCGAACTACTCCCTAACTCCTTAGTTTTGAATATTTTGGAGTTAAGTCCTTATTCATGAATATTTTGCGGGAAATTGGGGGGGGGGGGGGGGGTACCAAGTCCATTCAACCTCAGCCCGCGAACACCGATCCCAACTGACTTCCGCCCAAAGAAAAAACCCTCCCCACACTTATGAGAGGGTTTGCGAACTGGTTGGAGAAATTTTATGCTGCTCGCACGACGTTGCCCGCCTGGAAGCCCTTCGGGCCTTTGAGCAGATCGAACTCGACGGTCTCGCCTTCGTTCAGCGAGCGGTAGCCGTTCTCCTGGATGGCCGAGAAATGCACGAAGACATCCTCGCCGGTGGAGCGCTGGATGAATCCGTATCCCTTCGCCCCGTTGAACCACTTCACAGTACCCTTCTCTCTCACAAAGAAACTCCTTTCGCCTCTGCTAAGAATTATTCTTTCGCCGCTTGTCTGTTTGCCCAGCTCACAGGCATCCCCCTCGAACGGACGAAAGAACTATTTACTGGCGTCGCCGCGCGCAGACGAAAGCACACCAAACGGAAACGGCTCCCTGGCATTTCGCCGGGCGGTTGCCCGCGACGAAACACTGTGGAGGCGCGAAGACGAAGGCGCGATATCGCACTGCTGACACACAGAAACGCCAATCCTGCTCTTTAATGATTCGCCAACCGGGTCTGGCTGGCGAAGCACCAGATAATAGCAGGAAGGCTCCAGTTGGCAAGAACGAAATTCATGGCAGCGAAATAAGAATGAACGTGACTTGCAGGCTCAGTGGCAGCACCGCGGGCTTTGGAGGCAGAAGTCAGACGAGGACGAGCCGAGAATCAGACGGGAATGTGGCTGAACCAGGTGAGAACCGCACCACTCAGTCCTGAACCTGCGTGCCTCGACGGGAAGCCGTAAGTATTTGATAATATTTGAGAAACCAGTGTCTACCATCACTCCCATCAAGCCTTCGGGAAAGACCAGTAAGCCCGAGTTTCGCGCCGCTGCTGCCGCGGATTCGGCTCAAGGCCCGCTGCGCTCGACGGCAGGTTATCTGCTGCAGACCGATGTCCACACCTTCGCCTTCTCGGTTGCGGCCAACGCCATTCTGTCATTCTTTCCCTTCCTGCTGTTGCTGATGACGCTGATTCGTTACGTGTTTCATTCCCAGCTGATGTACCACGTCGTCGAAGACCTTTTGCGAGACTATATTCCGACCGGCCAGGAATTCGTGATCCGCAATCTGAATGTGCTGGTCGGTACTCATCATCAAGCGAAGGTGTTCTCCCTGGCGATGCTGCTGATTACCTCGACCGGAATTTTTATGCCGCTCGAAGTTGCGCTGAATCGCGTCTGGGGATTTCCGAGCAACCGCTCGTACCTGCGAAACCAACTGGTCTCGCTCGGCCTCGTGTTTGCCTGCGGATCACTCGCCTTGCTCTCGGTATGGTTGACCGCGAGCAACGTAGCCGTCGTGAAAAGCGCGCTGCATGGCTATGGCGCGTGGTATGTGACGCTGGCGGATTTTGCGTCGATGAAGATCTTTGCGATTCTCGCCAGTATCGCCATTTTCTTTCTCGTCTACTGGCTGTTGCCGAACGGCAAGGTGCCGGCCCGAGCAGTGCTCCCAGCGGCGGTGCTGATGGGATTGCTCTCCGAGGCCCTAAAGTACGCTTACATCTACGCTCTGCCGCGGCTGAATTTCGCCGAAGTGTACGGACCGTTCGCCATCTCAGTCAGCCTGATGTTCTGGGCGTTTCTGTCGGGAATGCTACTGCTGACGGGAGCGCATTTGTCGGCGCGCAAGATAAAGATACGTACAAATTTGTGACTCAGGATTTCTACAGCTTCCATCTCGTTGCCGATTTTGGAAAGCTCTTCTCAATAAATCCGAATACTACCTTCGGACGCACGATAAAGATCGGTTCTTTCATGCTCCGCGGATCCATTTTGTATTTCTTTTTGTAAGCAGCCGCGACGCGCTCGAGCGCGGCTTCGTCCTCGAGTTGAGTCGCTGTTCCCTCGACGATCACTGCTTCTTCTGCATGATCGTTCGTAACCGTACACGCGGAGTTGGCAGCGAGGTTTTGAGCTTTGCGGGATTTGTGTCCGGTTGAAAAGAAGAAAGCGTCATCGAGCCACACTCCCCAAATCGGCATGACATGCGGACGAGCGTTGCCCGAGTGAAGACTCGCGTAAATCGTAGTCAGCCAGAACGTGCGGCAGCGGTTCATCTTTCTCGCAACCCACGCCCACGGAAGGAGGCCTTTACCGTCCTTCGCGCCGACAATGCCGTATCCCGGAGCAAACGGACGATCCGCCTCGGGTTGCGGCTTCGCGGGACGCTTCGCAGTCGTCGTTCGTTTCGACATACTAATTCCTCTTCAACTCCTGCACCGCGCGGTAGCCCTGATCGATGGCGCAATCGGTGTAGGCGTATGCGTCGGCGTCGGCATTGGCAATCGCGAGGCGTCCGAATGGCTTGCGCGCCACCTGGCAAGGAGTCTCGCCCCCTTCCAGCCAGAACTTGTCGAACAGCGAATTGTATTCATAGGCGTAGCCGTGAGGCCAGCGGTTGACGGTGATTTCCAGGATGTCGCGCGCGGGATCGAATCCGCCCGGACCCAGGATCCGCAACAGTTGCTCGCGGATGTTGCGCTCGTAAGTTTCAAAGGTTGTGGAATAAAGTTGGATGCGTCCCATCCTATGCTGCTCGCGCGCCGGGAGGCCGGGTTTGCAGGCGGCTTTCATCATGTGCACGACGATCGGCTCGTCCGGCTTTTTGGTGCATTCATAGCCGCCGATGCTGACGGGGATATCGAGGTTGACGCTGGTGTGGTACATGCCAGGAGCGTAGATTCCACTCGCGCCCAGCTTCTGAAACGCACTCCAGTTGCGGATCAGGACGTTGGTGTAGAGCAGGGGAACTTTCTGCGCCGATGTCAGAGCTTCTTTCTGGGCGTCGGGCAATTCCTGCGCGATGTACGGAATCACCACATGCCAGCACGCCAAAACGCAGTTGGCGGCACGCACCGTCTTCAGCTTGCCCTCGGTGAAGTAGCTGACCTCCACTTCTTTCGCTGTCGCCGGGTCGCCCTTGTGGTTTACCTTGACCACGGTGCTGTTCAGGCGGATACGGACGTTTGAAGACGGCTGGTCGAGCTTGGAATAATCGGCCTTGGCCAGCACCACGTCGGTGGCGGAATTTCCCGGAATCGCCGCCGGAATCAACTTGCGCACCAGCAGGCGCGCGATCGAAGCGTTGCCGTCGGGAAAATGGAAGAAGTATTTGTCGGCTTCTTCGTTGGGAATGCAGTCGCGGTTCATGCCCTTGCCCGGGCCGGGATCGAGCTTGAGGCCCTTGAATCCCGGCGCGCCCAGACCCCACGCGTCCTGCGCAGCGACTGCGTCGAAACCGACACCAAACAATGGGTGAGGAAAGGCCTGCAACATCTTCACAATTTCGTCGCTCACACCCACCGTTTCGGTCAGGTATTTCGCATAGGGCAGGCGAGCAAGGCGCGCCTTCTTTTCGTCGGAGCTGAGACCGGGGAAGTAATCTTTCTCCTCCGTCATCAGACGCTGAAGGTCCTCTTTGGCTTTCGCCGAGAGCGGCGCTTCATTCAAGAACTCTTTCATTCCCGCTTCGCGGATCGCATCGGTAGAACCGCTTTCGTCGCTTCCAACGCGCAGGAAATTCAAAGCCAGCTTGTCAGTTCCGAAAGTTTCCTTATCGAAGAAAATCCGCGGCTTCAAACCGAATGAACCGTATAGATTCTTGTCGACGTACTTGGGATAGGAAGGCACATCGATCCCGAGTTCCTCGATCACGCCCTTCGCGACCGCGCTGTAGGGCGCCGGACTTTCAATGGAGAAGGTGCCGCCGAATCCCAGGTTCATCCGATTACCAGTATGGAATTCATTGCGTTTGGCGTGGCCGCCGAAGTCGTCGTGGTTCTCGAGAATCAGGATGCGCGCTTTGTCGCCGGCGATCTTCCGGAAAAAGTGCGCTGCGGCCAGTCCGCTGATGCCTCCGCCCACGATCACCAGATCGTGAGATTCGCCGGTGTCCACGGGCTTGGGAGCGGTGTCCCAGAAATCGCCGTCGCGGACTTTGTGCATGGTTTCGAAGGAGCCAACGTGGCTGCCGCGCAGGCCAATTTTGGCGGGAGGATAGTAGCCGGGTGCGCTCTGGGCTTCGAATTGAAGGTCGGCGGCCGCCGCCGCCCACATTTCTGGAGGAATGATGGAAGCGCCCGCCGCAATCGCGATTCCGTTGAGAAAATCGCGGCGCGTGATCCGCGCCCCCATTCCCAGTACTCGATCCCGTTCTTTCTTTTCTTCAGATGACGCGAATCCGTCGGACACAATGGCCTCTGGCGAGGCAGTGTATCACTCTTTATTGCTGGCTCTATCTCTCACTTTACCCCTCACTCGTGACTGACTGCGCGGCGGCTAATTCCGCGTCCCTCGGTCATTTTCCGCCGTCACCGCCGCGAATGCTGGCGGCCTCAAGCCCGGACTGCGCCGTCGCCTCGAGAACCTCGTTCCAGAACGACGTGTTGGGATCGACTGCGGCCACTCCGACTTGACCTGCGGTCGGAGTGTCGTCTTCTCCTACCCGCACGACGCGAAACTCCTCTTTCTTGTGCAAGCGCGCGAGAGATATTTTGTCCCCCAGCTTGAGCACTCCGTGGATGCCTTCCAGCAGCGCGCCGCGCCGGCTGATATTTACGGTCATCACTCTCTGGTCCAGCGGACGGCCGCTTACATCGACGCCGCTCAGGAGCACCGGCAATGCCAGCTCGATCCGCGGGTCGCGACGGTTGCCGAGGCGCTGCGCTCGCAGGTCGTGCAGAAACTGCTCCATGGTCAGCAACGTTCCCTCGCGAACGAGTTCCAGAAGCGGATCGGGTGAGTCGGTATCTTGCACCGCGCTGGCCGCGGCGCGCTGAGCTTCCTTGTGGCCTTCCTTTCGTCCGACGAAAATCTTGGGAACTTCGCGACTGCTGGTCAGCCGGCCGATGAGTTCCTCGACCTTCGTTCGCAGATCGTTCGTTGCGGGGCTCATGAACTCGACACCCATTCCGGTTTGCTCATGCGACACACGCACCAAGCCTTCCAGCAGGCACTCCGCGTTCAAGGCGCGAATGCTAAGCACCACGGGAGTATCGGCGGGAAAGGGCGTCGTTGACTCCAGATAGCAGGCACCGGCGCTGATGTCGGTCAGCCGCCAGCGCTGCGCCCGAGCCGGTTTCGCGGCTGCGCTTGGCTCTTGGTCTGACTGGCGTTTTTCTGCGGCAGGGGCAGGCGACGGGCTCTCCTCGATTTTCCAATCTGAAGGCGCGTACTCGATGCCCCAGAAGTTGCCGGGAACCTCGAGCTCCAGCCCGACCAGCCAGGTCTCAGGATCACCGCCCAGTGGAACTACCTCCGCTACGCGCGCCGTGGTATGCCGTTTTGCCGAAACGATTTCAAGCCTCACCTGAACGCCATGCCCAAACTCGCGTGGAGTGATCAGCCCGCACCCGTGCGCGTTGACGAGGGTGGTGTTGCACTGCTCGGAAAAGGGCTGGGCCGGGTCGAGGCTGGTCACGAGCACGGGAACTTCCAGCGGCAGTCGCGTGCTGCGGCGGATGGCGTGCTGTGCTTTTTCCGAAGGGCTCATAGTGTTAGCCGGCAAAACATACTTCGGCCTAAGAACGTCGCTTGTGAAAACAGCGCCGACGATTTCCTGCGACAGCCGTCCTTTCAACATGCTAGACCACAAGAAAGCCGCGGGCACGGAATTCTGCTTGCCCGGTTTACAGTTAGACACTAGCCTGACCTGCCCTTGGGATCGACCTCGGTCAAGAATGCCGGTGATCGAAGCTGGCGCCTTTCAGAATTCCGGTGAGCCGATTATGATGGCGACGTGACTCGACTCATTTCTGTTTTCTTCCTTAGCTTCTGCCTGGCATCTGTCTCAGTTCGCGCCCAGAATGATGCCCCTAAATTGCGTCTGCCTGTGACCGTGCGGCCAGAGCGGTATTCGGCCGATCTGCGGATGACTCCGGGTGAAGATCGCTTCACCGGCTCGATCACCATCGAACTGGAGATCACGCAACCAGTTTCGACGTTCTGGCTCCACGCCAAAGCGCTGACCTTTGAGAAGGCGACGATTCGCGTCGCTGGTCGCGACGAACCGGCGACGGCGACGCCGGCGTCTAATAACAGCGACACCGATTTTGTTGCCATCACCACCGGCAGCACTCTTCCGGCCGGGCATGCGACCTTGCAGATTGCCTACAGCGGAGAGGTCAGCCGCACGCTTACCGACGGCGCTTTCCAGCAGCAGCAGGGGAAGGACTGGTACATCTTCACCAAGTTCGAGCCGGTCACGGCGCGGCGCGTCTTTCCGTGCTTCGATGAACCTTCCTTCAAAGTGCCGTGGCAATTGACGCTGCATATGCCGAAAGATTTGAAGGCTTTTTCGAACACGCTCCCGGTATCGGAACAAGACGAGGCGGATGGAATGAAAGTGGTACGCTTCGGGGAAACCAAGCCGCTGCCGTCTTACCTGGTGGCCTTTGCGGTCGGTCCATTCGATGTGGTAGAGACGGGCCCGATCGGCAAGAATCGGCGGCCAAGCCGGATCATCGTGCCCCGCGGACGCGCTTCCGAAGCCGCCTACGCTGCTTCCATCACTCCGAAAATGATTGAGTTGCTCGAAGACTACTTCGGCACGCCTTACCCGTACGAAAAGCTGGACCAGATCGTGGTGCCGATCACGACGGCGTGGGGCGCGATGGAAAATGCGGGGATGATTGCGTACGGCGATTTTCTGCTCTCGCCAAAAGAGCAAGACACCGACCTTCTCCAGCGGAGGCGGGCGGAGGTGATGGAACATGAGATGTCGCATCAGTGGTTCGGCGACCTGGTGACCACCGCCTGGTGGGACGACATCTGGCTGAACGAGGCCTTTGCGAGTTGGCTCTCGTCCAAGCTGCTCAATGAGTGGAAGCCGGAGTGGAACATCAAGGCGGAAGCCGCCGGGTCGCTTAATGTGATGCGCAGCGACAGTCTCACTACGGCGCGGAAGATTCGCCAGCCCATCGACGCTCCGGGCGACATTGCCAATGCTTTTGACGGAATTACTTACGGCAAGGGTGAGGCAGTGATTGGAATGTTTGAGAATTACATGGGCGCGAAAGAGTTTCAGCGCGCGATTCGACTGTATCTGCAGCAGCACGCCTGGGGGAACGCGACCAGCGCGGATCTGCTCGCCGCGCTCGATTCCGTTTCGGGGCAGCCCATCGGTGCGGCGTTTTCGACGTTTCTGAATCAGGTGGGATTTCCGCTGGTATCGGTGAAGCTCTCTTGCTCCGCGACTGTGGGTCGCTCATCAGCGGCTCTTCCGGCTCGGATGGAACTGGAGCAACGACGCTTTCTGCCGGCGGGCTCTCCCGGCGCGACGGATGCGGTCTGGTCGGTTCCGGTTTGCGCAAGCTGGCGCGACGAGGCCGGAACCCACGCCCAGTGCTCCCTATTAACGAAAGCCGCTGACCACTTTGATTTGGCCGGCGCGAAGGGTTGCCCGGCCTGGCTTTTCGCTGACGCCAACGCTGCGGGCTACTACGCGGTGTCCTATGACGCGGAACTGGCAGACAGATTAATCAAGAACGGCCTGCCTCGTCTCAAGCCCGACGAATCGGCCGCCGCTCTGCGCGATATCCAGCTGATGTTTTCTTCTGGCGTTGGGGATCCGGCGCAGGAGCTTGCATTCGTGAGCGAGTTCAGCCACAGCTCCGATCCTGGACTGGTGCGGCAAGCCTCCGGCACCGTGGGTGGCCTCAGCGCCTTCGTTCCGGCCGATCTAAGCCACAACTACGCGCGCCTTATCCGCTCGCTCTATGGCAAGCGTGCGCATGAACTGGGCTGGAAACCGCAGCCTGGCGAAACACAGGAAGTCCGTCTGTTGCGCATGGACATTGTGCCGCTCGTCGCTACCGATGGTGAAGACCCGGAGCTGTCATCGCAAGCGGCGTTGCTGGCGCACGAATGGCTAAAGGACCACCAGTCCAACGATCGCCAAGCTCTTGATCCCGACATGGTCGAGCCCATGCTTTCCGTGGCTGCCTGGAACGGTGATCGCGCATTCTTCGACTTGCTGGTGGATGAAATCAAGAAGGACAAGATTCAACGCGAGCGATCATGGATGATCGACGCACTGACCTCTTTCCGCGATCCCGCAATCACTCGGGCGCGGCTTCAACTGATACTCGGCACCGGTATTGACCCGAGAGAACTGCAATACACTCTTTTTAATGCATTGCCGCAGACGCGCGAAGTTGTGTGGGAGTTTGTGCAACAGAATTTTGATGCGATCAACTCGACGATCGCCGGTGCTCGAGGCATTCCGTTCGGCGCTTACCTTCCGCTCACCGCCGCGGGCTTCTGCGACGCAGCACATGAGCAGCAGGTCGAGGACTTTTTCCAACCTCGTATTGCGAAGCTGCCGGGAGGCGCGCGCTATCTGGCGAATTCGCTGGAACGAATACGCCAGTGCAGCGCACGTGCGGCTGTGATGAAGCCCGCAATCGTCAACTTGCTGAGCAAGCAATAAAAAACCGGAGACCCCACGTCTCGAAGGTGAGACCTGGGGCGTCCGGCAAGAAATCGTTTCTACAGCGAGCGAGTTGGCACCGACCGCAACTTTCGCCAGTTACTTCCCTGCGTAGGTTCGTGGTGAACCAATGCCGGCGCACAAGTCCCAGCCGACCGTGCACTGCCTGGCGCCGGTGGTAATGTCGTTGAAATCGGCCTTGTACTCGGTCGGATTTGCTAACTCGCCATACATCAGGTTCAGCTCGTCGGTAGTCGTTTTCTCCAGGCTGCCCGCGGCATTTACTATGCCGGCAAAGGTCGGCGAGGCCCAACTCGTTCCTCCCACCGAATACCAGGCGCCCTCAACGTAGATAACGGCGCAGCAGAAGTCGGAGGCCACGTCGGGGTATCCACGTTGGGTCCCGACGATGCTGGCAATTCCGCTCTGATAGCTAGGGATGGGTTCATAGGGGCTGAGATCGCCGCCTCCACCGCCGTAAACCTCGTTCTCAAAGGCACCGGTTCTGGGGTTCCGGTTGAAATATGTTCCCCCGACCGATACTACATTTGGAGACGAGCCGGGATAGATGCTGACGCCTATTCCTGAATCGCCAGACGCAGCGAAGAAAACAACATCCTTCTTTTTAAAGAGTTTGTCTTCCGCGGTCTCCGTACTCCACTCCGCATCGCCCCAGCTCATGCTGACCACGCCACCGCCAGCTTCTTTAACCAGCTTGGCAGCCAGCGTCACGGCGTCCCAGAACGGATCGGTCGCACACGTTCCCACGTTACACAGCTTTGACACTACCAGGTAGAGCTTGGCCTGCGGCGCCATGGAGTGGGCCCACTCGATGTCCAGGGCTTCTTCGACTTCCCAACCGGACTCTACCTCGGGCTGCTTCTTGCCGGGCCAGACCTGCGTAAATTCAGGGGGTGCTGGAATGCCAAATTGAGCATCGAACGCTGCTAGATCGGATGCCGCAGTCGGATAGTAACCAGCGTCCACGATGGCAATCGCGCCAATGCCGCCGTTCGGAACAGTCGTGCTGCTAGAAATCGGGCAACCGGCTGGCCCGCTGACTAACTGGTAGACGCAGGCCAGGGATCCCGGCGTCTCATTGCCAGCAGGCGGTCCGGACTGGGGTTGGTCGGAATCGACGAAAAAGTAATTGGTGTGATGGCGGCCTGTCTCCGGAATGCTAGAGGCGGGGTAGATGATCCTGTGTCCGTTGAAAACTGACTCGACTCGTTGAGCGGAAACCGGAGAAGTGGCGGCGCAAAGAAAGAGCGCAATCCCGATGGCGGTCACACCTATAATCGCAAACCTAGAGGCTACAAAAAAACGCTTCATTCGCTGACTCCTGATGAGTTTCGACGATTGTGCACCGTCGATAATGCCGTCAATCATGATGACCGGTGCGTCGCGCGAATGCAAGCCCGAAGGTTCGCCGCGGGCGCGGCTTACGCAATCATTTGCACACTGGAGGTTCAGGTTTTCCGCAGCCTCGCCATCGAACGAAACCTCGGATTGGCACGACTGGAAGCCGCGCCCTTCCCCGAGGTTTGACGCGTAGCTTCTAGTGACTGCTGGCCGCTGCCTTCAGGTCCCGGCGGATCAAGGCGAAATCGAGCAGGAAGCCGAGCCCGGCCGCGAGCGGCACGATGCCGACCGCCACCGCTTTCCAAGCGTCCGGTTCCGATCGCGCGATCAGCGCCATCATCACTATGTAACCGAGCGAGATGGCCGCCAGCAGGATACCCCAGCGCCGCGAGTGGGCGGCTTCTGAGAGATCCGGCTCCATGGCAACATTCGCCCCACGCGCGATGGCCGCCAGCCGTTCCTCTGTCCGCAGCCTGCGGACGCGGTAGTACGTATACATCGCCGCCAGTGGAATTCCGAAAAATAGTGTCACCGCTACTAAACCGATGAAGTTGCCGTCCATTTGTGCGCTCCTTTGCGGGGCTTCGTCTGCGCCCGGCCTCGTCTGCTGGTAGATACGCAGAAACGTTGTTGGAAGTTCCCCGGCAGGCGGGGACTTCTGTGCCGAACTAGTGGCTCCGTCCCGCCGTTCTCGAAGTAGCCTGTCCACTCTTGAAGAAAAATCGAGCTTCCGCCGAAGAGAAGCAGCAGGGGAGTGCGCGGGCCTCGAGGCCCAGGTCTGCGCTTGCTCGCTTAGCCGGGCCGCGGGAGGCTCATGTTGGTCGCAGGATTGAATGTCGGCGGGGCGGTTTGGCCGAGACCTTGGACTTGGACTCAGCCTTCGCCTTGGAATTCGCGGCCTTTGCCGCGCCGACACAACCTCGTCAGCCCAGGTTGGCTAGTCATGTTTCTTCTATTTGCGTTTGCGGTGGCCGCGACCGCCCAGCAAGACGCGCAGAAAGAAACGACCGACCTCGGGAACGCCAGCCTGGAAGAACTGGGGAACGTACAGGTTTACAGCGCCTCGAAGCACTTGCAGAGCACCAGCGACGCACCCTCGTCGGTCACGATCGTCACGGCGGACGAGATCCAGAAATATGGCTACCGCAACCTGGCCGATATCCTGCGCAGTGTGCCCGGCTTCTATGTCACTTACGACCGCGATTACACCTTCGTCGGAGTGCGGGGCTTTGGACGCCTGGGAGATTGGAACAGCCGGATCCTGGTACTGATCGACGGTCATCGCATCAACAACAACGTTCTCGGCCAGGCGATGCTGGGCAACGAGTTCCTGGTCGATGTGGACATGATCGAACGGGTGGAGATTGTCCGCGGGCCCAGTTCTTCCCTCTATGGCGCGAACGCTTTTTTCGCGGTCATCAATGTCATTACCCGCACTACAAAGCAAGTGAAGGATTGGGAGCTTTCTTTTCAGGCGGGTAGTTTTGGCACCTATGAGGGCAGAGCTAGTTATGGGCATGAATTTCACGGGCTGGGTGTGCTTCTGTCCGGCACTTTCTACGACAGCCAGGGGCAGACGTTATTCTTCCCCGCGTTCAATAGTCCTGCTACCAACAACGGTATTACCAGCGGCACCGACTATGAATCGTATACGCACATTCTGGCCACGCTTACTTTTCACGGCTTCACCCTGCACGGACTGTTCAGCACACGAGATAAGGGAGTCCCGACAGCCTATTTCGGAGCCGTATTTAACGATTCCGGCGACTTCAATATTGACAGCCATCAATACCTCGACCTCGGGTACCAGCACGCGATCGGCAAATGGCAAGTGGACGCGCATACCAGTTATGACCAGGCCCGTTTGCAGGGTCCGGTTCCAGAGGCGCCCGCGACGGCCCGGGATCCGGTGGTGCTGGATACATTCTCGTTCCGAGGAAACTGGTGGACCGGAGAAGTCAAAGTCAGCCGCGATCTCTTTGAACGAAACCACCTCACGTTAGGCACGGAGATCAGGGACAACCTGCGACAAGACCAGGGCGATCTCCTGAACCCTCCCAACGCCTTCACCGCGGATAACGGCAGTTCCTTGATAACCGCTGTCTACGCTCAGGATGAATTCGGCATCACCAAACGTCTCACGCTCAACGCCGGAGTGCGTTATGACCACTATTCCACTTTTGGTGGAACCACCAATCCGCGGGGAGCATTAATTTATCGTCCTCTGGGAAAGACCACTCTGAAGCTGCTCTATGGCAATGCCTTCAGCGCGCCCGACGTTTATGAAACCACCCCCGACTTCGGGTCTTTTTATGACGACAATCTCAAACTTCAGCCGGAGCACATTGAGAGTCTGGAAGCAAGAGTGGACCAAGGGCTGGGACAATACTTCCAGGTTTCGGGCGGTGTGTATCGCAACAAGATCACTGACTTGATCTCGCTTGTCTTGCTTCCTGCTGACCACAATTTCCAGTACCAAAATGTCGGAGGCGCCGAAGCGACGGGAATGGACATCGACTTCAGTGGACGCGCACCCAACGGCTTGCAGGGCAAGGTCAGCTTCGACTACGTGAACGCTTATGGCGACGGCACCGGGCACCCGGCGCTGGATAACTCGCCGCGCCACATGGCGAAATGGAATCTGACTGTCCCGCTAATCGGCAAATCGTTATTTGCAGGAGTCGATGGGCAATTCCTGGGGAGACGGCTGACCCTGCAACAGAATTCCTTAGCCAGCTATCAGGTCTTCAACGTCAATATATTAGGACATACGATCGGAAAACATTTGGACGTGGCCGCCAGCGCTTTCAATATTCTGGGCAAGAAGTATTTCGACCCCGGCCGGCCAGAGGATCCTGAAGACGCAATTCAACAAGATGGAAGAAGTATTCGGATCAAACTCACGGGCAGGTTTTGAAGATCAGAATGCACTTCTCGGGCAAAGGCGGAAACGAAGACGAGTGGCTTCCCCGGCGCCCGCCGACCCGGGCCGTTCTGGGGATTGCTCTTGCTCTCCTGGCGCTTCGGCTTGCTGCCTGGGGGCAACAGCAGATTGCTCCGGAAGACCAGGTGAAAGCTGCCTATCTTTTCAATTTCGCGAAACTGGCGGAATGGCCCCGCGGCGTTCTGGCGGATGGTCCGTCACCTCTGGTAATCGGAGTTAGCGGCGGGGATGAAGAATTCCTCGACGTCTTAAGAGCCGTCGTCGCCGGGAAAGTGATCGGAACCCATCCCGTGCAGGTCAGATCACTAAGCGATGGAAATGACATGAAATCTTGCCACATAGTTTTCCTTCGCGCGTCCGAGAAGCATACCCAGACCGCCATCGCAGGTCTGGCGCTGGCAGGCGTGCTCATGGTTGGGGAGGATGAGTCCTTTCTGGGTCAAGGCGGGATGATCAATCTGGTGCGCGAGCATGGAAATATTCGTTTTGAAGTCAACCCTGACGCGCTGGACCGCTCAGGAATCCATTTCAGCTCGAAAATCTTGGCCATGGCCAAGGCTGGCTATGAGTCTTCTCCGACGACGGTGTCGAACTCGCCAACGGACGCGACGCGGCGACTGGAACACGGCGTTCCCCCGGAGTACCCGGCGATCGCGGAGCGGATGCACCTAAGAGGAACAGCGCAGGTGCAGGTGCTGGTAAAGGCGGATGGAACGGTGAAGGAAGTAAAGGTCCTCGGCGGGCATCCGCTGCTCACAGATGCCCTCGCGCGTGCCGTCAAACAGTGGAGGTATCAGCCGGGGCCCAAGGAAACAGTGGAAATAATCAAGTTTAGTTTTAGTCCACCGTGAACCGCTAGACCGCGGGCACTTAGCTTTTCTAAAGCTTTGCGGCGACTGGGCGGGCGGTTCTGCGATAGCGCCACGCGATCAATGCCACGCCCGAACCGAGCAACAACATGGTCGGGGGCTCGGGAGTCACCGGCGGTTTATGTTTGTGCTTGCACTGCCCGTCAACGACGGTCTCTCCGGGGGGGCAGTATCCGGAAATCATTGGCACCGCGAATGGCACGTAGGGAAAAATAAAGCCAGACGCGAAAAGCTGGGGCGGAGTCGGTTGACCGGCGGGCAAGTCGGGAGGAGCGAGCAAGGGCCTGATGCTCATGGATGGCGCAACTGGGACCGCCGCTACGGGCTGATCCAGCACATCTTCGGCGGGCTCCTCGTCGGAAACATCGGGCATGGGTACTTCTGAAATCTGGTTACCGCATCGTGCCCGTGCGGTGATATTGCCATCGGTGAGCAGCAGTTCGCCGGGATGCAGTCGGACTTTTCTGCGCGTCCAGAAGACGGTGTCGCGAATGCGATAAGAAAGATAAACCTGTTGGGCTTCAGTGGCGCGTACCAGACGGGCATTGTTGAAGTCGAAGTGAGCGAAATGCCGCCGGACGATAGCGTCGCGCAACGCCGCGTAGCGTAGCGCTTCGGGATCTTTCACGCCTCCCGGCACCACTGAGTAAGGATAGACGCCGGGAATCCGCCTCAGAGATTTCGCGGGCTTGGAGGACTGCGCCGCCACCAACGCCAGTGTCCTGTGAATATTCCCTGGGGACCAGCGAGCGTCGGGCGAGGCCTGAGAGCCAATCACGGAGGGCGACGAAAAATAGCCGACCGCATTCTGCCAGAAAGCGCCCGCCACGAGCGTACCGACGACCACGGCGAGCAGGGTTCGCCGAATGCGCAGACGTCGGCGATACCAGCTCCGCCTTCTGCGCACACGTTTTCCAGTCGTTGCGTCGTTCAAAACAGGGTCGTTCAAAGCAGCACTCCTACCCCCGTGCCTAGGCAAGTGTCGGCAGAGGGAGAGCCAATGTTAAGGAGCATTTCTGCGTCCAAAACCGCGGCTTGGAACAGGCCCGGACACAGAAGCTTAGCATCGGTAAAAGCTCACCCCATCAGGCTTATTGCAACCAAATTCACTCAAAGGGACACTTCGAGCGTCGGCACTTCCCAAGATGGAAGATACTCCGCGTGACCAATGCGCGCCAGTCCACTTCAGTGGGGGGTGACAATCGTGCCTACTGGCTGTCTCGGCTCTGAGTCTGGCCAAAACGACGATTTTGAGCGAGGTTGTCCGCTCAGCGGGTGGCTGGTTGGAGTGCGACGCTCGCGTTCCGGGCGATGAGTTCGAAACCCCTGGAATGTGCGCTTTTCTCGGTTTCCTCAAGGCGCTTGCGACCAGAGGCAGGGTTTTTTCCGTGCAGTTGAATTTCGCCGAGGGCGAGTGAGGCCTCTAATTCGATTCGAACAAAACCCAATTTATTGGCTTCCAGCATTGCATTTCGAGCCAGTCTCTCAGCTTCAGGCACGTCTTTCGCAGCGGCTCGCATATGCGCTTCTTGAATCGCGAGCGGCAGGTGGACAGTAATGTCGCTACTCTTCTTCGACAGCGTGAGGGCCCTGGCCATGGCCTGTTGGGCATCGTCGAGTTTTCCCTGTTGCAGAAGCGACCTGGAGAGCAAGACTTCCGACGGAATTTCTCCGTCTACTTCCTGTTCCGCGCGAAATTCCTGGATAGCCGCACGCGCCAGAGTCTCTGCTTCAGAGGATTGACCGGATTCACAATCAAGTTCCCCCAGGGCCACCTCCACCTCGGCCGCACCGCCCTTTTCTCCTAATTGCCGCCGCAAGGCAAGAGCCTCTTCATAGTTTTTCCTGGCTGCATCACCGTCTCCCTTCTGCCGTCGCAGTTTTCCGATCGAAACCAGAGAAGATGCCTGATAGCTTTTGTCGTCAATTTCGCGTTGTATGCCGATGGCTTGCTGATACATCTGCATGGCGCCTTGCAGATCGCCCTGGTCGGCCAGGACATCTCCCATATTCTTGATGTCAATGGCTTCTGAACTCTTGTGTCCGACCTCGCGCGCCAATACGAGCGCGTCCTCGTATTCCGCGAGGGAATCTCCCAGTCGTCCCTCGGTGTAATAGATGTCGCCGGTATTGGCGGTTACTACCTCCATTCCGTGCTTGTCGCCAATCTCGCGGTAAGCTCCGAGAGATTCCGCGTACATCTTCTTGCCGGTTGCGAAATCGCCTTGCTGGACATAGATCAAACCGATGTTTCCGAGTTCTCGAGCCGTGGCTCTCAGGTCGCCAGTTTGCCGTGCTAAGGCAAGCGCTTGCTCGTACAGTTTTCTTGCCGTCTCCAAATCGCCCTGATTGATCGGCACTTCGGCCATGTCATGCAGAGCTCCAGACTCGCCCGCCAAATCTCCCGCCTCGTGATAAATCCGGCGACCTTCTTCGCAGTCGGCAGTTGCCTGCTTTGGTTGTCCGAGAGCCGCCAGGGCGCGGCACTGAAAAACTCTGGCTCGGGCAACCAGGAGCTTCGCCCCCAAAGGATCTGCTTTTCTGATGGCCATGTCGGCGGCGGCTACGACGCCTTTATTGTCCGATAAAGAATGGTCCGCCCAGGCTTCCGCCACATCAATACGAGGGTCTTCTTTCGCTTCCGCGGACGATCCCCGCAACCTCATGATCGACTTCAAGGCATCGCTACCGCGCTCTCCCGCGATCTGCGCATTAGCGAGAGCGAGGCCATACTCGATACTGTCGGGAGAGGAGTTGGAGAGCGTTTGATAAACCTCAATCGCCTTGTCCCAATCCTTGTTAGCCTCGTAGTAACCGGCTTCCACCAACGAGTGATCTTCATGCGAAAGATTGCCGGAGAGTTCCAGGGCTTTCTTCGCTTCCTGGAGGGCGTCGGCGTTGTAGCCAAGTGCCATCCACGATTTCGCCAGCGCGGCGTGCGCTAGAGGGTAGGCAGGGTCGGAGCTCACGGCGCGATTCAGTAAGTCCTTGGCGCCTAGCGCATCAAAGGTTCGCAGCTTGGCCAAGCCTTCGGAGTAGAGCCGCATGGCGTCCGGGTTGGAAGGTGTTGCCGCCCGTATTCCCACCGCTTCATCCTGGGAAACATCTGCCACTCCCAGGTCCTCGCGCAGCTTTCGCCCGACGCGGGAGACAAGATCCGGCAACTGCGCCTCGGTGGTAGTTTCCGAAACCGTGGCGATGGTTTCCCCCTTGGCCGCGTCCTCGAGGCGAAGGTCAAGACGGATTTGGCCTCCGGAGTCCTTTCCCAAATCAAAATAGGAACCAACGACGACGTAGTCGCTGCCCAGATTTTTTCGGATCGGTTTGAGGGCTTGGGGAGCGAGGCTCTCGGTGTCGTGAAGACCAAGGTCAATTTTTGTACGCGCCACCGCCTCTCCCGGAACGGTGCGCAACTCTTCACCGGCTGCCAGTTCCGTCGCCAGCATCTCGGACAGAGCAGTCGAAACCCATGTCGTGTCGGAGCGATCGGAAAGATTCTTGAAGCCTAAGATGGCCACGGAAGGTCGCGCCTGAATTCTCGCATTCGCGGCCGGGGACGCGGCGGCGTTTTGACGTGAAACCCGGTGCGCTTGCCAAGCAGCGATTCCGGCTACTATACCGAGGACCACCAAAGCGGCGCCCAATGATTCCTTATGCCTCTGAAGGAATCTGCCGCTCCGATAGGCGATGGTGGGTTTGCGGGCGCGGACCGGCATGCCGGTCAGATAGCGTTCGATGTCCTGTGAGAACCCTTCGGCTGAGCTATAGCGGCGTGCGGGCTCCTTGCGCAGCGCCTTCATCACGATGGTGTCAAGATCGCCGCGCAACCGGCGCTGCAATTCCGCGGGATGCAGGCCACGCTGCTTGCTTACCGACTCCGGAGTAATTGCAGTTCGCGCCTCGCCATCGCGAGATGTCTTTTCTTCTATCCGCTTAATGGCCGTACTCGGTTTTTCGGGATCCGTTTCACAAACCAGACGCTCCATCTCCAACAGAGACTGCCCGGTCGAGCGATAGGGCCGATGGCCGGTCAGCAATTCGAAGAGCAATACTCCCAACGAATAAACGTCAGTTGCGGTCGTGACTGCCTGCCCGCGAATCTGCTCCGGGCTGGCGTATTCCGGGGTCATGGGACGAAAGTCGGTCCGGGTGACCAGCGCAGTTTGAACAAAACCAGGGTCGAGAAGTTTGGCGATGCCGAAATCCAGCAGTCGGGGCACGCCGCCTTTTGCGATCAAAATATTGCCGGGCTTGAGGTCGCGATGGATCACCAGTTTTTCGTGCGCATACTGCACCGCGGAACAAACTTCGCGAAAATGCCGCAGACGGTCGTCGATGGGGAGTTGGTGAAGATCGCAATACTGGTCAATGGGCAGGCCTTCCACATACTCCATGACCAGAAAGGGAGCGCCATCTTCACCGCTTCCCCCGTCCAGGAGCTTCACGATGTTGGAGTGGTCGAGGGCAGCGAGCGTCTGGCGTTCGTTGCGGAAGCGCTGCAGGACTTGCTCGGTGTCGATTCCGGGCCTGACCATTTTTATCGCAACTTGCTTGCGATAGTTCTGGTCGTCGCGCTCGCCCAGATAAACCACTGCCATGCCGCCCTGCCCAATCTCTCGCAGGATGCGGTAGGCGCCCATCCTTTTTCCGGTCACGCCACGCGATTGCGCCGACAAAAGATCGGCGGCGGCGGGGTCTTCAAGAAAAGCAGGGGCACTATCGTAGCTCGACAGCAGCGACTCGACTTCGGCGCGCAGGGCGTCATCGCCGGCGCAGGCTTCGCGCAAAAAGCTGCTTCGCTCCTCGGGATCCCGCTCTAGCGCTAAGGCGAACAGCTCTTTTACCTGGTCCCATTTTTCAGGCATCTTTACCGTTTGCCCTCGCCCGATTTGTCCTCACGCTGCCTGCCGTCGCGCGATTCGCCTTTGCGCAGTTCACGCGCCAGCCAAGCCTTGCACAGGTTCCAGTTGCGTTTGACGGTGGTGCGGGAAACTCCCAGGACTGCGGCGGCCTCTTCGATGTTTAAGCCGCCGAAAAAGCGCAGCTCCACGAGGTGGGCTTGCTGCGGGTCGAATTCGGCGAGCCGGGTGAGAGCTTCATCCAATTGAATGACGTCGGCCGCCTTGCCTTTGGAAACGACTTCGGCTTCTTCCAGGAAAACTTTTTCAAATTCGTTGCCGCGCTTTTTGGCATCATGGCCGCGGCTGTAGTCAACGAGGATGCGACGCATGAGTTGCGCGGCGACGCCCATAAATTGTTCCCGGTTCTTCCAGTGAACATCTTTCTGATCGGCCAATCGAAGATAGGCCTCATGCACCAGCGCGGTGGTTTGCAAGGTGTGATCGCTGCGTTCCCGTCGCAAATAGCGGGAGGCGAGACTCCGCAGTTCCGAGTAGAGCAGCACGACTAACTCGGCCGCCGCCTTGTCATTGCCGGCAGTAAGTCCACTTACTAGAGTGGCTGGATCGATGGGCGCATCCATAAGAGTCTCGGAACTAGATCAGCGGAACCAGCGGATATAAATCGACACCGCATGTCGCGATCGTAAGAAGCCACACGGAAACAAAAGATATAACGAGGGGGAATTCGACTTGAGGTCGCGAACAGTTCCAACTCACCCCAAAGATCGCGCTCTCTAAGGCCAAGAGTA
The DNA here is from genome assembly GCA_963755765.1 of uncultured Acidobacteriaceae bacterium. Taxonomy (GTDB): domain Bacteria; phylum Acidobacteriota; class Terriglobia; order Terriglobales; family Acidobacteriaceae; genus Acidiflorens. Next base: position 193,437 of record CAVWKZ010000005.1, read on the forward strand.
TATACCCAGTCTGATGCTAAACCAACGCGCTTTGCATCGGAGCCAGGCTCCATATTTCGTACGCTGGAATAGCGGCACGCGGCACTGTTTTGAATGCTTGAATGATTTGCTAAAGCTAGCCGACGGAATTACACAGAAGCTATCGCTGGGAACGCGAGCGCGGGGCCGGTGATCGATGCGCTGTCGGGCGCTGTGGCCGCCCGCGTACAGAACTGCGACCAGGTACAGATTCCGGCCGAAACGCAGTTGGATTGCTGGTCGCAGCAACGGCACCGCTCGCGGCGATCCTACTTGGGAGCCTTCGGTGGGCAATGTGCGGCGTAACTCACCTGCATCTGCCTGAGTTTGAGCACGCCGTAGAGCACGGTAGCCACCATGGAAAGAACTAGAGTGCTGGAGAACTTTCTTTCTAAACCGTAAGCACCCTCGCGATTGGCGACATAACTGGCGACGATCAGGCAGAAAATACCGATGTTAATGGCCCAGTTCACCGCCTTCGGCACGACGAAGTGTAGAGTGCCAAAACCGGCGAGCTGATAGAGCATAAACGGGAGAATCGCCACCATCGGCAGGAGTTCGGAGGCGCCGAGCGCAACGTCGAGAGCTCCAGGCGCCGTCGCGTGCAGCAACCTGCTGTGCGCCAGTTCATGGAAGAGGGTCGGCACGGCGGCCAATAAAGGCACCACGGCGAGCAACTCCATCACCAGCGACCCGCTCCAGGTACCGATCTTGGACGAATCATCAGAGCCCGTATCCGATGATTGCGTACCGATGTAGAGTCCACCGACGATGGCCGCTGCACTGGACAGCATCAGCAGCTCCACCGTGATACCAAAGCTCGTCGGTTCGCCCGCCTTGATTAGCAGCATGGCCAGGAAACCGGGGGTGTAAAACATCACGCGCACCAAGCGCGCCCAAACCCGCGCGTCGCGTTCGGGCGGCAGGATAGGGAGAGCAAGTCCGTCGGTTCCGATGGTTGGTCTGACTTTCGACATTCCGAATCCTCCTACAGAGCCGTGGATGGTACTGCATTCTTCGAAGTTTGCTTCGTCATAGAATTCTCAGGTACGGAAACGTAGCTCTGGGCCGCAGAGAAATAGGCGGGTACGCCCAAAAGGCGTGCCAAGGATTATGTTCGACGGTCTTTACCCTGTCAATGCGGACGGTTGACCAGCAGAAGTTGTCGCCAACCCATTGAGAAGATTGGTGGAGCTAGTCGGGATCGAACCGACGACCTCATCGTTGCGAACGATGCGCTCTCCCAGCTGAGCTATAGCCCCATATCGCGGCGGGTTTGCTTTTTTTAATTTTAACAGCCGTCGCTCGATTTCGCCTATGCGCCAGGAGTTTCGAGCCACGATCGATGGCGCTGCGAGCAACCGGTCAGCTCGGAGCTCGCGGCTCGTAGCTTACTTCACCACGTGAAATCGAAGACTATAATTTGAGCGTGAGCTCTGCCAAGGTAAAACAAGTAGCGTCGGCCGACTTCCCTACCCGCTGGGGACATTTCCTGATCCATGGATTTACCACGCGGGCGTCTGCCTCGGGCGACGGCGGCAGAACCGAAGAAGCCGTGGCGCTGGTGATGGGCGAGGTGCACTCCGGGTCGCCGCTGGTGCGCATTCACTCACAGTGCCTCACCGGAGATGTGTTTGGATCGCTGCGCTGCGATTGCCGCCAGCAATTGGAGATGGCGCTATCCATGATCGCCCAGCAGGGAGCGGGCGTCCTTATTTACGAACAGCAGGAAGGCCGCGGCATTGGGCTGATGGCGAAACTGCAGGCCTATGCGCTCCAGGACAGTGGACTGGACACGGTGGAAGCGAACGAACGCCTCGGCTTTAAGGCCGACCAGCGTGCGTTCCTCATGCCGGTCGAGATCCTCAAGGCGCTGGACATCAAGCGGGTGCGGCTGCTGTCGAATAATCCTGACAAAGTTGCCGCGCTCGAACGCGCCGGTATCCGCGTGACCGAGCGCGTCCCTTGCGAAGTAGCGCCGACCGAACATACCGTGGATTATTTGAAGACGAAGCAGGAGAAGCTGGGACATCTGTTCACGACTCGGCGGCGTCAACATTAATTCAGGTCAACTAGATTGATTCGGAACTAAGAGTTGCTCAACAAGCGTCGTAGTCCATCCCTGTTCTTTACCGGCAGCCCGCGCAGCGCCGCCCTCGCCAGCGCCACATAAACCTCGCGCGCTCCGGGATGCTTCTTCAGGACGGCCAGGTGTTTCGCCACCGTCTTTGCGTCCCCACGAATCAGCGGGCCGCTGAACGACTGCGCCGGGCCGAGGCACGTGTAGTTGTCCAAAGTCTGCCGGATGATAGGCAGGCTCTTGCGGCGCGCATCCTGACGTGTGAATCCAGCGGCGCGGGCGGCTTCTTCGAGCGTTACCAGGAACGCCAGCAGCAGCGGCGACGTCAGCGTGGCCCACGCGTGATAAGCGGCTTTGCGCGCCGCGGGCAGTGAGAAGCTCTCGCCGCCCAGCGCGCGCACGATCCGGCGCGCCACACGCGTAGCCGCGTCATCGCCTTCGATGGCAAAAGGCACTCCTGTTAAAGAAGGACGCGCTCCGGCAACAAACGTCATCAGCGGATGTACCGAGGCCACCGCAACGCCCGTCTTACGCAAGGGTTCGAGTTCGCTGCTGGATAGCGCTCCGCTGGAGTGGAAGGCAAGACGAGCTGCACTTCCCTGCTGAGCAATCTCGCCAGCCGACAGACGACTGGCCAGATCCGAGGCCGCGCCGCGAATCGCGCCGTCGGGAACGCAGAACCACAGCACGGTGGCGTCCAGCGCGGCGCAGCGTGCGGTGACTCCGCGCGCGCCCACTTTGGCAGCGAGAGCACGCGCGCATCGGCGCGAACGCGGAGAATCTCGCGCCACGATCTCGGCGATGTTGAAACCGGCCTCGTGCAGCGCGACGGCGAGAAAACTTCCGAGGCTTCCGGCTCCGACAATCGCTACCGTGGGTTTCGGAGGCGTCAGTTTTCCAGCGATGGATTTTCGCGCAATCGCTTTTCGGCTCACCGGCGCAGCATACCTTATATTGCGGTTTCTGGCGAAACGGGCGGGAATGGATCGGAGAACGTCCTCATTAGCGGCGTGCAGCGGCGGTTTGTAGTTGGGCGACTTTGGCTCGCGGAGACGATTGCTGATAGCGCGCGATGCCCTGATAAAGCGCTTCGGCGATCTGCTGACGGTAGGCCGCACTCTGCAGGTTGTGCTCGTCCGTAGGACTGCTCACGAAAGAGATCTCGGTAAGAATGGCGGGCATGGTCGTGCCGGTCAATACGGCGAAAGCCGAGTCCTTGATGCCACGATTGCGAATGTCGGGGCTGCTGGCGGACAGCGTGGCGTAGAGAGAGCGCTGGACACTTGCGGCGAGGCGCTGCGACTCCTCAATTTTTTCATGCAACGCTGCGGACGACAGCGAGATCGGCGTCAGCTTGGCAAAACTCCCATCGTCATGTTTTTCGACTTCGTGCGCTCCCGGAGCAGAAAACAGGTTCGTGTAGTAAGTCTCAATGCCCCTTGCGGCGGCCGAACTGCTGTAGTTGGCGTGCACCGAGACGAACAGGTCGGCCTGGGCTTGGTTCGCGATGTCGGCGCGCTGATCGAGAGGCAGGTAAGTGTCGCTGGTGCGCGTGAACATTACTTCCGACCCCAGGCGCGTTTGCAGCAACTTGCCCAGGCGCTGTGTCACGTCCAGCACTAGATCTTTTTCGAGCAATCCCTGACGTCCGACCGTGCCCAGGTCCCAGCCGCCGTGTCCGGCGTCGAGCACGATTCGAAATTTGCCGGTTCTTGCCGGAACAGGCGGGGCCGATGCTGGCGCCAATGCGGTCAGCGGAGGTGTTTTCACCGGCGCGGCCGGAGCCGCACGGTTGGGGGTCATGCGGTTCGCCGCCAAACTTTTTTCGCTGCCGTGCAGTTCAACCACCAAACGATACGGATTCGATTCCATGCTGACGGAAAAATTCGATCCATCTCGCGTATCGAGCACCACTCGAGTCACGCCGGCAACCGGCTGAGCAACTCGCACGCGGGTCAGCGAAACATCGCCGACGTCCATTGTCTTGCCTTGCAGATCGGCCGGCAGAACCGTGTCGTGGAGGTCGAAGTAGATGCGCTCCGGCGACATCAGACGATGCACTTCGTAGGGCACCTGGTCTTGCATATCAATGACCACCGTGCTTCCCGTGGATGAAGACCAGTGCCGCACGCCGGTGATTCTTGGCAGCGCGGCCAACTTGTTTTCCGGCACGGCCCTGAGGGTTGCATCGGAGCCGAGCGACTCCGGGCTCATCAAGTTGTCAGAAACTGCCGGTGCCACGCCGTCGGCTGGAGGCGCGGGCGGCGCCGTCACCGATGGCGGCGCGGTGTTCGCCCCGATGGCCGTGGTGACGGCCGTCTTCCCGTGAACCATGCCCCACCACGCTCCCGCCGAAAATAGCGCAGCCACGGCCACCAGACCCATCACCACATTGAGGGCCGGCCGCGAATTTCGGAGAAAAGAAAAGTGGTGCAGAGCTGGCAAGTAGCGAGGGGCTTCGGTGGGAGTCGCCGGCTCCTCGTTCTCGAATGCGGTCTCAAGGCGGTCGTCCGCGAGGTCAGGTTCAGGCAACTCGACCACGGCCGCGGGAATGGCTACCGGTGCGAAGATTTCCAGTTCTGAAACCGGCTGTGGGGCTTGCTCTGGAATTTGCTCTGAAACCAGATCCGTAACTGGTTCTGGAATCGGAAGCGCTGCCTGCGGAGTTGTCTCAATCACAGATGGCGGAGGCTGAGCGAAGACCGTCTCCACCCGAGGCCCGTCTTCGGGAATCTCGACCAGCATCGCTTCGGCTACAAACGAACCCACCGCAGAGACGGGGCTTGCCTCGACTGGCATCACAGCAGCCGGCGTCGCTTGCAGAACTTCCCCCGCCACATCCGACAGCCAGAGGATGCGTCGATCCTGGTCTTCGGGTTTAAGAGCGGAAAGAACCAGTTCAGCGAACAGATCGAAACAGCGAATGTCGTGGTCGGTGAAAGCCCAAGGAGTTGACGAAAACGCCTGCAGCACGCCGAGTTGCGCGTGCCGGCCTCGCAATGGAACAAGAACGGTGGAGCGAGCTCCTATCGCGCGCGCGAAGTCTAGTTCGACGCGAGCGTCGATTTCACAATCGTCGCAACGGAGGATGCGCCCCGATTCCAGGCAGTCCTGCAGAAACTCGGATTCGCCGATCAGACGGACACCGCGCTCGATGGCGAGCGGTCCGGCGGAGGCGCGGCATATTACCTCTGGTCTTTCTTCTGTTTCTGCCGATCTTTTTTCCGCAGGTTCTTCCGCGACCGCAATTACGATGCCGTCGGCTTGCGTTATGGCGTGAGCGCGGTCGCAGATCAGCTGCAACACTTCATCGAGAATGAAGCGCTCCGTCTCAAACAAGTCTTGATCGGGGCCATATCCAGTGGCCATGCGCCGGTTCCGTATGCGCTCGTGGAGATCGGAGAACGCGAGCAGCGCGCGCAACGCTTCCCGGCGCGCAATCGATTCCAGAACGCGGTTGCCCTCCTGCAACGGAGAGCCAGGGTCGTCCGTCGTCGCGTCCCAGTCAACTCGGGTTGGATTGGCACTCATGCGGGGACGGTCAGTAGCTGCTAAAAACCTGTATTCATCGTGTCTTTATGCTATCCGGGGCTTGCTGGAAAGCTCATTGCCGGTCTTGGTTCAGCCGGCCCTGTTCAGCTGTGATCCGACTGGCGAGGATCAGCAGGAAACGACGGCTACAACTCCAATTTTGAGCGTAATAGTCGTTCGGGGGGTACCGCAATGTCCGTTAGTACATGTCCTACTGCGGCATTGGGATGTGCGGCCGACACGCCGCTGATGGGGGGCGACACGATGGACGGGCGAGGCTCCCGTCGTTCAACCGTGGGACTATTTCAGGCTCCGACAGGTTGACTCTGGCTCTTGTACCACTCCACCGTGCGGCGTAGGCCGTCTTCAAAATTCACCAGAACTTTGTATCCCAAATGCTTCTGCGCCTGGGTGATGTCGGCCAGTGAATGTTTGATGTCGCCGCCGCGCTCCGGAGCGTACTTGACGGCGCCCTTGTAGCCAGTCAGTTGCTTCAAGGCTTCAAAAGTTTCATTGAGTGTGATTCGCCGTCCGGTGGCGCAGTTGAACACACGCCCAGCACACTCCGCAGCCAGCGCCGAGCAGGCCAGCAGGTTGGCCGACACTGCGTTGTCAATGTAGGTGAAATCGCGGCTGGTTTCGCCATCGCCAAAAATCGTGGGCTGCTCTCCACGCAACATCTGCATACTGAATTTGGCGAGTACGCCCGAGTATGGCGAAGAAGGGTCCTGCCGCGGCCCGAAAATATTGAAGTAGCGCAGGCAGACGGTTTCGAGTCCATAGCAACGGTAGAACGACACCATATAAAGCTCGCTCGCCAGCTTGGCCACCGCGTAGGGCGAGATCGGATTGGGAGTCATAGCTTCGTGCTTCGGCAGCGTGGGGGTGTCTCCATAAGCCGAGGATGAAGCGGCGTACACAACGCGCTTCACTTTCGCATCGCGGGCCGCGACCAGAATGTTGACGGTGCCGTCCACATTGGCGCGATTGCTTCCGACCGGATCGAGCACCGATTTTGGCACCGACGGAATGGCCGCCTGGTGCAGCACGTAGTCAACCCCTTCGCAGGCGTCATGCATGGCATCAAGATCGAGAAGATCAGCTTCGCGGAAGTCGATCTTGCCGAGGACTTCGGTGAGGTTCTCGCGTCGGCCGGTAGCAAAGTTATCAATGCCCCGAACCTGCTCGCCGCGATCCAACAGCGCACGCACCAGCGAGGAACCGATGAAGCCGGCAGCACCGGTGATCAAATACCTGGCCATGCACTTAATGATAACGGATGGATTGCCCAACCAGCACGGGACGCCGCCATAACCGGAGTAACGTCGGCTCCGGAGCTCCCAAAACAGACCGTCAGGCGTCTGAATCCGCAGTTAATATCCCGGTGAAGGCAGGATTCAGGACCGGCGAACCCGTTTGGCGATGGCATGAAACTCGTCACGGGAGAGCTGCTGGTTCGTGCGAAAGAACTCCTTAATCCCGGTGAGAAACGCCAGCGGGTCGGGCGCGGCAATGGTCTCCACCGCATCGGTCTGCGGCGCGGGCGGGTTTCTGGAGACGACACCGGGCGCACTTAGTGTGTCGAGGAGTTGCTTCAGTTGCACATCCTGTCCCGGCTCAATGTCGGAAAAGGAAAGACCCATACCCAGGAATGGATAGGTAGCGCGAACCGTGCCCGCAGTCTGAATTCGGATGCCGCAGGACTTGAGGATCAGACCCACCCTGGTGCCGACGGGAAAGGTAGTGTTCATTTCGATGTAGCACCCATCGCGGCAAACGTCGGTGACGGTTCCCCAGAGCGTTGCGTCGCTTCCCTCGGCTCGAAACTCCGCGCTGCCGGAACAACGAAACCGCGGGCTGCGCCGTCGCTCTACCCTTTCGACCCGCGTGATCGTGGCCGCAGCGGTTGGACTTCCAGCAGTCTTTGCGCCCCCATTCGCTGATCCCGCCTCCAGAAGCGCGCCTTCCGACGCGCTTCCCTTCAGGCGGCGAAGATAGTTCACGCTTTCGTCGACGTTGCCGGGCTCTTCTGGCCAGCCAGATTCTCTTTGAAAAATATGCGGGTCCACGAGCGCCTCCGAGAGCTGCCGCTATTAGTGGAATCGGATGATTGCGGGAAAACTTTAGCAGGAAAACTTTAGGCAGGAAAAACTTCAGCTTGCCTGGAGGTTCGCTAGAGAGCCACGAATCTGTTGCCAGAGTTCGTCTTTGCCGACACCGGTTTTGGCGGAGAACGCCACTATGGGCGCTCCCGCATAGGCCTGTCCCAACGTGTGCATCGCCTGCTGCAACTGGTTGCCGGACATCCGGTCGCACTTTGTGGCCACGATTACATACGGCCGTCCTTTGGACGCGAGAAACTCCAGCAACTGACCGTCGCTTTCCTGCGGAGGAATGTTCGCATCCACCAGCGCCAGGCACAGCGCCAGGCTCGAGCGTTGATGGAGATAGGGATCCACGAACCGCGCCCAGTCTTCGGAAATTTCGCGGGAGACTTTGGCGTAGCCGTATCCCGGAAGGTCGGCGAACAGCATCTCAGGCCGTGGTTGCCCGGCGCGGCGGACTTCATAAAAGTTAATGCTGCGGGTGCGTCCGGGAGTGTTGCTGGTGCGGGCCAGCTTGGCCCCGACCAGCGAATTGATGACGCTCGATTTACCGACATTGGAGCGTCCGAGAAATGCGATTTCGGGCACGCCCGGGACAGGAAAGTGCGTCAAGTCACTCGCCGAAAGCATGAAGCGCGCCAGAATCCGCATAGGGATAGTTTCCGGTGTTTGGGGCGCGCATGGCAAGCGCTGCGGAAAAATAAGTTCGTGGAAAAGGAAGTTCGTTAAAGACCGAGCGGGCGCTTGGGGTGCACGTCATGTTCCCTGATGGGATACAGCCTGTGCCAGATCGAAAGCCCGCCTGCGATAAATAGCCCGATGAGAAAGCTGAGCAGGAAGAACCAGCGATAGGCGGGCAGCGCAATCAGCAGGATCGCCACTACGGTGATGGCGACGACGAGGCCCGCCGATCCCCTTAGGTTGGATCTCGGGCTGAATCCAGAGCTGCTGCCGGATTCCGGTTCCATGAAATTATTCTACCGCCGGATTTATCACGATGCGCATGGTCAAAGATCCGACTCTTAGGACGATGACCCCCTTCCGATAGCCCTCTTCCAAAGAGCAATATTGCCGTCGTATCATCGAAGCAGATGGTATTCCCAATCAAAACCTGCGCCCTGTGCGGGGAAGAGTTCGAACTCAAGCCCGATAAACCTGGATTCGCCAACCGGTGTCCCGATTGCAGCACTGAGGAAACAACGGCCCCCACGACTAAGGGCCGCATGGACGCCGACGAGCGCAAGACAGTGAAAGAAGCGAACGAGGCTCGGAGACAAGCTATGCGCGAACTCCTGTACCGCCGGGACAGCTGAACGCGCGCGGCGGCCAAGCGATAATTTTAGTCTATTGCCGGGCCGTAGGAATCTCGGCCGCCGGCGGCGTGGCAATGGGAGCCATGGTTTCGGCCTCCGTCGGAATCTGCGGGAGCGGGCCTTCGAGGGCGACGGCCAGCACCTGGTCCATGTTGTCGACGAAGTGTAGTTTCATGGCGGTACGCAGATTCTCCGGGACCTCGGCTACGTCTTTCTCGTTTTCCAGTGGCAGAATGACTTCGAATAATCCGGCGCGGTGAGCCGCCAGGAGTTTTTCCTTCAATCCGCCAATGGGAAGCACCTTGCCGCGCAGAGTGATCTCGCCAGTCATGGCGATATCGCGGCGCACTGGAATGCGGCTCAGCGCGCTGGCGAGAGCGGTGGCGATGGTGATGCCGGCGGAGGGACCATCTTTCGGAATCGCGCCTTCCGGCACGTGCACGTGAATATCGAGGTTGCGGTAGAAGTCGCGGGGCAGTCCGAGGCGCGCCGCGCGTGAGCGAATGTAGGACATCGCCGCCTGCGCCGATTCCTGCATCACGTCGCCCAGTTTGCCGGTCAAGGTGAGCTTGCCTTTGCCGTCGACGACCGTCGCTTCCGTGCTCAAGATCGAGCCGCCAACTTCAGTCCAGGCCAGGCCGGTGACGAGGCCGATTTCGCTCTTTTCGTGGGCAAGGGTGTCGCGGAATTTCAGAACACCGAGATAGTCGCCAACTTTATCGGGCTGAACGGCGGCCGAGAAGTCCGCGCCTTCTTTTACGACCTTGCGCGCAACTTTCCGGCAGATGTTACCAATTTCGCGCTCCAGATTTCGCACCCCGGCTTCGCGGGTAAATCCGCGAATGATCTGCCGGATGGACTCGTCGGAGAACTGCACATTCTTTTCCGTCAACCCCGCCTGCGCCATTTGCTTCTTCACCAGAAATTGTTTCGCGATCTCAACTTTTTCCGGTTCGGTGTAGCCGTGCAGGCGCAGCACTTCCATGCGGTCTTGCAAGGCGGGTGGAACGGTGTGAATCACATTCGCCGTGGCTACGAAGAAGACTTGTGAGAGATCGTATTCGACGTCGAGGTAATGATCGACGAACATGAAGTTCTGTTCCGGATCGAGAACTTCGAGCAGCGCCGCCGAGGGATCGCCTCGGAAGTCCATCGACATTTTATCCACTTCGTCCAGCATAAACACCGGGTTCTTCGTGCCCGCCTTTTTCATCATCTGGATGATCTGGCCGGGCAACGCGCCGATGTAAGTGCGACGATGGCCGCGGATTTCCGCTTCATCGCGCACGCCGCCTAGCGACATGCGAACGAACTTGCGGCCGGTTGCTTTAGCAATCGACATTCCTAGCGAAGTCTTGCCCACGCCGGGAGGTCCGACGAAGCACAGAATCGAGCCTTTGGGATTTTTCACCAACTGGCGGACGGCGAGAAATTCAAGGATGCGCTCCTTGATTTTCTCCAGGCCATAGTGGTCTTCATTCAGGACTTTTTCGGCGCGAGAGATGTTGCGGATTTCTTTCGACCGCTTCTTCCACGGCACTGCCAGCAACCAGTCGAGATAGTTGCGCGAAACGGTGGACTCGGCCGACATGGGCGGCATCGCTTCCAGTTTTTTGAGCTCCTGGATGGCTTTGTCGCGCACTTCTTTCGGCATGCCTGCAGCTTCGACCTTCTTCTTCAGTTCGTCGAATTCGCTTTTCTCGCCGCGGCCCAGTTCTTTCTGAATCGCTTTGATCTTTTCGTTGAGGTAGTACTCTTTCTGCGCCTTCTCCATCTGCCGCTTTACGCGCGACTGGATGGTGCGATCCATGTTGAGTTTTTCGATTTCCACGTCGAGCACGTCGCCGATGCGGTTCAGTCGCTCGGCGGGATCGAAAATCTCGAGCAGTCCTTGCTTCTCTTCGATCGAGAGTTGCAGGTTGGCGGCGATGGTGTCGGTGAGCTTCGCCGGATCTTCCATGCGCACGGCGGCGATCATGGTTTCGTAGTTTAGCGACTGGCAGAGCTTTACATATTGCTCAAACATGCCGGTGACGCGCTGCATCCCGGCTTCAATCTGCGCCGTCGTTTCGGTGGCGTAACGGGCGACGCGCACGGTTGCCTGAAGATACCCTTCGGTCTCGACGACCTGCAAAATCTTGCCGCGCTCGATGCCTTCGACCAGGACTTTAATGTTGCCGTCGGGCAATTTGAGGCTCTGCACGATGTTGACGATGGTGCCGACCTGGAAGATGTCGCCGGCCTTGGGTTCGTCGATCGAGGCATCGTGCTGGGTCGCGAGAAAAATCTTCTTATCGCTGGCCAGAGCTTCTTCGAGCGCACGCACGCTAGATTCCCGGCCCACCACGAACGGAGTCATCATGTACGGAAAGATGACCACATCCCGAATGGGCATCATGGGCAATTTCTTGCTCTCGAACTTTTCCTTAGGGTTCGACAACTCGGGTCTCCCGTCTCTGACCAGGTTTAGTGCGTGCCCCATCCTAGTGTCGCGCTTTTTGCGACGCTAGGGTGGGTTCAGCTTGCCGCTTTCTCGATCATGGCCAGCGAGACGTTGCGTTTCTCAACCATCTCACGGGTCACTTCAAATTCCTTAACTTTCTTCTGGCTGGGCAGACTATACATCAGTTCCAGCATGAGTTCTTCGAGGATCATGCGCAAGCCGCGGGCTCCGACTTTACGCGCCATGGCCTGGCGTGCAATCGCACGGTTGGCATCGTCGCTGAACTTCAGCCGCACATTCTCAAACTCGAAGAGGCGCTGATACTGTTTCACGATCGCGTTCTTCGGGCGCGTCAGAATTTCGACCAGCGCATTTTCATCCAGTTGCTGGAGCACGCCCATCACTGGGAGGCGTCCGACAAATTCGGGAATCAGTCCAAATTTGATCAGGTCTTCGGGCTGGGCTTCCGAGACGAGTTCGAAGTTACGCTTCGAGTCGAGCGCCTTCTGATCGCCTTCCTCGCCTTCTCCCATGCGGAAGCCGAGAGCCTTCTTGCCGATGCGCCGACCGATAATTTTCTCGAGACCGACGAAAGCGCCCCCGCATATGAAGAGAATGTTGGTGGTGTCGACGGGTGTAAATTCCTGGTGCGGATGCTTGCGTCCACCCTGCGGCGGCACGTTCGCGATCGTGCCTTCGAGAATCTTGAGCAGCGCTTGTTGCACGCCTTCGCCCGACACATCGCGGGTAATCGAAGGGTTCTCGTCCTTGCGCCCGATCTTGTCAATTTCGTCGATATAGATGATGCCGGTCTGGGTACGGCTGACGTCGCCTTCTGCTGCCTGCAGCAGCTTGAGGATGATGTTCTCAACGTCCTCGCCGACGTAGCCGGCTTCGGTCAGGGTAGTCGCATCCACGATTGCGAACGGCACGTCGAGCATGCGAGCTAGCGTTTGCGCCAGCAGCGTCTTGCCCGTTCCAGTCGGCCCAATCAGCAGGATGTTCGATTTCGTCAACTCCACGCCGTCGCCGGTGCGCTGGCGGTTCATGTAAATGCGCTTGTAATGGTTATAGACCGCGACTGCCAGCTTTTTCTTGGTCTGCTCCTGCCCGATCACGTACTCGTCGAGGAAGGTCTTCACTTCCAGCGGCTTCGGCAGTTGATTCGGCACCGCCGCCGAAGGAGCGGCGCTGCGGTCGTCTTCGAGAATTGAGTTGCAGACGGCCACGCACTCGTCACAGATGTATGCCCGGGGATAGTCGCTTGGAGAAGAGATGAGTTTCGCTACCGCGTCCTGCGACTTGTGGCAGAACGAACAGCGCAGCATCTCCTCCGAACCCGATCTGGTTTTCACTCGGCCCTGCTCCTTTTCTCCCTACCCGCGTGCTTGGTGCGGCCTTCTGCCAGACAGCCGTCACGAATTGCCGATCATAATACGAAATCAGTCTTATCTCGTCTTGTAGATGATGTCGTCGATGATTCCGTACTCCTTGGCCTGCTGCGAGTTCATGATGAAGTCGCGCTCCACGTCCTTTTCCACTTTATCCAGCTTTTGGCCGCTGTGCTTAGCCAGTAACTGATTAGTAATCTCCCGCATGCGCAGAATTTCGCGGGCATGGATGTCAATATCGGTCGCCTGGCCTGACAATCCGCCCATCGAAGGCTGGTGAATCAGGATGCGCGAATTGGGTAGCGCCAGGCGTTTCTTGGCTTCGCCCGCCGACAGCAGCAGTGCCGCCATCGAAGCGGCCTGACCAATGCAGATCGTGGTGACATCATTCTTCACGTATTGCATGGTGTCGTAGATCGCCATGCCCGCCGTGATTGATCCGCCTGGGGAGTTGATGTAGAGCTGGATGTCTTTTTCGGGGTCTTCCTGCGCCAGAAACAGCATCTGGGCGATGACCAGGTTGGCAATATTGTCATCAATCGGCGTGCCAATAAAGATGATATTGTCGCGGAGCAGCCGGGAATAAATGTCATACGCCCGTTCGCCGCGTCCGGTCGACTCGATCACCATCGGCACCAGCATCATTCGTGGGTCGTTCTCTTTCACGTTCACCCTTTCCACACTCCCGCCCTGAAGTCGGTCGTCGGCTCAGGGGAGGATCGAAATGGTCCGCGTCTTCATCATGCGGACTGACGATACAGAAAATTGAGGGTCTTTTCGTTGCGGATTCTTGTTCTGATCCTATCGAGGCCCCCATCCCGTGTCAAACGAGCACGCACTGCTTCAGACGTCTGTTTTGACTGTCTGGCCAGCGCTTCGAGTTCCTGATTTAATTCTTCGTCGCTGACCTGTACGTTCTCTTCTTCTGCCACTCTTTCGAGCAGCAGCGCGGCTTTTACATCGTGAACTGCCTGCTCGCGTTGCCCCACGCGCAGACGGTTCAAATCCATTTTTTTCATCTGCTCGGCGGTCAGACCCTGCGCCGCCAGTGCACGCAGTCCCCGCTCGAGGCGTATGTCAATCTGCTGTTCGATCAGCGAATCGGGGACTTCAAAATCGTTGCGCTGAATCAGTTCTCCTACCAGCTTTTCCTTGGCGGCATGTTCGGCTTCGTGCTTACGCTCGGCTTCCATTTGCTCACGGATGGCTTTGCGCACGTCGTCGATCGTCTGGAACTCGCCGCCCAACTGCTTGGCAAACTCGTCGTTCAACTCCGGCAGGCTCTTCTGTTTGATCGCCTGCACCTTCACCGCGTAGGAGAATGTCTTCCCTGCCAGGCGTTTGTCCTGCGTGTCCTCGGGATAATTCACGTCGAAAGTCCGCTCATCGCCCGGATTCGTGCCCCGGAGGTGTTCGGTAAATTCCGGCATGGTGTTGCCGCCGGCGATTTCGACCAGCACTTCGTCCATGTGGACGGGCTGGCCATCGCCGGCTTTTCCAGCTCCGGCTTCGCCAGACTTGGGAGTGCCATCGAGCGAGACCTGGGCGAAATCGCCGTCGGCGAGGGCGCGGCCTTCGATCGGATTGAACGCGGCGTGCCGTTCGCGCAGATCGGCCAGCGCCTTTTCCACGTCCTCTTCGGAGACTGCTATCTCCGGTTTATCGGCGCGCAACTCTTTGTAGCCTTCCAGCTTGATTTCCGGGAGCACCTCAAACGCCGCCTTGAAGCGCAGTGGCTCGCCATCGTGCAGGTGCAGGTCGGTTACGCGCGGCTGCGACACCGGATGCAGACTCAGACGTTCGGCTTCCTGGCGGAAGAAGCGCGGAATCAGTGCCTCGACCATGTCGGTCTTTATTTCTTCCGAAAAACGCTGGCGAATAATTGACGCTGGAACGTGGCCGCGGCGGAAGCCCGGGATACGGGCCACCTTCTGATATTTCTGGATCAGCGAGTCGGTCTGGCGAGCGACATCCTCGACCGGAATTTCGACCTCGATCTCGCGCTTGGTCGCGCTTTCCTTGGTCGGAACTTCTTTGGCCGCTTTTTCCTTGGCCGCGTTTTCCTTAGTATCCGTGGGGCTCACAATTGCCTTTCCAAAAGCGGCAGCGCGAGGAAGATTGCTCGTCTGCGAAACCTTCTGCCGCAACCTTGAGTGTAAAGACTCTCGAAGAGCAACGTCAAACGGCGGAGGGGGACTTGCTACCCACTAAAGTAACGGGCGAGTGTCTTGTCTGGTTCGCGAATCGTGTAGCGCGGACACTCTTGTCCGCGAAAAGCGTGCGGCGAAAACGAATTCAGTGGATGACGGTTGTTGTGGTTCGCTCGTAAGGCAACAACAACAGCAACGGCAGCGGACAAGAGTGTCCGCCCTACACAAACAACCAAATACAATGAAGGGCGAATGTCCGTTCCCAACTGGCTCAAGATTCTGGATGCCGAAGTCGTCACCTGCACGCGCTGTCCGCGTCTGGTCGAGTATCGCGAGCGCATCGCCCGCGAGAAGCGCCGCGCATATCGCGGCTGCGAATACTGGGGCAAACCTGTTCCTGGCTTCGGTGATCCTCACGCCCGCGTTCTCGTTCTCGGACTCGCTCCCGGCGCCCATGGCTCCAATCGCACCGGCCGCCCGTTCACCGGGGACGCCTCCGGCAACTTCATGTATCCGGTGCTGTACGAAACCGGATTCGCCAGTCAGCCCACCGCAACCGCTCGCAACGACGGCCAGGTTCTGACTGATCTCTACATCACCGCCGCAGCTCGCTGCGCACCGCCGGACAACAAGCCTCTGCCCGAGGAACTCGCCAACTGCGCTCCGTTTCTCGATCGCGAGATCGATGGACTGAAAGATCTGCGCGTCGTCGTTGCCCTGGGAAGAATCGGATTCGAGGCTTATCTCAATTATCTAAAGCGCAAGAATCTGATCACTAGCAAACGCGAGTATGAATTCCGCCACGGCGCGGAATACGCCATGCCCGACGGGCTCGCTCTCCTGGCGACCTATCATCCCTCAAATCAAAACACGAACACCGGCAAGCTTACGCGGCCGATGTTCGTGAAAATCTTTGAGCGGGCGAGGCACCTGGCCGAGCGTGCCTAGGAAGGGTCGGTCTATGAGGCCCCGACCGCGCGTTCGTCTTCGATTTCAGTCCATTTTGGTCGCAGTTACCTCCAGTTGGAAGCGTCGCTTGCTGGCAGGATCCTCCATGCTGCTGACCATGGTTGGAGTGCCAGGACGGATCAAAGAGCGGATGTCGGATTTCATCTGACCGATGACAGGTTGATCAATGACCGGGCTTGGTATGCCATGCGTATCCGCGCCTTCAATAACGCTGGAATCGACGACCGCGTTAAGTTCCAGATACCCACCCCGCTCCACCACGCGGCAGTCAATGCTCACTCCAACATCCAGGTATTGAAACTGAGTGCCCTTGTCGACAGTCGCCGTTGCTACGGGGTATCTCGCGCCCGAGCGCAGCTTGTTCATTTCGTCCTCGCGCGCAGTGACAGAATAGCTCCGCGTGTTGACCTTCTTGCCGTCGACGAATTCGCTGAGCGCGAAATCGAGCCGGTATACGTTGAGGGGTCTGTTGACTGCAGCGCTTCCGGACTCTGGGGGTCCAGTTTTCTTGTCACCCTGTGCTGACGCGCCCCGTGACGCGAGAGCCAGCATTGCAACCATTCCAAGCAAAACAATTCGTCTCGCGATTCTCATGATCTTCTCCTTTAGTTCGTTTTACTTTCCGAATAGTTCGTTTTACTTTCCGAAGTTTCAATATCAGGAACCTGAAGGGGGCGAATCTCAAGGCTGTCAATGCTCAAGTCACCCTCCGCGCGGGTTGCACCGGCTTCGAGCAATGCCACCTTGTCGGATTGCTCGTTCAGTCGCCGAACCAGCAACAACTCCTCTCCCGACAAACTGCGCCGCGAGGGGAACTGATCCAGCTTCGGTGCCGCTGCCACAGCCAGCTCGCGGCTCGGCTGATTCGCGAGCCTCCGCTGGGCCGACTCCTTTCCGGGGTGAGCGGCTTGCGGCACTGGCCCTGGCTCGATCGCTTTCTGCGCATCTTCGTGATGAATCGTCGTCGGAGTTCCCGCCATGTCTGCCGGATTCTTTTTGCGACTGTTCTCCTCGAGCCACACCACCGCCACAATTGCCGCTGCTGCAGCGACTGCTCCCACTGCCCACCACCAGCGTCGCCGGGAGGCCATCCGATCGCGCTCGGCTTCGAGGTTCGCCAACACTCGACTCTCTAACCCCGTCCGAGGCTCGGCCTTGCCGTATTGGCTGAGCGCTCCATCCAGCCACTGCTCGACATCGTGTTCTCTGTTAGTCGGATCCATATTCACGTCCTTGGCGCAGTCGTTTTTCCTGGTCGATCCTGGGCCAAAAGCCTGTCACGCAGAATCTCGCGCGCTCGGAACGACCGGGAACGCACCGCAGCCTCGCTGATTCCAAGCATCACGGCGACTTCGCGCGGCGCAATCTCCTCCAGCGTCGAGAGCACCAGCGCGTCCCGCAGTGGGCCCGGCAATGCTGAAATCAGCCGCTCCAGCGCCGCGCTGCGTTCCTGCTCCAACAGAACTCGATCCGCTCCATGGCCGGGCGCTACTAACGTGTCTTCGGCTTTTTGTGTCCCGGCAGCTGCCTTGGCTGTACTCTTGCGCCGATCGATGGCTACGCGCCATGCGATCCTGGCCAACCACGCCTTCTGGTCGTGAATGCCGGCCCCCTTCTTTCCGTATCGGAGCACACGCAGGAAAACTTCCTGTGTGGCGTCCTCCGCATCGGCGGGATTGCGCAAAACCGAGTAAGCGATGCGGTAGACGAGGCCGGCGTGCTCGCGGACGGCTGTTTCCAGCACGTCGTCTTCTTGTTCTTGCTGCGCCAGAGCTTTCTGTGGCAAGGCTTCTTTCGTCAAAATTGGGGCCTCGCCCGCCATTGCGGATTCTGCAATCACGCTCTCTCCTGTACATGAAGAACGCTGCCCGGGGCACTTCGTTCGCAAATAATTTGCTAAAGGAGATTGGCACCCCTGCCGATGGGGGAACAGGGCGGATTCCGCGGTAACGGACACCTCTGGGCCGGCATGGGGGACCCGTCGCTTCGGGATGCGCCGCCCTTATTTATTGAATTGTTAAACCGATGAGTTAATAGCCCCGGCGCGGTCAGAATCCTACGAACACCGGCTCCGGCTCCAGCCGAATGCTCCACGATTCCTGCACGCCGCGCTGGATTTCATCTCTCAGCCCGATAATATCGCTCGCTTTCGCGGCTCCCCGGTTGATCAGCGCCAGCGCGTGTTTTGTCGAAATCCCGGCTGCGCCCATCCCATATCCTTTGGAGAAGCCTGAATGTTCGACCAGCCACGCCGCCGAAACTTTGTGTTGCAGATCGAGCGCCGGGTAGCGGGGAATTTCGAGCCCTTTCGCTGCCGCACGCGCGGCAAGTTCACTGAACTGCGCCTCGCTGAGCACGGGATTCTTGAAGAACGATCCGGCGCTGCGGCAATCGTCGTCTCCGGGGACGATCAACATCCCTTTGCTGCGTCGTATGGCGCGCACCACATCGCGGACTTCTGCGAGCGTTGGCGACGTCTTTTTGACAGCGGAGTTCGTGACCCGATCGGCAAAATGCTTCTGCAAGTCCGCGTACTTCAAACTCGGAGCGCCACCTCGCTGCAACCGATAGTTCACTCGCAAGATGATGTAACGGCCACGTTCGGTGGTATTGAAGATGCTCGAGCGATAACGGAATCCGCAGGCCGGCTTGGGCAAAACGACAATTGGATCTTCTTTCAAGTCGGGATTGCGCAAATCGAGCTTTCGCAAATCCAGAGCCCTCACTGATTCGATCGTATCCGCGACGTCCTGCCCGTAGGCGCCAACGTTCTGCACCGGCGTGCCTCCAACGCTGCCCGGAATGCCACTGAGGCACTCAACTCCTGCGCAATTCTGCACCACTGCTTGCGCGACAAAGTCATCCCAGTCAACCCCCGCGCCCACGCTGAAGAGCACCGCCTTCCCCGTCGCGTCCTTCGCCGGTGGAGTCGTAATGCCGCCAATCGCGATTCTCAGCGCCAGCCCCGGCCATCCTGAATCGGCGACCACCAGATTGCTTCCGCCGCCGAGCACCAGCAGCGGCATGCTGCGGGATTTTGCGAATTCGACGGCCTCGCGAACCTCGTCCTCGCGCTTCGCCGCCGCAAAGTAACGCGCCGCCCCACCCACCTGCAGCGTAGTCAGCGGCGCCAGCGGAACATTTTCCTGAATAGTCATCTGGATGATTTCACTCTATAGTTGATAGAAGCAGGTTTCAATGTTTCAAGGTTTCAGAGTTTCGATCTAAAGACCTTGCAACCTTGCAACACTGAAACTTTGAAACCTTAGGTTTAGGAGAATCCATGTATCCCGAAATTATGGTGGTCCCGATGCGCGAGGAGCTGACGCGCCTGGGAATTGAAGAGCTGCGCAGCGCCGCCGATGTTGACCGTTTTGTGAAAGCGTCCGGCACAACCATGGTGGTCGTAAATTCCATTTGCGGATGCGCTGCCGGCCGCATGCGTCCCGCTGTTCGCCTGGCGTTGCAAAATGCGACCAAGCCCGGCAAGATCGCAACCGTCTTTGCCGGACAGGACACGGAAGCGACCGAGCGCGCCCGCTCTTATTTCACCGGATATCCGCCATCGTCGCCCTCCATCGCGATTTTGCATGAGGGAAAGCTGGTCTACATGATGCAGCGCCATCAGATCGAAACCCGCGATGCCTCCGCCATCGCCGCCGATCTGAAGGCCGCCTTCGATCAGCACTGCGCGGCCACGGCGGTGCAGTAGGCAGTCATCGCAGCTCGCCGATTCCGTCACAAATATAAAGTAAGCCGCGTCACAGCGCGGACGCGCTGGCTTGGCGGATCATATCGAAAAATGAGGACTGAGCTACATTCCGCCGGAGCGACAAATCATGATCCGGCCGGTCCGCTCACTCTTGCGCAGCAAGAGACGCTGCGGCGCGCGGTCGCCAAAATGGTTGCACTGGGCGCGAAAGCGGGAATCAGTGTAGAGCAGATGATTGAGTTGCTGACGGCGGGCTTGACCGTCCGCGAACTATTGCACCACGTAGCGGCCCGGAGCCGCGAAGTCGTGCAAATCAGGTTTCAAAGTTTGCTGCCCGGCGTGTGATTCGGTAATCTCTAGCGATGGCCCTGCGTCAAGGAATTAGCCGCCGTGGAACTGCGCACTTCACGCAGTTCGGCAACGCGTTCTTTCTGCAACCGTCGTTGCGCGGGTTGATTATTTTCGGATTGATGTTCCTTGCATGGACCGCGATCGGCTTCTCGGCGAATGCGTCCGCCCAGGAAACGCCGCCGACACCACAGACGCAGACGCAAACGGGCGCTTCACCCGGCAGTCAGGCTCCGAGCACTTCGTCCAAAGTTCCGGGTGTGGCCCTGTACAATCTGCTGGAACGCAAGTCCATCGTTTTCCCCGACATCGCGGCCAGCACCGAGCCGCTTTCGACGGGGCAAAAATTTCAATTGTTCGTGGACAATAGTATTTCCGTGCACACCGTGACCTGGGCAATCCTGGGTTCGGCGGTCGGTCAGGCGGACGACTCTCCGACCGGTTACGAACAAGGGTGGGATGGATACGCCAAGCGATTCGGGTCCTCCATGGCGCGCCAGGCGTCCAGCCAATTCTTTGGGACGTTTATACTTGCGTCGGCGCTGCACCAGGATCCGCGTTTTTATCCCGAGGTCAGGCCCAGCTTCTTTCACGCAGTCAAGTATTCGGTGAAGCGGGTCTTCGTTACGCACAGCGATGATGGACGCGATGTCTTCAACTGGTCCGGAATGACGGGGCCGCTGCTGAGTGAGGGACTGGCGAACGTTTACTGGCCCGATCGGAACCGCACGGTGGGAGATACCTTCTTTCGCTATGGTCTGGACTTAGCGACCAAAGCGGGCGGAAACATGCTCCGCGAGTACTGGCCTGTGTTTTATGGGAAGATCAGCCACGCGCCCCGTCCAAGCGCTGCACATAGGTGAAAAAGCCTGGCTTTCGTTTTCTACGCGCGCATCTAAGTGAGAAGCCGCGATCATGGGACAATTATGTACGAAGAATATTCTGAACAATATTTTTGCGGACCTGACGAGCTTTACGCCCGTGCTGCACGACCTTGGGTTCTACAAACAGGAGATGGAGATTGAGGAATCGAATACTGTTGTTGCTTCTTTTTTGCGGACTCGTGGCATCGGCTTCGGCGCAATCAAATTTCAGTCGTTATAACTTTACGCTAGGCGGCGGGCCTGGCATTGGCCGCGACGATGTGGCCAGCTATGTCGGCGACTCCTCGCAATTGGTGCTCGGAGCCGGCATGAACTACAGCAAGATGTTCGGTTTCGACGCCGAATACATGTACTACAACCTTCCTTTTAGGTCGAACGTGAAAAACGAGCAGGGTTTGGCCGGCCAAAGCGGCCACATGCAGTCGATCAGTCTGGACACTATCGTCCACGTGCCGTTCCATTTCCGCAATGTGGGAGCGTACGGAATTTTCGGCCTGGGTTTTTATGATCGCACCGTTTCGTTGAAGGTCCCCCAGCATCTTACGGTCGGCGCTGCTTGCCAACCCGCATGGCGATGGTGGGACCTTACTTGTGTCCTGACCACCCCTGGAAACCCTTACACAATTCAGTTCCCGCAAGTCATGTCGTCGAATTCCGTGGTGGCGGGCGGTTTCAATGTAGGTGGAGGAATTACCTACCAGATGAAATATATGAAGCGTGCCAACGCTTTCTTCGAATGGCGCTATCATCGCGCTTACCAGGCCGACGGCGAAACCATCGTTATGCCAGTCACGCTTGGGCTGCGCTGGTGATCCGGATCATTTTCCGGTAGTGACCAGGCTTAGATCTCTCTCGAACCGGGGGCTGATGCACGGGCCGGCAATCCGCGGAAACCCAGGGCGGCAAGCGCATACAACATAGCGGCCAGCACCAGCAGCGCTTTCATTCCGGTGATGAGTGACAGGTTTTCCAGCAGCCCCCCAACGACGGCTCCGAGCATATTGGCGCCCAGGGCAGCAGCGGGAGAGTCAACCGAGCGAAATTCCGAGGCGAACAACAGGCCAGCAAAGAAAATCGGGATGGCGAAAACGATCGCAGCCAGGCAGCCGACCAAGGCTGCTGATCCGGGAATGCGGCTGAAAGGTACAAAGTAGGCGCAGGCAATACCGGCAAGGATGCCGGTTAGAGTCCAGACGCGCGGCCACGCGCGTGGCTGTTTCTCGATGACGAAGTTGGCGATGAGAAGCGCCGAGAGAATGGCGGCAATCACAATGCCGTTGACCTGCCACGTCGTCCCAAAATACAGCGCCAGCCGACTGACCACTTGCGTTTCCAGCAGCAGAAATCCAGCGCCCATGCTGAAGAAGAATAGAGAAGGAACCCGGCTGCGGGCTTCCGGAATCTGGAGATAAAAAACGGCCGCAAGCAAAATGACGAGGGCGCTGAGCAAGTAGAAGATGCCCGGGATCCAGTGTCCCTGATGGTACAGATAGGGCCAATCGTCGGTGGTGACCGCGACTTCGGGCAATGCGAGAAACTCCGGACGCTCGGCGGCGACAAACTGAGCTAAGCGGGGATCGGCGGCCAGGCTGGTATCCACCTGACCTGATGAAGAGATGGCAAAGCAGGTGGCGCCCGCGGTGTAGTGAGAAGGCGCCAGGAAAGTGACGGGAGGTTTTCCGAAAGTGCGGGTCAGCATTTCAGCCAGGCGTTGCCCCACAAACGGATGATTGATCTGAAACTTGATGAACAGAACGCCGTTGGGTGCAAGCAGTGCGCGCGCTTCGCGAAAGGATTCTTCGGTATACACGAAGTTGTCGAGGCGCATGTTGGAATAGTCGGAGAGCTGCGTGTGGGAATCGAGCAATCCGAAAAGGATGAGGTCGTAGCGGGCAGTGGTGCGCTTCATGAAGGCGCGCGCATCGGTGACGTGAGCGGAGACGCGCGGGTCGTCATAGGGATGCTCGGGGTGGCGGCTGCGTCCCAGGGCGAGGATCTTGGGATCGATTTCGACGGCATCCACGGCACGGGCCTGATGGCGCAGAGCGGCGGCAACGTCGTTTCCGGTGCCCGAGCCGACGATCAACACGCTCGGATTCGGAGTTGTGAAGCGGAAAGGTAGATTGTAGGGATTTTCGTCCGGCGCTTGTTTCAGCAGTTGGGGGTGGCGAGCCAGAAAATCAGGGGAGAGATTCACAATGACCTGGTAGCCGGTATGGTTGACTTGAATCAGCGTGCTGGCAAGTTCGCCATCGGGAAAATTCTTATCGTCCACCTGGATCTGCTGGTAGGGAGTCCAGAGGTTGAAGTGGTGCGGCGTGGAAGGATCGAAGAGCAGCAACGCCACCGGCAAGATAGCGGCCACAATTCGGATGCTGTTGTTCCGATTCGATTGCAGGAGCGCCATGCTTGCCAGCACGATGGTGAACCAAACCGCCGGGGGCAGTGCGAGCCACGACACGGCAAAGAACGCGAGGATGCCAAACAGGCTGCCGGCCAGATTCCACGAATAACCATAAAGCGGGCGCGGGGCCAGCTCGATCTGGCGGCTCACGGTCTGTCCAATGGGGATAAAAATGTAAGTGATGAAGAAAAGCAGGATGGTCGTAATGGTCACGGCCAGGACGAAACCAGTGGTGTCGTGCATGGCGTGGGTGGCCCAAATCTCGATGTCTTGCGACGCCCCGAGATATTGCGACAGGTCTTCCATAATCTGGGGACCGTGCCAGGGCATCCGCACCACGACAATCAGGCCGACGAGAGCAGTGGCGGCGGTTTGCCAGCGGGGACGCTGGCGAGCCAAAGCGCAACCTAGTCCGAAGCCGAGAAAGCAGAGCAGCAGCGCCAGGTTTTTCACATAGGCAAACACGCGAACTTCAGTGGCGACCCAGCGGATTATCGCGAGTTCTGCGAAGAGAGTGAGCGCACTGGCCAGAAACAGCGTCGGAAGATTCCAGCGATCGGGTGGGGCGGAACCTGGAGTGCGGGGCTCGATCAGACGGTAGCCGATCAAGAGTACCGCGGCCAAGACAAAACCCAGGATGCGCAGGGACATTTTAGGAATCCGACGAGAAAAGAGTGCAACAGGATAGCACGCGGGGTGGGGACACGGCGGGGCGGGGCGCAGCGACGCACGAACGCCGGACTGGGGCAAAGCCCCGCATCCACAATAGCCTTTAGCAGCTCAACTGGTCACGAGTTAGTTTGAGGCCGGTAAGATTGCCCAGAATCGTCACGGCGATCTGTTCGGTGCGGAAGAATTCTTCGGCGGTTTGTTGCAGGTCGTCTACAGTGACGGCTTCGATGCGCTCGATCAATTCGTCGAGGCCATAGAAATGGTCGTAGTACATTTCCTGGCGGGCGAGATTCGACATGCGCGCGGTCGAAGATTCCAGCGACAGCATGAGGCTGCCTTTAAGCTGGTCCTTGGAGCGGCGCAGTTCTTCTTCCGGAACCGGCGTGGCCTTCAAGTTGCGGAATTCCTCGACCACGCACTCGACAACCTTGACGGCCGACTCGCGCGAGGTGCCCGCGTAGACGCACATGGAGCCGGTGTCGCGATAAGGGTTCAGGTCGCTGTAGATGGAGTAGGCGAGTCCCTGACGCTCGCGAATGTTCTGGAACAATCGCGAGCTCATGCCGCCTCCGAGCAACGTATTCAGGATGTACGAGGCGTAGCGGCGTTCGTCCGCCATGGGATGGGAAGGCACGCCGATGCAGATCTGGACCTGCTCCAGCGATTTCTTGTTGCGCAGGTTGATGCGCGAAAAAGTCTTGGGCTTGGGTGAGTGCAAGCCATTTTTCGCGGACTTCACGTGCCCGAAATGTTTTTCAACAAGCTCGACAAAGTGTTTGTGATCGAGGTTGCCGGCAGCGCTGACGATGAGATTGCCGGGCGCGAAGTGGTGTCCGTAGAAACGGTTGACTACGGGACGCTCGAATTTTTTCACGGTGTCGCGCGTGCCCAGAATCGGCAACCCGAGGGCGTGGTCCTTCCAGAAACTTTGGGTAAAGATTTCGTGGACGAGGTAGTCGGGATTATCCTGATCCATTTTTATTTCTTCGAGAATGACGCCGCGCTCCTTCGCAATGTCGCCGGCATCGAAGACAGGGTGGAGGACGAGATCGCTGAGCACATCCATGGCGAGCGGAAGGTGCTCGTCGAGAACTTTAATGTTGAAGCAGATGCATTCCTTTGCCGTGAATGCGTCCATGTTGCCGCCGATCGAATCGACCTGGCGGGCGATGGCTTCGGCGGAGCGCGTCTCGGTTCCCTTGAAGACCATGTGCTCGATGAAGTGGGAGATGCCGTTAAATTCGGAATCTTCATCGCGCGATCCGGACTTAAGCCAGATGCCGATCGCGACCGAGCGAATGTGGGACATCTGCTCGGTGATAACGGTCAGGCCGTTCGGCAGGACCTGACGACGAATGCTGCGCGTTTCTTTTACCATGAGGTCTTAGTTAAGATTTCCTTTGCTATAAGATCGAGTGCGACGAGGACGTGCGGCCACACCGTCTATCCTGTTATATAGCTTTCGTGTCTGTATCTATATCTATTGTCCCACAATCTGCGGCAAGGAGATTGCGACCGAGCTTCGTTATTGCTTTGTTTAACTTACAGAATTTTGCTCCACTAATACTCGACCTGCGCATCGCTAATGCCGAACCCGCCGTCCAATTCGCTGTTAGGACTTGATTTGCAGGAACTCACAAATCTTGCGACCGAGTCAGGCCAGCCTGCCTATCGCGGCCAGCAACTATTTGATGCCGTCTACCGGCAAAAGATTGAGCGCCTGGATCAGGTCTCGACGTTGCCGCGCGAATATCGCTCTCACCTCGCGGATCAAGGTTGGGGAATGGGGCTTCCGACGATTGCGCGCAAGTTTGTATCGAGCGACGGCACGGTGCGGTATCTGATTGAACTCTCCGACGGAGAGACGGTGGAAACGGTATGGATGCCGGAGGGAGACGGCGGCGAGAGCGGCGACGGCAGCGAGGCCGGGGACGAGACTGAGAGCCGGAAGGATGCGACAGAGTGGCGCCGATCCACAATCTGCGTCTCCAGCCAGGTGGGATGCGCGGTGAATTGCAAGTTCTGTTTCACGGCGCTGCTCGGCGTCAAACGTAATCTGGAGGCGGGAGAAATTGTCGGGCAGATCGCAGTCAGTTCTTCGCGACCAGGGAGTTGATCCTCCATTGCAGCGCGTCAACGTCGTGTTCATGGGCATGGGCGAACCGTTCCTGAACTATGACAACTTCATGAAGTCGGTGCGGCTGCTGGCCGAGGGCGTGGGGATTCCGGAGTCGCGGATGACGGTATCAACGGCGGGGATCGTGCCACGGATTCATGATTTCGGGCAGGAAGCGCCTCGTCCGAAGCTGGCGATTTCGCTGAATGCGTCAAATGACAAGTTACGGGAAGAAGTGATGCCGCTGAATCGGAAGTGGAATCTGGCCGAGCTGATGAAAGCGGCGCGGGAGTTCCCGCTGCGACCGCGAGAGCGGCTGACGTTTGAATATGTGCTGCTGGCGGGCGTGAACGATGCTCCAGAGCAGGCGCGCGAGGTGGCGGAGTTGGTGCGTGGCATACGCGCTAAAGTTAATTTGATCGCGCTGAATCCGGGAACAGAGTTGCCCTACCAGACGCCGGAGCAAGAGCGGGTATTGAAGTTCCAGCGGATTTTGACAGCGGCGGGAATTCCGACGTTTGTGCGGCGCCCGCGAGGACGCGACATTTTCGCGGCTTGCGGACAGTTGAAGAGGACCGTAGAAATACTGCCCGCTGATGACTCCAAATCTGCTTTGTCATCCTGAGCGAAGCGAAGGATGACAATTCAAATTTACGAGAAACCATCTACGAGCCGCTTCTGGCGGCGGCCCGATTGGCTGCTCCGAACGAGCGTCCGCCAGAGCTTGCTGCCATGCGCAGCTCCATCCGGAACGCGGGATGACCCGGATCCTCCGGCTGCCAGAGCCGGCCGCCATGCTCTTCGACGATGCGGCAGCAGGCGCTCAGCGACAGCGTGGAAGGCTTGTTCGCGCCTTCGGAACTGAGCGGCGAAGAGAACGCGGGCAGCGGCGAAGAAATTTCGTCCGACGAGAAATCAACCATCACCAGATCGCCCTGGCTGCGGGTGCGAACGTACAGCGTGGGGTGGGTTTCGTGATTGACCCGGACCCTGACCTGTCCCGCGAGGTGCATACAGACGTGCAGAATCTGATTGGAGTCGGCGAGCACCAGCGGCAGCGGAGTGGCAAGGTCGAGACGGATCGCACTGGCCTCTGCTTCGAGTTGGGGAGCCAGCAGGCGCGCGCCGGTCTGCAGCACAGAGTTGATGTCAACGGCGGACAGCCGGGCCGGAGCCTGACGGGCAAAAGTCAGCAGGCTCGCCACCAGCGTAGTGGTACGGCGAACCTGCTCGCCGATTTGCGCCGCCTGGAGTTGTTCCTGGTGTGGCAAGGTGGACGCGCTCAGTAGGTCGGAGTATCCCAGCATGGCGGTGAGCGGGTTGTTGATCTCGTGCGCGGCTCCGCCCACCAACTGGCCGAGCGACGCCAGCTTCTCCGATTGAATGAGCTTCTCCTGCAATGCCTTCAGGTCGTCGAACGAGCGGCGCGACCTTTCTAGAAATAGCGATAGCTCGTCCCGCAGCAGGCGCTGGCGCCAGAAAACCACAACGCCCATCACCACCATGGTCAGCAGACTCGCGGTAATGCGGAATCCCTTGACCGCCGGCGAAAGCTTCGGGTCCAGTTCAGACTGCATTGCCGCCCAGAGCAGGCTGAACAGGGCGAGCATGCTCAGGCGGGTGATCCAGACGCCGAGCACCGGCCGCGACGGCTTGGAATCGGACAGGTTGAGGCGAAGCGCGAGCAAGGGAACCGCCGCTATCCATGCGGTGGAAACGGTCAGCGGGATGTCGTAGAGGCTGCCGCTGTAATAAAGGTTGTGACCGATGGCCCAGGTGGCGACGTAGGAACTGGAAGCGTAGAGTGCGCTGGCGCCGAGCAACTGTCCGTAAAGCTGCCGCCAGCCGCCGTGCGCGGTGTAGGCAAGGATGGCCAGGGCGCCCAGAAGCACGAGTTTCTCGGTCAGATAGGCAAAGTTGAAGTTGGCGTTGTAAGCCACTTCATCCACCTGCACCGTCTGCCAGGGGATGACGGCGTATATATAAATGAAGACCCACCAGGTGAGCAGGAGGGCAAAGTCAAGCATGCGGATGCGTTCATCACGCTCGTCTTCCCGGAGATGCGGAAGCACGGCGAGAGCGGCGATCATGGGCACCAGATGCATGAACAGAACGACGTCGCCGAGGAACGGATTGGGCACGTCCTGTCGCTTGAAAACTTCAAAGTAATTCCACATGCCCTGATAGGTGAGCCAGAAGAACATGCCCACGCTCATGAGGATCCAGAAAAGCCGGATGTGGAAAGTGGGGCAGCGCGAGCGCGAAATATTCGGCAGGAAGGCGGCGGTGGCAACTAGTAGCAGACAGCCCTGAATGAGGTCGCTGGCAATGGTCAGGGCATCTCCCCTTGGCATGAGCAGAGAAGCCGCGGTCTGGGCGAGCACCAGCGCGATCAGCAAAGAGACCCAGACTTTGGTGCGTGCGGCCAAGGCAGACTACTCCGAAGTCCATTCTAGAGCGGGTTGTGGGCTGGAGGGGGTTACTAGAGTAACCACCCGGTACCGCACTTAGTCATTGAATCATCGAGTCATTGAGTCATTGACTCGCTGCCTCAATGATTCAATGACTCAATGATTCAGTGCCTCAATACCAAGAAGCTCATGGAGTTTAGTTAGAATTGCCTTTAGAATCGCGCTACCCTGGAATGAACCGCTTGACGACAACATTTCTCGCGTCCTGGATTGTCCCTCGATACCGCGATCTATGGCGTTTCCGGGCGCCGCTCAGTGCCGACGAAATCCGGCGCACCGAGCGCTGGCTGGCGACGGCGCGGGTGGCGCTGACCATCGCGGCCGAAGTCACTCTTTGGATGGAGCCGGAGCGCGGCTTTGCCCATTCGCGCTGGCTATTCTGGCTGCTGACGGTGTATTTCGTGAACGCGGTAGTGGTCATGCTGCTGGTGCGTTTCCGTCACCAGTCCACCCGGGCTTTTCGTCTAGTGGTACATGCCGCCGACATCGTGTGGCCGGTGCTGATTTATTTGTTCGCGACGGCGCAGCGTGGACCCTTCGTTCTGTTCTTCGTTTTTGTGATCGCCGCGGCAGCCTATCGCTGGGGACTTTGGGAAACCGTGCTTACGGCGCTCGCAGCGGTCGCGTTGCTGTGGGCTGAAGCTTTTGTGGTGCGAGCCGCTCTTCGGTGGGAGGATCTCCCGCGCCTCGGTGTGAGCGTACATGAATTGGATCCACAGCAACTGGTGATGTTCTCGGTGTATCTGATGGTGCTCGGGTTTCTGCTCGGTTATATGGCGGAAAACCAGAAGAAAGTGCGGGCGGAACGCGCCGTGATCACGCGCGTCCTAAGTTCGACGCGGGTGGAGGCGGGACTGACCGGCACCATGCAGCAGATTCTGGGTGAGGTGATGAGCATCTACGGAGCGAGCCGGGTGCTGAGCGCGTCGCAGGAAGCGAACAGTTACCGTGTATTTCTCGCTGAGATGAGTCGTGCCGCTGGCGACGAAACGCTGCGTTGGCGCGAGGCTTTGCCGGAAAGTGCCAAGACATACCTATTCGACTCGCCCGCCGACGCTATTTATGCATCGCGCACGACGAGGGGTTTTCACACCGTGATGCTGCAGCGCGATGGAGGGCGGCTGCGCGACGAAAATACCGGATTCTTGGAGGCCCTGGCGCGTGTAGAAAAATTTGACAGCGTGATTTCCGTGTCGTTATTGTTTGGTGCCGATTGGTCGGGCCGGGTGTTCCTGTTCGATCCGGAAATGATGGGTGATCCTGAAGAAGAATTACGTTTCTTGCGGGAGTTCGCTCAGCAAGTGGGCCCGGCGATCTACAACGTCTATCTGATGCGGCGCCTGCGGGAGCGGGCGGGAGCAGTGGAGCGGGCGCGGTTTGCCCGCGAACTGCACGACGGAGCGATTCAATCCCTGATCGCAGTAGAAATGCAGCTGGACGTGCTGCGGCGCCAGTCGGGAACCCAGGCGCCGGTGGTGAACGCAGAGCTGGGACGGATCCAAAAGCTGCTGCGCGAGGAAGTTCTGAAGTTGCGCGAACTGATGCAGGCGATGAAATCGTTCGAGGTAGATGCTGACCGGCTTCTGGGTTTCATCTCCGACACGGTCGAGCGCTTCCGGCGGGAAACCGGAATCGCCGCCGAGTTCGTAACCGAACTGGCGCAAGTCGATTTGTCGCAGAAAGCGTGCCGCGAACTGGCGCGCATTGTGCAGGAAAGTCTGGTCAACGTCCGCAAGCACAGTGGAGCGCACCATGTGCTTGTACGTCTGGCGCAGCGCGCAGGTAATCTGCAATTGACGGTGGAGGATGACGGAAAAGGGTTTTCTTTTTCCGGCAGGCTTTCCGATGCGGAACTGGAGACGACCGGCAAGGGGCCGGCCGTGATCCGGGAAAGAGTGCGCCTGCTGTCGGGCGAACTCGCGATAGAATCGACTCCGGGGCACGGCGCGCGGCTGGAAGTAAGAATTCCGCCGGCGAGAAAGGCCAACCATCATGGATAGGCAAACTACAGACAGACCCATCGGCAAGTCCATCGATCGAGCATCCAACGACCGATCAATCGACCAACCAATTATGGATAAACGTACCCAGCCCATACGCATTCTGATTGCCGACGATCATCCCATTTTCCGCGACGGGCTGCGGCGCCTGCTGGAATCGGAAGGCGATATGAAAGTGGTGGGCGAAGCCTGCGACGGCCACGAGGCCGTAAAGCTGGCGATGGAGATCAAGCCCGACATACTTTTACTGGATCTAGCCATGCCGCACCACACTGGACTGGAGGCGCTGCGCGACCTGAGCACGCGCCCGGGCGGTGCTGGAACGGTGCGCATCATCCTGCTGACGGCGGCGGCGGAAAAGAAGCAGATCGTCGAGGCGTTGCAATTGGGGGCGCGCGGCGTGGTGTTGAAAGACTCCGCCACCCAGCTCT
Source organism: uncultured Acidobacteriaceae bacterium (assembly GCA_963755765.1). GTDB lineage: Bacteria > Acidobacteriota > Terriglobia > Terriglobales > Acidobacteriaceae > Acidiflorens. The sequence goes on from CAVWKZ010000005.1 coordinate 224,475, forward strand.
TGCTGAAAAGCATTCACGCGGTCATGGCCGGGGAGTATTGGGTGGGGCGCGACAGCGTGTCGAATCTGGTGCAGTACCTGCGCAACCTCATGCAGAGCACGAACGAGGAAACAAAACAGAAGAAATTCGGGTTGACGCCACGCGAACTCGAGATCGTTTCAGCCGTGGTTGCGGGCTATGCCAATCGGGAAATCGCCGAGTATTTCAAAATCAGCGAGGATACAGTGAAGCACCATCTCAGCAATATCTTCGACAAGCTGGGCGTCTCCACCCGTCTGGAACTGGCGCTCTTCGCCGTGAACCAGGGGCTTCCCTTGAAAACGATCTTGTAACGGCGGCTTGTAATCGACATCCAGAAGGACTATGGTCCGTGCTCGCAGCGATAAGCTTACGCATTTGAATGGTCCAGGAGACCGCAAATGTCCACCCACAAGAACCGGTTATGCACCTTGCTGTACCTTTTCGGTTCGTTGGGGATAGTGTGCGGTCAGGTGATTGGAGGGCGCGCCCGCGACCCAATGTTCGACTCCGTGGTGACGGTGTGGAGCGAGTTTGGACACGGCACGGGATTCATCGTCGATCCAAAAGGTCTGATTCTGACCAGCCGGCGGGTGATTGGTCCGTCGGAGATCATCGCCGTTCAATTTGATCCGCAGCACAAGGTCGCTGCGACGCTCCTGGCTTCTGACGGCGAAAGAGACATTGCCGTTCTGTGGGCAAATCTGTCTGCCTGCCCGGATTGTGTCGTCGCTACGATCGCACAGGCCGATGGCAAGCCTCCGCGAGTGGCTGTGGGCGACAAGATCACGGCCGTCAGCAGCCCCGTGGGACCGCTCAAGGAAACGGCTTCCGGGTTAGTCAGCGCGATGGACGGGCGGAGTATCGCTTCCGACATCGAGATCAAGCCTTGGATTTCCGGCGGCCCGGTATTCGACGCGCAGGGGATGGTAATCGGTCTGACCTCGGCCGCGGGACAAACGACGCCGGGGAAGGGTCCTTCGAGAATCGTTCGCATCGCGGAGGCATCGGCCCTGCTTGATCAAGCGCGGACAAAACTCGCGACCGGCACCGTACCGCCGGCGACGCTGTTGCCAGTGGAATCGGCCGATGTCTTTCCCCATGACGCGCTGGAACGGGTGATGGACGAAAAGAAATTCGATTTTCGAGCCTATTTCTTCGACGAGGGAGACTACCGGATCATGCTGCTGACCCCCACACTTATTTATCGCCTCCGTACCGGGATCAAGAATGAGGATGAAAAGCGACAGGCGAAACACAAAGACCGCCCGATTCAGCCGAGTCCAGATATAACGGAGATCTGGGGATTAAAGAACTGGACACCATATCTGGGCGAGTACACGCCGGTGATCGAGATCATGGCCATCTCGCACATGCGGGAGACGACGGGATCGCTGCTGGGAAGAGCACTTGTGGGCGGTGCGCTCTCGGAACCGTGGCAGATGAAGTTTAAGACCGACTTCTACAAGATGAAGCTCAAGTGTGGAGAGAAAGAGATTCAACCGATTCAGACAGGAAAAATCGAAGAAATCGTAGACAATTCCCACCACTTTACGAAGGTGGTCAACTCGTCGTCGATCGGCTTTTACTCGTATCCGCCGGACGCAATCTCGCCGTCTTGTGGCCAGGTGACGCTCGAGCTTCATTCTCTGAAAAATCCGGACAAAGCTACGGTGAAGACTCTTGACGGGAAATCGGTCGAGCGTATCTGGACTGATTTCGAGGCGTATCGCAAAGCCCAGGGTGGCACGTCAGCAAAGGCGCAGTGACACCGCAAATCAAAAAAAGATCAAATTCTGGGGCGGTTTTACGTCAACAACCGGATGGTTTCCGAGTTGCCAACCGGCAACCATTTCATTTTGGTGATACAACCTTGCGCGGACCCGTGATTAGCGCAGAGACTCATTTGCCCCCTAAACGCAGCGATTACTTCTACTTGGCGATACGGCTAGGCCGGGAAGATCGCCAAAGTCGCCGCACCGAGGGTTGAGTCCCCGGTGCAACCTCGCGCTCTGGCACTTTCGTGCCATTCCGCGTCACTGCTGTGCTATTGGTGGGAGGCCGTAGTTCACGATATTTTAATAATCACGAGACGGCGAACCAGTGTCTCGATGAAGAGTCCGTAGCTTGGGCGCGTCGCCGATTGGGGGCAAACAGTGATAAGAAATATCCATCAACTTTGGGCTGAAGAGAGCGGTCAGGACGTCGCCGAGTACGCGGTGATGCTTGCTGTAATCCTGGTCATCGTGATCGGCACAGTCCGGCTGATCGGCAGCAACGCCAACAACGTATTTTCGCAAGTCGGAAGTTCGATGGCGAACTAAACCCGCACCCTCATTCCCCGTTGCTTTCTGGCAAAGGGGCACCCCTGGTTTCTCTGCTGGTTCTCTCCCAGAAGCAAGTTTCAGAATCTCTAGGTTTCAGAGTTTCAAGATAAGACGCCATGGCGTAGTAGCCGGAAGGGTGTTCCCCGCGCCGCTTGAGACCTTGAAACGTTGAACCTCTGCCACCCCTTCCAACCTGGCTTTTTCTTACCGGCCCGACGGAGCTGCCGCCGTCTTTTCCGGAACGGGAGCCGCTTTGTCCGGGGCGGCGGTACTGAAACGGCTGAGGAACGGGAAGAAAGGTGTGACTTCGAACGGCATCTTCTCGGTTGCTGCCGTAATGGCTACGGGCTTGGTCTTGAGCAATTCCAGTTGATTGTTCCACGGGTCAATCTTTACCCGGCCCCCGAGAGGAAGCGCCGCGACTTGGTCGGTCTTCTTCGGATCAAACTGCGGCGAATTGATCATCAATGACGACATTCTGGTGGCATCGCCATTCAGCAGGCTGTCGCCAAGATGCGCCCGGATCAGGTTCTTAAGCGCCGGAGCGCGCGCCTGAACCGCTTTGAGGAATAAGCCAGCGTTAGTGAGCTTGTCCTTGTAAGGCGAGTTATTGAGCAGTTCGATGGCTTTCTTGTCGGCCGCTTCTTCTTCGGTGCGATCACGCGCGAAATCCATGCGCTCGAAAGTGCGCTCATCGGGAAAGAACAGTCGGTCATTAAAAGCGAGCTTGGTGTCGAGATGGTGGCCAAGCACGATGTGCGACAGTTCGTGGGTCAGGATCATGGCCAGCGCCGCTTCGTCAGGCAGTACGTCAATCATGCCGCGGCTTATGACGATGGTGTGGCCAATGGTGAAGGACTCCAGCGGCGTCGTCATCAGGACGCGGCATCTGACCTCGGGCTGAATGTCGATGTTATTGGTGACCATCACGTTGTTGACGACGGTCGCAAGCACTTTGTCAATATCGCCTTCCGGCGCGAGCAACCCGATCTGCTGCAGCCGGTCAAGCACGTTGGTCTCCGCCTGGCGTTCCCATTGCCGTTGCGCTTCGATCGGCGTGGCATCCTGCGCCTTCTGACTCTGGTCCTGGACGGATTGCGGGGCATCGACGGTGATCTCGGTAAATTCGGAGTTACGGCGGAGGTCTTTCAAGTTATAACCCCAGAGCCGTGTCTGCGCCTTGTAATTTAGCGTCTGACCCAGACCCCGCTTCATATCCGACTCCTCGGAATAAATCATTGCCGGCAGCCACACTCCGTCCGGGCGAAGATTCTCGCGCCAGCTGTCAAAGTGGAAGTAGTAACTATTTCGGCGCGATTGCGCATAAGTACCGTTGAAGCGGACGATGTTGTACCCCTGGTCCTCAATCCAGATGCGGCCCTCGAACTTGCCGCCGCCAGCGTCCTTCTTCGGGGCCACGTCCATCACGAAGCAGCGCACTTCGCCGAGGAACTCGCGGCGCACGAAAGTGAAATCGTAGTTCTTGCGCTGAAAATCCGGATCGAGGATCACCATCTGGGCAAAGCCCAGCGGCAGGTACTTCATGGCATAGACATCCTTAAACTTGCCCAGCATGCGCTTGCCGAGGCCGGCCGTGTCGGGCGAGGTAAAGGTGCGGTCATCGGTGCCCTGGCTCATATCCAAGCGCCCGATGAAGTAGACGTCGCTGACGGGGACGGGAGCGCCGAGATCTTTGTCTTGCTTAAGATTCTGGAGATAAGTCTCCACCAGGGGATGTAACTGCTTCATCTGTGACATGAAGAAATGCTCGCGCTCAATCGCCCGGTCGATAACCTGATCGAAGCTGGCCGCAGCTGCGACCGCCGGTTGACTGGCGGCGTCCCGGGTTGAGAGCTGGGGCACCGGCGTAGTTTGAGCTGGTGCCGTCTGAGCGGGCGCAGTCTGGGCGGGTGCTGTCTGAGCTGGCGGAACATCGGCGGGTAGAGCCTGAGCCGGTGCAATCTGAGCCGGCATAGTCTGAGCCGGCATAGTCTGAGCCGCCGGAGCCCCGGGGGGTGTGGTCTGAGAGGGTACGGTCTGTGAGAACACGCACGTCCAGCAGCAGACCAGGCAAAGCGTAAAGAGCGCGAATGGGGAGCGCAACATTCTAGCTGTGTTCATTCTACTACGATGCTTCGCCTACGATGCGAGTTGGAATGTTATGTGTAATACCGCCTCGAAATCAGTAGGATGCCCGTCCCTTAGAGCGGGCTTGAACTGAATTTTCTCCGCCGCGTGAACCGCCGATTCGTCCAGCCCATGACCGAGACCGTGGACCACCTTCACAATGCGAATTTGGCCATTTGCTGAAAAAACAACATCGAGCAGGACCTCGCCCTCAATCTTAAGCTGTCGCCCCTCTTCAGTGTAAATCGGACGCGGTTTGAATGTGATCTCCGCCGGTAAGGTTTTGACCACGGGTTCAATCGACTTCGCTTTCGGCTGAGCTGTGGCTACGACGTCGGCGTCCCCGAAGCCGCCCTGTCGAACCGCACCGCGCGAGCCGGAAATTCCCGAACCGTCGCCGGTAGCGACGCCATTGCCAAACCCTGCGCTCGCGACCACACCCTTGGCACCGTGCGCTCCCCCGGTACCATTGCCCGACCCTGGGCCGTAAGGCATATCCGTCGAGCCTGCCTGCGCGATAGTAACTGGATGGCCGTGAGGATCCGACGCCGGCACGCCATTGGGATCACCGAAGCCACCCGTCTGTACTTTCGACGGAGCGGCCGCCATGGTGGGCGTAGCCGAACTTCCATTTGAGAACACATTGGTCTTCACCGGAGGCCGTGGAATCTCCGGCTTCACATCGGGAAGAAGCTCTTTCTTCGCAGCCAGAGTTACCTTGGGCGCCTGCTCCTCGGGAACCGGTGCCTTTTTCTGGACTAACTCGGCAGGAACACGCATAGCCTCGGGCCGTGGCGTTACCGGTTCGGCAATCTTCGGAGCCGGAACGGGAAAATGCCTGACCGGTGCCGGGGCCTGGGGAATCGGCGGAGGAGTGCTGACCAGACTGACAAAATGGTAGTCGTGCTCCCGGGGCTCGAGCACATCGGGGTGCAAGATGGCCGTAATCACGAAGAACGCCACCAGCACCGACTGCACCCCGTAACTGAGCGCGAACCTCTCCCAACGCCCACGAGGCTCGGGAAGAAGGCCTAGAGTCAATTGTGAAGCCTGGGAATTCATGTCCGGCACCTCTATGTAGCCAACCTGCTTAGCACTTGCCCGGGAAGTGATAAATCCCACAAACTGGCAGCCTGAACTGACAGTTTAAGACCCGGGGGACCGGCCTGAACGTCGGCACTTCCGACGAGAGAAGTGCACGCCGAAGGCCATTTTCGAAGACGACGCTCCACACTTAAGATGCTGCTAAGTGGCCACTTAGGTTAGGAAAAGTTAATCCTACCAGACCGAACCACCCCATCTGCAACGTTTTTCCTATTTAGGGAGGGTAAAATTTTTGTGGGAAATCGGGAGATTTTGCCTTCGGATGGCGGAGGTTTCAAAGTCTCAAGCAAAAAGCACGTGTCGCTGAAAGGGCTGATTCTAAGGGGTTCACCTGGAAGCTTTGAACCTCTGAAACCTCGAATCTGCCCTACTCTTCCTCTTCTTCATCCAGGGTAATGCGCAGCGACTTCAGAAACTTCAGGTCCTGATCACTGATCTTGAGTTCGGCGTTGGTGCTGAGCGTGGAAACCAGCGAAGTTCTGTCATTCTCGTCTTCACCCTGCTTCCGGACCCCAATCGTGGCTTCGAGCACCAGGAAAATGTCGTAGCCGCCTTCTTTGATGCGGGCCACCACTTCAGCGATCGATTCGGAATCGGACAGCGACTCGTTGATCGCTTCCCCGAGTTCTTTCATGAGTTGCTTCAATTGCTGATCCACGAGTCCCCCTGGAATCGGACGCCGCTGCTGGTTATTGTACCCCCGCCCGCTGCTAAAATCGACCGATGGTGACCGATCGATGATCTCCGGCGACTGGTTGAAGAAAATCAAGCTGATTTGGCAAGCCGCCAGCCACATGCTGGAGCGCAGCCGGATGGGAGCGGCGCTGCTGGCCGGGTTTCGCGCGACCACTCACTCTCTAGGCCGGGTGCTGCACCAGCTCTGGCTGGAAGTCACCGGATTCACTTTCCTGGCGATTGCCGCCATCGGGGCCATGGCTGGCATGCGCGAGTACAGTAAGTACCAGTCCGGACACACCACCGGACCGGGGCGATTGCTACTGGCGGTTTGCTTTACGGCCTCGTTCGCCTGGTTCGGGCTGAGTTCGTTCTGGCGGGTGAAGCGAAGGACCAAGAAGAGCTAATCCGCCGAGACGCAAAGAACGCCCAGAAGTCCAGAGCCGGAAAGGTTCAGAACGAGAAGTTTAGGAAAGACCGCAGGAGAATCATGGCAGATCTGAAGACGCCCGACTCCGCAACCAGGCGGAAAGCCGGTCCCGCGGACGAGCCGTTTTCACACGTCCCCGTACAGCCTCTGTACACGCCCGCCGATCTTGCTCAGGATTACGATTACGACCGCGACGTCGGCTACCCCGGAGAATTTCCCTACACCCGCGGCGTGCAGGCCACCATGTACCGTGGACGCCTCTGGACCATGCGCCAGTACGCCGGCATGGGCGACGCGGAAGAGTCGAACAAACGCTACAAATATCTGCTCGCGAACGGAACGACCGGCCTCTCGGTGGCATTCGATCTGCCCACCCAAATCGGACTCGATTCCGACAATCCGCTGGCCCTCGGTGAAGTCGGCAAAGTTGGTGTGGCCATCGATTCCATCGAAGACATGCAGCGCCTGTTCGATGGCATTGACCTCACCGCCATCTCCACATCAATGACCATCAATGCCACGGCGTCGATTCTGCTGGCGCTGTATGTGGCCGTGGCGCGGAGGCAGGGCGTGGACATTCGCACACTCTCCGGCACCGTGCAGAACGACGTACTCAAGGAGTACATCGCCCGCGGAACCTACATTTATCCGCCGCAGCAGGCCATGCGCATCGTCACCGACGTTTTTGCCTGGACCAATGAGAATGTGCCGGAGTGGAACACCATCTCCATCTCGGGCTACCACATGCGCGAGGCCGGATCGACGGCGGTGCAGGAAGTCGCCTTCACACTGGGCAACGGCATCGCCTATGTAGAAGCGGCACTCCGCGCGGGCTTGGACGTAGACACGTTCGCGCCGCGTCTCTCCTTTTTCTTTAATGCCCACAACAATTTCCTCGAGGAGGTTGCGAAGTTTCGCGCCGCGCGCCGCATGTGGGCGAAAATCATGCGCGACCGCTTCAAAGCGGAGGACCCAAAATCGTGGATGCTGCGCTTCCACACGCAGACGGCCGGTTCCACGCTGACGGCGCAGCAACCGGAGAACAACATCGTGCGCACGGCGATTCAGGCCATGGCCGCGGTGCTCGGCGGAACGCAATCTCTGCACACCAATTCCTATGACGAAGCCCTGGCGCTGCCGACCGAAGCCTCGGCCCGAATCGCGCTGCGCACCCAGCAGGTCATCGCCTTCGAGTCCGGCGCGCCGCAGACGGTCGATCCGCTGGCGGGTTCGTATTACATCGAATCTCTGACCAACGAAATCGAAAAACGCGCCAATGACTATCTCGACAAAATCGATGCCATGGGCGGCATGCTCAAGGCCATCGAACGCGGATACGTGCAGCAGGAAATCCAGAACGCGGCCTACGAATATCAGCAGGAGGTCGATCGACTGGAAGCGGTGGTAGTCGGCGTGAATCGCTTCCAGATGCAGGATAAAGATGAAGAAGAGAAGGCGGTGCCGCTCCAGCGTATTGATCCTGCGCTGGAACCGAATCAAGTAGAGCGCCTGCGTGCCCTGCGCGCGAAGCGAAATGCCCAGACCTGGGACGCCGCGATCCGTGCAGTTGAAAACACGGCACGATCGGGAGAAAATCTCATGCCGAGGATTCTGGCAGCGGTAGAGGCTAACGCCACCGTGGGCGAAATTTCAGACGCCATGCGCAGGGTGTTTGGGGAGTACAAGGAAGCGGTAGTGATCTGAGACGGGATGTTCACAGTGCTGCCGTCCCGATTTTCAAATCAATTCACAAAAAGGAGCGAGACCATGCGTAATTCAATGATGCCTGTGCAGCTGGAACGAGGAATGTCGCAGTCCCTCTGCATCCTATTAGTATTTGCCTGCTGCGCGCTTTCAGCGCAGAACCTCTCAGCACAGAAACACGATAATAGTAATGGTAACGTCCATCGCGTCCGCAATATTGTTCTGGTTCACGGCGCCTGGGCGGATGGTTCCGGCTGGAGGGGCGTTCACGACATTCTGGTCAAGGATGGTTTCAACGTCAGCATCGTGCAAGAACCGGAAACGTCCTTCGCTGAAGATGTCGCCGCGACGAAGCGCGTCCTTGCTCTGCAAGATGGACCGTGCATTCTTGTCGCTCACAGCTATGGCGGAGCCGTAATTACCGAAGCGGGGACGGACCCATCCGTCGTGGGTCTGGTCTACATCGCGGCCCACATGCCGGACGCCGGCGAGAACGAGTCTGACGACGGAAAGCGCTTCCCCAGCGACCTCAGCAAGTCGAATGCGATCAAGAAGACAGCCGACAGCTTCACCTACCTCGACCCGGCGCAGTTCCACGAATACTTCGCCGCCGACCTGTCGGCGGAGCAAGCCGCCTTCATGGCACGATCGCAGGTTCTGAACAAGGCTGAAAATTTCAAAGCAGTCATCACCGTCCCCGCGTGGAAAAGCAAACCGAGCTGGATGTTGGTAGCCGGAAGCGACCGAACCATCAACCCTGACCTCGAACGCTGGTATGCGACGCGGGCCGGCAGCCACAAGGTCGAAGTCGCAGGTGCCAGCCACTCAGTCTACGTTTCGCACCCGAAGGAGGTCGCAGCCCTGATCGAAGAAGCCGCGTCGCACGCGCGATAGAAGGGGATCGGCTGTCACATGTCGAAGTGACGCGTCGGTGTGATGCGAGGTGCTGTGAAAGAAATCCCGAGAGGCGGCCGACGCTGCTTCAGCTAACCGGTTTGTAGTCGCACGCCGCGCGGCAAGGTTCGCAGTACATCAGGCCGTCGGTACAAAGACGCACATCGAGTGCGGACTGGCAGTACACGCAGAATTTCTCGCACCCGCAACTCGCTTCAGCACGCTCACATTGGGCGCAAACGACGCGGCTGACGCCTGGCTTAGAGGACATTGTTGGAGTTTAGGACGTTCGAGGAAGTGAAGAAACATAACCGAAGTCACTCAAGGGCAGGTGTCAGGTGTCAGGTCTTAGGTCTTAGGTCTTAGGTCTTAGGAAAAACAACACCTGCGCTTCGATCGCTGGTGGCACGTTCTTGATTTTCCTAAGACCTAAGACCTGACACCTGAGACCTGCCTCTCTTCGCTGTGTTAACTTAAACAGTTCCAGATTTCCGACCGAGGTTCTTCTTGTCCGTAGTCGATACAACTCCCATAGTGGCCAATAGAGTCCGTAAGACCGCGCTCAACGCGGTCCATCGCCAGATGGGTGCGAAGATGGTGGACTTCAACGGCTGGGACATGCCGGTCGAATATCCGTCCTCGATCGGTTGCGGCATCGTCGCCGAGCACATGGCGGTGCGCACCGGCGTCGGCATATTTGACGTCAGCCACATGGGCGACATCCGCCTTGCGGGCCCTGGAGCGCTGGCGGCCGTGCAGCATATATCGATGAATGACGCGTCGCGCCTCGCGATTGGCCAGGCACAATATTCGGCCTTGCTCTATCCGCAAGGAACTTTCGTTGACGATGTAATTGTCCACCGCCTCGCAGAAGACGAGTACCTCCTGGTGATCAATGCCGGCACGCGCGAAAAAGATTTCAGCTGGGTCCGCGATAACACCCGGCAGTTTGACTGCAAGGTCGAGCACCTCTCCGATGATTTCACCCAGATCGCGATTCAGGGTCCGAAGGGTGTTGATGTCCTGCAGAAACTCACCGACGCCAATCTCAGCGCAGTGAAATTCTATTGGGTGACGCGTGGCACGTTGTGCGGCCTGAAGAATATCTTGATGGGCCGCACCGGCTACACCGCCGAAGACGGCTTTGAGATCTACATCCCATCCGACGAAGAAACCAGCGCCCGCGTCTGGTACGCAATTCTCGACGCCGGAAAAGAATTCGGCATCGTCCCCTGCGGCCTCGGTGCGCGCAACACTCTGCGCCTCGAAGGTTGTCTGTCTCTCTACGGACACGAAATCTCCGACACAATCAATGTGTGGGAAGCCGGCCTCGATCGTTTCTGCAAGATGGAAAAGCCCGACTTCACCGGACGCGCCGCGCTCGCGAAAGCAAAAGCCGAGGGCGTGAAGAAAACGCTGGTAGGCCTGGAGATGGTCGATCGCGGAATCGCGCGCGACGGATACAAGGTTCTGGACCAGGACGGGCGCGACATCGGCTGCGTCACCAGCGGTTCTCCGGCGCCGTTCCTGAAGAAAAATGTTGCGCTGGCCTATGTTCCACCGGAGCAGGCTGCTATAGGAACGATGGTGAAAGTAGAAATCCGCGGACAGGGAGTAAAAGCGCAAGTAGTGCCGACGCCGTTTTATAAGCGTCCAAAGAAATCTTAACGACCGAGGGTGCCCATCCTAAACGTCGCGTTTCTTGCGACGTTTAGGGTGGGCCCAACAAGCAAAGGGAACGAGCGAAAGACGAACAGCGAACCGCGAGGAGCGAAGCGACAAATGCCCTACCCAACCGACCGCAAATATACAAAAGAACATGAATGGATTACTCCCGACGGCACCATCGGCATCACCACCCACGCGCAAGATTCGCTGGGCGACATCGTGTTCGTCGAACTGCCCAAGGTCGGCACTGAGATCAGCGCGGGAAAAACCTTCGGCACGGTGGAATCGGTGAAGGCCGTGTCCGATTTATACGCCCCGGTTTCGGGGACCGTCACGGCCACGAACGATGCTCTGGCGACGGCTCCGGAGTTGGTAAATAAAGATGCGCACGCGGCCTGGATGCTGAAGATCAAGGTGAAGGATCCGGCGGAGATGAATGGGCTGCTGTCAGCAGCCGACTACGATAAGTTTGTGAGCGAAGAGGCGGGACACTGAGAACGATTGCAGAGGTCAGAGGTCAAATTGATGAGGTGAACCCCTCGGTTCCCACCCGTACAACTGGGTCTGAAGGGCTTTACTTCTGCAATCTGACCTCTGACCTCTTCAATCGCACCGAAATGGTCTCATCCCTCATCTAAAAAAAGTTCCTATGAGATATCTGCCTAAATCTCCCGCCGACCGCGCCGCCATGCTGCGGGCAATCGGCATCCGCTCGGTAGACGATCTTTTCTCGCCGATTCCGGCCGAATATCGCCTGGCGCGCGATCTCGCCGTCCCGCGTCAAATGGCGGAGTCGGAAATCGTGGACTGGTTCAAGCAACGCGCAAAAGAAAACGGCGAAGGCTACACCAGTTTTCTCGGCGCCGGAGCCTACTTCCATTACCGCCCCGTGGTCATTGACGCGCTGGTGCAGCGCGGCGAATTCCTGACCTCCTACACGCCGTACCAGGCCGAATTCGCGCAGGGAACGCTGCAGGCCATCTTCGAATTCCAAACCATGATCTCGGAACTCACCGGCATGGATCTGGCTAACGCCTCGATGTATGACGGCTCGACCGCCGCCGCCGAAGCGGTGATGATGGCGGTCCGCGTTACCGGAAGGCAGTCGGCGGTAATTGCGCGCAACCTGCATCCCGAGTATCGCGAAGTGCTCAATACCTACGCGACCCACCAGGAGATTCCGCAGAAGTTGGTCGAGTTCACAAGCTCGGGGCAGATCGACCTTAAAGAACTCGAAAAAGCAGTCGGCGACGATACCGCGTGCGTCCTCATTCAGTCGCCGAATTTCTTTGGGACCATCGAAGACGTCGAAGCCATCGCCGAGATCGCCCACAAACGCGGAGCCCTGCTGATTGTCTCGATCGCCGAAGCCGTCTCGCTGGGGATTATCGAACCGCCGCGCACTGCCGACATCGTAGCCATGGAAGCGCAGTCGTTTGGAGTGCCGGTTGGATTCGGCGGTCCCTACTGCGGCGTGCTCGCGACAAAGGAAAAGTTCGTAAGGCAGATGCCGGGACGCCTCGCTGGTCAGACCGTTGACAAGAACGGCAAGCGCGGCTTCGTGCTGACGCTGGCAACGCGCGAGCAGCATATCCGGCGCGAGAAGGCGACCTCGAATATCTGCACCAACCAGGCGCTGGTTGCGCTCATGGTCAACATCTTCATGACCGTGTACGGCAAAGTCGGACTGCGGGAACTGGCAAAGCAAAATATGGCAAAAGCTGCATACGCCGCCGACCAGTTCAGCAAACATGCGAAGGTGCTGTTCCCGGGCGCGCCGCGATTCAACGAGTTCGTGGTCCAGACCAGCGAAGATCCTTACGCCATCAACTCGCGGCTGCTAGGCCACAAAATCGTCGGCGGTCTGCCGCTGAAGAAGTTCTATCCCGAGTTGGGTAATGCTGCGCTGTGGTGCTGCACCGAATTGACCACGCGGTCCATGATTGATACGGCGGTCGGCCTCGTTGCCGAAAGCGAACGCTCGGTTCGCAGTATGAAAGACGCCGAGCCCGCGGAGGTGACGAGATGACGACGAAACACATGACTCGCAAAGCGACGCGTCACATCAGCCAGAACGAAGGCTTGATCTTCGAAAAGTCGTCGCCCGGCAAAGCCGCCTGGAAGCTGCCGCCGCTCGATGTCCCAGAAGTCGATACGGCAAAATTGTTGGGTAAGCAGGAAAGAAAAGACCTCGGCGACATGCCCGAAGTGAGCGAGATCGAAATCATCCGCCACTTCACGCGCCTCTCAACCTGGAATTACGCCATCGATCTCGGAATGTATCCGCTGGGCTCCTGCACCATGAAGTACAACCCGCGCGTCAACGAATTTGTCGCGCGCGTCGAAGGTCTCGCCAACGGACATCCCTATCAGGCCGAAAAGATTTCGCAGGGCGCTTTGCAGATCATGAAGACGTTGAGCGACTGCCTGCTCGAAATCACCGGCATGGACGCAATCACCCTGCAACCGGCAGCCGGCGCGCAAGGCGAACTCACCGGATTGCTGATGGTCCGCGCCTATCACGAGTCGAAAGGCAATGCCCGGAAGAAGATTCTGATTCCCGACTCGGCGCACGGAACAAACCCGGCGACCGCGGCAACAGTAGGCTACGCGGTAGAAAATTTGAAGTCGAACGACCGCGGCATGGTGGACGTGGCCGCGCTGGCGGCACAAATGAACGAAGACGTCGCCGCGCTCATGGTGACCAATCCCAACACCCTCGGCGTTTTCGAGCAGGAGATTCACAAGATTGCCGACCTCATGCACGAAAAAGGCGGCCTGCTCTACATGGACGGCGCCAACATGAATGCGCTCGTCGGCAAAGCGCGGCCGGGAGATTTCGGCGCCGATGTCATGCACCTCAACCTGCACAAGACTTTTTCCACGCCCCATGGCGGAGGCGGTCCCGGCTCCGGCCCGGTAGCGGTAAAGAAAATTCTTGCTCCGTTCCTGCCGACTCCAGTCGTCATCACCAAGCCGGATGGCACGCTGGGGTTCGAGTACAACCGTCCGCAGTCTGTCGGCCGCGTGCGCGCTTTCTACGGAAATTTCGGTATGTTCATCCGCGCCCTCGCCTACATCTTCGCCAACGGCGCCGACGGCCTGCGCCAGACCACCGAAGACGCAGTGCTCAACGCAAATTACATCCGAAAGGGACTCGAAGGAACTTTTGATCTTCCGTACGACACGCCCTCGATGCATGAAGTCGTCTTCAGCGACAAACTGCAATCGAAGAAGGGCGTCAAGACCATGGACCTGGCTAAACGTCTGATCGATTACGGATTCCATCCTTATACAACAGCGTTCCCGCTGATCGTGCCGGGCGCACTGATGATCGAGCCCACCGAGAGCGAGCCGTTGGAAGAACTGGATCTGTTTATCGAGGCCATGAAGTCGATCGCGGAAGAAGTGGAAGAAGATCCGCAGTATGTGCTCGACGCTCCGCACAACACCCGCATTTCGCGACTGGATGAGACCGCCGCGGCACGCAAACCGATACTGCGCTGGAAGCCGGAAGCGAAGTCCGTTTAACGCCAAAGCAGCTTCTGCCAGCTGCCCGGCCTTTTATCCATGTCATCGTCATCCCGAACGAAGTGAGGGGCCCCGTGCACCTCCGCGCCACCAGCGGCCTCGCAGGGAGTTTCCACCACGAACCGCCCAAACCGTAAGTTGACGCAGTGGCCGCCAGTACACCTTGTTAGAATCAGCTATGCCTGACGATGCGGCCAGCTCCGAGATTGCCCACGAACCGGCCCGCCAACTGGCCGAGCATCACTACTATGCCGCGCTCGATCTGGTTCTCGAAGGCCACCACGAGCAGGCGGTCGGAGAGTACCGTCAGGCGGTGGCGGCCGATCCGAAGTTCACCGACGCCCTGCATGGACTGAGCCGGGCGCTGCAGGACCTCAACCGCTTCGACGAAGCGATCGTTGTGGCCCAGCAAATTTCGGAAATCGATCCCGATGACATTCTGGCGCACACCAGCCTCTCGATCCTGTATCAGAAAAAAGGTATGGTTCCCGAGGCCGAAGCGGAAGGTAACAGGGCGCGGGTGCTGGGTTGGAAGCAGCAATTGAAAAAGGGCAGCGTATAGCGGACCGCCAGGTCCTCTCCAATACTTTTCTAACGGCAATCGTCCCAAAAGGCGCGACTACAGCCGCGGCAGCCAGCACACCCCCAACAGAACTCCGACCGGCAGTCGACAATTCCAAGTGTAGTAACCCTTGACAGTCCCACGCCCGCAAGGCACAATCCCGGACTCTGATGATGGCAGTTTTGGCACAGGTTCAGCCCAGATGTTAGACCTTGGCCAGCCGGCAGAGACGCAGCCAAACTTTCAAGACCCCGGAGAACTTCGATGAACAATAGAACGATGACTGTCTTCCCGCTTTGCATTGCCCTGTTCTGCATCACGACCGCCGCGATCGCCCCCGCGCAGACTTTTCATCTGGTGCACAGTTTCACTGGTACGGAGGGCGCCAATCCCTACGTGGGGCTGGTCGAGGGGACAGATGGAAACCTCTACGGCACCACCACCGATGGTGGGGTCAATGGCGAAGGCAATGTGTTCCAAGTTACTCCAGGCGGCAAAGTGACATCGCTCTACGATTTTTGTCAGCAACCCAACTGCGCCGACGGCGCGACCCCGGTCACCGTATTGGTCGAGGATAGCGACGGCAACTTCTATGGGACAACGCAATCCGGAGGAATCTATGGCGTCGAGCGCGGCGGCTACGGCACGGTTTTCAAGGTCACGACAAGCGGCACGCTAACCACGCTCCACAACTTCACCGGAGATGACGGCGCCGCGCCCTATGGTTCGCTGCTGCTGGCCAGTAACGGTGACTTCTACGGTACCGCCAACGGAGGCGGGACCTCCAACTCCGGCACCCTCTTCACCATCACCTCCAGCGGAGCACTGACTACGCTGTACAACTTTTGTTCGAAGAGCGGCTGCGCTGACGGTCAATACCCGGTCGGCCCCATCGTCCAGGCTGCTGATGGAAACCTCTACGGCACCACCCACGCCGGAGGCAACTATGCTGCCTGCAGTCCCGATGGCTGTGGCACCGTCTTCAAAATGACGCTCAGCGGCAAGCTGACTACCTTGCACACCTTTGACTCGACCGACGGCGCTTACCCCTACGGAGGAGTGATCGTGGGCCCCAATAAATTGTTTTACGGCACCACACCCGTCGGCGGCAGCGGTAGCGACGGCACGATCTTCACCATTGATTCCAGCGGCACCTTCAACACGCTCTACAATTTCAGCGGACCCGATGGCGACGAACCCTACGCCATTCTGCTCGGCAGTGATGGCAACTTCTACGGGACCACCCTATATGGCTATGGCGACGGTCCCTACCCCCGCGGTTCGATCTTCGAGATCACTCCAGCTGGGGTGCTGACCAACCTCCACACTTTTGATGGGAGACACGGCAAAAACCCCTACGCTGGCTTGGTCCAGCACACCGACGGAGCGTTCTACGGGACGACGTTCTTTGGCGGCGCTGACGCCGACGGCATCATCTTCAGCGTGTCCACGGGCCTGCCGCCGTTTGTCGAGATGCAACCTGCGTCCGGCAATATAGGAATGGCCATAACCATCCTGGGAACGAAGTTGAAGGGCGCGACCGCCGTCAGCTTCAACGGAACGCCAGCCGCGTTCACCGTGGTATCCAGCACCGAGATCATTGCCAACGTCCCCGCCGGAGCTAAAACCGGCACGGTGACGGTGACAACGCCCAAAGACGGAACGCTTAACAGCAATGTGGAGTTTCAGGTGACACGATAGATACGAATATATAGCGGTAATCCGCGACTTCCTTACATGCTGTCATCCTGAGCGGAGTGGATGCTTCGCGAATGCGAAGCATCCATGGAGTCGAAGGACCCCTGCACTCTTCGATTCCGCTGGGAAGCCTGGGGAATTCTCCCGCGGCTGTCGGCAGTTTGCGCGAGAACGCCTGTCCACACCGCTGTCGGCGCATGCGGTGCAGGGGTCCTTGAACTACATTGTCGATCGGTTCGCTACCGACAACTCCGCTCAGGATGACACTGGCTTAAGGAGGTTGAGAGTCCGCATGCCAAAGCGGCGCCCGATGGCGCACAACAATGCCGAGTTACAATAGTGACGGAGTTTCTTATGCGTGAAGTCGTAGTAGTTTCCTCCGTCCGCACTCCCGTAGGCCGCGCATTCAAAGGAACGCTGCGGGCCACTCGTCCTGATGAATTAGCCGCCGTTGCGATTAAAGCCGCGCTCGATCGCGTGCCCCAGCTCGATCCCAAGGAAATTGAGGACGTAATCCTAGGCTGCGCCATGCCCGAAGCCGAGCAGGGGATGAACGTAGCTCGCATTGCTTCGCTGCGCGCGGGGCTGCCGGTCGAAGTGTCGGCAGTGACCATCAATCGCTTCTGCTCCTCCGGCTTGCAGGCGATTGCCATGGCGGCCGAGCGCATCATGTCCGGTGGCGCTGAAGTCATGGTCGCGGGCGGGACCGAATCCATGTCCATGATTCCCATGGGTGGCAACAAGATTTCGCCGAACCCCTGGCTGGTGGATCATTATCCCGATGCTTATCTCACCATGGGACTGACGGCCGAGCGACTGGCGGAGCGCTTTGGTATCACGCGCGAGCAGTGCGACGAGTTCTCGCTGCGCAGCCACCAGAAGGCGCTGGCCGCGATTGCGGCCGGCAAGTTCGACGAGGAAACGGTCGCGGTGCCGGTGAGCTTTACAACTCCCAATGGATCGAAACCGAAAAAGCAGGAAATCTCTTTCAAAGTGGATGAAGGCCCGCGCGCCGATACTTCGATCGAGGCTCTGGGCGCGCTTAAGCCCGCGTTTCATATAAAGGGCGTGACTACGGCCGGGAATTCTTCGCAAATGTCGGATGGCGCAGCCGCTGCAGTGGTGATGTCGGCGGAGCGGGCGAAGGCTCTGGGCATCACTCCGCTGGCGCGGTACGTCGCATTCGCGACCGCTGGATACAAGCCGGAGGAAATGGGCCTCGGTCCGGTGTTTGCCATCCCCAAGGCGCTGAAGCTGGCCGGGTTGAAGCTCTCGGATATTGACGTGATTGAGTTAAACGAGGCATTTGCGGCGCAGGCGCTGGCGGTGATCCGCGAAGCTGGGCTTGATCTGGAGCGCGTCAATCCTAATGGAGGGGCGATTTCTTTGGGGCATCCGCTGGGATGCACGGGGGCCAAGCTGACGGCGAGCGTCATTCGTGAACTGAAGCGACGCAAGGCTCGTTATGGCATGGTGACGATGTGCGTGGGCGGCGGGATGGGGGCGGCGGGGATTTTCGAGAATCTTTCGTAACTCCAGTTCCGCGCAACCCCAGAAAAGCACAATAATTTACATTCGGGCGCAACATCTTGGAGTATCATAGGTCGCATCAGAGTGAGCAGGTACTTCCTCTGATTAGGAGATGCTTTATGCGGCTCTCCGGCTTTTTCGTCGCGGCTGTTCTCTGTGTCTCTCCGGTTCTGTTCGCGCAACATTCATCGGGCGGCTCCGCCTCTAGCCACTCCTCGAGTTTCAGTGGGAGTTCGGGCATCTCGCACAGCAGCTACTCGGGCAGCTCCATTTCGTCGACCGGCAGCCCCAGTTCCACGCCCTCCATCAAATCGTCGTCGACCAAGGGAAGCACCTCGCCGGAAGGGAAAAGTTCCCACTCGTTCTTTCACCGGAAGTCCACTCCGGTTCAAAGAACGGAATTCAAGACTCCCGTGCCATGCCTGAAAGGATCATGCGGATTCTGCCCACGGGGAGAATCTCGTGGCACCGGGGGTGCCTGCGTGCTCGCGAGCAATTCGTGCCCCTCCAATCAAGCCTGGAACGGCTTTGCTTGTGGCACGCAAGGTTGGTTTAACGATTGCGGTTACCTGGCGCAGCGAGTCGCGGACCAGAAACATCTGATGCAGGGCCAAAATGACTACGGCCAAAGCCTGCGTTATCGGATGCTGCAGGATCAATACCAGCAGTGCCTGATGCGTTCCCACTCGGGGTTCGGTGCTTACGCGTTCAACAGCATGTTCCTGTTGAACATGCCCTAGGTACCGCTGCGCCACCACACCCATCTTAATCCGTCAGAAGTGTATTCATTTGCCGAGTGCGCGCGTTAGAATGAAATTTATTTCTTACTTCGCGCCTGCTCCGAGCAGTCTTGATTTAGCACTCCAAATTTAGCGATTAAGATCTGAGGTTCAAGAAATGGCCACGATTACAGCAATTTCCAAGACCAAGATTTCGGGCGGCGGCTTCCTGCTCGAAGAGCGCCAGACCGCCGATGTCTTCACCCCAGAAGATTTTTCCGAGCAGCAGCAGATGATCGGACAGACCACCGAAGAGTTTGCGGTCAACGAGATTCTGCCCCAGGCCGAGAAGATCGAGCACAAGGATTACTCGGTGTCGCGCGACCTGCTGAAAAAGGCGGGCGAACTCGGACTCAGCGGAGCCGAGGTTCCTGAGGCCTACGGCGGCCTCGAATTGGACAAAGTCACCGCCGCTATCATTGCCGACCACATGGCGAAATACGCCGGCTTTGCCACCACCTGGGGCGCGCACACCGGCATCGGCTTGCTGCCCATCGTTTATTTCGGCACTGAAGAGCAGAAGAAAAAATACCTGCCGCGCCTGGCCACTGGAGAAATCGTGGGCGCATACGCCTTGTCGGAAGCGACTTCCGGCTCCGACGCCATGAATTGCCGCGCCCGCGCCGTGCTATCGCCGGACGGCAAACACTACATCCTGAATGGCGAGAAGATGTGGATCACCAACGCCGGCTTTGCCGACCTGTTTACCGTGTTCGCAAAGATTGACGGTGAAAAGTTTTCCGCCTTCCTCGTCGAAAGAACTTTCCCGGGATTTTCCGTCGGCGCCGAAGAACACAAAATGGGCATTCGCGGATCCTCCACCTGCCCCATCATCCTGAGTGACTGCAAGGTGCCGGTCGAAAATCTGCTCGGCGAAATTGGCAAGGGCCACGTCATCGCCTTCAACATTCTGAACGTTGGACGCTTCAAACTGGGCGCCATGTGCGTAGGCGGAGCGCGGGTTTCGCTCGAGAGTGCTGTGTCCTACGCCAAACAGCGAAAAGCGTTCGGCAAGACCATCGGCGACTTCGGACTGGTGCGCGAAAAAATTGCCAACATGGCAACCCTCATCTATGTCGGCGAGGCACTTGTCTATCGCACCGTCGGCATGATGGACGAGTTGCTTTCCGAAATCGACACCGCCAGTCCGGGCGCCGCAAAAGAGCAGCGCAAGGCGATCGAGGAATACGCGGTCGAGTGCTCGATCCTGAAAGTCTGGGGATCGGAGATGATCGATTACGTGGTCGACGAGACTCTGCAGATTTATGCTGGCTACGGATTCGTCGAAGAGTATCCCGCCGAGCGCGCCTATCGCGACGCACGCATCAACCGCATTTTCGAAGGCACGAACGAAATCAACCGGCTGATCATTACGGGTTTCCTGCTAAAGCGGGCGATGACCGGCCAGTTGCCGCTGATGCCGGCCATCAAAAAGCTGATGGACGAGGTGCTGAGCGGGCCTTCATCCGGGGAGGAACTTGAAGGTGCGCTGCCGGAAGAACGCAAACTGGTGGCGCAGGCGAAGAAGCTGGGGCTCTTCGTCTCCGGCGCGGCCGCGCAGAAATATATGCAGGCGATTCAGGACCAGCAGGAAGTGATGGGCGCGATCGCCGATATGACCATCGAAATCTACGCCATGGAATCGGCCGTGCTGCGCACGCAGAAAATGGTTGAGCAGAAAGGCGAAGCCTCAGCCGCGCTGCCGATTGCCATGACGCGCGTGTATCTGACACAGGCGCTGGAAAAAGTCGAAGCGGCGGCCAGGAAAGTCATAGCCGACGTGGCCGAAGGTGACATGCTGCGGACGCAACTGGCAATCGTGCGGCGCTTGTCCAAGCACGAGCCGTTTAACACGATTGCCTTGCGCCAGCAGATTGCGCAGAAAACGATTGAGGCCGGGAAATACCGCCTGGCATAGACGACCCAGGCATAGACAACCCTGCCTCGGCAACCAGAAAGGATTCGCGTCGCTTCCCAGGTTCGTCATGTCCCGACAACCCGAGACTGACGGACCGGTTTCCTAGTTGATGGTGAAGCTGACCAAGTTGGAATTCACTCCCGTTACATACCTCCCGGTACCCGGATTATTGACATACACCGAAGCGTTGCCGGGATTGGCTATGTCGGCCGCCGGTATGTTTGCGGTGACCTCTTCAGGGCTCACGTAAGTTGTGGAAACCTTCGCGGAGTTCCAATAGACCACTGAATTGCCGGCGAAGCCGGTTCCATTGACCGTCAGCGGAAAGTCGCCGCCTCCGGCAGTCGCGTTATCCGGCATAAGCCCGGTAATATTCGGGGTGCTGGCAGGTTGCATGCCGTTGCCCGCGCCATACCCGCCGCAGCCGAAGCTGAGCATCATGAGCAACAAGACCGACAAAAGCTTCATGGTTTACCACCTCCCGGAGCTGCTAGGCTCACCTGATAATCCTAGGAAACCCCGCGGCGGTGGTTGTCACTCCTGTGTCATTTTCCGGTAAAAGAATGGCCCTACGAGCGCAAGAAGCTGAATTTTGAGCGGGGCAAGTAGAATTCAGCACGCAGCTGAGGTTATTCTGAAAGAAGGCCGAGGCCATCCTCATGCGCCTCGGCCGGTTGCACTGCCTGTTCCCGTTTCTCCTTACTCTTTCGGGAAATTCGGGTCCGCCTTCACTTCTTCAATCTGCTCGGTGTGACGCTCCGAGTGCGCGGAAATCAGCAGTATCCACTGATAGCAATCGAGTGTACCCAGCACCGGGTGCGTGCCGAAGTGGTCACGCAGATCGTCGTTCGTCGTCCGGACGTAGTCGATGGTCGCCTGGCGACTCGCTTCGAAGGCCTTGATGAGCTCTGCCTCAGTCGCCCAGCGGTTGGTTGGCTTCAGAAACTCAGGTGCCTGCGCTTTATGACTCCGGTCCGGGACTCTCGTCAGGACCATCTGGTCTTTCCCTGCCACCTCGGCTCGCTTCTCCGGAGTCGCCGGCGACGTCATAAACTTCGTCTCCACTAATCCAAAGATCGTGGATTCGGCAACCGCTATGTGCTCCGACACTTCGGCGACCGACCAGCGGTCAGGCGCGGGCTTGAACCTCCACTGCTTCTCCGATAAGCCGGCGATGGATTTCAGAAATGCGTCGCGAGTGGCTTGCAGACTCTTCACCGCAACTTCACGCTCTTGAGCCGTTAACGTCGTAGGCGCTGGAGTTGCAGCGGTTTGAGCGACACTGGCCAATGCCAGCGCAAGGATTATGCATATCACTGCGAAGAACTTCCCTTGGATTTTCATTCTCTGTTTGCCCCTGTGAGATTGGAAATGCGGTGGGGCAATTATATCGGCGCTGGGACGAAGTGCAAACTGGCCCTATTCAAACCAGCCGCTGCGGTAAGCGATCCACCACGAAAAGTAGATGATCGGGATGGTAGCGCCCACCGCCCACCACAAGGGCAGAATCAAATCGGCGATCAGCCCGAGTATGGTCATCGCTCCCCAGAAGATCTTGCGCTCCATATTCTCGATT
Source organism: uncultured Acidobacteriaceae bacterium (assembly GCA_963755765.1). Classification (GTDB taxonomy): domain Bacteria; phylum Acidobacteriota; class Terriglobia; order Terriglobales; family Acidobacteriaceae; genus Acidiflorens. Next base: position 247,016 of record CAVWKZ010000005.1, read on the forward strand.
GTAAGTCTTTTGGGTATCGCGTGATCGAGTTTAGCGGATCGAGGGAAAAACTTAGGTTTCGTATCGAAAGTTAGGGAGCACTCAGCATTCAGCCGACCCCTGGATCCTGAATTAGCTGAGTGCTGAATGCTGAGTGCTGATTGCTGAGTGCTGAATCACCCTTTCGGCTTCAGCTCTTCCATCACACTCTGAATCAGCTCTTTGGCGTCGGTAAGATTCTTCATAATGAGCTGGACATCCATAACTGGCTTGCCCGGCCAGCGCTGGCTCTGACAGTAAACGCCATGCTGTCCCACGAGCGCCATGGCGTCGGTGACCAGATCCATGGTGACGGCGAGGCGTCCGCGCGGCACGCCCATGCGCTGTTCGAAGTGCTCCAGCTCTTCCTGCTTTTCGTTGAAGACGGCCATCAGCAGATTGTAGCGGGAATGTGGGTATAATTCCTGAGGAGCAGCAATTAGCATTTAGCAATTAGCCATTTGCTTGAACCGGCAAGTCCAGGCGAAACGGAACTTGAGTGGGCGCCGCACTGCAACAGCGCGGCTTGCAAAGTGTTTTGGCTAAATGCTAATTGCTAACTGCTATCCCAGGAGGAACACGTCTAATGAAGAAGTTTGCCTTAATCACAGCATCACTGCTCGCCATCGCCACTCTCGCCTCGGCACAAATGAGCATGTCCGAGGACAAATCCAAACGCCCCAGCCCGCCGGCCAGCGCGGAGTGCAAGTTTTCCGACGGCAAGTCCGTAAAGATCGACTATTCCAGTCCGCGCGCCAAGGGACGGAAGATCTTCGGCACGGCGAGTGAAAAGGCGCTGGTGCCATACGGCGAAATCTGGCGCACTGGCGCGAACGAAGCAACCAAGTTTGTCACCGACGCGAATCTGATGGTCGGCGGCAAGGCTGTCCCTGCGGGCAGCTACACGATTTTCACCGTTCCGAAGGCGGACGAATGGTGGCTGGTGATCAGCAAGAAAACGGGCGAGTGGGGAACCGACTATCCCGGCGAAAAGGAAGATCTGGTCCGCGCGCCCATGAAGGTTTCGAAAACCGCCGCACCGGTTGACAATTTCCTGATCGCGTTCGACCATGCAGGTGCCAAATGCACGCTGCGCATGGAGTGGGAAAACACCCGCGCCAGCATCGAGATCACCAAGTAAGAAGCTGGTTCGTATCAGGGCATCGCTTCAGCGATGCCGCAAGTGCTTCGATATCCGCAGCCCCTTTAAGGGGCTGCGGGTGCCTTTTCCGGCGCTATACTGAAACTCAATGCGGCCGATGCTGCGTTTTCTTTGGAACTCGACCCGCGGCCACCGGATTGCCCCCTGGCGCAGTCCCTATCTCTTATGGCGTATGGAGACCTTCACCGGCGTCAAGATGACCCAGATCGGGTTCCTGGAATTCTGGGAATTCTTGTGGACGGAGCGCGCCAGCCTATGGCGCTTCCTGAAGTGGACCGCGGAGATGGATCGCTACGTCCACCCGAAGAGCAGCACTTAGCATTTAGCATTTAGTCCCTACCCAACCCAATACGCTGCAGGCTGCCGCAGAGTCCAGTGTCAAAGAGTGAACTCCCAATTTTTCGCCTGTTGTCCGAGTGACATCCTCATTACATCCAAAGCTCTATGAAGGAGAGGCGCTTGTTCCGACTACGGAAACCATCTGAACTGGAAGTTCGGGGTTTCATTTCACAGCAGCAGGATTCAGCCTTTTCATACCGTGAGGTCGGTGCTTCAGCTAATGACGTACCGAATCGATACAACGTAGATCGGAATCGTGTTCTTCTGGGTCGAGGCGAGACTACCTGGCACCGAGCGAGGAAGGCGATCAGCGGATGGCAGATGTTCAATATGCCGTGGTTACGTCTTTACTGGCCGACTACTCCCATCGAGGTGGGTGCGACTGTTGCGATTTCAGTGGAGCACTTCGGATTCCATTCGTTGAATGCTGCTCGGATCGTATATGTGGTCGACGATGACGGCCCTATCTGTCGATACGGTTTTGCGTACGGCACGTTGACGGAACATGCCGAGCGCGGAGAAGAACGATTTACAGTCGAATGGAATCGATCCGAAGGCAGCGTGTGGTACGCGATCCTCGCATTTTCGCAGCCGCAGAAGGCGCTTGCTAAGCTGGGATACCCTATGTCGCGGATGCTTCAGAGAAGATTTGCGGAAGCGTCTAAGGCGGCGATGGTTGCGGCCACGAGTTGCAAATAGCTTTCAAAACTCATTTATTGTGCGAAGTGGTGTGCGAAGTATTATGCGGCGTAGTGTGCGAAGCAGCAGAGGATGAGTAATCCGCCTGCAATCGCGGTGACGTCTTCGGCAACCGCCACGGCGAGGTCTGGCACATGAGCTTTGGAGACGATTAGACGACGGATGTGATAACCACCAAAGGCCCCGACGAGCGCACCTGTTGAGCCAAGCAGCACCGAAAAAGAGAGGCTTATACCTGCACTGGTGGCAAGTGCCAGACCACAAACCCCTCCAAAACAAATACGTGCCGTCATGCCGAGAGGTGCCGTACGTGCCGGCGTGTTTGGCAACTTGTCAGCGATCAGTTCGCCGACTGCCAGTATCGTGAAGACTATCAGCGTAGACAGATGGTTGATGAAAGCGAGCCTCGTTCCGGCGAAGTGTAACCAACCAAGATACGCGGCCCAACACACCAGTGCTGGAGCAGTCATCGACCGTAGACCATCTACGCAGCCAAGAAGAAACGTTAGCAAGAACGCCATTATCGTTGTCGGTTGAGCTAAATGCTAATTGCTGCCTTTGCCCCTCACCCCATCACAACATTGACTTCACTTCCCTTGCCCGCGCCCAACAACTGAAAAGCCGAGCCACGGTTGGCGGCGACTTCCAGAAATCCCATGCTGCCGAGAATTCCGAAAACCTCGCCAGGAGAGCCTTCTGCGTAGTTGGTGCAGATGCGCGTCGCCGGCGCCTTGGTTCCAATCGCGATCTTGAAGGCAGGCGGATCGAGACCGAAGAGCTGGGGCGCATCCTGCGGAGTGATGTTGGTGATGAGATTGCCAAAACGATCGACCTTCAGCACCACTCCGCGCAAGGTTTTCTCGTCCACCGGCTTGGGACGGGGCGCGCCAAAGCGGACATAGTCCGTGATCTCTTCGCCGAAGCGATCGGGTTGCACTCCCTTGGCGAGATTGGCCGCCACCGGAGAAAAAATATCGCGTCCGTGGAAAGTGTTGCTGCGGGGCTGCAGAAAATAATGCTCGGCGGTGACGTGACGGACCGAAATCCGCTCTTCGCGGGCATAGACCAGCGAAAGCACGCCATTGTCGGGAGCAACAAAAATGTGGCGGTCGCCGGTCAGAATTATCGGACGCCGCGTTGTCCCCACACCGGGATCAACGATCACCATGTGCACGGTTTCGGACGGAAAGTAGGAGTAGGCCTGCGAAACGGTCAGCGCGCCATCGAGAATGTCGAACGGCTGCACCGCATGGCTGATGTCAATGATCTGCGCCTCGGGGGCAATCCCAAGAATGACGCCTTTCATCGCGCCAATAAAATGGTCGTTGAGTCCGAAATCAGTGGTGAGAGTGATGATAGGAATACGTGCCAATTCGTGACCTCGTTGAACCCGAAAATTTTCAGGACCTAAACGAAGTATGGGACGTTGCAGGAGGGAACGTCAAGGGAAGGTCAGCGATTAGCATTTAGCATTTAGCATTTAGCATTTAGCATTTAGCATTTAGCATTTAGCATTTAGCATTTAGCATTTAGCGATTAGCATTTAGCACTTAGCATTTAGCCAAACCAGCCTCAGCTCCGTTTTGGCTAAATGCTAAGTGCTAATTGCTAAGAGCTGTTTTAGTCGACTTGCACGTCGCCGGAACCCGTATGCACCGAAACTACCGGGCCGCCGCCGTGCACTTTTCCGATCACGCTCTTTCTCGACTCATCAATCCGGCCCTGGACGGTCGTAGTCACGGGATGGCCCAGCGTGACCGTTCCTGAGCTGGTCGAGATGTCCACGTCAAAAGCGGCATCGGACGGCACATTCAGGGTCACGTTGCCCGAGCCGGTGCGGACGCTCCACATATTCTTGGGATTGCCTTTGCCGCGAATGTCGCCACTGCCCGCCTCGGCGTGGAATCCACCGTTGATACCGTTGACCGTAATGTTGCCTGACCCGGTGCGGATGTCCACATCGCCGACTGACATTTCGTCGATTTCGATGTCACCGCTGCCCGCCTTGATCTTCGCCGGGCCGGCAAGTTCGCGTCCGCGCACGTTGCCCGATCCGGTCTGGAAATGCATTTCACCGGTGAGCCGAGCCAGTTTCAAATCGCCCGATCCGCTCTCCAGATCGACATTGCCCTTAAGACCTTCAACTGTCTGATTGCCGCTGCCGGTGTGGGAACGAATGGTGGTGTCCTCAGGCACGGTAATCTCGTAGTCGACCGAAACGTTATTGAGATTTACGTAGTCGATGCGAATGCTGTTGCCGGTCTGGCGAATGGGAGGATTGGACTGCAGCCCCTGCACATCAGCCTTACGATCGCTGCCAAACCAGGAATTGCCCGAGTGAATCGTGGCATGAATCGCGACCGTGCCGGCAGCGCCGTTGTGCACCGTGATGTCCCCGGAGCGAGTCAGCACTTCGAGGTCAACCGGCCCGCTGACCTGGAACGAACGGTCGAAGGTTCCGGCAACCGATGCATAACCAGCAAGCGAGGTCGCCAAAACAAAGGCCATCATGCGGACTGCGCGATGAAAACAAATCTGATTCATAGCCATTCCTCTCCAAAAAGAAGATAGAAGATAAACGAGCTGTCAGGTGTTTAGCCCTTTCCTAACACCTGAGACCTGACACCTAAGACCTGTCTCCTGAGACCTGCCTCACTGCAGTACGACCTGGTCGCCTTCCTTCAGCCCTGACAGCAACTCGGTCTTCGCCCCATTCGAGATGCCGATATTGACAGCAAGTTTCTTCTTGCCGTCCTTGGCTTTCGGATCAGGTACCTCGACCGATGCTTTTTTATCTTTGTCGTAAATGATCGAGCCTTCCGGAATCTGAAGCACGCCCTTGTGCTCTTCCAGAATGATCTCCGCATTAGCCGTCATCATCGCCTTGAGCACGCCCTCGGGATTATTGATCGAGACGCGCACTTCAAATGTCGTGACGTTATCCTTTTCAACGCCCATCGGAGAAATCTTCGTCACCTTACCGGTAAAGGTCTTGTCTTTGAAGGACTCGACCTTAATCCGGGCGGGCTGCCCCAGATAAACCTTGCCGATATCGCTCTCATCCACTTTGCCCTTAACGTAAACCTCGCTGGTATCGCCCAGCGTCATAACCAGCGTTGCGGTCGAGCCCAACACCAGAATCGAACTGACCGCATCGCCAATTTCCACATCGCGTGAAAGGATGATGCCGTCCAGCGGCGACTCAATCGTGGTGTAACCCAGCTGTTCTTCAAGCTGTTTCAGATTCGCCCGATCCTGCGCCACCTGCCCCTCGGCCTGACCAATCTTCGCCTGTAAAACCTGCAACTGCGCCTTGGACACATTTTGCTTGTTCAGCGCCATGACGTAATTTTTCTCTGCGTCATCGAGCGCGGAAGCCGAAACCACGCCATCCTTCGCCATCCCCTGAGCGCGGACGTACGCCCGCTTCAGCAGCGGGACGTCGGGCCCCTCGGCATCAACCTTGGCGCGCTCCAAATCGGCGCGCGTACCGTTCAAGCTGGCGGTCGAGCCCTCCAATTGCGCGCGTGCCTGATCGACCCGAGCCTGGATCTCTTCCTTGTCGAGTTCGGCGAGCAGCTGGCCCTTCTTCACCGTGTCGCCATAATCGACGTAGAGCTTTTTCACGATCCCGCTGGCCTTGGACTTCACCTCAACCTCGGTGATGGGCGTGATCTTGCCAGTCGCCACCACGCTTTTCGCCAGGTCTCCCTTTTCAACCTTAGCAAGCTTCGAAGGATCGATCTTGGTTCCGCCGCTGGACGCGATCAGCGTGCCTGCCACGACCAGAATCACAACGGTCGCTGCTATCGAACTCCAGATGATGATCCTCTTGCGCCGCTTCTTCTTGCCATTACCGTTACCTTCCACGACTGCCTCCTGCTTGAAATTAAATCTCAGAACCGTCATACAACTGTTGTTACGGGACAATCGTCGAAATAGTTCCGAAAATTGTTTGGTTTGGAGCTTTGTACTTGAGCTTCGTATGAGGGCATCGCTTCAGCGATGCCGCCGTTCTTCTATTGAGATGCCCCTTCAGGGGCTGGAACGCCCATCCCACGACTTTTTGCGCAGGATGTTCCGCCGCCGGTACCTACTTAGACCGCCGGACGACGAAAAAGAAAGCGATCAGTTTGTGCGAGGAATCAAGGTTTTACTTAATTGTACTGCCCGCCAGTTCCCAAACCCACGACTGGGTTCCCTCAACTCCCTTCCCCCACGCGATTATCCCTTTGGAATGTTAGAATTGCAGTTCCATGATTGCATCCGTGCTGCTGCGGGTGTTCGTTGTCCTGCTGCTGGTGGCGGTCAATGCCTTCTTCGCCGCCGCCGAGTTCGCGCTGGTCAGCGTGCGCGAAACCCGCATCCAGCAGTTGATCGAAGCCCACCGCGCCGGCGCCCGCACCGTCCTCAAACTTCACCAGCAACTGAGCCGCGTAGTCAACGGCGTGCAACTCGGTATCACCGTTACCAGTCTGGCTCTGGGCTGGCTGGGCGAACCCGTTCTGGCCCGACTCTTCGAGGCCTGGATCGGCAGCGTTCCCTACGCCCGCATCTACGCTCATGCGATCGCCGTAACCGTGGCCTTCGTCAGCATCACCAGCCTGCACGTGATCCTCGGCGAACTGGTTCCGAAGTCGCTGGCATTACAAAGAGCCGAGCGCGTCGCCCTAGCCGTCGCCGCCCCCATGGACGTTTTCCTGACCGTCACCCGCCCCGTGACCATTGGCATGAGCCGCGCCGCCGGTTTTGTTCTGCGTGCCTTCGGAACTCGCGAAATCCGCCACGGCTCGGTACATTCGCCCGACGAACTAAGGCTGATCGTGACCGCCGCGCGTACCTCCGGACAGCTGTCCTCCGCGCAGGAAGAGATGCTGCTGAACGCGCTCGAACTCGACAACATTGCTGCCCGCCAGGTGATGGTGCCGCGCACCAGAATTTTTTCCCTGCCCTCCGACCTCAGCCTCGACGAAGCCTTATCGCGTGTGGTTGACGATCAGCACTCCCGCGTCCCGGTATATGATCCGCAGCGCGGTCCCGAACACATTGTCGGAGTTCTTTATGCCAAGGACCTGATGCGTTGGACACGGCTGCGTCTGGGGCTCATCTCCGATCCCGCCGCAGCCCTGCGCATTTCGCAGATGAAGATCAGCCAGGTAATGCACGATGTGCTGGTCGTGCCCGAAACCAAGTCGTTGCTCGAACTGCTAGGCGAATTCCAGCAGCGCAAGCGGCACCTGGCAGTCGTGGTCGACGAATTCGGTTCCACCGCCGGAGTGGTCAGCGTAGAAGACGTGCTCGAGCAACTGGTCGGAGAGCTGGAAGACGAATTCGACGTAGCGTCCACGCAACCGGAAGTCACCGACGCAAACGCGCCCCTGCTGCTAGACGGAGCGATCAACATACGCGACCTCGAAACTCAATACGAGTTGAAGCTTCCACAAGATGAAGGCTTTGAGACCCTGGCCGGCTTCGTACTTTCCCGCCTACAAAAGATGCCCGCAGGCGGCGAGGCGTTCGAATACGAGGGCCGCCGTTTTGTAGTAGAAAAAATGGATGGCCATCGCATAGCAAGCGTGAAGATAGAGCGATTGCCAGCAGCATCGGCCGCGACAGTTCCGACAGCGCCCGTGTCGGCAAAATCAGCGCAGCGAGCCGGAGACTAGAATACCGTTGGTGTAAGCGAGATTCGTATCAGGGCATCGCTTTGGCGATGCCGAAAGTTCTTCAAAATTCGATGCCCCTTTAGGGGCTGGGCACTTATGCCGCGCTACATCATCTCCCGAGTCCTCTACACGCTCCCAGTAATCTGGCTGGTAGTCTCGACCGTCTTCCTGCTGATCCACTTCGTCCCCGGAGACCCCATCCAGCAAATGTTAGGAGAAGGCGCCGCCGCCGGAGACATCCAATCCGCCCGACATGCCTACGGACTGGACGTCCCGCTAGGCGAGCAATACCTGAATTACTGGCGAGGCGTGCTCCACGGAGATCTAGGCAAATCGCTGCGTTTCAACCAGGGAGTGACAACTCTTATCGCCCAGCGCTATCCATTCACCTTGCAGCTGACGCTGGCGGCATTGTTCGTGGCGATTGTGTTGGCCATTCCCGCAGGCGTGCACTCAGCAAGGCATCGCAATCAATGGGACGACCGCGTCCTGAGCGTAGTAAGCCTCTTCGGCCTGTCGTTTCCAAACTTCGCGCTGGGCCCGGTGCTGATCCTGTTCTTCGCCGTCAAGTTAGGATGGCTCCCCGTCAGCGGTTCCGGCACCTTCGCGCATCTGGTGCTGCCAGCCATCACCATGGGCAGCGCGCTGGCCGCGATTCTGACACGCATGGTGCGCACTTCAATGCTGGAAGAGTTAAGCCAGGACTACATTCGCACCGCAAGAGCCAAAGGCCTGCCCGAGCGCACGGTAGTCTATCGTCACGCCCTGCGCAACGCGATGATCCCAATCCTGACCGTCTTAGGATTACAATTCGGAGCGCTGCTGGCGGGCACAATCGTGACCGAAACCATCTTCAGTTGGCCCGGCATAGGACGCCTGACCATCCAAGCCATAGCCAACCGCGACTACTATCTGGTGCAGGGATGCATTCTGGCGATCGGGCTGACGTATGTCGCGGTAAATTTTCTAACGGATTTGCTGTACTCGGCAGTGAACCCCAGAATCAGACAGTAGGCCGGTGTAGGGCGGACACTCCTGTCCGCCGCCTTTGACTTTGGTGTTGTTCTTGTAGGTGTAGCTGGCCCACCGGCCAACCTATCCAGTCTGTCATCCTGAGCGCAGCAGGGACTTCACGAAGTGAAGCCCCCGCGGAGTCGAAGGACCCCTACTCCCCTCTCGACGGGTCCCCATCCGTGCGCGCTCTGTGCGCAAGAGTGGGATTCCACGGAAGTGGACTGGGTGGGGTTGGTCTCGCATCTTAATTTTGGGCGGCGAAACTGCCTCAGCACTGCGGTGACCCTTCCTGCCGTCTCAATCAAGTATCGAGTCTTGACGCATATATACAATTAATCTATTATGTATATACATCGAAAGCAGGGAGAATCCTATGGCCGCAACCATGACGTCGATCCGCCTGGACACCAAATTGGCCGACGAGGCCAAGAAGCTTCTCGGGGTGAAGTCCCGCACTGAAGCCGTCCACGTCGCGCTTCGTGAGCTTGTCGCGCTGAAACGCTTTAAGGCCTTGATGAAGAAGAACGGAGGCAAGCTCTCGTTCGCCGGTCTTGATGAGTGACCTCGTTATCTTCGACACGTCGGTCCTGGTGGATCAGCTGCGCACAGACTGCCACCGGCGGCGGATCGAAACCTTGAACGGACTTATCCGTAACTGCGCGGTGGTCATGGCCGAATTATGGCGTGGCGTCGTAACTCCGGCGGATCGCAAGGCTCTATTGGCCCTCGACAGGAATCATCCTACCCTTACTCCCACGAAAAAGAATTGGCTCGAGTCGGGCGAGATATTAGCAAGAATTCGCGCGGACCGAGGGTTCGCATCGCACAAGCTGCGGGATCTGCATTTCGACGTCCTCATCGCGCTCACCGCTCGCTCCCATGGTGCCCGGCTGATCACGTCGAATCGCGCCGATTTCGAAATGATCAGTAGCTATCGAAAGATTCTGCTCGAGGTATGGTGATCGCCACCGACGGTATCCACCATCGCCTCTAGCCTCTAGCCTCTGACCTCTCTTTCATCACAAAACATCTGTATCAACCATCACAGACGCCATCCCCCTTATGCGCGACAATCAAGAAAACCGATGAACCACGAATCTTGAGGAGCGCCAAACCCGAGAAATCGAGCTAAGTCCTTAGTTTTGAATATTTTGAAAGTAAGTCCTTATTTTTGAATATTTTACGGGAAATCGGGGGGGGGGGGGGGGGGGGGGGGTAAGTCAAGCGGGCTAATGTCTTCCCCGGCTAAGATCACCGTGAAATAAACAAACGGCACGAACAAGAAACGCCCGGATCCGCAATGGCCGCAGTCCCCAGTCCAACATTGCTCCCGGCGCGAGTCTTCTATATAAGTGAACCCAAGTCGATCATGTCCACGCTAGCCATCTCGCTCCCCCGCGTAGCCCGCCACAATCCGCTGGCAGCCGTCGGAGTCGTGTTGGTGTCCATCTTCGTATTCTCCGCAATCTTCGCGCCCTGGATTGCGCCGCAAGATCCCGCGCACATCGATCTGCCAAATCGCTTGCAGTCGCCCTCCGCGCAGCACTGGTGCGGCACCGATGAACTCGGACGCGACATCCTCTCTCGCCTGATCTGGGGCGCGCGAATTTCTTTGTTTGTCGGCAGCAGCGTGGTGGCGTGTTCCCTGCTGCTCGGCCTGATCATCGGCAGCCTTGCCGGATACTACGGTGGAGCCATCGACCGCTTCGTCAACGTCGTATTGATGAATGCGTTTCTGTCGTTCCCCGGAATTCTCATCGCGATCGCGTTTGTGGCCTTCCGCGGGCCCGGCATTTTCAACCTTATTCTTGCGCTGTCAATTGGAGGATGGGTCGGTTACGCTCGCTTGGTCCGTGCGCAGGTGCTGTCCGTTCGCGAACGCGAATTTGTCGAAGCGGCGCGGGCGCTCGGCGCCGGAGATCTCCACATTATTACGCGCCACATTCTGCCCAACATTATTCAACCCGTGATTGTGCAGGCGGCCATCGGCATGGCCGGCGCGGTGCTCGCCGAGGCCACAATGAGTTTCTTAGGATTAGGCGTCCCGCCCCCCACCGCCAGTTGGGGATCAATGCTGAACGACGCCCGCTCGCACTTGTTTGATGCTCCCCATCTCGTGCTCTTTCCGGCCGTGACGGTGATGCTCGCGGTCCTGGCGTTCAACTTTATCGGTGACGCTTTGCGTGATCTTCTCGATCCCAGATCGCGGATTGAAGCGGGTTTGTAATTGCCCGACTCCAGCCAAACTGTCATTCTGAGCGAAGCGAAGGACCTATGCACTTGCTCGTCACTTCGAAATACAAAGGCCTCCGCTCCCCCATCGTGACTACGCCGCTTTCGATGCTTGCGCCATTTTGCGGATTGCAGCCAGTCGCTCCTGCGTCTGCTTCAAACGCTCTGCTCCGCCCTCGGAGGTCGCAATCAACTTTTCCACGTTGCCGAAGATGGTGGGAGTCTGCATTTTTTCGCGCAGCTCTTTTACGAATGGCTCAATTTTTCCGTAAAAAACAAACATCTCACCGGAAAAACTGGGCTCCAGAAACAGCTCGCGACTCAGCGCTCCGTGCAATACAAATGAAGCAGCCATTTCCCAATATCCGCCAACCTGGCGAAGCCAGTTGTTCTCCTGACTCCCAAGCGCGCTCGCGATTTTCATCACGTCGTCGGTGGATTCCGGCCAAAAGCCGAGCCACCAATTGCGCGCTTTTCGAATTTCGGGCTCGCGCCGGAGGTCATAGAGTTTCACAATCAGTTCCGCATCAGCGGTCGTAGGTGTACTGGACATTTATCTTCTCCTGTCGAATGTTAAGGATTTGTGAATTGTGCCGATCTCGAAATGAATGCGACGAGATCATTCATCATATCTCTGTGCAAGAGATTCAGCCAATTCAAGGACTTGGCCCCTTCTGGCTTCCTCTGATTACCTTCCTGTCCCAACCACGTCTAATTCAGGGACAGCGAATAAGGAACTTTTTTCAAAGCAGGTTCGTATGAATAGACATATGGAACTCCAATATCAAATCGAATGCTTGCAGGATGTCGCGGTCGTGAACTGCTCAGGACGCATGGTCCGTGGAGCGGCTCTCGATCAGTTCCGGCGCCGGATCGAGCAACTCGAACGCGTCCGCGTGCTGGTGCTTGATGTTTCCGAGGTTGACCATCTGGATGCCGGTGGCTTGGGAACACTGTTGCTGGTGCGCCGTTGGGCGATGCAAAAAAATACCCGGATGAAGCTGGTGAACCCTCCAGCATTCTTCCGCAGAACGCTGGAGGCAACGCATCTCAACTCCGTGTTTGAGATTTCGTCGCTCAAAGAAGCGATCAGCATTTTGCGCGCCAAGGAATGTCCCCCGCGCTTCGCGGTCGCCTGATCGATCGAGCTCAAGGGCGCGATGCTTTATAATTCGCGCCCATGAAGCTCAAGTGCAGTTGTCGCTTCCCACTTCCCTTCCAACAACAGCAACCCTCCTCGTGGACTCTCGCAATTCTTAATCCCTCGTGATGACGCAACTCGCCCGCAAACTGCGCATCAACGATTATTTCTCCCTCGGTTGGGGAACGATGGTCGGAGTTGGCTGGTTGGTCGTCATGGACGATTGGCTGCTGCGCGGCGGTCCGCTCGGAGGCATTCTCGGGTTCGCAATTGGCAGCGTTCTTCTGCTGCCCATCGGTTATGTCTACGGCAAACTGGTAATGGCGATGCCCGACGCAGCCGGCGAAATCGCCTACACCGCAAAGGTTTTCCCGCGACCAGTCAGCTTCTACACCGGATGGATGATGATGCTCGCGTACTTTATCGTCTGTCCATGGGAAGCGGTTGCTGTAGGCCGTATTGCCGCCTACATCTTCCCTGCGCTCAATTCCGTGGAGTTGTACAGCGTCGCGGGAAAACCGGTTTATCTTCCGCATCTAGTCACCGGACTCGCGCTGACGACGTTGGTCACATTCGTGAACTATCGCGGCGTGCGACTGAGCGCCACGTTTCAGAACTGGACCACTTTCGGCACGTTGGCACTTTTCGTGGTCTTCGTCGCGATTGGCGTGACGCGCGGATCGCCCGCCAACTTCCCGCCTCTCTTCACGCATACTCCTTTCGTCTCCATCTTGCTGGTTCTGCAGATCGTCCCTTACTACATGACAGGATATGAATCGGTAACCAAGGCCGCCGAGGAAGCCAACTCCAAGTTTCGCGCGCAGGACTTTTCCCGCGCCATCTACTCGGCAATCGCGGTTGGCGCCGTGTTCTACATGATCGTGATTGCGGCGGTAGGCTTCGTGGCACCGTGGCATTCGCTTACCAGCGAGCCCTTCATGACCGCTGTCGCCTTCCAGCATGCTATTGGCTCACGCTGGATCGTAAGCGTGATTCTGAGCGCCGCACTGCTTTCACTGTTCAAGTGTTTCAACGGAAATTTTGTCGCCGCCAGCCGTCTGTTGTTTGCCATGGGACGACGCGGACTGGTGGACGAGCGATTAGGCAGCGTGCATCCGCGGAATCAAACACCAAGTGCGTCGGTCGTCTCTGTCGGCATCGCCACCGCTGCCTGCATGTTTCTCGGCAGCGCGATTCTGGTTCCGGTCTCTGAGGTTGGATCGGTCGCCTGCGCCACCGGATGGTTCGCCGTGTGCGCCGCCTATCTTTGGATGCGACCCCGCGTCACAGACTGCTTGATTGCTCTGCTGGGCGGGTTGGTTGGCTTGGCGATGGTGCTGATGAAACTGTTTCCATTTGTACCGGGAAGCTTCTCCGGCTGGGAATGGCTCGCGCTCGGACTCTGGATTATTCTTGGCACGGTGGTGGGCCGCCCGCGCGGCACACGACCTGCGATGGGAAACACTGACTAGGAAAGAAATCCATGACCTTAACGCGCCGCTTCGCACTAGCACTCTTGCTGATCGTCTCTACTGTCGTCTTTGCGGCCGACTCGCCTTTCGACCTCGTCATCACCAACGGACACATCATCGACGGCACCGGTTCTCCATGGTATTCAGGCGACATCGGAATCCGCAACGGCCGCATCGCTGCCATCGGCAATCTTTCCGGCGCCGCCCGCAAGCGAACGGTTGACGCCAAGGGCAAAGTCGTCGCTCCGGGGTTCATCGACATGCTCGGCCAGTCGGAATTGACGATCCTGGTTGATCCGCGCCTGCCTTCGAAAATCTATCAGGGCATTACTACCGAGATCACCGGAGAAGGCGGATCTGCCGCTCCCTTGAACGATGCAATCATCGTGACAGATCGCGGCGGCTACGAACGGTACAAGATCAAGGTTGACTGGCGGACGTTGGGTCAGTACTTTTCTCGGCTGGAGAAACAAGGCATGGGGATTAACCTCGCCAGCTACGTGGGCGCGACGCAGGTGCGGCGCATGGTGCTCGGTGATGCCAACGTGCAACCGACGACTGACCAGCTCGAAGAGATGGAGGCTCTGGTGCGGGACGCAATGCGTGATGGTGCTGTCGGGATTTCAACTGCGCTGGAGTATGCACCCGCTCCTTACGCAAAGACGGACGAGGTTATTGCGCTGGCTTCGGAAGCTTCGAAGTTTGGTGGAATATACGCCACCCACATGCGCAACGAAAGCGACAGCGTCCTCGAATCGATCGACGAGACAATTCGCATCGGGCGCGAAGCACACATTCCGGTGGAGATATGGCACTTCAAAGTGGCGGGCAAGGCGAACTGGGGACACATGCCCGCGTCGGTCGCGCGGGTCAATCAGGCGCGCGCCGAAGGCGTGGACATCGAAGCGGACACCTACGCCTACACCGCATGGTTCAACAGCATGTCGGCCTTCGTTCCGCCATGGGCGCATGATGGCGGCGATGCCAAATTGATCGAGCGGCTCAAGGATCCCGCAACCCGTGCCCGCATTCGCAAAGACATGGAGACGCCTTCGAAAGACTGGGACAACGAGTGGGACGAGATCAGCAGCCCGCACGATGTGATGATCGGTGTGGTCCAGAATCCTGCATTGAAAAAGTTTCAGGGCAAGCGGCTCGATGAGGTCGCGAAAATCTTGAACACGGATTCCATGGACGCGCTCTTCGATCTGCTGATCGAAGATAACGCGTTTACCGATTGCGCGGTCTTCGGAATGTCGGAGCCCGATGTTGTGCTGGCCCTGCAGCAGCCGTGGGTTTCCGTGGACAACGATTCTTCCGGCACATCGCCTGAAGGTATCCTTGGCGAAGAGCACCCACACCCGAGGGCTTACGGAACGTTCCCGCGCATCCTCCGCAAATACGTTCGCGAGGAAAAGAAGCTGACGCTGGAGGAGGCGATTCGTAAATTCTCGGCGCTGCCAGCCCAGCGCATGCGGCTCACGGATCGCGGCGTGTTGAAGCAGGGCATGTGGGCTGATGTCGTTGTGTTTGATCCGAATACGGTGCGTGATCTGGCAACCTTCGACGATCCAAACCGGCTCTCGGAAGGTATGGAATACGTGCTTGTCAACGGAGTTCCTGTGATCGAGAACGGGAAGATGACCGGCGCGCTGCCGGGGAAAGTGTTGCGGGGAGCGGGATACATGCAGTAGTACCTCGGTAGAGACGCGCACGGCTTAGGGACGGGCTTAGGGCTTGGCGGGCTCTGTGTCTGCGCCCGCCGTGCGCTTGGCTACGGTTCGACTGCCGGGCACGATGTGTGGCTTGGCCAGCGTCCCGGTGAGCGTCCATGATTGTTCATCACCGCGCGTCAGTACAAAGTCGAAACCGCGGCCGGAAGACGCGGACCCGCTCACCTGATAAATTCCGTCTCGCGATTCCAGTCTGCCGGCGGAGAGTTCCCACGCACCTTTCTTCAGATGGATATCCCCCGTGAAACGATGGACCGGTAAAGGCGCGGGTGAGCCCGGAATTTCTACATGGAGCAGGCTGCCGTTCCGCATCACGAACTGAAGCTTTCCCTCGGAGCGCGCCAGCAGTTCGCGAAAGCTGTCTGCGGATCCATCCAGATCGAAATTCCCGTCTGCCTTCCCGGCAATCCAATCATCGTTTAGCAACGCGCCCACTTGCGCCAGCGAAATGTCGTTTAGCGTGCCGGAGCCGTAGTAATGCACGCCCGGCGTGGACATGTCATGATTCGACACGTCAATGGTCCAGTTCCCTTGATGAGTTCCCTCCAGCATTTGCGCGCGCAGAGCTGTCAGTGCGATCTTGCCTCGATCCAGTTCCACGTGTGATGCAACCTGGGTAACAATCAGCTTCTTCAAATCGAACCGGCCGACGCGCAGCCTACCGCTCGCCTGGATTGCGAGCAGTGGCGAAGGGCCCGCCTCGTCATTGGAACTGGAATACCACGGGCGTTTGGCGGTATGCGGCGTGAACCATACGGCGAGATCCGTAGTCGAAAGTTGGTCGGCCGCGAGGTCGAACCGAAAGCCACAAGGCGGAACTGCGCCCGCCCCAGCGTTCGGAGCGCTGCACTGACGGGACGCGGTGACGCCACCCGTCCAATGCGTGCTTCCGGTACGGGCAGAAATCTTCTGCATTCGTACCTCGTCGGGAGCGAGAATCATGGCCGCTGAGCCGATCTCGATTGGTGGGTTCAGCCCGCGCATCGCAGCGCGTACGTTGTGCAGCTGAGCGGTCCCCAGGGTGCTCGGGGGTGCGAAGCCCTGCCATGGCCCGGAGAGGCTCACATCCACTTTGGCCTCGCCTTCGGCCGCTGGGCGCGCTACCGGCAAGGCCAGGACGTTGTCCAGACGGAACAGGTCTTTCAGTTCCATATCGCCACGCAGATAAAAACGATAACCGGTGGTGGAGATCCACCCGCCGACGCTTACCGGCGCCGAGGCGTTGGTCGTCAGCGCGACCGGGCCAATCCGCAAGTGAGGTTCAGCGGGCTCCTTATCTTTTCCTGGCGCGCGCGATCCATCCGACTTGCCCCGCTGCGAGCCGGCTGTCAAATCGGGACTTACCAACGCCAGCGGAATCGTGGCGAAAGCAACATCATCTTTTCCTGCATTCGACAACAAACGCACATTGGTCACCGTACCCGCGCCGCTCCATTGAGTCTCTGACTCCAAGCGCGCGCCCTCACGATCGGGAGGCCCGTTGCGCGCGGCGTGGAGGTCCGCGTTCAGCAGGCCACTTGCCGTAAGATCGCTGGGCACTTGCTTCTTTGCCTGGCGCAACAATCGCACCACGGAGGTCAGCGGCACGTTCTCTGCCGACAGCGTCAGATCGTAGACCGGGACTTGTGTAGCCAGCGCCAAGCCACCCCGCAAGCGGAGCATCCCGCCGTTGACCGGCGATTCGCAGAGCAGATCGTCAAGCATGTTCGTGGATGCACTGTATTTTCCCGAGCAACCAGCTGCCAGACGAACATTCTCGCGCTCAACAATGTCGTAGCGGTGAAAGTCTTCGATGGCGGTCTGGCTCTCGATCCGCAGCGCTTCCGGCGTGCCGGACAGATTTGCCGTGAAATTTATTCCGCCGCGCCATCCCCGGTCTCTTCCACTGAGCAGCTTGGTGATCTGACCGAGTTGCCCTCTCTGCCACTGCACGGCGATCTGCACCGGAGTCAGCCGCAAGCTGGGAGCGCGCTGCCAGGTGGCGTTGATCTGCAGAAGGCCAGTGTCGGTAAGATTAAAATCCGTACGCACGGGTTCGGCCTTGACGCGGGCGCTCCACGAATTCTCCGAATCTTGCCAAAGCGCCACGTCGGCATCCATCAGGGCGTAGGATTTCTTGGTCTGTCCAATCTTGAAATTGACGCGAGCGTGACCGGCTTCGAGATAGGGAAATGCCGGCCGCCGAGTGGGCTTCCCGGTCGGAGCCGCAGGGATTTGCGCGTTGCGCTCAAGCAGGCTCGCAAGATTCCAGCGGCCTTCGATGTTGCGCACCAGGTTGATGCTGGGTTCGGTGGCACTCAGGGTAGCGATCTCGATACGTCCGCGGAGCAGGGAGCGAAGCCGTATGACAGCGGAAACTTCCTGCGCGCGGATCATCGGCTCCTCGCCAAATGCGGGACCGTCGTAGATGACGAGTCCCTCAAGATCGAAGCCTGGCTGCGGGAGAAGGCGCAACCGGACATTATCTATCGCTACTCTGCGGCCCACAGCACTCCCGATGGAATTGGCAATCCGGTTTCGCAAGTGGTAGGCGGCGGGCCGGAACAGGAACAAGACCAGCAGAAGAACCACGACGACGGCTACAGCGCGTCTGGACCGTGGCAATTTCACTGCACGATCCTGAGGGTTCGCGACCAGCGCGTTTCGTCAAAAAAGTGAAGGACGATGTGCACGAGAAATCCCAGCCGGTCGCCCGCGCCGCGCATCTGGTATTGGTCGGGGGGCGTCACAAACGACCAGTAGATCAACATGGGACGCCCGATCACATTTTCCCTGGGAATGAATCCCCAGTAGCGGCTGTCTTTGCTCACGTCGCGGTTGTCGCCCATCCCGAAATAACTGTTCGGAGGCACGACGACGTCGGCGCCTTGTATATGCGAGGGTAGATCGACGATCCATTCCTGACTGGTGATGCCGTACATCTCCGACGGGGGCACAGCAGGAAAGTTGTCGCGGTAAGGATCGTAATTCTCTACTTTGTGCCGGACGTAGGGCTCAACCAGCCTCTCTCCGTTGCGATAGACAGCGCCGTCGCGCAAATGGATCCGGTCGCCCGGGATGCCGATAATCCGTTTCACGACAAACAGGCCGGGCTCTTCGGGCGAGAGGAACACTACAATATCGCCGCGGCGAATGTCGCGATATGGCAGGAGCGGTCCCAGCCAGTGCGCCGGTGCGGCGAACTGCTCCCGGTTCACGATTACGTGGTCGCCGATCAGCAGCGTGTCCTCCATGGAGCTGGAAGGAATCTCGAAATGCTGCAAGACAAACGTCATCACGAACAGGACGATGACAAGTAATTCCGCCAGCGAGGCCAGAAATTCAATCGTGGTCTCGCGCGGCTTTTCGTTGTGGATGACGTCTTTTTCTTCTGGCGCCACGTTTGAACCCGTTTCGTTTCTTAGCGCACCGGCTTGAAGGTGCGCGACCAACGCGTTTCATCAAAGAAGTGGATGACGATGTGCGCCAGAAATCCCAGCCGGTCGCCGATGCTGCGCATCTGGTATTGGTCGTCTGGAGTTTCGAACGACCAGTAGATGAACATGGGACGGCCGATGATATTCTTCTTTGGGATGAAGCCCCAGAAGCGGCTGTCGTAGCTCACGTCGCGGTTGTCGCCCATGGCAAAGTAACTGTCCGGGGGCACGACAATGTCAGCTCCCTCGATATGCTTAGGCAGTTCTTCCGCCCACTTTTCGTTCCTTACTCCGTATTCTTCCGATGGCGGCACGGCAGGAAAGTTATCCGTGTAGGGGTTGTGCTCTCGTTTATGGCGGACGAAGGGCTCATCCAGTTTCTCCCCGTTTCGGTAGACGACATCGTCGCGCAAGTGGATGCGGTCGCCCGGAACGCCGATGATCCGTTTCACAAGGAACAGCCCTGGCTGCTCCGGCGACATGAACACGGCAATTTCGTCACGGCGGACGTCGCGATAGGGCATCAGTGGGCCCATCCAATGGGCTGGCGCGGCGAACTGCTCCCGATTCACGAATAGATGGTCGCCGATGAGCAGCGTATCTTCCATGGAACTGGAAGGTATCTCGAACGCCTGCAGAATAAACGTGATGATGAACAGGCCGGTGACCAGCACTCCGGCCAGCGAGGCGAGGAATTCCACGGTGGTCTCGCGCGGCTTCTCGTCTACCGGCTTTTCGTTGTCGTTCTTGCTGACTATCTTATTAACTCCGACTTCTTTTCTTTCCTTCTTTGACACGTTTACCATCCGTTTCAGAGTATCCCTTCTCCGCGCACTTCATCAGCGAATCTGCATCAGCACACTTTCATCAGCGAACCAGCCTGAAAGTGCGTTCCCAGCGCGTTATCTGGAACAAATGCGTTACCGCGTAAGCAAGATGAAAAAGTCTATCACCCACAGTGGGCGATCCGGGAAGGTCGCTGTCCAGATTGCGCGACGACCAGTAAATCAAAAGCGGGCGCCCAATGATGTTTTCGCGCGGCACGAATCCCCAGTAGCGGCTGTCCTGGCTATCATCGCGATTGTCGCCCAGAACAAAATAGTGTCCTTCGGGAATAATCAACTGGTGGTCTTCGACCAACTTGGGCATTTCTTTCCACCATTTTGCATCCACTCCATAGTCAGGCGAATCGGTGCGCGGGAAATCGTCGCGATAGAAATTGCGCAGCGTTGTGTTGTACTGCGTGTAGGGCTCCTGCAAGGGGGAGCCATTGATGTAGACGGTCCTGTTGACGAGACGCAGGCGATCTCCGGGCACGGCCACCACTCGCTTGACGAAGTCTTGCGCCGGATTCACGGGATAATGGAAAACGATGATGTCGCCACGACGGACGCGGCGATACGGCAGCAGGAGATTCCACCCGTTGTCGCCGCCGTAGCAAAATTTATCCACCAGCAGGTAGTCACCGATGAGCAGGGTTTGCTCCATGGACTCCGATGGGATGGTGAACGCCTGCACCAGGAAGGTGACCACAAAAACGGCGATCACGATGGTTCCCGCGACCGACTGAACGGTCGCGGGCCAATCGCCCAGAGAAATCTTGTCGCTCCACGACATAACAATTGGCGTTCAACGCCGGGACGCTAAAAACAATGTCTGACTTCGAAGAATTTTCGGTATCGCTAAAGCAATACCCTGATACGAACCTCAGGTCGTCCTAAGGTCGTTAAGACGCGCCGCCAACATTCCCGGTATTCGGCCGCGCTATCCCGGGCGCAGCCAGGTGCTCCAACGCTTGCCTTGCTGCTTCCTGTTCGGCCCGCTTCTTGGTCGCGCCTTGCGCCCGACTCACGAATTGCCCGCTCGCAGGCTCCGGCAGCCTCACCTCGACCGTAAAGGTTTTCTTGTGTTCGGGGCCTTCCTCTTTCACCAGCGCGTAAACCGGCTGGGGCTCGCCTCTGGCCTGTAGTGCTTCCTGCAACGCGGATTTGAAATCCATCACCGGGATGGCACTGGTCTCGAGGTTCATCTGGGCCAGTTCCGGCTCCAAGATCGCGCGCACGATAAAGTCTCGAGCCACCGCCCAGCCGCCGTCGAGGTAGAGCGCGGCCAGGATCGCTTCCAGCGCGTCCACCAGCAAACTTGCTTTGTTGCGGCCACCACTTCTTTCTTCGCCGCGACCGAGACGCATATAATGACCGATCTGCAACTGCTCGGCCACCCGCAGCAGATGCCGTTGCCCGACCAGATGCGCACGCAGCTTGGACAGTTGGCCTTCCTGGAATTCGGGAAAGCGATGGAAAAGCGACTCGCTGGTGACGAGCCCGAGCACGGCGTCTCCGAGAAACTCGAGCATCTCATTGTCACCGTTCGAACTGCGGCCTGACAAACCGCTGCCTGCGCCCAGCGCCTCCACCTCACGCGCCTGCGAGCTGTGGGTAAGCGCCTGTTCGAGAAGTTCCGGGCGCTGGAAGTGGTGACCCAGGACTTCTTCCAGCGTCATGGTTTCGCGTGATTTCATTTTGTACAGAGGCCGGCCTGTCGCGCCTGAAACGAGGCAAGCCTCGTCTCTACTGGAATGGCGGTCAGTTCTTCGGGGGAGTTTGCGCCGGCGCTGGTGCCGGGGCCGCGCTTCCGGTGAGCTGTTGCAAGCGATCACGTTCGTGGCGCGCCGCAGTTCCAACCACGCCGGTCTCCTGCTTCTGCGTCATTTCCACGACGCGGATGACGACCTTAAGCGCCTCCGGATATTTTCCCTGTTTATCGAGCGTCAGCGCCAGACGGAGAATAACCACCGCGTCCGGATCGGCGGGGTCCGCGTCAATCGACTTCTGCAGATTCTCCTGCGCCGCCGCATAATCTTCTTTCTTGAACTGAATCGTTCCGATTATCGAATACGCCCGCGAGCGCCGGTCCGCCTTGTAGGCATCGATCCTGTCCTGCGGAGTGCCCGCAGGAACGCTCAAGTCGGTTTCCAGAGTCAAGATGGATTTCTGCGCCATCGCGATGGCTTCGGCGTAGCGCTGATCCTTGTCAATGTCCGAGTCGTGCGTTCTCTCAGCAATCACCTCGGCGACCATTACCAGAGCTTCGGGATTATCCCCGTCCAGGCTGAGAACCTTGCGACCCATGGCCTCGGTCTTCTCCGCGTTGTTCGCATTCTGGTAGAGCCGCATCGCGTTCTGATAGAGCAGGATGCGAATTTCGCTGTCCGGAAATTTGGTGGCAAAATCGTCAGCCGCCTTCTCCGCCGCGGCCGGGTCGGTATTCGCCGCAGCCAGCTTGTAAGCATCGAACTCCGGCTGGGTCTTGGCTTGCGGTGGACGCTTGACCGCAGGCCCTGCCGGTGCTGGCGCTGCGCCCGGCGTTGGCGTCTGGCCTGCGGCAGGCGGATTCTGCTGTGCCGGTTGTCCGCTGGTCTGGGCTGCGGCCCCAGTTACGCAACTCAATATCGTAAGAATCAGTACGACCGCAATGACTGCTGTTTGCTTCATGCTGTCTCCTATAACCCAAGATTTCAGACGATCGGAAGCTTCAAGGATGCCAATAGTATCTCAGGGGCCGTTCTTTTTTTCCAGCTCCGCCCAGCGCGCGTACAGAGTATCGAGCGCCTGTTGGGCTGCGTCCAGCGCAGCCTGCGTGCTTACGAGATGCGAAGCATTTGTCGCGTTGGCCGGATCCTCCAGTTCCGCGCGTTGGGCCTGCACCAACTGCTCGGCTTCTTCCACTCGCTGCTCGATGGTGGCGTATTCCCGCGCCTCCAGATAGGAAAGTTTCTTTCTCGACGTGGTTGGCGCGGCTGGCCCAGCACCAAATGGCAAAGTTGCTGCCGTTGCCGAGTCTGCTTTCGAGCGCTGCGCTTGCCATGCCTCCCATTGCGGGTAGTCGGCGAAGGTCTCGGCTCCGCCCTTTCCGTTGAGTCCCAAGACGATGCTTGATACGCGATCGAGCATGTAACGGTCATGCGTCACCAGCACGAGCGAGCCGGGAAAGTCGATTAGGCTTTCTTCCAGAATTTCCAAAGTCGGGATATCGAGGTCATTGGTCGGTTCATCGAGCAAAAGAATGTCAGCGGGCTGGAGCATGAGCTGGGCAATCAGGACACGCGCGCGTTCGCCTCCCGAGAGGCGCCCGACGGGCTGGCTAAGTTGCTCACCCGTGAAAAGGAATCTTGCTGCCCATCCGGCGACGTGTATTACGCGATCGCGATATACGACGGAATCGCCATCCGGCGCGAGGGCGCGGCGCAGAGTTACGTCAGGATCGAGAGTGCGAGTCTGGTCGAAGTAGACGATGCGCAACCACTCGGCGCGGCGAATATCGCCGTCGGTAGGAGTGAGATCTCCCTGCAACAAGCGGAGCAGGGTCGTTTTGCCGCTGCCATTCGGACCTACGAGGCCGACGCGCATTCCGGCGGTCAGGATGAAGTTGAGGCCCTGGAACAACTCGCGGGTTCCCATGGTGCAGGTAACGTCCTGCAGTTCAATCAGTCTCTTAGTCTTGCGGTCAGTGGCTGAAAAGTCGATTTGTGCTGTCGTGCTGCGAGTTCGCATATTCAGGTCGGCAAGCTCGCCCATGAGTTCGCCAGCCTTACTGATGCGCGCTTTGGACTTGCGTGTCCGCGCTTTCGCTCCGCGGCGCAGCCATTCGATTTCTCCGTGCACCAGATTTTCGAGCGCTTCCTGGCGTTTGGACTGGGCGTGCAGAAACTCTTCTTTTGTCTCCAGAAAGTTGATGTAGCTGCCGTGAACGCGGAGAGAGCCCTCGGGATAAATGCGATTGAGTTCCACCATGTCGGTGGTTACGTTCTCAAGAAAGTAGCGGTCGTGGCTAACGATAACGCTGGCGAACGTTGCGCGCTCGAGCAGATCTTCGAGCCAAGTGATGCCGGGAAGGTCGAGATGATTGGTGGGCTCATCGAGCAGGAGTATGTCGGGATGCTGCACGAGAGCTTCGACAATCGCAAGACGCTTCTGCCAGCCGCCTGACAATTCGGTTGCTCGGGCTTCGAGATCCTCGAAACCGGCGCGGCCCAGAGTCTCGGCAAAGCGCGCGCCACGCTCGGTACCGGTGACGCCGCAAAGATCAAGCGCGCTTTCGATCACCGAGCGTACCGTGGCACCGGGCTTGAATCGTGAGTCCTGCTCGACACAGGCGAGACGGGTGCGCTTGCGGAAAGATACTTCCCCGCCATCCGGACTCACCTCGCCAGCGAGAATTCTGAGTAGAGTGGATTTGCCGGATCCGTTCGGACCGATCAGTCCGATACGATCTCCGTCAGAAATGGTAAACGAGACATTCTGGAAGAGCGGATTTGCCCCGAAGGCTTTCGTGATTTCCTGCGCGTTGACGATAGGTGACGATATGGGCGGCAATGATTCGTGGTCTCCGACATGTCGGTGTTTCTGATTGAGAATAGCAGTTGAGAGCGGTGCGTTGCTGCGCCTACGGTAGGATGACTTTGTTTTTCAAATCGTTATTCAAATATTGGGCGGCTTGCGTCACATCCTGAGGCCGGCCGAGATCGCGCCAGTCATATTCATCGGCGCGGAAGGCGAGGATCTTTTCTCCCTGGGCAGCGAGACGCAAGTACGAGGTGATGATGGAAAATGCGCCGTCTTCAATCATCGCAGTTAAAAAACGAGGCGAGATTACGTGGATCCCGGAAAAAGCCAACG
Organism: uncultured Acidobacteriaceae bacterium; assembly: GCA_963755765.1. Classification (GTDB taxonomy): domain Bacteria; phylum Acidobacteriota; class Terriglobia; order Terriglobales; family Acidobacteriaceae; genus Acidiflorens. The sequence continues at coordinate 271,586 of CAVWKZ010000005.1, forward strand.
CAGTCGCTTGCTGGCAGCTTCGAACCATCTCCGGTTGATCGGCACCGGTCCGCCGACCGCAAAGCTGAAGCCTATCGTCGAACAACAGGTAGCGAGAGGTCTTGCGGTCCTGCGCTGCGAGAGTGGCAAGCGCCTCGTTTTCGCTGTGAAATTGGAGCATGCGTCCGAGATCGATAGTGCTGAGCACATCGACGTTGTGCAAGATGAAGGGATCTTCCGAGCCGCCGGAATCCTCAGCAGAAGTACGGACAAGAAAGTGAGCGGCTTCTTTCAGGGCGCCGCCGGTGTCGAGCAGAGCCTCCTCGCGCGAGATCTCGATGCGCATGCCGAAGCCGTCGTTCGCTTTCAGATAGTCCACTATCATGTCTGCGAAGTAATGAACGTTGATTATGACTTCGCGAACTCCGAAGCTGCGCAGACGAGAGAGCGTTATCTCCAACATGGTGCGGCCGTTGATTTCGACCAGCGCCTTGGGACGATCGTCGGTGAGCGGCCGCAGGCGCGTGCCGAGGCCAGCGGCCAGAATCATTGCTTTCATTGCTCGGCCTTCATGGCTTGGCCTTCATTAGTTTAGTTGCTCCTGTTCGCGATGACGCACGACTACTTCCACTCCGTCTTCCGCTCGCAAATGTTTGGCCAGTTGCTCCGCCAGATAGACCGAGCGATGCTGGCCGCCAGTGCAGCCGAACGACACCATTAAGTGCTTGAACCCGCGACGCTGATACGTGGTCACGCTGGCGTTAACCAGCGATATAGCATTGGCGAGAAACTCCCGCACGCTCTCCTGCTGGTTGAGATAGTCGATGACAGGCGCGTCTTTGCCAGTGAGCGCCTTAAAGCTTTCTTCGCGCCCGGGATTGGGGAGACCGCGGCCATCGAAAACAAATCCGCCGCCATTTCCGGTGTCGTCTTGCGGCAAGCCGCGGTGAAACGAAAAACTGAAAACCCTCACTGTCAGTTTTTCCGGTTGCGATGTAGAGGGCAGGCCTTGCAACTTATCCGAGGCCACCATGCTTTTGAACGCTTCCATTAGCGTCGGCAAGGCGATGGGTAACTCCACGTTGTGAAGCAGCCAGCGCAGATTTTTCAGCGCATACGGCACACTTTGCAAAAAATGCTCTTTGCGCTCATAAAAACCGCGAAAGCCATAAGCACCGAGGGCCTGCATAATGCGGACATACACGTAGGCGTAGTAGAACCGCATGAATTCAGCGCGATCGAGATCGATGAAACCAGCCACGCTGTCGAGATAGTGATTGAGCAATTGCTGACGCAGATCGGGCGGCAAATCGGCCTTGGCGTCATACAAAAGAGAGGCAATGTCGTATTGCAGCGCGCCTTTGCGACCGCCCTGGTAGTCGAGGAAAAATGGCTGATCCTCGCACCGAATCTCGCGCAACATGATGTTGCGGGACTGGAAATCGCGATACAGAAAATAATCGCGGCTGGCATTCAACAGGAATTCAGTTAGGCTGCTGAAATCGTCTTCCAGCGCCTGCTCGTTAAAAGGAATGCCGGCGAGTCGTAGAAAGTAATATTTAAAATAATTCAGATCCCACGCGATGGACTGGCGATCGAAGCTGGCGCGCGGATAGCAGACTTTGTAGTTCAAGTCGCGCCCCGCTTCGACTTGAAATCGCGGCAGCACGGCGACAACTTTGCGATAGGCAGCGACCGCTTCGGGAGCGATGGTCGGGCCGTCGCGATGGTCCGAAAGAAACTCGAAAAGCGTCACGCTGCCAAGGTCTTCTTCGAGATAAGCGCCCTGGCTCAAGTCTTCGCCATAAATCTCCGGCACCGGCAGGCCGTACCGACGAAAATGCCGGGAAAATTCGAGGAAGGCTACGTTTTCGTCGCGCACGCCGTAGAGAATGCCGATGGCGCTGAGTTTTCCATTGGAAAGCCGGATGATCTTACGGCCTGAGCCGCCGAGTTGGCCCTGCAACGCCTGCACGCGCTCAACCGGCGAGTGGAAGTGCCGCTCAAAAAGTCTTTTGAGAACTTCCATGAATGCGGATTCGCTGCCTTCATTAAGATAACATCGGCCGCATAGTCCTACTCCGCCGGCCGGGACTTCTGGCTCTCCGCGAGCAAGCTCGGACTTCCTACGTGAAGCGCAGCCCGATTCACGAGATATTCAACAGACTTTCATCAATTATTAACAAACGACGGACTACCCTGACCGGTCACCCGAAAATGACTGCGAGCTGAAAATGCCGTTGGTCATGAGTGTTGTGTTTTGTCTGAAGTCTGGAACTTTATTTCTGAGGAGAAGGAACAATGAAACGAACTATGGCTGTTGTGCTGGCGATGGCGCTCGCCGGCAGTGTGATCGCGGCTCAGGACCAGCAAAGTCCGGCCGGTACAATGACGGCAAAGACCCCGCATAAGAAAATGGCTGCCAAGAAATCTGAGCCGTCGGTTTCAGAACAGCTCAGTACCATGCAACAGGCGATCGCTGCTCAGCAGCAGTCGATTCGGCAATTGAGCGATCTGGTGCAAAGCCGGGATCAAAAGATCCAACAACTGGAACAACGCCTCGATCAGAGCCAGGCCGCGGCCGCGCAAGCGCAGAACAAGGCGGACTCTGCGGCGGCGCAAACTGCTGAGGACCAGCAAACGGTCATGGCGCTCAAGGGCGACGTCACCGATTTGCGGACCACGGCCACGAACTCGGCCATGAGTCTGCAGGAAACGCAGAAAAAAATAGGCGATCTGGAGAGCCCGCTCGCAATCCATTTCAAGGGAGTTACGCTCACTCCCGGCGGTTTCCTGGCGGGTGAAAGCGTGTATCGCACCCGCGCTTTGGGAGCGGACGCAACTCCCTTCAACAGCATTAACATGCCCGGTGCCGGGCAGAACCAGATGTCTGAGTTCTTTGGCTCGGGCCGCCAGTCGCAAATCAATATGCGGATTAACGGTAAAATCCCCGATGCCACGCTCACCGGCTATTACGAAGCTGATTTTCTATCGGCGGGTGTGACTTCCAATAATAACCAGACCGACAGCTACACTTTGCGGCAAAGGCAGGCGTGGGCTCAGGCTGCCGTGGATAATGGCTGGACTTTCACTGGCGGCCAGATGTGGACACTGGCGACAGAGACCAAGAAGGGACTCGACAATACGTCCGAAGCCAGGCCGATGACCATCGACCCGAATTACAATGTCGGGTTTAGTTTTGCGCGGCAGTGGGGCGTTCGGGCCACCAAGAATTTCAACAATCGCTTCTGGCTGGGCGCATCGTTGGAGAATCCTCAGATCATCTTCGCGACCACCGGCAATGCCAACAACTTTGCTTTCGGCGGTGCCGGCGTTGGGGCCGGACTGTATAACTCGACAGCCAACTATTCGTTCAATGCGATGCCCGACTTTATCCTCAAGGCGGCCTTTGAACCTGGTTTCGGCCACTATGAAGTCTTCGGTATCTTGAGCCGCTTTCGCGACCGCGTTTATCCCTGTGTGGAACCGGCCGTAGGCGCAGTCTGCGCTACGACCGCCTCCGGAGCCTATAACGCCTCGACGACTGGTGGTGGGCTAGGCGCGAACGCCCGCGTCTCGGTATACAACAAGCACGTGGATTTCGGATTGCACGCGCTCTTCGGAAACGGTATCGGCCGGTATAGCGCGTCGGGTCTGCCTGATGTCACGGCAAACGCGAATGGCAGCCTGGCACCGCTGCGCACCTATCAGGGACTGGCCACGCTTGAATGGCACGGGCCCAAGCTTGATGTCTATCTGTACGGTGGCGAGGATTACGTGGGACGCCGCTGGCAAACCGACCTCAACAATGCCAAGCTACCTCCGGTAGGCTACGGAGCGCCGGGCTTTAACGACTCGAATTGCTACACCGAGACTGCGCCCGGCAGCGGCGGTTATGCTTTCGGAGCGCTCACTTGCAGTGGCAATACTCAAAGCACGATCGAAGGCACGTTCGGTTTCTGGTACAAAATGTACAACGGTCCCAAAGGCAGAATGCAAGTCGGCCCGCAGTATTCCTACGTGGTACGAAATGCGTGGACCGGCACCGGCGCGACGGCAGGCAGCTACGTCGATCCCCACGGAATCGACAACGTCTTCTTTACGTCGTTCCGCTACTACTTGCCGTAGCGTCTGTGGAACCCTCGCCCCCAAAACTCCTTCCACCAAAGGGGGCGAGGGCTTTGGTCTGAAGACCGGTGAGCCATAGCTTGTGTTTTTTTTGCCGTTGGCGGCGGTTCGCCCCGCCGAGTACGGCAGATTACCTACTCGCCTCGAGAGTTCACTGTCCGCCGCAAGGGTCAGCGCTCACGTTGAGTGGTCGTCTTATACGATGGTCGTCCTGAGCAGCGTGATTCAGCTTACGTTCCGGGAGAAAAGCTTGCCTCAGCTCCCGCACGACCTCGCCGACGTGAAGACCGGGCACAAAATGCTTTCCTTTTGCTGAGGGAGTTTCGTGGAGCACATGTCGGAGGGCGAGATTACAAGTTGTTGCGGGGCGAGCGACCGCAAGGGTTTGGGTACCTGTTGCAGCACGTTTACCAGGAATTGCGCCGGTTATCCAACTCCACTGTAATTTGTAACTCCCGACAAAAAGGCCTGTTGGACGCGGTTGAAGCTGCGTCCGCGCAGAACGGCAGCGACGATGGTGCGCGTCGCGCGCGCGTCGCTGAGGCGCACATAGCGACAGCCAGCATTCCGGTCTATGGCCATTTCAGGGACGAGCGAGATGCCGACGCCGGCAGAGACCATTCCAAAGAGGCTGCTGAACTGGCCGCTCTCAAACGCAATGCGCGGCGTGACGCGGGCGTGGGTGCACGCGGCGATGCTGAGGTCGCGGAAGCAGTGGCCGTCACGCAGCATGACGAGAGACTCTCCGCGAAGATCCTTAAGGGCAAGCGATTCGGCAGCTGCAAGGGGATGATTCTTGGGCAGCACGGCGAAGAGTGGTTCGGTGCAAATGGGAAACAACTCCAGGTTTTTGTGACGGAGAGGTAGGGCAAGAATCGCAAGATCGATTGACAGGTCACGCAGGCTTTCGATGAGAATCGGCGTCGTTTCTTCAACGATGCGTAGCTTCGCTTCAGGATACTTCTTAGTAAAGGCCGTCGTGTAGCGCGGCATCAGGTAGGGCGCAATGGTCGGGATAACGCCTACGGCTACGCTGCCGCGAACGTCTGCGACCTTATCGGCTATGCTTGATCGCGCCGTCTCCATCTGGCTCAGAATTGAGCGGGCGTGCGGCAGAAAAGCGCGACCGGCCTCGGTGAGGCGGATACTCCGGCCCAGGCGGTCGAAGAGTTTTGTCCCCAAGTCTCCTTCGAGTTTGAGTACCTGCTGCGAGAGCGAAGGCTGAGCGACCTGGCAGCGCTCCGCGGCGCGGCTGAAACTGCCTGTGTCCGCGATCGCACAAACGTAACGCAGCTGGTGAAATTCCATAGGAGTTTCCTATACCAAGAATGGGGACTATGTATTGGAACTATTTCGTCTATGATGCTACATTCGCTGCATCGATACAAACTAAATCTGGGCAATCCAATAATTGGACTCTAGCAGCCCAAGGAGAGAGAAGCCATGGCAACTGAAACGAAATGCCCGTTCAATCACGCCGCAGGTGAAGGCACATCGAACCGCGACTGGTGGCCGAAGCAGCTGAGCCTGAAGATCCTGCATCAGCACTCGTCGCTGTCCGATCCCATGGACAAGGACTTCAACTATGCCGAAGCGTTCAAGAGCCTCGACCTGGCAGCCGTGAAGAAGGACCTTCTGGCGGTGATGACTACCTCGCAGGAGTGGTGGCCTGCGGATTTCGGCCACTACGGACCTTTGTTTATTCGCATGGCGTGGCATAGCGCCGGAACGTACCGCATCGGCGACGGTCGCGGTGGCGCCGGATCCGGGCAGCAGCGCTTCGCTCCTCTCAACAGCTGGCCCGACAATGTCAGTCTCGACAAGGCACGTCGGTTGATCTGGCCGATCAAGCAGAAGTATGGCAACAAGATTTCATGGGCTGACCTAATCATCCTCGCGGGGAACGTCGCCCTGGAATCGATGGGCTTTAAGACCTTCGGCTTCGGCGGCGGACGCCAGGACGTCTGGGAGCCGGACCAGGATGTCTATTGGGGCACTGAGAAGAAATGGCTGGGCGGCGACCATCGCTACGGCAAGGGACAGTCCGGCGAAGGCGTGATCATAGCCGACGAGGAGTTGCATGGCAGCGAGAAAGATCGTACTCGTAGTGGCACGAATGAGCGCAATCTGGAGAATCCGCTCGCCGCAGTGCAGATGGGTCTGATCTATGTGAACCCGGAAGGCCCGGACGGCAACCCGGACCCTATCGCCGCGGCCCATGATATCCGAGAGACTTTCGCGCGCATGGCGATGGACGACGAAGAAACGGTCGCGCTGATTGCGGGCGGCCACACCTTCGGCAAGACTCACGGCGCCGGCCCCGCGTCCAATGTGGGGCCTGAGCCCGAAGCCGCCAGCATCGAGCAGCAGGGCTTGGGCTGGAAGAACAGCTTTGGCACCGGCAAGGGCGGCGACGCGATCACCAGCGGACTCGAAGTGATCTGGACGACCAAGCCAACGAAATGGAGCAACGAATTCTTTGAACACTTGTTCGGCTACGAATGGGAGCTAACCAAGAGTCCGGCCGGAGCGAATCAGTGGAAGCCGAAGGGTGGCGCAGGCGCCGGTACCGTGCCGGATCCTCACGATCCGTCAAAGCACCGGACGCCGTCGATGCTGACCACGGATCTCGCCCTGCGTCTCGATCCTGCCTATGAAAAGATTTCGAGGCGCTTCTACGAGCATCCGGATCAGTTCGCCGATGCCTTCGCCCGTGCATGGTTCAAGCTGACGCACCGCGACATGGGTCCGCGCGCGCGCTATCTCGGCCCGGAAGTTCCTGCCGAAGAGCTCGTCTGGCAAGATCCCATTCCCGCGGTCGATCACAAGCTGATTGATAAGCAGGATATTGCCACGCTGAAGGACAAGATTCTTGCCTCGGGCTTGTCCGTCTCGCAGCTGGTTTCGACCGCCTGGGCGTCGGCGTCCACTTTCCGCGGCTCCGACAAGCGTGGCGGCGCGAACGGCGCCCGTATCCGCCTTACGCCACAGAAGGACTGGCAAGTCAACCAGCCGGAGCAGTTGGCGAGAGTGCTGAAGACGCTTGAAGGTATTCAGAGCGAATTCAACGGCAAGCAGTCCGGCGGCAAGAAGGTCTCGCTCGCCGACCTGATCGTCCTGGCCGGTTGCGCAGGTGTTGAGAAAGCGGCGAAGAATGCCGGCCACGGTGTACCTGTTCCCTTTACACCGGGACGCACAGATGCCTCGCAGAAGCAGACCGATGTGGAATCCTTCGCCGTGCTCGAGCCGATCGCGGACGGCTTCCGCAACTACCTCAAAGGCAAATACAGCGTACCGTCCGAAACGTTGCTGATCGATAAGGCCCAATTACTGACGCTGACCGCGCCTGAGCTGACCGTGCTCGTTGGCGGCCTGCGCGTTCTGAATGCCAATGCCGGACAGGCAAAACATGGGGTCTTCACCAAGCGGCCGGAGACGCTGACCAACGACTTCTTCCTCAATCTGCTCGATATGGGTACAGAGTGGAAGGCGGTCTCAGATATCCAGGACGTGTTTGAAGGACGCGACCGTAAAACAGGTCAAGTCAAGTGGACCGGCACACGCGTCGATCTCATTTTCGGTTCAAATTCCGAGCTTCGCGCCCTGGCCGAAGTCTATGGAAGCTCAGACGCGAAGGAGAAATTCGTCCGCGACTTTGTGGCGGCATGGAACAAGGTGATGAACCTTGATCGTTTCAACCTTGCGTGATCTGGGAAGGTTGGCCTCAGCGGCTTACGCGCTCAACCTCGACCCAACACCGGCTATCCCGGACTAGGTCGAGGTTAAGAACGTTAGGGCCCGCTTGAGTATGATGAATCCTTTCGTCAACGCCACAAGTCCCTTTGGCCGGGCACTGGTGCTGTTAGTCTGAATCCACTTCTGGTTCTCTGTATCTCGACCTTAACGATCGGCAAGTCCTCATCTGCACGGTTGGAGCAGTGCTTGTATTGACCACGATTTCTTGAGGGGTTAAGATTCGGGCCTCATGGCGCCGGAGACTCCAATTGTCGGGCAGGTTCTCGGCCATTACCTCGTGCTCGAGCAAATCGGAGCCGGCGGAATGGGGATGGTGTTCCGGGCCTCCGACCAGCAACTCGAACGGGACGTTGCCATCAAGGTGCTTCCGTCCGGCATGCTTGCTGACGATGCAGCACGAAAGCGCTTCCGCCGAGAGGCACTAACTCTCGCTAAGTTAAATCATCCCAATATCGGAACGGTTTACGAATTCGGCAGCCAGGACGGATTGGACTTTCTGGTGATGGAATATGTCGGCGGCGTGCCCGTCGATGCCCGGCTGGGATCTGGTCCCCTATCGCAAAAAGAGGTCCTGCGTCTGGGATTTCAACTAGCCGACGGTCTAACGAGTGCGCACGACCATGGGGTCATTCATCGTGATCTGAAGCCGGCGAACATGCGCTGGACCCAAGACAATCGACTCAAGATTCTTGATTTCGGCCTGGCGCAGTTTGTCCGCCAGGAAACCGACATGGGTGTAACGGCGAGCTTTTCCGAATCCAAAGAAGTAGCCGGCACTCTCCCCTATATGGCTCCGGAGCAATTGCGCGGTGAAGTGACAGATCAGCGCTCCGATATCTGGTCGGCGGGCGTGGTGCTCTATGAATTAGCGACGGGACGGCGTCCGTTTGCCTTCCAGCAAAGCGCTGTCTTGATCGATGCCATCCTGAACAAGCCACCAGAGGCACCGAGCGTCCTGAATCCCAAAATCTCTCCGGGACTGGAGATGGCAATTCTCAAATGCTTGGACAAGGATCCAGAACGGCGCTACCAATCGGCGCGGGAGTTGCGCGTCGACCTCGACCGCCTGACGATGCCGATTTCCCACGTGCCTTCCGCCCCGATACCAGTTCCAACTCCAGTCGCGACCCCAGCTAAGAAAAGGATAAGGCCGGTTACGGTTGTTTTGGCCGCGATCGCACTGCTGCTAGTTGGAGCGGCCTCGTATCTCCGTTTTCACAGCAAGCCACCAAGCGAAGCCACGACTCAACTACCCCTGAACCGGCGCCGTACTGTGGCGGTCCTCAACTTTAAGAATTCCACGTCCCGCCCCGAGGCGGCATGGCTCTCCACCGCTCTCCCCGAGATGTTGACCACTGAACTTGCGGCGGGCGAGAAGTTGCGCACCGTTACTGGCGAAGAAGTTGCACAGATGAAGATGAATCTCTCCTTGCCAGACTCAGACAGTTTGTCGGCGCAGACCCTGTCGCAAGTTGGCAAGACCACGGGGGCAGATCTAGTGGTGCTCGGATCCTATGTGGCCTTACCGGACGGCAAACTGCGCGTCGACCTTCATCTCCAGGATGTGGCTGCGGGTGAAACCGTGCTTTCGGTTAACCAGACTGGCGACGAAAGCAATCTATTTGATTTGGTCAGCCGTGCCGGAATTCAGTTGCGAGAGAAGTGCGGTGCCGGGCAAGCGACTCTCCAGGAGCAGGCCGGCGTCCGCGCCGCCTTCCCCTCCACTCCTGAAGCCTCAAAGCTCTACGCGGAAGGTCTTGCCAAGCTGCGTGTCTTCGACGCCACCGCCGCTCGTGATCTTCTTCAGCAAGCGGTCGCGGCGGACCCAAACCATGCTTTGGCTCACTCTGCTCTGGCAGCGGCGTGGACTCTTCTCGGATACGACGAGAAGGCGCGTCTGTCGGCGAAGAGTGCGTATGAACTCTCGACTTCACTCTCTCGCGAGGACCGTCTGCTGATCGAAGCCCGGTACCGCGAAGCTTCGAAGGAGTGGGACAACGCTGCCGAAAGCTACCGCACCCTTTCTGGTTTTTTCCCCGACAACCTCGAATACGGACTGTTTCTCGCCCGCGCGCAAACGCGCGGCGGAAAAGGTAAAGAGGCTTTGGCGAAGGTCGAATCGCTGCGTCGCCTGCCGCCGCCCGCTGGCAACGATGCGCGCATCGACCTGGCCGCCTCGGAGGCTTGGCGATCATTGGGAGACTTCAAACAGGGCCAGGCTCTTGCCGCTCAAGCGGTGCAGAAAGCAAGAGCCGAAAATGCCAAACTGGTTCTCGCCCACGCGCTCTATCGCCAGGGATTCACGCTCGAAAACCTCGGCGACCTGAATGGCGCCATGAGCGCCGTCGAGGAGGCTGGCCGCATCTACCAGTCGGTTGGCGATCGCTATGGCTTGGCGAGCACGCTCGAGGTGACTGGCCAGGTTCTTTTCGATCGCGGCGATTATTCCGGTGCGCTCGCCAAATTCAAGGATGAACTCGCCATCGCAGACGAGGTGGGCAATCGGAAGGCGGAGGCTTCCGCACTTAACAACATGGCGCTCGTCCTAAGTCAGCAGGGAGATGCCGAACAAGCTCGGAAAATGTACGAAAAGGCCCTCCCTATCTTCCGCGAGGTCGCCGACAAGACCAACTATGCCATGGCGCTGGTTAATATCGCTGGCATTACCAAAGACGAGGGCGACCTCGTTGGGGCGAAGAAGACTTACGATCAGGCGCTTGCTCTTGGCCGTGAGATTAATGACCAGAACGGCATCGCCACCGCCCTCACCGGTATAGGCACGGTGTTGGATGCGCAGGGCGATTCCATTACGGCGAAGAAAACATTGGAACAGGCTATTGCGCTCGATGTTGCTAGCGGACAATCCAGTCCCTCCACCGACAAGCTAATCGACCTTGGCGATGCGCTGCAACACCTGGGTGATCTCCCGGGAGCACGCAAGAACTATGCCGATGCACTTGCGCTCGCACGTACCGGGGGTGATAAGAGCATGGCGGCTTACGCTCTCGGGGGGTTGGGAAGCGTGGAACTGAAGGCGGCTGATCTCACGGCGGCCCGCAAGGACTACGAGGAGGCTTTGGCCTTCCGCAACGAGTTAGGGGAAAAATATACCGTCACCACGACGCAAGTGGCGATCGCAGAACTGGCTATCGAAGAAGGCCACCCAGGCGCCGCGGAAAGACCCGCTCGGGAAGCCCGCGACGAGTTTCAGCGAACGCACAAAGGCGACGATCAAATTACTGCCACCGCCGCGCTGGCAGGCGCGCTTCTTGCGGGAGGAAGGTACGACGATGCTTTCAAGGAAGTGACCAAGATAGCTCCGACGGCCGCCAAGAGCCAGAACCTCAGCGTGCAGTTGGGCTTCGCCGTCGCCCATGCGCGATCCGAAGCGGCTTCCGGAAAAATCGACACGGCCAAGACCATCCTCAAAGAAGCATTGACCAAGGCTAGCAGGTCAGGCTATGTCGGCGACCAACTCGAATGCCGACTGGCGCTCGAAGAAATAGAGCTGAAAACAGGGAAAACCGCAGCCTCTCGCGTTCGCCTGGATCAGTTGCAGAAGGATGCCAAAACGAAGGGTTTCGATCTCATTGCACGCAAGGCGGCTGCCCTTTAGGAGTAGCCGGTTGGCACGGAATGTTAAAAATTGCGCCAATTGTGACACTTGTTCTTGACATCCCACTTACCATAATTCATACTTCGCACCGCTGGCCGCAGGCTCCCCCGCCTGCTAGTAACGGCTTGACTGACAAAGGCATGGTTGCCAGATCCTAGGGATCGCTTTTCTCGAGCTTCTGTCCCGATGGTTGACGAAGAAATCGCAATTAGTTACTCAAGATCGATAACTGTGATGCCCCGCGGATAGGTGGTTGGAGGTAGCGCAATGATAAGACGACTCGCGACGACGGTCCTATTGCTGGCGATTGCTACGAGCATGTTACTCGCAGCTGAGAAGACCAAGAAACCCCAACAAACTGAGTTCACCACTTTAACGAATTTCGCGGGCAGCACCAACGGCGCTCAACCCTTATATGGGTATCCTGTAATCAGCAGCGGAAACGGTTACGGAACGACTGTGGGAGGAGGGGCCTACGACCAAGGCACAGTGTTCCAAGCCACTTTCGACGGGACAGTGACGACCCTGTATACGTTTTGCTCTCAGGCCAACTGCCTGGACGGGGCTGAGCCATTCTCAGGGCCGCTGGTTGTCGGAGGGAACCTGTATGGGACAACCTACTGGGGCGGGACCTACGGTCAAGGCACGATCTTCGAACTTACGCCAGCCGGCCAGCTCACCACGCTCCACAGCTTTGCGGGATTCCCGACGGAGGGCGCTTATCCGATCGCAGGCCTCGTGCAAGCTGGAGGAAATTTCTATGGAACAACGCAACTTGGCGGAGCCAACGGCTCGGGCACGGTCTTCGAACTCACGCCGGCCGGCCAGCTAACCACTCTTTATAACTTCTGCTCCCAGACCAACTGCAGCGACGGCGAAATTCCCTACGCCGGGCTGGTGCAAGCCACCAACGGGAACCTCTATGGAACAACTCAGAGTGGCGGGGTCACCGGCGCGGGCACGGTCTTCGAAATCACGCCAGCGGGCCAGCTGACCACCCTGTATAGCTTTTGCTCTCAGAATGGCTGTGCGGACGGTGCTGTGCCGATCGCCGGACTGATGCAAGCCTCTAACGGGAACCTCTACGGAACGACCGTAGATGGCGGGATCAACGGCGACGCGGGCACGGTTTTTGAAATCACGCTGACGGGCCAGCTGACAACGCTGCACAGTTTCTGCTCTCTATCGGGCTGCTCTGACGGTCTTTTCCCCCGTGCCGGACTGATGCAAGCCAGCGACGGAAATCTCTATGGAACGACCTCAGGTGGAACCGGCCCGAACCAGGTCTTCACCTGGGGCACGGTCTTCGGGATGACGCCAGCAGGTCAGCTGACCACGCTGCACAGTTTCGACGTGACTGACGGCGCTAATCCTGACCTCGGACTGGTCGAAGACACGAATGGGAATCTATACGGCGAGACCTACTTTGGAGGGACTCAGTACAACGGCACGATTTTTAGCCTGCCCGTGGGTCTGGATCGATTAGCAGAAAAGCAGACCAGATCTCGCAAGACGGGAGCCAACATCAATACCCCCCGGCCTGATCGTGCGGGTACGACCGGCGTGAGATTTAGCGGCAATTTGGCAGTATTTCCCAGCCTTCCAGGGACCAAATCCCGGACACGCGAACTCGCCGTCGCGGCGGCTCGCTCCACGAAAGCGACGTCGACCACCGCTAAGGCGAGGTCCTTCACACAGGACCTGACTACGGTCCTGGATTTCGACGGAGCAAACGGTGCTCTTCCTTACTTTGCTTCTCTGATTCAAGGCACAGACGGGAACCTCTACGGAACGACTGAGGGTGGCGGGACCTTCGACCAAGGCAACGTGTTCCAAGTCACCCCCGGGGGAACGCTGACAACTCTGTATACGTTCTGCTCCCAAACCAACTGCACGGATGGCGCTGAGCCCTTTGCCGGGCTGGTGCAAGCCAGCAATGGGAAGTTCTATGGTACGACGACAGAAGGCGGAGCCAACGGCGCGGCGGGCACGGTTTTTGAAATCACATCAGGGGGCCAGCTGACCACGCTTTACAACTTTTGTTCCCAGCCGGACTGCGCTGACGGCGTCTTTAACGAGGCTCCACTGGTGCAAGCTAACAACGGGAACCTCTACGGCACAACGGCAGGAGGCGGAGCTGACGGCGAGGGCACCGTCTTCGAGATGACGCCAGCTGGCCAGCTGACCACCCTCTACAGCTTTTGCTCCCAAGCCAACTGCTCGGACGGTGCCAACCCTTACGCTGGCCTGTTGCAAGCCAGCAACGGGAACCTCTACGGGACGACGGCGGGTGGCGGGGTCAGCGGCGCTGGCACCGTCTTCCAGATTACGCCGGCGGGCCAGCTGACCACCTTTTACAGCTTTTGTTCCCAACCGGGCTGCACCGACGGCATTTCCCCTTACGCCGCGCTAGTACAAGCCGGCAACGGGAACCTCTACGGAACGACCCCTTTCGGAGGGGCAAACAGCGACGGCACGGTCTTTGAAATTACGCCCGCAGGCCAGCTGACCACCCTTTACAGCTTTTGCTCCCAAGCGGGCTGCACGGATGGAGTCCTCCCCTATGCCGGGCTGGTGCAAGCCGGAGGGAACTTCTTCGGCACAACGTACACAGCGGGCCCCAACGGGTTCGGAACGGTATTCGAAATTACACCCGCAGGCCAGCTGACCACCCTGTACGGCTTCGGCCTCACTGACGGCGCCTTTTCTGAAGGCGGACTCGTACAAGGGAGCAATGGGAACTTATACGGGATGACGGTTTTTGGCGGCAGCAGCCTTGATGGCACCATCTTCAGCTTGCCGTTGCCGCAGGGGCTCACGCTGAGCTGTCCAACCGGCACGGCGCAAGTTGGAGTTGCATACAACTCGGCGCTAACGGCCACCGGTGGAGTCGCTCCCTACACATTCTCGATCACCAACGGCTCGCTGCCTCCGGGCTTGACACTCAACACCTCGACCGGCGCGATCACGGGCACGCCGACCACGGCGGGGACCTACAACTTCACATCCCAAGTCGTGGACTCCCAAGACAACACGGCCACCTCGAGTTGCAGCATCGTGGTCTCGTTGCCCATCACGCTGACCTGTCCCGCGGGGACCGCGCAAGTTGGAGTTGCATACAACTCGGCGCTAACCGCCACGGGTGGGGTCGCTCCATACACGTTCTCGATCATCAACGGCGCGTTACCTCCGGGACTCTCGCCTAACCCATCGACAGGAGCGATCACAGGCACGCCGACCACGGGGGGGACCTATAACTTCACGGCCCAGGTCGTGGACTCCCAGAACAACACAGCGACTTCCAGTTGCAGCATATTGGTGTCGTCGGCGGCGCTTTCACTGAGCTGTCCCGCCGGGACGGCGCAAGTGGGCGTTCCCTACAGCTCGGCGCTGATAGCCAGCGGCGGAGTTGCTCCCTACACGTTCTCAGTTACCGTCGGCGTATTGCCTCCGGTGCTTTCGCTTAACTCATCCACCGGCGCGATCACAGGTACGCCGACGACGGCGGGGACCTACAGCTTCACGGCCCAGGTCTTGGACTCGCAGAACAACACGACCACTGCCAGTTGCAGCATTCTGGTCACGACTGCCGGGGCCACCCCAACCACTACGAGCCTGACCCTTACACCTCCGAGCGTTCCCTTGGGCTCGGCCGGACCGATCGTGATGACGGCAACAGTCACACCGGTCTCGGGCATCGGCACGCCCACCGGAACTGCCACCTATTTCAACGGTTCAGCCCAGATTGGGACAGCTACCCTGAGCGGCGGAGTCGGGACGTTCAATTACAACTCCAGCAGCCTCGCGGTCGGGCTCTACTCGATCGCGGCCATTTATAGTGGCGACGGTAACTTCTCCGGTTCAACCTCACCGGCGCAGACACTCGCTATCACCCAGACTGGACCGTTTGCCTATGTAGCAAACATCAACAGTAATACCGTCTCGGTGGTTAACATTCCTACTGGACAGGTGGTCAACACCATATCCGTGGGATCTGGGCCTTGGGGAACTGCTATCTCTCCCGACCAAACACAGGTCTACATAACCAACAATCACGGAAACAATGTGTCTGTGATTAACGCTGCGAGCGGCAGCGTAGTGGCCACCATTCCAGTGCAATCATCGCCCTTTGGAGTGGCTTTCACTCCAGACGGAACTGGGGTCTACGTTGTGAACGGAACCTCCAACACTGTTTCGGTGATCAACCCGGCCACGCAGACCGTGGTTGCCACGGTCCCGGTACAAAACAGCCCGGTGGGCGTGGCAATGGCGCCCACGTCGAATGGGACGTTCGCCTATGTCACTAACTCCGGATCCAACACGGTTTCCGTTATCGCTGTAAGTAGCTCCACGGTAGTCCAAACTATTCCGGTGGGTACGGGTCCTCGTTGGGTAACGGTGAGTCCGAACAGCATGTGGGCATATGTCGAGAACGCGGGAAGCAACAACGTCTCGGTGATCTCGGTCGCCACCAATCAGGTAACGGCGACCATTTCGGTCGGGACCAGCCCCTTCGGCGCCGCCTTTACCCCGGACAGCAGCACAGTTTATGTCGCGAACAGCGGTTCGAATAACGTCTCTGTGATCGACACTCAATCCGGCACCGTGATCGGCACAGTGTCGGGTCTCAACAACCCAGCCCAGGTGGCGCTCACCCTGGACGGCTCTTCTGCCTACGTCACCAACTTGAATGCAAACACGGTCTCCGTTATTGCCACAGCCAGCAATACAATTTCCGCGACGGTGCCGGTTGGCAACGGTCCGATCGGTGTTGCGATGGCCGCGGCCCCTCAAATAACGCTCCAGATCACCCAGCCATTGAGCCCGACCCAGCCGAACAACTTCAATTTCGGATCTAACAACTATGCAGTCCAGTATCCACCGGGCACACAGTTCTCCAACGTGAACATGACGGTCACCGCGGTCGAGATTACACAGGCTCAATTCCAGCGGCGTGTTGCAGGCACTAAGTTCGCCAATGCCAGTTGCATCGTCTATGGAGGCGGAGCAGGTAACTGCATAGACGATCAGATAACATGCTCGGACAACATCGGCAACCCGATAAGCTGTCCGTCTGAGGCGCAAGCGACAATTGCAGTGCAGACGAGCTTTACCACTGGGCAAGCGATCATCAATCCCGGATATCTCACCACCCCAATCGGCCAGAATCAGTGGCAAGACATCTTTACCGGATTTACCGATCCCACTGTGAAGGGGAAAACACAAGGCTTCTCGGAATTCATAGCCGTCGATTTGGGCGTCACCAACCCGCAAGGCACGGCTCACTTCGAGCTTCTAAGGCCGAGGCTTCCGAGGAAATATGCGCACGACGAGCGTATTCCGATCGTATTTCGATTGACTTCGGTAGCCAACGGAAAACCGGTCAACCACGCCAAGGCGGGCCTTTCTGTGGTCATGATTGCAGACGCAAAAGGAAATCCGACCCAGACGGTCGTTTTTGAGAAGACCAACGCATTCAAGCAGATCAGCCCAGGTAAGTACGAACATGATCTTGCCACCCACAAGTATGCCCCTGGCGCTTACCAGGTAACCATTTATGGAGATACGTTCGCTTCATATCAGGGGCAGTTCGAGATTCTGCACTAATGAGTTGTTCGCAAAGTAGTAAGTGGTATTCAAAAGCAGCCGACGGCGCTAACGTGCGGGTAGTGCCCTTTTATAATGGGAGCTAGCATCGATCCCATGCGGAAGCTTCTCGCATTCCTCTTTGCCTGCGCTGCGATCGTCACGGATGTTTCCGCGCAACCGCGAATCCTCATTCTTGACCGGGGCCCTTCCACAGAGTCTGTCCAATTCCTCGGGCTGGCCAAACGGACCGATGCCTTTATCGCGGACGATTTCGTAGTCGGCGCCGCGAAAGAAGACTGGGTCATCGATCGCATTCGTGTCTGGACCGTCGCCGATCCCAAGGCACCATCGCCCCGCCCTCTCGGCGATCTGGTCAAGAAAATCAGCCTCCTCGGCGGAATCGCGCCCGATCCACCCAAACCCAACCAGCCGGATTGCGACTGCCACAATCTCCCAGTCCTGAAATCCACAAGCATCGGACCCGGCTCCAATACCGCCGGCAATCGAGAAGTTGAAATAGCCAGCGGCCCGCGAATCCACGACTTGCCGACCTGGCAAATTGACTTCAACGATCTCAGGTGGTCAGTCCCAGGCGGAATACGTAATCAGTTTGGCCTCTTCGCCGAGACCGACTCTGGCATCGTCTGGTACAACCTCGCAACTCCGTCAGACCGCGTCGAGCAACTCCGCGTTTTTTCCAGTACCGGAAAATTTGAGAAGGCCTTCACGCCGCCGTCACCGGCCCGAATCAACGTGCAGGTCTGGGGACACCTGCTCGCGCGAATCTCCATCCGTCCAACCGGCCGAAAGCTGCAGGTGATTTTATGGAACGCGCCTTTTCTCGACGCCGAGCAAGTCGATCGCACCAGCCTTCGCTTCGGCCCTGGAAAAGCCGTGCCGGAAAGCACCGAGGTAGAAGACGTCCAGCATAGCGGCCAGCCAGTTCTGGTTATCCTTTTCCAACCGGTCGCAAGCGGAATCACACCGAGAAGCGTCAATGCTTGCTTGATGGGGAAGCGCCAGGACGGCGCGCCCTTCGAGGCTTGCGATTTGCTGTCCCATTGACAGGCAAGATCGCGGTTCTCGTTCCCCCGTGAAGCTGAATCCGAGAAACTTCCTTTGCCCCGGTCGAGCGACGGCGCTCTTCGCCTGGTTGACCTTGAGCTTGAGACGGTGCGTGATGAAGCGAGTAACGCTCTCCATCACTCGTTGTCCCGCTCGTTCGCTGCTGACGTAGATGTTACAGTCGTCGGCATAGCGGACGAAGCAGTGACCGCGCCGCTCTAACTCCCGGTCCAGTTCGTCCAGCACCAGGTTGGAAAGTAGTGGTGAAAGCGGACCGCCTTGAGGCGTTCCCTCATCCACCGCACTCACCAACCCATCCTCCATCACTCCGGCCTCCAGAAACGCTCGAATCAATTTGAGCATTCGCTTGTCGGCCACGCGCTCGGCCACCGCCGCCATCAGGCGGTCGTGGTTTACTCGATCGAAAAATTTCTCCAAGTCGAGATCCACCACCCAGCGGTACCCTTCGGCGATATACTGCTGCGCCTTGTGCACCACTTGCTTCGCACTGCGCCCCGGTCGGAAACCGTGGCTATGTTCGGAGAACGTCGGGTCCCAGCGCTTCTGCAGAACCTGCAGCACCGCCTGCTGAATAAAGCGATCCAGCACGCAAGGAATGCCTAGCTTGCGCATTCCACTGCCATCCGGCTTCGGGATTTCCACCCGTCTTACCGGCTGCGGTTGATAAGTTCCGCTTCGTAGCTGTTCCCCGATTTCCAGCCCATGCTGCTTCAGGTAGGCCGGTAATTCGTCGACGGTCATCCCGTCTACTCCCGGACTCCCTTTATTCGCCTTGACTCGTTGTAATGCCTGCTTGCAGTTTTCCAGCTCGCAGACTTCTTCCATCAGTCGTTCGGTTCCGGCCAGGCTTTCAGACTTGCGCTTCGCCACCAGCGTTTCGGTCCCTTTCGCGGCGGGCTTCGGAGCATCACTCCTACTTTCCACCGGAAAGGCCAGCACCCCTTGTTCGGGTCGGTTTTTCCGCCGCTGTCCGCTCATGAGTCGCGCCGCTTACTTGCAAAGTATCCCCTTCGCAGAGCGCGAAGGCGCGGTGATTCAGTAGGTTAGTTGGTTGCGGGGGGTGGATTTGAACCACCGACCTTTGGGTTATGAGCCGAAACAAACACTGGCCCGTCTTTGTTTCTCATTCACTTAGCTATTGGCTGATGCGTGGTTTTCGCTGTGGTTCTATGGGGTTCTGTTCCATAGTTGTTCCATGATCTGTTCCATGAACGCGGCGGATTTTGAGACCTTCTAGAAGTACTTCCAAACCCCATCCACTTTCGTTCGTGACTATTGACATTCACGGACATTTGCTGCCGCTCATGCTCTTGAGTCGAATGACGTGTTCACGTAGAAGTCAGATCAGAACGCGGGCAGAGTCGACTCATTGGTCCGCGTCGTGTGACGATTGCGACCTGACGAACAGCAACGGCGGGAGACGGACGGACAAGCTGACATCCCATGTCAGCTAACAGTACGTTCTCTGGATGAACTCCATCCGCATCCCAGCTATGTACGGCACCAGCTTTCGGTTTCCGCCTCCCAATTGTCGGCACTCATAGAGCTTGGCCGCATCGCTTTTCAACAGCCAGTCGTAGTCAGCCGAAACGGCATCGTTGTAGATGGCTATGCTCGATTGGAGTTGGCTCGGCGACAGAGCAGACGGACAATTCTCTGCCTCGAATACGACTTGACTGAAGAGGAAGCCCTCCAGTGGTTGATTCAGACCCACCGTCCTTTACGAGGCCTGAATTCCTACTGCCGGACACTCCTCGCTTTGGATTTAGCACCCACCCTTCAGGAAGCCGCTCGAACCAATCAGCGACTTGGTGGTTTGAATAAGGGCTCGTCAAATTTGACAGAAGCTCAGAAAGTAGATGTGCGATCGAAGACTGCTTCCATTGCTGGCGTCTCCTCCGGGAATGTCGCCAAGATAGAGAAAGTATCGAAGTCCGCCCTTCCCAGCGTCCAACATGCACTGAAATCGAGCGAGATCAGAGTTCACAAGGCCTGGCAGTGGAGTCGCCTATCACAGCAACAGCAGGGAGCAAAGTTAGAGGAGTATCGGAGCCAGAAAGGTACAAACCAGACGAGTCGCCGGCTCATACAGAAGCACGTGGCACGACAGGCCCCGGCCCAACTGATTCTGCCAACCTTGGGCGAACTGCTCAGGTCCTTGCTTTCAGCGCGCGCGCTCGTGCTCGATTCAATCGCCGCATCGGAAATTGCCGCGCCGGGAAAGATTGCCTATTTCACCAAAGATGCGATGCTGGCACTGAAAAGAGCGGGGGTTCCTACATGAGAGACCGGAATCTACTGAAACAAATCTTGGAAGCCACACGGCCTATTTGGGATCAGACTGGGACCCGTCCAGATGTCCGCAAGGCCTTCGCCGCCATTCTGGATTGTGGAACCCCGGCACTTGGTTGGGAAGTCTATGCCTCCGACACCGAGAAAAAGTTTTGTTATCACAGGTGCAAATCGAGGTTTTGCCCTAGTTGCGGATACCGAGCGACACTTCTGTGGCTGGAGGAGCAGGAGGCGTCTCTCCCGGATGTACCGTATTCCGGCATCGTGTTTACCATGCCAAGCGAACTCTGGCCGGTTTTCAGAAGGAACCGCCATCTTCTTCACGACCTCCCAGTGCTCGCCGCCGGAGTGATTCAACAATGGATTAGCATGAAATATGGGGTACGAGCGATCATCATGGTCGTGCCGCACACTTTCGGAGGAGACCTGAAATTCAACAGTCATGTCCACATCCTGGTCTCGGCGGGTGGTCTCCAGGAATCTGATGGACGCTGGATTCCGCTTCTGCCACTGAACCATGGAGCTCTGATGCGTATGTGGCGTTACGCGGTAATCTCTCACCTTCGACTTGCTCTTAAAACCCACGTGCTTAAGTCCGACCTGAGTAGCCAGAAATTCATTGATCTACTCTCAGAGGCGTACGAGAGTGCACGCCACAAAAGATGGATAATCTTCATAGATGGAATTGTGTCCAAGGCGCATTTCTTACGATACGCAGCACGGTACGTGCGGCGCCCCCCGATCGCGACGTGGCGACTGTTGAAGGTCACTAATAAGGAAGTTGAGTTCGTGGCAAAAGACACGAGAGCGGGCGGCCTGGTACCTACGCGCGCCACACCTTCGCAGTTCGTGCGCCTGCTGGCCGCACATGTTCCTACTTATTACCGACACGGAATTCGCTATTTTGGGCTCCTTGCGCCCCGTGTAAGGAGATCGACCCGTGCCGTTCTTTTCGTACTGCTCGGGCAAACGCCACGTCCTCGGCCAAAGAGGTTGAGTTGGAGAGATTCCCTACTGAAATATTTCGGGGTTGACCCCCTGCTTGATAGCAGCGGGAATGAGATGCACTGGGTTCGACGCGAAAGCCTAGCTGTTCGGTAGATTCGACCTGCCAATTTCCGCTCTTCTTCCCTAAATCACGTCGGTTTGCCTCTACCCATCATTGAAAAACTCCTTTTCATAGCCCCAAGACGGTCATGAGTATGGCAAGAGGGTGCCTAATCACTTCTCGGGACCCAGGGAGCGACCGCTATTTTTCTAGGACTCCTCCGAAATCGATTTTTGATTTTCCTATAGGTCAAGTACTAGAGAAGTCCAACTATTTGCCGGTCATAAATGGCTAAGGAAAAGCATCCGTCTTTCAAGTTTGGACTGTTTCTGCGATGAACTTCGTTCATTCGTGGCACGGCGCGAGAAGACTTTATATCTTGAAAAGAGAACCCGAGAGCATTATTTTCCCGACGATGTGAGAGCAAGACTTAGTATGGCGCGGCAATTGCACTGGGAGAGATTAAAGGCACCAAATCAATAACTTCTCGGCAGCCTGATGGGACAGTCAAGCCGTGTCTGATCGGTTGAGTCCAGCGCCGCATCCTGCCGACCCCTCGGCAGGGCTGCCGAAATCCCGGCAGCATCTTCGATACCTCCCTGCACCTAACCTATAGAGGTGCCAGAGTTTGACCATTATTACGCTTTTGGAATCTGACCTGCAATTAACAACACGCATAATGCAACCGATTCAAACCGACACGATTCTTGTAGTTACTTGCCCATATTGCTCGGTCGCTACGGTTTGGAGACCAATGATCGCATACAAAGACGGGCGATTCGTCTGTCGCGATTGTGCCCATACGATTTGTTTTGGAGTCGATAACTTTAAATGCCTGTGTCGCAATTGCCGCCACGGAGAAACACAACTAAGGCGACCATGATGCCGTCAAACCCATTAATTCCGGCGGCGCGGTATGTACGAATGTCCACTGAAGATCAGTAGTAGTCCATTGCCAACCAGTAAGCCGTCATTGCGGAATATGCGAGAAAACGGGTACGGCTGAAGTCGTGAGTGCGGAGCAGTAGCCGCTCACGCCTCGATGTACTGATCACTCATTGCGAACCGTCGGCTGATCCCTAGACTACTGAATGATAACGACTGTCGCCGCCCCGGCGATTATGCGTTTACATGATGCCTGGCGATAGCTCTCCTCATGGCGCTGGCTCGAGACGCAGGCGACGCACTCCTCAGCGCAATGTGTTGCCGGAGTCTTCGAAATCGTTCACCCAACCGTATTCTGCGCCGGGCTTCCACAACCTTTGGCCCCTGCCACCGCATGTTGGGTTTTACGGTGGGTTCACTCATGAGACAGGCGGGGCAAACTAAGTCCAGGTTCCGTGGGGAGGAGCCAAAGCATCGGACGAAAAACTAATCGCTGTCAGATGCAGCGCCTATTGACTCCTCCCGCCTCCAGATCGACAGTCCCGGCGCTCGCGTGGCTGAGCGGTTGATTGTCGCCCATCGGTGAGATCAATGCCCGATGTGTGCTGACGGAGTCCAAGGCAAAAAGGAGCTTCTTCATATTGTTGCCTCGGGAGCCAAACCGTACCACGGGCTTACCTTAGCAGAGACGGACCCGTGTTCGTTCGCGTCGTTACTGGAATTTACCTGGCATATTCTGGCGACGATATCCACCTGAACAAGTGAATTGCCTTACATTAGACATGGTGCGGAAGCAGCTTGGCGCCTTCATTGACAAAATGATTGACATCCTAGAATCGAGAGTATAAGTTTGTCGGCGAATCGGCGAGCGGAAGAGTGACACCTGATCAGGTGGCGCGTCCGAGGGGGCTTCTATCGCCGACTTCCCCAACAGTAACATTGTCGGTGACGCGTCTGTGACTTCCGTGTCTTCAGATGCGCGTTGCCGTGTTTGCAGACATGTACGCCTTCGATTGCGGGATTCGGAGCTTCGAAGATTGCCAGCGCTTTCAAATCCCCGATAGACGGAAACGGTAGCATCCTTTCGCTTGGAGGTAGCTAATGCCATTTGCTTATCTTGATCTCGCAATTGCCATGTGTTTTATCTTTCTCTTGTTGGCCCTGATCTGCACGACCATCAATGAGACGATTGCAGGAATCATTAATTCTCGTGGCAAGACACTCGAAAAGGGTGTGGCTGAATTGCTTCAGGATGGAGGTCTTAAAGACAGGTTCTATGGCCATCCGCTCATCACGTGGTCACAGCGGAACGAGGCAGGAGGAGGGCGACTGCCGTCCTATATCTCTTCGAATAAATTTGCATTAGCACTGATGGATATCTTGACTGGATCTGCATTGGCGAATGATCATGCGGCCCTTCTTGAGGGTGTGGCACAACTCAACAATTCTGCGACGAAGACGGTATTGACCGCAGTACTCCATAATCCGAAATTCGCTACAGACCAGGAGCGACTTGAAGCCTGGTTCGAGCAAGGGATGAATCGCGTTTCAGGATGGTATAAGCGCGCCGCCCAGGTGCGCGTGTTCGTTCTGGCGGTACTTGTCACTCTCTTGATAAATGCCGACACGCTGAGGATTTTGCAAACGCTGCGGAATAACCCCACCCTGAGTGCCGTGTTGGTCGAGAGCGCGAAAGAGCGCCTGCAGAAAGGTCGCCCTGATGCTGAGAATCTGCCCATGGTGGAGTATGACAACCCCAATGACCCGACCGCCAGCACGGCAACCGAGATACCTGAGAAAGATGTCATTTCCGAAAACGAGAAAAGGCTTTTAGGCCAGGTCACTGGATGGCAAGGAGATATGTATGGCGACTGGCCGGGCCATGAAGACCGATCATTCTTCGGGTGGCTATCCTATCTGCTCAAGAATCGCCTTATAGGCTGGTTGATTACGATCTTCGCAGTTTCGCTCGGCGCACCGTTCTGGTTCGACACACTCAACAGGCTTATGAACGTTAGAAATGCGGGAAAGCCTCCGGATAAAAGTTCGGAAACACCGTCGGCTCAGACCCTGACCCCCATCCGGCCTCATGCGACGCAGGGGAGCGGGTCATGAGTTTAGCGAGGAAGGGAATGATTAGACTTATAAAGAATCTATTGTTCGTCATTGCCTTACTGGTTGATATTTCGCTTTATGCACAGAACAATACAGTCGTGCTGAAGCGTGCCTTTGTCGAGAAATACAAAGATCGGGCCACGATCGAAGCGACATTTTTCGTGGACCATGCTCACAAGACAGCCAATCCGCCGGCCAAGGATGGCGACATGCACGTGGCAGGGCGTGCGCAAAACGAAGTCGGCTTACCGATGGTCGCGGAGGTCATGAATGCGGCCCAAAAAGCACAGGCTACAGCGGTGACCGAGATTCATAAGATTGAAGGAGATAATTCGCCGGTGCCTATCACGGGTGCCTGGAGGTTCTGGTTTGAGCATCCGGCCAAGAAACAAATTCAGTTCGACACCGTACCTGTTCCTGGAAACACGAACCCCGACCACTCGTTCGAGATCCACCCCATAACAAAATTCGATCAGGCTGGCGTGGAGGGCTCATTTCAGAACGTGCCCGGATTTGACCCGTACGATGCAGAGAAAGCGTTCACCTACTATGAGAAGCTGAAAGTAACCGTATCGGCCACATCTTCAGCCGTGACGATATCGGCCGCCAAGGCACAGTACAACTACACCCAATTCACAATGACTCTGGCGGGCGCACCAAAGAAGCTTGCCGACGGAGGCTATGCAGTGCTGGCTAGTGTGGACGGCGCTGATGACGAAGCTGTTGCTAGCAATGTTCGAATGATTTTCGTGCCTGGTACGCCACCACTTCAACAATTGGTTAGCCGGAAGTTGGGGAACGGCGATCAGATGCACGTAATTGGGATTCCGCGCATCAACCTCAATGCAATTTCGAGCTTGGTCGCAGCCAGCGGCTCACCGAACAATAATGCGCGAATACAGTGCATTGCCGACGTTTCCTCTGGAACCGGTGACTCTGGACGAAGCGTGAGTTACAGTTACGATCCGGTTGGACGTTTGTACACCGCGACAACGAGCGGGTCGTCAAAATACGGGGTCTGGGGAGTGAAGGAGATCTATGATCGGTACGGAAACCGAGGCACCCAGCAGGTGACAGCCGGAACTGCACCGGCGCCATCCTTTAGCGTCAGCCAGGTTACCAACCAAATCACCACAAGTGGATATCAATACGACCCCTCGGGTCACTTAACTGCGGAGCCATGGCCGTTTAATGCTACGTACGTGTATGACGGTGAAGACTGTCTCACAAATTTCGATGGCATTGGCAATGGAAACACGGCAATTTACGCGTGCGATGGGAATCACCTCCGCGTTCAGAAACAAGTGACGGGAACAAACGCGGTCGCGACGGTTTACATCTACTCGGGCGGCCATGTAATCGCCGAATACGATAACGGAGCCGCCGTGGCTTCCCCAAGTCGCGAGTACATTTATGGTAGTCAGCTCCTCGCAATGGTGTCCGGAAGCGTCGGCGGTAGTGGCGGCACGATCACTTATCTACACCGCGATCACCTTTCTCCTCGGTTGTACACTGACACGAACGGGAACGATGTAGGAGAGCAGGGAACATTCCCTTTTGGAGAGCCTTGGTACAGCAGCAGCGGCACGACTTCTGGCTGGATTTTCACCACCTACGAACGGGATGCAGAAAGCGGAAACACAGGGAATGGCGGAATCGATTATGCGTTGGCTCGATCGTATTACGGCAGCGAGGGACGCTTCATGTCGCCTGACCCCATAGGAGGAAGCGCCGATAACCCACAGTCGTGGAACCGCTACGCCTATTCGCTCAACGACCCAATTAATAACTCCGACCCAAGCGGGCAGGATACGAATGATTGTGTTTTCGATGGTATCTGCTCCACTGGTTCCGGTTCCTCTGGTGGTTCACCGGGAGGTTTCGATTGGTCAATTTACCAACCGGCTGGTGGCCAATATGGCGGCTGGGCCTCGGACGAGTTTGCTGCCCAATGCAATGGCCCTGTTGGATGCAGCGGCGGGGGTACGGATACCCAACTGAACGGGGGGGACCCGGCCTACGGTATCCCGCCCGTTGGAAACGTGTTGTTCTCCTGGCTTGCGGAAGCGTTATCCGGTGTCAACGGGCTTCAGTTTGGCTTGAGCGGTCTCGGATTTGTACCTGGACCGATTGGTCAAGGCGCCAATCTTGTGAACGGTGTAATTTCCATTGGGCGTGGTCATTACGTCGCAGGGGGGATGTCAATTGCGGCTGCCGCGTTGCCTTTCGGCGGCGGCTTGCTTGCTAACGCCGGGCGAGCGGCAGAGGCGGCTCAAGCAGCCGAAGCTGCAGGAGGAGTTGGCGTCACAGCCAGAACATTTACGGCCGATGGTCCGCTTGTTGCTGATCTAGCGAACCAAATTGAAGCGCTTAGTCCTGGACACGTGCAGGGCGTGGAGGTTCCCTTCTACGACTCGGCCGGACTTCAGCTGGGTGATCACGATATTCTCCTTAACAATGCGGTGATTCAAGTCAAGTCGGGACAAAATGCCGGAGGATTGTTCGAGCAACTACAGGCATCAGAGGCCGCAACCGGCCTCCCAAGTATCGGCTATGCGCCCAACATGACTCAAAATGCTATTAGTGCCGTTACAGCGCGAGGCGGACTCGTGACAAGCGACATCACGACCTTGTTGCGACTCGTTATGCCATAACCAACGACAACAAGAGAAAACAAACAAAATGGACACCGTTACAATCACATCCAAGCGGAACTTATCGTTAGATGATCTGAAGCCATTGATTAGCAGGCATTGGACGACGAAAGCGGGGCAGGATCGATTAGTAGTTGAGGGACCTACTAGTTGTGTTTATATCTACCATCCGCTGTTGGATGGTCGCAACGTTGATCCTAAACGGATCTACTTGGATTACCACTCGGTCGATCTGATCAAAAAAATAATTCAGGTTGTCGGCGACGATCCAGAACTGGTCATAGAAAATGATTTCGGCACAGTTTTGCCTGGCGATCAGTTTGTTGCTAGGCTGCGCGCGGATAGTGCATGGGACTGGCGCGCTTAATACGCTAGTCATTATGTCTGCTGTCGCACGCTCACCGGGCGGGAAGTGCGCCCTCTCCGTGGATGGCCAAAACGTTGCCCAAGCGCATATTCCCAAAACCCAGCCTTTCATTTTTTCCGCTGACGAGGTGTCGATGTGGGCATGGACGCTGAGACGGCCAGTATCGAAGGGTTAAAAAAAAACAAGAAAAAACAAAAAAAAGGTGACAACAAGCTCACGGGCAAGATTGTGAAGGTCATGGTAGATGTGAAACCGACCGGCCTCACCGCCGCCGACCAAAAAGCAGTCGCAGACGCAGAGGAGGACGTAGCTGCGGCAGTGGAATAGAAACCGACGGCCAAGCAGCTTACCAGTCGCGCCCTAGGCGCGATTATTGTACCGCTGGAAGTCCGCCGCCGATATTAAGCGGGCCGCATCCCCTAACTGTTGAAAAATCCCTTCACTCATTGACCCGATTATGATGCGTTGAGGCGCTTCGGTGTCCCAGTGACGACACCAGCCAATTCTGCCAGCAATAGCCAATGCCTCGGATGCGGGCGATAGCCTTCGCGAATACGGCAGCCGCCTTGCACTCGTCGGACACTACGGCCACAGCCCTCAGGGGTCACCTCAAAACCGGCCAACGGTGGTCACTTCAAAACCGGCCAACGAAAGTGGCCTGGGACTAAGTTGTTTTACTCCGACGCCTCCTGTGGAGGCAAGTCGGTTTTCGTGCGCCAACTCCGAGGACCGCATTTAAGTACATGGCCGTGATGGAGGAGACGATCGAGCATAGCGGTAACGGCGGCGCTGTCGCCGAGAAGTTTGCCCCAGTCGTCCACCGGTCGATTCGAAGTCAGCAAACTGCTGGCGCGCTCATAGCGCCGCATTACGATTTCCAGCAAGTCCTCGGCGGCGGTCATGGGCAACTTCCGCATACCGAGGTCGTCGATAATGAGAAGCGGGACGGAAACGAACAGTTCCATGGTTTCTTTGCGGGTTCCGTCGATGGTGGCTTCGGCCAAGTCATCGAGCAGTTTGTGGGTTTCGCGGTAGAGGACGCGATAACCCTGTTGGATAGCGGCTTGTCCGATGGCCTGGGCAAGATGACTTTTGCCGGTGCCCGGTGGGCCTAAAAACAAACCGTCTTCATGGCGAGCGATGAATGCACCGGTAGCGAGATCGAACACCAGACTGCGATTCATCTTGCGGTTGAAGTTGAAATCGAAGTTATCGAGAGTCTTGTGCGGGTCTCGGAACTCGGCTTGTTTTTTTCTTCGCTCCAGCAGTCGCTCGCCACGACGAGTGAGTTCGTCGGAGACGAGGCAGGAGAGGAAATCGATGGGGGGCATGGCTTCGGCCTGAGCTTGGCGAATACGAGTTTCGAGCACGGCGGCGATTCCTCCCAGGCGTAGTTGTCCTAAAGCACGATTCAACTCAATGAGGTTCATCTTCTGGCTCCTTGGTTTTGAGGTTGATGAGATCGCGGTAGTGCACCAGTTCGCGAATGAGCGGGTCGACTTGCCGCAGGGTAAGTTGTGGGGCACGTTCGAGATAGCGACGAACGAAACGGAGTTCATACACGCCCATTTCCAGAGCCACCGCGCACGCCTCTTCGACCGCGGCGGTGCCGAACTTCTTGGCTAAGGAGAGGATGCCGAAGATGCGGCGAACCCCCGGTTCTCCGAGCTGGTTATAAATAAGGTTGCAGAGTGTGCCGATGTGAGTGCCGGCTCGTCCGGCTCGCCACAGTAACTGGGAAACCTGAAGCGGCATGTGCTGGGGATGGTCTTCTTTTTTTATGCGATACCAGCCACGTTTCTGCCGTATGTGCTCTCGCAGCAGTAGCCCGTTTTTGGGATCGAGGATGCGAACATAAAGCTCATCCCACTGCACATTCACTTCCCGTCCGATCCAACCCGGGGGCAGGCCGTAGTAGGCGGCATCGACTTCGACGCAACCGTCCAGATTCACGCCCCGCTTGCCATGCTGGTAGTAGCGAAAAGGTTCCAGGGGAAGCGGCAGCAAGGTGGGTTTTTCTTCGGCAAACATGGCGGCGACTTGTCGTTTCGTGGTGCCATGAATGCGGGTATCGGCACAGCTTGTTTCCCAACGATCCAGATAGGCTTGGGCCTCCTCCAGGCTCTCAAAGCGTTTTCCCTGGAGCGCACGTTGGGCGTGGCCAACGCCGGATTCAACTTTTCCTTTTCGATCTGGATCCTTGATCCGACAGGGCAGGGCGACCGCGCCATAGTGCGCCAGGACGTCGCGATAGAGAGGATTCAGAGTGGGATCATAGATGTCAGGGACGAGCACGCCCTCGCGCAAATTATCCAGGACGACGACCCGCGTAGCGCCACCCAGTCGACGGAATGCTTTCTCATGTAACTCGGCCCAGATGCGCGAACTGGAACGGAAGGTCAGAAAGCGTGCCGCCTTGCGGCTACAGCCCAGCACCATCACGAACAGTCGGGTGCGGCGATATTTTCTGGTCTGCGGATCCCGGACCATGGCGCCCGTACCGTAGTCCACTTGGGACTCTTCTCCTGGTCCCGTCAGAATCACCGCGCGTGGCTGCAGTGGCTGGTTTCCACGCAACTTGCGCACGTAGCGCTTGACCGTCTGATAGCCACCGTCGAAACCATTTTCGGCGACCAGATCTTGCCAGATTGCGGTGGCATCCCGACCGCGGCTCAGACCTAACTCGATGGCTTCCCGAAACGGCTCGCAGGCACTGGCGGATGGAATCCGCTTAGGAGTTTCTACTTCCAGGCCTGTCGACTCCACGCCAAACCCGGTGGTCACCGCATTGGCATTGGCCGGTTTTGCTTTTTCATTATTAGAAAGGTTTTCGGGGTTGGGGTTGGGGTTGATCGTGGGGGTCGGTTTTGCCGCCTCCGACCCGGTGGTCACCTCGTTCTCGTTGGCCGGTTTTGCCGGCGGTCGCCGTCCCCATGCGCCCGGCGGCCGCACCCCGATCCCGGCCGCTTTCAGATAGGCTCCGACTGTCTCCCGACGTACCCCGGTCTCTTGCTCGATGCGCCGCAGTGGCCATCCGAGTCGTCCCAGGGCAATCACTTGTTGTTTTTTCGCTTCGTTCAAGACGTTGCTCATATCGACGAAGGCTACATGCCTCACGCCGAAATCAACGTCCCGGACCTCATTCTCGTTGGCCGGTTTTCAAGTGACCCTCATTGGCCGGTTTTGGGTGACCCCTGAGGCACAGCCAGCGCGAACAGGTAGCCGCCTACGAAGCGCTCAAGCCGAGCTATGAAACGCGGATGCTGCCGCTATGGTTCTTTGTCGTTCCCCCTCGCGTCTCCAAGGAGCAGGTCGTTGAATCGACCATGCGAGCTCGCTCAATTCTGTTCCTGGCGCTCGGGACCTGCATCGCAAGCGCGTTGCCCGAGGGAACCGCGCTTTACATTCCGGAGAACGGCCTCATCTCACTCAACGTCCCTCTCACTTTCGGAAGGGCGGGAACGCACAGCACCCGCACAACACACCCGCACACCATCGATCTTTATCGCCAACTTCTCACTGCTCTGGGCATCAAAACTCCTTTGCGCACTCCGTACCGTTTTGCGACGAAGGTCGAGATGCTGAAGGATTGCAAGGACCAAGCGACGTTGAAGGCCGGAGTTCACGTCACGATGTCATGCTCCCGCCCGCAGGGACCCCGGCTCTCCAATATCTTGCGAGAGATCCAGTCCTCAACATCTGATTCGACCCAGAGCACCATCCCAGCCTCGTCAAGAAAAGGCTGTAGCAGCCGACGAAACAGGCGGGGGAAAGCGATCAGTGGCTCGGATTGACAAACGGTCCGCGCGGATTAGGGTTTTTTCCGGGATTTGTCCGGGGCATAGACGGGGTTGAGTGGGCATAGGAGGTAGGCTCGACAATTGTTGCAAAATCCCGATTACACGCAATATAAAAAGGCGCCCACTTTGCGGTAGGTTGTGATTGTTCGGATCACACTTAGCAAAAGGAGCGCCGTCATGAAGCAAGAAAAGTATATTGGCATGGACGTTCACCAGGCAACGATCTCGGTTGCCGTCATGGACAGCTCGGGGAAGCTGGTCATGGAATGCATTTTGGAGACGAAGGCAGCCACGATTCTAGAGTTCGTCGATGGGCTACGCGGAAGTCTATCGGTGACCTTTGAAGAAGGAACTTCCGCCGCCTGGTTGCATGACCTGCTGAAACCTCGCGTCACCCGTCTTGTGGTCTGCGATCCGCGAAAGAACGCGCTGCTGAAAGACGGCAGCAAGAGTGACCGGATTGATGCGCGGAAGCTGGCGGAGTTGTTGCGCGGCAACCAGCTCCATCCGGTGTACCACGGCGAGCACGGGGTGCGAACGTTAAAGGAACTGGGTCGCAGCTATCAGACGCTCACGAAAGATGTCACGCGAGTCATGAGTCGGATCAAAGCGCTGTACCGCAGCTGGGCGATTCCCTGCAGCGGAACCACCGTCTATGCCCCGCGGCATCGCGCCGAGTGGCTGGCCAAGATCCCGCAACCCGGAGTTCGTCTGCGGGCGGAACGGTTGTATCAGCAACTGGATCTACTGCAACCGGTGCGCCAGGAAGCGCGACACGACCTGCTGCGAGAGAGCCGCAAACATGATGCCGTGAAAATGCTGCGCCAGATTCCTGCGATCGGTCCGATTCGTGCGGCCATGCTGGTGGCGTTACTACAGACACCGCACCGTTTCCGTACCAAGCGCCAGCTATGGGCTTACAGTGGTTTTGCGGTTGAGACGCACGACAGCGGCGAGTACCGCTATGTGAGAGGGAAGGTACAACGAAATCGGGAGCGCATC
Source organism: uncultured Acidobacteriaceae bacterium (assembly GCA_963755765.1). Classification (GTDB taxonomy): domain Bacteria; phylum Acidobacteriota; class Terriglobia; order Terriglobales; family Acidobacteriaceae; genus Acidiflorens. The sequence goes on from CAVWKZ010000005.1 coordinate 303,903, forward strand.
ACCGTGCGCGGTCTGAATGGCAACCATAATCATGATCTGAAGAATCTGTTCAAGGGCGCTGCTCTATCTGCGAGTACTCACCCTGGGCCGCTGTACGATTTCTATGGGGCGCTGCTTGAAAAAGGGATGCGGCCGACGATGGCGCGTCTCACCCTGGCCAGAAAGATTGCCGCGATCACCTTAACGATTTGGAAGAAAGGAGTCAGTTTCGACGCCAAACAATTGCATCGGCAAGCCGCTTGAGCGTCTCTGGTAAGAGGCCTTTCCATCTCCGGTGATTCTCTCTGGTGGTGGTCGGTCGGGTTCTCGAGACGCTCGGTTCGAGGTGAGTATCAGTCAATGAGATCGGCCCTGTGTGCCTCGGCACCGAGTCACCCATTACACGGTATGCCTCCTCGGATAACCAGAAATAGCGATAGGCCACGAGCCTCCGATAGAACCATGGTTGACATTCCAAGACCAGTTTCGCTTGCCCTGTCTCAAGACTCGATTGGCGTCGTCATCACCGAAAGATGAAACCCACAGGAAGGGCAGACAAGCCAGAGCAAAACCCTTCGAGCGAAATCGATGGGCACTTACGGACAGTGGGCTGGATGTCGAGACTAAAATCTTCTCGACCTCCGGTCGAGGGAGAAGTTTTTTCTTGACATCCCTTTTTATAGAACTCAGTGACCTAGGCCGCCCCGTTTCTCAACGGGTGAAATCGCCGCTTACATCAGCTAAGATAAGCCCGGCACCAGGCCATTTGAGGCTGATCATGAGCGGCGACAAGGTGGGGTCGACTTCGCGTCCCCACCTTCCAGGCGGATTGACAAAGATCGGGAAGGCAATGGAAGGGTAACGAATGTCCGGTGTTGGCGAGCAGAATAAGCCGTCCGACTCACACAGATCGCGCGATCCTCTCCAAGACGACAGTTCGGCGCCGAAACCAAACATTACAAATGGTGACGGCCCAGGGTTGACTGGGCTGAAACTATCGCGAGTCAAGGAACTCCTCCTCGACTTAGGAACTGACAACGCTCTTCCGCCACAAGAACGAGTAGACCTGCGCGCGTTCTATACCCACGAGCAGAACAGGCTTAAGTTGCAGCTCGTGGTGCTGGGTAATACTGAAAGGGTTAAGTCATGCGAGGACGCGCTCCGGGAAGCTGGGAAGGCTTTGGATTGTGCACGATCCGAAGTGCCCAGCGGCGAGAATCTGTCCGGGCCGTCCTCGCCTACGGGCAAGCCTGAAGAGAAAGAGATTCAGAAGGCAGAAAACCAACACTCTCTGGCGGAAGGAACCCTCGCCAAAGCCCGTTCCGAACTACAGACGGCTTCCGCCGAACTGGAACGTTTGAGCCGGGTCGATGGCAAGTGGAAAGAATCGAAAACTGCTGCCGATAGATGGGAGTTGAGCCGAAAATGGGAAGAAATCACTCCTGACGAACTACGGCCCGCCCTGGAGGCGATCCGGCACACATTTGAGCATCGCGACTGCTGGCGGCCCGAGCAATGCACGATGAAGCTCTGCTTCGCGGCCCTCCACCCGGCGTCGCCGAACGACTCGGGCCGAGCCGAAGCAGAGGATCTGGGTCCTTATAGGCGCTTTCTGGTTGCGCTTCTCGGTCCACGGGTGGAGAGTTTCCTCCTTGGCTCAAACCATCCGGCGCCCGTCATCTTCAAATCTTATCTCGATGTCCTAGAAGCTGCGCTGAAGATTGCGATCCGGGCGAATTTCAAGGAGGTGTTCGAGATAGCGAAGCTCCGGGCCGACTTGCTTAGTATGCATCCCGTCGAATGGGCGAAAAGGCATATGCAAATTCTCCTCGCCTTCCAGAAAAGAGGAATTCGTTTATGGATTAAGGAGGTCTGCGACCCGATGGATCACTCCCGAGCGGCTTTGAATGACGATGCCATCTTTTGGGGAGACTGGAGGGCGCCGCGTCTAGTCCACATGAGGCCCGCCGGAAACACCCCTTATCGGCAAGCTGACGAATGGACGCGAGAGGAATTGGTTAGAAGTGAGGAGTTCTTGGAAGGACTAGCAGAGCACGCGACCGTTTTTCTGCAAATTGACCTGGACGAGGTCGCGCGCGGTGCCCATATCGAGTTCGCCAAACAAGAGACCGCTCGAATGCAGGTTCCGAGACAGAAGCAAACCAACAGCGGAACTCCAACACGAAGTACACCTCCTCTGGTAGCAGGAACACAGCCGCCAGATGTCTGGCGGAGCCTTCACGAAACCTTTAGGTCGTTCGCGGAAGAGGAACTGAAGCTAGCACCGCGCAACGTTGGTGATCGCTGGCTCCGCGCTTATGTAGACTACAAAGACAAGGCTATTCCGAGTGGGCGATGGCATCTCAGTGAAGGCGTGAATGAAGGTTTTCTCGAACGCTTCGAGGTAGAAGCAACGCGGGCGGGAATATCCCTTAAGACAAGCCTGTCCGGTGAGGCGCGCGACGTCTGGCTCCATCATGTCTTCTCAGACCTGCTAGAGCACGAGAGTAAGCTCCTTTTCGCGGCTAGTAGAGATGGCGGGGTCATCGTGCGGGTCTGCGAAGCTTCGGCACTCTACTGTGCAAGGCTTGAGAAGCAGGCTCTGGTCGAGGGAAGGCGTGCTGCCGTCTCTGGCTTCCGAGATTCTGTCGTCGGTCCCTCCTCAACCGAGGCGGGGCCTGGCCGGCGAGACAGGACGGCTGATGATGCAAAGACGGAAACGCTGCGTGAGGCGGTGATCAAGAAGGTCCAAAATCCACATCAATACAAGATTCTTTCAATCCCTGAAGCAGCCCTCTATTTCGAGGTTCAGCCCCGTACCATCTATCGATGGAGTCTCGACGCCGATCTCCGCGCGGGCGTGCGCCGGGGTTCGATCACCATTGAATCCGTTCTGAAATTGGAAAAGAGACGTTCGCGGAAACGCCGAGATCACTAGAAACCACTTCAGTACTTCAGTCTCCATTTGCCGCAATCTTTTTGTGACATTCACGGACATTTGTGGACACTCCTGCTCTTGCCGAGGAGACCTGACACACTTACAACAATCAGGGACGGAAGCTCGGATTGGACCCAAGACCCGACGAAGAGATACCGGCTTGGGGGTAGCTCCATCCCCTTCAGTCACGAGAGGAGATCACGGAGATGACCGCTGAGGCAGGGGAAGATGATCTCTTGACAGTACCGGAGTTGGCAAGCCGTCTTCGCGTAAGGGCCAGCTGGGTCTATTGCCACGCAGACGAGTTGGGCGCGTTGAGGTTGGGGAAATACTTGAGGTTTTCATGGGCGCGCGTCCTGAGTCATCTGGTCGACGGTTCTAGTTGTCAGACAAATCAAATTTGCATTGGGGTCCCAGCCCAACGACCTTCACCAAGATCAATAGATCAGGGGGATTAGCCGAGGCATGGAACAAGAGAGGAACAAAAAGTTCTTGATTTCCGAGGTTTCTGTATATACAACTATCTCGTGCATGGGGCGACCACCCAAATTGGAGAGCGAGCGGCGGAGCAAGCTCTTTCCCCTGCGGCTTACGCCTGGCGAGATAGGGGAATTGGAGTCCGCTTCTCGCCGCCTCGGGGAAACCGTAGCCGAAATCTTTCGCAAGGGTGCGAAGCTCTACATCATGAGAGGCAAAGACGGGTCAAAACGAAAGGAGAAGAAGAATTGACTCGTCAATCGTACCAACAAGGATACGTCTCAGATCCAATCCGAACCCGTCGCGGTTCGGTCTACCGCATTCGCTATCGTCTGCGCACCGCAGATGGCAAGTGGGTGCACAAGTCGGAAACACTCGAAGGGTCGTCTGGCAAGAAGGCCGCCAGAGCGGTTCTGGACCAGCGAATCCGCGAATCTCAGAACCGTCCTATCGAAGTAGTCGATTTCACGGTTCAGCACGTCGTCGATGCTCTTTGGAGGCCATACCTGGATCGCAAGCAGGTGAAGCCATCCACTAAGCGTTCATACGAATGTGACTTGAGGGTGCACATCTTGCCCGCTCTCGGTCCGATGCGAATCACGGATGTATCGCCGCTACATATTGAAAAGTTGTTGCAATCCAGACTCACTGGCGGGTCGTCTGCAAAGACGGTTCGCAATCTGGTCGGGCTACTTCAGAGCATATTCTCGCTTGCTGTCGACAACGATCTCATCCCGAGATCTCCTGTCCGCGACAGGCACAAACCACGGGTCACGCGAGCCGAAAAACCTATCTGGAGTCCACAACAGCTAAAGCTGATCGTGGATTCTGTACACAACCGTTATCGCACTCTCTTTCAGTGTGCGATGCTGACTGGCGCCAGGCTCGGAGAGTTGTTGGGTCTGCAGTGGAAGCACGTCGATTTTGAGTCGAAAAAACTGGAGATCAAACAATCTCTTTGGGAAGGCGAGTTGGTCCTGCCCAAGACTGAGGGAAGCGTCAGAGTGATCTACTTCGGACCCTCACTTCTGGGCGCTCTCACATCGCAAAAACAAAACTCGAATCACAACGATCCGACCGATTTTGTCTTCTGCAAGGAGGACGGTTCGCCGTTGAACCCGGATGTTCTGAGGCGTGATGTTCTTTATCCGACACTCGATCGCCTCGGGATCGCCCGCAACTCCAGAGCTGCCGGCTTCCACACCTTCCGGCACTCTGCCGCAACGATTGTTAACCAAAAGACAGGTAACCTGAAGCTCGTACAGAAACTGCTTGGGCACTCCAACCTGAGCACGACGGCCGATGTTTACACACATACATCAGCCGACGCAGATCGAGGTGCTGCACTCGCATTAGAAGAGGCGATCTACGGCGATCTGTTCCAAGTTGTTCCACGTTTTGGAACATGGAACAAGAATGAGGCGCTGAACTAGGAAATCCATGCACACGGCTCACCCCGCAACGTCAACTCCGGGAAGGACTTTGAAAGATTATTCGCGAGAGGAATTTGGTTGCGGGGGGTGGATTTGAACCACCGACCTTTGGGTTA
>CAVWKZ010000006.1:0-495177 GCA_963755765.1 uncultured Acidobacteriaceae bacterium
TTGAATCCTGTTACGGATGCCTTGCGCTTGAACGGCAAGCTTAAGTGGATCCATGTGCGTCACGAAGAAACCGGTGCGTTTGCGGCCGGAGCCGAGGCCCAGCTCACCGGGAAGCTTGCCGCCTGTGCGGGTTCCGCTGGCCCCGGAAACCTTCACCTCATCAACGGCCTTTTCGACGCTCACCGGAGCAATGCTCCGGTGATTGCAATCGCATCGCATATTCTGAGCAGCGAGATAGGCACCGGATTTTTTCAGGAAACACATCCCGAGATCCTTTTCAAAGAATGCAGCCACTATTGCGAGCTGATCTCGAATCCCAAGCAATTTGAGCGTGTTTTTCACATCGCGATGCAGAGTGCTGTTGGAAAAGGCGGGGTAAGCATGATCGTGTTGCCAGGAGATGTGGCTGGGATGGATCTGCCGGTCAACGGTTCCTCTCACTCTCTGGCAGGTCACCAGCCGACCGTTCGTCCCGGTGAGAATGAACTAACGCAATTGTCGAACTTGATCAATTCCTCGAAGAGAGTGGCACTTTTTTGCGGGATTGGATGTGCCGAGGCCCATGATGAGGTGGTTGCTCTCGCTGGGAAGTTGAAATCGCCCGTTGGGCATTCGTACCGGGGGAAGTCGTTCATCGAGTACAGCAATCCCTTTGACGTGGGGATGAGCGGATTATTGGGATTCGGCGCTGCCTATCAGGCGATGCACGAATGTGATCTGCTGCTGCTGTTGGGCACCGACTTTCCCTATAGCAAATTCTTGCCGACCAAACCCAAGATTGTCCAGGTTGACATTCGAGTTGAGAATTTGGGCCGGCGAAGCAAACTTGATCTCGGATTATGCGGCGATGTGGGCGAAACTCTCCGCGCGCTACTGCCGATGATAGAAACTAAGTCAGATCGCACGTTTTTAGATGCGATGCTCGGCAAACACAAAGAGGCACTGCGGCGGCTGAATGTCTATGTAGATCACGTTGGGAAACGGACACCCATGCACCCTGAACCTGTCGCGGCCGCGCTTAGTGAGATCGCGGCAGACGATGCCATCTTTACTGCCGACACTGGCATGTGTAACGTCTGGTCTTCCCGCTACATTCGATCGACAAAGGCCCGGCGGTTGATTGGCTCCTTCACGCACGGGTCCATGGCAAACGCCCTCTCTCAAGCCATTGGCGCCCAATTTGCTTATCCCGGAAGACAGGTAATCGCAATGGCGGGAGACGGTGGACTTGCGATGCTCATGGGTGATTTGTTGACACTGACACAGTACGATCTCCCGATCAAGATCGTCCTGTTCAACAACAGCGTTCTTGGAATGGTCAAACTGGAGATGGAAGTCGCCGGGCTGCCCGACTTTCAAACCGACCTCAAAAATCCAAACTTCGCGAAGCTTGCGGAGGCGATCGGCATAATGGGTGTAAGGATCGAAAATCCAGCCGACGTGTCGTCGGGGCTGAAGAAAGCTCTTCAGCATTCGGGTCCGGCACTCATTGACGTGGTGACCGATCCGAATGCGGTTTCGTTGCCCTCCCACATCACTGCCGACCAAGTTGTTGGCTTCGGACTGACCATGGGAAAACTGGTTCTTTCCGGTCATATCGACGAGGTGGTGGATAGCATCGAAGCCAATATTCGGCATATATAAATTCGGTTTTGGCTAACCAACTCTGCATCCGATCGGGATCGTTCTAGCGAGCTCAGTGCGTGCCAAAAGCGCGGGATCATCCAATCCTAAGTACTCGAAAAAATCATACCGTTACACTCGAAAACAAAATCGAGCGTTTGTAGCCTAAGAACCTCGACAGTCTCTTACACCCTAAAAAGGGTTTTTTCCATATTTCTAAAGAGCGTGCTCGGCCCCCACAAAATAGTCCATGTTTTCACCTGATCTGGGGTTTTTTTCAAACGGCAGCTGGTCCAAGATGAACCCACCATGACTTGCACGATCGACCGCCTTCATATCAGAGAGGATCGCGTGCTCCTGAACATCAGCGGACGGAATCCGGTGCAATACATGATTTGCAAATTCCAACATCACCGCAGAGGAGGAATCCATGAACACAACTATTACTGTACGAGAAGACAGCTCCACAACAACTGCCAACAGTGCGATTCGTCCGTTTCAGAAAATAAATATTCCAGAGGCGGAACTCACCGAATTGCGCAGGCGCATCAAAAACACAAGGTGGCCGGAACGAGAAACGGTCACCGATGCAACCCAAGGCGTGCAGCTCGCGACGACTCAAGCGCTCGCTCGATATTGGGCGACAGAGTACGACTGGCGCAAGATCGAGGCAAAACTCAACGCCCTGCCGCAATTCATCACCGAGATCGACGGACTTGACATTCATTTCATTCACGTTCGTTCCAAACACGAAAATGCGTTGCCGCTGATCGTTACCCACGGGTGGCCCGGTTCGATCACCGAACAGATGAAGATCATCGATCCGCTCACCAATCCCACCGCACACGGCGGAAATGCATCCGACGCGTTCGATATCGTGGTTCCGTCGATGCCGGGTTACGGGTTTTCAGGCAAGCCGACGACGACCGGCTGGGGCCCTGAACGGATCGCGAGTGCCTGGACCGTGCTGATGAAGCGACTCGGCTACTCAAAATTTGTGGCACAGGGCGGGGATTGGGGCGCGGTCATTACCGATCTGATGGGGGTGCAGGCGCCGCCCGAACTTCTCGGTATCCACACCAATATGGCCGGCGCGGTTCCTGCGGATATTTATGGAGCGATTTTGTCCGGCGCGCCGATGCCGTCCGGTCTCTCAGACGACGAAAAGACTGCCTTCGAGAGGCTTCAATACGTGTACAGCAAAGGCGTCGGCTACGGCTACCAGATGGGGCTGAAACCGCAGACGTTGTATGGAATCGCGGATTCCCCCGTCGGCCTGGCCGCCTATTTTCTGGATCACGATGCGTGGAGTTATGCGCTGATCGCGCGCGTCTTTGACGGGCAGACCGAAGGTCTCTCACGAGACGACGTCCTTGATAACGTTACGATCACCTGGCTGACGAACACGGCGCTTTCCGGAGCACGGCTCTACTGGGAAAATAAATTTCCCTATTTCAGCGTCAAAGGCGTGTCGGTCCCGGTTGCTGTGAGCGCGTTCCCTGACGAGCTCTATCAGTGTCCGCGGAACTGGGCAGAAAGCGCGTATCCCAAACTGATCCATTACAACAAGCTCCCCAAGGGCGGGCACTTTGCGGCCTGGGAACAGCCGAAGCTCTTTTCCGAAGAGGTTCGCGCAGGCTTCAGATCATTACGATCGGGCGTGGCAGCGGTTGCCGCATAACTTGATCGCGGCGAAGACTAGCCTTGTGTGCACATTGCCACAGGAGAGCGCAGACGACCGGGCTCTCCTGCCTTCGCCCCAACTAGATAGCGAAAAAACAAATGCGAAACGCAAAAGGAGAGAAGAACATGGTGAATCCGACCTACGACGTCCACGCCAACGATGACGCCAGCGAGGCGAGCGTGGCGCAGTTCAACATCGACCGCACCTATCCGGGCCTGTGGACGATCACCTTCAGCAACCCGCCGATCAACATATTTGTTCCCGCGACGATCGTCGAATTGGGTGCGCTAATGACCGACCTCGAGGCGGACCCGTCCGTGAAGGTCGTCGTGTTCCAGTCGGCGAATCCCGATTTTTTCATCGCCCATCTCGATGTATTCAAGGCAGCTGAACGGCCAGAGGCGCTGGGCCTTTGGCGCGAGTTTGTCCTTCGCCTCGCGTCCTCGGCAGTGGTGAGCATCGCCAAGATTCGCGGGCGCACGCGCGGGATCGGCAACGAGTTCTTGCTGGCCTGCGACATGCGCTTCGCCAGCCGGCAAAACGCCCTATTCGGCCAACCCGAGGTCGGCGTCGGACTGGTCCCGGGCGGCGGAGCGCTGGAATGGCTACCGCGCTTGGTGGGCCGTTCGCGCGCACTTGAGTTCGTGCTCAGCGCCGACGATTTTAATGCTGACATCGCCGAGGCCTATGGCTGGGTGAACCGCACGCTGGACGATAGCGACCTCGACGCGTTTGTCGATACGCTGGTCCGGCGTCTCGCCTCATTCGAGCGTGAAACGCTAGGCGCGGCGAAGGCCCAGATCAATCGGTTCGGGATGCCGACGGCTGCGGAACTCCAGTCGAGTAACGAGATGATCTTTCCAATGCTGGCCTTGCCAGATGCGCAGGCGCGCGGTCCCAAGCAGCGTGGTATCGGTTACGGTATTCCGAGCGACTTCGAATTGAACTTCGGCCGGTACCTCCCTGCGTTCGGGCGGACGGACGACGATGCCACGGAACAGGAGAGGTAAACATGAAACCCTGGAAAATAGTTTCGCTAATTCTGTTTGCTCTTGCGGTTGCAGCCGCGGGATACGGGCTGATTCTCGTGCGACACGGCTTCAGCGCACTTGCGACACCATCAGCGATTGAGGAGCTCGCCGCCACAACGGCACGCAAATTGGCCGTGCCATCCGCGTACCGTCAACTTCACAATCCCATCGTGCCTTCAACGGAGAGCATTCGGGGAGGCATGGAGCATTTCGCCTTTCATTGCGCTCCGTGCCATTCGAATGACGGATCGGGCCAGACGGTATACGGCAAGGGCCTCTATCCGAAACCGCCCGACTTGCGCGCAGCCGCGACGCAGAACAAGAGCGATGGCGAGCTCTACTACACAATTGAAAATGGAGTTCGTTTGAGCGGCATGCCAGCCTTCCACGGGACGCACACTGTCCCGTGGAACTGGCGCCTGGTTTTGTTCATCCGACACTTGCCCCAGATCACCCCCGAGGAACTCAATGAGATGAATGGGTGGGATTCGAAGATGGAGGCAGATCCAGCGCATTTCTGAAGGGCGCGGAACGTCCGTCACAAGGCGCATGAGGTGAATGCGCGGCTTAGTACGAAAACATGGAGAGAAGAACATGGCAAATGCGACGAATGAAGTCCAGGCTTCGCAGTTCAGCATCGACCGGACCCATCCGGGCCGGTGGACGATCACCTTCAGCAACCCTCCGATCAACATGTTTGTTCCGACAACGATCGTCGAATTGGGAGCTCTAATGACCGACCTTGAGGCGGACCCGTCCGTGAAGGTTGTAGTGTTCCAGTCGGCGAATCCCGATTTTTTCATTGCGCATCTCGACGTGGCCAAGGCGGTGGAGCGTCCAGACGTGCTGGGCCTTTGGCGCGACTTTGTGCTTCGCCTTTCGTCCACGCCAGTCGTGAGTATCGCAAAGATTCGCGGCCGCACGCGCGGGATTGGCAACGAGTTTGTGCTGGCCTGCGACATGCGCTTCGCCAGCCGGCAAAACGCTGTATTCGGTAACCCCGAGGTGGGCGTCGGACTAATCCCGGGGGGCGGAGCCTTGGAATGGCTCCCGCGCCTGGTCGGTCGCTCGCGGGCACTTGAGTTCGTGCTCACTGCCGACGATTTCGATGCTGATATCGCCGAGCGCTATGGCTGGGTGAACCGCACGCTGGACGATAAAGACCTCGATTCGTTCGTCGATTCGCTTGCAAGGCGGCTGGCTTCATTCGGCGGCAAGACGCTGGCCACGGCAAAGGCCCAGATCAATCGATTCGGGATGCCGACAGCTGCCGAGCTTCAGTCGAGCAATGAAATGATCTTCCCAATGCTGGCCTGGCCCGATGCGCAGGCGCGCCGCACCAAGCTCCGTAGTATCGGTTACGGAATTCGCAGCGACTTCGAATTGAACTTCGGCCGCTACCTCACCGAGTTGGGGCAAGGGGACGACGATAACGCGGAAAAGAAGGCCAGCTGACTAGCATTGCCTGGTCCAAAGGTCGTCATGCTTGTAACGCGGGATGTGTCAACGGATGCGGAAACCGAGCGCTGCAACCAGCTTACTAGCGGCTTTCTGATCCTGGCTGAAAAAGAGCTATCGGCCTTTATCGGTGCGGTACATACGTTGTTCGGCGCAGGCGCGCCAAGCGGCGCTGGACTGGATCGAGGAACTCGGACGCATGGATTGGCCGTCTGGGGAATCGTTTCCAGATTGGCGTCGGGCTACGGTGGGAGCAGGTGCTCGGCTTAGCGCTCGCGAGAATTTACTGGAGAGGATCAGCCTATGAAAGAACCAGACGACAGATCGCGCCGTTGCTTTCTCAAGGCGAGCTCGATGTTGGGCCTGGCAGTCGCGTTCGGACCAGCAACGATCGGCGAGGCATTTGCAGATTCGAAATCCAATACTCCTCAAAAGGAGAACACCATGACCCTAACCAGTGCTAGGCAGGCAGCCGACAAGACTTCTGTTCGTCCATTTCAGGTGAATGTTCCAGAGGCGGAGCTTACCGAACTGCGCAGGCGCATTAACGCGACAAGGTGGCCTGATCGGGAAACGGTGACGGACGAATCGCAAGGCCTGCCACTTGCGACAATTCAGGAACTCGCCCGCTATTGGGGCACAGACTACGACTGGCGCAAGTGCGAGTCGAAACTGAACGCCCTGCCGCAGTTCATCACCGAGATCGATGGGCTGGACATTCATTTCATCCACGTTCGTTCGAAACATGAAAATGCGTTGCCGCTGATTGTCACGCACGGATGGCCCGGCTCAGTCATCGAGCAGCTGAAGATTATCGATCCACTTACCAATCCTACGGCATACGGCGGGAGCGCATCGGAGGCCTTCCATCTCGTGATTCCATCGCTACCCGGGTTCGGCTTTTCAGCAAGGCCCACCACTTCAGGCTGGGGCCCGGAGCGCACTGCCAGTGCCTGGGTAGTGCTGATGAAGCGCCTTGGATACGCAAAATTTGTGGCGCAAGGCGGCGATTTGGGCGCGGGCGTCTGCACTGAGATGGCCAAACACGCACCTCCAGAATTGCTGGGAATTCACACCAATTTCCCTGGGACTATTCCATCCGACATTGCGAAAGCGCTCCAGTGTGGCGATCCCGCGCCATCCGGCCTATCCGCCGACGAGAAACGTGCTTATGAGCAGCTGACCAATCTATTTGCAAAGAAACGTGCCTACGCACAGATGATGGCGACTCGACCGCAAACGCTGTACGGATTGGCGGATTCGCCTGTCTGCCTAGCAGCTTGGCTCTTTGACCACGGTGATGGTTATGGCCAGCCGGCGGCACCGATCACCTCGGCAGTGCTCGGGCGCACGATTAATGGACACTCCGCAGGTGACCTGACGCGAGATGACGTACTCGACGACTTCACACTCTACTGGTTGACGAACACGGCGATTTCTGCCGCTCGTTTCTATTGGGAACTTCACCTCAATCTGTATAACGCAGCCAATGTCTCCATCCCAGCTGCAGTGAGCGTCTTTCCCGGCGAGAACTATCAAGCCCCGCGAAGTTGGACGGAGCGGGCGTATCACAAACTTATCTACTACAACCAAGTAGACAGAGGCGGACACTATGCGGCCTGGGAGCAGCCGCAACTATTTTCAGAAGAGCTTCGCGCGGGCTTCAAATCACTGCGGTAGTGCGAGGCATGGGTTGGTCCAAAGGTTGTCATGCGTGAAAAGCGGAAAATATTAACGGATGCGAAAACCGACCGCTGCATTCAACTCGCTAGCGGCTTTCTCATCCTAGCCGAAAAAGAGCTATCGGCTTTCATCCGCGCGGTAGATAAGTTGTTCGGCGCCGAGCAGGCGCGCCAATCGGCGCTGGACTGGATCGAGGAACTGGGACGTATGGATTGGCCGTCTGGGGAATCGATTCCAGATTGGCGTAGGGCTACGGTGGGCGCAAGTGCTCGGCTTGGCGCTTTGTCGAGACCACATAGACACGTTAGCGAGGAGGTTCGTTTCATGAGCTCGATAGCTTCCACACCGAAAGACGCAGAGACGAAAAACGCACCGACGTCCGGCAGGCTCTTCTTTCTGGACCTCAGCGGCGGCCGCATACTGTCCGCAAACCCTGATGGCTCCGATTTGAAGACCATCATCAACGAAGGCCGGAAGTTGCCCGATGGCCTGGTGCTCGATGTCGCCGCAGGGCACATCTACTGGACCAATATGGGTGATCCCAAGAGGAATGATGGCTCGATCATGCGGTCGGATCTCAATGGCAAGAACATGATCACCATCGTTCCGCCTGGCGGCACCTTCACGCCGAAGCAGCTCCATCTGGAGAAGCGGAGTGGCAAGCTTTACTGGTCGGACCGGGAAGGCATGCGGGTGATGCGGGCAAACCTGGACGGGTCGGAAATCGAGACTCTCGTGGATACGAGCTCGGGCGATTCGCGTCCGGGATCGGATCCGACGAAATGGTGCGTCGGCATTGCGGTCGATACTGACGGCGGCAAGTTCTATTGGACGCAGAAGGGTGGTCACCACGCGGGTTTAGGTCGAATTTTTCGGGCCAACATCCAAGTTCCGCGAGGTCAGTCGGCCGAGAACCGCAGAGACATTGAGCTTCTTTATGACAATCTTCCGGAGCCGATTGATTTGGACCTCGATCCGGTTCATCGGACGCTGTATTGGACCGACCGCGGGGACCCGCCGCGCGGCAACACGGTGAACCGTGCGCCCATGGACCCTGAGGCCGAAAATGGCAAAGAGCCTAAGATCCTTTTCACCCATTTGATGGAAGGCATCGGCCTGGCTTTGGACCTGAAGGGCGGCCGAATGTTCATTACCGACTTCGGCGGCTCGGTCTACAGCGCCAATCTCGATGGATCGAACCGGAGGACGTTACTGTTTGCGGAAGGAAACCTCACAGGCATTGCATACGCGGAGGTGCCGTCCGTAGACCGGGTCGGAGCTTCCGCATTGATAGGAGTTCCTGAGGAGACAAATATGGAAGATAACACGCTAGTGAAGTCCAGGTTTTCAGCTACGATTCACGCTCCCATTGAAGACGTGGATATTCCTTCATGGTGCTTTGGCTTGTCGGAATCGGAATACCAATCCTGCTCCCCCGCGCATGTATCTGCCGCCGCAACTACGGCGCCGGATGGTCGGCGTATGTCCATCAACGTTGAAGTTCTCGGCGGAAGCCCCATGGTGCAGCATTACGTCGAGGAGATTGCCGAACCGCATCACTTGCGGCTGTTTTCAAGCTCAGACATCTTTACGCCAACCGGCAGGATAAAGGTGGACGTGATCTGGGACTTGAGCGTGAAGAAGATCGATGGCAACTCCTGCGAGTTTACCAATGAAGTGCACAGCTCCTTCACGCCGGAGCTTCTGGACTCCTTGGCCAAACAGGCCATTCCACGCGACGTCTTTCAGTCCGCCCGCAGGCCCATTTCAGAGGCTCATAACCGGCAGGAAACGCCTCTGTTCGCGGAGAGTATCGAGCGTCATGCCCTGAGGAACCGTAGCTCCGCCCGTGTAGCGAGTGCGGCTTAATGTCGAACGGAGAAAAAACATGACAGACCTGAAGTTTGACAAAGAGATCACGGCACTTCTGCTCATCGATCCGTACAACGACTTCATTTCGGAGGGCGGCAAACTGTGGGATCGCATCAAAACCGTTGCCGAGGCGAATGACTGCATCCCTCACATGTTGCAGTTGCTAACCGCCGGGCGAAAGGCAGGCGTCCGAGTCTTTTATGCCATGCATCATCGATACCGTCCCGGCGACTACGAGACCTGGAAGTACGCCGCGCCAATTCAAAAAGCAGCCCGCTCGCGAAAGACCTTTGAATATGGAACGTGGGGCGGCGAGTTCCGTGCCGAGTTTGCCCCGCAACCCGAAGACATCGTAGCCCAGGAGCATTGGTGCTCCAGTGGCTTTGCCAACACCGATCTGGATATGCAACTCAAAAGGCATAGCATCCAGAGGTTCATTGTCGCTGGTCTTGTCGCGCATACATGCGTCGAATCGACCGTGCGTTTTGCCGTTGAACTCGGCTACGACGTCACTTTGGTGAGGGACGCAACCGCCGATTACTCAGACGAATTCATGCACGCCGCGCTGGTGAATCTACCGAACTACGCCAGTGCGATTGTCACAACGCGCGATGTCACTGACGCCCTTTCAGGCAGCCGCCTACTCGATCAGACCTTGTCGGCCGTGGGCGACACGCTTGGGTGAATCGCAGTGGAGACCGCGACCATGACGACGTTCGACGGAGGTTCAGTGATGGAGGCGGTAAACAACACCCGCCCACTCGGCACGCCGCGGGCGGTATCCCTAAAAGACACCTTAGGTGTCGCGGCCAGCTTGCGTCTGCACTGGCCCGAGTACCTGATGGAAGCCGGCGAAATGAGTCTCTTCGTGTTTTGCATTTGCTCGTTTGCTACACTGCTGCAGCACCCCGCTTCTCCGGTGAGTCATCTATTCATTAGCGGCATCGTCCGCCGTGCGCTGATGGGATTGGCCATCGGCACTACAGTCATGGCGCTCATCATGAGTCCCTGGGGCAAGCAATCCGGTGGGCATATCAATCCCGCCATGACGTTCGCGTTTTACCGGCTAGGAAAACTCCGTCCTTGGGATGCGCTGTTTTATGGGGTCGCACAGTTCTCCGGGGCAACGGTCGGCGTTGCGCTCGCAACCTTTTTACTGAGAGGTGCTCCGGGGGATGGCACAGTGCGTTATGCAGTGACTGCCCCTGGAGTATATGGTGCCGCCGTCGCGTTTGCAGCCGAGCTAGCGATCTCTTTTATCCTGATGATCACCGTGCTGATTGTGACGAACCACGAAAGGTTGGCGCGATACACGCCTTATTTTGTGGGTTCGCTCTACGCCGTGAACATCACGTTTGAAACACCTCTCTCCGGAATGAGCATGAACCCCGCGCGAACCTTTGGTCCCGCCGCTTATGGAGGTTATTGGCACATCCTCTGGATCTATTTCATCGCACCGACGGTGGGCATGCTCGCCGCCGCTGAGACATTTCTTCGAATCCGTCGCGGCATCGCTCCGTACTGCGCTAAACTTCACCACGCCAATGACGAACGCTGCATTTTTCATCACACACCACAAGTTCCAAGGAAGAGGCTTTACGCAAATACTTCAAGATGACCCCCAGATCGCGGATATGGCCGTGCTCCGCCTCTCCGCGTCGCTTTGCGCTAGCTGATCCTGGCCTCTGACTGATTGATCATGAAGGTAGACGTCTCGTTGAAGAATTTCCGAAGGATTTCTTCGGCTTTGCTTGGCAGCGAAGCTTCGCTCAACGCATTGTCCATCAGATGCATCCAGCGGTCGCGGATAGTCTGATTGATGGGAAAGGGCGAATGCCGCGCCCGGAGGCGAGGATGGCCTCTTTGTTCAATGTAAGTCTGGGGCCCCCCGAACCTACCGATCAGGAAATCTCGGAGGCGCTGCTCGGCCCCTGGAAGATCATTTGCCCGGTAGATTGGCGCTAGAAGGTCGTCTTGAGGTATTTGTCGATAAAAGGCGGCGACTAATCTTGCGAAACCTTCCGCGCCGATCATGGAATAAATTTCGAGTTCCGGCATTCCCATTAGCTCTCCTCATCGAAAAATTCGTCAATCAGTTCTTGACGAAAAACTGTTCGCCATACAGTCGACGCCTCAGAATCTCAAGCGGCCAGCCTCTCCGACAATCACGCGCAACAAAGATTTTTACGAAAAAAGTTTGGCGTTCTTGGCGGTACAATAGGCGTAGGTCCTAAGCTGCGTTCTTCGTCCCCGGAGGTTCTGCCATGCAGATTCTCGTTCCCTGGAAGCCAGTCGTTCTCGTGTGGGGATTGCTGAGCGGGATGATATTTGTTGGTTTCGTGGCATCTTCGGTGCTCCAAGGAAAGGACCCCTTCGCGCCAGGTGCGACCATCACGCAGCCCGCAGCCGCGAAAGCGGGTACGACGCAATCAGGCCAACAACCTAAACACTCCAATAAGGCGGCTCGGACTCCGAGTCAGTGAGACTTCGTAGTTTTTCCTGCTGATTTGTTTGCCTAGCCTTTTCGGTCACGTCCTCGGGTGGTTTGCCTTGCCCAGTATTTTCTCCAGCTTTTGCTTCAGGATGACCTCTGCTGGAGAACGTCCTTGGCGTGTCAGCCATGAGACAAAGTCCTTCATTTTGACTTCGTGCTTTACGGGCGGCTGCCGGACGAGAACGCTCACCGTTGTGAATCCCTGTCCGATTTCTCCTACCCAGTTGTCCTGCTGCAGGGCCGCAAGAGCGGTGGCGATCGCTTCATAGAGGGTCTCAGCCGTGACCTCTATTGAATGTTCGACGTCCCGGACATCCTTTACCGCAACTGTGCACGTTCGAAGAACCACGTGCAAAAGCGTAGCAGATTCGCCTTTTGTTCGCCAGTGGGGGTCAGGGCCATCCGCCATCCCTACCCGCACAATTTCTTCTCATCTTAACTCCCATTGCAGATTTATCATGGCCTAGCTTTCAGCGCTTATGCGCAAAGTAATTCGAAGAGAGGGCATGTGTACTTCAACCAACGATTCGGCGTAAGCGCAATCGCAATGCAAAAGTTGGGCGTGTTCAACGCCAAGATCGGTGTGGACAATAAGATGTTTGTTGATCCTAAACTGCTTAATCTTGGCAGAGACGAGTTCGACGGCGCTCATGAAGAGCTTGTCGCCTACTTCTCGGAGACCGTGCAGCTTGTCAAACTGATTAAATCGAAAACTGCAGCCGACCATGCTTGGACTGCCGCGTGGAATCGCATGCGGTTCAAAGAAACCGCGAGCACCGCTATGGGTTTTTCTGCGGAAGGAACGAACGGGAACGGAATTGGGAAGGTGCTTGCGAAAAGGATTGTGGAGCGTGCTTGCGAGATCCTGCCCAACATTGATTTTGCGCCAGACCTGTTCGAGTTGATTGGGGTATTTGCCGAAAGAATCGGATGTGACCGACTCAGCGACATGATCGTGTCAATCTTGAAGGCTTGCTTTCTACTCTATACCGCACGCATAGCGAGGGAATTGGGAGTTCAGCATACTGTCGAGGCTTCGTATAAGTCGGCAAAGTATACCTGCCCTCGATTCAAGACAGGTGACAAGCCGATGATTTTGATCCCACGGTATCTACTTAAGCCACTTCCGATCGCAGCAAATATTGAGGACGCACTGGATGTCGCCGATCTGAACGCGCAGGCTCGCGCCGAGGTCAATCGCATTTACGCCGAGGCACATAAGAGGCGTCTTTCGCCGAAGCCGTACCTCCGCAGCCTCGTTCTTCGCAACGCCTCGATCAGCAGGGGCATTGTTTCCGGCTACAGGAACGCAAAGGCAGTGCCTTATGACTATGATGACGATCCAAACCAAATAGATACTCTCGCCCCCATTGCGCGTGAAATCGCGGGCACACTGCCGCCCAAACCATCGGGCCTGACCCAAATGGAACGGGTTGAAGGGTGCCTCCGTGATGCACTTGCTCACCTGCAAAAGAGCATTGAGGAAAATCGCCTTTCAGACGTGCTCTACGATGATGCAGGGAAACCCCGGAAGGAAATTGTCTCTCAGCGACTCATTTACGCAATCGCTGAAATCTTTGCCAAAATTTACGACGTTGATGTGTCGCGCGAAGGGAACGCCGGGCCAGGCGCTGTAGATTTCCGATTCACAGTTGGGCATGAGGCCCGCTTGCTTGTTGAAGTAAAGTTATCGACACATGCGCGTCTCAGGGAGGGTTACTACGAGCAGCTTCCAGCGTATGCAAGTGCGGAAAACGTCAAACGGCTAATTTTACTGGTGATTAGGGTTAGCGCTGATGATGCACATCTAGCGAGTTTGATTAAATCGATAGAGAAGAAGGCGTTGCGCATTCAGCTTGTGGTGATTGATGCGGTTCCGAAGCCCTCAGCGAGCAAAAGGCCTCACGATAGTACGACCTAGAAAAAACTGATTTGCTTCGTCCCCGGTTTCCTCGGCTTCCTGAAAATCGACAGCTACTCCATTCTTTATTTCAACTGCCTTTTTGGGGATGTCGCCGTCGTCATTACGAACGCGCGTTCGTGCGAAAGAATTGAATGTGATGGCAGGTGTCGCATTCCCAAACTTCAATCCCCAGGTCGGCAGCGTGGAGCGCAGCTCCTGAATTCCAAAGTCGCATGTTGTAGCTCGGAGTGTCTTTTAAGACCTGCCGCGAATACTGACCCGCCCCGCAAACGTGGCAAATCCTCCTGATTCCATCTTGTAGCAGCTGACCGCCCTGCTTGATCTGCTCAAGATTGGTATCTACTTGGAGCAGCAGGTCGTTGGCGCTTCCACAGCAGTTCGCTTCCCTGGTAACGACGGAGCGCCCCAAAATCAAGTTAATCATGTGCATGTGCGGGTCACTTGGGAAGAGCTTCGTTAGGTCGTTCTCAGGCTCATCCCAAAATTCTCGGTCGAGCTTGGGTTTACCAGCGACCATGCACCAAAGAACTTTGCCGAGCATGTACACGTCGAAGTCAGCCTTAACGGTCTCAAGCCTGGTGCCCATGCCTCGCCATGTCGCCGGAGGGATGAAGTCACCAGCTCCCACGGTCTCCCCTTGAAAACGGGTGATACGCGGCTCGCGGTTGGGGACGTAGACCAGCCCGAAGTCGCCGAGAACAAACTCGTGCTCCTTGCCGATGAAGATGTTGGCTGGCTTGATGTCGCGGTGAACTTTGCCTTCGTTGTGAAGAAGAGCAATCGTAGCGACTACAGACCGGAATGCTTTCAACGCGAGAGCGGCGTTGCCTCTGTACTCCAAGAGATGATCTTCCAGGGTCCCGTTGGGAAAGAACTCGGTGACCATCCACCGCTCGTTTATGTCAAAGCCTAAGAGCTTCGGCAGACCCGATAGATTCTGCTGTAGAACTTCGATTTCTTGTCTCAAACGGCTGAGACTTTGTTCTTCATCGTCTCGAATCTTGAACTCTTTCATCGCGCCAAGCTCTTCGGGAAGGTCCGGGCGCGTGTAATCTCGAATCGCTTCAACGTATTCAAAATTGTGCTGCGATATGGACTCTTTGGTGCCCGTCAGCATCGGGGCGTGCGAATTGATGATTTCGAGGCTGCGTCTGCGTTGTTTCGTTCTCTCAGGGATGCGGACTAGGTACACCTTGCTTTGTCCACCCTCGCCCAATGGTTCCTTTCTTACTCTCTCCCATTCAGATTTCTTGCCTTCCATAAGTTGTTGCCCGTTCTGTGGCGTCATAAGCTGTTCCGCCCCCAGTTCCGTCAGGGAAATGTCCGCAAGGGATTCGTTAGGCATTGCCATGTTCTTGGTTTTCTTGAGATGTCCGCTCTTGATCGCGGCGTTGAGCAAGTTGGCTTGCAGGCTGTTGGCAATAACCGTAGCACCCAAGTTGTCGTCAATAGTATGACCACCCCGGAACAAGTTCAGGAAGTCAAAGTAGTTGATTGGAGCCTGCGTAATCTGGGGATAAATGTGTCCTTGCGGCAGCTTTTCCTTGATGAGCATGGTAATTGCGACTCATTATATCCGCCTGCCGAGCGGGTGGCCCACATCTCCATTCGCGATCTATTTTTTAGGCAGAGCCATTCCGCGATCACAGAGCTTCCGCCACCTCGATTGCGGTTCCGAGTTGAGTGTCTCTTCCTTGCTTCAATGCTTCCCGCGAGAGTTCAATAGAAAACTTTGGCGCAATGCCATTGTTCTCCAGCATCCGTCCTTGCCACGTCAGGTAGGCGGCAACAGGGAGGCCAAGAATGTATCCGTGACCAACCTTGTATGCGCTGCCGCTCAGTAAACGGCCCGGAGTTTTTGTTCCCACGATAGTCGCAAGATTGTTCTCCTCTGCAAATGCCGATACCATCTCTCCGGCACTTGCAGTGTGCTCGTTCACCAACAGCACGACCCGACCATGAAATCGTCGCTGACCGAGACCTTCGGTGACCACGAGGATGGATTTTTCAACGAAGGCATACCGTGCCGCCAACCATATGAGAGTCGCCTTGTGGGACGGAATGTGTCCAAATCGGGTCAGCTCTTCACGACGATAACCGTGTTCGCGACGTTTTCGGGTGAGACTGTAGCCAACTTCAAGTTTTCCGGGTGTCAAATAGCTCATCAGGCGTAACCCGCCGATTCCTCCGCCTGTGTTGCCGCGTAGATCGACAATGAGCCGACTGCATCCGTCGAGTGCCGCGATGCCGCGGTCGATGTCCTTCGCTACGTCGATTCCGATGGCGCCTGGAAACATCGCGACTCTTAGCAATCCAATTTCATCGCTGAGCCTATCGGTGGTGACCGCCTGCGGCGCCGTAACCGGATGCTTCTGAGATCTCGGCATGGGCAATTGAACGTTGAC
This sequence comes from uncultured Acidobacteriaceae bacterium, assembly GCA_963755765.1. Classification (GTDB taxonomy): domain Bacteria; phylum Acidobacteriota; class Terriglobia; order Terriglobales; family Acidobacteriaceae; genus Acidiflorens. The sequence goes on from CAVWKZ010000006.1 coordinate 16,175, forward strand.
CTTCTGCACTTCGCCGTGGAGCTTTTCAATAAGAAGATTCGCGGATTCGCCGACGGAGAACGTCAGGTCGTTTGGGGGCCGAACCTCTCGTCCGCCACATTCGAGTAACAGATCCCCAGGCCGTATGCCGGCCGCAAACGCGGGTCCCCCTTGATGTACGTCTTGGAACATCCAGCGCTCGCTTCCGTTGACACCGATCCGCTGTAGGGTCGCATTGATGGCGTGACGAGCGGGAATGTTGCGCATCCCCGCATGGCGAAAGCCGGTGTGGCTAGTCTTGAGTTCTGCTACTAATTTGTGGACCTCCTTCTCGAAGACCTCCGCGTCGGTAGACGCGATGATCTGGTCCCGGCGCTCCCGAACCAATGCATTCCAATCCACGCCGTTCATTCCAGGGTCGAAGTGCTTGGTCTCTACCAGTCGGCAGACCTTGTCGAAAATTTTCGTGCGGTCGTCGAGAGTCAGATTCATTGCTGTCTTATACCTATCGGTGTCGAGGTCTCCCCTACCGCTATGAACGCCGCCCAATAGAAAGGACTGATCTGATCGCCGTATTTTGTGAGCAGGTCAAGCTTCGCGTTTCGCAGAGCCGAGCTCGTATCTTCACCCTGGGCCAAGCGTCGGTAAAACCGCTCCATCAATGCAGTAGCGAATGTGTCGTCTGCGCTCCATAGGCTCGCTACAACCGATTTCGACCCAGCTACTAGAAATGCTTCCACCAAGTTGCTGACGCCCTCTTGCCCCTGCAGTTTGCCAACTCCACTATCGCAAGCAGAAAGGGCCGTGAGTTCGGCATTTAATCGTAGTCTTATGATCTCCCGCACTTGCAGCAAACCGTCATCGGTCGATTGTGGGTCGGCACCCAACACCAGCGCTGATCGTTCTGGGTACTGGGTGTCCGCGAATCCATGAACAGCTAGATGCAAGATGCGAAATTGATCAAGCGGTTGCTTCTTAAATCCAGTTTCCGTGGCATCCCTGCCGAGCAAGATTACGGCGTCCGATCCAACAATTTTACCGATTTCCTCGACCTCTGCTCGCGTCTCTGGAAGGTCGTGAAGGCCGATCCCTGAGAGATCCGCAATCCCGCGCTCAATCCGGCCACGAATAGAGGCCGGACGCGGGATTCTCCGTCCCGAGCCACCTTGGTTCTCGTACTCGACATCACCGACTGCGAGAAGGGGTTTGGGAGCTGGTTTCTGTTTCTCTGCGTGGCGAAGCGTATTCAAAATCGTGCCGGAAGGCACGTAGCTTATGACGCGCGACTTCAAGAGGTACTCTCCCTGAGCATCGCGAAGCGCTTCAAACGGAAGCAGGTTCAATATGGCGTCTGGTGCGATGATGAAGCGTGTAGCTGTGGCTGCTTCCGGGATGGGCTTTACGAGCATCGCGTAGAGTCGTTTTGAAAGTTCAGCGCCGGTGCCCTTGGTGCGAATTTCGCCGACAAATCGCTGGCTGAGATTCTCGATCTCCTTGCGTCCTGCAGGTAGCACTCGGACGTACGCCGCTTTTTGAGAAATCACGACGCAGAAGGAAGTCGGCTCATCCAGAACGTACTCCAGAAGTACTTCGTTTGGTTTCAGGACTTCTTGAACCTTCGACAATGACGCAGGTTGCACCGGCAGGCCATGGCCGGGAGCATCGTCCTTTGTCCAGGCCAGCCCAAGCCGCCGCTCATACTCGACCAATTTATCCATCAGTTGCTCGCGCTTTTCTGCGCTGTTGGTTTGCATCAGTTGCACTTGGAGACCCGCAAGGTCTGTTTCCAGCGATGCCGTCTGCGCAGACTCGGCCGTTGGAAAAGCCTTCCTATCTTCGAGGGCCCAAGCCAGAGTCCGCCCGCGTACCCGTTCCAAAACGTGGAAAGCGCCTGGCACATCGCCGTTCTTGGTGACCAGTTCAAAATGTTGCAAGTACGTTTGACTCATCGAAGCAGCAACCGAACTGTTCCAATACGGCTCATCCACGCTGATTAACATGCTTTCAATCACGTCTTCGGCCTGCTCGTAAAGAGCGTTAGCTTCGCTAACGCGACCGCGGCGCGCCTTCAGGTCGGCAAGAATGGTCAGGTTGCGGGGCACATAGTAATGATCGCCAACACGTTGGCTCGCTTCTAAGCCATCGGTAGCACGCTCCTCCGCCGTCCGGAGATCGCCGGCATCGCGGTAAAGCGTCGCCAACTCGAACATGGCGTCGGCCTCCATTCGGAAAAATTGCACTCGCTTTGAGAATTGCGCGGCACTTTCCAAATCGGCGATGGCCTGTTTCCTGTCTCCTGTTTGCGAAGCTAACCTTCCAAGCAAGATCAGCAGCTCCGCCTCATGACCTCGCTTCTGTTGTGATCGCGCTTTGCTGAGGGCATCCTCAAGCAAAGTCTTTGCCTCATCTGGTTTGCCCAAAGCCACCAGAGCTTGTGCTTTCCCCTCGTATGCCATGAACGGCAGACCCGAGTCTTTTTCCGCGTCTGCAAGCCCGATTGCTCTTTCGAAGAATCTCAGCGCCTCACTATGACGATTCACCTCTTCGAAGCCTCTGCCTATCAATTCCAGGAACCTGATCTGACCGCCTGTATCGCCGCTGGCCATCGTCGAAAGAAGTGCGCCACCGAGGAGGCGCGCGGCTCGTCCTGGACTTCCCTCAAGGAAGGCGACCAGCCCTAATTCGCCGGAGGCGCGAGTTGTCCATTGCTTTTCGCCCAACTCATTTGCAATCTCCTGGGCTTCCAACCAATCGCGCTTCGTCGCTCGATAGTCAATCTCAATGTCGGTGTAGCCCTTCGCGATCAAGCACCAAAGCCGCAGTCTTTTGTCAGTCCGCACGATGGGATTTTGCAGCTGTTCGTTTAAGAACCGTGAGAGATCGACAAACGACATCGTTTCGGCCTCTGATCTGAGGCGTCCGACCTTGGCGTAAAGTTCGTTCCTGGCGTCGCGCCGCTCGGAGAACAGCTTCTCTGCTCTGGCATAGAGTGGCATCGCTGCGGGTCCGTTATTTAACCAGTAGAAGTGATCGGCGGAGCTGAGTAGTGCCTGCGGATCGGTGGACTGTTGTAGGGCCGCGGAATCAACGGGAGAACTGGCCGCATTGCCAGAAACCGTTCGGTAGTGGCGAGTGTAGGCGTAGTAAGAGCAGATTGTCAGGAACACCACGACCGGAGCGGCTACAAAGCCCGTCCATCCTGGGACACGTCTGCCCACTGAGAAACCACGCAAATAGGGAATCTACAAAGTCGTAGCGACGAGGCAGCACAAACGATGGCGATACGAACTAGAACCCTGGACCTTTCGAATAGTTTCTCAATTTCTGCCCAACAATAAAAGTGTCATTGTCCTGAAACCGTCGTGAGTCGGGCCATCTGATAACTTCTAGCCCTTCGCATTCATAGCCTATGGGCTGGCGACCCACATTCGTCACAGCACCGAGAACCCGTGTTGAACAGTTGCGAATTGCCGCGGTATGTGTGCAATCGGATAAGCCATGCAGCGCAACGACGTGCCGCACACGAGAGCGGTAAACTCGACCAACACCTGGTCGAAAACCAGGTGTTGGCGCCAGTTCCGATCCTGGCCGAAACGGTCGCCGCATTATTTCGTGTAGGCACCGGTAATTTGAGGCGTCGTGGTGCTCCAATCCGTAAACGTCTTGAAACCGTTCGCTGTCTCTTCCAACACCCCAGCGCTTGGCTGACGCTTGATGTAAGTGGCAATGATCACCGGCTTCGTAATTTCGAGCGTATAGTCGCCATTCGTCCCACCTGATACCTTGAACGACACCTTCGCGTCCTTGCCGATAGCCTTGCCAACTGCGCTGGATAATCCCGCGTCCAGCCCTGCATCAGTGCTCTTGTCAACGTGGATGCTTATCTTCATTGAGGTAATGAGATAGTCAGAGACCGCGACAGCTAGCTTGCCCGCAGTAAATGCTATGCGCATTGGGTCGTCCGCTGGCTTCGCGAGGATGAGCGCCGTAAACTTGTCTCGCTTCAGTACCCGCGGGTAGACTTGGCCGAGAGTAGCATCGCATTTGGTGTGAGTAGACGAGGAAATCGACCCGTTTATGTTCAGAATGTTGTAAACAGTTGGGAGTACCGCATTGACCGTAATGCTGCATTTTTGATCTTGGCTGAGACTTACCGTGCCGCCATTATCGCCATAGTCGGCGAATCCGCCTAAACTCAGAGCGTCCGTACCGCTGTCGGGTGGATTGGCGATGCCGACGCAAGTCCACATCGCACACTGTTGATTTGCCTCTGACGGCTGGGATGTGCTATCGGGCAATACAAAACTCGTCCCGATTCCGAAATTATTCGTTGGATACTGGAACCATGTGTAAGCATCGGTCGGAAGCGTTCCATACATGCCCTTGGATCCTAGAGCAGCTTGAATCGCCTGTTTCATGATGTCCGCATATTTTCCATTGCAACATGCGATCAGCACGACGGTGAGTGGAAACACGAGGAATACATAGGAAAGTGCTCTCTTGGCGCGGAGGTGACGTGTAGTGGCTGTCATAGCAATAAAGCTCCTTTGTAGAGGGTGAAAAATGGTTGAACATCTGAAATGGACTTCGCTGTGCCATTGGCGAACGTTATATTGACCGATAAGCTTGTAACGTTTACTTGCTCCCAGCGTTTGTCTGTGTTGTCAAACACATAGCTTGTCGCTCCGACTTTTTGGAGACCGCTGACTTGATGGTCGCCAGTACCAAACTGACTCGTGACCGATGAGCCGTCTGGGTAGCTAAAAGTGAGGGTTCCGGTAAAGTTCGCAACCCCAACAGCCTTGTTGCCAGCATCGATTAGAACGCTGCTCTTTCCAGTGCCGAGCCAGTCGAGATTTGGCACACCCGGAGCCACGGAGATCATCGGCACGCCGGTGATTAACTGCACTGCGTGGACAAATCGATCTCGCATTGGGACAGAGGCTGATGGCGCATCCGTTGAGAACCACAGTGCGCGTGCCAGAAACAGCATCGTTGCCACTGAAGGCGTTCCGAAACTAGTGCCGTTCTCAGAGGGTCTGATGCACGAGGTTCCGTACCCCCATCCGTCGCCATACCCGAGGCACGACAGTCCGTCGCCCTTCGTTGATGTCATGCCAAACTGGGTTCCGTCTCTTTTCAAGCCGCCAATCACCATCAGAGGAAAGTCGTGCCTGCCCTGATAGAAGCTTCTGATCGGTTCTAGTGGAAAGGTCTCTATATCGAAGGCTTGGTCGAGTGCGGCTGTGAGGAGGATCGGCCGACTTGTTGCCATGAAGACGGGAGGCGGTGGAAGAAGTGAGAACTGCGATGTCTCTCCCCAGAATTCTGAAGTTACCACCGAAGCGGTCTTATCGTGCAGGATATGCGAGTACACGGCTTGGACATAGATGATTGGCGTCTCGAATGGTTTAACCGTACTGAGATCTCGTTGTTGTAGCTTTGCGACGAAGGCAAGTAACGCGGGTTGGACAGTGCTGTCCTGTATGGATATGTATTCGTCAATGTAGCTTTTCAGTTGCGTCTGATGCCGAAAAAAGTCTAGCTCTATCGGTATTACGTTTGATGAAAACAGGTTACCCATCCCTCTTTCCGATAAAACCTGTTGAACAACGTCCAATACCTTTTTGCCGTGGGGGCAAGGTCCTGCGGTGGCTGGATCGAAAAAATCCAAGACGTACAACTTGTCGGAAGTTGCGAAGGGTGGGTTCGGGGTTGGACTATGTGCGACAACGCCTAGATTGGTCTCTCCTGCACAAGAGTCCGCGCGGTCCGCCAGAATCAAATTTGTGGTCTCGAACGTTGGTCCAGCGTAAACAGCCTTCTTATCCTCGGTTGCAACGAAAAATGAACTAGCTGGCCCAACTCGATTGGCTGTCCGCGGGCTGACTACCATCCAACCGCCAACGTGCTGCAGGGCATCTGGTGTAGCAGGCTGAACTACTTGACCAGCGGCGTTGGCAATCCCAACTGTGGTTGCATTTTGGTCGATTACCTGGAAAAGGCTTTTGTCGGACTGGGCCGTAGGGACCACAGGCAGTGTTGGGACCAAGAGAGTCTCGCCAGGTTGAACCGCAAGTTTTTCTGTACGAAGGTGATTGCGCGCGGCAACTTGACTCGCGACAAATTGAACTAATCCCGGATCTTTAAACCCATAGAGTCTCTGAACCCATTCGGTCAGCCACTCGTTCCGATCGGGGGTTGCCGGTTGCCAAGCTGTCGATCCTAAAGAGGTGGCCTGGATTGAAGTAGCATTTAACTTATTTGGATTTACGATTAGGATCGCATCTTCGGGGCGCGTCGTAACAAAATTTGCATCTGCGGCGGGAGACTCAGGGAGGTGAATCATTAATTCGTGGATTGTCGTATCGGCAACCGCTGCCAATAGGTTTCTCGCATTAGGGTTGTGTGCTTGACGGGCCGAATATATAGCCCTAATTCCTTCATACTGCTGAGCCTCATCCAAGCGTCGAAATGCTCCGAGTTCGCCTTCATGGACCGCCACCCATTCGAAGTTACCGCGCAAGTCAAATTGGCTTGGAATGTCCTTGACCGCCTGCGACACGATGTCCTGCAACTCTGAATCCGAAGCCGACTTAATCAAGGCTGTTGCTGAGGGGTTGTGTCTTTGCGTGGCAAGAAAACACTCGCGAAGGTCGTTAATCGAGCGTTGTACTCCTGCGGGAAGATGACCAGGCGTGGTTGGCACGAAAACTCTGCACCCCTCGTGGAATATGCACCACGTCACGTGCTGAACAAGTTCGGCACTATGGGAGCCATCAGCACCTCCAGAGACCACAGAGGCCATCAGGAGGACTATGCACCCCACTAATGTGGAAGTGTGCCACACACGTTCGACCTTCCTTCGTACAGATGAAAACACTAACTTGTCTCCGTCTCCGGCGGCCAACTTAAAGGGCCTGGTGGAGTTGCCTTCCAGATGTTGCGCAAGTCGATGTCGCAAGTAGTCATTCGAAGGTCCAGCCTTGGAATTAGTAAAGCAAACCTAAGTCCTAGGCAGTCTTCGAGCGTCCTATGCAGAAGAGACAGCAGCGCAGACGCAAACGAACGCACCCACGCTAAGCTGCGGACAGCACTCCGCAAAGGTGAAAGACTACGAATACACTGTGACCCTGGGGAAGACGGCGACTAGAAGCCCCCTCGGATGAGCAGCGGATAAGACTCGCTTCAACCTTCACGTCGCCGAATGGCGTTAAAGATAGGGTTGGAAAGTACAAATGTCAAGCTGTTTTCTGATGTTAGTAATGTTCTGTTAATCAATCATCAGTGGCGGCTAAGTTCGACAATCATCATTTGTAGAGAAAAAAGCGGAGCGCTGTTGCACGCCCCGCCTTGATGGTCGTTCGGTGTTCTAAGCTGAAACCTTGGTATCTGTTCTTGCTTTCGGGTTCTTCTTCTGCCTCTTAGTGGCCAGTTCCTGGGCAACTGCCTTCTGGACTTTGTCTCCATCCACTCGATAGCGTTTGGCGGCATCCATGAGAACGTCGTCGCGGCTGGCAGTGGATCGCTGATACGCCGAATCCAGCAGGCTGATTTCGAGGAGAAGCTTGCAAAGCTCGGCCTCGTCGTAGGTGCCTACTTGCTTGGCCAGAAGTTCCTGCGCCGACGCAGAGTCCTTCTTCGCCTCTACTTTGTGTCGCCTCGCCAGAGCCGGAACTTGGCTATAGGAAAGGTGGCCGATCAGGTAGTGAGCGACCGCCAGCAAGTCCGCCTTCTTCAACGGAGCCGATACGCGTTGGAGGATCGTAGCCAAGATACGATGGCGAGTCGTAATGGCGAGCTTCTCCTTTTCGATGCGCTTCCGTTCCTCCGCCCGCTGCCTCTCGACTTGCTGCGGTGAAGGCGTATTGGGATGGTGGGTGCGGCAAGCTGGATCGGCACAAACCTTGACGACTTGTCCGCGCTTACCCCCGTCCATGACGATGGCCTCAACCATCTTCTCGCATGGCTTCTGATTAGCAGGTAGTTTGGCGCTTGCGCCGTTCGCCTTCGACTTCTTGATCTCCAACTCCACATAGTGATTCCGTCCTAAGGGAGCGCCCTCGCGGGAATTCCACGCCGCTGAAATCTGGATTAGCTGCGGCTTGGTTTCCAGAGTCTTTCTCACGGAAGCGTCGATCTTGGCTCGGAAACAGTCGGGCGAGGTACATGAATCCTTGCGCACGTCCGGGAAAAGTAGTTTGTTGAATCCTGTTCGCTTCGGGCAGTTGGCGCATGAACCTGCTTCGGGGACGAGTGTCTCATCCTGCTTGTCAAATGGCGCAGATGCCAGTTGTAGCAAGATGTTCGATTCGATCCACACTGCCAACTCGCGCACGGGAATCAGGACTTGTGTGTTGCCTTCGCTTGTCCACTGTCCGCGAAACGCGGCTGCGAAGGCTTCCTGCTGTTGCGAAGCCGGAAGCTTGGCGATCAGCAAAGCGTGGCCGATGGTGATCTGGTCTTTCAGAAAGGCCTCAGCCACGGGCGGTATGAGGTCAGCGAGTCGAATGCGCCCGTAGACATACGCCTCGCTCTTGCCAGCGCGTGAGGCGATAGTGGCGATGGTGTAGGCAGGCTCTCCGAGTTCCAAGAGCGACTTGAAACCCAGAGCTTCCTCAAGCGGGTGGATGTCCTCGCGTTGCAGGTTCTCAACGCACTGGGCCTCGATTGCCTCGGCATCGGTCAACTTGACTACGCGGACGGGAAGTTTTTCGAGTTCTGCCAGTTTTGCCGCTCTCAGGCGACGTGCCCCGGCGACCACCTCGTACTTGCTTTCTTCCAGTTCGCGTACCAGAAGAGGGGCCAGAATCCCTTGCGTCTTGAAGCTGGCTGCCAGTTCTTCGAGGCTCTTGGTATCAAATCGCTTGCGGGGATTGGTGGCTGACTCCGCAAGCGCGGTGATGGGAACGCTGCGGTATTCGTGGTTGGTGACTGCATTTTGCGTACTCGGCATGATCTTGTCTCCTCTCATATGTTTTGGTTAGGTGTTCGTGGACTCAGCGCACACGTCGGGCCTGAAAGCCAAACGGTGCAAGTGTGGGTGTGTTAGGCGGCTGCCGCGAGTGCCGCTGGCTCGGGGGCAATGCCCCCGAGGATCACGGCAGCGGTCTGTTGAACGGCTTCCAAGCTCTCGCGTAGGAGATTGGCGTCTCCATGCCAAAGCTGGATGTAGTCCTGGGATGCGGTTCCGTTCTGAAGTCCGACCGATTGGCAAACCACAAAGGCCACGGCTTCGGCCTCGGTTTCGCGGACTTGCTTCGTGGTCAGGGTGCGGCGGTCGCCACGATGGAGCATTTCGTGGGCGATCTCATGGACAAGCGTCGAAAACTCCTCGGCGGGCTGCATCCCTGATAGAAGCTTGATCTTCCCGCCATAGGAGAGACCTTTTGCGGGACCAATTCTCTCGGAGAAACTGATCTCGACGCTTTGCGCTTCCACGAACTTGAACAGGCGTTCGCGGTATCCGCTCACGTCGCCATTGACTTCGGTCAGTGCGGGGAGTTCTTTGCCTTCGGTCTGACTGATGTCAAAAACGTAGACGGCCCGGAATCCGTACAGCGTCCGCTGACCCTCGGTTGTTGCATCTTCACTCGGTTCGTCGGTCGCTACATCCTTCGTGCTGCGTTTTCCGACCATCGGGGCGAGAATGAAAATGCCTTTCTCTCCCCGTTTAACGAAGCGGCCAAGCGAGTTCCATGTCCGAAGTCCGGCAACGTTGGTGGCATCGGGCTTCTGACGTGCGATAAGCATGATGTTGCCGAAGCTGTAGGTGTGAAACTTCGCCATTGCTCCGAGGTATGCGGTGAGGACTTCGCTGTGACCGGACTCCAGTGCTGCAACGAGGAAATCCACGGCCTCTCTCGTTCGTGTGTTGACTTCTTCTAATTTCATTGTTTTTTCCCTTTCTGCCGTTTCCGGCTTGTTTCTTTCTTCACTTGAGCGGCAGCGGGAAGAAACAAGGCGGAACGGTGAAAGGGACAGAACGGAGGCCAAAGGAGGGTGGCAGGGCGTTAGTGATAGCGCGGTGAGTGCCAAACGGGGTTGGGGTTCGTTTGGCGCGAAACCGGCGCAGTCCGAAACGCCCGTCCAAGCCGCGGCTAAGCGGCGTCCACCCGGAAAAGGGTGGAGTGAAGAAAAGATGCGAAGCTAACCGTTGCTTTCTATCTACATGGATTCGGCGACTGCCGAGTGGAACGCATCATCCTTAGCGGCATGAGGTGGCTAGGTCGTGTCAGCTCTTTGTCGGTTTCGGTGAAGGTGCTTCAGCGGATTTCTCTTGGGACGACTCGCGAGTAGCGACGGCACTCGTAGTGTTCGACGGACGTGGTGGTTCTGCAGGAGGTTGTTGGGTGGCATCGTTCGGTTTGGCAGCCGCTGCTTGTTCCGGGTTTTCGCCAGTCGCTTGCTCTTCATAGTCCCCGAGGTCGTGCTCGAAAGCCTGACGTGCCATATAGTTTGCAAATCGAGCCAACAAAGCAGCTGCGCGCGGTTGTCGAAGCCGCGCAATTCTCTTAAAGTTAAACGACACAGTCTTTTTGTCCAGATCCAGGGTTGGCGTGAGCAATGCGCTGTTGGAAGCTCGAGCAACGAGGCCAGCGGCAGCCTTTAGTGTTGTGCCGGTTTTCGTAAGCTCAGCGGTTTGGTTAAGAAGTTTCTGACATTCCTTCACGAGTCTTTCATAGTGTGACTTCCAGGCGGGAATCGCCGTATCAGGGGCCGGTGCATCCATGGTGAGAGCAGCTTCCCCGCTTTTATTGAGTGCGCAGAGGTCCAGAAAAGTAAGCTTCACAGCGTGAATGCGCTTGAAGCTTACAAATTGCTGCACGTCGTCATTTTCATCGAGAAAAGGAAGTTCGCTATGCCCGTCCCGATCTTTGATTGGTCCATGGATGATCTCCGCAACGGTCGCCTCACTTACAAAGGGGTTACGCTTTCCGTCTGCTCTTACCATTAGGTCGCAGGACTGTGCCAAAAGAATGTACCGTTTGTTAGATTCTCCCGTCTTCTGAAAAATGTCGCCCACATCAAGGGGAGTGAAATGGGCGTTTAGATATTCACCCTCTTCGTAAAGTTCAAGACGCTGCAATGCAATCGTATTGTAGTTAGGGGCCGTACTGGACTTTGTGGGAACGAGGCTGAGGGTCCTAATCGAGTCGGCCATAGCGTATAAATTCTGATCATTCTTGGCGAGCTTCCGTGTTTCGTCATGGTGGAATAGCCCAAAGACCCTAAACAGCGTGTCGGGCTCCCAAACTCCTTCTTTCCATGAGGAACGAAATACGATCTGGTCGAAGTCATAAATGTCGATATCGTCCAGACGCTTGTGGGCATTATCATGGGCCCTGTGAAGAATGTCGCTCGCGGTCTGCTTCAGATGTCCGACTTGGCGGTTGAGCAGGGCTAATTTGACTAGGCGGCAAAAACCGATGGGATCATCTCGCATGATCTTCTTCGGGATGAGCACAAACAGGCCAGGGTCTAAGCCCTGTGCTTCGCACAGGGCCTTCCATGATTCGTGGAGGGTTGCAGGTTGATATCGGGGATTATGCGTCAGTAGGGCGCAGAGCATCTTCTCGGCTGGTGCCGCACCCATAACGGCCTTGATAATGGCTATTCCCGACAAACGAGAGCCACCTTCCTCCTTGGAAAAATCTTCGTCCACCAGAAACAGTGTGGGAGGCATAGACTGCGAGATAATTTCGCCCTGCTTGTCCTGCCATTGTTTTAGAGACAATAGTTGAAGCCCATATTTTGCAAACAATGTGGACAACTCTAAGAAGGTGTTCTCGTCAGTAAGTTCGGTTGAGGTTTTCTGCGGGTCGCGCGTTTCGATCTCCGCCACGCGCGCACGTATGCTGTTCAGGAGAAAGCGACGCTTGCCGTCGCTCTCGTTTTCCCAGACTTTTCTTATTTCGCGAAGCCGAATGTCCAGGTCATCGACTGCGGTGACAGCAGGATAATTGGCGAAGATTGGTGCGAGGTCCTCTTTCTGCAACTTTTGTGTGAGAGCTAAAGCCTCTTCGACGGGAGCCTCAATTGCGTTCATATCGTCGATCGACACGACGCGCTGGACACCCGCTATGGAGAAGAGGGCGTCGATAACGGTGCTGACATCAGTGCTTGCCAAGAAGTGCTCCCGTCAAGTCAATTTCGAACTTAAACATTCGCCCTTGAGCGTTCCGCTGCGGCAAAAGGCGAATAGTACACCCCTCAGAATCGAGCAATTGCTGCACGATATATAGGCCGAGTCCTCGGCCCTTTCCCTTGCCTTTCGCGCTCACGAATGGTTCAAAGAGCGATTCTTCAACTGTTGGATCAACGCCACGACCATTGTCGAAAACTCGAACATGAGGTTTTGCAACTTCCACTGTTATGACTCCCCTTGCAATCCGACCCATACGAATATCTTCTTTGAGCCAGTACTCAGAGTTGAGAAAGATATTATCAAGTATCTGAATTAGCTTTCCGCGATTCATCTCGATCCTGAAATGCTGACCCTTACTGGAGTGAGGCTCGACCTTAATTGGAGATGCGGCGAAGTGCGTCGTGTAGTGTTTGAAAATGTCAGATACAAAAGCTTCCACGTCGATGACTTCTCGTTTCTCGCGGACATATTGCAACGAGGGGGCAAGAAATTGAAGTTGGCTGCGAAGGCTAGCGATTGCGGTATTCACGTATTCGGTAAATCGGACGATCGGGGTTTCAGTAATCTTGTTAGTCCTCAGGAATCGAGTGAGTTGTTGATTTCGTTGTGCTAGTTGGGTAACAACGTTATCGATCTCATGGGAGAGCGCTTCGGCGGTTAAGCCTAGCGCGATGATTTCATGAACCTGCTGAATTTGCTCCCTGAGCGTTTCGACTTGGTCGGTGAGCACAACACTCTTCGTCTTGGCCTGGGACAACTCGGTAAAGTAGGCATCGAGTTTCTTGTTGAGGCCTTCTGCCTCATTGACCAAGCGGGCCAACTGTTCAAAGGCACTGGTAAGGCGTTCGCCGAAACCATTGCCTACGCCCGCAATTTGCATAGCCTCGACCACGCTCCTGCTGTTGTCGATTGATTGACGTAGCCGTAATGAAATACCAGACAACGGAGACCTGTAAGCAGCTGCTTTTCCCAGGGCGTCTGTGATCGATTGTGAAATTGCTTCCGGCTTGCTTTGGTCAGGGACATTGGCCACAGCTCGCGCGTGGGCCTTCTTGTACTCGGTCCACCCTCGACGAAGAAAGCCCTGTGCTTGGCCGGAGAATTCGACGAACACACGGAGCAATTCATAGAAATTCCGATAGTAAGGGTTGTTTCGAAATCCCTCCCTGTCAGTGGTTTCCTCAAGTTGTCGGTTGTCGCGCGCTGTAATCGCTATGTAACCGAGAGTGTTATGGGGTTTCAGACCATAGTAGGAAGCACCCTTGGTCCACTGCTTTCCAAGATCTAGCCAGTCGGGTGCGACCCGGACACCAAACCCGTCTCGGTAAACGCGAATGCCGCTGAGTTTGCTGATCCAGTTTCTATATTCTGCAGCTGTATCGAATATGTTTTGTTCAGTGCTGCTCGATAACCCGAGACTGAAGAAGTCGATTTCTCCGCGAAATGGACCTGGGTTTGCTGGTTTACCGTCGATAGGCACCAAGCCATCGATGTCTTCAAAGTATCTGGCCGTCTTGTAATGTGCAAACCATCCATCGTCAATCAAAGGCTCAAGGGAAAACATCGGTGCTTTCTTGAGCGATTGAAGAAAAGCAAAAAAACCTTTGCCGTTGTCGCTGTCGACAAGGTCTTCAAAAAGGCTGCGTTCTGGCTCGTGCTCGGGGCGTATGTAGGCTAGGCGGGCCTTACCCTTGATCTCAAACAGTGCGCCATCGAAGCCGAGGGCGTACCTCAGCTGTGCAGTGCGCCGGAGCTTTTCGCCTATCTCGAGGAGTTCTAGTTCTTTGCCGTCGACAGTGGCATACACGACAAAGTCTCGTACTTCTCGGTATGGGGAAATAAGCTGTGACAATCCCGTTTCCAGGTCCTTCACGGCATCCCCGCGCCAGAGGTCCGGCTCCCTCAATTCAGAAATTACGAGTGTTGTCCCGTGCGGTCGATTGGCCGCAAGGTCTTCTCGATTGATCTTGACGTTCGAGAGACTGGTTTGTCCTGTGAAATCCTTCCATGAGAACCATACGTGCTGTTCGGTCGGGCTTCCTTCGGAGCGTGTGAACATCTCAAGGTTGTATCCCAATCGTTGGGTTCCAAGCCTTCCTAGTCCTTTATCGCCCAGGGGAGTTCGGCCTCTTTTGGTCTCAAGACTCTTATCTTTGAAGTCGCGCTTCTCAGAGTTTGAAATTGTCAACCAGCCCCGGCGGATTGAATCGAGGTTCATTCCGTTCCCATCATCCTCGACAGTGATGGAACCAATTGCACCCTTGAATGGAGAGGCTTTGTCGGATACGGCTTCGGTACTGATATTGAGTTTGCAAAACGTGGCATCTGCGTCGTAGCAATTCTTCACAAGCTCGACTAGTGCCTGGACGGAATCGGTTATGAGGCTTTCGCCCAACTGAAACACGACAGACGCGTGGATATCAAAATGCTCTCTTGCAGCGTTCTCCGCTGGTGGTCCGGTTTTGTCGTCAGCTTCGGTAGACATGCGAATCTGCAAAACTTCTCAAAGTAATAACCGCTCACCAATTGAGCGAAGTCCATCAGCCTATGAACGTATCATTAGAACATGGGGCGTCGCGACGCGGCGTGAATCTTACCGTGTTTTCTGTTAATCAAGGCGTTTACCGGTCTGGCTTCCAAAATACGCACCATCTTACCTGCTTGCTCGCAGTGGCGGTCGGCAAAGCGCCGCATCGACGGCGCTGAGCACAACCGAAGGTGTGATTATAGCTTAGGAACTCCTTAAATAAAGTTGTTGACCATCTGAGTGTTGCTCATCATACTGGTGAGGTGGTCATCGTTGTGGTGAAGTGTGATGAAGAGACAGAGAAGCGGGAATTCGAGCAAGTCAGAACGGTTCACGATTACGCTCGCTACGAGTCAACGGCGCAAGATCCGAGGAATTGCCCGCGACAAACATATTTCGGAAGCCACGGTCATTCGATGGGCGGTAGATGAGTACGTCGCTGGTCCGAAGCCAAGTCGGAAGAAGCGCCGTCCGTGAGCAGTAGCTTTTGCATAGTGGAACGGGTACATGGCTAGCCAAATCAAGGGTGTGAGTGGCGCGAGCAGGCAGAGCGAGGTCAGTGGTCGCGTTTTTTCTGCCCTCGCCGAGGCTGCTCTGGACCGTACACCCGTATGTGGGTGGACTCACAACTTCTATCGTTATCCAGCGAGGTTTTCGCCGCGATTTGCAGCAACGGCGATTGAATGTTTCTCGCAGCCACACGATCTTGTGCTTGACCCTTACATGGGTGGGGGCACTTCGCTCGTGGAAAGCATCGTATCGGGGCGAAATGTAATTGGCAACGATCTGAACTCTCTGGCAACGTTCGTCGCGAAAGTGAAGATCACACGTCTGTCTTCGCAGGAAGCGATCAGTATTAAGAAGTGGGCGGCAACGAAAGTGCCGGAGTTTGGGTATCACGACGCGAGTGATGATCTGGAATCCTTCGTCGATCTCGACAAGACAAGAAACATGTCATTGGTACGCGCTCGATTTATCAAGAAAATCGTAGCGGCTGCGCTATTTTCCATTCTTGATTTGCCGACAGATGGGGCAAGAGAGTTTGCGAAATGTGTTGTGTTGCGCGTTGGCCAGTGGGCACTGGATGGGCGCGAGCGTCATACACCTTTGTCAGATTTCAGATCAAAACTCACTGTCACTACCGAAGAGATGTTGGAATCGATACGGAGGTTCGGCGAACGCGCAAAACGGAACGGAAATGACGCCACGATCTTGAATATGAACGCTGCTCAATTGGATCAGGCTCCAGTATTCCAGAATAGGAAGGCATCCCTGGTTGTAACGAGCCCACCATACCCCGGTGTTCATGTTCTCTATCATCGCTGGCAAGTCGACGGAAGGCGCGAAACTCCAGCTCCATATTGGATTGCGGGGTGTAATGACGGCAAAGGGGCCGCATTCTATAATTTCGGAGATCGTCGGGAAACAGCCGCCGATACTTACTTCAACAATTCCCTGATGACGCTTCAGGCGATTCGACGTGTCATGAAGGACGGCGGCTACATGATTCAAATGCTGGCGTTCAATCAGCCGAATAGTCAGCTTCCGCGTTATTTGGAGAATATGGAGCGGGCCGGCTTCTCAGAAGTCCGGTCGAGCGACAGCCGAATTTGGAGACAGGTTCCTCACCGGAAGTGGCATGCTACCCTGAACGGGAAAACCCATTCCTCCAACGAAGTGGTGCTCATACATCGCGCACTTTGAGTAACCTACTGAGAAACCTCCATCAGTTTGATGAGGGTTCGCGCAACGCGCTGGATCTCGTCACGCATCTGCTCCTCTGTTGGAGCGTCACATGGGGCCTCAGGTTGAGACTCTGCGTCCTTCCTTTTCAAATACATCTGGTAAAGGTGAAACGCAACGTGAGCCGTGTATTTGTTTATCCGTTGCTGGATCGTTGTCTCCGCATGTTTCTTGGCAAGCAAGGCATCGCGATAGCTGGTCAGAAGATCCGTGTCTTGGTTGATGAAGATGGTCAAAGGTGATTTAGCGCTTGGTGGCTCGAAAGAGCCAGCATCATTGGCCGTCCATTGCTCACCCCAACAGGTTTGATCGGTCCAGTTTTCTCTTTTCACGTAAAGCAGAGCGTATGGTGGTCGCCGCTGTGCGCCACCATGAAACTTCGTTTGAATCTTGCGTGCCGAGGGCGGTTCCACCACATCGGCAAGAAACGCAGTCGTGAGCGTCTTTCCAGGACCAACCGCATCGATATTGAACTTGAGTTGCTCACCAGCATTCAGGCCTGGTGCGGCCTGAATTAGCAGTTCGAGACGCCCATCAACAGGGCGTGTCAAGAAAGTTGCGGGCTCAATTGACGGCGATTCACACGAGACTTGAAAGGCCCACTCTGGAGGGTTCGAAGTTGTGAGTTCGTCTTTTCCATCCCAGCGCAATTTAACGTGAACATCGGGACCCGAGAGCAGGATCTTGATAGGTTGTCGGCTGGTGACCTTAAGAAAAGTGGGATCGTCCTTCAACGGAATCGGAGTTTTGGGGGGCTTTTTCTTGGAGGGAGTAATGACCAGCCGGCGCTCCAGCAGCCGGGGTTCTGGATGTCCTTTGAATGTGGCGGTGCTGCGCAGGACCGTCTCAATCGGGTATTCGTCTTCATCGAAGTCTTCTGACTCAATGAACTTGAGGGAGATTTCTTCTCCCGTCAGCTGAGACGTTCGCGCTACTTGCATTTCCTTGACCGGGGGATCGAAGGTGAGGGACATACTTTCGAGTGATTTCCAAGCAGATTCGGGCTTCGGATAGATCAGGCATCGACGAGAATCGTTGGGCTTGAGACGTATGGTTGCAATGTCTGGCCTCATCGCCAGAACTGGTTCTACGCCAGCAGTCCCCTGGGGAGAAGTGGTCTCCACAACAACCGTTTGTGTCTGACTTAGAGGTCCGTCTATCCCTTCTTCGCGGCTAGTGTCTCCCGGCTGTGTGTGGCCATGAGTAACATGGGCGGCGGAGTCATGGTGAGCTTCGATGAGTTGATCAAGGGCTGCTTTTACTGCCTCGTCGCCAGCCTGAAGGCTGGAAATGTCGTCTTCAGCTTCTTCCTCCAGACGCCGCAGATCTGGATCGCCCTTGAGGGTGGCGAGCACGCGTGATTCGAGAGCGAAATAGACACTGCCTTCAAGGAATTGGTGCCGTGATCCTTGCATCAACCGTGCAATGGCCTCGGGCTTGAGGCCATCGCAATCGACGACGACAATCATCCGATTGCGCAGATACTTCAGCTCAAGGTCGCGCACGATGAACTGATTGTCCCACGTGTGCTGACGTTGGCCGTTGATGAGAAAGACGCAGCATTGGCGTCCCCGCTTCGGCTCTTCCAGGAAAGTCGCAGTAGGCCTCTTGTCGGTTTCTGGAAGGACTTCATCCGGCGTTGCATCGGCGGGTGATTCATCTGTCGTACTTGGCGCAGGTGCGGCAGCCATTCCCTTGTCAAGCACTACTACGCGGATAGTGATGGTGCCATATCCTTCGGTTAAGGCCGTGTTGAGGGATTTATCAAGTTGCGCGATGGTTGCCATGCTGTCCTTTCAAGCGCCAACGGGTTGCGGCGGAAACACCTTGTCCAATGCGGGTTTCTCTGTGCCCCGTCCGCGACCAAGAGACGATAGGCGATAACCGTTTCCATAGACCACAGCAGCGGTAGGACCGACGTACAGTTCGAAAGGGAGGACCGGATTGTACAGAGAATGATTCAATGCTGTGTAGAGTTGGCGGGTTATGGCAGAGCCCCCGCGGCCAAAGTCGTACCCGACGTGGACAAAGCGTGTTCCATGGGAGATTTTGGCCGCATCTGCTTCCGATGCGGAAATGTAAGGGACGCGACCATCGGGGCTACATGCCAGGTATGCAAAGTAATCGTCACGTCGGCCTTTGGGGAAGACCTCTTTTATGACGGTCCAACCCACGCCGTCAGTCTCTTTTCCCAACAAATCTGGAGTCCGGCGTGAGAGTACCCATGAATACTTGCTTAGGGCATATGCCGACAAGCCGCCCTGCCCAAAGACGCCAATTAGGTACCATTTGTCAGCCTTGGTTGTGGACCCGAGTGAAAGGAGGGTGCGGTGGATCCACTGTGGCGTCTGCCCGATCCCATCGTCTTCAATTGCAACTGCAAATTCGCGGGTCACTTTGTCAAATACTAGGCGGACTCGCAATTGGCGAGCCAATTCACGTGCTTTGCCACGGGTGATCTTCGAAGATTCTGAATCGTCGAGCTTTGGCAGTTGGTCAAGAGCAGGAACACCGAAGTATCGAGAAACCGCGTCACGCGGGCTCGTGGGTGGTGCCGTTAAGGGGCTGGCCAGGAGCTCTCGCTGTCGAGCCATTTCGATAATGGCTTCCATGCCATTCACTGAGCGTTCGGCGATCGGATTGACGGGCAGGTTTGCCTGTTTAATCCGACCAGCATTGCCACGCTCACGACCGACGGGAATCCAATGGAAGTAGCCCGGTCGCCACCCGGACTCGGGATTTTCCTCGTCGAAGATATAGTCGTCTTCGGGAGTGGTCGGAAGCTGTGCCAACAGCGTTTCGATGTCTGCACTGGTAACAGCTTTGCTGGCCGCAGCTATGAATTCAGCGGGTTTGACGTGGGTGGCGAGTAACGTTGGTTCTATCATTTAATGTCTCCGCATCGGTCTAGCGATCTGGGAGCTTCTTCCAAAAGGCTTCTACCGCATCTCTGACCTCACTTGCGCGGGGAATTGAGTATCCCTGGCGTCCGTGTTGATCGATAAGGCCGGTTTGTTTCAGAAAGGAAATGCCCACATAAGCTTGGTAATTCGGCACTTCAACGCCGTCGCTTAGGTGAATCGGTAAAAACTCATCCGTCGCAAACACGCGTCCATCTGCTCCTTTGATTGCAATGGCATCAGCCAGGGCCTTTAACGCCACGTGCGGTGTTTTGTGACGATATTCCTTCTTCTCTTTCTTTGACCACGCGATCCTGATGAGTTCGTCACCTTGACGGAAAAATCGGGGATAGCCGTTTTGAGCTGGGCTGGAAGCTCGACTGCGAACGCGTGTGGATGAGATGGCGGGGGTGCTCCTAGTCTTGCGGGCAGCCTCAGAAGCCGGGAGCTCGACGACCGTTGACCTCGCGAGTCCGCTTACTGTTTGTGCCCAAGCGGCAACACGAACAACACTGGAATAGTCTCCAGACTTGGCGGCATGGGACAATAACGCCCTGAGTTTCTCTTCGGCTTCACGCAATACCTCTAGAGCTTGTTCAGCGATAGCCATATGACAAAGGGAATTGTATAACGAAAATGAAACATTTTGTCATTATATTATAGTTTCGCTCTATCTTCGCCTGTTAAGCCAAAACCTATCGGATCCTTAGCTGGGTATCCGGCAAGGACTCAAGTCGCTAAGAAGCGTTGATGGCTCTTGATCTGGGCTAGGGTGCCGTAGGCCTTCGGTTCGACATTCGCACACGACTGGGTATAAGCAGGATTTTGGCTGGTCAGGTCACGATTCCGTGTTTGCGGATGTAGCGCATGATCTTTTGAAGAGGCTTTGAAATAGCGCATGTCTCAATACGTCATTACTTAAGAATATCTAATGACGTTTTGCGACACCTATGGGTATTGCCTCAAATACCCTGCCCCAGGCTGAGATCTGTCATCGAATTAGCTGCCGAGTGAGAAAACTCAACAGCAGAACTCTTGGAAACCTCGCCGCTGAGTCTTTGTCCAAGTTCGGTAGCATCATTGGTGTAGATCGTAGCGTCGAGGCTTGCGCGCGAGATGGAAACGTAGGCGAAGCGGGAGTTGAGTAGGTCTGGGTGGACGCTGGTATCGCCGTGAACGAGGACGCGTTCTGCGGTGAGTCCCTGGGAGCTGTGACTGGTGACGGCGTAGCCGTGGTCGAGATGACGATGCTCGTTGGGGTTGAATTCGATCAGGCGGTTGTTGTCGAGGCGGACCGATAGGCGACCATCGACGTGGATCGCCTCGATCGCGGCGATGTCGCGATTTGCAACGCCGAGCGATTTGTCGGGGGCAGTAAACTGGATGCGTTCACCTACGGAGAACTCCCGTTGGATCTCTTGGTAGACGCTGACGCCTGTAAGGCGGCGGGGATCGTAGGTCGCAAGCTCTCCGTTCGCTTTCTTGACCGTGAGTTCGTTTGCGGATGGGTTGATCGCGACAACCGATGCGTAGGCGGCAGCTTCGATTCCGATGGCTTTGCTGCCGCGTGTGTAGCGAACTACGTCGTCGATCCCATAGTGGCTGGCCCAGGATCGTTCGGCTCCGGTCATGTCCTGACGCTGAACCAACACACGGAAACTACGATCTTCCGGGGCAACGGCGCCCGTGGCCTTCAACTCCTGGCGAACCGCGAGATTCAGTTCGCGGCGGGAAGCATTGTCCGGTGAAACGATGAGAGTGTTCTGGGGCGATTCGACGTAGCTCTTGGCGATGGCCCGAACTCGCTCTTCCTGGTTAGGAATTTCCTTCACGCGACCTTGTTGTTGGAGTACGTCGAGCGCAGCGGAGACTTGGCCCGTCGCCAGCAGCTCGACGGCAGATTTCAGAGCTGGGTCCCTCTGCCGAACGATGTCATCCAGCGTCGCGGTGCGCATTCCCGCATCCTGCAGTTGCTCGAAGGGGCGACCCGCTTCGACGCCCTGATGCTGGCGGATATCGCCGATCAGAAGCACGCGGTCATCGGGACCAAGCCGGGAAAGAAACTCGCGCATCTGGTTGGTGCTGGCAAGGCTCGATTCATCGACAAGGTAGAAATGCCTCTGCTCGCGTAGGTCGGGATTTGCAGCACGGGCGAGGAAGCCTTGCAGGGTTCCCGATTCAATTCCTGCGTCGTTCAGTTGGCGCGCGGCGCGGGAGGTCGGGGCGAAACCCTCAACCTGATAGCCCTGGCTTTCCGCGGCGCTGCGGATGACTGTGAGGGTGGTCGTCTTGCCCGAGCCGGCGAAGCCTTGGATTCCTTGAATGCGGTCCGGCGAACTGAGAACATCTTCGATCACGCTCTTCTGCGCGTGATTGAGATGCGAGTGCTGATCGGCAAGGGCGATGGCGTGTGGACGCGAGAGGACTGGTTTAGCATGGTTTTGTCCCTCACGCATCGTGCTGATAATTTCATGTTCCGCTTCGATGGTTTTCGCGGTGGTGTACTGGCGGCCCGGAACACCCTGAGTTCGTTCCACGATTTGAAATTCCCCGGAAGCCAAACGAGCCTCAAGATTGGAGCGAACCTGTCCATGGGTGATCTCACCCATGCCACGGCGGAGCCCGTCGCGGATCAACGCACGTTCATCCACAACCGCCTCACGCTCAAAGTTCTTGTCGCGAGCAAAGGTCAGAGATTCTCGAACGCGGTCAAAAACGTTGACTGGCCTCTCCTGATGTTGAGACCGTTCACGCGCTGCGCGTACAACGGCGTCCGCTTGGTGTCCAAAGTCTGCAGCCAGCTTTCGGTGTGCGGCCATCACCTCGCCCGGTGAATGAATTTCCTTGCGGTCACGGGTCGAGTGCGCAGCGATCTCGGCAGCTTCCTTCCCCGAGCGGCCCGTGCGTTCGAGGTATTCACGAATTTGCTGGCTCCGGGGGCTGGATGCGTCGAGATATTCCTGTGTGTATCCCTTGATCTCCGGCGCACCGCTCCGCCCTGTCGTAATTTCGTAACCAAATTGTCGGAGGCGGTAAGTCAACTCGGATTGATAGATCGCCGTGGCAAATTGCTGGGAGGCGAAGAGGCTCTGCGGCTGGATTGCGCGCGGCTGGCCATTGTCGCGCTCCGTGACATTGAAAACGACCGCGTGAGTATGCAGTTGTGGCGCGACATACCCATCGACCGGACGGGCTGTATCGTGCTCAAACTTGGCGGCTATAAATTTGCCAGTGGTCTCGGGCGGATGATTGCCGCCGATGCGGGCTTGCGTGTAGTGTTCGAGCTGGTCGAGGGCAACGCGGACGCTCTCCCGGTGGGCTTCACGGACACGCTCATCGCCGCCGACGAGGGCGGTTAGCGAGACGGATTTGGGCGCGGAAAATGTTGCATCCCAACCGGCACGGTGTTCCATCGTCTTGATGGTCTTGCCGTCGGCATCCTGATATTCATAGGACGCTCGTTGTCGCACAAGCTGCTCGCCGGTCTGTGGATGCTGGCCCTGGCTGAGTTTCGCAAAGTCCTCGGCGGAAACGGTCCCGGCAAGGCCGAACTGCTCGACCAGTCGCCCTTGCCATTCGCCCGCGATGACGCCGCGTTGCGACCAATAGTTCTGTTCCTTCGCGGTGAACTCCGCCTGGTGGTAGGTCTGCGCCTGGCCTGCGGAGAGCGGTTTTGAAATCGTCAGCATGGCAGTTACTACCCCCGAAGATTGAGGCTTTGTTGGGCGTTGACGTTCCGCTCAGCGTCGCTCTCCTGTGGCACGATCTCCGTCGCGGTCCGTGGCGATTTTCGCGGCGGCGTGGGCACATTTGCGTCCGGCTTCAGTTCATGCGGACGCAACTGGGGCTTAGCCGCTCCTATGTTTCTTGGATCGTAGGGGAGCTTGTCTTCGGGCGTATCGCGGAGATCGAAGTCACTCGTGACAACCGGCATATCGAAGTACGGGAATGAGAACCGCGTCACATAGTTCTCGTACTTCATATAGGCGTGGAGGTCCGGCAGTCCGGAGATTTCGGACTCCATTACCAGCGGTTCAACCTGCCGGTCCAGCGCGAAGTTTCTCCCAGCGCGGGAGCCGTCGAAGTGGGTCTCGCGTAGCCGTTCGATCTCGACCTTTCCGATGAACTTGCTGACCCACTCGCCAGCGGTCGGCTCTTTCGTCTTCAGCCAAATGCTGGTTGCCGGTTGGGACAGCATGACCTCAGCCAGGTGGCCGTATAGGTATTCCAGTTGGGCCTTTCCTTGGAAACCCAGAATCACAGGGTTGTTGCTCTTTCGATTTTCCGTAATGGCGGTATGGAGCTGTGGGAGCTTTTGCAAACTCGCCAACTCGTCGATCACGAACCATGCCCGCTTCTGGCCCTCCTTCGGCTCGTTTAGCAGACGCAAGACGAGCAGGTCGATCCATAGACTTTGAAGCGGTCGAAGTGCCTCACGTTCTGCCGGGAGTGAAGTAATGAAGATCCAGCCCTGCCGCGTCTCGGCCCACTCTGTGGCCGACCACTCGCCATTCCCGTCGCCCTTGTTCGGCAAGAGGCGGAGGCTGTCGGCGACGAGTCCAAGCGAGCCAAGAACTCCAGCACGCTGTTGGTGCGCCCTCGGGTCAATTAGGTGAGCATGCTCTGTTCCTTTCAGCCTTCGGTCGATCTCCTGCGGGTCCGACATCCACTTCACCAACTCCTCTGGCGTCGGGCCATAGGCCATCAGGAAGGCGAAGATCTTCTGGGGGGACTCGATGAAAAATTCACCCTTCTTGTCCTGCGGCGGCTGGAAGAGGGACACCGCCAGAGCCTTCGCCTCGGAGCGTCGGCGGAGTTCTTCAGAGGGCCCCCAGTAGGGACACCGCTTATCGAGCGGATTCAGGATAACGTCGCCGTTTTTCGGGTCGTAAAAGCGTTTGACGAACTCCCGTGCGGGGTCGTAGACGATCGCGGAATCGCCACGATGTTTTATCTGCCGAAGAATTTGGAGCATGATCATAGTCTTGCCCGCTCCGGTATCTCCGATGATCTGCATGTGCTGGGCCTCCGCCCGCTGCGGTATGCGGATCATTGTCTTCATTTCGTTGGTCTTAATGCCTATGCCATCCCCTGCGACCCTGTCGTTGAACTCCCTCGGAGTCATCATCTCGGGGCCTTTCAGTCGTCGTCCGTATCTCAGCGCCTTGCGTCGTCGAACGTCCTTGGCGATGGAAAACGGGAGCTGGATGACCAGTGATAGCAGACCGAAAAGCAGCGGGAGCTTGTAGAGATCGAAAAGGCCATCGCTACCGTAAACCGCACTCCTGAGATAGGCACTCAAGGACGCGTCGATATAGCTCTGCTCCGGTCCCAGGTAAAGGACCGTATAGCCGCGCTGCAAGGCGGGCTGCGAGAGCGCGAGCGGGATGGGCTTGCCGCCCGGTTGCGGCGTCGTGCCGTCCGTCACGTCGGTGTTCGTCGCCAGACGCGGTTGAATTCCGCGAGCGCCCACCATGAGCATCCGGTAGTTGTCTCGGCGGCTCGTTCCGATTGCTCCTGCAACGCTCGATCGGATGTAGGTGGGCGTGTAGAACCGCTGTAGGGGGCTGTTGCCGAAGGTGAACCGACAGTAAAGAAAAAGTCCGGTAAGAACGAGCGCCATGAATACCGCCCCGTACGTATAAATCGGGCTGTGCGGCGGCCAGATGATGGATTCCTTGCGTCCCCACTTTGTCATTGCCATCGCTATTTCCTTCCTGCGGAAGCGGCCAGCTTTCCAGCGAGGGCGTGCTTGGCCTCGCTGATTTCGTCGAGCAGTTTGTCGAACGCCTCCGGCGTGAGTCTCTGGCCTGCGGCCAGAGGCCGCAACACGTTTACCAGGAGCAAGCGAACCCCAAGAATCTCCGCGAGAGATGGATCGCTGGCCGAGTCTCCGCGCAGCTCCCGGAGGATCACATCCCGCATCCATTCGCTCCGTGCCATGCCTTTTGCAGTCGCGATCTGATCGAGGAGCTGAACCTCTTGTTGAGTCAACTTGAGGCATACCGTTGCATTCCGGAAAACGGTCTTCCTCTGTGTTCTTTGCGAGTCGTTATGTTGGGCAAGTAAGGGCATCTGGAGTGCCTCCAGTGCGGTATACCGACGTATACCCGCATTTCATAAGTGTTCCGTTATGTGCACGTTTACCGTGGTATACCTGCACGACCCTCGAAGGGGTGGAGTGTCAAAATTCTTCCGGTGCGAAGCACCGTTCTGGCACCACCACGAAATTGACTGTAGGATCATGCCTTCACCGCTCGCACAGAAGGCGTGGACTCCACCCCGGCTACAAGCTTCTTTGCAGGCTCCTCCGTCGCACCATTGCTCGGGCCTTTACGCACACGCAAAGTCGACGCAACCTGCTTGGCTTGCGGCGTCTTGAGAAAGTCCTGGAAGTCACGGTCTTTCGAGAAGACATAGTTCAGCGCCTTGTCGACAACATCGTCGGCGGATGCGTGGATGAAGGCGGCGTACTGATCGACCTGTGCGGCGGTGACCTCATCCAGCCGAACAGAAGCACAGATGTGGCGGATTTGGTTGATCTCAAGCAGTGGCATATTCGTTCTCCTTTATAGGTAGTGAAATCAAGCAATCTTTTGCAAATGGTGAGCAAGCGGGGCAACAGGCTCGCATTCCGTGCGACGTTGCATGTTCACCTCGAAGACCGGCTCGATCAGGAAGCGTTTCGCGTCGCGGTCGTATCCGCGAAGCGCAAGCACCTCGCGGACAATGCGGCGGCCTGGCTGACGCTCGACATGGACGACAAAATCAACGGCTTCTCCGATCTCGGCTTCGGTATCGGAGAAGGTGGTTTGCGCGTGGCTGCGCATGACCAGATTGGCGAAACGGTGGAGGGCTTTCTCTGCCGAGTTGGCATGGATCGTAGCCAGCGAACCCGCATGGCCCGTGTTGAAGGAATCGAGCAGCGTTCGCGCCTCGATTCCGCGCACTTCGCCGAGAATGATCCGGTCGGGTCTCCAGCGGAGAGCGGACTTCAAAAGGTCGTCGAAAGAGATGTTGGCCTTGAACGTATCGGTCTGGCATTCGGCCGCCAGAATGTTCGGCTTCTGGATCTGAAGTTCGGAGGTGTCCTCGATGACGACGATGCGATCCTGTTCGGGAATGAAGTCGGCAAGTATCCGCAATAGCGTGGTCTTGCCGGTACCCGTTCCGCCACTGATGAGCAGCGTCTTGCCGCTGCGAATCTGCTCGGCTAAGAAGTCCGCAAGCGCCCGCGTCAGCGTGCCGCGAGCGATCAGATCATCGACTGTGTAATGGCGGCTGGTGAATTTCCTGATGGTCAGCGCAGGTGCAGGGCGCACAACCGGCGGAATCACTGCCGCAAGCCGACTCCCGTCCGGGAGCTGGCGTGCAGGAGTGGGTTGTCTTCGTCGAGCTTCTTACCGAGCTGATTGGCGATGACTTCAAGGCCGGTGCGGAGCTTGCCGGCGTCGAAGGAAATGGTCTGTTCTTGGCAGATAATTCCGTCGCGTTCGTACCACCATGAGGCGTCGGGATTGCCCATGATCTCGCTGACGTTTTCGTCGAGCAGCAGCGCCTCAATGGGCCGAAGGAATGGAAGGATCAATTCGAAGCTCATAGTGGGAACCTCACAGCGATGGAAGCCCAGCGGATAGCCGGGCTTCCGAGAGTGAAGAGCAAGGGCTTATGCAGCCGTTTCCTCCTGGGGCACTTCATCGTGATCCTGATCTTCCGGGGCGGCCTTTTCGGCGCGGTCCAGCTTCAGGATCGAAGCGACCCGAATTTCCCAGACGCGCTGCTTCGTGTCCGTCTTCTTGCTCTCGTACTCCCGGCTGCGCAGCTCGCCTTCCACCTGGATATGTGCGCCCTTGGTGAGCGTCTTGGCGAACTCCGAGAGCTTGCCGAAGACTACGCAACGGTGCCATTCGGTGTGCGAGATGTACTTGTCGTCCTTCTTGTAGGAGGACTTGGTTGCCAGCGAGAGTGTCGTGAAGCTGCCGTTGTTGGCGGTGCGAACTTCTGGGTTGCTGCCGAGAAAGCCGATGAGCGTTACTTTGTTCTGGTACATGAGAGTGTCTCCGTTTGTTGAATTCGCCCGTTGTTGCTCGGGTCACACTGGGCGGAGCTTAGCGAGTGGGCCCGGCTCCCAAGTGCCGAAGGTCTGCTTTCTGGGAGGGGCCCGAAAGAAGTTTGAGAGGCGTTCTTTGCCGTGGTTCTCAAACTTGTTTTGGGAGGAACCGAGACCCCGAAGGGGCGCAAAATGCGAAGCAGAAGACCGAGTGCCGCCGGGCGCCGGAAAGGCCCCGAAGCTGTGACCGAGCAAAAGACGGGATACATAACGGCAGACACGCTCCAGAGCAAAGTTTTCATCTGCACACTGGCTGCGGAAGTTCACCGCAATCGCAGCTGCGATTCGAGCGGCAAGGTCCGCCGTAAGAAGGGCGCAATTCGCCACCGTAGTTGCGCGTCGAAAGGCTCTTGTTCGCCGACTCCACGGGACACGAGGACAGGTTGGAAAAGCTAGCCGGATTAGGAGCATGAAAGGACATGAATAAGCCTCTGGGCAGGTCGATGAATCCCTAGCTGAATGCCTGGTCGGCCCGGAAGCGCACGATGGTCAGACCGAGGGGGTTCACGGCAAGCTCATTGTTTTTCACATTCTCGCGAAAGACATAGGTGACGCTGGCTGTCCATCGCTCCCGCTTGAGTTCGGAATGATCCGCGGGGTTGGTGTACACCTTCTCGAATTCGATGCGCGCCGAATACGGCGACTGTCGCAGGTCGTCAAGGATGACGTTCTTGATCTCCACATCGATATACGGCAAGCTGCTGTCTTTGACGTAATTCTGAATGCTGTTGTCCTTGCGTTCCTGGTCGATCACGGCACGTTGCACGTCGCTATTGAGGAAGTAGAGCGACTGCGTTTGATCGCGTTCGATCGTGAAACGATTGCGGCTGAAATACAGTTCCGCCCAGCGGGTGAGGTAATACTTGTTCTCCGCTTCTTGCGGGCGATACTGAAAGTTCCGATAGTCGATCGCTTCCGCGTGGCCGACGTCGTTAATCCGCACAATCATTGGGTGCATGTTGGCGAGCGCCTGCTGACTCTTGAAGGTGAGTGCCGACAGCGCGATACAGACGCCGGCGAGCACAAGAACGGTCACCTTCAAGTAGGTGTTCATCACCAGCGGGTCGCCGTATTGCTCCAGGTAGCGCTCTGCGGCTCGGGTGATTTCCGGGGTAGCTTTCGTTTCCGCGGTCATCGTCTCTGCGCTCATTTCGACCTCCTTTGCTCTAGGGCGATTACATCGCGGCCCTTATGGCCATCACGGCCACGCCCAGGCCCCCACCGTGTCCGCCAGTACCACCAGTGAATAAGCTATGTGTCATGGTCGGAATCTTGAAGAGGATGTAGATGTTGACCAGTACGAGAAGGACGAGAAGCGGCAAGCGTCTGAACTATCGTTGACGGGTCCGACACGCTCTGGCCAAGTTGGATGTAGTAGTTGCGTCAGCACATGGGACAGAACATTCATCGTGGCTGCGGCGACGACCTTGTAAAAGCTGAACCCCAGATACGCCTTGAGCCATCCCCAGAACAGCCAATCAAGTTTGTCGACGACAAGGAACGGGATAAAGATCGGGCCGAGCACTCCGATGATCGTGGCTGCAATCGCTCCATAAGCCACGATTGCGGAGACAATGGCGGCCAGCATGGCTAACAGGAATTGCACCGCGAAGTACACGATTGCGTAGTAAGGATTCATCACGGTGTTCAGTATCGACGGGCCGGTCTTGGAGGATGCTGCGTGGATCTCGTTTAGCATGGTGTTTGAACCATCCGATCCAATTAGGTTCACGAGATTGATAGTTCCGCCGTCGATGAAGCCCTTGATGGAAAACCCAAGTCCGGGAATGGAGCTGTCGTAGTAGTTCACCATCACGTAGGCAAAGGTGAGCAGCATGAAGAGGTTCAGAAACCTCCCCATGCTGAACCCTGGCCCGCCGTGTGCCGATGCCAGCGCTTCTTGCACGCCGAACCAAACCATCATGATGGTCGCCAATGCCAGGACGATGTGAACCCCCATTGCTGTTATTGAGGGAGCCGCCGTCGCTGCAAGCGACTGGCACGCCTGAGCGATGTATTGAAAGAGACTCATATATCGTGCCCCTTAGTCTTTGCTTCTCTCAGTACGCCTGCGTTAGGAGGTTCCCGGACCCACTGCTGGTCGATGTGATATTGGCGTTGTAATAGCTTTCGTATCCAGAAGAGTCGCGAAATGTCGATTTCATCGCGTCCTGCTGCTGCTTTTGGGCAACGATCTGCTGTAGCGCAAGATTGGCGTTGATCTGGTTTGCGTCTTGCAATGTGCGCAGTTGCAGGAGCAGAGCCTGGTTGATGCGCTGCAGCTCAGCCATGATCGTTTGCTGGGATGGGTCCTGGGTTTGGGTCGCGGCCTCCAGATTCGCAATGTCCGTTTGTCTTGCGGTCTGGTTGGCGCGGATGGTCCCAAGGGCTTGCAGGTTGTTTGTCATTACTGAGTCGCTGATGTCAACCGTGGCTCCCTGTGCGGCAATCTGGAGCTGTCCGGCGATACTCGCTGTCCCGTAGCCAGGAATAATGCTTGTTGGTGTTCGGAACGCTAACTTGCTGGTAGGCGGATGCGGCCCCTTTCCCGGTGTTTGCCGAATTGAGCCACCCCATCGAATTGCCATAGGTGTTCGAGATTTGTTGCAGCAGTAGCAAGTCAGAAGTCGGAGACAGAAATCGCGCATACAGCATCCGTGGAGCGAGAATCATCTGATGCGTGAGCGTCGTATTGTTGCTTTGCGACGTTGTAGGCTTGTAGCGCCGTAGTGGCGATCTTCACGGTATTCGTGAAAATCTGTTGGCCTTGCTCAATCTGCTGGACTTGGTTGGCGATGGATCGTTCTTCGTGTTCGATTTGCATAACGGCATGGCCCGACTGTGTCGGGATCGAACACGATGCCAGAACCGAATTGGGCATTCGCGACCGGTTGCAATGCCGCCGCAAACCCAACGGCGAGCACGGTAAGGGTTCGTTTCTTCATTTGTCTCGTCCCTTCGTCGCCGTTGGCTTCGTGACGCTTTACAGCGGTACGGCTTTACTGCTGTGCAGCGAGAATCTCTTTCTGGAGCTGCGCAAGACGGTCGGCCTGTGGCTTGCACCGTGCTTCTCGTTCTTTCTTCTTGGCTTCTAGGGCTGCGATCTCTTCTTGAGTCAGCTTCTTTCCTGTCAGAAGATCCCCCGATGCGGCGGTCTCCGGATCGAGACAGTCCTTGGCATAGGCCGGGTATTCAGCGTTGTATTGATCCTGCAACTGCTTTACTTTTGCCGCTTTGCTCTGACAGCCGGCAAGGGTGAGAGTCCACAGAACTAAGAGGGAGAGGGCAACGATTCGCATGGACAGCCTCCTCAAAACGTCTGCGGAATAGTGTGGTTGGAGTACGCAGGAAGAAGCAAGTCCTGCGTGAAATACACTTTCACTCGGTGGCCCTCGCGAATCGTGATGGTGGGCGGTATCTGGATGAAGCGGTCAAGGATCGTGGTGGCAGACTGCGAAACACTGCCCGCAGCCCCGTTGGTGAATGCCTGGGAACCACTCGTTGTAATGGTGCCGCCACCCTGCGTGATCTGGCTTGCTCCGGCAATCACACCCAAAGCGATCGAGGTGCCGAAAATTTGGAGGTAGTGGTTGTTGACCTTATCTTTCAGTCCTTCCTCTCCGATCTGATCGAGACCTTGAAATTGATCGAGATCGACGGAGTAACCGTCAGGCATGATCAGCCGGTGAAAAACAACGGCCATGCGCCGCTGTTGGCCGAAGCCGGCCGCTCCAATCTTCTTTGCCTCGCCTAAAACAACCGTTCCCTCGGGAATGATGACGTGTTGATGATCGTGCGAATACAGCGGATTTGAGACCAGGACTTTCACCGGCCCTACGGCGTCTCCATCCAGACGATTCATGAGAACAGTGTCGAGAACCGAGCCCTCGTAGACGAGATAGGGCTGACCGACGGCTGAATCGATATTGGCCTCCAGTGGACGTTTATAGCCTCCGGGCGTGTCCTCCTGTTTTCCTTCGGCTGGTGGGGAGACGAGACTGCTGTTTGTCTGCCGTTCGGCAGGGCCATATTGGGCGGGCATCGTCTGGCCTTGCTGTTGTTGCTGCGGCGGATCGGCAGAGCGGGAGTACACAAGATTGGAAGCGAAACGGGAGTTGTCAGCGCGCTCGCGTTCTTTCGCAGCGATCAACTGTGCCTGCTGTTGCACCGGCGTGAGTTGCATCTGCATGTTGCCCTGCTGCGCTTGCGGGCAGGGCTGGCCCGGAATACAGGGCACGGCAATGCCGGTCGGTCCATAGGCCGCGGCTGCAGCCCGCTGCTGGGGAGTCGCAGATGCGAGCGCTGAATCTCCCATCGCAGCGGCGGCCATTGTCGCCTGCTGTTCTTTCTGACGTTCGGCCTGAAGCTGGTTCTTCAACTCCTGCACGTTGCTGTCGGTGTTGTCCTGCAAGGCTGGTTGCGGTGGTTGGCCTTTCGCGCTGGCCTGCTGTCCCGGCGTTTTCTTGCCGGACGAACTGAACAGCGCCGCCACAATCACGAGCAATGCCGCACCCAGATAAACGAAGGTCTTGAGGTTCTTCTGCAAGACACCTTTTGGCAGCTCCAGGTTGCGACGCAACGTTGGCTCGGCCTGCGGCTCTGTGTGCGGAGTAAAGACGTTCTCGGTCATGACGGTGATCCCTTGCGCGTGAATTCCATCTTCTTTTTGCCGAGTTCCACATATCCGCTGTCCATGATCTTCGGGAATGATGTACGTCCCTTCCCGAAGGTCGTAGGTGACGAGGTTGGGTTTGCCGTCTTTCATCTCATAGACACTGAACTTCTCAGGCGCATTCGTCTTGATGTAGGTGAACCTGTCGTCGTGATAGATCGACTGAATGTCGAACGGGGCTTCGTTTGCCTTGTAGGCATAGTCGAACTTGAGCCGTGTTGGATAGGCGCTTTTGTATTCATCCACCGCCTGCTCAACGTGCGATTGCAGAGCGGCAAGCTGCTGCCGCGATTGTTCGAGTTGGGCGGCGGGCACGAACTGCGGAGGGCCGCTCGCGGCCACAATCGCAGAACGATCGGCGGGCTCGACGATCACCTTCAGATCAGGGGTGGTCGATGGTGGACCAGAGATGTCCTGGAGGGTGAAACTGTAGATGTTCCCCTTGTCCGTAATGAGATTCAAGTTGGAGCTGATGCCTTGCTTCGCCGGATGCACAAAGCAAAAGTTGCCAACCACATCCACGATCCAGAACTCCTTGTCACCCGTGGCGGCTTCCATGATCTTCTCGGTCGTGGGCAGTTCGATAAGGGTCGTATATTTCACCTTGGCGCGGATGGGAACGATGTCCTGCGAGTGATACTGCACAGTGCGCGCAGAGTCTTGGGCGAAAGCGACCGATGGAAGAAAAAACCAAAGCGCAATTGACGACGAATTTCAGATGCCGCATAGAGCTCTCCTTAGCGGTTAGTGTTCGAAGTTGATACAGCCAACGTGCGCGGCTGGAATGGATGATCTTCCGCGAGATGGCGAAGCCCATCCGCAAAATCGAAGCGGTCGAAATATTCCTGTTTCATGAGGTTGTCGCGAGCATTGTTGGTTGCCATCCAGTGCGAGACCGAATCGACGTTCAAGTGCACTTTCTTGGAGGTCTGCGCCTTGCGAATCAGCATTTGGCCCGGTGGAACAAGGCCGTCGATAAGGTCCAGTTCGGTGTCGTTCAGATGAAACGCCTCGCGGTAAACTTCCCGGTTCATGTCCGGGTTGGCGAGGAAGATCTTTGTCGGGCAACTCTCGGCCACTATCGCCAGCATCCCCGATTCCTCAAGTTCTTTGATGGATTGCGTCGCCAGGATCATCGCGGCTTGGTGCTTGCGCCAGGTCTTCTGCGCCTGCACCACGTAATTGCGGATCGTCTCGTTCTTGATGAAGAGCCACGCCTCATCGAGCAGGAAGAACTTGGGTGTGCCGAGGTTCTTCGGGTCAGTGATTTCATTCGATGCCCGGTGCAAAACATAAAACAGCAGTGGTTCCAAGACTTCCGGCGCATCGTTCCAGCCGTGGAAATTGAACGTCTGAAAGCTTTTGAACGAAAGCGTGTCCTCGGCGTTGTCGAAGAGGAAGCCGTACTGTCCACCGCGGGTCCAGCGGTGGAGGCGTTCCTTCAACTCGCCAATGATGTTCCCAAAATTCGAAATCGTGCGCTGGTTCGGCTCCAGTACGTAGATGCGCTCGATCGCGTCCCACAGTCGGCGTTCCTCCTTGAAGTCCATCCGGTAACGCTGCTCGTTACCCTCAATGAGCACGCGGAAGAAGCTGAAGAGAAACTGCAGGTTCTCTTTGGTCTGAGGCAGCGAGAAGGGGTTGATGGTGAAGTCCCGCGCTTCCTGACCCACATTGAGATACGAGCCCTTGAATATCGTCGTAAGCGACTGGAAGCTGCCGCCGATATCAAAGATGAAAGTCAGCGGCTTGTACTTCTGCGCGTTCTGCAGCAGAAAAACGCAAAGATAGGACTTGCCACTGCCTGTCATCCCGAGAATCAGGGTATGGGCAACGTCGCGGGTGTGCAGGTTGAGGAAGTAGGGCGTGCTGTTGTCGGTTTCGACGACTGCCAGGTACTCCGTGCCGAGATGCGCGTTCGTCTTTTCGCCGGGAAGGATCGTAAACAGAAAAGACAGGTCGGCGTAGTTCGTGTTCAGCAGATACAGCTGGCGGAGGTTCAGCGCATAGTTGCCCGGCACAGTGGCGAAATAAGCGTTCAGCTGGTTGTAGGTTTCCGCAAACAGATTGCCGTCCGCGTTGGTGAAGACGCCAGTAAACTCGGCCACGAGCTGATCGAGTTCCGTTCGTGACCGGCCATACAGCACAATCGTGAGCGAGAAATCGCCCAGCGATTGACCGTCACCCAGGGCGCGCAGGCAATCGCCAAGATTTTCAATGTCGGCCTGCTTGGACTCGTCCACCAGCACGTCGCGTGGGTTCGTCTTCGTGGCGTCGTTGCCCATCTGCGAGACGAATCCCGTCTTGGACATATTGAAGTGGCGGCGGCGCTTGTTCACTTCTTTGCGGGCCTTGTCCGCGGGGAGCGGCGTCCACTCGGTGACCACATAGAAGTTGGCGGGGATCTTCAGCAGCGCGTCCAGCACCAGGGGCCTCGTTTCGGTGATGGCCTCTTTCATCGTCAGCACGCGGACGATGTGATCGCCGACCCGCAGATGATCGCGTTCGGCTTCGATGTCGGAGTTGACGACCTGATAGTCGAGAAACTGGGTGGACTGCGGCTTGCCGGCAACACGCCAGTCGTCATAATTCAGCAAGCGGCGGAAAAACGTGAATTGCCCCTGCTGATTCAAGACCTCGATTTGCATGAAATCTGCGAGCTGCCGAGCGAATGCCTGCACGTGCTGGTCGAGCCGTTGAAGATCGCGCTCGATATGCGTCCGCAACAACTTCTTCATGCTGTCGTTGGTGAACTGCGATTTCAGTTCGGCAATCGCGCCCTCTGGATCGCGTAACAGGCGAGCTAGCGCCGTGCCGACGCCGGTCTTCGACCGGGCGCCTTCGAGCAGGATGCAGTAGAAGATTTCAACTTGATAGAGATGGTCCCGCTTCGCTTCAAAGAACTTCCGTCGCTGGTCAATAGCCGCTTCGACAATGGGGTCATCATATGTTGCGAACGGTATGTCGGGGCGGTTCGATTTGAAGAGGTATTGGTAAACATGGAAGCCTGGGCCAAACGCTTTCAGCGCCGCTTCCAACCGCTTCACCGCATACTCCTGTTCCGAGCGGTCAAGACTTTCGTAGTCCACGCCGGGAACGCTGAGAACCATGCCTAGATCGCCGCTCTTGGTAAGGAAGGCCGTCTCATTCCAGAAGCCGTAGAGGTTGATGTGGTCGTTGAGAGCCGCACTCTCTTTCCACGGCTTGATGACTTTATCGAGACGCAGCATCACACTACCTCCACGCGGGGAACTTGCTGCTTCGCCGCGTCATAGCGCAGCTTGTAGCGTTCGGACTTTGCGAGGATGCGGAGGAATGCCGGATCGCTGTTCGTTACCCAATGGCCGAAGGCAAAGCCGCCAATGAAGACGGCGATACCTGCGAGGATGGAATTGAAGAGATTGAAGGCGCCCACGGCGCCGACACAGACGAAGTAGAAGAGCGTCCGCTCGACGCCCAAATAAGTGAGGGGCTTATGCAGGCTCTTGAAGACTCGATTTGTGCGATGCTTCTGCTGTGCTTTGTCTGGCATAATTGCCTCACCTAATCGCGGGTTGAGGGTGGCTGGGAGTGGCGCTATACGCCCCAGAGCCAACTCAAGACATTCACGGCGAGAACAGCAATGCCCGTTCCGGCGGCAACACCAGCGAGCGCCTTTTTTGCGCCGGGTTCGCCATGCGCGAAGCCATAGCCGCCGATCACGATTGCTACCAGACTTGCAACCTTCGCGATGGTGCCGGTGAAAAGGCTTTGGATAGCGTTAAAGCCGGTATCGAACGGTGAACCCTGTGCCAGTGCTGTCATGGGCATGAAAACAAGTAGGGTGAACAGAGCGGCGGTTATAAGCGCCGATTTCGACCGTCGAAGAGGCTTGATCGCCTGACCGAAACGGAATCGTACTAAACGTGACATGTCCACCTCCGCAGCGCCTTAATGCGGCTGCCTTTCGCGCAAAACTAACCTCACCTAATCAACAAGTCCAACGGCATTGCTGCGATCAGTTGTGCTGGAGAAGAACGTCTACGGAGATTAGAGCGACTCTATGGGAGGAGTTGTTGTCGAGGTGCGCGTGAGAGCACCCCGTAAACAATTCGCAATTAAGGACAACGGCATTTGAGATCGCTCTGCACGTCGTCTTGACGGTCACAAGGCAAAGCTTCACAGCTTTTTTTCCCTGAGAACAATACGGGTGGTGACATGTGTGCTCGACCGTCGGCCAATCCGATCTTCCAGTGCGAGAATGCCGAATGCCACTCTGATCTGCAATAATTTTCTTATGTGCGGACGCTATCGTCTATCCCGGAGGAAACAGGTTGTTGAAGAGTATTTCGACACCGCCCCGATGGAAGATGACTGGAATCCCCGATACAACATCGCCCCTACCCAGAATGTCCCTATCATCCGCCAAAATCCGAAGGAACCTGTCCGGGAAATGTCGTTTGTTCGCTGGGGACTCATTCCATCGTGGGCTAGAGACTCGTCTGTTGCGGCAAAGATGATCAATGCAAGGTCCGAAACTGCGAGCATGAAGCCTGCGTTCCGGGATCACTGAAATCTCGCAGGTGCCTGATTCCCGCGGACGCGTTCTACGAGTGGAAGAGGATCGGAAAATCGAAGCAGCCATATTGTTTCGAAGTCAACGAA
Organism: uncultured Acidobacteriaceae bacterium; assembly: GCA_963755765.1. Classification (GTDB taxonomy): domain Bacteria; phylum Acidobacteriota; class Terriglobia; order Terriglobales; family Acidobacteriaceae; genus Acidiflorens. Next base: position 52,898 of record CAVWKZ010000006.1, read on the forward strand.
GGCGAGTTGTTCGCTTTCGCAGGGATTTGGGATCGCTGGAAGAACGCCAGTGGCAACGCAGTGGAAACCTGCTCGATTCTGACCACGACGCCAAACGCGGTGACCGCTGTTGTCCACGACCGTATGCCAGTCATCCTCGATCCCGAATCGTACGATCTGTGGCTCGATCCGGGGATGAAGAATGTGGGTTCAGTTTCCGAACTGTTGAAGCCCTGCAATGCCAAGATCATGCGTTCTTATCCCGTGAGCACTCGCGTCAACCAGGTGATTAACGACGATGCAGAATGTTCCGCACAGGTGGAACTCGTCCAGACTCAGAATCAACTGCTCTTCTAGGCTTGGATGTTCATCGAATTCATCCTGCAAGTCGTCGTTCATCATCAAGCGAGTCGTGATTGCAGCGCTGTTGCCAGCCCGTCTCAACTTGCTTGCTGATCAACGCCCAACTGTCCGGGATTGCCCTGCGACATTGCTACGCGACACGCTGGGATATGTCCAAAATATCCGTTCCCTCGAATACTGCGCTTGCACTTTGGGCAAGGTCTAACCACGAGCGCCTGTTTCTGCGAAGACGCCACTGGGCGGGTTCGCTCCGTCGTCACTGTTTCGAGACCATACTCATCAATGAGCCACTTCGCGACGGCTGGGTCCATAAGGCCGAAATTTAATTCCGAGCTGTGCTGAAGACAGAATGCCTCGAATGCTCGGTCGGTCACCGAAGTATCCATTACCTTGAGTTCCCCATCGGCGACCCATTTCCCCACTTCGACAGTAGTGACACCCAAGAGTTTCGCAACTCGTCCCCACGAGTACCCTTCGTTCTTGTCACACACGGCCGCATCGGTTTTCTGCTCCATTCCCGGTAGCGCCACGGTTCCGTGTCTGCGACAGAATTCTGCCAGGGAGATTGCCGAGACCCGCGGGTCGCGGACTCTTAGAAGACCACTACCAATCAAACGCTGCAGCCGGCGATGGCTTACATGCAAAGTTTGCTGGATTCTTCGCAATGACCAGCCGTCTGTAACTCTCGCGCTTATGGCCCGGCCTTTAAGCCGGAATCGAACTGATTGTTCTGAGCGTTTGAGCTTTTCGGCGATCGCTTTGACCGGCTCATAGCCGGCGCGCGCAAATAGTTCTTGTTCCTCTTCCCTTGTCCAAGGTCGTCGATCTCCCTTTCGTTTGTCTGCCTGCTCTTTGTCCAGCCAACCTTGACTTCGGGCGAATCTCGACACCACGTAGCCCGCGAGTCCCGGATAAAGCGCCCTTACGGTCTTGATTGCTTCGGTCTTTTTCCGGCCTCCGCTTCGATAGCCCTCGCGAAGAATTTCGATCGCAGATTCACTCCAATCGACCGGTGTCGCACTCTTGCCGCGCTCCTTCTCGCGCAGGTGTCGCATTCGGTGCCAGACCTGGGCAGGTACTAGCTCCGGGGTGAGCTGCCGTACCCTTTTGACGGCCTCCTGAGTACCTCTCGGACCATATTTCATCCCGACGACCAGGATCTGGTCTATCTCGCGCAACCAACGGAAGGATTGGCTTTGCTTCTTTCTGTCGGGATTGATTCCATCTTCCATAGGCAAAGCGATCTCTGCATCCGGCTCCTGCTCCTGAGAATCGCAGTAGCCCCATACCTATAAAAGGAACCAAAACAGTACCGAACCTATCGAAAATATTTTCGCTACTTTCTGCTCTCGCTCGGGTTGGTCTTGACATCTCTTTCTGTCGGATGGCACGCTTGCGTTAGCCCTCTGGCCGGGTACCACGCAATAGCTGATGTGAGGCGCTTGGTATGCCAGCCCCCGAACCCGGTCCCGAGTGGGTGCTTTCAGGTGCCAACCCTCGTTCAGACTCGGCCACCGAAAGCGAACTCTCGAAAGCCGCTCGATCAGCGTGGCCAAAGGCGTTGGCTCACGTCCGGCAGGTTCAATCACGAAATCCATTCGATGACGACGGAATCTTGGTAGCTGAAGTGTGGGAGAGCGTTCTGCAATCTGTTTCCAGGACGCTCGATCGGATGAATGGAAGGCGGGGTGAGATTGGGGATCTGGAGGCTTACCTTCTCGGAAGCTTTTACCATCGGCTTAGACGTGCTCTCAAGAAGGAACAACGCCGCGAGGAAATGATCCATCTTGTATCTTCAGCCCAGGAGTTGGAAGTTCTTGGCAAGACGAGTCATGCGGAGCAGCACGAAATTGAAGGCACGCTTCATGCTCAGGAGATTCTTGATCGGATGGACGAGTGGAGCCGCAAAGTATGGGTTGCGCGCGAGTACGGCTATACCTGGAAGCACATTGGCCGCGTTCTGGGAATTCCTGGCGATAGCGTCATGCTTCGCTTCCGACGCCGCATGAAAATTCTACGAGCACGTTTGTCTGGAGGTAGATGAAATGCCAATGTGTCGTGAGGCTCTCCTTCAGTTACACTTGGGCTGTTTTTCAGATTGAACTGTTAGCGAGTGGACTCTCTCTGAGCAGCGAAAGCCAATCCAACGCGGCGGACAAGCGCTTGCTTGATATTCTCCGGCAAGGCTTAGCGACGGAGTTCCCTAATCCCGAGAGAATCGGCTGTCCGGGGAATGCTCTACTCAAGGGCATAGCACAAGGGAAGGTATCCCTTACCGAAGCAGAGCCTTGGCTTGACCATCTCGGCTCATGCAGTCCGTGCTTCCAAGAATTTAAGGAGTTTCGGAGGCAATCGGCGATCCAGCGCCGACGGGTGCTGATGTTGGTGGCCACCGCTGCTGTTCTGCTCTTCGCGGTGGGGGGATGGTTGTGGGTGCGAGCCCGACGCTCGGTGGAAGCGACCGACGTAGCGGTCTTAGATCTTCGTGAGCGCTCGGTGGCCCGCGGGCAGAGCCAGTCTGAGGCGGATCAGGCACCTCTGGAAATTTCGCGAACTACTAAACACCTGGTTCTTGATCTTCCGATTGGGAGCAAAGAGGGACCCTACGACGTCGGTCTGCTCACAGGAACGGGTGACCAGATTTTGCGCGCGACGGGGATGGCAGAACTGCACGACCATATTACTGATCTGCGGGTTGACATTGACCTCAGTGGCGTACAGGCGGGGGCATATTCTCTTGGGCTTCGCCAGGCTGGTCTTGAGTGGACCCGATATCCCATCCGGGTGTTCTGATGCTATCCGCTGTCGAATCGCCAAACAGCGGGCTCCGATTCTGTCCGTCAGCGATTACTTCTGCATCGGCGACAAAGCAGGGCGTCGGCCCATAAATTACTACAAGCCCGTTTATCGTTCCCTATGTGGTGAAACTTCCTAACAAGCCGACGTCTGGCCAAGAATAGTTCTTGAGTTGCCCGACACGCGACAACCAAGTCGCGAACTTGTCGTCCGGCCCACTCCGACCGCAGCGCCGCCTGGCCCAATTGCGCAGGCGGGCAGGCTGCCGAAGGTGCCGAGTCGAGGAGCGCTCGGTTACGATTCCTACACCTTGTTTCGCATTCCTCTGCACTCAGCGGTACCACAACCAAGCGACTGCCCCACGCTAAAACTGTGAACTCAGACGATTTTATGGGTCACCGCCATGCTACCTACCATCTGCGGTAGGATTGATGCACGTCCACCTTCTAGGAGTTCAGGGGTTGAACTTCAGGAACCAGATCGAGTCACAGGAAAGCTCCGTCCGACAAGGACCCTTGTCGGCGGGTAAGCTTTCTGAGCACACCGTTCGACGGACCGCGTTCAGCAGGGCCGGTCCAGAGTGGCTCTGCACCTTGCTTGTGATCGGCGTGTTGTTGACTGTTCCTGCCAACGCTCTTGACCCGCAAAAACTAATCACTCAGTTCACGCATACATCATGGACCGCCAAGGACGGCATTCCGGGGCCGGTTCGCGCAATTGCTCAAACACCGGATGGGTATCTGTGGCTCGGGACCGAAGTGGGCTTATACCGATTTGACGGTCTACGCTTCGTCGTTTGGGAGCCGAGTTTCGGAGAGCGCATCCCAAGTTCCTCAGTGTGGTCCCTGTATACCGCGCGGGATGGAAGCCTTTGGATAGGCTTTAGTTCCGCTGGAATCGGCCAACTGCACAACGGCCATTTGACGACCTATTCACAGGCGAACGGCGTACCACCTGGCGGAATTCTGTCAATTGTCGAGGACGCGAATGGAGCAATTTGGGCTGGCGGTCCCTACGGGCTGAGTAAGCTGGAGAGCGGCAAGTGGAGGCGGGTTGGCGCAGAAGCGGGTTACCCTGCGCCCGGAGCCCAAACCATGCTGGTAGACCACAGTGGAAGGCTGTGGGTGGCAACCGATCACTTCAATTTCGGTCTCAGCAGCGACTCCGTCAACACAAATACAATTCTCACGCTTGACCGGAACGCAAAACACTTTACGGCGACGGGGCAGGCGGTAGGAATGATCCGATCGATGGCGTCCTCGTCGCTCGGAAACGTTTGGATGACTCATACCTCTGGCGATGTCGTGTTCGTTGCGCCTCGCAGTCGGTCGCGCACTGACATTCCCATCGACGAGCCGATGTGCTTGCTATTCGATGGCGACGATAACGTCTGGATCGGTCTCGGCAGAGGCGGTCTACGACGTGTGAGCAACATCGGAGATCATCACAATCCTGTCATTGATGAGTTTCAGACAAGCGACGGACTTTCCAGCAATTTGGTGTATTCAACCTTCAAAGACAGGGAAGGAAATTTGTGGTTTGGCACGGCCGGCGGCTTGGATCGCATTCGCGAAAACAAGGCTACTCCGTTTTCAAGCCGAGAAGGACTAGTCCCGGATGACCAGATTGCCGTGACTTCGACTCCCGATGGAAGCGTCTGGTTTGCCAGTTACACCGGCGACATTGTCCAAAGGTTTCGCTCGGGAAGATTTGTTTCGTATAAGCTGCCACCCTCTCCGCCATCGAGGCCCGACAGAATCCTCAGTCTGGACGCAGACGGAGAAAATCATGTCTGGGTTGGGGGCCCTTTCAAACTCGACCGAGAAAATGACGGCAAATTCTCCTTCTCGAAGGTCTCGAATGTCGATCAGGTACACGACGTACACGCGATCACACATGATGCCGGCGGCAACTTGTGGGTTACCGTGTGGGACGACGACGGGGGAGGGGTGTTGCGTTTGCGGGGCGGCAAATGGACTGATTTCCGGAGCAGGGTCCACCTGCCTCAATATCGGTGCCGGGTTTTGTACGGAGATCCTCAAGGTCGGGTCTGGATGGGATTCGAGGATGGAGAAGTCGCGGTCTATGAAAACGAGGAGTTCAGGATTTACTCTTCGAAGGATGGCTTGCCTCTTGGCAGAGTATTCACAATAGCCAGCGACCGAGCAGGGCATATCTGGATCGGAGGCGAAGCCGGGTTAAGTCGCTTCGATCATGGACACTTCGTGACTCTCACGAAGGATAACGGATTGCCGGGGAATTCGATTTCGGCAATTCTCCAAGATGATGACGGCTTTCTTTGGCTCGCGGGAGCTCTCGCGGTATTCCGCGTGAATCCTCTGGAATTGGACAGAGCAGTGCTTGCGTCTTCTTATCGTATCCAAGGCGAATCGTTCGACGCGAACGACGGTTTTCGAGGACTTGTGAGACAACGTGAACCGTTACCAACTGCGACAAAGGCAGCCGATGGTCGGCTCTGGTTTTCCACCACCGCTGGTGTTGCTGTAATCGACCCACGACACTTGCCGAAAAACGTTCTCCCGCCGCCGGTGTCGATTGAAGCACTCAAAGCAGATGATCGAACGCTGACAGATTTTTCCGAATTGCATCTTCGGCCGAAAACGAGGACCTTGCAGTTTGAATACGCGGCTCCGAGTTTGACGGCGCCGGAACGGGTGCGATTTCGCTACAAGCTCGAAGGCTTTGATGACGATTGGCGCGGACCGACGAGCGCTCGATACGTTACTTACACAAACTTGCCACCTCGTAGCTACCGTTTTCGCCTGATCGCCTGCAACAATGACGGTGTTTGGAATGAGGCCGGAGCTTCCTTGAACTTTACTATTATTCCAGCCTTTTACCAGACCAATTGGTTCCTCCTTCTATGTGTCGCGACGGCCGCATGCCTGGCTTGGGCGGCTTACCAGTGGCGCATCCGTCAAGTGGCTGCCCGGTTGGATCTTAATTTCAAGGAGAGGTTGTCCGAACGGACGAGAATCGCACGCGAACTGCATGACACCCTGCTGCAGAGTTTTCAGGGACTGCTGCTTCACTTTCAGAGGGGCCGTAATCTTCTTCCTGAGCGCACTGCCGAAGCAATGCAAACACTGGATCGAGCCTTGGATGGGACTGAGCAAGCGATTGTGGAAGGGCGAGACGCGATTCACGATCTGCGCTCCTTCGCACCTGCTCCGAAGAGCCTGGCCGAGGAGATCACATCGCTTGGGGAAGAACTCATTTCAAAGGACGGCAATGCCGATCGCGCACAGTTCCTGGTTGTGATTGAAGGGTTGGCGCAGACCTTGCGTCCTCAGTATCACGTTGAAATTTTCCGTATCGCACGTGAGGCATTGCGAAACGCGGTAGGCCACGCGCAGGCACATCGAATTGAGACAGAAATTGCTTACAGCAAGAAGCTCTTTCGAATCCGAATCCGAGATGACGGTAAGGGCATCGATCTCAGAGTGCCGGGTCGAGGGGAACATGCGGGGCACTGGGGCTTTACGGGCATGCGCGAAAGGGCGGAGCGAATTGGCGGACAGTTGGATGTTTGGAGTGAACCTGGAGCAGGTACCGAGGTGGAATTAAGGATTGCCGGATCGATTGTTTACGAGTCGTCTTCGGTTCGAGCCAATCTTCAGGTGTTCAGGAAAAAAAAGGAGGGTGACTATGAACGCCCAGCCTAGTCCCATACGCATTCTGCTAGCCGACGACCATCCAGTTCTGCGTCAGGGAATACAGGCGCTTGCTGCGGACGAAAGCGACATACAGTTCGTCGCGGAAGCGTCCACCGGGCGGGAAGCGATCGAGGCGTTCAGAAAACATCGGCCAGATGTTTCGCTGATGGATTTACAGATGCCAGACATGAACGGGATCGACGCCATAGTCGCGATCCGAAGCGAATTTCCTGACGCGCGCTTCATCATCCTCACGACGTATTCCGGCGATGTTCAGATTTCACGAGCTCTAAAGGCTGGGGCTCGCGCGTATCTGTTAAAGAGCTCTCTGCGCAAAGACCTTCTTGACACGATCCGCGCCGTTCACGCCGGCCATAAGCGCATTCCGGCCAACCTTGCCTCGGAAGTTGCCGATCACATCGCGGACGACCTCCTGACTGCGCGAGAGATAGAAGTTCTTAAATTGATCGCATCAGGAAACGCGAACAAACTCGTCGCCGATCAACTGTCGATAACCGAAGAGACCGTTAAGGGCCACGTAAAGAACATCCTTTCCAAGCTTGGCGCAAATGACCGCACTCACGCCGTCACGATCGGTCTGAAACGCGGAATCATTGAACTCTGAATCGCGAAATATACCCCCTCGAAAGAGTTGTATTCCAACCCCAGCTTTTTGGGGATTCAAACTGCGTCCTGACCTCATAAGCTCGGGTTGAGGCCTTATCTGCAACGATTATTCTCCATGTTCCCCAACGGATGGCCCGGATGGGGGCTCCTACTTCTGCGGCTAGTTGCGGGGGTTCTGTTAATCCACGATGGACTTTCCTACCTGTTGGGAGTGCCCCAATGGGAAGGAATTATTCTCCAATCGATCGCCGTGGTCGCGGGGCTGCTGCTGCTTGTCGGCTTTTGGACTCCCATGGCGGGCGTTCTGGTGGTGATCGCTGAACTATGGACTGCCGTTTCGAGGCCCGACGATCTGCGAAGCTGCGCGATATTAGCATCTCTCGGCGCGGCCCTGCTAATGCTGGGCCCTGGGGTCCGATCCATCGATGCCCGACTCTTCGGACGCAAGCGGATTGAGATCCGCGACCGCTAGAGTTGTTCGGGTCCCCCTCAATAGTAGTGCTCTCGAATCCCGACATCGAGCGAATACAAAAGGCCCCTAATGAGGGTTGTTCACAAAATAGATCCAGTTCACTATCGCTCTCACCACAGAAACCTTTTCTGATCGCAGAAAGCACTCAACGAGATTGGCAGAAAGTTCGTTCAAGGGTCGCAACTTCAACCTGGTTCGCCTAAAGGAGAAACATATGAAGATTTCGCTCATGTACCGTACCGTTTCGATCGCAATCACCGGCCTATTCCTGGCAGCAACACTTGCCACCGGAGCGGTCGCCCAGACTGTTGTAAAGAACATCGTGCTGGTTCACGGGGCATGGGCGGATGGCTCATGCTGGTCTAAGGTGATCCCACTTCTTGAGGCCAAGGGGCTGCACGTAGTTGCGGTTCAGAACCCTCTGACCTCGCTGGCTGATGACGTTGCTGCTACCAAGCGTGCCATCGCGCTGCAGGACGGTCCGGTAATTCTGGTCGGCCATTCCTACGGCGGTGCGGTGATCACCGAAGCGGGTAATGACCCGAAAGTGGTCGGGTTGGTTTACGTCGCGGCTTTCGCGCCAGGAGATGGCGAATCCGTCGGTTCAATCAGCAAACCCTATCCGCCAACGCCGCTGGGCGGGGAGCTACGACCCGACGCACAAGGTTTTCTGTCGGTGACTCCGAAGGGAATCGCAGACGATTTCGCTCAGGATCTTTCAGGCAACGAAAAGCAAATGCTTACCGCGACGCAAGGCCCAACCAACGCCGCCGCTTTCGGAGCGACCATTACGACCGCCGCGTGGAAGACGAAGCCGTCGTGGTTTGTCATCGCCAGCAACGACCGCTCAATTCCACCGGAACTGGAGAAGGCGGAGGCAGCAACGATGAAGGCCACCGCGATCACAGTTGCTTCCAGCCACGTGGCAATGCTCTCTCACCCAAAAGAAGTAGCCGAACTGATTGAGCAAGCCGCAGATAAAGCTGAGACCAAGTAACGATCTGAGAGGCAGAGTGCGCAGGGAACGTCGAGCATTGCGTTTCCTGCATTCAACTCTCTGTAATTGATCTCAAGCTGAACCGAAAGGGAGAAATCCATGATCGACGACAACGTAGCAAAAAACAAAGCCATCGTACTGGCAGCATTGACAGGTGCCTTTGCCAAGCATGATTTAAGCGTCTTTGACCGCTACTGGGCCAAAGACTACATTCAGCACAACACCTTCATCCCACCCTTTCGCGAAGGCCTACGCAACCTCGCAGCACAACTCCCGGCTGATTCGAACTATGAGCCTGGAATGATAGTCGGCGAAGGTGACTACGTAGTGATTCACGGCCGGTACTCTGGGCATCAGCCGGTTCCGCAAATCATCGTCGATATCTTTCGGCTCAAGGATGGCCTACTGGTTGAGCACTGGGACGTTATTCAAAACGAAGTGACCCTCGGACTGACGAAAAGCGGGAATGCGCAGTTCACAAATCCTCAGCAAAACAACTGAACGCACTGCTCGGCCTGGAATACTGGACGTGCTCCGGGCCGGACGGAAAGAGAGGACCCAATGATTCAGCCTCACGAGTTGAAGGCAATCCCCATCTTCGCCTGCCTAACGGATGCTCAGCGTCAGCGCATCGCGCAGAATGCGGCCGATCTCCACGTGCCAAAGGGCGAGTGGCTCATTCGTGAGGGCGAAGTGCCTTGGTTCTTTGTCCTGCTTGAAGGGGTTCTCGAAATTGAGAAAGAATATGGCGGCACGAGCCCAGTGAGGGGGTTGCCTGGCGACTTCTATGGTGAGACCCCAATCTTGCTCGACTCCCCGACCATCGCGTCGTTGCGTGCTCATGAACACTCACGAGTCCTTCGGCTCGACCGAAGTCTTTTCAAAGAGCTCATGGATTCCTCACCGGAATCCAGCAGCCTGATCGTGCAGAAGATGATGAAGCGGGTGACGACGATGCGCGATTACGTGCGGGATAACAGCCTGCTACGTGCCGTCGTGGTCAGTTCGCAATTCGACATCGAGTGCCATAACATTCGCACTTTCCTTTCGCTCAACCGCATCCCCTATGAATGGGTCGAAAGTGAACGCGATCCAGATCGCGTTCCGCTGTGTGTGCTTGCTGACCCCACTGGTGCGTTCGTTTTGGTGGATAACTCGGTGCTGGTCGTCCGCCCACTTACAGTTCGCAAGGTTGCAGAGGCGCTGGGCATAAGAACGCAGCCAACGAAAAACGACTATGACGTAGTTGTGGTTGGAGCGGGCCCAGCGGGTCTTGCAGCAGCAGTTTACGGAGCGTCGGAAGGTTTAAGCATTTTGCTAGTTGAAAGGACAGCCGCAGGTGGGCAGGCGGGCACCTCCTCCCGCATCGAAAACTACCTCGGATTTCCCAACGGCATCTGTGGCGAGGAGTTGAGTGCGCGAGCATTGAAGCAGGCTACCCGCTTTGGCGCGGAGATGGTGCTGACTCGTGACGTTGAGAAAATCGAGGCGACGCCTGATGGCTATTCCGTCGAAATCGATGGTGGAATCCGGGTACAAACGAAAACCGCGATTCTGGCAACCGGAGTGGATTGGCGCCGGCTGGAGGTCGAGGGAGTTGATCGACTGCAGGGTAAAGGCGTCCTCTATGGTGCCTCCCTCATGGAAGGGCCAAGTGTCGTTGGAAAAGATGTCTTCATCGTCGGCGGAGGAAACTCCGCCGGCCAAGCAGCCGTGTTCTTTTCAAGCTATGCGGCAGCGGTGACAGTACTTGTGCGCGGCAAGGGTCTTGCGCTGACGATGTCACAGTATTTGATTCACCAACTGAAGCAGCGCCACAACATCACGATCGAAGCTCACACGGAGGTTGTGTCAGTCGACGGAGAAAGCTCTTTGGAGTCGATTCATACTACAACGAACGGCGGGCTTGCCCGTAAACGTAGCGCTGGCGCGCTCTTTGTCATGATCGGCGCACGAGCGAGGACTGACTGGCTTCCGGCAGCTCTTCGACGCGACGCAAATGGATTCGTTCTTACAGGACGGGATCTTCCCGACTGGGGGCACAGGCGTGGGCCGTTCTTACTCGAAACGAACATGCCGGGAATATTTTGCGCGGGCGATGTCCGCCACGACTCAATCAAGCGGGTGTCGAGCGGAGTAGGGGAAGGAACCATGGCCATTGCCTTCGTCCATCAGTACCTTGCGCTTCAGCAACGGAAAACAGAAAGCTTGCCGATCGAAAATCACTTTCCCATGGTGCCGGTCACGGAGCAAGTAAGAAGGGGGGACTCTCCTTAGTGGTGCTCGTCGCCTAAGGACACGGTTGCGAAGAGACACAGTAGATGTGAACAAGAATTTCTGAGAAGGAGACTCAATATGAAAGCAGCAACGATGGTTTTGGATCCAAAAGACGGCCTGCCGGTTGAGCAAACCGTACGCGTAAATCAAGGAGCGAAGAGCGACCTATTGAACCTAGCTGTCAAAGCCCACGGCGGTCTCGATCGCTGGAATAAGGTGAAAGCGATCAAGGTTGCGGCATCGATCACGGGCGCGATCTGGTTTGTCAAAGGTAAGGGAGACTACCTCAAGAACGTGGTATTGACGGCAGAAACGCGGAATGAGCGCCTCACCGTGGACTTCCCCGGCCAGGACAAGCGCGCAGTTTTCGAACCGAGTCGAATTGTGATGGAAACGGTGGACCGAACCGTGATCGAGGCCCGCGATAACCCTGAGAAGTCATTCGAAGGGCAACAGAGAGAAACGCCCTGGGACGACATCCACGTGGCCTATTTTGTCGGTGAGGCTTTGTGGACGTATCTCAATACTCCGTTCCTCTACACACGCGCAGGCTTCACTACCGAAGAGATCTCATCGATTCAGGTCGAGGGCGAAACCTGGCGACGGCTGAAGGTGACGTTCCCCGATCACGTGAAGAGTCATTCCAAGGTACAGATCTCTTGCTTCGGGCCCGATGGGCTGCTACGCCGACACGACTACACGGTTGACATTCTTGGCGGCGCCACTGGACTCAACTACGCCTCGGACTACCGTGACGTGGACGGCATCATCGTGCCGACCAAACGGCGAGTGTACGCATATGAAGGCGATTACCAGCTCGTGAAGGAGCCTTTGCTCGTCGCAATCGATATGGGTGAGATCACGCTTCTCTAACCGTCCTCGACAAGACACCAAAGTGAAAGGTCACAATGTCCAAAGAATCGCTCTTCAGTTCTCTGCAACTCGGGGCCCTGCGACTTCCAAATCGAATCATCATGGCGCCTCTCACGCGAATGCGAGCGGGAGCCAACAGTGTGCCGACCGCGCTGAACGCCAAGTATTACGCTCAGCGCGCTTCGGCGGGTCTCATCATTTCTGAGGGGACGGCAGTCAGTCCTGATGCCCATGGCTACCCCAGCGACCCAGGAATCTATACGGCAGAACAGATTGCTGGCTGGCGCGTCGTCACGGATGCCGTTCACGCACGCGGGGGACGGATCATCATGCAGATCGCTCACAACGGACGGAACTCGCATTCGTCATTGCGGCCGGATGGATCGGTGCCCGTTGCCCCCTCGGCCATTGTTGGGAACATTCCTGCCCTCACAAGAGACTTCCAACAAGTGAAGGCTGAAACTCCCCGCGCATTGGAGGCCGATGAGATTCCAGCCATCGTCGCTACCTTTCGTCAGGCTGCTCTCAATGCCACCGAGGCAGGCTTCGACGGGGTAGAACTGCAAGGAGCAAACAGCCACCTGATCGAACAGTTCCTGGAAGACGGAACCAACACCCGCACCGACAAGTACGGTGGTTCGCACGAAAACAGAGCCCGGTTCCTCCTGGAGATTGTTGCGGAAGTCAGCGCCACCATCGGTGCGGACCGGCTCGGGGTGCGTCTTTCACCCTTTGGGCAGTATGGTGGCATCCACGATAGCAAGCCCAAAGAACTCTTCGGCTTTCTGATCAAAGAGTTGAACCAGCACCACCTTGCCTACCTGCACTTGATCGAAGCTCGTGGATCGGAGATCGGTTTGACGGACGAACTGCACGAAAACGCTGTAAACAATGCGGTACTGTTTCGATCTTCATTCGACGGACCACTGCTCTCCGCCGCTGCTTACACACCGGAAAGCGCGGCGTTGGCCATCGAGCAAAAGCACGCAGACGCAATCGTCTTCGGGAGACTCTTCATTGCAAACCCAGATCTGGTCGAGCGGATCAAGGGAAATAATTCATTAAACGCCTCGGACCGTTCCACGTTCTACGGTGGTGGGGAACATGGCTACACGGACTACAAGACCTTTGGAGAAGCCGCATGAAAACCCTCATGTATACCTCTCAATCCGAAGTTCCTGGCTCCGAGAGATCGAGTTATGCGAACCGACTCATTGGAGTATGGCGTCTGGTGAAATACACAGACGAGCATGAAGACTCCGAGGATATCCAACCATTCGGTCCAACTCCGCAAGGTTTCTTGATATACACGGCGGATGGTTTTGTCTCTGCGCAGCTGATGATGCCGGGCCGTCCGGCTTTTCAGTCAGCGGACTGGCATCATGGAACTCCGCAAGAGTACGAAGCGTCTGGCAGCGGCTACATCGCTTACTGCGGGACCTATGAAGTGGAGGAGGAGAAGGCAACGGTCACGCACATACCCTCCGTTTCGCTCCTGCCCAATCTGATCCATGGACGCCAGTGTCGTTCGATTGAGCTGCAAGGTGATCGGCTAGTGCTACGGGCAGCCGGAGCGCCTGTTGCAGGTGGCCTCAACGTCATAAGCCGCTTGGAGTGGAAGAGAATCCCTTCGCAGATCAAACCATCAATTTAGGGTTCTCACAGGTTTCCGTACTTTAGGAGAAAAGTCATGCTTCGTTCCAGCAAGCCAGACACTACAACTTTCCGTGCTGACTACGCCAACTGTGCTGACTTTTGCGAGGTGTTTGAAAAAGAGCTGAAACCCTTGTATCTCCTCGCCTTCTTGTTGACGGCAAATCACAAGCAAGCCGAGCAGTGTTTTGCATCTACGGTCGAGGAAGCTCTTAAGGAACAAGCAGTGTTTAAGGAATGGGCACGATCCTGGGTGAAGCGCACTCTAATTGAGAAGGCGATTCAGATCATGTCTCCCGTTTTAGACCGACCAGGGGAAAAGCGGGACTTGTGGAGCGCAGGGCTCAACAAGCCACCGGGGCAAGACCAAATCGACCCAGTGACCAAACTTGCCCCGCTTGAACGCTTCGTGTTTGTCATGTCGATTCTGGAGCGCCATTCCCATTCGGACTGCGCTCTGTTGCTTGGATGCAGCATGAATAAAGTAGCAGAAGCGCGGACGACAGCGTTGCGCCGACTGCCGGGTTCTATCGGTGTACTCCCCCCGGTAAGACAGAGACTGCCGCTGTATCGTCCTGAAGTCAGCGCGTGACCGCGGCCGCCAGGAGATGAACAACGATGATTGAAGCTAACACCAGAAAAGTCAAACCCATCCTGGTAACTGGAGCCACCGGAAATCAGGGAGGAACCGGTCGATCTGTGGCGAAACTCCTTCTTGAACGCGGCTTACCAGTGCGTGCTCTTGTACGTACCTTAGACGATCGGGCTGAGGCTTTACGTGACCTCGGTGCGGAAATCGCCGTAGGAGATTTCGGCAATTATCAAAGCTTGCTCGCAGCGCTGGAAGGAGTCGAATCCTCCTATTTCTGTTACCCCGTGGCTGCCGGCGTTGCAGAAGCTGCTGGCTTCTTCGCGGGTGCTGGGCGAGACCAAGGACTCAAGCGCATCGTCGACTTATCCTTAGCGACGACAAGAGTTGACAGCCCGAGTCCACAAGGAAGAGCGCAATGGGTAGCAGAGCAGATTTTCGAATGGGCCGGCTTCGAGGGCGTTCATCTTCGTATTGCCGCATTCTTTATGGAGAACATCCTGTTGCTCGACGGGGAGACTATTCGGCAGCAGGGAGCTATCAAGAACTCGTTTGGAGACAAGCCCCTCAGTTGGATCTCAGGAATCGATGTCGGCGCCCTGGCTGCACATCTCTTGATCGATACCGACGTGGTTAGGGACCGAATCATAATCGCCGGCGGCGTCGTTCGTCTGACGTACAAAGAGGTCGCCGCGACCATCGGATCGATCGTCGGTAAATCAGTTCGCTACGAGGAACTAGCACCGGAAGCCTGGCGTGATTCAATGCGACAAAGGGCAATAGCGAAGGGCGGGGAGGGCAACCTCCGCGGTATTGATCACCTCGTTGCTCAATCAGTCGCGTTGAAATCTGCGCCAGAGCTTCCCATCACGGGTCATGTGCGTCAAATTACAGGTCGAAACCCGCTCCTACTTGATGGATTCGTGAGGCTGCACCTGAGCGAATTGACGCCCTCGTGTCCCGTTTCAGATCTTCGGGGGGAAACGGGATTTATGGAGCCGAGGCCAACACGGGGACACTTGGACAAGACAAAACAGATGCGGCGACCAAACTCGCACCGCTTGAAGGCTTCGCTGGGAGAGTTATGAATGTTCTCTTGTTGAAATGAAAGATGCTAATGACAGCAGAAGAAGTGCTCCGTGCACATCGCAACGTATTCTACCGCTCGCTCATTAATCAGGACTACGACGCGCTCTCGGATCTTTACGCGAACGAATACATGCTGGTGAGGCCGGACGGTTCGGTCCTCAATAAGGCGGAGGTTCTACACGACCTAAAGCTTGGAGGTCTGAGCTTCAAATCCATAGAGCTTGTCGGCGAGGCTGTTCGGATATACGGGGAAACTGCAATCGTAACCGGTGAGAGCAGCACTCTAATCTACAGGAACGGGGAGGAACTCTCCTCGCGCTTCCGCCTCGTGGCGGTCTACACGCGTCACACCGAAAAGCTCAAATTAGTACATTTTCAAAGTACCCTACTCCAAGCTTAGCGAAGTGCTTCCTCGCGCCCTCCGGCGCATGTGTTCACGGAACCGTTGAGCGTTGTCCGGGAACGGGTTCGAGGGTGTTGTCCAGATAGGTAACGGGAAGTCTTAGTGCTGTATCTGAAGCGCCCCCTGAGCGAAGAGCTGGGAGTTGAGACGCTGTGGAGGGGCGCTTCAGATACAGCGACTTGAAGGAAGCCGCCCCGCGGGACTATGGGATTTGTATCCCGATGAGCCGGCCGTTGTCGTTTGCGAGATGGCGCTTGCTGTCGGTGTGCTTCCGTTTCAGTTGCTGGTGGCAGAGAGAATGGTCGTGGGGCGGCACGTCAGAGAGTCTGGAGCGCACCACCGTGCAGCATTCTGAGGAGGGGGAGACAGAGAACCAGTGTGCGCGCCGAAGCACGAGCAAGATTCGAGGCTGGAGATGTGGATTCATGAGGCAGACCAGCTGAGAGGAGGAGGCGATCGGAGGAGAAGTTGTGCGGCGGAGAGGCGCTCGACAACCTGCATGGTTCCGCCGCAGAGTGGACAGTTCCATGTTGAGTAAGCGGGGAGCGTGGTCAGCGAAGCGGCACATACTGCCGGCTGGTCGGATGGCTGGAGCAAGCGCAAACAAAGCGGAAGGAGTTTTGCTCGCCGCCGGTTAGTGAGGAAACCGAAGTTGCGGATGCGCATAAAGCCGCGCGGCAGCAGGTGCAGCAGGAAGCGGCGCAGGAACTCGTCGACAGTCAGAGTCATGAGCCTCTTCTTGTTGTGGTGAGCGGAGTCGCGCCAGCGAAAGGTTACGTTGCCCGCGGAGAGAGCCACCAACCTGCTATTGGAAATGGCGACGCGATGGGTGTAGGCACCGAGATAGCGCAGCACATGTTCCGGTCCTCCGAAAGGCCGCTTGGAGTAGACGACCCAATCGTGGCGGAACAGTACCCGCAGCCACGAGGCGAAGGCTCGTGGTTCCGTGAGCGGTAAGAGATGTCCGTGGAACTGGAGTGCGCCGGACTGAAAGGCGCTCTTGAGCCCGGCGATAAACTTGCCGCGGAAGACACGACTGAGTACCTTGACGGGGAGGAAGAAAGATCGGCGCGAGCAGATCCAGCGGGAGTGGTCCGGAGCGAGACCGCCGGCAGCCAGCACGCAATGGACATGAGGATGATGTTGCAACCGCTGGTTCCAGGTATGGAGCACGCTGAAGAAGCCGATCTCGGCTCCCAGGTGGCGTGGATCGCGGGCGATCTCCAGCAGAGTTGCAGCACTGGCGCGAAAGAGTAGGTTGTAGATCAGCCGTTTGTTCTGCAGCGCGAGCGGAGCCAGTTCCCGCGGCAGCGTGAAGACGACGTGCACGTAGCTGACGGGCAGCAACTCCCGTTCCCGCGCTTGGAGCCAGTGCAGGCGTGCATTGCCCTGACACTTCGGACAGTGCCGATTGCGACACGAGTTGTAAGAGATGGCGGAATATCCGCAGTCCGAGCAGTGATCGCGATGCCCGCCTAGCGCCGCGGTGCGGCAACGAGCAATGGCCAGCAAAATCTTCTGATGCTGCCAGGTGATCCAGCGGCGACTGCGCTCAACAAACAACTGCCCCGCACAACGAACGATGTCGGCCACCTCCAGAGGGGGCCGGTTCATGCGCTTGGTGTCGGCTCTCCTTGTTCTCGAATCGTGAGTGCATCCAGCGGACTGCCGGTGGCGCTGAGATGTCTCCGGGAGAGATGCAGATAGATCGTCGTCTCCTCCAGGTCGCGATGCCCGAGCAGCATCTGAATGGTGCGCAGGTCGGCACCGGCTTCGAGCAGATGCGTGGCAAAGCAGTGGCGCAGGGTGTGGGGATGAATGTGCTTATGTTCAAGCCCAGCGCGTTGTGCGGCGTTCTGACAGGCAGTCCAGAGGACCTTGGTGGTGACCGGATAACTTGCGGTATGCCATCGGTTGCCGGGAAACAGCCAGTTCGTTGGCTTGTGCCTGAGCCCGCGCCAATAGACACGCAGCGCATCGAGCAACTTTGGGCTGAGCATGACATCGCGGTCCTTGCGACCTTTGCCGCCCCGGATATGGATGACCATCCGCTGGCTGTCGATATCGTTGATCTTCAGGTGTGCCACTTCTGCGCGACGTGCGCCCGTGGCATACAGCGTCATCAACAGGATGCGATGAAAGGGAAACTCGGCCGCGTCAATCAGACGCGCGACTTCGTCCTGGCTGAGTATCTCGGGCAGGTGCAGAACCTTTTTCGGATACGGCGTCTCGGCAATGCTCCAGCCTCTCTTCAGAACCCGAATATAGAAGAAGCGTAACGCAGCCAGCCGCAGGGTCACAGTGTTCGGACTGAACTTCAACTTAGTGAAGAGCGCTGCCTGATACTCGCGAATGTGTTCCGGACCAAGCTGATCGGGTCGGCAGTGGAAGTAGCGACTGAAGTGCTCGACCCCGTGAAGGTACGAACGGATGGTTGAATCGGCGAAGTTGCGGCGTCTTAGTTCTTCCAGCATGAGCTGACGTAGATGGGTCACAGAGAGTTCCTCCTCTGCGACACAAACTAGCTCAGATCACCTCCACCGTCGGCTCCGCAACACGCGAATGCGTCCGCCGCAACGCGGCTTCGTTCAAGTCGGCTTGTCGGACGTTTTGCGAGCGATCTCGGGCTGCTCACGCTAGCGGGAAGTTAGAGGATTCAAACGGAGCTTCTCGATCTCCGCTGGATCACTTGACCATGGCATATACAAGAATTTTGAACTGAGATCAATTGGGGTGGTGACTCTTTGCTCCCATTCGATCCAACGACAGCATTGCTGAAGCACCGCAGTGGCGACCTATGCGCTACGACGCAATTGGTTGCCCTCTTCCAGCCGATAAGGAACTGGCTGCGCTTTTCGAAGCCAGTTCGCCAATTCCTGCGGATCGAAACGAATTGCCCCAGCCAATCGAAAGGATGGAAGTCTCCCGCCTGCCGCCATTTTATAAACATGCTGGGGTGTGACTTGGAACAATTTTGCAACGTCCCGTGCGCGCAAAACGCGGCTTTCTTTTTCCAATTGATCTATCAGACTCATATTCGTGCACCTCAACAGAAGACGATTCTGCCCCTGACGCGAAGGCAATCTCGATTGTTTAAAACAGTCCGAGCGTTCCGTCAAACGGCTTCGAGCTTGTAGGTCCCCTCCGACGGCTCAGATTAGCCTGCATTGCGACCTGACCTCCGTCACGCAACGTACCGCGCCAGCGCTCCGGCATTGACCTTTGCTAGTGCGTCTTTGGATTGCACGCCCTTGAGGTAGACCATCGTGGACTTGATGTCGCGATGGCCCATCCAGCTTTGCAATGTCCGGATGTCGACGCCGTGCCGCAAATGCTCTGTTGCAAAAGTGTGGCGAAACTTGTGGAGGAAGAAATGCCGGCAATACGGTCCCTGGGCGCATTTGTTTCCGTGTTTGGTCACACACTGTCCGCAGTTCAATTCGGCGCGCTCGGCCACGCGCTTGACGATCATGTCATTTTCACTGTCCGGATTACCTTTTGAATTGGGAAACACCAGTTGTGAAGGTAGCCCGTTGCGGCGTTCTCGGAGTTTTTGCAACTGCTCTACAAGAGCGGTGGGGAGCGGCACGGCGCGTTCTTCCCAGTTTTTCGGGCCGAATCCCCAAAGCGGTTTGGCAGTCACGCGGACCAAACTATTGCGAAAATCCATGTCACGCCAAGTGACATGACGAACCTCCCGATCTCGAAAACCAGAGGCGAGTAGAAACTTGAGAAATACGCCTTCGTCTTGCTCCGCGTGTTCGAGCATGGTGCCGATCTCGTCCGCTTCGTAAATGGGCCGGATGGTGTCGACGTAATCAGGCCAATCGTTCGACTCAATCAGTTTGGTCTTTCCGTGACGTTTGAAGAGTTGGAGAACGACGACGAGCTTGTCATATACCGTGCGGCTGCCCAGTCCCTGTTTGTAGCAGTCCGTCATGAAATTCAAGATGTCTTGGCGCTCCACCTGATCGACGTACTCTTTAGCATAGGATTGGCGCAGCAGAGTATCTAAGGTGTAGCGATACGTGCGATAGGTCCGAAGACTGCGATGGTGCTTTACGAGATTAAGATACGAATCGATGGCCACGGCGATGCTGATGCGACTCTCGTGGGCACGCGGGGGTTCCTCCTGGGGACGAATGAGGCCTGCTCTGATGGCCCCCAGCTCGATCGCTTTGCGGCGAGCTCCATCAATGACGTTTTCAAACCCGCCAACCGAGTGTCTCCGACGTTTCCCGCCTTGGTACCATTCTAGGAAGTACCTGCCCTCGGGGTGGTGTTCCTTGCGGTGGGCGATCCAGACTTGGTCGCGAATGACCCTGCCCTGCTTTTCAACGACCGCGGCGAATCGCCACTTCTTTTCGATTCGGACGTATTTAACGATATTGACACGCTCTCCGTACTGCTTCGCTTCAACCATCTCCATTCTCCTGGAACGGCGATGGATTTTTGCTCGGCGCGCGGATTCGGTCAAACGGGCATGGCTCCCCACATGGGGGCCGGGGACTGGACAGTAAGATGGACAGTAAGCGCTCTAGAGGTATGAAAAGAAAGGCATTCGGTTAGAAGGCAGCGTTCTAACCAACTGAACTACGTCCCCACTCGCCAAATCAACTAGCTATGAAAATACAGTTCAACGCTGTTTTCACAATCAACGTTGTCAGAATCAATAATAATCGAAAATCACTACATTGGCTATTCGCCGCGGTCCGACTTGTAGCGAAAACACCGCGTCGGTTCGATCGCTCGCGCAATCTCCGCTGAGAACCGATGAATCAGATTCGCGGCCCGACGTACCAGGGCGCGCTCACCGTGAAGATGCGTTCATTACCGCGAGCGAGAAGTACCCACTCCAGAAGATGCCCGCGCTGATTGTGGAAGAAGTATTCGTACCATTTGTCCTCCACCAGTTCCGGTACGACGACAATAATGTTGCGATCAGGATTCTTCTTCGAGAGGTCGAGAATGAACTGAACTATGGGAACAATGACAAAGCGGTACGGCGACGGCAGAAGCTGGAGGCGCGGCGGCTCTTTACCGGCCGCTCGGAAAGGGCGCTCAACATATTGTTCCCAGTCGTCTTCAAGCAATTCGGAATGCTCGTTGGGCTCAACATGCAAAGCGATGATTTCTGGCGAAAGGCGCGCGGCAAATTCAATTCCCTGCCGTGCAATATTGCTCCACCGGTCGATTGTGACGATCGCAATGGGATGCCGGCTGAGACCCGCCACGTCCACCGGAACCTTACAGGTGGTGAGCAGTTTCACCGCGTGGTAGTGGCGGCGGACAATGGCAAACAAAATAATCGTCAGTGGAATGAAAAGCAGCGTGATCCACGCGCCTTGTAAGAATTTCGCAACCAGAACCACGAGGGTGGTGATGCCGGTTACCAGGGCGCCCAGTCCGTTCACCAGTGCGCTCTTCAGCCAGCGCGGGCCGCGATTTTTTCTCCAATGCATGACCATGCCGGCTTGTGAGAGCGTGAAAGCGAGAAACGCGCCCACCGCATAGAGCGGGATAAGCCGGTCAGTAATGCCACCGAAAAGGATGAGAACGCCGCCGCAGAGCAGCCCCAGTATGACAATGCCGTAGGTGTAAACGAGTCGCCGTCCGCGATAGCCGAAAACGTGAGGCAGGTAGTTGTTTTGCGCGATGGCGCGACAAAGGCGCGGAAAATCCGCGAAGGCAGTATTGGCCGACAGAGAGAGAACCACAAGGATGGAGCCGATGGTCAGGTAGTAGAAGAACCCTTTGCCGAAAACCGCGAGAGTGAGCATGGAGAGAACACTTTGATAGCCGGGCTGGCCCGGATCGGTCGCCGCGATTCCGTAGGTCTTTACCAGAAACGAGATCCCCGCCAGCAACACTGCCAGCAGAAAAATGATTACCGTCAGGGTACGCTGGGCGTTTTTCACCGTAGGCTCGCGGAAAGCCTTAACGCCATTGCTGACCGCTTCCACGCCGGTCAGGGCCGTGCACCCGCTGGCGAACACCTTCAGCAGCAGCCAGTAGCTGACAGCTTCCGTGATGGGCGGCGGAGGCGGAAGCGCAACCGCCGGCGTGGGATGGCCTCCGCTGAGGAACACACGGAAAATGCCCGCGACGATGGTTATGAGTAGCGTGCCGACGAAGAGATAAGTAGGAACGGCGAAAACAGAGCCCGCTTCGCGCACGCCACGTAAATTGAGGA
Organism: uncultured Acidobacteriaceae bacterium; assembly: GCA_963755765.1. Taxonomy (GTDB): domain Bacteria; phylum Acidobacteriota; class Terriglobia; order Terriglobales; family Acidobacteriaceae; genus Acidiflorens. The sequence continues at coordinate 74,886 of CAVWKZ010000006.1, forward strand.
TGGTGATGACGATCAGAATGCCCACGCAAAGAGAAACCGTGTGCGGCAGCAAGGACGGAACGGCCGAGACCAAAGCGCCAACCCCGGCCGAGATGCCCACCGCGGCGGTCAGAATGTAATCGGCCAGGAGCGCGGCTGCTGCCAGCAATCCGGCAGGCGCGCCCAAGTTAAACCGCGCCACCGTATAGGAGCCGCCGCCCGAGGGATAAGCAGCGATGGTCTGGCGATAGGAAAAGTACACGATCACCAGCAGAGTGATGATGGCGGCGCTGATGGGGACAATGTAACGAACCCCAAGCAGGCCGAGCGGGATCAGAAGACTGAGCGCCGCTTCCGGGCCGTAAGCCGCCGAACTCAGCGCATCGAGACCAAAGATCGGAATGCCCTGTGTCGGGCCAATTTGCTCGGCTCGTTCATCAGTGGTTCTGATGGGCTTGCCGACAAGGAGGTCAAGCATGTTCATGAGGAATGGTTTCCAACGGATCGCGTTATCTCGCCGAACGGTCGATTATACTGATGCAAAGCCCGGATGGCGGAATTGGCAGACGCGCACGGCTTAGGACCGTGTACCGCAAGGTGTGCAGGTTCAAGTCCTGTTCCGGGCACCATCAAGTCCCAATACCTTCGGACCCAACTCCCGCCACCACGTCAGAATGTTGTGATCACGAAGGAACTTATTGGATGCACACGGTTGATCGGACTACCTCACCTTCCGTGCGCCTCAGAATCCAGATCAAGGCAAACACAGCGGCGAGAGAGACCGCGAAAAATACGATCCCACCCTCTCGGTGCAATCTGCCCGTCAAGTACGCAGGATCAACCCGCGTCCCGAGCATGGCAATCGTGAAGATTCGCAACCCATTCTTGGCCACGGACAGAGGAATCGCGATAGCGATGACGAAAGCCTTGCGCCACGGTGAGCGCAAGAGGAGTTGAGCCAGCACCATAGTCGTGACCAGGAGCATCAAGCTGGAGCGAATGCTGCTGCACTCCTTGGCAACTTCGACCGTCAAACCCGGGATCGTAAGCATCACGCCATCTTGTGCGACCGGAACGCCGACCGCGTCGAAAAGCCCATGTGCAGCCAACGCCGAGCCTTGCTGCAGGAAACTCACGATCTCGTTTACCGCTGCCAGAGGCAATGGCACCAGCCAGAATAAAAAACACAGCGGAAAGAGTAAAGACCGCGAAACGTGGGAGCCGCAACAGAGATCGAAAGCTCCTATCCACGACAGCACCAGCGCAAACATCTCGATCGAAAGCTGCACATCGGAGGTTAGCGAAGCTGACCGCATTCCCCCCAAGCCGGCGACCAGAACGGCCATTCCCAGCAAGACCGAACCAATACGAACGTCCGGGGCGAACAAGGGTCTCAGAGACTGCCACTCCAGAAAAATCAGGGCTGCGCAGATCGGAAGGATCAGCAGGATGTGAGTGTATTCATCGTCCCGCAGCGCCAGCCCGAAAGTATCAACCAAGGGACGCCACCCCACCAGCAAGGAAAGTCCCAACAGAAGGGACAAGTTCATTTGCGGGGATGGCGATTTGCTCATGGACTCGTTTAATCGTATCTCACGATCAGATGAATTTCAGGGGATTGAAAATCTGACGCGGTAGCGCCGGAAGGTTATTCATGCCGAAGAGCTATGACGGGATTGATGCGCGATGCCTTCCGTGCCGGTCCCCAGCCCGCCAGCAGGGCAACTGCAAACAGCAAGAGCGATGCTCCAATAAACGTCACGGGATCGGTCGGTCCCAAGCCGAAGAGCATGGAGCGCACTAGACGAGTCAGGCCAACCGCAGCCAGGATGCCCACCCCCAGCCCAATGCCTACGAGCCATGTTGCTTCACGAAGCACTATCAACACAACCGAGCGCGCCTGCGCTCCGAGGGCCATCCGAATTGCGGATTCGAGTTGCGGAATTCCCGTCTAACAGGGAACAATACTGGGAATTCCCGACTCGTGTCCGAGCCGAATTGATGGCCATCATCGCGTTTCATGCAGATTTGTTTCGTTATTCCCGACTACTTGATCAGGGATTTATCAGGGAAACGTTCCCATGATCTACGCCAATAATCAACCACCACTGGAGGCCCCAGCTGCCACCGAAGCGGAACCAATCCAATGAGCCAAAACGTCCGCGACGTGTACTTCCAGATCTTTTTCTGCTTCCCGAGTTGAGGATAGATAATAGTATCCAGCTATAGGGGTGGCCCGTTTAGGGAAAAAGTCCAGTCGGCGAGATCAGAAGAGGCCCTTCAGACTTCCTGCTCTAGGCCAGTTGAATTCGGTGTGGAGAAGTTGCGGCAAGAAAATGATGTGGCCCGCCTAGGCCGCAATTCTCACTGAGTGTAAACTGTTAGCGTCAAGTATCGTCAGACACTCATCGAATTAGTCAACATTTTCTCCGCTTCACTGGCATCCAGCACTTACGGCCGCTGCAAGGCGCCGCATCCCAGTGTCATGGGTGGGATGGCGAAGATTGGTTGACCGCAGCCAATAGCTCTGCCTTTTGAGAAATGCGTTCAAGGCCACGCTCGTGAGTCTCCTTCTCTAGCGTTTGCAGTTGTGAACGACCCAGGGCAGGATCAGCCTTGAGGTCCCCGACGGCCAGGGCTAGCCGGGCCTCGCATTCAATTTGGTAATAACCCAGCTTTCGGGTGATTACGATTGCAGAACGCAGTTCTTGGCTGGCTGTCGCGAGCGCTAGATGTCCCGCCGCACCCGAAGCCGCAGCTTCTATCGCGATTCGCGCCCTTTGAATGGCGATACGTAATCTCATCGCAGGGTCGGGGCTCTCCCTGCCAAGTTCAGCGGCATGCTGTATGGCTTTGCGAGCTTCCTGTAACTTGCCCTGTGTCAGCAAAGCACGACTGAGCGAGGTATATCCGCTGGTTGCATCGGGAGTTTCCTTTTCCTCTTCGAACTCGGTAATCGCTGTGCGCAACAAAGTTTCAGCTTGCTCGGGACGACCTTCTTCGAGCGAAAGTTCAGCCAACGAGGCTTGGCTTTCCGCTGCCAGGTCCCGTTCCCCCATTTTCTGCCGAATCTCTAGTGTTTGCTGGTACTGTTGGCGAGCTCCCGCCAAGTCGCCTTGGGCCATTAGCGCATCTCCAAGCACAACCATAGCACCTGTCAAGTACTGGTACCCGCCGTGAGTGGGACGAATGAGCTCCACAGCTTGCGTGGCAAGATCGTGTGCTTTTTTCGCCTGGCCTTGAGCTAACTCCAGATCCGCAAGTCTGTACATCGCATAACCTTGACCGCTGGGAAACTTGTCGATCACTTGTTGGTAGAGTTTTGCAGCATCGGGCAGTTTACCGCGAAGATAGAGGACGTCTGCGACGTTGCCGAGCGCCACCCCTGAATTAACCTTGTCCCCGGCCTGCTGGAAATGATATTTCGCCTTCCGATACAACTGCTCGGCACGGTCCAGTTGACCCATGTTGAGATAGTCCCCGGCCATATTATTAAGGATCGCTCCAGTTTTCTCGTGTTCTCCACCTAGTCCCTGGAGGATAGCCAGCGCTCGCTGGTAAGTCGCAATGGCTTGCTCCCCACGTCCTTGAAAACCTTGGGCATCTCCGATTAACCGTGTGGCATCGGCAGCGGCAAGGGTATTGCCGGCCTCAAGAAAAATCTTGGAAGCATCTTCGCAGGAGACTTCCCCTTGCTCGGGATGATCGCCGTAGATCAGGTCAATGCACTCATCTTTTCGAGCCTGCGCATAAACAAGTTTCTTGTCTTGTGCTCCGGCTTTAGCCAGAGCATTGCGGACCAGCACCAGCATGGCACGCTTGTTGTCAGGCATTGCCCACGCTTCCGCCATATCGATGCGCGGGTCAGCGGAAGCCGGCGGCGGAAGTCGACGAAGCTGGGCAATCGTTTCCATGGCCTGGCTTCCGTGACCCGCCATACGCTGCGCGCTTACGAGTTGCAGTCCATAATCGACGCTGTCGGGAAACAAGACGAACAACGCCTGATAGGTCGAGGCAGCCTTATCGTGCTGCGCCAGACTTTCGTAGTAGTCTCCTTCGACCAGCATTCGGTTCACGCGCGGCAAATTGGCAGAAAGGTCCAAAGCTCTTTTGGCCTCCTCTTTCCGCTTTTGCTCATATCCCAACTGGGACCAAGTTCGAGCTAGCATGGAATGCGAAAGCGGAAATTTTGGATCAGCCTTGATCGCTTGCTCGAACAAATCTTTCGCAGTCAGGTAGTCGTAATCACGCAACTTGGCAAGCCCAAGGGCGTAGAACCGTGCCGCGTCAGGATTGGACGGCAAAGAAGCAAGCGCACTGGCCTCGTCGGTCTCAGCAACACGGGACGCGCCGAGGCGGTCCCTGAGTTTGGCCCCGACCCGCGAAATCAGCTGAGAGAAGTTCTCGCTGCCGCCGATCTCTGCGACCTCGGTAAGAATTTCCCCCGTTTTTGCATCCTGCAAACGCACATCGAGCCGCATGAGTCTATGCTCAGGTCTGCCCATGCTGGCGTAGGAACCCAGAACCAAAACATCGCTATTCAGAGCTGTAGCGATGCGCGCCGTCGTCCTCTGCCCCAGTGTATCGGTCTGGGACCATGGCGAAGAAAGGCGCAAGTTGGCTACATCCTCTCCAGACACCAGCCGGAGCTTTTCACCGGCGGCCAGCTCAGTGCTCAGCATCTCCGGAATGGCGGTTGCCAGCCACTCGTCATCGCCCTTCCCTGACAAGTTGTGAAAACCGAGGACTGCAACAGACTTCCGCGGAATCGGGACCGTTAGAGCCGTTGCGTTGCACCGGAACAGTCCGCGCCCGGAAGAAATCAAGGCGCACGAACCATCCGAGGACAAGCCAGGGCGACCAGCGCGACAGCGGACGCGGCATAAATAAGATGGCGCGTCGACACAAGCTTGGCGACGCGGTGGCCGGCGCCCCTTATCTTCGTTGAGTTCGGCCGGCTCCCCGGCGGCATCGACCGTGGCGAAGTTGACCGCTCAACCCCCAAATTTTCAACCATGACCGGATGCGATGAAACGATATCCCCGCCGGGGAACGGTTTCGATAAAGCTCGGATTATCCGGAGAATCGCGTCAAGAGCGGCACGGAGCTTTTTCAGAATGGCATTCAGGCTGCCGTCGAAATCGACATAGGTCATTGGCGGGCCAAAGCTGTTGTCGCAATTGCTCGCGGGAAACTATTTCGCCCGCATGTTCCAGCAGCAGGATCAACATAGTGAAACGGTTGTTCGTGCAGCTTGACGCGCAAGCCGCCGCGGTTTAGCGTCGCCGCGGTCGGCGTCGGCTTCGAACAGTCCAAAGCGAAAGATCCGCGCGGAGGGGACCGAAGTCTCCATGGGGTTAGTGGCGAGAACCACCCCAAATTGGGCAATGAGTGTAGCATGGAACCCCACTCCCTGGGTTATCTGCCCTTGTAATCCTCTGAGAAATCGGCGCTTCTCCGGTTAGAAAGTCACATGCGAAAGTCCTTTGACGCCTGCGCGTATTTGCGGCACTCTGCCGCTCGCGGATTTCCCGTGACCAAACTCGAAAGGCACAGAGGTTTTGAAATGAAAACTCACATGATGAAGGCGTTCTGCGGGCTGATCGCTGTCTGCCTCCTGCTGACCTCGAGCAGCTTCGCCAAGACCTACTACGTCGGCACCTGCCATGCGTCGAGCTATTCCACTATCTCTGCGGCGGTGGCGGTGGCTCTGCCCGGATCGAAAGTGGAGGTGTGTCCGGGGACGTATCCGGAACAGGTTTTCATCATGCAGGCCCTGACGCTGGAAGGGATCAGCAGTGCAAATGCGGGCCGGGCAAGGATTACGCCGCCTATTCCACCTGCTGGCGGCCCACCTAATTGGACGTTTGTTCCCGACCCCGATGGCGGTTCCTCAATGGTGGCCCCCCAGATCTATGTGAATTCGCCGGCGGGAGCGGTGACAATCGAGAACCTTACCATAGACGCCAGCTTGGAAACCACTTCTCCCGCATGCTTCGCCGCGGGCTTCTGGTTCACCACCGCGATTTTGTTAGAAAACTCCAGCGCTACGATCAAGGGCGTGAACACTGTTGGCCAAGGCAAGAACAGTGGCTGCGGTTTTAGCATCTGGGACTTTGTGCCGGGCGCTGCCCCCACCACGCTATCGCTCACCAACAGCTCGCTCCAGGACGCAAATCAGATTGGCTTGTATTTGGAAGGTGCTGGCTTGAGCGCGACTGTAAAGAATAATGTTTTAGACCTCTCCAGCGTTGTCTTCGGAATCCTAAACAACGATGCTTCCGGAACTTTCTCATCGAACTTCATCAACGCACCGGCAAATACTCTTGTTAATGATTTTGGAAGCGGCGGATCCATCACCTATTCCGACAATGTTCTGCGGGGAACCGCGGGAACCGCCGGATGCAACTACGTCATGTCTCTCGGAAGGGCTGCGCAAGTGACTGGAAACAAGATCGAGGGTTGCTTCGATGGAATTTATTTGGCTCCTATGCTTCCCCCCGCAACTTTCGCAGTTAGCATCAAGAATAATCTCATCGTCAATACCAGCCTTGGCATGGAGTTGTTCTGCGATATCAATGTTACGCTAGCTGGAAACACCGTCAACAATGCCACGGTTGGCGTTGACGAGGCGCCCAGCCCACTCTCGGCTATGCAAATCACGTTCGACAATGTGGATACGCTAACGACCGGCTATTGTCCCTAGCGGTTGGAGGCAGCGAGAGCCCAGTCGCGGGCGGCATCTCGGGCCCGTCTGGGACTGTTGGGTGGTCTGCAACGGCCCAAATTTTCGACAATCAAGCACGGATATCCCGGAACACAGGGAACGGGAACCACTCACTTCAACTGAAGGGAGAAAGATATGTCGCGAATCGGTTTCGTCAAATTGCTTGCGGTGCTGATGCTGACCATAGGATCAAATGAGCTGCGGGCCACCATCGTCTATCAATATGTGGGGTCTTGCAAGGCGGGGTCCTTCCCGACGATTACGGCTGCCCTCGCGGCCACACCGCAACCAAACGTTGTGAAGGTTTGCCCGGGCACCTACAACGAGCAGGTCAACGTCACATATGCTGTCACTTTGGAGGGTATTATCAGCGGCAACTCGGGCGAGGTGATCATTGCTTCCCCGCCCAACGGCGTGGTGGTCAACGCCACGGATGATCTCGGAGACCCGATCGCCGAACAAGTGTTTGTCGAGAACAGCCCAGGCCCCATTAGTATCAGCGATATCACGCTGGATGCTGCCAATAACGAGGTCCAATCTCCCGCTTATGTTGTCGGTATCTTTTTCCAGAACAGCTCTGGAACCGTGAACCACGTCGCGACTAGGAATCAGATGGGCGGCGCCGGTGGGGTGGGAGTATGGATCGAAGGAGGCCTCCTGCTCCCAGCGGTCACGGTCGAGAACAGCAGCATCCGTTCTTTCGACGACATCGGCGTATGGGATCAGACCAACGCCGCCGCCTCCGAACTGACGGTGACGATAAAAGACAATGACGTGAATGGTGGTTTCGGAAGCGGCGTGATTGCGAACTTCGACATCGCCATGGGACCGGAAGCGGCGTGATTGCGAACTTCGACATCGCCATGGGACCGGGAGCTGCTAGCACAGTGGAAGACAACCACCTCGCCGGCGGCGTGACGGGAGTGATCGCGGCTGCGACCGCCACGGGCTCGATCACGGGCAACCAATTGATCGCCGACGGTACCGCAATCGCAATCAATGGGGGCGGCGTATCGGTGACCTCCAACAACATCTTCCTGAGCAGCATTGAGGGGATTGTCTTGTACTCAGCCCTGCTGCCCGCGATCCGAGGCAATACCATCACCGGCTGCCCAATCGGAATTGAGTTGAACGGCTTCGCTGATGGCAACGCGCATTCCAACACAATCATGGACGGAGGAGTCGGCCTCGACCAGGTTCCTGCCGGGTTCGCGGTGAGTAACTTCTACTACAACGTGGGGGCGACCATTCGTAAGGCTGGCGGAGACGTTCACTAAAAGGGAAACACTCCAAGCAGGAGTTCAGGGCCGGAAACGGCAGGAGGAAATGTTATGTACAAACATTGGATTTTGTCACTACTTACAGCCGCGATGATCGCGGCCTCGACACCAGCGCACGCCAAACAATACGAGGTAGGGGGTTGTAATCCCACCCTGCCCCAGTTCCCGACCATTCAGGTGGCCGTGCTCTCTGTGCCTCCCGGATCGACGATTTTGGTTTGCCCAGGGACGTATTTTGAGCAAGTGATGATTTCACAGCCCCTCACGTTGAAAGGCGCGGATGTCAACAACCAAGACCGGCCGATCATTGCTGCGCCTCCCAATGGCCTTGCCATCAACGTAACCAGCATCACCGGGGCACAGGTTGCGGCGCAAGTACTGGTGGAAAATGTCACTCCGCCCGGAAACGTCGTCCTTACTGGGATCACAGTGGATGGAAGCCTCGCCGAGGTGCAGGGGTGCTCGGTAACGGCGTTTCTGGCCGGAATCTTCTATGCCTCCGGCACCGCAGGCACGATCAAGGACATGACGACGCGGTATCAGCAACTTCCTTCGTGCGGATACGGTATCTGGGTCGAAAATGGAGCCGGCCCCAATCAATCGATCACCGTCGAGAACAACAGCGTTCACGACGCAAGCTGGGTGGGCATTCTTGCCCAAAGCAATCAGATACCTCCGACTCTAACCGCCACCATCAAGGGTAATTTTGTCAACGGCCTGGTCTACAACCAGACGAAAGACATCGAGGTGTCCGGCATCAGCGGTGCGATCACCGGCAATGTGATTACAGGCGGGTTTCAAGGGATCATTAATGCCGGCACTGACGCTAGCCCAGTTACGGTTTCAGGAAATGATGTGGCGGATATATCCATTGGCGTCGGCATCGCGTTTGAAGATGGCGTTACCGTGACTTCCAACAAAATATCCAACGTGTACACGGCTTTCCTTTTCGGCGGCAGCGGCGTAAGCCCGGGTCCAACAGTCACGGGGAACACAACCCAGAACACAACTTACGTGATCAATTACAACTGCATTCCGAACGTTACCGTGAAGTCGAACATTTTCAATGATTCAGAATTTGGCTTTCTCGAGATTCCTCCCGCAAGCAGCGGCCTGGGCGTGAACACGATCGACAACATTGATACCGTCCAGACGAGCACATGCCCGTGAATTGTGGTATCGGGGTTGGGAGTCTGGACGAACACTTGATTTAAGAAGGAGGAACAAATTTATGTCGCGGCATCTAGCGTGGTTTTTCTTGGCAGTGGCAATGCTGGTTGTGAGCGCTCCGCTGCAAGCAGTGACTTACGAGGTTGGAGGTTGCAAGACAGGTAAAAGCTATGTGAACTTCACAACCATCTCGGCGGCAGTGATCGGCGTGCCCGCGGGTTCGACCATTGAGGTCTGTCCGGGAGTTTATCCGGAGCAGGTGACGATCACCAAACCACTCAATTTGCGAGGCGTCATCAGCGGCAATTCCGGCCGCGCGGTGATCACAATCAACAATCCCACAGGCGGGGTGTTGGCTCCAAACGTAACCAGCATTCTCGGAATTCAATACTATGCGCAAGTGCTGGTACAGCAAGCGACTGGGGGCCCGGTGAATATCACGGATGTCACCGTGGACGGAACCGGTGGAAACACGAATTGCTCCATCACCATGGTGGACCTAGCAGGAATTTATTATGCGCCGGCCACTTCGGGCACGATTAAGGAGGTGACGGCGCGGAACCAGGCACCATGCGGAAACGGAATCTACATCGAGAACGGCGCCGACTCGACGACTCGTGCGATCACGATTGAAAACAGCAGCGTGCACAACTCAGGGCTGGATGCTATCCTCGCTCTCACCAATCAATTCCCGCCGACGCTTACGGCGGCGATTCAGGGGAATTTTGTAACCGGAAATCCAGCCCCGACGATCAGCACCGAGAGCATCGCCGGCACAATCACAGGCAACCTGGTTACAGGCGCTGGCATAATCGACTCGGTGTTCACCGCCCAAGTCCCGGCTGGGATTACGATCTCCAACAACACCGTGGCGGATATTCCATCCACCGGCGGCTGGCCCGGTGTACTTATTAGGGACCTCAGCACGGCCACAGGCAACAAGATGTCGGATGTGTATGTTGGATTCTTCACTACAGGCAACGGAGTCACGCTCAAGTCCAACACAACAATGAACACGGCTACGGCTGCGATGTTCGGATGCACCAGCGACACCGTGAGCGGAAACCTGTTCAATGATTCCCAGACAGGCTTTGACCATCCCGGTTCTCCGCTGCCCAGCTTGAGCCAGCTTGTCAATGTCGACACAGACCAGACGGGTTCGTGTCCGTGAGCAATGTGCAACCCTTTTTGCGGCTCACACCGGAGTAAGCACCAACGAGAACAAAACAGGAGGAACAAAATTTATGTCGCGACATCTGGCGTGGTTTTTCTTGGCAGTAGTGATGCTGGTTGTGAACATTCCGCTGCAGGCGGTGACTTACGAGGTTGGAGGCTGTAAGACAGGTAAAAGCTATGTCAACTTTACCACTATCTCGTCGGCGGTGATCGGCGTCCCACCAGGTTCGACCATTGAGGTCTGTCCGGGAGTGTATTCGGAGCAGGTGACGATTACGCAGCCACTGACTTTGAAAGGCATCAATTTCAACAACGCGAACAGGTCTGTGATCACTATCAACGACCCCACGGGTGCGCCGCTTGCCCCAAACGTCACCAGCCTTACAACTGGGGAGCCTTTCTACGCGCAGGTGCTGGTGCAAAACGTCAACCCGGCGGGCCCGGTCAACCTGACCGGGATCACGGTTGACGGAGCCGGCGGCAATACCGAAAAATGTTCTGTAGGATCCAGCTTACTTGCGGGAATTTTCTATGCTTCCGGCACCTCAGGGACGGTCGATGAGGTAACAGCACGGAATCAAGTAAATGATGGATGCGGATATGGCATCTGGGTCGAAAACGCCGACCCTACGAGTCAAACGATCGCCATCAAGAACAGCAGTGTACACAACGTGGGTGGCCTCGGCGGCGCAATTGGCGCCGCCAGCTTAAGTCCGTCGACGCTCGCAGCCACGATCAGCGGGAACTTTTTGAGCGATGCGGGCATTATTGGAATTCAAGGCGACACGAGTGGGACGATTGCGGGAAACATCCTTACATCCAGTGGCACCGGTGAGGTCGGTATCTACGCCGACGCCGCCGAGCTGACCGTCTCCGGCAATACCGTAGCGAACTGGTATGAGGGTGTCGAAATCAAACTTGCCAGTAGCGTGGAATCGAACAAACTGTCGATTGTCGGGAGTGCCATCACTTTCATCCCGAACGCGATTGCCACAGTTAGGTCGAACACTGCCATGAATGCGGGATGCGGATTTAATTTCTTTAGCGGGTCTAGCACCGGCGTGATCAGTAACAACGTCTTGAACGACGCAGCAAACGCCTTCGCGAACTGGCTTGGTAGCCCGATCAGCGGTAATTCACTCTACAACATCGACACCATCCAGCCGACGAGCGCGTCGTGCCCGTGAGGTTTCTCTGAGTTTCAGCACAGGGAGCATCTCAAGCTTGCGAAGGAGTGAGAACAATGAAAGCGAAAACGAATATGCATGCCCGGTTTTCCTTTGCTCGCAAGTGCAATCTGGGAGCGGCTCTGATGCTCGTACTGCTGGCGGCAACCGTTGCCCACGCGCAGCTTACCCCCATCGGCGACGCCTACACCAACACCGCAGATCCAACCACGAACTACGGCGCCAAGACGCTGCTCGATGTCGAGAGCGCCTCGCAGACCACCTACATCCAGTTCAATCTGGAGTCGATTCCCGCCGGCTACACTGGCGTCACCAAGGCCACGCTGAAGCTCTACGTGAATGCCGTGACCACCGCAGGTAGCTTCAACGTGGATTACGTCACCGGCACCTGGACAGAGAGCACGATCACCTCCAGCCTTGCCCCGGCGCTGGGATCGACGATCGCCGCCAGCATCCCGCTAGTCACCGCGGATAAGAACCAGTACATCCTCATCGACGTTACTCCGGCGGTGCAGGCATGGCTCAACGGAAGCCAGGCTAACGACGGCATCGCGTTGGGCGGCAATAGTCCGCTCAATGCCAGCTTCGACAGTAAAGAAAACACGACGACCAGCCATCCGCCAGAGTTGGACATTGTATTCGCGGTCGGCACGCTCACGGGCGTGACCACAGCCAGCGGCAGCGGCCTGACCGGCGGGGGCACCAGCGGCACGCTGAACCTCGGTCTGCTGACCACTTGCGCCAGTGGCCAGGTGCTGGAGTGGAACGGAACCGCCTGGGCCTGTGCGACGGGCAAGGGCACGGGCACCATCACGGGGGTCACGGCAGGGACCGACCTGACCGGCGGCGGCACCAGAGGCAACGTCACTTTGAACCTGGATACCACCCAGGTGCCACAGCTCAATACCGCCAATACATTCACTCAACTTTTGACGGTGACCGCCACGAACAACACGGGAGTAGGTACAATCACCGGCAATAACAACAGTCCTTACTATGCCACAGCCGCTGTCGAAGGGAATGCCACGTTCACCGGGACGGGCAGCACGATTGGCGTTGAAGGCTATTCCCAGTCCTCAGCCGGCTGGGGGGTGTATGGCATCGGCGGGGCGGCGGGAATCTACGGCGGCAGCACTCTCAATGGAGTTTTTGGCAACAGCACCACTGGCAACGGCGTGTACGGGCAAACCGCCGGCGCGGGCGGTTCCGGAGTCTACGGCACCAACTCGGCCGGGGGGACAGGCGTGTCTGGCACGGCCCCGGCTGGTGGAGTTGGCGTGTACGGCGAAAATCAAAGTACATCTGTGGGGGGCGACGGCATCCTTGGAAGAGCACATACCAGCAACGGAAATGGCGTGCACGGGACCAACGATGCTTCCTTCGCAGTCGGCGTCTACGGCGAAAGTTCTGCCCCCAATGGATTCGGCGTGTACGGCCATGCCCTGAACGGTTACGGCATCGCCTCTGACAGTAATGTTTCCCAATGGCGCGGCACGGGCGGATGGGTCAAGGCCATGGTGTATGTCGATCCTTTCAAAGGCGGAATTCAGCGTTGCTTCAACTCGCAACTCCCTGGGTCGCAGGCGACCACGGTCCCCTGCGGGATCAGCTACACCAGATACCTCGTTGGTCAGTACATGGTCGACTTTGGATTCCAAGTGGACGACCGCTTTCTCCAATTCACAGCCTTGAATGGGACAAATTGGGGTGTTTCAATCAACGGCTGCCTGGACGATTACTGCACTATAACCCCGAGCCAGGTGTCCATTATTGAAAGCAGGAATGACACCGTCATCGACGCTACGTTCTTTATCACTGTTTTCTGATCAGGGTGTCGCTGCGGACTCCATAGCGAACAGGCGGAACAATTTATGTCACGACTACCACATCTGGGGGCCTTATCAGACGATCTTGGTTCCATTTTGAAGGCGGCAGCGATGAGAAACGTTCTGGCAAACGAGATTGGAAGACAAATCAAATCGAGTTACGAAGACTAAGAACAATGAAAACGAATATGCATGCCCGGTTTTCCTTTGCTCGCAAGTGCAATCTGGGAGCGGCTCTCATGCTCGTACTGCTGGTGGCAACCGTTGCCCACGCGCAGCTTACCCCCATCGGCGATTCCTACACCAACACCGCCGATCCAACCACGAACTACGGCGCCAAGAAGGTGCTCGATGTGGAGAGTGCCTCGCAGACCACTTACATTCAGTTCGATTTGTCGTCCATCCCGTCTGGTTACAACGGCGCCGACATCACCAAGGCTACGCTGAAGCTCTACGTCAATGCCGTGACCAAGGCGGGCAGCTTTAACGTCGACTACGTTAACGGCACATGGTCGGAGAGTACGATCACCGCCAACCTCGCTCCGGCGCTCGGATCGACGATTGCGGCCAGCGTGCCGCTCACCACGGTGGACAAGAACCAGTACATCCTCATTGACATCACCGCGGCGGTGCAGGCATGGCTCAACGGAACCGAGACCAATGACGGGATCGCGTTGGTTGGCAATAGTCCTTTGAACGCGAGCTTCGACAGCAAAGAAAGTACGACGACCAGCCACGCGGCCGAACTGGACATTGTGTTCGCCGGAGGGGGCACGATCACCGGCGTGACCACGGCGAGCGGCAGCGGACTCACTGGCGGCGGCACCAGCGGTACGCTCAATCTGAGCCTGCTCACCAGTTGCGCCAACAAGCAGGTCCTGCAGTGGAGCGGAACGGCGTGGGCATGCAGCAACGCGGGCACAGGAACGATCACGGGCGTCACCGCCGGCACCGATCTCACCGGTGGCGGCACCAGTGGCAACGTCACTCTGAATCTGGACACGACCAAAGTGCCGCAACTGTCCAGCAACAACGCTTTCACCGCCAATAACGCCGTCAGTGTGAACAACTCTAACCCGGGTCTGACGCTTTCAAATACTGGTGGCGGTGATGGAATGGACGTTTACGCTACTTCTGGCGCAACCGGAATTTACGAGTCCGGTGGCGGGATAGGCGTATTCGCGACTGGTGGCGATTTGCCGCTGGTCGGCCAGGGAGGCGCCGCTGAGGGAGTCTATGGCGAGAGCGCCACAGACTCCAATTTCACGCCGGCAATTTTCGGAGTCGAAAAAGGTAGCACGACCAAAACGGTTGGTGTTCTCGGTGAAACTGAGAGCCCCAACGGAGCTGGCGTATACGGCCAGATCTCAAACACGCAGAGCGGAATGGGCAGTCTAGTAAGCAACGGTGGCGGCGTTTGGGGCGACGCCGGATCAGCCACCAACGGAGCCGGAGTTCTAGGCACTGCGGATAATGAGGATGCTGCGGCCTTCTATAACAAGCCCAGCTTTCCAGACGCATGCTGCACCGTGTTCATTGCCAACGAAAGCACAACCGGATACCCGTTGTGGGCCTATAACGCGTCTAACAACGGCTGCTATATCGATCCGTCCGGCGACATCAACTGCACGGGGTCCAAGAATGCGGTCGTTCCGATTGATGGCGGCCAGCGCAGGGTTGCGCTTTCTGCCATTGAGTCTCCCAAGAACTGGTTTGAAGACTTCGGCTCCGAGCAGTTGTCGAATGGTGCTGCCGTCATCGCTCTGGAACCGGAGTTCGTGCAGACCGTAAACACCGACCTCGAGTATCACGTGTTCCTCACCCCGAAGGGCGACTGCAAGGGTCTCTATGTCGCAAACGAAAGCGCGAGCAGCTTCGAGGTGCACGAACTTGGCGGCGGGTCATCGAGTGTGAGGTTCGATTACCGGATCGTTGCCCTACGGAAAAACTTCGAGAACATCCGTCTAGCGGACCACACCAGCGACCCTGATCCAATGAAGATGATGAAGAAGAGGACGCCGACCCACTTTGACGGCAACCGCTTGATCCCTCCAAAGAGAGAGGCCCAGTTGATGCGGCCGGGCGCACAATCGATCGCACAGCCGGCCAAGAAGTAGAAGTCATCCATGCGCGACGGTCCGTGGCTGGTCGCGCACGTGACCACTGCATGTGGTTCGGCAGCGCGACCGTAAACCAGTTCTGCCGCTAGGCGAGGAGACAGCCGAGGGCGAAAACATGAGGACCTTTCGCAGACTGTTGCGGTCCCTCGGAGCTCCTTGCCTTGTTTTCTTGTTTTGCGCGGCACTGTCAGCGGGAAATGAGCAAGCTCTGGTGTCCGAAGCTTTGCAAACGGTTTCGTTGGCCGCGCAGTTCGATCCAACTCTTGTCGATGAGAACGGGAAGCTGTGGTCCCAGGTCCTGGCGAATGCCATGGTTACGGCGGGTCCAAAGCTCAAGAACCCGGTGATCTCAAGTGATGGTCTGACGCCGGGCGTTGTTCGTGCGCTGCTGGAACAGCGAAAGTATCGCGAAGCTCACGGAGCTGTTGCCTTCACACCAGCCGCGGTTAACGCCGCCACCCGAGAGCGGATCGGGCACAACTCACAAAAGCTACCATCGCCTTCGGGAGATCCACCGTGCCGTGCGCCGATGATCCGAACCGTCAATGGAAAAGCAAAAGGCGTGGTCTTCACACCCACAGCGGCCGACAACAGATACCGGATCATAGGATGCTTCTTCGGAGATGGACCTGGAATCGTCGAACTGAAAACGCATTCCGAGCCGCACCAATCTAATGCCGTTCCCCCGATCCCCATGCAATTGGACTCGACTTCGTCCGGTGCGTGGTCGGAGCACGAAATCAACGTCCAACTTGACACGGAAATTAGTGGAATCCCGGATTACCCGGTGACGCTGGTCATCTATCCCCTAAAACACCGGAGCATTGAGTTACGCAGCTGTCGTTTTGTCGCAGCGCGTGGTCACCCGCAACTGTTGAGCATGATTCCTTCGGCGTGGGTTAGCCTGTATCCGAGTGGAGTCGGCTCTCGCTCCATCCGGCAGTTGGAGTATGTCTCCCCGACCCAAGCCAGCGGCGCGGCCCCCGAGGACGCGAGCGCGTCGTCTGCATCTGTGGTTCGCTCCGACCCGGGACAGTTCGGAACTGGCACAGACAGTTATGACTTCGGCCACCTGAATCCAGGATGGGTCGTAGAGAGCGTGCAGTTGCAGACGTACAGTGTCTCCTGTCCCGTCGTTGCCACCACCGCGCAATCGTTCGGAAGCTGGGAGGCCGTCTGGACTCGACAAGGGGTGAGAGTTGCGTTTCAGGAGAGCGTTTGCGTCTCATCGCCCCCACCACGTTCTAGTTTCAACATAAGCGTGTCGCAGTATGCGATCCGAGTGTGGGTAGTTGGTCCAGTTGGCACGCAACCGCTCGCGCGCGTCCGATGAGCCCGGTGGCCCCAAGTGCAGTTCGCACACTGTCAGAGATGTACTTCCGGGTACTTTTTCTGCTTCCCCGAGTTGGGGATAATAGTATGCAGCTACATGGGTGGGATCAGGAGAAGGCCTTGAAACTTCCTACCCTAGACCAGTTGAATTCCGTGTGGAACGGGGTTCTCCTGGACGCAACAGCGCGGGGTCATATTCACGATGGCGACAGGCCTGCGAGTAACTCTGGCCTTTCGGTGAATGTACTACAGCGATTTTGTACGGCGGCTCGAGGATCCTTTTAGAGCGGGAGAATCGAATGTCAGCAAAACGAAAACCATCAATAGCAAGTGGAGCCCCGGCGCTGGTCCCCAATTCACCGGAAGATTATTACGCGGCGATTTTCGATTTCTTTGCTACCAAGATACGAGCTGACAGACCATGCGGGGACGCTCTCAAAGTCCAACTGCTGCACTACCTGTCTGATCCAATCTTTACCTCAAATCGGGACGTCATAAGCTGGGCGCTCAGCGGGGCCATGGTCAGCCTGCTAGCCCATTTGACCGGCGGCGCGCACGAGAAAGAGCTCCATCGTACCCGTGATCAGGGAATGGCCGCATGGATGCCAATAATCCTCAAGCAGCTGTTGGAACCGTGGGATAAGCTCATTCTCGCGCACACCGCTACTACAGGTTTTGGTTTGACCTTGAGTGAGCCGGTATTTGTGCGGGTCAAAGATTGGAGTATGCATGACGGTTGGAAGTTTGAGGCGTGGACAGCGGCCGCGAACAAAGCCGCGCGGAGACAACGCCAGGCGGGTGCCATGCCCCTCGATGATCCCCTCTTCCCCAAAGCTGCCCGGATCATTATTGCTGAACTGAAGGAGCTAATGGCACAGCTGCGCGATCAATCTCTGACCAACCAAACGCCCACGGAATTGGTTTCGTTCTTTCAGGAGCAGGCGGAAACCCATGAATTTGAATTCCTTAATGATCCGCACAATCTGCGCTTGTGTTTCGACGCCAGTGATCCGCGTAAAATGATCGGCAAAACCAGTGTGTACGGTGTCATGAAAGCCGCCCACATGCCCGCTCACCCAGCCTCACCTCGCGGAGCCTCTGCCAGGCGAGGGCGCGCGCGCGCCTGCTGGGCGGCGTTGGCTGGGAATTCTCAATGAGTTCTATAAAAAGGGATGTCAAGGAAAAACTTCTCCCTCGACCGGAGGTCGAGAAGATTTTAGTCTCGAGATCCAGCCCACTGTCCGTAAGTGCCCATCGATTGCGCTCGAAGGGTTTTGCTCTGGCTTGTCTGCCCTTCCTGTGGGTTTCATCTTTCGGTGATGACGACGCCAATCGAGTCTTGAGACAGGGCAAGCGAAACTGGTCTTGGAGTTCTATAAAAAGGGATGTCAAGGAAAAACTTCTCCCTCGACCGGAGGTCGAGAAGATTTTAGTCTCGACATCCAGCCCACTGTCCGTAAGTGCCCATCGATTGCGCTCGAAGGGTTTTGCTCTGGCTTGTCTGCCCTTCCTGTGGGTTTCATCTTTCGGTGATGACGACGCCAATCGAGTCTTGAGACAGGGCAAGCGAAACTGGTCTTGGAGTGTCAACCATGGTTCTATCGGAGGCTCGTGGCCTATCGCTATTTCTGGTTATCCGAGGAGGCATAACGTGTAATGGGTGACTCGGTGCCGAGGCACACGGGGCCGATCTCATTGACTGATACTCACCTCGAACCGAGCGTCTCGAGAACCCGACCGACCACCACCAGAGAGAATCACCGGAGATGGAAAGGCCTCTTACCAGAGACGCTCAAGCGGCTTGCCGATGCAATTGTTTGGCGTCGAAACTTACTCCTTTCTTCCAAATCGTTAAGGTGATCGCGGCAATCTTTCTGGCCAGGGTGAGACGCGCCATCGTCGGCCGCATCCCTTTTTCAAGCAGCGCCCCATAGAAATCGTACAACGGCCCAGGGTGAGTACTCGCAGATAGAGCAGCGCCCTTGAACAGATTCTTCAGATCATGATTATGGTTGCCATTCAGACCGCGCACGGTGATGCGCTCCCGATTTCGTTGTACCTTCCCTCTCACATAGCGGTACTCGCCGCTGTCGTGCGTCTCAACCGCAAAACCACTGTAAGCCCATAGTTGGCGCTTGGTGCGGAAACGGTGCGGTGTCTGTAGTAACGCCACTAGCATGGCCGCACGAATCGGACCGATCGCAGGAATCTGGCGCAGCATTTTCACGGCATCATGTTTGCGGCTCTCTCGCAGCAGGTCGTGTCGCGCTTCCTGGCGCACCGGTTGCAGTAGATCCAGTTGCTGATAGAAACGTTCTGCCCGCAGGCGAACCCCGGGCTGCGGGATCTTGGCCAACCACTCTACCCGATATCGCGGGGCATACACGGTTGTACCGCTACACGGAATGGCCCAGCTTCGATAGAGAGCTTTGATCCGGGTCATGACTCGCGTGACATCTTTCGTGAGCGTCTGATAGCTGCGACCCAGTTCCTTTAACGTTCGCACCCCGTGCTCGCCGTGGTACGCCGGATGGAGCTGGTTGCCGCGCAACAACTCCGCCAGCTTCCGCGCATCAATCCGGTCACTCTTGCTGCCGTCTTTCAGCAGCGCGTTCTTTCGCGGATCGCAGACCACAAGACGGCTGACGCGAGGTTTCAGCAGGTCATGCAACCAGGCGGCGGAAGTTCCTTCTTCAAAGGTCACCGATAGACTTCCGCGTAGCCCATCGAGGAACTCTAGAATCGTGGCTGCTTTCGTCTCCAGGATGCATTCCATGATCAGCTTCCCCGAGCTGTCCATGACGGCAACCGAGATCGTTGCCTGGTGAACGTCCATGCCAATATACTTTTCTTGCTTCATGACGGCGCTCCTTTTGCTAAGTGTGATCCGAACAATCACAACCTACCGCAAAGTGGGCGCCTTTTTATATTGCGTGAAATCGGGATTTTGCAACAGTTATCGAGGAATGCCGCTAAGTTTGCCAGTCCACGACTCCCCCCTTTTACGAAGATGTCTGAAGGCCGACATAGAGGCCGTCCGGGCGTAACTCAAGAGGGAAGGAACGGACGTTCATTCCGAGCCCTGGCTGATGCTCCCCGGCGGACACATTGACCTTCGTCCCATGCGATCGGCAAGTAACCACGTACCCCTCAAGACGGCCCAATGCCAGCGATGACCCTTGGTGCGGCTAAATTGGGCCAGGTGATGGGTTGCACCTGGCCCGAGACACGGTGGGCTTAAGGTCAATCAATTGGAGAGAAATCGAGAGTTGTCTGCGTCCTCGGTCCTGCGCCGTAACCGCATTGTGGGCTCAATCCGGAGACTACAGTGCCTGACCAGTGCGGATTGTTGACCAGAACAAACTTATAGTTTAAAAGGCTCACTTCATCGAAGAGGAGTCGTGTTGAACTGGGGTAATCGCCGCACTGGGCGATGTTATAGACCTCCATGACCCCGGAAAAAGCCCAATTGAAGGTCTGTCCATAGTTGGAGGTTTCCGTCAACCCAGACTCGTATGAGATCCCATCGAGGAGCTCTATTGTGTAGTCGGTGGCGGAGACGGCCCACGAGGGGCAGGTTTCTTTTGCGTGGGGTGGAGGACCGCAGTTATTTCCTATATGGCCGCTGATCTCATCTCCGGAATTGACTGGGAGCGGTAGGCTCTCATTGACGGCGCCGTTCACGCAGCAATTCCAACTGGCGATGCCCCATGCCGAGTCGAAATCGGCGTTCCACCCCAAAACAGGTTGAAGGATGGTGACATCCTTCTCGTCCTGCTCCAATCCAGGGAAGAAGTACAGCGTCTGGCCGTCGTCGTTCTTCGGTGGCGGCGGGACGATCCATGTGACAAACAGAGCGCCATAGGACGTTGTGGTGGTGGCGCTCACATATTCAACCCACGAATGGCCGATAGAGGGCGGATTACCTGTCGGCCCATCCCCAATTGCCTCTTCTCCGTCGGCTTCGTAATGTGGATAAGTGCACTCTGGGATTTTGTCGGAGTTTCCATTCGCGTGCTGGATGGCTTTTTCATCTTTCAGCAAAATATCCCCTTTGGCTAAGTGGTTGACGCAGCTTGGATGGAAGTAGCCGAACGGAGTGATGACATAGTCTGCCGGAACTGTCGCTGGGCGCTTTGCTCCAGCGGAGGCTAGAGCTTGGCCTGCGGTCAGGGTAGCAACGATTGCCGCGAAGACAACAGCCTTGCCCATTTTGGGAGTTTGCGTTTGACACCGCTTTACCTTCGTCGTTTTCATTTTGGTTCCCCTTTTGTTAGTTTTTTCTCTGATGGGTCCGATCTGTAGAACCTTGCTCATTTGAAATGGCTGCCGGTAAGGTTTATGCATGCGACTCCCGTCCGTCCCGGTCACGTCAGAATTTCGTTCGCGATATTGTTTCCGCCCCCATGCCATGCGAGCGCCTCTATATGAATAGGCGGAAAGCGCCGGCAAATTGCCTCACTGGATCGAAGAAGGATGAAGAAGCTTCGCGGCGCAGAACTGCATGAGGCGCGACGGGAGGTCAAGGGGTGCTCCGAGGAGCAGCTGCGAAGGGGCTGGATCCGCAAAGATAAAGGTTTCCACGCCAGCCGGCCGGCGTATGATTCTCACGTGCGTCAACTTGGCCTTTCCCGATTATAAGGAGGCCTGCCTCTTGTTCCAGTCTCCGTCCAATGAGGTAACTCAGCTGTTGCATCGCTGGGCCAACGGCGACGAGCAGGCCTTGCATGACCTGACTCCGATCGTCTACGAGGAATTGCGGCGTCTGGCGCACTACTACCTGCGCTCCGAACGTCCGGAGCACACCCTGGAGAGCGCCGCGCTGGTTCACGAAGCCTACCTGCGCCTGATCGGGGGGCAGCCTGTCGAACTGCAGAACCGGGATCATTTTTTCGCCGTCGCCTCGCGGCTCATGCGGCAAATTCTGGTGGACTATGCGCGCACCCGGAAAGCCGCCAAGCGTGATGGCGGCTGCAGGGTCAGCCTGAGCAATGCGATGGACATTCCCATCATCAAGGATGAGGATCTGGTGGCGTTGGATCAAGCCCTGGAGGAACTCGCACGCATCGATGAGCGCCAGGCGAGAATTGTCGAACTGAAGTTCTTCGGTGGTCTTTCCTCATTCTCGACGGCCTCGGTACTCAAAATTTCACGAGCCACCGTGGATCGCGAGTGGGCGGTAGCCCGGCTCTGGCTCCACCGTCACGTAAGAACCTCGGAACAGCCATGACCTCCGAACGCTGGCAACGGTTGAAAGACCTGCTCGCTCAAGCTCTCGAGCTGCCGCCCGAGACGCGTGGCGCTTTGCTCGATCGGGCCTGTGGCCCCGACATTGCATTGCGCAACGAGATCGCTGCTCTTCTGTCAGAAGAGGAGCTTGTCCGCTCGAACTTCCTTCAATCCCCGCCCCAGTCGAACGACTTCGGGCACGGTGGAGCCGGCGACGCGGCAGGTGTGCCATGCGGTGGGCAGGTCTTTGCCGAACGCTTTCGTCTGATTCGCAAACTTGGGGAAGGCGGAATGGGCCAAGTCTGGCTGGCGGAACAGACATCGCCAGTGCGCCGCTCCGTAGCACTCAAGCTCATCAAGGCGGGTATGTACGACGAGTCGGTCGTGAAACGCTTCCAGGCCGAGCGCCAGTCGCTGGCCATCATGGATCATCCCGCGATTGCCAAGGTGTTTGACGCCGGGGCAACGCCGCAGGGGCAGCCGTTCTTCGTCATGGAGTACGTTTCCGGAGCGCCCATTACGGAATATTGCGACCAGAAGAAACTCAAGATCGCCGATCGCCTTGAACTGTTCATCCAGGCGTGCGTGGGCGTGCAGCACGCACACCAGAAAGCCATCATTCACCGCGATCTGAAACCGGCCAACATTCTGGTCGTGGAGGTGGACAGCAAGCCGGTGCCGCGCATCATCGACTTCGGTCTAGCCAAGGCGATGGCTCCGCACTTGAACGGCGAGACTCTTTTCACGCAGATGGGACATTTCGTCGGAACACCAGGCTACATGAGTCCGGAACAAGCCGACCCCAGCGTGCAGGATGTCGACACGCGCACAGATGTTTATTCGCTGGGCGCTGTTCTCTACTTATTGTTGGCCGGCGCACAACCGTTCGACTGCAACACAGGGGAGAAGTTGCCGCTGGACGAATTACTAAGAAAATTGCGCGAAGAGGAACCGCCGAGTCCGAGCACGCGAGTGAGCGGCGACCGGAACACATCGAGCGCGACGGCCGAAGCCCGTGGCACGGTGCCTAAACAACTGGCCGACCTGCTGCGCGGCGATCTGGACTGGATCACAATGAAGGCGCTTGAGAAGGATCGGACCCGCCGCTACGGCACGCCGTCCGAGTTGGCGGCAGATATTCGACGCTACCTGAACCACGAGATCGTCAGCGCCCGTCCGGCCAGCACCGGCTACCGGTTGCGCAAGTACGTCCGACGGCACCAGGCGCTGGTGGCAGGGGCAGCGACGGTTGCTTTGGTGTTGGTTGCTGGCGTTGCTGTGAGTACATTCGAGGCGATCCGCGCCCGGCAGGCGCGACAAGCGGCGCTGCGCGAGCGCGACATTGCCGAACGGCGATTCGACGATATACACAGTCTGGCGCGGGAGGTAATTTTCAATCTTCAGAACCAACTCGCGGCGATCCCCGGCACGACGCAGGTCCGAAAGGACCTGGTGACGGTCGCGATCAACTACCTCGACGCCCTGGCAAAAGACGCATCCGCCGACCGAGCTCTGCAGGGAGAACTGGCGGCCGCGTATCTTCGTGTCGGTAGCATTCAAGGCAGTCCCGAGACGCAAAACCTCGGCGACCTGCCGGCCGCGATGGAGAGCTACGCGAAAGCGGAAAGGCTCGCGCAGACGCTGGTTTCACAGGATCCGACCGGCCGGGCGAAGAGGTTGTTGGTGGATGTCCTGATCGCGCAAGCAGAGGCAGCCAGCGTATGCGAAGCAGCCTGAGGAAAGTGCCGCAAAGGCGATGGAAGCGCTCGCGCTGGCCCGCGAACGCGCCCGGTCCGATCCCACCAGCGAAGACGCGCGGCTTCAACTTGGGGCTGCCCTGCAATGCGCCGCCAATTATGGCGGTACCAAGGACAGAACCCCTTATCTTGAGGAGGAAGCGTCTGTGTTCGAAGGTATGCTGGCCCACACTCCGGACAACCTGAGCCGGCAGCGAAATGCCGCTCTTGCGCACAAGTACGTTGCGGGAAATTTGATCAGCAGTGGAGATCTGGATGGCGCCTTCGCGCACCTAAAGCGGGCCCATGAACTGGATGAATCTCTGCTTCGTGCAGCGCCGAACGATCCGGGACGCAAGATGGACCTCGCCATTGACCAGAGCCAGTGGGGCGAGTACTACCTGGGCAAGAAAAATATTGCGAAAGCGATCGAATACACGCGAGCGTCGCTGGCGATCCGGCGCGAGCTTGCGGCCGCCGACCCGAAAGACACCCGGGCGAAAGATAAGCTGTCTTACATTCTGTCTCGGCTGGGAGACTTACAGTTGAATGTCTCCGCGCTCGATGCGCTTGCGAGCTATAAGGAAGCGAGGTCGATTGCGGAACAACTCCAGACGCAGTCATTGCGTACAGAACGGTTGGCGATTTCGATTTCGGGCATGGGCAAGGCATACCGAAACCTCGGCGATGTTCAGCGCTCCTGTGCCGCCTACGCCGAATCGATGAAGCTGTACCGGGAGGTTTTAGAGTCTTCCCCTGTCGATGCGGGCCTGGCCGAGGCGACCGAAAAGGCTTACTCCCGTTGCCCTGACGCGAATCGATGACTGGCGCCGATGGTATACCCGTTTACACTCGGAACCCGGCGCGTATCACTGCTTCGGGTCACCGGGCCAATAGCCGGTGTTCTCATCATCGCCGTCCAAGAGCTTCAATAGACCGAAGCAAAGCAGAAGCACGATGATTGAGGCCACGAAGAGAAGCACTCCGGTCTTGGTCGTGAATCGAGCAAGGATAAAAACCCCAACAGCAATTCCGGCTACGGCTTTTATCACCCCACGGATCAGACGCTTGGACACCGCACCATGTTCGCACAGGCCGCCTAGGCGGCAAAGCGATGGATGACTGTTGTTAACAGATGGGATGAGAAGGCCGGTCTCCGACGGGATGCTGTAGGCTCCCAAGTTATCGACGTGCTCGAAGCACAGATAAAAAGGAGACCGGCAATGAAGAAGGTTAGCACCGTAGCGGCGAAGCAGAGCAGGAATATTTCTCAAGCGAAACTGACCATCGGACTGGATCTGGGAGATCGCAACAGCTGGTACTGCATGGTGGATGAAGGCGGGCAGATCCGGGTGGAACAGCGAGTCCGCACGAATGCGAAGGCGTTAGAGGAAGTCTTCGGTGCCATGCCGCGCTGCCGGATCGCGCTCGAAACCGGGACGCATTCGCCGTGGATCAGCCGTTTGCTGAACGGGATGGGACACGAAGTGATCGTGGCGAACGCGCGCCGGGTGCGGCTGATCGGGGAAAGCCGGAAGAAAGACGATCGTCTGGATGCGCAAACGCTGGCCCGGCTGGCGCGGATCGATCCAAAGTTGTTGAGTCCGGTGAGGCATCGCAGCGACAGGCGCAAGCCGATCTGACGGTGATTCGGGCGCGAGCCGGACTGGTGCGGGCGCGAACGGCGCTGGTCAACACGGTGCGTGGACTGGCGAAGAGTTACGGAGAACGATTGCGCGGCTGCAACGTGCGCAACATGAATCCGGAAAAAGCCGAAGGACTGAGTCCCGAGTTACAGGCCGCAGTGCAGCCGTTGCTGGTGGCGCTGGAATCGCTGAGCGAGCAAATCGCGGAGTACAACGAACGGATCGAAAAACTGGGGCAGGAGAGTTATCCGCAGGTGGCACTGCTGAAACAGATCAAGGGGGTGGGCACGCTGATCGCGCTGACTTATATGCTCACGCTGGAAGACCCGCATCGCTTCCGCAAGAGCCGCGACGTGGGCAGCTATCTGGGATTGCAGCCGGGACGGCGGAACTCGGGGCAGAGCGAGCCGCAGATGCATATCAGCAAGGAAGGCGATCCCTATCTGCGCACGCTGCTGGTGCAGGGCGCGCAACACATTCTGGGACCGTTCGGCATCGATTGCGATCTGCGGCGCTGGGGACTGAAACTGGCCGAGCGCGGCGGAAAAAGCGGGAAGAAACGAGCGATCATCGCGACCGCACGAAAGCTGGCCGTGCTGCTGCATCGCTTGTGGGTAAGCGGAGAGGTTTACCAACCCTTGCACAACAACAACCAGGGAGCATTGCCGGCGGCAGCATAAAATCAAAAACGTTCTGCGAAAGGAAAAGGCAAAGCCTAAAGCCGAGTTCCGGTGACTGCGTTAATCGCGTGGCCCGGGTTCCACTCGAAACGAGCAGAACCAGAGGGCGACAAACAGATGGCAGCACCGGCTGAAACGAGAACGCCCAACATGCACCGAGCGAAACCAATCGCTCCTTGAGAGTGCGGATGGAAGCATGGCGACAGCGGCCACTCGGCGGGAGAAAAACCTTGTCCAACGAAAAACAATGGAACCTACTTGACTCCGACCGGCCTTCTCATGGAAGGCGATTACACGCAATATAAAAAGGCGCCCACTTTGCGGTAGGTTGTGATTGTTGGGATCACACTTAGCAAAAGGAGCGCCGTCATGAAGCAAGAAAAGTATATTGGCATGGACGTTCACCAGGCAACGATCTCGGTTGCCGTCATGGACAGCTCGGGGAAGCTGGTCATGGAATGCATTTTGGAGACGAAGGCAGCCACGATTCTAGAGTTCGTCGATGGGCTACGCGGAAGTCTATCGGTGACCTTTGAAGAAGGAACTTCCGCCGCCTGGTTGCATGACCTGCTGAAACCTCGCGTCACCCGTCTTGTGGTCTGCGATCCGCGAAAGAACGCGCTGCTGAAAGACGGCAGCAAGAGTGACCGGATTGATGCGCGGAAGCTGGCGGAGTTGTTGCGCGGCAACCAGCTCCATCCGGTGTACCACGGCGAGCACGGGGTGCGAACGTTAAAGGAACTGGGTCGCAGCTATCAGACGCTCACGAAAGATGTCACGCGAGTCATGAGTCGGATCAAAGCTCTCTATCGAAGCTGGGCGATTCCCTGCAGCGGAACCACCGTCTATGCCCCGCGGCATCGCGCCGAGTGGCTGGCCAAGATCCCGCAACCCGGAGTTCGTCTGCGGGCGGAACGGTTGTATCAGCAACTGGATCTACTGCAACCGGTGCGCCAGGAAGCGCGACACGACCTGCTGCGAGAGAGCCGCAAACATGATGCCGTGAAAATGCTGCGCCAGATTCCTGCGATCGGTCCGATTCGTGCGGCCATGCTGGTGGCGTTACTACAGACACCGCACCGTTTCCGTACCAAGCGCCAGCTATGGGCTTACAGTGGTTTTGCGGTTGAGACGCACGACAGCGGCGAGTACCGCTATGTGAGAGGGAAGGTACAACGAAATCGGGAGCGCATCACCGTGCGCGGCCTGAATGACAACCATAATCACGATCTGAAGAATCTGTTCAAAGGTGCCGCTCTCTCGGCCAGTACTCGCCCTGGGCCGCTGTACGATTTCTATGGGGCGCTGCTTGAAAAAGGGATGCGGCCGACGATGGCGCGTCTCACCCTGGCCAGAAAGATTGCCGCGATCACCTTAACGATTTGGAAGAAAGGAGTAAGTTTCGACGCCAAACAATTGCATCGGCAAGCCGCTTGAGCGTCTCTGGTAAGAGGCCTTTCCATCTCCGGTGATTCTCTCTGGTGGTGGTCGGTCGGGTTCTCGAGACGCTCGGTTCGAGGTGAGTATCAGTCAATGAGATCGGCCCTGTGTGCCTCGGCACCGAGTCACCCATTACACGGTATGCCTCCTCGGATAACCAGAAATAGCGATAGGCCACGAGCCTCCGATAGAACCATGGTTGACACTCCAAGACCAGTTTCGCTTGCCCTGTCTCAAGACTCGATTGGCGTCGTCATCACCGAAAGATGAAACCCACAGGAAGGGCAAACAAGCCAAAGCAAAACCCCCTCGAGCGCAATCGGGAGGCACTTACAGACAGTGGGCTGGATGTCGAGACTAAAATCTTCTCGGTCTCCGGTCGAGGGAGAAGTTTTTCCTTGACATCCCTTTTTATAGAACTCATTGACCGTGCTGAATGAGACCTGCCCAAAAACCCCCGCCACTGGCATCTGCCCAACCACCTGATTCCTAAAGGATCGGAACCGGGACCGGGGCCGACTCAAAAACAGATGTTTTTGGGCTGGATCATGTTTGTCCCCGTATCCGCCGGGCTATACACTTTGCCCCTTAGCGATGGTAGCTGTTAAGACCCGATTTCACTCGGAACCCGGGTTGTGAGCGTAATCGACTCTATGACAATGTCGGCGATTTTTCGCCAACAACGATCCTTCCTCGTAAAATGTAAGAGTCGAGTATTAAGGAGGAACACAGTTGGCATATTTCAAGGGGCTGCTTAGTGGCGTGGCCGCGTTACTTCTCGCCTTCTTCGGGCCGCCGCTGTTTATCGCCTTCCAAGACGGTGAGAACGTGACGGGCATAGAAGTGTTCCGGGTCTTCTCACAATTGTCCGCGATTTTAGCCGTCGTTTTCTTTGCTGTTTTTTCGCGGCCAGTCGGCTGCACTTGTTTTTCCTAGAGCTCGAGTGGGAAAAGTCACCCCGAGTTTGACTCCTGTGGGCCGCATGACCGTTCACCGCCCCGACGCATTCCGCGCTCCCATTCGTCCGGGGCTGAAGGGCAAGCCGCGTCTGCCAAAAGGAAGGAGCGCGCGCCGGGCCGTCGTCGGTAGATGCATAGCCGATACCGAACTCTCGCGGGCTGCTGTGGTAGCTTCCACCAGACTGTAGTCACAACCCTTGACGCCCTGATGATTCTCATCGCAGGGGATCAGCACGAACGCGCGGATGTCGTTGTTGGAAATCGCTCCAAGGGCTGCAATCTCTCCGAAGTCATTGATATAGACTGCACCTGTCAGCTGGATCCCAGCGTTGGCAGGTATCAGCGTGTTGAGATCAACCGCAGGTCCGCCGTCTTCCGACAAAAAGGCCTTTTGCAGGTTGCCGTTACAATCATCTCCACCTCCGACGATCTGGCCCTTCGAATTAATAGCTGCCGCGCCGCTGCACGCATCGCCGTCCGGCGCTCCCAAGTCGGTCATGAGACCCTTCTTCCAAAGAAACGCGTGATTTTGTGCCCCGTCATCGCACCCCAAAGCGCCAGGTACATTCGCCGACCCGACCACTTCTCCTTCATCATTGACAAAGTACGCTTGCCCGCTATCTCCTCCCAACGTGCCGAGATCCTTCATACCTCCGGTCCTGCCCCAAAGAAAGGGATGGCAACTGGCGTCTCCGGCGATATCTGAAAAGCCTGCAACCTGACCACGGCTGTTCAGTGCGAAGGATTCCCCGAATGTACCCCCCAAGGTGCCCATATCGAGCATCTTGCCGTTTTCCCAGAAAAATGGATCGAGCGTCGGAAGCCCCGTCCAAGAATTCACAGTGTAGGTGGTGAACGACCACCCCGCGATCTGTCCGCTTTCGTTAATTAAGAAAGCACCGCTGTCGGGACCACCAAGGGTGCCCAGATCCTGCATCCCCTGGGTTTCGGTCCAGAGAAACGCACGCGATTGCGTTGCTCCGGGGATGAAGAAAAGGTAGCCATAGGGGTCGGGGATCGTATTCAGAGCCACTCCGTCTACCTCGCCGCGGGTGTTGACGGCTGACGAAAAGCTATCGTTCCCCCCAAGTGTCCCAAGATCGTTGATAGAACCATCCCGCTCCCAAAGAATCGCCTCCTGCGCCGGAACGCCGGTCAGAGGGTCGATGCCATTTTCAGACAGCCCAGCGACGAATCCATTTTCGCTCACCCAAATCGCGAAGCTGCTGTTGAAGCCAGGGAGCGCGGCCAATTTGGTGGTGAAGCCATCCTGCCACTTAAACCCGTAAGACAGATAGCAATCGAAGTTCCAGCAACTCAAGGCATCGGGAGTGGAAGTGTCGGCCCCACCCACCGCCGTTCCAATGTTGCTCAGGACCTTTGCTGTCGGAGAGGGCAGGATAAAACTGCTGTTTGGTCCACCGAACGTGCCCATTTCAATGGGCCTATAGTGATGGTACTTAGAGTTGTTGCGATGACCTTGATCGCGTTGCGCGGCCAGTTGAACCGGGATCGCGAGCGCAGCGAGTAAGGTGAGCGCCGTGACATACATTGCCTGATTCACCCTCATGACTTCCTCCTTCGGTTCTTTTGTCGTCCTGTGCCCCGGTCGAGGTGTCTACGAACCCGAGCCGCGGTTGAGCCCCTCGCTCTCGAAGTCCCCACCTCTCGCACCTCTGGTGGGGGATTCGCTATCGAGGTCTATTCCATTGCGGTGCAGATTGGAGTGAGCCCAGCGGTCGCTCCCGTGTTGAGGTAATCATCAAGCGGATGCTGGCCTAGCTCCTCAATGACCGACGCGAAGTTGGGGGTGTAGGTAATGACGCCCCACTGCGGCGTGAGGACAGGGGTAATACCCGCTAGGGCCGAGAAGTCATTTCCGTAGTAACCCCACTGCAGATTGTTCTGGGTCCCATCGGGGCCGGGCTCTTCCTCATAAGTGCTGACGTAGTCCATCCAAGCGGGGATCGACTTGCCGGTCGTGTAGTTGTAAATCCTGCCGGCATACACTTCGTGGCGATAGCCCTCGATCAGCTGTTCGCTTGCATCGTAGAAGCGAACGGCGTTCCAGTAGGCGAAGAGCTGGTCGACCCATAAAAACTGCTGCGTACCTGTCAAGGGACACGGCAAGCCGCCAAACGTCTCGTCGGGGTTGCCATTGGGGTTGCTCGCGAGGCTCCCGTCGCCCATCTCGAACGTAGCAGGACTGCTGTAACACTTGATGGCCGTACCGGGCGGGTCCAGGGGCCCAGGGTGGGCTACCTTCCAGCAGGCCTTGTAGGTGTGGTAGTCCCCCGTGGGATTCGCGGCGGGGTTGTCGTTGCTTAGGATCGCCGGGGGTTGGAGGCTTAAGGGATCAACAGAAGGGGCCCCGTTCTGGTCGTCCACCACCTGGGAAAGAAGGCTCCAGTAGTTGAGGTTAAACGAATCCTCGCCGCTACGGGCAGACGATTGGGATTGAGTGGCAAGCGCGCCATTTCCTGTACCAAGAGTACGGTGAAGGTGATCTTGTTTGTCCTGCGCGGCCAGCGGATTCGACGACGCCAGCGCGGCAAACAGAGTGACAACCGCAATCAATAACAACATTGGTGGTTTCGTTACGGTGAACGTCATCGCGCCCATGTACGTCAGTTTTCGGGGTCTCATATACGCTTCTCCTTAGTTTCTGGCCGTCGGTTCCGCTGTTATGGCCTGAAGCGGAAAGTGCCCGACTGCCGCTTAGAGGCGCTACTCTGGGCCGGTTTGCCCCCAGCGTCAATGGCGCGGAGCTTCCATCCATGTGACATCTGGCTGACATGAAGTAAGCGCCCTATCTTGATGCACTTGAACTAAGCTTTCTTTCCGGTGCCCAGCGTCTGCGCAAGTGGTAAGCTGACCCAATCTCGGTGGGAATAGTGATGACACCGCACACCGCGTCCCAATCCGTTCGCTTCGGAGAGTTCGAGCTGGATCTCCAGACCGGTGAACTGAGGCGCAACGGACGGACGACAATTCTTCGAGAGCAGTCCTTCCATATTCTGGCGGCGCTGGTGGAACGGCCAGGCCACCTTATTACCCGCGATGAACTCAGAAAAAGAGTGTGGTCTTCCCACACTTTCGTAGATTTCGATCAAGGCTTGAACAAAGCGGTCAACCGGCTGCGTGACGTGCTGGAGGATTCGGCCGAGCATCCGCTCTTTATTGAAACTTTGCCGCGGCGCGGCTACCGTTTCATCGCTCAGGTGCAGCGGCTGGAAAATCGAGCTCCTTCCGCTTCGGCGAATCTGATTGGCAAGAAAGTCTCTCACTACCGCGTATTGGAGATACTGGGTGGCGGGGGCATGGGATTGGTGTACAAAGCCGAGGACCTGAAGCTC
Source organism: uncultured Acidobacteriaceae bacterium (assembly GCA_963755765.1). Lineage (GTDB taxonomy): Bacteria > Acidobacteriota > Terriglobia > Terriglobales > Acidobacteriaceae > Acidiflorens. The sequence continues at coordinate 106,729 of CAVWKZ010000006.1, forward strand.
GGCCGGCGGGTTGCGCTGAAATTTCTTCCCGAGGAACTAAGTAAAGACCCGACAGCGCTGGAGCGCTTCGAACGCGAAGCCCGGGCAGCTTCCGCACTCGACCATCCCAACATCTGCAGCGTTTACGAGTTCGGCGAGCACGAAGGCCAGCCCTTCTTGGTGATGCCGTTGCTGGAAGGGCAGACACTTCGGGACCGAATTGCCATGCTTCCCAGCACTCCGTTTACGACCGATGACCTGCTGAACCTTGGTATTCAAGTTGCCGACGGTCTGCAAGCCGCCCACGAAAAAGGCATCCTTCATCGCGACATCAAACCGGCAAACATCTTCATTACTAATCGAGGCGAGGTCAAGATTCTCGACTTTGGTTTGGCGAAGCTTACACGTTCGGAAGACAATCAATCACTACCGCATCCGGAAACTTCAACTCAGTCGGTCGATGTCACCCTCACCGTCACCGGCATGGCCCTCGGTACGGCAGCATATATGTCGCCGGAGCAGGTGCGCGGCGAGAGATTGGATGCAAGGACTGATCTATTCTCTTTCGGTCTTGTGCTTTATGAAATGGCCGCAGGGCAACGCGCATTCACGGGAGAAACTGCTCCAATACTTCACGCTGCCGTCCTTAACCAGGTCCCGACGCCATTGCGGCAGCTGAACCCCAAAATCCCTACTGAACTGGAGACAATCATCAACAAATCGCTCGAAAAGGAGCGTGAAGAACGGTATCAGACAGCATCGGAGATGCGCACCAGTTTACTGACGGCGTCCAAGTTGGGTGGCAGAACCGGCGCGAGCCCCCCAGAACCGCCCCGGCACACTCGTTGGCCGGTCGTCACCACTGTGGTCTTCGCTCTTCTTCTGGGGGTCGGTGCGATGTGGTTTGCCAAACGCCAGTCGTCTGGTCTACCTCAGCTTAAGCAAACTCAACTCACTAACAATTCCTTCGAGATCGCCAGCGGAGGCGGCAGCATTTCACCCGACGGCAAGTATCTTGCCTACATCGAAGCGAAAGGAATGAAGCTTAAACTGGTCGAAAGTGGCGAGTCACGCAGTTTATCGCCACCGGAACAACTCAAGGGCAAGCAAGTAGACTGGGTATTCGGAGGCTGGTTTCCTGATAGCGCCAGGTTTCTGGTGACGGCCCATCCGTTTGGGACGCGTCCCGAGGAGTTGAGTTCGCACGCCACAAGCGTGTGGATTTTTTCGGTGTTGGGCACTCCGCCGCGTCACATTCGCGACGATGCCCTGGCAAACAGCATCTCCCCGGACGGTTCCACCATCGCGTTTTCTACTAACGCAGGCAGATTGGGCGATCGTGAGATCTGGCTGATGGGCCCGGATGGAGCCAACGCGCGGAAGCTGTACGACACGGACGAAAACAGTGCGCTTGGCGGTGTTGCGTGGTCACCAAATGGAAAAGTGATCGCTTACTCCAGGATTGATTCCGAAGGCGCCAGCCTTTTGAGTCGCGACCTCAAAGGCGGCCCGCCCACCACAATATTTCCATCGTCGGTCGGGAATCAGATCTTCGAGTATCTCTGGTTACCGGGGCGGTTGATCTACTCGATGGCAGAGCCTCAGGCCGTTGGCGTTTCCGGTTGTAACTTCTGGGAGATGCGGCTCGACGGGGGGACGGGTAAGCCCATCGGAGAACCCCGCCGCCTCACGAGTTGGTCCGGTTTCTGCATGAGCGGCGAGAGCGCGACAGCAGACGGCAAGAAGCTTGCTTTTCTGAGGTGGGCGAGCCATTTCACGATTTATATGGCCAACCTTGATGCCAGTGGAACACGCGTTATCAATTCAAGGCATTTTACTTTGAGTGAAAGTAGAGATTTTCCCGGGGCCTGGACGCCCGACGGCAAAGCTCTCATCTTCGTCTCTGATCGTGGCGGTCCCCTGGGGGTGTACAAGCAGTTCCTGGGCGAAGATAACGCGCAACCACTGACAACTCCCGAAGAGGGTGCGAGGAATGCAGTAGTAACACCTGACGGAAAATGGGTCCTTTATTTTGTGCATCGATATAATCCCACCGGTTCGGGAATGGGGTCAAAGCCAGATCCGCTCATGCGGGTGCCCGTCGGGGGTGGACCATCACAACTCGTGTTGACTGCGGTCAGCTCGGAAAGCCAGGTCTCCTGCGCAAGACCGCCGTCTGACTTGTGTGTGGTTGCCGAATTGTCCGAGGATCGGAAAGAAGTGGTCGTGGACGCCGTCGATCCCGTTAAAGGACGCGGATCTGAGCTCACTCGGTTTGCACTCGATCCGAATGACGATCGCTGGGATGTTGAACTGTCTCCCGACGCCACCCGTGTTGCAGCACTTCGAGGCCTGGAGGATCCAATCTACATCTTGTCTTTGCGCGGCAAGAAGATGCGCGAAGTCCAAGTAAAGGGCTGGAGCAATTTGCGCGGTCTGAATTGGAGCGCGGACGGCAAAGGCCTGTTTGTGGTAACGACTCAGAAGGGCTACGGCGCCGTTCTGCATGTGGATCTCCAGGGACACGCGAATGTGCTGTGGGAGCGCGCGATAGGGAGTTCGGCAGAGTCCCCGGACGGCCATCATCTCTGCATTGAGAGCAACACTGTAGATCAAAACTTCTGGATGCTGGAGAATTTCTGACGTTTGTTATTACCGAGTCATGCGCGGGGTTGCCCGTGGCCCGCTCACCCATCCATCAGAATTGCAGTTGGGCTTTCAACTGAATCATCCTCGGAGCCGCATCGCCTCCAATACCTGAACCCACAATGCTGGTGGGTGGTTGTTCCAGATTGAAGATCTGCCCGAATGTTGAGTCGGAACTAGCCGTATCGGGAAAGCCAAAATTGGGGTGGTTGAACAGATTAAAAAACTGCAAGCCGATCCCCAGCTCGGCATTTTCCCAACCATGGATCTTGGTGTTCTTCATGACAGCGAAGTCGGTATTGAAGTAGCTTGGCCCACGAAAGCGGTTTCTGCCTTGCGTGAACGCCACCGAGGACCCTCCACACACGCCTGATGGACCCAGATTCCCGACGTTGAAACCAGTCTCACAACCGGATTGTACGAAAAGCGCACTCGGATTGGGGGTTATTCCGTCGGCCAAGACTTGAGGCGGTTGGCAAGGGTGCGGAGCAAGCGGGAATGCGGCTCCTTCCCCGCACGCCGTCCCCGGCGGAAGCGGGCCGACCGGCACTGCGTACAAGAAGCCAAAATAATTATTACTCGTAAGTTGAGACGATTGGGCCACGTCCACGACGGTATAGGGAAGGCCGGTGCGGGCGAAGATTGTCCCGGAAATCTGCCATGCCTTCACCAAGTAATCCGCACCGTGGCCGCGAAAGGCCGCTTTCAAGGGGACATCCATAACATAGCTCGCGTTGAGAGAGTGGCGCACATCGTACTCGGCCGATCCATAGGCGCCACGAAGATTCTTAGGGTCTTGTGGGCTCGTCAAACCAACAGTCGTAAAGGCAAAAATCCCGCCATTCGAGACTTCATCGAACGCGTGGCCGTAGGTGTAGTTGGCCTGAATCATGCCTTGAGTCCAACGAACGAATTGATGTTTGAACGAAATGACCATGCCGTTGTAGTTGGACAATGCATTCGTGGTGTACTCCGTGACCTCGCTGAAGCGCGGATCTGCGCAGGGCGGGACAGGCGGGCTGGTGCACTTTGCCGGGGGAAGCGAGCCGAATCCGAAGGCATTCGCGTCTGGATCGCCAACCAATTCATGAATCCCGTGATTGCCGAAGTATCCGATGCTGACCACCGTTTCCGCTCCGAAGGCCTGCTGCCATTCGAGGCTCCACCTTTGAAATTGCGGCGAATGAATGCGCTTATCCGAGGCACTAAGGGCGGGCGGAGAAAAATTGGGGTCTATCGCCTGGATCTGAGCGAGCGTTTGGCCGGCAGCAAAGCCGTTGACAAACGCTGCGTTCGAAGCGGCCGCATCCTTAAAGAGACTGGTGGTTTCCCCCGGAGTTAGATTGTCCTGGTAGGGCGTGTAGACATTGTAGATTGGAGAATTGGTGTAAAACGACTCCAGAATGCCGCCTGGCAACGGGTCGTAGAAAAAGCCCACACCGCCCCGTAACAGGCTGTTGTGCGACACGCCGAATGGTTGCCAGGCAAAGCTAAATCGTGGGGACCACAGAATAGTGTCCATATTCGGAATGGCGTGTTTCTGGTTGACGAGGATCGCCTGGTTGTATGGCTGGTCGGGGTCATGGCTGATTGAATCAAAAGGTCCCGTGAGCCGAGAATAGCAGCCGCTTTCACACGCGGGATTAGAGTAATGTTCCGCGCGAAGAGCCAGGGTGAGATTCAGGTTTGGCCGGGCATGCAACTCGTCCTGTCCATACACTCCAAAATTGAAGAAGGAGACTGGCACGGTAGTCTGCGACGTGAAGGATTGTGTCAGTGAAGTAAAATCGCTCGACGAGGACGCGGGATCCAAACCACCCTGGTAAAACGCATCTAGCGTCTGCGGACTCAACACCCCAATGGAATGCACTTTGTTGGGTAGGACGCTCCAATCGATTCGCACGAAGTTTGCGCCAAAGCCGAACTTCTGCTTGCCCCAAATCTTCACCACATCTTCGGAAAGTTGATATTGTGTTTGGCGCCTGCCGTAAGCGCCAATAAAGTCCACTCCTCCCAGTTGGGTAAAGGCACCCGGTGCCCAAAAGCCCAAGACAGTGGGGAACGCGGATAGAGCTTGAGATGGATCTTTCACCTGCCAGATACGCGAAAAGTAAGAACCTGCCACAAGGAATTGACTGGCAGCCGATGAGCCAAAGGTGTGCGTCTCGATGAGCTGTCCTTGCCACGATGGCGCGCTGAAATCAGCATCGAACAGCGGACTGATGGGATCGGTGAAGAAGGCCCCGGATCCAGCTTCATATTGGATTCGAAGAAAGGCGCGGTCGTTCTTGCCCGCGTTCCAATCAATACGGCCAGCCGTGAGCGTGTCCGAACTGGGACGGCTTCGCGACGATAAGAAATTCAAAGCGCAGGGCACGCCGGCAGGCAGAACCATGAATCCCGTGCAGCCTGTGGGATCGGACGTAGGGTCCTGTCCACCCGGACTGGCGTGACTTGCGCCCGGTGCCGCATTGTAGAGACTGAATATTTTCCGGTAAAACGCATCGGTTGCCGAACTCGGACCAAACCGTGGGCTGGAGTCGATGTTGGCAATGGTCGCAGTCTCAAATTGTGGGCTCGGGATTACAACCGGGGAAAGATTCGGTAGTACCAATCGAAGGCCCTCGCTATCGAAAAAGAAGAACAACTTGTCCTTTTTGATCGGGCCGCCTAACGAACCCGCCCATTGATTGGCGACGTCAAAGGGACGCGGATTCCCGGATTCCTTGTTGAACCAGTCGTTGGCATTCAATACGCTGCCGTTCCAATAGTACTGTGCGTTCCCATGGAACTCCATGCTCCCCGATTTAGTGATGTAATTGATATTCCCGCCCGCAGCACCGCCAAACTCGCCCGAGTAACCGGTACTCACGATGGTCGCTTCCTGAATTTGATTCTGGCCCAAAGTGAGCCCGACTGACCCACTCTGACTCTGATTGGTGGCATTGTCGTTGGTGTTCATCCCGTCCACTGTAGAAAGATAGGATGTGCCCGGCATACCCAGTATTGAATAGTTGAAGCCATTCTGAGTATCCGTGTTCATCACCACACCGGGGGCGGTTTGCGCAATGTAGGTGAGATCGTTGCCAGGATTTGGCACCTCGGAAATCTGCTTCTGGTTCATCGACGTCGAGACGTCGCCGTTTTCGGCCTGGAGGAGCGGCGCCTCTCCCGTCACCTTTATCGCGGTGCTTCCGGTCTCAATTTCCAGAGTCACGTTCACGGTGCCGGGAGGGCCGAGCAGCACACTTACAATTCCATTCACTTTGCGAAACCCGGCGTGGGTGACGGTCAAGGTGTATCTGCTTGGCGCCAGGAAGAAGAAGCGGTATACCCCGTCACGATCTGTCTTCGTACTTTGCGCCGTCCCCTTGGTGGTGTCCCTTATTTCCACAGCCACATCGGGAACGACCGCATTGCTCGGATCAGTTACGACACCGGTCAACCCACCAGAGCTGGTTGTTTGAGCGTTCAATTTATCTGCGGGGCAGACCATGACGAGAAGAGCGGCGAGTAGCAACACCGATATCGGCCGCAATTGCATCGAACCACCCCGCGAGATTCGATCAGGCGAAGCCCGCGATAATGCAGGATGGCATGATACCCCTATTCGCAAGGTCGCGCACGGCCCAAAGAATCGTTAGGGTGCCGGGGGCTTTCGGTGGGTGGTTAATTCCACACGATGATCGGAACCATTCTACCCAACTACCTGATTCCATTGGTTCCAAGGCCTCTACGGCGGGTTGGCCTTCCCGCGCCGACGACCTCCGCCCCCGTGTAAAAGAAACCAAAGCGGATCACCTTCCCGGCCTGGAAGCCCCGCGGCCGGAATTCCGGCGTCATTTTTTACGGCGAGCTGATTAAGACGCTTTTGGCATTATGTTCGAGTTTTCTATCTCAACAGGCTTTACTTGCCTTGCTCTTTGAGCGACAACAGCTCCTCGTCAATAACGCTTTCGAAGGCAGACACGGACTGAAAGCCGTTGAGGAAAACTCCGTTAATGAAAAATCCCGGCGTGCCAGAGACTCCCGCCAGCATGCCCGCCTTCCGATCTTCCGCGATCCGGGCCTTGAACCCGCCGTCCTGCATGCAAGCGTCGAACTGGGTCATGTCCAGGCTCAAGGTAACGGCGTGCTCGCGGAGATCCTGCTCGCTCAGCCTCGCAGTGCCTGAAAAAAGCACATCGTGATACGCCCAGAATTTTCCCTGCGCGGTGGCGCAGCGCGCCGCCTCGGCTGCCCGCTGGGCATAAGGATGAAGCTCCTGCAACGGAAAATCCCGAAAAGCGAGCCGCACCTGGTCTTTGTATTTGTTGAGCACTTCCCGCATGATGGGGGTCGCTTTCCGGCAGTACGGGCATTGGAAGTCGGCGAACTCGACGATGGTGATCGGAGCGTCGGGGTTACCGAGCGTGCGAGCCGGATCGAAAGAAACCTGAACTCTGGGCGGCCGCAGCGTCACGGAAACGTCAGCGGACTGGCGCAGGCGCTGAATGTAATCCTGGCGAGCAAGCTGTGCGTTTCTTTGCTTCAGGTCCGCCAGAAGCTGTCTCTTCACCAGTTCGAACGGAACATTTGACAGGTTCCTTTGAGCGAAGTAAGAGGCCTCTACGTCGGCTTCGCCCGGCTCCGGCAACTTGTTATCTATCTCCTGCCGCAGAAACTCCTCGGAGGCGAGTCCTTTCTCCTTGGCTTTGGCTGCCACCAGCTTCTGATTGATGAGATCGTCGAGGGCTTTGCGCCGGACTTGATACTCCTGGTATTGAAGCTGGCGAAGCTGGCCTTCGACCAGCGGCGCCAACTCGTCTTCAAGGATAAGCTGGCCGCCTACGCTGGCAACTGGCGCTACTTTGGCAGGCTGTGCGCAGAGCGATTGGGCCAAGCACGTTGCGGCCAGCGCAGCAAAGTAAACGATACAGATTCGCATAGACTCTCTGAATTTCCGCGGCTTCGCGCTCTGAGCGTGCCGTTCGGAAAGCACCGTGGGGCAGGCTTCCAAGCCCGCCCCGCGGCGACCAACTACGGGTGACAATACGTTGCGACTACGGTCCCGGTTCCAGGATGACCGGGGTTCGGCGCGTACCCGGGATTGGTCTCGACGACTACAATGATGGGGCCATTACCAGAGATAGTGCTCCCTGACTGTACGATCGCGCTCGACGCGATGACGCCCATATAAGAAGGCAAGGTTGCAGGTGGCTTGGAGCTGTTGCCGGGATTGGTGGTCCAAGTCCCGCCGCAACTCTGCAGTGAGTTATCGGCGAATCCTTTGAACGAGGCCGGCGCCGGACCGCCGCTGAGCGAGTTGAGCGTCGACCAATTGGCGCCCCAGAACTCTACCGCAGTGCCGACGGCCGCATCGAGGTTGCCGATGATCATAGAGCCCGAAGTGAGGAACGCAAAGGAAATGACCGCCTCAGAAGTGGAGGACGGCAGGTAGTATGCGTCGCCCGCGAAGTTGGCTGCCACCGTGTTCGGACCGAGAGGCTGGTTGACACTCGGGATGGTGCACGACGCCCAGCCGTTTGCGACGGTTGGTCCGCTGCAGGTCTGGGCGGTGCTTCCGGTACCCAGAGTGAACGTTATGGTCTGGCCGAAGGGAACCGGTGGTGTGGTTCCATCCTCGAGAAGCGTGGCAGTGAAGGTGACAGGATGACCGTTGGCAATCACGGTGGGACTGCCCGAATAGAAGCCAAGCGTAGTTTCCTCATGCGTGATCGTGAAAGGGGTCGAAAAGGAGCTGGCTGTATAGTAGGCGTTCCCGGCGAAAGCAACCTTCAGCGTGTTCATACCCGCAGCCTCCTCTGGCGTTAGGGAGCAGGTTGCAATACCCGATGAATTCGTCAGAGCACTGCAGGTCTCGCCGGTTAACCCTGACCCTATCGCAAAACTTAAGGTCAGCCCGGAGACCGCGATGGGGTTCCCGGTGCCGGAGTCGTAGAGCTCAGCTTGCACGGTCGCTGAATCGTGATAGTCCTGGGTCGTGCTGCTACTCGCGGTAGTTACGAGGGCCGTAACCTCCTTGTTGATGGTGAATGGCTGGGAGGCACTGCTGGCCCCGTAGTTGCCCGCGCCGGCAAAGCTGGCGCTTACGGTGTACGAGCCGGGGACCTGGTTGATTGTGAAGGTGCACAAGGCTGTGCCGCCGGCGTCGGTAGTAGAACTCGCGCAACCCTGCGAGCCCAGCGTAAATGCCATTGTCTGACTCGTGACTGGGATGGCAGTTCCCGAGAGGTCGAGTGCGGCCGCAAGAGTGACGCCGTGGTTGTACTCCCCGCTAACCGGGCCTGTGTAAGTGGTCATCGTGCCCGTAGCGCCTACCACGGTCTCCACAAAGAACGTAGAGATTCTGCCGCCTGCGGTTACCGCGCCCGGCTGGTCGGTTGCACTTGGCCATGCGTTGTATAAGCGCCCGAGAAGGCATGCATTCCCGGTGTAGTCGGCGTACTTGGGGCAACCGCCTCCGAGCTGGCAGCTCTCGCCAGGAACTACACAGACCGGTGAAGCGAAATTGCACGGCGTTCCCGAGTCGGTGGCCGCGAGTGGGTTCGCGGTGCCGCACTTCCCGCCAAATTGCGGCTGGGTCGAACAGGATTCAGAATCATAAATACTGCGAGACTGGCAGCCCCAGCCCGTAGCGCATTCCGGGTCGGCGTTGGTGTCGATCATGAAGTCGGTGCCTCCAGTCAGAACTCCGCCGCTGTCGAAGGCGCTGCTGCTGAAGTAGTCCGTCAGGTCGTTCGATGAGGAGGTCGAATTTCGACGGTCAAACCACGACACGTAATACGCGCCCTCGGTCACGCAGCCCCATGGCTGGAACCGGCGGCCGCCCGTACCACTCGTACCCTGGTTGACCTGTACGGCGGAACTCCAGCTACTTCCGCCATCGTTAGATTCTTCAACCAAGATGTTCTCGTTTCCGGGGAAAGATGCGTTTGTGGGCGGGGGAACTGTGTTTATGGCGTAGGACGCGTAGAGATGGTTGGCATTCGTGTCATCCACTGCCACGGTGGGACTGGTAAGAATGTTGCCGTTGTTACAACGGTCAAGCCCGGAAACCGGGCAGGTCACTTGATTGATCCCGGTCGCGATAGTTTGGTGGTTTAGACCCAGTGCCAGACCGCTTTGGCACGAACTGAAGCTCCATAGTTCGACGTTGTTTCCATTAATGGTGGCCACGAAGACGGTGCCGTTCTGCGCTACCGTGATACGGGGAAAATCGGTTGAGCCGTTGTTATAGAACGCGACAGCGCTGAAAGTAGCCGCGCTATCCGTGGAACACGAAATCCCAAAACCGTAGCCCTGACGGAAGACGTGGTAAACCTGGTCCTGGGCCGAGCCGCTGGCGTTGACGCGATCGGCGGCTATGTGCTCCTGGTCGGGGACGTTCCCGAATCCGCAGCCGGACGTGACTTGACAGTCGATGACGTTTACCGAAAATGAGAAGCTCTGCCCGTTATTGGTAGACACGGCTATTTCCTGCGTGTTGTTGCAGTTGGGCGAAGTGGCTGGCGGAGATGGAGGACAAGTGGAGGTGTTACTCCCGATCGTATCCCAGTAGAAATTACCGCTTTTGCCAACTGCCAGCGAAGAGTCGCCGCCGGTGCAATTTCCCCCGCCCCCCGGATACCCCCCGCTGGTCGAAAACGTAGCCCCGCCGTCCGTGGAAAACCTATAGGAGCACTGCTGGGCGACTACTATGTTGGTGCCATTCGACGACACGCCAATCTCGGACTCGCTTCCTTCCTGCGTATTGAATATGCCCAGGTTGACGGCCGTGCCGGGCGTGGGCGTCACGGAATTTCCGACGGTTTTTGCCGACGCGGGCGCCCCTGCGGGAGCTGCCACGGGAGAAGCCGCAGGCGACGAGGCGCGCGGCATCCGCAAAGACGGGCTGTTGCGCAGTTGCTGCACTTCCTTGCCGGCCGTCGCGGCGTCACTCGCTGTGGCCGGCTGCCAGCTGCGGCCGATACTCTCCATCTGATCGACAAGTTCCGGCGAGGCTGTCTCCGGGGCAAAACCATCCAGGCGAACTACCGTGGCTCCAGCCGCCACTGCGGTGGTCACCATAAACAGCTTCGCTCCGTCGGAATCCACATCGTCGCCTTCATGAGGTTTAGGAACGAGCTGCCGCCGTTGCAGTGCGGGCCAACCACCAATGGCAACGTACCTCGACGTCATGCCCGACTCCGCTTCAATTTCCCGCAAACGGTGCAAAGCTTCCGCGTGGTTTGCGACGGGTGTAACGCTCATGTCGATCCGGGGGACGCTGTTCCGTTCCTCGGACGCCACGCTTGCCAGCTTGTCCGCAGTGACGTTCCAAAGTTCGTACACGTTCGAATAATGCCGCGGGGTCCAACCTGACGGGTATTGGATCGAACCTGCGCCGCGCTCCAGTTGGAAGGTCGTGGTCGGCTGTGTGGGTTGCGATTGAGCCTCCAGTAATGAGAGGCTGAGGAATATAGAACCAGCTACTGCCGCAGTAAGAACAAGCTTCACAGTGCGCATATCGTCCTCTTTTTCTCAATTCGACACCACAGTTGGCAGCACTTTCCCGGAGCCGAACGTCACGATGGACACGGTGGCGAGTGCTCCAGCAGATTGACGCACCCATTGAGAGCGTGGAACGGAATGTTTCCTGCCCACCTCATAAACATGCCTCCTCTGGCGGTTCGCCACCACAGGTGGATATCTACTTGGGGTCGGGGCTGCCAGTGAATGGGGCGACAGCGTTCACAAGAGTCACGGCCGACTGCTTGCCGGGCAGAACATGCTCGATGGGACAGAGGACGAGTACCGAGGCTCGGAATCGGGAGTCCCACGCCACTCCACTGAGAATTCCACCCGGCAAATCGGGCACAACAGTACACGCGGGCTGAACCGCTGTCAAGAGCGTATATTCGTGAGATTGGCTGCAGTTGGTTTCATGTCGCAACCGAGGTGATCAAAGCCGGCGTATGTATCGCCCTTCGTCGTCAGGCTCGACGATCGCGGCGACGATGGCATGGATCTTTTCAGAATTATCAAGAAAAACGCATGAGCACAGTGATGGCCATGTGCATCTCTTAGCGGCATGCATACGCACTGTCAACCAATTGCTTGGTTCCTTTGCGCTAAGCGCTGAGCTTGCCACTGTGCCCCACTAGAGTTTTGGAGGAATGCGGGTAGTCGGTCCAGTTGGCACGCAACCGCTCGCGCGCGTCCGATGAGCCCGGTGGCCCCAAGTGCAGTTCGCACACTGTCAGAGATGTACTTCCGGGTACTTTTTCTGCTTCCCCGAGTTGGGGATAATAGTATGCAGCTACATGGGTGGGATCAGGAGAAGGCCTTGAAACTTCCTACCCTAGACCAGTTGAATTCCGTGTGGAACGGGGTTCTCCTGGATGCAACAGCGCGGGGTCATATTCACGATGGCGACAGGCCTGCGAGTAACTCTGGCCTTTCGGTGAATGTACTACAGCGATTTTGTACGGCGGCTCGAGGATCCTTTTAGAGCGGGAGAATCGAATGTCAGCAAAACGAAAACCATCAATAGCAAGTGGAGCCCCGGCGCTGGTCCCCAATTCACCGGAAGATTATTACGCGGCGATTTTCGATTTCTTTGCTACCAGAATACTAGCTCACAGACCACCCGAGGACGCCCTCAAGGTCAACCTGCTGAACCACATGCCTGATCCAGTCTTTGGCTCAAATCGGGACGTCATAGGCTGGGCGTTCAGCGGGGCCATGGTCAGCCTGCTAGCCCATTTGACCGGCGGCGCGCACAAGAAGGACCTTCATCGTACCCTTCATCATGGAATCGCCGCATGGATGCCGATCGTGCGTCAGCTGCAGGAACCGCTGGATCAACTCATTCTCGCGCACACCGCTACTACAGGTTTTAGTATGACGTTGAGTGAGCTCGTATTTGAACGGGTCAAAGAATGGAGTATGCATGACGGTCCTAAGTTTGAGGCATGGACAGCGGCTTTGAATAAAGCTGCACGGATCCAACGTCAAGCTGCCATGCCCTCGCTCGATGATCCCCTCTTCCCCGAAACTGCCCGGATCATTATTGCTGAGCTGAAGGACCACCTGGCACAGCTGCGCAATCAATCTCTGACCAACCAAAAGCCCACGGAATTGGTTCAGTTCTTTCAGCAGCAGGCAGAAAGCCATGAATTTCAATTCCTTAGTAATCCGCATAATCTGGGCTTGTGGCTGCAATTCGTTTCCCATAACCCCACTGTTTTTCTTACGCAAAGTAAGAGTCCGAGCGCTATCTTCGATCTCTTCCAACATTTTTTGTCAGGCCACAAACCCGATTACATTCGTCAGAAGCGTTCCCGTCGCTAGCAGTTGAGGGTCCACACTCACCCACCCAAGAGTGTTTTTTACAGTCCGTAAAAAACAACGACATTTTTTGTCAGTCGGTCCACCATAGTTTTCGTGACGGCCGTAGACCGCATCATTTGGACCCCGGACTGGTTCTGGTAGCGTCCGGTCCGTTGTTGCTAGGTCTGTCGGCGCGAGACGTGGGCATGGCCACTGGCCTGACGGGAAAGTGCATCAACAGGATAGGGGCTCACAGCCTGCTCGACGCTAGCCGCCGAGTAAGAAGCTTTCGATTGAAGGAGGAGAACCCGCGATGAAGAAAACTGCAGTTGCCACTAAGATCCCGACGCCGTATCCCGGCGGCAATCCCTGTGAGCTCGCCAATCCCCTGTTGTCCCAGGATTTTGAAGCCGTAGCCCGCGCCAAGACGGCTCCGCGGACAGTTCCAGTTCCAGTTCCCAACCCCGTTCAGCAGTCCGAAGAAGTTAAGAGATGGCAGGGGGAGATGGTGCGCCTCGCATACAACCTGAGCAGAAGAAAGAGGTGATCAAACTTAGAAATGAGATCTTGGTGCTGGGGCGGGCTTGGCCGGTTGTCGGGCCCCCAGGGGAAACACAATGCAGGACGGCAATATCCAAATTTTGGCTGGGTCACAGAAGTCGCTCTCCCTAATGAAGACGCCCTTCACGACTATGGGTTTGGACGACGAAGAGGATGACGGTTGGAGGATCTTCCTTTACCGCGGGTTCGAACCGCTTATCGAACCGACTCATTCCTTCGGGCACCATATCGAAAACGCCGACGATTGCGCTGCTCCGCATCGTGTCCAGTATCCGCACTGCAGAGGAAGCTGATGGAACAACGCACAGGACGTGACAAGTTCGAACCCGCGCCAAACAGCCGTATAGGTTATCGTTCGCCACCTGAGGCGACACGCTTCCGGAAGGGCGTTTCGGGGAATCCACGCGGGCGCCCCAAAGGCAGTTTGAATGTGGCGACGGTACTTACCAAGACGCTTCGCGAGAAGGTCGTCATCAACGAAAACGGCCGGCGAAAAACCGTAACGAAACTGGAAGCTGCGCTCAAACAACTCGTCGACCAAGCCGCTGCTGGCGATCTCAGAGCGCTTCGTCATTTAACTGCCCTTGCCCACGACGCCGAGGCGCAGCAGAACGCACGCGATTCCCAGCTGCAAGATCTCGGTGAATCAGATCGTGAAGTAATGCAAGGCATTTTGCGGCGATTTCAGGTAACCGAAGAAGAACGGAATTCATCCGAAGGAGATGATCAGAAATGAACTTGAATGGCGCTAAATATTGGATGGTCTCCCGTGTCTATTGTTGCACGCTCCTGATCGCATTTTCTGCGTGCCCAATCGACAATCTCTCTCCTCCCAGAACGGACACGATCACCGCGACTCTGCGCCAAGGGGGAAACCAAACGCCCGATCCTCAATCCACCACCGAGTTGCCGGAACTCTTGGATCCGCCAGTCGGCCCTCTGGTTGTCGCTCGACAGCGAACGCCTCGCGAGAAGGTCGCCATCAACGAGAATGTCCGGCGAAGGACAATAACAACAAGAAAGCTGGGAGCGGCGGTCAGCCATCTGGTCAACCAGACCGGCGCTGGGGATTTCACGCCGATTCGTCACTGGACTGTTCCCGCGCAGATTTCACCTAACAACGGAAGTACAAAATTCATTCGATGGAGAATCATCATGTCGTCCGCGCCGTTTACCGCTGTTGAGTATCAGGCACTATGTCGAAGCGATTTCTATACCTTCAGCCACCGAGCCTTCTGCGAGCTTAATCCAGACTCTTGCTTTTACAGCAACTGGCATATTGAATTGATCGCCTCGAAGCTGCAATCCTGCCTTGAAGGGAAAATCAGGCGGTTGATCATCAATCTTCCTCCGAGATCGTTAAAGTCTCACCTAGTATCGATCTCTTTTCCAGCGTTCTTGCTCGGACTGAAGCCTAGCTCACAGATTATTTGCGTGAGCTACGGCCAGCAACTTGCCAATAAGCTTTCGCTGGACTGCCTGAAGCTGATGGGCAGCGAATGCTATCGCGGGTTGTTCCCGGTCCAGCTTTCGCCTCGAAAACAGTCCGCGCAAGAATTTCAGACTCTCGCGAATGGTTCCCGTCTCGCCACTTCGGTGGGCGGCGTTCTCACCGGTCGAGGGGCCGATTACATCGTCATCGACGACCCGCTGAAACCGGACGAGGCCGTTTCGCAAACCTCACGTCAGAGTGTCAATAGCTGGTACGACCACACCCTTTGCAGCCGACTAAATAACAAGACCACTGGCTGCATCGTCATCGTCATGCAGCGTCTCCACGAAGACGATTTAGTCGGACATGTTCTCGAGCAAGAGGATTGGGAATTGTTGCGACTGCCGGCCATCGCGGAGGAAGACGAAACCCACCAGATCGAATCTATTATTAGCACACGCACCGTGCGGCGCCGAGCCGGGGAAGCGCTTCACCCGGAACGCGAATCCTTGGAGGTTCTCGGAAATCTGCGGCGGACGATGGGAGAGTATAACTTCGCCGCCCAATATCAGCAGGCGCCAGCGCCACTCGGAGGCGGCATGATAAAGGCCGAGTGGTTTCGGAGTCATAAACCTGGCGAACAACCCGCGTGTTTCGATTGCATTGTCCAAAGTTGGGACACAGCGAACAAGAGCACAGAATTGACTGATTACAGCGTTTGCACTACCTGGGCGCAGAAGGATAAAAGGATTTACCTCCTGGACGTGCTGCGAAAACGTATGGACTATCCAGACTTGAAGCGGGCAGTCCGCCAACACGCTGAGCTTTTTCATCCGACGAACATCCTGATCGAGGACAAAGCATCCGGAACACAATTGATTCAGGAACTCCTCCGGGATGGCGTCTACGGTGTCACGCCCTACGAGCCAACGATGGATAAAATAATGCGGATGCACACGGTCTCCAACACCATCGAAAATGGATTCGTATATCTACCCACTGAATCGGATTGGCGCGCAGCATATATGCACGAACTGACGACGTTTCCGAACGGCAAGTACGATGATCAGGTCGACTCCACTTCGCAGGCTCTCGATTGGCTCAAGCAGGGAGCTCGCGTTTATGGGGTATTGGATTACAACCGACAGGAAGAGATGGCCAGGAAGTTGAAGTTACCTGAAGGCTACGAATTCACGCAGTGTGACGAGGGCGAAGACATCCTCGCGGTAGACAAGAAAACGGGACACGAAATCCGGTTGACGGATAAAGATCGGGTTGACGCGCGTTCGAACCCCTCGACAGCACCATCAGAAGCCTGCCCCAAATGCGGCGCCACTGTGATCGTTCCGTTCGGTCGGCAAAAGCGATGTCAACAATGCGCGCATCAGTGGCCGCCTATGCCGGGTGTTCAGCAAGCGCTGACTAGAAAAGACGTCCTCAATGAGGCGGACCTCCGGGCACCAAGAGACACGTATTGGAACTGGTAGCCGCGGTGAAGGCCACGTGTGCGTGGGCGCTGCAATTGCTGAAGGCGCTCACCACCCGATATCAATTCTCGATTGCAGAGGGCGATCTAATCTGGTTACTCCAGGACCCGACAGGCGCGGCGTAAGCGTCGGCTAAAGCCTCCGGGGCATCCAGATGTTCGCCATCAGCGTCAGTTTGTGCGGGTTCCCGGCCGCTAACAAGAGGAAGATACAGCATCGGGCATCATTACCTCCTCAATGGCTTTTTCGATCGGCAAGGCCCAACCCTCTGACCAGGCCGCTGAGCCCGCCGAATTGGTCAATGCCTGCCGTGACGCGTGCAAAGTTGTTTCTAGTTTGGCTTGTTCCGCGGCCGAGAGTGGGGCGCCAATATTTTGGCGCAGCGCGGCCGCCGCGCCTGCCAGCCGCAGCGAACGCTCTGCTTCGCACTGAGCGGCCGCTGAGCATGCGAAACACTCCAGCAGGCGCGCAATTCCTCGTTTATGGTCCAGTTCCCGGAAAATTCTTATACTTTCCCGGTACAGAGAGTGTGCTGTGGGATATTGTCCCTGTTCTCTGGACAAGCTCCCCAGATCGGCGAGCGTGCCAGCAATGCCCCAGTGGTCATCGAGTTTCTGAAACATCGCCAAGCCCTGTTCATACAATGTCCGTGCGGCTGCGGAGTCACCTTGATCGCGAGCGGCATCTCCTTGGTAGTTCGTCGACCATGCGACGCCTGTCCAATCTCCGATTTCTCGGAAGATTGAGAGACACTCCGCGCATAGAGCGCGCGCACGAGCATTGTCACCCTGCAATTTGACGATATTCGCCAGGTTACTGAGAGAGCGAGCGACAGCCTTCTGGTCGCCCAATTCTCTCCACAGCACCAGGCTTTCTTCAAATAGAGAGTGCGCCAATGGGGCGTCACCCCGGTCTCGAGCGATGACCGCCAGCGCGTTTAGTGAGATGGCGACACTCTGCTTGTCATCCAAAAGGCGCGCGATGTCTAGATTTTCCTTGAGGAGCACATCTGCCGAGGCGTAATCTCCCTGCTCGAGCGCGAGCACGCCTGCTGCAAAAAGAGCGCGGGCTCGCGTCTTTGTGGGAGCTGCTGCACTCGCGAGCTTAAGCAATTTTCCCAGCCTGTCCCGGCCTTCTGCTAGATACTCGCGCGCCTCCCAAAAGCGAAACAGGGCTGCGCCGAGACGCAGCCCCCACCCGGCGTCTCCGGTTTCTGTCAGCCACTCAAGACTCGCGCGAAAGTTGTTATGTTCCCAGGCGAAGCGTTCCACCCATTCCCTCCTCTCCGTGCCTCTCTGCTCCGTAGCCTCTTCTTCCGCCAGTACCAAGCAGTAGGCGGCGTGGGCGCGCTTCGTCGAGGCTTCCTCTCCGCTGGCCTGCAGCTTTTCGACAGCGTATTCACGAATCGTTTCCAGCATCGCAAACCGCGATTCGCCCTGCGCTCGCTCGACCTGCTGTACCAGGCTTTTGTCTACCATCGATGCCATACCGGTGAGCAGATCGAGATCGAGGTCGCCTCTGGTGTCACAGACGGCTTCCGCGCCCTCCAAATCGCACCCGCCCGCAAACGCTGATAATCTTCGGAAGAGCTTCTGTTCGGCGGCGCTCAGCAAATCGTAGCTCCAATCCATGGCGCCGCGAAGGGTTTGCTGCCGTTGCGGCAGGTCACGCGCGCCACCCGTCAATAGCTGCAACCGGCTAGCCAGACGTGTCCGCATGGAAGAAGGCGAAAGAACTTTGACTCGGGCGGCTGCGAGCTCGATCGCGAGTGGAATACCATCCAACCGGGCGCAAATCTCGGTGACGGCGGACGCATTTCCCTGATTAAGTTCAAAATCTGGCTTGGCGGCGACGGCTCGTTGTACAAACAGCGCGACCGCGGGGCATTGTGACAGGACTTCTACTGAAGTTGCGGACCGCGAATCCGGCACGACTAACGGCGGCACCGGAAATTCATGTTCTCCGTACACATGTAGCGCTGCGCGACTCGTTACCAGGACCTTGAGATTGGAACCCGCGGCCAGGAGCTCCGCCACGGTGGGAGCGGCTTGAATCAACTGCTCGAAATTGTCCAGCAAGAGCAGCATTGGTAACCGCAATGAATCTTTTAGATTCCTTTTGAGTATTTCGATTGGCGACTGTCCTCCTTCCGCACGGATCCCCAGGGTTTGAACAATCACGGAAGCGATCAAGTCCGGATCGCTTAGCGTGGAGAGCGAAACAAAGTGAGTACCCCCGGGAAAGCTCTCGACCAGGCCACTCGCCACCTGAAGCGCGAGGCGGGTTTTTCCGATCCCGCCCGGACCGGTCACTGTGACCAGACGCACATCTTCACGGAGCAATAGTTCTTTGGCGGCGCTTACTTCCTTCTCGCGTCCCACGAACCCGGTCCGCTGCGACCGGAGATTCGTCGGGCGAGTCTCCATCGGTTCAACTGGCTTTTGTGAGAAGCGGTCGCCTATCGATGCAAATTCTCGCGCGTGACTTCGGTTAAAGCCGGAGCCCGCGGGATGGGCATTCGTCGCTGCAGGCGCGGCGGTAACCACAGCCGTCGGCGCTGCTTGCGTTTTCGCCTTGAGTCGCCTCAAGTCCGAGCAAATATCGGCGGCTTGCTGGAAGCGTTGCGCGCAGTCTTTTTCGAGTGCCCTCGCAATGATGCGGCCGAGAGCGGCGGGTACGGACGGATTCACCTCACTGGCGGCGACTGGCCGCGCATTTAGGATCGCATTCATCACCAATATAGAACTCTCGCCAACGAATGGTCGATGGCCGGTGGCCATCTCGTAAAGCACGACACCCAGGGAAAACAAATCGCTCCGAGAGTCAATCTCTTCGCGTCGCACCTGCTCAGGAGACATATAAGGAGTTGTGCCCATAATGGTGCCGTCCAGGGTAAGCGATTGGTCCATGGGCTGGTTTCCCGTAACCGGAGCAAGACGTACCTTGGCCAATCCGAAATCCAGTATCTTCACCCGCGTACCGCCAATGATAAAAATGTTCTCCGGCTTTATATCCCGGTGGATGATCCCTTTGGCATGGGCAGCCTTCAGGGCGTCGGAGGCCTGAATCCCAAAGTCCAAAATCTCGTCGGCTGAGATTGGCCCTTTGCGGATTCGCTGCATCAAGCTCTCCCCTTCAAGCAGCTCCATGACGATCACCGGCTGATGATCATGCTCTTCCACTTCGTAAATGGTGCAGATGTTCGGGTGATTCAAGGAAGAAGCGACGCGGGCTTCGCGCTCAAACCGTCGCAGGATACACTCGTCATGCGCCAGATCCTCGGCCAGAAATTTCAAAGCGACGCGGCGTCCCAACCGGATATCTTCCGCTTCGTACACCACGCCCATTCCGCCGCTGCCCAGTTTTCGCACGACGCGATAGTGTGAAATGGTCTGGCCGAGCACTAAATCGTCTGCTTTTCCCGCCGCAGCCTTTGCGATCGTCTGCGCCGCAACCCTGATCGCGGGACGTTCCAGAAAACCGCCGAGGTTCCGGTGGGAGGTGAGGAGGGACTTTACTTCCCGTTCCAGTTGGGCATCGCCCGCACACACCAGTCGCAAGAATTCGTCGCGCCGGTCGGAGGGCAGTTCCAGCGCTGAGTGCAGCAATTCATCGACTCGCTTCCATCGTTCAGCATCCATCACCGGCTCCGCCGCCCATTTCCCGGTAAAGCCAGGTCCGAGCGGTGCTCCAGTCGCGCATCACAGTTACCGGCGACACCTTGAGCACTTCAGCTGTTTCCTCCACGCTCAAGCCGCCAAAAAAACGCAGCTCAACCACTTGCGCCTTTCGAGGATCCATGCGGGCAAGAGCTTGCAAAGCATCGTCGAGCACGACCAGATTTTCATCGCGACCGCCGCCGAGGATCGCTGTGTCTTCCAAAGCAACGTGCTGGACGCCGCCCCCGCGTTTCAGGTTGCGGCGCCGCGCGTGATCAACCAGAATTCGTCGCATGAGTTGCGCCGACACGGCGAAGAAATGGGCGCGGTTCTCCCAGCGCATTCGCTTGTAATCCACCAGCCGCAGGTAAGCCTCGTTGACCAGGGCAGTGGCCTGCAAACTGTGGCCAGTGCGTTCCCCCCTCAAGTAGTGCCCGGCGAGCCGGCGCAATTCGTCATATACGATCGGTGTCAGCTGATCGAGGGCATTCTGATCTCCGTCGCTCCAGGCGCGGAGCAATATGCTCACGTCACTGTGGGGTGACGTTGTTACCGGATCGCTCATGCCCCGTACCTCCCAGCTGCGCCCAAATCTCGCCAATTATAGCGATATTACGTGCCCCATTAAAGAAAGCACCTACGAATGATAGTTTCGTCCCGCCGCTTACGCCTATTTAGGTGTAAGGGCAGATTGACAGCTCCCTAAATACCTTTTCGCGCACGGTGCGGAAAACTACATTCCGAGGAGAAAGCAATGACGACACGAATCACGAGTGCTTATCCACAGATCAACCATCAGCATCCTACGCATGGCGTTGCTAACTAGTCTGGTCACGGCGGCGCCGCTTTTCGCAGCTGACAGTGCTGCGACCGCCCATTCCGCTCACGAACAAGCCACGCCGTCCTCGCTCGTTAAACTCGTTCGCGCTGGTACGAAGCAGTACGTTGACGTTAATGTTGCCACGGCAGCCGGCTACGGACCATTTCTAGGGTGCGTCACCGGTAACGACCACGGGGCGATGGGCGTGCACTACGTCAACGGCACGCTGCTCGGCAATCTCACCCTCGACCCCTCGCAACCGCAGGCACTCATCTACGAGCCCTCGAATGGCAAGATGAGACTGGTTGGCGTCGAATTCATTCTGGACTCGGCGAGTTGGCTCGCCGCCAATAACAACACTCCTCCGGTGCTCGACGGGCAGGTCTTCACTTTCGTCGACGCTCCAAATCGCTTCAACATCCCTTCATTCTTCGAACTCCACGTCTGGGCCTGGCGGGACAACCCCCAGGGTGCGTTCGTGGACTGGAACAATCAGGTCACTTGCGAAGGTCAGTAGATCAACGGGAGACGTTGCTCGTGATCTGGCCGGGCTCTTGTAGCAAGTAAGAGTGGTAGTGTGACGCTTCGTCGGACATTTTTGTTCGTCCTAGCGCCTGAGGGTGTGGGGATGTGGGAACTGCGGTGCGCTTTCCATATCTCCATACCAACTGACCCATCTTTGGGCTGTTGCGAGTATGCGAGGCTGAAATCTGGTTAATCAAATTCCTCGCCAGTAGTAATAACTAAAAAACGAGGCATCACCATGCCGAAGTTCGTTATCGAGAGAGAGATTCCGGAAGCGGGGCGAGCTGTCGTTGGAGCAACTGCAGGCGATGTCGCAGAAGTCGTGTGGAGTTTTACTAGAGATGGGCGCTCAGATTAAGTGGGTCCAGAGTTACGTCACGGATGGCAAAATCTACTGCATATACGTTGCCCCCGATGAAGACGCGGTACGTAAGCACGCCCAGCAGGGCGGGTTTCCGGTCAATCGAATCTCGCGAATCCGTTCGGTGATCGATCCGACAGCCGCCGAGTAGCAGCGAGAGTGGTGTCGGTTGCCGCACCACCGGGCTGAATTCAAGGCGGGCGGCCTGCTCTGTGGATGAGGCCGCCAGAAGATCTGCGAGAGTTTCTGACGCGGTGGCTACAAGCCTATCGAGGGGGGCAACATCGCCCTTCGCCTATGCCCCCGCGCCCGGGGCAACGACACCACGTAGCGATCGGCGACCATGCTGCCCGAGCCACTTATGTCAGTCAATCGGAGAGTGATCGTTTTTCTGCTTTTTTCCACCGTTCTTGTCAGTGGGACAGAATAAGCCGATTTTCTTCTCCGCCAGACCCCGCCGCAGAAACTGGTACGCCGACGCTCGACACGACATCATCCGCAACAAAGAAATTTGAAGTCATCAGTCCAGGGTGCTGCTCCGTTTCCCACGCTGGGGGGTTATGACTCTTTTATCCGAGCCTTCTGCTTGTCTGCCAGGCGCTGCATGAACTTGGGCCCTTCCTTCTTGTAGGCCACCGCATTATGCCTCGCCAAATCTGTAAGTGACCAGAAAATCGGCACTTCTTGGCTTCGTCTTGCGAGAATACGAGTTCCATTAATTAGCGATGCCCGACTCGCTGTCTTGGCCATCGAATATTTTACTATTGAGTAATGTAATATTATTCTTTACATTACTCATATGCGATATGTCCCCAGGAGACTCACGAGCGTCTTGCTGGAAGCAGCGCGGCATTTCTCGGCCGTGGTCGTAACCGGGCCGCGCCGCGCCGGAAAAACCACCCTCTTGCGTCATTCATTTCCCAATGCCCATTATGTGCTGCTGGAGGACCCCGATATCCAAGCGCGGGTACGCAACGATCCGCGCGCCTTTCTCGATGAATTGAGGCCCCCCGTTGTATTTGACGAGATCCAAAATACACCTGAGCTGCTCGGCTATGTCCGCACGTTGATTGACCTAGGACCTCGGCGAATGGGTCAATGGCTTTTTACAGGCTCGCAGGAAGCTCCCCTCATGCAGGGCATCACCGAATCCATGGCCGGGCGGGCCGCCGTCCTCCAGCTCTTGCCTTTTAGTCTGGCTGAAACTACCAAGGTGAATTTGCTCCAGGGAGGGTTCCCGGAGGTACTAGCCCATCCCAAGACCCGTGGCCTTTGGTTTGCGTCGTACCTGCAAACCTATTTGGAGCGGGATGTGCGAGCCATTACAAATGTGCGCGATCTCGTGACCTTTCGTCGCTTTCTAGCTCTGCTGGCCAGTCGCCACGGCCAGATCCTCAACAAGACTGACCTCGCGGCACCGCTCGGGGTTTCTGTTCCCACAATTGGCGAGTGGCTGTATATCCTGGAAGTGACCGGTCAAATCATTATTGTGCCCCCCTACTTCGAAAACTTCGGAAAGCGGCTCATCAAGTCCCCGAAGATTTACTGGGGAGACTCCGGGCTCGCCTGCCACCTCTTGGGAATTCTCTCCGCGGATGAGCTTGAACGTTCCCCGTTTCTTGGGGCCCTGTTCGAGGGCTTTGTGGCGGCAGAAATCCTCAAGAGTCAGGCCAATCTTGGAATGCGCAGAGAGCTCTACTTCTTCCGCGACCAGCAGGGTCTTGAGGTGGACTTCCTAGCGCCGAGGCGGCATGGCGGACTATGGTTGATAGAATCCAAGGCCAGCAAAACCGTCCGACCGGCCATGGCTACTCCGCTGCTTTCACTGCGACGCTCTTTATCCCAGCGGACGGCGCGGTTGATGGTGGTCCACCGAAGGCCGCACTCCTCCCTGTCCAGTGTGGCAATCGCTCCTGGGGTGGAAGCTTGGGATGTCGAGCGATTCGTCCAGGAGCTCAACCGGAGCCAGTAACCGAAAACTTCATTCATGGCGTCAATCAGCGAGGCCGTTTATCATCCACGGCATTGGCGGAAGTGCGCTCGCGGCATGTGCTTGCCAGTTACGATCTCCAAGAAGAAACGGGAGCCCCGATAAGAAGGGCTCCCGATTCTTTAGTGGCGCCTGTCTTTCAGAGACCAGTACCAGTCCAAAGCGCGTCTCACTTCCCGATTGGCGTCGGCGAGGAAGCGAGGGTTGAAGTCGGAACTCTGCGCGGCGTCTGGGTTTCCATCAAGTGTATGCCGATCCGAGATTAGCAGAAGATTCTTCAAAGAGTGCCATTGTTGTTGCAACAGCTTGCCCACCATGTGCCGACCTTGCATTGGATCGATCACTACCTTAATTTTCTCGGCAGCCGGGCTCGACGGCTTGACATCGTCGTCCGGGACGTCCGCAAAGTCCTTGTTGTGGGATACGATCTGATCCGCCAGCAATATCGCATCCCGACTCATCGTGTTCCATTCCTCGAGGGACTGAACAAAATCCGATCCGAACCCGCTCGTCAAGAACTTCTTTGTCTCCTCCCCAAGGTACCCACGTTTTTCGAACCCTATCATTGCGTCTTCGAGCGCACGAATGCCAGCGAGAGTATCCGACCGACTGGAGCCATACCAGCGTTCGATGACAGGATCCACGTCCGGGGCCTCACCCCGTGTGTTTTCGTGCTGTTCGTCCTGGAATAGGCGGGCAAACTGCCGACGCTCAAGTCGCAAAGCGAGCTTGCAGCGCCAGTGACAAACAACACAGTAATCGAAGGCAAACCACCGGAGCGTCTTGCTGGGCTTCAGTTCCGTCTCCAAACCGACGCGCATCCTTTCGAATTCGGGTCTGTCCGCTTCGGAGACAAGTAATTCTTTGCTGTATAGCCCGTGTTTCCGCGCGTTGCGTCGCGAGTGGCTCTTCCCGCGCGGCGTCTTTGGACCGGTGGACCTGAGTGCGTTTTTCCTATTGGCTTCGGTTTTGGTCATCCGCTCCTTAGTGGAAACTCTTTTTGGCAATATGCCTTGCTGTAAGGGTTTGGAGCAAGTATTGGATTTTCCGTGTTCGGGTACGGAGCCTTCGGAGAATTGCGCGTTAGCTTTAGTGGCGACTCGAACGGCCTGAGCGTTGCTTTTATTACGTATCATGAGTTCCGTCTCCTTATTTATCGATTTGATTGAGATCAGGAGCAGCGGTTAGCCGGCATGTCTGCCCCGTTTGAGGCTTCCAAACGTGGAGTGACGTGCCGGTTCCGGCGTCGCTGATCTAAATCTTAGAGCTATGCAAATACGGATTTGGAGATACGTTCGGCGCTTTCAAGATTCGTTCGAGACAATACTTATAATCCGAAGTTTTACTGATCCACTGTCTCGGACATTGGGATGCCCAAGAAGAACCGGCCCGATGCTTCGCCGACTCCTTCGTTAATATGCACCGTCACCACGAGGTTGTCAAGATCAGTCCTTGGGGCTCTAGTCCGCAGACCCGAACCGCGGGACTGGCCACCCACTTGGGGAGAAAGAATGATGATGATTATTACTTCTCTTTCTTCTGTTTGGCCCACCGAGCAAGGGCAGCCTTTTGGGCACTAGCACTCCTCTCCTCCGGGCTGAGCCTCGCGGCTCGTCTTCAGATTCGCACAATTAACTTGAAGTCTTCTTCTTTTTTCTCGCCTTCGCCCAACGGGCACGAATCGCTTTCTGGGCAATCTCTCGCCGCTGTTCCGGGCTCAACTTCTCCTGTCGCGCTTTTGCACCTAAACGACCCAGGGCTACAGCATTAGGGTTTTTCTCTTTTTTGTCGGACATTGGGCAGGTTCAAACTTAGCCTTACTCCTATCAAAAAAGCAAATTCGGTATTGACAGTCATACTCAGCGCTTAGTATACTTAGCGCTGAGTATGACTGGAGATGGACGTCTATGAAAAAGAAGGAGGCCTCAGGCCGGACAAGCATCCGCATGGCTCGAAGGATTTGGAGCAATCTTTCTCGGGAAGCTCTCACTCGGCTAAGGGAGATTGCAACTCAACACGCCTTCTCGGTGGGTGCCGGTGATTTGATCTACCTCAATAACGGTTGGTACGTCACACACACGGGTTTAATCGGTCTGGCGCGTCGCAAGAGATGCAGCGGCATCCACGTTGAAGCCGTCGCGTCGTTGTGTGATACGGCGGCGAATCGCTTCGTCCTCAAGGCCACGGTCTTCCCTTCCAGAGGCTCATCCGGTTTTGTCGGCTACGGCGACGCCGATCCATCGAACGTCTCCTCTCTCGTCCGCGGTGCCGAGATGCGCGTGGCCGAAACCCGGGCAGTCAATCGCGCCCTGCGCAAGGCCTATGGCATCGGCATCTGCTCGGTCGAGGAAATCGGGACGATCCCGAGTCCGAGTCCGGCTGAGAAGCTTCCTCCGCAAAGCGCAAATGGAAACGGCAATGGAAATGGCACCAGTCCTAAGGTCCGTGACCGTCTCTGCCAGCTCATCCGCCAGCACAAGCTCGACCCTGAGTTGGTAAAGGCCTATGCCGTCGACTTCTGCGGCACCAAAACTCTCCGAGAGGCCACCCGCGAACAGGTTGAGAACTTCGTCCAGCAACTGGCCGAATGGGCCGCGAAGGACCGCAATGCCCTGCTCTGCCAACTCAACAGCTACCCGCGTCCGAAGCAGGAGGTGGTCGCATGAAACGCCAAGTCCCTGGCCTTGCCGAAACGGTTCCCGATTCTCGTCCGGAAATTCCCGACGGAATCTTCCTCGTTCGCGTCGATGGCGCCCAGTTCCGCTGGCACGCCCACAAACCGTTCTACATCCTCCGGCTTTCCGTTCTCGAACCCCGCACGCTGGCCGGCCTGCCCATTGCCGGTCGTCTCTACTGCACGCAAAAAGCGATGTGGAAGCTGGGCTGGTTTCTGCGGGACTTCCTCTATGACCCAGAACTTCTCGCTCACGAACAAGTCGATGAGAAGGCTTTCCCGGGACTCCGCGGTGTCGTCAAGATCAGCCACACCGTGCTCAACGGCATTTCGCTTATCAACCTGGACGGCTTCGCCCCGGCCAGCCAGTGGGAAGACCTGTCCGCAACTCCGGTGTCGAGCGCTTCTCAACCCAACACCGCAGAGGCAGCCCGATGACCTATTCCTACACCCAGATCAGCCAGTACCTCAGCTGTCCGCGCCGTTACCGGCACCGCTACCTCGACGGCTGGCAGGAAAAAGACACTCGTGCTCCCATGCTCTTCGGACGAGCCTTCGAACAGGCCGTCGCTGCCCTTTTCCGCCACGAAGACCCGGCGGCTGTACTGTTCGAGCAGTGGAGCGTGTGCAAGGACATGGGCCTGACCTACTGCGCCAACGACAACTGGGACCGCATGCTACAACAGGGCATCCAGCTGCTTGAGCGTTTCGCCCAGGACAACCGCGTTCGCGTTCGTCGCCCTCGTTCAACCCAGCAGATTCAGTTCAATCGAGCGCTCGGCTCTGGCAACGATTTTGTAGCGTATGTCGATGCCATCGGCGAATTGGACGGCACCCCCTGCGTTCTGGAATGGAAGACCACTTCTGCCCGATATCCAGAAGAGCCGGCCGGCATCTCAGCCCTGGACCCGCAACTCGTCTGCTATTCGTGGATGACGGGAATCGACGAAGTCGCCCAGGTTGTTTTCGTGCGCAAGCGCCTGGTCGAAGTTCAGTACCTCCGAGCCACGATCACCGAGGAGCAGCGGCAGGAGTTCGCAGCCCTGGTGGAAGACACGGCACGACGGATCGAGTCCGGGCTATTCCTGCCGCACAGTGGCATCCGTTTTCCACAGAATCCGTGCACAACTTGCCCTTACATCGGCCTCTGCCTCGACAAGCCACCCTTGGTCGAAGCCGCCCTCGTGCGCAAGCCGGGAGTTGATCTTGGTCTGTTTGACGAACTTGTTTACTAGGTATCCGCCGATGGCTCCGAAGCTCAATCGCAAGCGGGCGCTGTTTGTCCTCACCAAGATCGACGAGATTCTGGCGTGGGAAAAACACAAGGAGCTGGAACGCGACACCCGCTTTGTCGAGCTTGGCAGGTATCTGTGCGAGGTGCGGGCGGGACAGTACTGGCGGGTGGAGAAGCTGGCGTCGTTTGACGACTTCCTGGAAAGGCGATTTCCGGAATCGAGAAGGAAGGCGTACTACCTGATGTCCATCCACGAACACCTGCCGCCGCAGGCCCGGAAGGATCTGAAAGAAGTGGGATGGACGAAGGGATTGGAGTTGGCGAAAATCGCGCGCAGGGACGGACAGGACTTCGATTGTGCAACCTGGTTGCACAAAGCGCGAGAGTTGCCGAGAGAGGACTTCAGGCGGGAGGTGGAGAAGGAACTAACGGGAAAGGAAGAGGAACCATCAGAGCTGATCTATTTCAAGGTCTATAAGAGCCAGATTCCGGTGATCGAGCAGGCGATCGAGACGGCGGCCCTGATGCTAGGCACGGACAAATCACGCGGTTACTGTCTGGAGATGATCTGCGCCGACTTCCTAGCTGGAGCGCACCTGGACAATGGGAACCCTGAGATCCTGCTCAACTCGATCTCACGCTACTACAGGTTCTTGCCCGGCGAACAGCAGCAGGCATTCCTGGAAAACCTACGAGAAAAGGCCTCCTGAGAATGACTCGGCCAAAGGGCGCCGGCGTGCGGCTGGACCCTTTGTCGTATGAAAGTCTGCGCCACCAGGTCCTGCGTCGCGACGGATGGAGGTGTCAATTCTGCGGCACGATGTCGAATCTTGAGGTACACCACATGGAGTTCCGCAGCCACTCGGGAGCCGACTCAGAGGAGAACTTGATTACACTGTGTACGTCGTGCCACGCTAGAATGCATAGCCGCTAAAGCGATGAACGAATCTCACATTCGGCTCAGGCCCCGCCTGCGCGCGACATCGCGGCGGGCGCACCTAGAAACTCGCGGTACCAGTCGATCGTCCGATCAAGTCCGGACTCGAGTGTAAACTGCGGCTGCCACTTGAGCACGGTGCGGGCGCGCTCAGCGCTGAGGAACTGATGACGAATTTCATTGCTCGCCTGATTGAGCACTTCGGGACGCAAAGAGGAATTCATCTTCCGCAGAATCAGTTCGACCATATCGAGCACGCTTAGCTGAATTTCATACGAGAAATTAAACGCCTGGCCGCGGAGCACAGCATCTGAGCTTAGGCGCTCCGCCAGCAGCATGTATGCGGCCGCAGCATCCTCTATATAGATATAGTCACGGACGAATTTGCCGTCGGAACGTATGGTCGGCCCCTCTCCGCCAAGGATTGATCGAATCGTACCAGGTACCACACGGTTCCAGTTCAGATCGCCGCCGCCATAGAAATTCCCGCAGCGCGTAATGGCGACAGGCAGGTTATAGTTGGCCGCATAGGTCTGCGCGATCATGTCGCCGCACGACTTGCTGACATCGTAGGGATGACGACCAAGCAGAGTCATCGTCTCGGTGTAGGGGAGCCTCTCCTGGTCACCGTAGGCCTTGTCGGATGACGCCACAACAATCGACGACACCTTGGGAGAGCGGCGACAGGCTTCAAGCAGATTCCAAGTGCCCTTGATATTGGTAGAGAACGTCGACGCTGGTTCACGATTCGCTATACCAACAATGGCTTGAGCCGCTACATGAAAGACAACTTCGACTTCGTACTCTCCGAGCACGCGCTCAAGTAGATCGCGGTCTGTGATATCGCCGCGCACGGAGCAGACTTGCTCGATACGATGGTTGTCCACGCGTTCACTTTGCGGAACCCAGTCGCGCACCAGGCAAACAACTCTTGAGTCTGCATCGACGAGTTGCGAGACAAGCCACGATCCGAGGAGCCCAGTGGCACCAGTGACAAATACGGAGCGATCTCGCCAAAATGAAGTCATTCCACCGAAGAACCCGCACCCTCAGTTATCCCACACCGGAGCGATCAAAACAGAATTACGAAAGTCACCAGGCAGATTTCATATCGTCGAAATCGGCGTAGATTCCTTGCCAAAGCCAGACAAGCTTGCGATTGACAAAACCAAGGTGACCAGCAGAACAGTTCGATCCCGTAGTGTCATGGTGTTTTGCACACGACTTCAATTGGAGAAAGCTGGTCCAATTTTCATTGAGATACGCAGGCTCCCTTCTTCTATATGACCTTCGGAATCGCTTATACTAATCCACATTCAGGTGGTTCCGAGCGTAGCGGACTTGGGGTTCATATTCTGCTCGTGGCGATGGGGATGCTTCGGGCGAGGTCGGGCGCAACAACATCAAAATCTGACAGCCATGTCCATACAACGTGAGTCGCCGAGCTGAGCCTTCCGATGCTGTTTCGAATGTTGAGGGGAGGAGTCGGATTTCGCCGACAATACACAACGTGCAACATAGGCTACTTGACACATGGATCGCGAAGAACTCAAGTTGGTTTGCACTGGGGACCATCGCCGTGGCATTCGCGATACGCCTTGCCTATGCTGACTCATGCTACCTAAACCCTGATGAAGCATCGCACTTCAACGCAGCTCGGCTAAGCGGTTGGATACAAACCTACTGGGCGGCTTTCACGCTGGCGCATCCGCCGCTCTTCATCCTTGTTCTCCATGGGATTCTGTTCGTTGGGAGGAGCGAACTGATTCTCAGGTTACCGAGCCTCGCTGGCGGAACTACGGCGCTCTGGCTCACATTCGCGTGGATACGGCGTAGCCTTGGAGAGATCCCAGCTCTTGCAGGGTTGGGGTTCATGGCTCTATCCCCGGCGGCTATCTCGGCCTCTACCGAAGTCCGCCAGTACGGTCTCCTGCTTTGCTTCCTCTGCGGTGCCCTTTACGCGACGGAGCGCGCATTCACCGAACGTTCGACTACTTGGGTAATTGTCCAAGGACTCTTCCTGTTGAGTGCCCTCCTGACGCACTACACTGCGATCGTGGCGCTAGCCTCTCTTGGCTCCTATGTTTTGCTTCGCGCGCTATTGGACGCCGCTCCCAGACGTATTCTCTTCGCGTTTTGTGTGTCCCAACTAGTTCTCGCGACGTTACTGGGCTGGCTATATTTTGGACACGTCCGCCGGTCGATCCCGTTCGGTTCCGGCGCAAGCATGGACTACCTCGAGCGCTACTCTTCCGCAGAGGCGCTCGAGACCCCGGTCGGATTTGCGTGGAGGGCGGTCTCCGGGACCTTTTCGTATATGGTCGGTACCCATCGATTGCCGGTCCTGTTTATGCTGGTCTTCGTGGCCGGGCTTGCTGCCCTGCTAGCCGGCCGAACCAAGGCCCCTAGGCTCATGGCTCTCTTGGTCATATCCCCGTTCGTTGTAGGGTTCGCAGCCGCCATTTTTCGGGTGTTCCCCTTTGCTGGCTCTCGGCACCAGACCTATCTGCTGCCCTTCCTCGCGGCCGGGATTTCGGCCGTGTTCGCGGGCCTGCAACGAGGGTGGGCGATCACATTGTTGCTGCTGGGAACCGTTATTGTGCCAGCTTGGGTCACCCGCACCGCGCCGGACAATAACCCACGCGATCTGCCTATAGCTAAGATGAACGCAGCGATCGAATACGTCGACCGAATGATCCCACGTGGGGCACCGCTCTTCGTGGACCACGAGACTCGCGAAGTGCTTAGGTACTACCTCACACGAAACGACACAAGCTTTGGGACCTCGCGTTCCAAAGCAGGGGTCGAAGAATGGCTTGGCGGTTACCGCGTCGTTGTACCAATAAAGTACGTGTGGGCTTTCCGCCCCGATGAGGTACTCGAACAGGTCCACGAATCGGCTCGCACGCTTGGCGTGCCACCTAGCGATCCCTTGTGGGTCTTCTCGACGCCTTGGCTGGAACCGTCGCTTGCCTCGCGGCTTCCAGTTGAAGAGAATCGCGATGTCAAGGAATTCGGGCGAATCAGCTTGATCAAAGCATCCCATTGGGATGATGCACAAATTACCGTCAACTGGTCTAGCATCCGGCAGACCATCGACGGCTTTGGCGCGGCTACGGCGGCCGTGAATCCGCAATTATCGTCTGCCCTAATGGACTTCTTCTACACGGACAACGGCATCCATCTCACTTTTATTCGGGTAGAAATTTGGCCTGACGTGGCTGAGTGTGAGGCCTCGTTAGCACCAGGCGAATGCGTAGCTTCATCCAAAGCTACAATCAGCAAAATGGATCTTGCCAATGCCCAGGCCGCAGTTGCGCGAGGCGCCCTCGTATGGGGAACAGAATGGAGTCCCCCCGGTTCAATGAAGTCTAACGGCGACTTCCTGAAGGGCGGATCATTTATTGGGGGAACAAAACATTTCGCAAATCTTGCGAGTATCGAGACCAGCTTCATTACGTTGTTGACTGGGATTTACCGAATTCCGGTATATGCCATTAGCCCACAGAACGAACCCGACGTTAGTGTAGGTTATCCATCCTGCACTTGGACAGCACAACAATTTCACGATTATGTACCATACTTGGCGAAAGCACTTAGCAACGCAGGTTACAACTCGACAAAGATCGTGATTGCGGAGCCGAGCGCTTGGGTAAATACCTATGCAACTGCCGCCATGAACGATGCAACTGTAGCTGCTGACGTTGGCATTCTTGCTGCTCATGGATATGGAGGCTGTTGTGGTGCTCCTTTGTCGTGGAGTAACTTCACAAAGCAGCACATATGGGAAACTGAAGTAAGCGACTCCGATAGCTATGATGGCTCGATGATCAGCGGCGTCATCTATGCCAAGGAGATTCATGGCGCGCTAACGACAGCAAATGCGAACTCGTGGCAATACTGGTCGCTTTCTGGTATATCGTTCACGGACAATGAGGGTCTCACCGATTCACATGGAAATCCTGCAAAACGAGCCTATACGCTTGGGAACTTTTCCAAGTTTATTCTCCCGGGCTGGACTCGGGTGGGCGTGACCAATAGCACAGCGCTGCTGGTATCTGCCTATAAAGGACCAAATGGAGGAGCAGCTATCGTGGTCGTAAACAGCGCTTCGGCGGCGACCACTCAGGCATTCAGTGTTGGCACAACAATGGGTACCGGCGTCGTGCCGTGGATTACGTCCGACGAGTTGAGTTTACAGGCTCAGACCGCTGTAGCCGTATCTTCTGGCTCGTTCACCTATACGATACCTGCAAACAGCGTAGTGACCTTCGCTCCATCGGCTCCAGCTTCAGCGAAAGTGCAGTCCTCTCGAAACCTTCAATGAAAAGTCTCAAGATGGGAGCCCGGCTGATCATGTCCCTGAAATCGTACTAAAGTAAATACGATTTTGTCGAAGAAACGGGAAGCGGGACTGGCGAAAAGCAGGCTAAACGAGGCGGAGATAATAGGCCGCTGAAAGCAGTTAGGAGGTGAGCGTGTCGAAGCACACCATTGATGCCGGGAAAGCGAAGCACGGCGGGAAGTGAAGCGCGTCTTTCTCTCTTGCTCGCGCGCCAATCGACGGAGACCGATTCCATTCTTGGACGCTTACCCCGTCTCCTATCGCTCAGAAACCTCTCTTCACTGCGAGATACGGAACCAGAAGGACTTCAACCAAGCCCGGGAGTGAGTCGTCACTGCTGAAAACCGCCTCGACATTACACTTCCTCAAGGAGCGCACATAGCTCCTAAAATCGGTGTCTCCCGCGACAAGCGCCATGAATGCCGCTGGCAGGTCCGTCGTCATGCGCACCCAACCGATCCCTGCTTCACCCTTGCAACTTGCAACTGGCAATCCGACTTGATCCGCGTAAAGCATGTAGCTGAAATCGACGCCGGCCCGAGGTCCAAGGCTATGGTATCCCCAGCTACGGGCGTTGACATCGAGTAACTTGTATTGACCGTCGCGGGAGTCGAGCTTGTACTCCAGTTCGACAAGCCCATAGTAGTTACTAGCTCGTAAAAACCGTTCTGATAACTCCTCCAAAAGCGGTATGTCCACTGTCTCTACATAAGTGCTAGATCTTCCAAACTGAAGCGGGTGCTGGCGGTGACGTTGCGTCACCATTTTGCCAACCGCCTTCCCGTTATGGAAGAACGCGCAGTACGCGAATTGCTGCGTTCCTCCGCCCGGAATCAATTCCTGAACCATGACTTCGCCCGGGCCAACAAGTTCGGACGCCTTCTGAAACATAGTTTTCAATTCAGCATGGCTGTTTGCACACCAAGCCTTCGCCTTCGTAGCATAGATAAAATGCTCCTTGATCGCGGGCTTGATCACAAAAGGTGCTGCCAGGCCTTCGAGGTCAGAGAGTTGAGCAATGTTTTCGGGGTAACAAGTAGCTGGAGTCGGAATCCCAAGTTCTTTTGCTAGCCGGTACGTGTTCCGTTTGTCCCAAGCCCACTGCACGCTGCTCCATTCAGCCGTCGGTACGCGAAATAACCTGCTTAGCTCAGAACGGTTACGAGAAAAAGCGGCTACTAACTCTTCTCGGGTCGGATAAAGGACCCATCCATGTAGTCCTAGTCGCTCTCCAGCCTCAACCAGTGCATTCACCGCGCCGCGTTCACTTCGCAAGTCCCGCACTTTCTCAAAGAGTGTGCAGTATTTTGAAAACCTGGAGATTGATATTTCGTCATCCAGCACGCAAACCGGCACTCCGTGGCGCCCGAGGCTCCGAACGATGCCGAGCCCCTGATAGTCGCCGCCAACCACTACCGCGCCAACGATCGGCTCGGCGGAAGCTGGGGTGGCGGGTTTCGGAAAACTTTTCGCTAAGGCGCTTGCCATAGAGTCAAATCTCAGTCAGTCCCTACTCCCGTTGCGCGTAATCGAATTAACTAATTCACTCACTGCGAATTCCGTTCCGGAAACAAACCCGACGAGCGGTCCAAAACTCCAAGCAGCTGGCTTACCCAGAAAATGCAAACCTGGAATCGAGGACTCCAACCCGCGCCTGAGCACCGGATAACCGTTCATCGCTTCAAGTCTTTGCAACAACGAAGAGGACAGGAATTCGTAGCGCGAGACATCCACTCGGAACCCTGTCGCCAGCAGCGCGTGATCGACAAATCGCTCCGTACCGTCATCAAGTTTCAACCGAAGCCGGCTATCCGTTGCGGTGGCGGACTCCACCTTGCGCCCAAGCGTAATTCTTACATCCGCCAGTCGCGGCCGAAGCCATCCTGATCCCGCCGGTCGAATTGCGCGGTGGGCAGTCCGATCTTGGAACCACCGCGGGAACCTTCGAAATACGTGCGGCGCTGCAACCAACCGGCTGATGCCCGCCGGGCCGACATCGCGTGACGAATAAAGTAGACGAGAAACCGGACCCAGATGGTGCAGTCTAGGATGCAATCCTACCCAATTGAGAATTCCTTGCCGCGCAATCACCTCGACATCAGTCCCCGCTTCCTTAAGCAAAGCAGCTGATTCTAGGGCGCTCTGTCCCGCGCCAATTACGACGACGCGCTGGCCCTTAAACTTCGAGAGATCGTTGTGCTCGCTAGAGTGCGATGCTAATTGGCCGGAAGTCCCTCGAACTCCGACGGCCGACTGGCGAAAGTGCTGATTCCCGCGGCCACCACAACACGCCTCGATGTAAATGATTCGCCGTCGGCCATGCGAACTCTGAAGCCCTCCACATCTGCCTCTACACTTCGGACACGTCGCTGCTCCAGGTCCGGAACCACCCGGCATTGGTACCACTTGCCATACGCAACAAACCTGTTCTAGCGGAATTGGCATAGATACACGATTGCCGTTTTGCGACAATACGCATCAAATGTCAGTTCTTGCTTAGGATCCGCAATATGGGAAGCTGCCCAATATGACCGCAGACACATGCCGGCTGGCATTTGGTTTTCCCAAAAGGCCATCGGCTCGCCGAAGACGCGAGTTTCTATGCCCCCCGCTCGCAGGTATGCGGCTGCCGAAAGGCCGTATGGGCCAGCCCCGATAATAGTTACATTACAATCCGCTCGATTAGTACTCATCTTCGTCTAGTACTCATCCTCGTCTGTGATCTACTCCCCTCGTAGTGCGGGCCTCAGCGTGTCGGCTTGTTTTCCATCGTCAACATAAGTTGTCCATCGCTTTCACTTGCGTAAGCTATACACGCTCGCTCTTTGCCGAAGCCTTCGATTTTCCAACCTTCGCCGTTCCCGACCAGTCGCATCTCTGCCCGCTGTCTCCACCAACGATTCACTTCTCCGGGAATCGTCAGCCAGATCCCTTTTTCTTTTCTCAATCGAGCAAGATGATCCAGTAAAGCGTGGTAAACCCTGAGTTCGGTGGGCTCCATGATGTAATCCGGATGAACAATAAAGCTCATGAACCCATGTTTTTCCATGATGAGGTCAATCTGGGATTTCCAGATGTTAATCGAGTGATCATTGAGAATATTGAATAGCGTGTAGTCTTGGATGGTAGTTACAGGTAGTTCCAAGATGTTCCCCAGGAAATACGGCATCACTGTACAGCAACCACCACGCTGCGGATCCAGGCGGGCAACATTTGGCACTGACATGTCATAGGCAAACTGCAATGCGTCATACCAGAGCTGCTTGCGGTACAGAACTCCGGCGCGGAATCCGTCCGCTCCATACTGCTTGCCATAGGAATTGATCTTGGCGGCACGCTCCAGGAATTGCTCGCGGTCTCGGTACAGATGACCGTCGTGGTTAAGATCATGCACCACAACCTCAAACCCGCGTTGACGGATGGACTCCAGAAACTCTGGGCTTACTCCGTAACGCTCCTCCGGAATGATTTGAAACGATGCCTTCATCCCGAACGAGTCATCGATATCCATCAGCGTTTGGACAAAAATCTCTTCCGACCTTTGTCTCGACGTCGTGGGTCATGATGGCGCAACTCGAACTGCCCGCCGGCCAAAACCAAATAAAAGGAATTCGCTCGATGCCACATGCTCTCAGCGACAACAACATCAATTGCTCAAATATGTTGTCCACGGAAAAATCGACCGGCCACCGCGGAAACGACAGCCTCTCCCAACCTTTAAGATGAAATCTCTGGAGATGCCTGCGCACACCCACAGAGAGCGCCGGCCGCAGAAAATAGTACGCTTCAGCTAGAGTTGAGGAGGCGCCCTGACGCCAATCACCTACATATACCTCACGACGGAGGTTCTCGACGATTTGCGAAGGATCGAATGGTAAGTAGACTGAGCCCTTTTCGATTACAACTTCTTGAAGCGCGTCGTGAAGCTCATCCGTTGGCAAAGGAGTCGGTCGACACCCACCACACTCGCCGTAGCAGGTTGCCTGCCCGAACTGAAAATAGCCAGTTGTCGCCGGAAGCGTCTCGTTCCGCGAAAACCGGACGTATTGTTCCGGGCAACGATAATACTGGCTTAAGCCACAGTTCATTCTTATTCCGAAACCATTTTTGCGAGATGTTTTCGACTTAGGGTCGGGGAAAATACGCAACGCTTAAGATCTATCATGCGACGGGACCCCTCTCGCCGTCGGCGACCGCACCGCGCGCCTTGCGATATGGTTCAGAACCGTCATTTTGTATGACGTTCCATGTATCGGCAACCACGTACAACGGTCTACCCTTCCCTTCCTCGTAGATTTTGCCGACATACTCCCCAAGGATGCCGACTGCAATCATGAGGGCTGCGTTGCTGAGGCATAGGACCACCATCAATGAGGTCCAGCCTGGCACGGTCCGGCCGGCGAAATGCACAATCAAAGCACGCACAGCCTCTTCCAGGGCAACCATTGTCATGATTCCTGCTCCGAAAAAGCTGATCCTCAGCGGTAATGCAGAGAACGAAACTGCCGCTGTCCAGGCCAGGCGAATCATCTTTCGGAGCGGATATTTCGTCGTTCCTGCGACTCTCGGCGCGCGCTCATACGGAACGCAGATTTGTGGATATCCCACCCATGCCACCATGCCCCTTAAAAAACGGTGAAGTTCGCGCATGGAGCGCAAGCTCTCGACACAGCGCCTCGACATGAGACGGAAATCCCCAACATCTGGCGGCAGGGTTCTCAGGAATAAAACACGCATGCTACGATAGAAAAACCAAGCAGAGAACCTCTTAAAGGCGCTTTCACCCGAGCGTGCCACGCGCTGGCCGCAAACAACGTCGTAGCCGTTGCAATACTGCTCCACCATCTGATGCACCACTTCGAGCGGATCCTGCAAATCGGCATCGAGTAGAACAATCGCGTCGCCGCCGGCGTAGTCAATTCCAGCCGTGGCCGCATATTGATGCCCGAAATTTCGAGACAGGCTCAGCAGTTTGATGCGCTCGTCCACTTCGCACCAGTCTGCCAGCAGTTCGAGGGTGCTATCAGAGCTTCCGTCGTTCACAACAATCACTTCACTACGATAGGGGGAACTGTCTACAAACCTCGTGACATGAGAACGCAGCATGGGTATGCTTTCTGCCTCGTTGTAGCACGGTATGACAATCGACAGCAGGCTCGGCTTGTCCCGAAGTTTGGGAGCTAGGGGTGTCACACGCGCCTCCCGGCGTTCCGGCTGAAACCTGAACGGCTAAAGCCAGACGGATTCCAACGGCCTATTTTATGGCTGAAATGTCCAACGCAGAAACAATTGTGAAGCACTGCTGACCACCAAGCGACTTCGGACAGCCCCCTCGCCGGTGTTTACCGTCCGGTCATTTCAGATATGCTCTTGGGTTCGCTACACGAGGGCTTGCCGGATCGGAGCGGGCCGGAGTGCGCCAGTTTTTTCCGAGATGGCGAGGTCGTCCATCGTGCCACTGTTTGCCCCAGCTGAATTCCGGGATTTTCGATTAAATGGTAGAGCGCCCAGGATGATACGGCGGTAAGAACTACGACTAAAGCAGCATCCACGGGCCGGGCGTAGTGTTCAAGAGGAGGTAACTGGTGGATGACCTTGAACCGAGGATACCGCGGATCGCTCAAGACGAAGACCATAATCGGAAAATGAGTGAGGTAGATGCCATAGCTGTAGCGGGCGACGATTCTCGAAGCCGATATCGCCGCGCCCCACTGAATCTCTCTAAATAGCGGTATCGCCAGCCCTAGGGAGAGCCCGAAAGCAGAAATGTTGAGAGGCGAATATCGTCTAGTAGCCGCCATCCAGATAATGGAGGATGTCACGATGGCCAGGGGCCACAGCCATGCTGAGAGCCGCGCTCTCTCGCGTTCTCGCACCAGCCGCCACGCAATCACTCCGCCAAGAAAGCAAGGCACGAACCTGAGAATCAGAAATCGATCTCCTAATTCTGGCTGAACAAAGGCCGCGGCAACAGAAATGCTCCAGGTTACGACCAGATACTTTACCGGCCGATTACGGAAAGTCAGGAAGAGCAAAGGCAGGATGGTGTACATCTCCACTTCCAACGGCAACGACCATAGCGGGGTTAGAGTTGGAGGAAACACCGGCTTACTCGTGAAAAACAGGTTCTGGGTAAGGGTGAGATTCTGCCAAAGGTTCACCGGTGCCCAGCGTAAGTCAAAACAATAGGCGAACAGCACGCACACAGCACTCAATGGGTAAAGCCGGAATGCACGGCGAATGTAAAACGAAACAAACATACGCCACCCTTGCAATCTGGAGCGTTCGAGGGACCACATCAGTACGAGAGAGGTATGGACGAAAAACATTAGCACGCCAAGTTGGCCGAGGTGCCAAGCGAAGTCCCACACTCCCCCCTTGCCTGTCTGTATGTCATACAAGTGGACGCAAAATACAAGCAGCACGGCAAACGAGCGCAGGAGGTCGAGATTCGTCGATTCGTGCAAAGAAGAGCTTGGGGCGCCCATTGACGTACAGTTCCGATCACTCCTTGCTCTTGACGCGAGGTTAAGTCTTAGCTCTGGCACGTCAGACTCTTATTCAGAAAGACGAGAATATCGACCGGCTCGAAACGTCCCATCTCAAGACGAATAGTTTTATTGAAATGGGGGTCTCGCGAAATACGATCGGCGAATTCCGAATTATGTTGATTGTATAAGTCGTCGCCGTTCCCCACTTCACCCACAAAATGCGGCGCCGTGACGACGATATCACTCTCATCCGCCGCGTCCATCACTTTTTGCCAATTGATAGGGCCTTCCTCGAATCGCCACAACCACGTGATCGCCGGATAAGGGAAGGTCTCGAGGCCAGTTGATGCGACGGCGGCCGCCCAAGGGCGTTCAATCTGAGGTGGATTAAAGGCCCTGCCCTCTCCGAGGAACGAGATCTTCGGCGAATCAAGGCCGCAACCACGACTTATTTTTTCTAACGGCGTCCAATCCCATTGATCAAGGCGGGCCATCACCCGCCACGGGTATTGACCATTGGCCATTCCAAGAATCACGGGATGGTGGTTGGGAAGCCAGACAGGAGTAACGATCATCACCAGTTGCGCGCAAAACAAGGCGCCCGAGATTGCCATGGACAGCCCGGACTGCGTCCAACCGCTCCAGTCCGCCAGAATGCCGACGGCAATTGCCAAGGGTATCATGGCGGGAGAAATATGCCGCAGCAGGTGGTTGGTGCCGGTCAACTGTGCGAGCACGATCGGCAACCCGGCACAGGCGGATGCGCTCAGAGCCAATCGTTGAAGCGGATCGAGAAAGACACTCTTCCTAACTATCGCCTCGCGTAATGCTGCGATCACGACCAGAATTATTAGGATGCTCAGTCCATAGCCGAGCAAGCTCTGGCCAACCGTACCCAGCCACAGCAACCACGTGGCCGGCGAAGGCGGTCCCAGAGAGTTTGCAGCGAACCCCCGGGCATATTGGGTCAGCGACATCGCGGATTTGATATTCAAGAGCCACCAAGGGGCGGCCACGAGCAGGACTAGTAAGCCCGCTTTCCATTGGGATGCCAGGGTGGGAATGCCGAAACGCCGGCGATGGCCCATGACCAGCCAGAGCATAAGAACGGGCACGACAATTGCGACAAATGACGCCTTTGCCAGCAGCCCTATGCCAACGGCCAAACCGAAGCCTATCCAACTGTCCCAGTGTGGGGACTTATCAGTCCAGCACCTAAAGAGGTAATACAGCATTGCTGACGTCGCCAGATACAACGGTCCCTCGGTACTGAACCACAGACTGGCGGAGATCACTAGTGGCGACAGACAGAAAACAAGGACCGCGAACCCCCCTGCTGCGGCACTTCTGACTCGGCGCGCCGCGAGATATACAAATAGAGCACTCAATGCGAAGCAAGCCAGCGAGACCATCCGCACTGCAACCGTGTGAAACCCAAATAGGCCAAGCGCCGGGAGTGCAAGAATACGATAAGCCGGAGGACGGCCCCAGCTCTTGATAAGGATCCTGCCTCCCAGTCGAAGCAACATCCCGTGCTGAAGGCGCTGGGCATCAGTTGCGCTTCGTTAAGGTACTGGGCTTCATCCCAACTCGCGCCATAAGGATGGTGAAGCGACCAGCAGATTGCGCTCACGATGATTATGATCAGCGTGGCAGCCGCGAAGACCGGCCAGAGGATTTACCTTTCGATTTGATCTGCTCCATGTTTGTCGCTAGATCCCGAGCGCATCGACTCTCGGCACCGCTGTCAGTCTTCACCGCAGGCTCGAACTCAAATCTGCTGTCGAATTGCTGACACATGGCAGTCCAGCGCCTCACTAGGTTTGTTCCAGCGGAACGAATCTGAGGGTAGTATTCGGCTGAACGCGTGCGCACCATCTAAAGATAACTTCCGTCATCTGTGAGTCTGCGGAGTGCTTGGCGGTTGTCAGCTCGGGAACACGTCGGCTGGCTATCACT
Source organism: uncultured Acidobacteriaceae bacterium (assembly GCA_963755765.1). GTDB lineage: Bacteria > Acidobacteriota > Terriglobia > Terriglobales > Acidobacteriaceae > Acidiflorens. The sequence goes on from CAVWKZ010000006.1 coordinate 148,143, forward strand.
GTTGCGCTCCGATCGGATTAGAGGCATCGTAGGCGCATGCGTCATCATAGCGGGAACGCAAAAAGAAATTCTCGGCGCCCGCGTATGCGAACGGCCAATCGTGACTCAGATCGTAGAGGTATACGCTCGCATTCACTGCGGTCCGGTGATCAAGGCGCATACCGATCGAATCCAGATAATCCAATGCGCAGGTTTGCTCGACAGGATAGCCGCCACCGAAGAGGATCCACACGCGTGAGCGACCGCGAAACTGATCCAGATCTTTCAAGACTGCCAGCGGTTTCTGTCCTGGAGTGGACGACGGCGATGTCCGGATAGCATCGCCGGCACCGAGTCCGGACTCAGGACCATAGAAGAGGTAAGCGGCCCACGCCATATTGTGAACATAGATGGCGTCGTCCTTGTTGCGGTGCGACCCCAGATACGCGATCATCGGTCGTGTCTCGCTATTGTAGTAGGGCAGAGGCGCCTTCCCGAGTGGCCAGACGCACATGAGGAGCGCGCCTGCTGAAAACACACCCGCATACATGGGTGCGCGCCATATCGCCGGGGTTCCAGCATGAAGAGCGGACGCGGCGATCGCCTCGACGCCGGCGGCCATCATAATGTACAGACTGGGAACGAGAAACAGGATGAGCCGTCCACTGAACGGATAGACCCGCAACATTGAAGCTGCTAGGACCGAGAGTACCGGAACAGCCAGGAGTAACGCGCTTTGACTGCGGCGAACCAGATAAACAAACCCCGCACACAGCAGGGACAGGAAAACCGGCCATTTAGGTAAATGCAAGAAGTAGGAGAAGCAATCGCGCCCAAGTCGCACAAGGTATGAAGTGACACTTTGCAGGCTCATCGGGTGCGGCATGAGCCAGTTGGCCCAGAATGCCAACATAAAGGTATGAGTGTCCGGTGAGAATCGACGGTGTTCGAACAGAGCGAGGCAGCTGATTGAAAGCATCCACGCGGCAAACACCATGCAGGTTTGGCGGCAGCGCGCGGACGACAAGCGGAACGCAAGTCGAGCCAGGGCGATTAGTCCCACCGAAGCGACGGCGAACATCGCCGGATACGAAAACCAGATGGAGGCCGCCCCGGCTGTGGCAAGCCAAAGCGCATTGCGAGGGGACTCCTCCTCAATCCACCTGTCCGCAGCCAATAAACAAACTAAGCAGATCGCCACGTCCGATGCGTATGGTTTGACCTGAGCAGCGTAGCGAATCAGGGGCGGGGAAAGTGCAAATGCGCCAAGGGCAACGAGCATCGCCGGACGAGATAGATACCTGCGACTAAAGATCGCGTAGAGCGGGAGTGCTACAAGCGACGAAAGTAGCGGAATCAACCGCAAACTGTACTCGCTTAAGCCTGCCATTCCGATAATGAGTTTGAGCCACAGTAAGAAGCCCGATGGCGCCATTTGATCCGACGCGAGAGGGTGAGTAAACAGGTTATAGATTCCTCTCAAGGATACGTTCAGGGCAATCGAGAGTTCATCCCCCCACAATGAGGTTCTCGTAAGGTATTGAAACATCCGCAAGCCCGCGCCGAGCGCCACCAGTGCAACGACGACCCAGTCGATCGCACGCCACCGCTGGTAACGTCCCGATTCGGGGAGCGCTGAATCCTGCGGAGCAGTACTCATATTAATAAAAGTAATCGCCTACGAACTCGCATCGCTTTGACCCAATTTATTGGCGTTGTGGCACTATTTTCGCTTCGGTCGCATTAGCGGTCAGCACTCGGCCGCGGAAGATGAACTATGAAAAGTCGCCACGCTTGAACGCGGCCGCTATTCCATCGGCGGTTCTGGTAGCGAGAGCAGAAATGGTCAATGCCGGATTAGCCGCACCTACTGTCACAAAGACACTCCCATCTCCAATAAACAGATTAGGCACGTCATGGGTTCGGCACCATGGATCCACTACCGATGTTCTTGAGTCATTACCCATCCTGCAGGTGCCCATGTAGTGTGAGGAGGCTCCCGCAGTGATCTTATCCACCTGTATTTCTTTAGCCCCCGCAGCTTCGAGAATATCCCGGAGGGTCGATGAGAGCCCGTCAATCATCGCCAGATCATTGTCAAAATGGTTGTTGATAATCAGGGGCACCGGCAAGCCGAAACTATCTGTAACGGAAGGATCGAGCCTAACCTGGTTTCGGTCGTCAGGCAATTGTTCTCCTTCTGAACCTAAGCCCACCCGGTGGCCAAACAGTTCTTTGACACGGGCCTTGTGTTCAGCACCCCAGCCCGGAACGCTATACGCTGTGGCCAAAGGCCATTGACCGTCGTTTTCTACAGAAATTGTCCATCCTCGGGCAAAGGCATTCTTTTTGTCGGTTTCATAAAAATCCTGAATAATGCCGCCAGTCGGAACGCCACGCCACGGATCTAAGCGCTCCGAGAATACGCCAGAGGCAAAGACTGCCAGGTGTTCTGTAAAGCGCTTACCGACGAGTCCACTCGAATTGGCCAGTCCGTCCGGAAACAGGCGTGATTTGCTCAACAGCAGTAGACGTGGTGTCTCGACAGCATTCCCAGCCACCACAATCACGCTTCCAGCGACTTCTTTTTCGTCACCGTTAGTGTCGAAGTAAATTACGCTGCGCGCTCTCCCATCAGGCGCCACCGTGATCTCCCGAGCCATCGACTCCGTGCGAATATGCACCCTGCCGGTTTTCTCGGCTTTGGGAATGTAGGTAACGTCGATACTCGATTTCGCCGAGATTTTGCAACCCAGACGACACGTTCCGGCATTGATGCAAGCCGGACGCCCGTTCCAGTCCTTGGTGGGGATGGCAAGAGGTTCGCGCACCAGGTGCAATCCCAGTTTGCCGGCACCTCGTTTAATGATCTGACTAGCTAAGTTGAATTGGTGTGGCGGCGTAGGAAAAGGTTGTGAGCGTGGAGGTTCGAAAGGATTGGCGTCGGCACCGTCCGGCCCCGAAACTCCCAACTCATACTCAACTTTCGTGTAATAACCCTCCAGATCCGAGTAGCTAATTGGCCAGTCATCCGCAATTCCATCTCTGCTGCGTACCCGAAAATCCGATTCATGGAGCCTGGGAGACATAGCGTGATACCAGAGGGTTGCACCGCCCACACCTTTCACGCGTGAATAGTTGAACGGACTTCTGCCGCCCGAGGTGTACCGATCTCGACGAGCATCCTTGGGCGCAAAGACATCGTTTGTGCGAACTTCGAAATCCAAAGCTTGTGTCGGGTAATCATGATACGGATCGTAGCGCTTCCCAGCCTCCAGCACGACGACTTCTAGGCCAGCTTCACCTAGTTCTTTAGCGATGACACCACCGCCGGCACCGGAGCCTACAACTATCACATCGGCCCTGTCTTTCATGGAAGGCATATCAACCGCAAAGCCTTTCTTCACTTGATCTACAAGTCGCAAATTGCCGAAGGTGACAAATCGTCGACTTGCCTCTCGCCGCCGACCGTCCTCGGCATAGGCTGCTTTGCCCCCAGCAACCGGTCATATTGCTCGTCCAGCAACTGGCGAAAGCGCGCAGCAGTGGAACGGAGATGCGCCCTTCCCCCTTGACGAGCTGTTCTTAGAGCATTGAACCGCTCGATAAGCGAATCAAGCTGAAAGTGATCGATACTCAAGCAATAGTCTCGCTGCTCCATCCTGTTCATGTGAGCATCAACTTTTGGGTCGAAGGAGAGCGCAAGCACTGGAGTAGCGTTGAGATGGGACATGATAACACCATGAAGCCGGCTAGCGATCGTCAAATCGACATGCGAAATGCTCTTCAAAAAACTCTCAACGTCCTGTTCTGTGGAGCCTGGAAGAGTCTGAATCGCGCTGAGATCACTTAGACCGCCGGAGATCAGGGCCTGCACGTCCTGCACCGTAGTTATATCGGGGCTATCCGTTGTGAACATAAGGATGCGGTGGCCTTCCCTAATGAGCCACTTCACTATCTCAGCCAATTTTCCAACATACGTCGCATAACGGTCCGCATCCTTTTGCGGCCACGTACGCGGGTCGCAGTAAGCTATCGGACTGACTCCAACCACGAGCCGACCGTCGCGGGATCCGCAGAACGTTGCGGCCTGAAGGTTCTCACAGGGATAACTGAAGGCCAAATCGGGATACACCGGGTCGTTGGTAGCATCGATCAGGGTTTGCACTCCGTTCTTCGATTCGATGTCTCTGTATGACCGGTAACTGGCAAGACTTAATGCAATACGAAGGAATAAACGACTCAGTGGTCGCTCCACCGGGGATTTCCCAACACTCACAAACAACAACGGAACCCTGCGCATGCGGCTGATGACGCTCCATTTAAAAAGGCTCCAGGGGTGTCCCCAAGGCCCCCCCCAAGAGTCGTCCAACGCCCCTCCGCCAGTAACAACGACTTGCTCGAGCGTCCGAACAACACGCGCTACTGCCTTGATATGAAGCAACTCCATGACGCAGATCCGAACGGCTCTCCCTAAACTACGAAGCAAAGGAATTCGTTTTGCCCATTCTCTAATTAGCCTCGGTCCGCGCCCCCATATGCGTGGCGCGTTGGATGGGCTTGAGCTTGCTGGTTTGTGACTTGAGTTTGCTAGTGAGTAAGAGGGGCGAGAAATACCTGCCAGCGGAAATCCCTGGATTCCAAGTCGTCGGCTAGTATCAGCAGGATCTAGCGTGATACCAACGATCTCCGCGTCAGCGATGCGTGCGCGTATGTTCACTATCATGGAGGCGATGATCGCTGTGTTCCCTAGATTACCTCCTGAATAAGGGCTAATTAGCCCGAGTCGACGACCTCGCACGTTTGAGGTGACGGAGCCATCCGTTCTTAACTCAGATGAATTCATTCATTCCTCAAATCTGGATATATCGGAAAATGTCAACAAAAGCGTAAAGCGACAATAGGTTTGCTAAACTCATTCGCCAGTTGTCACGACAGAAGAGCGGCCACAACTTTTCTAGCGTTGGCGGGCGGTCAGGACACTCGGATATCCCTCATCCATCGGAGGTCCATCATAGTCCAACCAAACCCAGCTCACACGGCTGGTATAGAACACCTGTAAACAGTCGGCCCTAATCACTGGATATAAGCTCGCAGCGAAAAACGACCCGTTCCTCGCCTGGTTGATGGCTTGGAACTTGCGCCAAATCTTGGTCCTTAGGGAAGCCGACTGTGTCCAGCCACCGTAAATTGCCTGGGCAGCCGTAAGTAGCATTATCTGGTCCTCTTTTCGCATCTCGACAAAGTTACATCCACGCTCCACGCCAGCCCAGATGTCGAATGAGAGCAACCCCCGCGAATATAGCTCCCGTTTGTATGAGGATGCCGCAACCAGGCCATCGAGCGCGACGATAGCGGGAGGGCCAAGGACACAGACGTCGTCGAGACCCGGGGCGGCTTCGTCCGATGGAATAATTATATTGGCGAGCGCTTCGGCGACCACCGCCTCTTCAGACGTGAACCATCGAGAATTGTTCCGACCTCGCTCTCTGTCGCGGCGTGCCACTTCATTATTGATGTTGCGCGACAACGCTTCCAAACACACATTGCGACACAGCTTAAACCACTTGATTCCTGCCGTTCTCAGGTAATTCATAGTTGTTTGTCAGTTTCTAGTTTCAAACGCGCGAACACAAAACTCGCCGTTAGTCGCGGCTGGTCTTCGCTCCTCTTGCTGTTGCACGGAGATCCACATCTGAGGCTGCACAAATCCCTTGCCGAATGACTTTCGGAAAACAATGGACGGTGCCGCGCACATCGTCCTCCGAACGAATGTAGATTGTTGTAGCAGGCGCCCACCTATCGTATTCCGTCTGGGTGTCGTATCTGTAGACTAGAATCGCGGGATGAAAAATACCGCTGGCCATATTTAACTGCAGCTCGAATGTACAGCTGTAAACGTCGCCTTCATCGAGAGTGAAATTGCCGAGGCCAAGCCGCTCAGTAGAAGTGTCGAAAACGCTCTGATGCTCTGCATTAGTAATGTAAAGGGAGAGGGATAGCTTGCTGGAGCGTGTCGACGCGCGCAAGTCGACGTCAATCCACGCTTTCTCACCCGACTGAAAACGGCCGCATTCCCCGTGCTGATTGCGGACTCGCACTTTTGTAATTGTGACCGCCCTGGCGCCGAACGCCTCTGTCTGGTCGCTATGAGCGCGGGTGATATAGGTGGAAATAGCCTCTTGCGCCGAACCCGTCATTACTGCACGTCCCCGCTCTAGAAGAAGGCAACGCTGGCAGAATTCTGCGACAGTCCGTAAGTTGTGGGAGACAAATAGGACGGTAGCTCCGCTACGGATCACCTCCTTCATCCGTTCGACACACTTGTTTTGGAAGGCGTAATCGCCCACGCTCAGAACCTCGTCGACAATTAACACTTCTGGATCGACGTGCGACGCCACTGAGAATCCCAATCTCGCGTACATGCCCGAGGAATAGCGCTTTACAGGCGTGTCAATGAACTCTTCGATCCCGGAGAAGGCGATGATCTCGTCGAGCTTGGACTCGATTTCGCGCTTCGTCATGCCCAGAATAGTTCCGTGGAGGAAGATGTTCTCTCTCCCTGTAAGGTCTTGGTGGAAGCCGGCGGTGACCTCAATCAATGCGGAAAGGCGTCCATTCACGGCCATGCAACCCTTTGTGGGTTTCATGATTCGACTAAGGATTTTCAGCGCTGTACTCTTGCCCGCGCCATTACGACCAATGATGCCGAATGCCTCCCCCCGGCTTACCTCAAACGAGAGATCCTGCAAGGCCCAAAATTCCCGCTTGTCGCTTTCACGAAGCTCCTGTTGCCGGAACATTCTTCCTGTCAAAGCGGGCAACAGGTCGCGCAGGGAGTTATAAACCTCACCCTTCCGAAACTTCTTGTAAACATGCTCCATCCGAAGTGCGGTGTCAGACACTAAGCTCTCCTGTCAAATGCTCTCCGCGAAAGCTGGCTCGAGATGCTTGAAGAAAACATACCCACCAAAAACCGCGGCTAGTGCAACACCGAAGCTGTACAGCATCAAACGTAGGTCCGGCGATTGATGGCGAGCGATGCAGCTGGCAAACCCATCCAGAATCGGGGTCGCCGGATTGAGCAATAACCATTTGCCTTTATCGCCGAGCATGCCAACGTCATAAAAAACCGGCGTAAAGAAGATTCCGAACGTGAGTAGCACTTCTACGATAAACTTCACGTCGCGAAAGAAAAGGCTCGCTGCGGAAACGACCATTCCGATTCCCGTGGCCAAGAACACCATCGTCACGAGCAGCACCGGGATCCAGAGAAGATATAGGCCCCAACCTACTTGGAATATCAACAGAAAGACTATCAGGGCGCCCGACGCTACAAAAAAATCGAAGAGGCTCGCCATCACCGCCGCTATGGGAAAAATCTCCTTCGGAAAATAGATCTTGGTTACGAGATCCCTGTTGTTGATAAGGCTTAGACAGGCAAACCGGATGCTGGAAACCAAAAATGCCCAAGGTAGCGACTTCACTGCCACGCTAGCGATATCCGCTTCCTTGAGCGGCGCATGTGCAGCCACAGCATACGCATAACGGACCACTATACCGGACATGACGATCAAAATCGGCATTAGGACTGCCCACATGAATCCCATGATCGATTGTTTATACCGGACCTTGATGTCGCGGCGCACAATCATGTAGAGCAGCTCGCGATGTCGGTATAACTCCCGCAATCCGTCCATCATGACTCGGCCCGTTTCCTCTCTGCTAGCTTTGCTGCTCCAAGACGGCTCCGTTGACAATTCCAGGAATTGTTGCCCATCCCTCTTCTACTCATCTCGCACATTCTGGATCCCGCCCGTATTTCCCCCACATAGTTACTAGTCGCACCTAACGCGTCAGCCCACGTCAATTATGACGTAGTCCGCGGACAAAAGACGACACTGCCCACTTCGGATTGAATGCAACGTCACAAACGCTCAAGAACAATAGCCACCATACACGTGTCGACCAAAACCGATAGCCCATCCGCCTTAACATGCTGCCGTGAAAGCTGTAGAACTCCCTGCCCCTCATTTCGACCATACCATCAACGAGGAGCTGGGCATACGCTCGTTCTTTTCCCCTGAGACTCTCCCGATACTCGCTCGGATCCAGACAATCGCGGCCAAATTCCCGCATCATCCACAGCCCAAATGCCTTCGGTGAGTCGAGATCCAGTAGAGACTGCATGACTGAGGCATTGTCTCGCCGGCTAAATGTCAGTACCTGGTGCACAAAGCCAAACTTATATTCAGCCAACAGTTCGAAAATAACTGTCGCATCCTCGAAGGGAATATAAGATTCCTCGTAGAAAGGTGTGCGGCCCAATACCAGGTCAGAACGCAGTAGTAGTTGGGTAGGAGAACCAAACAGATAGCGATCTTCCCGGAAGAATAGGCGGCAAACCTCCTTTCCACTCATCACCGGGGAAGGATAGGGTACGCCATCGAAACACACAAAACGACCTTCTATGGCATAAGATCCAACCACGCCAATGGAAGAATCCCGTTCCGCCATGTCGACCATCAGTTCCAAACACTGCGGAAATATGACGTCATCCGCCTGCACGAACTTGCAGTACTTGCTTTCGGCAGAAATGAGACACAGGGCCTGGTTATAGTTCTGTACTTGCGACACAAAAGCCGCGTTATGCTCAAGGCGGAGTCTGCCCGGATGAAGGCTCACATAGTGCTCTACGATCTCGACTGATCTATCCGTGCTGCAGTTATTGACGAGAACGTATTCCCAATTATTATACGTCTGCCGCAGGACGCTCTCGATGCATTCGGCTAGATGATCCTGTGTGTTATAAAAAGGCGTTACGACACTGACGAAAGGCGGTGGTTGATCCATGCGTGTTCCGGTGCTCACCTAGATAAACGTCATCTCCACCACGGGATGCGTCGCGCGTCCACGGACAGCATCCCAAAATGTCGCCGCTATCCGGTCCGTTAGCGGTGAGTTTGCAGGCAATTTATAGTCATCTACCTGGTTGACAGGAGCCAGTTCGGCGAGTGTCCCTACCAAGCGAATTTCGTCGGCAATATACAGCTCCGTTCTGTCCACCGGGCGCTCGATGAACGGAATACCATGCTGATCGCAGATCCTCCGAACGACTTCGAGGGTGATACTTTCCAGCCTTCCCTCCGAAGCAGGAGGCGTAATCACGCCGCCATCGCGAACCAACACCACGCACGCTCCAGTGGCCTCCGCGACCCGACCATACTGATTCAATAGGATCATTTCTGGGAATCCGCGCCCTCTCCCTTCGATTCGCGCCAGCCGGGCTAACTGGTAATTCGTGCTCGTTTTGATCCGAGGAGACAAGCTTATGTCGCTGGATCGCTGCCAAGTACTTACGCCTATGCTGACCGCAGCGGGAAGCTCTTTCTCTTGATGGTATGCGGTTAAAACCAGATCTGTCACTGTACCCTCGCCCCAGTGTCCTTCGACGACAAACAGAGTTGCGCGAATCCACATGTCCTTGTCGGGTTCGTAAAGCTGCCGCACTAATTTTCCGCATGCATCCCGAAGTTCGTCATAGGTGATAGGAACAGGAATGTGCAAGAGTCGCGCTGAGCGACACAGTCTTTCGTAGTGGCGACGTAATTCGACGATGCCAAACTTTGTTCCATCGGCCTGCCAATAGCCTTTCAGTCCCTCGAACACGTTGAGGCCCCGGTTCACAGCCTCACAGGAGATATGTAAGGTTGCATCCTCCCAAGGACGGACATCCCCCTGGAAGTACACCCATCGCGGTTGCTGCAACTCTACCGGGTAGAGCTTCTGCTGGGTAGTCTTAATCATGCTCTGTCTCCGAAAGACTTATGTTGCTTTTCAATTCCTAGTACGGGCGCGGCGAGCCTACATGGCCTCTTGACTGGCGATAGCATTCTTTTATCTCCCCAGCTTTTTCCCAGACTTTGAGCTTGCAATCGAATCGGTACCGCGGATCGATTGCTATCACCCACCGTAATGTCCACACCACCAGCCTCCGAAACAAATACAGTGGAACACCCGCGATAGCCCAGTTGACTCCGGGGGGAATTCCGAACGCGCGGATGTCGGATCGCGCTTTGTCAAACCACCACGACAGGAAGTACTTCTTTTGAACGCGAGTTTCTGGCACCCAGTGATAAACAACAGCAGATGCCTCATATCGCAGTTGTTCCCCAGCCGACAGTAGCCGATTACCGAATTCGCTGTCTTCGCTTTTCTGAGGGCTCCCGCTACCGACTCCAGGCCCCAGGTCCGTGCGAAAACCACCGTATTTTTCGAACACCCTCTTTTGAAAAGCCATGTTTGCGCCGAACGGTGACTCGGCAAGCGGCCCGGATTCGGGACCTAGGTCAAAGAGGGCAAGCGGAGCCAGGGCATATCGTCCCTTCAATGGCAACCAACCCGGAGTGGAAAACACTTGTTCAGGAAGAATTCGTCCTCCCGCACCTGCCCAGGTGCCGTTTCCCAAATGTGCGGTTAGATTCATCAGCCAGGTCGGTACGACGGTCACGTCGTCGTCTATAAAGGCAAGCACATCTCCACGAGCTTCTCGGATCCCGATGTTAAGTGCGCGCGATTTTCCCTGCTGCGGTTCGAACAAGTAGCGGAAGCGACCTGAGTACCGATCAGAAAAATCCTCAACCACATCACGCGTTTCATCGTTCGAGTTGTTGTCCACCACCAGCACCTCCCATTCTACCGTCTCGGGAACCTCGATCACCGCCACGCTGTGCAGTGCCTTCGCGAGGCTCCGACACCGATTATGAGTACATAGAATCACTGTGATGCGCATGGAGAGACACCGACTGTCCTGTCACGATAGCTCCTATAGCCCAATCCCTTGTTCGAGTTAAGGGTTAAGAAAGTAGGTACGCTATGGTCTAGCATTACATTGCCCCTCAGTCTCTCGCGCCGCCTGGTCCTTCGCTCCCTCCAAGTCTCGCCATTGCCGGTTTACTTCTACGATCTGTCCGGCGGTTGCCCAAACTCGGCACTTGAGAAAGAATCTCCGTTGGGGATCCAGTGTGGCCATCCATCGCAGCGCTCTTGCCGCTAGAGTCGCACTTGTCTTCCCAATCGTAAAATAGCGTCGAGGGATTCCCCAGATATCGGGACGTCTCCCGACTTCGAGAATGGCAGCTCTCCCGTAATCGAACCACCAGGTTAAGAAGTATTGTTTTTCGATCCGCTGCTTTGGAACAGGGTGGTAAGCAACGGCGGACGGCTCATAACGCAAGCGTTGTCCCGCAGCTACCAGGCGCCGGCCGAACTCAGTATCCTCATTCGGGCGTGGGATTCCAGGGTTGGGGCTTGGTCCCAAGTCGGTGCGGAAACCTCCATACTTTTCGAACATCTTCTTCTGAAACGCCATGTTCGCGCCGAACGGGGGCCGATCGAGTTCACAAGCCTCCTCTCCGAGATCGAATTGAGCGGCCAGCACGCCTCCCATGCTGTACGGGCCTTTAAGCGCCAACCAGCGGGGAGGGGAGAAGGGCTCGGCCAAAAGCGTTCGTCCTCCGGCACCGGCCCATTTGCCGTCGTCCAGTGCTTGGGTCAAATTCCGCAGCCAGGTCGGCTCCACAGTTAGATCATCATCGACAAAAGCGAGAACATTGCCCCGCGACTCTCGGATCCCAGTATTCAGTGCGTACGACTTTCCCTGACGTGGTTCGGAAATGTATCGAAAACGACCGGGATATCGACCTGCGAATTCATTCGCTACCTCCGATGTCTGGTCGGTAGAGTTGTTATCGACTACCAGTACTTCCCATTCGACTGAGTCCGGGAGTACTGAGCCCGCAATACTATCCAGCACCTTCCTCAAGTACAGGCAGCGATCGTAGGTGCACAGGATTACGCTAATCAGCACTACTCCACCACCAGCTTCCGGCAGTGAAACGCCTCGGCATAACCGCTCGTAGAATTTGATTCCATACCCCGGATTCGCATCAGCCCCATGAAAAGTTCCCGATCGAACCACGGTTTCACGCGCTGAGACTCAAACGCTTCACACAGGTGGTCGACCTTGTGCTCGTAGAGCGGAGCCTCCAAGGGAACAAACACGTTTGGCTGGCCCATATCGCCGTCATACTTAGGAATTTCATATTCCAGGATCAGATGGTTTCGAAATGTGTTCCAAGTCAGTTCAGAAACCAATCGGTGATCCTGATGGGCGTCGCCCTGCCAGTGAGTAAAAATCAAGTCCGGATTTACTCGCCCCTTCATTTCTTCGAAAAGTTTCTTTATCTCGCCGCCGGTGTATGGCAGGAAGCCGTCCGGGTAGTCCTTGAGAACGATCTCCTTTTCGCAACCGCCGGTGAACAACTCGGCACCTTTCGCCGCTTCCCGGCCCCGTGCTCCTGACGCGCTGAAAACCACCCAGTGGAACCTCAGTTGCGGCAGAATCCCTTGGAAATGTAACAGGGATCCGCCACAACCAATTTCGATGTCGTCCGAATGCGCGCCTAGGCAAAGGACTACGAAGGGATCCGTACTTTTTGCCTGAAGATTCAGCTTCAGCATACGACGGATCGCGCTGGATTGGCCGTTCTTCCACACGCACCACGGGGCAACGCCGGAAGCCTCTAATTCGTCCAGGATCTGCTTGTCCCTGAAGGTGTCCATGCACTGCCAGAAAGCCGTCGTAACGGGGAGACCAGACTCTGCCCTCGGAGATCACTCGCTGCAATGGCTCGTAGACCAACTCCTCTCCGGGATTGATGTATCGGAAAATCTCTTTCCGCAGAACGAAGTAACCGCCATTCACCCAGACGTTGGCGTCTTTCATGCATCTGAATTGCCTGGACGGAACCGTCTTCGGCCGATTGGACTGTGTCCAGGCTGCTCGAGCGCGGCTGCACCGAAAGAAAGGAAGCGTAGCCATCGCGGCGGCCAGAATTCCTCAATCATCTCGGGCAAAGGAAAATCGGTAAGGCCATCGCTGTAGTTGGCGAGAAACATTTCCTCCCCATTCAGGTAGGGTTCAATCAGCCGCAGACGGTCTGCAATGGTGGAACGCAGACCGGTGTCGACAAAGGTAATTTTCCAGTCGTCGATATCGCGCTGCATGAACTCGAGCTTGCCGACCGCCTTGCGAGAAAACAAAATCGTTCGAAACCGATTCCTCGTATTCGAAGAAAGTAGTTCTTGATGACGTTTGCCTTGTAACCAAGGCAAAGGATGAAGTCCTTGTGGCCAAAGTGGGCGTAGTATTTCATCACGTGCCACAACACCGGCCGCGCGCCAATCGTCACCATGGGCTTGGGAACATCCTCCGAATAGCCCCGAAGCCTCATTCCCGCGCCGCCGCAAAACAGAACTACTTTCATGGCCGCACCCTTTGTCCCGTCCTCATTAGGTTGTCACCTCTCCCCTTTGACGTCGCCGTGCACGAGCCACTGCATCATTACGATCTCGCCGGAGACAGTTCGAACTGAGACTGGACTCGCGTGCCATCGAGATACAGCGCCATGGCTTCTTCGGGCAGGTGCGAAAAATCGGTTCCCCGCAGGTAGTCTCCCATCGTCGTCCCAGTGCAAGCGGAGTCGACGTTCGGCGCGCCCACTCCGTTCAGCACATCGTCTAGATGCACGGTGCGAAAATCGATGCTGTAGCGGGTTACGACCGGAAGTATTCGGCACAGTCGAATGCAATTGTGCGGCTGAGAATAGATAGGCGCCGCCGACCGGACAGAACAGTGCGAATCTGCGGCTCGAGTTCGATCGGCTCTTCGGCGCGGCTGGACGCGCGTGTCGGTTTTCACGTGCTGCGCGGCGTTGTGACGGCTCTCCAGATTCCACTTGTGGTAGTTGTACTGGCTCGAGCCGTTCTTGATCGCGCTGATCAAAATAATGTGGATGCAGCGCCATGCAGTTCTCGCGATTCAGCTCGAAGACCGGCATCCACCAATTGATCTGGCAGAAGCGGCGCGGAATACCACGTGTCACGATGCGGATGAAAAGCATAGGCGATGCCGGACTTCAGATAGTCCCCGGGAAAGCGGTGCGCATGCGCGGAACATCAAAATAGGTCTTCTCCAAGATCGCAGCCCGCTTCAGCAAGCATTTCCCGAATGTATTCCTTGGCCTGCGGGTGGTGAATGAACTTGGGCTTCAAGACCGCAAGAATCTCCGCGCATTCTTCGGCGGGCAAGCTCTCGTGAACTCGCAGGGGATCGAGAGGGCGGAAAGCTTCCTCGATCAAATCCTGCGCCAGACTGGCAAAGCTTCAAGCGCGCTGGCGCTAGGCGAATCGACAAAGATGGCAGCCCCGGTAAAGTTCCTGCGCCGACGTCGTCATCGCTCATCTTGGAATCGACAAAAATGTTCATATCGTTCTCCGGTTCACGACCGCTTGCCTCAGGCAATTGCACGACTACAGCCATATACGACGACGTCAGACGTGTCATCGGGATCGGCACCACAAACCGGCCGCCCCACTCCCGGATGTACTGCAACTGCTGCATGATTTCGTCTTTCAGGTTCCAGGGCAGAATCACGACATAGTCGGGCTTGGTTTCGCGAATCCGGTCAGGATGATAGATCGGAATGTGAGTGCCCGGCAGGAACCGTCCTTGCTTGTACGGGCTGCGATCCACCGTGTATTCGATCAGATCTTTTCCGATGCCGCAATAATGCAGCAGCGTCGCACTCTTGCCCGGAGCGCCGTAGCCCGCAACCTTCTTGCCCTGCTCGCGCGGCCGTGATCAGAAACTCGACCAGCTCAAACTTGGTCTCTTTGACTTGCCGCGCGAAGCTCTCGTAACCCTCGATCGTGTCCAAGCTTCGCACTTCACTTCATCGCCAATCACTTTCTGAACATTCTGGTGCAACGCATGAGTCTGGCTCTCGGTCTCGGCACGCAAACACGCGCAGCGAGCCGCCATGGACTTCAACTCCTCTACGTCGAACACCCTCAGCCCGTGCGCTTCCATGATCTTCATCGTGCTGAGCAGGGAGAAATAGGAGAAGTGTTCGTGGTAGATGGTATCGAACTCGTTGAGTTCGATCAGCTTCGAAGCAGGTGCGGAAATTCAAGCGTCAGGACGCCATCGGGCTTCAGCAGGATCTTGAGGCCTTCGACAAAGTCGTTCAGGTCGGGAACCTGTGCGAGGACGTTGTTGCCGAGAACGAGATCGGCGCGTCGGCCTTCCGCGGCAAGTTCCTTCGCCAGTCGCGTACCGAAGAAACGCACCAGCGTCGGGACGCCCTTTTCGACCGCCACCTTGGCCACATTGGCCGCCGGCTCGATTCCGAGCACCGGAACGTCCTGGCTGCACAAAATACTGCAGAAGATAGCCGTCGTTGCTGGCGACCTCGACGACAAAACTCTGCTGCCCGAGGCCGAAGCGCGTCTGTCATCTCGTTGCAGTAGTTTCGCAATGTTTCAGCCATGAATCGGAATACGAAGCAAAATAAGCGTAGTCGCTGAAGATATTCTCCGCGCTCTCGTATTCCTCGAGTTGCACGAGCCAGCACTTCTCGCAAACATAGACGTGGAGCGGATAGTAAATTTCGCCGTGATTCAGATCGGCGGCCGAGGGATAGGTTTCGCACAGCGGCGACATGCCCAGATCGACAAATGTCCGCTGCAGGACCGCGCCGCAAAAGCGGCAGGTCTTGGTCGCGGCCTGCGGCATCAACGTTTCTGAACAACGGTTGTCGAGGTCATCGTCTGCTGCAATTCTCCATCATCAGGCTGCCCACTGTGGTCTCGGCGGCTCGGCTGTCCAGCGCAGGTCGCCATCGAGCTGCCCGCTCTCTGCAGACGTTGAATTTCGCTGATCCGGACATAGCGTCCACGCTCGATATCCGCAGCGTAAGCCCGATAGTGCGATACGCGTCGTAGAGTTCCTGCGCGCCCTTGCGCGCGGTCCACTGCGGACGGAATGCGGGCACCAGCCGGTCGATCTTGTCGAAGTTCACGCGATAGCAGCGCAGATCGGGCCCGCCGCCGGGAGCGTATTCGACGCGGCATCCGGGAACGACTTCGGCGACAATCTCCGCGAGCTCGCGGATGCGGAAATTCTCGTCATTGCGCCCCACATTGAAAGTCTGGTTGTGAACGGCTTCGCGCGGCGCATCGAGCACGGCGATGACGGCCGCGATGATGTCGCGAATGTGAACGATGGGGCGCCAGGGCGTGCCGTCGCTCTTGATGTAAATCCGGCCCGTGGTATAGGCCGAAGCCACCAAGTCATTCAGCACGATGTCGAGACGCAGCCGCGGCGAAGCGCCATACGCGGTCGCATTGCGCATGTAGGTGGGGGTGAAATCGTCGCTCGGCCAGCGGTGCGATGTCGCGCTCGACCAGGACCTTCGATTCCCCGTAGGGGGTGACAGGATTCAGCGAGGAGGTTTCGTCCAGGAAATCGTCGCCGGCCGCGCCGTAGGTGCTGCATGAGGATGAGAAAACGAAGCGCTTTACACCGGCTTCTTTCGCCAGTCTTGCCAGGTTGCACCGAGCAGATGATTGATGTCGTAGGTGAGCTGCGGATTGAGATTCCCGACCGGATCGTTCGACAACGCGGCGAAATGCACGACGGCATCGAAGCCCTTGAGATCGGCCCGGGTCAGGTCGCGGAGGTCTTTCCGAATTTCGGGGATGCCGGACGCTGGCTCGCCGAAGTCGCAGCTAGCGTAAAGGTCGGTATCGAGGCCGACCACTTCGTGCCCGGCGGAACGCAAGCATGGGCGCTGCCACCGCGCCGATGTAACCCTTATGACCAGTAAGTAATACTTTCATGCATGCTTCCTGAAAATCGCATGAGCCTGTCGAAACACTAGATTTCGCAAGTAGATTCCTGCGTGGATTCACGCAATGCCAGAAGGCGCTCTACGGTATCAGAACGACTATGCTTCTAACGTAAGACTTTTAAGATGCGCAACTGCCCTGGCCAGCGTAGATCTCCTTGGAATAGTTACTTTCGATCAGAGCACCTATGCACTGCCGACGATCATCAGCCAACAATCCGTCTCTCGCAGAGAAGTTCCGCGGCGTCGTGAATCGTCAGCAAATGGCATGCCGGAGCGCTCCGCGATGTCCAGCAGCGAGTGCTCGCCATCAGAAGATTCAGAACCCAAAGCCGCGCATTGATCTCCTCGTCGAATCGACTCGCCACCAGTACTGCGATACAGATCTCGTCTTGCCAAGCTGGGGCTCGCAGCAAGGATTCTGGTTCAGATACGACCTGTTGTTTTCGAGCACATCGAAAATCGACACACACAGCGCAGCGATCGAGCCAGTTGCTGTCGGATGTATGAAATCGAGATTGTCGGCGGACGTATGGTACTCGGGAAACGTCCCCCAGACACTGCGCATCAAGCAGCCGACGGGAAGATTGAAGCCGGGAGAGCAGTACTGCCGCTCGTCGTATCCATAAGGCGAGAACTCCAGAATCTCTGACGGCTCGCCGCAGTGCCGAAGAACATGCGCCGCTGCCCGATCAATCTCGGCATTGCCGCGTCGGCTCTTCTTGTAGTGAAATCCACCTGCGTCTCCGATGCAGGTCAGCACCAGCCCATGCCGTATCCGCGCTGCCGTTTCTTTGTTGCGCGCAAGCCAGGTGATCGCGCCGATCGTTCCGGGAATAAACAGAAAACGATAGGAATACCGAAGATCCATTCCCGACTAACAGCTGCGCCAGAGAAGTCGCAACCGTCAGGCCCAGAAAGATTGTCATTCGCCAGCGACGGATGGCACGCATGCACCGAGATCAGGACTTCGTCGCTCGAGCGTGCCTGGCAGATAGCACTCTCCATAAGTCAGGTGTCCATCTTCGAGCGTCGTGTCGATGCATACCTCGTACTCGCCCTCACCGAAGCGCCAGCATCTGTCCTGTGCTCAGAGCAGAATCCCCACTCCGGTTTGTAGTAGGACGTCCGGTAAGGAATCCAATCCGGATGTTCCGGCAGGGTAAACAGATGCTTCCTTCAGTTCGCTGAGCGGCAATTTCGCATGGATCGGCGTGCTGTAGTTCAACACATGCAGGCTGTTCTGCTGGAAATCCACCACTCGTCGTCCTGCCGCATCCTTGATATAGGCATCGCGAATATTCCACTCTTTCGGGACCGTCCAATCGAATACCTGGGTTCCAGTGGGCACTTCCGAAACTTGCAACGGGATTCTTTCCCCAATCATCCGCAGCGTGCGCCGGATCCCGTCTCCCGTAATGCTTCGGCAAATCGGATAAAGCTTCGTCGCGAACTCGTGAAGCTGCCCGACCGATCGTCCGCCAGCGATTGTTGGTCGAACTGTTGCAGCAGTTCGATCACTTAGGCTCAAAGTCCGGGTAGTTTCGGTCGCGTTCAGAGATTACTTCGCACCTTCTCCGGCCAGGCAATTTGAAATGCCGGATCATTCCATCGCACTCCACGCGCCGCTTCCGGATGATAGAACTCCGACATCTGGTAGAGGACTTCGCTCTCCTCCGTCAATGTCAAAAAGCCGTGTGCGCATCCCTCGCGGAATATAGAGCGAACGACCGGTTCTCGTCGCTCAACACTGTGGCGAACCACTGCTTGAAAGTTGGCGATTGCCTCGCGTAGATCAAGAACAACATCGTAGATCGCTCCAGCTGTACAGCGCACCACCTTCGTCTCCGCAAATGGTGCGGCCTGATAATGAACGCCGCGCAGTGTGCCACGCCGCCTGTTGAGGGAAATGCTGCACTGTACCAGGTTGGTGTTCAGTCCCTGATCGCCGAATTCCTTCTGACACCAGGTGCGCGCGAAGAAGCCCCGTTCATCCGTGTTAGGCTCAATCTGAATTTCGAAGACCCCGCTTAACTTGGTTTCTTGAAAGAGCATATCCCAATATACAAGGCCACCATGAAGTCACCGTACGGAAGAATGCCTTGCGCTCACACTCTGGTGGAAGTCGCCAGGTCCGAAACGAGGACGCTCGATTTCAGACTTGCTGCGGCAGAGCTCGTTTTGGTAATCGCGGCTGAGGTGCTCGCCAACAGCATCCGCGCGATGAGATGCCGCCAAATCATCACTCCGATTGCCGTTCCGAGCGTGTTCGTGATCAGGTCTGTCATCCCAGAGCTGCGCGTTGGCAAGTATGCTTGCAGCAGCTCGATCGTCAGACTGGTAAAGAATCCAAGAAGAATCGTTGCTGCTCCGGGATGCTTAATGATCCGCACCAGCGAGAGGTACGCAAAAACACAAAAACCGAAGGGAATAAATCCCGCAACATTTACGCCAACATCCAGCCAGTAGCTCCACGTCGCGCGATATTCCTTCCAAGGCACGGTCATGAATCCAGGGTGCAAAACAAAATAGTGATCCGGAATGATCAAGTCCGTCGCCGGATCAAGTTTATTGTGCACATCAGTCCCGCTGCGTTCATCGAACAAATACAACGCGACCGCAGATCTCTCCGCCGCTTGTGTCGGTTTCCGCCCTGTCATCCAAGTCGCGTAGTTCTCCGCAACTTCCGAAGCCGTCAACCGTTGCCGGTAAATCGCTAACCTGAAGATGTTTCCTGCCCAGCTGTCGTTGATCGTCGGAGAGTTGGCAAGCACGATCCGTCCTGTCAAGTCGTTCCAGGCCCGTGAGTTCGGGAAAGAGTGGGCTAGAACTCCATTGACATAAACTGAGGTTTGCGGGCTATCCAAGCCGATCGTCACGAAAACCGGCTTTTCCTCGTGTAAAATCCCGCGCAAATAGAAGACCGCCGTCCAGGCAATACCCTGGGGGTCTACGTTATTCCGACGAATACTCAGCGCGTCTCCGGTTTGATGCAGCGAGAACGACGCTCCCGGATGGGCCGATCCATCAAAGGAAAGAATCGTGCCGTTTCCTTTGGTGCGGGCAGGCTGCAACCAAATCTCTAGCGTCGTCGAAGCATCGAACGGGTCGTCGGCCGGAATCGCCCCGGAACTAACCGCGCTTCCGTGGCGTCCGAACTCGAGCCCATCCCCACCTCTTACCCACTCCACCCCGTTGGCGGGTGCATGAAACGGCCACAACCCGGCTGTCAGCGTAATTCCCAAAACATATAGACAAATTTTCCCTGCCACTCTCTGATAGGCGGCACCAAGACGCTTATGATCCATACGGTACAAGACCCTCGTTAGCGTCGTCATCAGCCCATGTGCCGGTACAGAAGTCGCCCGGCGGGGCCACAAATCGAGTCCGGCAAGATCGAAACCATTCGCCTCGCGGTTTCTGACACCCATTTCTGGGCCGACTGGTTCTTGCAGCCCGGATACCGGTAATAAGTTAATGTGCGCTTTCGAGTGCCGAATCTATCCTTGAAGGTAATCAGCCCATCGTTGCAGAAGTCAGTGCGGCCAAAGTCAATGGTTTCAGCTCCCCATGCTTTGCTCTCCTCAATCAGTCTCCAAAATAGAAACGGCATGCCGCCCAGCTTATGAAATCTCTCATTCGAACACCCGTACTTGTAGATCACGGACCGGCGGTGCCTTAATGTCAGAATGGACGCGATCGGTGTACCATCCTTTCTTGCCAGCCGAATCTGCAGATCGTCGCCAAAGCATTTCGACAAGTTTAGAAACCAGCGTCGCGGCTGAGGAAGCATCCCGAGCCGTCTCCGAGTGATCAATACCAACCCGTAGAAGGCGTCCAACAATTCAGAAGAACGGCCCACCTCGTAAGACAACCCTTCCCTTTCAGCACGGAGAATCTTGCGTTGGATGCAATCGCGGTGCATCCGGTCAAAAATGTCCTCTAACCTCGGCTGGATATCGAGTTCATGGAAGCAATAAGAATAACTCGTCTGCGGCCCGTAATTCACCTGCTGAAACGGCGATAAAGGGCGGAACTCCACATACTTCCATCCTTGGCGGACCCGCTCAACTTGCAACCACTCCCAGAATCTCAAGACTTCGTCAGTACTGTTTACCAAGGGGTCACAATGGTCGGCAAATGGTAGCGACACCCCGCGTGTGCCCGTCGCCCAACTGGAGACCCGGCAAAAGACCAGCCCGTCCCTCATCGCCTCGCCCGGAGCGGCGCTCGTCAGCACGAACGGCTCGTACCCATAACTACGTTGCAGCGGTTCGAGCCAGCCTCGTTTATGAAACGCTGACGCTTTCGGGTGCTGCTCCACCAGAGCATCCCATCGCCTGTCAGCGAGAGGATCCACAACGTAAATATTCGAACCGCCTTCATTTGCTAGGTTGCTGCTGTTCTGCTGCCACAATGCAGTCAACGAAGCAGGTTCCGACCCGCTCAGATCACTGGCCAAAGAAAGCCCTACGGTGGCCACTAGGTTCTTCTCTCCATAAGAATTGAAACAAAAGGCTTCATCCTCAAGACCTGGCAACATCCGTTTGCAGCGCGCGCTTGCCGCGTATTTTGCTGAAGGCTCTCTCGTAGGCGGCGAGCAGGTTCCCCACTGAGTACTCCCAGGCCAGTTCTTTCTCTACCCGCCTGCGTCCGAACTCGCCCATCTTCTGTCTTTCCTCGGGATGGTCGAGCAACCAGAGAATCTTGTCCGCGAAATCGAGCGACACGGTTCCTAGTTATCCGCTATATAGGGATGCTTCCTGCGCGCTGAACCTGCCTTCTCTCAGATCGAATTGGACGATGGGTTTGCCCAGAGCCATGTATTCCATGATCTTGATCATCGTAGAAATATCATTCATCTGGCAGGGCTTGTCCGGGTTTACGCAGACATCCGCAGTGGAAAGAACCTCGAGCAAGTCTGCATCCGAAATCCTCCCGTAAAGTTGACCATGTCCCCGAGATGTTTGTCCCGGCTCATCTTCTGAGAGTGCAGCAAGTCCGGGCCCTCCGCCGACGCAGGTGAAATGAACATCCTGGCCGCCCCAGCTTTTGATGTGCTCGCGCCACATCCAGAAGAATATCCAAGCCCTCTTGATCGCTCATGACGCCAACATATCCAACGAGGTAAGCGTTTGCCGTATTTCAGAGCGGGATTTGGAGGAACAGCTTTGAAGGTCTTCAAATCTGGTCCATTGCGAACCACAAACACATCTTCCGGAGGCAATGCCTCCACGAGTTATGGCAATATCCTTATAACTGTTGTTAGTTGACATCACCACATCACTAAAGCGAAAGGTCAGTTTCTCAAGCCAGATTTGCGCCTTATAGAAGAAGTCCTTCCTCTCGTATTTCGAGAAGTACAACTCCGGGATTTACATCGTGATGGTCGAAGATGTATTTGACCCCAAACAACTTGAATGGCAGAGCAATCAGGAAAATGTCATCGGGAGGATTGCAGCCCTGAATGACATGAAATCCGCGGCGCAAGTAAATCCACCAGGAGTACAAGAACTCCCAAAATAAGGCACACCCGTATTCCCAAACATATCCGAGCGGCGCTGTTGCCTTCTTCGGGCATCGGATGCCGGTAGATATGAACTCCCTCAAGTAACTTCATAGCCTTGTTCGGAATCCTTCCCCTGGGACACAACACCGTGACTTCGTATTCGGCCTTACGGAGAGAAATTGCTTCCTTCCATACGCGCGTATCAAAGGGAACGGGTAGATTTTCAACGATGATGAGAACTTTGCTTTTCACACTAACCTCCTGTCGTTAGAGAAGCTGTTCTGTAGAGTCCGCCGAGCGCGCAAAGCATCGTCGCTTGTCCCCAGTGGAGCGTGGGTGTTTTGTTCACCAGCCACGGCGAATAGCGGCGATAATAAAAGTAACCGCTGCGGTCTTGCATATTCTTGATGGTCCATTGCGCGACCTTTAGCCGCTAGCGGCAGGCTTTCCGGATCGCGATCAGAGAAGAACACGAACGTATCAATGGCCTGCGAACAGCACTGGATATCGAGAGGAAGTGTCTTATGGTTGTAGTATCTTGGAGTCCCGTCCGACAGGAAGAAGGTTCTCTTCCAATATTCGTACCCGCGCATCATATTCCTGATCGAAACGGTTGTCGCCAGTGCTTTCAGCGTAATGTTTAAAGCAGTCCAGGACGTACGCGGTATGGAAGTTGTCGACCCAATGCAGATTGGCTTTCTCTCCATACCACCAGGAGCCATCCGGCCGTTGATATTGGGCCGTGTATTGCATCGCCTTCTGCGCCAGCACTCGATATTCTTCGTTGCGCGTGTGCGAATAAGTCCGAGCCAGCAGGCTTCCGCCGAGCGTATTCGCATTGTGTACCTGGCTGTCTTGGATCCGGAATATAACTAATGCAAGCGCCTTCGCCATCAGGAGAGGTTTTCAGATCGCGGAGGATGTGCTCGCAGGCACTCACAGCAATCTGCAAGATACTGCTCGTTCTTAAAATGCTCGTATCCATCGAGGAATGCATGGCCGATGAGTGAGGTCCAGACCACGGTAGGCACCCCTTGGGCAAGTAAAACCCTCTCGACTGATAATCAAAATGGTTACCCCAGCATGCTCCGCTGTAACCCTGGCGACTGGTTGTCAATCAGCCACTGCAGGGCATACTTCAGCTCTTATCCGCCCATGTTTGGTCGCCAGTACGCTTCGTGAAGGCGCATGAAGCCGCGCGCCAGAAAGCCCATGCCTTTGCTGGAGTGTTCCTTGGCAATTCCCAAGAGCGGACGCAGGTTGAGAGGAAACGCCTCACGCCTTGCAGCAGCACAGTGCGCAGGAATTTGGTCTCGAAGGTAAGTGGACGCACAAGACTGGCATTGAGGCCGTCGAAAGTATCGTAGCCACGGTAATCATTCTCTCTCCAGCCAGTACGAAAGCCGCCAATGGATTCGTAGATTCTAGCTTTCGAAGCCGCGTCTACGCCTTTGGCCTCAATCCCTTCACCAACAGATGCCGTCGTACTTGCCATTCTTGCTCCTTCCTTCGATGTCGCGCACAAGCTTCA
Source organism: uncultured Acidobacteriaceae bacterium (assembly GCA_963755765.1). Lineage (GTDB taxonomy): Bacteria > Acidobacteriota > Terriglobia > Terriglobales > Acidobacteriaceae > Acidiflorens. The sequence goes on from CAVWKZ010000006.1 coordinate 171,913, forward strand.
CTAGGATCTGCCCTGTATTGCAACCGCCGCGGCGCCTAGCACTGGATCAGCGGCGGCGCACAACCGGCCAGCTTGGCAAGTGCCTCCGAATGATCCAATCGAAGTTCGCTTCAATGATCCGGGAAACCGCCACGTGAGTTGCAGGAGTCACCGGTCCTGTAACTCCCATAAGCGCTGCCCTACGAACCCGGCCCTCGACCCGCAAACGGAGCCGGGCCGGCGACCGTTGGAGTTCGGCTCTCTGCCCGGATTTCTTCGCATCAAGACTCGCTGTCTTCGGTTTGTCGATCGAAAGAGCAACTTTTCCAATCGCTTCTCCATGTACCAACGCGAATTTCGGGACAAGCGTTGTGACTGTATTTGGCAACATGCCAGCCAAAGATGGTCTTAACCCACGAGTACTTCCAAGACAAGCCGGGGACACCCAAGTGGCCCCCAGATCCATAGCCATTCGCTCCGCCTGGCTAAGAATTTCACCTCTTTCTGGGTAAAAATGGAGTCAGCGAAGATCGGATGTACTGCAAGCACGCCGCGTCGACCCGTTCGCTCTCTTCTAGCGACCGCAGATAACCGATATGCAACTGCATCGAGAGCCAATGTGCCTCAAGTTTTGCACGGACCCACCGATGATAGCTCAGGCTCGAATTGAATCCGAACCGCGATAGTAAATCTCGCATCCGGCACAAAGTGCACACCGTCGCTGGCCAGCAGCACGCGACAGAAATACTCTCCGTCGTCGTCCCCAACAACCTCGTGTCCCACGGGCCCGCGGCTTCAGTCAGTTCCCGGCTGACCAGCCAAGTGGACGTCTGCATGTAGAGATTTTGTCCCATCTTGCGCAACAGCCATTCCACCGGAGACAGATCGCACCACAAAGCTGTCTTGAACAAACTGTGCATGATGCGGACGGTACATAAACAGTCCCCAAGTGAGGAAAGAAGGGTCTGCTTGCTCGACTCCTTGCTTCAGCAAGTCCATCTGCTTGGCTATCTTGTCGGGCGCGAGCAAGATCATCGGCGTCCAACCACTGAATATAATCCCCGTGGCTCAGCGAAAAGGCCTTGTTTCTAGCTGCGGAAGCGCCCTGGTTCTCTTGCCTAACAACGCGAACACCATGGGTTTCGAACTGCCGAGCAATGGCATGAGTCTGATCGGTAGAGCCATCATCTACTACGATGATCTCTTTTCGCTCCCAAGTTTGAGCAATGGCTGAGCGAAGGGTATCGGCGATCCACTCTTGAGCGTTATGGGCGGGGATGAGGATCGAAACCAGAGGCTTCGGGGCATCGGTCGCGGCGGCTGACGTGCCGGTAGAATCGTCTCTTGAGTAGGTGTGTTGCCTTGTCTTCCCCAAGACAACGCTTTCTTTCAGTAGCCCTCGCAGTTTCCAAGCCTCCCACTCGCCCGCCAAGCGCCTTCGCACACGTCCTTTGTTCAGCCGCCAGGACGCATCCATCAGATGAATGCCAAAATCGCCGAATCGGTTCCAGTTGCTGAAATCACACACATCGTCAGGGAAAAGAACCCTCACCGTTTTCGCCAGTTCCGGATTCTCAGCCAGGGTCCGGGAAACCAAACCCGGTCCTGACGTGTACAGGACATAGAATTCCAGTTTCGATAACAGTGGCAACCCGCGCATCATGGGTTTAACCCATGCAGGATCCTTTTGTGCGCGCACGCAGTTCTCAATAATGGCTTCAAGGAAGGGATGCCCGAGATGCGGCGCCGAATCCATAGTTCCCGATCTCCCAATCCAAATTGTAGCTGGGTGCGGAGAAAGTGACTGAACGTGAGCCCTTCAAACGGGAAAACGCAGCCAGATTCCAGCAGACTCGAAAGGTTCGAGGCCAGCAGCACATCGAGGTCGAAGTAGAATCCGCCGTGCCGGTAGACGGCCAGATAGCGAAAGAAATCGTACCGCTGGATCGAAAGCGAAAAGAATCGAAAACAGCTCGATACTGCGGAAATTCTTGGTCGATAAATTTTTCTACCGCATCATCGTCAAAAAACAAGTACTCATAGTCCGGGTGTAGAAGGCGTATGTTAGACACCATGGCCCGAGTCTTTAGCGATTGAGGAACCACTTTGCCGGTTTGGATGATTCGTTTTGGGATTGGTGATTGCATTAAGCGCTGTCCCGACTTCCGTTGAGGCGATTCAGACGGTTGCGGCTAAGTTCGCGCATTTACCGCGAGCCTTCTGAAAAACCTTCACTTAAATACCTTTACCGAAAGACAAGAACCACGGCATCTGGCTGTTCATGCCTGTGCTTTTCAAGCAGGTCGAAATTGCTCCCGATGATGTCCACTATGCTTCCACGTTTATCTCCGCCGTCCATCCTCACGATAAAAACACCACTTGGTTCAGGTACTTCGAGTATCGCTCCAGCATGGGTCTGATATTTGGCCGCGGTGACATAGTATATGGAGTCCCTGAACAGTATCACATCGAATTGTTGTACAGGCACGTAGCTGGAAACATCTGACTGGAAGAACCGGCTCCTATCTGCTCGACCATTCTCTTCCGTTCTCTTTCTCGCTTTATCAATAGCCACGTCCGAAATGTCAACCCCGGTGTAATCTCGGTATGTGTTTGTACCCAATTCGTTCGCTGTGCTACCCGAGCCGCACCCGAGATCCAAGATGCTTCCGCCGTTGGCTGCTTTTTCAATGTAGGAATACACGCAGTCGCCTAGGCGTAGTGTCGAGACAATCCCACCGTCCCTCTGAGAATTCGGCGTCCCACAGATACACTTGACCCTCCGGGTTCCGTAAGCCTGAAGGAGTGCGCGTATCTTATTTCGTATCTTCTGCATGATAACTGCCTAAGTAAACGCCCCGGCTGAACCTGGAACTGATCTCAGCCATGGAACCTTCAGAAATATGCCGACCACTCCTGTCCCTGCAACCAGCGGTGTGACCGCATATCTCCACGTAACTCCAACCACTTCAAAGGCCAGAGCGCGTCATTCTAACCTGGTTACCCTCTCCTATCGGCCATATAGCGGGGCCCGCACCCGCTCTAGACCTCGACGTTCAAGAGAGTCTGGCGACTATGACTCGATCCTCTGAGCGAGTGCAGGATTGATAATGCCGGCAACGCTTTCGTCCGGCCGCTGCACAATCGGCTCTGGAAACTGATAGCGGAAGAACCGTTTCAATCGTAGGAATCTCGATTCGTAGAATTCGAACGAAAGGTAAGCTAGGCCGACAGCAAACGCTGCGTTGAAACTACGATAAACAGTCTCCAGCAAGAATTCGAGTAAAGATCTTCAAGATGGGTGACCGCGTGCAGGTGAAGCAACAGCTGCATAACGGGAAGGTGCAGAACGTAAATCCCGTAACTGCACTTGCCCAGCCATCGTCAGCGAGGGTCGGTCGATGGCAGCACCAAACGTGCGACTGGTAAGGGAAAGGGTTATCAGAGCTGCGCTCGCGAGCCCAATAATTGTGTATCCGAAGATGATGACGTTTTTCGAACTGAAACTGAGGCCACCGGTCGGCAGAGCCATGATGGCAAGAGCGATTACGCTGGCAGGCAGCACGAAGATCGAAAGCCGCTTGAGCTGCTGCTGCAATGCGGCGCCGGAACGAAAGAGCAAGACCAAAACAGAGCCCATCATCAGTGAATCGGCACGCGCAGGGGTAAATACGTAGATCATCCAGAGAGATTTGTGGCCATACAGCATGAGTAGCCTGACCAGCATCGAGCCCACCATCAGCAGGCCTGCCATCTTAATCAGCCGTGCGCGGTCCTTGACGAAGAATACCATCGCCGGCCATACGCAGTAGAACTGCTCTTCTACCGCGAGGGACCAGAGGTGATCGATCGTAATAAAGGGAGAAAACGCAGCGCTGTGTACATTCTTCATGACATGGAGTGTTCTGAAGATAGAGCAATAGATCCACTCTCGTGAGCGCCAGTCGATCTGCAAGAGGGATGGTGAGAACTCCAAGAAGGAAGAGAAAGCCGTAGTAAAGCGGAAAGATCCGAAGAAAACGGCGAGCCATAAAATGTCCGGAAGAAAGTTTGTAGCCTGCCTCGTGTCATAAAGAATGCCTGTGATCAAAAATCCGGACAGTACAAAGAATAGATCCACGCCCACCCAAGAGGAACTCGTGAGACTGCTCAAATACTTTCCAGGCATTATTCGTAGGGGCGGGCATATTTCCGCCAATATGGATGAAGAGTACCAGCAGAATGGCCAAGCCGCGAACGGCATCAAGAACCGGGACATGATGTTCAGACTTTTGCACGGTTCTCAGCGGAATAAACAGCGGGGACTTGCACCCAGATTAGTGTTTCGGCGCAATATATAGGAAATGAGTCTTATTCAATCTAAATGAGTTCTAGACGATCGACTGCTTTAAGCACAGGTACTTCTAGATGTTCGAAACTGGATCTTTCTATCGCATGGCAATGAAGCTTTAGCGCACAAGAAAAGACGTGAGTCAAGGTAGGCTTCGAAGAACTGCTTGACTTCCTGGGCGTCATGCAGATCACACTGACCGGAGCGCACGTTCGTCAATTTCATGAATTGCAGTTGTCAAGCGCACTATACGTGCCGACCTCAGTGCACCACAGCCGCCAGGCCGGACGGGGGCTGCGGGCAGGATTCGAGGATGGATCGTTCGCATAACACGCATTGGCGTCGAAGACCGTCAGGAATCCGTTGCCGTTTTTGGCTGAGTTGGCGTAGCAAAGTTGCGCAGGAATCATGGCCGCATGTATCGCTGTATTGAAATGCAGTTCGATCGAGCAGGTCACGTCTGGCCCAACCGGCGGATATTGAGGGCAATATCCACTGCGATGGATTTTTCCAGAACGAAAGCCAGTTCCGCAAGAGGGAAATGTCCCGGTGACGCCATTGTAAAAGGATGATGGGAACGTTGTACTCGGACTGGATAAGCCGGGAAACGTTGGGTCTGAGTATTCGCCGTTTCAGATGCCGTACAGGCCGGATTTCCCGCTCCGATTCCCGTGCAGTAACGAATCCGTTACTTCCCGTACCTCCGCAGGCGGCTCCGAATGTCCGCCGTTCGTGCAGTAGGTCACTGCATCCCAATTTCCCCATCGCATCAGGCTGCTTTCGCTCACCGTGTCGTATTGAGACATGAGGCCATCGCCACACTGATCCCAGAAACCTAACGAATACTCAAAATTATTATCCACTGATCCGTAGTTACTGCCGTTGCATTCGTAGACCGTATGAAACGTTGGGTCACCAATCACACTAGCTACGATGTTCTCATAGTGTTGCTGGGCTCCAATGCCTTGCGCGATTTGGTAGTTCGTCTTGTTCGGGGGATTTCCCCAGAGTCGACTACGGAACACTGTTTCTTGCGACGATGATCCCCAAGTGTTGTCATATTGGTTGAAATCAATTACGTCTCCCTCGTAAAGCGAGAGGTAATTATGCGCCAAGTGGGTTGAAGGATCAGCAAACGCATTACCTGAGACGATATTCAGAGCGTAATTGTAACCGGAAACCAAAGCCGCGTCAGTCTCGGGCAAAAGACAGGCCGTAACGTTAAAGCAAATGTTATTCTCGACCAGCGCATAAGTTGATGCCATGATTTCTATGCCGTACTGAGTCGGCGCGCCGGTCTGAGCCGAGGCGAAATAACTGTCGCGGACCACATCCCCATAAGCCCACCAAAAGAATACTCCTGATCGGGAGAGGTTGTCGACCCAGACGTTTTTCACCCAGCAGTAGTCGCAGAATGGCATTGAAATGGCGAAGTTGATCTGGGCGGCGGCGACGTGCATGTTTTCCACGCCTGCGTACTGGATGTTGCCGCCGTTATTCCAGAAGAAGGCTTGGGGAGCGAGCGTAGGGTCGTGAGTCCATATCAGGCCCGGCGAGATGGTGATCTGGTTTGCCCCAGAGTTTACGCTGACGACATGAACCATTTCTGGTTCCGCCCGGGTATCAGCCTCCGTTGAACTGCAAGGGAGTATCGTTCCTGCCCGCAACTATTGCCAGAAGTACATGCGCCAGCCTCCCCGTCGACGTAGACCCAAGGCTCGTTGTGCTGATCGACCACAATGTTCTGTCCGGCCGAGATGCCATAGTGCTCGCAAGGGTGAGGACAGTTGTTCCTGCCGTGTATCCAGCCGTCCAATTGGTCGACCCGAGACTGCCCGGATAATTCCCTAATCCGCCTGTGCCGTTCACGCTGAAATATAAATCGTTATTGGATGCCAAAGTAAGTGTCGTCTGCGTCGGGCCTGCTCCACGAAGCACCACGTTGCCACGATTAGCGTACGCCGCCGCGCTGATCGTATAAGAACCAGCGGGAATGCGGACAACGGTATTATTCGGAGCGGAGGCAAGGGCGGCTGTGATGCTTGCCCCCGTTACCGTTCCGCCAGACAAGGTGTTGCAGGCGCTCGTCGTGCAGTTAGCCCAAGAGCCGTCAGGGATGCCTCCGGGGATGCCAGCTTGCGTCCAATCTGTCGCACGGGCGTGGCGAGGATGCCAGACCATGCCTGCCCATGCGAAAATGTAGAAAAGAACAACAACATTGAGAGAAGGGGGAAAAGATGCAAGCAGCCGCGTCTCATTTATCTCTCGCCTCCAACAACCGAGCGTTTAGCCTTCTGACTGGGAGTTTAACCCCGTCAAGCGAGCAGATGCCAGACACGGAAGTGCACAGCCAGTTTCCGAACGCCACTAGCCGCTGATCTTTGGGCCATGACCATCAGGGCGACTGCATCACAAAAAACCACCAAATCCGTTCCTCTGCCGATGGCAGAGCGATGGATCTTGATCCTGATCCTCCTCAAGATGAGATCGCACTTTCCAACTGGAGTATCTTAGGCGGTAAAAGCTCTGGCTTCGGCCCCCGCCGCACAGCCCATTGCAAGACTCTAGTGGTATCCCGCGCTTTCGCATCCCACGTTAGGCGTTCACGTGCATAGGACATACCTTGTTTTCGCAAACTCTCAAGAAGGTTACGGTCGTGTACGAGTTCCTTCAGAACCTTTTCCATCTGCAGCACGAAGTCGCTTTCATTCGTAAGAGGCACCTTGCGACCTACATCTGGCCGCACGATATCGCCGGGCCCGCCGAAGTCAGCGACCACAGGTACGGCACCACACGCGAGGGCTTCGAAAACTACGCCTGCGCCGTTGTCGCGAACAGATGGAAACACCATCACATCCGCGGACCGCAATCTCTTAAAGACCTCGTCATGGCTGACCCACCCGCAGAAGCAGACAGCCTTGTCTATCTCCAGGGATCTCGTGAGTTGTTCAAGCCTGTTCCGTTCAGGACCATCTCCGAGGACGGTGAATCGCGCCAAATCGTTTCGCAAAAGCGGAGCGGCTGCGCGCAGTGCGAGATCGCAAGCCTTTGTTCGGAGTCAGCCCGGCGACGAAGATCAGCTCAAGTCTTGCCATCGGGCTCCCTGTTGGGCCGATCGTCGTAACATAAAGAAGCGACTTATGCCTGGCTCCGGGACAAAAAACAGTTTGTCGCGATATTTGGCAAACTCCGCACACACTTGGGACGAAGCCGCTATTATCGCCGCGGCGTGGCTGATAAGTGGATCGAGCAAAAGGAAGAAATCGGTAAACCCATCTCAGGTCAGAAATCCACTGCTTATGGTTTTGGGCTTGACTGAAATTCTGGACGAATGGGAGTCCGCCATTAAGCGGCCCGAGCACAAAGGGTATCGGCCCGTTGCGCAGGAAGAACGCAAAAGGACTCGGCAGCGCCGGAGACATCGGAATAAGGCGCAGAACAACATCGAAGTTGCCTGCGAAGATGCGGCGGCGCAGTTGACGCCAGGCGGAAAATTCAAAGGCAAGAGCAAACGGATAACGAAACGCGGTCAGCGCCTGGCTTGCGTAGTTGTAGCTGAAGACCCGTCGCAACCCCCAGTCAAAGATGCGCTGGAGCATTGGCATGGGGACCACTTCGATGCTGCGAAAGTTTGCGCCGGCGCTCGCGGACACGGTCCTCAAAGGGAGATCCAACAACCAAAGTGACATCATGGAGTTCGGCGAGTGCTGCCGCATGAGAATAAGTGACAAAAGGAATGCTGACATCCGTCGGATCACAATTCGGCGCCAACAATAAAATGCGTAGCCGACTCGTGGATACTCCGTTTGAGGACTTTTGTTCCATTTGACAATTCCTGTTCCAGATGAGACTGAAGATCGACTAATTTGGAGTGATGTTCCTGACTCACCGTGAATCTTTACACATAGGCTTTGGCTTCGGCAGAGGCCACTGCAAACCCCGACTACGGCTTGGCGAGCGCTTCCTCAGTATCGACGGCTCCGGGAAACGTTCGTCTGACCGCACGTTCGGGCAGCAGCTCGCGAATCAGGCCAACTGTCTCACTGAGGGGTTTAAGCCCCTGGTGGAGCGCAATCACTCCGGCGAGATACAGCCCGAAAAATACCAGCGAAACTGAAACTATCCGCACGAGGGCGCCCGGAGCCCCAAGCGCCGTCGCAAAATACGGTACAGCCCTGATGATCAGAACAGTCCCGAAGCCAGCCCCAACCGATGCTGCAAAGAATTTCCAGATGACCGCAAATACCGTGCCGATATCCAGCCCGATCGGCTTTCCGGCGTACCAGAAGCCCGGAAACATCAGGAGGAAATATGAAGCGGTCCAAGCGAAAGCGATTCCTGATGGGCCCCATCGCAGAGTCAGCAAGAATAGGCTCGCGGTACACACAAATTCCATCAAGCCCCAGCGGAACCATCTCTCGGGGCGGCCGATCGAAAGATGAATCCACCCGTGCGTGTTATACAGCAACATAACTCCGATTCCCGGACCAAATAGGGCGAAGATTCGACCAGCCTCCTCCCAGCCAGGCCCGAAAAGAAATCGAAAAAGATCCTTTCCGACTAAGGCAAAATCCGCTCCAATTCCCATCCCCACGAGCGCCAAAACCGATATCGCTCTCAGAAAGTAGCGTTGGAATTGTTCGCGGTCCCGGTTGACGCGGCTGAGCGTGCTCACGACCACAGCGCACAATGGCGCCGACAACTGCGTTTCTGGCAGAACGAACAAGTCGTATGCTTTCTTGTAAAATCCAAGTGCCCGAGCGCCAAACCGCCAGCCAACAAGAAAGTTGTCCGTGTTCCGAGTCAAGTAGGTGAAAGCAAAATGCGAATAGACGTTCATCGCGAACTTCAACCCTTCACCGGTGCCTGAGGCGCGACCCGGGCGGCTCGGTATCCATCGGCAGACCAATAGAGCACCGGCTGTCGTGACTGCCGTCTGCGTCACACTGCCCCAAACCAGCGCCCAGTAGTGCCAGCCCGCCATCGCCAAGACGATAGAGACAATCACCTGGAGGACCTGCCCAACAAAATTGATGACCGCGGTAGTCCTGAAATGCATGGCACGCTGCAATAGCCCCAAGTGAATATAGCCCAAGCAGCCAATCCCAATCGTCAGCGACATGCCCTGAGTTACTTGAACCACTGCCGAGTTGTGATAGAAAAGCGCCAGCAACGGACCCGAGTTGGCAAACGCCAGAGTGAGAATGGTACCGATGCCCAGGTTAATCCAAAAAAGATTGCTCGCGAGAGAATCTGTGATCTCCTCGCGCTGCACGATCAACTCCGTGAATCCATTTAGACCGAAGCTGCGAAGCAGGAGGCTAAATGTGGTAACCATGGTCACGACCCCGAAATCAGACGGGGTAAGCAACCGCGCTAGGACGACCACCGACCCGATCCCCGCAGCGAAGTTTCCCGCCGAACCAGTAATGGCCGCCCCGGCGCCACGGACTGCGCTCCGGCGAAGTCCCATGCCAGTCTCAATAGGGTGAAAGGTGCCGTTGGACTGAAAAGGTTTCAACGATAGTCCCTTAGCCTTTATTCGTGCATTGCTGTGGAATAACCTGCTGAGACTAAATGGAACTTAATGTACGCGGGACGGCCGGAACTGGCCCCGCCTCCGGAATGAGTTCGTCGAACGCGTTTGTTCCGTTCAATTTGGTCTTGCGCGAGGGGCGAACCTTCGACTCCTCACGACCAAAGAGACCAACGGTGACCCCGGTCGCGCTGACGACGGCCAGCAAAAAAAAGATCCAAGACGGACTTAACGTCCTGAAACCTGCCTCGGTTATCGAGTAGACCGCTGCCATAGCTATATAGGCAATTAATACGGCTCCGAGTTGAGGGTCTCGCCGATAAGCCTTGCAAGACCGGGTGTAGCCACTGATCAACATAAATGCGATGAGGCATACACCAACCCATCCTAGCTGCAAGTAAATCTCCACGTAACCATCGTGCGCTTCGTTGAGACCTACCATGATATATGGGTCAAAACCTTGATTTAAAAGCGTTTTGATTGCTACCTTCGCGTTGGTGCTGCTCCAGAAACTCTCGAATCCAGCCCCGACAATCGAATTGGGCGCCGCGGAAATAACAGCCGCCCAAATGTCGGTGCGCCCGCTCAGAGAAGCGTCCCTGCCTAAAGCGCTTGCGGCCTCTCCCTGGCCACCCAGAAACAAACCAAGACCCGCTGCGAGAAGCAATGTCATGCAGAGCAAATGCACTCGAACGGGCCGACTTTTGATCCAACGCAGGTTTAGCGCGATGATGAGCAAGCTTCCGAGGAAAAAGCACGCCTTGGAAGTGGAGCTTCGGGCCATCACTAGTAGCGCCAAGCCAAATGCGAGCAGGGTACCTTGAGCCAGCAGGCGCCGGGTTCGATTGGGTCCGTCCTTGTGAACGAAGAGCGAATGCACGTTCCAGAGCACAACCAGGGAGACTACGAGTACGGTGAGGCCAAGCGAGTTCTTGTTGGTTGTCACGCCGGTGTTCATGGGCATCCCATCGGATGTGTACCCTCGGCCGAAATTGCCATAATACCTGATAAAGAGCACGGAAGTGGGCAATAGGAGGAAGCCAATGCGGGATACCAAACGCCTGATCGCGGCCACCGGCTGGAGGTCCGTAGCTATGATCGTAACCATCGCGACATCGCCGATGGCTTTAATCCAGCGTTTGAATGCGATATCCGGATGAGTAGACCAAGCAATGCTGACAAGGCAAAACGAGAAGTAGAACAAGATCGGCCAGTTGGCTAGCAATAACCTCAGCGAGCGACTCTTACGGCGGATCAAGACCACAATAGCGGCGGCCAGCAGCACTCCGAAGACAGCAGCATCAACCGGGCTACCGTCCGATCCCTGAAGATTAGCGGAGGTGCTGACACCGAACCATTCCGAAACGGACCGCGACGCAGTGATGCCGATCCACATTCCTGGGAGCCAAAGAGCTTTAGATACGTGAACCGTTTTTTCCCGGTCAAGGTAGAACAGCCCGGCGATTCCGCAGGCACACAGCAGGGTCCAAATGGCAGTCATTCTAGAGCCATTTTCAGAAATTGGTTTGTACTCGAGATGGCCGCAAGCCGCGGTGCTATCACCGGCGCTGGAAGATCGAGCGCCCCCTCGCTTGTTTGCAGACCTATCGACGTATCGAAGTCCGACACGACTGCGTCCTCACTGTCTATCAAAGCGTCTACCACGCCGCCTACCTGATGATCACCTTGAAGTAAACGAGCTTTAGGCGAAAACAAATTTGTAGGACCGGTCGATCGCTCCACTCCGCCTCCGGGCCACGCCGAGTAGCATAACGGACCACGTAGTTAGCACGAACGCCAGAACAAACGATATTGCAAATCGATAGGTTCCCAACGTGTTCGTCGTCATCGTGCGCCGCAGGACCTGGAGAATTGCGATCTGCGAAATATAGCCGACTAACGAGTACTTTCCGAGTAAAACGACGATCCTGCCCAGCCAACTTGCCGCCCAACGACTCTCCCCGACTAGGTAGATAACCGCGATGCTTAGGCAGACCCCGAGGACCTGAAGTAGGTAGATTTCTCCCCAATACGACACCGCAATGTCAAATACAACGTATGCGATTGTAAGTATTACCGGCCGGTTGATGACTCTCGTCAGCTGCGGAAGCGGCACCATCCCGAGCACCATGCCAAGTAATCCGATCGCAATCAGTTCAGCGTTCGGATTCTCAACGCCTGACACTCTCAGTAGGATCACCACTGCGAATGAGAGCGCGCAGCACACGTGTACGACATAGGGCGAGAGCCGGTACGCAAACACCAATACAGCGCTCAGTAGCAGAAGTTCGCCGATCGGCACTAACACCGGGAAAGCTGCTTCCTTGACACCTGGTGTCGCCGTTCCAATCAAGTGGGTCACCAACAGCTGCGGCATCGGAGGATGGAGCATGCCATCGATCGGCAGCACCGCACTGACGATCGCGTTCAGCACGACAAATACTGCAATGATCTTCAATCCTCTGGTCGCCAATCTTACAGGTAAACGAAGATCGTGGATGTCATACTTCACAAAGTAGATACTAGAAACGATAAAGCCCGTTATGAAGATAAAGGATGGCGTTAGGAAACGAATATATTTATATATGCCCGACGGTCCAACGAAGTAATTAAACCAGTGGTAAACGACCATCAGATAAACTAGGAACCCCTTTGTGAAATCGAGCGCAAAATTTCGAGTTGCGCTCTCTCCAACGGATGGCGCAGGCGTAATCGCGTGCATCGCAGGAGCTAGATTTGCCACGTCATTCAGATGGCACCTCCTGGGACGGCAGCGGCGAAAACCAGCAGGGTTCCTTCGACGGCGTTTGTGACGGACCTGACAAACTGATCACCGACATGCGTTATCTCGCCAACAAGCCCGAGTAAACATCTCGAGTCAAGTTCCCGACCGTTTCCCATGAGTGTCGGGAGCGAGCATAATCTCGGATCTCCTGACGCCGTTGTTCCAAGTGCCGGAAAAGGTCGCTTTCAAAATACCTTTGTATTGCCGCGGCTAAGTCGTCCGGGTCAAGTGCTTTACAGACAAAACCTGTTCTGCCTTCGGCAATGTCCTCTTTGAAAGACCCTACGTCCGTCGCAATCACCGGCAAGCCAAAACTGTATGCGAGGAAAAGAATGCCGCTCTGAAATATCTCGGTATAGGGCAGCACGGCAACGTCCGCTGCCTTGAAGTACAACTCGGTCTCTGCATCTGGGATAAAGTCGATCTTCTGGATGACTTGCTCCCGGATAGGGCCTCGGCCGATTGCCTGCTGGATCTTGCTCAAGTACTCCTCGCTTCCCTTCTTGCGCTCGCCAGCAATGATTAGCCGGTAATTTCCCTTTACGGTCGATATTTTCTGAAATGCAGCCACCAGATATTCAAGCCCCTTGTAGGGCTTGATGGCCCCAAAGAACAGTACCGTCCTTTCACCATTCCGGATTCCGAGCCGCTGCTTGGCTTCAGCGGCAGTGAGGTCGGTGTCCGCAACAGCATTGTTAATGCCGTAGGGAATGATTGTGACCGCTAAATTGTCGACATGAAACCGTTCAAGCAGTTCATCCTTCATCTTTTTCGTGTGCACGAAGATGTGGTCGGCGAGCCCATACTGGACTCTCAATGTGAGACAATTGAGCAGCGAATCCTCGGCATCCCTCCTACCGGCATTCACATTGTGCGCGGTTAGAACGATTTTCTTCCTCAGTAGCTTGTAATACAGCATCAATAGTGTTCTATCGAAAAGCTGAAACTTGTTATTCCATAGAATATGAAAAATCCTCGGCTTGGCTGTCGCGGAGTATCGAATGAGCCGGGTATAACTGACCATAATCCTCATTATCTTGACCGCGATACTCGCCTCTTGCTTACTCCCGTACAGATTAAGAAATCTCAGCCGAGGAGTAACATGCATCTCCGGGCCATCGACCAAGTCGCTGCCGATCACGTCCAAGCACACACCATTGGCAATCAGCGCCATTGCTAGGCCGAAGGCATAATGTCTATCCTGGCCACCGGTAAGAAGGCCTACTTCTAGTTCGCGGTGCGCTGCTAGGGACTGCCCTTCGCCAGAGGTCTGGATGCGAACGTGGGAATGTTCCTCGCTCAAGGCCGTACCGCTCATGAGTGGTTCCCCGTATCTGCGATCTCAAGGGCAAACAAAAACGTGGCAATGCGGCTCATCTTGGATCCAAAAAAAGACGGTGCAACAGCTCCAGAGTTAGTAGCTTATGGATTGCGGTAGTGTAGTTCCGGTTTCCTTTGAGGTGGCCAGACACCACCGCTTCAACAACCTTGCGTTCGAGATAGGGACGGGAGAGCGTTAAGGGATCAAGTAACATCTGGCGCACATATTCGGAAATAGAATCACGGTACCAAACCCGATAGTGCAAAAACTTATGCCTGCCAAGGAAGAGGCGCTCTAAGCGGAGGGGGGAAAATAAATGATCGATGCCGGCGACCCATTGGGGCATGCCATAGTCGTATGCGTACTCAGCCTTAAAAGTAAACTCGAGGTAGCTGTGAGAAAGAGCAGAGGAAACCCGCCCGGAGTCTCCCCCGATCCCACGGTCCGAGGGAATTCGCATCAAGGCCGACTTGCCATCAGAGATCAGACGGAGGCGAACATCACCGTTCGTCGCGACAGATTGGGGGGCCCGGAATACCGTACGGACAAAATCGTTGTCCAGATACGGCGACCGCACTGTCAGCTGACTCTGTTCCAGCGCAAGAATTCCGTGGTGGTACCAAGGAGATTGCCGGAACGCAGCAAACGTGACCGGGTGCTCACGGCGCAGCCCCGAATAAGTATCCCCGGCTTGCTGCACATAAGAGAGGAACTCAGGACGGAACAGGCCTTCTGCCGGCGCCATCGGCTTAAACATCACGGCATGGCGGATGATTTCACTGCCATAGGTTCCGACTACTTTGACGGGCGCGATTGTTCTGGCCTTTTCACTGACATAGAGGTCGGAAGCGCGATATACGTCGATACTTCCCTCGGTCAGGTAAACACTGCGTTCGGCGTAGTGGGGGAAACTTGCGAGGAATTCGTCGCCAACCGTAATGAGTTGGTATGACTGTTGGCACTCCTCGGCTACTCGCCGCGCCAGAATGACATCTTGGGAGTCCCGGTATGTGCCGCCGAAGGTGTAACAGGGGACTGATCCGGCACAGGACCTTTGCCACGCCATAATCACTCTTGTATCCATCCCTCCAGTGAGGGCTACACCCGTCTGCTGGTTCCCAGCGAAGTATCGTCCAATGTTCCGAGACCAAACTTCCCTTAGCTCGTGATAATAAGCCTCAGGATCTAGAGGCGTTTGGTCCTCCCACTCACTTGGACGGAAGTAAGTGTTCTTTTGATCGATTGAACCGCCGCGAAAAGTCCAGGCTGAAGCCGCCGGGACAGCGGTGATGCCTTTGAATATCGTCCGGTTCTCGAGGACACAGCTGAGGGCGACAAACTCCCCGAGGCTCCTAGTGTCCGCAGTCCGAAGCTGAGGACAGACCGCCAAGATAGCTTTGGCCTCGACGGCGAAATAAAAGGCTTCCTTTGACTCGTGAGTGTAGATGCGGTGCATCCCGTAGCGATCATTGAAGAGTGTCACCGTGCAACGTGTCTGGTCGACTAGAAGACCGTGGAACATTCCGTTTAGCTTCGTGAGAAATTCCGGATCCTCTTCGTACCTATGCACCAAGTACGAAGATCCCCGCGTATCGATTGAATGCCCCCGTTCTTCGAGGTGCCGGATCGTTTCTGGCTCAGGATACTCCTCCCCCGAAAATATGAGAGCAACATCTCTTAGTTCGTTGTAAATCGGCATATGGTCGGAAAAAGAGTTCTTCAGAGCCGTCCATCCGACGTATACACCGAGCGACTCATCTGCCCAGGTGCCGGTCTCGTAGAAAGACTCGTGGCGAACAGAGTCGACCATCTGAGCAAGCCGCGGCTCGGCCCACGCGCGCGGCATTTTGGTGATAACACCGACAATTCCTGGCATATTAGAAGCTTAATTCTACTTGAGATCAGAGAACGCGAGGCATGTTCATTGTCCGCGAAGGGTTAGAGATTGGAGCCGGCGGGAGGAGTTGAACGCTCCATCTGCCGCATACGATGCGACCGCTCTGACATTGAGCTACACCGGCTCAGGTAAATGGCCTGCAACTTCGCGCGCGCGTTCACAAGGATGGTAATCACCCTATGAGGCAGGAGTCCGAGAAGACCACGATGGAGTTTCAACCTGACACTGATTGCTCCCTTGATGGTCAGTGGGACATAGAAGCGCGGCACCAATACCTCACTAAATCCGTTCCGAATCTTGAACTCCCGCAGCGGAGTATCGCGCTTGTTGCCGTAATTGAACATCCCGTAGGTGAGATAAGACATTTTCTTTTCCTCACAGAGTTCTACAACTTTTGCGATCAAAGCATTAGCGGGTCTCTTATCATTGTGCCTTGCCTTCGGGAGGAACGTCAGAATCGAAGCGACATCCCCTCTGTAGATCAACTTCACAACTCCGATTAGTTCTTGGCCAGCGTAGGCACAAATGTAATCGCTGCGATCGAGGAAGTCCGCCTGATCCTTGGTCACTTGATCGAGGGTTTTGCCGTAATGGGTGAAGACCTTGCCCTGTCGCAGCGGGGAGTCATTATTCAGATTGACGAGATCTTGAAGTAAGCCCCCATCGAGCTTCTTGACGCAAACTTTCACTCCTCGTTTTTGCGACCGGCGCACATTCTTGCGGGTTTCCTGAGGAAGCCCCTCCCACCAATTCTTGAAGGTAGTGACCGGAACGGCAGCAATACTATCCCACTCTAAAAAATAACTGTATTTAGGCTTCGTAGCGGGTATCTTTTGAGCAAATGTAAATACATCGGCGGACAAGCCGTCTGGCTTTTGATCTTTAAGGGTCCTTACGCAAAAAACCGGATCTCCGACCTCGGTGTCCAGCCACTCCTCGTCATGTATAAAAGCTGTCTTGAGCCACTTTCCCCTGATGATTATGTTTTTCCCGTCTACATTCAAGGTCGGGACTCGGAACCACTTCCCTTTCAAGCTAATTTCGATGCTTTGATTGGACATAAGTTTCGTTTGAGAAAAAATTGCTAACCGGAATTAAAAGGGGAAAACAAGTCGTCTGTCATTTACCACAGGCGAGCATCGAGGCGGCGTAAACAGGGCCACGCCAACGCACAGAGGCGGAAGAGCACACTGCCGAGCTATTATCTTCGCGATCACGAGGAGGTAGAGCGCAGGGATCCATCGAATCCCGACGCAATCGGAGTGCCCGCTACCTGGATTAGAAACTCTCCCCCGGTGAGGTATCGGTATTCCTCAGGATTGACGGGATGCGTCTCGAGTTCCACAACATACTTGCGAGCTAAGCAGAATATCCTTCGCAGACGATTTGTAGGCTCAATCGGCGGCAAGGAAAAGAAGAAGTCGGCGAGGCGATGCCGCTTGGCCAATATGCGGTCGATTACTCCGCGATAAAAGCGGTTCACTACGCTCTTTTCCTCGGGCCCGAACGAGAAATTCCTACGAGCGATGGTTCCGCAGGGTAGCAAACGGCCAAGCAGCACGTTGGCAGATAGGTGCATGTGGTGGTGGCCGTCAATGCGGTCTGGCTCCACACCATAAAGCCTCCGGAACTCGTCAAGTTGGGCTGCTACCAAATACTCGAAGGAGCTTGCGAGTCCGGGATGATACACAATCTGGGATAGGCGGCTCCGCAATAGGAAGTGCGAAACTCTATCATGATGCTCGGTGAGTGGGCCGAGGGCCACAGGACCAGAAAAGGGCGTTGTTAAGTTCAGATGCAGACCAACATCGACTCCCCTGTCACGTGCTAGCGCTGCGGCCCGCTCCGAGTCTTCCATGAATACCATGGCGCTCGCCGACGAAACGGCGCCGCGCTGCACACACTCGAGAATGCGGTCCGATGTTTCAGCATCTCGTCCCCAATCATCTGCATTGATGATGAGAACACCCTTCCGAACGGATTCGCGGTTCGACGCAATCGAGGTGCTCTCGACACGTCGGTCCGATACAGGCACTGCGTCAGCCGAAACTGAAGGATTGTTGGAGATCGTCAAAAAGAACTCTATTCTGCCGCCCGCGGTCCCACCCGGCGCTCAACTGACCGCTCCGACATCTCGGTGGGGCGAGTGTCGCTAAACGTGAGGAATTTCTTCAATCGCCGCAATCTGCTCTCGCCGATGGAAATCGATCAGATCTCGCGAAACCGGCCGATCCATACGCCGGAGCAATGCCCAGAAATAACCCGCCCCCAGCGCTAAGCCCCCGATCGCGAAAGGCGGGACGGTCATCTGACGTGCAGTCCGAAACACTTCCCACAACGGATGATTTCCCACTGCGTAGTCCTTGATGCCGAGTTTGAACCGTGAGGTCAAGACACTGCGCTGGGCTGTCCCCATTTCGCGGTGGTGTAGGCAAACCTTCTCCGTAAATGTTCGGGTCTTCCAGCCATTCATTCGCGAACTGATGACGGCTATGTGATCGATCGAGCCGCCTTTCACTGGACGGTAACCACCGATTGCTTCGAAACATTCTCGGCGAAACACCTGGCACGCTCCCGACACGTGCTCAATGCTGACAAAGCGATAGTCGTAAATTTGACCGGAAACTTCCTGGAACGGCGTTCCCACTAACCCCAAAGCCGGATCCGCCGACAACTTCCCGAGCAAGAGCGAAAAGTAGCCGGCATCGAATGAAATGTCAGCGTCCAGACTGACAACGACCTCGTAATCCAAATCCTTCACTCTCTCGTAGCCCGCGTTGAAGGCATGGACTTTCCCAGCGAAGTTGCGCTCTTGACGCTCTGGCATCCGCACCAACTCTATCCACGGATAACCCGAAGCATACTTTTCCACGATCTCGTCTGTGCCATCCGTCGAACCGTCGCTGACAATTATCCACTTCAGTGGCGGGATCGTCTGTGCGACGACGGATTTCAGCGTGAGCTCGATGAACTGAGCTTCATTCCGCGCAGGCGTGATAATGACGTAGCTTGGGATTCTTGCCATGAGTCTCGAAGGCTGTCGGTTGGTGGAGAAGGGTCTGACTCTGCGCTTTTACGCGAGGGGGCCGAAAATCGATGTTTCACTTTCCGTCGGCGGCAGGAACAACCTCAGACGATGACTGTGTCGGCTACAGGCGCTGGTTCGGGTACACCAGGCAACCGGCCGATGCTGACGTACTGAAATCCATGGGCTGTCACGTCGGATGTGTTGAACATGTTCCTTCCGTCGATGATCAACCGACGGTCGACGACAGCTGGCTAGGCGTTGCCAGTCGATCGTGCGGAATTCATCCCATTCGGTAACGATGAGAATTGCATCCGCGGACTGGGCGGCCTCGTAAGGATCCTTGCAATAGTTGATCGCCGGCAGCAACTCCTTGGCTTTCTCCGACGCCTCGGGGTCATAGGCACTGATGATGGCGCCTTCTCCGAGCAGGGTCTGCACCAGGGGAATCGATGGAGCAAAGCGGACATCGTCCGTATTGGGCTTGAATGCGAGTCCCCAAACCGCGATCTTCTTCCCGCGGACGCTCCACAGCTCTTTCCGTATCTTTTCGGCAAAGTGCACAATTCTCTGCTGATTGATTTTCTCGACTTCCTTTAGCAGCGAGAAGTTGCAGCCCGATTTCTCCGCGATGCGGATGAAGGCTTGAACATCTTTGGGAAAACAGAACCCGCCGAAACCGATGCCGGGGTTAAGAAAGTCACTGCCAATCCGCGGATCGAGCCCCATACCCTGTGAGACTTTGCCGACATCCGCGCCCACGACCTCGCACAGATCGGCAACCATGTTGATGAACGAAATCTTCATGGCCAGGAATGAGTTCGAAGCATGTTTGATCAGTTCGGCCGAATTGGTATCCGTGACCAGAAACACGTTTTCTTTTGGGTTCGGACAATTCTGATGGATAGGGCATACGAAGTTTCGCCGGATAATCGGTTGGTAGATCTCGCGCAGCAAGTCCTCAGCACGCGTCGACTCCACTCCAATCACGATACGGTCTGGGTGGAGAAAATCATCGACAGCCGATCCTTCCCTGAGAAACTCGGGATTCGAAGCCACGTCGTAGTCCAGATTACGTGTGCGGTGGATGGCCAGATGCTTACGCAGCTGCGCACCCGTCTGCACCGGCACCGTACTCTTCTCAACGACGAGACGGTAGCCCTCGGCATGCTTTGCGATCGAGTGAGCAATACTTTCGATGTACGACAAGTCCGCATCCCCGTTGGGCAGCGGAGGAGTACCGACACAGATGAAGATAGCCTGAGCCCCAGTCGATGGCTTCCTCGCTGGAGCCGAACCTCAGGCGTCCAGCCCTGCGAGTATCGTCAACAACTTCCTCGAGATGAGGCTCGAACAGCGGCATGACGCTGTTCTTAAGTTTGTGGAGTTTTTCCGTGTCGCTTTCGCCGCAGAAAACGTCATGACCGATCTGAGCCAGGCAAGCGGCAGTTGTCAGGCCAACGTAGCCGGCCCCGATCACTGAGATTTTCATCGTTGCTCCATCATCCGATTCCGATCCGACTAGGCTCTCGGTCCGACGGCTTCCAGGTTGCTCGCCTCACGTTCCGCAAAGCGAAGTACGTTTGCGACCACGCAGGTCAATTGGGCTGCCGTTAATTGCGGGAACATCGGCAGCGAGACGATTTCACGGGCGACCCGCTCGGTGACGGGAAAATCTCCGGCCTTGTATCCCAGGGATTCGTAGGCTTTCTGCAGGTGCAAGGGAATTGGGTAGTGAATACCGCGTCCCGATACCGGCGTCCTTCAAGTGGGCCATCAGGCCTTCTCGGTCGGCGACGCGAACGACGTAAAGGTGATAGACGGCGCGCGACCAGGAAGGTTCCAATGGCACCAGAATCCCAGTTCCGTTTTTCTCAAACAGACGTCGGTATTCGGCTGCATGGGAGCGGCGCTGCGTGTTCCACTCGGCCAAATGGTTCAGTTTGACGCTGAGGATTCCGGTCTGAATTGAATCGAGACGCCCGTTGTAGCCTTCCACGTCGTGGTAGTACTTCTTGGCCTGGCCATGGTCGCGCAGCATGGTACTGGCTTTGGCGATCCTGGCGTCGTTCGTGGTGATGGCACCACCCTCGCCGCACGCTCCCAGGTTCTTGCCTGGATAGAAACTGAAACCGGCTGCATGCCCCAACGAACCGGCTTTGAACCAGCGATTGTGCTTGCGCGAAAAATACTCGGCACCGTGAGCCTGGCACGCATCTTCAATAACGATCAGTTGATAACGCTCGGCCAGTTCGAGGATGGCGTCCATGTCGGCCATCTGCCCGTAGAGATGCACTGGAACAATGGCCGTCACCGGGCGCCCGCTGCGTTTGCTGACGAGCTGGCCATCCATCTCAGTGCACTGCGTTTCCAGGTAGGCATGGAGTTTTGCGGGATCTATGTTGTAGGTGCGCTCGTCGATGTCAACGAACTCGGGTTGTGCTCCGGCTTGTGAAATCGCCTCCGTCGTGGCTATGAACGTGTGCGGAACAGTGATCACGACATCGCCCGCTTTGACTCCGGCTGCGATTAGCGCGAACCGCAGAGCATCAGTGCCGCTGTTCACTGCAACCGCGTGCTTCGTTTGGCAGAAGGCGGCGAAGGCCCGCTCGAAGTCTTCGACCATCGCACCGCCGATGAAGCCTGCGGTACGCAACGCCTTTTGAAAAACCGCGGTGAGCTCCTGCTCCAGTTCGACGTGCGGTGTAACCAGATCAAGAAAAGGAACGCCCTGTGACTGACTCATTTGATCGACTCCAGTAGTATTAGAGTTGGCGGAAGATTTTTGCCGGGTTCCCGGCAACGATTGTGTTGGGTGGAACGTCTTTCGTGACAACTGCGCCCGCTCCTACAATGGCGTTTTCGCCAATGCAGAGGTTGGCGAGGATGGTGGCGCCGGACCCGATCGAGGCGCCTTTCTTAACCACCGTTTTCTCGACTTTCCAGTCGGCTTCGGTCTGTAAACCTCCGCCGGTGGCAGTGGCGCGCGGGTAGGAATCGTTGATAAACATCACGCCGTGCCCAATGAAGACGTTGTCTTCGATGGTCACGCCTTCGCAGATGAAAGTGTGACTGGAGATCTTGCAGCACTTGCCCACGGTGGCATTTTTCTGGATCTCGACAAACGCGCCGATCTTGGTTTCATCACCAATTTCGCAGCCATAGAGATTAATGAATTTGGAAAGCTTGACGTCGCGCCCCAGCTTCACGTCTGCAGCGATGCACAGATAGGGATCCATACCTTGTTCTCGTTGACTCCTGTGATTTTTACGATTGGAAGGGGCCGGTGTTCCGTGGAGGACTGCGCTAAGCAAGACCGGCCTTGCAGGTGCTCAGCGGGAAGGAGTCTCTACCGCTGGGACCAAGGATGAGTCGCGACGAACTGGGCTCACAAATAAACTAGCTCTCCTCTTTTGGAGAGAGACTCGTTGGCTGCCTCGAGCATCCGGACCACCTTCAGCCCGGCACACCCGTCGTTAAATGGTTTCGTGCCTTTCTTGACGCATTCAACAAAGTAAGTCAATTCCAGCTTCAGGGCTTCGACCTGTTCGACCTGCGGCGCCCACATGTCGCCAGAGCGGTAACTGACCAGCAAGTTGTACAAGCCTTCCTGGCTCTTCACGTCGACGCCCTTGTCATAAATCTTCAATTTCTCGTCGGCTTCAAGATCGTTCCAGACCAGCATTTTCTTTTCGCCGCCGATCAGCGTGGTTCGAACCTTAACTGGAGAAATCCAGTTGACGTTAATGTGCGCAATCACATTATCGGGAAAATACGCTGTGATGAATGCGATGTCTTCATGGCCGTTAAGGTGAGCTTGTCCGGTCGCCGAAATCGCTTCCGCGTCTTTGTGCAGCAGATGATTCATGATCGAGAGGTCGTGCGGCGCAAGATCCCAGATCACGTTGCAATCGTGCTGAAACAGCCCGAGGTTAACTCGTGTCGAATCGTAGTAGTAGAGCTTGCCGAGCGCTCCCTCCTTGAGCAGCTTTTGTATCTTGCGGACCGCTCCGGTGAACAGGAACGTGTGGTCCACCATGATTTGTAGATTTTTCTGCTCCGCCAGGTTGATCAGTTCTTCACCTTGCGCTGTCGTGCTGGTGAATGGCTTCTCCACGAACACATGCTTGCCGTTTTCAAGCGCGGCTTTCGCCAGTTCGTAGTGCGTCCATACCGGGGTGATCACCGCGATGGCATCCACCTCAGACGAACTAATCAGTTCATTGGAGTCGCTGTGGACTGGAATCCCGGGGTGAGCCGCCTGGATCCGTTTGCGAGCTGCGGGCGCCTGATCGCAAATCCCGACGACCTCGCAACCCTCCAGAGCCCGCAGATTGCGCACAATATTCGGCCCCCAGTAACCGTAGCCGATGACGCCAAACTTAAGCATTGAATTCCACCTGATGAGTGAGTGTGTCCAAGCGAGAAAAAGGGAAAGATGGTTTATTTCGCGACGAATCAATTGGAGGAGGAATTAGAAACGGTTTGTGCGACTAACAAGCGCCGTTTCCGGCGATCACCGCCCCTGGGGTCTGTACGAGAATCTTCAGATCGAGCCAGGGAGAACTATGGCGCGCGTAGCGCAGATCGAGTCGCACCATGTCGTCAAATCCGACGCGGCTCCGCCCCTGAACCTGCCACAGTCCCGTAATTCCTGGCTTGGCTTCGAGCAAACGGCAGCGATGCCAAGTGGCATAGGCCTCCACCTCGTAGGGTACGGGGGGACGCGGCCCGACCAATGACATGTCGCCGCGTAGCACATTGAGGAATTGCGGCAATTCATCCAGGCTCGATCGTCGCAGGAAGTTCCCCACGGGAGTGATCCGAGGATCGTTGGTAAGTTTGAAGATGCCCTCGCCTGTGCCATTGGTCGGTTGCTTGGCCGCCTGCCCAGCAATCAACTGGCGAACGTAATCCTTGTGCTGGCTGGCATCGTTGTTTACGAACATCGACCGGAACTTCAGAAAAGTGAACGCCGTTCCGTGTTCTCCAATTCGCCGTTGACGGAACAGAATCGGTCCGCGTGAAGTCAGCTTAATCGCAACCGCAATCACGAGAAACAGAGGAGACAATACCGCCAGCAGCAACAGGCTCCCCAAAACATCCATGCCGCGCTTCAACGCTCGGCCAAGCCGGTTCGCCCCGTCGCGCTTGTGGAGATCCGGATATAGCGCGGGATTGCTCTGCCGCTCTGGGTTATTCGGATCCCACTCTTCCGGAAACAAATGAAACGAGAACTTGATCTGGCTGAACTGTTCAGTCGTGAGCTGACCGCGGAGGACATCGCTGATTCGGGACAGGATGGTGCTGAGAATGAGATTGTTTTCCAGCGTGATCTCCGTGAACATCACTCCCACGGCAGAGTTCGTCTCATACCAGCCCATCACATCCGTTTCGCGCGTCGCGGTCTGTAGCGCTGAAAGAATGTCGAGAAGAATGCGGCCATTCTTTTCCGTAGCCTGAGTGCGGCCTGTGTCCATGAGCAACAGCACAAATGGACGCTGCGTTCGCTCGCTGCGCTTCCGTTCCAGCGAGATCATCCGACAGAAGACCTCTTCAGCCAGGACTTCCTTGGAAGAAACTTGCTTTGTGTCTAGCCAGTTTTGTGGCTGACGGACGTTATTAGCAGATCGCGGTTTTGTCGGTGCGGACGACACGGATGCATCTCCTAGCTTGCTACGAGTAGCAAAAGAACTCGGTAGCTGACAGATTGAGTTGCTGGGGGAGTTGTGGTGAGGAAAGTAACGGTAACGCAAAGATTCAGTTTTCGGCTACGGGTGAGGAAGCTTTCTCATCGTTCGGCGCCGCGCCGTACCGGGCATAGTAATACTTCTGCTCATTGCTGCTACAACTGTTGACAACCACCCCCAACATCGTGGAGGGGTCGATGACCTCCAGCGCCCGCTCGAGCTGCTTCTTTTCGCATACACCCTCACGAGCCACCAGCAGCACTCCGTCCGCGAATTTCATCCAGAGAGGTGTGTCTGCCAGAGGGCGGACCGGAGGAGTGTCGATGATAATCCAGTCGAAAAATGCATCCAGTTGCTCGAGCAACTGCTGGAGGCGGCCTGATTGCATTAGCTCAATTGGATTCTCGGGAGTCATCCCTGCGGGAAGAAACCGGAGGCCGGAGCCCTCGAGCTTATATACGACTTCCGACAACTGGCGCTCTCCACGAAGAACTTCGCTGAGCCCCGGTAGACTTCGATGAAAGCCGAACCGGCTTGCCAACTCCGGCCGTCTCAAGTCGCCATCGATCAGCACCGTGTTGAGAATCCTGCTTCGGGATTGATTTAGGGCCAGGTTGGCTGCGATCAAGCTCTTCCCTTCTTCTGGAATGCTGCTGGTGATCACGATGCGTTTCAGCTTGCGCCGTTCGCGGAGATGTCGCAGCTTCAATCCCAGCACGCGAAACTTTTCCGCCGCCATGCCCCCTTGGTCCGTCAAACACACCAGCCGGGCGTCGGTCGCCAGCGCTGGCAAGAGCACCTTCGCCGGCACAAATGAACCCGCCTCTGGAGACTCCGGTCTCGTCACCGGCGATTCGGCCGCCGGCAATTCGGAAAGAGATAGCTTCCGATCGATTTCCTGTTCAACTTTTTGCAGGAGATCCGCAACCGAATCGGAGTTTGTCGGCAGGCTTGCGCCCGACCGCTCGGCTTCTGCTCGCTGCAACGCTTCAAATATATAGCTCATGTGGAGGAACCTGATCTTATTGCAGCCGGCCCTTCGTCTCTGCTTGATGCATTCGGTCGCGAACTTCGAGCAATGTCTTCACCGCCTGCAAGAGTTCCTGCTGCTCCCGCTCTTTCGCCAACCGGCTCTGATTATTGTTCTGTTCAGCGACCGCCACTCCGAGCCGTAAATCGCGCGCGACGCCATCAATGATTTCGGAGGTGATCGTGGCCGCGTGTTGCGCGTAACCCGCGAGCAGCGCGTTCTCGCAGATGGTGTTGATCAACCGCGGAATTCCGCGCGAGTGGCCGAAAACGGCCTCGATCGCGGGCAAGGAAAAAATCTGAATGGCTCCGGTCGCTCCCGCAATCTGGAGACGGCGGCGCATGTACTCCCTGGTTTCGCTCACACTGAGCGGGTCGAGATGGCAGCGCAGCGCGATCCGCTGTTTTAGCTGCCGAAGTTCATAGGAATCGAGTTTCTGATCGAGTTCCGGCTGACCCGCCAGCACGATCTGCAGCAATTTTCGCTGCGACGTTTCCAAGTTCGTCAAAAGCCGGATCTCCTCGAGTATTTCCGCGGACAGATGATGAGCCTCGTCCACTACCAGGATCGTCGTCAGACCCTTCTGGTGCCGCTGCAGCAGAAAGCCATTCAGCACGTGGATCAGCTCGTCTTTCGCCTTAC
Source organism: uncultured Acidobacteriaceae bacterium (assembly GCA_963755765.1). Lineage (GTDB taxonomy): Bacteria > Acidobacteriota > Terriglobia > Terriglobales > Acidobacteriaceae > Acidiflorens. The sequence continues at coordinate 198,148 of CAVWKZ010000006.1, forward strand.
CCGCAACCTGCAACCCGAAATCGAGCGCGATATAGCGCATGAATTCGAGCGGCGAAAGCGTGGGATTGAAGATCAGAGCGAAGGCTACATCGCGCCGCTGCAGCAACCCGAGCAAGGAGCGCAGAATGAGAGTCTTACCCGTGCCCACCTCGCCCGTCAACACGACAAATCCGCGGTGCGCGGTCACGCCGTAGTACAACGAAGCGAGCGCCTCGTTGTGCCGCGTCGTGGGAAACAAAAACGACGGATCCGGCGTGATCTCGAACGGGTTTCGCTGCAGCTTGTAGAAGCTCTTATACATGATTGTTAGCCGTACAAATACGTGACTGCCGATCCTAACAGGATGAAACCCACGACCACCACTGCCGCCGCGCCGGCGATCCAGGCGCTGCGCCGGTGTGACGATTGCTCTGCTAAGCTCTCGATCGCCGGAATTTCCGCGATCACATCGAAAGGAACCAGCTTCTTGATTTCGCGCTCACTATAGATTTTGCCGCTCAACTTTTCCTTGCCAAATGCGAACCCGCCGCCCAAGAACAAGCCCCACCGCCAACCCTGCGCCGCACAGCATCAGCCGGTTCGGCTTGTAGGGTCTTTCCGGAAGATTCGGCGGATCCAGCATGCGGAAATGCTCGCCCTGCTGTGTTTTCTCCAGGTCAGTAGACATTTCCGACTGGTTCTTCTTGGCCAGCAGCGCTTCGTAATCGGTCTTCGACTGGTCGTAGTCGCGCGTGATATCGGCGTACTGCTGTTCCATCACAGGAGCCATATTCAACCGAGCCTGGTATTGGTTGATCTTGCTTTGCTCGTCTTTGATTTCCGCTTCCCGGTTCGCGATTTCGAGCCGATTGGCCTTCAGCTGACTTTCCAGTTCCAGCACCGGCGCGCTCTTCGGATCGAGAGGATGCCGCAGCGGCGGCTGCCGGTCTCGGACTCGCGTCATTCGCCCGATTATTCATGTCCGCAATGATTCTTTCGCGCATCTGCTCGGTCTGGGCAATCTGTTCTTTGGTCTTGCGAACGTCAGGATGCTTATCCGTGTAGTGAGAAGTCAAATCCGCCAACTGCGCTTTCAGTCGGTCCAACTCCTTATCAATCTCGGCCAACCCGACCGGGCTACCCTCGCCCGGCTTCGAACCGTGCTCCATCGCGCGATATTGATTGACCAGCGATTCCAGATAGGCATTTTGCTGCTTGGCTCGGTTCAGCGAGTCCTGGTTCGCTTGCACCTGACTCTGAAGACCTGCCAGGATCTGCAGATTGCTCTGGGTCTGGTTGGGCAACTCGCCCAGATGTTGATCCTTAAAAACTCGTAATTTCGCTTCTTGTGCCGCGAGTTTTTCGCGCGCCTGATCGAGTTGATCCTCCAGAAACTTGGTCGTATTCTCTGAACGCTCCTGCCGCTGCTCCAGGTTTTCCGTGATGAACAGGTTGGCAAGTTCGCTCGTAGCCAACTGCGCCGTCTTCGGATTTCGACTTGCGTAATAGATATTGAAGGCAGAAAGCTTCTTGTCGTCGCTGTGCGTCAGCTCGATTTCGATATCCTTCCGCATCCTCTCGACCAGATCGTCGGGGCTCGTGCGCTTCCGATCCTCGGCATAGAGACCGAGATTGTCGATGATGCGGAGAAGACGGGTACGGCTCAGGATTTGCTGCGAAATGCTGTCCAATTGTCGCTGGATGTCGATATCGATATTCGAGACAACATACTTCTCCGGCACGGAAGGCTGCTCGATCAAGATCAGCGTGCCCGACCTGATAGGTCGAAGGAATCAGCCAACTCGCTCCCCACACTAACAACCAGCCGCAGAAAAAAGGAATCAGAAATTGCCACCGCTGGCGGCGGACCATGCCCTTGATCTCGGTAAAATCGGGTAGCTCGTTGGATTCTTGCAGTTCTTCTTCCATGAATAGTTATCTTCCCAGCGGTCTAGAGAACTGATAGGACACAGAAACGAATTCCCGGTTCGTGTCCGGATTCGACGATAGAACGGCCACATCGCTGTAACTCTGATGGAGTCGGCTGTAGCCGAGCTGCAGACTGATATGTTCGCCGAACTGTTTCTGCAGCGAAGCAGTTCCTGAAAGAGTGTGCCCGTCGTTACTTCCACCAAAGAGAGGGGAGCCCAGAACATCGTTCTGCGCGTATGCGCCTGCCAGCGACCCGCTCAAACTCCGCGTGACCTGTTGTCGTATCGATGCGCTCGCGCTGTCCATGTGGACCGCCCCGGACAACCCTCCACCACCGGATATGACGTGCGAGTAGCTCACCGCCAGGCTCGTCAAGCGCCCTTGCCAGCTAAGGCTGCCTCCGATCGCCGGGTTCCATGCTTTCGCTGGAGGTAGCTGCAAACCCATTACCGGAGGCTGCACCGTATCCGAGTATTGCGGACCTCCGAAGAAAGAAATGGAGAAACGTCGGCGTGCGTCGGGTAGAGCGTGTAATAGAAAAGGAGAGCGTTAGTCTGAGTCTCGTTCTGGCCCTCAGTCGGAGACGATATCAGTCTCTGGTACTGGTAGGTCACGCCAAAGTAATGCATCCTCGTAGCACGGAGCGAGTAGAAAACCGACCCTCCCTGCGAGCTCGAATCAGACAGTCCTGGAACCTCCGAGGAATTCGGATAGTGCAAATTCGTAAACGTTCCACTGGCTCCGATCATTCCGTTCGCGGCGAATTGGTAGCTGACACCCACATTCCCCGAATTGCTGATAAGGTCGGCGATCGGCGCAATTACCGAAGAATTGCCTCCCTGCGCTCCGCCGGTCACGCCCCCGCCCGATCCCCAATCCGGCTGGTTGAACACGCTGGAGCTTTTCTGGAAGCTGTCCCGCGCGCTGAAGGTCAGGTGCGGGCTCAAGCGGTATTGCAGGTTGATCGAGGCGTTTTGGTCTGCCGCGTCTTGGGAGCTCGTCCGCTGATAAAAAGTAAACCCCGGGCTGTAAGTCAGGACGGAATGTAGCGTCGAGGTCGTTTGGTCGAGAGCGACCGTCGGCCAAATGGAGTAGCTCACCTCGCTCACCGGAGTCGTGCCGGCCCAACGCATTGTCGTTATACGCAGTATTGAAGGTAAGCCCATAGCGCAGGTAATTGGATCGGGATTCGGAAGCTGGTGTCATTCGGGTAAGCCTGACCACTCACTGGAGGCGGCGTAAGCATCGCTGAATCATTCGTCGGGCTAGCGGGTTCTGTGCCGTTCGTGTCCACTTGAGACCACACTGCCGTCGCGATCAATAATGCAAGACTTAAGCAGACTCGTGTCAGCATAACCGCTCTCAAGGCACGACGATAGTGTCACGGGGCTGAAGCTTAATGTTCTGGGCAGCATTCGTGCCCTTGACGACTTCTTTGTAATTGAAGGGGATCCGTGTCTCGCTTCCATCAGGCTTCTGCCGCAGAACATAGATCGACTTCTTCTTGGCGAAATCGCGGAAGCCACCAGCCAGCGCAATTGCGTCCAGCACGGTCACCGAGTTGGTAAGCGGGTACGAGCCCGGTTTTGCCACTTGGCCCAGGATGTTGAATTTCTGACTGTTGATCTGCGTCACCATGACGGTGACTTCGGGCTCCGAAATGTAGTTCTTCAGTTTGCTGGCGATCTCCTGCTCCAGAGCCAGTGGAGTCCGGCCAGTGGCCTGAATTTCTCCCGCCAATGGCAGCGATATCTTCCCATCCGAGCGGACAGGAATTGAGCGCGAGACATCTGGTTCCTTCCACACGTTGATGGAGAGCACATCGTCATTCCCAATGACAAAACTGTCGTCGTGCGGTTTCGCAGCTCCCTCCGCTCCAACGGCAGGCTGAGCCGGAGACGTAGCCACAACTGTCGAATCGTTCGCGGGTTTGGCGGGCGCGCTCTGTGCCGCCAGGCGAGCCTGTCAAAAAGCAGGCCCGCGGAGAGCACGATGCCACGCCGCCAACAAGAGTCAATGAGAGTGATTTTCATAATTGCTTTGCGCTCAATCGATTCCACTTACTGTTCCATTGCCCTTGAAGCGGTTGCCATTTCCCGGAGAGGCGTGCTCCTCTGAAAATTGCGGGGCAGTGGAGGGTCTTAGGTGATACTGCTCGATCTTGTACAGCAACGTTCGGTAACTCACTTTGATCATGCGAGCCGCCGCCTTGCGGTTCCACCCCGTCTTCTCCAGAGCCGCGACGATCGCGTTTCTTTCAGCCTCGATTCTTACGCTCTGCACCAACGACTTGAGCGAGTCCGGCGCAGCGGCCTGCTCCCGAGAGGCACTGGTAACCGCTGCCACGGGAGCCGCCAACCGGGATAATGAGTAGCCAACCTCCGCCATTCCTCCGGGGAGGGGTTCCTGGCCCGATGCGAACTCGTGATCCGACATCACCAGGTAGCGCTTCACAAACCTCTCCAGTTCGGTCAAATTCCCCGGCCACGAGTAGCGCTGGCAAGCTTCCAGCACGGCCAACGAAAAATTACGGGGAGGCAGGTTGTAGCGTCTGGCTAACTGCTGCATGAAGTGGTGCAGAAAGAGTGGGATTTCCTCTTTCCGCTGGCGCAACGGCGGAACATGCAGCGTGAACGCGCTCAGCCGGTAGTAGAGGTCTTCACGAAGTTTCTTCCCGGCAATGGCATCTTCGATGTTGGCGCTGGTCGCGGCCAGTATTCTGACATCGACCTCAATGGATTTATCCCCGTTCCGTCTTACCAGCCGCTTGTTCTGCAGAACCTGCAATAGCGCGTGCTGCAGATCCGGCGGCATCTCGACGATTTCGTCCAAAAGCAGCGTTCCTTTTTCGCACAATTCGAGCTTGCCGGCGCGGGCGCGTGCGAATCCGGTTTCCATGTCCTTTGCGCACCCGAACAGTTCTTCTTCCAGAAGATGGCCGGGCAATGCTGCACAGTTCACCTTGAGCAGCTTGCGTTCGGCGCGGACTGACAGCCCGTGAATCAGTTGTGCCGCCGTACTCTTCCCGCTCCCGCTCTCTCCGAGGATCAGCACCGGGACCTGGGCTTGCGCCAACAGCTCGGCCTGGACCCGCAGCTTGCGCATGATCGGGCTGGCGGCGATAAAGAATGCGCCATCTCCAATCGGTTCGACATCTTCGCTGCGGATATCGCTCGCCTGCGTCCGAGGACGCCGCGCCCGAGATTGCGCCGGATTACGAATTCGAGCTGTTGCTCTTCCAGAGGCCGCACAAGGATCGCCTGGGCGCCGAGCCGGATTGCTTCTTGCTTGCTTTCTGCGTCATCGGTGGGCGAGATCAAAATGATCGGAAGGTCCGGACGCATCCTGCGCAACCACCGCAGCATGTGCAACCCGTCGCCGTCACTGCCGGCTGACTCCAGCAACAGCAGATCGGGAGCCGCCCCGGCCTGCAGTCGCTCCAGCGCCTCCCATCCGCTGCCGGCGGTCTCCAGATGCCAGCAATTGGATTCGCCGATCGACCAAAGCGGGCGCAGCACAGCAGGTTCCCGGCTCACGACCAGAAGACGCACTGATTGAATCGCATTGGTTGCCACGAGGTTGGTTGGTTCCTTCCTGTAGAGGTGAAGGATGAAAGCAAGGATGAAAAATTGAAAGGTCTAGACGGCTTCGATCTCGTATCCTTCTACGCGGACCGAGAGAGACCGCTGGATCGCATCCACGGACACTACAACAGAGCGTTTTCCATCGCGGGAAACGAGAATGCCCTCGACTCCGTCCAAGGCTCCACTGCGGATGCGCACGCGCTGGCCGATCTTGAGGAAGGGATAGGATTCCCAGTTCATCCCGCTCGTCCACAATGGTCCGAATCGCCTCAATCTGATCGTCCGGGATGGGCGTGCCTTGTCGCCTGGCCCCAACGAAGTCGAAAACGCTGTCGGTACAAAGTACCTTCAAGCGATCTTCGTTGGTGGCCATGATTCTGACGAATACATAACAACCGAACAAGGGCAGTTCAATTGATTTCCTGCGATCGCTCCAGCGACGCACCTCGGTGACCAGCGGCAGGAACGTGGTCAATCCCTTGTCGCGGAACCGTTGGACTACAACCCTCTCGTGCCGCGCACGAGTCTGCACCGCGTACCAGCTTTCGCGGCGGTCGGCAACGACTGGCACAGCGTCCGGGTGTTCCCATATCTGATTGATTGCGGCCATAGCTTCGCCCTCTGAGTCCCAGGCATCTGGTGACTCTAAACTTCAATTGGGGGAGTGTTGAAAGTGTTAAGCCACGCGATCTCGGGGGGAGAACACGTGTGGAGCCAGGGGGGAAGGGATTTAATTACTACTAGTTTAATCGACTATATTTCCCGTCGACGACTCTGTCAAGATTTCATTTCCCTCGGACGACAGAACCGACCTGACGATTACCAAAGTGCTGCGACGTTTGTCACTTTGGAGGACAAAATGTATGCGAGGATGCAGTACGTTGCAAGAGGTACGCGGCCTCGGAGAAGTGATTCTCGCAGACCCCGGGGGCGGACTACCCCGCACAATGGAGACATTCTTCTCATACCTAGGTCGAGCATTCGACGGGCCAAGTTCCATCTTGGCGGGTTGAGGAGCGAGGGGACTCCCCTCTTCGCCCTCATACCACGATACGAAGTGCTTATACTGCAATTACTTAGGAGTTCTTCGGATCACCCGCCACAGCGCCTCAGCTCGTACAGATTGCTGCCGGGCTGTCATGCTTAGGACTGTTGGAGGAGTGTGCAAGAGCATGCACAGGTTGCAGGTCGTTGCGCAATATTATCCATATTAAGGACAGGCGCTTGTCAGGAGGACGAACTTCTTGGTACGATACGCTCTCTCGGGGGTGGCCTCTCACTCTGGCCAACCCAACTCGAGAGCTTACTCTCTCCCCCGGTTTCTATACGAGTTCAGACTGAGGCGGTTCTTTGCCGGTCTGCCTCATGATTTGTCTTCCGCGCAAGTGGCGTCAAATCAATGCGGCTTCAGCCGCTGAGGTGGGTACCGAATTCTGGCAGGGCTAACTTCTTCTGCAGCCCGTGGAGAGATCCAACCCAGGGCCCCAGGTTATCAGCGGACTTGTAGGGGGAGCACAAATGCAGCACGACCACAACCAGCAGGCATATACGATTCGCGTACTCGTTGCCGACAATTCGCCGCTCCATACCCAATTGCTGGCCATGGCTCTCAAACGCGATCCCGATTTTCAGGTTGTCAGCTCGCACTTGAGCACCGCGAGTTTGGCAGCCGCTTCGAGCGGTCAGACAATCGATGTGTTTGTCCTCAGCGCCTCCTCGGACGGAGACGCTCAACGTGGATTGAGAGTCTTGCAGGAACTCCGCGAAACGAATCCTCAGGCACGTGTCGTGCTGCTGCTGGACTCGTCGAAACCTGCCTCCATTCTGGAGGCCTTTCGCGCCGGAGCCAGGGGAGTCTTCCATCATCAAGAGTCTTCAGACATGCTCTGCCGGTGCATCCGCCGGGTCCATGAGGGGCAGGCGTGGGTCAGCCACGAGCAGATGGCGCTGGTGCTGGAAGCGTTGGCCTCAACACCCAAGATTCGGGCCGTGGATGGAAAGGGCATGAATTTGCTTTCGAAGCGCGAAGTGGAAGTCGTGCGTTGTCTGGCGCAGGGTATGACCAATCGCGAAATCGCCCAGCGAATCGGCCTGAGCCAGCACACCATCAAGAACTACTTGTTTCGCATCTTCGACAAGCTTGGCGTTTCCAGCCGAATTGAGCTGCTTTTCATGACGCTCAGCCAAACCGCAGCCGCCCCTCTGCTCTTACAGGGTCTGCTAGTGGATCCAGCTGATGGTTACGATAAAGCGACCCTCGCTTCATGCCAGAACGCCGCCGAACAAGGTGTGGTTGCAGCCCAGTTGGCGTTGGCGCGTATATTCGCGTCGGGTCGAACGGGCGACCGGGACCTCATTCAGGCTTACATGTGGCTTTGTGTTGCGACCGACCAGATCACCCACACCAAAAGCAGCCTTAAGAAGTCTCTGAACCCCGCACAGCTGGCCGCAGCGGAAGCCCGCGTGCGTGAATGGTTCAACAAATCGCAGGGAATCGATACTTCTCCCACTGCTCAAGAACCTTTGAGTTACGAAGGCACGCGGGAGATTGCGTGATTGCTCTTACTGAGGAAAAAAGAATGGGTTGGCGGAAGAACAAAACAAAGATCTGAACCAAACCTCGAAAGCATCGCGTGCGGGTTGATCCCCGGTCCGGGACTCGGCGCCAGCTTTCACCAAGTCTGAACTATCCCGAGAAGATCAAGCGATTCCGCGTTTTGCACGTTGGCTTCGAGAATGGAGCATCGCTCCGAAGCAAGCGATTCCGGCTAACATCAAGTACAGCAAAGCGGCGCCGCCCTCGGCGGCCTGAACCTGGCCCCACATTTCCTGGGGTCCACTCGCTGACTTGTCGGTGGGTGTGTAGATCCAAAGGTTCGCGAATTGGCTCAAGTTGATCGACCCCGCCTTACACAGGGCCTGCACTTGTGAAACGAAGCTTTGCGCGCTTGAAGTAAGCTGTCCCCACGCGACTCCGCCGGTAATGAACCAGATGGCCTGCGAAAGTGCGGATTGTGTAGATGAGTTGCTGGTACTAAACATCTGGCTGGCTAGCCATGCCAGCTCCGTATAGCCGCCAATGCCAATGCTGGCAAACTGCGTTGCGCCGGTTCCAGTGGTCAAAAGGCTCGCCGCGCTGACGCCGTTGGCCGTCCAGCTCTCACCAGCCGTAATATTGTGGTTATAGTCGTCGCATATCATTCCGGGTGAGGACCCGCCAGGCCCTACGTTGACGCCGTTGATCGTGCCATCGTAATCGCCGGTTCCGACACAGCCCTCCGACCCACCGCACCAAACGGCGCCCTGAAAGCCCCCATTAAAGGTTATGTTGGTGTTTTGGCCGAATGCGGGAAGCACACAGCAGAACAACGCTACGAGAATGATCCCCGCCAAACCCCGAATCCCGTCCTTCATTTCTTTCTCCTCACAACACTTATGAAACGACGGGGGAGTCTCTGCCGATGCCAGTTCTACTTACAGTTGGATTCTAGCGCCAGCTCCAACGCTGTCAAGACTGATAATTTCTGCGACCCGTTGCAAGCCCTTGCAACCAGCCCGCAAACTCTTCAGTCCCAAGAAGATGGAGGTCTCGAGGTTTCCTGTCCAGCGCAGAAAATCTTCGCGAATGCAAACGCAAGGCAGATTGAATCTACTGGCGTTTCTGGGGAAGTCTCACTCAATCCTGTCAATGAGAGAGATGGGGATTCTGCGACAACAATCTCAAGTCGAACAGAACTTCGGTACATTGCTACGACTCATAGGACAACGCTGGAAAAGCGTTGTTGGCGTTACCTACGATCAAACTAGCGTCCCGATAGCCGGGGACCGGAAGGATGGCCGGGCATCGCTGTATTGCTATCTCGCACGATACCCAGCGCAAGACTCGGGGCCGAGCGGATCGCTATTCCTTCTCGTAAGGGATCTTTCATCCTGCTTCATGCCGGTTTATCCCGGGCGCACTGAAATGTCGGTTTTGGGACAATAACTAATTGCTTGGAGTTCGGTTCGCTGCGTTCGCCGTAGCGGTCGGGCTGACGACTGCTACGGAGCGGGTAAGCCGGGGGAAAAATGGCGTCACTTCCAGCGGCATTTTGCTGCGCGCCGAGGTGATGACCACCGGCGCGGTCTTGATCAATTCCACGCGGTCATCCCAGGCGTTGAGCTTGACGCGTCCGCCTAGAGGCAGGGCAGCGATCTGGTCCAGTTTATTGGGATCGAGGGCCGGAGCAGAGTTCATCAACACCGCCATACGATCCATGGCGCCCTTACGGTTGGTGAAGCCAGTGCCCAAGTGGGGAGTCAGCAGCGCGGAAAGTGCCGGGCCTCGCGCCGCCACCTCGCGTAAAAACAGTCCAGGCGTATTCAGCTTCTGGGCGTACGGTGAATTCTTCAGGAGCTCGATAGCTTTCTCGTCTGCTGCTGTTTCCTCCTCGGGAGCATGGCGGAAGCCCAGGTTCTGGTAGGTGGATTCATCAGAGAACAACATGCGATCGGAGAAGGCGTATTTGCTGCCCAAGTTGTGTCCCAGGACGATGTGGGCGAGTTCGCGCGAAAGCACCATTGCCAGGCTGGCTTCATCCGGGAGCACGTCCACCAGGCCGCGGCTTATCACGATGGTGTTGCCCGCGCTGAACGTCTCAAGTGGCAAAGTCAGCATCACACGCGTGTGCACCGGGCCCGGTAGTTCGATGTTGTTGGTGGTCAGCAGATTGTTGACAACGGTCTCCAGCACCTTGTCTACGTCGCCCTCGGGAGCAAGCAGGCCGGCATTCTGCAGCCGCTCGATCACGTTGTCTCCTGCCTGCTGCTGCCATCGCCACTCTGCTTGCAGCGGAGAAGCGTCCTGCGCTGCCTGGCTTTCGTCCTTCACTGTGGAGTCCACCAGCACCTGGGTCAATTCGCTGTCCTGGGCGCCCTTCTGTAGGTCATAACCCCAGAGCCGGGTCTGGGCCTTGAAGGTAATTCTGTCTTTCGCCCGATCGCTGAAATCGCCTTCCTCGCTGTAGATGTAAGCCGGCACCCAGTAGCCGGGGATCAGGTTCAAGCGCCAGCTATCCATGTGGAAGAAGTAAGCGTTGCGAGGGCGCGGTTCATAAGTGCCATTCAGGCGCACAATGTTGTAATCCTGGTCTTCTACCCAAATTCGGCCACGGAAGCGGCCACTGCCGGCGCCTTTCTTGGCGGATATGTCGAAGACGATACAGCGGACTTCACCCAGGAACTCACGGTGTACGTACTTGAAGTCGTAGGTTTGGCGATTGAAATCATTGCGGTCGGCGTAGATCATCCATGAGAAACCCATGGGTTTGTATTCGAACTTGAACAACCTGGTGAGGCCGCCCAATAGGCGGCTCTCAAAACTGGTGTCTTTGTAGAGATAGTCACGTCGGTCCATGCTTTCACCCAGATCCATGCGGCCGAGGAAGTAATGGTCTTGTACCGGCACCGGGCCAACTTGCGGGTCGAACTTCAGATTTTGCAGGTAGGTCTCAACGAACGGAGTACGGGTCTTCAGCATTTTCATCAGCGCGTGCTCCCGCTCGATCGCGCGGTCCACAACGTCGTCCATCGTGGTAGACGGTACCGAGGCGGGGGCGGCGCTCGCGGATGCTGCTATCGGCTGCGGCTCGGGCTGCTCGCGGGACAAAGCCGGGCTAGACTCGAAGGCTGCAGCTGGCGTCTGCGCTGCCGCCGGGGATGAAGACGGGTTCGCTGACTGTTGCGCGTTCGCGCTTAGCGTGAGCAGCAGGAAAGCGGAAATAACCCAGTGCCAAATACGCATAACTCAACCGAGATTTCGTTTTGCCTTCGTCGAGCACTCCGAAGGCAGCAGTTAAGTGGCGGTCGCGCTCGTGGTTGTCGTCACCCACCGAAGTTGCTTGCTTTGGGCGTGCTCACGTCAGCAACGGTGGGTGTTTGTTCTCCTTGAATCACCCTGTTGTTTTCAGAAGCAATTAACCTTCAAAACCCAGGCTCGCGAAGAAAGTTTCGCGCGCGTCGCATGATTTCGCATTTTTTTAACTCATTCCATACCAACAAGTTAAATCGGGAATGCCGGGCGTCTTCGTCGCCATCAGTTCTGCGAAGCGCGTCCGGTGGAGGTAGTCGGGGTGCGCGTGCTCAACGCGCCGTTGAACGTCATGTCGTACTTTTCAAACGGATCCGTCGTGAGGTTGTAGGCTGAGCCAATGGCAACCAGATCCTGCTTGGGGCCGAGCCAGGTGTCCTTGGCGGTATAGAGGTATTTCCAGGCGATTTTGATATCGGGGTTGTCAGGATCGCCTCCGATGTCGGCGCGAGCGCCAGCGAAGGTCTCGCCATCGATATAGATCCATCCGTTGCGAGCGGAATGCTTTGCCTTGCCCATGATGTGGGCGCTGTTGTCGATGCTGCCGAAATAGATCGGCTTGCCGTCATTGTCCTTCCACGCGCCGTGAGGCGGCGGAGTGACGCCCACCATCGCTGCCAGCGTTGACCAGCAGTTTCAATGTGCGACATCATTTCACCATAGCGTGCGCCGGCCGGAATCTTGCCGGGTGCCCACATGATGCCGGGCACTCGGAAACCACCCTCGAACGGCGATCCCTTTTCTCCACGGAACGATGTTAACAGCGCCATCTGGGAAAACCCCACAAACACCCCGACGATCACCTCAAAGCCACTCCGACGCACTCCGGTTCGTCTTGTCCTTCAAACCCTTCCATGCTTCCCATACTCTCTTCTCAGATTCGAACAGAGATTGATGACTGGAGCAGCGCATAAATACCGCCATGGTAGGTGATCGCCAACGGAGTGACTGACCAAAAAAAGTGACCAGTAGTGTGGTCCCTCATTGCAGTGTTCAATTTTGAACAGACGAAGGAATTAGGTTGTTATAGGATTTTGTTTGCACGTAAAAATAAACCCCGAGCGAAGTAACTAAATTTCCTTCCGATCCCCGTCCAACCCCATTTTGGGCGGGGTTTTTGCTTGAGGCTGGTCCGCAACGCCGTGACAACTTCAGTGATCTACCGTGCCTGGTGGTCCTCGGTGCCGGTCATTTCATTCTTCTGCGTTACGTCTAGTCAGTCATGCGAGAAGGGATTCGCGTGGCAATTTCGTTCTATACGGTATGGGGCGCGAGCAATTCCAACGGCTGCTTGGCCGTATCAGGCGTGCCCAGCGAATCGACCGGCGATTCACTCTTGAAGAATCTTATCAACTGCTCGAACTTACGGAAACCATCATGGAACACGGTCGAATGCACCAGTCGTTCTACGAGCACCAGATGGAGTTTCTGATGGTCGAAACCAAAGACTTGGCATTCCGCTTGAGGGAGACGCCGGAGACGATCGAGGACGCGCTCGGGCTACTACGTGCGATGGGGCGTGCTGCACGCTATGATCGGCACGGACGCTGGAAATTGCGTCTAGCGAAAAAGGTTGACAGAGGCGATGCAGCATGAGTAATGCCCGTCTAGAGCAGTGGGGACGGTGCGGGGGACGTAAAAGGCGAACCCGCATGACCCGGCGATAGGGCCAACCCATCCCCACAATTAACGAGCATACGCCTGGACCGCTTGACTGTTTCTGAGCGGCTGGCTACAAGTCTGTAACTTTTAACAGTACCCAATCCACCAATCATTACAAAGACTGATTGTGAAACAGCAGTGCATCACCGTAACCGGCACGATCGTGGACGCAACGTCTGGTACGCAGGCTGATGGAGTCCGGCACGAGGCAGATGGAGACACCCACGGGTGGTTAAAGCTCGATACCGAATTTGAGAACCTATTAAATGCCGGAAACACGAGTGCCGAGGGAGGGAACTTGGTGTTTGAGATCGTTTGTAAGTTCCCTGTCACACAAGCGGATGCAAAGCGAGCCTGCCAAGACTACCAGGCTTCGGTAGAGATTCCACCGCCGGGATCGCATGTGCGCGTTGTGGGGTCCTATGTCCAGGACACGAACCACGCCAAGTGGATGGAGATTCATCCCGTGACCAATATTACGGTGATTCAATAGGACCACAGGACGGGAGTCGCGGTATGGTGTGGCTATAATCCTATGCTTAGCTTCGACCAAATCCAGCGTGAACTAAAGGCGATTCTCGAGTTCGATTTATTGTTCTCGGCAACGTCGGAACACTACCCTGATGAGATCGCTGGCGCTGAATGTCGCGTACTCCGCAAGATCGAATTGATCGACTTGGTGCAGACCATCGCGTTTCGGAACTAAACAAACCACCTCTGTTTTCCCCCTTACGAGGTCGCAGAGCAGCTCTAATCGTCGTCTGGGTCAGTCGGCGGTGTCTTGTCATTCAAGAAGTCAAGGGGAAGACCGCCGTTGCCGTTTCCAGTTCGTTCGCGGGCAAAGTAGAGTCAATATTCTTCGTTTGTTTTTGATGAGGAGACCTACACTATTTAGGGCGGCCTCCTCCTCGCGGGCCAGCTGACTAGGAAGGTCACTGCGACGCTTTCGGAGTTCACCGGTGATCTGGTTAGACCCTATCAACGATAGGGGCGATTCGGAAAAGGCGGGACTGGCCAGGGACGCCGGTTAGGAGATCTCGGCTTTGCGCCAAGTCCGGAGGTTAGCACCATATAGCACGATACAAAATAGGTTCGCCGGAATGAAGCCCAGTTGTCCTGTTCTTAACCCGATGACACAAATGATCAGGCTGTTGATCGCCGCCAGCACCCAGCCCGTCCAGCATCTTCTCCCTATTAGAATCGTCGAAAAAACCGTGAGCACACAAGACAAGCAGTCAAGCCGCCACACAAGCGAAAACACTTCTAATCTCATATCCTCTATCTTCACTCGCAAGGAGACGCTCGTTCCGAGGTCCAGGAGATGAGACGTAACCTTGGTAACTTGGGCCTTTCCGTGAAGCTGGGTGTTCGCTACATATCTGAGAGCGAGATTCAGCTCGCTCCATCTATAGGTGGGCAATTCTCAATTGGCGATAAATCGCGATCACACTCATTTGACCCAGGTCGCGTGATCGACAATCTGTTGATGCTGCAGACAGCCTACAACTTCGCCCCAAAACCAGCGCCCACTGCCGCAAGTCACTCCAGTCCTATACAATTGGGCCGCATCAAGATGCCCGAGGGGGGTAACAATGTCGAATTTAGATAATGCACTACGGGAACTTCGCGAGAAGCGCAGCCAAGCACAGCTGGAGATTGATAAGTTAGACCAAATAATTTCTGGGATAGAGTCTTTAAACGGATCGTCTGCAGTATCGGGCAAATCAGGCCGACCGAAGCGGATTGTATCGGCGGCTTCGCGGCGCAAAATGGCTCGGGCGCAGAAAGCACGATGGGCTAGTATTCGGGAGAAATCGAAGCCCGTGGCGGCGGTGGCGAAAACGGGCTCGGCTCCTGTAAGGCGCACCATTTCAGCGGCAGGCAGAAAGAGAATCGCTGCCGCGCAGCGGGCAAGGTGGGCGGCGGTCAGGGCGGGGCAAAGGAAGGCGGCTTAGCAGCTTGGGGAGCCTGCTGCTGAGTTATGCAGCAGGCTCTAATGCTTGAAGTCATTCTGAGCCTATAAAGAGAATGACGAACCTGGAGTGCAAAAGGCACGTTCCTTTTGGAGGACCCTTATCACAGAATGCATCAGCGTTCTTGGCATGAAGCAACAAGAATATGATGACGCGGAGTTCTGCTATCGACGCCGTCCGTATTACACAGGATTGAGTGGCATTTCTTGGACGGTCAATTTGGGCGAGTTCCTATTTATCTTTTTTTCAGACGCCACACGATAGTGAGCGGGTCGCGACCTTTGCCGGGGATGATGAGTCCGCGCTGTTCCATCGCCTTGATGGTATTGCGATTGGCCGACAGAGGGCGTATTTCTTCGTTGTCTTTCAAACGCCTCAGAATTGGGTTGCCGCCGAGCGAATCGGTCTCAAGCAGGTATCCGTCTTGGATGTGCGAAAGTAGGTCTTGTTCAATCTCTGTGAGTTTCGGCAGCAGGCTAGAAGTTTTTTTCTTCGCCATTGTTTAGCTCGTCGGATTCGATAGTTTATGACCCACCCGCAACTTCGTTGCGTCGCGTGCAGAACAAGCGTAGGATGCGCCAGGAGAATCTTGTGGGTTGCCTGCTACTAGTAGTCTTTCTGGCCTTTCCTCGAATCGCACTCGCGTTGTTGTTCCTGTTCTCGAATTATTTGGAACGAGCGTACCACGGTCTGATATTCCCCTTGCTCGGATTTCTGTTCTTACCCCTGACCACGTTAGTGTATGCGTGGATGGAGAATACACGACAGCCTATAGCTGGCATTAATTTGCTGATTCTGATTGTTACCATTGTGATTGACCTCGGCGGCCTTAGTGGCGGCGAATATCATCGACGGAGACGGTGGCAGGATTAGCCGAATTCAGAACTTTTTCAAACCTGTCCATACAACGGGAACAGCAAAGTATTGTCCCGAACCTACCATCCGCAGTGACTCAGTTCAAAATCGCATTCGCCAAGGGACGGCTCAAGTTGGTAAATCATCGTGCCGGGGATGCCGATCTAGCACGACTTTGCGACTGCTCAGCACGGTTCATTTCGGGGCGCAGGTCTGAGGAAAATCTAGCTTTTCTATTCCCCCAGTTGAACTACTGGAGACTCCACTCGGCAACAGACGCCATACCGCTGCCACAACTGAAACCACGGGCTATGCGCGAGCATTTCGTCGTGCCGTCGATTCAAGGCCGCGAGGTCACTCGCGTTCAGCGGCCGAATGTCCGGTCGTCTCGAACATTTCCTCTAGCTGTTCGATGTCGTCAATAGTGCGTTCAATGTCCATTCCGTCCCAATATCCAACATGAGCGCGCCAATCGTCAAACGGAGCGGCCCCGCATGTCGTGCCTAGGAGCGCGGCGAGCAATGGGCGGGCGAAGCGAATCGGCTAGGTCTTGCGTGCTCCAAGGGCCAAGGCGACGACGGCTCGACATCGGGATTGGCATCGCGCAACGCCCCGGCGACGGTGTGCTCGCCAAGAATCAAGAAGAGGGTTGGATGAGTTATTGGCAGCCCGCTGATCGCGACCGCGGAAACATCGGGTGTGCGATCGTGATACCAGGAAAAATCCAGGCATTCGCGACCGAAAGCGCCACGCTGCCCAAGCCGACGCAAGCGGATCTCACCTCGCCGAGCAGCGAAGGCTTGCCGCCTGTCGCCAATTTATTGGCCACTTCGGCGGCACAGGCCGGCAACCCGTTTCTGTATTGTTTCGGTGCCGGTTGGAGCAAGAGCGGCGATTTTCCCAAGGAAACAGACTGGGAGAATTACCTGCGACAATTCGTTGCTCGCCTTTGCGCACCCCTGAAAGTCACACTCGAAATGAATCGGTCCCTCAGTCGGCAGGCAGAGGGCTCAGCGCATGCCTGCGTCACCGACTGGGTGAACCGCTGTGTTGAAACAAACGAAGGTGGCCACCTGTTGTAGTTCGCTGCCTGAACCCCTCCATGACTTCTGCCAGAAATGCCGTTCTCGCCATTTACACTCGAATGGTCGGCAAACGGGACGATATCCAGAAATGGGCTCGGAGGAGATCAAATAGCGATCCCCTCGAAGCCGACTTCTGGCCCGGAATGCAGAAGCCTGGGCTGAACGGCGATGTTGTTGCCGCGAAGATGAAGCGCGTTAAGTCCCATGTCCCGATCATGCTGTTATCCGCCTACGGGCCATTGTCGAAGAGGAAACTGGCGGCGGTGGACACCTTCCTCTCGAAATCCCAGCCGCCAAAGATTCTCTTATCCAGGCTTCAAATTCTGCTTAACCGTCGGCCCAGACCGTTCTTTAGCCGTTGGTTCGACACGTGGAGAAGTCGCAATGAAGGGGTGAGGCAGTGAGCTTGTTGAAGCGGTTTTTCGGACGAGGTTGCTCGCATCGGTTCACCTGGCCACGCATTGACGCCGATGGCCGTCATTATCAGATATGCCCGCTTTGTGGAACTGCTTACGAATATGACTGGAGAATGATGCGACGGACTGATCGGTTGCTGGTGACAAACGGGCGAAACCCTCTCGCCTTGACGCGCACTCGATTGCCAGGAACGGTCAATTGATGCAAACACAGGCCGATTCAAGAACTGGGGTATTTGGGATGGGCCAGCGGCCTTTTCTTGTGGCGCTTTCAAATGCTTTCCCTTTATAGTCCAGCCCAATGTGTAATAGTCGATTGATACATCCCACCCTGCATAGGGAGGTTACTTAGTGAGGGTCTCTTTCGGCCGCTATCTCATCCTGGCTCTGGCGCTGATCACCGCCCTGTTTTCGGCGTGCTCGCGAGACGCCCAAGTGCTCAAGCAGCAGCACTTTCAGCGCGGACGGCGTTACTTTGAGCAGGGCAAGTATCAGGAAGCTACGATTGAGTTCTCCAATGCCGTCAAGATCGATCCCGCCTATGCCGACGCTCACTTCCAACTGGCGGAAAGCTACCTGCAATTGCAGCAGGGGAGCCGCGCCTATCAGGAGCTCGCCCGCACCGTCGAGCTACAGCCCACGAATTACCGGGCCCGCATCGAGATGGCGAACCTCCTGATCGTTGGTCGTAACTTTCCGCAGGCGCAGGAACAGACCGACCTGCTGCTGCAGACGCGGCCGGACGATCCGGCAGTCCACTCCACCGTTTCGAGTCTTCTGGCCGCGCAAGAGAACATCCCAGGTGCAATCGCGGAAATGCAGCGAACGATCGCGCTCGCTCCCGGTCGCTGGGAGTCCTACCTGGCCCTTGCCTTGTTGCAGTTAAAAAATAATCAACCTGATGCGGCTGAAACCAGCTTTAAGAAGGTAATCGAACTCAATCCGAAGGCAATGCAGGCGCCGTTGCTGCTGGGCAATTATTACCAATCGCGGAGCCGCCTTGGTGAGGCGGAGCAGCAATTTCACCGCGCCATGGATATCGACCCAGCCAGTGTCGAGCCGCGGGCGGCGCTGGCCCGGGTGTACTTGGCCGAAGGCAAGAAAACCGACGCGGAGGCGCTTCTGAAGCAGGCAAAACACGACTTTCCCGACAACTCCGCCGGCTACCGCCTGCTGGGCGAGTTCTATTTCACCACCGGCGACCTCGAAAAGGCCACCACCGAATACGGTGCCCTATACCAGGAGCACCCAAAAGATATCGAAGTTAAGAAGAACTACATTCAACTTCTCATTCAGACAAAGAGTTTCGCCGAGGCGCGCCGACTGAACGATGAAATCCTGAAGACCAACCCCAACGACGACGATGCTCTGGTTTACCAAAGCCAGATGCAAATCAGTGACGGAGATGTGAACGATGCCGCCCAGAGACTGCAAACCGTGATCAAGAATGCCCCGAAGAACAGCGAGGCCCACTACGCATTGGGTGTCGCCTTCGAGAAGTTGGGCTATCTGGAGCGGGCCGAGAGCGAATGGAGGGAGGCATTGCGCCTGCGGCCTGATTTGCTCGATGCTCAACGCGCCCTGGCCGGTGCCGCCATGCGTCAGGGCGACATGAATACGCTGGAAGAGGCCGCGACCCAAATGATCGCTTTGCAACCCGCATCGCCCGATGGTTACGCCCTACGCGCTCTTTCCAATATCAATCGCAAGCACTATGGAGAAGCCGAACCAGATATTCGCAGGGCGATCGACGTTTCCCCTCAAAGCGCTTTCGGATATGTCCAGATGGGAAATCTGAAGTTCGTCCAGAAACAGTATGGCGACGCCGCGAAAGCTTATCAGGATGCGCTTGACCGAAACTCTGATTCGACAGATGCTCTCCGTGGCTTGATGAACACTTACGCCGCCGAGAATCAAGTCGACAAGGCCATTGCCGCTGCGAATGCGCAGATCGCCAAGTCGCCCGTCAATAGCGGCTTCTATGATCTGCTCGGCTCCGCATTGTTCTACAGCAAAAAAGATCTCGGCGGAGCGGAGGCCGCGTTGCAGAAATCAGTTGCGCTCGACAAACACAACTCCGATGCCTGGTTGAAGCTGGGTCAGGTGCGAGCCGCGAAGGGCGAAATCGATCAGGCCGTCGACACCGCCCAACAAGCCCTCCAGGACAACCCGCGCCAGACGAGCCTTTACATCTTCATGGGAAAGCTGTACGAATCTAAGTCGGACTGGAAGAAAGCGGAAGCCGCCTATCAGAGCGCGTTGTCCCTCAACCCCCAGGACCCCCTGGCCTCCAACGACCTTGCCAGATTAATGCTGCAAACCGGCGGAAACCTTGATGTCGCGCTATCGCTGGCACAGACGGCACGGAGAGGGCTGCCCGATTCTCCCGTCGTGGCCGACACCCTGGGATGGATCCATTACCAAAAAGGTGCTTACCAGTCGGCGATCGGACTTCTTCAGGAAGCGCTTAAGCTGCAGGAAAAGAGTAAGGCACCCGACAATCCTGATATTCACTATCACCTGGGAATGGCGTATGCGAAAAGCGGCCAAGCTGCGCTGGCCCGGCAGCAATTCGAGCGGGTGGTGAAGATCAGCCCCAATTCGAACGAAGCAATGGATGCGAAGAAACAGCTCGCTCAGCTCAAATCACTTTGAGCCAGGTTCCCCTGCCTTGGTTTCCATCTTCTTGCGGATGCGGCGCAGTTCGATGAAGCTCAGGGCGGTCATCGCGCACAGTACGGATCCAAACGAAATCATTAAGATCATTATCTATAGGGGCTCCTCCCCCCGCTTACTGTTGCATCAGGCAGTGGCAGATACTGCGTAGCCGGGCGCTCTACTGCGTGGACACAGTCGCAGCAGACGAATCGCTGGTACTTGCCAGATCGGCTTGAGGTCGATCAGGCTACCCAATATCGCATCGAACGACCATGAGCGCTGCTGTTTGTTCGGCCAGGGTCACTGAATCGAACTGGCTGCCTGCGAGAATACGTTGTTTGCGTTGGATCCGATCAGTCGAATCGTACCAACCACCAATACCAGGATAACCGCCAGCATCACCGCATATTCGGCGATGTCCTGGCCTTCGTCGTCCTGCCACCGGAGCTGGCGGAGAAGACGCCTCATTCCACACCTCCGTCACAAGCCGCGATTGTACACCCATTGTCACCGCGATCCGCAGAATCAGGCCTTTGGGTAGTGGCTGAATTTGAAATGACAAGTTTTCCACAGAAGTAAATCCCTATTTAAATCTGGGGCAGTTCGCTAGTTTACACACAATGTCCAAGGCGCTAATGTGCGCATATAGATCACAGTCAAGAGAAAAACCCCTAGCCCCGATGCCAGTCGGGGCTTTTCTATTTGTGATTGAATCATACCTGTCTAGCGAGGTCGCGTATGCAACTCTGGTTCGAAATCGCTGTAGTTCTGGCTCTCTTTGCAACAATCGCCAAACTTCAAGGTATTGAACACAATATCGCTAATTTTGGCACCCGCCCAGAGACGAAATTCCTCGAACGCTTGGAGACAGCTATCCCAGATCAAGGCAACCAGGGCAATTTTGATGCTTTCTCGCATTGGCTCACGACCAACTTCTTTTTCAGTCACCGTTCCTGCTCGTTGTCGGACTGGCAATGCTGGGTGGTTTTGTTGTGCTCTGCAAGGCTTTCAGTGCGCCTCTCAAAGGTGTCTGCATTTCTTTGGCTTGCTTAGTCTGCCAGACGCAGCCCTTGAGCGAAAGCGCCGCGGACTCATCTGATTTAAGGAGTTGTACGCCTAATTTCTTTCTGCCTAAATACCCTAACCGACGATCTTATACGGCCGCATCATTTCGTTGTCTTCATGTTCGAGGACGTGACAATGCCACACGTAGCGGAACTCTTCACCGGGCTTGGGAACGATTCCCGAGGGAAGATCGAAGCGCGCGATGACGCGCGTGACGTAGCCGGAATAGGTTTTGATGGTGTCTTTCCAGGCAGGGCGCTCGCTCGATTCCGGCGGAATCGGGATGTTCGTGAAAACCAGTTTCCCGCTTTGCAGGTAGGTCTTCGTGTCAAAGGGCTGGCGATTGAGCACCTGGAACTGCACCAGATGTATATGCATGGGATGGACGTCGCCCGTGGTGTTGGCGAAAGACCAGATTTCCGTCGAGCCAGCTTTCGGATCTTCACTGATGGGATCGTCCCAGTGTTTCTGGTCGAGCAGGCCGATCATGGTATAGCCGTCGGAGGGACGATCCATTTCGGTAAGCGTCAAGATTCTTTCGCGGACGGCATCGGCCGCAACGAGCCGGGTAAAGGGCGCGAGCGTTTCGGGAACCGAACTGGTATCCACTCCGGAGAGCGGCTTGGTGACTTTGAACAGCATTACGTCCGAGGGCACGATTTCGCCACCGCGAGCATAGGGGGCAGGAGCGTCGTTAGTAACCGCCAGGTTTGCGCCTTTGTGCTCGGAGAAATCAATGACGATGTCAAACCGCTCTGCTGGGGAAAGAATCAGATAATGCGTTCGCAAGGGCGCTGGCAGTAATCCGCCGTCACTGCCGATTTGAATAAACGGAGGAGCGTCGACGGGCTTGCCGCTGGGTTTGCCGGAGGCGTCGACGGGGACCATGGTCAGGTGGTAGAAACGCGAGTTGGATCCGTTGACCATGCGGAAGCGATATTTCCGCGGCTCGACTTCGAGAAACGGCGTCGCTTTTCCATTCACGCAGATCGCGTTGCCGAAAAACTCTTGCATCCACACGGGATGGGTGCCTTGCGGAGCTGGCGGATATAGAAGTGAGCCGTCGGCAGTAAAGCTGCGATCCTGGATCATGAGCGGAATTTCATAAGCGCCGCTCGGAAGGTTTAGGCTCTCTTCTTCTGGATCCCGGATCAGATAGAAGCCGGCGAGTCCGGTATAGATGTTAAGTCGAGTTATACCGATAGCGTGGTCGTGATACCAGAGAGTCGTAGCTTGCTGGTCATTCGGGTAGTGGCAGGGGTTCGCGGCGCGCACCGATCCAAAGCGGCCGTCGGAAGTTACCCAGGCATCTGGGTAACCGTCGCTATCGGGCATAACTCGTGCGCCATGGACATGAGTAACGGTTCGAACCTGCGGCACATCCTGCCCCTCGCCGTGGATGGTGTAATCGAGCGGAAGGAAGTGTTTGGTGGGAAGTTGGTTCACCCATTGGACCGAGATCGCCTGGCCCTTGCGCACTTCAAAGGTCGGTCCGGGCCACATGCCGTTGTATCCCCACATTGGAGTGGCTGGGAGGTCGCGGTGGGCCCGGTGGCGGAATGGGCGCATGTGAATCTGGGTTGGTATGCCGAGACGCGGTCGGATAACGGGAGGGATCGACAACGGAGTTACATAACTGGCCAATTGAATCGCCGGAGACGACGGATGCGTCGCCGAATTCGGAGAAACCTGGGGGCTAGCGGACGGCATTATCATGCCGGACGGCATATCGGCCGCTTGCGCCAGCATTTTTCGTGTGGCCAGCAGGCCAGCGCCTGCAGACAGACCCAATCGCAACAACTCGCGCCTATTTAGAGCCAAGAACTGGACTCCTTAGATAACTTCTCAGACCCATAGAGCGGCAATCTCTTGGCGACGATAAAAAATAGTCGGCTGTTCGCGCCATCATGAATTGTCGCATCCGCGCTCCGCTCAGGGGCCGGGTGCGTGTGAAAATCTGATTAAAACTATCGCGACTGGATGGCTACGCTTCGACGCAAGCCAATGGTCAAATAAAACCCGGCCAGGAGGTATTTTCCTGGCCGGTGCTTCGCAATAAAACTTCTTTCTTAAACGGCTGTCCTATTTCTAAAACGGCTGTCCTAGAAATTGAACGCGCCAAACAGGTCGTCAATTGCTGGGCTATTCAAGGGCACGTACGGATTGCCTTGCGCTGTCTTCGGGTTGGGGAGATTATCGCGGCTCCGGCCCGTCAACGGCTTCAAGCGGAAATTCCGTTCGATGAACTTAATGATGGAAACGTGGTCCGAGTAGGCATGGTTCACGTGACCACCAGTGCTGTAGGGAGACACGATGAGCAACGGAATGCGGGTGCCGTCGCCGAAGAAATCGAGCGGCTGGATGTAGCCGGAGTCATAGTAGCCGCCGCCCTCGTCGAAGGTGATGAATACGGCGGTGCTCGCCCACAGATCCGAGTTGGCCTGCAGGGCATCGACGATATTTTTCGTGAAACCTTCAAAGAGCTCGAGCTTCGAGGACGCCGGATGGCCGTCCGAAGGCCAGCCCGGTTTGACGATGGAAACCGAAGGCAGATCTCCAGACTTGATGTCTTCGTAGATATTCTGAGCATCCTGAATGTGCTCGGTGCGGAGCGTCGCGTTGGTCATGATATCCGTTGCATACTGAAACGGATTGCAAATGTTGCAGTAGGTGTCAAACGGGTTCTGGAAGGTCGGATCTGAGAGGTAGAGGTTCCGGCCGTCACCGTAATACTTCCACGAAATGTTTTTCTCCAACAGCGCGTCGCCGATGTGGCGAACCGAGGACCCCGGAACCGTTAGCGGGGAGAGCCCTAGAGACGACGAGCCGTCGCCGTTGAAGCCTGGGTTGTAATTGTTCAGGATGTAGAAGTGTCCGGTGTCGCAATTCGGAGCGACGGGACGGGGGAGAGACTCGAGATAGTTCACTACTGCAGGGACGCCGGGTTGGCTGAGATCGGCGCAACCGACGTAGCTTCCGCTGTTATAGCCGTCGTCATCGTACCAGTTGTTGGTGCCGGGCTGCGGGTTAGGGTTTTCGATCTGAACGGCCGGCGGCGTTAATGCGTTACCGGCGCCATCGCTATACCAGATTGAATCCGCAAATCCGAATTCGATGTGGTTCGCCATCGTCCCACCCATTACGGATTGATGGAAGTTGTCGCTGAGTGTGTATTGATCGGCCAAGCTCTTCAGGTACGGAGCATCACCTTTTTGGACGTTAAAGAACTCCATGGCGGTCGAACCTTCGCCCGTGGAAAGGTAGCTGGTCGGCGGGCTGGTAGAGCCGCTGGAGCCGTCGCTGCCTGCGCCGATGGTGACTTCCACCCAAGGGAACAAATCGCTCAGACAACCGCTGGGATTTGCCGAGGTCGCGGTCGCTACATTGCAATCCGCCTGCTGCCACATCTGATAGAAGCGGTGCACCGGGCTGTTGGCATAGTCGTTGTAATTGACTGAAGGAGTGAGCTGAAACGCGCCTTCCGGCAGATCGAACACGTTGGGGATGCGCGTGTCAGGCACGACGTAGGGTTCAAGGCCGGTGCCGCCAATGATCAGGTCGTGGTAGTAGCCTTTGGCTAACATGCCGGGCTCGATTTCTTTCGCGAGCTTCAAGTTTGGGAGGTACGGCGTGGTCGGTCCGCCCGCGACTACGGGCGGAACGTTCGTATATAGGGTCTTTTGGCCAGGGTTAATGGCATAGGTGGTGTTGTCAACGGCGCTATATTGCGCCGACTGGGAGTAGTTGGGACCGGGTTTGCCATTAGCCCTAACGATTCCCTTCGAGAGCAAATTGGAGACGACATCTCCGCTCGGGGATTGATAGGTCGCGAAAACGTGATCGAAGCTGCGGTTTTCGCCGATGATCACGATTACGTGTTGGATGGGCGATGCAGTTGGCGTTTGCTTGGCGGGTTGCTCAGCGGCGGCGTTAACCGGCGCTGCCATGTTGACAAGCAAAGCCAGCAGGCTTATACCAACGGTGAAATGCTGCCTTATGTTCGTCAGAAAATTGGTCGCGGACATTCATATCCTCCTGGGGGACGTGCGAAAGCGTATCCAACCAGCAAACGCGCCGATGGTTAAGGCAATGTGATACAGAGATAAACGCCAGATGAAAAGATATTCACAGGCCTAGAGGCCGGGCGCGAGAAGCGTTCGTCAAACCGCCGTCGTCAATTCTTAGCAGGAGGGTTCGCTGCGGAGCCTTGGGTAGATTCAGGTTGCCCGGCATGGGCCGGCTGGTTCTCGATCCGGGTTGCCGTCCAAGGATGTTCTGGGTGCACGACTTCTCCGCCATGACCTAAGAATGCACCGCCCTCGCCTGTGACACCGATTGCCTCAGACGTGCCCTCGAGCTTGCCGCTTTTTAGATTCCCGGTAAATCTGGTGGTGAAGGGATACTTTCCCCGAAACTGCACGCCGAAGGAAATCCGGCTTTCGTCGACTGTCCCGGAAACCGGGGAGAGTCCGTGCAGGTCCCTGAAGGTGCCGGTCAGCTTTGGTCCACTCTGTTGCAAATGCAGCGTGCCCGGATTCGTGCCCATGCGAACCTCCCATGAGACCTGCCAGTCACCGGAAACATCGGCGGGTTGTCCGTGGGACGTTGCGTTCGACGTTTTGTTTTGAACCGTATCGTTCTGAGAGGATGCCTGAGCGGGGGCGGTCTGCGGTTGCTCCGCCCAAGCGAGGGATGTTGCGAAAACAATAGAAGTGCAACACAAAACCGCACATACGCTAAAGCAGGAACGCCGAATCACAAGCCACTCCTCTATCGGAAATCCAAATATTAACCACAAAATATTAACGGGAGATAAAGTTCTCAGCCGGGCTGGAGCAAGAGTCTCCAGCCCGGCCGAGAAACCGCTACTTCTTACTATTAAGTGTTCTACGTTCTTCACAAGACCTACTTCTTCGCCACGACCAGGGTGAAATTGAACGCGTCAAACAAGTCGTCCAACGCCGGCTGGTTGGTCGGCACGTACGGGTTCGATCCCACGATCGGGTTGGGCATGTTGTCACGAGAGGTCGCCGTAATGGTCGGCAAGCTCCAGTTGCGCTCGATGAACTTGAGGATGGAAACGTGATCGGCATAGCTGTGGTTGATCACGCCTCCGGTGGAGTAAGGCGAAACGATGAGCAATGGAATGCGGGTGCCATCGCCGAAGAAGTCGACCGGCTGAACGTAGCCCGAATCATAGTAGCCGCCGCCTTCGTCGAAGGTGATGAAGATGGCCGTGCTCGACCACAGTGAAGAAGCCTGCACTTGATTGACGATCTTATTCACGAAGCCTTCGAACAGATCGAGTTTCGAAGAAGCAGGGTGGCCATCCGTAAAGCCGCTCGGCTTTACGATCGAAACCGCAGGCAGTTTGCCCGTGTCAATGTCCTCATACAGGCTGGTGGTGTCCTGAATGTGGGCTTCGCGCTGAGCCGGGACGGTCATGATGTCAGTTGCGTATTGGAAAGGGTTGCAGATGTTGCAGTACTTGTCGTAAGGGTTGGCGCCGGTGGGATCGGACGTGTAGAGATTCCAGCCTTCGCCGAAGTAGGTGTAGGAAAGGCCAGCAGCCCCGAGCACGTCGCCAATGTGGGGCTGCGACGTCGGCGGAATGTTGAACTGAGTGTACTGGCTGTCCAGCGTGCCATTGCCCACGAAGCCGGGGTTGTAGTTATTCAGCAGGTAGTACGCGCCGGACGCGCAGCGCGGGCTAATGGCGGGACTCAAGGACTCCAGGTAGTTGTTGACCGCGGCTACACCAGGTTGGGTCGAGTCGGAACAATTGCTGTAGCTGCCTCCCGAGTACCCGTCCTGATCGTACCAGTTGTTGGTGCCCGGTTGCGGGTTGGGATTTTCAATCTGATTGGTGGGAGGAGTTGCGATATTGCCGTTGCCGTCACTGTAGTACATACCGTCGGCATAGAACGCCATAATGTGGTTGGCTCCCGTGCCGCCCATTACCGATTGGTGCATGTTGTCGCTCAGCGTGTAGTTATCCGCGAGGTACTTCATGTACTTGGCATCGCCCGTCTGGATGTCATACATCCCCATGGCGGTCGAGCCTTCGCCGGTCGTGTAGTAGCTGAACGGAACGGGCTGAGAATTCCCGTTGCTACCCGCTCCGATGGTTACTTCCACATAGGGAAACAGGTCGGCCAGACAGCCGCTTGGATTGGCGGCGGTGGCATAAGCTGCGGAGCAGTCTTCCTGCTGCCACATCTGATAGAAGCGGTGAACCGGGCTGGCGGCATAGTCGTCGTACTTGATCGGCGTCAGACGAAAAACGCCGGAAGGCAGAGTGGCGGCGTGTTTGATGCGCGTATCGAGCACGCCGTGAGCCAGGCCGGTGGCTCCCGTTGTCAGATACTTGTTGTACTTGCCAAAAAGACCGGGTTCGGCGAGTTCGGCGACAGCCAGGGTCACAAACGGAGCGGGGCTGCTATCGCTCGCGTATTCGTTACCTCCAGCCAATGCCGGCGGGAGTGGCGCATAGACCTGCTTGCCGCCGGGACTAACGGAGAAAGTCGTGTTGTCGAGCGCGCTATTTTGCGCGGACAGATAGAAATTTGGTCCCGGTTTCCCAGCTCCGGTGACGATGCCTTTGGACAGCAGATTGGACACGGTCTGCCCAGTTTTCGGTTGATAGGTACCGTAGACGTGGTCGAAGCTACGGTTTTCTCCGATGATTACAATCACGTGCTGGATCGGAGTTGTAGCGGTGGCGGTGTGCTCCTGAGCGGCGGCGTTGGCCGGCGCCCCCATGTTGACAAGCAGAGCCAACAGGCTCGTGCCAACGGTGAGATGCTGCCTGACTTTCGTCAGAACGTTCGACGAAGACATGAATTTCCTCCTGGATTTGTCGAAGTACTAACCCAAATTGTGAAAGCTTCCGAGTTCAACGGAGAACTGATGCGAAGCTAGACACCGGAAGTTAACGGTGAGTAACTTGCAGATGAACTTGCGGTGAAAAGAAACTCACGCCTGTTGATAATTCTTAACATAGGGAATTGTGGACCCAGCCGCAGAATTGGCAGGTCGAGGTCAATGTCTACCGGCATCAGATCACTTCCGGTTAGCGACCATCCACCCAGAATCGTCGCATCCGCTGTAACGTGCTGCACAGTCTATAATTGCGCGCACGGACGGCTCTTACTCCTAGTACCAAACTCAGGCCGTACGAGATTAAGATTGCTGACGGCGTAGCAGCGACAAAATGATCGACCGCTCTTCTGAGGGAATAATGGCGACTCCTACAGCGTTACCGATCAATCGGCGCTTTTACACGCGGTTCGCCGTCTGCGCTTTCCTAATCATCTTTGCTGGGTTCGCCCATACCTATTACTTGAGACTCGTTTTCGAGACCAAGGGGCTACCGCTCCTGCTTCACCTGCACGGGTTCCTGTTTACCACCTGGTTCGTCTTGTTTTTCATTCAAGTGCGGCTCATAGCCCGACATCGTGTCGATCTGCACCGCAAACTTGGTGTTGTGGGTGCGTTTTTGGCGCCGTTGTGCGCCTGTGTGGCCATCCGAGTCTCGTTCAATGCGGGTAGAAGATTATTTCTAGCTCACCCGACCTCTCTTACTAATTTGACACGCCCCTTCGCTATGGATTTCGGAACCAGTCTGATGTTCCTCGTGCTGGTCGCGATTGCACTCTATTTGAGGCGACGTCCTGAGATCCACAAGCGCGTCATGGTTCTGGCGTCCTGTAGCATCCTTTTGCCAGCAATCGGTCGCATCCCGTTCTTGTTTGACACAGTTGGGTTTTGGGGGCTTGTCGCCATCACGGAAGTCCCTCCCCTTACGTGCATTCTTTACGATACGATCAAACACCAACGATTGCATTCGGCGTTCGGGTGGGGCGGTGCTGTGCTTCTATCGTCTTTCCCGGCGTTCATGCTGGTCGGCAGCAGCAATTCTTGGCTCAAATTCCTCTCATGGCTGCTAAGCCGGTGAGGAAACCGGCAGAGCGACGGCAAAGTGCCCGGGTTCCTGACTCCGAAATCTGGACAGCAGAACGCTTCCTCGCTTGAATCAAAAATCGCCAGCACACTCAAGGTAAGAGTTGCCGACGGTACGCTGATGCGTTCCCGGTTGCGAACCACCTTGCCACGAACATAGCGGTACTCGCCGCTGTCGTGAGTTTCGACGGCGAACCCGCTGTACGCCCAGAGCTGTCGTTTGGTGCGAAAACGGTGTGGTGTTTGCAGCAGCGCGACCAACAAAGCAGCACGAATCGGACCGACGGAAGGAATCTGGCGCAACAACTTCACGGCCGGATGCTTGTGGCTCTCCGCCACGAACTCCGAGCGCGCTGCTTGACGCAAGGGCTGCAGTAAATCCAGTTGCTGGTAAAAGCGTTCGGCCCGGAGACGAACTCCGGGTTCGGAAATCTTGGCCAACCACTCGCTGCGATAGCGAGCCGCATAAACCGTGGTGCCACTGCAGGGAATGGCCCAGCTGCGATACAGCGCTTTTTTAATCCGGCTCATCACTCGTGTGAGATCCTGCGTGATCGTCAGATAGCTGCGACCTAACTCCTTCAAGGTTCGTATCCCGTGGTCTCCGTGGTACACCGGACTGAGTTGGTTGCCGCGTAACAGCTCGGCCAGCTTCCGCGCATCGATCCGGTCACTCTTGCTGCCATCCTTCAACAGAGCGTTCTTGCGCGGGTCGCAGACTACAACCCGGCTGACGTGGGGTTTTAGAAGATCATGTAACCAGGCAGCGCACGTCCCTTCCTCGAAGGTCACTGCTAGAGTTCCGCGCAGTCCTTGCAGGAACTCCAGAATCGTGGCCGCCTTGGTTTCCAGAATGCACTCCATCATCAGCTTGCCCCCGCCGTCCATGATGGCAACCGAGGTTGTGGCCTGGTGCACGTCCATCCCGATATACTTCTCTTGACTCATAAAGGCGCTCCTTTTCGCTAGGTTGGCGATCTGAACAATCTCAACCTATCGCAAAAGTGGGCGCCTTTTTATATTGCGTGAAATCTGATTACGACAGTGAACCCCCGTACAAGTAGGGTCCGTCCCCGAATGTGCATTAGTGCGCGCAGCGCTTACGGTTCAGAACCACCATTAAGGCAGAGTAAAGCAGCCCGAATCCCAGGAACATCCACCAACTGACCGCCTCGATCTGGCTCCGATTGTGGAGAAGAAACGCCATACACTCGGTAGCGAGGATGTAGAAGAACGCAAAGAGCAGGAGCACAATCAGCTTCCGCTTCTTGGCGGCACGCTGTCGGTCGGCGAGCGACTCCTCCTCTTGGCCACCCAACAGTGCGCCGCGCAGCATCCACCCCCAACTAGCCGCGACAAAGATCATGGCGCCAATTCCAAGGACGGATGAGATCTTCCGAGCTTGATCGAGCGGCGCAAGAGCGAACAATGCAATATAGGCGATCCCTACAACGAACAGGGTCCATCCAGCAAAGCGCTCAGCGGCCGCTGCAGGTCCGGGGGGATTCACGCCGGGCGCAGTCAAAGGGTGGGTTTTCGGCAGGAAATTGCCGATCACGATGATCACCGCGCCAATGATGAGGCCCATCGCGCGTTTTTCGAGCGGGGCATCGATGAATCCCATCTTCTCGGCGAAGGCGAGGGCCTCGGCGGCTAGTCCGAATCCCAAAAACCCAAGAATCATTATTTTCAACGGACGGGTATAGACGATCTGCGTGCTCATGAGTTGAAGACCTCCCGGTCGAGTGGCTTAGGGTTCACTCGTTTGCTGTCCTGCAATTTCCAGCCGAAGCCTTGAGCGAATCCAAGCAGCGCGTCCTCCAAAACTGACATTTGCAACTCATAGATGACGGACTTGCCGTGCTTTTGCGAGTCAATCAGCCCCGCCTCGCGCAGGACCGCGAAGTGCGCCGACATCGCAGGCTTGGAGACTTTGAAATGGTGGGCCAGCTCCCCGGCGCTCATGGGGCGCTCACGCAGCAGCTGAAGGACGCGGCGGCGAGTGGGGTCGGAAAGGGCCTTGAAGATCCTGCTCATAGTTCGATATTTAATCAATTAATGAAATGATTGTCAAGTGGCTTCGGGCTGGGCCTCGGTACCGGTTTGAAAAGCTTGTGAACGCCGTGGTGTTACGGGAAAACGGTGTTGTTTTGAATCACGCGACCGGCTAGTTGGCGAAAAATCCCGATTTCCCTCATTGACTCGGTTCTGAGTGTAGTCGCCTGGCTAAAAGCAACAATCTCCCCTGAGCAGGTCAATCCGGGCCGAAATGTCCGCTAATGCCCGTTCTTGTCCGTTCATGTCCATTGCGGGTGGGACGGGCTAGGAACATAATGCCACCTGATTTTGTGCCGGAACCGCACCAACCAAGTCGCAACACTTTGCACATTACCGGTCGGCACCTAGAGGAGCGAATGATGACGCAGGCAAAAACCACGTTAACCCGAAGCATCTCCACAGTTGTCGTTCTGGCGATCGTCCTCGTCGGAACGCTGTCGGCCGCAGCGCAAGACGAGCCCGCGGGCGGACAGCTCCCAGCCATAACTCACAACACATGGACGAGCGGGGCCGCGATGCCCACCGCTCGCATGGGTGCTGCCGCCGCAGCGGTCGGGGCGAACATCTATGTAGTCGACGGCTACAACCCCAGTAGTTTCCTCGGTGTCAACGAAATCTACAGCCCCAAGAAGAACACCTGGACGACCGGCGCTTCCGACCCCAACCCGCGTGGGTTCGTCGCCTATGCCCTGGTCAATAAAATCCTGTACGTTTTCGGAGGCAGCAACGGTTCTGCGCTGCTAGACATCACCGAATCCTACAACCCGGCCACCAACACTTGGACCACTTTGGCCCCCATGCCCTACGTTCAGGAGACTGCTGCTGCAGTCGCCGTTAAAGACATCATTTATGTAATGGGCGGGCAAGGCTACGACGGCTATCTAGCCAATGTCGAGAGCTACAACATCACAACGAATACCTGGACTGCAGAATCCCCTTTGTTGACCGCGACCGGATGGGAGGCAGCGGGCAAACTGGGGGCGTCGGTGGTCGCGGTGGACGGAGGAAATGCCTCCAGCTATTCTGGCAATATCGAAGCTTACAACGCAAAGAAGAATACCTGGTCCGAGCTTACCGCCGACCCCACGCCTCGCGAACCGGGATGCTCTGCTGTGATCAAAGGAGATTTGTACGTTGCCGGTGGCGATAACGGAAGCAATCTCACCCTTAACGAATCGTACAGCCCAAAAACGAAAGCGTGGACGACCCTGGCTCCGATGCCGCAGGGCATTGACTACAGTGGCGCTTCAGCAGAAGCCGGTGGCCGACTGTATTGCTTCGGCGGAGGCAGCTTTCCAAGCACCGCCTACAACAACGTGCAGATTTACCAGCCGTAAGAGTGGACGGGCATGGGTTTTCGCCCGAGATCTAAAGGGTGCCCCGCTCAAGCTCTGCTTGGGTGGGGTTTTTGCTTGGCTTCGTTCTTCACCTTGAAAAAACTGAAAGTAGGGCTAGTTGTTGCAATATCCCCATTACACGCAATATAAAAAGGCGCCCACTTTGCGGTAGGTTGTGATTGTTCGGATCACACTTAGCAAAAGGAGCGCCGTTATGAAGCAAGAAAAGTATATTGGCATGGACGTTCACCAGGCAACGATCTCGGTTGCCGTCATGGACAGCTCGGGCAAGCTTGAAGTTTTAGTCGCTACAAACGGCACTGTAAAATCCGTCAAAGTTGTAGGCGGGCACCCTTTGCTTGTGCAGGCAGCCGAGAGAGCAGTCCAGAAATGGAAGTGGGAGGCCGCCGCCCACGACAGCACCGAACCAATCGAACTAAGATTTGATCCAGAGTGATCTGGGCGACGACAATTTAATTGGCGCAAAATCCCCATTTCACTTATTGACCCAGATCGACCAATTCCCAGTGAGTGTAAGGCCTGTTTACATCAGCTATCGCGTACATTCGCGAGAGTACCATCGTGAACGCGGCCAAACCTATCTTGCTGGCATTCTTAGTTCTCTGCGCCGGAAATGCCGTTGCGCAGGAGGTTGAGAAGGAGTCCACTGCCATCGACAACGAGAAGGGATTTGCCTGGCAATTTCGTTCTATAGGGTATGGTGCGGGGCCAATTTCAACGGCTGTTTGGCCGTATCAGGCGTGCCCTGCGAATCGAACGACGATTCACCCTCGAAGAGTCTTATCAACTGCTCCAACTCGCGGAAACCATCCTTGAACACGGTCGAATGCACCGGTCATTCTACGAGCATCGGATGGAGCATGTGATGGTCGAAACCAAAGAATTGGCATTTCGCTTGAGGGAGACGCCAGAGACCATCGAAGACGCGCTCCGAATACTGCGGGCTACAGGCCGCGCTGGCCGCTATGATCGGCACGGACGTTGGAAATTGCGTCTGGCGGAAAAGATTGACAGAGGGGATGCGGCTTCGGCCTGAGAGGTGAGCACCTAGCGAGGCCCACTATGGCAAACAGTAATTCGGATCCGACAATCTAGAAGCGTGGCCTGGTTTAGGTCCCCAACAGGTTTGTTTCACTGCGCGCTGCAAGCGAAAACGTCTCAGCAGAGAGATAAGATTAGCTTTCCTATGGTTTTCCGGATTTGAGGTTCGCGGTGCGCCTGCGCGACAGTCATACAGCGGATAGACATGACCGATGTGAACGTTTAGTTTCCCTTCCTTCACCCATCCGGATAATGCGTCCGTTCGCTGCGTCAGCTCCTGGTGGGTGGTGGGCGTCCAGCGATGGAGGTGACTTAGCCTGAGCCAATTCCCGCTTTCCATAGTGTATTCGCTAATGTTATAGTTAATACACTATGACCGCTAATGCCGACACCCGCACCGTCCAGGCGCTGCGCAGCGATCTGGCGCTGCAGATCGCGCGCCACATCAGGTGTAGCGGCCAAACCCAAGCCACCGCGGCGAAGCGCCTGGCTGTCCCGCAGCCGACCGTGAGCCAGATCATGCACGGCAAAGTCTCGCAGCTTTCCCTAGAGCTGCTGATCCGCATTGCAGTGCGTGCCGAATTGCCGGTGGTGCTGCAAACAGGCAAGGATGCGGAAGAAGCGGGAGCGTTCGTTGCGGGCGAGCCATTTCAGGAGGGTCGGATCCTGAGGTCGAAGGTTGCCGATGAGGCACGTCAGGCATTGAGCGAGGATGCAAGAAATCTGACTCCGCAACAACGGCTCGAGGCGCATGCCCGACACAGCCAGCTGATGGTCGCGCTCCACCGGGTGGGCCGAAAGAGCAGAAGGGCTCGATGAAAGCGCGCGGGCCAGGTCAATCTGCGCATCTGTTGCTCGATGTGAGCACGGTGCTGGCAGAAAACGACGTCGAGTATGCCGTCATCGGTGCCATGGCCGCGGCGGTGTATGGCGCCATACGTGCGACGACGGATGCGGATGCCCTGCTATCCGTTTCCATCGCCAGGCTTCGGCAGCTCGAACAAATATTCAAGAAAGCGGGATTTGCGACGGAGTTGCGTCGCGGGGATGCGGACGATCCCATTCCCGCGCTGCTCTCAGTAAGCGACCGGCACGAAAATCGGGTGGATCTGCTGGCGGACCTGCGCGGCCTCGACCGACTGGCCTTGTCGCGCTCGATCACCGTGCCCTTTCTCGGCAGTTCCCTGCGTGTGATTGGGCGGGAGGACTTTGTCGCCATGAAGTGCTTTGCCGGTGGTCCTCAAGATATCGCCGATGCGGTCCAAGCGCTCAAGATCATCGATCAGCCCGTCGATTTGGAGCTGTTGCGTCGGACCACGCGCCGTTTTGGAAGACCGGCCGCAGACTTGCTGGAGAAGCTGTTGCGAGTGTGATGGCGAACGGTCCGGGTGATCTGGCGACTCGATGGAACTGTCCGTCTGGCCGAGGTTGGCTCTTGGATCAGATCGAGCCAGCTGAGATAAAGTAACTCACTGATTGGATTTGGCGTCCCTACAAGTGCCATTTTTGAACACCTACTGAATACGATATCGGAAGCAACGCCACTTTACGAACTGTGCGCTCGGCTCTCAGAGTAGTTTCGTTGCGGGATTTTGTTCTCGCCGCTTGCGGCCATTATTTCGTTCGGTGGAAAGAGCTTACGCGTCAGTTCGCGTGCTGCTATTGACACGGGAAAAGGAAACACTGCCCACTGCGACAATTGGTTATAGGGGAGGCGATCTCAACTTCGCCGCGGCTTTTTTCTGGTCCTTGTCGGGTAGAGATTTCTGGCCCAGGGGCTATCAGTTGTCTTGGCTGCTAACCATCGAGGAATCCAAATAACGCTCGTGGTCGGTCCCGCGATGGTGATTCCTTGGGAGGTTTTCGCTTACGTCGGGGCTGTGGGAAACAATCGTACGAAGTATGAAGGGGATCGTCGGCCAATTTCGTTCTATGGATATATGTATCGAGAGCACTTGTGGCGGCCCGTAGTGACCTGCTCCCCGTTTTCCGAACAAGTCCGAGTATGATTTCGGACGAAGGAAAGGGGAAGAGGTATGTCGAAGAGCAGGCACACGGAGGCGCAGATGATCGGGGCGCTGAAGCAGTTGGAGGCGGGGCGCAAGGCGGAAGACGTGGCAAGAGAAGTGGGAGTATCGAAGCACACGATCTACGCCTGGAAGGCGAAGTACGGTGGCATGGATGTGAACCAGGCGCAAGAAGCGAAGCAGTTGCGCGATGAGAACACGCGATTGCGGAAGCTGGTGGCAGATCTGAGTCTGGACAAAGATGCGCTGCAGTGGGTGATTGAAAAAAACGGGTGGAGCTCGCGGTCCTGAAGGCGACTGTCGAGCAGGTACGAGAGAAGTACGCCTTCAGTGAACGGCGGGCGTGCAGCGTGATGACAATGGCGGTGGCGAGCTATCGCTACCAGAGCAGGCGCAGCGATGAGCCGCTGCGCACGCGGCTGGTGGAGTTAGCGCGGGAGAAGCCGCGCTTCGGGTATCGGCGGCTGCATGTTTTGCTGGGGCGATCGGGAGAGCATGTGAACCACAAGCGAGTGCATCGCGTGTATCGAGCTGCCGGACTGATGATCCGGCGGAAGAAGCGGAAACACTGCGTGCGCGAGGGACAGCCGCTGCTGGAGCGGACTTCGGCCAACCAGGAATGGGCGCTGGATTTTGTGCACGATGCGGTGGAGTGTGGACGAACCATCCGGGTGCTGAGCGTGGTGGATGCTTTTACGCGAGAGTGTTTGGCGCTGGAAGTGGATACCAGCTTTGCCAGCCGAAGAGTGACGCGGGTGCTAGACGCGATTGTCGCCGAACGCGGGCAGCCCTTGGCGATCCGTTGCGACAATGGGCCGGAGCTAACCAGTCGGCATTTTCTGGCGTGGTGCGTGGAACGAAAGATCGAGTTGCTGCACATTCAGCCTGGCAAGCCGACGCAGAATGCACGAGTGGAGAGCTTTCATGGACGGCTGCGGGATGAGTGTTTGACGGTGAGCTGGTTTCAGAACTTGTTCGACGCGCGACGCAAGATCGCGGCGTGGCGGATCGAGTACAACGAGGAGCGGCCGCATAGCAGCCTGGGTTATCAAACCCCGAACGAGTTCGCGGCGGCGCAGGCAGCGAGCCTCTACACAGCTGAGCGAGAGGCAAGGGACTCAAACGCCGTCCCTTGCCCCTCGCGCTCCCCCATCCCGGCTCAAACCCGAGACGGAGCAGCAGAAAGTTGTCGTATTCTTACGTGAACGAAAGCGGGGGGCAGGTCACTCTGGCGCGTCGAGCGGCACCATCACCTTCACGCCCGTAAACTCGTACTCCAGCGGATACATGATCGCGTCTGGCAGCTCTGGTATTCAAGAGGCTATCAATGACGGCTGTGGCGCTTCGATCAGTTACTACTACTTGAATACCTCCTGCCGGATCAATATACCTCCATCATCCACGCCGTACCCCGTGGGGCGTCTCTTCGTACATGCCGACAACACGATTCTGTCAGGTTACGGGGCGACGCTGGCTTGTAAAGCTAGAGGACCATGCATTCAACTCGGACGACAGATCGACAGTTCATACCGTGACATCACTGTGGCTGGATTGGCTTTTCAGACACCAACAAACTTCTCGTCCAATGCTGCCTATGCTGGATCGTTAATTGCTTCCACACAACGGACTGGATATACGAGTGGTCAGTCCCTAGTCACGATCACAACCGCGACCGCGCACGGATTTCAAACCGGCGATCCTGTGACGATACTCTACACGGACAATGTTGCATACTGGGGTGACGTTCCTTACATCACGGTCACCGGCACAAATACGTTCACCTATTACGATGAATGCGCTGGAACCTCTTGCACGATAATCCTTCAGAACACTCCCGGCATCGTCGCGCTAACTTATGTAGCAATCCTCGACAACGCCCAGAATTCGAAGTTCATTGATCTGTATCAATCGGTTTTGACCGGTAGTGGCGCGTTCAACAACTGGTTTGATTTCTGGGATGACGAGAACGCTGTTATTGATGACTTCAACAACAACGCTTACCAAATGAACCACAACCAGAATTGGACCTCAAGTTACATTTTCTCTGGCGGCGCCCAAAATCTCCCAACCGGAGGCCACCAACTCGCGCCCGTAATCACGATCGGGGGATCGAGCATTACGGCGAATTACTCCTCTTGTGCGAGTGTCTTTAACAGCAACGGGTTCTATTTCAAAGAGTCTGTGTGCCAGGCGGCGAGCCCTTGGCAGTTTAATGTTTCAAATGCGAACGGAAACTTTCAAGGAGCTTCATTTGCTAACGTTTATGGGGGCGGTAGTGACGCAGGGCTAAACCCTTCGACTCCTGCGACTTCGCCGTGGCCGGGAACGGGAGTTTCGGGACTGATTGCTGGATACTCATCGGGGGCTGCAAGCTTTAGTTATCATGGGAACGGAACATTAGGTAACGGGTCAGTCGACATACCCACCTTTGGGACTGGTTCTACTGAGTACATCTACTATGTTGTCGTCCACGACACAACAGCGGTGACAACCACTGCTGCTTTGCCCGTGATGTTCGGTTTTTGCGGAACATCTCCGAGTTGTACAGCGGGCCCCATCACCGTCAGCTGGCCCCGTGTGGCCAATAACGGAGATACGATCACATACGACCTGTTACGGATGCCGGGCTCCTACCTGTCTGCCGCGAACGGGTATACTACGACACCGAGCTATGGGAACTGTACCGGTGGTTCGGTTAGCGCCTGTGGCTACATCGGTGCTCTCGGAATGTCGCAATGCTCAGGCTTTGTCTGCACCTACACCGATACCCTGGGGGCGACCGCCAGCTACAGTGGGTTACAGTCCGCAAATTACGCTGGTAATTTGTTCTTCTGGCCGTCGCTCAGTGCAGTCACGGTCAATACGGCTGTCGTAAGCGATGCCGAGATGAGCGTTTTTGGTGCCGGGCTTGCTATTAGTGGGAGTACAGAGGATGCACCGGCAATTGTCAACTATGCCGAGCACTGCTTTGGCAGCATAAATACGATCGGTGGTTATAGCTCTTGTAAAGCTTCGAATCAAAATGCTGTCACTGCCACTATTCTCTCGGAGGGGAACGTCGGGGGGAACAATTGGATCAATACGATCGGGCGGCTCAATTTCGGTTATCAGTACCAGCCAAAAGAGGTCATTACCCTTGCCGACTCTAATCTCCCTGGGACGCTAGGAACCTCCGGTTATAGGCGCACCGCGCTCGGCACCGATGTCTGGATTGGGTTCTATGGCACCACGGGTGGTTTTAGTGCAAACGCGGCACCCCTGGCTTTTAACTCTCCCGCAGCAATCGCCAATTGTATCGACCAGACGCCTGAAACATGTAACGGGAGCTTCAACGGCACTACAGGGTATTCCGAGTATCTGAATTCAAGCGGAAAATCATTCTACGTTCCGCTCGTCCTCGCCAAAACGATCTCCACATACAACGGTATTGTGACGGTCGGCAACGGCATTCCATCCGAATATTACAACACCGCATCGGCCTCCACGAATGCCAACGTTAGTGCCACGACGTTGATTACGGCTCCGACTTCAGTCTCGCGCTATCGGATCAGTTTTTACGTCGACCAAACGGTTGTGGGAGCAGGATGCACGGGTACCAGTACGGTAACATTGAATGTCATTTATACGGACCCGAACGCCGGTGCAGCACAGACGGTGGCGGTCGGTACATACAACGTGGCGACTTCCGGTAATGGTGGGGTAGGCAATTTCGTCGGGCAAAGCACTTTCAATCTCGTGGCTAAAGCATCGACCGCTGTGCAGTACAGTACTTCTGGATACACGGCGGGAACCGGCTGTACTACTCATCCAAGCTATCAAGTCTACCCAGTCCTTGAAGCTCAGTGAACGCTCCCATTTGTATCAGGCCAATTTTCGTTGCCCAGAGTTTACTTGGACGGAGGTACAATGTGCACATCCAAGCGCTACCTCGCGGTCGGTGTCGACAATGCGTTTTGCTATCCACAGCTGTCCATACTGCGGCGACGAAGATATTCGTGAGTCTCGCGTTAGGAACCCTCAGGGGTCACCCAAAACCGGCCAATGAGGGTCACTTGAAAACCGGCCAACGAGAATGAGGTCCGGGACGTTGATTTCGGCGTGAGGCATGTAGCCTTCGTCGATATGAGCAACGTCTTGAACGAAGCGAAAAAACAACAAGTGATTGCCCTGGGACGACTCGGATGGCCACTGCGGCGCATCGAGCAAGAGACCGGGGTACGTCGGGAGACAGTCGGAGCCTATCTGAAAGCGGCCGGGATCGGGGTGCGGCCGCCGGGCGCATGGGGACGGCGACCGCCGGCAAAACCGGCCAACGAGAACGAGGTGACCACCGGGTCGGAGGCGGCAAAACCGACCCCCACGATCAACCCCAACCCCAACCCCGAAAACCTTTCTAATAATGAAAAAGCAAAACCGGCCAATGCCAATGCGGTGACCACCGGGTTTGGCGTGGAGTCGACAGGCCTGGAAGTAGAAACTCCTAAGCGGATTCCATCCGCCAGTGCCTGCGAGCCGTTTCGGGAAGCCATCGAGTTAGGTCTGAGCCGCGGTCGGGATGCCACCGCAATCTGGCAAGATCTGGTCGCCGAAAATGGTTTCGACGGTGGCTATCAGACGGTCAAGCGCTACGTGCGCAAGTTGCGTGGAAACCAGCCACTGCAGCCACGCGCGGTGATTCTGACGGGACCAGGAGAAGAGTCCCAAGTGGACTACGGTACGGGCGCCATGGTCCGGGATCCGCAGACCAGAAAATATCGCCGCACCCGACTGTTCGTGATGGTGCTGGGCTGTAGCCGCAAGGCGGCACGCTTTCTGACCTTCCGTTCCAGTTCGCGCATCTGGGCCGAGTTACATGAGAAAGCATTCCGTCGACTGGGTGGCGCTACGCGGGTCGTCGTCCTGGATAATTTGCGCGAGGGCGTGCTCGTCCCTGACATCTATGATCCCACTCTGAATCCTCTCTATCGCGACGTCCTGGCGCACTATGGCGCGGTCGCCCTGCCCTGTCGGATCAAGGATCCAGATCGAAAAGGAAAAGTTGAATCCGGCGTTGGCCACGCCCAACGTGCGCTCCAGGGAAAACGCTTTGAGAGCCTGGAGGAGGCCCAAGCCTATCTGGATCGTTGGGAAACAAGCTGTGCCGATACCCGCATTCATGGCACCACGAAACGACAAGTCGCCGCCATGTTTGCCGAAGAAAAACCCACCTTGCTGCCGCTTCCCCTGGAACCTTTTCGCTACTACCAGCATGGCAAGCGGGGCGTGAATCTGGACGGTTGCGTCGAAGTCGATGCCGCCTACTACGGCCTGCCCCCGGGTTGGATCGGACGGGAAGTGAATGTGCAGTGGGATGAGCTTTATGTTCGCATCCTCGATCCCAAAAACGGGCTACTGCTGCGAGAGCACATACGGCAGAAACGTGGCTGGTATCGCATAAAAAAAGAAGACCATCCCCAGCACATGCCGCTTCAGGTTTCCCAGTTACTGTGGCGAGCCGGACGAGCCGGCACTCACATCGGCACACTCTGCAACCTTATTTATAACCAGCTCGGAGAACCGGGGGTTCGCCGCATCTTCGGCATCCTCTCCTTAGCCAAGAAGTTCGGCACCGCCGCGGTCGAAGAGGCGTGCGCGGTGGCTCTGGAAATGGGCGTGTATGAACTCCGTTTCGTTCGTCGCTATCTCGAACGTGCCCCACAACTTACCCTGCGGCAAGTCGACCCGCTCATTCGCGAACTGGTGCACTACCGCGATCTCATCAACCTCAAAACCAAGGAGCCAGAAGATGAACCTCATTGAGTTGAATCGTGCTTTAGGACAACTACGCCTGGGAGGAATCGCCGCCGTGCTCGAAACTCGTATTCGCCAAGCTCAGGCCGAAGCCATGCCCCCCATCGATTTCCTCTCCTGCCTCGTCTCCGACGAACTCACTCGTCGTGGCGAGCGACTGCTGGAGCGAAGAAAAAAACAAGCCGAGTTCCGAGACCCGCACAAGACTCTCGATAACTTCGATTTCAACTTCAACCGCAAGATGAATCGCAGTCTGGTGTTCGATCTCGCTACCGGTGCATTCATCGCTCGCCATGAAGACGGTTTGTTTTTAGGCCCACCGGGCACCGGCAAAAGTCATCTTGCCCAGGCCATCGGACAAGCCGCTATCCAACAGGGTTATCGCGTCCTCTACCGCGAAACCCACAAACTGCTCGATGACTTGGCCGAAGCCACCATCGACGGAACCCGCAAAGAAACCATGGAACTGTTCGTTTCCGTCCCGCTTCTCATTATCGACGACCTCGGTATGCGGAAGTTGCCCATGACCGCCGCCGAGGACTTGCTGGAAATCGTAATGCGGCGCTATGAGCGCGCCAGCAGTTTGCTGACTTCGAATCGACCGGTGGACGACTGGGGCAAACTTCTCGGCGACAGCGCCGCCGTTACCGCTATGCTCGATCGTCTCCTCCATCACGGCCATGTACTTAAATGCGGTCCTCGGAGTTGGCGCACGAAAACCGACTTGCCTCCACAGGAGGCGTCGGAGTAAAACAACTTAGTCCCAGGCCACTTTCGTTGGCCGGTTTTGAAGTGACCACCGTTGGCCGGTTTTGAGGTGACCCCTGAGGTAGGAACCTTGTGGAACGACTATTTCGAACGGTTTTTTCTATTCGACCTGCAAGATGCCGAACCTGTATGCGTCGCCTTTACCGGTTTGGAAGAGTACCTAAACGGTCTGCCAGTGGGGAAGTCAAACGAGAGGTTACAGCAGAAGTCGCAATCCGTAAGCCGCCTCAGCACCACGACCGAGACGAAGACTCCAACGCGAGCAACCAAAGCTGTTTACCGAGATGGTAGCAGACGCACACAGTAAGGTGTACCCGCAATTGACTCCCAGCCGGTGAGCGATCCTGGCGGCGAGGGTGGGCACGACGCTACAACCAGTTTTGCATGGGCACGGGTGAAGGCGTCATATGCTTGTTGTTGCATTTCCTCGGGAGCGTTCCAGAACTCTCGGGAGCCGTGGTTTGCGTCCATGATCTCAGCGACGATGCGTAGCTTCCCCAGGCGCGCCCAAAAAGCACCGGTGCCGTCGCCGATGACTGCGACCATGTCTCCGGGTTGCGCCCCCATGTGCCGAAGCTGGTCGGCGGCTACAACATCCCGCCAAGCTGAGTCTGGGCCGGTTCCGGGGATTGCCATATGATTCATGACGACCCGAAGCGAGTAGTCCGCCGTGCCCACCGCCATCACTAGAGCCACCGCGAAGGCCATGTAGGCGGCAGCCTTTTGAATATGCAGTCTAAATCGCACCGAGACGATCAAGGTAAGGAACAACACCAAAGTCCAGCCTCCCAGAAAACGATCTTCTTCATGGAGCGGAAGGTAAATCCCCAAACCGGCTATCGACACCGCGACTAATGGCGACAACTCACCCAAACCGGCTAAAGCCAACTGCCCGCTGAGCAATGCGAGCGCGACGATTCCGGCAACTAGCTCCGGCCTTGCGCGAAACAATAGTCGAGTTTCGCCCAGGATAGCGCCCGCTAGCGCTTCCAGTTGGAGCTTCAGGTTGAAATGCCACTGCAGCCCTTCATTCCAATATGAGGGGTCGGTCCAAGGCGGATAAGTGCCGACCACTGGGCTGCCGAACTCAAAGAGGGGAGGGTACCAAAGCAGCTGGCGCGTCGGATGCACAGGTGTCCCACTGCCAGCGCCTCCCTGCCAGTTTCTCGTAAAAGGCCGGGTGGACATTTGCCACGCATAGTTTATCCTCCCCGAATCGCCAAATGTGGGTCGGCCCTTCTGGCGAGATAGCAAGAGGATCAAAGGGGCGCAGGCACACACAAAGACCAGACCGGCCACGGCCACCCCGCGCGCCCAACCTGGGCGTGAGCGCTTCCAGACATAGGCTGCGCCCAGAAACGCAAAACCAATTGGGAACAATATCGCCTTGGTCCAGTATCCAAGAGCGAGGACGAGCCCAAACAGCGCAAACCTCCAAAGTCTGTCGCCCTGGCGGAGTCGTAGCAGCATCCCCGCCGCCAAGCAAACGCAAGCCATCACGGCGAGATCAGGCGAGACATCGTAGACCGTCTCACCTTCCAAGGCAGTCCACCAAAATATGGGATACGCCAGAATAACGAGCGCCCACTCCGGCAAGGTCTGTCCTTCCTGGGGGGTCGTGTCAGAGGTTTGCTCTCTGCCGAACTCAAGCAACGTGTGCAGCAGGAAGCGAAACGCAAACAGTGCAGCGACAAGAACTCCAAAGTTGACCAGGTGAACCACAGGAAATTCCCACTTCGGCGAAGGATTGGTTAACCCAAGGACGGTCCCCAGAGTCCACGGATACAACGGGCTCCAGTATGCGTTTACTGCATTTACCCAATCGCGACGAAAGAAGGAGTCGCCCAAATCTAGGTACGACATGCCATCCACATTCATAGAGTACCGTCCGCACCACGCGTGCAACGCCCCAAGAGCGATAGTCGCAAACATAAGAACCCGTTCCAGCGGAAGCCGGTGAAAAAAACGATTTAGCGTCAGGAAGGATCGGTTCGCAAAAGCAGTCACCCAAAAATAAGAAGGCGACTTCGTTTTTTCGGCCATACAAGAAAAGAGTGTAATCTAGACGGGTCCTCTCCGGATATCCACACTGCGGGGCGTGGTCAGTGGATCCCACACTTTGTGGAGATCGCGATCTTCCGGCGAACCCTACAGCGTGCCCGCCGCAAACTGTTTGCGCAAAGTGTTCTTTTGATCCGTCGTGAGACTCCATGAATGGTTGCAGGCCGGGCCATAGACCCTGATGTCTCCCCCGGCATCGAGCAGCCGCGTCATTTGCGCCCGGCTGTATGGACAGCTTTGTGGCCAGCGCCGCTCGCACTCGGGCTCCGGGCAGCGAATCACTAGCAAGAATACGTCGCCGGTTGCCATGCGAGGGCATCGTATCACGCGAACGTGACCCTCACGCTGAAGCCACATCCCCTTCGCAAATCTTT
This sequence comes from uncultured Acidobacteriaceae bacterium, assembly GCA_963755765.1. Taxonomy (GTDB): domain Bacteria; phylum Acidobacteriota; class Terriglobia; order Terriglobales; family Acidobacteriaceae; genus Acidiflorens. Next base: position 242,644 of record CAVWKZ010000006.1, read on the forward strand.
TCCGCCAGACGCGGTTTCCAGCTTCCGCGCCGATCAGAGGGCAGCACGGTCCATTGCGTCAGTAATTGAAGCGGCTCCTCGATGGTTTCCCGCGTCTCCAGAGGGGCCGGTACGGTGGTAACTTTCGCATGGATAGCTGGCGAGCTGGCTCTCGTGCAATGCTCGTCTTTCCAGTACCTGGCAGGCCGCCAAGGATGATGAGCATAGCGAGACTCCCATTATATTCTTGGCTCCATCGCGGGCGATTTCAACTCAGAACCGGGCCGGTTGTGAGTGTAATGGGGATGTTATAGCAGCTAACACAGAATCTGGTGAACGCGGCACTTACCCATGCCACGCTACCGTTTAACCTGGCTTGGTAAAACGGTTCTTATAGGCAGGAGTTCGCACGAACCGACCGCCTGCAACACCCATAGGTAGATCGTCGCCCTCAAGCTCAGAAAACCCTATGAGGTCATTGCCGAGTTTGATTTCGAAACGCATTCCAGAGATCAGGCGGAAGCCTCCATCAACCCACTTTACCACCGCGAAGAACTGTTTCTCTTGAGGCGTATGAAGGCGGTTGTCGAAATCGGGCGATTTCAGTCCGAACGGTCTCAACGAGTGAAATGGGGAGTGGGTGTTGAAAAAGTCACTGTGATTAGCAGGCTGAATGGAAGCAGAAGCGTGGTAATAAGGAGAAGGAATCCTTGCCATGCTCTGCTGGATCACCATTCACGGAGGCGTGCTCATCATGATGGGGCAACACGATCGTTCGGAAGCGCTGTTCTACTACTTCCGCCTGGAAGATCAGGTTCCTGAGACACATCTGCTACGGCTCATCGAAAAACACATCAGCTTTGCTTTTGTGCGCGAAAAGCTGAAAGCGAGTTATAGCGATAGGGGCCGTCCGTCGATTGATCCTGAGCTGCTGCTGCGCATCCTGTTGATCGGGTATCTGTATGGCATCAGCAGCGAGCGCAAGCTGGTGGAAGAGCTGCGCATGCATCTGGCATGGCGCTGGTTTACCGGACTGGGGTTCGACCAGGAGATTCCGCATCACTCCACGTTCTCCAAGAATCGGCACGGAAGATTCGCTTTATTAAAGACTTCCCGGTCCATTTGCACGTAGGAAATTTGTCAGGTTTCTAATACCATTAGTTTCAATTATCACACACTAGCATATGTGTACCAGAAACCAAACTTGCAAGCTGGCTTTCTGTCCTCTTCGTTCCATAAAATGACGAAACTGGAAGTCTTGCTGATCTTCGCGCAGGTTAACGGATTCGCTAAGCCGGATTATGTTCGCGTTAAGCTTCGCCCTACTCCTGACCGCCGTTCTTTCTATAGCTACCTCGGACGCCTCAGGGACCAGGGATTGCTCAACCGCCATCCGAACTCCAGGCGCGGCCATTTGACCTACTGCCTCACGGAACGAGGGCGAGCGAGGTTGGAATACCTCCGGCGGAAGCTCCAGAGACACTCATAACGTTACGTACGTACGTAACGCACCGTCATGGGGCCCCGACAATCTTGGCTGAAACTAATAGTTCTTTTTCGACATCAGCTCCCAGGACAACTCCCCGGTCCCGCACTCTCTGCAAGCTCCGTCCAGCGCTGGCCCTTTGTAGCCGCATGAGCACTCAACGTAGTATTCCTGCCTAACAATCACGTATCGTACTCTGCTTCTTTCTTTCGCACAGATTTCTCGGGATCGACGCGGCTTAACCAATCCCTGTCCGCCGAGAGAGTCCGCCAGGAAATGAATTTGAGATGCTGAGCGAACGGCTGGAAATTTCGGATCGCGCACAATCTGGAGAATGAGTTTCGAATACGGGGCGAGGCTCACGCTGACATCCGGCGCATTCTCGCGGATGGACTTCGTTACCTGTTCCGCAGAGCGTGCCGCTAACAAGCGATGGCCTAACTTTGACCAGAGCTGCTCAAACCACAGACTGTAGGTATCCGCTGATCCAACCACCACCGAGGGCTCTATGTTGACAGGCCTTCCCCTTCGGCGCTTCGTCGAGGGTCCGTCAGAAATATTTTTTTGCGCTGCTTGATTGGTTCCTGCGGTTGGCATTTTTGCGCAATTCTCCCCTTCGGACCCTCTATTATACGGATATTTAATACTTGGAGGTAGGAAATATACGCCGCAAACAACACCTGTCAGTGTCGTATATGTTCATGGGTAGAGGGATGCACCGCTTTCCGGCATTGCGCGATCAAGATTTCCTGCTACTACTTATTATAAGGAGGTTCCGATGATTAACAAGGACAACCGATGGTTCCCCTGCCCGGTCTGCTTGAAACCGCTAGACGTGCGGACAAGTAAGACAAAGAAGCCCTACGTGATTTGCTCGCCTTGCGGGGTGCAGATGTTCGTTCGCGAACGGGCGGGAATTGAGACTTTTGGAAGGCTTGTTGAGCAGGGGCTCAAAGCGGACGTGGTGACGCGAATCGGCCACCTGGAGCAGCGCTACAGACTGACGTGTCCCGTGTGCACGAAGTCCTTTTGGGCGAATCCCGAACTGGCGGGAACGAATTGGCTGAACGGAAGAGTAACCGGCTATCGCTGCCCGGAGAAGAATTGCGGGGGAGTCGTTCCGATAGCGGAGCCGTCTGGCACTCCGACTGGTCCATCGCCGAAAGAGGAACTGAGCAAATCAGGCAAAGACCGTTAGGCAGAACTGCGATGTTCCCCGACCTTATGTCGATCGAATCCAAGCCGAACGCGGTTCGTGGTGAGAAGGCCCGTGTCCTTCAACGCGCCGAGATAGAAACCGTGAGCCCACATACGGCTATGGAAACGGCTGACGCGACCCCGTCACTACCGACAAACGCCCAACAACAGCGCATCGAGCAGATGTACCAGTTGGCCGACATTTTCGCTTCCATCTTCGAAGCATTACCAGACGATCACGCACATGCCATTGCCACCATGACGAAGGCGGCCTAATATCTATACCCATGAATATCGCAAAGAATAACGGCGAGGGATCAGAAGCTGTGATGTACTTGCGCGTCAGCACGCCGGAACAGGCCGACCCATTGAATCTGAAGAATCAGGAGGACGGCTGCCGAAGGCTAGCGACCCAGCGCGGCATTGCCGTGGCTGAGGTCATTCTCGGGCCAGGCGAGTCGGGGCGCACTGCGGACAGGCCTTCGTTTGTGCGGTTGCTTTCGTACTGCAAGTCGTACCGCAAGAGAATCGGCTATGTGATCGTGGAGTCGTTGAGCCGTTTTGCTCGCAATGTCGCCGATCAGGGCGCCGCCCTCGCCGAGTTGCGGGAAAACGGTATAACTCTGCTCTCTGTTGCGGAACCCAATGTTGACAATACAGCGGCGGGCCGCATGGCTGCGGGCGTTCATGGCGTCTTCAATCAATATTTCTCAGACGCCCTGTCTGAGAAAATGAAAGATCGTTCCGCTGCCAGTGTGCGTGCGGGCCGCTGGCCGTGGGCCGCGCCTCTCGGTTACGTGAACGACCTGAAGCTTGATAACGGCGCAAACATCAGGCCCGACCCGTCTTCCGCGTCGCTTTTGCGCGAGGCCTTCGAGTTGTATGCAACCGGCCAGTACACCAAGACTCACGTGTTGACAATCGTCGCTGGCAAGGGGCTGAAGACGAAGCGTGGACAGAAGCTGACGGCACAATCGTTTGACGCTCTGTTGCGTAAGCCCATTTATGCAGGCTGGGTTTACTCATCGAGTGTGCCCCAGCCTGTAAAGGGCCTGCACATCCCAATCGTTAGTCAGGAACTATTCGATGCCGTGCAGCGAGTGTTGTCTGGTCGCAAGTTGTCGAGTGCGCCGAAGCGCAAGCAGAACCCAGCCTTCCCGTTGAAGCACTTTGTAAAGTGTGGCGTCTGTGGAACCCCGCTCACTGGCGGAATGAACAAGGGCAAGCTGAAGCACTATCCGAACTACTGGTGTCGCAACCCCCATTGCAGAGCTGTAAGGGTTTCCAAAGTCGCGCTGGAATCTGACTTTGTTGAATATCTCGGAACCTTACGACCGGACGCGGCAACCGTGGCCGAGTTCCCGGCCATTGCAGCCGAGGTCTGGGCGCGAAGGCAGGGCGATTCAACTACGACTGCAAAAGAACTCACCGCTCGCCTGGAGGAACAGAAAAAACTGAAGACAGAGCTGCTGAAAGCTAGACTTCGCGGCGATGTCAATCAGGTTGACTACACCCAAGCCAATGTGGACTTCGACGATGAGATTGAGGCCGTCGCACAACAGCTGCACGCCGTGCGCTCGCAGGGTGGAACACTCGACGCTTTCCTGCGTTTCTCTAAGCTCATGCTGGTGGATATATCAGTTGCGTGGGAGCGAGCCGACGCTGAACAACGGTTGCGTGTTCAAAATTTTCTTTTCCGAGACGGCGTTCCGTACCACCAGGACCAAAAGTTTTTGAACACTGTTAACCCTACGTTGTTTCAACAACTAAAGAGCCTCGCTCACCCCGAAAGAGTGGTTGGCGTCCCCGACGGGATTTGAACCCGTGTTACCGCCGTGAAAGTAGTAATTACAAGGCAGCGGTCGCACTGCAATGCCCTGTAAGGAACGATTGGGAAGACTAAGCCACGGGCTCAACTTGTGCCGTTCTTGTACCGCGAGTTTTTACTTTGTCATAACACTGCTTGCGACGATTTCGGTCGCTCGGTGCCGGAGGCCGAGCGTCGCCCACATCACCACCTGAATCTCCAAGGCGACGATGTGCAGTCGACCGTGGGCGCCATACTGCCCGCGGGCGACACGGCCAAGCTGGGTCGCGTCGTTGTAGTTTGCAGCGATCCGAGACTCCATTCATTGCCCCGTTCCCCCCAAACCCACGAGCTGCGGGCTTCCCGGAACACTGTCGCTAATCTTGAGCGTCGCATCTCTGACGCCAGTTGTTTTTGGCGTGAAGGTGACGACGACCGAACAACTCGAACCTGGAGCCAGGGTGGCGGGTGCTAGCGGACAAGTGGTGCTTTGAGCAAAGTCACCGGCATCCACTCCACTGATCGTGGGCTTCTTGACCGTGATCGGCGTGCCGCTCGGGTTGCCGATGGTGATGGTTAGCGGATTGCTTTTCGTCCCGACCTTCTCCGTGCCAAAGTTCAGCGCGTTGGGGAAGATTCCGATGACCGGGAGATTGAGCATGATCGAAACGTTTCCTAAATAGGCATCGGGCACGGCTAGATCGGTTCCGCCGTCGTCGTTCAAGTCCGCCGCTGCGAGAAATGTCGGATACATCGCCCCTGGGTAGTCCACGCGCGGTTGGAACGTGCCATCGCCATTCCCAAGAAGGATGGAAATTGTACCCAGACAGTTGGACGCCGGAGTGTTGCAGTTATTGCTCGTTGCAGCCAGGTCCAGCACTCCATCACCATTGAAATCGCCGGTGACTATGCCAAAACCCAAGCTGTTAATCGGATAATCGACACCTTGCTGAAATGTGCCATCGCCATTCCCGAGTAGAATCGAGACTGTATCTGTTCCATTGTTCGCAAGGGCCAGGTCGGGTTTGCCGTCATGATTAAAATCCCCCTCGACCATTTGAAAAACGACATTGCCCGCAGCGAAGGTCAAGGCCGGCTGAAATGTGCCATCGCCGTTGCCCAGCAAGACACTGACGGTGTCATCGTTGGTGTTTGACGTAGCCACATCAAGTTTGCCATCGAGGTTAAAGTCGGCAACGACCACGGCTACTGGAAAGAAGTCCACGGTATAGTCGATGTGAGATGAAAATCCGCCCCGCCCGTTGCCGAGGGCGACGGAAACCGTATTGACATCGTCGTTCGTTGTGACCAAATCCAGGTTTCCATCGCCGTTAAAGTCGCCGGTTGCGATTCCCAGAGGCCAATGGCCGGTCGCGACTGCGGGAGCAGATTCGAAAGTGCCGTCACTCTTATCCAGCAGAACGGAAACAGCGTTCGACCCGGCGGTCGGCGTTGCCAGATCTGGAAGTCCGTCTCCGTTGAAATCTCCGACACTTAAACCAGCTGGACTGAACCCGGTGGTGTAGTCGACTGGAGACTTGAATTTGCCAGCCCCCTTGCCGAGCAAAATCGAGACCGTATTGGTTCCGAAATCCGAGACCGCTAAGTCCGGAATATGGTCGCCGTTAAAATCCGCAGCGCGCACAGTGAAGGGCACCGTTGATTTTCCGACAGCGACTGCGGTATGAGATTGAAATCGGAGAGTGCCTTCGCCCGCCAAAATGGTAACGGTGTTCGACGCTGCATTGGCCACGGCCAAATCCAACTTGCCGTCTCCATTCAGATCGGCCGCTGTAAGCCACGTCGGCTGCAAGCCCGTTCCGTAAATTTTGCGAGGTTTGAAAGTGCCATTTCCTGCTCCAAGCAACACCGAAACCGTGTTGTCCGAGCTGTCCGCTGTTGCCACATCGAGCGCGCCGTCGCCGTTGAAGTCGCCGACAAGGACAGCGTAGGGAGCATTCCCTACCGGGTAATCGACATGCGGCTTAAAAGTACCGTCGCCATTGCCCAGCAGGATGGAAACGTCATTGCTGTCCACACTGGCAACCGCCAGATCGAGCTTGTGGTCCCCGTTGAAGTCGCCCAACGCCAACGACCAACACAGAGCGCCGGATTGGTAGGCGACCGGGGGTTTGAAAGTACCGTCGCCATTGCCGAGAAGAATCTCCACCTGTTCCGATCCGGCCAGCACTGCCAGATCCAGTTGATTATCTCCGTTGAAGTCGCCAGCGACTACGCCGCGCGGATCATCGCCGACTGCGTAACTGACCTGCGGCTGAAATGTGCCATCGCCGTTGCCTAACAAAATGGCGACGGAGCCAGTGGCCTCGCTGGTAAGGGCCAGATCTAGTTTGTTGTCGTGGTTGAAATCGCCGACCGTCACAGCGGCAACGTAACCGCCTCCTACGGAGTACTCGACATGGGCCTTGAATGTGCCGTCGCCGTTGCCCAGAAGAATCGACACCGTACCGCCCCCCCAATCCGCGACCGCTAAATCCAAGTTGTGATCGCCGTTAAAATCCCCCACCGCAATGGCGAGCGGCTCCACTCCGGTGGCGTAGTCGACGCGCGGCTGGAAGGTCCCGTCGGGATTGGCGATCATGATGGACACCGTCGACGAGTAATAGTTGGCCACGGCGATGCTTTGCGGGCCTCCGGTTTGAAACGCGCCAGTCGCGACGGCGTTGGGATTGTCGCCGGTGGCAAGATCCAGCCTGCCAAAAACGTATCTCTCGGCCGCCACAGGAGCACCTGGCAACCGGACCGCTTGCAGCGGAGATGTGCGAGGAGCGTTGTCGCGCAAGCGGGGATCGAGGCGCGCGGGTTTCGCTTGTGCCTCCGTCGGGGCTGTCTGATTGACATGTTGCACGATTTGCTCGAGGCGTTGCTTGAGCGAGTGGTTTGGCGAGGATTCCGCGGAAGGAGACACGACCTCGCTTTGCGCGACCATGAGCGCGGGGATAAGCAACGCAAGAACCAGTGAGAGCAAACTTCGGAAACGCAATTCTCTGCTGCTGTGCATGACATTCTCCTGCGGAATTTGACTTTCCATTTTTCGGCCCAAATCGAGTACCGAGGAGCGCGCCGTCTGGAGACGGCGGCTCCTCAAGCACGCTGACAGTTCAGTTCGCCACGTAATAGACGTATTGCAAGTTTTGCAACGAGTAGCCAGCCATGCCTGCGTTCGTGTTCATGGTCCCACCACCATACTCAGCGGTCAGATTCTCGAATTGCCACTTCGTCGCGGGAGTGGGCAGAAAAAGCTGATTCAGGTCGTTGTCGGAGCTATAGAAAACGTGGATTTGGTTGTTAGGGGTGGTGGCGAAGGCGACGAGCCCAGGCCCTGCCGTGGCTGGAGGCGCTTTCGCTTTTTTGCACAAATCTGAGCTCGTCCACTTCTTGCCGTTGCCCGAGGCAAGCTGCAGGATGTCATTGTGGTTGGCGATGACATAGACGCGCAGCTTTTTTGTGCCAGGAATCACCAGCGCGGCAACTCCGCTTCCTCCGACCGCCGGACTCGAATTGGAAAGGGCAGTCAGGTCTTCATCGCTCCAGCTCGCATTGTTATAGAAGAACTGGTGAACGTGATTCGTATTGGCGATGAAATAGACATATTGAAAGTTGCCAATGTTGAATCCAGCCATCCACCCGCTACCCCCGAAAGTGCCGCCGGTGAGGGAGGTCAGGTCCTGATCCTGCCAGTTGGTGCCCGTAGTGGTGAAGGTCTGATGAATGTGGCCACTCGCGGCGGTGAAGTAAACGTGCACGGCGGGAGACCCGGTGGTGAATGCAACCAGTTGCGTCGTATTGCTGCTGAGCGGTCCCGAGGTAATGACGGTGAGGTCTGAATCAGCCCAATTCGAATTGTTGTAGAGGAGTTGGTGCAGATGCAGATCGACGCTTATGTAGTAGACGTATTGGAAATTCTGGACCGCAAAACCGCTGATCGCGCTGCCGTAGAGGCCGGCGGGTGCGCCGGTTTCGGAGGTCAGGTCTTCGTCGCTCCAACTGGTTCCGTTGTTGAAGAGCTGATGCACGTGATCATCACTTGCCAGATAGAAAGCGTGCGGACCGTCGTTCGGAGTCGTAACAAAAGCGGCGACTCCCGTCTGTGCGTTGGTCACCGCTCCGAAAAGGTCCTGGTCTACCCAGCTTGAATTGTTGTAGGAAAACTGATGGATGGTCTGCCCAAAGGCGGGCAGGGCGGCGAGTGAAAGCAGAAGCCCGAATGCACAGACGGCATGACGCAGGCGGTTGAGGGTGTCTTTGTAGGTGGTTTTGCGAATCATAGTATTCTCCTCAGATCCGGAGTATCGAAAAAGCTCCAGAGGCCGGCCCCGTCTTCCCCCCGTTCTAGAAATTGCTTTCCCGAACGCGACATCCGGCCCCCTGCGAACGCGAATGTGAGGCAAATCGGCTGCGGGGTCAATGAAACTGGGTTTTAAGTGTGCATTAACTAAAAAGTGCTTGCCCCACATCAACTTACGGGCTGACTTTAACTGGAGTCTTGAGGCTGCCTGCTGTGCTACCATCTTCCGACTTGGGGGAATTGATGCCGGGGCTGGTGCCAAAGACGGTTCGTTACCGCTTCGGTCCGTTCGAGCTGAACACCGGAGAAGAGTCGCTTGCGCGGAATGGCACCCGCGTCAAAGTGCAGGATCTCCCTTACCGCCTCCTTATAATGCTGGTCGAACGCCCCGGAGAGATCGTCACCCGAGAAGAGGTTCGGCAACGTCTGTGGCCGGAAAATACGTTCGTTGAGTTCGATAACAGCCTGGGAGTAGCTGTCCGGAAAGTTCGGGACGCACTGAACGATGACGTGGAGGCGCCGCGCTATGTGGAAACCATTCCGCGGCGCGGATATCGCTTCGTGGCCCCGGTGACAGTGCTGGGTTCTGATGCTGTGGCACCACCGATCGAGGTTGTCACAGCAGCGCCTGTCGTCGGGCCTAGGAATATTGCAAGCGCTACCGCAGCGAATTCTTATCGTCATAGCCGTTATTGGGTAATTGCGGCGTCGGTGGTGGTTTTGCTGGGGGCTGCCTTCTATGGTTTTCGTTCTATGCCTCGACGTGCATCCACGAAAGCGGAGGCCGCCAGTTTTGTGCCGCCGATCCGCGTGCGGCGATCGGTCGCCGTGCTCGGATTCAGAAATCTGCCGGGACGCACAGAGGACAACTGGCTTTCTCCTGCCTTCTCGGAAATGCTGAACACGGAACTCGCAGCGGGCGGCGGTTTGCGAATGATTTCCGGCGAGGATGTGGCTCGCGCCAAACGCGAACTCCCACTCACCGATGAAGACAGCCTGGCCCGCGGCACGTTGGAACGCTTACGGACAAATCCGGGGGCGGATGTCGTAGTGCTCGGGTCCTACACTCGCTTGCCCAGCAACGGCGAGAATCGCATCCGTCTTGATATTCGTTTGCAAGACACCCTTCGTGGGGAGACGATCGCTGAGCAGGCCATTACTGGAAATGAAAATGAGCTCTTCGAGCTGGCAAGCCAGGCCGGCGCGAGTCTACGGCAGAGTCTCGGCGTAAGTTCGATTTCTCCGGAAGCCACGAATGCCGCCCGGGCGGCGCTGCCGTCCAATGAACAGGCGGCGCGGCTTTACACGCAAGGGCGCGCAAAACTTTGGGCATACGATTTTCTGGGCGCTCGCGACTCGCTCGTCAAAGCCATTGCCGCCGACCCCAACTATCCCTTGTCCCATGCCGCGCTGTCCGAAGCATTGTGGCATCTCGGCTTCGAGATTAAGGCTCGCGCCGAAGCGCAACGGGCCAGCGAACTTGACATTCACCTGCCGCAAGAGCAGCGCTTGCTGGTCGAGGGACAGTATCGAAGAACTCTCCACGATTCGCCGAGGGTGGTGGAAGCCTATCAGTCCTTGTTTCATCTCTTCCCCGACAGCCTCGATTATGGACTGATGCTAGCGTCAGCCCAGATGGGGATTAAACCCAGCGACTCGCTGCGGACGCTGGCCCTTCTTCGCAATCTTCCTCCACCTTCGAATGAAGATGCACGCATCGATATGGTAGAGTCGTCCGCCTGGATCAACGTGGACGACACCAAGGCGCGGGCGGCTGCAAAACGTGCCATCGACAAGGCCAGTGCTCAGGGATCGCATGTGATCGTGGCGCGCACCTACGGTTTTCTTTGCCAACAGGACGTGGGTCTGGGCTCATCTTCGGAAGGCGTTAGCGAATGTGCCAACGCGCTCCAAAGCGCGCTTGCCGCCAAAGACATCAATGGAGCGGCGTTAATGCGGAACAATCTGGCCGCACTTTACTTTCAAATGGGCGATTTGGCGCAGTCGGAAAAAATGTTTCACGAAGCCATTGCGGAGTTCCGCCAAGTCGGGAACGAAGAAGGCATGGCTGCTTCGCTGGCCAATTTCGGCGGTACGCGGGTTGCTGAGGGCGACCTGAGCGGGGCGAAAAAACTGATCGACGAATCCATTATCGAATACCAGGCCGTCGACGACAAAGATGGGGTCGCGTTGTCTCTCAATAACCTGGGAGATTTGTTGCGCCAGAGTGGTAACCTGCAAACCGCCGCGACCACATATCAACAGGCCAAGGCCACCGCGCAAGAGATTGACGACAAGGCCGCGATCGCCTATGTGATGCAAGGTCTGGGTGACGTTGCGGTAGACCGGGGCGATCTTGCGGCGGCGCGTAAGTCTTATGAAGAGGCTCTGTCGCTGCGCAAGCAAACGGGCGAACTCCAGTTCGCCGCTGAATCTGAACTGTCGCTTGCCAAGTTGGCCATCGAGGCAGGACACGCCGCCGACGCTGAAACCGTGATCCGAAAATGCCAAGAGCAGTTTCATCACGAAAATCAATCCGACGATGAGCTCGACAGTATCGCAGGCTTAATGGAAACCTGGTTGAGCGAAGGCAATTTCGCAGCTGCAGAGAAAGAAAGAAAAGACGGTCAGACTCTGGCCGCAAAGAGCACAAACCAGCTATTAAAGCTGCAATTCGACCTGGTCTCAGCGCGCGTTCTGTTGGCTGATGGCGATACCGCATCCGCAAATACGCTTCTGCAGCGCACTTTGCAAAGCGCCCGCGCACACCATCTGGTAGGAATTGAACTCAAAACCCAGCTGGCCCTTGCGGAACTGAAAAAGAAGCTAGGACAGACAGTCGAGGCACAAGCTGATCTCGTCGCATTGGAGAAACTCGCGCGCGGCAAGGGATTCGGCCTGATCGCCGCCAAAGCCCTTTCAATCCGCCACAACGGCACAAAAGAAATCTCTACAAATTAGTTAGCGCTTCGAAAGAACGACGAGCAGACGTCACAATGGGCACGCGAGTCGGCGTGGCCCTTGATCGGCAAAACTGCGGCCCTACTTGGAGCCGTACGTCTCTTGCCGCCCATGTGCTCCTTAGTGGGAACATCGTTTCCGAGGGCTGTGTTGAGCGTTTCGCGGTCGTTTGTGGAGAACCGCCCGCCGCGGCGTGTACGCGACACAGAAACGTAGGCCGCGCGCGCACAACCTCGCTGAATGCGCTGCGCTCTTTTGCATTGCTAGAAGTGCGTTCCAAGCCCGACCTCGGGATTAGCCAACTAAAGGATCGTTCGCCTGATGTAACCAGGCGTTAGCGCTCAAAATGCAGAGCAGGCTGCGCCGTCTTTGAGAAACTCGGCGAAAGAGCGGATTGACTTCATTTTCTCTTCACGCAATCCACGCAGATCTTCCTCACTGAGTCGATTTTCGTACAAGAGTCTCCCCAACACATCTGTAAGTCGCGAACCACGAAAGTCGTACTTGCGGTCAATCTCTTTGCGGCGTTCGGTCAGGTAATGTTCCAAGTCCCACAGATCCGACGACTTCCGGATCCCGTTCGCCATTCGGTTTGCTTCCTGAATCACCTCGTGAAGCTCCTGGCCCAGAGCAGCGTCGAAGGCTTTGCGGGCGATGGCCTTCTCTGATCTCGACCAAATCGGATCGTTCTGGTGGGGATAGGGGTTGTTTGGGTTCGGTAGGCTGTTCATCACGTCCTCCGTGGCCGCATTGTATGCCTTCGCGAGACGTTGTTTCTACCGGTGCGGCTTCTTTCGCTGCGTACCCAAAGTTCGGCCTCCGCTGCAGCACTTCCGTCCTCAGCTTGAAGCCTTTTAAAAAGGGGTTTTGAGCGCTAACGCCTGCTTACGACAGTTATCTGGCCACACGTCGCTTCCTCTGCTAGACCATTGAGAAGGGGCACTGAGCCTATGCTGCGAAAGGTACTGCTGGTTTTAATGGCTGTGGTTATCAGCTACGGAATGACCGCCTTCGCTGGTTACATTCTGTACGCAAGCTCCGTGCGCGTGAGCGAGGCGCATTTGTCAATCGTGATTCGCTTCATAGCGAGTCCGCTCATCGCCGTGCTAATCGGAAGCGTAGTCGGGTTCCTGAGCAAGGATCGCCCTGTTCCGACAATAATAATTGGCCTAGCGCCGTGGACAATCATGCTCCTCAGTGGTCCGAACAAAATCTCCAGACAACCGGCAGCGGATTTACGGTGAGCGGGCCCAGGTTCCCATTGACTCTGGGCCCGGGGCAAAGCATTTCGTTGAACACTGCCTTCGCCCCGCAATCGGTCGGCGAGGCCGGAGGTAGCGTGTTTATCTCTGGTCCAGGACTGGCCATACCTCTCAGCGGCACGGGCACGGCTGCTGGTCAACTCGCCGCCAATCCTGCCAGCCTGGCTTTTGGCAGCGTGCAAGATGGAGGCAACCTGTCTTTAACGGACTCGCTCACGAACACGGGCGGAGCCAATGTGACGATCTCGCAGGCCACCGTTACAGGCGCGGGATTCAGTATCAGTGGACTGACCTTTCCGATGACGCTCAATCCCGGCGCCAGCGTGACCTTCAGCGTGGTGTTTGCGCCGCAATCGGCAGGCAACGCAAACGGTGGCATCACGGTGAGTTCCAACGCCTCAGACCCGAGTTTGAATGTCTCGCTCTCCGGCACAGGCACGGCTCAGGGTCAGCTTACCCTCGCTCCCGCAGCGGTGAACTTTGGCAATGTGACGGTGGGCACCAGCGTTAGTCAGACCAGTAGTTTCAGTGCCAGTGGTTCGAATGTAACCGTTTCGTCCGCAAGCCTGAGCGGCTCCGAATTCTCGCTAACCGGAGTTTCGTTCCCGCTGACGATTGCAGCCGGACAAACCGTGCCGGCCACCTTGACCTTCGCTCCGCAGAGTTCCGGCAGCGCCAGTGCCGTCCTCACGGTCACCAGCAACGCCGGGAATACTCCGACCGAATCCCTTAGTGGGGTTGGCCAGGCGCCCACGCAGCACAGCGTCTCCCTTTCCTGGACGGACTCTGGCTCCGGGATCGCAGGGTACAACGTGTATCGTGGCGGCGTTTCCGGAGGGCCATACGCCAAGATCAATCCGGCACTGGAGCCGACGCCTGCGTATAGCGATAACTCGGTCGTATCCGGACAGACCTATTACTACGTGACCACGGCGGTCAATCAGAGCGGAGCGGAGAGTGGTGATTCCAATGAAGTGCAAAGTGTGGTTCCGACCCCGTAACTTCTGCAATCAGTCAGACGTCCGGCGTTGACTTGGTAACGCGTCTCAAGTCTCTTGCGTCAGAATTGGGCCGCGTGAAATTAGGTCGCGAACCGACGAGATCTACGCACGTACGACTCCCAATTTAATGGACTTGATGTGGCGCTGCTGCTGATTCTCGCGGTGGTGCTCGGCATTGAGTTTCGACAATTGATTGCCAAGCAGCTGTACGAGGCTTCTGTACGACGCGTTTTAAAGAAAGTATCCGCGACGCAGAGAGGCGCCTACCTTGCAGATGTCCGATTCCGTCAAGTCTCAGCAACCAACGTTGTCGTAGCGGTGTATCGGACGTCCTCGCCATTCCCTCCACAAGGCGTTGGAAGCTTAGAATGCAGCCTGCCACTCCCTCCTGGAAAAACAAAGCTGGAGTTGCGAATTCGCCCTGTCCCGGTTACCGTCACATCGAAACAGAGATATTTAGACTCGACTGAGAACTCAACTGGCGACGGACGGAGTGAACGGTAATTGGCTGTGTTCAAACAGAGTGTATGGCCGATCGAACGGCGGCTTAAGAATGCGCACCTCAATAGGCATTCCGGGGCGGAGAGAGCATGAGATCATCAAGCCGCGATAGTCTTTCGCTACAAGCGCGACGAACAGCCCTCCCCAAGACGGCCTTGGGCAGATTTTTCCTAAGCGGCCAGTCTTTGGATAAACCCAACATTGAGGAGCGCGGACGTCCTTGGTATTTGGTTTTGTGGCTGACCGGAGTGGATTACTTCTCCACTCTCGGGTATCAGCCAGGAATCGCCCTCCTGGCGGCTGGGGCCCTTTCCGTGCCAGCAACACTGGTTCTCGTTCTTGTGACTCTGTTAGGTGCCGTTCCTGTTTATTCGGAAGTGGCGGGCAGGTCATACGCTGGCCAAGGATCTATCGCGCTACTGGAGAATCTGTTTTCTGGATGGAAGAGCAAGATCTTTGTCCTGACGCTGCTGGGTTTCGCCGGAACTGATTTTGTCATCACGATGACCCTCTCCGCTGCCGACGCAGCCCAGCACGCGATTGCAAACCCGTACCTGCATCCCTATCTCGGCAATGCCCACGTCGCCACTACCATCGGATTTTTGTTATTGCTAGCACTTGTCTTTCTGTTCGGATTTCGCGAGGCCATCGGGCTGGCCGCGGCTGTAGCGATTCCGTACCTCGCGTTGAACGCCTTCGTGATGATCTGGGGGCTACGGATCATCATTCTTCATCCGGAATTGCTTTCCCATTGGTACTGGAGCTTGCATACGTTTGGCGACTGGACTGCGATATTCATTGCGTCGTCGCTCGTATTCCCCAAACTGGCGCTGGGGCTAAGCGGCTTCGAAACCGGAGTATCGGTCATGCCCCTGGTTTCCGGGAAAGACGATCCATCAGTTCCTGATGAAGGCGGACCTGACAAGACGCCGGAGGCGAAACCTGAGGGTAGAATTCGTGCAACCAGAAAGCTGTTGCTGACGGCTGCGCTCATCATGAGCGTCATGTTGATACTGTCAAGCGTGGTGGCGAATCTCCTGATCCCAGAGAGCGCCTATCGAGCAGGCGGCCCCGCCGACGGGAGGGCAATTGCTTATCTGGCACACAAGTTGTTGGGCGATATGTTCGGCAGTGTCTACGATCTTTCCACGATTCTAGTGCTCTGGTTTGCAGGCGCCTCGGCAATGACCGGTCTGTTGAGTCTCATCCCGCGTTATCTTCCGCGCTTTGGAATGGCTCCGCGCTGGGTAGCATACCGCCGTCCGTTGGTTCTGTTGTTACTGGGGCTCGACATTGTAATCACCTTGATATTTCGAGCCAATGTGGAGGCGCAAGGAAGCGCCTACGCCACGGGCGTGCTCGTCCTTATGCTCTCCGCAGCGGTGGCAGTTGCGCTGGCGTTAGGCCGCGAAAGCATATCGACGGGTCTCAGGAAGTGGCTGCACGTCGGCTACCTTTGGATCGTCTCCGCGGTATTCGCGTACACATTGTCCGCTAACATCATCGAGAGACCCACCGGTGTGATTATCGCTGGCATATTTATTTTGATGCTTGTTTTATTTAGTGCAATCAGTCGTTATTACCGTTCCACGGAAATGCGGGTGGCCGACGTTACATTTGTGGATGACTCGTCTGCCCGCCTTTGGGACTCGCTCACCGGGAAGAAAGTGAACCTCGTTCCCCATCACGCCAACGATCCCGCGCATCGCAAGACTCTCATGCACACAATCGAGAACAGTTTCAAAGTCGAGGGGCCGATCGCTTTTCTTCATGTGCATCTTCTGGATAACCGCAGTGAGTTCTTGTCATCTTTACGAGTCCGCGTACGATCGGAGGGTAACAATTCCGTGATCGAAGTCTGGGGTGCGGTCGCGATTGCGAATTCGATCGCCTATCTCAGTGAGTTGCTCGATCCGACAAATATCGTACTGGGGTTGACGCGTCGCAATTTGATGCAGCAGTCCCTCGCTTACGCACTTTGGGGAGAGGGCGAAATCGGCTTAACCGTCTATTCAATTCTGGTGCGATATTGGGAGTTTACAAAGCGGGAATCAGGGCTACCACGGATTTTGCTCATGAGCGAATAGTGACCAATGGGACGAGCCGCGCCACTGTGCCGAACTCGCCTCACGCCGAAACCGTAGTGAAACGCGATCCTTGTTATCCGTTTCTCCGAGTGCGCGGTTTCCGATCTGATCGTGATTTTTCAGGAACGAGACAAACGCAGCGGGCGGCAACGCGTTGGTCACGGGTGACAATCACCACTACGGTTGGGTCTGGAGCAGGACCACATCCGAATCGATGGTGGAGCGGACGATTGCCAGCTTCTTTCCATCGGGAGATGGGCGAATGTCAATAATCTCTTCCGACTTGAAGGTCGCGATCTGCCTGGGTGCTGTCTTGTCGAGAGGTTGCAGCCAGAGGCTATCCCCGGCGTCATCGTGCTTGACGAAGAAGATCGCTTTGCCGTCTCTGGTAAAGCGAATGTGGTTAAAGGCGCTGGTGACGTCCGAGTCGAAAAACTGGACGGGTTCGCCTGAGGCGAGATTCATCACCACAAGCTTCATGGCGTAGTCAGGCGCGGGTTTCACCAGACCGGCGAAGGCCAGCAGTTTGCCGTCGGGCGAAATATCGAAGCCGCCACCCCAGTCGGGAATTTTCGAAACCTGCTCGGCCTTGCCGCCATCGATTGGCATGCGCATGACATAGCCCGAATCTCCGAAGTCCATGTAGTAAACATATCGGCTGTCGCTGGAACACAAGGGAACGAGGTCTCGCTTGCCGGAAGAAAGGGGCTTGAAATTGCTTCCGCTCAAATCCATGCGGAAAATGGTTTCGGTGAACGCGCCCGAAGTCAGCACGATCGTCTTGCCATCTTTGCAAAAACTGGCGAGAGCCGGAAGTGCGCCGCCAACTCCCGCGCGCAAAGTGGTCTTCTCACCGGTCGCGGGGTCGAGAATGACGAGGTCGTAGTTAAGGTCCAGGAGCAACTTACCGTCCGGAGTCCAGTCCACTCCCCAAGTGCTTTGCCGGGAAGTCAGTTCCGTACCGAGGCTGGAACCATCGGGCGACATGACAAAAACTCTACGGTTTTCGTTCTCGAGCACGCTGACCAGGGCTTTGCCGTCCGCGGAGAGACTGATCCCCCGGTATTTGTTGGTGTCATTCGAGACGGTATGGAATTCTCCCCTGGGATAAGACACGAAACCGATCTGCACCCGATCGGCAGAGGCATTGCTGCTGTAGCCGACGAGCACACCGCTGCCGTCCGGCAACCAGACCGGACTGCGAAACATCTTGTCGCCAGAGAGCATAAGGGGGCGAATCGCGCCAGTTGTCGTATCCACCGCGAATAGGCCGCGCTGCTCACCCTGGGTCTGATCGGTGACGATGGTCTTGCCGTCAGGGGACCATGTGAGGTTCGCAAATGTTGTAGATAGCGCTCCGACGACAAGAGTTTTTTCTTCTCCGCTGACCAGATCGGCGATCAGGATGCGGTACTTTCCCAACTCCGGACTATTGTCGCGGAGGAAAGCGCCGCGTTTGCCGTCCGGCGAAAAAGCGATGTTGCTGTCAATATCCCGGATCACCGGACTCGGAGTTCCTCCCAGTACCGGAGCGCGGTAGAGGATGGTGTAGTTTGAGTCCGAATCAGAACGCAACATATAGATGAAGTTCCCATCCGGAGAAAACGTGATGCCGGAGTAATGGGTGCCTTTCGCCGGGGGCAGTACCTGTGTGTTGCTGTCGCTTGGAATATTGCGGATCCAAAGGCTCTCCAAGCCTTTCTCGTCTTTTTGCACGTTGAGCACGTACTTGCCGTCGGGAGAAATAGCGGCCACACGGGCCCGCCCAGTGGATGTCAGCTTCTTGATCGCGAAGTTTTGAAAGGGGACCGAATGGCTTCGGTTGAGAAAAGAGTAGATTCCAAAGCCGGCAGCGATGATCAACAAAACGGCGGTCAAGCTTAGTATGCCGAAGCCGAGTTTGTGTTTACGGGCCGCTTCAACCGCAGCGGAACTGCCGCTCGTGTAGTCAGATTGCGGGCGGACAGCAGCGGAAGCACGAGCAGCCGAAGAACGGACATCCGAACTGTCCTGCGGCTGCGGCTGGGAATCCTGGACAGCCTTGTGTCCGGACTCGGTGTCGCGTTTGACGCGCTGCAGATCGGCACGCATCTCGGAAGCGTGCTGGTAGCGCAGCTCGCGATCTTTCTCCAAAGACTTGTTCAGGATGTGCTCGAGTTCGGCGGGGAGTTCGGGATTGAGGCGGACCGCAGGTCCAGGAGCCCGGTTCAGGATGGCCTCGAAGATGAGGCCCGAAGTGTCTCCACGGAATGGCAAATTGCCGGTCGACATTTCGTACAGCACAACTCCAAAAGAGAAAAGATCGGTGCGAGGATCGAGTTCCTTACCGCGGACCTGTTCGGGCGACATGTAGGCAACCGTGCCGACGGCCGTCCCTGGACTGGTGAGGTATTCCAGCGGTTCTGCGGCTGTCGGCATGGCGGTTGCTCCGGCGGGATCAACCGCACGAGCCGTGACTTTAGCCAATCCGAAATCGAGAATTTTCGCGTGCCCGCGCGCGGTGACCATGATGTTCGCCGGCTTGATGTCACGATGCACGATGCCTTTGGCGTGGGCGGCATCGAGCGCGTCGGCGATTTCTATGGCGAGGGTCAATAGAATTTCGAGTTCGAGCGCACGTCCGGCGATGCGATGCTTGAGGGTGACGCCTTCCAGGTATTCCATGGCGATGAAGGGATGCCCTTCAAAGTCGCCGATGTCATGGATGGTGCAGATATTCGGATGGTTCAGAGCGGACGCGGCCTGCGCTTCGCGCTCGAAGCGGCTCAGGGCCTGCGGGTCTTTAGCGACGTCGTCCGGAAGAAACTTGAGAGCGACGAAACGATGGAGGCGAGTGTCTTCCGCTTTGTACACGACCCCCATACCTCCGCCCCCGAGTTTTTCGAGGATGCGGTAGTGCGATATGGTGCGTCCGATCACTGGCGCAAATCTTACGTAAGCGAAACAGGCAAGTCAACGAAGGGGAGTCTGTTGAAACATCGTCGCATTTTAGTTCCACAGATTCGGGTTGCCGATTTATCATGGGCATCCGCCGAGGCAAGTACTTGCATTGGTCCGAGCAAATTCATCCTGCGCTGCTGTAGCGGCTTGGGCCAGCGAGTTCGCAATAGCGAGATGCGATCACGGAACTACTCGCAACCTCCTCGTTGGCAAGATACCGAATCGGCGCGGATGAACTAATCCGCTGGATGACTCGTGATAAGCCGCTCATCATGGCGCGTTGGGCGATTGACATAGACCTGCTGAAGACCACTCCGCACCCGTCAAGTATCAAGAATGGCCGAGAACGGTATCGACCCTCCAATTGGTTCCTGGGATTGGGGCAAGGAACCGGGTGGAACAGAGTTGGAGTGGTCCAGGGCGAAGCAATCGATTGGCAGGGATAGAGAAGACCTCCGGAAAGAACCTCTCGAGAGATTGGGTCCGTGGCAAGAGCATGGACGTCATCGTCGTCGGGCAGATCCCAGGATGAATCATCGACAATCTCGGCCAGCATGGCGTAGTCGGTCGAGTCCGCCTGGCGGGGGCTAATGGCTAGGCGACGCTGTACCTCGAACAGGAGATCTTCGACGGCGTCGCAGTCGTCTCCTCCGAGGACCAAACCGTGGTTGCCCAATATGAGGACATCGGTGCGCGGGAAGGCGGAGAGGACCTTTTCGATCTCCTGGGCGAGGGGCAGGCCCGAAGGCACGTACGGGATCCATTGCCAGCGTAGGCCTTCCATTTGGTGTTGCAGTTGAACCGGCGCGTCTAGGCGTACCGCCCAGGCGATCGTGTTCACACAATGTACATGGAGAGCAACCGGGTGTGGCAGGACCGCGTGCATAGCAGTCTCGATTGAAGCACCGGAATACCAATCCGCAGGATCGACCTTCTGCTCCACGCGCCCCCTAACCTCCACGAGATCCAACGGAATGAAAATGTTCTCTCGAGTGGCATCGGCCATCCATTTTCCCGATGCCTTAATCCACAGGACATCATCGAGTTTGATAGAACTGTTGCCGGTGCCCGCCTGCGTAAGCAGAGGATCGTTTCCGATCCGTGCGGATAGTTCCCTCAGCCTCGTGAGTTCAGCCAGGTTAGTTGGTGGCATATTCGTGTTCATACAACTCCTCCAGATTCATTATTCTTCGTGAAGTACAGGCAGTACTTCGTCGACCGCCGGCAACCCTCCGGCCGGTTCGGACCAAGCTTGGCGGATCTGCCCAATCCTGACTGAGGCTTTGAAGACGGATCCAACTGGAATGATGCCACCCAGCTTGTGCTCTGCTATGGAAGCCAAGCCCATCGATGCAACGCACCCGCATGAAGCGCAGTCCGGATTCCCGCCGAATTGACAAGGGAGGACTTTGGTCTTCAGGTCCGCCGACAAGACCTGAGTAGTGAGCGCAAAGACACAGTCCTTGGGACTGCGTGGAGGCGCCGCGAACTGCCTGATTAAGGCCGCTGGCATGTCCAGCTTGGGGAATTCGTTTCGCAACGACAGCATGTCGGCGATGGCGTGCTGGCGCTCATCGGGTTGCAACATTTCGGGCACCCGGTCTCCAACCTGAGGCGTGAACAAGCTGAACCACACCTTGCAGATCTCGGGCTTGGGCGTCCAGTACCGCAGAAAGTTCTCGAGATAACCGGGCTGCTTCATCATTTGACCGGTGATCGTGCAGTGGATCGTGATCCTCTGGCCCGTGATGTTCTTCAGGATTCGATCGTAAGTGGCCGGAGCGCGGCGGACGTCGTGCTCCGGTTGCAGTCCGTCGATCGATACGACAATGTTCAACTGGGGCAGCGTCGCCCAACTAGGCGAAAGGGGCCGGAATGCACTGGTGACAACTTGGACGTGAATTCCTCGATCCAGCAACAGCGGGATCATCAACTCGAGCTCGCGATACCGGACGAGCGGGTCGCCTCCGACGATCGACAGATGCAACGGCTTAAGGCGGTCGACGATCTCGAGGACGCCGTCTATGAGTTCTTGCCCTTTGTGATCGCGGAGACCTCGCAGGGTCATCCCTTCACCTAAATGCGCATCATCATAGGCGTAGCATCCGGGACAACGCAGGGGGCATTCGCGAGTAATCTCAATGGAAAGCGAGGGCCGCTCTCCTTTAAGAATTTTGCGCCAGGCTCCAAGAATTTCTGAGGTCTTCATCGCGGTCCTCCTTGTTGCCTGGGGAATCCTGCCTCGTGTGCTCGGCAAGTATTTCCAGACGGTCGGGGCGCTTTCTGTGCCACTCGGCTTTCGAGAACAGCTGTCGCCATCGCGCTAAACCCTTTCAGTGAGAAAGCGTCCCGATTGTGCCTTACGAGTGGAGGTAGATGTTGAGCCGGGTCTAGACGGCTGGAGGAGAGGGGTCGGTCGCAAATCCTGCAAGGATAATCCGATCTTCAGGAAGATTCGGATCGTAAGACGCCGTGAAGGCGGTCCAGCGGACTTGCAACAGCGAAGAGATGGGCGAATCGGAGTTAAACTTGGGCTCGCGCACGTCGGAACGCACCTCACCCAGGAGGGAGGTGACACTAACGGCGCGCGGATTCATTGCCGGCGGGTCGGGTACCGTGTCGAGTGCTGCGATAGCCAGCAACAGGCCAAGAACCCAGACCATGCATGCCCTAGACTTCATTCCTGCTTGCCCCAAGTATCAATGGTAACCGAATCTCCGGCTCTTGTACTTCTGCGCAGAGGAACAAGCCCAGACTTTTGGGTCTTCACGTAGCCCCCACGACCAGGCAGGATGGTGGCTTGATCGTCCACAAAGCGAAGATTATGAACGGACGCACGGTGTTGCGCCATACCCCAACTCAGCAGCTGTGGGCGTAATATAACGTTGCCCGGATGCAATCGTCGATACCCAACCAATCGAGCAGAGAAACCGTTGAGGGCGCGTGGCGTTTGGAGTCGTACGTTCGCGACGGCCGCGCGACCGCGGTAACCGGCATCCTGATGATGACGGCAGGCCAGTGGTCTACTCTGTATTTTGTTCCCCAACCCAAGCCAGGCGAGTTTTGGGGGAGCGCTGAGTCTGGCCGATACCACGTGAAAGACGACTGCCTCACTTTCCATCACGAGTTGAAGTTTCAAGGTGGCGGCGGAAAGCCGCTCTTGGTTGATTTGGCTTCGCCGACGGTGGAAGCGTGCCGGATTGTTCTGACAGCCGGTAGTCTGGTTATCCACTTCCCCAGTGGCAGCGTGATCCACTGTCGCCGGCCTTCCCAATGACGCGCCCGGCCTCGGTGAACACTCGCGGAGCACAGCCCGGAAGCACGTCGCAGCCTCACCTGCGACGAGACATCAGCCTGTTGGGACTAGTCGCCACGGCTGTCGCCGCCATGGTTGGAGTCGGCGTCAACATACTTCCGTTTATGGTGCAGCGTTTGCACCCGGGTATTGGTGGCTGGGTGCCTCTCGCGTTTGTGGTCGCAGCAGTGCCAGCCTTCCTGGCTGCGACTTGTTATGCCGCGCTGGTGTCCGCAATGCCCCGCGCCGGCGGAAGCTATGTAAATGTTAGTCGCGCCCTCAATTCGTTCGCCGGTTTCATTGCCAGCTTTTCGCAATGGTTTGGACTCTCTATGGCGATGGGGGTTGTAGCGTACCTTCTGGCTCCTGTGATCCGCGACCTGCTTTCGGTCGCGGGGCTCACCGGAGTCGCTGCGTCTCTCGACCACACCTGGCCAAGACTATCGGTTTCTCTGCTTGCGCTGTGGTTGGCCTGGCTGGTCAATCTGCTGGGAATCCGCCTTTATGAGCGCAGTGTCGTGTTCATGGCGGCGGTTACGATTGTGGCTCCGATTTTCATGACGATCGTGGGCATCCTGAATTCTCCTCAAACTCTTCTGGCAAGACTCCAGTCCGCTGGTACTCCGTTTCCACCCTCTGTTGCAATGCCGCGGCTGACCGCCGCCGCATTCCTCGGGACGGCGGTTGTACTGTTCTCATCTTTCATTGGCTTCGATGCCGTGGCGCAGGCCGCCGGCGAAGCCCGCCATCCCGGTGATCCGGCTCGGGCTATCATGATCGCCATCGGCGGCGTCACAGGGTACTACGTCTGCTTTACTTGGAGCGTGTATCACTCAATCCCGGCGGATTACGTCTATCGCGCCTCGCTGGTGCACGACATCTCGGCTCCCGGCTTGATGGCCCCGTTGTTGCCGACGTGGCTGAGCCTGATCATCCTGGCCTCGGTGGCAGTCGCGATTCTTAAAGTGTTGCCCGCTGTGATGTTCGCGAATTCCCGCACTCTCTACGCGTTCAGCATCGACGGCATCCTGCCGAGAGCGTTTTCGCACCTCAACGCCAGGTTTAGGACACCTCCGTACGCTGTGATGGTTACAGCGCTGGCGGCCAGCCTGTGTGTCCTTGGATGCAACCTCGCAGGAGATTTCTTTCTCGGCGTCGATCTATTGGTGGTTTCGATGCTCGTGAATTTCCTTCTGATGGCAGGCGCACTCCTGACGTTTCCGCGAGTGAATCCAAAGTTGCATGCGCGGATTACGTTTCTGAAGTCACGCTGGCTCCAGGTTGCGACTGCGTGCGGCGCGCTTCTGCTGCTGGGATTTCTACTGATCGTGGAAGTTGCCGGTGACCTTTCCTCCGAGGCTCCCTGGTACTTGAAATCCACAACCAGTTGGGTGGTGATTATGGTCGCGGCATGCGTTATTTTCTGGCGGTTCTGGGCCGGGCTGAGGGTCCGAGGACTGGATCCGCGGACTCAGATCTTTGGCAGCTTGCCCCCGGAATGATATGCGGACTGTGGATGTAGCTATTATTGGCGGTGGCGTGATCGGCTGTTCGATCGCGTATCACCTCGCCCAATTGGGCGTGACGCATGGTGTAGTTTTTGAGCGAAAGCACATTGCCAGCGGGGCGACCGGCGTGTGCCCAGGTGGTATCCGGCAGCAGTTTGAAGGAGAAGCGGAATGCCGCCTCGCGCAACGCTCGATGCGCTTCTTCGAGCAGGCGAACGAGCGTCTCGAACCTGAGGCTCCGTTTTTTCTCGAGCGCTCTGGATACCTGTTCCTAGCGGAAAGCGAAGGGCTGATCTCCCGTTTCTGCCGGAACGTGACCATGCAGAATCAGCTGGGCATTCCGTCTCGCATGGTAACTCCTTCTGAGATCGTTGCGATTGCGCCTGCTCTGGTCTGCGACGGCATACTCGGTGGGTCATTCTGCGCCGAAGACGGGTTCCTCGAAGATTGCGATGGCTTTACCAATCGCCTGCTGCGGTGCGCTCGCGACAAGGGCTTTGAGCTCGCACTGCAAGAGGTGGTGAGCCTTGAGCTGGAAGGCAGCGGTTGGAGAGTCAGCACCCTGACGGAATCGTGGTTTACCCGAAAAGTGGTCGTGGCGGCGGGAGTCGGCAGTCCATTTCTGGCTGGCTGCGTCGGGATCGACCTGCCGATCACAGTAGAGCGCCGTCGGTTGGCATACACCGAACCCCGGTCTGGTAATCTCATGCATCCCCTCGTGGTGGCGCTCGAACGTAGTTTCGCTGGAAAACAGCTTCTGAATGGAGTCTTCTACATTGGCTGGCTGGGGGAGACGCCCGGTAGCGACGACCTGAGTTTTACCGAAGCCGCGCTGACCGCCGGATCGACACTATTACCGCTCATGGAAGACCTTCCGGTGCGACGAGTCATCACCGGGTATTATGATTCCACACCCGATCACCGTCCTATACTGGGTGGCATCCAAGGACTGGATGGCCTTTACTTGGCGACTGGTTTTAGTGGTCACGGATTCATGCTGGCTCCAGCCGTCGGTGAAATCATGGCGAACCTGATAGCAGGGGCGGTGGTCGATCCGCTGTTGCAGGAATTCTCAGTACAGAGATTTGCTTCGAATCCGTCCACTGAGGGTCTGCAGATCTGAGGCGGGCGAATTGATAGAAAATAGCTTAGAGAGGAAGACGGATGCAACGCGCTCTAGTTCGGTACTCCTTTATCTTTCTGTTCGCGGTCGCTTGCGCAGCTCAGGATAACGCGTGGGAACACCTGTTGCTGGTCCACCAGGACTACATGACGCTGCGCGATGCTGGCACCAAAGACGCGTTCCACGACTTTTCGCCAAAGGCAGTAGGCGCGCGGGCGGCGCAGATACGAGAGTTGCAAAGCCGATTGCGCGGGATCGATCCGTCTGCTTGGCCGACAAACCAGAAGGTGGACTGGGTTCTGGTACGCACAGAATTGACCGATTTGGATTTCCGGTATCGCGTGGTTCGCCCGTGGTCCCGGGATGCCAGTTTCTATCTCGACTTCTTCCGCGCGTTGCCCTATACCGAGGTCCCCATCCCAGAGGACAAACTGGAGGCGTTCCGAGCCAGCCTTCGCTCCGTGCCGGAGTTGGTGCGGCAGGCTGAGACGAATCTCACCGAGGGCGGCGGAGACCTCACCGACATCGCGATTTTTCACCTGGAGCATTCTGACGGTGTGGGACAAGGGGAACCGGCTCGCCAGATTCCTCCCGAAGGCATCTTGGGATGGTATGCCGATCTGCAGTCTCGCGTGCAGAAGTTGCAGCCTGCGCTCGGTTCAGAAGTTCAATCAGCCTTGGCTGCAATTCACGATTACGACAACTGGCTGGTCGCCAATCGCTCGCGGCTGAATCATCCGAGCGCAGTCGGTCTCACGGAGTACAACTGGTACATCAAGCACGTCCGGCTCATGCCTTACACCGCGGATGACCTTCAGGTGATTGGCGACGTGGAACTGGCGCGTGCTCGCACCTTCTTAAAAATCGAGCAGAACAGAAACCGTGGCCTGCCTGAGCTCGAGCCCGCCCGGACTGAGCTGGAGTACTCCACTCGCGTGCACCAGGCAGAGGACTTGATACGCAAGTTCATTGTCGCGAACCATCTGCTTACGATCCCGGACTACGTTGGTCCACAGAAAACCGACGCGTTCTGGATCGACCGACCAAACGGGCACCGCCATTTCTGGGAGGAGATCCAGTACCGCGACCCGCTGGTGGATCATATTCACGCGTCCATACCAGGACACCGTTTCGACTTCCTTCTGCACCAGCACGATACCCGGCCCATCCGTCGCGACTACATGGATAGCGGCCGAATCGAAGGCTGGGGATTCTACTGTGAGGAGATGATGCTGCAGGCAGGATTGCTTCAGGAACGTCCTCGCACCCGAGAATTGTTCTACATCGCGCAGCTTGCCCGCGCCGCGCGTATTAGCACAGAACTGAAGATCCAGAGTGGTCAGTTCTCAATGCAGGAAGCGATCCGCTTCATGGTTCAAACCGTCCCATTCATGGATCCGAACCTGGCCCGTTATGATCTCGAAGTGTATTTTCGCCAGCCCGGGTACGGTATGAATTACGTCGCGGGCAAAGAGCAGATTGAAAGTCTGCTTGCGGCGCGCGCCGAGCAACTGGGAAACGCGTTCAACCTTGGCACATTTCACGATGAGTTCCTGGCGGCCGGAATGATTCCAGTAGTGTTGACGCAATGGGAAATGATCGGCCCCGACCATATCGACAAGGAGTTCGATCTGCCATGAAACCGCAGCACAGGAGAGGCGTGAGATTCCAGTGTTATTGATTAGGCGTGCCAGACCTTCGCTACGACCTTGCGAAGGATCCTCACGCCCGCTGTCATGGCCGTATCCACTGAACGTCGCGCCCCAGGCCGAGTGAGCTGAGACTCGGACGCAGCTGTTACGGCAAGAATTTGCCCGCGGCGATCTAGCTTCACTTCCACGGCGAGTCCTGGAGTGGGATGCACTTCAGACGTCCAGGCACCATCAAGGCAGAATCTGTACTGTCGACCCTCGATCATCAGCAAACCGGGGCCCATGCGCGGATCGCGTAAGATTTTGCCTCGCTTTTTCATGTCTTTTCGCGGCAAAAGATTTCCTTGGTGAACCTTAATGGCCTTGGTGGTGAACGGTTTCGCGAACTAAAGCCACTAACCGAAATGAACGCAGTTTTACGGGCGCGCTCCAGTTATGCTAATCTCCTCCGTATTGGAAGCTGTATTTTGCTCCTGCCCTCCTCCCGACGGCTTGTTGTGCTTTCATTCCGCATTGCGCAAAGGGTGAGGAGAAACCGTCATGCCGCGTCGAAATTCTCCACGCGCACCCGCCTTCGGTCTGGGCGGGACGGATCAGACAGCGCAGGAAAGACAAGCTCTCGACCAACTCTTCAGCTTGGCCTACGAGGAGCTGCGCCGTCTCGCCTCGACGGTCAAGCGCGGAGATCCGGGCAACACGCTCAGTCCCACGGCTCTGGTGAACGAGGCGTGGTTGAAACTGGCAAAGCAGCCTGGCATCGCCGCCGCCTCTCGTCTGCACTTCAAGCGCATCGCGGCGCGTGCCATGCGCCAATTACTGGTGGAGGCGGCGCGACGGCGCAACGCGCATAAACGAGGCGGCGACGGAGAAATCATTTTCGTAGCTTTCGACGATTCCCTCCACGGCGCAACCAGTTGCCAGGAAGACCTGCTGGCGCTGGATTCGGCTCTAACCGAACTTGCCAGCCTCGAACCGCGACAGGCGCAGATCGTGGAGAGCCGGTTTTTCGGAGGGCTCGAAGTCGGCGAAATTTCAAGCCTGATTGGCGTGTCGGAGGCGACGGTCTTGCGTGACTGGCGCGCCGCCAAGGCATGGCTGGGGCAGACTCTTCGGGGGGCTGCCTAAGTCTGGGAAGAAACAATGGATAGCGCACGCTGGCGCCGGGTGCAGAGTTTATTTCATGACGCGGCAGACTTGTCCCCGGCCGAACAGGGAGCGTTCCTGGATGCGGCCTGCGGCGATGACAAGCAACTCATGGTCGAGGTTCTGGCCATGCTCGATCAGGACTCGAAGGGCCACTCGCTGCTCGATCGCGGTCTAGCCGACATTGCGCAGAAAACTTTGGCCAGCGCCGATCCCCCTTTCCTTCCGCTAAAAGAGCTGGGTCCGTACCGAATCCTAAGATTGCTGGGCGAAGGCGGTATGGGGGTCGTTTACCTGGCGGAACGCGACGATCTGGGCACACAAGTCGCGGTCAAAGTCTTGCGTGACGCCTGGATCTCTCCCGCCCGTCGCGAACGGTTCGCCAGCGAACAACGAACTCTGGCACAGCTCAGTCATCCCTTGATCGCGCGACTCTATGACGCTGACACGCTGGACGACGGAACCCCATGGTTCGTGATGGAGTACGTTGACGGTGTTCCGCTCACTCAATATTGCCGCGAGTATGAGTGCTCGATTGAGGAGCGCCTTCGATTATTTCGCTCGGTGTGTGAGGCGGTGCAGCACGCGCACGCTAATGCCGTCATCCACCGCGACCTTAAGCCCTCTAACATTCTGGTCAAGAGCGACGGCTCGATCCGGCTGCTCGACTTTGGGATTGCTAAACAACTGGAAAGCGTTGACCTGCAAGTCGATCAAACCATGACCGGCCTGCGGCTGATGACGCCCGCCTATGCGTCACCGGAGCAGGTTCGCGGCGATCGAGTCGGAGTCAGCACCGACGTCTATTCCCTTGGAGTCATTCTTTACGAGCTGTTGACCGGTGAACTTCCTTTCGATCTATCCGGCTTAACTCCAGCGGAAGCCGCCACCATCATTACGGAACATGAACCGGGCAAGCCATCGGCGGCCGTCAGGCGGATTCGCGACTCCGAGGCAACATCCCACTCCCGGTCGCTGGCTGGCACTGCGTTGCGCGGAGTTGCCTGGGCCGATCTCGATGTGCTCTGTCTTAACGCCATGCACAAGGATCCCCAGCGCCGGTACCGGTCAGTGGAAGCCTTGATCCGCGATGTTGACCACTATCTGAATGGTGAACCTCTGGAGGCGCGGCCGGACGCCTGGGGGTACCGGATCGGCAAGTTTGTCGGGCGGAATCGGGGCGCGGTCGCAGCTGTGACGGCGATCTTCTTAGTAACCGTCGGATTGATCGCCTTCTTCACGATACGGCTTGCCAAAGCACGCGATACCGCGCTAGCGGAGGCGGCCCGCACTCAGCGCATTCAGCAATTCATGGGCAACCTTTTTCAGGGCGGAGATGCGGCGGCTGGACCTTCTGACTCGTTGCGCGTGATCACCATCGTCGACCGTGGAGTGCAGGAAGCGAAAACGCTTAATAGCGATCCCAAGGTGCAAGCTGAGCTGTATGAAAACCTCGGCGGTATCTACCAAAAACTGGGCAAGTACGACCAGGCAGATTCGTTATTACGTTCTGCGCTAGATCAGCGCAAGTCTTTGTTCGGAGCAGATAGCGCGGAAGTAGCCGAGAGCCTTACGGCGCTGAGCCTTCTGCGGTCCGATCAGGCGCGTCTTGAAGAAGCACAGCAACTGGCGGAGCAAGGCCTGGCCATGTCGAAGCGGCATTTGCCGCCGAAACATCCCGCGATCGCGAAGGCCACTCTGGCCTATGGAAAAGTGCTGGCCGAGCGAGGCTCCTACGATCAGGCGATCAAGGTGCTGAACGAAGCGGTGCGACTGGAGTCGGCTCCGGGTGTGGTGCCGGCCGATCTGGCCACCAGTCTCTCCGCATTGGCAGACGCAAACTACTCCGCTGGCCACTACGACGTTTGCAATGCGCTCTACGCCCGCGTGCTGAAAATGCACCGCCAGATCTATGGCGAACGCCATCCGCTGGTCGGCGACGATCTCGGAACGATGGCGGCAGTACAGCTTGATTTGGGTTATTACAGCGAAGCCGAACAGCTGGACCGGCAAGCGCTCGATATCATTCAGTCCTATTACGGCGACAACCATCCCAAGACGGCCAATCGCCTGACCGCGCTGGCGCAATCTTTGACGTATCAGAAAAAATATGATGAAGCTGTCTCCGCTCTCGAACAAGCTCTCGCGATTGACGGACGTGTCTATGGCCCTGTGCATCCGGCCGTAGCGGAAACCCTTAACGAACTCGGGAACGTAGCCTCCATGCGCGATCAACTGGATCAGGCGGAAGCGCGCTTCCAGCAAGCGGCGGACATTTATCGTTCCGTTTATGGCGACCACCACTATCTGGTTGCGATCGCGCTGTCGAACGTGGCGGGCGTCATTTATGACAAAAAAGACTACCCTCGCGCGGAAGAACTCTTTCGCGACGTGATCCGGCGCTATAAAGAAACGCTCCCGGCGGACAACGTAAATCTTGCCATCGCGCATATCAAGCTGGGACGGACTCTACTCCACGACAAGCGTTATAAAGATGCCGAACCCGAGACTCTGGCCGGCTACGAAATCCTGAGCAAACAGAGCAGTCCGTCGACAAGTTTTATTCATGCCGCCCGCAAAGATCTTGCGGCCGAATATGAAGCGCTGGATCAGCCGCAGCAAGCGGCTCGATTTCGAGCAGAGTTGGCGGCTGCCGCGGCAAATCCCTCCAACCCCAACCGCTAGACAACGCACCTGCGAACCTTCCGACGATACTTTCTTTGCAATTTAAGCAATTCCATGACGGTTTTGCGCAGCGCTTTGCGCAATGCGAAGTGAGTACAAATGGCGCACGGGAAGGAGCGGAGCCGCAACATCAAAGATCCTGGGGCTCCGCTTCGCGCCATACAGAAACGCAAATCGTCATGGAATGGAGCATTAATATGAGAACTCGTGTCTCGAAATCCGATCAGTTGGGTATCTTCTTCGCCACAGTCGTCTTGGCTTTGACCTTCGGACTGCCGGGCGCGCTCCACGCCCAGACAATGCAGACGGTACCGGCGATGTCGTTCACCATGCCCTTCGCCGGCGCCAACCCGCTGCCGCAGATCGTCACCATTGCCACCACCAGCGGAGCCCTTCGCTTCACTCCCGTTGCGAGCACGTCGTCGGGCGGCAACTGGCTGTCGGTTTCTCCATCAAACGCCGGCTGCTGCAACGCGCCCTATCCGGTTGAGGTCATCGCGAACGGCTCCGGACTATCGGCCGGAACCTATCAGGGACAAATTGTTTTTACCGACTACAATAATTCCAAGAACACAATGACCGTCCCGGTAACTCTGACGGTCACCGCGTCGAGCGCGGCCTTCTTCGACGACCTTCCCGGCGCGCTCAGCTTCTCCCTCAAGACCAACGCCACAGCCGTTACATCGCAACCCATTTATATCCGCAACGCCGGATCGGGCACGCTCAACTGGACGCTGACCGCCAGCACTGGCACCGGTAGTGGTTGGTTGACTGCATCCGCCACCAGCGGCTCAGCCCCGTCCACCATCAGCATTGGCATTAAAGTCAGCAGTCTTCCCGGAGGCGGCGCAACTGCCGGTACCTACATCGGGCAAGTGCTCCTTCAGACGTCCGGCGACAGCGTGACCATCCCCGTAGCCGTTACCGTGGGAAGCCCTGTCTTTGAGCAGGTCAATCCGATCAGCTTCACCATGCCATTTGGGGGAAAGAACCCGCTCACCCAGATCATGACTGTCGAGAGCACCGATAACTCCGTGATTCGCTTCACTCCGACGGCATACACCGCCCACGGCGGAAACTGGCTCTCGGTTTCTCCCGCCAACGCGGGTTGCTGCAACACGCCCTATCCCGTGACGGTCAGCGTGACTCCCGGCACCCTTGCGGCAGGAACCTATACCGGGGAAATCTTTGTCATGGAGTATGCGAATCCAGCCCGGTCGTTTACCGTGCCGGTGACTCTAACGATCGAGGCTTCTGGCGCATTCTTCAACGACCTTCCTGGCGGGCTCAACTACTCGTTAAAGACCAAGGGCACCGCCATCACCTCACAAGTCATACAAATCGGGAACGGTGGTACGGGCAATCTGAACTGGACTGTCGTGCCCAGCACATCCGACACCGCCAACTGGCTGACCGTGTCTGCTTCAAGCGGAACTGCGCCGTCGGTGGTCACCGTCGGAGTGAATGCCAGCCTCCTACCAGGCGGTGGCGCCATTGCCGGAACTTACATCGGCGAACTGCTCTTCCAGACAACGGGAGACACGGAGACAATCCCGATAGCCGTCACCGTGGGAAGCCCTGTGTTTGAGCAGGTCAATGCCATCAGCTTTACCATGCCCTTCGGCGGAGCGAATCCGCTGCCGCAGATCCTGAACATCGAGAGCACCGACAACTCCGTGATTCGCTTTACGCCGACCGCTTTCACCGGCCAGGGCGGCAACTGGCTCTCGGTTTCTCCGGCCAACGCCGGGTGTTGCAATACGCCGTATCCAATTGTGGTTAGCGTCAGTGCCAGCACGCTTCCCGCAGGAACCTACACGGGTGAGATCACCATCATTGAATACGCCAATCCCGCCAGGTCGATGAACGTGCCGGTGACTCTGACCGTCGAGGCCTCGGGCACTTTCTTCAACAACCTGCCCGGCGGGCTCAGCTTCTCGCTCAAGACCAGCGGCACCGCGACCTCACAGGTCATACAGATTGGGAACGGCGGCTCCGGCACGTTGAACTGGACCGTCACACCCACAACCTCCGACGCAGGCAACTGGCTGACAGTTTCTGCCACCAGCGGAACCGCTCCCACACTGGTTACGGTGGAGGTCAACGCCAGCATGCTGCCCGGCGGCGGCGCCATTGCCGGCACCTATGATGGCCAACTCCTCTTCGAAACTGGAGGAGATATCACCACCATTCCCGTGAGCGTCACGGTGGGCGCCTCAGTGTTCGAGCAAGTGAACCCGATCGCATTTACGATGCCCTTCGGCGGGCCGAATCCGCTGCCTCAGGTCATGACCGTCGAGAGCACGGATAATTCCGTGATTCGCTTCACGCCAACGGCCTCGACGGCATCGGGCGGCGCGTGGCTGTCGGTCTCTCCGGCGAACGCCGGCTGCTGCAACACGCCATTTCCAGTAACGGTGAGCGTCAATGCCAGCAGCCTTCCCGCAGGAACATACACCGGCGAAATCACCATCTTCGAGTATGCCAATCCCGCTCGCTCGCTAACCGTGCCGGTGACTCTGACGATTGAGGCCTCAGGCGGATTCTTCAATAACCTTCCCGGCCAGATGAGCTTCTCCATGCAAAAGGGAGCCACCAAAGTGACGCCCCAAGCTCTTCAGATCGGCAACGCCGGAGCCGGAAAATTGAAATTTACGATCACGCCGACAACTTCCGACGGTGGCGCCTGGCTGAAACCGTCGGTTCTTAGCAGCTCTGCGCCCAAGGCGATCACGGTGTCCATCGTTCCAGCAGACTTGCCCGGAGGCGGCCAGATTGTGGGAACCTACACCGGCCAACTCCTCCTCGAAGCCGGGGAAGATACCACGACCATCCCGGTAACCGTCACCGTTGGAGACGGGATCTTTGTCCAACTGAATCCCCTGAACTTCGTGATGCCCTTCGGCGGAGCAAACCCGCTGCCGCAGCTCCTGACGGTCGCCAGTAACGACCCCGCGACAGTACTGCGCTTTACGCCGACTGCCTCGACTGCCACCGGTGGCAGCTGGCTGTCGGTTTCTCCGGCGAATGCTGGCTGCTGTAATTCACCTTACCCCCTCTATGTCACCGTCAGCGCGTCCTCGCTCAAAGCGGGAACCTACACGGGCGAAATCACGATCGAGGAATATTCAAACCCCAGCCTGGCGATGACCGTGCCAGTCACTTTAACCGTCGTTGCGTCGAGCAGCCCGTTGGTCGACAACACTCCGGGACAGACGACCTTCTCCCTGATACCGAGCAGCAAAACTACGCCTTCTCAAACCATTCAAATCGGGAATGGCGGAGCGGGGACGCTGGACTGGAGCGTTTCGGCCAACACCGCTGATGCCGGCAAATGGCTCAAGGTGACCCCTGCGAAGGGAGTCAATGCCGGAAGTTACACCGTGTCAGTCACCGTCAAGAGCCTGCCCGGAAAGGGCGTGCAGCCGGGCACATTCCTCGGACAGCAAGTGCTCAAGGTGAAGACTGGCAACGTCACCATTCCTGTGGTGGTCACGGTAGGCGACCCGGTATTCGTTCAACTGCCTGCGATCGTCTTCAATACCAATCGGGGCGTGAATCCTGCGCCGCAGGCGATCACCATCGCCAGCACTAGCGGAGTTATCCGCTTCACGCCCTACGCGGAGTCGGGCAAGGGCGGCACCTGGCTGTCGGTTTCTCCGGACAACCAGGGTTGCTGCAACACACCGACGAGCATTACCGTGAGTGCGAATGCCAGCGCGCTGGCGGCGGGAACTTATTTTGCCGACATCAACGTCATCCAGTACGCGAACCCTGCGCAATCGATGACGATCCCGGTGGTTCTCAATGTCTCGTCTGGGGAAGACGAGACTTCTACGACGACCAACGGAGAAGCGCGCTAGAACACGGTCGTCTTGCGAAGCGGCGGAGTTAGCTTATCCCCAACTCTGCCGCTCACAAGGGGCCGGAAGCACGAAAAACCCCTCCTGACAGTGCTGCGACCAGCGCTCAGCAGGACGGCCGTTCCTCCGTTTCGTGAACGGCATCCTATTCCGACAGATTGCAGAAATGTTTTGCCTTTGGCGATGATCAGTGTAATCTCGCATCGGAGAAATCGAGCCATGTGTTTTTCAGCCACAGCGAACTTCGTGGGCAGCGGAGTTCTGGGCGCGGTCGGTGTCGTCACCTTGACGAAAGTGAAGCACCGCCGCGAACTGCTTTTTGCCTCGCTGCCCGTGTTCTTCGCCATTCATCAGTTCATCGAAGGATTCGTCTGGCTGGGATTGGATGGGTATCTTTCGCCGGCGGTCACTCACGACATGGGAGCGGCGTTCATGCTGTATGCACAGGGACTCCTACCTTTCTTGCTGCCCATGAGCGTGCTCCTGTTCGAGCCTACCGCGAAGGCCCGCAGGCGCATGCTTCCATTCCTTGCGCTCGGCGCAGGAACTACGCTCTACATTTTATGGGCGTTGACGGCTTTCCCGACGCAGGTGTATGTCCGGGGAGACAGCATCGTCTACATCAATCAGGCAACCAACAATCTGACCGTCGCGGTGCTCTACGTGATTGCAACCTGTGGTTCGCTGTTTTTCTCGAAGATAAAGATGATGGTCGTCTTCGGCGGAGCGAACCTGGTGATACTGCTGGCGGTGATGGCGTTCAAGCGCTACGCCTTCACCTCGCTGTGGTGCGCGTACGCGGCGATCGTCAGTGTGATCATCCTCTGGTACTTCTGGACGAGCAGAGAAGCGCGGCCGTTCGTCTACGCATAGGCCCTATCGAAATTCCAACAGAAAGATTTCCAATCCAGTGACGGGGCGAAAACTCCCGGCCCTCCACCCCTGAACCCGCTTCCGCCCAACCATTTATAATAGAAAGATTCGCTAGCGAGTTTTGATCCATCTGTAGTGCCAGGGGAAGATGTCGACAGATAGCATTGTGGTTCGCGGGGCCCGGGTTCATAACCTCAAGAACATTGATTTTGAGATCGAGCACAACACTCTGACCGTGGTTACGGGCGTCTCCGGGTCGGGGAAGTCGTCGCTCGCCTTCGACACCATCTATGCCGAGGGACAGCGCCGTTACGTCGAGTCGCTCTCCGCATATGCACGCCAGTTTCTGGAGCGGATCGAGAAGCCGGACGTTGATCTGATCGACGGCATCGCGCCCGCGGTGGCGATCAAGCAGAAGAACTCCACGCGCAATCCGCGCTCGACCGTCGCCACAGCCACCGAGATCTTCGATTATCTGCGCCTGCTCTTCGCCCGCATCGGACGCACCTACTGCCTGCTCTGCGGTCAGGAAGTGAAGAAAGATACGGTGGACGAGGTGGCCATCCGCCTGCTCGCTTTGGGCGAAGGCACTCGCTTGAATGTGTTCTTTCCGATTCAGGCGCATGCGCCTGCCGCAGACGAGAAGACGGCTAAAAAGTCCCGCGCCAAGAAAAAATCAGCTGAGTCCAATCTGCCCTCCGACGCGATGAGGGCACGGCTCTTCGATCTGCGTAAACGCGGCTTCAACCGCCTTTTTCAGAACGGCCAAGTCTTCGAGTTTTCGACTCCGGAATCGCTCCTCGACCTCAACTTTTCCGAACCCGTTTTCGGACTGGTAGATCGCCTCGTCGTCTCGGCCGACCAGCGCTCGCGCATCGTTGATGCGGTTGAGATTGGCTATCGCGAAGCAGGCGAAGTGATTTTCGAAACCGCACCCCGGAATGGTGATGGCGACGACGAAACTCCGCAGCGCCTGCGTTTTTCCCAACGCTTCGAATGCAAGAACGATGGCAGCCGCTACGAAGAGCCCGAGCCGCGCCTGTTTTCATTCAACAATCCCTATGGCGCCTGCCCGCGCTGTCAGGGTTTTGGCAACACCATCGACTTCGATCTCGACCTCGTCATTCCCGACAAGGGCAAGACCTTGAATGAGGGCGCGATCGAGCCCTGGACGAAGCCGAAATATCGACCGCTGTTTACTGAACTCAAGCGCTTCGCGCGCCAGGCTGGAATTCCGCTGGACGTGCCCTGGTATGAACTGGACGCCGAACAGCAGCGTCTCATTGTCTTTGGCGACGAAGACGGCGGCCACGGCTACGGCGGCGTCCGCGGCTTCTTCCAACATCTGGAGCGCAAGAAATACAAACTGCACGTCCGCGTCTTTCTCAGCCGTTATCGCGGATATTCGCTGTGTTCCGCCTGCGGGGGCACTCGTCTGCGTGCCGAAGCGCGTCAGGTAAAGATTGATGGCAAGAACATCTGCCAGGTATGCAGCATGACGGTCGAAGAGGCGGCGCGCTTCTTCGCTCAGCTCAAGCTCTCAACCGAGCAAGCCGCAATTGCCGAAAAGCTTCTCATCGAACTTCAGGAGCGTCTGCGCTTCCTCAACGAAGTCGGACTCGAGTATTTGACGCTCGACCGTCTAGCATCAACCCTGTCGGGCGGCGAAGCGCAGCGCATTCAGCTGGCGACCTCTCTCGGCTCGCGTCTGGTCGGCACCTTATATGTGCTGGACGAGCCTTCCATCGGCCTGCACAGCCGCGATACCCATCGCCTGATCAAAATCCTGCACGACCTGCGCGACCTGGGGAATACCATCCTCGTCGTCGAGCACGATCCTGACATCATGCGCGCCGCCGACCGCATTCTCGACCTCGGCCCGGGCGCGGGAGAGAATGGCGGCAAAGTTGTCGGCGCCGGCACCTACAACCAGATCCTGAAGATGCCGCACTCGCTCACCGGCCGTTATCTCGCCGACGAACTGCACATCCAGATCCCCACAAAGCGACGGCAGCCCGGGCCTCACAAGCTTCGTATTACAGGCGCTCGCGCCCACAATTTGAAGCGCATCGATCTGGAAATTCCGCTCAACATGCTGGTCGCGATTACAGGTGTCTCCGGCTCCGGGAAATCGTCGTTGCTGCACGACGTCCTCTATCAGGCGCTGGCCACAGCGAAGCGTCAGACCAATGGCGGCGCGGCCCCTGTTTTGTGGGACAGCATCGACGGCGACGAGTATCTCGACGAGGTAGTCCTAGTCGACCAATCGCCCATCGGCCGCACGCCGCGGTCAAATCCGGTCACCTATATCAAGGCGTTCGACATCATCCGCGAACTCTTCGCCTCGTTGCCGGAAGCGAAGAAGCGCGGCTTTCCTGCCGGACATTTTTCCTTTAATGTGCCCGGAGGACGCTGCGAAAACTGTCAGGGCGACGGCACCGTCACCGTCGAAATGCAGTTTCTGGCCGACGTGGAACTCATCTGCGACGAATGCAAGGGCACGCGCTACAAGCCGCAAGTGCTCGAAATCCACTACAAAGGCAAGAACATTCACGAGGTTCTGAACCTGACCATTCGTGAGGCGCTCAAGTTCTTCGCGGAAGCGCCGCGGCTCACGGAAAAATTGCGGGTGCTCGATGAAGTCGGTCTCGGCTACCTGCGCCTCGGCCAATCAGCCACCACGCTCTCTGGAGGCGAAGCGCAGCGCATGAAGTTGGCCGCACATCTTCAGCCTGGAAATCGCCAACTGAATCGTCCGGCGGAAGGCGGCGATGGCCACAAACGCAAGCGTCGAATGCTTTATATTTTCGATGAACCTACCACCGGCCTGCATTTCGACGACGTCAGCAAACTACTTTCCGCCTTCCGCCGTCTAATCGATGCAGGAGGCTCCATCATTGTTATCGAGCACAATCTTGAAGTCATCAAAACCGCGGACTGGGTGATTGACCTCGGCCCCGAAGGCGGCGACCGCGGTGGCCATCTCGTCGGCTCCGGCCCTCCCGAGACGATCGCGGAGTTGAAGAACTCTTACACGGGACAGTATCTGAAGCAGGTCTTGAACGGAAACGGCGTGCGCCATGGAGACCAGTAAGCGGACCAATAAAATGTTCGCAGAGCGTCGAGCGTCCTCGCTCGACATTGCCAGAAGAGATGGCCCGAGCAGAAAACATCCGCTCCTCAGAACTTTCCTGCCCATCCTCTTATGTGCCTCCGCTTTCGGTCAGACTCAGACCACTGTCCGCCATTACAAGGAACGAGTCGACGACACGCCTCCGGAAATTGCGCAGGCCGAAGATGCCATCCAGAAAAATGATTTCGCCGGCGCCGAAACGCTGCTGAAGAAGGCGCTCGACAAAGATCCCAAAAACTATCAGGCATGGTTCGACCTCGGATTCGTTCTCAATCACGAAAGTCGCGTGGAAGAATCAATCCACGCCTATCGGCAGTCCGTCGCCGCCAAGCCCGATGTGTTTGAGTCGAACCTGAACCTGGGCCTGATGCTCGTCCGCTTCAACAGCCCCGAGGCCGAGCAATTTTTGCGCGCTGCTACAAATCTCAAACCGACGGATCACGTCGAAGAAGGTCAGGCTCGCGCCTGGCTCGCGCTCGCGCACCTGTTGGAAAATAGCAAGCCGAGCGAGGCGCTTCAGGCGTACGCCAAAGCCTCCGCGCTCACGCCGAAGGACCCGGAACCGCATCTCTCCGCCGGACTCCTGCACGAAAGGCAAAAAGAGTTTTCGGACGCGGAAGCCGAATACAAGCAGGCGCTGGCGCTCGATCCGCGCAGCACCGAAGCCGCCATCGGCCTCACCAACATCTACATGAAGTCCGGGCGCCTAGGCGACGCCGAGCCCTTGCTACGCCGGCTCGCTGCGGAGCGTCCCGATGACGCCGGCATCCACCTGCAACTAGGACGCGTCCTAGCCGCGGAGGGCAAGAAAGACGATGCCATCGCGGAATTCCAGACCGCGCTGAAACTCGCCCCGGCAGACGCCGACGCGCAGCGCGAAATCGCCGACTTTTACTCAAGTGCCGGGAAAAATGATCTCGCCGAAACCGCCTACCGCGCTCTGCTCAAGGCACAGCCGAACGATCCCGAATTACATCGCGGACTGGGGCATGCTCTGCTTCTCGAGAAAAAGTTTCCTGAAGCGCAACAGGAGTTTCTGACAGCGCTCCGTTTGAAGCGCGATTCGCCAGATATCTACGTCGATCTGGCCTTTGCAGCCAGCGAGAACAAGA
Source organism: uncultured Acidobacteriaceae bacterium (assembly GCA_963755765.1). GTDB lineage: Bacteria > Acidobacteriota > Terriglobia > Terriglobales > Acidobacteriaceae > Acidiflorens. The sequence goes on from CAVWKZ010000006.1 coordinate 282,561, forward strand.
ACTATGAACTCACGATCCGAGCCCTAAATGGCCGAACGTTGTTAAACGCGGAACTGCCCCCAATCTGTTATTTTCTTCGTGCCTCCGCTTACGACCACTTGCGCGACTACAAAAACGCGTCGCTCGATTATCATCACTTTCTGGATGTTGCGAACGGGAAGTATCCCGATCAGGAGTGGCAGTCCACCCACCGTCTGATCGCGATCGAACCGAAGAAGCGCTGACCGCCATGCGACGACTTGCCTCTAGCATTTTCGTCAAGACTTTCGTCGCTATGCTCGTCATCGCGATGGCCTCCACGTACGCCGCTGCCAAGGAAGAAAGCATAGTTGAACTCAAGGCGCGCCTCGAAAACGCGCGGCTCGAAGATCGCCCCGAACTAGCCATCGAGATCGCCCAGCATGAGCTTCGCGACGCCGACAAGTTTTACAACGATGGCAACGTCGAACGCGCTACCGCTGCGGTCGGAGATATCGTGACCTACTGCGAGAAAGCCCGCGATGCGGCCGTCCAAACCAAAAAGCACCTCAAGAATGTTGAGATCGATGTTCGAAAAATGGCGGAGAAGCTGCGCGACATCAAGCGCACTCTCGCCTTCGACGACCAGCCTCCCGTGGATCAGGCCATCCACCGGCTAGAAGACGTCCGCACCACGCTGCTCAAGGAAATGTTCGCCAAAGACGACAAGAAGGGGAAGAAATAGAAATGAAGACGGGCGGCCACGGGCACTGGCGAATCGCGCTTGTTCTGGCATTAGCTCTGACGCTAGCGCTCCCGCTCTGCCTGCCCCGTTGCTCGCCGTTGTGGGCAGAACGCCGCCGCGACCCCCTCAATCCGCTGGAGATCGACCAGCTCCGCGACGCCATGCTCGACCCCGACCTGCGCTTAAAGCTTTACGTGCAGTTTTCCCGGGATCGCATAACAAAGCTTGAGCAAATGCGCAGCGATCCCAAGGTGAAAGATCGCCCCGCTCAGACCCACGACATGCTCGAGGATTTCCTCGCCGTGTACGACGAACTCAACGACAACATCGATATGTACGTCGGCCGCAAGGATGACATTCGTAAGCCGATGAAGCTCGTAATCGAAGCCGACACTGAATTTCAGTCGAAGCTGCGTGCCCTCAAGAACTCCGCGAACACCACCGCCGCCGAAGTCAGCCAGTACGAATTCTTGTTAACCGACGCTCTAGACACCGTAGACTCCAGCGCCGACGACCATCGCAAAACCGCCGCCGAGGTCGAGGAATACATGAAGCGGAAGAAGAAAAAATAGAACAAGGCCGACACAGCACTCAGCAGTCAGCGGCCAGCACTCAGCGAAGCTCTACGATTTTCTGAGTGCTGAGTGCTGAATGCTGAGTGCTGCCGTGCTAACCTTCCCTCAACGTGTCCCCAAAGCTTTTCGAAATCTTTCACGAAGCCTATCGCGAACTTCGTCCTCATACGCCCGCGCCGCCTTTTCATATTCGTTTCTATTCTTTCGTCTCCATCAACAACACCATCCGCCTGCGTCAGGCAGAGCTTTACATCCGGCTCTCCGATCTGCTGGAAGGCGCTCCCGACGTGGTGCTGCACTCGATCGCCCACATCCTGCTCGCCAAGCTTTATCGCCGGCCGATCGATCGTACCCACAGCGCCCGTTATCGCCGCTATATCGCCGGTCATGACGTAGCCGCCAAAGCCCGCCTCATCCGCCAGATGCGCGGACGCAAGCAAATCCGCTCCGCCCGCGGACACCACTACCATCTGGAAGAAATCTTCGACGACCTCAACCGCCGCTTCTTCCACGGACTCATGGGACGCCCGCAACTTACCTGGAGCCAGACCCACGCCCGCAGCAGCCTCGGCCACTACGACCCGGCGCACAACGCCATCGTCATCAGCCGCGTCTTCGACCACCCACGCGTCCCGCGCTACGCCGTCGAATACATCCTGTTTCACGAGATGCTGCATTTGAAACACCCGGTAAAGCTGCGAGGGAGCAGGCGGTGCGTGCATTCGCGGGAGTTTCTGGCGGAGGAGAAGAGCTTCCCCGAACTGGCCGATGCTAAGAAGTTCTTGAGGATTATCTGATAGCCGAGGAAACTCTGGTTGTCAATGTGCGAAATGGGGATGTTTCGACAGCTATCGCGAACGGGCCGGCTTGCAGGTTCGGCCCCGACGCCCGATTCCAATTGACCATTAATTTTCAGGCACCCTCCGTTCGTAGGGAGGCATCTAACCGGGGCAACCATGGGGTTGAGGATCAAGCCGGTACTCCAAACCTGGGGTCGTACCCTGCGAGGTCGAGTCCCATCGCTATCCATTGAAATCACGAAAGAATGCCCGCTACGCTGTCCTGGGTGTTACGCGTATGAAGACGCTCATCTTGGGTCGACAAACCTGCGCAGCCTGTCCGATTTTAGAGGACAGGAGCTGATCGATCGTGTTCTCTACGCGGTGGATCAACAGAAACCGCTCCATCTGTCGATTGTAGGAGGCGACCCGCTCGTCCGTTACCGCGAACTAGAGGTCTTGCTGCCGCAGTTGGTCGAGAACACGCACGTCCAGGTCGTAACCAGCGGGTTCCGTCCGATCCCGTTGTCGTGGGCCGCGCTGCCGAACCTGCAACTCGTGATCTCCGTCGATGGCCTGCAACCGGAGCACGACGCGCGTCGCAAGCCCGCCACCTATGAACGCATCCTCCGCCACATTGAGGGCCAGCGCGTTGCGGTTCACGGCACCATCACCAGCGCAATGGTGAAACGCGGCGGGTACCTCCCCGAGTTCATCGATTTCTGGGCGGCTAACCCGGCGGTAGAGAAAATCTGGATGAGCATCTTCACACCCCAGCGGGGCGCGAACAATGTCGAATGCCTGACAGAGGAGGAACGGCGGACCGTGGTGGATACCCTACTGCGGGTTCGCCTCGATCAGCCCAAGCTGGACATGCCCGAAGCAGTGATCAAAGAATTCCTGTCTCCTCCAGCTTCGCCCGGCGACTGCATCTTCGCAAAGACAACGTACACGCTCTCGGCGGATTTCAGGACGCGCGTCGAGCCTTGTCAGTTCGGGGGCGACCCCGACTGTTCGCGCTGCGGTTGCATCGCTTCGATGGGGCTGGCGGCTGCCGGACATCGCAAGCTCGTGGGTCCAATTACCGCCGGGCACGTCTTTTGGGCCTCGGCTGCAATCGGCCGCTACGCAGAGCGCTGCGAAATTGCATTGCAGCGTCTCGTGAAGCGCGCGCCGGGCGAAACGGGCAAAGAGGCGGCGATCACGAGCCTATCGTGCGCTGAGGATCGGCTAAGAGTCATTGACTGACGAGGGCATCAGCGTTCCGGCAATATGCCGTTCAATACCCCGTTTCCCCGTTTAATCCAAATCTGCACTAGGCGTGATTCAATCCGTTGACCGCTCCCCGCACAAAACCGTATCCTATTGATATTGAAATTGAATTTCATTTTCAATTAGAAATCGCATCTTAATAGCTATAGGACCCTAATTAATGCTCCAGGCGTTCATCATCACGCTCCGCGAAGGCGTTGAAGCCGCTCTCATCGTCGGAATCACCCTCGCTTATCTCGCCAAGATCGGCCGCAACGATCTGCGCAAATCGGTCTATGCCGCTCTGGCTGCCGCTTTTGCCGGATCGATTGCCATCGCCGTCCTGCTCTCCCGTCTCAAGTGGAACGAAGACGTCTTTGAAGGCTGGGTCATGCTGGCCGCCGCCGTCTTCGTCGTCACCATGATCGTTTTCATGATGAGGACCGGCCGCAAGCTCAAGGGTGAGATCGAAACCAAAGTCGGTTTGTTCGCCGGCGGAGACGCAGGCGGCGACAAATCAATCGCCCTCTTCCTGTTCGTGTTCCTCATGGTGCTGCGGGAGGGCGTCGAAACCGTTCTGATTCTCTCCGCCGTTACGTTGAACTCAACCGAGCTGATGAGTTTCATCGGCACCCTCCTCGGCATCGCGGTTGCCGTGCTCTTCGGCGTGATGTTCGTCAAGGGCAGCGTCAAGATCAATCTGCAGAAATTCTTCAAGGTCACGACCGCAATTCTTTTCCTCGTGGCCGGGCAACTCGTAATCTCCGGCCTGCACGAACTCTCCGAAAACGGAATCCTTCCCTCTTCTCGCCAGGAAATGGCCCTCATCGGCCCCATTGTTCGTAACGATTTTTTCTTCTTCGTGACCATCCTCGCGCTGGCCGCGCTGATGGTGCTGTTTGAGATGAAGAGCCGCCAGCCCGTCGCCCTGCCGCCCGCTGGCGCCGCACGCCGCAAAGTGCTCTGGACCGCGCGCCGCGAGCGTCTGTGGATGGCCTCGCTTTACATCTGCTCGTTCGTCTTCATCGTCATGATCACCGCCAGCTTCATCTACGAAAAGAGCGCCAGCGCCCTCTCGCCTGCCACCGAAGTCACCTTCGTTGACGGCAAAGTCTCCATCCCGCTGACGCAAATTTATGATGGCGAACTCCACCGTTTCGAAACCAACGCCGGAGGCGTCGAAGTCCGATTCTGGCTCTATCAGAAACCCGATGGAAAAATTGCCACGCTATTCGACGCGTGCGAAATCTGCGGCCCCGTCGGCTTCTACAAAAGTTCCCATGGAGTGGTCTGCAAAAACTGTGCCGCTCCCATCAATCCGCAGTCGGTCGGCATGGCCGGAGGCTGCAATCCGATCCCACTGAAAGCGCAGGTTACGGGCGACGCGGTCATCGTCTCCGAAGCCGACATTTCGGCCGGCAGACACTACTTCGAGCAGCAATAAAATAATGTTTCCCCGCCTCGTCTACGAATCGTTCCGCCACCAGGCACGCCGCAAGCTTCTGGCGGGCATCGCCATCACGCTCGGCGTGGCGGTTGCGACCGCGATGATTGCAGTAGCCACCGACATCGGCGACAAAATCAATCGTGAACTGCGTAGCTACGGCGCGAATCTCATTGTCACTCCGCAGGAAGACACACTCGACGTGGAAGTCGGCGGCATCAACCTGAAGCCACCGAGCGATGGCGCGTTCCTCAACGAAGCCGATTTGCCGAAAATCCGCGGCACCTTCTGGCACAACAACATTGTCGGCTTCTCGCCTATGCTGCCGGTTACCGTGAAAGTCGACAGTGACGGTGGCAGAGACGCGAAAGACGTCACGCTCGTCGGCACCTACTTCAATAAGCCGCTCCGCTTTGGCAAAGAAGATTTCACCACCGGCGTGCGGATCACTCATCCCTGGTGGAAAGTCTCGTGTGGAGATGGCAAAGAATCTCCAACCTGTGCTTGGCCGGCGGACGACTCTCAGAATCTGCTGCTAGGCGAACGTCTGGCCGCAACGCTCGGCAAGAAGCCCGGTGACACCATCGAAGTCGCGGACCGCCAACTTAATATCTCAGGCATCCTTTCTACCGGCGCCGCCGAAGACGATCAGATCGTCGCGCCGCTCGCGCTCGCGCAACAGATTCTCGGCAAACCGGGCGCCGTGCGCCGTGTCTACGTCAGCGCGCTAACCAAGCCCCAGGATGCGCTCGCCATCCAGGATCCAAAAACGATGAGCCCCGAAGTCCGCGACCGCTGGTATTGCTCGCCCTACGTGCAGTCGATTGCATATCAGTTGCAGGAAGTCATTCCGCATTCGCACGCGGAGCAAATCCGCCAGGTCGCGCAGAACGAAGGCAGCGTGCTCTCGCGCATCAACGGACTCATGCTGTTGGTAACGCTCGCCGCGCTTTTCGCATCCGCGCTCGCCGTTTCCGCTGCCATGGCCACGACCATCTTCGAGCGCCGCGTCGAAGTCGGACTAATGAAAGCCCTGGGCGCAAGCAGCGTCGCAGTCTCAGCAATCTTTTTTGCGGAGGCGCTACTGCTCGCGCTCGCCGGCGGCCTAGCCGGCTTCTCCGCCGGAGCGCTGCTGGCCCGCCAGATCGGCCGCTCGATTTTCAACTCACAGATTTCCGTCGAGCCCGTGCTCTTCCCAATCATCCTGGCCATCGCCGTCGTCGTAACCTTCGCCGGAAGCGCCGCCGCCATCCGCCGCGCCGTGAATTTCGACCCCGTCTTCGCCATGCGAGGTGAAGGATGACGACGAGCACCACGCTCCACACTCCGAAGCAAGTCGCGGATCGCCGCGCTCGGGCGGCGCAAACGTCGCCATCGACTTCCATGTTCACACGCATGCTTTTCCGCGCCGCTGTACTCCGTCGCGGACGCGCCGCCTCGGCCCTGCTCGCCATGATCGTGGCCGCCGCCGTCGCCACCGCCATGATGAACCTCTACGTCGATACGCAGGCGAAACTGCGCACCGAGTTCCGAAGTTATGGCGCGAACGTCGTCATCGTTGCCAAAGATGGCGAGTCTCTGCCTGCCGACGCACTGGCTAAAATCGAATCCACCCTTGGCGCAAAGACGCTCGCCGTTCCTTTCTCCTATGCCGTAGCCCGCACCACCGACGGACAATCTGTAGTTGTCGTCGGCACCGATTTCGCGCGCGCCCGCCAGCTGAACCGCTGGTGGAAAGTGAGCCGTTGGCCCGACGCACCCGGCCAAGCCCTCATCGGCGTGCGCGCCGCCACTGCGGTCAGTCCCAATCGCCAGCCCTTCGAACTAACCTTCCAAGGCAAGACGATTCAACTCACACCCGCGGGCATGCTTCAAACCGGCGCCGCCGAAGACAGCCGCATTTATCTCGATCAATCCGAATTCCAGAATTGGACCGGCATCGCGCCCTCAACCATCGAAGTCGCCGCCAACGGAACCGCGACCGAAGTTGAAGCCTCGATCCGCCAGCTAGCGCAGCTTCTGCCCGCCGCCGACATCCGCCCCGTCCGCCAGATCATGGAAGGCGAAGCCAATGTGCTGAATAAAACGCGCGCCACGCTCTACGCCTCCGCTACCCTGATCATTCTGACTTCCGCGCTCTGCGTCCTGGCCACGCTCATGGGATGGGTCTTCGACCGCCGCCGCGACTTCGCCATCATGAAGGCGCTGGGCGCTTCCGAGCGCCTGATCAACGGATTCTTCGCAGCCGAAGCCGCGGCCCTGGGCACAGTGGGAGCGATTTTCGGCTTCCTCATCGGCATCGGCGTCGCTGCCTGGATCGGACGAGTCAACTTCAATGCCCCCGTCGTCCCGCGATTCAGCGTGTTCCCATATGTGCTCGCCGGTAGTATTATCGTGGCGCTCGTATCGGCCATATTGCCGATCGCTATGCTTCGACGCATCCAACCCGCTATCATTCTGAGGGGAGAGTAAGCCCGAGAGTAAGAACCGAGAGTGCAAACGGATGATCGAACTCAAGAACGTCACCAAGAGTTACCCGGCCCGAGCGGACGAAAACAACGGCGCCCACGTCCTCATTAACGCGCTCGATGACGTCTCTCTCTCTATCGCTCCGGGCGAGTGGGTCGCCGTGATGGGGCCCTCAGGCTCCGGCAAGAGCACCCTGGTCAATCTCATCGGATGCCTCGATCGCCCCGCCAGTGGCGAGATCTGGCTCGACGGACAAAACGTCGCCAGCCTCAACGCCTCCGACCTCAATCATGTCCGCGCCGAAACCATCGGCTTCGTCTTCCAGCAATTCCACATGATTCCGTATCTGACCGCCGTCGAGAACGTCATGCTGGCGCAGTACTTCCACAGCATGACCGACGAGCAGGAAGCCCTCGAGGCCCTCGATCGCGTCGGCCTCAAAGACCGCGCCAGCCACCTGCCTTCGCAGCTTTCCGGAGGCGAGCAGCAACGCGTGTGCATCGCCCGCGCCCTCATCAATGATCCGAAAATTGTTCTAGCCGACGAGCCCACCGGCAACCTCGACGCGGCCAATGAAGAAATCGTTCTGCGCCTGCTGCGTGAACTCCACCAGCAGGGACGCACCATCGTCATGGTCACGCACGATCCCGTAGTGGCGCGCCTCGCTGACCGCCGCATCGAATTGCATCACGGCAAAATCGCCGCGCAGGAAGTTTTTGCCATGGCCGACGAGGAGCAGTTCGACGAGGTGCTGGAAGAACTATTTGCGCTGGAAGAAAACGGCGAACTCGCCGAGATTGGCCGCATGGAAGTCCACGGCGCTCTGCCCGTCTCCATCGCCGTGGAAAAAATGGCGGCCATGGGACTGGTGACGACGCGCCCGCATCCGCCCGAACCGCATCATCACAAGCCCTTCGTCAATCCCTGCCACGACGCGCTCAAACCGACCGGCGTTTCGATCGGCGACGGTTCCGCGATCGTCGAACTAACTCCGCGTGGACACCAGCGTGCCGCCGACATCATCCGCCGACACCGCCTGGCCGAGCGCCTCTTCACCGACTCACTCGCTATGGACAGCGAAAGTGAAATCGAGCAACAGGCCTGCAAGTTCGAACACATACTCTCGCCTGAGGCAACCGACAAGATCTGCACTTTTCTCAACCATCCGCTGACTTGCCCCCACGGCGCACCAATTCCACCAGGGCCGTGCTGCGGACGCCGCGCCGAATCCGGGCAGACTTCTACGGCGTTATCGCATCGACACTAACTTCTGATTGTGCCTACTCTCGAATTTGTCATCCTGACCCTGAGCGAGCCGAAGGGGAAGGACCTGCTGCTCCAGCAGTTGCTCGGAAGTCGCGCTGCACGCTACTTCTTCCCGAAGAATTTCCCAAACCCCAAGCGCACCTGCACCGTGTTTATTCCCGGGTTCGGCACCGTCAGCCCGGCGTTAGAAATGTGCATATAGCGGACATCCACCGACCACGCATGATCGCCGAAAACATACATCCCCAACGCTGCTCCCGTCGTGAAGTTAATAGTCGAAGTTCCCGACGGCACTTCGTGGTTCGTGAACAGCGTCCCACCGTTCAACTCGAGATAGGGAGCGACATGCCCACGCGTGGCGAAGATCCACTTGAACCCCACCGGATTTACTCCTGCCCCAAAGGCAGTGTTGGCCCGCTGGAAGATAACAAAAGCCGGCACCGCGTCCACTGCAAGCTCGAAGCGTCCGCTGAGAAAGCCCGGCAGGTGCGGCTGCGTCAGGATCCATCCGTAGCGCACGCCGGCATTCCAAACCTCTGTATCGCTAGTGCCCCCCGGAACCGAGTGCCCGCCGCCTGTCCAAACCTCGAGTTCATGACCGCCCTCCTCCGGGCGATCCTGGGCAGCCGCGAGTGAAACTGCGAGAAAAGTTACCAGAACAAATGTTAGAGAATAACGTCTGAAAGAGTGTCCGAATAAGACAGCCTGCTCCGCGAATAGATCGAGTCATAAGTGGGTTTAAGTCGAAACAGAACAATACGCGAAAACACGAAAAGAAACGATACGTGAATCCAGGCGGAGAAACAAATCCTACAGCCCCAGTCCGCCATCCACCGCCAGCACCTGCCCGGTAATAAACTGCGGAGCCGTGGCAAAGAACATCACCGCCGCGGCAATGTCCGCCGCCGTCCCGTCCCGCTGCATCGGCGTCTGTTTCGCCATTTTCTTCATGAAGGCCGCCGCCGATTTCTCTCCCAAATCAATCATTCCCGGAGCCACCGCATTCACCGAAATCTCCGGCGCTAGCGCCTTGGCCATCACTTTGGTCAGCATGTGCACCGCCGCCTTCGACGAACAATAATGCGCGTGCGTCGGCCACGGCCGCAGCCCTCCCAGCGACCCCATATTAACAATGCGCCCCCTGCGTTTTCTCAAGTACGGCAGCGCCTCGCGCGACACCAGAAACGGCCCGCGCGTATTCGACGCAAAAATCGCGTCCCACTGCGCCACGGTAATCTTTTCAAACTCGACGGTTTCATAATTCGCGGCGTTATTCACCAGCACGTCAATCCCGCCCAACTCCCGCGCCACTTCTTTCACCATCTCCCGGACGCTCTCTTCATCAGTGACATCGCACCGCACCGCCAACGCCTGCACGCCATGCCACGCCAATTCTCCTACGACCGACCGCGCCTCGCGCGCCGACTCCCTATAAGTAATCGCCACGTCAGCGCCGTTTTCAGCAGCGGCCAAAGCGATCGCGCGCCCCAGCCGTTTCGCCGCGCCGGTAACCAGCATCGTTTTTCCAGAAAGTGCCCGTCCGTCAGTCGTCATCAGGAAATTCTACCCCCTCTTCGTGCGGCTCTCCGAGTCCCCCACTCCGACTCTTGGACCCCTGCACCAAAACTGCTACACTCCCTCGCATGACGCCGTCCCGCGAAGTCGTCGTCTATTCCCGTAAGGGATGCCATCTCTGCGAAATCGTCAAGGAGAGTCTGGTCAAGCTCCACAAACGCGGCGGCTTCGACTGGCGCGAAATAGACGTGGACTCCGACGCCGAAATCCGCCGTCTCTACACCGACGAAGTCCCCGTAGTCTTCATCAACGGCCGCAAGGCATTCAAGTACCGTATGGACGAGCAGGAATTCCTCCGCAAACTGAGCGCCTGAGCGCGGCCTCGTCGCTATATATTTTCACCGTAGCAATCTGACTTTTAACTTCCGCACTCTGCCGTTACAATCACCCGCGATGCTTCGCACCCAGCTCTACGCCGATCCCAGCGGACGGTTCCTCCACGATGTCGTCCTCCAGAGCTGCCGGCAGCATGCCGGCAAGACCGCCCTCGTTGACACATCGTGCGATCGCCGCCTCACTTTCGGCGAATATGGCAGCCTCGTCGAGTCCCTCGCCCGCGGCCTCATCTCGGCCGGGCTAGCTCCCGGAGAAGTGGTTGCTATCTTTCTGGGCAACTCGTGGGAATTCGCCATCGCCTATCATGCCGCCACGCTCGCCGGAGGCATTCCCACCCTCCTCAATCCCGCCTACCGCGAGCGCGAGATCCGCTATCAGCTTGAAAATTCCGGCGCCGCTTTTCTCATCACCGACGCTCCTTTGATCGAGAACGCAGATCTCACGGGGCTTTCCGCCCTGCGTCGCGTGTTCACCACCCGCCGCGAGTATGCCGGATGCGAAGACTTCGCAAGTCTGCTGCGCCCGACTTCCCTCAAGTTTCCTGAAGCCTCGCGCGACTCGCAACAAACCATCGCCGCCCTTCCCTACTCCAGCGGCACCACCGGACTGCCCAAAGGTGTCATGCTCTCGCACTACAACCTGGTTTCGAATGTCTACCAGTTGCTCGGCAAGAACGGCACCGCGCTCTCCCCCGACGACACCATGCTCTGCTTCCTGCCGCTCTACCACATCTACGGACTTACCGTAGCGCTCAGTCTTTCGCTGACCCTCGGTTCCACCCTGGTTCTGATGCCGCGCTTCGACGTGCAAAAACTCTGCGCTCTTCTGCTTCAGGAAGGCGTCACCATGATGCCCCTGGTCCCGCCCGCCATCAATGCCCTATGCCAGGCCGCCGAAGCCGGCATCTTTCCTAAGAAACACAAAGTCCGCTGGATCAAGTCCGGCGCCGCGCCGCTCGCCCCCGAACTCGCCCGACGCCTCACCAGCCTCACCGGCATCAGCGTCGTCCAGGGATATGGCATGACCGAAGCATCCCCGGTCACCCACGTCGGCTACTTCGCGCCACCCGAAATGAACCGTCCCGCATCCATCGGACAGCCCTTGGCCTTCACCGAATGCCGCGTCGTCGTGACTGAGAACGACATCGACGGGAACGAGGCCGCCCCGGGTGAGCCCGGAGAACTCGCAATGCGCGGCCCGCAGATCATGCTGGGATACTGGAAAGAGCCGCAAGCCACCGCCGCCGCGCTTCGCGATGGTTGGTACTTTTCGGGCGACATCGTCCGCTCCGACGCCGACGGCTTCTACTACGTTCTCGACCGCAGCAAAGAGATGATCAAGTTCAAGGGATTCCCCGTCGCTCCAGCCGAAGTCGAATCCGTCCTCCTCGAACACTCCGCCGTCCGCGACTGCGGCGTAGTCGCCAAGCTCGACCCCGACGCCGGAGAAATTCCCTGTGCCTTCGTCGTCCTCCGTGAAGGTTTTACGCCCGGCGATGCGCTGGACAAGGAATTGCGCCGCTTCGTTGCCGACCGACTCGCCCATCACAAGCAGCCTCGCGAGATTCGCTTTGTGGAAGCCGTTCCGCGAACGCCGTCGGGCAAGATTCTACGGCGCGAGCTGCGCAAGGTTCTTTCCTGAGCAAGATTCTCACCGTGAAATCGCGGTGTAAAATGTTGTCACCGTCATGACCATCACCCGCTTCGTCGCCAAGTCCGCCTTTCGCAACAAGCGGCGTAGTCTCTTGACGGTTGCCAGCATCGCCTTTTCTCTGCTCCTGCTCTGCGTCATGCTTTGCGTCTGGCGCAGTTTCTACATCGACAAGGGAGCCCCAGACTCAGCCCTCCGCATCATGACCCGGCACAAGGTCTCGCTGGCCAACTTCCTGCCGATTTACTATCGCGACAAGATCCGCGCGATTCCCGGCGTCGTGCATGTTGTCCCAATGACCTGGTTCGGGGGCAAGTATAAAGACGATAAGCCCGAGAACTTCTTCGCCCAGTTCGCGACCGACCCCGATGAATATTTCGACGTCGCAGCCGACAAGATCATGCCCGCCGACCAACTCGCCGCCTGGAAACGCGACCGCGCGGGATGCGTCGTCGACGTTGAACTTGCCAAGAAACATCACTGGAAGATCGGCGATCACATCATCCTGCAGGGCAGTATTTTTCCCGTCGATCTTGACCTGACCTTGCGCGGCATCTACACCATCGATCCGCCCAACAGCGCGCTCTACCTGCACACGAAATATCTGGAAGAATCCGTTGACTGGTTCAAAGATACTGCTGGCTTCTACTTCACCCGCGTCGACACTCCAGAAGATATGCCCCGCGCGGCCCACGCCATCGACGACATGTTCCACGGCAGTCCCGTCCCCACCAAGAGCGAGAGCGAACAGGCGTTCAAGCTCGATTTCATCAACACACTTGGCAGCGTCAAAGTATTCATCCTCAGCATCTGCGGAGCCGTGGTCTTCACCACTTTGCTCGTCTGTGCCAACACCATGGCAATGTCGATCCGCGAACGCACCCGCGAGGTCGCCGTCCTCCGCACCCTCGGCTTCACCCGCGAAAGCATCCTCAAGTTGCTCTTGAGCGAATCAATCGCCATTTCTTTAATCGGAGGTCTGGTCGGCGTAACCTTCGCGACCGGGGCAATTCTTTTCATGGCGCGCCCGGGAATCGGGCTGCCGGTTTCGCTGCACATGACCGTTCCGACCGCGCTGGTCGTGATGGCAGTCGCATTTCTGGTAGGCATAATCAGCGGACTGATCCCCTCCTACCGCGCCTCGAACCTCGGCATCGTCGACGCCCTGCGTTACATCGGCTGAAATTATTGCCTCAATGATTTAATGATTCGGGATGGTAAACTCGCTTCGCATGCGGACGGACATCCTGCCCCTTTGCGATCAGCATTTCCGCACCATGGAGCCCGCTCTGGCTCCCTACAGCGCCGATTATTCCATCGAATTCTTTCGTTGCACCGATAAGTTCTGCCACCGCTGTTTCGGCGAGCGCATCGGCTACACAACGCCCAAGCGCGGAGAAGCGCCCGTACTCACCCCCAACCAGCCCATCTGCGAGCGCCACGGACGACCCATGTTCATCATCAGTCTCGATCGCCAGCGCAATCAGGTAACCTTTGCGTGCGCTGAATCCGATTGCGGCGAGCGCGTAGTGAGGACCTAATTCGTGTAGCGCGGGCACTCCTGTCCGCGAAAACTTTCTCCTGTAATCCCGTCACTCCCCCGCCAGCCAGGCAAACTGCGCCGCCGTCAGCGGCACCACGCTCAATCGTCCCTGCCGCACCAGCGGAGATTCCGCAAACGTCGCCCGCGCCTTGATCTCCCCCAACGTTCTCGGCGTTGCGATCGCCTTGCCAACTTTGATCCTGACCAGCGGAGTCTTCGGATCGCTGGCATCCACCGATACGACCGATGCCGTCCCCACCGCGCTCTTCTCATCTCCGGTGTGGTAAATCACCAACCGCTCTCCCGGCTTCATCTCGCGCAGATGCTTCACCGCCGCCGGATTCGTCACCCCGTCCCAAATCGTCGTCTTGTCGCGCTCAAGATTCGCGAACGAATAAACCGTCGGTTCAGTTTTCAGAAGGTAGTCCATGGGCAGGTATTGTAAACAAGTTGAGGCCTGAATTCTGCTTGTTACCGCGGACACTTCCCTTCCGCGCCAATTTCGCCAACAATAGAAGCTCCTCGTGAGAGCAGCCACCCTCAAGCCGGGCAGCATCGCCATACCCACGACCACCATGGCCAAAGCCATAGACCGCTACTTTAATGTTGCGCTCTATGTGCTTGTGCTTACAGGCTTCGGCACTCTGGCTTTGACCGGAGGCCTGGACCTGCCGGCGGTCATTCTTGTAGGGCTGGCCCTCGCGTTTCGCGGATACCAACTTCTGACCGGGCTCAAATTTGTCATCCCGGAACGCTGGACCAACATCCTGACCCTGATTTACGTAGTCATCTACCTCGCCGATTACTTCTTCGTCTCACGCAGTTTTCTGGCAGCAACCGTTCACCTCGCGCTTTTTGCCATGGTCGTCCGGCTTTTCTCGTTGCAGCGAACCCGCGACCACTACATGCTCGCCGTGCTTTCGTTTGGCATGGTGCTCGCCGCCGCCGTGCTCACAGTCGGTAGCGTATTTCTGTTTTCTTTTGCAGGCTTCCTGCTGGTTGCCGTCGTCACTTTCGTCCTGATGGAGATGCGGCACTCCGTCGCCTCCGAACCAACCCATGCTCTGGATTCGCAGGTTGCCTCTCCCGGCACTATTTCTCCCGGTGTTGTTTCTCCAACTCGCCGCATGGCTTACGGGTTGCTGTCGATCGCCCCCGCGCTCATGCTGATGATTCTGGCCGGGAGCTTCCTCATCTTCTTTCTTCTTCCCCGCGTTTCGTCGCGCTACCTGAGCGCCTACACTCCCACAAGCGATGTTTCCACCGGCTTCACCGACCGTGTGGAACTCGGCCGCATCGGCCAGATTCAGCAGTCCAGCGCGGTCGTAATGCACATCGAGATCGAGAACGATCTGCAAGGCGCTTACGACCTGAAGTGGCGTGGGATCGCGCTGAGTTCCTTCGACGGCAAAGTCTGGACCAACTCGTATGATCAAACCCAACTGCGGCCGTCAGGAGATGGAAGCTACCGGCTGGCGCCGTGGTTGGGGCCGCGCGAAGCCGCCGCCCGATCCATTCGTTATCGCGTCCTGATGGAGCCGCTCGGAACCAACGTCTTTTTCCTCGCCGAACACCCGCAGAGGCTCATCGGAAATTTCCGGCAGGTAAGCATGGATGGCGGTGGCGCAGTCTACGACATCGATGCCGACCACCCCATCAATCGCTACGAAGCCGAATCGCGATTGGCCGCAATCGACACCGACGAGCTTCGTCTGGCGGCGAACCTTGCACCCAGCGGTATGGACCCGTATCTGCAACTGCCGCCGCTCGATACTCGGATTGCAAAGCTGGCGGAGCAAATCACCGCCCCGGCTCCCAGTAATTATGACAAGGCCGTCGCGCTCGAGCAGTATCTATCCACTCATTTCGGATACACGCTGGAACTCCCCCGCACCCTGCCGCAGGACCCGTTAGCGAATTTTCTGTTCGAGCGGAAGAAGGGTCACTGCGAATATTTCGCCAGCTCGATGGCGGTGATGCTGCGCTCACTCCACATTCCGTCGCGAATCGTGACCGGATTCCGCGGCGGCGAATTCAATGACCTCACCGGCCAGTACGTGGTGCGAGCCAGCGACGCCCATTCCTGGGTTGAGGCTTTTTTTCCCGGGACCGGCTGGATCAGCTTCGATCCCACTCCCGCAGGAAGTGTGCAGACGCATACCGGCTGGTCAAGGATGCAGCTCTACATAGATGCGGCCGCATCTTTCTGGCGCGAGTGGATCATCAACTACGACGTCAGCCACCAGCGCACTTTGGCGACGAACGCGGCTAACAACAGCCGGCATTTTTTTGACGAGGCTCGCCGGTGGATTGAGCGTCAGCATCGCGCTCTGCTACAGTCGGCACGGCGTGCGCATCGCCACTTCGCCAGTTTTCCTGTGCGTTGGCTGGGCGGAGTCATCGCCTTCGCGGCCGTTCTGCTCGCACTTGTGAATCTGCGGCGGCTTGTGAACGGATTGTGCGCCCGCAGTCTCCGAGCGCACCCGGAGCGCGCCCCGCGCGAATCCGCCACGCTTTGGTATGACCGGATGGTGAGCCGCATGGCCCGGCTGGGCTGGCGCAAATCGCCGTCACAAACACCACTCGATTTCGTCGCGGCAATTCAGGAAGCGGCGCTACAGAAGAAGGTCGCCAGATTCACGCGCGCCTATGAATCCGCGCGCTTCGGCCAGTCGGTGGACGACGCCCAAATCCTGCCCCAGCTTTTCAAGGACATCACCGCCGACGAAACTGCGAATTCCAGAAAGACGAGGAAGCCAGTCGCCAGCTAGCAGACTCGGAAAAACATGGAAGCCAGGCGTAGCCCATCGCCATACCCACCTAGAAGCGGTGTATGACGCCAACACCGACATAGTAGTTGTGCTGACGGCTATTCACCGTAGTCACGTCCAGCGACGGATCTCCCGAGTAGAAATCGCGCGCTTCGAGCCGCGTTCCCCAGTTCCGCCAAAACCACACATCCAGTCCGGTTCCGAACTGAAAAACGCCGGTATTGGTGCCAGTGGGGCCTGGGTTCGATCCGTAGTAATAGAGATTTGAAGATTCCCAGAACCGGCCATATCCACCGCCCACGCTCACCCACGGCGTAACGGAGTCGGCCGCAAAAATATTCACGCGAACGGACGGGGTTACAAACACAGCCCCAATGTTTGCGGGGATATTGCCCGGGTAGTAGTTCAGGTTCATGTGCGGATAGATTGCGACCGGCAGTTCCGCCGACAGTCCGAAAATCTTATAGGTCTTGAGATACCGGGCATAATTGAACGCAAAGCTTGCCGGATTTCCGAAATGCACCGGAAAACCCGTACTCGGCACCGTCTCGGTACTAACGAAAGTCCGCCCCACTGTAGCGGAAAGCTCATTCCGTTGCGCCCAAGCGCTCGAAATCAGGACCAAAACTGGCACAACCAGAGCTGCGAGACGTTTTGCTGACATCTCTCCTCCAGAGTTATTGAGGGATGTAGTTTTGTTTCAATAAGATTAGCACGGGTAGCCCTGACCAGCGGATAACCGAAGTACCCTCCGTGGTGCTCCGGCCCAGGCCCTGCGTCAGGAACGGGCATAGCCGTGATGGATGCTAGAATTGATTAGATCTGTTGCCTGCGATCGTTATTGCTGTCGCTACCGGCATCATCCCAGTGCCTGACTAGTACCTGAAAAGTGCCTGAAAAGAAAAATATATCCGCGACTTCGGGGCCGACTGCCCCGGCCAAGGTAGGCTTTGTGAGCCTCGGCTGCCCCAAGAACCTCGTCGACAGCGAGGTCATGATGGGCATGCTGGCCCAGGCTGGCGCCGAGCTCACTCCCAAGGCGGAGGACGCCGATGTCATCGTCGTAAATACCTGTTCGTTCATCGGCAGTGCCCAGCAGGAATCCATCGATACCATCCTCGAAATGGCCCGTCACAAAAGCGGCGGCAAGGCGAAAAAGCTGGTGGTCGCCGGTTGCCTGGTCGAGCGCTTCCACGATGAGATTCTTAAGAACATCCCAGAAGTAGACGCGGTCGTCGGTACCGGCGAGTTGGAGAAAATCCTGGCCGCTGCCGGAATCGTAGAAACGCCGCGCGCGCCATCGCCGTTTAATATCCTGACCTCGAACACTGTGACATCGCGCCCCGAGGGCGATCATCGCCGCGAGCAGGGACGCTTCGCGCGCGACTCCTGGGACGGTGCCGTCGCCGATCTGCCAAACTATCTTTACGACGACCACACGCCCCGCGTACTGAGCGGGCCCGGCTATTCGGCTTACATCAAGATTGCCGAAGGCTGCGATCATCCCTGCAGCTTCTGCATCATTCCCCAGCTCCGCGGGCAGTTCCGCTCGCGCCGTTTCGAGTCCGTAATCGCCGAGGCCGAGCGCCTGGCGCAATCCGGCGTACGCGAAATCACCCTCATCGGCCAGGACACCACCTGCTACGGAGAAGACCTCGGCCTGCGAGACGGCTTGGCCCTGCTGCTGGAAAAGCTCGCCGCCGTCGAAGGCCTGCAATGGATTCGCTTCCTCTACGCCTATCCCAACAAGATCACGGGCCGATTGCTGGCAACCATCGCGGCCCACGATAATATTTGCTCCTACATTGACGTGCCCCTGCAACACGCGTCGCCAACGGTTCTGAAACGCATGAAGCGAGGAGGCGGCGCCGACCTGTTCCTGCGTTCCATCGAAAAAATGCGCCGCGTAATTCCCGGCGTCACCTTGCGGACTTCATTCATCGTAGGTTTCCCCGGCGAGACCGAAAAAGAATTCGAAGAACTGTGCAGCTTCGTAAAAGAGGCTGCCTTCGACTGGATGGGCGCATTCGGCTACTCCGACCAGGAAGGTGCTGGAGCCTTCGATCACGAACAGAAACTAAAGCTTTCGCAACGCGAGATCGAGAGCCGCCGCAAGTCGCTGATGTCGATTCAAAAGAAGATCAGCCGGGCAAAAAAGAAATCCCTCGTCGGACGCGAATTCGACCTATTACTCGAAGGCGCTTCGACCGAGTCCGACCTGCTCCTAGAAGGCCGCACCGCGATGCACGCACCGGAGATCGACGGCAAAGTTTTCGTGAACGATTATCCCGAAGGTGACGAGCCGAAAGAGGGAGAGTTCTACCGCTGCCGCATCACCGCGGCGCACGACTATGATTTGGTAGCGGAGATCGTTTAAGGTTAGAGGTCAGAGTTGAGATTGCAGAGGTGAAAAAACATTTCTGGGTTGTTTTGACCTCTACAATCTGACCTCCAACCTCTGCAATCCCACTATGCCGCGCAAGCGCACCATCAAACTCCGCTGCCCGATCTGCAAGAAGCCGACAAAGGCCGCTGACGCGGATTTCCCTTTTTGCAGCGACCGCTGCCGACTGATCGATCTCGGCAAGTGGGCGAGCGGCGGCTACGTGATCGCATCTCCGGTTGACGACCCCGAAGACGCAATAGGTGACCGCCCAAGCGATACAGAAGACCCGACGTGAAACCGGTACCCGACCATACCGCCGCACCCGACCGTAGCGCCGGCGTCTCGCCGGCTGTCTCGGGGGCGTCTCGCCCCCGTTTCGGCGAAATCACAATCTGTGACCGGGGCAGACTTCCTCATTGGGAAAAAGAAGGCGCCACCTACTTCATAACCTTCCGCCTAGCCGACTCGCTTCCTCACTCCGTTCTAGATCGCATCGAATCCGAACGCCGATCCATTATCACAACGACTACACAGCTCGGGCGGGCGCTAAGTCCTGACGAGCACAGGAAAATTAAACGCCTTTCCACCCCCGTGATCGAACGTTTCCTCGACAGCGGCGCCGGCGCTTGCCACCTGCGAAAATCCGCTATCGCCGAACAAGTAGCCAATGCCCTTCGTCATTTTGATGAGAAACGCTATCGTCTCTTTGCGTGGTGCGTCATGCCAAACCATGTACATGTCGTAGCTCGACTCTTCCCGGGAAATACCCTCGCCGCAGTGCTGCATTCCTGGAAATCCTTCAGCGCCAAGCACGCCAATCAGATTTTAGGATCGCGCAACGCGTTCTGGCAGCGGGAATATTATGATCATCTCATTCGAGACGAGAAAGAGTTCGAACGCGCCGTCATCTATGTCAGCGAGAATCCAGCAAAGGCAAGACTGAACAATTGGAATTGGGTTTGGGTGTGCGGGCGGGACGCCCGCACGACAGCCGCCGAGGACGGCGGCGCTACAACTCAACGATAATGACATTGACATTGAGAAACGAAAGCCGTAACCCACCGATCATCACCTCCGACCGTAGCGCCGGCGTCTCGCCGGCTGTCTCGGGGGCGTCTCGCCCCCGCGCCCCGCTGTGGGCCACGCAAGTCGCGACTTTCTTCGGCGCAGGACGCCTCAAACCCGGCCCCGGCACCTGGGGATCGCTAGCCACCGTTATCCTGTGGGCGTTGGCCATCTCTCGCATCCCGCTCGCGAACCGCACCTGGGCAACAATCGTCGCGGCCGCAGTCGTTACACTCGTCGGAATTCCCGCCGCTACAAAAGTTGCGCGCGCCTCTGGCCTGAAGGATCCGCAAGTCGTCGTCATCGATGAAGTTGCGGGACAATTGGTCGCGCTCATCGCCGTCCCGCTCGCTTGGAAAACGTTTGTCGCGGGCCTTATACTCTTTCGTGTCTTCGATATCTGGAAACCGTTTCCAATTCGGCGGCTGGAGCGGCTTCCTGAAGGCACCGGCATTGTGGTGGACGACCTGGGAGCGGGACTTTATGCGCTCGCGGTCATGCATCTTCTGTTGCACTTTGGACTTCTAACAAAATAGCGCCGGCTCCTGCCGGTACAAACTCATGAGTATTTCCGACCGTCTGCTGGGAAAAAAGAACGTCAACGGCAAGCCGCATATCGAGGCGGTCGCGCCGAGTTTCGCTTTGCCCGGAGGCGAGGTTCGCATCGTCGGAAAAAGCCTCCGCCCGCACGAATTGCGCCGTCCCAGCGTGCGCTTCGGCGAGATCGAAGGCTCTGTGCTGATCAGTTCCGACGATTTCGTGGTCGCTCGTGTCCCCGGAGGAGCAGAGTCGGGGCCAGTGACTGTAAGTACAAACGGCGGGGGCGCCAGTGGACACGTCAGCAACCCCCACTCAATTAAAGTTGCGGTTCCAGTGGCCGACGACCTGCATCCGGTTGCCAATCCCGCGCTCGACCGCGAAGGCAATATCTATGTGACTTTCTCTGGATCGCGCGGGCAAAAGGTTCCAGTATCAATCTTCAAGATCGACACCAACTATGACGTGAAGCCATTTCTCAGCGACATGATGAACGCCACTGCGATTGCCTTCGACCGCGACGGCCAGATGTACGTTTCTTCCCGCCATGACGAGGCGGTGTACAAGGTAGCCCCGAACGGCACCATGTCCGTTTATGCCGAAGGCATGGGAACCGCAACCGGCATCGCCTTTGACGCCGCCGAGAATCTCTACGTCGGCGACCGCAGTGGAACCATTTTCAAGATCGCGCGCGACCGGCAGATTTTTGTTTTCGCCACGCTGGAGCCCAGCGTTTCCGCCTATCACATCGCCTTCGGTCCCCACGGCGATATGTTCGTCACCGGCCCCAGCACCTCCAGCTTCGACAGCGTTTACAAAGTCGATCCCCACGGAACCGTCTCCGTGTTCTACCGCGGTCTGGGGCGTCCGCAAGGCTTGGCGCTGGATGTCGAGGGCAACATCTATGTCGCCGCCTCTCTCGCCGGCAAGCGCGGCATCGTGAAGATCACTCCGCAAGGCAAGGCCAGCCTGGAAGTCTCCGGCCAGGGATTGGTTGGACTGGCGTTCGCTCCCGGCAAGTCAGCCGTCCTCGCCACCAGCTTTCCTGGACCGCCGCCCAGCGGCGCCATCCACCACCTGGCGTGGAATATTCAGGGGACGCCGCTGCCGCCCGCGTAAGCCATCCCCGATCTCATACCTTGTTTTTAATCGCTGTCAATCTTGGTCGCATACGTGTACGGATTGGGAAAAAGCGATTCTTCGTGCTTGCCCAGTTCCTGAATCCAGGCTTGAATTACGTGCTGGGCAATCGGAGACAAAGGGTAAAACTCAAAGCCGGACTTGGCATCGCTGCTGTGGTGCACGGTCGCCAGCATCTCCACCGGAGTCTCTCGCAAAGGCAGTTGGATGACCACCGTTTCACCCACCCGCGGGGCGCCACAAACCAGAGCCGACATTCCTCGCATGCTGATATCGAGGGTCACGCCACGAGTGAGCACCGGCCCAAAGCGCAGGAAGCGTTGCAGCGTAACCGGAACACTGTAGACGTAGCGTGGCTCCCGTCGGCGGACGTGGTAAACCCGCGGAGGCGCCAACATCCCCCGTTTGTCTAGATACATATCGTTCTCCTGCAGTCACCGGTCGTCAGTAGCCGATCGTCCCTGACCGCCCTTCAAGAATGGCGTCACGATGGTTTCGGCGGCGCAGCTCCTCCCCAGCCCCAGCCCGCTTGCAGGCTGGCGCGAATCACTCCCAGCAATTCCTCGTTGTCGACGGGCTTCTGGAAAAACGCGATGGCCCCAGATTCCAGCGTTCGTTTCTCGTTGGTTTCGGGATCGCGCGCCGTCAGCACGATCACCGGAATGTCGGAGAGCGCCGGATATCGCCGCAGGTTCTTGAGCACGGCAAAGCCGTCACCGGCCGGCAGCCCGAGATCGAGAATGATGAGGTGGGGCTTTTCCTTCTGCGCCATGGCAATGGCGGAATAGCCGTCGCAAACATTCACGGTGTCGTAGTTATTGGCCCGCAAACGCAGACTCAACGCTTGTCTGAGATCAGGATCGTCGTCCACCACCATAATCTTTGCTCGATTCATGGGCTGCCCCTCGGTTCTAGTCTCGGTGCGCATGCTTGTGTTTCTCCTTTTCGTTGAAGTGTTGTTTGTTCGCAATACTCTCCTGGATAATTTCAGTGACGCAATCAGCCACGCCCCACACTTGTTGTTCCACCGTCCTCGAGTCGCCCGTGGGCGGCCCGGGAATCATCTCCACCGTCACTTGCAGCGTGCCCGTGGCTTTTAACTTGGGCAGCGCGCCCACCTGGTTGCGTATGCGTTCCACCATGATGTTGACGTGCCCCATGTCGGTCGAGGCGACCACAAAAAACATCTCCTCGGCGCCGCCGGTTTCGAGCGGAGGAAGAACCAGGTCCTTGTCCACGTAAATACAGAGTCGCAGGATTTCCAGACACTTCTGGCAAGTTTCCTTCCAGCTTCCACGCAGCGCTTTGGAGAGCGGAGTCAGTTCCACCCGCACCAGCACAATGCCTTCTCGCAGATGCCCATTGTGCGTGATCACCGGAAGCAGCAGCTTGGCCAGGGAATAGAGCGGCAGGGTAAACGAGAACGTGCTGCCGTTTCCCGCTTCGCTCGCTACCCACATTCTGCCGCCGTGCAGAGCCACAATTTCTTTAGCGATGTAGAGTCCCAAGCCGAGGCCGGCGCGGTTGCCATCCACCGCCTGCGGATCCTGATAGAGACGCTCAAAGACCTGCGGCAACGACTCCGCCGGAATACCGCGCCCGCTGTCGCAGACCGAGAGATAAACGGCGGACGGGTCGGTCTCAACCATCGACGCTTTTACGCTCACGGACCCATCAGCGGGAGTGAACTTAATCCCGTTATCGATCAGGTTGATGAGGACTTCGAGAGCCCTGTCGGGGTCGGCATAAACCAGCGGGACAGCCGGGTCCAACACGGCTTCAAGATTGACGCCCTTTTCGGCGGCGGTCGGCCGCATCATCGCAACCGCCTGCTGAATCAGTTCTCCGATGGCGATGCAGCGCGGTTCGATACGCAGCTTCCCACTATCCGCGCGGGTGGCTTCGAGCAGGTCGCGAATCATGGCGTGCAACTGATTGACACTCTTCAGGACTGTCTTCAGATAGTCCACTTGTTCCGGCAACATGGGACCTGCCAACCCATCCAACATGAGCGTCACGTATTGGTGAATACAAGTCAGCGGTGTGCGCAACTCGTGCGACACATGCGACAGAAATTGATTCTTGAATTCGAGTTGCTGCTTGCGCGTAATGTCCAGCGAGCGCAGCAGCCCCTGCCGTTCGACGGCATAGCGGAGCGCCCGCTCCAGTTGCTTGCTGGTAATGTCCCCTTTGACCAAATAGTCCTGAACGCCGTGGTGGACGGCCTTAATCGCCATCGCCTCATCGTCCTGCCCCGAAAGAATCACCACCGGCACATTCGGAGCCTTCTGTAGCACCCGACGATAGGTTTCCGCGCCGTGGCTGTCAGGCAGGTTCAGATCGAGCAGGACCAGCGACGGCGTCTCTGCGTCCAGACACGCGAGCGCGTCAGAGAGCCGGGGCACGCAATTCACCTGAACATCGGACTTACCTTCCACCAGCCGCAGCCGCACCAGGTCCGCGTCTCCAGAATTGTCTTCAATCAGCAGAACGTGGGCAGGTTCGTTTTCCATCAATCTCATTTTTCCTCTCGTGGCAGGCTCGCCGAGCCGAACCACTATTCCTCAATCGTTTTCATCGCCAAATCCAGCCGCTGACGTCGCTCTGAATGCCTGCCCCCGGCCAGCGCCCGCCGTTAAAGACCGACGTCAGCCGAGTTGTCATCCCCAAGAAGGACCTGAGGCAATTGATTCATCGCCCGGGCTCCCCCCTTCTTGCTCGATGACCGGCAGGCAAAGTGAACTCGAAGCGTATTCACCGCTACCTAAGACCTCACCCTTGCCCTTCCTGGAAATGCTCGTTGATTCAAAATTCGTGAAATTCTGGCCGGATCGCCAGACCAACGCGGTTACGCCAAGAAATTCCCTGAATGATTCCCCGCATGGACATAGCTATCGGCCCGCCGCAAACCGCCTTGACACCCTAAAGACAACGCAGCTTCCTGCCAGATAACAGCCGGAACCCAACATCTGGACGTGTCCATACAGACGTAGCTGTCAAGACGCTGGAAAGATGTGGCCGGACCGGAGGAAGCATCAGGAAGACGCGAGCTTCGTTCAGGAGAATTTCGTAGCGCCGGCGTCTCGCCGGCCATCGCTACGGAGTTTCGTATCAGGGGTTTCGTATCAGGGGTTTCGTATCAGGGGTTTCGTATCAGGGGTTTCGTATCAGGGGTTTCGTATCAGGGGTTTCGCATCAGGGGTTTCGTATCAGGGTATCGCTTTAGCGATACCGCAGACCTTCGGAAATCAGGCCCCTTCAGGGGCCGGGGAGTAGAAGCGATTCCTACTTTTGGTAAACCGTCGGCTGCGGACCCTTCTCAAGCGTCTGCCGGTCCCAGATCATGCCTTCGCGGGTGAAGTTCGCAAGCTCAAAATCCTGCGTGAGTTCAAGCGCATCGGTCGGACAGGCGTCCTCGCACAGACCGCAGAACATGCACCGGCTCAAATCGTAGGTAAAATTCGTAAGCTCTTTACGGCGGGTCTTTTCGTTGCGCTCGCTGGTGACCACGATCAGGTTCTCCGGACAAGCCAGCGCGCACAGGTCACAAGAGATGCAAAGAGTCTCATCGGTGTCCGGGTTAACGTTCAACCGCGGCGCGCCCCGATAACGCTCAGCGACCTGCGGCCGCTCCAGCGGATATTGCTCGGTATAGATTTCTTTCGGATCCTGATAGCGGAACGTCACGCCCAGTCCCTGCATCAGGTCCAGCAAAAACATTTTCCGCAAGATGTCCTTGATTCCCATAACCCGCATAGGATAACACCTTCGGGAAACGTGCCGGTAGGAAGAGTGAAGAACGCAGAAACGGGGCTTGCCCGTCTCCTTAGGACACGGCAGGATACGACTCGCGTGCTGACGTTACTGGCTGACCACTTGCTTTAACGAAGACGACTTGCTGGCCACATAATTCGTATCACCTTCGTAGTTGGCCACTACAGTATGCTTGCCCGCGGTCAGGGCCGAGGTCGTGAACTGGGCAACGCCACCGTTCAGAGTTGCGGACCCCAGTACCGTACTGCCCATCACAAACTGCACCGTCTCGCCATCCGGCGGAGCGCCCGCAAGCGACGACACGGTGGCCGTAAACGTCACCGGCTGTCCCAGCACCGAAGGGTTCGCCGACGACTTGATCTTCGCCGCCATCGCCGGAATCAGCAGATAGCCGCCCTTGTTGGTCGAGATCGCGATCACCCCGGAGTCATTCACCTGTATCGAGTAAGCCTGCTGGTCCTTGGAGCTCAGTTTCGCCAGGATATTCAAGTCCTGCATGCCGGTTGACGAAGTCCATAAGAATGGATGCAGAAGTCCGTTGTTGCTCGTAAGTGAGGTGCCGACGATCCATCCCGAGCTGTTGATGCTGAGAGCCGTACTCTCGGCGCCGCCCAGTGTGCCCAGATCCAGGAATCCTCCGGCCTGCGTCCACGAAAAGCCGTGCTGATAGCCGTTGGCGATCGGCGCTCGTCCCACCACCGTCCCCGCATCGTTGATCGCTAGAGCGAAAGTGCCAGCGGAACCCAGATCCTGGAGTCCCCCATCCTGTGTCCAAAGGAAACCCAGCGTTTTGACGCTGCCGTCAGGAAAATAATAGCCCACCACTTGGTTCGCCGAATTGATGCCCACCGCCGTGCCCCCACCAACATTGGTGAGATCTGGAGTCAGGTCCTGCATACCACCAGTCTCTGTCCAGAGAAACGCATGCTGCGTATTCGCCGCAGTGTAAGAGAGGCCCACAACCGCGCCCGAATCGTTGATTCCGCCCGCCGTGCTCATCCCGCCCCCGAGGGTACCCAACCACTGCAGCCCCCCCGCCGGTTGCCAGATGAAACCTTGAAAAGCTTTCGAATTCCCGGGATCTCCCGCACCCACCACGGCGCCAGAGCTATTGATGGCGGCGCCGCCGCTGTTCGTCGCGGTCAGATCGATGCCTTGTGTTCCCCCGCTTTGGCTCCAAATCGAGACCTGATACGAACCGCCCTTGCCGCTGTTCACCACCACCTGGCCGCTGTTGTTGATCGCGATCAAAGAGTCCGGGCTAGCTCCCGGCACCTTAACAATGGTAAACGTGGCCTGCGCGGACGCAACGCCAGAACCAGCCAAAGCCAACGCGGCCACGATCGCAAACTTTTTCACATTTTTCATGATGATCAATCCTCCTCTGAGGAGCGGCGCATACACACCTGCGGGGGCGGGGCAACTATCAAGCCTCTACAACTGCAAGCCTCGTGCCATTTTGGAACTCATGAGCGGTTCGAGGAGAAAAGCTAACTGTCAGCCAAATAGCCGGTTACATTAAGGCAGTATTACAACTGAACGCTTTGGCACCTGAGTGTGCAATATAATGCGGATGTCAAATGGGAACGGAACTTCCCACCCGGCTGACCATCCTCCAGCTAGAATGAAATGTTCCGCCGGCACGACCCGTACCTCTAACCTGAAGAACTGTCGACCGGGAACCACGAGCTTTCGCGCGACCGCCATGGGTGACACACCGCTGCCGTACCCTGACCAGACTTCCGCCGACGGGCATTCCTCCCATTCATCCCACGACCATGTCTCGGATGAACTCTGGATGGAAGAAGCCCTGCGCTGCGCTCAGCGCGCGCTCGATGCCGGCGAAGTGCCGGTCGGAGCAGTGGTGGTCTGCGAAGGCCGCATAGTAGGACGAGGATGGAATCGCAATCTCGCCGACCACGATCCCACCGCTCACGCCGAAATCGTGGCACTGCGCGAAGCGGGACAAAACCTCGGTAACCACCGCTTAGGCGACTGCGAGCTCTTTGCTACAATTGAACCGTGCGCCATGTGTGCGGGAGCAGCAATTCACGCTCGAGTCCGCCGCCTGGTCTACGGAGCCGACGATCCCAAGGCAGGCGCTGTCCGTTCGATTCTGCAGGTAGTGAATCACCCCGATCTGAATCATCAGGTGGAGGTACGCAGCGGAGTTCTGGCCGGAAGGTCGGCAGAGATCCTGCAAGAGTTCTTCAGGAACCGACGTTAGCGGATGGTTGTCGGTCGTTGGGTAAAGGTTCTACTGACAACTGAAAGCTGATGCTGACAGCTGTCTCCGGAGAGGTGCGTGAGTGGTTGAAACGATCCGCCTCGAAAGCGGACATACCTTAACGGGTATCGTGGGTTCAAATCCCACCCTCTCCGCCATTATTTTATTCCCCTAGGACAACCGCCTTCCGGTAGGAGTATTGACGAAAACCCCCGCCCAAATGTGGTTGGAACGGGGGCCGGAAGGAAATAGTTACTCAGCTGAGATTAGGAAATGGTTGGCGTCCCGGAAACTGGCAAAAGTGACAGGCTTTGCTCGTTTCTGATGGTTGGTGTAATCGCGATTTTTCCACAACAATCAGCTCGCCGGTCTACCGGCACACCAGTGCTAGCCGCAGGGAGGATGCGATCGAGTCGTAGACCCTTTTCAGGGATTCACGACCTGCTTCAACGTTCCCGATGATTCCGCCTTGTGGAAAGCGTCGCCGGGATAGCTGGCCTTGATCGGGTACATCTTTGCTTTGGAGAACGATGTGGTCAGGCTCGCGATCCCATTGGTCGTGGTACCCGTACCAAGACTGGTCTTGCCATCGTAGAAGGTTACGACTTCCCCGTCGGGGACCGCTGGACTCGAAGTAACCGTGGCCGTGAACGTCACCGACTGGTTGACTAGCGACGGGTTGGGGGACGATGTGACCGATACGCTCGTCTTAGCCACCGAGACGTCCAACAGCACGCCAACGGTGCCTGGGCCATCGCCGAAATTCCGGGAATAATTGTTCAAGATCACGACGTCGGGCCGGCCGTCGTCGTTCAGGTCCCCGGTCGCGACCGAAGTGGCAATGTATCCGCTCGATTTGTAGCTCACGGGTGCCTGAAAGGTACCGTTGCCATTGTTCAAAAGCACGCTTACTTCTCCGTGGCTGTCGCTCGCGGTCATGTTTCCGGCCGCGACCACGTCCGGATGGCCGTCGCCGTTCAGATCCGCCAACGCGAGTGAATTGGCGCCATACTCGCCCGAACTGTAGGTCGCGGGTGGCTGGAAGGTACCGTCGCCATTGCCCAAAAGCACGCCCACGTTGCCGTTTACGCTGCCATTGTTACAGCTACTACTCTGGCATGCGTTGCCTACGATCACATCGGGACGGCCGTCGCCGTTAATATCCCAGATCGCGACAGGGTTAGCGTTATAACCGCCGGAACTATAGCTGACCGCCGCTTGGAATGTGCCATCTCCACTGCCAAGCAAAACGCTTACGCCGCCTGGACCCACCCCGCCGCCGCAGCCGCCACTGCTCTCGCAGAGGTTAGCCACGACCAGATCAGGATGGCCGTCGCCATTCACATCCGCGAGGGCAATGGATTGCGCTTGAACCCCACCCGAATCGTAAGTCACCGCTGTTTGGAAAGTCCCATCACCATTGCCCATCAGCACGCTCACCCCGCCGTGAAAACCTGTGCTGCAGTTCAGGTCCTGGCATCCGTCGGCCAAGATCAGATCCGGACGGCCGTCACCGTTCAGGTCCTTGATCACGATCGAACTGGACCCACCTCCTCCACCCGAAGCGTAGACGGCGGGTGGTTGAAAGGTGCCGTCGCCATTGCCCAGTAACACGTTTACTTCGCCCTCGTAGCTCGCCACGTCTTCATAGGAGGACACAACCAGATCCACGTGGCCATCACCATTCACATCCCCGATCGCAAGCGCAAGGGAGTAAGGACCTGTATCTATGGTAGGGTAAACGACCGGATTCTGGAAGGTACCGTCGCCGTTGCCCAGCAGAACGCATATTCCTGTATCAGCGTCAGCCACGACCAGATCCAGATGGCCATCGCCGTTTAAGTCCGCTAGTGCGACGGAAGTGGCCGCGTACCCACCCGAGTCGTAAACGACTGCTTTTGCAAGAATCTTCGGTTGGCCAGATGCGTCCGACTGGGCGCTCTCCGCCGTGGGGTGCTCGTGAGAGCCGGGAATCGCATTCGGTTGATTGGCATGGGCGACAGGATTCGATTGAGCCGCGACCAGCAGGATCATGTAAGTGGAGGAAACGAGAACGACGGACCAGCAGACGAAGCGGAGAGATTTCATAAGACCTCCAACGAGAGCCCCACCTAAGACGAGAACCCGGAAAGGGAAAGGGCAGGCTCCTCCTCAGGGCAAGAGCACACCCCGAGCGCATTGATCCTACCCTAGCCGATACCTGACGTAAACAGGCGTTTACACTCAGTAAGAATCGGCGAAGCGCTTGCAGCCCTACTGCTGAATACTCGTCTGCGCCTTGTCCGGCTTCTGCGTAACCTGCGACGGACTCGGCAACTGCGAGCGATCCCACCCCCCGCCGAGCGCCTCCACCAGCGCCACCGCCGACGCCATCTGCTGCACCTGAAGACCGTTCAAAGTTTGCTGGTCCGCCAAAACCGTGGTCTGAGCAATCAGCACGTCAATGTACGGATCGATCCCGGTGTCATACCGCCCCTGTTCGAGTTTGAGGAAGGCTGCAGCGGAATCGACCGCCTGCTGCTGCTGCTGCACTTCCTTCGACAGAATGCGAACTTCGGCCAGAGCATCTTCCACTTGCTGGAACGCGCCCAGCACCGTCTGCCGATAGCTCGCGAGATCGGCATTGTAAGTCGCAACATATTGTTGGACGGTGGCTCGCCGCAACCCGGCATCGAAGACGGTTTCCGAAAGCGACGCGCCGACCGAAAAGTAGCGGCTCGGCCAGGATAGCCAGTGCGAAAAAGATGAACTCTGAAAGCCGCCTGCCCCGGTCAACGTCAGGTTGGGATAGTAGGCCGCATAAGCGATCCCGATCGCCGCGTTGGCTTCAGCCATGGTGCGTTCAGCGGCCGCGACATCGGGACGCCGCTCCAGCAGTTCCGAGGGCACACCCACCGGAATCGGCGGCGGAGCCGTGGTCATCGGCTTCACCGGAATGGAGAAATTCGTAGCCGCCTTGCCCACCAGAACGGCGATGGCGTGCTCATACTGCGCCCGCGCGATGCCGACATTGGTTTGACCCGCCTGCGCGCTGCGCAGCGTGGTTTCCGCTTGCACCACCGAGATCTGGTCATCAATCCCGAGGTCATAAAGCGACTTGGTCAGGTCGTATTGCTTCTGGTCCGCCACCACCGTCTCGTCGAAGATTTTTTGCAGCATGTCCTGGCCGCGGATTTCGAAATAGAACTCCGCCAGGCTGGCCTGCTCCGTGAGACGCTCGTTCTCCAGATCGGCCGCGCTGACCTGGGCCGCGTACTGCGCCTCATGCACAGTGTTGCGAACCTTGCCCCAAAGATCGGGCTCCCATGACGCTTCAAGCGGCAGCGTATAGAGCGAACTCTGCAGGTTCGAGTTCGACCCGCTGCCCGAGCCCGAGTTTGAGCCCGAGTTTGAACCGAGGTTGGCCGAAGAGCGCGAGTGCGTGACCGAAGGCACAGCCGCCAGCGTCGGAAAGTATTGCGAGCGCGCCTCGCGTACGATGGCGCGAGCGGCCATGAAGTTCTCGAAAAATTCCTTGATGTTCTGGTTATTGATATCCAGCTGCTCTTCGAGAGCATTCAATTCTGGATCGTTGAAAATCTCCCACCACTTGCCGCGCAACTTCGCATCCGCCGGCTGCGCCACCGTCCAGCCTTCATTTTCCTTAAACTGCGTGGGAGATTCCTTGTAGTCCGCCGCCGGCGCCTGCGTCACCGGCGCGTGATATTTCGGCCCAACCGTGCAGCCGGATAACATCAGCAATAACATTAGCCAAAGCACGGCCGCACCTGGACCGTTCTTTCCACTCACTGCTTTTCGTCCGAAGATCCTCATAACGTCTTTACCCAACCTTGCCGAAACCATCATGCCTTGCCCGCTTCCGGAGCCACTTCAGGAAGCGCGCTGTGTTGTTTGTTCTGCATCCAGAGCCGCAGGCGATCGAGGTACAAGTACACCACCGGAGTGGTATAGAGCGTGAGCATCTGGCTCACAATCAACCCACCTACAATCGTAATCCCCAGCGGCCTCCGCAGCTCCGATCCCGTACCCGTGCCGAACGCCAGCGGCAGCGCCCCGAACAGTGCCGCCATGGTCGTCATCAGGATCGGGCGGAAGCGCAACATGCAAGCTTCGAAAATCGCGTCCTTGGTGCTCTTGCCCTCCTGCCGTTCGGCGACCAGCGCAAAATCGATCATCATGATGGCATTTTTCTTCACGATACCGATCAGCAGAATGATCCCGATAATGGAAATCACGTTCAAGTCGATCTTGAACAGATAGAGAGCCAGCATCGCGCCCACGCTAGCTGAGGGTATCGTCGAGAGAATGGTAATTGGATGCACCAGACTCTCATAGAGCACGCCGAGCACAATGTAAACCGCCAGCACCGCCGTCAAAATCAGCATGCCTTCCGAACTCAGCGACTGCTGGTAAGCCAGCAGCGTCCCCGCAAAGAATCCGCGAATCGTCGAAGGCGTACCCAGTCTCTGCTCCATTAGAAGGATGCGCTGCGTAGCGTCGCTCAAAGAAACTCCCGGCGCCAGATTGAAAGACACGGTCACCGAAGGAAACAAGCCGGTGTGATTTACCGCTAGCGGCGTGGTTCCGGAGGCAGACTTCGCCAGCGCGGCCAGGGGCACGTTGCCGTTACTTCCGCTTTGCAGGTAGATGTCCTTCAGCCCCTGCGGGCTCTGCCAGTATTGCGGAGCAACCTCAAGCACCACGTAGTACTGGTTCAATTGCGTATAAATGATCGAGACCTCGGACTGGCCGAAGGCGTTATAGAGCGAAGAATCGAGGGTCTGCGCGGTCTGCCCCAGCCTGGCGGCGGTGCTCCGATCATAGGTCACCATCTCTTCCAGTCCGCCATTCTGCTGGTCAGAGTTAACGTCCTGAAGTCCGGGAAGTTTCTTCATCTCGGCCAACAGGATCGGCCCCCAATGCGAGAGGTCGTCAACGTTGTCGCACTGGATGGTGTACTGATAAAGCGCGTTGCTTCCGCGGCCTCCGATTCGCAGGTCCTGGGCCGCCTGCAAAAACGCAGACGCCACCGGCAGACGCCCCATCTTCGGTCGCAACCGGTTGATGATATCGGCGGCACCGATCTTCCGCTCATTCAGCGGTTTGAGCGAAATGTAGATGAAGCCCGAATTGGTCGTGCCGCCGCCGCCGGTAAAAGCGATCACGTTGGCCACCGCCGGATCGCTCTTGATCACGCCCACCATCTGTTTGATCGAGTCGTCCATCACCGGAAACGACGCATCCTGCGGCCCCTGCAGCCCCCCGACGATGGCGCCCGTGTCCTGTTGCGGAAAGAAGCCCTTGGGAATTTTCCAGATGAGCGCAACGTTGAGCGCGATCATGAACAGCAATACCACCGCCGTCAGCAGCGCGTTGTCGAGCACCCAGAGCAACGACCGGCGATAAGTTTCCAGCATCCAGGCGAAAAACTTCTCGCTCGCCCGATACATCCTGCCGTGCTTTTCGCGGCTCTCTTCTTTCAGCAAGTACGCGCACATCGTTGGCGTGGTGGTCAACGAAACCACCATCGACACCACGATGGCGGTCGAAAGCACGACCGCGAACTCCCGGAAAAGACGGCCGACGATGCCTCCCATCATCAGAATGGGGATGAAAACCGCAATCAGCGACATGCTGATGGAAAACACAGTGAATCCAATTTCTTGCGCACCCTTCAGCGCCGCCGCAAACGGTTTCATTCCCGCTTCCAGATGGCGTGAGATGTTCTCCATCACCACGATGGCGTCATCCACCACGAACCCGGTCGAAATCGTAAGCGCCATCAGCGAAAGGTTATCGAGGCTGTAGCCGCACAGATACATCACCGCGAAAGTGCCGATCAACGACACCGGAACCGCAACGCTCGGAATCAAAGTGGCGCGCGGGCTGCGCAGAAAAATAAAGACGACCAGAATTACCAGGCACACAGAAATGATCAACGTACGTTCCACGTCGCTGACCGAAGCCTTAATGGTGGTGGTTCGGTCGAGAACGATGGTGGTGTTAATGCCCTGCGGAATCGAAGCCTTCAGCATGGGCAACGCGTCGCGTATGTTCTGGACCGTCTGGATGATGTTCGCGCCTGGCTGCCGGAAGATGATCATCATGACCGCCGGTATGCCGTTCAGAAACCCGCCCGAACGGATGTTTTGCACGGCATCAAAAACGTTAGCCACATCCGAGAGTCGCACCGCGGCTCCGTTGTGGTAGCCGATGACAATCGGCTTGTAGTCGTCGGCCGTCGAGATCTGGTCGTTCGCAATGATGTCGGCCGACACCAGGCCGTCGGACACCTGGCCCTTGGCCAAGTCGGCGTTCTGCGTGCTCAGCACCGATTTAACTTCCGCCAGGGTCAGACCATAATTATTCAGCTGCGTAGGATTGACATCCACCCGCACCGAAGGCAGCGAACTACCGCCCACCGAAACCTGGCCCACTCCCTGAATCTGCGAAAGCTTCTGCGACATCACCGTCGAAGCTTCGTCATACAATTTCCCTGTATCGAATTTGTCGGAAGTCAGGCCGATGATCATGATCGGAGCATCGGCAGGATTCACTTTCCGATAGGTGGGATTGGCCGGAAGATTCGCCGGCAAATAAGTGCGGGCCGCACTGATCGCCGCTTCCACATCGCGCGCCGCGCCGTCAATATTGCGGCTCAGGTCAAACTGAATCGTGATCGAAGTCGTCCCCAGTGAACTCGCGGAAGTCATCTCCGAGACTCCCGCGATGTGGCCGAACTGCCGTTCCAGCGGCGTAGCCACGGAAGATGCCATGATCTGCGCGCTAGCTCCCGGCAGCGACGCGCCGACCGCGATGGTAGGAAAGTCAACCTGGGGCAGGGGCGAAACCGGCAGCACCGTAAACGCGATCGCGCCGGCCATGGCGATAGCAATCGTCAGCAACGTCGTCGCCACCGGCCGCCGGATGAAAAGGCCTGAAGGGTTCATGCCGGCTCCGCTGGATGCTCCGCGCCGTCCGGCGTCTCATCGGAGCGGGAGCGCCAGTGCGAGAATCTCTCCCCCAGCCCGTCAAAGAAAATGTAAATCACCGGCGTCGTGTAGAGCGTGAGCGCCTGGCTCAACAACAGTCCACCAACCATGGCGATTCCCAGCGGCCGCCTCAGCTCTGAACCGATGCCTCTTCCAAAAGCCAGCGGAATGCCGCCCAGCAACGCCGCCATGGTGGTCATCATGATGGGACGGAAGCGCAGCAGGCTGGCTTCGTATATGGCTTCGGTCGCATTCTTGCCGTGTTCGCGCTCCGCCTCCAGCGCAAAATCTACCATCATGATTCCGTTCTTCTTCACAATTCCAATCAGCAAAATGATGCCGATGATGGCCACGACGCTCAGATCCTGGCGGAACAGCATCAGTGCCAGAAGCGCGCCGACTCCCGCGGAAGGCAGAGTGGAAAGAATCGTAACCGGGTGGATGAAGCTTTCATAAAGCACGCCCAGCACAATGTAAACCGTCACCAGCGCCGCCAGAATCAACAGAGCTTCGCCCGACAGCGAGTTCTTGAATGATGCCGCCGTGCCCTGGAAATCCGCCTGCAGGCTGGCCGGCATGTGCATATCTTTCTGCACCTTGTCGATGGCGGTAATCGCGTCGCCCAGCGACGCATTGGGCGCGAGGTTGAACGACACAGTGACCGCTGGAAACTGCCCCTGATGATTAATGGATAGCGCCTCGGATACGCGCTGGAAGTGAGTAAAAGTACTCAGCGGCACCGCATTGCTCATCCCCGAACTGCTGTTGGTATTCGCCGAGGAGCTTCCGCCCGAATTCCCGCCGCTCGGCGAGAGTGCGTTCGTCGGAGCAGCCAGCACTCCTGAAGAAGGCGTGTAGAGCACCGGCGCGGTGGTGGCATTGGAGCCGGCAGCGGACGATCCCGAAGCCGAAAACGAAGTGGAAGCTCCCGGCCCCGACGTTCCCGACGACGCGTTCGACTGGATATACATGTGCAGCAGCGTGTTGGGATCCTTCTGGAACTGCGGCTGCGCTTCCAGAATCACATGATACTGATTGAGCTGCGTGTACATGGTATTGATCTGCCGCTGTCCGAAAGCGTCATACAAGGTGTTGTCAATAGTGGAAGGAGCGATGCCCAGCCGCGAAGCAGTCGCCCGATCGATGATCAGCGAAACCGCCAGCCCGCCGGTCTGTTGGTCGGTGGCCACGTCCTCAACGTCCTTCAAGCTTTTCAGTTTCGCGACAAATCGATTGCTCCAGTCGTTCAGTTCATTCGCATCCGGATCCTCCAGCGTGTACTGATACTGGGTGCGGCTAACGCGATCATCCACCGTAATGTTCTGCACCGGCTGCATGAAGAGCTGAATGCCCTGCACGTTCTGCAGCTTCGACTGCAGTCTGCGGATAATGTCCGACGCGCTCGTGTGGCTTCGATCAGCCAGAGGTTTCAGGTTGATCGACATGCGACCGCTGTTGAGAGTGGTGTTAGTGCCATCAGCACCGATAAAAGAAGATAGACTCTGCACCGCCGGGTCCGCGAGAATGACCTTGGACAGTTCCTGCTGCTTCTCCGCCATCGCCTGAAACGCAATCGTTTCGGGAGCCTGCGAAATGCCCTGAATAACTCCGGTATCCTGCACCGGGAAAAATCCCTTCGGAATCATGATGTAAAGAAAGACGGTCAGCACCAGCGTGCCAAGAGCCACCAAGAGAGTAATGGTTTGGTATTCCAGCACGACTTTCAAAGTCCGCCCGTAAAACGCGATCATGCGTTCAAAGCCGCGTTCCGACCACTGGTAAATGCGCCCCTGCTGTTCTTTGGGCTCATGCCGCAAAATACGCGCGGCCATCATCGGAGTCAGCGTCAGCGACACCACGGCTGAAATAATGATGGTGACCGCCAGGGTCACGGCAAACTCGCGAAACAGCCGCCCGACCACGTCGCCCATGAAGAGCAACGGGATGAGCACGGCAATCAGCGAAACCGTCAGCGACACGATCGTAAAACCAATCTGTTCCGCTCCCTTCAGCGCCGCGTCCATCGGCCGTTCGCCCTCTTCGATGTAGCGCGAAATGTTTTCGATCATCACGATGGCATCGTCCACCACAAACCCCGTAGAGATGGTGAGCGCCATCAAAGAAAGGTTGTCCAGGCTGTAGCCGAGCGCGTACATGGCGCCGAAAGTCCCCACCAGCGACAGCGGTACCGCGACGCTGGGAATGATGGTCGCGTACAGACTACGCAGGAACAGAAAGATCACCATCACCACCAGGAAAATCGTCAGCATGAGTTCGAACTCAACATCATCCACTGAGGCCTGGATCGCCGTGGTCAAATCCGTGAGCGTCGTCACTTTGACCGAGGCAGGAAGGTTGGTTTCGAGCTGCGGCAGCAGCTTCTTGATGCTCCGGACCACGCTGATGGTATTGGCCCCCGGTTGCCGCTGAACGTTCAAAATGACGGCAGGCGTTTGATTCATCCATGCCGCCTGCTGGTTATTCTCGATACCGTCCACGACTTCCGCGACGTCGGTGAGCATGACCGGCGCGCCATTGCGGTAGGCGACCACCACCGAGCGGTAGTCGGCGCTGCTGATGAGCTGGTCGTTAGAATCAATCTGGTAGTTCTGCCGCGGCCCGTCGAAATTTCCCTTCGCCGCGTTTACGCTCGCCTGGATAAGCGCCGTCCGCAGGTCCTCAAGATTGATGCCATACGAGGACAACGCCACCGGGTTGGCGCGAATGCGCACTGCCGGCTTCTGCCCCCCGCTGATGCTCACCAGCCCGACCCCAGCTAGCTGCGAGACTTTCGGGGCCAGCCGCGTATCCACCAGATCTTCCACCTGTGACAGCGGCACAGAATCGGAAGTGATCGCCAGCGTAAGCACCGGCGCATCCGCGGGGTTCGTCTTGCTGTACACCGGAGGCGCCGGCAAATTAGAAGGCAAATAACTTTGCGACGCATTGATGGCCGACTGCACCTCTTCTTCGGCAACATCAATGTTGAGACTCAAATTGAATTGCAGCACCACCACCGACGTCCCCCCCGAACTGGTGGAGGTCATCTGGCTGAGCCCCTGCATCTGCCCAAATTGCCGCTCCAGCGGAGCAGTCACCGTCGTCGCCATCACCAGCGGGCTGGCGCCCGGATAAAAGGTGACGACCTGGATCGTCGGGTAATCGACCTCAGGCAGCGCCGAGACCGGCAACTGCGTATAGGCCACGATGCCGACGAGCATGATCGCCGCCATCAGCAGCGAGGTCGCTACCGGCCTCATGATGAAAGGGCGGGACGGACTCACTGGGCTGGACCCTCACTAGCCGCGGCAGGAATAGCCTTCTTGGAAACTGTGACCTTCGAGCCGTTCTGTAGTTTCTCAAAGCTGCTGGTGGCAACCACATCTCCCGGATTGATGCCTTCCACCGCCGTCTGGTTGGCGTCAGTGACACCCGGCTTGATGTTGCGGATCTGGGCCGCGTCATTCTGTATCAAGTAAACAAACGCGGTCTGACCGTTATGCTGAATGGCCGAAGTCGGAATCAGCGTAACCCCCTGCTCGGTCGTCACCAGCAGCCTGGTGTTGACGAACTGGTTGGGGAAAAGAGAATCATCCTTATTATCAAAGTTCGCCCGCAGCTTCACCGTGCCCGTCGTAGTGTCGATCTGATTGTCCAAAGTCAGCAGCTTGCCCGTGGCAATCTTGGTCTGCTGGGTGCGATCGAAGGCCGTGACCTCCAACGGCTTTTTTCCGTGACGCGTCTGCGCCTGCACTTGAGCGAGGTTGTCTTCCGCAATGGTGAAGATCACCGTAATCGGTTGCTCCTGAGTGACCACCACCAAAGTCGTCGTCCCGTTGGCTTGAACAACGTTCCCGGGATCGACCAGCCGCAGTCCCACTCGCCCGTTAATCGGCGAAGTAATGTGACAGAATCCGACCTGGACCTGGTCATACTTCACCACGCCCTCGTCATTTTTCACCGTACCCTGGTCCTGCAATACGATTTTTTCCTGATCGTCGAGCGTCTGCTTCGGAATGCCGTTCCGCGCCCACGCATCCCGGTAACGCTCCAGGTCCATCTGCGCCTGTGCGAGCACTTGGGTATCTTTCTCCAGCGTGCCTTCGGCCTGCATGAGCTGCGCCTCAAACGGACGCGCATCAATCTCGATCAGCGAATCGCCTTTGTGCACCAGTTGGCCTTCGCGGTAGCGCACCTGCGTCACCAATCCTGTGACTTGGCTCGTAATCGAAGCGGTATACACCGGAGTCACGGTGCCAATCGCATCCAGGTACACTCCGATGTTTCCCTTCTGGGCGGTGGCCGTGGTCACCGTGACCGCGCCAGTCGAACCGCGTTTGGACGCAGCGCTGCTTTGGCTGCTGTCGCTATGACGCAACACCAGCCAGAAAATAATCCCGAAAACCAGCAGGAGCGCGGCCCAAACGAAAAGCCGACCCCATTTCGACTTATGGGTGGGACTGCTTGATGGCTGACCGTGTTCGGGCGCAGTGGGCGAAGCGGGAGGTTTGGTTTCCATCCGACCTTCTTGCATCAGTGGATGCGGTATTTAGGTGCCACTACCTAGGCTGCCTAAGATGCTGGATTTTGTAAAGGCAGCCAGTGCAATGTTTTGTAAAGTTGGCAACTCTGGGTCAATCTGGTTCATCGTAGCGCTGAGCAGAGCGCCTCTCCGTCCCAGAACTACAAAATTTTACCGACAGGCGTATATTGTCTTGTTAAGATTGATGGCAGAACCGTCAGGTACTCGGAGCTCTCGCTCGTGAACATTACCCAGACCCCGTTTGACACCGTCGAGAATGCCCATCAATACGTACGACTCTTGGCGGAAACGATCACCGAAGCCAAGAATGAGATCGCCGCCGACCTCGGCACTGATCAGGCCCACTCCGAACGCCGCCGCCAGGCCCTGCAAATCGTGCAATTCAAGTTAGATAAACTGGAACAGCACCTGCAAAGCAGCAGCCGCCTGCTCAACGACCTGCGCACCCTGCGAAGGCTTCTGCTGGAAGAACGTCCGGAACCAGCTACATCCAGCCCCGACCGGAACTCCGCCGCGTAGGCGTCAACAGCAACTAGCTCAAGCTCTCAATTTTTCGGCAAACTTCTTTTCCAGCTTCGCCAGCTTGGGAGAGATCACGAACATGCAATAAGGTTGCCGCGAATTTTCGTTGTAGTAGTTCTGATGGTAGTTTTCGGCCACATGGAATTCCTCGGCCGGCTCGACCGCGGTCACGATCGGCTCCGGAAAAACTTTTGCCGCCGTCATCTCCGCAATCACATCCTCGGCAATCCGCTGCTGTTCTTCGTCGGCGTAGAAAATTACCGACCGATATTGCTCGCCCGCATCATTTCCCTGCCGATTAACCGTAGTCGGATCATGCACCGCGAAAAATACGTCCAGCAGTTCGCGATAATTAATTTTGTCGGGATCAAAAGTGACCCGCACGACCTCCACATGCCCGGTGTCGCCGTTGCACACCGCGCGATAAGTAGCCTGGTCCGCGCGTCCGCCCATGTACCCGGACTCAACGTGTGTGACGCCGGTCAGTCTCTGAAAAATAGCCTCGATGCACCAGAAGCATCCGCCGCCAAAAACCGCTGTTTGCTCTTTAGCCATGATGATTGGATGCCTCCGCTAGCTGCAAGTTCCACGCCATTTTCAGGACATACGCGCGGAGCCACAGAGGGATTCAAACAGTTGCTTTTGGTTTCTCTGTGACTCCGTGACTCCGTGGTGGGTGTTGCAATTTCTATACCGACACCGTAAAAGAAGTCTCCGTCCGAGTAACCGGCCGGTAAAGCGTATCGCGCTCGATCGGTTCCCGCCCAGCTTCCGTAATCAGCCGCACCAGGTCGTTCCGCCGCAGCCCCTGAGGAGTAGTAGCCCCCGCATCGTGATAAATCTTTTCCTCAACCACCGTCCCATCAATATCGTCGGCCCCAAACCGAAGGGAGATCTGCGCGATCTTGGGAGTCATCATCTGCCAGTAAGACTTCACATGCGGAAAGTTATCCAGCACCAGCCGGCTGACCGCAATCTGCTTAATGTCCAACATGCCGGTGGTAGTAAAAAGATGTTGCAAAGGCGTGTTAGCCGGATGAAACGCCAGCGGAATAAAAGTCTGGAATCCCCCCGTCTCATCCTGCAATGCGCGCAGCTTCAACAGATGATCGACCCGGTCCTCATCGTTTTCGATGTGGCCGTAAAGCATGGTCGCGTTCGACTTCAACCCAATCTGGTGGGCAAGGCGCGCCGTATCAAGCCATTGATCGCCATCAATCTTGTGATCGCAGATAATATGCCGCACGCGATCCGAAAAAATCTCAGCCCCACCACCCGGCAAGGAATCAACCCCAGCCTCTTTCATCTTCTCCAAAGTCTCGCGAATCGAAAGCTTAGCCCGCTTAGCCAGGTAAGCGACCTCCACCATGGTAAAAGCCTTCATGTGCACCAGCGGGAACCGTTCCTTCAACCCAGAAACCAGATCCAGGAAATATTCAAACGGCAAATCCGGATGCAGTCCGCCAACAATATGAAACTCGGTAACCGCCTCGGTGTAACCGGAAGCCGCCGTCTCGAAAGCTTCTTCAAGCGCCATGGTATAAGCGCCGGGCGAGTCCTTCTTGCGTCCAAAAGCGCACAACCGACAAGCAGCCACGCAAACATTCGTCGGATTAATATGCCGATTGACGTTAAAGTAAGCCCTGTCGCCATGCATCCGCTCGCGAACCCAGTTCGCCAGCCACCCCACAGCCAGAATGTCGCCCGTCCCATAAAGGACAAGCGCATCAGCCTCATTCAGGCGTTCGCCCGCGAGGACTTTATCCTTAATAGGAAGCAGCCGCGGGTCGTCGGTTTGGAATGGGTGCGCGTTCGCCATTGATCCAATAATAACTCAGCCTGCGGGAACCACTAAAGACTTGTCATTTCAACTCACGAGGGTGCCCCGTCCAAGCTCCGCTTGGGCGGGCCCGAACCACGGGGGTAATGAAAAGCAAGCACGGAAGCTCAACCACGTCGGACCAGCAAATCTCCAGCCACAAAGCAAAAGAACACCACCGAAATGACACCATTCATAGTAAAAAACGCCGCATTAAGCTTGCTCAGATCATCGTGCCGCACCAGCGCATGTTCGTAGAGCAGCAGCGCAGCCACCGCGATCACTCCCACCACCGCCAGCTTACCAAGTCCAAATTCAACGACCAGCGCGACCAAAAGCCCAAGCATCACGATATGAAACAG
This sequence comes from uncultured Acidobacteriaceae bacterium, assembly GCA_963755765.1. Lineage (GTDB taxonomy): Bacteria > Acidobacteriota > Terriglobia > Terriglobales > Acidobacteriaceae > Acidiflorens. Next base: position 324,290 of record CAVWKZ010000006.1, read on the forward strand.
ACGGGCGATAACCAGCGCGTTCCTGATTCCGAAATAACGAGGCAGCGAATGCAATCCATGACTGCGGTCGTAATCATGGTCCTGACAAGCGTAGATCACGTCGAATCCGCCGACCCAGAACGTGACCGCCGCGGTCAGCAAAAGAATCCGCGGATCGAGCGACCCACGAACCGCGATCCACGCAGCCGCCGGAGCAATGCCCAAAGCAAAGCCAAGAAAAAGATGCGACCAGCGCGTAAATCGCTTGCTGTAGGAATAAAGAAGAATCACCGCCAGCGCCACCGGAGAAAGCGTCAGCGTCAGCCGGTTCAACTGAGAAGCAGCCAGCACAAAAATCCCGCAAGCCACCAGCACAAACGTACTGACGAACGCCGGAGTCAACTGTCCAACCGGCAGAGCGCGAGTAGCAGTGCGTGGATTGGCCGCGTCAATCGAGGCATCAGCCAGGCGATTGAAAGCCATGGCCGCCGACCGCGCCGAAACCATGGCGACGACGATCCAAGCCAGTTGCCGCCATGCCGGCAACCCTCCCGCAGCCAGCATGGCCCCGCAGAGCGCAAATGGGAGCGCGAAAATCGAGTGCTCCCACTTGATCATCTCCAAAGTGATCTTCAGATTTCGGAAGAAAGCCACGAGACAATTGTAAAGCAGCCACGAGTGAAGAGCGGTCACGTTACCAGCGGCACAAACCGGCAACCTTCGAAAATCTTCACTTCAGGCTGCCCGCCAATTTTGCGAATCAATCGCAATTCCTGAATCGAAGACGGCCCGACCGGCACCATCATCCGTCCGCCTTCGCGCAATTGATCGAACAGTGCTGGTGGCATCTCAGCGGCAGCAGCCGAAACCAGAATCGCGTCATACGGAGCGTTCTCCGCCCAACCTCGGCTGCCATCGCCGATTCTGATTTTGACATTGCGATACCCCAACCGCTGCAGAGTAGTTTCCGCCGAGGCCGCAAGTCGCGCGTGCCGCTCAACCGAAAACACCTCAGCGCAGAGCAGAGCCAGCAACGCCGTCACGTAGCCCGAGCCGGTGCCGACTTCGAGCACGCGCTCGTTGGATTGAAGAGCAAGATGCTCCAGCATCGCGGCCACGATATAAGGCTGCGAAATGGTTTGCTCTTCTCCAATCGGCAACGGATGGTCTTCATAAGCCTCCGACCGAAATGTCTCCGGCACAAATTCGTGCCGCGGCACGTTGCGCATCGCATCAAGCACGCGCGCATCGCGAATGCCGCGCTCCGCAATGTGCGTGCGGACCATCGCTTCGCGCCGTTGCTGTTGCGAGTCGCGTTGCAAGGGAAAGCCCATGGCTGTACACGAGATGTCAGTAAGGTCCAATTATTCCGCCAATATTGCGTGCAGCAGCGGGCTCCGCCCGCGCCTTCTTTTCCGCCGCCTCAATCACGTCGAGATACTTATAAGCCGACCCCGTATTAAAGAGCACGACCGTATCTTCCGCGCGAAAGAATCCGCTGGCGCGCAGCTTCCGATAAGCAACCAGCGACGCAGCTCCTTCGGGAGCAGCAAACACGCCTTCCACGCTGGCCCAATGCCGCACAGCCGCAAGAATTTCCTCGTCGGTAGCCGCAACCGCCGTGCCCTGACTTTTTTTCAGGATGTCGAGAATCAAATAATCCCCATAAACTTTCGGCACCCGCAGCCCGGCAGCAAAAGTCTCGGCGCCGACGCACATTTCAGAAACGCTCTTCCCCGCATCCCAAGCCTTGACAATCGGCGCGCATCCCGCCGCCTGCACCGTAATCATCTTCGGGCGCTCGGCCCCAATCCAGCCCAGCTCCTCCATCTCATCAAAAGCCTTCCACATCCCAATCATGCCCACGCCGCCGCCCGTCGGATAGATGATCCCCTGCGGAAGCTTCCATCCCAACTGCTCAGCAACCTCGTAGCCCATGGTCTTCTTGCCCTCGACGCGAAACGGCTCCTTAAGCGTCGAGACATCGAACCACCCTTCTTTATCTTTGCGCTCTGCCACCATGCGCCCGCAATCGCTGATCAGGCCGTCGACCAAAGTGAGGTGCGCGCCGTAGTAATCGCACTCCATACGATTCGCCAGAGGCACATCCTTGGGCATAAAGATGTGAGCTTCGATCCCCGCCGCCGCCGCATATGCCGCCAGCGCGCCGCCAGCGTTTCCAGCCGAAGGCGCGGCCAATTTCTTGAGACCATAGTGCCGCGCCATGGTGACGGCAGCCGACATGCCGCGAGCCTTGAACGATCCGGTAGGATTCAGTCCTTCGTCCTTGATGAAAACGCCAGCAAATTCGCGGCTGGGAAGCATAGGAGTGAATCCCTCGCCCAGCGTAACGGGCGGTTCACCTGCAGGAAGTTCCGGGAGAACCTCAGCGTAGCGCCACATGCTGGCCACGCGTCCCGATAAATCCTCGCGGCGCAACTTCCCTTTCAGCTTGGCCAGATCATAGCGGACAAAAAGCACGCCGCCGTCTTTAGGACAAACATTCTGCGGGCGATCAGCGGAGAGATGCTCTCCGCAGCGAGTGCATTCGAGGTAAGAAATGCGCATCGAGGGAAGGATAGCATCAAGCCGTCAGCATTCAGCATTCAGCATTCAGCCATAAAACTATCCGGAAGTTCAGCGTAGGTAGGCGATAATCGTCTCATGAGTTCTGAACGTGTGAACCTTTATTTGGTTCGCTTCGTTGAATTTGCGAACGTCTGCGTGTTCCTGTATCTGGCCTGGGTGATCGATGCCACTGAGCTCGCCGGCCCACGTTCGAAGTCGGAGAACGGCTTAACGAATGGGATCCTCTTCCTAGCCGCTGCGCCTTTTTGTGCCGCATTCATAACATCGTTCCGCAATGAACCCCACGGGTCGAAGTGACTCTTGATTCGTGCGACGCACCAAGCTCTCGCGATCGTTACCATAGCCCTTGCGGCAATCTCCCTCGTCGGACTGCCGGACACAGCCCCTGCCACTATCTGTGTAGCCGTCGTCGCGTTGCTGCAGATAGCTGCCTTGAAAGCCAGCAGGCGATTTGTTCTCGGTGCGTCACACCTTCAGCCGTGGCCGATCAAGGCGCTTCGTATCGCGATGGTGTTCTTGTTCGCATTCCTATTCTTACTTATGAAGTAATGGCCCGGAACCGATGGTTCTGTCTTCAAACGCGCCGCTCCCACCGTTGTGGGTTCCGGCTTGCGTGAAAACACGCGATCACGACGATTGCTTCATTCTCGACACGAAAGAACAAACCGTAAGGAAATTTCCTCAGAAGCGCACGGTGTACGTCTTGGAACACGACCGGAACTGGTGCGGGTTCTCCTCCACCCGGAGGACGATGGCTCCAACTTCCTCCAAGAAAAGCGACCCCAACCCGGAATGTCTGGCTTCGTACCAATCGTGCGCGTCCACGACTTCGGCTCGCGCCAGAGGCGTGAAGATGACTTGCATCGCTATGGACGGCGCCGGGCCAAGTCAGCTCGTAGCTGCTCCCACGTCACTGCTTGAGTTCGATCCGCATCGAGACTCGACAAACGCCGCGAAAGTTCTGCTTGTTGTCCTTCTGGTAGAGGAACGTCACGGTCGCCGAGACTGTCCCAAAGCTGTCCAATCAAGGAGAGGCGCTCCTCTGGACTAAGACGCGCGAGTTCGTCGGAATTGAGCTTCGGCATGATGATCAGGCTAACTCTTTCAGGCTGGCCAAACAACCCCTAAACCGAGACCCGTTTCAGCACTTCATTCGCCCGCCGAAACCAAGGCCGCTCCCGCCGCCGCAAATATCCCGGCATGGAAGGCTTCTTATCAAGCACCTTCTGCGCCCACTCGCGCGCCTCGGCGTTGCGTCCCTCAGACGCCAGCAACTCCGCGAAATTCAAATAAGTCTCCGACAAGGTCGAAGTAATCGTGACCTGCCGGAAGAGCGCCTCCGCCTTTTCTTTCTGCCCGGTCTGCGCGTAAGCGTGGGCAAGCAACCCAGCCCCGCGTTGGAAGTCGTAGTCGGACTCTTTGCCGACCACACGTTCCAGGTCAGGCAATGCTGCCGCGGCGTCTCCTAACAAAATGGCGCAGACTCCCCTCCGATAAAAAGGATCAAGCGTATCGGCGCGCGCGGCAATGGCTTTGTCGAACGCGGCACGAGCCAGCACGAGGTTGCCATCGTCCAGGTAAAGCCCACCAAGTTCTTCATAGTTCCCCGCCGACGGATTGTCGCGAATCGCCGCCTCCAATTCGCCGATGCGCTTGCGCCGCGGAAACACTTTGAACGACTGCCCCACCAATCCAATATCAGGTAGCGCCTCAACAAGAAGATAGATAATCGCGCCCAGCGGACCGAGAAACAGAATGACAAAAATCCAATACGTATCCGGCCGCCGCCGTATGAAGTGGACGATCGCCACTCCTTGAAGGATGATTCCCCACGGATATAAAAGATAGCTCAGAAATCCCATGGCGCTGTCCTAAGCCTACTTCGGCCTAGCGTGAGATTACACATTTGTGGAAGATGGAGAAAGTATTCGCGAGATGCCCATGAGAGACATGTCGACTGAGAACAATCTGCAACAAAGCGACGAACAGCAAATCCTGGCGCTGCACGAAGCCGGAGACAAAGCCCTGATGAGCGCCGACCTCACCGTACTCGCCCAGATATTCGCTGACGACTACGTGCAATACAACGAAGCAGGCAAGGCGTTCACCAAGCAGGACGTTCTAAATAATTTCCGGACGGGAGCGATTCGTTATCCGTCGATTGTTTCTACCAGCCGCAAAATTCGCGTCTTCGGTGACACCGCAGTCGTCCACGGCTCGGAATCCGACGAAGTCGAAGCCGACGGAAAAAGGTTCAGCGTCCGCTACGTTTATCTCGACGTCCTGCGAAAAACGAATAACGTGTGGAAGCTGGTGGCGTCGCAATTGGCCAGACCAGCGGAATAAAACACGCATACCTAGCCTTCGTCCGGCCGCAAGCGGTTCTGCCAGTGCGACCAGAAGAACCAGACGATCCCCGCCAGCAGCAAAACTCCAATGATCGCGTCGAGCTGATGGAAATACTTGCCAATCGTCCGCCAGTTCTCACCCAGCTTCATGCCGAAGTAAGCCAGCCCGAAACACCACGGCCATGATCCGAGAAAAGTGTAAATATGAAATTTGCCCCGCGGCATGCGGGCAATTCCAGCAGGCAGCGCAATAAACGTTCGGATCACCGGCAGCAGGCGCGCAATGAACACCGCCATATCTCCCCAGCGTAGAAAGAAGCGATCGGCCCAATCCAGTTCGCGGTGGCCCATCAGAATCCAGCGCCCGTAACGCACGACCAGCGGGCGCCCGCCATAGCAGCCGATTTCGTAAGCGACCAGCGACCCCAGATTGCATCCGATCGCGCCCGCCGTCGCCGCCCACACCAGCTTCATCGCGCCCGTATAAACCAGATAGCCCGCGAAGGGCATGATCAGTTCCGATGGCAGCGGAATGCACGCCGACTCAATCGCCATGAGCAGCGTGATCCCGAGATAGCCGGTCGCGGCCACCAGGGAACTAACAAAAACAAAGAGTACGGTAAGGATTTTTTCGGTCATTGGAAACGGGTCATTGCAAATCGGGTCGTTGCAAATCAGGTCGCTGCGAATCAGATGCCGTTCAGAACGCCCCGTCCTGCGTAAAGCTGAAGCCGGGCAAGGTGACGCCGTCTCCCGATTTAGTCACCTTCACCTTCACCACCGGAGAGTCCGGCGCGGTGACCTCGGCGGGCCGCAACACCGCATATTGCGTGAAAACTTCGCTGTACACCTTGGTGACAAGGTGATCCTGTCCGGTTGCGTCGTGCCGCCAGACCTGCCCGAGTTTGATGCCCTTAACGGCCACAAGTTTTCCCTTTAGTTCTCATTAGTTCTCAGACTACTCACCCGCCCGCCACGCCGTCAATCGCAGCGGGGTTACCTTTGTATACGCACTGCCGCCGGCCGTCGCCTTTGTTACCATGAACTGCTCCAGAGGAGACCCATGGCTCGCGAATCAAGCGCCCGCGGAAATGTGCCGCGTCAACCCAGTCGCAGCGGACGGCAGGAAGGCGCCCGCCGGGCGCTGGGTAAGCAATCATTGGTTGCTCGATCAAAGTCGCCGAACGCCGGAAAGCAGTCGAAATCCGCCACATCGAAGACGTCGAAAAAGAAATCACCATCTGGATACGACCCTCTGGCTCCCGAGCGCGTGCGTCAGATCATCGCGGGCCTTGACCAAATGTATCCCGGAGTAACCTGCGCTCTCACCCACCGCAGCGCCTGGGAATTGCTGGTAGCAACAATTCTCTCCGCCCAATCCACAGACGTGCGGGTGAACATGGTCACGCCCGAACTATTCAAGAAGTATCCCACCGTTCAGGATTTCGCCGCGCTCGAGCCCGAACAGTTGCAGCCCGATATCTACTCGACCGGATTCTTCCGCAACAAGGCAAAGTCGGTAGTGGGAGCCGCGCGCAAAGTGGTCGCCGACTTCGGCGGACAAGTGCCGCAGACAATGGAAGAGCTGCTGACCCTCCCAGGAGTGGCGCGCAAAACCGCGAACGTCGTGCTCGGAACCTGGTTCAAGAAGAACGAAGGAGTGGTAGTGGACACGCACGTCACGAGAATTTCACGCCGTCTGGAACTGACGAAGCAGGAAGATCCAAAGAAGATCGAAGAGGATCTGATGAAGATCATCCCCCGCGAGCGCTGGACAGATTTCTCTCACGAAGTGATCTGGCACGGCAGAAAACTCTGTATAGCACGCAGCCCGAAGTGCGCCGATTGCAAGATCGAAAACCTGTGTCACGCCGCCGACAAGACCTGGTCAACGGTTGAGATTCATCCGGAGGCGCGGCTTTAGCAGCCCTGCCCGTTAACTCCGACGTTGTTAGCCCTCTGCCCGCTTTTCGGCGCTCCATACATTTCAGATCTCAACGGTCAGGACCGCCCTTGCAAAGGGGAGAGGGATTGAACGTCGTATAATCTCGTGCGCACAACTTGGGAGCAGAACATATGAACGTACAAGAACAAATCAAGGAGTATCTTGCCAGCCAACCGGAGTCAAAACGCAGTGACATTTGCGAGTTGCATCGGCTCACACTTCAAGTGTCACCAGAATGCAAATTATGGTTCTTCGATGGTAAAGACAGCAAAAATCATACTGTTTCCAACCCTACGATCGGATATGGATTTCACACAATAAAATATGCCAATGGGAAAAGTAGAGAATTTTTTCAAATTGGTGTGAGCGGAAGCAAAACCGGAATCTCCGTCTATATTCTTGGCCTCAAAGATAAGAAGTACTTAGCCAAAACGTATGGGAAAAAACTAGGCAAGGCGAGCGTGACCGGATATTGCATTCGGTTTAAAGCTCTAAAGGACATAAACATCGATACGCTCGAAGCGGCAATAAGAGATGGGCTTGCAGCTCAGAATGAAAAAGGCAAGCTGATGGGCACATAAGAGCCTACGCTTCCTCCATGGCCTTCTCCGGTCATGCCCTCGCGAGACCAATCATGACTTGCAGTTACTCATCTCGTCGGCGACCGAGTTTCGCGGGCCAGGAATTCTTGTTCCCAGCCGGATTGTCGGATTGTTCCGCTGGTGCCTTGAGATGGGATTGCGAGTGGTTCAGCCTATGACCCTGATGACCGTGGGACTTTACAACGAACCGGTTGGCGCTTACTTGCCTTCCGTCCTGTATTAAGACGGGTTGGTTATTAGTGAAAACAGCGATCACACTCGAAACCCCCGCCGCAGGGCAATGAGTAATGGCGATGTTTCAACAACTGAGGACTATGTGGACTATTTCCCACGCCTAGTCACGCCAGTCTGTCGTGCCCGCTCCGCGTGATGCAAAAGAAAAGCCGCCCGAAACCCGAGCGGCGTTTCTGTGTTTTCCGTCTGCGCATTGGTGAAGCAACCAGACAGTTAGAAAACAGCTAGTCGGCTGCACCTATGGTATTCACGAGCTTCTTGATATCCATCAAAGGCAATGGGTTTGACGGATCCTGAAGGTTCGGACTCGTATCATTAGACGCTCCGCCGGGAAAGCGCCTCATGTTCGGGAAATCCACGATGGATTTGTCAAACTCCCCTAGCGGTACCGCCATCAGCGAAACAGCCCAACCATTGTCATAGCCGGCATATCGGCCCGGCGAGGTGGTCGGGAGGCGCGTGCTCACCGCACCGTTGAACGTCATGTCATATTTCTCGAACGGATCCATCGTTAGGTTGTATACCGAAGGGCAACAGCCGAGATCCTGCTTGGCACCGAGCCAGGTGTCCTTGGACGTATACAGGAATTTCCACGCGATTTTGAGATCGGGGTTCGTGGGATCGCCGCCGACATCGGCGCGAGCGCCGGCGAAGGATTCACCGTCGATATAGATCCATCCGTTGCGCGCCGAATGCCGTTCCTTACCCAATATGTAGGCGCTGTTGTCGATGCTATCGAAATAGATCGGCTTGCCGTCATTGTCCTTCCACGCACCGTGAGGCGGCGGGGTGAGGCCGGTCATCGCTGCAAGCGTCGCCCAGAGGTCGATGTGCGACATCATTTCGCCAGGGCGTGAACCGGCCGGAATCTTGCCGGGCCACCACATGATGCCGGGTACGCGGAAACCCCCCTCAAACGGCGAACCCTTTTCCCCACGGAACGGAACGGTGCCGCCGTCCGGCCACGCATCTTGCCACGCGCCGTTGTCGGCAGTGATGATGACGATGGTGTTGGGAGCCTCGGCACGGATGGCGTCCATAATGCGGCCGATGTTGGAGTCGAGTTCCATCATGGCATCCGAATAATTGCCGAGGTGCGATTTGCCAATGAACGCCTTGGAGGGAATGTTCGGGTTGTGCATCTTCATGAAATTAACATCCATGAAGAACGGCTTGCCCCCCTTGGCGTGCGCGTTAATGTATTCGACTGCTGAGTCAGCCTGACGAACGTCAAATTCATGCAGGTAGTCGTAGTCGATACGCGCAACCTTGGTCGCGGGTTTGCCGGCGGTGCCTTCCCATTCGTAGAGATTGACGATCTTTTGATATTCTGCCCAGAAAGCGGCGTTGTACTTCGGAAACCAGGGGTGCGCGAAGCTGTCCAAGTCGTCATAGGTGTAGACGCCCGGATAGTAGGCGGCAAACTCTTTCATTTCGTCGAAGCCATGTTCGATCGGGTAGAACTTGGGTTGATCGCCCAGATGCCACTTGCCCGAGAAGTACGTCGAATAGCCGTTCTTGTTAAAGAACTCGGCGATTGTTGGAGTGCTCTTGGTGAGGCCGTTCTCGTCGCCAGGCACAACAACAACCGAAAGGGCCGAGCGGATCGGGATGCGTCCAGTCATGAACGAGGCCCGGCCCGCGGTGCAACTCGCCTGGCCGTACCAACTGGTGAAGACGGCGCCTTCTCGGGCGACTTGGTCGACATTCGGGGTCGGATGGCCGAAGTTCGCGCCACCACCATAGGCCCCGAAGTCGTTCCATCCTGTGTCGTCAGTCATCAGCATCACGACGTTGGGTTTCTTGTCTTGCGCTTGGACCGGAGCGGCTGCGCTGAAGAGCGCCACCGAAATGGTCAGCAGCGACAAACCGTAGTTGAGCAGTTTAGGTTTCATGAGTTTGTTTCCTTTCGTTTGTAGTTTCGTTAACTCGTCCACCATTACGGCGGTGAGGAGGTTTCATCCGCATACGGCTTTCATTGTTGGCACCCTTCTGTTGGTCGAAGGCCATTCGGCTACGGTGTCTTGGGAGGCTGCGGCTTCGGAATCCGCAATGTCCACGAACCCCCGAACACAATCGTGCGCCCCTCTACAGTAGCCAGGGCCCGATATTGGTCGTAGTACTTAAAGAAAAAAACGAGATTCTTTTTCGGGACAATGAAATTGGACTGAACACCAATTCCATGAACTGAGTAGTACGGAAGCAAGCTTGCAGGGACAGGCGTGCCCGCAAGAATTACCGTCCCCCCATTACTCGAAACCTGCCATTGGTCATACCCGACCAGACCGAGTTGGAGCAACTGGCTAAAGTCTTTCTTCAGGGGAAGCACCTGCCCAAATCCCCACTCAATGGTGAAGGTCTGGCCGGGCGTTTTGTTGCTAAACTGACCCGCCGGTGTGCTGGCCACCTTTTTTTGCCCGTGAATTTCCCAGTCGGTAGTCAGGTTTGCGCTAGTCGCTTTGTTCTTGGTGACGTAGAACGTGGTGCCCGATGTTATATCGTTACCCCAATACCCGGAGCCCACGTTGTTGGACGCCCCCGCTGTGTATCGGCCGGTAGGAGCGAAAAAAGAATATCCAGCGTTGAAGTCGACTCGCTTCCCCAAGTGCCAACCCAGGTTCAATGGCTGGACGTAAGTATCGGCAAGACCCGATCCCCCCGCGCTGAGATTGGCTCCGGGTATATCGGCTATGTCAGCCACCAGGGAACCGTTAGCGACGTTAATGGAAATATAGGGCATGAAATACCCTCCCAGGAACTTGTGGTCCGGGACGTAGTAGATGATGTTCTCATCCGCCCAGAACGAATAGGTCCCCGTAACATTCTGAAGAATGCGGTTTCCGCCGGGGCCATTCAGCTCGCTGGCGGAGTAATTCATAGCCAGGTTCGCGTAGGTGATTCCAGGGTCGGGAATCACGCCAGCGTTGAGACCGAACTGTCCTGGCGCCCATTGCCCTTTCTGTTGTGCCATCGCTGTCGCAAGGTGGCACAGGATGATGCCAGCAAAAAGTACGACTCTGGTCTTGCCTCTCATGTGCTTCCCTTTCCGGGGGCCTTCGACAATTCGTCTGCGATTGGAGCACTCGCGGGGGATCAACGGCAACTGTCATTTGTTACAGGGCGTATCGCGATTGGTCTTTGTGTGTGAGCGACCATGCCGTAACAGAGGCTGGCAAAACTGACAGGTGACAGATGACGCGGGGATGACTTTAGATAGAGATGCGAAATTCATTGTTGGACTCCTTAAGGTCTGTGGGGATCCCAGTCTCGACAGCCCTTGCTTATCGCCACAATGCCCCAAAAGTCCATGCGTGTGGGCTCGTCAGAGCAGCTTGGCGATTGCGCGTAGGGATGGTTGACGCAATCGGGCGATTACACTCAGAGCCCCCGAACCGCGAAAACGAGGACAGGAACCGGCAGTTCGCTTCACTCAGGATGACAATCCAGATAGGATGCGGCCGGGGTAACCTGCTAGCTAGCCGCCGGTGTAAGACAACTCGACGACCGTGCAGTCGTCGTTGAGCGGAGTGCCTCCGCAAAAGTCGGCAACAGCGGCAAACACGTCCTCCATCGAAGCACTCTTCCCCGCCACATGTTCGAGGCGTTCGCTGTCGAACATATCTCCGCGAGCGTTTTCGGCTTCGGTGACGCCGTCAGTCACCAGAATCAGCCGATCCCCCGGCTTCATCTGGCAGCGATCACTCGCGTAAGTCGCATCCGCCAGCAGCCCTACAGGCAGGTTGCCGTGAGACGGCCGGAGCACTTCTTTGCCGCAGATCCACACCGGCGGAACATGGCCGCAGTTCACATATTCGAGATCGCCGTCGCTGCGCAGTCGGGTGATAATCATGGTCGCGTATTTCTCACCAATGTGTTTGTAGGTGAAGAAGCGATTCACCGCGTCCACAATCTCCACCAGCGGCATTCCCGAAATAAGTTGCGAGTAGACCATCCCCTGCAGAATGGAAGCCAGCAGCGCCGCCGAGACTCCCTTGCCGCTGACGTCGGCAAGAACCACGGCCAAACCCTGCGGCGTGTTCACAGCCTCGAAAAAATCGCCGCCGATTTCCTTACAGGACAGATTCCGCCCATTCACCCGCGCAAATGGAACTTCGGGTAAAGTGACCGCCAACAATCGCTGCTGGATAGACGCCGCAATCCCCAGTTCCTGCTGGTACCGCCGCCCCGCTTCTTCCGCCTGCACCAGTCGGGCGTTCTCAATCAACTGCGCGGCTTCTGTCGCGATCGCTCGCAGAATGTCCTTGCTGACGCTGGTGATGTCGCGCGCCGCAAAACGCGAATCGACATAAAGCGCTCCCATCACTTCCCCACCTGCCGGCTGCTCGCCGCGCGTGGTTTGCACCATGGGCTTGCGCAACGGCATACAGATCACGGTTCGCAGGTCGAAGGCGACGATGCTTTGCCGCTTGTTCACATCGAGATCCTGACTGGTATCGGTGACCAGGTATTCGGAGTTCGACGTCAGCGCGCCGTCCAGCACCGAACGCGAAATGGTGGTGTCGTCCAGCAGTGGCTCGCCCTTGGAGTTACGCCCGGCAGCGAGCGATAAGGTGCCGTCGATATCGCGAAGGAAGATATAGGCTCGTTCGGCGCTGGTCAGCTTTAGCGTGGCCTCGAGCAGCGTGACCAGGATTTCATCAAGCACGCCAATGGTGTTCAGCTTGCGCGCCGCTTCCATGAAGAGCGTGAGCTTCTCCAGGTCGCTCGCTTCCGGAGCGATCTGAATGCCCGAAATCTGGCTCAGGAATTCGCGCGCCGTGTTCGAGGTGGTGTGCAGCGGATGGAAAATCAGATAAGCAATATCGCGCGCGCCAAACTCCAGTCGATCATTGCGCTGCAGCTTGTGACGGTCAACCTTCTCGCCGTTGACGAAAGTGCCATGCTTGCTGTTCAGATCGACGACAAAAAATTCTCCGTTCTCTGAAACGATGGAAGCATGCTCGCGCGACACGCGCGGGTCGGCGATTACCAGATCGCGATCCACCTTCCGCCCCACGGTATAGGGAGTGTGATTCAGCGAAAGCGTCTGCTGATCGCTTCCCTGCACGAAGATCGCGATGGGAAAGATGCTGGATATGCCCGAGTGCGACGAAGCCGACATGTACCCTGAGTTCTCCTGCGGCCATCATGTCAGGTCGTGACACAGGCCCCCAAGCATTCTACGACGAGCCCGCCCTTGCCGGGGCGGCAAAAGTCCTCTGATAGTGATAGTAATGGGCCAGCATCAGCGCCGTCACTCCCACGGGAATTTGGATCAGCGTCCAGAAAGGGACTGCCCACGCGCGCTCCACCGTCGCCGGCGTCAGAACGCACGAAAGTCCCGCCAGCGCAATGCTCGAAATCCACGGCCAGAGGAACAGTCCGGCCGTAATCGCGAATAGTGCGCGGTTGGCGGTGCTTCTCCGCCACATCGCCGTGCGCTCTTTGTACAGCAGCAGCAACGCTGGAATCAGAAGCACGTGATAATGAGGAGAGGTCGTGGGCACAAGCACGACTGTGGTGGCCAGCACCAGACCCAGCGTAAAGACAAAGGAAGCGGTGTTCGCCGCCTGCCGGCGCTCCCTCCAGCAGGCCACCAGCGTTCCTGCGAGCACCAACAGCTCCAGCACGTAACTCCATGGCCTGCCCATCGAGCTGTCCAGCGCTGACATCGCACCGGTATAGCGCTGATAATCGCGCATCGCCTGCCAAAAACGCGGAATCCAGTGGGGAAGGTAGTACTCCGAGGCTCCTATCAAGACCGTCATCGTGATCAGAAATGAGATCGCAAAACGATAGCGACGCCGCCAATCCCCCGCGGTCCAGACGGCAAGCCAGCACAGCAGCAGGAATACCAATTGCGGTTTCATGGTCGCGAAAGCCAGCAGCACGCCGGCGGCAACCAAGTAATCGGCGACAAGAAGCGCAATCGCGATGGCGATCAGACCCGCGACCAGAAGACTCAACTGTTGGAGCTTCAACCCCTGCATCACGGCCAAGCTGCCAAGCGTCAATGCCAGCAAGCTGACTTGAGTCCCGAACGGCGCAGACCACCGCAAGACTCGAAGCCAGAGCAGCACGCTGACCGATGTGAGAATAACCAGTATCCAGAAGAAGCCTTTCTGAACGATCGCGAACGGCAACCCAATCGTCGGAGCAAGCAAGAAAACCACATAGACCGGATAAGCAAACCCCTGCTCATCTTTAGGGTCATCGGGACGAGACGGGTCGAGCGGACGACCATAGTAACCGGCTTGAATTTCCCGCGAGACCTCTGCGCTGTAGGGATCGCGTCCATGCAGGAGCAGCTCTTTCGCGCCCACCCAGCGCGGATAAAGATCGGAAAGATTGCCCCGTGGCCGATCATGAGCAGCAGCATCGGCCTTCTGATATGGAATCAATACGCGGTCGGCATAGGTCCACATTCCCGCGGCGCAGAGCAACGCGGCCAGAACCGGCCAGAGCGACTTATGGGAGAGACCGGGCATCATCGAGAAACCGGAGAGAAACTGGATACTACAACCCTCCCCAGAGCCTGTCTCGTCCCCTGCTGCCGCATCGCGCCTGCGATTCCCAGCCCCAGAATGAACATGGGAATCACGAGAAGATAGGGCCGGTCGAGCCGAAGGATCAGCGCCCAATACAGCGGCGTACAGATCAGCAGCAGCAAGCCTAACGCGATCATGCACCGCGCGACGATCGGCAGCCCGGCTTTGTCCAGGTCTGGTTGATCCGAATTTGGTTGATTCAAGTTTGGATGACCAAGAAATCCTCCGCCGAGCAAAAACAACGGAATGATCAGCAAGGTCATGTCGTAACTATAGGCGTAGTAGCTGGTCGTGATGGTGACCGGCAAGGCCAGGCTGTAACCTAAACCCAGACCCGTAAAGCCGGTGTTGATCAGCGGCCTCCACAGGCGGGCCGTGAGCACGATGGCCGCAACCGCAATCGGCAATAGCAGCCAATGGATCGGACCCGGATACGGCGCACGTCCCAGAACCGCCGTGAGCAGGCCGCGGAGGTTCGGCATGCTTTGGGCCGTCACGAATCCCGCGCCAGCCGCGCGATTCAGGCTCAGCAGGTAGGCGGGGTAGGCCGACAAAACACCCACACCCGAAATCATGCAGGAAAGCCCCACCAGCGCTGCCGTTCCCGGCAAGAATCCAGCGAGGATGCGGGCGCGCCCCGCCAGCCAAACCATGATCGCAATCGGTATCACCAGATGAAACTTGAAGAGACCCAACGCGAGAATGGCGCCAGCCGCAACGTCCTTTCCAGACTGCAGGCGATTGAGGACTACCGTAACGATCAGCAGCAGCAAGATGGCGTCCTGCCCTTGAAACAGATCGAGGAACACCGGAAAAAATCCCAGACAAAGCAGAACTTCCAGCCAATAAGGATAGATCCGAGTAAAAGGTCGCGGACGGGGCAGCACCCGCGCGATGACCCACAAGAGACCCACCTTCATCAGCGACCAGAGCGCGAGCGCGACTGGGTAGGAGAAATAAGCCAATGGATAGAACAAGAGCGATTCAAACGGAGGCCGGATGAACGGCATCGGACCCTGGCGGATGTCAACATTGGGCGCAAACTCCCGCTGGAGTTTGAATTGCTCAACCCGGTCGTATAGGAATCTTCCTTGCCCCCGGCGCACCATCAAACCGGCAGTATACAAAGCGGAAAAATCCCCGTACCCCGCCAGGATTCTGGCACGTTGCTGCCAAAACTCGATTCCGCCCGCGATTGTCATGGCCAGCAGAAAAGCCGCAACCATCCGATGGCGAACCTTGACGTGACTACGCATCACTCTTGTTAATCATAATGTTTGCTCTGATAATGCCTGTTCTGATAAGGCAATGACCCTGGATTCTATTCCTAGGCGCGAAAAGCACGAAATACACCGCCGTCGAGCTGGAGCCGTTTCAAGTTTGGAGTATCATCGCTCAGCGTGAGAGCCCGCGCCCTTTCTCTATCCAACGTATTCCCGGTCGTGTTACTCCTCGGCCTGCTCGCAATGACGGCCCGTCCCGCGACCGATCCCGATCTCTGGTGGCATCTGCGCACCGGCCAGTGGATCATGGAAACCGGCCACATCCCCCACACCGACCCTTTCTCGTTTACCCGCGTCGGGCACGCCTGGGTAGCGCATGAATGGTTGTCGGAGGTCGCGTTTTACGAACTCTGGAAACACGGCGGCGCAGCTGCCCTCATCGTGTTCTCCGCAATGGTTACGACTCTTGGCTTCATGCTGCTCTATCTGCGCTGTCCTCCCCGCGGAGGAAAACGGTACTGGGCAGCCGCAGCGACGGCTGGCGGCGCTCTGGCTGCTGCTCCCGCCTGGGGCGCGCGGCCGCAGATGTTCACCTTCACACTCGCGAGCCTGCTTCTGTGGCTGCTCGAACGTGGCAATGAAAACCACAAAGAAAAAAATCGCGCCCAACTCCTGCTCTGGATACCACCTCTGTTCCTCCTGTGGTTGAATCTGCATGCCGGGTTCGCGCTCGGCCCCGCCCTCTTGTTTGCCTACGGAGCCGGCCTGCTCATGGAAACGGCCGTTGGCAGTACGCCCTGGCGGGAAGCTCGTCCCATTCTCCTGCGCGTGTCGCTGCTTCTGCTCGCCTGCTTGGCGCTCGTGCCGCTCAACCCCAGCGGCGTTCAGCTCTATCGTTATCCGCTCGACACTTTGCGCTCGCCCGCGATGCGGTCGCTCATCGGCGAGTGGGGCTCGCCGAATTTTCATGAAGGCATCTATCGCCCGCTCTTACTCCTGTGGCTGCTGCTTCTGATCGCCCTGGCAAGTTCTCGCTCGCGACCCCGGGGACGTGTGATCGTTCCCCTCCTCCTTACTTCTTTGGCCGCGCTGGACGCCGTCCGCCACATCGCAATCTTCGTCTTGATCGCGGTCCCGGTGATAGCCGCGGCTCTGCCGTCTCCGTCGGCGCCTTTCGCCACCCGACGCCCGCCTCCCAACTTCTCACCGTTCCGGCCCCTCTTCAGCGGTGCTGTTCTCGTTCTGATGGCCGTGTTTGCATCGGCGAGGTGGGTCAGTCTTGCCCGCAACCAGAACGCACACGAGGCCGAGAACTTTCCTCAGCCAGCGGTTGCGTTCTTACGCGCCGGCGACTATCCCCCGAGAGTTTTCGTTTACTACGATTGGGGAGGCTACGCCATCTGGAAACTCTATCCTGAACAACGTGTATTCGTGGACGGCCGCGCCGACCTCTATGGCGATGACCTCCTCCGCCAGTTCAAGACCGCCGTGGAGCTCCGGACCGGGTGGCGCGACGTTCTCGACAAATGGAACGTAGAGGTCGTACTCCTGCCCCCTTCGTGCGCGCTGGCACAGGCCCTCCTTCTCGATCCCAATTGGCATACTGCATTCAGCGACTCGAAGGCCACCGTCCTGCTCCGGACTCACCGCGCCGTCGAAAATGCCGGCATTCCCCCTGTATCAGTCTTCCAGAAACCCTCCCTGGAACTGCAAATAAGGTGAAAAAATGTTTCCCAGAGCCATCCCGAATCTGCGAAACTAGGGCGCATACTTGGAACGGGTTCCAAACCGTCCGGGATTACGAGTTTCTAGCGCAAATCTCAAAAGGAGTCTGCAATGGCAGATTTTGGTAAAGTCTTGTGGCGCAATGAGGAAGGACAAGACATCGCGGAATATGCCGTGATGCTGGCCGTCATTCTGGTGATCGTGATCGGCACCATCCGCCTCATTGGCTCCAACGCGAACAACGTGTTCTCGTCCGTCGGTAGCCAACTCCAGTAGGCGTCGCAGCTGTAAGAAACTGCGTTTCATGCGCGGACCGCTGCGGCAACCAATCAGTCCGGAGCATTTTCCGGAAGGAGAGGAATGAATCGAAGCCGTTTGTTGATGATCGGAGGCTTGGCGCTGGCCGTCGGCCTGCTCGTCAGTTATACCGTCTACAGCAAGTTGCGCACCTCCGCCAGCGCTACCGATAACGCCAACGGAGTGCCCGTCGTGGTGGCCGCCGGCGATATTCAGGTCGGCACCAAGTTGACAGCGACCGACGTCCGCGTGCTTGCGCTTCCCGCTTCGGCTGTCCCTCCCGGAGCATTTTCGACCGCCGCAAAAGTCATCGGCCGCGGCGCAATTCTCCCGGTAAGCAAAGGCGACTTTATTCTGCCCAGTAAGCTTGCGCCCCTGAACGCAGGAACCGGTCTTCCGTCACTGATCCCGCAGGGAATGCGCGCCGTTTCGGTACGCGTCAACGACGTGGTTTCGGTGGCTGGCTTCGTGCAGCCGGGCACCCGCGTGGATGTGCTGGCTACCGGTAACTCGGTCGGCGGCAGCAATGGCAACAACGGCCGCCAAACCACCACTGTCCTGGAGAACATCTTGGTTATAGCTGTGGGCAAGAGTCTGGATCGCAACGCTCCCGATGCGCAAACCGCCTCGGTGATCACCCTCCTGGTTTCTCCCGACGACGCGCAGAAACTGGCCCTGGTTTCCCAGGAAGGAAGGATTCAGCTGTCTTTGCGCAATCCGCTGGACACCAAGATGGGAGGCATCGACGCAACCCGCGCCAGTTCATTGTACCCAGGCCTGGCGCCGCCTCCGGCCGAGGCTAAACCGAGGGTCCATAAGGTGGCGGCAAAAACTCCGGCGCCTGCCCCCACAACCTACCAGGTAGAGATGATCCGTGGCAGCAAACGGGATGAGACTAAGTTTGACGAAAATAAGTGAGCCCTCGTACCGCGACCATTCGCGCTCGCTCATCCCCTCGATGAGCTGGCCTTCGATGGGTCAACCCTTGATGGGTCAGCCCTCGATGGATTTGCCCGTGCTCCCCCACAGAGGTTCGAATTCATGAAAGCTCTTACCCTCGGCGCGGTTCTCGTGCTTGTTATCGCGACCACGATCTTCTCAACCACGATCTTCTCGACGACGATCTTCGCGCACACCGTGGCTCGCGATGGCGCCGCTCCGGCAGGGGCGCCTGCTCAAAACGCTCCTCCCAGCCAGGACAATCCGCCCCCCGCGCAGCCCTCTTCCCCGAGCACCACCCCATCCGCCCAGAGCGAGACTCCCGGCGCCGCCCCGCTGCGCGTAATGGTAGGAAAGTCCCTCTTGATTAACACTACAGAACGCCTGAAGCGCGTCTCCGTAACCGACCCGAGCGTGGCCGATGCGTTGGTCGTCACCCCAACTCAAGTTCTGGTCAATGGACTCGCTCCCGGTGAAGTTTCACTGCTCATCTGGGACGAACTGGAGCGCAATCGCAGCTTCGATCTTCGCGTGGATGTTGACATCACTGCAGCGTCCGAGGAAATGCATCGCCTGTTCCCCGACGAGCAGATCAACGTGACCCCTTCGCGTTCCGCGATTGTTCTCTCTGGTCATGTGACCACCGAAGACGTCGCCAAACACGCGGGCGCGCTGGCCTCGGCCTACTCCAAGAACGTAGTGAACGTGCTGACCTTCGGACCCGTCGGGGCGGAGGAAGTCCTTCTCGAAGTCAAGTTTGCGGAAGTCGATCGCACCGCGATGACCCAGCTCGGCATCAACATGTTTTCGACCGGCTCTGGAAACACCATTGGCACCGTAACCACCGGCCAGTTCGGCGGAGTCACCTCCTCACCGATCACCAGCGGCTCGACTGCTCCCACCACAACCACCACGACAATATCAAACCTGCTCAATCTCTTCTTCTTTAACCCGCAGGTTCACCTGGGCGCTGTGATCCAGGCACTGCAGTCGAAGAACCTCCTCCAGATTCTGGCCGAGCCCAACCTGGTCGCGGTCAATGGCAAGGAAGCCAGTTTCCTGGCCGGAGGAGAATTTCCCTTCCCCGTCGCACAGCAAAACGCCAGCGGGATCGCCACCGTCACCATTCAGTTTCGCGAGTTCGGCGTGCGCCTGAAGTTCACTCCCGTGATTCAGCCCAACGGAAACATCCACCTGCACGTTGCCCCCGAAGTAAGTACACTGGACTTTGCGGATGCCGTCACCGTTGCCGGAACCACCATACCCGCCATCAGCACCCGCAAGGCCGATACCGAATTCGAACTCCAGGATGGCCAGAGCTTCGTCATCGCCGGCCTGATTGATAACCGGGTCACAAATATCGGAAACAAGATTCCGTACTTGGGCGATATCCCCATCCTCGGCACTTTCTTCAAAAGCAAGAGCGCCCAGAAGAGTAACTCGGAATTGATGGTCCTGTGCACGGTTCATCGGGTTTCGCCCAGTACCCAGGCGCCGAAGGGCCCGACGATGCCCGAACCGACTCTGGATCAGAGCAAGTTCGACGCGAAGAAACCTCATTGAGGCATATTAGTGACTCAATGATTGAATGACTTTAGAAAGGGCAGTAGGTAGCAAGTCATGCCTGAATTGTCAGTAGCCGTGTTCGCCACGGACGACGACCAGCGCGCCGTGCTCCAGGTTCTCGTGGATGGCACCAGCGTGGCCCACACCGTCGGCAGCAACGCGGTCATGCCCCTGGCCGCCAACGACCCGGTCATCCGCAAGACCCAAGCCTTTGCGCCCGATGTCATTCTGGTCGATATCGCCACCGACGCCGTCACCGCCGCGCTACGCGCAATAGAATTGCTCCACCAGGAAATCCCCGAATCGGCCGTGTTCGCCGTCGGTCCCATGACTCAACCCCAGTTGATCGTCAGCGCTATGCGCGCGGGAGTCCGCGAATACATCGAACGCCCCACCAGTACCACTGATCTGCTGGAAGCCTTCGTCCGCCTGACCGCGACCCGCCGCAAGCCCGGCCGCGAAAGCTCGCGGGGAAAAGTGTTCACCATAGTGAACGCCAAAGGTGGCAGCGGCGCCACCACCGTCGCCGTCAACCTGGCTCTGGCCTTGCAGTCGATTCATCACAGCACAGCTCTAATCGACCTCGCGCCTCTCGGTCATTGCGCCTTGCATCTCAATCTCAAGCCGGTCTTCACCGTCTCCGACGCCCTCACCAATCTGCATCGCCTGGATTCGTCCCTGCTCGACAGCTTTATGGCTCGCCACGATCACGGCTTGCAGGTGTTGGCCGGCGCTGCGATGCCCACCGCCATCGAGCCCTCGGCATCCGACTTTGCCCGCCTCTTTGACACCATGGCCGGCCTCTTTCACTACATCGTAGTGGACGCTTCTTCGCGCCTCGACAGCGCCACTCGCCTGGTCAGCAACCTGTCGGAGAAAATTCTGCTCATCGCCCACGCGGATGTCGCTTCCCTGTGGAGCGCCGGCAGAGTGGCCCAATATCTAGGCGAAAGCGGCTCCAGAGACCGTTTCGCCTTGGTGCTGAACCGTTATCGCAAGGTAGCCGGCTTCAATGAGGCCGAGACCGAAGCTGCCATCGGAGCGCCCGTGCTCTGGCGCATTCCCAATCAATACTTCGCAGTCGCGACCGCGATCGATCGCGGAGTTCCCTTGATGCAGCAGGGAAACACAGAAATTGCCCGCTCCATCACCGGCTTGGCCGAATACTTGACCAAAGACGATCTGGAAGTGAAGCGCACGGCGTGGTCCCTATTTAAGACGGTGTAAAGTAACTTGCAGCCCGAAGCCGTTACCCGTTAGCCTAAAGTGAGAACCAGAGACCTAAGACCTGAAGACCTGACACCTAAGACCTGATTTTCTATGGCTAATCTGCAAGCCTTCGAACGCACCGAATACCAGCAGGTCAAGGCCGACCTGCATCGCAAGATCCTCGATCGCCTCGACCTCGAAAAACTCGGCCGCTCGAGCGGAGACTCCGCCCGCGAAGAAGTTCTCGTCCTCATCCGCAGTTCGGTGAACAGTGAGGCCGTCCCTCTCAGCTTCGCCGAGCGCGAGCAGTTGTCGCGCGAGATTCTCGACGAAATCTTCGGACTCGGCCCGCTCGAACCGCTGCTCAAGGATCCCACCATCTCCGACATTCTCGTCAACCGCTTCGACCGCGTTTACGTCGAACGCGCCGGCAAGCTGGAAATCACCGGCTTGTCGTTCAAAGACAATCAGCACTTGATGCAGATCATCGACCGCATCGTCTCCCGCATCGGACGCCGCGTCGATGAATCCTCTCCCATGGTCGACGCCCGCCTGCAGGATGGCTCCCGCGTCAACGCCATCATTCCGCCGCTGGCGCTCGACGGAGCCTGCCTCTCCATCCGCCGTTTCGGCCGCGATCCCGTAACCGCCCGCAACATGCTCGACAATAAAACCCTGACCGATCCCATGCTCGAATTGCTCTCCGCCATGGTCAAGGGCCGCCTGAACCTGATCATTTCCGGAGGCACCGGCGCCGGTAAAACAACCGTCCTCAACGTTCTCTCCGGATACATCCCCAACTCCGAGCGCATCGTCACCATCGAAGACGCAGCCGAATTGCAGCTCAAGCAGGAACACGTCGTCCGTCTCGAAACTCGCCCTCCCAACATCGAAGGCAAAGGCTCAGTCCGCATGCGCCAGCTTGTCATCAACAGCCTGCGTATGCGCCCCGACCGCATAGTTGTCGGCGAGGTGCGCGGTGAAGAAGCCTTCGACATGCTCCAGGCCATGAATACCGGTCACGAGGGTTCGCTCACCACCGTCCACGCCAACTCCCCGCGCGATGCCCTGTCTCGCATCGAAAATATGGTTTCCATGGCCAATCTGAACATTCCCGAGCGCGCCATTCGCCATCAGATCGCGAACGCCGTCCACGCCGTAGTCCAGGTCGCGCGCCTCTCCGACGGTTCACGCAAAGTGATCACGGTTTCCGAGGTCACCGGCATGGAAAACGACATGATTACCCTGCGCGACGTTTTCGTTTTTGAGCGTAGCGGCATCGACGAGGCCGGAAAAGTGCGCGGCGTCTTCCATTCCAACGGCCAGCCGCCGCAATTCGCGGAGCGTCTCGCCACCGCCGGCTGCCGCCTCAATCCCACCATCTTCGACTCCCGGATGGAGGTGTAGCCGATGCCCATCGTTATCGCGCTGCTGGTATTCGTGGTCGTATCCGTCGCGGTTTTTGCCGGCATGTCTTTGTTCGACGAGCGCAAGGCTCAGGCCCGCGTTCTCCGCGATCGCCTCACCGCCGTTCAGGGACCAGCCGAACAAGCCTTGCCCGACGCGGCTCTTCTGCGCGACGAAGTCCTCAGCCAGATACCCGCCTTCGATACCTGGCTGCGCCGCTCCGAGCGCGTCTCCGCTCTGCAAAAAATGTTGGCCCAGGGCAACGTGGACGTTCGTGCCGGAAACTTCCTGATGCTCTGCGCCGTCTCCGCCCTGGTCCTGGCCGTGGTCGCGTTCGTCGCCGGCGGCAACCTCATGTTCGGATGGGTCGGCGCCATCCTCGGCTTTTTTCTTCCCTACGCCTACGCCTCCCATCAGCGCACCAAGCGCTTCCAGAAATTTGAGGAGAAGTTTCCCGAGGCCATCGACACCCTCGCCCGCGCCGTCCGCGCCGGACACGCCTTCACCACCGCCCTCGAAATGATTGCCAACGAAGTCTCCGAACCGGTTGCCGGAGAATTCCGCCAGCTCTACGAAGAACAGAAATTCGGACTCCCCGTGCGTGACGCCCTGATGAACCTGGCCGACCGCATCCCACTCGTCGACGTAAAGTTCTTCGTGACCGCAGTAATGTTGCAGCGCGAAACCGGCGGCAATCTAGCCGAGATTTTAGACAACCTCTCCTACGTCATTCGCGAACGCTTCAAAATTCTGCGCCAGGTCCGTGTCCACACCGCCCAGGGACGCCTGACCATGGTCCTGCTCATGTCTCTGCCGCCGACGATTGTAGTCATCATGCAACTTCTGAATCCGGACTTCATTCGTCCGCTCTTCACCGACCCGTTAGGCCACGCCTTGATCGTAGGAGGCATAACTTTGCAGACCATGGGCTATTTCGTGATTCGCAGAATTATCAGGATTCAGGTGTAGAAGTAAGGTGTAGAAGTAAGGTGTAGAAATGACGTTCTCAGTTATCAGTTATCAGTTTTCAGTAAAACCAGAGGACCGTTGGCTTTTGTCTTTACTGAGAACTGACAACTGACAACCGAGAACTAACTCATGCCGCTGCCCTTAATACTCTCGATCGTCGCCTTCCTCACCGTCGCCGTGATCGTGTTCGCCTTCGGAGCGGCCGCGATGATGCCCTCCTCGGTGCTCGGATCGCGGCTCCGCGAAATCGGCTGGCAGCGCCCCAAGACCGAAGCCAAGCCCGCCATCCGCGAACGCATGCAGCAGGCCCTCGATCCCCTGAGCCGCGCCCTGCCCGTCTCGCCCACCAACGTTTCGCAAACCCGCACCTGGCTGATTCAGGCCGGATACCGCAATGAACAGCACGTAACCATCTATCGCGGCTTGCGCGTCCTCTTCGCAGCCCTCGGTTTCATCACTGTCTTTGCGTTCACCGGATTCAATTCGCCCCTGATGCTAGTCGGCATGACCGGCTTGGGATTCTTTCTCCCGCGCTTCTTGTTGAAAAGGAAGCTGGCCGAACGCCAGCGCCGCATCCGAATAGGCCTTCCCGATGGGCTCGATTTAACCGTAATCTGCGTGGAAGCCGGCTTATCTCTCGATCAGGCCATGATGCGAGTAGGCGAAGATCTGCGCCACTCGCACCCCGAACTAAGCGCCGAATTCCATCTCTTCGATCTTGAAACCCGCGCCGGCAAACCCCGAGTCGAAGCGCTGCGAAATCTAGCCGCGCGCACCGGAGTAGACGACATTCGCTCTCTCGTCGGAACCCTGATTCAAACCGACCGCTTCGGAACCAGCGTAGCCCAGGCCCTCCGCGTCCATTCCGATTCCCTGCGCACCGAGCGCCGCCAGCGCGCCGAAGAACAAGCCGCCAAGACAACCGTTAAAATGATCATCCCCCTGGTCCTGTTTGTGATGCCGTCCTTGATTTTCGTAACCGTAGGCCCAGCCGTAATTCAGTTGATGCACATCTTCGTCCCAGTCGGCGGCGGAAAACACTGAGCAGATTTGTAATTGGCAATTTGTAATTTGTAATTGAAGAACGAGATTTTTCAGCGTCCGTGTTCAAATTACAAATTACAAATCACCAATTACAAATTCCGGAGTCCTCATGCCCCCGCGTGGGCCCAAAGGCTACGCCTTCAACCGCACCCGCACCACCTATCTCGCGACCAATCTCCTGATCGCGCGCACCCACTGGTCCCGTTTTCGCGGACTCATGGCCACCGACTCCTCCCATTTCCCCCGCGGCGTAGGACTCTGGATCAGCCCCTCCCACGGCATCCACACCTTCGCCATGCGCTTTCCGATCGACGCCGTATACCTCGACCGTGAAGGAATCGTCATCCACATAGAAGAAGACCTGAAACCGTGGCGCCTCGCCGCCGTCCGAGTCCAGGCCGCCTCCGTACTCGAAGTTCCGACCGGCACCATCCGCGAATCCCAGACCGTTATCGGCGACCAGGTGGATATTTCTTTCGAAGAACGCCCGAGTCACACCGAAGCCGCCTGAAGCTCACGTTCTCAACCCTGCGCGAAGCTGTCCGTGTAGAGCGGACACTCCTGTCCGCTGCCCTTGACTTTGCTTTTCTCGGAAATCAGGAAAAGAAGCGAGTCGAGTAAGGCCACATCTGGTCGAACGTCTTGAGGTATTGCCCTCGCCTTTGGGTAGCGCACCGGTTCACCGCCGCGATAGTCGCACGCGATGGCGACATGGACTGCTAGTTTTACCAGTCACCGCGGCTGCCCGGTGCTTGTAGACTGCTCCCGCCGGTTCAAAAGTTCCTGAAACGATGCACTGGCCGGACTCCTTGCGCGCGATGCCTTGTCTACACGACCGCACCAGGTTGCCCAGTGTGATTTGATGGCCAAATCAATATCAATCACGGTGGCGTTGTTGCTCACCGTCCTCCTGGTCGGCCAGGGAGGTCGAGGCCTGCTCCACATTCCGGCCCTGTGGGCTCAAGCCGGGAATGGCTCCACCTTTCCCACCGTTACGTTCACTAGAACTTTATCGAGCGCGAATCCTCCTTACTATTCTGTGGCGGTCTCCTCGATGGGAAGTGCGACCTACCAGTCAACTCCCAACTCCGACCAGCAGACCGGTGCCCCTTATAGCCTGGAGTTCACCGTTTCCAATGCTACCCAGACGCAGATTTTCAACCTGGCACAGGAGCTGAATTTTTTCCAAAGAAAGGTTCGAAAGGGCGAATCTGTTCCCGCAAGCACGGGAAGCAGGTCGCTGAGCTTTACCAACGGTTCGACCCAGAACTCGATCAGCTACACGTCTTCAACAAATCCTCAGATGAAGCAGCTGACGAAACTGTTTGAGGATATTTCCACGACATTGGAATTCGGGCGCAGACTAGGCCTTCTTGAGAATAGCAATCCAACCGGACTGACCGCGGAATTGCAACGTATGGCAGGCGTGGCGCAGCATGGACGATTGGTCGAGTTCTCGGTGATCGCTCCCACGGTACAGCAGATCGCCACCGACTCCACAGTTTCCGAAGCGTCGCGCCGATACGCTCAGGCCATTTTGAAAGACGCCAGCTCCTGGGGGACCAAGCAATAAGCCCAGCCTACCCTCCGACGCCCAGAGGGTGCCCCGTCCAAGCTCCGCTTGGGCGGGCCCGTTTCATCACAAACTGAAAGTCATCGAAACTCGAGTTTCGTATCAGGGTATCGCTTCAGCGATACCACTAACCTCTCGAAATCAGACGCCCCTTTAGGGGCTGCGCTGAGGATATGACTGTCGTGCCCCGTCAACTCGGCCGGTAAATAAAACGGACGAGCTTATTCCTGTCCCGGCACTCCTGGGTGTCTTCCGCGCACACCGGATACAACTCTCCCCATCCCGCCGCCACCACGATGCGATTTTCGGCAATACCGCGGCTTATCAGAGTCTGCTTGACCCAGTCCGCGCGCCGCTGGCTGAGCGCGAGATTGTATATGAAACTCCCAGTTATCGATGTATATCCATCAACGTAAAAACGCACATCAGGATGATCCTTGAGCCATTGGACATCGTCGTCCAGCGCGCTTGGATTGGTCGGAACTTCATAGTCGTTGCGGAGGAACATAATGCTTTTCATGTTCTTGTAAAACCCGTCTTGCTCCGGGCCGTAGAGAATCACCGCAGGTGCTGCCCAATAAGCGACCCAACGAGCGCCCGCGTCGGACGAACCCGCCAGCTCTTGCGCGAGCATAGTCGCACTGAAAAGAAAGAAGAACACGAGTGTTGCGGCGATGGTGAACGCAAGGCGATGTCTCATGGACTTTGTTAACCTCCGTAATGCCATGAAAGCTTGATGCTACGTGTGTCACCGATCAACTGGTATTTTTGACAGCACACACCGGAAAGGGGTGACCCGAACCATCTCAATCATCCGGACTCACGAGGGTGCCCCGTCCAAGCTCTGCTTGGGCGGGCCCGTTTTGTCACAACCCGCCTCTTGAGTAGCGGCCCGCTCTATCGGAGTTTGGGCGCAGACTAGGCCTTCTTCAGAATAGCAATCCAATCGGACGACTAATGTGGGCGGCTGCTCAGCCTACCGCAAAAAACGACTCGGATTGCTTTTCATGGAGTGCAGCCCGGAGAAACTGCAGCGCAGTTCTCGGTGTAGACGTACATCGCATCGCCCTCGTTGGTCGCCGCTATGGCTTGGGGAAATCCATTGGCCTGAGAAATAATTTGGTCGCCTTGGTCGTTCGTCATGCTAAGTGCAAAAGTGTGTTTGGTATTCGAGCCGGGCCCATAAAACTCGTTATCATGGTCTGAAGCCCCGGCACCAGCAAAAAAGGCTCCCGCGAAATTGTTCAACTGCCAAAGGTACGGATTCCCGTTGAGTGACTGATCCATACGCGCAGCGATGTATTCAGCAGTGCTTCCAAGCGTCGGGACGTCTGACTGCAGTTGATAAGTTGCATACAGTCCTTGGGTTTCATCGGCTGTGTACACAGTCGCCGTGGTGGCGCTAACCAGGTAGACAATAACGTAAACTTCATCGCCGGGATTCACTGTGAACTCCTGAATGTTTGAAGGAGTTGTCGGATACCATGCGATTTCCAGAGCAGTGAGAGGACCATTACTGATGCAACTGTCCTCAAATTCAAAGTTGTCCACGTAACCAAAAATCCCGGCTCCAACCAAGTCGGGGGAGAGAGTGTCTGCGGGAACCGGAAGCGGCGGTGCCCCATCCATCCCAACAAACAGCCAAACATTGCCTTGATATCCACACATGCCTGTGAAGCCGATTGGGTAGTTGGCAACCGGCACATCCATAAAGCTTGAGACATACGAGAACGATGAAGCAGAGCTATTCGCGTCGCTGTATTTCTTTATAGGTTTGTAGTTAACAACTCCGCTCCAGGTGAGATTCGTCACCGACCCCTGGTCTACTTTGTTGGATTGCGCGTTAGATTGCGACACGTGGATTCTGTGGTCAGTATATTTCAGCGGCCCTTTCCATCGGGTCTTCGCCCTGCTCATCTCTCTAGCCCACACTTCGTATCGCTTCGGATACGTCGCCTTGTCAGGTCGAGGAGGAAATCCATACATCGCAAGCTGTTCGTCGGTAGCGTTTACTGGACTGAAACCTGATGGCGGTTCCTTGAATGTATGCACGCCAGTAATTTCAGTCGGGACATTGGCATACGCATCGTAAAGGCGCAGTACTTCTGGCGTCTGAGCCGATGCCAGTAATCCTGAGGCAAGAATCACACATGCGGTTGTTCCACAGCGCAATTGTTTCGTGAGCATCGTTCTCCTCCTGATCTCCGATTCGATACTCTGAATGAGCCTTGGCTCCAAAAACAGTCGAAAATTTTGGCACACTGCCAAAAGCTTGTCAATTTGCTGCAAAGATTACGTAATGCCTCAGTCGCGGGGCTGGCGAGCAGGAATTACAAGTCTAGAAAATCGGGTGAGCGGGCCTCGGGAAAATACGTAATAGTCGATGCAGCGTCGCAATTGCACTCGTTGACTCCCGTCAGACAATCTGAGTTGACATCAGGGACTATAATAAAGCTTAGTAAGTAGCCCAGAGTGGCCGCAGCCAGTTCAGGTTCTTTGAAAAATTAAATTGCGCTCCGACTTACTAAGTCGAAACTCGCACCAGGGTCGAATTCATCGAGCCTAAGGGGCAGGTCGTCAGCGAAAGTCTCCGGAGATAGAACCCGTAACACCTCTCGTATCAAGATTTTGCAAAATCAGCCCTTTAAACTCAAAGATTTGGCGGGAATTGCAGCGTAAATCCATGATTCTAAACGAACCGAAAATTATTTTTTTCCGACCCTTCCAATTGTCTCAGAGGCGCCCAGTCGACGCTTTTGCCGCAGCGAAGTCCAAGTTTTCCCCTAACTCCTTATTCCGCAATACTTTGATATAACTCCTTTGTTTTCAAAGACCAAGTCGAAAAATTCCCGCTAACCCAATGATTCCATGCGGGGAGGGGGGTGGGGGTACCAACCAGTAAACTTCCTGGCCCGGACAGCTCAAACTCCGTCCCAGTTCCCCACAGCACAAACGGAACAAGAAACCCCGAAGTCACCGCGCTAACCACAGCATCCTTCTGGCACACTACACTAGTACCAACCCCCAGAAATACGTAGTCCAGAAAATGCCCGAAGTTGCCACCATTCCCGAGGTTGCCACGCAGTGGCCCGAGCCGCCGCGCCTGCTGGTGGAGTGGTCGTCGCCGTGGGAAGAATTCAAGTCCGCCTTTCGTCCCGCACTCACCCGCCCTCCGAAAGCCCTCGCCGGAGAAGCGCCCATCGGCATGTTCCCCTACCGAGGCATGCTCATCTGCTGGCTTCTCGAATGCCTGCTGCTGGTCGCACTCATCGAGCTCCCCGAACGCTTTGTCAGTCTCGAGATTCCGCCTCCGCCGACGCGTCCGCAATGGGACGTCATCTATTACTCCGGCGACGAGCTGCCGCAGACTCAAGACCGCGGCGGAGCCGAGGCTGGCAAGTCCGGACGCGCCGGTGGTCAGCAAGCTCGCCATCGCACCCAAACCATCCGCGTAGCGCGCGGCGACACTCCGACCGAAAAGGTTGTGGACGCTCCCAAAGTGAATCTGCCGCATTCCGATTCCGCGGTAGCGAATCTGCTCGCGTTCAAACCGCTCCCCGGACCGCCGCCCGCCGAAGGCCTGCGCTCGACTCTCATCGCGCCGTCTCTGCCCGAGAGCGCAGTGCAGCCGTCGCCGGAATTGAATGCATCCACAAGCCGCGCCCAGAGCGCCCTGACGCCGAACGTCATCCCGCCCGCGCCCGAAGTATCCAGCACCAGCAAGCGCACGTCGCCGAACCTGAGCGCATCGGTCGTCGCTCCAGCGCCAAATATTTCTCCAGACAAAATGCGGAGCGCAAACCCGCTCGCCCAACAAACCGTAATCGCACCCGCTCCAAAAGATGCGCAGCGCGATCTGTCAAGTTCCCGCGTGCCGCTGAACCAAACCGTGGACGTGATTGCGCCACCAGTTTCCGCGCCCGCGCGCGACGCGTCGTCAACCCCCAAGCTGACCCTGCCCGCGACCGCCGTCGTAGCGCCGCCGCCCTCGCAAGTCAGCCGCGATCTCAACAGCTGGGGAAGTTCCACCACCGGCGATTTGCGCGCCAAGCCCGTCCCGCCGCCGCCAAGCGTAGCAGGAGGAGGAACACTAAGATCCGGCGCTGGAAGCCTGACGCCACAAGTCGTCCCACCTCCAGCCAGCATCAGCGGCACCGGCGCGCAGGGAAACGGCGCTGGCCGCTCGGGTCAATCGCCAAGTTCGCTCGTAGGCTCAGCCGACGTAGTGCCACCACCGCCCGGTCTCGGCGGAGGCAAAGCCCTCTCCGGCAGCGGACGAGGCAACAAGGGAACCGGAGCCGGTGGTCCGCTCGACTTAGGCTCCTCCGTAGCGCCACCAGGTAATGGAGGAAACGCCGCCGGCAACGGAGTAGTTCTCTCCAGCCAACCCGGATCAAAAGTAGGACTCCCGAACTCCACCGGCGGCGGAGCGTTAGCCATGTCTCCGAGCGGCACAGCCAAGAGCGGCCTAGGCGGAAGCGGCGGCGGAGCCGGCATAGGCAAAGGCAACGGCCCCGGCAGCGGACTGCAAGGAGAAGGTTCAGGCGCAGGCAGAGAAGGCACCGGACGCGGCTCCGACCCCAACGCCCGCGGTGGAATCTCGCCCTATCCCGGCCCCGGCGGCGCGGGAACCGGCGCCAACGGCGCTCCCGCCATGCCCGGAGTATCCGTGCAAGGCGGTACCACCACCATCAACCTCCCCAGTTTCGGAACTCCCGGAGGCGACGCCCCCGCAACCGGTCCCGGCCACTCTTCCGTGAATGATCACAAAAGATCCGGAGTCACCGTAGTCGCAACCTCGCGCTCCGGTGGAGTGTTGCCCTACTACGGCCTGTTGAAAGGCGACAACTATTCCATCTACTTCGAAACCTCGCTGGGAACAGCCGTGATGCAATACTCCGATCCCTCATCAGCCGCGCAGCCATCCGGCAAAACCTTGACCGAGCCCGAACCGCTGCGAAAAGATCTTCCCGAAGGCCTTCGCCCGACGCACGTAGTCTTCACCTGCATCCTAGACCAGACCGGCGTTCTGAAGGACATCAGAGTGCTGGACCCCGGTGCGTCCGAGACCACCTCAAAAGTCCTGTCCGCGTTGTCGAAGTGGAAATTCCGTCCCGCATTCCGCGGAGACGACCCGGTGGAAGTAACGGCAATTATCGGGTTTGGAATTGATACGCGGTGAGCAACTGGAATCAATAACCCTTGCGTTTGTCCACCACCGCCAGCAGTTGCTGGCCGCTCAAGTACCGCCGCAGATTTTCCGAGAACAGCGCATAATGCCGCTCCCACAACTTATCAGTCAAAGCCGCCGTGTGCGGAGTGATCAGCAGATTAGGAACATCCCACAGCGGAGAATCGGCAGCCAGCGGCTCTTTCGGGAACACATCCAGCGCCGCACCGCCAATCTTCTTTTCGCGCAAAGCGGAAGCAAGCGCGGGTTCATCCACCAGCGGCCCGCGACCAACATTAATCACGCAAGCGTCTGGTTTCATGAGCGCCAACCGTTCGGCGCTCGCGATCGCCTTCGTGCCCTCCGTGACCGGCGCGGCCAGCACGATGTAATCCGCCTGCCGAAATACTTCGTCGATTTCGGACGGCCCAAAGACAGCGTCCGCGCCTTCGCTTCCCTTCTCCAGATGCTCCCGCACCGCGATCACCCGCATGCCCAGAGCCTTCGCACTCTTCACCACCGGACGTCCAATGCTGCCAAGCCCGATGAGGCCGAGGGTAGCGCCCGCAACCTCTCGCACCCGCGGCACTTCGTCCCACAAGATCTGCTGTCCCCAAATGTGCTTCCGCTGCAGAAGCACCGATCCCGGAATCTTCTTGGCCAGCGCAAAGATGAGCGCGATGACATGTTCGGCAACAACCGGCCCATGCACTTCGCGCGCGTTCGTAAGAACGACGCCGCTCGTGACCAGTTCCGGAAACATCAACTGATGCACCGCCGCCGCCGGAGAGTGAATCCATCGGAGCTTCTTCGCCGTCGCAATCTGCTCCGGACGAATCGACCAGGCAATAACAATCTCGGCATCGACGATTTCGCCATCCACGCGCGTGTAGTCAGGAAGATTGACAACATTGACTTGCGGAAATTCCTGCTGCAACCGCTTCGGAAACCATGTCGGTGCGTTCCACTGATCAAACGGATGGTGAACAAAAATCAGAAGCTTTCGCATTCGGTCATTTCTCGGCGTGCTCGGCGTCCTCTGCGGTTCAAGCTTTCAGTGGACTCCGCAAATCCGTTCCGGTCATTTCTTTCGGCTCGGCAATACCCATCATGCCAAGCATCGTGGGAGAAATATCGCGCAGTGAGCCGTTCGGTTTGAGCGTGAATCTATTCGCGTCCTCCGCCATCACGATAAACGGCACCGGATTCGTCGTATGCGCGGTATGCGGACCGCCGGTCACGGGGTCAATCATCATCTCAGCATTGCCGTGGTCGGCAGTAATCAACATGGCCCCACCCCTCGCGCGCACCGCTTTCTCGATCTCGCCCAGGCAGGCATCGACGGTCTCGACCGCCTTGATCGTGGGCTCGATCTTGCCCGAGTGTCCGACCATATCGGCGTTGGCGAAGTTGACGATGATCACGTCAAACGTGCCGTCGTTCGTGGCTTTGACGACCGCCTCGGCAATGCCGGCAGCGCTCATCTCCGGCTTCAGATCGTAGGTGGCAACCTTCGGCGACTGCACCATCACGCGCTCTTCTCCCGGAAAGGGCTGCTCCACACCTCCATTAAAGAAGTAGGTGACGTGCGCATATTTCTCAGTTTCGGCCACACGCAGATTGCGCATGTTGAGCCCGCCCATAACGTTTGCCAGAATGTTCGCCATCGACTCCGGAGGAATCACTACCGGCAAGTCGAAATTCTTGTCATAGCGCGTCATGCAAACGTACTTCAGATTCTTCGGCACGCGGTCGCGCGGGATGGTCGCGTCGAGATCGGCCGCGCCCGGCAAATCGCTCCCACCATTTCCGTTCAGTCCGCTGTTGCGGCACAGAGCGCGCGTAATCTCGCGCACCCGGTCGGCCCGAAAATTGAAGCAGATGCAGGAGTCGTCGTCCGCAATCTTGGCGACAGGCTCGCCGCGCGCATCGGTACAAACGAACGGCACCATGAATTCATCGGTCACGCCGTTGTTGTAAGAGGCCTTCATGCTCTGCACCGCATCAGAGGATGTTCCGCCCTCAGCCTTGCCCTCGACCATGGCGGAGTAAGCCTTGGCGATCCGCTCCCAGCGCCGGTCGCGGTCCATCGCATAGTAGCGCCCGCTGACGCTAGCGATCTTGCCGGAGTTATACTCGCGCATCTTCTGCTGCAGCTGTTCGAGATAACCAGCGCCGTTGGTCGGCAGCGTGTCGCGGCCATCCATGAAGGCGTGCACGAACGCGCGCTCCACTCCTTGCTGCTTGGCCATCTTCAGGAGCGCGTATAAATGCTCCTGCCGCGAGTGCACGCCGCCGTCAGAGACCAGTCCAAGCAAGTGCAACTTGCGGCCGCCGACGAGTGCATGCTTCATCGCCTCGACCAGAACCGGATGCGAGAAGAATTCCCCGTTCTGGATCATCAGGTCAATGCGCGTGATATCCATGTGCACAATGCGGCCAGCGCCCATATTCAAATGGCCAACTTCACTGTTCCCCATCTGCCCTTCCGGCAGCCCAACAAACGGCCCGCTGGTATGAATGAGCGTGTTCGGATACTCCCGCAGCAGCCGGTCATACGTCGGCTTGCGTGCCAGCGCGATCGCGTTCGCCTTTGTTTCGGCGCGGTATCCCCAGCCGTCGAGAATGATGAGGACGAGAGGTTTAGGACGCGGCATAAATCAGCTCTTGGCTCCTGACTCTTGCGGGTCAGCCTTCGATGAAGAACAATTCTCGCAGAATTAAGGCCCGAAGAGTTCCTGCTCCAATTTCGAGCGTTCAACACCCAGGTAGCTCGCCACATCTGAAAGGATTGCGCTGAGAGTGCCTAGCCGCAGGCTGCGATGATCGGGAATCGTCAAATGGTGCGGATGACCGCGAAGGCTCGACTGCAATCGAACGTGACTGCCTACTTGCCGAGTGCGTTCGTAGCCGTACCGCTGCAGCAGTCGCATGAGTTCGTGACCGGAAAGATCACGAGGCAGTCTCAAGCCGTAATGACCTCGTCTTTAACGGTATGCAGGCGTATTACTGGGGGCGCCTTACCCTCGTCAAAGTGACAGCGCACCGCCTCCCGCACATTTAGCTTTAAGTCATCCATGGTATCCGCTTGAGTGAAAATGGAATGCCCGAGCGCGCGGGCTTCATAGCCACCCTCTGGCGACTCTTGTACGGAGAAAATAATCTCAGTTTCAGGCATACGTCTGGCAAAGATTATACCCTGTACTCGACTGACGGGAACGGACACACGTTATCCGGAATTAATTCACACGCTTTATAATGACGCTCTGAGGATAAACATGCCCATCAATGAACTCCTGCTGACTGAATTCGATGAAGAAATCAAAAAGACGCGCACCATGCTGGAGCGCGTTCCGGAAGACAAGAAGGATTTCGCGCCGCATCCCAGATCCATGCCGTTAAGCAAGCTTGCGCCTCACGTGGCGCAGTTGGCCGGCTTCGGTCTTATCATTCTTACCACTCCTGAACTCGATTTCTCGAAAAGCAGCATGAAGCCTCTGCCCTTTGAGTCAGCGGCGCAACTGGTCGCAGCTTTTGACGATGGCGCAGCCAAAGTTCGCACCGCGCTCAAGAACACTCCTGATGAGGCCTGGAAGCAGAATTGGAAGTTGAGCTTCGGAGGCAAGCCGATCTTCGACGGGACGCGCTTTCTGGCCTATCGGCAAATGTTCCTCAATCACATCGTGCACCACCGCGCCCAGCTCGGAGTGTATCTGCGGATGAATGAAAAGCCGGTGCCGGCGACCTACGGGCCTTCGGCGGACGATACGATGGGATTTTAGCTGTTAGCTTTCAGCCTTCAGCTGTCGGCTCTCAGCTAGACACTTTGTCTACCGACGCTTCATTCGAAGGAGATCTCTTTGGGTAGAGGATCGTGAGATCATCTGGGACCGCAAACTCGCCTTCCGCAGAGCCAAGAATCCTAATTGGCGGAGATGTTATGTGAGAGCACTGAATCGGCGCTTTGGGAATTGATTTAATCAGAGTCGAAAAATAGTCACGAACTCCCGAATGCTTCTCACCGTCTAGAACGAACTCCTGTCCTCTGCCGACCGTCTTCAGACAAATTTGGCCGTCAACCTCCGACCACCGCCTTGCTTTGTTTCCGTGGTAAGTCAAGTCGGCATGTTGATACACCGATTTGAACGCCGGGGGAAGTTTCCACTGCGAGCGCTTGCTGCCCGGCATTGTGAGCACAAGCTCGTCGCATGCTTTTGCAAAGCATCCCGCCCCCAGGCCAGATGTGTTGCCGATGTATATTTGGTTTGGATGTTCTTTCACGAACTTGCTGTGGGCGTGTTCGTTGAGAAATTTCAGATCGCCTTCAAAACCCATCTTGGGCACTTCAACTACCTTCCCGACTTCCAGCCAACCGTAAATGATGTGCCTCCCGTCGTGGTCGCTCGGGCTAAACCGCAACTTGTTCCCTATCATTTCGGTTTTCCTGAACCATCCAAAAAAAATAAAGAGGTCGCCTTCTCGGACACCCTGGTTGTTGAGGTGGCTCGCGGATGGGCCGGTCTGTCCAAAAGCCGGCCGCCAGGCCTTCGAAAATTTTCCTCGATCAACGGATTCACGCCGGAGGTCGGGGTCGAGATGTGCAAGCCTCCCACTCCAGGCTGAATTGAGTTCGCCGCAAATCTTATCGAGGGAGCGTTTCCCAAACAGAATATCCGAGTAGGGTATGCCACGTCTGTACGGGATTGGGATCGAACACAGACATCCACACGGCAGAATAGGGCTGGCCATCCGCCCGGAACCCTTGCCGCTGTCACTCCCTTTCCTGCTGATAATGATCTTCATTGCGTCACACGCGAGTTACCCTTTGTAGTTCAGCGCCTTAACCCCCAAGAACCGAGCCGCTCCGCCCAGCTCCTCTTCGATCCGCAGCAACTGGTTGTACTTGGCAATCCGATCCGTGCGCGAAGCCGAACCCGTCTTGATCTGTCCCGCGCCCGTCGCCACCGCTAGGTCCGCGATGAACGTGTCTTCGCTCTCGCCGGAGCGATGCGAGATCACCGACGTGTATCCATTGCGCCGCGCCAGGTCGATCGCATCGAGCGTCTCGCTGACCGTACCGATCTGGTTGAGTTTGATCAGGATCGAATTCGCAATTCCCTTCTCGATGCCCTCGCCGAAAATCTGAATGTTAGTGACAAAGATGTCATCGCCCACCAACTGAATCTTGTCGCCGAGTTCTTTGGTCAGCAGCGCCCAACCATCCCAATCGTTTTCCGAGAGCCCGTCTTCGAGCGACACGATGGGATAGTCATTCACCCACTTCGCCCAGAAACGCACCATGTCTTCCGAGCTCTTCGCCGACTTGTCGGACTTCTTAAACACATACTTGCCATCCTGATAGAACTCGCTCGCCGCCGGATCGAGCGCAATCGCAATCTCCTCACCTGGCTTGTAGCCCGCCTGCTGAATCGCCTCCAGCACGACTTCAATCGCTTCGACGTTCGACTTCACCGATGGAGCGAACCCTCCCTCATCACCGACGGCCGTGTTGTAGCCGCGCTTTTTCAGCACTCCCTTGAGTGTGTGGAAAACTTCCACGCCCCAGCGCAGGGCTTCTGAAAACGAAGGAGCCCCCACCGGCATCACCATGAACTCCTGGAAATCGACGTTGTTATCGGCATGCGCGCCGCCGTTGAGAATATTCATCATCGGCAGCGGCAAAGTATTGGCTGCCGCCCCGCCGAGGTAGCGATAGAGCGGCAGATCGCAAGCGTTCGCCGAAGCCCGCGCCGCCGCCATCGAAACCGCCAGGATCGCATTCGCCCCCAGCCGTCCCTTGTTCGGAGTGCCATCAAGATCGATCAGTCTGGCATCGAGCGTGCGCTGGTCGGCCGCATCAACGCCGCCGAGGGCTTCCGCAATCTCGCCATTGACGTTCGCAACCGCCTGCAGCACGCCTTTGCCGAGATACACGGTCTTGTCGCCATCGCGCAATTCGACGGCCTCATGCTCACCGGTGGACGCGCCGCTCGGCACAATGGCCCGCGCGCTGGCGCCGCCATCGAGAAAAATTTCCGCTTCGACCGTCGGATTACCACGCGAGTCCAACACCTGGCGTCCGCGGATATCAGCAATACTTGTAACCGGCATAAGTGCGTCCTTTACTTTTTGGAATGCTGATTATATCGAAGGCGACGCGAGCACGGCGCCCAACCGTAGCGCCGGCGTCTCGCCGGCCCCCGAACCCCATCCGTTATTGTTCCTGATTTCTACGTGGCTTAGAGTCAAACCAATAATGAAGAACCGCACCGAAACTCTGGAGATCGGGTCGCGCGCTCCGGATTTTTCTCTGGGAGCGGCTAACCGCGAGGGCACCTTCACTCTCGATGGCCTGCTCTCAAATGGCACTCTGGTTCCCGAGTTTCTGCGCGGCACCTGGTGACCGAATTGCGTGAAGCGCATGACTCAGTTCGAGTCGAAGAGGCCGGAAATTGAAGCAGCCGGATCACAGCTGGCATTCATTGCCGCAGAAAAACGCGACGGCGTGTGGAAGCCGGAAACTTTTCTGCGGAAGCATCCCATTGCCAGCGTCTTTCTGCTCGATGAGGATCGCACCGTGACCAAAGCCTACGGACTCCATAACGCGCTCGCCACCGACGCCATCAACATCGCGCACCCGGCCACGCTCGTCATTAGTCGAGACAGTCGCGACGGTCGCGACGATAATCGCAGCCCGATCGTGCGCTACATCTATCGCGGCGATAACCAACTCGACCGCGTGCCCGTAGATCAGGTTCTTGGAGTTTTGAAAGAGGGTTTCTGAAAGAGGAGTTTTGAAAGAGCTGCGGAACTGAACTTTTGGAGGCAATATGAAAAAAATGCTTTCGCTGACGTCCCTGATTCTGATCGCAGGTTTCGCGTGGGCGCAGACCGCACTGCCTACCGGCACCGCCGTCAAGATGAAACTCGAAACCTCGCTCGCAACCTTCAGTTCGAAAGCCGGAGATCCGTTCTCCGCCAGAGTCTCTGAGCCGGTGGTAATCGACGGCAAGACCGTGATTCCCATCGGCGCTACCGTCGAGGGCCGCGTTATGAAGGCCGACGGACCGCGACGCATTGCCGGAAAACCCACCATCGACATCTTTCCCGAAAACCTGATCCTTCCCAACGGAGACCGGCTCATGCTGAACGCCACGCTGGTTGACACCAACGCTCGCCACGGCACCGACGTCAACACCGAAGGCCAGTTTCAAGGCGCCGGACATGACGGCAAAGATCTCACCGAGATCGGAATGGGCACCGGCGGCGGAATGCTGATCGGTGGATTAGCGGGAGGCGGCAAAGGTTTGCTCATCGGCGGAGCCATCGGCGCGACCATAACGGTCAGCCACTGGCTCGGCAAACACCGGTCCGCGACGCTTCCGGCAGGCACCGAACTGGTAATGCAATTGAGCCGTCCGATGACCATGACAACGCCCGCGGTCAGCCCCGGCCAGTAGGAGCAATAGAGCCAGGTTTCAAGGCTGCAAACAGAGTTTCAAGGAGCCAGCAGGTTCGCCATCAGAACGGGCGCGGATCATAGAAACCTTGAAACTCTGAAGCCTGGCTCTTATCCCCCGACCGCCAGCATATCCTCCTCCGCCAGCAACTCCAGTTCAATCCATCCTTCCACCGGCAAGGCGTCGACCGGCAGATGGTTCTGCCAAATACTAAAACGCAATCGCAGCCGCACGGTCAGCACATCCGAACTATTCGGTCCTCGTACTTTGTCGATCCCGAGCGGAGAAGCGGGCAGCCACGCGAGTGGCAAACGAAACTCAAAATTCCTGACCAGCGCAGCCCGCGCACCTTCCGGATCCATCGATCGGGAATCGAACGATCCCGAATCGACGGAACTTGCCACCACTTTGTCTTTCCCTTGCGTCACTTTCCACGACTGGATGCGACCTCCATCAACCGCCACGCCCAAGCGCAATTCGCGCCGGGGCTTGGAGGAGCGGTTGGCCCACGACTCCAGATTCACTACGATTTCGAATGCGTCCTCCGGCACTTGACCAGCGAAATCCAGCCGCCCGTAAACATAGTGTTCGTTGATCCCGGCAAAAACTTCATCCATCAGAAACTGTTTGCCATGCATCGCGCCCGAGCGCTGGTCGGCCGTGTAACGAGCCGCACCCATCCACTCGAAGTAGCGCACCATATCTCCCGAAACTCGTGGATGGATATAGGCAGTCTGCGGCGTGAACGAAGGCCGCGCCTCTGCTCCGGTAATCGGCTGCGACAAATAATCCGGCGGAGTCCCGCCCAGCGCCTGATAAACATTCGACAAATGTTTGCGGTAAAGTTCGTCGAAGTCGCGATCGTTCGCCGAGTGGTGTTCCGGTCCGTACCACCAGTTCCAGTCGCTGCCCTCGGCAATCATGATCTCTTCAAACGCCAGCTTGCGCTGCTGCTCGGTCGCGCCCGGCGCCGCCTGCTCATAGAAATTGCGCGCGTGATACAGATAGTCCCAGGCCTTATTGTCTTCCGGAGCCCCAATCCAAACGTTGAAGTTGGCGTTGATCCAAGATCCCGGCACCAGCGACTTCAGCGTAGCCTTATTCTGCTGGCGGGCAATCGCCTCCGAAACCGTCACCGCTTCCATCCCCGGCTCGTTCTGCAAAGCGTCGTAGAATCGCCGCAAGAATTCTCGACCCGATTGCGGGTAATATTCCCACGCATTCTCGCCATCCAGAATGATTGGGACCACAGCGTCCTGCCCGGTCGCAAGAACGGGCTTTGCGGACTCCTTAATCTTATGGATGAGATTATTAGCCGCGTCTTGCGGCGGCATGCCCGAATACACGAATCCGATCAGGTCAGAGAGCGTGTGGTCGCGGAAAAGCAGATTCATCCGTGTTTCATTATTCTCGTAGCGATAAATCGTATAGAGCTGGTGCGCCCCATCCGAATTCAAATAACCATATCCATCGCGCGAGAAGTGCGTCCCCAGACTGCGCGCGAGCACGCCTTCGTCAGTCGCCATCCACTGCACTCCCAGCTGCTGTGCAATCGTCAACACTTCTTCCGAGACGCTGCCCTCCGACGGCCACACACCTTGCGGCCGCAGCCCAAACACCTTTTCGTGCAGATCCATTCCACGCTGTAATTGCTCGCGAGCATCCTCAGGATGCCGATATCGATTCTGCGGCAAGGCCAGCCCCGGCGTCGAAACCGCGCCCATCTGCGTATCGCAAACCAGCGGCAGAATGGGATGATAAAAAGCCGAAGTCGAAATTTCGATCAGGCCTCTCTTAGCAGCTTCCGCATGGACCGGCAGAACGCGCCCCAGCAGTTCACCCTCCCGGGCGATCACAAACCGCTGGTCATCAAGCGTATAGTTCCGGCCTTTGCGGATGAGTTCCGCAACATCTTTCTCGGCCAGAAAAAACTCATCAAACCAAGCCACCTGCGAAAGCACCTGGAGATCCGTGAAATCCTGAGCCGCAAAGTATTTCTCCGCGCGTTCAGGTGAGTCGCCCGCCGCCTGAAATTTCTCCAGCAGCTCGCGGTAGCGCGGATAGCGTCCAATGACATTGGTGTGATTCGCCTGAAACAAATATTGCAGCGCAAACCGCCGCTCTTCCCGCGTCAGGTCCGCCGCGGGTTTTGCCGCCACCTGCAGAAACGGGTCCCGAGCCTCGCCCGAAACATAATCCTGAATCTGCGTAATCAGCGACGGCACCAGATTGAACGTCTGATGCACCTGCGGAAATTCGTCCAGCAACTTCACCATGCCGTAATAGTCTTTTAAAGCATGGAGTCGCGTCCAAGGCAGGCGATACCGCCCCGTCACCAGGTCTTTGTAGAAGGGCTGGTGCTGGTGCCATAAAATCACGACGCGCAGTTGGGCCATGAGAGCCGCTTCCCCTGAATACATCGGCGATTGGTCAGTTTACATCAAGCGATTTTCCCCGCACGGAATCGCCCGCGGCAAGCGTAATAATGGATGAAGGACGACATATATCATGAACTCGAAAGTCAAAATCAAAGTCATTTTCTTCGACGTCGGCAACACGCTGCTATTCCCCAATCGCGACCGGATTCATGCGCCCTTGGCCGAACGAGGATTCAAACCCGACAACGAACATCTGCGCGACCTGGAGTGCCGAACCAAGAATCAATTCGATGGGATGATGACCGCCAACGGCAGCACCGATCACAGCTTTTGGTGGTTGTACTACTCGCAGTTGCTCTCCGAGATCGGCCTTAAAGATGACGCCCTCCGGGACCAGCTAGTCGCCGCAATCCGCAAGTCCGGCAACTGGGACAGAATTTTGCCCGGCACAGCTGAACAACTACATGAGATCGGCAAACACCGCGAAATCGCGGTGATCTCCAACGCCGATGGCAAAATCGAAGACGTGTTGCAGAGATGTGGAATCGCCGATTGCTTTCGCACCATCACCGACTCCGGGCTCGTCGGCTACGAGAAGCCGCATCCCGAAATCTTTCGTCAAGCCCTGAGGAGGATGAACGCCACGCCCGAAGAGAGTCTCTATGTC
This sequence comes from uncultured Acidobacteriaceae bacterium, assembly GCA_963755765.1. GTDB lineage: Bacteria > Acidobacteriota > Terriglobia > Terriglobales > Acidobacteriaceae > Acidiflorens. The sequence goes on from CAVWKZ010000006.1 coordinate 366,162, forward strand.
GGCGACGTCTATTCGGTGGACTACCTCGGCGCCACCGGCGCGGGCATGCAAGCGATCTTGATGGATGTGCCCGGCGCCTACCGCGACAAAGGCGTGCCGCGAGTGGAGTCGCTGGAAGAGTTGCAGCTCGTCTAGCGCGGATGAGTCTGGTTTCGCGCGTCTACGCTACTTCAATTATCTGGTGATCGTGGCAATCGGGATGAATCTTCTGATAAAGATTCGCCAGCAACTCCGTCCCATACCGCGCCACAAAGCTGACGCCCGCGACCTCGCGCTCCTGCAGCGCCTTGTGCGGAAACAGCGCATCGCTCAAGGTATCCGCGTGCCGAGTTATGACCTCATTCCGCAACAGTTCCGCGCGTGACGCCCGCCGATGCAGCCGGTTGATTTGATACCACAATCGCGTCCGGACGCGATCCGCCGCCCCGATGAGAGTTGAATCCAGCTTACCGATCGACTCGCGGACTGCCGCCATGGTCCTCTCCGCACTCGCGTACGCTTCCGAAAAGCGGGCCTGTAAATCCGACGGCAGTGAACGGGCGGCGATTGCCTCCCGAAGTTTTTCCGGGCCCAGGAGCACATCCGGCAGCCCCAGTTGATAGCGTGCGAGGATGCGCTCAGGCTTCGCTTCGAGCAAGGTCGCGGAGAACCGCGGCAGGATCGGCGTCACCCGTCCCAATAGTTTTTCGTAAACCACGGCCGCTTGCGCAAAGTACGCAACTTCGGCCGGGCCGCCCGTGTACACCAGAGTTGGCAGCAGGTAGTCCTGCACCACCGGACGAAAAAGTGCATTCGGATTGAACTTCTCCGGAGCCCGCTCAATTCTTCCGAGCAATTCTTTGGACGATATCCGCTCCTCGCCGACTGCAAACTCACCACCGTTGACGCCATTAGCGTTAATCTTGCGCCGCACCACCGTGCGCGCGCCATTCTTCACTTCAAAAAGCAACGTGCTCGCCGAGGTCACTTTCACCTGCTGGTGATATCCCGCCGCTTCGAGCGCCTTGCCCCGCCCGAGCAATGCCTCATCGAGTTCCGATGCCCGTTCAACAGCCGCACCGAATAAAGGCTTCGCCAGTTCATGAAAATCCTTATCAGCCGGATCAAGCAGGATGACGCCCCAATCCGCAAACAGCCGCGCAAACAGCAAAGCAAACGCGCTGCCCAAAGTTTCGCCGGGGCAATACGCCTCACGCAGCCAAGTCGTGACGTCGGAATCCCCCAACAGCACGGCAGCGCGCTCGACCACCGGCTGGACCTCCGGCCCGAACTTGACCGCTCCTACGGGCGCATCGGCAACGCCGTGACTCTCCACTGCAAGAAGTTCCGGAGCGCCATGCTCAGAAGCGAGCGCCACATGATTGACCTCGGCCAAATCGTGGTCTTCGGTAGCCAGCCAAAAAATGGGGACGCAGTCCACTCCGGCCGCAGTCGCCACTTCCGCCAGCTTGACGGCAGTGAGCGCCTTGAAAATCGAAAACAGCGGCCCGCCGAAAAGACCGACTTGCTGTCCCGTAACCGCCGCCAGTGCTCCTCGGCGCAGACGCTCAATATTGGCCAGCGTCTTAGCCGAAGCTCCCCAGGCGCGATTCTGCCGCTCGAGAATCTCACTCACCTTGCCGCGGCGAGCAGCGTCGTAAACGACGCGCTTGGATTCGTCTTTCACCCACTCGGAAAAATTCGGTGACCGCGGATACATCCCGCGAACGGAAGGAGTGTAGGAAAGATAATCAAGGAAGAGACGGGAGGAGTGCGGAATCTGAGTGAATGGCAAACACTGCGCCTTCATCGGCAGTTCTCCAGACATCTCCCGGCACATCTCTCGATATGCCAGCGCATTCGTGCCATCCACATATGCTGTCGGTCTCCCGAAGGCCAGCGCAGAATTCTAGCGCGCATTCCAAGGTAGCACTTCGGAAGCAGCTAGCGCCAAACTCAAGTACATCTGATGATACGGAAGCGCCCGAGTTGCAGAGAGTGATGAGAATACGAAGTGAGCTGCCCGAGGGTGCCAGCATGGTTCGTAGTTGACCATTGTGGTATCTTTCCAGCCAAGAAGAGGATTCGTGACACTCCATACAATAACGCTCCCGAGCATGTTGGTAGTTGTCACAACCATCATATTCATGGTCCTGGAGAGGGTCTTCCCTGGGCGTGACCTGCCCAAAGCGAGAGGCTGGTACGGACGTGCGTTGCTGGTAACGTTTATACAACTCGGAATTACGTTGGCGACCGCAAGGCTTTGGATTCGCCTCTTCCACGTTTCAGTCTTCCATCTTTCCGCTTGGAATATACCGCTCGCGGAAGGATTCGTTGGGTGGTTCATCGGAACCTTTTTCTTCTATTGGTGTGGCATGTGCTCCGCCACAAGAATGGATTTTGGCTGGTGTTCCACCAGATCCATCATTCACCTTCACGCATCGAGGTCGTGACAGCGTTCTATAAACATCCCATTGAAATATTGAGCGACGCAATCCTCAGTGCGCTCGTGCTGTATCCTCTGTTGGGCTGCTCGCTGATGGGGGCGTTCTGGTACAACTTCTTTGCGGCGACCGGCGAATACTTCTATCACGCAAATGTCCGAACACCGAAGTGGCTCAGATTTTTTATCCAAACGCCGGAATTGCATTCAATACATCACCAATACAACGTTCATCGATACAACTTTTCAGACATTCCGCTTTGGGACCGCCTGTTTGGGACTTATAAAGACACAACTGAGTTTTGTGATCGGTGCGGATTCCCAACTGGGGCCGAAGAGAAGCTCGGAGCGATGTTGGCGTTTAAGGATGTGTATTACGAAGAGCCCGTATAACTCTTGAGCGGGCGCACGAGGGACGCGCGCCTTTTCGGAAAGCACCATTTGGGACGAATGGCTAGCGGAGGCGTTTCGATTTCCCAGTGGAAACGCGATATCTCGCTGGCAGTTCAGCCCTGCCAGCGTTATTGGTCCTGATGCTCTTGCCGGTGATCAGCGCAGACATGGGACGCAAACTGCTGGTCGCGCCGTAATTCGAAGGCGCGCATCATTTCATCGAAAGAGGTGCCGGTAGGTGCACCGGAAGGGCTGAACCGCCAGCCACATTCGGAACAGGCAAATCCGCGAAAGCGTTGCTGTTCAACCCACACCAGTTTCCGGTTCATGGCTGTCTTATCGTTGCGGTTCCACGTTGTCTGACCGTGCCTCGCGCCACCATGCTAGCGCGGCCCCAATCGTACGGGTGAACTCTTAACAAGTCTTAGTACAACTCTTGTAGTGCATCTTCTTGGAAACATTTAACTTAATGCGTCTCATCGCCAGCAGATCGATGCCATAGGCTAGATTCGTACAGATTTTCAGTTGCAGCATATGAGTTTTAGCAGTAGGATTTTTCGCGTACGGATACGCTTTCCAGGAAAAAGGAGCCCGCACCATGGCACGAGACGGAAACAGCACGCATTATGAGTCGGTAAGTCGGGCTGATGTTCCGCAAGGCCGCAAAGAAAAGCATCGCAAGGCGGTGTCGGACATTCTGTCCGACCTTTCAAAGCTGAAAGCCAAGCAGGCGGTCAAGATTCCGCTGAGCAGCTTGAATGGCGACAAGATGCAGAATCTTCGCTCGGCGCTGAACCGCGTGACGCGGGAGAGAAATATCCCTGTGATAACGTCGAGCGATGAGAAGTATCTGTACGTTTGGCGCGCCGACTTACCCCAGAATACGGAAGTGAACGAGTAGCCCTTAGCGCCTCTCCAACACCACCGCAACCTTGTCCTCATACGCCACCCGCCAATCCAGCGGGAGCTCGCGCAGCAGATTCGCCAGTGTCGAATCCGCAGGCAACAGTGCCGTCCGAATCTGCCAATCTTCGAGCACGTTCTGCCATCCCGGCTCGGCCTGGGTCAGGATCAGGTACTGCCGAATCCGGTCTGAGCCATAGAGATCGTGACGGTCATCGACCACCACCTTCCGCTCGGGATACATGCGGTAGATAAGATACCCTCCCCACGCGTCGGTGGAGAAAACCGGCTCTGTGCCGGCCTTCCCGTCAAATTCCGTCTCCAGAAAAGTCACCGCCGCAACCGGCATTTTCTTGGGATCAAACTGCGCATGAATCAGCTGCCGCGAACCAAGCCATCCCCCTTGAAGACAAACCGCGAAGGCAAAAACGACCGAGACTACCGGCCACAGGTGCCCGCGAAGCTCCATTTCCTGCAAGCCCATGCGCTCGGAGAATCCTGAGATTCGGCTGGCGCCCCTGCGCAACCAACACCATGCGCCCGCCTTATCCGCCAACGATGTGAAGCTTTCCCACAAAATCGGCCCCGCCACCAGCACCAACAGCATCGAAGAAACCGGAAGATTGCGCGCCGAATAAAACCCCGCATACGCCGCCAGCAGCACCACCAGCAACTGACTAGGCCGCAGCTTCTTGTGGTTACCGGCAAACGCAATCAGCACCAGCGCCAGGATGACCGCAAACGAACGCTGCGCCCAGCCATGAAAGTCAGGCGAGCGGAATTCGTCGATGTGGTTCATCAGGTAGCGATCGCCAAGATAACGATAGATGTGCTCGTGCAGCCGCCAACCATAGGGATTGACAAGCGTCGCCACCCCCGAAGCCACGAAAGCCGCAGCCATGGCGCGAGCCCGATGCACGATACGAATCGCGGAAAATGCATCCGGCGAGCAGCGGCTCTCTACGAACGCAGCGAACGTGTAGATCCCGAGCAGCGCCATCCCGAACAGCCATCCGCCGTGCAGGTTTACCCAAAGCAACATTGAGACAGGAAAGAACCACGGTATCCACCAAGGCACGCTTCGGTGCTCGCCGCCCTCGCCCCGTTTCCAATTTTCCCAACGTTCCAGCACCACAAACCAGAGCAAAGAAAAGAGCCAGCTCGCAATATGCGGACGCGCGTACAAATGAATCGTCGAAGCCGCTTCCGCCAGCAGCATGAGCACGATCGCCAGCAGCAGACCCGTCCCCCGCCGCAGGAGTTGCGAAAGCAGCATCGCGAAGAGGGCGGCTACCAGCAAGGCGCACAGCCAGACCACGCCGTTCAGTCCGCAAGCCTGGTGCAGCATCCCAAGCAGAAGGTCGTATAACCACTCCCAGGCAAACCAGGGCTGACCTTGCATGGTGGAGGAAAACGGATCGGTGCGCGGAAGCGCGTGAGTCGCCAGAATCTGCTCGCCGGTCCGGATATGCCATCCAATATCCGCATCCGCCAGCGGCCGACTCGATAAAGTGCCCGCCAACAGCGACCAGAAAAGAAAAATGAAAATGATGTCGCGGACCGAAGGCAGCAGAAAACGCTGGGCGAACGAACTGGGGGGCTCCGAAGTCATCCAGGTTTGCAGAACAAAGTGTGAAGAAGCAGTGTATAAGGTTTCAAAGTTTCAAGGTTTCAGAGTTTCACGGTGAGACCGGGGCCGTATCGAATCTTTGAAACCTTGAAACTCTGAAACCCCTGCGGGAATCTGTACTGGTAGGGCATGAGGCCAACTCCAACGGATATGGATATGACCAGCAAGCCGAGACCGCGCGTCGTGATCGTAGGAGCCGGCTTCGGAGGCCTGACCGCTGCCCGTCGAATCGCGCGACTTCCCATACAAGTCACGGTCGTCGACCGCAGAAACCACCACACCTTCCAGCCGCTGCTCTACCAGGTCGCGACCGCCGGCCTCTCTCCCGGAGAAATAGCCGCGCCCATCCGTTGGATCCTGCGAAGCCACTCCAACGTTGAAGTGTTGCTTGAAGAAGTAGTCGATTTCAACCTGGAGCAGAAGGAAGTCATCACCAGGCAGCAAGTGCTCGATTACGACTATCTCATCATCGCCTCGGGTGCTACCCACGCTTATTTTGGTCACGAAGACTGGGAGCCTCTGGCGCCCGGTCTGAAAACAATTGAAGACGCGCTCGAAATCCGCCGCCGCGTTCTGTTGGCCTTCGAGCTTGCCGAGCGAAACAAAAACGAACGCTCGACCAAATCAGCCGTGGAAGGCCAAAGCTCCTCGCAGCTCCAATTTGTCGTAGTCGGAGGCGGCCCCACCGGAGTCGAACTCGCCGGCACGCTTGCTGAAATTGCGCACCACGCCATGACTCACGAGTTCCGCAACATCGACCCGAGGCAAACCCGCATCCTGCTCATCGAAGGCGGCCCGCGAGTTCTGGCCGCCTATTCCGAAAACCTTTCCCGCAAAGCCGAAGCCCAACTGCAACATTTGGGAGTCGAAGTCCGCACCTCCCACGTCGTCACCCGCGTCGAACCCGGCGCGGTTTGGGTGGGTAGCGAAAAAATTCCCGCCTCCGTGATCTTGTGGGCAGCAGGCGTAGCCGCCTCTCCACTCGGCCGCAAGTTGGGAGTTCCCGTTGACCGCGCCGGTCGCGTGCCGGTCCAACCCGACCTCAGCATTCCCGGACATCAAGAAGTATTTGTGATCGGCGACCTCGCCACACTCAACGACGAACACGGCAAAATGCTCCCCGGAGTCGCGCCCGTCGCCATCCAGCAAGGTGACTGGGTTGCGGAGACCATCGCGCGCGACCTCGATAATCAGCCGCGCCGCAATTTTCACTATCACGACAAAGGCAGCCTCGCCACCATCGGACGCGCCGCCGCCGTTGCCCAGTTCGGCAAGTTCGAGGTTTCCGGATATTTCGCCTGGCTGGCATGGCTGTTCGTCCACATTTTTTTCCTCATCGGATTCCGCAATCGTGTGATCGTCATGATCCAGTGGGCATGGTCGTATCTGACCTACGAACGCGGCGCTCGTCTCATCACCGGAAGCGACGAATTGCCCGGCTGGATCGAGCCCGGACAAGAACCGCAGGCCCCGGCCGAAGAAAGAAGGCCCACCGAGCCCCCTATTTCCGCACTGCGGCCGCCCGCGTGATGCGCCATCTTCCCTACCGATATAATCAACTTGTCGTGAAACGCGCCGCTGTTACCGTCTTTGTAGCTTCGCTGCTCTTCTGCTCGTCGCTCCGCGCTCAGGACAGCACCGCCCCCAATCCCGCCGTCGCAGTGCCAAGCGCAGTCGGCAGAACCGTGGTCGTGATTCCCTTCGAGAATGCTTCTCCCACTCCGGGTCTGGAATGGCTCGGCGTATCCTTCTCCGAGACCTTTCATGAGCAACTCAATTCGCCAGTCTTGTACGTAGCCAGTCGTGACGAACGCCTGCGCGCTTACGATCGCCAGGGCGTTCCGGCTGGAGTTCATCCTTCGCGCGCCACGCTTTACCGCATCGCCGAGCAGATGGATGTCGATTACGTCGTACTCGGCTCCTATAAATATGATGGTGCGCGCCTGACCGCCTCCGCGCAGTTGCTCGACATGCGGGCTCAGAGACTCCTGCCCGAAGCCACCAAGTCCGCGCCCCTGGCTGATCTCCGCAGCCTGCAGTCAGCGCTCGCGTGGGATTTGCTCCGCCAGATCCGCACCGACTTCTCCGTGCCCAAGGACAGATACACAGCAAGCGTAGCTCCCATCCGTCTGGACGCCCTAGAGAACTATGTCCGCGGCATTTTGGCCGCGACTGCCGAAGATAAAGTTCAGCATTATCGAGAAGCAACTCGCCTCAATCCCGATTACGCGCAAGCATGGCTCGAACTCGGCAAAACCTACTATGCACAGCGCGCCTACGAACCCGCGATCGCCGCGCTAAGCCAAGTCCACCAAAATTCCGCAGTCGCGAGCGAGGCAAATTTCTATCTAGGGCTCGCCGCCTATGCTCACGGAGATTTTGCCAAATCCGAAAGTGCCTTCGAATTCGTCGCGTCGCGCCTGCCGCTGGCCGAGGTATACAACAATCTCGGAGTAGTCGCCGCCCGCCGCGGTCAGAAAAAAGCTGCCGACTATTTCGAGCGAGCGATTGAGAACGACCCCAGCGATGCCGACTATCACTTCAATCTTGGAGTCACTCTAGCCCAGTCCGGCGATCGCGCCGGCGCAGCCCGCGAACTGCACGCGGCGCTCGATCATCGTCCAAACGACGCCGAAGCGAAAACGCTGCTCGACTCCCTGACGCCCACGCCCGGTAGCATCGTCCCGGCCAGCGCAACCTCGAAAACTCCAGTGGAGCGCATCAATCGCAACTACGAAGAAGATGCTTTCCGGCAGATGACCCTGCAAATGGGAAGCTGGGCCGAGACTCGTTTTGCCCGATCCGATCCCCGCGCCCACGCGCTCTTCCACGTCGAACTCGGCAAAGAACTTCTGGCTCACGGATTCACCGCCGAGGCCGAGGCCGAATTCCGTCACGCGGCTGCCGTCGATCCCGCAAGCACCGCCCCCCTCATCGCGCTCGCCGAAGATTACGAGGCTCGCGGCGACACCGTCGAAGCTCGCGCCCAGGCTGAATCCGCTCTCCGCATTCACGAGTCGGCCGAGGCATACCTGATTCTGGCGCAGCTCGATTTGAAAGAAAATAGAACAGAAGCAGCCGCCCAGAACGTCAACCGGGCGCTGCAACTCGAACCCGGCAATCCTGCCGGCCAGGACCTGAAGCGCACCCTAGCAGCAAAGCTCGCGGAGAAAGCGCAGCCGCTGTCACAGCCATGAAAGCAGCTATCAGCCGTCAGTTACCAGCTATCAGTAAAAGCCTTATTGAGAACACATTGCTGTCGCGGATCGGATTAGCAGTTGTTGTCTCGGTATTTCTCGCTGCATCCTGTTCCGCCGACGTCCTGAAAATCACACTGGACGACGCTATCCAGCCCGTCACCGCCGAATATATTGCCCGCGCGCTAGCAGCCGCCGACAAGGATAAAGACCAAGCCGTCCTCATCGAGATCAACACTCCCGGAGGCCTGGTTGAATCGACGCGCGAAATCATAGAAAAGATCGTGGCCTCGCCCGTGCCGGTCATCATCTATGTCACTCCGAGCGGCAGCCGTGCCGCCTCCGCCGGCTTCTTCATTCTCGAATCGGCGGACATCGCCGCCATGGCGCCCGGCACCAATACCGGCGCCGCGCATCCCGTCATCCTCGGCGGCAAGATGGACGACGTGATGAAACAGAAAATGGAAAACGACGCCGCAGCCCTGATGCGCTCCGTAGTAGCCAAGCGTGGACGCAACGTCGACCTGGCCGAGAGCGCCGTGCGCGAGTCAAAGTCCTTCACCGACCAGGAAGCGCTCGACAAGAAACTGATCGAGTACATCGCTCCAACCGAGCAGGACCTGTTCCACCAGTTGAGCGGCAAAAGCTTCAAGCGCTTCAACGGCTCAACCGTCACGCTCAGCCTGGACACTCAGCCGCTGCGCGATTACAAAATGACGCTCAAGCAGCGCATCCTCTCCTACATCATGGACCCGAACATAGCGTTCATCCTGATGGCCATCGGCGCGCTCGCCCTCTACGCCGAATTCAATCACCCCGGCGCAGTCATTCCCGGAACCGTGGGCGTGGTCTTCATTCTTCTGGCGGCCTTCGCCCTGAACCTGCTGCCCGTGCGCTTCGCCGCGATTGCCATGATCATCGGAGCCTTCGCGCTCTTCGCCGCCGAAGCCAAATTCGCCAGCCACGGCGTGCTAACCACTGGCGGCATCGTCCTGCTGACGCTAGGAGGCCTGTTCCTGGTGGACGCGCCCATCCCCGAAATGCGAGTGCACCTCGCAACCGCGCTCGCGGTCAGCATCCCCGTTGGATTGATCACGGCTTTCCTGATGAGCGTGGCCCTGCGCGCCCGCCGCAACAAAATTGTCACCGGCAAAGAAGGATTGATCGGCCAAATCGGAATCGCTCAAACCATGCTGGCTCCCGCCGGCAAAGTGGTAGTGCACGGCGAGTTTTGGGACGCCGTCTCCACCGTCCCCGTCCCCGCCGGAGAACGCATCGTCGTGCGCCAAGTGGACGGCCTCACGTTGAGAGTCGATCCGGTAGCGGCGGCGAAACCGGCGATGGCGTGAAGCTTCGATTTCCAATTCGGCCACTGAACTCATCCGCTCTGTGTCATCCTGAGCGGAGAATAGACTTCACGAAGTGAAGTCTATTCGGAGTCGAAGAGCCTGCCCTGAGCGGAGTCGAAGGACCCCTGCACCCTCATCTGCGCATTCAGCTGCCGCACTCTTTCATCACAAAACATCCGTGACGCGCGTCACTGACGCCAACTCCGCCATCGGCGACAATGATGGTTGATTAGGACAGGGCCAAGGTCCGTTCCGTCGCGCAAGGCGGCCACCGTAGCCGCCACAGACCATTTTCCAGCGCTCTTTGACAACCTGACTTGAGGCGTTTAGCGGCGTGACCCTGAGCGCAACCGAAGGGGTGAGCCCGCCGCCGAAATCCTGAGCGAAGCGAACGAATGTAGCGAACTCGATCTCGCCAACGATTCGCTAAGTCCTTATTTATGAATATTTTGGAGTTAAGTCTTTATTCCTGAATATTTTAGCGCGAATTGGGGGGGGGGGGGGGGGGGGGGGTACCAAACCTCTATTGGATTAGTAGTTAACAGAGAGTTCATCCGAGCCCCGCATCATCCTGAACACTCCGCCGCCCCGTTACTCACAGCCCGCGCCCGCTCGCGTGCGCTACAATCCGCTCATACTCTGAATCACGAGTTGCAGTGGAGGAATAATGGACGCTCTCGGTTTTCCGGTGATCACCGTTGCCATCATCATCGTCGTCATCTACCTGCTGAGCTCCATCAAGATCCTCGCCGAATATGAACGTGGCGTCATCTTTCGCCTCGGCCGTCTGATTGCCTCAAAGGGCCCAGGCGTAATTCTGGTCTTCAGTCCGATCGACCGCATGGTGCGCATTTCGCTGCGGCAGGAAGCGCTCGAAGTTCCTCCACAGGACATCATCACCCGCGACAACGTCACACTTAAAGTTAACGCGGTCATCTTTCTGCGCGTGATCGATCCCAACAAGGCGGTCGTCGAAGTTTCGAATTACGCCTATCAGACTTCGCAATTTGCGCAGACCACTCTGCGCTCGGTGCTCGGCGAGCAGGAACTCGACGAACTGCTGGCGCATCGTGACAAAATCAATCTGCGCCTGCAGAGCATCCTCGATCAGCACACCGCGCCTTGGGGAGTGAAGGTCGCGAACGTGGAAGTCAAGCAGGTGGATATGCCCGAGTCCATGCTGCGCGCCATGGCCAAGCAAGCCGAGGCGGAGCGCGAAAAGCGGTCGAAGATCATCCACGCCGAAGGCGAGTTCTCAGCCGCGCAGCGACTGGTGGACGCTGCACATTTGTTATCTTCCGAGCCGGCCAGTATCCAGTTACGCTATCTCCAAACGCTGACTGAAATCGGCGTCGAGAAAAATACGACTGTCGTTTTTCCCGTGCCCATCGATTTCTTCTCCGGCATGCAGAAGTTGCTCGGAGGCGAACCCAAAACAGCCGCGCCCAAACCGGCGGCGCCGGCAGGAAGCTAGAGGTCAAGTCTTATTCCTATGCCCACGGCGCAGCAGCAGGATACGGAGATCACCCTCGACACCGGCCGAATGCTGGCCATTTTCTTTGCATTTGTTCTGGTGTGCGCGTTCTTCTTTGCCATCGGCTTTTCGCTCGGCAGAAGAACCGCCAGCGCCGTCGCACTCAACTCGTCGAGCGGGATGACTGGAACGCCCTCGACCATCGTCCGGCCGTCTCCGTCCAAAAACGCAGCAACCCCAGCGCCGTCGTCATCCACCGACTTTAGCTTTTACAAAGCAGTCGGGGCGAAGAGCGCCGACTCTGGACTCACGGCCCCGGATTCCACAACTCAAAATTCCACCAATCAATCTTCAAAGACGCAACCGGCGGCCTCACCCGCAGCGGCTCCAGCCACGGACCCGCCAGTAAATTCCGCCCCAGACGCGGCGTCTGCAGCTCCCGCGACTGCCGGTTATTACGTGCAGGTCGCCGCAGTCACCCGGCAGGAGGACGCCGACGCGCTCGTCGAGGCACTGAAGAAGAAGCAGTATCCGGCTTTTGACGCAAACAATGCGTCCGTCGACAAGTTCTATCGCGTTCAAGTTGGACCCTATGCCGACATCAAGGACGCAGAAGCGATGCGCGCCCGCCTCATCAGCGATGGCTACAATCCGATTGTGAAAAAATAAAGAGGAATGGGCCACGTCATTCCCAATCTCGATCGCTTTCTGCACGCCATTGCCGATCCGACGCGCCGCCGAATTCTGCACGCGCTCACGGAAAAAGGCGGATGCTCGCTCGACAAGGAAACCGGACTCTGCGCCGGCGATATCGAGAAGCGCGTGAAGTTGGCGCAGCCCACGGTTTCGCATCATATGCGAATCCTGGAAAAGGCCGGTCTGGTCGAGGCCAAACGAGAAGGTCACTGGCGCTGGTATCGTCGCAACGAAAAGCTGATGGCAGAAATGATGCGGGACTTGAAGGAGAAAATTTAGGTAGCAACAACTTTCTGCGAAGGGCTATGCTCCCGCGCCCGCCGTGTAAGCTTTTTCTTCTTTAGGCTTTCCTTCGCGCTGGCTCAGCGCACGCACCTGCGAGATGAGGTCCGCGACTTCAAAGGGCTTGGCCAGTGATGGCACGCCGTTTTCCTGGAGGAAGCTTCGAGTCGGCGCGTCGGTCATGGTGGAAAAGGTCAGCAGCAGCCCCTTTTCGAGGCCAGGACGGTTCTTCGCGATCCAATCGTACATTTCGGGCGCGGTACATCCGCCCGGCATGCGGCCATTCATCACGACCACGTCGAATGAAATTTTGAGCAGCCTTTCCTTCGTGTCCTCGATGCTCATGGAGGTTGTAACATCGGCTCCCGCCCCGACTAAAACGTCTCGTTCAAATTCCATGACAGCTTCTTCGTCTTCAACCAGCAGCACGCGCCCTCGCAGCACCGACTCACGCCGCGTTGGCGCAACCGCCTCTGGCACAGCCGTTTTCTCGCTGGCCAGCAAGCGGACTTCAATCGTCGCTCCGCCCTCTTCACGGTTGCGCGCCACGATTTCGCCGCCGTGTTCCTTCACGATCCCATAGCAGATGCTCAAGCCAAGACCGGTTCCCTTGCCCACCGACTTGGTGGTATAGAACGGATCGAAAATCCGGCTCGGGTCTTTGATGCCAGGACCGCTGTCATCGAACTCCACGCATACGTAGGCGTCTTTCTTGAACACGCGGACCTTCAGTACACCACTGCCGTTGCCCTCTACCATGGCGTCGAGCGCGTTGTTGACAATATTCAGGAAGACCTGCTCCAACTGATGCGGATCGGCCACGACCGAAGGCACGTCGTCGGGGATGTCGCGCTCCAGCGAGACATTGTTGACCCGCAAATCGTATTCGCGCAGCGTGAGTGATTCTTCCAGCACCTTGCGCAGATCGACTTCCTGCTTCTGCGGCTTGCGCTGGCGGGCAAAGGAAAGCAGATTCTGTACCACCCGGTGCGTGCGCTGGGCCTGCTTGAACAGCTTACGCACGTAGTCGGCCGAACGAGTGTCAAGGCCCGCGCCTTCCAGCAGTTGCGCGTATCCGAGGATCGCGGTCAGCGGATTATTCAGCTCATGCGCGACACCGGAAATCAGTTGTCCAACTGCCGACATCTTCTCGCTCTGCAGCAGTTGCTCCTGTGTCCGCCGCAAGTCTTCGTAGGCGCGACAAGTCTCTTCGTAGAGCTGAACTTTTTCTATCGTGGTGGCCAGTTGCCGGCTGATGGCAACGAGGAGGTTTTCGTCGTTGCTCGAGTAGTGGCGGTCTTCCTTGCTGGCAATGCCCATGATGCCGATGGGCTTGTCCTTGCTCCAGAGCACAACCCAGATCCAGTAAGGCAGGCGATCAGCGCAGACGAACTCAACCACCGCCGGAGGCAGGTGCGGCATAAAATCCTGCGTGACCACCTCTGCTCGCGAGCGCATCACCAGATCGCCTAGTCCTTCTGCAAAAACCACTTCGGCCATGCGCACGCGCGCTTCGCTGCGCGGACCCCAACCCGCGCGCCGCCGGTAGGTACCCTCCGGCTCTGCGGCCAGATAGACCGAACCGGTCTCGGCTCCGAATAAAGAGATCACCTGGCGCAACGTCAGGTTCAGGATTTCGTCGAGATCGAAGGACTGGGTCGCAATGACGGCCATGGCGTTGAGCGCATTCAGTTCACGATTTCGCCTGCGCATCTCGTCTTCCGAGCGCTTCTTCTCGGTGATGTCGAGGACGAAGCCCTGATAGCGCTCAATGCGCCCAGCGGCATCGCGCGTCGCAAAGCAACTCTGGGCCACCACCAAGAGCGTGCCATCTTTGCGCCGAACTGTAATTTCAAAGTTGCGCACATAGTTGTGCGCCTCGATTTCCTTACGAAAAGCCTCACGCTCCTCGGGAACTGCATTCAGCACGCTGTTCACGTCGAGCGCCATCAACTCGTCCCGGTTGCTGTAACCGAGCATGGTGACAAAAGCGTCATTGCAGTCGAGCAGGTTGCCTTCCGGAGTAGCGACGAACACGCCTTCCTGCGCCTGCTCAAACAACATGCGGTATTTTTCTTCGGCCAGCTGGCGTTCAGTGGTATCGTGCACCACATGGATGGTGCCCTTCTGCTGGCTTCCCTGTTCGGCGTACGATGAGGTCGAAACCACCGACTGGCCACCGAAACAGGGATCGATTCCTTCGGTCAGCCCTGACCCGCGTTCGCAATACGGGCATCCGCTCCAGGCGCGCCTTTGCGGCAGAACCTCTTTGCAGAGATTGCCCAGCACATCCGCGGGAGCCCTTCCCAGCCTTTGCAGCAGGGCCTGGTTGGTTTTGAGGATGCGAAAGTCCGCGTCGTGCGCCAGAATCAGGTCCTGGATGGAGTCGAAGGTATTCATCCACTGCCGCTGCGAACGCAGCACCTGCTCCAACAAGCGCAGATTCTCGACCGCGATACCCAGCGCCTGGGCTGCGGTCTCCAGGAATTCCAGTTCTTCGCGGGTATGGCTTCGGCTGCCGGAGCAGCCGAGCGACAGCATCCCGATCACGGCCCTCTTGCCCAATACCGGCACCAGCACTAAGTGATGAATACCGTTTTTTGCCAGTAGTTCTCGCTCCGGCTCCAACATCTCCGAAAGTTTCACGACCGCCGCCCGGTTTTCCTCAAGGACGCGGGCCTGAGTTTCAACGCTCGCGGTTTGCCCGATGTCTCGCAGAAATTCGGCTGACAAGCCGGTGTGCTGGGTTGGAACGAGGTGGTCGCCCTCCATCAACAGGAACCACGCCGCCTTCGCCCCGGCAATCCCTTTCAGCTTTTCCAGCGCCGTCTGCATCATGGGGGCATGATTCTGACCGCGCGCAATGGTCACCGTCAACTCGTTCAGGACCGCCAGCCGGCGGGTGCGCAACCGAGAATCGTCGAGCACGATCAGCAGCATGCTCGAACCGAACAACACTTCCGCCAGCAGATAGCCTTCAGTCGGGATATGACTGGTGAATGACGGCCAGTTCAGATTCAGAGTGAGCAGGCCGGCGCCGAACAGCAACGATCCCATCCCAATGCGCCCGAAGCGGTAGCGCAGCAATTCGACAACTGCCGCCGCCGCGAGCAGCCGGCAAGCTACATCCAAGCCCAGGTCAAGGGTTTTGGAATTCACAAAGTACAGCGAATCCGGAAAATACAGCGGCCGCATGGCCGCGAAGACCATCAGCACCCACGAGAGCGCCACCAATGCCGTCAACGCCCGCCGCGCCTGCGCCGACATCAGCGCGGCCGCCGCAAACAATCCCATCGCCAGCACAAAGTCGGCTTGCGCGAACGCCATTACCGCTTTCGACGCCGCGTGCGCCTCTATGCCGCGCGCTACCCAGAGAAACGCTCCATAGGCGACCCAACCCGCTCCCCAGACGAGCAGGCATCGTTCGCGAAAAACCCGGAAGAAGAACAGACTGGCCACCACCACGATGAGGGCGGCCGTTTCCCGTGCCGTCAACCAAGGAATGGTCAGCCAGGGAATGCTAAGCCCGGGGATGTTGAACCCGGGCACGGTCAACACAGCAACCGAATTCCCAAACAGCGAGAAAAGACCCATAAATCAGCGCACGCGAGGCAGGCGCACTTAGACAGGCGCACCAGTACCAAGCCTTTAAATATCACGCGCACCCTCTATCGTCGGCGGATTTCCGTCTCCAAGTGGTTACTTTCGGAATGTAAACCCGTGGCCTAAAATGGGCGATACATCGCTTAGCTTTGTACTCTGCCCTATGCCTAATGACCGCATCCTCGTGGTGGACGACGAGGAAACAATCCGTGAGATTGTCTGCTCCATGCTGGGCGGGGCCCATTTTCAGACGCGTCAGGCGGCTAATGGCGTCGAAGCCCTTGCGATTCTGGAATCGGGCGACGAATTCGATCTCGTCCTGTCCGACCTGATGATGGCTGAAATGGATGGGATTGCCCTTCTGGAACGTGCCAAGGAGCGCTACCCCGACATGCCCATCGTCATGGTCACCACGGTCCACGACATTTCGGTGGCGCTGCAGGCGATTCGCAATGGGGCCTACGACTATCTGCCCAAGCCCTTCGAACGCGAGCAACTGCTGGCCACGGTCCGCCGGGCGCTGGAGAATCGCCGCCTCAAGCGCGAAAACGATGCCTATCGCACCAACCTCGAGGTTTTGGTTGCGGAACGGACCCAGCAGTGGAAGACGGCGCTTGCCAACTTGGAGGAGTCGTATGACATTACGCTGGCGGCTTTGGGCGATGCGCTCGATTTGAAAGACAATGAGACCGAGTTTCACTCCAGACGCGTCACCGCATTCACCATCGCGATTGCGCGCAAGATGGGACTGTCCAAAGAAGAGATCAAGGTGATCGCTCGCGGAGCGTTCCTGCACGACTTCGGCAAAATCGCTATTCCCGACGGCATACTGCGCAAGCCCGGCAAGCTCACAGACCAGGAAATGAGCACGATGAAGGAGCATTGCTATCTTGGCTACAAGATCATCTCCCGAATTCCGTTTCTGGCTGAGGCTGCCGAAATCATTTACTCCCACCAGGAACGCTACGACGGGACAGGCTATCCCCGAGGACTGAAGGGCGAGGAGATCCCCCTGGGCGCTAGAATCTTCGCAATCGCCGATACCCTCGACGCCATGAGAACCGACCGCGTTTACCGCGCTGCGCAATCCATGGAGGCTGCCCGCAAGGAAATCGAACTCTGGTCCGGCCGTCAGTTCGATCCCGCGATCGTCAAGATTTTCCTCGAAATGCCCGACAATATCTGGGACGACCTGCGGGAAGACATCAATGCCGCGAACAAGTCCATGCCGCGGGTGTAGCCGGACGGAGGAACTCCAGCGTGCGGTTTCCTTCAAATTTGACGGGTATTTTGCGCACTCGCCGGGCATCGTTTTGGCCCTGTGGCCTCATCTAAACTGAGAGTGAAGTTGATCCAAACGGCCCTCAACACGGTTGGGTTCTGCCGTTCTGGGGTGAGCAACCGGTGCCCGCCGCATGTGCCTGTTCGCATCTGGCGGGCAGACCCGGTTTCCTTGGTCAACTGGCCGCCTGCGTCACTCTTTCGTACGCAACTCGTGAAGGTCCTCGCGTTCTAACTCTAGAGGTGTATAAGGAAGACTTGGATTCTGTCTTTATATCAGATGAAAGATTGCAGATTTTTGTGACGAAATCAGCAGGAGAGATCCGATGAAGACCCCGATTGTTATTCTTAGCGCCGTTCTCGTTCTGGGCGCTCTATCGATGGCGCAGACTCCAACCCTCAACGCTCTGCCCAACACCATTTTCGTCGGCGCCGATGGCAAGTTTGAGACTGCGCCCGACACTGCACTCATCCAGTTCAACATCTCAGCCCAGGCCGATAACGCCAAAGACGCCTACGACCAGGCCGGCAAACAGGCCGAGTCGACGCGCCAGGTTCTGCGAGTCAACGGAATCGATCCCAAGACGGCGGAAATCGGTTTCTTCTCTGTGAACCCCCAGTACGACTGGAAAAACCCGAAGCACAGAGTCATCGGTTACCAGGTGACGACCAGCGTCAGCTTGAAGCTCAAGGATTTTTCGAAGATTGCCCCGATCACCCAACAACTCGCCGACGCCAGCGTCGGAGAAAGCCAGTCGCTGAGCTACACGCTCGACTCGACCGAAGAAGCCAAGAGCAAAGCTGTCGCCGACGCCTATCGCCGCGCCCGCGCTTCCGCGCAGTCCCTCGCCAATGCCAGTGGACGCACGCTCGGCGAACTCTCCTACGCTTCGGTGGACACCTTCGAGAACGTTCGCATGCCGGCGCCCATGCACCGTATGGCAGCGACGATGGCGATACAAGGCCCCACGCCGACCGAGGAGTTCTCACCCCAGAACGTGACCATCACCGCGCACGTCAACGCTATGTTTGTATTGAAATAGACTGGCGGGAGGAGAGCAGCACGCCAATTTCTCCGCTGCGGTGGACTAGCGGACGCTAGACCCTATTCGTTGCGAACAACAACCTCACGCCGTGAAGTAATCCGGCTCGCGTCCACCGTCACCTCGCGCTGAATCTCCATCTCGATCGACGTTCCTGGCTCCAGCCTCACGTCAGCGCCGCGCGACAACATTCCGATCGCGACCCCGGCGACTCCTCCAACACCCGCTCCGATGCCGGCTCCCTTCGCTCCATTGGTGACCGCGCCGATCACAGCTCCAGTGGTCGCCGTGCCGGCGGCTTCCTTGGCTTTTTTGCCGGCGTCGCTATCCTGTTGAATCGTCCCTTCCGAATCCTTCACCGATGTCTTATCCGCTCCAGGCGTGTTCTCGACCGAGCCCCCAAGCATCACGGTGTAGCCATTGGGGTAAACCATCGAAGTGAAGTGGATGAGCACTTCGGCGCGTCCTTTGACGTGGCCGCCGCGCTGCGCGCGCTCAATTCTTCCCTGGATATAAGTCCCGGCTGGAATCACGACCCGCTCGTTGACCACGAACGGAAAGGCAGTCTCGGCGTATACCGGGTCTCCATCTTTCGCCGTCTTCGTCGAAATCGCCTGCTTTAGCGATAGCGGGATTCTGGTTCCCGCCGGAATGGTCAGCGTGGGCTTTTCGGCCTCTACCGCAGGCGCGGCGGGTTCCGGCGCGAGAGTTGACTGGGCGGCCGCTATCCCTGCCAGCAGCACAAGCAAGCTGAAAGCGGAGCGGATTTTCATCGAAGGCCGACTTGGCAGGGATTCAATAATCACGCTTGCAATCTCAGATGCACCCTTCGGGAACCCGGTTATCTGGCCATCACTCCAGTTGAATAGCTGAGAACTCCGTCTTTACTCAAGCTTAACCGCTGCTTCTGCGTGTCCGGTTCTCGATCACGTTGCCCATGAATTGCGACTGCAGTTTGTGCGCGCAACCCTCGCCGCAGACATGCATCGCGCCTTCGCGCACAGCCATTTTTTCGTCCCATGGCGCTAAGTGCATCACTGGCACTTCGTAATCGCCGAACGAGCTCCACATGATCCACCAGCGATCGCTCGCGCCTTTCATTACTCCGCAATTGGGGCCGGCGCAACGGTAAAACGAACTTGGAATTTGAAGCAGATTTTCGGACATGGCTAGCCTGCCTACCACGGGCAATTGTAGCTGAGGAGTCGGCGCGGGGCTATGAGTTACGGGCGCTATTTGTACAACAAATACTTCTCGCGCAGATGCACGAATTCCTGCAGCCGTTCTTGCCAGTCCTCGGCAATCCGTCTTGGATCCTCGCCTGCCGCGATCGCGTCCAACACGGCCTGATTCACCAGCAAATCCGCCATCCGATCCAGTTTGAAGTCGTTGGGATACAGCTTATGCAGTGCCGACGCCAGCTCGATCCCTAACTCCGGCGAGTCCAAAGTATTCCGATCCAGGACGATCAGGTTCACGCCTTCACAGCGTTCTCCGGAAAAATTGCTTGATGAAGGGGTAAAACCAGTGGGCACGAACCGAACGCTCTGAATGCTCCGCGCGTTCAAATACGCTGCCAATTCCCGGCTCCTGATCCAGGGTGCGCCGACTACTTCGAAGGGCGTATCCATCCCTCGTCCCACCGAAACATTCGTGCCTTCGATCATAGCCACGCCGGGATAAAGCGTCGCCTCGTTCACGTCCCGCAAATTAGGAGAAGTATTTACCCACTGGAGACCAGTCGAATCGAACCAGTCCCCGGGCTGCCAACCCTGCATCGCAACCACTTCGAGCCGCGCACCGATATGCCGTTCGGCATTTACCATTCTTGCCAACTCACCCATAGTCATGCCGTGGCGCACCGGCTCGGGGAAGTAATTCGTAAACTTTTCCTGTCCCTCATCGGACACCGGCCCCTGCACAAACGAACCCGTAATCGGGTTCGGGCGATCGAGAATGACGACTTCAATTCCCGCCTTTGCAGCCGCTTCCAGAAAGTATCCCACTGTAGCTTCGTAGGTATAAAAGCGCACGCCCGCATCCGCCACATCAATCACCACCGCGTCGAGCCGCTTCAGCACGTCCATCGGCGGACGCCTCGCCGCGTCGCTGCCGCCGTAGACGCTGTAGACCTCAATTCCGGTCGCTGTATCTTTCGTACCTTTGACGTGGATTGTGTCCAGCGCGCCTGTCACCCCATGTTCAGGGCTGAAAATGGCATCAAGGGAAATCCCCGGTACGTTCGCCAGCACATCAATCGTGCGCCGACCTTCCGCGTCCACGCCGGTCTGATTCGTCAGTAGTCCTATGCTTCGCGGGGCTCCGCCCTTCGCCGGATGCAGCGCCGCAAAATTTGTCTCCTCGAGAACGTCAATTCCTGTCTTAACCGTCCCATTGCGTACCGCCAGCTTGCGCGCCGCACTCTGCATTTCGTTGTAGCCGGTGATCGTGGCCACTCGCATCTTCTCCGCCTCGGCCGGATCGAGTGCCAGCGCCGCCGCCACAGCCGTCGCGATCTTGGTCCGAAGAGACGCCGCGCTTCCCTTCTCCTTTGCCGGTAAAACGTTCATGTGCACCGCGTTCGTCAGCAACACGATGTAAGTCTTTGTCGACGGGTCGATCCACAGCGAAGTCCCGGTAAATCCGGTGTGCCCGTAACCACCAACGGGCAAAAGCTCTCCGCGGTTGCTGGAAAGGGGAGAATCAATGTCCCAGCCGAATCCCCGCAACACCGTTCCATTCACCGGCTGCTGCGGCGCTGACATTTTTGCAATCGTCGCCGACGTCAATACGCCTCGTCCGCCCTCGAGCAGAGCTTGCGCAAAAATCGCCAGATCGTCAGCCGTGGAAAATACTCCCGCGTGCCCTGCCACTCCACCCATCCGGCGTGCCGTGGGATCATGCACCACTCCGCGCAGCAGGTGGTGGTTCTCATCCTCTTCGGTGGGAGCGATGCGGGACTCCCACGAATGTGGCGGAACAAACCGGGTTTCCTTCATGCCGAGCGGCCCAAAAATGTGCTTCGCGGAATACTCGTCGAGAGACTCGCCCGAAAGGCGCTCGACCAGCGCTCCCAGCACTAAGAAGTTGACGTCGCTATAGACAAATGACGCCCCTGGAGGGCGCTCGGGAGCCGCCTCGAAGGCCATCCGATACGCTGTGTCTTTGCCCTCCCACGCTGTCGCCAGATCCATATCCGGAGCGAGGCCGGAGTAATGCACCAGCAACTGGCGGATCGTAATATCCTGCTTTCCGTTCTGCGCAAACTCGGGGAGATACTTCGCCACCTGATCATTCATGCGAAACTTCCCCTGCTCCCATAGCTGCATGATCGCTGTCGTAGTCGCGATGACCTTGGTCAGCGACGCACAGTCAAACACCGTATCGAGCGTCATCTCCTCCCGGCGAGGTTCAATCGCGCGGCTGCCATAGGCCTTGCGATACGCTACCTTACCGTCGTGACCGACGATGATGACAGCGCCGGGAATCTGCTGCTGGGCGATGGCGTCGTTGATAACGGGGTCGAGAACGGCGAGGCGCGAGTCGAGCGGAGTCTGGGAGAGCGCGACGGTAGAAAACAGTAAAGCGCAGAGCGGCAGAATTATCAGTAAGCGTTTCACGTCTGCTGTGACTGTACATGACCGCGGAGATGCGCCTCAAGGTGGAACGTTACAAACGATGCTCTAAAAGTAACTCCCCGTTTGCCTCCATCCCCCGCGTTTGCTATAACCCCATCAGTTCACAAAACACCTTGGACCTGACGCTGCCGAATCGAGAATCCGGCTTTTCCTTCCTGGTGCGCAATTTCGACGCGCAGGGGGACCGTTTTCACGGCGCTTACGGGATTCTGGAAAAAGCCATCGCCGCGCGAGCCTTTCCTGCCTACTCGCTGGCTGTGACTTTCCGCGGAGAGCTTGTAGCCCACAAAGCCTTCGGCCACTTCACCTACGATCCGAGTGCGCCTGAAGTCACCACTGCGAGCATCTTCGATCTCGCTTCGCTGACCAAGGTGGTCGCCACGACCGCCATGGCCATGGTCCTCTACGAGCGCGGCTTGCTTGATCTCGAAGCACCCGTGACCGCGATCATTCCAGAATTCGCGGGCCCACTGGACGATAACGATCCGCAGCGCCGTGCAGTCACGCTGCGCATGCTGCTCGCTCATAGCTCCGGCTTGCCTGCCTACGAAAAGCTCTTCCTGCACGCCAATGATCGGGACGCGCTTCTGCAAGCCGCCTTTGCAACTTCGTTTGTCGCCGCCCCGGGCACACACGCCGAATATAGCGACATCGGGTTCATCATTCTTGGCGTCGCCCTTGAGCGCCTGGCTGACGAACGCCTCGACGTTTTCTGCCAGCGCGAAATCTTCGGCCCACTCGGCATGACGCACACGACGTTCAATCCCACGCCCGCCTTGAAAGACTCAATACCGCCAACGGCGGACGATCGCACCTTTCGCCGCCGTACCATCCAGGGCGAGGTGCAGGACGAGAACGCCAGTATCCTCGGCGGTGTCGCCGGACACGCCGGTCTGTTCTCGACCGCCGAAGATCTCGCGATCTTTGCTCATGCCATGCTCAATGGTGGACATCCAATTCTGCGCGCTTCGACTGTCGAACTCTTTTCGCGCCGCGAATCCGCACCGGACGGCACGTCCCGAGCGCTCGGCTGGGACACTCCTTCGGCACCCTCGCAGTCGGGAAAATACTTCTTAACCCGTTCCTTCGGACACCTTGGTTACACCGGCACCTCCCTGTGGATCGATCCCGAACGCCAGCTTTCGATCGCGTTGCTGACCAACCGCACCTGGCCAGACTGTGCGAATCAGGCGATCAAACACGTGCGTCCGGCCTTGCATAACGCGGTGATGGAAGCTTTGGGGAATGCATGAAACGCAAGGCCTCTAAACACAAAGCGTCGCAGCGCAAAGAAGGGACGATAGAGCTTCGCCGTCTCGGCACCGAGAAAACAAACTCCGCCTCTGCCGGTCTCGATCAGAAGTCCGCACTCGAAATCGCCCGCATCATCAACCGTGAAGATGCCAAGGTCGCCATCGCCGTGAAGAGCGCACTCCGCCAGATCGCGCGAGCAATCGATCTAATCGCCTCGGCGCTTTCGCGCGGCGGGCGC
The DNA here is from genome assembly GCA_963755765.1 of uncultured Acidobacteriaceae bacterium. GTDB lineage: Bacteria > Acidobacteriota > Terriglobia > Terriglobales > Acidobacteriaceae > Acidiflorens. Next base: position 389,565 of record CAVWKZ010000006.1, read on the forward strand.
CTCATCTACGTCGGCACCGGCACCAGCGGACGCGTCGCCGCCCTCGATGCTGTCGAATGTCCGCCCACTTTCGACGTCGATCCGCGCATGGTCCAATTCATCCTCGCCGGCGGAACCAAAGCGTTGGCGTCTGCCTTAGAAGCCGACGAAGACTCGCGCGAGTTGGGCCGCAAAGCAATTGCCCGGAAGAAGCCGACAAGAAAGGATGTCGTCGTCGGCATCGCTGCCAGCGGACGTACTCCGTTCACCGTTGCCGCCATCGAAAATGCGCGCGCTCACGGTGCCAAGACCATTGCCGTCGTCTGCAACCCGAAATCTCCTCTCGGCAGGGTGGCAAACCTAGAAATCGTCGCGGAGGTTGGTCCGGAGGTCGTCGCAGGATCTACGCGTATGAAAGCCGGCACCGCGCAAAAGATGATCCTGAATATGCTTTCAACCGGCGCGATGGCCCGGCTCGGCTACGTATACGGCAACCTGATGGTCAACCTCCACGCGAAGAACTCGAAGCTGGCCGAGCGCGGACTGGGCATCCTGCAAGAGTCTGCTGGCCTCGACCATCAATCAGCGCGGAGGCTCATCACCGCAGCCGGAGGTCGCGTGTCCGTGGCTATGGTGATGGCGAAGGCTAGGGTGAGCTGCGCGCAGGCTGAAGCTGCGCTCGCGAAATCCGCGGGCCGTGTCCGCCAGGCCATAGCCGCTGCGAGAGTGAAGTAGCTGGTAGGAGTTACAAACGGAACGCCCACCCGCGATTCCAAATTCCACGGCTGTGCGTTCCCCGTTAGAATGGTCGCAGCGCCCCGTCTGCATGGCGCATCTCAGGAACTCAGCACAACATGGATAAGCTCGTAATCCGCGGCGGCAATCCCCTGCTGGGGACGGTTCGAATCAGTGGCGCGAAGAACGCAGCACTCCCGTGCATGGCGGCGGCTCTGCTGACCGACGAACCGGTGATTCTCGAGAACATTCCGCAGGTACGCGACATCGAGACTACGCGCAAGTTGCTTGCCGCCATGGGCGCCGAAGTCGAACTCGGCTATGGACGCGCCCAGCACCGCACCACGATTTGTGCACGCACGCTGGCCGCCCCCGAAGCGTCGTATGAACTGGTCAAGACCATGCGCGCGTCGACGCTCGTGCTGGGGCCGCTTGTCGCTCGCTGTGGTCGCGCTCGCGTCTCGCTGCCGGGCGGATGCGCGATCGGAGCGCGGCCTATCGATCTCCACATCAAGGGTCTCGAGCGCCTGGGCGCGAAGATCACGCAGGAACATGGCTATGTCGAGGCGGTCGTTGATCCCCTGAAAGGTGGCCGCCTTTGCGGCGCCGAAATTGTTTTCGACAAGATTACCGTCACCGGCACCGAAGACTTGCTCATGGCCGCGACCCTCGCCGATGGTGAGACCGTCATGCAGAACTGCGCCCGGGAGCCGGAAGTTGCCGATCTGGCTGCGCTGCTCAATGCCATGGGCGCGAAAATCCAGGGTGCAGGCACGTCCACGATTCGAGTGAAGGGCGTTAGCAAGCTCCACGGCGCAAAGCATCGCATCATTCCTGACCGCATCGAGGCCGGAACCTTCATCATTGCGGGAGCGATGACTGGCGGCGATCTCAATGTCTCTGGATGCGATCCCACGCACCTCACGACTATTCTGCGGAAGCTGGCCGAAACCGGTGTGAAGACTGTGGTGAAAGCCGACTCCGTTCGCGTGATGGGCGATCAGCCGCTGCAGGCCGCCGACATGAACACGGAAGAATATCCCGGATTCCCCACCGACATGCAGGCGCAGTACATGGCCCTGGCCACGCAGGCCGCTGGGACGTCGATCATCACAGAAAATATTTTCGAGAACCGCTTCATGCACGCGCAGGAACTGGTCCGCATGGGAGCAAACATTAAGATTGAAGGCCACCGCGCCATCGTCCGCGGCGGAACTCCGCTCAGCGCGGCCGCCGTGCTAGCCTCGGACTTGCGCGCCTCGGCTTCGCTGGTGCTCGCGGCCCTGGTCGCCGACGGCGAAACCATCATCGACCGCGTCTATCACCTCGATCGCGGTTACGAGAACATCGAAGAGAAACTGAAAGCTGTTGGCGCAGAAATCCGCCGCGTCGGCAATATTTTTCCCAAGCGCGCCGCGGCCCCCGCACAATCTTGAGTGGTAACGATGGTAACCTGTCTGCCCCCGGCTTCTCGGACTACCATGATCGCGGATGTTGACCCACAACCATCAATCTGGATCGCACTCAGCGGCAGCAGTGGCGCCTGCCCGTGAAGTGATCACGTTGCCAGTTCAGCAAAACGTGCGTGGGTTTACCCTGGTTCGGTATTTAATCGTGGGCGCTTGCAACACGGTCTTTGGCTACGGTTGTTTTGCGTTGTTCACCTTGCTTCTAACCCCACTCCTTGCCTACGGATATGTAGTAGCCAGCCTGCTCGCCAATGTGTTCAGCATCACGTTCGCCTTCCTCGGCTACAAGTGGTTTGTATTCAGGACTAAGGGCAACTACCTCAAGGAATGGATTCGCTGCGTTGGCGTTTATACCGGCAGCATGATTCTGTCCGCCGCCGCTCTTCCATTCGTTGTCGGCCTCATTCGCCGCCAAACCAGCTACAACCGCAGTGCCCCGTATATTGCCGGAGCCGTCGTTCTCGTTTTTTCCGTCCTGTTCAGCTTCTTTGGGCATCGACACATTTCCTTCGCCGACCGCACTCAGACTCCGCAAAGCACGCCTTAGTCGATAAGAGTCTCTCGCCTTGAATGCAAGTCTGCTGGGTACTTCCGTAATACTGCCTTCCTCGCTCACGTGTGGGATAACTGACAAGCGGGCTGTGTGCGGCTGCGCAAGGACCCTGTATATGAAGGTTGTTGTTCTGTGCGGTGGATTGGGTACCCGTCTCCGGGAAGAGACCGAATTCCGCCCCAAACCGATGGTTGAGATCGGCGGCCGTCCGATTCTCTGGCACATCATGAAGATGTATGCCCACTACGGAATGCGCGAGTTCATTCTGTGCCTCGGATATCGCGGCAACATGATCAAGGATTACTTCCTGAATTACGAAGCCATGAATAGCGACTTCAAGATTTGTCTGGGCCGCAAGTCGCACGTCCAGTTCATGGGCGCTCATCAGGAGCAGGATTTCGCCGTCACCCTTGCCGACACCGGCCTTGAAACCATGACGGGCGGCCGCTTGCAGCGCGTTGCGCGCTATCTCGAAAGCGACGACACATTTTTGCTCACGTACGGCGACGGCCTCAGCAACGTAAACATCAGTTCCCTGCTCGACTTTCATCGCAAGCACGGCCGCTTGGCAACGGTTACATCGGTGCCGCCCGTTTCGCGCTTCGGAGTGCTCGAAGCCGATGCCCAGGGCCAGGTGCAACGCTTCATGGAAAAACCGAAGGCCACGGGCTTGATCAGCGCCGGTTTCTTCGTCTTCAACCGCCGCGTGCTCGATTACCTCGGCGGCCCGGAGTGCATCCTCGAACGTGAGCCTCTGGAGCGCCTCGCACGCGAAGGGCAACTCATGGCCTACCGCCATGATGGCTTTTTCTACGCTATGGACACGTATCGCGAATATCAGTACCTGAATGAACTCTGGGCGAGCGAGCAAACTCCCTGGAAAGTCTGGGCGGAATGAATTCATTCTGGCGAGACCGTTCTGTCTTCGTCACCGGCGGCACCGGACTGCTCGGATCATGGTTGGTAAGACAGCTTATTGACGCCGGCTCGAATGTGGTTTGCCTGGTGCGGGACTGGGTTCCGCAAAGCGAACTCATGCGCAGCCGTTGCATTGAGCGGGTCAATACCGTGCGCGGCGATATCACCGATCGTGATTTGATTGAACGTGCTCTCGGCGAATACGAGATCGAAGTCGTCTTTCACCTGGCGGCCCAGACCATTGTCGGCATCGCCAATCGCAACCCTGTCTCGACGTTCTCGACCAACATCGAGGGCACGTGGAACATGCTCGAGGCGTGCCGCCGCTCACCGACGGTCTCGTCGATTGTGGTGGCTTCTTCTGATAAAGCCTATGGCGATCAGGAGCATCTCCCCTACAACGAGACGATGGCCTTGCAAGGCCGCCATCCCTACGATGTCAGCAAGTCGTGCGCCGACCTGATTGCGCAAACCTATGCCGCCAGTTACAAGCTGCCGGTCGCCATCACACGTTGCGGAAATTTCTATGGCGGCGGCGATCTGAACTGGAATCGCGTGGTCCCGGGCACGATTCGCTCGGTCATCCGCGGAGAGCGGCCAGTGGTGCGCTCAGATGGTCATTTCGTCCGCGACTATTTTTACATCGAAGACGGAGCTGCCGCATACATGCTGCTGGCCGAGCGTCTTGCCTCGGATCCAGCTCTGCGCGGCCAGGCTTTTAATTTTTCCAATGAAAGCCAGGTCAGCGTATTGGAGCTTGTAGATGCGATTCTGGGGAAAATGAAGTCCTCGCTGCGCCCTGAAGTGCTCAACCAGGCGAGCAACGAAATTCGTCATCAGTACCTGAGTGCCGAACGCGCACGTACTGTGCTCAACTGGCGGCCGCAGTTCACTCTCGATTCCGGCCTCGATCGAACGCTCGCCTGGTACCGCGAATTCCTGGGCGCACCCGCGGCGATGGCCCATGCGGGCAGGGGGTAAGCGGGGCCGCACCCATGACAATAACAATAACCAAGACCAAAACGGCCGACCGACTCCGAGAAGAAGTTCGCGCGCTCGTTAGGCAATACTGCGACGTCGCCATGGCTCCGCAGGCTTTCGTACCCGGCCAGAGCAGCGTACCCGTGTCCGGGAAAGTCCTGGACTCGACCGAGCTCGAACTACTGATCGAGGCCTCGCTTGACGCGTGGCTTACCACCGGTCGCTTTGCCGCGCAGTTCGAACGCGAATTTGCCGCCTTCATGGGCGTGCGCTGTGCTTCGCTTGTCAATTCCGGATCCTCCGCCAACCTCGCGGCTCTGTCGTGCCTCACATCTCCGTCGCTCGGTGATCGCAAACTCTCGGCTGGAGACGAGGTCATCACGGTTGCTGCCGGATTTCCAACTACCGTCAATCCGATATTGCAGAATGGACTGGTCCCTGTTTTCGTTGACGTTCAGGTTCCAACTTACAACGTCGACGTCAATCAACTGGAAGCGGCCGTCTCCAATCGCACCAAAGCCATCATGCTGGCACACACCCTCGGCAACCCGTTTGACGTTGACGCCGTGATGCAGCTCGCGAGCAAACACAATCTCTGGGTGATCGAGGATTGCTGCGATGCCGTCGGATCTACGTACGACGGGCGCTCCGTCGGCACTTTCGGCCACCTTGCCACCACCAGCTTCTATCCCGCGCACCATATCACCATGGGCGAGGGTGGATGCGTGCTCACGCAGTCTCCTGCGCTCAAGAAGTTGGCTGAGTCTTTTCGCGATTGGGGACGCGACTGCTGGTGCGATCCTGGGAAGTCCAACACTTGCGGTTGCCGCTTCGAATGGAAGCTCGGCGACCTGCCCACTGGATACGATCACAAATATATTTACAGCCACATCGGGTACAACCTAAAAGCAACCGACATGCAAGCTGCCGTTGGAGTCGGGCAACTGCAGAAGTTGCCGGGCTTCATCGCCGCGCGGCGCGCGAACTTCGCCAAACTACATGCTGCCCTGAGCGATCTCGACGCCATCTTCATCTTGCCCGAAGCCACCCAGAACTCGGAGCCAAGTTGGTTCGGCTTTCCTCTCGCCGTGCGTAATGGGAAAGACGCACCCACAACCCGCAACCAGGTCGTGCGCTTCCTGGAATCTCGAAACATAGCCACCCGCCTGCTCTTCGGCGGCAACCTGCTGCGTCAGCCCGCCTATCGCGACATTCCGCGGCGCGTGATCGGCGACTTACATAACACCGACTTTGTCATGAACAACGTTTTCTGGGTTGGCCTCTACCCCGGCATCACGCAGGCGATGATCGACTACACGGCAGACATCTTCCACCAGATTCCAAAAGCCTCGTGCGCCGTGCAGGGAGCATAGGTCGTCGTTCATCGGACAGCGAATTACGGGGACATGAGTTACGCAACATGAGTCAGGCAACCATCACAAACCGGCTGGCAAGCGACCTCGAGCACATCCTCGCGCGAACCGAGCCTCTGTGGCAGGAACTGCGCGGCCAGCGCATCCTGATCACGGGGGCGACGGGATTTTTCGGATGCTGGCTGCTCGAAAGTTTCGCCTGGGCAAACCGTCGGCTCAACCTCAATGCTCATGCGGTCGGACTATCCCGGCATCCGCAACGGCTTGCGGAAAAGGCGCCGCATCTGGCGCAAGATCCAGCAATCTCGTTGCACGCCGCCGACGTTCGTCATGGCGATTTTCCTCAAGGCGCGTTTTCACACGTCATTCATGCCGCGACCGAAGCCAGCGCTAAGCTGAATAGCGAAGCGCCGCTGATCATGTTCGACACCATTGTCGAAGGGACGCGGCGCGCGCTGCAGTTCTCCATCGCCAGTTCCGTCTCCAGATTTCTGCTCATCAGTTCGGGAGCAGTTTACGGGAATCAGCCACCGCAAATCACACACCTCAGCGAGGCTTTCGAGGGTGGCCCCGATCCTCTCAACCCTGCGAACGCTTACGCGGAAGGCAAGCGCTCCGCGGAGTTGTTGTGTTCGTTGGCCGCTTCGCCCCGCTTTGCGACTACGACCGCACGCTGCTTTGCCTTCGTCGGTCCATATATGCAACTCGACGCGCATTTCGCCATCGGCAACTTTATCTCGGATCGTCTGCATGATCGGCCGATTCGCGTCCACGGAGACGGTTCCGCGGTGCGTTCCTATCTATACGCCTCCGATTTAATGATTTGGCTCTGGACGATTCTCTTCAAGGGACAATCGCGACGTGCCTACAATGTCGGCTCCGAAGAGGCCCTGAACATCGCCGCCCTCGCCCGCGAAGTGGCCGCCGCATTGCCACCCACGGCCGACGTCAAGATTGCTGCCAAGGCAACGGCTGGCGCGGTAGCGCACCAATACGTACCATCCACAACGCGAGCGCGTGAGGAACTCGGACTCCGCGCCGAGGTGCCGTTGCGGGAAGCCATCCGCCGCACCCATGCCTGGTTTTCCGAAAACGCAATCTCCGAACGAGAGCTTTCGAGCCCAGCAGCAAATGCGCGAGGCGCCCATGCATAGTGCCGCTACTCTGAGCCCTCAGCCGCATCGCGCATGCGGAGCTTGCGGTGCCACCGGAAGCACGGTCTGCCATCACCAGCGATTCATCGTTCCCGACGGCTATCCTCTGCCCAACGAGTACAACGTGGTGGTCTGCCACCGCTGCGGTTTCGTGTATGCCGATCCCGCGGCCACCCAGCTCGACTACGACCGTTTCTATTGCGAGTGGTCGAAGTACGACGACTCGGCGACTGCCACGGGCAGCGGCGTTTCCCCGTTCGACGCCGGTCGGCTCAACGTTACAGCCGCCGACATCGCTCGCGCCCTGCCTTCACGCGCCGCCAGCATTCTTGATGCCGGCTGTGCCACCGGCGGATTGCTCACAGCCCTTCGCGACCAGGGATTTACAGCGGTCGCCGGACTCGATCCCTCTCCCCGCTGCGCCGCCGCGTGCCGCGATCGCGGCTTTGAAGCCTACGTGGGCTCGATCGCTACTGCTCCCGCGCACATGCCGAAATTTGACTGCGTCGTGTTCAGTCACGTGCTGGAACACGTTTACGACATACCGGCATTCTTTGCTGCTGCCCGCCGCCTTCTCGCGCCCGGAGGTTATTTGTATCTTGAGACTCCTGACGCCACCCGTTACGACGATTATCTCTACGCGCCCTTCCAGGAATTCAATACCGAACACATCAACCACTATTCGGCGAGAGCGCTCGAGAACACGGCTCGCCGCTTCGGTTTCCAACCCATCGTAGTGGAGCAGAAAGTGATACAGACGGCAGAAGACACGCTCTACCCCGCTGTCTTCGGCCTTTTCCGCGATAACGGCGGTGCTGCCGACGAGCACCCGATCCTGTGCGATCAAGAATTGCCGTCGAAGATTGCCGCCTACATCCGGCATTCCGCTGAGCAAATGGAGAGGATCGACCGCGACCTGGCCGCTCAGCTGACAGGCGCCGAGCACGTCGTAATTTGGGGTGCGGGGCAATTCGCGATGAAACTCCTCGCCCTTCCGTGTCTCAAGCGGACTCAGGTCTGCGCTGTGGTGGACAGTAATCCCGTCCTCAGGGGTAAGACACTGGGGAGTGCGCCCGTTCTAGGACCACAGGAAATCGCTGGCACTATTGAGCCGATCATCATCGCGACGTTACTACACGCTGACGAAATCAAAGCTCACATTCGTGATCTCGGTCTTAGCAATCCTGTTATCTCGCTGCTTGCAAACCCAAAAGCCGACGTCTGCGCGAATGCCCACTCGAACGCCCACTCGAGGGTACGACGCCCATGAAGCTTTCCGACTACGTCGTGGGCCAACTCGCGGATTGGGGAGTGCGCCACATTTTCCTGGTGACGGGAGGCGGCGCCATGCATCTCAACGACTCCATCGGCAAGGAACCGCGCATTCAGTACGTTTGCAACCACCATGAACAGGCTTCAGCGATGGCTGCCGAAGCTTACGCCCGCGTCAGCGGCCTGCCCGGCGTAGTCAACGTCACGACCGGGCCCGGCGGCATCAACGCTCTTAACGGAGTTTTCGGCGCGTGGACTGACTCCATCCCGATGCTCATTGTTTCCGGCCAGGTCAAACGTGAAACGTGCATGCGCGTCCAGGGCATCACCGGCCTTCGCCAACTGGGAGACCAGGAAGCCGACATCATCGCCATGGTCGCGGGCATCACCAAATATGCAGTGCTGACCGACAACCCTCTGTCCATTCGATATCACCTCGAGCGCGCCTGGCACTTGGCGCAAACTGGACGCCCGGGCCCCTGCTGGCTCGATATTCCCGTTGATGTGCAGGCCACGTCCATCGATCCAGCTAGTCTTCGTGGCTACGATCCCAGAGCCGTCGAGCACGCAGAAGACAACGTCTCTGGAGATCTGTCGCGGCTCAAATCCGATTGTCAGGAAGTCCTCGACCGCATCAGAAAGGCAAAGCGCCCGGTAATCCTCGCCGGGACCGGCATCCGCGCCGCCCATGCCGTCGCCGAGTTCGACGACCTCTTGCACCGCCTGGGCGTGCCTGTGACCACCGCCTGGACCCACGATCTAATCGCCTCCGACGACCCGCTCTTTTGCGGACGCCAGGGCACGATCGGCGACCGCGCCGGAAACTTCACCGTCCAGAATGCCGATGTTCTGCTGATTCTCGGATCGCGCCTCAACATCCGACAAACCAGTTACAACTGGAAATCGTTCGCACCGCGCGCCTTCAAGATTCAGGTGGATATTGACGATGCCGAGTTCCACAAGCCCACCGTGCAGCCGGACATGGGCATCCGATGCGACCTCAAGGAGTTCCTGCAAGAACTCCTCCGCCAGTGTGACGCCTCTAACTACAACAATGGAACTCACGCTGCGTGGCTGGCCTGGTGCCGTGAACGCGTGCAACGATACCGGGTCGTACAGGACAAACAACGTCAGCCTGGGCCGCCCTTGAATCCTTACTACTTCGTCGAGCAACTCTCGGCCAAGCTCGCCTGCGACGATGTCATCGTCTGCGGTAATGCAACCGCTTGCATCGTGCCTTTTCAGACCATGCGGTTGCGCAAGGGCCAACGTCTTATCTCGAACTCCGGGTCCGCGTCGATGGGCTACGACTTGCCCGCAGCCGTCGGTGCGGCCTTTGCCCGGCCCGGCAAGCGTGTTATTTGTCTTGCTGGAGACGGCAGCATTCAGATGAACATTCAGGAGTTGCAAACCGCCGTCCATCATCACCTGCCACTGAAGATCTTCGTACTGAATAACTCCGGCTATCTCTCCATGCGGATGACGCAATCCGGATTCTTCGGCCGTCTCACAGGGGAGAGCGCAGCGAGCGGTGCTTCTCTTCCCGACATGGTCAAGGTGGGTTGCGCCTATGGCATTCCGTCGATTCGCATTGATCGCGAGTCCCAGCTGGACCAGATCGATCGCGCACTCGCAGCCGACGGACCAGCGCTAGTGGACGTCGTGCTCGATCCGAGCCAGGAGTTCGAGCCACGATCACGGGCAAGGCAGTTACCTGATGGGCGTATCGTTTCCCCCAATCTAGAGGACATGTACCCATTCCTGGATGAGACTGAACTAATGGACAACGTCATCAAGGAATAAGGACATTACCATGCTAATGAACCCTACTTTCGCACGGTCACGGTACCGCAACGGGGCGGGCAAGTAACACATGACTGGAAACGATATATTCGACGAGTTATTCGTCCTGGAGATGGCTAATAACCACCTCGGAGATTTGCAGCGCGGCCTGAAGATCATCAGTAACTACGCCCAGGTTGTGCGCTTCAACAACGTGCGCGCTGCCATCAAACTGCAGTTGCGCGATGTGGACAGCTTCATACATCGGGACTTTCGGCAGCGCGACGATATTCGCTACATCAAGAAGACTCTCGACACGCGCCTCCAGCTCGAGGACTACGCCAAACTGGTGCAAGCTATCCGCGAAGCCAGCTGCATTCCGATGGCGACACCGTTTGACGAGAGTTCGGTTGACTTCTGCTGCGAGCTCGGCATCCCCATCCTGAAGATCGCCAGTTCCGACTGCAACGACTGGGTCCTGATCGAGAAGATCGCGAAAGCGAAGAAACCGGCCATCGTCTCGACCGGCGGCTCTTCACTCAAGGACATCGACGATCTGGTGACGTTTTTTGGCAATCGCCATATCCCGCTAGCTATCAACCACTGTGTTTCGCTTTATCCCTCCGAAGACTCAGACATCGAGCTGAATCAGATCGACTTTCTGTGCCGCCGCTATCCCCAGCACATCATCGGATTTTCTTCGCACGAGTACCGCGATTGGACTTCCTCCATGCTTATGGCCTATGCCAAGGGCGCGCGCACCTTCGAGCGCCACGTCGACATTCAGACCGAGGGCATGACCGTCTCTCCATATTGCTCCGTACCGGAGCAGGTTGACAGCTGGTTCAAGGCTTTCCATCGCGCCAAGAGAATGTGCGGAGCTCCGGGCACGCAAAAGCGGTTGCCTCCGCAAAAGGAAATCAGTTATCTCGACGCTCTGGTTCGCGGAGTCTATGCCAAGCGCGATCTTCCGGTGGGCCACGTTCTGCAGGATGCTGACATCTACTTAGCCATCCCACTGCAGCAGGGACAAATCTCCTGCCGCGAACTGATGCGGGGCGAAGTCATCCGCAAGGCGGTGTCCAAAGATCAGCCCATCATGATCGACGCTATCGACAGCCCTTACGCCAACATCCCGTCACTCACCGAACTGATCTACAACCGTGGTCTGGCACCCCAGGCTGCCGCTCACGCGGCCAAAGCCGGCGGGGGCAAGTGAGCGCTCTTCACGATATGAAAACCATCAGCGTAGTCACGCCCTGCTTTAACGAGGAAGGTAACGTCCGGGAAGTTTACCAACGTGTGCGCAGCCTGATGTTGGGCCTGGGAAAATACCGCTACGAGCATATTTTCATCGACAACGCGTCCCGCGACGCTACTTTCTCTGTGCTCAGCGAAATCGCTGCCACGGACTCGAACGTCAAGGTGATTCGCAACGCGCGCAATTTCGGACACGTCCGTTCTCCCATGCATGCAATTCTGCAAAGCAGGGGCGACGCTGTCATTGTCCTCATGTCTGATCTGCAGGATCCACCTGAAGTGCTCGCCCAACTGATCGAAGAGTGGGAAAAGGGAGTTCCCATCGTCATTGCCGTCAAGCATCAAAGCCGCGAATCGGCACCCATGTTTCTGATAAGGAAAATGTTCTATCGACTAGTCAATAGGCTTTCCGACGACATTGAGACTTACGAGAATTTCACCGGCTTTGGGCTCTATGATCGGCAGGTTATCGACCTGGTCCGCCAGTTTGGCGATCCTTACCCTTATTTTCGAGGCATGATCGCCGAGATTGGGCTGCCCCACACCGAGATTCAGTACGAGCAGCAGCGCCGCAAGAGCGGTAAGTCAAAAAACAACTTCTACACTCTATACGATCTCGCGATGCTCGGTATTACCAAACTATCTAAGGTCCCGCTTCGGCTCGTTACTTTTTCGGGCTTTGCCGGATCCCTATTTTCATTGCTTGGAGGCGTGGCCTACTTTGCCTACAAACTGATGTTTTGGGAAAACTTCACGGTTGGCGTCGCGCCCATTGCCATCGGAATGTTCTTCCTCGGGTCGCTCCAGCTTCTCTTCATGGGCATTATTGGCGAGTACATTGGGAATATACATACCCAGGTGCACAATCGCCCACTGGTGGTCGAGCGCGAAAGGTTGAATTTCCAGTACGAGCCCGGCGACCCGCTTCCGCAGAGAACTTTCGCATCAGGTGCGGCCGCAGGCGCTCAAAGCTAGGAGTTGCAACCCATTACTTGCACCGTGTGCTGCCATTGTTACCTGCGTGCGTTCCCCGCTGATCTTTAGTAACTCCTCACATCCGGCATCCCGGTATGAGGCTGCGGATCCTACGCTACAATCTTTACAGTCACTACAGTGTATCTGTGCCTCCGGGGAACGGTCTTCATCCAAAGGGAGTCGTTAATGGACTTGGGCAGCTTGCAGCGTTTTATTCCGGCTCGAGTTAAATTCCTACTCAAGCCGCACTACCGCAAGCTATTCAGCGATCGCCTGCACGTCCTTTTGTGGCCCACTTTTCGCTGTAACTACGCCTGTACGTATTGCACGGTTTGCACAAAGTTCGACTTTGCCAAAGTATTTCCTAAAGAATCCGAGAAGCGGGTTGAGCAATGGTTGGTCGCACTCGAAAAGCTGCCGCCCGCATTGATTTATATTTCCGGCGGGGAACCCTTTTTATATGCGGGCCTTCCAGAGTTGGTCAATCACCTGCCCAAGAAGCACAAGCTGCTCGGAATCGTGAGCAACGTGTCCCTGCCCGCGAGCGTATACCGGAAAATTAAGCGCCCTTTTCATCTCAACGCCAGCTTTCACCGTGAATATGTAAGTGCTGAGAAGTTCGTTGAACGGGTCAAAGAACTGCAAGAGTTTCTCGACGTTCATGTGAATATCGTCGCGACCCGCGAGAACCTGCCCGTAATTTCGGCCATTGACGAATTAATGCGGACACACCGCGTCAGTTTGCATGTGGACCCATATGTCGATCGCGAATTTGTTTACAGCGCGGAAGAGCAGACTCTACTGCGCAAGTACACACAGGCTGACCGCAAGTCGTTGGTGGATTTTAGCGACTTCAGCGCGAAGCAGTGCTCCGCCGGGCGGAATTACATCAACCTGTTGCCGGACGGCCAGGTATTTACTTGCGCGGCGGGATTCAGCTATACCTATTCTCCGCTGTACACCGAACTGGTCAGGAACCGGCCGCTCGAGCAATTTCGGATGGCCAACCTTTTTGACCCTGACTTTCGGCTGAACCCTACCGACCTTGTCTGCAAGCTGCCTTGCAAGGACGCCTGCGATCGCGATTCTGTTCTGATCACGATCCAGACCCCGGAAGAGGCTCTACAGGCCACATGAGTTCGTTCGCCCGCACTCAAGCAGTCGGCCCGGATTCGAACCGGAGTCTGGAAGCGAGTTCGTTTCTTACCGTGCGACTTCTACATGGCATCGCTGGTTTTGCGGAAGCGCACGGCTGGTTATGTTTTGCCGCAATTTCTCTAGGTTTCGGCTGGGGCTCCGTGAGCGGCATGGCCGCGCGCCATCTGGACCACGACGAACTCTTCACGTTCTACATCGCGCAGGCACCGAGTCTCCGGCAACTCTTTTCGCTCACTCACTCCATTGACCTCCATCCTCCGCTTTCGTATTTGCTCGTTCGCGTCTTTTTCGCGATCTTTGGAGTGAGTTCCTGGTCGTGCCGCCTGCCGTTCCTGCTCGCTTTTCTCGCCTGCAGCGCAATTCTGTTTTCTTTCTTGAGCCGGCTGCTGTCCCCACTTTACGGACTCATGGCTGTGCTCATGCTTTGGAGCAGCCCCTACGCTCACCTGGCCACCGAGGCACGTTCATATTCGATGGTTCTGTGTTTTACCGGCCTGATGCTCGTGAGTTGGTATCGTTCCATCAACGAGGAAGACCGAAGCAGCCGGACCTGGGCACTCACAACGCTGATCGCGGGCGGCTTCGGGCTGCTGCTCTCGCACGTGCTGGGCGTGCTGGCCTATGCCGCTTTTGTCGCCGCGGAAGCGATCCGCTACTGGCTGCGCCGCAAGCCCGACTGGCGTCTGTGGTTGGCGCTGATACTTCCGCTGATCTCCGCCGTTACGTACCGGACTCTCCTTCGCCACGGATCAATCATATTATTTTCGGAATGGAGCCAAGCTAGTCCCCGGCGCCTGGCCATCTGCTATTGGGAACACGTTCGGTTTCTTGTGACTCCTTTGGCCGTCATCCTATTGATCGCGGCGGTGTGGCCTTTGGTTCCAAAAGGACAGAACACCGCTCGGCGCTTCGGTTCGCGGGCAGCCGATGTTTCCCTACGATGGCTCCTTTTGTTTTTGTTCCTCGTTCCGCTGGAAATTGAAATTCTGTTTGCCCGTACTGGCACCGCGTTCTATGAACGCTATGGGGTAGCGGCACTGATCCCCTGCGCGATGGTTCCGGTTATGTTTCTTGCGCGTCGCACGCACTGCGACCGCCGGGCAGCTGGCTGGATGGTAGTTCTGCTGGCCGTTCTGCTCATTTTCAATACCTTTGGAAAACCTTGGCTGACCGAGCAACTCTCCAGCGTCGCGCGGCCTGCCGTCGCGGCGAAACTGATGTATGTTCTCGCGCTGCCTCCGATTGCGCCGCCCACGTTGACGCAACCAAGCGTCCCGCCTGGGTTGCAAAAACAACTGTCTGCAGCTCCAACCGTATCTCGACTTGGCGCGCTCGACCCCAGCCTTCCCTTCGTGGCTGGCAATGGACCCACCTTTCTTGAACTCGCCCAGTACCAGGACGCCACCCTCAAGAATCGGCTCTATTTGCTGACCGACCATGCGGCAGCCGCAACCATCGTCCATGCCACTGCTTTCGATCACTATGAACTGGTCAGGGCGGCGTTCCCCATCAGCGGAAAAGTGGAGTCCTATTGCACCTTCATACGCGATCACTCGCAGTTTCTCGTGCTGGGTGGCTACAACCATCCCGACACGTGGCTGCTGCGCAAACTTGAGATGGACGGAGCAACCCTGAACATCATCGGTACCTATGAAGACGGGGTGATTGAAGAACACCAAATCTACCGGGTGAGCGTAGACAGTGAGAACTGCCGGATGCAACCTTAGTCGGATCAGAGAGCATGCCGCCGCTGGCGCAGGCTCGGCTTCGTGTCATGCCCGCTATTTCTTGACGAAGATGGCGTGACCGTTCAGGTTATAGAAAAAGTTTAAGTCTTCGTGCCCCCGCCACTCATTCACGAAGCGCTGCACGCCTTCCGTCCCTCGCATTCCATAGTCGTCGAATAAGACGACGCCGCCGGATACCAGCCTCGGCCATACCCACTCACAGATGTCTTTGGACGACTGGTACACGTCAACGTCAATATGACAGAAGCGGAAGCGGCGATCCTGAATTTGGTCTGCGGTCTGTTCCGGGAAAATGCCCTGGAGCACGACAGCATTAGCAAGGGCGAGATCGGCCAATAACTGCTTCACAATTTCCGCGGAAGTGTCGGCATGCATTCCGTCTTTGTAGATGGTGTCCTGCGCTCCCGTCTTCACCACGCCCGTGAACGTGTCGCACAGAAACACCTTTGCGGAAGGAATGCGTTGCGCACTCTGAGCCGCGATCAGGGCTCCGGTGCCTCCGCGCCACACTCCAACCTCCAACAAGTCGCCTTGCGGAAGCTTCGAAGATTCGCCTACGGTTGACCAGATTTCATAGCAGCGATAGATGTCGACCAGCGTGTTCGTGCGGCACCGATCGTAGAATTGGGCGAATACCGGGTCGAGATTCCACGGCGCGTAGGAGGCCAAGGGAACGATCGTCTGGTGTTCGCCTCTGGTCGCTGCGGGTGCCTTGAAGACCTCGTATCCAAGGCCGTGGATTATCTTCAGTATCCAGCGTTTGATCATATCCGGGATTTCCTGGTCGAACGAATCACTGCTTCCAAAACACGTGGAAGATTCCGAACTGGCTGCTATGCGGAAATTTCCGCTCAACTTCCGCTCTTACTTCCGTGCCCATCTTGGCGGAGGGGAAGAACGGCGCTTCATTAATCACTACTAAATTGAGATCGTCGGATTGCAGCGCCTGCAATACTTCTTCCGCCGGCGCGCCGCCATCGTCGCGGGTTGCGTTCTTCAGTCCGGAGAGAAAATACAGCTCGGGACAATCGTTGCCCGCATACATCAATCCGTTAGGTGAATGCTGCTGTAGAAAAAGGACCAAGTCAGCGAAGTTCGCGGCATATTCGATCCGCAGTCCCCCTGCCCGTTCCAGATGGAGTTCGTCCATCGCTCCCACTTTGTGGGTCAATTCGTAAACATAATCCGGAACCAGCATGACCACGCCAAACAGCAGATAAAATCCGGCGACTGTGGCCAGTACATAGGTTCCCGGCTGCTTCTTGGCTGTCGCTACAATTGCCACCGCGGCCAGCAATGTCAGCGGCAGCGCATAACAAAGATAAATCGGCGCTGCGAAGGGATACTGCACAAGACCACAGATCGCCGCCAGCGAAACTGGCACCATCATGCGCTGCTGCTGGAGTCTCGTGGCGCCGCCCCACTTCCCCGACGCCAACACGACCGCGGCGCCTAGCAACACCACCAGCGGAGTAAGAGTCGCAACCGAATACCAAACTCCCGAGACAATCTCACTCGACGTCCCAGCTTTCGCCAAAATCACTGCCAACCCCAAGCCGACCGCCGCGCCCACAAGCTTCCCCTGAAACTCGCGCCAGTACGTCGCCGCCGCTATCAGCCCGGCGAGCGCAAGCGCGTATAAGCTTTTCTCGATTCCCACGGGACGAATCACTCCCAGCCCAACTGAGCGGGCGATGGCGCTTGAGGTGACACCAGAAAAGAACTGGACGAGCGCTCCCGACCGCGCATAGGGCGTCAGAAAGACAAGCACCGGAGTCAGCAGTCCGCCGACGAATGGAAGCACTAGCCGAAGCAAGCCTCCAAATCGCCGCCCAGAGACCGCATTCCGCACATTCCGTTCACCGATCAAGATCAGCGCTACCACGACTACCGAAGGCAGCACAAAATCGTAGAATTCGCCCATCCCCAGGCGGGCGTGAAATACGTAAATTACAGTCGCCAGAAACAGCAGGAGCGCGCTGCTACTGAACACACGATACGGAATCGCGCTCTTGTTCGGCTCTGCGGATTCGTCACCTTGCGCATTACTCTGCACGTCACTCTGCACTTCGCTCTGTTCAAGGAACGCCAAAAACAGCAGCGCCCCCGCGATATAGTAGGCCCCGATGACTTTGATCAGGATCGACACGCCCCCGCACATGCCGGCCACAAACAACCACCGCGCCTTGCGTATGTCGAGGTAGCGCAGCAGCGCCGCCGCTCCAAAAGTGGCGAAGAAAAGGTTGTACCAGGACGGCATGGCCGCTGGATAATTCGGATAACTCCAAGCCACGGCCACCAGCGTGATGAGGCCGGCCGCCACCGCGGATGTAAAGCGCAGAGCAATGTAGTAGACGGCGGGAATCCACGCCAGAAAGAATAGAAACGCGCAGAGTCGCAACGACATCAGGTTCACGCCGAAAACGCGAAACGCCAGCGCGTGGATGACGTCCAGACCGCCGGTGTAGATCTCCGTGAAATCGCGATGCGGAAGCTGCCCTTGCATCACGCGCAGCGCACTCTGGCCCAGAATGCCGTCGTCGGCCGGAACCCAGCCGCTGCCGATGTGGAACCCAACGTACATCGCAGCGATCGCCAAGACCGCGCCCAGCACCAGCAAGTGAACGACCCAACCCTGAGCGGCTGTCAGCACAGCCACTTCACTCGCGGTCGCCTGCAATGGCTCGGGGCCAGATTCGTGGACCCTAATCTCCACGTCAGGCAGTCCACCCAATACCGGGCCAATTTGTATATCGGACTTGGCGGAAGCCTTTTCCATTTCCGTCTTCACTTCGTCTCCAACGCCGTCAGCCGCAGCTTTGCTTCCTTGCTGTCCTGGTTCAGTTGCAACGCTTGCTGATACTCCGCGCGCGCGCCAGCTATATTCCCGCTTTTCTCAAATGAGTCTGCAAGCCAATAGTGGTAGTCCCACACTTTCGGATCCATGGCGACCGCCTGCAGCAAGTAAGGTTGCGCTTCCGCGTTCCGTCCATCCTGCAGAAGGGCGCGCCCCAGGAAATGTTTCGGAGCGGCCTGTTCTGGCACCAACTGCACGGCGCGCGACAGCAATTGCTCCGCGTCCTGGTATTGACCGTCCATCAAGTGAATATTGCCGCAGTTGTAGAGCGCGGAATAGAGATTGGGTTCCTTTTCCAAAATCTCCGAGCACAACGCGAGAGCGCGCTCATAGTCGCCCATTTGGCCATACAGTCCGGCGAGACCGGCCATGCCCACTTCTGACTTGGCGTAGTCTGGGTTCACCCGGTCCAGCCATACGCGCCCCTCGTCGAATCGGCCCGCGTGAATGTACGCCTCCGCTAAAGCCAACGGCCCATAACCGTACTCTGGGTGGTCCCTTACGACCTGCTGCGCCAATGCGATTGCCCGCTCGTGCGCACCCCGCTGGCTGTACTCCTTGGCCAACCCCGCCACGGCATATGGATTTCCCGGATACAGCGATTGCCCGCGCGCCAGCATCAGCAGATCGCTTCCCCAGTACACCTGCTGCGCAAGCGATGCGCCCACATATCCAATGCACAGCACGATGACTGCGCAAGACTGTATAGCCTGTGCACTCCATTCGTTGAAGGACGGCAGCCGCCGCAGTCCCATTGCTCCAAGAATGGCAAATCCTATTGAGGGCAAATACATGTAGCGGTCGCGAACGAAATCGCCATTGCCAAAATTTCGCAAATACAGCGCGGGCGCCAGGCCCACCAACAGCCACAGCCCGGCAAACGCGACGGTCGAGTTGCCTTCGCGCCGGTTCCAATACCACAGGCCAACCAGCGCTACCCCCAGCACGACTACGGGAACCGCAACCTGACTGATAATTAAGCTCGTAACATAGGGCGTGTAGTAGAGCCCGGTAATACCCACTGGAATCAGCAACTGCCGCAAATAAATAGACAGCACCAGCGGCAGGGTCCGTACTACGTCTATCATTCCGTGACTGGGATCAAACTGGCCAGTTGCGTGCAGCAGCGCATGTTTTCGGAGCACCGCATAAGCTAACGTTACGACCGCATACGGAGCTGCCTCGATCGCTGCGGCAACAACTCGGCGCCCCGGCGACGCCTTTTCGTCGATAGGGTGCAACCACGCGTAGAATCCCACCAACGCCGCAAACACCACCGCCATTTCCTTTGTAAGAAGCGCGCATGTGAGCAGGGCCAGAGACGCAAGTCGCCACGCCACTCTCTTCTCTAAACTGGTGGTGCACTCCAGATCACGCGCGTTTAGAAACGCCGCAAAGGCCAGCGCGGTGAACATCGTCACCATCGTGTCCGAGGCCGCGGAAACCCAGGTGACCGGCTCAATGTGAATCGGATGCAATGCAAAGATCAGCGTCGCCAGCGCCGCCGTCCAGTATTCCAATCCCAGACGTCGTACCAGCCAAAACACTGCAGCAACCGTGCCCACATGCAGCAGAACCGCTCCCAAATGCCATCCCCAGGGGCGCAACCCGAACAAGGTGTAATTCAGCATCGACCACGCCACAAATAGGGGGCGGTAGTATACCTGGTGTCGGGCGACGTGATACCACAGGTCGCTTCCGAAGGCCCGCGGTAGATTGCTCCAGCTCCGGATGATCGGACTGTTCACAATCTGAGGCCAGTCATCCCACACAAAATCGAACGACAGCGAGCCACTATAAAGTACAAAAGTAACCAACCCAAGCAACGGCAGCAGGATGCCCGGCCGTCGCAGATATTCGGCCAGCAATTCTGAAGCGCCAGGCTCCTGATGTACTTGGGTCTCATTCATGCGATTGGCTTTCAGATTGAGAGCAAATCCACTTTCAATCAGCCCATACTAACCTCCTCCGCGACGCCCCGCATGTTACTCAGGTTACCTAGGTGTGCCACTTATTACCCCGTTTCGCCCTCTTCCCTATGCGACGATCATCCATGGGGTCTGCCACAGGAGCCAAACCAGCCAAGGAGCTGTCCCCGGTCTTGTGCGTCGATCTTGACGGCACTTTGATCCGGGGGAACGTCCTCTGGGAGTGCGCTCTCGCTCTGCTCAAGACCCGTCCCGTCACCCTGCTGCTGGTCCCATTCTGGTTGCTTTCGGGGCGAGCTTTTCTCAAGCACCAACTCGCCGCCAGGGTCCGCCTCGATCCCGCTCGCTTGCCCTATCGGCAGCAAGTCCTTGATCTTCTGAGGCAGGAAAAAACCGCCGGCCGCCGCATTGCGCTCGCAACTGCTGCCGATCGCGAGCTCGCCGAAATTGTTTCCGGCTATCTCGGCCTCTTCGACGAAGTGCACGCCAGTGACGGACAACTCAATCTCAAGGGGGAGAACAAAGCTTCATTTTTGGCGCTGCGTTACGCCGAAACCGGGTTCGAATATATCGGAGACTCCGCCGCTGATGTGGAGGTTTGGCGCAACGCGCGCGCTGCCTATGTCGTCGGCACCGAGGCTCGCGCCGAGCAGGCGGCAGCCGTAACCACGGTCAAAGTCACGATTCTCGAACCGCGCGCGTCGTTCAGCGTCTCGTTCCGCACCTGGATCAACGCCCTTCGCGGCCACCACTGGGCAAAAAATCTTCTGCTTTTCTTGCCCCTCGTCCTGTCGCACAATCTGGCGATCAAACCTGGTTTTCGCACTCTCGTCGGCTTCGTACTCTATGGTCTTTGCGCCTCGGGACTCTACATCCTCAACGACCTCCTAGACCTCCATTCTGATCGCCAGCATCCGTGGAAAAAGGAGCGCCCGTTTGCCAGCGGCGAAATCTCGATCCCCGAAGGCCTGCTGGTTTCGCTTATCTTGCTCTCTTCGGCGCTCAGCCTGAGTTTTGTTCTCGACTTGCAATTCGGTTTCGTGTTGCTCGGATACGCTGCGCTTACCATGCTGTATTCCCTATATCTCAAGAAGATCGCATTGCTCGACGTCTTCGTTCTCTCCAGCTTTTATAGCTTCCGCATCCTCGCCGGCGCTTTGATCTCCGCAACGCCGCTTTCGCAATGGTTTCTTACGTTCTCGATGTTCCTTTTTCTCAGTCTTGCGATGGCGAAGCGGTATTCCGAGTTAGTTAATGCCAGCGACTTAGTTAAAACCGGTAATTCCGGACGCGGCTATCATCTCGGCGATCGCGAACTTTTACTCTCACTCGGCGTGGGTAGCAGTTTTTCTGCCGTGGTCATTTTCAGTCTCTACGTTCACAGTCAGGACGTGCGTTTACTCTACTCCTCGCCGGAGTTTCTCTTTTTGCTTTGTCCGATCGTTCTTTACTGGCTCAGCCGAACCTGGCTGCTGGCGCATCGCGGCGAACTGAAGGAAGATCCGGTTACGCTTGCTATTCGAGACCCCGTCAGTTATGGCGTGGCTTTGGCCTCCGTGGCGGTCATCGCCGCGAGCATGATACCAATGCGTTGGTAGGGTGATGGTCGCGGATCTACTTAGCTTCAGAGGTTAACTAAGTGGTCTGTAGCACACTTATTATGTCTGGTCAGTCAGCTACAGCTTTGCGCAAACAACCCGCTGCTTTGCCGCTCGGCAGGCGAGTTTTCTCGTGGGGACGTTACCCAAAGACCGCGCACCAATATGTGCATAAACCGGCATGGAACGATCAGGTGCCAGACATTCTGCAAACTGCCGCGTCCGGTTCCCTGCTTCCTTATGGCCTCGGCCGCAGCTATGGCGATTCGTGTCTTAACGGCGGCCGCGAACTGATCAATTGTAGCCGTCTCAACCGCATCCTCGGTTTCGACGAATCTACGGGCCTGCTGCGCTGTGAAAGCGGCGTCAGCCTCGCCGACATCATTAACGTATTTCTCCCTAAGGGATGGTTTCTTCCCGTCACCCCCGGCACTCGCTTCGTTACCGTGGGAGGAGCCATTGCCAACGATGTTCATGGCAAGAACCATCATTGCGCTGGAACCTTTGGCGCCCACGTCCGCCAGATCGGCTTGCATCGCTCGAACGACGGGTTGGTGGTCTGCAATTCGGGAGAGAATCCTGACATGCTGCGTGCGACCATCGGCGGACTCGGACTCACCGGCGTCATTGCCTGGGCGGACATACAGCTCAAACGCGTGGCTGGGCCATGGATCGACGCCGAGGTCGTCCCTTTTCAATCTCTTGATTCGTTTCTCGCTCTCAGCCGCCAAAGCGACGGGAGCTTCGAGTACACCGTCGCGTGGCTCGATTGTTTTGCCGGAAAAAAGCTTCGCGGCATCTTCTTTCGCGGCAACCATGCCTCCGAGGCTGGGAAGAAGTTTCAGCCGAAACGTGGCGTTAAACTACCCTTCTCAGCGCCCTCCTGGATGCTTAACCGATACTCTGTAAAAGCTTTCAACGCCACTTACTACAGGATTCACGCGGCCAGGAAAGGCGCAGCGGTCGTTCCTTATGACTCGTTTTTTTATCCCCTCGATTCCATCCGGCAATGGAACCTGCTCTACGGCAGACAGGGTTTTCTGCAGTATCAGTGCGTAATTCCGGAAACGCATCTCGACGCTCTCGGGGAGTTACTTGAGCGCGTTGCGATTTCCGGCATGGGCTCATTCTTGGGCGTATTGAAGCAATTCGGGTCTGCGCCTTCGGCTGGCATGCTTTCATTTCCGCGCCCCGGACTCACCATCGCGCTCGATTTTGCGATGCGAGGCGAGCGCACTCTCAAGCTTATGCAGTCGCTCGATGAAATTGTTCAGCAGAGTGGTGGAGCGCTCTACCCTGCCAAGGACGCTCGCATGAGCCCAGCCATGTTTGAAATATCGTTTCCGGGCTGGCGCGGCTTTGTTCCCTACATCGACCCTAAGATGTCTTCCTCATTCTGGCGGCGGGTGATAGGCGGGCAAACCTGATGACAATCACCGCGCACCCGACAGCTACGCGTCCGATTGCGACTCTTGCGCCTTCCATGAAGAAGGTGGTCATCCTGGGCGCCACTTCGGGCATTGCGCTGGAGGTTCAACGCCAGTTAGCTTGCCGCGGTTGTGAGTTGCTTCTCGTCGCTCGTTCACCACAACGACTGGCCGAACTTCAGGCCGACTTAACCATCCGAGGCGCTCGGAAAGTCGTGACGTACTCTGCGGACTTATCCTCCATTCCGCAGCACGCTGCCATTCGTGACTTCGCGAGCGCTAGTTTTCCGGGCTTTGATACTGTGCTGCTCGCGTACGGATCCATGCACGATCAAAAGGATGCGGAATCCTCGATCGATGTTCTGCTGGAAGAATTGCAAGTCAACTTCGTCAGCGCCACCGCAATCCTGACTTTGTTCGGCGCCGATTTGGAACGTCGGCAAAACGGATGCATCGCCGCGATCACGTCCGTCGCCGGAGATCGGGGACGCCGTTCCAACTACGTGTACGGCTCCGCCAAAGGCGCCCTTTCTTTATTTCTTCAGGGACTCCGCAGTCGGCTCCATCCCGCCGGAGTCCGCGTCATCACCATCAAGCCCGGGCCGGTGCAGACTGCGATGACCGATCACCTGCCCAACTCCGCGCGCTTTGCCGACCCGGAGCAGGTTGCCCGCGACATCGTGCGCGCACTTGAATGCCGCTCGCCCGACGTCCTCTACACGCCGAAAGTGTGGCGCTACGTCATGAGCGTAGTTCGACACATCCCGGAAGATGTGCTCAAACGCTTGTCGTTCTGACTTGAACCAACTGACTTTAGCCAAAATAAAAAGGACCGCATCGCTGCGGCCCTTTCGCCTTGCTGATTACCGAGGAGTGAGCACTGATCCTACCGTCTACCGCGTCCGCCACCGCCGCCGGAGTGACCGCCACCGTGACCTCCCGAACCACCGCCTGGACCACGACCTGGGCCACCGCGTCCGCGACGCCGGCGGTTACGATCACGGTCTCCACCACCGCTGGGACGTCCTTCGCGCGCGCCATCCGGACGCCCGGCACCTGCTTCTACCGACGCAACCACTCCGTCTACGCGGTTGAAGTTCGGCTCGTCGTCAGCGTCGAAATCCGCGCCGCCTTCGATCACTGCGGTGGGCGTTCCCTGGGGAGCACTATGCGCCACTGACGGTGGCGCCGCGTCTGCTCCCTCGTCTCCTTCTGGAGGAGGCGGAGCCCCGCCCATTTTGGCGCGTTGCTCTTTCAGGATCGCCTTGCGCGACAGCTTGATACGGTTGCCTTCGACGGCCAGAACTTTCACCAGCACCTGGTCGCCTTCTTTCAGTTCATCGCGAACGTCTTTGATTCTGTGTTCGGCGACTTCACTGATGTGCAGCAAGCCGTCCAGGCCGGGCAGAATTTCGACAAACGCTCCGAAATCGGCCAACCGGCTGACCTTACCGAGATATGTCTTGCCTACCTCGGCCGACGCGGTCAGATCGCGGATGATCTGCAAAGCCTTGTTCGCCGAGACTTCATCGTTCGAAGCCACGTTGACTTTGCCCGAATCTTCCACGTCGATCTTGACGCCGGTTTGCTCGATGATGCTGCGGATCATTTTTCCACCGGGCCCAATCACGTCGCGAATCTTATCCACCGGAATCTGCAGGGTATAGATCCTGGGCGCATAGGTCGAAACCTTCACGCGTCCTTCGGTGATCACTTCGTCCATTTTTCCGAGGATGAACAAACGTCCACGCTGCGCCTGTGCCAGCGCTTCGCGCATGATCTGCGAAGTGATGCCCGCGACTTTAATATCCATCTGCAACGCAGTGATACCGTCTTTGGTGCCGGCAACTTTGAAGTCCATGTCGCCGTAATGATCTTCAGCACCAGCAATGTCGGTGAGGATGGCGTAATTGTCGCCTTCCTTCACCAATCCCATCGCGACTCCAGCTACCGGAGCTTTCAAGGGCACGCCCGCATCCATCAGCGAAAGCGAGGCGCCGCAAATTGTGGCCATTGACGACGATCCGTTCGACTCCAGAATGTCGGAGACGACGCGCATGGCGTAAGGCCAGTCATCCAATGTTGGAAGCACTGCGGAAACGGCGCGCTCAGCCAAAGCGCCGTGGCCGATTTCGCGGCGTCCCGCGCCACGCATGAAGCCGACTTCTCCAACTGAGAATGGCGGGAAGTTGTAATGCAACATGAAGCGTTTCTTGGCTTCGCCTTCGAAGCCTTCGAGACGCTGCATGTCGTCGCTGGTGCCGAGCGTGGTTGTGACCAACGCCTGAGTTTCACCGCGGGTGAAGACGGCGCTGCCGTGGGCCCGAGGAAGAACACCCGCTTCGATCCAGATCTCGCGGATCTGGTCGAAGGCGCGTCCATCGGGACGGCGCTTGTGATCGATTACCTGGTTGCGGAAGATGCGCTCGCGCAGAATCTCGTAGTACTTCTTGAACTTGGATTTCGCTGCGGCATCGTCCTCGGGCAGAGCTGCCAACTGCTCCTTCTCGAGGACACGGACCAGTTCGTAGCTCTCGGCCTTTGGATGCTTCTGGGTGTCGAGAGCGTCCGCCAATCGAAGACCGATCTGCGACTCCAGCCCCTTGAAGTAAGTCTCATCGAACTCCGGAGGCGTCACTTTGCGCTTCGGCCTGCCGACCTTGCTACGTAGTTCGTTGATAGCGCCACAGATCTTCTTGATTTCGGTATGCGCAAATTCGATCGCGTCCACCACCGTCTCTTCTTTTACTTCTTTCGCGCCCGACTCGATCATGACAATCGCATCGGCAGTACCTACAACCATAATGTTGAGCAGGCCTTCGCGCATTTCGGCGTAAGTCGGATTGGCGATGAAGCGGCCATCGACCAGACCGACGCGCACGGCGCCGATCGGGCCAAGAAACGGAATATCGGAGAGAGTCAGAGCGGCCGAGGCGGCGTTGATACCGCAGACATCGGGATCGTTATCGGTGTCGGCGGAAAGGACAAAGGCGATGACCTGGGTCTCGCACTTGAAGCCCTCGGCAAACATGGGACGAACCGGCCGGTCAATCTGGCGGCTGGTGAGCACTTCGCGCTCACTCATGCGGCCTTCGCGCTTGATGAAACCGCCGGGGATGCGTCCGCCGGCATAGGTGTATTCGCGGTAGTCAACCGTGAGGGGGAAGAAGTCGATGCCCTCGCGGGGTTCGGGATTAGAGGTGGCAGCGGCGAGGACTACATTTTCGCCGAAGCGGACAACGGCCGAACCGCCGGCCTGCTTGGCAAGTTTTCCAGTTTCAATGGAGAGTTGTTTCCCGCCTGCGATTTCGACGGAAACTTTAGTAGATTCAGGCTTCATAGATCATCCTTTATATGGGCAGAAGGGCATGCGCGCGGATACGGAGTTCGCGTGGGCGGGCGTATGCCAAGGCCGCGGTTGGGAACGCACTGCAAAAGGCTGAGGTCTGGAAACCCAGGTCTCGAACCGGCTCCACACGGAGCCGGTCGCGCTGTTATTTGCGGATGCCGAGCTTCGAAATTACGGTTTTATACCGTTCCGAGTCGTACTTCTTCAGGTAGTCGAGCAGGCTACGACGCCGGCTCACCATCATGAGAAGTCCGCGGCGCGAGCCGTGGTCTTTCTGGTGCGTCTTGAAGTGTTCCGTCAGCTGACCAATGCGCTCGCTCAACAGAGCGATTTGAACTTCGGGGCTGCCAGTATCGGTAGCGTGCGTACGATACGTGTCAACGACGGATTGCTTTTGCTCTCTGGCTAACACTAACCTGTTGCACTCCTGTCTCTTCTCGTTTTCGTAACGTGTTCGATGTTAACACGCTGGTGTTGATAGTGGCAAACCGAAGGGCGCGGGGTTTTTCTGAGAACCGAAAACCGAGAACCCAAATCGAGGTTATACTATGGTTACAACTCGAATCTAAACGACCGGATGCAAGTCGTCCGTTCATCGTTTATTCAAGGAACAAAGCTGGGCCAACTCTACAGACCCTTCATGTAGCCGGCCATCATAAAAAAATAGAAATACGGGGAGATTGCTTATGCCACGAGGCCGATCGACTTTCACCAAACGTCAAAAAGAACAAGCCCGCCAACAGAAACAGCGGGACAAGAACGAGAAGAAGACCCAGCGCAAGCAGGACCAGCCGGAGAGCGTTGTGGTGGACGAAGCTGAAGAATTGCGTCAGATGCGGGAGCATGCCGCGGAGCAAGCCGCGCTCTTCGGCATCGGCAGCGACGATGAAACTGATTCTGGGGAACTATCGATTCCACATGCCGCCAAGGCCGTCGACCGCTAAACGATCTTTAACGCTTATCCAGTGAGGTGGCCGGGCGGGACCGCCCGGCGCTCCACAAAAAACTATACAAAAACCTCGCCCGGCAGTCTGGTTAACGTCCGCGATGCCAGCGTGTTTTCCACAAACCGCTTCGGCCGGTCATTGGCTGAGGCCGACGCATCCAGTTGCTTGCGTTCGATGCGCAGTTTCAAAGCACGTTCGATATCGCGAAGCGTAACGTTCTCCGCCGCTGTGAACAGTGTTGAGGCCCTGCCCTGAGAGCCCATCCGTCCGGTGCGCCCGACGCGGTGAATGAAATCTTCCGCCATCTTCGGCAAGTCGTAGTTGATGACGTGGGCCACGTCATCGCAATGCAATCCGCGCGACGCGATATCGGTTGCAACCAGCACTTGGTAACGGCCTTCCTGAAATCCGCTCAAAGCGCCGTTGCGCTGGGACTGGGTGCGATCGCCGTGAATCATGGCGGAAGAGAAGCCGTCGCGCTCCAGTTCGCGGGCCAGCCTTTGCGCGCCGCGTTTGGTGCGCGTGAAAATCAGGGTCTGTCCCTTTTCCCCGTACAGCAACTGCCGCAGCACGTCCAGTTTTTCGGACGGACGCACCTCGTAAGCTTCGAGTGAAACGCTTTCCGCCGGCTTGAGCACGGAACCGAGCGCGATACGCACCGGCTCGCGCGTGTAGTCGTTCACCAGCGAGGCAACCGACTGTTCCATGGTCGCGGAGTAACAGAGAGTCTGGCGGCGCTGTGGCAGAATTTGCAGGATACGCCGGATGGCTGGAAGAAAGCCCATATCCAGCATGCGGTCGGCTTCGTCGAGCACCAGTATTTTCACGTGCCGCAGATCAGCGAACTTGCGGGTGATGAAGTCCTGCAGGCGTCCGGGAGTGGCGATAACAAATTCGCATCCGGAGCGGAGACTGTTGATCTGTGCCTTTTCTGCGACGCCGCCGATCACCAGCGCTGCTTTCGGCATGTTCTTGTCGCGCAGTTGTTCATACTGCTCGTGAACTTGCATGGCTAGTTCGCGTGTCGGCAACAGGACCAGCGCGCTGACATTCTTCGATGGTGTGGCGCGCAGCATCTCGATGATCGGAATCAGAAAAGCAAGAGTTTTGCCGGTGCCGGTCTGGGCGGTGCCGATAACGTCCTTGCCTTCGAGGGCAGGAGAAATGGCTTTCGCCTGGATAGGTGTAAGGGTAATAAATTGAGCCGCCGCCAGTTTCTGCTGCAGGGCAGCAGACAGGGGCAGTTCTGTAAATGTGGTCATTCGATTGTTTTCTTTCTGGAGGGGCTTAGTAGATTCTCAAACACAGTGTCGAGAGTTCGCATGCCGCTCGCATTGAAATTGGCGCTGGAACCAAACGGCGGGCAGGAAATGCGGAGGTGATACGGATCCAACAGGATCCCCGCTTAACGAGCAAACCGTAGCAAAAGCGTTAACAGCAGTATAGCAGAATATGGCGCCACGTGCGATTACGTTGGTCATAGTGCGAAATAACGTATTGATAACAAAGGCACCTACCCGCGCTGCGCGTCCTGGCGCGCGTTTCAGGGCTATGGGACACTTCCCCGGATCACCACCACCGAGGCCGCCGGTAGATCGTAAACCGTATCTTTGCCGCCGTTCTGCTTCGAGCGCAAAATCGGCCCGTCCGGATCAGCCGTGCCGTTTGTGTAAGCCACGATCGTCGGCGCAGCGGCTATTTCGGCATGCGCCATAAAGCGAGTGCGCGGCGGGTTCCACTTGTACTGGGCGCTCCCAAAGGTTGCAATCTCAACGGGGCCGGTAAATCCCGCGGTCGAGTCTCCAGTCCCGCGAAACGCGATGCGGACACGGTGAGCGTTCTCCTGGTCGCGATTCACAATCATCAGCGACCATTCGCCATCGGGACGCTTCAACGCATAAGCGGTGACCATTTCGCGGCCAGCGCCGTCGTCGACATCGGATTTGGCCGAATAGACTTGATGCTCTCCTCCGCCGGGCTGCGCCCACTCCAGGTTGATGAGTTGCGCCACAAAGAATTGTGCCAGCGGCTGCTGAATTTTGTACGAAGCATCCACCGTGAACATGCCAAACGTCCCCGGAGAACTGTTGCAGCCCGGTTCCATCTGCAAGGGCAGATAGTGGAAGTAATAAACCGCCTTGCCGCCGGCGTCGAGCAGCGATCCGATGTAATCGGCCAGCCAGAGGCCGGAGAAAATGTCCTGGTAAGTTTCGCTTGCGCTGGAGGAAAGATTTCCCTCGGTGACGAACATCGGCATGTCGGCGGGGACGCCGTCTTCATGCCACACCTGAATAATGTGGCGCATCAGCTCAGGCTCGTCGTAAAGAGAACCCCATGGAATTCTGCACGGATCGTAGGGATAGTGCTCGAAGGAAAAAAACGCAAGATCCTTCATGCGGCCGTGTTGCTTGAGATAGTCGAGGAAGCGCGCGGTCCACGAAACTCGGCCGCTCGCGTCGGGCCAGACTTCGATGTCCTTATTGACTCCCTGAAAAGAAGGGCCGCCGAGTTTGAGCGTCGGATCCAGTCGATGGAGCGCGGTCGCCCACTGCAGGTAGAGCGCGGCGTAGTCCTCAGGAAGCATGTACTGACCATCGGCTTCTTCGCCCATCTCGACGTAGGAGATCGGATAGTGGCGTTTTTCAAGATACGCGATTTCGGCTACCGCATTGTCCGGAGTGTCATAGAGCAGCGCAACCGGAATCATGGCGGGCAGCCCGCGAGTGACGCCACTGGTAAAGAAAAGATCGAAACCAACCTGAGCCTGACGCGTCGGACCAAGATCGGACGCGGTGTGCCATGGATCCACAGACGAACAATAAGTAGTCGTCTGCTCCTGATCGGCAGTGTGGCGAACAGTGTCGTGGAAGGCGCCGTCGTCCGTTGTCGTTCCCAGGTAGAGTTCGCGGATGGAATAGCCCACGCAGTTTCGCGGATCGTTTTGCGGATTAGGTGTGCCGTCGGCAACGCAAGTGTTAGACGACTCCGTCATCAAGATGCGCACGAAACGAACAGAAATCGGAACCGAGACGAGTCGAAGGGTTTCGGTTCGGCCCTTGGCGCCAGCGACTGTGCCTTGGGGGAAGGTTTCCCAGACGCCGCGCGTCGGCGCTTTGATGGGATCGTCGCCGGTCCAATACTGTACAAGATAGCGAGTCGCATACGGTTCTCCCCACGCTATGCGAATACTGTCGATGGGCTGAACCTGCGCCATATCAAGCACAACCCACTGTGGATGCTGGGCGTCACTTTCGCCGGTGAAATGCTGAGTAAGATAGGGATTGCTCTTCCAGAAAGTGGTGAGGTCACCGTCGGTCAGGCGCGAGAAACCAGAGTTGTCGGTGCCGTCGTTACGCGTGAAACCGCGCCGCGGAAGCGCATATCCGTAGGAGTAGCGCAGGTTCTCCGTGGGCACCGCGGAGCCGGTGAAATAGCCAGTGCCTGCGGGATCGCTCCCATCGCGACCATTGCTCCATGTTCCCTGCGGATTCCAATGCCATGCTTCGACGGCCAACTCGGTATTCTGGCGGTAGGACACCGTCTGCCAACCTGACGATAGCGTTGTCCGCAGCGAAGCAGGAAGCAGATCTTTGTCGATGGCCTCCACGGAGATGCGATCAACGCCAGCTCCCAGAGTCTCGGCTGGGACGAAGTGGTTAGTGGGATGCGAGACATCCACGGTGACGGTTTGGGCGGCGGCGAAAACACTGAGAGCCGTGACGATGGCGAGAACGGTAGCGGGAACCTTCACGCGAACGCCTCCAGTTGTCTTAAGGACGAGATTATTAAAACGATTAAATTATAAGGTTTTCGCGCCTCCACTGTGACCTTATTTTTTCTTGCTGTTATTTCTCACGGCGAGCGCGGAGGCATCATCGAGCATTTTCTCGATGCGGCGAGCTTGGGCATCGGGAGTTCGATAGTAGTAGATGCCGAACAGGTGTCCGCGCCGACGCGCGGCCGACATACCATCCCAGCCGCCACGGGCGCCTGGATAACGATGGCGCGCGAAAGCTACTTGCAGAATCGGCGGCAGTTCCCTTTCCGCCTCCATGACAGCAAGCAATCGCTCTGCAATCTGTTCGGCGCGCCGCGCGCGGGCTTCGGCGCTCTTAACTTCGGTGATCCACGCGGCAATGTCACTGCGAGTGGAGTAGTTCAACTTGTCATACCAGCGCCGAAGCGCGCGAGCTTCGCTGGGAAGACCCTGGCGGAGAATCTGCTCTAGCTCATTGGGGATGGTTGCGACCCGTTTTTCGGTATCGAGTTCGAGCTGAAAACGGGCGAGGCTCCCTTCGAAAGCATGCGCTCCTTTTTGCATGCGCTTGTTGACCAGCAGGATATGGCCGCCCTCTCGCGTAGGAAACAGCGAAGTACGGAACGCGAATCCATTGATTTCGCCTTTTACTTTGATCTGGCCACGCAACCCCCAGGCTTTGGCTGCATCGAACGGTACGTGAATGATGATCCAATTCAGGCGGGATCGCAGGCGCTCGAGCCGGGCCTCGAAGCTCTTCGCGGCCCGTGCGGGCTTGGCATTGGTGGCTTTCGGCTTGGAGGCTTTCGGCATGGACGGGACACGGGCGTTTGCATTTTAATATGAACGAACGGGCGCGATGGACGTCCCAGAGGCGAGTAAACTGTGGGAAAGAACATTCCGGAGAATTATCGTGATCTGCCCGAAGTGCGGTGAGGTCAATTCCGCGAATTTCCGTTTTTGCGGAATGTGTGGCACCTTGCTCGAAACCCGGCTGGAAACTCGCACCGAAGCTCGGCGGCCGGCGGGCGCACCCGTGCCCGGCCTACCCAATGTGACCAATCCGCCAGCGCCGCCGCGGCCCGCCGTCGCGGAGGGAGCGGCTCGTCCCGCAGACAGGCAGGCGCCGCCGCTCGGCGTGTCAACGTTTAGCGAGTCGTCGCTTAACGGGTCATCGCTTCTGGGATTGAATCAGCCCAGCATGGAATCTTTGCGGGAAAAGTCTTTCTCCGGCTTGGATTCCTTCTTTGAACCCGAGCAGCCGAAGGGCGGCGGACGGCGCGTATTACTCTTAGTCGTGCTGCTGGCGGCGTTGGGCGCAGCCGGCTGGTGGACTTACACGAACTATCTCGGCGCCACCGAAAGTCGAAAGCCGCAGGCGGCAACTGCGAGCACCGGTGAAGTTCCGGCCGAGAAACCCACGGTGAATCCAGCGAACCAGGCTCCTGCCCCGGCGACCGATGCAGGCTCGTTGCAAGCGGTGGTTCCGCCGACGGGAGTTCAAGCTGCTCCGGCACCAGCCCGAAAAACGGCGGTCGCGACTGCCAAGCCAGAATCTCCGAAGATCGCGCTCGGGGACAAGAGCGCGGAGAAGCCCCGGCCCAGCACGGCATCGGCCAAGATTCAGCAATTGCCCGAGCCGGCTGCGGCTGACACTGGCGACGCGGCCTTCCGAAAAGGCGAGGCTTATCTCTACGGACGAGGCGTTCCTGAAAACTGTGACGAGGCAGTGAAGAATCTGAAGGCCGCTTCGGCGAAATCGAGTGCTAAGGCCCGGAGCGCGTTCGGGACCATGTATGCAACCGGCCACTGTGTACCGCGCGATCTACCGACTTCGTACTTGTGGTTTGCGCTGGCTCTGCGGGTAGATCCGAATAATCAGATTCTGGAAAAAGACTTGAGTGCGGTCTGGAACCAGATGACGCCACCAGAGCGGCAGATGGCGACCAGGATGAAACAGTGAAAAGAAAGTCGGGTCGTCGATCACCCGATGACCCGATTTTTCCCTACTCTCCCGCCGGCACCAGGTTCAACGCCTTCTTAACCGTCCCACGCTCGATCATGATTTTGTCCTGCAGCAGGGTGATCGCGTAAATCAGTTGCTCGGGACGCGGCGGACAGCCCGGAACATAGACATCCACGGGAATGACCTGATTCACGCTCTGCACCAGCGCGTAATTATTGAAAACGCCGCCGGAAGTCGCACACGCCCCCATGGAAATGACCCACTTCGGCTCGGGCATCTGCTCCCAGAGCTGGCGAATCACGGGGGCCATTTTATTGGAGACGCGGCCGGCAATGATCATCAGGTCCGACTGCCGGGGCGATGGGCGGAAGACTTCCGCACCGAAGCGGGCAATATCGAAGCGCGATGCCCCCATCGACATCATTTCAATAGCGCAGCAGGCGAGGCCGAACGTCATCGGCCAGATCGAATTCTTGCGCATCCAGTTGACGGTCGAATCGAGCGTGGTCATGACGATGCCTTCGGGGACGCCGTCTCCGTACACAAGTTCTTTCACTACTTTTTTGCCGTTTTCGACGTCAACGTAGGGGCCGAAGCTGAGCTCTCGCGCCATAGGTCTATTTTAACCGCAGAGGCCGCCGAGTGCACCGCTGACTGGCAGTTTTGCCAGTTCTTGGGGTAGATTGCTACTTGTAAGGTTTCTGAATTGATTTGGAGGTCACCATGTCGAGCAATGAGCTGAAGACCTGTGCCCACATACCCTGCCTTTGCCTGGTACCAGCAGGACAAAAGTATTGCGGTGAATGGTGCGAGGACGCGGGATCAGAAGATGTAGAAATCGCCTGTGAATGTAACCACCCACCTGCTTGCGTCCTCACGGTTGAGGAGGTAGCTTAATCGCTGCCTGTCTTACCCCGCGGTGAGACCTGTTCACGGGTTCAGCACGATCTTGCCAAACATCTGGCTTTTCTCCATGTACTCGTGGGCGGTGCGGATTTCTTTCAGGGGAAAAGTGTGGTCGATCACCGGCTTGAGGCGTCCGGCGAATACGTGGCCGAGCACTTCATTGAGTTCGCTCATCGTCCCCATGTACGACCCCAGTAGTGAAAGCTGGCGCGAGAACAGGAAGCGCAGATCAAGTTCGATTTTCGGTCCCGTCGTCGCGCCGCAGGTCACGAGCGTGCCTCCCGCCTTAAGCGATTTGACGCTCTCGTCCCAGGTTGCCTTCCCAACGTGCTCGACGACGATGTCGGCACCTTCGAAGTTTGTGATTTTGCGGACTTCCTGCGAAATTTTCTGCTGATAGTGGTTGATGACAAAATCGGCGCCGAGTTCACGGGCGCGCTCCATTTTGCGCTCGTCGCCCGCGGTCGCAATCACGCGCGCGTGGAACAGTTTCGCGATCTGGATGGCGGCAATGCCCACGCCTGAGTTCGCGCCCAGCACCAGCACGGTTTGTCCGGGACGGATCGACGCGCGTCCGGTGAGCATGTGCCACGCCGTTACGAACACTAGCGGAACGCTCGCCGCCTCGTTGAAATCAAGCCAGTCGGGGATGGGGATGACATTCACCACGGGCACTGCCATCAGCTCACAGTTGCCTCCGTCCACAGTGTTGCCGAGAACGGTGAACTGGCGGCACTGATTTTGCAGGCCGGCAACGCACTTCGCGCAGTGATTGCAAAAATGCATGGGCGCAAGCAGCACGCGCTGTCCGGCTTTGAGATCAGTGACGTACTCGCCGACTTCCACTACTTCGCCGGCAATGTCACTTCCTAGAATGTGCGGCAGATTTACGCCGGGCAGGCCCTGGCGTACGAATATATCGAGGTGATTCAGAGAGCACGCCCGCACGCGGACCAGAACTTGATCCTTGCGCGGCTTGGGATCGGGGACGTCTTCGTAGGTGAGGACTTCCGGTCCACCGAACTGATGAATGCGAACGGCTTTCATGGAGCTCCTCTAAGTTCAGATGGCAATTTGAACCTAACAAGCTAGCACAACTAGGGGCCAAGTTCCCCGCCACGGAGGACACAGAAATCACAGGGAAGCGCGTAGGAACGGCCGATTCAGGTTTGACCTTCCCAGCCTGCGGAACCATAATCATGTGCATGGACCTGTACGAGGAGATCGTCCGCCTGCGAAAGGACGGACGCCGCGGGGCGGTGGCGACCATTGTCAACGTCCGCGGTTCTATACCTTCGTTCAAGACCGCCAAGATGCTGGTGCGCGACGACGGTTCGATTGTCGGCACCATCGGCGGCGGCTGCGTTGAGGCCGAGGTTTGGCAGGCGGCGCGCGACGTGATGGAGTCGGAGAGGCCGCGGACCCTGACCTTTGATCTGAATGAGAACCCCAAGAACGACGCCGGTCTTGTCTGCGGCGGAACGCTCGAGATCTTCGTGGAGCCGATTTTGCCTCCGGCGGATCTTTATATTTTCGGTGCGGGTCACGTCGCAGCCAGCCTTTATAAAGTTGCTCGTATCGCCGGGTTCGACGTCACCGTGATCGATGATCGCGAAGCCTACGCCAACCGCGAACGCTTTCCCGAGGCACAGCAGGTGATCGCCGAAGATTTCGAGAAGGCTGCGGCGCAGCTTACGCCGAGTGAATCTTCGTACATTGTTATCGTCACGCGCGGTCACCGTGACGATATGCGAATTCTGCGCTGGGCGGTGCAGACTCCGGCGCGCTACGTCGGGATGATCGGGTCGAAGCGGAAGACCATCACCATCTTCAAAGAGCTGCAAGCGGAAGGCCTGCCAGCGCATTTATTTGACCGCGTCCATGCTCCGGTCGGGCTCGATATTGGGGCGATTACTCCGGAAGAGATTGCCGTCTCAATCACGGCGGAATTGATCGCGAAACGACGAAAGGTCGAACGCGACCTGCCGCACATGAGCTGGTTCCATCGGCGGGAACTGAAGTCCGAGGTCGAGCCGAAAGCTTAACAGCCGAGACGTGGAGTCACCGAGTAAGGATTGGCTGGAACTCTTGAGGTCGCTGCAAATACTCCTGCCAGATTGTTCTCCGCCTCCTCGGCGGTTATGATTTCGGAATGCCGCAGGAAATCGAAATTAAGTTTCGAATTGAGAATCTGCCCGCGCTAGCCCGCGCGCTGAAGCAAGCGGGATTCAAGCAGATCACGCGCTCCACCCACGAAATGAATTCGCTATACGATCTGCCCGGCCAAAAGCTTCGCAAGCGGGGCGAGTTGCTGCGACTGCGCAAGTATGGAGAAACCTGGGTCCTGACGCACAAGACGAAAAGCGAGAGCGGCCGCCATAAGGTGCGCGTCGAACTGGAAACGCGCGTAGAAAATGGTCATCGGATGGATGCTATTCTGCGCGCCCTCGGGTTCAAGCCCATTTTTCGCTATGAAAAATATCGAGCCGAGTGGAGCGACGGCAAGGGCCACGTCGTGCTCGATGAGACTCCGATTGGAAATTTCGGCGAGATTGAAGGTTCTCCGCGCTGGATCGACCGCACGGCGCACGCGCTTGGAATCGGCTCCGGCGATTACATCACTCAGACCTATGCCCCGATGTTCTTTGCGTGGAAGCGACGCACGCACAGCGCGGCTACGGAAATGACGTTTGGCGCTCTCAAGAAACCAAGAAAAGCTTAATCGCGGAGAACGTTGAGCGCGCAGAGGAAAGCTGGAAGGAATAGATCACCGCGGATCTCGGGAGGTATAGCCTAGATTTGTTCTCAGCGATCTCCGCGTCCTCTGCGGTAACGGCTTTCACTAATTTGCGCCGCAGCACTTCTTGTATTTCTTCCCGCTACCGCACGGGCAAGGATCATTGCGCCCCACTTTGTCTCCCGAGCGCACCACCTGCTGCACTTGCATGTCGCCCGCACCGGCCATGCGCGCCTGTTCCAATTCTTTCTTTTTCCTGCGCTGGAAGGCTTCCTCGATCTCATCAACCGAGGTCGCGATCTGGCGCGGGGGGCGCCCATTGCCACCTCGACCGCCGGTGATCAACGACGGCGCGCCCGCTTCTGGCCCTTGCCCGGACAGATCGGTTGAACTCGCACTCCCCACTCCCCCGCCCGGCCTTGCCGCCGCATCCGGCGGACGCTCCATGATCTGCATCAGGTACAGATACCGAACCGTCTCTTCCTGAAAGCGCTGCATCATCGCTTCGAACATGTCGTAGGACTCGCGCTTGTATTCGACGAGCGGATCATGCTGTCCGTAACCGCGCAGGTTGATGCCCTCTTTCAGGTGGTCCATCGAGAGCAAGTGATCTTTCCACTGCGCATCAATCACGCTCAGCATGATCATGCGCTCGTGATAGCGCATGGCGTCGGCGCCGATCAGCTTCTCTTTTGCGTCGTAGCGCTCTTTGAGCTTGTCGAAGATGGCATCGCCCAATTCCTGGCGATTCATCTCTTCTGGCTTGAGGCCTTCGGCGTAAATGTCGACGCCAAAATGTGACGAGATCGAGTCTCTTAGAGCCTTGAGGTCCCAATTGTCAACGTGCTCCTTCGGCGGACAATGCCGTTCGAGGATCTCCGCGAGGATTCCGGAGACGTAGTCTTCGATGATGAGATCTTTCTGGTCGAGACCTTCCAGCAGACGGCGGCGCAGCCCGTAAACCGCTTCACGCTGCTTGTTCATGACGTCGTCATACTCAAGCAGGTGTTTGCGGGCCTCGAAATTTTGACCTTCCACGGCTTTCTGCGCGGCTTCGATGCGGCGGGTCATCATGCCCGATTCGATCGGAACACCTTCTTCCATGCCCAGGCGCTGCAACATCTTCGAAACCCATTCCTTGGCGAAGATCCGCATCAAGTCGTCTTCGAGCGAAAGATAGAAGCGCGAAGAGCCGGGGTCGCCCTGACGGCCGGCGCGGCCGCGGAGCTGATTATCAATGCGGCGCGCTTCGTGGCGCTCGGTGCCGAAAATGTGCAACCCGCCGGCATCAATAACTTCTTGATGCTCGCGATCGGTATCAATCTTGTGGCGCGCAAAAATCTCGTTCCACTGATCGGTTGGGACCGCATATTCATTGCCGGCGTAGTACCAGACCGTGCGGTTGGAATCGTCAACCTCGGCTTCGATCTTGCCTTGCGCGGCGCGGATCGGCTGCGCAATTCCCTTCTTCACGCATTCCTGCTTGGCCATGAACTCGGGGTTGCCCCCCAGCAGAATGTCGGTGCCGCGGCCCGCCATGTTGGTGGCGATGGTGACCGCGCCCTTGCGTCCGGCCTGCGCGACAATTTCAGCTTCGCGCTCATGAAATTTCGCATTCAGGACGACGTGGTCCTTCAATCCCTTTTTATTCAGGAGATCAGAGAGACGCTCGGATTTTTCGATCGAAGTTGTGCCCACCAGCACCGGCTGGTTGCTGTCGTGCAGCCTTTGGATCTCGTCGGCAGCGGCGAAATATTTTTCTTTCTCCGTACGGTAGATAATGTCCGGATTCTCTTTACGCAAGAGCGCCCGATTAGTTGGAATGACAATAACTTCGAGCTTGTAAATCTTGTCGAATTCCGGCGCTTCCGTTTCCGCCGTACCAGTCATGCCGGCTAACTTTTTGTACATGCGGAAATAATTCTGGAATGTGATCGTCGCCAGGGTCTGATTCTCGCGCTCGATCTTCACATTCTCCTTGGCTTCGATCGCCTGATGCAGGCCATCGGACCAGCGGCGGCCTGGCATGAGGCGCCCGGTGAACTCGTCTACGATCAGCACTTCGCCATCTTTGACCACGTACTCGACGTCTTTCTTATAGAGTGCATGCGCTTTGACGGCCGTCTCCACGTGATGCTTAGTCGCCCAATTTTCCGGATCGGCGATGTTGCCGATTCCCAGCAGCTTCTCGACTTTTACCCAGCCCTCGTCGGTCACCGTGATGCTGCGATGCTTTTCGTCCACGACAAAGTCCCCGGTGAGGATCTTGGGCTCACCCGGCTGGGTGTCGATCTCTTCGCCCTTTTCCAGCTTCGGGATGATGCGATTCACCTTGTAGTACTTGTCGGTCGACTCTTCGCTGGCGCCCGAAATGATGAGCGGCGTTCGGGCTTCGTCAATCAGGATGGAATCGACTTCGTCGACGATGGCAAAGTTGTGCACGCGCTGCACACAATCGCGCAGGTCGAACTTCATGTTGTCGCGCAAATAGTCGAATCCGAACTCGTTGTTGGTACCGTAAGTCACGTCCGCGGCGTAGGCGGCGCGGCGTTCGCCGTCATCGAGGTCATGGACAATCACGCCCACGGTCAGGCCGAGAAATCCGTAGAGCTTGCCCATCCATTCGGAGTCGCGTTTGGCCAGATAGTCGTTGACGGTGACCACGTGCACGCCACGTCCACTCAGCGCGTTCAGATATACCGGAAGAGTGGCGACCAGCGTCTTGCCCTCGCCGGTCTTCATCTCAGCAATCGTGCCTTCGTGCAGAACCATGCCGCCGATAAGTTGCACGTCGAAGTGCCGCATGTTGAGCACACGCCGTCCGCCTTCGCGGACCACGGCAAAAGCTTCCTCGAGCAGTTCGTCGAGGACGACCTTAAGCAACTCGCTGCGCTGCGCTTCGATTTCCTTTTGCCGGTCGGTATTCTGAAGATCAGTATTGTCTTCCGGTTCGTCCGCAATCGAACTGAGACGCTCCTGAATGCGGGCGCGAAACTCCGCCGTCTTGTCGCGGAGTTGGTCGTCGGAGAGCTTCTGCATCTCCGGCTCGAGTGCGTTGATGGCCGCAACCCGAGGCTGCAAGCGCTTGACCTCGCGCTCGTTCTTGGTCCCGAAAACCTTGCCTAACAAAGTGTTAATCAAAAAGAAATCCTTCAGAGGACACACGTCCCCAAGCCTGCTCTAAAGCCTAGCACATTAGATGCGAGAGACCGGGCGAACGACGGACAGACCAGCGGCCTGGCGAAAGTCCGAATTCGGCTGGGTCACCCCAATTCCTAGTTTTCCCCAGCCGTCTTTAGTATAAGTATATTCACCTCGAACATGCCCGCCTTCTACCAGCGATTCCAGGAATCCGCCCGGAAGTTCCCAGACAATGTTGCCCTCGAGATTCAACGCCAACAGACGGTGGAAAGAGTCACTTTCGCGGAATTGACTCTCATGTCGGAGAGCGTGGCGAACTGGCTCTCAACGCGAGTTCCGCGAGACGCTAGAGTGGCTATTCTGGCGGCAAACCATCCCCGATGGGTGGCGGCGTACTTGGGAATCATCGCCGCTGGCCGAACGGCGGTTCCGCTTGATACGGCTTTCCACGCCGACCAGGTCAAAAAGCTGTTGATCGACAGTGGAGCTTCGCTGCTGTTCAGCGACGTTAAACATCTTCCGGTGGCGATGCAAGCGGCCGAGGGAATCGGCATTGGACTCGTGATGACCTCGGCGGCGGCTGAGCGAACTCCAAGTGAAGCCAATGAACCCATCCTTGCCGGCGATCTCGACTCCATCTTCTCCGCTGGCCCAGCAGGCTTTCAGCCCATCGACCCAGACGAGAGTGATCTTGCAGCGCTGCTCTACACCTCGGGCACCACCGCCGATCCCAAGGGCGTCATGCTCACCCACGCCAACCTCGTCGGCGAAGCGAACTCGGTGCTGGCGGTGATCAAGATTGATTCTTCCGACGCGCTCTTGGGAATTCTTCCCATGTTTCACGTCCTGGCGCAGATGGCGAACCTTTTTCTGCCTCTGTTCAATGGCGCGCGCGTCGTGTATCTGGAAACCCTGAACACCACCGAGTTGCTGCGTGCCCTACAGGAACGCGGCATCACCGCCTTTTGCGTTGTGCCCCAGTTCTTCTACCTGATTCACGAGCGCATTTTCAAAGAACTGAACAAGCGTGGCAAGTTCACGCTGCGGCTGGTGCGCGCGCTGATGGCGCTCAACCGTGGGCTGCGGCGGCTGCGAATCAACGCGGGCAAAGTTCTCTTCGGCAAGATTCACGCTACTTTCGGCGCGCGCATGCGCTATCTGGTCACCGGCGGCTCGCGCTTCGATCCCGCCATTGCTCGCGACTTTTATTCCTTTGGCATCGACGTTCTGAATGCCTACGGCCTGACGGAAACCACCGGCGGCGCTTTCATCAACCCTCCGGGGCACGTTGTATTTGGGTCCGTCGGACGCCCTTTTCCCGGAGTCGAAGCGAAGATCGTGGATCCGAAGCCGGTGGAAGATGGCTCGCCGCCCGCAGGTGAGATTGCGATCCGCGGCGCGATCATAATGAAAGGATACTGGAATCGACCTCAAGCCACGGCCGAGGTGCTGCGCGACGGCTGGTTCTACACCGGAGATCTCGGCTACTTCGATTCCCACGCCAATCTCTTCATCACCGGACGGCGCAAGGAAGTCATTGTGCTTGCCAACGGAAAGAATGTTTATCCCGAAGAGATCGAGGCACATTATCTCCATGCTCCGTACGTGAAAGAGATTTGCGTCATGGCACTGGAGGCGCGTCCGGGAGATCCAACCTCGGAGCGGCTCTATGCCGTGATCGTGCCGGACTTTGAACTGCTGCGCGAGCGCAAGATCGTAAACTCCAAGGAAGTGATCCGCACCGAAATCGAAGCGCTCTCCCACAAGATTGCTTCCACCAAACGTCTGGGGAGTTACGACATCTGGCAGGAAGAGCTGCCGCGCACCACCACTCGCAAGTTAAAACGCTTCCAGATTGAAAAGAAAGTTCGAGAGCTGCAACAAAGCCCGGCTAACGCCGATCGCGACGTTGGCGCTGAAAAGGAAAAGCCTTTGACCGACGACGAGCAATCGTGGCTCGCGCGGGACGATGTGAAGCAGGCGCTCAGCATCGTGCGGGAAGCCTCGCGCAACCAACTCGACGCGATTCGTCCCTCGCACAACCTCGAGCTCGATCTCGGACTCGATTCCATGCAGCGCGTGGAATTGCTGACCGCGCTCGAGCAGCAACTTGCAGGCGAAGTCCCCGAGGCGCAACTGGCGGAAATCTATTCGGTGCGCGACCTGGTTGACGCGGTTCTCGCCAGCGCTGGCCGCGGCGAGGGTCAGGCCAAAGCGGCAGCACCAGCGTGGTCGACCATCTTGAGCGAGCCGGTAACCGATCCCGACATTCTCGCGCTGGCGCGCCACAATACTTTCGCAGAAGTATCCTTCTTTCTGCTGGGACGGCTGGTTTATCTTTTTACTCTTGACCGCTTTCACCTTAAAGTCCGCGGACTTGAAAACCTGCCGGAAAAAGGCCCGTATCTCATCTGCTCCAATCATCAGAGTTACATCGATCCGATCGTGATGGCGGCGACCTTGCCGTGGAGCTTGTTCCGCGGGACTTTTGCGCTGGGCACGAGCGAAATCTTCGGCAAAGGATTCATGCGTCGGTTGGCACGATGGCTGCGCGTGGTGGTCCTTGATCCGGATGCGAACCTGATACCGGCGATGCGCGCTGGCGCTTTTGGCCTCGGTCAGGGACGCATTCTGATTCTCTATCCCGAGGGCGAGCGCACTAACGACGGCACTCCGCGAGTGTTCCGCAAGGGCGCGGCGATTCTCTCGATCCACACACAAGCTCCGATTGTTCCGGTCGCGATCGAGGGTTTTTACGAGGTTTGGCCGCGCCATAAGAAGTTCCCGAAATTCGGCGAGCTGGAGTTGGTATTCGGCAAACCGATTCAACCTCCTCCTCTGAGTGACGCCAGCGAAGCTGCGTACGAACGTCTCACTTCGGAATTGAAGTCGAGAGTGGTAGCGATGTGGGAAGCCTTGAGAGAAAAAGATTCGCGCGGAAAAAACGCCAGCAGCGCGGAGTCTGCGTTGGAATCAACTTCGAACTCCGGTTCGAAGAATTCAACGCTGACGGAACCCGTACCCCACTGAATTTGTATTCAGGCGCCCACCCCCCTGGCGTTCGTGGCCAGGACTTTCGTGAAGGCGTCCACTGCTCCGGTGTGAAACTGCTGACCTGCTCCCGCCACAATCCGTTGCTGGGCTTCGTATGGCGGCAGAGCTTCGGGGTCAGATTCACTGACTAATTTCTGATACGCGTCCGCCACGGCTAGAATGTGCGCCTCGATCGGAACGTTGACGGAACGCGCTCCCTGGTCCTGCACAATTTGCTGCGCGACAATAATCGGAATTACGCGGCGCAGCGAATGTCCGGCAGCCTGAGTGCGCGGATCGGTCCTGCCGGATTTGCGAAAACTGGCCACCACTTCGTCGCGGTTCATGTCGGCGGCCTTGTAGAGAGTGTCATTGCTGATGCCGAGATTGCTGAGATCGCGCAGGATGACCGCGGAGCGCATCAACTCCACACGATCGGAACCGAGGCCCATCGCTACTGCCATTTTCGTCGACAGGTCGACCACACGCTGGTTGTCGCCTTCGGCAAGTTTCTGGTTGGCAATGAAATGTTGCAGAATCAGGAGCAGTCCGCTGAAGCTTTCGCGGATTTCCGTGGTCATGGCCTGCTTGCGCTCGTAGAGCGTGCCCATGGCGTAACCGGTAACGGCCAAAATTCCCGCCCAGATGGCGAAATTGAAGAGCCGCTCGTCTGGCAATGACAGCACGCGATGCCTGGGCATCAGATTGTTGAGGAAGTCCAGGAGAACGACCAGAAATACGCAGGCAAAAGCGGTGAGAGTCGCGTGGCGGCGTCCGAAGAAATACGCCGAGTACAAGGTCGGCAGAAAATAAAAGCAGAGCGCCATGGGCAGCGACTGCGCGAAAAATTGTAGTGTCGCCGCAATCAGGAACAACGACAGCAGCAGGATACTTTCCTTGGCGATTTTACTCATCGTCTTATTTCCCTGTTTTTTTCCCCATCGTTTGCCCGAGCGAGAAAACCCCTTGCTGTCATGTTGAAGCACGCTTGTGTCCGAAGAAAGTTACTGGGGTAATGGCCTTGGTGCATAGCGCG
Source organism: uncultured Acidobacteriaceae bacterium (assembly GCA_963755765.1). GTDB lineage: Bacteria > Acidobacteriota > Terriglobia > Terriglobales > Acidobacteriaceae > Acidiflorens. The sequence continues at coordinate 433,604 of CAVWKZ010000006.1, forward strand.
GAGGGTGGCACGTCTAAACTCCGCTTGAGCGGGTCATCGATCGCTTTTCATCACAAATTACCAGTACATCGGTCACAGACATAGCGACCGAGGCGGTGCGAGACTGGCTCTGATTGGAATGGCTCAGGAGCTGTTCACGATCCTGGAAGCCAGATTCAGAGCCATCTTCAGCGTTCTTTGACAACCTAAGTTGAGGTGCCCAGCGGGCATGAGCGGAGCGGTCGCAAGCTGCCGAAATTCTAAGCGCGCCGAACGGATCTCGTAAGTCCTTAGTTTTGAATATTTTGGAGCTAAGTCCTTATTCATGAATATTTTGCGCAAAATTTGGGGGGGGGGGGGGGGGGGGGGTAGTAAACCCAACCCGATTCAAACTGTACTCTCAGCCCCCAAAAGCCGCTCCCAGCAAGGGTTTCCGCCAAGTAACTCGGGAAATAAAATGTGCGGTTTACTTTGCCCTTGGATGCGTCTGGTCGTAGACGTTCATCACGTGCTTGACTGAAAGTTGGGTGTAACGCTGCGTGGTTGCCAGGCGTTCGTGGCCGAGCAGTTCCTGGATGGCTCGCAGGTCTGCTCCTTCTTCGAGCATGTGGGTGCCGAAGGCGTGACGCAAGGTGTGGGGATGAACTTCGGGAGACAGGCCCTTGGCCACGGCTATGCGTTTGACTATGCGTCCGACGCTGCGGGTGGTTAGGCGTCCGCCGCGCTGGTTGACTAGCAGGGCGGGCGCGACTTTCGCGGCCATTGTTTTTTGGGACGTGTTTCTTAGCGTGGCCAGCAGTTGTTGGCGCCACGGCAGATAAATGGACAACGCGGCCAGGGCAGAGCCTCCGAAGGGGACGTAGCGTTCCTTTTTGCCTTTGCCGCGAATCAGGATGGCTTCGTTGCTCAGGCTGATGTCTTCGAGATTGATGCCTACCAGCTCCGAATTGCGAATGCCGCAGCCGTAGAGGAGTTCGAAGAGCAGACGATCGCGCTCGGGGAACGATGCTACTTCGGGCATTTTTCCGTCGAGCACGTTGTTCATTTCTTCGATGGTTGGAACGCGCGGTAGTTTCTTGGGGAGCTTTGGGGTCGAGACCAGCTTGGCGGGATTCTGCTCGACTACTCCTTCTTGCGCCAGCCAGCGATAGAGCGAGCGCACGGCGGCCAGCGCTCGAGCTACGGAGGTCTTGCTCAATCCTTTGTCGTAGAGATGCGAGAGGAAGCCGCGGATGGCTATGTGGTCGATGTTCTTCCAGCAGCGCTCGCCGGTATAGGAGGCGAAAGTGTCGAGGTCTCCGGCATAGGCCTTGATGGTGTGCGCCGAGGCGTTGCGCTCGCGCAAGTGGCGCAGGAAATCGTCGGTAGCGCGTTCGACGATGGTGCGCGGTTGCTTCATGCCTTTATCTTCGCTTTTGCCCGCGGATGATGTTTCGCATACACGCTCTTCAGTCGGTCGAGCGCTACATGGGTATAAATCTGCGTGGTCGAAATGTCGGAGTGGCCGAGGATGGTCTGCACGGTGCGGAGGTCGGCGCCGTTCTCCACCATATGGGTGGCGCAGGAGTGACGGAGCATGTGCGGACTGACGTGTCGTCCTGTGGGAAGAGACGCCAGACCGGCTTGGCCGACCAACTGCCAGACTCGCTGACGGGTCAGGCGGCGGCCTCCGGTACCCAGGAACAGGAGCGGCGAACTTCTTTTCTTGGCGAGCGCTTCCCTGCCGTTCTTTAAGTATTGCTGTAAGGCTTGCTGGGCGGGCACTCCGAGCGGGACCATGCGCTCCTTGTCGCCCTTGCCGCGGACCAGGATGTATCCCATTTCGAGTTTCAGGTCTTCGAGACGGGCATCGGCAACTTCGGAGACGCGTACGCCTCCGGCATAGAGCAGTTCGAGCATGGCGCGATTACGAAGCGACAGGGCTTGTGCGCGCGCGGTTTCATTTTTATTAATGGGCAGCTGCTTTTCTGAAAGCATGGCACCAACTTCGACGCGGCTTAGCGCCTTGGGCAGGACTTTCCATTGCTTGGGCAAATCGATGTTCAGAGTCGGATCTTTGTCGATCTTGGCGTCCAACAGTAAATGGCGGTAAAGATGGCGGATGGCGGAGAGCTTACGTCCCACGGAGCGGCCGTCTAGTTGATTGGAGAATAGTTCCTGGAGGTATTCGCGCACGTCATCGCGCCTTGCTCCATCCAGAGCTACGTTGCGTTTCTCCAGGAACTCGGCGAACTGCAGCAGATCGCTGGAGTAGGCCGCAATCGTTAACTTGGCCGAGCCGCGCTCTACCCGCAGGTAGTCGAGGAACGAGCTTAGCGTGCGATGGTTGGCGTCCGAGGCCATTCGATGAGTATGGGATGCGGGACAGAACCCGGAAAGTAACGAGCAGGATGCGGGCTAGACCGGGGGAAACTGTTCATGTTCAGGGCGCGGGCTGTGGTTTAGAATGTCTGGTCGTAGTGCACTGATAGTAATCGGAGGCTTTATGAAACTTACCCCGGGCAAACTGAAGGGCCTGAATGCGGTATCGAACGAACGCGGCGTAATCGCGGCCGCCGCCATGGACCAGCGCGGCTCGTTGCAGAAATCTCTCGCCAAAGAAAAAGGAACGGCTGTTTCTGACGAGATGATGGAAGAATTCAAAATTCTGGTGAGTGAAGTTTTGACGCCGCATGCCAGCGCCATTCTGCTTGATCCGGAGTGGGGGCTGCCGGCTTCGAAGCGGCGCGCCAAAAACGCTGGCCTCTTGCTGGCTTATGAAAAGACGGGCTACGACAAAACCGGCCCTGGACGTCTGGGCGATCTGCTGGATCACTGGTCGGCGCAGCGTCTGAAGGGAGCGGGCGCGGACTGCGTCAAGATTCTGCTCTACTACACGCCTTACGATCTCAAGGATGTGAATGACAAAAAACATGCGTGGGTCGAGCGCATTGGCGACGAGTGCCGGGCCAATGACATTCCATTTTTTCTTGAGTTTGTCGGCTATGAAGAAGGCGCGGACGAGAAAGGGCTGGAGTACGCGAAGAAGAAGCCCCACATCGTGACCGAGAGCATGCGTGAATTCAGCAAACCGCAGTATGGCGTGGACGTTTTGAAAGTGGAAGTGCCGGTGAACATGAAGTTCGTCGAGGGCGCGAAATGTTTTGGAGGCACCAGGGCTTACACGAAGAAAGAAGCTATTGAGCTGTTCCACAAAGCGGCGAATGTTGTGACCAAGCCGTTCATCTATCTCTCGGCTGGGGTCAGCAATGCAGAGTTCAGCGAGACGCTCGAACTGGCTGGTGAATCGGGCGTGAAGTTTAATGGCGTGCTCTGCGGACGCGCTACCTGGAAGGATGGCATTCCCATCTATGCGAAACAGGGCGCGGGAGCTTTCCGCCAGTGGCTGGAAACCGAGGGCGTGAAGAATATCAACAACGTCAACAGTAAATTGAAGGCTGCGACATCGTGGCATTCGATTTACGAAGTGGAACCGGCCCTGGCGCGCGTGTAGGTAAAATTCTTCCAGGAACTCAGGCGGGTCTGCGGATCCGCTTTTGTTTTTTTCTAATTGCTAAATGCTAATTGCTGAATGCTGAGTGCTGAATGCCAGTTCCCGACCGCAAAACCGCTCTGATCACTGGCGCCTCTTTCGGTATCGGCCTGGAACTCACACGCATCTTCGCGCGCGAGGGTTGCAACCTGGTTCTCGTCGCCCGCAGCGCCGACAGACTTCGGCAACTCGCGGCCGAGGTGGAAAAAGCTCACGGCGCGCGTTCGCTGATTCTGGCGGCTGATCTAACCGATCCGGGCGCTCCCGCATATGTTCTGGATCAGACTACGCGCGCGGACATTCAGGTCGAGGTGCTGGTCAATAACGCCGGATTCGGACAGTACGGGTTGTTTGCCGAGAATGATCTGGAAGAATGTCTGCGGCAGATTCAACTCAATGTCACGACTCTCACTCACCTCACGCGGCTATATCTTCCGGCGATGATTGAGCGGGGGAGCGGGCGTATTTTGAATGTGGCGTCCACGGCGGCGTTTCAGGCGGGACCGCTGATGGCGGTTTATTACGCTACCAAAGCTTACGTGCTGCACTTTTCTGAAGCTATTGCCAATGAAATTGGCGGGACGGGCGTCACCGTCACGTGCCTGTGTCCGGGTCCGACGGCCACTGAATTTCAGAAGCGGGCGAAGCTCGAGGGCATCCGGCTGACGAAGTTCGGAACTATGGACGCTCACGCTGTGGCGGAGGACGGCTATCGGGCATTGATGGCCGGCAAATCGGTGGTGATTTCCGGATTCAAGAATTGGCTGGTGGCGCAATCGGTGCGCTTGGCACCGCGGCGGATGGTGACCGCGGTGGCGCGGAAACTGCAAGAAGGGTAGCCGGTTATCCCCGAAGAAAGCGATAAATTCCGGAAGCGGCGATAAACGCAAACCAGCAACCCACCATACATATAACCAGGCTAGCCAGACGGCTACCCAGTTTTATGATGGGAGCCAGCCGCTTCGAACCGGGGTACATCCAGCGGGGAGTAGGGCCGCCGATGGCTTCTGTAAGCCTGTCCCATTGGGCGGGGAAAAAGCACATTGTGAATCCCCAGGCTCCGGCAAACAGCCCGATTAACAGCATTCCCAGAAGAATCAACATGGCGAGTTGCGCCTGCACAGATGGCCGAAAAACTTAGTTTCGGCGCCCGGCCCCTAAAGGGGCATCTGAATTGAACGCGCTTACGGCATCGCTAAAGCGATGCCCTGATACAAAAGCGTTGGGCATTCGCCTACTGGGCTGAACTACTTTAGTTTGCGGCCGGCGAGTGCCGCTTGTACTCGGCTGTGATGACGTCCGTAGCCGAAGTAAATCACCATACCGATCGCGAGCCAAATAATCAGGCGCAGCCAGGTGCTGAGCGGCAAACTGACCATCATGAGCCCGGCCACGAGAATCCCCATGATGGGGACGAACGGCACCCACGGCGTTTTGAACGGACGCGGCAAGTCGGGCCGGCGCACGCGGAGAATCCAGACACCGGCGCACACGATGACAAACGCCAGTAGCGTGCCGATGCTGACCAGCTCACCGAGAATGCCGATCGGAATCAGCGACGCGAAAATTGCCACGAAGATGCCGACGGTGATGCTCGAGATCCACGGAGTGCGGAAACGGGGATGGACCGCGCCCGCCCACTTGGGAAGAAGTCCATCGCACGACATGGAGAAGAACACGCGGGATTGGCCGAGCAACATCACCAGCATCACGCTGCCCAAGCCGGCGATCGCGCCTAGCTTCACCAGGATGCTTCCCCACCGCACACCGGCACGGTCAATGCCGACGGCAACCGGGTCAGGGACGTTCAAGGTGGTGTAGGAAACGATTCCGGTGAGCAGGCCAGAAACGAGAATATAGAGGATAGTGCAAATCACTAGTGAGCCGAGAATGCCGATAGGCATATCACGTTGCGGCTTTTTCGCTTCCTGGGCTGCAGTGGAAACAGCGTCGAAACCAATGTAGGCGAAGAAAATGACGGCGGCTCCGCGGGCGATTCCGGACCAGCCGTAATGGCCGAATTCTCCGGTGTTCGGTGGAATGAAGGGATGCCAGTTGTGGGCGGCGACGTCAGGATTCTTCAGAATGAAGGCGCCTGCAATCGCAATGAACGTCAGGACGATGGCAACTTTGATGATGACGATTGCCGAGTTGAAGTTCGCCGACTCCTGAATGCCGATGACCAGAATCACGGTCACGATCACTATGCCAATGAAAGCGATCAGGTTGAATGAACCTTGCGCATGAACGAGCATCGCGGGATCGACTCCGTGGGCTTTCAGGGTGGGCAGGATGGTGGCCAGCCGCTCCCATCGGTTGTCGTACATCACCATGTCGGTGCCCGGAGTCGCGGTTAGCGACGGTGGCAAATGAATGCCGTAATCCTGCAGGAAGCTGTTGACGTAGCCGCTCCAGCCAGAGGCGACGGTGGCGGCGCCAAAGGCGTATTCGAGGATCAGGTCCCATCCGATGATCCAGGCAAAAATCTCTCCCAAGGTCGCATAGCCGTAGGTGTAAGCAGAACCGGCGATCGGAATGAGCGCGGCAAATTCTGAATAGCAGAGGCCGGCAAAGGCGCAGGCAATGCCGGCAAGAACAAAGGAAAGCACGATGGCTGGTCCGGCGTACTGCGCGGCGGCCGCTCCGGTCAGGACAAAAATGCCGGCTCCGATGATGGCGCCGATGCCAAGCGTGATCAGATTGGTCGCGCCGAGTGCCCGCTTGAGCGAATGTTCCCCAGTTTCGCAGGATTCATCCATGATCATATCGAGGGGCTTGGTCGCCAGCAGATTGGACATTTTCGGAGTCTCTCCTTGTAATCTCCTTGTAAACCTATGCGTTCGCGTTTCGCGGCCGCCAGATGTAATACACCGGGATGCCGAGCAGCACAATGATCAGTCCCGGCCAAGTGTATTGCGGTTTGTAGCGTAACAGCACTACGTCGATAAACAAAGCCATCACGATATAGATTGCGGGCAGAACCGGGTATCCGATGGCCTTGTATGGACGCTCGGCTTCGGGATGGGTGCGGCGCAGGACGAAAAGGCCCACAATGGTGAGGACGTAAAACACCAGCACGGCAAAAATAATGTAGTCGAGAAGCTGGCCGTAGCTGCCGGAGATGCAGAGCACGCACGTCCAGACCATCTGCACCATCAGCGAAATGGCAGGCGTCTTGTAGCTGGGATGCAGGCGCACTACGCTGCGAAAGAAAAGACCGTCCTTCGCCATGGCGTAGTAGACGCGGGCTCCGGAGAGAATCAGGCCATTGCAGCAGCCGAAGCCTGAAATCATGATGGCGACGGCCATGAGCGAACCGCCGATCGAGCCGAACATCTGGGTCATGACGGCGGTAGCGACGCGGTCTTCTTTGGCAAACTGGATGCCACGCTCCAGCAGCGTGTTTCCGGTCGGACTGCCCACCAGCGGCAGCGCGGCCAGATAAATGAAGTTGCACGCGACATAGAGCGCGATCACCACTCCGGTGCCGAGCGCGAGCGATAGCGGAAGATTCCGGCTGGGGTTCTTCACCTCGCCGGCGGTGAAGGTCACGTTATTCCAGGCGTCGGCGGAAAAGAGCGATCCGACCTGGGCAATCGCCAGTACGGTTAGGGTCGTGACCAGAACGCTTGCGCCCATACCTCCGCTCACGTCATGCAACGTACCCAAACCGGAATTGGTCCAGAAGTTTGCGCCGAAGTTCGCGGCTATCGCCTGCGCGTTGCGGCCAAGGAATATTCCGAAAAGGACCAGGCCTAGCAGGGCGGAAACTTTCGCCGCGGTGAAAATGTTCTGGATCAGTGCGCCCGTCTTCACGCCGAAGATGTTGATGACCGAAAGCACGATCACTACCAGGATGGCGGCGAGATTCTGCGTGTTCAGTCCGACATCCATGCCGCCCAGCATCATGGGACCGACGGCGAACTTGGGGACGGTCCAGAGGTGGACGATCCAATTGCTGGACGAAACTGCTGGCCAGAAGATGCCTAGAAACTTACCGAAAGCCACGCCCACGGCGGCTATTGTGCCGGTCTGGATTACCAGGAATAGAGTCCAACCGTAAAGAAATCCCCAGAGCGGGCCGAGCGATTCGCGCAGGTAAACGTACTGGCCTCCCGCGCGGGGCATCATGGCCGCTAGTTCGCCGTAGGTTAGTGCGCCGACGATGGTCAGAAAGCCTGTAATGAGCCAGGCGCCTATGAGCAGCGCGGGCGAACTGACTTCGCGGGAAATTTCGGCGGACACGATGAAGATGCCGGAGCCGATCATCGAGCCCATCACCAGCATGGTCGCGCTGGTGAGGCCGAGGCCTTTGACTAGCTCGCTGTCCTGATGGGTGTGGCGCTGCCAGTCGGTGACAGGAGCTGGGGGTGGGGCGTTCGGGCTCACGAACCTCCTAATGGCTGCTCAGAAACTTTGGCTGCAAGAGCTTCCCAACTTTACCCCAGAAGCCTCAAAAATTCTTCTGCTGATTTGCGGGGATCCAGTAACAAGTCGGATATCACCGCCACAGAGTCGGCTCCGGCTTCGATGACGGAACGGGCGTTGGCGCGGGTGATGCCGCCAATTGCCACCAGCGGTTTGCGCGTCAGTTCCCTTGCCTGGCGAAGGCCTTCGAGTCCGACGATGGGATCGGGATTTGCTTTGCTGGCGGTCGCGAAGATGGGGCCGATGGCTAGGTAGTCGGCGGGCGTTTTGTCGGCTTTCGCGAGCTGCTCGGGATTGTGGGTTGATACTCCTAGCCAGCGACCGGGGCCTGATCCGATGATGCGCGTTGCGGATTCGGGCGAGAGATCATCCTCCCCGATGTGCAGGCCGTCGAGGCCAGCCGCCAGGCAGAGGTCAGCGCGATCGTTCATTATTAGCTTGACCTTCTCTCGAAAGATCGCTCCGAGGCGCATTTTGAGTTCGCGCGCTTCGTCGAGCATTTGGCGGGCGTTGCCCGACTTGTTGCGGTACTGGAGCAGGGTGCAGCCGGCGGCGGCTAATTCTTCGGCGGCAGTGAACATTGCGGCAGCGTGCGGGAAGCAGCCGACGTCGAGAATGGGGTATAGGCGAGGAAGGTGCATGGTCCATTCTTACTGATGGATTTCGGGACGGAGCATCCGTAACAGAGATTACATTAAGTGAAGAAGTGGGACGAGCATAATTGCCGGATTTCGATAGCTAAGCGCGTTCGGAACTAATCCTAGGTCTATGGGGTCTAAATTGTCATGCGCCTTAGGTTTACTCTCGTTTCCCTCGTCCTAATTGCGTTCTCTGTCGCGGAAGCCCAAGCACAATCCGGAAGCGGGGACATTGGGGAGCAGTTCATCGTAAATAAAGAACGTCCTTTTGCATATCTGCAATTCGACCACGTCGGCAAGGGAGCCCGTCGCAACGAGAATGAGCCAGCGTACCGAATCTGGCTTCGCTTGGTGAATAACTGCCGTGTACCGATTGAGATTAGGACCTCTGGGGTTCCCGACGGCAGTCCCGTGGGCGAGGTAGGGTTCTTTCACAATGTAGTCGCCAATCCGACCTATAATCGTGCATCGGGCGTTACCATTTTGGAATCCGGCGCAAGTCCTAAGCTCGCCGACAATCCGGTAGTCCCTACGGCGATGCCCAACGGCTACGACACAGACGTTAGCTCTACAGCAACACTCCAAGCATCAGAAAGTTTGCTGTTTAGCATTCCGGTTAATCACCTAAGCGGAGCATGGCACATCGAGATACCATTTCGCTTCGAACTGCCGCACAAACGGCCGTCGCATTATGAAGAGAACATCGGGGGCCAGCCCCATATGACGATTGGCTATTGGCTGTCGGATTTGCCGGCAGACGCCAGGAAGCGAGTCGAGGCAGGGCTCAAATAACGAGATATCGCTGTACCGCCAACCTACTTCCCCTTCGCCAGAAATCTCTCGATAAACCCGGTATCGAAGTTGCCGGCGCGGAAATCCGGGTCGGCCAGAATTCGGCGATGCAGCGGAATGGTCGTGTAGATTCCTTCCACGATAAACATTCCCAGCGCCCGGCTCATGCGGGAGATGGCTTCGCCGCGATCTTTTCCACGCACCACGAGCTTCGCAATCAGCGAGTCATAATAAGGAGGAATCGTGCCTTCGGCGTAGGCGGCGGTGTCGATGCGCACACCAGTGCCTCCGGGAGGATTGAAGGTGGTGATCTTGCCGGCTGAGGGCGTGAATTTTTCCGGATGCTCGGCGTTGATGCGGCACTCGATCGCGTGCCCGCGATGGACGATCGGACCCTGCAACACGTCGGATAGCTTGGCGCCGGCGGCAATCATGAGCTGACTTTTCACCAGGTCAACGTCGGTGACCATTTCGGTTACGGGATGCTCCACCTGGATGCGGGTGTTCATCTCGATGAAGTAGAGACGCCGCTGCTGGTCCATGAGAAATTCGATGGTGCCGGCATTGTGGTAGCCAACCTGGCTTAGCGTCTTGCTGATGATGCCTCCGATTTCCTTGCGCATCTCGGGTGTTACCTGCAGCGATGGCGACTCTTCCAGCAACTTCTGGTGACGGCGCTGAATCGAACACTCGCGCTCGCCGAGGCTGACTACGTTGCCGTGCTCGTCGGCCAAGACCTGGAACTCGATGTGGCGCGGGTTCTCGACATATCGTTCGAGATAAAGATCGCCGTTGCCGAAAGCGGCCGAGGCTTCCGACTGGGCCTGGCGGTAGAGCGCGGGCAATTCATCTTCGTTGCGCACGATGCGCATGCCCCGCCCGCCGCCGCCGGCGGTGGCTTTTACGATGATGGGGAAACCGATTTTCCTCGCCCATTCGTTGGCCTCTTCGGCGGAGGCGACCACTCCATCTGAGCCGGGGACGATGGGCACACCATACTGTTTCATGGCGGCGCGGGCTTTTTCTTTTTCTCCCATGAGGCGGATGACATCAGGAGTGGGTCCGATGAACTTGATGTGACAGGCTTCGCAGACTTCGGCGAAGTTGGCGTTTTCGGAAAGCAGGCCGTAGCCGGGGTGAATGGCGTCAACGTTGGCGATTTCGGCGGCGCTGATCACGGCGGGTACGTTGAGATAACTCTGCGCCAGTTGCGGCGGACCGATGCAGATAGCTTCGTCGGCAAAGCGTACGTGGAGAGAATTCCGGTCGGCCTCACTGTAGATTGCGACCGAGCGAATGCCGAGCTCCTTGCACGCACAGATGACGCGCAAGGCAATCTCGCCGCGATTCGCTACCAGAATTTTCTTGAACATGATATGGAAGCTCTCAGCTGTCAGCTCTCAGCTCTTAGGAAAATCACTTGACCGCACAGCACTCGGCTTCCCTGAGAAGTGAGAACTGGGAGCTTATTTTGACGGACGCACAGCGAACAATTCCTGACCGTACTCGATGGGCTGGCCGTTGGCGACTAGCGTTTTAACTAACTCTCCCGCCGCGTCGCATTCGATTTCGTTCATTAGTTTCATGGCTTCAACAATGCATAGGACCTGGCCCACTTCCAACACATCGCCGACCTTAACGAACGGTGGCGAGCCGGGCGAGGGCGATTCGTAGAACGTCCCTACGATCGGCGACTTTACGATGTGCAGGCCTGCCTCGGGTTCGGGCGCAACCGGACCGCTCACGGACTGATCCATCCGAACAGGTGCAGGAGCCGAGGCCGGGAGCGGCGCGGGTGCGGCCTGGGACGAGGCATCGCGCGGGTCTGGCAGGGCCATGACCGCGCCGCGCTTGATCTTTACTTTGACGTCGCCGCGCTCTAATTCAAATTCGGCGATGTCCTTTTCGATTAAGAACTCTATGAGTTCCTTCAGCTCTTTTTGATTCATGGATACGGCGGGTTCCGCTTAGTTATATTCTCCGTCTGTAGCGACGGGGCTTGTTCCGTCTCGCCCTGCGGGAGACACGGCAAGCCGTGTCTCTACTTACAATTACGCGTCAAATGACAACCAGTCCTTTATCTGCAGGGGACAGCACTTTGCAACTCGAAGCTGTGACGACCACCACGTCCTCGATCCGCACTCCCCACTTCCCGGGAACGTATACGCCGGGCTCGATCGTAATCACCATTCCCGGCTCCAGCTTCTGGCTTTGTCCCTTCGCCAGACGGGGCGCTTCGTGTATCTCTAATCCTAAACCATGCCCGGTCGAATGGGTGAAGTAGCGCGCCAGTTTGTGCCGGCGAAGCACACGGCGCGCTGCGCCATCTATTTCGGCGGCAGTCACTCCGGGGCGAACCGCCGCGATGGCGGACTGCTGCGCTTCCAGCACGGCGTCGTACAGCCGTCTGGCTTCTGACGACGGCGGCCCGACGTGCACGGTTCGCGTGCGATCCGAACAATAACCGGCGAGTATAACACCAAAATCGCAGACCACGAACCCGCGCCGGGGAATGCTGGCGGCTGAAGCCCGGCCGTGCACCATCGCGGAGCGCGCTCCCGCAGCGATGATGGTGGAGAACGACATGCCTTCCGCTCCGGCACGACGGGCCTCGTACTCCATCGCCGCCGCGACTCCGACTTCACTCACGCCCGGCCGAATTTTCCTGCGGCCTACGCGGAAAAGGCTGGCGCCCAGTTCAACCGCGCGGCGGATGCGCTGGATCTCGGCAGCGTCCTTCACCATGCGAGCGCGCTCGACGAGCGGCGGCGCGGAACGCTGGCGGACTTTCGGAGCCGCTCTCAGAGCCGATGCTAGCCGATCGCGCATTCCGGCAGTAATCGACTCGGGTTCAATGCCCACGGTTCTTGTCGAACGGTCCCGCTGCGCGGCCAGCCACTCCGCAGCCGCTAGCAGCGGGGACTTGCCGGCAATGACAATCTGCGCGACATTGGCACTGACTTCCTGTTTGGCCTGGGTGCGGTAGCGGCCGTCGGTAAACAGGATTGAACCGCCGTCGGCGACAAGCAGAGCAGCCGCACTGCCCGTAAAGCCACAGAGATAGCGGACGTTCGGAAGATGAGTCACCAGCAGCGAGTCCAGACGGTTCTCTTCCAGGGCGGAGAGAAGACGATGCAGGCGGCCAGCGTGATCCATGGGGAGAGTGTAGCAAGAGGGCAGCTGTCAGGTGTCAGGTCTTAGGTCTTAGGTCTTAGGAAAACCAAAAGCGGCCACAAACATTGTCAACAGTTCATCGAGGGGACTTCGGTTTTCCTAAGACGCTAGACCCGACACCTGAGGCCTCCAAAACAAAGCCGCCGGGGATTTCGGCAGGTTCTCCGAAAAGCCCGGCGGCTGTGGTTCGCTTCGACTTCGCGGTTACGTCTGAATGATTCGCGGAGTGATGAAGAAAATCAGCTCTGAGTTGGAAGTCGTGATGCTGCGGTGCTTGAACAGGTTGCCGAGGTACGGGATATCCCCGAGCAAAGGCACCTGCGAAACACTGAGCGAGTTCTGGGTCTGGATTACCCCGCCAATCACGACTGTGCCGCCGTCGGTCACCAGCACTTGCGTGGTCGCTTGCTGGGTGATCAGGGCCGGGTTGCCGTTGGTGTCTTCGTGACCAAAGTCAGGCAAGGTGTTCTCGACATCCACGTTGAGGAAGATGGTTCCTTCCGATGTGATCTGCGGAGTGACGGTCAGGCGCAGGAAAGCATCCACGTAGGTGGCGGTTGCCGGAGCGCCTAACGAAGCAGCGGTCATGATGGGAATCTTCGTACCTTGTTTGACCACTGCCTGAATATTGTTCTGGGTAACGATGCGCGGACGAGAAAGAACTTTCAGCAAGCCGCGCGACTCCGCCATGGTGAGGATCACGTCGATCCGCATGTTGTTGGTGGCGTTTACGAATTGCAGACCGCTGGTCGGCCCGGTTGCGCCCAGATTCGAGAACAACGGAACCGACGTCCCAGCACTGGGGTTGCCGGTTACGGGATACAGCGGATTTCCCACCTGGGGACCGACGAGGATCGGCGATTGTCCAACGTTGTTTACGCCGCCCAATCCGGTGGTGCCGTTGCCCCAGCCTAGACCGAGTTGCACGCCGATATCGCGAGCGAAGCTGCGGGTGGCCGCTACGACGCGGGCTTCAATTTCAACTTCCTGCGTCTTGCGGTCCATCTGCTGGATGAGGCGATCGATCTGCGGCAGAACAGCTGGTATGTCGGAAACGATCACCGAGTTGGTGCGTTCGTCGGCTACAATGTCGCCCCTCTGACTGAGGAATTTCTTGAGCGGCAATAGCAGGTCTTTCGCGTGCGCGTAGCTGAGGAAGCGGGTGATACTGACTTTATCAACCGCGAGCGCCTCGGCATCGATTTGGGAGCGGCGGTTCTCGGCTTCATGCCGCAGCGTCTCAACCGTAGCGATGCGCAGAACGTTGCCGTCCAGCTGGCGAGACAGGTCATTGTTCTTGAGCACGATGTCGAGCGCCTGGTCCCACGGCACGTCGTCGAGCACGATGGTCAGGTTGCCGTGGACCATGGGATCGAGCACGACGTTCAGGCCGCTGATCTCGTGAATCAGGCGGAAGAAGTCTTTCAGATCGACATCCTTGAGATTGACCGAGATCGGCTCGCCGGTATATTTGGAGCCGTTCGTGGCCGGTTTCGGCTGATCCATCTGGGCCTTCTGCTCGGCGGCCAGATTCACGGCCGGCTGGATGGTCTGCGTGGTGGCACCCGATTGCGCCATGGAGGCGTTGCTCTTGGTGGCGACCAGTTCGGATGCCGTCTTGTCGGCAAAGCGGCTAGCGGCTTCCTCGGCCTTGGCGGTCGGCTCGGTGGCGCTGTCGTCAGTTTTGCCGTCAGCTTTGCTGACCGAGAACTTGGGCTCGACGAAGGCAAAGTCCGCCGGTTTGGCGGAATTATCAGCCACGGCCGGAGCAACCGGGACTACGGGAGCTGAGGCGGCCGGAACCGAAGCCAGCACCAGTCGCGGCGCGGGCGCTTGTTTTGCCGCTGGAGCCGGTTGGCGGCGAGCCAGGGTGCCGTCGTGGATGGTGAGAATGAAGCTGCCATCCGGGGCGGCTACCAGTTCATGCTGGCAGCTGCTGGAAAGATCGACGACCACGCGCGTGGTGGGCGGAACTTGCCCGTCCATCCCGATGCGGACGTCTTTCACGCCGTCTGTGCCCACGCCGATGTGGCTCTGCGCCGTGGCCATCACGGTGTTGGGAAGATCGACGACGATGCGTGCCGGAGATTCAAGCGTGGACACTTTGGGCGCCAGTGTGCCCGTCGCTTTGAATTCGACCCGCAATCCGTCATGGCTGTGCGCGACCTCGAGCTTCTGCAGCGCAGCGCTCGCGGCCACTCCCTTGCCCGTCGTGTCAGCCGCGGAGGCGATCAGAACGAACGCCAGCAGCGAGACCATGAGACCCAGCAGTTGCTTTCGCATTTCCCTATCTCCCCATACGAGGCCGTTTCGCCTCGATGTGTTTCCTGGAACATATTTCCTAGAACGCGTGTTGTTCGAAGTCCTCGTGTTGCCTCCAGAGCTACACTGCTGGAGTCGTAATCTTCTTCACCACTTCACGGGTAAAAGTCTTGCCCAACCGGTCTTGCAGGGTTTCCTGGAAAACGATGGAGTCCCCCGTAATTTTCACTACGTAGCCGTTGAACACGGGATCGTTCTCCCGCAGAAAATAAGCTTTGTTGAGGCCGTTACTGACTACGGCGATGAAACCGCTTTCGGCGTGCACCACACCGCGCAGGTTGATGGCGCCGATTTCCAGACACTTCTTGCCGGTGCTGCAACCCGAACCGCCGGCATGGCTTACCACCGGACTGATGAAAGGATCGCGCCGGCCGTTGGCGGCATACTTGGCGTCAGGAACAACCTCCTGGTCATTCGCCTCGGTCGCGACGGCTTTTTCTGTGCTCTCCGCAGCGCCGCTACCGGCTACGGCTACGCCCGTTGTCGGATGGCTCGCGGGAACCACGACCGCGGCTGCGTTGTGCTTCGTCGCAGGTCCCGGAACGTGTTTTCCATGACCTGGGTGTTTCGGACCGGCCGCACTCGGGCCGCTCGAAGACGACGAAGACTTGGCTGGCACGACCGCGGCGGGAGCGGACTGGTTGATACCCAGAGCCTGGTTCGAGGCTGCCGTGTCATGGCTGCTCACCGCGTTCATGGTGTTGCGGGTGTTCTGGATGATGCTGGGATTTTGGGCAGAGGCCAAGCCTGCGGCCAGTACCGACACCAGAATTGCCGCCGTAATCGCGATTGCCGGCTTCATCTTTATTCTCTCTCCCATCCTGTCCCCCATCTGATCCGTCATCTTGACTCTCCTACTTCTTCACTACCGGTGGCGCGGGCTTGCTGGCCGGCGCCGCGGGATCCAGATCATGGCTGAAATACGTGGTCGTCAGGCAAGTGGCCACCACACTCTCACTGGGCGCGTACTGATAAGTATGCTTCGCCTTGGCAGCGCCGCCATTGCGGGTCGAGGCAACCGCCAGGCCGGACACGTTAACGATGCGCTCCACTTTGCCCAGGCGATCGAAGAACCCGAGCAGCGAGTAATAGGGGCCGTCAAGTTCCACTTCGAACGGCACTTCGGTGTAGAACTCTTTGTTGACGTAAGGGTGCGCTGTGTAGCGGCGAAGTTCCACTCCCGCCTTGCGCGCTTCTCCGTCCACCATGCGCATGAAGTTGTCCACTTCTTTTTCATCGGGCACGATGCGCCGCTCGATTTCAAGCTGCTGCTTCAGGCTGGCGAGCTGGCGCTCGATGTCGGCCAGTTTCGGCCGGTAGGCTTCGAGTTCCGCGTTCTCGCGCAGTTTGGCCTGCAGCTTGACCCGGGCCGCATCGTTCTGATCACGCTGCGACTTGAAGACGGTGTAGTACAGGCCGCCGGTGGCTAACACCGCCACCAGGACCAGCACTCCCAGCAATTTCACACCTGTTAATTCGCCAAGATTCATAGTCGGTTCCGCCTTTTACGACTTCGCCTTCGAGCAGGTCAGCGTAAACTGGAACGCCTGCATGTCTTTTACGGTATCGTCCTGATACGTTTCCTTGATCTCGATGTTGCTGAAGAAACCTGTCTTTTGCAGATTGGAAATCAGGTTGGCCACGGCATCGCTCGACAGCGCGGTGCCGTCAATGGCGACGCTTGCGCCCTGGTCCTGCATGCTGTTGAGCCAGACCGCCTCGGTGCTATTGACGGTGTCGCCGATCATGGAGAGCAGGTTGACCGGGCCGGATTGGTTCTTGCGCAGTTCGTCAATCACATCCACCCGGCGCTTGTAAGACTCGGCTTGCCGCTGCCGCTCCAGGTACCGCACCTTGATGTCAGACAGCTCGCGGTTCTTCTGTTCCGCCAACCGGGACTGCACTTCGATCACTTTCTTTTCCCGGTCGAGCTGATACCAGTACCCGAAATTAAGGGCGCCGGCAATCAACAGCACCGCCGCCACCTGGACCATGGGGCCGCCCAGATTGCCCAGCTCGAAGCTCGGCATGCTCAGGGCGGGGCCGGAGCTTTTCTTGCCTTTCGGTTTCGGAGAACCCAGCAGGTTGATTCGGATCATAGCTTTTCAAAGCTCCTCAGGGCCAAACCGACGGCCACTGCCAACTGGCCGGCGTTCTGTTCGACCAGCTCCGCCCCGGCACCTTCCGCCGGAGCCAAGACTTTCTGAAATGGGTTAAAGAGCTCGACCGGCATCGAGAATTCCTGCCGCAGAGCTTCCACCAGACCCGGAACCTTGGCCGAACCCCCGGCCAGATAAATTTTCTCGATGTGCTCACCCGCGGCGCTGGCGCGGAAGAAGTCAAAAGTCTTCTGAATTTCGAGCACGATGATTTCGGTTACCTGCTGCAGGATCGGCGTTTTCGCATCGTCGTGCACGGTGCCCACCTTGTGTCCCAGCTTGAGCGATTCGGCATCATCGAAACTGAGGTCCAATTCTTTCTGCAACGAATCGGTGTACTGATGGCCGCCCACTGAAACGTCGCGCGGGAACAGGGGTGTAGTCCCTTTGACGATGTTGATGTTCATTACGCTCGCACCCAGGTTGAGCAGCGCCACCACTTGTGTCGGGGCGGGCTCATAGTTGTACTCGTAACAATTCTGGAGAGCGAGGGCATCGATATCCACAATAGCCGGAGTCTTGCCGGCCATCGAGAGTACGTTGGTGTAATTCAAAATCTTGTCTTTTTTCACGGCCACGAGGAGAACATCCATGGTCGGGCTGGTCGCATCGTCGGAAAGAATCTGGTAGTCGAGATTGACGTCGGCCAGGTCAAACGGGATGTGCTGAGCGGCTTCCTTCTGGATGGTCTCGGCCAGTTCCTGATCGCTCATCGAGGGCAGCGAGATTTTCTTCACGATCACGGAGTGTCCGCTGACCGCGGTGGCCACCGCCTTCGACTTGATCAGGGTGTCAGCGAACAGTTTGCTGATGGCGCTCGAAACCGTGCCCGAGTCCACGATCATGGAATCAACCACAATGTCGGGCGCGATCGGCTCCAGGCCGAGGTGCGCCACTTCGATGCCAGCACGCGTCTTTCTGAGCTCGACCGCCTTGATGCTCGAAGAGCCCACATCCAGACCCACTATCGTTTTCGATCCCATTCCAAACATGTGCCCGCCCTTCTCTAACGAAGTTCGCTTATGAAGTTCCAGCGGCTTTCGCTGCCTGGACTTTCCGTTTGTCCCGCGGTTCCGTTTCCACTGACTTCTCTTCCATCCACTGATCGATCTTCGATTTCTTGAAGCGCCAGCGATTGCCCAACTTGAACGCCGGAATTTTTTGTTCGTTCACGTACTTGTAAAGCGTGTCCGGACTCACTCCCAGATACTGCGAAGCTTGGCGAATATTCATTACTTCTCGCGAGTCGGCCATTACATTTCCCTACGCGTTCGAGTGTATTTTGGTGTGCTGAGCATATCTCAAAGGGAAGCGAGGGCCTCTCCACGTGAATCTCCCGGTTTCGCCGGGTTTTATGGGGTTTTTCTGGATTTAAGAAAAGGCGGAGTTGTGGACGATGTCCAGTAATGGAGTTCAACTGTAAGCTGGCCACCACAGGTAGTGGTCATTGTGCAAATATACGACCAGTCACTCGAGTTGGAGTAACTAAGGTACTAGAGACGGTACGGAAGTACTTGAACGGGCGCGCAAGCCGCTGAAAATACAGAGCGCAAGCTCATTTCGCGATCGTCAAAAACGGCCCGTTTTGTTACCTTTTTTATTGCAATTTTCGGGCGCCCGCGTTGGCTTCAACCGTTGGCCCTCCCAGGCTATTACTGCTCGCCTACCACCGTGATTTTCGTATCCGCGCGAAACTTCTTGTAATCGCTGTAGTTCTGTTCGACATCATCGTCAAAGCTCTTGAACAATGCCACGCGCGCGTCGAAGTGGAGATGTACTCGTTTGGGAAGCCAGACTTCATCGTTCACTCTGGTCAGCTCGATGATGAGGTGCGTGCCTTTGTGGATCCGTGCCAGCACGAAGCCGACCGATATCGTGTCGATGGCGGTGATGTCGAGCTTCACCCATTGCGCCTCGGCCTTATCGATCCACACGCGACCCTTGAATTTACTGAGCATTCTCGCTTCGCGGCGCTTGGGCTCGTAGCCGGGACGAGGTTCGGCGTCCAGCATCCAGGTATCGTGCCCGTCGAGAATTTCAGAACCTGCCAGCTTGAAGTTGAAAGCGTCGGCTATTTCAAGAACAAATTTGCGATCCTCTTCGCGGTCTTTCTCATCGCGCTCGAGACGCTTGCGACGGTCCGCGTCGGATTCGTTCTTGCGTTTGTCAATGATCTTCTGAATTTTCTCTTCTTCTTTTTTCGCCTCGCCGGAGGGCAGCGGTTTATCGTCCTTCGAGATCTGCCGTACGACTTGCTCGCCGTAAACTTCGAGGACTTCCGAAGTCCAGGTTTCAGTTTTCTTGACGCCGCCATGGTCATCGAGCTGGTGGCGCTCGACACGTTCGATGTAGGTGTAATCGCGCTGGCGCTTGTCGTTTTCCAAGTCATTCTCTTCGGCGCGGCGCAGAAGTTCTCGAATCTGCTCTGGCGGGACGGCGCCGCTGGCATCGGGCTTCAGGGCAATCGGAGCTTGAACAGTCGGCGGCGAAACCGGCGTTGCTGAGGGTGGAGGGGGAGATGAAGTGGGAGCCGAATGCTGGCCGAAAGTGCAGGCCACCATCAAAACCGTGGCGACGACCAGTCTGGGACAAAAGCGCATAACGAAAGAAAGTACGGTTAAACCTTTTTCTCCGCTCGCTCCAAGCACCCAGCCCGAAACGAGCGCCCATCAAGGCGATGCAGCCGCCTGGCCTGAGCTGGCGTAATCAGGGGATAGTGAGAAATCGTAAGTAGGTACTCGGCTACAAACCAGACTGGTTGCTCCGATGTCATCCAGTGCAGAGAATCGAAACGTCGCATGTGGACGGGCCGGGAAAACGTCCTGAGGGTGCGCTCTCCGCGCAGATTGAAGTACGTGTCGAAATAACTGAGTGTCAACTCGCGTAGCGAACGATATACCGGTTCACGATAGCGGCAGCCGGTGTAGTTCGATTTGGCCAGGGCACCCCAGTACCCATCAATTTGATAGACGGCTATCACATGATCGGTATCGTGCTCGGCTTCGAGATCGAGAATCAGTGGGGGGTATCCGATGACGCGCAGAGCTGCCGCCGCAAACAACGCTCCCTCGTAGCAATGCGAAGTATTCTCACGCAGCACTCGTCGCGGAGACCAGGCGCTGTCGGCCAGATGATAAGGCATGGCATCCAGCAAACGCTGAATGCCGTGCGGAGTCTTCAGGACCCGCAGCTTTCGGAGCTCGCTAGGGGTCAGGCCCCAAGTATCGGCTTTTGTCATCCCAACTTGCCTGTGGACACGCGGCTTGCCGTGTCTCCCGCGAATTGCAGAATTACTTGAAGGTAGCAGGATCGGGCAAGCGTTGGGAATAAAGGGGCGGGTTCGGGGACAAACAAGAGTCAGTGTTTTGTGCACGACCTCATGGCACCGGCGTGCAACGCGCCCAACTTTGGTGCCATGCTCATGGCACGTTCTGGCATTGACCCAGGCCTTTACGGTTGGTTACTGTTGGTGACTGTTGAAATCATGCTGCTCCCCCCTATGTATTCTTAATGGGTGTTTTCGAAGAGATTCCGACATTTTTGATCGTAGGCGCGCTGGTCATTATCTTCGTATGTCTGAAACGCCACGCTCGCAGCGCCCGACTTACCCTCTGGACAGTGGGCTGGACGCTGGTGTTCACGCATTTCCTCGCGCAATTGCTGGAGCCGGAGCACGGCGCCGCCAATTCCCTTCTGCTCGCCGTTGATTCCGGATCGCTGCAAGCAGCGGTGGTCACTTTTCTGGTCTCCGTTTCGCAGCTGGCTGAAGATTTTGCGAAACGAACTCTGCTGCTGTTTGTGCTGGGGGTGCCTTCTGTCGTGTACGCAGCATGCACGTGCTACGGCGTGCAGGCGCGCTGGCCTTACGTGTTATGCCTGATTGCCTGCTTTGGGGGAGGGGCGTGCTTTTTCCTCAAGCTAAGCGGGAAGATATCGTTGCACCTGGCGGCCGCGACTTCACTGTGTCTGCTCGCCGGGGCGTGGGCGATTCGGGGCGCGCTTCGCGGCTCTTTTGAGGAAGGGACGATTGCACTTCTGGGAGTTGGGTTTGGGCTGGCGGGGCTGTTCATTTGCCGAAATCACTGGCGCGCCTCGCCCGCTATTCTGACGATTGCTGGTGGATTCTTCTTCTGGGGAGCGTCGTTTCCGATCAGATTGTTGCTCAATCGTTTCGCTGCGAGCGTCAGTATTCCGAGCGAATTGTGGAACACTCCCAAGCTCTTCGTTGCTTTTGGCATGATTCTGGCGGTAGTGGAAGATAAGTCGGAGTCAATCGCTGGCATGCAACACAAGGCAGAAGGGCTCAATCGTCAACTGGAGCGTTTCTCGGCGATCACTTCCCGGCTGTTGAGTGGAGCGGACTTGGATGCCATTTATCCAGCCATCGCTTCGGCAATCACCGAAGTCACCAATTTCAGCATAGCAGTCGTGCAGCTAGAAGATGTGGAGCGCAGGTTGCGGGTAGCTGGGTCGAGCGGGATATCGGCAGAGTCATTGCAAGAACTGCAGGCTCAAACGCAAGACTGGACCCTCGATCACATTAAGAATTTGTGCTCGGACGCGCAGGTCATGGGGAAAAATTCGTACCTCCTGCCTCCGCATGAAGCAATTCCGTTCACGCGCTGGAAGAACGGCGAGGAGCTGTTGATTCCGTTGTGCTCGGACGGAGGCGCATATCTGGGCTGCATCCGATTAGCCGCGACCGAGGGGACGAGCACGACTTATGCGCTCGAATTGTCCCACATTGAAATGCTGGCAGCCGATCTGGCGCTCGCCATCGAACTGCAGTCCCTGCACAAACAGTTGGTGTGGTCGGAAAAACTCGCTGCGCTGGGACAGTTGCTGGCGGGAGCGGCGCATGAGCTTAATAATCCTCTGACCGCGATCATGGGATACGGCGAACTGATTGACGATGCGATCGCAGCGCCGCATGCTCGCGATCAACTCGCGAAATTGGTGGGCGAAGCACGCCGCATGAAGCGGATTATTGACAACCTGCTTCGGTTTTCGCGGCAAGGCGTGGGCGATACGCAGGCGGTACAACTCTCTCCGGTGGTGCAGCAGGTGGTGGCGCTGCGCGAATACTACACGCGCACCCGCAACGTTCGAGTGGAGCTGGACATCGCCCCGGACTTGCCTTTTCTGGCAGTCAATGAGGACGAAATCAAACAGATTCTGCTGAACCTGTTCAACAATTCAAGCGATGCTCTGGATGGAATAGCCGGGAGCAAGCAGATCAGCATTCGCGCCTACCAGCATGGCTCACTGGCGGTAATCGAAGTGGAGGATACGGGCCCCGGCTTCGGCAATCTGAACCGGGCGCTGGACGCGTTCTATACGACGAAACCCGTCGGAAAAGGAACGGGACTGGGGTTGAGCGTCTGCTACAGGATCGTCAAGAAACGTGGCGGAGATATTGAAATAGAAAACGTGAAGCCGCACGGCGCGCGCGTCACCGTCAAGCTGCCGGTCGCGGATGCGCCGGCGCAACTACTCCTGACGGCCGTGGCGCACGCTTAGGATCCAGGCTTACTTTCTCGGCTTGCTCGCCATCTCCTCTTGCAGAGCTTCAGACTTGCGCCAACCGGAACCGGGGGCGTATTCCTTCATGCCCATTGCAAGAGCTTCGGTCTTCTTGCCGAGATCCTTCTCATAGATGACCCCATCTTCGCCGGCGATGAAGGTCATCACTCCTGACGATCTGTATTCGGCGGGATAGGCCACAAAGGCGAAGCCCTCAATCATTTTCCCGTTGACGACGTAACTCTTCGCGCCGCCGGGAGCGCTCTTTCCCTGACGCGTCAGAATGTGGAAATAATAGCCGCGGTAAGGAGTCGGGCCGTCCTCCAAACTATCGGCATAGCCCTTGGCAACCGCTTTTGCCACCAGCGGCCCGATGGGGCTCTGAGGTTCGCCGGTCGCAGTTTTCCAGTAAAGGCCGTTGTGCTGGCCTTGATCGCTGAAGATTTTCTGCGCGTACTCTTTGGATTGCGCGGAATATTCTTTTTGGGCCGCCACTAGCTCCTGGCAAACGCGGATGGCCGACAGTTCGTTCCGGCCGACTCTCCGGTACAGAATTTCTTTCTTGCCCGCCTCGGTATCGAAATACCACGACGCGCCCTTGTTGACGAGCGGTATGGGCGTGGGCCAGTTTTCTGCGCCGATGTACAGGATAACGGTGGTTCCATTCGGTTCTTTCACCAGACGGTGCATTTGGTCATACTTCTGAACGAAATTGGCGCGGCTGTGGGCGTCCTCGACTTCATCTCCCGACGAGACGATCAGTTTTCCGTCTGGTCCGAGGATTTCTAGCATCGCTTTTTCGTCGTTATTCTGGGTCGCCGTGAGCAGGGCGCTGCTGGCGTCTTCCGCCGATGAAAATGTCTTTTGGCCCGGTTGCTGGGCCACGGATCGGGCGGGAAAACACACCGTCATAAGGACAGCCACCACGGCTGCTGCGAGAAGATTTGCCCGATGAAATTTTTCGAAATTCAGCTTCATTCGCGACATATGGCTCATCTCCATCTCCATCTCGAAATTTTCCGATCTACCAGGAACCCTCACTCACGGCCCACCTCAAACAGCGAGATCAGTGATGTCCGCCGCCGCCATGAGAACCTCCACCACCGTGAGAACCCCCACCCATGCTCGCGCTTCCGCGGGAGGAATAGCTCCTTACCTGTCCGCCATGGTCGTAGCCGCTGTAGGCGCTGGAGTGGACACCGCTCTGGCCGCGGGGTTCAGCGTATCCTCGGGCTGCCTCTCGATTGCCGTCGAAAGGCCTTGGGGATGCGCCGGGACGGTTGTAAACATTGCCGTGCGCGATTGCGCCGTGGTAGTAATTGCTCCGGTTATAAAAAGTATTGCTGTGGGAGTAGTATCTCCCGTGGTTATAGACGACGTAGTGGTTATGCCAATCGAATCCCCAGTGACCCCAGCCCCATCCATAGCCGCCGAACCAGCCGATGCCGAAGCCGACTCCGAACGAAAGGTAGGGACCGCCAAACCATATTCCGGGATACGGGTACCATCCCGGCCAAGCCACGATGGGATATCCGTAAACCAGCCACGGATCGTAGGCTGGGACGTAGACCACATCGGGATCAGCGGGCGCAATGTCCACGGTTGAATCCTGCACGGTTACGGTTTGCTGCGGCGTGGTCTTGAGATTGCCCGCTTCTTGCGCTTTCTGGCGCATCACCTGCACTGCGTCCATCACGTCCTGTTGCTGATTGTAGTAAGCATCGCCTAGAGATGAAGTCCAGGAAAGATTTTTGTCCATGTTTCCGAGGACGGATGGAAATGCGGTCAGAGCCTTGACGCTCGGGTCCCAGGGTTGTTGATCCACGGCTTGGGCCAGAGCGTCGCCCTTCAGATCGGGATTCGCCTGCACCCAGCGGTCGGCTTCCACGACTTGCTCGGGAAACGTGGACGCCGCCAGTATCTGGGCAACGAGCGAATCTGGATAGAGCGCGATTGGCGCCACCAGCCGCTGCACCTGCTCGGGAGTCTGCTGCACATAGGGCGGGGGTTGCGCGGGAGCTCCCGCGGCGGGCGCCGACTGCGCGGCTTGATCGTCCTGCGCCGACAGGCTCAGCGGGAAAGTCGCGAATAATAAGGCCATCGACAACACGAAAACCAAACTCTGCTTGCTTAATCGGGGTATTTCTAACCCTGCGGTATCCCTGAATGCGTTCATGTTTTGGAACCTCCTCTGCGTCTTCATCACTTGAGGCTCTCACTACTACTAATTTAAGAGATGCAAGAAACCCAGCTAAGGCTGCAAGTTTACGTTTCGTGACAATGCTCGGGAGCTTTATTGGAACAACTCACCTAGTTCCGCGGGAAGGTCAATCAGCACGTCCGGGGCCGCGTCGTGCAGTGAATGCGGAGCGAACCCGTAGGTGACGCCACACGTCCACAGGTCGGCGTTGCGCCCCGTCAAAACGTCGACTGACGAGTCGCCGATCATTAATGCCTCATCCGCGGCGACCCCCGTTTCCTGCAAAATAGTCTGCACGCCCAGTGGATCGGGCTTCTTAGTCGGAAAGCTGTTACCGCCGTACACGCTCACAAAGAAGTGGCCCAATCCCAATGCCCGCACAATGTCGCGTGACGGATTGACCGGCTTATTCGAGAGGACTGCCATTAGCCGCTGCGCTCCATTGGGATTGCCATTGGTTGCGCTCAGGGCCGCCAGTGTTTCCGGAATCCCTTCGTAAACCGTGGTGTGGTCGAGCTTGTGGTGGCGGTAGTAGGTCAGGAAATACTCCAGCGCAGCTCGGAACGTGCTCTCGTTCTCGGTGTTTGTGGCCGTCTCCGTATCCGTGTCTGCGCCGCCTAGCGCACGGCGCACCAGTGCGGGGGCGCCATCTCCCACATAGCTGGCGATGACGTCGCCGTCCAGTTCGGGGCGGCCGATATGCCGCATGGTTGCATTCACGGAATGGATTAAATCCAGGCGCGAGTCGATCAGGGTGCCATCCAAATCAAATACGAGCAGGCGAAGGCGGTGGGGATCGAAGCGGCGGAGGAAACGAATCATGGAAGATCAGGATAAACCAGGTGGCAGGTGTCAGGTCTTAGGTGCCAGGTCTCGGGAAAGACCGCACGATGATTTTCCTGACACCTAAGACCTAATACCTGAGACCTGATTTACAATGATGCGGGGCTGGAACACTCTGGGGTACCCGGCAAAACATGGCCACGACTAAAGTCGATCCCAAGCTGAACGAAAACGTTGCGAAGAAGGCCAAAACCTACCAGGGCCTGACCAGTCAGCAACTCATTGATGCGTATCGCATCATGTTCACCTCGCGGCGGGTTGACGACCGCGAGATCCTGCTCAAACGGCAGCAGAAGGTCTTCTTCCAGATTTCGGGCGCCGGGCATGAAGCTGTGGGCGTGGCTGCGGCCTTTGCTCTGAAGCCAGCCTACGACTGGTTCTATCCTTATTATCGCGATCGCGCGCTCTGTCTTGCCCTGGGAGCAACTCCCTACGAAATGCTGCTGGGCGCGGTGGGCGCGGCCGATGATCCTGGCTCCGGCGGCCGTCAGATGCCGTCGCACTGGGGGTTCAAGGCGCTCAATGTGGTCACGCAATCGTCCTGCACCGGCACTCAGCTTCTGCAAGCCGTGGGATGCGCCGAGGCTGGGCGCTATTTCTCCGAGCGTCCTGATGCCGCCCGCGGGACCGAAGGTGACTATCAGGTTGATTATCGTCGATTCAAGAATGTCGAATTTCATGGCGATGAAATCACCTACGTTTCGCTCGGCGACGGCACCACCAGCGAAGGCGAATTCTGGGAGGCGATGAACACCGCCTCCAACCGGCGCTTACCGGTAATTTTTTGCGTGCAAGATAATGGATACGCGATTTCGGTGCCGGTCGAAGTGCAGACCTCGGGCGGCAACATTTCGCACCTGGTCTCGGGTTTTCCCAACTTCCATTTCGAAGAGTTTGATGGGACTGACCCGGTCGTCTCCTATGCTGCCTTCAGGCGTGCTGCCGATTATTGCCGCGCCGGCCATGGTCCGGCGTTTGTCCATGCTCATGTGATTCGTCCTTATTCGCATTCGCTGTCTGACGACGAACGGCTTTACCGTCCCGAAGCGGAGCGCCAGGCCGATGCCACGCGCGACCCGGTTCCGCGATTACAGATGTTTTTGCTGCGCGAAGGAATTCTCGACGAAAAGGGGATCAACAAAATCGAGAAGGACGTTGAAGAGCAGATGCAGGCCGATACCGACCGCGCACTTGTGGCCACGGTACCCCAGCCGGAGACGATTTACAACTTCGTGTATTCGCCCGATCTCGATCCCACGTCGGCGGCGTTTGAAACGCAGCCGGCGGCGGCCGCTCCCGAGAGTACGGGCGATGGCAAACACTCCGCCGACTCGCAGAGTGTCAATCCGCAAAATAAGGTGTCGCAGAACAAGACCATGGCGGACCTCATCAACACCACCCTGCGGGATGAGATGAGGCGCGATGAGCGGGTCATCATCTTCGGAGAGGATGTAGCTGACGCGAGCCGCGAAGTGTATCTCAAGCAGAAGCTGATCAAGGGCAAGGGCGGAGTTTTCAAGCTGACTTCGGGATTGCAGATGGAGTTCGGCGCCGATCGCGTCTTTAATTCTCCGCTGGCCGAAGCCAACATTGTGGGACGCGCCACCGGCATGGCCACGCGCGGATTGAAGCCGGTGGTCGAAATCCAATTTTTCGATTACATCTGGCCGGCAATGATGCAGTTGCGCGATGAACTCCCCACCATACGCTGGCGCTCGAACAATGCCTTCTCCGCGCCCGCGGTGGTGCGGGTCGCGATTGGCGGTTATCTGACGGGCGGCGCGATTTACCACTCACAGTGCGGCGAGAGCATGTTCACCCATACACCGGGAATGCGCGTCGTCTTCCCTTCCAACGCGCTTGACGCCGCGGGCCTGCTGCGCACGGCGATCCGATGCGACGACCCGGTGTTGTTCCTCGAACATAAGCGGCTCTACCGCGAAGCTTACGGGCGCGCGCCTTACCCTGGCCCCGACTATATGGTTCCGTTTGGAAAAGCGAAGATCGTACAGCCCGGAACCGATCTCACCGTCATCACCTATGGTGCGGTGGTTCCGCGGGCGTTGCAGGCTGCGCAAAAACTGGAGCGCGAACATCACGTCAGCGTCGAACTTCTCGATCTGCGGACGCTGAGTCCGTTTGACTGGGAGGCGATCGCTGAGTCGGTGAAGAAAACCAATCGCGCTCTGATTGCCTATGAAGACACGCTAAGCTGGGGATACGGCGCCGAAATCGCGGCCCGCATCGCCGACCAACTCTTCCATCATCTCGATGCGCCCGTAAAGCGCGTGGCGGCGACGGATACGTTCGTCGCTTATCAGCCGATTCTGGAGGATGCTATTTTGCCGCAGGCCAGCGATCTGTTTCGGGCGATGAAGGAGTTGGCGGAGTTCTAGGAGACCGCGCCACTCTAGCCGTTCAAGAGAAGAACGCTTCTCGCTTTGCCACGAAACGCCTGATCGAAAGTTACCAGCCTTAGACCAGATACTGCAGCGAAGGCCAGTAGGTAGGAGTCGGCCCACTCCTTGGGCGCGGGACTTCGCCGGCGTGAGTGCGATCGGAACGCCTGTTCCAGACCAGTTGGTTCGTCAAGGAAGACAACGCGCGGATCATCCAGCCAACGATCATAAACCTGCCACGCTTCCGGCTGGGTCATCACCTCCAGACCCATTACGGCGTGTGTCGTAAGCAGTCGCAGAAGACTGAGCTGGGTTATCCTGCAGAAACAAAGGCGCGAGTCCTCACCCAGAGTCGCAAACCAACGCGCAGCGATAGCGTGGTGGATATGCCGCTCAGACGTGAGGGCGATCCAGACATTCACATCAGGGAAAAGGAATGATCTCAAAGATCTTGGCATTGTCGAGCGCAACCGTCCCGGGCTGCTTCGAGCGAATCAACGGAAGCGTCACCGGTCGCCGACGACGCCTAGGCGTCAACTGCAGCTCGATTTCGACGCCGCGAAGGATGAGTTCCTTCACACTTCGTCCTTCCCCCGCAGCCTTGCTCTTCAGGTTGCGGTAAAGAGGGTCGGGAATGTCCACGGTGGTCCGCATGAGTTTATTCTGCCATATTTATGGCTGTTTAGCTAGTGGAATAGAACCTCAACTTATGCAGCCTACTTCGCTTTTCTACCGGCCGTCCTCCCGCCAAACGTCAATCCCCATGGCCCGCCGTCAAAACAAAGCAGCACAAACGCCATCGCCGCCAGGGCCAGCGGAAATTCGTATCCGCCATTGCCCATCAGGCCGTTCTTAAAACTCACCTTCCAGATGGCGACGCCCATTTCAATCATGAACGCCAGCGCAAAGAAACGGGTAAACAGTCCCAGGACGATAGCAATCCCGCCAAAGAATTCGGTGCCTGCCGAAAAATATGCCAGCCAGCGCGGAAGGCCGAGCGAGCCCACGAAATCCACGTGATGATGAAAACCACCGAATACTTTGTGATAGCCATGGAAGATCATGATCGCTCCGAGAACGAGCCGCAGTACGAGCAGGCCCAGGGGCTGCAGCCGATTGAGAAAATCCAAACGAACCTCCACAGAGCAGGTCTCAAGTGTTAGGTGTCAGGTCTTAGGAAAACCTAACCTGAACCGGGTACGATGTTAGCAATTTCTTGTGCGGAGCCGGGCAGATTTTCCTGGGACCTGACACCCGGGACCTGACGCCTGCTCGTCTACCACTTCGAGTACGGGGTGCCGTCGCTGCCCACCTGGCTGGAACCGCTGTGGACGCCGATGATGCCATCCGTATTAGTTTGGTCGAGCGACATAATCACGCCTTCGGCCGGCTCCGTCTCCCACGTTTTACTGCCGGTGATGTCGTCCGGAATTCCAACTCTTCGATCGATGTAGCCCGCCGTCACCAGGTCATCGAGCGACTGCGGCGCTTTCTGTTTGTCTTGCGTGTACTGGAAGATCGACTGATTCAGCGTGTCCAGGTTCTTGCGCAGATTTTCCTCGCGCGCCCGCGTAATGCTGTGGCTGAAGATGGGCATGGCCACCCCCAGCAGGATCAGCATGATGCTGATCACCACCATCATTGAGATCAGTGTGAATCCGCGCTCACCTGCGGTCGCCCTTCGGTTCATATCCAGTCTCGCCTCATCCCAATCCGATCTTGTCCAATCCCAGTGGGTCCAAATTCTAGTGCGTCCAGCTCGAATAGGCACTGCCGTCGAGCGCCATTTGATCCGAACCGCTGTGCACGGCTCCGATGCCGGTATTGTTCGGATCCCACGCATTTTCGGGATCCTCCGGATCCGTCGCCCAGGTGTTGCTGCCGGTGATGTCATCGGGGATGAACTTGATGTATCCAGCCTGCACCAGGTCGTCGAGCGACTGCGGCGCGTGTTTCTTATCGAGCGAATATTCCTGGATGACTTTATTGAGCGTGGTCAGATTCTGATGAAGTTTGGCTTCCTTGGCGAGTTCGATGTTATGGGTATAATTCGGCACCGCGATCGCGAGCAGGATCATAAGTATGCTGATGACCACCAGCATCTCGATCAGAGTGAAACCGATATTGCGAAGCTTGCGATGGCGAGCCATGAGAATTCGAGCTTTGGGACTGCGGGCTTTGGGATTGCAGACCGAACTGCGGACTTGGGATCGGGATCGCATCTACCAGTCCTTATATTTCGTGCCATCCAAGGCGGTCTGGTCCGACTTGGTGTAAACATCGAAAACGTTCTGTCCGCCCCAGGAAGTCGAGTCCTTGTCGTCCTGCATGGAGCGCAGTCCCCATTCCTGCTTGGTCATGGGATCAGCGGGAAGCTTGCGGAGAAACTTCAGTTTCTTGCCGGCGACATCCACTCCGGTGACCAGCGTGTCGAGATCGGGAGGATAATTTTCGCTCCCCACCTTGGTCTGAAATCCGCCCAGATCGGCGGCCGCTTTGTAGCGGTCGATGGCGTCACGGATCATCCAGAGGTCGTAACGCAGTTCGTGCTCACGCTCTCGGCTCACGGCGCTCTTCGCCATCGGAACCGCCATCCCCACGAGGATGGCCAGGATCGCGGTCGCCACCACTAACTCGATCAGCGTAAACCCGCGTTGTTGACGCATAAATCAGTTCCCAGTTCCCGGTTCTCAGTAAGACCAGCCCCAGTTCTCACTGAGAACCAGAACTGGGAACTGAGAACTTCTTATTGAATCGTTATCGCCGCCTGTGCTCCGCTCATTGCAATCGGCTGCATGGACGGGTCGCGCGCTCCGCCCCGGGTGATGGTCAGCGCGGACTGGCCCGGCGCCTTCGCCATGAAAGTGAGGGTTACGACTGCGCCCTGTCCCGAAACGCCGGCGGCACCTGGAGGCCGCGAAGCGGTGATTTGCATGGTACCGGTCGTCGTATCCTCGCGATGAACGACGGTTACGAGCTGTCCATCCTGCGACAGGAACCCTCCGTTAGATACGTTGATCACTTGCACCTGATTGGGGTCGTAGTTGAGTTGCACGGGCACGGAGTACACGTTCTGCCCGCCGGAAAGCATGACGTTCACGGTAAAGGTCGAGCCCTTGGCCTGGTTCAAAACCGGCGGATCAAAGAGGAAAGTCCCGCCGCCAGGCTGGCTTTGCGCCAACCTCGGGGGAGCTTGATTGGGCGGAGGCTGAGTTTGCGGCATCAGGCTCTGAGCAAGCTGGCCCGGGGACATAAGCGTCTGCTGCGCCGCGGGCGGTGGAGCGGCTGCCGCCGCACCTTGGGGGACTGCAGCTTGAGGCGCTGCGCCGGAAGAAGCGGGCGCGGCAGGCGGAACCGTACTCGCTGGCGCCGCCTCTTTGGTGTTGGTGCGTCTTAGCGAGATGGCATTGGCCGTACCCACATCGATCATGTCCTCAGTGCCATGAGATGTGTCAGGCCCGCGAATAATGTGCGGGATGAGGACGAACACGATTTCGTTGGTCGAGTGGTCGGAGGTATCCTGCGCAAAAAGATATTTCAGGATCGGGATCGAGGCCAGGCCGGGGATGCCGGAGAGAGATTTTGTCCGCGAATCCTCCATCATGCCGCCGAGCAGGCTGACTTCTCCATCTTTCAGGCGAATCTCGTGCTCGATTTTGCGCTGGCCGATGACTGGCTGGCTGATGCCGCCGATGCTTACGTAGGAGTCTACTGCCGAGACGTCCAGCACCAGCTTCATCGAAATTTCGCGCCCAGGATGGACTCGCGGCGTGATGTCGATGTTCACGCCGACGTCGAGGTATTGAAATTGGGTATTCACCAACGGGTTGATACCGACGCCGCCAATCCCGGGCTGGAATGACCCCGTCGCGACCGGCACGCGATCGCCAATCTTCAAGGTAGCCTTCTGGCCGTCGAGGGCGCGGATCTGTGGATTCTGGATGATCTTGGTGTCGGTGTCGGTCATCAAGGCGCTGGCTGTCGCCGGCGGAATCGTCACCTGGAAGTCGGTGGCATTCAAATTGGCCAAACTATTGAGGTTGATGGTATTCGCAGTCCCACTGCTGGTTGTGACCGAGCCCGAGGTGCCGGAGCCGGTGGTTCCGCTGGTGGTGGTACTACCGACATTGGGCTGCAAAGCAACCGTCAGGCTGGTTGGAGGGTTAATACCAAGCGTGTGCGCCTTGTCGCGGCTGACTTGCATGACCGCCACTTCAACCAGTACTTCAGGCTTCGCCTTGTCGAGATCGTCCACGAGCTTCTGGGCCAGCGCCACCTGGTCGGGCGTGCCCCGCACCACGATTGCTCCCTGCGAGGGCAGCTGCTGAATTCGGCTGACCTCGAGAATGGTGCGCATCGCGTTCACAACATCCTGCAATTCGGTAGGCTGAGAAAGATTGGAAAGATAAAAAGTTTTTAGGACGTTTTGTTCCAGCTCTTTCCGCTTTGCGGGATTGTCTTGCGCGACGAAAATTGTGTTGGGCGTCACCGGACGCCAGAAGGTCTTGGTCTCGAGCGAAATCGTTTCGAGCGCTTCGTCTAGGGTGACGCCGTTGAGCTCAATGCGCACTTGTTTCGGGGTGTAATCGGGATCGAAAAGCACGTTGATCCCGGCCAGTTTGCCCACCGTCTCGTAAATCACATTGGATTTCTCGGTCACCTTGAGGGTGATGGGAACGTTCGAGATGGGAGCCAGTTCCACCGGACCTTGCGCGGATTGCAGCCGCCTACGCAAGGGAGTGGGAGCGGCAGCCTGTGGGGGCGGACCCTGCGTCTCCTTGATCATCTGCTGGGTGCGTTTCAGCTCCTGCACCGCGATGAACGAAGAACCATCAACGTCAACCGCTTTCTGGAAGTCCGCCGCAGCCTCGTCGAGCTTGCCGGCATCGCGCGCAATTTGCCCGCGATGCACCAGTGAAGATGCTGCATAGGCGCGGGTGCGCTCGAACGCGACCCGATATCGCAGATCTTTTGGCTTCAGGTTGTAAGCTTGCTTGAAATAGTCAAAGGCTAGTTCGTAGTTCTGCCGCGCCTCGGCGTCGGTCCCCTTGTCGTAGGCGGTCTTGGCGGAATCAACCTTTTTGGCATCAACAGGGAGCCTGAAGCAGAGCAGCAGCAAAACGAACAGGGCCGGAAAGATCAGGCGTCTCATCAAACAGTCCTCATAGAAATCTCTCTTGCCGGACAGCGGCGCCCCGCCAGACTCACCCGACTATCCCGAAAAAGCGAAGAACCCGGGCTTGGCAGCGGTCGTCGCGTGCAAAAAGTACCGGAAATCTGGATTATAGCATCGCATTGACTGGCACCCGAAGTGACTGGTACGTAGGTGTTTACACTCATTAGTACCTGTACCACAGGTCGCAGGTGTCAGGTCTCAGGTCTCAGGTCTCGGCTGACGGAAGCGAGGAAAGCTTCGACTCCATCAGCCAATAGAGGTTTGTCCTCGGCTTCCCTAAGACCTGACACCTAACACCTGACTCCTGCCTTCGTGTTACTTTCTTTTCAGCTTCTTTTCAGCGATATGGCCAAGCAGACCACTCACCAAACCCAGCCCAATCGGGAGAAAAATCCCCGCCGGCAGCCTACCGCTTCGGGGGAGAAGGATGCTGCCGTAAATAGGAACGCTAGCCACAACTACTTCTTGCTCGAAAAATTCGAGACCGGAGTAGTCCTCGCTGGCACCGAAGTAAAGTCGGTTCGCGCCGGAACAGTAAATCTCAAGGACTCTTACGGCCTGATCAAGGATGGCGAACTCTGGCTGCTGAACTGCCACATAGGCCCCTACGACCACGGCAACTCGGCCAATCATGCCGCGCTCCGCACCCGCAAGTTGCTGGTTCACAAAGAGGAAATTCGCAAGCTGATCGGCAAATCGCAGCAAAAGGGATTGACGCTGATCCCCACCCGCATGTATTTCAAGAATGGAAAAATCAAACTGGAACTTGCCCTGGCCAAGGGCAAACAAATGTGGGACAAGCGCGAAACTGAACGCCGTCGCACCGCCGACAAGGAAGCACGGGAGGCGGTCACCCGAGGAAGAAAAGCATAGGGATGGCTGCCTCCATCCTTCCTGTTGCGCGTTTCCCCTCCCGCCATGGATACTAAATACAGTCCATCATGAAAACAAACCTTTCTTCCTCCCTCCCGTCGCAACTGGAAACCGATTGCCTGGTTGTAATAACGCTAGATCGAAATGAACCGGGTCGAAACGAAAAAGACAAGGGTGAAAAAGATAAGCCATCACCATCTGTCGAGTGCGCCGATACCGCCGTACGGGACGCCGCCAAGGACGTACTTTCCAGCGGCGAAGTCACCGCCAAGCCGTTCGAAACCACACTGCTGCATCGCCCCGCCGGCTTGAAAGCAAAACGCCTGCTCCTCATCGGCGGCGGAAAAGCCAAGAATTTTTCGGCTGCGGAGTTGCGCAAGCTGGCCGGCTCCGCCGTGCGGATCCTTCAGAGCAAGAGCATCCGTAGTTTTGCCTTTGTTTTGCCGGAGCAGGCTCTGCCGGGGAAAGGCATGGGGCCGGAGGCCGTGCGCGCCATTGTCGAAGGCGCGTTCGTGGGCGACTTCGATCCCGGCTACTACAAGAGCGATCGCAGGGACAAGGATAAAGACAACGACCAGAAGCTCGACGCGATCACCATCGTCGTACAAGGCGATGGGAAGCCCTTGGAGAGCGCCCTGCAAACCGGACGCGTCGTCGCCGAATCGCAGAACTTCACCCGCGACCTGGTCAACGAGCCGTCCAATCGCATGACGCCAACCATACTAGCCGAGCGTGCCAAAAAGATGGCGTCCGAAGTCGGCCTGCAGTGCGAAGTTTATGACGCCGACAAGATCAGACAACTCAAGATGGGCGCCTTCTGGGGAGTGGCTCAGGGATCCGACGAGCCCCCCGCGCTGATTGTGTTGCGCTACGACCCTGCTGGCGCGGCCAAAGGTGTCCATCTTGGACTGGTCGGAAAGGGCGTCACTTTCGATACCGGCGGCATTTCGATTAAACCAGCGGACGGCATGGAGAAAATGAAATACGACATGGCTGGCGCCGCTACCATGATTGGCACGATGCGCGCGATTGCCCTGCTTAAGCCGAAGGTGAAAGTCACGGCGATTATCTGCGCTACTGAAAATATGCCTTCCGGCAAAGCGCAAAAGCCCGGAGACGTGCAGATTGCCATGTCCGGCAAATCCATCGAGATCATCAATACCGACGCCGAAGGACGGCTGATTCTGGCCGACGGCCTCAGCTACGCCCGCCAACTCGGCTGCACGCATTTAATCGATGCCGCGACTCTGACCGGAGCGGTGGTCGTGGCACTCGGATACGTGAACGCCGGCATCTTCGCCAGCGACGACCAGATGTATGAGCGCTTCGCCAGCGCGAACCGGCAAGCCGGTGAAAAAATGTGGCGTCTCCCATTGGACGACGAATACAAGGAAAATCTCAAATCAAACATCGCCGACATGGTGAATGCCGGCAGCCGTTGGGGAGGCGCCATTTTTGCCGCCATGTTCCTGAAAGAATTCGCCGAAGATACACCGTGGATCCATCTCGACATCGCTGGCACGGCCTGGATGGAAGAGAACAAACCCTGGATCGCCAAAGGGCCATCGGGGATTGCGCTGCGCAGTCTGGTGGAGTTTGTGAAGGGGTGGGGCGCGTAGGAATCAACCGCGTGGAGGGCACACGATCGGAATCACATCTCGGCGATTTCTCCGATAGACGCGGAAGTCGCTTTCATCCACCGTCAGCACGGGCAAATGTTCGTTCAATTCACTCATGCGAATAATACATAAGTCGGCCAGACCGGGCGTTCGGTCTCGATAACGCTCCGCCAGTTCCGTAACCTCTTCGAAATTTTCGGACAGATCGAATGCAATCTTTAAGAACCCTTCTCGCACCAGGCCCAGCACCCACTTTATCGATCCCACCTGAAAGCCAGCCTCACTCAAAACAGCCTCGCAGGTGAGTAGTGGTTCTGAAATCGTTCGCGCGACTTCTAACGCCCAGTCGTGATGCCGGTCATCACGATTAAGAAGCGCGACGATCAAACCGGTGTCGGCGATACCCTTCATTTCCTGGAGTAGCCCTTACGAGAGGAAAGATCCGGCGGGCCAGACATTACACCGGCATAGCGAAGAAAGGGCTTGTCGCCCGTTTCCCGCTTGGCGAGCTCAAGTTGGTCCCGAACCAGACGCCCCATCGGTATGCCGGTCTTACGGGCGGTGCTCTTAAGCCATTCCGCCAATTCTTCGGGAAGACGGATTGTGATCGTATTACTCACGAGCACTATTGTAACACACTTCTGTCTTCGTGTTTTACATTACACTAAATACAGCGCCCATGGATCTCGCCCAGAAAATCCGAACCATCCCCACTTCACCCGGCGTCTACCTCTACAAAAATGCCGAAGGGGAAGTCATTTACGTGGGCAAAGCGAAGAACCTGCGCTCGCGTGTCTCCTCTTATTTCCACGAAGGCCGCTGGGAGGACGCAAAAACCGGCACGCTGGTCCGCGAGGCGGTCGATGTCGACTACATCGTCGTAGCTAATAATAAGGAGGCGCTGGCCCTAGAGAACCACCTTATCAAACAGAAGAAGCCGCGCTTCAACATCCTGCTGCGCGACGACAAGACTTACCCTTACGTAAAGCTGACTCTGGCCGAGCGCTTCCCTCGAGTCTATGTGACCCGCCGGCTGCGCAAGGACGGCAGCGCCTACTATGGCCCGTACTTCCCTGCCAATCTCGCCTATCGCATCGTCGATCTGATTCATCGCCACTTCATGGTGCCATCCTGCAAAGTGGATTTGACGCGCTACCATCCGCGTCCCTGCCTGCAGTTTTATATCAAGCGCTGCCTGGGGCCTTGCGTGCAAGAACTGACCACGCCCGAGATCTACTCGGAAGCCGTGCGCGACGTGAAGCTTTTTCTCGAAGGCCGGCAAACAGACCTGGTTAAATCTCTGCACCAGCGCATGGCCGAAGCTTCCGAAGTGCAGGAGTTCGAGCGCGCCGCCCGTTATCGCGACCTGATCTCGACCGTCGAGCAGCTGCAGGAGAAGCAACGCATCGCCGCCGTCGAAGGCGACGACGCCGACGTTTTTGGATATCACTACGAAAATCAAATGCTGGCCGTAAATCTGTTCCACATGCGCGCGGGAAAAGTGCTCGACCGGCGCGAATTTTTCTGGGAGGACCTTCCGGAATTTGCTGCGCGGCCCGATGTTGCTGTGGTGGGCGGGGATACCAATCTCTCCGTCGATTCGTTGCATCCCGGAGAATTCTTCTCTGCGCTGGTCAAGCAACTCTATCTGGGGCAGCCCTACGTCCCGCGCAACATCTACGTTCCTGTGGATTTCGAAGACCGCGAAGAACTGGAAGAAGCGCTCAGCGAGCAACTGGCCGGGGAAGGAGGACGAGCGACGCGGGTCCACATCACGGTGCCGCAGCGCGGAGAGAAGCGCGAACTTATCGATCTCGCGGGCACTAACGCAAAGCAATCCTATGACCAGCGTTTCCGGGTCCTGAAGCCTAACGCGCGCGCCATTCAAGAATCCTTGCAGGACGCGCTCGGCCTGCCGGAGCGGCCTAAGCGTATCGAGTGTTTCGACATCTCCCATATTCAGGGAGCGGAAACGGTGGCCTCGATGGTGGTGTGGGAAGAAGGCAAGATGAAGAAGTCAGACTACCGCAAGTTCATAATCAAAACCGTAGAGGGCGTGGACGATTTCGCCTCCATGCGAGAAGTGGTGACCCGCCGCTACCAGCGCATCCAGCAAGAAAAAAAGACCATGCCCAGTCTGGTGCTGATCGACGGCGGCCTGGGACAGCTTCACGCCGCTGCGCAGGCGCTCGAAGCCCTCGAAATCATCAATCAGCCGCTCGCCGCCATCGCAAAAAGAGAAGAGATCATTTACGTCTATGGACAAGAAGACGACCCCGTCGTTCTCGACCATCATTCTCCGGTCTTACATTTGGTGCAGCAGATCCGCGACGAGGCGCATCGTTTTGCGGTGACCTTCCATCGCAAGCGCCGCCAGATCAGAGACCGAGCCACCGAGTTACGGGAAATCGCCGGAGTTGGAGAATCCACCACGCGGCGCCTGCTGGAACATTTCGGCAGCCTGCAGGCGGTGAAACAAGCGGACGTCGCTGCGCTGTCGTCGGTGGTAACAAAGTCTCAGGCCGAAGCCATCCTTGAACATTTTCGGAAAGCTGGCGCGGCGACCGCGTGATCGTAGGAGATCTTCTAGCGACCATCCATGATCTTCGTCGCGCGAAACGACTTCACCACAATCTGATTCGGCTGCATGCCGACAGGGATAATCGTGAGCAAGGAATATTCCGACGGCTCCAGCTTCCTGGGCTCGCGCTTCTGAATGACGGCCAGGTCTCCGGAACCGGAGTCGAGCACCAGCAGATAGTTCTGGCTCTGCGAAAGTGCCAGTGCGTCGGGATGCGTTCCTACAGGAAGATAGTCGACGACCTTGCCGAGATCGATGTCGTATACGGCGATGTTGTTGGATCCGAAGTTAGAGATGTACAAGCGCGAGTTATCGAGCGAAACCACACCGCGCGCGGGCTGGGCGCCGATGAGATAACTTCCCGAGACTTCGTTAGGCGTCGTCTCGATTATGGAAATCGTGTCGGCGTCGAAGTTGAAGGCGACCAGTTCTCCGCCGTCCGGCTTGAGCGCCAGGCTCACGGGAGACTTTCCGACATCGAGGAGGGCGAGCAGTTTGTCAGTCTTAACATCGTCTTTCTTAAGCTCGTCCTTCTTGATCTCATCCTTCTTAAGCTCGATGCTCGCGACCTGGCCCGATCCGGAGCAGGAGACGAACGCTTTCGTGGAATCGGGCAGGATGGCGACGTCTTCGGGATGCATGCAGATGTTGATGGCGGCGCGCACCGCGAGGCGGGCGGTGTCGATGATGGAGACGGAGTTGTCGTCGCGATTCGTGACGACCACGGTAGATCCGTCAGGCGAGACACGCGCCAGGCCCGGACTTGCGCCCACGTGAAGTGTGGTTACGACGGCACGCCGGTCGAGATCAAGAACCGAAACATTGTTGGAGCCGGAATTGGCGACGTAGGCGCGGCGGCCGTCGGGAGAGACGTCGATGAAGTAGGGACGTCCGTAGACACCGATCGTGGCCACAACTTTATTCTGCTCAGCATCTATTACGCTGACGTTCGAAGATCCGGTGTTGACTACGTAAACTTCGTTGCGTTTGGGATTGGCCGCGAGTCCGGTAGGCTCGACGCCAACTTGCAGCGTTCTGACCGGGCGAAAGCTGCGCAGGTCAATAACTGTGACTGTATTGCTCTTGCCATTCGAGATATAGGCGAATTCGCGATAGAGAGGCCCGTAACCGGGGAGGGCGCGCTGGTGGAAGTAGTACCATCCGGCGGCGAGGATGAGCGGGACGAGAACGGCGAGTAGAAGAAATTTTCTCATTTTCTCAAAAGACTACTTGCCCGGCTGAAGAAAAGAGATTATCAGAGGCGGCGAGCGTCAATACAATTTGAATTGCACTTCCACAGCTATTCGCATCGGACAAGGCTGCCCGTCCTGCGCCGCTGGCTCGAACCTCCATCGCGAGACGGCCTTAATTGCCTGCTGGTCGAGACCCGGGGTGAGACTGTTTACGACCTTGATCCCCGCTGTCTGGGCATCTTTGGTCACTATGATCGAGAGCCTAACCGTACCCTCAATCTTTTTCTTCCGAGCTTTCTCGTCGTAGTCGGGAGTGGGCACGTAGGCCGGGCGCGGATGAACTCCTCGGCGGTTTCCGCACAGCGGCTCTCCATTGTAGGTTCCCTTCGCCGCATCGTCCTGGCCGAGCAATGTGGTGGGTTGGGCCATGCCGACGATCAGCATAATAACGATCGGCGCAATCGCGGCAGCGAATAGCCGATATCGTCGCATAAATCAATCCTCCGAAGCAGTCGCACCTGCATGAATCTGGGCCGACGCGGGAATCGTCCTCCCCAGCACCGCCGCGATCTGCCTGACCTGCACCATGAGCGCGTCGAACTGATCGGGGAAAAGCGACTGCATGCCATCCGATAACGCGCGGTCGGGATCATGATGCACTTCGACGATCAATCCATCGGCTCCGACAGCGACGGCGGCGCGGGAGAGTGGCGTCACTTTGTTGCGCTTGCCGGTGCCATGGCTGGGATCAACGATGATGGGCAGATGGCTGAGGCGCTGCACTGCGGGGACGATGCTGAGATCGAGCGTGTTGCGGGTGTGATCGGCGAAAGTGCGCACTCCGCGCTCGCAGAGGACGATGTTGTAGTTGCCCTCGCTCATGATGTACTCGGCGGCCATGAGAAATTCTTCCAGCGTCGCCGAGATGCCGCGTTTCAGGAGGACAGGCTTGCGGGCGCGTCCGGCACGCTTGAGCAGAGAAAAATTCTGCATGTTGCGAGCGCCGATCTGGATCATGTCGGCGTACTGGTCAACCAAATCGAGCGACTCGTAGTCCACGGCCTCGGTCACGATCAGCAAACCGAAGCGGTCGCGGACTTCGGCCATGATCTTCAGGCCTTCTTCTCCCAGTCCCTGAAAAGAATATGGAGAAGTGCGGGGCTTGTAGGCACCGCCGCGGAAGAACTGGGCTCCGGCGCGAGCCACGCGCTCGGCTATGGTGAAAGCCTGATCGCGAGTCTCGATACCACAGGGGCCGGCGATGATGGCCAAGTCCCGGCCTCCGACGGTCACGGGCTGAGAATTAGCGTTCGCGGCCGCGAACTTGACTACCGTGTTGTCGGGCTTGGTGTCTCTGCTGACCAGCTTGTAGGGTTTGGAGACACGAATGACTTCCTGCACGCCCGGCATTTCTTCGAGCGACCCGGCCTCGACCTCGCCCTTGTTGCCTGTGATGCCGATGGCGGTGCGTTGCGCTCCGGGCATGGAGTGGGGGCGATATCCCAGCGCTTCGATTTTCTGGCAAACGGCGCGAACCTGCTCTTCGGTGGCCTGCGCCTGCATGACTACGAGCATGTGGGTACCCCGAGTTATTTAGTTTAGCGTTCGCGGTGGAATGGGGCAAACGGCGGGCGGAAATGGCCGATGGTATAGCCGGATCGCGCCGAGGCCGGGCGAACTAACCCGGGAGGTTGACTCCACTAAGGAATCCGCCGAGGTGACCCGTAAGAACAATGACTACCGCGGTCAGGAGCTCCAACGGCAGGCGGTAACTCGGCAGCGCTGAATCTGATGCTCGACGCCGCCGGAAGTGGATCCACGCCACTACACAAATAAGGAGACCGGAGGTGCACCCCAGGACAAGGTGAAGCAGCAACACTCCCTTGAGCTTGTGCCCCTCCAGTTGCCACTGCCAGGCGGCGATGCCCGTGGCGACGGCCAGCGGCACAAAAACAGCAGCGGCGAGAAGGTTGAGATAGGCCGCTGCTGCCAGGGCTGGTCTTTTCGTGGCATTTTTCGTCCAGTGCGCCGCGAGGTCGAAAGCGGCTCCGGTGAGAAAAAG
Organism: uncultured Acidobacteriaceae bacterium; assembly: GCA_963755765.1. Taxonomy (GTDB): domain Bacteria; phylum Acidobacteriota; class Terriglobia; order Terriglobales; family Acidobacteriaceae; genus Acidiflorens. The sequence continues at coordinate 475,097 of CAVWKZ010000006.1, forward strand.
CGCAATCGGAAAATGGATCAGGACGACATGTTGCGCATGCTTCGCGAGCAAGGCTGATTTGAGATCAAAGGGATGCACGCGGCCACCTATTCCACAACCACTTTGCCGGTCATTTTCGGGTGAATCGAACAGAAGTACGAGTACGTGCCGGGCTTGCTGGCCGTGAACGTGAACTTCTCATCGGTGTCGAGCACCTTGGACTTGAAGCTAACTTGGTCGTCGCTGACCACGGTGTGCGGGATGTCATCGGCATTGGTCCAAGTGATCTGGGTCCCGGCCTTGACCGCAAGTGTGGCGGGCGCGAAGCTGAAGTTATCAATCTTCACTTCGACGGTCTGTACTTCGGCTGCTGGGGGACCGGCGGCTATTGACTTCTCCACTGTGGGCAGTGCGGCCAAAGCCAGCACCATGGACGCAGCGACACAAAGAATCCAGCTATTTTTTTTCATCGTCTTGCTCCTTGTAAAGTTTGTGAAAGTTTTTGTTGAGCTATTCGATACCCAGTTACTCCAGCGTGGAATCAATCAACGCCAGGGCATGATGTTTGCGGACGTAGTTCACGTTGGTCACTCCCAGCAGACCACGCAACTGCTCCGCTGGAACCTTCATCGGGCCAGGGGAGGGTGCCGCTCCGGGATGCGGTTGTGGGAAGGCAGTCGAAGCCGCCGTGTGGAAAGTGACGTTGCCTTCCACTTTTTGCATGGTTTGATGAATGTGTCCGTTCAGGACGGTCACCGAGCCGAAACGCTTCAGATAGGAAAGCGCCTGCGCACTGTCGTCGGTGCCCCATCCCCACTCCGGATAGATGTTCCAGAGCGGCATGTGCGCGAACACAATCACGGGCGTGCTCTTGGAAAGATGTTTGACGTCGTCCTCCAGCCACGCCAGTTGTTCCGCGCCGAGCGAACCCATGCCTCCAGATTTCAGGTTCATCACGTTGACTAGTCCGATCAGGTGCACACCCTTTTTGTCGAAGCTGTACCAGCCGGCGCCCTTGGTGTTCTTGCCGTAACGCGCGAGATATTGCTGGCCGTTATCCTCGAGCACGTCGTGCTCGCCGGGGACGAAAAACACATCCTTAGTGGGCGCAGATTTGAGAATCTGGTCAACGGTGTCGAACTCCTCCGGCTTCGACAGATGGCTGATGTCGCCGGTGTGCAGCATGAATTCGGGAGGCACAGGTAGCGCGTTGATCTTGGCGACCGCAGCTTTCAGGGTTGCGACTACGTCGGGATTCGCGGGCTTGTTGAATCCCATATGGCTGTCGCTCATCTGGACAAAGGTTAGTTCTCCCTTGGCGGCTTTCTTTACGCCGGAGGCATCGTTGAGGGCGTATGACTTCAACACTCCGCCTTCGAGCACGCACAGCGCGCCGGTGCCGGCCCAGGCCATGCATTTCAGGAATCCCCGGCGGTTGATTCCGTCGTGGTTGTGGTCAAACAAAATCTCGTCGTGATTATTCTGCTGCGGCATGATTTCCTTTCGTTCTTTTCAAGCACTTTTTTCAAACAACCGTCCGGTTCGTTCTCCGTTCACGGTGCACAACTGACAGCGCCAGTTTTTATTCCACAAATATTTATTTTGGTTGTGTGGGAATAAAACGATGGTTCGCTGGTTTACTCTTGTGTGCGTGTCGGAAGAGCACTCGTTATCGGGATCGTTCGAAGAGCTGGCCATGCCGCTCTTCGACCGGCTTTACAACTTTGCTCACTGGCTGACACAGAATCGGGAAGAAGCCGAGGACCTGGTGCAGGAGACCTACGCCAAGGCGCTCAAGGGGTTTCGCTCGTTCCAGCCGGGCACCAACTTCCGCGCCTGGATTTACCAGATTTTGCGAAACACGTTCTTGACCTCTCGCACTGGGATGAAAGCGATGGCCACGGTGTCGCTCGAACCGGATGGCGAGGAACCAGTGTTTCCCGCGGGAGTTCTCGCGATCAGGGAGACGCCGGAGACTATCCTGCTCGAGCGTTCAGATCGGCAGTTGGTGCAAGAGGCTTTGGGCAAGTTGCCTGTGCCTTATCGCGAGGTGCTGCTGCTCTGTGAATTTGAAGAGATGTCGTATCAGGAAATTTCTGTAACTCTGGCCGTCCCGATGGGCACGGTGATGTCGCGTTTGTCGCGCGCACGCCGGGCTTTGCGTGACACTGTGCTGAAATTGCAGGAGAAGTGATCGCTTACTCGGACGTTAGTTGAGTTTCATCGGAATTATGGCCTGCGAGAGCTGGACAGGAAAACTCGATGCTTACTTCGACGGCGAGCTCCGTGCCGACGAGGCACGCGCGGTGCAGGAACATTTGCGCGGATGCTCCGGCTGCACGGCGGAGGGCCTGCGCAGGGTTCAACAGAAGCGTGCGGTCCAGACCGCAGGCCAGAGGTTTACGCCGGATCCGGCTTTCCGCTCCCGCATTCAAAGGAGCATTGCCGCACGCAGGCCGTCCCCGTGGAGGCGATATTGGCTTCCAGCGTTCGTAACGGCAACTGTTGCTGCGCTGGTGGTCGCCGGTGTGTTTCTTCTAAACGCGCAGCATGAACGCGGGAACCAGCGGCAACTGATAAGCGAACTGGTGGACCAGCACGTGGCCACACTTGCCAGCGCCAACCCGGTCGACGTCGTATCCACTGACCGTCACACGGTGAAGCCATGGTTCGAGGGCAAGATTCCTTTCACCTTTAACCTGCCCGAGCTGCAGGGCTCTCCTTTCACCCTGATCGGCGGTAAGGTCAGCTATGTGAGCCAGTCGCCGGGCGCGGAACTGATTTTTCGCGTCCGCCAGCACCAGATTTCGGTTTTTATTTTCCAGGAACGGGAACTGGGAGAAGTCCGCGAGGGCGAGGCCCCGCGTTCAGCTCTTTCCTTTGAAGTGCGGAGCTGGCGGCACAATGGCCTTCGCTATTTTGTGATTGGCGACGTCAGCGGCCAGGACCTGGACAAGCTGAGCGAACTGATCAAGGCCGCGGGCTGAGAGCGTGTCTTACTTCCTATTGTCTGCCCGCACTCAAGCGTCTGGCTTCCGCCCGTTCCCGGTCAGCATCGGCTTCGCGGCCCAGGTGATCGTACACATCGGCCAATATTACGTGGGGATCGGGTGCAGTGGGCTGCAGGGTAGCCGCCTTCTTCAAATTTTGGACCGCGCCATCGAGATCTCCCGACATCTCCAGAAATCGACCCAGAATCAAGTAGCTTCCGTAGTGGTTCGGTAGGAATTCCAAAACTATTTTGCATTCCTTGATGGTTTCGGGTACACGGCCGGTTCGCGCGTAGGCCATCTCCAGGAAAACGTGTGCGTCCGCAAAGTTCGGCATTTTGCCGATGGCGAACTCCAGCTCAGGAACGGCGGCGGCGAAATCTCCGGTTCCCATTAGCCCTTTCGCCAGCCGGAAGTGCGACATCGGCGAATCTGGTTCCAATTCCATCGCCTTGCGCAAGACCGGCAAAGCTTCCTGATATTCCTGCGCGTCTAACAAATTATCGCCCAGCTTCGCGTACATTCCGGTCATGCCGGGCTCTTTGGCGATGATCTGCTGCAGTAACGCTGCCGCTTCCCTGAAGTTTCCATTCTCCCGCAGAACACTTGCCCGGTGGGCCAGGTTGCTGATCTCAACTTTGTCCTTGGGATCTGCCTCCTCGCCAGTAGTGGCTGCCTTGGCTGGGCCACCGGAAGCGTATCCCAACGCCGCGAGCTTCTCTTGAGCTGTCGGATCCACGGCGGCCTTCGGTGCTTCCCCGGTATTGCTTGTTTTGGCCCGAAAGGCATTTACCTCGTCGGACAATGTGCTGCTCACCGCTGTCGACGTGCCCGATAGGTTGTGAAGCGCATCCGGGTCTGCTGTCTCGTCATACAGTTCCTGGCGCGGGGCTTGGATGTACAAATATTTTCCGGTTCGCAGCGAGCGCTCGGCGGCCCATCCGAATGCGACGCGCGGGTAGTCCGTTTCCGCATAGGCCGGGCGATCGCGGGATGACTCCGCCTCGCCGTTTCCCGCTGCTCCCGCTTTCATTATTCCGAGGAGCGATTGCCCTTGCACTTCCGCCGGCACCTCGACCCCCACCGCCTGCAACAGAGTGGGCAGCACATCCACCAGTTCCACTCGGCTCTCAACGCGCTTGGCGCTGACATGCGGCAACTTGATCACGAGCGGCACACGGATGGTCTCGTCATAGAGAAACACGCCATGCGTATCTTCGCCGTGCGCGCCCAACGATTCGCCGTGGTCCGCCATCACGGCTATCACCGTACCGTCATACAGGCCACGCACTTTCAACCCGCTGAACAGCTTCCCCAGAGCGGAGTCCATGTAGGCAATCTCACCATCGTATGGTTCCTTTGCGTAGCGCGTCTTGTAGGGTTCGGGCGGGTCGTAGGGATCATGCGGATCGTACAAATGCACCCAGATAAAAAAGGGCCCCTGAGGATGCTTGTTCAGCCACGCCAAAGCGTGTGCCACGACTTCCCCGCCTCGCCGCTCCACGGTGTGGTAGTGCTTCTCTCTTGGGCCCTGGTAATGGAAGTCGGCGTCGTAACTGTCAAAGCCGCGGTCGAATCCGGGTGCATACGTTGGGGGCTGGAGGACGATGGAACCGACAAATGCTGCAGTGTGATATCCGTGGCCGTGCAGGATATCCGGAGCGTAGGGGAGATCTTTCGCCAGCGGAACTCGGAAATCGTTTACCTGGTGGAATTGCGGATACGTGCCGGTGAGAATGGTGGCGTGCGATACCGGCGTCAGCGGAGCTTGCGCATAGGCGCGTGTGAACACAGCCGACTGCCGCGCCAGGACATCCAGGTTGGGGGTCAGTCCGCGCTTCGATCCCAGAAACCCCATGCGGTCGGCGCGCGTGGTGTCGAGCGTAATCAGAATTATGTTGGGAGGCGCCGCGCTGGCGGCCCACGCGCTCGCCGCCAACGTTACAACGCAGAACCACTGCCGAATTGCACTCATGCCGAAACCTTGTTCGCGTCTTTGTTTGTGTCTCTGGATTATTTCGACCGCGACGCCGGTAGAAGCGAGTTCAGACGATTTCTCGCTCACTCTTCCTCTGGACTCTGCCCCAGGCGCTGGGCTTCGGCCAGTTCGCGCGCGGCATCTTCCTTGCGTCCCAACTGTTCATAGATCGCAGCCAGGGAGGCATGTGGATCGGCCGCCCGGGGCCGGAGAGCAGCTGCCTTCTCCAGATTGGGCACGGCCGCCGCAGGGTCGCCGGATTTCGCCAAGAATCGCCCGAGAGTCAGATAACTTCCGTAGTTGTCTGGAAGCATCTGCAGCACTTTTTGGCACTGCTTGATGGTTTCCGGCACGCGGTTGGCGCGGGCATAGGCGATCTGCAGGAAGAGCTGCGCATCGAGAAGGTTCGGAACCCTCGCCACAACGCCTTCGAACACTGTCACCGCGCCGTTGAAGTCCTGGGTGCGCAGCAGAGACCGGCCCAAGTCCATCTGTGCCATGTTGATTCCCGGATCGAGCGCCACCGCTTTGCGCAACACCGGCACGGCTTTGTCGTACTCGCGGAGCTTCATGTACGAGCCGCCGAGCTTGGCATAGATGATGGCCATGTCAGGTTCCTTGGCAATCAAAGCCAGCAGCGGCTGAACGGCGTCTTCGAAGCGGCCATTTTCAAAAAGGGTATTGATCCGGCGAATCTCGTTAGCGGTCTCGATCTTGTCCTTGGGATCGGGCCCCTGGCCCGCGCCCGCTGTGGTGGAGGCATTGGTGGAGGCGACGTATCCGAGCGCGGCCAGTTTATCGCGCGTTGATGCGTCGACACTTGTCGGGGCCGCCTCGTGTTTATTGCTCGTCTTTTGGCGAAAGGACTCTACCCGGCTCGCCAGCGTGTCGGCTACGGCCGTGGATTCTGGCGCCAGGTTATGTTCTCCGTTCGGGTCCGCCGCCTGATCGTAGAGTTCTCGACGCGGCGCTTGCACGTACAAATATTTGCCCGTGCGCAGCGCTTGAAGAGCACTCCAGCCGTATGCCAGGTAGGGATAGTCCGACTCGGAATAGGCAGGCCGATCGCGGGATGCCTCAGCTTCGTTTCCCGCCGCTCCCGGCTGCATCATCCCCAGCAGCGATTCCCCTTGCACTTGCTTCGGCACCTCTACTCCCACGACCTGCAACAAGGTCGGCAGCACATCCACCAGTTCCACCCGGCTCTCGATTCGCTTGCCGGCCGCACCCGCATGTGGCAGCTTGATCACCAGCGGCACGTGGATGGTTTCATCGTAGAGAAACACTCCGTGCGTGTCTTCGCCGTGCGCACCAAGAGATTCGCCGTGATCGGCCATGATTGCTATCACGGCACCGTCATACAAGCCGCGCGTTTTCAACTCGTCGAAGAATTTCCCGACGACGGCGTCCACGTAAGCAATCTCGCCGTCGTACAGTTCCTTGGCATAGCGCGTTTTGTAAGGTTCGGGGGGATCATAGGGATCGTGCGGATCATACAAATGCACCCAGATGAAAAAAGGCCCCTGGGGATGCTCATTCAACCACGCTAAAGCGTGTGCAGTTACCTCTTCCCCGCGGCGCTCGACGGTCTTGTAGCGATCCTTCTCGTGGAATTCTCTCGAGTGGAAGTCGGCGAAGTAGGTATCGAAGCCGCGGTCAAATCCAGGAGCGCCGCCAGCCGGATCGAGAGCCAGGGAACCAATGAAGGCCGCCGTGTGATATCCGTGGGTGCGCAGAATGTCCGGGGCAAAGGGCAGATCCTTAGCCAGTGGCATCGGGAAATCCAGCACCTGGTGGAATTGCGGGTATGTGCCGGTAAAAATCGTCGCGTGCGAAACCGGAGTCAGCGGGGCTTGAGCGTAAGCACGGGTGAAAACCGCCGACTGCTGCGCCATTGCATCCAGGTTCGGGGTCAGCCCGCGTTTCGAGCCCAGAAACCCCATGCGGTCCGCGCGGGTCGTATCTAGCGTGATCACAACGATGTTGGGAGGCACAGCGCCGGTCGCTGCGAGCGCGCTCGCTGCCAACCCGATGACACACAACCACTGCCGCATCACATTCATGTTTTGGGAAAAGTATCGGAAACCCAAATTATCAATTGCCGCACTACGGCTGCGAATTACCTGTCGGAGGTGCAGCCGGCTTTTTCTTGGCCGCTGGCTTCTTGTCCGGAGGTTGGGGCAGCCCACCCGGACACTGCTTTGGACGAACGAAAAGAGTCGGATCCACCGGGCCCAGGGCAACATCTTTGTATTGAATTATACCCTTCCCTCCGCCATTCAGAACCTGCACTTTGATCGGAAAGCCGCGCAGATCTTCTGCCTCCCAGAACTTCAACCGAATCGGCAGGGGCAAGTCGCGGCCGGTAATAGTAATGTCCTCGACCTGACACATATGGCCGTCCACCGATTCTTTGGCACCGGCGACGCGCTCGAACTTGCGCCCCGGTCGGCCCGCGGTAAACGGAAATGCGCGGAAAAACGGGTGCGAGTCGCTCGTGCATCCAAGTCTTGTCAGGGCGTAGGTCTCGAAGGATGCCAAGTCGGTGAGGAAGTAGCCTAGTCCCTCGGTGCCCTGCGTTCTGAGAAGGTTTCCCGAGCGGTAAATATGCGACTCGCGTTCGTCGCCAGATAATAGGCTGCCCACCATAATGGCCGAGAATTCCTGGAATTGATCGAGCGGAAACCCGCTTGTTGCGGGCGGTGCTGGTAGCGATGGCGCACTCGACTTCGCAGCCGGCGCCTGGTCCGACGGTTTACTCTGTGATGTCTGACTTTGTGTCCCAGGCTGATCCTGCGCGGGCGCGCCCGGCACCTGTGCCACCATGCAACCCGTCACCGTCAATAGCATGAGCATGAATACAATCCAGCGAATCATCTCTGTCCTCTTGGGTGCAACCAACTTGTCAGAATACAAGAAAAAAAGCCACGCCGCGAAACGGCGTGGCCCTTTCTAAAACATCCGAGCTAATACAGCGGAGCTACTTCTTCTGATGCGCCGCCTTCAGCTGGTGGAGGGTCTTCGTGTTGATGGTGCTCTTCAGCAGAGTCGAGGAGCCCCGAGCTTCGGGGATCGTGGTCGACAGGAAGCCGTAGTTTCCCAGGAAGTTATAACCGAAGAAACCTACGTAGCCGGCCCAGTCCGCGTTTCCAAACTTCTGTTTTCCAGGCGCAAGCTTGGTCATCACTACCCACTGCTCTTCCGTCCATCCCTGATAGTATGCGTCGTAAAGCTGGTCGGCATACACATAGGCTTTACCGTGCACCGGCGAGAACGCCGCTGTCGGAACGTTGATCGCGAAGCCGTTGATAGCGGCCCCAGATACAGGTGAATAGGGGCAAACCGAAAGAACGTCATACCCCTGCAGATAGAAATTGTCTCGGCCACCGACGGTGAACGATTCGTAGTTGCAATACTCGTTTATTCCGCTCGAAGAGAGAAACCCAAAGCTGTAGGACGTCTGCGCAAAAGCAGCGCCACAGCCCAGCACGAACAGCATGACTATCGCCAAGCATTTCAATTTCACGACTGCCTCCTGGAAGTTCAATACATTGTTGTGTTGTGATGCGTGGTTTAGTTCGGTCAAGTCGAAAAGACAATTCCCGAGCCGCTCCAGTCTAGTCCAACAGCCTGTCATGTCAAGACTCCAGTTTCAATAATCGTCATAAATTTTTTCGACTAGGCAAAACTCTGCACACATTCCAATCCGGCTGTTTTGTACAAACGTCTCAAAATCGAGGACTGGCGCGCCCTCCGGACGCGTCAATCGCGTTGACTCCGATACCTGCACGTACTTCACTCTTCGCTGATCAAACAGGAGGCTGAGGATCTCCGCTCGTTGTTCGACTTGCTCGTCGGTAGTTCAAGCTTCTTGCAAGTCGCGTCGTGAAATCGAGTCAGTAGCAGTTGCCGCAACCGCTGGCAGTCTGCCCGTTGTAAAATCTAGGATTACTCATAACTGCACCATCCTTATATATATGCCGCAAGAAGATAAAACTGTTGGCTCTGCGCGCGAAGAGCGCTACGACGCGCAGCGCATCGAGCAAAAATGGACCGAGCGCTGGCAGAGCGATCCGGCCCTTTATGCCGCCGAGGCCCATCCGACGAAGCCGAAGTATTACGTTCTGGAGATGCTTCCCTACCCTTCGGGCGCGCTGCACATGGGACACGTCCGCAACTATTCCATCGGTGATGCGCTGGCGCGCTACATGTGGATGAACGGCTACAACGTGCTGCATCCGATGGGCTGGGATTCGTTCGGCCTGCCGGCGGAGAATGCAGCCATCAAGAACAACACTCCGCCCAGGGAGTGGACGCTGGCGAATATTGCGGCCATGAAGGTGCAGATGAAACGCCTCGGGTTCGCCTATGACTGGTCGCGCGAGGTCACAACCTGCCTGCCGGAATACTACCGCTGGAATCAGTGGTTCTTTCTCAAGCTCTACGAATCGGGATTGGCTTATCGCAAGAAGAGCAAGGTGAACTGGTGTCCGCAGTGCGCTACTGTGTTGGCGAACGAGCAAGTGGTGGGCGGGATGTGCTGGCGGCATGATGACACTCGCGTCGAACAGCGCGAGCTGGAGCAATGGTTCTTGCGAATCACGAAGTACGCGGACGAATTGCTGCGCGATCTGGACAAGTTGCCGGGCTGGCCGGAAAAAGTCCGCATCATGCAGCAGAACTGGATTGGCCGCAGCGCCGGCACGCTGGTGGATTTCGATCTGGGCGGAACGGTGGGGCCGGCGGGATCCACGATTACGGTGTTTACAACGCGCGTCGATACGATTTTTGGCGCGACCTCGGTGCAGTTGGCGCCGGAGCACCCCATCGTCTGCGACTTGATCGCGCGCAACGCGGAACTGCGCGCGCAAGTGGAGGAGTTGATCGCCGAGCAACGCCGCGCGAAAGAGGCGGGCGACATTGGCAACATCGAGAAGCATGGCGTATTTACCGGACGCTACGCGAAGAATCCTTACAACGGCGAAGCGGTGCCGGTGTGGGTGGCGAACTACATCCTGATGGACTACGGCACCGGCGCGATCATGAGCGTGCCGGCGCACGACGAGCGCGACTATGAATTCGCTCAGAAGTACAAGCTGGAGATCCGGCTGGTGATTCTGCCGCAATCCAGCGATCCGGAAGAAACCATGGCGGAACCGCCGCTGCCCTTTACCACAATGGACGGCGTGCTGGTGAACTCGGGCGAGTTCAGCGGGCTGAGCTGCGCGGAAGCAATCGCGGCGATGTCAGCTCGCGCCGCGGAGAAGGGCTTCGGCAAAGCTACCGTCACCTTTCGGATAAAAGACTGGGGCATCTCGCGGCAACGCTATTGGGGCACGCCGATTCCGATAGTGTACTGCGACAAGGATGGCGTCGTACCGGTTGCGGAAAAAGATTTGCCGGTAATCTTGCCGGACAACGTGCCCATCACGCTGGCGGGCGGGTCTCCGCTGGCGAGCGTGCCGTCATTTCTGAACACGACTTGTCCGAAATGTGGCGGGCCCGCGCGGCGCGAGACCGACACCATGGATACCTTCGTCGACTCGTCATGGTACTTCTACCGCTACACCGACGCACGGAACCACTCCGCTCCGTTTGATCTGGCAAAGGTCGCTTACTGGTTTCCGATTGATCAATACATTGGCGGTGTGGAACATGCCATTCTCCACCTAATCTATTCGCGGTTCTGGACCAAGTTCATGCGCGATATGGGGCTGGTCACGAACGACGAACCCGTAGAGCGCTTATTCACACAGGGAATGGTGATTAAAGACGGCGCGAAGATGTCGAAGAGCTTCGGCAACGTCGTATCGCCGGACGAGATGGTGGCTCGCTACGGGGCGGATGCCACGCGGTTGTACAGCTTGTTCGCGGCGCCTCCGGACCGCGATCTGGACTGGCAGGAATCGGGGATTGAGGGGATTCAGCGGTTCTTGGGGCGGGTGTACAGGTTCTACGAGAATTATGCGAAGCCACAGGATCCCGATTGGCGCACTCCTTTGTCCACGCCTCTGACGGGCTCGCCGCGGCGACTTCAGCGCAAGCTTCACCAAACCATAAAGCGCGTGACCAACGACTTCCAGGGACGATGGCACTTCAACACCTGCATCTCGGCCGTTATGGAGCTATTGAACGAAGCCAACCGCAGGATGTTAGGAAGTGAAGACACTCAGAGTCCCGCTACCGGAGCGCTCGTCAAAGGGGATGAGATTCCAATGGCCCTGGTCGCCGAAGTGCAGCGCAACATCGCCCTGCTACTGGCGCCGATGGCTCCGTATCTGGCGCACGAATTGTGGGAAATGGCGGGCGAGACTGGCAATCTGTTGAAAGCTCCGTGGCCGAAGTATGATCCGGCGCTGGCGGCGGAAGACGAGATCGAGATTCCCGTGCAGGTCAACGGGAAGCTGCGCGGGCTGGTAGTGGTACCGGCCGACGCGGGCGAAGATCACATCAAGCAGGCGGCTCTTGCTGATGAAAAGGTCAAGGCGGCGATTGCGGGCAAGCAGATTGCGAAGGTAATCGTCGTGCCGAAAAAACTGGTGAATGTTGTCGTACGATAGAGCACCTTCGGACAAGCGCGGCGAGCCGTATCTCCGGAAGTGGTTGAGGTAAGTCATTCCGCGAGTCTTCTTCCTATAAAGTTGTTTACTTGATCATGGCTGCGAACTACACTTCCCGTTGTCTTAGTAAGGAGTTTGGAGTGCAGTTACTTGGATCGCAGCGACTGCCCATCGCTCTCTTGTGTCACGTAGCACTGGGTTTTTCCATATCTCTTTGGGCGGCGGATAAGCCCGAGGAAGTGGTCGCCAAGCATCTCGATGCTATCGGGTCGGCAGAGGCTCGCAAGAATATGAAGTCGCGAGTGGTGCAGGGTGGATCGACCTACCGCGTCCTCGTGGGCGGGACGGGTGCAATTGACGGAAAGTTCGTGTTTGCTTCGGAAGGACAGAAATCCAACTTCTTGTTCAAAATCAACGCTGGGGGATTCCACGGCGAACAGTTTATCTGTGATGGCGCCAAAATCAGCGTCGCCGGTACGTATGCGGACCTGACCCGCTCCGAGTTTGGTAACTTCGTTCTTACTCAAGACGTGGTACTCCGCGAAAATCTGCTGGGCGGCATATGGTCGACCGCGTGGCCACTGCTTGATCTCGATGCCCGCAAGGCCAAGCTCCATTCTGAGGGCACGAAGAAAATAGACGGCAAGGAGCTTCTTGCACTGCGCTATCAACCCAGGAAAAGCACGGACCTGGACATCTTTCTGTATTTCGATCCGCAAACCTACCAGCACGTCATGACCATCTATAAGCTGGAACCCAGCACCAGCGTTGTAGGTGGAGAGACAAGCATGGCCGGCAAGTCAACCAGACGCTATAAAATTGAAGAACGCTTTTCAGAGTTTCACACTGCCGACGGCCTCACCCTGCCGACTCACTATGACGTGCGTTATACGCTGGAAACCGAAAATGGTTTCACCAAGAGCGTGGAGTGGGAGGTCAGGGCCTTCAATATTATGAACAACCAGTCCATTGATCCGCGCAGTTTCCAGGTGAAATAAGGCCTGAATCGCAACCGCCGAAACGGCCATCGTGGATTTCTGGTAGCAATCGGCAACGGTGACTCGCAGCGCATTCTTGCTTTACACTGACTTGCCGATTTGAGACACTCATCCGTGGAAACCCAATCCCAGCTTAACCAGGCAATCGTTGTCCTCGACTTTGGAGCGCAGTATTCGCAGTTGATTGCGCGCCGCATCCGCGAACTTAAGATTTTTTCCGTCGTCCTGCCGTTTAATGCCAGCTTGAAAGAAATTCGCAGCTACTCTCCGGTCGGGATCATTCTGTCTGGCGGCCCGTCTTCGGTGTACGACAAAGACGCGCCGCTGGCCGACAAGCACGTCTTTGAGCTCGGCGTCCCCGTGCTTGGCATCTGCTACGGATTGCAGTTCATGGTGTATGCGCTTGGCGGCAAAGTTCGTCCGGCCGCTAAGCGCGAGTACGGACACGCGAAAGTTGAGATCCAGCAATCCGACTCGCAGCTTTTTCTGGGACTTCCCCAGTCGCTTACAGTCTGGATGTCGCATGGCGATTCGGCCGAAGAGTTGCCTTCGGGATTTCGGCTGACGGCGAAGACTCCTAATGCTGTCGCTGCCATCGAGAATGCTGAGCGCAAGATGTGGGCGGTGCAATTTCATCCCGAAGTCCATCACACACCCCTTGGCACGGACATTCTGCGCAACTTCGCCGTGAATATCTGTGGCGCGAAACCTTCCTGGACTCCGCAGCACTTTATTGATGCGACGGTCGCGCAGGTTAAGCAGCAAGTCCGCAAGGGGCGGGCGATCTGTGCGCTCTCCGGCGGCGTGGATTCTTCCGTCGCGGCGGTGCTGGTCGATCGCGCCATGCGTGATCCTTCCGGCCAGTCGCGGCTCACTTGCGTCTTCGTCAACAACGGAGTGCTGCGCAAGAACGAATTTGAGAAAGTTCAACAGAATCTTCGCGACAATCTCGGACTGCACCTGGTTGCGGTCGATGCCACCGATCGCTTTATGAAGAAACTGGCAGGAGTCACCGATCCGGAGAAGAAGCGGAAGATCATCGGCAAAGAGTTCATTGCGGTCTTCGATCAGGAAGCGCGCCGCATTAAGAAGGAAGAAGGCAAGGTCACCTGGCTGGTGCAGGGGACGCTCTATCCCGATGTGATCGAGTCGCGGTCGGTGCGCGGGCCGTCGCAGGTCATCAAGTCGCATCACAACGTCGGTGGACTGCCTGCGAAGATGAAGCTCAAACTCATCGAGCCGCTGAAAGACTTATTTAAAGATGAAGTGCGACGCATCGGCCGCGACCTCGGCATGCCTGAGGATATTCTCCAGCGGCAGCCGTTCCCCGGTCCGGGGCTGGCGGTGCGCATTCTTGGTGAAGTGACCAGGGAACGCGCTGACTTGTTGCGCGAGTGCGATGAGGTTGTTGTTTCGGAAATCAAGAAGGCGGGACTGTATCAGAAAATATGGCAGTCGTTCGCTGTGCTCCTGCCGGTGATGTCGGTCGGCGTGATGGGAGATCAGCGGACTTACGCTTATACCTGCGCTGTCCGCGCCGTGCATTCGGAAGATGGCATGACGGCGGATTGGGTTCCGCTGCCGTACGAGGTGCTGAAGACGATTTCTAATCGGATTGTGAATGAGGTGCGCGGGGTGAACCGGGTGGTTTACGACATTACTTCGAAACCTCCGGGGACGATTGAGTGGGAATAGACCGGCAGGTCTTAGGTCTTAGGTCTGAGGTCTGAGGTCTTAGGTCTGAGGTCTGAGGTCTCGGTGTCAGGTCTCAGGTAAGGCCCACCAGAGGGACACAAAATAAACCTTCCTTACCCCATCACTTCCCAGTCATTTTCCAGTCGGGCCTCGCAGGAAATGCCTTCATGTTTACTGGTTGGTACCCCTACCCCCTCCCCCCTCGGTATCTGGAATCATTGAGTTAGCGGGAATTTTTGGACTTGGTCTTTGAAACATAAGGGCTTATATCAAAGTCTTCTGGAATAAGGACTTACGAGATCTCGATCTAGTTCTTGCTGTCGGACCCCGGTTTCGTCGCGACCGGCTTGTCAAGCCCTCGTTCGGGGAATCTGAGATGTCAAAGAGCGTCTTGGCGGCCTCTGGAGGCTGGCACACGCTTCGCTGCTGCGATCTGGGAATGATTCTTGCATGGAGTGGAAATGGTGTCAGCGATGGCCGTCACAGTGCGTTTGTGATGAATAAAGTTGGATGGGGTTGGGCTAGGATCAGGGCTGGAGTTCCCCGCTTAAGCCGACGGAGGGCTTGAGTGGCCACCCGGCCGTGAGTGCTTAGTGATGGAACATGGCCTCAGGCAGGCTCCGCTTCTAGGGATTGATTCGTTTATCTTTCATCAGCTGAGCGTAGCGTTCGTCATACAACTCCTTGACGTCGAACACAGGCATCAGGGCATTCCACATCTCGTGGATGCGCTGATTGATGCGAGCACCGTTGTCGTCAAAGCCGAAGTACGCCTGTAGCTCCGTTACGATGCACAACAAGATGGCCGCTATACGCGGAATATGCATAGAGAAGATTGTTGGGAAGATGGCGTCAAGCTTGTCGCGATCTTCGTGCACCATCGAGTCGGCGACGTAATACATGGCGACAGGGATCAATCCCTCAAACGCTCCGTGAGCTATGGCTGAATACTGACGCCAATCTCCGAAGAGGAATGTCTTCAGAAACGTCTGATGAGGTGTAAATCCTCCGCCGGGTTGTCTGTCGCTGATGTACTTACCGAGCGTTGGCCACGAAGTGGTTTGCGCTTTGACTTCCGACATCGTCAGCCCACATTCCCTCATGCCAAAGTCAAGCCCATCGCGGTTCTTCTTGATCCACGTGTCCCATTTTGCCTGACCGCCGTAACGTTCTTCGTCAACGTCCAACGCTGCCAAAGCGCGGTGAAAGCCGCTTTTGCGAAACAACACCCCGTTCGCGGCTGGATTGTCCAAAATGGCGGTCATGTTATACAGGCAGTCGATCATGTTGCGGATCAATGGTAGCGAGACAATCGTATAGACGTTTTGCCAGCGACAGTCCGTCTCTCGGCGTTCGTCCGCGTTGAGATAGAAAAGCATATTGTAAGTATGCATCGCTTGCCGGAGCAGGACGTGTAGATCAATAGCCACAAAAGCCGGGGCCGCGAGAAGCCGCGGAGCTTCTCGTCTTACTTTCTGTGCTAAAACCTCGGCGAGTCGTATGAGAGGTTCTTGGAAAGTAGCGGCGTTGAGGGGCGGCCTCTGCTCCGGCATAACGACAAAATTGTACGCTTCCTAAATGATAGCCTCGCTCCCTGCGCTGGACGGAGCCTCTGAACCGCGACGAAATCCGATCGAAAAGCGCGAGAACGCCTTGAGGCTTCCACGGGCGTGCCCCAGGTAGGGGTCCTTCGACTCCGCGCTGCTTCGCTTCGCTCACAGCGCTCCGCTCAAGATGACAGAGTGGGGGAGGGTACTTTTAAGCGCCTCAGCGACGAGGGTCGTCTGGATTCTCTTCCCATCTGATCTTTCCTCGAAGCCGCCGGATGCCGACCTGAGAACGCGTTTGGATGAGCAGGCGTAGGGCGGCTTCGACGACCGCTTTCTTTGTGGTCAGGCCGCTGAGGCGCATTGCCTTGCGCATCAGGGCGTCGTCGATGTCGATGGTTGTTCGCATGGTTGGCGCTTTTACATCGTTCGATCCTGGAAATACATCGGCAAAGTCGGCAACTTCCATAAGTTGCCATCCGGAACGGATTGAGGAATCTGCATTTTGCGGCGAACTGCAGATCCCTCACTTCGTTCGGGATGACAAGATGGGAGAGTGACCGTTGATTCCGCGATTGATGATTCCGCACCCGACCATCTACCATATCCCTCATGCCCGTTGACACGGAAACTCCCGCATCTTCCTACACCCGCATTCGCGCCCCACGCGGCACCACTCTCTCCTGCAAGGGATGGCAGCAGGAAGCCGCCATGCGCATGTTGATGAACAATCTTGATGAGGATGTTGCTGAGCGTCCTCAGGATCTGGTCGTTTATGGCGGCACGGGCAAGGCGGCTCGCAATTGGGATTGCTATCACGCCATCGTCCGGTCGTTAAAGGCGCTGGAGAATGACGAGACGCTGCTGGTGCAGTCGGGCAAGCCGGTGGGTGTGTTCAAGACGCACGAGTATGCGCCGCGGGTGCTGATTGCGAACTCGAATCTGGTTGGACATTTTTCCAACTGGGAGAAGTTCAATGAACTCGAACGCGCCGGACTGATGATGTACGGACAGATGACGGCTGGGTCGTGGATCTACATCGGCTCGCAGGGGATCGTGCAGGGGACTTACGAAACTTTCAATGCGGCGGGCGACAAACATTTTGGCGGTGACCTGAGCGGGAAGCTGATCGTTTCCGGCGGCATGGGCGGTATGGGCGGAGCGCAGCCGCTGGCGGCTACCATGACGGGCGCGGCGTTTCTGGGGATTGATGTTGATCCGGAGCGCATCAAGAAGCGGCTTAAGACTGGGTACTGCGATTTTCTTGTCACTACGCTGGATGAGGCGCTGCGCATTCTTAAGAATGCTGTCCGCAAGAAAGAAAATGTTTCGGTTGGGCTGGTGGGCAATTGCGCGGATATTATTCCTGAGCTCGCCGAGCGCGGTGTGGTGCCGGATATTCTCACTGACCAGACTTCGGCGCACGACCCGCTGAACGGATATGTGCCTAATGGCATGACTCTTGAAGCGGCGCTGGAGCTGAGAAAAAACGATCCGAACGCCTATCAGGACCGGTCGCTTGACGCCATGGCTAAGCACGTCGAGGGCATGTTGCGGCTGCAGGAGATGGGTTCGGTCACGTTTGATTACGGCAACAACATTCGGACGTTCGCTTACCAGCGCGGCGTGAAGAACGCTTATGCTTTTCCGGGATTTGTGCCGGCTTATATTCGTCCGCTGTTTTGCGAGGGACGCGGGCCGTTTCGGTGGGCGGCGCTTTCGGGCGAGGCTTCGGACATCGCCGTAACCGACGATCTGGTGCTTGAGCTTTTTCCGGAGAATCGCAGCTTGCGACGCTGGATTGATCTGGCCCGCAAGCGCATCAAGTTTCAAGGACTGCCGGCTCGCATTTGCTGGCTGGGATACGGCGAGCGCGCGAAGTTCGGGCTTGCCATTAATGATTTAGTCAAAAAGGGTACGATCAAGGCTCCGATTGTGATTGGACGCGATCATCTGGATTGCGGGTCGGTGGCTTCTCCGTTTCGCGAGACTGAGAGCATGAAAGACGGAACGGACGCGGTCGCCGACTGGCCACTGCTGAATGCGCTGGTGAATACGGCGGCGGGGGCGTCGTGGGTTTCGATCCACAACGGCGGGGGCGTGGGCATTGGCTACTCGCTGCATGCCGGACAGGTCACGGTGGCCGATGGCACCGACATGATGGCCGCGCGCATCGAGCGCGTGTTGACTACCGATCCGGGGATGGGCGTGATTCGGCACGTCGACGCCGGGTATGAGGAGGCCAGGGAGTTTGCGGCAAAGACGGGCGTTCGGATTCCGATGGCGCTGCGATGAACACCCACCACGGAGACACGGAGGCACGGACGAACATCGGGCTTCTTTATGAGGCGCTGACCGAGAGCATCATTGGAGCGGCCATTGAGGTGCATCGACAGCTTGGGCCGGGACTGCTTGAGTCAGTTTATGAAGAATGTATGTGTCAGGAGCTCCGGCTTCGAGACATTCCGTTCCTGGCGCAGCTAGAACTGCCAGTCGTGTACAAGGGACTGCAGACAGGCGGGAAATTTCGAATTGACTTGATTGTGGCCAACGAGGTCGTCGTGGAACTGAAGGCAGTGGAGCGGTTGCTCAACGTGCACGAAGCTCAGCTCTTAACCTACTTGAAGTTGACCGAAAAACGAGTGGGCCTAATCATCAATTTCAACGTGCCGATCCTGCATCGCGGGATCATTCGTCGCGTCCTATGATTCCAAGAATTCTCCGTGTCTCTGTGTCTCCGTGGTGGGTGTTCTCTCTTCGGAGTGGGAATGCGTAAGACAGCAGCGCTTTTACTGCTCAATATCCGCCAGCTTCTCACTCTGCGCCCAGCAGTAGACGGCGCTCGACGCGGCGCGTCCCTTTCGGAACTCGGGATCATTCAAGACGCTGCCGTGCTTTGCCTTGGCGGCAAGATCGTCTCGGTTGGCACCACTAAAGATGCGCTGCGCGATCCGTGGCTCAAGAGAAACCCCCAGAAGATTACCGAGATCGATTGCGCAGGACGCGTGGTCTTGCCTGGCTTCGTCGATTCCCATACTCACCCGGTGTTCATGCATCCGCGACTGGTGGATTTTGAGAAGCGGATTTCGGGCGCTAATTACGTAGAGATTGCCGAGGCTGGCGGGGGAATCCGCTCCAGCATCGAGGGCGTGCGGAAGGCCAGCAAGGCTGCGCTGACACAAAAAGTTCTTGCCGCTTTGACGGATATGGCGCGTCACGGCACTACGACCGTTGAAGCCAAGTCGGGCTACGGCCTCAACCTGGAATCTGAACTGAAGTCGCTCGAATCGATTCGCGCGGCCGCACGCGAGTTTCCTGGCACCGTGGTTTCAACTTTTCTCGGCGCGCACGCAGTCCCGCCCGAGTATCGAGGGCGTTCTCAGGAGTATGTTGACCTGGTCTGTAACGAAATGATTCCTGCGGTTGCTAAATGCAAGCTGGCCCAGTTTGTGGACGTATTCTGCGAACGGGGAGCTTTTAGCGCCAATGAAACTGCACAGATTTTCACAGCCTCGACGGAGCACGGCCTCGCCGTCCGCGCGCATCTGGGGCAACTTAGCGAAACGCGGCTGGGGCCGCTGCTTCGCTACCGGCCTGCTTCTCTTGATCATATGGACTACGTGAATGCGGCTGACCTGCCGGCTCTCGCCGAAAGTGAAACCGTCGCAACTTTCGTCCCGGGAGCAAATTATTTTCTCGGCTTGAGTAGGTATCCGGATGCGCGGCGGTTTATTGAAGCCGGCGTCGCGGTGACGCTGGCCACGGACTACAATCCAGGCTCGTCGCCGACGCCCAGCATGCCGATGGCGATGTCTCTGGCCTGCACGCACATGAAGATGTCTCCGGCGGAGGCGATCGCAGCGGCGACCATCAATGGAGCTTGGGCGCTTCGGTTGGCCGACCGCAAAGGCAGCGTGGAACCGGGCAAAGATGCCGACCTGGCGGTGTTTGACGTGAGCGACTATCGCGAGATCCCGTATTGGTTTGGCGACAATCGCTGCGTGCTGACGATCATGAATGGCGTTCCGGACGGCCCGTTCTCGCGGTGAAAATCGTCGCGTATGATTTTGTCACCCACGATTTTGAGGAACGGCAGTGGGTTGTTATAATTCTGGAGTTCCGCACGGTTCCAGCGCATCGGCTGTTTTGCTTCGCGGCATCCCGCCCAGTGAGAGCGCAAGTACTAAGAGCAAGCGCGGCCCGGCGTCTGTCGTTTTGTGGACAGGCTGCGTGGATCGATGTGCGGACAGGAAGTGGCCAGGTAGCTCAGGTGGTAGAGCGCAGCCCTGAAAAGGCTGGCGTCGGCGGTTCAACTCCGTCCCTGGCCACCATAT
>CAVWKZ010000007.1:0-129388 GCA_963755765.1 uncultured Acidobacteriaceae bacterium
GACTTAACAAAAGGACGGACGAACTGCGCCGGGATGAGCCGCACGGTGTGGCCTTGGGCTCTCAGGGTTCGTCCCAGAATGTTGGAACCGCTGCAAGCTTCCATGCCAATTAGGCAGGTATCCAGTTTGGAGATGTAGGTAATGAGCTGCGTCCGCGAAAACCTGCGCCTCAGAAGCACGTTGCCACGCTCATCCATTCCGATCAGATGGAAAGTCGTCTTGCCAAGGTCGATGCCAATTGTGCGAAGCTTCATGTGGATCCTCCGTCGATGCCAAGATGGCAGCGTGTTCAGAATCTATCCTGCTTCTTGAGGAAGCAAGCGGCGGATCATCCCATTAGCTGAATAATAAGCCGAGGCGCAAAGGCCAGTGTCAAGGCTCTTCGACCGCGAACGCGGCGCGCGAAGCGCGGCCTTGACACTGGCCGGGCCTCGGCTATGCTCTGGCTATCCGGGGCATGTCATTCGGGAATGCTGCATCAGAGACCTAAACCGAAAACCTGACTGATCTGATTCGTGTGCGTGGTTTGTAGTTCTATTTATGCATCGCTGGCTCTTGCTGAATCGCGTGCGAATGGGACACATCGGGGCTGGGTTCCTGCCCCAGCGTCGCTGCATTATTCGTATAAATCTGCGCGTCATAGCGTCCACGCGAGACGGAGACATAGGTCAGCCTTTGCGGGTGACGGACAGCTTCTCATCGGCCACCGCTGCTCAGCGCCGCGCTTCGTGGTCTTTGAGGCGGTCCCGCGCCACACGCGCCTTCTGCTTCTTGACCTCGTCCACGATCCCGTCGAACCCCTCTTGCGTCATTGCCTCGCCCTTCGCCAGCGGACCCAGCAGGTTCACTAACAACAGCCGGCACGCCGTGATTTCCACCATCTCCGCACTGGGTCGAAGCCCCGTCTTGTCCTGTTCGATCTCGCGCAGGATCAGCCCGCGGATCAGCTCCGCCTGCGTCTCGTTCCGCTTCGCCGCCAGCCCTTCCAGTTCGTGCAGTTCCGCCTCGTTCAGCTTTGTCCCCACGTGATGCACCCGGAACCGCGCCCGCTTTGCCGCTTCCGCCGCAAGGTTCTTCTCATCGAGCAGCGCCATCGCTCCAACCTCCCAGCACCCGCGTTTACGCAAGGAGTCACGGGTTTCCTTACGGAACCCCCACCCACGCTATCTATTGGATGCCAGGATGGTTCCTCCAGAAAGATGTCAAGTTTCCCTACAGTTCCCTCGAAGGGGTGGAGTGTCGTAGCGTCAACCCGATGCCGTAGGCAGCGTGCTTGCACCACCACAACTGGCGGGGCAGGCAGGGCAGTCGGCATCGAATCTGGCAAGATGTAGCGAATGAAAGAGTCGTACGGTGAAGGCCTAGCAAGCCACGCCGGCTCCGAGTCTTGCGGGCACGGTCGTAAGGCCGGATACGAAGCGTAGACAGGAGGAACTACGGGCCAGGTTATTGAGCCGCGAAATACCCCTAACTTCAGGACGCCGACGCCCTGACACAACGCGGAAGGCAACATCCTGCCAAGCGCCATCGCGAGCTTGGCGGGAGTCCTGCGCGGTCTGTGACCCTGGCACGTAGGGACACATCTTGCACGGAAGTTGAGAGATCCCGGGTTCTCCCGAGAGCGGCCAGCGCGCTCGGGACGCATCGGGAAGTCCAAGGACAGAAGCCGATGATGAACGAACACGGGAAGTCGGACAGACCCATAGTACCGAGGAAGTCTCCGAACAAAGCCAGAACACCGGCGGCGGAGGAGATGGAGGGAAGGGGTCTGGCCAAGGGGAACCTGAGCCAGCAAAACGCGTCCCGGACTCAGAGCCGGATCGACGCGCCCAGTGCGCTGGAACGGGTACGACAAACGGCAACAGAGAACAAGGATGTAAAGTTCACCGCTCTGCTGCATCACATCTACCGCATCGACACTCTGCGGTTTGCTTACTTCCAGTTGAAGAGGCACGCTGCGGCGGGTGTTGACGGTGAGACGTGGCGGCACTACGGCGAGGACCTTGAGCAAAATCTCCAGGACCTCTCCCATAGGCTGAAGCGCGGAGCGTACCGGGCGAAGCCGGTGCGTAGGGTATACATTCCGAAGGCGGATGGGCGGCAGCGACCGCTCGGCGTCCCGGCGCTCGAAGACAAGCTTGTTCAACGAGCGACGGTGGAAGTGCTCAACGCGATTTATGAAACCGACTTTCTCGGCTTCTCTTATGGGTTCCGGCCAGGACGCAACCAGCATAAAGCGCTGGACGCCCTGTTCTGTGGACTCCATGAGCGACGTGTGAACTGGGTGCTGGACCTGGACGTGCGCAGCTTCTTTGATCGGCTGTCGCACGAGTGGCTGGTCCGGTTTCTCCAGCATCGGATAGCGGACCGGCGCGTCGTGCGGCTCATCCAGAAATGGCTGAACGCGGGCGTGCTGGAAAAGGGAACGCGAACGTTTGTGGAGGCAGGTTCGCCGCAGGGCGGAAGTGCATCGCCATTGCTGGCGAATATCTACCTTCATTACGTCTTTGATCTCTGGGTTCAAGCATGGCGTAAGAAGCGTGCGCACGGCGATGTAATCGTGGTGCGCTATGCCGACGACATCGTGGTTGGATTCGAGTTCAAGACGGAGGCCGAACAGTTCTGGAAGGAACTCGCCGAACGCATGGCGAAATTCCAACTGGAACTGCACCCGGAAAAGACGCGGCTGTTCGAGTTCGGACGCCATGCGGCGGCGAACCGAAAGCGCGCTGGTCTGGGCAAGCCGGAGACCTTCGATTTTCTCGGCTTCAAGCATATTTGCGGGAAGACGAAGAAGGGACGGTTTCTGGTGCTTCGGCAGACGATTCGCAAACGCATGCAGGCTAAGCTGCAGCAGGTGAAAATCGAGTTGCGGCGACGCATGCATGACCCGATTCCTGAAGTCGGCGAGTGGTTGAAGTCCGTGGTGGGCGGGCATATCCGATACTTCGGAGTACCGGGTAACGATATGCGCTGGCCCACTTTCGTTTCACCGTGAGCAACCTCTGGTATCGCACGTCTTGCACGACGAAGCCAGCAGGTCGCGTTCTGTGGGAACGAATGCAACGGCTCATCCGCCGCTGGCTGCCTCCGGCCCATATCTGCCATCCTTATCCTTCGCGCCGTCTGCGCGTCACCACCTGAGGCAAGAGCCGTATGCGGGAAATCCGCTCGTACGGATCCGCGCGGGGGGTACGGAGCAATCCGTATCCCTACCGCGACCACACTTCTTCCGGTGCGAAGCACCGCCGCTCTTACAGCTCGCCATACTCCCTCGCCAACGCATTCCACAGACGGACCACTTCCGGCGCCTGCCAGCCGCGGCGAAACAGACTCTTAATCGCCTGCCAATCGTCATGATGAAATATGACGCGCGATACCATTGTCCCGAGAGCGAAGATCGACGCCGACCTTTTCTTCTTCGTCGAACCACGTAGACGCGAGGAAATAGCGGCCTTCCCAGAAGATCAGTGTGTCGTGCGAGACCAAGCCCTTCCAGTATCGTCCGAAGTTCCGCAATTCTCGGGTAATCGAAGAGCGGATATTGCAGAGCAAATCTTCCGGGAAAATACAGCCAGACAGAAAATTCCGTCTCCGGTCCCCGATGAAATTCGAGACGGTATTCTCCTTCCTGGAACGACGGCAATGGCCCAGGATTTCTCAACCTGGAATCGGCACCCCAAAATGCACCATCCCGTAGGGGTTCTTCATGGCGGAGATAGTGGCCACGGGCGCACACGCGCCAGAGAATCGGCCAGTACGGTCGCAGCGCTTCGTTCAGCTTCTCGATGTTTAGAAATCTTTCGTTGTCCAGAATCATGTAGAGAAGTCGAGCCGTATGAATCGGTCGGTCGGTCTCGCTGTCAGCGTTCTTTAGCGTGTGAATGGTTCGGTGCACGGCCCGTTGTACATCGTCGTTTGCAATCTCTTCTGAAGGCTTCGCCGCAGTTCTGCTTTTCAGAGGGCAGATTGGTGAGGAGATAAGGGGCCATCGGACCCCTCTTTCTCTGTTTGGATACAAGTCCATAAACGGCAAGGAAAGCTTCAAGAATTGCGGTGAGAGATTCAAAGGAGATGTCCGTCTGGCCGGTATTCGCAAATAGCTCTGCACCCTGCTGACAGTAGTAGGCAACCAGGGTCCATTCGGCTTGTGAAAGCGGCAGCTTTGCGTCTACCTTCCCGCGAATCTTAACCAGGGAATCGGTTGGCTCCGAGAGTAGATTTACGAACTCCAATCGCTCCTCTTTAGAGGACTCAAGGAGTTGCTTTGCCGCCTCGGATGTTGAGACGGGTTCGCCACTCTTGGCGGCCATGATTTCCTTCAAAGTGTCGAGCCTTTGACGCAGCTCGTCGGAAACACGAATGGAGATCACCGGCTGCTGCAGGATTGGGGTCTTGTCTGCCAAGGGGTCAGCCTCACTAAATATCGTAACGTTACGCATTGACTGTATTGGTACACCTGCGTTAGTGTCAAGTGCAACGTTTGCCCCCCGGTCGGACGACCTACGTCGCAAGGATTGATGCACGCTCAGCCAAAGGGGCCCGTCCGAAGTTCCGGGATGGAGTAGAAAATGAATCCAGCCGAAGACAACGAACCCTTCGTAACGCCCGAAGAAGCAGCAAACTTTTTGAAGATCAGCCCGGTGACCGTGAAGAAGATGGCTCGGGAGGGCTGGCTTCCCGCACATCCCATAGGCAACGGAGTCCGCAAGCGCTGGCGTTTTCGAATTTCAGAGCTAGTTTCGCACATGCGTTGTCGTGTAGAGTCGGAAGCGTCATCCGTGCGCGCTTTAAGGAGGAAAGCTTCTTGAAACGCACACAGCAAGACGTGGGCACGATTGTCCGCAAGAAGAGAACGCGAGGCCCGGATGTCTGGGTTTGGCGCTTTTACGAAACGGACGACATGGGCATTACGCGAAAGCGCAGCGTAATGTTAGCGGGAGATGCGGAAGGATGGCCAACGGAAGATCATGCCTGGCTGGGTTCGAGAGAGTTTCGATATCAGCGGATGGAAAAGTCTTCCAGTCAATCGTTCGGAGCATTGGTAAGGCGATACATGCACGAAGCAATGCCAGAACGGTATTCAACCAAGAAGTCCTACGTATCCATTTTGAAAGTGCACATTTTGCCAAAATGGGGCGAAGCTCCTTTGGCCGAAGTGAAAAAGCCCCTCAAGGTGGAACAGTGGTTGAAGGAGCTGAAGCATTCTCCCAAAACGAAGTCCAACATAAAGGGTCTCCTGCATCGCATTTTTGAGTACGCGATGAAATGGGAAATTTTGGAGACTCAGAGAAACCCGATGCAGTTAGTCGAAATCAAGGGCGTGACGAAACGTGTTCGCAAGAAAGTTGTGCTTACGGTCGAGCAATATCAGGCTCTTCTCGCAGAGCTTCCGTACCACATTCAAGTGATGGTCATGATTGCAATGTGCCTGGGCTTGCGCATCAGTGAGATCAGGGCATTGCAGTGGCAGGACTTTGATTTGAAGGGGCGGAAACTGACGTTGACCCGATCTATTGTGGGCCGCTACGTCTGGAACGGCGGAAAAACCGGAGCTTCAGAGGACGAAGTGTTTCTGGATTCCAAGCTAGTGTCCGTTCTGGAGGCTTGGCGAAAGCAATGTGTCGAAACGCCGGAGGCTTGGCTATTCGCTAATGCGGATACGAAACGTCCGGTCCACGGCGATGCCATTCAGAAAGACTACTTGCGACCAGCGGGTGAAAAGATCGGGTTGCAAGGAGTGGGGTGGCACAGCTTTCGGCACACCTATCGGACGCTGATTGATGATATCGGCACCCCGCTCGGGGTGCAGCAACGCCTCATGCGGCACGCAGACATCAAGACGACCATGAATACCTACGGCTCAGCATTTGAGAAGACGAAGCGCCGAGCCAATAGCCGGGTAGCAGATCTTGTTTTGCCGCCCGCGATCAAAAGCCAGCTGAAGGATACGGCGAAGGAAGTTTCCCTGAAGAATTTGAGGCCCGAAACAGCCACGATCCAGTGATTTGGAATTGGGGACTACGCCTGTAGTCCCTCAAATCCGTAAATGGTTGCGGGGGGTGGATTTGAACCACCGACCTTTGGGTTATGAGCCCAACGAGCTACCAGACTGCTCCACCCCGCAGAAAAATCATAACAGCGTGGTGGAGCAGGGTCAAACTGAGTCGCGCAATTGAATCAGCGATTCAGCTTCTTGCGCTCGCAGGCGTCTACGATCTTTTTAGGATCGATGGCTTCATGGTCAATCTGCTCTTCGAGAATCTTCCCGTCTTTCCCGATCAGGAAGTTCACGCGGCGCGCGGCTTTATATTTGTCGACGTAGATTCCGTACTGGCGAGTGACGTCTCCACCCCAATCGCTCAGCAAGGGGAAGGTAACGCCGATCTGGTCGGCGAAGGCTTTGTTGGCGAAGGGGCTGTCCATGCTCACACCCAGAACCTGAGTGTCGGCGGCTTCCAGCTGCTTGAGGTTAGCCTGGAAGGCCTTCATTTGCGCGGTTCAACCACCGGTGAAGGCAAAAATGTAGAAGGCTAGAACCACGTTGCTCTTACCGCGATACTGGCTGAGGGAAATTTCTTTCAAGTCGCTGCCATCGAAGTACTTCAGCTTGAAGTCGGGAGCGACATCGCCGACGCTTAGTTTCATGGGGACGGGCTCGGGCTTGCTAGCCTGCGCTTGCATCTGCGGGCACACGATCGCAGCCGTGAGCAGCCAGACTCCCACCATTGTTGAAAGGCCTCTTCGTTGCATGAAAGCTCCTTCGGAGAGATTAGCCTCCAGCGTACTCTGCGACTGGGAATACGGTCAAAGCGTCGAAATGGCTGCCGCTAGTAGCAATGCGGAGACAGGTTTTTGGACTTTGTAGCTGCGTACAATGATGGTGCGGCCTTGATCGGACCTGATGCTTCAAACTCTCAACGACATTTTGTTTGCGGTCTGCCAGAAACCCCGCGACCGCGTCATGCTCCAAAAACAGGCTCTGGGATGGGTGCCCATCTCTTCTACAGAAATCTACCGTGGCGTCGTGGGTGTGGCGCGCGCGCTTGAATCCTGGGGGATTCGCAAAGGCGATCGCGTCGCTATCCTCAGCGAAAATCGTCCCGAGTGGACGATCACCGACTTCGCTGCGCTAGCCCTGGGTGCGGTGACCGTTCCGGTTTATGCCACACAGACCGCCGAGCAGACGGCGTTCCTGCTAAACGATTGCGGGGCGCGCGTCATCGCGGTATCAACCAAGAATCAACTAGAGAAGGTGCTGAGCATCCGCAGCCGCACGCCGTTGGAGCAGATAGTTGTGATGGACTCAGTCGACACCGCGTCCGCGGTCCAGATGCAGCCACTACTGCTCGGCGGGCCGACTGAGTTCGATCCCGAATTCGACACCCGCTCGCGGTCGATTCGACCCGACGACCTGGCGACAATTATTTACACCTCAGGCACAACAGGAGCGTCGAAGGGAGCAATGCTCACCCACGGAAATATGGCGTCGAATATCTCGTGTGCGATGGAGGCATTCGGCTTCGGAACGAAAGACGAGTTGAGCGTATCGTTTCTGCCGCTTTCTCATGTCACTGCCCGGCACGTGGATTTCGCGCTGCTTTATCGTGGCGTGGTGCTGGCGTATTGTCCCGACATTGCGCGTCTGGCTCAGGCTTTGGCCGAAGTGCAGCCCAACATCTTTATCGGCGTACCGCGCGTGTACGAGAAGATCCGGCAGCAAGTGATCCTCAAAGCGGCGGGTTTTCCCAAGAACACAGCCTATCGCTGGGCACTTTCCGTGGGGCGCGCCCACCGCGCCGAGACTCTGGCCGGAGTTCAACCTACATCGCTCGCGTGGAAAATCGCGGACCGGCTGGTCTTCTCCAAAGTGCGTGCGGGGATGGGTGGGAAGGCGGAAGAATTCATTTCCGGAGGCGCGCCGCTGGGTCGGGAATTAGCGGAGTGGTATGCCGATATCGGCATTCCTATTCACGAGGGGTACGGCCTGACGGAGACTTCGCCGGTGATCGCGGTGAACACACCCACGGCGCACAAGTTGGGGACGGTCGGCAAACCGCTCGCGAATATCGAGGTTCGAATTGCGGACGATGGCGAGGTACTGGCGCGCGGGCCATCAGTATTCAAGGGCTATTGGAATCGTCCGGAGGAAACGCAGGCCGCGTTTGTGGACGGCTGGTTCAAGACGGGCGACATCGGGGACATCGACAGTGACGGATTCCTTTCGATCACGGATCGCAAGAAGGATCTGATCAAGACATCGGGCGGAAAATTCATCGCGCCGCAGCCGATCGAGAATTCGCTGAAGCTCAATCCGCTGGTTGGGATGGCGGTGGTGATTGGCGACCGGCGGAAGTTTCCCGCGGTGCTGATCTCGCCCAACTTCCCTGCCCTTGAAGATTGGGCGCGCGCCCATCAGGTTGAATCTGCTTCGCGGGAAACACTCATTGCCAACGTCCGCGTGCAAGCACTGTATGACGGCATCGTCGCCGAACTCAACCAGAACCTGGCGCGTTTTGAAAGACTGAAACGTGTGCTCGTGGTGGCTGAAGAATTTTCAGAGGCGGATGGGACCCTGACGCATACCATGAAGGTGCGGCGCCGGGGCATCGAGGAACGCTACCAGAAATTGATTGCCGAAATGTACGCCAAAGCGGAGAAGGCTGGAGGGTAAGGCGTTCACCAGCAAGGCCACGAAGGTTCCCGAACGAAACCTTTGGCACGAAAAGCCTTCGTGATCCTTCGTGCCCTTGGTGGTTCAAGCTTTTTGCAAGCGCCGATACCCAACTCTAGTGACGCACGCGCTTTTTTCCCGGCACCTTCCCCTTCGCGAAGTGAAACTCGTGGCGCTTCATATCCACGCGCGCTCCGCGGAAACTTACGCCCTCCATCCGCAACCGAAATCTTTGTTCAGCCGCATTTTCTCCGAGCAACTTGATCGCCCCGCCCGAACCGACCACACGGTGCCAGGGCAACCCGGGAACCTGCCGCAGAATTCGGACCACTTGCCGTGCCGCTCCGGGCCAGCCCGCCGCTTTCGCTATCGCTCCGTAACTCGACACCGTTCCCGCAGGCAAGGCGCGAATGCAACCGACGACGCGACTGCGCTTGTCGTTGTCACTATCCTTATTTCTATCTTTGTTCCGACCCCACTGCATGCTTTTCCGGGATTTGGACGGAGCGGTTTGCGATTGCCGTTTCACGGATAAACGCCTGTCAGGAAATCATGTTAACCTAGGTTCGCCAATACAAAATTTTACACAGGTTAGTAAAACCTGGGGTTACGATATTTGCATCCCATGTTCTTGCTCGCCACCAAAACTGCCTTTTGGAGAACTCTATGCTTCGCTGGTTGAAATCCCTGCCTCTTGCACTGCCCTTAACTTTGGCCCTGGTCGGCTTCGGCTTCGTTCTCAGCAGCTGTAGTTCCGGTAGTCAGGCTCAGGTTCGTTTTGTCCATGCCATCGAGGACACGGGCCAATTGGATATCGATTTCAATGGAACTAAGGAAATTACTGATATCGCGTTCCTCGGTCTTCAGCCGTCGACCGGCTATCTCGCGGTACCAGCGGGCAATGATACGATCGAAGGGTTCCCAACCGGCAGCACCAGCAACGCGGCCTTCAACGTTTCCAACGTAAACTTGAACTCCGGGTCGCAGTACACGGTGGTTGCGACGGGATTTCAAGCAACCGACAATGTTGTCATCTTGTCTCCGGTTGACACCAACACCGAGCCCCCGGATGGCACCGTAGATTTCCGCGCGATTAACGCAGCACCCGACTCGCCCAGCGCGGTGGATATTTACATCATCGCGAACCCCGTCACCTGCCAAATCGGCGGCCTTGGTTGCACCGCTACCATCGCTGGCCTTGCCTACCAGCAGACGAGCACCTACGTACCTCTTCCCTATAACTCCAATGGCGCGGGCTACACAATTTACGTGTGTACAGCAAATGACACAAACCCGATCTTCAGCCAGCAGATCACGGTGGGTAGCGTGAGCGAGGGTTCGATTCGCACTATGATACTCACGAATGCTCAGAGTGAGCCGGTGATGAATAACCAGCTCAAAGTGCTGAATGACCTCAACTAGTCCCGGGCGATCCGCATGGGACAAATCGGCGCTTCATCGCATCCTTCAGAAAGAAAAGCAACCGGGCCCCGACTGTGGCCCGGTGAACAACCGGACAAGCTGCTAAAATCCTTCTTGCTCACCACCGAACTGCCCTTTGGAGAAAATAAGATGCCCCGCTGGTTGAAAGTCTTGCCCCTTGCGTTGGCCACCGCCGCGACAAGCGTCATTATGGCCAGCTGCAATTCGACTAGTCAGGCGCAGGTTCGTTTCGTCCACGCCATCCAGGATGCTGACGCATTGGATATCGATTTCAACGGGACCAAGAAGTTTACCGACATAGAGTTCACCAATGTGCAGCCCGCATCTGGCTATACCGTCGTGCCCAACGGTCTGGTCACGATCGAAGGGTTTCTAGCGGGCACCTCCACCGAGGACTTCAGCGTTTCCAATGTGAAACTCCTCGCTGGGTCCGAATACACGGTGGTTGCGACCGGATTTGATATCAACACCAACAGCGTGGTCATTCTGTCTCCGTCTGACAACAATACGGAGCCGGCCAACGGCATCATTAATTTCCGCATCATCAACGCCTCGCCCAGCGCACCCGGC
Source organism: uncultured Acidobacteriaceae bacterium (assembly GCA_963755765.1). GTDB lineage: Bacteria > Acidobacteriota > Terriglobia > Terriglobales > Acidobacteriaceae > Acidiflorens. The sequence goes on from CAVWKZ010000007.1 coordinate 10,688, forward strand.
CCTCTCGACATTTACATCCAGCAGTCCCAGGTGCAGGGCCTTACACCCCCGGCAACGATCAATAGCCTTCCCTACGAGCAGACGAGCAAATACATCCCGGAACCCTACAACACCAATGGCGGCGGTTATACGGTGTACGTGTGCACGGCCGGGAGCACGACCCCGATCTTTAGCCAGAACTTTCCCGTCGGCGGCTCCAATGAAGGCTCGATTCGTACTTTGATTCTCACGGATCAGCCGAATGTCGATGAACTGAATCCGCAATTCATAGACTTGAAGGACCTCAACTAGCCGCGGGCCAGGTGCCCCACAAGCTGCTAAAATCCTTCTTGCTGACCACCGAATCACCTTTTTTGGAGAATTAAGGATGTTTCGCTTGTTGAAAGTCCTGACCTTTGCCTTGGCCCTTGCGGCCTTGAGCATCTTTGTCGCCAGCTGTAGTTCCAACGGCTCATCGCAGATTCGCTTTGTCCACGCTATTCAGGATGCGCCCGCCCTGGATATCTATGTCAACGGGAATCTGTCATTTAGCGACATATCCTTCCTTGGTGTTTTGCCGAACCAACCGGGCTCTATCGGTGTGACTTCAGGAAGTAACACGATCCAGGGGTTTTTGGCGGGCAGCAAGACTAGTCAGGTCTTTAGCAACTCCGCTGGGTTCGGCAGCGGAACAGGGTACACGCTGATTGCGACTGGATTTTCTCAAACCGGCGTCAATGGCAGCAATGTGGTCTTGTTGTCTATCACTGACAACAACACGGCACCGCCATCGGGCGACGTTTCCTTCCGCGTTATCCACGCCTCACCCAGCGGACCCGGCCTGGTAGATGTCTATATCCAACTCAACCCGAGTCCCGGCCCCCTGCAGCCAGCTTCGATTTCAGGCCTTGCCTACACGCAGGGGAGCCAGTATGTATCCATCTCTTTCAATCCCAATAACGACCCCACGCCACCGGGTTATACGGTGTACGTTACTCCCTCGGGCAGCACAGCCCCGATCTTCAGCGAGGCCATCTATCCGAATAATGTAGGATCGATTCGCACGCTGGTGCTCACCGACGTCCAGGATGGAACCGCCATGCAGCAGTCGTTCCTGGAGTTGTCAGACATCAATTGATGGCGGGCGTTTCGCGTGAGTGCCGGAAAGCAACCGGAAAGCAAAACGCTAGGCCGCAAACGACTTCGCGGCCGACTCTTCATCGTCGAACACTTCAAAAATAGTGAGCAGCTTGGTGATCTGGAGCAGATCGCCCACACGCTGGCTCAGGCTCGCCAGTTTCACTGCGCCGCCAGCGTTGCGCGCGGTGGTGTAGAGGGAAACCAGTGTTCCGAGCCCGCCGCTGTCAATGTAATTCACTTCGCGCAGGTTCATCACAACCTTCGGGCTTTGGGCCAGCAGTTTCTTGACGGTGTCGCGCAGGCTGGCCGACTCTTCGCCGAAGACCAGACGTCCGCTGCAATCCACCACCAGTACGCCCTCCAAGGCTCGCGTGCTCATTCTCAGTTGCATAGCCGCATGATCTCCAATATTCGCAGCAAAACTCAACAGACGAGCGTACCCCGCTTGCCGCGGCCATGCAAGCCGTCAACCGAAGAGACCGCGGCTGCGCTCGCGGCTCGCAGCTCAAGGCTCCCTGTATAATCAGGGATTCCGATGAGCTACCAGGTCTTGGCGCGCAAATACCGGCCGCAGAAATTCTCCGACGTCATCGGCCAGGAACATGTCACCCGCACCCTGCAAAATGCCATCGCGCAGGAGCGTATCGCGCACGGCTATATCTTCAGCGGCCATCGCGGCATCGGCAAGACGACTGTCGCCCGCATCCTGGCCATGGCGTTGAACTGCCGCTCCAGCTCCAATTCCAACGACAAGCCGGTGGGCGAGCCCTGCGGCATTTGCGAATCCTGCACCGAGATTCGCAATGGCAACGCTGTGGACGTGCTCGAAATCGACGCCGCCACCAATCGCGGCATCGACGAGATTCGCGAATTGCGCGAAGGAGCGCGCTACCGTCCGGCGCGCGATCGCTTCAAGATCTACATCCTCGACGAGGCCCACCAGATTACTGATGCGGCCTTCAATGCGCTTCTCAAAACGCTGGAGGAGCCTCCCAGCCACGTCATCTTTATGATGGCGACCACCCAGCCCGAGGATATTCCGCAGACCATCCGCTCGCGCTGCCAGCACTTCAGTTTTCGGGCAGTGAAGTTCGAAGACATCATGGGCCAGCTTCGCGACATCGTGACCAAAGAGCAGATTCCCGCCGACGAGGACGCCCTCGCGCTGCTGGCGGAAGCGGGCGATGGCTCGCTGCGCGATGCGCTCTCCATCCTCGACCAGGCGATCGCTTCGACCTCCGAACACCTGACCCTCGATTCCGTCAGGAGCCTGATCGGATCCGCTCCGGCCGCGGCGCTCGAGACGGTGATGCAGGCGGTTGCTGAAAGTTCGAGCGAGAAAATCCTCGTGCTGGTTGATGAACTGATCGGCGAAGGCCACAGCCCGACGCATTTCGCGCGGCAATTGGTGCGCTTTCTGAGGAACGTGACGGTGGCAAAAATCGCTGGCAAGGACTCGCAGCTGTTGCAGATTTCGTCCGATGAGCGCGCCCGCGTGGGTCGCATCGCCGAACTCTTTAGTGAAGAAGACCTGGCGCGGCATCTGCAGATCATGCTGCGCACGCACGGAGAACTGGGATACCGCCAGGAACAGCGCTTCCATCTCGAACTGGGATTGCTGAAAATGGCGCACGCGCAGCGTCTGCTGCCGATCGAGCAGTTGTTGAGCGATGCTGGGGCACGGTTCTGGGCCAGTGCGAACCACGCCCCGGCCCGTCCTAGCGCCGCCCGTGGCAGCACGGCGCGCCGAACTTCCAACACCGGCACGATCCGATTCGGTGTCACCGTTCGCGGCCGATTCAGCGCGCAAGGGCAATCCCAAGGCAGAAGCGGTCGGCGAGATCGCGGCAGTCGCGAGCGAGGGCGCCCGCGCCACCGCAATCCGCCGCCACGAACGCAAACCTGGTCATCATGGGATCGGCCGCTCCGGCCCTGGAAGAGTTGCCGGCCGCACCCCAACCCCAGGCGGTTATCCGCGAGGCAAGGACCGAGGCCAACGCCGACTCTCTGCGCGGCGCCGTTCTCAATGCGCTGGGTAATCAGCCAATGCTGGTTTCCCTGTTCGAAAACGCGGAGTGGCGACTGGAAGGCAGCACCCTGATCGGAAAAATTGCAGCGTCGAGCACCATGATCGAAATGTCATTTGCCGCCGACGCGCGACGCGTCGCCAGCGCCGCCGCCAGCGGCCTGGCCGGAAGACCGATCAAACTGTTCCTGGAGCCGGGTGGAACGACGCAGGCGACCTCGGCTGCACCCAGGCCTGCGCCGAACGGGAGCGCACGCAACCGTGCCGAACAAGATCCGATCGTGCAACGCATGAAAGAAATGTTCGGAGCCGAAATCCGCACGGTGATTGATTATCGCGAGAAAGGATGATGTCAATTTGTAATTTGGTAATTGGTAATTTGTAATTCAGAATCCATACTCGCCCGTTTGGTTTTTAAATTACAAATTACAAATCACCAATTACAAATTTTTCTTATGTCCGGATTCGATCTGCAGGAACTGATGTCGCAAGCCAAGCAGCAGTACGAGACGCTGCAGAAAAAAATGGAGCAGGCCGTGGTCGAGGCTTCCGCTGGCGGCGGTACGGTCACAGTCAAGATGGATGGGCGCAAGCAAGTGCTAGCCATCGTGATCGATCCCGAGGCGGTCAAGGCTGGCGACGTAGAAATGTTGCAGGACCTGGTGATGGCCGCACTGAACGAAGCCAGCCGCAAAATCGATAAGGAAATGCAGTCCAGCGTGGGCGGAATGCTCGGCGGACTGGGGATGAATTTGTAGTTTGCGATTTGTAATTTGCAATTGAAAAACCAACTCTTCGTCGGTTGGTTCTAAATTACCAATTACAAATCACCAATTACAAATCCTATGTCCAAGTTTGCCGAACCGATGACCCGGCTGATTGATGAACTCAAGAAGCTGCCGGGAATCGGCAACAAAAGCGCCCAGCGCCTGGCCTTTCACATCCTGCGCTCGAGCGAGGATGACGCCGAAGCTCTCGCCGCCGCAGTGCGAGACGTCAAAGCTAATCTGCGCTTGTGCTCCATCTGCAACAACATCACCGACGTCGATCCCTGCGTGTATTGCAGCAGTCCCATGCGCAATCAAAAGCTCGTATGTGTCGTCGAGGAACCGACCAACATTGCGGCAGTCGAGAAGACGCGGCATTTTAACGGTGTTTACCACGTGCTCCACGGCTCGCTTTCTCCATTGCACGGTGTAGGCCCCGAGCAGTTGCGCATCGCGAATTTGCTGACCCGGGTCGTCGGCGGCGGCATCGAAGAAGTCATCCTCGCCACCAATCCCACGGTTGAAGGAGAAGCCACCGCCACCTACCTCGCCCAGCAACTGAAGCGGCAAGGTCAAAGTCAAGGTCAAGGTCAAGGTCAAGGATTGCGCGTGACCCGCATCGCCATGGGCATTCCCGTAGGCAGCGACATCGAATACACCGACGAAGTCACCTTGCTGAAAGCCATGGAAGGCCGACGGGACGTATAGACTTCGCCCGGCGCTGACAAATCAAGGTCCATCCCTCTCACTCTAAACCTTTTTCGGCAGGTTACTAAAGGGTACTGGCTGATGGCCGTACCTACTGGTTATAATGACCGCAAATTCAACATTTCATTCGAGGGATCGACCTATGGGCCGTGTCGTCCGCTTTGCGCACTCAGTCGTTTTCTGCGCCGCTATTCTACTGCTGGCGGCGGGCACAATGCACGCGCAAGACGCGCTCCCAGTTCCGGACCCGTACACGTCGCGTTTTGGCGGCCCGCAGGATTGGAGCGACCAGCACGTCATCTACACCCGCAACGGCTCGGTCGAAGACATGCTGAAACTCCGCGACGACCCTCGCTTCCTGAATAGCATCGTTCTGCATTACATGCGGGAACATCGCAACCAACTCGGACAACCGGCAACCGCCGCCGACCCGCAGGGGTTAGAGCCGTCGGCTCCGTGGCACCCGCCCCAATACCTCCCCTTTCCGAACTCTGGAAGCAAGCGCCGCAAGGTTGACTGGGCCGTCTCTCTCGGACCAACCGCGGGCATGGCCATTGGTGAGACTCCGGCAGTCTACGTCTATAACTATGCAACTCCCAGTTGTAGCGACTTTGTCGTGTACACGATAAACGCCCCTGCGACAACGGGCGCGCCGGGTCAGGCGAATCTGTTCGCCTTGAAGAATCTCTACACCAACGGCGCCGGCGCCGGATTTTGCGCTGGCACCGCTCCTTCGGTCCTGTTTTCTTATGCCATCGGGACGGGCGGCTCCATGCTATCTCCCGTGCTTTCGCTCGATGGGACAAAGGTTGCCTGGATCGAAAACCGAACCGCCACCACCTCCTATCTGCACATTACGAACTGGGTCGCTAACCAGGGCACCAGTGCCGTGTGGCCGGTAGCCGTGACTGGTACGTTCTCCAATGGACTCTGTACTCCCGCTGGTTCGTCCTGCGACGACGCTATCCAATACACCGCCTCGGTCTACCCCGGATGCCCTACCGCATATAGTGCTGGGAACGGCCATTCCGATCTCTACGTTGACTATCCCACCAATACGGGCTTCATCAGTGCCAACAACGGACTTCTCTACCATATTAAGAATATCTTCAGCACCACCACGGCCCCCAGCATCGATTTTTGTATCCCCGTAAATTCGACTTTCGAAGCAACCCCCACTCCCGCCATGAGTGGCCCGATTTACGATGAAAAGCTCAATGAGGTCTTCATCACCGATTCCGAAAAAATTTATTCCTACACCGTGAATGCAACGGCGGGCCCCAACTTCTCGCCTGCCGCGTCCTACACCTACGGGAACAGCGCGAGCCTCTACAACTACCCGACCGGTCCGGGACCGTTGCTGGACTGGTTTAACGGCTTTATCTACGTCTTCTCCGCCTACGATGCGAACAGTAAAACTTCGGTGACGCAGTTGCCCACCAGCCTGGCTACTGCGGTTCCGGTTGAGCTCGGGCCCATCAGCACCAACGCCAATCAGCTTCTGTTCTATGGAGCCTTCGATAATAACTATTACAATAACGGGCCAGCCTACGGGACCAACCCTGCGTCCACCCTGTACAGTTGCGGCACCGACTCGACGACTAAAACCGCGCAGGATCTCTTCGCGATCAGTTTCAACGCCACTACCGGCATCGTGAACGCGACCCCCGCCATGTCCTACAACACAAATGTCAACCCAGGTGGGACTAACGGACTCTGCTCTCCGATCACCGAGTTCTTTGATGGCACCAACTGATCGAATCTTCGTGGGCATGGGACAGCCGGGCGCCACGACCGGAGCCAACGTAGTCACGATGTGGAACGTCACCACTCAACTGACCAACACCAGCGGCACCGGCGGCACCATGCCGACGCCCGCGGTTACCACTCCAACGGCCTACTTGGGCGGCACCAGCGGCATCTCCGCCGACAACAACGCCAGCGGGACACCCCAGGCGCAGAGCATCTACTTCTCGACCGAGGAATTCGGTACCGCGTCCAGCAGTGCGGCCAGGGCAGGTTTCAACGTAAATGGCATCTACACCGACGGCACGCATTTCCCCGATAACGGCGGGCTCGATAACGATGGCAATGCTTATTCGTCCAATCTGCTCGGCACCACGCTGACCTGGAACGGCACCACCTTCACTTTCGGGACGGCGAACGCCGCGGACGTCTGGGCGAACACCACAATAACGCTCCCTACCGGTTCGTTCAGCACATTGCAGATTCTGGGTGCGGCCGTGAACGGCAACCAGGCCAACCAGACCTTCACTGTTACCTACACCGACAATTCGACTACTACGCTTACCCAGAGCGTCAGCGACTGGTTCACGCCGCAAGACTACTCGGGAGAATCGATCGCCAAGAGCATGACCTATCGCGACGTTTACAACGGCACGATGGACGACCGAACGTTTCTTCTCTATGGTTATTCGTTCGGCATCAACCCCAACAAGACGGTAAAGAGCCTCACCTTGCCCGCCACCCGGAATGTGTGTGTGCTAGCCGTCTCTTTGGCGTCCAACTGCGGAGGCAAAGACTATTGCGCCGTAAAGCTGACGCAGACCCAATTACAGTAAAGAGCACGAGCGGTAGGTTGGGTTTGGAACGGGTTCAGCGCCGCCCTGGCCTGTGGTCGTTTAGGAATTCGTCAGCTAGGAAGTCTTAGGGTTAAGTTTGCAGATGGTTCCGTGGCTATGAACTTTTCCGCAAGTCAAGGCCTGCGTTTCAAACACACGCTCGAAGCGGAACGTGGGCTTCATGTATGGTTTCTTGGTTTGCTCTTTATGAGCTCGTCGCTTGTCTTCAGGTTCCACCAGATTCCCATTCGCCATTAAACATCTCTCCCAAAGAGCAAAACTTGGCCCAGCGACTGGAATTCCATTTGGCTGGATTATACCGTCCTGCACTCTTAGCTGGAAGATTATTTTTGGGGCGATTGCCCGGCCGCCAGCACAACAGTTGGATGCGTTCTGGGTCTCAATCGCCGGCGCTTCCCAACAGAAATCCATTGGCTTCGTCTTCGGCAGCAACTAGCCCTTCGGGCAGCCTGCCCCGGTTGTATTCCGCCATGCGGTTCTTCCACTTGAGAAAGTCGGTAATACTTTGCGGTTCGATGCGGACTTCAACCCTCCGCAAACTCGCCAGCAGAAGATTCATCTCGCTTTGGAATCCGATCTCCGAACGCAAGTTCTTCGCCGACGCTTTGACCCGCTCGATCTCGCGCCCGCACGCCTCCAGCAACCCCCAGCCCGCAGGAACTTCATCGGTTCGAATCAGACCTCGCGGCGCCAGATAATAGCGCTCACATCCGACGCCGAGTTCCGGCTTTTGCCGAAACGGCTTGTCGCGATCGGCGAGAAAATCGGCGCGCGACACCTTGCTCTCGACCAGCACCGAATGGCATGCCTTTTTCCAGCCGATGGCGTCCGGCATCTCGCCAGTGGCGCAGGCCTGCTCGCTGAGCACCACTCCACAGCGATACCTCCGCAACCAGTGCACCGCCAGCGAAACTAATTTTGCATGGGTCACGATCGTTTGGGTCACAGGAGAGTTTGGTAGGCAAACGTCGTTCTGAGAAGTGTCAGAGTAGCTTCCCTCCGCTAAACAGGCTGCGATTCTGCCTGCAATTCCGGCGGGCTTAGCCGCCTAGCTCAGGCTTCCCTGCTCTAGCCGTTACCCTCGTAACCCCTTTGTCCAGCGAGGATTACAGAAGTATTACAAAGTAGTTCTCTGACTCTTGGTATTGTCGTAACAGACCACAACTAAAACAGGTGTACGGAGAAAGAGCAGATGAGCGAGACCACGCGCGAGACAATCAGCGAAGCCGCCAGCCAGGCGATGCGAGAAACCGGAGAAGGCACCAATCGTAGAGAGCGGGCCGACCGTGACGGTTTCAACTGGGGCACGGCGATCGCTATGGGCCTTTTTCATGTGGGCGCAATCGCGGCATTATTTTTCTTTACCTGGCCGGCATTTTTCGTCGCTATTTTCTTATGGTGGGTTTCGGGCAGCCTCGGCATTGGAATGAGTTATCACCGCCTCCTCACGCATCGCGGATACCGGACGCCGAAGTGGGTGGAGTACTTCCTGACCTGGTGCGCCACGCTGGCGCTCGAAGGCGGACCGATTTTCTGGGTGGCGACGCACCGCATTCATCATCAGTTTTCGGACGACGAAGGCGATCCGCATTCGCCCATCGATGGCAAGTGGTGGTCGCACATGGGATGGATCCTAATGGGCAAGTCGATGCATCACGACACCACGACTCTGGCCCGTTACGTTCCCGACCTGACCAAAGATAAAGTTCACGTCTGGCTGACCAAATATCACTGGACCTCAAACGTTATTCTGGGCGTCATTCTTTATGCCATCGGCGGCCTGCCGTGGCTGCTCTGGGGAGTGTTCATGCGCACGGTGGTCGGGCTGCATTCCACCTGGATGGTGAACTCGATCACCCACATGTGGGGTACGCGGCGCTTTGTGACCAAGGACCTCTCCACCAACAACTTTATAATCGCGTTGCTGACCTTCGGCGAAGGCTGGCACAACAATCATCATGCGCATCCGGTTTCTGCACGTCATGGATTGAAGTGGTACGAAATCGACATGAACTGGTACGGTATCTGGGCACTGAAAAAAATGGGCCTGGCGCGCCACGTATACAAAGTCAACCTCAACAACCTGCCGCCGAAGCCCGCCCTTACGCGGGACGTGCAGGCGGAAGCCGTGATGGCAGCGGCCGCGGGCAACGACTGAGAAGAGCAGGTCTCAGGTCGTAGGTGTTAGGTCTTAGGAAAGGCTCTCGATTTCGGCCACAGTGGCCGGCGTTGGGAGCCTTTGTCGTGTGTGGCAGCAACCATCCCCGAAGGTGATGGAAGTCCGCACGGATTCGGCGTAAAGTCTTTTCTTGCCCTTCGGCAAGGGATTGGCGTTAATTTCGGGCTCTGCTATGAGCGAACGCAAGCAAAGTAAGCAATGGCTAGAGGATATCCAAGACCGCCAAAACAACATAGTCTTTCCCCAAACGCTGGCGAACGAGACTCGGCTTTGGCGGAACATTGCAACCACAACACCCACTACATTGACGTGGGCTGGTCTCGCAATTCTCGGCCTCTTTGTTTTCGGATTCGGCGCTATCCTGCTAGTCATCTTAATTCGAGCGGGTGCATGGGTAGCATTGGCGGGAGTACTGATCACACTGTTGGTTTTCGGTCCAATAGTCGGGTTAATAGTCTGGGCCACGCGACGCAATCTACAAAATCTTGGGAATTCGCGCCACAAGTCGAGAACGGGCAAATACTAAAGCGACGCAGCCTGTGGATGGTTGCCGGTCGCAACCTGATAAAAGCTAACACCTAAGACCTGACACCTGACACCTGACACCTGATTCTCTACAATCTTCCTGTGCGCATCATCAGCCGCCAAAAAGCCATCTACTTTTTCCTCACGCTGGGAGTCCTCCTGGCGGCGGTGGCCTTTGCGGTCGGCAGCGGATGGATCATCCTCAACTGGCGCGAGGGCATCAAGGTTTTTCTCGGCATCATTTTCTTTGGCGCTATCGTCGCCGGACTCGTCCTCAACACAATTTTTCTGGTCCGCGAAATTCGCCGCAACGAGCAGCATGACAGCTTCATCAACGCCGTCACCCATGAATTGAAGACGCCGATCGCGTCCATCCGTCTCTACCTGCAAACCTTGCAGAGGCGTGAGGTCGCGGAAGCGCAGCGCCGGCAGTTCTACGAGTTGATGCTGCTCGATACCGAGCGCCTTTTGCATACCGTGGAACAGGTCTTGAAAGCGGGTGAGGCGGCGCAGAAAAAGAGCCCGTCGCAGCGCCTGCCGGTGGATTTCAACGCGCTTGTCCGCGAGTGCCTGGAATTGGCCCGAACCCGCCATCATCTGCAAGCCGCCGATCTCGATTACCACGAGTCGCCCGCGCTATCAGTGCAGAATGGCGACGGAGCGCAAGTCCTCGGCGATCCCGAGGAATTGCGGACTGCGGTTTCAAATCTGCTGGATAACGCCGTGAAGTATTCGCCCGATGGCGTCCACATCGAGGTTGAGTTGGACGCTCCCGATGAGAAGCGCATTGTGCTCCGCGTGCGCGATCGCGGCGTGGGCGTTCCGGAGCAGGAGTTGAAACGCATTTTCAAGCGCTTCTACCGCGTGACCGAACGCTCCCTCGCGCAAGTGAAAGGCACCGGTCTCGGATTGTTCATCGTGCGCTCGATCGCACGCAAGCACGGCGGGCGGGTATTCGCGCAGAGTGAGGGTGCCGGCAAAGGAACGACCGTGACTCTCGAATTGCCGAGAAAAGAATTGCCCCGGAAAGTGACGGTGGCATGAGCCGCGTTCTGGTGGTCGAGGACGAAGCACACCTGGCGGATGGCCTGCGCTTTAACCTGCAAGCCGAAGGTCACGCCGTGGAAGTTGCGGCCGACGGCGAGGCGGCTCTGGAGAGGCTCGTCGAAAAAAAAGAGCGCTTTGACGCCGTGCTTCTCGACGTGATGCTACCAGGCAAGAGTGGCTTTGATGTCGCGGCCCTGCTTCGCGAGAAGAAAAACTATGTGCCGATTTTGATGTTGACGGCGCGCGGCCGTCCGGAAGATGTGCTGCAGGGATTCGCAGCGGGCGCGGATGATTACCTGCCAAAGCCGTTCGAGTTAGCAATTTTGATTGCCCGCCTGGAGAGCCTGCTGCGCCGCAGTGTGTGGATGAAACACGCTGATACGGCGGACCCCGACGCTGGCAATAACGACGACAAGACGCGGCCGGAATCGAAGAGCGAGGAATCAAGCGATAGCTTCAGTTTTGGCGGCAAGTCCATCGACTTCGCGGAACTGGAATTACGCACGCTGGGCAATACCATCCATCTGACGGTGATGGAGGCAGAGTTTCTGCGCTATCTGGTAAAGAGCGAAGGTCGGGTGGTATCGCGCAAGTCGATTCTCGAAGATGTGTGGGGGTTGCACGAAGACACCGACACTCGCGCCATAGATAATTTTGTGGTGCGACTGCGGCGCTACATCGAAGAGGATCCGTCGCAGCCTAAACACTTGCAGACGGTGCGCGGAGTGGGCTACCGTTTTGTCGCCGAACCGGAGTAGGCTTACTGGGCGGCCGCTTCCAAAGCTCTTCGGCACGTCAGCCTTGTCGGCTTGCTCGACCCTGAACAACTGGCTGGGCGTCAGGCGCATGAACCCGGCAATCACCGTGTCCGGCAGTTGCTCGTAAATCGCTCTTCCTGAGCAGGCCGAACGGCGTGTGTGATCTAAGATTGTCGTGATGCACCGCATCGTTAACAATCTGTGGCTAGGCAGTCAGCAGGACGCGGACGAACTCGTCCGCAACAATCCAGAAAAGATCACGGCGATCCTCAACGTCCGCGGCCCCGATGCTTATGATCCGCCGGGGCGAGATCAGTCTGCCGAGCATCCCGGCAAAGCGTACAAGTGGATTCCCGCCCCCGACATAGAAACCATCTTTCCCAAGCATGTGAAAGAAGCGCTGCTGTGGTTACGGGAACAGACAGAGAAAGGCGAACGCATACTGATCCACTGCAAGTACGGTATTTCACGCTCGCCAGCTTTTCTCGCCGCCTTCATGGTGGAAAGCGGAATCTCTCGAAACCTCGAAGAGGCTAAAACCACGATCTCGGTTCATCGAGCTGTCCAGCCGGCGATACAAATTGAGGAATATGTAAAGCCCGTCATCCTAATCTGTGCTCTGACCGGCTTGCCCAACCGTCAGGCGTTCGACCAGGGGAAAGCGAGTCCGTTCGTGGCCGTCGCCGACATTGACTTCATGAAGGTCTTTAATGACTTCTACGGTCACATCGCCGGAGATGCGCTCTTACGCCGGCTTGGCAAGATACTCCTCAGCGTGGGGCTGGACGCATACCACCAACAAGGCGATGAATTTTTGTGCAAGGGAGAGTCACGCGAAGAATTGAACGTCAAACTCTCTCGCGCGCGGAAGATTTTCAGAGAACCTTTTCAGGTCTATGCAGACGGTCGCATCCAAACCATCGAGGGCACGGATTTTTCATTCCGGATCGGCACCAGCATCGAGGAAGAGAACGCTGCCCTGAATGTGGCGGGAAAACCAACCGCACGGAACAATCCGCCGGAGTGGCTCCGGAAAATCATAGAGACGGGCGGCCCTGAAAGAGGTTGGTAATCCCCTGTTCTCTGCCCGGCCACAACAAATCTCGACTTACTTCCTCTATTGCCGAGGCGTCCCCGCGCAGGGACCGCCGCCAGGAGCCACGCATGAGCAGCCTGAACTGCTGTTATAACGGCATTGATCTCCCGGATGGCCATATTGGTCGCAAACAGGATGGCCACAACCGGCGAAAGCGGGGATCTTGCTGCACGCCGAGTATTGTGAAAATTTGTGTGCTTGTTCCCACGAACTGATTTCCGGAGATTCGAATCGCAACTCTTCATGACTCAGCACATGAAGCTCGATTCCCTGAGGACCTTTCACCTCGTTCACGCCTCCGTTCACGTCCAGCGAATACGGCCCAGAAATCGTAATCCGGATGTCGCTTGATTTTGCTTTGCCCGGAACGAAGTTGATGAACACTAAGGTCTTGCCGTCCGCCCGCGTGACCGAGATATCACCTGCCGTGACGATGGTGACGCTGGCGTTGCTGTCCTGTTTCGCCGCATCCTGAGCCAGTGCGATGTTCGCCATGAGCAGTGTGCAGGCAGTGATTGCGAGACTCCAACTCAGCCGTGTTTTCATGAGATCCCTTGTCAGCGTCCTAGTTTGAAATCTTTATCGTTGAAGTGTGGCATGAATCGTGCTCCAAATCCATGCTGTCAGTGGCAGCCCGTTGTCGGCGTTCGAGCTCATAAACCCAAATCCCCGACTTGCTCCTCATCGTGGCCGAGCCAGTGTGCCACCTCGTGCCAAACCACTCGTTTCACTTCGGCCCGCAAATCTCCTTTTGAACAACGCAGAATGGGGCCACGAAAAACAAATATCAAATCGGGGGCGATCCTGACCTGGTTAAGCGACCGTTTCGTCTTATACACGCCGCTGTAGCATCCCAACATCTCAGTTCCACGCGGCCAGTTCTTTCTCTCCAATATGTCGTCGGGCGGCTCGTCGGCCACTTGAATACCCGGGAAGTCTGGCAGCTCCCTGATCTTCTGCGGCAGGGTACCGTATGCCCACTCCACAATGTCATCAAAGCTCTCCGAATCGGTCGATGTGGCCATGAAAGCAACTTTACCACCACGATTTTCCTACGCGCTTGAACTTACCCGTCGGGCGATATAAGTTGGACGTTGCACGATGTTCCCGAGCGCTTCGGGAACTGAGTTCCGCCATGCCACAAGATATTCCCAAAGTTAAAGACAGCGACGAAGAGCCCGACTGGAAGAACCACGGCCTGCGCATCGTTCGCAGCGGCGAGCTAGACAGCAACACGCCGCAGACGCCAGGTATGACCCGAGCCGAAGCCATCTCGCGAGCCCGCGTCGGCGCACAAAAGCTCTGGGCCGGAACGGTGATGGTGCAGCCGAACGCCAAGACCGGTCCACATCATCACGGAGAACTGGAGACTGTGATCTATGTGGTGCGCGGCCGCGCCCGCTTTCGCTGGGGCAACCATTTGGAGTTCGTCGATGAAGCCGGTCCCGGAGATTTCGTCTACGTTCCTCATCAGGAACTGAATGCTCGCAAAGACGAGCCCGTGGAAGCGGTTATCGTGCGCAGCGGCCAGGAGCCGGTGGTCGTAAATCTGGACATTCCAAGTCCGGAAGACGCTCCGGCGATCCCACCAGACGGCCAACAAGAAGATCCGTTTCACTCCGCGCCGAAGCGCTGAGCATGAGGCCGCAGCCAACCGGCCCGCAACCTGCCGCCATTCTTAGTGTTGTTTCGCCGAGGAACTCGCCGCCAGTTCGCGGAAGAGTCCAAGCAAGGCAGACGCGGCTTTCTGATCGGAGAGGTTCTCGAGGGCAACCGTGGCCGTGAAGTGCGGCGACGTGGGGTTGAAGCGCACCCCGACAAAGTCCTTGTCGCGCCAGGAGGCCAGCGCATTCACCACCGGACTGAGTTCGACGGGCCAGTCTTCCTTGGTGGTGAGAACGACCGGACCAGGGCGAGTGACGGTCCAAGTGCGGTTCGATTCTTTCGACCCCGATTTCTTGGACCCCGAACCTTTCGCTCCCGAGTGGCCTGACCAGCGATGACGGATCACGTCAAGGTGGAAGCCGGGAGGAAATCCCATGTCGGCTTCGAAAGTGAGCGTTTCCTGCTGCCGGCGCCAGCGGCTCAGCGCCCACTGCACGGGGAGGGGGCGCGGCATGAGCCGAATGGTAAGCCGCGCATCCTCAAACCAGCGCGAGGAAAGATGAAGCGTTGCCTTCAGCCGCGAGCTGCTGCCCTGCCATCGCAGATTCTCCACGCGGCCTTTCCCGAGGCAGGCTGCTTGCACCCAGTGCAGCACGTTGCCTGCGCGCCGCCGGTTGTAATGCACAAACCATGCATACCAGAGAAGCGCAAGGGCTAGGGCTACGATCGCGTCGATGAGGATGAAACGGGCCATCGAGGTTGGGTGCCTCTCTGCGAAGAAATCGTACTTCCAATAGATGCAAATGCGCAAGGGGAGGAATGGGGAAAAAGATGTTCACGAAACTTGGCCATTTCTCCCCACCACTCTTCCGCTGTTCTCCCTTTACAATCCCGCTACAATGGCGGCGTGTCGTTTCGCATCCGGCAATCTGAGAAGGCCGATTTTGATACTCTGTGGCGGATTGATCAGGCTTGCTTTGATCCGCAACTGGCGTACTCGCGGCCGGAACTGGCTTTCTATATGCGGCGTCCGGGATCGTTTACTTTGGTTGCCGAAGCGGATCATGACGCCCTCGCCACGATTCTGGGTTTCGTCGTGGCCGAGACTCGCCGTAAGAGTGGACACATCATCACCATCGACGTCATCGCCGAGGCGCGGCGGGCTGGCGTCGGTGCAGCTTTGCTGCGGGCTGCGGAAGAGCGATTACTGAGGGACGGCGCAGTCGCAGTAGCATTGGAGACTCCAGTAAATAATGAGGCGGCGATTCGCTTCTACAAGCAGATGGGATACTTCGTGGAGAAAACGGTTGCGGGATACTATTCTGGCCAGTTGGATGCTCTGGTGATGACCAAAGAACTGGAGCCGTCGCAACGCGCTTCCTCGTAGACGAAAGGCTTTGATGAAAATTGCGATCCAAGGAGAACTCGGTTCTTTCAGTCACGAGGCGGCTGAAGCCATGTTGCCGCGGGCGAAAGTGGTGCCCTGCGCGCGCTCGCTGGAAGTGTTCGATCGTGTGCAGCGCGGGACGGTGGACGGCGCCGTGATTCCGATCGAGAACTCGCTGGCGGGTTCGGTTGCGGAACATTTCGACCTCCTGCTGGGACGCGACGTTCATATCGCGCGCGAATTTCGCCTGCGGATCGTGCACAATCTGATCGCGCTGCCGGGCACTAAGCTTGCCGACGTCCGGCGCGTCTTCTCGCATCCTGTAGCGCTCGACCAGTGCCGCGACCTTTTTGCTAAAAATCCGAAGCTGGAGCCGATGCCGTTCTACGACACGGCCGGAAGCGTGAAGCATGTGGTTGCCGAGGGCTTGCGCGATGCGGCGGGCATTGCCAGCCGCCGCGCTGCTGAAGTCTATAAGGGGAAGATTCTGAAGTCCGGCATCGAGGATGACAAACAAAACTTCACTCGTTTTTTTCTCATCGAACGAGGGAAGATCAGGCGCGGAAAGCCACGCGCGGATCGCGGCGCTGATAAGACTTCGCTGGCTTTCAGCGTGAAGAATATTCCGGGAGCGTTGTTCAAATCGCTGAGCGTGTTCGCGCTCCGCGACATCAGTTTGAGCAAGATCGAATCGCGTCCCATGCGCGGGCGTCCGTGGGAATATGTGTTTTTTGTGGACCTGCTGCGGGGCGACGACGAAGATTCGCGCAATGCCCTGCGGCATCTAGGCGAAGTTGCGGAACGCGTAAAGGTGCTGGGAATTTATCCGGAAGCTTGAGGCCTTGGATGGATGGAGCTGCGTCGTGGTGATTCCGAGATCGCCGTGAGAACAGTCCCCACTCAAGCCAAAAGCAGGCTTGAATGGGCCACCCGCCTCATTCATTGATGCGATCAGAAGGCGAAACGACCACCGATTACCGGAGCGAAGTTGCTGTTGTGGTAATAGGGGACTCCGGGGCCATGCGGAATGGCGATGGCCAGGCCGCCAGTCACGTAGGAATACGCTAGTCCGGTATAAGCGTCGAAACGTTTGGTGAAGTGATGATCCGCGTTGAGCGACACCTCGTTCAGGGTGCCGGCGCAGGACGCGCGGAAACCGGCTGTGGCGGAGCAGGCCGGCGGCACACGGAAGTCATTCTGCCGCTGTTGATACCAGGCGAAGGTGATGTCGGTTTTGATGCGGTAGGTGTACTTCACGCCTGTCCACCAGATATTCACCAGCTTTTCAGAATCAAGATTGTCGTCTTCGACGCCGCTCATGATGTAGCCGGCCTGGTCCGCGGCTCCCACACCCAACGGGTTCGCCGGATTGTTCTGCCAGATGTATTCGTAGCCGGCAAAAAACTTGAACGGGTCCCACTTATATTTGGCAGCGACCATAAATGCGTTGTTGTCGGTCACGATGCCATATACGGTGCCGTTCGGGTCGATCAGATTGTTCCCGGTAATCTGGTTTGTGTTGATGCTGTCGGTGGTCGACTGATAGGGCGCCGCTAGGCTCTGAGGCCCCAACAAGGGGTTCAATACGCTGATTGCCTGGTTGTAGTGTTGGAAGACGAAGTCGGCGGAGAACTTGCCGTGATCGCCGCCCAGGTCGAATCCGTAGGCGTTGTTATGCGCCGCTTGCGGCGTGCAGGCGTCGGGACCGCTGGCAGTCCAGCCCGCGGTGGGCGAGTAGCAACCAGCGGATCCGTTGGCGAATTTATACATCGCGCCGAAATGGACCGGGCCATAGGTCAGGCGATACTTCACGGCGTAGTCCCAGCGGCTGTCTTCAGTGTCGCCGCCGCCGGCCATGGTGCCGTTGTACCCGATGTAGGAAAAGCCATAGGCGCCTCCGGCGGGATCGTACTGGAGCATGGCATCGGTGCCGAGAGAGCGCTGACGACCGAAGGTCAGGGTGCCGAAAACTTTGGACGATACACCTCCATAGTATTCGTCGTTGAAGGGTTGGCCGGCGCGCGCGCCGTCGATGGCGTAGGAATAGCTGGCCCGCGGAAGGCCGTTGTTGCTGATCTGGGTTTGCGAGGCATTGGCGAGCAGGCCGGACTGCGGATTGATTCCGGTTGAAGCGTTGAAGACCACGGACCAGCCCGGCAGAAACTCTTCCCTGCCCCTGATGCCAAAACCCGACTGCTGCATGTTGTTCGGCGCGGCGAGGAAGCGAGACTGGTAGCCGTTTCGGTTCACCAGAGATTCGCCTTCATAGTTATAGCCGTTTTCCGGCAAGCCGTGGCTGACCCAGCCGACGCCGATGTCATACGCACCGTACACCGTGATGCCATGCCACGTCAGCGTGCAATCGGTGGTGGCGAACTCGTGTCCGCTCGCGCAGGGGTCGGGAGTATTGCGCTGCATCTTGATGTCGACCGTGGTGTCCTGGCCGGCAGCGAGGCTGATTCCCATGCGCATTTCATCGGCGAACCCTTGTTTTGCCGCACGAATCTCGAAGTGCCCCAGAGGCAGGCCGGACTCCTGATAGTGGCCCATGGCGTCGGTGGTGATTTTTCGCGTGGCACCGGTATCGAGGTTCTTGACCGTCACGGCGACATCGCGAAGGGCTGCGCCGTTTTGGTCCGTCACTATGCCGGAAAGGCTCGCTGCCGCTTGGGCCTGAGCGAAGGATGACGAAAGCAAAAAAACAACGGCTGCGATACACACGTAAGCCTGGCGCATTTCGACCTCGAAAAATCACTGATTTGGAATAGGACTGGGAAGTGTACATTAGATACGGTTTTGCTGTCTAGTAATGCGCACTTATATCCATTTGAATGCAGTTTTCTCGCCTAAGAGGCCTGGAAGTTTGGCGTGTTGACCACGACATGCGTTGGCTGTAGGATTCCGTTCCAATGCGGAAGAAAACCAAATCCGGACCGGCGGCTGAAGACTTGCTGAAACTACGCGATGCGGCTCTGCAGTTGGGCATCAGCTTCCCCACGATCAAGCAGTGGATCTACAAGAGGAAAATTCGCACCCTGCAGACGGCTGGGGGACACCATCGCATCCCGCAGAGCGAGGTGGACAAGCTCCTGTTCAGAACCCGTGGTGCAACCGAGAAAGAACGAGAGCAGGTTATCCGCCGCGTCAGTGGACGCAATCAACTGGTGGGCCGCATCGATTCGGTTCGCATCAGCGGCCTGATGGCCGAAGTAAAGATTTCAATCGGCGGCCAGCAAATCACCTCGATCATCACCGCAACCTCGGCGCGGGAGATGCAACTCAAAGCCGGCCAGACCGCCGCCGCGCTTATCAAGGCAACCGAGGTAATGATTCTTCGGGTTTGAAATCACGTGATTGAAATCAGAAGCTAGACGTGAAAAGTCTGACATGAGACATCGCCGTTTCTTTCCCGCCATATTGCTCGCTGTGACGCTGCACACTGCCCTCGCGTCGGCTCAGCAACTGACGGTTCAAGATGAGAGCGGAAAAAAGACGGTCTTGACTGAGGCCGAGATCGAGGCCCTGCCGCGCGTTAAGGTCACGACCAGCGCCTCCGGTGCGACTGCCACCTTCGCGGGCGTTGCCTTGCGCGCTGTGTTGGAAAAAGCCGGGGTTGGACTGGGGGAGACTTTGAGGGGCAAGCGCATGGCCTCATGTTTGGTGGTCGAAGCGGCCGATGGTTACCGCGTCGTGATCGCCCTTCCGGAGATCGACCCCGCGTTTAACGACAGGCAGATGGTGCTGGCTTTCCTGAAAGATGGGAAGCGTCTCGATGATAAGGAGGGGCCCTACCGCCTGGTCATCCCTGATGAGAAAAGAATGGCTCGCTGGGTGCGGCAGGTAACGACACTGAAGATTGTGGACGTGCAGTGAACTGGATCATTCCCTTTTGGGATTCATCACAAATGCGAAGTGAGGCGGTGCACAGCCACGGTCACCCGTTCTGAGTAGCTTAAAACTCGGGAAAGGTGGCTCTGTCCAGGATTGCCCGGTTACCGTGGTGGGGCCGGTTCCCTTCCGTGTCTTGCAAAAGGCTAAAAAAGGTCTAGAATTCAACAACCTAGCCCGACGGCTTGCATCCTTTTGGCGGTTCAAGTCATCAAAAGTTGAGTGAAAGTCACTCAAGGAAAAATCATGAGCGATCCTACTGCTACCGAGACCACTTCTTACGAAACAACCGAGCGCTCGCTGCCCATTTTGCCGGTGCGCGACACTGTCCTCTTCCCCCACGCGGTGCTGCCGCTGACGGTGGGACGGGAAAGTTCGGTGCTGCTGATTAACTCGCTCGGCGAAGACAAGACCATCGTCGTCGTGGCCCAGCGCGAGGCGCGCGTGGACACACCGCAGCCCGCGGATCTCTATTCCATCGGGACGCTGGCGGTGGTGCACAAAGTTGTCAAGATGCCCAACCAGAGCCTGTTCGTTTTTGCCGAAGGACTGGAGCGAGTGCGGCTAGCGGATTTCGCGCAGCTCTCGCCTTTCATGCGCGCGCGGGTCACTACCATTCCTGAGATCATTCCACCCAAGGATTCCGAAATTGAAGCGCTGCAACGCAACGTGCTGACGTTGTTCCAGCAGATCGTCGCCGGTTCGCCGACGCTTTCCGACGAGCTTTCAACCGTCGCGATGAACATTGAAGAGCCCGGACGCCTCGTTGATTTCATCGCCTCGTCGCTGCCGTCTCTGTCCACCTCCGACAAGCAGGAGACGCTGGAAACGACTGACGTGCGTGTGCGTCTGGAAAAAATCAATCAGCATCTGGCCAAAGAACTTGAAGTGCAGCAACTGCGGAACAAGATCCAGTCAGAAGTGCAGGACCGGGTACAGCAGACACAGCGCGAGTACTACTTACGCGAGCAGTTGAAGGCCATTCAAAAAGAATTGGGCGAGCAGGATGAGGGCGCACGCGATACGGAAGAGTTGAAGCAGAAGATCGAATCCGCGGGCATGCCAGACGATGTGAAGAAGGAAGCCTTGAAAGAGCTGGGGCGACTGGCGCGCATGTCGCCGATGGCGGCGGATTATTCGGTCACGCGCAACTACATCGAGTGGCTGGCGGTGCTGCCCTGGGCCAAGACTTCGGGTGGAGAAATTGAAATTCCGAAAGCGAAAGAGATTCTCGACGCCGACCACTACGATTTGCAGAAAGTGAAAGACCGTATCCTCGACTATTTGTCGGTGCGGCGGCTAAAGCCCAGCATGAAAGGCCCGATTCTGTGTTTCGTCGGCCCTCCGGGAGTGGGCAAAACTTCGCTGGGCAAATCCATCGCTCGCGCGCTGGGACGCAAGTTCACCCGCCTGTCACTGGGCGGCGTCCACGACGAAGCTGAAATTCGCGGCCACCGGCGCACGTACATCGGGGCCTTGCCGGGGCAGATCATTCAGGGGATACGCCGCGCGGAGACCAAGGATCCGGTCTTCATGCTCGACGAAATTGACAAGGTCGGGCGCGATTTCCGAGGCGATCCGGCGTCGGCGCTTCTCGAGGCGCTTGATCCGGAGCAGAACGCCACGTTCCGCGACAATTACCTGGACGTGACGTTCGATCTCTCGAAAGTCCTGTTCATCACTACAGCGAACATGCTCGATCCGATCGCCGAGCCGTTGCGCGACCGCATGGAGATCATCGAACTTCAGGGCTACACCGAGGAAGAAAAAATTCATATCGCCTTCCAGTATCTGATTCCGCGGCAGATCGAGGAGAACGGAATCACGCCGGAGCAGATCGAATTTCCGGAGGAATCGGTCAGTCACGTGATTCGCCACTACACGCGCGAAGCGGGAGTACGTAACCTCGAGCGCACCATCGGCACCATCTGCCGCAAGCAGGCGCGCCGACTGGCTGAAGGCAAGGCTGAAAAGCTCGTTGTCACCAAAGAAGTCGTTCAGGAATTTCTGGGCGGCATCAAGGTCCGCAGCGAGGGCGAAATTGCCGAGCGCACCAAGCGCGCGGGCGTGGTAGTTGGCCTTGCCTGGACACCGTCGGGCGGTGACGTGTTGTTTGTCGAAGCCAACCAGATGAAAGGCAAAGGGGGGCTGACCATCACCGGGCAGATTCAGGATGTGATGCGCGAGTCCATGCAGGCAGGCCTAAGTTGGGTGCGCTCGAATGCCAAGCAGTTGGGCATTGACGAAGAGTTCTTCGCGACGCATGACATTCACATTCACGTGCCTGCGGGAGCGATTCCAAAAGACGGTCCTTCGGCGGGCGTCACCATCGTGACCGCGCTGGTGTCGCTGCTGTCGGGCAAGCAAGTTCGTCCGCTGACTGCGATGACCGGCGAGATTACGCTGAGCGGAAACGTGCTGCCGGTGGGCGGTATCAAAGAGAAAGTGCTCGCGGCGAAACGCGCTGGTGTGCATGACGTGATCCTGCCAGCGGAAAATAAAACCAACGTCGAGGAAGACTTGACGCCCGAACAGTTGACGGGATTGACGACGCACTACGTTAAGACCATCGACGAAGTGCTGGAGTTTGCGCTCCCCAGCTCGCCTCGCGAAGAGCGTCTCTATGCCGAAGAACGCGAGAAAGTACTCAGCAACTAAAAGCAGTTTTCAGCTCACAAGGGTGCCCCGTCCAAGCTCGGCTTGGGCGGGGTTTTGACTTTCGCCTTCAGCAAAATAACTGTGATCTAAGCGAAGCAAACACCCTATTGTCTAAGAAACAGACTGCGGAATTTTTCCTCGCCCAGCATCCGTCGCAATTTCCAGAGCATCCAAAAAGAGGAATGAAAGCGCAAAAGATGACGACGCTGCGGGCGAGCGCATCGTCGACGTTGAGGCCGTGGAGCGCTCCAACCAGTTTCTCTCCGTGGTACAGCCGTTTGATCGCTTCCTCGATAAGGTGAAAGACGAATACCAGCAAGCCGAAGAGAAACGCCTTATAAATGGCTGCAAGCAGTAGCGGTTTGGATTCATGCCTCTTGCCCAGGTGAGCGTACTCGCCGATCAGGATAACTTTGGCAATCACCAGCGCGTTGATGAGCGCCGCGCCGTAATTGAAATAGGAGACGTGAAACTCATTCAAGATGAGCATTCGGTACGTCGTGACGGCGCAGAAGAAAAAGGCCAGATATAGAAAGATCACCAGAAGTTCCTCAAGCTCGTGGGTAATCTTCTGCTTCACTTCCGCTCTCTTGGGATTCTCGGGATTCATGGCGCTCCTGACTTGCCTTCCAATCCGCGTAACGTCCGAAACTCAACCCGACGCCATCCGTCAGGACTAGAAGACCAGCACAGTCTATAGCAGCGCGCTGCCCCGGTGACTGGCAAAAGTGGCAGTCCACAAGACAGCTGACCACCAAAGCCTTCCCTGCCCTAGAAGAATTCGCGCAAAGAGGCGACAATAGTTCCCGCAACCAAAGGAGCCCGGTGGCAGCCAGCCCCAGTCTGAAGCCAGTGAGCCTGACGCCCGCGATCGCGAAGCCGAAACTCGGCCTCCGCGCTTGGATGGAACGCGTGCTGGTGGAGTGCGATCGGGCGGCTGCGGGCTTCGATGCCGATCCGGTGCACGATCTTCGAGTCGCGCTGCGGCGCTGCCGTTCTCTGGCGGATGGATTGATTGCGCTCGATCCCGATTCTTCGTGGAAGGACATGAAGAAGGCCGGGAGAAAGCTTTTTCGAGCGCTCGGTGAGTTGCGCGACATGCAGGTGATGCAGGAATGGATCGAAAAGCTCGGCGATCCCAACGGTGTTACTAGCCTTAACGATCCCGTAGCGAGCAAGTTGCTTGCGCACGTGCATGCACGCGAAGCGGTCTGCAAGCAGCTTGCGTTCAAAGATCTCGAGCAGTTCGACCGCAAACAGTGGCGGCAGTGGAGCCGCAGTTTGCCGCATCGCGCTTCGCGGGTGCGTCCCGGGAGCGCGGTCTATCTGCATCTGGCGCTCGAAAAGTGGACGGCCGCCTACGAGCTTCACAAACACGCTCTGCGGACACGCTCGCAGGTGGGCTGGCACGCACTCCGCATCGGCATCAAACGTTTCCGTTATACGGTGGAAAATTTCCTGCCACGCCAGCACGCGTTATGGGGCGATGACCTGAAAGAACTCCAGGATCTCTTGGGCGAGGTGCACGATCTGGATGTGCTGTGGGCGACCGCCATCGAAACCATGGCATTCCCGGATGTCGAGCACCAGCGACTTTGGCGAGAGAAGTTGAATGCCGAACGCAACAAGCGGATCGACCGTTATCGCGAGAAGATGGTGGGACGCGAGTCGCTATGGCGCGTCTGGCGGGCCGAGTTGCCGTCCGGTCCGCAGCTACGCGCCGCGGCCATGAGCCGTCTTCGAGTATGGGCCGGATATCTGGATCCAGATTTTTCTCATTCACAGCGCGTGACCCAGCTTGCGCTTCTTCTTTATGACGGATTAAGGGAAGCGGGGCTGCTGGCTGTGGCTACTGAAGCATCGAGTCCGGATCACGATTGGCGAGCGG
Organism: uncultured Acidobacteriaceae bacterium; assembly: GCA_963755765.1. GTDB lineage: Bacteria > Acidobacteriota > Terriglobia > Terriglobales > Acidobacteriaceae > Acidiflorens. The sequence goes on from CAVWKZ010000007.1 coordinate 34,942, forward strand.
TGCTGCAGGCTGCGGCGCTTATGCATGACGTCGGCAAAGCCAAGGGACTCAAGAATCACGAAAAGACTTCGTACCGGATGATCCGGGGGCTGGCACGGCCTTTGGGTTGCAGTGCGCGCGAACTGGAACTGGCGGCGGTGGTGGCACGCTATCATCGTGGAGCATTGCCGCACTTACGAGGAAACACCCTGCAACTGCTGGAACTACCGGATCGTCCGATGGCGATGGAGTCGGCCGGCATTCTCCGTCTGGCGAACGCACTCGATACGCGCCATGGGCACACTGGCAACGGACGCAGCAGTAACGAACGCAGGGGCAGCGGAAACCAAGAGGTAAGTGAACCGCGGCTCGAAGTGAGCTTGCAGGACCGCTCCGTAGTGCTGCGAGTGGCGGGATACTCTGCGCTCGACCGTTCGGCGGAAGCCGTTGCCGCCGCGCGCCATCTTCTGGAGACGGTGCTGCGCCGGCCGGTGTTGGTGCGGACTTTGCGAATTTCCGCGGGGGATAACAGGTCTCAGGTGGCACGTCTTAGGTCTCAGGAAACCCGCGCCAAGATAATCGTTTGATTTTGCCTTTCCTAAAATGCTTCCTCCTCTTCAACTTTTTCGTGCACGCTCGCAGGCCGGGTAGTATCTTTACCTGTTCTACCGATCAGTTCAACCGTGCTCCCTAACAGGAGGTGTGGGTTGAAGAACAACACGCTGAAGAAAAGAGTTTTCGAGAGACGTGCGCTGCGGAAAACTTCACTGATCCTTTTCTCGTTGCTTCTCTTGGGATTCGGGTTATGGGCGCAAAAGAAAGACGATCAGCCCCCTGCAAAAGCGCCCACCGAATATAAAATCCCTCCCGAAGCCGCCGCCAGGGTAAATCCCGTCAAGCCCACTGCGGAGTCGCTCGCCAAGGGCAAAAAGATGTACGGCTACGACTGCGCGATGTGCCACGGAAAAGATGGCGATGGCAAGGGCGACATGGCGTCGGACATGAAAAACGTCACCGCTTTCACCAATCCCAACGCATTGAAAGGCCGCACCGATGGCGAACTCTTCTATATCACCCGCAACGGCAAGGGCGAAGACATGCCGCCCGAAGGCGACCGCGCCAAGGATGACGATATCTGGAACATGGTGAACTACATCCGTTCGCTGGCGAAGAAGTAGGAGTGGTGGGACGTCATGCCGCTGGGCCGCTAAGTAAGCTTGACTTACCTCCAACCTCGGAGGATGATTTCACCTCGACAGCGAAAATCAAGGAGGCTTTATGCCACTGTATATGCATCAGGTAGCGTACTCCGCCGAGGGTTGGGATGCAGTTATTTCGCACCCCCAGAACCGCATCGAAGCCGTTCGATCTGCCATCGAGAAGTTAGGAGGCAAGGTAGTAAGTGGATGGTTCTCGTTCGGGCAATACGACGTTGTGGCGATTACTGAAATGCCAGATCACGTCAGCGCCGCCGCCATCGGCATAGCATTTGCAGGCGGAGGAGCTTGCAAGAGCGTACAAACAACTCCATTACTGACCCAGGAAGAAGCATTGCGGGCTATGAAGCAGGCAGGTGAGTGTGGCTACCGTCCGGCGACTGCGCGAGCCGCGTAACCCTCGACAGTGCCCCATCCTAACGTCGTGCTCTTCGACCTTGCTGCCAGGGACTGACCACTAGTAGCCGTCTCAGTTCTTGGCGGTGAGGTCGAGGATGTAGACGGTCTGGCTCGCCGTCATAACAAACAGACGATTGCCATCGGACGAAAATCTCTTGAGCGAGACGGGATCGGTAAATATGTACTCCTGTTTCGGCTGCGAGCTGGCTATATCGTAGACGCTAAGCTCGCCGGCTTCATTTTCCAAAGCCATCAAGCCATTTTCCGACAGGACAGGATACTCGCCAAAGAAATGTCCTTTTTCTTCTCCGGTGGACATGGAATAAGTGATCACCTGGTTGCCGCTGGCCTGCACAATGATCCAATCGCCTAGGCTGGAAACGCCTCCCACAGCGAAGGACCCTTTGTTGGTTCTGATCACGAGTTTGCCGATGACGGTGTCGTTGTGAAGATCGACCTTCTCCAAGAGGTAATCTGACTCGGCCACGTTATTCTTGAGTTCCGGATATTTCGCCAGCTCATCCCGTCCCGCGGCGTTATTCAGCGACCAGCGCAGAAGTACTGACGAGCCCACGGAAAATGCCGGCACCTCATGGGGAAAATAACGCGACCATACCAGGTGACCATCGCGAACGTCGCGAATCTCAACATCTTCGTCGCGCGCGGAGCGCTGACTTCCGAGAAGACGTTGCATCATTAGCTGGTAGCAGTAGTTCCACCAGTAATACGAAACTCCGTCGTCCTTAGCTGCTGTCCTCGGCTTCCGGACTACGAGGTAAGGTCCGAGCTGGTTGGCGATCGCATCACCAATTTTGTAGCCCAAGTTTCCGTGTCCCGACACGGGATCGATGCGCGCGATCGCGCGATCGGTCTCCATGAACTTGGCTAAGTCGACGTAGACAGATTGATCCGGAGCAAACCAGGCGCCGTCGAAGGTTGTCAATTCCATGGTGCGAATGTTATGCATGACATCCCACGCCGCGCCGCGCGTTCGATGGGAGATCGCCATCCAGTTGAAATCGGGAGACACCGCCGCTGCCCGCAGCGGCGCCAGACGCCCTTGCGGCAGTTTAACTACCGCCAACGGTGCAGACTCGCTGGAAAGATTGTCTATGGCATGCAGAGCCAGTTGTCCAGTGACCTGCTCGGTCACCATCGTTCCGTCATAGACGTCGGCGGCATTGTGTTTGAACTCGATGCGCAATGTTCCCGTCTTTAGATCGATCAGCCCCATCGCTTCGTTCTTCAGGGGGCCGACAAACACATAGTCGCCATGGGCGACTGCGGTCAGCTCGATACCGACTGTCAGCTGGAGTTGCTGCAGTCGCTCGCCCGAGGGAAAGCGCAGGACGGGCGACTTGCGAGGCGAACTCGCATCGATGCTGACAATCCGATCGGGTCCGACGAAGACGAAACCAGCCTGGAGAGCATTCTTGATCGAACCGGGTAACCCGAGCTCTCGCTCTGCGCTCAAGTCCCATGCAAAATGTGTCAGGTAGGCGCCGGCCAGGAAGTAACGCCCGTCGGGGGAGAAGTTCATTGCGATCAAACGTGGTTGGCTGCCATTCGCAAGGGAGGCCGCGTAGGTGCAGGCAGCCGTTGGGTTCATCCGCGTGAATTCCTTTTTGCTGGTCAGCACCGAACCGGATTGCACATTGATGAGAGACAGGTTGAATTCTGAATCGAGGCAGCCGAGCGTCAATCCGTCGGGCGAAAGTTCGCTCTGAAAGCATCCGTGCAAAACGTACAATTCGTGAGCTGAGGTTCGTCGCTGCTCGGCGACCGACCAGCTTTCCACCCGCAGCGAGCTGTTGTGAAAAACGATTGACTTGGAATCAGGGGTGAAGTGAGCGGGATAGACGCCGATCGCGTCAATGTAGAACAGGACGGCGAAGGGTTCGCGTGTGAGCACGTGGATGCCACCCTCATCCTGTGCCAGGATGTACTTGCCGTCCGGGCTGTAGCGCAGATTGGTAATGTCAGGACGAAGCGGTCGCGCGAGAGTCTGCTTGAACACCAGGCCGGGCAGCGATTCCTTGGTGCCTAACCCGCTGAAGTCGATCACCTCGGCCTGCCAGGTTGCGAAATCTGTCGTACGCGAGGCCGACGGAATGTCGGCACAACCAACTGGGAGGGCAGAAAAGTTCTTCAACATTACCGCCAGTCGGCGTTCCGAAGGCTTGGTGGTACCGAAGAGATCGGAGAACCAGGAACCGGTTTTGCCATGCGTTTCCTGAAAGCGATCCCAAAAGTCGACAAAAGCGTGTGGCGCGTATCCGGAGCGCGCCATCGCGTAGAGCGCAACCTGATCGGCGACATACTGGTGAGCTTCTTCTTTGTCGTCGCGCCTCTTGCGCATGCGGCCCTCGTTTTCAAGCAGCCGATGGAACTTTTCAAAAACATCGGCGCGATCACCTACCTGGGTAACTCCCAGTACTTCGCGCAGCAGAGCAGTCATTTCGATTGCCTGCTGATGAGTCACAATATGTCCGAGTTCGTGCGCCAGGACGCCGGCAAGTTCGTCGTCACTCTTTGTGAAAGCGACCATCTTGCGCGCGACATAGACTCGACCACCGGCAGTGCTGAAAGCATTCACCTCTGAAAGCTCCACCAGATAGAAACGGAACTTCATCTGGTTGGGCGGCAGATGCTGAACCAAGCGGTCTCCAACGGCGCGCAAATAGGTATTGAGCTTGTCGTCATCGATAATCCTGATGTGTTGGTGCGCCATTTGTTCTGCCATGGCATCGCCAAGATCAACTTCCTGTTGATCGGAGAAAATATTCAGGTCATGGGAGATCGGTTGAATAGCGGGTGGTAACGGGCAGTTTTTCTGCGCCGTGAGCGAGACGGTCAGAGATAGAACCGCCAAAAACGTGAATGCGAGGCTGATACTAAGCCGGGGTGTCGTTCCTGGCCTCGAAAGCGGCGGAGTGTTGTACACCGATTTGCCCCTCCTGCGCGTTGCCTGAGACCTATCTTGTATCCGGAGCAGTTAGTCCGTCTTGGCGCATCTATCTTACGCTGAGGGACGCCCGGTTATAAGACAATCCACACTCACCCGGAAATCAGATCGGCGAAAACAAACTGATCGCGTGACACGGTCACGCCCACCGAAACCGGCACAGCGGCATTCAGCATGGGCCCGCCGTATACAAATGAATGGAACTCCCCGCGCTCACCGCAGGGATCCACTCCATCAGGCAGCGCCGAAAGGAGTGCTTGGTCGAATTCGCGACCCACGAAGGATTGCGAGAGTTTTGTTGTGTCGACACAAGTCAACTTTGCTCGCACGCCTGCTGCAATCATCTCTTCCGCCAAAGCCCGTGTCGGCAACCCCCACAAGGCGAATATCGGCTCAAGTCCCGTGCCAGCCATTTGTTTTTCTCGGTAGGCACGTACGTCTTCGAGGAATAGGTCGCCAAATGCGACACCTTGGATTCCTTCGGATACCGCCATGGCACAGGTCTGCGCCATCAGCGACTCATATCGCTCACTGGCGCATGGCCAGGGCAAAGGAACTGACCAAAGCGGAAGACCGGCGGCAACGGCTTGCTGCTCGACCAACTCGCGCCTGACTGCATGCATGGCGACGCGGCCAGCGGCTTCGTTGAAAGTAGTCAGCAGGCCCACGACCTCATACTCACCGCGTTGGCGGAGAACATGAAGACTCCAGGCGCTGTCTTTGCCGCTGCTCCAGGAAAGAAGAATGCGCTTCATGGCGATTCGAGTACCTCGCTCTTGCACTCATCTTACTTGCGGAGAGTTGAGGGCGGCTGTTTGCTACGCAAACAGAAACTCCTTGGTTCGTAGTTCTTTGATCCTATCGCGCAGCCTAGCTGCCTTCTCGAACTCAAACCGCTTGGCGGCTTCCCGCATATCGCTCTCTAACTTGACGATATAGGCGTCCAACTCCTCCTGCGATTTCAGATCGGGAACGCCATCGGCTTCGGGGCCGGTCAGGTCGGTATAGTCGGCGCCCACAATCGCGACCAGCGTCATGTCAAGGGGGCGAATGATGGATTCAGGCGTGATACCGTTTGCGGCGTTGTAGGCTTCCTGAATCGCGCGCCGGCGGTTGGTTTCGTCGAGCGCCTTTTTCATGGAGTCGGTCATGCGGTCCGCATAGAGAATCGCTCGCCCGTTCAGGTTGCGGGCGCAACGTCCAATCGTCTGGATCAGCGAACCGGCGGAGCGCAGGAAGCCTTCTTTGTCGGCGTCGAGAATCGCCACCAGCGATACTTCGGGAAGATCAAGACCTTCGCGCAGCAGATTGATGCCTATCAATACATCGAACTCGCCTTTGCGCAGATCTCGTAAAATCTTCACCCGTTCCAGGGTTTCGATTTCGGAGTGCATGTAGCGGCACTTCACGCCCACTTCGCTGTAATACTCAGCCAGATCTTCGGACATGCGCTTCGTCAGCGTGGTCACCAGAACGCGCTCGTTGCGCGCCACGCGGTCGCGGATCATGTGCAGCAGATCGTCGATCTGACCTTTCACCGGACGAATCTCGACCGGCGGATCAATCAACCCAGTGGGGCGAATGATCTGCTCGACCACCACTCCGGCAGACTTAGTAAGTTCATACGGCCCAGGCGTGGCGGAGACATAGACGATCTGATTGGTGCGATGCTCGAACTCCTCAAAGGTCAGCGGACGATTGTCTAGCGCAGAGGGCATGCGGAATCCGTACTCCACCAGCGTCTGCTTGCGCGAGCGGTCGCCGTGATACATGCCGTGGAGTTGTGGCACAGTCTGGTGCGACTCGTCGATGAACATCAGAAAGTCGCGCGGAAAATAATCGAGCAGCGTAGGCGGCGGCTCGCCGGGGAGGCGTCCGGTGAAATGGCGCGAGTAGTTCTCGATGCCATGGCAGTAGCCCATAGCCTTGATCATTTCAAGGTCATACATCACCCGCTGATGGATGCGCTGCGATTCCACCAGCCGTCCCTGCTTTTCGAGCTCCGCTTCCCACCACGCCAATTCGGCCTTGATGGAAGCGACGGCCGAAGCCCGAGTTTCTTCTTTCATCACATAGTGCGTCTTCGGATAAATCGGCAGCCGCATGTAGCGCTGCTTGACCGTTCCAAAGAGAGGATCGATCTGCGACAGCGATTCCACCTCGTCGCCAAACATCTCGACGCGATACGCATTGTCATCATAAGTAGGATAAATTTCGATAACATCGCCGCGGACCCGAAATGTCCCGCGGCGGAAATCGCCTTCGGTGCGCTCGTACAGAATGTCAACCAGCTTGCGCGTGATGTCCGAGCGCTTGATCTTCTGTCCCTTTTCCAGGAACAGCATCATACCGTAGTAAGCCTCGGGAGATCCCAATCCATAGATGCAGCTGACCGAAGCCACAATCAGACAATCGCGGCGCTCAAATAACGACCGCGTGGCCGAGAGGCGCAGCTTGTCCAACTCGTCATTGATCGTGGATTCCTTCTCAATGTAAAGATCCGCCGCCGGGACATAAGCCTCCGGCTGGTAGTAGTCGTAGTAGGAGACGAAGTACTCAACCGCGTTGTGCGGGAAAAAGCTCTTGAATTCATGGTAGAGCTGGGCGGCCAGCGTCTTGTTGTGGGCCATCACCAGGGCCGGACGGTTTGCGGCCTCAATCACTTTGGCGGCGGTGAAGGTCTTGCCCGATCCGGTGACCCCGAGCAGCACCTGATGCTGCTCGCGGTCAAAAACACCGCGGGTGAGGGCGTCGATTGCCTGCCCCTGATCGCCCTGGGGCTTGTAGTTGCTGACCAGCTTGAAGTCCACAATTCATTATATGGGACGGATGACGACGGACTGCGGATGCACTTCCGTGTAAATCATGCTCGTTGGCAGGCAGGCACATCGGAACTTTGTACTAAGTGATTCACCCTAGAGCCCGACCAAAATGGCCTTCGGTCAATACCGGAATGACTGTAGTACCCGCGATTTTCCAAGCAAACGCGGCAGAACTGTGAAATTTCATAATTAGTTAACATCGGAGGCCCGATTTGGCCGCGTGTTTGCAAAATGAGACGCAAAGGCAAAGGACCCGAATTCCAGATGTGCCCGAGGGGGGCAGGTTTCAGCGCCACTTGCCGCGACCGGGGCGCGTCGACAGGTGCAGTGCTTATGGCAGTGTTTATCGAAGAGAAGTTTGACCAGGTGGGACCGCGGGAGCGGCAGCTGATCGAGTTGCTGTTGCAGGGATGCGATAACGCGGAAATCGCTCGCGATCTGAACATTGCTGAGCGCACAGTTAAAGCCCATTTCAACCGGCTTTTTGTACGTTTCGGAATCAAAGGCGGGATCAAGCGAGTGAAGCTCGCGACTTTACTTTATCGGAGGCAATTATGGTTGGAGAGACAGCAAACCGCCGCGGGCCCAGTGAACGCGAACAGCTCATCATCCAGCGCGTAGCCGAGGGCTGCAAGAACCGGGAGATCGCCGATTCCCTGGGGACAACCGAGCACGTGGTAAAGAACTATCTTCGCCTGATCTATGACAAACTGGGCTTGTGGAACCGGGTCGAGCTGGCGCTGTGGTATGAAGCGCGGCGGCACGAACAGGTTTATCACGCCTAGTTCTTTGGGCCTCGTTCTTTGGCCCGCGGGCCCGCCCAAGCGGACCTTGGACGGGGCACCCTCCGGATTCCGGGCGAATGCGCTACTTGCAATCGACCTTGTTGTCCTGTGAGGCGGCGATCTGCCACTTACCGTTGCGCTTCAGCCAGGTATCGGTCCAGACCTGGCACTGCTTGGCGTCTGGATGCGTCTTGTCTTTGCCGATGGCGTGCTCGCTGCCGTAAATGATGGCCACGTCATCGCCCGAAGAAGAAGAAAAGAAGCGAACTTTGGCCTCGTCGAGTCCGCAGCCATGCGCCGAGCGCGGGCCTTTTTCATCGCGCAGTTCATCCTCTTTGTTGAAGCGCCCGCCATGAGTGTTGGTGCCTTGGAAATCGTCGGCCAATAACTCAGAGACAACTCCATTGTTCACGCAAACGCCTTCGGCCCACTTGCGTTCCATGTCGATCATGAAGGTTTGCGGTTTTGTCGTCGGGCGTGGCCCAATGGCTTGGCTGCGCTTGGGCGGCGGTGATGAGGAATACTGCGCAGATTACTAGGTGCATCGGGTGCGGGATTTGGGGATGCATTGGGCCTCCGGTATTGGAGTCACTATACAGCTAAGAATGAGGAATGCGGGGACAGCAGGACGTTCACCAGCTTTTCTTCCGGCTCATTCTGGCATGAGGAGTCTCCCTGCTCGGGCCGAAGAGGTTACCTACCCCCGGGAAATTCGGGAACGGGCGGAACCCCCTTTCGGCCGATCTCTGCAGCGCGCCATAACCCGTTTCCGGTGTTTCATATGCGGCCATTATATGTATATCACTGTACGTACATATTGACCTGTATAACGTTCCACGTGGAACACTCGTCACAAAAGCTCCCCCGCACCGGTTCCCGGAGACCGACTCCGCCTTCGCCCAGATGTTGACCTTTGGAATTCTCCAGCCTAGTATCCGGTGAGTGACGGCCTCCTCCCCTTCGATTGGCCAGGTGCTTGGCCATTACCGCATCCTCGAGCAGATTGGCGCTGGCGGTATGGGCGTTGTGTTTCGGGCTCGCGATGAGCGGCTGGACCGTGATGTTGCGCTTAAGACTCTTCCCCGGCTGGCGCTGGTTAGCGATGCGGCGTTGCGGCAGTTTCGGCGGGAGGCTTTGAGTCTGGCTAAGATTACCGATCCTCATGTGGCGATGGCGTTTGATTTCGGGCGCGACGACGGGATTGATTATCTGGTCACTGAGTATGTTCCGGGCTTGACGCTGGAGGCTCGGCTGGCGGGGCGTCCGCTGGCGGAGGCGGATGTGTTTCAGCTGGGCAAGCAGCTGGCTTCTGGGCTGGAGGCGGCGCATAAAGAAGGAGTGATTCATCGCGACCTCAAGCCGGCTAATGTGAAGATCACTCCTGATGGGCGGCTGAAGATTCTGGATTTCGGGCTGGCCTACATTCTGAAAACTGAGGCTACCGAGACTACGGCTACGGCTTCGCTTACGGAAACTTATTCGGATGCGGGGACACTGCCTTACATGGCTCCGGAGCAGGTCAAGGGGCAGAAGCCGGATGCGCGGGCGGATGTGTGGTCGGCGGGCGCGGTGTTGTATGAGATGAGTACGGGCAAGTCTCCATTTGGAGATTTGAGTCGCGGGGCGCTGATTGCGGCGATTTTGGAACAGGCTCCGGTGGCGCCGCGCGAGGTTAATCCCAAGATCAGCGAAGGGTTGGAGCGGGTGATTCTGCGGGCGCTGCAGAAGGATCCGAAGGAACGCTACCAGTCGGCGGGCGATTTGCGGATTGACCTGGCGAATCTGGCTACGGGGACGGCGCCGATTTATCCGAAGCAGGCGGCGGCGGTGAACTGGCGACTGCGGGTGGCGATGATTGTTGTTGTGGCTGTCGTTGTTATTGCGGCGGTTGCGATCGGTGCTGCGTGGTGGATGCGTCATCGGCGGGAAGCGGCCGTTCCTGAGGCGCGGATGATGGCGGTGCTGCCGTTTGAATCGGTGGCGGGTGATGCTCCGGCTAATGCGCTGGGGCTTGGGCTGACGGAGACGGTGACGGCGAAACTGGTGCAGGCGGTCGAGGGTGGGCATCTGCAACTGGTTTCGACGCGCGATTTGGTGGCGAATGGGGTGAAGACTTCGGAGCAGGCGCGGAGCGAGTTCGGCACCGACCTAGTGCTTGAAGGCAGTATGCAACAAGAGGGAACGCGCATTCGGATTACGTGGAGTCTGGTCGATCCGCGGACGCATGCTCAGATTGCAGCTAACACGGTCACCGGGACCGACGACGACATGTTTGGATTGCAGGACAAACTGGTGGACGATGTGGTGGAAAAACTGCCACTGGCGGTCGAACCGGGGCGGCGGCAGGCGTTGCAAGGGCATCTGGACACGAAGCCGGAGGCTTACGACTTTTATCTGCGGGGGCGGGGATATCTGGAGGACTATCAGAGTCTCGACAACCTGGATAATGCGATTGCGCAGTTTGAGCGGGCGATCGCGGTGGACAAGAACTACGCTCCCGCGTATGCGGCTATGGGAATGGCGTATAACACGGGCTTTCAATGGAAGAATCGAGACAAAGATTGGGTGGCGAAAGCTAAGACACAGTGTGAACATGCGCTGGCCATCACGCCGCAGTTGGCGGAAGGACACACTTGCCTGGGGAATGTTTTTGTTTCCACGGGACGTTATGAAGATGCCGTGCAGGAGTTTCAGCGCTCGCTTGCACTCGATCACAATAATGATGAGACGCTGCGGGCGCTGGCGGGCGCGTATCAGAAATTAGGGAAGCCAGCGGCGGCGGAAGATGCATACCGTAAGGCGGTGTCGCTGCGTCCTAATTATTGGGGCGTGTACAGCGACTTAGGATGGTTCTACAACAATCAGGCTCGCTATTCCGAGGCGGCGGAGATGTTTGAGAAGGCCATCCAACTGGCTCCGCTCTACTATTACGGATATTCCAACCTGGGTGCGATGTATATCCAGCTTGGCCAATATCCGGAGGCGATGGAAGCGTTGAAACACTCCATCGCGTTGAGGCCGACTCTCAGGCATACGGGAACCTGGGGTCGGTTTACTTCTGCATGCGGCGCTATCCGGATTCGGCCGAGAGCTTGGAGCAGGCGCTGAAGATCGATCCTAACGACTGGTTGAACTGGGGCGGCCTTGGAGATGCTCTGTTTCAGATTCCGGCGCGCCGCGCGGAGGCGAGAGCGGCGTACCGAAAAGCGATTGAACTGTCGAAGCCGCGACTGGCGGTGAATCCGCGTGATGCTTCCGTGCTCGCATTTACAGCGGACTACTATGCCATGCTCGACGAAAGAAGTCAGGCGAACGAACAACTGGCACGGGCACTGGAAAACGCGCCGGCGGACGCTGAGGTTCTATTTCGCGCCGCCATCCTCTACAACCACTTTGGGGACACAGATAAGACGCTGGATTTCCTTAGTAAGTCGATTGCGGCTGGTTACCCGCGAACCGCTATTCGCGACACGCCCGATTTCGATCATTTAGCGGGCGAATCTCGTTTTCGCAACCTGATCCTTAGAACTACGAATGACACGAACCCAACTAAGGCGACCACCCAAAGGTAGGACGCGAGGTTGAGCGAGGGCGGGACCACTCGGATTCCAGGATCAACACAAGTCAGAGCGCCTTGTTGCAGACCGTAGGTATACCCACATTGACGGAACAGGCTGTTGCACCAAAAATCCCCCGTCACCGGCTGTGCTGGTGATCCGGAGGGGACCGTGGAATTCCCGATCGGCGAATGCGAGAGTACGCCGAGGAAGGGCTTAAAGCTAACGGTGTAACCACTGGGGCTCCAGAACACAGTGTCGCCCGCGCTCTCATCGAGCACTGGGGTGGTGGGGTCAGTCGTATCTGTCTTGCAGGGTTTTTTGACCGTCACGGTGCATTGGTTCTGATTCTGCTGGATGTCGACCTCGCATACCTGTGGAGCGGAGGGCTGAGCTTGGCTGTAACAACCACTAAACAGTCCAAGGAGCAGAGCTAGCAAAAGCCGGCGACGAAGGATTCTTGCAGATTTCAAAGCGGGCTCTCCTTTCGGAGTTCGTTGAAGGGTGGATTGTCCGGGAAGTGATGCAATAAGTCAAGCAGAAGGCGGGTGAATTGTCGGATCCTATCAGGAATTTAGGTTGCGGAGTCTAACATAGTGAGTATGAGGCTGAGGGTAACGATCATGTCCGCATTATCGCGAGAAACACTTAACCTGATTTCTTCGTGGTCTGAAATCCATAGCTTTGCGAGCGCAACGGAGTCCGAAAAGAACAATTAGGACGCTACCCGGCGGACTTGTCCCGTGATTTTGTTTTCTCTTGTCCAAGGCACGACAATTCCGTTAAGAGAATTTGCGAAATTTCGATCCGCTTAGCGGCTGCCGGCGGCAGCGCTGAGGGCTTTTCCACCTGACTCGCGGGTGGTGACGGTGAGTTCTTTTTCGAGTGACGAGAAGCGCTGGAAGACTTCGTGGAGACGCAGGGCCATGTGGCAGATGGCTTCGGCTTGGGCGACGACGGTGACGGGTAGTCCGGGCTCGTGGACGAGAAGTTCGGCGTTGCCGAGAACGGTGGTCAGGGCGTTGTTGACGTTGGTGCGCATCTCTACCATGTAGCGTCCGAGAGTGGCTTCGGCTTGGGCGGTGGCACTGGTTTTCTCGGCTTCCGAGGCGCGGGCTTCGGCATTGCGGCGGCGCAGAATTTCTCGTCCGATGAGGCCGACCAGATCTGGCCAGGTTCCGGGCTCGCGGCGCAACTCGAGCAGGGCTCCATGAATACTGTAGGGACCGCGCGAAGGATCGGAATGAATCAGGATGGCGGGCTTGCCGGCGGCGACTAACGACTGTTTCAGATCTTTGTTCAGGCGCTTGTTGAGAAGTTTGCGCTTCTCGCTTTTAAGTTTTTCGATGGAACAGGCGTCGGCGATGGCGAGATCGTAGTGGCTGCCTTCGAGGCCGCGAGAGAAACCTTCGTCGAGCACAGTGAATTCCGGACCATGACCGTGGGGAGCGGGGTCCCGGGGCCAATTCGCGGTGATCTCGCGCGAGAAGGCGGGGTCGCTGGCGAGGATCAGTACGGTCGGGCGATTCATGGTGTCGTTGTCGCTTTCTTTATTTCTTGGGCTTTCTGGCGAAGCCGCGGCGGCTAAACTCGAATTCCCAGCCCCTAAAGGGGCGTCTGATTTTGAACGACTTGAGGTATCGCTAAAGCGATACCCTGATACGAAACTATGCCGTGATACGAAGCGCGAGTTTTTCAGCAAACTGTAAAGCCCGTGGCCGCTGCGGGTCCCGGGAAATTACTCTTGCGTTCCGCCGCCTGATTCCGCGGACGCAGCAGCGGCGCGGGCCTTCGGAGTTTTGCGCGGCGTTCCGCTTTGGAGCGCATCGTCAACCGCGGCCCGGAGATCGACGAGCATGCGCAAGGGCTGGCCCGAGGAGTATTCGGCGTGGAACATTACTTTCCAGGACTGGCAGATCATGCGCAGACGCGCGGTCGGCTCTTCGGCGGAAAACTGGGCGCGGCGGCAATCGATGGTTTTGACGCCGCGGCGTTCGAGTTCGCGCAGACCATCGAGAATGGCGTTGAGATCGTCGTGCATGAGGCGGAAGAATATCCGCCGGATCATGAAACTGAAACGGGCAAAAGCCACCATGGCCGAAGGCTCGAAATAGCGGGCGGCGTTGTCGGTCTTGAGCTTGCGACCCTGCTCGAGTGCTCCGCTGTGGAGTAGTTCGCTGAGGCGCTGGCAATTCGACGCCGACTTCATGATGGTATCGAGCGAACGCAACCATGCTGGGAGCTTCACGGTTTGCGGGCCGAGCACGGGCTCGAGCACCTGCGCGACGTAATCAAGATCCACGTCGGCGTCGTCCATTCCGGAAGGCGCACACAGCGAAAAATACTGGACCAGCAGGAAATCGGTTTTGTCGCGGTCACTCGAGGACTTCGACGTCTTCTGCATGTGGTGCAGCAGAAGATGGCGCAGCACGGCTTCGCTGGCGAGCGGCGTAGTCTGCAGAAACTGGCGCAACTGGTGCACCTGAATCTGCGTGTCCACCTGCTGAAACCAGCCGGCGGCCTGCTCGATCAATTCGGGCGCGGGCGAGGCGAGCTCGTCGTCGGTAATGGGGCAGGCGGAGGCCTCAATTACAAACTCGCGCACCAGGGCGGAGTAAACGGGTTGCAGGGCGCAGAGTATTGCTCCCTGGTCGTTGGAGCTGGAGTTGGAGTCGGAGGAAGGCATAGTGGATGCAGTCATGATTTCACAATCCAATTGGGAACATTTTTGAGGAAACGGACCGCAACCACGGTTCGCTCCGAGTGATATTGCACTGCGACTACGGAAGCTTCGGCGTGCAGCGCGCCGTCGTTGCTTTCGACCAGGACGCGATCGGCGAATTCCAAAGGCCGGTCGACCGCAAACAGAACTTCGCGCGAGGTGCCGAACTCGATGATGGTGTTCTGGAAAAAGACGTTTTCGTTTTCGTGGGCATGAGCGTTGCCATTTCCGTTGCTATTGCCGTTGCCGTTTCCATTGCTGTGGGTGCGGCTGAGTTTGATGGGGATCCGCACCGGGGTGGCTTCGGGAAAGAACTTGGCCAAGCGGCCTACTATTTCTGATTCGAGCGCGCGAGCGGTTGCCTGGTTGGGCACTAAAACCTCAATCCCGGGGGAACTGGAGCAGGCGAGTCCCCTCTTCTTCCCGGTTTGGAAGAGCTGTGAGGAGACTCGCTCAGCTTTATCGGCATTCCTTAGTGCACGGGCAGCACCAAAAACTTGAGGGCCATGCACCTTTGAACAAGTGGAAGAGAGATAGGTAGTTAACGGCTTCGCTTGGGGGCGGAGCGGGATGGTTTCTTGAGGAACGGGGCTGGCGCGTCTCAGGATGACACAGGTGTCTCAATTTGGAGGGTTACCAACCGTGGAGTGTTTTGTATTCTGGCGAATCAATAACCGACCAAGTGCAAGCCTGCCACTGCCGCTGCGGCCATCAGGCAGTAGATGCCGAAGAGGTACCACCGGCCGCCTTCAAGCCATTGGGTAAGCCACTTCAATGCGACGAGGCCAGCAAGAAAAGCGAAGCCTGCACCAAGCAGGCTTGGGAGTAGCGGACCGGCCAGGTACGCTGTCCCGCTGATGCGCTCCGCTTGGATGAGCCGCGTTGCCTCTCGGGCAACGACAGCGGGAGTCAGAACTACTGCCAGCGCAAAACTGAAAGTCTCCGCTCGCGCTTTTGCCACACCTGCCAGCATGCCAGTGGAGATGGTTGCGCCGGAGCGCGAAAAGCCGCGGAATGGCAGGGACAATCCCTGCACGATGCCGATCGACGCAGCTTGCCGCGCGTTCAGTTCGTTGCCTTCGGCGGGTCCCGCCTCCGGGGTCCGCTTCTCGATAATCCCTGCGATCAAAATCAGCACTCCTGCTGCGGCGAGAGCGGGAGCGATGAGTTCGAGATGGCCGAACAGATCTTCGATTTGAGCATTGGGCGCATTCCGAAAAATGGTCTTTTCGATGACCTTTATGCAGCCCTCGCCGACAATTCCCGTGAGCATGGTCGCCAGGATGACAAGACTTGCAAAGCTCCGGAAGGCAGCCGTACTTCGAAAGTATGCGATGCGCCACCGCCGCCAGAAGTAGACAATCACCGCGAACATTGTGCCCGTGTGTAGCATCACCAATAGCAGCGTCATGGGCGGGGAAGATGGGTCAAGGCCCATCAGTTTCTCGGCCACAATCACATGTGCCGAACTCGATACCGGTAATAATTCCGTTAGACCTTGCACGATGGCGAGGACGATGACTTGGACTAACGACATGCGGCGATTCTATAGCAAGCCTAGAGAGGCCGCGGCGGTCCCGCAGTCGCGGCGCGCGAGCAATTATTGCAACGTAGTGGATTGCGGGGGATCTTCGCGGGCTCCTATGTTGTAGCGTTTCAGTTTGCGGTAGAGGGTCGCACGACTTATGCCTAGCATTTTGCCGGCTTGGGCCTTGTCTCCTTTGACTTGAGAAAAAACGCGCCGGATGGTGGCGCGCTCGATGTCTTCCAGGTCGTTACTGCGAGGGTCGGGACGGCCGGAGAATTCTGGCGCGTTGGGCGCTGCAGCGCTTCGGCTGCGGATTCCGCGCGCGCGATTGCCGGGGGCAGATCGCTGACTTCGATTACGGTTTGATCACCGAGAGCTACGGCGCGCTCCAGACAGTTTTCCAGTTCACGAACGTTGCCGGGCCAGTCATAGGCGAGCAGCGCTTTCATGGCGGTGCCGGAGACTATGACACTGCGCCCGGGAGCGAGGCGTTCTAGGAAAAACGCCGCCAGAATGGGGATATCAGAACGGCGCTCGCGCAGCGGCGGCAGCGAAATGGTGACTACGTTTAAGCGGAAAAAGAGATCTTTGCGGAAGGTTCCCTTTTTGTATTCGGTATCGAGATCGCGATTGGTGGCGGCCATGATGCGCACGTCCACTTTAACTTTTTGATTGCTGCCCACGGGGCGAACTTCTTTTTCCTGGAGAAAGCGCAGAATCTTGGCTTGCATTTCCAGCGGAAGTTCGCCGACTTCGTCTAAGAAAATTGTGCCGGTATCGGCCGATTGCAGCAGGCCTTGTTTGGAGCGTAGAGCGCCGGTGAAGGCTCCTTTTTCGTAGCCGAATAGTTCGCTTTCGATCAGAGTGGGGACTAGCGATCCGCAGTCGACCGCGACAAAGGGGCGACTGGCCAGGCTTCCGCGAAAGTGCAGGGCGCGGGCCACTAGTTCTTTGCCGGTTCCGCTTTCGCCGGAAATAAGGACGGGAGTGCGGGTGTCTTTGAGGCGCGAGATCAGGCGCAGGACGTTTTGAATGCCGGTGGAATTGCCGATGATGCCGTGGAGGGAAGTCTCGGTTTCGGAGCGTTCCCGGAGATAGAGATTCTCTTCGACGAGGCGGACTTTGTCAGCCATGCGGCGCAGGAAGAGACGCAGTTCGTCGAGCGGAGCAAAGGGCTTGGAGATGTAATCGTAAGCGCCGAGCTTCATCGCTTGTACTGCGGTTTCGACCGATCCGTGGCCGGTCATGACGGCTACTTCGATGCGGGGGTAGGTGCGTTTAACCTGCTCCAAAAATTCGATGCCGGACATGCGCGGCATGACCATGTCGGTGAGCACCATGTGCACGGGCTGTTCTTCGAGCCGGGCGAGGGCAGCGTCTCCGCTCTCGGCTTCGATGCAGGAGAAGCCGAGCGACTCGCCGACGGTGATGCAGAGGCGGCGGATGGTCTGCTCGTCGTCCACAATCAGCAAGCGGATTGCGAATTCCTGTGTCATAGATTTGCCCGTCCCATGGTTTGTTCGACCACGGTAATGAAGTCATGTACACGAAACGGTTTTTCCACGCAGGGCGCGCCGGTGCGGCGCAGCGTGGCGGCGGTTTCTTCATTCGCCATGTCGCCGGTGATGAAGACCAGGCGGGTGGCCAGTTCGGGGCGATGGTTGGCGATCCAGGCATAGACCTGAGCGCCGTCGACGCCTCCGGGGGTGCGCATGTCGGAGACGACGCCGTGAAAATTGCCGGTCTCGAGCAGGCGCAGAGCATCGGCGCCGGATTCGATGGGAACGACGGAGTATCCGTGGCCCTCGAGAACGGCGCGCACCAGGGCCATGACGGCCGGTTCATCTTCGATCAGAAGCACGGGCGCACCGGGCGATTTGATTTCTGCTTTAGGTGTGGACTCGGTACCTGACTGCATCATTTTGGTTGGACTCCTGCGGCTGCTCCGAAGGTTGCCGTCTCGGCGGTCACCGGGAGGCGGACGATGAAGGTCGCTCCTTCAGAATCGGGATTGTTGTGACAGACAATTTCTCCGCCATGTTCGCGGACGATGCCATAGCAAATGCTGAGGCCCAGGCCCGTGCCTTTGCCGACGTCTTTGGTGGTGTAGAAAGGATCGAAAATGGGTCCGGTATCGGGGATGCCGGGACCGTTATCGCGAAAAGAGATTTCAACGAAGGCATCGGCGCGGGTACTCATGATCTCGATGCGCGCGGGGCGCGCGGTTTCGCGGACGGCGTCGTAGGCGTTGTTCAGAATGTTGAGAAAGACCTGCTGGAGCTGGTGCGAGTCGCCGATGACTTGGGGCAGAGATTCGTCGAGGCGTTCGACGACTTGGATGCCGTGACTGATGAAATCGTAGGAACGAAGGTGCACGGTGCGTTCGAGGATGGAGTTGAGCTGCACGGGCTGACGCTGCGGCGGCATCTGGCGGGCGAAACTGAGCAGATTCTGCACGATCTGCTTGGTGCGCTGGGCCTCCTGTAGAACCACACGCAGATCGCGGCGCGCGCTCTCCGGGAGCTCGGGATTTTCCATGAGGAGATCGGTGAATCCGAGGATGGCGGTGAGGGGGTTGTTGACTTCGTGGGCGACGCCGGAGACCAGTTGTCCGACGGCCGCCATTTTCTCGGCGTGGATAAGCTTGGCGCGCAACATGGTGGAGTCGGTCACGTCGGTCATTACTACGACGATGCTGCTGACGCGGCCGTCTTCTCCGCTGATGGGGCTGAGATTGACGGAGAATTGGGCGCTGACGCCGTCGGCGCGAACCAGGGGCAGGTCGAAGTTATCCACCTGCTGGCCGCGAGCCACTGCCGCGAGCGCGTCGCGGAGTGCGGCACGACGCTGGGGAGCGCAGAGATCGGGCAAAGGATGCGTCAATATCTGGTTCTGCTGAAAGCCGAGTCCGCTCCAGCGCCGGTTGGCATAACTGATGACGCCTTCGGTGTCGGTGACCAGAATCAGGCTCTGGGTATGGTTCAGAATTTTGCTGGAGAAGTCGCGCTCACGCTGCAGTTCGGTCTGCGATTGGCGGAGGACGCTGACGTCGAGCATGAGGCCGCGGTGCTGCACGATGTTGCCGGCGGCGTCGCGCATGGCGTGACAGTTCATGAATACGTGGACGGGCGATCCATCTTTGCGGCGCAGGACTTCTTCGTGATTGTGCATTTCGCCGGTGTGTTTGAGGACTTCGACGAGTTCCTGCCGACGTTGCGCTGAAAAATAAACCTGGGTGGGAATGTCGAGCTGCAGGACTTCATCGCGGCTGCTGTAGCCGAGGATGCGGACCATCGCGTCATTAACTTCGATGAAGCGGCCTTGCGGCGAAGAAACGTAGATCCCTTCTTGAACGTTGTCGAACAGTTCGCGATAGCGGCGCTCGGCTTCGCGGCGGTCGGTGATGTCCTTGAGGACGTGGACGGTCTGCAACTGGGCGCCGCTCATTTCTGCGTGACCCCGGCCTGTGTCACCGCGTCCCATCGTGCCAAGGCCGCTCGATGGGGACCCTTGGCTGGCAGCATGAATGCGCGACGTTGAAATCAGGTACGTGCGATCGAGGACGGGGTGCACATATTCGTCGAGACCTTCGCCGGTGCGGCAGAAGGGGCAGGAATGCGGTGAAGCGCTGGTCGACAGGGCTTCGAGCGCACGCATGTTGATACCGATCAACTGGTCGGGCGCGATGCCGATGAAATCGGCCAGCGAGCGATTGACGCGGAGAATGTTGTGCTGTTCATCGTGGACGACGATGAAGTCACTGATGGCGTCGAAAACTTCCAGCCAATGGCGGTTGGCCTGTTGCATGCGGGTGAAGAGGCAGGCGTTCTCGAGCGCGATGCTGGCGTGTCCGGCGATGGCGCGGAGCAGTTGGTAATCTTCGATGGCGGGCGGAGAGCCGCGATCGGCGAGACAGAGCACGCCGACGAGTTCTCCGGAAGAGCCGGTCAGGCGGACCAGGGTGCAATCGGTCCATCCCAGCGTGGAGGCGAGCGCGCTTCCCAGTATGTCGGTGGCGGCGGCGAAGGCAACGTCGGAGGGATATTTCGGCAGAGCGGCACTGATTGCGCGGCTGAAGCGGCCGAGTAGGGGCTTGTCATTAACCTCAACTGCGACTTCGGTAGCCACATCAGCGCCGGTCTCAGGGTCGCCGCCGGAAATCAAGACCGTCTCCGGCTCCGAGGTCTGGAAAAGACAGAGGGCGGCGGCGCGGCTACCGAGCAGGCTGGCCGCGTGCACCACAAAGTTGCGCATGAACTCGGGCAGATGGAGCACGGTGTTGAGTTCGAGCGCGAGCGTGACCAGGGCCTCGGCGCGGCGGCGGTGTTCCTCGGATTGATGCAGGTTATGCGTCAGTTCGAGAGCGATGGCGACCTGCGCGGCCAGGGCCCGGGCGCGGCGGACGTCTTCGTCGTTGATCGGCCCAGGCTCGATGCGGTCAAGCACACCAAACATTCCCAACACATCACCGTTCGAGCCGAGCAGAGGGACGGCGAGGAGCTGGCGGATTTGGAAAGCGGCGACGAATTCCAAATCAGCGCCTGGAGTTTTAGCGGCGTCGTCGGTGAAGAACACGTTTTTTTTCTTCAGGGCGCGGATGGCGACGCCATCGTCGAGCGGGATATCGACGGGACGCGCGACGCCGTTCTCTACTCCCCAGCGAATGTGGAAAGTGGATTCTTCGAGGAGCCCGATGAAGCAGCGATTGAAGCCGAGGAAAGTGGCGGCACGGACGGCCGAGGTCTGCATGAATTCGTCGAGTTTTCCGGCGGAGCCAAGTTCGAAGGAAATCTCGAGGATTTCGTGCAGTTCGTGGGCCTGAGCGCGCGCCATGCCATACAACTCGGCGTTGGCGATGGCGACTGCTCCGAAGCCAGCGAGCGCGGAGACTAGCGTTTTGTCTTCCTGAGTAAACGGGTTGGCGGCGCGGGGATAAACCAGAATCGCGCCATGCGAACGCGAGGTGCGAAAGGGCGCTGCGATCAGGACTCCGGGTGGAGAGTCGTCTCCGAAATGAGAGGCCCCATCGATGCTGACCGTCATACGCTCGCCGGCGGCAACGGCGCGGCTGGCGATTTCTAGCGAAGAGCGCAGGTCGTTCTGCTGGAAACGCTGGCGAATGGTGAGCGCGAGTCGCGGCACCTCGGTTGACACGGCCTGCAAGTGGAACAGCTTTTCCTGTTGGATGAAGACCAGCACGGCAGGCGAATGAAGCAGCACTCGGAGGCGGTCGGCGATGCTCTCCATCACGGCGGCGGTGTCGGGCAAGCCATGAAGCGCGGTGGCAACTTCGACCAGAATGCTGGCGCGCCGGTGCTCCTCGCGAGAGAGCTGGTTTAAGCGGAGAGCTTCGAGAGCGGTGCCGAGTTGGGCGGCGAGGATGGTGACTTTCGAAACTGCGTCATCGTCAAAACCGGCATGGGGCGCACTGCGCAGGAAGGTGATGGCGCCGATGACTTCTCCTGAAACCAGCAGCGGGGCGGCTAAAGCGGCGTGCGCGTGGCTGGAGGCCAACCAGGGATAGCGGGCGGCATCGAGTTGATTGACGAAAAAGGGGCGACGCTTCTGCACCGCATCCAGGGCAATGGAGGCATCGCCGGCACGCCTGCGAATGCCACGGAAGGACTCGATTTCGGCGCAGTCGGCCTCGGCTCCGACGAGTTCGCCATCAGAGGAAAGGCTCCAAAAATAAGCGCCGCTGGCGTGAAAATAGGCGCGGGTGAGGGCGCAAAAAGACCGGATGAGCTCGCTGGGATCGCTGTTGTGAAAGGCGGCCCGGGAAAGCTCCAAGAGAAGCTTCTGGAAAGTCTCGTCAGAGTGAGACGCGTCGCCGGGCTTCGAATTTCCGGTGTGGGCTGTCAGTGCGCACCCATGGTTTAGCTAAGCGGTTGAAAACAATTGAATTACATATAGAAGCTACGCTCGATTCTCAAATTGAGTCAAGGGAATACCGGGTGGCAGTGCCGACTTGGGAAATGCCACCAAAGTGACATTGGCAGTCTCATTGTGAGCATCGGGCGATCGGGTGATCGGGTGATCGGGCGATCGAAAATCTAGAGCGTCTTCGTTTTCAGGTCTTCGATCGTCCGGACCCGATCGCCTGATCATCCGATGATTCATCGCTTTGCAGCGATCACGAAAGTAATGCAGCGGGAGAACTTTTGGTATGCGCTGATGTGACCCTTGCACCAATATAAGAACAATGCACGGCGACAGGAAGGGTAACGTGTCGGTTAAAGAACTCGGTCGCAGGTTCGCGGTGGTTCTGCTGGTGCTTAGCGGATGGGCCGCGACCATCTCTCCTCTAGCGTGGGGACAGGGAGAAATCAAGCGAAAAACCAAGAACAGCGTACCGCCATCGTATCCGGAACTGGCGCGGCGCATGAATATCAACGGCGTGGTGAAAGTTCAGATCACGGTTGCAGCCGACGGGTCGGTCAAGAATGCCAAGGTGATTGGCGGACATCCCCTGCTGGCGAACGCGGCCTTGGATGCGGTCAAGAAGTGGCGTTACGAGACGGGCACGGAAGAGTCCACCGGGATTGTGGAATTCCGTTTTGATCCGAACCAGTAAACGGGTGCAGCGAGGCCCGAAGGGCTGGGTGAGGAAGGCTGAAGCATGAACATCGGAAAAAAACTCTACATAAATTTCGGGATCATTCTGGCGACGGTTCTTGTGCTGCTGGCGATCAACCTGATCGCGGTGCAACGCGAGCATGAGACCAAGGCGGCGGCGCAGCGCACCATCGACATGACCGAGGCGACCTCGACGGTCCGCTTTCAGATGATGCAGAACCGTCTGCACCTGCAGAATTACCTGCTCAGCGGAGATACCCGCGACGTGGAGAAGATGAATGACGGGGAACATCAGTTGAGCGATGCTCTCCACCACACGCAGGAACTGGCGGGTTCGGCGCAACAGAAGGGCAATCTGGAAAAAGTGCAGGGGCTGGAACAGGCCTGGGGCAATGAGTTTGCGAGCCCTCTGGTGGACAAGCGGCGCGCGGTCGACAGCGGCAACGCTACCGTGGCTGAACTGCAGATTTTCTACCTGCAAAAAGATCCGAACACCTGGGTCTCGCGTTCCAGCGACGTTCTGGACGAGGTTGACCGGGAGAACCGCAAACTGCTGGATGAACGACGCCATTCCGATGAAACGGCAGAGACATTTACGATTCTGGCGGCGGTGCTCAGTTCGCTGGCCGCACTGGGCCTGGGCATCATCATTGCCTACCGCACTGCGACCGGGATTACGGGACCGCTGACCCGGCTGATTCATGTGGCCGAGCAGATTGGGCAGTCCGGCGACCTGGAACACAACATTGACGTTCACGGTCAGGACGAAATCGGGCAACTGGCCAGGACTTTCGACTCCATGGTGAAGTACCTGAAGGAAATGGCCGCGGTTTCAGAGGCCATCGCCGGGGGCAACCTGGCAGTGGAAGTACATCCCCGATCGGCCAACGATACGCTGGCAAATGCCTTCACCAGCATGGTGGCAGGCTTGCGCGGACTGGTGCGCAATGTGCGCGACGCCGCGTCGCAGGTGGCCAGCGCTTCCACGCAAGTGGCCAGTTCCTCCGACGAGTCGGCCCGGAACAGCCTGCAGACTTCTTCGGCGATCGATGAAGTGACGAGCACCATGCACGAGATGAGTGTGAACGTGCAGAACATGGTGAAGAGCACGCAGACGCAGGCCTCCAGCGTGAGCGAGACCTCGGCTTCTATCGACGAGATGGTGACTTCGATTCAGCGGGTCGCGGATACGGCTAAGGTTCTGCTCGATATCTCCAACCGTTCGCGGGAAGAGGTGCACAGCGGCATCGGCACCATGGAAAAAGCGACGGATGGCCTGAACCGGATCAACACTACCATCCACGCTTCGGGCGAGATCATTGATGCGCTCGGCACGCGGGCGGACAACATCGGCAAGATCGTCGAAGTGATCGACGATCTGGCAGAGCAGACCAACCTGCTGGCCTTGAATGCCGCCATCGAAGCGGCGCGAGCGGGCGAGCACGGCCTGGGATTCGCGGTGGTGGCGGACGAAGTACGGAAGTTGGCGGAAAAATCGGCGCAGTCCACGAAAGAAATTTCCGAGCTTATCGAGAGCATCCAGAAGGAAGCGCGGAAAGCTGTCGATAACATGGAGAAGAGCACGACCATCGTCAACGAAGGGCTGAATCTGGGGCAGGAATTGAATGCGGCGCTGCGCAAGATTTCGAACGTGGTGACCGAGGTGTACAAGTTCGCGCAGGAGATCGGGGCCGCGACCAACGAGCAGTCACACGGCTCGTCGCAGATCGCGCGCGCTACGACACGGTTGAATGAAATCACGCACGAGATCAACTCGGCGGTGGAAGAGCAGGCTTCCGGAGCGCAGGCGGTGGTGCAGGCGATGGAACGCATGCGCGAACTGGTGCAGGCTTCGACTTCGGGTTCGACCGAGCTGGCGGCTTCGTCTGAGCAGATGTCCAAGATGTCGCGGGGCCTGCTGGATTCGATGGACCGCTTCTCGCTGAGATCGAACGGCTCGAACGGCTTGAACGATAGAACAAACGACAGGACGAACGATCGCACGAACGATCGCACGAACGACCGAACGACCGATCGGACAAACGACGGTAACACCGATTACCGAAACCCACCGCGAGGCGCGGCGGCTGGATCTCGTTAGGGAAATCTATCCATGAGCCGGGAAACGCACATTGTGGGCTTTCGGGTAGGGCGCGAGACTTACGGCGTGCCCATCACCGCGTTGCATGAGATCGTCCGCGTGCCTGAGATCACGGCGGTGCCGGACGCGCCCGATTATCTGGAAGGCGTGATCAACCTGCGCGGCAAGATTGTCTCGGTGCTGGATCTGCGGAAACGATTCGGGCAGCCATCCCGCGAACTCGACCGGCGCAGCCGCATTCTGGTCGTGGAACATCGTGGCCGACTCGCGGGGATGATCGTGGATTCCGCGTCGGAGGTCTTGAAGATCCCGGAAAGCGATATCGAAGCCGCGCCCGCCATGATGCAGGAAGGCGGATTGGATTGCGTGACTGGTCTCGGCAAATACCAGGGACGGCTGATCATTCTGCTGGATATCGGCAAGGTACTGGCGGCGCGCGAACTGCGCAATGATGCGACGCCCGGGAATGGGGCCGAAAAACCGGCGGCGGCTGCGGGTGCCAAAGCGGGGACCAAGGCAGGGGCCAAGACTGAGACTGGAACGGGAACAAGCACAAAGACCGCCTCGGCTGGGAAGTAGCAGGCAAGAACGATGAACCCAAGCGAAACACCCGCACTCACCGACGCGGAATTGAAGCTCCTGCAGACGCTCGTCTACCAGGAGTGCGGCATGCATTTCGACGATCGGCGGACGCCTTTCCTGCAGGACCGTTTGCAGCGCCGTCTAAAAGAATGCCAACTGGATTCGTTCTACAGTTACTATCGCCTGCTCATCAGCCAGCAGGGAAAACAAGAACTGTCGCGCCTGCTCGAAAACCTCACTGTCAACGAGACCAGCTTCTTCCGAAACAAGGCGCAGCTCGACCTGTTTCAGAAGGACGTGATGGACGAGATTTTCCGGCAAAAGCAGGAGCGCCGAGACTATGGCGTCAGAATCTGGAGCGCGGGCTGCTCCACGGGACAGGAGCCTTATACCCTGGCGATGCAGGTGGCTGATGCGCTCTCCTATCACTATCTGCGCAATCCGCAACCCTTCGATTCGCCCCTACCGAAACCTCTGGTGCCACCGCCCTGGCGGGTGGAGATCCTGGCCAGCGACCTCAACTATTCGGTGCTGCGGACGGCGCAAGAGGGCTCTTATAGCGAGCACCAGATGGGGGCGGTCGATTACGGCTACCGCTTGCGCTACTTCAACAAAGTGGGCGACCGCTACGCGGTGAAGAAAAACGTCAAGGAAATGGTGCACTTCGATTTTCACAACCTGAAGACGGAGTACCTGCCACAGCGCAACGACATCATTTTCTGCCGCAACGTGATGATGTATTTCGATGAAGCCGAGCAGAAGCGGCTGGTCGAGAAGTTTTATCGGTGCCTGAATCCCAACGGTTATCTGTTTGTCGGGCACGCCGAAAGTCTGCTGGGACTGACAGAAAAATTCCAGATGGTGCATCGCAATAGCGGTACGGCTTACCAGCGCGTCGAGGTGAAGATGTGACTGGTCGCCCCCCCCAGGATCGTACCAATGATGATCGGATGACGGAACTCCGGCAGCTGTTTTTCGAAAGCGCGGGGGAACTCGTCCAGAAGCTGAACGACGAAGCGATGCAGCTGGAGAAGTCGCCCGGCGATGCGGAAACTGCCCGCAGCCTGCGGCGGATCGTGCATACGCTGAAGGGAGACGCAGCCGCTTGCGGCTTCCGCGAATTGAGCGAGCTGTCCCATGAGTTCGAGGACGTGCTGGCGCTCGGGAACGCGGCGGCGGCTTCGGTTCCGGAGATCGCGTTGCGCGCGGCCGATGTGTTTGCGGCCCTGCTGGAAGCGTACCGGAAAGGGACGAAGCTTCCGGGCATTCAAGCTTTACGCGCTGACATTGCGCGTCTGGCACACTCGGAACAGGCCGCCGCGGGCAACGATAAGGGTAAGGGAAAGGCGAAAGCGAAAAACTCAGCCGCCGCGAAAAAAAGCCCGTGGTCGGAATACGAACAGCTCGCGATTACCCGGGCGCTAGCGGAGAGCAAGCGGGTTCATCACGTGGTGGTGGACATAGACCCGCAGTGCGGCATGCCCATCGCCGGGCGTCAGATGATCCAGTTGGCCCTGACTGAAATGGGCGAGGTACTGGCTCTTTATCCGGTCGACGGCAGTCACGAACCGATTACTCGCATCGAAGCCGCGCTGGTGTCGGAAAAACCGGCGGAGCAGATTCGAACCAAGTGCAGCATTCCGACCATCGCCCTGAATGTCAGGGTCACGCTCCTGCGGGTGCCGGCTACGTCGCATCCGCTTCCGCCGATTTCCAGCTCCGTTGCTGAAGACACGAGTGAGGACGCGTCGCCCGCGGCCGCTGCGGTCATGGTAGACGCCGCTGCCCACCTTGCTGAAAATGACGCACCGTCAACCGTGGAACCGGCTGTGGCGCCCACCGTCGCCAGCGGCCCCGACAACCTGCTGCGCGTGGACGCGGAACGAATCGACAGCGTACTCAATCTGGTGGGTGAGCTGATCCTGGCGAAATCGATGTTGCAGCAGGCGCTGCTGGAATTTGGACAACGCTTCCCGAAAGATACCTTGCGGGGAAAGTTCTCCGACGCCATGGCGTTTCAGGGACGCGTGCTGAATGACCTGCAGCATTCGGTCATGAAGATTCGCATGGTGCCGGTCGAGCAGCTGTTCCGGCGCTTTCCGCGGATTGTGCGGGACGTCGCGCGTTCGTGCGGGAAAGAAGTTGAACTGCAGGTTCGGGGCGGGCAGACCGATCTCGACAAGAGCATACTGGACGCGATTGCAGAGCCGCTGACTCACCTGGTACGAAATGCGATTGGACACGGTCTGGAGACTGCCGAGGAGCGGGTTCGCGCGGCAAGCGGCCGCAGGGAACGTTGCGGCTGAGCGCTTATCACCAGGGGAATCAGGTGGTCATCGAGGTTTCCGACGACGGCGCCGGGATTAATTCTGAAAAAGTTCTGCAGCGTGCTTTGTCCCAGGGACTGCTGAATCAGGAGCAGGCTGCGCGCCTGAGCGAAAGCGAGACTCTGGATCTGATCCTGCAGCCGGGATTCTCCACTGCGGAAGAAGTCACTGAACTGTCGGGCCGCGGCGTGGGATTGGACGTGGTGCAGAGCGTGCTGGGTCGCCTGAAGGGGACGATCCAAATCGAAACGGTTCGGGGACGGGGCACAACCTTCCGTCTGCGGCTGCCGCTGACGCTGGCAATCATTCGGGCGTTGATGTTTCGCGTGGAGCAGCGGCTGTACGCTTTGCCGCTGAACGCGGTGGCAGAGATTGCACGCACGGTGGAAGAAGACATCCATCGAGTGGAGCATTACGACGTGCTACAGCTGCGCAACGACGTGTTGCCGTTGCTGCGTTTGGGGCCGCCACCTGCAAGCGGTCCGGAAACGGCGCGACGCAAAATCTTTGTGCTGGTGATCAACAGCGGGGAACGCAAGTTTGGCGTCGTTGTTGACGCGTTAGAAGGCGAAGGCGAACTGGTCATTAAGGCGCTTGACGATCAGTCGATCACGACCGACCTGGTGAGTGGAGCTTCGATTCTGGGCGATGGCAGGGTGGTCCTGATCCTGAACATGATTGCGCTGATGGACCGCTTCACCCGCGGACGGGCCGATGCCAATGGCCCGCGCATGGCGGGGCTGCTGTCGAGTGTGATCCCGGCACGGGCGATGAGCGGAATCCAGCCCGGCGGATTGCACGCGCGCGTGACCGCAGGGGGCCAGTCATGAGAAAGCCAGTGCGGGTGCTGGTGGTGGATGACTCGGCTCTGATGCGCAAGCTGATTCCCAAGATCCTCGAACAGGACGACTCGATCGAGGTGGTGGGCACGGCGATGGACGGCCATTTCGCGCTGAAAAAAATCGAGGAACTGGCGCCGCAAGTAATAACGCTCGACCTGGAAATGCCCGGATTGAACGGGATTGATACGCTGAAAGAAATCATGCGGCGCTGGCGGCTGCCGGTGATCGTAGTCAGTTCGCATAGCACCGACGGCGCTTCGATTACGCTGAAGGCGTTGGCGCTGGGCGCTTTCGACTTCGTGGCCAAGCCGCAGGATGTTTCCGCGCACATGCCGGAAATTGCGGCTGCGTTGATTAAGAAGATCCGGGCGGCCGCGCAGAGCGCGGGAGTGCAACCGCAGTTCCAGCCGCAAGACCACTCCGGGGAGCAGACGGGCAAGCTTCAACCGGTCGCGCCGACACGCATCATTGCTATCGGCGTTTCCACGGGTGGTCCGAATGCCCTGCAATATTTGTTTTCGCGTCTGCCGGCAGATTTTCCGGGCAGCATCCTGGTCGTTCAGCATATGCCGGACGGGTTCACCGAACTCTTTGCCAAGCGACTGGACGAGACCTGCCCGATTCGAGTGAAGGAAGCACAATCGGGCGACTTGCTGGTTGCCGGGCGGGCGTTGATTTCTCCGGGTAACCGGCACATGAAAGTGAAGAAACTGCCGCTGGGCAACGTGGCGGTGTTGGGAGAAGACGCTCCGGTAAACGGGCACCGGCCGTCGGCGAATGTCCTGTTCCACAGCGTAGCGGAGGAGTTTGGTTCACAAGCCATGGCCGTGTTGATGACGGGCATGGGAGAGGACGGGGCGACCGGCCTGGGCGAAATCCGGGCGGCTGGGGGATTCACGGTGGCGCAGAGCGAGGAGACATGCGTGGTATACGGCATGCCCAAAGCGGCGATCGAACGAGGTTTTGCGATGCGCATCGCGGACCTCCAGGATCTGCCGCATCTTTTGCAGGCGCAATGCGCACGTGATCGTGGCCGTGGTGACCATAGCGACGTCAAGCGGGGGGCCAGTGCCGGAAGTAACTAGAGTTATCTATCCGAAGGTATATAGATCGTGTTTAAGTGATAGTTGGGGAGGAGTGCCATGGAAAAGTTTGCGCCCGTAACACGGAGCGAAGACGGACAACCGGTGCGCTATCTGATAGTGGATGACTCCGTGTTCGCCCGCAAGAACCTAGCCCGGATGGTGGAAACCTTCGGGGGACAGGTGATTGGCGAGGCGGGCGACGGAGTTTCAGCGATCAGCGAGTACGAACGGCTTTCGCCCGACATCGTTCTAATGGATATCACCATGCCGCAGATGGAAGGCATCGAGGCGGCGGAGAAGATCGTGCGCGACCATCCTGGCGCCCGCATCGTGATGGTTTCGTCGGTCGGCTATCAGGAGAACATCGTCGCCGCCTTGCAGCGCGGCGCCCGCCACTTCGTGCAGAAGCCGGTGAAGCCGGAAGTTCTTTATGAAGTCATCAAGTACGTGATGCGTGACGATGGAACCACGCCGCACGCCGGCGCCGCTGGAGCTGGAGCTTAGTCATGCGGATGGACCTGATTCAGCCTTTCATCAATTCGGCGGACGCCGTTTTGGCCCAGGGGCTGGAGTCTCCCATTACCATCGAGAACCTGACGATGGAAGAGGAGGCTTACCGGCGGAAGGGCATCGCCGCCGAGGTGTGCCTCGCGGGCGAGATCGAAGGCCGGATCATTTTTGACGTGGACCTTGGAACCGCACTACAGCTCGCCAGCCGCTTGGCTGGTATTGCCGTATCCGAGACTGACGAAGAGCTGGTTCGCGAGGCGGTGTGTGAGCTGGCTAACCAGATCATTGGCAACGCTGTAACTACTCTCAACGACCAGGGATTCCACTTTCACGTTCGTCCGCCCACGCTGCACACTTCCGAACAGGGCAGCAAGAGCAGCGAAGACACGGAAGCTCTGGTGATGGGCTTCAAGACTTCCAGCGGCAACGTTTTCATGAATGTGGCGCTGCGCTACCAGGGCCGGGGAGCGGCGGAACGCGCTGCGGTCGCGGGATAGGGCAGCGTCAGCACTCAGCATTCAGCACTCAGTCCTCAGCGATTAGCCTACCCCAAAGACAAACCTCGCCTTTTGAAGATTCGGGTTTTTTCGGCTGCGAAAATGAGCACTCCATTGCAGGACTGAATGCTGAGTGCTGAATGCTAAGTGCTGCCCCTTTACGGTCCGGCCATCAGAAAGATCGGATTCTGCGGCGGGTTCTGCGGGTTCGGCGGAATGGGCGGGCGCGTCCCGACTGGTTCCGGGAGATTCAGGAAGTAGCTCTCAGTGGCGGTATCGATGATGTCGACCAGGCCGCCATCGCAACTGGCAAAGTAGGCACGGGTGCTGTCACCGCCGGCAGCCATGGTCGCGCGGAAGCGCGTCTTGGAGCAGAAGGCATCGTAGGCAGGGACTCCGGGAAGCGCGAAGGAACTCATGATCGTGTTGCTCACGGCGTTGATCACCGTCACTTGTGGGCAGATATTCGCCGCCGCACCAGTCCCGCCACTCACGTAGGTGTCGGTCGGACTATTCGCCACCTGAAACGTTCCTCCCCCGGCCGAGAGAATCACAAACGTGCCGTCGAAATCACTCGGAGGAGTGCCCGTTGGACTGCCGGTTGAATCCACATTCGAGATGGTGATGTTCATCCCTGGAAGCAAATCAATGGTTCCCAGCAGGCTATAGTTGTAGGTTGTGACCCCGTTGGCGGTAACTGCACCCGTGATGTTCAGGTTAACCTGGAACTCCGCATAAGATCCGACGTAAGCGCGCGAACCATCTGGCAGGGAGGCCACAGCGGCGGGGATAACCGCGCTGGGGTTGAATGTCGAACATACATCGCCTTGCGCACGAGTGGAGGGCAAGACCGGGGCGATCGCAATCGGGGCGCCGGTAATAACCGCGGGGACGGATTGCGAGACATCCAGCATGGTGAACTGGCCCTGCATCGCTGACTGGTTAAACCATGGTATGTACAGCCGGTTGAGATTCACGTCGTAAAGCATGTAAATAGCGCCAGGAACGGTGATGCTGGCATCGATGACGTTATCGGGGCCGGCGGTGGAAGTGGTATCAACTGTGCTCACGACGCCGTTGCCGTTGAGCACATACAGGCGCTGGCTATCGGAACGCGCGAGGACCCAGAGCGGCCCGTCGAAGGAACCGGTGACCGTCCGCGACGAGCGATCGGAGGTGTTGAAGCCGCTGATGGTGTTGTCGGCCTGATTGGCCACGTAGAGCTTCTGGCCATTCGGAGTCTCCGCCATGGCGTCCGGAAGGTTTCCCACAGGCATGGTGGCGATCAGGGTATTGACGTTAGTGTCGAGAACTCCGACCGAAGCGAGGTTCGGCAGCAGAACGTAGGCCTGACTCGACTCGGTGGTGGCCACAAAGTTCGGCGCCGAATTCGCCGGCAGAGTAATAGTGTTGGTGCCGGAGATCACGGTGCCGCGGTAGTTCAGTTTGGTAACGGAATCGGCCAAGGCGCCGCTGACCGAATGATTTGCAACCAGGACCTCGCTGGCGCTTTGCTGAACGGCATGGACGGGCGCGAGACCGACGTTGGCGATGCTCACGTCCGTGTCACCGGAAACATCGATCACCATGGCCGTGCCCGCCACCACGGTTCCGTTATCGTTGATGGACAACACGGTGTGGGCCGCTGCGGGATTGGGAAACTGCGGAGGATTCGGGATGATAATAGGACGGAAGGTGTCACCGCACCCGGTGCAGATCAGATAAACAAACCCCGCCAACGCCAGCCAGAGAAACCGCTTCATTCAGACTCCATTGTAAAAGTCACTCTTAAAGTTAATCTTGCGCGGAAACGGATATTGTATCGGGAACCGGGGCATGAGGGGAAATCAGGTGGCGCAGTAGAACAGGTTTCAGGTTTCAGGTTTCAGAGTTGCTTGCACATTGAAACTCGAAACTGGAATGCGCCGCGGAATTCAGGCGCGCCCACGTTTTGTCTTGGTTTGGCGCTCGGTTGGCATTTCCGCAACTTTTGCCGACCCTGCCGGCTTTTTCGTCTGGGCCAGGCTTTCTTTCAACGCCGCCATGAGATCTACCACCGGGGCCAGTTTTTTCGGTTGTTCGACGGCCTGCACTTCCCCGCCCTCCAACTTCGTAGCGATCAGTTTCTTCAGGTTCTCCTGGAAGGTGTCGTGGTATTTCTCCGGGTCCCACTCGCCGGCCAGGGCTTCAATCAGTTGATGGGCAACCTTGATTTCGGCGTCTTTGATCTCGACGTCGGGAGCGCCAAAGGACTCGACTTCCTTAACTTCTTCGGCGTAATACATGGTGTGCAGCATCATTCCGCCTTTATGCGGACGCAGGAAGACGGTGTATTCGCGATTGTGCATGGTGAGTTTGGCGATGGCGACGAACTCGCTCTCCTCGAGAGCTTTTGTAAGTAGAGCATAGGGGCGTCGGCCAGCTTCTTCAGGAACCATGTAATAAGAAGACTCGAAGTACACCGGATCAACTTCGCTGGCCTTGACGAATTCGAGGATCTCCATCGTCTTCGCGGTCTTCGGCTCGATCTTCTTGATTTCTTCGGGATCGATGATGACGTACTCGTCCTTGCGATATTCGTAGCCCTTGACGATGTCGCTGCGCTCGAGGACCTGGTTGTCCAGCGGGCAGATGAGCTGTTGTTTGACCCGGTGGTGGTCGGTGCGGTGAAGCTGGTTGAAGGAGATGCCGCTGCTGCGCGCGCCGGAGAATAGACGCACCGGCATCGAGATTAATCCAAAGGTTAGATAGCCTGACCAGACGGAAGCCGCCATTGATATCACTCCGAGGTAAAGACAAAGACGAGGTCCGCCCCGTCTTTTTCACCTAATCTTTTCGCCACCTAATCTTCATTTGGAAACGCCGCAAACGGCGTCTCTGCAGAGCTTCGGATGCCACAACTCTGCCCAGCGTACAAAAGTGTAGCTTAAATCGGTGGGGGTTGCCTTCGCCAGATTACGGGGCGAATCCAAAGGCCAAGCACTACATGGCGGGGTTGGTCGCCGGCGGACACCGAATATAGTGTTATCGAGCGCGGATCGTGCGGTTCAGCTCTCAGATGTCAGCTCTCAGCGGTCAGTTTTCGGGGGACGTGAGATTCTTACTGACAGCTCGGAGTCCGGAGCCGAGAGCTGCCCTAACCATGCTGAACTCTTCTTTAGCTTTAGCGCACGCTTGGGCATCGTCCCCGGAGCGGCTCGCGATCGCGGCGGCCGTGACGGTGGCTTTTGCGGTGCTGGCTCGCGCTCTGCGTGGCGTGAATCCATCGGGAGCGCTGGCGGGTGGTCTTGCATGCTTCCTGCTTTTTGCCGGTGCTGGACCTGCCGCGTTCGCTACGCTCGCGGCGCTTTTTGCCATGACCTGGGTCTCCACGCGCCTGGGACATCGCCGCAAGCTGGCCCTGGGACTCGCCGAACGCCGCGATGGCCGGGACGCGTGGCAAGTTCTGGCCAACCTGGGGGTGGCTGCGGTCGGCTCGGTTGTTTTCAGCGTCACCGGAAATCGCATTTGGCTAGTCGCTGCGCTGGCCGCTCTGGCCGAGGCGGCGACCGACACTGTGGCAAGCGAAATCGGACAATACCGAGGCACGGACGCACGGATGATCACGACCTGGGAGCGCGTTGCGGCAGGCATCGACGGCGGCGTCACGGTCTCCGGAAGCATCGCAGGCCTGGCCGGAGGGTTGGCGATTGCGACGATTGGCTCGCTTGGTTGGATGATTTCTCCGGCGCAAATTTGGATTCCGGTAGCTGCCGGATTCGCGGGAATGCTCATCGACAGCGTGCTGGGCGCTACGCTGCAGCGCCGAGGATGGATCAGCAATCAGGCGGTGAATTTTTTCGCGACGCTGGCGGCGGGGGTGATGGCTTACGTGATCTCGGCGACATAAATCTGTGGCAGGATGACAGTCCAAGGTTATATGGGACTACGTGCGCTGCTTGACGCGGTCGAGCAGCATGAAGACGAGAACGCCCAACACGGCGTTCGCCATGCCCGACAGGAATTCGTGGGGCCAACTCCACGCCATATGCAAGCCGACCAGGCCACGGGCAATCATGAAGTAGATAACCTCGTGCACCGCGTAGAAGAAAATCGTCAGCAGGAAACGCGCGCCGGCATTTTCCACGTCCAGCTTGATTCCGAGCGAGGAGGCGCCGAATCCTACCACCGTCAGGGCAATGCCGTAGAGACCGATGGGTTGGTGGGTCAACGCGTCCTGCAGAATGCCGATTACACCACCGGTGACCAGGCCGGCCAGCGGGTTGCGCCGGGCGGTTGCGAAACCGATCACCACCAGCAGCGGAAGGTCAAAGATGGTAAAGAAAGGAAAGCGCAGCGGCAGCCAGGCCTGCAGGAAAACGGCGGTCAGCGGAATCAGCACCGTCGCAGGGATGCTGAAACGGTAGACCTCAACCTGCTCTCCCGAGGTGTAAGTGATGGCCACGTTAGTGCGGACTGTCCTCGGTGGCGGGTTGCGGGTTGGGGTCGATCGCTGCCTTCACCGGCTTGGGCGTAACTTTCACGGGCGGCGGAGCGGCGGTGGAGGCCGGAGTTCCAGAGGAGGCTGCTGAGCCAGTCGCGGTGGAAGTTCCAGAAGAAGATACAGCGGGCGCCTTTTTTTGCTCCGTTGAAACGCCGCTGTTGGCGGAAACTGGTGGGGGCGCGGCTTTGGGCTTGGTCTCGGGCGCGACAGTCGCTGGTTTCGCGGTCCCCGCAGCGGCAAGTCCCGGCGCAGCGACCTTCTGGATGATTTCCGGCTTCGCGGGAACGCCTGGCAGCCGCTCGGCCAGAATATCGACTGCGCGCGCGGCGCCTGTCCGGTCGGGCTCGGATTGTCTCTCGTCCATCTTGGTTACGACCAGCACTTCTTCAAGGCGGCTGAGATCGGCCGCAGGTCGTACGCGGATGTTGAGAAAGAGATCACTGCCCGGCGAAGCTTTGGTCACCTTGCCCACCAGCAGACCCTTGGGGAAAATGCCGTCTCCGCCGCTGGTAAGAACGAGTTCCCCGACTGGGACGTTCTCGTCGCTCATCACTTTTTCGAGCACCACTTCGCCCGACGGAGTGCCGCGCAGTATGCCTTGCAGCCGCGTTTTGTCGAGGATCGCGCCCACTCCACTGGTCTGGTCGTCGATCAAGAGCACCTGCGACGTGGAGTGGTACACGCGCAACACTTTGCCGACGATACCGTCCGCGGTGATGACCGCCATGTCGGTCTTGATGCCGTCGTGCGCACCTTTATCGAGGTAGACCGAGCGCGACAACTCGCTGCCGCTCGATCCGATGACCTGGGCCGCCATGGTCTGCGAAATAAATTGTTCCTTGAAACCGAGCAGGGCCTGAAGACGCCGCGCCTGATCGGCGTCCTGGCTCATGCGCGCCTGTTCCAGGCTCATGCGTTCAATCTGCAGTTTGAGGTCGCGATTCTCGGCGCGTACACCGCGCAGGTAGAAGTAGTTGTGCCAGATGTTGCCGGAGGAGGTTTGCAGCCACCCCAGCGCTTTTTCCAGAGGCGAGACCGTGGCCACCGCCCACACGCGGATCAGGCGGGTTGGTTCGGTGTCGGTCGTCCGCTTGACATTGACCTGCACGGCCAAGCCAAGGATCTGGGCGAACAACACTCCCACCAGCACGATCAGATTGCGGTAGCGTCCGAGGACGTCCATAAACAGCAGGTCTCAGGTCTTAGGTGTCAGGTCTCAGGAAACTCTTTGCCCTGAGATGGTCATCGCCGCTCGAATCCTGCGCAACTTACTCGATCGAAATCTTGCGCAGCAGCTTGAAGTCCGAGAGCATCTTGCCGGTGCCGAGCACCACGCTGCACAGCGGATCGTCGGCGATCGAGACTGGCAGTCCGGTTTCTTCGCGGATGCGCTTGTCGAGATTCTTGATCAGCGCGCCTCCGCCGGTGAGCACGATGCCGCGATCGCTGATGTCGGCGGAAAGTTCGGGCGGCGTGCGTTCGAGCGCCACACGGATTGCATTCATGATGGTGGAAACGCATTCGCTGAGCGACTCGCGAATTTCGCTGTCATCAACGGTGATGGTCTTGGGCACGCCTTCAATCAAGTTGCGGCCTTTGATTTCCATGGTCAGAGGCTTGTCGAGCGGATAGGCGGAACCGATTTCCATCTTGATCTGTTCCGCGGTGCGCTCGCCGACCAGCAGGTTATATTTTCGCTTGAGGTAGTTCATGATGGCCTCATCCATCTGATTGCCGGCCATGCGCACGGAACGCGAATAAACGATGCCGCTTAAAGATATGACTGCGATGTCGGTGGTGCCGCCGCCGATGTCAACAACCATGTTGCCGCTGGGCTCGGTGATTGGCAGACCAGCGCCGATGGCCGCGACCATCGCTTGTTCGACGAGGTGAACTTCACTGGCCTTGGCGCGATAGGCGGAATCCATAACCGCGCGCTTTTCCACTTGCGTGATTTCAGAAGGGACGCCGATCACGATCCGCGGATGCACCAGCATCTTGCGGTTGTGCGCCTTCTGGATGAAGTAGTTGAGCATTTTTTCGGTGACCTTGAAATCGGCGATGACGCCGTCTTTCATCGGCTTGATGGCCACGATATTGCCGGGCGTGCGGCCCAGCATCTCTTTGGCTTCTTTGCCCACAGCTTCAACTTCGCCGGTGTTCTTGTTGATGGCCACGATCGAAGGCTCGTTGACGACAATGCCCTTGCCGCGGGCGTACACCAGCGTGTTGGCGGTCCCGAGATCGATGGCAAGGTCGCTCGAAAACATGCTGAACAGCGAACGCAGATTGTGCGAGCGCGAGGACCCGTTGCTAAACCCGTTGTTCGACATAGAAATACTTCCCTCTTCCCGAGAGTCGTCCCGTTCCTGGAACCTGGGCCTTCGTCAGATTCCGCGCGAACCGCTCTTCCCTGACTTCTTCAGATCTTTATGTTTCCTCTATTCTACTTCGATGTTCGGGTGAACTGCTTGTCATCTGGGTACTCGGTAGTTCGAAGCGTTATCCCCAACATCACTTGCTTACTGAATCACCACTTTTTCCTGGTGGGTATTGACTCCACCTTTGGCATTCTGCGCCGTGACCGTGACCAGGTTTTCTCCGTTCGGCAGGGGCGGCGTGAAATAGTGGAACGTGCCATCGTCGGCGACGATCGGGACTTCCCTGCCGTTGACCATGACGCGCGCTCCGACCTCGGTCTTGCCCGTTATTTCAATCACGTGCCCGTGCTGAATAAAAGGATCGATATCAAGCGCCAGGTCTATTTTTTCCTTGGTCTTGACAATGATGGTAAAGCGATTCTTTTCGCTTTCCACCGATACCTTGCCTGCCGCATCGTAAGATTGGATTGACCAATAGTAAGCGCCTACGGGCAGTCCCGTCACCACCACACTCGCGGCCTCAACCTTCCGATCGAGCAACAGTGATGAAAAATAGGGATTGTGCGAAATGCGCAGCCGGTATCCGGCAGCGTTCGTCATCGGCGACCAGGCAAATTCCACTTCCTTCGACTTCTCCCCATAGTTCATGAAAACCGGCATCATGTTGCCTGGTGTAATGGGAGCAGGCGGACCGATTTCCGTGGCCCGTTCCATGGTCTTCGAGGCGCTCTGGAAGCTCACCTTCTCCCAGTTCAACAGCTTGACCACTTCTCCATTGCGCTCGATTTCGCCGCTGCCCTTCTTGACCAGGATCTCGTGCTGATCGTCCTTGGGATCGTTGTGCACCATGGCCGACGAATCTGGAGCCAGCGACGCCTTGGCGCCCGCCACTATCACCTGCGACTTGGATCCCTGAACATAGGTCGCCGTGGCCAGGTCCACCGTGCCCGTCGTGACCGCGACCGAGACATTCGTTTGTTGCTGATCGTTGGCAGAGTTCTCTTCAATGACGATCAGAGAATCCTGTTTCACGGTGTAGTTGGTACCGTCGGTGAAAACGATCTTAGCCATGCCTTCGGCGCCGGTCTGCACCACGTCTCCCTTTTCGAGCGGGACGTTGTAGTCGGCGTTGATCCAACTGTTGCCGTTCCCTTTCCTGACCCGAACCGTGCCATCGAGCGCAGTAAAGTTCGCGTGCTGTCCTACTGGGGCGGACGGCCCTTTGAGCGGAGGCGCCAGTCCTGCAACTTTTTCGAGCAAGCCGGTGGAAAGATTTGCCGCGGCCTTCACCGTCGAGTCGGTGAATTTCGGAAACGCAACATGCATTACAGCGCCAAAGATCAGCGCCACTCCGAGCAGCGCCATGATCACGCTGCGATACGTCACCTGCTTCCAGGCGACGTATACTCCGGGCTTTACTTTATTCGACACGAACCCGTGCCAACCTCATTTCAAAATTATGAGAATATGGGATATCTCTCGCTCTGTGACCATCATATCCCCGGTGGGATGGGTATTAATCTTGGGTCAGGGGGTGAAGGGGTTACGAAAGTGACCTGAAGGGCACCGAGACACTCGGCAGCCAGAATTGAAGCCGGATTATGACTGGGGGAGATCCAGAAGCACCACATCCGAGTGCTCCTGCACTCGTTCGAGAACAACCTCACGGCCGTCTGGAGAGACGTCGAAGTCGCGAATGTCGAAGTCAGGAGTCAGGTTGGTCAACTGCCGCTCGGCACCTGTTTCCAGATCGACGAGCCACAGATTCTTGTGTTGGATCTCTCCCTTCAGGAAAACGAGGCCACGACTTGCAGCCAGGAAGACCAAATGTCGGGCCCCGCGAGTTAAGGTCAACGCGGGCACGGGAACCGCTGCGGCATCGGCTGTAACCGCTTTCACCGGAAAGGTCGTGCCGATGTCAGGTCCTGAGTAAACAAGAAAGCGGCCATCGGGCGACCACGCTGGATCAACCGAGTACTCCTTGACGAAGACAGTGGGTGGGCTGCCGTCCAGCGGCACGTGGAACAGGTGGGGAACGCCATGATCGTTTGCTGCCGAAGTGATGGACCGGCCGTCGGGCGCCCATGCTGGATCACCCTCTAAGTCGAGTGAATCGGTTACGATCCGGGCATTCGTGCCATCGGATTGCATCACGTATAAGAACGTTTGACCGTGTTGACGGACCGAGAATGCGATGCGCTGCCGATCGGGGGCGATTGCCGGGCCGCCGATGACTTGCGCATCGGGACCACTCCACAACTCCGTGGCATTTCCGTTGACGGACTTCCAAATGCTCTCACTCGCGCCGGTCGCGGAAACGTACAGAAGATAATTTGGACCCAATCGTGGGGAGAATCCCGTGCCGGTCGTCGGCGAGATTCGAACGGGCGCCGATGCTTCTGAAGGCGAACCGGCGGGCGAATCCGAGGCCGAATCAGGGATCCGCAAGCGCCAGAGTGTTCCCTTCGGACGTGCGGTCGCGAGAACCAGACGGTGACCGTCCGCGCTAGCCGCCAGGGACGTGTATCTGTCAAGACCAGAGGTCAGACGGTGGGGGATGCGGCGCTCGACGTCCATGCTATAAAGCCACGGCCCGGCGCCATCCGGATCGCTGGCGAGGTACAACAGCGTCCGTCGATCGAACAGAACCGGATAAATCACGCGGCTGTTATGCGACGTGATCCGCTCCGGAGTGCCGCCGCCAGGACGGATGCGCCAGATGTCCAATTTGTCGGGAAGAGAACCCTGGACGAAGTAGATAAAGGCATTGTCGGGCGACCACGAGGGAAAATGGGCATGGATGCCGGCGGGCGCGGTGAAGATGGGTGGCGCCTTGGCCTGCGGGCTACCGTCGGTCACGAACAACGGATCTCCGGGGCCAGGGGTGTGGTACGCGAGTCGGGAGCCGTCCGGGGACCAGGCAAACTCGGCTACCCCGGCAAGGTAAGGCCTCGGCTGTCCGCCCAGCGTTGGCACAGCCCAGATGCTGATGTCCCCGGTCTTTGACCCGTCTGGCTTGCGGGACCAAAACGTAACCAGCGAGCCGTCGGGCGAGAATCCCAGGGTGCGGAGCGAGGGATTAGCCAGCTCAGGGAAGCTCCCGCGGGTTAGATTGTGGAACTGATTTGACCCAACCTGCGTGACCCAAACGTCGGTCTGTCCGTCGCGATCCGACAGGAACGCTATCAAATGACCGTCGCGCGATACCGCGGCAGCCTGCTCCACTCCCTCGAAGTCCGTTACTGTCTGAAGTCGCGCGTCGGCGATGGGGCTACGCCAGAAATACTCTGTCTTCTTAATCCAGAAGCTGACAGCAATTGCCAACAGCGCAATCAGCGCTGCCAGCGGAAGAATAAGTCTCCAATGGGTATGAGACGCGGGAAGCGCCGAGCCGAGAGGCGATGCGGGCGTGACAGCAGACGGCGACGCGACATCGTTGATGTTGACGTTGGCGTTGTCCCGCACGTTCTCTGGTCGAACATTGCGACCGCGAGCCCATGCGTCCAACTCGGCTGTAAACGCATAAATCGAGCCCGCCCGGTCATGCTGATGACGGTGAACTGGCATCCCCTCACGCTTTTCCCAACGCTGGACGGTGGTGACATCGCGATTGAAGTGGGCTGCGATTTCCTTCCAGGAGTCCAGCCGCTGGGTGGGCTGGTCGGACGACGATTTCCAAGGGGATGGTTCGCCCATCACGCTCTCCTGATTAGTCCGCGGCTGTCGCGAGCCTGGGACCCGATTGTACCCCCGCCGGAGCGACGGCAATGTACGGCATTCGACGGCGCGGTTGCAATTCCGCGCATTGCCCTTTGACCGCGACCCCCAGATTGTCGGATTGTGTGCCAGCGTCTCCAGACTTCGGCGCCAACGAAAGGAATACGATATGCGAAAAGGACTAGCGTGGATGGTTTTTCTTGGGGCGGCGATTGTCGCCACTGCAGGAAGCGCCTTGGCGACACCACCGTCAGGGTTCACGAGCACAACCACCGCTCAGGGGCAGCAAGGCTCGTTCGATGTCATTAACTACTTCGTTACCGACAAAGACAAGATCTGGTTGTCCTCGGAAAAGACTAAAGGAAAGTCAGACGAATATTTCTTGACCAATACCTGGGATCCGGGCGGAACCACTGGTTGGCACACGCACCCTGGTCATACTCTAATCATCGTGACTGCGGGAGCGGTAACTCATTATGACGCACACGATCCCAAGTGCACGCCGCACGTTTACACCGCGGGCATGTCATTTGTCGATCTTGGTGGTACCCACACACACATCGTCCGAAACGAAGGCACTGTCGAGGCGACGGTGATCGCTTTCCGGCTCGTTCCGGCAGGTCAGCCAGGCCGGATTGACGAGCCAGACCCCGGGAACTGCCCTTTCTAAGGCCGCTCATAAAGAAGCCGAGTTGATTTGCGTCAAGAAACAAGAATCAACACGAGGCAAGAAATGATGCGCCGGTGGGGTTCTCGGCTTCGTGCTCGCAACCGAGCCGGTAACCCCACTCATGGCGTTAGATTGGCCGTCGTTCGGCCAATGAGGAGAGCACAATGATTTCCAAAGCGTTTCGCATCGCTCGAATGATTGTTCTTGCCAGCTTTGCGCTCAGTTCCGCTGCCTGGGCGAAAACTTGTTCAAACGCCTCGCTGAGTGACATCTACGGGTTCTTGGGCGAGGGCACGAACACCAAGGGTGAGCCTACTGCCAGCCTCGTGCAGTGGAAATTTGACCCATCCACAGGCAAGTTCACAGGAACAACAACAACTTCCATCGACGGTGTAATTGAAACCGCTTCTCTCAGTGGAACATATGCGGTCGCCTCAAATTGCACCGTCAAAGGTACGGGCACGATAAACGGAGTAAGTCACCCTTTCTCCGCTGTAGTCACTTCAACCGGGGGGGTGCAATATGTTAGCGGGAACCCAGGTGCAACGGTTGGAGGTTTCCTAGTGACGCAAGGTTCCCCGACCTGCAGCAATGCCGGAGTTAAGGGTAGTTTTGGGTTGGCAGTTAGGGGGAGATTCCTCTCAGGTGCACCGTTCAGGGGTCCAGTGATCCTCGTCGGCGAGTTAGCCTTAAGTGTCGACGATTCTGGAGACGGAGTAATAAAGGGACACATAGCGGGTAGCGAGGATGGCACGATTGTCACATTCGGGGACGAACCAGTCACAGGGTCTTATTCGGTCAGTTCGGACTGCCTAGGTACAGCTACGATCACCCCCAAAGGCGAGTCCGAGTTGCATTTCAGCTTCGTGGTCGTCAACGGTGGGAAGGAATTGCTGGCCATCGAAATGGATGATCACACGGTTGTCAACGGTACCCTGCAGCGTTAGTCCCGATCCGATGGGGGCAATGGCGCGGATTTTATTGCTTGCGGATCTTGGCGGTGCGGCAGCGAGCTCACGGCAAGTAAGCGAGGTTGTCAAATTGGAGTTCCGCGCGCGCGGACATGCCGAAAGTCACTTGGGAACAGGGGGAATGCCAGCCCGTCCTTAGTCGCTTTATGGCACCCGGACTGACCGACACGGTAATTTCCACGGCTTCAGGGCAAGCGATGTGCAGGGTCACCTCCGCGGCGCCTGCATTATAAACGTCGATTCCGGCAAATGCGTGGGGAGGGCGGAGTTCGAACGTCGCAATCTGCTTATTGGGGGCGAGATTAAAGGTTCCTAGTTTGCCGGACGGCACGTGGATGCTCCAGGCATCGGCTTGCCAAGCGATGATTCCGGTTGGGTATTCTCCCTTCAGAATTGTCCCCGCGGGTTGGTGCGGATCGTCGAAAGTCACGACGAGAGGCGTCGGTGTGCCGCCCACGCCCTCGATGCGCACACTTGCCGATCGCTGGTGCCGAATCCGCAGCACGCGCGTGCTCGGGTCGAACACGAACCCTTCCCTATTAGATAGGTCGGACGAGTCAGATCGTCTTGGCAAGAGCGTGCCGCCGGCCCAGACCTTGGTGACGTCGAAGTCGAGTCGAAGCACGTCGGTCGCATCTCGATCAAAGGTGGAGTAGCTGACGACTCCTCTGCCGTAAGAAATTTTCGTCACTACTGAAGAAGAGCCGAGGAGATGCGACTCGTTTGCCGGCGCCCACTCGGGGACCGCCCAGAAGGCATCCATTAGACGACGGGGGCCGTCGGCGAATTCGTCGGTGAACCACCACTGTTCGCTGAATGGCGCATGAGCTTTGCCGGGCAATCCCTGGAAATAGGTCACCCAATTGAACGAGCGGAAGGCTTCTTCTTTGTAGCTCTCCGCGTGGTCATCATTTCTGGTTCGCGCGAAGTACAACGCTTCGACCGCCGCGAGGCGCGCGGTGTGACTGTCGCAGCACTGGTTCGGCTGGTTGCAGCAGAAAGTTATTCCGTCGCCTTGCTCGGTGGTTACCAGTGCTCCGTGAACGCGATACTTCGGCCACTTCGGAGTTGTCTTCACCCACTCGATTAATTGCTTGGAGTGCTGCTGCCAGTTGGCATCTTTTTCGGGGTGCAGCAGAAGGTAGCGCGCCAGTTCCAATGGGATCACATTGTTCATGTCTTCGATGTTGGGCGGAACATCTTCGAAGTAGCCGGCCCAGACGTTGTTCTTGAGAGGATAGGTTTCCAGCCATTGCCAGGCTGCCTGGCGCACTCTTTTGTAGTCGAACACTCGTCCCTGTTTCAGACGAATTAATTCATCGAACAGAGTGATCGGCCCGAGAACGTTGGCGGAGTATGGGCCCATGCCTTTGCCTTCGACTCGTCCATCGCGAGCGAAGCAACGCACCGGCCACGGCGAGTGCAGTTCGTCGCCGGGCTTGTAGTTCTTGACCAGCTCGTCGGCAAAGTGGATGGCTGCACGCAGGTACTTTGTCTTGCCTGTCATTTCGTAGAGACGCACATAGGCGTAGCCGTCCTCGCCGATCACGTGGGGTTCAACGTAGTCTTCGCCGTGGTTGCTCCAACCGGTGTACTTCTTCGCCCCCGGATTGGCCGACGGATACGGCACTCGCGACCACACGTAGCCGTCGGGCGTGGTCCCGTTTTCCATCTCGTAGTCCACGAAATCTTCGAGGTAGGTCAGGGTGCGTTGATCTGCGGTGTAGGGGTAGAGATGCTCTACAAAACCTTCAAGCATGGCTCGCAAGTAGGCGGTAGAGTTCGCCCACTTGCGGTCGGGAATCATTTCGTAGGTCTTGGGATCAATCGCAAAGCAACAGTAAAAATATGGGAGGCGCTGGCGCTGGAATTGATCTAGCAGGATTGTCCACTGGGAAAGAAAATCGGCGGAGTAGGAATCGCCGATGTTGTCCGGGAATGGCCATGGCAAGAGCTTTCCCTGAGCATCGACTTGTACGGGACGGGCCGCAATTTCGGAAGCATCGACGGTCGAGATGACGGGGAACGGCTCCTGCGCCATTGCCGAAAGCACAAAAGAAACGAGCAGCAATCCGGCAAGAGCAACGCGCCTCATGAAAACGAAAATATCACGGCAGCTGAATTTAGGTTCTGGTTACCGTGACTTCGTGCCCC
Source organism: uncultured Acidobacteriaceae bacterium (assembly GCA_963755765.1). Taxonomy (GTDB): domain Bacteria; phylum Acidobacteriota; class Terriglobia; order Terriglobales; family Acidobacteriaceae; genus Acidiflorens. The sequence continues at coordinate 79,812 of CAVWKZ010000007.1, forward strand.
TTTGTGGAGGTCAATATGCTTTGGGCGCAGATCGGCCGGTTCTGAATGATGAGTGTAATCGCCCCAGATGCAGCCCGATGGTCAGTTTCGGTTGAGAAATATTCCTGCTCTGCTTCGCCGCTACGGTGCTAACCTTCTTCATTGCCGGTCTCCTTTTTATCTGTGCTTCGAGCACGTCGATAACTTGGGAGCCTACAGCATCCCGTCGGAGACCGGCCTTCTCATCCCATCTGTTTTCGCCAATTATCCGCACCCAGCTTCTGTGGTTCGACGTTCGGCCTGTCTGTTTTGACAGTTACAGAGATGAAAGCCTGCGGGTAAGCTTCCGTCGCTAGATTATCGATGAGTTATGAACTTCGTTGCGAAGGGAAAATCATGAACATCACGCGCAGACATATCGTTGCTGCCGCCGCGCTCGTTTTTGCACTGGCATTCACCACGACTCAAGCCAGAGCGCAGGGAGAGCCTCTGGGCGGACAGCCCGCGCCTGGGTCAAAACAATCCGTGCCCGACCTTGATGCACAGGTTGCCTACCAGCGGTCGTTCGAAGCGGTGTTGTGGGCGATGCCTGCGTCGGCAATCTATCGCTTTCGCATCGGATTGCTGGAACAACCCGGAATGGCCGACAACGCAATCACCGCTTATTCTGGGCCATTGACCATGGCGCAGGAATTGATTACGCCAAATCAGGTGACACCATATCTCGGTGCGGTCTCCGACCTGAAGAACGGTCCTGTTGTGTTGGAAGTTCCGGCCAAGACTGCCCGGGCTGTTCTGTATGGTCAAGTCGTTGATGCCTGGCAGGCGACAATTGCTGATGTGGGTCCTTCGGGACTGGACAAAGGTGAGGGTGGTAAATATCTATTTCTCCCACCGGGCTACAACGGTCAAGTTCCCGACGGGTATCTCGTGATTCGCTCGACCAGTTACCGCATCCTATTTGGGTTCCGCTCCATTCCATTAAGCGGCGCAACGGATGCTGAAGCCCATGCCTATAGCCAAACCCTAAGAATGTATCCGTTGTCGGAAGCAGCGAATCCCAAACCAACGCGGTTTACTGATGGCCGTCCGTACCCATTGCGTACGTTGCCGTTCTACGACCTCCGAGCGTTAAAGGACATCTACGACATTGTCAGCTATGAGCCAGTGCAACCGCGTGACAAAGTAATGATGGGGATGCTGGCAACAATTGGAATAGAACCGGGCAAGCCCTTCAATCCCCCGGAGAAGTACAAGGCTGCATTGGAGCGTGGCATTGTCGACGCCTATTACTACATGCAGGAATCTCGACACGAAGTTGTTCGCGGCGAACTTTATACTGGCCCAACCGTCACTGGAATTTTGCCATGGTTCCCGACGAGAACCACGGCTTCAGTTTTGTGACCGACGACGCCGTTCAAATCGACAAGCGTGCCGCGGCGTGGTTCTTCTTTACGTTCTATCCAAAGGTGCTGACGGAGCACGCAGGAACCGTTTACCTCGCTCCAATCGCGGACAGCGACGGGCACCCCCTGGAACGTGGCAAGACTTATAAGCTTCACGTTCCGAAAGAAATTCCAGCCAAGCAGTTTTGGTCCCTGACTGTTTACGACCGCAGGACCTGGTCCTTCATCAAGAATCCGCTGGACCGAGCGGGGTTAGGTTCTTTCAACATGGACCAGATGAAGAAGAATGCTGATGGAAGTGTTGACCTATATTTTGGACCAAAAGCACCGAGGGGAATGGAATCCAATTGGATTCCAACCGAGGACAAAGAACCTTATCCGTGGCTCCGGCTCTACGCCCCCGAGGAGCCTTTCTGGAACAAGTCATTCGAGATGCCGGACGTGGAACTCATAAAGTGATTCCGGCGGCGGCAGCATGTGAATAGAAAGCGAGCGTAATCGAGCGATGAAATCAAATATGGTGTACAGACCTGTGGTCGTTTGGACTTTGGCAGCAGTGTGGCTGGTGTCTGCTGCGTTCGCTCAGGAAGCTGACTTCGACAAACTCGCCAATCTCCCGTTCGCAGACGGCCGGCCCACGCAGGAGGCAGCGCAAACACTGCGCGACGAACTGCTCTTCCAACGGGCGACGCAGACCTACCTCTGGGCGATGCCGTTAATCAACATGCTCGGCATGCAGGTCGGGTCCGAGAAGACCTTCGGTGCCGGTTACAACGTCCTACCAATTTGGAAAGAACGCCTAGACGCCAAGACCCTAGTGACCACGCCTAACTCTGACGTGCTCTACGCCATGAGCTACGTGGACCTTGGGAAGGACGGTCCGCTGGTGATGGAAGCGCCGCCCGGGCTGCAGGGCATCTTTGACGACTATTGGCAGCGTCCCATCCCGGTCGATGGTGGCAAGTTCTTTGGTGACATCGGTCTGGCTGGACCGGATCGCGGCAAGGGCGGCAAATTTCTGCTATTGCCGCCCGGCTATAAGGGCACGGTGCCGGGAGGTTATTTCGTTTACCGTTCAGCAACCAACAGCGTCTTTGTTTTCCTACGCGGCTTCTACGAGGACCCGAACAATCTGACACCCGCCGTCGAACACCTTGAACGGACGAAAATCTATCCACTGAACGGCGAGGCGAGCGCGAAGCCGATGAAATTCCCTGATGCCTCCGGCGTCCCGGTCAATATGCTACCGATCAGCGACGGCAGCGCGTTTGTTCAGCTCAAGCTGCTTCTGGACAAGGAGGGCGCCAACCTTGCCGGCCCCGACCGGCTCGGAGACTTGGCGGCAATCGGCATCGTCAAGGGGCAGCCGTTCACACCCGATGCGGGCACCCGGAAGGTCCTCGATCAGGCCGCGAAGACCGGGTACGAAATGAGCCGCGTACTGCTTTTCCAAAATGTTGTCGGTGGCGTGTCATATTTGATTTTCCCGGACCGCCAATGGTCCAACCCGCTGGCCAACCAGACGCCGGCGAACCCAACTGCTTCTGTCAATGACTGGCCCTGGTTGAACACCGCTGGGATTCTGACAACTGACTCCCGGATCAACTATTTCACCGGCTACTATGCGGTGAGCATTGGCATGGCCTCACAAATTCCCGGGAAGGGAGCCAATTACTGGATGGCCTTTTTCGATAGCGAGGGCAAGCCGTTCGTGGGTGACAGCAACTATCGCCTGCACCTGCCGCCCAACGTCCCCGCTGCCATCTTCTGGTCGGTTACGCTCTATGACGCTGCGAACGCGTCAGGTCTCGCCAATGGCCAGCCTTTCCCCTCGCTCGGTTCGAGGGACAAGCCGGTGCAGAACGCAGACGGCAGCACGGACCTTTACTTCGGTCCGAAAGCACCGGCGGGCAAAGACGGCAACTGGCTCGCCACTGCTCCAGACCGGGGGTTCTTCGCCATTCTCAGACTCTACGGCCCGACCGAAGCCGCTTTAGACAAGAGCTGGAAGCCTGGCGACATCGAGAAGGTGAAGTGAAACCAGGAAGCCAGGGCTCTCCTCACCAGTTGGCGTAATATCGCCGTTTCACGCAATATAAAAAGGCGCCCACTTTGCGGTAGGTTGTGATTGTTCGGATCACACTTAGCAAAAGGAGCGCCGTCATGAAGCAAGAAAAGTATATTGGCATGGACGTTCACCAGGCAACGATCTCGGTTGCCGTCGTGGACAGCTCGGGGAAGCTGGTCATGGAATGCATTTTGGAGACGAAGGCAGCCACGATTCTAGAGTTCCTCGATGGGCTACGCGGAAGTCTATCGGTGACCTTTGAAGAAGGAACTTCCGCCGCCTGGTTGCATGACCTGCTGAAACCTCGCGTCACCCGTCTTGTGGTCTGCGATCCGCGAAAGAACGCGCTGCTGAAAGACGGCAGCAAGAGTGACCGGATTGATGCGCGGAAGCTGGCGGAGTTGTTGCGCGGCAACCAGCTCCATCCGGTGTACCACGGCGAGCACGGGGTGCGAACGTTAAAGGAACTGGGTCGCAGCTATCAGACGCTCACGAAAGATGTCACGCGAGTCATGAGTCGGATCAAAGCTCTCTATCGAAGCTGGGCGATTCCCTGCAGCGGAACCACCGTCTATGCCCCGCGGCATCGCGCCGAGTGGCTGGCCAAGATCCCGCAACCCGGAGTTCGTCTGCGGGCGGAACGGTTGTATCAGCAACTGGATCTACTGCAACCGGTGCGCCAGGAAGCGCGACACGACCTGCTGCGAGAGAGCCGCAAACATGATGCCGTGAAAATGCTGCGCCAGATTCCTGCGATCGGTCCGATTCGTGCGGCCATGCTGGTGGCGTTACTACAGACACCGCACCGTTTCCGTACCAAGCGCCAGCTATGGGCTTACAGTGGTTTTGCGGTTGAGACGCACGACAGCGGCGAGTACCGCTATGTGAGAGGGAAGGTACAACGAAATCGGGAGCGCATCACCGTGCGCGGCCTGAATGACAACCATAATCACGATCTGAAGAATCTGTTCAAAGGTGCCGCTCTCTCGGCCAGTACTCGCCCTGGGCCGCTGTACGATTTCTATGGGGCGCTGCTTGAAAAAGGGATGCGGCCGACGATGGCGCGTCTCACCCTGGCCAGAAAGATTGCCGCGATCACCTTAACGATTTGGAAGAAAGGAGTAAGTTTCGACGCCAAACAATTGCATCGGCAAGCCGCTTGAGCGTCTCTGGTAGCAGGCCTTTCCATCTCCGGCGATTCTCTGGTGGTGGTCGGTCGGTTCTTGCGACGCTCGGTTCGAGGTGAGTATCAGTCAATGAGATCGGCCCTGTGTGCTTCGGCACCGAGTCACCCATTACACGGTATGCCTCCTCGGATAACCAGAAATAGCGATAGGCCACGAGCCTCCGATAGAACCATGGTTGACACTCCAAGACCAGTTTCGCTTGCCCTGTCTCAAGACTCGATTGGCGTCGTCACCACCGAAAGATGAAACCCACAGGAAGGGCAGACAAGCCAGAGCAAAACCCTTCGAGCGAAATCGATGGGCACTTACGGACAGTGGGCTGGATCTCGAGACTAAAATCTTCTCGACCTCCGGTCGAGGGAGAACTTTTTTCTTGACATCCCTTTTTATAGAACTCATTGACCCCTAGATCCATAAGCTTTCGCCAAGCCTCCAACCGCTGCGTTCCCTCGCTTGCCCGTCTGCACCCCGGTTGTTAGCATGGAAGTTCGGCACTTTTCCCGGGAGGGTTCTCTCTTTATGGCGACCGATACTATGACTAAGCCGGTGATCGATGGCGGCACGACGAAGACTAGAGTTTTCAAGAATTTCATCGACGGCGAATGGATCGAATCCGCCGGCGGACAGACTTTCGAAGACCGGAACCCGGCCGACACGCGCGAGGTCGTTGCCATTTTCCAGCGGTCTAATAAAGCAGATGTTGATGCCGCAGTGGATGCCGCGAAGCGGGCGTTTGCCAAGTGGCGTCTGGTGCCCGCACCGCGGCGCGCCGAGATGGTTTTCCGCGCGGCCGAGATCCTGATCGATCGCAAGGAAGAACACGCCCGCGACATGACCCGCGAAATGGGCAAGGTGCTGAAAGAGACTCGCGGCGATGTGCAGGAAGCGATCGACGCCGCCTACTACAACGCCGGAGAAGGCCGGCGCATGTTCGGACCGACCGTTCCTTCAGAACTGCCGAATAAATTTGCCATGGCCGTTCGTCAACCGCTTGGCGTCTGCGGCATGATCACGCCTTGGAATTTCCCCATGGCCATTTCGTCATGGAAGCTGCTGCCGGCGATCGTGTGCGGCAACACTTGCGTGATCAAACCGGCGCAGGATACTCCGCTCTCTACTTTTAATCTGGTGCAGGCGCTTACCGATGCCGGCGTACCCAAGGGCGTGATCAATATCGTTGCTGGATATGGCCCGGAAGCGGGAGCGCCTCTGACTGAGCATCCGTCGGTTCGCGCTGTATCTTTTACCGGTTCATCGGCGGTGGGCAGGACGATCGGCACAACCGCGGCCAAGAGCTTTAAGCCGTGCTCGCTTGAACTGGGCGGCAAGAATCCGATGATCGTGCTTGACGATGCCAACCTTGAACTGGCGGTCGAAGGCGGACTCTGGGGCGCGTTCGGCACCACGGGACAGCGCTGCACCGCGACCAGCCGCATCATCGTGCAGAAGGGCGTTTATCGCGAGTTCATCGATCAATTCGTCGCGCGCGCGAAAAAGATCAAAGTCGGCAACGGCCTTGATGAGAGCGTGGAGATGGGCCCGGCGGTGAACGAGAAGCAGCTCGGCACCGATCTGAGCTACATCGAAATCGGAAAAACCGAAGGCGCTAAACTCGTCACCGGCGGCAACCGACTGGATAAAGGCGAATACCAGCATGGCTGGTTCCTCGAACCCACAGTTTTCATCGACGTCGATCCCAAGATGCGGATTGCTCAGGAGGAAATTTTTGGGCCGGTGGTTGCGATCATCCCGTGCGACGATTTCGAAGACGGTATTGCTATTGCGAACAACATCGATTATGGATTGTCGTCATCGCTCTACACCAAAGATGTCAACAAGGCATTCGTCGCTATCCGCGACCTCGAGACCGGAATCACTTACATCAACGCTCCCACGATCGGCGCCGAAGTTCACCTGCCCTTCGGCGGTACGAAGGCGACGGGCAACGGGCATCGCGAAGGCGGTATTGGCGCGATCGACTTCTACTCCGAGTGGAAGTCGGTGTACGTGGATTACTCGGATACGCTGCAGAAAGCGCAGATTGACCGGGGGGAGTAGAGTCATTCACCGCTGAGACGCAGAGTGCGCCGAGACGTAGCAAGGAACTGCTTGGTGATTTTGCGTCTCGGCAGCGCCTGACTGCGTTTACGTCGAGCCTCCCCTCAGCGACGCCCGCGTATTTCTTGGACGTCTCCATTAGTGACCTTGCTGCTGGAGCTTCAAAGCGCTTACTGTAGCGGCAGGGTTCGGCATTTTTCCTCTCCCTCCCATCGAGTACAGATTGACCGACAATCTCTGCGATTCCTGGACTGCGAGTGATGATCGAAACACGCTCGCGTCAGCGAAGCCGTTATTCACGCTGACGTTGCCGCAGTTGGCACTGCTGGCATTTTGCCTGGCGCTCGGCTCGGTTCGTGGGGTGCAAGCCCAGTCCGCGGAGCAACCCAGCCGGCGGATTGTTAAGTCCGAAAGGCCCAATTATCCCGCGGTCCTCAAAAACAAAGGGATCGGCGGCGTGGTTCGTCTGAATGCATTTGTGCTGGCGAAAGGAACCGTTGCCCACGTTGCGATCGTGGGCGGCAATCCGATTCTCGCTGCCAGCGCAGTCAATGCCGTGATGAAATGGAAATACGCTCCTGCCGCTTCAGCCAGCACCGAGTTTGTCACCTTCGATTTCAACCCTCACTGAACCCGGGCACGGGGATAAGCGGCGATTCACGCCCTCTTGCCGGGATTTCTCTGCAACCTTTGCGCCTCTGCGGTTAGAATTCCCTCATGCCCGCCACTCACCTCCGCGAAATTGCCCCTGCGGCCCGACTGGAGAACGTCCGCTACGCCATTCGCGATCTGGCCTGCATTGCCGACGAGGTTGCCTGCCAGGGACACAAAATTCTTCCGCTCAACATCGGCGACCCGCTCAACTTTGATTTCAAGACTCCCGCCCACATGATTGAAGCCGTTTATCAAGCCATGCGCGACGGTAAGAACGGATATTCTCCTTCGTCAGGTATCAAAGAAGCGCTCGATGCGATTCGCGGCGAGGCGGCGCGCAAAGGGATCACCACCATTCAGGATGTCTTCGTCACTTCGGGCGTCAGCGAGACGGTGGACATCTGCCTGACCGCGCTGCTCAATCCGGGCGATAATCTGCTCACGCCGTGCCCCGACTATCCGCTTTATTCGGCTGTTCTCGCGAAGATCGAGATCGGACTGAACACTTACTACCTGAACGAAGAAGACGGCTGGCAGCCCGATCTCGACGACATCAGGAAAAAGATCACGCCACGGACTCGTGGGATTGTGTTGATCAATCCCAACAATCCGACGGGCTCCGTCTGCACGCGCAAAATGCTCGAGCAGATTGCAGAACTCGCACGCCGGCACAACCTGATCATCTTTGCCGATGAGATTTACGACAAACTCATCATCGATGGCGAACAGGATGAGGGAACCGAGAATGACCCGCACGTTGCCATGGCCGCGGTCGCACCTGATGTGCCGGTCATTACTTTTGGCGGCCTATCCAAGAACTACCTTGCCCCCGGATGGCGCATCGGATGGGGCATTGCCAGCGGCGAAGCCTCGGTCATCAAGCCGTATCTCGAAGGCGTGAACAAGCTGTTGCGGGCGCGACTCTGCGCTAATCATCCCGAACAGTACGCCATTAAGGCTGCACTCGAGGGTCCGCAGGATCACCTGGTTGAGGTCAAGCGCAAGTTGCGCAGCCGACGCGATCTGACTATGAAATGGTGCACCGAATCTCCGCGCATAAGTTGTGTTTCGCCGCGTGGAGCTTTCTACGCTTACCCTAGCATCGATATCCCGGAAGGCGACGACGTCTTCGTCACCGAACTGATTCGGCAGAAGTACGTGACGGTCGTCCATGGCTCCGGCTTTGGAGAGCGTCCTGGGACAAAGCATTTCCGCATCGTTTTCATTCCCGACGAAAAGACGCTGAGCGCGGCCTACGCGGCGATTGGCGATTTCATACGCGAACGGTACGCATAAAGCGGCTTGTCACCGAAGACCAAGCGGTGAGTTCAATAGATTCCTGGAATTAACGCCGGCACGTTGCGGGCATAGGCTTCGAACTCCTCGCCAAACGCCCCACGCAGCAACCGCTCTTCACTTCGTACGCGAATCCAGGTTCCAAACGCAAACAACGCAACCCCGGCCAACAGCGGGATCCAGTGCGGCAGGGCGAGTCCGGTAGCCACTAGCATTCCCAACATGCCGGTGTAGATGGGGTTCCTTACCAAGCTATAGGGCCCGTCCTGGATGAGGGTGTGGCCCTCTACCAGGCGCGCGGCCAGCGCCCACTGTTTGCCCAAACGCCGCACCGCCGCATTTACCAGCCAGGTCGAAGCGACGGCGATGGCCACGGTCAGGACGGTCAGTCCCCACTGCAAGACTTGCGACCCGGAGGCGACCGGCGACGAATGTTTCCGCAACGGGAACGACCAGACGAAGAAGTAGGCCACGCCTTGCAGGAACATTCCGATGAGCGAAGTCCAATCGCGTTTGGTTTCGCGGGCTTGCGGCGGGCGCTTCTTCAGCCAAAACGTCAGCAGAAATATCCACCAGCACGTGACGACCGCGTAGAATGCCACTTTTTGGGCCGTATTCGCGGTTTCCAAAAACTCCATTTTCCCTTCCTCGGTCGGTGCGGACGTCGAACTTTCGTAACTCACGGTGACATGGCGTATTTCCTATACTTGTTCTAGCACTTCCTACTGGGAATCCGCCTATGCGAACGATTCTGTCTGCAATTTTCGCGCTGTTGAGCACACTGGCCTGCGCTCAAAGTACGTCTCCAGAGGCACTTTACGACCGCGGAATTGACGCTATCACTGGGATCGGGCCGTCGCAAAACGACGCTCTCGGAGTGGACTACTTTCGACGTTCCGCCGACCTCGGCTACGGACCAGCCCAGGTCGCCCTGGCCTACTATTACGAAACCGGAAGCGTGGTCGCAAGCAACCCGGCGCTGGCTGTGGATCTGTATCGCAAAGCGGCGCAACAAGGCGATCCGCTGGGGGCATGGATTGCCGGACGGCACTACTTCCTAGGCATCGGCGTGCCGCGTGATCTTGATGCCGCGCAGAAATGGTTCAAGTTGTCCGCTGATCAGAACAGCGCTTATGGCTCCTACTACCTGGGCCGCCTGATGGCCGACCGAGACTACACCAAAGCTCCGAAGCTGTATAAGATTGCCGCCGATCAGGGACTGCCCCAGGCGCAATATTTCTACGCCAAGACGCTGAAAGATGGCCGCGGCATCCCGCAGGACCGGCTGACGGCGTACGTCTGGTTCAGCATTGCGTCTGATGCCGGCTATACCGCCGCCAGCGCGGACATCGGTGAACTCGAAAGCGGCGGCAATCTCACCGTGAGTCAGATTTCGGAAGCGAGAGTAAAAGCCCGTGATCTGGAACAGGTTGTGATCCGCGCCGTCACGGCGCGTGGGTGTTCGGGATGGGAAGGGGAGTTTGACGAATTCCCCACCCCGCCTCCGGCGAAACTGCAGCGCTTCTGCCACTAAGCCAGCGGGGGTGGTTTGACTGGAGACGGGGTCGCTCCGGGGCTACACCATTTCCGTGCCCCATAGATCATGCAGGTGCACGATTCCGCGCAAGCGCAAATCGTTATCGGCAACTTTATCCACTACAGCCAGCGACGTAATCTTCATCTCTTCCATGCGAGCCAGTGCGGTGGCTGCGAACTCCTGCGGGCCGATTGTCTTCGGAGCCCGTGTCATGCATTCCGCCGCCGTCAAGTCGAGCGTATCTTTGCCGCGTTGCTCGAGCAAGCGCCGCAGATCGCCGTCGCTGATCACACCCAGCAGGCGATCGCCCAGCATTGGGTCGCGCTCGACCACCGCCGTCATGCCTAGTTTCTTGCGCGACATTTCGTAAATTACATCGGTCATCTTGGTCTGCGCCGCCACTCGTGGAACCGCGTCACCGGAGTGCATCAACGATTCCACCCGCGCCAGCCGTTTGCCCAGCTTTCCGCCCGGATGCAAGTTAGCGAAGTCTTCTTCCTTGAACCCGCGTTTCTCCGAAAGCGCCACTGCCAGCGCATCGCCCAGAGCGAGCATGGTGGTGGTGGAAGCGGTAGGGGCCAGCCCCAGCGAGCACGCCTCCTGAGAAATGGAGCAGTCCAACGCGACATCGGAAGAGGATGCCAGAGTAGAGGCCCCTGTGACACGGGTCTTGTTATCCTTCGGCCCACCTGCTGCCTTTTCGGCGAACTCGTCGCAGGTCATGGCAATCAGCGGGACCTGGAGCCGTTTAATGGTGGCCAGCAATTGCAAAATTTCCTCCGTCTCGCCGCTGGCTGAAAGTGCCAGCACTACGTCGCCGCGCACGATCATTCCCAGATCGCCATGCAGGGCCTCCACCGGATGCAGGTACAAGGCGGGAGACCCGGTCGAACTCAACGTGGCCGCGATCTTGCGAGCGATCAGCCCGCTCTTGCCCATCCCGGTAACGACTACTCTGCCCCGGCATCCGAACAATAGATCGAGAGCGCGATTGAAGTCCGTGGCCATCGGGCCTGCCAGCCGGTCCGCCAGCGCACGCAACGCATCTGCCTCGATGCGCACCACGTTTTCGCCCACGTGTTTCATGAAGGGGAAATGTTAGCAGAACGAGAAGAGCATCGTGTGACCGAACGATCGGGTCATCTGAACCCGGTTGCCCGCGACTATCGGCGAACACTCTTCCTTCCACGGCTGGCATGGAGCGAACCGTGTAACATAGTCGGCCTGTGGCGTTACACTAAAAGGGGAGACGCGCAATCATGATTGAAAGACTGAAAGAGAGCCAGGGGTCGGCCGTCGGATTTAAAGTCGTCGGAAAGATTACCGGCGATGAAGTCAAGGCATTCGAGCCGCAGATTGAGTTTCTGATTAAAGAACGGAAGCAGCGGCCAATCGGAATCCTCGCCGATGTTTCGCAGATGGAGGGCGCTGATTGGAAAGCTCGGTGGAGCGAGATGCGCTTTCTCCAGAAATATACTGACCACATCGCGCGCATGGCCGTGGTCGGCGCTGACAAATGGGAGGAAGTGGTGGCCATCGTCCTCGCGGGAACTGCGGTTCTACAGGCTGAAACGCGCTATTTCACCAGCGACGAGATTAATGCGGCCTGGGAATGGGTGCGCACGAGCAAGAACGCGGATCGCGTCCCTGTCCGAACCATCACCGAAGGTTCGGGCCTCTTCAAGGGCTACCACCCGGAGTACACGGAACTGTAACCGGCGCCAGCTTCCTTGTGATTTCTCAGGCCCGTTTCCCGGAAGCATTTCTTAGAGGCATGTCTCAGAAGTGATCGTCCACCGGGTGCCCCGGATGCTCCAGCGCTCGCGCCTGAATCGCGCGGTCCCACGGACCACCCTGCCAATTATCTTTGTGGCGTTCTTTATGGATCCACGGCGGCAGCGTCAGCAAGAGACGCCGTCCCAGAGCATGAATATAAGGTTCATAAACCAGCCGAAGTTCCGCCAACCGTTCGGGCGCATCGGCTTTGTCGTTCAGACCCACACCTCGGAATGCCAGTTCAGTCTTCAGCCGGGTTCGGTCCGCATCGGTGAGCCGGTCAACATCGTCGGGACTGTATTGAGCGTTCACCACCTGCGCGAGATCTACCGCGGCGTGCCGTGCCATGGCGAAGGTGAGTTTGGCTTGATCGGGGTGGATTCCGTCCACGCCGGTGATGACCAACGACGTGACATCGAGCATCACCGTCAGGGCGCTCAACCAGGATTGATTGCCGTGCTGCGAGCGGAAGAAAACCAGGACCGGATAGGAAATGTGACTGGCCAGCAGGTCGGCCGACCAGCGCTCCCAATCGCGAAAAATGTTATCCAGCACGGTTTGATCGGGACAACAGCCCAGGCGGCCGAGAAATTCGGCGGCGCTCGGTGGCGAACCCGCGCGCGCGTCCAGCAACGAGATTTCAACTTCGCGTGAGTTAAACGAACCGTAGATCACGGGCAAGTATCCAACGACGACTCCGAGGAAGGCGAAGCCCATGCCCGCTTCAAACACAGAGAGGGCGCGAGCGGCGGGGTTGTTGGGCGTGATGTCTCCATAGCCCAGGGTAAAAAAAGTTTCGCCGCTCAGGTAGAGAACTTTCGCAAAGGTGATTTTTTCGCTGCCCAGCGACACGTGTTCACCGAGTCCGTACTGCACGCAGCCGAATCCAAGAATCAGACCAGCCGCCCAAAAGCCGAGCAATACGATCAGTGAGAGCGGCCCATAGTATGCCAGGAAGCCTTCGCGGCGGTTCGCGGCCTTGATGTGCATTCCCGCGGAGGTCCACAAACGCCAAGTCTTTCTGTAGAACAAGGATGTGAAACGCAGAGTGCGCTTGATGCGCCGGGGCAGGACCACGGTCTCAAACGCATCCATGAGGATGAGAAAGATAAGAACGATGCCGACAATCGATGCCCACCAATGCATAGACGATGGAATTCAGATGACGCGGGAATGGTAGCAGATTCAGAAGTGAGCGAGAGGCAGGCGCCTCAAGAAAACGATGCCGTGCGCCGCCACCGCAGAGCGACTACCCAGAGCGCGAAGACTGGCACAGCCAGCAGGCATCCGCGCATGAGCAGGATTGGGAAGGCTTCGGCGGCGATGCGATAGAGATAGAGTGCGGCGATGGTGACCGTGAGCGCCACCGTCCATCCCCCAGCAGCTCCGCGCTTGTGCCACTCGCGTATTGCGCGATCGGCGAGGACAACCATGGGCACGAGCGCCATGGTCAGGTCTTGCATGTGAAGGTGGTAGCTGATCAGGATGGTCGTCAGAATGGCCACGGCGTAGACCATGCTCTCATCTCTCGCATCGTTATCGTTCTCGTCGCTAGCATCGTTCTGCGGTTGCGTTCGCTTGACGTGGCTACCCAGCATTAGAAAAGTTGCCACCACTCCGACGATTGCCGAAGTCATGAAAACGACAGGCAGAATTTGTCCTTCGTCGAGCCAGCGTACGAGTGCCCACTGCAAGAAGCCACGCAGGTTCGGCATGAACCAGGGGATAAATCCCCACGGCGTCATTACCTGTTGGTTGCGCAGCATCGCAGGATAATCATGGATCATCGCGGGGCCGACGAGCGCCAGAGAAATTGCGGCTACCACGGCGCCGCCGACGGCAAAACCGGCCAGGCCGCGCCATTTTCCACGGAGAAACAAAACGAAGAATGCGATTGCCAACACGAGATGAAACTTGAAGCCGGCGAGTGCGAGAAGGAATCCGGCGAGAAACGTGCGTCCGTCGTCCATGGACCGCAAAGATAGGATGAGCAACAACATGAATATTAGCGAATCCTGACCTTCTCCAAGCACATACATCACGGGATAAAACGCGAGTAAGAAGAGAGCCAGCGGAATGCCTGTCACCTGCGTAACGGCTCGCGAATAGGGCCCGAGCAGCCAGGCAATCAGAAACACGAGACCGACGTTGGCCAGCGCCCAGACCAGGAGTGCCATCTGATATGAAAGCCCAGAGACTGGCCAGTACAACAACAGTTCATAGGCAGGATGATTAAAAGGCAGCAGACCACTGGTCCGAGTTTCGGGATAGAGTCGGAACTGCGCTTTTGCCTGAGCGTCAAAGTGGTAAAGCTGGTCGCCGTGGCCGGAAGCCACCAGGTCGATGCCGGTCATGAAGATTCGGAGGTCGGTCACCACCGGGCCGTGGGAAAAGTACCAGAGCATTTGCCGCCCGCTTACTCCGATAGAGATCAGGCAAAAAACTACCAGCGCCCATCTGGGAACGGCGCGAAGACGATGAATTGTAGAGGTTGATGGCATGCGTTAGGGAATAAGAATCGGCTAGACCTTGATACCACGTCATGAGTTAGGTCGTGACAAGGAACCGCGACTTCGGAGTCACGGTAGTCACCTCATAGAGGATGGAGATAGAGGGTGGAGTCCGGCTACGGCCTGCTATGCGCCGCGTCCAACGCCTTCTTCACCGCCTGCAATTCTTTCAGCAAGCCGCGGAGGTTGCGCGAATCCAGGGCGTTCGCTCCGTCACTTTTCGCTACTTTCGGACTGTCGTGGACTTCCATGAACACACCGTCCACACCTGCGGCCACCGCCGCCCGCGACAGCACCGGGATGAACTCAGGCTGGCCTCCACTCACCGGGGGCTGATCTCCGTCGGCTGGAGAGGACGACGGCAGCTGCACCGAATGGGTCGCGTCAAACACTACCGGCGCGAACTTGCGCATGATGGCCAGCGAGCGCATGTCCACGACCAGATTGTTGTAGCCGAAGCTCGAGCCGCGCTCGGTCACGAACACCTGACTGTTGCCGGCATCGCGGCATTTGTCGATGGCGTGCTTGATGTCCCAAGGCGAGACAAACTGCCCCTTCTTGATATTCACGGGACGCCCGCTCAAAGCCGCCGCAACGATCAGATCGGTCTGGCGGCAGAGAAACGCCGGAATCTGCAACACGTCCACGACTTCGGCTACGGCGGCTACGTCGGCCACTTGATGCACATCGGTGAGCACCGGAACGTGCACTTCGTCTTTCACTTTCTTCAGAATACGCAAGCCTTCTTTGATCCCGGGCCCGCGATAGCTGCGGATCGAGGTGCGGTTTGCCTTGTCGTAGGACGCCTTGAAGATGAAAGGGAAATTCAGGGAGCGAACTACGCCCTTGATGATCTCCGCCATGCGCAGCGCGTGCTCTTCACTTTCAATCACGCAGGGTCCGGCGATGAGGAAGAGGTCGCCGGCGCCTACGCGAACATTGTCGATTTGGAAAGACAGAGTCACAAGGCTTGGCTTTTGGCTGTTAGCTCTCGGCTTCTGGCTAAAGGCTAACAGCTAAGAGCAAACGGCTATCTTCTTCCCACTTTTTCTGGCCGCATGAACATTTCCACTTCAGCCGCGTTCTTATGCTCTTTCTTTTTCTGGCCGTGTTCGTAGGCCGCGCCTACGAACGCCTTGAACAGCGGATGCGGCTCCAATGGCTTCGATTTAAATTCCGGGTGGAACTGGCACCCTAAGAAAAACGGATGACCTGGGATCTCCACCATTTCGACGTAAGTGCCGTCGGGCGTCGAACCGGAAATGCGCAGCCCGTTCGCAACCATGGGCTCTTCGTACTCGCGGTTGAATTCGTAACGATGGCGGTGGCGCTCGCTGATCTCGGTCTGGCCATACACTTCGTAGGCCAGCGTGCCCGTCTCGATCTTGCACGGCCACGCGCCCAGGCGCATGGTGCCGCCTAGTTCTTCCACGCCGCGCAGCTCGCGCAGCTTGTAGATCACGCGATGCGGAGTTGCGGGATCGAACTCGCTGGAATTGGCATCCGCCAATCCGCAGACGTTGCGCGCATATTCTATGCATGCCGTCTGCATCCCGAGACAGATTCCGAAGTAGGGCACATGCTTCTCGCGCGCGTACTGGATCGCGCGCAACATGCCTTCGATGCCGCGCTTGCCGAATCCGCCGGGAACGAGCAGGCCGTCGTACTCTTCCAACTGCGCTTCGTAACTCTTATCGGTCTTGTCGACGGCTTCCAGGCCCTCGGCTTCGATCCAATTCACTTCGAGCTTGAGGTTATGCGCCAGCGCGCCGTGCACCAAGGCTTCTTTCAGCGACTTGTAGCTGTCTTCATATTCAACGTACTTCCCGACGATGCCGATCCTGACCACATCTTTCGGGTTGTAGACGCGATGTACGAGATCGTTCCACTTCGAAAGATCGCGGTCTTTTGCTTCGAGGTGCAGACGACGCAGCACCAGCGTGTCCACTTCTTCGTGCGCGAAGACAACTGGCACTTCGTAGATCGACGCAACGTCTTTCGCCGTGATTACCGCTTCTTCTTCAACGTTGCAGAACAACGCAATTTTCGATTTGATGTCTTTCGAAAGGAAGCGGTCGGTGCGGCACAGCAGGATATCCGGCTGAATTCCTACGCTGAGCAATTCTTTGACGGAGTGCTGCGTCGGCTTGGTCTTCAATTCCTGCGCGGCGGCGATGAATGGCACCAGGGTCACGTGAACGAACAAAGTGTTGTCACGGCCGAGTTCCTGGCGCATCTGGCGAATCGCTTCGATAAACGGCAGCGACTCGATGTCGCCTACGGTGCCACCGATCTCGACGATCGCCACATCGACGTCTTGCGCGACTTTTTTCGCTGCCGCTTTGATTTCGTTGGTCACGTGCGGAATCACCTGCACCGTCTTGCCGAGGTAATCGCCGCGGCGTTCTTTGGCGATGATCTGCTCGTAGAGACGACCGGTGGTCCAATTGTTATCGCGCGAAAGTTTGGCGTGGGTGAAGCGTTCGTAGTGTCCGAGATCAAGATCAGTTTCGGCACCGTCGTCGGTGACGAAAACTTCACCATGCTGAAATGGCGACATCGTCCCTGGATCGACGTTCAGGTAGGGATCGAACTTCATCAAGTTGACTTTGAGGCCACGGCTTTCGAGCAGGCATCCGATGGAAGCTGCCGCCAGACCTTTGCCTAGTGATGAGACCACACCGCCGGTTACAAAGATGTACTTGGCCGACATCGCTTCCTCGCTATGATTTGTTTTGGGAAATTGTGCGGGCTGGGGTGCACGATCAATTATGGCAGAAGTCTTCCGAGAAGGGAATGTGGAAAAAGGAGTGAGTTGGGAGCTAGTGGTAACTGTATTCGAAAGCCACGTGCTTCTTGAAATCGTCGTAAAATAGTTCGTACCCGCCCCGATTGTCTCGACTGATGGAGAACAGCAATTCGGATTTTCCGTCATTGTCGTAGTCGCCAGCGTCAACCAGCCCGAGCCCGGAATCTAGATATTCGACGAACCGGTTCGAATCGACTGCGTACCAAGGGTCGTCAATGTCAAGGGCGGCTTCGGCATCTTCGCAATCAATCGCCTCTGCTAAGTGCATGCGAACGACGGTCCATCCCTTCGTCGACGCATAGGCCTTGACCGGTCGCACGTCTTCATCTCGGTACGGAAATGGCTCCAATTTCGTCTCGTCATGCCTGCTGATCCTGCAAACCTTCGGGAATTCTCGGCGGAACTGCTGACGGACGAGTCTGACAAGATTCGCCGACACTTCGGCGGTCTTCCATGATTCGGCATCCCGAAAATACGGCTGTGAGTTCGCCACGAGCGGCCTGTACACAGGGGCGCCCAAGAAGCCGCCATATTCGACCTCCCGTTTGCCGACGGACGGAACCGCACCCGTGCTCGTGATTTCTTGTTGTCCCACGCTCGCATACCATCCGAAGTTTTTTGGGGTGCGTCCTGTGACCCGCCCTATGTTCTTCCCATCGAATGCGATTGTCCAATCCACCTCCCGGGGATAGTCCGATGCGACAGTCTTCAAACAATCCTGATCGGCACAATCGCTGCGAAAAGGCTGCCAATCAGAGCCGCTTTTCTTAAAAACAACGCGAACAGTACGGAAATTCGGTTCGCCGGAATAATGGCCGGGGTTGTCTTCCAGAACTCCAAGCAGAATTTCCTGTCCGGACACGCTAACGAAGGCCAGCCAAGTGAGAGAAACCAGAATGACAATAGAGCGATTAATCATAGGACACGCCATTTGCCGTCCGCAGCCCCGGTCCGCTTTTCCTAGGGCCACTTCTGTGCACCATGTAAAATTCGGGCGATTTCAATAACTTCATCGCGAATGCGATAGACAGCCAGAAAAGGAAGACCAGAAAATACCAACTCGCGAGTGCCTGGCTTGCGTCCCAACCGGCCAAGATGAGGAAACTGAAGAAGTGAGCCGACTGCCGCGTAGACATGCAACGCCAATTTGCGCGCGGCCTCCGGTCCATGGTGTTCTTGTGTGTAGTCGCAGATGCCAGTGAGGTCAAGCGCGGCCGGGTCCGTCCACCGGACACGCATCAGCCCGGATACCGACGGTTGATCAACTTGCCGATTTCTTCATGGTCAATCAATTCGCCTCGGTCGGCGGCGGCGAGCCCGCTCTCCACTTCGCGGAGAAACCACTCGTCGTAGTCGACTAGCCTTTCGATCGCCTCCCGCACGAGCGCCTGAGTATCGCTTCCCCGTTCGGTAGCGAGGCGGGCGAGTTTGGCTTGCAGGTCCGGGCCAATGTTCACTTCCATAAGCCTTAGCGTAAAGAGTTGGTGAGTGGGTGTCAATCTTGCGAACGGAGCCGGCAGATGCTCCGCGATCGTGCCATCCACTGGCTTTTTTGTGCCTGGCGAACCGGGCCGCCCGCATCCAACCTTTCGAAAGCATCCGAAAAGTCTGATAATGTTCCGCGGCATGAAAACATCCACGGTAAGGACGGGACTTCTCGCAGCTGCAATCCTTGGGCTAGCTGTCTTTTGCCTGCCCGCGACTCCCGCCCTCGCCCAGAACCAGGCTCGCCGCTTAATCCTGAAAGACGGCACCTACCAGTCGGTCACCAAGTATGAGGTTCATGGCGACCGCGTCCGCTATTACAGTGCTGAGCGCGGCGAGTGGGAGGAAGTCCCTAATTCGATGGTCGATTGGGACGCAACTGAAAAGTTCGAGCAATGGCGGCAGGAAGGCAAAGCCGCTCCGGAAGCCGTCGAACTGGACAAGGAACTGGAGGCCGAGCGGCAAGCCGAACGCGCCCGGTCTCCGCAGGTGGCGCCGGGTCTGCGCCTGCCTGATGAAGGCGGCATTTTTCTGCTTGATACCTATGAAAATCAGCCGCAGCTGACCGAGGTGCAGCAATCGGGAGGCGATCTGGAGAAGAACTCCAAGTCAAACATTCTGCGCGCGGTGATCAATCCTCTGGCCAGCGCCAAGCAGACGATTGAACTTCCCGGACCGCATTCCAAGATTCAATCGCACACGACCGTGCCTTCGCTCTATATCAACATCGACCCGAATACGGGCGCGCCGGCGACCGCAATTGAGAAGCCGGCCGCCGGCGAGCCTGCGCCGCTGTCACTGGCGTCCTCTGAGCGCTTCAAGATCATTCGCGTCGAGGTCAAGAACGGTAAACGTGTTGCGGGTACAGTCAAGGTCGCGGTCAACGGAAGTACTAAAACTGACGAACGTTTCGTCGCGGCCACGGCCACCGCGCTGACCGGAGGCTGGGTCAAGCTCGCGCCCTCTGAGCCGCTCGCGGCAGGCGAATACGCCGTTGCTGAAATGGTGGGGAAAGAAGGCCTGAACCTTTATGTGTGGGACTTCGGCGTGAATCCTTCCGCGCCCGCCAATGCGTTTACCTGGAAGCCGGAAGCGGCCGCGGCGCAGCCGAAGACCGACGTGCCTGAACTGCAGAAACGAGAAAAGCAGTAAGTGGAAGGGAAAGCCTGCGCCAGAAGGGTGGCGCGGCCCCTAAGACCTGAGATCTAAGACCTAAGACCTGAGAACTGTTCTCTACGGCTCCATCAGTCCGCGCGATGCGATGCCGATATTATCGCGAGTCGTGTTCTTGACTACGTACATCATCTCGTCCGCCTGGCGGATGATGTCGTGCGGGGTCTGCGCATCGTGCGGAAAAGTCGCGAGGCCCATGCTGGCGCGCACGTTCAGGTTCAATTCCTGTTCGGCGCAGAACGTGCCGGTGCGCAGCGAATCCTGCAAACGTTTCGCTACTACCACCGCCTGATCTTTAGTGGTTTGCGGCAGGAGCACCACGAACTCGTCTCCACCATAACGGAAAGCGAAATCGATCAGGCGGAGCTGGGCTTTGATCAGGTATCCGACCTCGGCCAGCAGACGGCTTCCTACCAGATGTCCGTGAGTGTCGTTGACCTGCTTGAAGTGGTCGAGGTCGATAAAAATCACGCTGAACTCATAGCCGAAGCGCGCGGAGCGGTAAGTCTCGGTTTCCAGCGTCTTGTGGAGATGGCGGGCATTGAACAGGCCGGTGCAATCGTCGGTGATGGTAAGTTCCTGGATTTTCTCCACCGAGCGGGCATTCTCGATCGAAATCGCGGCGTAATCGCACAAGGCTTGCAGGAAAAACATTTCCTGTTCCGACAGGCCAACGCTGGCGTTGATTAATTGGATCACACCCAGCACGCGGTGTTTTGAACGCAGCGGAACGCAGATTACTGAATTCGTCTGCAAGCGCGTGATCTCGTCCAGCCGGGAGGAGAAACGCGGATCATTCTGCACGTCGGGCACTATCAGAGCCTCGCCGTGGCGGGCGACCCAGCCGGCAATTCCCTCCCCGACCTTCAGGCGCGCCTTTGACAAGACGTCCGCCGCCGCTCCCACTGCGATGGCGAAATAGAGTTCATCCTTCTCCTCATCCACCATGAGCAGCGACCAGGTATCGGGGCGGAAATATTCCGCCATTTTTTCCATGATGGTCTGGAGGATGGAATCAAGGTTGAGCGACGATGTCAGCGCCTTGGCGACATCGTGAAAGATGGTCAGCTCTTGCGACAGGCGAATTGGGGATGTGCCCGCGGCCTCCGACATGACTCCTCGTTCAGGTGGATGGGGATAGATAGAAAATTATAGGTTTGGTCGCGCTATCCGGGCAATGAACGGAGGTAACCAGTACCAGTCACGCCACCACGCCGCACCGTTCGCCCATTCTCTCACCGCCGAGACGCGAACACGAAGGACCACTTAGGCTTTTCGTGCCAATGGGTCACTACCTAATCACCAATTTTCTATGATCTTGCTTCTCAACAGAGTAAAATTCCGTTCGCCATCCAACACATGCGGGAGAGTGGTTTGCCTTCCTTTGGCGAAAAACTGAAACAGGAGCGCGAAAAGCGCCAGATCACACTGGAGCAGATATCCATCTCCACCAAGATCGGCACCCGCATGTTGCAAGCGCTGGAAGAGGACAAGTTCAACCAGTTGCCGGGCGGCATCTTTAACAAGGGCTTTGTCCGCGCTTATTCTCGCGTCGTGGGACTTGATGAAGATCAAACCGTCGCGGAATACCTGCAAGCCTCAGGCGACGCTCCTCCGGTTCGAACCGAACTGGTAGGGCACGAAACTGACGGACAGGAAAACGAAGCGCGCGAAGGTAATAATAATAATGAAGAGAGTGTCCGCCGTCTGGAGGCCAGTGCCGACGCTTCTGCTCGCCCACTGCCATGGGGCTGGTTCGCCGCGGTTCTGCTGGTCGTCGCGCTGGCGCTCTCTTTCTGGAGCCATCGCGAGCGGGAGCACGCCCGAGAGGCAGTCGCACCGACTTTGACCACGGTCGCGCCACCGCCAGACGCGGCCAGTGGAGGGTTGAGCGGAGAGGCAAATGGCGCGGTGAGTAACAATAGTACCGGTCCGGCCACCGCCACTTCCCCGGCCAACGAGTCGCCGAAGGCGGTTTTGCCGACGGCGAAAGCTGCGCCGTCCGACACCCCGAAAACTTCTCAGGACTTGACCGCCGCCGTCCCTGCCGCGGCTCCGGGCGAGTTTACGCTGGTCATCCAGGCTCGCGAAGAATCGTGGATGTCGATCACCGCCGACGGGAGAAGCATCCCATCCGAACTTTTGCTGGCCGGCAGTGAGCGCACCGTCAGAGGCCGGAAAGCGATTGTCGTCCGGGCGGGAAATGCGGGCGCCGTCGACTTCCTGCTCAACGGAAAGAAGCTTGGTACCGGCGGAGATTACGGGGAGGTCAAGACCCTTACCTTCGGTCCGGGCGGGATCTTACCGAATGCCACAGCACCTTCGACACCCTAAGTTTGTTTCTTTCTTTTCTTCCATTTAGCGCCTGCCTTCTGCCATTCAATGCCAGCCGTTCCCACTCAATGTCAGGTCCCTCCGTCACCGGTCAATCCCGTTGCGTTTGTGCGGTCATCTCTGGTACCGTTTTGAATGAAGATTAAGCCTAACCCCGGTTTGATTTTGGCCTTGATTTTGACGAAGACTGAGGCGAACCGCGGTCAAGAGCCATAGGCTCCGTAAGCCTCCCCAGAGGGACGGCTCGAAGTTTGAAGTTATCTTGTTTGAAGTTACCTTTAGGAGATCCACTTGCCATCAACCAATCGTTTTCTCTTTACCTCGGAATCTGTAACCGAGGGACATCCGGACAAGATCGCCGACCAGATTTCCGATGCCATTCTCGACGCCTGCCTGCGTGAAGACCCCAGCAGCCGCGTCGCCTGCGAAACCCTGACCTGCACCGGCCTGGTCGTAATCGCCGGTGAGATCACCACCAAAGCGTATGTCGATTTCCAGAACCTGGTTCGCGGCGTTGTGCAATCGATCGGGTATGACAACGCGGTGTACGGTTTTGACTCCAATACCTGCGCCGTAATTTCCAGCATCAACAAGCAGTCCGGCGATATCGCCATGGGAGTAGATACGGGAGGCGCCGGCGACCAGGGCATGATGTTCGGGTTCGCCTGCAACGAGACTCCTGAACTGATGCCCCTTCCGATTTCACTCGCCCACAAACTCTGCTTGAAACTTTCTGAAGTCCGCAAGAACGGCACCTGCCCTTACCTTCGTCCCGATGGAAAATCCCAAGTCACAGTCGAATATTCTTCGCCGGGAAAAGTTAAGCGAGTGGATGCGGTGGTTGTTTCCAGTCAGCATTCCGACAGCGTCAGCAATGACGATCTTCGCTCCGACATTTTGAAGCACGTAATACAGGCGGTGATTCCGGCCCACCTGCTCGATGAAGACACCAAGTATCACATCAATCCCACTGGACGTTTTGTCATCGGCGGCCCCATGGGCGATTCCGGACTGACCGGACGCAAGATCATTGTGGACACTTACGGCGGCATGGGACGTCACGGCGGCGGCGCATTCAGCGGCAAGGATCCGACGAAGGTCGACCGTTCGGCCGCGTACATGGCGCGTTACATCGCGAAGAATATCGTAGCCGCCGGGCTCGCCGATCGCTGCGAGGTGCAGCTCGCCTATGCCATCGGAGTTGCCGAGCCGGTCAGCGTCCTGGTGGATACTTTCGGAACCGAAAAGATCGATGCGAAGCTGATTCCGGATCTGGTGCGCGCAAACTTTAAGCTCAAGCCGCGCGAGATCATAGAGTCGTTAAACTTGCGCCGTCCGATTTATCGCAAGACCGCTTCGTATGGGCACTTTGGCCGCACCGATCCTGACTTCACTTGGGAAGCGACCGACAAAGCCGCAAAACTGGCGTCAGATGCCGGTTTGAAGCAGGAACCGGCCGGAGCAAGGAAATAGAACCTCACCAAGGAGGCGCCGAGACACAGAGAAAAACGATTTGGGTTTTTCCCGGTTTGGGTTTTCTCTGTGACTCTGTGCCTCCGTGGTGGATGATTTGTTCGCAGCGCACAAGCTGCATAGATATTCATTCAGTGTCATCATCATCCGGGGAATTAGGAGAGCAATGGCTACAACATCAATCAGCAGCGACGTTAAGGGATTAGAACTGGCCGATCTGGGCAAGAAACGCATCGAGTGGGCAAACCAGTCGATGAAAGTTCTGCAGATCATTCGCAAGGAATTCATCAAGAACCAGCCGCTCAAGGGCATCCGTGTTTCGGCCTGCCTGCACGTGACGGCCGAGACGGCAAATTTAATGATCGCGTTGCGCGACGGCGGCGCCGATGTGGCGCTGTGCGCGTCGAACCCGCTATCAACTCAGGACGATGTGGCTGCCAGCCTGGTGCGCGACTACAGCATTCCCGTCTTCGCGATCAAGGGCGAGGACAACGACAGTTACTACTCGCACATCATGGCGGCGATCGATCACAAACCACATTTCACCATGGATGACGGCGCCGACCTCGTCTCCATTCTTCACACCAAGCGCAAAGCGGAACTAGCGAACGTGATCGGCGGCACCGAAGAAACCACCACCGGAGTCATTCGTTTGCGCGCCATGGCGAAAGAAGGCGTGCTGCCCTATCCGATCATCGCCGTCAACGATGCCGACACCAAGCATTTGTTCGACAATCGTTATGGCACCGGGCAATCGACGATTGACGGCATTATCCGCGCCACGAATTTTTTGCTCGCAGGATCGAAGTTTGTGGTCGCCGGATATGGCTGGTGCGGACGCGGACTGGCTTCGCGCGCCCGTGGCGCGGGAGCGGAAGTTGTCGTTACAGAGGTCGATCCGACGAAGGCGCTCGAAGCGGTCATGGACGGCTTCCGCGTGATGAGCATGGAAGAGGCCGCCAAAATCGGCGACGTTTTCTGCACTGTCACCGGCAACAAGAACGTGCTCGCCAAACAGCACTTCGAAGCGATGAAGGATGGCGCGATCATTTCGAACTCGGGGCACTTCAATGTTGAAATCGATATCCCGTCGCTCGAAAAGCTGTCTTCCTCGAAGCGCACTACGCGTGAGTTTGTCGAGGAATACACGATGAAGGACGGCCGCCGCATCAACCTGCTCGGCGAAGGCCGTCTCATCAACCTGGCCGCTGCCGAAGGGCATCCGGCGTCGGTGATGGATATGAGCTTTGCCGATCAGGCGCTGTCCTGCGACTACATGGTGAAAAACCACGCGTCCCTTGAGAAGAAGGTTTATACCGTTCCGGTGGACCTCGACAAGAGGGTGGCCAAGCTGAAGCTGGAATCACTCGGGATCAAGATCGATCGCCTGACCTCGGAGCAGGAAGAGTATCTGGCGAGCTGGAACGAAGGAACCTAGAAACACCAGGTGTCAGGTCTTAGGGGCGGCCCAACTGGGTCGCCTTTTTTGTTTCGTGCCTCGCTCAAGTTTCTCTTGCCTTTGCCGATGAACCCACAAGAGGTTCTGCGTGGCGAAGAATTCCCGAGTGTTGCTGGTCGAGGACAGCAAATTCCTGCGGATAGCCAATGAGCGCACCTTGTCTAAAGCCGGCTACCAGGTCCGTACCGCCGCCGATGGCGAGGAGGCTTTGCGGGTCGCCTATGACCAACTGCCCGACATTATCCTGCTCGACATGCTGTTGCCCAAGCTCAGCGGCCCGGAAGTGCTGAAGGCACTGAAAGCGAATCCTGCCACGGTGCACATCCCGGTCATGGTGCTGACCAGCCTGTCACAGAAAAACGAAGAAAGACTTTTGCAGGAAGGCGCGGCTGCGTATTTCGAAAAATCCACGCTCCAACTTGATAAAGGTCCTGATCGCCTGACGGCGGCGGTAGAAACGGTGCTCGGACGGGTCAGTCACCAAAAAGAGCTCGCTCTTCGGTTGCAGGAACTGGCTGCCAAAAAGGCCTCCGAAGAGGCAAGCACCGACGCTACCACCGAGGCATGGGAAATGGAGATTACAGGGGTAGAATCGTCTTCATGTACCACTACAATCCCACAACCGCGCTTGAAGAACTGAGCGAAGACGCTACTCTGCCTAATCCTGTCCACGTGCGTGACATGTTACTGCGCGGGAAGCTGACGACTGAGCAGTCGCTGGAACTGAACCGCATCTTCCTGGAATATCAGAAATTTTTCGGCGAAGCACAAAAACTGGGGAAGGAAATCTTGCAACGCCTGGCAGCATAGCTCTTCGGATTGATTTCGAAGGGCTACCCGACAACAGTCTAGCGGCGCAACAACACTACAAGCCCGGCCACGACCACAGCAGCCCCTAACAACCAAAAGCGAATCGCACCTAACCGCTCTACCCAGTCACTCCTCATCTCGCACCTCTCCGCAAGTATAGTCTCGGAGTGCAGCCTCGCAGGAGAGTTTCGCCAGCGCGCTCTTACGCGAAAGAGGTGTCTTTTTGCGATGGGTCCGGTGAGACCGATCAGGCCTTGCCGTGGATCTTTGCCCACCACCAGCGCACGCCGACGAACAGGAAACGCCAGTCGGAGAAGAATTCAGGGGGCTTGCCTTCGAAGGCGTGGCCGATGAATTGGAAAGCCCATCCGATCAGGAACAGCGCCACGCCATACAGCCACAGGCGGTGGTAGAAAATGCTGGCGATAAAAACTGGGGTCGAGAGCAGGATTACAGGAATGCCCAGCGTGTGACAGATCCGGTTCACGGGATGCTGATGGCTGGAACTGTATTGCGCGATCCACTGCTCGTTAGTGCGACTGCCTAGCACGCGGAGATAATAGCACGGTCTTGGGGACGGAAGAAAAACGGCTGGCAGATTGGTCATGCCAGCCGTTCGTATCGATCGATCATATGACCCGATGGCCAGATGATCCGATCAGCTTAGCGCCGTCCCCGGAACCCTCCGCGGGAAGTTGCTACGGGGCTGCGACCTTCGAAGCCTCGCGCAGCTACCGGACCGTGCTCTGCCGGAGGACGACCTTCAAAGCCACGACCGGCATAGCCACGACCGTCATAGCCTCGGCCATCAAAGCCACGACCATAGGCGCGAACCGGGTACACCGGACGTCCCCAACCGTGGTACCAGGGACCGGCGCCGATGAAGACTCCGCCTGAGAACCAGCTCGGGCCGTAGTAGCCGTAGGGCGCGCAGCCGTACGGATAGTCTGGGTAATATCCGTAAGTGCAGACGGGCGGTCCAGCCACATAGCCTCCGCCGACGCCGATTCCTACTCCGCCGACTCCTACTCCGACCACGACTGCAGCTTGCGAGTAGGCGACCGGAAAGGCCAGTAACGCAACCAGTAGCGCAACATATCTTAGATATTTCATGATGGTCCCCCTTTTTTTCTTCTACTGCTTCAACTCGGGTACTTCAGCTTTTTTCTTTCTGAAGCGCCTACTCATACAAACTCGCATGGGGGTGAAAAGTTGCGGCAGGAGGAGTGGCTGATTTCAGCCATCCTGCGTGAAATCAACCAGTTGGCGGGAAGTCGTTGATGGCGAGCATGGTTCGGCCTGGGTCATTCAGTAGATTATTCAGTAGTTCTTTCAGGCCGAAAGTGGCCACCGGATAGCCGACGCCCGCGGTGCCTTTTTTCATCACCAATCTGCGTGATCGATGTCACAGACAGCTATTCGATAATCCTTCACAATAGAGACCTGATTGGTGCAGCCCCGAGGTGCTGCCGTCCACAAAGGGCAGCCCTCGAAGCCGCTGGAGATATTTTTCAGGACGCTCTTTGACAACCTAACTCCTTATTTTTGAATATTTTTGAGTTAAGTCCTTATCTCTCAATATTTTAGCGAAAAATTTGGGGGGGGGGGGGGGGGGGGGGGGGTACAGACCCGTGTGCAAGATCTCCTGTGGAGTGGACAGGAGCGAATCGCGGCTAGGCCAGCGTGGACGCGAAGCGCAAATCATCTTTTGTAATCCTCGTCGTTTACAATCGAAGATTCTTCTCAAGATCATTTTTCTCAAAGAAGATTCTCTCTCGATTGGAAAACATAACCATGCACCGTTGGTCGCAACTCTTTATTCCCACTTTGCGTGAGGCTCCGGCTGACGCTGAGGTCGCTAGCCACAAGTTGCTGGTTCGCGCAGGATATATTCGGCAACTGGGCGCGGGCATTTACTCGTTTCTGTTCCTGGGCAATCGCGCTACCCAGAAGATCATGGGCATCGTCCGCTCGGAGATGGACAAGATCGGGCAGGAGTTTTATCTGCCGGCTTTGAATCCGCGCGAGGTTTGGGAAGCCAGCGGGCGCTGGACGGCGATGGGCGAGAACATGTTTCGCCTCAAGGATCGCAAGGGCGCCGACCTTTGTCTGGGCATGACGCACGAAGAAGTCATGACCGACATCGCGCGTAAGGAGCTGCGCAGCTACAAGCAACTGCCGCAGATCTGGTATCAGATTCAGACCAAGTTTCGCGACGAACCTCGTCCGAAGTCGGGGCTGCTGCGGGTGCGGCAGTTCATCATGAAAGACGCTTACTCGTTTGATATTGATGCTCCGGGACTCGACGTTTCGTATCAGAAGCACCACGATACCTACTGCCGCATTTTCGATCGCTGCGGACTGAAGTACATGGTGATTGATGCGCATTCGGGCGCCATGGGCGGATCGAAGTCGCAGGAGTTTATGGTTCGGACTCCGGCTGGCGAGGACTTGATCGTCAGCTGCGAGAAGTGCAACTACGCGGCCAATATGGAGAAGGCTACTTCCCGGCTGGCTCCGGTTGAAGATTTGAAAGCTGAGGGCGATGGCGCGCCGCTTGAGGTGCACACTCCGGGACAGAAAACGATTGAGGATGTGGCGCGGTTTCTGGGGGTTTCTCCTAAGAACAAGATTAAGACTTTGGCGATGATGATTTCTGCCGAGGAGCCGGAAAAGGGCAAAACTCGCATTCCGACGAAGTGGGAGCCGGGCCCAGTATCGCGGGCAGTGGTGCTGCTCATGCGCGGCGATCACCAGATGAACGAAGCTAAGCTCTCGACCGCGGTTGGAGGCAAAGAGGCGCGTCCCATGACCGAGGAGGAAATTCTCGCGCTGTTCCATTCGCCTGCCGGATACCTCGGTCCCCTGGGCATTGACTGGGCGAAAGACATCGAGGAGCCTCGCAAGCCGATCCTGTTGGTGGATGAGGCGTTGCGCGGACGGACGAATCTTATTGGGGGCGCCAATAAAGAGGACTATCACGTCAAGCATCTGACGCCGGGAAAGAACTTTCATCCTACGGCTTATGTTGACTTGCGGAGCGTGACTGCGGGCGAGGACTGCCCGAATTGCGGAGCGCCGCTGCGCATTGATACTGCGGTCGAGATCGGGCACATCTTCAAGTTGGGCTACAAGTATTCGGAGTCGATGGGCGCGCGCGTGCTTGACCACAATGGCAAGGAAGTCGCGCCGATTATGGGGAGTTATGGGATTGGAATTGAGCGCATCCTGACGGCGGCGGTCGAGCAGAGCAACGATGAGAACGGCTTCTGGCTACCACCTTCGATTGCGCCTTTCGATGTTGTGGTCGTGTCCACTAATTCGAAAGACGAGGCGATTCGCAATGCGTCCGAGGACATCGCCCGGAAGCTTGAAGCCTCCGGTTTCGACGTTTTGCTGGACGACCGGGACGAACGGCCCGGGGTGAAATTTAAGGACGCCGACCTGGTGGGTATCCCCTTTCGAATCAATGTGGGGAAGAAGGTTACCGAAGATACCGTGGAAGTCGTTCGGCGCTCGACTCTCGAGCGGGAGGACGTTAAGATTTCTGCCATAAGCGAGTATTTCCAAGGATTGCGCTCGACCGCCTAGAAAGCTGGGAAAAACAGCCCTTGGCGCATCCTGGAAAGCTCACTTTTGAAACTCGCAACCGGCATTTGGGCGATTTCTTCTTATGGCGACTCTGAAATTATTGTTGGTCATGGCCGTCCTGGGGGCGGTGGGCCTGGTGGGCCTGAAGGTGGCTCCGCCATTCTTTTCGAACTACGAGCTTGAGGATGCGATCAAGAACGAAGCGACGCAGTCGACTTACAGCACGCGCTCGGAAGACGATATTCGCGACGCCATCATCAAGACGGCCCGCAACTACGACATTGCGCTGACACCGAAGCAGGTGAAGGTCTCGCGAATCGGCGGGTTCGGCACGGGCAGTCTCGCCATCCAAGCCGACTACAGTGTTCCCATTGAACTGCCGGGCTACTCGACTACGATTGAGTTCCATCCTTCATCGAAGAACAGCGGAGTGTTTTAGGGGCACCATTCAGCATTCAGCTATTGGCCTTTGCTTTTAACGTCCGTGTCGACTCGCTCTATTCGTTACTGCTTTCTATTCCAATCCCTCTCGACACTGCTTTCACTCGTGCCACAGCCCGTCTATACCTTGACACGCATCCAAATAGTTGTAGTGGACTCCTGGTGATTTAGAATCAGTCATAACGCCTCAAAAGCCGTTTCGGGCTGAGAATTGCTCTTGTGCTTGATGCACAGCTGTGTCCATGGCCATTAAGCTGAAAATCCCGACAGCTCGACGTAGTGGGAAGCGTGGAAGCAACCGCTTTCTGGCCCACGATCCCCTGGTGCGCATTGCGTTGCTGTGTTTTCTCACGCTGTCGCTGGTGGTGGTCGGATTTTTTGCCTACTGGTATGTAAAGTACGACCGCATCATCGAGCAGCGCTTCCGCGGACCGGTGTTCGCGAGTTCAGCCAAGATATTCGCCGCTCCGCAGGTGGTGCGGGTGGGAATGAAGTTGACCGTCCCTCAGATTGCGGCGGAGTTGCGTCATGCGGGCTATACCGAGAAGGAGGGGGAGTCTCCGCTGGGGAGCTTTCGCCTGCACGGCGGCTCGATTGAAATTCTGCCTGGACCGGACTCTTACCACAGTCCCGAAGCGGCCACGATTACGGTTGCGGATGGAGCGGTTTCGAACATCAACAGCCGCTCCGCCGGAGAACTGGCGGCGTATGAGCTCGAGCCGCAGATGCTCACTTCGCTGTTCGACGCCGAGCAGCGCTCCAAGCGTCAACTGGTGAAGTATGACGACATTCCCAAGGTCATGGTGGAAGCGGTTACGTCCATCGAAGACCGACGCTTCTTTCAGCACAACGGCGTGAATTTCATGCGGCTGGCGGAAGCCGCCTGGATTGACCTTATTCATGGGCACCATTCGCAGGGTGGCTCGACCATTACCATGCAGCTCTCGCGCGCATTCTTTCTGAGCCCGGAGAAAACTTACCGGCGCAAGCTGATTGAAATGCTGATCGCGGTGGAGTTGGAACAGAAATTTTCGAAGCAGCAGATTTTCGAGTTCTATGCCAACCGGGTGGATCTGGGACAGCGCGGCTCGTTCACGATCTCGGGCCTGGCCGAAGGGTCACGGTCTTATTTCAATAAGGACCTGAAAGACATCACCTTGCCCGAAGCGGCACTGCTCGCGGGATTGATACAGGCGCCTAGTTATTTGTCGCCGTATCGCCATCCGGAGCGGGCGCTGGAGCGGCGCAACACGGTGATCGAGGCGATGGTCGAGACCAACGCCATCACTCGCGAGCAAGCGGTTAAGGCGAAGGCTACACCGCTGAAACTGGCGCCGCCTAATGTGGAGGCCAGCGACGCTCCTTACTTTGTGGACATGGTGCGCGACACCATCGTCAACAAGCTGAACGAGCGCGAGGTTAATGATCAGGAATACCGCATTTACACAACGCTTGATCCGGCGCTGCAGCAGGCGGCGGCGCAGGCGGTCGAGACCGGCATCAAGCTGGTGGACGACCAGATCACGAAAATGCGGACGAAGAAGGTCAAGGTTGGCAAGAACAAGTACGAAACCACGGTCGCGCCCGGCCCGCAGGCGCAGGTGGCGCTGGTGGCCATGGATCCGCACACGGGCGAAATCAGGGCTCTGGTCGGCGGACGAAATTACGGAACCAGCCAGTTGAACCATGCGCTAGCCAAGCGCCCCACTGGTTCCATTTTCAAGCCGTTTGTGTATGCGGCCGCCATGAATACCGCGATTGACGGCTCGACCACTGTGATCACTCCTGCGTCAACAGTTACCGATCAGCCTTCGACGTTTACTTACGGTGACCAGATTTACGAGCCGCGTAACTACAAAGAGGAGTATCACGGCGACGTCACGCTGCGCTATGCGCTGGCACTTTCGCTGAACAATGCGACCGTCAAGGTTGCAGAGGAGGTCGGCTACGACAAGGTGGCGGACTTGGCTCGGGCCGCCGGAATCGCCTCGGTAAAAGCTACTCCAGCGATGGCCCTTGGCGCCTACGACGCCACGCCCGTGGATATGACGGGCGCGTATACCAGTTTTGCGAATGGTGGCATGCGGCTTTCGCCGGTGTTCGTCAATTCGGTCCGCAACTCTACCGGCGATGTTGTTGTGAACTTCGGGACTACCAAGACGCAGGTCCTCGACCCGCGGATTGCCTTTGTCATGACCAACATGCTGGAAGGCGTTATGAACTTCGGCACTGCGGCGGCGGTGCGGACGCGCGGATTTACCGCTCCGGCTGCGGGCAAGACCGGCACTTCACACGACGGCTGGTTCGCGGGATACACCAGCAACCTGCTGTGCATTGTGTGGGTGGGATATGACGATTACAGCGACATTCGGCTGAGCGGCGCGCAGACTGCGGCTCCTATCTGGGCCGAGTTCATGAAGAAGGCGGTTACGCTGCCGCAATATGCGGACGTGAAGCCTTTCACCCAGCCTGAGGGCGTGGTAGATGTGCAACTCGACAAGATCACCAACCGGCTGGCGACTCCGACGTGTCCCGACGATTACACGATTGCCTTTATTGCCGGCACCGAACCCCACGATACCTGTGACCAGACGGGCGGCATGCGGGGGTTCTTCACCCGTATGTTCGGAACCGAGAAAGCACTGCCTCCGCCGACCACGGGGAGCGCCCAGCCACCCTCCGGGAACCCGCCGCCTGCCACCGGTGTCCAATCTGATGAAGACGCAAAGAAAAAGAAAAGCTTCTTCGGCAAGATAGTGGGCGTGTTTAAGGGAGACAGCGGCTCTTCCAATCAGAATGACAAGAATGCGCCCCCGCCGTCCCCGCCTAAGAGGAGTGACAGCAGTATGCCGCCGCCATAGGAGCGTCACGGTCTTAAAGTTGCAAGGGATGTAGTGCCGAGCGCTGAAACGCCATGAAACTGTGAAGTTTGGTAGGTTCGGCCGGGGGTGGGATATGTTTTCCTGGATCCGCGTAGGCTGCGTAGCGATTCTCCTCTTCTTCGTTGCTCTTCTTGTTTCTCCTTTACAGGCTCAAAACAGCGAACAGTTGGAGGTCGGCCCTCCGCCGCTGCACCGCGTCGATCCACCCGCACCCGGAGCTTCGCCCGAGGAACTGGAACAACGTGGCGACGACCTGCGCGCGGAGAAGATCTTTCTCGACGCCATCGACTATTACGAGGCCGCCTTGAAAGGTTCCCCGGCGAATGCGTCGCTGTTCAATAAGATCGGAATGTGCCAACTCCAACTGCACCGCGACAAAGAAGCCAAGAAGAGCTTTGAACGCTCCATCAAAGCCGATCGTAACCATGCCGACGCCTATAACAACCTGGGCGCGACTTATTACGATATGCATAACAACAGCGCAGCCATCAAACAGTACGAAAAGGCGATCTCACTAAAGGACGACGCAGCCGCCTACTACAGCAACCTGGGCACGGCATATTTCGGCAAGAAGCAGTTCGAACAAGCCATCAAGTGTTACGCCAAGGCGGTGGGGCTGGATCCTGACGTCTTCGATCGCAACTCGCACGGGGGACTGCAGGCCAGGCTCGCTTCTCCCGAGGACCGCGCCCACTACGATTATGTTCTTGCCAAGATGTACGCTGGGGCCGGCGTGAATGACCGTTCGTTGCACTATCTGAAGAAGGCGATGGAAGAGGGCTACAACATCAAGAACGTCTACAAGGATAATGAATTCAGCACCCTCCGCAAGGACCCCCGTTTCGCCGAACTGATGGCGGCGAAGACGCTGGCCATCTCCGATTAGAAGTCGATAACTCGCTGGCGCCAAATAAGTTAGAAGAAAACGCGCGAAAACCAAGAATCCGCGAAACTTTCCCGGCGCTCCTGGGTTTGCAGTGTCATTGCTCCTGAAAACAACAGGGTGAGTAAGGAGAACAAAACCCACCGGTTGCTAACCCGAGCACGCCCCAAGCACGCAACCGGTGGGTGTTTTCAGCAATCAGCAATCAGCACTCGGCAATCAGCTTCTTTCCGAGATGTACGCTTCCACCGCCTGCTTCCATTTACCTTGCGCTTTCAGGATGTATTCGACTGCGTCGCGGGCGGCGCCTTCGCCTCCGGCGTGGGGCGTGGTCCAGTGGGCTTCGGCTTTCACCTCTTGGCGGGCGTTCTTTACGGCTATCGCCAGGCCGCATTTTCGCATCGCCGGCAGATCAATCACGTCGTCTCCTACGAACGCGGCCTCGGTGGCGGTGATTCGGTCTTTTTTTGCAATTTGGGCAACGACTGACGCCTTGTCCTTGACACCCTGGTAAACGTGGTCAATCTTCAGATCGCGCGCCCGCAGGGCAACGGTTTCGGAGATGCGCTTGGTGATGATCCCGGTCTTGATCCCCGCGAGACGGGCGAATGAAAAGGCGGTTCCGTCATGGGCGTGGAAGCCTTTGGCCTCGATCAGGTTGGTGCTGTGCAGGCCGAAGCCGCCCTGTCCGCCGGGTTGCGCGGAGCTTTCGAGCACACTTCCGAGCGCACTTTCTATCGCACTCTGCTGAACTCCTGATTGGGCGCCGGCGGGCGCGGGGAAGATCCAGATTTTGCCGTCGGTGAGAACGCCGTCGACGTCGAAAAGAATGAGCTTGATTTTGCGGGCGCGGGCGGTGGCGGATGGTTTGGGCATCGCGGCGATTCTAGCATTCAGGCGGTTAGCGCACGGCGGTCATGTAGTGTGTTCGTCAGCCACCGATTCAAAGATCGCGATGGTATCTCCACGCGGCAGCGGAATAGAGCGCGATCTAGGGTGTTTGCGATGTCGAGGAAATGGTCTGATAATGGCGTGGTCGTTTGATGGCTTGATCGAGACACACTTCGACACATAAGCAATGAAGAAATTTGCGGGAAAAATTCGCAGGCGCGGGGTAAAGGCGGATCGGGGTTCGGCTGGCCAGACTTCATCGCCTAAGAGTTCGGCCCGCCCGAGTCCAGCTCAGGGGGCTTCACCCAAGGAAGACCGGCGCCGGCCGCGTTTTTCGAAGGAGCTTTCGGTTCTCTACGAAGACGAGTCACTAGTCATCGTGGACAAACCAGCTGGACTTCTGGCGGTGCCGGTTGAGGGCTCCGATGCGCCGTCTGCTTTGTCTTTGCTGGTTGCAAAACTTCAACCGAAAAGGCAGCGAGCTTTGATCGTGCACCGCATCGATCGATTTGCCTCCGGGGCGCTGGTGTTTGCGAAGACCGCTTCCGATCGGGAGGCTCTGGTGCGGCAGTTTCTTGCTCATACTCCGGTGCGGCGGTATCTCGCGGTAGTGCGCGGACGGATCGGCGCTCGGACGGACGCTCAGACAGGCGCTCAGACGGGCACGGCCGTGCACTATTTCCGGCGGGAAGGAATGTACCAACAGCTGCGGACGGCGAGGGATCCGCGGGCGACTCGCGCCGAAATGCGATATTCCGTGGAACGGCTTTTTGCGGATGCGTCGCTGGTGCGGGTTGAGTTGGAGACGGGATTGCAGAATCAGATACGGGCGCAATTTTCGGCGATGGGGCATCCTGTGATTGGCGATCGAAAATACCACCCCGAGGAAGCGGCGGAGCCGCTGATTGCGCGGGTTGCGCTGCATGCGGCGCATCTTGAGTTTGTCCATCCGCGCTCGGGCAAGAACGTTTCGGTGGACTGCAAGCTGCCGGCGGATTTTCAGAATCTGGTGCGAGAATTGTCGCGGACGAGCAAGGCGCGTCAGTGAGCCTCTCAATTGTTTAGCTGAGCGAGCGATCAAAAGCGAACATTTTACGAAACCGCAAACTCTCGCTACAATTATTCCCATGCTGTCCGCAGTTTCTCCATCGCTCGCTTGGGCGCATCCGCTGGTGCAGGAGTGGTTCACGGCGCGTTTCTCGACGCCTACCGAACCGCAGGAACAAGGCTGGCCGCACATCCTCGCCGGGCATACTACGCTGATCTCCGCTCCGACTGGATCGGGCAAAACGCTGGCGGCGTTCCTCGCCTGCATTGATCGCCTTGTCTGCAAGGCGCTCGCGGGCGAACTGCGCGATCGCACCGAAGTTCTGTATATTTCTCCGCTCAAAGCTCTGGGCAACGACATTCAGAAGAATCTCGAAATCCCGCTGGGAGAAATTCTGCAAATGGCGGGAGAACGCGGCCTGCTGATGCCGGAGATTCGCACCGCTGTGCGCACGGGCGACACTTTGATGAAAGACCGGCGGCTCATGCTGAAGCGGCCTCCGCACATTTTGGTCACTACACCGGAGTCGTTCTACATTTTACTTACGGCGGAGAAGAGCCGCGCCATCCTGCGCGATGTTGAGACGGTGATTGTGGACGAAATTCACGCCGTCGCCGACGATAAGCGCGGCGTGCATCTTTCGTTGTCGCTGGAGCGCCTGGAAGCGCTGACCCATCGTCCGCCGGTGCGCATTGGGCTCTCCGCTACGCAGAAGCCGATTGAGGAAGTTGCGCGTTTTCTTGCCGGCAACTTTGTCAATTCTGATCCGCACAATTCGCGGCCCGATCCCGTGATCGTTAACGTCGGACATAAGCGCACTCTCGACCTTGGAGTCGAGGTTCCATCGTCAGAGTTGGGGCCGGTCGCTTCGAATGAGATGTGGGACGAGATTTACGAACGCATCGTGCAACTGGTGAACGCGCATCGCTCGACGCTGGTGTTTGTGAACACGCGGCGGCTGGCGGAGCGCATCTCCCATCAACTGGGTGAGCGGCTGGGCGAGGCTAACGTGGCGGCGCATCACGGCAGTTTGTCGCGCAAGCTGCGTCTGGAGGCGGAGCGCAAGCTGAAAGAAGGCCAGGTGAAGGTGCTGGTCGCGACTGCTTCGCTCGAGCTTGGCATTGACGTGGGGACCGTGGACCTGGTGTGCCACATCAGTTCTCCACGTTCGATCGCGGTTGCTTTGCAGCGAGTGGGACGGTCGGGACACTGGCGGGGCGCGGTTCCGAAGGGACGATTTTTTGTTACTACTCGCGACGACCTTGCGGAATGCGCTGTGCTGGTGCGCGCGATTCGATTAGGCGAACTCGATCGCCTTATTTTTCCGGAAACTTCGCTCGATGTGCTGGCGCAGCAGATTGTGGCTTGCTGCGCGGCTTCGGGCAGCAGCGCCGCGAAAGCCGACGAGGATGCCGGCGCTACCAGCGACGGTTGGGATGAAGACGAATTATTTGCGCTGGTGAAGCGCGCTTATCCTTATCGCAATCTCACGCGGGAGAAGTTCGACGAAGTTCTGACCATGCTTTCCGAAGGCATCGCTTCGCAACGTGGACGCTATGGCGCGTACCTGCATCACGATCGCATCAATCGCAAACTGCGGGCGCGGCGTGGGGCGCGACTGGCCGCGATTACGAGCGGCGGCGCGATTCCCGACAATGCCCTGTTTACGGTGGTTGCCGAACCGGATGGCGGCACCGTCGGAACCGTCGATGAAGATTTCGCGGTCGAGAGCATGGCGGGAGACATCATGCTCCTCGGGAACACCTCGTGGCGCATACGGCGGGTCGAGGGAAAGACATCGCGTGTGCTGGTTGATGATGCGCACGGCGCTCCGCCCACGATTCCTTTCTGGCGCGGAGAGGCTCCGGCGCGCACTGCTGAACTTTCGCAGCAGCTTGGCGAATTGCGCAAAGAAATCAGCGACCGGCTGCCCGGAGTTGCTCCAGTAGAAGGATGGCGCAACCTGCCGGCGGTTGCAGAGGCCGTGAGTTGGCTGCGTGAAGAGTGTGGACTCGATCTCTCGGGCGCCGAGCAACTGATTCAGTACACGATTGAAGGGCGGGCGGTGCTGGGCGACGTGCCTACGCAGACGACAATCATCGCCGAAAGATTTTTTGACGAAGGCGGCGGGATGCAGTTGATCATCCACGCGCCTTTTGGCGGACGAATCAACAAAGCCTGGGGACTGGCGTTGCGCAAGCGTTTCTGCCGCGGCTTCAATTTCGAATTGCAGGCAGCGGCTACCGACAACGGACTGAACATCGCGCTCGCCGAGCAGCACAGTTTCCCGCTGGCGGATGTTTTTCAATTTCTGCATTCCGAAACCATGCCGCCAATCCTCGAACAGGCGGCGCTGGCATCGCCGATCTTTCAGACGCGCTGGCGCTGGGATGCTACGCGCGCCCTGGCTCTGTTGCGTTTTCAGGGCGGCAAAAAAGTTCCGCCACAGATTCAGCGCATGCGCTCGGACGATCTGCTGGCTTCGGTTTTTCCTGACGTGGCGGCGTGCCAGGAAAATGTTGAAGGGGACATCAAGATTCCCGACCATCCACTGGTGGGCGAGGTTATGAAGGACGTGCTCACCGAGGCGCTGGATATCGATGGCCTCAGCGAAGTGTTGCGTGGAATCGAGCAGGGACGGATTCGTTGCCTTGCGGTGGACACGCCGGTGCCGTCACAGTTCTCGCACGAAATTCTCAACGCGAATCCGTATGCCTACCTGGATGATGCTCCACTCGAGGAGCGCCGGGCGCGGGCGGTTGAAATGCGGCGAGTATTGCCGGCATCGGTGCTCGAGGAAGTCGGGGCGCTTGATCCGGCGGCCATCGCGCAGGTGCAGCAGGAGGCGTGGCCGGATGTGCGCGATGCGGATGAACTGCATGATGTACTGCATACGTTGGTCGCGATGCCGGTGGGGAGCACTCAGCAGTCAGCATTCAGCACTCAGCAACAACGAATGACGGGCAACTGGGAGAACTTCTTCGAGAAGTTGCAGGGTGAGAATCGTGCGATTGCGGCGGAAGCCGCGGGCAGGCAATATTGGGTCGCTGCCGAGCGCGTCGAATGGTTCCGGGCGATGCATCGTTTGGAAACGGGGAGCCCCGCCAACCTGCGGGTAGCGCCCGATGACGCCTTGCTCGCTGCCGTCCAAGGTTGGATGGCGCACATTGGACCAACGACGGCATCGGAGATTGGCGAGTTGCTGGGACTTCCGGCATCCGAGATTGAAAAAGCTTTGCTGCGAATCGAGGCTAGCGGGACGATTTTACGGGGCAGGTTCAGACCTCGGGGGCTAAATCCTCAATCTTCTTTGGTTGCGAACCGCACGACTGAAATTGTGCCCTCCCTCGACTCGGAAATCGAGTGGTGCGAGCGCCGTCTTTTGGCACGCATTCATCGGCTGACGGTCGCTACTTTGCGCAAGCAGATCGCTCCGGTCACGGCGGCGCAATTCATGAACTGGCTTTTGCGCTGGCAGCATATTGCTCCGGGGACGCAGGTGCGCGGGGAGCATGGGACGCTGGAAGTGATCCGGCAGTTGCAGGGATTTGAGATTCCGGCGAGCGCGTGGGAGCGGTTTGTGCTGGCACGCCGAATCTCGGACTACGATCCAGCTTACCTCGATCAGCTTTGCCTGGCTGGCGCGGTCGGATGGGGCCGGCTGTCGCCGCATCCCGCGACCCTCGATACTACGGGACATGGTGAAAGTGGCCTTGAAAATCGGCGGCGAGTCATTCCCACGCGAGTCGCTCCCATTGCATTTTTTGTGCGCGAAGATGCCGACTGGATGCGGGCTCATCATCCCGGAGCGGAAGATTCTTCGACTTCGTTCTTGAGCCCGGTGGCGCAGGCGGTGCTTGAACTCTTGAAGCACCGCGGTGCGCTGTTCTTTCCTGACATGGTGCGCGCGACGGGCCGGCTCAAGGCGGAAGTGGAAACTGGGCTGTGGGAACTGGTCGCGGCGGGGCTGGTGACCGCTGACGGATTCGAGAATCTGCGCGCGCTGGTGACTCCGAAGAGTGCATCGGGCAGCGGTCTCGGGAAAGTTATAGGGAAAGTTCGGCGTCCGCGTCATGCGCCGGGACGGTGGTCGCTGCTGCACACCGAAGGCGCGGATCGCGACCGCAGCGTCGAATCCTGCTGCTGGATGTTGTTGCGCCGCTACGGCGTGGTCTTCCGCGACTTGCTGGTGCGGGAAACTAATTTGCCGCGGTGGCGTGAGTTGCAGATCGGTTACCGGCGTCTTGAAGATCGCGGTGAAGTGCGCGGCGGGCGATTTGTGGATGGATTTTTGGGCGAGCAGTTCGCGCTTCCGGTCGCGGTCGAATCATTGCGCGCCCAGCGCAAGCTGCCGCCGAACGCAAATGCGGAGCGCGTCGTCATCGCCGCCGCGGATCCGCTGAACCTGGTGGGAATCGTTGTTCCCGGCGAGCGGATTCCAGCCATCTCTGGAAGAAGCGTTACGTTTCGCGACGGCGTGTGGGATGCGGAAGATGCGCTGCTGGCTTCTGGCTACTAAGTCACGGCAAATCTAATTTCAACAGCGTCTGAGGATTCAGATAGACGCCTTGCCAGCGCACCGCCAGGTGCAGGTGGGGACCGGTGGCGCGGCCCGTGCCTCCGCTCAGTCCGATGGGCTGGCCTTTCTTCACATCGTCGCCTTCTTTGACCAGGAACTTCGACAGATGCAGATAGAGGGTCAGCAGTCCCTGACCGTGATCGATCACCACGCAATTCCCTTCAAAGAACAGAGGCTGCGCGAGGATGACTCGCCCGCTGTTGACGGCTGCGACCGAGGTTCCGCTGGGCACGCGGAAATCGAGACCCTGATGCGTGCTCTGGACGGTGCCGTTGAAGACGCGCTCGACTCCGAAGACGTCGGAGATTTCGGCATTCACCGGAGGCGCGAAGGAACCGTTCCATTCGCGGCCGGGGCTTAGTGTCTTGAATGCTTCGGCTTTGGTTTCCTTGTCCTGCTCGATTTCGTGCTGGTCTTCGGGGCTAGGTGCGGTGTAGCGCGCCGGGACCTTCAGCAATACGCGGGGATAGCGCTGGTGCTCGACTCGAATTTGCTTTTCGAATGAGATCGCCTGTCCGGCGGATTTCTCTGACGAAGCTTCGGCGTGAAGTTCTAGAGGATACGCTCCCGGCTTGGTTTCCTGGCTGACTCCCGCGAGAGCAAACCACGATTTGTGGCTTGCGTCGTAGGTGAAGGTGATCTCGTGGCCGAGCCAGGTGCCGAAAAGTGCGCTGGCCGCTTTTGGCGTGGTGACGCGGAGGAGCAGGGGCGATCCGTTGACGAGGCGAGCGGGTTCGGTGACGACCGTCCAATTCGCGACAGTTGCAGCCGATAGACTCGCGGCCAGAGATAACAGTACGAGCGCAATGAGCACGGCGGGATGAAAGAGGCGTTCACGCACGGCGGTTTCAGGCTAGCATTTCCAAGGAAGAACATACATACTGCAGCCGTGATCCTGCTGTTGCTCCTTGGGATGCTGGTGGCGGAAGACCGCTCGAGTAAGGCGGACGTGATGCACGCCGACCGGGTGATCGTCGTGAAGAGCCAGCGTACTCTGACCCTACTTTCACATGGGACAGTCCTACGCACTTACAAAGTGTCCCTCGGAGCCACGCCAGTTGGCGCCAAAGAGCAGCAGGGAGATCACAAGACTCCCGAGGGTCATTACATACTCGATCGCCGCAACGCGAAGAGCCGTTTCTATAAGTCGATCCACGTTTCCTATCCCAATGAGCAGGATAAGGAGAAAGCGGCTCAACGTGGAGTCTCTGCCGGCGGCGACATCATGATTCATGGCCTTCCGAACGGCTTCGGATGGCTGGGCGCGACGCATAGGGCGCGGGACTGGACAGACGGATGTATCGCGGTCACTAACGCGGAGATGGATGAAATCTGGGAACTCGTGGCCAACGGAACTCCTATCGAAATCAAACCATAGCGGCACACTCTGCCACACCGCTCGATAGCATCCCAAACTTGGGCGACAGTCGGCTCGATCAATTCTGGCCGATCCACTGCGCGCTTTTCCCGCCGGCGCTTCGCGCGCTGGCATATAATGTGGCGATTTCGCAGGCTTGGTCATTTGCGCCGGAGGCCCTTTGCACCTTTCGCTTGATACTCGCGAGGTTGGACGCGTCACCATCGTGCGCTGCAATGGACGGATCGTTGCCGGCAGCGAGAGCGATTCGCTGCGCTCACACGTTACCTGGTTGTTGCGTGATCGCCGCGACATCGTGCTGCACCTGGGCGAGGTTGGATTCATTGACAGCAGTGGGCTGGGCACGATGGTCCGCGCTTTGACTACCATCCGCCAGGCGCGCGGTGACCTCAAGCTTTGCAACGTGCCGGAATTCGTGCGCAAGGTTCTGGAAATGTCGCGGCTGACAACGGTGTTCGACTCGCACGAATCGGAGGAGAAGGCGATTGCGGCTTTTTACCGTCCGGGAGCGCGCACCGAGACGACCGTTCCCATCGGCCGCAGCGTTCTGTGTCTCGACTCCAATGTTGACGTGCTTGCTTATGTTCGCGAACTGCTGCGCGGTGCTGGATACGACGTCCAGAGCAGCAGCCGGGTAAGCGACGCGCTGCTGCTGATGCGCGTCAGCCGTTTTGATCTGCTGCTGGCGGGTCCCGGCATGGCCGCTACCGCGGCTTCGCCACCAGCCTTTAAGGAGGCTTGCGCCAGGCTTCCGGTAATTGAACTGGGCACGGAGTTTTCCACCAGCCATGCCGGAGAAGCCGGCGTTCGCTTGTTGGAGACGATTGAGGCGCGGCTCAACCCTTCGTCTCAATCCTAGCTCTCAACCCCAGGTCTCAATCCCAAAGACCGCGTAACGGGGCGGCACTGATGGCGAATGGCGCTATTGCAACTTTGCGTACTCGGCCTTGGCTTGGGTGAGCAGAGGCAAATCGGGATCGGCGTCTTTCCACTGCGCGAGGAAATCCTGGTAGGCGGTGCGAGCTCCCGCGGTGTCGCCGGTGAGAGCGAGGGAACGGGCTAGTTCCAGCTGGCTGAGGGGATGAAGTGGCGAGATCGGCTGGATGGTTTTTCGGTCAATGATCTTTTTGAATTCCGCTGCCGCGTCTTTACCCTGCTTCATGTTGAGATAAGCCAGACCGCGATAAAACGTCGGGCCGAGGTCGTTAAGCTCTAATTGGGAGGCCGGCTTGAGCGCCTCGACGGCGGCGGCTGGATTGCCGCGTTTGATCGCGATCGCCGCCCGCACTTGCGGGATTCCGCCCTGCTGCAGCACAGTATTCTTGGGATGTTTCTTCCCCTCCACATCAATAATTCTCTCGGGCCTGGTGGAGTCACCGGCCCAGGCGAGCGATGCGGCGGCCGAAGTCAGCTGATCGTTGGATAAATCGAGCGCCTGAGTGGACCACGATTTCGCGGCAGCAGGATCGCCCATCCAATTCTCGACCACAGCTCGCGACGCGGCAGCTAAAGCGGCTGCGGATTGGAGGTCATTCTTTTTCGCGGAATCGAAAGCCAGCTGGGACAGCTCGCGTGACTTCTTGAGCTGGCCGCGCGAAGCGGCGACCTGGGATTCGGCCAGCAAAATAGTCGATTCTTCAGGGTTCCCCGAAGCCCACGCTGCCTGGCGCTCCATCTCCTGTTTATCGCCCTCGAGGTAGGCGATCTGGAAGCGATGGAAATGGACCGTTATGCTATCGAATTTCCTGTCGACCGCCTGCTTGTAGATGGCTTTCGCTTCCTCGAGTTGATTCAGGTGAAGGTAGCTGCTGATCGTAACCTGGTAAGGAAGAATATCGTTGGATTCGAGGCGGAGGGTTTCGAGAGCTTGCGCCAATGCCTTCTGAAACTCCCCGATCGCAATGTAGTTGTTAACGATGTTGTTGCGCGGCGTCCAGTCGCGCGGATAGGTTTGAATCCAGAGTTCGTAGTTCTCAATCTCCTTCTGTGATTCACCCGTGACGCTTTCGTGGTAGTGCGCGGTGATGTAGAACCTCTCCAATTCGCTGGTGCGCTCGCGGAGATCGAATGCCTTCTGCGCATTCTCTTCCGCCAAAGTGCTTTCGACGAGGTTACCGTAAATCGCTCCCATGCGC
The DNA here is from genome assembly GCA_963755765.1 of uncultured Acidobacteriaceae bacterium. Taxonomy (GTDB): domain Bacteria; phylum Acidobacteriota; class Terriglobia; order Terriglobales; family Acidobacteriaceae; genus Acidiflorens. Next base: position 123,654 of record CAVWKZ010000007.1, read on the forward strand.
GCATAGGCCATGGCAAAGTTCGGATCAAGTTCGGCCGCGTGTTTGTAGAACGGCAAGGCCGCGAGATCGCCTTCGCGAGAGCGTTTTTCATCGCCCATGGCGTAGGCTTTCATCGCTTCCAGAGATGATGTGGTGACCTGCTCGATGGGTGCGTTGAAATGTTCGATCGAAGTTACCGTCTCACCGAGCGGGCCGCGAATTTCTTTGGCTGCGGTACCCAGTGCCTGCAAGACTTTTTCTTTGGAAGCTGCCTCAGCCTGCTGGCGGGCGATGGTATCTCCGGTGCGGCAGTTCAGCGCCTCCAGGCTGATTACGTAGTTCGATCCCAGGGAACTAATGGTCCCGGTGAGAATCGCCTTGATCGCGTCGCGCTGGCAGATGTCGCGGGCGACGGGCACGGTGACACGGTCATCGGGGGAGCGTCCAGCGTAACGCAGGGCTTCACGCACGCGCTCCTGGGGATAGACGTTGAGAAATGGAGACTGCTCTAGCTGCACGGCCAGCGCCTGCTTCAGGGTGCCGTCGAAGACGGAATCGCCGGTGGTGTTGGTGAAGTCGGTTAGCAGAATGAAATCTTTCTCTGTGAGAGCGACGGCGCGATGAGTGTAGAAGTACGCTCCCGCAGCGAGGGCAGCGACAAGTACCAGCGCAACGGCAACGAAAAACCAGCGGCGGGAGCCCGACACGGGCGGGACGATTGCCGATCCTGAGGAGGGCGCTGCTACCGTTGCACTCGCGCCGCTGGCGGGAACCGGCGTGATTCCACTGGACGATGGCGTGCGCACGGTCCCGGACGCGGGCGGCGCGGCGGGTTCGGACACGGCGGAGATAATCGTGGAGCGGCCGGATTCCGTGTCGCGCTTGAGCCGTTGCAATTCGACGCGGATGTCGGAGGCGTGCTGATAGCGCAGATTGCGGTCCTTCTCCAGGGCGCGATTGATTATGCGTTCGAACTCAGCGGGCAACTCGGGATTCAGGCGAACCGGAGAAGTCGGCGCCTTGCTCAGGATGCCTTCAAAGATGACAGCTGAAGTTTCGCCGCGAAAAGGTACCTCGCCGGTCGCCATTTCGTAGAGTACGGCTCCGAAAGAAAATAGATCGGTGCGGTTATCGAGTTCCTTGCCTCGGGCCTGCTCGGGAGACATGTAGGCCACGGTGCCCAGAGCCGTGCCCGGGCTGGTGAGGTTTTCCAGGGCCGCGGCGGCGGTTTGCGCCAGCGTGACCGCATCTTTATCTTTCGGATCGCTCTTGCCCGTCACCTTGGCGAGGCCGAAATCGAGGATCTTGGCGTGTCCGCGCTTGGTGACGAAAATGTTTGCGGGCTTGATGTCGCGGTGGACAATGCCTTCGGCGTGGGCGGCATCGAGCGCGTCGGCGATCTCGATGCCAAGGGGCAACAGGATTTCGAGTTCCAGCGGCCGGCCGCCGATCTGATGTTTCAGGGTCAATCCGTCGAGGAACTCCATGGCCAGGAACCACTGGCCCTCATGGTTGGCGATTTCGTAAATGGTGCAGATGTTGGGGTGATTCAGAGCGGATGCGGCGCGCGCTTCACGGCGAAAGCGCTCCATCGCCTGCGGGTCGCGGGCGACATCGTCGGGCAGAAACTTGAGGGCGACGAAGCGGCCGAGCATGGTGTCCTCCGCCTTGTAGACGACGCCCATGCCGCCGCCGCCGAGTTTTTCTACGATGCGGTAGTGCGAGATGGTTTGGCCGATCATTGTTTGGTGATCATTGTTTGCTAAGGGCTGGCGTCAAATCTTACGTGGGCGAAATGGGCAAGTCAACGGAAGCCGTAGGTAGGTATAGCAGTGGGGGCGCCAGCGGAATAGGGCGAGTAAGGGCTCCTTTAGGCGCTTCTACCATTCAGCGCTCTCTATGAACACCTGTTCGTGGCCCTGATCGTCAAGCCACAAAACGGAGGGCTGCTGATCCACGATCTTATAAACAAAACGGTATCGCCGGACTCGACCTTCTCTGGAATTTAGGTGCATTTCCAATGAATTGCTATTGGTACCAGTTTCTTGCGCTACCACAGAAACGCGATATCGGCTATTGCCGTGCTCGTTAAGAATGAGCTCGTATTGTCCAGCGCTTGCGCCACAGATTTCAACTGCGCGGATCAAACTTCGAAATGGGGCGTTCGGAATTTCCGCAACAACGCCATAATGAGATCCTGGAATTGCCGGCCCATGTGTCTTAACGCCTTGCTCACGCCGATTCGGATCTATTAGCTTGATTTGAACAGGAGACGCGACATCATGATCGGGCGTACTAACCGAAACACCCACAAAAGGCGTCTGCCGGCATGAATACGCCATTGATTTGTCGGCCTGGGAAAATGCTAATAGATCAGCGAGAAAGATCCAGATTATTGTCAGCGACAGAACCCCAAGAACTCTTCGCATAACGTATTTCCATCCATGTAAATCAAGACAAGTAAGAACAACTCGTTTCGGTTTCAGGGCCTGTCTTCAAGCAGAGGAATGGGATCTAGATTCCCAAGGAGTCTACACCAGTCAGTGAAAGCGACGGAGACAAGATGGGATGAGATCGGCCACGCAGGTGGGGCACGGATTTCCTAAGAACGGGCAAGATCCAAGTAGATAGATTGCCGCCGAGCTACGTCCTTTCGCTCTCCTGGATTGGCGAGGATTGGCTGGCGTTTTGCAATGCATTATTCGGGACTTAGGGTTTGGCGTTCTTTTTTTCCAGACGTCACTGAACGCGACCACGAGGTTAGTTGAATGAGTAGCATGAATGCACCTGCATCTTCTGCCGCCATTGCAGGTGCGCTGGTTGTATCGAGTGATGCGGTTACGATCAAGCAACTTCGGGAATCGATGCAGCAATTCGACATGTCTCCAGAGGTTTGTGCCGAGGTTCCGACGGTGCTGGTCTTGTTGAACCAGCGAAAGTTCGAGACGGTAATTGTTGATCTCCAGTTGGGAGAGGAGGCGAGCGCTATTCTGGAACACGTGCGGCGCTCTCCCTCGAATCGGACTGCCGTGTTATTCACCGTCAGCGACAGCGATGTCGAAACCGCTAGCGCGTTCAAAGCGGGATCGAACTTTGTGCTGAGGAGACCGCTTTCTCCGACTTCGATTAACCGCAGCTTTAAGGTTGCCTATGGGCTGATTCTGCGGGAGCGGCGCCGCTATTTCCGTTGTCCGGTCAAGATTCCGGTGGCGATTTGCAGGCCGGGCGTGCCGGAAGTTCAGGGTCAGACTATAAACATCAGCGAAAATGGGATGGCGATTGCCACCTCGGTTCCGCCGGCGCCCGGGGTCAAAGTGCAGGTGCACTTCACGCTTCCGGGTAACGAATCGCGGTTCGTGGTCGCAGCGACGATCTGCTGGTGCAGAGAGTCCAGCCTAGGATTGCAATTTACTACCGTTTCACCCCGCCTGACGTCGGAATTGCAAGAGTGGCTTTTGCGGCGGTTGGAAGAAAGTCTTCCTGAGTCTCTGGCCGACAAATTCCGGAAGCTTGGGAGTGCCGCCGGGTCACCGTAACTGAGATCGCGACGGATAACTGCTCCAGAAAGACCCGTTAGACATTTCTTATCTGGCATCCTTTCGTAACTCTCCTATGTCCTTTAGAGACTGGCACCTGCGGATAATTGCGCGAGAATAGTTATACGGCATGAACCCGCAATCATTCCAACAAGTGGGCCGCAATAGCCCGGAGGCGATTCCGACCGAGATGCGGCGCATCGAAGGTCGGGAGTGGTGGCTGTGGGGCTTCGCGGTTGCGGTGACTCTGGCCCTGACGTTGGGAATTATTTCGTTCACGTTTCCCTGGTTTAATCGGGAGACTGACATTGGGTACTGGTTCGACCTCAGGGAATGGGTGCGCGGGCTGGCGGCTCTGGTCTTGCTGTTCGACTTTTACGCCATCTATCAGCATCTGCAACTCCACCGGATTCGACGGCAACTGGAGGAGCGCGATCAGCTTTTTCAGCTGATCAGTGAAAATGCCGCTGACATGATCGCGCTCGTCGACGGCGATGGCCGGCGGTTGTATAACAGCCCGGCTTATCTAAAGGTTCTCGGATATTCTCCCGAGGATTTGAAGACCACTTCGTCGATCGAGCAGATTCATCCTGATGATCTGCAACGAGTAGTGCAGGCAGCGGAAAAGGCGCGGCTGAGCGGGCAGGGAGAACGGATGGAATACCGGGTCCGGCATAAAGACGGGACCTGGCGCACTCTGGAATCGACGGCGAGCCCGATTCGAAACGCCAAAGGCCAGACTGACAAACTGGTTATCGTGAATCGCGACATCACGGAACGCAAGCGGGCGGAAGAGTTGCTGGCGCATAATGCGTTCCATGACGGACTCACGAATTTGCCGAACCGGGCGCTGTTCCTGGACCGGTTGCAGCACGCCCTCACGCTCTCGAAGAGACATCCAAACTACAAATTTGCGGTGCTGCTCATCGATGTGGACGAGTTCAAAATCGTCAATGACAGCCTGGGACACTCTGCCGGCGATGCGCTGCTGATTCAAATCGCGCAAAGGTTGCGGGACTCGGTGCGGCGGGTGGATACGGTTTCGCGTCCGCGAACAGCCGACGTGCCTAGCCGGCCGGCGGACGATGACACATTGGCCAGGCTTGGCGGCGATGAGTTCACGATACTTCTGGATGACATTCGGGACCCCATCGAAGCGGTTCGCGTCGCGGAACGAATTCAGGCGGAACTGGCGCCCCCCTTTGTTATCGACCACGAGGAAATCGTAATTTCGGCGAGCATCGGGATCGCGTCCAGCGCCAGCCCGCACACCCAGGCTGAAGATCTGGTGCGCGACGCGGACATCGCCATGTACCGTGCCAAGCGCGCGGGAAAGGCGCGGTGTGAAGTATCTGACACGGCCATGCATGAAAATGCGGTGAAGCGGCTGCGGCTGGAAACGGACTTGCGCAGGGCTCTCGACCTGGGAGAATTTCGCGTCCACTACCAGCCCATCGTGTCGCTGCAGACGGGCAAGATCGCGGGCTTCGAGGCGCTGACGCGATGGCAGCGTCCGGAGGGCTTGGTTCCGCCGATGGAGTTTATCGGAGTTGCGGAGGAGACGGGGCTGATCATCCCCATGAATCGGAAACTGCTGCGGGAAGCCTGCGAACGTCTGCGGTCATGGCAGGCTGAATTCCCTTCCAGTCCGCCTCTGACCATGAGCGTAAACGTCACCTCTCGAGAGTTCGCACAGGCCGATCTGGCCAGCGAGATCGGGAAATGCCTCGATCAGACTGGAGTTGACCCCGGCTGCTTGCAGCTCGAAATCGTGGAAACGATCGCGATGGGTGATGCGGAGAAATCCGGTTACGTGCTGGCGCAGTTGAAGGCGCTTGGCGTGCGCTTGAGCATCGATGATTTTGGCACCGGCTATTCGTCTCTCAGCCGCTTGCGCCGAATTCCGGTGGACACTTTGAAAATCGACCGGGCGTTCATTTCGAACATGGACACTGACCCGGAAAATCGCGAGATCGTGCGGGCCATCATCCTGCTTGCACACAATCTCGGGCTGAAAGTGGTTGCTGAAGGTACGGAGACGGAAGCACACATCAATCTGCTCAAACGGTTCAACTGCGAGATGGCGCAGGGATACTTCTACTCCCGGCCGGCCAACGATAAGGCTATGGTGAAACTGCTGGCCGGGAATCGCAGCGCCAGCGCGGCGGCAACCACCGGCCATTAGAACCTGCGCCTTCCCCGCTAAGTTGTGGGGAGATT
>CAVWKZ010000008.1:0-1166020 GCA_963755765.1 uncultured Acidobacteriaceae bacterium
GGTGAGGTCACGGCATTGGGGGTCGTGGTCACAATCGAGCAGGTCTTGACCCAGTTGCCAGCTTCGGGTCTTTCCAGCGATGCCACAATCCTGCGAAAGCGAACAACCCCCCTTCGTTGACTTCGAAGCAGTACGGCTGTTTGGCTTTTCCCGTTCGCATCCACTCGTAAAACCCGTCTGCGGGGACCAAGCACCTGCGAGATTTCAACGCATCGCGGTACGCGGGCTGTGGTGGCTGCCGTTTTTTCCGATCTAGCGTTAATCATCTGGGCGGCGACAGAGCGAATCTTTCGCCCATGAGGGAATCAGTCCCCACCGCATCAGCGAAAGATCGCGCCGAGGTTCCTTCGGATGCTGCCGCACGACAGGAACAGGGAGCTGCGTAGGAGCTATGTTGAAACGAGGATTCCAATGCGTCTATCCCAAGGGGCAGATCTCGAAGTATTCGTCGATTAGCTGCTTCCGTCGCGACAGTCGGGTAGCGCCCCCGCACATTCGGAGGTCTATGGCAGCCTTTTCTTGCGGGCGCAGAAGCGCCGAAAATAAGCTGCTCAAGTTCGCGGACGGTGAATCCCACTTGCCGCTCAGCCTTCATGTCGCTCGCACTCGTGATGTCTGTTGTCTTGTAATAGGTCGCGACCAAGTTCCCGCATTGAGGCTACGGAAGCAGACCGCACATCCGCAGCCATGACAGTCACTCTCGTCATGAATTCCTTCCCACGAATCTTGTGGCGAACATCGAATGTGATTCTCCTGCCGCGAGGGCTGCGCCCCGGCTTACGTTTCCCGCTGTGCTTTTTCGCGATTGCACAGAGAGTGGCAGATGAGATGCCGAACCGCTTAGAAATCTCGCGATAGGCCGCCGCCGCAACTCTGCAAATGTACGTCCCCACTTTCAGGTTGAGCGTTTTCGCGAGCTTTTCCGTAGCTCCTCGGTGTAGTTGAACGTACTGGGAAGATCATCGAATGCGTCGCTCTTCACTCTGCTGTACCCCGCGCCAAATTGCTCCCCGCATAATGTTCGCTTTCTTGAACAATTCCAAGTTACTGAGAATCAAGCCCTTAAGTGCTCCGTTCCAGCCAGCCTCGCTGTTTTTTCTACACACACTGGGGACATGGAGCAAGATGTCGAGCCGATCAACTGGGGCGAAATCCTTTCGTGTTCACGCGAAATACGCCTTTGTGCGTGGAAACTCATCGTCAGCGATGGCGATGCAGGAACAAGCCCTTGCTGAGATCAAAGCAGCGTGGCAAAAAATCGAGAAGTACAATCTGGAATTCGGGAAAGTTTGTTGCGAGTGGCGTGAAAAGCTCCGAGCACGGGGATTTCGAAAAACAGGCGATGGCGTTGTTCCAATCTTGGAACAACTTGGCATCCCCACCAGTACCGCCTACTTTTGGATGAACAAGTACGAAATTTCCGTCGGAGCGAAGCCAGCCAAAACTGAAAGGCAGAAGCGTGAAGCTCCCTCGCTATGGACACGCGCGAATGAGAAGCGAGCGAACCGGTCTGACCCAATTGCTGGCATGAAAGGTTACAAAATTCTCGCCAAAAAAATGCTGGAAACTGGATACCGCGCTCTTCTTGCGAGGAAAGCCGCTGACCAGAGCCATCTGTGGGCAGCCAAGGATTGGGCACAACTCGGGCTCGACCTCGGAGATGCTCTTGAAGACTAAGCGCGGCTTCTACGCACGAATCGACGAACGACTGGCGAGGCTCGCTGTCATAGAGAAGCACTATCCTTGAAGTCGGGCGTCAACGGGATGGGCTACTTGCCCAGTTGCGTGCTGCCTTAGAGTCTGGTCAGGAAAGGGGAAGCGCTGATTCTTGCCAAGCGCTTATGCGGATTGCCTTATGAAGAAAGTGATCGAACTCATTCGAGTCTCAACTGAGGGACAAGCTGCTGATGACCGCGCTTCGATTCCGGCACAACGGGCCACGAACAAGCGCACAGCCTTACAACACGGGTTGACAATCGTGCGCTCGATTGAGTTCTCGGATGTTTCGGGCGCATCGGTGCTACAAGCTCCAGAAATTCACGAACTGATTCGACTGATGCAGTTCGCCCGAAATCCATGGTGTCGTCACTCGCGAGTTCTCGCGTTTAATGCGTCCTGAGAACTATGGTGACTATGCTTCTCCTCCAAGTGTTTGTGGACACCAAAACCGTTCTCTATCTCGCCGACGGTCTCATTGACCTTGCGAGTAGGCAAGGTCGATTAGTGGGCGTCCTGCGCGCAGCGATGGCTGGCGCGGACAGAACGGACATCCTTCAACGATTGGACGGCAAAGGAAGTAAAACGCCGTCGCGGAGAACTAGCTCAAAGCGAAATCGTTCTTCCGCGCTAAGTTGGATACGAAAAGACAGAGAGGCTTTTTCTACAAGCCTGAGGCTGAGCGAGTTCGGGAAGCCTTTGGTCAGTTCCTCGCTGGTAAACAGAACTACTCGCGATTAGCAAAATTGGTCGGTGTGACAGCTCGCCGGGATGCACTTGATCCTACGGAACCCGATATGGACTGGTATGCGCGTCATTGACAAGAAGCGGGATACGTCGGCTGCGGGAAGGTATCCAAGCAAAAATGGGCGTCAAGCCGACCGGAGAAAGATTGCACGTGCGCCAGATGAAGTGATTCGGATAAGGGTAATTTCAGAACCTTTGGTCTCAGATGCCGATTTCCAAACCGTTCAGCAGATCATGGATTTGAAGCAGAAAAGACACTGGCGTAGCCAACCCGAATACGAACATCGGTTGACTTACAATGGGTGCCTAACCTGTTCCCGCTGCGGAGAGCCGATTCACACCGCCTTAGCACGCAATGATTACTATGCCTGCAAAGGACGCCGCGTGGCTCACGTTTGCAATACAAAATACATGGCGAAAGAGAAGCTGGAGACGATACTCGATGCCCTCCTCTCTGAGCGCCTAACGGCACCAACATTCCTAGAACGGTGCATTGACGAGTTGAGACACCGATCTGAGAGCAATGAGCCTGTCGTCCGCATCCATCGCCTGACCTCGGAAATTGAACGCCTGAAAAGGAAGCATGATCGTGTCATTGATACCTTCCTAGATGGAGTAATCTCTCAAGAGGATCGAGACGAACGGTTGGCAACCATTGACCGGGACATTCAGATAGATCAGAAGATGCTGGCGAAGGAGAGACCATCAGTCTCTCTGAGCAATCTCAGTGTATTGACCAAAGCTCTGGCTCCTCTAGCTGAATGGCGCTACTGGAGCCGGGAGCAAAAGCGCACCTTGCTCGCCGCTTTAGTGCCCGAAATTCGTGTGGCTGACTACGAAGTGGAATCCTTGGGTCTCAACCCGTCTATTTTCAGCAATGAGAATACCCGCTCGGACAAGGATTCATAGCAGCGGCCAGCATGAAACGCGCGGGGAAAGTCAGCGACATCGCCGCGCGTGCAATGCAGACCGTTCCGTCCTCTAGCGGCTGCCTCATGACTTCAAGCACATTGCGAGGAAATTCCGGCAGCTCGTCCAGGAAAAGCACGCCATTGTGAGCTAGCGAGACTTCGCCGGGACGCGGAATTGCGCCTCCGCCAATTAGCCCTGCGTCAGAGATAGTGTGATGCGGCGCGCGGAAAGGCCGCAGCCCAACCAGCCCGGCGCGCGCGTCGAGCACGCCGGCTACGCTATGAATCTTGGTGGTCTCCAGCGCTTCTTCGAAAGTAAATGGCGGCAGGATGGTCGGCATGCGTTTTGCCAGCATCGTCTTTCCGGATCCCGGAGGCCCGATCATCAGAATGTTGTGGCCGCCAGCGCAGGCGACTTCAAGCGCGCGCTTGGCAGTTTGCTGGCCGCGAACGTCTTTGAAATCCACATGAAATTGCTGCGCCTGGCTGAGCAGCTGATCGGTGTCAATCTGCAGCCGCGTGACTCCGTTACCTGAATTGATGTAACGAATGACCTCGAGCAACGACTTGACGGGATAGACTTCGGCTCCGCCGACCATGGCGGCCTCACGAGCGTTGACTTCAGGCAGTATCAAGCGTTTCACCTTGGTTCGACGCGCCTCGATCGCAATCGGCAAAGCGCCGCGGACTCCCCGCAGGCTGCCGTCAAGCGAAAGCTCGCCGACAAAGAGGGCGTCGGGCACCTCCTTCTTATTGAGGCCGCCGTATGCGCCAAGAATGCCTAACGCCATGGGCAAGTCGAAGCCGGAACCCTCCTTGCGGATGTCGGCGGGCGCCAGGTTAATGGTGATCTGGGTGGGTGGAATGTCGTAGCCGCAATTCTTCAGCGCCGCACGGACGCGGTCGCGGCTTTCGCGGACCGCCGCATCGGGCAGGCCGACGGTGTGAAAGTGGTCTTGGTCCAGCTTGACGCCGGAGACATCCACTTCTACCTCAATCACGTTAGCGTCAATACCGTAAACAGCAGCACTCAGCGTTTTATAGAGCATAGGGGCACCTGTGGGCACACGAGGGCGAGAGCGAGGACGGGAGATCCCTGGCAAGATCATAGGCCGCACGAAACCCGGCCGCTGTGACGGCCATCACCCGTTACCGTGATGGAACTTAATGGAACGTTCTCTCTTGCAGCGCCGCTTTCGGTGCTACCCTAGGTGCAATCTGCGGGAACGCGGAGTCCCCAATGCCCGAAGAAGGTCCCACTTCCAACCGGCCCGGTCCGGCGTCAAATCGCCTGGAACGTGAAGAGAGCCAGTTGTGGCGATGGGCGCTCGGGCTGCTCGTTTTGTTGGCGGCCGCAGTGGCGGCCCTTTCTTGGGAACAACTGAAAGACCTTCCCTACCGGCTGTGGGCAATTCCGGCCGGGCTCTTTGCGCTCGCCGTCTTGTTTGCCACCTACGCTTTCGGGCGCAAACGCGAAGTCTCCGATCTCAAGCAGATTCTGAAGGGCTTTGAGGGTCGGGCGGGAGTCACACCCTCAGAAGAGCAACTCGATCAATTGGGCCAGTTGATCATGCGATCGCAGCGCAACTTCAAGGAGCTGATCGACTCCTTGGATGACGTTGCGCTGGCCATCTCACTCGATGGAACGCTAAGAACCGTGAATCGGCGGACCGCGGAAATTCTAAATGTTCCTTATGCTCAGCTGGTCGGTCACAAGCTGGAGGAATTCCTCGACGCACCTCTGCAAGCGGAGAGCCCTGCCAGCCTGTCACGATTTCTGGAGAAGAGGAACTGGTCGGGCGTGGTGGAGATCCATCTCAAGAACGACTCCCGCCGCCATTATTACGATTGCGTGCTCAATGCCATCGTCAAGGACGGCGACGTAACTGGAGCCAGCGTGCTGGCGCGCGACATTACCGGGCATCGGGAGAAGGAACAGCGCTTCACGCAGTTGTTCGAATCTCTGCAGGAAGGCGTTTACATCAGCAATCCCGAGGGCAAGCTGCTCGAGGTCAATCCGGCGCTGGTCTCAATTTTGGGATACGACAGCAAAGAAGACTTGCTAAACCTGCCGCCTGAAAAATTGCGCGTTGAAGCTGAAGCCGGCAGCGAGCCGGTTCTCGGACGCACGGGAAGCGAGAGCGGCCGCACCCGCACCCGAGAAGTTCGGCTGAGAAAAAAAGATGGTGGCGTCGCGGTGTGCGTGGACACTTCGGCCGGGGTGATGGAAGCGGGGAAGGTGGTCCGCTACCAGGGCACGCTAGTGGATGTCACCGAGAAACGCGCCCTGGAGCGGCAAGTACAACACCAGGAAGAGTTCCGGCAGCGGTTGCTCGAAAGTTTCCCGGATCTGATTCTGGTGCTCGACCTGAAGGGCAAATACACGTTCGTGAGCGCGCGCATCGGCGAACTCCTTGGGTACGGCCCCGAGCATCTCCTGGGCAAGAATGTCGAGGACGCCGATACCACGTCGCCGGAACTGGCCGCGCTTTACCGCACCGTCGCCACCGGTCAAAGCGCGCTGACCTCCTGCGAATACGGCTCCCGCCACCGCGACACCAGTTGGCGAACCATGTTGGGGATGGCCAGCCCGCTGCTCGATGCCGAAAACAAACCCGCGGGCGTAATCATCTCCGTCCGCGATGTAACCATGGAGAAAAAGCTGGAGCAGCAGATCATTCAGAGCGAGCGCCTGGCGGCCATGGGACAGATGATCGGCGGCTTCGCCCATGAACTGAATAATCCACTGACCAGCATCCTGGGGATGGCCGAGCTTCTGCAGGAAGGCGAGACCAGTGAAGCGGCCCGCAAACAACTGGCAATTTTGCACAAAGAGGCCCGCCGCGCCGCCGAAATCGTGCAGAACCTGCAATACTTCGCCCGGCCGCCTGCTCCGGGACGCAGCCAGGTCAATCTGAATGAACTGGTGCAGCGCACTGTGCAAATGCAGGCGTATCCGCTGCGCAAGAGCAACATCACCCTCGACTTTCTGCCCGAGCCGTCGATCCCGGCAATCGTCGCCGATCCCAGTCAGCTGATGCAGGTGTTCTTGAACCTCCTGCTGAATGCGGAGCAGGCGATCCGCGAAAGCCGCGAGAAGGGCACGATTCACGTGCGCATTGGACGCACTCCCGACTCAGTATGGATTGTGTTTCAGGATGATGGCCCGGGAATCGCGCCCGAAAATCTGACGCACATTTTTGATCCCTTCTTCACCACCAAGCGTCCCGGCCGTGGGACCGGCCTGGGATTGAGCATCTGCAAGACCGTGCTCCGCGAACACGGAGGCAACATTGAAGCTACGACCGCCCCGCATGGAGGCGCAGTATTCACCATTACGCTGCCGCTAACTGCGGCAGGGACAGAATCCCCGGCGACGAAGCTGTAAGTTGAGTTTCTCCATTGCGGTCCTAAGCACTATCGCGATTACAGCAACAAGACGCCGACTGCTCGTCGAGTTATGGAGGCTATTTACCCAAAAGGTGTACAATCGCGGCCCATGGGAGTGAAACGAAGTTTCTGGCGGTCTCGTTCAACGATTGCCGATGAAGTTGAAAATGGAAGTCCAGTAAGTGACGCCAAGCCCCGGCATCGGCGGACGAAGGTGACTTTGACGTTGGCTCTATCGGGGGCGCTGGGAGGATTCCTAGCTTCTTATATGCTCGCGCCGAGATGACCTCGACGGCAACGGTCCTGGTGGAAGTCCAGAAGGTTCCCGATGCCTATGTCCTGCCGATCATCACTTCAGATTTTTCCCAGCGCGTCCAAGCCCTTAGCCAAGAGATCTTGAGCCGGAGCAAACTCAAAGCCATGATGCTGGCCCTTGAGACTGCCGACCCCGCTAAATTCAAGGTCGCTGACCGGGACAAGACCATCTCGCAAATCCAGTCCTATATGCAGGTGGCGCCGCTGATAACCGCAATGAGCACCGCAACTGCCGCCGAAGCGCAAAATTCTTCCACCACCGACACAAAGACACTCAATGCGAGCAGCGAACCGGCCGCGGGATTCAACGTGGTGTACTACGACAGCGACCCTGTCCGCTCGCAAAAAATCTGTAATGCCCTAACCGAGTTGATGGTGGACGAGAACCTACGCTCACGTTCCGACGTGGCCACGAGCACAGTCGAGTTTCTCAGCCGCGAGGTCCGAGATGCCAGAGGCACCTTGGTCGAACTGGGTATCGAGCTTGCGGCTCTCAAGAGTCGGTCCCAGCGCAGCCCGAAGGACGAGGTGGAGAGCAAGATGCTGGCCCTCGACTACGATGGGGCCGAGGCCGTCTACAAGGATTTATTAGCCAAGAAAGACCTCGCCGAACTTAGTGCCAGCATGGAGAATCAACAGTTAGGCGAACAGATGTTCGTAGCCGCCATTGCCCCCCTTCCCGATTCTCCCGATTTCCCAGACCGGTCGCTGATTGTTCTAGGGGGGATGGGTGTAGGTCTGATGCTTGGTATCGGTCGCGCTCTGTGGCCAGCTCGGAAAGGCAAAACCGAGTATCGAGCTACTATTCTCCACAGCGACTCAACAGCATCACCCAAAGGGCGAGTCAGCGATCCTCAGTAATTGGCGATAAGTCCCCCATTGCATTATCAGCTGGGGTTCTTATTGCAATCGCCTTTGTGGACTCGAGAAGGTGGGCCAGCCCGTCGTCGCACTTATGCAAATCACAACCTACAATCTTCATGTGCTCGGCTCCTTTCCTCTGGGCGCTGGTTGCTTAAGCGCACCGAGTTTACTCAGCGGCCGGGAGTCGAGACGGTTATCTAATCAGGCGGCATATGTCACTGGGCAACGTTGACGGGCGCCGCAACGCTTCCGATCCGATTGCCCAGTGCATCGCGAACCGCAAAACGAACCATGTAGTTTCCCGGCGGGAGTTGCAGCGTGCCGCGATACGTCATTCCGTTGTTTTGAATCTGTTCCAAACCATCGGGCTTGAGGTGGGTGTCAATCCGCTGCGCGGTATTCGCGACCGCATCCCCTCTTAGATTCTTGGCCACGGCGGCGATGTCGAGCACCATGTGATTCTGGTCGGAGTCGTCCACGGAGGCGAAGTTGGCTGGCATAACAAGCTCAAAGTGAAGCTGAGTTTTGCCGGGGACCTTGGCGGGCTCTCTTTCCGTCCAAGTCACTGAAACCGGGATCCCGGTAAAGTCAAGCGGTGAGGCCAGCGCTAGACGAATGTCCTGCTGCGCGGAAGAGGCAGAGGTATCTCTCGAAAGAAAAAAGCTGTTGCGATAGCGGATTTGTGCGCCCTTCGCGTGGACAGCGAGGGAAAGATTGTGCCAGCCGGTCTTCGTATTGCGTGGACTCACGTAATAGCCGAGCATGTAGTAAGTGCTGTCGTCCTCGATTGCCTGGTGGAAGGACTGAATAAGATTTCCTCCACCCATAAAGGCGCGGCCGCCGGTGTTTTCTGCGAATAGCCGTAGCGTGCTGTCCGTATCAAGTGTTTTCTCGTGCGCCTGGGCCTCGATATCGAATTGCGGATCTCCGGCATCGCGGGGGCGCATTCCCCCCGTCGAGGCCGACGCGATCGCGGATGCCGTTCTCAGGTCGACCGAGTAGATGGCAACCTGCGCGTCGCTCATCTTCTTCCAGAGATCGTTGTAGGACGATTGCATCTCGTCGCGGCCATGGACCGGGCATGCGGGGTCACACATAGGTAGCGCGCCCGGACTAAGTGAGAATGGGAAGCCGGAACTCGCCCAGATTAGGGATTTCCTGCCCGGCAACCCACGAAATGCTTTGGCGATCTGCAACAGCGCTTGCACCGTGATGGAAGCTGCTATCTTGTTCTCCAGAGCGGCCTGCTCGGCTTCAGTCTGCAGTTGGTCGCGGATCAGTTGGGTGATGGTCGAAGCTTGCTCCATCCGGTTTTTCACCGGAGTGTTCGGGCCGTCGGGTTCAGGTGGATGCTGAGGATCCACGACCTCTTCGTGAATCAGCGGAGAGTTGTTCACGGCGCGGTTCAGTCCTTCCGCCAGGAGTTTGGGATCGTCGGTGAAATCGTGAAGCAAAGTGAGACCGCCGCGGGTTAGCGCGAGGAGGCACATTGGCTCGCCCGAATTAGCCACTTCTGTCAGGAACTTTATCAGCGCAGAACGGGCATTTACCTGGTCCAGCACCGGGGTATTCACAAAGTCGAGAACAATAATGCTGAGCCGATGATATTCAGCAACGTCGGGTTCTATATTGCTGAACGTCTCGTGCTCGCCCTCCGCGCGGCGCACACGTGCAGTGTTGGTTTTCACCTCTTCGAAGATCGCAATCGGCCTCGGCTTCCCGTCCTGCTTCAGGACAAAGTCTTCCTTCTTAAGCCCGGAAATGTGAGAGCCGGAACTGTTGTTGACGACAGCCGGAATCAGGACAAGCTCGGAGGAAGATGTAATCGTGGTGGTGTTCGTTTGCGCGGTCTGTGCGCGTAGGGGCAACGCGAGAAAAAGAGCGACCGCGCAGACCCAACCGAGACCGGATGCAGTCGCAACACAAAACGCAAGCACAATGGATGCTAGTCTTGCTACGCTGAGCTTCCCCATCCTACCTTCTCATCCGTGCGGCTTCGCGGCTCCACAATTGCGCCCCAATTTTATACCTTTGGCGATAGTTGACATTAAGTCTCTATAACGCTCATTGACCCGGATTCGGCCCGATTCTCAGCTGCTGAACTCGCGTGCACGCGATACGTTGACGTATTCAGGAGCGAGGCTAGTTGCTGCGTCCAGATTCCTTCTTCAACTTATCCAGAAATTCGGGCGCGATCCATTTCTTAGAGTTCTGCGCCTTGTGGACGAGGCCCCAGGCCTGGTCGTAGCTCCGGCCGTTCGTGTAGAGCCAGATCAGCGGATTGTAGGGATCGCACGACCAGTCGTCGGCGGTGGCGCCTAGGTCGATGGACTTCTCGTAATCCACGATGGCGGCATCATACTTTTTCTCTTTTGGGCCAGACAAAGACCCGCCGCGGGTGCAGTAGGCGTTGGCCAGGCGCGACTTGCCCAGCGGATTCAGCGCCATCTCTTGCGTGTAGTCGCTGATCGCCTGGTCGAGTTCGCCGGTCATCTCATGGCTCATGCCGAGTCGGTCCCACGCCAGATAGAGCCGGGGATCTTTCTCGGTGGCCTTCTTGAAATCGGCGATTGCCGGTCCGAACCAAGTCTTCCGGTCGGCCTCGGTGCCCTTCAATTGGCCGTCCACGACGGCTTCGAGGTTGGCCCGGTCGTAATTGGTTACTCCGCGGGCGTAATAAGCCTCGGCACTGGGATCGAGCGCGATGGCCTGGTCGTGATCTTTGATGGCAAGGCCGAACAAACGGTCGTAGTCATCGGCGGAGATGAACTTGAAAGCCTTGCTATAACGGGCTTTTTCCGAATAGGCGCTGCCTCGCTCGGCATAGGCCTCGGCGCGGTGGGCGTTATCGCTGGCGCTCTCGATCGCCTTGGTGGCACTGCTGATGTCGCGATCATAGCTGCTCAGATAAAAGACCCGGGCGATGCGGTTGCAGCCCGCGAGGGATAGGAGGATGGAAGCGCACAACAGCATTTTTAGAGAGGTCTTCATCGCTCCATATCTCGATGTGCCGAAATAGCTCCCCCCTTAGTGATCAGCTGTTCCGTCCGACCACGTTCGCACCGGAACCAGGAATGTAGTCAGATGCTCCCAGGTGTCGTTCAGCGCGATGATGGGGGAGCCCGCCAGATTTGCTCCCCAGGCCGGAGCGTCGGTTTGTGAAAAGAAAAACATGAGGTGCGGATGCCAGTGTCCGTTGCCGTCGCCTAAGTTGCCGTCCTCAGACAGCATGTAAGACATGGCCCCGGGTTCCATCGCTGGCAATTCCTTTTTGTCAATTGCGGCTGTGACGGTCTCAACCATCTGAGCTTTCGTGCGTCCAGCCAGTATCAAGTCGGTCTTCTTGATGGTGCGGGGAAGGTAGGAACGTGCGGCCGCTGCATTAAGGCAGAGCGGACCGCGGAGCTTCGGATTCCAAAAGTTCGGGTCATCGATGGGAGCAGTCCAGCCGCGTTCAACTAGACAGACGAAGCCGTTCTTCCCTGGAATCGCAGTTTCGTAACCGTGACGTCCAAGAACCAAGACCTCCGCATCGCGTGAGATGGACTCGGGCGCAGCACTCCGCGCCAGCGCGATTTCAGAAGCTCGATCTTCCATCAGGTATTGGTCAACCGGGGCCATGCTCGGATACGGCGCTTTAGCGTCCTGTGCGGTTGCGTGCCACGCTGCACACAGCATGATGACCACAGCGATATTCTTCAGTGCGACTGCGATCGCGCCGACTTTCTTTCCCAGCATGATTGCCCTCCAAAATTCGAGCTCTCCCCAATGTATTCAGATCAACACATGAGCGGGCTTCTCCTCGGGAGACAGACGCCGGCAAATCCTGTCGCGTTTAGCGGTGCGAATTGGCCGCTTCCGCAGACAATTTTATTTCTTCGCTCGCTTGAGAGAGCAGCTCCTTTGCTTTCGAGGCGTGACCTCCTAAATCGTACCGGTTATCTTTCTGCGCCTCATCGACCTTTACCCAGGCTTGCTGGATAAGTTGCTGGGCCGCGCGCATGTTTCCGTGTCTGTCACCAACGTTTACGGGCGGCTGCGCAAACACAAACGCACCCAGCACAAACGACACGCAGACCGCGACACCTGCAATCAAGAGTCTCTTAATCTGAAATTCGTTTCTCATTGTTCCTCCTGTTTTTAATATTTCGAACGGGCTTGAGACCCAGAGTCGAGCCAAATCTTAGCATTCTCCGGCTCGATGAGTGTATAGGCAGTTATGCACTCGTGATTCATGGGAGTCAAAAATTACGCGAGCGCCAAGCGGTGCCCATAGCACTACTTCGCTTCCGTGGCGTCGCCCGCTTTCAGGTATTTGGCGAAAAATTCAACCATGGCGACAGCAGACTTGATGCGGTTCGGCGTCTTTCGGAAACCATGCCCTTCATCGGGAAAGAGAACGTATTCGACGGGAACGCCGCGTGCCTTCAGGCTGTTGACGATCTGCTCCGCCTCGATGACCGGCACATTGGTATCATTCGCGCCATGCTGAACCATAATCGCGGCTTTAATGCGATCCAGCTTGTAGATCGGAGAAATACTTTTGAGCATGTCGGCGTCCTTGACGGGGTCGCCGTATTCGATGGTCGAGATGGCCGCCATCCAGGGCTCGGTGTTCTGAAAGAATGTGGCGAAGTTAACGATTCCATATTCATCGACGCCCGCCGCAAACGCGTCGGGAAATTCAGTCACTCCGGCCATCGTCATGTAACCGCCGTAGCTTCCGCCCATGATTCCAATCCTCTTCGGGTCCGCAGCGCCGCTCGTGATCAGGTAATCCACGCATGACTTGATGTCCTTCACACCATTCACTCTTAGTGCGCCATTATCGAGATTCACAAAGGTCTTGCCGAACCCACTCGAACCCCGAACGTTCGGTGCGAACACACCAATCCCCTGCGATAACAGCGCCTGATAATCGCTGCGAAATACTGGCCGTTCCTGCCCCTCGGGTCCACCGTGAAAACTGATTACGTAGGGTCCCGGTTCTTGCTGCCCAGCCGGGCGATAGAGCCATCCACTCAGTTCCAGGCCGTCATGAGCTTTGAACTTTACCAGGCTGGGGCGCACGAGAGTTGAGAGTTCCACTCCCGCGTGAGAACTGAACGTTACTTGCCGGAGCTTCTTCGTGGCGACGTCCATAACCCAAACGTCAGCAGGAGTACGCGAACCTGAGATCGTCAGTGCCAGTTGCTTGCCGTCACGAGAAAATACAAGTCCGCCAACCAGCTCTGCAGGCAACTCCGGTCCCGGCGTAACTTTAACGGCGGGCAATTCAGCCATCGCCAGTTCGCTCTTTCCTCCGGCGTTCCAGATTAATACCGCCAAGGTTCCCTGTTCGTTCAAGAGAAAACCGTCCAACTCCGCGTCGTTGCGCTCAGCCACGACTTCGATTGGGCCCGGCATGCCCTTTTCGTCCAGGCGGACGCGGGCAAAAGCGGTCAGGTCCTTGTCCTTGTTAGAAACCAGATAGACGGTGCGACCGTCGGGCGCGATCTGTCCACTGAATTCTCCCGGCCCGTGGTGCGGCGTCAGCAGTGTTTCTTTGTGCGTTTTAAGGTCCAGCAAATAGAGATCGTTGTCGCCTCGATTGACCAGCCGCGCGATGAGGGCGTACGTGCCGTCGCGGCTGACATCCTCGAGGCTGTTAAAGCCTTGCTCCTTTTCCAGGATGTCCATCTTCCCGGTTGCGGGATCGAGCAGGTAGGGATCGATGGCGGCAGCATCACGGACGTTCGATCCGACCATCAGCAAGTGGCCGTCGTGGGTCCAGCCGTCAAACTCGTTATTCTCTTTTCCTCCAGCGGTCAGGCGGCGCTGTCCGGTACCGTCGGGATGAATCACGTAGATTTGCGTGTTCATGCCACCGCCCGGCGCCAGCGAAAACACCAGCGAATTGTTGTCGGTGAGTGACCACTGGGAACTGGTGACGGGATCATTGCCGATGGTGACCAATTGCGGGTATCCGCCCTCACTGGGCACAATCCAGATTTGCGGGATACCATTCAGATCGGAAATAAAGGCGAGGCGTTTTCCATCCGGCGAGAAACTCGGCGCGCTCGCCCGGCCAATGCGCGCCATCCGAGCCACAGTAAATGCCAGATCATCGGACTTCTTGTCCGGATCCTGGGCCGGAGCGGCGAAACTGCAAACTAGAACACATCCGAGCAGACACGCTTTCCAATGCATGGTCTCCTCCCGTCCTACCGCTCCACGGCCATAGCCACGGCATTCCCCCCGCCCAAGCAAAGTGCTGCAATCCCACGGTGCACGTCGCGGCGAATCATTTCGTAAATTAGGGTAACCAGCACACGCGCGCCGCTGGCCCCAATAGGATGCCCCAATGCGACCGCGCCCCCGTTCACATTTACGCGATCCATATCAAGCCCCAGCTCGCGAATGACTCCCAGCGCCTGCACCGAGAAAGCTTCGTTCAGTTCGTAGAGATCGACGTCATCTTTCTTCCAGCCCGTCTTCTCCCAGATTTTCTGCACGGCCCCCACCGGAGCCATCATCACCCACTTCGGCTCAACTCCGCTGGTGGCCTGTGCCACGATGCGGACCATCGCATTCGCGCCCAGCTCTTTCGCGCGCACCGCACTGGTCACAACCAGCGCCGCCGCTCCGTCGTTCACTCCCGGAGCATTGCCTGCCGTAACCGTGCCATCTTTCTTAAACGCCGGCTTGAGCGAGCGCAGAACCTCGATGGTAGTGTCCTCGCGCGGGCCTTCGTCCTTGTCAAAGATTGTGGGCGGCTGTCCTTTTTTCTTTGCCGGGATTTCCACCGGAACAATCTGCGCCTTGAAGCGGCATTCCTTTTGCGCCGCGATGGCTTTGCGGTGCGAGTTCACCGCAAACTCGTCCTGCTCTTCGCGGGTGATGCCATACTTCTCGGCAACGTTCTCACCCGTCAGTCCCATGTGATAGTCGTTGTAGATGTCCCACAGCCCGTCGTGCACCATGGAATCGACCAGCTGTCCGTTGCCCAGCCGATATCCCTTGCGCGCATTCGGCAGAAGATACGGAGCGTTGGTCATGGACTCCATGCCTCCGGCGACGACGATCGAGCCGTTGCCGGTTTCAATTGCCTGCGCTGCCAGCGCCACCGCTTTCAATCCGGAGCCGCACACCTTGTTAATTGTCATGGCACCTACCTCAGGTGCTAGTCCTCCGAATAACGCAGCCTGGCGCGCCGGATTCTGACCGATTCCGGCAGAGACGACATTGCCCATGATGCACTCGTCCACTTGCTGCGGCTGCAGGTTCGCCCGCTTCACCGCTTCACGCACCGCGACCGCGCCGATCTGCGGAGCAGTCATGTCGCTCAGACTTCCCTGAAATTTTCCGATCGGCGTGCGGCATCCCGCGATGATCACCACATCAGTAGAACCGGCCATAGTTGCCCTCTTCCGTCGAATTGCGTTTTTCTTTTGGAGCTTCCCGTGAAATCGAGGCGTCGCAAAATCGTCTCTCATTATAGATGGCGGAGAGCCTCGCGACGGTGCTCGACGCATGATCGCCCCCGCACCGGAGCTTAGCGTTTCTCTTGAACCCGCGGCGCTCCGCTGACGCGGGGAACGGCGAGCACCGTCGGCGTGGGTCGTGATGGCGATGATTTTTTCGCGCGCGAGTCACGCAGGTGACCTTGGTGCAGCGTTGCATGCCTCCGCTTTCATCATTTTTCTCTTGACTTCGTTCTGCATTGACTCATACATTCAACTAGTTGCAACAATTCATCGTTGCAAAAATTCCATGAAGAATGGAAAGGGAGAATAGATCCATGGCAACCAAAAAGAAAGCTGCAAAGAAAAAGAAACACTAAGAACGGCAACAAGCAACAAGCAACAGGCAACGACAAAGGGGACGCGATGAGCGTCCCCAAAGTTTTTTACAGTGCTTTTCCGCTAGTGAACACGCTTCTTCTGCGGAGCTGCCACAATCTTCTCCGTCGCCGGACAAAGATTACGATAGGGACAAAACGTACAGTGATACTTGGGATTCGCGGCAAATTTCCCTTGCGCGATTCCATCTGCCACCTTTTTCACCCGCAACTTCGCCTCTTCCAGCTCCGCGTCGTTTCGCGTCGTGAATACCGGCGTGTTGTTTTCCAGGTTGTGGACAACCAGGCGGTCGGCGCTTTTGCCCAGCGTCTCCTTCGCCGCCAGCGCATATAAAGAAAGTTGAAGGCTATCGTCGGCATCCTCTTGCGACCACGGCTTGCCAGTCTTGTAGTCCACGATCGTTACTGTGTCCGGACCGCTGCTGTCGATACGGTCCATGCGTCCGGTCAATTTTGACGTCCCTACCTGCATTTCAAACTGGTGTTCGGTTTGCAGCACTCCCGATGGCGGCTGACTTCGCGCCACCGCAAAGAACTGCCGCAACTGCTCCATCCCCTGCCGCAGATAAAGCTCATACTGGTAGCGGTCGGCAATGCCCGCTGCGGCCAGATCAGACCGCAACAGCTCGAACAAATGCTCGTCTTCGATCTCGCGCTCATTGCGCTGCGCATCGTAGAACGTGTGCAGCACCCGGTGCATGGCAGCTCCGTACTGCAGCGCGGCCGTGACATCGCGCGGCAGGCCCCACTCCTTTTCGAGCTTGAAGCGCAGGGGACAAGTTTCGTAGTTTGAAATCGACGACGCGCTGAGTCCAGTCGAAAAGTTCTCCGAAGGCGGCATCATCAGCCACGCCGCCACATTCGATTGCTCCAGTGCGATTCTCTGCTCTTCTTCCGCGAACAAAACATCCTGCATGGCCGCGGCCGAGTGCGTGGACCAAAAATCGTTATAAGGACGGCTGCTCATAAACTTCCGCAGAAACTGGGTCGGCCTGGGATCCTTCGTGCCCGTCCCCTGTTTCGCATAGATCATCAGCGTGTCCTTGGCGCGCGTCATGGCGACGTAGAAAAGGCGGCGCTCCTCTTCTTCATGGAGCGCCTTGTCGCCGGTCAAACTCGGGCCCGACGAGCGCAGCGCCGCCGGAAAATCAATAAGCGGCTCGCGGTAAGGGATCGGAAACGAAGTCGACGAGCCCCGAATAATCGCCACGTGCCGGTACTCGAGTCCTTTGGCGGTATGCGCGGTCAGAAGTTGGACGGCGTCATCCTGACTGCGGGGAAGCGTAATTCCACCCTTCGCCTGTAAAAAATAATCGAGATAATCGAGAAATTCCGCCGGGCTTCCAGTTTCGGTGGTGGCTTTCTTGTGCCAGTCTTCCACAAATTTCAGAAACGCCAGCACCAAAGGCGACCGAGGCAGTTCGAAATGCCGGACGACAAGGTTCGCAGCATCATCCGCGCGGGCTCCGTCCTTTTCCACCTCGGCGTGCATTCGATCCACGCTTTCGAGTACCGCCGGGCCGTTCCGCAGACCTTGCAGCACGGCGCGGAGATCGAGTTCCCGCCGCCCCGCCGCACTCATCGCCGCTCTCAACTCCATCGGGTTGAGAGCAAACTGCGGCAGCGCCGCCACGCGAAACAAACTAGCGGCATCGTTGGGCGCTACCGCCGCGCTCAGGCAGGCCAAGGCATCGCGAACCTCGGGTGTGTCGAGCACGTCCAGACCTTCAATCGAGAATGGAACGCCGCGCTCGGCAAATTCATGCACCAACTCATCGCGGTGGCTGTGCTGGCGATAGAGCACGGCAAATTCGCTCCACTTGCAACGCTGCTCCCTGTGCTTTTTCTGGATTCGATAGGCAAGGTCGGCGGCCTCGACCTTCCTGTCTCCCCAGGTAACAATCTCGACGAGCGGTGCCACCGTAGTGTCGCCGTTCTCCTTCGCCTGCTCGGCGCGCAGGGATGTCAGGGGCGTCCGCTGATAAGAAATTGCAGGATGAGGATGAGAATTGGATGTTCCCGTTTGCGGGAAGACTTGCGGGTTCTCCTCGATAATGCCAAACGCACAACGCAGAATCGGCAGGAGCGAGCGCCGGTTCTTACCCAGGACAACCACCTGCGACGCTGGGAACTTCTTCGCAAACAGGGTGAATGCCTCACTCGAAGCGCCGCGGAACTGATAGATCGCCTGATCCGGATCGCCGACCGCAAAGACGTTCGTTTGCGGTCCGGCGAGCATGGAAAGAATCTCGACCTGGGCAAAGTTTGCGTCCTGGAATTCATCCACGAGCATGAAGCGGGCGCGGGCGCGTTCTTCTTCAAGCAACGCCGGATCGTCCTTCAGCAACTGATAGGCCCGGGTGATCATGTGGCCGAACGTACCCAGGTTCTTTCCCCGGAGCATGTTTTCCACGGTGGCGAAGACCCGCGAGATCTCCTGGCAGCGCTCCAGAATTTCCGCATCTTTCAAGTCATCTTGCTTTTTCGAGCGGACCACCCGGGGCAGCGGATACTCGCCATGCTCCAGACGAACGACATATTGCGCGTATTGTTCAGGTCCGACCAGTTCGTCCTGACAACGGCGCATGAACTCGAGCAGGTTGTCGAGGAACTGCCCGACATTGGCAGCGCGGACAAAATGCTTGAGCTGCAACTCGCGGATCCGCCGGCGTAAGAACACCCAGAGGTCTTTGTCGTCTAGCACTCCGAAGCCCGCACCGTTGCGCTGAAGCAGTCCGTTGCACCAGGCATGAAATGTGGACGCCTGGAGGCCGTCGATGGCCGTACCTTTCAATTCTCCTCGCACCCGGCTCAACATTTCGGCGGCGGAATTGTCGGTGTAAGTAAGCGCAAGAATTTCGTCGGGACGCGCGTGACCCTCGCGGATGAGGTTCGCAACGCGCTGCGTGAGCACGGTGGTCTTTCCCGTGCCCGCACCCGCAATGACCAGCATCGGGCCATGAATATGTCCGATGGCCTGCTGCTGACGTTCGTCGGGAATGATCCTGGTCGGAGGTAAGACAGTTGCAGCCACTTGAAGAATCTCTAACCGGAGAATATCAGAGGCGGTTGTGGAAGACTAAGCTGGCTTTTTTCCAGCCTTCGAAAAGAATCACCGCAGTGCTTCCAGAGCAAGCGCCGTGGCCACGATCGCAGCCGTCTCCGCTCGCAAATTTGTGTTGCCGAGCGAGGCCGCTACCCATCCCGCGTCTAGTAGCCATGACAACTCACCATCGGCCCATCCCCCCTCGGGGCCAACCGCGAGCGCGACTTCGACGTCCGTCAACCGGGGTTGCAAAATATCTCCCAACCGAGCGCCCTCTTCCGAATTGGAGAGAGATTCAGCAAGAACGACGCGGATCAATGCGCCCGCCGGCAACACACTATCAAGCTCTTTGAGTTTGACGGGAGCTGTAATTTCAGGTGGCGACGTTCGTCGCGACTGCTCGCTAGCCTGGCGGACAATGCGCTGCCAGCGTTCATGACGCTTCGCCGCAGCGGCAACCAGATGAGCATCGCTGCGGCGCGCGATCACCGGAATGATGCGAGCGACTCCGATCTCCGTACACTTTTCGATCGCCCACTCCATGCGGTCGAACTTGAAGATGGCAAGGGCCAAGGTGATTTTAGGAGCGGCAGACGGACGGTGCCTTCGCGGATGATGTGACTTCCTGTCGAGCGCGAACTCAACCCGATCATAGGCGATCGTAGTAATGGTTCCGCGGCGAATCTCGTCCCCGGCGGCGATGTCGAACTCCTGCCCAACTTCAGCTCGCAGGACGCGAGCCAGATGAGCAGCATGTTCGCCCACCAAGGCGGCAGTGTCTCCGTAGACTTCGTCGGCGATCCAGCGGCGGCGTGTCATGAATCAGGTCTTAGGTGTCAGGTCTTAGGTATTAGGTTCCAGGAAAAACTCGCGCGTCGAGCGATACGGCGAAGAGCTTGGCCTTGCACCTAAGACCAGACAGCTGAGACCTTTCTACACAAACATGTCCTTCACTCGTCCCAACAGCGATCTTTGCTGCGGCTTATTTTCTACCGGAGCCAGTTCTCCGAGCTCGGCCAGCAATTCGCGCTGGCGTTTGCCTAGCTTCCCGGGCGTCTGGATTCGCACCTCGACGTAAAGATCGCCTTTGCCGTGACTATTGAGCACCGGCACACCTTTGTTGCGGATGCGAAATGATGTTCCCGACTGCGTGCCTTCGGGAACTTTCAGCTTGTGCTCTCCCTCGAGCGTCGGAACCGTGATCTCGGTGCCGAGCGCAGCCTGTGGAAACGAAATCGGAACCACGCAGTGCAGGTCATTGCCCTCGCGCTCAAAGAAGGCGTGCTCCTTGACGTGCAGGACGACGTACAAGTCGCCGCCCGGGCCGCCGAACGCGCCCGCTTCGCCGAGACCGCTGAAACGAATTCGCGTCCCGTCTTCCACGCCCGCGGGCACTTTGGTTTCGACCACGCGATCGCGCAGCAAGCGGCCTTCGCCTTTGCACTTCGGGCACGGATCGGTAATTACGCTGCCTGCGCCCTGGCACGTGGGGCAGGTTCGCGCAATGCTGAAAAATCCTTGCTGATACCGCACCTGGCCGCGCCCGTTGCACGCCCGGCAAGCCACCGGGGCTTTCCCCGGCGCCGCGCCCGCGCCACGGCACGCCTCACATGTCTCATGGCGTCTAACGTTCACTTGCTTCTCGACGCCGAACACTGCTTCGTCGAATTCCAGATGCAGGTCTTCGCGCAGATCGGCTCCGCGCTGAGCGCGGCTGCGACGACGTCCACCTTGCCCGAACAGGTCGCCGAATCCGAAGATGTCGCCGAAAATATCGCCGAAATCCTGGAAGATGGTCGGATCGAATCCCGCCGGACCGGAGCTGCCGCCCACGCCCGCATGTCCAAAGCGATCGTACAAAGACCGCTTTTCGCTGTCGGCGAGAATGGCGTAAGCTTCCGTGATCTCCTTGAACTTGTCTTCTGCTTCAGGATTATTAGGGTTGCGGTCGGGATGGTAAGTCATCGCGAGCTTGCGATAAGCGCTCTTGATTTCAACGTCGGTAGCCACGCGTGTGACTCCGAGCACTTCATAAAAATCGCGTTTAGTGTGTGCGGCCAGAAACTCCCCCACTCGTTATCTGAGCAAATTAGTCGAGCAAATCAGCTGAGCAAGTTGTAATTCACGTTACCCGCGGCTGTTGCGCGCCACTCGCACCATCGCCGGACGCAGCAGCCGGTCCTTATACTTGTATCCGCGCTGCAACTCGTCGACGACGTGATGATCCGGCACTTCCGCTGTATCCACCATCTCGACCGCCTCGTGAAGCCGTGGATCGAAAGGCTGTCCCACAGCCGCCATCGGCTGCACTCCGATTTTCTGCAGCGCATCCTGAAACTGACGATAGATAAGCTCAACGCCGTTGCGGAATTCGGTCGAATCCGCGTTAGCCTTTAACGCACGCTCGAAACTGTCGAGAATCGGCAGAAAATTCTTGATGACATCTGCCGCGGCGAACTCGCGAAACTCCTGCTGCTCGCGCACTGAGCGCTTGCGGGCATTATCGAACTCCGCCTGCAGGCGAGCCAGCCGGTCAAGCAGCGCGTCGCGCTCCGCCTTGAGCTTTTCCGTTTCCGAAACGCCAGCTTCTGCTGGCGTTGCCGCAACCGAACCAGGTTCGTCCCCACTCTCCGTCGCCGGAAGCTCGCGCTCCAAATCAAGCCGTGCCTCGGTTTTTCCGTTTCCTCTAGCCATACTGCGCAATCACTCCGATTCATTCAAAAGTTTGTCGAACAGCCGCGCGATGTACGACACGGCCGACATCGTATGTTGATAATCCAGCCGCGTAGGCCCGATCACGGCCAGCGAGCCCATCACCTCTCCGCCGACGCGCGCTGGCGCTCCAATCAGTACAAAGTTCTGCAAATTCGAGGACGGGAGAGCCTCGTCGAGCCCAATCACCACGCGCACCGCTTCCTGCCGCGTGTCCAGATAGGCGCCCAGCAGCTTCACAACTTTTTCCTTTTCCTCAAGCGTGCGCAGCATATCCTGCAGGCGCTGACGATCTTCCTGCTGGGTTACCTGATTCGAAACCAGATTCGCGGCGCCTTCAACAAACACCGCCTGCGTGTCGTCATTCGAAGCGAGCGCTCCCTGCTGATAGAGCTGCGCAATCGACTTCATCAGCCGGTCATAGTCGCTCCGTTCCTGTTCCAACCGGCGAGCCAGCTCGGCGCGCATGTCGCCCATGGTCCAACCACGAAAATTCTCATTGATATAGCGCGCTGCCAGATCAAGATCTGACTGCGGAATGTCCAGCCGCAGCACGCGATCGCGAACTACTCCCGAGCGCGTGACCACCACCGCCAGCACCTTCGCTTCGCTGAGGCGAGAAAAATAAACGTGGTCCAGCGCGTTCCGCGGTCCGGTGGTGGCGACGGTGATGCCAACGCCGTGCGAGATCAGGGAGAGCACATGCGAAGTCCGCTCCATGAACTCCGCTACATCGGTGACGCCAGTCAGAGTGTCCTGAATAATGCTCTGGTTCTCGTGCGAAAGATGCGCCTCGCCACTAAGTTGCTCGACATAATAACGATAAGCTTCCGCCGTAGGCACGCGCCCCGCCGAAGCGTGCGGCTGTTCCAGAAATCCAGCATCGGCAAGATCAGCCATCACATTGCGGATCGTTGCCGCACTTAGACCCTCGCGACTGGCGCGAGCAAGCGTGCGCGACCCCACCGGCTCTCCGCTGGCAATGAATGTCTCGACGATAGCGGTCAGGATTTCCCGTTCCCGTCCGCCCGCAGGTCCTGCTGGCATATCCTTATATTACCCGAGTCCAGGAGCTGAAGCGTTGGACTAAATACTTTAGATGCAGTGGCTTAGATTAAGATTCCACTGCTGCTTAATGCGATTCTAGGGAGTGGGGGTTAGGGTGTCAAGAAATAGAGGGGCTTAGCTATAACGGGAAAAGTGATACACCCCTCCGCACAGGGATTAGGGTTCTGAAGGCCGGGACTCGCTCGCTCGCCAGCGGGGTGAGCCCTTCGGACAAGCGATGCGCGTGGGTCTGCCTGTCAGCCGCAAAGCCGCTCTGAGCCGACCCACAGTTGAGCCAGATCTCTGAGGTTGTGCTTGTATGTGCGGGTTACCAGATATTTCTTCCCACCCTTTACACGCAGCCTGTACTCCCCCGTCGGTAAAGGTTGTACCTCCTCCACCGCCGAAATATTCACGACGACCGAGCGGTGGATGCGAATAAAGCCGTAAGGTTCGAGCTTCTCCGCCATGGACGAGAGGGACTCGTGCACTAAATAAGGATCAGTTCGGTGTTGCAACGAAACGTAATTACCTTCGGCTTGCACTGCCAAAATGTCGGCTAAATCCAACAGTACGATACTACCTTTTGCCTTGAACGCGATTCGTGCCGCCTGTCGTTTCGCGATACTTTTTGCTATAACCTCCAACTGCCGCAACGCTCGCATGAGGTTTGCAGCATCAACTCGGATCACCGGAAGCAATGATGTATCCGCAGCTTCGCAGACTTTGTCCGCTGTCGATTCAAGAGTGTAATGTCGTTTAGTTTGAGGGAAGCAAATCGCAGCTCCCAGTGTTGAGCTAGCCGAAACGTCCGCACTCGCGTGAGCAGGTCGTTGAATAAGCATCTCGCGTGCACTGAACGTAGCATTCGGGATTTCGCGGGCGCTCATGATGGAACCCCTCGCTTTCTGGTATCGGCCATGTGCTACTTCTGCCCAGTGCTCACTGCTGACGGAAAGCTGGATTGCGCACCGAAATAACACTCAATGGATTGCAACTTTCCGTCCTTGATTCGGATGTACTCCACGTTGCGGAACGACTTACCGTTGGTGGTGTGGCAAAGATACTTCACAAAAGCATCGTCCGCGCCAGGGGAGACCCGCTCCAGATCGAAATGTTTGATGAAATTGATCTGTGTTTTCCAGCATTGCTCTTTGAAAGCGCTCTTGCTGATGTGGTCGTCGCCGGCCGCGCTTGAAAAGGTGAAGTTGTCGGCCAGCAGGCTATCCACCGGACCCCAGTCTTTCTGCTCCCAGGCTGCGTACCACTGCCGAACGACTTCCTCGTTCGTTAAGTTCTGCCCCCCCAATGCGCTGGCACTTGCCGGTCCCGCGAGGCTCACGGCACCAACCAGCGCGCAGGCTCCGGTTGCGAGAAGCTTCCTGCGCGACACGGCGGCCCTTGTCGTTGTCATTGTCACTGTCATTGCTCGTTCTCCTTCTCGTGATGTAGTTTGAAGCGCGTCGCCGAATCGAGATACTGACTTTCCGAGCATACGAACTGGTTGGTATGTAACAGTGCCAAAACTAACCCCTTGAAACACCGATGCGATCAACCTCGCTTGCGGTTGCCCGGCGCGCGCAGGGATCGCACCCAGTCCACGATGTTTCTGATCCCCGCTTTCATCACTTTCGGATCCTGGGCATTCTTTGCCAGCGACCCATAGCCTTCGACCATCGCGATCAGTGAGGCGGCGGCGTCAGCGGGTTCCACGTCGCGGCGAACGCTTCCGTGGGTCTGGCCCTGTCGCAAAGCGGAGGCAACCGCCTCCCGCCAGACATTGAAGATCGTCGCCAGCCGCTTCCGGAATCCCGCGTCAAGAGGAGACATTTCCTGCGCCAGATTGTTCAATTGGCAGCCACCCCGTACATCCGCGGGCCGAATGGGTATTCGCTGAACAGCGCCGATCAGAGCGTCGATGGGGTCCTCGCCGCTCTGAAAAGGCCGCACCCATTTCCCGTGGACGTCGGGGGCGATTATCTCTTCGACGACTGCGTATCCCAAGGCCTCCTTGCTTCTGAAGTGGTAGTACAGCGCTCCCTTGGTGACCCCCGCCACGGCCAGAATGGCGTCCAGGCTGGCACTCTGGAAACCGGATCTGTAGATCTCGCGAGATGCCGCCTGCAGCAGGCGCT
The DNA here is from genome assembly GCA_963755765.1 of uncultured Acidobacteriaceae bacterium. Lineage (GTDB taxonomy): Bacteria > Acidobacteriota > Terriglobia > Terriglobales > Acidobacteriaceae > Acidiflorens. The sequence continues at coordinate 24,724 of CAVWKZ010000008.1, forward strand.
CCCGCGTGCGCTCAGAATCGCGCAACCTAATCACCCCAGGTTTCGAACTCTGTTTCGGACTCTGTTTCGGACTCTGTTTCGGACTCTTCCGTGCTGCCAACATACCAACCAGTATGTATGTTAAACCATGGAAAAATCAATCACAATTGAGCGGCCTGACTTTTGGCTGCTGATGTTCTCGAATCTCATAACCTCTCGCCCCCTGTGTGTGAAAAGTTGGAGAAACGCGCGCTTTAGCCGTCTTGGGATCGTCCCACGAGGTTGTTAGTCCGCCACCCTGCTTCGAGGTCTGAAATATTGGGCCTGTCGTGTCACGTAATTAGTGTGAACGTGGAACGCCACATGCTCCTTCAGTTCTGACTCAGCAGAAATTTGTGAAGTTGCGAGCCATCCTGCTCTCAATTGCACGCTAACTGTTCGAGCGCCGAGTGTAGCTGACGTAAATCGCCAGTCGGTATTAATTGGTACATCCGGCACCACAAATTTACCGGAGGAATAGAAAACATATGATCACGCTTAGACAGTTGCGGAATTTCTGGATACTCGGAGTTGCGACGATGGTTCTGGCGAGCTTCAGCAATGCGGTCGCGCAGGCGAGCTACAAAGTTCAGGATCTGGGCGTTCAGCACCCTGACAACCTGGGCATGGCCATGGGCCTCAATAATTCCGGCTGGACGGAGAACATGGAGCAGCGCCTGGATCCTTTCAGCCTTTCCCTCTCCGCCGACCTCGTTGCAGGTACCGTGAGGATCAGCGCCGGCAAACTCAACCTCGAACTCGGCACACTTGGAGGAAAGAACAGTTCGATCAATTGGAATGGAATCAATGACCCCGGGGAAGCCGTCGGTATGTCCGAAACATCTGTTCCAGATCCGAATGGCGAAGACCTTTGCGGTTTCGGCACGCACCTTACGTGTCTTCCGTTTCTTTGGCAAAACGGCGTGATGAGCGCTCTGCCAACGGTGGGCGGGAATAATGGGCAGGCCAGCGCCGTCAATAACCGCGGACAAGTCGCAGGATATGCGGAAAATGGGATCGTGGACTCCACCTGCCCGCCTGGCATCACTAATAATCGGATTGACCTGCCGGTGGTGTGGAACAAAAGCAAAGCCCAAGCTCTTCCTACGATCGGTAGCGATCCAGACGGGATCGCATTCGGCATCAACAATCAAGGCCAAGCCGTAGGCTACTCAGGAACGTGCACCGCAGCGAATTACGGCGTAATGTGGGAAAACGGCATTGCCACCGCGCTTCCGGACCTCGGGGATCCGGGCGCTATTGCCTACGCCATTAACAGCCACGGCCAAATTGTTGGGCAAGCCGTTAACTCTGACGGCACACCCTTGGCCACTCTTTGGCAGAACAATACAGCCACAAGCCTCGGCCCCCTGCTGCCGGGAGATGTTGCCTCGTTTGCCACCAGCATCAACAACCGGGGCCAAGCGGTGGGGAGCTCATTTAACTCCGAGAACAGCTGGTCCCACGGCCTCATCTGGCGGAACGGCGTGACGATCGACCTTAACACTCTATTTCCGGCAAGTTCCCACCTCTTCGTAGTCTCGGCTAGCAACATCAATGACAGCGGACAAATCGCGGGTATGGCGGTGGATATGACCGGGCAGCACGCAGGAAATATCGTCCACGCCTTTCTGGCGACCCCGGTAAACGAAGACCAGGGCAAGTCGGTTGCAGAGGTCGTACTTACGCATCCGAAAATCAATTTGCCCGCGGCGAATGTTGGTAAGCAGCTTTCGCCGAGGTCCGCACACTGCTCAATCCACGACAAAGGCATTTTCTGAGCTTCCGCACCATGCATTTCAGCCATGCTGCGCCAGTGCGCATTTTCGAAGCTTCCGCGCCATGCGTTCGAGTCATAAGCTGCGCGAAAGTGTGAGGCCGGAGGTTGTACGGGACAAGATGGGTCACGCCGAATGCGACGTGACCCAGATTGTTTAGCGATTCATCGTTTTATCGATTCACCAGTTTCTGCATGTTTTCCGGATACCGCTCGCCTTGCACGGCGATCTTCGAAGCGACGTTGTCGATTTGGCGGAGATCATCAGATGTCAGCTCAATCGCGGCCGCTCCAATGTTCTCCTCAAGGCGGTGAAGCTTGGTCGTACCCGGTATCGGGACGATCCAAGGCTTCTGCGCCAGCAGCCAGGCGAGTGCGATCTGCGCCGGTGTCGCCTTCTTCTGTTGGGCAAATTTCTCAAGGACGTCCACCACAGCCTGATTCGCTTTTCGGTTCTCTGGAGTGAAGCGAGGCACGATGTTGCGGAAATCGTTCTTGTCGAACTTCGTATCTTCGTTGATCTTCCCCGTGAGAAAGCCTTTGCCCAGCGGACTGAATGGAACGAATCCGATCCCGAGTTCTTCGAGCGCGGGTAAAATGTCTGCTTCTGGCTCTCTCCACCACAGGGAGTATTCGCTCTGTAGCGCGGTGACGGGCTGAACGGCGTGGGCCCGACGGATGGTCTTCACTCCCGCCTCGGAAAGGCCGAAGTGCTTCACCTTGCCTTGCTGAATCAGCTCCTTCACCGCTCCCGCAACCTCTTCGATCGGGACGTCGGGATCGACGCGGTGCTGATAGAACAAATCGATGACGTCGGTCTTCAGGCGCTTGAGCGAGGCTTCGGCGACTTCCTTGATATGCTCCGGCCGGCTGTCCACTCCATTCAAACCTCGCGCCGCCGTGGGATCGATTTTGAACCCGAACTTGGTGGCGATCACAACTTTGTCGCGGAATGGAGCCAGCGCTTCACCCACGAGTTCTTCGTTCTTGAACGGGCCGTAGGCTTCGGCGGTATCGAAAAATGTGACTCCCTTTTCGACGGCTGCTCGAATCAGCGCAATTCCGTCCTTCTTCTCTACGGCCGGCCCGAAGCCGTAACTCAGCCCCATGCAGCCGAGGCCGATGGCCGACACTTCAAGATTACTTTTTCCAAGTTTGCGTTTTTGCATTGTTTCTCCTTTTGGAAAAGTGCGTTTACTCAGCGGTTTACTAGGATTTGAGAGAAGCCATGTCGATCGAGAACCGGTACTTCACATCCGCCTTCAGCAGTCTCTCGTAAGCTTCGTTCACCTTTTGTATCGGGATGACCTCGACGTCGGCGGTGATGTTGTGCCGTCCGCAGAAATCGAGCATCTCCTGAGTTTCCGGAATTCCGCCAATCGGCGAACCGGAGAGGCTGCGGCGACCCATGATCAGGCCGAACGCCGAAACCGCCAGCGGCTTCTCGGGCGCACCGACCAGGGTGATGTTGCCGTCGCGGCGTAACAGATTGATGTAAGCGTTGATGTCGTGGTTGGCGGAGACAGCGTCGAGAATGAAGTCGAAGCTGCTCACGTGCTTCTGCATCTCGTCCGCGTTCTTCGAGATTACGACCTCGTCCGCGCCCAGGCGAACGGCGTCATCCTTCTTGTTCAGAGAAGTCGTGAAGACCACAACGTGCGCTCCGAGCGCGTGGGCGATCTTAACCCCCAAATGACCGAGTCCACCGAGACCGACGACGCCTACCTTCTTGCCTTTGCTGACGCCCCAGTGGCGCATCGGCGAGTAGGTCGTGATTCCGGCGCAAAGCAGAGGCGCGGCTCCGGCAAGGTCGAGGTTCGAGGGAACGTGCAACACAAACCTCTGGTTGACGACAATGCCGTCGGAATAGCCGCCGTAGGTGACGCCTCCCAGATGCTTGTCGGGAAAGTTGTAGGTTAAGGTGAAATTTGGACAGAACTGCTCCAGGCCAGCCTGACACTCGGGACAGGTTCGGTCGGAATCGACCATGCAGCCCACCGCGGCGAGGTCGCCGGGCTTGAACCTGGAGACAGCGGAGCCAACCTTGACGACGCGGCCGACGATTTCGTGACCGGGTACGCAGGGGTAAACCGTGGGCATCACTTCTTTCCATTCATTCCGGACCTGATGGAGATCGGAGTGACAGATGCCGCAGAAGAGAATCTCGATCTGCACGTCCTGTTCGGTTGGATCGCGCCGCGCGATCGTGGTGGAAGCCAGCGGCGATGTCGCACTTGCAGCGGAATAAGCTTTAGCGTTGTTCATGCGCTTGGTTTAGATGCTCGTCATGTTCTCCAGTATTCAAAACACAATTCTAGGAATCGGCGATATAATCGTCGGCCATCCTGAGATTGTCAGAGTTTGAACGGAGGAACCCTTATGAAACACTTCACGTTCTTCCTGGTTGCAGCTGTAGCAATGGCCGGCCTTGTCGCTCTCGTTGCTCCTGCACCAGGACATGCGGATGGGGCATCCGCCCCGTACGTTACCGAAATTCCTCACGGGTACCGCGACTGGAGGTGGGTCTCTTCGGCCCATGAAGCAGGCAAGCTCAACAGTTTAGGTGCGGTCCTGGGGAATGATGTGGCGTTCAAGGCCTTTCAGGATGGGAAGCTTCCGTACCCGGACGGCTCAATCATTGCGGCTTTGCATTACCAAAACGTTGCGTCGGACGAGAACAATAAAGTTTTTGGCGACGCTCAATCTTTCGTTCCGGGGGCCCCGACCAACATTCAGTTCATGGTCAAGGACTCAAAAAAGTACGCGGCTACCGGCGGCTGGGGGTTCGGTCACTTCGCTAACGGCAAAGCTGGCGACGCAGCGTTTATGAAGAGCTGCTTTCCCTGCCACGAGAAAACAAAGGCTACCGACCTTGTGTTTACTCGTTATGCGCCGTGATGCCCAGCAAACCCCACATCGCCGTGATCGGAGCCGGCGGTTTCGGCGGATGGACAGCCCTCTACCTTCTGCGCAGCGGAGCGCGAGTCACCCTGCTTGATGCCTGGGGTCCGGGAAATTCGCGGGCGTCGTCCGGAGGTGAGACGCGGATCATTCGCGGCGCGTATGGCCCCGATCAGCCCTATACGAAACTGGCGGCGCATGCGCTCGATCTCTGGAAGCAGCACCAAACAGAGTGGAAGCGAAAATTCTTTTTCCCTATCGGAGTCCTGTGGATGGCCGAAGCCGACGACGCTTACGAGCGCGGCTCGCTTCCCTTCCTCAAAGATGCGGGAATCCCATTCGAGCAGCTGACCGTGAACGAACTGAAGCGCCGCTGGCCGCAGATCAGCTTCGACAAAGTCGAGTGGGGGATCTACGAACCCGAAAGCGGATACCTGCTGGCGCGCGCGTCGGCGCAAGCGGTCGTCGATCAGTTTGTAGCCGAGGGCGGAAAATATCGCCAGGCAACTGTCACGTCGCCGAATCTCGAAAGCGGTCAGTGGAAAGAGCTCACGCTTTCGGATAAGACAACCGTTTCCGCTGACCGCTACGTTTTCGCGTGTGGTCCGTGGCTGGGCAAACTATTTCCGCAAACCGTCGGTCCGCATTTTATTTCGACCAAGCAAGAAGTGTTCTTCTTCGGCACGCCTGCGGGCGATCCGCGCTACAACGAGGACAACGTACCGGTTTGGGCTGATCATAGCGACCATTTCATGTATGGGATTCCCGGCAATCAAGGCCGCGGTTTCAAAATCGCTGACGACACGCGCGGCCCGGAGTTCGATCCCACGTCAGGAGAGCGCGTGGTGAGCGGAGATGGACTGGCAGCGGCGCGCCGTTATCTCGCCTACCGCTTTCCGGGAATGCGAGATGCGCCGCTGCTGGAAACTCGCGTCTGCCAATACGAAAATACGACTGACTACAATCTCATTGTCGATCGGCATCCTGCTAACGCGAACGTGTGGATTGTAGGAGGCGGCTCAGGCCACGGGTTCAAGCATGGTCCCGCGCTCGGCGAGATGGTGGCTAGGCTAGTACTGAAAGATGAGACGGCGGACGCGGTGTATCGTTTGGCGCGATTCGACCATAAACCCGAATTGTTATCCTAAGCGTAGCGAAGGATCGATGCACCTGACTTCGCGATGCATGAGGTCTTTCGCTTCGCTCAACATGACAACCTAGACTTAGGACAGCGCTCTTACTGGATCTGAATCACGCTTTCCGAACTGGCCGCTTTGATTTCTTCCACGCGCGCCACCACGTTGCGGGCAAAAGCGAACAGTGACTTCGCGTGAGGCGAAGTTTCTCCCTGGAGCACCGACGGGGAGCCGCTGTCGCCCGATTTGCGAATTTCGGGATCGAGTTCGACACTTCCGAGAAAGGCGATGCCGAACTGTTTGGCGGTCTTTTCCGCGCCGCCGCGCGAGAAGATATCAATCTCGTGCTGACAATGCGGACAAACGAAGTAGCTCATGTTTTCGACCATCCCGACGATGTCCACCTTCATCTGGCGGAACATTTCGATCGCCTTACGCGCGTCCTGCAACGAAACATCGGAGGGAGTAGAGACAATGACCGCGCCGGTCAAGGGCACAGTCTGAATCAGCGAGAGCGCCACGTCGCCGGTTCCCGGAGGAAGATCGATCACCAAATAATCAAGCTGTCCCCACTGCACCGAGCCAAGGAATTGCTTGATGATCGAATGCAGCATCGGACCGCGCCAGATTAGCGGCTTGTCCCCTGGATTGAGGAAGCCGACCGAGATAACTTTGAGCCCATGCGAGTTGATTGGCGCGATTTGGTTTTCGCCCATCACTTTGGGTTGCTCGTTGGTGCCGAGCATGAGCGGAACATTTGGACCGTAAACGTCGCCATCGAGTAATCCGACTTTGTGCCCCATCTTGCTGAGCGCGATGGCGAGATTCACCGAAAGCGTGGTCTTGCCGACTCCGCCCTTGCCGGAACCGACAGCGATGATGGCGTTGACGCCAGGTAACGGTTGCGGAGCAGGCTGTTGCGGCCCGGAATGCGAATGAGCGCCCATTGGCTGATTATACGGGAGGGAAAGGCAACATTTAGCAGTCAGCACTCAGCAGTCAGCGGGTCCGGAGGTTTTCCTGAGTGCTGAGTGCTGAATGCTGAATGCTCAGTAGTGTCCTTCTCCCAACCGCACCTTGCCGCGAAACATGCGGTAGACGAATACGAAATAGGACACAGCCAGCACTGCGCCTAGCGTCCACCACGCCAGGCCGACCCTGAGTCCGTGGCTGGCCGCAGCGGTGTTGTAGATGGTGAGGTCATATTGGGGATCGCGCGCAGAAAGCACGACCGGATACAGCGCAAACGCCGCACCCAGCAGCATGAAGGCGATATACAAGCTCGAGGCAACGAACGCTAGTTTCTCTTTGCCCTTGGGATTCGCCCAGAGCATCACCGCCAGGCTGGCAACAACCACCACCGGAACCAGCAGCCCGATCTTGTGGTTCGCATAATTGGCTGTGATGTCGGGACGGATGAAATAAGTCGCAACCAGAGCAATAACCGTCAGAAAAAACTGCACTGGCCAGCAGATCAGGGCGAATCCGCTAGCGCGGCGACTGAGGTCCCCGTCGGTTTTGAGCGCAACGTAGTAAGAACCGTGTGCGGTCAAAGTGATCAGCGCCATGCCTCCGATCAGTACGGTATACCAGTCGAGAATGCCCACCTGCGAGCTGAGTTTGAAGTTGGTCCAGAGCGGCTCAAAAAAATAGCCGGATGCATCCAGCGGAACGCCGCGCACCACGTTACCGAGCGCTGCCCCGAAAAACACTGCCAGCAGAATACTTGAGACGCTGAAGACCACGTCGAAGAAACTCTGCCAGACCTGGTTCTCGATGTGACTGCGGAATTCGATGCCGATGGCCCGCAGTATCAGCAGCCACAAAACCATTATCAGCGGAAGATAGAAGCCGCTAAAGCTCGACGCGTAGAGTTGAGGGAACGCGAAGTAGAGTGTGCCGCCGGCGGCAATCAGCCAGACCTCGTTGCCATCCCAGACGGGACCGATGGCGCGCAGCACTCGTTGCCGCTCGGCATTCGTTTTGGCTGCGATCAGATAAATTGCGCCGGCGCCGAGATCGAATCCGTCAAGCACGACATAGGTCGCGAGCATCGCCGCGACAATCCAGAACCAAACAGCCGCCATACTTACCTTGCCTCGCTAATTCGCTACGTCGCTATATGGAGATTAGATGCCGACTCCGTCCCGGCCGCAGGACCGTGGTCAATTTCCCGCCAGAGCAGAAACAGCCCCAGAATTCCAAGCACCATATAAATCCCCATGAATCCCAGTAGAGTAAACATGCCGTTACCGGCTGAAACGAGCCTGGAGTAGCCGCTTTCCGTGCGCATCAGCCCATAGACCAGCCACGGCTGGCGTCCGAGTTCGGCGGTCATCCAGCCCGCGGTATTCGCAATATAAGGAAACGGCGCCGACAGCATCAGTATCCAGAGCATCCACCTGGAGTTAAAAAGTTTCCCACGCCACAGCAGCAGCGATGCGACGACCATGATGGCGACAAACAACGTCCCCAAGCCAACCATGATGTGATAGCTGTAATAAAGCAACGGGATGTTGTCGGGCCAGTCTTGCTTGGGGAAAGAGTCGAGTCCGCGGACGTTGGCATTCCAGCGTCGATAAGTCAGGATGCTCAACGCTCCCGGAACCTGAATCGGATTGTCGATGGTGCCTTGCGGCACGTCAGGCTGACCGATGAGGACTATTGGCGCGCTAGATTGGCTTTGAAACAATCCCTCCATCGCCGCCAGGGTCACGGGTTGCAGGTCGGTGACCATTTTGCCTTGGCGGTCGCCGGTGGGAAAAATCTGGAGCACGCTGAAGACGCAACCGGCGATCACGCCTGTCTTGATGAAGATGCGAGCGTGCGCCGTCCATTTGCCGGAGAGCAGATAGAAGGCGCCCACCGAGGTCATGATGAATGCGCCGGTGATGGCCGCTCCACCCATGTTGTGCGCGTACTGCCATCCCGCCCAGGGATTGAGCACGAAATCCCAAAAGCTCTCCAGTTGCAAGCTTCCATCCGCGGCGGTGAAATAGCCGACGGGATGCTGCATGAACGCGTCGGTGGCAATGATGAAGTAGCCTGACACCCACGAGCCTACAAAGACGGCGACGGCCGACAGCCAGTGCGCTCTCGGGCTCAGACGCTTTTCTCCGTAGAGAAATAGTCCGAGGAATGCCGACTCGAGGAAGAAGGCGAACATGCCTTCCATGGCCAGAGTCTGGCCGATCACGCCGCCTGCGAATCTTGAAAACACTGACCAGTTGGTACCGAACTGGAATTCCATGGGAATGCCGGTCACTACTCCCAGGACGAAATTGATCCCGAAAATCTTTCCCCAGAAGCGCGCGGCCTCGTGATAGACGGGATCATTGCGTCGCAGCGCGATCGTTTTGAGCACCACGATCAGCAGCGCGAGCCCCATGGTTAGCTGCGGAAAAAGATAGTGAAACGTCGCGGTGAACGCGAAGTGGAGGCGATGAATTAGAAGTGCGCTTTCCATAAATCAAGTTTCAGGTCAGAGGTTAGAGGGCAGATTGCAGAAGTTAAAAGCTCAGGCGCGCAGCTTTTGATTTCACCTCTGCAATCTGACCTCTGACCTTTGCAATTTCCCGGCCTCAGCAATCTAACGTCTAACTCCATCCTTCTTTCCTGCGCGCCCATTCCGCGCGGCGTATCTCGCGGCGGCGCGCAGCGTCTTCGAACCGGCGCTTCTCATCTTCGGTTTCGGGAATCACCTGCGGCACGGCGAGTTTGTTGCCCGCCTCATCGATCGCAACAAACGTCAGATACGCCGAGCTGACATGCCGGTTCTGCCCTGAACGATAGTTCTCTACCCAGACTTTGACACCGGTTTCCATCGAAGTATGAAACACGCGATTCACCGACGACCGCAGAATGACCAGATCACCCACGCGCACCGGCACCAAGAAATCCATATGATCAATGGACGCCGTCACCACTCTCTGCCGCGAATGCCGATGCGCGGCGAGGGCGCCTGCCAGATCGATCCAGTGCATAAGCCGGCCGCCCACCAGCGCGTTCAGGGGATTGGCATCGTTCGGCATGACGATCTCGGCCATTTCTGAGATCGATTCGCGCACGGGCCGGGGAGTTAATTCCGCCTTGTCTTTGGTGTCGTCGTTCATAGGTCGTTTATAGATTCGTTCATAGACTTTCAGATGAGAACGGCACTTTGTCTTGCGCGATAGGTTTGCAGATAGCAGTTTGCTAGAGTAAGCACGCGCGGATCGGGAAACGCGTTGAGCCAAGCTTCGCTCATCAGATCGAAAGTGAGTTCTCCATGTTCGATGGGAGCGTGGGCTAGCTCGCACACAAAGCAGATCGTGACCTGCTCCCGGCTGGTACGGGCCACCGAAAAACGTACTGCATCCCAGTCACGGCTCGGTGGAAGGTGGGGGCAGGCGGTAGCGTAACCGAGGTTGCAGAATTCGCGTATGTGGGCGTCAGATAGCACGAGTTCCTGGCCCGAGGCGCGGCAGGTGCCGGTCCATCCGGCTCCTAGTGGCAAACGCGACGGATGCGGCCAGGAGCCGTCGTTTAAAATCTCTCGCGGCACAAAATAAGGACAAGCCAAGTTGCTCCTCGGAGAAAAGCCATTGTATCGCGGGACATGATATGAATGGGGAGCAGCTTTTGGCTTTTGGCTGTTAGCTGTTAGCTAAGAAGACCTAAGACCTAAGACCTAAGACCTGACGCCTGAGACCTTCTTCTATGGATCGCATTGCCATGCTGAGCGAGATTCTTGCCGCCAATCCTGAGGATTCGTTTGCGCGCTATGGACTGGCGATGGAGTACTCGAAGTCCGGACAAATCGAACCGGCGCTTCTGGAATTCAAAACCTTGATCGAGAAAAATCCCGACTACACGCCCGCCTACTTTATGGCAGCGCAGGCGCTGGCCAGTGCGAGTCGCGTTGATGAAGCTAAGCGCTGGCTGGTGGATGGCGTGTCGTCCGCTGTGCGCACCGGCAACTCGCACGCGCAGTCGGAGATGACGGCGATGCTGGAGGAATTGAAGTAAGGGCGACGGCAGATGACCTTTGCAGAGGTCAGAGCTCAGATTGCAGAGGTTTAACCCCTAGAGACTTTACTTCTGCAATCTGACCTCTCACCTCTGACCTCATCCTGCTACACTTTTTAGTCCCGCGGAGGCTACGCTATGCGCCGTCTTATTTTTCTTTGGGTTCTTCTCTTCTCTCTTCCCGCATTCTCTCAAGCCAAGCGACCTTTCACATTCGAAGACATGATGAAGCTGAAGCGGGTTGGGGAGCCGGTGCCTTCTCCGGATGGCAAGTGGGTGCTGTTTGCTGCGGTCGATGTGGATCTGGCGGCTAACAAGAAAACTTCGCACATCTGGATCGTGCCGCTGGCAGGAGGAGCATCGAGCGAAAAAGAGCGCGTACTCATTGGCGATCAGGATGGAGACCGTCCGCGATGGGCTCCGGATGGGAAGCGGTTTGCGTTTATCTCTAATAAGGACGGCGGGTCGCAGGTTTGGATTGCTCAGTTTGATAATGCTGCGGGCGCCGTGACTCGCGCCTGGAAGCTGACTTCGATTGCTACCGAAGCTGGTGGAGAACTCTGGTCTCCCGATGGCAAGAACATTCTTTTTACTTCGGATGTTTATCCGGAATGCGACGGTGCGCCTGCCGGCGAAGATGCCTGCAATGCCGCGAAGCTGAAGGAAGTGGAGCAGTCGAAGGTCAAGGCTCTGATTTTTGACCGCCTGCTTTATCGTCACTGGAATGCTTATAAGGCGGGCAAGCGCAGCCACATCTTTGTGACTGAAGCTCCTCCCGAAGTTCCTCCGACTGCGGTTGCGGGGATGATCACGAGGCGATATACCGACCTTGCGCCCGGCGATTACGACGCTCCTGTGTTCTCGCTTGGCGGACAGGACGACTATGCCTTCTCGCCTGACGGGCAGGAGATTTGCTACACGTCAAATCACGAAAAGGTGGAAGCGGCTTCTACCAACAATGACCTCTGGATCGTTTCGGTGAATGGAGGAGCGGCCGGATCTGTCCAAGCGAAGAACATCACGGCCGATAATCCCGCCAGTGATTCGACTCCGCTGTATTCGCCCGATGGCAAGTACATCGCTTATCGAGCCCAGCAGCGTCCGGGATACGAGAGTGATCGGTTTCGGCTGATGCTGTATGACCGCAAGACGGGAGAGAAGAAGAATCTGACAGAGGATTGGGATCGATGGGTAGGGACCTATGCCTGGGCACCTGATTCCTCGGTGCTCTACTTTTCGGCTGAACAATCTGGTGAGGGTCCAATTTTCGAGGTTGGGCTTTCGGCGTCAAAACCCATCCCTATTATCCAAGGCTTCAACGACGACATATTTATTAGTTCGGACGGCAAGGGAGTTTTCTTTACGCAGATGTCCATAGCCGCGCCGAACGAGATCTTCCATGCTGACCTCGGCGGGTCATTTCGCGAAATCACCCCCGTGTCAAACGCTGACTGTGCATTTACAGCTGATCGTAAGACTATTTGCGCTCGGATAAAGGCGCTCACTCACCTCAATGACGCCGTCCTCTCCCAAGTCTCAATGTCCCCCATCGAGGCCTTCTGGTTCACTGGCGCGTTCGGCGACAAAGTCCAAGGCTTTCTCGTCAAGCCGCCGAACTTCGACCCCGGCAAGAAATATCCTCTGAAGTTCATCATCCACGGCGGGCCCGAAGTTCCGATGGGCGATCTTTGGAGCTATCGCTGGAACGCTCAGCTTTTTGCGGCTAGCGGATACGTCGTCATCATGATCAACTTCCACGGCTCGCCGGGATATGGGCAGAAATTTATTGACGAGATCAATGGCGATTGGGGCGGCGCTCCGTTTGAAGACTTGATGAAGGGACTCGACTACGCGGAGAAGACCTTTCCTTATATTGACAAAGACCGGGAGTGCGCGCTGGGCGCCAGCTACGGCGGATACATGGCTAACTGGGTGCTCGGCCATACTGACCGTTTCAAGTGCATCGTGACGCACGATGGCATGTTTAATACCTACTCCGCCTGGGGCACGACCGAAGAGCTCTGGTTTAATAATTGGGAGTTCAAAGGGACTCCGTACACCAACCCTGAGATGTACGACAAATGGAATCCACGCGCCTCGGCTAAGAATTTCAAGACGCCTACGCTGGTTATCCATTCACAGCTCGACTACCGGCTTGACGTCAGCGAAGGGTTCCAGCTTTTTACCACGCTGCAAACGATGGGCGTGCCGTCGAAGATGCTCTACTTCCCCGACGAAGGCCATTGGATATTGAAGCCGCAGAATTCGCAGTTCTGGTACAAGACGGTCAATGACTGGGTCGATCGTTGGACTGGGACCGGGACCGGGAAGTAGGTTGGCCTCCGACCGCGGAGTACCCTCGTCCCTAAGTCGTGACTAGGCTGACGGATCAGAAGAGCGGGTCATCGCCTGCCAGGGCGCGGCACGCTCGCTTGTCCTCCGGAAGCCAAATGCTTGAAGCTGGGTCTGAATGGATCTCCATGGGACTTGTGGCCCTAGCGGGGGCAGCGTCGTTCTCAGGTCGCACTTCTTTCCCGAGAGTTTTCTCAGTGTTTGGCTTCAGGTCGTCTTGCTTCGGATCGTCTTCCTTCGGATCAGCGGCCGCCGGCTTCGATGAACATGCTGAGGAAACTGCGTTTCCGCCAGTGGCATCGTTCGCGGCCGAATCCGAGCAGGCGGTCTGCGAATCCGCGGCTGGGTCGTTGCTTGCTATGCCTTGCGGCACTGCGAACAGCATCGCCGGCGGGGCTGGCGATGCCGCTGCTTGCGCTCCAAATTGCGGGAGGCGCGGCGCGGCCGGAGGCTCAGTGCCGAAACTTTTCGGCGGCTCCGGAATGATTGCTGCCAGGTTCTCCATCTGAAGCTGCGCGCTCGTCGTTCCGGCGCTTACCGTTATAAATAAGTCACACGGACCGACGTTTTCAGCGGAGGGGACGATCGATGCGGTGCCATCCTGAGCGGTCACCACCTGCGACTGCGAAGTTCCGAGGATAACGGGGCCTCCGTCTCCACCGTCGCCACCTTGCTGACCTCCCTGGCCGGGACTGACTCGCGCCAGCGTGGTAGCAAAGTTGACGTTCACTCCCAGCACTGGATTTTCGGCAGTCGAGCCGTCGGTCACTCGCATCACCAGCGGCTGAAACGTCTGCCCGGTCAGTACAAACTGCGACGATCCGCTCACCGTCTGCAGTGTCCACAGCGAAGTGGGGGTGGAGAACAATGTAAAGGTCTGGCACGGCGAATTGTTTGGAGCTACGCAAGCGCTTACCTGCACATTGACGCTTAGATTCGTGAGCTGCGCCGTGATGGTGGCGAATCCGGAGCCGTTGGTGGTTGCACTGCCGGACGAAAGCGAGGCTGTGCCTTTGGTGACCGCGAAATTCACGGTTACATTCGGCAACGGGACGCCCAGGTCGAGCGCTTCTACAGTGAGCGGAACGGCCAGCGTCGCACCTTGGCCAACCCAGCGTGTTGGCGCGAGCGCGGCCAGATCTAGCGTGGACGAGGTTGCCACGACCGTGTCTTGCTGCGTCTGCGGCGGCGAGTAGGAGGCCGGCGCTAGAGCGATGGTGATCGTGCTCTGTCCCGTCGCCGTGGGAGTCACCCAGCTTGAGGACTCTCCCGCTTCATCGCTTAGCACCGAACAGGAAGAAGTTCCGCTACAGGCTGAGAACTGCAAGCCGTTGGATGCGCTCCAGGCGATGGTCGCTCCGCTTACTGGCGTGACTCCATCGGCGGCTACGGCGCGCACGCGGATGGGATTGGCGGCTTGAGATCCGACTGCGGTTGATGGCTCCGCGCCTTGTAGCAGGAGCAAGAGATCCGTGGCCGACGCGCCATAGGTCAGCGCGCCGATCATCTGTGAAAAAGCGCCGCTCACCGGATCCGTGACCTGGATCGTCGCCGTTCCGTCCTGCGTGCCCGCGGGTAGAGCTGCCTGGATCTGGCTCGCCGACGCGGAGAGCGTGGTGCCGTTGTTGCCGGCAACCGTCACCTGCAGCGTCGGATTGAAGCCCATGCCGTTAAGCGTGGTGATGCCGCCGGCCAGACTGACGCGCGCTGGGGTGGCTGTATCGGAATAAAGCAGCGTCGCCTGATAGAAGTAGTCGGGCCGGCCGTCGCCACGGAAGTCGGCCACTGCTACCCGAAAGGCTTCTGATGTGTTGAACTGCGTATCCAGTCGCGTCATTCCGAAAGTTGCTGAGTTGAATGCCGAGGGGGTTGACGAGGGCGCGGGATTGCCGCTTTCATCGCTCAACTCCCAGATGCCGATCACGGGCAGCACCTTGGTTTCGGTGGGCTGGCCCGCTTCATCTAGAGCCATCACGGCTACCGAGGCTGTGCGGTTGGCCTGCGCTGTAAATTCGAAGAAATCGGCGCTGCCGTAACCGGAGATCCAAGAACCCCATGCTCCGCCCTGTGGAAGAGCCGCTGGATTCGCGTAGGTCGAGCCGCTGCCGGGATGCTCCTGAGCGATTTCATCACCCAACATCAGGATGTCGCGCTCCGCATTTGATCCATTCGACACCGTGACGACAACCGGCGCGAATGCGCCCGAAGGCGTCACTTGCGTTGGAGCGTACGGTTCGACTCCCATGGACCAGGCCGGATCCAACGCTTCCACGCTTAGCTGGTACTCGGCGGTGGTTTGCCCCGACGGAATCATCAGCTCGCCCAGATCGAAGAAGCCTTCGAGCGTGGGATCATTCGAGCCCCACCGGTCGTAGCGAAGGCCATTTCCGTCCAGGTATCCATCGATGATGTTGCCGGCGTTGCCGCAAAACAGGAATCCGGAAACGGAAGTTGCAACGTACTGCCCGGAGGGTTGTCCCGAGACCATCAAGCGGGCGACTACGTTGACGCCCTGCATGGGCTGCACCGCATTCCCCGATGCGTCAGTGAAATACACGGTGCCGTAGACTCTGCCCGCCGGTTGCGTGTTCTCGCTGGCAGGATAGAGGCGGGTTAGGGAGTCCGTGTCGTCCATTTTGGGGACGGCGGCGTTGGGATAGCAGATGCTGATAGGGACGCAGGAAATCGGATCGGCAAAATGCATCACGGGAAATCCGGCAAAATCGGCTTGGGTTGGCGGCGGTTTCTGCGTTATTACGTTCAGGTTCGCTTGCGACCACCCCGCTCCAATGGTGCGCGCGAGCACGCGCACAAGACGGTATTGGACGTCGGGCAGCTGCGCGCTGGTGGCGGCGCAGACTCCGTTGATCACCACCAGCGAGTGCACGATATTTCCGGCGGGGGAGAAGTTGTCGGGGCCACCGTAAACGGCGTTGGTAAAACAATCCTCCAGGTCTCCAGCGCCTTCGCCGAGGATGGCGTCGGTGACGGTGCCGTCGTAGTCGTAAACGATTCCGACGGGAGTGCCGGTGGCGGAAGATGTGATGTCGGCGGGGGCGGTGACAATTCCGAATCCGTTGGTCTCGATGTTGCTGCCGTTCACGTCTTCGGCGAGATGACCCGCTTGCGATGCGTTGAGAGTAATGCCGGGGATGGCGGTCCAGGCGCTGAAAGCGGTGGCGACGAAAGCATCGGCTTGGGCCCCTGTCAGGATCGGGCTCAGGTTTCCCTGGTCGGTGAAGTACTGCACCGAGCCATTCGCCCAGATCAGCGGTTGGCCTTCGACTCCGGGATTGTAGCCAGAGCCGGCTACGAACGCCGGGCCTGCGGCGCGGCTAGCAACTGCGGCGCACAGAAGAAAAACGGCGATGGTTATGATTCTCCTGCGCATACTCATTTCCTCGCTCATTTCCTCTCTCATTTCCTCTCTCATTCCTCTCGGGCGCGGCGGATGGCGCGCTCCAGTTGAATGACGCTGACGGTTTCGCCGGCGGCGTTCGAATCTAGAGCGATCTGCCCTCGTGATCCACCGACCGGGCTGGTAAGTCCCAAGCGACTTGGCGGATATAGGAAGATAAGAAGGTGCTCGCCTTTGTTCATGGGGCGATGCATGGACCACGCTCCGGCCCACTCGCGAATGGTGAGAATTTGTCCGCGCTCGACGCCGGCGATGGGCTCGTCCACCCGAAAGCTCAGCTCGATTGACGGAGTCTGCCCTGGAGCGGGACGATCGGCTGTGGCCGTCGGTGGGGCAGCAGCCAGCACGGTTCCGGCGAATATCATCCCGGCGCGGCGCGAAAGATGCTTCCATTGGGGGCCGAGAACACGCTCAGCAATGACCTGATCCGATTGCTGAGCGACGGCCAAGCTGGAAAAACAAGTAACAGCAACGGCCAACACACATCCTGACGCACGCATCGCTAGTCTCTTTCTGGAGGGAACGGGACCGGGAAAGGTCCTGGGAGTGGAATCAGCTTAGCGCGTCGGGGATCAGGCGGATGTGCAGGCGGTCACTGTGGATTTGTGATGAATCGGGATAGTGGGGGTGGCTACGAATGGCTGTCACAAAGCTACTGTGACAAACGACGGCACGACCCCGCCGCCAGTGACACTGAAGACTACTTCTGATAGCCGGCGTTCGCCTTCTTGACCGCCTTCTTCTGCTTCTTCTCGGCCTTCTTCGCCGCTTTCGCCTGTTTCTTGTTGGCCTTCTTCAACATCTTTTGCTGTTTTTTGATCGCCTTCTGGGACTGGCGTTCATTTTCTTCGGGACTGATGCGTTGAGCTTGAGCCGGCATGGCGGCCGCAAGACTCAAGGCGGCCAGCAGCAGGAAAGCTGGGATTCGTTTCATAACCTCTCCGAACGGTAGATCCTGAAACGATCTTACACCGGGCCGCTGCTGGGTTGGCAGGCCCGGAGTTACTTCTGTAATCCCAGCGGTGGCCCGCGAAGGCGCTAGTGAATCGTCTTGGTCTTCCGCGACATGTAATCCATCAGCAGATACTGGCCGAGCGTATACGGCGTCGTGAAGTAGGCTTTGCCGCGGCACATCTGGGTTACCTTCTGGACGAACTGCACCAGTCCGTAGTCGGACGCCAGCATGAAGGTATTGATCAGCACCCCCGCTCGTTTGCACTTTGACACTTCTTCGAGCGTCTGGCTGACCACCAGCGGATCTAGCCCGAACGCGTTCTTATAAATGCGTCCGTCTTCGAGCGTGAGGGCGGAGGGTTTGCCGTCGGTGATCATTACGATCTGCTTCATGTCCTTGCGCTGGCGCTGCAGGATGCGTTGCGCCATGCGCAGGCCTTCACGCGTGTTCGTGTAATAAGGACCAACTTTCACCCGCGCCAGTTGCGAGAGCGGAACTTCTTCCGCCGAATCGTGGAACAGCACCAAGGACAGCGAGTCTCCGGGATACTGCGTTCGAATTAATTGCGAGAGCGCCATCGCAACTTTCTTCGCCGGAGTGAAGCGGTCTTCTCCGTACAGGATCATGGAGTGCGAACAGTCGAGCATCAGCACCGTCGCGCACGATGACTGGTATTCGCATTGATGCACCTGCAAGTCGCGGTATTCGAGGTTCAGAGGAAGTCCGAGGCCTTCGCGCTGGATGGCCGCCGAAAGCGTCGCCGTGATGTCGAGGTTCAAGGTGTCGCCGAATTCGTACGGCTTCGACGCTCCGCTGGCTTCGATGCCGGTTGCCATGTCGCGGGTGTCGTGTCGTCCGAAACTGGACTTGCCTAGCGATCCCAGAAGATCTCGCAGAGCCTTGAATCCGAGAAAGTCGAGGCTCTTGTCGGTGATCTCGAATCTTGCCTGTTGCTGCGGATGGCCGACCGGACCGCCGATGCTCGAGTTCTTGGACGCGTCATGTGGCTGATCGATGGAAATGTAGTCTTCCTGCTGCAGGCGCTCGATCAGCTTTTCGATCAACTCCTCCAGGTCGCCATCCATCTGCATCTGCTGGAGACGGTCGCGCATTTCCTCATCGAACATCTCGCCATCGAGTAACGCTTGTTCGAGGGCGCGCTTCAAGTCGTCTAGAGTCTGTTCGCCTTCGGGTAGTTCGTACCAGAAATTGTCATTGAATCCGCTTTGCAGAAAATAGTCGGAGAGCGCGCTGAGCAGGTCTTCCATGCTCATTTCGCCGGCGGGGTCGGGGACGTATTTGCTGTAGCGGATGCGTTTCATAAACAGCTTTCAGCTATCAGTTGTCAGCTATCAGTTACGGCTAGTCGCGTCGAACATCTTGCTCTCACTGAGAACTGAGAGCTGACGGCTGAGAGCTAGTTGAATCCTCGCTTGCGCCCTAGCCCCGGCTCTTCGCGCTCGAACGCTGGCTGCTTCTCAGCTACCTTCATTGGCTTCTCTCCCGCCGTGAACACGCGCTCTTCGTTGCGACCGATTTTCTTGTGCGCGTGCAGGCCTTCGAGGACGAACTCTGCCGCCGATACCTGCATCTCGGCGCTGTCTTTCGGGCCCACGTTCAACTTGCCGAGTTTTTCCATCAGACCCTGAATCTGTCTTAGACCTTCTAGGACTTCCTCGGCTGCGGCGTTGTCACCGAGTTGAATCTCGCCTCCCAGATCGAACCACTGCACCACCTGATTCAGGTTGACACCGTGCAGATGAGTATCGAATGCTTTCGCTACCGCGGTGCGTATCAACTCGCGACTCACAAAATCCGCGCCTTTCATCTCGCCTTCGTATTCCAGTTCGAGCTTGCCGGTGATCGCCGGGAGCGCCGCGTAGATGTCGCTGACTCGCGGCACCACCACTTTTTCCTGATGCGTCAGCGCGCGCCGCTCGGCGTTCGACACTACGTTTTCGATGGCCGAGATGGGCAGGCGCTGGCTCACACCCGAGCGCTTGTCGACCTTCTTGTCGTCGCGGGCGGCGAAAGCGATGCGTTCGATCACTTCCTGTATGTAGTTGGGGATATGCAACCGCGATTTCGCAGGGTCGTTATCGCGGCTGATCCACGCTTCCTGCGCGGTAATCGCGATGCCTTCTTCGACCGTCGCCGGATAGTGGGTGCGAATCTCGGAACCGATGCGATCTTTCAGCGGCGTGATGATCTTGCCGCGTGCGGTGTAGTCTTCAGGATTCGCGCTGAATACGATCGCTACGTCCAGCGGCAGGCGGATCGGATATCCCTTAATCTGCACGTCGCCTTCCTGCATGATGTTGAAGAGTCCGACTTGTATTTTGCCTGCGAGATCGGGCAATTCGTTGATCGCGAAGATTCCGCGATTGGCGCGGGGCAATAATCCGTAGTGCACGGTGAATTCGCTCGACAGTTCGTGCCCGCCACGCGCCGCCTTGATGGGATCGATGTCGCCGATCAGGTCCGCGATGGTGACGTCGGGCGTGGCCAGCTTTTCAACGTAGCGGTGCTCGGGAGTGAGCCAGGCAATCGGCGTGGCGTCTCCTTCTTTCGCCACCAGTTCGCGGCAGCGCCGGCAGATCGGAGCGTAGGGATTATCGTGGATCTCGCAGCCCGCGATGTAGGGCATCTGCGGATCAAGCAACGTCGTCAGGGCGCGCAGAATGCGGCTTTTCGCCTGGCCGCGCAGACCTAGGAGAATAAAATTATGGCGAGATAGGATTGCATTTGTGATCTGCGGAACCACCGTATCGTCGTATCCAACGATGCCCGGGAATATCTGGCCGCCCTCGCGCAGCCGCAACATCAGGTTTTCGCGCAGCTCATCTTTTACGCGCCGCGATCCGAGACGCTGCGCACTGAAAGGACTTTGGCGCAATTCGCCGAGAGTCCGGGCGAAACTCATGGTGGGACCTCCGAAGGAAACTGCCTTAGGCGGATTATACCGCTGCGGAGAGTCGTCAGCTGTCAGTCATCAGTTTTCAGTTAAATCAGTTCTTACTGAAAAACTTAGGGTTGATAACTGACAACTCTGTTCAGTTCCAGCGAGCCTTCGCCGCTCGCCGCAGACCGGGCAGAATCGCTTCCAGATAGCCGATCACTGCCTCCAGCCGTTTTGCTTCCGATAGCGTCGAGAGGAGGTTCTGCTTGAAGTCGAGGTCGAGCGGGAGCGATCCGGCTAGCAAGAACGATAGATTGCCAGCATGTTCATCCGGGCCGGTGGGCTCGGCTCCGGCCAGTTTCGCGATCTCTGCGTGCAGGCGCACGGCCTGGGTTACCATCTCCGTTGCGGGCTTGCCGGGTTCATCTTCATCTTCGTCCTGGACGAGCGAAATCTCGGCCTGCAGAAATGATCGCTCGTCGTTGACTTCGATCACTTCAAAGCGCTCAACCCCGCGCGTCAGGATGTCCATGCGTCCATCGTCGTACTTCTTGGTGACGGACATGATCTCGGCGGTGCAGCCGATGTCGGCGACTCCCTCGGACGACGCCCGCACTACGCCGAATGGCTTTTTCTTTTCCAGGCATTCCGCGATCATCTCCTTATAGCGCGGCTCGAAAATATGCAGCGGCAGGGGGACGCCGGGCAGTAGCACCAGTTCGAGCGGAAAGATGGGTAAGAGCGAACTCACGGGGCCTCCGGTGGAGACGATTTTACGCTATAGGAAAGTTCTCAGTTCCCAGTTCTCGGTTCTCAGTCAGGACCGGTAGGGGATTGGGTTTTACTGATAACTGAGAACCGACAACTGGGGTTTGACTTGCCGCCCTCCACGCTATACAAGTTCGCCATGGAGATGGATGGAAAAGTCGTCGTCGTGACCGGGGCTTCCATGGGAATTGGGGAAGCTGTTGCCAAAGTTTTTGCCGACGCTGGAGCCCGCGTCGTGCTGCTGTCACGCGATGCCGGTCGCGCCGAGGCCGCTCGCCAGCGCGTTGGGCACACCGACCGCACGATCGCCATGGCTTGCGATGTGCGCAACCGTGAGGAAATCGATCGCGCGCTGGCCCTCACGCTGCATAATTTTGGTCGCGTGGATGTGTGGGTCAACAACGCGGGAGTGGGTATTCGTGATTCAGTTGCGGATATGGAGACGTCCGCGCTGCGCGAATTATTCGAAACTAATTTTTTCGGCACGATCAATTGCATACAGGCAGTGGTTCCCGCCATGCGCCAAACCGGCGGCGGAACCATCATCAACGTTTCTAGCGTTGCTGGACACATTCCGGTGCCGTTCATGGCCATCTACTCGGCCAGCAAATTTGCTGTGAACGCCATCGGGAAAGGCGCGAGGCTGGAACTGCTCCGCGACAATATCAACGTGCTGACCGTCTGTCCCGGATACGTCGCCACCGATTTCGGCGCGCATGTGGTGGCCAATCGTCAGGGGACGGTTCGTCCGCCAGCCGTGCGCGGCATTACGGCTGAGCGCGTGGCGGAGGCCACCTATCGCGGCTATCGCAAACAAAAGCGCGAGGTCATCGTGCCCTGGGCCATGATCCCGGTCATCAAGCTGTACCAGCTATTTCCGGGAGTGGTCGAGTGGGGAATGGCGAGGGCCATGCGGAATTCCCGCGGTAATTAAGACCCAAAAGTAAAGAAAAGTAAATCCCGCTAACTTCCCTCCTCCCCAGGCATCCAATGAAATAGGCAGAACTGCAGTCTTCCACCCCCGTCTTAAAGCCGTTTGCACGGCGGCCCGGGGGTGGAGGCTGCTGTTAACCGTTCCCGGCTCCCTTTCGTTAGAATAGGTTTATGAAATTCCCCTCCCTACCTGCGCGGTTGGCGTCCCTTGTTTTGTCTCTGTCTTTGGTCGCGCTATTCAGCGCCATGTTGCCGCAGGTGGCGCGCGCTCAGCAGGGCCCGCTCGACAAAAACGAGCCCAAGGGGATCACCGTCGAAGAAATCATCAAGCGCTTCGCCGCTAAGGAGAAGGAGTTCAAGGAAGCGCGCGACCAGTACACCTACCGGCAGGACGTCAAGGTGATGACGCTCGACGGCGAGACGGTCACCGGAAACTACCAGCAGGTGTTCGACGTAACCTTTGACGACAAGGGACACAAGATCAAGAACGTGGTGTTTGCGCCGCAGTCCACGATAGAAAATGGCGGCATTTCGATGACGGAAGAAGACTTTGACGACATCGAGAATCGCCTGCCGTTTGTGCTGACCACGGATGAAATCGGGGAATACGACGTGCTCTACGTCGGCCAGCAAAAGCAGGATGAGCTGGATACCTATGTATTCGATGTCGCGCCCAAGCAGATTGTCGGCAAGAAGCGCTATTTCCAGGGCCGGATCTGGGTGGACAACCACGATTTTCAGATTGTGGAAACTTATGGCAAAACCGTGCCCGACATTCGAAAGAAACATGGCAAGGAAGAGAACCTGTTCCCCAAGTTCACCACCTGGCGCGAACAGATCGACGGCCAATACTGGTTTCCCACCTATACGCGCGCCGAAGACACACTCGAGTTCTCTCTGCGCGCCGTAAAGATCCGCGAGATCATTAAGTACACGAACTACCGCCGCTTCGGATCGAAATCGAGAATCACGTATGACGGACAGGAAGTGCAGAAGGCGGATCCGAATCAGAAGCCGGAGCAGAAGCCCGCAGAGCCGCCAAAGCCGCAGTGAAGAAGTCAGCTCGGTGGCAAATCATCAATATTATTATTGCCGTTGCTCTCATGATTCCGCTGATGTCCGTTAGGGCTCGCGGACAAGAGAATTTCAACTCCCGCGAAGTGCATCCCGACGGGAGCATCGCCTTCCGATACAAAGATCCGACTGCCAGCAAAGCGTTGCTCCATCTCGATGGCGAGGAGAATCCGTTCGCCATGGAGAAAGGCGCTGATGGGGTGTGGAGCGTGGTCACGCCTCCTCTGCAGCCGGAGATCTACGGATATATTTTCCAAGTTGATGGAGAGTATCGACTCGACCCGACAAATACCGTGGTTCGGCCGAACCTGCTTTATCTCGGAAATACTGTCGTTGTACCGGGCAACGCTCCTCAGCTGTGGGACGTGACTGACGTGCCTCACGGAGAGGTGCATCACCACTTCTACAGTTCGAAGGTAGTGACCGGGCTGGTCGCGGGACAGAGCGATTACTTCGTCTACACGCCGCCGGGCTACGATCGGAAAAGAAGAAAGCCGTATCCAGTGCTTTATCTGTTGCACGGCTATAGCGATATGGCGAACGCCTGGATCGAAGTTGGAAAAGCGAATTTCATTCTCGACAACCTGATTGCACAAGGCAAAGCGCGGCCGATGGTTGTGGTGATGCCACTTGGCTATGGCGAGATGAAGTTTGTGCTTGGCGGCGACAACTGGGGCGATGACAAAGCTGTCGACCACAACGTGAATCTTTTCAGCCAGGCTCTGCTGACCGAAGTGCTGCCGCAGGTGGAGTCCGAGTATCGCGTTTCGAAGAAGCGGAATGATCGGGCGATTGCCGGACTCTCCATGGGAGGTTTGGAAGGTCTGACGATTGGACTGACCCATACCGGCGAATTCGGTTGGATTGGAGGATTCAGCTCTGCGATTGAACAGCTGGACAAAGACCCGCGAATGACGACCCTCAGTGGAAAGACGGCCCGTCTAAACCTGCTTTGGATCGCTTGCGGCACAAAAGAAGACTTGCTTGAGCCCAACCGTAAGTTTGTCGCGTGGCTTAAGTCCAAGGACGTTCCGGTGACGGCTGTCGAAACTCCCGGCATGCATACCTGGATGGTGTGGCGCGATAATCTGGCGCACTTCGCGCCGCTGTTGTTTCAGGGTGTCCGTGGAGATTGAGACTGCTGGGCCGAGGTTTCAAGGTTTCAGAGTTTCAAGGTTTCAATGACAGAAGCGTAAGTGGTGATGGCGCTTAGCGTTTTGGGGCGGGTAGCTTTTGACGAAGGGCATTGATTAAACGATCAAGCAAACCGAGCACTTGGTAGGATTCTCTCTCCAGAACCTCGTAAGCTTCTTTACCTAGAAAACCCAGGTCCAGAGCTATCGACAGCTGTGTTTCAGCCTCCAGCAACGAGCCTCGTGCTTGCCCTAAGAAATGCTGGAACTCGCCCGAGGTGAGTCTGCCCTTCCCCTCCGCAATGTTCGAAACTACTGAAACCGAAGCTCGTCGGACCTGAGAGGTCAGACCGTAGGTTTCGGTCCGAGGAAAGTCCGCAGTGGCAGCGTAAGTGTGAACGGCAAGAGCCTTGGCCTTTTGCCAGACCAGCAATTCGCGATAAGAGCGAGCCATGGTCTCCGCCCGAGATCGGATCCCTATGGTCTTTGAAACCTTGAAACTCTGAAACCTTGAAACCTGGCCTCAGTAGAAAAGATATTTTCTCCACTTGTCATCCGAATGCCCCATCAAGCGCATGATGTGGCGGCTGGTGTGGAGATTGAAGGAGCGGGGTTCGCGGGTGGGCCTCATGTTGGCTTCGTGCGGAAGCTGGTTGCCTTTGCGGCGGTTGCAGGGATGACAGCAGGCTACCAGGTTCTCCCAGGTTGAGAGACCTCCGCGAGAACGCGGAATGACGTGGTCGAGCGTGAGTTCTCCGGAGGGCAGCGCGGTGCTGCAATACTGGCAGGTGTTGCGGTCGCGCAGCAGAATGTTCTTCCGCGACAGGGCGCGCGACTGGTGCGGGATGCGGCGATATTCCAGCAGACGGATCACCGAGGGCACGCGCACGGCCACGCGGGCGGCGTGCAGGAAGTGTCCATTTTCTTCTTCGGTCATGGCGACGCCCTTCAAGACCAGCACAATGGCGCGGCGCGCGGCACAAACATTGATCGGCTCGTAGGAGGCGTTCAGCACCAGCACGGGCTGATGCAGGGCGTGGCCGTCATTTTCCTGATGCACGCCGGAAGCGAGCATCGCCGCGGGAAGATGCGATCGCATGCTGCCGCCGAAATTGTGTAAGCGCAACGACATGTTTTCTACTTATCCGTGAGCTGCCGCGTCCACGCGATATTCGTCCCCTTCTTCCGACGTATCCTCTGGCAGATTCTCCAGATCCGCCGACAATGAGATCAAATTCGAAATCTTCAATGTGCGCGCCACCGTTGCCACCCAGACCCGCGCCGCGCCTGCGCGGAGAAGAACGCGAGCGCACTCGGAGGCCGTCGTCCCGGTGGTAAGAACATCATCCACTAATAAGATGTCGCGTTTCAAGATTTGCGTTGGATCGCTTACTCCAAAGGCACCTCGCAGGTTCTCGCGCCGTTGATGGCGGGTCAGTCCGATCTGGCTGCCAGTCTCGCGGCGGCGCAGCAGGGTTCCGGTGCACAATTCAAACCTTTTCGGACGCGATAGTTGCTTGAGCGCGCTGCGTGCGATCGTCTCCGCCTGGTTGAATCCGCGTTGGGCTTGCTTGCGCTTGTACAGAGGAACGGGAACCACCGCGATGATTCCAACCGGCATCGCCTGCTCCAGATTGGCAATCGTCTCTGCCAGCATGCTCCCGAGAACCTCCGCTGCGGGACGAACCTGCTGAAACTTGAGCACGTGGATTAAATCGCGCAATTCGCCGTCGTAGCTTCCATAGGCGACCGCGCGCTCGAATGGAGGCTCGGCTCGCTGGCAGAGCAGGCAGCGCGGTTCTGCGCGATCCGTTTCTGCGACGTCAATATAGGCCGGCAAGTGCAGCATTTCGCCGCAAACGGAGCAGTACGATCCTTGCAGCGGTCGAACCGCGTGCAGACAGCTTTCGCAAACTGGAAGTCGGGAAACTTTGAGGAGTGGGGAGCTACAAATGCGGCAATCGGCAGGAAAAAAAGTGAAGAACAAAGACGCAGCGGCGCGCTCGGCAAAGCGGAAGAACCCGTGCTCCGCGATCCCATGGCCCGCCGCTTGGCCCTGGGCAGCCCGTATTCGAAACCCAGTACTGCTGAAGACAGCCTCCCGCACCCGGCCAGCCGATCATGCTTCGCCGGGCTACGCTTGCGCGTTACAACTTAGTCAGTATAAGCCGCGGCGCACACGCTATGCAACGCGGCTGTCGGGCTTCGATTGAGATTGAGCGTCTGACTGCGCGTCGGATTGCGAAACACCCGGCGCGTGACTCTGTGCCTGTTTGCGGACCTGAACGCGCTCGATCGCCGGTATGGTACAGAAGATGTAGCTGCGGTGATAGCAACGTTCACAACGGACGGGTTGCAGTAACAACAACGGAAGCACGTACCTTTCAAAGAAACCGCGAGCGCGGGAACGGTAGGCTTCCTGCCCGCCACAACCGCGGCAGTGGAATTCCTCGAAAAATCGGCTCCAGGAGGGATTAATAGGGGGAGTCACAAAACACCTCGTGGATAGAGCTATTCTAACCCTGATTAGGATGCAAAGTTGCGAGTAAAAGATGGGGTGTCCGCTTGACGGCCTTTCCTGGAAGGCACGCCGGCACTTGTAAACCAGCCTTTCCGCATGGTAAGGTGCGCCGTCGCTGCTAATGTGAATCGGCCATGAAATTCTTAGTTCTGATGACGACTTTGAAGACCACTCTGATGACCACTTTGATAATCACGAGGACCCTATGAGCGCTCCCGCGGGTGACACCCCCGGAACTGCCGGCAAACATCGCCCCTATGTTCCGGAAACCATGCAAATGAAGGAGTTGACCTTCCGGGCAATATTCCTGGGTCTGATCCTGACGGTGATTCTCGGGGCGGCAAACGCTTATCTCGGTTTGCGTGCCGGCATCACTATCGCTGCAACGTATCCCGCGGCGGTAATCGCCATGGCGGTGCTGCGGGCCTGGAAGGGATCCCTGCTCGAAGAAAACATCGCTCGAACCGCTGGCTCCATTGGCGAGTCGGTGGCGGCGGGCGCGATCTTTACTCTTCCAGCGTTCGTGCTGGCGGGAGTCTGGCCTAATTTCTGGTCCTTCGATTCTTACTGGAAATCGACCGCGCTAATCATGGTCGGGAGCATTCTTGGAGTCCTCTTTATCTCGCTGGTGCGACGAGTCATGGTGGAGGATCCCGAACTTCCCTTCCCGGAGTCGGTCGCGGCTTCGGAAATTCACAAGGCCGGGCAGCGTGGCGCGCAGGCTGCGAAATATCTTTTCTGGAACATCGGCGTGGGCGGAATTGTGTACATCCTCGGCAGCTTCGGGCTGTTCGCCGCGGGCAAGGATTTTTTCTTTTCCGTGGGGAGTCTCGGACGCAGCCAGGTCCGGCTTGGTCTCGCTGGGAGCAAGAATATTGTGGCGACAGGCGGCGTAAGTACCTTTGCCGCTCCCAGCGTCAGCCCCGCTTATCTGGGCGTCGGTTACATCATCGGGCTTCGGCTTGCCTCCATCCAGTTTGCGGGCGGCGTGCTTGCGTGGGGATTGATGGTTCCGCTGCTCATTTATTTTCTCGGGCCGCAGATCAAACAATACCTACCGGCGGATACTTCAGGCGACTGGACGACCATGGCGATTTCGGTGTGGAAGTTCATCGTGCGTCCCATCGCGGTTGGTGGAATGCTGGTGGGAGCGGCTTACACGCTGTTCAAGATGGGCAAGAGTTTGACGGCGGGCTTCGGCAAAGCGATCAGCGATTTGCGTCAGACGGCGGACCAGCGGGCACAACTTTCGCGCACCGAGCAGTATATGAGCTCGAAAGCTGTCTTTGGACTGATCGCTATCACCTTCGGATTCATGTGCATACTTTATGTGCGTCTCACCGGGCTCGTCTGGCCGGCTATCTTCGCCGCGGCAGTGCTGCTGGTGGTCGGCTTTTTCTTTGCCACAATTTCAGGAAGCCTCGTCGGCATGATCGGTTCTTCTAATAACCCAATTTCAGGCTTGACTCTTTCGACGCTGCTGATTGCGGCGTTGCTCATGGTTTCACTGGGCGTCTCGGGAAGTTCGGGCGTGTTAGCCGTATTGAGCGTGGCGGCGGTGGTTTGCGTTTCGTCGGCGGTTGCCGGTGAGCTGCTGCAGGACTTCAAAGTCGGCTACATTCTTGGCGGCACTCCGCGGAAGATTCAGATTGCCGAATTGATCGCGGTGGTGGTCGCGAGTCTGGTCATGTACTTTCCCGTCGCGCTGCTGAACAAATCCTTCGGTTTTGGCAGTCGTGAGCTCTCGGCACCGCAGGCCGGTCTCATGGCCACACTGGCGGTTGGCGTCGTGGGCGGCGATATGCCATGGCCTCTCGTCGTCGTTGGCGTCTTTATGGGCATCGCCATGATCATGATGCAGGTGCGCAGTCCGATGCTGGTGGCCGTGGGCATGTATTTGCCCTTCGAGACTACATTTGCGATTTTCCTCGGTGGAGTCTTCCGCGCTATCGGAGACAAACTGGCCAAGCGGCGCGGCTTCAATCCCGCACAGATGGCGCGAGCCGAGAACGCGGGAGTGCTCACGGCTTCGGGGCTGATCGTTGGAGAATCGCTGATGGGCCTGGTTTGGGCGGGGATCGTGGCGGTCGCAAAAATTCGCAATTTCGCCATACCGCAGATATTTTCCAATCCCTCGTATCTTGTGGGGTTGGTCGTGATGGCGGGTCTGGCGGCGCTGATGATTCTGATTCCGCTCTCCAGCGCAGGCGATCCGAATGAACCCGCGCCTCCAACCGGCATGATGTAAGCATGTCGATTGCGGAAAACATCGCCCGAGTGCGAGAGCGGATCGCAGCCGCAGCGCGGCGTGCAGGCCGCGACCCGGACGAAATCACGTTGATGGGCGTAAGCAAGACGTTCCCGCTGGAGAGCATCCGCGAAGCCTATGCTGCCGGGCTGCGCGTTTTCGGCGAGAACCGGGTGCAGGAATTTGCCGGCAAGGCGGCTGCTTTGCGCGACCTGCGCGACGCCGAATGGCATTTGATCGGACACCTCCAGACAAATAAAGCCGCGAAGGCGGCTGAGTTATTTGATGCGGTCGATTCCGTGGACTCCGTGCGCATGGCGGAGAAGCTGAATGCGTTCGCAGCGAGCGCGGGAAAGACATTATCTAGCCTGATCGAAATCAATGTCGGCGGCGAGACGGCAAAGAGCGGAGTCGCACTTGACTCCCACGAACTGGAACGGATTTTGCAAGGCGCACGGCGATGGGGGAATCTGAAAATTCGAGGCGTGATGACTGTTCCGCCGTTCACCGACGATCCGCAAGGCTCGCGGCCATATTTCCGTCAGCTCCGTCTAGTCAGAGACAACATCGCCGCGCGTGGGCTGCCGAAAATCGGCATGGACGTTCTTTCTGTGGGCATGTCGCACGACTTCGAAATCGCAATTGAAGAGGGGGCAACGTGCGTACGCGTGGGGACGGCGATCTTTGGGGAGAGAACAAAAGCTTAACCACAGAGGCACAGAAGAACACGGAGGGAACCCGCATGAACCTACCGCGAAGCGGTTTCTTATTTCGAGAGTTCTCGAGGAGGCTGGGGTTGAACAGATAAGCCTTTCGGAAGTGCGGGAAGAAGATGCGCTACTTCACTGAAGTTCATCCCTCGCTTCCGGGCGTATCTGCACTTCGCTTATTAGTGAGTCGGATCGAAAGACATTCTTAAGACTGACTTAGGCTGGACTTGTGAGCGATCTTCTATTGAGTGAAGCGTGTCGGGTAAGGCCCGTGAAAGAGTTAGCGACTCCGTTGAAAAAAGTTTGTGACTCCCTCTTGACGAGAATACAAAGTCATGGCATATTCTTACATCTTCACTTGAAAGGACGCTCCTGAATGGCGGATAAAAGCACATCCAACATGGTGCTGCAGATGCCACGGCGACTTGAACCGGGTCGCATATGGCTAAGGGCGTCGTTCGGCTTCGTCAGTTACTAAGTCCCCGACGAACCTCAAGCACACTTAACCGTAAATTTCCTGCGTGGCGCGGCCGTTTTATCGACTGAGACCGCCGTCATTTGCCATCTGCTTCGGCCACGGCCGCAGGCAGATTGGTCGTTTCGCCCAGTCTCAACTTAACAGGGTCGGTGGCGAAGGCCACGAATGTTTCGGCGGCAGACACTCTTGAAAGGTGCTGACTGACTTTTGAATTAACTCCGGCTTAGTTCCGGTTAGAAAAACTACTTATGCAAACGATTGTTATGAAAAAAGCTGCGCTGCGCGACGAGGAATCGCTGTGTCGAGCATGCTACTGGGCTCATATTCAAAAAGGCTTTCGCGAAAGCGAAGAGACGATCTTTTGCTGCTTCAGCAGGTTGAGATCCGTGCCTTTCAAGGTTGCGGATTGCACCGACTTTAGCAACAAGACCGTGCCCACGCGCGAGCAGATGGAAAATATCGCCCTGATCATTCCCACCAGGCCTGCCCGCAAACACGCAGGTTTCAAGGGAATCGGTTGTTCGGACCAACAGGAACAAGCCGAGAATGAAGAACTCTGTTCCCTCGATGACTAGTCTCTTCGCTCGTTTCCTCGGCGCTGTTTGGATAAGAGGAGTAATGCACCATGTCAAACACGACGTACGACTTCATCAAGCCCGAGACTGGAGTTCCCATCAAGGCCTGGACAAAGGGTGTCCAGCTGGAGGACGCGGCCCGTGCTCAGTTGCTGAACGTTGCCCAACTGCCGTTCATCTACAAGTGGGTGGCGGCCATGCCAGACGTGCATTGGGGCATTGGCGCAACCGTGGGCAGCGTAATTCCAACCCGTGGCGCGATCATTCCGGCGGCGGTCGGTGTGGATATTGGCTGCGGCATGATGGCGGTGAAAACGTCTCTGCACGCCAACCATCTGCCCGATAATCTGCACGGCATCCGCACAGCGATTGAGAAGGCAGTGCCGCACGGGCGTACCGACAACGGGGGCAAGAACGATCGGGGTGCCTGGAGCGCTGCTCCGGCGCATCACGCAGACGTGTGGGCAAAGATGGAGGGGGTGTACAACGCGATCGTCGAGAAGTATCCCAAGCTGAACCATGTGCAGCGCATCAATCACTTGGGGACCCTGGGCACCGGGAACCATTTCATCGAGGTCTGCCTCGATGAAAACGAAAACGTCTGGTTCCTGCTGCACTCGGGATCGCGGGGCGTGGGCAATCGTTTCGGCACGTTTTTCATCGAACTAGCGAAGAATGACATGCGCCAGTGGATGATAAACCTGCCGGACAAGGACCTCGCATACCTGCCACAGGGCACGGAGCACTTCGGGGACTACGTCCGCGCGGTGCACTGGGCGCAGGACTACGCCCTGGCCAATCGCGATCTGATGATGCGCAACCTGATTGCGGCAGTGCAGGGTTCGGGGGAAGTTCCGGCGTTCGAAGCCAATGTCGAAGTCGTGAGCTGCCACCATAACTATGTGACTTGGGAGCATCACTACGGCGAGAACGTGCTCATCACGCGCAAGGGCGCAGTACGTGCGCGTGAAGGCGACATGGGAATTATTCCCGGCAGCATGGGAGCGCGTTCGTACATCGTGCGCGGCAAGGGCAATCCGGAAAGCTTCATGAGCTGTAGCCATGGAGCCGGACGCGCCATGTCGCGTACGGAAGCGAAGCGCCACTTCACTTTGGACGATCACGCCAAGGCAACGGCGGGCGTCGAGTGCCGTAAGGACGCCGACGTCATCGACGAAACGCCGATGGCGTACAAGTCCATTGATGCAGTGATGGAAGCGCAGCGCGATCTGGTAGACGCGGTGCATACGTTGCGCCAGGTGGTGTGCGTGAAGGGGTAAGACAAGGGGGATGATTTCGCCCAGGGCACGGGAGTCGTGGTTCCTCACGGGACCATAGCGTCTGACGGATCTGACCTCAACAACAGCTACGGCTTCGGGGCGCAGGCCTACACCGGCGACGCCAGCCTGCCCACCCGTGGGCTGGGAGTTTGACTTCGTCGGGCAAGGAACATTTGCGTCGCTTGTTTTCACGACCGGGACCGGGGAGGACACCTTCAGCGAATGGTTGGGCACCTTCCAGGAAAAGAGTGCCGGCTCGCTGAAGGCAATGCACCTGAAGAGAGGACCGCTAGTCAAGAGCCAAGCGCCGGATGGAGCCGTTGAAACCGGACTGCGTATAGGCCCTCTAGAGGAAGAAGCTCGAAAGCTGGCTTGGGGCGTTGAGAGGACGGGGTTCTCCGGTCCAGTTTGAAGGCAACAATTGCGAAATTGCCGGCATTCCCCGCAATTTTCAGAGCGATCGGGGTCGGTTTCTCTGCACCTCAGACTGTGTGGTAGCGCTACCGGGAATCGAACCCGGGTTTGAAGATTGAGAATCTTCCGTCCTAACCCCTAGACGATAGCGCCACTCGGGTGGATGCGACGAATCCCGATTATAACAAAGCGCGCTCTCATCAAGCTGAGTCCGCCGCGCGATGCAATCAATGTTTCGCGATTTTTGCGACTTGGAAGCGGCTTGCAAAGCATTGCAAATCTTAAAGTTGCACTTCCGGCTTATGATCCGTGCCGACCCCCTTGACAATCACAGGCAGGAAGTGGATACTTTCATGGGCGAACAAAAAGCGAAATTACATTTGCCCAGGGCTGATTTTCCGCCCTCTGAGTTCCCTGACAATTGCGAGATAGTTATGTCTGCCTCATCGGCTTTTTCAGCGGCGGCCACTGGCCGCCCTTTTATTTTTTCTCCGCGGTCTGCGCCGCGCTTGCCGGCGGAGATTTTGGCCCACGTGGGAGCCATCCCCCAACTGGCCGCGGTTGTTCCTGCTTCGCGCCTCGAGGTGCGCCTGGCGCCGGAAATGGTTTCGAGTGGTATTCCGCAACTGGACGCGCTGACCGGCGGCTTCGCTCGCGGTTGCCTCACGGAAATCTGTGGCACGGCTTCCTCGGGAAGAACCAGCGTGTTGCTGTGCGCGCTTGCCCGCGCCACCGAGCGTGGAGAAGTTTGCGCGCTGGTGGATTCGAGCGACGCCTTCGATCCGGCGTCGGCGGCAGCCGCGGGCATGGAAATGAGTCGTCTGCTATGGGTGCGCTGCGGAGAAAAATATCCCTCGCGTAAACATTCTTCGCCTGCGCTCAGAGCAGGCTCCGGCGCCGGGGAATTTTCAGGACGGAAAAATTGGTGGACAAATCGGGAAGGCCAGTGCTGGGAAGCACAACTCGGGCAAATGCTGAAAGTCACCGACCTGCTGCTGCAGAGTAATGGTTTCGGAATGATCGCTCTCGATCTCGGCGATGTTCCGGTGGCGAGCGCGCGGCGGATTCCTTTGGCATCGTGGTTCCGGTTCCGTCGCGCGATTGAGCACACACCAACGGCGCTGCTGGTTTTTGAGCAGCAACCGGTTGCCGGAAGTTGCTCGTCGATGCTGGTGAGGGTGTCAGGTGTCAGATCTCAGGTCTCAGGAAAAAGGCCAATGAATTCGGAATTGCCGCATTCGGAATTATTAGATCAATTCGAAATCACCGTCGAATTATTGCGCTCACGGTTGGAAAGAAAGTTGGAACGCAAGCCAGTGCAATCAACGACAAGCTTCAACAGTCGAGCCGCCTGGGCGAGATGATCTAAGACCTAAGACCTGGTGTTCCATGTTTGCCTGCATCTTCATCCCCGATTTTTCCGCGCAAGCAATTCTTCGCTTGGAGCCCGAGCTGCAGGGCCGCCCAGTCGTGGTGCTCGCCGGACGACCTCCCCTGGAAAAAGTCGTGGCGCTCAACGAAAGAGCGCGGCAAGCGGGCGTGGAGATAGGTGCGTCCAAATCGCAGTTGGAAGCATGGGAGAACCTGGCGCTGCGTGCACGTTCGGAGTCACAGGAGACATCGGCGCACGCTGCGCTGATCGATTGTGCGCAATCGTTTTCTCCGGAAGTGGAAGACACATCGCCCGGCACCGTGCTCCTGAATCTTGCCGGGCTCGAGCCATTGCTAGGTCCGCTGCCGAAGATTATTCACGATTTGGCGCGGCGGGTTTCTCAAATGGGACTGGAAGCGAACCTTGCCGTGGCCGCGAATCCGGATGCCGCGTTGCTTGCGGCCCGCGGTTTTACTGGCCTGACCTTGCTTCCCGAAGGGCGCGAAGCCGAGCGGCTGGGAGATCTGCCAGTGGAGGTATTGCTGGAAAGTTTTTCGTCCGATGCGGATGAGGCCGCAAGCTGGGTGGAAACGTTTGATCGCTGGGGCATTCGTACGCTGCGGGCGCTGGCAGCTCTCCCCGAAGTTCCGGTCAGCGAGCGTCTGGGGCAGTCGGGGCTCCGTCTGCAAAAGCTGGCGCGGGGCGCCGCATTGCGCAACTTACGAGTGCTGGAACCGCAGCCGATTTTTGCTGAGAGCGTGGAACTGGAATATCCCATCGTGTTGCTGGAGCCGCTGGCATTTTTGCTGAACCGCATGCTGGAGCAAGTGTGTGCGCGATTGCGAGAGCGCGCGCTGGCGGTGCAGGAGTTGCATCTGAATCTGGAACTCGCAACTGTGCAGTCGAATGGTGACGGCGCATCTTTTATTCGCACTCTGCGGCTGCCGACGCCCATGCTGGATGCGAAAGTTTTTCTGAAATTGTTGCAGCTTGATTTGCAGGCGCACCCGCCGGGAGCGCCCATCGTGAAGATTCATTTGTCAGCGCATCCGGCGCGTCCGCGTGCTCTGCAAAGTGGATTGTTTCAGCCGATTTTTCCCGAGCAGGAAAAGCTGGAACTGACGCTGGCGCGCATCGCAGGCATTGTCGGTGAAAAAAGAGTGGGGTCAGTGGAAATGCTGGATACGCATCGCGAGGGCGCGTTTGCGGTGCGACACTTCGCACCTCTGGAACCTGAAACGAAGCAGTCTGTAAAACGAAAGAAGAATGACATGCCCATACCAGAAAATGACAGCGCACGTGCGCTCGAAGAAAGCGCACAGCAGAAAATGAGCGCGGTGATCGCGCTGCGGTTGTTTCGTCCGCCCCTCGGCGCCAGTGTCGCTGTGCGTGAAGCGAAGCCGGTGCGGGTGCGCTGCCTTGAGCGCGAGGACATCGCCGGCGAAATCGTCTGGACCGCTGGCCCCTGGCGGTCTTCCGGCGACTGGTCAGAACAGGAAGGCTGGTCGCGCGAGGAGTGGGACATCGCCGTGTCCGCCGAAACCGGGCTCACCTTGTACCGCTTAGTACAAGACAAGCTGAGTGGAAACTGGTTTGTAGAAGGGATGTATGACTGAAGAAAGTTCTCGGTTTCTTGGTTCTCAGTCTTACAAGAACCCACTGAGAACTAAGAACGGGGAACTGCCTTACAGAACTGATGTACGTTGAACTCCATTCCCGCTCGGCGTTCAGCTTCCTCGAAGGAGCTTCTAATCCCGAGGAACTGATTGCAGCGTGCGCGAATCTGGGAATGCCGGCGATGGCATTGCTCGATCGTGATGGAGTGTACGGTTCGCCGCGCTTCCATCTCGCCGCAAAGAAAGCGAAGATCACGGCGCATATCGGGGCGGAAGTGACGTGCACTGCGTTTTCTTCCGTATCTCCGTGTCTCCGTGGTGGATTTAGACTTCCACTGCTGGTGGCTTCGCGCACTGGATATCAAAATCTCTGCCGCCTGATTACGAAAATAAAGTTGCGGGTTGGGCGTAAAGAAGGAGCGTCCGCTTCGAGTGCCGATTTTATTGAGCACGCCGAAGGACTGATTTGTTTGACCGGCGGAGAAGAAGGGTCGCTGGCTGCGGCGCTCATGCAAGCTGGACCACAAGCGGCATTCGAAACTGTGAAATGTCTGACGGAGATCTTTGGCAGGTCAAACGTCTACGTCGAATTGCAGCGGCATTTTCATCGCGAGGAAGAATATCGAAACCGGGTAGCGATCGAGATCGCGGAGGCTTTGCAACTGCCGCTACTCGCGACCAACGGCGTGAACTATGCCGCGCCTCGGGAGCGCGAGTTGGCGGATGCCTTCACTGCGCTACAACACCATCGCACGCTGGCCACCGCCGGACGTCTGCTGGCGCGCAACTCCGAGCGCTATCTCAAATCTCCCGTGGCCATGCGAGCGCTCTTTGCAGATCTTCCAAAAGCCATCGCAAATACGATTGAACTTTCTTCACGGCTTGAGTTCACGCTGAACGATCTGGGATACGAGTTCCCGCGCTATCCCGTGCCTGAGGGGGAGAGCATGATCTCGTTTTTGCGAGAGCGCACCTGGGAAGGATGGCAGAGCCGGTACGGGCGCGCGGATGCGGATTTGAAGAAGCGAGCGCGACGGCAGATCGAGCGCGAGTTGAACTTGATCGACCATCTGAAGCTTGCTGGATACTTTTTGATTGTCTGGGACCTGGTGCGTTTCTGCCGCGAACAGAGCATTCTGGTCCAAGGTCGCGGATCGGCCGCCAACAGCGCGGTTTGTTACTCGCTTGGCATCACGGCGGTAGATCCGATCAGGATGGAATTACTGTTTGAAAGATTTCTTTCCGAGGAGCGAGGCGAGTGGCCCGACATCGATCTCGATTTGCCCAGCGGCGACGAGCGGGAGCGTGTAATTCAGCATGTCTATCAACAGTACGGACAACGCGGGGCAGCCATGACGGCCAACGTGATTACGTATCGCAATCGCATGGCCGCACGCGAAATGGGCAAGGTTATGGGGTTCGATCCGGAGACGCTGAAGCGAATTTCGGCATCGGTTGCAACCTGGGAGTTCAAAGACGAGAACGATGCGCTTGACCGGCGGCTGCGCGATGCCGGACTCGATCTTAAGCATCCGCGGATTCGTAAATATTTCGAGCTGTGCCTTGCAGTTCAAGATTTGCCGCGGCATTTGGGACAGCACTCAGGCGGCATGGTTATTTGTGAAGGGAGACTGGATTCGGTCGTGCCGCTGGAGCCCGCTTCCATGCCGGGGCGCGTGGTGGTGCAGTGGGATAAAGAAGACTGCGCCGACATGCGCATCATCAAAGTCGATCTGCTGGGACTGGGAATGATGGCGGCGCTGAAAGATTCTCTTGAACTGATTCGGAATTATTACCCTCACGACAAAGCTAAGAACGATAAAGACAAAAACGAAGAAGTAGATCTGGCGCATCTTCCAGCGAACGATCCCGTTGTCTATTCCACGCTGCAAAAAGCCGATACGGTAGGGATGTTTCAGATCGAAAGCCGGGCGCAGATGGCTTGCCTGCCGCGTCTGAAGCCGGAGAAGTTTTACGACATCGTCGTGCAGGTGGCGATCATACGGCCGGGACCGATCGTGGGAAACATGGTCAATCCCTTTCTTAAGCGGCGGCAGGGTCGGGAGGCGGTCACGTATCCGCACCCGTCGCTCGAAACGGTACTGGGCCGCACGCTGGGTGTGCCGCTGTTTCAGGAGCAATTGCTGCGCATGGCCATGATCACCGCCAACTTTACAGGCGGCGAAGCGGAGGAGTTGCGGCGCGCCATGGGCTTCAAACGTTCCGAGGCGAGAATGAAAGTGATTGAAGAAAAACTACGCGCCGGCATGACACGCAATGGGATCCTCGGCGAAACGCAGGAGCAGATCATCCAGTCGATTACTTCGTTCGCGCTTTATGGATTTCCGGAATCGCATGCAGCCAGCTTCGCCTTGATTGCGTATGCCAGCGCGTATTTGAAATGCCATTACCTGGCGGCATTCACGGCGGCGCTGCTGAATAATCAGCCGATGGGTTTTTATCATCCTTCGACGATCGTGAAAGATGCGCAACGGCACGGATTAAAGATGCTGCCGATGGATGTGACGCGGTCGGATTGGAAGTGCACTTTAGAGCTCTCAGCTGCCGGTTCTCAGCTGTCAGTTCGTCTTGGATTGAACTATGCGCGCGGGTTGCGCGAACCGGCGGGGCAGGCTTTGGTTCGGGAGCGCAGTTTGACCCCGTTTGCCTCGGTGCAGGATCTGGCTCGGCGCATGCCCGAATTACACAAGGATGAGTTGACTACGCTAGCGGAGATTGGTGCGCTGAACACAATTTCTAATGAAGGCCTC
Source organism: uncultured Acidobacteriaceae bacterium (assembly GCA_963755765.1). Lineage (GTDB taxonomy): Bacteria > Acidobacteriota > Terriglobia > Terriglobales > Acidobacteriaceae > Acidiflorens. The sequence goes on from CAVWKZ010000008.1 coordinate 63,080, forward strand.
CATCGCCGCGATGCACTGTGGCAGGTCGAGCGGGCGGTGCGCTGGTCAGGGCCTCTGCTGGATGAGCTTCCGGAAGTGGATGGAGAGTCGCCGCTGGCGGCCATGACGAACGAGGAACGACTGGTAGCGGATTTTCGTTCTACCGGGCTGACGGTCGGGCCTCATCCTATGCAGTACCGGCGTGCAGAGATGAAGCGGATGGGAATTTATTGCGCATCCGATCTGGCGCACCTTCCAAACGGGCGGCGATTGCGAATTGGCGGATGCGTGATTGCCCGCCAACGTCCGGGGACGGCCAAGGGAATGATGTTTATGAGCCTGGAAGATGAAACCGGGATTGCCAATGCGATCTTCAGTCCGGATCTATTGCAGAAGAATCGTGTGCTGCTGATCTCCGAACGCTTTGTGATGATTGAAGGAATTCTGCAGAACCAGGACAACGTGATTCATGTCCGGGCGGAAAAAGTGTCACCGCTCCGCGTCACGCGGGCAGAGACGGTGTCACATGATTTTCATTGAGCGGATCATCATCAGACTTTCCTGGGCGAGATATTCCTACGCGGTCGAGAGTTTCCTTGCATTGTGGCGCAGTGAACGTCCCTCGGATAGGGCGTAGACTTCTTCCGCGAGATTCTTGGCATGATCACCGATACGCTCAAGCGCCTGCGCAGCCAGAAGGATGTCGAAATTCTGCTGGCCGGTCGGACTGTTGGGCTCGGCCAGATGCCGGTGGAACAAAGAATGGCACAAGCGGTCCACTTCCGGATCGGATTGCAAAACGCTCTGTGCGTACGATACATCACGTTTTACGAAGCCCTGATGAACCTGCTCCAGCATTTCGCGAAGCAGAGAAGCCATCTCAATGAGCTGGCGCGAATCCGCCGCGGGCAATTTTTCGCGGCGCGCTTGCAGTTGCATCACCGCACTGTAGGCCAAGTCCCCGATACGTTCGAGGTCGGTGATGAACTTCAAACACGCCAGCAGTTCACGCGCTTTGGCCTCGCCCACGCGCGTGATAGCTTCCGGCAACTGCTCATCAATCTTGCGCTCGATCTGGTCGAGTTCTTTTTCGCAATCCTTGATTGCGAGAAAAGCGAGGCGCGAGCCGTCGGAGAGAAAGTCCCTGACATTAAAGACCGCGTCGCGAGCGATCAGGCAACCGCGGACGACCAGCGCGGATAGCTCATCTTCGACGAAATCCTCGTTATTACCGCCGGTGTTATTGCGCGGCCGAGCAGGACGTAGACGAGCTTGCGTCGTTGTCGAACGACGCTTCGCTCTGGGAGCATGGGACTTTTGTTTTCGGGCCATGAGACACGCGCCCTTCCGGACGATCTGCCGACTGCAACGAAACTAGCATAAAACGAAAATGTGAAAGGAGTGTAAATGCGCGGCGCTGGCAAGACCCGCCCCGCGCCCAAGACTATCGCCCCATCCCCTCCAACTCTCGCGCCGCCGACTCGATCAACGCCGACTCGTCTTCCAGCGCCTTGCTGACGCGTACAATCTCCTGTTCCGCTTCGGCATAGCGCTTCTGTTCGATTCCCTCGCGCACTCCTGGAACCGTTTTCACCCCATAGCCCGAGTAAACGCCCGGAGCATACAGCAAATGCTTGTACCACGAACGCCTCGGCAATCCGTCGGGGTTGGTTAACCGGCGCTCGCTCTCGATCAGCTCTCGATTCAGGGTGCCGAGCTTTGCTGTGACCGCATCGTCTCCCAAACTCGCCTGTTTCTGCGCTAACGCCTCCTGGTAGTGCTTGGCGCTGCGAGTAAGAGAGTCCGCTGCGTTTTGCATCGGCGCAAAATTCAGGTGCGGAGGAACTTCCTCCCGCACCGGCGCGACCGTCGGACGTCTGGGATCGAACGTCGCCTTGAACATTCCCTCGTCGATCTCCTGGTTGCGCTCGCGAATCTCTTCTTGTTTGTCGGCGAGCAACTTCTCCAGATTCTTCGTGTACATGTTTACCGTATCAGCCAAGTTCACGAAGTCGAAAGGCAACACCTCTGCGTCCGCCAAGCGCATTACCGACGTACCTATGGTTTGCGCCAGGGCGCGGCCATAGACGAATTCCGTGTCAGAGAAATGCGTGTACCAGTAAAAGTCGTCATAAACGGAGTGATAAATTCCTCCCTCATCCTCGCCCTCGTATGCCAGGTTCAGGCTGGCGATGCCGAGGTGGTCGAGGTACGCTGTGAAGTCTGTTCCCGATCCCAAAGCCTCGATGCGTATGTCAGCGCGCTCGCGCAACTCTTTCTTATCGTCCGCGGATTTCGCTGCGGCGATCGCGCTCAGCTGGGCCCGCTGCCACACCGTCATCTTGGTTTCCGGATCTTCGATATCGCGCGCGACTCCATTGATGAATTGCTCCAGGCTGTGCGAGCCTCCCATATTAAAAATGCCGCGATCGTTGCCGTCGGTGTTTATGTAGACAGCGGCGTGCGCGCGCAATTCATCGGCATGCGTTTCCGCCCATTCAGTCGAGCCCAAGAGCATCGGCTCTTCGCCATCCCACGCGGTGTAAATAATCGTGCGCCGCGGTTTCCAGCCCTGCTTCAGCAGTAGGCTCAGGGCGCGCGCTTCTTCCAGCAGAGCGACCTGTCCCGAGACAGGATCCTCTGCACCATTCACCCACGCGTCATGATGATTGCCGCGAATGATCCACTCGTCTGGAGCGACGCTGCCCGGAATTTTCGCGATTACGTCGTAGACCGGCTTGATGTCCCAATTAAAAGCGACTTTCAGATGAACCTGAGCCGGCCCCGGCCCGACGTGATACGGAATCGGAAGCGTACCGCGCCACTCCTCCGGCGCCATCGGCCCGGCTAGCGCGGCCAGCAGAGGCTGCGCGTCGCCATAAGAAATCGGCAGCACTGGAATTTTCGTAAGGCTCTTCGCCTCACTCAGCGGCAGGCGCTTGGCATCGGGAGTTGCGCCGACCCCTGGGGTCAGCGGATCGCCCGGGCTGGCGGAGGCAAAATCCATGACGCTACCGCGCTGCACTCCATCTGGAGGTCGCATCGGCCCCATCGGAAAGACATTGTCGCGGGAGTAGCCGTCATCCTGCGGCTCCGAGTAGATGAGGCAGCCGATCGCTCCGTGCTCGGCCGCAACCTTCGGTTTTACCCCGCGCCACGATTGCAAATACTTGGCGATTACAATCGCGCCCTTTACCGAAATGCCCAGCCGGTCGAGCTTCTCGTAGTCCTCGGGCAAACCGTAGTTCACGAATACCAGCGGCGCGGTGACATCGCCGTCGATCGAATAGGCGTTATAGGTGGGTAGCTGTTCCGACTTCTGATTCGAGGTTGGATCGACCGCGAGCGCCGGTTCTTCCAGCTTGGCCGTGAATTTCGTCGGCGCAAGCATCTCCAGCACTCGAACCTTGGGTGTCGGAAACAGAACGTCGAACCTCTCGATGTGCGCGTCGAGTCCCCATTCCTTGAAGTGGGCGAGAATCCATTCGGCGTTGTCTTTGTCGTAGGGCGAACCCACATGATGAGGACGCGCACTCAACCGCCGCATGTATTCCCGCAGATTCGCCGGGTCAGGGATGGCGCGGAACTTGGTTTCCCAGTCACGCTCGCTCTGACTGGAGCGTGGCGAATACCCCGCCAGCGCAGTTTGATTGGAGCCGGCTTGGTCGGCGCCAAAAGATAAAGATGGAATAACTAGAGTAAAGATCAACACCGTCGCGAGGAAAGGTCGCATGCAACTCCTTCAACTCCTTATTCTTAGAGGGGACATTATAGCCGCAAGACGCAGGTGGGCCGGGATTCGAGGAGTACTCCAGTCATTGCAAAACGCTTGTTTTGCCGGTCGAAAAGCACCTCCCTGTACAATAGAAGTTGCCGAAATTGGTGGCGAGTCTATCTTCTGGAGCTTTCGTTTGCCCTGCTGGCCAAGGAGTTTTTGCAGTTTTCTTCTGTTGACGATGGTCTTCGTTTGCGGGCAGGTATCCCCTACCTCAGCCGAGTCAAAACTACACGTTTCAAGTCCCTACCGCCTGCATTTTTTCCACACACATACTGGAGAGCGCCTCAACATAGTCTACCGAGACGACGCAGGCTACGATCAGGAAGCCCTGACGCGCCTGAACCGTTATTTGCGGGACTACCGCACCGGCGAAATTCGCGATTATGATCCCCGGGTCTTCGACCTCCTGCACGATTTGCTTACCTCGCTCGGCAATCCCAATGCCGAGATTGATGTCATCTGCGGTTACCGCACACCTCGCACCAACGAATTCCTCCGCACCCACGGACACGCCGTCGCTCGTCAAAGCCTGCACATGCAGGCAATGGCCATTGACATCCGGGTACCCGGAATCTCTACCGCACACTTGAGAGATGCGGCCCTGGCGCTGCATAGGGGCGGTGTGGGCTACTACGCGGCTTCGGATTTCGTACACGTTGACGTGGGTCGCGTCCGGCGCTGGTAGTCCAGATCAGGGATAAGGATAACCCTTGGCCAGCGCGGCTGCGAGCGTGGCGTCGTGTCCGTAAATGTCTTCGCTGAAGTAAACCTGGCCGTCGGCATGGGCGAGCGCCGTTCCATAAACGATGAAGACCGGAACTCGCTTCACCAGATTCACGGTGACGTTGTCCGGTCCGCTCTGCATTCCCTGCTTCACCCGCTCTAGCGTCCATCCCGGATTATTGCGCAGCACCCAAGCAGCAAGTTCAGCGGGCTTTTCGACGCGAATACAACCGTGGCTGAAATCACGGCGCGAGCGCGAGAATAAATCCTGAGAAGGCGTGCTGTGAAGATAGACGTTGTTCTCGTTCGGGAAAATCATCTTGACCAAGCCGAGCGCATTGGTAGGGCCGGGTTTCTGCCGCACCGCGAGCTTGCCCGCCCGCAGTTGCGCCAGCACATCATCTGAAATAGTCCCTGAGGTGACCACTTTGCCGTCCTGAGTGGTGACCTCGTAGTTCTTGCGAGCGATGTAGTCGCGATCACGTTGGATGTTCGGAACAATCTCGCTGCGGAGAATGCTGGGAGGCACGTTCCAGTACGGCCGCAGGACCACGTAGATCATATCGCGCGAGAAGACGGGCGTTTGAGTGCGCATCGCTTTGCCGACGACCACGCGCATATCCATCGCGACGTTGTTGTTTTCATCGAGCGCGCGCAGGCGAAAATCGGGAATATTAACGATGATCGGCGGTGCGGAGAACTCCGCCGGCAGCCAGCGAAACCGCTCCAGAGTGAGCTGCAATTGCAGTACTCGGTCCGCCAGCGGAACATTCAGCTGTTTTATGGTGCCGGGGCCGAGGCGGCCATCGTCATCAAGGCCGTGGCGGCGCTGGAAGCGTTTGACCGCATCTACGAGCGCCCCACCGTAAATTTGTGGATCTCCCGTCAAGGTGGCATCCGCCGGCAGATCGCCCACGAGCCGCAGGAAGCGGGCCAGACGCGGCACGCCGGCGTAGGACTGGCCGGGCTCGATGGGCTTCGTGACTGCGGGAAGCTTTTCCCCGTCATCGGCGCGTGCAAGTTCCGTGTAGCGCGCCAGAGCCTGCTCGGTGCGGCGGTACACAGGGAACGGAGGTTCCACGCCATCCATAACCGATTGCAAGTTCGAAGCGGGCATGATCTGGTTGCGCAAGAACTCAGCCAGGTCGTACTTCTTTTCTTGCACGCTCAGTCCGAACTTGAAATGGGTGGGATTGATCCGCCCAATGCGCAGGTCGGAAATATAGCGCATAGTGGAGACGGTGAAGGCCACATCGAAACGCGCCACCGCCGCGCCATTCGCGCCTGATGCCGACGAGGCTTGCAGCGCGCGGATTCTCTCTTCCCAGCGCGAAGCGTCATAAGCCTCCGGGTCGAGCCCTTTCTTTCCGGCATCTTTGAACAGCGCAATCAGCGCCAGGGCCTGCGGTGTCGGTTGCGATCCCTGCACCCAGGCAGGAGCGAACCCTGCCGGCCCGTAGAATTTCTGGAGCCAGGTGCGATAGTCGCTGAAGTTCGGCCAGCGCATGCCTTCCAGGTTTCCGCTGGCGACCAGATTCTGGATGTCGGCTTGTTGTCCAACGCTGAGACAGGCCAGGCACACGACAATAAGCGCGGTTCCACATGCGAAACGTATTCGACGGCCAGCCACGTGCACTTCGTTGCTCCCTTCCCCGGAACTGTGATCAGCCAAAAAGGAACATTACCAGATTGTGGAAGATTTGCCAGCCGCAAATATCATCCGATGCTGGATGCTCACGTCATTATTAATCACATCGGGGAATACGTGGCCGAGGTTGCCCCGACGAAAGCCCGCGATCGAAATCGGCGATAATTGTTTTTTCGCGAACACTCGTTGTGCAACACAATACCTGAGGCCAATGCAGCCGAGTCCGACGAATGTGGGGACACCCGGGTTGATCGAAGATCATTCCGCCCAACCCGTGCTGCCGTCTTCCAGCAAGCGACTGCTGCCGTGGCTCATCGCGGTCGCGTTTTTCATGGAATCGCTGGACACCACGATTCTGAATACCGCGGTGCCGACGATCGCGGCGGCACTACGCGTCGCTCCGCTCAGCATGAAGTCGGTTCTGGCAAGCTACACGCTGAGCCTTGCCGTTTTCATCCCGATCAGCGGCTGGATGGCAGACCGCTTCGGAACCCGCCGAGTGTTCGCGTCCGCCATAGGCATCTTTACGCTGGGGTCATTTCTCTGCGGCATATCGAGCGACATCCATGTGCTGGTCGCGTTCCGCATTCTGCAAGGTTGCGGCGGCGCCATGATGGTGCCCGTCGGCCGCCTCACTCTGGTGAGAACGTTCGCCAAGTCGGAACTGATTCGAGCCATGAGCTTCGTGGCCATCCCCAGTCTGATTGCGCCCATGCTGGGACCGCTCACCGGCGGCCTGATCGTCGGATACCTTCACTGGAGGCTTATTTTCTTCGTCAATATTCCGATTGGCATCGCTGGGTTGTTCTTCGTCTACCTGCACCTGCCGGACTATCGCGAACACACCGATCCGCTGGATGTGGCGGGACTGATTCTTTTCGGATCCGGCGTCGCCCTGCTTTCCTACGTGCTGGAGGTGTTCGGCGAACATACGCTGAGCGGGCGCGAAATTCTGGGCCTTCTGGCAGTTTCCGTCCTTCTTCTGGCGGCCTACGGATTTCACGCGACTAGGGCTGCACATCCGGTGCTGCGTCTTGCTCTGTTTCGGATTCGCACATTTCGCGCGGCAGTGAGTGGCAGCTTTCTGACTCGCCTTGGCATTGGCGGCATTCCATTTCTCTTCCCGCTCTTGTATCAGGTTGGCCTCGGGTTCACGCCGATTCAATCGGGCCTGCTCATGATGCCGCAGGCCATTGCCGCCATGAGCCTGAAGCTGACCATGCCGCGAATTCTGGCGCGTTTTGGATATCGCGCGGTGCTGATCTCCAACACGTTGATCATCGGACTGCTGATCATGGTGTTCGCGACCATCGGGAAAGGCACGCCAGTATGGCTGATCGTGGCAGAAGTGTTCTGCTACGGATTCTTCACGTCGCTGCAATATACCAGCATGAATACTCTGGTCTACGCCGAAATCACGGACGAGGACGCAAGCAGCGCAAGCTCGATCGCGAGCACGATGCAACAAATGGCCATTAGTTTCGGTGTCGCGTCCGCGTCGCTGGTGACTGCTTTCTTCCTCCCCGATCGCTATCGCTCCGATCCTACGCAATTTATCCACGGCATTCACAGAGCGTACCTTGTTCTTGGCGGGATGACCGTGCTCTCCACGGTTGTTTTCCGCGAATTGAAAAAAGGAGACGGCGACATAGTGAGCCGGGGGAAGGAGCTACACGCTGGATAGACCACACACCAAAGACCGAAGATCAAGGACGACAGGTAACTCGGAAGCAATCTACTCAGCGCCCAACCTTTGCATCGTGCCGTGAACGCCGCGCCCAAACCCGGTCCGGCCACAGTCCGCCCGAAGATGCTAAATTGGAGGGTTCATGTCTGCCCCGGACTCTCTCTTTATTCGCGCCGCCAAGGCTCTGCCCACTGAACGGACCCCAGTCTGGTTCATGCGTCAAGCCGGACGCTATATGCCGGAGTATCGCGCTGTCCGCAAGCAATATTCCCTGATCGAAATTTGCAAGAAGCCGGAAGTTGCGGCCCAGGTCACGATCAAAGCTGCCGAGATTCTAAAAGTCGATGCGGCCATCATCTTCGCCGATCTTCTGCTCCCGCTCGAAGTCATGGGGCTGCCCTTTCACTTCGCCGCCGGTGAGGGGCCGGGCGGCAGCGGACCGAAGATTGAAAAGCCGGTGCGCACCGCCGAAGACGTAGCTCGTCTCCGCACCGATCGCGCGGCCGACCTAGGCTATGTTTCTGAAGCCGTGAAGTTGGTGAGCAAGCACTTCAGCAACAAGCTCCCCGTAATCGGCTTCTGCGGCGCGCCTTTTACGCTTGCCAGTTACATGATCGAAGGCGGAGGCTCGCGCAACTACATTTTCACCAAGAAGATGATGTACTCCGCGCCCGCCGCCTGGAATGAGCTCATGAGAAAGCTGGTCGCGGTGACCGCCGAATATTCCGCCGAGCAGGTGCGCGCCGGCGCTGACACGATTCAGGTTTTTGACAGCTGGGTTGGATGCCTGAGCGTCGAAGATTATCGCCACTATGTTCTGCCCCATGCGACAGACTTAGTGAAACGGCTGCAAAAGACCGGCGCTCCCGTCATCTATTTCGGCACCGACAGCGCCACTCTTCTGCCCTCGATGCAGGAAACCGGCGCTGAAGTCATTGGCTTGGACTGGCGCATTCCGCTCGATGTCGGGTGGCAGAGCCTGGGTCTCAAAGGCGCTGTCCAGGGCAATCTCGATCCGGTGTTGCTTTTCGCCGATTGGAAAGAACTCAAGTCGCGCGCCGAAGACATTTTGAGGAGAGCGGCCGGCCGCCCCGGCCACATCTTCAATCTCGGGCACGGAATTCTCCCTGAGACTCCGGTGGAGAATGTGAAAGCGCTCTGCGATTTCGTGCGTGAGCGCTCGGCAGATTTCAAGATGAAGCCCAAGACAGACCCGAAGACCGAACGCAAGTGAGGTTCGTATCAGGGCATCGCTTCAGCGATGCCAAAAACTGGTTTATGAAAGCACCTTCAGGCGCTGAGGTAAGTGAATCAATGGAGCCCTGCCCGCTGGGCCAATCCGGCCAGTGCTATTGCGCCGATCACGTGAGCTCATTTTCCGAGTCGGAGCGCGCGAAGACCGCCGTGCTCCTGCTTGCTCACGGTAGCCCCGAGAACCCCGATCAGATTCCCGAATTTCTAAGTTATGTCACCGGTGGACGCCCCTTGCCACCGGCAGTCATCGAAGAAATCCGCCACCGCTATTCGCTCGTTGGTTTTTCGCCCCTCGCCTGCTGGACGTCGTTTCAAGCTGATCAGCTTTCGAAGTTGTTGCGGATGCCGGTCTTCGTCGGTATGCGCAACTGGAAGCCTTTCATTGCCGATACAGTGAGAGCCATTGTGAGCGCCCGATTCGAACATGTCATCGCCGTTTGTCTTGCCCCACAGAATTCGCGCACCAGCGTCGGCCTCTATCGCAACGCGGTTGTGGGCGACGGGAATCTTCCTTTCAAGCTCGACTTCGTCACCGAGTGGCACGATCAGCCCTTGCTGGTGAGAGCCTTCGCCGAGAAGCTGCGCTCCGCCTGGGAAAAAGCCTGTGCCGAAAACGGGGCGAGAGTGCCCGTGATCTTTACGGCGCACAGCGTCCCGCAGCGCACCATTACTGAAGGAGATCCCTACGAGCGGCAATCGAAAGAAACCGCCGAGTCGGTAGCAAAAGAAGCGGGTCTGGGGCCCGAGGATTGGACATTCGCGTTCCAGAGTCAGGGCGTCTCCGGAGGCGCGTGGATTGGCCCCACCGTAGAGGAGACAATCAAGAACTTGAAAGCGAAAGGTCATCGCGGCGTCTTCGTGCATCCCATCGGGTTCCTCTGCGATCACGTAGAGGTACTCTACGATATCGACATAGCCTTCAAACAGTTCGCGGAAAAAGAAGGTATGCATCTATGGCGAGCCGAGTCGCTGAATGGTTCTAGGACGTTGACCGCAGCCTTGGAGGAAGTAGTAAGGAGGCAAATAAAGCGCAGGGTTCTTAGCTGAATGCTGAATGCTGATTGCTGACTGCTGACCCATGAAACGCATAGCCATCATCGGTGGCGGAATCTCCGGCCTCTCGGCCGCGTACACGCTCGAAGAAAAGCGCCAGTCCGGCACGCCCGTCGAATACGCTTTATTCGAGTCCAGCCGGCGTCTGGGTGGAGTGCTCCGCACGGAGCACGTCGACGGCTGCATCATCGAAGCGGGCCCCGATTCGTTTCTTACCGAGAAGCCCTGGGCTGCCGACCTCTGCCGCAAGATCGAATTGGGAGACCAACTCATCGGCTCCAACGACTCCGAGCGTAAGACCTACATCGTGACCAAAGGCAAACTGGTCGAGATGCCCGATGGACTCATGTTCATGGTGCCCACCAAAATTATGCCCACGGTTCGCTCGCCGCTTTTTTCTTTAGGCACAAAACTTCGCATGGCTGCCGAGTGGTTCCGTCCGCCCCGCCGTGCCTCCGAGGACGAAACCGTTGCCCAGATGGTCGAACGCCACTACGGTCCCGAGATGGTTGAGTTGCTAGCCGATCCGTTACTCTGTGGAATTTACGGCGGCGACGCCTCGCAGTTGAGCGTGCGGGCCGTGTTGCCACGCTTCGCTGACATGGAATCGAAACACGGCAGCCTGGGCCGTGGCATGATTGCGGGCCGCAAGAAGACGGAAGCGGCGGCCAGTCTTCCCGCGCGGCCACTGTTCACTTCGCTCAAACAGGGTATGCAACAAATGGCCGATGGCCTGGCCGCGCGTCTGGACGCGGACTCGTTAAAGACATCTGCGCCCGTGCAGTCGGTGATCCGCCAGGACGACGGCTGGACGGTTTGTGCCGGATATAAGACCGACCACTTTGACGCAGTGATCATTGCCGTTCCGGCGCACGTTGCGGCCGACGTGCTGGAAAGTACAGATGAGAACTTGGCCCGCGAACTCAGCGAGATTCCGTACAGTTCCTCGGTGACGGTCACTCTCGGTTACGACGAAAAGGTGCGTGCCGCGCTCCCGCCCGGCTTCGGATTTCTGGTCCCACGCAGTGAAGGATGCCGCATGCTCGCGGCCACCTTCGTGCATAACAAATTTCCGCACCGCGCGCCGGAGAATCGCGCCCTCGTCCGCTGCTTTCTTGGTGGCGCGCGCGATGAGCAGATCCTGCAAGCGAGCGAGGAAGAAATTCTCACCATCGTCCGCAACGAACTGCGGAAGATTGTTGGCATCGGGCTCCATGTCGAACCGCTGTTTGCGCGCGTTTACAAATGGAAGGCGGCCATGGCGCAGTATTCCGTCGGTCATCTGGAACGCTTGCGGCGCATAGAAACGCTCCGCCGGAAGCTTACGGGGTTGGCGCTCGCGGGCAACGGCTACAACGGCATCGGCGTCCCCGACTGCGTTCGCTCCGGCGCCGAAGCCGCCGGCAAAATCCTCGCCGAGATGGGAATGTGGTCGTCCGCCTAGTGTCGAGTGCTCGTGGTGACGGCCGCCGGTCAGGTTGGCAGCGCGAGATTACCGGCGTAATATGCCGTCCCGATTGTCCGTTGCGCGAAACTATGACCCTGTAGCAGGGTTAGTACAATTGCCACATTATGGGTTGGGGGACCGTTATGAAAACTCTGTTCGTGCTGTTTTGCCTTGCGGGAGCGGTCTGCTTCGCGCAGCAAAATTCTTCACAAGACATGAAGGGCATGAACATGCCCGGACATGACATGTCGCAAATGTCAAAGCAAGAATCAGGAGAAGACGCCGACGCGAGCATGCACGCCATGAGTTCCATGGAAGGTCACCACATGGATATGGGTCCGCACATGAAGATGACCGCGCTGCGCACTCCGCAAGCGGGCGACGCAGAGAAGGCCGAGAAGGTCGTGGAAGTGGCACGCGGCGTGATGGAAAAGTACAAGGACTACCACACGGCACTCGACGAAGGTTTCAAGATTTTTCATCCCGAAGTGCCGCAGAAGCAGTATCACTTCACCAACTATCGTTACGCATTCGCGGCGGCGTTCAAATTCGATCCCGAACATCCGACCTCGCTGCTCTATGAGAAAAATGGCGATAACTACCGCCTGGTGGGCATCATGTACACCGCTCCCAAGCGTTTCACCGAAGACGATTTGAACCAGCGCATTCCACTCAGCATCGCGCAGTGGCATGAGCACGTAAATTTCTGCCGCGCCCCCGAGGGCCGCAGACAGGAAATGGTCGCGCCGAATCCCAAGTTCGGTCTGCGCGGTTCCATCACCACCCAGGCAGAATGCGACGCCGCCGGCGGACAGTTTTATCCCATCGTCTTCAACTGGATGGTGCATCTCTATCCGCTCGAGAAAGACGCGGCCCAGGTCTGGTCGGTCGATCGCCAACACGCCGACTGAGGCCGTACCTCCTAGGTGTCGTTAAGACTGGCCCGGTCGATCGCCGGTGTATCATCGGTTGGTCATGAAATCGGCGACCCTGTTTCTTCTTTTCGCGCTGGCTGTTTCAAGTCAAGCCCAGACCCCTGCAGACGCTACGGCGAGTTCCAAAGAAGTGGATGCCGTCTATCCCGCCGCCCACGAGTTTTACATTGATCTTCATCAGAATCCGGAACTGTCCTCGCACGAGACCCAGACCGCGTCCAAACTCGCCGCTCGTTTGCGCAGTTTGGGCTATGAAGTTACGGAAGGAGTCGGGGGCACCGGAGTTGTCGCCATCCTCAAGAACGGTGCCGGGCCCACGGTGATGCTGCGCACCGAACTCGACGCGCTTCCGGTCGAAGAGAAGACCGGTCTTCCCTACGCAAGCAAAGTCCACACCAAAGATGACTCAGGTCGCGACGTTCCGGTGATGCATGCCTGTGGACACGATCTGCACATGGCAGCCTTGCTCGGCACGGCCGAAATCATGGCCCACAGTAAAGACACCTGGCACGGCACGCTGATGCTGATTGGCCAGCCGGCCGAGGAGACCATTTCCGGCGCGAAGAGAATGATCGACGACGGCCTGTTCACGCGATTTCCAAAACCGGCGGTAGGCGTGGCCTTTCATGTCGGCAACGAACTTCCCGCCGGCCAGGTCGGCATCACTCCCGGCATCTACAATTCGAATGCCGACTCTTTAAGGATCACGATCTATGGCAAGGGCGGCCACGGTTCTGCGCCCAACACGACCATCGATCCCATCGTAATCGCCGCCAAAACGATTCTCTCTTTGCAAAGCATAGTTTCACGCGAAGTAAAGCCCGGAGAGATGGCGGTGGTGACGGTCGGCTACGTTAGGGCCGGGACGAAAAATAACATTATTCCCGACCAGGCTGAACTCGGCCTGACCGTACGAAGCTACAAGGCGGACGTACGGAAACAAGTGCTGGCGGCCATCACCCGCATCGTCAAAGCCGAGGCACTGGCCGGCGGCGCCCAGCAGGAACCTCTGATCGAGCACTACGAGTGGACCGACTCGGTATACAACGACCCTGGTCTAGCCGAGCGTCTGAGAGCGCCGCTCGAAGCAGTGCTCGGGAAGCAAAACGTAATAGCCACCGAACCCATCACGCCGTCCGAGGACTATGCCTTCTTCGTCGAGCAGGGCGTGCCCTCGCTGTACATGAGCCTTGGAGGCGCTGATCCGCAGAAGTATGCCGAAAGCAAGAAGTCCGGCAATCTGCTGCCGTCCAATCACTCTCCATATTTCGCGCCGGACGTCGATCCAGCGCTCCATTCCGGCATTAAGGCAGAAGTCGCGGTGCTGCGCAACCTGCTGAACGGCGCGTCACAGTGAATCGGCTGATCCGGTAATCGAAAAGTCAAAGGCATTTGAATTTGAATGACCCGATGACCCGATCTCGCTGCCCTCTGATATTCTGGATTTTCCCCAGTCTCCCATGAGCACTGCCACGCCCGCGAGCCGATGGAAGATTATGGTTGCCTTCGGCCTCGTCTATGTTTTCTGGGGCTCGACTTATCTGGGCATCGGCATCGCGGTGGAGCAGATTCCTCCGGCCTTCATGTGCGCCGCGCGCTTCTTGATCGCGGGCGTATTGATGCTCGCCTACTGCGCGCTGACCGGACGCAGAATTCGTTTTTCGGCGCTCCAACTTAGTCATTTTGCAGCCGTCGGCATTCTGCTTCTGATGGGCGGCAACCTCACGCTTGCTTATGCGGAGCGAGTCGTCCCCACCGGCCTGGCAGCGCTGCTGATTGCGGTTACGCCGCTCTGGTTCCTGGTGCTCGATAGCCTGCTGCTCGGCGACCACCACATCTCGCGCCGCGGCAAGGTCGGTTTGGCGATCGGCATCGTCGGAGTGGTAGTGCTCATCTGGCCCGATCTTCTGCATCCCAATTCGCTCGGCCGCCGCGAACTCTGGTGGTCGCTGGCGCTGCAACTCGGATCATTCAGCTGGGCATTCGGTTCAGTGCTCTCGAAAAAGTGGCAGACCGCGGCCGCCGATCCCTTCAGCGCCATTTCGTGGCAGGTGGTCTTCGCGGGAATCGCGAATCTGATTTTCGCTCTTCTAGTCGAGAAACCTTCCAACGTGACTTGGACTTTTAGTGGAGTAGCCGCGATTCTCTACCTTGTGGTGTGTGGTTCCTGGATCGGTTATACCGCCTACATCTGGTTGTTGCAGCACGTTCCAACTTCGAAGGTTTCTACTTACGCTTACGTCAATCCCGTGGTCGCGGTCTTTCTGGGATGGCTGGTCCTGCACGAGCGCATCGACCGCTACATCGCGCTCGGGAGCGCGATCATCATAGCGTCGGTGGTGCTGGTGACGAGCGCCAAGGTTTCCAGTCGGAGTGCGGAAGAAGAAGTTCCTGCGGTCGAGGCTGCGGGAGATTGATCTCGTACGGCGTGACGTCGCGGGCTACTCTTCCGTTTCTTCGGCGTCGTTAACTACGTCCACTACCCTGCTTCGGATCGAGAACACCAGCTTCTGCTGGTCGTCGGGCTGAAAGGTGACGCGCATCGGGCTGCGCTCCCACACTGGCGGCGGACACTCTGAATCGGGATCGTCGCCTCCAGCAGTTTCGCCCGCATCTTTTTTCAGTATCGGCTTGCGGCGCCCGACCTGGGCGACGACAGCGTAAAGTTTCTTGCCGTCGTCGGATACGCCGCAGTAGGCAACGTAGTCGCGATACCAGCTCGCGGACGAATAGAAAGGATCGAACTCAGGCAGGTTGAGTTGAGAGACGCGTCCGGTGAGACGGTCAACAAGCAGCCAACCGCCGCGCTGCCATTGCCAGTGCGGGGCATTGGCATTAGCATTAGCGTTCGCGTTCTCGCTAGGCAGCGCATCATTCACGCGAAACGCCCGCCGCACGACGAACAGGCGGTCGGTCAGTTCGTGCGGAATTCCGGTGGTGTATTCCTTGAGTCGCGCATCCACAAACAGCGGACGCACTTTCAGATCGAGCAGTTTCTGTCCAGTTGCGTTGGGCCATTTAGCCGAGGTCCATTTTCCAAAAGCGATGACGTGTGGCTTTGTGACGGCAGCACACTCGCTCCCGGCGAAGCAAAGCGCGATGAACAGAATGACAACGCACGTCCGAACGACGCGCGTCGTGACAAAAATCGACAGGAGTCTCCGTAGCATAATGATGGAAGACTGGCACGGCCGCGGAAGTCGGCACAAGGACGGTTGAACAGGGAAAATGTTCGGTTTTGCGGCAGAGCTTTTCCCAAGACTTAAGACAAGACCTGCCACCCGCTCCGCTGGCGCAGTTCCCGCGCCTGTGGGAAACTGACAACATGAGTCTTCCGCCGCGACCCCGCCGGACAACCCTTTCTCCGCCTGCGAGTTCTTACGCGAGTATGGGCGATCTGCTGTCGGGCCGCCGAAAGCAGTCGATTCTCGTGGTTGACGATAATGCAGCGAATGCGGCGCTGCTGAAGGAAATGCTGTCGAGCCACGGCTACCCCACGGTCGCAGTGCAAAGCGCGGCAGCCGCGGAGGCGGAAATCCAACGCGAAGCGCCAGACCTGATTCTGCTCGACGTGGTCATGCCCGGCAAGAGCGGCTACGAACTCTGCCGCGAACTCAAGGCGGATTCGAAGACGCGGCTGATTCCGATCGTCATGATCACCGGCCTGAGTGATCGCGAAGATCGCCTCAAGGGAATTGAGGCCGGTGCCGACGATTTTCTGACCAAACCGATTTATTCCGAAGAGTTGTTCGCGCGCGTGAGTTCGCTGCTGAAGTTGAAGGAATTCACAGACGAACTGGAGACCGCCGATTCGGTCCTCTGCACGCTGGGGCTAAGCGTGGAGGCGCGCGATCCGTACACCGAAGGCCATTGCGAGCGGCTGGCGCGCGATGCCGCCGATCTGGGGCGCTTTCTCGGCGTAGATGAAGAATCTGTCGTCGCTCTGCGGCGAGGCGGCTATCTGCACGACCTGGGAAAGATCGTCGTGCCGGATGAAATCCTCAAGAAGGGCAGCGATCTGACACCGGCGGAGTGGGAAATTATGATGCAGCATCCGGTGACCGGCGAGACGATTTGCCGTCCCTTGAAGTCACTGCGGCTGGTGCTTCCCATCATTCGGTATCATCATGAGCACTCGGATGGCAGCGGCTATCCCGATGGCCTTCGAGACGGCGAGATTCCGCTGCTGCCGCGCATTTTGCAGGTGGTGGATATCTACGACGCGTTGCGCACGGCGCGTCCGTATAAGCCAGCGCTTGGCCATGAGCAAGCCGCGCTTACCATGCGCGCCGAAGCGCGAAGCGGACTCTGGGACGAAGAGTTGGTCGCGGAATTCTTCCGAATGCTCGATCAGCGCCAGCAAGTGGCATGAATTATTGAGTCATTGAATCATTGAGTCATTTGACTCGCTGTCGCAATCGTTCAATGACTCAATGCTCAATGATCATGATTCAATGACTGAATGTCTTTGACCTACAGCATCGTCATTCCTGCCTACAACGAAAGCGTACGCATTCAGCCGACGCTCCATGCACTTATTCGCTATGTGCAGGAACAAAATTGGGACGCCGAGATTCTGGTTGTGAACGACGGTTCGACCGACAATACTGCGCAAATCGTGCGCGAGTACGGCAAATCACATCCGCAGGTTCTGTTGCTGGAGAACCCCGGGAATCGCGGCAAGGGGTACAGCGTGCGCAACGGGATGCTGCATTCACGCGGCGACATTTGCCTGTTTACGGACGCCGATCTTTCTTCGCCGATCACCGAGGCGCCGAAACTGTTCGACGCGATTACTCTAGGTGCAGATATCGCGATCGGATCGCGCTGGTTGCGTACGGAGCTGCAGACCGAACGGCAACCCCTGTACCGCCAGGCATTTGGACGAATCTTCAATCTGGTGCTGCGAGTCGTCCTCGGTCTGCGTTTCGCGGATACACAATGCGGCTTCAAAGCGTTTCGGAGAGACACCGCGCAACGCATATTTCCATTACAGAAAATTGAACGCTGGGGATTCGATCCTGAAATCTTGTTTCTGGCGCGGCGAGCCGGGTTGCGGGTCGAAGAAGTTCCGGTCCTGTGGGCGCACAGCGAGGGAACGCAGCTGCACCCGTTCCGCGACGGACTTCGCATGTTCATAGAGGTCTTGCGGATCCGGTGGAACGCGATCACCGGGGATTATGCGGCGGCGACGGTCCCTTCTCCGGGCAAACTGTAGGGACTCCGCTTCTACGACGCCGCTCGATCTTTCGTCGTCGCTGCCAGGCGCACAAATTCAGCGATCTGCGCGCCCATTTCCTCGGTCGATACAGTGCGCTCACCGTGCCGTGCCAGGTCCCGGGTGCGAAACCCCCCCATCAAAATCGAGGTGACTCCTGCCTCCACGCACTCGGCCTCTTTCGGCAGATCAAAACTGTGGCGCAGCATTAAGGCGACCGAGAGGATTGCACCCAGAGGATTGGCGATGCCCCGGCCTGCAATATCGGGTGCCGATCCGTGAACCGGCTCGTAGATCCCGACCGGGCCTCCGATGCTGGCAGAGGCGAGCAGGCCCAGCGATCCTACGATTCCGCCCGCTTGATCCGACAAGATATCGCCGAACATATTTTCCGTCAGGATGACGTCGAACTCGGCGGGTTTGAGTACAAGTGACATCGCCGCCGAATCCACGTACATGTGAGAGAGCTGAACATCAGAAAAATCGCGGCCGACGCGAGTCACAACTTCGCGCCAGAGACGCGAGCACTCCAGAACATTCGCCTTATCGACGGAGAGCAAGCGCCGCCGGCGGATGCGGGCAAGTTGAAAGGCGACGCGGGCGATCCGCTCGATCTCTGGCTCGCTGTAGCGCATCGTATTGATCGCCTCGCGCACGCCTTCACCCTCACTTTTAATCGACCGCGGCTGGCCGAAATACAATCCGCCGAGCAGCTCGCGCACGATGAGAATGTCGGTGCCCTTGACGATTTCTTCCCGCAGCGGCGAGCATGCAGCCAGCGACGGATAAAAAACTGCGGGACGAAGATTAGCAAACGCACCAAGCTCCTGACGAAGCCGCAACAGTCCAGCTTCGGGGCGAAGTTCGCGAGAATTGTGATCGAAAGCCGGGCTGCCGACGGCTCCGAGCAGCACCGCCTGTGAGGCGAGGCAGGCCTGAATGGTGGCGTCGGGCAAGGGATTGCCGAACTTCTCCAGGGCAACGCCACCGATCTCTTTTTCGTCCAGCTCAAGATCGTGGCCGAAACCGTCGGCTACTTCTTCCAGCACACAAATGGCTTGGGAGGTAACTTCAGGACCGATTCCGTCTCCGGGTAGGGAAGTGACGCGGAGTTGCATGGGGCGCACCTTTCATTTCCGAAAGGAGTTTCAGGAAGGATAAACGAGCACTGGCCGCATTGATAGCCCATTCTCGGGCGTTCTGCAGCTTTTCAATTATCGTTCATAGTAGCGAATAATAATGTAGTACTGACTACACACCCCACAAATAATCTTCCTGTTCGCCGTGATGGTCTGCGAAGGGAATCGATACCTGCGCCTGGCCCGCGCTGCCGGATACGTGAGGCGGGTGCGAGTCATTGCTATTGCCATTGCCTCCCGCGGCGACGGACGCGGCACGCGGGAAGGGCAACGAAACCGCAGCCGGCGGAAACTTCTTGCTCTGGCTTCCGGCGACATCGCCGGAAAGGACGCCTTTGCTGACTTCCTGAATCAACTCGATCAAATGGCTGTCTTGAACCTTCTTGATGCGGTCGGCAAGCACCACAAATTTGCGATAGACCTCATCGAGTTCGCGGCGTTCAAACTGGTGTCCCAGTTGCTCGCAGCGTAGAGCCAGCGCATGCCGGCCGGAATGCTTGCCCAGCACCAGCCGCGAATCCGGCACGCCCACCGATTGCGGCGTCATGATCTCGTAGGTCAACGGATTCTTGAGCATGCCATCCTGGTGAATTCCAGCCTCGTGCGCGAACGCATTGCGGCCGGTTATCGCCTTGTTGGGCTGAACGGGAACGCGCGTGATCCCCGCCAACATCTGGCTTGAAGGATACAGGTGCTCGCCAGCGACCGCGGTCTCGTAAGCATAACGGTCAGGGCGCACCCGCATAGCCATCACGATCTCTTCGAGCGACGCATTGCCGGCGCGCTCGCCAATGCCATTGATGGTGCACTCCACCTGGCGCGCACCCTGCTGCACTCCAGCCAGCGAGTTTGCGACCGCCAAACCGAGGTCGTTGTGACAGTGCGTGGAGATCGTTACTTTCTCGATGCCGGCAACCTTCTCGCGCAGCGTGCGGATGAGTTGTCCATATTCCTCCGGCATGCTGTAGCCGACGGTATCGGGAATGTTGACGGTGGTTGCGCCGGCTGCGATCACCGCCTCGACAACCTGGCAGAGAAACGCGACATCGGTGCGAGTGGCATCTTCGGAGGAGAATTCAACGTCGGCGCATAACGACTTGGCGTGCCGAACCGCTTCGCGCGCCTGTTCCAGGCACTGCTCGCGCGTGATGCGAAGTTTGTATTTCAGATGAATATCAGAGGTGGCAAGAAAAACGTGAATGCGCGGATGCGCCGCTCCCTGCAAAGCCTGCCACGCCCGGTCCACGTCGCCGGTACAAGCGCGAGCCAGCCCTGCAATGATCGGACGCCGCACTGAGGAAGCGATCTTTTGTACGGCTTCAAAGTCGCCATCGGAGGCGATGGGGAACCCAGCCTCGATCACGTCCACTCCAAGCCGGTCGAGCTGCTGGGCCAGGCGCAACTTCTCCTGCACATTCATGCTGCAGCCCGGCGACTGCTCCCCGTCACGAAGCGTGGTGTCGAAGATGGTGATGCGCGGCCGATCCATGGATAGCGTCCCTCCGAAAGATTGCTTCCCTACTTTATCGGCGGACACAGACAAAAGAGAAGATTATTATCTTTACAGCAGCATTAGTGATATTTATAGTATTAGAAACCCTTATGGACTGTCGACATTGAACAACAGGTCTCGGGTTGCCCAGCGTCAGGTCTTAAATTATTGGACGCTGACAGCTAGGGGAATTCCTAAGACCTGACACCTAAAACCTGAGACCTGCTCCATGGACCTATCCCAACTCGAAGTCTTCCTAACAGTGGCCCGCGAACGGCGTTTTTCACGCGCCGCCGAAAAACTCTTCCGCACGCAATCGGCAGTCAGCCAGACCATCCGAAAACTCGAACTGGATATCGGTGAGCCCCTCTTCGACCGCTCTTCGCGCGATGGAGTGCTCACCGACGCCGGCCGTGTTCTTCAGGAATACGCCGAGAAGCTGCTAAACCTGCGGCAGGATGCGCAAGCCGCGCTGGTGGAAATGCGGGAGTTGCAGAAGGGCAAGCTGGCGATTGCCGCCAACGAATTTACCGCGCTCTACCTCTTGCCGGTGCTGGGCGAATTTCGCCGCTTGCATCCCACCATCAAGATCACGGTGAGGCGCTCGCTAGGCAGCCATATTCCCGACGACGTCCTCAAGCACAACGTGGAACTCGGAGTTCTCTCATTCGATCCGCAGGAGCCACAGCTACGTTCCGCAGTGGTTTATCTGGACGAACTGGCATTGGTTGTGCCACCCGGCCATCCCCTAGCCTCTGCGGGCGAGGTCAGTATTAAGCAGCTGGGCGCGGAGTCGTTCGTGGCCCATATCGTGGCGTCTCCATATCGCGAAAAAGTAATCGAGGCCTTCCGCCGCCACAAGACTCCCCTGCACATGGACGTGGAACTGCCCACGCTGCAAGCCATCAAGAAATTCGTCTGCATGGGGAACGGGGTGGCGCTGGTGCCCGAGATCAGCGTGGAGAACGAAATCAGCCGCGGAGACCTGGTGCGGGTTCCTGTGCGTGACCTCCATTTTCAGCGCAAGCTGCGCCTGGTGTATCGACAGGAATCCGCGCTGTCGCATGCGGGGAAAGCGTTTTTGAAAGTGGCCGAGCAGGTGGCCAAAGACCGGGGCGGCCGTTATCGCTTCCAGCGCGAGAAGTAGGACCTTATCGGCGCTAAGCCGAATGGATTTCTTGCTGAACCATCGCCGTCATCGCCTCGGGCACGCTGCCGTAAACATCGAACACCGATACCAGATTAGTGACTTCGAATAGGTGTCGGACCGATTTGCTGGGACAGGCAAATTTCAACGTGTGTCCGGCCGCCTCCGCCCACATGTGGGTGAGCACCAATTCGCCCAGACCGCCGCTGTCAATCGAATCGACTCCCGCCAGATCCACCACCATGCGGCCGGCGGCCGGCAACACCTCGGCCACGATTTCCGATAGCGCTCGAGCCTCGCCGTGGAAGAACGCCCGTCCCTGACAGTGCAGCACCACGGCGCTCCCGCAGTGTGCGGCCTCCAGCGTCAACAGTAGCTTCCTTTCGTTTCTCTTCTCGCGTGCCGAGGACTCGCGCGCAATCGAAGCACCCGATACCGCTATTAGATTTTCGGGTTTCATGGCTCCACATTAGTTGCGAACAGGAAGCCGTTGGTTGCGGGGAGATGAAAGTTCAGTAAATTCAGTGGGAGACACCCCCTGGGCGAATTCTCGCTACTTTGAATCTTTACGGCGGGATGAATCCGCAGGTACGATCGCCCGTCGCGATGGCACAATCGCGCCTTTTGCAGGATCGGCCGCCGCTGAGGCACGCGCGAGCACCTCGTGCTGGATGTACTGCACAAACTCTTGAATCTGGTGCTGCATTTCTTCCATGCGTTCGCGCATTTGCAGAATGATGGCCATTCCGCTGATGTTGACGCCCAAGTCGCGAGCCAGCGAAAGAATAAACTCCAGCCGCTGCAAATCTTCATCCGTATAGAGCCGGGTGTTGCCTTCGGTGCGGCTCGGCTTAAGCAGTCCTTCGCGCTCGTAGAGGCGCAAAGTCTGAGGATGAATCTCATACATCTCAGCCACCGCCGAGATCATGTACGCGCCTTTGGATTTACGCTTCGTCATATCTCCGAGTACAGTTCCAGACCCGTCATGCGCGCGATTCGCACAAAGTCACGATCGAGTGTAAAAACGCTGGCGCCATGTTCCATCGCTATGGCCGCGATCAGCGCATCAATTGTGCTGGACGTGATACCTTTTCCTCGTCCAGCGCGGTAAATCGCGGCTGCGCTCCGGTAGGTGTCAAATCCCATGGGTTCCAGCATGTCCCACTGCGCCAGGAAGCGCTCAATCACGCCAACATCCCGCGTCAAACCCTGTAAAATCTCGGCGATGACGACCCCGGTCAGGGCGAACGGTTCGCTATCTTCAATCATCCGCCGCAGTTCAGCCCCTCCACGACCAGGGGACGGACGAAAGAAATCGACCCACACCGAGCTATCGACCAGAATCACACTCGACTTCTCCGCGAAGTCTTCAGGTCGCCTTGCCAGATGCCGCTTCCGTAATACTTCAGGATTCCCTTGCGGCTTTCTGACCGCACCAGCAAATCAAGCGCCCGGTCGACGATCTGCCGTTTGGTCCTAAGTCGGGTCAGTTTGCGTGCTTTCCGGATCAGGCTCTCATCGATCACGATGTTGGTTCTGCCCATGCGTCTAATGTACACCACTTTGTCTGCGTTTTGTGTATACGCTACAAGGCCGACAACGGGCTATTTCATAGCCGCCCCATTCGGATGGGAGCGCGATTTTACTATGCATATGATTACGCCGACGACAATGCCAAGAAGAAACCCATATTCCGGCCCCATGATCGGTAGCCATGGCCCGTTCTCGCCGAGCTCAAACCAGCCTCTACTGGCACCGAACAATGCTGCGAATGCGGCAACAGTCCCTGCGGCGGAAGCGAGAATGGCAGTGCAGAAAATTATTGCGAGTTTATGCAGCGCGTTGGACGGGAGCATGCGCACACGAAAGATGTTGCGCCTATCCGCCTGCGCGGTCAACTTACCTTAGCCACCGTTCCCCCGTGTTCCTCCGACGTGGATGGCTTTCGACAGGGTCGCCACTCAGCCGAAAAAGAAAAGAGACGCGGCCAAGCCGCGTCTCTACAATGAAGATCGAGTCACGCTAGAGCTACGCCGCCATCTCCGGCTTCGGCGAAGCTGCGGCCCATCCCGCCGGTTTCAATGCGTGATTAACGAGGTACGCAATCACGCCCGCGCCGATCAGGATCAGCCCAAACAAAAGCGAACTCATGCCCAGCACAACCTCGTGTTCGCTGCGAATGATGGCGAATCCAAGCAAAAGAACCGGAGGAATACCCACTGCAATCGCCCCAAACATCCCGCCGGGCACCCGGAACGGCCGCTTCAATTCCGGCTCGCGAATACGCAGCGCAATCAGAGCCACAAATTCCAGCGTCAGGCTCACGCCGTAAATCATGATGTCGAGCGTGACCAGCCGTTCGAAGCCGAGATTCAAAGCCAGACCCCAACCAACCGCCAGCGCCAGAATTGCCACCCAGGGCGCGCGTGATTTCGGATGCAGCTTGGCAAAAACTTTAGGCAGCATGCCGTCCTGAGCCATAGCCAACGGCAACCGCGAATAGCTCATCACCAGCGCATTGAACATGCCAAAGCCGCTCATCATACCGCCCGCCACCAGCGCGATCCGAAGCACGGGCCCACCCATCAACTGGGCCACGTCAGCCCAAGCGCCGGTTTCCCAGGCGCTGGCTGGAAGGCCAGTAATCCACATCGCGGCAAAAGGAAGGACGTAAGTAACGCAGACAATCACCACCGCGACCAGCATGGCGCGAGGATAAGTCCGTTGCGGACGCTCCACCTCGGTCGCGATGGTAGAGGCGTTGTCCCATCCCATGTAGTTCCACATGCAGATGAGCAGACCGCCGAGAATGTCGACATTGGAAGTGGTCGGCTTGGTAACCGCATTCGCCAGTGCATGGATTTTGAACGGAGCAAGCACAAAGATGGCCGCGAACGGCGCCGACAGGGCGAAGAACAACCAAAGAGAAGTGGTGGAGACGACCTTCACGCCCATAATATTAAGGACCGCGCACGCGATCACGACGCCGAGCGCGACAGCCACGCCGCGATGGTTCTCCTGAAACCACGGAAACATGCGCGTGAGGTACGCAACAAACAGCGTCGGGTAAATCGCCATATCGAAAATGGACGCTACCAGCGACAACCAGGCTTCCTGAAATCCCCAGAAGTTCCCCATGGCGCGGCGCACCCAGGCGTAGTAGCCGCCTTCAAAGGGCAGCGCACTCGAAAGCTCGCCAATCATGAACGCGGTTGGCAGGCTCCAGAGAAGCGGGGTCAGCAGCAGGATGAGAATCGCCTTGCCGTAGCCGGCGCCGTGCACGATGTCTTCCGTGCCATAGGTTCCGCCCGAGACCATAAAGAAGGTCGCGGCGACCAGGGGCCACAGCGTGAGGCGGATGGACCTTTTCGTCTTGTCGTTCTTGGGATCGACGTGGGGGGCGACGGCGGCGATCGAGCCAGTCTGCGAAAGGTTAGTGGTGGGTGCGGTAGCTGTTGCCAATTTCTATGGCTTCCTCCTCAGGCGACTCACTCTCACCACCGCGTCTCCCTTGAAATTTGCTCTCGCGGTTCCCAGGTTCCAGCGATTCCCGGGCATTTCGGCAAAGTTAGTTCGCAAGTGTGAGATTACGGGAATTTTCCACAGATGCAAGAATTTTTTTTAAAAAATTGAAGATTTTTGTCAACGACGACAGGTACGGAGGTAACGGCGGAAAATGGCGGCGCGAAGCCGCCCCAGCGAGATGGCACTTGCACGAAAATCCGATTAGCTGTTCTCCGCAAATTGTTGTATAAATCTGCGCGGGGCCCTCGCAGTTCAATCCGAATAGGAGAAATCGGCAATGCGTAAATTCATGCTCGGAATTCTGTTGCTTTTCGTAGGTGTATTGCTCGCTCAGCCCGGGACACGTCAAAATGCATTCACTCCCAGCCAGATCAAGTACGGACCGCCGCCACCGTTCGTAGCTCCGGGCGCGCAGTTAGCCGTACTCGAAGGAGATCCAACCGCCAGTTCAGGCGACTTCACCATCCGCCTCAAAATGCCCGACGGCTACAAGATTGCCCCGCACTGGCATCCCAATCGCGAGAACGTGACTGTGATCTCCGGCAATTTCAAGGTCGGCATGGGCGACAAGTTCGACGAGTCGAAGATGATGACCTTCCCGCAGGGAAGCTTCGCCTATCTCGACCCCGACATGCATCACTACGCCATGGCATCCGGAGAGGCCATCGTCCAGGTCCACGGCATGTCGCCGCTTCAGTTCAACTACGTGAACCCAGGGGACGATCCCAGCCACAAAAAGTGAGATGTACAGTGAGAAGCAATGACAGGCGGCTAACAGACCGAAGGCAGTCGCGTCCAACCAACCAATAATGAAGCGACTGTTTGTTGTCCTTTTCGTAATGCTGCCCTCGCTCTGGGCTTCCGACGTACTGCCATCGACTCCCATCGGACAACTCGTCCGCCAATACCTCGATGCGTTCAACGATGGCGAGACCGCTATGCGCGCGTTCATGGAAAAGGCCCCAACCGCCACGCCCATCGACGAGCGGATGGCGCGCTATCGCCGCATGAAAGCGGACCTCGGAACCCTCACCCCGGTGCGTTTCGTCGGCGAAGATGCCGCCAGCCTCCAAGTCATCGTTCGGAATGCTGCCGGGGATGAACTTTCGCTGACGGTGATGATTGGCGGCGACAGACCCGACAAAATAATGATCGCCGGCCTGCGCCTCGAGCCCGTCGACAACGATGCGCCGCAGAAACCCAGCGGGCCGCCGGAAGAAGAGGCCAAGGTTCTCCGCGAGGTTCAGGATCTTGTGGGGCAGAAAGCCAAAGCCGGCCAGTTCTCGGGCACGGTTCTGATTGCCCGCGGATCGGACGTTCTGTGGCAAGGCGCCTGCGGCTTCGCCAATCGCGAGGCTCATATCCCCAATCAGGCCGATACCCGCTTCGACGTGGGCTCGATTGCCAAGTCGTTCACTCGCGTAGCCATCGGGCAATTGCTGGAGCAGGGAAAACTGAAGCTCACTGACAAGGTCGGAGTTTACCTGCCCGCCTATCCCAATCCCGCGGTCCGCGAGCAGGTGACCATCGAACAGTTGCTCGATATGCGCTCCGGAATCGGCGACTTTTTTGGCGAGAAATTCCGCCTCGCGTCCAAGGACGGCATTCGCAGCCTGCACGACTATCTTCCGTTCTTCGCCGCCGATCCCTTACAATTTCCGCCCGGCACACAGCAGAAATATTCCAACGGCGGCTACATCGTTCTCGGCCTGATCATCGAGAGCATTACCGGCCAGAGCTACTACGATTACGTGCAGAAGAACATTTTCGAACGCGCGGGCATGAGGGATTCGGCTTTCGCGTTTCGCAATAGTGGAGACCTGAAACAAGCCATCGGCTACACAACGATGTCGGACGCCGGTAAGGAATCTTCCACCGAAGAACGTCATCCCAACCTCGCCCTGATGCCGGCGCGAGGCAGTTCAGCGGGATCCGCGCAATCTACCGCTGCGGACCTCTTTCTCTACGTTAAGGCGCTGTCTGCGGGAAAGCTGATCTCGGCGCCGACGATCGAGAAGCTAGATCTCCATCCCGACGGGATGGGGATTGCCGGTGGTGCGCCGGGCCTCAACGCCGCCGTCGACACGGGCATTCCGGGAGCCGGCTCCACCAGTTATGCGGTGATTGTTATGTCTAATTTCGATCCGCCGTCGGCGGAGCGGCTGAGCGAAGAAATTCGCGGCCAGATGCGGCGAGCCAAATAATCAAGAGTCGTAAAAACGGTTAGACGTTCTTCCAGAGTTCTTCGCGCGGGTCTTCGGGGTTAAGCTTGGCCAGCTCCCGCAGCAACTCTTTAGTTTTTTCGTCGCGCGGCATCGGCACCGTAATCTTGACCTCAACAATTTCATCCCCGCGGACCCCGTCCTGGGTCGCCGAAGGCACGCCCTTTTCGCGCAGCCGCAGCTTCTGCCCTGACTGCGTCCCCGGAGGAATCTTCAACATGCTTCGCCCATCAATGGTGGGAACTTCAATCTTCGAGCCCAGCGCGGCTTCGACAGCCGTAACCGGCACCGTGATGTAGATGTCATCGCCCTCGCGCTTGAACAATGGATGTGGGTCAATGCGGATGATGACGTAAAGATCCCCGACCGCGCCGCCACGCAGCCCGGCATTACCTTTCCCGGCAATTCGAATGCGCTGCCCGTCGCGCGTTCCAGCCTTGATGCGGATCTCCAGCGGAGCTGTGCTCTCAATGCTGCCTTCGCCATGGCAAACCGGGCAGGTCGAAATATTCTTGCCCGTCCCATGGCAGCGCGGGCAAGTGACGTTGAACTTCATCCGCCCGCCAGTTTGTTCGATCGTTCCCTTGCCGTGACATTGCGGACATTGCCCCGGAGCCTCAATGAACCCATTGCCGTGGCAATTTCCGCAGACGTCACGCCGCGTGATATTGAGCTTCATCACCCCGCCGCGGATCGCGGTCCAGAAGGGCACGTTGACCTGGTACTCAAGATCGCTGCCCGGCTCCGGCCCCTCATCGACCGGCTCACCGCGCCCGCCGCCAGTAAAGATGTTGGAAAAGATATCCTTGAACCCGCCACCACCGCTACCTGAACTCTTGCGACTACCAGAGCGCGCGCCTTCGAACAGATCCGAAAAATCAAAACCGCCGAAATCAACATTGCTCGGCCCACCGGGCTGACGGCCTCCCGAGAAGCCTCCGCCGAAGTCCGCCGGGCCGGCCCCAGGCTGTCCGCCGCCGCGCGCATAGGCCTCCGCCGTAGCCGGATCGATGTTGTCGGAGTAGAACCCAAGCTGATCGTAAATCTTCCGCTTCTTGGGATCGCTGAGAACGTCATTGGCCTCGGAAAGAGTCTTAAACTTTTCTTCAGCAGATTTGTCGCCGGGGTTGACGTCAGGATGATATTTGCGCGCAAGTTTGCGGAACGCCTTGCGGATGTCGTCAGTGGAGGCGGACTTTTTTACGCCAAGAACACCGTAATAGTCTTTATCTTTGGTCTGGGTGGCCATGGTCTTGCTGTCAGCCATCATCTTCCCGATGGCTTGTCATCCTGAGCGTAGCACGGCCCTCGGCAAAGCCGAGGGCCGCGCGGAGTCGAAGGACCTCTACTTCACCTCTTAGTTCACCACTTCCTTAGCCTGCTCGTCCTGCTCAACTGTAAACGCCCCATACGGAGAAGCATCCATCGACACCGGAATCTTCTGCATTCCCGTCGCGGTCGGCGCATAACAAAACCAGCGTCCCTCTTCGGGGACGAAGTTCACGAAAAACATTTGCCCATTAACCTCGAATCTCAATTGACTTCCTCTTTCTTGGCCCAACTGCACACTAGTTGTGATGCAAATGGGGGCGCATTTCGCGCCCCCACTCAAGTGCCACAACTGAAGCAAGCATTACTTCTTGTCCTCGACATCGACGTACTCGGCGTCAATCACGCCTTCGTCTTTCTTCTGTCCCGCGCCGTTGCTGCCGGAATCCGCGCCCGGCGTTGGCCCAGCGCCCGCTCCCGGAGCCGCCTGCGTAGCCTTATACATCTGCTCCGCCAGCTTGTGCGATGCCGCAGTCAACTTGTCGCGAGCCGAGTCCATCGCCGACTTATCGCCGCCTTCGATGGCCTTCTTAGCGTCCGCCAACGCGTTCTCCACGTCGCCACGCTCGGAGCCAGAGATCTTATCGCCATGTTCTCTCAGCATTTTCTCGGTGTTGTAAACCATCGAGTCCAGCTGATTCTTGGCTTCGATCTCTTCGCGGCGAGTCTTGTCTTCGGCCGAATGCGCGTCGGCTTCTTTAGCCATGCGCTCGACTTCTTCCTTAGACAGCCCCGAAGACGAAGTGATCGTGATCTTCTGATCCTTCCCCGTGGCCATGTCTTTCGCGGTCACGTTCAGGATGCCGTTTGCGTCAATATCAAACGTCACCTCAATCTGAGGCACTCCTCGCGGAGCCGATGGCAATCCCGTCAAATGGAATTTGCCCAAAGTCCGGTTCTGCGCCGCCAGCGGTCTTTCGCCCTGCAGCACATGCACCTCAACTGAAGTCTGGCTATCGGCCGCGGTCGAGAACGTCTCCGTCTTCTTGGTCGGAATCGTAGTGTTCCGAGGAATCATCGGAGTCGCCACGCCGCCCAAAGTCTCAATCGACAAAGTCAAAGGAGTCACGTCCAGGAGCAGCAGGTCTTTCACTTCGCCGCCCAGCACGCCACCCTGAATCCCAGCGCCGATCGCTACCACTTCATCCGGATTGACGCCCTTATGCCCTTCGCGTCCAAACAGATCTTTCACAATCTGCTGAATGCGCGGCATACGAGTCTGCCCGCCGACCAGCACCACTTCGTTGATCTTCGCGGCATCGACGCCCGCATCCTTCATGCACTGCTTCGACGGTCCAACCGATCGCTGCAAGATGTCTTCAACCATCGATTCCAGTTTGGCGCGAGTCAGCTTAATGACCAGGTGCTTCGGACCGGAAGCATCCGCCGTAATAAACGGCAGATTGATCTCCGTCTCCATAGTGGTCGAAAGTTCGATCTTCGCTCGCTCAGCCGCGTCGCGCAGACGCTGCAAAGCCATCTCGTTCCCCTTGCCGCGGAGATCGAGTCCTTCATTCTTCTTGAACTCGTCAATCAGCCAATCCACCAGCCGCTGATCGATGTTGTCGCCGCCGAGGTGCGTGTCGCCGTTGGTGGCCTTCACCTCAATGACGCCTTCGCCCACTTCAAGCACGGAAATATCAAACGTGCCGCCGCCGAAGTCATAAACGGCGATGGTTTCGTCCTTGCCCTTGTCGAGACCGTAGGCCAAAGCCGCCGCCGTAGGCTCGTTGATAATTCGCTTAACGTCGAGCCCGGCAATCTTGCCCGCATCTTTAGTAGCCTGCCGCTGCGCATCGTTGAAATAAGCCGGCACGGTGATGACCGCCTCGGTAACTTTCTCGCCCAGGTAATCCTCAGCCGCCTTCTTCAGCTTCTGCAAAATCATCGCGGAGATCTCTGGCGGGGTGTACTTCTTCCCCTGCGCCACGATCACCACGCCGTCGCCATCCTTCTCGACCTTGTACGGGACCATCTTCAGTTCTTCGCTAACCTCGTCATAGCGCCGTCCCATAAAGCGCTTGATCGAAAACACGGTATTTTCCGGATTAGTAATGGCCTGCCGCTTAGCGACCTGCCCCACCAGCCGTTCGCCAGTCTTGGTAAATCCAACCACGGAGGGCGTAGTCCGCCCACCCTCTTCATTCGGTATAACTTTCGGCTCTCCACCCTCCATAACCGCTACGCAGGAGTTGGTAGTGCCGAGATCGATCCCAATAATCTTTCCCATAACGCATCCTCCAAACCTATCCTTAAAAAGATAAGTGCTTTATAATCAGTGTCATGATGATTACGCTTCCGGCCATGCTATAACCTGAGCGAATCACTGTCAAGGTTTAGATGCTCTTGGGAGAGAAGAAGTTGCGGCGGTTTTGACGCGAGGGAGCAGGATCAGCCTCGCCACCCTTGTCATCCTGAGCGCAGCCAGATCACGCGCGAAGCGCATGACCCGGCGTAGTCGAAGGAGCCCTACTCCCCCTAATGAGGGAAGCTAACCAGGAAATACGGTCTTATAAATTACCCACGCGATGACAGCAATCGTACCGAGCAGCACAATCGCGAAAACAATTGCCAGAGCCCAGAAGACCCACGACCATGACTGTCTTTTTCTGATCTGTTGGACGGAGTGGCGCAGTGAGAAAACCGCAGCGATAGAGCCGAACGGAATAAGAGCGAAGGCAGGCAAGAAAGCATCGAGCTCACCCGGTCCCTTGCATCCATGTTGCAGGCAGTAAACAGAAGCCGCCAAAATCGAAAGAATGTAAACGCCTGCAACGAAATACGAAATTGCGAGGCCCACTTTGCGAAGCATCGACCTATCCTCAAATCGCATCGCCACGTTAGCACAGAGCCCTGATAGCAGTGACGGTGGCCCATTCTAAATTTCGCGTTTTTTGTGAAATTTAGAGTGGGGATGTTGGAGGCTTCGAGATCAGGAGAAGCGTATAATCGCGAAATTCCAGGTTCTACTCTCAATCTCACCTAAAACGGAGGAGAAGCCATGTCCCACCATTATTCCGGTCCCGACTTTGGGTTCCTGCACGGAGACGCCCGCCTGGACTTCACTGATCTGTATGCTTTCCCGAAGCCTGGGGATGCGGCCAAGTCGATCCTGATTATGAACGTGCATCCGTCCGCCGGCGTGAACCCGCCCGGGCCCACCACCGCCGACGCCTTCTCGCCCGAGGCGATTTACGAACTTAAGATTGATACGAACGGCGACAACGTCGCCGACATCGCATACCGGGTGCGCATCACGTCCTCCAAGGACGGGGCGCAGACCGCGACCCTGCGCCGGGTTGAGGGCGCGCAGGCTGCTGGGACAGGTGACGGCGGACAGATCATCGTCGAGGGGGTGCCGGTCTCGACCGGGTTGGAGACAAGCGTGGCAGAGGCGGGCGACCACCGCTTCTTTGCCGGCTGGCGCAGCGATCCCTTTTTCTTCGACGTAAATGGAGCCCTGAACAACCTGCAATTCACCGGCGACGATTGCTTCGCCGACAAGGACGTGTGCAGCATCGTGCTTGAAGTGCCCAACTCTGCTCTCAGTACCAAAAAGATGGGCCTGTGGGCTCGCACGCTCGACGGCACCAGCGGGAAATGGGTTCAGGCGGATCGCGGCGCACGTCCCAATCAAACTCCCTTCCTAGCCGGCGAGCAGAACGCCGCCTATCTAGCTGCGGAACCGGCGGACGATGCCCGCTTCATCCCCGTCTTCGCGCACGCACTCGAGCACGCCGGTGGATATACACCGACGGAAGCAACGCGGGTAGCCGGGACCCTGCTGCCGGACGTCCTCCATTACGATCCCACGAGGCCGGCGGCCTACCCGAACAATGGCCGGGCGCTAGCCGACGACGTAGTGGATTTCTTCCTTCCCCTCCTCAGCAATGGAAAGGTGACGCAAGATAAGGTAGGCCCCCACAAAGACCTGCTCACCGGATTCCCCTACGTGGGCCCGCCGCACCAGGCCCGCGCGACGAATCTGGTCGCCGCCTAAGCACGGGCCATATCAATCGCACTCTCAGACCCCTCCTGAAATCTCGAGGGTGCCCCGTCCAAGCTCCGCTTGGGCGGGCCCGTCGGCACACATCCTAACCCGTCTTCTTTCTCTCGTCAGCCATAACCTTCCGCAAAGCGCGATTGATCCGTGTCTGGTACCCGCGCCCGCCCCGTTGGAACCACGCCAGCACATCGGCGTCCAGCCGCAGCGTCACCGGCCTTTTCAGTGGCTTGTACATGCCCGCCAATTCCTCCGGCAGGTACTGCGGACGCCTCCGAGACCGCGCCGACGCCTCAATCTTAGTCACTTTTCGCGATGCCCGAGCACGCTTCGTAACTCGTTTTCGTCGTTTCATTTAGCTCACCTTGTAAGTACATAAATATACTAATATAAACACCTGCATAGTGTTCCACGTGGAACATATCTCAATTATTCAATCGGCGGCGTGCCATAAGTGTGGAACGTGCTGACCGTCTGCAGTCCCCACGCCTGACCCTTGGCCCGTTCTTCTTTCGTCCAGACCACCGTCTGCCATTCCGGATCGAGGATCAGGTATCCGCCCGCTCCGATCTCGAAGCGATTGCCTCCCGGCTCGTAGCAGTACAGAAAAAACGTCTGCCCGATGGAGTGCTTGTGCGGCCCCGTCTCAATGAAAATATTATTTTCGACCAGAATGTCCGCGGCTCGCAAAACATCTTCGCGGCTGTCCATAAAGTACGTGAAATGGTGGAATCGTCCGTGCGCCCCGCTGTGGTCCTTGGTAATGGCCACGTCGTAGGACTTCAGCGTCGTGGCCAGCCACGCGCCCATTTCCCCTTCCGGAAACACGATCTGCTCCGTGACGCGCATGCCCAGCATGTCGCGAAAAAAAAGTCGGCACATCTTGACGTCATCCGCCAGCAGGTTGACGTGGTCAAGCCGTCGCGGAGCAATGCCCTGCGCAATATACTTCTGCGGCTGGTTCTTGAAGTAAGGGCGATTCTCGTTCGGCGGAATGAAGCGCTCTGCTGCGAAGTACAGTTCCAGATTATGGCCATCGGGAGACAAGAAGCGGAAAGCACGGCCATGTCCAAAATCGCCATCGTGCCATTCGCCCGCGACCCCATTCTCCAGCAGGAATCCGACCATCGACTCAAGCGCCTCCGCACTACGCGTGCGAAATGCCAGATGGCCGAGACCGGCCTGCGGGGAAGCGGTGAGTTTCAACGTATAGCGCGCGTAATCTCCCCAGGCCCGCAGGTAGACACTCGATCCGGAACGTCCGCTCTCATGCAAGCCCACAATGTTCTTGAAGAAGGCCACGCTCTCCTCAAACTTCGGAGTGAAAAGTTCGACATGCCCAACGTGCGCAATATCCTGAAAAGAGGGTCGGTAAGTCATGGGAATCTCCTGCCTGGATTTCTATGGCTTTCAATGCGTCGCGGTAGAAGTGTAATACGTGGCGCTCACGCGGGGTCTTCGACTTCTTTCAATTCTCAATTCTCAATTTTCGACGACCGACAAAATCTCCAACGGTTCGGGCCGATCCGTGTAGTCCTCGTTAGCGGAGGCGAACAGAATGGTGCCGTCGCGGTCGATCACGTAGGCCGCAGGAACGGGCAGTTCCCAACTGGAGTCTCCGTTAGCGAAGGGCAGGTTGACGAAGGTGCGACTGTAGAGCGCCTGCTGTTCTTCGGGAACGCGGTACACCACTCCGAACTGGCGAGCGAGCTGGTTGCGAGCATCCACCAGCAGCGGGAAGGCGAGCTTGTGCTGGTCGTGCATGAAGAATGCCTGCTTCACGGTCTGCGGAGAAACGGCAACCAGTGATGCGCCAGGGGCGACGATCTGTGATGCGATGGAGGACATGGCCTCCATCTGCCCAACGCAAAATGGACACCAGCGCCCGCGGATGAACATCAGGACGAGGCGCCCCTTGGCAAGAAGATCGGCGGAGGAGACGAGTTTGCCGTTGTGATCCGGGAGTTCGAATGCAGGAGACTTCGCGCCGACTTTGAGCGAGTTGCCTGCGATCCCTTGAGTCTTGAGGCCAGCGATGGCGCGGAGATGGACCGCTTGGACGTCAGCCGGAACGTACTTGGCGATGGATTCTCTGCGCTCAGCAAAAACTTCGCGCAGCGAGCGCGTATCAGTGGAGGGGCCGGATTCTTGAAGAGAGCGCCATTTCATAGCCGTTAGCACTTAGCAATGAGCGTCCAGACAAATCGATGATCGTTTGCCTTCGCTAAATGCTAAGTGCTAAATGCTAATTGCTGAGTGCTGAGTGCTTCCTCACATCCCCGGAAACTTCATCCCCGCCATTCTCCGCGCAAAACTTGGCTTGCCCATCTGCTTAAACATTTTTTTCATCTGCGCGTATTGCCGAAGAAGATTATTAACTTCCTGCACGCTGGTGCCGGAGCCGCGAGCGATGCGTTTGCGGCGGCTGCCATTAATGGCTTCGTGATGGTTGCGTTCGAATCCGGTCATCGAATTGATGATGGCCTCGACCCGGTTGATCTGTTTATCGTCAACCTTGTCGGCGGCTTTCTGCAGGCCGGAAAACGCGCCGATGCTGGGCAACATGCCCATGAGGCTTTGCAACGATCCCATTTTGCGGACCTGCCGCAATTGGTCGCGAAAATCTTCCAGCGAAAAGCCGTCGCCGCTGAGCACCTTGGAGGCAAGTTCGTTGGCTTTCTTCTTGTCAATCTGCGACTCAGCCTTTTCAATGAGCGAGAGAATGTCGCCCATGCCCAGAATGCGCGAGACGATGCGGTCGGGATGGAAGGGCTCGAGCGCATCATATTTTTCGCCGATGCCAATGAACTTGATGGGCTGTCCGGTGACCTGACGAATGGAAAGCGCCGCGCCGCCGCGAGCGTCACCGTCCATTTTGGTTAGAACGACACCAGTGAGCGAAAGCTTCTTGTGAAATTCATCCGCCGATTTGACGGCGTCCTGTCCGGTCATCGAATCTGCGACAAACAAAATTTCCTGCGGATTGAGCAGCCGCTTGAGCGACTGCATCTCGTCCATCAGTTGGTCGTCAATGTGGAGACGGCCGGCGGTGTCAACGATAAGCACGTCGCAGCCGGTGTTAATTGCTTCGCGGCGAGCTTCCTTGGCCAGGCGCTCGACGGTCGCGGTGTTCGCTTCGCCGATTTCGCCTTCATAAAGATTAGCCTTGATCGCCGCCGCAACCACTTTGAGTTGCTCGCGCGCGGCGGGACGATAGACGTCGACCGAAACCAGCAGGGGTCGGTGTCCGCCATTCTTGAGCCAGTTGGCAAGCTTGCCCGAGGTTGTGGTTTTACCGGAGCCCTGCAATCCGGCCATGAGCACGACCGTCGGCGGTTGCGAAGCGAACTTTAACTTGGCCGTATCTTTTCCAAGAGTTTCGACCAGTTCGTCGCGGACAATCTTGATGACCTGCTCGCCGGGAGAAAGCGCGGTCAGCACTTCCTGTCCAACCGCCTTGGCCTGGATGCGGTCGATGAGGTCTTTAACAACTTTGAAATTGACGTCGGCCTCAAGCAGCGCCAGACGAATCTGTTTCAGCGCCTCGGAAATATTCTCTTCCGTGAGGACGGCTTGTCCGCGGAGGGACTTGAAGGCGCGCTGGAGTTTTTCCTGGAGATTCTCGAACATAGCGTAAGCAGCTATTTTAGCAGTCGCGGGGTCGGTGTCGTTGGTCGATGTTCGCTGGTCGTTCGCAGTTCCTCGTCCCCAAAACTCGACAGTGTCATCCTGAGCGAAGCGAAGGACCTGTGCAGTTTTGCGCTCTTCACCGCACACGTTGAGTCCAGCTGTTACTCCACCTTCGGCCGCACCATCTCAAACCGCTCAGTGGTTCGGGCGTACTGCATACCGCCCATGCGCCCGATCAGATCGAGCGAGTTCCGGTCGAGGCGGCCTTCTTTCAGATGACGGTCGTTGATGTGAATCGAGACGATTTCGCCAATCACCAAACTGCTACCGTCCGGACTCGGATTGAAGTCGAGAATCTGATGCAACTTGCATTCAAAGCTCACCGGAGACTCCGCCACCCGACCGGGCCGTACCACTTTCGAAGGTGCTGAGGCGAGCTTTGCCACGTCAAATTCATTGATGCACGCGTCATATTCGCCGCTAGTCAGGTTCATGGCCTCAGCCAGTTCGAAGGTGACGATGTTGACCACGAATTCTCGAGTCTCGCGAATATTTCGCAGCGTATCTTTGTGTTCTCCACCAGACTTTCCTGTCGGTTCCGTTTTCTTCGGCGAGCGCATTCCTGGCGAAAACCCCAGCAGTGGAGGCTTCACGCACACGACATTGAAAAACGAAAAGGGCGCGAGATTGGGTTGTCCGGAAGCGCTGACCGTCGAAACCCACGCAATCGGGCGCGGCGCCACGGCGTTGAGAAGAATGTTGTAGACCTCGCGGTGCGCAATCTCAGAAGGGATGACGTCCATAGCGCCGATTATATCGAAGCACTTTGTCAGTACACTTTCTCAGCCCTTGGTCGCGAACACTTCTTTTCCGGCGATCACCGTGTTGCAGTGAATCGTGACCGTATCCTCAACATTCCGCGCGTAGCCACCGGCAAAGGTCACCATCACTGGAATGTTTCGAGCGCGCGCGACGCGGAAAACGAGTTCGGTCGCAATCGACGGTCATGACGGTGCGAATCTTGCCGTCACGCTGCATCCGGCGAATGGCGACGGCCACGTCGTGAATCATGCAGAAGCCTTCGCCGTGATCGGGAAACGCGTGATGGAATCCTCCGCCGATGTTGAAGGCGATTTGTTTGCTCAACCCGAGCTCTGCGGCAAGAATCGATCCACCCGCCGCCAGCCAGAAGGCTTTGACCAGCTCAGCAGAAAACGGGACTTCGAGTTCCATCTGCTCCCGCGCTGTCAACGTGCCGGTCTTTAATTTGTGGACGTACTCCGGCGTGTGGACGAGCAACACGTCCTGGTCGGTTGCAGGATGAGGAACGACAAAATCGGAAGGCTCGGCTGTGCCGGACGCGAGCAGTCGATCATGAATGCGCTTGTATTTTTCCGCTGGAAAAACATGGGCGCCGATGGGCAGGAAGTAGTCGTCGCTGTAGACGAGCTTGAAGGGCAGCATAGAGCACTCAGCAATCAGCACTCAGCCCTCAGAACCGAGTGCGGCGAGTCTGGAATTTTCATATGATACGCGGCCGCCGGAAATTTGGGAGAGAGTCGTTCCCTGTTAAACTTGGCTCGTTGCCTGCCAAGAAAAAATCTCCGACTCCAGAGAACGCCGCGCCCCAGCCTGGGCCCGTTCTCGCTGACGGCAAGGGGCGCATTTTTCTGATCGACACCATGTCATTCATCTTCCGCGCCTATCACGCGATGGCGCGGCTGCGGTCGATGACCACCAAGGCGGGAGTTCCGACGGCGGCGACGTATGTTTTCGTCAACATGCTACGGAAACTGCGAGACGATTTCTCTCCCGAGTATCTGGCGGCGGTGTTCGACGTGGGCGCGCCGACAATCCGTAATCAGCAGGCGGAGGCGATCACCACCATCCGCAAGTTCGACATTAAGACGCAGACGTTCAAAGAATCGCAATACGGCGGCTACAAGGCGAATCGTGCGGAGATGCCCGGCGACCTTGTGCTGCAGATTCCGTACAT
Organism: uncultured Acidobacteriaceae bacterium; assembly: GCA_963755765.1. GTDB lineage: Bacteria > Acidobacteriota > Terriglobia > Terriglobales > Acidobacteriaceae > Acidiflorens. Next base: position 101,285 of record CAVWKZ010000008.1, read on the forward strand.
TCGGCGCGCGCTGGAGGCGTATCGCATACCGATTTTGCAGCTCGAAGGTTATGAAGCTGACGATGTGATTGGAACCCTGGCACGGAAAGCCGCCGCGGAATCGTATCCCGTGTATGTGGTGTCGAGCGACAAAGACATGCTGCAGTTGGTGAATGACAAAGTACAAGTGCTGAATCCTCCGAAGGACAATCTGATTTGCGATGCCGCGAAAGTTGAGGAAATTCTCGGCGTGCCTCCGTCGAAGGTGGTGGATGTGATGGCGCTGCGCGGCGATTCGGTGGACAACATTCCGGGGGCGCCGGGCATCGGCGACAAGGGCTCGGTGGAATTGATTCAGCGCTTTGGCAGCGTGGAACAGGCCCTCGAACGTGCAGCGGAAGTAGAGAAGAAAACGTATCGGGAGTCGCTGCAGAATAATCGCGACAATATTCTCTACAGCAAGCAACTGGTGACGATTGATACCGATGTGGCGGTCGAGCTGGATGTTTCGGCGATGAAGGTCGGAGAGCCGGACGTTGAATCGCTGCGCGCGTTGTTCGCTGAACTCGAATTTACTTCTCTGCTGAGAGAACTGCTTCCGGTGGTCGAAGTGAAAGAGGGTGACTATCGCGAGATCAAGTCGAACGCTGAATTCGAGGTGTATTTGAAGGGCGTGAGTGAGAAGGCGCCGCTCGCGCTGGCCATTCAGTCCGAGCGAGCGGAGAACACGGATGAGGAAGACGAAGATCCTCAGCCATCACAAAGTGGCTTTCTAGCACTGCAGCCTGCGGGCTCGGAGCAGAAGAGTGCAGGAAGTTTAAAGCCTTTCGCCATTTCAAATGCACCGGGCGCTGGCGCGATGGTCGCGCTCGAAGACGCGGCGCTCGCCGATCGAGTGAAGAGCGTGCTCGAAGACACTGCCATTTCGAAGACGATTCACGATCTCAAAGCTGCGCTCCACCATTTCGCCGAGCAGGGGATTGCGCTCGCTGGAGTGCGGCATGATCCGATGCTGTATTCCTACCTGCTCGATCCGACCTACTCGTCGCATTCGCTGCCTGAAGTTGCGCTGCGGCGATTCAATCTGAAATTGAGCGGCAACCTGGCGGAAGCGGCCGATGTAACGGGCAGGCTGGCTAGCGCGCTCCGCAAAGAAGTGGATGATCAGGGACTGATTTCGGTGTACGACGACATCGATGCGCCACTGGTACCGGTGCTGGCGCGCATGGAAGACGCGGGAGTGAAGATTGATCCTGCGGCGTTGGGCGAAATGTCGGTGAAGTTGCAGCGCGAGGCCGAAGCCAAGGCGCGGGACATCTATGAGCGTTGCAGCGTGGAGTTCAACATCAATTCGCCGAAACAGCTGGGCGATGTGCTGTTCAACAAGCTCGCGCTGCCCATGCCGTCCAAGTACGGCAAAGGAAAAAAGATATCGACAGCCGTGGATGTGTTGGAAGGACTGGCGGAGGAGCACGAAGTTCCGCGGCTGGTGCTGGAATATAGGCAACTGACGAAGCTGAAATCAACCTATGTGGATGCATTGCCCCTACTCATTCGCAGTCAGAGCCGCCGCGTGCATACAACTTTTGGGCAGACCGGAACCGCGACGGGGAGGCTGTCATCGGCGAATCCGAACCTGCAGAATATTCCGATCCGCACTGAACTTGGGCGCGAGATTCGTGCGGCCTTCATTGCTGAGCCCGGACACGTCCTGCTAGCGGCGGATTATTCGCAGATCGAGCTGCGGTTGCTGGCACATTACTCGAAAGACAAATTGTTAGTCGAGGCATTCCGTCGCGGAGACGACATTCACACGCTCACCGCGTCGCAGGTGTTTGGCGTCCCGCCGCTGATGGTCACGTCCGACCACCGGCGGCAAGCGAAGGTGGTGAATTTCGGGATTGTCTACGGGCTGTCGGCGTTCGGGCTGTCGCAGAATTTGGGCATTGAGCCGAGCGAAGCCAGAAACTTCATAGAAGCCTACTTTGAAAAATATGCGGGAGTGCGCGCATTCATCGATGCCACGCTTGAGCAGACGCGTCGCGATCAGAAGGTGAAGACTCTCTTCGGGCGCATCCGTCCGATTCCCGACATCAACAGCAAGAACGCCACCCAGCGCGGGTTTGCGGAACGCACGGCGGTGAACACTCCGCTGCAGGGAACGGCCGCGGATCTGATCAAGCTGGCGATGATCAGAATTGATGAGGAAATCCGGAAGCGCGGGCTGAAGTCGCGGATGACGTTGCAGGTGCACGATGAACTTGTGTTCGAAGTGCCGGAGAACGAAGTGGACACGATGAAGCCGCTGGTGCGCGAGCACATGGAGGCGGCGCACTCGCTCGCGGTTCCGCTGGTGGTGGAAATCGGAGTGGGCTCGAACTGGCGGGACATGGAGTGAGACCATTTCGGGAATGACGCCTGATGCCGTGGAAATTAATCGGCGTTTCCGCCGCGGGGTTCCGCTATACTCTGTAACACGATTTCCAATAAGCGCCACGCCGTCGTTAGTTCCAGCCGCATGACAGGATTTTGCGATCCTGCGGAGGCAGTCTGATGAGTGCAGCTCCATCGATGGCGTTCGAAGCGTCTCCTCACCGCGTTTTTCCGCGTCACCCAATCAATGTTCCTCTTGACTTGATCGCATTGCGCTCCGGAGTTCCCGAAAATTTGCCGGGGCGTTGCACCGATATCAGCGAAGCTGGCGTGGGCGCGGTGGTGGCCGGAGAGATGTCTGCGGGCCAACAAGTGGCGGTCGAACTGCGGCTGCCGAATGTTGGAGTGCCGGTTCGGACGCGGGCTGTGGTGCGTTATCAGTCCCGGCTTCGTTGCGGGCTTGAGTTTGTCGGTTTGTCGGTGGAGCAGCGGGAGATGATCCGGTATTGGGTTTATCGCTCCGCGTCAGAGCCGGTGAGTCTCAGCAAGGACGAGAGAGTTGGAGCTGCGGAAACAGAAATACACGTAGTTACGCCGAAGCCCGCCGCCGCGGTGCGACGCAGAATTCGCATCGGACGGCGCGGATTTTATGCGTTGGTCGCTTGCACGCTCGCGCTGGCCGGCCTTGGATTGTGGCAGTGGCAGAGAACATGGAGCGAATTGGAAGAACGCGCGCCGGTCGCGGAGTCCGGGTTGCGAGTTTCTCCGGAAACCATGGAGAAACGGATTGTAACGAAAGTCGATCCGGCGTATCCGGAGGCCGCGCGCACCGCCGGCACCGAAGGCGTCGTGGAACTGGACGCAGTGATTGCTCCGGATGGCAGCGTGAAGCGCCTGCGGTCCGTGTCCGGGCCGGAACTGCTGGTGCAGTCGGCGACGCAGGCCGTGCAGGCTTGGAAGTTCGAACCGTACTTATCCAACGGCAAGGCGGTCGAAGTGGAAACCACGATTGTGGTCGAGTTCCGATTGAATTGACGCCGCGGCTACTCGAATTTTTCAGCCTGCTCAAAGGGCGTGCCACGCTGGTCTTTCTCGGACACTATCGGAGAAACGATCGGGACACCGCCAGCTCGCAAGTCATCGAGTTCCCAATCAATCTTCAACCCAGGATCGTTCCACGCCACCGTGCGTTCGTCCGCGGGCGAATAGAAATCTGTCGCCTTATACAGGACATGCGCGCTCTGAGACAGGACTCGGAAGCCGTGAGCAAAGCCGCGCGGAATCCATAAAATGTGTTTGCTCTCGCCGGAAAGTTTGAAGGATTCCCATTTCCCGAATGTGGGAGAACTGCGGCGGAGGTCGAGCGCAACATCAAGAATCTCGCCGGTGACGACGCGAATGAGTTTTCCCTGAGGTTGGCGAATCTGGTAGTGCAAGCCGCGGATGACATTCTTCTCGGAACAGGAATGATTGTCCTGCACGAATGCCTCTGAAATGCCGAGTTCGGCAAAGGTGCGCTGGTTGTAGCTCTCCAGAAAGAAGCCGCGGTCGTCGCCGAACACGCGCGGTTCGAGCAGCAGAATTCCGGGGAGGCTGGTGGCGATTTGTTTCATCGGAGGATTTTCATCAAAATCAAAACGTTTTCATCAATCAGAAAACGCGCTCCCGCAGCAATTGCATCAGGTAGGCGCCGTATCCATTGTTGCGCATCGGTCGCGCCAGCGCTTCCAGTTGCGCTGCGGTGATGTAGCCGGAGCGATAGGCGATTTCCTCGGGACAAGCGACCATCAGGCCCTGCCGTTTCTGCAAGGTCTGAATGAACAACGACGCCTCCATCAAAGCTTCGTGCGTGCCGGTGTCGAGCCAGGCCGTGCCGCGTCCCATCACGCAGACGTTCAGTTGATTGCGCTCGAGATACGCGCGATTAACGTCGGTGATTTCGAGTTCGCCGCGCTTCGAAGGCTTGAGACTCGCGGCCATTTCGACGACCTGCCGATCGTAAAAATAAAGTCCGGTGACAGCGTAACGCGATTTCGGCTGCCTCGGTTTCTCTTCAATGCTGATCGCTTTGGGCGACTTTCCATGTGGATCGAACTCGACCACACCGTAACGCTCGGGGTCATTGACCGGGTACGCAAACACGCGGGCACCTTTGGGTTGGAGCGTGGCAGCGCGCAATTCCTTGACCAGGTCGTGTCCGTAGAAAATGTTGTCGCCGAGCACGAGCGCGCAGCCGCTCGAGCCGATGAATTCTTTGCCAATCAGAAATGCCTGGGCAATGCCTTCCGGCTTTGGCTGAGGCGCGTACCGGAAACGAACGCCGAAGCGGGAGCCGTCGCCGAGCAGGTGCTGGAAACGGGGCAGATCCTCAGGCGTGGAGATGAGTAGAATGTCGCGGATGCCGGCCAACATTAGTGTCGTGAGCGGGTAGTACACCATCGGTTTGTCGTACACCGGCAGCAGGCTCTTGGCGAGACCGTGGGTGACGGGATAGAGGCGCGTGCCCGATCCTCCCGCGAGAATGATGCCTTTGTAATTCGGTGGCGCGGTTTTGGTCATGTCGAGTTTCAGTCTCGGTGTCTCAGCTTCTCGTTCAACGCTCGGTAGCGTAATGTTTCGCCATCCATTGCCGATGGCTGCCGCTCGTAACGTCGCGGACCCAGTCTTCGTGTTCAAGATACCAGCGAACGGTTTTGGTGATTCCGCTCTCAAATGTTTCCAGCGGCCGCCAGCTCAGTTCGCGCTCGATTTTGCGCGTGTCCATGGCGTAACGACGATCGTGGCCGGGGCGATCTTTGACGAATGTGATGAGCTTGTCGTGTGGAACGACGGAGTCGTTCGGGCGCAGTTCGTCGAGGAGTTCACAAACGGCTCCTATAATCTCCAGATTGTTTTTTTCGCTGCGCCCGCCGATGTTGTAAGTTTCACCGACGCGGCCCTGGGAAAGCACGGAGCGAATGGCGCGGCAGTGATCTTCGACGTAGAGCCAGTCGCGAACGTTTTTGCCGTCGCCATACACCGGGAGCGGCTTGCCGGCGCAGGCATTCAGGATCATGAGCGGGATCAGCTTCTCGGGAAACTGGTGGGGTCCGTAATTGTTGGAGCAGTTGGTGGTGAGAACGGGAAGACCATAAGTGTGGTAACACGCGCGGACGAGATGGTCGGAAGCCGCCTTGGACGCCGAGTACGGGCTGTTGGGCGCGTAGGCGGTCGTCTCGCTGAAAGTTGGGTCAGTCGCACCGAGTGATCCGTAGACTTCGTCAGTCGAAACATGCAGGAAACGGAACGATGCGCGATCAGGTTCCGGTAACGCCAACCAGTACGCCCGCGCTTCTTCGAGCAGGCTGAATGTGCCGTTGATGTTGGTGCGAATGAAGTCGTCGGGGCCGTCGATGGAGCGGTCGACGTGGCTCTCGGCGGCAAAGTGCACGATAGCGCGCGGTTGTTCGCGCCGCAACAAATCGCGCACAAAATTGCGATCGACGATATCACCCTGCTCGAAGCGGTAGTTTGGTTGAGCTTCGACGGCGCGCAGATTGTTGAGATTGCCGGCGTAGGTCAGCTTGTCGAGATTCAGGAGGCGGCCGGGCGCGTCTTTCGTCGCAATCCACTGCAAAATAAAATTCGAGCCTATGAAGCCCGCGCCACCGGTGACGAGGATGAGATCTTCCATGCTAGACGTGCAACGTCGCGCAAAGACGCCGCGTTCCGATTCTAATCATACTCACAGCCGGACGCGAAATCTCATCCCGCAACGCAGCCGGCATCCGGATCAAGCTGGATACGGCGGTCAGCGGATCCGCACCCGATCAAGCGTTGCCGGCGAGACCGCAGACGTTGGGATATGGACGTCAGTCGGCATAGGTTCGCGCTGGCTCCAGCCCAATACGCTGTAATAAGTCTTGGCGATAGAGCGGGCAATTTCAGGCCAGAGATATTGGCCCTGGATGCGCTCGCGCTCCCGAATCGCACCCTGACGGCGAAGTTCGGGATCGTGGATGAGCAGGTCGAGCATACGCTCGAGATCCGCCTGGTCGCCGCGATGGAAGGTGAAGCCGGCGTTTTCGACCACCTCGTTATTTTCGGGAATGTCGCTGGTCAACACGCACACACCCGCGGCCATGGCATCGAGAAGAGCCAGCGACAAGCCCTCAATTTCAGACGGGAGCACGAACAGGGCGGCATTGGAGAGAAGTTCTTCGAGGTCGTTTCCAGAGACCCAGGGAAGAAAGCGGATCTGGTCGGATTCGTGGCGGCGCAAGCTCTCAGCGTAAGCATCGGAGTGGCTCGAGCCTCCCGCGAGCACGAGTTTCATGCCGGTGTGAAGATTTTCGAAAGCATTAATCAGGAGATGGCAGTTTTTCTCCGGCGAAAACCTGCCCAGGAAAAGAACATAGTTGTCTGCGAGGAGATCCCACTCGATCAGCTTCCGAGGCAGGCGACGGGGCGCGAGCGTAGCTCCATTGGGGATGTAGATGGGATCGCGTTTGTAGTGCTGGCGGTAGTGTTGCTGCAGAGTGCGCGAGACGACCATGGTGGCATCGGGCGCGGAAACCGCGGCCGCCTCTCCCCAACGCAGCACGCGCGACGCGATTCGTCCCCACTTGCCGCGCTGCCAGTCTAGACCCTGCACGGTGACGACGGTTTTCTTGCCCGCAAGCCGCGGAAGAAAAGAAAACAACGCCGGTCCCAGACAGTGGTAGTGGACGACATCATAGTCTGAGATCATGGCATGGATTGTGCTCAACAGCGTGTGGACAACGGTTTCGAGATGCTTGGAGCGGATAGTCGGCAGGCGCCGCACGCGCATGCCGTTGTGAGTGTTTATGGGAGGGGTGAAATAGCTGCGGCAATATATGGTGACTTCGTGCCCCAGGCGAGCTAGTGCGTGGCCGGCCTGCTCGTAATAGGATTCGATGCCGCTGTATTTGTTGACCACTCCTCGACCTCCGATGAACGCGACGCGAACGCTGCGCCGCGGGCGTGGAGGCTCCGGCGCGGCGGGGAAGGACACAAGTTTCTTTGTCGATGTGAGCCGGTAATAGAGGTCGAGCAGCTTTTCCATGTGCTGCTCGGGGTCGTGGTTTGCTTTCACACGACTGCGGGCTGCGGCGCCCATCTTCTCGATCAGGTCTGGACGGTCAAACAGAAATCCGATGGAATGCGCGAGTTGTTCGCGGTCTCCGTCGGAATAAAGCAGGCCGGTGACGCCGTGTTGCACGAGTTCCCGGCGCGAGCCCAGATCGGAGGCGATGACGGGCCGTCCCCAGGCATGTGACTCCAGAATGGATTTTCCCAAAGTCTCGTAGGCATGCGACGGAAACACGGAAAAACTGCAACCGGCGATGAGTTTCTGGAGTTTCTCGCCATGAACCATGCCCGCGAACAGGACTTGTTTCAAATTCAATTCCCGCGTCAGCGCTTCAAGACGGGGACGCTCCGGACCATCTCCCGCGATGATGAGAGGTGTGTGCGGCAATCGCAGCATGGCGCGCAGGAGATCGTAGACGCCTTTCTCCGGAGAGAGCCGACCGAAGTAGAGCAGGTAGCCTTCATCGGTGGCGAGCTGTTTGTCGCCGGGCAAAGTCTGGAAGTGGGGAAGCACTTCGATGCGATGAGCTGGAAACCCGCTGGCGATTAACTTCTCGCGGACGAATTCGCTCGGAGCCAGGAATATATCCACGCAGCGTTCGTAAGTTCGCAGCCATTTGTGCAGGTAGGCTTCGGCGGCAAGAACGACCGCGCTGGAACGCGGGCCGGCATAGCAACCCTTCGTCGCCGCATGGTGGAAAGCGCCCTGGCTACAAAGTTCGCAGGGGCGGCCATCCGCGACAAAATTGTACGTGGGACACAAAATCTTGAAATCGTTCATGTGGTAGAGCACGGGGATGCGCTGCTGTTTCAGTTCCCAAAGAATCGAAGGTGACAGATGGTGATAGATTCCGCGAATGTGGGCTAGATCGGGTGAAAAATCGGCAAGACATTTGCGCATGGCGCGCCGGGCCGAGGGTGAATAGAGCGTGTGGGCCGCCATCCCAACTTTCTTCAGGAGCCCGGCGTTTGGATCCTTGAAATCAACATGCGGAATGAGATAACTGCGGCCCGCGAATGCGGGCGTTCGCCCGTGGTCCATGCTGAACAGAGCGGTCTCCTGGCCGCGCTTATCCATCTGCTGGATGAGGTCGAAGAGGTACGCTTCTGTGCCGCTAAACGGATAGTTGTACTTGTTGCAATACAGAATGCGCATGTTCATTCTCCGATTGGGAAACGCGGGCCAGGAATTGCTCCGCAAAAGCGCGTAGATTTCGCTGGCGGTTGTAGGAAGCGGCAATACTGGCCGCGGCGGCGCGTTGAATTCCGGCCAGGGAAAGCTTGTTGGCTTGAATCCAACTGACGGCGCTGACGAAGTCAGGCAAAGAACTGGGCTGGTAAAGAAATCCAGTCCGCTGGTGCTCGACCAGTTCGGGAATCCCGGTGATCGCCGGAGCCAACACTAACTTTTCGTGAGCCATGGCTTCCATCAGGACCACGGGGATCCCCTCGCTCCTGCTGGTCATGACAACCAGGTCGGCGTAGCGGTAGTAGCCGGGAAGGTCAGCGCGTGGCACCTGACCAATCAGGTAAACGCGCCCCTGGAGCCCTAACTCCACAATCTGGCTTTCGAGGGCCGGGCGCTCCGGCCCTTCGCCGACGATCCTTGCGGGCGGGCGCGAAGGGCATTTTCCTTTTCACTCACACTCCTTTTGCGATGCTCTGCAAGTGCATCCAATGCGTTTTTCGGGGAGAGGTCTGGATCAACAGTCAGCAGATGAATTATGCGCTTGAAGCTCTATCGGAGGTGCCCACGCTGCGCATCGTCAACTGCACCGGTAGGTCGTTGCTGACGCCTCGCGAAGAGCAGGTGGTTGCGCTCGTGGCTGACGGCTTGACCAACCGCGCGGTCGCCGTCGAGCTCGGACTCAGCGAGCACACCGTCAAGAAATATCTGCTGCGCATCTTCGATAAGGTGGGGATTTCGAGCCGGGTGGAGTTGGTGCTCTATGCGATGTCGCACGGCGAGAATCGCGCGGCGGAGTGGATGCCGACGATCGCTTCAGCGCGAAACTGATTACCGGCGGATACAATGGCAACATGCGGATTGGCGAGGAAATCGCTTGGTGACAAGTCCCGAGTCCCTGACGCCGCTCCCGTCCCCGCCTAAAGTTGCGCGCCGGTGGCGAGTGATTGCTTCCGGCCTGCTCATTCTTGCACTGGCGCTGGTCGTGATCTACACGGGAAACAACGCTTTTTACAGTCCCGTCGCGCTGGTAACAGTCGCAGCGATCGGACTGGCTGCGCTATTGCTTCAGGTCTGGTTTCGCCGCGATCTTCCAGTTCATTCTCCGCTGGGGCTTAATGTCATCGGCATCCTCTGCGCCCTGGTCTCGTTGTTCGCGGACTACTTCCGGATGACGCACCGTATGCTCGATCTGGTGGCGTTCGCCGCGGTGATCTGCTTCGGCATTAGTGGATTGGTCATCCTCCACGCCTTGCGCCGGTTGCGAACCAAGCAAGCGTAGTTCTCAGGTCTCAGTTCTCTGTTCCCAGTTGATGCGAAGGCGGGTTTACTTAGAACTGCCTTTACAATGCCACCATGCGCGTCACGTTATTCGGAGCTTCGGGTCTACTCGGCCAGGCTCTCGCTCAGGAACTGAGCGCCGAGCAACTGACGGCACCATCCTCGAAAGATGCCGACCTCCGAGACCGCGTGCGCGTTCGCGAGGTGATTCGCGATTCCCGTCCCGACTGGATTCTCCTGTCCGCGGCCTACACCGATGTGGATGGCTGTGAGTCCCGCCGCGATCAGGCTTTCGCGGTGAATTGCGAGGGCGCAGTCAACGTGGCCGAGGCCGCTCGCGAAGCCGGATCACGATTGCTGTTCCTGAGCACCGACTATGTTTTCGATGGCAGCAATCGCTCGCCCTACGAAATCAGCGACGCTAGAAATCCAACCAGCGTCTATGGCGAGAGCAAAGCTTGTGCTGAAGAACGGCTGCTCGAGATCGTGCCCGAGGTGTGCATCGTCCGCACGTCGTGGCTTTTCGGGCACGGAGGCAAATGTTTTCCGGCGACGATTCTGAAACTGGCATCCACGCGTCCTGAGATTTCCGTGGTCAACGATCAGCGCGGCAGCCCAACTTTCACGCGCGACCTCGCATCCGCGCTCGCGCAGCTCTGCCGCGCCGACGCCCGTGGTATCGTTCACGTCACCAATTCCGGCAACTGCACCTGGTACGACTTCGCCACCGAAATCGTGCGCGCTTCTGGATTGCCGACCACGGTCAAGCCAGTGACTACAGCCGACTTCCCCCGTCCCGCACGGCGCCCCGCCTACTCGGTTCTGTCGGCGGCCAGTCTGCACGCTTATAACATCCACATGCCGGATTGGCGTGATGCTTTGCGACGCTACCTGGAAAGTCCCGCTATCTCCGCTCCCGTTCTTCCATAGGCTCCGCCCTTTAGTGACTCCCGGAGTGCTCGGGGGGTGTCTGCATAATAATATGTCGTGATACGATATAATTGTCATTCAACGATGGCGATAAAGATTACGAATGCCGATTACCGTGCCCTGGCCGCGTTGCGCTACCGGATGCGCCTTTTTTTGCTGGAAGGCGACGACGCCGCGCGCCGCGTCGGACTCGAGCCCCAGCAGTATTTGCTGTTGCTCGCGGTGCGGGGTCTTCCCGACGGTGCGGAGGCGACCGTCCAGACATTAGCGGAGCGGCTGCTACTGAAGCACAACAGCACCGTGGAACTGATCGATCGGTTAGAGGCGCACGGATATGTGCGCAGAAGCCGCAGCCGCAGCCACAATGACCGGCGATGGGTCCTGGTAGAGCTGCTTCCGCGAGGCGAGAAACTGGTCGAGCAGGTAGCCCGGCAGCGCCTCACGGAATTGCGAGCCGGAGGGATAGCGCTGGCTCATGCGCTGGATACGCTTCTGGAACGCAAATCGAAATCGCCCGATTTTAACAAACGACGATTGAACCAATCAGCATTGAACAAGCGAAGACTGGACAAGAACCCACGGCATGATCAAGCCCGGCCAGATCAAAAGAAGACGCGGCGAAACAAGCGTCAACGATAGCCCGGCAGAATTACTGACCACGCGAACATTATGAAGAAGCACCGCAACGAAGAGTTGGGAGATTTCACAACCACGCCACGGGTCATCCCGATCTCCTTATTAGCCCTCGTAATTGGAGTCGTCTGCGCTTTTGTCGCGCTGGCCTTGCTCCGCTTGATCGGCTTATTCACGAATCTTTTCTACTTCGGCCGGTGGAGCACCGCCATGGTTTCGCCGGTTGGCAATCATCTCGGCATCTATAGCGTTCTCGTTCCGATCGGTGGCGCGCTGATCATTGGCGTCATGGCGAGGTACGGTTCCGAACGCATTCGAGGCCACGGCATACCCGAGGCGATCGAATCGATTTTGCTGAACGGTAGTCGAATCGAACCGAAAGTCGCGATTCTCAAACCAATCTCGTCGGCGATCTCGATCGGCTCCGGCGGTCCGTTCGGCGCGGAAGGCCCGATTATCATGACCGGCGGCGCGGTCGGCTCGCTGATCGCTCAACTTTTCCACCTGACCAGCGCGGAGCGTAAGACTCTGCTCGTCGCCGGAGCCGCGGGAGGCATGTCCGCAACCTTTGCGTCGCCGGTGGCTGCGGTGCTGCTCGCGGTCGAGTTGCTGCTTTTCGAATGGAAGCCGCGCAGCCTGATTCCGGTGGCATTAGCCAGCGCGATGGCGGCGGTGGTACGAAGATATATTTTGGGATTCGGTCCGTTGTTTCCCGTGCCCGAACATCCATTGTTTATTGGACCAAAGGGTCTGCTCGGATGCGTCCTCGTCGGTCTTTTGGCCGGAGCTTTATCGGCCCTGCTGACCGTCTCCGTGTACGCGGCCGAGGATGCTTTCGAACACCTGAAGATCCACTGGATGTGGTGGCCCGCAATCGGCGGCCTCGCCATCGGCCTCGGAGGTCTGATTTTCCCGCAAGCGCTCGGTGTGGGTTATGACACGATTGGCGCTCTGCTCCAGGGCAGCGTCACTACAAAAGTGATTCTTGGAGTCCTGTTCGTCAAATGGTTTATCTGGGCGGTATCGCTCGGCTCCGGCACATCGGGAGGAGTTCTGGCGCCATTGCTCATGATGGGCGGCGCCCTCGGCGGAGTCGAAGCCATGTTTCTTCCGAACGAGGGCCTCGGATTCTGGCCCTTGATCAGCATGGGCGCCATTCTCGGCGGCACGATGCGTTCTCCGTTCACCAGTATTGTTTTTGCTTTCGAGCTGACTCACGACGCCAATGTTTTCTTGCCCTTGCTGGTCGCCAGCGTCATCGCACACGGTTTCACGGTCCTGACTCTGAAACGGTCCATCTTGACCGAGAAAGTTGCTCGGCGTGGCTTTCACCTCAGTCGCGAGTATGCGGTCGATCCGCTGGAAATTCTTTTTGTCCGCGAGGTCATGCGAACCAAGATCGTGGTATTGCCGTCCGCAAGCACGCTGGGCGAGATATGGCATTCGTTGCGCGTGGATGGCCGCCAGGAGCAGCGCCTACTGCCGGTCGTTAATCCAGAGGGACAGCTCGTCGGCGTCGTAACCCGCGGGGATTTAAGTCACCGCATGGAGCAGGGCAGAGATGCAGCCCTGGAGTCTCCAATCGGCGATCTGGTGCGATCGAACGCAGTTGAAGCCCATCCCGACGAACCGCTGCGAGTGGTCGTGAATCGCATGGCTGAAAAGGGCTGCACGCGAATGCCGGTCATCGAGCGCGGCACCAGAAAATTTCTAGGCTTAGTCTCGCTCAACGATTTGCTCAAAGCGCGCTCGCGGCACCTGGAGGAAGAAACCCGTCGCGAACGAAGTCTGAAATTCAGGTGGTTTCGCCCAGAAAGCCAGAATCCTAAAGGGAACGCAATCGTCTGAAGTGCCCGACGTTCGGTAGTCTCGCTCAAGAAATCCTTTCCCGATATTGCGAAAATGCAGCCAAGGCGTACAATCGGCCCGTTTTGAAAGTGGGTAAAGAAATCCGTGCTATCTCTGCGACCGAGGAGGTCAACTATGAAAAGAATTACAGGGGCGATGCTCGCCCTGGTTGTTCTGCTGACGGTTGGAATTTCCGTGATTGCTGCCGCCCAGGAAAACTCCATGAGCCATATGCCACCCAAAGTACTGACGGTCATCCGGGAATATACCAAGCCCGGGAAATCGGGCAGCCAGCATGAAAAGACTGAAAGCTTGTTTGTCCAGGCCATGGAGCGTTCGAAATGGCCGACCCACTATCTGGCTGTCGAGTCTCTTTCCGGTCAGTCGCGTGCTCTCTTTTTCACTGCCTACGAGTCGATGGCAGCGTTAGAAAAGGATACGCTCGCAGTCCAAAAGAATACTGCTCTCTCGGCCGAGCTTGACCACGCCGGGGCCGTGGACGGTGAACTCTTGAGTGAGACCGACAACTCCGTGTTGGTGTTCCACCCGGAATACAGCCTGCGTCCCGAGGTGGATATATCCCACACGCGCTACTTCGAAATCTCGCGCTTCCAGGTCAAACAGGGGCACGACAAGGATTGGGACGAAATCGTGAAGCTGGTAACCGCCGCCAACCAGAAAATTCCCAGCGCCCACTGGGCAACTTATCTGGCGGCCTATGGATTTCCAGACACCACCTACATCGTCTTCAACCCGATGAAGTCGGCATCCGAGATCGACCAGAACTTCGCCACGGGTAAAGACTTCGAAGCGGCGATGGGCGAAGCGGGCATGAAGAGGCTGGCTATGTTGTCGGCGGCAGCGATCGAATCGAGCCAGACGAACCTGTTCGCGATTAATCCGCGCATGAGCTACCCGGACGATGAGTGGGTCAAGGGAGATCCCACGTTCTGGAACCCAAAAGCCGCTGCCGCTGCCGCCGCCGGGAAGAAACCGATGGAGAAGCCGGCTGACAAGCATTAGGGAGTGAGTTGTTAAAGCTATGCACCCGCCCTTCGCTTGCCACGCGGGGCGGGTTTTCTTTTTGACGAAACATTTCCGACCTCCCTGTCAATTCTGCACTGCCGTGGTTTATCCTTGGCTTTCTTCGAGGACCAACCGTGAACAAGAGCTTCTTCTGGATTCTGCTCACCTCAATTTGCGTTTTCCCTTTCGCTCTTTCCGCCCAGCAGTACGACCCGGCGATGTACCAGGAACTCCGCTGGCGCATGATTGGCCCGTTCCGCGGTGGCCGCACCGTGGCGATCTCCGGCGTTCCGGGCCAGCCGAGTGTCTTCTATATGGCGCCGAACAACGGCGGAGTGTGGAAGACGACGGACTTCGGCCACACCTGGAATCCGACCTTCGATGATCAACCGACACAATCCATCGGAGCCCTTGCCGTAGCGCCGTCGAGTCCGAACACAATCTACGTCGGAAGCGGAGAAGGCTTGCGCCGTCCCGATCTCTCCGTAGGCGACGGTATGTACAAATCGACCGATGCGGGAAAGACGTGGCAACATCTCGGTCTCCGCGACGCGCAGCAGATTGCATCCATCATTGTCGATCCCCAAGATGCCAATCGCCTCTTCGTCGCAGCGCAAGGACATCCCTACGGCCCGAATCCCGAGCGCGGAATCTTCCGTTCGCTCGACGGCGGTCAGACTTTCCAGAAGGTTTTCTATAAAGACGAAAACGTCGGAGGCATGGATCTGGTTTTCGATCCGCGCAACTCGCAGACAATTTTCGCCAGCATGTGGTCCTCGCGCCGTCCGCCGTGGACGACCGGTGGCGGCTACGACGGGCCCGGCAGCGGTCTCTACAAATCTACCGACGGTGGAAATAGCTGGCGGCAACTAACCAGAGGATTACCCGGCGCGGCAGAAGGCATTGGACGCATCGGCCCGACGATTTCTCTGAGCGATCCCAATCGCATGTATGCGTGGGTGAATTCGACCAAGGGCAGCGGCATCTACCGCTCCGACGATGCCGGCGAAAGTTGGCAGCAGGTAAACGACGAAGAACGCATCTATGGACGCGGCGACGATTTCGGCTGCGTCCGCGTCGATCCAAAGAATAAAGATGTGATCTACGTGGCCAACACTTCGACATATCGCTCGACCGACGCGGGCAAGAACTTCACCGCCATCAAAGGGGCGCCTGGAGGCGACGACTACCACACTATCTGGATCAATCCTGAAAACCCCGACATCATCGCCATCGCTGTCGATCAGGGCGCAACCATCAGCGTCAACGGCGGACAGACCTGGAGTTCCTGGTACAACCAGCCGACGGCGCAGTTCTATCACGTCATCACCGACAACGAGTTTCCTTACTGGGTCTATGGAGGCCAGCAAGAGAGCGGTTCGGTCGGCACGGCCAGCCGCGGCGATTTCGGCCAAATCACGTTCCACGACTGGACGACCATCGGTGTCGAAGAATACGGCTACGTCGCGCCTGATCCGCTGCATCCTAATCTGATTTACGGAGGCAAGGTCACGGTGTTCGACCGCAATACCGCGCAGACGCGCGACGTTTCGCCGGTAGTTTTGCGCACCGGACAGTATCGCTTCAATCGCACCGCGCCGCTGATTTTCTCGGCAGCCGATCCGCACGTGTTGTATCTCGGGTCGAACGTGCTGTTTGCCACCCGGGACGGCGGCAACAGTTGGCAGATCATCAGTCCTGATCTGACGCGGGAAGACCCCGGAGTTCCCGCGACGCTCGGCCCATTTGTTGCGGATGATCCGGCGAAGGGCAAACATCGCGGCGTGATCTATGCCATCGCCCCGTCACCGAAAGACGCCAAACTGATCTGGGCCGGAACGGACGATGGCCTGATTCAGGTAACGCGCGATGGCGGCAAGAACTGGCAGAACGTGACTCCTCCCGAATTAACTCCGTGGAGCAAGCTGGCGCAGATAGATGCGTCACATTTCGATACCGTAAGCGCCTATGCTGCGGTGAATCGCTTCCGGCTCGACGACCTGCATCCTTATATCTATCGCACGCACGATGGCGGGAAGTCATGGCAGAAAATCGTCAGCGGCCTTCCCGACAACGAGCCCGTCAACACGGTGCGCGAAGATCCCGAGCGCAAGGGGCTGCTCTTTGCCGGCACGGAACGCAGCGTCTATGTGTCGTGGGACGACGGCGATCGTTGGCAGTCACTGAAAATGAATTTGCCGTCGACGTCGATCCGCGATCTGGTCGTTCATCATGACGACATTGTTGTCGGAACTCACGGCCGGTCATTTTGGATCTTGGATAACATCACGCCGCTGCGGCAATTCAACTCCGAGGTGGCCAATAATCCGGCGCATCTCTACGCGCCGCAGTTGACGTATCGCGTGCGCCGCAACAACGGCACCGACACGCCGCTTCCGCCTGAAGAACCTGGGGGCCAGAATCCTCCGGACGGCGCGATGATCGACTACTGGCTGAGCCCCAGCCTGACGAAAAGCTCTGTGATGTCAACTTCCGTTACGCTTGAAGTTCTCGATGCCGCCGGTAGGGTTGTGCGCCAATTTTCCAGCGCCGACAAGCCCGAGCCGGTCAATCCGAGAGAACTCAATGTTCCGATGTACTGGGTGCGCCCGGCGCGAACCTTGTCGGCAACGCCCGGCATGCATCGCTTCGTCTGGGATCTCACGTATCCTGCGCCCGACGTGCTTGAGCACGATTATCCGATCTCGGCCACTTACCATGACACGCCGCGCTATCCGCTCGGAGCGGCTGTATTGCCCGGCAAATACACAGTGAGGCTTACCGTTCGATCGAGTCCCCCGGGGGGTACGGCGGAGCAGTGGGCGTGTGGGGCAACACGCAGCCGCTCGAAATTCGCATGGATCCGCGGGTGAAGACTTCGCCCGAAGATCTGCGCCGCCATTTCGAACTCGACCAGAAAATTGCCACTGTTCTTCACCGGGACCACGAAGCCCTGCAACAGGTGCGCACCTTGCGAGCGCAGTTAAGAGCGCTCAGCGGACAAGCGGCGATCTCAAAGCCAGCGGCTGAGTTGGACGCGAAAGCCGCGTCCATCGAGGGCGGAGAAGGCGGCAACGGCGCGCGCTACCTGAGCACGCCCGGGGGCCGCAGCCTGACGCGACTAAATAGCGGTTTGAACGCCGTCGTCAGCGCTCTCGATACGGCCGACGCCGCGCCCACAACCCAGCAAGTTGCGATGGTCGGCGAACTGGAGAAGGCTCTAGATGAGCAGTTAGCGGCGTGGAGCGAACTCAAGTCGAAAGACATTCCGGCGCTGAACGAACAATTGAAAAAAGCGGAATTGCCATTGATCGATCTGCAAAAGCCGGTTCCGGGCGCAGCCGATGCGGCCACGACCACTTCGCAGGACCGCGATCAGAACGAAGAATAGTTTCTGTGTCGCGGGCGCCCTCGCCCGCGAAAAGCGAACGGGCCGAGAACGAGATCAAAGGCAAAATCGAAGGCAGCGGACAGGAGTGTCCGCTCTACGCGAACTCTTTCCGCACAAACTCCATCGCCGCCTCCCGCGAAGTAAGTCGGCCGTCGAGTTGGGCATCCTCAACGGCACCCAATATCTCCGTGAAGCGAGGACCGGGTTCATAACCCGCGTCGATCAAATCGCGTCCGGTAATCAGCGGAGTTGGACGAATCGCTTCGGGCGGCATCGAATTCATCTGTTCCCGCGAATAATTGTAGGCATCAAGATTGCCGTTGCTGGAGAGAACATCCATGCGATGCAGTTCGAGGTGCTCGTCGAAGGCGGGCAGGCGAAAAAATCTTTTCAGTGTGGATTGGTTCATGCGCTGCACGTCGCCGAAGCGCATGTGATTGTCAACCAGCGCCAGGATCTGATCGGTCTCAGCATTCGAGAAGCGCAGACGGCGGAGAATTTCGGCAGCCATCTTCACTCCCACGTCGACGTGGCCATCGAAGCGGATGCGGTCGGGCGCGACGCGGAAAGTCGGCGGCTTGCCGACGTCGTGCAGGAGCGCTCCCCAGGCCAGAGTTTTCGAACCGCCAGCTTGCAGTTTCTCCAGCAACAGCAGCGTGTGGACGAACACGTCTCCCTCGGGATGATACTGCGGTGGTTGCTCGACTCCTTTCATGGCGGCGATTTCGGGCAGGACTTCTTTTAGCAGCCCGCTTTTGTCGAGCAACTCAAACGCCTGGCGGGCTCGGCCTTCGGTGAGCATCCTGGTCAGTTCTTCGCGGACGCGTTCGCTCGAAACCTGGCTTATTTTTGGCGCGAGCTTTTGGATTGCCGCCATGGTTGCGGGATCGATCGTGTAGTCGAAGCGCGCCGCGAAACGCACAGCTCTTAGCATTCGCAGTTTGTCTTCTGTGAAGCGGCGCTCGGGATCGCCGATCGCGCGGATGATTCCAGCTTTGAGATCGTTGCGGCCACCGACGAAATCCAGGATTACGTTAGTTGCCGGATCGAGCATCATGCCGTTGATGGTGAAGTCGCGGCGCTGCGCGTCTTCTCGGGCGTCTTTCGTGAAGCGGACTTCGTCAGGATGACGTCCGTCGGAATAGCTGACGTCGGAGCGGAACGTTGCCACCTCCACGGCCGTGCTCGTCGCTCCACTGGACGGCGGCACCAGCACGACTCCGAATTGCTCGCCCACGGCGTAGGTCTGCGGGAAGATTTGCATGACCTGCTGCGGGGTCGCATCGGTGGCGACGTCGTAGTCGGCGGGCTCGCGACCCAGCAGCAAGTCGCGAACGCATCCCCCGGCGAAGTGGGCCTGGTGTCCGCGCCGGCGGAGAGCGCGGACGATTTCGGCGGCGTGTTGTTTTGAGGTCGACACGAAGCACTCAGCATTCAGCACTCAGCCGCAACGCCGAGCGCGGAGGATCAATTCAAATCGTCTAAACTGAAAGCCAGGGCTCGCGGCTCGAAGCTCGAAGCGCGCGGCTCGAAGCTAATTATGCCTGATGCGTACATCCTCGGCATCGAAACGTCCTGTGACGAGACGGGCGCTGCGGTGGTGCGCTCGGGCACGCAGATTCTGTCGAACGTGGTCGCGTCGCAGATCGCCACTCATCAGCCTTATGGTGGAGTCGTTCCGGAACTTGCTTCGCGCGAGCATTTGCGTGCCCTGGTGCCAGTGGTGCGGCAGGCTCTGGCTGAAGCGGGACAGACTTATCAGTCGGTCGATGCCATCGCGGTCACGCAAGGGCCCGGACTGGCGGGCGCTCTGCTGGTCGGCATCAGCTTTGCCAAGGCATTGGCTTTTGCGCTTGATAAGCCGCTGATTGCCGTGAACCATCTCGAGGGGCATATTCATGCCGTGTTGCTCGAGCATCGTCAAATCAAGCAGCAGCGGAACGAAAATGGCGAGCTGCAATTTCCGGTGTTGGCGCTGGTAGTGTCCGGCGGACACACGCATCTTTATCTGGCGCAGGTGCAGGAAAATCTCTGGACGTACCGGAACATCGGCCACACGCGCGACGACGCTGCCGGAGAGGCGTTCGATAAAGTCGCGAAGCTTTTGGGGCTGGGCTATCCCGGAGGGCCGATCATCGACGGGCTTGCGCCGCACGGGGATCCGCTGGCGGTAAAGTTTCAGACCTCGCAAATCAAGCACGCGGACCGGCGCGATCACGGGCGCGGCACGTCAGAAGACGACGGGCTGCGGGTTAGTCCACAATTCGATTTTTCCTATAGCGGAATCAAGACAGCGGTTTTGCGATATGTCGAAACGCAGAATCTAAAGCCCGCGATTGAGGCTCGCCGCCTGGTTCTCGCCGGCATTAAGCAGCCTAAGCTCGAAGACGTGCTTGGACTCTGCGACCGGCAGACGCTCAATCTGGTGGCTTCCTTCCAGCGCTCGATGGTCAACGATCTGGTCGCAAAGACCCTCGCGGCGGCGCGCGAATACGATGTGCGAACGCTTTTCGTCAGCGGCGGCGTTGCTGCCAATCGAGAATTGCGGGCGGCGTTTGAGCGCGAGGCCGGGATGCAGGGCCTTCCGGTTTTCTTCCCATCGCGAGCGCTTTCTACCGACAATGCCGCCATGATCGCAGCCGCGGCGTTCCCGAAATTTCTGCGACGGGATTTTGTGGCTATGGATTTGTCGGCAGAGGCGGGGATGGCGTTGCGCTGACGGACCCCGGGGCCTGAAGAGCGGGCCTGTCCGCCTGGTATCGAATTGAAACATTTCCCAGCTACAATGGTTCGCGTGAAACCGACCATCTATGTTGTGGAAGACGACCCGGATATTTCCCGCCTGGTGCGCCATCATCTGGAAGGCGCCGGCTTCAGCGTGCGCCTTTACTCGACTGGCAATCTGGTGGTAGTTGACGCTGAGCGGCAGCGCCCGGCGCTGTTTCTGCTGGACATCATGGTGCCCGGAAAAGACGGCCTGGAGCTTTGCCGCCAGATTCGGCAGTCGGTGTCGCTGGCGTCCGTGCCGGTGATTTTTTTGACCGCCAAGAGTGGCGAGGCGGACCGCGTGCTGGGTTTGGAGCTGGGAGCGGACGACTATATCCCAAAGCCTTTCAGCCCCCGCGAACTCGTGGCCCGTGTCAAAGCCGTGCTGCGGCGGTTTGAGCGGCCGTTGCCGCCGCTGCCTACAAAGATTGATGAAATCCACATTGACCCGAGCGCGATGACGCTGACGGTTCGCGGCAAGCAGGTGCCGACCACGGCCACCGAATTCCGGCTGCTCGACTACTTCATGCGTCATGCCGGCCGCGTTTTTACTCGCGACCAGTTGCTCGACTCGGTATGGCGCGATACGGCTTACGTTACGCCGCGTTCGGTGGATGTCTATGTGCGACGCATCCGCGAAAAAATTGAGCCCGATCCCGAGAACCCGCGTTACCTGAGGACGGTACGGGGGGCCGGCTACCGCTTTGAGGTCGCGCGGTGAGAAGTCGCATCTTCTTTAAATTGATGTTTGTGTTTCTGCTGGTGATTGGCGCCACCGCGATCACGCTGCAGTTGACCGCGCACCGGGTCTGGGAACGTACTCTGCGTGAAGAAATCAAGCTCAATCTCAAACAAAAAACTTTGATGTTTGCCCAACGGGTGGAGTCGGACCGGCAACATTCGCTGGCCGACATTACCTCACAGGAGGGCCAGGCGGCGGGAGCCCGCGCTACCGTGATTGATCCCACGGGCAAGGTGCTGGCCGATTCCGAAGCCGATCCCAGCACCATGGAGAACAACGGGCATCGCAAGGAGTTTTTCGCCGCGCTGCACGGCGAAGTCGGAGTGGAGGAACGCAACAGTCAATCGCTGGGAGTTCCTTTTGTGTATGTGGCGGCGCCGGTTTCTGGAGGAGCGGTCCGGCTGGCGTATCCGTTGCCCGAGATTGAAATTACGGATCGTCCGCTGCGGGTGGCGCTGTTTTGGGGATCGCTCGCCGCTTTTGTTTTCGCGGTGCTGGTGGCAGCAGGCGCTTCGCTATATATGGGGCGGCGTTTGCAGCGCATCGTGAATTTTGCCGAGCGCGTGGCGGATGGGGATTTGACCGCGAGAATCGCGTCCACGGCGACGGACGAGATCGGGCAAGTGGCCGCGGCACTCGATAAGACGACGCGCCGGGTGGAAGAAAGTTACGCACGCGTTCAAACCAGCCAGCGCGAGCTGGAAACTTTGCTCAACTCCATGCAGGACGCAGTGGTCGCAGTGGATGCCGACGGGCGCATCCAGTGGGCCAACCGCAGCATGGACCGTCTGCTGCTGCGCGCGCCGCGGCTGAATGCGCCGCTGATTGACAGCGTGCGCGACCCGGAATTTCTGGCGGCGATTCAAGAAGCGGCGCGCGAACAGATCGTAACTTCAGCGCGCTCGAACACCATCGCTTCCGGCCGCACGTTCGATGTCACTGCGGCGCCCATGCCCGGCGGCGGCGCAGTTGCCGTGCTCCGTGACCTTACCGAGACCGAGCGCATGGAGAAGAGTCGCCGCGATTTCATTGCCAACGTTTCCCACGAATTGCGTACGCCTCTGACTTCCATTCAGGGATACACCGAGACGCTGCTCGATGGTCCGCTCGAAGATAGTCACGTGCGTGACTTCCTGGAAATTATCCGCAAGAACGCTACGCGCATGTCGCGGCTAACCGAAGACCTGCTAACTTTGGCGCGCGTCGAGTCAGGCGAGCACCGGTTTGATATGCAGCGGGTGAGCGCCGAAGAACTGCTGCAGGACGCGCAGGAAAGTTTCCGCGAAGTCGCGAGGTCGTATGGGGTTGAACTCGTAATTGAAAATTCAGCCAGCATAGGCAACGTGAATGCGGACCGCGAGGCCATCCACCAGATTTTTTCGAACCTGATCGAGAATGCGTTGAAGTACGCGGCGCCGGGAAAAAAAGTTATTCTCGGAGCCCGCGCCGCAGAGAGTGGAGTGGCAACGGGCAGCGTCGAATTCTACGTCAGGGACTTCGGCCCTGGCATCTCGTCGGAGCACCTGCCGCGGCTTTTCGAGCGCTTCTACCGTGTGGACAAAGCTCGCTCGCGGGAATCCGGCGGCACCGGCCTCGGACTCGCGATCGCCAAACATATCGTGCTGGCACACGGGGGAACGATCCGCGCCGAAAGTGAACTGCACCACGGCTCAACCTTTCTGTTTACTTTAACCGCGCCCGAGGCGGATCCAGCGTAGGTCTTTTCATGCGGCATCAACAGCTTACAGACTGCGTAACAGTCCCAACCGCGCAGGTTCCATGTACGTCAGTCATTATCACTGCCGGTACCCACTTTGCTAGGATCGCAGCATGGGTTTAGAGTGCTTGCTCGTGACTTGCGACCCCAGTCTGTTGGGCCAATTCCAAACCAGTTTGGGTAGTCATGGAGCCTCGCTTCAACTCCGCCAGGATTCCGCCAGTACCATCGAGCTGGCCTCCCGCCGGCATTTGGATGGAGTGATTATCGACTGTGATGGCGTGCCCGGAGCCCTCCAGGCGCTCGCCCAGATACGGAGCACACTGGCAAATAAGCAAACTCCTATTCTCGCAGTCCTCGATGGAATGACCAGTTCCGAAGCGGCGCTCGATGCTGGAGCAAACTTCGTACTGAGCAAACCGATTCAGCAGCCTCGACTCGCCAGCGTCCTGCCCGTCGCCATCGCCAAGATGGAACGCGAGCATCGCCGCTATTTCCGCTACGACGTCGATCTACCGGTGCGGTTTCAAGACTCTCTCGGGCAGTCTTTTGCCGCCGTCATGAAGAATGTGAGTGAGGGAGGACTGGCCATCCGGCTCGCGGATCCAGTGAAACTCAAGGGAGTCGTGTTGGTGGAGTTCGAACTCCCCAGCGTCGATCCGCAGCCGTTTCATGCCAAAGCAGATGTAGTTTGGAGCGACTCGTTCGTGGTGGGCCTGCGCTTCCTGTACATCGATAAAGAGTCTGAAGCAGCCCTGCAAGGCTGGCTGCAGTCGTTGGAGTCCCGACTCCGTTTCCGCGAATTGGCTCAACGAAGCTGACGACGAATTCGCTTACTTCTTCAACTTATTTCTTAAGATCGGCAGTAAAGTTCGTGACCACCGTGACCGACTGGCTGACCTGCTGTGCCACCCGGTCGAGAAAGATTTTCTTGCCGTCGGGAGAGACGTCGTAGAAGACCTGCGGAGCGGACCATTTGGTGACCAGCGCCTGAGCGGCGCCGAATTGCAGGGCGCCGCCGGCATCCTTCACCGGCACCGCGAAAATATCGTAGGAGGGATCCATATAGAAGAGTTCCTTGCCGTCCTTGCCCCAGTGCGGGCGCGCTCCTCCGTTGGACGAGACCTGCCACTTGCCCTGTCCGCCGCCAAAGGCCACTACATACACTTCAATGCCGCCGGATTCATCCGAGGTGTAGGCGAGCCAATGGCCGTCTGGAGAAAGATGCGCCTGGCTGCCATGCGGTATAACCAGCGACGGTTTCCGCTCGCCTTCGGCCGGAGCGGCGAGCGGCAAGGCCCAGATCTGCCGATCGTTTTGTGAATAGCCGCGTGAATAAAACAAGTACTTTCCGTCGCGCGACCAATCTTCGACTATGCACATGGGCGCGTCAGTAAGCAGAAGCTCTTCCGCTCCACTGCCGTCAGTGGGTTTGCGGTAGATGGTGAAATGATCGTTGCGGGCCGAGGTGTAGGCGATCCACTTTCCGTCGGGAGACCAGGCTGCGTACGTGTTCGCGGAGGGTCCGAAGGTCAGCCTGGTACGAATCCCGCGCGCGAAATCGAGCACCCAGATGTCGTTCTGGCCAGTATCAATCTGGAGAGCAGCGCGATCGCCTTGCGGGGAAATGACCGCGTATTGCAGATTCGTCAACTTGTCGGCTATGGTGCTGATCTGTTTCCCCTCGCGATCCAGCCAGACCAACTGCAGATCGGCGGTCCCACCGCTGCCGAAGACCAGCAATCCATTGCCGGAAGCCGAGGCATCCATGTGCCAACTGTTCACGTCATTCATGATTCCCTTGGCGATGCTGCGAGGTTCGTCGCTGAGTTTTCCACTCGCGGGATCAAAGGGTTGCGCCATCAACTGATCGCCACGCGCGAACAGGAGAAATCCACTGGCGTAAACGGCGTTCGACTGAGAACGGAACAGCTCGCGATTTTCCCGGCCGTCCAGCGATGCGTAATAGAGCGTATCGTTGGCCGATTTGGAGGGATCGTGGTGAATGGCGAGATAGAGGAAATGTTTGCCGTCGGGCAGGAAAAATGGCCAGCGATGCGAGGTGTACTGGTTGCGATCATCAATCTTTGTGACCTGAACTGGCGTTCCACCGCTGGCGCTGACAGTCATCAGAGATGCGACCGGGCTCGGAGCGAACAGGATCACTCCGCCCGGTCCCCAGCTGCCGCCGCGTCCGAGCTGTGCGGGAGCAATCGCCTGAGCCGAGCCGCCGTTGAGGTCGATCGTCTTCAACTTGCTGTCGGCGAAAAATCCCACCGAGCGGCTGTCAGGAGACCAGAACGGAAAAGTCGCGCCTTCGGTGCCGGGGACTGCGCGTGCATCCAGCGAGTTCATGGGACGAACCCAGAGCGCGCTCTTGCCGTCCGCGCTGGTGGCCGCAAACGCGATGGCTGTGCCGTCCGGCGACAGCACCGGAGGCCCGGCAGCATCGCCCGTCAGATTCAGCGTGGTCTTCTCCGGAGGATTGATAACTGTGCGGATAGAAACCGCGGATTGAGCAGGACGGTAGAACAACATTGCGGCGGCCGCACCCAGGACTATCGCGGCCACAATCGCCGCTGCCCAGCCCAGACGCTCGCGGTTGCGAGACGGCGACGGCAGCAATGCGGGCGCCGCGGACCCCACGGACGACGACCGGTCCGATGCAATCCACTGCAGTTCCAGCTTGACGTCGTGCGCAGTCTGAAAACGTTCCTCTGGATTCTTCTGCAAGCACGTGGCCACGACATGTTCGAACGCAGGCGGTGTTTGCGGCTTGATGGCGCTGATCGGCTCCGGGTCGTTTTCGAGAATTGATGACGCCAGAGAGATTTGGCTCTTACCCGCGAACGGCCGTTTACCCGCGGCCATCTCGTACAACACCGCGCCAAAGGCGAAAATATCGGAGCGCGCGTCGGCCTCTTTTCCTTCGATTTGCTCCGGCGACATGTACTGGATAGTGCCGACGATGCTACCCGCCGTGGTCAACGGGGTCAGCGGGCTCGGTCCGCTCAGCGTGGCTGCGGCGGTGAACGAAGGCACGGTTCCCGACGAGACTCCCGTATTCTGCACGCCCAGCGGTTTGGCCAGGCCGAAGTCCATCAGCTTGGCACCGCCCTGAGTCAGCATGATGTTCCCCGGCTTCAGGTCACGATGGACAATCCCTTGCCGGTGTGCCACCGCCAAAGCCTCGGCGATCGCGATCCCAATCTTGAGAATTTCATTCAGCGGCATCGCACCTTTACGAAGCCGGTCCGACAGAGTCTCACCTTCCAGAAACTCCATCACCAGGTAGTCGGTGCCGTCCTGCGAACCGATGTCATAGAGATGGCAGATGTGGGGGTGGTTGAGTGAGGAAATGGCCCGCGCCTCGCGCTCCATGCGCTGCTTGAGTTCCGGCGAAGATGAAAGGTGGGAAACGAGAACTTTAACGGCTACGGTGCGATCGAGGCGGGTATCGAGCGCGCGGTAAACTTCTCCCATTCCGCCGGCGCCCAGCGGAGACTGGATTTCATAGGGCCCGAGTTTCGTGCCAGAAGTAAGCGGCATTCTTGTTGCGCCATTATACGTTGCAGATCGATAGCGGATGCCTACCTGTTATCCTGCCATCATCATGGCAGCACTAATCGATGCGATCGACGTAAAGCGCAAAATGTTTTTTGAGTTCGAAAACACTCCGTTCGTGTGCCTGGAAGCGGAGGTTTCCACCCCCACCGCCCGGGGCGGCCAGACATTGGTCCGCCTGAAGATGCGCAACCTTCTCACCCGCGCCGTCTTCGACAAGACATTCAAGGCCGGTGAAAGGTTCAAGGAGCCGGACCTCCAGATGGTCGAGGCATCCTATCTGTACGGCGATGGAAGTGGTTTCCACTTCATGGACCAGGAGAGCTTCGACACCCTCACCCTTTCAGGCGAGATGGTCGGTGACGCGCCGGACTTTCTGGTCGAAGGAGTGATCATTCAGATCCACAAATACAACGGCAACCCCATCGGGTTGCAGCTTCCCGCCCATGTGGAACTGCATGTCACTTATACCGAACCGGGCGTCCGTGGCGACACCTCAAGCGGCACCGTGACCAAGCCCGCGAAGCTGGAGACTGGCATCGAGATCCGGGTTCCGCTCTTTATTAAAGAGGGTGAAGCGATCAAGGTATCCACCGAGACGCGGGAGTTCGCGGGGCGGGCCTGATCCCACGTTTGGCGACACGAAATTCACTGGGTTGTAACCTGCCTCGATACGAGGGGAATTATGCTTTGATTGGGAGTGTGTGCCACACTCTCGGTGAATGCCGGTCGCGTCCGATGGAGCAAGTCAGGCATCCAACGAAGCAGGCGGTTTGTCTATGAGCACCGCGGTAAAAACACCTTTGCCCGATCCGTCGCATTCGGGACTGGTGCGGCGGACGGTGGAAGCGTGCGAACTAGCGCGCGAGGCTGCGGCCATAGCGGCTGAGGGAATCGCCACGGGATCGATGTCCCGCCTTAACGCCATCCGGCAATGCGAAAAGGAACTCGATGCCATCGACCTGGAAGTAGACTCCGGAGTGACTTCGACCATCACCCGCGTTCCGGAGGCCGAAACCCGGCAACTGCTGGCGTGCATGAAAGTCATGATCGGACTGGAGCGCATCGGCGACCTGCTCTTGAGTTTTGCCACGAGCGCGCAGGCAGCGGGAGGCCGTCTGGACTCGCAGGATACGCGCGATTTGACGCAGATGGCGACGGTTCTGGAGAAAATGCTGGCCGATGTGGGCCAGTCGTTTTCGCATCACGACGTCCACAAAGCTATCGAAGTGCTTCGCGCCGACGCCGAGATGGACCGCCTGCGCAATCTCATCTTCCTGCGTCACATCGAAAATCCGGAGAACGTCGCGCACCATTCCAGCCTGCAAGTGATCTTCATGACGCAATCTCTCGAACGCGCCGGCGATCATGCCAAGAACCTGGCAGAAGAAGTTTGCCACTTCGTCAGCGGACGCAGCATTCGTCATGTGCTCATGGCCTACGACAAGCCCAAGGAGCAGATGTTTATCGAATGGCTGCGGCACAAGGACGACAAGGCGCAGTAACCGCGCGCGTCTTTAATCTCTCGACTTGCAATGCCCCCAGCTCTTGACAGCCGGAGTCTCCAAGGCGAGACTCGGTTCAGCCGCTTGCCATGCACGGATCTGCCCAACCCGATTCTCGATCCGATCCTCGACCTGACGATCGCTTCGCGCCAGCCAGCGCCGGAGAAACGAGCGCCGGAGAAACGAGCGCCGACGACACGAGCGCCGGGACGGAGCCGCCCGCTTCGGCAGGCGGAAGAGGCGATAACTCCAACGGGAACCGCACGCTGGAAGAAACGGAGCTCGACTCCGCACTCCAGTTATTAGTGGAGCGGGCGCAGTACATCACCGGGGCGACCGGAACCGCCCTAGCTCTGCCTCAAGGTGAAGAGATGGTTTGCCGCGCCAGCGCTGGGTCGTCGGCGCCAGCCGTCGGAGCGCGCTTGCAGGTTCGATCCGGATTGACCGGCGAAAGCATGGCGCGCCGGCAGTTGCTGCGCTGCGACAATGCGGAAACCGATGCCCGCGTGAATCTGGACGCTTGCCAGGCGCTGGGCATTGCGTCCATCGTAGTTTTGCCGCTGCTGCGGCGTAACGGCGAGGTTCGCGGACTGTTCGAGCTGTTCTCCGATCACCCGTATGCTTTCGAAGAGCGAGATCTGATCGCGCTCGAACGCATGGCCGATCTTACTTTGACGGCCCTCGATCTAGCGGAGCAGCGTCAGAGTTCGGCGGTGGCGCCTGCGCCCAGGCGAGAACAGGAAAGGCCGGTCGAAACTCTACCGGCAGTCGATACGCCGCAAGCTACTGGAAATGGTCTTGATGTTCAGCCTGCCATTGCGCCCGAACCCGAACTGGTCGCGCCCGCGGTTCTGCCCGCCGACCCGCAGATAATCGTGGCGTCACCTCCGGTAACGCCGCTACTGACACCGTCAGAGCCAGTGCCGCCCGCTTCCATCCCCGAGGCCATGCTCCGCGTGCAAAAATGCTCGTCCTGCGGATTCCCGGTGTCCGAGGGAAGAACACTCTGCCTTGATTGTGAGAGGAAAGACAGCCAGAAGAAGGAGTCCGAAAAGAAGCAGCGGGAGCAGGAGCAACGGCAGATTGAGCCCGAACAGCTAGTGTCAGCCGACGCGGCAGCGCCCTCTGCGACGGCAAACCCAGCGCCGGAGGAATTCGTGCCCGCCTTCCTGGCAAACTCCGAGCCCGTAAGAGAATCCTGGATGGCGAACCACGTCAATCTGCTCGCCATCGTGGTGCTGATCCTGGGCATTCTCGTTGCGGTCGTTGTGTTCCGCTAAGCCGAACGACGCGCAACTTCGATGATCAACCATGCACTGCCGGGTGCCGTTTTCCTTGACAAATTGCCTTCGGAACCATACTCTGCGCTTAATCCGTTGTTAGAACATACAGGTGCCAAAGCATGAAAAATGTGTATGAAGTCTTACGACAGAAGGAACTCGAACTGACCAGGCTGGAAAAAGAAGTCGAGGCCTTGCGCGTCGCCGCCCCGCTGCTTTCGGAAGAGAAAGAGACATTGGCCGAAGCGCCCAAGCCGAGTTTAGCTGCTAGCGCGCCGCCGCAGCCGGTGAGGATTCCTCCGGTGGTTGCGGCCCAGGGTGGGGCTTCCCCGGCACGAGTCGCAGGCTGGGAAGACGCCGCCAAGCGCTGGCCGTAGGAGAATTCGGTTGCCGATGTAGAGACGGGGCTTGCCCCCGTCCGCCCCGTTATTGCGATGGCCGTTATTTGGATAGCCCAGGATCGAGAATCGGTCCTGGGCTATTATTTTTTTCGCTTTCTCGCCGCGCTTCTATTCAGTCCTGCGCCGTGAACGCCAGCGCCAATAATGTCTTCTGTTCCACCTCATGCGCTTTGGCCGAACCGGTCGCCGGACTCGCGCTCGCGGAACGTTTCACCGACAGCACCGGACGGTCATCCGCCATACGCTTCAGGCGTGGCAGCATGTAGGAAAGCGCGCCCATGTTGGCGGGCTCTTCCTGCACCCACACAATATCTCGCGCCGCGCTATGGCGCTCGAATTCCGCGGCCAGTTCCGCCTCTGGGAAGGGATACATCTGCTCGAGGAAAACGATCGCGGTGCTGAAGTCGTTGCGCTTTTGCCGTTCGGCGCGCAGTTCGTGTCCGATCTTGCCGGTGCAGAGCAGAATCCGCTTAGCGTCCTGCGCCTCGGTGTCCGGAAGCACGGGCAGAAACCGTTGCTGGGTTAGATCTTCCACCGGAGACAGGGCATCGGGATTCCGCAGCATGCTCTTCGGCGTGAACACCACTAGCGGCTTCCTCCAATGGCGCAGCGCCTGCCGCCTAAGCAGGTGGAAATATTGCGCGGCATTCGAAGGCTGGCAAATTTGAATATTGTCGCGCGCCGCCAGCTGCAAAAAGCGCTCGATGCGCGCGCTCGAATGCTCCGGACCCTGCCCTTCATAGCCGTGAGGCAACAACAACACCAGGCCTGAGAGCAGGTTCCACTTGTCTTCGCCCGCACACACGAACTGGTCGATAACCGCTTGCGCGACATTGGCAAAATCACCGAATTGCGCTTCCCACAGCACCAGCGCCTCGGGATAATCGCGGCTGTAGCCGTATTCAAATCCCATCACTCCCGCTTCTGAAAGCGGTGAGTTGTAGATGTCGCACGCCGCCTGACCGGGAACAATGTGTTGCAGCGGGACGTATTCCGTTTCATCTTCAATATCCAGAAGCACGGAGTGGCGTTGGTTGAAGGTCGCGCGCCGAGAGTCCTGTCCGCTCAGGCGCACGGGAATCCCCTCCTTCACGAGGCTCGCGAAAGCCAGCGCCTCAGCCATGCCGTAATCTACTGGCTTCTTGCCCGTACCCATCTCCTGCCTCTGCTCCAGCAACTTCTTGACCTTCGAATGGATGTGAAAACCCTCCGGATACGTGGTCAGACGCTCGGTGAGTTCCGCCAACTCTTCGCGCGGAATACCAGTTGGCTTTTCGAATTCCGGTTTATAGCGGCCGCCGAAGTAGCCGTCCCAATAATTGGGAAGGTTACGCATCAGCTGCTTCTTGGTGAACTTCGTCGCGTTTTTCTGTGCGGCTTCGTACTCGCTCTTGATCGTCCCCGCTCGCGCGCCGATATTGTCTTCATCCAGACCGACGCGTTTGGCGTAGATCTGATAAAGCGGCGGATGCTCCTTGATCGCTTTGTACATCAGTGGCTGCGTCACCGTGGGGTCGTCAACTTCGCTATGGCCATGACGACGGTAGCCGATGAGGTCGACGATCACGTCGGTGCCGAATTTGTAGCGATACTCGGTGGCGATGCGCGCGACCCTCAGCACGGCGTCGACGTCTTCACCATTCACATGAAAAATCGGAATCGCCTGCCGCCGTCCCAGTTGCGCCGAGAAGCGCGAGGAATGCTCCTCGCGCGCGTTAGTCGTGAATCCGATCAGGTTGTTGACGATGATGTGGATCGTCCCGCCCACGGTGTAGCCGGCCAGGTCGGCGTAATTGATCGTCTCTGCCGTGATGCCTTGGCCCGCAAACGCGGCGTCGCCATGCACCAGCACTGGCAGATACTTTTCCTTTCCGCCATCACCCGTGCGGTCCTGCTTGGCGCGCGTGCGTCCTATGGTCACCGGATCGACCGCTTCGAGGTGGCTGGGATTCGATGCCAGGTGGATGTGAATATTCTTCCCGCTCCGGGTGACGTAATCGCCGGTCGCTCCCATGTGATATTTCACGTCGCCGGAGCCGAGCACGCTGCGCGGGTCCACATCCTCAAATTCGGCAAACACCTGCTCCGCGGGACGTTTGGCCAGATGAATAATGACGTTCAGCCGCCCGCGATGACTCATGCCCATGACCAGTTCCACGGCGCCGTGCTCGCCCGCCACATCCAGAACTTCATCCATCGCCGACAACAAAGAAGTGTTGCCTTCGAGCGAAAATCGTTTGTTTCCGAGATAGCGCTGCTGCAGCGTCAACTCAAACAGGTCGGCGCGCATGAGCAGGTCGAGCGCGCGGTCTTGATCGATGTCCGCCGCGGCCGGCTCGGCTTCGATGCGCTCTTGGATCCAGCGCCGGCGCTCGGGGTCGGCAATGTGCATGAACTCCACGCCGATGCTTCCGCAATAAATGCGCCGCGCTTCGCGCGCCCACCCGTTGTCGATCTCATTATCGAACTGAAGATCGGAATGCGGCTGCGGCGGGAGCAGGCCGAGCGGATTCAGTTCGGCCTCGAGATATCCAAATTGCCGAAAGAGTCCAAAGACACGTTCGCGTTCGTGATTGTCAATGATTGCAGGAGCTGCGGTCCTGCTCGCGTTTCGAGTTGAAGTCGCCATAAGAAGTCTTCTATAGAATAACGGATGAGCCAGCGTGTGTGGCCGATTCACCGCGAAGAATACAGGCCACCGCATAAACCAGAGGCTTGAGTGGCCCGTGCCTTGCGGCGTTATCGCAAGGGGCGGGTGCGTCGAGACGAACTGTCATGAAGCTTTCCTCCGGAACTCCGGCTATTCTCGGTATCCCGTTCGACGCCAATTCCTCCTGGTTGCGTGGAGCCGCGGCAGCGCCGCCGATTATCCGCGCGGCTCTTACCTGCGACGCCTCGAACCCCTGGACGGAAACCGGCGTCGACCTCAGCGCGGAAGGCACGTATTGCGATGCCGGCGACCTGAAGTTCGCTTCGGATGCGACGGACGCGGCGTTCACGGCCATCGAAACGAAAGTGGGCGAACTGCTTGGCCAAGGCCTGCGTCCGGTTAGCCTGGGCGGCGACCATTCCATTACGTTTCCGATCATTCGCGCCTTCAGCAAGCGCGTGCCCGGACTCACCGTCCTTCACTTCGACGCTCACCCCGATCTCTACGACGAACTTCAAGGCAATCGGCTGTCACATGCGTGCCCATTTGCGCGAATCATGGAAGAGGGCGCAGCCAAGCTTTTGATCCAGGTCGGCATTCGGACCATGACAGGACACCAGCGCGAGCAAGCCACGAAGTTTGGCGTGGAGGTCATCGAAATGCGCAATCTGCCCGCGCTCGACCGCATGAAAGTCGACGGTCCCATCTACATTTCTTTTGATCTGGACTCGCTTGATCCCGCCTTTGTCCCCGGCATTTCGCATCGCGAGCCGGGAGGAATGTCGGTGCGGGAAGCGCTCGCGCATATTCATGCCATCACGGGAAAAATCGCTGGCGCCGACATCGTGGAATTCAATCCTGCGCAAGACAGCACACAGATTACTGCCTCGGTCGCGGCCAAGCTGCTCAAAGAGATTCTGGGCAAGATGATTCTGAACTAGAATACGGCTGCTCGAAAAACCGGAGGTGTCAATATGGCCAGCGGTGTGATTGATGTGTCCAGTCGCTACTCCGTGCCCGAAACGTTGGCGCGGCTGCAGTCGATTCTCAAAGAAAAGGGCATCACGGTATTTGCTCTCATTGACCACAGCGGCGAGGCCGAGAAGGCCGGGCTCAAAATGCGCCCGACGCAATTGCTGATTTTCGGCAGTCCGAAGGCTGGGACGCCTATGATGGTGGCCGCGCCCCGGCTCGCTATTGATCTTCCGTTGAAGGCGCTGGCATGGCAAGACGAAGACGGCCGGGTGTGGCTCTCCTACAATTCTCCGGAATACCTGCAGCAGCGGCACGGCTTTCCCGCCGACCTCCTGAAAAACATCGCGGGAATTGCTGCGCTGCTTCAGAAGGCTGTGGAATAATAGCGGGCTGCTTGTTGATGCTGTAGAGCGCATGCCCGATAATTCCAACCCGAACCGCGCCCGCGACCACTTGGCCAACGAGCGCACGTTTCTGGCATGGCTGCGTACCGGCATCGCGACCATCGTCTTCGGATTCGCCATCGGACGCTTCTCGATTGCTCTGCGCGAATTTCTGAAGGTTCAGGGATACACCGGCGTCACTCCTGGCCTCACCACATGGCTGGGCATTACGTCCGCGGTCGGTGGGGTGCTGTTGATTTTCGTCGGTCTAAGGCGTTACCGCGAGACCAAAGTGCAACTTGATTCGGACACCTTCGAACCGGCCGGCTCGGTGATTGATCTGGTGTCGTATCTGCTTGGAATGTTTGGATTGATACTGGCGGGCTATCTGGCGTACATCGAAATTTTCAACAAGTGAGTGCAGCGACCTATGGCGAATGAAGCAGAAAAAGAAGCCGCGGGACGGGCGGCCGCAAAGCTAGTTAGGGACGGCGATATTGTGGGCCTGGGCACCGGCTCAACCGCCTACTTCGCGGTGGTTGCGCTAGGCGAGCGCGTGAAGGCAGGGCTGAAAATCGTAGGCATCCCGACTTCTGTGCAGACCGGCGACCTGGCGCGCGCCGTCGGCATTCCGCAGACTACGCTCGACGAGCATCCGGAAATCGACATCACCATTGATGGCGCCGACGAAGTCGATCCCAAGCTGAACCTGGTCAAAGGCGGCGGCGGGGCGCTGACCCGTGAGAAGGTCATCGCGTCCGCGTCGAAGAAAATGGTCGTGGTCGCGGATTCCAGCAAGGTCGTTTCGGTGCTCGGCAAGTTTCCTTTGCCGGTCGAGGTGATTGCATTCGCGCGGACAGTGGTCGAAAGAAAAATCGCAGCGCTAGGCGGGTCGCCTAAATTGCGCACGAAGGCCGATGGCAGTCCTTACATTACCGACAACGGCAACCAGATCCTCGATTGCAGCTTTGGGAAGATTGCCGATCCTCCGGCGCTGGCGCTTGTTCTGAGCGGCATCCCTGGCATCGTCGAACACGGGTTGTTTATTGGGCTAGCGAAGATGGCGCTGGTTGGACGCGGAGATGGCGTCGAAGAATTACGGCCGTAGCACGACGGCGTTAACCCACAATCTCCCGAACCGCCCCCAGCAGCCGCTCCACTTCCTCCATGGTGTTGTAGTGCACCAGCCCGATGCGCTGAAATCCTCCCAGGCGCTCGACGTCTAATTGTTCGGTGACGTTGATCGCATAGTAATTCCCATCCCAGGTGAAGAAGCCGCGCTCGCCGAGCTTCGTAGCCAGTTCCAGCGGCGTGTGCCCTTCGATGCGGACGGCGAACGTCGCGCATCTCTCCTCAAAACATCGCGGGTCGCTGATGCCGTAGAGCTTCAATCCCGGAATCGCGAGCAAGCCCGACATCATTTTCTCCATCATCTTGCGCTCGTGCCCGTGGATAGCTTCGTGCGCGGCCATGATCGCAGCGCGGCGGGTTGTGGCCGTGGGCTTCCCACGCCGGCCAAGATCCTCCCAGTAATCCACGCAGGCTTTGATTCCGGCGATGCATTCATGGTTCAGCGTGCCCCACTCCCAGCAGTTGGGAATGTTGTCGGTGTTGGGGCGCAATTTATACGGGCGCAGCCGCTTGAGGTGCTCGCGCTTGCCGTAGAGCACGGCCATGTGCGGACCAAAAAATTTGTAAGTCGAGCACGCCAGGAAATCGCAATCGAGGGCGCGCACGTCAATCGCTCCATGCGGAGCGAAGTGGACGGCGTCAATATAACTCAACGCTCCCGCTTGCCGCGCCAGGCGCACGACTTCAGCGACGTTGTTGATTGTGCCTGCGGCGTTCGACGCATAACCGACTGCTACGATCCGGGTGCGCTTTCCAATGTTTGCCGCAAGGTCGTTCATGTCGAGCGTGCAGTCTTCTTCGTTGAACTTCACCGCGCGGATGACCACGCCTTTTTCTTCCAGCGCCTTCCACGGAGAGAAATTCGCGTCGTGGTCGAGCAGCGTGAGTACGATCTCGTCTCCGGGCCCGAGTTCGCGCCCAAGCGCAAGGCTCATGGCGTAAGTCAGCGTGGTCATGCTCGGGCCAAAAACGATTTCGTCGGCGTCGCAATTCAGAAAATCTCCCATGGCGGAACGCGCTTCCGCGATCATGCGCTCGGTGTTGCGGCTGGTCTGGTAAGCGCCACCGGTGTTGGCGTTGTTGCGCGTCAGATAGTCGGAGACAGCGTCAATTACTCGCTGCGGTACCTGCGTGCCGCCGGGGCCGTCCAGAAAGACCGCGGAATACTTACCGACGGTTTGCGCGAGGGCGGGGAACTGCGAGCGAACCCAGGCGAGGTCGAGCGCGGCGGAGGAGGCAGATGTCTGTTCAGCGATGGGCATAACAGACATTCTAATTCGGGTGGCCTGATCGGGGGATGCCAGGCCGGCGCGCGGTTCAGGCAACGCGTTCAGGAGGGTTGGGT
The DNA here is from genome assembly GCA_963755765.1 of uncultured Acidobacteriaceae bacterium. Taxonomy (GTDB): domain Bacteria; phylum Acidobacteriota; class Terriglobia; order Terriglobales; family Acidobacteriaceae; genus Acidiflorens. The sequence continues at coordinate 137,482 of CAVWKZ010000008.1, forward strand.
TGCCTGTTCTTTCCCTTACTGGCCGCGTCCAGACGGATGCGCTTCACTCGCGCCGTTTTCTGGGCTAGATCCTCGGTAGCGCGGTTGCCGTCTCCTGCCATTACTGAACCTGCGGCGAGAGCGAAACGCAAGGCGTCCGCCTGGTCGTCAAAATACAAAATGACTTGTCCCGACATAGATACTTCTCCCTGAGTCTGTCTTCCCCGGAGCGCGCGTAAAGCAGCACAACTGGAAAGATCAAGAAACTAAGACGCAGGTGGCGCGGCCATATTGTGGTGGTTCTTGCTCCGATTGTCGAAGAATGCCCGCGCCGGTAATAGTGCTTTTGTTGGTTCCACAGATGACCATCTCAGGATAGAATCGTCTAAACGCAAGGCCAAGGCTAAGCTTAAGGCTAACGACCAACATCGGGATGGAATGCTGAAGTTATCGGCAAATCGGGGCGGATTCGTAAGAGCCGTGTGCGTGCTCTGCATTGCCTTGGTGTGCGTGATGGGGACGGTGCAGGCGACCCACTCGCATCCCGACGACTCGGCTACATCCCACCACACCTGCTCGATTTGCGCGACCGCTCATGTCGGACTCAGCACCCAGACGGCAGCCCCCGTACCGGTTCTGGCTGCGACAGCCCTGGCGCTTTCGACTTTAGAAGCTGCCCCGATCTTCCGTCCCACCACTACGCAGTTTATTCGCCCTCCACCTGCTGCCTGATTCCGCTCTCCATTCAATAAACATTTTCAAGGGCCGCGATTTTCGATTCGCGATGTGATGCGTCATGCGATCGGACTCGCTCCAAAACCATTTTTGGAGGAATCATGCGTTTATTTCATAAGAGCTGGCTGGCTGCGGCTATGGCCGCTGCTGCGGTAATGACGATTGGAGCTGCGAATGGGCAATCCGGTGGAGGCTCGGGATCACTGAACGGCAGTGTCCTGGATCCTTCGGGCGCGGTGGTTGCGAATGCAACCGTCGAGATTCATAACCCGGTCAGCGGCTATGACCGGACGACCACCACTGACGACAAGGGGAATTTCAGTTTCTCGAACGTGCCATTCAATCCATATCACATGAAAGTGACAGCCGCGGGGTTCGCTGAGAGCGCGCAGGATGTGGATGTCCGGTCGGCAGTGCCTGCCAGCGTCAAGATCAGCCTTCAGGTAACCGGTTCCTCCACCACGGTTACAGTCGAGGCCGGAGAAGACCTGGTGGAGAATGACTCCACCTTCCACACCGACGTCGACAAGAACTTGTTCGACAAGCTCCCCCTTGAAAGCGCATCGTCGTCCCTGAGTTCGCTGGTGACTCTTTCCACGCCGGGAATCGCGGCCGATTCGAATGGTCTCTTCCACGGGCTCGGCGACCACGCGGAAAATTCGTTCTCCGTCGACGGTCAGCCGATCACCGACCAGCAAAGCAAAGTCTTCTCCAACCAGATTCCCCTCGAATCGGTTCAATCGATGGAAGTCATTTCCGGCGCACCGCCCGCGGAATACGGAGGCAAGACCAGCGTCGTGATTGTTGCGACCACCCGCTCGGGCCAGGGCGTAACCACACCTCATGGCAGCGTAAACACGTCGTACGGATCGTTTGGAACTTCCGATGTGCAAGCCGATCTCGCTTACGGAGGAGCAAAGTGGGGAAACTTCATCTCTGCCGGTGGCCTGAACAGCGGCCGGTTTCTTGACGGACCGGAATTTGTGGTAATGCATGACAAGGGCAACGAAGAAAATGTATTCGATCGTGTGGACTATCAATTCTCCACTAAGGATTCGCTGCACTTGAACCTGGGATTCACCCGCTCGTGGTTTCAAACTCCAAATTCTTTCGACTCGCAATTGGCGACCCCGTGGAATGGAGTTATTGTCGCCAACGGCGGTCTCGATCCTGACGGCAATGTCGTTGGTCCAGCCGACCAGCGCTCCCAGATCAAAACCTTCAACATCGCGCCTAGCTGGACTCGATTGCTCAACCCCACTACCGTGTTTACTCTGGGTGGTTTTGTCCGGCGAGACGCGTACAACTACTATCCCAGCGCCAATCCCTTCGCGGACCTCGGAGCGCCCGCGGTGGGGAGCGAAACGGTCAGTCAGCGGCGCACGCTCCTGAATGCGGGGGCGCGCTCCGATCTCTCCTACGTGAAGGGGATTCACAACCTGAAGTTGGGAGCCACTTACGAACAGACGTTTCTGGACGAGCATGACCCGTTCGGAGTCGTCGACCCGACGCTGAACGCGCCGTGTCTCGACGCGAACGGCGTCCCGGTGTTTGTTGGCAACCCCGGGGTCAATGACCCATTGCAGTGCCCAACCGCAGCGACGACCAACCAAACTCTTTATCCCGCGCCGTTTTTGGCGAATGCAAACTTTAATCCACTGCTGGGTTGCTATGACCTGACCCGTCCAACGCCGTCTCCGAATGACCCGTGCCCGGCGGGCACGACCACCAGCGGCCTCTACACGTTTAACGGTCACACTGACGTCAAGGAAACCGCTCTTTATGTCCAGGACACAATCAGCGTTCGAAACTGGTCTTTCAATCTCGGATTGCGTGGGGATTTGTATAACGGACTCACGACCCACCGGGAGGCGGAACCTCGCCTGGGCGTCGCCTACAACATTAGGCGGACCAACACCGTTCTTCGCGTTTCCTACGCACGAACCATGGAGACGCCCTTCAATGAGAATCTGGTACTTTCGAATGAAGGGTGCGGCAACCCCGTGTTAAATCCGCTCCTTCTCTGCTCCGGGTCAAACATAACCCCGTTCAGTCCTGGCTGGCGTAATGAATTCCACGCCGGGCTGCAGCAGGCTTTTGGAAAGTATCTGGTCTTTTCGGGCGAATACATCTGGAAGTACACGCACAACGCTTACGACTTCAGCGTGCTGGGCGCGACACCTATCACTTTCCCGATCGAGTGGGATCGTTCCAAGATCCCGGGATACGCGGGCCGGGTAAGCGTCCCGAACCTTCACGGAATTTCTGCGCTCATGGTGTTTTCCAGCGTCGCCGCCCGATTTTTTACTCCCCAGATCGGCGGGGCCGGGGCGGTTCCTTCCGCAGCGGGGCCGTTCCGGATCGATCACGACGAAAAGTTCAACATGACCTTCCACACTCAATACCAGCCTTGGAAGATCGGTCCCTGGGTTGGCTTGAACTGGCGGTACGACAGTGGCCTGGTGGCCGGCCCGGCACCGTGCGCTGGAGGCAACTGCGCGAACGGTCCTGCGGGCTCTGATACGGTCGTTGATACGTCGGGACTAAGCGCCGATCAACAGTTCGAAGCGGGACTGTTTTGTGGCCCAGTTCACCCGGCGCCACCGACTCCAGCAAATCCAACCGGCATTTCGCTAAGCTCCAGCCTCGGTCCTAACTTGTGCCCGGCATCGCAGTACGGGTCGACGCTTCTGCAAATACCCGCGCCGGGAACCGAAAATGACGATCACAATCCGCCACGTATTGCGGGCCGCAACCTGTTTGACGTTGCAGTGGGAGACGACAACCTGTTCAAAGGCGACCGCTACAAATGGAGTTTTACGCTGACGGCCATCAACATCGCCAACAAGCTGGCGCTGTATAACTTCCTTTCGACGTTCAGCGGGACACACTATGTGACGCCGAGAGCGCTGACGGCGCAGCTCGGGTTCCACTTCTAACGGATGTCCTCCCCCGGGTCAGGGCAGTACGGTTGAAGCTGTACTGCCCTTACTTCTTTCCTACAAACTCGACCACACCTCGATCGCACACCGGTCGTTCCCCGTGGTGTAGAAGGTGTAGTCCTGCAACAAGTGACGGCAGTTCGTTTCTGTGCAAAGGATTTGTACCGCTAGTCGTCAGGGCCTCACCCGAATCCCACCGCAGGCTCATTTTGCAGATGAGCAAAGCGCCCGGTTTCAATGCGGAAACTATCTTCGGGAAAAGATTACGATCGAAGTGATAGAACAGCACGATCAGGTCAAAACGCGCGGGCTCAAATTTGTAATCGGAGGCGTCTCCTACGACAAGATCGAGTTCGACATTCTGCTGGAGCGCCGCTTGACTCAGCTTTTGAATCGCGACCTCGGAGACGTCCACCACGCTGACCTGCCAGCTCTTGCCGGCCAACCACAACGAATGTCTTCCTAGTCCGCCCGCCAAATCCAACGCCGTGCCCGCTTGCGGGAACGATGGCTCCACAAACCGCTCATATGCCGAGATGAAGAACGGATCTGGTTCTGTCAGCGAAGGCAGGCCTTGCTCGTATTTGAGGTCCCAACGCGCCCTTTGTTCTTCGCTGCTCATGCGCTGGTCCACTTCGCGAACGGAGCCGCGTCGCGGGTTTCCAAAGACCTGACACCTAAGACCTAACACCTAAGACCTGACACCTCGTCGGCCGTCTTTACGTCCGCCAGCAGCTTCTACTGCAGCTTGGCATACTCCGCCTTGGCTTCCAGCAACAGCGGTACGTCGGGGTCGGCGTCCTTCCAATCCGCAAGAAAGTTTTGATAGGCGATGCGGGCCTTGGGAAGGTCGCCTTGTTTCTGAAACACTCGACCTAATTGCAGTTGGGCGATGACGAATATCAGGTCGGGGCTACTGTGGGGTTTCATATCCAGGATCTTCTGAAAATCCTGCTCTGCTTCCGCGTAGTGGGCGGACTGCTCGTTGGCGATGCCCCGCGCGTAAAGGACGCCGGCATCGGCGCGAGCGTAAACGGCGGCTGCGTTCAGGAAGTCAATGGCCTTCGCGGGGTCGGCCTTGGCGGGATTTGGCGGCCGCAGCGCGACGATCGCGCGAATCACCGGGACGGTCACGTTAATCGCGATGGTGTTGTTCGGATTGGCGCGCTCGATTTCGTCGGCCAACGCCAGCGCTTTCTGGTCCTGGCGCAAGATGGCGAGCATTGTGGCAGCCTGCCCTTGCACGGAAAGAGTTTGGGACAGCCGGAGCGCCTCGGTGATGCCGCTACTAGCTTCGGCGTGATTGCCTACCAATGCCTCAATGCTGGCAAGCTGCACGTCGACATCGGCCCGGATCGGCAGGTGCAGGCGATCGTACGCATCTTCGGTCTGGCGCGCGAGTTCCCGTGTTTGCCGAATTTGTCCGCGGTAGGCCGCGAGACCGAAGCGGAATCCGAGGACCTTCAACTGCCCGTCGGGGGTCCCGGTAGCGCTCTGTAGTTCCTTCTCCATGTCGGCATCTTTGCCTTGGGCCCAGTCCAACGAAGCCAGCCATACACGGTAGCTGGCAAGCGATGGTTGCTTCTGGAGCACGGCATTGATGGTGGCGCGTGCTTCTTCAACCCGGTTGAGTCCCGAGTAAGCCTCGGCGACCTGCCCATAGGCATTCACCATATCGGGGTCGAGTTCCACGGCGCGCTTCGCATTCTCCAACGCGTTGTCGAATTGGCCGAGCCGGTTGTAGGTGGCGGCCAGATTGGTGAAAGGGATGGGATCGCGCGGATAGGTTTGGCGGTAGAGTTCGAGCGCGGTGATGCCTTTGTCGAGCTGGCCGCCGTCTCCGTAATAGTGGGACATGATGTAAAGCTTCTCGCGTTCGCTGGCGCGATCGCGAAGCTCGAAGGCCTTTTGCCGGTTTTGTTCCGAAAGTTGGCTCTGATCAAGGTTGTTGTACACCGCGCCGAGGCGGGCATAGGCCATGGCAAAATTGGGATCGATCTCGACGGCATGCTGATAGTTGGGAAGCGCGCCCAGTTCGTCTCCCACGTTGTGCTTGGCGTCACCGAGACTCAGCGCCTTCAGCGCGTCGAGCGACGAGGTGGTGGCCATGGAGAGCGGCATATCGTATTTCTGCACCATGGCCAGCGACTCGCCGAGTTGACCGCGGAGTTTGCTGGCGGCGCCGTGCATCGCGTTCAGCACATCTTCTTTGCGGTCGGCCTGGGCCTGCTGGCGTCCGAGAGAGTCGCCGGAAGCAGCGTTGGTTGCTTCCAGAGTGATAACGTATTGGCCGCCAACGCTGTCAATGCTGCCGTTCAGCATCGCCTTGATGCCCTCGCGCTGGCAGATTTCGCGGCCGACGTCGGTGGTGATGCGATCGCCGGGGCTGCGTCCCATGAACTGCAGCGTCTGGCGGATTTTCTGCTCGGGAAAGACGTTCAGATACGGGGATTGCTCGAGATCGACAGCCAGCGCTTTCTTGAGCGCGCCATCGAAGACGGGGTCAGCGGTGGTATTTACGAAATCGGTAATCAGGATCGAATCTTTTTCCGTAAGAGCGTGGCCGCGCTTGAGAAACACGAAGGCGATGCCAGCGGCGACCACGGCGACCAGCAGAGCCGGAATCAGCCACATCGGCAGCTTGCGAGCGGTGGCCGGGGGCTTGTGTCCGGAAATGGCGCGAATCGAGGCAGAACTGGAGGAAGTCGCAGCCAGTATCGAGCCTGATTCCGAGTCGCGTTTCAGGCGCTTCAAATCGGAGCGCACATCAGCCGCGCTCTGGTAACGCAGGTCGCGATCTTTTTCGAGCAGCTTATTCAGGATTTCCTCAAAATGCGGAGGCAAGTCTGGATTCAGGCGGAGCACCGGCGCTGGCGGGCGATTCAGAATTGCGTCAAAAATAACGGCCGACGTATCGCCGTGAAAAGGAGCCGAAGCAGTGGCCATCTCGTAGAGGACAACGCCGAAAGAGAACAGGTCGGTGCGAGCGTCAAGGTCCTTGCCGCGCGCCTGCTCCGGAGACATGTACATCACGGTGCCGACGGTGGATCCGGGGCTGGTGAGAAGGACTTCGTCCACAGTCGCCGCCGAGCCGAGAGTGGCGGCCGAATGTAGAGAAGGCTTGCCGGTACGTTTGGCTAGTCCAAAATCGAGAATCTTGGCCTGGTTGCGGCTGGTTACGAAAATATTGGCAGGCTTGATGTCGCGGTGGACGATGCCTTTAGAATGGGCGGCATCGAGCGCGTCGGCGATCTGCGTGCCCAGATTGAGCAGTTGCTCAAGTTCCATCGGCTGGCCAGGAGGCTGGGCATGGATGCGGTTCTTCAGCGTCTCGCCTTCCAGCAACTCCATGGCGATGAAGTGCCGTCCGCCGTCTTCTCCGACCTCGTAGATAGTGCAGATATTCGGGTGGTTCAGCGCGGAGGCGGCGCGCGCTTCGCGCTGAAAACGGTCGAGCGCGAGCGGATCTTTTTCGGTCTCCGGCGGCAGGAATTTGAGCGCTACATGGCGCCCCAGGTTGATGTCCTCGGCTTCGTAGACAACGCCCATCCCTCCGCCGCCGAGCTGCGAGAGGACACGGTAGTGCGAGACAGTCTGCCCGATCATTTCGGGGAACACTCCTGGGAGAGAGTCACTCATGTTAGGCCCCCAACTTCAGGCAAGTCAAACCTGCGGAATCTGATGGTTATACGATGCGCCGGCGCGACAAGTTCATGGTTCGGCAAAGACGTTCGCCGGACGGTCGCTGATGCTTTCTTTTCAGTGGTTTAAGAGCTTCATCTCCAATGCCAGAAGAGAAACGCACAGCCAGAAGGTCACAGTCCCACATTACGGAAGTTTAGCTCTAAATAGCCGAATCCTTTCCTGCCCGTCCGGTGACTGTTATCAATGAGTTGTTCCCTATTGTTTTGCCCCGGGGGATGGCAATCCGCCGTCAGGGGTTGGAGTGCGTCACCATGAGAACCCGCCCTCAATCCTGGAGGGATATCAGCGCGGCGCCACGCTTTTTTATTGCCGTGGTCGTGCTCTGCGGGACCGTCGTTCTGACCTATTCGGTGATGCATGGCCGGAGCGAGAATCCGATCAAGTTTGCCTGTTATCTGATCATTGCGCTGGCTGCCTCGCGACTCAAGGTGAACCTGCCCGGCATCACCGGGACGATGTCGGTGAATTTTCTATTTCTGCTGCTGGGCGTGCTGGAACTAAGCTTGTCGGAAGCCATGGCATTGGGATGCGCCGCGGCGGTGGTGCAGTGCCTGGGACGCGATCGTCCGTCTCCCATGCAAACCGCCTTCAACGTCTGCTCGACCGCTCTTGCCATCGCCGTTACTTTTTGCGCCTATCACTACTCCCTGCTGCATCATCTGGTACAGAATCCCTCCACGCTGCTATTTCTGGCGGCATCCGTTTACTTCGTTGCCAATACGCTTCCGGTGGCGGCTGTCATCTCGTTGACCGAGCGCAGGTCGCTCCGAAAGATCTGGTCAGATTGCTACTTCTGGAGCTTCCCCTACTACCTGGTAGGCGCTGGCATAGCCGGCATGATGAGTTGGCTGCACGGCTTTACCGACTGGCAGACGTCGTTGCTGACGCTTCCGGTGGTGTATCTCATCTACCGATCGTACCGCCTTTACCTCGGCAAACTGGAAGACGAAAAGCGGCACGTCGAAGAGATCGCCGACCTGCACATGCGCACCATCGAGGCGCTGGCCCTGGCCATTGAGGCCAAGGACCAGACGACGCACGACCACTTGCAGCGAGTACGCGTCTACGCCGTCGAGGTTGCCAAGGAACTCAAGGTCGACCGCGAGGGAACCGAGGCCCTGCAGGCCGCAGCCTTGCTGCACGACATCGGCAAGTTGGCGATTCCCGAACACATCATCTCGAAGCCCGGCCGCCTGACGCCGGAAGAATTCGAGAAAATGAAAATTCACCCGCTGGTGGGAGCGGAAATTCTGGAGCGGGTGCAATTCCCTTACCCAGTCGTCCCTATCGTACGGGCGCACCACGAGAAGTTCGACGGGACAGGCTATCCGATGGGGTTGAAGGGAACGCAGATTCCGATTGGCGCCCGCATCCTGGCGGCGGTGGACTTTCTGGATGCGCTGGCTTCGGACCGGCAATATCGGCGGGCGCTCGCGCTCGATGAAGCGATGGCGCGCCTGGTCGAGGAATCGGGAAAGGCCTTTGATCCGCAAGTAGTGAAGGTGTTGGAACGGAGATACGTGGATCTGGAACGACTGGTCCACCAACGCACGGACAAGTTGGGCAAGCAGAAATTGTCCACCGAAATCAAGGACCAGGACGCGAACGTTGTGCCAACCATCAAGCCCGCTGCCGGTTTCGAGGCGCAGGGCCAACGCCATTCGCCGGAGCGCAGTTTCCTGAGCTCGATCGCAGCAGCGCGTCAGGAAGCGCAGACGCTTTTCGAACTCAGCCAGGATCTGGGCGCATCGCTGAGTCTGGGCGAAACTCTTTCAGTGTTTGCGGTGAAGCTGCGCCGGGCTATGCCTTACGATGCCATTGCCATCTACGTCCGGCACGGAGATGAACTGGTGCCGGAGTATGTGAATGGCGACAACTTCCGGCTGTTTGCTTCGCTGCGGATTCCGATGGGGCAAGGACTCTCGGGCTGGGTCGCGCAAAACCTTAAACCGATTCTGAACGGCAATCCATCGGTCGAGCCTGGCTATCTGAACGATGCTTCCAAGTACAGCACGCTGAACTCCGCCCTAGCCGTGCCGCTTGAGGGCTTGCAAGGCGTCGTCGGCGTAGTTGCTCTGTACCATGCTGAAAAAGATTTCTTTACCTCCGACCATCTGCGCATTCTGCTGGCGGTAAGTTCGAAGATGGCACTGGCCATCGAGAACGCGGTGAAGTACGAACAGGCGGAGAGTTCCGCGGTTACCGACTACCTGACCGGACTTCCCAACGCGCGCTCGCTATTCCTGCAACTCGATCGTGAAATGGCGCGCTGCAAACGCGACAACAAGACTCTGACCGTGATGGTTGCAGACATGGACGGCTTCAAGCAGATCAACGACCGCTTCGGCCACCTGGAAGGAAACCGCGTGCTGCGGCTGTTTGCACACTCGCTGCAGGAAACCAGCCGCGATTACGACTACGTCGCACGCATGGGCGGCGACGAATTCGTAGTCATCGCTCCCGGACTTACACCGGAAGCTGCCGTGCGCAAAGCGGAACAGATGCGAGAACTGGCCCAACAGGCAGGAAAAGACGTTTGCAACGAAGACATTCTCTCGCTGAGCGTAGGCAATGCCGTGTACCCCGAAGATGGGATGGATGCCGAAAAGATCCTGTCCGAAGCTGACAAGCGCATGTATCTGCAAAAGCGCAGTCAGTCGAGCCCGAAGAATCGCCGGCTTTATCCCCGCGTGTTCGGACGGCTCACCACCGAGATTTCTGGGAGCACCCTGGACAAGGCGATGCTGGGCATCGTCACCAACCTGAGCCTGGGCGGTTGCTATGTTGAAACCAGCGGCCTCCTGTTACCCGGATCGCAGTTGCGAATCACCTTCTCGCACGAACATACGAATGTTTCGATTGAAGGCGAGGTGGTGCGCATGGACATGGGCATCGGAGCGGCGCTGAAGTTCCAGGAAGCCACCCACGAGGTCCGCGCCGCGCTGCAGCGCATTCTGGAGCAGTTGTCTGGCCTCGAAGCGGTGATTGATCTAAAACGCAGCCAGGCTGCGGCCGGGAACATCCTGTAAGCTCTCAGCGTGACAGCATCCGGAGCTCCAAGATCAGGCGGAAACGGCGGTCGATCGAATCTCGAGCGGCCGAATCTGGACTAGTGGAACCGTCGTGCGCGGTTTCGACACGCCCAGTCGCTGCATGTTTGCCGTCGGGACACCCGTGCGGTAGAACGACTTTTCGCAATCGGCGGTGGATGGGCCGCGCATGCTTCCTTCCATATAGGCCAGCCCCGGACAACGCGAGCAACTGCTGACGTGGGAGCACGACGAGCAGACAGTCAGGTCTTTCGCCTGAATCGAACGAACCTCTTTCATCTGCGGCGAAAAATTCCAGATATCCAAGAACTTCTGCTGCCGGATGTTTCCCGTCGGAAGCGGAAACTGCACGCAGGGAAAGACCTCGCCGTAGGGCGAAATGTAGCAGAAAGAATGGCCCGCGCTGCACGAGTAACCCTCAAGATCTTCCGCCGAGGGCGGCGTAGGAGGAGCACAGAACTCTTCCTGGTTCTCGACCAGCGCAGGGTTATGGAAAACGTCCGTCAATTCTTCTCCCGGAATACGGAGCGCGAGAACGGATGTGTCGCCATCCATCATGGGCGTAATAGTGGGATCGAGGGTGTAGTGGACGCCAAGTTCAGCGGCGAGTTGCTGCACTCCGCTGTGATCGGCGGAATTCACCGTCATCAGAACGTTGGCGATGGTGACTTTCAACCCCTGTGCGTGCAAAAAGCGAATGGATTTGACGGTGCGTTCGAACGAGTGCGGCAGCTTGGTGATGGCATCATGCACTTCAGGACGATGCGAGTAGACGCTGATCTGAATCGTGTCCACGCCCAATTCGCGGATTCGGCGCGCTTCCTCTTCGTGGATCATCACCGCGTTGGTCTTGATCTTGACGTTGAACATCAGCCGCCGCGCGTGTTCGAGAATCTCAAAGAAGTCGCGGCGCATAAAAACCTCGCCGCCGCTGAAAGTGAGAAAGAAAACGCCGGCCTCGGCCAGTTGATCGAGCGCGTCCTTGATCTCGGCGGTCGTCATCTCGCCGTGATCGTCGTGATCGAGATAACAATGCACGCAGCGCTCGTTGCAGCGATAGGTGACATCCATGTGCACCGCGAGGGGCACGCCCAGGTTAAAAGCTTTCTGACCCACATCGCTCATCAGGCTCATCGAGGCGTCTCCGCGGTCAGAGGTTGGTTGGAAACCAGAAGAATTCCGTGGCCGGAAAGCTCGGCGACAAACTGCTCGGCATCGGCCTGAGCCTGTTCAGGATCGATATCAAATTGCTCGCACACCCGGTCGCGGACAATTTCCCGCAGCGGAGTGCGACCGTCAGCAGCCTGAAAGATGGCGGTTGCGACTTCATTCAACGTAAAGAAAGTCGAATCGGCCGAATTCATGACCATCATTTCTCCGGCCAGCGCGCGGGCCGCAATCGAGGAGCTGCGCGCAATGTAAATACAATTTTCAGGCATGCTCAGGCACCTCCTGCGAGTCGCATGCGAAGCTGCCGTCAAAATTGTGCACCAGGTCCCACACTCTGCCATCAGGATAGAACGTCAGGCGTCGAATGGGAACCCTGTCGACAAAATCGCACGCCGTCGCAAAAAGCTTTTCCACCAGAGCGTGGTCTTCGGCAAAGAACAAGATATTGCGCATCAGTCGGCGAACAGCTTCCGCGGAGGACATCTCGTCGATGCGGTTCTCCGGCCCTTGCTCCAGGAAAAAGAGCGCCGCCACGGGAGCGGTGCAATTCTCGCCTGACCTAGCCAGCTCTCCGGCGAATGGAGTGCCGAAGGCAGAGTACTCGCCGGAGACGGGACGCACATAAGAAATTTCGTCGGTAAGCAGGGTGACGTCCGGCGGCGCGAGGCGCGTCATGGTGGTTTTACCGGCGCCCGATACGCCCGAGAACAGATAGGCGCGGTCGTCGAAACTAGCGCCGAAACCCGCGCTGGGTGCGTGACAAATCGCGCTGGCGGCATGCAGCAGGAATCCGCCGCGCTCGGCAAGAATCAGGCTATGCAGAATGCGCATCACGGAATCGAGGGAATATGGATTCGCGTTTTGCCGAACCGTGCCTCGTCCGGTGCGCGGCTCCCAGCGGGCGTGGAGATCTCCGCGCGTGATGAGCCATGTATCGGCATTGTCATTACCGTCGGCATTGCGGCGGACCTGAACGTCGGCATCGGAAGCCGGCCCGGTGGATCTAAGATCAAACTCCAGCTCAAACTCAGGCCGCGAACTACTCAGGAACCCGTCATAGCGCCGGCGCAGCAGATCGAGAAAACCATCGTCGTCGGTAGACAACGCAATGGGAATCCCGCCGATCTCGACGCACGCGACCTTGCGGGGTGCGGCCATTACAAAGACTCCAAGCTCGGAAGTTGGCTCGCGGAATCCTGCCGACGACTGTGCAGCTTAAGCGCAAGACGCCGTGCGACTCCGCAGTGACAAATCAGCATCCCTACGGCGCGCGAAAACTTCGTGCCCAGCGATCTTCCACCAGACTCTTTAGCGTCAGCGTTATGCACTAGCCTTCCCAGCAGCGCTCCCGGAGGGAACAGCGGGTCACAACCCGGCATGGAATCGCCACGCATCACAAAGCCGTTCGGCTGGGCCGCGACCAAGCGATGCAGGAACAGACGCCCGTCGCGCAGCGCGAGCACAATCTCGCCAGCGCGGACGTCTTCGAGCGCGCAGCTTGCGATCTCGACCACATCGCCCGGCCAAAGAGCCGGCAGCATGCTTTCCCCGTAGACTTGCAGACGCACGCTCGAACGCGAACCATCTTTGTCCCTGCGACGCAGCACGTCCGCCAAGAAAGCTGAACGTTCCGCGCTCTCAAGTAAACGCGCCGCACTGCAGTTCTTTTCCAGCATCAGGAAGTTTTTGTCCGGAACACACAATTGGCCTGGGTGGCGACCATCTTGCCGCAAGACAGGGCCTGGGTCTCAAAAACTCGTTCGTGGCGGAATGCCGGCTTCTGGTAGCGTTTTTTTTCTTTACCAGCGCGGCTAGGTGGTTGTTGTGTCTCGCGAGGGGCCCGATCGTCGTTCATAGTTGGTCAAGGCAGCTGGTCAGTAGCCGACTTATCCCCCAGTTTTGATAAGAGTAAAGGCAGTGTACTACACGGCTTTCACAGGTGCCAATACACACTTGCCGGCAATTCGAAGAGACTGAATCAACATCCTCAATAAAATGAAAGGGTTCCATCCTGCCGCGCACGCCGCAAACTGAGCGAAAGGCCGGCCGTGGCAAGCGGCAGCAGGATCACTCCAAACGCGGCGAGCACGGCGAGTGTCGGAGCTAGCGCCGCTATCGATTTGCCCTCAATCAATGCGCGGCGCATGCCGTCGATCGCATAAGTGATAGGCACAGCGCGGGCGAGCAACTCGAGTGGGCGGGGCAAGCTCTGGATCGGGAACATGGTTCCGCTAAGAAACCAGAGTCCGGAACCGAGCAGCCACAAAAGAGCCGAGCCTTTCTGGAACGCAATCTGAAGCGTGGCCGCTGCGATCCCCAGAGCCAGGGCGATGACCAGCGACAAAATCAATACGGCCAGGCACGCCAATATGTTGGCGTGGATCGGCGCCCGAAAAACCGCCACTCCGGCGACGAGATAGACGAGCAGGTTGAACAGGTTTCCAGCAAAAGCGGAAATGGAACTGAGAATCACAAGCTCAGCCGGAGCGGTGGAGGTGGTCATCAGCACTTCGAGCGTTCCGGTCTGCTGCGCTTCCTGCACCGCGCTCAGGAAGGCTTGCGCGGTCATGACGAAGAAAGTGTAGATGCCGGTGCCGACCAGAAGGAACGGGAAATACTCGACCCCATCCGGTCGGAAGCCGGGGCCGATGGCGCGGGAAAGAAAATAAAAAGCCGCCACTTCAATGAACACTCCGACCATGGTCACAACGAAGCCGCTGCGGTGGCGGACGGCAGTCAGCAGATCGCGCCGCAGGATGGCGTAGAGCTTGTCCAGAGTCGAATTCATAAGAACGAGAACTGGCAAATCACAAATTACTCATTAAGAACCCGAGACCTCGACGCCTCATCGGTCTCGCCCGTCAAGCGAAAGTAGAAAGCGCGCAGTGCGTCGGCATTTTCGCCGCCGTCCACGGATCGATCGGCGAGCAGTTCACCACGATGCAATAGCAGCAGGCGATCCGCAACGGCAGCCGCTTCCGCAAAGTTATGGGTGGCGAGCAGGGCGGTCGTCTCTTGTCGTGCGAGCCCACGAATCGTCGCCCAGAAGTGCGCCGTGCTGGCAGCGTCGAGGCTGCGCGTCGGTTCGTCCAGCAAAAGCACGCTGGGACGCTTGACCAGCGCGCGCGCGATTCCCAGTCGCTGGTACATACCGCTGGAAAACTTCATGACGAGCGTCTCGGACTGCTCTTCGAGACCGGTGTCGCGGAGAACTTCTTTGATACGTTGCGCTCGCTCCTGGCGCGGAACCTCGTCGAGGGCGGCAAAGAAATCCAGGTTCTCGCCAGCGGAGAGGCGAGGAAAAAACGAGCGCTCCGTAGCGATCGCGATGCCGACCTGCCGCCGGACTTCGCTGGCACTGCGCCGGGCATCGAAGCCGCCGACGTGCACCGTGCCAGCGTCGGGCAACAGCATGGTCGAAATCAGTTTGAGAGCGGTAGTTTTTCCGCTGCCGTTCGGGCCAAGCAGTACCAGGACCTCGGTGGCCGCAGCTGAGAACGAAACGTTTTTCAGGGCAACGGTTTCGCCGCGCCGCTCCCGCCCCAGCCAGTTGAACAGAGCCGGACGATGGCGAAATATCTTGCCAACGGATTCAAAGACGATGCGGTCCATGAAGGCAGTACTCAGTACCCGGTACCCAGTTATTACAACGCCAGGCAGCAGAGTGAGTATAGAGCGAAAGCCTAGAGGGAAAGAATGCTAGGAAAGTCTGCGGTGCTAATTCTAAGGCTGGGTACTGAGTACTAGGTACTGGGTACTTTACACCCCGAGTTTCTTGACTTCCTCGTTGTAGTACTTGCGGTAGAGGATCGACCATTCCTCGGAGCCTTCGATAATCGTGCGCCGCTGGCTCTCGATTTTCTGGCGCGCCGCCTGATCGATGCGCGCTTCCTGCATGAGGAGCGCTTCAAGAATCTTGCGGACTTCGAGGCGGATGGTGTTGCGGTCCTCGATGAAATCGACTTCAGGCAAGTCGGCGACGGCGTCGGTGACGACATGGGCGAGCTTGTTGACTTTGTCGCGGCTCAATCGCACAGCAGAGGATTCCTCGTAGTCAGCTCTGATTTCAGCTCTGATTAAAGAACAGCCTTGTATTTCTTCGTCAGCTCCGTCTTCACCTTACGGAACATTTCCTGGTAATTGGCGCCGCTCTTCTGCATTTCGTCGGAATAAGCCTCAAGGATGACGCGCACTTCATCGTTAATGCGGTCTTCGAGCGCCAGTTCTTCGAGCAAAGCAGCATGCACTTTCTCGTTAAGAGCGGGCATCGCCTTGGTCTCAATGAGACCGCTCGCGACCAGTTTTTTGGAAACTTCGCGGGCCAGATAGCCCACATATTCTTTAGAAAAGAGCATGATTCAAGCAGCTTTTTTGTGAACAAAAAGTTTAACACAGGCGGGGCAGTCGTTGGTCGCTAGTCGTTGGTCGTTCGCCAGCCGCTTCGGTTCGCGGAAAGTGTTTGCTAACGACGTTCGCTAACGACTAACGACTAGCGACCAGCGACTGTCCTCGCAACAGTGACGTCCGACTAGCCCAAGCCTTACAATGAAGATTCCATGTCTCCTCATCCAGACGACCTAACCGGCATGAAAGACGATATGACCGCCTTCATTGAAGGTTTGGGCATGCGCCGTTTCTTTGGCTATGTCGAGTGCGAAGAGGTTCCGAGCGTGCTCTGGGATTCGGAGCAGAATCCGGACGGCTGGAAGGATTTTGTGGAGCTAGCCAAGGCCACCGGCGCGCCCTTTCTGACGATGCATTCCTGGGCCCTTGACCGCGACGAACTGGAGCGTTTGTCCCAGCGTTTGGCCGAGGGCGATTACCGAAGCGAAGAAGACATTGAAGAGAGCCGCTGGCTGAAGACCTACATCGGCAAGACCGGCTTTGTGCAGTTGGGATGGGCGTATCAGGGATGCGTTTTCGTTTTTGAAGCCGGCACCGAATGGTACGCACATTATCAGCATCTGCGCGAACTGGCGGACGACGGCGGCGGATTCATGATCGATGAGCCGGACCAGGACGAGTAAAGCAGGTTGTAGGTGTCAGGTCTTAGGTCTCAGGTCTCAGTAAATCTTGTGCGCGGGTCGTTCCACGGTTTTCCTAAGACCTAACACCTGACACCTAAGACCTGCCCTATGCGATGGATCTCCAATCCGCCGAACTCTCCTAAAGCCCGGGTTCTGGCAGCAGCGCTCCTCAATAATGATTCCAAATTAAAAATCTCAGCTGCCGCCCTGCCAGTGCTTGCCGATCTCCTCGTCGGCCGTGGCATCGAGGAACCGGAGGCCGCTGCCCGTTTTCTTTCACCTGCGCTCAGCGACCTCCACGACCCGCTGCTGATGAGCGGGATGAAATCCGCGATCGATCGGCTGGAAGCGGCTCTGGAGCGGAAAGAGAAAATTCTTATTTATGGCGACTACGACGTGGACGGCACCACCGCGATCGTCATTCTGAAGACGGCCATCGAACTGTGCGGCGGTGCGGCTGACTTTCATGTGCCGCATCGCATCCGCGAAGGCTATGGCATGCGCGACGAGGTGATCGAGCGCGCCGCAGCCGACGGCGTGCGGCTGATTATCAGCGTGGATACCGGCATCCGCGCCTTTGCCGCCGCCGAAACCGCGCGCCGCACCGGAGTCGACCTGATCGTCACCGATCACCACCTGCCGGGGATGGACGGCGTTCCGCAAGCGTTGGTAGTTGTGAATCCAAATCAAAATGGATGCGATTATCCCTGCAAATATTTGTGCGGCGCGGGCGTGGCCTTCAAGTTGGCCCAGGGATTAATGCAGCGACGGCTCGATACAAAAGATCAGTCTCGTCTGCTGATGTCGTTCATGAAAGTTGTAGCCATTGCGACCATCGCCGACGCTGTCCCATTGCTGGGCGAGAATCGCGCATTCGCCAAGCTGGGATTGCAGGGGTTGCGTCGTCCGGTGAATGTTGGACTGAAGGCGTTGCTCGAAGTTGCGAAACTCGGCGACGGGCGCGCGCTCACCGCGAGTGAAGTTGCTTTCCGCGTCGCACCCCGCCTGAATGCTGCCGGACGCATGGATGTCGCCCGCGACGTGGTCGACCTTTTTGAAGAAAAGAATATCGAGCGCGCGCGGCAGATTGCCGGCCGGCTCAACCAGCTCAACGCCGAGCGTCAAGATGAGGAGCGCCGCATCATGGACAGCATTTTTCATCGGCTCGACGAAGAGCCCGCGCTGCGCGAAGCGTACTGCGTGGTGGTGGATGGCGAGGGCTGGCATCGTGGAGTAATTGGCATCACGGCGTCACGAGTGGTGGAACGCCATGGGCGGCCAACGCTAGTCATCTCGCGCGAGGGGGAAGAAGCCCACGGCTCAGGAAGGTCGATCGCGGCATTTCACTTGCTGCACGCCATCGAGTCCTGCCCCGAGCTTTTTTCCCGCTACGGCGGACACGCGCACGCGGTCGGCTTTGCTCTGCCCAGCGCCAACGTGGAGAAGCTGCGCCAGCATCTCGATGGCTACGCGCGCGCCCGGCTGACTCCCGCCGATTTCGAGCCCCAACTTGAGTTCGATCGAGAGCTGCCGCTAGGCGAAGTTACTCCCGAGCTTTACCAGGCGCTGCTTCTACTGGAGCCCTTTGGGATGGCGAATCGAGAGCCTGTTTTCGCCGCGCGTCGGGTGCGTCTAATGGCGTCTCCGCAGGCGGTGAAGGACAAGCATGTGCGCCTGCGGGTGTCGCCCGCTGTTAATGGCACGGCAGCACAAGACTTCACTCCGCGTTGCCATCCCGACGCAGCTGCGATCCCGAAGCGAGGGACACAAGCTCCATACACACCGTCTTCATGGCGCGACAACATCGGGTTCAAAGCAATGGGATGGGGGCTGAAGGAATCCTGTGACGGGTTGCAGTTGCTGGCCGGTGACCGTCTGGACATCGTTTACTCGCTCGGAATGAACGACCATCCTGAGTTTGGCGGGCTGGAGTTGACTTTGCGCGACGTGGTACGTGCCGTTCCTGAAAGTGGCGTAGTTTCACAATGTGGCTCGCAAAAAGCTTGAATCACCAAAGCCACCAAAGCCACAAATGATAACCAGGTCTTCTCTCCTCCACGGTTTCCTTCGTGATCCTCCGTGCCCTTCGTGGTAAACCGTTTGCCTTTTATTGGTTTTGACAAGGAGCCAATCTGCTTCTATAGTGCCGGGTCATGAACGGAACTTTCTTCTGTAACAAATGCGGCGCACAGAATGTGGCTGGCGCCCAGTTTTGTAGTCGCTGCGGAACGCCAACAAGTCCGGCGCCCGGAGTCCCCAACGTCGTTCCTTCTACCGCGCCAGCGGCGCCCTACCCAATCTCGGCCCCTGCGTATCCGGGGGTTGCGCCTGTGGCGGGCGCTGGCTATGGCGGGTTCTGGATAAGAGTTGTAGCGGCCATCATCGATGCCATCATCCTGCGGGTGGTGGTGGCTCCCGTGAGCATGGCGTTTGGTGGTCTGGGGATGGCAGGCATGATGACGGGCCTACCCCACACAGGACTTGCGCTTCTGGGCGGTGGCGTAACCCTCATCCTGCTGATTTTCGGTTCCTGGTTGTACGAGGCTTTCATGGAGAGTTCGTCATATCAGGCGACGGTGGGCAAGATGATCTTTGGGATGAAAGTTACCGATCTCAACGGCAACCGGATTTCATTCGCAAACGCGACCGGCCGGCATTTTGCGAAATGGCTTTCTGGGATGATCCTGGGCATCGGCTACATCATGGTCGCCTTCACCGAACGCAAACAGGGACTGCACGATCTGCTCGCCGGCACGCTGGTGCGGAGGGCCTAAGTCAGAAGGTAGAGGTCAGATTGCAAAGATTGAAGCCCTCGAGTTCTGAAGTCATTGGTTTTACATCGCTTTTACCTCTGCAATCTGACCCCTGACCTCTGCAATGGATTTAGACTAGAAACATGGCTTCTTCCGTTTCACGTCTGCGCCGCTGGTTCGCCTTGGGCGCGGTTCTGATGGTGGCGACGGTCGCGGGAATGTATTTCTACGCGCAATGGAGCCTGCGCAAAGCCGTCCACGCCATCCCGGCGAAAATTGGCTTGAACATTCAGCAGACCGCCGAGGGCTTTTCCATTTCCAAGTCGATCGAAGGCCGCACTCAGTTCACGGTGAGCGCCTCCAAGGCAGTGCAGTTCAAAGAGGGAGGGCGTGCGGAGCTGCACAACGTGAAAATCGTCATCTACGGCAAGGATTCCAGCCGCTTCGACCGGATCGCCGGAGACGATTTCGAGTACGATCCCGCGTCGGGCGAAGTGACCACGAAGGGAAGGGTGCTGATTGACCTGCAAGCGAACCCCGAAGGCATGCGGCAATCCGATCAGTCGGCTCCGGCGCCGCCGAAGGCCCCGATTCATCTGGAAAGCAACGGCCTGGTCTTCAACAAGAATACGGGCGACGCCTCCGCCAGCGGGAAGGTGGTGTTTCAGACGCCGCAAGCGTCCGGTTCGGCGGTAGGCATTCAGTACTTTGCCAAGAGCGGCACGATGAACCTGCTGTCGGCGGTCGATATGACGGTCAACCGGCCGCGGCCGGTACATCTGGATGCGGCTCGCGGCGTGATTACGAAGCAGCCCCATCAGGTTGTGCTCACCACCGCGCACATGGTCCGTGAGCAGCAGGAAATGCATTCGGACCAGGCTACGTTTTTCCTCCGCGAGGACAACACCGTCGACCGCGTTCTTGCCGAGGGCAACGTGGAGAGCGTGATCCGTGGCAAATCGGAAACGCACTCGCGTTCCGATCGAGCCGAACTCTGGCTGACTGGCTCGCGGAATCTACTCACCACCGCCATTCTCACGGGCAACGTACAAATCTCTTCGCTCGGAACGCAGCCGGCTGACGCCGCCGCGGGCCGCGTGACCTTGCACTTTGCCGGGAGCGCTCAAGGGCAGCAGTTGCTGGAGACGGTTCATGCCGAAGACGGCGTCCGGCTCACACAAAAGAATAGTCGCAGCGGAACTCTGGTTGCTGTAACTAAGCCAGGGACATCTTCCGCGCTTGTTTCGACAATCTCACCGACGCCGGCGAACGGAAGCGCGCAATCTCAAGACGTGGAGATGACCGCCCCGGTGATGGACTTTGTCGTGAAAGACGGCCGTCTGCTTGAACGTGCCGAGACCAGCGGGCCGCCGCGGATCGTTATCACGCAACCCGGCGCGAATCAGAAGACGGTGGTTACAGCCGTCAAGTTCATGGCGACATTCACCGACAAAAATCGTCTCGCGACGCTGCATGGAGAGCCGGACGCGAAAATTGTCGGCAGCCTGATTGATCCAAATAAAGTCGATACAAATAAGAGCGAGGTGAATAAGACCAACGCTCCAGGCCAAACGGATCGAGTGTCCACCAGCCGGATGCTCGATGTTGCTTTTCTGCCCGAAGGCGGCGTCCAGTCGATCACCCAGACAGGAGCGTTTACCTACGTCGACGGGACACAACGCGCTTGGGCGCAGCGTGGCGAGTACTCCGCTGCCGATCAAATGATGGCGCTGAACGGTTCTCCTCGGGTAGTGGACGGAGGCATGACCACCACGGCCCACACAGTTCGCATGAACCGCGCAACCGGCGACGCTTTTGCCGAGGGCAACGTCAAGAGCACGTACTCCGATCTGAAGGCGCAACCGGACGGCGCTATGCTCGCCTCTTCCGACCCGATCCACGTGACCAGCCGCAGCATGACCGCACACCGTTCCTCGGCAATTGCGGTGTACACCGGCGACGCCCGCTTGTGGCAAGGCGCGAATATAGTGGAGGCCCCGACACTGCAATTTGATCGCAACCATCGCTCCCTCTTTGCCCAGGGGGCTGCTCAGGAAAGCAAGACTCAACCAGTTTCGACCGTGCTCGTCCAAGTAAACGAAGACGGGAAGGTGACTCCGGTCCACATCACCTCGGCGCGAATGAATTACGCCGACGCGGAGCGGAAGGTTTTCTTCGATGGCGGAGTGACCGCCAAATCCTCCGATGCGACTATGACAGGTGAGCGGATGACGGTGTTTCTGCTGCCGCGTAGCCAGTCACACGCTTCGCCGGGAAGCGCGGGGAACGCAACAACGCCAGGAAAAATCGATCGAATCATCGCCGAAGAACGCGTCGTGGTGACGCAGCCGACGCGGCATGCAACCGGCGACAGATTGGTCTACACCTCAGCGGACGACAAGTTCGTCCTGACCGGCGGACCGCCTAGCATTTTTGATGCCGAACGGGGCAAAACCACCGGCGATTCGTTGACTTTCTACAGACACGATGATAGGGTGCTCGTTGAAGGCAAGGAAACGTCCCCGGCAGTCACCCGGACGCATGTGGCACGATAAATGCATACGCTGTCCACCGACGAAATTGGGAAATCCTATCGCGGTCGGCTCGTTGTAAACGGAGTAAGCCTTCAGGTTCTTCAGGGCGAGGTAGTGGGTCTTCTAGGGCCGAACGGCGCCGGAAAAACCACCTCCTTCTACGCCATCGTAGGCCTGGTTCCTCCCGACACCGGCAGGGTGCTGTACGACGACGAGGATATCACCAGCGTTCCCATGTACTTACGGGCGCGTCAGTTCGGCATCAGCTATCTCCCACAGGAAGCTTCGGTTTTTCGGAAACTGACGGTCGAGGAAAACATCCTGGCCGTGCTCGAAGTCCAGCCTATTTCCTGGCATGAGCGTCGGGAAAAGGCGGAAAAGCTGATTGACCAGCTCGGACTGGAGCATATCCGGCAGAACAAGGGATATGCACTGTCGGGCGGGGAGCGCCGCCGGGTGGAAATCGCTCGATCGCTCTGCATCAATCCCACGTTTATTTTGCTGGACGAGCCCTTCTCAGGTATCGACCCTATCGCCGTCCTGGATTTGCAGAAGATAATCTCAGATCTGCGCGCCAGCGGAATCGGCATCCTGATCACGGACCACAATGTCCGCGAGACGCTGTCGGTAACGGATCGGGCCTACATCATCAACGAAGGGCGGATATTCCGCTCGGGTACGCCGGAGGAGTTGGGGAGTGACCCGGAGGTACGCAGGGTTTATTTGGGGGAAAGCTTCTCGTTGGTATGAGTTGGTTTGAGTTCTCAGTTCGCAGTTCTCAGTTCTCAGTAAACCCCCGCCTTTCTGAGACCTGACCTCTGGTACCTGAGAGCCGTTTTCAAGTTACCAAGGCGTGGGCACCCTGACCTTTCGTGTCCAGACGATCTACCTCGGTGCATGAGAAGCTAAATTTTCCACCCCCCGACGGATGGATAGTAGATACAGACAGCAAAAGGGGTTGGGTTAACTGAGAACTGAGAACTGACAACCGAGAACTGAGAACTGTACCTAGGGAGAGACGTTGCTTCTTCAGCACAAACTGAACGTCAAGTTGTCGCAGCGGCAGATTCTGACGCCGGGTCTGGTGCAGATGGTGTCCGTGCTCGCGCTCAACAAGCTCGAGCTCAAGGACATGATCAATGCCGAGATGGTCGAGAACCCGGTGCTGGAGGAGTTGGAAGACGCGGTTCCCCTGCTCGATGACGTCGGACGCCAGGAGGAAGAACGCGACCGGTTAGCCGCCCAGGCGACTTCCGAAGAGGCCCCGCCCGTCGCTGATGAGAAGAAGGATCCCTTCGAAGAGATCGACTTTGGCTCGTTCTTTCAGGATTATCTGGACCCCGGTTATCGCAGCTCGGGAGAAATGGAAGAGATCGAGAAGCCTTCGTTCGAGAACTTCCTATCGAAGCCGGGAAACTTGAGCGACCACCTCCTGTGGCAACTGGGAGCGATTTCCGTGCGGCCTCCGGTGCATCAGGCCGCTGAGCTGATCATTGGCAACCTGAACGAAGAAGGCTACCTGATTGCCAGCGACGAAGAATTGCTGGGAATCGTTCCAGTGGCGGCTCCCGAAGCTGATGTGGAAGTGGCGGCCAAGATCGTGGGCGAAGCGGAGGCGCTGGGTCTGGTGGTCCCCGAGACCGCGCCCGAAGCCTCTGACGTTGAAACTTCTGGCGTTGAAACTTCCGACTTCGATGCCTCTGTGCCCTCGCCGGAAGATTTCGCTGCGCTGGATTTAGGCCACGCAACTGTTCTGGAAACGACGCCCGATGTTCTCTCGCAGATAGCGGCCGAGCTTCAGGCCGAGGTTCAGACAAACGGGGTTCAGAAAACCGAAGTCCAGAAAACCGAAGTTCAGAAAACCGAGATCCCGACGCAGATCGCGACCAGCCACGGATCCAGCACCGGAGCCGCGACCGCGCCCGCCCGAATTTCGGACGTGAACTTCACCGTCGCCGATCTGCACGAAGCGCTGGAAGTTGTGCGCCAGTTCGATCCCCAGGGAATCGCCTGCCGCGACCTGCGCGAATGCCTCCTCTATCAGTTGCGCTACCATCTGGAGCAACTCCATCTGCATCCCAATGGCAGTGCCCTGACCGAACAGGTTGTGAGAGACGCGATCGCCGTCGTCGATCAGCATTTGCGAGCGGTCACCCTGAAGCAGTTCAAAGAAATTGGGCGCGCCATCGGACGTCCAGTGGAAGCGGTGCAAGCGGCGCTCGACTATGTCCGCACCCTCGATCCCCGGCCCGGTTTGCGCTACAACAAAGTTCCGGCGCGTCTCATTGAGCCAGATGTCGCTTTCGTGAAGCACGGCGACGAGTGGCTGGTCATCATGAATGACGAAGACATGCCACAGCTGCGCTTGAATCCCGCATACAAGCGTCTGCTGACCCGCGATGGCAATGACCGCGACACCCGTAACTACGTCAAAGATCGTTACAAGTCCGCCATCCAGCTGATCAAGAACATCGAACAACGCAAGCAGACGATCACCAAGGTCTGCTATTCGATCGTCGCCCGCCAGGGAGATTTTCTGGAGCGCGGAATCGATCAACTCAAGCCGATGATGATCAAGGAAGTGGCGGAAGAGATTGGAGTGCATCCCTCGACCGTCAGCCGCGCAGTCGCGAATAAATACGTCCACACCCAGCAGGGCGTATTCGAACTGCGGTATTTTTTCTCGGAAAGCGTGCAGGGACCTGAAGGCGGCGGCACGTCGCTGCTGATTCTGAAGCGCCGAGTCAAGAAGCTCATCGAAGAAGAAGATCCCAGCCGTCCGCTGACCGACGAACAGATCACCCGTATCCTGCAATCCCAAGGCATCCAGGTCACTCGCCGAACTGTGGCAAAATATCGCGAAGACATGAAAATTCCGAGCACGCATCAACGAAGAGTGAAAAAATAATTGCAGAGGTGAGAGGTCAGATTGCAGAGGTTGACCCAAGAGCTGCGAGGCTTTCACCTCTGCAATCTGACCTCTAACCTCTGACCTTGTTCTGGAGGCTGTTCGATGAACGTGGAATATACCGCGAGAAAGTACAAACTCACTCCCACCATCCGCAGAGAAGTTGAAACCGGCATCAATAAAATCCGCAAAATTCTAGGTGACCGATTCGAAACCAAGGTGATTCTGGCCGTCGAGAAGCGCCAGCACAAAGCCGAAATCACGATTGATCCGCCGCACGGTCCAATTGTGGGCTTGGCGCAAACGTCCGACATGGCGTCGGCGGTGAGTGAAGCGCTCGACCACCTGCAAAAACAGGCGCTCAAGCATAAAACGAAGTGGCTGAGCAAAAAGCGCAAGGCGGTCAAGAAATTTGATGGCCAGCTATTGGACGATAACCTCGAAGTGGCGCTAGGGCTGGCGGACAGCACCACGGTTTCCGTTCTCGTTCACAAATTTCCCGCAGTGGCGCGGACCACCGAAGTGCATCTGGTGCACGCCCGGGATTCGGTGGCGCTTCGTCCGATGACCTTGGAGGAAGCCATCAAAGAGACGCACTTTCGCGACAAAGATGTTTTCATCTTCCGCGATCCCAAGGGCGTCTTGATGGTGCTGCATCGTACGCGCGACGGCAAGATGGAGCTGATAGAAGCACCGTAGGGCAAGGTGAGAGGTTAGAGGTCAGATTTCAGAGGTAAAAGGCCCAAGACGCATTTGGTTTAACCTCTGCAATCTGACCTCTGACCTCTGACCTGTTTTCCTCACCCGCCACCGGTCGCCTCCTGTGCCCACCGCAGCGCCTGCCACCAAGTCGAAGCAACTTCCTCATCGCTGAGCTTCAATTGCGTGGCGAGTTCGCTAGATTCTGCCCACTCTCCTGACTCCTGTGCCAGCATAAGTTTGTACAGAGGCCGGAGGCCGCTTTTCTGGCCGAGCAGCGCCGCCTTGGTTTCGTGCTCCACCGGGAGTTGTTCCAGGAGCACGTCCAAGCTGACCTCAAGGATGGCGTCCATAATGGAGAGCAGTCCCATCAGAAATAAATCAGAGTTGGATTGCAGTCTTTCGGAGAGCAATTCGCAAAAACGGGCGCGGGCTAAACCCATAAGCACAAGTTCGCTGCATTTCTGCTCGGCCGCGCCCACGGTGACGACGAGACGGATCCAGCGGCGGACCTCCCGCTCACCGAGAACAGCCATGGCATGACGAATGGATTTGATTCCGAGGGCAAATCCAAAGACCGGTGAATTCAAATACCGGAGCAAGCGGTAGGAAATTGAGGCTTCCTGCTTGAGCATCTTCTCCAGCTCAAGCATGTCAATCTCCCTGCGGGAGACCATTTCGAGCAGCCGTATGTAGTGAATACGGCTGGCCGGAACTTCGCGGCCGCTGACGATCTCCGGCCGGCAGAAGAAATATCCCTGGAAATAGACAAAACCCATGTCGCAAGCTTGCTGAAACTCCTGCGGCGTTTCGAGTTTTTCAGCCAGCATCTTGCATTTCGCAGACCCAAACCGGCGCATCATCGCAGCCCGTTCTTCGGGCCTGGTAGCGCGAATGTCGACTTTGATGATGTCGGCAAACTCGCACAGCGGTATCCGCGGATCGTTGGGAGCGAAATCATCGAGGGCGATAAGATATCCAGCCGCCTTAAGCCGCTTGCATGCGGCGATCACGCGTTCCTCAGGCTCAACCGTCTCCAGAATCTCAGCCACCGTCTGGCTGGGAGGCAGCAAGGTGATCAGATCTTTGAACAGCACCTCGCGAGTGCAATTTACAAACGCCCGACGGTGATCGCAAAGCGCGTTAATGCCGAGAAGCAGGGAGGTATCCAATGTGGACCGAGCTGCCAGCTCCGGATCGGAGTTGAAGTAGTCTTCAACGCCGTTTCGAAAAAGAAGCTCGTATCCGTACACGTTCTGCAAGCGGTCAAGAATTGGCTGGCGGGCGACGAAGCGCTGTCTGGGCAGCGCCAGCGCGTGCGACGAGGAGTTTTTGGCGGCGCCAGGAGCGGGTTGCACATTTCCTATATCGGCTGGGCCGTGGCAGAACTTCAGGTGAAAACAATAATATGGGTATCAGCAAGCCTCTCGCCGGGGTTCGCGGTCCTGGCCCACTTTGGTAATGTCCAGATGTGGAAAACTTTGACATTCCCCCCTTGCGTAGCGGGCGGTTTCGCGAGTAACATCAAGATGTTCCCAATGGCCACGCTTCCAGGCTGGCCGTTTGCGCCAAGTAGACTCCGGGCGCCTGGTTTGGACCTGAAAGTTCGAACCAAGTTTGAACCTAACAGTTTGAACAACGACACTTTAGACATCGATAGTTTGAGCATCGTTCTCGAATAGCATCCAGCCGATGTGGGGTTTGGTCTGCCGGTAGCCGATTTCTAGTATGCCAAGCGCTGCCAACTGCGCGCTGCGCTGCGCGTTCGGCGTGCCGGCGGCAAAGGGAACACATAACAATCGGGCCTGTGAATCAGGCTCGGGATTGACTTCGTGGATCTAATTCAGTGGATTTAACTCAAACGACGAACAAGAGAAAAATATGAATGCTGGACCGGGACATTCCTCCGGAGGCGGAGGAAGACACAAACGGCGCCGTGGACGGCGTCCGCCAAAGCGAGGCGCAGGTGGCCCGATGGGCCGCGACCGCCAGGAGCAGCAGGGCATCTTCACCGCTCCCATGGACCACAGCTACCGCGCCAATATGGGCGGCAACAACGGAAACGGCAGCCGGGCCCCCCGGCGTCCTGGTTTTTCCGCGTCCTACCCCATAGCCGATCCTGAGCCTCTGCCGACCCCACGAGAGGATGCGGCGTCGCGCGTCTTCGCCTTCGTCGAAGACCTTTTCTTCCTGACCAAAATTCAGGAAACCGGCCGCAAGATGAACGTGAAGGTGGAGTTCGTGAAGAACGAAAAAGAACTCACCGAACGGATGACGAGCAACGGCGAAGAAAAACCTTCCTTGATCATCTTCGACTTGAACAACGCCAACGCCAAGCCTTTGACGCTCATTCCAAAACTGAAAAGCAAGCTGAAGAAGGGGACGTCGATCATCGGCTTCCTCTCGCACGTGCAAGGCGACCTGAAGCAGAAAGCGCACGAAGTGGGATGTGACATGGTC
This sequence comes from uncultured Acidobacteriaceae bacterium, assembly GCA_963755765.1. GTDB lineage: Bacteria > Acidobacteriota > Terriglobia > Terriglobales > Acidobacteriaceae > Acidiflorens. Next base: position 165,444 of record CAVWKZ010000008.1, read on the forward strand.
CTCCCGCGCTCAGCGTTTTCGCAGAATCTGCCGCAATTGCTGCGCCGGCATGGCGCCGTTGAAGCCGAATCCGGGGCAGCCGACTAGGATTGCAGAAGACGATTGCAGAGGTCAGAGGTCAGATTGCCGAAGTAATACCGTTTGAAATGCTGGTCTGTAGGGTTTCACCTCTGAAACCCGACCTCGAACCTCTAACCTTCGCCCTCCCTGATACAATTTCGCCGTGTTCCCTCACAAAATTCTGATCATGACTGCGGCCCTGGCAATGGTCGCGATCGCCTCCGCCCAGCAACCTCCGGCTTCCACCTCGCAGCCGCAGGTGAAAGTAAACGTCCTCAACGTGTGCGCGCCCTCGGCCGAGGAGCAAAAAGAGTTGTCCGCGGCCCTGGCCAAAGTCCCGGCCAAACCGGCGTTCGCCACCGACTACGAAGTGTCTCGCGGGCGCTCCACGCTCGACCCGAGCACTCCGATTCCGGGCATGGAACCGTTACCGCCCGGTCCAGTCGTCTCGGCGGACTGGGTGAGAGTTCGGCGCGAGTTCCCCGGCGCTGCGCTGTTCAGCAACGTCCAATACTCGTTTAGCGTAGATTCGAAGAATATGGTGGAGACGCTCGTGATGCGCGTGCGAGAACCCAAAGATGTGATGGAGATTTCGATCGAGGACAGCGCCTCCACGGTAACCTCCGCCGCCGCGATGTTATCCACCAGCACGCCCGTGTCGCGCGTCAAACTGGAGCGCTTTGGAAAGTCATCGGTAGTGCTGGCGCGGTGCTCGGGAGCGGAGGGAACTCCTGCAACCGATCAGACGATCTACGAACCGATCTTCTATTCCGCGTCTTCGATTATGGAACGCTATCGCGACGCTCTGGGTGCACGCAAAATGGTGCCCCAGGAACTAGCCCGCTTGGGTGTGGGAACTCAAAGCAAGACGGCAACCAAGAAGAAGCCGCAGTAACCGGTTTGAAGCGAAATCTGTTTTTCAGAATCTACTACTAGCACGGTTAGTACGGTTTCTAACTTCTACTGTTTCTGATTTCTATGGACATACGCAACGTAGTGATCATAGGTTCCGGATGCGCCGGCCACACCGCTGCCCTCTACAGTGCTCGCGCCAATCTCAAGCCGCTAATCATCGAAGGCCATGAACCCGGTGGACAATTGTCCATGACCACGCTGGTGGAAAATTTCCCCGGTTTTCCCGAAGGCATTCAGGGACCGGAACTGATCGAGAACATGCGCAAGCAGGCGGCGCGCTTCGGAGCAGACTATCGCATCGGCCACGTCGTCAAAGCGGACTTGAGCAAGCATCCCTTCGAATTAACTTTCGGCAAAGAGACGGTTCAGACCCGCACGCTCATCATCGCCAGCGGTGCGTCGGCGCGCTGGCTCGGCCTGCCCAACGAACATGCCTTGATCGGCCACGGCGTTTCATCATGCGCGACGTGCGATGGCTTCTTTTTCTCAGGCAAGGAGATCGTGGTGGTCGGTGGCGGAGATTCCGCCATGGAAGAAGCGACATTTCTGACGCGCTTCGCGAGCAAGGTGACGCTCATTCATCGCCGCGACCAGTTTCGCGCTTCGAAAATCATGCTTGATCGCGCGCGGGCGAATCCAAAGATTGCGTTTCTCAACGATACCGTGGTGGAGGACGTTCTCGACGTCAGCAAAAAAGAAGTCACCGCCCTGCGCCTGCGCAATGTGAAAACCGGAGAAAGCTGGGAATTCCCGACCAGCGCAATGTTTCTAGGGATCGGCCACATCCCGAACGCCAAGATCTTCGAAGGCCAGCTCGAAACCGATCGCGATGGCTACCTGGTCACGCATAAGAATGTTTTCACGAAAGTGCCGGGTGTGTTCGCCTGCGGAGATGTGCAAGACCGCCGCTATCGCCAAGCGATAACCGCCGCCGGCTCCGGCTGCATGGCGGCGCTGGAAGTAGAGAAACATCTGGAAGACGAAGGCTTGTGAGGAGCAAGGTTCCCCCGCCTGTGTCCCCGGTGGCTCACGCACTTGCTCGTGAGCGCAACACCAGTTGTCGGGCAGCCACCGGAAGCGTCTCGCAAGCGGTGCGCAGCACCAGTCGCCGCGCTCTGGTCCGAATCTTCATCAAGTAAGGCACGGTGCGCCGAGGATCAGCCTTGGCGGTCTCGCGCAATAGCCAGCCCAACCCTTTCTGCACCATGTCGTCCTCATCCCGCAGCAATTGATTTGAAAGCCGCAAGATTTGCGGAAAGAACTTCCGCTCCCGCGTTCCCCGAATCAGCGCCACGCAAGCCGCGCGCCGCCGCCAGCGATGCGCCGACTCCGCCCACAGAAAAACTTGGCGGCTGCGAGAGGGTTCGGCGACAACCATCGGAGCCAGCACGTCGTGCACCAGCGCGTCGTGATCAGCCCAACTCGATACACGATCGAGCCACGAAGCGAAGAGCTGAAATTCGTCCTCGCCAAAATTCTTGGTTTGATTTTCGAGCAGGAAAACCGCGAACACCTTTTCTTCAAGATTCCGGCCGGAGAAGAGTTTGTCGGCCACCCGCACCACGAAATCCATTCCCTGCTCGCGCGCGAGGCTGCGCCGAGCTTGCACAGCGGCTTTTCTTAATGCGGCGGTGTACCAGCCGTGGGATTTGATTTCGTCTTTGAAAAACCACTGCACGCCGGCGGCGTGCTCGGACGAGCCGCCATCCTTCAGGCCGCGGCGAATCTCATCCGCCGCGCGGTTCGGAGTGATTTTGCGCTCAGGCATGCTCTCTTACTTGGACGAAGCGTCGCTGCCAGTCCGCAGAGTCTTGTCGTAAACCCAGAGCAGCGCCGCCGTGGCAACGCCCACGCCGGTTACCGCCCACCAGATCCGCTCCGGCTGATGCGTGACTTCGCCGAAGTGATGGATAACCATGCCGCCAAACTTTCCGGCAATCAGCGAGCCGATGCCGATGGGCAGAAAGGCGAATCCCATGTAGGTGCCCTGCTGTCCCGGAGGCGCAAGTCGGGAAACATATTCGTAATATCGAGGAGACTGAATGATCTCGCCCAGGGCCACAATCATAAGTGCCACGACCGCAGTCCAGACGTGCGGATGCCACGCCAGCACGAGCCACGCCAAGGCCGTAATCAAAGTTCCGAGCGTGATCGCCGGGAGCGGCGGAATTCGTCGCGTCAGAGCATTGACTGCCACCGTAAGCGTGATCACGATCAATGGGTCAGCAATCAGAATCAGTTCTGTGTTGGCCGAGGCGTTCACATAGTCATGAATATAGATAGGGAGGATGAGGTACTGCTGCCAGAACACGATCCAATAGCCTGAAAAAATCAGCAGGAAAACGACGAACCGCCAGTTGCCAAGCACGGTCAAGAAATTGCGTCCCACTTGCGCGAGTGAAGCGGTTGGCTGATCGCCGGTTCGCCGAGGCTCTCGAAAAAAGATCAGAACGGCAATAAACATCAGGAACACGCTAAGGGCGGCGAGACGAAAAACGTTCTCGACCCGCATTCGCGAATGCACCCATCCGGCGAGAAACGGCCCCATGAAACTGCCAATATTCACGAGGGTGTAGTAGATGGAGTATCCGATCGAACGAACATTCTCCTTCGAGCACCGCGCCGTCGTACCCACCACGCTCGGTTTGACCATGGCCACGCCGAGGGCGGGTAGGAACAAAACGATACCGACCAGGAGTCCAAGCGGGATGACCGACCGCACCGGCGCCAGCCACGGAGCGGCGATCGAGCCGACCAGAAAGTAAGAGCAGCTCAAAATAAAGTACGCCAGCGAAAGCGCCCGTCGGAAGCCGATGCGGTCGGCTACTGCGCCCCCAAATATCGCCATCACCCAAACGCCCGCGCCGAACAATCCGCCAAGACTGGTGGCCTGATCGACGGGGAACTGCAGCGCCTCATGCAGGTAGCGCACGAGCACCGCAAAAACGGCGTAGTAAGAAAGGCGTTCGAAGATCTCGCTGATGTTCGCGACCCAGAAGGGCCGCTCGAAGCCGGTGCGGATTTCTTCGAAGCGTTGGGAAAAGGTCAAGCGTCGCTCCCGACTTCAGATATTTAAACGCTGCCGTACTTTTTCCGCCGACAAGCCGGCAACACGGATCACTTTTTTCCGGCTGGTCTGGCCGGCTGCAATAGTAACGGAGGAACGGGGCAGGTTCAAAATCTTTGCAAGAAAATCTATACACGCGGTGTTGGCTTTGCCGTCCACCGGGGGCCCGTGAGGGATAGTTTCAGCGCGTCGCCCACTTCGCCCGTGATCGCATTTTTCTTTGCGCGGGGGTGGACTTTGATTGCGAAGGCGGTCGTCTTTCTTTCGGCTCTCCCCGATCAAACGCACGTTGCGCGCGTGCGCCACGATCACTTCGTGCACCAACTCGCCCAGCACGCGGCTGACCCACGGCGAATGCATCCCGGGTTCCAGCGCGATCCGGCTGCGCGGCATCCCGCCGAATACCTCCTTCATCGCTTTCGGAGTAGCGCCCAGCTTCCTCTCCAGCACCACTTCGCCTTGTTCCTCGAGCATGCAATACCAGCTCGATCGATCCCCCAAGTCCAATCCGATCGGCAGTTCGGTTGCGAAAAATTCCTGCTGCATGGCGGCTCTCTTAGGCCGCGGATTATACGCGAGGCTCCTGAGCAGGAAAATCAGAGCTGCGAAGCTTTCTGGTGGGTTGTCGACAATCCGCAGATTGAGATTCAATTGTGCTTGATAAACTCTCCGGTCTTCCGTCCGGTCAGCGAGAGGTAAATCGTCTCGAGGAACCCATCCTCGCTGACGAATTCCCCGGAGTACTTCTTCCATGGATCCAGAATCTTCGCCTATTTCATCTGATCCAGTGTTTTTCCGTTGTTCAGCGCCGGCGCCACCGCTTTGCGCGTCGCCTTCAGCATCGTCAGGTAGCCCTTAAATCGTCTAGAGGGAGCGCAGGGGGTTGACAAACGTATTCGCCGGCAATACGCATCTCGGGATTGCTGCCATCCTGATGAAAGCCCCACGCAACGAATCCGCCTGAAACGGAGGACTCCGAATGGTGCTTCGCCACCAATATCGCGGCGTCGCATACCACGGTGCAAATAGGCCTACCGACTACTGGGATCTCTTTTCGTCATCATTGCGTGCCGATTGGGCCTTGCTGGCTATCAGGCCGAATCCCCGGTCGTGCGCAACTTTCTCCAAGGCAACGAGGTCTGCATGTGCCCCAGCGCTCGGGTCTAATTTCTTTCGTAACTCCGCGAGAGCCAGCCTCGTTTCGAGTTCAACTCCCAACAGATGATGAACTTGAGCGCTTTGGAGGGTTCGCTCCAGTTGTGCGCGTGAAGACTCGATATGGCCAGAGGCAAGTTCGACACGGGCAGAAACGAGATCGAACTGGAGCCGGTTGAGTAGATTCGTACTCTTCGCGGCAAGTGCCTGGCTCGCTTGCTTTTCTTTGTCCGCTTCTACAAACTTGCCCTGGCCCAGCAAGGCCTGCATCAAGGCGACGCGGGCCGCCAGTTCATCGTCGGCTTGACCGTCCTGATGAAACTGCTCTACGCACTTTCGGATTACAGTTTCGGCATCAGCGGCATGCCCTTCCTCAAGCGAGAGACGCGCTAGGGCGAGTTCCGTTTCCGCGACGGCTTGCTTTTCTCCAATCTCTTTGCGGAGAGCCAGCGATTCCTGGTAAGAGCTGCGGGCGGATTGCAAGTCCCCTTGATCGACAAGCACGTCCCCGGCTCCAGCGAGCGCATAGGCCACGGCAAGTTTGTCGTTAATTTCTTGCGCGATTCTTCTGGCTTCCTCGTAACCAGCCAGAGCAGGTTTCAGGCCTCCGCGCCTTCGCGCTACTTCGGCAAGATCGTTCAGAGAGAGTGCGACACCGTCCTTGTCTCCCATTTCCTTGTAACCCGGAATCGCGTCTGAGAGCGCGCGCACCGCTTCGGTCAGATTCCCGCGAGCCAGAGAAATATCCCCCAGGTTACTGGAGGCGGTTGTAAGGCCCTCGAGATCGCCGGTCTGACGAAACACCTTGATCGCTTCCCGGTACATCGCCTCCGCGCGATCCAGGTCACCCTGCTGATAGTAGAAGATGGCAAAATCGCCGGTTGTGCGAGCTGCATTGTCGCGATCGCCAGCCGCGGCATAGCTTTCGCGGGCATTCTGACAGGCTTGAACGACTTCCGCGGTGGAATTACCACTGAAGATCGTCTGACAGAGAATGCCATAGGCTCGTGCAACGAGCAGTCGCGAACCCTGAGCGGTTCCCTTCTCAATCGCTCGCCGAGCGGCAGCCTGCGCCTTGACGACATCCTTGCGAATCCAGGCGCGTGACTCCATATAGTCGATCCGTGGATCGTCGCTCGAAGGAGCGGGAAGATGGCGGAGAGCGTCCAGAGTGTGCAATGCATCTTCGGGACTCACCCATCGTTGTTCGTCGGCTAGTCTAAGGCCGTAGTCCAGATTGTCGGGGTACAGAGTAAACAGTTGGCGGTACGCATCGATGGCTCGCGTCCGATCTGGGATCATGGAATAGTACTGACCGTCAATCAGCAGACGATCTTCCGATCCCAAATGCTGTGAGAGAGCTCGTGCGCGCTCGATTTCGGCCCGAGACTTCGCTAAGTAGCCCAGATGATTCCACGCATCGGCCAATGCGGCATGGGCTAGCGGATAGTCGGGATCAGCGACGATGGCTTTCGTCAGCAGATCGCGGGCGTGTACGTAGTCGAACGCCCATAAACGCTCCTGGCCTTCGCTATAAAACCGCACCGCCTCTTGATTGGATGGAAGTGCGGCCCTCGCCTGAAGGCTGGCCTCGTTCGAAGCAGGGCTGATCCCCAGGCTTAGCCGAAGAGCCTGACCGGCCTGAGTGGCTAGTTCAAACAGGTTCCCCTCGCTGCCGGTGAATGATTTCTCGGCAATCGTCTCGCCACGGAGAGTATCTTGCACGCGAATATCGAGCCGGATCCGTTTGTCCCCGTTGCCCGGGAGGGCGGTGTAAGAACCGAGGACCACGACATCCGCACCCGGGTTGATTCTCAGACGTTCCAGAGTCGTTCTGGCGAGACTATCTTCGTCTGGGAGAGGTAATTCGCGTTTGACGCGGGCGACATCCTCACCCGGTACCATCCGCAGAGCTCCATCAGAAGCTAGTTCGGTGTTGAGCATTTCTGAAAAAGCCGGCGACAGCCAGTTGTCCTCCGTGTGGCCCGGCAGATTGCGGAAGCCAAGGACTGCCACGGAACGACGAATTCGGGCCGGAGTCCCTGTGCCAGTTACTTTGGCTCCGTCGACCGGGCGATGGATTAGCGACCGGACTGCGTAGATCGCGCCGGCCAGGAGAAGCAACCCCAAAACTGACGTTAGCCAGTACTTTCTTCTCGCGCTGGGGTGCACACCCTCGATCGTAGTGATTGGATTCGAGACCGAAGCTTCTTTTGTCACCGAGCCGCCCGGCGAGGGGGCATCTGCCGATCGGATAGATTCCAAGACCGTGACCGGGGCCACGAACCGGTATCCCCTTCTCGGAAGGGTTTCCACATAGCGCGGCGCCTCAGCGTCATCGTCGAGCGCATCCCGCACTTTTCGGATGGCCACGCCCAAGCTGTTATCAAACTCAACGAAAGTATTTTCCGGCCACAGACGCTGCCGGACTTCCTCGCGGGTGACGATCTCTCCGGGCCGCTCCAAGAGCATTACGAGCAACCGGTAAGGAAGGTCCTGGACTTTTATGTGAGTGCCATCCCGCGCTAGAGACTGTTCTCCGGTGTTCAGTTCGAAAGGGCCGAAGCGATAGCGAGTCCCCTTTGGCGCCAGCCCGGGCATGGCCTTCCCCCAAGTTGAAAGATGGTAGCACAGCAACCGGCGGCAAGCCTGAAGTTAAGGGGAGCCCGTAAGTCTATATCGGGTAGGCACTTCTCGGTTAATGAAGACTTAAAACCCAGTTTCATTGACGGCGCAGGCGATTAGATGCACAGTCATGCCCGTTGACCCGCAGTTCGGGTCGTGCAGTCTTCAAGAGTTTTGACCTTAACCTCCGGAAGCAGAATTCGTGGCAACGTGCGTCGGGCGCTGGATCTTGACGTCTTTAGTACGTAGCCGGACTTCTTCTCGGACCTAGCAGGCTGCGGAAAAACTCGGTTCGAAGCGGTCACATGACAACCGGCCGAATGCTGGCGAGCGAATCCCATACCCAATGGCATTCTTCAAGCTGGCCCTTTCGGGAAACCGTAACATGTACCGCTACCCACGGCCAAACCAAGTACACATGAACCCAAGAAGTTCCTTGTTCGTCAACCATCGTTGCGGCCGCGGCTTCGCATCCTTCAAGTTTTCGGGGAAGATCGAACGGCTTCCAACGAGCCTCCGCCTTTGTGCGGTCAGAGAGGCGTTGAGTGGCGGAAACTTGAGCGCCCGACTGCCGCGTAAAGCTGCTTAATTGCAGCAGGCAGGTGTCGCCTTTTCTCCAATAACTGGAAACTCGATCATCATGGTTTTCTAACACGTCTTCCGGCAACAAAAGAGAAACTGACGGGAACGGATTCGCAGCCTTCATACGCACACCGTTGTACATCTAGTTGGCCGAACCGTCTACACGGTAGAACCGCTCGTTTGGATTTTATGCAAGCTGGCGCAGTACCAGAAAACTCTCTTGTTTCCACAACACAACCTGATAAGAAGAAAGTATGCGTGGAAAAGACGAGCAGCAGTTAGACGTGTTCAGCTATGTAAGCCCCGAGCAGCGAGTGCCGCAAGACCACCCGCTGCGTCCTCTTCGTGTCATGACCGATGAGGCATTGCGGGATTTGCAGCCACGATTCAACAAGCTATACGCCAAAACGGGGCGCCCTTCGATCGCGCCGGAGAAGTTGTTGCGAGCGCTGCTCCTGCAAGCCCTGTACTCCGTGCGCAGCGAGCGAATGTTGATGGAACAACTCAACTACAACCTGCTGTTCCGCTGGTTCGTGGGCTTGAACATGGATGACTCGGTCTGGGACGTGACCGTATTCACCAAGAACCGCGAGCGGTTGCTGGATGGGGACATTGCCGAAGCCTTCTTTCAAGCCGTGCTCCAGCAGGCACGCGAGCGGGGTCTGCTCTCGGACGAACACTTCACGGTGGATGGAACGCTACTGGAAGCGTGGGCGAGTGTGAAGAGTTATCAACGCAAGGATGCGAAGAACGACGTTCCGCCGGACGATCCCGGCAATGCGACGGTGGACTTCCACGGGGAGAAGCGGTCGAATCAGACGCACGCATCGAAGACGGACCCGGATGCGAAGATGGCCCGCAAAGGCAAGGGCAAAGAAGCCAAGCTGAGTTACAACGGGAATCTGCTGGTGGAGAACCGCCACGGGCTGATCGTCAATACCGAGGTGTTCGAGGCCAACGGAACGGCGGAGCGCGATGCGGCGCTGGTGATGCTGGAACAGATTCCGGGCACGAAACAAGTAACGGTGGGCGGCGACAAGGGATATGACACGGCGGATTTCGTGGCCGAGTGCAGAAACTTAAAGGTCACGCCGCACGTGGCCCAGAACCTGGAGCGGTCCGGTGGGAGTGCCATTGATGCTCGTACGACGCACCACGCCGGATATGCCATCAGTCAGAGGAAAAGGAAACGCGTTGAAGAGTGCTTCGGCTGGCTGAAGACGATCGCGCTGTTGCGGAAGGTTCGGCATCGTGGAGTCTTCAAGGTGGGATGGGTCTTCACCTTCGCGGCCGCGGCCTACAACTTAGTCCGTATGAGGAATCTGGGGATGCAAGCAACCTAAGCCGAGGTCGCAGTGTGCTCGCAGGCCCGAAAATGAATCCGCGGGACACCAGCGGATGCAGCCAGAACCCTTCCCGAATCACAAAATCACTGAGACTGGAGAAAATCTAAGTCGCGGAGTCCATTTTTCCGCAGCCTGCTAGACGCCCCCTCGGGGGTACGGAGAAAACTGATGCGAACCCAGAATTGGCGATTGTCAAACCATCTAACCGCGATAGCGATTGTAACCCTATTAGTAACCAGCTTCTCGATCTTGGCGGCGGCGCAAGACGAAGACGCAAACGCCATTCTCGCCGCCGCGCCCAAACAGGCCACCAGTATTAAGGGAGTTAGTCTCTTTTCGGCTCCGCCGAAAGGTTTTAATCCCTTGGCCGCAAGCAACACCGAACTCCTCAGTTATGGCTTGCCCGAGCGTCCCGACAAAGAGGCAGATGCGAAGGCCTATGGAGTTTGGGAGAAAGCAATGTTGTCGTTGAGGACTCGCGTCACCGATGTCGTAGCGCAACCGTACAGTAGCCGTGAGATGAGGCCGACCAGCAGACCCGAGACAGCGAACGTCGACGGCACGACGTCTGTCGGCAGCTACAACTGGAGCGGCATAGGAAATACCAACCACAACAAGGTTTGGAACAACAAGACTTCATTCACCCAGGTTTACTCAGTCTGGAGTGTGCCGGCTGCCCTCCCAGCGGGTGGCGCTCCCTGCGCCGACGGCCCGTGGTGGGAAGTAACTTGGAACGGCATCGACGGCTACGTCAGCGGTGACGTCGTCCAGGGCGGCAGCTCCTCTTATTGGGATGCGGGATTGTGTGGTGGCTCCGTTCAATACTACGGATGGGTCGAGTGGTACCCAAGCTATCCGATCCTTGCGCTCAATTGCGGAAACAACCTCTGCCCTGTAAGCCCGGGCGATGATTTCTTCGTGGTCACTTATGCTTCTCCCGGATTCTCTAACCAAAATGTGTTTGTTGATGATCTAACCCAGGGATGGTATGGAACGACCAATCTTACCTGGCAAAGCGGTCCGGGAGTGGTGGGAAACGTCGCGGAGTATATCGTCGAGCGCCCCTGCTGTTACACCGACAATTTCTTTCCTCTGAGCAACTACATTTACCAGTTTTTCAGCTACAGCTCCGCCAATGACGCCGCCGGCAAGCAGTTCTATCCTGGCAGCGCCTCAGCCTCGACCGCCATCTTCACAATGTATGCCGACGATGGCAGCACCCCCATTTCGCAACCCGTTTACTACGGCACCGCGGGCAATGCGGGTAAATACAGCATCTGGTGGGAGGACGGGAACTGCGCTTATATCGGCGGCTGCACTCCTTAGTTTCACAGCTGCCCTTAGCGCGAGACAGGCAACTCTATCGTCCACAATGGCAGCCAACAATCGGCATTTCCATGCGGACAAATAGCAAGTGTATTACACGGCGCAGTGGCTGTTTGCTCCCTCCGAGGACGGCGCCTTTTGCCCCTCGGGGGCAGCGAACAGCAACTGCAAGCACTTTTGCTATGCAGATTCAATATCTCAACGGAGGCCACACATGGTTGACTCAACTGCAAGAAGAGCGAAGGCTCGCGCGCTACAGCCTTCTGTTCTCCTATGCGGAATTTTTTTTGTTTTTTTCGCTATCCAGACACAAGGGCAGATGCCGGCCAAATCGTGGGTGAATTCGGGGGCGACGTGTTGATCAACGGCCTCGACTGGAGGCGCCCAATATCTTCCTTTTGAATCAAGGAACCTTCACACCTTTGAGCTTGCCGGTCGACGACGCCCAGGTGACGCGGTCTTACACGCTGAATGGAGATCAACTGGTCGGCTTTTGGGTCGATAGCCTGCCAACATTCAAGGCTACAGAGCAACTATCAGCCGGTAGAAATCCGCAACCACTAACAATCTCAGGAGATAGATATGATGCCAGGCTATCGTAAGTCATTGTTCGCCACCCACTTGCTGATGTTCGTACTCGCAATGATCCCTCTCGCGAGCTATGCGCAAAGTCCCTCGCAGCGAGTTTCCAGATTTGGCCGCACTCGCGACACGCAGCCCATCGCTGTCTCCCCTTCTCCCGCCCAGTTGCAGGGAGTCCACACGCCTTCAGGCGTCAGCCTTAGCTTCGGAATGATCGACTTTCCCCGTTCGCCTGACAGCACCGCGTTCGGCGTTAACAGCAAAGGCGACATCGTCGGAATCTACGGCCCGAATCTTCCCACATGGGAAGGAGAAACTCAGGCTTACCTCCTCGAGGGCGACACCTTCCATATGATCGGCTTTCCGGGCGCTCCTTATACCAGCGCCTTTGGGATTAACAAAAAGCGCGAGATTGTCGGCTGGTACTACAACTCAAGCGGAGACGGCACCTGGCACGCCTTCCTGAAAAAAGGCGAGAACTACACGAATATCGACTATCCGGGCGCAGAGAACACCGCAGCCATCGGTATCAATGATGCCGGGGAAATCGTCGGAATCTACTTCCAGACTTCTGGAGGCTTCGTCCACGCCTTCGCGTTATCCAAAGGTGTTTATACAACTATTAATTCGCCACTCTCGTACGACATCGACCCAGGCGGAATCAACTCCAGCGGCGTAATCGTCGGCACTTACTTGGACGAAAACAGCGACTGCCACGGATTCGTTTTTCAGAACGGCCAGGTGAACACTCTGGATTACCCCGGCGCAGCCAACACAGTCCTCACCGGCATCAACGACGCCGGCCAAATTGTGGGTGAGTTCGGAGGCGACATCCTGATCAATGGCCTCGATTGGGAGGCGCCGAACATATTCCTTTATAACCAGGGAACTTTCACGCCTTTGAGTTTGCCGGTAGCCGACGCCCAGGTCACGTGGTCGTACACGCTGAATGGGAATCAACTGGTTGGCTTCTACGTCGATAGCCTGGGAAACATGCAGGGTTACACGGCGACTATCAGCCAGTAAACGAGGCACCTGGTTGTACACAATGAATGGTAATCAATCCGTTGCTTTCTATGTCGACAGCGCGGGCAACCTGTTCGGGTACGAGGCGCAGATAGCCAACGTGAAGTAAGTCAGGCTTGGAACGCCCACCAGCGGTAACCGAGGCCTCCTTTCGAGAGGTTAAGCCGTAGCACGAACACCCGGTCAGTATCACCGATCAGTTTGCGAGGGCCTTTACCTATCGATCAATCACATCAATGGGTTATACCCGTTGCGCTCTGCTGGTCGCGATCGGGTTCGGCGCAGCGAACGCCTTGACTGTCCACGGAACGATGGTTATCACGGGGCGTACGGATATACGCTTGGGACATGCGTCACCCAGATCGTCAATTTTTCGGAGGCGCTCTCGAGAGAAACCCCACCTACCTGTTACCCCTGCGACGCTGAACGGTACCAAATAGTGACGGCACACCAACCTTTCGAGAAAGTTGAGCCCGCTGTCGATGCGCCATTCAACAGCAGCTCTTCCATAAGAAGACAGGATCGTGATCAGAATGAAGAACCGGAAAAACGCCTCCTCGAAACGGTGTCCCGACATTCTCCGAACTGAACCACATCCGGTACATCGAATTTTCCGACTGAATGTAGAATTTGCCAGCAGCGGCATCCTCGAACTTTTGCCGTTTTGTTTCGCAAGCCCCTGAACACACCCCACATGCACGTCAATGGAATCAATTTGGCAGTCAGGTTGCACCGCACTTGGGTGAGATGGCAGGATTTCACGGCAAATCGAGCAGTTGAGCCAGAGAAGAGAGGTGAGCGCAGCCCGAACGAGGCGATCCGAGACGAGGCGCTCTCAATGCCTCAACATCAATATTTGAACTGATGACCAACCCGTCCGGGCAATATCGCGTCAAAAGACCGGGCAAAGGACTGTGCATGCGATTGCTGAGTGTTCGGTTAATTGTTTCCCTGATTCTCGGCATCACGCTGGTTTCGGCTGGTTTTTCGTATTACGAAGTGTTGGTGGAAAAACGCGCTCTTCGCGGGACTCTGGAGCGCAGCGCCGAGATGCTGGGCGAAAGTCTCGTCAGCAGCGTCGAGCCGTCCTGGACTGCAGGTTCGGCCAGAGTTCCGAACCACGTTCCGAACGACGTTCCGAACGACGTCCCGAACAGCGTTTCCAGCGACCTTCCCAACAACGACCTGCAGCGCCTTGTGCAGCGCTTCGGGAACCGCGAGCACCTTCTCGGCGTCGCCATCTACGACCGGCAGGGCACCTTGGTAGCGATAACCCATGAACTCATGAAGACGCTGAACACGACTCCGGCTTCTATAACCCAAACCATCACCGAGGGTCACGAAGAGAGTGCGTTCGTCCGGTTGGGAAGCGTGCCCGTGCACATTCTCGCATTGCCGATTCGCCGTCAGGATGAGGTGTTGGGCGGGCTCGTCGTGGTACACGATGTGAGCTACATCCGCGAGCAGATCCTTCTGGTATGGCGACGAACATTCTTTCGTGTGCTGGCTCAGGTTTTTCTCATTGTTTTGATTACATTGCTGATTGTTCGTTGGAGCATCACCGGCCCGATTGCGCGGGCAGCGCTGTGGATGCGCGCACTCCGCACTGGAAAGATTTCTTACCGCCAGGGACTGCCGGATCTTGACATGTTCCGGCCGTTGGCGCGTGAAGTCGCAACCATGGCGGAGAGTCTCAGTCACGCTCGCAACGCCGCTGAAAACGAGGCCCGATTGCGCGAGGCAGGGGAATCCTTGTGGACGGCCGATCGGCTCTCGGTACAGCTCCGCACTCGTCTGGACGACGGCCATCTTTTCGTGGTCTCAAACCGCGAGCCTTACATGCATCAGCGGAACGCAAAGGCGCTCGAAGTCGTCGTACCGCCAAGTGGCTTGGTTACGGCACTCGAGCCCGTGCTCAATGCCTGCGATGGCACCTGGATCGCGCACGGCAGTGGCAGTGCCGACGCCGAAGTTGTGGATGCAGCCGACCGGCTGCGGGTACCCCCGGACGATCCCCGCTACAGCTTGCGCCGCGTATGGCTAACGAAGGCGGAAGAGGAAGGTTATTACTACGGCTTTGCTAATGAAGGATTGTGGCCGCTCTGCCACATTGCGCATACACGGCCCCTTTTTCGCGCCGATGACTGGCAGCACTACCAGGACGTCAACCGCAAGTTCGCCGCCGCTGTTCTTGGGGAAATAGCATCTGTCGCGAAGCCCGTCGTGCTGGTGCAGGACTATCACTTCGCGCTGCTGCCTCGGCTGATCAAGGAAAAGCGGCCGGATGCACGCGTAGCCATCTTCTGGCATATTCCGTGGCCGAATCCGGAAGCTTTTGGAATTTGTCCGTGGCAGCGTCAACTGGTGGATGGTCTGCTGGGCGCCGACCTG
The DNA here is from genome assembly GCA_963755765.1 of uncultured Acidobacteriaceae bacterium. GTDB lineage: Bacteria > Acidobacteriota > Terriglobia > Terriglobales > Acidobacteriaceae > Acidiflorens. The sequence goes on from CAVWKZ010000008.1 coordinate 180,519, forward strand.
ATTGGATTTCACGTTCAGTCGCACTGCAACAACTTTCTGGAAACTGTAGACCGCGTTGTCGAATCGCGCGTGGATTGGGAGCATTTTTCCGTGCTCCGCCACGACCACCGCACGCTTGTCCGTCCTTTTCCCATCAGCGTAGCACTCACCGACGATGATTCCGCCGAAAGCAATAACGATGGCTCCAGTTATCTCGAACGTTCCGCACTGCTGCGGAGTCTGGGCGTCGAGGCAACCTACATGGGCATTGGCGTCGATCGCGTTGATTACACGAAGGGGATACTGGAACGCTTCCTGGCAATCGAGCGGTTCCTCGAAAAGTATCCGAGCTATCAGGGGAAGTTCACGTTCGTGCAGATCGGAGCGCCCAGCCGCACGCACATCAAGCGCTATCACGATCTGCTCGCCGAAGTGGAGGCCGAGGCAGAACGCATCAATTGGCGCTTTCAGAGTGGCAAGTGGAAGCCCATCGTGTTCCTGAAGCGCCAGCACAGCCATCACGAGATCGAACCCTATTACCGCGCCGCCGATCTTTGCCTGGTGACGTCGTTGCACGACGGAATGAATCTGGTGGCCAAAGAATTCTTGGCCGCGCGCCGGGATGAGCGCGGCGTGCTCATCCTCAGCCAGTTCACCGGAGCGGCCCGTGAACTGCGCGACGCTTTGCTGGTCAATCCCTACGACATTGATCAGACAGCCGAAGCGATCCGCACCGCACTAGAGATGGAGCCGGAAGACAAGCAGTTGCGTGTGCATCGGATGCGCAAGGTTATCAAGGAGCACAACATTTACCGCTGGGCGGGGAACCTGATCACCGAACTTTGCGAGGTGCGTCTGGATGCGCCCGAGGACATGCAAGAGAAATCGCGCGCCACTGTGTCCGTGGGGTGATTCTGTGAATGGTGCTCAATGGGGACGAGCGGTCGTGTGAACGAAGCGAGCGCGAGAAAAAAGAAGGGAGCAATGCGTTGAGGGCAGAGATGCAATCCGAGTTCGCGCCGTTTCTGCAAACTGTCGCGCGTGCATCGCAGGCCGCACTGCTGCTCGACTACGACGGAACGCTGGCGCCGTTCCACGCTCAGCGCGACCAGGCATATCCGTATCCGGGAGTTGCGCCGCTGCTGCAACAGATCGTGCGCAACGGCCGTACGCGAGTTGTCGTTTTCTCGGGGCGGGACGCCAGAGATGTTCTCCCCCTGCTCAATATTCACCCCCATCCTGAAGTTTGGGGCGTCCATGGGCTGCAGCGCCTGAGGACGGATGGCCGGATGGAGATGCCGCGACTCGACGAGCGAACGTTGGAAGGTTTGTCGGATGCGGATCGCTGGCTGGGCTACCTCCAGCTGCGTCACGTCGCGGAATTCAAAGCGGGAAGTATTGCCGTTCACTGGCGCGGCCTGAGCGAAATCGCCGCGGAGGAACTCCGGTCTCGCGTCCTGCTGGGCTGGCGTCCGATTGCAGAATACAGCGGGCTCGACCTGCTGCAATTCGATGGCGGTGTGGAAATTCTTGCCCCAGAAGCCGGCAAAGGGGATGCGGTTCGAACCTTCTTGAGTGAAATCAACCCCAAAACCCCGGCGGCTTATCTGGGCGACGATTCCACCGACGAATCCGCGCTCAGGGCCATGAAGGGCCGTGGGATCAGCGTGCTGGTGCGGCCCGAATGGCGGCATACGGCAGCACAATTTTGGCTGAAGCCTCCCGAAGAACTTCTCGACTTTCTCGGACTATGGCTGAAGGCCTGTCTAGAACACGATACTTTTGACAGCGGCGCGGCCGCAGCGGTGAACGGATGACAACGACAGCACAGCCAGTCCTTGTACATACGCCGGTGAAGCCCTTTTACTTCAACACCTCGGCGCATCTCTTGCGCATCACTACGCAGAAGGCGAACACGCTTGCCGAGTTGCTGGAAGCGTTGCGGGTCTGCCCCGACGACTCCATCTTTCAACACACTTTCCGCACTCTCCAGGAACACCACTTTATTCGCGAGGGGTTCTCCAACGACTTCGCGCACTGGGCGCTGGCCGCGTGCAACCAGCCGGGCTTGGCGGAGCAGTTGGCCAGCGTGGATGTGCGCGAGTTCACCTCCCTCGGCGAGTTGCGCGAGCGATTCGTCCAGATTGTGGAGAAGCACCTCCAGCTCAATCCCTCGGAAGACATGCGTGTGGCCGACGAAACGTTTTATTTTTGCGCGTCCGATATCGTGGTGATGCCCACGAACTTCGTCGCCGAAACCATGCAGGATTTCGCCAAGGGCCTGCGGGAAGTGAGCGTGCACTCCATCCATCATCATTTCATCGAGGCGCGTCTGCGGCTCAAGCTCATGTCCAACGATTTCTCACAATGGCTGCACGAAGATGTGGGACTGACTGACGCTGCCCGCGCGCTGAACCGAATCGATATCTATACGGCAACGCTCGAAGATGTGCGCGGGCAGATGGTTCGTGTAGTGGAACGCGCGTTGACCTAGGTGAATGAACACACGGTGGTGAACACAGAATGACACTCGCAAAGACGCAACCCGCAATCAACGAACACGACGAGCCGGCGCTTTCAGCTCAACCCGCTCCCGCGCATCCGGAGCGGCGAGCGGCTCCCCGACCCTCTCCCCGAACTTGGGAAACGCCTCCAGCCCCGGTGCCCGCCCCGCGCCTCGACGACTACCAAGCCATTGTTGGCGCGGCAGAACTCGACGAATTGCGTTTTCTCGCTCGCGAGGTCAAAGGGAAGACTGTGAAGATGGTCAACTCCACCGCGGTTGGCGGCGGTGTGGCGGAAATGCTAAATCGTATCGTTCCGATGCTGGGAGAACTCGAAGTCACTACGCGCTGGGACGTGATGACCGGAGGGAACGACTTTTTCGAGGTAACTAAGGGCTTCCATAACGCTCTGCACGGCAGTGAATACCAACTGACGAAAGCGGCGCGGGAAATATTTCTGGCTTACAACGAACAAAACCGGCAGCGCATGCAGTTCCCGGAAGACATGGTGGTCATTCATGATCCCCAGCCCGCTGCCCTGATCGCTGCGCGTAAAGATTCGCCGGGACGTTGGGTGTGGCGCTGCCACATTGACTTGTCGAATCCGAATCGCGAAGTTTGGGCATTGCTGCGGCCCTTCATCGAGCAATATGATGCGGCCATCTTTTCCTCGCAGTCGTTTGCGCGTCAGTTGCCCATCCCGCAATATCTGTTTTACCCCTGCATTGACCCGCTTTCGGAAAAAAATAAAGAACTCGAGGAGAGCTTCGTCCAGAAAGTGTGCGACGAGTTTGGCGTAGATCGCACGCGCCCGATTGTGACCCAGGTGTCGCGTTTCGACCGATTAAAGGACCCGGTGGGTGTGGTGCAGGCTTTCAAACTGGCCAGAAAATATGTCGATTGCCAACTGGTGCTGGCGGGCGGGGGAGCAAGTGACGATCCTGAAGGCGCAATCGTACTCAAAGAAGTTAAGGAAGTTGCCGGCGATGATCGCGACATTATCATTCTCGACTTGCCGCCGTGGTGTGCATTGGAAATCAACGCACTGCAGCGGGCTTCGACCATCGTGGTGCAGAAATCAATCAAGGAAGGTTTCGGCCTCACCGTCACCGAGGCATTGTGGAAAGGAAAGCCCACCATTGCCGGCGCCGTCGGTGGCATTCCCAATCAGATCATCCACAAGCTGACCGGCATGTTGGTGCATTCCGTCGAAGGCTGTGCTTATCAGATCCGGTATCTGCTCACGCATCCGGAGTTCGCCGCGAAACTCGGACGGAACGGGCAGGAGCACGTCAAAGAAAATTTTCTCATGACCACCAACGTGCGGCGCTGGCTCTTGCTGCTGCGGATTTTGGTGCGCGATCGCCACTGAAGGGCATGGCGGCGCTAGCGCTTTCGACATGCAGCAATCACTGTACTGGCAACGCAATTCGGCGGATGTAAATTTGGAATTGCAGACGCCAATGGTGCTCGGCTGCCAACTGGTCCCGACGCGGCGGATGTCATGAAAATGATTTGAGAGCTGCGTGCCAGGAAAGGACGATTCACAGTGAAACGCATTGAAACCAAGGAAGAGCTATCCAAACCATCGCGCGAGGTTTCGCTTAATCTGCAAGAACAAGAAATTAATCGGCAAGAAGAGGTCAGACGCCGCGCCTATCAAATATATCAAGAGCGTGGAGGGCTGAATGGCTCCGCAGTGCAGGACTGGTTGCAAGCGGAGGCCGAGGTTCTTGAGGACCCACGCACTCGAAAAGCCGCTTAGGAAGGGTCTGATGTTGAGAGAGGTTACTTGATTCGGAAATGGAATGATTCGGAAACTGAAATCAGGGCAGTACCGGCTATATTCCCGCAAAAGAAATCCAAGAACAGGCCGTCGGCGTAACTTGGGCGGAAGCTCATGAGCGTGCTGTTCAATACTTCAAACAGCACTGAACCAAGTTCTTGCAGGCCTACCTCTCCGACTACGGCGAAAGCCCGGCAAGACTACAGAATGCATTCGATTCCCTGCAACTGTGCCTTCGATTACGCTGATCGACGGGGCAGGGTGCAGTGTGCGAGAGTCCACATAACGTCAGAACCGGCGACCGTAGAATGTTTGTTGCCAAACGTTGCCTGGTTCGCGCAGAAGCGGCTTCCATCCTGATTACTGCGGTACTCCTGATTTGCTGTGTTCCAATTCGTGCTCAATGTACTTCCGGCGCCAACACGATGTCAGCCGGAGAACTTCTGCGCAAAGCGGTCAATGGGGAGTTACAGGCTCAAGCCGGCGACCATACGCACTGGATGTATCAGGTAAAGTCGGGTGTCTCTGGAAAAGAACGGGTAAAGTTGGTGGTTGAGACCCGTGACGGGGATCTTGAGCGCTTACGGTCATTAAATGGACAGCCGATCACTCCCGAACAGGAAAGACAAGAAGACCAGCGCATTGCCCGCATCATAAGTAAACCCAAATCCCACGAGCGCAGCAAACAACGGCGCGAGCAAGCGGAAGACGCCCACAAAACCGAGGAACTGTTCCGGATGTTGCCGTCGGCAGTGGCGGCGAGCTATGGAGAATGCAGGGGCGAGCTCGTGGAAATACTTTTTCAGCCAAACCCCAATTTCCATCCCTCGTCACGTGAGGACGCAGTCTTTCATGGAATGGCGGGCCGGATATGGATTAACCAGAGACAAAACAGGCTGGCGGAAATCGAGGGTCATCTCATCGAAAACGTGAAATTTGCAGGTGGCTTGCTCGGCCACCTGGACAAGGACGGCGAATTTCATGTGAGACAGTCTGAAGTGACGCCCGAGCATTGGGAAATCACTCTCTTGCATGTCAACATGCACGGCAAGGCTCTATTTTTCAAGACGATCGCGGTGCAAGAAAACGAGATTCGAACCAACTATCAGCCGGTGCCCGGCAACTTGACCTTGTCCGAAGCCGCTGAGGAACTGCATAAGCGTGGTGTGGCGAAATCCGCAGAAGCGCTGTCGAGCTTGCAATCGCCACCCAAGTAAATGTCCGAGGAGGATGAATTCAAATGCCAGACCGAGAAACGCTCGAACGGGCGCAGGAAGATGCACGAGAGGGTAAGTCGCCCTCAACTCAAGCCGGAGAATTTGTTCGGGAAGAGATCCATCACGTTCGGGAAGGGAAACATGGCGCGCGTTCGGCTCAGCAAGCTATCGCCATTGGATTATCCAAAGCGCGGCGAGCCGGCGTTAAGTTGAATGCACCAAAGGGTCCGGCTTCCGTTCGAAAAAAAGCAGCCCAGGACGTGAAGGCCGCAAAAGAAGGCTCAGCCCACAAAACATCGGCGGCGCGATCGCGCGCTGTAGAGGGTGCGCTCAAGCGAGAGTCACGGAGCGCCGCCAGCCACGAGGCGCTTTCTCGTCAGGATCGGGATAGGGGGAACGGTCACCCGTCCTCCCCTCCCACACCACCGTACATGCGGGTCCGCATACGGCGGTTCGGCGGATTAAGCGAGGACCGTACGACCAGGGGCGGAAGCCCGAGCTGGGCAAAGTAAGCATTCGGCAGAGCGATGGTCAGGGCGGGCGAGTGCGCGAGCCGCCACGGACCGTGAGGGCTCCCGGCCGTTTTCGCCGCGAGGTCCTTACTGACGCCCCGTTTGCGCAGCTCGCGGAACCTTGTCCGTCCACGCTTCCATTGCTTCCACACCACCGACCGAAGTCGGCGGCGTAACCACGTCTCAAGACGTTCCAGCACCGAGGGCGTTTGACAGTCGCCGAAGTACCCGAGCCAGCCACGGAGATAGGTCGCCAGTTCCTTGACCATCGGCCGCAAGCTGATGCCGCGGGTTCTCCGCGTCTGCTCCCGAATCCGCTCCTTGAAGCGAGCGATAGCCTTGGGGGCGATGCGCCGCCTCGGTTCTCGTTCCCCCGTGAAGCTGAATCCGAGAAACTTCCTTTGCCCCGGTCGAGCGACGGCGCTCTTCGCCTGGTTGACCTTGAGCTTGAGACGGTGCGTGATGAAGCGAGTAACGCTCTCCATCACTCGTTGTCCCGCTCGTTCGCTGCTGACGTAGATGTTACAGTCGTCGGCATAGCGGACGAAGCAGTGACCGCGCCGCTCTAACTCCCGGTCCAGTTCGTCCAGCACCAGGTTGGAAAGTAGTGGTGAAAGCGGACCGCCTTGAGGCGTTCCCTCATCCACCGCACTCACCAACCCATCCTCCATCACTCCGGCCTCCAGAAACGCTCGAATCAATTTGAGCATTCGCTTGTCGGCCACGCGCTCGGCCACCGCCGCCATCAGGCGGTCGTGGTTTACTCGATCGAAAAATTTCTCCAAGTCGAGATCCACCACCCAGCGGTACCCTTCGGCGATATACTGCTGCGCCTTGTGCACCGCTTGCTTCGCACTGCGCCCCGGTCGGAAACCGTGGCTATGTTCGGAGAACGTCGGGTCCCAGCGCTTCTGCAGAACCTGCAGCACCGCCTGCTGAATAAAGCGATCCAGCACGCAAGGAATGCCTAGCTTGCGCATTCCACTGCCATCCGGCTTCGGGATTTCCACCCGTCTTACCGGCTGCGGTTGATAAGTTCCGCTTCGTAGCTGTTCCCCGATTTCCAGCCCATGCTGCTTCAGGTAGGCCGGTAATTCGTCGACGGTCATCCCGTCTACTCCCGGACTCCCTTTATTCGCCTTGACTCGTTGTAATGCCTGCTTGCAGTTTTCCAGCTCGCAGACTTCTTCCATCAGTCGTTCGGTTCCGGCCAGGCTTTCAGACTTGCGCTTCGCCACCAGCGTTTCGGTCCCTTTCGCGGCGGGCTTCGGAGCATCACTCCTACTTTCCACCGGAAAGGCCAGCACCCCTTGTTCGGGTCGGTTTTTCCGCCGCTGTCCGCTCATGAGTCGCGCCGCTTACTTGCCCTTTCCTTTATTCCCCTTGCGGAGTACCGTTCGGGCCTTCGATCATCGTTCCCGGCTTGGCCTATCTTGTTTGCTCCGCCTTTCGGCTTTGGAGTGCCTCAATAGCTTCGCCGACTGCATGACCTACTACGCCCTTTGCTGACTTCTGCGACACGATCGGGATGAATCGCTTTCACCCTCAGTCACGATTTCGTGACGTGCCGCAGACCTCCCGAGGTAAGTTCGACCGCCTTCGACACGCAACCGCCGGATCTACCACCAGTGCGCTTGATGGATATGGGCTTCGCAATCATTGGCTCGCTCGCCCGCCACCGTAGGCCTCATATCCGGTTCTTGTTCATCGGCTCGCGTCTTTGCTCCACGCTTCTTTCAGGCCCCGCCTCACGGCGGGTGTTATTTCACCCTTGCGCTTCGCTATGACTTCACCTCCATCAGGTTGTCAAAGGGACTTTCACCCTCAAGCTGTCGAACATGCTCGGCACACCAAAAAAGGCTTCCGCTAAGCGCGGGAAGCAAGGTCGACAGGCTGCTGTGAAGGCTGTGCGGACGCGTAAAGCCGCCTAGAATCCTCTCCCGCCCGACTCCACAACCCCCGGTTATGGTTGCGCATCATAGGGGTGACGGCCGGATCTTACGAAGATCCGGCTTTTTCTTCGTAGCGTTTGCAGAGTTCGGACGCAGCGGTCTGATATTGACGTGTAAGGTTAGGTCACGGCCTACCACCCGGCTGGATATTTGTAAGTACGACGTGCTTCATGACAGACAGCGATCAAAACCCGCTCCGCAAAGGAAACAGGCCGGGCGCTCATTGGCGCTGGTTCGGCGGAATCGCCCTGGTGTTGATTGTCGTGTTCGGCGCGGCGAGCATAGCGATTTCGCGCGCCGAGCCAATCCTTCGTGTGGCGGTGATTGAGACCTTGTCTACTAGATTCAAGAGCAAAGTCGAACTGGATGCCTTTCATGTCTCGTTGCTCAAGGGCCTCCAGGTTTCGGGCGATGGGCTGAGGATTTTTGGAGACACGGATCCGAACAATCACGAGCCCGGAATTCAGCCGATCATTAATGTTGCGGAATTCCAGTTTCGCATGGGCATTTGGGCTTTCCTGCACACTCCCATGCGTGTCGACACGGTCTACCTAAAAGGAATGCAATTGAATTTGCCGCCCAGAGAGCACAGCGACGAGATGAAGAAGATCGAGCCTCACGGGGGAAAGATCAAGATCGTCGTGGATCGATTCGTCTGTGACAACGCGCAACTGATCGTCAATACTCTAAAGCCAGGCAAGCTGCCGCTGGAATTTGATATCGAGAGTTTGAAGATGACAACAATTGGCCCCGGGTTGCCCCTACATTTCGACGCGAACCTGACCAACCCCAAGCCGGTAGGGAACGTGTTATCGAGTGGATCGTTTGGGCCGTGGCAGGTAGACAGTCCTCGCGATACTCCGGTGAGCGGGACCTATTCCTTCAACCATGCGGATTTAGGCACGATCAAGGGCATTGGCGGAATTCTGTCGTCCACCGGGAAGTACGCCGGCATTCTTGACCAGATCGTTGTGGACGGCGTGACGGATACTCCAGATTTTCGGGTGGCGACCAGCGGTCGCACGGTGCCTCTGCATACGGATTTTCACGCGATCGTGGACGGAACCAGCGGAGACACATACCTTCAGCCGGTAGAAGCAAAACTTCTAACTTCATGGCTCACGGCCAACGGCTCGGTGGTACGGACAAAAGACCCCCAGGGGCACCATGTGCAACTGGACGTCGTGATTGAAAAAGGAAAGATCGAAGACTTGCTGAAGTTGGCAGTGCGCACGGATCCTCCAATTATGACCGGCGCGGTTCGTTTAAAGACGAAGTTCGACCTCCCGCCCGGCGAGCCCGATGTTGCCAATCGCCTGAAGCTTTCAGGCAACTTTGAAGTGTCCGGGGCACACTTCACCAACGACAAAATTCAGGAAAAGATCGACGCGCTCAGTATGAGAAGCCAGGGCAAGCCCAAGCTGGCGAAGGACAATATTCCCGACAACGTGCAATCTGACCTGACCGGCACATTCGGCCTCGACGATGGTCTCATTTCGTTTTCGCAGCTGGAGTTTCGCATTCCCGGCACTCGAGTCGATCTGACTGGCACCTACAGCCTTGATGGAAACCAATTTGACTTCCATGGCAAAGCGCGCATGGACGCGAAGCTTTCACAGATGGTGACGGGATGGAAGTCGATTCTCCTGAAACCGGCAGACCCATTCTTCAGCAAGAACGGGGCGGGAACCGAAATCCCGGTCAAAATCACGGGCACGAAGTCAGAACCTCACTTCGGCACGGATTTTGGACATGATGACGACAACAAGAACGCCAAACAAGGTGCGAACAAATAAGTGCGGACGAATAGCGCAACAATTTGACCACATCACAGTTTACTTCTGCCCCAGAGCTGCGGCCTGCGCCTCAGCCCGCTTAGCTTCCTGCTCCCGGCCGAGTCCGCGATAGGCCCTGGCAAGTAAACGCAGAGCCGCGGCGTTCTGCGGATCAGTCTTGGTAAACGCTTCGAGGTCGGGTAAGGCGCCCTTAAAGTCCGATTGCTGAATTTGGGCCTCCGCCAATCCAAGGCGGCCGTCGCTATTGTTCGAATCGACCAGCAGGGCTGCCTCAAACTGGTCTTCCGCATTCTTCGCGTCTTTTAACTGCAAGTAAACATGGCCGAGCATCAACCGCGCCGACATTTGGCTCGGTGCAAGTTTCAGGCTTAATTCGAGCGCAGCCCGCGCTCCGGGCCAATCGCCGGACTTATCGGCCGCCTCGCCCCATTCGAAGGCGGCGGTGGCATCATCGGACCGTATTTCGCTTGCCCGCTTTAAGTGGACCACGGCTTTGGCGAAATCTCCAGCAGCAAGCTCAAGTTCGCCCAGTTGGCGGAGGGCGGTTGGCGAGGTGGGGTCGAGCTGCAGCGCTTTTTCCAAATACTGGCGTGCATCATTCGACCGATTGTCGTCACTGGCCAGCATGGCATTGTGCAGCAGGTTCTGCACTTCGATCTTGTCTTTGGGATCCGGCAAAGTCTCCCCCGGCTTGCCGGAAGCGCTCTGCGGCGGGAGTTTGGCTTTCCACTTTGCCATCTCGGCTTGCATGCTCTGTACTTTGGAGGTGTCAGCGGGATAGAGGTTCTTCAGTTCCTTCGGATCTGTTTGCAGGTTGTAAAGTTCGGGTCGTGGGGCTTCTATCCACTTCGTGTCGTCAGCTCGCAAAGCCCGCAGTGAGGCCCACCCCCAGCGAAGGGGATAGTCGGTCTCAGCGAAGAGCACGTGATTTGCCTTCGATGTTTGATCGATTAGAGGAAGCAGCGACTCGCCGTTCAACTCTGCCGGTGCAGCCACGCCCGTAGCCGAAAGAATAGTCGGAAGGATGTCGGTAGTGCGCACCTGGGACTCAATCACGGTGCCGTGGTGCGCCGCTCCCGATGTCTTCAAGATAAGCGGAATGTGCAGCGTCGAGTCGTAGAGAAAGAGGCCGTGAGTGTCTTCTCCGTGCTCACCGAGGCCTTCGCCGTGATCGCCGGTGACCACGATGATGGCGTTCTCGTAGACGCCGGCTTTTTTCAGAAACGCGATCCAGTTCGCCACCGCGGAATCGGCATAAGCGATTTCGCCATCGTAGAGGTGGTCTTTGTATTTCTCGGAGAACGGGGGCGGCGGCTCGTAGGGATCATGCGGATCGTACAAGTGCACCCACACGAAATGAGGTCCGGTGCGGTGTTTGTCGAACCAGGCTTCGGCGTGCTCGACCACTTCCATGCCGCGGCGCTCGACGCGTCCCCAACGCTCTTTCGTATCGGTATGGACGGGAAAGTTATCGTAGAAATCGAAGCCGCGATCCAGACCGGGAGCGAGCGAGTTGCTGTCGAGAATCACGGCGCCAATGAACGCTGCAGTCTGGTAGCCCTGTTTCTTCAGCAGTTCCGCAGCCGTCACATGCTGCGGTGAAAGCGGGATGCCAAAATCGGTGACGCCGTGCACGCTGGGCAAGAGTCCGGTAAGGATCGTAATGTGCGAAGTATTCGTGATCGGGCTATGCGTGAACGCCTCGGTAAAGCGGACACCATCGGCAGCCAGCGCGTCGAGTGCAGGAGTTTCGACCTGATTGTAGCCGTAGCAGCCGACGTGGTCGGCGCGCAGCGTGTCGATGGTGATCAGGTAGACGTCGGGGGGCGAGTTTTTCGGGGCGGAGGTCTGGGCCCAGACTGCGGTTTGGAGTAATGCGATTCCTAACAATATCTGGAGGAAGATGATTCCTGGGCGAGTTGCCGGCCGTCTCATAAGTGCTCAGCCTATCACAGACACTACGAGCCGCTGAGCGACAACTGCGCAATCCAAAATCAACCGCAAGATCGAGTTACCGACACCCTCCATGCGATAAACTAAACCCACCGATGGTGCCCCTTTGTCGTCGACTGATTATCATTCTCTTGGGTCTCGCCGCGCTTCCTGCGGCCGCGCAAACGCCCGCCAAGCCGGCCCTGAACGTGGTCCTGATCACGATTGACACCCTACGCGCCGACCACCTCGGCTGCTACGGATACAAGCAGATCAAGACGCCCAACATCGATGCCCTCGCTGCTGAGGGAACGCGCTTTGACCGCGCCTTCGCCGTCGTCCCCGTGACCTTGCCTTCGCATAGCTCGATCATGACCGGAACCTATCCCATGTTGAGCGGGATGCACGACTTTAGCGGCAACAAGCTGAGCCCGCTTCAGCCCACGCTGGCTTCGGTTCTGAAGCAGGCCGGGTACCAGACGGGAGCGGTGATCGCCGCCGCGGTGCTGGATTCGCGCTTTGGACTCAATCAAGGATTCGATTTTTACTATGATCATTTCGAATTCAGCCGTCTTGATGAAGTGAATCTCGACGCAATGGAGCGTCCGGGCAATGTTGTGGCGGATGTGACCCTGGACTGGCTGAAAAAAGACTGGTTGGAAAAAAAGTCGCTGGTGAAGAATTCACAAAAGAATTTTTTTCTTTGGATGCATCTCTACGATCCGCACTTCCCGTATCATCCGCCCGAGCCCTACGCCAGCGAATATGCCACGCACCCGTACGACGGCGAGATTGCTTTCGCGGACGAACAGGTCGGTCGCCTCGTGCGGTTTCTGAAAGAGAAGGGGATTTACCAGAACACGGTGATCGTGCTCTGCGGCGACCATGGAGAAAGCCTCGGAGAGCATGGCGAAAAGACACACGGCTTCTTTATCTATAACGCGACAATGCATGTTCCGCTGATAATTCGAGTACCTGAGAATCGGCTGCCAGAGAATGCCAAGGTGCGGACGGTCGACGATCCGGTTTCGTTGGTTGATCTGATGCCCACGGTTCTCGGCGTCCTTGGACTGGAAACTCCGTCGCAGGTGCAGGGACACAGCTTGCTTCCTGAGCTTCGCAGCGAATCCGCCAATCGCGAACAAGCTGACAAAGCCGCACACGATCGCGTCCTCTATGGGGAGACTTACTTGCCGCGGATTCACTTCAACTGGAGCGAACTGCGCGGGTCGGAGAACACAAAATATCACTTCATCGACGCGCCTCGCCCCGAACTGTACGACTTGGTAAAGGATCCGGGCGAAGTCCACAATCTGTTTACGGAAAAGAGTGCGGTAGCGGACGAAATGCGTGCCCGGCTCGCCGCGTTGATCCGCGATTACAGCGCCGGCAAGGAGATGGCCGAAAAGACCGGCCTAGACCCGGCTCTGATGGAACGGCTGAAAGCCCTGGGGTATGCGGGATTCTCCGGGGGCGGCGATCCCGGGAGCAAAGATTTAACCATCAGCAGCCGCAACCTGCCCGACCCGAAAGACCGCGTCGTCACCTACGAACTGATCTCCGACGCCATTGCCGACAGCCAGCACGGCCGCTATCAGGACTCCATCGAAAAACTGAAGCGTGTGATCAAGACCGAACCCGACTCCGTTCCCGGCCATTACATGCAGGGCCTGAATTACTACCACCTCAAGATGTTTGCCGAAGCCGAGGTGGAGTTGCAAAAAACGGTTCAGCTCAGTCCCGATTACGCACTCGCCTTTTTTAACCTGGGCATGGCGCAAGCCCACGCCGGCGAGATGGATGCCGCTATCGCGACGCTGCAAAAGACTCTGCAACTCGATGCCACGAATTTCGAAGCTGCCTTCAATCTGGGGGTGGCGTTCCTCCAGAAAAAACAACTGGAGCCGGCGGCGGCAGCGTTTCAGCAATCAGTTACGATCAATCCGGAGTTTGCGCGTGGACATCGAGCCCTGGGTGAGACTCTCCTTTACCAGGGCAAAATCGACGACGCGACTGCGGAGTTGCGCCGCGCCGTGGAACTGGCTCCGCAAGAGCCGGCCATGCACGAGTCGTTAGCCAAGGCGCTGACCGCCAAGGGCCTCACGGCGGAGGCAGACGAGGAGACGCGGCGGGCACAGCAACTGGCGCCGCAATAGACGCATGTTCCGCCGCTTCTCAACTTTGCTGGCGATTTTTTTGTTCGCGCTCTCGTCGAGTCTCCCAGTCGCCGCGACTACACCAGCGCAGTCACAACCTGCGTCTCGCGTCACAAGGCCCAGCGCCACAAAGCCCAGCGTTATATTGATCACGATCGATACACTGCGCGCCGATCATGTGGGCTGCTATGGAGCGCAGATGGTCAAGACCCCAACTCTTGACGCGCTGGCTCGCGATGGCGTCGTGTTCGAGCGAGCGATTTCGCAGGTCCCACTTACCTGGCCCTCCCATGCGGTGATCCTGACCGGCACTTACCCTTTTCAGAACGGCGTGCAGGATTTCACCGGGCAGCCGCTGGCGCCGCAATTTCGCACCGTGGCCCAGGCTTTTCAGCACGCGGGCTACGCCACCGGAGCGGTGGTAAGCGCCTTCGTTCTCGACCGGAGTTGGGGACTGGCGCGGGGCTTCGATTTCTACGACGATGCGTTTTCGGCGAAAACTTTCGAGAAGGAGGAGACCGACCTCGTAGACCGTCCCGCCGGAGAGAGCGTGGCTCACGCTATCGCCTGGCTAAAGAAAACTCCGCGGCGTCCATTTTTCCTTTGGCTACATCTTTACGATCCGCACAGCCCGTACCATGCTCCAGAACCTTACCGCTCCGAATACAGCAGCCATCCCTACGACGGCGCAATCGCCTACGCGGATCACGAACTCGGCAATCTGATGGCGTGGCTCAAGCAGAACCATCTTTATGATTCTTCCCTGATCGCTGTGCTCAGCGATCACGGCGAGTCTCTCCGAGAACACGGTGAAGATGAGCACGGATTCTTCGTGTACAACGCCACTGTGCATGTCCCACTGATCGTTAAACCGCCCGCTGGGAGCGGCATTCCGCCTGGCCGGCGTCGCGAACCGGTGGAGACCGCAGCGATGGCTCCGACGCTGCTGCAACTGGCCGGCGTGCGGGATTCAGCGGACGCGATTTACGCACAGTTCCAGTCGCACGCATTGCTAGACAACAAGTCAGACAAAAGGTCGGCCGCGAAATCGGACAAGAATCAGCCCACGAGTCAGCCAGAAAAAGATCCGGCCTACAGCGAGACTCTTTATCCCTTCAGTTCTTTTGGATGGAGTCCGTTGCACGCGCTTGAGAGTGAGCGTTTTCACTTTATCGAGGCCCCCAAGCCGGAGTTATACGATCTTGAATCTGACCCCGGAGAAACCCGGAACATCGCCGCCGAGCAACCCGCCACCGTCGCCGTGCTTCGCGAGAAGCTTCACGCAATTCTCGCCCATAATCCCTTCGCCCGTCAGGATACGAGTGCTGTGAGCCTGAGTCCCGAGGCGCAGGACAAATTACGCGCTCTGGGCTATTTCGGATTTCGCGCCCCGGTCTCCGCCGAGTCGCTCAAGCAGGGGCTCGCAGATCCAAAAGACAAGCTCTGGGAATTCAATTCCATCCTGCAGGCCACCGACGCCTTCCAGCGCGGCCGGGACGATCAGGCAGAAACTCTCCTCACCCAGGTCGAGCAAAAGGATCCACAACTCTACGTGATCCCTTTCATGCTCGGCGAGTCGTCTTTGCGGCGCGAGAAATGGAACACCGCAGCCGAACAACTGCAGCGCTGCCTCACGCTGAATCCTAACTTCGACAACGCTATGACCGGCCTGGCTCGGGCCCTGGCGAAGGTTGGTCGCACGGACGAGGCGAGAACCTGGCTACAGAAAGCGCTGCAAATTAATCCTGAGAATTACCGGGCCTGGTATCAGTTGGGCTTGCTGGATGAGCGCAGCAACCCGGCGGCTGCACTGTCGTCTTACCAGCACGCGGTTGCCATCCAACCCAATTTTTCGCCGGGGCAGCGTGAGCTAGGCATGGCACAGTTTCAGCAGAAAGATTACGCCGCCGCTGCTACGCATCTCGAGAAAGCGCTCTTACTAGGCCTCGAAGACGCGCGGCTGCATAACTTCCTCGGAATCTGTTACAGCCAGACCAATCAGTTGTTGAAAGCCGTCCGCGAACATCAGCGAGCGATTGAGCTCGATCCCAAGCTGGCGGAGGCGCACCTCAACCTGGCGCTTGCCTACCAGCATCTGGGGAAGCTCACCGAGGCGCGGGCCGAATACGCAACTGCTTGCCAGTTGGAAGTTAAATTCTGCGCCGCAACTCCCCGGTGACCCTGGCTAGCGCTTCTCAGCGCCCTCTTCCTTCTGCAGCTTGCTCAGAATTTCCTGAGCTTTGGGCGCGGCGGCTGCATTGGGAAAGCCTTTCAAGAAAGCCTGCAACTGTGTGATCGCGTCTTCGCGCCGGTTTTGCTTAAGATACAGGTTGACCAGCTTCAGGTAGGCCTGCGACATCTTCGGATCCAGGCGCACAGCATCCTGAAGGCTGCTCTCGGCCTCGGCCAGCTTGCCGGTTTGCGCATACAAACATCCTTGTAAAAAATGGCCGAAGGCGGAATCAGGGCGGCGCTGCATACCCTGGGCCAGCGTGATTTCAGCTTCCGTGGAGCGCTGAGTCAGCATGAGCACGTTGGTCAGGTTGAAATAAGCCTGCGCCTCATTCTGGTCGAGGCGGATCGCTTCCCTAAACTGTTCCTCCGCCGACTTGAAATCGGACTTGCCCAGATAGAGGCTGCCGAGATTGTTGCGCGCAGGATAGTAGTCGGGAGCGATTTTCAGCGCTGCTTCATAGTGCTCGATGGCTCTGTCTTTCTCGTCTTTTGTTTCGGCTTCCAGTCCTTTGTCGTATTCCTTCACGGCCTTCTTGGGGAAGCGTTTGTTGTAATCGTCCGGATCCACGATATAAGGGTTGCTTCCAGCCGTTTGCTTGGCTAGAGGATCTGCGTTCTTTTTTTCGCGCGGTCGCAGCTGGATCTGCACCATCGCGAATTGCGAGACGGCCAGGTTCACATTCGCGATTTCGTCGACTGGATAATAGTCGTCGTCATTCACAATCACGTGATAAGGATTGCTTTCGAGCTGGTAAAAGCCAAAACGCCCCTGGGAATCGGCGTACACGGTAGTGATAGGAGCGTTGCGGAGCTGGAGCTCCACCAGGATGGGATGGGGCGGAAAGTCTCCCTTGACGACGTGGATCTGGCCGGTAATCCTGCCTGCCTCTTGCGCCACCGCAAAACCGGACAACAGGCCGAACAACAGGCCGAACAACAGGCAGGTCGGACAAATTACGCTCGGCGCGTGGAGTCTGCGGAACATGATGTTCGCTACCAAGTTTCACTACCGATTTCCACTACAAAGAGAAAAAGGGTCCGTCCTCATCTGTAAGGACGGACCCTGTGAAAAGCCGTTCGGCTAGAACATGAGCTTCAGGCCGAATTGCTGCTGACGCGGGTTGAGCGTGCCAGCGGCTGCCCCGAAGAGCCCGTCTGTGATCGAGTTGTGAGCGCCACCGCCGTTCACCGCCAGCAGGAAATTCGGACGGTTGAACACGTTGAACGCGTTCCACTCAAACTTCAGGCGAAGACGCTCGGTGATCGTGAACACTTTGGCGAGCGTCATATCGGCATACCACTGGCCCGGGCCAACGAAGTTGTTGCGGCCCAGATTGCCAGTGCACCCTAGACACGGCTGGCTGAGCACGGCAGGTTGACCCGCGCAGGAAGCTCCGAAGGTGTATGCGCCCCCGCACCAGCCATTCGCCCACGTGTTCCGTGAGAACGTAATGTGCTGCGCGCTTGAGTTTGGACGATCGTTATTGACTCCGTTCAGATTGTAGTCTCCGCCCGTATTGATGCAGTTCGGAGTTCCGGTACCGCCTGGGAAATCGCCTGCCACGCAAGGATACGCCGACGATGTCGCTGGATTTATCGCGCAGTCCGAGGAACCGAGGAAGGTTGGCTCGCACAGGTTGGCGCCGACACCGTCCGGAGCGTACGGCTCCCAGTGGGCACCGCTTTGGAACGCCCAAATCCCGTTATACGACCAGCCTCCGAGCACCGCACCCATGGCGCCCTTCAGGTTCTGGCCGGGCAGCTGGATAACATAGTTGAGCACCAGACGCTGCCGAATGTCATAGATCGAGTTGCCTCGATCCAGTCCCGGGTCCGTCTGGTCGGTCGTATAGCCTTCGCCAGCGGCCCCGCCGTTGGCAGTGGTCGCGCCGCTATGCCATGTTGAACCATTGTCAATGGAGTGGCTATACGTGTAATTGGCGTTGAGCAGGACGCTTGTCCCGTTCAGCTTTGGTATTTGCCCCATCTGCTTCTTCGCCGACAGTTGCAGAGCGTTGTAGTTGGAGTTCACCGAGTTTTCCCAGGTCCGCAGCTTCCCGTAGTTGTTGTTCGGAAGGCCTCCCAGCCCGGTGAGCGTTCTGCCCAGATTATCTACGAGCTGGGCCCCCTCGGGCAGCAACGCGCCCGGAGCGCTGTTGATGTTTTCCGCCCGGAACAGCTTATGGCCGGCCGTGCCTACGTAATCCGCCTGCACCACCAGCTTCGGCATGATTTCACGCTGCACGCTCAAGAAGAAGTTATAAACGTAAGGATCAGAAATACCCTGCGGAAGCACGATGCCCGTCAGGTAAGCGGTGTCTGGATTGAATCCGGCGTAACCGATGATATTTCCGGTTGCTTGATTGCCCAACGTACCCTGGCCGGGGTTTGTTCCGGGGCCCGTGTACGTGGGTGTCGCTCCCGATGGTGAACAGCTCGTAGTGGTGCAGGTTGTCGGCCCGTAAACAACGGTTGCGGTGCCGCCGGCAAGCGCGTTGGCCTCCAGGTTGAACGAGTAGTAGGGAGGGTTCCAGCGCGAGTTCGAGAGCGGGTTATACAACGTGCCCTCGTAAGAAATGCCGAAGCCGCCGCGCAGCGATGTTTTGCCGTCGCCGAACACATCCCAGGCAAAACCCACGCGAGGTCCGAAATCCTTATAGTGATTCGGTCCCAGACGATTCGTGGGAGCAAATCCGCCCGCACCGCAGACGCCTGCCAAAACATCGTTGCTGTCGCCTGCACAAATCTGACCCTGATTCGGTCCAGTTAGTATTTCCTGGCCCGGCCCGACATTGGCGTTCTGGACTTGCTCGACTAGGCCGTTGCCCGCTCCCGGGATGAAAGTCGTGGCCAGGTTGTTGAGTTCGGTGTGCCGGGTGTAGAGATCCCAGCGCAGTCCGAGGTTCAGGGTCAGGCGCTTGCTGACTTTCCAGTCATCCTGGAAGTATGCACCCACTTCCCAGTTACGGAAGTGGCGGATGTTGGTTTCAAGCTGCGCAAATCCACTGCCTCCATTGGCAAACTCCGGATTCACGCCGGCGATCTCAAAGAATGGAGAGTCGGCAGCGAAGTACGCCGGATCGTTGAATACGTAAGACGGTCGCGCCACGTTGAACTGGCTGTTCTCCAGATTGCGGCGAAGGTCCGCTCCGATCTTAAAGCTGTGGTTCCCATGGCTGATCGAAACCATGTCGGAGTAGGTGTACTCGTGGTCCTTGAAGAACTGCGGATAGCCGTTGTACGAACCGAAAGCGGCGGTGCCGTCGTTAAAGCCGATCGCTGGCACACCCGGAATCGCGGTCGACGTCCCCGTGTTGTTCTGCACGTACCCAGCCTTGAATTCGTTGAGTATTTTAGGATTGAAGGTATGGACCCAGCTCAACTGCCCGTTCGGGAAGTGATTGTCAGCCGGGTTGGTGAACCCGCGCGTGCAGTACGAGTAGCAAGGGCCGAACGAATCCGTTTCATGCAGCCAGTTGAACTGGGCGAAGAAGCGATTGTTGGAGTTCGGGGTGTAATCAACACGCCCCGACCACTCGTTACCGTTAAACAGGTTGCCCAGGGATTGCGTCTGCGTGCCGAAGATCGCGGTGGTAAGGTTTTCGAAAGGCATCACGTTGCCCGCCGAGGTGGCAGTACTGCGGTCCCCTACCGTCCCGACCCCGGGGCCGCCGGCAAACTGCGGCGCGAGGGGACAATTGGCTCCCCCCATTAGGGCATACTCAGCAGCGGTCACGCCGAAAATAGGTTGCAGCTTGAGTCCAACATTGTTAAATGTCTGGCATAGCGGACCAAGGCTGTTCCCAACCCGTGTATCCACCATGGCCAAGTTGGCTACTCCACCCGCAGGCTGTCCCAGTTGTCCCAGCCAGTAGTCGTTCAAGTCGACGGAGGGAGATCCGGCAATTGCCGGCGGGAACTTGCTGTAAAGCAGCGCCCCTACCGAACCGGGCGCGCCGCCGATCACTGCCTGTTCCCACTGCGGCGACTCGACCAGCAGAGTCTCCGGCGTTCCCGAAGAGTTGAAGTGGTCATACTGGTAGGCAGCGAAAAAGAACAGCTTGTCCTTAAGAATCGGACCGCCGATGGTACCCCCGACCTGATTGAAGTGCAGGGGCGGGTTGCTCACTCCTTGCTGATTAAGAAAGAAGTTGTTGGCATCGAGAGCGTTGTTGCGTAAGTAATCCCAGGCAGAACCGTGAAAGGCGTTGGACCCGGACTTGGTGATCAGGTTATTAATGCTGCCCGCGCTGCTGCCGTATTGGGCAGAGACGTTCAACTGCAACTGCTGGAATTCCTCGACCGTGTCCTCGATGGGGACGTTGACGACGCCGCCGCTGAGGTCCTTATTTGAAACGCCGTTGATCAGGAAGCCGTTGAAATCTTCGCGAACGCCATTAACAACCGTATTGTGGCCGGCTTCCATATCGACGCCCATCACGTTCACCGCTCCGGGCACCAACTGGATGAGGTCATAGACGTTGCGGCCGTTCAGGGGCAGGTTGCTGATCTGTGTGGCGCTGACCGTCGTGGACAGCTTGGAATCTTCGGTGTTGACAATGGCTGCTTCCGCCGACACTTCGACCACTTCCGAAGTCTTACCAATCTGCACCTTGAAATCCACGTGCGCGATGGTGCCGGCGTTGGCGGTCACAGCGCCGGTGGAGGTCGTCTTGAACCCGGCAGCCTCGACCGTGATCTTGTAGGTCCCCGGCGGCACATTTTTCACCGTGTAATTGCCACTGGCATTGCTCGTGGTGGTAAGTTTCAGGTCGGTGGCCGTATTGGCGGCCGTTACCTTGGCGTTCGCGACCGCGGCACCCGTCGGATCCAGCACGGTACCGGAAAACTGGCCGCTCTCCTCCTGGGCGAATGCATTCAAGGTTAGAGCCAGCACGGCAAACACGAGGCAAAACTGCAGTCTTTTCATTTACCTACCCCCTGGAAATCTGTGGCACTTGGTTGTATCGTGTGCACGAAATGCATGAAAACGTTATGATTGCCGATAATAGAGACAGCTAGTGCTTTTGGGCTAGAGTGGCACTTGTCGCACCAAACGACGAAACCTTATTTTTCATATACTTACAGAGACCATTGACTGCCCTACCTATGAGTATCTGAAGATTGAAATAAGCCAAACTTCCAAATTCAGTAGATTCGTCGGGCTTCGACGACGCACGTGTCAAAGGGCGCGCCAGCAGCGCTGTCAGCGCTTGGAGGCAACCGCCTGGCGTTTTTCAGGTTCTTTTTCTGAATTTCTTGCTGAGTTTCTTGCAATGACGCCACTTCCCTCTCGGACGACGAGTTCCCGGTCCGCCAGCTCCGCCCCCAGTTTTTCGACCTGCCCGCTCGGCCACCGGATGACAATCGCGTCAACTCGGGTCACCGCGCCCAGCCCGAAATGGATACGCGGGTCGCTCGAACTTTCGAAACTGCTTCCGGCTCGCACCTCGGCATAGCGGGTTGACCCCTCAGCCGTAATCTCGACCCTCGCCCCGAGGCCGTCGCGGTTCGACTTGCTGCCGATAGTCTTGATCCGCAGCCAGTGTCCGGGCGATGCAACTTCGTTGCGCAGCAAGACGGGAGACCCGTCGAGGTTCGTGATCAGCAGATCCTGACGGCCGCGATTCCAGAAATCGGCGGTCAGGGCGGCGCGGCCCACATATTTTTTCGCCAGCGCGTCGCCCGCCTTCTCGCCGACTTCTTCGAACTTTCCGATCTTTGCTTGCGAACCCAGATTGTGAAACAGAAACGGCCGCTCGGCGTAGTCCACACCGAAGGATTTTCCCTCCACCTGCGGATCCACGTGCCCGTTGGCGATGAAGATGTCAGGCCAGCCGTCGTTGTCGTAATCGAGAAACTTCGCGCCAAAACCCAGATAGGGAGCGCTGATACCTCCAATGCCCGCCGCGCCCGCCAGATCGGTGAACTCGCCGTCGTGGTCATTGTGATAGAGATTGTTGGCATCGTCTGAGAAATTTGTCTTCACAATGTCGGGCCAGCCGTCGCGGTCATAGTCAGATGAATCAATGCCCATACCGGCCTGTTCGTGGCCATCGGAACTGTAAGCCACGCCGGCCTCAGCGCCAACTTCGGTAAATCCGCCTTTGCAATTGTTGTGGTAAAGCAGGCTCGGCGAAGAGTCGTTCGCTACGTAAAGATCGAGGCAGCCATCTTTGTCGTAATCCAGCCACAAGACGCCGAGCCCGTAATAACTGTCTTTATCAATATCAATGCCGAGCTTCTCCGTAACATCTGTGAAGGTACCGTCGCCGTTGTTGTGGTAGAGACGATCGCGTGCGCCTTTTAATCCACGTGGCCCACAATTTACGGGGATGCCACGATACTGGCAAAATGGCCCGTCGCCGAACTTCGGCAGATGATTGATATCGAGATCGACGTAGTTCGCGACATAGAGATCCAGGTTGCCATCGTTGTCATAATCGCCGAAAGCCGCGCTCGTTCCCCAGCGATCGGCATTAGCAACGCCCGCCTTCGCGGTAACGTCGGTAAACGTTCCGTCGTGATTGTTGCGGTAGAGAGCTGAGCCATGGAAGCCGGTGATATACACGTCCTCCCAGCCATCGTTGTCGAAGTCACCGATGGCCACGCCGTATCCCCAACCGCAAAAATTCAGTCCCGACTTTGCCGACACATCGGTAAACGTGCCGTCATGATTGTTGTGATAAAGGCGCGGCGGATGGCATTTGCCCGCACGGTAGTCGGCCAGCGTCGAACCATCCACCAGTAGAATGTCCATCCATCCGTCATTGTCGTAGTCGAAAGCGGCCGCGCCGCCGCACATGGTTTCGATGATGTAGAGCTTCTCCAGGCTGCCGCAGGTGAGGTGAAAATCAATTCCTGCAGAGCGCGTGACGTCAACAAACAACGGTGGACTTGTAGCGCCCGGCTTTGTTGGTGCTTGCGCCCCGGACTTTTGCGCGGCGACCGCAGGCTTTGCCGCAGGAGCTTTCGTCGGTGCGGTCGTTTGCGCCGAACCCAACCAAATCAAGCTGCCACTTGACGACGCCAACAAAGCGCACGCCGCAATCGTGAGGTAGAGGTTGTTCACTCGCGGAATCTGCATCACCGATCGCGTCCAGTGGCCACGCCTGCCGTGGCCGGTTGCGCCTTTTTAAGTTCCGCAAAGCGTTCTCGTTCGTTGCTCGCTTCTTCGGTCTTGCCGAGTTTCTCCAAAACGCGCGCCAGTTGATAGTGCGGGCTCGGGTCTTTCGGATTCAGCACAATCGCCTTCCTCAGAGAAGATTCGGCTTGACCCGACTGCCCCTCGAGCGCCTGCGCCTTGCCCAACTCGTACCAGACGTCGGGATTTGCAGAATCCAAGTCCGAAGCACGCTGCAGGTAAGTCACGGCCGCCTCATATTTTCCGGCGGCAAGCAATGATCGGCCCAACTCGTACACCACCGCCGGACTCTCCCCTGACCGCCGCAGCTCCTCCTTATATTCAGCGAGGGCGGCGTCGTTGCGCCCCAGGCTGGAATAAGCGAACCCCAGATGATAATGTCCGAGCTTGATTGACGGATCGAGCTTCAGAGCGGTCTTGAACTCCTCGATCGCCTGCAGGCTGCGATTCGAATTCAGATACGCCCGCCCCAGCAGCAAATGCGCAAGCGCGTTAGACGGGTCGAGCTTGATCGCAGCGCCGAGTTCGTCCGCAGCCCCCGTGTAATCCTGCTGACTCAACAACACCAGGGCCAGGTCGAAGTGAGTGGCGGAATCTCTCGGGTTCAACTCTCGCGCGCGCGTGAGCTGTTCCTGCGCCTGCTTGGCATCGCCCATTTTGAAGTAGGCCACGCCCAAGTAATGACGAAATTGCGCATCCCGCGGCCAACGCGAAACCGCCTGTTGGCCAAGCAGGACCGCATCGCGCAACTGGCCCGAATCCAGCTCCTGCAGCAGTTGCTGGCGTACTTGGGATTGAGTCTGATTTTGCGTCTGCGCCGACGCGCTGAAGAAGAACATTGTTGCAACAACAACGAAGACCGAACCCAGCTTTTGGGTGGAACAGAGCTTCAGGGCCGCGATCAGGGCCTCCGCTTGAGGTCTCCCTGGAAGACCGGCTTTAGCTGCTGCGGTCAAACTGCGGGGGCGAAAATGGCTCATCCGCATGCCCAGCCTGTGGCGCGCCGTCGTCCCCGTCATCTCATCATTTAGCATCTCGTTGTCTGCCATCTAGCATCTCGTTGTCTGCCATCGTATTCTCTTAGCGCAGCCAGTCGCAACGCGTCGAAGAGAGTCTCTATGCAAGCCCAAGATTTTCTCCGGATGTTTGCCTACGATGACTGGGCGAATCGTGAATGCCTCGCCGCGATGCGCCCTGCTGAGTCCGTTCCCGCCGATGCGATCCGACGCATGGCGCACATTCTTTCAGCGCAGAGACTCTGGCTCGACCGCATCCTGAAACAACCGCAGAGCATGCCGGTATGGCCCTGTTCAACGATCGAGGATTGCACGGCGCTGGCCGACGAGATGTCGTCGGCCTGGCAACTTTATCTCACGCGGATTGGAAATCAATTCGCTCCAGGCTCGCTCGACGACAAGGTCGAATACCGCAACAGCAAGGGCGAACCCTGGTCCAGCCGCGTCGAGGACATACTTACCCACGTGCTCTTTCACTCGGCGTATCATCGCGGGCAGATCGCTCTGCAGATGCGCGCCGCCGGCATGGAACCCGCGTACACCGACTTTATTCATGCCGTGCGCCAAGGGTTCGTGGAATAAAAGCTGAGCAGAAGACTCGGGGTAGGAAACGATGGATCGTGGATCAATATGGCGCGTCTGGTTACCGCTCGCCGTAGGCCTGTTCGCTCTCGGAGAGTTATTTCAATCCGAACGCGTGCCCCACGGACCGCTGCGCTGGATCGGTCTGCTGCTCGGCGTGATCGGACTCGCCGGTGTCATTCTCGCTCGCTACACGCTGGGAAGGTCTTTCTCCATCGCGCCCAAAGCGACGGCGCTCGTCAACACCGGAATCTATTCGCGAATCCGCAATCCGATTTATGTTTCGGGAATGATTTTCATCGCTGGGGCAATCATTATGATGGGACGCCCGGAGGGTCTAGCCATTTTCCTCGTGCTCGTGCCCCTGCAGATCATCCGCGCGCGCCGCGAAGCCGCCGTCCTCGAGGCAAAGTTCGGTGACGACTATCGCGAATACCGCAAGCAAACCTGGTTCTGAGGTTTCAGGTGTCAGGCCTTAGGTGTTAGGTGTCAGGTCTCACGAAAGACAGCCGGTCAGACCTGAAATCTGAAACCTGAGCCTAAGACCTGACACCTGGGACCTTCCTCTCACTGCTATCATTTCAGCAATGAAATCGGCAGCGACCAAATTCCTCACAGCGCTCTTCTGCCTTCTCCCGGTGGCCCGCCTCCACGCCGCCGAGGAACCGAAGCCCAGCCCGCTCCCAGCACCGCTCACGAACAATGCGGTTGCCATTTCCCATGAGCAGGGCGGACCAAAGATTTTTTCCTTCATGGGCATGGGCCCGAAAAAAACCTGGGATGCAGTCTCCACCAGCGCCTACGAACTCGATCCGGCCACCGGCAAGTGGACGGAGGAGCGTCCTGTACCGGGGGTGGCCGGGCGACTGGCAGCATCTGCCGTCGCGCTCCACGACCAGGTCTTCATCTTCGGAGGCTACGTGCTTGACTCACAGGGAGGACAGACTACCGTCTCGGACCTGAACGTCTTTGTCCCCATTGAACACCGCTACTATCGCGGCAAAGACATCCCCGTGCCCGTCGCCGACGCCGTGGTCGGCCTCTTTCGCGACCGTTACATTTTCCTCATTGGAGGATGGTCGGCTCCAGCTGGATCAAAAGGCGAGGCCGTCACCAATGTCCAGATCTACGACACCGACAATGACACCTGGATGCAGGGTACCCCGATCCCCGGCACACCCGTGTTCGGTCATGCCGGCGCCATCCTCGGCGACACCATCGTTTACGTGGATGGCGCTTACAAGAACCCCTTCGGCACTCCCAAGTTCCTCGCATCGCGCGAATGCTGGATGGGCATAATTCCCACTTCGAAGAAGGCCGACATCCGGAAAATCGAATGGACCAACATTCCCGTGCATCCCGGCAACGCGCGCTTTCGCATCGCCGCCGGTGCGGGACCGCCGGAAAAAAGAGCCGGCAGAATCTATTTTTCCGGCGGGACCGACAACCCCTACAACTACGACGGGATCGGCTACAACGGTCATCCCGCGGAGCCTTCAGCGGTGACTTTCGCTTTTAACATCTACTCCGAAGAATGGGAAACCGTCGATGACGATAGTCCCGAGGCCCCGACGCCGACCATGGATCATCGCGGCCTGCTGGCGACTCGTAACGGCCTGGTCATCGTAGGGGGCATGGAAAAAGGCCAGCAGGTCACCAACAAAGTGACGGTTGTAAAACCTGCCGCTCGGAAGTAACCTTTTACTGCAGTCGCAATTCTGCGGCGTCCCGTTTCTTGACAATCCGTTTTGACAATCCGTTCCGCATATCAGAATAAAATTCGGAGGCAAGCCTAGATGAGTGTGATGGAACCGCCCAAGCATAATGTTGCGCCGGAATATGTCGATCAAGTCCTCAACTTAGTCAAAGCCAAAAACCCCGCCGAACCGGAATTCCACCAGGCCGTTCTCGAAGTGTTTGAATCCTTGAGGCCCGTGTTGGAACGCCACCCCGAATATCGCGAAGCCAAAATTCTGGAACGTATCACCGAGCCCGAACGGGTCCTGATGTTCCGCGTCCCCTGGTTCGATGACCGTGGCAATGTGCAGGTCAATCGCGGCTTCCGCATCGAAATGAACAGCGCCATCGGCCCCTATAAAGGAGGACTGCGCTTCCATCCCTCGGTGAATCTTGGCATTTTAAAATTCCTGGCGTTCGAACAAGTCTTCAAAAATTCGCTCACCACACTGCCCATGGGCGGCGGCAAGGGCGGAAGCGATTTCGATCCCAAAGGCAAAAGCGACAACGAAGTGATGCGCTTCTGCCAGAGCTTCATGACCGAACTGCAACGCCACATCGGCCCTGACACCGACGTTCCCGCCGGCGACATCGGAGTAGGCGGACGCGAAATCGGCTTCATGTTCGGCCAATACAAACGGCTGCGAAATGAATTCACTGGCGTTCTCACCGGCAAAGGCCTGGCTTGGGGAGGCTCGCTGATTCGTCCCGAAGCCACCGGCTACGGCTGCGTGTACTTCGCTCAGGAAATGCTGAAGACGCGTAAAGACAGGCTGGAAGGCAAAGTGTGTCTGGTCTCGGGCAGCGGCAACGTCTCGCAATACACGGTCGAGAAGTTGCTCGATCTGGGCGCAAAGCCAGTGACTTTGTCCGATTCTGATGGCGCCATCTACGATGCCGACGGCATCGACCGCGACAAGCTCGCCTTCGTCATGGAGCTGAAGAACAACCGCCGCGGCCGCATCAAGGACTACACCGACAAATTCAAGAAAGCCATCTACAGCGCGACCGACAAGAAGCTCGATCACAACTGGCTGTGGAACATCAAGGCCGACTGCGCCTTCCCCAGCGCAACCCAAAACGAGATCAACGCAAAGGACGCAGCGAACCTGATCAAGAACGGCGTGAAAGTAGTAAGCGAGGGAGCGAACATGCCAAGCACTCTCGAAGCCACTCGCATGTTCCTCGATGCCAAAGTCCTTTACGGCCCAGCCAAAGCCGCCAATGCCGGCGGCGTTGCCACCTCGGGCCTGGAAATGTCGCAGAACAGTATGCGCATGTCCTGGACCCGCGAAGAAGTGGACGATCGTCTGCACAAGATCATGGTCGCCATCCACCAGAACTGTTATGAAACCGCAGAGAAGTACGGTACGCCCGGCAACCTGGTGAATGGCGCTAATATCGCGGGCTTTTTGAAGGTCGCCAATTCGATGCTCGATCAGGGGCTGGTGTAGGTAATCGCAGAAGTCGTTAGAAACAGAATTCGAAAAAGAGCGCGGGAAGGAGCAATCCTTTCCGCGTTTCTCATGTCCGGCAGGCAACCTGTCAGGAATGACAGTACTGCTGACGCCATTCTTCCTCTACCGTGGGGAGCGTCTAAACGAATTCCAGACACTTGCCCGGGCACGCGGATGTCGCCCACAGAGGAAGAAGAAATGAAGAATAGCCGTTATTGCGTGCTGGCTTTCATCGTGCTGATTTTCGCTACATCTGGTTTCTCCCAGAAGATCAAAGTCGGCTACGACAAGAGCGTCGATTTCTCGAAATACAAAACTTACACCTGGACTAAACCGGCCTTTCCGGTCACTCATCCGATGCTGTATCAAAACATGGTCGACCAGATTGACCAGGAACTAAAAGCCAAAGGCCTTCAGCGGACCGAAAAGGATGGCGATCTCACCCTGGTTGCCGCGGGCGGGATAGGGTTTGGTTACAACATGCCCCCAGCGGCGGAAATGAACGCCGCCTTTTGGGCCGGAGAAGAAGATCCCCAGATCCTTACGGCGCCAATGGTTGGAGAAGGAACCCTCATCCTGCAATTTGTTGACCGCGCCCAGAAGAAGATGGTCTGGAGAGGAACCGCCACAGAAGATATCGCTCCCGAGGTAGCAAAGGCGCTGCCCCGTATAGAAAAGGCGATTACCAAGCTACTCAAAGAGTATCCGCCCAAGCGCTCGAAGTGATGGACTACGATTCCGCTTCTTTCTGCCTCCGAGGTTAAACGGGCAAACTTCTTTTCTCCCAGTCCTTGCCTTGACGAGAATTCTGGCGCTAGACGATGATGTCTGGGGCGTTCCCACTCAAGTGTGGCAATCAAAGATCGAACTTCATAACTCCAAAAAGGATGCAATGAAAATGCATGTAAAGAATCTGTCGAAGTGTGCGGGCCTCGTAGCGAGCTTGCTCGTGATATGCGTGGCTTTTACTCAGTCGATACAGGCCGAAGAAGGCATGTGGACCTTCGACAATTTCCCCTCGAAGACGATCGCGGCAAAATACGGGTTCACGCCCTCGCAATCATGGCTCAACCACGTGCGCGCATCATCGTTGCGAATCGCCGGCGGCTGCTCCGCGTCATTCATTTCTCCGCAGGGACTGGTCATGACCAATCATCACTGCGTGGTCGAGTGCGTGGAGCAACTTTCGACTCCGCAGCAGAACCTTGTCGAAAGCGGTTTCGCCGCAACCGCGGTTGCCGATGAGCGGAAGTGCCCCGCGTTTGAACTTGATCAACTGCTCCAGATTCGCGATGTGACACAAGAGGTCCAGAGCTGCAATGGCGGGCAAGACGGGAGACGACGCGAACAAGGCCCTTCACGCGAAACGAGCGGAGTTGCAGCAAAGTTGCGGCTCCGACCCAAGCGTCCGCTGTGACCTCGTTTCTCTCTACCACGGCGGCGTCTACGATTTATATCGCTACAAGAAGTACACCGACGTACGACTTGTGTTCGCGCCGGAGTTTGGGGTCGCGCAATTCGGCGGCGATCCGGATAATTTCAATTTCCCCCGCTTCGACTTCGATATCGGCCTCTTGCGCGCCTATGAAGGACGGCAAGCCAGCTGTCACTCCCGACTACCTGCGCTGGAGCGCGAACGGTTCGAAAGATGGAGATCTCGTGTTCGTATCCGGGAATCCCGGTGGTACCAGCCGGCAACTGACGACGGCGCAGCTGGGCTTTGAGCGCGACACGGCGCTTCCATTCGACATCCCGCAACTCGCGGAATATCGCGGCCAGTTGGAACAGTACGTAACCCGGGGACCAGAACAGGCCCGCGCCGGGAATGAGTCACTGTTTTTTGTCGAGAATGATTTCAAGGCAAATTTTGGCAGGCAAGGAGCGCTGCTCGATCCGCAGTTCTTCGCCAGCAAGCAACAGCAGGAGCAGCGATTGCGCGTTGCCGTCGCGGCTGATCCAAAGCTCGCCGCCGATGCTTCCGCATGGGACGACATCGCGCAGATACAGCGAGTACGGGAAAAACTGTTTACGCGAG
This sequence comes from uncultured Acidobacteriaceae bacterium, assembly GCA_963755765.1. Lineage (GTDB taxonomy): Bacteria > Acidobacteriota > Terriglobia > Terriglobales > Acidobacteriaceae > Acidiflorens. Next base: position 210,559 of record CAVWKZ010000008.1, read on the forward strand.
AAGAAAGCCTTGATAGTTATTTTTTCCAGTCCGGGCTGCTGGGTTACGCAGTCACGCTGGTTCGCGCCTCGGCTGAGCGCGCCAAGCCCAACTCCGAGCGCCTGCCGGAATACACCGATCAATCCCTGGTCAACGTGCAGCAGGATTTGACGGCGCCCGTCCCCATTTACAAAGACCTTGAAGAACTCAACCTGACTCTGATGTTCGCCCAAATACGACGGGACCTGGGGACCGACGATCCGTTTGTGCGCAAAATGCTGGGCAATGAATCGCCCGCGCAGTTGGCGCACAGGCTGGTGACCGGTACGCATCTGGAAGATCCGAAGATAAGGGAAGATTTATACAACGGCGGTCACGCCGCGCTGGCCGCATCGGCCGATCCGATGATTCTCTTCGCCGCCTCCATCGACGGCGATCGTCTCGCCATGCGCAAAGATTACGAAGCGCGGGTGGACGCACCGACCCGTGCCGCCGCGGAAAAGATTGCGAAGGCGCGCTTTGCGGTTTACGGCACCAGCGTCGACCCCGATGCAACTTTTACCCCCCGGCTGAGCTATGGCAGTGTGAAAGGTTTCGAAAACGCGGAGGGAAAATTCGTAGAGCCATATACGACGATCGCAGGCCTGTTCCAGCGCGCCACAGGCGCGTCTCCGTACGTGCTGCCCCAAACTTGGCTCAAGGCCAAACCAACTCTGAATCTGTCGCTACCGATGAATCTGTCTACTACGAACGACATCATCGGAGGCAACTCCGGTAGCCCGCTCATCGACCGGGACGCCAACGTTGTCGGCCTGATCTTCGACGGAAATATTTTCTCTCTGGGCGGCGACTATGGCTATGATGCGGCCAAGAACCGGGCGGTGGCGGTGGACAGCCGCGCACTCCTCGAGGGCCTGCGGAAGGTGTACCACCTGAATCAGATTGTCGATGAGATCGAGGCCGCGCGCCGGTAAGCCGAGCCTCGATCTCTTACCTAGCCCGAGCCAGCACCAGTGTCACATCATCCGGCTGTTCGTCGTCACCGATCCAGTCGGCCACGGCGGCAATGACGATTTCTGTGATGCGCTCTAGCGGGAGATGGCGATTCGCGCGCACTAGTTGGATCAGCCTCTCCTCCCCGAACTCGCCATAATCGTTTTCCGGTTCGGTCACTCCATCGCTATAAGTGACCAGCACATCGCCAGGACGGAGTTGTATGGTCGCTTCCGGAAAACTGATGTTATCGAATAAGCCGACGACAGTTCCGCCGCAGCTCAGCAGTTGCGACGACCCATCATCAGAAATCAGAATCGGCGGCAGGTGACCGCCGTTTGCGTAAGTGAACCGGCGCGTCGCTCCGTCAAAAATGCCCAGGAACAAAGTCGCGTACTTTGCGTCCGGAGTGCTTTCGTAAAGCTGGTGGTTCAACAGTCCAAGCAGCACCGCGGGAGAGGCGTCAGCTCCCCGGGATTCAGAAGCCAACATTAGACTGGAACCTCCTGCCGCTCGGACCAAGGCTGGTTCGCGCAGCACCGGAATGTCTTCGATCGTGTACGCGCGCACGGCCGAGTGAATCGTCGCCATCAGCAGCGCCGCCGAAATTCCTTTACCGCTGATGTCGCCGACCGCCAGCATCAGCTTGTCGGAATTCAGCGCGAGAAAATCGTAATAGTCGCCGCTCACCGTCCGCGCCGGACGGCAGAATCCATGCACTTCGAGCGTCTCCAGTTGCGTGATCAGCTTGGGATAGAGCTGCGCCTGCACCTCCTGCGCAATTGCCAGTTCGCCTTCCAGACGCTGCTTTTCCTTCTGCTCCTGCACCAGCTTCTCAATCGAAGTAGTCATCGAGTTGAAGGAGTTGGCCAGAGTTGCCAGTTGGTCGTTCGACTGGACCGTGATCCGGTGGCTGAAGTCGGCACGATTGATATGCTTGGTGGCTTCGTAGAGCTGAGCGACCGCCGACGTAATGCTGCGCGTCAGTTTGGTGCCAATGAACAACGCCAGCAGTTCGATGATCGCGAAGATAATCGCAATCGACAGCAGAATATATTCCACGCCCTTGGCGTAGTCCCCGCGCGCGGCAAAGAGTCTGGCATAGAGTACCGAGAACCGAGTCTCGACCTCCGCCAGCGCTCCCACGCGCTGTGGTTCTCCCGTGGGCCAGTCCACTAATTGCAGAGGAATCCTTAGCGTGATCTCGTGATCGAATGCGCTGCCCAACGGTGGAACTGCCCCCGCGGAAAAAGTCTGCTCGCGCTGTCCCCCGTCCCCAAATACGGGGTAGGACTGCGACGCGTCTCGCTGCGCCGGGGCGGTCGAATTCGCCACAGTTGTGGATTCTGTCCCATAGACCGTAATCCGGCCGAGATCGCCTGCGATCGTCTCGACAAACTTCTGGTCAAATGGCTCGCTCAGAATCACGCGCAAAGATGAAGGAGAAATAGACGACGAAGATGATGGAGATGAAGGAGTCGAATCAGCCGGCAGCACCGTCGCCGTCCGCAGATAGAGTTTGCCGTGGTCGGTGACGAGGTCGCGGAAATCTCCGGTGATAAACGGCGGAGCGCCAAAGCCAGTTGCACCTTCCGGCCCCGAACAGTAAGGCCGCGGCTGGTTCCCGTACCAAGCGCACACCTGCCGCTGCGACCATTCCGCACGACGCGGCCGTACCCGTCCGAGCATTTCCGCATCCAGCTTTCCGCCAGCCGAAGTCTGTGTCTCCAGGTGATGGGCGATCGCTCGGTTCGCCGCTTCCATGCTGCGGAGGTGAGTAGCGATGTCAGAAGTCACGACAAAGCTGGCAAACTGCCCGGCAAAAAGATAGAGCGCAATAAACGAAATCACCACCAGCAGAAAAACTGGAATCACGCCGATGAAAACATAGGTAACGATTAACCGGTTCCGCAGCCGCCATAACAGTTGTGAACGCAGCCAGCGGAACCCCGCAATCGCTAGCAACACAATCGCCAGCAAGCTGAGAAAAATTACCCAACCCTGCAAGCTCGCCGACGTAACCGGACTCGCGTGGCGTGTCATCCACTGCACCACAACCAGCAGCAAGTCGAGCGCGAGCACGTAGAGCGCCGCCCACGCGATCCAACTGTGCGGCCACAGCCCTTTTTCGCGCAGCTTGCTCTCGAGTTCCAAAGAAATCAGTCGCATTCAATTGCCCGATTCGGAGTCCATCTATGCCGTCATATCTCTGGATAGATGTCGAAAAAGGCCGAGAGACTCGTCTTGAGCTGTTTCTCGATCTCGTCCTTGCTGCCTTCGAGAGTGTGCATCGTGACGTGCGCATCGCGTCCGTTCTTCAGTTTGATCGGCGCCTCGCCGACACTCTCGATCTCATCGGAGGGCAGCAGACGCAGCCCGTAAACCAACGTCAGGTTTGCCATCCTAGGATTGTAAGCCAGGGATGTGAGGCGGGGATTGCGAAGTCAGAAGAGGCGACGGAGGCGATCAGTTCCCGGTTGCTCTGGGGCACCAGGGAAATGTTTCTGAGAACTGGGAACCGAGAACTTTTTCTACCCCGGCGGCCACTGCAGCGACCGCCCTCCGATCAGATGCACATGCAGATGAAAAACCGATTGCCCAGCGCGCGGACCTACATTCAGGACAGTGCGGTAGCCATCCTCAATCGAGCGCTGCCGCGCGATCTGGGCCGCCACCAGGTGGCAGCGCCCTACCAACTCAGCATCTTCTGCCGCGGCTTCTTTCAAGCCAGTAATGTGTTTTTTCGGGACCACCAGCACGTGCGTCGGGCCTTGCGGGTTCAAATCTTCAAAAGCAAAAGTGTGCTCATCTTCATAAACTTTTTTGGATGGCACTTCGCCGCGAATGATTCGGCAGAATAGACAATCCGCCATAAGTGAGCCTCCTGTTGCCTGGGATTATGATCATCGGCAACTAACATGCAGATAGATCCCTGTATCTCCGGAAGAAACAATATCATCCCCGCTAACCGCGCGCCGTAAGAAGCGTTTTGTAAGCAGCACAAACTTCAGTCGAGCCGCACCAGGAATACCGTTCCCTCCGCAGTCTCGGTCTCGTGGGCCAGAGCGGTAGCGCGCTGGCGGTCATCGTCGGTTACTCGTGCCCGCACCCACCAGACCCCGACGGGACTCTTAAACTTCACGACTTTTGCCGTCTGGTACCGCTTCTGCAGCTTCGCGGCCAACTCAGCGGCCGCGTCCTGCTGGGCAAACGATCCGATCTGGACCGCCCAGCGTCCGCCAGTATCCAGCGGCACAGGCGCTTGCAGTACCTCCAGCCGGACTTTAGCTGTGCCCGGCAAGTACACATCGAGCGCCTTCGCGGCTGCCAGCGACAGATCGACAATGCGTCCTTCGACGAACGGCCCGCGATCCGTGATGCGCACAAGTGCCGAATGTCCCGTCTTCAGATTGGTGATGCGCACGATCGAGCCCAATGGCAAAGTAAGATGCGCCGCCGTCATCGCGTGCATGTTATAAAGCTCGCCGTTCGATCCGCGCCGGTTGTGATAAGGAGCGCCATACCAGCTCGCCATTCCCGTCTGCTCAAAGATGGGCTGCGCTCCCGCGGTAACCTGGATCTTCTCGTCTTCGCCAGTCGTCTCTTCGCTCGGCGCTGCTGGGGGCGGCGCAGTCGAGGCTGGTTTTTCTTGCGGCGGAGGAGGCGGGGGTGGTGCCTGCGCCAGCGTATGTTTATGCCCGCAGCCGCTCAGAAGTGCGCCGCCGAGCACAAATAGAAATAGAAGAAAAGCCCGAGGGCATCCAGCGAACGGTTGCAGCGCGTTCGTCGGCGCGTGGCTCGACACTGAGCCGTTCAAGAACTCTTGCTCTGCGTTTCCAGAAAGTCGGCGAACTGTGAGAGCTTTCCCGCCGCCGTGCGCAGTGCTTTCGAGGAGTGCGTTCGCACTGCCGGCACCACCTCGTCGTTCAGATACGTCACCAGTTCCGCCGTCTCTTTTTCCAGAGTCTCTGCGATATTCGCTACCGAGCGATTGAAGCGCACAGAAGCCTCTTCCACCTTGCGGTCGAATTCTGTCATATCCATCCTGTCGGTTCGGGTTAGAGTTCACGCATCTGCCGCGGTTACCAGATTTCATGATTATCGGGGGCGCGCTCGCAGCGGTCAATCTGGAAGAATCTGCCCCGGCACTTGTCCGCTTGCGAAGATCGCGCCGGGTCGCGATACAATCATCGCCATGCGTCCGAGGATAGCTGTCGAATCTCCACCGGCCTCTCTGATTTTGATGCTGATTTTCGCGTTGATGTTGACATTGACGTTCACCTCAGCCTGCACCTTTTTCGGCGAACGTCCGGCGCGAACCATGTCCGAAGCAACCGGAGGCGAGGGTCTCGAACGCGTCTTCTGGAAAAATGTGCAAGCGGCGAATTGGGTGGAGGTGGAGCGCGCTCTCGCTTCGAACTACGCGGGCGTGACCCCCGCCGGAACGCTCGATCCCGCCGCCACGGTGGAGCAATATCGCGGGTGGAAGTTAAGAGGCTTCACGCTGGGCGACCTTCAAACCGAGCTGAACGGAACCACCATCGTCGTGACCTACACCATTACGCTGAATGGTGTCGCCTCAAATGGTCCACTCCCCTCGACGCCCCAGCACATGATGACCGTGTGGCAGCAGCAAAAATCGGGATGGGTCGTCATCGCGCATAGCGTCAGTCAACCCAGCGCAAGTCAATAATGACGCATGCATCGAGCTCCGTCTCCGCGGAGACGCGGCTCGCCGCGCCTCCCGCCAGCGCCAAGGATCTGGGCACCTTCCGGCGCACGTTGCTCCGCTGGTACGACCAGCATCGCCGCGATCTTCCCTGGCGCGAAACGCGCGATCCTTACCCTATCTGGCTCAGCGAAATCATGCTGCAGCAGACGCGCGTAGCCGCCGTGCTCGACCGCTACCGGGTTTTCCTCGAACGCTTTCCGAGTGTGCAGGCGCTCGCCGCAGCTTCTGAAGAGTCTGTGCTCGCCGCCTGGAGCGGTCTCGGCTACTATCGGCGGGCGCGTATGCTGCACCAGTGCGCGCGGCAAATCCTCGAGCAGTACGGCGGCCACTTCCCGCGGAGCTCCGAATCCCTGCTCGCACTACCCGGCATCGGACGCTACACCGCCGCCGCCATCGCCAGCATCGCGTTTGCGCAGCCGGTGGCCGTCGTCGATGGCAATGTCGAACGCGTGTTGCAGCGCCTCAAGGGCATCAGCCTAACCGCTCCCGAAACCTGGCAACAGGCGCAAACGCTGCTATCCAAATCTCGTCCTGGCGATTTCAATCAGGCGATGATGGAACTCGGTGCCACCGTGTGCCTGCCGCGCGCGCCATGCTGCCCAACGTGCCCGGTCCGGAAATGGTGTGCGACGCAGGGAGAAAGTCCGCGCACGAAGCCCCCGTCGCACCAGAGCAAAAAACAAATCTGGTGCTCGCTGGAGTTGCGCAACGGCGATAAGAAGGGCAATGGCAGCGGAAAAATCAGACTGGTGCAACGTCCCATGAAAGCCTCGCTAATGCCCGGCATGTGGGAACTGCCGCAATCGTCCGAGCCTCCGGGCCCATTACCGACGGCATTGCACTGGCGCACTTTTCGCCATTCCATCACCGTCACCGACTACACTGTTCATGTACTGCGAAATGAGACAGGGCGAAATACGACACTCAAAGTTTCTCCGCCCCCAAAAGGCAAGTGGATCGCAACCGATCTCATCCCGCAGCTCCCCATCACCGGGTTGACGCGGAAAATCCTGAAGGCGGACGGCATCATCTAATACTGTGAAGCATTTCTTCTATGAAGTGGCTTGATCGCTTATTCGGAGGTCCGAAAGATATGGCTGCATTACCGGCCGGAACCAAAGCCCCAGACTTTTCCTTGCCCGCCGTCTCCAATGGCAAAGATGGCAGCACGTTCTCATTCTCATTGCAGTCTGCCCTCCAGCAAGGGCCCGTACTCGCCGCCTTTTTCAAGGTGTCGTGTCCGACCTGCCAATACACCTTCCCCTTCCTCGAACGGCTGCACCAAGGGTACGGCGATAAGAAAATCACGATCGTAGGCATCTCGCAGAACGACCAGCGTGACACTGCCGCATTTCTGAAGGAGTATGGCGTTACCTTCCGCACCCTCATCGACGATCCGAACGGCTACGCTGTATCGAATGCTTACGGCTTGACCAATGTCCCCTCATTGTTCTTCATCGGACAAAACGGCCAGATCGAAGTCAGCAGCGTCGGATGGGTGAAAAAGGAGATAGAGGACATCAACCGCAAGCTCGCCGCCGCCCAGCAGATCACGCTCCCTGCGATCTTTCAGCCCGGAGAAGAAGTCCGCGACTTCCGCGCTGGTTGAGGCTCGAAAAACTGACCCCGCGGTCGCGGGAACAACTTCAAGCGCGGTGCCGAGCCTAAACGCCTTGTTTACAGCAGCTATCCGGCTGGTTACGAAGTCTGGTCTCCGCGATTGTCGTGCCCTGTCATAAATGACAGTGGTCACCGGTCTTGCCCCAAGTTCCACTAGCTTGTTTCGCCGGTCCCCCATGCCATCGTTGGCGAAAAATCGCCTCTACGTGGTCGTCTGGCCCCTCTTGCTCCTATCAATGCGCAAGAGGACGAGCGCAAGCGTATTGCGCGCGAGTTGCATGACGATGTCTCTCAACGACTGGCCCTCTTGCGGATTGAAATTGGCCTGTTAGCGCACGAGGAGCGAGATGAGGAATCTCCTGATCGCAAGAGATTATCCGGTCTTTGCTCCGTGATCGATGACTTGGCCCAGGACATTCACCATCTTTCTCACAGCTTGCATTCCTCCAAGCTGCAACTTCTCGGCCTTAGGGCAGCCTTGAAAGAACTGTGCGGCCAGGTGACGCAGGGCTACCCCATGTCGGTTGAATTTCACGCGGATGAACTGAGCCAGCCCGTTCCGCCCGACGTGGCGCTCTGTCTCTACCGGGTTGCCCAGGAAGCGCTAAGCAATGCGGCGAAATATAGCGGATCCAGTCGCGCAGTGGTCACGCTTTCGAACGGGAACGGCAGATTGAAAATGCGGATCTCAGATTCTGGTAAGGGATTCGATACCGCCAAGCTTTCAAAGGGATTGGGACTCGCTAGTATGTGCGAGCGTTTACGTTTGGTTGATGGCCAACTAGTGGTGAGATCGCAACCAGGAGCAGGTACGGAGCTGACCGCTCAAGTCCTTCTAGTCCAGCCAGCTCAGGAAAAGAAGGCAAGTTAGTTGCGCGATGTGCTCGCCGAGAAGCGATCTCCTCCCGACGGGGGGGAACCTCTGCTATGCATGCGCTCGTCACAGACGTGGGATACTTGTAATTTCGCAGCCAAGGCCTAAGAAAGCTGCACCGAGTAATCTCCGCGACCCTCGCTGTCGGGATAATGGCAGTCGAGATGCACCCTACCGTCTGGAAGGCAATGTGCAATCAGTCCTCGCGGTGGAAAACACAATGAAAAGTAAGGCGCTTGTGTTTCAGTCAATTCTGGAGATGGCAGAAAACCGGGCCAAGGAGCGCCAAGTTCCTGGGCACTCCCACCCGGGTCGCGGGCACCATGCCAAGCCCTTGGAGCTGCTTCCATCGTAGTTTCGCTAATTCGCGGGGTAGAGTAGAAACGAAACCAATCCCACGGTTCCGTGGTGGGAGCTTAAGCCAAGGAGCGAAATATGAAACGCAGCTTGATCCTGATCTCGATCGTGATTTTGATCGTCCTCGCCGAAGGTTGCAACTCTAGCAACGACTCTGGAGGAGGACCCGGCACATCCATGCAGGGTACGTGGACTGCAACTGGGAATATCGGCACGCAGAGTGCAGCGCATACTTACCAGGTGGCATTGGTTTCGAGTCCGTGCAGCGTAATGACTCCAGTGGGTACGTTCTCGGTGCAAGGACCTGTTTGCTTTATCGCTAACAATAACACTGGGCAGGGTTCGATCTCCGGAGCGGGAATAGGTAGCTCCTCGAACGGTCAAGGAGTTCTGATCGGCGTGTCCGCCAATCCGGTTCCCGCTGGTGGAGCATTCACCCTGGTTTTCGTCGCCGGCGACGGCAACGGCAATTTCGTTGAGTTCACTGGCAGCGGCACGATTTCCAATGGTATGGTGACCGGGACTGGATCCTGCAGCCCAAACACGCCCTCCTGTAACGGCTATAGCGCTACGTTCACAGCTAGCCTGCAATAGTTGCAACGGTCGAAAATATCGCTCAACGCTTCCCTGCGCTGCAATGCATGCAGGCGCCGTTGACGGTTGGCGTAACAATCCGCGCCTACACCAGCGTAACTTTCGAGCCCCGCCGACGACGTGCTAGCCTGCTGCTTACTGTCGCACTTTCAGCGCTTTGCGAGCAGCTCAAGCTAGAGATTAGAGGCGATGCCCAAGCTCCCGATCTTTCGGTTGCGCAATTCTGAACCACCCAGTCTCCCCGATCTCCGCTACTACGGGATCACGCTGGCGTTCGGCGGTTTGCAGCTGGGCGTCGACAATCTCCGCTACGACGTTTTTCTCAGCCCGCGCATCACCGCGGATCTGAGCTTTCATCTCGCCCGTTACATCTGCCGTTTCGGAGAGGTGCAGTCGCTCTTCGATATGGATGTTCCCTCCGCCACCCAGAGCAAATTCGTACGCGCCGCCGAGAGCAACACTCAACTGCGCAAGCCGGGGCCCGCCGACCTGAAAACGCTGCTGGTCTCGATTCATCTCGCAATCCTGAATCGTGCCAAGGCGGAAGGCAATCCGTCGGTTGACATGCTCGGCCGCCTGGCCGTGCTCAAGTTCATCCGCACCGAACTGCAATCGCAGTTCGGCAAAATTCTCGAACAATGCCGCATGAAGTCAAAGGCGCTGGAGGGAGTGCGGCAAGCGAAAATGATGCAGACGCAGGAACTCGTTTCCTCGTTCCAGGTGCGCAAGAAGATCATTCTTCGCCGCGCCGGGCAGGAAGTTTTTCGCCTGCTTCGCGAAATCGAAAAAGAAACGCTCGCCCGCACTCGCCGCTCGCTGCTCGGCGAATTGCCCGCCGACGGTTATCGCCTGTTCCTCAATCCGCTGGTGCTTACTGAGGATGGTCGCGACGATTATCTCTGCGCCGAGCACTATTACATGTTTGGCAACTTCGACAAGGATCCCGACCGCTTCCCCAGCCTGCGGCAGTTCGCGCTGAATTTTCTCCGTGAACTCGGATACGTCGAAGCAGTTGACGATGAGCATTTAGAACAGGCGCTCAACGCTCCCGAAAACGCTGCCACGCTGGTGGGCGCCGGCAACGGCGAAGACTCCACGCAGGACGATCGCAACAGAAACGACCGTCTCGATATCTGGACCCGCATCTTGCAGCGCGAAGGCGTTCTTTCACACGTTGTTGCCTCCTATGAAGCCGTTCCTCTGCTAGAGGAATATGCGCCGCGGGTGAATCCGCAGCAGATCAAGAACGCTCTGATCTCGCGCGAAGAAGCGGTGCGCGTCGAGAAGATCATTGCCGAAAGCCGTCTCCATTCCGATCGCCTGTTCGCCGCCATCGGACGCGTAGCTTCCTGCCGAGGCTCGGAGCGCAGCCGCTTTGCCGCGCGTCTTCTGCACGATCTTTTTTGTTATCACCGCGACCTGCGCGGACTGGAAGCCCTCAGCGCCGGTTTTGACAGCATCAACCTGGTCAGCGACGAGAAAGTCCGCCAACTCTCCACCCTCAACGGCATGCTCTACGAGTTCTTGCCGCCAGAAGATCAGAAGCCCGCCGAAGACCGCGTGGTTCACCACGTGATCCTGAAAGCTGACGTGCGCGACTCCTCGCGACTCACTCGCTCGCTCATGGAAAAAGGCATGAACGCCGCCTCCTACTTCAGCCTTAATTTCTATGACCCGGTCAACAAATTGCTCGCAAAGTACGGTGCCACCAAAGTCTTCCTGGAGGGCGACGCCATCATCGTGGCGCTGCTTGAGCGCGAAGGTGAGGCCATGCTCAGCGTCGGCCGCACCTGCGTCCTTGCGTGGGAAATTGTGAGTCTGCTCGGTGGGTACAACGAACTCTTGGAACGCTCCGGTCTGCCCCCTATGGAAGTCGGCCTCGGCATCGCCTACCAGGATTCGGCTCCGCTCTATCTGATGGATGGCGAGCACCGCATCATGATTTCCGATGCGATCAACGATAGCGACCGACTGTCCTCGTGCAATAAGCGTGTCCGCAAGAAAATTGCGCCCGATGCCGGTGTCTTTCGCGTGTACTCTGTGCAGATCGGAGGCGAGGGCAGTAATAACGGCGGCAGTAATAAGAACGACGGCGCGAGTGCCGAAGGCGCCGAAGAAATGCGCCTCAACTACAACGTCGGTGGGATCTGTCTGAGTGAACGGGCCTTCGTAAAACTACAACGGGAGATTTCGCTTTCTCCCTGGCCGGCAAATCCAAGCGGACCCGGCTTTACGAATGAATGGGTCGACGAGCAGTGCGAGTTCTTCGTCGGCACCGTTCCCATCGCCAACGGAGTGTTTCGCAAGATTGCCATCCGCAAGAACCGCATCGCCCAGGTCGAGGTCCGCGATCTATCGATTTTGCGCTGGACAGACCGCTACTATTACGAGGTCTGTGCCAACCCCGCCGTGTATGCCGCTCTGCCCGCAGAAAAATCCGCGTCGGCCAAAAGCTAGGGCTAGCCGTCTAGAAACTTCGCCGCACTCTGAAGGGAATCTCCACCACTGCTTCGAGCGCCACCGGCTTCCCTGCTCGTTCCGCGGGCACGAACTTCCAGCCGGCCAGGGCTTTCGCCGCATAAGCGTCCAGGCGCTGATCGGGGCTGTAGAGCACGCGAATGTCGCTCACCTTCCCATCGGCGTGTATGACCGCATAGAGCGTAACCACGCCATGCACGTTTGCCCGCATCAATTCCAGCGGATAGCCTGGGTCCGGTTTTTCCGTGGCCACCGGCTCCATCAGGTCCCCATCTTTCCGCGATCCACCCATTTCCGCGAACTTGATGACCCAGCTGCCAGTCGAGGAATTCAGATTCGGCATGTTCAGCGTTCTGCCATAGACTCGCTTGCCGCCAAAGACCTGGCGGTCCACGTCAGTAATTTTGTCGTCAGCCAGGGCAGTCGCCACGCGCGCGCCCGAATGCTCGCCAGGCCGGCTTCCCGGTGACGAAGCGCTGGCCATCTCGCTGGCGTCGCCCGAATCCCCGGCCCCAACATGCAAGCCGCCGGGCAGAGAGCCGTTATTGTGCGAGCCGCCCGCGCCCTTCGAATCCGAGTTCGATCCCGCCAAGTCAGGAGTTCCCGAGCCGCCGGGCTTCCCATGTGGATTCGCTGAGAATGTTCCCCGCCGATTGCCTGCGGGCACAGCCACCGGTCCGGTGGGTGCAACGGGATGAATTCCCAACGCAATCAACCGTCCGTCAGCGCTTCCCCTGCCCGACGCGGGCAAACTCGGAGGAGGCCCGACCGGTTGCACCCCACCGCCTAACGCATGTCCGCCGCCATGTCCCGAAACCGAGTGTTGCGCTTCCAGTGTGAGCTGCGGAGCCGGCGCTACCACGTCACTCGGACTGATATTCATGGATCCGGCGCGCCCTTTTGTCGATTGCGTCAATTCCGGAGGCGGCGCAATCACATCCGACTTCATCGCCGCTCGAACCACGCGGTCGGGCGCAAACTCCGCGTCTGGCGCGGGGGCCACTACCTGCGTCTCCGGTGCGATTACGCGGCTCGAAGAGGCTCGCGTAGCGTCCAACGGAACTGCTGGAGCAACGGCTCCGGTCGCAACAATGTTGGGCAGAGGGACGTCGTGGTCAAGCTTGACATCGGGCGGCACGACAATGGTTTGCGACCGGTTGTCCGCTTCCGCCGGAACCGAAAGAATCGGCTGCTTCGCGTACGCCGGCTCGCCTTTTTGCGCCTTCGGCCGTTGGGTTGCGCCCGTGTCGAGTGGGGGCAGATATTGGTCCGGCGTATAAGTTACCAGCGACGCCCGGTCAAATGCGGCATGATCCAGAATTTTCTGCTGCCGAATCCACGCCAGCGAAGTCGTCCATATCAGTGCGACGGCTGCTCCATGCAGAAGCGCGGATTGCAGAAACCGCCTCCAGGGCAACTCTTGCTCGACAAACACATCGTGCCAAAGGCCGAATTCGTCCTTATCCCGGTTGCTGGGTAAATCTGACGCGACGGGTTCCGAGTCAGGGCGAAGCGCCGCGCGGACCTCGGGCCAGAATTCAGGGCCCGCGGGATCCCGTTCCACCAAAAGCCGCAACAGTTTTTTCCCTGGGAATTCCATCTCGCTCCAAGTAACTCTCTAGCCAACTCCTGTTTCCGACTACGACTTTTCGACTACGACCAGGCCCGGAAGGCGGGATCCGGGGTTCGCCGCGGACGGCTACTCTGTCCGTAGATTATAGCCGACCAAGACTATAGCCGACTGAAGGCTATAGCGGACCGATTGCCGGGCGGTGCCGGGTTTTGCCTGCGTCCCGGGCCATACGGTTTGCTGAAAGATTCGAGTTTCGTATCAGGGTATCGCTTTAGCGATACCGCAAATCCTTCAAAATCAGACGTCCCTTTAGGGGCTGGGCATCGGAACTCGCGTCTTTCAGCACTCTGCGCCGCTATACTGTGTTCTGAGGTCCCGAGGGGACAATGCCGATGCGCCCAACCCGCCACCGTGCCCTGCAACTTGCGGGTTTCGTCATTCTGACTTGGATGCTTGCAGCCGCGCAGGCGAACCCGGCCCCCAAAAGCGCTCCTAGTCCCGCAATACCCGGAGCCGAGTACTCCGGCATGTACAGCTTCCTGCGCGAAGGCGAGTTCGTGCAGATCACCGTCGAAGACCAGGGACGCGTAATCGGTCTCGTTTCGCGCTATTCCGACCCGGAAGGCGATGGTGGTTTTCTCGATCAACTTTTCAAGTCCGGCAAGCTGGACGGCAATCAACTGACGTTTACGACCGAGACGGTAAAGGGTGTGTGGTTCGACTTTCGCGGAACCATCGACCGCGGCGAGGGTAAGAGCCGCGCCGACGAGGCGTATTACGTCCTGAAGGGAACGCTGGTTGACAACACCATCGACGAAGCCAAGAAAGCTTCGTCCAGCTCGCACGAGGTCGTCTTAAGAAGTTTTCCGCAGAATCTGGCTCCCCCGCAGCCTGAAAAGAAGTAATCCGGTTTGAAAGAAATCTCCTCTCTGCTGTAGCTTGGGTCTTGTGATCCTCGACGCCCTCGATCGCATTGCCAACCACCGCCAGTCGCTCTCCCGCGAAGATGCGCACGCGGTGATGACTGAAGTCCTGACCGGCCAATGCTCTGACGCACAGATTGCGGCGCTGCTGGTCGCGCTGCACATGAAGGGCGAGACCGTCGAAGAAATAGTCGGATTCGCCGAAGCCATCCGCGCCGCCGCCGTTCCATTAGAGCTCGGCGCTGGCTCCGTCCTCGACGCCAGCGGCACCGGACGCGACGCGCTGCTCGATTCGTTGCTTGATACTTGTGGCACCGGTGGCGACGCCAGCGGCACCTTCAATATCTCGACGGCTACGGCCTTCGTGGTCGCCGGAGCCGGCGTCCGCGTCGCCAAGCATGGTAACCGCAGCATAACTTCGAAGTGCGGCTCCGCCGACGTGATGGAAGCATTGGGCGTGAACATCAATCTGCCGCCCGCGCAGATCGCGGCCTGCCTGCGACAAGTGGGAATCGCATTTCTCTTCGCTCCCGCCATGCATTCGGCGATGAAGCAGGTGCAGACCGCCCGCCGCGAGTTACGCCTGCGGACGATTTTCAATCTGCTCGGTCCGCTCACGAATCCCGCGCGCGCCACCTGTCAGGTCGTGGGAGTCTATTCCGCGGACCTCGTAGAAAAACTCGCGGAAGCGCTCAGCATGTTAGGTTTGCGCCGCGCGTTCGTGGTCCACGGCAGCGACGGCCTCGACGAAATCACCATCACCGGCCCCACCCGCGTAGCCGAAGTGCGCGACGGACAAGTTCACAGCTACGAAGTCACGCCCGAAGAATTCGGCCTGCCGCGCGCCACGCTCGAAGACATCGCCGGCGGAGATGCCGAGCTGAATGCCACGCTGATTCGCGAAGTGCTGTCCGGGAAGAAATCCGCGCGCCGCGACATCGTGCTACTCAACGCCGCCGCCGCCCTCGTCGCCGCTGGACGCGCCGACCATCTGCGCGATGCCGTTCCGCTGGCGGCGGAGGCTATAGACTCGGGCGCCGCGATGGCAAAGTTGCAAGCGTTTGTGGCTTTCACGGCAGGCAAAACGTAGCGACTCACTTCTTGCCTGCCGCCGCCTTCAATTTCTCAATCTGCTGCAAATGTCCAGCACCGTGCCCGCCCATTCTCTCGACGAGATCGGCAACGGTAATCTCGCGTTGCAGTTCAGGATGAAACGCCGACTTCAACAGATCAGCAGCTTTCAGGCTCCGCAACAAACGCAAGTTGTGATGACGCCCTAACCCGTAAAACGCGACCAGCTCCGAAGGAGGCGAATCCATGTAGTTCAAATTGCGCGTCCATGCGTCCTGATCCATCGGTGCGATGACGGGCTTGGCATCCGCTAGCATTTGCCGCAACCGGTATCCGTAAACGATCTCGACATCCGCCAGATGGCCGAGGACTTCCAGCACGCACCATTTCTCGGGAGACGGCTTGAAGCGGAGCACTCTGTCAGGCAAACCAGAAACCGCCGCCGCAATTTCCTTCGGACTCTTCTCCGCTGCATCAAGATGTTTCTTGAACTCTGCTTCCGTCATAGGCAACACTCATTGATTTCGCAGAAACGATTTCACCAGAAACGCTTTCGCCCGAAATCACGCCAGCTCTTAGCCAAAGGCTAAAAGCTAACAGCGGGTTCACGACGCCGGAATCTGGAACACATTATTCGTCAGATCACTTTCGGGAACGCTGCCATCGTTGATTCTGATCTCTCCCGGCGCACCGAGCAATTCGACGCGAGTGGTGGCCGTGCCCTTGGCACGCACTTCTATCCTTCGAGTGACCTCGCCGCCTTCATAAGTTACTGTGAACGGAACTTCCGCCCCCGCATTGCCCAGATTTTCGAAGGTCACGGTTACGATCTGCGCACCCTTATCCGTCTTCCACGGATGCGCCGACTGTACGTGAAAATCCGGCAGGCCTCGATCCTGATACACCCAGTCCTCGAAGAACCAGCCCAGGTCGCGCTTGGCCGCGGCTTCGACCAACTGCTCGACATACTTGGGATCCTTATCGTCCTCGGCCCGATACTTGCCAATGGCCTGCTTCACCGCATCGTCGCCAACCATGTCGCGCAACATCCACCACACATACGCCGCTTTGCTGCGATAGTAAGTCTCATCAAACGTGACGGCGAGCGGCTGGCCAATACCCGCCTGCCTCGCGTTCTTCTGGAGCGCGGCCGATACGTCCTTCTCCGCATCAAGAAACTCGGCGCGGTGCGCTGCAAGAAGATCGAGCGCTGCATCGCGACCTCCTTGCTGCTGGCGATACATCGCCTCGGCAAAATGAGCCAATCCCTCGTAAACCCAAGGTCTCGACGACGGCAAAGCGGAATGCACCAACTCATGAACCAGATTCGTCCCCGCAAGCTTCGAATCCTCCGCCGCCATCGAAGCCATCAATAAGGTTCCACTCTCAAACGGAGCAGAATTCGGATCGGCAAAATCGGCGACGGCAACCGGCGCGCTCGGCGTGCCAAACCATCCGCTCACAAACTTCATTGCCGGTTCGACAGCGTTGGCATAGGTAACGGCGCCATTTTCGTCGCCCGGCAGGCTGTACAAATACATTGGAGGCTTTGACTGCCCCGGATGGTTGT
This sequence comes from uncultured Acidobacteriaceae bacterium, assembly GCA_963755765.1. Lineage (GTDB taxonomy): Bacteria > Acidobacteriota > Terriglobia > Terriglobales > Acidobacteriaceae > Acidiflorens. Next base: position 227,323 of record CAVWKZ010000008.1, read on the forward strand.
AGTCAGCCATTGCGAAGGTCGGTGTGATTGTGCCGAGCCGTGTCCACGCGCACTCCGCCGAGACCTGCTGCGCACGATCTATTTCCGTGACCATCACTAGTCCGCCAGGCGAGCAGATAATCAGAGGCGCTCCATCGTCGCTTTCGCGAGACATGGTGACCTTAGCCTTGAATTCGCTCCCCGCTTCCCGCGCCTTCCATCGATCGGCAACTTCAAACAGACTGTTCCCCTCGGAGAAATCCGCCGACTCCGTAGTAATCGGATACCACGCCACATATCCCGCGCCGCGCACCGCCGTGAACGATGGGCTGATCTGGTCCCAACTCGAATGTTTAGCGATTCCCTCCGGCACGCCGATCCGCGTCAGCCGCGTCGTATCCAGCGGAATCAGACCTTCGTAGCCGATTTCGAGCTCAACGGAATCTTTCGGCTTGACCTCAGCCGGCAGCGTCACGATGGCTTCTGAAAGCGCGCCGGTGTGGTCGATATCTGAAACGTAAGGTTGCGAGACAAATTGAAGGGCCTTGCCGCCCACCCGAATCGAACGCCAATCAAGCGACGAAGAAATCTGCAAGGCAACGATTTTCTGCGGTTGGGCGGAGTCGTTCCGTAAAGTGATTTTGCCGCGCGCACCCAGCCTCTGCTGAACGGGCTCAAGCGTGATCTGCAAATCGTATTTCGCAATCGTGAAGGCTTCTCGCTCCAGGCCAGCGGCATAAAAACTTGAACCACAGAGGATACAGAGGACGCAGAGGAGCTTCATAGTTCCTTCGATGCGTCCCGCCGTCTCTGCCGTACCACTTCGTAGAGCACCACTCCCGCCGCCACCGACACATTCAGCGACGGCACTTTCCCCAGCATCGGAATCGACACCAGGAAATCGCAGTGTCTGCGCACCAGATCGTGCAACCCCTTGCCCTCGGCTCCAAGAGCGATGGCGCAGTTCATCTTGTAATCCACCGCGTCATACGTCTGCTCGCCGCGCTCGTCTAATCCAACAATCCACAGATCTTTTTCTTTTAACTCTTCCAAGGCGCGCGATATGTTGGTGACTTTCGCCACCGGGAGGTGTTCGCTCGCGCCGGCAGAGACTTTCGCCACCGCCGCCGTGACCGCGGCCGAGCGCCGTTCCGGAATCACCACGCCGTCGGCCCCCGCCGCGTCCGCGGTGCGTAGAATCGCTCCCAGATTGTGCGGATCTTCAACTCCATCGAGCACGACGATCAGCGAGTGCTCGCCGCGCCGCGAAGCCACAATGTCGTCGAGATCGCTGTATTGTTTTGCCGAGGTCGCGGCAACGAGTCCCTGATGAGCGGCGGTACCGGCAATTTCGTCGAGTTCCATGCGCGACAAAACCCGCACTGGAACGCCAATCTTGCGACATTCATCAATCACGCGCCGCAGGCGAATATCTTTCCGCTCTTTGGCGACACCCACCCACTCGAAGTTGCGCCCGCGCGCCTTGAGCGCCTCCGTTACCGTATTGATTCCGTAGAGAATATTCACGAGGAGTAGTTTACCGCGTGTGGGTGCGGAACTTCTTCAGCACACGCCGCTGAGTAGCGGATTCCTCCGTGCCCCTCCGTGACGTTCGTGGTGAACGGTTTCGCAGACCGAGCCACTAAACTCTATAGATGAAATGCGACTGGCGGCCTGCCCAGTCCGCTCGCTATACTCATTAGCAACGATATGGCAATCGTCGCCGCAACCACCGGTTCCACCAACTCGGCCAGGAGTCCGATGACCCTATCTGCGGTCATTGTGGACGATGAACAACTGGCGCGCGACGAACTCGCTTACCTGCTCAAGAACCTGGACGACGTAAACGTAGTCGCACAAGGCAAGAACGGCCTGGAAGCGGTCAGCCTGATCCGCGAGCACAATCCGGATCTGGTGTTTCTCGACGTCCAGATGCCCGGTTTGGACGGTTTCGGCGTCATCAAGAAGCTCCTCGACCGCAAGGTTCCTCTGCCCAAAATTGTCTTCGCAACCGCCTTCGATCAATACGCGGTGAAGGCGTTCGAGGTAAACGCGGTGGACTACATCCTGAAGCCGTTCGATAAGAAGCGAGTGGCGCAGTCCATCGAGCGTGCGCGGATCAAGATTGAAGCCGGCGCCGCCCCGGAAGATAAATTGGAAACCCTGGTGCGGATGCTGGAATCGCAAAAGCCACAGACCGCGAAGGTTCTCATTAAGACGGCGGGAAGGTTATTCCTGGCTGATCCAAAAGATATTTGCTACGCCACCATCGAAGATGGAGTGATCACCGTAGCCACCAGCGGCCACTCGGGTATGGAAGGGCATTCGAACTGCCGCACCCTGGAAGAATTTTTCGACAATCTGGATCCCAATTTGTTCTGGCGGGCGCACCGCTCTTTCCTGGTCAACATCAATCACATTCGCGAAGTCGTTCCCTGGTTCAAAAGCTCCTACCAGCTGCGCATGGACGACAAGAAACAGACGGAGATTCCAGTCAGCCGCGCCCAGACCCGCCGCCTGCGCGAACTCTTCAACCTCTGAAGAACTAAAAAATGGGCGGACGCGGAGACCGCATCGTCCGCCCAGGGGAGGGATCTCAGGACGCAATCGCTTGCAACGCGATGCGGTTCGGGATCACCCAGGTTGCACCTTCAAGCCGAATCAGATCTTTCCGTTTCATATCGCTTAATAAACGGGTCACGGTTTCTCGCGACGATCCGATCATCTGGGAAATTTCTTCGTGCGTGAATTCCCTGGTGACGCGGAGTTCCCGATTGCGAGGCTCGTCCGAGACCCATGAAAGAAGCAGGCGGGCGAGCTTTTCAGTTGAACTGCGGGCTAGCAACAGTTCGTACACATCGTCGAATGCGGTTGTGGCCTCGCGGGCGAGCATGGTCGCGCACGCTAGTGCGGCCTGGCTGTCGCTTTCGATCAGACGCAGAAAGCTGTCGCTTTCGATGAATTTGATCTGGCAGAGCTCGATCGTGGTGACCGTGATCAGAGATGGCACGCCCGAGACGACGGCGCTAAGCCCAAGTACTTGCCGGTCCCCGGCAATCTTCATGATGATGGTCTTGCCATCGCGCGACTCGACCGTAAGCTTGGCCCGGCCGGAACACGGGATATACACGCCGCGCGGCATTTGCCCTTCCGTCAGCAGAGTCGCGTTAGTGGGATAGTGGGTTATATGTCCGAGCCCGTTGAATGCCGTCATCAGAGGCTCAGGCAAATTGCAGAAGTCGCATGTTCGTCTCAAAGTACAGCTTAGACAGTCGTTCAGAATCGCGAAACGCCGCGGCACACCCATTCGCAAACCCCTTCTAGCCAAAAACTCGCCTGGTGGAATCTTCCGCCGGGGGGAGCGAGAATGCACCACGCTGAAAAATGTTGCACAGCGGATGCCATCTCCTCGATGTGCACTAAGTTGATTTAATTTAACTATTTAGAATGGTTTCGAAGATTGGCGCGCAAAGAGAGATGGCGTGAAACTGACGAAGGTGCCGACAGTTCGGCAGTGCATTGAGCAGCGACCGGCTGCGGCTAGCGCAGGTAATCCGTGCGCGAAATCCCCAGGCGCTGCATCTTGTACTGCAGCGTAGTGCGCTTCAGCCCAAGCCGTGCCGCCGCCCCCGACGGGCCAGAAAGCGCTCCCCGCGTCTGACGCAGAATTTCGATGATGTGCTCGCGTTCGTGGTCGCGCAGTGTAGCCTCGGAATCGGACGGCTGCCGTGAGATTTCCTGGCGCAACTCGGCCAAAGGCGCGTTCAAGCGGTTGCCTTCCGACAGAATCACCGAGCGCTCAATAAAATTCTCCAGTTCGCGGATGTTTCCCGGCCAACCCCAATGCATCATGGCCTCGATCGCCTCATCCGGAATCACGTCGATCTGCTTGTGCAGCCGGACAGCGCATTTTTCGACAAAATGGCGGATCAGCGGCGGAATGTCCTCACGCCGGTCGCGCAACGACGGTAAATGCAGCGGGAACACGTGCAAGCGATAGAACAAGTCACCGCGGAATTCTTTTTCCTCGACCGCGCGCGCCAGATCGCGATTGGTAGCGGCGATCAGCCGCACGTCCACTCGGATCGTCTTCGTTCCTCCCAGGCGCTCGAATTCCTGGTCCTGTAGAACGCGCAGCAACTTGGGTTGCAACTCCAAAGGAATTTCTCCAATCTCATCGAGCAACAAAGTTCCTTTGTCCGCCAGTTCCAAGCGGCCAAGCTTCTGGCTCACCGCCCCGGTGAATGCTCCCTTTTCGTGGCCGAAAAGCTCGCTTTCCAGTAGTCCGGTGGGAATAGCGGCGCAGTTCACCTTAATAAAATTGCGCTCCTTGCGCCGGCTCATGCCGTGGATCAGCCGGGCAATGCGTTCTTTGCCCGTCCCCGTTTCGCCGGTGATGAGGACGGTCGAATCCGTATCGGCGACGATGGCGGCATAGTCCAGCACACGTTTCAAAGCCGGGCTGCTGCCCACGATATCCTCGGACCGATTCGCGCTCCGAATTTCGTATTCCAGATAGCGCTTTTCCTGGACCAGGCGGTCCTTGAGTTGAGCGATCTCGCGATAGGCATGCGCATTCTGCAGCGCCGAAGCGATCTGGTTGACGACTTGCTGCAGGTATTCAACTTCCGCCGAGCCGAACGCATCCTCCGCCATGCTGCTCGGATTCAGCGTTCCCCAGACTCGATTCCCTGCCAGCAGCGGAACGCTGCAAACCGACTGAATCCCCACTTCATACATGGTTTTCGCCAGAGGATCGTTCACAGTTCGCAAATCGCCCGCGGTGAAGAAGGTGACATCTTGCGTCTGGATCGCGTGCGCTGAGAGTGATTGCTCCAGCGCAACCGTCGCCCCGTGGTTGAGATGAGGCTCCCACTCCAGAGCATCTCCATAGCGGTGCACGTTCTTGCCCTCCTCGTCGAGTAGCGACAAAATGGCCCGTTCGTAGCGCGCGATGCTCCGCAGGCTCAAAAGAATGGCCGGCAACAGCTCTTCCAATTCCAGGCTGGAGCTCAGCTCGCGGCTGATCGCGACCAGGCTCTGCTGTTCCTCAAACGCACGGTTGGCCTTTTCCTTCTCCAGCGCGAGCGCTCCCATCAGCGCGACGCGAGAGAGGAATTCAACATCCTCGTTATCCAACGCCTCAGGAACATTCTTGCCCAGCCCCAGTGCTCCAAAACGCGCCGAAGGCGTGCTTAGGGGAAGAACGGTGTACGATCGGACGCCGTGATTGAGCAGCACCGGCACGCAACCGGGAAAGCGCTCTTCGCGCTCCGTATCTGGGATGGCGATCGGCTCCTGATGTTTCCACGCCCAACCAGTCGCCGCTCCGTCCACAGGCAGGGCGCCGAATTCTCCACTCTCGCGGTTTCTTTTCCAATAGTGAGTTAGCATGCAATTCCGGCGCGCATCGTGGAGGGAAAGATTCAGCAATTCGCCTCCCGTCAGGTCCAGCACCGGAGGCGCAATCTCTTTGAGTGCTTCAGGCAGGCTCTTGGCTTTCGCTACTAAGTCCGTGATCTCGAGCAGCAGACGATAGCGGTTGTATTCGGGCGAGACATTCCCCTCGGCCCCCGGTTTGTTTTCGGACATGCACACATCCTCCTGCACGCGCTTCGTGCAATAGAATCGTGTAGCTAGTTTCTTGAGCAGGAACTGAGGGCCATCGCAGCTCGCCAAGCTGCGGGACTAGTTCGACCTCGCATCGCAGATGTCGGTTCCTTTACACGGGAACCAATCTCATTCTCCCCGGTCGGGGAGCCCCCTCAGGTTCTGCGACACCGTTTTTCCGGATTTGTGCTCTCCGGAAAGCGTATTGTTACTCCGTTTCCGGATCACTGGCAAGTTCTTTATTGGTGTCATCCAGAAACTTCAAGGTAAGATTCCTCATATGGCACGCGGCTGGGAGAGTAAGTCCGTGGAGCAACAACAGGAAGAAATGGCGGAGCAGCGCCAGAGCTCCCGCACCCCGATCTCCCCCGCCGAACAGCAACGCAACCGGAAACGCGACGGCCTGATCCTTTCCCGTGGACACCTGGCGGATCAATTGCGCGTCGCCAGCAGCCCTCGCCACCGCCAGATGCTGGAGCAGGCCATCGCCGAACTGGACAGCCAACTGTCTTCCTTTGAACAAGTTACCGACCCAACGTCACCAAAGTGAGCGGTACATCCGTATGCCCTCTATAACGAAAACCACGGTCCTGCTCCTTGCCGCCTGACGTATAATCGATGAGTTGATGAAAGAGTTGATGAAAGCTTACGTTTACGTTTCGCTGAAGAAGAGCGTCCTAGATCCGCAGGGTAAGACCATCCACGGCGCACTTACAAAAATCGGCTACAAGAGTTTGCACGATGTACGTCAGGGCAAGTATTTCGAAATTACTCTCAACGGCGGCATCTCCAAGGACGAAGCGCAAGTCGAAGTAGAGCGGATCGCGCGCGAAGTTCTAACGAATCCCGTCATTGAAGAGTTTCGTTTCTCCCTCGAAGAGTAGCGGCTGCGAAATGTTCTGTATCAGGGTGTCGCTTTAGCGATACCGAAAGTTCTTCGAAATCAAACGCCCCTTTAGGGGCTGCCACCGGTCCCCACCGAGCATTCATCAAGGAGCCAACTAGCAAATGTGCGGCATCGTGGGATATGTGGGCAAGAAGGAAGTCGTCCCCGTAATCATTGAAGGCCTTCGCAAGCTGGAGTACCGCGGCTACGACTCGGCCGGAATCGCCGTCGCCGGCAACGGCACCGGCCTGCAGATCCGCCGCGCCGAAGGCAAGCTGCGCAACCTCGAAGAAGTCATCCGCCTCAAGCCGCTCGACGGCACCTACGGCATCGGACACACTCGCTGGGCCACCCACGGCCGTCCCACCGAAGAAAACGCCCACCCCCATCGTGATTGCACCGGCAAGATCGTGGTCGTGCACAACGGCATTGTCGAGAACTATCTCTCGCTCAAGAAAAAGCTGATCGCCGAAGGCCACAAATTCACCACCGAGACCGACACCGAAATCATCGCGCACTTGATCGAGAAGCACTACTTTCAAACTGGCAATGGACACAAGCCGCTCCTCGAAGAAGCCGTCCGCAAAGCCGTCAAGGAACTTACCGGCGTGTTCGCGCTGGTGGTGATCGCGGTTGACGAGCCCGGCAAGATAGTCGCGGCGCGCAATGGACCACCCGTGGTAATCGGCCTAGGCAAGGACGAATACTTCGTTGCCAGCGACGTGCCCGCACTCCTCGATCACACTCGCGACCTTTTTTTCCTGAATGATGGCGACCTGGCCGTAATCACCCAGGACGGAGTGAAAGTCACCGATTTCGATGGCAATCCATTGGAGCGCAAAGCGCAGCGCATCACCTGGGATCCGATCATGGCGGAGAAGGGCGGCTTCAAGCATTTCATGCTCAAAGAAATTTATGAGCAGCCCCGCACCGTCCGCGACACCACGCTAGGCCGCGTTTCGCAGGACACCGGCGCAATCTTCCTCGACGAAATGCAGGTCAGCGAAGCCGAGTTCAAAGCGCTGAAGAAAATCAACATCGCCGCCTGCGGCACCAGTTGGCACGCTGGACTAGCCGGCAAATTCATGATCGAAAACCTGGCCCGCGTTCCCGTCGAAGTCGATTACGCCAGCGAGTGGCGCTATCGCGATCCAATCCTCGGGCCCGATACGATGACGATGCTGATTTCGCAGTCCGGCGAAACCGCCGATACCATCGCCGCCCAGCGCGAAGCGAAGTCCAAAGGATCGAAGACGCTGGCCATCTGCAACGTAGTCGGCTCCATGATCACGCGCGAAGCCGCGGGAACCGTCTATACCCATGCCGGTCCCGAAATTGGCGTGGCATCAACCAAGGCTTTCAGCGGACAACTCACCGCTCTTTATTTATTCGCCATGTATCTAGCGCAGGTGCGCGGCGCCATGTCGCCCCAGCAGGCGAAAGCCGCCGTGCAGGAACTCATGCGCATCCCCGGCAAGCTGGAACAGATTCTTACCCACGATCAGGCTTGCGAAGACCTGGCAAAAACGTATGTACGAGCGCAAGACTTCCTCTTCCTCGGACGCGGCATCCACTATCCCATCGCCCTCGAAGGCGCACTCAAACTCAAGGAAATTTCCTACATTCACGCCGAAGGCTATCCCGCGGGCGAAATGAAGCACGGCCCCAATGCCCTGATCGACGAAAATCTGCCGGTGGTCATCATCGCCACGCGCGACCTGAACAGCCCGCAGTCCATGGTCCGCTACGAAAAAACCATGTCGAACCTGAAAGAAGTAAAAGCGCGTTCCGGAATCGTCATCGCGCTCGCCACCGAAGGCGACAAAGAAATCATCGAAGAGGCAGATCACGTGCTCTTCGTTCCGGAGGCGCCGGAAGAACTGTCGGCAATTCTGGAAATCGTCCCGCTGCAACTGCTCGCCTACCACATCGCCGTGCGGCGCGGGTGTGATGTGGATCAGCCGCGGAATCTGGCGAAGTCAGTAACGGTCGAGTAGCGAGACGCTCTAATCCTCTCGCTGGCGGCAACAACGATTGCGCGCGAATGAGCGTGATCGCGGCTTAACAACAACTGACCCTTTTGGCCGGGCGCAAAGCGCCTCTACTTCTTCTCGTAGACGAACGTACCTTTGTCAGTTGGTCGATCTGGACTCCACCAAGAGTAGGTAATGACTCTTCCATCGTTGCTCAATTCCAGAGACTCTTGGGTGACAGCTTTGCCATTGCGCTTAGTCAGAGTGAAAATCTCGCGTCGTCGAATCGTCTGTACCGCATAGGTCGTTCCCTCTGGGGCGTGAGGCCCACGCACCGCCGCGTCGACTCCACTTAACGGTGCGTCAATATACTGCCCGGCGCTCGGATAGCTGATATGCAAGGTCTGACTGTCAAGGCTAAGCGTCATATCGGCATGCCGCTGAAGGAAGCTTCCATCCCGCCACCGGCCAGCAAAGTCGTCAGAACCCGACATCCGCGAGGCGACGAGCTGCATTGTGATAATGGGTCCACTCGGACGAAACGCAGTGGCCGTCGCCGTAAGAACCTTCCCGTCAGCCGAAAGTTCCAAGTGACTCGTACTCGTCTTTACCCCATCTTTTTTTTGCGTCAGGTCCAAAACAGTGGCGCTGCTTTTCACACAAGCTCGTGTACGATTTTTCTCCATCGGCCGATCCTTGCCGTCGCAGCGAAAGGTGAAACTCAAACTGTCATCGTCGTAGCGATACTCACCATCCGCTGAAACTGAGATAGTAAGAATCGGGCCTTGAAAGTTGCCCCTTGAGGGATTCAGTTTCCATGTACCGTTCCAGTCCTGGGAGGGTTGCTGAGCATTGCAAGCTGAGGTGAGCGCCGAAGCGAGGAAAACAGCAAGTACCTTTCGAGTTGACTTCCAGTGCATCGCCGCACTATAGCAGGACTGGACTGGGAGAACCTGAAGATAGTTGACGCTATCAGGCGATTTCAGTCGTCATGCCCGCAGTCCGCGGGGCACATAGTACTGGCAACCGTCACCAGATCGTACGCACCACCTTCGCCCGCCGAATCTCTCGGTCCGCCGTGACCAGGCCCAGACCTTCCACCAGCGCCGTCGCCCCAATCACCCGGTCCGCCGGATCTTTCGGATAGCCCGCGGGCAACGACAACATGCGTGCACATGTCCGAGCGTTGATCGGCAGCACCACAAACCTGCGTTCAAGCTCGGCTAAGAAAGACTCCAGGCTCATTGCCAGATTAAAGCGCCGCTTGCCGAAAAGAGTGACTATTTCCACCAGGGTCATTGCAGAAATTGCCAGGCCAGTCCCTTTCCCTCGCGCCTCATCAATCACAGCCTGCGCTCTCTTGGAGATTCTTTCAGGTTCCAGCGCCAGCCAAACCACAACGTGCGTGTCTAGCAGGATCAATAGAGATCGCCCCACTCTTCCGGAGTAAGCGCGGGCGACACAATATCCCCAACGATTTTCCCCTTGCCCTTGAGAAAGCCAAAAATATCGTCCTTCTCCGCGTCTGCCGGAACCAGCTTCACCACCGGTTTGCCGCGTTTCGTGATCACAATCGTCTCGCGCTTCGCCTGCACTTCGTCCATCACCTTAAGGCAATGCACCTTAAAGGCACCCGCGGCCATGGTTTTCATACCGAACCTCTTGTGTACATAGTCATTATACCATGGTCACGATCTTGAATTCGCGAGGTTTTGCCCCACATTTCGCACTTTTCGAGAAGCGGCCTCTTGCGCCCGTCTATTTCGGCATCACCGCGAGGTTGTCTTTCGGCATGGCGTCGAGCGTGGCCTGATCAATGCCGAGATGCGCCAATACCAACTCCGGTGGTGTATGCCTCAGCCACTCCGAGAGTGAAAGATCCTGATAGGCGCTGGCCTTGAACATTTCCAGAAACTTCAGATCTGTGTCGCCCGTATTCTGGATGTAATGCGGCAGCGTTTTCTGAATATAGCCAACGTCCCCGGCTTGAAAGTCCATGGTGCGTGCGCGGCCTCCCGTAGCGAACACGGTCATTCTTCCGGAGCCGCTGATGTAGTACTGCCATTCATCGGCATTCGGATGCCAGTGCAGTTCGCGAATCCCTCCCGGATGGACGGTGACAATCGCCGCCGCCATCGTCGTCGAGACTTTGAACTTGCTCGAATCAACGATCTTCACCTCACCACCCTTGGTGCGCTTGGTAACCGGTAGTTGTCCCGTCCGAAAGGCAAAATCCTGCGGCGATGGCCCTATCGAGCCGGCGGCCATCTTCTGGTCGTCAGCCAGCGAGCCGGGAACAGCGGCCTGGAAAATAAACTTCTCTTTCCGCGGCATTTTTTCCATCGCCTGCTGGCTCACGCCGAAGTTGGCCGAGAGCACGTCATGCGGAGTGTGCGCCATCCAGTCGGTGAGCAGCACCGTCTCGTATTCCGAGAAATTTCCATCGTCAAATACCAGCAGAAATTCACAGCCGTCGGGCCCAAGGCCTTGAATCGAATGTGGAATTCCAGGAGGGAAAAACCACAGTTCCCCCTCCGCCACGTCGCTGACAAAACTCTTGCCCGCCAAATCCACCGCCGTGATTCGCGCAGTTCCGTAGAGCATAATCGCCCACTCGGCTGCCGTGTGCCAGTGCAACTCTCGAATGCCTCCGGCCGTCAATCTCATATCCACGCCGGCAATTGACTTCGAAACCGGAAGCTCGCGGACCGTGACTTCGCGCGACCATCCCCCTTCCTGCATTCGTTTGTGAGAAATTCCAAAAGGATATTTGAATGCCTGAACCCCGCCCGCGTCGGTCTGCGGCGGTAAGAAAGAATCGGGGTTTTGCGAATCAATCGCAGGATTCCCCGGACCAGGAGCGCTGGAACTTCGATCACCCTTAGTAGGATACGGATGCTGTTCCTGCGCCGAAGCATCCGCCGCCGAAAGGATCCCGGCAGCCGCCAACGCGGCCGACCCCATCCCCAGAAAACCGCGCCGCGAAACCAAGTCCTTCTTCGCATCGTCGCTCATAATTCTTCCTTTCGGAACCGAAGTGGAAGACACTCTTAGCTTCCGACTTCCATTTCGGCAAGACGATACCGGCAGCCACCCGCCGCTGTCAATCCAACGCGGGTGTCACGATCCCAACGTCGCGTTTTTCGACCTTAGAGCAGGAGGGTGCCCCATCCTAACGTCGTGCTTTTCGACGTTAGGGTGGGTACCACTGCCGTTCGCAGCTGGGGCGGGATTCCCCGTGAAATAACGCACCGCGTAAGAAATACAGCGTAAGAAACTACCCGACTGTGCCCAATTAACCACAAACGGCGCTGAGCATTATCAATAACTTGAAAGGCGTCACGCGCGGCAGGAATTCTACGGTACGCATACAAGTGTACATACAATACGATGACGACAAAACGTTCCACGTGGAACACTATCGCAAAACGTTCGCCTTTGGAGGATTACCCGAGCCTGGGAGTGGTAATAGCGCCTTCGGAAGCCGACCGCACCAGCGCCGCATATTTGGCGAAGACTCCGGTCTTGTAGCGCGACGCCGGAGCCTTCCACTCCGTCAGCCGCCGAGCAATCTCGGCGTCGGAAATCTCCAGCTCCAGCCGCCGGATCTTGGTATCAATAGTAATGCGGTCGCCCTCTCGAATCGCTGCAATCGGCCCGCCCAGCGCCGCTTCCGGAGCGACGTGACCAACCATCAGGCCGCGCGTCGCCCCGCTGAAGCGTCCGTCGGTGATCAGCGCGACGCTCTCGCCCAACCCCTCGCCAACGATAGCCGCAGTCACGCTCAGCATCTCGCGCATGCCCGGACCGCCCTTCGGACCCTCGTAGCGAATCACGACCACATCTCCCGCCTTGATTTGCTTGCTGGTCACAGCCTGCATCGCCGCCTCTTCGGAGTCGAATACCCGAGCCGGCCCGGTTTGCGACTGCCTTTCGTGCCCGCTCATCTTGACAACTCCGCCGCCCGGAGCAAGATTGCCCTTCAAGATCACCAGCCCGCCGGTCGTCTTCAGTGGCCTGCTCAAAGGAGCGATCACCGTTTGCCCGGGAGTCTCCTTCGCCGCGTTCGCCTCTTCGGCAAAAGTCTTTCCGGTCACCGTCATCGTCGAACCATCGGCGTGCTTGCCATCAAGCAGCCGCTTGGCGATTACCGGAATTCCGCCGGCTGCATCCACATCGGCCGCCACGAATTTTCCCGCAGGCTTAAGATCGGCGAGCAGTGGCGTGCGTTCGCTGACCCGCTGGAAATCGTCAATCTCGAGCGGCAGTCCCATTTCCCGCGAAATCGCGAGCAGGTGGAGCACGGCGTTGGTCGAGCCGCCCGTCGTGGCCACGCCCGCGATCGCGTTCTCGAATGCTGCGTGCGTCAAAATATCGCTGGGACGAATTCCACTCTTCAGAAGATTCATGACGACTTCGCCGCAGCGGAAGGCTACATCGTCCTTGCGCGGATCCATCGCCGGAATTCCGTTGAATCCCATTGGCGACAGCCCGATCAGTTCCATCACCGTGCTCATAGTATTTGCGGTGTACTGCCCGCCACACGCGCCCGCTCCTGGACACGCGACATTCTCCAGCGCCAGCAGGTCGGCGTCGCTCATCTTGCCCGCCGCATTTGCGCCAACGGCCTCGAACACATCCTGGATCGTGACGTCTTTGCCGCGAAACTTTCCCGCAGCAATCGTTCCACCGTAGAGCACCAGGCCCGGCAGGTTCATGCGCGCCAGCGCCATGGCCGCCGCGGGAATCGTCTTGTCGCAGCCAACCACGCACACCACGGCGTCAAAAAGTTGGCCTCGGCAGACCAGTTCGATGGAGTCGGCAATCACCTCTCGGCTCACGAGCGAGGCCTTCATGCCTTCGGTGCCCATGGTTTCGCCGTCAGAAATGGCGATGGTGTTGAACTCCATCGGCGTGCCGCCCGCCGCGCGAATTCCTTCTTTCACCCTGGCCGAAAGACGCCGCAGGTGGAAGTTACAGGGCATGGTTTCGATCCAGGTGTTGGCGACGGCGATCAGAGGTTTAGCGAGGTCGGCGTCGGTAAAGCCGATCGCTTTGTACATGGCACGTGCCGGAGCCTGATCGCGTCCGTCAGTGATGCCGCGACTGCGGTGCTTGAGGTCGATGTCCATGGCAGTGATGCGGACAGTTTAGCTGACGGGAAAAAAGTTTCCGGTTCTCAGTCCCAGTGAAAACGGGATTTTCCTGAGAACTGAGAACCGGGCACTGAGAACTTTTTCCTAGCCGTTTACCACTTTCGCCGGCGGCCTCGCCTCGGTGGCTTTCTTCTTCTCCGACGGCAGCCACGACATCATCGCGCGCAATTGCTCGCCCACTTTTTCAATCGGATGTTGCTTCGCACTCTCGCGCAGTTTGGCGAACTTCTTGCCACCTTTTTTGTTCTCTTTAATCCATTCCTTGGCGAAGTCGCCGTTCTGGATTTGCTTCAGCACTTTCTTCATCGCTTTGCGCGTGTCGTTTCCCACAACTTTTTCGCCGCGGGTCAGGTCGCCATACTCGGCCGTGTTCGAAATCGAATAGCGCATCCGGCTCAGGCCGCCTTCGTAGATCAGGTCGACGATCAGCTTCACCTCATGCACGCACTCGAAGTACGCGATCTCGGGAGCGTACCCGGCTGCCACCAGCGTCTCGAAACCTTTCTGCATCAGCGAAGTCAAACCGCCGCAGAGCACCGCCTGCTCGCCGAACAGATCGCTCTCGGTTTCCTCCCTGAAGGTCGTCTGCAACACGCCGGTCCGCGTTGAACCGATGCCGTGCGCATAGCTAAGCGCGAATTCGTGCGCGCGCCCGCTGGCGTCCTGGTGGATGGCTAACAACGAAGGCACGCCGCCGCCCTGCGCATAGACGCGCCGCAGCAAATGGCCGGGGCTCTTCGGCGCGATCATCACCACGTCCACATCTTTCGGAGGCTTGATGGTTTTGAAATGGATGGAGAAGCCGTGCGAGAAGCCGAGAATCTTTCCCTTGCGCAGATGTGGCTTGATGGCCGATTCGTAGAAATCAGCCTGGGTCTCGTCGGGCGTAAGAATCTGAATCCAGTCAGCGCGCTTGGCGGCCTCGGCGGGAGCGACCACGGCCATTCCATCCGCGCGCGCCTGCATGGCCGAACCCCGCCCGGGATCGAGCCCGATGATTACGTCATATCCGCTGTCACGCAGATTCTGCGCCTGCGCGTGTCCCTGCGAGCCGTAGCCGAAAACGGCGATGGTCTTGCCCTTCAGAGCGGAAGGATTGGCATCATTTTGATAGAAAACTTTGGCCATTGGAAACTCCGTTATGGATGTGGGCTGAAATGCTGAATCATGTTTAAAAGCAAAACCGACCGATCGGTCGGTTTAAGAAATGCTACCCGCATGGACCTTTCGGTGTCAACCCCAGGAGTCTTTTGAGGAAATTCCAGCGCGCCATTCGATCCGGAAAGTATTTAGAACTCGAAGTAAGCGCCAGCACGTGCAGGATGCGTATTGCCGCCGGTTCCCGTGGCTGGGAGCAAGCCTTCTTCAATTCCGTGCAGACTTTCCCAGGCGGCCTCGGTCAGCGCCGGGTCGGCTCCAACAATGTCGCGGATCATGTGCCATGCGGCGAGATTGAGAGCGCCCTCCGGTGCCGGACCCATTGCCAGTGAAACCGAGCACTGCGGGCAGAAACAGATGCGCTGGGCGGAAGATTTCTGTCGCGGCCTGACCCCCACGGTCTGCGCGAACAAGTACACGCCAACCGATTTTTGTCCGGCCTCGAGTTCCCGGCTGCAGCGAAGGCAATACAAGTTATCCAAAAGTCCCGTCCCCGATTGTTGCCAAGATCTATTGACGCTACTGTCTCCAAACCGCCGCCGCTGGCACAAGTATGTAGAAGGATTCCCGCCAGCAAGCTCGCCTTATCCACAGCGCTGAACCAAGGTTTGCTCTAGTCAGAAGCGGATAGCAGCGTGCACTCTAAGTGCCATGGAAATGGATTCAACGGCAAAGTCTTTGCGAAGGTCACGGCTTTCGAAAAGACGTCAGCAGGTCGCCGCCGTTTGTTACCGCGTCGGCAAAGACGGTATCGAATTCCTGTTGGTCCAGACCCGCAGCGGGCGTTGGATATTCCCCAAAGGCGGCGTCGAACCTGGCCTCACTCGCGCGCAGTCCGCCGCGCTTGAGGCTTTTGAAGAGGCCGGCGTTCATGGCCGTATCGAAGAAATTCCCTTCGCGCGATATTTTCGTCGCCCACCCGACCATGCTGCTTCCAGATCAACGCAGCCGGGCGTCGACATTGACGTTACCGTTGCTGCCCACCTTTGCGAAGTGGCTCGTTTAGAAAAGCCCCAGGAATCGAACCGGCGACCGACCTGGTTTCCCGCGGAAAAAGCCCGGCAGCGTCTGATCAAAGACCGAACGCCGGAGTTCGGGGCCGAACTCGCCCGCGTCATCGACCGTGCCGTGTCGAGGATCGACCGTCTGCGAAGCACAGCAGATCGCAGGCGTAAAGACAGTTTGCGGAAAGACAGTCTGCAGGTCGTCTACTTCGACCTTCTTGAAAGCCGGCACCCTCTTGACGAACTCCGGGCAGTCGCGCTGCAGGCTCACCTCCGAAAGGCACGTTATCTCGATGCCCGCCGCAACCTCCGCCCTCCGGTCCTGAGGCTGGGAAGCGGGAAGAACTCCCACGCAGAAACAACTCAAAACGTCACCGCTATCGACACCGGGCGCGAAACTGGGCCATCGAAGCGAAACGGCTCTTCGAACACCAGCTCTTCGAAGAAACTCTAAGCAGGCAAACTCTAAGCATCAACTCTAGACAGGCTTTCCCGATTCGCGATACCCTCCTCGCCATGGATACGGACCGTCGAACTTTTCTCGTAGGCGCCGCCGCTACCGCCGCAGTTTTGTCGTCGCCACGCCTTTCCGGTGCGGAAGCCGGTGCGAATCAAGCCGGTGCAAGTCAGGCCGACCTTCAGCCCATTTGGAAGGAGATCGAGAAGCGTCATGACGAATCCGTGCAACGGCTGCAGACCTGGATTCGCCAGCCCTCCATCGCTGCGGAAAATCGCGGTGTGAACGAAGGCTGCGACCTGACCATGCAGATGTTGCGCGATGCCGGGTTCCAGTCCGTGACAAAAGTGCCGACCGACGGACAGCCTGGCATTTTCGCGACGCTCGATGCCGGGGCTCCGCGCACGCTCGGCGTTTACTTCATGTATGACGTCAAGCAGGTCAACCCGGCCGAGTGGTCTTCGCCGCCGTTTGAGGCAGCGCTCGTCGACAAGCCCGGACTGGGCAAAGTTGTGATCGGGCGCGGCGCCGTGAATCAGAAAGGACCTGAAGCTACTTTCCTGGCGGCGTTGCACGCCATCCGCGGCTCCGGGCGCAAGCTCCCGGTGAATCTTGTACTGGTGGCTGAGGGGGAAGAGGAAATCGGGTCGCCGCATTTTGCGCAAATCGTCCACCGGCCCGAAGTGATTGCGGCGTTGAAGAAGTCGGAGGGTATCTTTCTACCCGACGCGGCGCAGGATCTCGACGGCAGCGTCACCGTCGAACTCGGCGCGAAAGGCGTCGTGGAACTCGAACTTGTCTCGAGCGGCGAGCGTTGGGGACGCGGCCCCGACCACGACGTTCACTCCAGCGAAAAAGCGCGCGTCGATAGTCCGGCATGGCACCTCATTCATGCTCTCAACACGCTCGTCTCCGCTGACGGCAACGATCCTACCATCCCTGGATTCGCCGACAAGGCGCGACCGCTCTCCGCGGCTGAGAAGCAGATGATTCAGGTCGCGGCCAAGCGCATGGATGAAACTCTTGCGAAGAAAGCTTTTGGCGTGAAGCGCTGGATGCGCGATGTGGGCTGGGAAGAATCGCTCGAACTACTAATGTCGCGTCCGACGGTCAATATCGAAGGACTGGTTGGCGGCTATACCGGGCCGGGCGGCAAAACGATTCTTCCGCATCGCGCAGTAGCGAAGATCGATTTGCGTTTGGTGCCCGACATGACTGCCGCCGGATCTCTGGCCGCTTTGAAAGCGCGTCTCGTCGACCAGGGATTCGGAGATATCGAAGTCAACATGACAGGCGGCTATGATCCCAACAGCACATCTGCCGACGCTGGAATCATCAAGACCGAACTGCAGGTATATCGGAATGCGGGCATCGATCCGATCGTCCTGCCGCGCAGCCCGGGATCGTGGCCTGGTTACGTCTTCACTGGCGATCCCTTGCATTTGCCTGCTGGTGGATTCGGCTTGGGGCATGGCGACGGCGCGCACGCTCCGAATGAATATTTCCTCATCGAGTCGGCGAATCCGAAAGTGCAGAGCATGGATGGGGCCGTCCGCTCCTACGTGGAATTCCTATACGCGATGGCGGCGTGATTCGGCAGACTCATGCTCGAAGTAAACAGCCTCACCAAGAGCTACGGAAAGCTGGTTGCGGTCACCGGGGTCAGTTTTCGTGCTGACCGCGGCGAGACTATCGGCCTGCTAGGACCGAACGGCGCCGGCAAAACCACCACCGTCTCCATCATTGCGGGATTGCTGAGCCCGGACTCCGGCGAAGTGCTCATCGAAGGCAAGCAGGTCAAGAGTGACACCGACCCGGTCAAGCTGAAGATCGGGCTCGTCCCACAGGACATGGCGCTCTACGACCAGCTCACCGCCCGCGATAACCTGATTTTCTTTGCGGCGCTGTACTCGCTCGCCGGTGCGAACGCCAGGCGGGCCATCGACGATGCTCTGAATCTGGTGGCGCTTTCGGATCGCGCCGGCGATAAAGTCGGAACCTTCAGCGGCGGCATGAAACGGCGTCTGAACCTGGCCGCTGCCCTGCTTCACGATCCGCAGATTCTGTTGCTGGATGAACCAACCGTCGGGGTCGATCCGCAAAGCCGCAACGCCATCTTTGAAAATCTCGAGACCCTAAAGCAGCGCGGCAAGACCCTCCTCTACACGACGCACTATATGGAAGAGGCCGAGCGCCTCTGCGACCGCATCGTGATCATCGATCACGGAAAGGTGATCGCCAACGATACCCTGCAGGGACTGCACAAGCTGCTGCCGGTCACTAACGTAATTGCGATCGACCTCGATCATGCCGACGGTTTCAAGCTGGAACATATGCTGGCGCTGCCGGAAGTAAAATCTGCTGTGTTGGAACAAAATACGCTTCGGGTTGGGGTTCACGACCTTTCCCGCGGCGCTCCCGGCGTTCTGCGCTGGCTGTCGGAGAACGGCCACTCCTATCATCATGTGTCGAGCGAGCAGCCCGATCTTGAGACCGTCTTTCTTACTCTCACGGGAAGGAGCCTTCGAGACTCCAAATGATTCCGTTCCTGGCCCTGGTGCGAAAAGACTTGAGACTGTTCTTCAACGACCGCAAAGCGGTGGTCGTCGGGCTACTAGTTCCTATCGTGTTGGCCTCGTTCTTCGGCTACCTGTTTGGCGGGCAAAAAGGCAACGCGGAGATGAGCAAAGTGTCGGTGCTGGTGATTGATCAGGACGGCAGTGATATCTCTCGTAGCCTCATCGCTCAGCTCGCCAGCGATAAGAGCCTTGACGTGAAGCCATCCACTTTGGAGGCGGCTCGCGACGCGGTGCGCAAGGGAAAAGCGACCGCTGCCATCGTAATCCCCAAAGATTTCGGCAGAGACGCCGGACGTGCGCTCTTTACAGGTAGAGGCGAGAATGGCGCGGGCAAACCCGAACTCGGCTTGCTCTATGACCCTTCGCACAACGTGGAACTCGGCATGGTCAAGGGCATTTTGAGCGGCGCCGTAATGCAGACCGTCAGCAGGGAAATGTTCACCGGCAGCAGCGGGCACGAGATGGTGAACGAATCCCTCGCGCGAGTGGAGAACAATCCGCGGTTGCCGGCAGGAGACCGGAAAGCTCTGCGCGATCTCCTCGGCGGCGTCAAAGAGTTAAACGAACGGCAAGCTCGTGAAGGCGTGGCCGGGCAGCTATCCGACGGCCTGACCATGCCCTACGAGACCCGAGAGGAAGCGATCACGTCGGGGCAAGGCATCGAGTACAACGGTTACGCGCACGCCTTCGCAGGCATGGGGGTTCAGTTCATCCTCTTCATGGGACTCGATGTCGGAATCGCGTTGCTCATGCTTCGTCAGACCGGGCTTTGGCAGCGGCTGCGGGCCGCACCACTCTCCCGAACCATGCTGCTCGGCAGTCGGACGGTGAGCGCATCGCTGATAGCGGGATTCATTCTGCTGGTGCTGTTCAGCTTTGCCCGGATCGTGTTTGGGGTCCGCGTTTTGGGCAGCTTCGCGGGCTTCGTGGGAGTTTGTGCCGCATTCTCAGTGATGACCGCCGCTTTCGGCCTCATGGTCGCCGCGCTAGGGGAGACGGTCGAAGCGACGCGCGGCTACTCCGTTATGGCAACGCTCATCCTGGTGATGCTCGGCGGCGCCTGGGTACCAACTTTCATCTTTCCGAAGTGGCTGCAACGGCTGACCGTAGTCATCCCCACCCGCTGGGCGATGGACGGGTTGGATGGCATGACCTGGCGCGGCCTGGGATTCTCCTCGGCGCTCGCGCCCATAGGCGTGCTGCTGCTGTTCACGCTGTTGTTCGGTGTGATTGCGGTCATGCGATTCCGTTGGGGAACGGACTGATGAAGGCATTGACGCTTTGAATCGCGACCTCAATCACAAATGACCGCAAGCCCCATTCCGCGATACCATCTCTGGTGATGCTTCGCGAAGCGACCCTCGCACCTCGACATGAACCCCGGCACGAACCACGCCAGGACATCCTGCGAACCGCCGCCCGCCTTTTTCAGCAACGTGGATACGACGCCACCTCCATGAACGATGTCGCCGCCGCTCTCAAACTCTCCAAAGGCGGCCTCTATCACCACTTTCAGTCGAAAGACGAAATCCTGTTCCACATCATGTCGCACGCCATGGAGATCACCGAGGAGCGAGTCATCAATGTGGTGCGCCGCATTGATAGAACGAGCATCGACGGAGCCAGCGTTGCCGGAGCCCGCGTTGACGTGGCCGAAGAGCGATTGCGGACGCTGATCCGGCTGCACATCGAGGTTGTGCTCAGTCCCGAAGACCGCGAGATCACGGTCATGCTGCACGAGAACCATCCGCTGCCGCCGGCGTTCCGCCGCAAGATCAACGCCCGCAAGAAGGATTACGTACATTTTGTCGAAAACCTCATCGCCGAAGTACAGCGCAATGCCCAACGCAAGCGCAATTCCCCGTCAGTGGTCACGCCGCGCGCCGCCGCCTTTGCCCTGGTCGGCATGATCAACTGGATATATCAGTGGTATAAACCCGATGGTTCATTAACGGGAGAGACGCTGGTGCAGCAATACACTGATATTTTCTTCCATGGAGCAGTCGGCGGTTAGTTCCCGGTTCTCAGTTCTCGTTTCTCGACGAAAAACTGCATGACCCACTTCTTCCACATCGACGAACTTTCTCGCCAACGCTCGGGAAAAAACAAACTCTACCTCGAATTTCTGCGCGTCCCCGCCATGAGCGCCGGCGTCTACATGCTGCCGAAAGGCGGCACTGATCCCCAGAAGCCGCACCACGAAGATGAGATGTACTATGTCGTCCGCGGGCGCGCCCGCATGCAAACCGGCTCCGACCACGCCGACGTACGCCCCGGATCGGTCATTTTTGTCGAGGCGGAACTGGAACATCGCTTTTACGATATCCAGGAAGAACTCGAAATTCTGGTCTTTTTTGCGCCAGCCGAGCAGGAACAAGGTTTGCAATCCGCTGGACATAACATGAAGACTTAACGTCGAGTGCAATTTCTTACCTACGAGATTTTTACCTCCCATTGACAACTCCAAAAGGTTACACTGCTACGCTGTCGTTCGAAGGTCAGAGGGATTGAGTTCCCGCGCCCCGGGCGGCACGACGGGCGCTCGATGAAAAAATTAAACTTAAGGATGGAAGCCTAAGTGATCAAACCTGCACAGTCCCGAAGGATGTTTGCCATACTTTCTTTCGCACTCTGGATGGCTGTATGCGCCCTGATGCTCACCGCCCCCTCTTCCGCCCAAACCGGAGCCTGGCTGACGCACTCGCATGATGAGCAGCACACCGCGCTTTCCACCGTCGAATCACAACCGCTCGACGCCATTCGTTGGCACGTGCCCGTGGACTTGTTTCCGCCGGAGGGAGAGATTTTCATCCACTACGGCTCGCCCCTAGTCACCGCGGCGAACACCGTGATCGTCCCCGTAAAAACGGGTACGAACAGTTTTCGCGTAGAGGCCATCAACGGCGCGACCGGCAAGCGCCTCTGGACAAGGAAGACAGGCTGGCAGGCCCCGGGGGCTGAGTTCATCCCCGGTCTGGGGCCCACCATTTCGGGCAACCAGCTTTTCGTTCCCGACATTGCCGGCCGGGTGCTGGTGCGCCAGGATCCCGATTCAAAGAAAGGCACAGTCACTCGCCTGTATTTCTACGGCGTAAAAAATTACAAGAAAAGTCCGACCACTTATCAGCAGAACGTGCAGATCAACACGCCGCTCACCACCGACGCTGCCGGCAACCTTTATTTCGGATTTGTTGTCCTCGGCGCCACCCCGCTCAATCTGCAAAGCGGCCTAGCCCGCGTTGCGCCGGATGGAACGGGAACCTGGGTCTCCGCCGCAACCGTCAGCGGCGACCCAACGATTATCGAGGTTTCCATGAGTTGCGCCCCCGCGCTGTCACAGGACGGCAGCGTTCTGTACGTCGCGGTTGACGATGGAAATTATGGATACTTGCTGGCTCTGAACAGCACCACACTCGCGCTTATGAATCGCGTGCGTTTGCTCGATCCGTCCTCCGGGCAGAAGGCCCTCGTCTTCAACGCGAGTTCCGCCACACCGACCGTCGGACCCGATGGCGATGTGTACTTCGGCGTGATCGAAAACCCCTTCCCAAATCACAATGATCGCGGCTGGCTGCTGCACTACAACAGCACTCTGACGCAGACCAAGATTCCCGGCAGCTTTGGCTGGGACGACACGCCCTCCATCGTTCCCGCCTCGCTGGTCTCAAGCTATACCGGGACGTCGAGCTACCTGCTCATGACCAAGTACAACAACTATTGCGGATCGGGCTCGGGCAATGGACACAATGAGATCGCCGTCCTCGACCCCAATGCCACCGAGCACGACCCCATCATTCCCTCGACCATGGTGATGAAGGAGGTCATTACGATCTTAGGCGTGACTCCGGACCCGGACTGTCCCGGCGGAGTTAAGGAGTGGTGCATCAACACGGCGGCGGTCGATCCCGTCACCAAATCGATTCTCGCCAACAGCGAAGACGGCATCCTTTATCGCTGGGATCTAACCACCAACTCGTTTACGCAGAAGATCCAACTTTCCACCGGCATCGGCGAAGCGTATACGCCGACGGTGATCGGCGCTGACGGCACCGACTACGCCATCAACGACGCCATACTCGATGCTGTCGGACCCCCGAAAGGCCACTGAGATTCAGGTCTCAGGTCTTTGGTTTCAGGTCTTAGCGAGCCCAGACCGAAACGCCTTTCCTGAGACCTAACACCTGGCACCTGAAAGAAGAACAGCCCGCAAGCTTTTCAGCCTGCGGGCTGCCCGGTGGACTGTTTGGGATTGACTGAGGTGGTCACTCTCGTGGCCCCTCGCTCGTTCCGGTGCCGGTCACAGCTTGTGTCCGGCGGATCAGACTTTATCAATCAGCCCATACTCACGGATTGTTTGCGAGAGAATGTTCCCGATTCACCCGACCAAAGGTTCCTCGAGAACTCCGCTTAGAGCAACCGCCCTAAGACTCAGCCACCTCACCTGGTCTGGTATTGATACTTCTACTATGTGAATCAGAACTTATCATCCGACCACCTCCTTTCCGGTGTAATCGCAGAGTACAAAAAAAGGCGAGCCGGAGTCAACGGCACCGAGGTGGAGTGCCGGAAGAAGCAATAGTTCTCAGCTATCACTTCTCGGTCCTCAGTGAAAAGCGTCGGATTACTGAGGACCGGGTATCTGCTCTTCGCGGTTACACTTATTTCGCCGAATGATTTCGCCAAACATGCCAGCCGTTAGCGTCGCCGTCACCGTCCTCAACGAGCGCGACGACATCGACGCACTGGTCGAGAGCCTGATGCGGCAGACTCTCGCTCCTGCCGAAGTCATCATCGTCGATGGCGGTTCCACCGATGGAACCTGGGAGCGACTCGAAGCGGCCCGGTCAAAATACCCCACGCTGATTCCAATCCACGATGAAAGTTGCAGTCTCCAGCGTTCCGCGGGACCGATCGCGCGCGGCCGCAATGTCGGAATCGCCGCAGCCTCCTCGGACGTCGTCGCCTGCGCCGATGCCGGCTGCACTTACCATCCCGACTGGCTCGCGAACCTCACAGCCCCGATTTTCGCCGGTGAGGCCGAGTATTCCGTTGGCGGATCGTATATTGACTCCACAAAATCCACGGTCTGGGACGTTGCCTCGGCGCCCTTCTTCGGAGTGAAGCTAAACCCCGACGCGCCGACCAAGTCCTGCACCGCCCGCTCCATGGCCTTCCGCAAAGAACTCTGGCAACGCGCCGGTGGATTCCCCGAGACCGTCTTCCTCGGAGAAGACACCGCATTCGATTCCAAAGTGCGGAAGCTGGTGCCCCCCGCCTTCGCGGAACGCGCCAAAGCTGCGTACCAGCCGCGCCACTCGTTTCAGTCGGCGGTACAACAGATGGTCAGCTATGCCGTAACCGATGGCGTTGTCGGAGAACGCCCGGCCCGCCTCGCACGAAACCTGGCGCGCTGCCTTGCCGAGATTTTCGCCGTTATCGCCCTCGTCTATTCGCCAATCCCTCTGCTGTGCGTGCTCGCGCTCGAAGTCTACTTTGCGTTTAGATTGGACTGGCGCGATCTTCGAAAAGCTTCCCTGCCAACGCTAACCGCACGCTTACTCTTCTCCTTAATCGTTCCCTGGGTGGTCGCCTGGTATCAGACCGTAGGGAGCATCACCAAGAAAGACCGTCCCAACCGGCAGAACGTCGCTTAGTTGGGGAAGGCAGTTCGAGCGTTTTTCCTGAGAACTGAGAACCGGGAACTGAGAACTGCACTCGCAGTACATGCCCGCCAGATACCTACCTTCGTTACTCCCACTTCCCTAGACTAAAAACACGCCTGCAAAGCAGGAAAGGCTTTCCCCCAAGTCCCCAAGTCATAGATCTTTCAATAATTCTCAGCCCTTCCAGCGGTAAGCATCCGGTTGGGGCAGTCCTATATGCGCCAGCACGCGGTTCGCGAATTCCTGTGCCATGGCGTCGGCGCTCGACGGGTGGTTATAGAACGTCGGGATCAGCGGGAAAATCGTCGCCCCAGCATCCGCCGCCAGAGACATGTTGCGGATGTGAATTTTATTTAGCGGCGTCTCGCGAACGCACAACACGAGCGGTCGCCGCTCCTTGAGCGTGACGTCGGCAGCGCGCTCGATCAGGTGCGAAGCGGTGCCGTTGGCGATGCGGCCGAGCGTTCCGACACTGCACGGGATGACCACCATCGCGTCCGAAGGATACGACCCGCTGGCCACGTTCGCCCCAATATCGCTGTTGGACTGCTGCTGAATCTTTGCGGAAGGCGAGCCGATGATTTGACGTAGGAGGTCCGAGCGGCCTTCAACCCCAAGTTCCTCGGCCATGACGCGCAATGCGCTGTCGGAAGCGATGAAGTTCACCGTCTTCACCCGAGGATCGCGCTCCAGGGCCAGTAGAAAGTGCTTCAGAAATATCGATCCACTGGCGCCGGTGGTGGCAACAGTCAGGTTTTCTGGCGGCAAGAGCAACGTTGGCACTCCACGAGGCGTCCAATGACGGCCTAGACAGCCGAGGATAGGGACGCACTAAAAGCAAGTCAAGGATAGCAGCCTGCGGAACGGGAAGCAGCGAGCAACTAACGACTAACGACCAGCGACCACCGACCAACGACGCATTTATGGCCACCACCGGCATCCTACGATCACGGCGCAGCGCCGCCCAGCTCCATGCCATCGCCAGCGTCGAGCGTGAGATTCGCGCCATTGACTCCGCCTCTGGACGCAAGTACCTTCGCGATTTTCGCGATGCCTACACCTCTTACCAGAAGATCCTGAGCCCCGGCGATGTTCGCCACGAAATTGCCCAAGCCGGCATCGTCCTGGTCGGCGACTACCACGCTCTGCCCAATTCGCAGCGCTACCTGGCCTCGCTCCTCCGCGATTTTGAATTTCACCAACGCCCCGTCGTGCTGGGAGTCGAAACCATTTTTTCCCGCGATCAGCACATTCTGGACGAATGGGTCCGCCGCGAAATTGACGAAGAAGAGCTCCGCCAGCGTATCCGTTTCGAACTCGACTGGGGATACGACTGGGTTCCATTTTACGAACTGCTCTCCGCCGCCCGCGACCACGGAGCGTCGCTCATCGGCCTCGATTGCATGCCGCGCGAAGACCTGCGCAAGATCGGAGCGCGCGACCGCCACGCTGCCGACAAGATTGCCGAACTTCGACGCCGCCATCCCGACGCACTCATCGTCGTGTTGTTCGGCGAGTCGCACCTCGCGCCGCAACATCTGCCCGCGCTGCTTCAGCAGCGCCTTCCGGCGGAACCCATTCTCACCGTTCTGCAGAACGTCGACGCCCTCTACTGGCGCGCTGCCGGAGAAGCTCTCGACCACGTCGAAGCCGTCCAGGTTTGCAAGAACGACAGCGAAAATGTTCTATGCGTCTTCAACGCCACGCCGCTGGAAAAATACGAAAATTACCGCTTGTGCCTCGACCGCTGGGGACGCAGTGACAAAGACCACAGCGCACCCGACCTTGGCCCTACGCTCTACAACCTGATTGACGGCATGGTGCGTTTTCTCGGCATCAACCAGTACTCCGCCCACAACACGACGCAGCCTAAGCTTCTGGTTGACCTCATGCCCGAGGTCTATTCGCGCAGTTCTGACGCGCTACTCCGCCGCCTGCTGTCGCGCAAAGGCTTCACCGCCGAACGCCGCCGATCTCTGCTCCGCCAGGTCCGCGAACGCGGCAGCGTTTACCTCACGCCCATCAATGCCGTGTACGTGCGCCAATTTCGCATGAGCACCGCCGCCGAGGACGCCACTCGCTTCCTTCATCAAGCCTGTCGCGGACTTGCCGAATCTTTCAAACGGCAGGGCTTCGGCGCAACACAGCGCAACTCACGCGGCACCTGCGTTCGATCGGCTGGACAAGAACAAAGACGACGCCTTTTACATGGCCGTCCTCGAACACGCGCTCGCCTTTTTCGGATCGCGCATTTTGCATCCCGCGCGTCCCGCATTCCGCGACAGCGATGTTGCGGAATTGTTTGAAGTGACGCGCGAAGACCTCGAACACCAGACTTCGCTTCACTTCGGTGACGCCGTCGAGAGCTCTCGACTTCCTGACCCAGCACCGCCGATGCGGATCCTCGAGCCGGGCAAGCCCCAACCTTCACCGGCCGCAAGTACGAATACGTCGCCGAGCAACTCGGATATCTCACCGGCACCGATCTCTACGACGCTTACCTCGAAGGCCGCCTGACTACGGCCGCTCTGCGCAAGCTTTTTCTCACTCACATCGAACAGCCGGGCGTGGCCAGTGAAGCATACGTCCAGTTAAGAACGCGGATACGCTCTGGACAGCGGGCCTAGCTGCTAGGGTTGCTCTTGTTCGTTCAGTCTTCCGTTTTTCTCGGCGTCCTCGGCGTCTCGGCGGTTCAAGTTTTTGATCTACTGCGGTATCCTCACCTGTCCCGACCTTGCGATTATGCCTGACGAGTTCCCATTGCAGCCCCAGACTCCCGATGCGCTCATGCTCTTCGGTTTCTGGTACCGCGCTCTGCCGGCCAATCAACTCCGACGCGGAGAGCTAGCCAAGACGATGCTGCTCGAACAACCGCTGGTAGTCGGACGCGACCAGCAAGGCCAGCCCTTCGCCCTGCGCGACGCGTGCCCGCACCGTGGCATGCCGCTTTCCTGCGGACACTTCGACGGCCAGCAAATCGAATGCTCCTACCACGGCTGGAGATTCGACGCTCACTCCGGCCAGTGCCAGCTGATCCCGTCGCTAGTTCCCGAGCAGACTCTGAAAATCGACCGCATCTACGCCGGTAGCTATCCCTGCGAAGAGCGCGACGATTTCATCTGGGTCTTCATTCCCGATCCCGGCCCAGCCGGCGCCGGATTCTCAAAGCCCGAGCCCGCGCCCACTCCCGCGCCTGAGATTCCGAAATTCAGCGAGCATTACAAACTCGCCTACCTGACCGCCGATCTGCCCTGCTCCGTCGATCACGGCATCATCGGACTGATGGATCCCGCGCACGGTCCCTTCGTCCACCAGGCATGGTGGTGGCGCTCGCAGAAATCAATTCACGAGAAGACAGAAGAACTTCGAACCCATCCCCTACGGATTTCGCATGAGCGCGCACACGCCCAGCTCCAACAGCGCGCCCTACAAACTTCTCCGCCTCTACGCCGACGCCGATTCGATCACCACCACCATAGATTTCGTCTTGCCCAATCTGCGCTCGGAAATTATTCGCGCCGGCAAATACTGGTTCTCGAGCCTGACGACGGTTACTCCCATCACCCGCAGCCAGTGCCGCATCGACGTGGTGGCCGCGTGGAATTTATTTCGCTGGGTTCCTTTCGGCCCGCAGCTACTGAAATTCGTCTTCGCAAAATTCGTAGAGCAGGATCGGCGCACCATGGAACTCCAGTCGGAAGGCCTGAAACACAACCCACACCTGATGCTGATCGATGACGCCGATCGTCCCGCCAAGTGGTATTTCGGCTTGAAAAACGCGATGCTGGACGTCAAGAAAAATGGCGGCGAGTTCCGGCATCCAATGACAGGGCCCGTAACTCTCAGGTGGAGAAGCTGAATACATTTCTGGTTCTCAGTTCCAACAACAATTAAATTACGGTTTGCATTCCGGCAGCAAGGCAAACGTTGGATCCAACCAATGGAGATAGGTCTCCATCGTGTGCCGGCACAGCAAACTACTCTTGGCGAAACCCGACGAATCGAACATGTATTCCGTGTCGACGTGGTCATATTCCAGCACCATCGGAATATGCGGCGGCACCTTGGGAACGACATCGTGCTTGTTCACAATCCTCCACGAAGTAATCAGTAACTGATCGAACCGCCGCGCAAATTCCAGATTGCCGACGCGTGGCGATGCAAACGTGCACAGCGTACCGACTTCGAATCTGCGGCGCGAGTCGTTTTCCATCACGAACAAAGTAGCCAGCGTCGACCCTAAGCTGTGTCCGGTAACCACGGTGGGACGCGTTGGGCGGGCTTCTTCTGCCCGTAAAGCACGGCCGCGACGCGACGCCTCCCGCCGCGACGCCAGTTGATCGAGTTGTTCGCCGAACGATCCCGCCAATGGGACCGCCGCTTCGGGCCCGATAACTTTGTCTTCAGGCAGCGGACTGGGCACAACCTTCAAACTGCTGTAAATCTTGTCGAACCCGTAAGCCACGCGGCCCGCGCTCGGAACCTGCCGAAAAGGAACTTCCAACGCCGCAGCGTCATCGAGCCACTCGATTGCTCCTTCTGTGCCGCGAATTGCGATGATGCGCGAGTCAGGATTCTTTGTCTCGCGAGCCACAATCCCGTAGAACTTCGGCTCGTTGCGGTCAAAGAGAAAATCCGACATGTGGATCCATGAGGCCAGTTCGTATCCGTCCGGAATACCGTCAGGCGCGGGACGCAGCGGGTCCGGATTCTGATTTTTGAACATCTGGTAGGCAGCCAACACGAACCGCCCGTAGAAGAAGGCTGTGCTTTTATCGAGGTCGCGGCCCATAAGGAACTCCTGAGAAGAATTTGTTCCGTGATGTGTCCCACCGGAAAAGGGGAAAAGGGCCCAAACAACATTCCTGATATTCGGAAATCGACGCGCGAGAACTACTCCGCCACCAGCCAGTCCATCGCTTCTTCCCGCGTCTTGAATGTCGCAATCTCACGCTGCGAAAACGTGTGGAAGTTTTCCATGAAGGCGTGCGGGATGCTCTCGGTGCCAACCCATGCCGTCTTTTTCACGAACGGACGGTCGAGCGTCAGCACTTCTTTGATCTTCATGGCCACCGTGTGATCGACCGTGGATCCAGTCCAGTCGGAAAACGTAACCAGCGAAGCGCGCGGTTGTTGCGCCACCACTTTGCGCAGCTCTTCCAGAAGCAGCAGCATGTCGTGCGCGTTGGCGTGCGAAAAATCCGCCTGCAAAATGCGCTTGCCCCGGTGCTCGACGAATCGTATGGGATCGTCCATTGTGGCCCGCAGTTTTCTAACTCAACAGCGACTCTACGACACTGTAAACCTCACCCAGCGCCGAATCCAGCGCCGCCGCGTCCTTGCCGCCCGCCTCAGCCAGATCCGGACGCCCGCCACCTTTGCCGCCAACTTTTTGCGCAACCGGACCGATGACTTTCCCCGCCTGAATGCGGCCGGTGAGGTCCTTGGTGACGCCAACGATGAGTGAGACGTTGCCATCCATAGCCGATCCCAGCACGACCACCCCCGACGCCAACTTGTCGCGGAGCTGATCGACCAGCGTGCGCATCTGCCCGCGTTCCAGATTGTCCACGCGATGGGCGAGCACTTTGACGCCGCGAACTTCTTTAACTTTTTCGCCGATGTTAGCCGTGCTCGACGACGCCGACTTCATCTTGGCTTGGTCGAGTTCCCGCTGCAAACGCTTGATCTCTGCGTCTTTTGCTTCGAACTCCGCGACGAGGGCGAGATGCAGTTTTCGCTGGCCCTCAACGTGGAAGTGTTTTACCGAACCATCCTCCTGTTCAGCCCGATGAGTACTCATGGTTTTGGCAGCAACCAGGCGACGTGTTTCTTGCTCTAAGGCGTGGTCCTCGCGAAAATGGCTCAATGAGCCTTCCCCAGTCACGGCCTCGATGCGCCGCACGCCCGACGACACGCTTCCCTCTTTCAAAATCTTGATCAGGCCAATCTCGCCGGTCTGCGCCGTGTGCGTGCCGCCGCAGAGTTCCGTGGAAAAATCTCCAATCTTGATCACGCGCACGCGGTCGCCATATTTCTCTCCGAATAGCGCCATAGCGTGATACTCGTTGACAGCCACGTCAATCGGAACGTTCTCGATGACCTCGACGCGCTGGTTGCGCAGGACCTCCTTATTGATGAGGTCTTCAATATCTTGCAGCTCTTCGTCGGCAACTCCAGTGAAATGCGAAAAATCAAACCGCAGATGATTGGGAGCAACCAGCGATCCCGCCTGCTTGACATGTTTGCCGAGAACCTCGCGCAGCCCCGCCTGAAGCAGATGCGTAGCCGTGTGATTCCGCATGGTAGATTCGCGAACCGCGGTATCGACCACGGCATCGACTTTCTGCCCCACTCGAATCGGCTGCTTCGCGATGACTTGATGCGCGCGCACGCCCTGCACCGGGTAGTAGGATCCAGTCACCTCGGCGACGACCGTGTTGTGATCGTCGGAGTAGAACCATCCCCGATCCCCAACCTGTCCGCCAGACTCCGCATAAAAAGGAGTGTGATCAAGAATGACGTCGCCTGATTCGCCTGGTTTGAGCTCCTGCACGCCCTGATTGCCCTTGATGATGGCAAGAACGTCGCAGTTGTTGGAGCGCGTCTGGCGATACCCTTCGAACTCTGATTTCGGAAGTTGCTGGTAGGCAGGATTGGCCGTCTGCTTGGCGGCGCCTTTCCAGGAGGCACGGGCACGATCGCGCTCGGTGTCTCGCGCTTGTTCAAACGCCGCCAAGTCGACATCAACACCCTGATCCTTGGCTGTGTCGATCACGAAATCCAGAGGTACGCCATATGTCTCGTATAAATGGAATGCCTCATCTCCACTAAGTTTGGGGTTACTGCGCAGTTTTTGCTGCAACTCCTCAACGATCAGCGGCGCCAATTCGTATCCAAACAACTGAGCAGCCTGTGCTGCGAGCAATACCGGATCATTCGCGAGCTTTTTCTCGGCAGCCAGAGCCTTCACATGTTGCTCAGTAACCTCAACACCGCCAGCGACCTTCTGCGTAAGAAAATCCCGGATCCCCCTTTCTTTCAAACCGCGGGCATCAGTAAAGTCTTCCTCAAGCTTGTCCAGTCCGATCTCAAGTGTGCGGGCGAATCGACTTTCTTCCGCTAGGACGGTCTTGGACGTTCGGTCCGCGGTCTCCTTAAGTTCTGGATACGCATCCTGCATCAGATCACGGACGAAAAAAACCATCTGATTCAGGAACGGCTCGGCTTGTCCAAGCAAACGCCCATGCGTGATCGCCCGCCGGATGATTTTGCGAAGCACGTAGCCGCGACCTTCGTTCGAGGGCAACACTCCGTCGGAAATCAGAAACGTGGCAGCACGCGAGTGGTCAGCGATCACGCGAAGAGAAGATGCAGTCGCTGCCTGTCGCACTGCGCTTCTTATATCCGTTCTAAATCCACCTGTTAATTCCGTAGCAGCATCGATCAGCGGCGTGAACAAATCCGTCTCGTAATTCGAAATTACGCCCTGCAGCACCGCCGTCACGCGCTCCAAGCCCATGCCAGTGTCGATCGAGGGTTTGGGAAGTAGCTTCGTGAATCCCACACCACGGTCATACTGCATGAAGACGAGGTTCCATATCTCGACATAGCGTCCACAGTCACAGGTGAAGGCACAATCTGTGTGTCCCTGATCGCTCGCAGCTGGGCCCATATCGTAGTGAATTTCGCTGCAAGGGCCGCATGGGCCAGTGTCTCCCATCTGCCAGAAGTTATCCTTCATTCCCATAGCGAAAATGCGTTCTTTGGGAACGCCTGTGGCAAGCCAAAGCTGCTCGGCCTCATCGTCGCGCGGAACATCGAAACCAGCCTCCAACGGGCCAGCACCTTCGAAAATCGTGATGTAAAGCTTTTCTTTCTCGATCCCGAACCACTCCGACGAGGTGATCAGTTCCCATGCGTACGGAATGGCTTTCTCTTTGAAGTAATCCCCAAACGAAAAGTTCCCCAGCATCTCAAAAAACGTGTGATGACGATTGGTGAAACCGACATTTTCCAGATCGTTGTGTTTACCGCCCGCGCGCACGCACTTTTGCGAGCTCGTCGCCCGCACGTAGTCGCGCTTTTCGAGGCCAAGGAATACGTCCTTGAACTGGTTCATCCCGGCGTTCGTAAAAAGCAGAGTCGGGTCATTCGCCGGGACCAGCGACGAGGAGTGCACCTCGCGGTGTCCCTTCTGAATGAAGAAGTCCAGAAACTTGCGCCGAATTTCGGAGCCTGTGAGCATGGAAGGTTTAATTCTAAATGAAAGACAAATCTCCACCACAGCGGGCACAGGGGAACACAAGGTAAAGAAGCCAGCTGCAAAGTTTCGGGGTTCTCTGAAACCTGGCTACACTTCCGAAGCCTCATTCTCAAGTTCGCTAATCGTCTCTTCGTCCACGTCCCATTTCTTCAGGATGGTAAAGATCGTCTTCGACCCGAACCCGGCGCGCATCAAGTTCCGAAAAATGCGCGCCGTCTGCTTCTGGTCTTTCGGCTTCAGCAAGCGTTTGCGGCGGAGGTAGGCGCGCGCCAGGCTCTCTTCTTTCACATCGTCATAGACCGACGAAACTGCCTTCTCGATGACGTCCCCGTGCACTCCCTTGGCCTTCAGGTCGTTGACCACGCGCATGCGTCCGAATTTCTCGTTGTCGCGGCGATAGGACGAAAACGCCGTCGCGTACTTGGCGTCATTCAGATAGCCGTGATCTTTTAGGCGGACGACAATCAACTCCACCAGCGTCTTGCCGATTTCCGTGTCGGCTTCGACGCGGTTGCGCAGCAGGCGTTTCAGTTCCGCGACCGAGCGCATGCGGCGTGCCAGCGCACCCAGGGCGTAGTCGTACAATTCCGCTTCGGTGAAGAGTTTCCGGGGACGCCCAAACGCCATGCCTACATCATAGATGTAGATGCTCACGCCCGTGAGACGGAGGCGAGCAGCTCGTCGCGATTGCAATCGGTTTATTTTGCCGGCGTCATTGCAGGAAAGGCCGGCGGCGGCGGCACGGGCGCTACCTGCGGCATGTTCGTGGTCGACGTGCTCGCGCCGATGGGCGTGACCAGCGCCTGTTTCACCGAGGCGGGAAGCTTGTCGGCATTCTTCAGCAAAAGCGCGATCTGCCACATCTGAGTTTCAGAAAGCGATTTGCTGAAGCCCGGCATGCCGGTCAGACGAATGCCGTTGAAGATCTTCCAATAGGTTTCGCCCGGCTCATCGTCGGTCACACCTGTTCCCTCCAGCAGCCGCGGTGGTTGCGGATACATTCCCGACGCAATCGCCGTCTTCGACGCCAGCGGCACGCCGTGGCAAACCGCGCAGTGCTGCTTGTAAAGCTCGGCGCCGGCCAGGTAACTGGCTTCGGTCGGCTGGATCGGCACATCCTTCGGCGCGTCTTTCGCGATGCGCGCGTCCAAAGCCTTG
This sequence comes from uncultured Acidobacteriaceae bacterium, assembly GCA_963755765.1. Classification (GTDB taxonomy): domain Bacteria; phylum Acidobacteriota; class Terriglobia; order Terriglobales; family Acidobacteriaceae; genus Acidiflorens. The sequence continues at coordinate 261,212 of CAVWKZ010000008.1, forward strand.
TGCGCGAGAAATTCCTCGAAAGGCATGGTCGAGTCGGTGGTGGCGACCGGAGCTTTCCCGCTCGCGAAATAGAGATAAAACCCAAGGGGCACCAGGATGAGCCCGAGCACCAATCCGATGACGAATTTCATGGTTGATCCAGTTTGACTAAGATTTTACAAATCCAACTCTACCATCCGCATCCAATTCTGTTAATCGGCATACAATTTTTAGTGAAATCGCAGGAGAAAGAAAAACGTCATCGCGTAAGAATTTGGCGGAAGAACCTTGACAAATCGTGTTCCCAATCCGGTGGATGTATTCGTAGTTGGCGGCGGACCCGCGGGCCTGGCTGCGGCGATCGCGGCGCGCCGTCACGGCATGAGCGCAGTCGTGGCGGATGGCGCGATTCCGCCGATCGACAAGCCGTGCGGCGAAGCGTTGCTGCCGGATGGAATCCAGGCTCTCGACAAACTCGGCATCACAATTCCCGAGGCCGAAGCGTACCCCTTCCGCGGCATTCGTTTCGTAAGCGAAGGCAGAAAAGCCGAGGCGATTTTTCCGCGCGGGACCGCATACGGAATCCGGCGCACACATCTTCATAGCGTCCTGCTCGAGCACGCGGCAGCAATGGGCGTGCGCATGTTGTGGCAGACGCCGGTCACCGGGCTTCATCCGGAAGGCGCGCTGGTTGCTGGAGAATTAGTGCGGGCCCGCTGGATCGTGGGCGCTGACGGAACCAGTTCGCGCGTCCGCAGCTGGGCGAAACTGGATCTGCACGAGGAGACTGCACCGCAGAAAAACAATCGGCGTTTTGGGTTCCGGCGACACTACCGCGTTGCCCCCTGGTCCGACTTCATGGAGCTCCACTGGGGCCGTCACTGCCAGATTTACGTCACGCCGGTCAGTGGCGAAGAAGTCTGTCTGGCGCTGGTTTCGTCGAATGCATCGGCTAGCTCGAAGCCGAGGTTGCGTATCGAAGACGCGCTAGATGAATTTCCGGAACTTTCAGCGCGTCTCAAAAATGCCGAATTCGCCTCGGGCGAACGAGGAGCAATCACCACCACGCGAAAGTTGCCGCGCGTCTATCGCGGCCGGACCGTGCTGGTGGGCGACGCCTCCGGCGGAGTGGACGCCATCACCGGCGAAGGCATTTGCCTGGGATTTCGTCAGGCCGCTCTTCTCGGCGATTGCCTGGCCACCGGAGACCTCGCGCGCTATCAAAAAGATCATCGCGCGTTGCTCCGCCGCCCCACCCTGATGGCCGGCATGATGCTGTTCCTGGCCAACCATCATTATTTGCGACAGCGCACCATGCAGGTATTCCAGTCGAGCCCGCGCACCTTTGCCGGAATGCTGGCCATGCACGTAGGCGAAGGCTCCACGCGAGATTGCATCTCAAACGGACTTGCCTTGGGATGGGAGCTGCTGAAAGCCTGACGCATCGCCGGGATGTTACCTCCTTCCGATTACCAGGAGTTACCAATCGTCATTACTAGCACCAGGCTAGCCCTTTCCTCGAGCAGGCACTGTGCAAACCTTTTCACTTTCCACTTTTTAGCAACCGTCAAGTGATTGCAGCCGTAAGTATGGACGCCCGCACCTACTTGGCACCAGGGTTGCATTTGTACCTGCATGCTCCACTCAGCAAAGTTTGGCGAAACTAAAATATCTGGATTTGCTCTGGGAGGATCCACCTTGCCTAGCCGCTTCTTCTTCTCGCTGGTTGCAGCCCTGTTACTTCCCACGCTGGCCTCGGCCAATTCCGCCGCCGTGGATGCGACATTCCGTCACTCCAGCGCCAACGTCTCCGCCGCTCCGCAAACGGGCAGTTTGTTGCTGCTCTCGATCGGCCTGATTGGGATTGCTGGAATTGTGCGGCGCAAAATGCGCGCCAAAACCGAGCTTGGTAATTAAAGTTTTCGCAAGTCAAGTTTTCCTCGTACTCCGTTGATTGCCGCCATCGGCGAAAATCTGATGGCGGCTTTTTTCTGCCTGCCACTTCACTCCACTCGCCGCGCCTCCCGCGTGTCATCCCACACACAGATGCGTCCTCTCGGATACACAAACTCGCCACGCGCCAATATTAATCCCATTCTTTTCAACCACCTGGCTCTGGCTCCCGGCTTGCTTTTCTTCCACCGAACGCCCGGAGGCAATCATGGAAGCAATGCTGCAAGGTCTGGTAATCGTCGGCGGTCTGACGTTCTCCCTGGCGGTGTCTTTATTAATCGAGGAACTCATTTTCGGACAAATCGTCCGCACGGCATTCGCCCGCCGCCCGGAAATTCCTAAAGCGGCGCCCAAGTATTGACGCCAAAGAATTGAAAGGAGCACCACCATGCTGTTGCTGAAGTATTTGCTACTGAGTGCCGGAATCGCGATGTTCGTAATCGCCGCCGGAATCCTCTCCTACGACGCCTACCTGCTGATCGTCTGGCAGCGCAGACGATTGCATCCCGACCCCGAAGCAGGCGCGCTCGGCGCCGGCCTAGCGCCCGCCATCCGCTGGCGAACTTCGGTTGCGTTCGTGATGCTGGCCTGGGCTCCGCTGCTGATTTCGGCCGGCATCGTGATCGTCCCCAGCGGAATGGCCGGCGTGCGCGTGAGCCAGACCAAAGGCACACTCGCTGGAACCCTGTATCCGGGCGTGCACTTCGTCGTCCCGCTAGTCGAGCGCGTCGAACTGTTCAACACCCGCGACCAGTTATTCACCACTGGCATCAGCGAGGATTCGGTCGCTAAAGGCGTGGCCAAGGGCGACGCCCTGCGCGTCCAAGCCAAAGAAGGACTCACCCTGGGCCTAGCCATCACTGTCCGCTATCAGATCGATCCCAAGCGTCTCGACTACATCGAAGCCAACTTGCCGCAGCCTCTGGAGAAAGAAATCGTGCCGCCAGTAGTTGCCACCGCTTGGCGCGAACTGGTGCCGGGCTATACGGTCCGTGAAGTTTTCTCCTCCAAGCGCGAAGAAGTTCGCCAGCGCTCCGCCGAACTGATTCGCCAACGCCTCGCTGCCGACGGCATCGTAGTGAAAGAAGTCATGCTGCGCGACATCGAGCTCCCACAGGAATATGCGAAAGGCCTCGAGTCGCTACTGCTGAAGGAACAAGAGAACGACCGCATGGGTGTGGAAACCGAGATCCACCAGAAGCAGGTGAAAATCGCCGAGGCCGACGCCGAAGCAACCAAGGTTCAACAAGTAAAGCAAGCCGAGGGACAAGCTGCCGTGAAAGTGCTGCAAGCCAAGAGCGAGTCCGACGCCATGCAGTACACGCTCCCGCTGAAGCAGAAACAGATTGAGCAGTCGAAGCTCGAAGCCGAGGCGCGCAAGGAAGCGACGGTCAAGAACGCCGAGGCCGCGGGCGAAGCCAAGCTCATCGACAGTAAAGCCGAGGGCGAGCGCCGCAAGCTTCTGGCCCAAGCCGAAGCCGAACGCATCCGCCTGACCGCCGCTGCCGATGCCGAACGCATGTCGAGCGAGGCCGCGATCCTGAAGCAGAACCCGCTTCTAATCAACAAAATCGTAGCCGAGCGCCTCTCTGACAAATTGCAGATCATGATGGTCCCAGCCGACGGCAAGATTTTCTTCAACGACATACTGCACGGAATGAACGCACAGACCGCCGCCGGCCAGGAGGAAGGCACAGAGACAGCATCCGAAGGCAAAGGCCAACAATAGTCAGGGCAACAGTTCTCAGTTCTCAGTTCTCAGAAAAACCTTCTGGCTTTCCTGAGGCGATGCAATGATCAGTCCACCCTCCATCCCGCGCTATAATCAGCCCATTCCACACATGCGAGCGCGAACCTCCAGCGGTCTGCGGCCAGCTTGGCTGACTTCGTTCTTGCTTGCGACGGTTTTTCTTCCCTCCTCTTTATGCGCGTCGTCCCTCGGAGACACCGCCCGCCAGCTGGCGCACCAGATCGCTGCCGCTTCCGGTCCCGGAGCCTTCGCACTCGAAGTCACCAACAAGTCGTCGCTGGACGAAAAATCCGTGCACGAAGTGCGCAGCGCTCTCGAAGCCGAGTTGTACAGCGAAGGTGTGCACGCCTCCAAGACTGAACAAGCGATAGGAACCATCGAGGTTGTTCTCTCCGAGAGCCTCCGCGAATACGTCTGGACCGCCGAGATTACGATCGGATCCGACGAAAAAAAGATCGCGTTGGTATCGCTGCCGAGGCCGCCAACCGCAGCACCATTCACCGCCGCGTTGCCGATCACCCTGAAAGCAACTCCCCTCTTCGCACAAGAACAACCGATCCTGGACGCCGCACTGATCGAAATGCCCGGAGGCTCTCGCCTGATCGTGCTCGACGCCAGTGCGGTCTCCGTCTATCGTCATGCGGCGAATCCCACCGGACGCTGGGAGCTAGAAGTTTCGTTACCCATAACGCACTCGCGTATTTTCCCCCGCGATTTGCGCGGACGCTTGCTGCTCCGCCGCGATCACCTTTTCGACGTGTACCTGCCCGGAACCTTCTGCCGGACGAACTCCAGCACGCCGCTCGCGCTCACCTGTAATAACAGCGACGACCCGTGGCCCTTAACGGCGGAGGACAACGGCGTGCGCGCCTTCTATGCGGCCGCGCGCAATTTCTTCACCGGAGCCGTTTCCCCTGCCATCGGAAAAATCTCCAACGTTCCTTCGTTCTATTCAGCCGCCGCGCTTCCGCGACCGGCTTACACGCTATGGGTGTTCGCCGCGGTAGATGGATCGCTCCATCTTGTGGACGGCGTGACCGACCAGGCGATCCGCGCAAAAGCAACGTGGGGAAGCGATCTGGCCGCGGTTCGCTCCAGTTGCGGCGTGGGCACGCAGTTGCTCGTTTCGGAGAGCGGAGATTCGGCGCACGACGCCCTGCGCGCATTCGAGATTCCCGATCGCGATCCCGTAGCCGCTAGTTCCCCACTGGAATTCGACGGGCAAATCGCAGCGCTGTGGCCGGAAAGCAGCGGCGCCGGCGCGGTGGCTATCGTAAGACGAAAAGACACAGGATGGTATGACGCGTATCGCATATCGATTTCGTGCAGCAACTAGCTTGCTGGTCGCAGCCCTGATCGGATCGACGGCGGCGGCATTCATCGCGACAACGTCCGTGGCAATCTTCGCGGCGACGACAGCGACCGCGGAGACCCGTCCGCACTACGGTCGAACTCTGCGCGTCATGCTGCAATCCGCGCCGGCCGTGCTCGAACTCCCTCCGAACGCCACGCCCGCCGATTACTGGGACATGGCGCGCACGCTTTCGCTCGTCGGCGACACTCTCGTAAGACTCGACGCGCAAGACCGCCCGCAGCCCGCACTGGCCGTGGCCTGGCAGAGCGACCCGAGCGCCCGGCACTGGCAATTCACGCTGCGCCGAGGAGTGAAGTTTCACGACGGCAGCGCGGCGTCGCCCGCAGCCATAGCGCAAATTCTGGGCGCGCTCCATCCCAACTGGAATGTGCGCGCAACCGCGGCAGATTCAATGACGATCACGATCGACAGCGACACGCCCATGCCGTCGCTGCTCGCCGAACTCGAACTGCCGCGCAATCTCGTGCTCAAGCACAATGCGAGTGGCGTTCCCATAGGCACGGGCCCCTTCCTCGTCGCTGAGTGGCAGTCGGGCCAGTTGCTACGGCTCGCCGCGAATGAAGAGAGTTGGGCAGGGCGTCCTTTTGTGGATGCAGTCGAGATCGAATTCGGCAAATCGCTGCGCGACCAGGCGATCGCGCTCGAACTGGATAAGACCGACATAATCGAAACAGCGCCGCAGGCGGCCAGCGGATCAGGGCGGCGCGGCGCATCGTCATCGCTCTCTTTGCCGGTGGAGCTGCTGGCGCTGGTTTTCTCCGCGAACTCGAAAGCTCAGGACCCTCGCCTGCGAGAAGCGCTGGCGCTCGCCATCGATCGCAAGCCCATCCAGTCCGTGCTCCTGAAAGGCGCCGGAGAACCCGCCGCCAGCATTCTTCCCAACTGGCTGACTGGCTACAGCGCCGTTTTCTCCACGCCGGCGAATCCGCAACGCGCCCGCACTTTGCTCGCCGACTCGCGGCAGCCTGGGCTCAATCCGACATACGGTCTGACTTATGATCCGAGGGACCCGCAAGCCCAACTGATCGCCGAGCGCATAGCGCTGAATGCCGGCGAAGTTGGCATCAACGTGCAAGTATCGTTGTCGGGAGTGGAAGACATTCGCCTGATGCGCATAGTTCTTCCGAGCCCCGATCCCGCGACGTCGCTCAGCGACGCGGCGCGTGCAACTCGGATTGCCACCTCCCACATTCCCATCGATGTCCCGCGGCAACTCTTTCGACGTGGATGATCTGTACCAAGCCGAGCGCAGTCTGCTTAACCGATACGCCGTCATTCCCCTTTTCCATTTGCCGGTCGAAACCGCTGCCGGTCCGCGTGTGCGCAACTGGGAGCCGGATCGTCTGGGAACGTGGAGCGAGGCTGGGCCTTCGCTGGCGAATACTTGGCTGGCGGATCAGAAGCAAGCTGATTCGCGACCATACGGCCCGCAGCCCGAGGCGCCTTCGCGATGAGCTTCCGCAAGAAACTTCTTCTGCTTTTTGCGGCAACGGTGTTGCTCTGCGTCGCCGTCATTTCGGTGTCGGTGTACAGCACCATCCGGCGCTCGTTCGAGCAGGCGGATCAAGACCGTGCAAATGCAGTGGCCGCTCAGTTTCGATCGGAGTTCCAGCGCCGAGGCTCGGAGGTCGTGCGCAAAGTCGGGTCAGTTGCCGCTAGCGAAACCGTGCAGCGCATCGCTCTTGATATCGACCGCGGCGCTACCGACTCCGGCGAATACGTAGGTGAAGCGCGTACCCTCGCAGCGCAGCAGCAGCTCGACTTTCTGGAGCTAGTCGACTCTCGCGGCACCATTCTTTCCTCCGCGCAGTGGCAGGCGAAATTCGGATATCCCGAAGTGTCGGTTCCGCAAGCCCCGGCTCTCGGAGCCACAATGCCCGCGTCCACCGTCCCAGCGGGAGCGTTTCTGAAACGCGAAGAACTTCCCGGAGGCCCTACCCTCGGCCTGTTTGCCGTACGCGTAGCTCGTGTCGGAGAACAACCTTTCTATGTGATTGGCGGCGAGCGACTGGACCAGGGCTTTCTCTCGACGCTCGACATCCCGACCGGGACGCGCGTGCTGCTGTATCAAAATCTCGACGCGAAATGGAACCCGAAATCGCTGCTGGACTTGAACGGACCCGCCGCGGGCGTCGACAAACTCTCCTCCCTCATCGCAAAGGTACGCGACACGTCACAGGAATCTCAGGCTGTAATCCATTGGACGTCCGATCCCGCCGACGCCGAAGTTTTCCATGCCATTCCCCTGGCCGGCCCCACGTTCGGTACGACGAATCAAAGCGCGGCGAATCAGCAACTGATGGGCATCCTGCTGGTCGGCAGCTCGCGGCGCCCGCTGATCGAATTGCAGAGGCAGGTCATCTCCACCGCCATGCTGGTCGGCGGGATAGGAATTTTGATATCGGTGCTGGCCAGCCTGTGGTTCGCGGCCCGCGTCACCCGCCCGGTCGTATCGCTGGCCGCGGCTGCGCGCCGGGTCGCAGCCGGCGATCTCGCCGCCAAGGTAGAAGTTGAATCAAGCGATGAACTAGGCGAACTGGCCGCGTCGTTCAACCACATGACCGAAGATTTGGCACAGCAAAAAGACCGCACGTTGCAGGCCGAGCGCGTGGCGGCATGGCGCGAACTGGCGCGGCGCTTGGCCCACGAATTGAAAAATCCTCTCTTCCCCTTGCAGGTCACAGTCGAAAACCTGATGCGCGCCAAACAAAAATCACCCGAGTTGTTCGAAGAAGTTTTTCAAGAAGGAACGGCGACCCTGCTGGCCGAAATCAACAACCTTAAGTCCATCATCGGCCGCTTCAGCGAATTCTCTCGGATGCCGCAGCCTGAGCGTCGTCCGACGCAAGTGAACGAAGTGGTGCGCTCAGTTCTGCGAGTCTTCCAGGCACAATTGCAGGACAGAAACAAGGACAAAGATAAGCAGATTGCCCTGCACACCGAACTAGCCGAAGCCTTGCCCGAAATTTCAGCCGATCCTGATCTGCTGCATCGCGCGTTGCAAAACCTCGTACTCAACGCAATCGACGCCATGCTCGAAGGTGGAGAGCTGACGATCCGCACCTCTACAGTCGGCGACCGAGTTGAAATTTCCGTTTCCGACACCGGTTCCGGCCTGACTCAGGAGGAATGCGGGCGCCTGTTCACTCCTTATTACACGACCAAGCCGCATGGCACCGGGCTAGGCCTCGCGATTGTGCAGTCGGTGGTGAGCGACCACGGCGGCAAGATTTCCGTCGAGAGTACGAAAGAACAAGGAACGACGTTTCGCATTGAGCTGCCGTGCGATTTCTCGGCGTACTCGGCGTCTCTGCGGTAGATTTGGGTTTGAATTTCAGTTGAGGTCAATAACCGTGGCGCAAAAAGCGCACCTGCTGATCGTAGATGACGAAGCCAACACGCTGGCCTCGCTGTCGCGGGCGTTTCGTCTGGAAGGCCACGAAGCCGTCGTCTGCGACAATGCAAACAAGGCTCTCGACCTGGCCAAGTCGCAAAGTTTCGACCTGATCCTCTCCGACGTGGTCATGCCCGGCAAAGATGGGCTGACTTTTCTCGAAGAACTCAAAGCGCAAGGCGTGCCCGCTCCGGTAGTAATGATGTCCGGTCAGGCGCACATCGAAATGGCCGTCCGTGCCACGCGCCTCGGCGCCCTCGACTTCCTCGAGAAACCGATCTCCACCGAAAAACTGCTGCTAACCGTCGAGAACGCGCTAAAGCTCGGTCGCCTCGAACGCGAGAATCGCGACCTGGCAAGCCGCCTCGGCAAACACGAAATCGTCTGGAAAGGTGAAACCATGCGCCGAGTGATGGCGCAGGTCGAACGCGTGGCGGCAAGCGAAACCCGCGTCTGCATACTCGGTGAAACCGGCACGGGTAAAGGAACTGGTGGCGCGCACGCTGCACGAGCGCAGTCCGACGAGCCGGTGCTCCGTTCATCACGCTGAACTGCGCCGCGGTTCCAGCCGAGTTGATCGAATCCGAATTGTTCGGCCACGAAAAAGGATCGTTCACCGGCGCCGCCGGACGCCATCTCGGCAAGTTCGAGCAAGCCCAGCACGGCACCATCTTCCTCGACGAAATCGGTGACATGCCGCTCGCCATGCAAGCTAAGCTGCTGCGAGTGTTGGAAGAAGGCGAAGTAGAGCGCATAGGCGGCGAGCGCGCGATCACCGTTGATGTGCGAGTCGTGGTCGCCACCCATCGCGATCTCGAAGCGCAAGTGCGCGACGGCAAATTTCGCCAGGATCTATTTCACCGCGTCTTCGTCTTCCCCCTGCGTCTGCCGCCGCTGCGCGAACGCCGCGAAGACATCCCGGCCCTGATCGAGCACTTCGCGCAGCAGGTGACCGCCACCAACGGATGGAAGCCCACGCGCTTCACCGCCGACGCAATGGCCGCGTTGCAAGGGAATCCGTGGCCGGGCAATGTTCGCGAACTGAGAAACGCAGTCGAGCGCCTGATGCTACTGGCAACGTCCGATGAAGTCACTTCTGAAACCGTAGCGCTGGCTCTGCCCGCTTCGTTCGCCGCGCCTGATGCTGCCTCGCCCGGCACAGCTCCGTTAGCCGACCGCGTCCGCGCATTCGAGAAGCAAACAATCCTGGCCGAACTGAAACGCAATCACCACCAGATCTCAAACACAGCACGGGCGCTCGGCCTCGAGCGCTCGCATCTTTATAAGAAGGCCGAGCAGGTGGGGATCGACCTGAAGGCAGCGAAGAACGAGGGCGACCGCGGCACATCATGAATATTGCTCTTGCGTCGCCAATTCGCCGCATGCGCGGCGACGTCCGTTTGCATTTTCCCGCCCCCACAGACGACAATCAAATCGTGCCCAGCACCAGCTTCTATCAGGAACCGCAAGCCGTCAGCCCTTTCCGTCAGGGAGTGCTCGTGATCGCAACCTTGACCAGCCCGCGCGAAAAATTCTGGGGTGCGATTCTCCATCTCGGTGCTGAAGGCGTCAGCCTGCGCGGTGTCGATCTCGCGTCCTTTGATGATCTGGCCACCCAGATCAAGAACGGCGATCCGTTCACCTCCGGCGTCGTCTTTTTTCCCATGCACCGCGTGGAGCGAATGGAACTCGACCTTCCCGAAGGCAATCTCCTCTCGCTCGCCCAGCGTTTCGCCGAGAAAACCGGACAGGATCCCGCCCCGCTTCTGGTCAGCGAATTTCTCACCCACTCCGGGAGAGATTCTGGAGGCAAGACCGGCGGAGAAACTCAGCGGTGAACCTCCGCCAGATTCTGACCGCGCCCAATCAACTCACCCTGCTGCGGATGATCTTCCTGCCCTTCATCGTCATCAACCTGGTCAAGCACGATTTCAAATGGGCCCTCGCGCTCTTCGTTCTCGCCGGCGTCACCGACGGCCTAGACGGCCTCCTCGCCCGCACCCTGCATCAGCAAACGCTGCTCGGCCAGTATCTCGATCCTATCGCCGATAAGCTCTTGATGAGCACCATGTTTCTTGTCCTCTCCATCGAGCAGTTGATTCCCTGGAAATATACGGTCCTGGTGTTCAGCCGCGATATCTCCATTCTCCTGCTTAGCGGAGTGCTATTTATGATCGCCGGTCTCCGCGATTTTCGCCCCAGCATCTTCGGCAAAGCCAACACCTTCGCGCAAGTGTCCGCGATTTTCTTCGTGCTGTTGCTGCTCGTCGACCCCATGCGCTGGGTCTGGATCGCGCGCATCACCTTCCTGCGCGCCACCTTCATCTTCACCATTCTCTCCGCCGTGCACTACGCATTCCTCGTGCAGCACCGCCTGCACGCGCCCGCGCCGGCAATTAGCGCTAAGTCCATTTGACCCCATTTCCAGCCCGCCCCTAGAATGAGAACTCGCACCGCGCTCGCGAACTCATCCATCATCCATGGCCCTGCGTCTCTATAACACTCTCTCCGGGAAGATCGAAGACTTCCATCCCATCGACGGCAACCGCGTTCGCATGTATGCCTGCGGACCAACCGTCTACGACTACGGCCACATCGGCAATTTCCGCACATTTATAGCCGTCGATCTTCTCTATCGCTTCCTGCGTCAAAGCAGATACGACGTACGCTACGTCATGAACATCACCGACGTGGACGACAAGATCATTCGCAACTCCGCGCGTGACGGTGTGACCGTACAGCAGTATACCGCTAAATTCACTGAAGCCTTCCTGGAAGATTCGGCGACATTGAGCATCGAACAGCCGATCCTCGTGCGCGCCACCGAACACATCAACGAGATGGCCGACTTCATCGCCGAACTGGAAAAGAAAGGCTTCGCTTACCGCACCGACGACGGCTCTTACTATTTCCGTATCGCGAAATTTCCCGAGTACGGCAAGCTTTCAAAAAAAGATTTTGCCGGCATGACCGACGGCGCCCGCGTAGACGTCGACGAATATGAAAAAGACAGCGCCCGCGACTTCGCCCTCTGGAAGGCCCCCAAACCTGGCGAAGCCTCGTGGGACACGGCGATCGGCCCGGGACGTCCGGGCTGGCACATCGAGTGCTCCGTCATGTCGATGGAGGAACTAGGGCCAAGTTTCGACCTGCACGCCGGTGGCGAAGACCTGATTTTTCCCCATCACGAAAATGAAATCGCGCAGTCGGAATCGCTCAGCGGACAGCAGTTTGCGCGCTATTGGTTCCATGTGCGCTTTCTGCTGGTCGAGGGTCAGAAGATGTCGAAGAGCCTCGGCAATTTTTTTACCATCCGCGATCTGGTGCTGCGCGGCCACAAGCCCTCATCGATCCGCTGGCTGCTGACGCAAGTCCCCTATCGCAATCAGTTGAACTTCACGTTCGACGGCTTGAAATCCGCAGCAAGTTCGGTGGAGAAACTGCGCAACTTTCGTTTCCGCCTGACCAGCACGCAGTTCGCCGCTGGAGCAACCCCAGCCATGTCGCAACTCGCGGCCGACACCATCGCGCAAATAAAAAGTGCGCTCGACGACGACTTGAACACCGCCGAAGCCCAAGCCGCCATCTTCGACATGTTGCGCAAAGCCAACACCGCGCTGGATGCGGCAGAACTTCGCCAGGATGACGTAAAACCCCTGCTCGGAGCGCTCGATAAATTCGATGAAATATTCGGCGTGCTGAAAGATGACGACCAGGCCAAAATGAAAGCGATCCTGGACTGGGCCCGAGCCGAAGGCAGGGAGAAAGAGAAAGAAATCAGTCCTGCATTGCTGGCGATCGCGGGATCCCCACAGCTCAGCGACGAACAGGTCAAACAAAAGCTGGCCGAAATGGAAGCCGCAAGAAAAGCGCGGAACTTTCAACTCGCAGACGCGATCCGCGCCGAGACGATTACTGCCGGCATCATCGTCGAGAACACAAAAGAAGGAGTACGCTGGAGAAGAAAGTGAGAGATTCTGCATAGTTCTTAACCAGCCGAAGCTCCAGAGCTAACGGCTAAATGCCAACGGCTAAAAGCTCCTTTTATGCTCTCCCTCGATGAATATCTCCGCGAAGCCGAAAAGGCCCACGGCCACCTCTGCGCCGGGCAAGTGCTGGGCGTCCGCCTTGCCATGTTAGGACTGGAGAAGCTGGGCATCGAAGACCCACGCGGAAAAGATCGCAAGCGCCTAGTCACCTTCGTCGAAATCGACCGCTGCGCCACCGACGCCATAGCCGTAGTCACCGGGTGCCGTCTAGGCAAACGCGCTCTGAAGTTCCGCGACTGGGGAAAAATGGCCGCAACCTTCGTCGATCTCGCTCCCCTGGGTGCAACCGACCACGGGTACCGGGCCATCCGCATAGCCGCGAGAGAATCGTCGAAGAAGCTGGCGCGAGAAATGCATCCCGAACTCGCAGACAAGAATCAGCAGCAGATGCTGGCCTATCACGAGATGCCGGAGGACGATTTATTCACGAAGCAATGGGTAAAGGTAGAACTCCCCGCTGAAGAATTTCCGGGATACAAAGGCGACCGCATCGTCTGCGCCGAGTGCGGCGAGGGCATCAACTTCCGCCGCGAGGTTTTGCAAGGCGGGCGCGTACTTTGCAGGGCGTGCGCTGGCGAAAAGTACTACGAAGTTCTCTAGCGCTGGATTCGCCCGACAGCCGGGAGAGGCCGTCCCTATGGGGTCTTCCGCGCCTGCTCATACGCGCGCGCCACCCGCAGCAAAGTACTCTCATCAAAGTGCCGAGCAAACAGCTGCAACCCAATCGGCAACTTCTCGTGATTCTCACCGCAAGGAACCGAAATTCCAGGAATCCCCGCCAGATTCGCAGTTACGGTATAGATATCGGCGAGATACATAGCCAGTGGATCATTGACCTTCTCGCCTAACTTGAAAGCCGGAGTCGGACAAGTCGGCGCAGCGATCACATCGACTTTCTTGAACGCCTCGTCGAAGTCGCGCGTAAGTAGCGTGCGAACCTTCTGCGCCTTCAGATAGTAGGCATCGTAGTATCCTGCGCTTAGCGCATAAGTGCCGAGCATGATGCGGCGCTTGACTTCGATGCCAAATCCGCCGTCGCGGGTCAGCCGATACATTTCGGAAAGCGTATTCGCCTTGGCCCGAAAGCCGTAGCGCACGCCGTCATAGCGCGCCAGATTCGACGACGCTTCCGCCGTGGCCACAATGTAGTAAGTCGGAATCGCAAACTCGGTATGCGGCAAACTCACCGGCACAACTTCGCATCCCAACTCCGCCAGCTTCTGAATCGCAGCCTCAACCGCCGCCCGCACCTCCGGATCAAGCCCCGAGCCGAAATATTCTTTAGCCACGCCGACTCTCAAGCCCTCAACCGGCTTTTCAAGTTCGGCCACATAATCAGGCACGGGCACCTCAGCCGAAGTCGAATCCATGGGATCGCGTCCCGCAATCGTGCGCAGCACCAGCGCAACGTCTTTCACAGTTTTGGCAAACGGCCCTATGTGATCAAGCGACGAAGCAAAAGCAATCAGCCCATACCGCGACACCCGTCCATACGTCGGCTTCAATCCGACCACGCCACAAAACGATGCCGGCTGGCGAATCGATCCGCCAGTATCGGAACCCAGCGTCGCCACTGCCATGTCTGCGGCAACCGCCGCCGCCGATCCACCCGACGATCCGCCCGGCACGCGGCTCTTGTCGCGCGGATTATGCACCGCGCCATACGCCGAGTTCTCCGTGGACGAGCCCATGGCAAACTCATCGCAATTGAGCTTGCCCAATATCACTGCGCCCGCCGCTTCCAGGCGAGCCACCGCCGTGCAGTCATACGGCGGAATGAAATTGTCGAGAATCTTCGAAGCGGCAGTCGTGCGTACGCCACAAGTGACCATGACGTCTTTGATCGCCACCGGAACTCCCGCCAGCGGCGGCAAAGACTGTCCCTCCGCGGCCATCTGGTCAATCTGCGCGGCTTGTCTCAGCGCGCGCTCCTCGCAGAGAGTTAGAAACGCACCAATCTCGGAGTCTTCTTTCCTGATGCGCGTGTAGAAATCCTGAGCCAGCGCGGTCGCAGTGGTTTTCTCTTCGATAATCGCGCTGCGAACACCGTCAATCGTCAATTCCGGCGCCATCTTCTTCAATCACTATTTCAGTCACTATCTCTCAATCACTTTCGGAACCTCAAAAAACGTCCCGTCAGTGTCCGGAGCATTCCGCACCGCAACGTCGTGCGGCAAAGATTTCCGCAGACCATCCTTAATGTCCTCGCGGATGGCGTATGCAAACCGCTCACTCCCCTGCCGCGACTTGTCGTTGTCTTTGCCATAGCGGTCCGAGACTTGCGCCATGGGCGCAACTTTGTCAGTCTCCAGTTCGCTGAGACGATCGACATATTCAAGAATGGAGTTCAGGTCGTGCAGCATGCGAGCGCGTTCTTCCTCGGTCAGTTCGAGGTTGGCCAGATCGGCCACGTAGGCGACATCTTTGTCAGTAACTTTCACGGCTTCACTTCACCTCTTTACTTCGCCCTTAACCACGAATTCGATCCGCTTCACCGAGGTCGCTGAATACTTGTTGATCAGGGCCAGATAGCGCGGCGCCAAGTGCACGAGCTCTCGCCGCCATCCCAGATCTGCAACCTCCACTAGCAAGATGCCAGCGGAAAAACTCAGCGCCCGAGTCCGCTCGGCGACCGCGCTGCCACACACGACCGGCCAAGCCAGCAACGCGCTCTCGTCCGCGGGCGCGCGATGCAGAGCTTTGGCGACGATGGTTTCGAGGCCTGCGGAAGCACGGTTCAAGGTGAGACTCCAGAGTCGCGGATGCGACTGGAAAGACCTGATTGTAACATCGGAAATTTCTGTGTCTCTTGAGGCGCAGATCACGAAGCAGCAGACGCCACGGCCGCCGCAGCTTTGGCCCGCTTCTTGGCAAGCTTGCGCAAGTGCGCCGAAGAATACAGACTCCCCCGGCAGCGTTTCGCCCCGCACAAACAGGGCGCGTCCTGGTCACCATCGTAGAGGTTGTAGTCGTAAGTCAATTCCTCCCCAGCAGCAATATCGCGCTGCGCGATGATCCACATCTTGCCGCGAATCTGATCGGTCTCGCAGTTCGGCTTACACGAATGATTGACGAACGCGGCCACCCCGTAACCGTCAATGATGCGTTTGCCGCCATCCAGCCCGAACAAATACGTGCTCTGGAAGTCGTCGTAAAGGTCGTCCGCCTGCTCGTGCGTGAGTTGCTCGCCCACATACTCCACAATCAGCGTCCCTTTGCGGATCGGCCGCGTAGTGTAGCAACCATAAGAATGAATGCGCGACTGGCGAATGATGAGCGTCATAGAAGGTGATAGGGTCTGAGAAGCAAAAGATCGTAGTCAGATTTTATCTGGAATCGCGCTTTTGTTATCGTCGGAAAAGCTACGAGCTACGCGCCGCGGGCTACGGGACATTGCTTTTCCTCGCAGCTCGAAGCTCGCAGCCGAAGCTCCTGCTATCATTCTGAGGAACGACACGAATCCAGCCACTGGAGGGCGAGCGACCATGGCTCCAAAACATCCGCCGCGCTTTCTGAAGATTGTAGAGGAGGCCAAACAGCGCGTCCGCGAGACCAACGTTGACGAAGTCAAAGCCCGGCTCGATCGTGGAGAGAATTTCGCTCTCATTGATGTCCGCGAAGACCGCGAATTCGACGTCGACCACCTCCCCGGAGCCGTCCATCTCGGCAAGGGCATCATCGAGCGCGACGTCGAGGCCAGGTATCCCAATCTGCAAACTGAACTCGTACTCTATTGTGGCGGAGGCTTCCGTTCCGCGCTGGCCGCCGATAACCTGCAAAAAATGGGATACACCAAGGTCATCTCCATGGACGGCGGAATCCGCGACTGGCGCGAAAGAGGCTACCCGCTGGAGAAGTGAAGGTAAACGCAGCTCCTTTGGGCATGGTAGATTGCATACCATCCGCTTCTCTGAAAAAATACGGTGAACGGTACTGTGGGGTCCCCCGCGATGTCTCAAATCGGAAGCTTCGCGCTCATGCTGGCGCTAAGCCTGAGTGCGTACTCTTTTCTGGCGGGCCTGGTGGCGTTATTCGGACGCAATGCCACCTCGGCTCGACTCGGTGAAACTGCCCGCCGCGCCGGAATTGCCACCTTCGCCGCCGTGCTGCTCGCGGCCATCGTTCTCGTAGCCGCCGCGTTTAACGACGATTTCTCCATCGCCTACATCTTCCATCACAGCAACCGCGACCTGCCCGCTGCCTATAAGTTCGCCGTGCTCTGGTCCGGACAGGAGGGCTCGCTGCTGTTCTGGTCGCTGCTGCTAGCCGGCTACGGATTCGTTCTCCGCCTGCGTTACAAGACCGACCAGCGCCTGTTCGCTTACGCTTCAATGATCATCGCCGCGGTGCAGGTCTTCTTCCTTCTGATTCTGAATTTCGCCGCGCAC
The DNA here is from genome assembly GCA_963755765.1 of uncultured Acidobacteriaceae bacterium. Taxonomy (GTDB): domain Bacteria; phylum Acidobacteriota; class Terriglobia; order Terriglobales; family Acidobacteriaceae; genus Acidiflorens. The sequence goes on from CAVWKZ010000008.1 coordinate 278,100, forward strand.
CCGTTCGCCATCATGCAAGGCGGACTTCCCCCGGACGGCACCGGCCTGAATCCGCTCCTGCAATATCCCGAGATGGTCATCCATCCTCCCATGCTCTATCTCGGATATGTCGGCTTCACCGTTCCCTTCGCCTTCGCCCTCGGAGCGCTCATCATGAAATATCCCGGCGAAAAATGGATTCACATCACTCGCCGTTGGACCATGGTGACCTGGTGTTTCCTGACCATAGGCGTTTTTCTAGGCGCGCACTGGGCCTACGCCGTCCTCGGATGGGGCGGCTACTGGGGATGGGACCCCGTGGAAAATGCCTCGCTCATGCCATGGCTAACCGGCACTGCATTTCTCCACTCCGTCATGATGCAGGAAAAACGCGGCATGTTGAAGGTCTGGAACATGTCGCTGATCTTCGCGACCTTCCTGCTCTCCATGCTAGGAACCTTCCTAACGCGTTCCGGCGTCATCAGTTCCGTGCACGCCTTCGCGCAATCATCAATAGGCTCGTGGTTCCTGGTCTTCATCGCGTTGACCCTCGCGGTCTGCACGTACTTCCTGGTGCTGAACCGTTCGCACCTCAAGAGCGAACACAAACTGGAGGCGGTAGTCTCGCGCGAATCCAGTTTCCTGTTCAACAATGTGCTCCTGCTGGCCGTCTGCTTCACCATCCTGTGGGGCACGTTCTTCCCCATCCTGTCGGAATTCGTTCAAGGCCACAAAGTCACAGTCGGCCCGCCATTTTTCAATCGCGTGGCCATTCCAGTGGCCTTGCTGCTCCTGCTTCTAACGGCCATCGGACCGCTGCTAGCCTGGCGTAAAACCTCCCTAGAAAGCCTGAAAAGAAACTTCCTTTACCCCGCCATCGGCGCGCTTTCGATCGGCGGCATGATGATCCTTTTCGGCGTGCGTCCCTGGGAGGATCCTTCATACTTCTACGCCACCCTGGCGGCCGTGCTAGCGGCGCTAGTGATCTTCACCGTCATATCCGAATTCCTCCGCGGAGGCCGCGTCATCGCCGGTAAGAGCCAGCAAAATCTGCTCTCCGCCATGGTCCAACTCTGTCATCGCAACACCCGCCGCTATGGAGGCTACATAGTCCACTTCGGTGTAGCGTTGGTAGTCATCGGAATCCTGGGCACTCCTTTCAACAAAGAAGTCGAAAAAGAAATGGCCTTCGGCGACAAAATTAACATCGGTCCCTACACTCTCGTTTGCCAGTCCTACACGCAGGACGACAATCCCAACTACGGCAACGAGTGGGCGATCATCAACGTGTTCCGCGGCGGCAAGCAGATTACAACCATGTATCCCGAACGCCGCTTCTACAAAGCCAGCCAGCAACCGCAGACTCTGCCGCGAATTTATCCCAGCTTCCGCGAAGATTTTTTTCTGGTGAGTGACGTCTATCTGGTCTATGAAGGCAGGAACGAAACCACCGGACGCCCAATCATTAAAGCGCACCTGAATCCGCTAGTCCCCTGGATCTGGATTGGCCTGATCATCATGGTCTTCGGCACCATAGTAGCGTTGGTTCCGAATGCCGCCGCCGTGCAGGTAGCAGCAACCGCGCCCGTTCGCACTCCAGCGCAGGTGGGAGCAGGTGACTGAAATATGAAACCGAATTGTCATCCTGAGCGGAGCGAAGGACCTGCTGTTCGCCGCGAGATGCGCACCTGCCCGCGTCGACTGTTGCACGCCGCCGCGCTCGCGCTGGCAGTGCTCGCTCTAATGGGCGCCAGCGACACCGACGCCCGCTTCAAAGACCTCGGCCATCGCATGATGTGCGTCTGCGGATGCAGCCAGATCCTGCTCGAATGCAATCACGTCGGCTGCACCTACTCCGACAAAATGCGCGACCAGCTGCAAGCCGCGCTCGACAAAGGCAATAACGACGACCTCACCCTGCAAGGCTTCGTCCAAGAATACGGACCAACCGTAATCGCCGCGCCCACCGCCACCGGCTTCAATCGCGTAGCCTGGATCATGCCCTTCGCGGTGCTGGCGCTAGGCATCACGTTCGTCATCTACGTAGTGCGCTCATGGAAGAACCGTCCGACGCCAGCCCTGGCCGATGGCATAGCCATCTCACCAGGCAGCGAACTCGAAGAATTCCGAAAAAAAGCGCGCCGGGAGACCGACCAATGATGATGACGATCAAATGTAGCGCGGACACTCCTGTCCGCGAAAAGCCGCGATCGAGTAACGAAGCCAGGTGGAAGGAGACCGCCCAATGACCGTTTTCGTCTGCGCCGTCTTCACCCTGGCCGCGCTCTACTACGTCTTCTTCTTCCCCGGCGAAGTCTACGCCGGAGAAGAAAAAACGCGCTTGGGCTATCTCCGCGAGCGCAAAGAGGCGGTCTACGAAAACCTGCGCGACCTGAATTTCGAATACAAGACCGGCAAAGTTCCCGACGTGGACTATCAATCCATGCGCACTTCGCTCGAGGAAGAAGCGGCTGCGATCATGGCAGAGATTGCGCGTTTGGAGCAGGTGAGTGGGCAGGTGGTGTGATGACTTGGATTGCGCCGATGATACGTCTGACGATGGCACTGAGCGCTGTGCTTGCTTTCGCAGTTACTAGCCACGCCGCAAACAAAGGCTTTTGTCCTTTTGCTCCGCCGCTCGGTACAGCTGCTCCGAACAAAGCCGCACCTTCTGTTTCTGGTGCCGCGGACGGCAAGGATTCTATGACCGTTACGCTGCTAGCCGAAATCAGCGACAAAGGTTTCGTGTGCAGCGTTCGTGTGCTTGGCGGTGTCGACAAAGAGACGAGCAAGAAATTTGAAAAAGCAGCGCGAGACTGGCACTTCGAACCGGCGCGGAAAGATGGTCGCGCAGTGCCCGTTGTCGTCACTATCGATGTCAAGTACCACTTGACTAGTGATGGCCAGATCGTGACCGACCAACCTCAGCAGTCGCCCCCGCCTCAAGACACGGGAAACAAGACTCAATGAGCCGGACACCTGGAGTTCTGGCGATTTCCCCCCGGCGAGCGCTAAAATAGAACCTCATGAGCCTAACCACCATCCAAGAGATCGAACGCGCCATCGGAGCGCTCACGCCGCGCGAAATCGAGGAATTGTACGCGTGGCTTGAGCAACACTGCCCGCCGCCGATCGACACTCGCGTCCAATCCGATCTAGCGGCTGGACGGCTCGATACGGCCATCCAGCGCGCTTTGGACGACGAGAAGAACGGCCGCACGCAGCCGCTCTAGCCGGGCCCTTTTTTCGACGTGCCGTCTAAGTAGAGCATGCGCAACCCCCCGATGCAGCATCGCGCGACTTCCGATTTTTGGCGGCAGTACCATGACCTCTCGCAGGACGTCCGCGCCCGCGCCGACAAACAGTTTTCATTGCTGAAAGCCAATTCGCAGCATCCTTCATTACAATTCAAGAAAGTGGGAGAGCGCCACGGACAGGAAATGTGGTCCGCCCGCATCACGCTGAACCATCGCGCCCTTGCGCTAAAACGGACGGACGGTTTCTTGTGGTTCTGGATTGGCGATCACAAAGCCTACGAAGCGCTGATTTCTTAGCGCTGTATCACCAGCAAGAGATCTTCACAGCAAGGAGTTTTTTTTGACCAAATTCGCAAAGCCTGCCCTACTAGCCGCAATAATCTCTCTAGCCCTAGCCCAAGCCGTCGCCCAGACCCTAACCGGCACCGTAACCAACGGCACCACCAACAAGCCCGCCGCCGGAGACGAAGTCCTGCTCATCGACTTCTCCAACGGCATGAACGTAGCCGCCACCACCAAGGCCGACAGCGCCGGCAAATTCAGCTTCACACTCACCGGAGCCCCCGCCCCGCACCTCATCCGCGCCGTCCATCAGGGAGTCACCTACCACCAGATGGCCCCTCCCGGCGTCAACTCAGTCGAAGTCAACGTCTATGATGTCGCCACGAAAGTCACTGGCCTCAACGTCACCGCCGACGTCATTCGCTTCCAGGCTGATAGCGGAACCATGCAGGGCGTGCGCCTCTTCGTCGTCGACAACGCGTCGTCTCCCGCCAAGACGCAGATTAACGATCACAACTTCGAATTCATTCTCCCCTCCGGCGCCAAGATTGAGCAGGTGCAAGCCCGCGCCCCGAACGGCCAGCCCATCAAGGCCGAAGCCGCTCCCCAAGCCGAAAAGGACCGCTACGCCATCGTCTTCCCGCTTCGTCCCGGAGAAACCCAGTTTCAGGTGGAGTTCACCCTGCCCTACACCGGCGAGATCAAGATCGATCCCAAGCCGCTCTATCCCGCGCAGCACCTGGTCATCGTTCTTCCCCAGACCATGCAGTTCAAAGCCGCAAATCCGCCCGCCTTCCAGTCGATGCAAGAGCCGGGCCAGGGCGACAGCCAGGTAGAAGTCGCGCAGCAGGCCAAGCCCGGCCAGCCGCTAAGCTTCACCCTGAAAGGCAACGGAGTCATCAACGAATCCCCCGGAGAAACCGCCTCCGGCGCCGCCCAGCAGCCGGATCAACAGCAAGACCAACAGCAAGCGCAATCTCAAGGACGCGACAGTCGTTCTAGTTCCAATGACAACCGGCCCGGCGGCGGCCTCGGCGTCCCGATCGACGCGCCCGATGCTCTCCAGAAATACCGCTGGCCCATCCTCGGTGTATTTGCCGTGCTGCTAGCCATAGGCGGCTGGGTAGTAACGAAGCGGCCAACAACAGCAGGAGTAGCGACTTCGCCTGCGAACCCGGGCGCGCCATCGATCGAGCACGGCGCAGTGCTCCGTCCAACTCCGCCATCCGCGGCTCCCGCGGCCAGCACTCCGACCGCCAGATCGTCGATGCTGCTGGAAGCGCTGAAAGAAGAACTGTTCCAACTTGAGATAGAAAAGAAGCAAGGCAAGATCACGCCCGAGGATTACGAAAAAGCCCGAGCCGCCCTGGACCAAACATTAGACCGCGCTCTTAAGCGCCAAGGGTAGAAGTCGCCCGTGTAGGGCGGACACTCTTGTCCGCCGCCTTTGACCTTGGTGTTGATCTTGATTGTCCTGCGCCAAAACAGTCCGCTTCAAAAGCGGCGGACAAGAGTGCCGCCCTACACGCGAGTCGCTCCGAGACCAACGACCACCGCCCGGCATCTAATCGCCAGACGCAAAGAACCGAGGCATTCATTATGAGCAACATATTCAAAACCACGCTCCTGCTCACCGCCATGACGCTTCTGCTGATGCTGGCGGGCCGTGCCTTCGGAGGCCAGAACGGAATGCTGATGGCGCTAGCCTTCGCCGCCGTCATGAATTTCATAGCCTACTTTTTCTCGGACAAGATCGCGCTCGCAACATATCGCGCCCAACCCGTAAGCCGCGAAGATCTGCCGCGCGTCTACAACATCGTCGAACGCCTGTCGCAAAAAGTCGGCCTGCCGATGCCCAAGGTCTATGTCATCCCAACCGACTCGCCCAACGCCTTCGCCACCGGACGCAACCCAAACCACGCCTCCGTAGCCGTAACTCAAGGCATTTTAGGATTGCTCACCGACGACGAACTGGAAGGCGTGCTGGCCCACGAACTAGGCCACGTCCGCAATCGTGACATCTTAATCAGCTCCATCGCCGCCACGTTAGCCGGAGCCATCACCTGGCTAGCCTCGATCGCCCGCTGGGGAATGATTTTCGGCGGCATGCGAGGAGGCGAGCGCGACGATCGCGGCGGAGGCGGTGGCATAGCCGCCATTGCCATGATCTTTCTCGCTCCATTTGCCGCCATGCTGATCCAGCTAGCCGTCTCCCGCTCCCGAGAATACGGAGCCGACGACACCGGAGCCCACTGGACCGGCAATCCCTATGCCCTGGCCAGCGCACTGGCGAAAATCGATGCGTACTCGAAGCAGCGCCCGTTGATAGCCAGCCCATCCACCGCGCATCTTTTCATCATTCAGCCGTTCTTAGGAGGGATGAATTTCGCCAACCTGTTCTCGACCCATCCCCCAACCGCAAAACGAATCGAGCGCTTGACGGGAAGGCCAGCAGACTTCGGCAGACAATAAGTTCTTAACCCTACGTCATCCTGAGCGGAGCAGGTACTTCACGAAGTGAAGTATCTGCGGAGTCGAAGGACCCCTACCCCCTATCCGACAGCCGGCAAAGCGCGACCTCCGGCGATGACTCCGGTAACCAGTTCCCCCGCAACCCACATAGTAAAATTCAAACAATGTCCACACCGGCAGTGAGTGTCGCCTCAAGTCGCGCGGCCCAGCTTGAACAATCACTCCGCCGCGTAATCCGCGGCAAAGACGAAGTCCTCCGCCTCGCGCTGGTTTCCATCTTCGCCAAAGGCCACCTCCTGATCGAAGGCGTCCCCGGAGTCGGCAAGACCACGCTGGGCCAGGCGCTGGCCCGAGCCATCGACTGCACCTTTCAGCGCATCCAGTTCACCAGCGACATGCTGCCCTCGGACGTGCTGGGCATTTCGATCTACTCCGCCATCGAACAGAAATTCGAATTCAAGCGTGGACCAGTCTTCGCCAACGTCCTCTTAGCCGACGAAATCAACCGCACCACGCCAAAGACGCAGTCCGCGCTGCTGGAAGCCATGAACGAAGGCCAAGTCACCATAGACGCGCACTCCTATCAGCTGCCACAACCGTTTCTGGTATTGGCCACGCAGAATCCCATCGAGCATCACGGCACCTATCCCCTGCCCGAGTCGCAACTCGATCGGTTCTTAATGCGAGTTCGCATGGGATACCCCGAAGGCAACGCCGAGCGTGAGATCCTGCGCTCCGAAGCCGGAGTAGCGCAACTCGAAAACCTGCGCCCCGTGCTAAACGCCGCCGACGTAGTTGAAATCCAGCAAGCCGTGGCCCAGGTCCACGTGGATGAATCCCTAATCACCTACCTGCTCAACATAGTCACCAGAACGCGCGAGTCCGAATATCTCTCCCTCGGAGTATCTCCCCGAGGCTCGCAAATGCTCTACCGCGCCGCCCAGGCCATGGCCTTCCTCGAAGGCCGCGATTACTGCACCCCCGAAGATTTCAAACCGCTGGTAGTAAGCGTCTTCGCCCATCGCGTGGTAGTAAGCTCGCTTTACACTTCCACCCTGAGAAAATCCGAGCAAGCTGAACAAGTCCTGCGCGAGATCGTGGAGAGCGTGCCGGTACCGGTCTAATACCTGCGGGAAAAAACTTAGACTGCACTCGATTTTGGGTGGCGCAGCGGTTTACCGCTGCGATAACAGGCGTAATTTAAGGATCGGCTTTAGCCGCTGAGGTCGCGGTTTCTGCAGAAAGCGCCTACTCTCCCGAGGCCACTGGCGGAGCCGGCTGCAAGCTCGAAAGCCGCGAGATCGTAGCCACCATCATTCCAGAGAGGAACTGCATAGTAGCTACATCATTATTGTCGAACGCATGGGGCGTAGACGACAGCACCTCAAAAACTCCCAGCGTCCGCCGAAAATGACGCAGCGGAGCAACCAGAATCGAGCGCACGCCCATTCTCCGGCAAGTAGCCCAATCCACCCGAGGATTCGACTCCGCGTCGTCGCAAAGCAGCACTTCGCCCGTGCGCACGCATTCCGCCGAAAGTCCGCTATCGGTTTGCAGACGAACCCCAATATCCGGAGCAGTACGCCCGGTGCGCGCCCGGCAAACAATTTCGTTGCCCCGGCGCAGCGCAATCGCCGCTCCGGTAGCTCCGGTCAACACCTGCGCTTTTTCCGCAATGATGCTGATGCCCGGCTCCAGATCGATCTCTCCCGCATTGATAAGCGTGTGCGGTACAGCAACTGGTCCGTGATGGCGAGGCCGCATACGATGCCGGCTGGAAAAAGCTGCCGCCGCAGGCAGTTCGTGGATACCTTCGCCAACTCGATGCTCATCTTGCTCAGCTTCCGCAATTTGCGGAACCGTATAAAGCAGCGACCGCACCAGCCGATCCAGCTCCGCGTCCGCGATAAGATGCGCGGTCTGCTGCCCGTGCAGCGATCCGCCCAGCACCCGCGAAAGACTCAGCACCGCGCCGCTGCCGCAGGCCAGACATCGCGGAGTGTTGTTGTCGCTCAGCAATTCACATTGCACGCAGAATACTGCCGACTGCAAAGCAACAAAATTAACGTCACTGGCCGTCAACGAGCGCTGCATTTGGATGATTCCTTCCGGACAATGAGGAAGGATGAGGGTAACCAGTTGCGCGTAAAGGAAAAAGTGACAGCGCTGGTTCGGCCTGTGGATAACTGTTCAGATCCAGGTTTCAATGTTTCAAGGTCTCCTCGCAGCGCACTCGCTCGTCTTTGAAACCTTGAAACTCTGAAACCTTGAAACCTGTCTCACGCATCTATAATCTCGCCCATGTCCTTTCTACGTTTCCTGATGCTGCTGTCGCTAGTAGTCTGGCTCGGCGGCGTGATTTTCCTAGCGTTCGTAGAAGCGCCCACAGTCTTCTCACCCGGCCTGCTCCCCACGCGCCAAATGGCCGGATCCGTCATCGGCCGCTCGCTCGACATACTGCACTACATGGCCATCGTTTCGGGAATCGTTTTCCTAACCGCCTCCATGCTCTACAACCGCATCAGCGTCGGAGACGCGCGCCCAATAGCAGCACGTCATCTTCTGATCGTGCTCATGCTACTGCTAACGGTAATCTCGCAGTTCGCCATCACTCCAAGAATGCACGCGATTCGCGCCGAAGTAGGAGTCATCGACAACCTGCCTCCAGACAACCCGCAGCGCCGCGAATTCGACCGCCTACACGCATGGTCAGAAAAATTCGAGGTGGCGGTGCTTCTCCTGGGCTTGGTGGCGTTGTACACCACCGCCCAAGCGTTCCGCTGAACTCAAGGCACATCCGCCGCAACTGATTTATTCTTTTGACTGACCTAAGACCTGACACCTAACACCTGAGACCTGACTCATGAAAACTGGCATCATCGGTCTGCCGCAAGTCGGCAAGACATCCCTGTTCGGAATTCTGACGAAAGTCCATCTCTCCGAGCAGGCCTATTCCAACCCGCGCGAGGCCCACATCGGAGTCGCCAAAGTGCCCGACGACCGCCTCGACAAGTTGGCCGCGCTCTATAACCCGAAAAAACTGACCCACGCCTCGGTCGAGTACGTGGACGTAGGCGCCATCGGCCAAGACGCCCTCAAAGAGACGGCCTACATCGGCCATCTCCGCCAGGTGGACGCGCTCATTCACGTTCTCCGCGCCTTTGAAAGCGACGAGATCCCCCACGTCGGCGCCATCGATCCTCTGCGCGACATCAAGAATGTCGAGTTCGATCTCATGGTCAGCGACCTGGGCCAGATCGAAAAACGCCTCGAGCGCCTCGAAAAAGATTTGAAAAAGATGAAGACGCCCGATCTCGAAAAAGAAAACGAGCTGCTGATCAAGGCCAAAGCCTTCCTCGAAACCGAAAAGCCGCTGCGAGAAATGGAAATGTCAGCCGACGACAAGAAGCGCATCCGCGGGTTCATGTTTCTCAGCGAGAAGCCGATGCTCTACGTGCTGAATATCGGAGAGAGCACGCAATTAGGCAAAGACCTCGAAGCGGCGGTAGAAAAATATAACCTGACCGAAGTAGCGGCCCGTCCAAACGCCGGAGCCAGCGCGATCTGCGGCAAAGTCGAAGCCGAACTCGCGGAGATGACCGATGAAGACGCTGCGGAATTTCTAGGTAGCTATGGACTGACCGAAAGCGGCCTCTCGCGCCTCATCCGCAAGAGCTATCACCTGCTGGGACTCATTTCGTTCTTCACCGCCGGCGAAGACGAGTGCCGAGCCTGGACGATCCCGGCCAATACGCGAGCGCAAAACGCCGCCGGAGCAATTCACTCCGACCTGGAAAAACACTTCATCCGCGCCGAAACCATTCGCTGGGATCAGTTGCTAGAGGCGGATTCCGAAGCCAACGCCCGAGCTAAAGGCACCCTGCGCCTCGAAGGCAAAGAGTACATCGTGCAGGACGGCGACGTGATGCACATCAGGCATAGCGGATAAGAGTACCCAGTACTCAGTACCTAGTACCCAGAGAAACAACTACACGCAAGTCGTCGACAATATGGCTCAACATTTCAAAGACTTGGTAGCGTGGCAGAAGGCTATGGACATGGTTGCGGAAACCTACAAGCTGACCGACAACTTTCCGAAGCGAGAGGTCTACAGTCTTACCGATCAGATCCGGCGTGCCGCGCGGTCTCAGTTCCAAGCAATATCGCCGTGGGTCAGGCGCACTTCAACCATGGTGAGTTCCGTCATTTCCTGCGCCACGCGGCCGGTTCGCTAGCGGAAATAGAGACGCAATTACTCCTGGCTGAACGCCTAGGCTACGCCGACCATGCTTCCACGGAAGGTTTGCTGAAGCAAGTTCACGAAGTAGGCAGAATCCTGAACGGATTAATCGCATCTCTACCGAAATAGAACTTTCTGGGTACTGGCTACTGAGTACTGGGTACTGTTCTAGTACCGATTTTGCCGAATCCAGAGCCGGACCATTTCCTCGACCGAAAAGGCCTCAGCCGGATTCTCATCGAATTTAGCCTCCAGGCTAAAGGCCTGCATTTCGAGCGGCACGCTGACGTGGGAGCGGGTCCGCAAGAAGCCGCGCACGAAAAGTTCGGTGTAACGCTCGAGTCCGAGAATCTTCGACTGCACCGTATGCACCAGAGCGTGAAACAAGCGCCGCTCGCTGATTTCTCCAGGAAAGATCACGACATCTTCGTAAGTCAAAGAGGCCATGTGCGCCAGTTCAGGCAAGTTCGTCAGGCCCAGAGCCTTCGCCTCCGTATAAAAAGGAGGATTGCTGACACGGTGATCCCGCAGCACGACAACTCTGACCTCCGCCAGTAGGGCCGCAGGAAAAAAAGGATTCATCGCCGCGCGCTGGTCCGCGCCCAGCGGCAAACCCTGGGGACGATATTCTTTGCGCTGCCCGGAAAAGTATTGGCGAACCAGGTCAATCCCCGCCACCACTTTCTCTTCCGGAAACGCGGAAACTCCCGGCGCCGCGATAAAACTCGCGTCGGAGACCAGCCGCGCAATTTCGCCGTAATAGTCCCGCAACGCGGTGGCCGAAGCCAACGCCTTCCGTAATACGTTGCGCTCGGAATAACGCGCAATATCCTCTGCCGAAAAGCGGAGCCGAAGCCGGTCCGCCGCGCACTCCGCGCTCAGCAACTCAAGCTGCGCGTGACGCAGTTCTGCGTTCATCTGCACAATGGCGACGCGATCGTCGCCTTTACTCCATGAGAACATCTTCTTGCACTCCTGAAATTTGGATTCCGCGGGAGGGCGGGGGAGGGCCCGTAGCACAATTTCATGATACTTTAACATCGTTAAATTTACGCTGTCAAGCAATAATCCGTTACCCTTGCCACATGACTATTTATGCTATTTACAATCAATGTGATAGAGGTATACTCGGTGGCGGAAATTGTTCTTTCGCTATAGAGGCTTTAAGTTTTACGGTGTATAAACCGCCATTCACTGGAGGCGCACTCGCATGCCCCCGATTCCCGACCAGCAATTGGAAGAACGCATCCTGATAGCTGCCCGCCGCTTGTGGCGCGAGCACGGCGAGAAGGGTCTCACCTTGCGAGGAGTGGCGCGCGCCGCCGGCACCACCACTCCGACCGTTTACAAACGGTTTCGAAATAAAGACGCAATCCAACTGGCCTTGGCCATACACGTCCGCTCGGAATTGTTTGAAGAGATGTTTAAGGCCTCACGCGTGGAGGAAATATATCGGCGATATCTGGCCCACGCCGAGGCCCATCCACACGAGCACGAGTTGCTCCGCCTGTCGTGGTCACAGTTGTTTTCGCCCGGTCGTCCGCGTCTCGGACGCGTCTGGACGCTGGGGCAAATGGCCGCGCGTTTTGGTGGCCAGCCTGAAGATTACGAACAACTTTTCGACGCGCTTTTTCTGCTCTGCCACGGCACTGCGACTCTGCTTACCGTCGGAGGAGACACGGCAACTAACAAGGAGATGCGCGACACCTGCATCAAAATCTGCGACCGCATGATCGAAAACGTTGGAGTCTTCCGTTCTTGACCCGAGTGGGCGGCGGAAGAAAGCTCGCACTTGATTTTGGGGTCGGCTTTTGGGTGGCGCAGCGGTTCACCGCTGCGATCAATTACATTGATTTGAGCGCCGGCTTTAGCCGCTGAGGTGACAACCTTCCGCGGGAACCAACTTCTCCACTCGCCCTAGTGCACATGCATAAACCGGTCCAGCAGGAACATGCAAGCCGCTCCCACGAACACCAGCAGCGCCATCTTCACGCCAGGCTCCTTATTCACCTCCGGGATCAGATCCGACGCAGCAACATAGATCGTAACTCCTGCCGATAGCGGCAATCCAAAGCTCACCTCATAGCGGAAGACCGCCATCGTCATCACTCCGGCCACGGTCGCGAGCCCCAACAGCACCGACGCTCCCCACGCAAAGGCGCGGCTGCGACCACTAGCCAGCATCACCGACGAAATGGTGAATCCTTCCGGAATCTTGTGCAGAAAAACCGCCATAAAAATAATCCAGCCGAGCTTTGGAGAAACCAAAAATCCCGAGGCGATCGCGATCCCATCGAAAAATGTATGAATCAGCAACCCGATCAGGACCGAATATCCCTTATGAGCATGCACAAACTCGTCGGCATGGGTTTCTTCTCCAAAATGAAAATGCGGAGTGACGGTGTGCTCGAAAAAATGCACCAGCAAGTATCCAAGCAGAATGAGAAATCCAGCATATGGCCCGCGCAACTGAATGCTGGCGGGCACCATCTCGACCAGCGCCGTAGCCAGCATGAACCCCGCGCCCAGCGCGACAAAATAGCGCAGGTAAGAGCGCTCCCAATTCCGTTGGACAATGATGGCGCCGCCAAACACATTAGCGCCCGCCGCCGTCAGACCCCAGCAGCAAACTGGTCAGAATGGGAGACATGAGGAAAGAGGATAGCAGTAAGCATGGACTCAAGCTCGTCGATACTTCCGGAACTGCTCAGTGGACTCTTCCAGCAGAGCAGGATCTTCCATACGGGCTACTACCATAGAAGCACACTCGATCCACGGGCCACTCCGAGGTTCGAACGACGTGAGCGGGCGAGGGATCTGCATTTGAAGAGTTGTCATGCTGCACGAGCGAGGGGCTTTGTACGCGACCGCGGATCGGTCGCTTCTCTCAGCTCAAAGTCATCAGAATCAGCTTGAACTCCAAATCCGCAGTATAAGCTAGCTGACCGCTTTTATGCGCTTCGAACTCTTCATAGCAACCCGCTACCTCCGCGCCAAACGCCGCCAGGCGTTCATCGGCGTCATCACCGGCATCTCCATCCTCGGAGTAGCGGCAGGCGTAGCGTCGCTGATCGTAGCCCTGGCCGTCAACAACGGCTTCCGCCAGGATTTGCAGTCGCGCCTGCTCGGCTCGACTTCGCACATCAGTCTGCTGCGGGTGGAAAGTGACGGCATCCGCGATTGGCGTCCGTTACTAGAAAAATTGTCAAAGCAGCCGCACGTGGTAGCGGCCGCTCCCGCGATTTACGAGCAGGTGCTGATTTCGCGTGGTCCGCGAGCGCGCGGCGCCGTCCTGAAAGGAATGCTGCCGCGGTACGAGCGCAAAGTCAGCGATCTGCTGAACTCGGTGACTCTAGGATCAGCCGCAGCGCTGGAAGAAACTACCTCCGCCGACTCTCGAACCGCGGAGACTGCTGGAATTCGGACGTAGCGCATGCGACCACGCAGCGGACGGGGGCTCGTCCGCCGCCTACTCAGACAATCCGAATCTCCCGACGACCTCGCCGGCGTGCAGACAGCGCGTAGCCGCAATGCCTCCCATAATTCTAGGCAAAGACATGGCCGACGAAATCGGAGCGACCGTAGGCTCGGTGGTCCTGGTGACGTCTCCGCAAGGTGAACTCACTCCCTTTGGCATGGTCCCCAAGTACATTCGCTTCCACGTCGCCGGAATCTTCAACTCCGGCTTCTTCGACTACGACTCATCCTGGGCCTTCATCCGCCTCTCCGACGCGCAGCAGCTGTTCGGCCTGGGAGACGTAATCTCAGTCATCCAATTCAAGCTGGACGACATTTACCTTGCGGGCGACGTTGCCAAGTCCCTCGAACAAGCCGCCGATCTTTTTACGGGAAGCCACGGCTTCATGGCCACCAGTTGGATGGAGCAGAACAAGCCTCTGTTTCGCGCCCTGCGCCTCGAGCGCGTCGTGACTTTCATCACCATCGGCCTGATCGTCTTCGTGGCCGCGCTCAACATTCTGATCTCGCTGATCATGATGGTCATGGAGAAGACAAAAGATATCGCCGTACTCATGTCTCTCGGCACCAAGAAGCGCCAGATCAGGCGCGTGTTCATAGCGCAAGGCGTCCTGATCGGAGTGATCGGCACCGCCATCGGCCTCATCTTCGGCTACGCCATCTCCTGGGCCGGAGGCCACTACCACTTCATCTCTCTCTCGCCCGAAGTCTATTCCATCGACTACGTCCCGTTCGCGCCGCGCCTGATGGATGGCGTGATCGTCGCCCTCGTCTCCATCGGAATTTCGTTTGTGGCGACGATTTATCCGTCATGGTCGGCCGCCCGAGTCTTGCCAGCGGAAGCCTTGCGGTACGAATAGCCCTCCTCGTGACCACAGTCACGTTGCAATCATTTTCCAGAGGTATACAGTCGTTCGCATAGCCCCTTCCTCCTCATGATCTAATGGATCAAGGGCCGTTTTCTCCGCGTTGCAGCGTGAGGCGGCCAGCGCGCTTGATTCGTAGGAGGGTGAATTTGCATCTAACGGCTGAAGATCCTCTGTTGAGGGTCGAAGGGTTAGGTAAGAAGTTTCGCTCAGGCGAAGCCGAGCTCGTGCTCTTTGAGAATCTGTCTTTCCAGGTCGCAAAAGGAACGATGCTGGCCATCGTAGGACAATCGGGTGCGGGCAAGAGTACCTTGTTGCACATCCTCGCCGCTCTTGATCGTCCTTCAGCCGGTGCCGTATACTGCGCCAAATCTCACGTGAATGCGCTCTCTGAAGATGATGCCGCTGAGTTCCGCAACCGCGAGATCGGCTACGTCTGGCAATTCCATTACCTCCTGCCGGAATTCACCGCTTTGGAAAATGTGGCGATGCCTTTGCTGACGCGCGGCCAACCGCTGTCGTTAGCCGAGAAGGAGGCATCGCGCTGGCTCCGCGAAGTAGGACTCGAAAACCGCGGCCATCATCGTTCCGGCGAACTCTCCGGAGGCGAGCAGCAACGGCTGGCGCTAGCGCGCGCTCTAATCACCCAGCCGCAGGTCTTGCTGGCCGATGAACCAACCGGCGATCTAGACGGACGCACCGGCGAATTGGTTTTTGAGCTGGTCGCCCGCTTGCACCGTGAGCATCAGCTGACCTCTCTGATCGCCACCCACAATCTGGCGTTTGCACGTCGGTGCCATCGCGTTTTACGGTTGGATCAGGGCAAAATAGAAGAAGTCGCGCCGGAGTCACTTCCGGCATGACGAAAGGTGAGAAGAGACGAAAGACAGAACATGGCAACGATTCGAAGAACTAAAGTTTGAAGAAGCCGGGTCACCCGAAAGTAAGAGTGCACCGGTTACTATAAGGTGAATATCGCTAGGGACATTGGGCGATATGAATGCATAATCAAGTAGTACGGTCAGGGGTTTGGCGGAGGGCGAGGCGTTCCGCAGGAACTCGGGGGGAATTGGTTTATGTTCGAACGCTACACGGAGAAAGCCAGGCGCGTCATCTTCTTTGCGCGGTACGAGGCCAGCCAGTTCGGCTCTCCTTATATTGAGACCGAACACCTGCTGCTCGGACTGCTCCGCGAAGATAAGGCCCTGACCAATCGTTTTCTGCGCTCTCATGCCTCGGTGGAATCCATCCGCAAGCAAATCGAGGGTCACACCACCATCCGGGAAAAGGTTTCCACTTCAGTCGATCTGCCCCTGAGCAATGAATGCAAGCGTGTGCTGGCCTACGCCTCGGAAGAAGCCGAGCGCCTTTCGCACAAACATATTGGAACCGAGCACCTGCTGCTGGGATTGCTCCGCGAAGAGAAGTGTTTCGCGGCTGAGATTTTGCACGAGCGCGGATTGCGCCTTTCCACCATCCGCGAAGAACTGGCCCGCACCAGCCAGGAAAAAGCATCGCCCCAGCGCGGGCAGCGCGAGTCTTCCCTGCTCAGCGAGTTTTCCCGCGACCTCACCCAGTCCGCCATGGACAACCAGCTCGATCCGCTGGTCGGCCGCGATGGCGAAGTCGAGCGCGTAGTCCAGATTCTCTGCCGCCGCACCAAAAATAATCCCGTACTAATAGGCGAGCCCGGAGTAGGCAAGACCGCCATAGTAGAGGGCCTCGCGCAGCGCATAGCCGACGGCGAAGTTCCATCCTTTCTCGCCGACAAGCGCATTCTCGCTCTCGATCTTTCCCTGATCGTGGCCGGCACCAAGTATCGCGGACAATTCGAAGAGCGCCTCAAGACCATCATGAAAGAGCTGATGGAGTCGCAGAATTCCATCATCTTCATCGACGAACTGCACACCCTCGTAGGCGCAGGCTCCGCCGAAGGCTCGCTCGACGCCGCCAACATCCTGAAGCCGGCTCTTGTCGCGCGGCGAGATTCAGTGCATCGGAGCAACCACGCCCGGCGAATACCGCAAGTCGATCGAAAAAGATCGATCGCTCGAGCGCCGATTCCAGGCCGTTAAGGTTCCGCCGCCCAACGAAGTCGACGCCGTGAAAATTCTCTTCGGCATCAAAGAGCGCTACGAAAAATTCCACGCCGTCACCTACACCGACGACGCCATCAATTTTTCCGTATCGCATTCGAACCGCTATATTCCCGACCGTTTTCTGCCGGATAAGGCCATCGACCTGATCGACGAAGCCGGCGCGCGCGTGAAACTGCGCCAGACCACGCTGCCCGAAGAGTTGACCGAAGTCCAGAAGCGCATTAAGTTCATCGTCCACCGCATGGAGAACGCCATCGCGAACCACGAGTTCGAGAAGGCGCGCTTCTACTCCGACGAAGAACGCAAGGAGCGCGAGAACCTGCGCGCCCTTCGCGAAAAATACCACCTCGATGAATCCTCCACCGGCGTAGTCGGTCGCGAGGACATCGAGGACGTGGTCAGCCGCTGGACCGGCGTACCCATCACTTCGATCAAAGAAGAAGAAACGCAGAAACTCCTGCGCATAGAAGAAGAGCTGCATAAGCGCATCATCTCGCAGGAAAAAGCTATCAGCGCCCTGGCCCGCGCCATCCGCCGCTCGCGTGCCGGATTGAAAAGTCCAAACCGTCCCATCGGCTCGTTCCTGTTTCCTGGGACCGACCGGCGTCGGCAAAACCGAAGTAGCGCGCACCCTGGCCCACTTCATGTTCGGCAGCGACAAGGCTCTCGTCCGCTTCGATATGTCGGAATTCATGGAGAAGCATTCCGTCTCCAAACTGATCGGCTCGCCTCCCGGATACGTAGGCTACGAAGAAGGTGGACAGCTGACCGAACGCGTCAAGCGCGCGCCCTATTCCGTCGTTCTGCTCGACGAAATCGAGAAGGCGCATCCCGATGTCTTCAACATCCTCTTGCAGGTCTTTGAAGATGGCCAACTGACCGACGGCTTGGGCAACACCGTCGACTTCAAGAACACCATCATCATCATGACTTCAAACATCGGCGCGCGCCACTTGATGAAGCGCGAGGGTCTCGGGTTCCAGCACTCAAAAGACGAGATGGTCTCCGAGAAAGTTGAAGATTTGGTCAAGAGCGAAGTAAAACGCACCTTCAATCCCGAATTCCTGAACCGCGTGGACGAGATCATCCTCTTCATGGCGCTCAGCGAAGCGGATCTGATCCAGATTCTCGAACTCATGGTCAGCCAGCTGAACCAGAATCTAGCGCAGCGATCGATCACCGTAACCGTGGCCGACGAAGCCAAGCAAGTGGATTCTGAATCAAACTCTAACCGACCGCAGCTACGGAGCGCGTCCACTGCGCCGCGCTTTGCAGAAGTACATCGAAGATCCGCTGTCGGAAGCCCTGATCCAGGGCACGATCACCACCAGGCCGGCGTTCATCGAGGTCTTCCTCGAATCGAACAAGCTGTACTACCGTCCAGTGGACGCGGAAAAGACCGAAGGCGTGCTGCTGTACGAAAGCTAAATGCTCGTGTAGGGCGGACACTCCTGTCCGCCGCAGTTGGTTTTGATGTTGCTCCAGAACTCGGCAAGATTCTCAGCCGTCAGTGAAAGCTGGCGGCTTTTTATTTGCCTCGATATGGCCCCAGTGGCCGTGTCTTTCGGAGCATTGGGCCGATTCCGAGCTATCTGCTCCAGTCCTCCACTCTCAACCCTTTCACCCGCCGAAACACATGATCATGCGTAACCAGCACCACCCCCGCCGCGACCGCCTGTGCCGCGATCATCAGGTCGAGATTCCCGATCGGCGACCCCTCCTTCTCAAGAATCGCTCGTAAGCGGGCATATTGCTGCGCCGCCTCTGAGTTCCACGGCAGAATTTCCACCCGCAACAGAAATTCTTCAACCACACTCTTCAGCGTCGTAGCCTCCGGAAGCCGTGCCACTCCAAAGCGCAATTCCGCCTCGGTCACGACCGAAATTCCAACCTCCGCCATGGGAATTCTCAGCAGCCGCTCTCGTACGCGAGGAAAGTTTCCTTTGATGACATAGCTGGCGGTGTTCGTATCGAGAAGATAGCGGACCGCCATTCAGAACAACTCGCGCTTTTGCGGAGGCGCATCATGGCGATCCGAGAGAAAGTCTTCGGGCACGTCAACCGTCTTCAGAAATGCGAAGAAGTCTTTCCACGATTCCGGACGCCGCGACAGTATCACGTCGCCCGTCGCCGGATCGCGCCGCACGAATACTTCCGACCCCTCAAAGCGATACTCCGAAGGTAAGCGAACAGCCTGGCTGCGGCCGTTGCGAAACAGTTTCGCGGTTCGTGGCATGGTATATATTGTGATATATACCATACGGATTGTCAAAACACGCTGCCCTTTTCATCACAAACATTCCGTGACCACCATCACTGACGCCGAACCCACGCCGTGCCACAATAATCCCGGTCGGGGTAGCGTACGTCTGTCAGAGCCTTCCCCACCGGAGCCCGAGAAAAAAGCCCGTAACTCCTTATTTTGGAATATTTTAGGAGTAAGTCCTTATTTTTGAATATTTTGCAGCAAATCGGGGGGGGGGGGGGGGGGGGGGGGGGGGTAGAAAAGCTACTAAGTCTGACTCAGATGTCGTGCACGCTCCTTTGTGGTTGCAAAGATACAGTTTTTCTCTTCTATGTTGATTGACCCCAAGTGTCAACTTATGTTTAACTCCATCATCGGGGCTGGCTCAACGCAAGTAGTTTGGAATACGTACTAAAAATTCCAGGGGCGTGAGACCGAGGTGCGTTATGCAGTCCAGCTCAAAAGCAGTTCCCGCTGTATCCCTTCTAACCTTAGCCGTTCTAAGCCTCACAGTTCTAAGCCTAACAATTGGTGCCAGCGCGCGGGAAACCGTCCTGCCTGCCGGCACCCTTCTGAAGTGCACCATGAATGAACCGAACTTTTCTTCCGCGACCGTTGCCGTCGGAGATCCCGTACTCTGTCATCTGCACTCGGTGACCGAATTCGGCCAGCAAACTTTTCCTCGCGGAGCCTACCTAGTCGGCCATCTCGAATCCGCCCAGGACCCCGGACATTTCTGGGGCAAGGGCAACATGAAGCTGGTGTTCGATCGCATCGGATTGCCGAATGGAGATATGCCGCTCGATGCCAAAGTGATCGCCACCCGCGGCTTCAAAGTTGATAAAACCGGCGCCATCGACGGCAAAGGCCACGCCAAGCGCGACATCGTCGAATGGATGATTCCGCCGCTCTGGCCGTGGAAGATCATCACTCTGCCGGCGCGCGGTCCGCGTCCCACGCTCAAGGGCGAAAGCATGCTCGAACTGCGCCTCATGGATGATGTGCAGATCCCACAAGTCTCCGCCGCCAACGGCCCCGATTGGCATTTCTTCGGACGTCCGCGGATGGAGAACGACGCCTATTATCAGGGCTCGTACCAGCAGGGCTCCTATCAGGGCTCTTATCAGGGAACTAGCGCCAGATCGCAGGACAATTACGGCAGCGTTCCTCAGTTGACGGTGCGCCGCGTAAGCGTCACCTCCAGTGAGCAAACCAGCAATCCGGAAATTCCGCAGGTCCAAGTCGCCTACGCCAGCTACGTCACCAAAAGTGCGGCGAATGGAGGGACAGCGCCAGGAGTGCCGGTGTTTATCCTGAAGTCGGGCATGGTCTTGGAAGTAGGCAATTACACCTATCAAGAAGGCCGCATCAGTTACGAACTAGCCAGTGGCGGCACCGGCGTGATCAGCGCCGACGAAGTCGACTGGACCACAACCACTCAAGTCAACAGCCAACGCGGCGTCCGCATGACGCTGCGCGGTGGACACCCGAATTCCGGAACAGCGGGATTCTAGAAGCAGCAATCGGCATTCAGCAATCAGCCGTCAGCAAACGCTGGCGGCTGTTTTGCTTTTGCCTCTGCCTGCGATCAATTTTTCTGCGACCGCCAAGCGAAGCACATCATCCAGTAAGAACGTAGCCACCACACGATCCAGAGGATTCCATGTCCAAAGTCAACCTCGCCGATAAATTCGCCAAGATCAACGAATACTGGAAGCCCTACATCGCCGCCGAACTCAACGGCCAATCCGTGAAGCTCGACAAGCTCAAAGGTGAGTTCATCTTCCACCACCACGAGCACGAAGACGAAATGTTCCTGGTGGTCAAAGGCCGCTTCCGCATGGAGTTCAGAGGTCAGGATAACGACCGCCATGAATGGATCGAAGAAGGCGAGTTTATCGTAGTGCCACGCGGGGTCGAACACCGTCCCGTGGCCGACGAAGAATGCTGGCTCCTGCTGTTTGAACCCTCCACCACACTGAATACCGGCAATGTCGAGAACGAGCGCACCGTGCGCGAGCTGGAGCACGTTTGACACAAAGCCATTCAACCTCCAAACTCTAGAAACCCGACCCGATGGAAATCACCGTCTATTCCGCACCCTGGTGTCCCGATTGTCGCGAAGCCAAGCGCTTCCTCGATGAGCACCATCTTCCCTACACCGACATCAACATCGAGACCACTCCCGGAGCCGCCGAGGAGGTCGTAAAACACACCGGCAAGCGCGCCATCCCGCAGTTTGTGATCGATGGCGAATGGGTTCAGCCCTACGATCCCGGCGAAGGTTTTCGCTACGAAGAGATGGCCAAACGCCTCGGCGTTGAACCCTAACCTGCTTCAGTTACCTTCGGCCGTCTCCAGCCCGTCTTCTGTACCGTATAAGCCTTGGCCTGAATACGTCAGGATAGTGTCTACCCGGTAATCCCCCGCCTGCCGGGCCGACGGCTAACGGCCAAGGCTAATGTTCAATTCCGATCATGGCGAAAGCGAACTGGTCGAAACCTGGCAGCGGTTCGTGCAGGGTCTGCTGGGCGTGCTTGCGCTAGTCGGCGCCGGAGTGATGGCCCACTACTACGCGCCTCCGGAAACTGCCGGCCTCGAGCAGCAAGTCCACCAGCTCTCGCGCCAGGTCGCCGATCTGCAAAGCCAGCAATCGTTTGCGTCAGCGGCAGTGGATGACGCGCGCCCGTCGGTAGCTTACATCTACGGGATCTATCACGTGTCCGGCCGCGCCCAAACCATTCGCGCCCGCGTGTCAGGAACAGGTTTCGTAGTAGCGCCCGGTCTGCTGGCCACCAACCGCCACGTGGCCGAACCCTGGTACGGCGACCGCGAGGTGGAAGCAGCATTGCGGAATGGCGGCACGCCCGTGCTGGAAAAGCTGGAAGCATATTTCCCGGGTTGGCCGCTTCCCATCAAACTCGAAACCGCGGCTCTCTCCACGCACGGAGACCTCGCCGTGGTGCGCTTTGCAGCCACCGCCTTCACTAACAAGCTCCGTCCCTTGGCTCTCTGCCAGGCGCCGCCCCATGTGGGCGAGTCGGTAACCGTGCTGGCCTATCCCATGGGGATCACAGGCATGGTGGCCAAGTCGCCGGCGGTAGTCTATGAGAGGCTTTCCATGCATCCGGATAACGCCGACACCGCAGGCGAACTGGCGGCCCTGTCCCTGATCAGGCCTTCGGCGACCTTCGGCCACATCGGTGACGTGACCGGCGACAAACTGATCTACGATGCGCCCACGGCACGGGGAGGCAGCGGGGGACCGATACTCAACCTCCATGGCGAAGTCGTAGGCATCAATTCCGCCTACATTGACGGCTTCTCTGGAGGAACCCTCGGAATCACCGCCGCCGAGCTGCGTCCGCTGATGGAAACCGTAAAGCGAGAATCAGTTCCCAGTTCCCAGGTATCAGTTCTCGGGGCCAACCCAGTTCGTTCCCACTGAGGTGTGAGAATCGCAACCGAGAACCGGGAACTTCCTCAGAGAGCTGCAATTCCTTGCATAGATGGCCCAGTTATCCCCCCTCTGTGACCCTCCGCTCACAGACAAGTCCTCTGAATTCAGGTACATTGTAACTTGCTGATTTGAATAATACATTGGCCTTATGGCTGCTGTTGACCATGGGATAGCCCCGGGTGAAAAGCCGCGTTTTTGAGGAAGGTTTCCGGGCAACGGACTCCTGGTGGGCAGGTTCAAAGAGAATTGATCACCGAGTTGAGTCCGAATTGAGTCAAAGAGATCGAATCATGATAAAGAATTTTCTGTTGGTTATGGCTTTGCTGAGCCTGGCGCTGGCGGGCGGTTGCGCCAAGGGCGGCAACGGCATTGTTCCCCCGCCAGTCACAGTTACCGTTAATACCGCCAGCGGCATCAGTCCGGACGCGATATATCCCACCCAAACCGTGATTCTTACGGCCGTGACCACGGTCCCGGCCTTTGCCGCCGTTACTTGGACACTGAGCGGCCCGGGGGCCATCACAGCGACCACCCCGCCAGACGCGGCAACTATGACCTCGGCGACTGCGACCTACGTGGCCCCAGACACGCCGGGTGCGCAGCCGATAGTCACGGCGACGTTGGTTTCCGATACCTCGATAACCGGCCCCC
The DNA here is from genome assembly GCA_963755765.1 of uncultured Acidobacteriaceae bacterium. GTDB lineage: Bacteria > Acidobacteriota > Terriglobia > Terriglobales > Acidobacteriaceae > Acidiflorens. The sequence goes on from CAVWKZ010000008.1 coordinate 301,128, forward strand.
TCACGTTGAACGTGGTTGACATCACGACCGAGGTGACGCCGTTGACTCCGAGTGTGGGCACCGGTCTGACCCAGCAATTTACCGCCATTGCCCTTCCGCCCTATGCGCCACAAACGTATACATGGACGTGCACGGCGAACGGAGTGCCGTGCTCCAACTTTGTTCAGGATCCGAACGTCTCCGGCTTGGTTTACTACACCGCGCAGGACAACTGCAGCGGCAGTTGTGTTCAGGTATCGGCAGCTACGCCGCTGGATCCGACAGGTTGCTCGCCAAACCCAAAGCTCTGTACCATCGGCAAAGCCTCGCTCGTCACTTCCCGTGTAACCGGCACGTACGCCTTCCGCTTTTCGGGGTACGACAGCAGCAACCACGCCACGGCTGCGGTTGGAACGTTCACCGCCTCCGCAAATGGGACGATCACCTCGGGCGTGGAAGATGAAATCACTTCGAGCGGCCCGGCACAGCACTTGATTACCGGTGGCTCCTACAAGCCCACCTCTTCGGATCCGAATAACTCGAATAACGCTGGGACGCTGACGCTCACGACGGGGACTTTTCCGGACAAGTTTCAGGTCGTTCTCGACAGTGCTGGCGATATCGAGATGATCGAAGCCGATGGCCAGGGGACCGGCTCCGGTGTTGCGCAGATATCTCCCGGCTCCGGGCCTTTTAATGGCAACCAGACCTTTGCCTTCGGCTTCACCGGCGTTGACTCTACCGGCAACCGCGTTGGGTATGTCGGGCTCTTGCCGATGAACGGAAGTGGAGTGATCAGCGGCGCCCAGATGGATGCGAATGACAATGGCAACGCGACCAACATCTGCGGTGCGGGGCCTTGCAACATTACTAATGCCACTTACACCGCCGACCAGAACATAAGCGGGTTGTGGCATATGACCCTAACTCCAGGCTCGGCGACTGCTATGAATTTCGATTTCTTTATCGCCGCACAAAGCAAGACAACTCCGCTGACGTTCTATGCCATTTCCACCGACCCCATTGCGACGCATCCGGCTGTTTCCGGAACCATGGTGCTCCAGGATTCTTCGCAGACCTACACCATCGCTGCCTTCAACGGCATTTCTATCTCCACACTGACGGGGACCGGACCGAATGGGACGGGCGCCAATGTCTCACTGACGCTGGGCGTAACCGATGGCAACGGAGATTTCTCCGGTCAATTCGATCAGAATAACGCCGGTACGATTGTTATAGTACCGTCGTCGTTGACGACGCCGAACTTCGCTTACACCTACTCAACCAGCGCCACCAATGGACGCTACATCTTTAATATGCTGGGCAATCCAGACTCAACGACGGTGGTGAAACCCCTGCCGTTCGTGCTTTATGCTAGTGGAGCGAACCGCGGATTTCTGCTTGATCAATCCAGTCCGTCGGTCATGACCGGAACCATGAATCCACAGGGTAAGGGAAGCGGGTTGTTCGGTACTACGAATTTACCGGGGACGTATGCGGCAGCGACCACCAGCAGCGCCAGTTCCACAGTCGGTCCGATTGCGGCCAACCTGCTCCTGACCTACCAAGGGGTAGGGGTCAACAACGTCAACGGAACGCAGTACCCCGGGGCCCAACCGGTGGCGGAGACGTACACGATGACCTTTGCGGGCACCGGTACGATGGCGCCGATCGCACCGGCAACCGCCCCAAATTACGCGATCTACGTTCTAGACACTTCAGGTTGCACACTCAAAACTCCCATTTGCACAATACTAGATTTCTTCATGATCGATGAGGACACGACCACTACGACTCCGTCCGTAATTTTCGCGCAGCAGTAAACGAGCTGGCGCAAAGCCGGGGGGCACGCCGGGGCCATTTCGACGCTCAACCACTGGCACGAAAAACCTTCGTGATCCTTCGTGGCCTTGGTGATCCAAGCGCTTTGAGTCGCATCGCGAAGCTGAGCCACGACTACGCACTAAGGCACTCGCGCGGTCCCAGCACAGAACCCTATTTCCCGCGAACCACCGTTTTCGCCGTGGCGAGGTTGTCAAAACGATCGTAGATGCGAACCACGACGACGTGGTCATTCGCGGTGGTGTTGATCATCACCGGCGGCGCAGCCTCGGGTTGCGGCACGGCCACGCGAAAGTCGTAATCCTCCGTTTTAGAATCCGAAAGCTGGCCCACCGGTTCCACAAACTGCCACTCGCCGCCATCAAGTGAATACTCCGCCCGCTTGATCGGCGAAAACGAATCACTAGCGCGGAAGCGCACATGAATCTGTTTTCCGGTCTGCTTGTCATCGAGTGCCGCGGTCAGGTTATCGGCCGTTAGGTTATTAATGACGGGAGCGGTAGTATCAACCTCAAAGCGCGAGCTGACCCGCTCGGCGTACAACGCTTCTCCGGGCGAATGCGAGGGCGCATCCGAGGCGATGACCTTCACCGTGTAGCCGCCATCCGGCAGAAGACTGGCGTCAAAAGAGTAGTAGCGATCGGAGAGGTTCGTCTTCAGCAGCAGCCAACGCGATTCGCCCTCGCCGCGGTAGTAAACCGTGTACACGAGCTGATCGTCGTTATCGTCATGTGCCGACCAGCGGATGCCGATTGAGTCACGATCGCGCACCGCGGGAGGTGGAGGATCGAAACGCGGCTGGCCCTGAGCTTGCGCGGTGCATCGCTGCCCGTCACATGAGGAATCGCCTGATAGCGGTATCCGGGCTGCACGACGATCTCGTCAATTTCTGGAGCAACATTCTTGGGCAGATAATTCAGCAAAACGTCGTCAACCCGAGGTGCGGGATTGCCGGCATGCAGCACCGACCTTCCACTGCACAAAGCGCGCCGGAGGAATCTTGAGTTCGGAGTCGGCGCCCGGAGCGAGATCGACACGCATCCACGGGCTCCAGTTGCGATCGGGGTTATCGACATTGCCGCTGCGCGCATAGAACTCGACATTGGATTTGCCGGCAGAATCGCCCAAACTGCGGACGCTGGCTCGTCCCCACAACGAAAAGATGCGCGCGTCGAAAACATCGCTTTCATACGTCCCTTCCGACTCCAGGCCGGGTCCTAGGACAAAAATCTTCCCCAGGTTGCTGGCTCGAAGCGTAAAGTCCTCCGCCGGGCGCGGCAGCAAAGGCGGTGATTTGCGTGGCGCTGGCTTTGATCAGATCGGTGAAGTCATCAACTCCATTGATGGCGAAAATGTGACCACGATTGCCGCTACCAGCGAGCAGGCGACCGTGCTGATCGAAACCGAGAGCATAGACGAGGTCTTCGCGGGAAGTCCACAAACGTGACGGTGCGCCATCGGGCGCGATGCGATAAATCTCAGAGCCGCCGGTGGCGCCCGACTCCGGGAGCCGGAAAAGATGCCATCGTCGCTGGTTGTGTGGGACTCGCGCTGATGATGATATTGCCGCCGCTTGCGGGCGGGTTCGGCGCTGGAGTCACGAACGTGATCCCCAACTGCGGGGTTGTGCTTCCAGACCGCTTCTCTCCTGCAGCGGAGGCATAGATATTACCCGCACTGTCGATGGCCAGCGCGGTAATTTCTTTCTTGGGCGCACTGTAGAGAACGAACGCCTCGCCATTCGGCGCGATGCGATAAATAAGCCCGCTGCCATCGGAGCCGGCAATCAGGTTACCCTTTGGATCGAGCGCGAGAACGCGAATGTGAACCTCATCGCTCTTGAAGAACAACGAGTGCTGGCCGTTGGCGGCGACTTTGTAGATTTCTCCGTGATCGCCGGTAGCGACATAAAGAGTGCCGGCGCTGTCGAGAGCGATGTCCCAGATGTATTTGGAACCAGGATCGAAATAGGGTGTCGCGCTCCACGAGGTCTTAACGTCAGCCTTCGCGCCTTTCGCGGATTCCAGCCGATACACCTTGCCGTCGGGCGCAGTCGCCGCATAGACAATCCCGCTTTTGCCGACGACCAGACTCTGTACCTGCAATTCCTGCGGCTCGAAAATGGTCGTGCTTTGACCATCGGGCGTGATGCGATAAACGCGGGCTGGAGATCCCGCAGCGGCATAGATGTTACCCGCCGAGTCCGACGCGATCGACCAGATATAGGTCGAAGGTGTGGTCGCCAGCGCCTTGAACGCCGGGGCAAGTTCCAGTCCGCCCTCACTGCGCAGAGCAATGCCGTTGGCGGTGCCTTTGGTCAACTCTTCGAACTTGGATTGCTCCCAGATGCGGGTGCCGTCGGCAACGGCGATTGTTGAAAAAATAAGCGCTGATAGCAGAGCAAGCGTCTTACGAACCAAAGTCATACCTCATTGTAAAGGGAGTCAACGAGCCGGCTCGTGTGGCGCGGGCGTCTCGCCCGCGAACTGTTACCAGCGCATTAAGGTGCCGCCGTAGCCACTACTTAATGTTAATCGTCAGCATCTGCGCGCCCGAGACTACATAATCCAGCGAATCCGTCGAAGCCTCGCTCACCGACGATTCCCCGAGCACGATCATGTCCTGCGTGCCACGCATGTTGTCCATGACATTCATCACGGATAGCGGCAGCGTCGGCATCACCTTGTCGGCCACCATGGCTTCCGGGTCGGACTCGATCAACGAAACGTAAACGCGATCGTTGGCCCGCTCCTTGTTCAGCAAAGCGATCGTCGGCGCCAGGCCCAGACCCCGGTTCATCATCGGCGTCCCGCGGTGGATGCGGTCGAGCGTGTCTCCGTCGCTGACCAGGATGCGCAGCGTCCCCTTCGAAGTGGAAGTCGGAATCCGAATGGGAATCTGTCGCACCAGACGCTCGCCGCGATAGGGACGAATCACCGTCTCCACCATAATCTGGTCGCCGGGACGAGCATCCGTCACGTCTGTACGCGCAGCTTCCAGACGAGCGGAGCGACGCTCACGCACAAGATCAAAATCGAGCTTCACGCTTTCTACATCCGGAGCGTCGAAGGCATTGCTATAAATACGCCCAAAGCGATCGCCAATAGTCGCCGCAGCCAAAGCCGCCGCTGGCTGCCCGTTGTCCAGCGGGGCAAACATGTTCCGCAGCGTGACATCGGGATACCCTTTCACGCTGAGCACGCCTCTCATGCGATAAGTAATGTCTTCGCCGTATTCATTGGTGCCGTGCAGCGCGTTGAAGACGGTAGCCATCATGGCCAGCGGGCTCAACCGCGCGTTGTTGAGGATTTCGTAATGGAATTCCTTGGTCGCCGTGCCGTGTTCCCCGAGGCTATGCATCGCAACAGTCACCGGAATCATCTTGGATTCGCGTCCCGGCACACCCATGATTCCGTTCTGACGGTCCTGCACGAACGCGCCTACCGTCTCGGTCGTGTTGACGATCTTGAACGCATTCATCGGAGAAGGTAGCGTGGCCAGTACCGTGGCCTTGGTCATCGGCAGGTCCACTTCGCCAAACTGCAGCAGCGGATGCCCACACGCCAGCAAACGTTGCGGATCGACGTAGGTCACGGTGCAAGTCGCGGCAATATCCATGTCGCCGCGAACCAGCACGGCGCTCACGGCTGATCCCGCCTCAATTGGCTCCGGCTGCTTGCCATCACTCGCCGAGCCAATGCCCATCACCGGAACAATACCCGCGGCAGCAAATTGCGAGCCGTAGCGCTGCAAGGTTTCGTCAGAAAAACCGTTGAACACGAGAGGCGTTTCAATAGGCCTCAGATAGTTGTTGTAGCTCTGAATGGGGCCCTGCGCAGGAAGCGCCGAGCTCTCGCCGGGGCTCGCGGTTTGCGTAGTTGCATTCTGGTCTGGAAGACCAGCCCGCAGTGGCGCCGGGCCTCGTGCAGAACTATGATCAAGCGCGCTGATCTCGAGCATCTCCTCGATCGGCGTTACCCCTGCGATTGGCTCCTTCGAAAATTCGCCGATGCGGAACGCCAGCGCACCCGCCAGTTTGCCGTCGAAATAAACCGGACTCCCGCTCATACCGGCCACCACGCCCGTGTATTCAGGCTTGGTGCCATGCAGTCGGACCAGGATGATATCGCCCTTGGGCCCGTTCACGTTATGCATCACGCCGAGAACTTCCACGTCCATGGACTCCGGTTTCACCCCTTGGAACACAGTGAGCGCCGTGCCTGTCATACCTTCGTGGATCTGATCGAGCGGTATGATTGCCGGAAGAACGATTGCCGGAGGAACGATCGAAGAAGAAACGGAGGCAGGAGAAGTGACGGCAGGCGCTGGCTTGTTATGCACCGCAACGCTCTGTGCATGAACCCAGACTGAGGACGAGAAATACAAAACTACCGCGAGTGAGCGCACAACTTTACCCATGAACAACCCCGAAGGTCAAAAATTAATGACCCTTGCTTCCTTAGACTCCGCATGCCTGTCGGAAGGTTTTGCCAGGAGAGGCAGCGCTTTTTTAGGCCCGCAAAATATCCCATCCGCAGAGTACTTGCATCTATACTAGCACAGGAGTTTTCGAGGACTTCCCCATGTTTCCCAGCATATCTGCCGGTCAAGACCGGCTGCCATTGACATCCCGTAAGCATCTGATCCTATTAACTCTTCTTGTTTTCTTGATGACCGCCGCGACCTTCCCGGCCCGGGCTCAAGACACGTCACAGCAAGCCCCCCCTGCGAATCCCAATCAACAGGAGGCGCCGCCCGAAGCCGGCGGCCCACAAAACGACGTCGGACCCTACGTCGTGCCCAAGAAAAAGGAAGAGCCACCTCCTCCAGCCCCCGAGAAGCCCAAAAAAATCGAGAACATGCCCGACTACTCGATCAGCGTGAACGTACCGGTGGTGAGCCTCGACGTACTGGTGACCTCCAAAGACGGCCAGACTATCCCCGGGCTGAGGGCAGAAAATTTCAAGATTTTCGAAGATGGTCAGCCCCAGAAGATTGCGACCTTTAATCAGACCGTGGCTCCAATCACAGCCGTTTTGCTGGTCGAGTTCGCGACGACGAACGGTGACTTTATGTATGAGGCCTTGAATGCATCGTACTCATTCGCCAGGACCCTGCAGAAGGATGACTGGGTAGCGGTGATTTCCTATGACATGAAAACCCGCATTCTCGCTGATTTTACGCAGGACAAGCGCGCCGCTTACGCGGCAATAAACGAAATGCGTTTCACGCCGACTTTCACAGAAACCAACATGTTTGACGCGCTTTTCGACACGCTCGACAGAATCGATCGTATCGAGGGCAAGAAATACATCATTCTCGTAACCACAGGAGTGGACACCTTCAGCAAACTTAACCTCGACCAAATCCTCAAGAAGGTCAAGTCCACAAAAGACGTCACCATTTACGTCGCAGATGTCGCCGATATTGCCAGTGGCTGGTGCGGTGTCCACGCCTGCCATGGTCGCGGGATGATTCCGGTCGGCCACATGGACTACCTGCAAGGCCAGAACGAAGCGAAGACGTTCGCGAGCCTGACTGGTGGCCGTGCTTATTTCCCGCGCTTTGAGGGCGAACTACCGGAGATTTTTCACGACATCGGGGCCGACATCCGCAACCAGTACACCATCAGTTATCACCCCACCAATCCCAACCTCGACGGAACCTATCGCAAACTAAAAGTCGAACTCCAGGCGCCGGACGGCGGCCCGCTCAAGGTTCGCGACCAGAAGGGCAAAGAAGTGAAGTGCGTCGTGTACGCGCGCGAAGGCTACACCGCAAAACACACCGTGGATTAGAGCGGGGGTCAGAGGTTCGGGGTCAGATCGTAAAGGTAACCCACTGGTCCCACCTCTGGCCCGCATATGCGATTCTGGTTCCACCTCTGCAATCTGACCTCTTACCTCTAACCTGCCCTGCACGCATCCCCCCGCCTGATTTACAATCCCCAGTTCCCCCTCAGGAGACAGCGCCGTGATCCCACGCTATACCCGGCCCGAGATGGCTCGCATCTGGAGCGATGAAAACCGCTTCCGCACCTGGCTGGCGGTCGAAGTCGCCGCGACCGAAACGCTCGCCGCCGCCGGCATCGTGCCGAAAGAAGCCGCGAAGGCAATCCGCGCGCGCGCCGACTTCAACGTCGAGCGCATCTTCCAGATTGAGGCCGAGGTCAAACACGACGTTATAGCCTTCACCACCGCGGTCGCCGAAATCGTCGGCCCACACGCCCGCTGGTTCCACTACGGCCTCACATCGAACGACGTGGTGGATACCGCCCAGGCATTGCTGATCCAGCAGGCGTCCGCCCTGATTGCGAGCGATCTCGACCGACTTTCCGATGTGCTCGAACGCCGCGCCTGGGAGTTCAAAGACACCCCGATGATTGGGCGCACCCACGGCATCCACGCCGAACCGATCACCTTTGGATTCAAAATCGCCAACTGGTATTCGGAAACCCGGCGCAACATCGTGCGCTTCAAAGCCGCCGCTGAAGACCTGCGTGTAGGAAAGTTTTCGGGTGCGGTGGGAACATTTGCCCACCTCACGCCCGAACTCGAAGAGAAAATGTGCGCGTGCCTGGGATTGAAAGCCGCCGCCGTGTCGTCACAGGTGATTCAACGCGACCGCCACGCTTTTTATCTGGCCACGCTGGCGACGATTGCGTCCACGCTAGACAAGATCGCCACCGAAATCCGCCACCTGCAGCGCACCGAAGTCCGCGAGGCCGAGGAATTCTTCAGCGAAAAGCAGAAGGGCTCATCGGCCATGCCGCACAAACGCAATCCCGTAACCAGCGAACAGATCTCCGGATTAGCGCGCGTGGTGCGATCGAACGCGCAGACCGGATTTGAAAACGTCGCACTCTGGCACGAGCGCGACATTTCACATTCATCCGCCGAGCGCATCATCATCCCCGACTCCACCACGCTCGCCGACTACCTGCTGAACAAGACAGCGAACCTGATCGAGACCATGTTCGTCTATCCCGAGCGCATGAGGGCAAACCTCGAGAGCACGCGCGGCCTCGTCTTCAGCGGACAGTTGTTGCTCGACCTGGTCGAAAGCGGCATCTCCCGCGAGGACGCCTATCGTCTGGTACAGAGTCACGCCATGCGAGCGTGGCGCGAGGGACTCGATTTTCGTGAGCTGATCGTGAACGATCCGGAGATCAGCGGACGAGTGCCGCGGGCCAAGATCGAACGCGCCTTCGACCTGAAGCGCCAACTCAAGAACATCGACAAGATTTTCGCGCGGGTGTTTCCGGGAAAGACCGGCCTAAAAAAGACCGCCCTAAAGAAGAAAGTTGCTAAGCGGAGCAACAAGCGCTGAAAGTTTTTACTCGGCGCTCTCGCCGTCTCGGCGGTGAAAAGCCTTCCGACCCCTCACGAGTCCCAGCAACTCAATCAACCGCTTCAGTTTGTCCTGTCCGACATGGCGCAGCATCTCTCGCCCATATTTTTCGATGGGTGCGTCCATTTCGCGCAGAAGTTTCAGTCCGCCCGCCGTGATCTTTCCATAGATGACGCGGCGATCATGCTTGGAGCGGGTGCGCTCGACCAGGCCACGATCCTCCAACCGGTTGAGCAGACGCGTAATGTCCGGATCGTGCGTGATCATGCGCTCGCCGATCTCGCGGCACGGCAAGCCCTCCGGCCCGGCGCCCCGCAGGATGCGCAACGCGTTGTACTGCGTACCGGTAAGTTCGAAGTCTTTGAGTCGGGCCTCGACCTGCGCTTGCAAGCGCATCGGCCGTGCGCAACAAAGAAAGATAGGCTTCCTGCTCCCGACTGGTGAATGGGATTTTCTGCTTGAGCTCCGCCTGTAGGCCGCGAGTCATACGTCCAGACTAGTCGTCATAACAACTATCTGTCAAACAGCTGCAAACATTGATCACACCTGTCTCTGTAATAGTTTGTAAAACCTCCTCTCGGGCGCATCTTCCCAGACCCGACGCGCATCTATTTAACTGACCGGTTAATAACCATAGAAACCGGAATTTACATAAAGGATGGCAACCATGAAGAAGCAATTATCTGCATTAACGACGACCCTGGCATTGCTCGTCCTGCTCAGCATGACTGCAATGGCCGCCACCGGCGGGAACGACCAGCAGATTCAGCAGGCCGTCAGCCAAAAGATTCATAATACGAAGCAACTGCAGACCGTCAGTTCCAGCGTCGAAGATGGCGTCGTGACCCTGACCGGCACGGTGAGCCTGTATCAGGACAAGCTCGACGCGACGAAGAAAATTAGGAAGCTTGCAAACGTCACCGGCGTTCGCAACGACATCGTGGTCGAGGGAGAAACAGTACCCGACAGCCAACTTCAGCAGAAACTGGCAAAGAAGCTGGCCTATGACCGCGTCGGATATTACGACAACACGTTCAACTATCTGGCACTCGAAGTGAAAGACGGCGTAGTCACGCTTAACGGCGACACGGTTAGCGGTGTAGCCGAAGATTCGGCGCTCGCCATCTTGAGCCGCACCCCCGGAGTCAAAGACGTTGTCAATGATGTGACGGTGCTGCCGGTTTCGGGTTTCGACGATTCGATCCGGGTACGCACGGCGCGCGCGATCTATCGCGACTCAGTGCTTGGCCGTTACGCGAGCGACCCGGTGCATCCCATCCGCATCGTGGTCGACAACGGACACGTGACGCTTTACGGAACGGTCCAGAGCACAATGGATAAGACAATTGCCGGAATGCGGGCGAGTTCCGTACCGGGCGCGTTCAGCGTCGAAAATAGGCTGGTGGTGGACTAACTGGTGAACAACTAATTTCTCTCCTGGTGGCGCGGCGCAAGCCGCGCCTTTTTTTCGGACCCTATTCTTGTGAAACCTTAAAGATTTAGATTCTCAACGGTTCTACGCTCCCGGTTTCCACTTGTTCAGGAAGGCCAGAAAATCCGCTGGGGCGAGCGCCCGCGCATTTTCGAATTCGCCATTCTTTTGGCTGTAGACCAGCTTCCCATCAGCATCAAGCACGGCCAACCCTGGAATGCCGCGTTTCATCGGGACATCGTACTTTGTCATCAGGTCCTGGTTCTTCTCTCCCTTTCCGATGTCCACGTGCACAACCTCATAGTTGGCCGCTACAATCGGCGCCAGTTCCGCACTATGAAAAGCCTTATCGAGCACATGGCAGTCGTAGCACCAGTTTGCGCCAAACACCAGGATGACGCGCTTGTGTTCAGCACTGGCCTTGCCTAGCGCTTCCTTGATCTCGGCGCGAGCATCCGCCTTTTCGTCGTAAATGCTATTCTCTGCTTTAACCGTTTGACCCAAGCAGATCGCGCTGGCTGCGCCCATCGTGATCGCAAGACCGATCGTCAAAATACGCCGTGTGAAGTTCATCTGTGGTCTCCTGCACCGAAAAGTGAAGCTTCAGTATAGCGCCCGCGGTTCAGCCTCCACTCACGCATAGGCAACCTGCCGCCTCCTCCCAAGGCACGCCACGAGTAGCAGACCCACACTCAGACTCAGATACAAGCCGGGTGTACTCGAAGCGCGCGACCCACCCATGAAGTCAAGTGAAGGAATCTGGTGCAACGGCCCCACATACCACCACACTGTGTAGAGGGCCTCAAAGAACTTGCTGGAACCGCTCCACACTCCAAGTGCAAGCGCCAGACTCGGGATGAACAGTGCTCCCGCCAGCCAGGCCGCGACCGCCTGCCAGTCCGCACCGATCAGCAACCGCATCCCCGTGCCCGCGCCGGTCAAGAGTGCAACCAGAATTCCTGCCGTCCATACGGCAGCTAACTGCCGATAGACCACCCGCTCCGCCGAAAAAATCAGAGATTGTGTAGCATGACGCGACTCGCGGCAACCCATCTGCGACCACACCAGCACCGGCCAGATCCACGCAGCGAGCAACACGCCCTCCCGAGCCTGCGCCGTTGGCGACGCGAACTCGGCCACCAGCAACCCCGCAGCCACCACATACCACCCCCACTGCAGCCCTTTCACCATCAGCGAAAGTTCAGAGAGCACCAGACTCGCGAACCGGCTATGTCCACGCGCCCCAAGCGGAGTCAACGTTGCATGACCAGGCTTACCCGCACCCGGTTCGAGCGCGATCGCGGGATCATCCACCGCCGCATTTCGTTTCACTTTTACTTTTTTCTCCCTGATTTTCTCCCGCGCCGGGTCGAACCGATGGAAGAAGACCGACGCCAGCGCCGCCACTCCCAGGCCCGCCGCCACCCAAATCAGTCGCGATGCCAGCAAACGCGGCGTCCAATCGATGCCATCCCATAAGAACGTGCGCGACGCGCGCCCCGGCCCGATCGACAGACTGAATGCCGAACTCTTGCCGTTACCCAGGTTCATCCTTTCGAGGGCTTGGCGCGTGCTGTCACTCAGAATGTGAATGCCCGTCACGTCGTCCAGGCGAGTCTGCGCCCCTCCAGCCAGCGCAAAGGTCCACACGAAGAAATAAATTACATTGCCTACCCCCCCGCGCAAAACTGGCAGGGTCTCGAACAGCAAAGCGAGGGCGCCCGTTATGAACATGGTAGGTAGGGCAATCAGCAGAAACGGCGACCACAGCTCCCACAGAGAAATCGGACGCGCCTCCGGCCGCAGCCACTGCATCGCAACCGCAGCCGCCATCAATACCAGCACCATAGACGCCAGCACCGCGAAATTGCTCAAGGTTTTTGCGAGCGTATAAGAGATCTTGTGCATTGGCGTAGCCGCCAGAATTCGCCCCACGCGCGTGGTGGAGTCGCGCTCAATCGAATTCTTGACGACATAAAAGCCGCACAAGGACAAGAACGTCGAACAGTTGATCGCCATCAGCATGCCGATCCATGCCGAGTTATAGACGCCGCGATAACCATCGCCAACGACAATCGTAACTTTCTCTACAATCACGCCGTAGGCCATCCACAGCGCCCCCGCGAGGATCACGAGAAAACTGTATCTCCGGACTCGCTCCAGGAAATCGGCTTTCGCCATGTGATAGATAACGCGCAAAGAATGAGACTGGTTCATGCCGCCGCTCCGGCACGGTGCTGCGAAAGGCAGAACAGGTAAGCGTCTTCGAGCGTAGGAGCAACCGGCATGGTTCCCATCGGCGGCTGCGAAGCAAGCAGACGGACATGCACGCCATCACTACGCCGGGTAGTGTTGCTGATCAGGTATTGCTGCCGGGCAGCGTTCAGTTCCGAGCTGGGGACGACCCACTCCCACACTTTCCCCTCGACCGCGCGCAATAAATCTTCGGGCGCCGCATGTGCCACCAGCCTGCCTTGCGAGATGAGCGCAATGTCGGTCGCGGTGGCTTCGACGTCCGAAACAATATGGGTTGAGAGAATAACGATGCGATCGCCGGAAAGATCCGAGAGCAGATTGCGAAACCGTACCCGCTCCTCCGGATCCAGGCCCGCTGTGGGTTCGTCCACAATCAGCAGCTTTGGATCGTTTAACAGCGCCTGCACGATTCCAATTCGCTGCCGCATTCCTCCCGAATACCCTCCCAGCGGTCGTTTGCGGACGTCCGTCAGGTTCACCAGGTTCAGCAGTTCATCGATTCGCCGCCGCGCCGAAGCGGCGTCCAGGCCCTTCACCGCCGCCAGATATTCCAGGAACTCGACCGCATTCAGATTCGGATACACACCGAAATCCTGCGGCAAATATCCAAGCACGCTGCGAATCGCATTCGGGTCCGCTGCCAGATCCGTTCCGTTCCAGCCGATGGTTCCACTCGTAGGCTTCGTAATCGTGGCCAGAATACTCATCAGCGTGGTCTTGCCCGCGCCGTTCGGGCCCAGAAGTCCGAGGATGCCGGAACCAAGTTCCAGGCTGAAATCTTGCAGGGCAAGCGTGTTTGCGCCATAGCGCTTGCTGACGTGATCGATCGTGAGCTTCAAAAAACCTCCGGGCCAATCCTGCTGGCGGATACGGCATGGGAGGATACGGTTAAAGAGTAGCGGGAGTTCCGTGGCGTTCAGCTAAGGGCTCGCAGGACAGCGGAGCGCGCCTAGTTCGCCTTGCGGGAGTGCACCAGTTTCAGGTTATCGCCCTGCAGAATGCGCTGGATCTGATGTTTGGCATGCACCGTCCAGGGCCCGGTGGTGTCGAGCTTCACATAGGCGCGCCAGTGTTGCAGCGCCTTCCGCGGCTCGCGTATTTTCTCGTAGGCGAGCGCGATGTTGTAATGAGCGTCTGCGTAAGTGGGCGCCAGTTGAATGGCGGTCTTATAAGTGTTGATGGCTTCCTCGACGCGTCCGGTTTCGTCGAGCACGTTGCCCAGGTCGAAATAGGCGAGCGCGTAGCGTGGATCGATCTGAATCGCCGACCGGTAGTGTCTTTCGGCGAGCCCGTATTCCTGGCGGTTGTAGTAGAGCGTGCCTAGATTGATGTGCGCCGCAGCGTGAATGGGATCCATTTCGAGAACCTTCAAATAAACTGTAATCGCTTCGCTCTGCGTGGAGGGATTTTCTTCCAGCACGATCCCGCGCGCAAACAAATCGGCAACGTCGGTGACCACCAATTCCGGTCCGTTGCGGGGCGGACTGGTTACGACTTTACCCTCTTCGGCTGAAAAATCGAACATGAACTGCCCGGCAATTGGCTCTACCAGCCGTCCCTCATGCCGGAACGCGATGCGTTGCCCTCTTTGATTGCGATAAGAATAAGAGCCCGCTTCGAGCAGCGGATTCTCCATACCCGCAACCTGTTTCTGCATGGCCTCGAGCGATTGCCGAATGACGGCAGGACGAACCCGCTGCGCGCACAGGTCACGCACTTTCTTGATTTGCACCAGATCGAAAAAGGAATACTCTTCGCCCGCCGTCACCAGTCCCGCCTTCTCCCAGGTTTGAAGCTGGCGAGGAACCAGACGAAGAATACGCAGCAGATCTGCGCGGCTGTAGCGATACACGGCTGTTAACTCTTGTTAATGATTATCCTGAACTTGCCTGCGGGAATGCAAGTAGCAAGCCGGTGGAACCTGTGGAGAATCGGACAGAAATGGCACAAAAGTGGTGGACGAACTATTCTGCGCCGCCTCATTGCTCGAACGCGAGTGCCGATTCCAACAGCAAGAACCGAAACTTTTTGATGCTCTGACGACTCTATTAACTAGGGCTCAATACCGACCGGCGAGCCGACCGAAAGGGTTCATTATGTCGAGCTTCTCGTCACGCGCATCTGTTGTGCTTTTGATGGTCACACTCGTGGGCGTAATCGCGTGCAGCGCCGGCGAACGTGCCGTCACGATCCCCAACCCCAGCGTTGACGCCGCGCGGGCAGCCGCCAAGTCCGAGCAAACTGCCGTGATCTCCGGCGGCTGCTTCTGGGGAATCCAGGCCGTCTTCCAGCACGTGAAGGGAGTAATCAGCGCCACATCAGGCTACTCCGGCGGAGCCGCCAATACAGCGCAATACGAACGTGTAAGCGACGGTGACACCGGACACGCCGAATCGGTAAAGATCGTTTACGATCCCTCGCAGATCACCTACGGAGAGCTACTTCGAGTCTTCTTCTCCGTCGCGCACGACCCCACGCAACTGAATCGTCAGGGGCCAGACACCGGCACTCAGTATCGTTCTTCGATTTTTTATAACAACGATGAGCAGAAGCGAATCGCCGAGGCCTACATAGCGCAACTCGACAAAGCAAAAGTCTTCCCGCGTCCGATCGTGACCCAGGTAGTCGCACTGAAGGCCTTTTATCCCGCCGAAGCCTATCACCAGGACTACGCCGCCCGTCATCCCGATAATCCCTACATCGTCTATAACGACGCGCCCAAAGTCGCTCATCTGCAACAACAGTTTCCGGATCTGTACACGGGGAAATAAGGATTCGTAGGACGAGGCCGCTTCGCGAATCGTTCTGCTACGCTCAGAATGACAATCTGGAGTTTGTTCGCCCCACATGCCCCTCTTCTGCGACGTCGCCCTAGCCGTGCCGTTAGACATGGTGTTCACCTACGCCATCCCTCCCGGCATGGAGCCGGTCGTAGGCGGGCGGGTGCTGGTGCCCTTCCGGCAACAACGCATGTCGGGAATTGTGGTTGACCTGCATGACCGTCCTCCGCAGGTAAAGACCAAGAAAGTTATCGAAGCACTCGATCTCTCGCCCGTTCTCGACGAACACCTGCTGAAGCTCGGCAAGTGGATCGCCGACTACTATCTAGCGCCCTTAGGTGAAGTGTTTCGCACCATGCTGCCGCTCGCGGCGGAGTTCAAGCGCGTCATCACCTACCGCATCACCGATGAGGGACGAATGGCGCTCCATCTGGCAGGCATCTCGGGTTCTCCTGCGCGTTCAAAGCGAACGCCGGAACAGCAGTTGGTCGAATTTGGCGTGCTCGATTATCTGGCCGAACGGGAGAGCGTGCGCGAAGAAAGTTTGCGCGGAGCAACGCGCGTGGCAAAAGCACTTCTCACCGGGATGGTGCGAAAAAAATGGATTGCGCGCGAGGACGTCTCGGCAGCACAAGATGCAGCGCGTTTGGTGAAGGTAGCAGTGTTGCGAAGCGTAGAGATGGGTGCGAAGAAGCTCAACGAAAACCAGCGAGCACTTATTGAAACTCTAGCAGCCGCCGGCGGCAAGGTGCCGGTCGAGTCACTCCGCGGATTGGACGTCCCTCGCACGACCCTCAACTCCCTGGTGCAGCGCGGACTGGTCGAATTGGTGGACGAACCACAAGGCCTGACATCTCCAAAACTCAAGCCCCGCCAATCTCCGTTCGAGTTCGAATTCAGCGCCGCCCAGAAAAACGCGCGCGCCAAGATCGACGAAGCCGTGGCCTCGCACAAGTTCGCCGGCCTCTTGTTGCATGGCATCACCGGCTCCGGAAAGACGGCCGTCTATCTAGCCTGCATGCGCGAAGTGCTGGAGCAGGGCCGCTCGTCGATCCTACTAGTCCCCGAAATCGGGCTGACGCCTGCGGTGGCGGCGGACTTGCATCAGGTCTTCGGAGACCAAGTTGCCATCCTGCATTCCGGCTTATCGAATGCGGAGCGTGCCGAGCAGTGGCATCGCATCCGGCGTGGCGAGGCGAGGGTAGTGGCGGGAACGCGTTCCGCCGTATTCGCGCCGGTCAGCGATCTAGCACTCATCATCGTCGACGAAGAGCAAGATTCGTCCTACAAGCAAGAAGAGACGCCACGCTATAACGCCCGCGATGTAGCCGTAATGCGCGCAAAAATGGCGGGAGGGGTCGTGGTGCTCGGCTCGGCCACACCATCCCTCGAGTCCTACTACAACGCAAAGAAAAACAAGTACACGCTGGTGGAATTACCCGACCGTGTAGAGCAGCGTCCGCTGCCAGAAGTCGAGATCGTTGACATGCGGCAGGAGTTTCAGGAGACGGGCCAAGAGCAGGTAATCTCGCGCAAGCTGGCCGAGGAAATCCGCGAGCGCCTGGAAAAGAAAGAGCAGGTCATGGTGCTCCTCAACCGCCGCGGATATTCTCCCGTGGTCTTGTGCCGCGCCTGCGGCAAGACGTTGCAATGCCAGAACTGCGCCATCTCCATGACTCACCACAAGCGCGAGCGCAAGATGGAATGCCACTACTGCGGGCATGTCGCGCGTATTCCCGACAAGTGCGCCCATTGCGGCAGCGAGTACGTCTACTTTGTCGGGACAGGCTCAGAGAAGCTCGAAGAACTGTTACACGGTATGTTTCCACAAGCACGAATCGGCCGCCTCGATCGCGACACTGTCGGCGGCCGCGAAGATTTCGAGCATGCCTTGAACGCGCTTAATGAAGGCGCGCTCGACATGCTGGTCGGCACCCAGATGATCGCAAAGGGCCACGACATCCACGGTGTGACCCTGGTAGGCGTGGTCGGAGCGGACATGGCGCTGGGCTTGCCCGATTTCCGCGCAGCGGAGCGAACCTTTCAGCTGCTGACGCAAGTGGCCGGACGCGCCGGGCGTGGGCAGACTCCAGGAAAAGTTATTCTGCAAACTTATTTTCAGGATCACTATGCAGTGCAGTTTGCGGCGCGCCACGACTTCGCCGGATTCTACGAAAAGGAACTTCAATTCCGCGCCTGGATGCACTATCCCCCGTACAGCGCAATTGCGAACGTGCTGATCCGCAGCGAGAAACTGGACGAAGCGCTGACCTGGTCAGGCGAACTCGGCCGCTGGTTTGAAAAGACAAAGCACGAAGGCATTCGCGTGCTAGGACCGGCGGCCGCTCCCATCACGCGCCTGAAGCGCGATTATCGCTACCACTTTATTCTGAAATCTCCGAGCCGCGAAAAGATGAACGTGCTTTTGCGGGCGATGCTTGCCGAAGCTGCCGCGCGAAAGATTCCGCGCACTCAGGTAATTGTGGATGTGGATGCGGTATGGCTGATGTAGGCAAAGCAGCACTCGAGCTCTTAGCTCAAACCGCGGCGGCAAGAAAGATTCGTTTCAGGGCACGGCTTCAGCCGTGCCGAAACGCGCCATAAAGAATCCGCCCTCAGGCGCTGCCTCCTGAAATCATTTCCCATGTAGCAGGTATTGCCGAACCTTATCGCGGACTAAGTGCACTCCCTGCATGACCTCATCGCGGACGAAATGCCTCGCCTGAACGCCCTCGGCACGCAGGTCCGGCCACTTCTCACGCAGTGAAGCACCGGTGATAGGCGTGGGCGTGAAGGCCAGCGCCAGCATCACCACCGCAGAAGCCGCCAGCCACTTCCGCGCGCCAGAGATTGCAGTACGACTAGGAGTCGGCGGATGCTGGCTGGTCAGCCACAACACCACCGCCCAAATCAACCAGCCCAGCCAGCGGTACCAGGCCAGTGGAAAAAGCGCAACCACAACCGCCAGCGAAACCCATCGATGCACTTTTGGAAACACAGAAAAGAGAATGTGTCCGCCATCCAGTTGGCCGCCCGGCAGCAGGTTGAGCGCGGTGGCAAACATCCCGACCCACCCCGCGACCGCGATCGGATGCAACGATAGCGATGCCACCGGCACGTCCAGGCGCAATAGTCGCGCGGCCAGCCGAAAAACCGGGGGAAATCCCGGCTCATTGTCGAGTGGGCCGGTGAACATCAGCGGGTGAGACAACCAAAGCCCCACCACAACAGCCGCACATGAAGGGATAAAACCGGCAATCGGGCCTGCAATCCCGATATCGAACAACGCCGCCCGCGTGGGAATCGGGCTCTTGATGCGGATGAACGCTCCCAATGTACCGATCAAGCTCGGAAACGGAATAAAAAATGGCAGCGTTGCGTTCACACCATAATGCCGGGCGTAAAGATAGTGCCCCATTTCGTGCGCCAACAGTATGAACATCAGCGTGAGTGAAAACGAAAGCCCGTGCATCAGCCTCGCCGGAGCCTGCCACATCCATTCCATCGGAAACAGCGGGATGTTTTCATCCGCGAACGAGAAAGCCGGCTGTCGAAGCGCGAAGTTGGCGTAGATGCGCGCGCCCACTACCAGCGTGCTAAAGAAAGTTGCGCCCAGAAGCAAGATATGCAGCCACCAGCGCTGCCGCGGCGGCCGCACCACCCAAACCTGTGGCTCGGGCAATTGTTCCCATTCAAGGGAGGTCGGAAGAGCAGGAGTGGGTTCAGACATAGGAACGCGAGGTCAGAGGTTAGAGGTCAGATTGCAGAGGTGTTTTTACTTCTGCAATCTGACCTCTGCCCTCTGCAATTGCGAGAGCACTAGTCAATCGATTGCAGTTCCTTGCCCGGCTTGAAGCGGACGGCTTTGCCCGGCGGAATGGAAACTTCGGCGCCGGTGCGCGGATTGCGTCCAATACCAGTCTTGCGCGGACGCACGTTGAACACGCCGAAACCGCGCAATTCGATGCGGTCGCCGGTCGAGAGCGCCTTCTTCATGCTCTCAAAAACAGTTTCGACCGCGAGCTCCGCTTTGGTTTTGGTGATCCCGGTGCGATTGACCACTTCGTTGATGATGTCGAGCTTAATCACGGGTATCTCCGGCTCCCGAGGATTTGGTGTTCCTCAAGTTATTGATGCTAAGGGGGATAAGTAAGATTGTCAACCGGGGGACCAATCTCGTAATATGGCAGCACCAGCCGCGAGAGATTTGCCATTGGTAATTTGTAATTTGCGATTGAAGACCCCGCACATCCGGATTTCGATCTCAGCGCAAAATTACCAATCGCAAATTACCAATCACAAATCCCAAGGAGTTCCATGATCAAGAGTGACCGCTGGATCCGGCGCATGGCGCAAGAGCACGACATGATTAATCCGTACTCTGAGAAGCAGGTGAGCGCGGGAGTAATTTCCTACGGCGTATCAAGTTACGGATACGACTTGCGTGTTGCCGATGAGTTCAAGATTTTTACCAACGTCAACAGCACCGTTATCGATCCCAAGCATTTCGACGAGCGTTCGTTCATCTCGGTGAATGCCGACGTCGCCATCGTGCCGCCAAATTCTTTCGCGCTCGCGCGCTCTGTGGAGTACTTCAAAATCCCACGCGACGTGTTGACCATCTGTGTAGGCAAATCCACCTATGCGCGCTGCGGCATCATCGTGAACGTCACACCCTTCGAGCCGGAGTGGGAAGGCTTCGTCACCTTGGAGATCTCAAACACCACACCGCTGCCGGCCAAAATCTACGCCAACGAAGGCCTGTGCCAGATTCTCTTCTTCCAGTCCGACGAAGTCTGCGAGACCAGCTACAAGGACCGCAAAGGAAAATACCAGGCGCAGAAGGGAATCGTGCTGCCGAAACTGTAGGCACTTGTCGGTGATGCGAGGGACCGGCTTACGAGATACCAACTGAGGACTATCCTCGGTCCTCACCCGCCTGCTAGAAAATAAGAGTGCCGAAGCAGCGAACCACTGTAGCCCCCATCGCACTCTCGCTCTTCCTCGGTACACTCGCCCTCTACTATCCCGCGCTGCAAAACGGATTCGTGAATTACGACGATCCCGCCTATGTGACCGCGAATTGGAATGTTCAGCAGGGCCTCACTTCGCGCAGCGTGAAGTGGGCCTTCACCTCGACCGCCGAGGCCAATTGGCATCCGCTGACCTGGATCTCACACATGCTCGACGTGCAACTGTTCGGCCTGAGGCCCGCCGGACACCACGCCCAGAGCGTCTTCTGGCACGCCGTCAACGTGGTATTACTGTTCCTCTTGCTAGCGCAGGCGACCGGATTCGTCGGCCGCAGCGCCGTCGTCGCCGGACTGTTCGCTGTCCATCCCCTGAACGTGGAGTCAGTCGCGTGGGTGGCGGAGCGCAAAACCGTCCTCTGCACTTTCTTCCTGCTCCTGACTTTTGCCGCCTATGGCTGGTACGTAAGAAGGCCAAGCCTCAGTCGCTATCTGCTGGTCGCCCTATTCTTCGCGCTCGGCCTCATGGCGAAGCCCATGGTGATTACGCTTCCTTTCTTGCTGCTGCTGCTCGATTTCTGGCCGTTGCAGCGTTTTCCCGAGACGCCACTCTCCAAACTCGTTCTAGAAAAATTTCCTCTCCTGGCCTTGTCAGCGGCCAGCGCCGCGATCACGCTCTGCGCGCAGCGCGCAGGAGGCGCCGTAGGCTCGACCGATCTCTTGCCGCTAGGGATGCGCGTGAAGAACGCCATCTACTCCTACCTCATTTATATGGAGAAGGCCGCATGGCCGTCGCGCCTCGCGGTGTTCTATCCTCATCCCGAGAACTCGCTAGCTCTCTGGAAAGTGCTGGCCGCAGCCGCCGTCCTGATCACCCTCACGGCCGTGTTCTGGTACTACCGCGAACGCCGCTGTCTGCTAATCGGATGGTTGTGGTTCCTGGGAACGCTGGCGCCAGTGATCGGCATCATCCAGGTAGGCCGCCAGGCTTGGGCCGACCGCTACGCGTATCTCCCGCTCTGGGGATTGTTCGTAATCGCCGTCTGGCTGCTTTCCGAAGCGGCCGTTCGAATCAAGCTAAGCCGCGCTGCCGAGATTGCCATCGCCCTGGCCGTTCTGCTCGGCTATTCCGTAATCACGTACAGCCAGATTGGATACTGGCGAGACAGCTATAGCCTGTTCGCGCACGCGATTCAGGTGACCGACGCAAGTCCGATCGCGGAAGGGAATCTGGGATCGGCACTGATGGAATTGCGTCGTCCCGACCTGGCCGAACCGCACCTTGAACGCGCCATCCAGTTGATGCCCACTCTTTCGACCGCACACTACAACCTGGGCACACTCTTGCAACGGCAGAATGAACTGGATCGCGCGCGGCAGGAATATCAACTCGCGCTGCAGTACTCATCCGACGAACGCGAAGCCGCGCAGACCCACAACAATCTCGGCGTTTTGTTCGCTCAACTTGGACGGCAGGCCGACGCGTTAGCGGAGTTCACCAAGGCCCTGGCGCTGAATCCGTATGAGGAGAATAGCTTGCTGGGCCGAGGTATGATCGAGAACCAACAAGGCAACCTAGACGCCGCCTTGCAGGATTTTCAGCGGGCCGCACAAGTTGCGCCCTCGCCAACTGCCCTCTACTGGCAAGGCCGTGTTCTAGAAGAAAAAGGGCAACTCCCAGCCGCCGCCGATGCCTATCGGGCCGCGCTAAGACTAGCGCCCGATTTCGGGGATGCCCAAGTCAGGTTGGAAAATCTGGAAAAAGCCGCGAAATGAAGTCTGCGGATACGCCTGTAGAGGCGCGGCGCCACTAGGTTCCCGAGCTACCGGTTAGCGGCGTCGCCGATGAATGCGTCGCAAACCATCCCAAGACCTTCTGTTCAAACTCCTGCGGTGCGGCCTGATGCGCTCCGGTGTGGACGGCGCCGGGCACTTTCCAAAGTGCAATCGAAGAAAAATTGTTCGACTGAATCAGGTCCGAATGGTACGGAGGAATATTTCGATCTTCCAGTCCGTGGATCAACAGCACCGGAACCGTGGTGCGGATGACGGCCTGTGCTGGTGATGCGGCGTCCATATTCAAGCCATAACGAATGCGAACATAAAGAAAACCGGCGTCAACCGCGGGCCGAAAGAAAGTCCTTCCGAGCCACGGTCCGGTATGAAACGGCCGGCCAAATCGCGCGTATGCCACCTCGCGAAAAGTGGCAAACGGTGATTCCGCCACCACAGCACAAAATCGAGGCTCCTTCGGCAGCGACTCCAGCAATTGCGCCGCTCCCATCGACTCGCCCAAACCGAACATGCAGCGCGGATGTTCAGCAGTCTCAACCCAATCCACCCAGCGGCGAATGTCGTCAGCCTCTTTCAAACCATAAGTCGCCAACTCGCCGCCACTATTTCCGTGAGCACGCGCATCGGGAATCAGAACCATGTAGTGGTTCTGCGACAGCCACTTCCCGTATCCATACATGCCCACCCGGTTGTCCGAGACACCGTGCAGCAGGATGACGGCATCGCCGTTCGACTCCGGCGGCCGCATGAACCAGGCGCGAAGAACAACGCCATCTGGAGCTGTAATTTCCACATCGCGGAACTCGACTCCATCTTCACGCGCAGATTCTCTTGCGTTGCGCTCCTCGTTGGCCGTCACGGGGTGGCTGTACGGGTGCAACGCAATCCAAGCCAGGCCAATGCCACCGAAGACGGATCCGGCGACGTAAAGGAACGCCAAAATATAAATAAGACGCTGGACGATAAGACGTGGCCGAGGGGGGCGCTTTTCCGACAGAGCAGCGTGGAACTGCATGCTGGTTATACGGCAGTTTCCGAGGTTCAGTTCCGAGAACTGAAAGCTGACGGCTGAAAGCTATCTTTTCCCGTTCTCGCCTTCCTTGAACATGTATTTGATAGCGGGCTTGTAGATCATCAGGTTGGCGTTGCCATTGCGGTTCAGTTTGATGCAGTTCTTGTCGTACCACTCGATATAGCCGTGGACTTCCTCGCCGTCCCGCAGCACGATGACCATGGGAGTCTTCGACTGCATCTGCTTCTGATAATAAAAATTCTCGGCGTTAGTCTGCTCGCTGGGCGCGACCTTCTTGGCCGGAGCGCCCGAGGAAGACCGGTCGCGGTCCCGATCGCGATCTCTGTCTCTGCGTTCGGCGGGTACGTGGTTGTGCCCGTGGTTATTGTTCCCGTGATCGGTGCGAGTGAGGGTCGGGCGGATCAGCTTGCGATTCGCAAAGCTTTCCTGATCCGAGATTGGTTCGGCTGGCATGGAGTCGAGCGTATCTTTCAAATCGCACCACCTAGCACGCCGGGCGGGCGGAATATGCCACAAGACTTGAGCATGAATTGTGGGTCCAGAGGGTTAATGAGGCTTACGGTATCACAGCGCGCAGGTGATGACAATATTTTGTGCAGTGTCTTGTGTGCAACCGCCTGACGTGTACCGGGTTCGATACGGCTGTATGCCCCTTCAGGGCTGAAGTGCTCTCGCCCAGCCTTCAGATTCAGGAAACCCGTTCCAGCGCCGTAGCAAACGCATCGAGCGATAACGACCGCAGCAGGTTGCGGCGCAGCCCGCGCTCGACTTCGCCGAGTCCCTCTGCGGCGCGTTGCACCCAAGCGAAATCAGCCGCTTCCGACATTTTCTTGAGTTCGCCCAAAATGTCCGTATTCCGCACCAATTGCCCCGCACCAGATTGTAAAAACATGATGTCTTCAAGCAACGAATAGAGCGTCCGAAGAAGATTGTCGATTTTCTCCCGCCCTTCCGCGCCCGGCCGGTAGCTCTCGGTAGTCTTGAACAACTCAGTGTGATCGCCGGAGCCAAGGGCGGATTTCAGCAGGACCAGCGCATGGTTGCGAGCCGCAACATAGCTCTCGAGATTGAAGGATAAAGCGCGTCCAATGGCGCCTTCGCTGAGCCGGGCGACCAGCGCCCGCTGCCGTGCATTCCAATCGGGACGAATCTGCGCCAGCCGGTTCTCGATCTCGGTGACAGGCATCGCCCCCAGGTTGAAGATCATGGAACGCGACCGAATCGTCGGCATCAATTCACCGGCGTTTTCGGTGAGCAAGAAAATGCTGGCGAACTCCGGCGGCTCTTCGAGAACTTTGAGCAGCGAGTTGGCAGCCTCTTTCATGAACGCCGAACCAGTGAAGATGTAAACCCGTTCGCGGGCTTCCGCCGGCCGATAGTAGATAGTCTCAATCACCCGCCGAACCTGGTCCACCTTGATCATCATCTGCGGCGGATCGGGCGGAATGATAAGCACGTCGGGATGAGTCTGGACAAACAGCCGCGTCTCTTTCTTGTCCGTGTCGCGCAGGTTTTCGCGAGCCTCAACGGCTTCGGCAAAGCGCGAGTTCAGGTCTTCGGATTGTGCGATGCGAATACAGTTCGAACAATGTCCACAGAAATCGGGCAAGGCGACCCCGTCCGTACCTACCGTCGTAGGCCGCTCCAGACAATTCATCGCGCGGGCGAGCATCAGAGCCAGCGTGTACTTACCTGACCCCTGTGCCCCGGAAAGAATAACGGCGTGCGGAAAACGATCGCGCGCCAGCATCTCGCGCAGCCGCTGGATGGTCTCCGGATTGCCGGCAAAATCAGAAAATGGCATAGACGATCGCCAAGAACGTTAAACCTTCAGTTTTTTCCTTACTAACTCCATGATAGCCGCATGCGTCTCATTAGGCGTGCCGCGAGCATTTACGACGTGCACCCGCTGCGGCTCTCGGTGCGCAATTGCCAGATAACCTTGCCGCACGCGTCCAAAAAAGGCCCGGCTCTCCTGCTCAAAACGGTTCTCGTCTTTCTCAGAACCTTTTTCTGACCGGGCGCCTTTACGCTGCCGATTGCGCCGTCGCGCCCGCTCCACGCTGAACGCGACCTCATTGTCCAGCAAAACGGTCAGGTCGGGTTGCAGATTGCCGCAGAGAACTCTGTGCAACTCGAGCACCGGCTTTGATCCCAATTTCCGTCCTCCGCCCTGGTAAGCCTCGGTTGAATCGGTGAAGCGATCGCAGAGCACGATGCGTCCTTCAGCGAGCGCGGGAAGAATAACTTCGTAAATATGCTGGGCGCGAGAGGCGAACATGAGCGCCATCTCCGTCAGCGGAGAAAGCCCCGAAGTAGCCGAATGCAGCAGCACTTCGCGAATCTTTTCGCCGGCGGAGGTGCCGCCCGGTTCACGTGTGATGATGACCGAAAGCCCGTGGGCGCGCAGGGACCGCGCCAGTTTCTCGACCTGCGTGCTCTTGCCACTGCCATCGAGACCTTCGAAAGTAATGAATTTTCCGCGCGGGGGCACGACCGAGATGATATCAGGCCGCAAGCGGCATCTAAACGCTCAGGCTGCTATATTCAATGGTCGATTTCACGAGTCTTGTCGCGAAACGAAAATCTGGAGGGAAAATGGAAGTAGGCCCCCGTTGTTGGGTGAGGAACTTTTCTTGTTTCGCAATTATTCTCTTGTCATCATTCTCGGTATTCGGAGAAAATGCCCCAACCATCACGCTCTCCGTGGACGCGTCCGAAGCTCCCCGCAAGATCTTCCACGCTCAGTTGCACATTCCGGCCAAGCCCGGCATCCTCACCCTCCACTATCCAAAATGGATCCCCGGCGACCACGGGCCGGACGGCCCGATCACGGATTTGACCGGACTGAAATTTACGGCGAGCGGAAAGACGCTGAAATGGCGGCGCGATCTGCTAGACGGCTTTACGTTTCACGTCGAGGTTCCGGAGGGCGAGAACGAAGTCACTGCAAATCTCGACTACGCTTCACCCGTGTCGGACGAGCACGACTCCAGCGCCGGGATGAGTGCTACCGAAAAGTTGTGCATCGTCGACTGGGATACGCTCTTGCTCTATCCCGCCGGTTACAGTTCCGATCAACTTACGTATAGCGGGAGCTTGCGTCTGCCCATGGGATGGAAATTCGGCACGTCGCTGCCTGTTTCCAATCAGTCCGGCAACAACATTCAGTTTGCGCCGGTCTCGCTGACCATGCTGGTTGATGGTCCCGTCCTCGCGGGCGAATATTTCAAGGTTGTGCCATTGACGGCAGCCAATGAAAACCCTCCCGCCGAACTCGACGTTGCCGCCGACAGCGCCGCCGCGCTCAATCCTCCAGAAGAAGTCTGGGAGCATTACCGGAACCTGGTGAAGCAAGCTGGAATCCTGTTTGGCGCACACCATTACACTGATTATCACTTCCTGTTGACCCTGAGCGATCACGTCGCGCATTACGGTTTGGAGCATCACGAATCAAATGACAGCCGCATCGACGAGCGTGACCTGATCGAAGAAGACGGACGAAAGACAAGCGCCGGGCTCCTGCCGCATGAGTACGTGCATTCGTGGAACGGAAAGTACCGGCGTCCGGCCGATCTGACGACGCCCGATTACGAGCAGCCAATGCAAACCGACCTGTTGTGGGTGTATGAGGGACTGACAGAGTATCTCGGAGATATGCTCTCCGCGCGCAGCGGTGAGCGCACGCCCGAGTTGGCCCGCGAAGCGCTGGCCCAGACGGCAGCGGATCTCGATCACCGTTCGGGACGCGTCTGGCGCAATTTGCAGGATACGGCTGATGGCGTCCCTGACATGCAGTCCGCTTCCAGGGCCTGGGGAGATTATCGCCGCGGACTGGATTATTACGACGAAGGCGAACTCGATTGGCTGTGGGCCGATGTCACCATCCGTCAGAAAACGAACGGTGCGAAGTCGTTGGACGATTTCTGCAAACTGTTCCACGGAGCGCCCAGCGGTCCGCCCACGGTGAAGGCCTACACCCTGGACGACGTGATAAACGCGCTGAACCAGATCGCTCCCCAGGTCTCCCCGAACGACTGGCGCGCCTTCTGGACGGAGCGGCTGTCGAACCATGGCCCGGGCGCCCCGCTCACCGGAATCGAAGCCAGCGGATGGAAACTGGTGTACAACGAGGAGTCTTCCGAACTGGATCGCGCTGAAGACGAGGGAAAGAACATCAACGCCCATTACTCGGTCGGACTGTTTTTCGGGAACGACGGCATGGTGCGGGATACAGTCGAGGGCATGGTGGCCGCCAAGGCGGGGATCGGTCCCGGGATGAAGATCGTGGCCGTCAACGGTCGCAGGTTTTCGACGGATGCCTGGCACGACGCCATTCGAGCCGCCAAGACCAGTCCGTCGCCAATCGAACTCATCGTGGAAAACACGGACTATTTCCGCGTTGTAAAACTCGATTATCACGGTGGCGAGAAATATCCCCACCTGGTGCGAGACGAGTCAAAGCCCGATCTGCTGTCGGAAATCTATAAGGCAAAGTAAAAGGTGTAGGGAATTTCGCGCCGGGCGGGTTCGTATCAGGGCATCGCTTTAGCGATGCCGCAACATATCCCGGAGTCGATGCCCCTTTAGGGGCCGCTTCCCAAGATGGCAGCCGCCGATTCTTCGTCGCCGGGAAAAACCTCAGGAGTGGTTTCTTCCAGCATAAAACCCAAGACTTCCTGCGGAATCGGCGCGCTCCACACCGGCGCAAACGACTGCCGATGCAGCGGCGACGGCCCAAACTCGCGCAGCGCTGCGAGATGACGCGGCGTGCAATATCCTTTGTTCGAAGCCAGCCCGTACATTGGAAAAAACGGATCCCAGGCAGAGATCATGCGGTCACGCTCCACTTTCGCAATGATAGAAGCAGCAGCGATGGAAGCAGAGAGCGCGTCGCCGTGGATAATCGGCTGTTGAGGAACTTCGCAATCGAGGCGAACTGCATCCACCAGAAGAAAGCCGGCCGCGGGCGCCAGTTGCTGAACTGCACGCAACATCGCCAGCCGCGAAGCGTGGTAGATATTGATTTGATCGATGCGGGCGGAATCCACAGCGGCAATAGCCCAAGCGATGGAACGCTCGCGAATCAGGAGCGCAAGTTCTTCGCGCCGCTCGGCCGGAAGTAGTTTGGAATCGCGCAAGCCGCGAATGCGGTGCGCCGGATCAAGAATCACGGCGGCAGCCACGACCGGCCCGAACAGCGATCCGCGGCCCACTTCATCGACTCCGGCAACGTGTAGAGCGCCGGCGGCCCAAGCGCGCTTCTCAAATTTAAGCGTGCAGCGCAGTTTCTTCAGCAGCCGCAACTTCGCCGCCGAGGCAGAAATTCCATCTGTCTTCGAAGCCTTCGATGTGGGTGTTGACCTGGACACGGACTCTGCTCAGCATCTTCGCCGAAGCAGACACACGAAGCAAGTACAGGTTGAGGAAAACTCGGGTTTCGTATCAGGGCATCGCTTCAGCGATGCCGAGTTCACCGAAGCCAGACGCCCCTTCAGGGGCTGGCGAACGCAGCTGGCCAGCCCAGAGCCCTTCCAGACGCCGGAGAAAAAAGTCGCGCCCTACTGCTGTTCGACTTCCTTCAGTCTCGCGGCCTTGCCCTTGAGCCCGCGCAGGTAATACAGCTTGGCGCGGCGCACTTTGGCGGACCGCACCACATCAATCTTGTCGATGACCTTAGAATCGATGGGGAAAATACGCTCCACTCCCTGTCCAAAGCTGATCTTGCGGACGGTAAAGCTCGGTTGCGCGCCGCGCTTCCGCGAAATGACGACGCCTTCGAACGCCTGCAAGCGCTCTTTTTCGCCTTCTCTGATCTTCACCAGCACCTTGACGGTATCGCCGGGGCCAAATTTCGGAATATCGGTGCGGCGCGATTTCGCCAACAATTTTTCAATAATCGGATTGCGCATAAACGTTTCCTTCCTAATTTTTTCGGTTGCCGCTCTGATCTAGCCTAATCTCGTTCAGCAATTCCCTGTCTTCCGCCGTCAGCACCACCCGCTCCAATAAATCCGGACGGTTGCGCAGCGTTTTTGCTAAAGCCGTCTTGCGGCGCCAGTTCCGAATCTGGTCATGGTTGCCGTTCATCAGCACGTCCGGCACTGCCATACCGCGAAAATCCGCCGGCCGTGTGTAATGCGGATAATCCAGCAATCCGCCCGAAACACAAGTCGAACTCGGAGCAGCCCCGGCTAACTCCGCCTGCCCGGCAAACGACTCGGTGCGCGTCTCCGTAAACGATTCCTGCCGCGTCGAATTCGAGTTACCCACCGCGCCCGGGATCAGCCGCGTCACCGTGTCCACAATCACCGCCGCGCCCAGTTCGCCGCCGCTCAGCACATAATCGCCGATCGAAATTTCGCGATCTGCCAGGTGCTCGCTGATGCGTTCATCCACACCTTCGTAGCGTCCGCAAATCAGCACGATCCGACCCAGCGCGGAAAGTTCCGCCGCCAGCGCCTGGTCAAGCCTGCGACCCTGCGCGGAAAGTAGAATCACCGACTGCGCAGCACCCGCACTCAACCGCGCTTCACGCGACGCCAAGTCGCCCAACGACTCCAAACATTCAAAGATCGGTTCCGGCTTTAGGACCATGCCCTCGCCGCCCCCAAACGGGCGATCATCCACAGTGCGGTGTTTGTCTTTCGTAAACGCCCGCAGATCGTGAATACTGATTTCCACCAGGCCCGTTTCCCGCGCCCGGCGCACGATTCCGTAATCCAGCGGTCCGCGAAAGAAATCAGGAAAGATCGTGAGAATGTCGATCTTCATTTTGCGGACCCGCTAACTGTCATCCTGAGCGAAGCGAAGGACCTATGCATCTCGCCCACAGCCACAATGTCGGCGTCAATCGACGCCATCGACTAGCGGCCCTTTCTCTTCTCATCCTTCGCCGACGTCGCATTCACTTCCAGCAAGCCCTCCGGCAACTTCATGCGGACCTGCCGGTGCTCTAAATCTAACTTCTCCAAAAAAGCCTCTGCGAAGGGGATTTCGTAAGGCAACTTCGATCCACTCTTTTGTGCTTCGCCTCGGACCACCAGCAGCGGCGCTTCCCCCGCACCAAACTGCACGTCTTCAATCTCGCCAATCGCGCACTGCCCGTCGAACACCGTGCAGCCGATCAGGTCGCTCAAGTATGTCCAGCCCGGCTCTAACCTAGCGCGTTCACTGCGTGGAAGCTGAAGTTCAGCCCCTACCAAAACTTCGGCATCGGAGATCGTCTCCATGCCCTGAAACTTCAGCACCAGAAAATTCTTATGCGGCCAGAAATCCTCGACCGTCACCTCGCGCCGCTGTCCGTCCTTAGCCAGCGCCCACAGACGCATATCCTTCCGAAAGCGGCCCGGAACATCGGTGTGCAACTCAACCGCGACTTCTCCGCGGCGTCCCTGCGTTTTGATGACAAACGCCAGGGTGATCCATTCGCCGCTTGCGTCCGGTGGCGCCATTGTTGGCTCGCTCGCGGCCTCGCTACTCGATAATCTCCAAAGCGTAGCGTTTGTCCAGCTTCGAGCCCGCCGCGCTCAGCACGTTGCGCAAGGCTCGGGCCACGCGCCCGGAGCGGCCAATAACCTTGCCCAGATCAGCCTCGGCCACTTCGAGTTCAATAACAGTTTCGTCTCCGTCAACGTATTCGTCCACAAAAACCTCGCCCTTGGTCTCGACAATCGCCTTGGCGATGTACTCAATCATGGCGCGCGGACTGGCGCTCGGCTCAATCATTTGTGACTCCTGAATTGGCGAGTGGGGTTGCTGCTACGCGACCGAAGCGGCCGCAGCCGGCGCGGGAGAAGAAACCAGTTTCCTGACCCGGTCCGAAAGCTGGGCGCCTTTCGAAACCCAGTGCTCAATGCGCTCCCGTTTCAGGTCGAAAGTGGCCGGATTGGTGCGTGGATTGTACGTCCCCACCACTTCCACCGGACGCCCATTGCGAGCCCGTTCCTTCTCAATCACCACCACTCGGTAATACGGTTGTTTGCGCGCACCAAAGCGCGCCAGTCGGATCATTAACACAG
Source organism: uncultured Acidobacteriaceae bacterium (assembly GCA_963755765.1). Lineage (GTDB taxonomy): Bacteria > Acidobacteriota > Terriglobia > Terriglobales > Acidobacteriaceae > Acidiflorens. The sequence goes on from CAVWKZ010000008.1 coordinate 332,585, forward strand.
ACTTCAGTATCCTTTGCCCGGAAGAGTCCGGCGGAGTAACCAACGAAGTAAAGACAAACCATTATTATGCCGGAGCTTACGGGTTTGTGCAATGGGCGCGTGGCCGTAGGAGCGCGTCAATTCGCTTTGCGCATCAACCCGGAGCAGTCGCAATCGCTTTCCACACTCAACCCGACGCTTCCAACCTGCCGGTTTTTCGCGTCAACTCGGCGGACATGACACAGCTCTTGACCTGGCAAAATACCGTACAAACGGACCCGTCCGGCTTATTCTCGAATTTCAAGCTGACCCTGGCCCTCAACGGCGTTGGCACAGCGGGGAATGGCGACTGGACTGGGCTCACGGCTGCCATTACGGCAACCTCGTCAATCGGCGACTTAGCCACCTTTACGACCAAAGATTTCTCGGGTCTGTCCGGGGCGCAGGTAACCGTGACCGGAACTAAGAACGCTGGCGGGATATTCAACGGAACCTGGACTATTCTCTCGGTTTCGTCGAACAGCTCGACGACTCCCGCCACGACACAGTTCACCGCGACCGTTGGCGGCGCGGTAACCACCGCGCAGCAGGCCGAGACTGGCGCAACTGCGGCCGTCACGGACGATCTGGTGGCGAATCTTCAAAGCTATCAGGCGGGCTTCCACTGGATCAGCCACACCTACGATCACCCGACAACTCTGAACGGTTTATGCAAGAGCACTCCGACGGGCACCGGTTGCGGTGACATTTACGATAATCCCCCAACCGATGACATTGACTTGGAGGTGCTAACGAACCTTTGGGTGGCATCAACTCCGGGCGGCATAAACCTGGATACGGATCAAAGCGACGCGGCTCTCGCGCAGCTCAATTTCAGCGACTTCAACCCGGCTAACATGGTGACCCCGAGCATCACCGGTTTGAATGATCCCTTCGTCCCAGGCTATTTGTATGCGGACGGCATCCAGTATGTGGTGACCAACACTTCCGTAATTGGCCAAAACAACGGCCCTAATCCATCGCCGAATGTCGGCATCGTGAACAGCTATGAGCCGGGCATTTACGAGGTGCCGCGCCATCCCAACGACATTTACTACAACACTGCTAACTGGAATGACAATCAAGCAGAATTCGATTGCATTTACTCGTATCCGACCGTTGTCCCGCCCTATAACGCCTACACCGCAGACCAGATTCTGAACTTCGTTAGCTCAAGTTTCCTGAACAACATGTTGATTGGTGACATGGATCCGGAAATGTTCCATCAGCCCGATCTGCATTTCTCCATCAACACCGCGCCCGGAATGCCGACGACCGGGCTGACATCGTCATTACTTACCGACACGTATGACCAGACCTTCAGCCAGTACAAAGCCGTGTATAACCTGCCAGTACTGACTCCGACGCTGGATCAGTTGGGAGTGTTGATGCAGAATCGAAATTCCTTCAACCTGTCGAACGTGACCGCCAGCATCATCGGCGCTGGAGGGCCGAACGCGACCATCATTGTGACTATGCCACCGTCGGCGTCAGTCCCGAATGCCATCATTCCCGTCACCGGCCTGAACAGCGCTGGAGCCGAGCTCTATGGAGGACAGTTCATTTCGTACATTTCGGTAACTGCTGGGCAGACGATTACTCTGCCGTTGCCATAGCGAGAAGAGAGAGAAGAGACACAAAGAATATCTCGTGAGCGGCGGCATCGGTGCGCGGGGAAAGAGCAAACACGGCAGCCCACCCCACGTTTGTGGTAAAAAATACTGTCATGCCGCAGCTCTTCTTCTGATGAATGCCCGTGTAATGAACGCCCCTGGCAGTCCGAACCCGCAACAATCACATTGCCGGCAATCCGGTGCTTCATGCTAAGGGCCGCCTTCATAGCCCTTTCCGAAAGCCGCTCCCTGCGCGCCATAGCCGAGCGTTCTCGCTTCGGCCAGCGCACCAGCGCCCGTTTCGTCGCCGGCAAGGAGGTATCCGACGCCATCCGCGCCGCTGCCGCCATGAATCAAATCGGCGCCAGCGTCTCCATCGACAATCTCGGAGAGAACGTCACCAACGCCGACGAAGCCCGCGCCAGCGCCCAGCTCTACTACAACCTGCTGGACGAAATCGCCACCCGCAAGCTGAACGCGAATGTCAGCCTGAAGCTGACCCACATGGGCCTCGACGTGGACGAGAAAATGGCCTACGAAATCGTCCGCGGCCTGGTAGCCAAAGCAGCCAGCATGACGCCCAGGAACTTCGTCCGCGTAGATATGGAAGGCTCGCCCTACACTCAACGCACTCTAGACTTCGTGCACGAACTCCACCAGGTTCCCGGCAACGAAGGCTCAGTGGGAGCGGTCATCCAGTCCTACATGCGGCGCGCCGAGGACGACATCGAGAAACTTCTCTCCGAGCGCATCCGCATTCGCCTCTGCAAGGGAGCCTACAAAGAGTCCGAAGAAATCGCCTTCCAGAAAAAGTCCGAGGTTGACTCAAACTACGTGAAGCTGATGAAGATCCTGATGAAGAGCGGCGTCTATCACGGACTAGCGACGCATGACGAGGCCATTATTAATGAGGCCAAGGCTTTTGCCACAAGCGAAAGTATTCCGCGCAACGCTTTTGAATTCCAAATGCTGTATGGCATCCGCCGCGACCTGCAGCAGAGTCTGGTAAAAGAAGGTTGGGGTATGCGCGTCTACATCCCTTTCGGCACCGAATGGTATCCCTACTTCATGCGCCGGCTGGCAGAGCGCCCCGCCAACGTCCTCTTCATCGCAAAGAATCTTCTGCGACCGTAACACTTGTGGTTTCAATCGAATACGCGCGACTCGAACAGGGCGGCGTGTTAGCGAAATGAAAATACTTACACTTTCGCTGTCCAGTTTGAAGGGTATTACTGCCGATTGTCGTTGTATGTAGAGGAAGCCAGCTTGGCTTGGATTCAGAGCCTGCCCCCCTCGGCGATGTGCTTGGGTCCAACTGAGAACAAAGGGTCCGTGGCTCGCGACGAACTTCATCGAGACTCCGGTTTCCATACAATCCTCTGCGTCGTCGTGGGGAAGGACGACGCGGAGGTTTTTTCTTAGCTTCCTTCACCCCTCCCACACGAACGCGTCAAACACTCGCGTAGATTCAAATCCAATCCTCTTATAGAGCGCAATCGCGCGATCATTGGCCTCGGTCACGGTAAGCGAGATAAAGCGAAATCCCCGTCCGCGGAGATTCCGAGTAGACGCCGCCAGCATGGCTTCGCCAAGCCCGGCCGATCGATATTCGGGAAGCACGCAAACCTGCGTAATATGCCCAACGTCCGGACGCACCAGCGAGCACAGGATGAGTCCAACCAATGTCCGCGTACGCCGCTGGAAAACCACAAACGACGCCTGCGGATCGAAACTACCACATCCTGGGAAGCGCACAATATTGTTGAGAAAGCGCAGCGAGCCAGTCAGCGTCCGGTACTGATCGTTGATCTCGGAATCGACGTGCCCGCGATAGGCAGCAGTGATCAGCGCGGCGGCCGACTGATATTCCTGCTCCGACCACGGACGAATTTCGAACTCGCCAGGCACCGGCGGTAGATTGGACGCGGAAGCCTGAGGATGTTTGCCGATGTCGAAACTCATAAAAACCCGAGGATGCCGACTGAAGCCCTGCTGCAGAAACGGACGGGCCACTTCTCCGGTGTTGTGCACCAGCAACTGCGCCTCCACGCGATGGATGCCCGGCGACTGCTGTAAGGTTTCGATGACGTGCGTGAGCAGTCGTTCCTCGACTTCGTGACGTTCGGGACTGCGGCATCCGTCGCGGACAAACAGATCTCCGATAACACCCTTGCTCTGCTCGTAAACAAAGAAGGAGTAGCCAAAGATGCTGCCCCGCTCAATAGCAGCGTAGCCGGGCAGGATTTTCGCGTCCATGTAGCGCAGGATCATCTCGGCGGAAGTGGCGTAGTCCCACGAGAGCAGGCGCCCCCACATGGCGATCTCGTCTTCCAGCAGCGGCCGAAGGTCAGCGGAAGAGAAATGTCGGAGATCAAGAATTTCCATAAAAGAACGTCTTAGGTCTCAGGTGTAAGCTCTCAGCACCAGATCCAAAGTAGGTAACGGGAGTAAGCGCCATGTGTTTTTCCTGAGACCTGACACCTGACACCTGAGTCCTTTCATCACTTCCCCACCCAATACAAATCCAACTTCTGCTCCGGGATGCTGGTTAAATATGATACCCGGCGTCCGGGAACCAGTTGGGCAACCTGCAATTGAGTGCCTTGTGTGGCCACCAGGACATGTGCCGCAGGCGGAACGTTTCCATCCTCATATTTTTCCGCCGGACGATTGAGATAAAACTGGAGCCCATATTCCTGCGCCCGCTTCACATGATAGAGCGCGATCGGAGCCGCTTCGTGCGAAAAGCCCTGAATGCTCAAGGCGACGGGACGCGCGGATTGAGTAGCGTCGATAACCGGCGCGGCGAAGCGAATCAATGCGGCAACGCCAACAACGACGGCGACCATGGTAGCGCGGCTCAACAGGCGAAGTCCGGCGCGTGAGAGCAACGCCATGCCGATGCCCAGCGCAAAAACGGCGCCAACCGCGGCAGCACCGTAAGTTCCCGTTCCCCACAACAGGCGGTGATTCATCGCAATGGACGCAGCGCAAAGGGCGGTGAACACCAGCAATCCGCAGAGAACCCCGTGAGTGGCGGCAAACAGCGGCGGCAGCATTGCTCCGCCCCGCGACCCCTGCGAGACCTCAGCGCCCTCCGCGCTGAAGAATTTGCTCTTGCGTCCGGCCAGATATTCGGCGACCAGCAGCGCTCCGGCAGGGACCGCAGGCAAAATGTAGCCGGGAAGTTTAGATTGCGATGCGCTGAAAAACACGACAGGTACCAGCATCCAGATAAGAAGAAAGAGTCCCCAGGAATCTTCCGAACTAGAGAAGGCCTGTTTGCCTTCCGCCCAAGTCATGCGAACCCGCTCGGCCACCGCAAAGACGAGTGCGATCGTCCACGGCATCATGGCCAGGAAAAACACGGGCAGATAGAACCAAAAAGGCTGCCGGTGGTGGTAGACGTCCGCGGAGAAGCGGGCAAGATTGTGTTCCAGAATGAAGACGCGAAAGAACTCGGGATTGCGCAACTGCACGGCGATGTACCAAGGCAGCATGACCGCAAGGTAAAGCGCGATGCCTGGGACCCAGAGCGTGCGCACGATGGCCGCCCAGTCGCGCTTGACCGCAACGAAAAGAAAGACAACGACAGCGGCAAGCGCAGGCGCGACCGGTCCCTTGGCCAAAGTTCCCAGTGCTAGAAAAGCATAAGAGGCGGCGAGATAAATTCTGCGCCCGCTTTCGTACCACGCGTACCATCCGAGCAGTGCGATGGCAAAGCAGGCGGAGAGCGGCATGTCGGTCGCAGCGGCGTGGGCAAATCCAATGACGCCCAAGCAACTGGCGGTGATCAGCGCCCCATCGAGCTCGGTACCGGGACGAAAGCGCCGCAGAAACAAGTAGGTAGCCGCAACGAGCAGCGCAGCGTCAAACCCGGATGGAATACGCGCAGCCTGGTCGGTAACTCCGAAGGCACGATACGACAGCATCGCCTGCCAGTAATAAAGCACCGGCTTTTCAAGCCACGGTTTGCCCTGCAGCGTAGGCGTAACCCAGTCAGAGCGATCAAGCATTTCGCGAGCCACCTGCGCGTAACGTGGCTCGTCGGCGCCGACCAGCCCGAACGCTCCGAGTCCGTAGAAGAAAAGAAACCCGCAGAACGCCACCAGCAAAAGCCAGTCGGTGCGATTTCGGGAATTCGTCCGCAAATTCGCTCCTCGCGTCATCTGCTTCTATCTGGATAGCGTTAGACTGCATCATTCGTCGCAGCTTCGCGAACGACGAACGACCAACAACTAGCGACTGACTACGGTTCGATCAATCCGCGTTCGATCCCGCAGGACCTGCGCGCAGCCGCTCGACAATTCGCGACACCGCGACCTCCAAAGGTCCATCCATCGAACAGCCGCTGGCGCACTTGTGCCCGCCGCCGCCGAAATGCTCGGCGACGCTCGAAACATTGACATCTCCTTTGCTGCGGAGGCTCACCCGATAGCGCCGATCCGGCAGTTCGCGCAAGAAAATCGCAACCTGCACATCGGCCATCGAAAGCGCGTAGTTGACCAGTCCCTCGCAATCTTCTTCGCGCGCCTCAAAACGCTGCATCTGTTCCTGCGTGACCCAGATCCAGGCCAGCGCATCGTCGCGACGCAGGTTCGAGAGCGCTGCCCCCAGGAGGCGAAGCTTCGCCGTCGAATGTCCAAAGTAAATATGCCGGGCGCAAAGCGCGGGGTCCGCCCCGGCAAGCACCAGTTCGCGCGCCACGGTGAACGTATGCTCGTTGGTGCCTTCGAACATAAACGACCCCGTGTCGGTCATCAGCCCGGTGTAGAGGCAGGTGGCGATGTCGCGATCGACCGGCACGCACGCCAACCGCGCCAGCCGAAAAACCAGCTCAGCGGTGGCCATCACCGTCGAATCGATCCAGTTGATGTGGGCAAAATTGCGTCCGCTCGCGTGATGGTCAATGTTGATCAGGAAACATCTCTCCAGACCCTCAAGCAGCGCCCGCCGGATGCTGTCGCATTCCAACATGATGACCGCATCATTCGAGGGAACAACATCGGCCTGAACGACGCGATCGGCGAAGGGAAGGTTCTGATAAATCCGAGGCACGCCATCGTGCATCACAACTTCCGCATCTTTGCCCATCACCCGCAGAATCTGCCCGCACGCCAGGGCAGAGCCGATGCCGTCTCCATCGGGCCGCGCATGCGAGGTCACGACGAAACGGCGACGCCCCCGAATTTCTTGTAAGACCCGCTCTAGCATGAGGTGCTCTCGGCTATCAGCTATAAGTTCTGAGCCCTTAAGGCTCGTATCGGAGGTTCGTATTAGGGCATCGCTTTAGCGACGCCGTGAGTGCCCCAAAATCAACCGCCCCTTCAGGGGCCGGGCTCGGCACTCTTCTTTTTACGTTTCTTCGCCCGGCTCAGAAGTTCATCAACCCGGCTCTCCAACTGATCGGCACGATCAATCTGAAAATAGAGTTCCGGAGGCCGCCTCAGCCGCAACCGTTCCGCCAGTTCGTGCCGCACATAATTCTTGGCCGCGGCCAGCCCTTCGAGCGTCCGCTCCGCCTCGGCCTCGTCGCCGGCGACGGTAACCATAATGCGAGCCGAACGCGCGTCCGCGGCCATGAGCACGGCACTGACGCTGGCCAAGCCGATGCGAGGATCGCTCAGTTCGCCTTCGAGAATGGTTTCAATCTCCTCGCGGATAGCCGCGCTCAGCCGTCCGCGATGATATTTCTGCCCGCGATGCTCCAAAACCCACCTCGAATGGAGGAAAACCAATGAGGATATCAGAAACGCGGTGACAGAGCAGAGGTTAGAGGTCAGAGGTCAGATTGTAGAAGTAGGGAACTACGAAACGGAGTTCTTACCTCTGCAATCCGACCCCTAAGCTCTGACCTATTCTTCACAGAAACTCCACAAACGAGTCCGTAACCTCCGCCCCCGCGTTGTTGGCAATGCGCAGAGCGGAGCGCTCCACGTTTTTCATCAATCCATCCAGATAATCGCGCGAGTGCGAGACGCTGACTACGCCGATCGTCGCCTGATTCCACAGCAAACTAGGTTCAAGTTCAGCGACCGCAACATTAAACGAAGAGCGCAGCCGGTCTTTAAGGCTGCGCGTGACTTGACGTTTATCCTTGAGTGAGTGCGCCGTTTCGATGCGGAGTTCGAGCGTAAGGAAAGCAATCATGAGCGATGCCAATGCCAATGTATACCGTAAATGAGCCCAATGCGCTTCCGCGCCAACCTGCGATCGCAATTTCGCGGACAACCCCAATCAACTGATTAGCAAAGACTTATCAGAATGTCGCCCACCGCGACCGAAAATTCCGAGCTTTTTCCGTCCGATCGTGCTACACTTGAAATCGCTAAGTTTGACTCACAAGCAGTTGCAGGCCGGTACCGCCAACCAGCGTCACCCCCTCTACAGCAGCGAATCTTCTCAGCACATTTCAAGAATCAAGAAAAAGGAACATCTAATGGCAGAACAAGGAACAGTGAAGTGGTTTAACGACGCCAAGGGCTACGGCTTCATCAGCCGTCAAAATGGCGAAGACGTTTTCGTGCATTTCTCCGCTATTCAAGCTGGCGGCTTCAAGAGCCTGCAAGAAGGCCAAACCGTGCAGTTCGACGTGACCAAGGGCCCCAAGGGCTGGCAAGCGGAGAACGTTACCGCTGTCTAGGTAGCGACCGGATCGTCTGACAACGATCTCTAAGTAAAAACAAAATGCCCGGGATTTAAAATCCCGGGCATTTTTCGCGTCTGGAATCGAACCGGGGTGGGTGTCAGCGCGGCCACGAAATAGCGCGACCAGCGCCAGTTCCCATTGTTTTGGACGCAGCAAACTGGTTTATACTTGACCCCCGCACCGGGAGGTCCCAGATGCGAATCAACCAGAAAACTTCCAAAGCACTTCTGACGTGCTCTCTGTTTTCCACGCTCATCCTAGGCGCCTTCGGAGCCGTGGTTCCGAGGTTCGCGTTCGTTGCGAATACCAGCGACAACACGGTATCGATCTACACCGTGAACGCCTCCAGCGGATTACTGCGAGATAACGGCTACGTTCTGGTCGGCACCAAGCCAGTAGCCGTGACCGTTACTCCGAACGGACAGTTCCTCTACGTAGCCAACTCCGGTTCGAGCAACGTGTCGGCATTTTCCGTGAATCTCGCGAACGGCACTCTGACGCCCGTGACCGGTTCTCCATTTACTTCGAAAACCGGACCCTCCGCCCTGGCCGCCGACCCCGCCGGAAAATTCCTCTACGTAGCCAATAAGACTTCAGGAAATATTTCCGCCTTCACCATCAACACCAGCACCGGAGTACTGACCGCAGTTTCAGGATCGCCTTTCACCGCCGGAACCAGTCCCGCCGCCCTGCAGGTCGATCCCTCCGACAAGTTTCTCTACGTAGCCAACAGCGGTTCGGGCAACGTCTCCGCCTACACCATCACCAGTTCCGACGGCGCCCTTACGCCCATCTCCGGATCTCCCTTCGGTGCCGGAACCACGCCCGAGGGAGTATTTGTCACTCCCTCCGGAAAGTTCGCCTATGTAGCCAACGAAGGCTCGAACAATGTCTCTGGCTATAACCTGACCGCCGGAGGCGTGCTCACTGCAATTTCCGGATCGCCATTCGCCGCCGGCACCAAGCCCGCCGCCGTAGCTGTTGATCCTCTCTCGAAATTCGTATACGTGGCCAACTCCGGCTCCAACAATGTTTCCGAATTCACTCTCAATTCGTCCACCGGAGTCTTAACCACCGTTTCCGGTTCGCCGGTAAAAGCCGGCACCTCGCCCGCCTCCGTCGCGGTTGATCCCAGCGGAAAATTTGTCTTCACCGGTAACACCAAGTCGTACGATGTGTCCGGCTTCGCTCTCAATAGCACCAGTGGCGCACTCACCGCCCTAGTCCCCGGACCGGTTCGGGCGCGCAAGAGTCCAGCATCCGTGGCGGTCAGTTCCGGAACGACCGCCATTACCTACACGCCGAGCTATGCTTTCGTTGCCGACTTCGAGGGATTTTCCGGATCCGTTCCCGTACTTTCGGTGACCGCCTCCTCAGGAAAGCTCACCGCAGTCACCGGATCGCCCTTCGGCACCGGAACTCCGCGCGCCATCGCGGTATCGGCGAATGGGCAATTTGTCTACACCGCGAACAGCGATGGCAGCAACACCATCGGCGAATACACCGTAGACACTTCCACCGGAGCTCTCACCTCCGTCGGAACGGAACCCTGCGGCGATAGTCCCTACTCGGTCGCGGTCGATCCCAGCAGCCGCTTCGTGTACGCCGTAGCGATTGACACCAACGCCATCTGTGCCTTCACCATCAATGCCACGACCGGCGTGCTCAAAGCGATCGCAGGATCTCCCTTCACCACCGACATCATCGCCCCCGATTCGGTCGCCGTAGACCCCACCGGGCGCTTCCTGATGGCGGCCAATGACTGCTGTGGGGATACCTCGGGCATCACCGTCTACACCATTACCGCCAAAACCGGCAAGCTGAAGGCGGTGAAAGGTTCTCCGTTTCTGCCACCCTCGGGAGCGTTTGGGGCCTCGGCGGTCGCCGTCGATCCCAGCGGCCGATACGTCTATGTGGCTTTTGCCAACACCGGAGGAGCCGCCGCCTACAGCGTCAACGCAAGCAGCGGCAAGTTGACCCTCGCAGGAAGCGTGCTTGCCGGCGGCGCCTTACCATGGGCCATCACTACCGATGTGACGGGAAGCTATGTGTATATGACCAACAACGACAGCACCATTGACGGCTACGCAATCGCGAACGCCACGGGAGAACTCACCGCCCTCAAAGGTTCGCCATTTTCAGGAAACGCACCCACTCGCGGAATAGCCGCCGATCCCTCCGGCCAGTACCTCTACATAGCCAACGCGAGTCAAATCCTTGGCTACGGTATCAATCCCAGCACCGGAGTTCTGACCGTGCTGTCCACTTCCCCATATACGGCAGGCAACGCCCCGCTCGATCTGACATTGGCGGGAACAATCAAGTAGGGATCCATCCAACTCTAGAGGGTGCCCCGTCCAAGGTTCGCTTGGGCGGGGTCTTTGTTTAACACCTAAGACCTGTTATTAGATCGGAGACTTCCCCTTAAACAGCCAGATCAAATCAATGATCAGAATAATCACCACCATCAGCTCCAGCACAAACGCCCGGCTCTGATGGAATTGATCGACCATGAAGCGGTAAAGTTCTTCGGCGGTGTGCACTTTCTGATTGACCAGGTCTTTGTAGTCGGTGACTCCGATTTTCGACGCGGCAACTTTATAAAGGCGCGCGGAAAACATGTCGCTCAAAAATTTAATGGCGTTGTCGGCGCGCTCGGTAAGTTCGTCCACGTCCAGCAGGACGGTGTGCAATCGCCTGGCGCGCTTCGCAGTTCGCCAGCGGGCCCAGATTCCGGCCGAACCGTGGTCCATGAAATCGTAGACGCTTTGCAGTTCGCGCGTCAGCAATTCGTCGTAGTGGCGAAATTCCAGCAGCTGCGAGTTAGCATATTCCAGCAGTTGGATCACCGTCTCCGCGCCGCTCGAAGTGTCATACAGAAACGCGCCGTTCCAGCTGATCACCGCCAGATCGTTCGGATAGTAAGAAATTTTCGACTGCATGATTTCCTGCTGCTCGCCATCCGACAGCGGAACGTTTTCGCCGCGTACGATCTGGGCGATGCGTCCACCCTCGGTCGCGAGCAGTTCAGCCGCCGACGGATTGCCCGCGATATCGCGTACGTGGAAGACGAAATAATCTTCATGCAACCAGCTGTCGTAAAGCTTCACCAGCGCCGGGCGCGCACGCTCGATTTTCTGTTTAACGATTTTCTGGGCAAAGCTCGTGAAATCGGTGTCCCAAACCCAGCGACTGGCGAGCCGCACGAGCGTGTCCCAGTCGCCGGAAAACGGCAGCTCAAAGACCACGCTGAGCACACCGTAATCGTAGTACTTGATCTGGACGTCAAGCCGTTCGCCGCTTTCGAGAATCAGCGGTTCGACCGGTTCCACCACCGGAGCCCGCTGGAAGCGCACATACCCCGGCGCAGGATGCTTGAAACTGGCCTCCTGCCGTCGGGCTCCAAAGATGTCGCGCAGGGCGTCAAGCTTGATCTCTTCACAGACGTCGAACTGGATCAGCACCAGCACCGACCCTTGCAGGGATTTGTTCAGAGTCGTAGCTGCGGACGGCGTCGGCGATGGAACGAGAAGGTTTGCGGTTTCCATAGGGTCCAGCTTTCTATCATTGGCTCTTCGTCTAGCTTCATATAGGTGCGTATAAGAGGTGCGCGGCGCGATTTGCGGTGCGACGGGGACCGAAAGCCGCTACGGTGACCTGCTGTCTATGTCCATTGTCCCAGAAACGCGGCGGAATGGGCAGTGTGTTAAGTAACTGTTTATATATCAGCAGGTTGGACATGCGTAAGCAACCGTCCCCGCATCCAGCTCGGCTACGTGGTTACGTCTCGCGCGCCGAGGTCCGTCTTTTACACTCCAGCGGGAGCCTGGCGAGCTCCGCTGCAAAACTCGGCGCCTTTCTTGCAAAGCATTCTTCGTTTTTCTTCGTTTGCTTGGTGCGCCGCACCCCCAGCGATGGTATTCTTTGCAGGCGAAGAGTTGCGCCGTCCGCACCTGAAATGACAAAAGCCTTCTCAATTTTCGGTCGAGGTTCCACGCCTCATCTCGGTCCCTTCGAGCAGCAGGTGCTGCAAAAGCTTTGGTCGCATGGCAGCGCTACGGTTCGCGAATTGCTGGTGGATGGCGAGATCCATCAGGCCTACACTACTGTGATGACCACCATGGATCGTCTCTACAAGAAGGGCCTGCTCGACCGTGTCGCCGAGGGCAGAGCGTTCCGCTACATTCCGCGCCACACTCCCGAAGAGTTGCAGCGAGTCACGGCGCTGGAGAGCATTCGGCAGTTGCTGGGGTCTGGCGAGGCTTCAATGTTGCCTCTCTCGTACTTGGTGGAAGCCCTCAGCACCCACGACGCTCAACTTCTGGATGAACTGCAATTACTCGTCGAACGTAAACGCCGCGAACTGAAAGACCAGGAGAAAATTCGGGAGCAACGCTAATGTTTGCCCTGCGCGGGATTGCCGTTTCGCTCACTTGTTTCGTTCTGCTCTACTGTCTTCTGTCCGCGCTCGTAGCGGCAGTATGGCGCCCCCTGAAACCGCTGGATGTGGCGCAACGGAGCGTGGCCGCTCTACTCTTCGCATTACGGATTTTCCCGCTCGTAGCTTCGGTCGTGATCACCTTCGTTTTTGTCGTCCCGTCGTTTCAACTGCTGGAGCCGCGCTCGATCAATATCAATATTGACGAGGGCATCGGCGCGAAGACACTGGCCCTCGGTCTTTGTGCCCTGCTGTTGATTGCCTGCAGTATCCTCCGTGTGATCGCAGCCCAGACTAGGGCCACGCAAGTGGTCACTCGCTGGCTTGAAGGTGCGCGTCCTCTTGCCGCCGGTGCGCGGACACTGACGCTCCAGTCAAAACCCGAGGCTCCCGCCCTCACGCTCGTCGGTGTCCGCAAACCGAAGGTGCTGATTTCGGAAGCTACAGTGGCCCTTCTAAGTCATGACGAACTCCAGTTGGCGCTGAAGCATGAACTCGCGCACATGCAGTCTCGCGACAATCTGAAGAAGCTCATCTTCCGTTTTTGTCCCTTCCCTGGCATGGCCGGCCTGGAGAGCGCCTGGTCCGAAGCGTCGGAACTAGCCGCTGATGACGCGGCTGTCTCGAGTCAGTCTGACGCCGTTGACCTGGCCGCAGCGTTGGTCAAGCTTTCTCGCCTGGCTCCTGTCGAAGCTGCTCCGGTCTGCGCGGTGGGCTTCGTAACCGATTCGCTGAGCGAACGCGTAGCGCGTCTTCTCACTTGGGATGAAGCCAGCAAAGCACGCCGCGTGCGAATTCGCACCTGGTTCGTAGTGCCACCCGTGGTCGCCGCTTCCTTGTTCGTGACCATTGCGTATGGCCCGGTGCTGTCGCTCACTCATGAAGTGACAGAGTGGCTCGTCCGCTAGCTCTTCACTCTCCCATAGAATGGTGTTGTTCCCGCACCCACCCCGCAAAACCACTATCGCTGGTAGTACCTCGCGTGCCCCGTTAGTCTCGGTGAGCTACTTTCGCCGCGCAGCCATTTTCCTATAACTGGTCTGAACTGCGGCAATCCCTTGTTCTCCGGACGGTTTTGATGCTCGCTAGGCTCCCGCTCTTCCGTGCTCACAGATCGAATTCTCCGCTCTGCGGCGTTATCGTCTCTCTGTCGGTCGTCTTGTTGATGTTCGTTTTCCCATCGCTCCTCCACGCCCAGAATGCCAGTGGCACCCTTCGTGGCGAAGTAAAGGACGCGACCGGGGCCGTTGTGGCGCATGCCCAGATCACGCTGCAGTCGAAGGGATCTTCCACCTCTCGTGAGTCCGCGGCCAATGAGCGCGGAGAGTTCCGTATCGAAGGCCTGCTGCCCGGCTCTTACCAGGTCACCGTGACCGCCAAAGGTTTTGCCGACGCTACAGCCGATGTAAGTGTCGCAGTCAGCGTGGTGCGTGATATCGCCGTTACGCTCAAGCCCGCCAGCGGACGTGAGACGGTGAATGTCCAGGGAAGTTCCTCCTCAATCACGACTGAGACGATTGACACGTCGAGCGCGGTGCGCGGAGGCGTAGTCGGCAGCCAGGACATCGCAACTCTTCCGCTCCCGGCACGCAGCTTCGCCAACATGGCTTACCTCGTGCCCGGAACTGAGCCCGTCGAGCCTTCCGATCCCACCAAAGCGCGCATCACCGCAGTCTCCACCGGCGGAAGCTCCGGCTTGAATAACGAGCTGTCGGTGGACGGTGCCGACAACTCCGACGACTGGATCGGCGGCTTCCTGCAGAATTTCTCGCCCGACGGCCTTCAGGAATTTGCCGTGCGCACCTCCAACGAAGAGGCCGACACCGGCTGGACCACCGCCGGTTCCGTCGTAATCACCACCAAGCACGGTACCAACGAGTGGCACGGCAGCGGATCTTTCTATGAGCGCGCCGCAGATCTCAATGCCCGTTTCCCAATTGAGAATCCAGCGCCCAATCCCAAGCAACCGTTCTCGCGACAGAACTATGTGGGCACGGTCGGCGGCCCGATTGCAAAGGACAAAGTCTGGGTCTTCACCTCATTCGAGTACGTCCGTGAGAATGCCAGCATCGCCTATAGTCCGGCCAGCACCGAGCAATTCAATGCGCTGGCACAGCTGGCCGCGGAGGGCCTGATTCCCGGCGTCTCCTCCATCCCCGTTCCCGCAAACGTTCCCATTCCATTCCGCGACTACATCAGCTCGATGCGCTTCGACTGGGCGCAGTCTCCAAAATCGCAGTGGTTCCTGCGCGCGTCGCAGGATAGCTACCTCACCCACAACGCGCTGGTGCAGCAGGCCACGCTGCCCTCCACCGGACTGACCACGCACAACAATTACTGGAACATCGCGCTCGGCAATACTTATACTTTCAGTCCCACGTGGCTGGGCACTCTGGTTCTGGATGCCAGTCTTTTGCACCTCACCCAGACCCGCAATTCGGATCTCGGTTTCGCCCTGCAATTTCCCTTCAGCGTGACCGCACTGACCGTCTCCGGATTCGAAACTTACGGCGACAACCAGTTCGCTACTCCCATCACTCTTTTTCCCGACCTGCGCAATCAAGACAAATACCAGGTGCGCTATGACCTGAGCCACGTAATGGGAAGTCACGCACTCAAGTTCGGCATTGATTTCATTCACGAGCCAGTACTCGGCGGCGCGTATGCGTCGAACCAGGAGACGCTATACGCGCTCCCCAGCGACCCCACGTTCTGGGTCCAGAGTCCGGGCAACATGGCGGCGTTCGGCGCAATTGTTCAGTGCAATCCCGCGCTCCCTATCAACCAACCGCCCAACCCGCCATGCCCGGACACCACCTACACTCCGGCCGGCAACGGCAGCTTTTCCCAAAACGTGCAGCGACTCGGCCTCTATGCCGAAGACTCATGGCGCGTCTCTCGCCACCTCACGGTCAACTACGGCCTGCGTTATCAGGCCACCTTCGGACTCTTCCAGGGCTCGGGCCGAAGTCAGCTTCAGAACAGCGCATTCGTCACCATGCAGGCGTTGCAGATACCGATCGCGCCCAGCGTCCCGAACGATTACCGCAAGCAGATCGCGCCTCGCCTCGGCATCGCCTACTCTCCCGGAGGCAGCGAGAATACCGTGATTCGCGCCGGCTTTGGCATGTTCTACAACGATCTCGCGCAGAATGGCTGGGCCACTGCATTCCAGGGCGTGAATAACACAAACGCGGTCAGCGGCCCCTGTGCCCTTACCGGCACGTCCGGCAATTATTCGCTGGTCGGCTCGGGTTGCCTTCAGGGAGGTAACACGGCCGGTGGCAACCTCATCGGCTCCAACTACAAAACACCCTACGCGATCCACTTTACCGGCGGCGTGCAGCACGCCTTCAACGAGCACTGGCTGGCAAGCGCCGATTACGTCCACGAACAGGGCAATCATGGATACCGCGCCTACAGCTATGCGAGCGACGATGGCACCGGTAACGGCGACATTTTCACGCCGCTCATTCCCACTTCAGATCCGACTTATAACGCCGATCAGGCTGCCGTTGTCCCGAACGTCAATGTGTTCCGCTCCGACAACCGCTCCAGCTATAACGCCCTCATGGTGCGTGCGCAGGGCAATATGCGGCGCTTCAATGTGGTGGCGAACTACACGCTTTCCAAAGCTCAGACCTGGGGATGCCTGTTAGGCGAACTCTTTGACTACGTAAACGGGGTCTGCGATCCGCTGAACCCTTTCCGTCCGGGGGACTATGGCCCGTCCGGCGAAGACGTTCGCAATCGCTTTGTGCTCGCGGGCACGGTGCACATCCCCGGCGGCTTCGAATTGACCAGCATCTCCCAGTTTGAGAGCGCCCGCCCCATCACTATCACCAACCTCGCGAATACCGACCGCATTTACGTCAACGGACAGCCCACCGCCCTCGACGCATTCCGCGGCACGCCTTACATCCAGGTGGACATGCGCGTCACCCGCCCCTTCAACATCGGAGAGCGTTGGAACGTCAATCCATTCATCGAGTTCTTCAACATGTTCAACCGCAATAACCCCGGCGCGAACTTCGCGGTCAACGTCGCCCAACTCCCCGTACCCCCGAGCCAGATGCAGCCGAATGCTCAAGGAATCACCAACGTCACCGATATTTGCGGCGATCCCGCCTGCTCTCCGAACCTGTACATCCCCATCACCAGCTTCAAGCAGCTGGAAATACCCGAGGGCGCTCTGGGAGATTTCTTCGGCCCCGGCACCACGGTAGGAATTCCTTTCGCCGCACAGATCGGCGTACGGGTAACGTTTTAGCCGGTTGCGGAAAGACGGAAAGCAAAAGCGTCGTATCAGGGCATCACTTTAGCGGGAACCAAGAGCGTCGTATCAGCGCATCACTTTGGGGGAACCAAGAGCTTCGTATCGGGGCATCGCTTTAGCGATGCCGAAGCCCTGCGAAACTAAATCCCCTTTAGGGGCTGGACCGAGGGCGCATACTTAGGGAACGCGGCGACCCGTGATTCGCGAGCCTCACAATTCAAGTCCGCTCACTTTTCTCGCGATCGCCACCCGCGCAATCCCCTGCAAGTCATTCTTGATCGCAATCTCGTCCCAACTCGATAACAAGCCCCGCACGCGATCCGCAATCGTCCCGCTGATCTCGAACACGAGCCACCCACCTGGACGCAGCACCCGGCGCGCCTGCGGAATCAACCGCTCAATGACCTCCAGGCCGGTAGGTCCCGCAAACACAGCATCGCGCGGCTCGAACTTGCGGACTTCGAGCTGCACCGAATCCTCTTCCGATTCGCCAACATAAGGAGGATTCGAAACCACAAAGTCGAACGAAGCCGGAGGAAATCCGTCCAGCAAATCGCCCTGATGAAACTCGATTCGCGAAGTAAGTTCAAGCCGGGCAGCGTTGGCCCGAGCGACCCCGAGCGCATCAGGAGAAATATCAGTGGCATGAATTTCCGCCGCGGGGAGTTCCGAGGCAAGAGCCAAAGCAATAGCCCCCGACCCCGTCCCCACATCCAGAACGTGTAGAGCGGACACTCTTGTCCGCTGCTCTTGATCTTGATCTTGCTCCTGTTCTTGATTTTGCTCTTGCTCTCGCCTCGACGCATCTCGCGAGACGATCTCCAGCACCGTCTCCACCAAATGCTCCGTCTCCGGACGAGGAATCAGCACCGCCGGAGACACAATAAGATCCATCCCCCAGAACTCCTGATGTCCGGTGATGTACTGGGCCGGCATCCCGGAAGCCCGTCGAGCGAGAGCGTCGTCGTAGCGCCGAGTTTCGTCGGAAGTAAGCTCGCGCTCCGGATGCGCATAGAGATAAGCCCGGTCGCAGTCGAGCGTGAACATGATGAGGAGTTCCGCATTCACGCGGGGAGAAGGAACGTCCGCTGAAGTCAGCCGCTCGACCGCGACATTCAAAGCCTGACGAAGTTGCACGACCCTATTTCACCACGGAGATGGAAGGATTGCAGAGGCGGTGTTTGGTTATTTCTGCAATCTGACCTCTGACGTCTGCAATCCCCCTCAAACCACCCCCACCGACTCCTGCTTAAGCTTCTCCGCTTGATAGTGCGTAGTGAGCGCGTCAATGATCGGCTGCAGCTTCCCGTCCATCACCTGTTCCAACTGATGAATGGTGAAGCCGATGCGATGGTCCGTAAGCCGGTTCTGCGGAAAATTGTAAGTCCGGATCTTCTCCGAGCGGTCGCCCGACCCGACCATCTGCTTGCGCTCTTTGGCGAGCGCGTCGGCCTGTTTCTGCATTTCAACTTCGTACAACCGCGAGCGCAGCACGCGCATTCCTTTTTCGCGGTTCTTGATCTGCGACTTCTCATCCTGACAACTCACCACCGTACCCGTCGGAATATGCGTGATCCGCACCGCCGAATAAGTAGTATTCACCGACTGCCCGCCGGGTCCCGAAGAACAGAAGGTATCGATGCGCAGGTCTTTAGCTTCGATCTTGACGTCCACTTCTTCCGCTTCCGGCAGCACCGCGACGGTGATCGCGGACGTATGCACACGCCCCTGCTGTTCGGTCGCCGGTACGCGCTGCACGCGGTGCACGCCGCTCTCATATTTCAAGCGCGAAAAGACGCGGTCGCCTTCGATCAGCGCGATCACTTCCTTCATCCCGCCCACACCCGATTCCGACGTGGAGAGCACTTCCACCTTCCACTTCTGTGTCTCGGCATAGCGGTTGTACATGCGGAAGACTTCCGCGACAAACAGCGTGGCCTCATCCCCGCCTGTCCCGGCACGAATTTCCAAAACCACGTTCTTCTCGTCGTTAGGATCCTTCGGCAGCAACAGAACTTTGAGATCTTCCTCAACCGTCACGATGCGAGCGTCGAGCTTGGCAAGTTCTTCCTCGGCATAGGCCCGCATTTCGGGATCGCTTTCATCCACCAGCACCGCCCGGCTCTCGGCGATTCCGCGCTTCAGGTCTTTGTACTCACGATACTTTTCAACGATCCCTGCGACCTCGTGTTGCGCCTTGGCAGTCTTCTGATATTTCGCCGAATCATTGGTAATATCCGGCGACAGCAGCGCCTGCGTCAGTTCTTCGTAGCGCACTTCGATTTGGTCTAAGCGTTCAAACATGATTTTCATCCATAGAGACGGGGCTCGCCCCGTCTCACTCTGCGCTCGGAGACGCAGCAAGTCGCGTCTCTACTCTCGCTTACTCTAACTTTAATGATTTTAGGTGGAATGAGAAAGAAAACAAAAGTTCGCGGCGGGCACCGCTAAGCAATTACCAATTCACCATCGTGCTGCTTCTCGAGCGCCATGGCGGCATCCAGCGCAACGATCGCGCACTCCACCTGCCTGTCGTCCGGAGGCTGCGTCGTGATCCGCTGCAGCCACAGCCCCGGCGCAGTCATCAGCGCAAACAGCGAGCCCCGATGCTTCGCCGCGAAACGAATAATCTCGTAGGAAACTCCCGCAATCAGCGGCAGTAGCGCAATTCGAATCCCGAATCGACCCCAGAAAGTCTGGACGGGGATCGCCATGTACACAAACATGGAGATAATCATCACCGTCATCAGGAAACTGGTCCCACAGCGCGGATGATACGTCGTATATTTCTGCACGGCCGCAGAGTTGAGCGGATCGCCATTCTCGAAAGCGAACACCGTCTTGTGTTCAGCCCCGTGGTACTCGTACACGCGCCGAATGTCTTTCCAAAGCGACACACCCCACACAAACAGCAGGAACATCGTGATCCGAATCAGCCCGTCCACCAGGTTAAACACGAACTGCTGTCCGAATACTGGATTCACTCGCTTGAGCTCCGTCGTAGCCAGCAGCGGCAGGTACTTGTACATGAAGATGAAGAAGGCGATGGAGAACGCCATATTCAATCCTGCGATCCATCCGCTGATTTCAAACTTCTTGCCGTCATCTTTACCAGCGTCGGCGCTGTCAGGATTTTTGTTGTCGCTACCGCTGCCGGATAACTCCTCGAGCGCCGCATTGGCCGAGAACTTCAGCGCGCGGAATCCCAGCGTCATCGCGTGTCCCAGCGTCATTACTCCGCGCACCACCGGCCAGCCCATCCACTTATGCTGTTCGGAAGGCCGATCCAGCGGTTCGCTGTGCGAAACAATCTCGCCCGAAGGCTTGCGCACCGCGATGCCCCAGGCATGCGGCGAACGCATCATCACGCCCTCCAGCACCGCCTGCCCACCGACGAGGGTGGTTTCCTCACCGCTCTCGAGAGCCGGCAGCAACTGCACCGCCGCCAAAAAACGCAAGTTTTGCCGCCAACTGAGCATAGTGATTGGATGTTGCCTCGAGGTGGGACGACTCGAACCCCTAGACTACCATAAATGGGGTCAATTTGATGCATTCCGAGGCGGAAACTCGGAGGCACATCCCCTTATTTATAAGTAGTTTAGGTGCACTCTTATTTCCGCAACTGAGGCTCCCTTGATAGGTGCAATCGAAGGGCTCGCGCATAGAATCCAATCGACGATGCTTCCTTTCGCCCAGACCTGCGACGCGATCGCTGCCACCACCAAAAAGTTGGAGAAAACGGCATTAGTCGCCACCTATTTGCGCTCACTTCCGCTGAGCGAAGCAGCGACGGCTGCAATTTTTCTTTCCGGGCGACCTTTTCCCGCATACCAAGAAGCGACTCTGCAGGTAGGCGGAGCGCTGCTCTGGCGGGTCATCGGCGAGCTCTCAGGAAAATCGGAGCAGGAACTAACCGAAATCTATCGCCGGCACGGCGACGCCGGATCCGTAGCCGCTGAGGCGCTTCCCGTAAAGCCCGCATCCGGTCTCTCGCTCACCGGCCTCTCACTTAATGAAGTGCAGCAGGCATTCTCCAGCATCGCCGCAGCTCGTGGCCCCGCCGCGAAAGCCACTCTTCTGCGCCAACTTCTAGAGCGCGCGACGCCGCTCGAAGCAAAGTACCTTGTGAAAATCATCACCGGAGATCTTCGCATCGGTCTAAAGGAGAGTCTGGTCGAGGAATCCATCGCTCGGGCCTTCGAAGCGCCACTCGATCAGGTCAAGCGCGCCAACATGCTGCTCGGCAATCTTGGCGAAACTTTGCGCCTGGCCGCCGCAGGAAAACTGGAGGACGCGCGCCTCCGCCTCTTCCATCCCATCGACTTCATGCTGGCGAGCCCAGTCGAGTCTTCCGAAGAAGCGCTGAGCTATTTTCAGAATGCGTCGGTTGAAGATAAGTACGACGGCATCCGCGCCCAGGCCCATATCAGCCAGGGCGAGGTCCGTCTCTTCTCCCGCACTCGCGACGAGATCACCGAGTCGTTTCCGGAATTGCCGCCGGCACTCGCTGGCCTCGGACTCGCTGGCCAAGCTAAAGACGCGATCCTCGACGGCGAGATCGTTGCCTGGAACTCGGATGGGAATGCAGCCGTCGTGCCTCCCAGTGCCCGAGCCATGCCCTTCAGCACACTCCAACAGCGCCTCGGTCGAAAGAAAGTCAGCGCTAAGATAATGCATGACGTTCCCGTAGCCTACATCGTCTTCGACGTTCTTTACGCGGACGGTAATCTCCTCCTCGACCACCCTCTTCGCGAGCGCGCGCGAATTCTCGACGAGTTGCTCGCCGCTCCGCGCACATTGGCTGCTCCGCAACCTCAGGCACAGCCCAACCTTAGTTTTAACGATCCAACCGATCCAGAAGAAAGTCTGCCCGCGCCCCTGCTCCGCGCTCCAGTCGCGGCGGCCCACTCAGCGCAAGACATCGAAACTCTCTTCACGGCCGCCCGCGATCGCGGCAACGAAGGCCTGATGATCAAAGACCTCGACTCTCTCTACACTCCCGGTCGTCGCGGCAAATCGTGGCTGAAGATGAAGCGGGAACTAGCCACGCTCGACGTAGTTGTGACCGCTGTCGAGTACGGACACGGCAAGCGCATCGGCGTGCTCAGCGACTACACATTCGCGGTACGGAACGGCGAGCGCCTGATGAATATCGGTAAAGCATATTCAGGACTTACGGACGCCGAGATCGCCGAAATGACGCAATGGTTCCTCGCGCACAAAATCAGCGAACAAGGATTACGTCTGGAAGTGGAACCGAAGATTGTAGTGGAGGTCGCATTCAACAACATGATGCGCTCTGCCCGTCATGAGAGTGGCTACGCTCTGCGTTTCCCGCGAATCGTGCGCCTGCGCCCGGACAAGCGCCCCGAAGACGCCGACACCATCGAGACGGTAAAACAAGTTTACGAACAGCAACACGCCTAAGTCGTCGACCGTTCTAACGTGGTCCGTGCTGCCCGCGCCCAGAGTGCTCGTGTTCAGAGTGATCGCGTTCGCTCTCTTCTTCCCGCACCGCAATCACGCAGCTATGAGCCGTCTCGCAAACCACGTGCTCCAATTGGATCGTCGTATGCCGGATCCCAAACTCCCGCCCCAGCCGCTCGTTAACTTCGCGCAGAATCGTGTCGCTCTCCGATGTCGCCATGTCCGCGATCTTTATGTGCGCTGATAGCGCGTGGTTCTCCGACCCAATGCTCCACACGTGCAGATCGTGGACATCGCTCACGCCCGCAATCGTTCGCATGGTCGATTCCACCGCCTCCAGGCTCATCCCGCGCGGCGTCCCCTCCAGCAGAATATTCATGGTCTCGCGGACGATCCCGAAGCTCGACCACAAAATCAGCGCGCCGATCCCGAACGACAACGCCGCGTCGATCCAGTACTGCCCCGTCCACAGGATCACGAACCCTCCAACGATCACCGCCGCGGTTGAGAGTGTGTCGCCCACCTCATGCAGCAGCGCGCTCCGGATGTTCACATCGCGCCCCGAGCGCCACAGCAGCAGCGCGATCACACCGTTCATCACCACACCCGCCGCCGCCACCCCAATCATCACCCGAGCCTGCACCTGCTCAGGATGCTGTAGCCGGCGAAGCGCTTCGTAGAAAATGAGAAAAGACACAACCACCAGCGACAGCGCATTCACCAGAGCGGCCAGCACTCCGGCCCGCCGGTATCCATAAGTCTTGGTCGCGCTAGGCGGCCGGCCTTCCAGAAAAACCGCGACCAGCGACAACAGCAGCGCCAGAAAATCGGAGAGGTTATGTCCCGCTTCAGAAAGCAACGCCAGCGAATGTGCACGGATGCCGGCCACCACCAGCAGGACAACGTAAAGCATGGTGACGGCCAGCGAAATGCGCAGCACCCGCCCTGTCCCATGAGAATGCCCGTGTCCGCCATGCGCGTGCATGTTATTAGGATAGCGCAACCCGTGTGGCGCGGACACTCTTGTCCGCGGGCTTTGACTTTGTTGGTCAAAGGCATGGGTCAACCACTGAAGGTGGCGCAAACCGCGTCCCTCGCGCTATCCTTCTCACCGCACTCGTAGGAAGATAGTCAGGAAGAAGTCAGCCAGAAGATGAGGAGAACAAGAATGAAGAAACTTCTCGCAGTCCCAGTCGTGCTCCTAGTCGCCGCGTCGGCGTTTGCGCAAACAGCGCCTGCACCAATGACGCCCGCCGCTCCAAGCAAGAACCCAGTGAGCAGCGCCCTCAGAGACATCATGCCCAGCCGTCAGAAGAACACCATCGGCGCCGTCGAAGCCATGCCCGCCGACAAATTCAGCTACAAACCCTCCGCCGACCAGATGACGTTCGGCCATCTCGTCGCCCACATGGTCGAAGCGAACTACGGTCTGTGCAGCAATGCCGCCGCCGTGCCGGCTCCAAAGGTCGATGAAGTGAAAGACACGGACCCGAAAGACAAGCTGGTTGCCGCGCTCAAGGCGTCATTCGATTTCTGCACCGATGCGCTCTCGAAAATGGACGATTCGAAGCTGGGAGAAGTAATCAGCGGCCCCGGTGGCCAGCAACTCTCCCGCGCCCGATTCGCCCTGGGCATCGCCAGCAACTGGGCCGACCACTACGCGGAAGCCGCAATGTATCTCCGCCAGAACGGCCTATTGCCGCCGACCGCGAAGAAGTAACGCTGCTAGCTTGAGGAGAGAGGGGCCGTCCTCGCCCGTCCCCTCAGTCTTCGACGAACGACTTTAACCTCGACAGCGCCTGCTCCCACTGCGCGGAAACGAAGTCGAGATACTCTTTGATTCCTTCCATCGGCTGCGGATCGAATTCGAAAAGACTCTCGCGTCCCGAACGAACGCTGCGCACGATTCCTGCACTCTCCAGCACTCGAAGATGCTTGGTGATCGCCTGTCGGGTCAGCTTGGACCCGTGTGTCAATTGCGAGATTGAATAAGACTGCCTCCGGCCAAGCTTCGCCACCAGCGCCAGCCGCGTCTCGTCGCCGAGCGCCGCAAAGACGACCGCGCGCGTCCGCCGATTACCAGCCCCGCCCCTATGGCTTCTGCGCAACATGTTTCTCGACATTCTTCATTTGTTCCGTCCAACCGCCGTCGTTCATGCGGAAGGCTTCGAGGCGACGGCCGCTCGGGATCTTGTCGAAGCCAGACTCCGTAAGGACAAGAAGTGTGCCGGTCTTGGTCTTTTCCAACGTGATTTCGACGAGCGTTGGCGTCTCTTTTGAATAATCTATTTTGGGGTCGATGGCGTAGGGATGCCAGCTAAAAGAAAAGAGCCGTTCGGGCTCCATTTTCTGCACCACCGCCTCCCATTTGATGTGCTCATAGCCAGGATAAGTAATCTGGCCCCGCGAAACTTGACCCGGCACAAAAGGTCCGTCCAGTTTCACCCGAAACCATTCCCCAAACTCACGGTAATCCGTAAGCGCACGCCAGACTCGCGAAATCGGCGCCTTGAGTTCGATGCGCTTTTCGACACGATCATCCATCTTAGGCAACCTCTAGGTTGCATATTATCAAGGTGCCGGGAGAAAACGCAACCCCAAGGTTGCACTTCCGGGCTTCCCCCGACCTAACCGACCAGTCCTTCCAATTCCTCTTCCCCAATCACGTTAACCCCAAGCTCTCGAGCCTTGTCGAGCTTCGATCCCGCATCGCTTCCCGCCACCACATAATCCGTTTTCTTAGTCACCGAGCCAGAAACGCGTCCGCCCGCATCTTCTATCATCGTCTTCGCTTCGTCCCGTGTATGGCGCGCCAGCGTGCCCGTCAGCACAAAAGTCTTCCCTGCCAGTTTCGTCCCCTTTTCTTTTTTCTGCCCAGTGAACGTTAGCCCTGCCTTGCGCAGGTCGCTCACCAGCTTGCGGTTGTGTTCGTCGCCGACAAATTCCACGATGCTCTCCGCGATCCGCGGCCCGACTTCGGTCACTTCCTCAAGTTGCTCAGCATTCGCCTTCATGATCGCGTCCAGTGATCCGAAATGCTCCGCCAGAAACTGCGCCGTCCGCTCGCCCACCATCCGTATCCCGAGCCCGTAAATCACGCGCTCCAGCGGCAGTTTCTTTGACGCCTCGATTTCCGCCAGCACGTTCTCCGCCGATTTCTCGCCCATGCGCTCAAGCTGCAGCAGATCGTCTTTCGTCAGCTTGTAAAGATCGGAGACATTTTTCACCAGGCCTCGTTCCGCCAACTGATTCACCAGCGCCTCACCGAGGCCGTCGATATTCATCACGTGCCGCGAAGCGAAATGCAGAATCGTCCCCTGCAGCTTCGCCGGGCAATTCGCATTCACGCAACGATGGTCCGCCTCGCCCGGCGTTCGCACCACATTCCCGCCGCACACTGGACAATGCTCCGGCATTTCAAACGTCTTGTGGCCGCGCGGGTGCTCTTTGTCCTCGACCACCTTCACAACTTTCGGAATCACATCACCGCCGCGTTCCACCTCGACCCAGTCGCCGATCTTCACGCCAAGTTGGTCGATAAAATCCATGTTGTGCAAAGTAGCGCGCGAAACCGTAGTCCCGCCAATCGGAACCGGCTTCAGCCACGCCACGGGCGTGAGTTTGCCGGTGCGGCCAACCTGGGGCACGATGCCTTCGATCTGCGTCACCGCTCCGCGCGCCGCGAACTTATAAGCAATCGCCCATCGCGGAGCCTTCCCAGTAAAGCCCAGTTCCCGCTGCCAGGAAGTCTTATCTACCTTAATAACGATGCCGTCAATTTCGTAAGCCAGCGAGTCGCGCTTGCCTTCCCAGCTCTGGATGAAGTTCCAGACCTCGCCCAGATTCTTCGCCAGCTTGCGATTCGGATTCACCTTGAACCCCGCCAGTTCCATGGCATCCATTGTTTTGGATTGGCGGTCAAAATAAGTCTGCCCATCCTCCAATAAAAAATAGGCGAAGTAGTCCATGCGGCGTTGTGCCGTGATCGAAGGCTCGAGCTGCCGCACCGTCCCCGCCGTAAAATTTCGCGGATTGGCAAAAGTCGCGAGTCCCTGCCGCTCCCGCTCTTCATTCAGTTTGCGGAAAGCCGCCAGCGGCATCAGCATTTCGCCGCGCACTTCAAAGTCCGCGGGAATCCCAGCCTTCTTCAACTTGTCCTTAGAAATCACCAACGGGATCGACCGCACCGTCCGCACATTCAGAGTCACGTCCTCGCCGATGCTGCCATCGCCGCGCGTGATGCCGCGTTCCAGCCGCGCGTCGCCGGATGCCTGGCGGTAGACGAGCGCGAGCGACATTCCATCCAGCTTCAATTCGCACATGTATTCGAGGTCAGTGCGCCCGCTAAGCTCCTGCACCCGCCGCTCCCAGTCGCGCAACTCTTCTTCGGAGTAAGCGTTGTCCAGCGAGAGCATCGGCGAAGAATGTTTAGCCTTGACAAATCCCTCGCGCGGCTTGCCCCCCACGCGCTGCGTAGGCGAATCAGGCGTCACCAACTCGGGATGCTCCGCCTCAAGCCGCTTGAGCTCATTCATCAGCACGTCGAACTCGGCGTCAGTCAACTCGGGATTGTCGAGGACGTAATAGAGATACTCGTGGTGCCGAATCTTCTCGCGCAGAGCTTCAATTTTTTTCTTAATGGCAGGACTGGACATGACTGGGAAATTATAGTGCGAAGCCGCAGGCATTAACTCCAGTTGCGGCGATCGTCGCGGTTTTACTGGGTACCGGGTACTGGCAACTGGCTACTGTTTCTTAGCCTTCCGGATCCGTCCCCGCCCGAGCGCCCCGCGACCCACGCTTGACGGAGGCTTCTTCATCCCTTCCAGCAATTCCTTCAGCACCGTCGCGTTGTTGCGCTCTTCGTTGCGTGACGCATACAGCAGCGTAAGCCGCCGCTTGGCTTCCGCGAGATGATGCAGCTTCTCGACCGCCGCCGAAGCTTCGACCCCGGCTAACTCCTTGAGATAACGCCTCCGGAACATGCTCCATCCCTCCGGATTCGCATGGAACCATTTCCGTAACTCGTCCGAAGGCGCCAGTTCGCGCAGCCAGAGCTTGACCGCGGCGGCTTCTTTCGTCAACCCGCGCGGCCATAAACGGTCCACCAGCACGCGCATCCCGTCTGACGAAGCAGCCGGCTCGTAAACGCGTTTGACCACAACGCTCATCACTCCCGTATTATCCTACCTTTGAGTTGAGTTTTGCAGCCGGCGCTGCCCTCATCATGAACGCCTTGAACAACAGTTCTACGAGTCTCCGTGTCTCCTCGCTATTGCTCGCGTTGCTATTGCTCGCGCTCTTGACGCTCGCCGCCTGCGATGTCGAGCTGCGCAAGTCCGATGCCGAACTCGGCCTCAATCCGCAGCAGGCCGAAGGCAGAAAACTCTACGACAACTATTGCGACCGCTGCCATGAACCGTACTCGTCGCGCGGCAAGAAGGGTCCAAGCCTGAAGGGTGTTTTCAAACGGCAATATCTGTCCGAGAGCGGACTCCCCGCAAACGATGAGCGTGTAGGCGAGATCATCAAGAATGGACGAGCCAAAATGGAAGGCTTCGGCCGGATCATGACCGATCAGCAGATCAAAGACCTGCTCGCGTATCTGCACACGCTGTAAAGGAGGATGCATTTGGCTGTCTGTCGCGAGTTCATCGCCGTCGCCATGGTTCTCCTCGTCGGTTCAGCAAGCAGCCTCGCCGCTGATGCGGTAGATGCGAAGGGTTGGTATGACAGCTGCTGCGACATCACGGAATTCCATTTCACTCGATTTCCTGGGCAGGCCGGTAAAAGCAAAGAGGAGCTTCGAGTAAGCTTGTTCCGAGGCAGGTTGCCTCTCGTGGAAGTGCCGGATACCTGGTGGGGAACGATCGGGAAAGTCACTGGCCGCCGGTGCGACAATAGTGAAAATTGCGAGGAGGCGATCAAAGCGGATCTTCAGGTGCTCCGAGTAACCAAGAACCACGTCTCGGGGAGATATATAGTCGATTTCAACAAGCAGCATCTCGAAGGGCAGTTCAATGTCAAATACCGGCAAAGACGCCCAGTCTGTCTCTGCGAATGAAAGGATGCGAATCTGAGCTCGAGTCATTCTCCAGGGGTGATCCTTAATGAAAAGCGTAGCGAGACCAGAGCTTCTGTCTAAACTGCCATCTGTCGATGCGTTGCTGCGTGCTCCATCATTGTCTCCGCTCATAAATAGCCATGGACCCGCTGCCGTAACCGACGCCGTGCGCGTTGTGCTCTCCCGCCTTCGCGAGGAGGTCGCTAACAGCACGATGGACGAAGAATCGCTGGACCTCGCACTCGGCGGCCTGTCCACGGCCATCGAGCGTCAACTGCGCCAGTCGCTCAGTTACTCATTGCTGCCGCTCATCAACGCCACCGGCGTGATCCTCCACACCAATCTCGGACGCGCGCCGCTCGCCGCCGCCGCGCTCGATCACGTCCAAGCCACTGCCAGCGCCTATTCCAATCTCGAATTTGATCTATCAGCCGGCGAGCGTGGGAAGCGCGACGTCCACGTCGATCGCCTCTTCCAAAAGCTGCTTGCGGACGAATCCCCGGACGGCCGAGCGCCGGCCGTCTCAACCCCCGCCGTCTCGACGATAGTAGTCAACAACAACGCCGCCGCCGTCCTGCTCGCGTTGAACTCTCTGGCAGAAAGCGGCGAAGTCATCGTCTCCCGTGGAGAGTTGGTTGAAATCGGCGGCTCCTTCCGCATCCCCGACGTGATGTCGAAGTCGAACGCGAAGCTGCGCGAAGTCGGCACCACCAACCGCACCCGCATCGCCGACTACGAAAAGGCCATCAACGACCGCACCCGCCTGTTGCTCCGAGTGCATCGTTCCAATTTCGAAATCACCGGCTTTACCGAGCAGCCCGGCCTCGATGAACTGGTCTCGCTAGCCCGCCGTCGCAACCTCCCGTTGATGGAAGATCTCGGCAGCGGCGCGCTCTTCGATCTTCGTTCCGTCGGAATCACCGGCGAACCGGGCGTGCTCGACAGCCTGCGCGCCGGCGTCGACATAGTTGCCTACAGCGGCGACAAACTTCTCGGCGGTCCGCAATCGGGATTGATCAGCGGCCGCGCCGATCTGGTCGCCCGCATGCGCTCAAACTCGCTGTTCCGCGCCCTGCGTGTGGATAAGCTCACCTACGCCGCGCTCGAAGCCACGCTCCTCGCCTACGTCAAACGTAACCACGATGCCATCCCCGTGTTGCGCATGATGCGCCTGTCAAAAGACGACATCGCGCGCCGCGCGGAAAAAATCGCCTCTGAAGTTCAGCCCGCTCACCTTAAATTGGAACTCCGCGACGGTGAATCGGTCATCGGCGGCGGCGCTGCCCCATCGGCGGTTCTGCCCACACGCCTGATCGCGTTGACCCATGCCCATCTCAGCGCCGACGAACTGAACGCCCGTCTCCGCGCGTCAACTCCACCGATAATCGCCCGCGTCGAAGAAGGACGCGTGCTGCTAGATTTGCGCACAGTTTTCCCAGAGCAGGATGCCAATCTTGCCGCCGCGCTAGCATCCCTAAGCTAGTAAGGAAGGCATCCGTGGCGACCCTCTACACTATCGGTCACTCCACCCGCACTCTCGATGAGCTGGTGTCGGCCCTAAAGGCGCACGGCATCGAGACTCTCGTGGATATCCGCGCCTTCCCCATGTCGCGGCGTCTGCCGCACTTCAATCGCGAGGCGCTGGAGCATTCCCTTCGTGAGCAAGGCATCCGCTATATCTGGATCAAAGCTCTAGGCGGATATCGCAAAGCAACTCGCAAGGATTCGCCTCACACCGCATTGCGAAATGCCAGCTTTCGCAATTACGCCGACTACACCTTGACCCCCGAGTTCGATCACGCCATAGCCGAACTGCTCCAACTCGCGAGCACCTCGCGCACCGCCTACATGTGTGCCGAGCGTGTTTACTTTCGCTGCCATCGCATGATCGTCTCCGACTGGCTCGTCGCGCACGGCCATGAAGTTCTGCATATCGATGCGGAAGGTCCGCCACGCCCGCATAAAATGACTTCCGAAGCGCGCGTGACCAACGGTGAGATGATCTACCGCGGCGACAATCTCTTTTGAGATTCTTGGGATAGTTTCAGCCCGCAATTGCCAATTACAAATTACCAATTAACAATGTCTCTATGATCCTCGGCACCGGAGTAGACATCGCCGAAGTTCCTCGCATCCGCGAAAGCATCGAGCGCTTCGGAGACCGCTTTCTTCACCGCATCTTCACCGAAGGAGAGATCCGCTACTGCGAGAAAAAAGCCACCCGCTTCGAAAGCTATGCCGCCCGCTTCGCCGCCAAAGAAGCCGGCATGAAGGCCCTCGGTACAGGATGGAGTCGCGGCATCCGCTGGCGCGATATCGAAGTCGTGCGCCCGAAAGGCCAGCGTCCCACTATTCAATTCCACGGCGAGGCCGCAGCCGTCGCAGCCAAACTCGGCACCAAGAACATCGCGCTCTCGCTTACTCACACCTCCGAGCAAGCGCTCGCCCATGTCATTCTGGAAAATTAGCTTCTGGCGATCAGTCGGCCAAGTAACCAGCTCATTCAAAAGAATTTCTGCACCATCGCAACAACCGCAAAGGTTTCGGGTTTAAATAGCCGGAACGTAACCAGGCCGGATTACCGGCCTTAACCCAAACAATTTAGCTAAAGGAAAGGCAATGAAGAAAATGAAACGCTCCCCTCGTAGGCGCGCCTTCGGATTGGTATTAGGAGTCTTGATGTTGACGATTTCGGTGCTGTCGCTCTCGACGGCATCCTCTGCGCAGATCGGGATTGGCATCTCCGTGCGCATCGGTCCGCCGGCGTTGCCGGTGTATGCGCAACCCATTTGTCCCGGCGCGGGCTATCTCTGGACCCCGGGCTATTGGGGATGGAATGACGTCGGTGGCTATTACTGGGTGCCGGGCACCTGGGTAGTTGCGCCGGTGGGCATGCTCTGGACCCCCGGTTACTGGGGCTTCGCCGGCGGCTTCTATGGCTGGCACGGCGGCTATTGGGGACCCCACGTCGGCTTCTACGGTGGCATTAACTACGGCTTTGGATACGGCGGCGTAGGCTTTGGCGGCGGCGAGTGGAGAGGCGGCGCTTTCTTCTACAACCGCGCCGTGATGAACGTGAACGTCACCAACATTCACAACGTCTATAGCAGAACCGTAGTCGTGAACAACGTCCACACCAGCTTCAACGGCCCCGGCGGAATCGAAGCGCGGGCAACTGCGCAAGAAGAAGCATACGGGCGCGAGCGGCACACCGCGGCACTCTCAACCCAAGTGGAACACGAACATGCCGCCAGCCAGAACCGGGCATTGTTCGCATCCGAGAATCATGGACGTCCGGAGATCGCAGCTACGGCCAGGCCGGGCGAGTTCTCGGGACACGGCATCGAGAGAGCCAACGCCGCGGGAGCCGAGTATCACGAGCCAAAGATGTCCCCGCAGGAGGCCCGCGCCTCGTCCGAGGGCAATCACAACGCCGATCGCAACAACAACAATAACGACCACCCGGCGGCGCATCAGCAGAACCATGAAGCGCAAGACCGGGCGCAGAAGCCCTACCACGACAACGTCAGAGGCAACAGGCAGGAGCAGCAGGCTGAGAAGGAGAACAAGCAGGCCGAGAGGCAGGATAAGCAGTCCCAGAAGCAGAATAAGCAGGCCGAGAAGCAACAGAAACAGGCCCAGAAGAAAGCGGACAAACAGGCCAAAGCCGAACAGAAGCACCCCAACAATAACCATGAGGACCAGCGCTAAACTGGCGGCCTGAATCGCCACACTCGTAGTAAAAAGGCTCTCACTCCCCGCGCCGCAACGCGGGTGAGTGGGAGCCTCTTTTTTGACCCTGCTGCACTTCTTTTCACCCGCTCAATAATCTCCTCCACTGAAATTCCACAACGTTTGCTATTATGTTCTGTCGTTTACTGACTACTTTGCCTAGCCAGAAACAGCTGAAATGGTCGCAACTACGCGTGGGACTCACCGTCCTGTTCGCGAGCATCACCTTGGGCGTCCTCATTTTCGTAATGAGCGGCACCGGCGGATGGTTCACCCGCAAGATCACGCTGTATTCGTACTTCGATAATGCCTCCGGCTTGCGCGAGGGTGCGCCCGTGCGTTTGGCCGGTGTGGACATCGGCAACGTGACCGGCATCCGCGTCGTGCAGAACAAACCGATGACGCCCGTCGAAGTCACCATGAAGGTCAACACCAAATACTCCTTCAATATGCGCAAGGACTCCGTGACTCTGATGAGCACAGCCGGAATCCTCGGCGAAACTTTTGTAGACGTGGATAGCTCGACGGCGAAGGGCCCACCGGTAGTGGATGGAGACACGCTCCCCGCTCGCGACCAGCCCGACATTCAGGATGTGGTCCGCGCCAGCCAGGGCACGTTGCAGAATATGGACTCGCTGCTGAAGCGCGTTGACCGCATAGTGGCCTTCATCGAAAGCGGCCAGGGCACGATCGGAAAAGTCATCTACAGTCAGGCCATGTATGACCAGATCAATGCGACGGTGCTTGAATTCAAGGGGATGCTGGACGACATCCAGAGTGGCAAGGGTTCGATCGGCCCGCTCCTAACCAACGACGAGGCCTACAAGAAAGTGATCGCCGCCATCGACAAGATCAACGTGATGGTGGACGAGCTGCAACAGGGCAAAGGCACGGCCGGCAAACTGCTGAAAGATCCCGTGCTGTTTGACAATGCGAACAAGGCGATTGCCAACGTGCGCCAGTTGACCGACGACATCAATGCCGGCAAAGGCGTTCTCGGCACCATGACGCACGATCAGGAATTTGCCGACCGGCTGAAAGTACTGATGTCCAACCTGTCAGCGCTCTCCGATCGCCTGGAAAAAGGCGAGGGCACAGCGGGAATGTTGTTCAAGGATCCCGGGCTCTACAACAACAGCAATCAGATGCTGGTGGAAACGCGTGAACTGGTAAAGTCGATCCGCGAAAACCCCAAGAAATATCTGACGTTCCACGTGAAAGTATTCTGAAAAGGTATTCTGAACGCGGTCCAGCGGATTCCGGTTGACCGTTTTCACAGGCCTTCGTCCAATACAATGGGTCAGTGTGTTCAGTCTAACCACTGCCAGTTCCACATCTCAATTTGAGGATCTCATGCGTAATTTCTTGATGCTGCTTGTCACCACCACCATGCTTGCCTCCGCCCTGTTCGCTCAGGACAAGGAAAAAGCTCAGCCCCCCGCCAAAGTGCGTTTCTCGGTTGACATGCTCGATAAGAGCATCGACCCCTGCAACGATTTCTACGCCTACGCTTGCAGCAAGTGGCTGGCGAAGAACCCGATTCCCGCCGACCGTTCCTCCTGGGGACGCTTCAACGAACTACAGCAGCGCGGCGAATTCATCGTGCGCGACATCCTCGAAAAGGCGTCGGTTGATGCTCCAGGCCGCAGCGCCAGCCAGCAGAAGATTGGCGACTACTATGCCAGCTGCATGGATGAAAGCGCGATCGAAAAAGCCGGTACCAAGCCGCTAGAGCGCGACTTCCGCAGCATCGCGGCGATGCAGTCCAAAGCGGATCTCGCGCCAGAACTCGTTCGCCTGCATGGTCAGGGCGCGGATGTGCTATTTGGCTTCGATTCCGGATCCGATTTCAAAAACGCCAGTTCAATCATTGCCCAGGTAGATCAGGGCGGAATGGGTATGCCCGACCGCGACTACTACTTCAAGGACGACCCTAAATCGGTCGAGCTGCGCAAGAAATACGTCGCGCATGTAGCGAAGATGTTCATGCTGTTAGGCGACGACGAGGCCAAAGCAGCCGCCGAAGCCAAAGTCGTCATGGACATTGAAACCGCATTGGCCAAGGGTGCACTCGACCAGACCAGCCGCCGCGATCCGCAGAAGATTTATCACAAGCTCAGCAATCAGGAACTCGAGGCTCTGAGTCCAGCCTTCAACTGGAATGCCTACTTCGAAGGTGTGGCCGCGCCCCACTTCAATTCGCTCAACGTGATTGAGCCGGAATTCATCAAGAACATGCAGGAAGTAATCGGCGCCTACTCGCTCGAAGATTGGAAAACCTATCTGCGCTGGCACGCCCTGCACGGCAGCGTGACCGAACTCCCGGCCGCGTTCGTCAATGAGAATTTCGAGTTCTACGGTAAGACCCTGCAGGGCACCA
The DNA here is from genome assembly GCA_963755765.1 of uncultured Acidobacteriaceae bacterium. Taxonomy (GTDB): domain Bacteria; phylum Acidobacteriota; class Terriglobia; order Terriglobales; family Acidobacteriaceae; genus Acidiflorens. The sequence goes on from CAVWKZ010000008.1 coordinate 367,182, forward strand.
AAGAGTTGCGCCCGCGCTGGAAGCGTTGCGTCAGCTACACCAACGGAGACCTCGGGGAATTGGTCGGCCAGATCTACGTCGAGCAAACCTTCGGAGCCGAAGGCAAGGCGCGCACGCTGGCGATGGTCGACGCTCTAGAAAAGTCGCTGGGCGAAGACATCAAGAACGTTCCCTGGATGGGCGCCGACACGAAAGCTCAGGCTCTGGTGAAGCTGAAAGCCATCACCAACCGTATCGGCTATCCCAACAAGTGGCGCGAGTACTCGAACCTCCAGATCGTGCGCGGCGATGCTTTGGGCAACTCGCAGCGCGCCAACCAGAACGATTTTCAATGGAGGCTGAAAAAGATTGGCAAGCCGCTCGATAAGAGCGAATGGCCCTATCCGCCCATGACCGTGAACGCCACCTATGACCCGACCCAGAACAACGTCACTTTCCCCGCCGGAATTCTGCAGCCGCCGTTCTACGACAACCACGCTGACAACGCTCTGAACTTTGGCGGTATCGGTGCCGTGATCGGCCACGAACTCACGCACGGCTTCGACGACGAGGGCAGCCAGTTTGACGCCGACGGCAATCTCCGCGACTGGTGGACCGCGAGCGACAAAAAGCAATTCGAAGAACGTACCGGCTGCATCCGCGACCAGTACAGCAGCTTCGTAGCGGTTGACGACCTGAAGGTGAACGGCAAACTCACTCTCGGCGAAAACACCGCCGACAATGGCGGACTGCGCATCGCCTACATGGCTATGCTGAACACGTTTGCCGGTAAAGAACCGGCCCCCATCGACGGCTTTACCGCCGAGCAGCGCTTTTTTCTGGGATTTGCCAACGTCTGGTGCCAGGGCCGCACCGACGCCTTCTCCCGCATGTTGGTCACCCTCGACCCGCACTCACCGCCAAAATACCGGGTGAACGGAACCATCTCCAATATGCCGGAATTCCGCGAAGCCTATCACTGCGCCGCAACGGCGCCGATGGTGAATCAGAACGCATGTAGGGTCTGGTAGAGGTAGCAGTAAGGGAAGCAGTGCGGGAAAGCAGTGAGGGAAAAGAGGGTGCCCCATCCTAGCGCGTTCTTTGCGCTAGGGTGGGATTCCACAGGAGCGTGCACTAGGGGATTTCGGCTGACGTCTTCCGAGCTCCAGCAACGAGAAACCGTCTATCCCGCCGCCACATCCGCCTGTTCATGCGCGTGATAGCTAGACCGCACCAGCGGTCCCGACTCAACGTGCTTGAACCCGAATTTCAAGGCCTCTTCTTTCAGCGAGACGAACTCGGCCGGAGTGTAGTAGCGCGTCATCGGCAAATGATCTTTTGAAGGCCGGAGATACTGCCCAATCGTAAGAATATCCACTCCGCATTTGCCCAGATCGCGGAAAACCTCAATCAGTTCACTAGTCTCCTCGCCGATGCCCACCATCACGCCGCTCTTGATCACGGTAGCCGGATCCCACTGTTTGGCATTCGCCAGCAGATCAAGCGTCCGCTGATAGCGCGCGCCCGAGCGCACCGCGCGATAAAGCCGCGGCACAGTTTCGGTATTGTGATTCAGCACGTTAGGCTTGGCGTCGAGCACGATGCGCAGCGGCTCTTCCAGTCCCTGAAAATCCGGAATCAGCACCTCAACCCGGCACTCCGGCACCAGCTCACGAATCTGCCGGATGGTCTCCGCAAAAATCCGGGCGCCCCCCACATTGTCGTCGTCGCGATTGACGCTGGTCACCACCGCATGCCGCAGTCCTAATGTAGCGACGGCCTCAGCCACACGCCGCGGCTCGTCCCAGTCAATTGCCTCCGGACGCCCCTTTGGCACCGCGCAAAATCCGCATCGGCGCGTGCAGATATCGCCCAGCAGCATGAAAGTCGCAGTGTGATGGTCCCAGCATTCTCCAATATTCGGACACTGCGCCGACTCGCATACCGTATGCAGTCCCAGCCCACGCGCCAGCTTCTTAAGATTATGAAAGTTGTCGCCCACCGGAGCCTTGGCCTTGAGCCACGAAGGCTTCGGGCTGCGGATCGGCGGGCCGAGATCAATCTGAATCAGCTGCGAAGAGGCGGACATAACGAAACTCAATTTTATCAGCTTGCTGGTTTATCAGTTGGCTGGAAGCGTCGCGATCAAGACACACAGAAGCCAGATCACTTCATACTTTGAATCAGCGTTTCCACTCCCCTCCACGCAATCTGCACCCCAATGCACAGGAGGATAAACGCAATCACCTGTAGGATTCCGCGAACCGTTTGCGGAGAGATTTTCAGCGTGATGCTTGGCGCATACCGGTAACTGAGATATACGGTCAAGCTCAGCACCACCACCGCTACAAAAATACCGACATGACCCAGAATGTTCTCGAGAGTTGTCGTCCGCGAGGCGTGAGCGCTCACTGTGAGCATGACCACGATGCAACCCGGCCCCGCCGTTATCGGGAAGGTAAACGGATAAAATGTCTGCGATTCCAAAGATCGGAAATCGTCTGTAGCGGCCGGGGTCTCCGCCTTTTTGGGTCCCTCTTGCCCGTTAAGCAGCCCCCAACCCATCGCCGCCAGAACGAAACCGCCGGCCACTTGGACTACAGGCAGAGAAATACCAAAGAAGTTCAATAAAGTTGCGCCAACCAACTCCACCACCAGCAGGAAGAGCGTCATGTTGACGGCGATCTTCCGGGCGAGAGTGCTGAACACTTCGGGCGGCGCAACGCCAACCAGCCCCAGAAAAACCAGCGCCGACCCCAGCGGATTGACCAGAGGCAACAGAGCGCTAAACGCCAGCCCGAAATATTTCAGGACGATCAGTATTTCCGAATTGTTGCGCACGGAAAACATACAGGGCGTCTACTTCAAATGTACCGCCGCCTCCGACCGCTTCGGCCCCACCGAGCCGCCGCGCGTTTTCGGCATAGCGTATTTCGGCTTGATCTCGTGGCATCCGCTGTCGCAATAAACGCCGCCAGCAGCCGATTCCGGAGTCGGCATCGGAGAATTTACCGCAATCTCCCGATTCTCTTCCAGCTGCCGCTCGACCCCGGCGATCAACTTTTCGTTCTCTGCGGAAGTCAGCCACTTTTTCCGCCGCAAGAGATAATCTTCCATCCGCGCAATCGGATCGCGTTTCTTCCAATACTCAAACAGCGGCTTGGGAACATACTCCGCACCATCGTGAATAGCGTGCCCCTTCATCCGCATCATCTTCGCTTCGATCAAAGTCGGCCCTTCGCCACGCCGCGCCCGCTCGCAAGCTTCATGACACGCGTCATAAACCTGGCAAGCGTCGGTGCCGTCAACGATCACGCCCGGAATCCCGTATCCAATGGCGCGTTCCGCGAGATCCTCAACCCGAAACTGCATGTCTGAGGGTGTCGAATAGGCCCAAAGATTATTCTCGACAATCAGCACCAGTCCAAGATTCTGCACCGCCGCAAAATTCAGCCCCTCGTAAGTCACGCCGGTGGATTGCCCGCCATCGCCAATGTAAGTCATGACCGCGACGTGTTTACCCTGCAACCGCGCGCCCAGCGCCACTCCCGCCAGCACCGGGATCAGATCGCCCAGCATCGAAATCGGCGCCACCACGTTGCGCCTCTTGAGATCGCCAAAGTGCGAAGTAGTGTCGCGACCCCCCGTCGGAGATCCCGACTTCGCCATGTACTGCATCATGATGTCGGCGGGTGGAAAGCCGCGCACCAGCAGCGCCCCCTGGTTGCGAATCATCGGCCCCAGCCAGTCGTCTTTTCCCAGAGCGTAGGCCGAGGCGCAGGAGCAACCCTCCTGCCCCAGCCCAAAATAAACGCCGCCGACAACCTTCCCTTGCTTGTACAGATTCTCGAGCGCCGTCTCCATGCGCCGGTTCAGCAGCATCCAGCGATAGATTTCGATGACTCGATCGCGGCTGAGATATTTCGAATCGCGAATTGGAGGCGCGGGCGCGGAAAGATCGCCGCTCTCAACTTCGTAGCGAACACCATCCCCAACCCGCACCTGTCGCACCGTGAAGCTCGGCTTTTCGAGTCGATAATCGCGGATGGTATAGCTGCGGAGATCGGAGTTCACAGCCGGCTTAGGTGTCGGTGTCAGCTTTTTCTTAGCAACCTGCGTCTTGGCAGTAGGTTTCTTAGGCATGGCAGTCCGGGAAATATGCTAACACCGTGTAGCGCGGACACTCCTGTCCGCGAAAAGTCAGCAGCGAAAATAACGCAGCGCGTCAGCCAAGAAAAAGCTCGTCTTCGCCGCGAATCCGCCGCAACGATTCTGGAGTCTTGAGCGGAACACCCACGACATTCCCGAGCAGAGAATCTAGAGTTTCGACCCAAAGCATCTGGCTCCCAAACACCTGGCCACAGTTGCGCGAGACGGCTTGCGCCACTGAATCCATATCCAGCTCTCGCCCCAATTCTTTCTGCATCGAAGTCACCGCCTTCTCCGTAATCCCGCAGGGCACAATCAGATCGAAGCAGCCAAGGTCCGTATTCACATTCAAAGCGAATCCATGCGAGGTAACCGAGCGAGAAATATGCACGCCGATGGCAGCGATCTTCGCCGAAGGCTCCGCCTCTGTCCAGGCTCCCGTCAGCCCCGCGACGCGTCGAGCAGGAATGCCGAAATCGCCACAGGTGCGAATCAGCACTTCCTCCAGCCGCCGAACGAAGTCGACAGCCCCGAGTGTTTTGCGCGTTTGTGTAGCTGTAGCGCGGACGCTCCTGTCCGCGAACTTCTGCGAACGCAAACCGCCATCAAACGAAAGCAATTCGTGCCCTCGCAAGTCAAATATCGGATACCCCACCAACTGTCCCGGCCCATGAAACGTAACGTCCCCGCCGCGATCGCACTCAAATACCTCGACACCGCGAGCGGCCAGCGCGTCCGGAGAAAAGAGAACGTTAGCAGCACGAGCATTGCGTCCCAGAGTGATGACCGGAGAATGTTCGAGCAGCAGCAACACGTCGCCGATCTCGCCAGCCTTGCGCAGATCGACCAGCATCCGCTGCAGCCGCAGCCCCTCGCCATAATCAACCCGCCCGAGTTGGACGACAGAAATCATGCTGCTATTGAAATTATAGGCCTGCAATGAATGAAGAATGCCGGCGGACCACGTTTACCCGCGCGCCGTTAGCCATGGAACAACAGCGCAACCGCAATACCCAGGGTCAGCCCCTCGATGAGGAGCGCATAAGAAGTCAGCCGTTTGGCTCGATCAAATCGGGCCACCAACCGGCTAACGAGGATTCCAACAAAAACGAAAGGCGACCCGACGAGCCTGATCGCGCAGACGGTGTGCAAGCTCTGCCCCACATAATTTTCCTTCAAAATAAACAGACTAAGACAAACCGGCGCGCTCAGGCTGAGACACAGCAGAAATTGCGAATACGCTGTATAAGCGCTTTCATGCTTCGCCATGATCCACCCCAGATAGACGGTCGGGATCATGAAGAGGCAGACGATGAAAATACCGAGGACCAGGTCGCCAAAAGCGGACATACCGCCCGCGGCCGCCATATCCGCACGATGAAAGCGCTCCTGCAGGTACCGCGCCAGGATTATGACCGCCGAAACCGCGAAGACAGCGGTATACCCCAAGCCAACGAACCAGAACTGCCGACGCCCAGAGTCAGGTTTCACGAAAGCATTCTACAGTGCAGAGCGCAACGCTTAGGGGTGTGTAGGTCGGACACTCTTGTCCGCTAAATTCCGCGAACGTCATTTAGGCCGAGGGCGGCCGCAACAGTGTCAATGAGTAGGGTCTGCCGAAGGTCCCGCCGCAGGCCTCGCTAGGCGGCCCGGTCGCGGACTTCCTCTTCCGGCGGAGGTGCAAGCGCTGGATTCGCAACCGTCTTCGGGTCTGAGTCCTTCAGCGCCTGCTGATACCGCGTCCATAGATAGCCGTAGAGAAGACCGCTGGCGGAGAAAAAACTCATAATGGCCAAAGCGATGGCCGGGCTGCCGGGATCTTCATTTTGCTGGCCTCGTACAAAAAAAGGCGGATTGACTCCTGTAGCCATGAAGCGGGCAAAGTCTCCAATCGGAGCGCGCAGGCGAGTCAACTCGACCAGACCGGCTCCAAGAATTAGCTTCGTCAGCCAGTCCGCAATTTCCTCGAGATTGGTGTGAGGCGGCGTGGGTGAGTTCGAGTTTCCGTCCTTCGAAACGCTGGCTGGCCGGAGACCGAAGAGATAACCTAACAGCGCTCCTGCGATGAAAAAAGCTCCCGCCACCAGCGCTCCGTAGCCGATTGACCGGGCCACGGCGCCATACTTCCAGCGGTCCCAGCGGTTGGCGTTTAATATGACGGCGGCGAATCCGATGCCCACGCACACCAGGACTTTGTCGGTCGCTCGATCGTAGACATCTGCGTCGCCCGTCAATTGACGGGAGGTGTGGTTCGCCTTCCACCAATCCCAAACCATCAACGACAAGAGCAGCAGAATGGCGACCAGGCTGGCCTGCGCGGTCAGATAGTCCTGGCGTTTCTCCGCCGAGACGAGAAGTGTCGCAATTCCCGCGGTCACCAACAGGCCCAGAAGATATTTCCCCTTGAAAATATCCATGACCAGCACCCTCCCGCCAGACCTGTTCCAACCGCAAGGTCTGCTGCTCAGTAGAACGAAAATGCTGGGCAATCGCCTTCTGAGAGATGCGATGTCCGGCGGAGGTGCCTTCGGGATCGACGGTGGCCCCCTCTTGGAGAAATAGCTGAGGGTGCCCCACTTCTCGTGCCTTTCGAGAAGTGGGCCGCCACACCGCCGAGACCAAAGTTTTTTCTCTACATCTAGACGGCGCGCCACGTCACCGCGCAGGCGCCGTTATCTCTCTAGCCTCTTTTCATGTGGAGCAAGCCGAAGCGCTTTTACGGCGCCGGAGACTTACATTTCGTAACCTGCAGTTGTTATCGCCGCCAGCCCTTGCTCGGCACGCCAAGGCGTCGCGATCTGCTCCTGACCGTGCTGGAGGAGGTGCGCCGCCGCTACCAATTCGTCGTTGCCGGATACGTGGTCATGCCCGAGCACATTCATCTTCTGATCGGCGAACCGCAGCAGAAGAACCCATCGACGGTGGTGCAGGCGCTCAAACTAGGTTTTGCGCGGCGAGTTTTGGCCGAAGCGAAACGGGAGCGCAACCCGACACAGTGCGCTCTATTTGAGCACGCTCCGCAACACATCTGGCAGAAGCGCGCTTCTACGACTTCAACGTGTGGACGGAACGCAAACGCATCGAAAAACTGCGCTACATGCATCGCAATCCAGTGAAACGCGGACTCCTGGCCTCCCCTGAAGTCTGGAAGTGGAGCAGCTTTCGAGCGTACATCCTTGGGGAAGTCGGCCCGGTTAAAGTCAACGACTGGGACGTACTGGAGATGAAGATTCGACCGCCGGTCGCCTAAAAACCAAGAACTCGACTGTGTGGCGGCCCACTTCTCGAAAAGCGCGAGAAGTGGGGCACCCCTTTTTCATATGGGCCGGCGATCAAAAGCCAACGACGTTATAATCGCTCTCCGGAGAAAGGGGCAACCCGCCCCGTTGGACGAACTTGGGAAGAGCGAGGGTGATGGAGTCTCAGCGTCGTCGAACTCACGGAGTAACAGTGATGACTGACTCTCCTGCGGCAACGCCTATCAGAAGAGCTTGACCAAGAACGTGGTAGGTGCCCGGCGTGCCGGGCGCAAAATACGTTGCGGTGAAGGAGTCGGCGATATTGGCTCCCGTTATCTGAAGCGTACCGCCAGGGCACGGCCCCGCAGGGGGCGTAGTCGTCCAAGTGCAACCCGGACCATCCTCTTCAATACTCCAGAATACGGAGGGAATGGTGCATGTTCCGCAGAGACCGCTGACCGTAAGAACCAAAGGCACGTTGCCGTCCGAGGCGATCGAGTCAGTTGCTGGTGAAAGGGACTCTATCGGAGGCGGAAGAGGTCCGCTTCCGCCGCAGCCAACGAGGACACTTAGCAGAACGAGTGTGGTGACGGAGACACTTCGATAGAAACTCATTAGGGCCTCCGGCGCGAATGCGCTTTGACTCCCCGAGCCGCATTCACTCTACGCCTGACGGTTTCAGAATTCAAATGTCCGAACTGACTCGAGTTGGCTTCCCTTCCTGACCGCTTGAGATCGGCGAAATTCGGGCAGCTCTGGTCCTGGAACAGTTCCCTCACTCACTATCCTGCGCGAGGGCGTGGACTGTTAGACGCTGCATACGCCCGTAACTTTTTTTATTCCCCCCTTGCACATTCCCGATCAGTTTGGTATAACAAATCGAGTCGAGGACAAGTGAACAAGTGTCTAAACTGCCCGGTGAATCCTCCCGGCGGTTTTCGGCATCAAATTCAGTAAGCCTCCAACTGACCCCTTTCCGGGGTTCGCATTCGGGGACAAGGTTCCCTGAAGGGTTTCCGCGAAAAGCAGAGCCTCCAAGCGATCTTTAATTTTTGAATTGTCTTCTGCTTCGGCCTGCGCCGGATTTTGTGGCGTGTCTTTAATAGCGAGCCGGGGTGGAAGAGCGTTTCCGGACGCGTCTCTAAAATGAGCTTCTTCCGTCTTGAATCAAATCGAGACTGAATTAAGACTCCCCGCACTGTTGAAATCAGGTGGAAATCCTGTGATTTCAGAGGGTTGACAGCACTCCGGTGGACGCGTAGCTTTATCAGGCTTGGTTGAGGAGTTAAGCCCAAGCCCGACTACAACAAGTTTAGTACCACAAGTTTCGAGGACGCCTAAATCTCGCAAGAGATCACGGCAGATCTGAAAGCGCACCGCTCAGGCGGAAAGCGATTCGGTCTTTGACAAAAGGTTGAACGTGCCAGTCGTGAGAAACAAATGTTCGGGCTCAAGTCTGAACGTACTCACAAGATGGACCATCGCCTCAGCTGGCGGTGGTTGCCTGTCTACCCAGACAGGCTCAGGTTTCAAATGAGAGTTTGATCCTGGCTCAGAATCAACGCTGGCGGCGTGCCTAACACATGCAAGTCGAACGAGAAAGTGGAGCAATCCATGAGTAAAGTGGCGACCGGGTGAGTAACACGTGACTACCTGCCCTTGAGTGGGGGATAACCTCGGGAAACCGAGGCTAATACCGCATAATATCGCGAGATCAAAGGAGCAATCCGCTTTTGGAGGGGGTCGCGGCTGATTAGCTAGTTGGTAGGGTAATGGCCTACCAAGGCGAAGATCGGTATCCGGCCTGAGAGGGCGCACGGACACACTGGAACTGAAACACGGTCCAGACTCCTACGGGAGGCAGCAGTGGGGAATTTTGCGCAATGGGGGAAACCCTGACGCAGCAACGCCGCGTGGAGGATGAAGCCCCTTGGGGCGTAAACTCCTTTCGACCGGGAAAATAATGATGGTACCGGTGGAAGAAGCACCGGCTAACTCTGTGCCAGCAGCCGCGGTAATACAGAGGGTGCGAGCGTTGTTCGGAATTATTGGGCGTAAAGGGCGCGTAGGCGGTATTGTAAGTCACCTGTGAAACCTCTGGGCTTAACTCAGAGCCTGCAGGCGAAACTGCAATGCTGGAGGGTGGGAGAGGTGCGTGGAATTCCCGGTGTAGCGGTGAAATGCGTAGATATCGGGAGGAACACCTGTGGCGAAAGCGGCGCACTGGACCACTACTGACGCTGAGGCGCGAAAGCTAGGGGAGCAAACAGGATTAGATACCCTGGTAGTCCTAGCCCTAAACGATGATTGCTTGGTGTGATCGGTACCCAATCCGATTGTGCCGCAGCTAACGCGATAAGCAATCCGCCTGGGGAGTACGGTCGCAAGGCTGAAACTCAAAGGAATTGACGGGGGCCCGCACAAGCGGTGGAGCATGTGGTTCAATTCGACGCAACGCGAAGAACCTTACCTGGGCTCGAAATGCAGGAGACCGGGGTAGAAATATCCTTTCCTCGCAAGAGGCTGCTGTATAGGTGCTGCATGGCTGTCGTCAGCTCGTGTCGTGAGATGTTGGGTTAAGTCCCGCAACGAGCGCAACCCTCATCCCTAGTTGCCACCGGGTAATGCCGAGCACTCTAGTGAAACCGCCCCGGATAACGGGGAGGAAGGTGGGGATGACGTCAAGTCCTCATGGCCTTTATGTCCAGGGCTACACACGTGCTACAATGGTCGGTACAAACCGTCGCAAAGCCGCAAGGTGGAGCTAATCGGAAAAAGCCGGCCTCAGTTCGGATTGGAGTCTGCAACTCGACTCCATGAAGCTGGAATCGCTAGTAATCGCAGATCAGAACGCTGCGGTGAATACGTTCCCGGGCCTTGTACACACCGCCCGTCACATCACGAAAGTGGACTGCACTAGAAGCCGGTGAGCTAACCGCAAGGAAGCAGCCGTCCAAGGTATGGTTCATGATTGGGGTGAAGTCGTAACAAGGTAGCCGTAGGAGAACCTGCGGCTGGATCACCTCCTTTCTAAGAGAGAACGTCATAGCATTTCTGCTTCGGCAGAGAATGTTGCTATGTACCCCTCGAAATCTCTAAACTAACCTGAAGAGACCAGAGGGAGCTTACGGTCAGACCTCTCTTGCTCGAACATTTGTCACAACCGTCAGACTGGGCTTAGCCCGGTCGCGCGTTCAACCTTTTCCTCGAAAGAAATTCAAGCTCTCAGCTTTCAGCTATCAGCTCTCAGTTGGTACGGTTTAACTGACAGCTGAAAGCTGATAGCTGAGGGCCGATTTACGCTGGGCTCTCAGGAGTACAATCGGGAAACCGGGCCTGTAGCTCAGTTGGCTAGAGCGCACCCCTGATAAGGGTGAGGTCGGAAGTTCAATTCTTCCCAGGCCCACCAAGATCAGTTTTCAGTCATTAGTTCTCAGTTTTCAGTTCATAAGCCTTTACTGATAACGACTGAAAACTGAGAGCGGGTTCTAGGGGCTGTAGCTCAGCTGGGAGAGCGCCTGGTTTGCAACCAGGAGGCCACCGGTTCGATCCCGGTCAGCTCCACCAAGATTTCGCCATGTGGAGGCAAACTTCAATGGCTACGGTCGCTGTTGCTAAGCGGATTCAGCGGGTCGGGCAGCTTATTGCTGTGATCGGTGGCGCATTAGGTCTGGCGTCGTGGCTCTTCGTATTTAAGGGAGATCTGTCCCGTCCCAGCATATTGTTTTTATGGCCTATGGGTTTGGGCTCAGTAATAGCTCTCGTCGGCCTGATTTTGGAAAGATCTGCAAAGCAATCCAGTGTTGGGCGTCAAATGTGACAACCGTGAATCAGTTCACGGTCCAAAGAAAGTCGCTTTGACGCCGAACATTGGGTTGGATGTGCTCCAGCAGTAGTATTCGATTTGGTCTTCTTTGAGTCGAATGCGAAGGCTGATAGCGAACTCCCAAACCCGCTCAGGCGGGTCAGCCAGCGCAAGCTGGCGAGGACGAACTTTGACAACTGAATAGATTGGGCAAATACAAGGCGAAGTAAATTTTTATGAGTGCCGCAGTACCTGCTGGTGTACGTAAGACTTCTTCAATCGGCTAACGATCTTACCCAGATCGTGAACCCGAGCGAAGCGAGGGATCTTGTGGTTGGCGCCACAAGTGAACATGTCTAAGCGTGCGAGGAGCAGGGTGGCGCTATAAGATTTGCAAGGCGAATAGTGGTGTAACTGAGAACTGATAACTGACAACTGAAAACAATAGTCAGTCTGAAAGTTTGCGGCGAAGCCGCTGTGTGCTGAGTTAATTTTATGGTCAAGCTACTAAGGGCGCATGGTGGATGCCTTGGCAGAAGACGGCGAAGAAAGACGTGGCAAGCTGCGATAAGCTTCGGGGAGCCGCAAGCAGGCATTGATCCGGAGATCTCTGAATGGGGAAACCCACGGGGGCAAAACCCCCGTACGGCCTGACGAATCCATAGTCGGGTGCGAGCGAACCCAGGGAAGTGAACCATCTCAGTACCTGGAGGAAAAGAAAGAAACCTCGATTGCGATAGTAGTGGCGAGCGAAATCGCAACAGCCTAAACCTGCTTCACCTTCGGGTGACACAGGGGTTGTAGGGCCAGCAACAGTAGAGTTACCAATCCGGTTGTTAGTCGAAGCCCTCTGGAAAGAGGCGCCATAGCGTGTGATAGCCACGTAGGCGAAAATAATCCGGACTCGAAGCTGGTACCTGAGTATCGCGGGGCACGAGAAACCCTGCGAGAAGCTACGGGGACCATCCCGTAAGGCTAAATACGTTCTTCTGACCGATAGTGAACCAGTACCGTGAGGGAAAGGTGAAAAGAACCCCTGCGAGGGGAGTGAAATAGTACCTGAAACCGTGTGCCTACAAACGGTGGGAGGACTATGCGGCGCAAGCCGAAAGTCTGACCGCGTGCCTATTGCATAATGAGCCGGCTAGTTATTCTTGTCAGCAAGGTTAAGCGAAAGCGAGCCGTAGCGAAAGCGAGTCCGAATAGGGCGAATCAGTTGGCAGGAATAGACGCGAAGCGGGATGATCTACCCTTGGCCAGGCTGAAGTTAGGGTAAAACCTAATGGAGGGCCGAACGGCTGTTTGTTGAAAAAAGCTCCGATGAGCTGAGGGTAGGGGTGAAAGGCTAATCAAATTCCGTGATTGCTCGTTCTCTCCGAAATAGCTTTAGGGCTAGCGTCGTATGATTTGTCATGGTGGTAGAGATCTGAATGGACTATGGGGCTTTCCAGCTTACAGAATCCAATCAAACTTCGAATGCCATAGAACAACCAGTACGGCAGTCAGACAGCGGGGGCTAAGCTTCGTTGTCGAGAGGAAAACAGTCCAGATCGCCTGCTAAGGTCCCAAAATACAAGCTAAGTGGGAAAGGAAGTCGGAACGCCCAGACAGCCAGGAGGTTGGCTTAGAAGCAGCCATCCTTTAAAGAAAGCGTAATAGCTCACTGGTCAAGCGGTCCGGTGCCGACAATTTAACGGGGCTTAAGCTTGTTACCGAAGCAGCGAATGCATCACTTAATTGTGGTGCGTGGTAGGAGAGCATTCCCAACGGTTTGAAGCCAGACGGAGACGACTGGTGGACTGTTGAGAAGAGACCCTGCCGGCATAAGTAGCGATAACGGAGGTGAGAACCCTCCGCGCCGAAAGTCTAAGGTTTCCTGAGAAAGGTTAATCCGCTCAGGGTCAGGCGGTTCCTAAGGCGAGGCCGAAAGGCGTAGCTGATGGACATCCGGTTAACATTCCGGACCTCCCGTGTAGTCGTTATCACGATGGGGAGACGCAGAAGGATAATCAGGCCGTCCTATGGCTATGACGGTTGATGCGTGTAAGGTGTTTCCGATAGGTAAATCCGTTGGGAAGTTATCACTGAGACGCAAAACAGTACCCCGTATGGGGGAAAGCTGATGATTCCACGCTGCCGAGAAAATCCTCTAAGGAGAAGACATGGGATCCGTACCTCAAACCGACACAGGTAGACGAGATGAATATTCTAAGGCGCTCGTGAGAACAGTTGGTAAGGAACTCGGCAAATTAACCCCGTAACTTCGGGAAAAGGGGTGCCTCACTAGGGTGCAAGCCCGAAGAGGCCGCAGAGAAATGCGCATTGCGACTGTTTAACAAAAACACAGGTCTCTGCTAAGTCGAAAACGACGTATAGGGGCTGACGCCTGCCCGGTGCTGGAAGGTTAAAGGGAGAGGTTAGCCGCAAGGCGAAGCTTTGAACTGAAGCCCCAGTGAACGGCGGCCGTAACTATAACGGTCCTAAGGTAGCGAAATTCCTTGTCGGGTAAGTTCCGACCTGCACGAATGGCGTAACGAAAGTGCGACTGTCTTGCCAACTGGCACGGCGAACTTGTAGTGCCGGTGAAGATGCCGGTTGCCCGCAACTAGACGGAAAGACCCCGTGCACCTTTACTATACCTTTACTATGAACTATGGCACTTGCTGCGCAGGATAGGTGGGAGGCTTTGATTTCAGGTTCTCGGACTTGGAGGAGCCACCGGTGAGATACCACCCTGCGAGTTCTGTGGTTCTAACATATTCCCGTAATCCGGGAAATGGACATAGTAAGGCGGGTAGTTTGACTGGGGCGGTCGCCTCCTAAATTGTAACGGAGGCGCGCGAAGCTACGCTCAGGCTGTTTGGAAATCAGCCGCTGAATGCAAACGTATAAGCGTGGTTGACTGCGAGACCTACAAGTCGAGCAGGTACGAAAGTAGGCGTTAGTGATCCGGTGGTTCTGTATGGAATGGCCATCGCTCAACGGATAAAAGGTACGCCGGGGATAACAGGCTGATCGGAGCCAAGAGTTCATATCGACGCTCCGGTTTGGCACCTCGATGTCGGCTCATCGCATCCTGGAGCTGTAGAAGGTTCCAAGGGTTAGGCTGTTCGCCTATTAAAGCGGTACGTGAGCTGGGTTCAGAACGTCGCGAGACAGTTCGGTCCCTATCTGTTGTGGGCGCAGGAGATTTGAGAGGGCCTGTCCTTAGTACGAGAGGACCGGGATGGACGAACCTCTTGTGATCCAGCTGTCATGCCAATGGCATCGCTGGGTAGCGAAGTTCGGTTGTGATAACCGCTGAATGCATATAAGCGGGAAGCACTCCTCAAGATGAGATCTCCCAACCCTTAAGGGTAATGAAGGGCCCAGGTAGACTACCTGGTTGATAGGCAGGATGTTGAAGCGCGGTAACGCGTGTAGCTTACCTGTACTAATCGCCCGTTCGGCTTGACCATAAAATTTACTCGGTGCAGAAACAGCCGTCAGCACTCAGCTATCGACTTTCAGTTCGAACTTGTTCGAAAGCCGATGGCCTCCTCAGAAGCGTCAGAAACTGGACGCAACTGATGACACAGTACTGACGACTGGCGCCGACGAAAACGATATGCCAAGTGTTTAAGCAGTACCCAATCTATTCAGTTGTGAGGCTTCGTCCTCCGGATCTTTTACAAGTTTGTCGCGGACGTCGGGGAAGGTCGGTCAGGGTTTTACTGACGACTGATGACTGACGACTGACGACTGCAAGTTGTCGGTGATCTTACCGCGGGGGTTCCACCCGTTCCCATCCCGAACACGGAAGTTAAGCCCCGCTGGGCCGATGGTACTGCACGCGAAAGTGTGTGGGAGAGTAGGTAGTTGCCGGCATTAAATCAAAGGCCACGTTCAGAAATGAGCGTGGCCTTTTCCGTTGCTGGTTTGTTTGTGTGGAGCGGACACTCTTGTCCGCTGCCTTTGGTGTTGATCTTGGTTTTGGTTCTTGCTTTTATTTACAGCCTCCTTCCAAGATGCAACCCTTAAGGTCAAAGGCGGCGGACAAGAGTGTCCGCCCCACACGAGCGTGCGAGAACAACAACCGAGTTATACTGACGCGCGGAGAAGGTGGCCACCCGCCGGCAACAGAATCGTGCGTAAACAATCGTGGAAAAGAAACCTAAGTGGAGAAGAGGCCTAAAATGCCATTTCGCGTCCTGATCATCGGTGGCACGGGGCAGGTCGGAGCCGCAGTGGTGCGGGCGCTGGTTGCTGAGGCGTCCTGCGCTGAGGTGGTGATGGTTAATCGCAAGGCGATTCCTCTCGCCGCGAACCATCTGACCTCGAATCATCGCTTGCGACAGGTGATCCTGGATACGGCAGCTGCGCGGTTTCCCGAAGAAGTGACCAGGCTTGCACTGAGCATGGTGGAGCTAGGCGACCCCGTCTATGGGGCCTCCTGTGTGGGTGTTGGTAAGGGCAGCAGGAACTGGAGCGAGGAGGAATTGAAGGCCCTCGAAATTGGGGTTGTCGGTGGTTTTGCCCGGGGTTGCCATGCCGGAGGCGTTGCCCGGTTTGCGCTGCTCTCGGCGGCGGGAAGCACAGCGAAAAGCAGGATTCGCTATGCGCGAGTTATGGGGTTAAAAGAAGAAACGGTTCAAGGTATCGGCTTCAAGAGTCTGGCGATTTTCCGCCCGGGAATTATCGCAGGCAATGCTCACACGCCGGGCTATGCTGCCTGGTTGGGGCGCCTCATTCCCGGACCGTTTGGGACGATTGAGCAGGATGATATCGGGCGCGCTTTTGTCGCTGAATTCGTCAATAGTTCGGCCCCCAATGGCGTGGTGTATCTCGAAAATGCGGCGATGAAACGGAGGTCTCGTGGGCTTACTTAGGTCTATTCCCTTCGATTGTATCTCGGCGAGTCGGCCGCATCTCTTGACCGTTGACGCCAAATCACTGCGGTGAGATTTCGTCCGCGCCCTCCGCCCGAGAATGAAATTCATTTGACTTAACGCCCCGCCGCGCATAACCATAGAGTTCTGGTCCTCAACTGGGTGCCAACGCCCACCGGAGATTTTTCATCACAATTAACCTGTGCCAGCCATCACAGACAGCAGCATCGCCCGATGCGACAATGATCCCCAGACGGGAAAGTGAAGACATGTGTCGGTCAACTAAGGCGCTCCTCGAAACCGCCAGCGTTAGTTACTTCTTAGCAATAAAGTAGAGGCAAAAAGCAACCATCAACAGGCCCTCAGGGGTCACCTCAAAACCGGCCAACGGTGGTCACTTCAAAACCGGCCAACGAAAGTGGCCTGGGACTAAGTTGTTTTACTCCGACGCCTCCTGTGGAGGCAAGTCGGTTTTCGTGCGCCAACTCCGAGGACCGCATTTAAGTACATGGCCGTGATGGAGGAGACGATCGAGCATAGCGGTAACGGCGGCGCTGTCGCCGAGAAGTTTGCCCCAGTCGTCCACCGGTCGATTCGAAGTCAGCAAACTGCTGGCGCGCTCATAGCGCCGCATTACGATTTCCAGCAAGTCCTCGGCGGCGGTCATGGGCAACTTCCGCATACCGAGGTCGTCGATAATGAGAAGCGGGACGGAAACGAACAGTTCCATGGTTTCTTTGCGGGTTCCGTCGATGGTGGCTTCGGCCAAGTCATCGAGCAGTTTGTGGGTTTCGCGGTAGAGGACGCGATAACCCTGTTGGATAGCGGCTTGTCCGATGGCCTGGGCAAGATGACTTTTGCCGGTGCCCGGTGGGCCTAAAAACAAACCGTCTTCATGGCGAGCGATGAATGCACCGGTAGCGAGATCGAACACCAGACTGCGATTCATCTTGCGGTTGAAGTTGAAATCGAAGTTATCGAGAGTCTTGTGCGGGTCTCGGAACTCGGCTTGTTTTTTTCTTCGCTCCAGCAGTCGCTCGCCACGACGAGTGAGTTCGTCGGAGACGAGGCAGGAGAGGAAATCGATGGGGGGCATGGCTTCGGCCTGAGCTTGGCGAATACGAGTTTCGAGCACGGCGGCGATTCCTCCCAGGCGTAGTTGTCCTAAAGCACGATTCAACTCAATGAGGTTCATCTTCTGGCTCCTTGGTTTTGAGGTTGATGAGATCGCGGTAGTGCACCAGTTCGCGAATGAGCGGGTCGACTTGCCGCAGGGTAAGTTGTGGGGCACGTTCGAGATAGCGACGAACGAAACGGAGTTCATACACGCCCATTTCCAGAGCCACCGCGCACGCCTCTTCGACCGCGGCGGTGCCGAACTTCTTGGCTAAGGAGAGGATGCCGAAGATGCGGCGAACCCCCGGTTCTCCGAGCTGGTTATAAATAAGGTTGCAGAGTGTGCCGATGTGAGTGCCGGCTCGTCCGGCTCGCCACAGTAACTGGGAAACCTGAAGCGGCATGTGCTGGGGATGGTCTTCTTTTTTTATGCGATACCAGCCACGTTTCTGCCGTATGTGCTCTCGCAGCAGTAGCCCGTTTTTGGGATCGAGGATGCGAACATAAAGCTCATCCCACTGCACATTCACTTCCCGTCCGATCCAACCCGGGGGCAGGCCGTAGTAGGCGGCATCGACTTCGACGCAACCGTCCAGATTCACGCCCCGCTTGCCATGCTGGTAGTAGCGAAAAGGTTCCAGGGGAAGCGGCAGCAAGGTGGGTTTTTCTTCGGCAAACATGGCGGCGACTTGTCGTTTCGTGGTGCCATGAATGCGGGTATCGGCACAGCTTGTTTCCCAACGATCCAGATAGGCTTGGGCCTCCTCCAGGCTCTCAAAGCGTTTTCCCTGGAGCGCACGTTGGGCGTGGCCAACGCCGGATTCAACTTTTCCTTTTCGATCTGGATCCTTGATCCGACAGGGCAGGGCGACCGCGCCATAGTGCGCCAGGACGTCGCGATAGAGAGGATTCAGAGTGGGATCATAGATGTCAGGGACGAGCACGCCCTCGCGCAAATTATCCAGGACGACGACCCGCGTAGCGCCACCCAGTCGACGGAATGCTTTCTCATGTAACTCGGCCCAGATGCGCGAACTGGAACGGAAGGTCAGAAAGCGTGCCGCCTTGCGGCTACAGCCCAGCACCATCACGAACAGTCGGGTGCGGCGATATTTTCTGGTCTGCGGATCCCGGACCATGGCGCCCGTACCGTAGTCCACTTGGGACTCTTCTCCTGGTCCCGTCAGAATCACCGCGCGTGGCTGCAGTGGCTGGTTTCCACGCAACTTGCGCACGTAGCGCTTGACCGTCTGATAGCCACCGTCGAAACCATTTTCGGCGACCAGATCTTGCCAGATTGCGGTGGCATCCCGACCGCGGCTCAGACCTAACTCGATGGCTTCCCGAAACGGCTCGCAGGCACTGGCGGATGGAATCCGCTTAGGAGTTTCTACTTCCAGGCCTGTCGACTCCACGCCAAACCCGGTGGTCACCGCATTGGCATTGGCCGGTTTTGCTTTTTCATTATTAGAAAGGTTTTCGGGGTTGGGGTTGGGGTTGATCGTGGGGGTCGGTTTTGCCGCCTCCGACCCGGTGGTCACCTCGTTCTCGTTGGCCGGTTTTGCCGGCGGTCGCCGTCCCCATGCGCCCGGCGGCCGCACCCCGATCCCGGCCGCTTTCAGATAGGCTCCGACTGTCTCCCGACGTACCCCGGTCTCTTGCTCGATGCGCCGCAGTGGCCATCCGAGTCGTCCCAGGGCAATCACTTGTTGTTTTTTCGCTTCGTTCAAGACGTTGCTCATATCGACGAAGGCTACATGCCTCACGCCGAAATCAACGTCCCGGACCTCATTCTCGTTGGCCGGTTTTCAAGTGACCCTCATTGGCCGGTTTTGGGTGACCCCTGAGGGCAGGCGGTGAAAACGTCGAGTTTTATATGATTTATAGGAGAATACAGCGAGAAATCAAGCTAACTCCTTATTCCGGAAGACTTTGAAAATAAGTCCTTGGCGCTCTAGATTTTGGCGGCAAGACTCCGCTTAACCCGATGATTCCATGAGGGAGGGGGGAGGGGGGTAGTGGTAAACACGCATTAATATCGGAAGAGTAAACATGAAAGCTTACCCGTCCGGCGACGGCGAAGAATCAGCCTCGAGCGCTGGCAGCTTTGCGGGCGATGAGGTTGTAGCCTTTGGCCTTGGCATCGGCCTCGACGGCGGACAATTGTGTTCGTGCCTCCGCCGTTTGTCCCGACTTCATTTCGATTTCAGCAAGCGCCAGACGAGCATCGAGCTCAGTTCTTTTATAACCCAGCTCTCGCGACTTCGCGGTGACGGCGGTCAGTTCTTTGCGCATGGCGTTCCCGGGAGCGGAGTGGCCAACGTCTTTCTCCGCGATCTCGACGCGCGCCGCAGCGATGGAGGTTCGCCAGCGGATTTCGGGACTCTGACTCTTGGCCGCGACCGACCGCGCGTGTTGGACCGCTTCCTTCGCCGCTGCTTCTTTACCCTGCGCGAGCAGCGCCTGGGCGAGCGTGCCCCATCCCAGAGTCTCGCCGTCGCGATCTTTCTGTTGCTGCAAAACCTCGAGCGTCTGCCGTATCACCGCTTCCTGCTCGACGGGAGAACGCCCTTCCTCCAGCGACAACTCTGCGATTGAGAGCTGACTCTGAGCAATGCTGAGCTTATCGCCGGCCGTGGTCCGAATCGTCAATGCTTGCTCATACATCTTGCGGGCGCCGGAAAAATCGGCCTCATCGAGCAGCACCTTCCCCAAACTCGACATCGCGGAAGCAGCAGAACCCTGATCCCCGCTTTTCTGCCAGATCGCGATAGATTCTTCGAATTCCTGCTTTGCAGTCGCAAGGTTCCCCTGCAATGCGTGAACGATTGCGAGGTTCTCAATCGCGAAGGCGGCCTGTCCAGTGTTGGCCATTTCCCGGTCTAACTGCAGACTCTCTTCGTCCAACTGGATCGCACCTCGAAGATCCGCCTGATCCAGGCGTTCATTGGCAATGTTCGCGATCGTTGAAGCCTGGTCCCGCTTGTCATCGAGGAGTTTATAAATGGGCAAAGCTTGGCGTTGCATCTTCTCCGCGGTGGCGGAATCACCTTGCGTTTCATATAAGTTGCCGAGATTGTTGAGCACGTCGGCCACACCGCGTTGCGATCCATTCTTGCGGAAGATGTCTTGCGCCTGCCGGTACAGACGAATGGACTCGGACGGATCGGTGAGAGTGATCGTATCTGCCCAGGTTCGCAAGGAGTTGGCTTCGTCCTGCCGGTCGCCCGCGGCAGCGAAAATGTCCCTGGCTTCGCGACAGGCAGGAACTGCGTTTTGCGGCTGTCCGAAATGAAAGTACATCCAACACTGGCTTTCCCGCGCTAATGCCAGTATCAAGCGGGAACCTTGCGCCCTCGCCTTCTCCGCCGCTCGCGCCGTAGGCGGTTCTTGATGTTTGAAATCGTCCAGCGCATCCCACGCCCATGCCTCCTGCAATTCAATACGGGGATCGTCAGAAGCCGGAGGCGGAAACTTTCGCAATGACTCGACAGTGGCCAGAGCATCATTCCCTTTGCCGCCGCGGGTCTGCGCCCATGCCAGCCGCAGCCCGTAATCAAGATTGTCGGGGAACAAGGTGAAGAGCGTGCGATAGACCTCGATCGCCTTATCATTTTCATAGCCGATAAGACGATAGCGGCCTTCCACCACTAATTTCTCTTCGCGAGAAAGATTGGCCGAAAGTTCATACGCCTGCCGAGCTTCCTGTTGAGCCTTTTTGGGGTAACCCAATCGCGACCAGGCTTCGGCCAGTGCCGAGTGCGCCAGAGAAAATTTGGGATCGGCGGCTATGGCCTGCTCCAGGAGATCGCGTGCTTCCAGGGCGTCCCAAACCCGCAGCCGAGCGAGTCCCTCGGAATAAAGACGAGCGGCATCACGGTTGGATGGCAAAGAAGCTCGAACGCTCACTGCCTCCACCGGAGAAACGGCTTCCACGCCCAGCTTTTCGCGCAACTGCGAGCCAGCCTGAGAGACCATGTCAAACAGGTCCGCCTCGCCTCCGACCACAGCGACATCAGCGATCGTTTCCCCAGCGGCCGTATCTTGCAGGCGAAGGTCGAGGCGGATGCGAGTGTCAGGCTTTTCGCCAAGAGTTGTATAGGAGCCGAGGACAACCAAATCACTATTCAGATTCTTGTGCAATCGTGCCAGCGTGTCTCGCGAGAGGCTGTCGGTGTCGGCCAGAGGAAGATCGAGTTTGGTGCGCGCGATGTCTTCGCCGGGAACCAGGCGCAGCTTTTCTCCAGCCTCCAGTTCAGTGCTCAGCATTTCCGCCAACGCCGTGGACAACCAGCCTTCTTCGGGACGGCCGGAGAGGTTGCGAAAGCCGAGAACTGCGACGGAACGGCGTGGGATAGCCGACGCCCCGGTCGAACTGATGGCTGGCCTCGCCGACGGGACAGGGTGGAATCCCTTCCACGCATAGACAGCCGCTGCCGATACCACGGCTACGGCTAATACCCCTAGCAGTCTCCCGACCGGCCGACTTCGGGGAACTGGCAGACTTAATTGGCCTTTTTCTTCATTAGTAGTAACGACACTGGTCTGGATCGTCTGTTTCTGAAAAATGATCCCGCTCGGGCCCCTGCGGGCTGCCGTTGCCAACTCCGGGAGACTGCTTCCACCCTCTTCACCAACAACCTGCACAGCTGAAACAAACTGATACCCTCGGCCCGGCAAGGTGACGATGTAGCTGTTGTCGCCTGGTTTCTCATCGAGTGCCCGGCGCAACGCGGAGATGCTTTGCGCCAGGCTGTTCTCGTCCACAAACGATTCCGCCCAGACATTTTTTATCATTTCCTCGCGGGTGAGCACCTTTCCCGGGTTCTGCACAAGGTACAGCAGCACATCGAACGCCCGAGAGTTAAGCGGAACAATCGTCTTTTCCCGCCGCAGGCTACGTGCACGAGCATCAAGCTGAAACTCTCCGAATTGAAATATCCACGCCGGTCTCAATGACATAGAAGACATTCAACACTTTTTAGAAGTTATCAGAACGCTTCACTGGCCTTTTTGAAACGACCGCCGCAATAATAGCGATCCAGTGAGCGAGGGCCGGATCAAGCGACTTTACCAATGGATTAGCGAGCAGGCAAGCTTCTTCCGCTCTGGTCGCCCAATCAGGGCAGGGCACGACCCGTACCGTCGCCTGCTGCCTTTGAAATTGCTTTCCAGCCAGTGTCCCAACCCGCACACCCTCCATAATCTGCCTGGTGGTAGTCTTGCTGCATGCCTAACGATCCTGGCGCGAGTCTACAAACTCCTAAGCCCTCTCAATCGCGTTTGACGACAACGATCGCTCTCATCATCGGGCTGTTCGTAGGGGTCCTGTTCGTCGCCTCGGTTGGATGGGTGATGCTCTCGCAAACTTCGGGACGGACTCTATTGAGCCACTTCTTGTCGGCTGTTACTGGCAGAACCCTCACTATCGACGTAAGTCAGCCCACCGTGGTTGACCGCATTCAACGCCTTCAGCGCCTGGAAACCGTCGTCTACACCATGGACAAGTTAGTAACCGGCGCGAAAGAAAATCCCATTCTTCCCGACTTTCTCACCGGAGATCGCCTCCTGATGATGGTGCACGGCGAAGTGGTCGCGGGCATTGATTTTTCGAACCTGAAGCCCTCCGACGTTAAGGTGGATGGCAAGCAGGTTCACCTGCGTCTCCCCGGAGTGCAGGTGTTCAGCACCCGCCTCGATAGCGCCAAAACGCGGGTATATTCGCGGCAAACCGGGTTGCTGGTACCCACCGATCCGAACTTGGAAACACAAGTGCGCCAGGAAGCGGAGCGCGAACTGCAAGAGGCCGCCTTGGCCGACGGCATTTTGCGGACAGCCCAGCAGAATGCGGCTTCGACCATCACCAGTCTGTTACAGGGTTTGGGTTTTGACAAAATTGACTTCGATTAGGCGCCATTCAGTCCAACTAACTCAGTAACTTGTGGACAATAACCTAGGTAACCTCGTCATTCTTACCTACCGCAACTAATCTTTTCGGTGGGGGTTTCTATCCACATGAACAACACATTCACCAAATCACTGTTAGTCCTGGCAGTGGGGGGACTTATGATCGCAGGTTCCGCCTCGGCTCAAACTTCAACTACTACTTCGGGCGCGGGCCCTGGTGTTGTCGATCCTGGACATCCGCGCGTCAATGAAGTCAACGCCCGTGAAGAAAATCAGCAACAGCGCATTGGCAACGGCGTTAAGAACGGTACGTTGACTCCGCAGCAGACGTCGAACCTCGAAAAGCGCGAGGCCCACGTGCAGAACCGCGAACAGAAAGATATGGCAAAGAACAACGGCCATCTTACCAAGGCCGAGCAGAATGGAATCAATCGTCAGCAGAACCGGATCAGCAAGAGCATCGCCAAGGACAAGGCAGCCAACAAGTAATTAGACGAGAACGGAACGGGAGCAAAAAGGAGAGGACAGCCGCATGCGTCGCTGCGGCTTTTCTTTCACCCGCTCTACTTCTTAAGCAAGCGGATATATCTCACCACTTCACCGACTTGCTGTTGCGTCAGTTTGCCCTCAAAAGCAGGCATCCTGTTCCTCCCCTTGCCGATGATATTGGCAAGTTCGGCATCCGATTGCTTCTGCACGTCTGGAGAATCAAGCGGGCGCAGCTTCAGGTTCTTGCCGAGCATGGTATCGCCCGCTCCGTGTGCGCCATGGCAGGCCGCACATTTTGCCTTGTAGATATCGGCTCCGCTCTCGGCAAGAGCGTAAGCGGAGGAAAATAGCAACGCCAGCAGGCTGGCGACAAGAACCGCTCTGCCATGATTCAGAGGAACACCACCCAGAATCAAGCGCAACATCGAGTTTTTCAGCAACCCGCCAGTCCCCCTTCAACCAGACTCTACCAATTCAATTTTAGCGCAAACTGGAACTGGCGCGGATCATACGCCGCGGTGGCCTGTCCGGCGTTGGTGAAGAGCGGACTGACCGCGGCCACGTTGTACACGTTCGCAATGTTGAACATATCGGTGATCAAATCCATACTGAAGCGCTCGTTGAAGTTGACGCGTTTGGCGAAGCGCACATCGTTGAAGACCACCCACGGAGAAATGCCCGCGTTGCGGCCGAGGCTGCCGTCGAGTAGCAGAAGATTCTTGGGGTTGATCTGTACGAGTTGTGCTGCCGGGATGTCGGCGAAGCAGACCTCCTGCAGGAAACCGGTCGGCGAGTATTTCGAGGCCACCGTCTGATAGCCGCACGAGTTCGTGGGGGTTTGTGCCGCCACGACGTTAGGACGTCCCGTCTCGGAAGAGAACTGAAAGTTATCGCCCGAGCCGGTAACGATGTTAAAAGGCCGGCCTGAGGACAATTCGATCAATGGAGCGAACGTCCAATCGCTGAAGAACTTGCTCACGAAGCCGCTGCCGCCGATCTTGCCCGACTGATAGACGCCGCTGAAGACGAAGCGATGGCGCTGGTCGAAGGTCGAGGACGAACGGTCGTTGTCCGCGTAGTAGCTGTCCTGCGGGACGACCGTGGCCTGCAGGTCAGTGGAATCATCGATCGCGTGCGACCAGGTATACGAGGCCAGAAATTCGTAGTGGTTGTTGAAGCGCTTGCGAAGATTGGCCGTCAGCCCGTGATAGACCGAGCTGCCATTGGAGTAGTTTGCGTCCATGTCGCTAAAGGGGACACAGTTGGCAAGTCCGGTCGAGAGCGGATTGCACTTGGCATTTTGCCCGGCGGCCTGCAGGTCGGCGAGCGCCAGGGGAACGCACGGCGCGAACGGACCCGCCAGCGAGGGATTAATGCCCGACGGGCGGAAAAAGCTGGTCAGCGCAGCCGGAACAAAGTACGGGAGCTGCGAGCCTGGGATCGGGTTCGCCCCACAACTGGCAATATCCAGTGGACTGGTCAAAGGTGTGGCCTGTCCCGCCGCTACCGCGGCTTGCCAGTTCGCCGTCAGCAGATCTCCACGCGCCGTGTTGGCGTTGATGGGACGGTTCAGGTGTCGTCCACCATTGAAGTTGTAAGCCAGATTCAGAGCAAAGCCGCCGCCTAGATCTTTCTCAATGCTGAAATTCACTTGCTGCGAATAGGAGTAGACAAAATTCTTGCCCTGCGGATACCCGAAAGGTTGCGAGACCAAAGGAAAGGCAACCGGCCCGTTAATGTATTGCTGGTTCAGAAAGGGTGAATTAGGAAAGCATGGGTCAAAACGCTGCGCGTTAGGTCCCGCGCCGCACGAGGCCCCAGGAGCGGTATTGCTCTGATAGCCGAGTGCGCCAGCGAGTCCCGTAGGCAGACAATTGTTTACTCCGAGAATGCCCTGGAACATGTTGGCGGCATTCAGGTTGAGGGGACTGGCGCTCCCGGCGGTCCCGCTGCAGGGGCTGGCGCCGAAGAAGAGCAACTGGCCGGAATCTGAGCCGTCGGCGGCATCACCCAAGAAATACAATCCGAGCAGCGGGTGGTCGTAGAACATTCCGTAGGAGGCGCGCACGACGGTCTTGCCGTCGCCCTTCGGGTCCCAAGCGACTCCGATGCGAGGCTGAATGTTGTTGGTGTCGGTCTGGATGCCCTTCTGCAAGCCCAGGAAGTTGTATCCCACCTGAGCGAACGGGTCGACCGGCGCGAACGTCGGCGGAAACTCAACATCGTAACGAACACCCAGGTTCAGAGTGAGGTTGGGACGCGCCCGCCATGAGTCCTGAAAATAAGCTCCCAGCGACTTGTTGGGGAATGAATCTTTCGGGTTGCCGACGCCTTGTACGACGTAGGAGGGGATACCGAGGCCATAGGCTTGAACCGACGAGATATCCGGAGTTCCAGTTCCAGCCCCGGAAATGGTGCTGAAGTCATAGACCCCGCCATAGTTCACCGTGAAGGTCGCCGTGGTGGGGATGTCATTGAAATCCGCTCCGAACTTGGTGCTGTGAGAGCCTTTGGTCCAGGAGAAATTATCGGTGAACTGGTAACGTTGCTCGACCCGCTGGATGAAAGAGTACGGCTCGCGCCCGATGTAAGCATAGCCAATGATATTCGTGCCCGGATCATTTCCGGCGGCGATGGCCTTGTTGTAGAAATACGACAAGCCGCGGCGGGCATACTGGAAACGAAATTCATTCACCTTGTTGTTGCCGATCGTCCAGGTATCCTGAAAAACCCCGGCCACGTCACGGTATTGTTGCTCCGACGTGCGGGAGTACGAGTTCTGACCAAAGGGCTGGTCCTGACCGTTGACCTCAATCCCAGTCACTGTGCTGGGACTCACATTGGCACGAAGCGTGATGCGGTTGTTGTTGGTGAGGTTATGGTCCAGCCGCAGCGAGTACAGGCTGGTTCCCTCAAAAACCGGGAAGTTGCCTTGCTGCGACTGCAAACTTAGAAAACTTGGCGGCAAGCCGTTGCACAACGTGTTCGAAGGATTGCACGATGAAAAGAATTGCTGGAGCGGGTTGGTTGGGTTGGGAATAATTCCCAGTTCTGCCAGGGTGCCGTAGAACGCGGGATAGGCGCCGTTGACCGCAATGCCCGAGGCAGCGCCGACTTCTACTATGTAGGGCGCCAGCGCCGGCGACGGTGTTGCCCCGATGAAGGCTACCTGCTGCGGGGTCGCCTGAATATCCAGACCGGATCCCTGTGGAAAGCCGAATGCGGTAGAAACATCTAAATTGCACAGGCCGTAACTGCCCGAGCCACTGCTGGGCAAAGTGCACATGCCAGGACTGCCTTGACCGATGCTGGAGAATCCGGTTTCGTGCCGCCGGGTGATCTCATAGGCAAAGTAATAATACGTTTTGTCTTTCTTAATCGGGCCGCCGAAGGCCGCTCCAGCCTGCACGCGGGTGTAGGCCGGATTCGGCACCGTGCTGAAAGGGTTGACCGCCTGAAAATCACGATCGCGCAGAAATCCGTAAACGTCGCCGTGGAAATCGTTCGATCCGGAACGGGTGATGATGTTGACCACGCCACCCGATGCGCGTCCATATTCGGCGGCGTAACTGTTGTTGATGATCTGGAACTCCTGCACCGCTTCTTGCGAAACCGTTGACCGCACGCCATTGGTGGCATTGTCGGTGTAGTCGGCGCCATCAACGTTCACCAGATTGGCGCGGGCGCGCTGTCCACTCATGTTGAGACCGGAAGTGGGCGCCGCGCCGGTGACCGGGGCGTCATCTTTTTGGACTTGCGAATCCGTCAGCGAGAAATTGATGTAGTTGCGGCCGTTGATCGGCAGATTGTCAATGCGGCGCTGGCCAATGGTGTTGGTGGAGGAACTGCGCGAAGTTTCAATCAGATCGGCCTGGGCGCTGACTTCGACGACTTCCTTGCCGCTCGCAACCGCTAGCGTGACGGGCAACTCTACAGTCCCGCCGACCGTGATGGCAACGTTTGCGGCTTCAGCTTTGGCGAAGCCCGATGCGTCCACAGTGACGGAGTACGTGCCGGGAGCCAACTGACGCGCACTGTAACCGCCCTGACCATCGTCGCTGGCCGCCCGTTCCAGGCCCTTGGCGGCATCGCGCACGGTGACAGTGGCGTTGGCCACGGCATTGCCTTTCGCATCCTTCACACTGACGTGAAGGTCGCCCGTGGAAGCGCCCTGGGCAAAGCCAGATTGACGGATGAGCAAGAACACAATCGCGAGAAAGAAGAGACGCAATGTCGTCGACGTTTTCATTGGGCTCCTGCGACCTTCCGCAAAATCGAGGTTGCGGATGGAGGAATCAAATGGCGCGGTTTATGGCTAGCTGGTTGAACGTCGTGCACGCGGTCAGAGGTGATACCGCTGATATTTACATCACAGGAGGGTATTAAGGCAAGCAATAACACAGATTACAACCAGACTCCGGTCAACACCCGGAGCCTGTTTCTGTCGACTCGGTCGTAATCACGGTCCCGGCGCCTGCCTGACGTTTTGTCCTCGCGTTGCGTTTGCGGGTGCGTTTCTTTAGATTTCTTACAGTGAGATCCTTGTCGTGCCGGAAATATTTCTAGTGCCAGCTTTCGCGCCCTCCGAAACCTTCAACGGACATTCCATGACGGGCGAACTCCTGCGGGTCATGGTGTGCCCGCCGGAAAATGCAGGATGGGGCGTTTTAGGGAAGGCTGCGGCGTGGCAGAAACTCGGGTTTCAGCACGCTCCAGATTTTCGCGTGGCGCAGAGGCAACACAAGATCCTCTGCGAACTGCTCGGCGAAGCCGGAGCCGAGGTGCTGCGTCTGCCCTCGTCGGAATCTCTCACGCTCGATGCCGTCTATGCGCATGACGCATCGTTGGCCACCGATCACGGTCTCATCCTGATGAATCCCGGAAAGAAGAATCGCGTGGCGGAAGCGCAGGAGCACGCAAACTTTTGCCGGCAGATGGAGATTCCGGTGTTCGGTCAGATACGGCCGCCGGGGACTTCTGAGTCCGGCGACATCGTCTGGCTTGATTCGCGAACCCTGCTCGTCGGCGACGGCTATCGAACGAACAAAGTAGGGATTGAGCAGCTGGGGGCTTTGCTGTCTTCGAATGATCCGGCAAGAAATGTCGAAGTGCGGTCGGCGCCGCTGCCTTACGGATCGGGACCTTCTGCCTGTCTACACCTGATGTCGCTAATGAGCATGCTCGATGAGCAGACGATTCTCGTCGATCTGCCGTGGCTGGCAGTCGAGACAGTCGAACTGCTCAAGGCACACGGATTTCGCTTGATCGAGATTGAATACAGCGAGCGCGAGACACTCGCGTGCAACGTCCTGGCGCTCGGTCAGAAACGGCTGATTGCGATTGAAGAAAACGTCAAGACGAATCAGCATATGCGCGACAGCGGCTTTGATGTGCGCACCTTTCCGGGGTCGGAGATCTGCATCAACGGCGCTGGCGGCCCGACCTGCCTGACCCGGCCGCTGCTGCGGAAATAGCGGGCAATGGCCGCTCGCAAGCTCCATTTCGCACCGGCTTGGTAGAATCAAAGAGAAATGCTTTTGCCGTTCGTCCGCGAAATTTTCGCGGAGGTGGAACAATTACCTGCCTTCACGCGTGCCGCCTGCCATCTGCGGGAGAGCACGGGGCGGATGAGTGTCACTGGACTGTCCGCGGCAGCCAAGGCCCTGATCGTTGTTCTGTTGCGACGTACGGTCGAGCGTCTGTTTGTGCTGGTGGTCGCCGATAACCGCGCCGCCGAAGAGCTCCTGCCGATACTGCGCGCGTTTTGCGAATTGACTGGAGCCGCGGATTCCGAATCGGTCGTCAGTCTCCCGGCACGCGACGTACTTCCCTTCCAGAATTTGTCGCCGCATCCCGAGATTCAGGAAGAACGCGCGACAGCGTTGTGGAAGATTGCCACCGGTCGCGCTGCGATTGTCGTTTCACCAGTAACTGCAACCACCATTCTCCTTCGAGCGCCCGACTACTACGCCGATCTGGCGCGGGCTCTGCGGCGCGGCGAAATTTTTGATCTGGAGAAACTGCTCGAACACCTAAACACGGTCGGCTATAGCGCAACCGATGTGGTCGAAATGCCGGGACAGTATGCTGCTCGCGGCGGCATTCTCGATGTGTACTCTCCCGAAGCCGACCGGCCAGTCCGCGTCGAGTTCTTTGGGGACGAAATCGAATCGATGCGCAAGTTCGACCCCGCAAGTCAGCGGTCGTCAAACCCGGTTGATGAGGCGCTGCTTCTGCCTTTGACGGAAACGCCGGTTACCCAAGAATTGCTTGGGTCGATCAACGCCCGGCTCTCGGGAAAACGCATTTCGGGATCGCCAGAAGTTGTGGAGCAGGCGATGCGCGACTCCGGCGCCGGCGTTTTTCCGGGCTGGGAGTTCTACGCTCCAGTGGCGGGCGCCGACCGCAGTATTTTCGAATTGCTTCCGGACGCGCGTGTGATCCTCGACGAGCCCGAAGCGCTGGCGCTGGAACTCGACAAAGTCTGGGCGCGGATTGAGGAAGCGCACGAACGCAGTGGCGTGGGGAATCTGGTTCGTCCCGCCGATCTTTACCTGACGCCGGAAAGCTGGCGCGAAAAAACCTCGGCGCTCGCCGGCGCCGATTTCGAATATCTGGCACTGGCCCGCGACGAACACAAAGAAAGACCGGAAGCCACGTTTCTTTCCCAACCCGTCACACGCTTCCACGGTGCGGTTCCCGCGATGATTGAGGAAGTTCAGAAGTTAGTCGGCGGCGGCACGCAGGTGGTTCTCGCCGTCCCCAACACAGGAGAAGTCGAGCGCCTCGCCGACATGTTCACCGAGTACAACGCCGCGTATCGACTCGGAAGCCGCACGCGCAGCGGCGAAAGCTACGCCGATGAAACTTCGTATTTTGCCGGCGACGTTTACACCACCACGCTGCTGAAGGCTTACCTCCCCGACGGCTTCGTTTTGCCGGAAGCACACCTCGCGATTTTTGGGGCGCGCGATCTCTTCGACGAATCGGACCTGGTGGCGTCACGACCGCAACGGCAGAAGTCGAAAGTCTCGGCGTTTCTTTCCGACTTCCGCGATTTGCAGGTTGGTGACTACGTTGTCCACGTGGAACATGGCATCGGCCAGTATCAGGGTCTGAAAGAAATCAACCAGGGCGATGGCACCGCCGAATTCATGCTGCTGGAGTATGCCGAAGCTGCGCGGCTTTATGTTCCGTTGACTCGTCTCGATCTGGTCCAGAAATATCGGTCGTCGGAGGGCGCCAGGCCTGTCCTGAATCATCTCGGCAGTCAGGCCTGGGGCAAGACCAAAGCGCGCGTCCGCAAGGCGATGAAGGACATGACCGACGAGTTGCTCAAGCTCTATGCCCAACGCCAGGCCGCACGCGGTCACATTTTCCCGGCGGATACCGAGTGGATGAAGGAGTTCGAAGACGCCTTCGAATACAACGAGACCGACGACCAGGCGCAGGCCATCGCCGACGTGAAGCGCGACATGGAATCGCAGCTCCCCATGGATCGCCTGCTGTGCGGTGACGTCGGTTACGGCAAGACGGAAGTCGCGATGCGCGCCGCATTCAAAGCCCTGAGCGACAATAAACAGGTCGCGGTGCTCGCGCCCACGACGGTTCTCGCGTTCCAGCACTACGAAACTTTCAAGCAGCGCTTCGCGCCATTCCCGCTCACGGTTGAAATGATCAGCCGCTTCCGAACGGCCAAGCAGGTCAAAGAAATTCTGCAGAGAGTGGAAGCCGGCAAAGTGGACATCCTAATCGGCACCCATCGCCTGCTCTCAAAAGACGTGAAGTTCGCCGACCTCGGACTGCTAGTGGTGGACGAGGAACAACGCTTCGGCGTCCGCCACAAAGAACGCATCAAGCAGATGCGCATGGAAGTGGATGTGCTCACCATGTCAGCGACGCCGATTCCGCGCACACTCCACATGTCGCTGGTCGGCCTGCGCGATATGAGCGTGATTGAAACACCTCCCAAAGATCGCATGGCCATTCAGACCGTGGTTGCGAATTGGGACGAAAAGCTGATCCAGTCGGCGATTGAACAGGAACTTGACCGCGGGGGCCAGATTTATTTCGTCCACAATCGCGTCGACACCATCTGGGAGATCGCCGCCAAACTTCAAACCATGGCTCCGAATGCGCGCATTGCCGTTGGCCACGGCCAGATGGGAGAAGGCGAGTTGGAAAAAGTGATGCTGAAATTCATGCATCATGAAGCCGACATCCTGGTCTCGACCACGATTATCGAGAATGGCCTCGACATTCCTCTCTGCAACACCATCCTCATCAATCGCGCCGACCGCCTGGGCTTGTCGGAGC
Source organism: uncultured Acidobacteriaceae bacterium (assembly GCA_963755765.1). Taxonomy (GTDB): domain Bacteria; phylum Acidobacteriota; class Terriglobia; order Terriglobales; family Acidobacteriaceae; genus Acidiflorens. Next base: position 399,050 of record CAVWKZ010000008.1, read on the forward strand.
TTTATCAGCTTCGCGGACGCGTCGGCCGCTCGAACCGCCGCGCGTACGCGTATCTACTCTTGCCCGCCGAAATTGAATTGACGCCCATCGCTCGCCGCCGCCTGGCTGCCTTGAAAGAATTCTCCGACCTCGGCGCCGGCTTCAAGATTGCTGCCCTCGATCTCGAACTACGTGGCGCCGGCAATCTGCTCGGCGGAGAGCAGAGTGGGCACATCGAAGCGGTAGGATTCGAGCTGTACACCCAGATGCTGGAACGCGCCGTCCGCGAAATGAAGGGCGAGGCGGGCGTTGAAGTCACGGAAATCCAGCTCAATCTGGGACTGAACATTCGTATTCCGTCTGACTACATTAAAGAAGAGAACCAGCGCCTGCGCATGTACAAGCGAGTCGCCGGCGTCGAAACCGAGTCGCAATTACACGACGTGCGCTCAGAGCTGATCGATCGCTATGGCGAGACGCCGCGGGCGGTCCGGAATCTGTTGGAGTACGCGGCGCTCAAACTGCAAGCCATGCGCGTCGGAGCCAACGCCATCGAGCGCAAGCGCGAATTCATGAACATCAAGTTCAGCCCGAATGCTGCGATTGATCCGAGCAAGTTGGCGCGCTTTGTGGCGTCGCAGAAGGGCACGCAATTTACTCCGGATGGGACGCTGAAGTTCTCGATCAAGATCGCCAGCGCCGAAGGAATATTGCAGACGCTGCGCGATCTGCTGGAAGAACTCGAAGCGCGCGAGGAAGCCGTGCGCCAGGTATAACGGCGGGCAGTACAATTGTTTCGCGACCCAGCCGGTAGATCCTGAGGCGAGGCGCGAACGACGAGCGAAACTAGCGACCAACGACTAACGACTAAAAACAAATGACCGACGAACGACGAGCCGACGGCGACCGCCGCAAGATCCAGAGAGTCCGCAAAGCAATTTTCCCTGCTGCCGGATTAGGCACGCGTTTTCTCCCGGCGACCAAGGCGCAGCCAAAAGAGATGCTGCCGCTGGTTGATAAGCCCATCATTCAATATGGCGTGGAAGAGGCCGTGGCGGCGGGATGCGACCAGATCATCATCATCACCGGACGCGGCAAGAGTGCGATCGAAGATCACTTTGATGTCAGCTACGAGCTGGAGAAAATGCTCGAAGAAAAGGGCAAGACCGACTTGCTCAAGATCGTGCGCCAGATCTCCGACATGATCTACGTGGCCTACGTGCGTCAGAAGGAGGCGCTGGGCCTCGGTCATGCTGTGCTCACCGCGCGCGAATTGATTGGCGACGAGCCCTTTGCCACGCTGCTCGCCGATGACGTCATCGACGCAAAAGTTCCGGTGCTCAAACAGTTGATGAATGTGTTCGACGAGAAACAGTGTTCCGTCATCGCCACGCAGGTGGTCGACGGGCCCGCGATTTCTTCTTATGGCGTGCTCAAGGCGAAAGAAGTGGCGGGCTCCGGCGGCAAGCTCTACGAAGTTCTCGACCTGGTGGAAAAGCCGAAGCTGGCGGATGCGCCCTCAAATCTGGCCGTGATCGGGCGCTACATTCTGACGCCGGCCGTCTTCGAGACGCTTTCGAACATCAAGCCGGGCGCGGGCGGTGAGCTGCAATTGACCGACGGCTTGCGCGGGTTACTACAGCGTGAAAAGATGTATGCCTACGTCTACGAAGGACGCCGCCACGATACCGGCGATAAACTCGGCTTCCTCAAAGCGACAGTTGAGTTCGCATTGAAACGCGAAGATTTAGGCAAGGATTTCCGGGAATACCTGAAAGGGTTAAAGCTGTAAACGGAGTCCCTGTCACTCTTCCTGATTTGTTTTGCTCACTCCGCTTTCAGCTTCTTTGATTTTTCTTCCACCCCGCGCGCCAGCTTCTCTTTGTGTGCATCCAGTTTTTTCGCCATCGTCGCATCCGCGACACCGAGTATCTGCGCCGCCAGGATTCCCGCATTGGTTGCGCCCGGCTTGCCGATGGCGACCGTCGCCACCGGAATGCCGGCGGGCATTTGCACCGTGGCAAGCAGCGAATCCATGCCTTGCAGCGAAGTGGATGGAATCGGCACGCCGATCACTGGCAAGGTCGTGTGCGCGGCGATCACGCCCGCCAGATGCGCCGCTCCGCCAGCGCCGGCGATGATCACGCGAACCCCGCGTCCAGCGGCCTTGCGCGCATAATCAGCGGTGCGATCGGGCGAGCGATGTGCTGAAGTCACATCGATCTCATAGGCGATCCCGAATTCGTCGAGAGCTTTTCCGGCTTCCCGCATGATCTCCAGGTCGGAGTCGCTGCCCATTACGATTGAAACTAGTGGCTTGCTCATGATTGCGTTCATCCCCTGTCTCTGAAGCTGGATTTATATGTTACAAATCTTCTGACTAGCTTACTAATTCTTCTTCAGTGCCCGTGCCGCAATATCTTTGCGATAGTGCGCACCTTCAAAACCGATCTTTGCGCATGCCTCATAGGCGCGCCGCACAGCCGCATCTAACTCCGTGGCGCGCGCCGTTACCCCGAGCACGCGGCCGCCGGAAGTGTAGAACGCACCATCACGTTTCGACGTGCCTGCATGGAAAACTCTTACACCGTCCAACTTGGCTGCATCCTCCAGGCCGGTGATTTTCTTGCCCGCCTCGTAGGCTCCCGGATAACCCCCCGCAGCCATCACCACACATACCGCCGCGTCGTCCGACCATTTGAAATCGCCGTCGCTGGTGCGCCCGTCAATGGACGCCTCCATCGCTTCGACCAGATCACTCTCGAGGCGCATCAGAATCGGCTGCGTCTCGGGATCGCCGAAGCGGCAGTTGAATTCGAGCACCATGGGGCCGCGCGCGGTCATCATCAATCCGCAATAGAGGACGCCTTTATACTCCGCGCCTTCGGCCTTCATGCCCGCGACCACCGGCCGCGCGATGTGAGTGACGAGCCAGTCGCGCATCTGGTCGTCGATGATGGTCGGCGTAGTGTACGCTCCCATGCCGCCCGTGTTCGGGCCAGTGTCGCCGTCGCCCACGCGCTTGTGATCTTGTGCGGCAACCAGAGGCGCCACGCGCTCGCCGTCGCTTACGACCAGAAACGAGAGTTCGTCGCCTTGCAGAAATTCTTCCAGCACTACCCGCGATCCTGCTTCGCCCAGCATCCGGCCGGCGAGCATTTCATTGGCGACGTTCGAAGCCTCGTCTTTGGTTTTGGCGATGACCACGCCCTTGCCAGCAGCCAGCCCGTCAGCCTTCACCACGATTGGAGTATGGAAGTGCGGCAGCGCGTCGCGCACCTGCTCCGGAGAATCGCAGATTGCATAGTGCGCAGTAGGAATATGGTGACGTTGCAGGAATTCCTTGGCAAAGCTTTTGCTGGTCTCGAGCTGCGCCGCGGCTTTCGTGGGACCGAACGTGCGCCAGCCCCGTCGCGTGAATTCATCCACCACGCCCAACATGAGCGGTAATTCCGGCCCCACGATGGTAAGGTCGGGCTGAATCTGATTCGCAAGCGCGATCATGGCATCGAGACTCTTCACGTCAACCGCAACGCACTCCGCGTCGTCCGCGATGCCACCGTTCCCCGGCGCGCAAAAGATTTTCGTGACCCGCGGCGACTGCCGCAGCTTCCAGATGAGGGCGTGCTCGCGCCCGCCGCCGCCGATGACGAGGATCTTCATGGGTCGAGACATTCAAGGGTAGGGGCGCGAGATGATGATGTCAAACGAGAGAAACCGATTGCAGAGGGCAGAGGTTAGATTGCAAAGGTTTTCACCCTTTTGAGTTCTACTGAGTTCTAACCGCTGCAATCTAACCTCTGCCCTCACAATCCTCAAACCTCGCAATCTTGCGTTAACTATGCTTAATCCCGCCGTATAATCTGCTCACATGATCACCGTTTCCAAAGAGGACTACCTCAAAGCGATTCTCGAAGCTGAGAGCGAAGGCGAACCCGTCATCTCAGCCACGCTCGCCCACTGGCTCAGAGTTTCGCCTCCCGCCGTAACCATGGCGGTGCGCCGACTGAAGAAGGATAGCCTGGTGCGGGTAAATGCCGACGGGCGCGTTCGCCTGACCGCCACCGGACGCAGGATTGCCCGCAAATTGACGGTTCGCCACCATTTGATCGAGCGCATGCTCGCCGAAATTTTCGGAATGGAATGGTACAAAGTCCACGACGAGGCGGAACGACTGGAACACGCCGTCTCGCCCGACTTCGAAGCTCGGCTGTTGGCCAAACTCGGGCGCGGGGTCGCGTGCCCGCACGGCAATTTAACCGAACTGGAAAGCCCTGCCAGCCGCCGCCGTCGCGGCCTGCTGCTGCTGGCTCAAGCTGAACCAGGACAAAATTTTCAGGTGAGCGGCATCTACGAACGCGATCGCCACTTGTTGGAGTTTCTGGAACAGCGCGGCATTCGTCCCGGAGCCAAGATTCATGTCGCGCATCGCAATTACGACAACACGCTTACCCTGACCACCGGCGCCGGCCGGGTTTCGCTCGGCTTATCCGCGGCGGAAAGGGTCTGGGTTAAAGCGGCGGACGGCAAGCCTGTGCCCAAAGGCTGAGAGTTCGCATCCGTCGACATCTGCAAATTGATGCCATACGGAAATTCAACGATCAACCATCGCAAAGTAATTAACCGTAGTTTATGTCCTGATGTATACTTACGCTAATTATGCTAATGAGCGGTCCCCGCTCTTTTTCGCACTGCACCGCTCGAATGAAAGATCAAAAGACAACACCGGAGCTGCGAGCACTGGCCGTCACCCAATCCGCCGCTGCGGGCCACCTCCCGACCGACCAGTCAATATCTGCCGTCGATGTCGTCATCACGCACGAGGACATCGATCGAGCCCACGACCGCGAACGGGTTTCGGAAACGCGGGCTCGTCGCGGATTCGGTCCGCGTCTGCGATTGTTCTGGTTGCTCATCGGCCCCGGCATCCTGGTAATGCTCGGGGAAAATGATGGACCCAGCATGCTGTCATATGCCGCGACTGGCGCCCGCTTCGGCATCGGCTTCTTCGTGCCCTTCATTGTGCTCACCTTCGCCATGGCTTGCGTGGTGCAGGAAATGACCGTGCGCTTAGGAGCGGCCACTCATCGCGGACATGCCGAGTTGATCTTCGATCGCTTCGGTCCGTTCTGGGGATGGTTCTCGATGATCGACCTGATGGTGGGGAACTTTCTCACGCTGGTCACCGAGTTCATCGCCATCCGCGCCGGCCTGGGTTTCTTCGGAGTTCGGCCAGCGGTGGCTGTTCTCGGCGCGTTGCTGGTGCTCTCGGTCGCGCTCATGACGCACCGGTACTGGACGTGGGAGCGCATCATTTTAGGCGCTGCCTTGTTCAACCTGGTATTTGTGCCGGTGGCGCTCATGACCCATCCGCAGTGGGGCGCGGTGGGCCGCTCCTTGCTCACATGGAGTCCGCTGCCTGGTGGGCTCACGCAGGAGACGGTTCTGATTCTGCTGGCCAATATCGGAGCCACTGTCACTCCGTGGATGTTGTTTTTTCAGCAAAGCGCGATTGCCGACAAAGGTCTCACCACGCGCGACATCGGCATGGGGCGGGTGGACACGATGCTGGGAGCGGCTTTGGCGACAGTCGCCGCCCTCGCGACCATGCTCGCGACGACTCCGCTTTTCATGCACCACATGTCGACTGCGAACTTCGAGGCCGCGGAATTCGCCCAGGCGCTGGAGCCGTTTATCGGGCATTGGGGAGCGGCGCTTTTCGCCCTGGGAATCTTCGAGGCAGGGATGGTCGCGGCCATTACGATTTCAACTTCATCAGCGTATGCCTTCGGAGAAGTCGCGCGTCGCCCTCACAGTTTAAATCTCCCGTTCAAGCAAGGCAGGTCGTTCTATCTCGTGCTGCTGGTCGAAGCAGTTGCAGCCGCAGGGTTGGTTCTGATTCCGGGAATTCCACTGGTGTACATCGTGCTTCTGGTCAACGTGATCGCGGTTCTGGCCATGCCTCCTGCGCTTCTTTTCCTTTATATGCTGGTCAACGATCGCGAAATCATGGGCACGCTGGTGAGTCCGAAGTGGGCGAATGTACTCGCGCTGGGAGTCGTGGTCATCCTGGTGGCAGCTGGCCTCTTGTTTGGAATCAGCGTGATCGCGCCCAATGCTCTCGCAATTATTCGAGGCAGATAGATGGAAAAACAATTTGATTCTGCGCCCGATGCCCAAGCCGACAATGAAGTAAGCTGCGCAGAGATCGCGTCGGTGATGACGGCACTGGAACCTGACCAGATCATTTCCACCAAGGAACATCATCATTGCCCGCGGCGCCGTCTCACGCGGACCGAGATGATTCTATTCTGGGCGCTCAGGATTTACCTGCTGTTTATGGTCGGCGTAGTTGTATATCAGATTTGGACGGGCATTCGTTGAGGAATGTCCGATGCTGTTTACCAAGACCTTGAAGGACGCAGCGTCGTAAACAGTGCCGACGATTGCCCCTCTAGGACGGGCCGCGCGCCCGCCCCCACACGACCCCTCGAAACGAATTACACTATTGAGTTACGACTCCGCATTGCACCCCGGTCCTGTGCCGGAGCTGGTGAAGGAAGGCGTCATGTCATCCAATAGTTTCGGCGCTCGCGCAAGTTTAAAAGTTGGCAGCAAAGAATACGAGATTTTCCGCCTCGACGCTCTCGACAAGCAGGGGATCTCCACTCGGCACTTGCCGTTCTCGCTGCGGATTCTGCTCGAGAATCTGCTGCGCACCGAGGACGGGCGCAACGTGACCAAGGACGAAATTCGGGCGCTGACGGCGTGGAATAAAAATTCCAAGCCAGAAAGAGAAATCGCATTCACGCCGAGCCGCGTGCTGCTGCAGGATTTCACCGGCGTTCCCGCGGTTGTCGACCTTGCCGCAATGCGTGACGCCATGAAGCGCCTGGGTGGCGATGCGAAGCTCATCAACCCGCTTCAGCCCGCCGAGTTGGTGATTGACCACTCCGTGCAGGTCGATGAATTTGGTTCATCCAACGCATTTGATGTAAACGCGCTGCTGGAATTTCAACGCAATAAAGAACGCTACGCGTTTCTCCGCTGGGGACAAACCGGCTTCCGCAATCTCGCCATCGTGCCGCCAGATACCGGCATCGTTCACCAGGTCAATCTCGAATACCTGGCGCGCGTGGTTTTTGTACATACAGATGACGCAAACGGAAAGCGCACCGCCTATCCCGATACGCTCGTCGGCACCGACTCGCACACCACCATGGTCAACGGACTCGGCGTGCTGGGCTGGGGCGTAGGAGGAATTGAAGCCGAGGCCGCCATGCTGGGACAGCCCGTCTCCATGCTGATTCCGCTCGTCGTCGGCGTGAAACTCACCGGCCGCCTGCGCGAAGGCACAACCGCCACCGATCTCGTTCTTACTATCACCGAGATGCTGCGCAAGCACGGAGTGGTCGGCAAGTTTGTCGAGTACTTTGGCCCCGGCCTGCAAGACTTGCCGCTCGCCGATCGCGCGACGATTGCCAACATGGCTCCCGAATACGGTGCCACCTGCGGCATCTTCCCCATCGACAAAGAGAGCGTGCGCTACCTGAAACTCACCGGCCGCAGCGACGAGCAGATCGCGCTGGTCGAAGCCTACGCGCGCGAGCAGGGACTTTTCCACGATGCGAAGACACCCGAGGCTGAATATTCGGAACTGCTGAGTCTTGATCTCGGCACCGTTGAAGCGAGTCTCGCCGGCCCAAAGCGCCCCCAGGATCGCGTCGTGTTGTCTAAAGCCAGCGAATCATTTACGCAGGCTCTGCCATCGCTGATCAAGCCGAAAGCGAAAGCCGGCGCTGCGGCTCCAACCGATTCAGCGCGCAAGCAGGTCAATCGCTGGGAGCAGGAAGGCGGAAGTCCGACCGCAGTCGGTGTCGAGGACCCGAACGTCCACGAACACGTTTCGACCAATGGCCACTCGCTGCGGCACGGCAGCGTAGTGATCGCCGCCATTACCAGTTGCACGAACACGTCAAACCCCTCGGTAATGTTGGCCGCCGGACTGCTGGCAAAAAAGGCGGTGGAGCGCGGTCTCGAAGTTCCTGCGACGGTCAAAACTTCGCTCGCTCCCGGATCAAAAGTCGTCCTCGACTATCTGCAAAAGGCTGGCCTGATGCCGTATCTGGAGAAGTTGAAGTTCAATCTCGTCGGCTACGGCTGCACCACCTGCATCGGAAACTCCGGCCCGCTGCCGGTTGAAGTTTCGAAAGAAATCGACGAAAAGAATCTGGTCGTCGCCTCGGTGCTCTCCGGCAATCGCAACTTTGAGGGTCGAATCAATTCCGAAGTCCGCGCTAATTATCTGATGTCGCCGCCGCTGGTCGTGGCCTTCGCTCTCGCGGGGCGGATCGACGTTGATCTGCGCAAGGATCCCGTCGGAAAAGGCAAAAACGGCAAGCCTGTTTATCTTGCGGACATCTGGCCCTCGCAGCAGGAAGTTGAGGAGGCAACGGCGACCGCGATTACGTCCGAAATGTTCCGCAAGAGTTACGCCGAGGTTTACTCGGGAGACGAACGCTGGCGCGGGCTGCCGGTTCCGAAGGGCGAAACCTACGCGTGGGAGAAAGACTCGACCTATATCCGCCAGGCGCCGTACTTCGATGATATGAAGCTTAGGCCGTCCACCATCGAAGACATTAAGGGCGCGCGCGTGCTGGCCGTGCTCGGCGACAGCGTTACCACCGATCATATTTCGCCCGCGGGCTCCATTAAAAAAGATGGCCCCGCCGGAAAATACCTGATCGCCCACGGCGTGCAGCCGGCGGACTTCAATTCTTATGGATCGCGTCGCGGTAATCACGAAGTGATGGTGCGCGGCACGTTCGCCAACGTCCGCCTGCGCAATAAAATGGTGAACACCGAGGGCGGATTTACTCGCCATCTGCCCGACGGCGCGGAGATGTCAATCTTCGACGCGTCCGAAAAATACCTTGCCGAGAAAGTGCCGCTCGTAATTCTTGCGGGCAAAGAATACGGTTCAGGATCTTCCCGCGACTGGGCGGCCAAGGGACCGCTACTACTCGGCGTTCGCGCCGTGATTGCCGAAAGCTACGAACGCATTCACCGCTCCAACCTCGTCGGCATGGGCATTCTGCCGCTGCAATTTCTGCCCGGAGAAAATGCCGACACGCTGAAATTGACTGGCGAAGAGGTGTTTGAGATCGCCGGGATTCGCGAGGTCGTCGAGAAATTTTCTTCCGGACGCAAGATCGCCGTGCGCGTGAACGGCGGCCAGACGGCGGAATTTCAGGCCGTGGTTCGTATTGACACTCCGCAGGAAGCTCTCTACTACGCCAACGGAGGCATACTGCAGTACGTCCTCCGGCAATTACTCGCGGGAAAATCGCAGCCGGAAACAGGCACGGTCTAGCCGGCCGACCTGTTCGTCTGATCGTGCTCGCCGCGTGCTAATCTCGAATTCCCATGCCCATCCCCGCCCCATACATTCCGGCTGCGTATAGCCTGACCGCAGTCGGCGTCTGGGGCGCAAGCGATTTTTTGGGCGGAGTGGGCGCGCGCCGCGCCAACGCATTTTTATTTACGTCCATCGTGCATATCAGCGGAATGGTCGTGATGAGCACCCTCGCGCTGATGGTCGGCGCGACATTCCCTGCTCACGCGAGCTTGGAGTGGTCACTCCTGGCCGGGGCGCTCGGAGGCACTGCTCTCGCGTTTTTCTATCGTTCACTGGCCGACGGCAACATGGGATTGATTGCCCCCGTCGCCGCCGTTCTAGGCGCGGCCATTCCCACCATCGTGACCGCGTTTGCAGAAGGCTTTCCGGGTCCCCGGCACGTGTTCGGCTTTATTCTCGCCGGCATCGGCGTCTGGCTGATCTCCCGCACCGAAGCAGGTGGAGACCGCCCGAAAGGTTTGGGCATGGCCGTGATGGCTGGAATCGGATTCGCCGGTTTTTACCTCTGCATCCACCAGGCAGGCGACGGTTCGCCTTTGTGGATTTCCGCTTGGTCGCGACTTGCGTCTTTACTGGTGACCGGCGCCTTCGTACTTTTCGGACGACACTGGCGTGCGGTGCCGGCTCCGGTGCTGGGCATAGCGATAGCCGCTGGAATCCTCGATATCACCGGCAGCGCCGTTTTCGTCCGCGCAAGTCAAATCGGGCGCCTAGATGACGCAGTCGTGCTGAGCTCGCTCTATCCCGCGGTGACGGTTCTGCTCGCGCGCATCTTTTTGCACGAGCATTTCAGCCGCGCGCGTACCATCGGTATGGTGGCGGCACTGGCGGCGGTGCCGATGATTGCCGGATGACGATTGCGCGATGAGGAAAGCACATTCCATATTCTGGAATATGGAACGCAGGTTCAGCAGATTGTTGCGAGAAGGTGATCCGTGCCACTAGTCGAAGTTCGCAACCTAACGAAGATTTTCGACCTAGCCGAATCCCCGTTCGGCAACCAGCGCTCGGGCCAAGTTCGCGCCGTGGATGACGTCTCGCTCGATATTCACGAAGGCGAAACGCTGGGCTTGGTCGGCGAATCCGGCTCCGGTAAAAGCACACTCGGACGCCTCATCCTCCGCCTCATCGAGCCGACTTCCGGCGCCATCTTTTTCGATGGCCGCGATCTGCTGAAAGCGAACAGCTCCGAATTGCGCGGCGCTCGTCGCCACATGCAGATCATCTTCCAGGATCCATTCGGTTCGCTCGACCCGCGCTACCGTGTCGAGGATGTGGTTGCCGAGCCGCTCATCATTCACCAGGAAATCATCGGAGAAAACCTGAGCCGCACTGCCCGCCGCCAGCGCGTCGGGGAGCTATTGCGCTCCGTAGGCATGGATGAATCCGCCATGCCACGTTATCCCCACGAATTCTCCGGAGGCCAACGCCAGCGCATCGGCATTGCCCGCGCGCTGGCACTCCGGCCGAAGTTCATCGTCGCCGATGAGCCAGTCTCCGCCCTCGACGTCAGCGTAGGAGCGCAGATTGTGAACCTGCTGCAGCAGCTCCAGCGCGATTTCCGGCTCACTTATTTGTTCATATCCCACTCCATGCCGGTCGTGCGCTACCTCTCAACTCGCATCGCGGTAATGTATCAGGGCAAAATTGTCGAGATCGGAAGCACCGAGCAGATCACCTCTCAGCCCCAGCACGCCTACACACGCAAATTGCTGGCGGCCACGCCGGAGATGGCGGCATCGTAGAATTTCGCCGCTTCCTGTTGTCCTTCGGCCGGAAGGAAACTACAATCCTCTACTGTTTGAGGAGAAGATATGGCGACCAACCCTTCGTCACCCTTGCCACCACCGCCGTCTCAGCCGCAGCTATCGCCGGAACCGGCGCCCCTGTCGGAAGGACAGCGCCTCGTCGACACCTTTGTCGCGCCCAGCAAGACCTTCACCGATATTCGCAGGAGCGCCAGTTGGTGGGCTCCATTTCTGATCATTGCGATCGTTTCTACGATGTTCTGCTACGTTGTCGATCAGAAAGTCGGTTTTCGCAAAGTGGTGGAAAACATCATCCAGCTGCAACCCAAACAGGCAGAACGCATTGACAGCATGCCGGCCGATCAGCGCGAAAAGGTTATGCAGCAGCAAACGAGTATTACCAGGATAATCTCTTTCGCGATTCCCATTGTCGCGCTCGTCATTTATGCGGTCATGGCCGCCATTCTGTTTGGGACCCTGAAGTTCGGCATGAACGCCGACATCAAATACAAATCGCTGTTTGCGCTGATTGTCTATACCAGGCTGCCGCAGTTGCTGATGCCGTTGTTGGCAATGGCGTCGCTCTTGGCGGGAGTCAGCAGCGATGGATTCAACATTGAGAACCCAGTCGCGACCAATCTCGGATACTTCATCGGCCCGGACGGTTCTCCGGTGCTGCGCGCTCTGCTGACTCCTTTAGATGCCCTCGCCATCTGGAGTTTGATTCTGACTGCCATCGGCATCACTTGCATCAGCAAGGTCAAGCGTGGGACCGCCTACGCCGTGGTTTTCGGATGGTTCGCGGCCGTGGTGTTGTTCAGAGTAGCCCTTGCCGCACTGACTGCCTGAAGCGTCTCGCAGGACGGAAGTGTGTCGCACGACGAACGATAGACATGCACACCGCAGACGTCGTCCTTATCGGCGGAGGAATCGTCGGCTCGAGCATCGCCTACCATCTGGTCGCGGCCGGTTGTAAGAGCGTTCTCGTCATCGAGCGCGAGTCCGCGCAGGGCAAAGGATCCACGGGCAAGAGCATGGGCGGAGTCCGCGCCCAGTTTTCCACGCCGGTCAACATCCAGATGTCGCTGTACTCGATCCCGTTCTATGCCGGCTTCGAGGAGCGGCTCGGCCATCCCTGCGACTACCGTCCGCAAGGCTATCTTTTTTGTGCGACCAGCGAAAAACACATGGCCTACCTGCGCACCAACTACGAGAAGCAGATTGCCATGGGACTGAAAAACGTGCGCCTCGTGGCCGGAGACGAAATTCGCAACCTGTTTCCGCAGCTCCGCGCCGACGACATCGTTGGCGGGAGCTTCTGCTCCACCGACGGTTTCGTCGATCCTTACAGCGCCATGATCGGATTCATGACCTGGGCCAGCGATCACGGCGCCACGCTCTGGAAGAACACGACCGTCACTGGAATCACGCGTGATAGCGCTAGAGACCGTGGGAACTTCGAAATCGCGACGACGCGCGACGCCGTTTCCACGCGCACAGTGGTTGACTGCGCCGGACCGTGGGCCGCTTCCATCGCGAAAATAGTGGGCATCGATCTTCCCGTAGAACCATTGCGCCGCATGCTGGTTCCGACCGAGCCGTTTGACCAATTTCCGCACACCGCTCCCATGATCATCGACATGTCCACCGGCTTCCACTTCCGTCCCGAGAGCCGCGGATTCCTGCTGGCATGGAACGATCCCGAAGAAACGCCGGGATATAAGACCGATTTCGACGCGGGCTTTATCGAGAAAATCCTGACCCGCGCAGCAGACCGCGTTCCAGTGTTCGAAAATGTCGCGGTGAATCCCAAGCGCGCCTGGGCTGGGCTCTATGAAATGACGCCGGACCATCACCCGATTCTCGGCGAATCTCCAGTTGTGCCAGGATTCTTCTTCGCCAACGGCTTCAGCGGACACGGCGTAATGCACTCGCCTGCCACCGGAAAAATCCTGAGTGACCTGATTCTGACTGGAAAGACGGACTTGATTGACGCATCTCTTCTGAACTTCTCGCGCTTTGCGGAAGGACGGACGATTCACGAAACGGCCGTGCTGTAGCTTGGTTTTCCTTCGTGTACCTTAGTGTCCTTGGTGGTCGCGCTTTTCTTGACCACCAAGAAGAATCAAAAGTTCTCATGCCCCAGGAACTCAATTACTGGCTCACCACCGTTCAGATGCCGACCGCTCCGGCGCAGCCATTACCGGAGAGCGCCGACGTAGCCATCATCGGCGCTGGATTCACCGGACTCTCCGCCGCACTGGCGCTTGCCAAGCGCGGAGCGAAAGTGGTCGTCCTCGAAACGGAAACGATAGGCTGGGGCGCGAGTTCCCGCAACGGCGGCATGGTGCTCTCCGGCCTGAAACTAGGCGTTAACCACCTTATTTCGAGGTACGGCCGTGATCTCACGCGCCGAATGTACGCCGCGTCGCTTGACACCATCGACGCCGTCGAGCGCATCGTGAAAGACGAAAACATCGCCTGCGATTTCACTCGTACCGGACACCTCGAAGTTGCCTGCAAACAGGCGCATTTCGACGACTACTCTAGCCAGGCCGAAGTGATCGCCCGCGAATTCAACCACCAGTTGCGCATCGTGCCCCGAGATCAACTGCGCAGCGAAATCGGTTCCGATATTTATTACGGAGGTATGGTTGATGAGATTTCAGCCGGCCTCAATCCCGCGCGCTACGTGGCCGGACTCGCCACCGCCGCCATGCGCGCCGGTACCCAGATTTGCGAGCGCACACGACTGCAAAACATCCAGCACAAGTCGCGGGACGGCGCGCCCGGTTTCATGTTGAACAGCTCTCGAGGCTCGATTTGGGCGCGCAACGTGCTGGTTGGAACCAGCGGCTACACCGGCGCGGCGACTCCCGCGCTGCGGAAGAAAATCATCCCCATCGGGTCGTTTATTATCACAACCGAAGTGCTCTCCGAAGCTCTGGCCCGAGAGTTGAGCCCCCGCAACCGCCAGATCTACGACTCCAAAAACTATCTTTATTACTACCGCCTCACACCCGACAACCGCATGTTGTTCGGCGGCCGCGCAGCTTTCTTCCCCGAGACTGATCAGACCATCCGCAAAAGCGCCGAGATTTTGCGCCTCGGCATGATTGACGTCTATCCGCAATTGCGCAACACGAAAGTCGAATACGTCTGGGGAGGTACGCTCGATTTCTGCTTCGACATCATGCCCCACGCAGGGCAACTTGACGGCATCTATTTCGCTGTCGGATACGCTGGACACGGCGTTGCCATGGCCACGTATCAAGGCCAGAAAATGGCGGAATGGATCGCCGAGGGAAAGACCGATAATCCTTTCACGGAGATCCCCTTCCCCGGCGCGCCCTTAGGACTGTACAACGGCAAGCCCTGGTTCTTGCCGTTCGCCGGCGCGTACTACAAAGTTCTAGACTGGGTGTCATGAGAAAAGCAGGTCTCAGGTCTTAGGTGTCAGGTCTTAGAACAAATCCGGGCCGCTGTCGGTTTCCCTAACACCTAAGACCTGACACCTGAAACCTTCCTTGAGGAGAACGCATGTCCATCTTTGGCCTTATCGAATACGCCGACGCCAGCCCCGAAGTGCGCACCATCTATAACGACATCATGGCCACGCGCAAAACCGACTGGATCAACAATTTCTGGAAATCGATCGCGCACGATCCCGTCCTGCTCAAGCGGACTTGGGAAGACATTAAGCAGATCATGGCTCCCGGAGCGATTGATGCGCTCACCAAAGAAATGATTTACGTCGCCGTCTCGGTTACGAATCAGTGTGAATACTGCATCGCTTCGCACACCACGTCCGCGATTCACAAAGGCATGACCGACGCCCAGTTCAAAGAATTGATGTCAGTGGTCGGCATGGCGAACGAAACCAATCGCCTGGTCGCGGGATACCAGGTGGAAGTCGATGACCGCTTCAAGCCGCAGACTGACAAATGACCAACAAATGAGGCGATCTCGGGCCGCGGCCGCAAGCGTCGGGTTCAGAAACTGAGGTTAAGCCGCATTTTTGTTTCCGAATCCTAGAATTTAAGACTGACATTTTTTCCAGTTGATAAAGCGTTTCCCGCAGAGTTCTATAATTATGAAGCGCGAATTATTGGACGCGAATCACCAGACACTGATCGTCCCGCGCGCTCGAAAGAGGTAAGGAATGGCTGAAATGACGGTGACTCCGGTTGCAACCCACGGTTTTTTTCTGGACGGGAAGTGGCTGGAAGAGGGAGACATCGTCGATGTTCGTGCACCCTATGACGGCACTCTCATAGCGCACGTTTATCAGGGACGCCGCGAGCATGCGGAAGCCGCCATTGCCGCCGCCGTCAAGGCTTTTGGGACCACCCGCCGCCTGCCCGCCTTCGAACGCCAGCGAGTTCTGCGCCAGATTGCGACCGGCATTCACGATCGCAGAGAAGAATTTGCGCGGACGCTTGCGCTGGAAGCGGGCAAGCCCATCAAGAGCGCTCGCAACGAAGTCGACCGCGCAGTTTTTACTTTCAACGTCGCTGCCGAAGAGACGGTGCGCGGCTACGGCGAATATTTGCCGCTGGATTGGCAACAATCAACCGCCGGACGTTGGGGCATCGTCAAACGCTTTCCCCTCGGCCCCGTCGCCGGTATCACGCCGTTTAATTTTCCCTTAAACCTGGTAGCGCACAAAGTCGCACCCGCAATTGCCGCCGGTTGTTCCATGGTGCTCAAGCCCGCGCCCCAAACTCCGCTCAGTTCGCTGCTGCTGGCCGAGGTTATTCAGCAAGCGGGATGGCCCGACGGCGGATTCAACGCGGTTCTGCTCTCCAACGAAGATTCAGGCTTGCTCGTCACTGACGAGCGCATCAAGCTCATCAGCTTTACCGGCAGCGCCGCCGTCGGCTGGGCCATCAAGAACAACGCTGGAAAGAAAAAAGTCGTGCTCGAACTGGGAGGGAATTCGGGCGTCATCGTTCACAGCGATACCGATCTCGCCTACGCCGCCGACCGCTGCGTCACGGGAGGCTTTGCCTACGCTGGACAGTCCTGCATCTCGGTGCAACGCATTTTAGTCGAGCACTCCGTCTATGGGAAATTCACCGAACTATTGCTGGCGGCAGTCGCCAAACTGAAAGTCGGCGATCCGCTGGACGAATCAAGCGACCTCGGCCCGCTCATCCGCGAAAGCGACGCCATACGCGCCGCGGAATGGGTGCAGGAAGCGGTTCGCGGCGGTGCGCGCCTGCTCTGCGGCGGCAACCGTAAAGGTTCTTTGTTCGAGCCCACCGTGCTCACGAGCACCCGGCCCAACATGAAAGTAAATTGTCAGGAAATTTTTGCCCCGGTCGTGACTGTCGAACCTTACAACGATTTCGCCTCCGCCCTGAAACAGATCAACAGTTCCGCCTTCGGCCTGCAGGCCGGACTTTTTACGCGCGACGCCAAACTCATTTTTCAGGCTTACGACGAACTCGAAGTCGGAGGCCTGATTGCCGGCGACGTGCCTACCTTCCGCATCGACCACATGCCCTACGGCGGCGTCAAAGATTCCGGACTTGGCCGCGAGGGTTTGCGCGATGCGATTCAGGAAATGACAGAGCCCAAACTGCTGGTCATGAACTTGCGCTAACAATTTTTCGATCTCGAGTCGAAAAACGTAGCCGCTCGCCCGCCGCTCAGAATTAACGGAAGCGCAACCAAGAAAGTTGCGTCCAAATGTTTCCAAAACACCTCTCAAGTGTATATACTCACCTGTTTAAGTATCGTGCATCACAGGGCGAGCGACGTAGTTTATACCATCATATTCAGCCGGGAGCGGCGCAAGCCGGTCCCGTAAACAATCGACGCGGTCTTCAATGCAAATCTTCCCGCGCAGCACTAATGCAATTTCCCGGGCCTCGCTGTTTGGCCCGGTCTTCGTCGTCGCAGTACTGTTCTGGGTGCTGGTGCAGGTGCAGCGCTCGCCCTACGTTACCAATGCGGAAGTGAGAAAGTCGCAGCCCGTGCCCTTCAGCCACCAGCACCACGTGACCGGACTCGGCATCGACTGCCGCTACTGCCACACTTCGGTGGAGCAGTCCAGTTTCGCCGGAATTCCGCCCACCAAGACTTGCATGAACTGTCACTCCCAGATTTGGACGAACGCTCCCATGCTGGAGCCGGTTCGCGCCAGCTATCGATCCGGCGAGTCGCTCCAGTGGACGCGGGTGAACCAGTTGCCCGACTTTGTTTACTTCAACCACAGCATTCACGTCACTAAGGGCGTCGGTTGCAACGACTGCCACGGGCCCGTCGACCAGATGCCGCTCATGTACCAGCAGGCGTCGTTGCAGATGGAGTGGTGCCTCAACTGCCACCGCGCGCCAGAAAAAGTTCTGCGTCCGCGCGACCAGGTATTTAACATGCGCTACCAGCAGCCCACGGCATCGTTGCCCGTGCAGGTTGACGGCACCAGCTATACCGATCAGGATTCGCTCGGTGCGGCGCTGGCTAAGAAATATCAGCTGCGTACCGAGAAGGACATTACGAGCTGTAGCACTTGTCATCGCTGAGATTTTTAGAATTGAAGACCTATCAGATGGAAAACGGTAAGTCAAAACGCGAAGACGTCTGCCCCGGCAAGGACCCCGGCAAGAAGCTCGACCGGGCCGATGTCGAGCTCCAGCTTAAAGCGACCAAGGGGCCAGAGTACTGGCGCAGTCTGGAAGAACTCGCCGGGTCGCCCGAATTTCAGGACATGCTGCACCGCGAATTTCCCAAGGGCGCGTCGGAGTGGCTCGATTCCGTCTCCCGCCGCGGCTTCCTCCAGTTGATGGGCGCTTCTCTCGCCATGGCGGGCATGAGCGGATGCACCAAGCTGCCCCTGCAGGAAATCGTCCCCTACGTCCGTCAACCCGAGCAGGTCATTCCCGGCGTCGCAATGTATTACGCCACCGCGTTCACACTCAGCGGATACGCGAATCCTCTGCTCGTCGAAAGCAATCTCGGCCGTCCCACCAAAGTTGAAGGCAACAACCTGCATCCCGCCAGCCTGGGCGGCACCGACATTTTCGCGCAGGCCTCGATCCTCGGAATGTACGATCCCGACCGCTCACAGTCCATTACCCACGTCGGCGATGTCGAGCCCTGGGCGGAGTTCGTGAAAGAAATCAAGGGCCGTCTCGTCGTGCAGAAGGCATTGGGTGGCGCGGGTATTCGCATTCTCACCCAGACCATCTCTTCGCCCACTTTGAAAGACCAGATGCAAGCCTTTCTGAAGATGTATCCACAGGCGAAGTGGCACGTTTACGAACCCACGAATCGCGACAATGTTCTGGAGGGAGCGAAGCTGGCGTTCGGCCAGCCGGTCGAGACACGCTACGACTTCTCCAAAGCCGACGTGATCGTTTCGCTCGATGCCGACTTTCTCTCCGCCGGATTCCCCGGCAATGTCCGCTACATTCGGGACTTCGCCAAGAGGCGCAATCCCGACGCGGAAATGAGCCGGCTATACGTGATCGAGAGTACGCCGAGTGCGACGGGGGCGAAGGCGGATCACCGGTTGCCGGTGCGGGCGTCGGAGGTGGTCGAAGTTGCGAAGCTGATGGGTGAGCGACGACAGGGGCAGCACGGTTCTGTGCATAGTGCGAGTGATTTTGCCGTTGCGGCTTACGCTGAACTGGTGAATCACCGTGGTTCTGGTGTAGTTATTGTTGGCGACCATCAACCGCCCGCTCTTCACGCCCTGGCGCACGCCATGAACGCCGCGCTAGGCAATGTCGGCAAAACCGTCTTCTACACCGACCCCGTAGACGCGAACCCCGTCAACCAAACGGAATCTCTCCGCGAACTGGTCTCCGACATGCGCGCGGGCCAAGTGGATCTGCTAGTCATCATGGGCGGCAACCCGGTTTACGATGCACCCGCGGATCTTGGTTTTGCCGACTGCCTGAAAAATTCCAAAGTCGGTCTGCGCATTTACCACGGTCTCTACGAAAACGAAACGGCGGAACTCTGTCACTGGAACATCAACGAGTCGCACTATCTCGAAGCCTGGAGCGATGGCCGCGCCTACGACGGTACGCTCAGTATCGTTCAGCCGCTGATCGCGCCTCTCTATGCCGGCAAGAGCGCTCATGAGATGTTGTCAACTCTGATTGGCGTATCCGATGCCTCGGGATACGACATCGTGCGTGCCTATTGGCAGAAGCAGCACGCCGGTCCGGACTTCGAGGCGTGGTGGCGCAAAACGCTCAACGATGGATTTATTGAAGGCTCGGCCTTTCCTCAGAAATCGGTTGAAATGAAGCACGGAAGTTCGATTGTGTCCGCTTCCGAAGCTTCTCAGGCTCAGGCAGAGGGCAAACTTCTTCCCACGGCTCCTCCCGATCCCAATGTTCTCGAGGTCAACCTGCGCCGCGATCCCTCCATCTACGACGGCCAGTTCGCCAACAACGGATGGCTTCAGGAGTTGCCGAAGCCCATGTCGAAACTGACCTGGGACAACGCCGTCCTGATGGGCCCGAAAATGGCCGAGCGCGAAGACATAAAGACCATGGACGTGGTCACGCTGGAGTTAGGCGGAAGAAAAGTCACCGGCCCCGTCTGGATCCAGGCCGGCCATCCCGATCATTCCGTCACCGTGCATCTAGGCTACGGCCGCCTCAAAGCCGGACGCGCCGGCACCGGCGCCGGATTCGACGCGTACGCCTTGCGCACCACAAATGCGCTCTGGATCGCGACCGGCGGCAAGCTCACCAAAACCGGAGACCACTATCAACTCGCGTCCACCCAGGGCTACCAGACCATGGACACGGGTGATGGCGCGACGCGTCCGCTGGTCAGAGAAGCAACGCTTGAGGAATATCGTAAGGAGCCGAAGTTCGCGCAGGAAGACCAGCCGCCAGCAGCGCTTACGCTCTATCCCGGCTATGACTATAAGAAGTCGCCGGACGCCTGGGGAATGACCATTGATCTCAACGCGTGCGTAGGCTGCAACAACTGCATCATCGCCTGCCAGTCGGAGAACAACATCGCCGTAGTCGGCAAAGAGCAAGTGGTGCGCGGCCGCCACATGCACTGGATTCGCGTCGATGCGTACTATCAGGGCGATCGCGACGCACCCCGGGCCTATTTCCAGCCCGTGCCCTGCATGCAGTGCGAGAATGCGCCTTGCGAACTGGTCTGCCCGGTGGGCGCGACCGTCCACAGCAGCGAAGGCCTGAACGATATGGTCTACAACCGCTGCATCGGTACCCGCTATTGCTCCAACAATTGTCCATACAAGGTGCGCCGCTTCAACTTTCTGCTCTTCCAGGACTGGGAAACTCCGCAGTACAAATTAATGCGCAATCCCGACGTCACCGTGCGCAGCCGCGGCGTCATGGAAAAATGTACGTACTGCGTGCAGCGCATCACCGAGCACCGGATTAACGCTGAAACCGCGGCGGTGCGCGAGAATCGCGAATTCAAAATCGAAGATGGATCGTTGCAGACGGCCTGCCAGCAATCCTGTCCGGCCGATGCCATCGTTTTCGGCAACATCAACGATCCCAACAGCCGGGTGGCGAAGCTCAAGGCGCAGGACCGTAACTACGGGTTGCTGGCCGACCTGAATACTCGACCACGCACAACTTACCTGGCCGAGATTCGTAACCCGAACCCTGAACTGGAAACGTAAGCGGAGCGCAAAGCAAGAGATGGCAGACGATCTGAACGAAGTCGGAGTTAAGAACGAGGCCGCGAGCGAAGTTGTCGCCGAGCGGGCGCCCGTGATCGAGCCCGGCTATACGTTCGCGACCATCACCGACAAGATCAGCTCCATCGTGCTGACGCGGCCGGCCTCGATGGGGTGGGTGGTCGGCTTCGGAGCCGGCTTCCTGGTCACGATGATGTTGCTCTACGCGCTCGGCTACCTGTTCATCAAAGGCACCGGCATTTGGGGCATCAACATTCCCATCGGCTGGGGTTTCGCGATCGTCAACTTCGTGTGGTGGATCGGTATCGGCCACGCCGGCACGCTGATCTCCGCCATCCTTCTGTTGCTGCGGCAGTCCTGGCGCAACTCCATCAACCGGTTTGCCGAGGCCATGACGCTGTTTGCCGTGTCTTGCGCCGGCATCTTTCCGCTGGTGCACACCGGCCGTCCCTGGGTCGCCTACTGGATGTTCCCCTACCCCAACACCATGAATTACTGGCCGCAATTCCGCAGCCCGCTGCTGTGGGACGTGTTCGCGGTCTCGACTTATTTCACCATCTCGCTCCTGTTCTGGTTCATCGGACTCATCCCGGATCTGGCCACTCTCCGCGATCGCGCCGAAAACAAATATGCCCGCATGAGCTACGGCCTGCTTGCCATGGGATGGCGCGGCTCCGCCCGCCATTGGGCCCGATACGAGTCGGCTTACCTGTTGCTCGCAGGCCTCGCCACTCCGCTGGTGCTTTCCGTCCACACCGTGGTGAGCTTCGACTTCGCGGTTGCGATTGTGCCCGGCTGGCACACTACGATTTTCCCGCCCTACTTCGTCGCCGGCGCTATTTATTCCGGCTTCGCCATGGTCTTGATGCTGGCCATCCCCATCCGCAAGATTTATAGCCTTGAGGATTTCATCACCGACCGCCACCTCCAGAATTCCGCCAAGGTCATGCTCGCCACCGGCTGGATCGTGGCCTATGGCTATACCATTGAAGCCTTCGACGGCTGGTACGGCGGCAATCGCTATGACCAGACCCTGCTTTGGAACCGTCTCCACGGTCCCTACGCCGGCTTGTACTACATGCTGCTGATCTGCAATATTTTCATCCCGCAACTGCTGTGGTTCCGCAAAATGCGCACCAACCCGGTGTGGCTCTTCCTGATCTCGTTCGTCATCCTGGTGGGCATGTGGCTGGAGCGCTTCGTCATCATCGTGATCAGCTTGTCGCGCGACTTCGTTACATCGTCGTGGGGAATGTACTACCCCACCCGCTGGGACTTTATAACCTTCTTCGGCACTATCGGCATGTTCCTGACCGCGATGTTCCTCTTCGTTCGAATATTGCCGATGATTTCCATCTTCGAAATGCGCACTCTGCTGCCTGAAGCGGAGGTGAAGCCCGAATGAAGCGCGTTCCAATTTACGGAATCATGGCGGAGTTCACCTCAGCCCAGGATCTGGTCAACGCTGCCCGGCAAACCCACGAAGCTGGCTATCGGAAGATCGACGCCTTCAGCCCCTTCCCGGTGGAAGAGCTGGCCGACGCCATCGGGTTTCACAAGAACAACGTGGCCCTGGTAACGCTGATCGGCGCCATCGTCGGAGGCCTCACCGGCTACCTGATGCAGTATTGGATGGCGGTAGTCAACTATCCCGTCAACGTGGGTGGCCGTCCCTATCACTCCTGGCCGTCATTCATCATCATCACGTTCGAGCTCACGATTCTGTTCGGCGGCATCTCGGCGGTCTTCGGCATGCTCGCGCTGAATGGTCTGCCGATGCCTTACCACCCGGTCTTCAACGTGCCCCGTTTTGTATTCGCGAGCAAAGACCGCTTTTTCCTGATCGTGTTCGCCAGCGATCCCAAATACGACGCGACCGGCACCCGTCAGTTTCTGGAAAGTCTGCACGCTCGCTCCATTTCGGAGGTCCCCAGCTAAATTCATGGTGAGCCTCCGCAAACTCGGGCGCAATTTTGGGCGAACTTCCGCGCCGCTGGTGATACTGGCCGTGATGGCTACCGTCGGCTGCCGTCTCGATATGCACGTGCAGCCGCGCTACAACCCGTTGGCGAAGAGTGATTTCTTTCCTGACCAGCGGTCGGCGCGTTCGCTGGTCGAAGGCACCGTGGCGCGAGGGGACGAGCGCGCCGACGCCTATTTCTATACCGGCAAAATCGGAAACAATGACGGCGACTACATGCCATTCCCGGTCACCCGCGAAGTGCTCGAGCGCGGACAACAACGCTACAACATCTACTGCGCGCCCTGCCATTCACGCGTTGGTGACGGAAACGGCATCGTCCCGTCGCGCGGCTTCGTGCGCAAGCCGCCTTCATATCACATCGAACGGCTGCAGAAAGCGCCTATCGGATATTTCTTCGATGTAACCACCAACGGCTTCGGCATCATGCTGAATTATTCTGAACAGATCCCGCCGCGCGATCGCTGGTGCATTGCCGCCTATATTCGGGCGTTGCAGTTGAGCCAGAACGCCACCGCGGCCGACGTTCCAGCGGGACGGAGCATCCCCTCGAAGGCTCCCGAGTTCGCGCCACTGGGTACGGGAGCGACCTTGCCACAAATCGCGCCGAGCGCGGCGAAGGCGGGGAAGGCGGAGACGGAATGAGCGCGACACCCGCATCTCAGCTCGATCTCACGACGCCTCCGATCATCAAGGTGATCCAGAGGAGATCGCTCGTCATCGGCGGCGTTGCAAGTCTGATCGCTCTTTATCTGGCCTTTACCAATCCGACAGTTTTCTTCCGCGGATACCTGCTCTCCTACATGGATTGGCTGGGCATATGCCTGGGCTCAATGGCCATCGTCATGGTCCGTCACATGACCGGCGGTGGATGGGGCACGGTGATCCGGCGCATCCTCGGGGCGTCGATGCGCACGATGCCGCTGCTGATCGTGATCTTCATACCTTACGCAATATTCGCGGTGCGCCGGCTCTATCCGTGGGCGATGCCACTCGATTCCATCGCCGACCCCGCCATTCGCGAGCACCTGGAAAAACACGCTTTCATCCTGCGCGATTACCTGAACTACCGCGGCTTTGTGATCCGCGCCGTGATCTACTTTGCCATCTGGTTCGCGCTGCAGTATTTCCTCAGCAAGTTTTCTTTCGAGCACGACCGACCGCCCTTCGCCGACACCAGCGCGCGCTTCAAGATGGTAAGCGCCCCTGGCATCATCCTCTACACCGTCACCATCTCGTTCGCTGCGATCGATTGGATCATGTCGCTTGATCCGAGTTGGGTTTCGACCATCTATGGACTGATAATCGTGGCTGGCCAGTTGATCGCGGCCCTCTGCTTTGCCATTGTCATCGAACGCATTCTCTTCAACTACGAGCCCATGTCGACTCTGTTGAAGCCGAATTTCGTGCATGACCACGGCAACTTCCTGCTCGCATTCACCATGGTGTGGGCCTACTTCTCATTCTCGCAGTGGCTCATCATCTGGGCCGGCAACTTGCCGGAAGAGATCACGTGGTACTACCGTCGTCTCCACGGCGGATGGCAGTACGTTGGGCTGTTTCTGGTGATCTTCCATTTCTTCGTTCCGTTTTTCCTGTTGCTCTCGCGCTCCTTCAAACGCGACGTTACCCGCCTGGTTTGGCTGGCCTCGTGGATGCTCGTCGCGCGCTACATCGACTTGTTCTGGCACATCGAAGCCAGCTTCTCCGAGACTTTTACCGTCAACCTGGCGGAAATCGTGATCCCCTTCGCCATGGGCGGAATCTGGATTGCCTACTTCTGCCACAACCTGAGTTCGCGGCCGCTGGTTCCGGTTTACGATGCCACCGCGCAGGATGTATTGGAGCCCGCCCATGAGTGACCCGAAGATCACAAATCAGCTGGCGCCCAATCAGCAGGTGCCAAATCAGCATTTAGTCAATCAGCATTTAGCCAATAACGAGGGCTTCGAACAAGAGGACATGCGTTCGAACAGTGCCCTGTATTTTTTTGCAGGTCTGGTGGTGCTCTGCGTCGTCATCTTTCTGATCGTGTTCGGCATGTACCGCTTCCTCGACAGTTACGCCAGCACGCACCAGCCTGCCTTGAGTCCGATGGCTACGCCGGAGGCCGACACTCGCATCGTGACGCATGAGGACCCGCAAAGTTTCCCGCAACCACGCCTCGAAGCCAGCGAGCGCAGCGAGCTCGGCCCCTTGATCGAGAATCAGGACCGGACGCTCGCCACCTATGACTGGGTGGATAAAAGCAAAGGCACAGTGCGGATTCCGATCGACCGCGCCATGGAGTTGATCGCGCAGCGCGGCTTGCCGGTTCGTCCGGGTACGAATGCAGCAACGAGCACAGGAACGAGTACACAAAAATGACCGCTCCGGCCGGAGCCGCTCCGTCGGCACGCCGGGAAAGGATGTTTGCAGTGCGTAGCACTAAGCAGTTCGCGAACTCGATGGCAGCGGCCCTTCTCGGGCTGGTGCTCCTCGCGGGAGCCGCCTGGGCCCAGGGCAACTACATCATGTCGCCGCCGCCCAACGTGCGTCCGCCAGGATTGAAGAACGTCGGCATTCAGCAGAACCTGAACCAGCAGATTCCGCCGGACCTCATCTTCACTGACGATCTCGGCCGCCAGGTAAGGTTGGGCGATTATTTCGGCCAGAAGCCGCTGATCCTCAACTTCGTCTATTACGGATGCCCCATGTTGTGCGGCGAAGAGCTCAGCGGCCTGGAGAGCACTCTGCGTGTGCTCAAGTTCGATATCGGCAAGGAATTCGAAGTCATCACCATCAGCTTCGATCCTAAAAATACGCCTGAGATCGCGGCTAAGAAGAAAGAGCAGTTTCTGCGGCGCTACAATCGGCCCGGTGCCGAGAAGGGATGGCATTTCCTGGTCGGCCAGCCGGACGCGATCGCCGCGGTCACGAAGGCTGCTGGATTTCAGTACGAATACGATCCCAAGACCGAGCAGTTCGCCCACTCCACAGCAATCATGGTGCTGACGCCGCAAGGCAAGATCGCCCAGTACTACTACGGCATTGAGTATCCGCCCAAAGACGTGCGGCTGGCCCTGGTGGAAGCGTCACAGAACAAGATCGGCAACGTGGTCGACGAGGTGCTGCTGTACTGCTACCACTACGATCCGACGCAGGGTAAATACAGTGCCACCGTTTTGCGCATTCTGCAGTTGATGGCCGTGGCCACCATGGCGGGCCTCGGAGCGCTTTTCTTTGTGATGATTCGCCGCAGTCCGAATAACTTACCTCCAGATAACTTTCAAGGAGCGAAGAAGGTCACGTAATCATGTTCGGACACATTCCATTTTGGCCGGAGAGCGCCTCCACGAACGCAGGCAACGTGGATGCTCTGTTCATTTTTCTGCTGCTCGTCTCCGGCATCATGACCGCGATGATCTTCGCCGTACTCACGGCCTTCGCCGTCAGGTACCGTAAACAAAAAGGACAGCGCGCTGAACAGATCGAAGGTTCCACTCATCTCGAACTGACCTGGTCCATCATTCCCTTTTGCGTGATGCTGGTTTTTTACATCTGGGGTGCGGTTATCTTCTTCCAGGAGCGTACGCCTCCGCAAGACGCTGCCGAGGTTTACACCGTTGCAAAGCAGTGGATGTGGAAGTTCGAGCACAAAGGCGGCCAGCGCGAAATCAACCAACTCCATGTCCCCGTCGGCCGCGACGTCAAGCTGATCATGACCTCGCAGGACGTGATCCACAGCTTTTTTGTGCCCGCATTTCGCATCAAGCAGGACGTGCTCCCCGGCCGCTACACCACCATCTGGTTCCGCGCCACCAAGGCCGGCACCTACCATCTGTTCTGTTCCCAATACTGCGGAACACAGCACTCCGGCATGATCGGCTGGGTTGTGGCCATGGAGCCGAGTGACTACGCCGCATGGCTGAGCGGCGGCGGAGGCAATCAGCCGCTGGCCGTGACCGGACAGAAACTGTTCTCCGAATTGGGCTGTGTCACCTGCCACCGCTCTGACACGCAGGGCCGCGGTCCGAACCTGGTCGGCGTTTTCGGCAAGCCCGTGCTCCTCGAAGATGGCCGCACCGTGACCGCCGACGAGAATTACGTCCGCGAGTCGATCCTCGAACCGGGCGCGAAAGTAGTCAAAGGCTTCAAGCCCGTCATGCCGACCTTTCAGGGACAGGTCAGCGACGAGCAACTGAACGCGCTGGTGGATTACGTGAAATCGCTAGCCACGCCGTCGTCGGGACGTGCTGTCAACAGCAGCGGCGCGGCAATGGCAACTCCGCAACCCTAGATTCGAAAAGTGCTAGCGGGAAAAGTAGAAGACGGAAAAGTACAGGTGAGGTAAATGGCAACAGCTGACGGACCAGATTTCGGAGAGCGCGAGAACTACCTGAACGCGGGGCATGGGCTCAAGTCGTGGCTCCTGACCGTGGACCACAAACGCATCGCGCTGCTCTACCTGATGTCGATCACCTTCTTCTTCTTTATCGGAGGCTTCTTCGCGCTGCTCATCCGCCTGGAGTTGCTGACCCCGGCCGGCGACCTAGTCCAGTCCGACACCTACAACAAGCTGTTCACCATGCACGGCCAGATCATGGTCTTTTTCTTCCTTATTCCTGCCGTGCCCGCCGTGCTCGGCAATTTCCTGATCCCGCTCATGATCGGAGCCAGGGATCTAGCCTTCCCGCGCATCAACCTGCTCAGCTGGTACCTCTACATCATCGGCGGCACTCTGATGATTTACACCATCCTCAACGGTGGCGTCGACACGGGTTGGACTTTCTACACTCCGCTCAGTACCGAGTTCGCCAAGACCAACGTCATCTCCGCCGCCCTCGGTATCTTCGTCGCGGGCTTCTCGTCCATCCTGACTGGACTGAACTTCATCGTCACCATCCACCGCATGCGCGCTCCGGGAATGACCTGGAACCGCCTACCGCTGTTCGTCTGGGCGCATTACGCCACCAGTATTATTCAGGTGCTGGGTACGCCTGTCGTCGCTATCACTCTGGTGTTGGTTGCACTCGAACGTCTGTTCCACCTCGGCATCTTCGATCCCAAACTCGGCGGAGACCCACTCCTGTTCCAGCATCTGTTCTGGTTCTACTCCCACCCCGCCGTTTACATCATGATCGTCCCCGGGATGGGCATCATCAGCGAAATCGTTTGCTGCTTCTCCCGCAAACGCATTTTTGGCTATAGGGCGATGGCGCTGGCCCTGCTTGGCATCGCTGTGATCGGATTCCTCGTCTGGGCGCACCACATGTTCGTGGCCGGCATCTCCGTCTATTCCGCGCTCATCTTTTCATTGCTCAGCTATTTCGTGGCTGTGCCCTCGGCGATCAAAGTTTTTAACTGGACCGCCACCATGTACAAGGGCTCCATCACCTACCAGACCCCGATGCTCTACTCTTTCGGCTTCATCGGCTTGTTCACCATCGGAGGCTTGACCGGCCTCTTCCTCGCCTGCCTCGGCATCGACGTGCACGTGCACGACACCTATTTCATCATCGCCCACTTCCACTACATCATGGTCGGAGGCATGGTCATGGCCTACCTCGGCGGCATGCATTTCTGGTGGCCAAAAATTTCCGGACGCATGTATCCCGAAGGCTGGGGCAAACTAGCCGCGCTGATCGTTTTCATCGGATTCAACCTGACCTTCTTCCCTCAATTCATCCTCGGCTATATGGGAATGCCGCGGCGCTATCATTCCTATCCGCCCGAATTCCAGATTCTGAACGTGCTCTCAACTGCGGGCGCGACCATTCTCGCCGTCGGCTACCTTTTGCCCATGATCTATTTCCTGTGGTCCATGCGCTACGGCAAGCCCGCACCCGCGAACCCATGGAACGCTGCCGGCCTGGAGTGGCAGACTCCCTCGCCGCCTCCAACCTTCAACTTTGACGAGCCGCCCGTCGTGACCTGGGAAGCCTATAACTACGACGACATGGCCGAGGTTCCCGAGACGCAGGAGGTTCCCGTTGCCCACTAGTCAAGTCGTGGCCGACCAGCACGCACACGAGAACCCGGCGCTCCTGCACCACTTCGAGACCGAGAGCCAGCAAAAAAATGCCGCGAGCCTGGGCATGTGGGTGTTCCTCGCCCAGGAAGTAATGTTCTTCGGCGGCATGTTCTGCGCCTACCTGGTCTACCGCTACAAGTATTTTGCCGACTTCGGCTCCGCCAGCCAGCAGTTGGACATCAGACTAGGCGCGATCAACACCGCCGTACTCATCTGCTCCAGCTTGACCGTGGTCCTGGGAGTTCGCGCCGCCCAGCTAGGCAAACGCATGGCGCTCGTCTTCTGGCTGCTAGCTACCATCGTTCTGGGCATAGTCTTTCTAGGCATCAAGGCCGACGAGTATGCCGAAAAATTCGAGAAGCATCACGTCCCCGGAGCCAGCTTCAGCTATCACGAGTTGCTTCCCGGTCAGGAGAAGCTCCCTGCCGCCGAACGCCAGTATGCCGACACTCATCACGCCGAAATGTACTTCTCGCTCTATTTCGCCATGACCGGCATGCACGCCCTGCACATGATCATCGGCGTCGGCCTCTTTGGATTCCTCGCCTATATGGCATGGCGGGGCAAATACACGTCCGAGTACTACACCCCCATAGAAAACGCGGGCCTGTACTGGCACTTTGTAGATATCGTCTGGATTTACCTGTTCCCGTTGCTATACCTGATCGACCGTCATAGGTGAGATTAACCATGCAGGATCACAATTCCGCATCCGACCAAACACCCGAACACGAACATATTTCTACGCTCGGCTCCTCCATCGCCATCTGGCTGGCGTTGCTGGTCTTCACGGGCCTCACCGTGGGTGCCGCCTTCATCGACCTCGGCCCATTCAACATCATCGTCGCCCTGGCCATCGCGACCATCAAAGCTACCCTGGTCGTACTTTTCTTCATGCACGTGAAATACACGCACGAGAAACTGACCGGCCTGGTCATAGTAAGCGCGATCTTCTTCCTCTTCATTCTGCTAAGCCTCAGCATGGCGGATTACACCACGCGCCTCTGGCGCTGACACTCGCCGAGCTGTTCGTGGCACCGGTTTCCCCGTGTGACTTAGTGCCCTCCGTGGTTAATGGGTTAGGAATCTGACCCCCGACCGAACGTCGCGCCCCGTCTCACGAAGCTGAAATCATTGATATCATTGAAGTAATAGTAAGGAGTACGTCCCCCGCTCCAATCTCAGAGACCCAGACGAGGATTGCATGAAAAACCCATTTGCCTTTTTTCGATCACTGGACCGCGAAGCAGCCATCGACTCGACCAAGAACGTCCTGGCCATTCTCGGAGTCGGCACCGTAATCGGCGACTTCGCCTCCAAGATGCCGATCTACTTCATGGCCCCAGCCGTAGTAATCCTGGCAGGAGTCTGGTACATGGATTACCTGCGCCATGACTTCCAACCCATGCAGACCGCACTAAAAGCAGCGGACGCATTACATCACGATCTCAACAGCTAAGTTATCTCGGAGTGGCGGGTGACCCACTCCAGCCTGGATTCGGCTTGAACGGCCCACCCGTCCTTCGTTAGTGCCTGCATGCGCTTGATCGAGATGGTGCTTGGTCTAATCGCTCTCGTGTTCTGCGGAGCGGCCTATTGGGTCTTTCGGTCCTGGCGGCAGATGAGTGCTGGCAAACGGATTCTAGGTGTGCTGCTGCTGTCACCACTCTTTCTGGTTATCGTCAGTATTGTCGAGTCATTGCGATGTGGCCATCCCCCGCCAGGATCGCCTTGTTTCAATACTCAGTTTATTTGCGGAGTTCTCCTGGTATTCATTCTGCCGGTTCCAGCTTTGGTAGGCACAGTAGCGGCGCTAATCATATTCAGACGCCCCCGCATGCCTTCGTAGGTTGATTGTGGAGCGGATGCGAATGACAATGCCCGCCCGCGGAGCGGCCACAAGGCACCTTGCAAAAGCCGCAGCCCACGATATAATTCAGCTCAATGGCAACCGGGCCGGAAGTCGCAAAAGCGCCGGGGATGGTGCCCGACGAGCTGAAACAAGAGCCGCGCTCGAAGGGCCTGACTACTCCCCGCAAGAAAAAACCCAAAGAACTTGCCGTCATCACTGAGTGCTGCACCGGTTGCGCCGGTTCGCCCGCCTGCGTTGAGTATTGCCCGGTCGAAGACTGCATGTTCTGGATAACGGATGAAGATCATCCGCCGTTCGGCCGCATCGAGGTAGATCCGATTCTCTGCATCGGATGCAAGAAGTGTCTCAGCAAGGGCCCGGAAGGCTCGTTCCTCGACGGCTGTCCGTGGGACGCCATCGTCATGGTGGACATTACGGAAGTTGAAAAAGCAGTCGGGCCGATGACTTACTAGTCTGAGCTGCTAATTCCGACGCCGCTTTTACTTGCTGGCTCTAGCCTGAATCGCCCGTTCCGTCTCAATCGCCTGCTGGCGCAGCCGCTCCGGAACTTCAGGCAATTCTCTTTGGTAGGGACGAATCGCAGGCAGATCGTCCACCTGGCCAATCAGAAATAAGGCGCGAAGTGCCTCCCAGACCTGTTCTTCGCCGGGTTCGATGGTCGCGATCGCCGCTCCCGAAACCACGCTTGCGCCGGTCGCTGTCGAAAGTGTACGCACGCGCCCAGTGATCGGCGAACGCAATTCGCGAGCCTCTTGGCCATCCTGCAGCTTCGCGATCAGTCCACCTCGATGGATCGCCGTGCCAACCGCAGCCGTATCCATAATCTTCCCAGCGCTCGGAGCGGTAATCTCGACCGGCTGCAATAGAGAAACAATCCGCGCTCTCCCCGAACTGTCGCCGAAGCTGACCAGCGACAGTGCAGCATTGCCGCGCACGATCATCGAGGGATCCTGCAGCAGCTTCAACAGCGCCTCGTGGAAACCAGGGCCTGTCGTGTCCTGTCCCATCACCCACGCATCGGTGCTCCGCACTTCCTCGCGCGGATTGGAGGCGAGCCGCACCAGATCGGGATACCACTGCGCCGCGCTCGCATCGTGCGCGCCAATGCGCTGTCCGAGTTGCACGATGGCGTGCTGGATGTGCCGCGGATGACTGCTGTCGTTGAGGTACTCGCTCATCTCTTTGGGATTGAGAGCGCGGCCAAACCAAGTGGCCCACCAGAACATGAACGGCATGAGCACGACCAGCCACGCTGTCACGAAGAACAGAATCCGGTTGCGAGTGGACATGCGCGGACGCGGCGGCTTTTGGGCAGGGTTGTCCCCGAGGCTTGCGGACTGGTCCGACGGAAGGAGTGGGATGGGTTGCACAGCCATGCTTGGGTCGCCGCCCTAGCTCTCACCCTCTTTGGGTTCGGCGTCTTTGTTCGCAGGAGCTACTTTCGGACTCGGTTTGGGCGTTGCCTCAGCCGCCGCTTTCTTCCTATGGAGAAACGCAAGCGCTCCACGGTCACGCAGTTCCCAGAAAGCATTCAGGAAGAAGACCGCAGAGAGCGTTAGCAGGATCAGACTCATGAACAAGCCGTCGACCGTCGTGACCGTACCCGTGACGATGGTCCAGGCAATCCCCAAAAGAGGGATTACACCCATGAGAATAGAGATCACCAGCATCATCGGAAGCAACGACCCTCCTCGTTCCTGCTCAACGGCTTTCGGCCCTGCGTTCAGGATTGAAATGCGGGCCAACGATTCCGTCGGCCCGATCTCAGTTATTGCGCTTTGAACGTTGCATCGACGGTCTTGCTGTCTTTTGCCGCGACGGTAACCTTCTGTTCCTGCGTGCCCAGCTTTTCCTGCACGAAGGCTATGGTGTAGTCGCCCGGCGGAAGGCCTTTGATCTCGAACTTGCCGTCCGGCCCAGTGACCGCATAGAACGGGGTCTTGACCACGTTGACATACATCTTCATCCAGGGATGCTGGTTACACTTCACCGGCAGCATGATTTCCTCGCGGGTGAAGGTCTTCTCCAATGGCGCGGACTGCGGGGGTTGCGACTCATTCCATTCGCGGTTGTTGGCCGGCGTGGGATGGATATTGTGAGTGGTGGGATCGCTGTTGATGACCTTGAGCGTCTGTCCAGTCATGATCCCCAAAACATGGGGATGATACTTGCAGCCGCTTTGATCGATAGTCACGGCGTCTTTGGGAGTGTCAAACGTCCGGTTGTCCAAGCCTTCCTTCACGTAGACGAAGACGTTGTCCAACTTGCCGCCGTCCACAACCACAGTCTCGGCCATATTCATGCCTTTGCAGGCCGGATCCTGGCTCATGTCGATTTTCGCTTCCTTGGGCGCGGCACCATCAAAACTCACCGTGCCGCTGATGCTGGCCGCAGTCGCCGGATCGATCGGGGTCGCAGCCGGTGCGGGTGCGGAGGTAGCACTCGGAGTGGCAGCCGGTTCCTCAGAAGGCTTCTTGCTGCATGCAGTCAGAACCAGGCCCACGACCACGAATAGGCCGAGCATGACTAATCCTCGTCTAACTAACCACTGTTTTCGATTCATCATTTCCTACACCTTTCCTGAAACTGGAATGAAAGCTTGACCATAATTTTACCGCCCGCCTCCCGTCCCTCCGGATCGCTGGGTTTCAGCGGCAGGCGGTCCGCCGCTAGCGCTTCCACTGGCGGGCTTCGTACTGGGAGAAGCGAGCGGCGGCGTTCCGTTCTTACTACTTTGCTTGTGCCCCATGGCCGCTGCCACGCGGCGCTGCTCTTCCGGAGTGAGCTGGAAAATATAATCCACCAGCAGCCGTGTGTGGTCCTTATCATAACCCTCGAACGAGGAGGGCGTCGGACCGGCGAATACCCAGTGGTTGTTGAGACGCTTGAACAAACCGGAGGGCATCGCCGTGCCTGGACTGATAGCTTGTGGATCGATGATCCAGCGTTCCACCCAGTCGGGCTTCAAGCGATCACGCGCCAGCAGAAAATTCGGCGCCGTGGCAAAGCGATCATGAGCGGCATCGCCGGTTGCATGACACTTCAGGCACGGTGCTGCTGTGCTGGAGAACAGGCCGCGTGCCATGTCCGTTTCCTTCGCCGTCAGCGGTATGGTCTGGTCCGGGATGTACGGGAACGGCTGCCGTGAGAGCGCCGCAAAGAAGCGCACCAGCTTGCCCAGTTCGTTCTCTGAGAAGCTGAAGGTGGGCATTCGCACCTGGAGATACGAGCGCACGCCGTTGCGATCCATGTCGGCCTCGCTTGAGGACTGACTTAGCGACGGATTGGTGAGGAAGCGCAGCAGCCACTGCGGGTTGACTCGTGAGCCTTCGGTCAGCAGTTTGGGCGGAAGCTGCTCCTGCGCATCCTGATAGTGCTTCATTCCCATCAGTGCCGATGCCTGGCCGGGAATGAACTGGTGGCAGCCCATGCAGTTGTACTTCTTGACCACCCACCAGCCTTCCTGAATGTCACGGCGGTAGTCGAGAGGACGGTACTGATATGACGCGGGAAGCGTGCTCTCCTGGCTGCCTACAAGGAAGGTAGTCAGGGCGCGAATTTGCTGCGGGGTCAGGTGGACGTTCGGCATGCGGAGCTTTTCCGTGTCCGACTTGATCTTTCCCTGGTCCCATATATTCGGCTCTGCCAGTTTGTGCTCGAAGAAGCCCAGATTTGAGTACCAGGGGCCCTTCGCAGGTCCCTCCGGCAGACGCGCAAGATCTTCGGGATCTTTTATGGGTTCGCCGTCTCCCCGTTCCGCCATCTCCGTCAGCAGAGCGAAGTCGAGGCGCTCGATGGGCTTGCTGCCTTCGAAGGTCAGCTCCGTCCCAATCCTGCCTTCGTCCTCAAAACCAGAAATTTCATGACATCCGGCGCAGCCGAAGTGGCGGATCCACTTCTTCCCTTCGTCTTTCAGGTTGGGGTCGTCCATGAAAGCGGCTTCGGGATAGGAACTGGGCTCTTTCTTCTTCAGCGTGACCAGATAGGAGGCAATGTCCGATGCATCCTGCTGAGTCAGCCGCAGGCTCGGCATGACCGTCATGTTCTGCACTTGCAGTTCATGGCCGTCATTTGGACACTTGCTGTGTTCGAGGTCGAACACATAGGGCAAGCCCTTCTTGGCGTAGTCTTCGGGGCCGATGTCCTTTTTCTCGGACGGACAATAGGGACGCGTGCGCTGGCGCGCGTTGTGCACCCAACGCACCAGGTAATCGTAGTTTGCTTTCTCACCCTCGCGCGTCAGGTTGGCGGCGAATGTTCCGCCCTGCATCTGATCGCCTTCGCCGACGGAGTGGCAGCCCAGGCATCCGCGGGTTTCGAACAGTTCCTTGCCGCGGCCGGCATTTCCGGGAACGTGTTTCACCGGCGCGTCGGATAAGGCCGACTGCCACAGGTAGGCCGAGATCGCTTCTATCTGCCTGTCATTCAGCCGGAAATTCGGCATCCGCGTTGTGGGACGAAAATCGGTTGGCTTCTTTAGCCAGACTGGAATCCAGTTCTTGTTGAGTTTTAGCCGGACGTCCTTCAGGTTGGGTCCGACTTTCTTCATGTCCTGCAGCAGGCTCTTGGTGGTTCGGTCGAGCTGTACGATCCGCAAATCCAGTTTGCTGTTCGCGACCCGGAGCGCTACCGCCTGGTCGTTCAGATGATTCGCTTCCTCGTTTGTCTTGGCGGAATCCGCCTGCTTCATCAAGAACGCGGATTCCTTCAGGTTCTGCTTTTTCTCCTGGTCCATTTGTTTGATCTGCTGCGCCATGGAGTTCAGGTCTTCCGGTTCCTTGTCGTAGCCCTCGAAGCGGTGGCAGCCCACGCAGCCGCGCTGGCGATACAAGTCTTTGCCCTCGCTCAGAGTCCAGCCCACGTCGCCGCTTACCAGCAACATGTCCGCGGCGTGGCAGGTCTGGCAGCCAGCCTCGAAATTCGGTTTCGGGAATAAGGGCCAGAGCCAATGCTCGTAATTTCCGTGTGCTTTCTCAACGCTGGTGGTGGCGCGTCCATTTCCCTGATGGCAAGGAGAACAGCCGAATTTGTCTGGATCATGGATCTTGAGCAGTTGCGGCTCGGGATGGCTGGTGAAGGCGCGCGCGTAGTCGTCCGGCTTTTTCCCTTTCGGCGCCATTGAGGCCGCGGTCAACTTGACGGGCTCGCGGATTCCCATGTGGCAGGATTCGCAGCGATCCACAATATTGGCGTCGGCCACGTTGATTTGCAGGATGGACGGGTCCAGCGCCTCTGTTTTGTCCTGCAAACCGCGAATCTGCGCCGGCGTCAGGTCAACCATGTTCTCTGAGATGAACGCGTCGAGCTTCGCTTTCCGGTCGCTGACTGGCTTGATTAACTCTCCCAGTTCGGCGCTCAGCTGGCCTCGTTCCGTCTTAAGGTCGTTGTAAGTTTCTTCGAGTTTTGGGTAGGTGTAGCTCGCCTTACTGCCGTCGGGGTACTCGACTACCGCCGTCTCCTGCTCGTATTTTGCCAGGTCTTTGAGCTTGCTTTGCTTCGAGGACGCGCTGGTTGTGGTCTCGATATCGTAGGTCAACGCATTTACGTAGGCGCGGCGATCGGTGAAGACGTTCTGTACCGCCAGGATTTTAGCGCTTAGAGTGCGCAGCTGGTCATTGATCTCTTTCGTCCGTGGCGCTGCTTGCTGGAAGGCCTGTTCATAGTTCTGCTTCAGCTTCTGGTAATCGCTGTTGCTCTCGACTTCTTTTTCCGATTGCGCCGAGCTGGAACGAGCCGTCTTTAGAAAAGTGGAGTAGCGGTCCTTCCATTCGTGCTGGAAGGCTTTCCATGGACGCTGTCCGAAGTCCTCGTCCCATAGGGCCCAGAACAGCGACACCGTCAGGATCACCATCGTCACTACATACCAAGTGGCCAGTGATTTCTGGACTAGCGGATCATCCTCGGGAACGGGCTTTTCGGGCACCACTTCCTCCTAAGCGTTGCGCAGCAGTTAAACGTTGGTCATCTAACGTTGATCACTTAAACGTTGAACCAAGGCGTGATCCACACGTACTTGATATGAAACCCGAGCCGCAGCAGCATCTTGATCGGCAGGGCGAACATGGTGAGCACGAAGAACATCATGGTCGAATACTGCAAGAAGCTCATGCGCTTGTAATCCTTCGGGTTATTGCGCCGAAATAAGCCGTGCAGCACGAAGCCGCCGACCAGGTAAAAGCCGCCCACCACCACTGCTCCGAAGACCGCCTTCGCCCAGTTGGCGGTAATTCCGAACAGGTCGGGAAGATCACGGTTGACCTCGTAAATCAGGCGGTTGTGATCCCAGGTTTGCCCCGGCCAGAACCATTGCCAGCCTGGCCCGCGAATAAAGGTCCCGATAATGATCATCGCGACCCACAGAACGATGAAGCCGAAGAGGAACGTGCCGATGGAAAACCTGCGCTGCTTCCACGTGTAGTAGCCGCTGCCCAACGGATTGGTATCTATATAAGGAATCACCATCAGTCCGATGATGATCAACGTGGGCATCACGACGCCGGCAATCCAGGGATCGAAATACACCAGCATTTCCTGGAGACCCAGAAAATACCAGGGTGCCTTGGCCGGATTCATGGTCAGGTTCGGATTCGCCGGCTCTTCCAGGGGAGCGTTCAGCGTGATCGACCAGATCATCAGAATGATGGTGACGATGATGGCGGCCAGAAACTCCACCCGCAAGAGAAATGGCCAGACGTGAATTTCTTTCTGCCATCCCGGCTTAAAGGGCCACGTCTTGCGATATTTGGTTTTGGCGAGCGCGGCATCGCCTTCCAGTTCCGTGATCAACTGATCATTGGCGTGTGCCTGCTTCCAGGCCAGATAGATATAGAAGCCGAGTAGTGGAATCAGTGCCACGATGGGCACGTTGTCAGGCGCGGAGGCGATATCCCAGAGTTGCTTCCAGTCCATAGCTATTTGGGCGAACTATTTGTGTGAACTATCGCCGCGCCTCCTTGATTTCGGATTCGAGCACGACTGCGGCCGGGCCCGAGATGCCGCCATCTTTTCGCACGCGCCAGAAGTGCACGATCATCAGCACCGAAGCGACGATTGGAATGCCGATGCAATGCCAGATGTAGGAACGCAAAAGCGCGTTCGCATCCACGATCGAGCCGCCGAGCAAACCAAAGCGAACGTCATTGTAGGGAGTCATGCCCAACATATGACCGAAGGGGCCCTCGTGTCCGAGGAGCGGCGTTGCACGTGCCATGTTGGTCCCGACCGTAACCGCCCAGAAACCGAGTTGATCGTCGGGCAGCAGGTATCCGGTGAAGGAGAGCAGGAGCGTGAACACCAGCAGCAGCACTCCAATGTTCCAGTTGAACTCGCGCGGCTTTTTGTAGGAGCCGGTCAGAAACACCCGGAACATGTGCAGCCAGACGGTGATCACCATCAAGTGGGCCGCCCAACGATGCATGTTGCGCAACAGCTTCCCAAAGGGGACGTCATGCTCCAGGTAGAGCACATCGCGGAACGCCTGCACTTTCGTCGGGTGGTAATAGAACATCAAGAGCACGCCCGTGAAGGTGAGCACAATGAAGAGGTAGAAGGTGATTCCTCCCATGCCCCAGGTGAAGCTGTAGCGCACAGCATCGCGGTTGATCTTTGCCGGATGCAAATGCAGAAAGACGTTCGACAACACGCCCAAAGCGCGATTGCGCGGCGTGTCGTCGTGCTTGTGGCGAAAGATGGAGGTGTAAACCTGAGTCTTGGTCGGGTCCTTGAGAAGATCGACCTGTTCCTTGGCCTTGGCCGGCAAGTCGGTCTTGATCGACTGCACATCGGCCTTCACCTCGGTGGCTACTCGCCCCAGGATGCCGGTTGTCTTTTCGGTCTTTTCGGTCTTGTCGCTATTTCCGTTCTTCCCGTTCGAACCACTTTCTTCAGCCATTTCCGTCTCTTTCTTCTGGCACATCTGGCGAGTCGCACCAGAATTGGCCGTTCAGGCTTCAAGCGAGTTCAAGTCAGACTTATGTCGGCAAAAACGCTCCCGGATCATTGAAGGCGCTCGGCTGACCCTTAGGCCACTGATAAAGCCGCGACGTATCGACGACAATTTCGCCATCAGGAGCCAATTGCACGAAGGCACGATCCATCGGCCTAGGCGCAGGCCCTTCGAAATTGATCCCCTCGTCGTCGTAGCCACTTCCGTGGCAAGGACATTTGAACTTGTTTTCGCTGGCCTTCCAGTCGGGAGTGCAGCCGAGGTGAGTGCAACGAGCGTAGATGACAAAGATGCGATCCGGTCTGCGATCGACCCAGATGCGATACTTCTGCTGCCATTTCGTATCGACTCCCAAACCGTAATCGGAGGGATAGCCGATCTTGAAGATGGTGGCTGGTTCAAAAAGAGTGCGCGGTAGAAAAAAACGGAAAAAAGCCAGAAACCAAGCCGTCAGAAAAGCCGTAACCGACACCCACACCAGACGGCGACGCCGCTGGTTGACCTTATTATCTTCCGGACCAACTGCGGCCACGCCCGCAGAGGCGGCCGCCTTCGACGTGCCCACAGCACCCGTCCCCACATAGGGAACAGAAGCGGCTTCCTTAGCAGGCGGTGTTTTGGGCGCATCCGGGTTTTCTGCCATGATCCTCGTCCTCCTGAATCTGTCTCCTGAATCTATCCTCGTGCTTTAATCGGCGACCATGGAATGCACCGCCGGTTCCATCTCCTGATCCCGAATCGTCGCTTCCGGCTCGCTGATCGCGGCCAGCACTAACCCCGCAAGAGCCTGGATAAATGTTGGCGAATCGTTGAGACCTCGCGTCATCTCAAAGCGCTCGATGCCGAGCGACCTGGCCTCCTGCCGCGCGCAATGATCAATCTCTCCCAGGGTCTCGACATGGTCGGAGACGAATGAAATGGGGACGATGCATACTTCGCGCAGCTTCTCCGCCGCCAATTGCCGCAGTGTCTGGTGCAAGGAAGGCTCCAACCAGCGACTGGCACCTACTTTGCTCTGGTAGCACAGGCGATGGTCATTGGAGTTGGACCATCCTCCTTGTTCCATCACCAGGCTCACGGTCTCTTCTATTTGCTGCTGGTAGGGATCGCCTTTTTCGATCACCGATACCGGAACACCGTGCGCGCTGAAGACCAGGGGCACACTAGCGGGATCGCGGAAACGGGCTAGCGCCTCGTTAATTCTCTCCGTCACGGCGGTGATATATAGAGGATCACTATAAAAAGGAGGAACGCAGGAAGTTGGGACTGCGTCTGTCCACCGACGTTGCCATTCGTTCAAGCTGCTGCCGGTGGTCGTGCTCGAGTATTGCGGATAAAGAGGTAGCAACACGACCTGGTCCAATTCCGCTTCGATAAGTTGACCGACCGCTTCGGTCGTGAATGGGTGCCAATAGCGCATCGCCACTACGCAGCGAGCGTCGAGACCTTCGCGGATCAGGCGCGCTTCCAAAGCGTCGGCCTGCTGCTCGGTGAAGCGGCGAATGGGAGAACCACCGATAGCCGCGTAGTGCTGGGATGCCTTTTTTGCGCGCGTCTTGGAGATCAGCTTTGCCAGCGCACGCCGGCCCAGCTTGGAAAACGGGAAGTCAATGATGTCGGGATCGCAAAAAAGATTAAAAAGGAAAGGTTCGACTGCCTCCAGCGAATCGGGTCCACCGAGTTGGAAAAGGACTACACCAACACGTTTCGAATTCCCAGACATTCCCATCGATCCCCTGAGGTGAAACCGATGTTACTCAAAAACTGCCGCGCTCGTCAATGAAACACTGAT
This sequence comes from uncultured Acidobacteriaceae bacterium, assembly GCA_963755765.1. Classification (GTDB taxonomy): domain Bacteria; phylum Acidobacteriota; class Terriglobia; order Terriglobales; family Acidobacteriaceae; genus Acidiflorens. The sequence continues at coordinate 439,454 of CAVWKZ010000008.1, forward strand.
CGAAGTTTGCGCCACATGAAAACAAGAAACGGCAGATCACGGAAAAACGAAATTCGTGCATCGCAGCAGTATTCCTGGGAAGTCCGTTTTGTCTGCTAGGCGCGGTAGTAGCGGTCGTCGCGATGACTACGACCCTAAATTTCTTGGTGTGCCTGTTCACATTGTCGATGACGGGACGAATCGTCAAATTGGAATCAACGCACTGAACTGAATAGGACACTACTGCATCGAACTCGCTTGCATAAATCACAATGAGCTGTGATACACTTCCGTTCGTTCACGGACGGTGGCATCGGTTTCTGCGTTCTCTCACGAGCGGGAAAGCCGATTTATTCGAGTGGGGCAGGGGGCTTGGTACATGGGGCTGGTTCTTCTCGCCGTCATCTGGCTGATTACCTTGGCCAGCACTTATTTCTTCGTTGCAAAAACCTGGTGGTTTCCTCACGGAGCGTCCGCCTCTACTGCCGCGCTCGATCACCAGTTCGCCGTGACCATCATCATCATGGGCGTTATCTTCGTGGCCGCCCAGATGACCCTAGGATATTTCGTCTGGAAATACGGCGATCAGAAATCTGGCACCCGCGCTGACTATTCCCACGGCAATCTGACTCTGGAAATTGTCTGGACCACTCTCACCGCGATCTTATTCGTTGGGTTGAACCTGTTCGGTGGTCCCATCTGGGCGGCGGAACGCTTTCGCCCGGCAGTGGAAGGGGCGACGCAGGTGGAAGTCACAGCCATGCAGTTCGCCTGGTACTTCCGCTATCCCGGTCCCGACGGCAAATTTGGAATCGCCAAGCCGGAGTTGGAAGACCCGTCCGCCGGCGGCGAAGCGGCCTTGGGCCTGGACGCGGCAGATCCGGCGTCAAAAGACGACGTGGTAACGGGCATCATGGAAGTGCCCGTCGGCCGCGAGGTGGAAGTCATTCTCCGCGCCCACGACGTGATCCACAGTTTCTTTGTTCCTGCCATGCGCTTCAAGCAAGACGCAGTCCCCGGCCTTGCGATTCACATGCACTTCACTCCCATTGAAACCGGCAGCTATGAAATCGCTTGCGCGGAACTTTGCGGGCTCGGCCACTACAAGATGCACGGCATACTGAAGGTCGTCAGCCAGGATGAGTTTGACAAGTGGCTGGCAGCTCGAGAGGCGGAGAAACAATAAATGGTTGCCCAGGATTCCCACCAACACGCGGCCCCTCAGGGCTTCATCCGCAAATGGGTTTTCAGCCTCGACCACAAGGTCATTGGCCTCCAGTATTACTTTCTCGCGCTCAGCGCGGTTTTCGTCGGCATGTTTCTCTCCCTGCTGATGAGGATCCATCTCATCTGGCCAACGGCGATCCTCCCGCTGCTGGGCGAGATCAAACCCGAAACCTATCTCACCCTGGTCACCATGCACGGAACCATCATGGTGTTCTTCGTCCTAACGACCGCACCCCAGGGCGGCTTCGGCAACTACTTCCTGCCCATCCAAATCGGCGCGCCCGACATGGCCTTCCCCGTCCTCAACATGCTCTCATTCTGGACGACCTTCGTCGCTTACATCGTGATGCTGTCAGCTTTTTTTGTGGTAGGCGGAGCTCCTCTTCACGGCTGGACCGGCTACGCGCCTCTAAGTGCGCTGCAATCCGCCGGCCCGGGTGAGGGTCTGGGCGCGGACCTCTGGATCATCAGCATCGCAATTTTCTGTATCGCGTCGCTCATGGGCGCCCTCAACTTCATTACCACTACACTCGACATGCGTGCCAAGGGTATGAGCATGATGCGCATGCCGCTGACCTGCTGGTCGTGGTTCATCACCGCGATCCTGGGCTTGCTGGCCTTCGGAGTTCTGCTCTCCGCCGGCATCCTTCTCCTCATGGATCGCAACATCGGTACCAGCTTCTTTCTGCCGCTGGGCACGATTAACGGCCAGCTCACCGGACATAAAGGTGGTTCGCCACTGCTCTGGCAGCACCTTTTCTGGTTCTTCGGTCATCCCGAGGTTTACATCGCGATCCTTCCCGGCATGGGCGTAGCCTCCCAGGTGCTTTCGACGTTCTCGCGCAAGCCAATCTTTGGTTACAAGGCGATGGTCTATGCCATGCTCTCGATCGGAGTGCTCGGGTTCATGGTGTGGGGACACCACATGTTCATGAGTGGCATGAGTCCGTATACGGCTTTTGCCTTCTCCATCATGACCATGGCGATCGGAGTGCCATCCGCCATCAAGACGTTTAACTGGTTGGGAACGCTTCATAAAGGACGTATTCGATTCCAGTCGCCCATGCTGTTTGCCATCGGCTTTGTGTCGTTGTTCGTTTCCGGGGGATTGAGCGGTCCGTTTCTTGCGCAACCGGCGCTGGATATTCCCTTGCACGACACCGCCTTCGTGCCCGGCCACTTTCATCTGATCATGGGTGTAGCCGCGATCTTCGGCATCTTTGCCGCAACCTACTACTGGTTCCCCAAGATGTTTGGCCGCATGATGAACGAGAAATTGGCGCGAGCCCATTTCTTCCTGACCCTGATCGGCACCTATTGCGTCTTCATGCCGATGCACTATTTGGGACTGGCCGGCCAGCCCCGGCGCTACTCTCAGCTGACCGAGCTCAACTATCTGCACCCCTTGATTGGCCTGAACACGTTTATGACCTACGCGGCGATCGTAACTGTCGCGGCGCAGCTGATCTTCGTCTTCAACCTGTTCTGGAGCATGTTCAAGGGACCCAAGGCGAGCGATAATCCCTGGGAGGCAACCACGCTGGAGTGGACCACTGCTACTCCGCCTCCACACGACAATTTCGGCGGACGTACACCCGTAGTCCATAACGGTCCGTATGAGTACAGCGTGCCCGGAGCGCCGCGCGACTTCGTGATGCAAACGGATCCGACAGCCGTCGTAGCGCACTAGTAAGGACCTAAGAGATTACCAGAGCAAGTATGGCGAGCTTCACTCCTACGATTCCGGCGCCGCGCCCCACCACCTCGCGGGGAAATCACGCCGATCTGCCGCCAATAACGGGTGGCGGAGACGGCGACCGTCCCGATCCTGGCTCGCCCGACTACGGAGCACGTTTGCGCCGCGCGCGCCTGGGATTGGCAGTAGCTCTGACGCCCATCTTAATGTTGTTCGTTTCGTTTACCAGCGCCTACATTGTGCGTCAGGGGCTGCCCACCTTCGATCCGAGCACCAACACCGTGGTGCACGACTGGATCCCCGTCCCTCTGCCCACGATGCTGTTTCTGATCAATACGTGCGTGCTGCTGTTGAGCAGCGTCACCATCGAGCTAGCCCGACGACAACTGGCACGGCAAGTCGCACTTGAACCCGTGAACTCCATTCCGGGAGTATCCCTGGGCGAGGAAAGTAAATTTCCCTGGCTGGCACTCACCATTGTTCTTGGGCTGTGTTTCCTGACCGGACAATGGCTGGCCTGGAGAGATCTCGCCTCGCGAGGGTTCTACGTTGCCACTGGCCCAGGTAGTTCCTTTATTTATCTGCTGACTGGCGCGCACGCTGCACACTTGCTCGGAGGAATCCTGGCCCTACTGGTGGCCGGAACCGCCGTCATGTTGCACCGCCCTTTGGCCTCGCGTCGGATCATCGTTGACGTAACGGCCTGGTATTGGCATTTCATGGCCTTGCTGTGGATTTACATTCTCGCGCTGCTGGTGTTCGCACACTAGACACACTGGCCAGAAAAAGGAGACTAAACCGCATGGCGGATGCTGCGCTGCCGCACAATGTTGCGGCGATTTACGAGCCGTCGCTCTTTGGCACGTATTCGAAGAAAATCGGGATGTGGCTGTTCCTCCTGTCCGACTCGCTGACTTTCGGCGCGCTGCTGTATGCCTACAGCTATGGACGCATCTCCACCCCGGATTGGCCGACGCCGTTCCATTCCACCAGCATTGTTAATGCGACTATCATGACCGCGTTCCTGTTGACCAGTTCACTCACGATGGTGCTGGCGGTGAACGCGGCCGCGCGTGGAAATGACAAGGCTAGGGTCCTCTGGCTATTGGCCACCATGGCGTGCGGAATAGGCTTCATCATTCTCCACGCCAAGGAATGGAGCCACCTGATCAACGATGGTCTCCGCCTGCCTATTTTCCCCGCCGTCCCAGGTCAGGAAACGGCGTCCGAATTCGTCAATGTTTCCAAGACCGTGCCCCAGTTCGCAGCAACATTTTTTGGGCTGACCGGAATGCACATGCTGCACGTCACCCTGGGAGTGGTTTATCTCGGCGTCATCGCGCTGCGCCGTAAGTTTATCCCGATTCTTTTCGCGCTCTGGCTGGTGGCTTGGCTGGCGACGCCTGCATACAGTCCGTTCCACTACGGTGCCCACGTGCTGCTGATTGCGGCCCTTGTGTGCTCCCTGATTTTGTGGCTGAAACCGAAAGTTTACGACGCCGCCGATGTCGAGGTCGCCGGGCTGTATTGGCACTTTGTAGATCTGGTGTGGATGTTCATCTTCCCCCTCGTCTACATCATGTCCACCAAAATCGTCTAGGAGCTTACCTAGTAGACTGGAAAGATAAAACTATGGAAGACGCTTTTCAGCAGGCAATTGAAGCACGCGTAGCGGAAGAGCAACGCCATCACAGTGTCACTCCTTTCTTTTGGGTTTGGGGAGTCCTGCTGGTTCTGACGGCCGTCGAAGTGTATCTCGGCTATCAGAACATGGAAGCCAAGCGCATGCTTGTGATCCTGATGGGTCTGTCGTTCGTCAAGGCCACGCTCATCATCGGCTATTTCATGCACATGAAGTACGAGGTATCGCGCATGAAGTGGCTAACCATGTGCTCGCTGGTGTTCTGTCTGGCTATGATGATGGTCTTCTTCCCGGATGCGTTCCGCATTCTGTCGTTGGGGGTAAAGTGATATCTACCGCCAGACCTGCGAGGCAGACTGAAAGGGCCTGCGCGGCTCGACGTTGCGCTCTCCTGCTCGTCGGGCTTCTCTGCTTGTGGGCGGTGCCGGCATTCGCGCAAGGCTGTGCGATGTGCTACAGCACGGCTTCGGCAACTTCCAAAGATGGACAAAAGGCCATCACCAGAGGCGTTGCGATCCTGGTGGCTCCGCCTCTCGGAGTCATGACCGTGGGTGTGGGGCTGGCTTTTCGCTATGGCAGGAAGCGCGATGAGGAACAGAATCTCGGCGACGATTCTCTTCCCTTATAGAGTCATTCCGCAGGCACTCCAAAAGGAAAACACTTCAGCGAGCCCGCGTTGCGGGCTCTTCCGGTGTCCGATTACAACCGCGATTGCCCTTGATTACGAGTGCGTAAAATACAGGCAAGCGTAATAAGCCAGTATCCCGAAAAACACAATCCCACAAATTGCGTACCCGGTGAAAATCCACGTATTGCGATCTTCGTGCCGAACAGGTTGTGGACTCCCAGATTTCGTCCCAGTGGCCGGTGCGTTCATGCAAGGCTCTCCTGAATGTCTGAATCTGATTTATGTGCAAAACGCCGACCCGTCCAAGCACGGGAAGGACGGGCTGAATTGTACTCCGGAAATGGGCTGGAAACAGACAAAAATTTGCGGGCCGGCGGGGGGTAAACCTGGCAATGGCTGGCTCAGCCGGGATAGCGCCCCGTAATATACCCTTCCAGTTCCTGGATGGTTTGTGCTTGACCGGAGATGATCCAACTAACCAAGTCGCCAATCGACACCACACCCACCGGCACGCCGTCCTCAACGACGGGAAGATGACGAAAACGATGGTTCGTCATAATGGACATGCACTCGTCGACTGTGTTTTCACGGGTAACGAAGACCACGGGACTGGTCATGATCTCCCGCACCAGGGTGTCTTTCGAGGAGTGCCCCTGGAGGATGACTTTGCGGGCATAGTCGCGCTCTGAGAGGATGCCGATCAAGCGGCCCTGGGATACCACAAGCAGTGCGCCGATGCTCTCCACTGCCATCTTCTCAATGGCCTCGTATACGGACTGATCGGGCGTCACGGACAGGACCCGACTGTCGCCCTTGCTCTTCAACAGCAATTCGATTTTGTCAGTGATTTCCATGAGGCACCGGGTGATCGTGTCTTTCAGAACTGCTTTAAGCAGCATATGGTACTCCCATCAAGGCGCCGATCCAAGAGTTTCTCTTGCAGGATTTCTCACGTATGGCGCCGGGCGCCCGCGAAAGTCCTGACGTCCGTAATCTGCCCTCTGACCCTCCAAGTTACTTTCCGCCCTTGCGCCGAAGGCCCGCATCCTCGAAGATGGTTTGTACTTTATGCCGCAAGACGTCGCTCCACCTCCGGCCCATTCGACGCAACTTGATGCCTCCGCGCTCGAAGCCGCTCTCCGCCGCCATCTTCGTGGAGAAGTTCGCTTCGACTCCGGTAGCCGCGCCCTGTACGCGACCGACGGTTCCAATTATCGCCAAGTCCCGATCGGCGTCGTGCTTCCTCGCGACAAAGAAGATGTCCTCGCCGCCGTTGCCCTGTGTCGCGACCATGGCGCTCCGCTGCTCGCGCGTGGCGGAGGCACTTCGCTCGCCGGACAATGCTGTAACGCCGCCATCATTCTCGATTTCTCGAAATACATGGCGTCCATTCTCGAAATCGATCCCGAGGGCCGCATCGCCCGCGTCGAACCTGGAGTCGTCCTCGATACTCTGCGCGCTGCAGCCGAGAAGCATCACCTCACCTTCGCACCCGATCCCGCGACGCACGACCGTTGTACCCTCGGCGGCATGATCGGCAACAACTCCTGCGGCGTGCACTCGATCATGGCCGGCAAAACGGATGACAACATCGAGGCGCTAGAAGTCCTCACCTACGGCGGCCAGCGTCTGCATGTTGGCGCAACCAATGCCGACGATTTCGACCGCTTCATTCGCGAAGGCGGACGCCGCGCCGAAATCTACTCCGGCCTCAAGTCTCTCGCCGATCGCTACGGGGAGCAGGTGCGCCGCCAGTTCCCGAATATTCCGCGACGCGTCTCCGGATACAACCTCAACCGCCTGCTCCCGGAGAGCGGCTTTCACGTGGCGCGCGCGCTAGTCGGCTCCGAAGGCACTTGCGTTATGATTCTCGAAGCCACCTGCCGCCTCGTCGAGAGTCCTCCGGCACGGGCGCTGCTGGTCATCGGATGGCCCGACATTTACGTCTGTGCCGACCACGTGCCGCAGATCATGCAGCATCACCCCATCGGCCTCGAAGGCTTCGACGACATAATGGTCAACGCCAGCCGTCGCAAGGGTGTGAACCTCGACGGCCTCGCACTGTTGCCCGAAGGCGCTGGCTGGCTGATGGTTGAATTCGGCGCCAATACCGCTGCCGAAGCCGCAGCTCGGGCACAGCGCTTGATGGCGGCGCTTGATCGCTCTGCAATTCCTCCAAACATGCGCCTGTTTACCGATCCGAAGCAGGCCCGGCGCATCTGGGAGGTGCGTGAGTCCAGTCTGGGTGTGACTTCGCACGTGCCCGGCGAACCGCAGCGTTGGGAGGGTTTCGAGGATTCCGCGGTCGCTCCCGAAAAACTTGGCACTTATCTGCGCGACCTGCGCAAGTTGATGCAAGCCTTTCACTACGAGGGATCATTCTACGGACACTTCGGCCACGCCTGCATTCACACCCGCATGGACTACGATCTGGAGTCAACCGATGGCGTGCGCAAGTTTCGCCAGTTCATGGAAGAGGCCGCCGACCTCGTGATCCGCTACGGCGGCTCGCTCTCAGGCGAGCATGGAGACGGCCAAGCCCGCGGCGAGCTTCTGCCCAAGATGTTTGGCCCCGAGCTCATGCAGGCTTTCCGCGAGTTCAAAGCGCTCTGGGATCCCGATTGGAAGATGAACCCTGGGAAGCTCATCGAGCCTTATCGCCTCGACGAAAATCTGCGCCTCGGCGCCGGCTATGATCCGTGGCGGCCTGAAACGCATTTCAAATTTCCCGACGACCAAGGCAGCCTGGCCGCCGCAACTTTGCGCTGCGTGGGAGTCGGCAAATGCCGCCGCGACGAAGGCGGAGTCATGTGTCCCAGCTTCCGCGTCACGCGCGATGAAGAGCACTCCACGCGCGGCCGCGCCCACCTGCTCTGGGAGATGACGAAAGGCGACGTCATCAAAGACGGATGGCAGAACGAAGCGGTGAAGGAATCGCTCGACCTCTGCTTGGCCTGCAAGGGCTGCAAAAGCGATTGCCCCGTCGGCGTTGATGTCGCGACCTACAAAGCGGAATTCCTGTCGCACTATTACGAAACGAATCGGCGTCCGCTCAGTGCGATGGCGTTTTCGAATATTGACTTGTGGGCGCGCGCCGCGTCCCACGCGCCGGGCCTCGTGAATCTCGCTACGCAACTTCCCGGCCTCCGCGACCTGGCCAAGCTTGTGGGCGGAATCCCCGCCCAGCGCCGCATTCCGACGTTAGCGCCGCAGACGTTCAAACAATGGTGGGAGCGGCAATATCCACGTGAGGACGGACGCAGTGGTCTGTCCCAAGGAGCGCAACTCCGCGACAACACTGTCGTACTCTGGGCCGACACGTTCAACAATCACTTCCTGCCTGCGACCGCGAAAGCCGCTGTCGAGGTCCTCGAAGCCGCAGGGTTTGATGTCAGCGTCCCACGCGCCCACCTGTGCTGTGGCCGCCCGCTCTACGACGTCGGCATGCTGGATCGCGCCAAGGGCTTGTTGCTGCAAATCATGGACGAGTTGCTCCCGGAAATCGAAGCCGCGACGCCCATCGTCGTTCTTGAACCGAGCTGCGCCGCCGTTTTCCGCGACGAACTTATTAATCTTTTCCCCAAAGACGAACGCGCGCAAGCCCTGTCGAAACAAGTCTTCCTGCTCAGTGAGTTTCTTGAACAGCGCGCGAAGGATTTTCCGCTTCCCAAAATGCCGCGCCGGGCGCTGATCCACGGTCATTGCCATCACAAGGCCATCATGAAAATGACGGCCGAGGAAGCGGTGCTGCAGCGAATGGGCGTCAATTTCACCGCTCCCGCTCCGGGGTGCTGCGGGATGGCGGGAGCGTTCGGCTTTGAAAAAGAGAAATACGAAGTCTCGAAAGCTATCGGCGAACTCGAACTTCTGCCCGCCGTCCGCCAGGCTCCGACCGACTGGTTGATTGTTGCCGATGGTTTTAGTTGCCGCGAACAGATCGCCCAGGAAACCGACCGCCACGCTTTGCATCTGGCTGAAGTTCTTCAGATGGCGCTGCGCGAAGCTACTGAAACTCCCGAAGGCTTCCCGATGTTCGATCCCGCGCCGCAACACTATCCGGAAGATGCGTGGGTGCGGCCGCATCGGGTTGCAATCGAAAAATCCATGAAGCGTACTGGGTTGGCGGTAGCAGGCATCGCTGCCGGAGCGGCATTGCTGCTGGCGCTGGCCAGAGGACGCTAGTTATCGCGAGGCGCCCGCCGGCAGGATCTCATCCACATCAATCTTGGTGGGATAAGTTCCGGTGTAGCAGGCGGAGCAGTAGGTGGTCTTTTCTCCGTCTGCGCAAGCTTTCTTCAGTCCGTCCAGTGAAAGATAGGCGAGCGAGTCAGCCACGATGAATTCGCGAATCTCCTCGACCGTCTTATTGGCCGCGATAAGTTCTTTCTTGGATGGCGTATCCACTCCGTAAAAGCAGGGCGAGATCGTCGGTGGGCAGGAAATTCGCATGTGGACTTCTTTCGCGCCTGCGTTACGAATCATGCGGACGATCTTCTTGCTGGTGGTGCCACGCACAATCGAATCGTCCACCAGAATCACCCGCTTACCTTCTAGCAGGCTGTGAACCGCGTTCAGCTTCAGCTTCACGCCGAAGTCGCGGACCGATTGTTGCGGCTCAATGAACGTACGTCCGATGTAATGGTTGCGAATCAGGGCCAGACGAAAAGGGATTCCGCTTTCGGCAGCATATCCGATCGCCGCAGTGTTGCCCGAATCGGGGACGGGAACGACGATGTCGGCGTCGACCGGAGCTTCGCGCGCGAGCTGACGTCCCATGGCGTCCCGGCTTTGATCGACCGAGCGGCCAAACACCAGGCTGTCGGGACGCGAAAAATAAACATGCTCAAAGATGCAGCTCGATTGTGCCGGCGACGGGGAGTAAAAACGCGAGCTGATGCCTTCCGGCCCAACAATAATCAGTTCGCCGGGCTTGACGTCGCGTTCATAGGTGGCGCCGAGCAAATCAAAAGCGCAGGTTTCGGAGGCAAACACGACCGTATCTTTCTTCTCGCTGGTTAGCGCCGGAATGCGGCCCATGGCCAGCGGCCGAAATCCGCGCGGATCACGCGCGGCGAAGATGCGGTCGCGGCTGATCATGACCAGCGAAAACGCGCCTTCCACCCGGCGCAAAGCGTCGGCAATGGCATCCGGCAGAGTTTGCTCACGGGAAAGCGCAATCAGGTGAACCAGCACTTCGGTGTCGCTGCTGGTTTGGAAGATCGAGCCCTGACCCTCGAGCTTCGCGCGAATCGCCTGCGCGTTCACCAGGTTGCCATTATGAGCAATCGCGATCGTGCCCTTGTTGGATTGAACCATGATGGGCTGCGCATTCAGCAAAGCCGAATCGCCAGCCGTCGAATATCGCGTGTGGCCGATGGCAAGAACGCCGCGCAGCGAAGCCAGCACTTCGTGGCTGAAGATGTCGGCGACCAGTCCCATGGCCTTGTGCTGGCGCAGATGCTCGCCGTCGGAGGTGACGATGCCGGCCGATTCCTGCCCGCGATGCTGGAGGGCATGCAGTCCGAGGTAGGCGAGCTTCTCCGCCTCGGGATGGGCGTGGATCGCTACTACCCCGCATTCATCACGAAATTTGTCGGACGTCAGCATTTAGCACTTAGCCTTTAGCAAATAGCCAATTCAAAATCACTCGTGTGGCGACGAAGCTTGGCCTCGTCCCGGCCTAGCAGTTTCAGTTCGACGTGGCAACGCTTGGTTCCGCCCAAAGCGAGCGTTCCAGTGCACCCTCATACGCATCCCGCAACTCAGCAACACCGGCCGAAATCACAGGTTGGCCAACCACCGAAATCTCAATCCGGTCCGACCCCGTTTCGCCCAGCACATCTGCGAAGACCCCATATTCCTCCGCTACTTGTTTGATTCTCGGTAAGTGGATGGGGTCACAGCTTATTACGACCCGGCTGGCGTCTTCGGCGAACAGCTGGAACTCGAGCGCCGCTGGTGGCTTAGGCAATCTGACGTTCAGCCCTACTCCGGCGGGCAACGCCGCCTCCACTAGCGCCACGGCCAACCCGCCATCGGCGCAGTCGTGAGCCGATTCGATCAGTCCCGCTTGGATTATGGCTACCAGGGCACGCTGCAGCGTGGCTTCTTTTTCGAGATCCAACTCCGGCGGATAACCCCACACCGCTCCTAGAATCTCTTTGGCGTATTCGGACGAACCAAATTCCGCTTCGGCATCAACGGCGTCGCCGGGTTGATTGGCGCGCAGCAGGACGATTTTCTTCCCCGCCTGCGCGAAGTGCATCTTCGCCGCTTTGTGCACATCTTCGAGAATTCCGACGACCCCAATCACTGGAGTCGGATAAATTCCCTCGCCGAGAGTTTCGTTATAGAAGCTGACATTGCCGCCGGTTATCGGCACATCCAATTCCTCACAAGCTTTGGTGATGCCGTCAATCACTTGCGAAAATTGCCACATGATGTGCGGTTTTTCGGGATTGCCAAAATTGAGGCAATTGGTAGCGCCGATCGGAGTCGCGCCGGTGCAAGCCACTTTGCGAGTAGCTTCCGCAACGGCGTGCATCGCTCCAAGACGCGGATCGAGATAGCACCAGCGGCTGTTGCCGTCGAGCGCCATGGCTAGTCCACGATTGGAGCCTTTAATGCGAATGACGCCAGCATCGCTCGCTCCAGGCGCTTCGACGGTGTTCGTCTGCACCATGTGGTCGTACTGCTGCCAGACCCAGCGCTTCGAACATATGTTCGGACTCGCCAGCAAACGCTTGATCTGGCCAGAGAAATCTGCGCTTTCGCCGAGGCGGATATGCTGCGGCATTTCGCGGTCAACCGGCGGTTCCCAACGCGCCAGCGGCCGCTTATACATCGGCGCGTCGTCCGTGAGCGCAGCATTCGGGATTTCGGCAACGACTTTGCCGTGCTCGAGTACGCGCATCTTCGCATCGTTCGTGACGCGTCCGATTTCCACTGCGTCCAGTCCCCACTTCTGGAAGATGCGGAACACTTCATCTTCCCGGCCTTTTTGCGCGACCAGCAGCATGCGCTCCTGCGACTCGCTGAGCATGATTTCGTAAGGAGTCATGCTGGTTTCACGTTGCGGCACGCGGTCCAGCTCAATTTCGACTCCAGTGCCGCCGCGCCCGCCCATCTCGCAGGTTGAGCAAGTCAGTCCGGCGGCACCCATATCTTGTATTCCAACAATCGCGCCCGTTTGCATGGCTTCGAGACAGGCTTCCAGTAGCAGCTTTTCGAGGAAGGGATCTCCAACTTGAACGTTGGGCCGCTTGGCCTCCGAGCCTTCGCTGAACTCCTCGCTCGCCATGGTGGCGCCGTGAATACCGTCGCGTCCGGTTTTGGAGCCGACATAAATTACGGGATTTCCCTCGCCCGACGCGCGCCCATAAAAAATCTGGTCGCGCCGGACCAAGCCCAGAGCGAACGCATTCACCAACGGATTGCCGGAGTAACAGGGCTCGAACTTCACCTCGCCGCCGAGGTTAGGGACGCCGAAACAGTTGCCATAAGAAGCAACGCCAGAAACCACGCCCTCCATAACAGAATGGTTCTTTTGGATCTCGGCCTGTGTAGGCAGAGCTTGTGTCGCGCGGATGCCCACGGTCTCGCCAGCATGAATCGGCCCAAAGCGCAGCGAGTCCATTACCGCCACCGGCCTCGCCCCCATCGTAAAAATGTCGCGCAGAATTCCGCCGACGCCGGTGGCGGCTCCCTGAAATGGCTCAATAAATGACGGATGATTATGCGATTCGATCTTGAAAGCGCAGGCCCAGCCGTCGCCGATGTCGACGATGCCGGCATTCTCGCCCGGTCCCTGCACCACCAGCTTGCCGCGCGTGGGCAAGCGCTTCAGGTGTATGCGCGACGATTTATAGGAGCAGTGTTCGCTCCACATCACGCTGAAAATGCCGAGTTCCGTCCGCGTGGGTTCGCGTCCGCCGAGCAGTTGCTTGATTTTTTCGAATTCTTCCGGAGTGAGGCCGTGCTCCCGGATCATCTCCGGCGTAATGGCAATGAGACTGATCACAGAGGTTGTCATCGGAGAATCTTTATTGTCGCATCTCCACCAACTTTTCGCATCAAGGTTGTGCAAAGCGGGCGCTCTTGTCCGCCGCTTTTGACGTTGAGGTTGATCTTGAATTTGGTGTTTCATTTCCGGAGTCGAGCCAAAAGCCGCGCACAAGGGCGCCCGTCCGACATGCCCGTCTATACTGTCGCAGATGAAGTCCGTCATCGTCGGCACCGCCGGACATATCGATCACGGCAAAACAGCTATGGTGAAAGCCCTGACTGGCATTGATGCCGACCGCCTCGAAGAAGAAAAGCGGCGCGGCATCACCATCGACATTGGATTCGCCCATCTGGAGCTTCCGTCCCCCGATGGCACCAGAATTCGCCTCGGTTTCGTCGACGTCCCCGGCCACGAGCGGTTTGTGCGCAACATGCTCGCGGGAGTTGGGGGCATCGACCTGGTGCTGCTGGTGATCGCCGCCGACGAGGGGATCATGCCACAGACTCGTGAACACTTCGATATCTGCCGCTTGCTTGCCATCCCCCGCGGCATCACCGTGCTCACAAAATCCGATGCGGTGGATGCGGAGACGCTCGAAGTGGTGCGCCTGGAAGTCGAGGACTATGTGCACGGATCTTTCCTCGATACGAGTCTCGATCCAGCGCACTCGCCGATCGTCGCGGTGAGTTCGCTGACCGGCGCAGGGCTGGATGAGTTGAAATCCGCACTCGCCCGCGTTGCGTCTGAAATTGCGGCGAAAGACTCGGCAGCGCTGGCTCGCCTTCCCATAGATCGCGTTTTCTCCATGAAAGGCTTTGGCACAGTCGTCACCGGTACTCTCGTTGCCGGAACAATTCGCAAAGAAGAAGAACTCGAGGTTTTCCCCGGCGGCAAGCGCGTGCGAGTTCGAGGAGTGCAAGTTCACGGCTCGCCGGCGGAAGCCGCCGGCGCCGGGCAGCGTACCGCACTGAATCTTGCCGGGCTCTCTACCGAAGATCTCGCGCGCGGCATGACTCTCGCGACCGCGGACACCTTTCGTCCCACGTCGCGAGTCGACACATTGCTTTCTCTTCTCCCATCAGCAAAGCCGCTTAAAGATGGGGCACGCGTCCACTTTCACGCCTACACGGCAGAAACTATCGCGGAAGTGCGGCTCTATGGAGCAAAGCAGATCAAGTCGGGACAGGAGGCCTATGCGCAGCTGAGATTTATCGACCCCATCCTGCTTCTACCAAGAGATCGCTTCATCGTGCGCCAGTTTTCGCCGGTCGTGACCATTGGCGGAGGCGTGGTGCTGGACGCTTCACCTCCAACTCGCAGGCAACGCGCGGAAGATGCGACCGCATTTCTCAAAATCATGCGCGATGGCTCGCCGGAAGAAGTGTTGGCAGCTCGCGTAGCGCGGCGTGGAGCGATCGGTCTTCGTCTGGATGACGTTCGCGGAGAAATGAACATGCAAAAGGGAGCCGCGATGAAACTGATTGACGCAGTCGGACTGGTGTACTGCAATCAGGTGCTGGTTGCCCCGGCGGCATTTGCGGAAATCAAGACCGATGTGCTTCGAACGCTCAAAACATTTCATGATGCCAACCCTCTTGTGGCTGGAATGAGCAAAGAAGAGCTGCGGGATCAGGCCAATCTCGGACCCGAAGTGTTCTACAGCGTCCTCGGAAAATTAGCGGCCGAAAAGAAATTGGAAGTGGCGAGCGAGCTCGTCCACCTGCCCGGACGCGGCGTAGTGATGAAAAACGAAGAAGCCGAGTCCAAGAAGATCATTGAGCAGGCATTTGCTTCTGCGGGGTTGAAAGTTCCAGCGCTGAAAGAAGTGCTGGCCGGTCTGAAGGTAGATAAAATCCGCGCCCAGAAAATTGTCACTCTGCTCTTGCGCGACAAAGTTCTGATCAAGATCTCGGAGGAGCTCGTTTTCCACGAGAGTGCACTCACGGATCTTCGCCACAAGATCACCGCGCTCAAGACTAGCACTCCGAAGATTGATGTTGCCCGGTTCAAGGATATGACGGGAATCAGCCGCAAATATGCGATTCCGCTGCTCGAATATTTGGATCGCCAGCACGTGACGCGTCGAGTGGGAGACGAGCGAGTAATCCTCTGATTGAGGACGGGGCTTCCCTCGTCATCCGCGAGCTAGATTTTCTCCTCCAGAAATTCGACCTCCAGACCCAGGGGCCCGGTGACGCGGTTGGTCAGGTTTGCCAGTCCTATGAGCATGTGTAGATCTACAATCTGCTCGTCGGAAAACTGTTGTTTGAGTTCCGCAAAATCCGCGTCTCTGGCGCCGTCCGGCGTGCGCGTTAGCTTCTCCGCGTACCGGAGCGCGGTTTGTTCCGGAGCGCTGAACCCCGAGTAGCTTCCCGCGTTTAGATCTTTCATCTGTTCCGGCGTGAGTCCGGCACGTTTGGCGCCTTGAATGTGGTGCTGCGAGCAGTAATAGCATCCGTTGATCAGTGAGACGCGCAGATACACGGCTTCGTAAAGCTTGCGGTCAAGCGAGCGCCCCACTCTCGCATAGAATTCCAGAAACTTTCCAAGCATCGCCGATCGATGCGCCAGCGCTTTTTGAATGTTGCCAGGCTTGCCTTTCAGCTTGCCATCATAAATTTCCTTCACTTCCGCGCTCGCGTGCGCTGATTCAACCAGACTTATCCTTGGCATTTGTCCTCCTCCTCTAATGTCGCTCTATAATAAATGCGGGATGACTTGCGTTCGACTCTCGACAAATGTCAACAATTCGTAAAGCCACGGTCGCCGATTCCAGCCTGATAAGAAGGATGATCTGGGAACTTGCCGAGTTTGAAAAAGCGCCGAACGAAGTTCTCGTAACCGACGACGACATCGCGCGCGACGGCTTCGGTGCGAATCCTCAGTTTCGCGCCCTGATTGCCGAATGCGATGGAGAACCCGCAGGCTTTGCGCTCTTCTTTAGCTATTACTCGACGTGGCGCGGCGCGGGTTTATATCTGGAAGATCTCTTCGTCCGCCCTCAGTTTCGCGGACGCGGGCTTGGCATCGCGCTTCTAGCCCGCGTGGCAAACATCGCGGGGCGAGAAGGTCGCGGCTTCATTAAGTGGTCAGTGTTGAATTGGAATCAGCCTGCCATTGATATGTATAAGGCATTGGGCGGGGAGTTTCTCGACGAGTGGCGAGACGTTCTTCTGATGGGAGAAGGCCTGCATAAACTGGCGGAGAAAGATCCCTGATGCGAGTACAAATCATCGGTGCAGGACTCGCGGGATCGGAAGCGGCGTGGCAGTGCGCGCGGCGCGGCGTCGCCGTCGAACTATTCGAAATGCGGCCGGTGCGCACGACCCCTGCTCACCAGACGGAAGACTTCGCGGAACTGGTCTGCTCCAACTCTCTGAAATCCGACAGTGAGAATACAGCGCCCTGGCTGCTGAAGGAGGAGATGCGGCGAGCCGGTTCTCTGCTGCTCGAGATCGCCCGGCAAACCGCTGTGCCCGCCGGACACGCTCTGGCTGTGGACCGCTCCGAATTCTCACGCAAGGTGACGGAGGCGATTTCCCGCGAAGGTCTCATCACGGTTCGCCGCGAAGAGGCGACTCAGATCGAAGCTGGACAACTCACCATCATCGCAACCGGCCCGTTGACTTCGGATGCGCTTTCCCACGAGATCGCGCGATTATGCACATCGAATTCCGGCAAGAGCCAGCTGTTTTTTTACGATTCAATCAGCCCAATCGTCGAGGCCGATTCCATCGACATGAGCAGGGTGTACCTGGCTGCCCGCTACGACAAAGGCTCGGCCGACTACATCAACTGTCCAATGTCGAAAGATGACTACGACCGATTCTACGATGCGCTACTCGCGGCGCAGTCGGTCGAGCAAAAGGACTGGGAGAATCTGAACTACTTTGAAAGCTGCCTGCCCATCGAAGAGATCGCCCGACGCGGGCGCGACACGCTGCGTTTCGGGCCGATGAAGCCGGTCGGACTCAAGGACCCTCGCACCGGCAAAATTCCCTATGCGGCAGTGCAACTGCGGCAGGAGAATCTGCGCGCCGATTCCTACAACCTCGTCGGCTTTCAGAATCATCTGAAGTTTGGCGAGCAGGCACGCGTGCTGAGTTTGATCCCAGGGCTGGAAGGCGCGCGCTTCCTGCGCTACGGACAGATTCACCGCAACACCTACATCAACGCGCCATCGCTGCTCAGTCCGACATTAGAGATGAAAGCGCACCCCCAGGTATCGTTCGCCGGACAAATCTGCGGCGTCGAAGGCTACGTCGAATCGATTGCAACCGGCCTGATGGCGGGAATGAATGCGGCGGCTCGGGCAAGCGGCGGCGAGCCAGTGCCTCCGCCGCGAGCAACGGCGTTTGGCTCGCTCGTAAACTACATCACGCAAGCGGAAGGCAAGAATTTTCAGCCCGCGAATATCACCTTCGACCTGTTGCCGGCGCTCGACCGAAACGTGCGCGACCGCAAGGAACGCCATCGGCTGCAATGTGAACTGGCATTGCGAGAATTTGACGGGTGGTACAGCCGATACGAGCAAGAGCTAAAGGCTAAGTGCTAGCGCTAAATGCTAACAGCCGCTCTACAAGTTCTTGTTGTCTTTTCCGGCGATTCGCTTTAGGGTGCTGATGTCAGACTGAGGTGTTTTCGTGCCAGCTTCTGCCGTCGATTGCGTCCAACCCGCCATACAGCGCACGCGCGAACAGCTCTTCCGCCCGTTTCGCTTCGGACAATGGTCGCGATTGGCGCTGGTCGGGTTTCTGGCCGCCGAGCTCCACACCAGCGGGTGCAATTTCAGCAGCTTCAATTTCCCGGCCCCGCAGCAACGTCGCGGCCAGGAGTTTCTGGCGACTCCGTTCCCACATATCGATCCTGCCCGCATCGCCCAGCTGGCCGGTCTGATTGGTGCATTCGTGGTGCTGGCGATCATTTTGTTTTTTGTGTTCCTTTATTTCAACAGTGTCTTCCGCTTCATTCTGTTCGACTCAGTCATCAAGAAGCGCTGTTCGATCAGCGAGGGCTGGTCGCGCTGGCATCGTGCCGGCCGCCGATATTTTGTCTGGCAGATCGTATTCCTGATCACCGAATTTCTGGCGCTGGGCGTCCTGATCGGCGTGCCGCTAGCGTGTGCCGGGCTGCTGGGGTGGTTCAGGGACGCGGGAGAGCACCTCGCCCGCTCCATTCTCGGAGTGCTGCTGCTGGTTGGATTGTTTCTCGTCTTCATACTGCTGGCCGCGACCGTGCAACTGCTGGCCAAAGATTTTCTGGTGCCCATCATGGCGCTCGAAGACGTCGATTTCGCCGATGGCTGGAGCCAACTGATAGCGTCGATTCGCCCCGAGCCCGGAAAATACGCCGTCTATTTGCTATTGAAGATCGCGCTGGCGGTGGCGGCTGCCATTCTGGTCGGCATCCTCACTCTGATTCCAATCTTCGCCATCGTTGTGCCGGCGGTGCTCGCCGTGTTTGCGGGTTATAAAGCAGGCTTGGGATGGAATGTCGCCACTGTCAGCCTGGCCATCATCGGTGGCGCCGTCCTGTTATCAGTCTTGCTGTATCTCGTCGCGCTGATAAGCGTGCCCGCGACTGTTTTCTTCCCGGCATACGCGCTGTACTTCTTTGCGTCCCGCTATCCAAAACTCGATGCGCTCCTGAATCCGCCGCCTCCCGCGCCGGAGTTGCCACCAATCCCGGAATCTCCGCCACCGTTCGAGCCGCCTCCTCTGCCGCCGTCGCCAGAGCCCATCGGCTAAATCTACGTTGTCATCCTGGCCCCGCGCATGCCGAAGGGGTAGGACCTGCTCTTGCAACGCCGTGGAACTCTCCTGACCATCCGGGTGTCCAATGACTCAGGACACGCGCGTGCTGGAGAGGAAGTTGAGATGGCATTCTCCACGGCAGGCGGTGGTCCGTTTTCGACAGGCCCAAAGATGAACGTCACTCCCCTGATTGACGTTCTGCTGGTGCTCATCATCGTTTTCATGATCGTTGTGGTCGAGCAGAAGCCAGTCGGCTTGCAGGCTGAGATTCCGCAACCGCCCAATCCAAATAATCACACGATCCCGCCGCCTCAGGCCACGATCGTGATTCAGATTCATCGTGCGAAGGCGGGACCAGCGGGCTCACAGGAAGAGCATCCGCAAGTGATGATGAATGAAGAAGCGGTGGAGTGGGATCATTTGCGCGAACGACTGCGCGACATTTTCGCCATTCGCGTGGAGCGGATCGCCTACGTCGGAGCCGATGACGACATTGATTTCCAGGACGTGGCGGATGTGATCGCCATTGCGCGGATCGCCGGAGTTGATCGAGTGGGTCTCTTGACCGAGGAAGGGAAGCATGTTCCGATGGCGAGCTAAGGACTACCTGATCGGTGACGAGACCGTTACAATGTCCGCATGAACCGCCCTAACGGCCTGCTGCTAACAGCTTGGATCATGGTAGGTTTTCTCTTGGCCGGTTTGTTGCGGCAGTGGCTCTGGCCGCCCCATGCCTACGTGACCCACTTGCATACCGTTACCATCATTGTGGGCATGTTGATTAGGATGACGGCATTGATTTGCATTTTCTATTACGCGCAAGGACGAAATTGGGCTCGGATTACTGTTCTAGTAACTTCCGTCGTAGAGATATTGAGTTTGCTCCAAGTGCGTCACGAGGACACGCTAGGCAGAGTCATCAGCACGGCGGCTGCTTTACTGGGCGTTTTCTTCCTATATTGGCTGAATACAAGATCCGTTCGCCAGTTCTTCAAGCGCAACTCCTCCACAATCGATGCACCTTCTACTCCCGCGCCCGGTTCTTAATCCAAATAGGCGAGCCAATAAATCCAAACGCCGCCCGAATCTGGTTCTCCAAAAACCGCTGATAGGAAAAGTGCAGCTTCACGGCACGGTCGGTAAAGAGCACAAATGTAGGCGGAGCCACTCCGGCCTGCGTCATGTACTTGATCTTCACGCGCTTGCTAACCGGAACCGAAGCGCGATCGAAGTCAACCGTCTTCAGGAAGCGATTCATCTCCCCAGTAGTGACGCGCTTGCGGCGCTCGGCAGCCACCTTCTCGATCAGCGGTAGAATTTTCTCCGTCCCCTTGCCGGTGTGCGCTGAAAGAAATAGCACCGGGGCGTAGCTCAGAAACTTGAGCCCGTAGCGCAGCCGCTCCTCGTAGAGAGCGCGATCGTGCGGACGCTTTGCATCTTGAATACGCGCCGTCTTCGACTGGCTCACAGCGCGCTTCTCGCCGCTCGCCACCAGATCCCATTTGTTGACCAGGATAATTACCGAACGCCCGCTCTCATGGGCATAGCCGGCGATGTTCGCGTCAAGCCCGCTGGCGCCTTCGGTGGCGTCCACCATGAAGAGAACGATATCGGCGTCTTCGATGTTCTTGCGCGCCATGACCACCGAAAGCTTCTCCGCCATCAGCTTCGTTTTGCCTTTGCGGCGAATGCCTGCCGTATCAATGAAGCGAATCTTGCGGCCTTTGTACTGGATGACTTCGTCGATCGAATCACGCGTGGTGCCGGCGATCGGAGAGACGATGGCGCGGTCAGTCCCTGTGAGTCTATTGAGCAGCGTGGACTTGCCGACATTGGGATGGCCGATGATGGCCACCTTGATTTCATGCGGCTCTTCAGGGATGGTTTCGCCGGGGTCTTCCCCTGTGCCCTCCTCCGTGACTTCAGTGCCCTCCGTGGTTGTCTTAGCACTCGCCGGCAGCACCTTAAGGATGGCATCGAGCAAATCGTCAACGCCGCGTCCATGCTCAGCCGAGATCGGAAACATATTCCGCATACCGAGCACGTGAAATTCGTCGAGCAATCCATCCTGCTTGTCCGAGTCCATCTTGTTGACGGCGAGAAAAAGCGGCTTCCCGGTGCGAGCGAGCAGTCGCGCTAGCTCGCGATCGGGACCGGCGATCTCGGTCCGCGCATCAACGACCATAACGATAGCCGCCGCTTCGTCGAACGCGACCTTGGCCTGCCGAAAAATCTCCGACGGTATGAAGTCCTTATCGTCAGGAACGATGCCGCCCGTGTCCACCACGCGGAACTCGTGCCCACGCCATTCCACTTCGCCATAAAGTCGGTCGCGCGTGATGCCGGGCTCGTCTCCGACGATGGCGCGACGCGATCCGGTGAGGTGATTGAAAAGTGTCGATTTCCCAACATTCGGGCGTCCGACGATGGCGACAAGCGGCGATAACTTCTTCTTGCTCAATGGGTATCTTTTCTTATCCCGACTCGATGAAGGTTTTGCTGAGAACTGGGAACCGGGAACTGAGAACTCTTAGCTATTATAGAGACTCCGTGCCTTCCTCATCCCATCCCGTGTCCCCTTCGGAAACTCGGCCCGCGGGATTCTCGCTCTATCAGTTCTTCTCGCCCGGAGGCCTGCTCTCGAAAACGCACCCCGCCTATGAGTTTCGACGCGGGCAGTTGCAGATGGCCCAGGCGGTAGAAGAGGCGCTCGAAGAGAAGCGCCACTTGATTGTCGAAGCCGGCACCGGAACCGGCAAAACACTGGCGTATCTGCTGCCCGTGATCCGCTCCGGCAAACGAGTCATCATCTCAACCGGAACAAAGAATTTGCAGGAGCAACTTTTCTTCAAGGATGTCCCCGCGCTCGAGCACGCTCTGTTCCCCGACGGAGATCGCAAGCTGAGCGTCTGCTACATGAAGGGACGCAACAATTATCTCTGCCGCAAAAAGCTCATCGACCTTACCGACCAGCCGGTGCTCAGCGGACTGGAAGAGATCGAGCACTATCGCGCCATCGCCGCGTGGGACAAGACGACACAGACCGGAGATCGCGCCGAGCTAGCCGAACTGCCCGAGGCCAGCGCTCTCTGGCACAAACTCGACGCGCGCGCCGACACCTGTCTCGGCCAAAAGTGTAAAGAATACGACCGTTGCTTCATCACCGAAATGCGGCGCCGCGGGGCCGAGAGCGACATCATCATCGTCAACCACCACCTGTTCTTCGCTGACCTCGCCATCAAACTAGAAGCTGAAGGCGCGCCTGACGCCGGCGTCCTTCCCGAGTGCGGAGCCGTCATCTTCGACGAGGCCCACGAACTGGAAGACATCGCCGGCAATTACTTCGGAATTTCCGTCAGCAACCTGCGCATGGACGAACTGACGCGCGACGTTGAACACCTGCTGCAGCGCGAGAAACGTTATACACCACAGTTCTCGGGAGCGATTCAGTCCGTGCGGGAACGCTCGCAACTCTTTTTCTCGCTGCTGCCAGCGAACGAAGGCCGCTTCGCCTTCGATTCCCGCCGCGAATTTCTGGAGGAAAACGGCGACGAATTTATTGCCCTCAATCAATCGCTGTACCGGCTCGCCGCGGAACTAGAGCAACTTCCGCAGAAGCCGGAAGAAGTTTTCACACTCATGCGTCGCGCGCAGCAATTGCAAGTTCAGCTCAGCTTCGTTATGGAAAACGAAGATCCAAACACGGTCTTTTGGATCGAGCGGCGTGGTTTTCGCGGGCCGGGAGGCTCACGCCGTAAGGCTTCCGCCGAAGCGTCAGCGGGCGGACGCACGAATGTTTTCCTGCAAGCCACTCCCATCGAAGTCGGCCAGATTCTGCGAGAGTGCCTGTGGTCGAAGCTGGAGACGTCGGTCTTGACCTCCGCAACGCTGGCTGTTGGCGGCGGGTTTAGCTACATACGACAGCGGCTCGGCCTTGATCACGCG
Organism: uncultured Acidobacteriaceae bacterium; assembly: GCA_963755765.1. Taxonomy (GTDB): domain Bacteria; phylum Acidobacteriota; class Terriglobia; order Terriglobales; family Acidobacteriaceae; genus Acidiflorens. The sequence goes on from CAVWKZ010000008.1 coordinate 462,329, forward strand.
CGCGAACTGATCGTTGCTTCGCACTTCGATTACGAAAGCCAGGCCATCCTTTACGTGCCTCCCGATCTCCCCGATCCGCGCACGCCGCAATTCGCCGGCGAGGCTGCCACAGTTATCAGGCGGTTGCTCGAGATCACCCGCGGACGCGCGTTCGTACTCTTCACCAGCTACGCGCAGATGAACGAAATCTACGACCGCCTGCTCGGGCAGTTGGATTTTCCGATGCTTAAGCAAGGCGATGCTCCGAAGTCGGCGCTGCTGGAGGAGTTTCGGCTCACGCCCCACGCCGTGCTGTTTGGGACATCTTCGTTCTGGCAGGGCGTGGACGTGCAAGGCGAACAATTGAGCTGCGTGATCATCGACCGCCTGCCCTTTGCCGTTCCGAGCGATCCGGTGGTAGCGGCTCGGGTGAAGGCCATCGATGCCGGCGGCGGCAACGCGTTCTTCGAGTACCAGGTGCCCAGCGCGGTCATTACATTGAAGCAGGGATTTGGGAGATTGATTCGATCGCTGCACGATCGCGGACTGCTGGCTCTGCTCGACAACCGCATTTTGAAGAAGCAATACGGGCGCGTATTCGTAGAAAGTCTGCCACGCTACAGCCGCACCACAGACTTGAGAAAAGTGCAGGAGTTCTTCGGGGCAGATTCTTAGGGATGTTGGTCGTGTGGCGGCGGAGCCGAGCTCCGTCACCACACAGAATCAACAATTACTCTACCGCTTCTTTGTCCACAACCACCTTCAGGTGCGTGGTCACATCCTTGTGCAGCTTGATGGCGATGATGAACTCGCCCACACTCTTGAGCGGTTCATGCAACTGGATCTTCCGCCGATCGATGTGGAAGCTTTTCTTCTCGAGCGCCTCTGCAATATCGCCGGCCGTAACCGATCCGAACAGCTGATCGCCTTCGCCAGACTTGCGCAGGAACTTCACTTCGAGCCCGTCAAACTGCTTGCCCAGCGCTTCAGCTTCGGTCTTTTCCTTGGCGGAGCGGCGCACCGAGGCCGCCTTCATCTGCTCGATGACAGTCTTGTTGGCTTCGGTGGCTTGAATCGCAAGCTTCTTGGGCAGCAGAAAATTCCGCCCGTATCCCTCGGCGACTTTCACGACTTCGCCGCGGTTGCCCAGCTTGGGCACGTCTTCTTTCAAGATGACTTCCATGGATGACTCCCTTAGTCGTTGGTCGAATGGTCATTAGTCGTTGGCAAAGACTGCGAACGACCCACTACTAGCGACCACCGACGATTTTGTGTTTACTGCGCTCGCCCAGCGAACGGCAGCAGGGCGATATTGCGCGCCTGCTTGATCGCCCGCGACAGACGGCGCTGGTGCGGCGTGCACACGCCCGTCAGACGTCGTGGAGTGATCTTGCCGCTTTCCGCCACGAATTGCGCCAACAGGCGCACATCTTTGTAATTGACGGCTTCGATCTTCTCGACGCAGAACTTGCAAACCTTCTTGCGCCGGAAGAACTTGCGTCCGCCCTCGCGAGGACCGCCAGGACCTCCGCCGGGACGCGGTCCGCGCGGCGGTCCGCTGCGCTCGGGTCGGTCGCCGCCGCTACGCTCTGGACGACTTTCGCCGCCTGACGCGGCCGGTGCTTTCGTTTCTTCTGCCATAATGCTCCTGCTTTCTCAGAATTCGTCGGACCCTAAATGACGGGAAAGGCGCCCGTCTCCCCGTTGCTCGTCGCGCGACCGCACAGCGACCACTAAGCCGGCGCCGAGGCCGGAGTTTCCGTCGTCGCTTCCGGCGCTGCCGGCGTTACAGGAGCAGCGACGGGAGCCGGTTGCGCACTCGCCTTCTTTTTCGAGTCGCGGATCTTCTTGATCTTGTCGAGCCGCTTCAGTTCTTCGTCCGTGCGCACGGTGAGAAATTTGATAACCGGCTCGGTCACCCGGAGGCGGCGCTCGACTTCGTGCACGACAGCGCCTGTGGCTTCAATCATCATCAGCACAAAGATGCCATCGTTGAACTTGCCTACCCGGTACGCAAGACGGCGCTTGCCCCAGACTTCGCTCTTGGCCGTCCCACTCGCCGAGGTCACTGCAGACTCGAGCGTCGAAACCAACTTGCTCAGGTCTTCTTCCACCATGTCGGGCCGGACGATAAACATCAATTCATATTTACGATTCATTCGTTATCTCCAAAATTTCCAGTATCGTCGATGGTCGATAGTCGTTCGGGATTCATCGTGATGCGCTGTTGTTTGCCAACGACCAACGACGATCGACCAACGACTGTTTACCAACGACTCACTTCTCACTCCGCAGCTTCGTTCTTGCGATTAAACCGGTTCATCGCCGCCGCCGGTCCTTCTTTCAAAATCACCTCTACCGCCTGCACCGCCGTGTCCAGGAGTTCGTCCACAACCTTCTCCTGCGACTTGCGGAACGGCGTCAGCACATATTTCACGCCGTCCGCGACTTTGCGGTCGGGAGCAATTCCCAGCCGAATCCGCAAAATCTCATCAGTGTCCAGCGCGCCGAGGATGGATTCCATCCCGTTGTGCCCCGCCGAACTTCCCCGCTGCCGGATGCGAATCGCGCCCAGCGGCAGATCGAGCTCGTCGTAAATCACGATCAGGTCTCGCCTCACATCGACCTGATGCTCGTCCACCAGCTCCCGCACCGAAAGCCCACTCAGGTTCATGTAGGTTTCCGGCTTAGCCAGAACCGCCATCTCCCCGGCGACCGTTGCACGCGCAGTCAGCGCGCGGCATTGGCGATTTCTGACTTCGATCCCAAGGCCGTCGGCGATTCGATCAATCGTCAAGAAACCGAGATTGTGCGGCGTGAACTGGTACTCGATTCCGGGGTTGCCCAAACCGACAATCAGTTTCACGCAAGTCAGCTCTTAGCTCTTAGCTGGTGGCCTTTAGCTAAAAGCTAGAAGCCAACAGCCAGCAGCTATTTCTTGTCTTTCTTCTCGGACTTCTCAGCCTTTTCCGGCTTCGCCTTACCCTTGGCATCGCCCTCGGCTTCGCCCTCACCCTCGGCATCCTGCTTACCCTTCTTAATGACTTCGGGTTCAGCTGGAGTCGCGGTCGCATCTGCCACCACCTCAGGAGCTGCAACCACTTCCTCCTTCACGGTGGTGATGTGCGCAATCATCTGGTTCTCTTCGGTCAGGAACTTCAGCTTCTCGCTGTGCGGCAGGTCCTTCACGCGCACTTCGACGCCGAACACAAGGTGGCTGATGTCCACTTCGAGGTTTTTCGGAATATCCGCCGGTAGGCACTCAATCTCGATCTCACGCAGCAACTGCTCAAGAATGCCGCCCTCCGTCTTTACGCCCAGAGCCTCGCCTTTAAGCACAACCGGAACCGTGACCGTCAACCGCTTGTCCATCGCGATGCGCTGCAAATCGACGTGGAGCAGCGTTCCCTTGATGGGTTCGAACTGCCAGTCCACGATCATGGCCTTCACGCGATCGCTATCCAGCGCCAGATCAAAAATCGTGTTGTGACCGCTCTCCGACTTAAGGATGCGCAACACCTGCCGCGGATCCACCGCGACCGCGGCCGCGTCCTTGCCCGCGCCGTAGACAACCGCGGGAATCTTTCCGCCGACGCGCACGCGCCGGGCGGCGTTCTTAGTGCCTGGTTCGCGCTTCTGCGCTTCCAGAATGCTGACATCCGTTGCGGTAGCCATAATTCAGTTTCCGTCCTTGTTGAAATCGTCGATGGTCGATCGTCGTTAGTCGTTGGCAACCCACTCCGCGCCGAAAAGAGTTTGCAAACGACTAACGACCAGCGACTAACGACCGTTCTCAAATAAAAAGTCTGCTCACCGAAGTCTCTTCGTGAATCGACTGAATCGCCCGTCCAATCAGCCCCGCGATCGAAAGCACCTTGATCTTCGGAACTTGCTTTGCCGCTTCCGACAGCGGAATGGTATTGGTCACGACCACCTCGGTGATCGGAGAATTTAACAAATTTTCCACCGCTGGCCCCGACAGCACCGGATGCGAGCAGCACGCATAAACCGTGCCGGCTCCATTCTCGATCAGCGCCTGGGCCACCTTCACTAGCGTTCCCGCCGTGTCGATCAAGTCGTCAATGATGAGACAAGTGCGGCCGTTAACTTCGCCGATCACGTTCATCACTTCCGCCACGTTCATTTCGACGCGCCGTTTATCCACGATGGCCAGCGCCGCGTCCATTTTCTTCGCGAAGAAGCGGGCACGTTCCACGCCACCCGCGTCCGGAGAAACCACCGTCAGGTCCGGCAGATTCAGCTTCCTGAAGTAATCCACCAGCACCGGTGACGCGAAAAGGTGGTCCACCGGAATATTAAAAAATCCCTGCAACTGCGGCGCGTGCAAGTCGACGACCAGCGCGCGATCCGCGCCCGCGGTGGTCAGCAGATCGGCCACCAGCTTCGACGAAATCGGCACTCGCGGCTTGTCTTTGCGATCCTGGCGCGCATAGCCGTAATACGGAATCACCGCCGTGATGCGCCGCGCCGACGCCCGCTTGAGCGCGTCCATCATCAACAGCAGTTCCATCAGGTGCATGTCCACCGGTTGGCAGGTGGGCTGCATCACGAACACGTCCGCTCCGCGTACATTCTCCTGGATCTGCACGTACGCTTCGCCATCTTTGAAGCGCGTCACCAGGGCCTGGCCGCGCGTCAGGCCAAGAAAATTGCAGACCTCGTCGCACAGCGCTTCGTTAGCGGTTCCACAGAAGACCTTGAATCGGTCGTCGACCCGGGCGCGTTGCGGCTTGCGTTCCGTTTTCTCGTCCGTGATCGGCTTTTTTTCCGCGGTCGTTTTTTCGGCGGTCGTCTTTTCAGCAGTCGCAACTGTGGCCATGGTTGAGGTCTCAGGTGTTAGGTTTCAGGTCCCAGGTGTTAGGTTTTCCTAAGACCTGACACCTGACAACTAAGACCTGGGTTATCTGGCTGGGCCGCTAGGATTCGAACCTAGACAAAGTGCTCCAAAGGCACTTGACCTACCATTAGTCGACGGCCCAGTGAAACGATCGGCAGATTGCACTTCAATTGTCGTTCACAAAGATCGGGGTTTCAAGCTTTTTACCTCGAAACTCTGAATCCTTGCAACCTGCCTCACACAATCCTTTTCCAATACTGTGACCGCGTCAATGTTCTGGTCTCGACCGCCTTCACCCCCTGCCTCCGCAGACGGATTGCCGCCTTCGCAGCGTCGGTCGGCGACCGGAACAGCCCATACAGGCTCGACCCTGATCCGGAGAGCGAAGCGTATCTCGACCCCGCACGCTCCAGCGCACCTTTTATGTCACGCAATTCGGGATATTCAGGAAAGACGACTTTCTCGAAGTCGTTTTCAATCCCGGTACGGACAAGGTCGGAAAGCAATTTTCCGGCCCGGCTCCCGCCTTTTGCAGAAGCACCGGTGTTGGGTGAACCACTATTATTTGAACCAGACAGCCACGCCGAAAGCACGCAGCCAACCTCCAACAGTCTATCGGACCCTCCCGCCCGCGTCAATCGGTCCCAATCGGCAAATGCCTGCGGCGTGGAGACTCCGACTTCGGGCGTCACCACCACCATAGCTACCGACGGTAGATCGGGCAACGGATAAACTTCTTCGCCGCGGCCCACTCCGAGCACCGTTCCGCCCAACAGAAACAACGGCAGGTCCGAACCAACTTCAGCCGCAACGCGCAGGCGGACGGCAGCCGGCAGTTTCTTCTTGAGCGCCAGTTCCAGCCCGAGCATCGTCGCGACGGCATTCGATGAAGCCGCGCCCAACCCTCCCTGCACCGGGAGACGCTTTTCAATCTCAATACTGACCCTGTTGGTCGCCCCGAGTTCGCTCATCACGAGCTCAGCCATGCGATAGCAAGTGTTCGACGAATCTAACGGAACCCGCGGGTCGTTATTTCTGCACAGAATCTCAATCCCACGACCCGGCCCCGACTTTCGTTCAACGCGAACCCGAATCACGTCATGCAACGCAATCGTCTGATACACCGTGCGCAGATCGTGAAATCCGTCCGCGCGCGCGGCGCCAATGTACAGTCCGAGATTGATCTTCGCGAAAGAACGAACCGCAACCGTCATGATCAGGTAATCGCAGGAAGGGGAATTGTAAGCGATTTGAATTGAGAACGGCGGCTAAGAGCCGCGGAACCGCCGTTCCCGCTCATTGACTGGGAAGGTGTAGAACAGGCTCGCTCAGCAGCTATTTGCCGGTATTGACCATCGGAATCACAGTGGACAACTGCAAATTGATCAGGAGGTCGATTCGGCGGTCGATCTGGTACCACAGCGCGGTCTTCTTCGCCGAGATGACCTTCTCAAACACCGGAACATACTTCATACGCAACGCGAGGAGTTGCTCGTCAACGGCGTTTGCTCTCCTGAGGTACTCCTGCGCCTGCGCATCGGTCATGGTGCCGTAGTTCGTGGCATAGTCCTTGATCACTGCCCAGCGTTCGTCATTGGGTTTGATCGCTTCTTTTCTGTACTGGTCAAAGAGAGGCCAGAACTTGGTGGCCTCGTCGGCAGTGAGGGTCATGTTTTGCGCCATGATCTGCTTCCGCTGTGTGCGCAAGTCTGCCCGTAGCATCTCGATGTCTTCGTTTGAAATGCTATTCGATTGTGCGTCTGCCCCCGAAGCACCCTGCGCCGCGGCGAACATCGACAAGTTGCACACGAACAAAACGCCGACGGCAACCAGGATTGCTTTGATACTCTTCTTCCGCATCGTTGTTTTCTCCGAATCTCTGTCTCTAGAGGACTGTCCCGGCCATTGGCGACTACGCCGGACTCCACGTCGCGAGTCGCCTGTTGCTCGTCCTCGCTCGTCACGACAGCTTAGGGAAATTCGCTTGGAGTGCCCACTGGCAAAAGTGACAGCCCCGCTACTGATCGCCGCGGACTATCCACCAATTCAACTGTTCGAACTCGGCCATCTTTTCGGCTCCGTGTTCGGCATACCAGTCTCGCCAAGCCGAGGGATCGGCAGGCAAGGCGGCGTCGGTGATCTCATGCAGCGCGAGGAATGTCCAGTTGCGCATTTGCGGGGTAGTTTGGGGATCGGCGGCTAGCTCTATCAGTTTGGGCACCATTCGCAGGCGCTGTTTGCGCTTGAAGTTGCCGCAGTCGGATACATTGCAGCCCGCGCGATCGCGGACTGCGTCGGAGGGGTCGTGCGTAAAGGAATCGAAGAGCTGATCGAGAGCTTCATCGGTGCCGAGGTAGCGCATGCCTTCCACAGCCCATTGGCGGACCTGCGGGTTGGGGTCATTCTTGGCATAGTCCACCAGGATGGGATAAATGCGATCGTAGCCCACACCGCGGCCGGCCAGCATTCCCATGGAGTACACGCTGTAGGCGCGATGCGCTGGGTCGGCTTGCGCCTGTGCGATAAGGGCGCCCGCCGAAACTTCAGTTTTCGGCACTCCGTTGATTGCCAGGTTGAGATCTGCGTTGGCGTAGCGAACGCGCAGGTCGGTGGAGAATTGAGAACGCCTCTCCAAGTCGTCCATGTGTGGGGTGTGCTGGAGATCGTGCCAGGTGCCAATATTCTGCTCGAACAAATCGAGGGCGCGGGCATCGTGATGAATTGCCCGGTCCAGCAATTCTTCGGCCTGCGCCTGGTCCGGGAGCGTTTGCAGATGTTGCAGATCGACATCTGTGAGTGGCGAGTGAGCCACATGGGAGGGAGAAGACTTGGCCGGTGCCGGGACCTTGACCTTGGATATGCGGTTGGGCCGGCCGTAATCCCGGGAGACAAAACGGTAGCCCACGAAAGCCGTCCAGGCGAGGAAGAAGGCCATCCCCACCGCGATCGCGGCCGGAGAACTGCGGCGAAAGGATGGGAGGGATCTTGATGGCGCTTGTCCACGTTGCGGCGGCGGGCCGTAGCCGCCGAGAACAGCGTCGACAGCAACGTGTGTGTCCAGCTTAAGGCCAGCGAGCTTCTCCAGTTGGGCAGCGAGCCAGCGCGCCTCCTGACGGTCATCGATCATGTCGACAAGCGTCGCCTTCTCTCCACTCTTCAGCTGCAAGCGAAGAGAGTAAGAGCCTTTTGCGCCTAGTTGTTGCGCCTGGGTTACGGGCAATATCTGAGCGATGTCGGGGAAGGGAAATTCGCGAGCCCCTCCAATGCCGAGCAGAGACCGGCGGCGGACAATCCTGTTGTTGCCCACCTGGATGCGGAATGAGACCAGCGTCGAGCGAATCAGCCCGTAGATCAGCAGGAGTTCAGCTAGTCCGAACACCGCGGTAAAGAGCAATGGAGCTTTGGAATGTGCGAGGAAATAGACGACGGCCGTCCACACGGCGGTGAAAAAAATCAAACCCAGGATCTGGGACGGGTTGCGAAACGGCGGGAAATAGAATTCGGTGCTGCCGTCCATCGCGGTCGAGACTACAACCTTTGGATTCTGGGGAGCGGCCACGTCGGATGCATCGGATTGAAAGGCAGGGGCAGCGGTTGCGGTCTTCTCGTCGCTCCGAAAAATTGCCATTGGCTCTGCGGCTAAGTCTGAGGCCATCGCCGACGACGGTGTCAGGCGGAAAACCGGAACCTCGAAATCATCGGAATAATCCACGCCGGGAACGTCGGCCTGGGCGTGCAAGAGCCAGAGGACCTGATCGTCGGGATCGTCGTGATTCGACTCGTAGGCGTCGCTCGGGACAGTGAAATCCACTGGGATTACGGCGTCCCCCAGGGGTCCGGGGGCGAGCGATGACTGCGGCACATTCTGGTCAGCTTGCCAAAGAACGCTCTGGAGGGTGGAACGATTTTTCCCCGAGCCAGTAATGACTTGGCGCACGCAGGAGAGACGCAGGTCGATGCCATGTCTGGCATCGGTGTTAAAGCGCAAATGAATCGTGCCCTTCAGCGTGCGGCCGGGAGAAAAGGGCAGCGAGGCGAACTCGAAATAGGTTTGGCCAAAGCGTTTCCGCCGGATGCTGGCCCGTATGGCCACGCCCGCCAGAATGACTCCAACCATACAGAACGCAAGCAGCACGAAGACTTTGGGGTCGGAGGTGCGCCAGAGTTGAGGCACGACCGAGATCGCGATTGTGAACACAATCCCGTTCACAAAAATCGCCAATGCCCAAAGGCCAAAGGCGCTGTTGCGGTTCCGGCTCTCGGCTCGGCTCGCTGCCCAGTCCTTCTGCCATAGCCACGGAGACTGGGGATTGGATATCTCGGCCGCAGCTTGCTCTTTTAATTTGCGGGTTCCGTAAATGGCGGCGTAGGCAATCCCGCCGCCCACGAGAATGAAGATGGTCGAGACCAAAACTCCCACCCAGCGATTCCCCTGGGCCTGCCCGGGAACACCGAATAAGAGTGTGCTGGCGAAAAAGAGTCCGGCGGCCGCAAAAATCAGGCCAAAAATAATGAGGAGAACCTCGCCGCCTCTGGATGATCTGGTCACAGCGGAATTATAGAGTTGGCTTAGATGGGAACAGAGCACGATTGCAACGTCTTTATTACCCCAGTCACAGGATCACGATTTCTTCCAAAAAGGACAGGGTTCGAATCCGGGTCTCTCTACTACACAGTCTGAACTGCTTATCTGAACTGCTTATCGGTGAGGGGGCAATTGCATGACATATAATTGCGCGCGCATGACTTTTCACGGAGACAAGTTCCCGATGAGGATTGCCAATCTCAAAGCCGTCGCGTTGACCATCACCTTGACCATCTTTGGATCGATACTCTCTCTCTGTCTAGCGTCCGCTCAATCATCGGCCCAGTCAAAGGACGATCCCGCCCAAGCCAAGGCGGCTTCCACCAAGCCCGAAGGCCTTAAGCCGGAGCAGCAGGCCAGCAAAGGCTCGGTCACGATCTCAGGAATAAAGATTCCTTACGACGCGTTTGCCGGCACCATCGTCGTCCATCCCAAAGGCTGGGATGACGTCCCTCAGAACGCGGACAAGGACGACAAGAACCTGGAGCCTGAAGCCAGCATGTTTTACGTTGCGTATTTCAAGTCCGGGGACCAGAGTGCGGAGCGGCCGGTTACCTTTTTCTATAACGGCGGCCCGGGTTCATCGACCGTCTGGCTACACATGGGAGCGTTTGGACCTAAGCGCGTGATCACTCTCGATGACTCACATACCCCGGCGGCACCCTACTCAATCGTTAACAACGATTACAGTCTGCTCGACGCGACCGACCTGGTGTTTGTGGATGCGCCAGGGACCGGCTTCAGCCGCGTAGCGGGGAAGGACCGGGAAAAGGCGTTTTACGGCGTCGACGCGGATGCCGAGGCATTCGCCGATTTTATTTCTCAATTTCTGGCGAAGTACGGGCGCTGGAATTCGGCGAAGTATCTGTTTGGCGAGAGCTATGGCACCACGCGTTCGGCGGCGTTGATCAATTTGCTCGAAACCGGCCGCTATATTGACTTTAACGGAGTGATTCTGCTTTCCCAGTGTTTAGGCTATGACAATGGCGCAGACTGGCCGCAGTTCAATCCTGGAATCGATCTGCCGTATCAACTGGCACTGCCAACCTACACCGCGACCGCCTGGTATCACCACAAGTTGCCTGACCGGCCCGCCGATTTAACGCCCCTGCTTGCGGAAGTAGAGCGTTTCGCGATGACGGAGTATGCAATTGCGCTCGGCGCTGGATCCACGCTGTCATCCGAACAACGTCAGGCGGTGGTGGCTAAACTCCATCGCTACACCGGCCTTCCCGCCGACTATATTGAAAAATCGGACCTTCGCGTAAATGCCGGACAGTTCGAAAAGACTCTCGAGTCAGACAGCGATACAACCACCGGCCGGCTCGACACGCGTTTCTCCGGGCCGACGCTCGATCCCCTTAGTAGGGAGGCGGAGTACGATCCCCAGTCAGCGGCCATAGGCTCGGCTTATGTCTCCGCCTTCAACGACTACGTGCGCAAGGACTTAAAGTTCGGCGAGAACCGCGAGTACAAGCCAGAGATTGATGTAGAAAAAAACTGGAATTTCCTGCACCAACCGCAGGGGGCTCCCATTCCGTTGCCGCAGGCCGTAAACGTCATGGTCGATCTGGCCAGCGCGATGAAATATAACCCAGACCTGAAAGTCCTGGTAAATGCGGGTTATTTCGATCTGGCAACGCCGTTTTTCGAAGGGGTCTATGAGATGCAACATCTGCCAATTCCGGCTAAGTTGCAGAAGAATATCGAATTCAAGTTTTATGAGTCGGGGCACATGGTATATGCGCACGAGGACTCATTGAAGAGTCTCCATGGCAACGTCGCCGCCTTCATCGTCAGCACACAGAATTCGAAAACCAAGTGAATGCTCAAACGAACGTGTGGTCGTCACAATCGCGATAAGTTCGAGGAGCGTCATCTGCCAATCGCCCTGTCTAAATCGGCCCAGAGTGAGGATACTTCATTGGGACTGCGCCACCGCCTTTTCCAGATCATCCGCTGCCCCAGCAATGCCCGCTGCGACATTTTCGATGACCTGGGCAACCTGAGGGACCTGCGCTTCCGCTTCTCTCCATTTCTTCTCGTCCATGTATTCGCGCACTGCCGCAATCGGCTTCGCTCCGTATCCGGTATAGGCGCCCGGCGCGTAGATCTGGTTTTTGAACCAGGGACGTTCCGGAAGTCCTTTCTGGTTCAAGAACAAACGAGAGATTCCAAGCAAGTCTGCATTGATCGAATCCAAAGCCCGTGCGGGGAGCGGGGGAGAACCCTTTGCCTGCCAGTCGGAGAGTGCTTTCGAATAACGCTCTGAATTTTTCTTCAGCAGATCAATGGCATTTTTCATCGGCGCGAAATTCATATAAGGCGGTACAGTCTCGACCGGCGGAGGTACGGAAGGTCTCCGCGGATCCTCCGTAGCTTTGAATACGCCTTCCTTTAACTGCAAATTACGTTCGTTGAATTCGTCTTGTTTGTCCTTCAGCAGCTTTTCCAATTCTTCTTCGTACTTTGCGATCGCTTCCGCTTGCGGAGAATAATCGTAGGGAATCAAATCCGCGTCCGCGAGACGCATGATTGCAGTGCCTCCCGTCTGCGCCAACGCACGCCCGTAGACAAAATCGGTGTCGATGAAATGGGTATACCAGTAAAAGTCGTCGTAGATCGAATGGTACTGGTCGCCATCATCCTCGCCACCGAACCCTATATCCAAGGTCGATATTCCAGCGAAGTCCTGAAACGCGGTAAAGTCTGAGCCGTCCCCGAGGGCAGTAACCACCAGATCGTCGCGTCCCCGGAGATCCTTGCGCTCTTCTGCATCCTTCGCCGTTGCGATACTGACCAGCCGCGAGCGCTGAAAGACCGACATGTGGGTCTCCGGATCCTCCACGTCGCGGGCCACACTGCTGACGAAATTCTGTAAATCCTGCGTCCCGCCTGCGAAGAGGTACCCTCTCTCGTTGGAGTCGGAGTTGATATATGCAACGGCGTGCTTCTGCAGCTCATTGACGTGGGTTTCGACCCATTCGACGGAACCCAATAAGCCGGGTTCCTCTCCGTCCCAGGCGCAATAGATGATGGTGCGTTTCGGAGTCCAGCCCTGACGATGCAACTCGCCCAACATCCGCGCCTCTTCCAGCATCGCGGCCTGGCCTGAAATCGGATCATCGGCGCCGTTGACCCACGCATCGTGATGATTGCCGCGCAGTATCCATTGCCCATCGTCCGAACCGTGCAGGGTTCCAATCACGTCGTAGATCGGCTTGATGTCCCAGTTGGAAACGACTTTCAGGTGAACCTTGGCCGGCCCAGGGCCAACGTGATAAGTGATGGCCAGGGCACCACGCCAGTTCTCCGGAGCGACCGGACCCTTGAGCGCCGAAAGAAGTGGCAGCGCGTCCGCATACGAAATCGGCAGCACTGGAATTTTAGTGATGGTCTTCGCTTCCTGAATCGAGAGCCGCTTCGCATCAGCGGTCGCGCCTACGCCGGGGGTGAGCGGATCGCCAGGATAATCCGTATCCATGACACTGCCGCGTTGTACTCCGTCTCGCGGCCGCCACCCTCCCGCGGGGTAATCCTCGCCGTTAAAAAATCCGTCTCCCTTGGGATCCGAGTAAATGATGCATCCCACCGCTCCGTGCTCGCCCGCAACTTTCGGCTTGATGCCACGCCAGCCTTCACCGTATCGCGCGATGACGATTGCACCCTTGACTGAAATTCCCAGGCGATCGAGTTGCTCGTAGTCCTCCCGATTGCCATGGTTCACATACACCAGCGGAGCCGTTACGTCGCCGTCGGCTGAATACGCATTGTAGGTAGGAAGTTGTTCAGCAGTTTGGTTCGAAGTAGGATCGACAGCCAGCCCAGGCTCCTGTAGCTTGGCTGCGAACCTCATCGGTTCCAATAGTTCCACGACCCGTTCTTTCGGAGTCGGAAACAAAACATTGAAGGTCTCGATCCTCGCGTCAAAACCCCACTCTTTGAATTTCGCGAGAATCCACTCGGCGTTGTCTTTATCGTATGGTGATCCAACGTGATGCGGGCGCGCACTCAGCCGGCGCATGTTCTCGCGAATGTTCCCAGGCACCACGCCATCCTGGAACTTTTTTTCCCATGAACGCTCGACCGATAAAGTATCGGAACTGTATCCCGTGAGATGCGCAGCGGCTGGTGTTGCTGCGTTGGGTTGGGGTTTCGACTGGGCCTCAATTATCGGAACTATGGCAAGCAAGAAACAACACGCTGAGCGCAGCATCATGAATAAGGCTCCTGAGATGCCCATCCTAACATCGCGCCGTATCGGGATATCGCTTGACCGCTGCGGAAAAAATCTGCTTTTGATTCCTGTACACTTTCTGTTTATGCCCATCACCACCTACCTCGAAGCCATCCGCCAGGGAATCTGGGAAGAAATGGAGCGAGACCCCAGCGTCTTCTGTCTGGGCGAAGACATCGGCATTTACGGCGGTGCTTTCAAAGTCACCGACGGTTTCATCGACCGCTTCGGCCCCGAGCGCGTAATCGACACGCCGATTGCGGAATCGGCCATCGTGGGCGCGGCGTTCGGCGCCGCGCTCACCGGATTGCGCCCCGTGGCCGAGTTCCAGTTCATGGACTTCATCGGCTGCGCCTTCAATCAGATCACCAATATGGTCGCGTCGGCGCACTACCGTTGGGGAGCGCCGGCTCCGCTGGTGATCCGCGGGCCCAGCGGCGGCAACGTCCATGGCGGCCCATTTCACTCGCAGAATCCGGAAATGTGGTTCGTGCACACACCCGGCCTGAAAGTAGTTTGTCCGGCGACCGCCTACGATGCCAAGGGACTCATCAAAGCGTCAATTCGCGACCAGAATCCGGTGATATTCTTTGAGCACAAGTATCTCTACCGAAGAATCAAAGACGAGATTCCGGACGCCGACTACATAGTTCCGATCGGCAAAGCGCGCGTCGCACGAGAAGGGAACCATCTCAGTGTGATCACCTACGCCGCCATGCTCTACGTCGCGCTCGAAGCCGCGGAAATTCTGAGCAAAGAAGGAATCGAAATCGAAATCCTCGACCTGCGCACGGTCGCGCCCCTAGATCGTGAGGCCATTGCCACCACCGTGAAAAAGACCAACAAGGTCATCATTCTGCACGAACACATGCGCACCGGAGGTCTAGCCGGAGAGATTTCCGCCATCATCAACGAAGAAGCCTTCGACGATCTCGATGGCCCCATCGTCCGACTGACCTCACCAGACACGCCCGTTCCGTTTTCTCCGCCGCAGGAGGAATTTTTCCTGCCGAAAGTTTCCGACCTAGTGCGTGAAGCTCGCCGCCTGCACGCCTACTGACTTCTGCTTCCAGTCATTCCACTACTGCAGTGCAGCACTCCTGTTATATAAAGAAAGCGGGAAGCACAATTTTCCGAGTCTTCGAGGGCCCGAAATGCGCAACTTCATTCTGGGGATGGTCGTCGCCGTTCTGGTTCTGCTGATCGGTTGTCTGGGAATTGCCCTGCTCGGCTTTTTGCCGACCAAAGCCAACGTCGCTCCTCCAGAGTTGGAAAGCCACATTGCCATGAGCGCGGTTGACAATTCGGTGGAGCGCCACGCCCCCCGAGCGAACAACCCTGCGCCTCCCACCGACGAGAACCTGATCGAGGGCTTGAAGATCTACACCATGAATTGCGCGGGATGCCATGGAGGCGTCGATCTCCAGCCATCGGCACTAGGGAAGTCTTTCTATCCTCCGGCTCCGAACCTCATTCATGACCCGCCAGACGACGCGGAATGGCACGTTTTCTACGTGATTCACAACGGCGTGCGCTATTCCGGGATGCCAGCTTGGGATAAGACGCTCTCCGACCCGGATATGTGGAAGGTGACAGCATTCCTCACCCGCATCAACAAGCTGCCACCCGCGGTGCAGGACTATTGGAAGAAATCCAGCGGCGTAGCCCCTCCAACCGGCGGTGAGCAAGGACACGACGAGCACAAATAGGGCTAGCTGGGTGGAGCGCTGAAATTAACAGTGATCACGGTTTGGGTCGCCGCCGCGTGCCCGTTGAGATTGTAGGGTTGGAACTGCCACTGCTTGACGGCGGCAATCGCCGCCCGGCACAGAACAAAATTTCCCCGGACAATTTTCAAGTCTTCTACGGTGCCATCGCGCCCCACTCGCGCCTGTAGCACCACCGCTCCATGGAGTTTCTGGGCTAACGCTTCAGGCGGATACGAGGGATCCACGGTGTGAACGAGCAGAGCCCGCGCCGCTTCTTCGCTCACCGCGACGGGTTCGCCCGATTGCTGGGATAATTGTTGAATCGCGGGCTGCGACTGCGGCGCGGAAACCGGCATCATCTGCGCGGGACTCACCGTCACTACCACCGGTGGGGCAATCGGCGGCGAGTTTCTCATGCTTTCGGGAATCGCTGTCCGTTCCACATGAATCGGCGCCGCCTCCTGATGCTCAAATACCGGCACGGGAAGCGGGAGTTCCGGCGCCTTGGACAAAGGCGCGCGCGTTTCCGTTTCTGTGGACTCGGTTGCAACGAGTCCCAGCGCTGGCGACTGCCCGTTGGAACTAGCGGAATCTCGGCTGAAGTACGCATCCTGCTGCGCATCATTTCCGACGGAACCGACAGGCAACGCGCCTGTCTGTGTCTTATAAAAAAGCGCCTCCACTGATTCCCGCAAAATCTGGACTCTTCCCTCCCGCGTCTGCGACAGGTATTCGATGACCTCGCGTGACCTCCACAGGCAGAACGCTGCCGCTAGCACGAGCACCGCGGCACAGGCTCTTCCGAACCCAGTCGCATGGCTGCGCTCTCGAGGTTCTGCTGCTCCTTCGTCCGCCGCAATTTCACCGGTACCGTCACTGTCAGCATTTCCTTCACCAAGACAGGTGGCTTCGCCCGGCTGACTATGGTCCGCTCCGCCGTTGCCCGTGGAGGCTGCCGCGCTCCTCGCGTCTTCATTTGCCCCCGACGCATCCGCAATATCCGCTACGTTTGCCGGTTGCATCTTCTCGCACGCTTTCGCCAGCACCGCGTCGGCCTCATCCGCAGAAATGGGACGATAGATCAGAAAATCGAGACGGTTGTCGCGCATTTCCGCCGCTGTGGGTTCGTTGTCGACGATCGCGACGGCTATGGTGTCTTGGTTCAGCGACGACTCGCGAGCGCGCTTCAGCAGGAAGCTCGCCTCCGGCTGGTCGGACCAGTCTGCGATCACGCAGGAAAATGGTCGCGTCTTGCCTTTTTCGATGGCGTTAAAGATGTCGGAACAGACTTCAGTGAAAATCCCCAAGCTCTTGCAGGCCGCCGTCATGGCGGTATTCGTCTCGGGGCTTTTTGAAAACAACAAGGCGCGGAATGCCATCGCGAGCAATAGATTATCGGGATTTTCTTGGTCGCGACAGGTAACCGGGGGGTAGTGCACGACTGGAATCCGGCCATTCCCAATGGGCGAGGCCCACAATCTCCCCAAAAAGCGCTGGTGACCTTAGTAACCGAACGCCGGGCCGCCGTCTTATTAGGCTAGATCTCCATATCGGATCGCCAGGTCAGATCTCAGTCCACTCTCCCGCTAACTCATGACGCAGCTTTTGCTGCTGCCGTTTCTGCATTTCCTGTCGCCGGGACTGCAATTCTTGCTGCTCGCTCTGGAGTTTCCGCCCCGATTTCTGCAGCGTTCTTTCAACATCTTTCCAGCACTGTTCCTGCTGTTGCCATTTCTCCGCGAAGGCGGGAGCCAGGAGGGCGAGCTCATCTCCGGCGCGGTTGATTGCCTGCGATGTCTCGGCTGTGAAATTGAGATCGTCGAAGCTTTCTTCCAAAAGACTGCCGGAATCCTTCTTCTCGGGGAGAGTCAGCGTGAACGTCTGTTCTCTCTTTTCGCGCATCACGGTCACGGTCGCCGTTCCGCTCGAACCTGACCGCAGAGCATGAGTGAAATCGGACGTATCATGTACCGGTTGATTGTTTACCTTTACGACAACATCTCCGGCGCGGAATCCGGCCTTTTCCCCGAGACTGCCTTTTTCCACCGAGCGCACCAGCACTCCTTTGCCGTCCTTGACCCCAAAGAAATCTCCCAGTTGCGGCGTCAGGTTTTCCACCATCAGCCCACTGCGAAACGATGAATGGACGATGACCACCGACACCGGCACATCGAAGTCCGGCATCGCGGGCATGGCTGGGATCGCCGGCATCGTCGGCATATGGGGCTCCCACGCCATCGACTTGCGGCGGTCGGCAAGCTGCACCTTGATTGTCTGCGGTTGACCGTCGCGGCTGATGCCGATATTCACCACTCGGCCTGGCGGAGTCTCCTTGATCATGCGGCGCAATTGGGCGGCACTTTCTATCGCCGTGCCGTTCAGGCTGATGATTACGTCATGCTCGTGCAGCCCGGCTTTTCCGGCGGGAGCGTCCTGATCAACCATCGTGATTTCCGCGCCGTGCTCTTCCTTGAGCTTCAATTCTCCCAGGCGTTCCGGAGAAACATCGGCGATGTCGACTCCGAGATACGAAGATCCGCCTCCCTCCTCGGAACTATAAGTCCAGTCCCAGGAAGTTTCGCTCGAGCGATTGCGGTCCACTTCCGCTGGCTGCGCGCTAGCGGCCAGTGAAACGACCAGCGAGAAAAGAAACATGCAGAGCAGCAAACGATGGGTCATAGCCCCTCCCGGATAAAAGATCGTTGTTGGTCGATGGTCGTTGGCAAGCTCTCTCAGTCCACGGCGAATTGCGAATGACGAACGACGAACGACTAACCCCTAACGACCGTTCCTACTGACTGACGCGACGGAAGTTCACATTCCCAGAATTTGTCCGCACCTTCAGTACCGGTCCGCCTCCGTTGAGTTGACCCTCTGCCGTCACCGTCTTCGGCCCCCATGCTCCGCCTTCACTGGACACCCGAATATCGGAGAAGTCGCTGCGAATCGTATGTCCATTGGCGATTTCGATCTGCGCCCGAACGGAGATTGCGAGATCATTCGCCAGATAGACGGTGATGTCGCCAGCCGAGGTTTCAAGCGTGGAATTGGTGCGGCCTCCCGCCGGAGCACCCGCCGACGAGAAGAGCTTCACAACGATTCCCCCAGCCGAAGTCTCTGCCTGCACCGACGTCGCACCGTCCAATTGGATACTGCCGCCGCCGGTCTGGGCCTGCACCCGCCCCTTTGCGGAAGCGAGCCGAATACTGCCTGCGCCGGTTTCAATTTGCGCCGGGCCCCCGATCTCGCCGAGGTCCACGCTGCCGCCGCCGGTCGTAGCTTTCACCGCACCGCCGCATTTCTCCACCCGGATGCTGCCCGCGCCCGTCTCCAGCACCGCGCCTTGCAGTCCGGAGAGAACGACTAAATTTCCCCCTCCGCTTTCCGCCTTGATCTCGCCCTTGACCGAACCAATCTTGATGCTTCCTCCGCCCGTCTCCAGAGTCGCGTCGCCTCCGACGCTGCCGATTTCAATTGTGCCTCCGCCAGTTTCGGCTCTCACCTCTCCGCCAACATCGTCGGCGTGAAGATTCCCTCCGCCACTCTCGATCTCGACTCGTCCGGCGATCCCAGCGGCATTTACGCTGCCACCACCAGTCTCGATCTTTGCGGCTTCCAGGCTCCGCGGCACCGTGATGACAAAATCATCGGAGCACTTACGATCTCCTCCGCCGGACTCGGCGACGATCCAGGCTGTGTCTCCCTTCACCGACGCGCTGATTCGGTACGACTCAAATTCGCGGCGCGCCTGCTGCTCTGAGGATGTATAAGCCCGACGATGAATGACGTACGTGATCCCTGCTTGCGATCCGCCCTGAACTTTTACCGAGCCCGAGGCCAGCTTCACCCGCAGGCTCTTGGCCGCAGCCAGGTCTCCGGTCAATTCCTGGACCCAGCCGCTGCCATCCCGATACACCCGAGTTTCCTGGCACAGAGCCAGCGATGCCAGCGTGATTACCACAACTCCGATGCTGGCGAGTTTTATTGCTTCCTTCAATGAATGTTCTCCTTTACTTCGTAAGTCGATCGTCGTAAGTCGATGGTCGTTGGTCGTTAGCAAACAATCGAGTTCGACAGCGAACTCCGAACGACCAGCGACTACCCGACCAACGACGGTTCTTAATCCATCTCCGGCATCTGCGCCAGCATTGTACGAGCCTGCGAGCGAATCGAGGGGTTCTGATCCGTCTGCGACAACTTGGTCAGCACCGATCGCACATTGCTGTCCGTCTTCATCGGTTCCACCAGTCGCAAGGCCTGCATGCGAACACCGGAACTCGCGTCACCAATCAGCGCCCGTAAAACCACATCCCGTACTCGTGGATCCTGCCGTACAAAGCTGCTGAGCCCATCCAGCGCCTTCAAACGCACACCTGGATTGCTATCGTTCTGCAAGGCGTACATCAGCACTTCCCGCACCTTCGAATCGTCGGGGGTCTGAGTAAGCACATCCACGGAGTCCATTCTCACTCCCGAGTTGTAGTTGCTGCGCGCCGCAAACAACAGCAATTGCTGGATGCGCTGGTCGTTCAGCGAACCTTGCGCTTCCTGAGTCGAAACCGTGTCGTACTTGATGCTCACCTGATTCGATCCGGGCTCCTGCGTTACGGAGCGGATGCCTGCAATCGAAGCGGCATCTACACCAGGATCCCCGGGACCCTTCCCTCCGTCAGGAGGTCCCACGATCGGTGGACGTCCGGCCAGAAAGTTGTAGGTCGCGCCAATGCCCCCACCAAATCCCACGATGAAAATGACCATTGCCAGCGCGGGCGCCATCCGAATCTGTCGCAACCACATGGCCGGCTCAAGAATCAGCCGATGCCAGAAGGCTCCCTGCCGCGTCGTTTCCAGTGCTTCCTGCAGCCGCATCCGCGAGGCTGCCAGCAGGTTCGGAGTCGGCTCGGCCACCGTTTCCGAAAGCGTGGCGTGGAACTTGCGCGTCGCCTTCAACTCGGTGGCGCACTCCGGACACCGCGCCAGATGCTGTTCTACCTCGTAGCGGGCGTCGTCCTCAAGCTCGTTGTACACGTAGAACAGAATATTTTGCCGCACCCAATCACATTTCATTTTCGTCTCCCTTCGCGGGAAGTGGTTCGAAACTCGTTAATTCCAAGCTCATCGCATCTCCGCCAGCGCGGCCCGCAGTTTCTGCGTCGCGCGGAACAACGTATTCTTCGCCGTCTCTTCCGTCGTGTTCAGCATCTCGCCCACCGTGCGCAACTTCAGCCCGTGATAATGCTTCAACTCGAACACCATGCGCTCGCGAGGAGTCAGACCCGACAACGCCACGCCGATTTTTGTCCCCAGTTCCCGGCGCATCAGATCGCGTTCCGGATTCGCTCCCGAACGCACATCCGCGAACTGCTCCAACCGGCTGTACTCTTCGCCGGACGAGTCCACCGCGACCGGAGCATCTTCCTTGCGCACATTCCTTTTTCGCAGATGATCGAGGCAGAGGTTGGTAACGATGCGATAGATCCAGGTGTAGAAGGAACACTCAAAACGGAAACTGCCCAGATTCTTGTAGGCCTTCAGGAAGGCCTCCTGATAAACGTCCTGGGCGTCCGACTCCGATCCCGTCAGGTGCAATGCCAGCCGCAGAACCGACTGATCGTAATGACGCACCAGTACCTCGAAGGCCGCACGGTTGCCCTGCTGCGCCTCCCGGATCAGGCTGGTGTCGTCAATGCGGTTGCCCTGCGCTGCCAAGGAGCCCCTCATCCTGCTAATGGGGTTCTGGTTGCCGCTGTCACTATTATTTGCCGCCCGCCTCGGACGGGAAATCTCGCCAACCGGAATTGCTATTGCATAAGAATCGGCCGGCATTGTCTAATCTCTGTCCCCTGCAAGTGGTCCAATCCCTTTTCTTGCCCTGCGCAGAAATAGACGGAGTAGCAACCCGAACGTTAGCAGATTATAAGGAGGTTGGCCCTTGGTTTGCTTGACAGTGGGAAACAGAGGTTAGAACAACGCCTGTCAGTGGCCACTGAACCACAGCCGCATTTCGTTCGTAGGCTTAAATCCCAGCTTTTCGTACAAAAGCCGGCCTTCGTCGCTGGAATGCAAATTAACCGAGCGCAAGCCCCGCTCCTTGATCCAGGCCAGAATCGTCAGCACGATTTGCCGTGCAATTCCCCGCTTCCGAAACTCCGGCTCGGTGTACACATTCAGGATCACAGCCCGCTCGGTGCACGGGTCTTTGGGATTCGCCGGCCATGGACACAGCAGCACTCCTCCTCCGCCAGCGACGCGACCCGAGCCATCCAGGGCCAGCCAGTGACGATACGACCCGTCGGCTAGAGCCAGCGCCAGCCAGGAACTCGCCACTTCGACCATTCGGTCGAGCTCCTCACGCGTGCCTTCGCCCATATCGCGAAACATCGACCGCCGGTGATGAAGAATGATCGTCGACTCGCCGGGCGTTGCTTCTCGAATCGTGATCTCCGCTTGCGTCATGCTAGCGTCACCTGCCAGTAGCTCCAATAAGGCTCTCAAAATGTACAATAAAACACAGCCGAGGCGAGCTGGAATTCATGTACGAAGTCACCGTCGAAGATACATTCGCCGCAGGACACTATCTGCGCAACTACAAAGGCAAGTGCGAGAACCCGCACGGCCACAATTACAAGATCCGTGTGACCCTCGCCGGAGCGGAACTCGACAAGGCAGGACTGCTGCTCGATTTCAAAGACTTGAAAGACGTAATGAAACACGCCATCGATCGTCTCGACCACCAGATGATCAACGACATCGAGCCCTTCACCGTCTTAAATCCCTCCGCCGAAAACTTGGCGAAATATTTCTACGACGAAACCAACACTCGTCTGAGCAGCGTAACCAACGGCAGAGTGAGAGTGAAAGACGTCACTGTCTTCGAAACCGACACGACCACGGCTAAGTACGCGGAATAGCGCGCAGCGCGGTTTAACTGAAAGCTGACAACTGATAGCTGACAGCTGACTCCCCATGCAGATCACCGAAATCTATAAATCGCTCCAGGGCGAATCGACATACGCCGGCCTGCCCTGCGTCTTCGTCCGTTTGACCGGATGCAATCTGCGCTGCTCATGGTGCGACAGTGAATTCAGCTTTTACGGCGGGGCAAAGATGGCGCTGCAAGAAGTGCTCACCGAGGTCGCCCGTCTAAGTCCGTCTGGCGGACTGGTCGAGATTACCGGCGGCGAGCCCATGTTGCAGGAGCGCGAAGTCATCCCCCTGATGGAGCAACTTCTCGATGCTGACTACCAGGTGCTGCTCGAAACCAGCGGCGAACGCCTGCTGGCGCGGGTCCCAAAACAAGTCATCAAGATCGTCGACGTAAAGTGTCCGCACTCCGGCGAGCCAGATACTTTCGCTCTCGATAATCTCAAGACGCTCCAGCCTCACGATGAGATTAAGTTCGTCCTGACCGACCGCACCGACTACGAATTTGCCCGCGACTTCGTCTTGCACCACGGGCTGGAAGGGCGCGTTCACGCCATCCTGTTCTCGCCTGCGTTCGAAAAAGCCGCTTCCGGCGCCAGAGATACCTCGCACTGCCAACTCGATCCACAAGAGCTCGCCGAGTGGATTCTCGCCGACAACGTCCCGGCACGCCTCAGCCTGCAAATCCACAAACTGATCTGGGATCCCGCCGCCAAAGGCGTGTAGAGCCACGCCCCGCAGATTCGCGATTTAGATCTAAGTTTGTCATCCTGAGCGAAGCGAAGGACCTGTGCACTTGCTCGCAGCGCCGAAAATGCATGCGCCTTCGCCCAGAATGACAAAATGATTCACCTCAGGGGCGCGCTATGCCGTCTTCGCCGGCACTCGATTCTCGGCACGCAGATGAGCCACCACCAGCCGTATATCGTCGAAGCTGACATACGGCGGTACCGATTCTTTAATGACTTTCAGCCTCTCGACTCCCTGCTTCAGGCAGGCCGCTTCTATCAAGGGCTGGGCGTCTGGAGAAATCCATTTCGAATTCAATTTAAGCTGCCCGGTCTCGATCAGGTTGGCCACCGTGCAGACCACAGTTGAAATCTGCCGCGCCCGAATGCGGCCAATCTCCTCAAAGGTGCGCCCTTCGTTCAAGAGCTTGAGTGTCTGTTCCGCCGGACTCGCCTCTTTGGCTACCATCTTCGCGGCGCGAGCTCCACCGTCAAAGTTCCGCAAAACCTGCAAAATCTCCGCGCCATATACATCGGCTTTTTTCTCCCCAATGCCCGGGATTTGTCTTAGCCCAGCGAAATTCGATGGCCGCTGCCGGCAGAGTTCCTCCAAAGTGCTGTCGTGCAAAACAACATACGCCGGCACCTTGTTCTCCCGAGCCATAGTTCGCCGCCATTCACGCAGATACTCCGCCAACGCCGGATTCGCTTCCGCCGGCGCGGAATCCCGTGTCCGCGGTTTGTCGGACCTGAGCATCGGGGTATAGAAAGAAGTAGAAGGCGAAGAAGACGACTCTCGCGCCGCAACTTCGGGCGACAACGCGGTCACGATTTCTTGACTCAGCCACTCCGGCTTGGCTCCGCAGTTATCACAGATCCCGCACTTCTCCCATTTCGGACTCTCTCCGAAGTGCTTGCAAATCTGCCGGTGGCGGCAGCCTGAAGAATCGGCGAACCGGCCGATCACGCGTTTTCGCTCGGAGGCCCGCTCGCGCTCCACGTCATCCGTGATCTTCCCAATAAAATATTGCAAAAGAATGTGGTCCCGCTTCTGCCACAGCAGCACGCAATCTGCTGGACGCCCATCCCGCCCGGCGCGGCCGGCCTCCTGGTAATACTGCTCAATCGACTGTGGCAGCGACAGATGAATCACGGCCCGCACCGCGGGCTTGTTGATACCGAGTCCAAACGCGATCGTTCCCACTAGCACCCTCACTTCGTCCGACATCCATCGTTCCTGGTTCTGCCGCCGCATGGGCGCTTCCATCTTCGCGTGATAAGGAATCGCCGCAATCCCGTTCTCTTCCAGATATTCGACCGTCTCTTCAACACGCCGAATCGTCGGTGAATAGACGATCACGCTCTCTCCCGCATACTGCCGCAAAGCACGGCTAAGTAATTCCATCTGCGTCCGTGCTTCGCACTCGTGGACCACATATCTCAAATTCTCGCGATGAAAGCTGGCGATGTAGCAATCCGGCTGGCGCATCTGCAACTGCTTCAGAATGTCGTGCCGAACCTGCCGCGTCGCGCTGGCCGTGAATGCCGCAATTGGAAGCTTGGGAAAACTCGTACGTAGCCGGCTGAGTTGGCGGTAATCGGGCCGAAATTCGTGTCCCCACTCGGAAATGCAATGCGCTTCATCGACGGCGAAGAAGCCGACCGGCACTCTTGCCAGCCATTCGAAAGTATTCCCTGCCGCTAGCCGTTCCGGTGAAAGATAAAGCAGCCGATATTCTCCGCGCGCCGCCTTCTCCATTACTTGCCTTCGCTCCGCCGAATTCTGATGACTGTTGATCACCGCCGCCGGAATGCCCATCTGGGCGAGGCTGGCCGCCTGGTCCTGCATCAACGCGATCAGAGGAGAAACAACCACCGCCGTCTTTCCTGAAATTACCGCCGGAAGCTGGTAGCACAGAGACTTGCCGCCTCCGGTCGGCATCACCACGCAAGTATCGTGCGCGGCCAGCAGGCTCCGGATAACATTCTCTTGCTTCGGGCGAAACTCGTGGTATCCCCAATAGCGCCGCAGTGCTTCCGCCAGATTTGGAGCATCGGACATTATTTTTCGGACCTTCTCGGCAGTATAGCCTTTGACTTGCGTGTGACGTCTGTGAGCGTTCGACGCCAGATTTGTGATGAATTGCGAAGTGAGAGCTTTTAACCGCAGAGAATTTCCTATCTCTGTACTTATGCGCTGAGGAAATTTTGTTCTTTCACTCCAGGGGTTGCTCTGCGATCTCCGCGTCCTCCGCGGCTAAAAGCCTTGGTTCTGTGCCGAGGCGACACAATCGGATCGGGATAGGGGGAACGGTCACCCGTCCTCCCCTCCCACACCACCGTACATGCGGGTCCGCATACGGCGGTTCGGCGGATTAAGCGAGGACCGTACGACCAGGGGCGGAAGCCCGAGCTGGGCAAAGTAAGCATTCGGCAGAGCGATGGTCAGGGCGGGCGAGTGCGCGAGCCGCCACGGACCGTGAGGGCTCCCGGCCGTTTTCGCCGCGAGGTCCTTACTGACGCCCCGTTTGCGCAGCTCGCGGAACCTTGTCCGTCCACGCTTCCATTGCTTCCACACCACCGACCGAAGTCGGCGGCGTAACCACGTCTCAAGACGTTCCAGCACCGAGGGCGTTTGACAGTCGCCGAAGTACCCGAGCCAGCCACGGAGATAGGTCGCCAGTTCCTTGACCATCGGCCGCAAGCTGATGCCGCGGGTTCTCCGCGTCTGCTCCCGAATCCGCTCCTTGAAGCGAGCGATAGCCTTGGGGGCGATGCGCCGCCTCGGTTCTCGTTCCCCCGTGAAGCTGAATCCGAGAAACTTCCTTTGCCCCGGTCGAGCGACGGCGCTCTTCGCCTGGTTGACCTTGAGCTTGAGACGGTGCGTGATGAAGCGAGTAACGCTCTCCATCACTCGTTGTCCCGCTCGTTCGCTGCTGACGTAGATGTTACAGTCGTCGGCATAGCGGACGAAGCAGTGACCGCGCCGCTCTAACTCCCGGTCCAGTTCGTCCAGCACCAGGTTGGAAAGTAGTGGTGAAAGCGGACCGCCTTGAGGCGTTCCCTCATCCACCGCACTCACCAACCCATCCTCCATCACTCCGGCCTCCAGAAACGCTCGAATCAATTTGAGCATTCGCTTGTCGGCCACGCGCTCGGCCACCGCCGCCATCAGGCGGTCGTGGTTTACTCGATCGAAAAATTTCTCCAAGTCGAGATCCACCACCCAGCGGTACCCTTCGGCGATATACTGCTGCGCCTTGTGCACCGCTTGCTTCGCACTGCGCCCCGGTCGGAAACCGTGGCTATGTTCGGAGAACGTCGGGTCCCAGCGCTTCTGCAGAACCTGCAGCACCGCCTGCTGAATAAAGCGATCCAGCACGCAAGGAATGCCTAGCTTGCGCATTCCACTGCCATCCGGCTTCGGGATTTCCACCCGTCTTACCGGCTGCGGTTGATAAGTTCCGCTTCGTAGCTGTTCCCCGATTTCCAGCCCATGCTGCTTCAGGTAGGCCGGTAATTCGTCGACGGTCATCCCGTCTACTCCCGGACTCCCTTTATTCGCCTTGACTCGTTGTAATGCCTGCTTGCAGTTTTCCAGCTCGCAGACTTCTTCCATCAGTCGTTCGGTTCCGGCCAGGCTTTCAGACTTGCGCTTCGCCACCAGCGTTTCGGTCCCTTTCGCGGCGGGCTTCGGAGCATCACTCCTACTTTCCACCGGAAAGGCCAGCACCCCTTGTTCGGGTCGGTTTTTCCGCCGCTGTCCGCTCATGAGTCGCGCCGCTTACTTGCCCTTTCCTTTATTCCCCTTGCGGAGTACCGTTCGGGCCTTCGATCATCGTTCCCGGCTTGGCCTATCTTGTTTGCTCCGCCTTTCGGCTTTGGAGTGCCTCAATAGCTTCGCCGACTGCATGACCTACTACGCCCTTTGCTGACTTCTGCGACACGATCGGGATGAATCGCTTTCACCCTCAGTCACGATTTCGTGACGTGCCGCAGACCTCCCGAGGTAAGTTCGACCGCCTTCGACACGCAACCGCCGGATCTACCACCAGTGCGCTTGATGGATATGGGCTTCGCAATCATTGGCTCGCTCGCCCGCCACCGTAGGCCTCATATCCGGTTCTTGTTCATCGGCTCGCGTCTTTGCTCCACGCTTCTTTCAGGCCCCGCCTCACGGCGGGTGTTATTTCACCCTTGCGCTTCGCTATGACTTCACCTCCATCAGGTTGTCAAAGGGACTTTCACCCTCAAGCTGTCGAACATGCTCGGCACACCAAACAAAAAGGCCGGCACAGAGGCCGACCTTTTCCTGATTCCAACTTTTTGCGGACAAGATTGTCCGCTCCATACACTATTTCTTCGGCGCGATCGCGTCCTTCGCGGCCTTCGCCACGCGGAACTTTACCACCGTCTTCGCCTTGATCGCGATCGGTTCGCCGGTCTGCGGATTGCGTCCCATGCGGGCCTTGCGATGCGCTTTCACCAGCCGGCCGAGGCCGGGGATTACAAATACACCGCTCTTCTTCGTCTCTTTAATCGCCGTGTCTGCGAGGTGCTCCAGAAAAGCCGCGGCAGTCTTATTGTTCAGTTCTAGCTTTTCGGCCAGGTGGCGTGTGAGTTGAGTCTTGGTCATACCAGAAGCCATGAATTCCTCCTTCAGGAACTTACAAATTTGCTTGTCTCCAGCGCATACTAACGCACTGCTCTGTGGAAAAGTAGCAAAATATGCAGATTTTATGCGGTTTCCAGTAAGGTACCCCTCCAAAATAGGCATAAAACCGAGGTCGGATAGCCAAAACTGGCGAAAATAGGCCATTTCAGAGGAAAAACTCACCGCCCGGCAAGGATTTGGCTCAGATTTTCGCTCCCGTCGCCCCCCGCGAAATCAAGACTTCCCGCTGGCCTTGCACGCCGTGCGTTGGTTACACTGAGAGCCATTTTCAAACCGTTACAGGAGACTTCCTTCATGTCCGATCCCGCTCTCAGTGGCTCTGAGTTTAAAAAACAGTTGCGCGCCGGCGCTCCGAAAATAGGCTTGTTCGTCAATTCTCACAGCCCGACCGTCGCCGAACAACTGGCACATAGCGGTTACGACTGGCTGCTCGTCGATACCCAGCATGGTCCCATGAACTACGAGAAGCTCTCCGCGATGCTTAGCGGCATTGCGAATGGCGGCGCAAAATCTCTGGTGCGGGTTGGCGGATACGACGACCGCCCCGGAATCCAGCAAGCGCTAGATCTCGGCGCCGACGGCGTGCTCGTCCCCTACATCAACACCGCCGAAGAGGCGCGCCAGGCCATCAGCTGCACCAAGTATCCGACCGTCGGCACACGCTCTGTCTACTTTCCGCAGCGCAGCATGGACAAGGCGGGACTACTCGGTTACGCCGGCAACTGGAACAACGAAGGCATCGTCGCCCTTCAGGTAGAAACTGCATCCTGCATCGAAAACATCGCCGAAATAGCCGCTATTCCGGGCGTCGACATACTTTTCCTCGGACAAAACGATCTCTGCATGTCCATGGGTCTTTACAACAAATACGAGTTCCCGCACATGTACACTTCGCCCGAGTTGAACGCCGCCACCCAGAAGCTGATCGAACACGCCAACAAGAACAAAGTAATTCTCGGCATCTTCCTCTTCGGAACATCCCGCGTTGGCGAGTTTCTGGAGAAAGGCTTCACCTTCATCAGCGTCGGCAACGACCTGCATCACGTCCTGACGCAAACGGGCGCCTACGTCAACGACGTCGAAAAAGTCTCGAAAGAAAAAGGCAAGGTTTGGATAAGAAGACCAACCGCGTTGTTCTAGGAGAAACCCGGCAGTAGAGAACTGAGAACTGAGAACTGAAGTTGGCTACGGATCGTACACCGCGCTGTGCATGCCGGCACGGCGCGCCGCTTCCTGCATCTGGTCGAGCTTTCTCTTCTGTTCCATGAGTTGCTGCTCGATTTGCTGCAATTGCCGCGTCTGGTAGCGGTTGGCCGGTTCCTCGGTGTGGACGTCCCCATTCGTAGACTGAATCGACGCGTGGATCCGGTCGATCCGCCCCTGGAGCGTTGCCACCTTATTTTCTTGTACCTCGATCTGTCTCTTCCACTGGTCAGCTGCATGTTGTTCCGCCAGGCGTTGTTTGGCAAAATGCTGATCCGCAAGACGATCTGACGAATGACTCTCAGCGGCCTTGCCGCTGGCGGCCGCGCTCGCTCCCGGCACTGTCTCGCTCGGCCCGGGGTTCGCGTCCGGATCTTTAGGAAGGTCCTTGTTAGTGATTACCTTCGGCTTCGCCGTCGAGGATGCATCCTGGGCGTTCTGGTTTTCACGGTTCTCGCGCGCAATATCGCCCAGCGACTGCCCATAGGCGGCCAGGTTTATCAACAGCGCGATTGCCAAGACCCTCAAGAACATTCGCTGCATAACTCTCTCCCGTTCGCTATGCCAACTGTTCTTATGGTAGCTCCGTTCTCTGCGATCTTTAATGCCCCAGGGTGCTTGTACCCGAAACGAAAGTGCCGCCCTTATCATGGCCAACCGGCCATTTCCAGCACTTTCTCCGGTGTCATTCCGCTCTCCCGCAAATGCCGGATGCTCAGAGCATCGTGCCGTTTCGCCAGCCGGGTTCCAGCCGCGTCGCGAACCAGTTCGCAGTGAAAATATTCAGGAGCAGCATGGCCCAGAGCGCGCATCAACAGCAGTTGCCGCGCAGTCGACTTCAGCAAATCCGCTCCCCGCAAGACTTCCGTGATCTGCATCGCCGCGTCATCGACCACGACGGCGAGTTGGTAAGCCGGAACATCGTCGCGCCGCCAGACGAGGAAATCTCCGAAGTCGAAATTCTTGCCCGCGACGTAGCGCCGACGGGCCAGATTCAGATCCGTAAATTCAATCGCGTCGCCGTCCGGGACGCGGAACCGCCAGTTCACGCCCGCAGGCTCACTGAACCGGTCTGCATCCTCGCGTTCACGACAAGTTCCCGGATACACCGGTTCATCGTCTCCATCATTCGGGGCGCTCGCCGCCCGCGCCAGATCCTTGCGCGAGCAAGCGCATGGATAGACAAATCCGCCCTCCCGAAGCCGCCGCCAAGCCTCAAGATAGTGCGCCCGGCGCTCACTCTGCGAGTAGGGTCCGTAGTCTCCGCCACAGTCCGGCCCCTCACTCCAGCGAATTCCGAGCCAGCGCAGATCCTCGAGCATGGCGCGAGCAAATTCCTCCCGCGAACGCTGGGGATCCAGATTCTCATTCCGCAAAATTAAGGTTCCGTGACTAGCAATCGCGCGTTGCGCCGCGATCCAGAAAGTCCGCGCATGCCCAATGTGCAGCAGTCCCGTCGGCGACGGTGCCAGGCGTCCGCGATAGCAAGGGATCACGCTCATAAAAACATTCTAGCGGTCGACGCCGTGGTCACCGCGCGTGTTACCCGCCACACGGCGTGTATGGCAGCGCACACGGTCCCGCGCCAGATTGGTGGCTAAGTCGAGCCGCATCAATAGTGGCCGATTTGGATGCTCTCCTGCCATATGACTTTTGACTGCGCCAGCCGCAGAGGGGGTGACAAAATGTCGACTACTTGGAAGTCCGATGGCAACACGAACGACCGCAATACAAACGACAGGAAAACCGCGAAGCCGGCAACGAGCGATACATTCTCGGGGACGATGCTTTCGTCCTGGTCGCGGCAACAGAAGTTCGCTATGGCAACGATTGCAGGTTACGCGATTCTCGGATCGTTACTCGTCGTGAGCGCGTGCTCGACGCAAGCTTCAAAACCAGCGCTGGTTGGCGCTTCCAGCCCGGTGCCAGCTTCGGCGACAGCCGCGGCTGCGCCAACACCCGCACTCGCCACTACCATTGCGTCCGCGCCCGCTAAGAAAGCGCCCAAGAAACGGCCCGCGAACGTCACCTACACCGATGCGGACTCCGGTGTTTCGTTTCTCTATCCGCGGAAGTTTGCGTTGACCTCAGGCGACAAAGCGCAGCCACAACTCGCTGCCGTGGGTGACATGCCGATGAACTTTGTTCAGCCCGGCGGATTCGCGGTCGCGACCGTCGCCCTGCCCGCCGATTCATACCCTGGCACGGATTTCGCATCCGCCTTCTTTTCGGTGGACGTCAATCGCAGCGTCTCCGAGCAGGAGTGCGCGCACTTCGCTTTCGTCGACACACGCAATCCCGACGGCGAGCCGGTCGATGCCGAGAAAGTCAAGGTCGGAGCGACCGACATGGAGATGACTTCCGACTTCTCCGCCGGCGCCACGACGCAAGCCGAAGCGCAGTACTATCACAGCTACGAAAACGGGGCGTGCTATGAATATGTCCTGGGCCTGGGCACCGCTGGATACGGCATCAAAGACGGCATTGAGCCGGTCAACCGCGACGAAGTTTTCGCCAAGCTGGAGAAGATCCTGGCCACGGTAACAATAAAGACCAACGTAGCCCAGCCGGAGCATGTGGCCGAACAAGTCGGCACCAGCATTGCCGGCGGCAAGGAATAAGCTCGAGACAAAAAACCATTCAGGCCACACGAACATCTGCGTGGCTTTGTTTTTTGTGCATCTTTGCTAAATCGGTCTACATCTGAAATCCTATCCAAGCACCGAGTGATGCTGGTTACAAAAACTTACCCCGAGGATATTGGACCGTCATGCTAAAGATTGCTCACCGGATTAGCCTAGCTTCCGCCGTCGTTCTCGCCAGTGTAACGGCGCTGGCGCAAACCGCAACCTGGAACATCGACCCCGCGCACTCAACCGCGCAATTCACTGTCCGTCACCTGGGAATATCGAATGTCACCGGAAGTTTTACGAAAGTGACGGGGAGCGTCGTTCTGAACGACAAGGATATTACTCAGTCGCTGGTGTCGGCCAGCATCGATGTCAACTCGGTAGATACCCGAGTCGAGGCTCGTGACAAAGACCTCAAGAGCGACCATTTCTTCGACGTCGAGAAGTACCCGACCATCGAGTTCAAGTCCAAAAAGATCACAAGCAGCGGGGGGAAGTTGCAGGTGATTGGCGATCTCACCATCCACGGAACGACCCACGAAGTCCCGCTCGACGTTGATGGGCCTACCCCTGAAATTAGCGATCCGTGGGGTAATGCGCGCCGCGGAATTTCGGCCACGACGACCATCAATCGCAAAGATTTCAATCTGCTCTACAACAACGTTCTAAAGACCGGTGAAGCGGCGGTTGGAGACACCGTCAAGATCCAGATTGACGCGGAAATCGTCAAGAAGAAGTAAGTCGTCGCGTGATCGGGGAATTGTCAGGCGGTTGGCAGCGCCGGTTGTCAGGGTATGATCGAACCGTGGTGACCAAGCACGTCACAAAGACCAAACTACAACTCTTGCGTTCCAGAAAGCTCAGCAAACTGAGTTGGCTGGTGCACGGCTTCTCTACCCGGCTGGGCGGGGCGTCGCGCGCCTATGGCGGCAATGCCTTGAATCTCGGATTCACCGCGCAAGACTCGCGCGCCAACGTCGAGCGCAACCGCCAGCTTTTCCTCAAGGAACTCGGTGTCGCTAATGGACGTAAAAGCTGGCCGCTGGTTTCATTACGACAGATTCATTCGGATTTGATCTATCGAGTCGAAAGTGTTCCGAAACAGCCTCTGGCCGGAGACGGCTTGGTCACAGATACGCCGGGGTTGATCTTAGCCGTGCTGACCGCCGATTGCCTTCCGGTCATATTAGTGGATCGCAAGCGGCGGGCGGTCGGCGTCTTTCATGCCGGCTGGCGAGGCACAGTCCAGCGCATCGTCGAGAAAGGCGTCGGCGAGATGCGGAAGCACTTCGGGAGCGATCCCACCAACCTGATAGCCGCGATCGGGCCGGGTGTGCAGGCGTGCTGCTATGAAGTGGGCGAGGAAGTGCGCACGAAATTTGAGGCACAGTTTACTTACGCCGGTAGCTTGTTCCGCGAGGTGAAAGAGTCGGACCCGGTGCGGGAAAAATATCCACTGTTGTTCCTCACCGCTCGTGCGCCGGGACACGGCGAACTGCCCGTGAAGCTTTTTCTCGATCTGGTGGAGGCGAACCGACAACAACTGCTGGACGCGGGCGTGCCCGCGAAAAATATCGATGTGGCCGCGCCGTGCACGGCATGCCACACCGACCTGCTGTTCAGCTATCGCGCGGAAAAGGGATTAACCGGCAGGCAAATGACGGTGGCAGGAATCAGGCCAGAATGAACGGGATCGGACCATTGGCTGATCGGACGGTCAAAACTCGAGACCTAATTTGCCGCTGTTTTTCGATGACCCGATGACCCGATCGCCAGATGGCCCGATCTCCTCACGCCAGATCGAACAGTAGGACTTCAGCGCTTTCCGTTGCTTTGATCGTCAGCTTTTTCTCGTCGCTTATCGCCGCACCGTCTCCCTGGTGCAGCTTGTGGCCGTTCACCTCGACTTCGCCCTTAGCAACCTGCAGCCACGCGTAGCGCTTAGGACCGAGCGATTGCGTGACCTCTTCCCCGGGTGAGAGCAACGTGACGAATAGCTTCGCATCCTGATTGATCTTCACCGAGCCGTCGGCGCCGTCGTTCGAGGCAATCAGCCGAAACTTGCCGCGCTTCTCAGTTTCAGGGAAGCTTTTCTGCTCGTAGCCGGGTTCGTGCCCCTGCTTATCGGGCAGAATCCATATCTGTAGCAGATGCACGGGTTCGGTCGCGGATGGATTCGCCTCGCTGTGGCGGATGCCGCTGCCAGCTGACATACGCTGTCCATCGCCCGGCAGGATCGCCGAGCCGGTACCGAGGCTGTCTTTGTGCTCAAGCTTGCCTGACAAGACGTAGGTGATGACCTCCATGTCGCGATGGGGATGAGTCGGGAAACCGCCGCTCGGCGCGACCCAATCTTCATTGATCACGCGCAGCGTACGGAACCCCATCCACTTGGGATCGGAGTAATCGTTAAAACTGAAAGTGTGGCGGGTCTTCAGCCAGCCATAGTCGCCGCCGCCTCGCTCCTGGCTTGGTCGGATGGTAATCATGGTGCACGCTCCTTTTAGTCGTTGTAACGACTATTATCTATTGTTTTAGATGTGCGGGGTGCGGGAAGGATTCAAAGGGGGCGGGGTCGTGGCCAACCGCCAAAGGCTGCTATCGTCTTCTAGTGGAACGACCAGTAGCCTGGCTCGTCTGCACCGGACCCGAACTTCACCCTATGGCTTATCGCGTTGTTTCATTCACCATGGCGCAAGTGCGGCAGGGAGCGCTCGGATTCCAGCGCGATCTGAGCGCGGTCCTGCGCGGACATCCCGAGATCAAAGTGTATTCGGTAAGCCCGTTCGACCTCGACGAACGCCGCCGGTTCAAAGATCGCTTTGGCGGAGACATCGTGTACTTTCTCAACGATGCGGCGGCTCAGGAATGCGAGCGACTGGGCCTCAATCTGCAATTCCTCGCGGAAATCTCTGAAAACGAGCTCCCGCGCCGGAGGACTCTGTTCGTCGGCATCCCGGACCGGAGCCCGAATTCCGGAACCCCGTGAAGATGAACGCCGGAAGCGTCAGTCTTTCTCGTTAGTCTTTCTTCTGTTTTTTCGAAGAAGATTCGGACTTAGGCTTGTCGTCGGTCTTCGTGGGTTTTGTGTCTTTCGATTCTTTCGATTCTTTGGCGTCTTTTGTCTCTTTGCTGCTGCTATCGCCTTCCGAAGATGAAGACGACGAGGACCCGGCCGAACCGGATCCCGACTTCTTGTAGTCGGTCTGGTAGAACCCCGATCCCTTGAACTGAACCGACGGAGCCGTCACTACTTGCTCGATGACGCCCCCGCACTCGGGGCACTTTCTCAATTGCTTGTCGGAGAATTTCCGGATCTTCTCAAAACGGTGTCCGCACTTCTTGCACAGGTATTCGTAGAGGGGCATGTGAGCTGATTCTAGAGGCGAGATTAATCGGCGTCAATTTGCGCGAGGACACCACATCACTCAGCGTTTCAACAAATCCACCGGCTCGTGCACGTCGTGCACCCGAAAATACCTCGCCAGCGCCGGATACTTCGCGGCAACGACTTCATACATGGCATAGGCCACGTTGCGATAAGAGGTATGTCCGGCGGGCGTAGTGCGCAATTCCGAAATGTAAACCGCCTCGGCGAAATCCATCTTGAACAGCGTCCGCTTGCGAAAGGCCAGTGGAATCGCATACTGCGCGTTTTGCGCGTCTTCCTCACCGCCGGCCTCGGAAAGCGTCTGCACCGCGGCCTCCGCGCGCTTCATCGCGGCTTCGTAGTCGGAGCCAACTCCGCTGGCTTCGACTTCGGGCGGCGTGTCGAAGCCATGAAGGGTCGTGAAATCCTGCATGATCTGCACGCAGCGGCGATGCCGGTGCATGTCGCGGAAGCCGCCGATGTCCATGAGAATGTCGAAGCGGAATTGCTGTCCCGCGGAAAACGGACGCGGCATCTCGTCGTGCTTGCCGCGATGGCGCAGACCGACGTCGATGATCTCGCGGCGGCGCGCCTCGCCCGCCGCTTCGATCGTCCGGCGAAGCTGCCGGTAAGAGTAATGACAGTGACCGTAAATGAGAGTGGTAGCGAGTTCAATCTCCAGCGCGTCGTCGTCAATCAGATCAACCAGCGGCGCCGGTTCGATCGCAGCGCCCCGCATCAGCTCAGCAGCGGCCTGCTGCAATTCGCGGCGCGTCTCGATTTCGTACAAATTCGGATCGGCGTACTTGACGAGCGTGGGCGCAACTCGCACCTCACGCAGAAGTTCGCGCTCGGCGCGATCCGCGATTTCAGGGGACACCGTGCGAATCTCCGCCACCAGCGCGCGCAACGACTCCTCGTTCGCGTTATAGGCGGGGGAAAGTGCGGCTTGTTTCAGCAGCACTCCAAGCTCACGGACTTCTTTATGCGGTTGCGCGAGCAGGTGGGCGACCTGGCTTTCGAGCGTGCGGGCATTGACGATCTCGCCGAGCGAAGTGTTGGTCGAGAGTGGCAACAGATAGCGCGAGATGTCGAAGGCGCGCGCGCGCAGCGTGCGGTCGTAGGCATCCTGCTTCATTTCGGCGGGACGGGCCGTTATGCCGACAAGGTATTCGAAAGTCTGCTGCGAAACTGTTTCGTAGGCGGTAAAAAGTGACTCGATGGTCTCGCGATAGAGGGTCTGGGCCGAAGCATCTGGGTCGCCACCATCGCCTATGAAACTGGGCGTATGGTATCCGCTCTTCCTGAAGTTCTGGTAACGCGTCGAGCGTTCCTGGCCATCCCAGCGCTGCTCGTCGGCAACGACGATGGCGGCTAGGATGGATAGGCGCTCGATGGCCAGCGCGATGTGCGCCAAGTCCGCAATGGAGCGATGCCCGTACTGGAAGTAGAAAGTATTGAGGAATTTTTCGGCCTTCTGGAGTGTGATTTCCTTCAGCGACTCCTTCATCGAGAGCGACGAGCGCGAATACTTGGCCATGGCATAGGCCTGGATTTCGGGCTCAACCCCGTAAACCGCAAATACTTCGACGGAAGGTTCGGGGACGATGGTGGAGACGGAATGCGAATTCATGGGCTCAGTCAAAATAACTTCAGACATGGGAGTGCAGAAATCTTAGTCGTCGGCCGCGCCGGGCGCAATCGGCTCGCCGGGGGATAGAATCTGCGCGAGCATTAAGATACAAGTAAAGGTTATCCCCGTGACCACCTCGCCTGACGGCAAACACGATTCTATTCGACATGACCGGAGCGAGCGACCTGGAAACCAAGCAGATTTGATCCAAGCCATAACCCCTGAACACATCGAACAAGCGCGCAATCTCTTCCTCGAATACGGCAGTTCACTCAGCTTCAGCCTATGCTTCCAGAGTTTCGACGAAGAGTTAAGAAGCCTTCCGGGCGCCTATGCCCCACCTCGCGGAAGGTTACTGCTCGCCCGCTACCCCGACCACATCGCGGGCTGCATCGCGCTGCGCCCGCTCCAAGCGGGCGTCTGCGAAATGAAGCGTCTCTACGTGCGGCCGGACGATCGCGGCAGGGGCCTCGGCAAGATCCTGGTGGACCACTTGATCATCGAAGCACGCACAATCGGTTATGAACGCATGCGTCTGGACACGATCGCCTCGGCAATGAAGGACGCAATCGCCCTCTATCGCAGAATGGGGTTCAAGGAAATCGCGCCGTATTCCGAAATTCCCGTCGAAAGCGCGCT
The DNA here is from genome assembly GCA_963755765.1 of uncultured Acidobacteriaceae bacterium. Taxonomy (GTDB): domain Bacteria; phylum Acidobacteriota; class Terriglobia; order Terriglobales; family Acidobacteriaceae; genus Acidiflorens. The sequence goes on from CAVWKZ010000008.1 coordinate 499,499, forward strand.
CTGGATGGAGTTACTGCTGTAGATGTCCGCTGAGAGGCCTCGCGGCCGTTGGCTTGAGCGCCGCAGCCGGGACGATTGGCGCCGTCTTCTTGCCGGCGGGAGTCTCAATCGTCGTAGGGGCCTCGGTCTGAGCATCCACCGCGGCCGTCACGACGTGGCCGAGGATCACGATATCCACGCGGCGATTCATGCCGCGGCCCTCCACGGTGAGGTTATTTGCCACCGGATGATATTCGGCGTATCCAGCGGTGCTCATGCGAGCCGGAGCAAATCCGTCGCGGACGATAAGGAGTCGCACAATTTCGGTTGACCGGGAGGTGGAGAGTTCCCAGTTCGAGGGAAACTGCGAAGTGTGGATGGGAACGTTATCGGTGTGGCCCTCGATCCGCAACCGATAGTCGCGCGGGCGGAGCAGGTTGGCAATTCGATCGAACGCAGCCTGCGAAGCGGCTTTGATGCGTGCCGAGCCGCTTTCGAAATTTCCCGCGATCATGTTGCAAATTTCTCCGAGCGCGTCTGCTACCTCTGCTTCGGATTTGGCCTCTTCCCCCAACATGCTCTTGGCTACTTGTCCCGCGGTCTTCCGGTCGCAGCAGACCGTGAGAATTCCGCACAGAGCCCCGGCCAAGCCGACCATGGCGGTGAATTCGCCATTTGGCTTATCCCCGGATTGCGGTGCCGGCTTCACTTTGCAGTTCAGCATGATCGCAAAAACTTCTTCGACTGCAAGATCGAGAACGGGGAGCCAGTTTTCCTGCTTGGACCGGATAGCAAATGAAGACCGCGTGGCCAGCGACGAATCTGTGCTCATACTTTCTTCCCCAGCACCGGCAACACGTGCTCTTTCACCTGGTCGGGAGTGAACGGCTTGCGGATATATCCTCGAGCCCCCGCCGACAGCGCCTGCACGACATGCGATTCGCTGCCTTCTGTAGTAATCATCACGATGGGGACGCCTTTGGCGCTTTCCACGTTGGCCGCCTGCCGGACAAACTCCAGTCCGTCCATCACCGGCATATTGATGTCGCACAGAATGAGATCAACCGCATTGTTCTGCAAAGCCACGAGAGCCTCGGCCCCGTTCGCCGCTTCCACGACTTTTTCCAGTTCGATGCCAGCCTGGCGCAGCGAACGCTCCACGATTTTGCGCATCACCGAGGAGTCGTCCACAATGAGCGCCCGTATCTTATCCATCACTTTTCACCGCTCCATCGCTCTCACAACTCTGGGTTTTTGCGCGGTCAGTCCGTGAAATCGCGGTCCGCCATTTTCTGGCTACCTTCACGTACATCGGCAGCCTAAGACGGTCCTTTAGGTCGGTCGTATGGGGGCCTGCATGCCAGTCGTGCCCAGGGCCGCTGCGCTCAAAAAGGGAATTTCAACCGCCCTGACTCGCGTATAATGTGACGGTAAGCCATCCCCCGGCAGCGAACACAACTGACATTAACGGGCATCTAGGATGGGCGATAGTTCCGCGCGGCAGACTTCCAGTCACCGCCTCGATTCATGGAAAGAGATCTCCGCCTTCTTCGGCCGCGACGAACGCACCGTTCGCCGCTGGGAGAAGGAGCGGGCATTACCCGTCCACCGTGTTCCCGGCGGCGGACGCGGAGGTGTGTTTGCCTACACCGACGAACTGAGAGAGTGGCTCAAAGGACGAGCATCCGAATTTGAGCCAGCCGAATTCGAAACCATTCGCGCAATTGCTGAGCGTGAAGACGCTGTGAACCGGCCCACTCTTGTCCCGGTTCTCACCTTGCCATCCGCTCCACACAAAACATCAGCTGCTCGGATCGTGGCTTGGCTCGCGCCCTTAGTTGCCGTGGCCGCTCTGATCGTCACGTTATCATTCAGCCATCGCGAGCCCCGTTACAAGAACGCGCTGGCCGCTCCGCACCCGCCTAACGCCGAAGCCCAGGAGCTCTATCTCAAAGGCGAGTATCACTGGGCCAAACGCACTCCGGATGATCTCAACAAGGCGGTCGATTACTTCACCCAGTCGATCGTCAAAGACCCCAGTTACGCTCAGGCTTACGTAGGACTGGCCGACTGTTATAACCTGCTCCGTGAATTCAGCGTCATGCCGCCCGACGAAGCCTATCCGCGCGCGCTCGCAGCTGCCCAGAAAGCGGTCGAACTCGACGAGACTTCACCAGGAGCGCACAATTCGCTCGCGTTTTCCACCTTCTACTGGAACTGGGACCCGGTCACCGCCGAACGCGAATACAAACGGGCGCTCGAACTGGATCCGAACTTCGTGCAGGCCCACCACTGGTATGCCACATTCCTGCTGACCTCCGGACGCTTTCCCGAAGCGCTTGATCAAATCGAGCAAGCCCGCAAACTCGATCCCTCGTCCACCACCATCCAGGCGGATAAGGGTCGAATTCTCTACGATGCTGGCCGAAAGAACGAAGCCTTCGCGCTTCTCAAGCAGTTGGAATCGACCGATTCCACTCTGGCGACGACCCACAGCTACCTCGCGGTGATTTACTTCGACCGCAAGGACTACCAAAATTTCTTCGCCGAGCAAAGAAAATCAGCGGAGCTGCGCCACGATGAAGCAGCCCTGGCCGTGGTCAACGCTTCCGAGCAGGGTTTCACTGCCGGCGGGTTGGACGGCATGCGGGAACAAATGCTTCCGGTGCAGAAGGAGATGTTCGACCGCGATTTAGCACCTGCGTATGATTTGGCTGCGACCTGTGCCTTGCTGGGCAAGAAAGAAGAAGCCTTGCGCTATCTGCAGGCAGCCTACGAAAAGCGGGAGATCGGTCTGCTGTATCTGAGCCACAACCCTGACTTCAATTCGTTGCATGATGATCTGATCTACAAGGAAATCACCGAACGCGTCGACGAAAAATTGTCCAAGCCCCAGCCCTAGCAACTCAATTCTTCTCTCTCTCCCCGGAATCCGCTATGCTTGAGCCATGACCCTGCTTGACGCTCAGCCCTTCGACCCAGCGAAAGCCCGGCGGCGCAAGATCAAGATTGCCATCGCCGTGGTGGCTGTCATCGCTCTAGCCGCGGTCGCCTGGATGTACCGCAACTGGCCCGAAGAGCACGTTGTCGACAAATTCTTCACCGCACTCCAGCATCAGGATTACGAAACGGCGTACGGCATCTATTTCAACGATCCCAGCTGGCGGCAGCATCAGCAGAAGTATTCTCAATACACCTACGCCGACTTTAATCGCGACTGGGGACTGGGTGGTGAGTGGGGCCTCATCAAGTCCCACCGTATCTATGGATCGGCCAACACCAAAGGCTTTGGCGGCGGAGGCGTCGTGGTTGAGGTCGTCGTCAACGAGCGCTCCGAACACGCCCGCATGTTCGTACAAAAGTCAGATAAGACGCTGACTCTCTATCCTTACTAGCTTGGCCCACAGGCTCAGCGCCCTAAGCCGCCATCGCCGCAACCTGCGCCAGCGTCTTCTGTAGCGACGCTTCATCTCCCACCGTCAGGCAGGTCTTGGACCGGTCGATCTGCCGCATCAGTCCCCACAGAACTTTCCCCGGCCCGACTTCAACAAATAGGTTGGCGCCCCTATCGATCAGCAGTCGCACCGACGGTTCCCACTTTACTGTGCCAGTCACCTGGCGGATCAGGGCGTTGCGCGCAGTGTCCGCGGAAGCGACAATTGCCGCATCAACATTGCAGACGACCGGGCAAACGGGATGCTGAAAATTCAATGCGCTCAAGTCTTGCGCCAGACGATCCTGGGCCGGTCGCATCAGCGAACAATGGAAAGGCGCGCTGACCGGCAGGCTGACTGCCTTCTTCGCTCCGCGTTCGATAGCGAGCTTCATGGCGCGCTCTACCGCGCCGGCGTTTCCCGAGATCACGATCTGCTCCGGCGAATTGATATTGGCCGCCTGGCAAACTTCTCCCCGGGCTGACTCAGCGGCAATTTCACTGACCTTGTCGACCGGCATCCCGAGAATTGCCGCCATCGCGCCCACTCCCACGGGCACCGCTTCCTGCATATATTTGCCGCGATTGCGGACCGTCCGCACCGCATCGGCAAACGTCAGCGTACCCGCGGCCACGTGCGCGGAATATTCTCCCAGACTGTGCCCGGCAACAAAATCCGGCTTCAATCCTTTTTCCTGCAACACGCGAAACGCCGCAATCGAAGCCGTGAGAATTGCAGGCTGGGTAATCTCAGTCAGCTTCAGTTTCTCTTCCGGACCTTCAAAGCAAAGCTGCGACAACTTGTAGCCGAGCGCTTCGTCGGCCTCGTCAAAGGTGCGACGCGCGGCCGCGTAGTTGTCGGAGAGCTCTTTCCCCATGCCAACGGCTTGCGAACCCTGACCGGGAAAGAGAAAAGCAATGGAGGGAGTTGAAATTGTCATTTGGATTTGGCCGATAACGGGGCTTCCGATGGGGTACCCCCCCCATTTCGTCGGTCTATTAGAATCATTAGATTAGCGACCTTTTGTCGGCAAAGTATTCAACGATAACCACTTATATCTAAAGTATTCAATAATAAGGGCTTAACAAATGTCGATTCATTAGAATCATACAGTTAGCGCTGGCCGTTTCCGCAAAGTCTTCAGGAGTAATGACTTAGCTCGCAGCAAGGTCTCTGAAAACGGATTGGGGCAACTTCAAGGGACGTCTTGTTTCCTGACGCGCCTCGAAACTGCCCCAATACAAGTTTTATCCTCTCGCGCGCTGGGTTCTAAGTCAACGGCTTTGATCGTTAGGTCTAGATCCGTTTGATTTTTGCGAACCAGGCCGGTGCGCCGTGATCATCATGGAATCTCGTCTGAATCCGGTCCGGTTCGATGGCGACGACATTCCATCCATTGCTGGCGTTGAAAGGCGCTCTCAACTCTTCCTGACTGACGGGGTGTGGGCCAGTATTGGGGCCATCGTCACTGAAGCACAACACGTACAGGATTCCATCACGCTCGGCCACCGACGCTAGGCTCGCCACGTATCCTGGTCGTTCGTCGCCGTCGAAGGTGTGGAACAGGCCGCAGTCCAGAACCGTCTTAAATCTGCGCCCCAACCGATCCAGATGGAAGGCGTCAGCCGCAGCGAACTCAACCTTGATCCCACGGTCGTTAGTTCTAGTTCTCTCGCGGGCCTTCTCTCGGGCAATCGCCAGTGCCGTCTCAGCTACGTCAACACCCAGAACCGACAATCCCAGCGACGCGATGTGGAGAGTGTTCTCGCCGGTCCCGCAGCCCGCATCGAGCACCGCTCCGGAGAACCCACCTTCGGACGCCAAACGCACGATCGCTGGCTGTGGGTGGCCAATATCCCAAGGCGCAGGGCCGTCGTGGTACGACGCATCCCAGGGCCGACCCGACATCCGTTCGTGACTGGTAGGGTGCCGACCGCTGAACGGATCATCCGTCATTACTGGTTCCACGCGGCACGGCTGAAACCGTGCGCTCCCCAAAACCGTTTTATGGGATCGCTTGTCCCAAAACTCACGTCGCAACCGCCGCGCTCAGTTGCGCCAATTCCCGTTCAATCGTCTCGTTCACTTTGCTCTCGGCGAATTCCGACGCCACGCGTATCGCGTTCTTGATTGCATTCGTATTGGACGACCCGTGCGTGATGATGCACACGCCCTTTACGCCCAGCAGCGGTGCGCCGCCGTATTCGGTGTGATCGAGCCGCTTTTTGAAATCGGAAAACGCGTTGCGCGAAAGATAGGCTCCCACCTGCCGCGTGATTGTCGTCTTCAAAGTTTCTTTCAGCACCGCGCGCACCAGCCGCGCCACACCTTCCGAAGTCTTCAGGGCAACGTTACCGACAAATCCGTCGGCCACGATCACGTCCACGTGGCCGTTATATAAATCGCGTCCTTCCACGTTGCCAATAAAATTGATGGGAAGGCGCTTGAGCAAGTGAAACGCCTCGCGCGTCAGGTCGTTGCCTTTGCCTTCTTCTTCTCCGATCGAAAGCAGCCCCACGCGCGGACGCTTCATCCCGAAAATCGACCGGCAATAGATCTCCCCCATCACCGCAAACTGCTCCAGATTGATGGCACTGCAATCCACATTCGCGCCGACGTCGAGCAGAACCGCCGCCGTGTTCAGGACCGTGGGAAACGCCGCCGCCAGTGCCGGACGGTCCACCCCCGGCAGCGCGCCCAGCACCACTTTGGCCGCTGCCATGGCGGCACCCGTGTTGCCCGCCGTCACAAAGCCCGTGGCGCGTCCTTCGCGCACCAGCCGCATGCCCACGCGGATCGACGAATCGCGCTTGCCGCGAACCGCGTCCACTTTGTCTTCCATGGTGATGACTTCGCTGGCGTGAACCACTTCAATGGGCAGCCGCCGCGCACCGGGATAGCGCGCCAGGTCGGCCTTCAGCCGCGCTTCTGGTCCGACCAAAAGCACGCGTACGCCGTGATGGCGCGCCGCCTGCAATGCGCCTTCAATCTCCGGCTTCGGCGCCTTGTCGGACCCCATCGCATCGAGGGCGATTACGCTAGGCATGAATGGTGAGGAAAGACGAGAGCTAGGACTTTTCTTCGACCTCTAAAATTTCGCGGCCCTTATATGTTCCGCACTTCGGGCAAGCGCGGTGCGGCATCTTCCGCTCATGGCAGTTCGGACACTCTGAGAGCGAGTGCTTGGAAAGCGAGTCATGCGCCCGCCGCGTGGCGGTGCGCTTCTGCGAATGTCGTCGTTTTGGATTAGGCATGATGTTCCTTTGTAGTTCTCAGTTGTCAGTTCTCAGCTTTTCAGTCGACCCGCCGTTACTGAAACTGACAACTGATAACTGACAACTTCTACTGATTCAACTTATCTCTAATTTCTTTCAGCGCCGACCATCGCGGGTCTTCGACCTCGTCCACGCACGAGCACTGAACTTCGTTCAAATTCTTGCCGCAGTGCGGACACAACCCCTTGCAATCTTCGCGGCAAATCGTCTTCAATGGCAACGCCAGCAGTACCTGCTCGCGCAAAGTGTCTTCCAGCAACAGCCCTTCGCCTTCGTAATATCCAATCTCGGCCTCGGCGTCGGTGACCGAAAGCTCTGCGTGGCCGGAGTCGATTCCAAGCGGCCGGTACAGAAGATCGAAACTGCGTTCCACCTGGTGCACCACCGGATCGAGACAGCGCGCACAAGCCACTTCAAGGCTCGTCTCCAGCTTGCCCTTCACCCGGATGTCCTGCACCACCTCGTGCTTGCCGTGATGCTCCTCGACCAGGTCCGCCCGGCCCACGCTGCGCAGCGGCGACCGCTGCCGCACGTCCGCACCCAGATCAATCGTACCCGGGCTGAACTCCTCCCGAAAATCGATCGGGTGAATCTCCAGATCCTTGAGTTCGATGAACATTGGTTCGGTGAACACTGGAACGTGGAACCTCCGCCGCCCCCACTCAAATTACCGCAAAGGCCCGCGGAAGTGCACACAGAGACGAAAGTCTCTCAGGGAGCAATAAGCAAGAATAATGGCCAATAATAGCGGTGTCAAGCAAGGTGCTCGCGCTCGCTCCATAGGGATGTGCTAGACTATCCCTATGCCCACCCTATACGTAGAAAACGTGCCCAAAGACCTCTACGAGGCCCTGCGCGCTCGGGCTCGCAAGAACCGCAGTTCCATCGCCGCCGAGGTCATCGAGATGCTCGAGCAGTTCGTTCCAACTCCCGCGGAGTTGCGGCGGCGGATGCGCGCGTATGAAGAGTTGAGAAAGATTCAAGCCTCGACTCCTCCTGGCCCGGGGCCGTTTCAAACTGCAGAGGAAATGATCCGCGCGGATCGTGAACGGTGACCGCCTGCGTGGTGGATGCCTGTGTCGCCGCCAAATGGCTTTTGCCGGCGGCTGGCGAAACGCTCCTGGACCAGGCAAATCATTTGATCGAGCGGCACGTGAGGCGCGATTTGCAACTGTTGGCGCCGACTCTGATCGAGGCCGAGATTGGTAATGTCCTCTGGAAAGCCGTGCGGCGTAAACGCATCAGCCAGGCGAATGCCGTGAATTCCCTGCGACGTTTCACCGAACTGGGGATACAGGCTATCCCTACCTACGACCTGCTCGACCGGGCGTTGCAGATCGCGGTGGACAGCGATCGTAGCTTTTACGACAGCCTATACGTCGCATTGGCGCTCGCGACCAAGACGGAACTCATCACCGCCGACGAGCGGTTGGTAAATGCCCTCGGCAGCCGTTTTCCGGTGCGCTGGCTGGGAAGTTTCTAAACGTAGCCTCGCACCGGAGTAAGCTCCGAAGTCATCTCCGCCAGCGATGGCCTCTGCGCTATACTCATCTTTGGCGATGGAGTTCGCCGTTAACCGCCCGTTCGGCTGATAACTCCTACAGAACTCTTGCAGGAGGACTCTGTCGTGAGCCATGACGCAAGCTTTGTCCCCAACCATCTCGCGAACTATCTCTCCAACTATATCTGGATCGCGCTCGGCGCCGTTATCGGAGCCAGCGCCCGCTACTTCCTCAGCACTTTCATCGCCCGCGATTTCTCATCCGCCTTCCCCTACGGGACGCTGCTGATCAACATCACCGGCAGCCTGGTCCTCGGGTTCTTTCTCGTCTTCTCGACCGAACGTGCGCTGCTCGACCCGCGCTGGCGCCTGCTGGTTGCCGTTGGCTTTTGCGGATCGTACACCACGTTCTCCAGCTACGCCTTCGAGAGCTTCGCGCTAATCGAACAGGGACAATGGCTCCTGACCGCCGTCAATATCGTGGCCAGCAATGCGCTCTGCCTCGCTGCTGTTTTGGCCGGTGCCGCGCTCGCAAGGGGGTTGTAGAATGGCAACCGGTGTCGTTGAGGTATCCAAGGCTATGGCTGTTCAGGTCACCATCTACCTCACTGAGGGCGACTCCTGGCAGCATCGTCCGCTGCATCTCGAAATCCTGAAGTATCTGCGCCAGGAAAATGTCTTTGGAGCCGTCGCCTTCCACGCCGTAGCTGGCTTCCTCGGACGCGGCAAAGTCCACACCGCTCACCTGGTCGAAGCGGGAGGCCAGTTGCCCGTCGTAATTTCGTTCGTCGATACCGACGAGCACGTCAACCGCGCTCTGCCCAAGCTGCGCGAGATGGCTGCGCATCGGCTCATCGTGCGGGAGAATGTTGTGATTGAGCAGGGCAGCCTGGACTGAGATCAGCGCGCCCCGTCCGGCGGTACAAACGGATAAATTCCGAAGTACACCCCGATTCTGACAAACGGGCACTCTCGCGCATGCCCGCTGGAACATTTTGGAAATGCACTCCTGAGAGAGGTCACATCCGCCACTTCGCGATACTTTAATGCAGAGGCTCGAAGGGCTCCCCGCTGCCCGAGCCTCATATCAAGCAGAAGATCAACTATGCAGAGGATCACTATGCCCGCTTCCAACGGTCACGCCATACGGCGCAGTTCGAGGGTCCCGGTCAAAGTCCCCGTCCGCGTCACCAGCCTCGAGCCCAACACTGAGTTCTCCGAGATCTGTGAGACGCTGGTGGTCAATGCGCACGGTTGTGCGCTCCGCTTCCCCATACAGTTAGACACTGGGAGCGCCCTGCGCCTGCACGGCCGCGGAGGCCGGCAGGCCACGGCGTACGTAGTTTTCTGCCAGCCCATGGGGTCCGACGGGCAAGGCTTCCGGCTGGGTGCGCGACTCGACCGGCCGGAAAACTTTTGGGAACTGGAATCCTATCCCGATGATTGGCAGGTACTGGAAATGCCTGCGCCCGGCGTTCCGAAATCTCCTCGCAAACCAGCCGCCAGTTCGGCCGTTGTTCCGAAACCACAAACTCCTTCCCGAGCCTCGCAAGAATTTATCGATAAGCTCGAGGAGCAACTCTCCGAAGACCGTTTGCGAGGCGTACTGGCCACACTGGTTCGGCCCTTGCAGGCGGAAGTCACCGAGCTGCGTGGGAAGCTGGCCGCCAACGCCAAACGCAACCGTTTTGAAGTATCGCTTGGCTATATCCCTCCCGAGCTGGAGGAGAAGCTGTGGGAGCGTCTGCGGCAAGACCTTGGCGCGCGCGTTCTACAGGAAACACGGGAACAATCCGCTGAGATGCTCGGATCGGCGAAAACAGCCATCGAGCAAAAGGTCAGCGCGGCCCTCACCGAGTTTCGGCACCGTCTTGCCGGTGAGTTGCATGCCGTCGAACAACGGGCGCAGGTACTGTCAAAGGAACTCACTGCCACTACGCAGCAGCATGTCCGGGCCGGAATCGAGAAACTGCAACGGCAGGCGTTGGACACAGGAGCCCATCTCAACGCCCAGGGAGAAAAGCTGTTGAGTTCTCTGCAGGGACAACTTGCGGAATCACATAATGCTCACCGGCAGCAGATCGAGCGGATCCAGGCCGACGCCACAACTAAAGCATCACGACTCCAGCCGGAAGTGTCCGACCTTGGCCGGAGGATTGGAGCCTTGAACGAGTCCGTACGGCGCCTGGAGTCGGATCTTGACGCGCATCTCGAGGGCGTAGCCAACGAAATTGTCTCCGAATCGCGTACGCAACTCGAGAACGCTGTCGCTCTAGCCCTCAAAGACCTGCAAGGGCGGGGTTCGAATGAAGTCGAAACCAGGCTGAATGAGATATGCGGCCACTTGAGGACAATCCAGAACCGGATTGAAAGCTCCTTTGCTGGTTCTCTGAAAACTCAGGGCGAGGAAGCCGGCGATTTGATCGCGCAACAATTCGAGGCACTCGCGAAACAATCCCTGGAAAAGTTGCGCATCTCGCTCGCCAACGACTTGAACTCGGTGGCGAGGACTCTGGGCAATCGACTTCGTCAGGAACTCGAACCCGAGGCGGGCCAGAAGTAGACTCCAGCGGCAAAGAGCCTGTGTGGGCTCGTGGCAGATCTTTCCCAAGCAGATCTGTCCCAAGCAGATCTGTGCAAACAAGTGCCTACTTCATCCCTAGCGCCCGCAGCACCCCATCATCCGCCACGGCCTTTCCATCTTTCCTGGTGACCACTCCAAACGATCCCGAGTAGTCCCACATCGTCCAGCCAATCCCGTTGCGCTCTAGCGCGGTTCGCACATCGTGCAACCATGCCACACGGTCCCCGGGGTCGGCATATTCTCGATACACACCAAACTCATCGCACATCAGCGGAACCCCGCGCCGCCGCGCCCAGTCCGCCGCCAGCTTCATCTCTGCGTCGATGCGAGCAGCGCCCCACTGCTCGTGGCCATAGCGGATCACCTGAAGCCGGTCCACTTCATCCGGGACCAGCGCCGCGGCCCGTTTGGCCGACTCCTGGCTCGAGGGATATCCCAAGCCGCGCAGCCAGTGCCAGTAATACGCTCCCCACGTCGCGCCCTGATGGGTGAAGATGTGCGGTTCATAAAAATGAAAGTTGTAAATGATGTTCGGATCATGCAGCGGTTCCTGAAAAACTAGGTCGTCGTCATCCGACCACCGCGCACCCGCGGCGATGATCGTGAGCGCAGGAGCGCCCTCCCGAATCGCCGCCGCCAGCTTCATTTGCACACCGAGCCAGCGATAGCGGTCGGTAAACTCGGGCTCATTCATAATTTCCAGAAACACGCGGTCGCCATCCCACTCCGACGTCGAATAATGCGCGGCCAGCGCCCGCCAGAAATCGGCAAAGCGTTCCACCAAATCGTCATCCTTCGCCAGGCGAGCCTTGAAATCGCTCTCCGGATGGAGGTCGATCACAACTGCTAGCCCGTGATCGAGAATCGTCTTCACCGCCGCATCGACATAGCCCAGATATTCCGCCGGAATCTTATTGGGCTCGCGCTCGTTGAACATGGCCTGCGGATTCACACTCAAGCGCACGTGGTCGAAGCCCATCGACTTGATCAGCGCGACGTCTTCGGCGGTCGTCCACGCCTGAAAATGTTCCGCCGTGTAACCGCGCTTGTCATACACCTGCGCGAACCACCCGCTGGCGTTGATCCCGCGCTTCAACTTTTGCGCACGGGCGAAAGGCGAATAATGGTTGGGATCAAAAACCGAGCCGCTGCCGCCCGGGCGGCCAGTCTGCGCCGCTGCGCAACTGGCCAGGCCTGTCAATAATAGAAATGCGATCCGCAACTTCATTCGACCCGTCTCCATCGCCGGCACTTACTCTACGTTCCTGAATAAAGATAAACTGAATGCCAACGACTAACGACCAGCGACTAACGACCAAAAACCGGCATCCAAAGACTAGCCCATGCTTCCCTGCCAGCGCCATCTCTTCGATATTCCCGACGACGTCGCGTACCTGAATTGTGCCTACATGTCGCCACTGATGAAGCCGGTGCTGGAAGCCGGAATCGCGGGACTCGCTCGCAAAGCACACCCGTGGGAACTCACTCCCGACAAGTTCTTTACCGGTGCCGAAGAATTCCGGGCGATTGCGGCGCAATTGGTCGGCTGCTCTTCCGACTGCATTGCCATCGTACCTTCCGCCAGCTACGGCATCGCCACCGCGGCACGAAATTTGCCGGTCAAAAAGGGCCAGAGCGTCCTCGTGCTCGCGGAGCAGTTCCCGTCCAACTACTACGCGTGGCAGCGGCTCGCGGAAGAAACCGGCGCGGCGCTGAAAGTTGTTCCGTGGCCGGAAGATCATGACTGGACCGCCGCCGTCCTAAACTCCCTGACCGCCGACGTAGCCATCGCCGCGCTGCCGCATGTGCAGTGGAGCAGCGGCGGCAGGCTCGACCTGGTGCGCATCGGCGAAGCCTGCCGTAAGCTTGGAGCCGCGCTCGTGCTCGATCTGACGCAGTCGCTCGGCGCGTTGACATTTAACACGCGTGACGTGCAGCCCGATTTCGCCGTCGCCGCCTGCTACAAGTGGCTGCTCGGACCGTATTCCGTTGGCCTTCTCTACGTCGCCCCGAAAAGGCAGGGGGGAATACCGCTGGAGGAGAATTGGATTCAGCGTGCCAACGCCCAAGACTTCTCCAGCCTGGTCCTTTACAACGAGAATTACGATAACGGCGCAAGGCGCTTTGACATGGGCGAACGTGCCAATTTCGCCCTGCTGCCTGCCGCCGTGCGCGCGATGAAGCAGTTGTTGGATTGGGATGTCGCGCAAATATCGGAAACGGCCGGTGCCCTCAACCGCCAGCTCGCAACGGCCGCGGCGGAACTCGGGTTCTCATCTCCACCGGCTAATCTGCGCGTTCCTCATTACCTGTGCCTGCGAAAAAAGGACGGCATCCCGAAGGATCTTCTGGAAATGCTCGCACGCGAAAAAGTCTTCGTCAGCGTGCGTGGCAGTTCCATGCGCGTGACGCCGCATGTGTATAACTCGGCCGCTGACACCGAAAGGCTGATCGCATGCCTGAAACGGACGGTTGGCCTCTCCCGCTGACCCCCTGAATTCGGTCGAAAACCGCGTGCGCGGTTCGCTACACGACCGCCAGATGACCAAAGGTCTAGAACGCACCGACGGCCCTTTCGGCAGCTGTGCGCGGGCCTCCAGCCTCGCTAGAGTGTTCCAATCCGGCCTCGACTACGCGCTTACAGGAGGACATTCCTGCGATGAACCTGCTGCAATGGTTCAACCAGCACGCCATTTCGTTCACTCTGATCCTGGCCTATATTCCATTGATGGCGACCGTAGTGACCACCATTGTCAGCCTGATTCTGGTGCGCGCCACGTTGCGATACTCGGAAGCCAGCGACCGCAGCCTCGCTCTCGCGCGCGAGCAGTTCGAGCGCGAATGGGCGCCGGAATTGCACGTAAAGCTGGAGCGGCTGTCCACCCACGACGCTCGACTCATGGCCACGAATCTTGCGAAAATCTCGGTCCTGATGCAGATGGTGCAGTTGCGCAAATTGTCTATGGCCGTCCCGTCTTTGCGCTGCTTCCTCAACGAACCGCTGGTCGGCGGCACCACCTGGAGTGACGATCTCGGGAAGCGCTTTTTTGCCTGTACCGGGGAGGACTACGAAGGACAGGTCGCCGTATCCATCACCTTCTATGCCGCGGGCCGCATGTACCGCACCGACTGGTTCCGCTTTCAGGTCCAGGTGCGCGGCAGCCAACTTCTTCGGCTCGATCCCGTGAATATTTCCGCGCGCCGGGTGCGGGCAATCGTGCCTCGCGACGGATCGGGAAGCACGCGCCGTGAACTGGTGAGGGATGTAGTGAGCCACGCCGCCGAAAACGAAGGGGCCAAGGCTGGCGTGGCTGCCGGCTCCGGGGAGCGATGAAAACGAAGAAAGGAGGGCCGGATCTGCTAAAACCTAGGACCTAAGACCTAAGACCTGCTTTACTTCAGCGCCGCCACCCGTCGCTGCGCCAGCGACGCCGCTTCCGTGGACGGGTTCTCCTTCGCCACCTGATCGTAAATTTTCTTGGCTTCGTCGGGCTTCTTCTGTGACTCATAGAAGCCGGCGAGTTCAAGCTGGGCAGTGGCCTTGCTGACGACAAGCGTGGGCTTATCAATCAACTGCTTGTAAAGGTCGATTGCCTGCTGGTTTTTGTTCTCTTCACGATAAAGGGCAGCCAGCGCGAATTTGCCGAGCGCGGCCAGGTCAGTGTTCGAAGAGTTAGCCGCTTCCTGCAGGCTGCGCTCTGCGGCCGCGTTGTCCCCAAGCTGCTCCGAGGCCAGGCCTACGAAATAGCGCGCCATGTCAGCCGTGTGAGTGCGCGGATACTTATCTACGATCTCCTGGAACTGTTTGCGCGCCGCCGTGGCTCGCTCCTGCGACGACGCAAAACTGTCGTATCCCGGTTGCGCCGGCACACCCGCCGGACGCAGCGGCGTTTCGAGGGTACGGACCGCTGTCGAAAGCTCGGCACTCGCCTTTTCGTCCTGCTGATTGACGTAGTACCAGCCGCCAAACGCGATTGCAGCAATCACCACAACCGCAATCACAATGACGACGAGTTTCGTCTTGTGCTCCTCGCTCCAGTGGGCGGCGTTGCCCGCTGCCTCGAAAGTGGCTCTGCTGAAGCGGTCTTGTTTCAGTTGATGCCGGGTTTCTGCGCGCACGGGCTTCCTTCTTCGATTAACGGTAGGATGACAATTGTTCAGTCTAACAGGGGGATTTCCAGAGCGTCAAAGAGCTGACTTGCGATAGAGCTCAACGCGACCTGATGGGGGCAGCCCGAATTTCGACACAGTCGGCCGCGATCCGTCGCTTACCGCCCGGCGCAAGCGCCAGAAGTAGGCATCGGTTGCAGCAACGCAGTAGAAGGCTTTACCGGTTGGAGCGATCCCCTCGGGCAGATGTCCTCCGCGGAAACATCAAGCGGCTTCGCGCCCTCAGCCTTGAAATGTTGCAGCCAATTGACGAGTCTGTTGGCCGAACGTGGGAACGGGTTCTCCCCGTCCGCGTCTGACATCACAACCCGCTGGACGTAATCGTCGCGTGGAACTTCCGCTACGAAAGTCTCCGCCCCTTTGCGCAGAATGTTCGGAGCAGAGGCAGCCAACTTCAAAAATTCCCCGTCTGCAAGAAGCTTCTCCAACTGCTCCAACTCACCGGCCGACAGCGTTCCTTGCAGTAGCTCGGTATAGGGAGTTCCGGTGAGCAACTTATCATCCGGACCTGCCTGGGGAGACTCGGCACTAGCTTTTATGGTCAGTCGACGTATCTCATAATGCCCCTCGCGATCAATCGAGAAACAAATCTGCGGGGAGCTCCCAAGCCCTTGAGCGACCCAAGAGCTCGTGAACGACATCCTAGCTAGCAAAGATGCGCGCTGATCATTTTGTTGGGAGTGCTGCCCCCAAACAAGAGTTGAAGCCAAAAGCAACGATGCAGCCGCAAAGTAACTCTTCGAGAATCGCATCGCGAACCTCCGCCAGAGATTATGGCAAGTTTACGGCGACGAATCCGCCGATGCAAATCCATCGAATATTGAAGATCTCCGTCACACCTCACTTCGGGTCCGTCCGGTAACTCCAGAACCCAGCCATCTTCTCCTGCAGAACATGAAATGGAGCCTCGCGAGCTAAGCCGATCACCGCATCCTCACGCACCGCATCTTCAATCAGCTGGTGCAGCGGCGCAAGCTCGCACACCGGATCGGTTGCCGCCGCATCGCCCGTGAGCAGAAAGGCCTGGCAGCGGCATCCGCCAAAATCAACCGCGCGGCGGTCGCAGGAGCGGCAAGGCTCAGGCATCCAGTCTTCGCCGCGAAATTTCTGAAATGCTTCGGAATTCGCCCAAATCCAATCAAGCGAATGGTCACACACATGATCAAACTGCATGCCCGGAATCACGCCCGCCGCATGACAAGGCAGCACCCGTCCCGCAGGATCGATCAACAGCAACTGCCGTCCCCAGCCCCCCATACAAGCCTTGGGGAAACGCGCATGGTAGTCAGGCACGACCATGTCAATGCGAACCTTGCCGCGCAACCGCTCCTCAGCTGCCGCCACCACGGCGACCGCGCGATCAAGTTGCGCGCGCGTGGGCAACAACGCCGACCGGTTCTGGAGCGCCCAGCCGTAATACTGCGCATGCGCAATTTCCATCCGATCAGGATGAAGGGCCTCAAGCGCGGCAATCATCCCTTCAAGGTGGTCGATGTTTTGCCGGTGAACGACCAGGTTCGCGGTGAACGCGATACGACGCTTGCCGACCTGATGCTCGCGAATCCACGCGGCCAGTTCGATCTTGTGAGCATGGGCGCGCGCACCGGCGATCCAGTTGGCATTGCCTTCGCTCGAATCCTGAAAACTGAGTTGGATATGGTCAAGCCCGGCCTCGACCAGTTCACCGAGACGCTCGCGCGAAAGCCCGATACCCGAGGTGATCAGGTTTGTATACAGACGCGACTGCCGCGCCCCGGCAATCATCTCGGTCAGATCCGGGCGCGCCAGCGGCTCGCCTCCGGTGAGGTGAAGATGCAGAACGCCAAGCGCCGCAGCCTCGCCGAAAACGCGCAGCCAGTCGGCGGTTGCGAGTTCTTCGTTACGCGAAGTCATCTCCAGCGGATTCGAGCAATAGACGCAATGGAGCGGGCAGCGGTGCGTTATCTCGGCAATCAGAGCCAGCGGATTCTGCATTCGCAAGACAACTCTTTTCTTGGTTGCATTCTAATAATCAATGATGCGCTTGTCGTGCAGTTGCTCCAGAAATGCCAGGACGTCGGCTCGGACCTTCCCCGCTGGAGCCAGCGTGAACTGGGCTTCCAGCTTCTGCACAATTTCCGCCAGTGAGAAATTGCCGTCGCAGAGTTCAAGAATAATGCGGCCGGTCCCTTCCACCCGGAGCGCACCTTCGGGAAGAAGCACGACCGGAGAGTCAGTGGTCCCGCCCCAGCGGCATCCCGCGGCAAACTTCGGAACGCTCGCATCGGTTAGCTCAGCGCGGCATTCGGCGGCCGACTTCGGGACGCTCACATTGTCAAGCTCGGTCATGCTTCCCCTCATTTTTCCCGCCATCCTGAATCCGAAACGCCCCCGGCGGCGGCCATCCGGGCTCGACGTAAGCGCAATAGAGCGCGTCCAGTTGCGCCCAAAGGATGTCGCATTTGTCGCGAAGGGCGGCGATAGCGCGATCCTGTTCAGCGCGCGTGGCAGCATGATCAAACACGTATTGCAGCGCAAACGCCGCGTCCTCCGGAGCCTCGGTAAGCCGCGCCTCAAAGTAGTCGAGCCCGGAAGCAAGCCAGGGGTAGTGCTGCCTTAGCTTCTCCATGCGCAGCGTAATCAGGTCGCGGGAAAAAAGTTCAGTCAGCGAAGATGCGACACACTCCACGAAAGGCCGGGTCCGCACCAGGTTGAGATATTCATTTCCGATAAAGCGCGTAGCGGGCAGAACTTCGTCCCCGCGCGTTACCAGCCCGCGATCGAGCCCAGTCGCTTCCGCCAGCTTGATCCAGCGCAGGATTCCCCCGTTGCGCTTTTCGTCGCCGTCGTGATCCACAATCCGTTTCCGCCAGACCCGCCGAAACGACGGATCGGTTGCGCGCGAAAGAATAATCGCGTCTTTCATCGGGATGATCGACTGGTAGTAATAACGATTCAGGGCCCAGGCCTGCAACTGTCCACGGCTGAGCTTGCCTTCGTGCATGAGCAAATGGAAAGGATGCTTATGGTGATAGCGCTCTTCACCGACCGAACGCATCGCCGCACGCAGCTCGTCGAACGTGAGCTTGGCATCGTTCGGCGTCTTTTCGGAAGCTACAGTTCCAGTTGCCAATTGTCCTCCGCCACTTCCCAGCCAGCATCGCGCACGGCCTGATGTTCAGCGCTCAACTCGTTCAGCATCGGATTCGTATTGTTGAGGTGGATAAACATCTTGCGCCCGACTTTAGTATTTTTCAGCAGAAGCAGACTTTCTTCCACCGGAATATGTCCCATCTGATGCGCCGTCTCGCCGCTACCCTGAACCCTTTGCAACTCGTCATCGCACCAGAAGGTACCGTCGAACAGAAGCAAGTCCACGCCAGCGATCTTTTCGAGCAGCGCGTCGCTGAGGCTGCCAATGGCTGGAATATAGGCCACCCGTTTTCCCGAGGCTTCGAAGAGCAGCGCCGCCGTAGCCTCATCGGGGCCGAGCTTCGCAGCTTCAGTCTTAACATATTTCGGATAGCGTCCCGAAAGGTAGTGGACCGCACAGCGTAGTCCGGAGTCCTTCCCCTCGGCCGACAACAGGGGAAACGGAGCATCCGAATCGATCGTTGTCCAAACCACCTGCGGCTCGACGCGGTTCAGCATACCGAACATGCTGTTCTCTTCGCGCAGAATCCGCAAGATCGAAGGAGCAGCATAAACCCGCAAAGGCTGAAGCTCGCGCAGCAGGAGCAATCCCACCACGTGGTCGAGGTCGCAGCTTCCCAACACCAGGCCAGCGATTGGAGAATCGCGCGGAGTATTAGGTAAAGCGCGAGGATGCAGATCAGAGGAGTTTTCGATTTGGAAGGCCAAGTCGGGAGAGGCCCCGGCCAGAAACCAAGTGGAGCCATCCGAGCTCAGCGCAAGTTGAGCTTGGGTGCGCGCCTTGCCGGAGAATTTCTCAGCGCGTGGTTGACTGCGCACAGCAACACAATTTCCGCAGCCGCAATTCCACTGCGGAAATCCACCCCCGGCCGCAGAACCGAGGATCCGAATGCGCATCTTTAGATCTGCAGGTTTAGAGTTTTGCGCTAACGTAGGAGTTAATTTCGCAGCACAGCACAACTTCTTCAAAAACGGGAGTGATCCAAGCCATGACTTCCACCTTTAGAATCTGAGATTTTTGCTCTGCCCGGCCCTGGGGGACCGAGCGTAAAGATTAGAGAAATCATACCATCACTTCGCTTGCTTACACCCGGGAAAGTTTCAGAGCAGCATGGCCCGAAAGAGCCATTGTTCGCCCTTCCATGTCGAGCGCTGCGTGCATCTTTGTCCATTGGAATCATGGATTTAGCCGATAAGTTCGGCCCAACCCGGCTGCGTGCGGAGAGAAAAACCACCCTCCGCCAGACGCCGCGGAGGGTGGGCTCGGTACTGAGGCCGGTCTAATCGGTGTTAATCACGCCGAAGATTCCGCTGAGGCCATTCTTGGGTCCGGCGGTGTAGTACAGCTGATTGGTGTTGCCGTTGGCGGAGGTGCCTCCGCCAAACTCGATACCCCACAGCTGGTTAATGTGGATAGGCTTGCCCTCCATCTTGCCGGACCCCCAGACCACAGTCCCGACGAACGCGCCTGTCGTTGGGTTGAAGCCGTTGATCGTGCCACTGTTGGTGTTATTGCTGATCAGCAAGGTATTGCTGAGGTCGCCGAAGTTCGAAGGAGCCATGGCAAACCCCCAAGGCTGGTTGAGAGGCTTACCGTGAATGAGTGTCTTCACGAAGGTCCCGTCCTCGTTAAAGATGTCGATGTATCCGCCGGCTTTACCGTTTTGCTGGGCAAAGGCGACGTAGACCTGGCCGCCAATGTCCTGGATCCCTAATGGAGCATAGCCAGCCGGCAGCGCGGTGTCGGTAAAGGACATGACGTACTTGAACTTGTTGTTGTACACGTCGACCTTATTGTTGGCGAAATCGGCGGCATAGAGCGAGTTGCCGGAAGGGTGACTGGTGATGGCGAGACCGGTGTAAACCGCGCCTGGCATGGTCGCGCCAATCAGCGCATTGTTGGGATCGAAGTGGGACCAGCCGGTGATCGCACCGTCAAGCGAGGCGAAGATGAAGGCTGATACCCAGTTATCGATTACGAATTCCGACGAGGCGTTATAGACGATGCCCGTAGGAGAACCCAGGCCGCTGCCGGAGGCGGGTGGAATCGTGACCACCAGACTCTGCTTCGCGCCCGTGCCATCGTAGAGCGTGGAGAGGCCGCTACCCTGGTCGCTGAGCCAGAACGGTTCGCTCGGGCCATAGGCAAGCCCCCAGGGATTGATGAGTTGTTTGTCGCCTTTCTTGCCGGTACTTTTCACTAGCGTGGTCGCCGAGTACTGCAGGCCACAAGCAGCCAATGCGATGTTGGAGGTGACAGACAACACGAGCACAAACAGTGCGCCGACGAAGAGATTGTGACGGAGGGATCGAGACATAGCAGAAATCTCCTTGAAGCGAAACTTGACGGCGGCTTGGACGTTCGCCCAGGCCTACCCGCGCAGGGTGGGAAGCCAAGAAATTCCGAACCCTGCGGCGAAGGGAATGCTATCCGGCAGGCGGAAAGAACTTGTCAGACGAAAGTCAGTGATTTGTAAAATTGTTGTCACGGAATTCCACGTGACGGAGGAGCCGAGGATAAATGTGGCGAGATTGGCGAGAAAATGCTTCGCAGGAGAATGCCAAGCAACTGCGCGAAAAAGTACAAGGAGGGTGCGGCGTGTCAGAGCATCTGGCGAACTGGAAGCTTCTGACTTTGAATTTCGATCACCCGATGACCCGATCGCTAGATGACCCGATGTTCCCTATTGCGCGGCTTCCAGCAGTCCCTTTTCTGCCTTTTCCTGACATTCGATGCAATGGCGGGTCCAGGGCACGGCTTCGAGGCGCTTGGCGTTGATCTCTTTTCCGCAGGATACACATTCTCCGAAGCTGCCTTCGCGGATGCGAGCCAGAGCCCCGTCCACCATATTCAGCAACTGACGGTCGTTGTTGCTCTGGCTGAAAAGGAATTCCTTGTTATACGAACTGGCGGCGCGGTCGGCGACGTCTTGCGTGGCCTCATCGTCAGCGGTACGGCCGTCCTGCTGATTGCGGACCACCATGTGGCGCAGCTCGTTGCGCCGGGTTTCCAATCTTTTTCTGAACGCCTCTAATTTCTTCTTATCCATGATTGCTGCCTGCCGTGACGCAAGAAGTCGCGCCCCACAGCGCTCCATTCCACATGAAATACAAACGTTTATCGTAAGCGCGAAAGAGATCGGGCGTCAAATGCCTGGTCCCCGTCCCAACTCAGGGCTGCTTTGCCGCCTGACTGAGTGCGGGCGCGGCGTATTCGGGAAGCTCTTTCTTCGTGGCTTGCGTACGCTTGACCTCGAGCTCGTCGAACAGCAGAGCGGGGCTGGCAACGCTGGTAGCGACGGGTTCAAAACGGTCTTCTACACTGATCACGTTTCCGGCAGCGACCAGATCGCTCCGCAGAGAGCGGACGTCGAGATCACCGAACACCGCGCCGCGCACCAGTTCTTCCCGGCCGTCTGCGGTCCAGATGCGATAGACCAGTCGCGGCACCAGCTTCTCGCTCATCGATTCCACATACAAGCCATACGGTAGCTCGCGTTGCTTGCACATCTCAATCAGCTTCTTCTTGAGATCAGCGTCGGGCTGCGGATCAGCCGACTCCAAAATAAGATTGCCCACCTGTGGGGAGGGCGCGGCGGTGGCCGCGCCGCGACCATGACCGTTCGAAACCGGAAAGTCGCGTATGGGTTCGCGCCCCACCAGGTAGGCGATGAGTTCTCCCTTTTCGATCAGCGACACCCGTTGCGCTCTTACCCCTTCGTCGTCGATCGAGTAGTTGCCGAAGAGCCGCTTCCCCGCGATGGTGGAGATCGTCGGATCATCGAACACATTCACGAACTCGGGCAGAACTCTGCTTTTGTAACTGCTCGACCATTTTCCCGTGGTCCGGGCATTTTCGCCAAGCTTGGGCCTCTTGCCGAGAACATTAGGCTCAACCAGGTCGCTGACAACTTTGGTGGCGGCATTGGAGGCAAATAGCACCGGCCCGCGGTATTCTTCGTCAACCACCGGTGCATCTCGCATCTGCTTCAGCGTTCCGATGAATTTGCTGGTGGAGTCGAGAAAGTGCTCGCGGTTGGGCAGATCCAAAAGATCTCGCCCGGCGTCGCCGCGGGTACGCACCAGCAGCATGCCATCGGGCGCTTGCGTGGCTCCCTCCACGTGGAGGCTGTAATGGGCATTCCCCGTGCGGGCCGTCGTCCCCTCGGAGTTCAGGAAGTATCTGTTCTCGACGGTAAAACGCAGTGATGCCTCGCACGATTCCAGTTGCGGGTCGCTGCGATACAGGGCGGAAGCCTCTTCGATCAGACCTAACCATGGAGTGAAATCCTCTGTAGGCAATCGCAGCACCGGCTCGACCACTTCGACTGACGGGGCCTTGGCGAAATCGTCCACCGGTTCATCCACCTTCAACTGCTTCAACGCGGACTGCTTGGCAGACAACGCCTCCGTCGCCGCCTTGTACGCCCGATCGGTGGCCAGCCAGAGCCGATAGCGGATTGCGAAGACGTCGTCGTCGTACGGCACCAGGTCGGCGACGCCTTCTCCGATGCCGTAGAAACTGTCCTGCTTGTAGTCGCCGACGCGGACGACAACGCGCAACAGACGGCCGTGCTCACGTTGCTGGCTGCGCAGCGCGCCGAACACGGCACTGGCCTCGAACTGGTCAACCTCGGTGACCCGATATTCGATGTAATACGGCGCCGCCACATTCTCCAGCTTTAGCTTGGATTTAGAGCGCTCCATCTCCTGGCGAAGAGCGCGTAGAACTGCATCGTCCGAAGCGGATGCCGAATCAGCGGCGCGTGCAGTGGCTGGCAGGCCGCAGAGGATCGCGCACGCGAGCAATACAGATATCGCTTTTGCGTGGCGCAGCGCTTCAGCGCTGTGATTTGCGCACGATTGTGAACGCGGCTTTAGCCGCTGCGGTCGCGCCTTCAAAATAAGGCGTGCCATCCACCGGACGTGGCTAATCATTTCGCACCTCCCTTATCTTCTATCGTCGCCCCCGGCGGGGGCGGAAGAATAGGAGGACGCGCGTCGCCATACTTCCGTTTCTGGGTTTCCATCGCAGAGAACAACATGGCCGGAGCAGCCGCGGATACGGGAACGCTGCCCGACTCGGCTCCGCAAATACCATTGAAGACGCTGGTCGTGTCTCCCGTCGCGGAGATCTGCGTCAACACCGTAAGCGGCGTGCCGACGATGTCAACCCCGCGCACGAGTTGATCAGGACGCCCATCCGCATACACCCGCCAGACCATAACCGGCAATACCTGGAAGGCCTGGGGCATCTGGCGCGAGGTGACCGTGAATCCGCCCTGGATGTCTTCGAAATAGTAGCCATAGGGCTTCCCCTGCTTCTTGATTTCTTCGATGAAGCGCTCGCGCAACTGCGCGTCCGGAATCGCTTTCGAAGACGTGACGATCAGATTGCCTTGGCGCCCGACCGCCATCCGCCCCGCCTGCGCGCGGCCGTGCCCGTTCGAGTTGCTGAAGTTTCTCACCGGCAATCGTCCCATCAGGAAATTCTTAAGGACGCCGTCTTTGACCACCTCAACCCGCACGGCTGGAACGCCTTCGTCGTCATAACGATAAAAGCCCGACAGTTCCGTAGTGCCGAGGGCTTGCAGCGTGGGATCGTCGGTGACACTGAGAAATTCGGGCAGGATTTTTTCGTTCACCTTCTTGGTAAACGTCTGGCCTTCTTCGCGGCCCCTCTGGCGCTGTCCTTCGACTCGATGGCCGAGTACCTCATGAAAGAAAACAGCAGCCGCCCTTCCCGAGAGCAGCGCCGGACCGCTGTATGGTTCAGCCAGCGGAGCCGCGCGCAACGCGCTCAAGTCGCTCGCCATTTTCTGCGCGCTCTTCGCCACTTCCGCCTCGGATGGAAGCTTTGCCGGATTGGAAGACTGGAAGGTCTCAACACGCATCAGCTGCATGCCATCGTCCGCACGAGTTTGCGCCTCGATCACCACCCGGAACACCGCGTTGGAGGTGACCACCTTCGTGCCTTCGGTGGAGATCAGGTAACTGCGGCTCTTCGTCGCGTAAAACAGAACGAGGGATTCTTCCACCTCGGTGTAACGGCGAAACGAGGCGGAATAGCGACGCCCAAGTTCTTCCCAGGCTTTCTGCTCTGGGAACGCGGCCGGCGAAGTCCTCTCGATGTAAGTAGAGGGCTTCTCTTCGGAGAAGTCGGCCGAGTCATCTTCGTCCTTGGCGCTAACCGCGGTCTTGGCCTTCGCGTTAGTATAGGCCTGTCGCGCCTTGCGGTACTCCTGGTAGGTCAGGTGCCAGAGGACACGGGCTATAGCGTCGGGGTCGTCCTGCTGCGGAAGTTGCCCGGAAGTAATACTGGAGGAGCGGTCCTTGTTGTGCGTGTTATCGAGGGCGGGCGTACCGATCCGCATGCTGACGTCGGCCGCACGGCGGCGGGTCCGCGTTGAGGTGAGGATGGCGCCTTCGGAGCTCAGAATCACCAGCGACTCCTCGTCGGTCACTTTGTAACTGGAGAAGTAGGGGGCGGGGTCCTGCTTGGCAAGCTCGGACTGGCCGCGATGCAGCTCCTTTTCCATAGTCGCGAGCAGCAGATCGTCAGGCGCAGTCGGGGGCTTTTGGGCGCCCACCAGTCCTTGCATTAGCACAATCAGTAATAGAAGGATGCCAAAGATAGAGCCGGTTTTGGAGTTCATCGGAGAGGGTGAGTGTAACAGGAGCGCGTGAGAATCGGGATAGGGGGAACGGTCACCCGTCCTCCCCTCCCACACCACCGTACATGCGGGTCCGCATACGGCGGTTCGGCGGATTAAGCGAGGACCGTACGACCAGGGGCGGAAGCCCGAGCTGGGCAAAGTAAGCATTCGGCAGAGCGATGGTCAGGGCGGGCGAGTGCGCGAGCCGCCACGGACCGTGAGGGCTCCCGGCCGTTTTCGCCGCGAGGTCCTTACTGACGCCCCGTTTGCGCAGCTCGCGGAACCTTGTCCGTCCACGCTTCCATTGCTTCCACACCACCGACCGAAGTCGGCGGCGTAACCACGTCTCAAGACGTTCCAGCACCGAGGGCGTTTGACAGTCGCCGAAGTACCCGAGCCAGCCACGGAGATAGGTCGCCAGTTCCTTGACCATCGGCCGCAAGCTGATGCCGCGGGTTCTCCGCGTCTGCTCCCGAATCCGCTCCTTGAAGCGAGCGATAGCCTTGGGGGCGATGCGCCGCCTCGGTTCTCGTTCCCCCGTGAAGCTGAATCCGAGAAACTTCCTTTGCCCCGGTCGAGCGACGGCGCTCTTCGCCTGGTTGACCTTGAGCTTGAGACGGTGCGTGATGAAGCGAGTAACGCTCTCCATCACTCGTTGTCCCGCTCGTTCGCTGCTGACGTAGATGTTACAGTCGTCGGCATAGCGGACGAAGCAGTGACCGCGCCGCTCTAACTCCCGGTCCAGTTCGTCCAGCACCAGGTTGGAAAGTAGTGGTGAAAGCGGACCGCCTTGAGGCGTTCCCTCATCCACCGCACTCACCAACCCATCCTCCATCACTCCGGCCTCCAGAAACGCTCGAATCAATTTGAGCATTCGCTTGTCGGCCACGCGCTCGGCCACCGCCGCCATCAGGCGGTCGTGGTTTACTCGATCGAAAAATTTCTCCAAGTCGAGATCCACCACCCAGCGGTACCCTTCGGCGATATACTGCTGCGCCTTGTGCACCGCTTGCTTCGCACTGCGCCCCGGTCGGAAACCGTGGCTATGTTCGGAGAACGTCGGGTCCCAGCGCTTCTGCAGAACCTGCAGCACCGCCTGCTGAATAAAGCGATCCAGCACGCAAGGAATGCCTAGCTTGCGCATTCCACTGCCATCCGGCTTCGGGATTTCCACCCGTCTTACCGGCTGCGGTTGATAAGTTCCGCTTCGTAGCTGTTCCCCGATTTCCAGCCCATGCTGCTTCAGGTAGGCCGGTAATTCGTCGACGGTCATCCCGTCTACTCCCGGACTCCCTTTATTCGCCTTGACTCGTTGTAATGCCTGCTTGCAGTTTTCCAGCTCGCAGACTTCTTCCATCAGTCGTTCGGTTCCGGCCAGGCTTTCAGACTTGCGCTTCGCCACCAGCGTTTCGGTCCCTTTCGCGGCGGGCTTCGGAGCATCACTCCTACTTTCCACCGGAAAGGCCAGCACCCCTTGTTCGGGTCGGTTTTTCCGCCGCTGTCCGCTCATGAGTCGCGCCGCTTACTTGCCCTTTCCTTTATTCCCCTTGCGGAGTACCGTTCGGGCCTTCGATCATCGTTCCCGGCTTGGCCTATCTTGTTTGCTCCGCCTTTCGGCTTTGGAGTGCCTCAATAGCTTCGCCGACTGCATGACCTACTACGCCCTTTGCTGACTTCTGCGACACGATCGGGATGAATCGCTTTCACCCTCAGTCACGATTTCGTGACGTGCCGCAGACCTCCCGAGGTAAGTTCGACCGCCTTCGACACGCAACCGCCGGATCTACCACCAGTGCGCTTGATGGATATGGGCTTCGCAATCATTGGCTCGCTCGCCCGCCACCGTAGGCCTCATATCCGGTTCTTGTTCATCGGCTCGCGTCTTTGCTCCACGCTTCTTTCAGGCCCCGCCTCACGGCGGGTGTTATTTCACCCTTGCGCTTCGCTATGACTTCACCTCCATCAGGTTGTCAAAGGGACTTTCACCCTCAAGCTGTCGAACATGCTCGGCACACCAAAAAAAGCGGCCCCTTTCGGGGCCACCGTTTTCAAAGAGGCTAAGTGGCGGGAATCAGAGGTAAGTCAGGTTGACGCCGCTCCGGGAGAGTGGAACGGACAGGATGATATGTCGAGAACATCGAGAGTGAAGTTGTTCCAACAGGTGCGGCCTCTTTATTAACAATAAGATATGCACTTGCGGAACCAAAATGGTAACCCACAGTCGGGCCCTTGTTCCATTTTGGGAAGTTATTCAAAATCAATATCTTAGGGTAAATCCCCTAGTCGCGAAGCTGGCAATCCCTTGCCGCGGAATATGAGGGGGGGTGCACAAAGCTGCACATTGACAGAAGTGGAGGTGAAAGAGGCTCTCGACACGACAGTGTACGCCGATCGGGATAGGGGGAACGGTCACCCGTCCTCCCCTCCCACACCACCGTACATGCGGGTCCGCATACGGCGGTTCGGCGGATTAAGCGAGGACCGTACGACCAGGGGCGGAAGCCCGAGCTGGGCAAAGTAAGCATTCGGCAGAGCGATGGTCAGGGCGGGCGAGTGCGCGAGCCGCCACGGACCGTGAGGGCTCCCGGCCGTTTTCGCCGCGAGGTCCTTACTGACGCCCCGTTTGCGCAGCTCGCGGAACCTTGTCCGTCCACGCTTCCATTGCTTCCACACCACCGACCGAAGTCGGCGGCGTAACCACGTCTCAAGACGTTCCAGCACCGAGGGCGTTTGACAGTCGCCGAAGTACCCGAGCCAGCCACGGAGATAGGTCGCCAGTTCCTTGACCATCGGCCGCAAGCTGATGCCGCGGGTTCTCCGCGTCTGCTCCCGAATCCGCTCCTTGAAGCGAGCGATAGCCTTGGGGGCGATGCGCCGCCTCGGTTCTCGTTCCCCCGTGAAGCTGAATCCGAGAAACTTCCTTTGCCCCGGTCGAGCGACGGCGCTCTTCGCCTGGTTGACCTTGAGCTTGAGACGGTGCGTGATGAAGCGAGTAACGCTCTCCATCACTCGTTGTCCCGCTCGTTCGCTGCTGACGTAGATGTTACAGTCGTCGGCATAGCGGACGAAGCAGTGACCGCGCCGCTCTAACTCCCGGTCCAGTTCGTCCAGCACCAGGTTGGAAAGTAGTGGTGAAAGCGGACCGCCTTGAGGCGTTCCCTCATCCACCGCACTCACCAACCCATCCTCCATCACTCCGGCCTCCAGAAACGCTCGAATCAATTTGAGCATTCGCTTGTCGGCCACGCGCTCGGCCACCGCCGCCATCAGGCGGTCGTGGTTTACTCGATCGAAAAATTTCTCCAAGTCGAGATCCACCACCCAGCGGTACCCTTCGGCGATATACTGCTGCGCCTTGTGCACCGCTTGCTTCGCACTGCGCCCCGGTCGGAAACCGTGGCTATGTTCGGAGAACGTCGGGTCCCAGCGCTTCTGCAGAACCTGCAGCACCGCCTGCTGAATAAAGCGATCCAGCACGCAAGGAATGCCTAGCTTGCGCATTCCACTGCCATCCGGCTTCGGGATTTCCACCCGTCTTACCGGCTGCGGTTGATAAGTTCCGCTTCGTAGCTGTTCCCCGATTTCCAGCCCATGCTGCTTCAGGTAGGCCGGTAATTCGTCGACGGTCATCCCGTCTACTCCCGGACTCCCTTTATTCGCCTTGACTCGTTGTAATGCCTGCTTGCAGTTTTCCAGCTCGCAGACTTCTTCCATCAGTCGTTCGGTTCCGGCCAGGCTTTCAGACTTGCGCTTCGCCACCAGCGTTTCGGTCCCTTTCGCGGCGGGCTTCGGAGCATCACTCCTACTTTCCACCGGAAAGGCCAGCACCCCTTGTTCGGGTCGGTTTTTCCGCCGCTGTCCGCTCATGAGTCGCGCCGCTTACTTGCCCTTTCCTTTATTCCCCTTGCGGAGTACCGTTCGGGCCTTCGATCATCGTTCCCGGCTTGGCCTATCTTGTTTGCTCCGCCTTTCGGCTTTGGAGTGCCTCAATAGCTTCGCCGACTGCATGACCTACTACGCCCTTTGCTGACTTCTGCGACACGATCGGGATGAATCGCTTTCACCCTCAGTCACGATTTCGTGACGTGCCGCAGACCTCCCGAGGTAAGTTCGACCGCCTTCGACACGCAACCGCCGGATCTACCACCAGTGCGCTTGATGGATATGGGCTTCGCAATCATTGGCTCGCTCGCCCGCCACCGTAGGCCTCATATCCGGTTCTTGTTCATCGGCTCGCGTCTTTGCTCCACGCTTCTTTCAGGCCCCGCCTCACGGCGGGTGTTATTTCACCCTTGCGCTTCGCTATGACTTCACCTCCATCAGGTTGTCAAAGGGACTTTCACCCTCAAGCTGTCGAACATGCTCGGCACACCAAAAAGGAAAGCCCCCCTCGACAGGGGGCTTCGCTAAAGACGAAATCGGAGAGCTGTCTAGCTGTCGCCCGCCACCGTCCGCACCTTCCCCGGCAGAAAATGGTAGGGCGGCCATGGCCCAGTCACGACCATCTGGCAATTCTTGAGTTGCTTGGCGGCCGTGCTGTAACGGTTCTGATATTTTTCGATGGACTTGGTATCGATGAGGTGGGCGATATCGAGCAGCATTCCGTCGGCGTCAACCTTCTTGCAGCTGACTTCTTCTTCCAGGGGATTAAACAGCTTGTGCACCTGGACGGAGAGCGCGCGGGCCTTGGTCTGCCGCTCGCGCTCACGCGACGCCTTCTCGCGGAGCTTGCTAAGGTACTCGCGGCCGACCGTGTCCGGCAGGATGATCTCTTCCAGGTTGCCGCGTAGCGAGCCGTCGCGAACCCTCAGCTTGATCCGCATCTCCGACTTGCCGCGAAGCCGGGCGACACTTTCGCAGAAAGTACGGCGGTTGGATCGAACCGCCTGGCGGATGGCGTCCTCGGTGTCGAAAATCGTCCCAAAGCGGAACGGCAACACAGTCGCGGTCCGGAAGCTCTGGCTCACCACACGAGCATGTTCAAGCACGGACTTTTCGTCGAGTTTTGAAGTAGCGCGGTCATATTCGCTGACAATCACCGCGAATTCTCCGCTCGGGTAGCTCATGACGGGAGCGGAGTTCACACCCTGAATTCCATCTAGGACAAAGGGACGTCGGGCGCGAACACCGTTAGCAAGGGTCGGGTGTTCCGTGAGGCAGTACGCGTACCACGACATGCATTCTCTCCGAATAGCACCGGGGCTTTGGGCACCCCTTTAGATTTTCGTGTCAAGCTAGGGCTGCGTTTCTACCTGGAAGTTTTGGTTTTTTGGGTTAAGGTGGACGCGAAATGCTGCGCCCAAACTGATAGTACTGCCGGTGCGTGTTATTTGCAACCTTTGTTGCGACAAATGCATCGCCCGTTGTCTCAATCTGCTACGAACACGATTTTGGCGTGCTAGCAAGGCGTTTGCGGCACTTCCGGAGCCGCACGACAAGACCAGGAATGGTGGAAAACTGCGATCCAATGTCTCCCTTGGTCACAATTGCGACTCTGAATTACTGCAGCATTGCATACTCCGCTTTGGCTTCCTTCAGGATAGGGATATCGGGGTCAGCGTCTTTCCACAAACTAAGAAAACTCTGATAGGCGGCCCGAGCCTTCGGAATATCTCCCTGCATCGCATAAGCGCGGGCCAATCCCACACGCGCCAGCGGGCCCAACGGATAGTTTTGGACTACACCTGGATGATCGATGAACTTCTGGAACTCGGCGGCGGCTTCACGGCCCTGGTGCATCGCCAATAATGCCTGCCCCCGCAAAAAAACCGGGAAGAGTGGCGCGGTATAGTAGTCGATGACATCTCCCAGCTCGTAATGCGATGTGAGTTCGAGGTTCTGCACAGCTTTGGCCGGATTTTTGTTGGCTAACTCAATCGCCGCCCGGATCGCGGGAATCCAGTACATGTTGAGCAATGTGTCCAGCGGGTTTCGCTTCGCCAATTCGGCCGCCATCGCCTCGGCGCGCCCAGTATCTCCCGCTAGAGCCAGCACTAGAGCGGCTTCGATCTGAATCTCGTCGCCTTTCGAGAGGGTCAGCGCGGCAGACGCGTCGTGTCGGGCCAGTTCCGAGTAACCGAATTCGGCTTCATACAGAGCGCCTTGGATCCCCGCAATCGCCGCCCACTCGGCTCTGACTTCCTTGTTTCCCGTGATCCCCTCGATCACCCGGAGTGTGAGCTCACGGGACTTCTGCACGCGACCGTAATATGCCTCAGTTTCCGCCTGTAGTGCCGCCATGGTACCGTCTCCGTCATTGCCTGCCGCCAGGGCTAACTCTTTCTGCATGCCCATGGGGTCATTCCGGAGAAAGGCCATCACATACAAGTCCAGGTTCGCGACACCGATGCCCGGCTTCAACACCCGGATCTCTTTCAGGACGGCCTGCGCTTCATCAGGACGATTCAGCGTCAAGGCGCTGAATGCTAAGTCGCCACAGTTGATATCGGAGTTTGGCTCCAGCCGCACTGATTCTGTGGCTTCATGGTAAGCGTCCTCGTAACGTCCAAGTATTCTGTACTCCAGCGATAGGGTGCGAGCCGGCCCCGCCTCGCGGGGATACACTTGTCTCCATTGCTCGAAAGTCCCGACAACCTTTTCCTCTTCACCCGTCACAATCGCGTAGTAACGCGTGTCGATATAAAACCTCTCTCGCTCGCTGACCTGGTCGCGCAGCTTGAACGCCTTATTGCTGTTCTCGATCGAGAGGTTCTCGACACCCATATTGGCATACGCTTGTGCCAGGTGGGCGTACGCCATGGCAAAGTTGGGATCCAATTCGATCGCGCGCTTGTAGAACGGGACCGCGGCCTCGTTGCCTTTGTCTTCCCAAGCCTTGAGGCCGGCGCTGTAGGCTTGCAACGCCGCCAGGGAAGGGGTGCTCGCCTGCTCCACCGGCGTGGCGTACTTCTCGATCGAACCCAGGGACTCTCCCAGTCTGCCGCGCAAACTGGACGCCGCTTTGTCCAGCGCCGGGAGAATCTGCTCCTTGCTTTCCACCCGGACTTGTTCGGACGCCAACGAGTCTCCGGTTGCGCAATTCGTCACGGTAAGCACGACAACGTATTGATTACCGAGGTTGGCGATCGAGCCCTGGAGCATCGCATTGCTGTTTAACCGCTGGCAGAGGTCACGGGCCACTTCTGCGGTAAGCCGCTGCGTGCCATCTCGTCCCATCAACTTCAACCCCTCGCTGATCTTTCGATCGGGAACGACGTTCAAGTACGGCGACTGGTCCAAGTCAACTGCCAGCGCCTGCTTGAGGGTGTCGTCGAGCACGGGGTCACCTGTCTTATTGTCAAAATCGGCCAGCACAATCGTGTCTTTCTCGGTGAGCGTAGGCGTGGCCTTCGGCTTTGCGCGGTGGAAGTAGTAATATCCCCCGGCCGCGAGGACAGCCGTCAGCGCGACCGCGGCTGCGCTCATCCACATGCCACGTCTGCTTGCGGAAGCTCTAACATCCGCCGTTTGCATGGCTGGCGAGCTTACCGATTCAGTGTCCCTCTTCAGCCGTTGCAAGTCGGTTCGCATATCGGCCGCATGCTGGTAACGAAGGTTGCGGTCTTTCTCGATCGCCTTGTTGATGATTCTTTCCAGTTCGGCCGGCGCATCGGGATTCAGCCGCACCGGCGCCACCGGCGGACGGTTCAGGATCGCCTCAAAAATCGTCGCAGTACTGTCGCCACGGAAGGGTAACTGCCCGGTGGCCATCTCATAGAGGACGGCGCCGAAGGAGAACAGATCGGTTCGCGCGTCCAATTCTTTCCCGCGCGCCTGTTCCGGGGACATATAAGCGACCGTGCCCATCGTGGAACCGGGGCTGGTAAGGTGCGGTTGGGCGATTGTCTCTGTCAACGTGTCGCCTCGCGCGATATTGCCCGACGAATTTCCTGCCGGTGCGACTTTTGCCAGACCGAAGTCCAGAATCTTGGCGTGGCCGCGTTTGGTGACGAAAATGTTAGCG
Source organism: uncultured Acidobacteriaceae bacterium (assembly GCA_963755765.1). Lineage (GTDB taxonomy): Bacteria > Acidobacteriota > Terriglobia > Terriglobales > Acidobacteriaceae > Acidiflorens. The sequence continues at coordinate 532,193 of CAVWKZ010000008.1, forward strand.
GGCTTGATGTCGCGGTGGACGATTCCTTCGGAATGCGCGGCGTCCAGCGCGTCGGCGATCTCAATTGCCAAGCCGAGCAAGACCTCGGTCTCGATGGGTCTTCCGGCGATACGATGCTTCAGGGTCACGCCGTCGAGAAACTCCATCGCGATAAACGCGGCGCCGTGCTGATCGTCAATCTCGTAAATCGTGCAGATATTCGGATGATTCAATGCCGACGCAGACTTGGCTTCGCGCTGAAACCGGCTGAGGGCCTGCGTGTCTTTGGCTACTTCATCGGGGAGGAACTTGAGAGCAACGAACCGGCCAAGTTTCAGATCCTCGGCCTTGTAAACCACGCCCATGCCTCCGCCACCGAGTTTCTCGATGATGCGGTAATGCGAGATGGTTTCGCCAATCACGGGTTTGCCCGATCAGCACGCTTCGAGTGCCGACCATCTTAGGGGCCAAGCTTCGGCGCGTCAATGCGTTGTATTCTTGGCGAACGTCAGGATTTCTGCTGCTTCTGGGCGGCGGCCCGTTCCTGTAGCGCAATCGTCACCGCTCGCAGCATATCGCCCGCGGGAGCGGGCTTACCGGTCCAGATCTCAAACTGCCGCGCCGCCTGTTGCACAAACATCTCAACTCCGGGAATCACGGCAATTCCCTTGGCGCGCGCCACCTGCAGTAGATGCGTTTCGACCGGGTCATACACCATGTCGAACACAACCCGCGCCTGAATCTCCTGGTCTTTAAGGGGGCAGTCGCGCGTATTCCCCATTCCAACCGGAGTGGCATTGATAATCACGTCGAACGCGACCTTTCGGAGGTCGGTGCGTTTGATGCTGTGTGCCTTAGCCTGGCGGGCGAGCTTCTGTCCCTTGGCGGCAGTGCGGTTGAGTACCCAGACTTCGGCGCCGCGCTCCTTGAGACCGAAGACTGCCGCTCGAGCGGCGCCGCCAGCGCCGAGCACCAGAACCTTTGCGTTCGCGATAGAGAGGCGCTGTTCGAGCGGGCGAATTATCCCGGCGATGTCGGTATTGAAACCGTAAAGCTTACCCTCCTGTCCCCGGACGACGGTATTACACGCGCCGATCTTGGCCGTGTGCGCGTCCGTATTATCGAGATGCGGAATGATGGACTGCTTGTACGGCATGGTGACGCTGAGGCCGTGCAGTGGAATCTCGCGCACGCAGTAGAGCAATTCCTTCAGCGTCTTGGCATGTAGAGGAACGTACACGCTGTTGACGTTCTCGCGCCGCAACGCCGTGTTCATAATCACGGGCGACAGCGAATGTTCGACGGGATCACCTGCAACTCCATAGACGCGAGTGGCAGCGTCCACTTGATCGATGCGGTAGATGCTGCGGAGTTCCCGCGCGCTGATCTGTCCCGGCGCGGTTTTGAGACCGGCATTGGCATCGATCGCACCGAACGTGAACGCGCTGCCGGCGCGCACGCTGAGCACGCGGCTGATGACGCCCTGTTCTCCCATGCACAACCCGATCAGCGCATGCCGGTCGCTCTGCGTCTGCAGAAACTTCATCATGACCACGTTGTCGGAGAGCGTGGTGGCGGTGGTGACAATCTTGTAGAAGTCCGCCGGGATCTTCAGCATTTTCTCCAGCGTCTCCTCGAGGTGACGCGTGGCGCGGAAATCGTGGAACGAGAGGATGAGCCCGGCGCGGCTGCGCAGCCGCGCGATCGCTTCCGGCCTTGACTTCAATGCGCTCTGCAATTCCACGTCAACAATCTGACAGCCCGCGGCGGTGGCTTTGCTGAGCACTTCCAATTGCGCAGCCAGCGTTCCTTTGAACTTCCCGCCGTTGTCGGCGCGCCGGCAGGTGCCAATCGCGGTGATGTATTGGTGGGTCTCGAGGAAACGATGAATTTTGGGGAGCGCCGCCAAAGGTTGTTTCAGGTAGTCCAAACGAAACTCGACGAATGGATTATCCCGCGCCATGGACTCGCAGGTAGCGAGCATGTCTTCAATGGTTTCGCCGCTCAGGGCAAGGCAAACCCTCGGCAGGCGCTGAGGCAGAAAACGGGGCGCGGCAGCAGACAAAGCCAAGGTCATTTGTTTTCAACGACGGCGCGATATTACAGGGGAGCAAGCAGAGATGCAACATCCAGATGCAATATCTAATATTCAATGATTGTCGAGCAGCAAGAGAGCACTTTGGACAAAAGGGCTAAACACCCTCGTAACCTTGACCCCTCCCCACGCGCTTGTTACTTTTTGGCTGTAACCCTTGTATTCCGAAAGAGTTCCGGGAAACACGGCTCGGTCAGTCCCGAAGCGGTTGGTAGTCGGAGGTAACATGAAGAAAACAGGATTGTTATTGCTGCTGACGATGGCCGCCACCCTGGCGGTAGCCCAGCAGTCGACGATGGTAGTCACGCCTGATACGGACGGTATCGTCCACACCTCGGTCAACGTGCCATTCGTGCGTTTCCAGACACCCACCGCAGCCGACATTTACTGCGCCGGATTTATCACCAAGAACCGGATTCCAGACGCCAATTATGTGAACGGCGGCCTCCAGACTCCGACCTCGACGAAATTCGAGATCGGCGAACTGGTTTATCTGGCGGGAACCGGCTATCAAGCGGGACAACTATACTCGATCGTTCGTGAAGTACGCGACGTCAACGAGTACGAAATCTATCAGGGGCAGCGAAAAATACTGGCCGCTGCCGGGCGGCCTTACGCCGAAGTTGGCCGGGTGCGAGTAGTCGACACCCGCAGTCGCAGCGCCGTCGCCCAGGTGGAATTCAGTTGTGATCCCATCAACCCGGGAGATGTTGTGATGCCTTTCGTCGAAAAACCGCCGGTTGCCTTCCATGTGCCCGGCCATTTCGACCGCTTCGCTCCCCCGAGTGGAAAGCTGACCGGACGGATCGTGCTTGGCAAGGATTTCGACGCCGTCCTCGGCACTGGCATGAAGCTTTATATGAACATGGGCTCGAACCAAGGCGTAAAAGTAGGAGACTATTTCCGCGTCGTGCGTTCCTACACCGCCACCTTGCATGATCCCGTGGACTCGCTCTCTTTCAAAGCGCAGACTTCTGAAGACACCCAGATGCGTCCGCCAACCTACGAGGCCAATCGCTTCACCAGAACCAAGGGCCCGAACATTCACGTGGCCGATCTGCCACGTCGCGCCGTGGGAGAAGTGGTGGTCCTTAACGTAACCCCGACCGCATCGTCAGCTATGGTTGTCTTCGCACTTGAAGACGTGTATGCGGGCGACACCGTGGAACTGGACGAACAGCCCTAAGAGAACGCAACCAACAATTAGGAAAAACACTCAAGCTAGATCGGAACGAGGGGAGAGAAAATCTCCCCTTTTTCTTTTGCCGCGAAGCGGCGACACAGGAAAGCCCGGCACGTAAATGCCGGGAAGCAAGAGTGCAGAAGGCCGAGTCCCGGAGGGACGCCACGGAGTGCTTCTGAATTGCTCAGCGGAAGTAACGAATTTTCGGATTCCCAGGAATCATCGCGCCAGCGACGAGCACAACAACAATCACGATACCGAGTTCCATATGACCCCGTAATTGACCACTCGTCCGAGCTTACGTCGTCTCGCCGGGAAGACAAGAGTACTAAAGTGGGGGAGAGCAGAGTCAGCGGGCTTCAACGTCGCCATCGCCAAAGACCTCGGCGGTGAACGCTTCGATGGTTATTTCCTTCCGCCAGGCATCCGGCGGAAGGCCGGCTTTGCGGCAGGTTTGCTCCAGAAAGGTCTCCCGATCCCAACCATGTTCGACGGCAACCTGCGGCAGCAGCAGGCCGTGACGAGCCCCTCGCGAAATGAGCAGACCATGGCGTCCGACTTCCACAGCCGCGGCAGCAATCGGGAACAAGCGGGAGAGCACACTCAGAGAAACTTCCAGCCTCGGAGCTTGTTCCATAGTCACCGGCGAAAACCGGGAATCGTCGAATGCGGCAGCGCGGGCGGTATCGGCGACGGCGCGATACAGGGGCGCGATGGCCGCGGCGTAACCGACGCATCCTCGCAACTCGCGATCGAAATAAAGCGTGGTAAAAACGCCGCGCGGCTCCGAAAGTTGGGGAGAAAAAGGAGGCACTTCCGAGAAAGGCCGTCGCTCCAGAACGGAAACAATCGCCTCGTGCGCGATGCGGAGCAGAATCTGGCGTTGCCCGAAAGAAAATTCTGGCGACAACAAAGCCGGTCGCACCACTTTGCTCCCGGGAAGATTGTTAGACGGGTTTTCGGACGGTGTTGGAGACGGTCTGGACATCGCGTTTACTCCGCCGATTAAGCACGAACGACCGGCGCCGCCGCTTTTCCGATGTGCGATCGATCCGCGACCAGAAGGCAACGAAGTAGTCGAGCGCGGAAACCAGCGAAAGCAGGACCATGAACCAGATGGCGAGCCACGCAATCCAGTAAACCGGGAAAATGTAAATCCCGAAAAGCGGCCACTCGTGCCAGCGCCGAGCCAGAATTACGGCCACGACAGAGATGATCTGCACGAGCATCTTGAACTTGCCCAGTTCGCTCGCTTGAATCGTAAAGCCTTCAGAAGCGGCAATGGAACGCAGGCCGCTCACAAGGAATTCGCGGCCAATGATCACCACCGCCACCCAGGCCGGCACCAGCGCCGGATTAAACTGCACCAGCGCGATGAAGGCGGCAGCGATCAGCAACTTGTCGGCCAGCGGATCGAGCAGCATCCCCATGGTGGTAATCTGCCCGCGCTTGCGCGCCAGATAACCATCAATGCCATCGGTGATCGAAGCCAGAATGAAAACGACCGAAGCCAGTATTTCTCGTTCCCCGGTGTGCTCGCCCGAGAAGCGCGGAGTGCAAAGAATCCAGATAAGAAGCGGAATCGCCGCGATGCGAGTGAGCGTGATGGAGTTAGGAAGGTTCACGCGATGACTGAGCCGGCACCACAGGGGCGGTCAATGTGATTATCCTCTACATCTGGGGCCAAGGCAACGGACAGAAGGACATCGTCCCAAAAGGGACTGCAGAGTTGCCGGGCATTCCCGCAGGAAAGAAGTGGCGCACGTGTAATCCACTGTGCGCCACCCAAATTCACGACGCCTTCGTTTGAAAATTCTTGAGCATGCTGGACGCCATCTCCAGAACATTGCTGTGATCAGGCACCGCCCCATTCGGCGTGAGCTTATCCACAAGTGTCGGCAGCAACTGCGCAATCGCAGCGCCGGCGACGTCGGGATTGATTCCCGCCTTGGCTGCGAGCGCTTTTACCTGATCGCTGCCCAGAACCTGGTGCACCTGGTCGGCGCTAATTGGAGGATTTGGCCCCGTACTGATCCAGGAGGTCACCAATCCGCCCATTCCTTTGTCGTGAAACGTCTGCACCAATCCCTGCAAACCACCGGGCTGATTTTGAATCATCTGCAAAAGGCCTGATGCCAGCGGATTCGAGCTGCCGCCTGCGACATTGCCTAACGCCTGGTTTTCCAGATTGTCGAGCAAACCCATAACTGCCTCCTCAAATTCCACAGCGAAATGCGTTGACCGAAGAAAACGCAAGCGAGAACGCAGAACAAAAATTCGCGGGAATTGATGATCTGAAGTTGCTCAGCGTACTCTGCGTCTCGGCGGTTGGTGTTCTACTTCTGCTTGGCGATGATCTTGTCTTTGATCTTGTTGTAGGTGGCCTGGGGAAGTATTTTCTTGTTCACCAGGTCAGTCTTTTTCGCATACGGTCGCCCGTCAATGATTTTCTGCGAGTAGACCGCTCCAATACCCGGCAGAGCATCCAGTTGGCCCTTGGTCGCCGAGTTGATGTCCAGCAGATCGGCGGACGCAGTGGCAGTTGTGGCCTTGGCCGGTGCAGCGGCGGTTTGTGCCACGGCCATTCCAGTAATCAGGCTAAGTGCAAAAAGCGCCACGAGAATCCTCGTCACAAAATTCCTCGTCATAGTTGTCTCTCCCTATTCCTTTTGAGCGGCTTTGTAACCCGCGGCCTTCGCCTCGGCTTCGGTCATAAACTTTCCTTGCTTCGTCTTGCCATACCATTCGCCGCCTTTGTGGTAGACGCCGGTTCCGGTATTGACCCAAACCTTGCCCGCGGCCTGCGCGGCAGCGATATCCGAAGTGGAAGCCACAGGCGTCGCCGCCTTCGTAGTCGTCGTTTTCGTTGTGGGAGCCGCCATAGTGTTCGAGGAAGTATGAGCCGGCGCCGGAGTAGTGGTCGCTGCGGGAGCTTGAGCCGGTGTCATGGCGCTGGAGTCGGTCTTGCTCACCTGGGCCGCCGGAACTACGGGCGCGCCGGCGGGCGTGGCATCCGCTGCTGTTTTGGATTTCTTGCTCTTCGTCTTGCCCGTCGAAGCGCTCGTAGCCGGTGCATCTGGCGCAGCCTTGTCGGCCGGAGCCGCTTTCATAGCGCTGCCCTCCGCCGGCTCTGCCGTCTTGCTCTTGGTCGATTTCGACTTCTTCGTTGTCGCAGCCGTCGTGTCGCTGCCAGCGGACTTGTCCGAGGCAGTGGTCTTATCCGCAGCAGCGGTTTTATCCGCGGCGGCAGCATCTTTCTTAGCTTTTTTCTTCGACTTCTTGGAGGTCGTGTCCGAGGTGGTGGTGTCGGAACTGGCAGCGCTCGAACTAGCTTGGGCCTTCGCCAAGATCGGCGCGATAGCGACTACGAGCATCACACAGAAAGCCAGCATCCACAGGGTGAGTTTGCGTTGGGAGTGTTTCATCTTTTCCTCGCGAGATTGAGAGGCACTAAGCCCCGTTTTTGACGAGCCACTTCTTTAGGATTGACCAGGAAAATACAGGCGATCCCGAGACGCCCCACATGATACACCGTGAGCAGCCGCGGTCAACCCAAAAGCTGGTGCAACGGCAGCATCCTCGCCCACCACAACCTAGGCGTAAATTCCGCGCTGGCGGATGGTGTACGCCACGCGGTCGATTGCCAGCATGTACGCGGCAATCCGGTTATTCACGCCATGCGTCTCGGAGTACCGGACAACATCGTCGAACGCCGCAATCATGATCTCGGACAAATGCTCGTTGACCACCGACTCCTTCCAGAAGTAGCCCTGCCGGTCCTGCACCCACTCAAAGTAAGAAGTAGTAACGCCGCCGGCGTTCGCCAGAATGTCGGGAATCACGAAGACTTTCTTTTCGGAGAGAATGTCGTCAGCCGCCGCCGTCGTCGGACCGTTCGCACCCTCCGCCAGGATCTTGCACTTCACGCGGTCCGCATTCTGGCTGGTGATCACATTTTCCGTCGCCGCCGGAATCAGGATGTCGCAATCCATCAGCAACAGCTCCGCCGGGTCATAGGCCTCGGCTCCGGGAAAGCCGTGAACCGTGCCGTTGCGCTGCCGGAATTCCCACAGCGCTTCCATGTCAATGCCGTCCTTCTTATAGAGTCCGCCGCCTACCTCGAGAATGCCGATGACCTTGTATCCCGCTTCCGCCATTAGCCGCGCCGCATTTGAGCCGACATTGCCGAAACCTTGCACGATGACGCGTGTAGTGTCGCGATTCAGACGCAGCTTCTTGATTGCCTGTTCGCAGACCATCAGAACGCCGCGCCCCGTGGCCTCGCGTCGTCCGCGCGATCCGCCAATGTTGACCGGCTTGCCGGTCACAACCGCGGTAACCGTCTGCCGCATATGCATGGAATACGTATCCATGATCCAGGCCATCGTCTGCTCGTTCGTATTCACGTCGGGCGCGGGGACGTCCTTCTCCGGGCCTATGAATTCGAATAGCTCGGCGGTATAGCGGCGCGTCATGCGCTCCAACTCGCCCTGTGACATTTTGTGCGGATCGCAGATGATGCCGCCCTTGGCGCCGCCAAACGGAATGTTCACCACCGCGCATTTCCAGGTCATCCAGCTCGCCAGCGCGCGCACTTCGTCGAGGTTCACGTCCGGCCCGTAACGCAATCCGCCCTTGGCCGGCCCGCGCGCAATCGAGTGCTGCACCCGGTATCCGGTGAACACTTCCAGACGCCCGTTGTCCATCATCACCGGGATATGAACGATAATTTCGCGGCTCGGACTGCTCAGCACCTTCCATATTCCGGCATCAAGATTCAGCTTTTTCGCGGCCAGGTCAAAGCGGGCGGCTTGCGCCTTCCAGGGATTAGTTTCCTGTTCGAGGTCCAGAGCTGTCGTCATAAAAGTCTCCCTATTATCGCGATGATTGCGATTCTGATTGCCGCCCAAGTCAGCCAGCAAGCCTCGCAAAGTATATTGCTGGCCAGCAGGCTAGGCAAGCGCAGGGAGCAGGGTTTCCATGCGGGCGTGGCTCCAGGCGAGGGCCGCAAGGGCAGTCTAGAGACGGGACTTGCCTCGTCTGCTCTCCCCCCGCATACTGATTCGTGCGCTCCTCGGCGCCGTCGCAATAAAATAAGTAGCAACCAGAAAATGATCCGTCCCGACTACAAAGAGTTCTTACGACTGTCGCGCAGCGCCACCCTGGTTCCCGTGGTGAAGTCCATCTCCGCCGACCTGCTGACCCCGGTTTCAGCCTTTCTCGCCGTGGCCGATGGAGAGCCCGACGCCTTCCTGCTCGAATCCGTCGAAGGCGGAGAAAAAATCGGACGCTATACGTTTCTAGGCGTGCGCCCGTTTCTGCGCCTCGAATCGTGCGGAAGCGACATCAAGATCCAACGCGGCCAACAAATCGAGCGCCGCACCGGAAACATTTTCGCCGTCATAAAAGAACTCCTTCAGCAGCATCGTCCCGCAGCTATGGAAGGTTTGCCGCCGTTCACCGCCGGAGCAGTGGGCTATTGCGCCTACGACATCGTGCGCCGCCTAGAGAACATCGGACAGCACGCTACCGACGATCTCGACGTACCCGACTGTGTGCTGATGTTCTTCGATCGCGTCCTCGCCTTCGATCACCTGCGCCACCAGATCCACATTGTGGCGTCAGCAGACGTTACCCGGGAAGCGCCCAAAGCCGCCTACGAGCGCGCCGTGAAAGACATCGCGCGCATCGAGAAAAAACTAGCCGCCGGCTGGACGCCAGCCCACTGGCGCAGAGCAACGACGAAATCAAAGTTGAAGGTGAAGGCGCGCACTCCAAGGCCGAAGTTTCTGGAAAGTGTCCGCCGCGCCAAGGAGTACATCGCTGCCGGAGACATCTTCCAGGTCGTCCTGTCGCAGCGCTGGGATTTCGAGCCCGGAGTAGCTCCCCTCGACCTCTACCGCGCCCTGCGCACCGTGAATCCCTCCCCCTACATGTATTTCCTGCGCTTCGGCGGAGGAGGGAACGAAGGCAAAAACAAATCAGCGGGAATGCATGTACTAGGCTCGTCTCCTGAAATGCTGGTGCGCGCCGCCGCAGCGGGACGAAAGCTGGAGTACCGTCCCATTGCCGGAACCCATCCCCGTGGCCACGACGAAGCCGCGGACGCAGCTCTAGAAAAGAAAATGCTGGCCGACGAAAAAGAACGCGCCGAACACGTCATGCTGGTGGATCTGGGCCGCAACGACCTCGGCCGAGTCAGCGAATACGGATCGGTGAAAGTTTGCAACCTGATGTACGTCGAGCGATACTCGCACGTGATGCACCTCGTCTCCGCCCTCGAAGGCCGCCTGCGTCCAGAACTGAATGCCATGGACGCCTTCGCCGCCTGCTTCCCCGCCGGAACCCTGAGCGGCGCGCCCAAAGTTCGCGCCATGCAAATCATCGAAGAACTGGAACCAACGCGGCGAGGAGTGTATGGTGGCTCGGTACTCTACGCCGATTTCGCGGGCAATCTCGATTCCTGCATAGCCATCCGCACCCTGCTCATGAAAGGCAAGAAAGCGTACTTGCAAGCAGGCGCCGGAATCGTAGCCGATTCCGATCCACAGCGCGAATTTGAAGAAACGGAAAACAAAGCCCGAGCCGTACTGCGCGCAGTCGAGATGGCCAGGGGCAGTGAATAGCCGGCACAATCAGTAATTCGCCACGAACCGAAAGCGTATGACTTCAGTCATGCCGCTACCGGTCCCTCTTGAGGATGCCAGGCCGGGATCATCTCAACGAGGACGCATGATCTGCCATCGTCTCCAAAACCGTCTTCGTCTTGGTACCCTGTTCAGCACTCACAGATAGGCCTTTCATATTCGCCAGCTGTTGTAACTCCGCATATTTCCTGGGCCCTGCATCAGGACTAACCTTGGTAGAAATCTCGAGAATCTTCCCCGCCGGCCATTCCCACAGCTCCAGCGCGAGTTTGCGAAATGGCGACTGACCCGTAGATTCCCATTTCGTTGCTGTGATATCGGCGATTCGCGTCACCCGGGCCCAATCAATCGCGACACGCGCCTCACGTAACAGTCTTTCCTGCGACGGGCTAAGCAGGCTGGAAATGTCGGTACCCATTTCTGGCACCTGCGACGTCTCGTATTTACGCGGAACTGAGTAGGAAGTGTTTTCTCCGGCTCCGGTGCGATCGATCTCGCACGGAAAGTGCTCCCGAAGCTGGGAATTGTCGAACCGATCGCTACCCTCAGGCACCCGCACTTTCACCGTGAGGTCATTAGCCGCCCCCTGCCTGACTCGCACAATCACACCCTGCTTCAGGAGTTCAAGCGTGTCAGTATCGAAAAAATATACGTGCGTCGTTGTCTCTTTTCTGAAACTGAGGGATGCAATCGCAGTTTGGATGGTCGGCGGGGAAAGCAAGAGCTTGATCTCAACCGGACACGCAGCTTCAGCCAGCGCGGGACTTAGAAACAGTACCGCACAAGCAAAAGCGAATACGCGCTTCCAGTCGTTTTTCATGAAACTGATGAACTGATGGAGTTATCGTTCGTCCATCGAATACTAGTTTCAAGCGCAGTTGCTGGCTCCTGTCACAAGTGACAGTTTCCCAACCGCTGCAATCGTAGCGGACTCGGAGCGTGCGGTGGTCCTGATCAGAGAAAAGGAGAGAGAAAAAGATCCGAGAAAAAGCCGTGGGCGGCAATTCACCGCCTCCGATAGACCGGGTTCCCCCCAGGCCAGCGGATGTCGCTAGTCCTTCGAACCTCGCGATCGCCGATCCAACCCGGCCAATCCGCTACCGACAAATTGCTTGCCGGCGAGCACGGCGCGCGCTCCTGCCAGCAACTCCGGAAGCGCGTGGGCTTTCAACACGTATCCGTGGCCCCCAGCCCCGAGCGCGGCTCGCGCTACATCCAGGTCCGAGTTCAGGCTCAGGAAGAGAATTTTCGTTGTGGGGCAGAGGTCGTGGATCAGTCGAGCGGCATCGATTCCATTCAAGCTGGGAAGATCAACATCCAGGACAATCAAATCTGGTTGCAGTTCTCGCGCCTGTCGAACTGCTTCCAGTCCATCAGAAGCCATGCGCACTACCAGCAAGTCCCGTGACGCCTCGAAAATCTCGCAGATCCTCTGCCGCCAGTCTTCGAAGTCATCCACCACCAGAACACGTGCCAAAGACATTAACTAACCTTCACCTCTTGCGCATTCAATATCGAAATCATCGCAATAGCAGCAGTGAACCGAGTAGAGCAAGAGTCCTATCCACAACGACGATGCCACATGCGCTCAGCGCCGTCGTTGCGCCAGCGCAATGATAGGGCTAACAAAAAACGCGGCACTTAGGGACGAAGTTTTGGGGACAAAGATAGAGATATAGAGATACATAGAGATGAAGAGAAGAGGAGGGTTCTCGTGCCAACCTGATGACTAGCAAGTCAGTGGCCGTCGGCGCTTCTAGGTAATCATGAGGGACTCAGGAGCCAGCAGGGTGACCCGCCCGCGCTGCTTGGAAAGCTTCCCATCCCGTTCCCACTTGGAGAGAAGCCGGCTGGCGGTGAAGGGGCTGATGTCAGAAAGGGAGCTGAGCTGTTCGTTAGTGATATCTATTTCCACTCCCGACGGCTGCACCTCCCCCGCGTCCGTGGCCAGGTGCAGCAGAGCTTCGGCCAGCCTCAATTCGGCACTCTTGGTGACGACGCTGACGTGACGGTTCATATAAGCGTTGAGGTAATGCATCGCCAGCCGCAAACCATTCTCGGTCAGCTGCGGATATACCTTGACCAGGCGGCGGAGAGTGACGTGATCCCACACCAGGAATTCGCACTCCGAAACCGTTTTCGCACTCGCCATATAGGCCGGAGGCTTGGCCAGCAGCGACACCAGTCCCACCACGTCCCCTGGGACTTTCCATAGCATGAGAACTTCCGCGCCAGATTCCGTCAGATTGTAAAACTTGGCCCGCCCCGCTTTCAGGAGAAATAAATGGTCGGGCCGTTCCCCGCCGATGGTGACATCTTTATTGGGCGCGATGCGGCGGACATGGGCCGCGTCCAGGATCTGCCGTAGTGCACTCCCGTCCAGACCCGCCAGGAATTTCGATTTCACGAGTGGAGTCGAGCCCGGCGCGGAACTCATCATGTGGGAATCCTAACAACTCCAGTGTCGCCGGCTCTCTGCGTAGCCCCGTAGGAAACGACAGGAAGACTCTTTAGCCCGTGCTCATCGCCTTCGTTACATTCGGGCCTTGGTGGCAGATGGTTTTCGCAATCTCATCCACTACCCAGTCGGACAGATGCGGTCCAGCTTATCTGCGACCCCAGCCTCCGCCGCCCCGTCCGCCCCACCCTCCGCCTCCACCGCCACTTCCCCAACCACGAGCACTATCGGCGCGGGAGCCCCAGCCCCCGCTGTCACCGCTGAACGCCGACGACCGGCTGCTGAAATCCGATCCCCAGCCGCTCGAACTCCCACTCCTCTGACTCCAGCCATTCCCCGTGTTGCTGTAAGTATTGCCGTTCGCAGCTGCATACTTATTGCCGTTCGCGGTCTGACCAATCGCGGCGCTGTTGCCGTACCTGCCCGACGCGGCGTAAGCGGACGCGCCGTTCGTGGCCTGCATCGACGCCGTCGTTCCTTGCGCAGTAGTCTGATGCTGGGTATATGCAGTGGTGCCGTTTTTCGAAACCGTCGAGCTTCCCCAGCTTCCGTATGCATTGGAGCCTTGCTGAGTCTGCCCGTACGCCCCGGTTCTTGGGTTGTACGCTTGACCGACGCTTTGCGACCCGTACCCGTTCGACACCGTGCCGCCACGCGCGTAAGTCCCGGTGGATGGGTTATAGCCATTGCTGTAATGAGCGGAGCCGTAGGGACCATACCCCGAATAGCTGGAGCCATAATAGCCGCCGTGCCAGGCGTTGTTTCCGTAGTAGGCCCCGCCGTGATACACGACAGTAGTGCTGCTCCAGCCGCAACCCCAGCTGCTATATCCCCAGGCACAACAACTGCTGCTCATCATCGCGCCCACCGCTATGCCAACTCCAAACGCAAGGACCGCGGTAGCCGCGACATCCGCCGAGGTGTATCCGGGAGTGACGTAGGGATACCCGTAAACCACCGTGGGGTTGTATACCGGGACGTACACCACCTGCGGATTCGCGGGCTGAATCACGATGGTCTGTGGCGACGGCTGCGTCACCACAATCTGCGAGCCTGATTTCAAGTTGCCGGCAGCCAACGCCTTTGCCCGCAGCAACTGGATAGCCGACATCACATCGGCCGCCTGAGTGTGATATGCCTCCCCGAGCGACGATGTCCAGCTAAGGTTCGACGCCAGGTTGTTGAGCACGGACGGAAATTGCGTCAGCGCCTTTACGCTCGGCTCCCATGTTTGTTGATTCACCGCCTCCATCAGCGCGGTCCCCGTCAGGCTCTTGTTTTGCCCCAGCCAGTACTCGGCAACGGCCACCTGGTCGGGAAAGGTCGAAGCTCCCAGAATCTGCGCTACCAGGGAGTCGGGGTACAGCGCGATCGGCGCCACCAGTTGTTGCAACTCTTCGGCAGTCAGCGGCACGCCTTGTCCCGAATAGGAAGTCGAGCCCGTTTGCTGAGCTCTAGCTCCCAATGGTGCGGTGCCAACGACCAGAAGCAAGGATAGCGTCGTAGACAGAAGCTGTTTAATAAAGGTCCTGATCATTTTCCTCTCCCCATTTCAGACAGACGTCGCCGAGGCGCTCGCGCGCCGCCGGTTATGACGAGTTTTGTCTCGACCGATAGCGTCCGACAACTGTCAGTTTTGACAGACTCTCGCGGCCGGTTTCTCTTCGGAATCGTTAAGCCGGAATATGAAAATAGGAGGGCGCAGGGGAGATTAACCCCCCAGGAAATTCGCCACCAGTTTCTTCCCCTCGTCCGTCAGCACGCTCTCAGGATGAAACTGCACGCCCTCAACCGCGAATTTCTTATGTCGGAGGCCCATGATGACGCGCGTGCCGTCTCGGTCGTGAGTCCAGGCGCTGACTTCGAGATCGCCGGGCAGCCGATCCTCGGCGACGATCAGCGAGTGGTAGCGGGTTGCCGTCATCGGCGAGGACAAGCCGCCAAAAATCGTCTTGCCATCGTGCTCAATCTGGCTGGTCTTGCCGTGCATAAGGTGCTTAGCGCGAACCACCTGCCCGCCGAAAGCCGCGCCGATGGCCTGGTGTCCAAGGCAAACTCCCAGCACCGGCACCTTGCCCGCAAAGTGCCGGATCACTTCGATGCTGATGCCGGCGTCCTGCGGAGTGCAGGGTCCCGGAGAAACCACGATGCGTTCAGGGTGCATTGCCTCGATCTCGTCGACAGTCACCTCGTCGTTGCGGCGAACCTCAACCCTGGAGCCCAGTTCGCCAAGATACTGAACGAGGTTGTAAGTAAACGAATCGTAGTTATCGAGGACGAAGACCACGTGTCCATTATAGAGCCCGGGTTCAAGGTTCCAGAGTTGGTTGTTCTTGCTTCTTGACAGGCTGCCTGCGAATTGCCATGCTTACAAACGCTTTCCGACATGTTTGTGAAACTCTGAAGCTTTGCAACCTTGCTCTCGAGGAGGCTCCATGGCCGAGACGCAACCAAAGAATGACACCGACACTGATAACGACAAGCGGTCCACCCGCCGGTTTGCGCTGCGTCTGCCGGTAAGCGTCCGTTACGGTGCCAATGAGAATGAGCAGGAGCACGCGGCGCAGACCCGTGACGTCAGCGCCCGCGGCATCTGTTTTTTTGTCGATTCTGCCATGCAGGCCGGTTCCGCCATTGATTTCACGCTGACCCTACCACCTGAAATCACGCTGACGGAAAGCATCCGAGTACGCTGCAAGGGCCGCGTAGTGCGCGTCGAAGGTGGCAGTCCCGCCAGCAAAGTTGCCGTCGCCGCCGTCATTGATGAGTACGAATTCCTCGCCGACTCGTAGCGCCGAAGCGCGTTTTCACAAGCGTCGTCTTTCACGCGCTTTTTCTCACCAACCTCCGAGTGGTATGTTTGCTGTAACACTCGAGTGCACTGGTGAAAAGCCTCCCGCCGAAACCTGCGTTCCGGCAATCGTGGTTTCGCCGCCGTTTGCGGGCGGATTTGCGCCCGCTTCTCGCCGTGGGAATACTCTTGTTTGGAGTATCGCGACTTCATTCCCAGACGCCGGTTGATTCTGGAGTTAAGCCTGCTTCTAAGCCAGCCGCTTCTTCTGTAAACAAGATTGCCGCCATCAAGAGCTTCAGAATCGTGCAGGAAAAAGACGGTCAGGCAGTTGAGATTCTTTCCACCAAGCCGTTGGTTCCTTCCATCCAGGCAATCACTGATCCCGATCGTCTGGTGATCGATCTGCCGAACGCGCGGTTGGATACGAAAGAGAAGCGCATCAGTGTGCAGGCCGATCAGATCAGCAGCGTGCGCGCCGACCAGTTTCAACAGAACCCCCCGGTAGCGCGCGTCGTCGTCGATCTGCTCGCACCGCGCGCCTACACCTGGGACGCCGCCGGAAATCGTCTGGTCGTGCATCTCGGGAAAAGTCCCAGCCCCGCTCAGTCGAAGACTTCGCCGTTCGAATCACCCACAGTTGTCGCCCTGACGCCCGCGCCGCGATCAGTGGTGTCGGCCGTGCGCGCGCCCGGCCCGCTCGCTCTGGCTGCCAATAACGGAGGCTCAGGTTCCACGATTACAGCCGGACCCGACACTGCCATACTCCGCCTGTCGAGTGGGGGCGAAGTGCACGTCTGCCCCGGAACAACCGTGTCGGTCACGCCTTCGCAGAACCGCCATAACGTGATGCTCAGCATGAACACCGGCGGACTCGAAGCGCACCTCGCTCTCGACTCCTCTTCGGATTCCGTGATGACCCCAGACTTCCGCATCTTGCTGCCAGGGCCGGGAGAATTTCACTACGCCATCAGCGCCGATGATAAAGGCGACACCTGCGTGCGTGCACTTCCCGGCAACACGGCGTCGGCGATCGTCTCCGAATTACTCGGCGATCGCACCTATCAAGTCAAAGCCACCGACCAGCTCGTGTTTCACTCCGGGCAGCTCGATCGGGTGGATATGGCGGTACCGAACGAATGCGGATGTCCACCGCCGCGCGATCCGCCCGTGCGCGCGACCAACGACCTGCCCGCGCAGAGCGAAGTGCAAAAAACACCTGGCGCTCTGCCGCCAGTGAACGCCAGTCCCGCACCGCCTGCGGAGACAACTCACGCGGAAAGCTCGTCTCCGACCGGAACACCGGCATCAGCCACTCCCGTAGACACCTCCGCCTCGTCGAACGAGCTTCATGTGCAGGTAGAAGCGCCGCTGGTATTTCATGCGACCGGCCCGCCGCCGGCACCTGTCGAGGATGTACGTGCCCTGCCTTTGGATTCGCGTCCGCAAACGGCGCCGGTCTCGGCTTCCGCGCTTCCTCCATCAGCGACAGAAACACCGAAGCCGGCCGCCACGGAAACGGCATCGGCGAAACCCGCGCCATCTCGCGGCTTCTTCAGAAAACTCGGCGGATTTTTTGCCTCGCTGTTCCGCTGACTTTCCCGTTGGATTAGCCAAGTGTTTTGCCTCGCGGAAGCAAATCTTTCTGCCCCGATTGCATCTATAGATTGAAAATGAAAGTTAGATTGAAAGCTTTCTTCGCACCGCAGCGTCTCGAACCGCAGGCACAAACCGCATGTGTCAGATCGCACAATTAATTTAAGGAGAACAAAATAATGCGAAGATTGTCGACTCTCGTTTTGTTATCGGCAATGGTCACCGCTGCCTCGGCGCAAATTCCGACCAAGGGAAACGTATTCTTCGGCTACTCCTATGACCGCACCTCCATCGTCTCCAACGACACCAGTAATCTCAATGGATGGGAAGCGACGCTGGAAGGCAAGTTCCTGCCGTGGATCGGCGCAGTGGTCGATGTCGATGGCCATTACGGCAGCCACACTTACTATTGCCCTGGTGTCGGATGTCCTCTGAACGTCAACGTGGCGGCACACAACGTCTTGTTCGGGCCCAGAGTGTCGGTGCAGATCAAGCGTTTCCGTCCCTTCGGAGAGTTTCTCGTCGGCGTGGGCCACATCAGTCGCAGCAACGGAGTCTCCGACTCAGATACTTCGTTCGTCAACGGACTCGGTGGCGGACTCGATTATAAAATCGCCGGCCCAGTGACTTTCCGCGCCCAGCTCGACTGGATCAACACTCGCTTCTATAACCAGGGCCAGAATGGCGTACGCTTCTCAACCGGAGTCGCGTTTCACTTCTAGCGCTAAACGGCCACGTGTGATTGAGTCGCCGCCGTTGTATGCTCCGCGCATTGTTCCAGTATTTCCGGCACTTCAAACAGCGCACGATTGGAGTATTCCCTGACCTTCAAACGGAACTCACTGAAAGTTGCGCTCTCCAGCAGCCGTTGAACGGCGGGCGCAATTTTCTTGAAGCTGGGCACAACTATCCCGTAGCCATTCTCCGTCACCCATTCCGCGTTGTAACGCTCTTGCGGCAGCGTTTTGGCGTTGCATTCCACAATGACCGGCAAATGGAGCTGCAACGCCTCACTGATCGACCCCGGCCCCGGTTTTCCAATAAAAAAGTCAGCCAAGGCCATGTAGTACTCGACATTCTGCGCAAATCCGACCACAGCCAGAGGCTTTCTGGTCTTC
Source organism: uncultured Acidobacteriaceae bacterium (assembly GCA_963755765.1). Lineage (GTDB taxonomy): Bacteria > Acidobacteriota > Terriglobia > Terriglobales > Acidobacteriaceae > Acidiflorens. The sequence continues at coordinate 550,060 of CAVWKZ010000008.1, forward strand.
AGGTTCTTGAGTGCAGTAGCGAGCTTCTGGTTGTGCCCGCAAATCAAAATTAACTGGACCGCGCTGTCGGCTTCGTTGAGCTTCTTTGCGATGTCAACCATCACCCGCGACCCGTGCCCTCCGAACAACACGATGCCAGTTGGACAATCGGGCTCCAGCCCCAGCCGCCGCCTTTCGGCAATGCGATCGACGGTAGACTGCTCGTAGAACCGCGGCTTCAAAATCATTCCCGACGTCTTGAAAACGTGGTCGGCCGGAAGTCCCAAGGATAAAGCTTGCTGTCGCGCTCGTTCAGTTCCGGCGATAACGTATTGCGATTCACGCTCGATCCAGAAGTGCGGTGGGTAATCCGCCAAATCCGTAATCAGCGTGACAAAAGGAGTCTTCACGCCCCCTTTAAGAAGACTCTCGCCAATCTCGCGATTGAAGTGCGGAATCACCGAGAGCACCACGTCCGCCGGATGTCCGGCCCAGTAAGCGCGGAGCAGTTTCACGATCGGACCGTGGTAGAGACGGATGGTCCCTTGCAGAATGAGCAGCAACTGCGGAGTGAAGCGCGTCCAGCCTTTGCGCAGGATCAAGTTGTAGGTGTCTTGAATGCGCAGGCCCGTACCGCGGCGAATCAGGTCGAGCGGATCAAGCAATTCCTGAATGTCGAGAAGACTGACATCCCAGGGATGCTCTTGACTGGAGAGCGTGGCTTTGAGAGCCTCGGCGGCGCTGCGATGTCCTCCGCCGGCATGATGGAAAATGATGGTCAGTTTGCGCAACGGTCACCTGAGTCGGTCGCCTCGACCTCAGCGCCCGACACCCTCATATTCGCCATCGTATTCGTCACCTTCGAGTAACTCCGCATCGGCCGTGAATTCAGCGCCTTTGGAATCTGCCGAGCTTCGTTCTGCGCCCGGATGCCGCTCGTCAGCGCGTTCAGCGTACTCATGGATCTGGACTCCATCTTCACCAACCGTGATGTAGGTAGGACGTGCGTCAATCCAGGCTCCGCAATTGAAGTAGTCGATTCCATGCTCGTTGTCGCGCTTGTGCATGGCGGCATGAGTGTGGCCACAGAAAATGCGCGCCGCCTCTTGGTGACGGGCGTGCGCCAGCGCGCCTTCGGCAACCTTAGGCGACAGGCGCTGCCAGCGCGTTCCGAGGCGGTCGAGGAAACGGGTCAGAACTTTATTTTTCGAATCCCACTTCTGCAGTTGCAGATAGAACAGCGTCCCAATCAGATAGCTGACCCGGACCTTGCTCACCACGAACCCGTCAAACTGATGTCCATGGACTGCAATGTGGCGCAGTCCTTGATATTCCCATTGATATTCCTGGTAAACGCGGACGCCCACCAGATGCGACATAATTTCCGTCAAGCCATGGTCGTGATTGCCTTCCACCCATACCACTTCGACCTTGCGTTTGGGATTGGAGAGCTTGCGAATGAAGCCAAGAAATTTCCAATGCTCTTTCTTCAGTCGTCCAAAATTGAGATCGGCGAAAATATCGCCCAGCAGAATGAGCCGGCGATATTGATTTTCCCGGAGAACGCTCAACGCCTCGCGAGCGCGACTCATGTCCGCGCCGAGGTGCAGATCCGAGAGGATCAGCGTGTCGTATAGTTGCGGCGCCACGCCTTCATTCTCGCCAAAGAGTGTTACGAGGTGATGAATTGGGAATCTATCAAGAGTCCGGAGGTAACTCGTCAGTAACGACCATCGAGACGTGCGCGTGGCCGCTGACGGAGCCAGAAGGCATGCTGAGCAACGTCGCAGTGATAGGTCAGTCAGTGCGTAGGAGGAACGTATTCGGCGGGGCGCGCCGATCCTTCACCGAAGAAAAATTGCTCCATCTGTTTCACGATGACTTCCTGGTCCTGCTTGCGCGCCGGATTCAGGCGATATTCATTCAGCAACATCTTGCAGTGTTCCATCCACTGGCCCCACGCCTGTTGCGAGACGTTCTCATAGATCTTTTTTCCCAACTCGCTGTCGAACGGAGGCTCGTCGAGCCCCGGCAGTTCCTGTTTCAATTTTGCGCAGAAGACTTTGTGATCTGACATAACTTTTCTTCTGAAATTATCGCACAGGCATGGTGCGTTCACGCCGCACCAGCAGCGAGGGTCGGCGGCGATGTTGAGTCGCTGAACGAAACTGCACAAGCGCGTCACGCACGCGCTCCTCCAAAATCGCTCGTCAGCATGAGATTGTTGTTGACAAATTGCATACACATGGCAATATCTTGTGGTAGGACAGCTACTCATACAAGACGTTGAGTAGCCTGGGCATCAAGGTGCCCTGTCGAGAACCTTGGGAGAACAAATCGTTCAAACGGAGGAAACACTTCATGGCAACCAAGAAGAAAGCCGCCAAAAAAAAGAAACACTAAGCGGATCGATGCTCGTTATGAAATTCCCCAAAGCCTTTCAGGAGAAGCACCTCCTGAGAGGCTTTTCCATTGCTGATGCAATGACGCTAGTGCAGCGACGCTCCGCTAAGACAGTGCCGCTCCAGAACACTTGATACGATCAAGTCACCGTGGCCACTTCCACCATCCCGCCAGAATCCGCCGCGCATCACGCACCTTCGCATCCATATGCGCCGCGCTGCATTGCCTTGTGGCTTTTCGCGGCATTCCAGTTCTTCTATCTGCTGACTTCAACCGGCCGTGTTCGCACGCCGGACGAATACAATACCCTCTACACCACCGAGAGCCTGGTGCTCCGCGCGTCCACCGCAGTGCCGCAAGCCGTGCAATTGCACAATTTCTACGGAAGGTACGATCTGCAGGGCCAACCCCGCGCGGCCTACGCACCCGGACAGGCTCTGCTCTGCACTCCGTGGTACGCCCTCGGGCAGTATGTGCTGGCGCGGCTGCCGGGCGTTCCCGCCGAAGATACCGATCTGGTGGTAGCGTTTTCCTCCTGCTTAAGCAGCGCAACTTTTTCCGCGCTCACCGTCACGTTCTTCTTTTTACTGTTGATTGGGATTGGAATTCCCGCCCGCGCCGCGCTGCTCGCCACAGCAGTCGTCGGCCTGGGCACTCCCATCTTCGCCTATTCCGGATGGTTGTTCTCCGAGCCGCTATCGGCGGCGATTTTCGTGGGAGTCGCACTCCTACTCTTCGGCCGCGGTAATAAAAACGCTCCCATCACTCTGCGCACCGCGTCCATAGCCGGCCTGATTCTAGGATTGGCAACCATCGTCCGACCCACCAACGTGCTAGCCATCCCCGTATTCGCAGCAGCCGTTCTGGCGCGTGACGGAAAGCCCGCGTTGCGAGCCGCGTTTCTCTTGTGCGCAACCTCGGCGATAGGAGTCGCAATTCTGCTCGCCCACAACGCACTGTTATTCGGAGGCCCGTTTCAGTTCGGATATCCCGCAACCGCGGAAGGCGCGAAGCGCCTGAATACGTTTGATACTCCTCTCTGGAAAGGCCTCTACGGATTCCTGCTGTCTCCGGGTAAATCGATATTCATCTTCGCGCCTCCCGTGATCCTGGCGCTAGCCGGACTCCCTCGGCTTTGGAAACGCGAGCGGGGGGTGGCCACGCTAGCCATGTTGTTCCCGCTGGTCTATCTCTTTTTCTTTGCCCGCTACACCCAGTGGGAAGGCGGATATTGCGTCGGGCCAAGATATATGGTCCCGTCGATTGTGCCGCTATGCCTGGCATTAGGGCCAATGCTCGCCGAAGGCGGGGCGCGCATAAAGAAATTCGCTCTTTTGCTACTCGTTCTCGGAGCGTTCGTGCAATGCATCTCCCTCGCAACAAGTTTCATGGAAGACCAGGCCCCGCGCGGCCGCTACTACGACGCCACCTGGACCTACCGCCTCAGTTATTCGCTGAGCGGGCAAATTCATCTCTTGTGGAAGTATCTGGCAAGCAGCGAGCCAGCACGGCTCGGACTGGGATGGGATCGCTGGTTTGTATTTCTCCACAAGGGTGGCATCTCCGCCGCCACACTAGCGCTTCTGGGTCTGGTCATGTTGGCAGGGCTGGGAGTCAGCCTCGCCGGGCTGGCGAGAAACCTGCGTTCCGCAACCTAAGCGTTCCTCACGACGGAGACAAACCCCGACCGCGAGCGCGCCTCGAAAGCGCCCTTGCGGCGTCCTACCCGCCCTTTTGGGGGTTGTCCCAAGGCGCGGCTCGTGCTAAAACGCGTATACAGGAGTACGCAAGCGGCGTCCATGAGCCTCCCGAAGAAAGCGTCCAAAAAAGCGTCCCGCAACGCCGAGATCATCATTCCGGACAAGCTCTATTTCCGCATCGGCGAAGTGGCCGCCTTGTGCCGTCTCCCGGCCTATGTGCTGCGCTTCTGGGAAACCGAATTTCCGCAACTCAAGCCGGTAAAAAGCAGCACCGGCCAGCGCATGTTTCGGAAGCGCGATGTGGAATCGGTGGTACGCATCAAGAAGCTGCTTTACGAAGACGGATTCACCATCGCCGGCGCCCGGGCACAGTTACGGGAAGAAACCAAGTCTGAACTAAGTCAGACCGCGTTGGCATTTCCCACAACTCCTCCCGTGAACGTAGCCCATCTACGGAATGAATTGCAGCAGATCCTGCACATTCTCTCCGCGCGCCACTAGTTCCAACATCCGCCAAAAGAAAAACGCGGGCCAGAAAGCCCGCGTTAATCAACGCAATCAATTCCGTTCTATGCGGATTCTCGCAGCCGCTCGGCCTCGACCAGTGGAGCACTAACCAGGTGCTCGCTCAGGAACCACACCTGCAGCTCATTGGTGCGAAGCACATCGCTCACCACCAGATCGTTGGTGCCCGGGTCGCCCAGCTTGGTGGCCCGATCGGCGAGATCACGGCAATAGGTAACGATCAGTTGGTGCGCGTCCAGCAGTCGCGACAGTTGTACCGGAACCTCTTCCCGGCCCTTGGGCGGGCGCGCAATACGGGTCGTTTCGGCAACGTCCGCCGCCATGGCGATACTGACTCCACCCAGCAACATGATTCGTTCCGCGATCGTGTCCACGATCTCGCTCTGCTCTCCGTAGTGCTTATCAAAGAGAAGATGCAGCTGATAGAACGTGGCTCCCGATACCTGCCAATGCGACTTCTTGTAGAGATCCCGCAGAGTCATGGTGTCGGCCAAAAGTTGGTTAAGTTGCTCGGTCATTTCCAGCCGGACCGGCGAGTCGAGTTGCAACGGCATCGTGCTGGTCACGGTGCCAAAGGCCTGGAGCTCGCGGGCCGATTGGTGGTAGCGCGGTTGGGCTGAAGCTTTCGGCGAATTGCTGGAGGCTGGTTTCTTGGCCATGAAGTTCTCCTGAGACTGCGAATTCTTGGTCGGGACGGCGAGATTTGAACTCGCGACCCCTTGCACCCCAAGTTGAGCCGGTTAGCGGGCGTGAGCGAAGCGGGAGCCCGCTGGCGAAATCCTGAGCGGAGCGAAGGATCCCTAAGGCAGTGGAAGGAAGTTGGTCGGGACGGCGAGATTTGAACTCGCGACCCCTTGCACCCCAAGCAAGTGCGCTACCAGGCTGCGCTACGTCCCGATCCTTACCTAACGATGATCCTGCCTACACATGAAATCTGCCGTCCAACCCAAAATGAAGGCAACAGCGTGGAGTTTGACCTCCAAATTCTACACTAGTCGGCACCAACTGACGCTGAGCACCCCAGCCCGCGAAGACTTCGCGGAAATCTTGTCAAGCCCCCGCCGCGGCGCTTTTCACCGTAAGTCAATGAAGAGGCAAGCAGAATAAAGTTGGAAACTTTGTCGGGCCGGTAGGTCGAAATTGATATAATAAAAGTATAGATAGGAAATCCAGATTCAAAAGGGTGCGGGATAACTCCCCGCCCTTTTCAATTTGTGCCCGAAGCCAGCTAAGTCCTTATTCTGGAATATTTTGCCTCCAAGTCTTTTAGAACCAAAGATTTTGCCGGAATTTTTGTCTAAACCTATGATTCCAAACGGTCGCACATAAAAAAATTTCCGGGGGTCCCCCGCCATCGTCACAAACGCAGCGTGACGACTGTCACCGCGCGGGAGCCGCCGTCCAAGGCACCATGTTCGCATGGCGATCCTAGTAACGGGCGGAGCAGGCTACATCGGTAGTCACGCGGCGCGCGCCCTCCGGCATGCTGGATACGAGGTCATCCTCTACGACAATCTTGCGACCGGCAATCGCCGCTTGGCCCAAGGCTTCGAGTTGGTCGAGGGAGATATCGCCGACCCAGCCCGGCTCCGCCCCGTGCTCAAGCGTGTGAACGCAATAATGCACTTCGCCGCCCACGCCTACGTCGGAGAGTCGGTAGAGAACCCGCGAAAGTATTTCAGCAACAATGTTCTCGCAGCGCTCAGCCTGCTGAACTCCGCGCTGGACGCCGGTATCCGCCGCATCGTGTTCTCCTCCAGTTGCGCCGTGTACGGCATCCCGGAGCACACTCGAATCGAGCAAGTTCAGATAACGGAGCAGACGCCCCGCGAGCCGGTCAACCCTTACGGCGCGTCGAAGCTATTTTTCGAGAACGCACTCGAGGCCTACAGCCGCGCCTATGGCTTGCGCTCAGTAAGCCTGCGCTACTTCAACGCCGCCGGAGCCGATGAAAGTGGCGGGATTGGCGAACTCCACGATCCGGAAACTCACCTCATACCCTTGGCGATCGCCGCCGCCGAGAACGGCCGTGAATTGCAAATCCACGGAAGCGACTACCCGACCCCTGACGGGACTTGCGTCCGCGATTACATTCACGTAAACGATCTGGCCGATGCCCACGTGCAAGCCCTGCAACACCTCGAAAGAAGCGAAGACGAAAGGGACTGCCCGCTAGCCCTGAATCTGGGAACCGGTCGCGGACATTCCGTGCTCGAAGTCATCGAAGCGGTAGAAATCGCCACTGGACGCCCAGTTCGGAGCACGATGGGACCGCGCCGGCCAGGCGATCCTCCAATTCTCGTAGCCGATCCGGCCAAGGCTCAAAGAGTGCTGGGATGGACAGCCAAGCGCAATCTCGCCGACATAGTCTCCAGTGCGTGGGCGTGGATGCAGGAAAATCGCCTACGGCACGCGGCCTAAGCGGTCCTTAGCCTCCGTGATCTTTCGTGCCCTTGGTGGTGCAATCTTTTTGCGAGTCGCATCCGCGAAACTGAGCCACCACCGAAGATCGAAGCCAGTTGTCAATCCTGCTAGCTTTCACGTACTCTGCCCCGCATGGGAACTCGCACTCTGTCCGCCCTGTCATGGGTCTGTGTTCTGCTGCTGTCTTCCGCTTCACTTTTCTGTTCCGCGCAAACGACGCCTCACGCCTTCTCGCTGGAACAAGTGATGAGCTCGCCATTTCCAACCGGCCTCGTCTCCGCCGAACACGCCGGCCGCATCGCATGGGTGTTTGCCGCGAAGGGCGAGCGCAACGTATGGATCGCAGACGCCCCAAACTTTGAGGCGCGCCAGGTCACCCACTACACGGGCGACGACGGTATGCCCATTGCTGCTTTGCAGCTCACACCCGACGGAAGCACAGTAGTCTACGCCCGAGGCAGCGAGGTCAATAGCGCCGGAGAAACCGCCGACCCCACCAGCAACGTGGAAAAGCCGGTGCAGCAGGTCTGGGCCGCGGACGTAGACAAGGGCGAACGAGGGTTTAGCGAACCACGCCTCCTCGGCGACATGGGATGCGACGAGGAAGACTGCGAGGACATCCAGATATCGCCGAACGGCGAATACGCAGTCTGGGCGGCGAAAAAGCAGATCTGGATCGCTCCGATCTACGGCAAGAGCGACGCCAAAGCCAAAGCGCTGACCTTCGCCCGCGGCAGCAACCAGCAACCGAAGTGGTCGCCCGACGGAAAGAAGATCGCCTTCGTCAGCGATCGCGGTGATCACAGCTTTGTCGTCATTTACGAATTCGGCCGCAACACGCTGCGTTACGTCTCGCCCAGCGCCGACCGCGATTTATTTCCGCGCTGGTCGCCCGACGGCAGCCAGCTCGCCTTCGTGCGCCTCGTGGGCAAGCAGATGAAGGAACCGCTAATTCCGCAATTGCCGCTGCCCTGGGCGATCTGGGTTTATGACGTCGCGAACGATTCGGCGCGCGAAATCTGGAAGAGCGGCCTCGCGCTCGACGACTCGCTACCCTATCTGACCGAAGATAAGTCGTTCAAGTTCGCCGCGAAGAATCGCATCATTTTTTCTTCCGAACAAGACGGATGGAACCACCTCTATTCCGTCGCAATCTCCGGCGGAGCCGCCACGCTTTTGACGCCCGGAAAATTCGAAACCGAAGATGTGGCGCTGAGTGCGGACAAGACCACCGTCATCTACTCCTCCAACCAGGCTGGCAGCGATCCTCTCGACATCGACCGCCGTCATCTCTGGAGAGTCAGCGTCGAAGGCGGCACGCCGCAAGCCTTGACCCACGGCGAATCCATGGAGTGGACGCCGCTCGAAATCGCCGGGAAAGTAGTGTGCCTCGGCTCAACCGCCACAACTCCGGCCATGCCCTACGTAGTTACCGCGAGCGGACGCGAGATGATAGCAAAAGCCGCGCTGCCACCCGACTTCCCCTCGTCCCAACTAGTCACGCCAAAACAAGTAATCTTCAAAGCCGCCGACGGATGGGAAATCCACGGGCAGCTGTTCGAACCGAAGACTGAGCCAAGGCAAGCCGGCCCCCGTCCCGCGCTGATCTTCATTCACGGCGGCTCCATGCGCCAGATGATGCTCGGCTTCCACTACATGGACTACTACCACAACGCCTACGCCATGAATCAATATCTCGCGAGTCGCGGCTACATAGTGCTCTCGGTCAACTATCGCACCGGCATCATGTACGGACGCCACTTCCGCCAACCGCCCGATGGGGGCCCGCGCGGCGGAGCCGAATACAAAGACATTGTCGCGGCTGGAAAATATCTCCAGAGCCTGCCCAATGTAGACGCGAAGAGAATCGGCCTGTGGGGCGGGTCTTACGGCGGCTACCTGACCGCGATGGGGCTGGCGCACGACTCCGAAATGTTTGCCGCCGGAGTCGATCTGCACGGCGTGCATGACTGGTCAGACTTCAAGGAAGAAATCCCGGCCGATGCGTCCGATCACGACGACGCCGTCAAACTGGCGTTCCAGTCATCACCAAACGCAGCGATTGCAACGTGGAGGTCGCCGGTGCTGCTAATCCAGGGAGACGATGACCGCAACGTCCCGTTTTCACAAACAGTCGATCTATTGCAGCGCCTGCGCGCGCAAAAAGTGCACGTCGAGGAACTCATCTTCCCCGATGAGATTCATGGCTTCCTGCTGTGGAAGAGTTGGATTCGAGCGTATGGTGCGACGGAGGAGTTCTTTGCGAGGGAGATGAAGTAAAGCGATTGTAATCTTGCCAGTAATTTTGTAATTGGAAACAAAATCCTGACGTATATAGCCGTCGATACTCTCAAGGCTGCTCTACGACTTCGATTGCATTGCCTTCAGGATCGCGGATTTCGAAATGACGAATGCCCTGCCGGTCTTGCTCAACGGCCCCAGCCGCAACACCACGGGCCGCAAGCACGTTTCTGATCCTGCCAATTTTCTTAGTGAACAGCATTGGGGTCTGCTCAGTTCCAAAGGCCTTATGGGTTGTTAGCACGATTGCGTTGCCGTCTTCTTTAAATGCGAAAGCCACAGCGTCGGTTTCCCCTGAAGGGCTTTCTGATAATCTGCGAAGCCCGAGCTTCTCGACATACCAGGGGCTCACACAATCGATGTCTCGAACCCGGATGCGCATGTTGGGTGAGGAAACGGAAAACTCCGCGGATTTTAAGGCGGAATACCACTTGGCCCCGGGAGTGCGCAGAGTCTCGAACATGTAACGCCGCTTAATCCACAGCATGATGATCCAACAACCGTACCAACTGACAGTTGCCGCGAAGCGCAACGTCTTGTTACTGTCCGCAGCGAAAAGAAGGAGACTCAGTAAGCCTAGTGGTATGTATGCTCCGGCGAGCCAGGGTATTAGCGGTTTTAACGACACTTTAAAAAAATTCGCGACGATCCACAGCGCGAGCCAAATCAGATAGGGGCTCGCCAGGATCAGCCAAAACGAAGCGGGATGAGGCGGTAAGTGCACGACACTCCGATCGAAAAGTACTGCTGAAATTATCAGATCACAGATTCCAAGACTACAAGTTTTTCCCGAGTTCCTTCCGTATCCGCTCCCAGGTCACATCCAATGTCTCGGGCAGCACTCGAGTCTCCCCAATGACGCTGATGAAATTAGCGTCCGCCACCCAGCGCGGCAGAACGTGCATGTGGATGTGCCCCGCCACGCCCGCGCCCGCTGCCTTCCCGATATTCATCCCGAGATTGATGCCGTCAGGCCGATAAAGCGACCGCAGAACCGTCTCCATCCGCTGCGTCAGAGCCATCATCTCGTGGGCGGCGTCGGTCGGCAGTTTGTCCAACTCGCCCAAGTGGGCGTAGGGCACAACCATCACGTGCCCATTCGTATACGGATAAGTATTGAGAATGACATAGCAATGAGCCCCGCGGTGGACAATACGCGCCTGCTGGTCGCTTTCCTTGGGAGCGTTGCAGAAGATGCAGCCCGATTCTCCACTGGCCCCAGTAACATACGCGTAACGCCACGGAGTCCACAGATAATCCATGGGGGGAGGGTAGCAGAAACCGGCTTCGAGCTGCGAGCCACCAGTTCGAAGCCAGAAAAAATGGCCCGGTTCGCTGGAAGCTCGCGGCTCGGCGCTCGCAGCCCGGCCGTGTGACCAGTCTGTAAATTTTTTGGCCATTGGCCGGAATCGCGTTTGACACTGTTCCAAACCCGTTGCTATAGTCGAAGAGTCCCTATTGGACGCGGTTTCGAACCAGCTGGAATTGTCCCAGGGTCGTCCGCCAGGTCGGCCTCAACGCAACCTAATGACCACGCCAGCAGTCCGCTATTCCACGTCCCGCACGAGTTGCGCACCAGCGCGCGCGACACAGAGGCTATGAACTTGTTCGACGACAGCAACGCCCGTAATCTTGATTCCACTCTCGAAACCATGACACCTGCACACGACGCCCACACCGGCGGCCCGGCCGTATTAGACGCTCCCGAGCTCGCACAACCTTCTTCCGCCGAACCGCTGGCTTCTGCCGCTCCTGAAAGCGCTCTCCAGAACGACCTTCGAGAAAACGACGCTCGTGAAAGCGCCACTCCCGATGCCGCTCCCGAAACTGCCGGAGCCGCGAGCGATGATTTTGCCGCCGCCCTCCACAACTTCGAGAACCAGACCGAGGAAGCGGTTAGCGACGACCACGTAATCAAAGGCCGCGTCGTGAAGCTGACCGCGACCCACGTCGTAGTCGACATCGGAGCGAAGTCCGAAGGCATGGCCCCGATTGCGGAGATCCTCGATCACGAGGGCAAGCCGCGGTTTGCCCCCGGCGACGAAATCGACGTGATGCGCGACAAGGGCGAGACCGAAGAAGGCTACATCAACCTCTCGCACCTGAAAGCCCAGCGCCTCCGCTCGTGGGACGAGATTGAGCGCGCCTACAACGAAAAGAAGCCGATCAAGGGCGTCGTCGTCGAGCGCATCAAGGGCGGCCTGACCATCGACATTCAGGGCGCGCGCGCCTTCCTGCCGGGCTCGCAAGTCGACCTGCGTCCCATCCGTAATCTGGACGGCATGAAGGGCCAGACGATGGAAGTCGCCATCATCAAGCTCAACAAGAAACGCGGCAACATCGTAGTCTCGCGCAAGCAGCTTCTGGAAGAAGAGCAGACCGAAAAGCGCGGCAAAACTCTCGAGCACCTCGAAGAAGGCAGCGTCCTCACCGGCATCGTCAAGAACCTGACCGAGTACGGCGCATTCGTCGACATGGGCGGAATCGACGGCCTCCTCCATATCACCGATATGTCTTGGGGACGTCTGACCCACCCGCGCGACTTGGTCAACGTCGGCGACCAGATTCAGGTCAAGGTCCTCAAGTATGACAAAGACAAGCAGCGCGTCTCGCTGGGCTTTAAACAGCTCACACCCGATCCCTGGCTCGATGCCGAGCACCGCTATCCCGTGGGCGCGCACGTCCACGGACGCGTAATCAGCGTCACCGATTATGGCGCGTTCGTAGAACTTGAACAGGGCATTGAAGGCCTGGTCCACGTAAGCGAGATGACGTGGTCGAAGCGGATGAAGCATCCTTCAAAGCTGGTCAACGTCGGCGATGAAGTGGACTGTGTTGTCCTGAGCGTGAATCCGACCGAGCGCCGGATTTCGCTGGGCATGCGGCAACTCGCCTCCAACCCGTGGGATACACTGCACGACAAATATCCCGTAGGAGCGACGGTCGAGGGCCGGGTCCGGAATCTGACCGAGTTTGGTGCCTTCATTGAAATCGAAGACGGCATCGACGGTCTGGTCCACGTCAGCAACCTGAGCTGGACCACTCGCGTAAAGCATCCGTCCGAGGTCTTGAAGAAGGGCGACAAAGTGAAGGCCATCATCCTGGCCATTGAACCGGACAAGCGTCGTCTTTCACTCGGCGTGAAACAGATGCAGCCCGATGTGTGGGATTCATTCTTCGCGCAGCATCGTGTCGGCGACATCGTTCACGGCAAGATCCTGCGCGTGGCAAACTTCGGAGCATTCGTCGAAATTGCACAGGGCATCGAAGGCCTGTGTCACAACTCAGAAGCGGTCGATGGCAACGGACAGCCCATGCATCTGGAGCCGGGCGCTGAATACGACTTCAAAATCATCAAGATGAATCAGGAAGAGAAAAAAGTCGGCCTGAGCATCAAGGCAGTCGGCGAGGAAGCCTCGCGCCAGGAAGTCGAATCCTACAAGCAGCCGTCCTCGTCGTCCTCGTCAAAGAGTACGACTATCGGCGACTTGATCTCATGGAAACGCGCCGGCGGCGACAGCAACTAACCTTCGCGCAACATCATGGAATTCAGGGCCACCGTCAGCGGTGGCCTTTTTCTTGCCACACGAGTCCGAGTTCGACCCCGCCTCATCCAACCCAGCATGAACCTGGAATTGAATGGGAAGCGCGCCTTGGTCACGGGATCAACCGCAGGAATCGGATATGCAATCGCAGAAGCTCTGGCTCGCGAGGGTGCTGACGTAATTGTCAACGGGCGGACGGAAGACCGGGTCGACCAAGCGATCAAATCGATTCGAACGTCCTATCCGCAGGCCAGCGTGCGAGGTCTAGCCGCAGACCTCGGCAACGCCGATGGAGTCCGTGGCGCCGTTCAACGCTGCCCCGAGGTCGATATTCTCGTCAACAACCTCGGCATTTTCGACCCCAAACCCTTTGAGAAAATTCCTGACGAAGAGTGGTTCCGCTTCTTTGAAGTCAACGTCATGAGCGGCGTCCGCCTGTCGCGCAGCTATCTGCCCGGCATGAAGAAGCGAAACTGGGGACGCATAGTCTTCATTTCAAGTGAATCCGCGGTGCAGATTCCACCCGAGATGATTCACTACGGCATGACGAAAACCGCGCAGCTGGCGATTTCCCGCGGCTTGGCGGAAACCACTGCCGGCACCGGAGTCACCGTGAATGCCGTGCTGCCCGGCCCCACCGCATCCGAAGGCGTGAATGAATTTGTAGATCGTATGGCCGCTGCCTCGAAGCAGACCAAGGCGGAACTGGAAGCGGACTTCTTTCGCAATATTCGCCCGAGTTCCTTGCTGAAGCGCTTCGCGCGTCCGGACGAAGTGGCCGATCTGGTGGCCTTCGTCTGCAGTCCGCTCTCCTCAGCCACGAACGGCGCAGCTCTCCGAGTCGATGGCGGCGTTGTGCGTTCGATTCTTTAAGAGGTCTGGCGGGAGCGAAGACGCTTACTTGCTGCCAGCTTTGACGTTGATTTTCAAATTGATGTCAACCTGCTTGCGGTCGTCAAATTGGCTGACCGTTTTGGTGCCGCTCTTGTGATCGTTGTACTGCGCATACACTTCGTAATCGATGGTCGGCTGAAGAGCTGGAAAACGGAAACTGCCGTCCGGACCCACGATATAGGTTTTCACCGAGCGGGTGTGAGTGTCGGTGAGGTAGACCACCGCGTTCGGCAAAGGACTGTCACCGCTGTCGAGCACCTTGCCAGTGAGCAGTCGAGTTTTGTCTTCTTTTTTCGGTTCCCGGCCAAACAACTGCGCCGGAGCCGCCAGCACCGGCGTCGAGAGGAACGGCGCCGAGAAGACCGACACCGACAAAATGACTAGCGAAGCCGCTTTCTTCATGAGTCTCCAGGCGCTGCCGACCACGTGGCCGCCTCTACCAGTCTAAATGAAGACCGATGTCGGAACGCTCGTCGTCGTCGATGTGTACGGGCACTTCAGCGCTCGGCTTGACCTTCTTTCCCGAAGGCAGCTTGAAGCTCTTCACGTCGGCCCAAACGATGTAGTCTGCCTTGCCGACGGGCACGCGCTGGGCAAACTCGCCGCTGTGGTCGGAATACAGTTCCCAGCGTGCTTTCTTCTCGTCGGCGCGCCGGATCTTCACTTTGACCCCGTACACCGGCTGGCCGTCGGGGTCCCAGACCGTTCCGAAGATTAGAGCGTAAGGCTTCGGCTTCGCGGGGACGGCGCTCCAGGCGCTCGTGGGAGTGGCAAAGAATGCCACGCACAGCCCCGCCAAGATCATCACGACCACGCGCCGGGCTTCTACCTTGACCCCAACCTTGTTGAAATGTGCGGAATTCTTCAGGAAAGTTCGTCCTCAGTCTTCGTCCTCATCCTCTTCGTCGTCGGCGTCGTCTTCATCTTCATCCTCTTCGACCTCATCTTCGCCGACCTTTTTAAGCTCCACCGGATTGACGGTAATCACCTCGAAGTCTGCACCGCACTCCGGGCACGAGACGACCGCTCCCTCATCGACCTCATCTTCGTCGATGTCGAGGTCCGTCTCGCAGTCAGGACAGTACACCATGTTTTCCTCCACGTTCAGGGTACCCTGTTATATTTAGTTTCTTACTGAGGAAAAGGTCAAGTGCCTTGCCAAGAAAATTCTGCAACGGCTGGATTTGCTGGCGTTCGTCGCCGCTCCACCACCCTGGTTTCCGCCGCGTTTGCATTTGCGCTGACGCTTTGCGCTTCGCTGTGCCTCGCCCAGGAAGCCCAAGACCCTCCACGCCTGGCATCGGACCACCACAAGGACTCCCATATCGAGCAGGCGATCCAACAAGTGTCCGCGGACCGCATCCAGCAGACCATCGACAAGCTGGTCAGCTTCAATAACCGCTCCACGATTTCCGCGCAGGACGATGCATCCATCAAAGCGGGCAGGGGAATCGGAGCAGCGCGGGAGTGGATCAAGGCCCAGTTCGAGCGCTACTCCAAAGACTGCGGCGGATGCCTCGAAGTTAAGACTGACACTTTCACCGAGCAGCCCGCCGACCGCATTCCAAAACCGACAGAAATCACGAATGTTTATGCGGTGCTGCGCGGGTCAGACCCAAAACAGGCGGATCGTATCGTGCTCGTAACCGGCCATTACGACTCGCGCAATAGCGACACATTTAACGTGACCGATCCCGCGCCCGGAGCAAACGACGACGGCAGCGGAACAGCAGTCAGCCTGGAATGCGCCCGCGTCTTAAGCCAGGCTGCCGGCAAGCTCAAGTTTCCGGCCACAATCATCTTTCTCACCGTCGCGGGAGAAGAGCAGGGTTTGAACGGCAGCAAGCACTTCGCCCAGATGGCCAAGCAACAGGGATGGAAAATCGAAGCCGTCCTGAACAACGACATTGTCGGAGGCAACCTCGGTCCGGGACAGGATGCAAGCCTGGTGCGTGTCTTTTCCGAAGGCCTGCCGGCGGCGGCAAGCGAGTCTGAAATCAAGCGAATTCGCATGCTCGGTGGCGAGAGCGACTCAACGTCTCGCGAGCTTGCCCGCTACGTTGCCGACGTCGGACGCTCCTACGATGCCGGAGTCAAGCCGCTGCTGGTCTTCCGTCTCGACCGATTTCTGCGCGGAGGCGACCACTACTCTTTCAATCAGCAGGGCTTTGCAGCCGTGCGCTTCACCGAATTCCGCGAAGACTTCAACCGTCAGCATCAGGCCCCTCGGACCGAGAACGGCATCGAATACGGAGATCTGCCGAAGTACGTTGACTTCGAGTATGTGTCACACGTGGCGCGGCTGAACGCCGCGACCCTGGCCTCACTCGCATCAGCCCCAGCGCCGCCGGCAAATGTGAAAATAGTGACCAAGAACCTCGACAACGACTCCACTCTGACGTGGGAACCTTCAGCCGGCGCGACTGCCTACGAGGTGGTCTGGCGCTCCACGAACGCTGCCGATTGGGAGTACGTCCAACCGGTAAGCGGCGGGACAAGTGCAACTCTGAGGGTTTCGAAGGATAATGTCATATTCGGTGTCCGCGCCGTAGATGCGGCGGGGCACCGCAGTCTGCCGGTTGTGCCGGAACCAGAAAGCAAGAAATAGTGAGTCGAGGACAAACCATCTCCTTCAGCTTCCCTCCATTCGCAGGATGGGTGAAGCGCATCATCCTGACCTGCGCCGGGATCTACCTGTTCCAGGCAGTGATGCGCATCTTCGCCCCAATCATTGTCGATTTCATGCAGGAGTGGCTGGCGCTGATCCCGGTCGCCGTGATGCACGGTAAAGTGTGGCAATTGGTTACCTACTCATTGCTGCACGCCAATTTCGGTCACCTGTTTTTCAACATGCTCACACTCTGGTTTATCGGCGCCTACTTGGAGCGCGATTGGGGGCCTCGACGATTTATCGAGTGCTATACGTTCTGCGTTGTGGGCGCTGCTTTGGTAACGATTGCTGTTTCCTATACCCATTTCCTGGGAGCGAATCCAGCGATCGGAACCGTAGGCGCGTCCGGCGGAATTTTTGGACTGCTGATGGCGTTTGGCATTCTCTATGCCGATCAGGAAATGTTTCTGTTTCCCCTGCCGTTCAGGATCAAAGCCAAGTATCTCGTCGGCATCTGGGTCGTGATCGCCATCGTCGCCGTTTTTGAACCGGCGAACGGAGTCGCGGTTTTCGCTCATATCGGCGGATTGCTCTTCGGCTTCCTGTGGGTGAAGTTCTTGCCTTCTCGCGGAGTAAGTTATGCGGCATCCGAACGTTATTTCAGCGCGCGGAACTCTTACTACCGCTGGAAGCGGCGGCGCGCTGCAAGAAAGTTCGAAGTCTATATGAAAGATCACGACCGCAAAGTCACCTTCGATGAGCACGGCAACTACATTCCGCCGAACGATAGCGACAACGACAAACCCAACGGCGGATCGAAATCAGGCTGGGTGAATTAGGACGTTTCGTGTAGCGCGGACACTCCTGTCCGCGTGCATGCAGCTAAATCGCCGGTCGAACGCGCACTGACTTCCGCGCTAGGCGGCCTAGCCGAACATCTCGGCAAACTTGGAAAAGATGAGTGCCGGAAGTTCCAGCACCCGTGCCTTCCCCTTGAAACCCAAGTCGTGCCCCGCTCCTTCTACTACCATTAACTCGGTTTTGGCCGGCACCAGCCGCAAAGCGCTCGTCATCTCTTCCACGCTGCCAAACGGATCGCGTGTCCCGTGCACGAACAAACTCGGAGTGCGCAGGTTGGGTAGATGTTGAATGCGGAGTTGCTCCGGCTTGCGCGGCGGATGCAAGGGATACGAAAGCAACAGCAGTCCGGAAACCAAATCCGGTTCAGCGGCGCACAGCATCGTAGCCTGGCGTCCACCGTAAGAATGGCCGCCGAGAAAAATCCGGCCCGCCACTTTCTTGCGCAAAACAGCGACCGCGTTCCGGAGACCCGCGCGATCACGTTCCGCATTACCCGGAAACGGGGGCCCGAAGCGCCTCTCCTGACGAAAGGGCAAATCGCAGCGCAGAACTACATAGCCATGTCCGGCAAAAGCTTCGCTGACCGCAACCAGCAGAGGAGCGGTGCAATTCGAGCCCGCGCCGTGAGTCAGAATCAGCGCGTCGCCGTTCAGGTCAACGGGAGAGTGCAGAAAACCGCGGACGGGGGGGTTTAGAGAATCATCGTGGAATTCCGCAAATGAGTTGTCCACGGCATTCACCGTCACCGAGCCGCCGTCTCCATCCGCGGAGGCGGAACTTTTGTGAGGCCACGAGGAAAAAGCATGGCATTGAACTCGGCCCCAATCAGCACCACGAGCGAGATCAGATACATCCACAACAGCAGCGCAATGCCGACCCCGAGCGAACCATAGATCACGCTGTAGTCTGAATAGTGCTGTAAATACCATCCAAACAGAGCCGTGGAGAGCAGCCACATGGCCGTAGCCAGAACCGCGCCCGGCAAAACGCTGTGCCAGGGTTGCGTGCGAGGAACCGCGTTGTGATAGATCAACTGGATCACCGCGATGCTGGTCAGGATCGCAATGGCCCATCGGACCGCACCCCACAACAACAGAATCAGAGGTCCGAACTCATGGCCGAGGAAAAACAAAATTCGCGTTTCAATGCGACTGCCGAACGCCACCAGGATGGTTGAAAACATCATTGGTATGCCCGCCATCAAAACCAGCGAAACCGCGATCACGCGTTCCTGCACGATCCCCCAGGTCTTGGGGAGCTGGTAAGCGCGGCGAAACCCATCCATCCAGGAAATGATGACGCCGGACGCGCTCCAAATCGTCAGCAAAGAGGTGGAGATGAGCAGGCCCACCGGCCGGTCCGTACTGCTTCTCAGATAGGCAAGTACCGTAGAACTGCC
The DNA here is from genome assembly GCA_963755765.1 of uncultured Acidobacteriaceae bacterium. Lineage (GTDB taxonomy): Bacteria > Acidobacteriota > Terriglobia > Terriglobales > Acidobacteriaceae > Acidiflorens. The sequence goes on from CAVWKZ010000008.1 coordinate 568,702, forward strand.
CGCCGGCAAAATAGTGCCCAGCGCGTAGGAGATCTCGCGCAAGTACACCTGGCCTCGGCTGAGCGTGGCAAGAACGGAGCCGAGCACAAGCAAGGCGGGGAAAAAAGTGAAGATCGAGGAATAGGCCGACGCCTTGGCGGTTCCGAAAGCGTCATGCTCGAAGGCGCGCCAGATCGACAAGCGGAACAGACGCCAGAAGCGCCCCAATGCCGGAGCCAGTATCAGTCCACCCGGAATCGGCTCCGGCGCGGCGTTGCCACCCTGGGACTGCCCGGTCAGGCGCTGTGGTTCGAGTGCTAAAGACATTTGGTTAAGAAAGGCTGTTCAGAAAACGTTACTCAAGAAATGAGGGGCGACTCGCGTCGCCCCTTTTCTTGGATAGGTTCTGTTTTACTCCGCGGCGAGTTCTTCCGTCTCGCCTTCATGCCGCATGAGTTCCAGCGCGCGCTCGGCATCTTCGTAGGCTTGCGAGACTTCCTCCTGCACCTTACTGGCGGCCTCTTCCATTTCCGGAGAGAGACGAACGTTCCGGTAATACTCCATGCCGGTGCCGGCGGGAATCAAGCGGCCCACGATCACGTTCTCCTTCAGCCCGCGCAGGTGATCGACTGCTCCTTGAATCGAAGCTTCGGTCAGCACACGCGTTGTCTCCTGGAAGGAGGCTGCTGAGATAAACGAATCGGTTGACAGCGACGCCTTGGTGATACCAAGCAGCAACGGTCGCCCGGTGGCTGGTTTGCCGCCGTTCGCAATCGCACGCTCGTTCTCCTCGTGGAAGCGGAACTTATCCACTTGCTGTTCGAGAAGGAACTGGGTGTCGCCCACGTCCTCGACCTTTACCCAGCGCATCATCTGACGGACGATCACTTCGATGTGCTTATCCGAAATGTTCACGCCCTGCAAGCGGTAGACTTCCTGGATTTCGTTCACCAGGTAAGACTGCAACTCTTTTTCGCCGAGTACGGCCAGAATGTCGTGCGGGTTGAGCGGGCCATCCATTAACGGTTCGCCAGCCTTTACGCGCTCGCCTTCCTGCACGTTGATGTGAACGCCGCGCGGTACGGAGTATTCCTTTTCCGTGCCGTTGTCGGCTGCGACGTAGAGTTTGCGCTGTCCCTTGGCCACTTCACCGAAGCGAACCACGCCATCGATTTCGCTGATGACCGCGGTCTCGCGCGGTTTGCGAGCTTCGAACAATTCCACCACGCGTGGCAGACCGCCCGTGATGTCCTTGGTCTTGGTAGTTTCGCGCGGGATCTTGGCCAGCACGTCGCCGGGGAATACCGTATCGCCGTCCTGCACCATAAGGTGAGCGCGCGAAGGCATCAGGTATCGCTTGCTCGCCTTACCCTTGATCACAATTGCCGGCTGCCGCTTCTCGTCGGGCGAATCCGCGACAACGTGACGCGATAGACCAGTGACTTCATCGACTTCTTCATGCAGGGTGATACCTTCCTGCAAGTCCTTGAACTGCGCCGTGCCGCCGATTTCGGTCAGGATCGCGAAAGTGTACGGATCCCACTCGACCAGAGCCTGGCCCAGTTGTACCAGCCCGCCGTCCGTGACCTTGACCTTGGCGCCATATACAACCGCGTAGCGCTCGCGTTCGCGGCCTTTTTCATCCACCACCGCGATCGAACCCTGGCGATTCATAACTACTAGATCGCCCGTCTTCGACTTCACGGTCTGCAGGTTGATGAAGCGCACGGTGCCGTTGCTCTTGGCATCCAGCCGCGACTGTTCCGAAACTCGCGACGCCGTGCCTCCGATGTGGAAGGTACGCATGGTGAGCTGTGTTCCAGGTTCGCCGATGGACTGCGCCGCAATCACGCCGGTAGCCTCGCCGAGTTCGACCAGACGACCAGAAGCCAGATTACGCCCGTAGCACATCACGCAAACCCCGCGCTTCGACTCGCAGGTCAGCACCGAGCGAATCTTCACTCGCTCAATACCGGCAGCTTGAATAGCGCCCGCTAGGTCTTCAGTAATCTCATGATTCACATCGACCACGACCTGACCCTCGTAGTCCTTGATCTTCTCAAGTGATACGCGGCCCACGATGCGGTCGCGCAGCGGTTCGATGATTTCGCCCGCTTCCACGATGCCGGAGACAAAAATTCCGTCCACCGTACCGCAGTCGTATTCGCTGATGATCACGTCCTGCGCAACGTCAACCAGACGCCGCGTCAGATAACCCGAGTCAGCCGTCTTGAGAGCGGTATCGGCCAACCCCTTGCGGGCGCCGTGCGTCGAGATGAAGTACTCGAGAACGGTTAGACCTTCACGGAAGTTCGCCGTGATCGGTGTCTCGATAATTTCACCCGTCGGCTTCGCCATCAGTCCGCGCATGCCGGAGAGCTGACGAATCTGCTGTTTCGATCCGCGAGCGCCGGAGTCGGCCATGACGTAAATCGGGTTCAGCACGCCTTGTTTATCCCGCGTCTGCATCTGGCCGAACATTTCATCGGCAACTTTCTCCGTGATCGCCGACCAGATTTCGATGACCTTGTTGTAGCGTTCGCCGTTGGTGATGGCGCCGTCCAGATATTGCTGCTGGACCGCGATCACCAGCTTGTCAGCATCTTTCACCAGGGTCTTCTTGTTATCCGGGATGACCATGTCATCGATGCCGATCGACAATCCAGAGCGTGTGGCGTACTTAAAGCCAAGCGACTTGATCTCGTCGAGCATCTTGACCGTGACTTCGAGGCCGAACCGCAGATAGCAATAATTGACCAGCTGACCGATACCCTTTTTCTTGAGCAGACCGTTGATATAGGGCATCGCCATGTTCACCCCAGGCACTGCCTTCGGCAGATGGTCGTTCAGAATGGCGCGGCCGACGGTCGTATTCAGATACTCGCGCACGACATGTATGGGCTCGGTGTGATTCACGTCCTGATCGTCGTAGGCCTGCGTCAGATCAATGACTTCACCGGTATAGCGCAGACGAATCGGGCTGAGCGTTTCCACTTCGCCCATTTCGAGTGCGATCACGACTTCGTCAATATTGGCAAACGACCGGCCTTCGCCCTTCGCGCCGGGCTTCGCTTTGGTCAGATAGTAAAGACCGAGCACCATGTCCTGCGTGGGCACGGTGATGGGCTGTCCTGACGCCGGCGACAGGATGTTGTGCGAAGACAGCATCAGAACGCTGGCTTCCACCTGCGCCTCGGGCGAGAGCGGAATATGTACCGCCATCTGGTCGCCGTCAAAGTCGGCGTTGAACGCCGTGCAAACCAGCGGATGGATCTTGATCGCTTTGCCTTCCACCAGCACCGGCTCGAACGCCTGAATGCCGAGGCGATGGAGCGTGGGCGCGCGGTTCAGCATCACTGGATGGTCTTTGATGACCTCTTCCAGAATGTCCCAAACGATCGGCTCCTGCTGCTCCACCATTTCTTTGGCTTGCTTGATGGTAGTGCAGTTTCCCGTCTGTTCGAGGCGGTGATAGATGAACGGCTTGAACAACTCGAGCGCCATCTTCTTCGGCAAGCCGCACTGGTGCAGCTTGAGTTCGGGACCAACCACGATCACCGAACGTCCCGAGTAATCCACGCGCTTGCCGAGCAGGTTCTGGCGGAAGCGTCCCTGCTTGCCCTTCAGCGTATCGGAGAGCGACTTCAGCGGACGATTGTTGGCGCCACGCAGAACACGACCGCGACGTCCGTTATCGAACAGAGCATCGACGGCTTCCTGCAGCATGCGCTTTTCGTTGCGCACGATGACTTCGGGAGCGTGCAGGTCCATCAGCTTCTTCAACCGGTTGTTGCGGTTGATGACGCGGCGGTAAAGATCGTTCAGATCGGAAGTGGCAAAACGTCCGCCGTCGAGTGGAACCAGTGGCCGGAGCTCGGGTGGAATAACCGGCAGCACGTCCAGGATCATCCACTGCGGCTTGTTGCCGCTCTTGCGGAAAGCTTCGACAACTTTCAAACGCTTGGCGTACTTCAAGCGCTTCTGCAGCGAAGTCTCATGCTTCATCTTCTCGCGCAGTTCGCCGGAGAGTCCGTCGACCTCAATGCGCTTCAGAAGTTCCTTGATCGCTTCCGCGCCCATCATGGCTTTGAAGCCGGCGGGGCGATATTGCTGATCGAGTTCGCGATACTTCGCTTCGTCCTTGATGACCTCGCGCTCCTTCACCGGAGAGTCGCCCGGATCAACGACCACGTAAGCCTCGAAGTACAGAATCGCTTCCAGATCGCGCAGCGAAATGTCGAGCAGATGCCCGATGCGGCTCGGCAGTCCCTTGAAGAACCAAACGTGCGAACAGGGCGACGCCAGCTCGATGTGGCCCAGGCGTTCGCGACGCACTTTCGAGAGTGTGACTTCCACTCCGCATTTGTCGCAGATCACTCCGCGATGCTTCATGCGCTTGTACTTGCCGCAGAGGCATTCCCAGTCGGTGACCGGGCCGAAGATGCGCGCGCAGAACAAGCCATCCCGCTCCGGCTTGAAGGTGCGGTAGTTGATGGTTTCCGGCTTGGTCACTTCCCCATGCGACCAGCTCCGAATCTTTTCCGGGGACGCCAGGCTGATGCGAATGGCATCAAAATCAGCCACGGGATTTGCCATATCGAACGGGCTCGAACGAAACATGTTTCTCCGCTTTCCTACGGCTGTACGCCGCCGTACGCGGCTCTCAAGAACGGTCGCTAGTCGATGGTCGTTACTCGCTAGCGAAATCTGTAACCCGGAAGCCTAAGAGCAAAGACTGCCGGGTCTATTCTTCAAAACTGTTCTTCGAATCGGCGCGCTAGCCGCGAACGACCAACGACTAGCGACCAACGACGATTTCTTAATCTGCTGCCACCGCCACCGGCTTTTTCTCCGTGGCCTTGACCAGCTCGACATCCAGGCAGAGGGCCTGCAATTCGCGAATCAGCACGTTGAACGATTCCGGAACACCCGGCTCCATCGCAGCTTCGCCTTTGACGATCGCTTCGTAGATTTTGGTGCGCCCGTAAACATCGTCCGACTTCGCGGTCAGCAGTTCCTGCAAGATGAACGCCGCGCCGTATGCTTCCAGTGCCCAGACTTCCATTTCTCCGAAGCGCTGGCCTCCGAACTGCGCCTTGCCACCCAGCGGTTGCTGTGTGATCAGCGAGTACGGCCCGATGGAACGTGCGTGAATCTTGTCGTCCACCAGATGCGACAGCTTCAACATGTAGATGTAACCGACCGTAACCGGCAGTTCGAACACCTCGCCCGTCATGCCGTCGCGCAGCGTGGTCTTGCCGGATGTCGGCAGTCCCGCGCTCGAAAGGAGTGCCTTGATTTCCGTCTCACGAGCACCGTCAAACACGGCCGATCCCATGAACACGCCCTTCTTCAGCGTCGGTGCCAACGCTTCGAGTTCATCTTCACTCATGTCGGCGATGGTGTCGGCCAGCACGGTGTCCTTGAACAACGCCTTGAGATCGCGGCGGATGGCATCGGCGCGAGTGTTCTGCTTCAGCAACTCGGCAATCTTCAGACCTAGTTCATGACCCGCCCATCCGAGGTGGGTTTCAAGAATCTGCCCCACGTTCATACGGCTGGGGACGCCCAGTGGATTCAGAACGATCTCAACCGGCGTTCCATCTTCGAGGTACGGCATATCCTCTTCCGGCAGAATGCGCGCGATCACGCCCTTGTTCCCGTGACGTCCGGCCATCTTGTCGCCGACACTCAGCTTGCGCTTCATGGCGATGTAGACCTTGACCAGCTTGATCACGCCCGGAGGCAACTCATCGCCCTTCGTCAGCTTGTCCTTCTTTTCATTGACGATCTTCTTGAGCACGTCGATCTGGCGCGAAGTCATCTCCTCGATCTCGTCGATCTGCTCGTTCACCCGCGGATCCTTATCGGCGTACTTGATCCGTTTCAGGTTGCGGGTCGAGATGCGCTCGATGGCATCGCGGTCCAGAATCGCGTCTTTGGTCAGCAACCGCTTGTTGGTGCGCTCGTCGTGCAGATCGGCTTGCACTTCCTTGCCACCCAGCAGGCCTTCCAACCGCTTCAGACGCTCATCGGTAAGAATGCGAATCTCGTCTGACAAGTTCTTTTCGAGCTTCGCGATCTGATTGCCTTCGATCGTCTTGGCGCGCTCATCCTTTTCCTGGCCCTTGCGCGAGAAGATCTTCACGTCCACCACGATGCCTTCAATTCCAGGCGGACAGTAGAGCGAAGCGTCGCGCACGTCGCCGGCTTTTTCTCCGAAGATCGCGCGCAGCAGCTTTTCTTCCGGAGTCAGCTGCGTCTCGCCCTTCGGCGTAACCTTGCCGACGATGATGTCGCCCTGCTTAATGCCAGCGCCGATGCGGATCACGCCCGCCTCGTCCAGATTTCGCAGCGTGGATTCGCTTACGTTCGGAATATCACGAGTAACTTCCTCGGGACCAAGCTTCGTGTCGCGCGCTTCAAGTTCGAACTCTTCGATGTGGACGGAGGTGTAGTAATCCTCCTTCACCATCTTTTCCGAGACGAGGATTGCGTCTTCGAAGTTGTAGCCGCGCCACGGCATGAACGCGACCAGCACGTTGCGTCCGAGGGCCAACTCGCCAAAGTCAGTGCACGGACCGTCGGCGATGACCTGCCCCTTCACGACGCGCTGACCTTTCTTCACGATCGGTTTCTGATTGATACAAGTGTTCTGGTTCGAGCGCTTGAACTTGGTGAGCTGATAAATGTCGCTGCCCACTTCACGCGAAAGCTGCATCGGATGATGCTCGCCCTCGACGCGCACAATGATGCGCTCGGAATCGACCGAATCGATGATCCCATTGCGCTTCGCCAGAATCACCGCGCCTGAATCGCGCGCGGTCACGCCTTCCATACCAGTACCCACAATCGGAGCCTGCGCCCGCAGCAGCGGTACCGACTGACGTTGCATGTTCGCGCCCATCAGTGCGCGGTTCGCGTCGTCGTGCTCGAGGAATGGCACAAGCGAAGCCGCGACTGACACAAGTTGTTTCGGGCTGACGTCGACATAATCGACTTCGTCGCGGTTTACGAGAACAAAGTTGCCCGCCTTGCGAGCATTGACCAGCTCACCGGCGATGCGTCCCTTGTCGTCCAGTTCGATGTTCGCCTGCGCGATGGTGTGACGGTCTTCTTCCCACGCCGAAAGATAGAAGGAGAACGGCTCGATCTCGACCGGCTTCTTGCGCCGCTCTTTGAGATCAGCATTGACCTTCTCCATCTCACTCTTCTCGGCGTAGTCGCCGACTTTGTAGCTGCTGTCACCGGCATTGACGACGATGACGTAGTCCACCACGCGCGCGTTCTTCACCTTGCGGTACGGCGACTCGATGAAGCCATAGTCATTGATGCGCGCAAAGCAGCTCAACGACGAGATCAATCCGATATTCGGACCTTCCGGTGTTTCAATCGGACAAATGCGCCCGTAGTGCGTCGGGTGAACGTCGCGAACTTCAAATCCAGCGCGCTCTCTCGACAGTCCGCCCGGCCCAAGGGCCGACAGACGACGCTTGTGCGTAATCTCCGATAGCGGATTCGTCTGATCCATGAACTGCGATAGCTGAGACGATCCGAAGAACTCGCGGATCGCGGCCATCACCGGCTTAGCGTTGACCAGGTCGTGCGGCATAGCCGTCGACATTTCCTGGTACACGCTCATCTTTTCCTTGATTGCACGTTCCATGCGGACCAAGCCGATGCGGAACTGGTTCTCAAGCAACTCGCCAACCGCTCGCACGCGTCGATTGCCCAGGTGATCGATGTCATCGACCGCGCCGATGTTCTTGCGCAGCTTGAGCAGGTATTTGATGGTTGCGTAGAAATCGTTCGGATCAAGAGTGCGCTGCTCCAGGCTGGTTGCTTCCTGGTTCTCGAACAGCTTGATGTTGAACTTCAACCGGCCCACGCGCGAGAAGTCGTATTTGCGCGGATCGAAGAACATGCCTTGGAACAATGCCGTCGCGGTATCGAGCGTCGGCGGATCGCCGGGGCGCAGCTTGCGGTAGATTTCGATCAACGCTTCGGACGGAGTGGTGACCGAATCGCGCCGCAGGGTCTGGCTGATCACCGTACCGACGTCATCGCGCTCCGGGAAGAACACGCTCAGCTCAATCACGCCCGATTCCAGAATCTTCGAAACCTTGTCGGCCGTGATTTCCGTGTTCGCTTCGAGCAGAACCTCGCCGGTCGTGGTGTCGACGATGTCGCTCGCCGCCCACGCGCCTTCGAGATCGCTCATGTCAATTTCGATTTCGCTGATCTTCGCCTTCTGAATGTCTTTCAGCGTTGCGGCACTGATCTTGCGGCCGGAGTGCGCCACTTCATCACCCGACTTCGACTTGATGCTGTGCGCCAGCTTCATTCCCAGCAAGTTCGTCGGCTTCTCGCTTGCCGGATCCAGCGTCCAGAACAGCTTCTTGTCTTTTACGATCAAACGATCGGTCGTATAGAAGGTCTTGAGAATGTCTTCGCCCGAACGCAGCCCGAGCGCGCGTAGAAAAATCGTGCCCAGGAACTTGCGCTTGCGGTCGATGCGCACGTAGAGAACGTTCTTCTGGTCGTATTCGAATTCAACCCACGATCCGCGGTAGGGAATGATCTTTCCCAAAAAGTAGGTGCGGTTCGCTGCCGTCTCGAAGAACACGCCAGGCGAGCGGTGCAACTGGCTGACGATCACGCGCTCGGTCCCGTTAATAATGAAGGTCCCGTTCTGCGTCATCAGCGGAACGTCGCCGAAGAAAACTTCCTGCTCCTTGATGTCGCGGATGGATCGATTGCCTGCCTCATCCTTATCCCAAATCGTCAGCCGCATCGTGACTTTAAGCGGCGCGGAATACGTCATGCCGCGCTCTTCGCATTCCGCCACGTCATACTTCAGCTGCAATCCAACCGGGTCGCCGCACTTATTACAGAAGTCGGGAGTGTTCGCGTTGTAGGTGCCGCACTTGTGGCAGAGAACTTCGCCGGGATGGAACGGATCCGTGATCACCGTCGATCCGCAGCTCTTACAAGTCGTGCGCAAATGATGCAGCCCTTTCAGGTGGCCGCACTTGCACTCCCAGTTGCCGATTGCGAAGTCGACAAACTCCAACTGCGAAACATTGCGGAAGTCGGTAATCGGAAACACCGACTGAAATACCGCCTGCAAGCCGCCGTCTTCGCGCTCGCTGGGCAGTTTGTCCATCTGCAGGAAGCGGTCATAGGAGCGCTTCTGAACCTCGATCAGGTTCGGGATCTGGATGGTTGCTGGAATCTTGGAAAAATCGAAACGTTTGCGATGGATGTTGTGCTTTGCCATTCTCGGGAGCTCCTGCTTTCAGGCAGCCTGGGGCTGCGGTACAAGCACTGCGATACAGCGCGGAATGAGGGCGCAAAAAATCGCGCCAAAAATACAACTACGAAGTTCGGACGGTGTACGCGGAAAAAAGGCAGCGGCCCCCGCAAGGACAAGTTCGTCCGCGGGCGCCGTGTGCGACGCTTACTCTTGAATAACTTTTAAAATTCCACGCCAGTTCTAAAGGCCTGTTCCATCCCGCCGCCCGCGGGACCGGCTGCCATACTTCATTCCAGCGACCCAATTCCGCTTCCTGGGATTATTTGGAGGATGCGGGTCGCCGTCGCCTCACAGTGAAGCCAGGGTAAGCGGGTTATTTATTAGATATTAACACCGCTCAAAGGATTCAGCTAGTGTTCGGTCAAATAATTGCAAGTGTTGGCGCTCGGCGGGCGTCCGAGCCCGCCGCTACCATCCTGAGCAAAGCGAAAGATTCTTCCGCCTATTATTTGACTTCGACAACTGCTCCGGCTTCGGTGAACTTCTTCTTGATGGTCTCCGCTTCGTCCTTCGAGACACCTTCCTTGATGCTCTTCGGGGCGCCATCAACCAAGTCCTTCGCCTCTTTCAATCCCAGGCTCGTGACCTCACGTACCGCCTTGATTACGTTGATCTTATTGGCACCGACTTCTTTCAGGACGACCGTGAACTCGGTCTTTTCCTCAGCCGGAGCTGCTCCGCCCGCCGCCGCGCCGCCGGCAACCATCACCGGGGCTGCTGCCGCCGCCGAAACGCCTAGACGCGCTTCCAGTTTCTTGACCAAGTCTGCCGCTTCCAGCAACGACAGGCTAACGATCGACTCTTCCAACTGCTGTAGATCCGCCATGTGAATCTCTCCGCTTTATGTAAGATTTACGATTTTGCCATCACTCGGCCAGGTTTCCAGTGCGACCAGGTCGTCCATTCCAGCGCCAGACAACGCCCGAATCTCAGACCGCGCCACCCCTGACTTTGCAATGACTAAATCTTTTTCGGTCAGCTCACGCCGACCCGAACTTGTTTCGAGGCTTACGCCTCTTTGAACTTTTTCTGCTCCACACCCTGGCTGACCACCACTGCCAGGTTCCGTCCGACCGCATTCATCGCCGTAACCAGACGCTGCGACGGAGCGTTCAACAGGTAGAGCAACTTCGAATAAAGCTCTTCCTTCGACGGCATGGTTGCCAGTGATTCGATCTCCTTGACCGTAATCAACTTGCCTTCGACCACGCCAGACTTGAAGCTGAATTCCGGATTATCCTTAACGTACTTCGCCAGCGCCTTCGCCAGCGCCACCGGATCACCCTCGGTGTAAGCAATCGAGGTCACACCCACGAGGTTCTTCAGCGCCTCTTCGACCTTCGTGCCCTTGCCGGCGCGCTCCGCCAAAGTGTTCTTCACCACGCGATACTTCGCCCCGGTTGGACGCAGCGCCTTCCGCAACTCAAAATCCTGAGTAACCGTCAGCTTGGAGTACGTAGCCACGATCATGCTGGAGGCGTTCTTCAGTTCACTGCCCAGTTTCTCAACCGCCGCAACTTTCTTAGCCCGAGTAACCGCCATATTCAAACCCTTTCAAAAACTCGTGTGGTAACGGGGCCACGCCCCTCACTTCAAATTGTCATCCTGAGCGAAGCGAAGGACCTGCTTCTGATCCCCGCCATGGCTCTCAACCTATGCTTTCGACGCAACCTCAATCGAAGTCGTATCCAGCGAAATGCCGGGCCCCATGCTCGAACTCAGATAGCAGGCCTTAATGTATTTGCCCTTCGCGACCGAAGGCTTCGCCTTGATCACGCTCGAAATCAGCGTGGTCGCGTTGTCGATCAGCTTGTCAGGCGTAAACGAAATCTTGCCCACCGGCACATGCACCAGCGCCGTCTTATCCGTGCGGAACTCGACCTTGCCGGCTTTGACTTCCTGCACCGCCTTAGCAACATCCATGGTGACAGTGCCCGTCTTCGGATTCGGCATCAGACCCTTCGGTCCAAGCACCTTACCCAGCCGGCCAACCGATTTCATCATGTCGGGCGTGGCAATCAGCGCGTCGAAGTCGGTCCAGTTTTCTTTCGTGATCTTCTCGACCATATCTTCGCCGCCCACGAAATCCGCCCCAGCCGCTTCGGCCTCACGAACCTTTTCTCCGCTCGCAATCACCAGAACTTTTTTCGACTTGCCCAGTCCATGGGGAAGTACGACCGTCCCGCGCACCATCTGGTCCGCATGCTTCGGATCGACGCCCAGCCGCAGCGTCACCTCCACCGTCTCATCGAACTTTGCGAATTTAACCTTCTGCAGAAGTGGAACTGCTTCCTGCAGCGTGTAAGGCCGCGGCTCAACTGCCTTCCGCGACTTCTCGATATTCTTTCCTGACTTCTTCATTTCACCCTCAGTCTCCCACCGCTCATCGCTGTTCCGAAGAGCCGTGGTGTTTGTGACCAATACACGAAATCTATCCAACCACGTCAATCCCCATCGAACGCGCCGTACCGCGCACGCTCTTGATGGCAGCATCAACCGACGCAGCATTCAAGTCGGGCATCTTCTGCTTAGCGATCTCCTCAACCTGCTTCAGCGTCACCTTGCCAACCTTATCTTTATTAGGAGCGCCCGATCCCTTGGCAATGCCCGCCGCGCGCTTCAGCAACACCGAAGCCGGCGGAGTCTTGGTAATAAACGTGAAGGTGCGGTCGCTGTAGACCGTAATTACGACCGGAACAATCAACCCTTCGAGTTCCTTCTGCGAAGTGCGGGCATTGAACTGCTTGCAGAACTCCATGATGTTGACCTGAGCCTGCCCCAGCGCCGGTCCCACCGGAGGCGCCGGCGTAGCCTTGCCGGCCGCAATCTGCAACTTTACTGATCCTGTAGCTTTCTTAGCCATGATGCCTTTCCAATACCTTAATAATCTTCAACGCCAAGTCTAGGATTTTCGGCTCAGCGCTTTGTTGTCAGGGTTTCCCCTGTGCCTGTTCTGTGTCCCCTGTGGTCCAAAGGTCTTGAACTAAGCGACTTTCTCCACCTGCCCAAACTCCAACTCCACCGGAGTCGACCGCCCGAAAATCGTGACCATCACCTTCAATGTCTCGCGATCCTCATTCACGTCATCAACCACGCCCGTAAACGTAGCGAATGGACCCTCGCCAATCCGCACCGTTTCGCCCTTTTCAAACTTGACCTTGAGCTTCGGCTTCTCCCGGCTGTCGGCCACCTTATAAACAATGTGATTGACTTCTTCTTCCGACAACGGAGTCGGCTGCTGCCCGGTGCCCACAAATCCCGTCACCCGCGGTGTCGACTTCACCACGTGCCAGACGTGGTCGTCCATGTCCATCTCTACCAGCACGTAGCCGGGATAGAACATACGCTCCGAGGTGTACTTCTTGCCGCCCCGAACTTCGGTGACCGACTCGGTCGGAATCAGCACCTTGCCGATCTTGTTCTGCAGCCCGAAAGCCTGCACCCGCGATTCGAGCGACTCTCTCACCTTGCGTTCGAATCCCGAATAGGCGTGGATGATGTACCACTTCATATTCGGATTGCGCGCGGGCTCGCCGCCCGGCGCTGCTTCCGCAGTAGATGGAGGCGGCGTCTGCTGGCCCCCACCTTCTGAGCCAACGCCAACCGTTGCGCTTTCGACCTTTTCTTTATTCGTATCCGTGTCCGGCATTCAATCACTTCTTTCGCTCGTCGCCTAACGGCGCGAGAAATAATGCAGCATCCGCTCCAGACTGTTGGTGATCGCCAGATCCACCACCCAGAAATAAAGCGCAAACAGGAACACAGTGATGATCACTACCGTCGTCGTGGCCTGAACTTCCTTGAGCGACGGAGACGTTACTTTCTTCATCTCCGTGCGAACGTCGCTATAAAAGGTCTTGATCCGCTCGGGCCAGGACCTCAACGTAGTCGCAAGTGCCTTCTGTTCTACCGCTGTCGCCATACCTTCCCGCTTTCCTCGACTGCTCCCTCTCGGGCCTCAACCTTTTCCCTAAACTCTGGCAGGGGCGGAGGGATTCGAACCCCCAAGTTCGGTTTTGGAGACCGACAGTTTAACCGTTGAGCTTACGCCCCTAAAAACAGTTCTCAGCTATCAGCTCTCAGTTGAAACAAACCACCGAAACTGACTAACTGACGACCGACTACTTAACCTCTTTATGTGGCGTGTGCTTGCGGCACCGGCCGCAGAACTTCTTCAGTTCCAGACGATCCGGTGTCGTTTTGCGGTTCTTGGTCTTCGAATAGTTCCGCTCTTTGCAATCACCACACTGCAACGTAATAATCTCTCGGGGCATTGCTCACTCCCTAAACCCAGCCTTAGCCTTTAGCCACTAGCTTCTTGGCAAGCCACAAGCCGCTTTTTCGTTTTCACTTCTGCAATCTGACCTCTTACCTCTGACCTGCCCTAAGTAACAATCTCCGCAATCGTACCGGCGCCTACCGTGTGTCCGCCTTCGCGAATCGCGAATCGCAAGCCCTTTTCCATCGCCACCGGAGTGATCAACTCGATCACCAGGCTCACGTTGTCTCCCGGCATCACCATCTCTGTGCCTGCCGGCAACTCCGCAATCCCCGTCACGTCCGTCGTCCTTAGATAAAACTGTGGACGATACCCCTTGAAGAACGGCGTATGCCTGCCGCCTTCTTCTTTCGTCAGAATGTAAACTTCCGCCTTGAACTTGGTGTGCGGAGTGATCGACCCACCCTTTGCCAGCACCATGCCGCGCTCGACATCTTCTTTCGCAATGCCGCGCAGCAGCAAACCGGCGTTGTCGCCCGCCATGCCTTCGTCCAACTGCTTCTTGAACATCTCGACGCCCGTGACAACCGTCTTGCGTGTCTCGCGGAAGCCGACAATCTCCGCTTCCTCGCCAACTTTCACCTTGCCGCGCTCGATACGCCCCGTCACCACCGTGCCGCGTCCCTGAATCGAAAAAATATCTTCAATCGGCATCAGGAACGGCTTGTCCAGTTCGCGCGCCGGCTGCGGAACGCTCTTGTCCACCGCCTCCATCAACGCGTCAATCTGCTTCTCCCACTTCTCCTCGCCATTCAGCGCGCCCAGCGCCGACAAACGAATCACCGGCACATCGTCCCCAGGAAACTGATAGCTCTTCAGCAACTCGCGCACTTCCAGCTCAACCAGATCCAGCAGTTCGGGATCGTCAACTGCGTCGCACTTATTCAGCGCGACAACAATGTACGGCACACCGACTTGCCGAGCCAGCAGCACGTGCTCACGCGTCTGCGGCATCGGACCATCGGTTGCCGCGACGACGAGAATCGCGCCATCCATCTGCGCCGCGCCCGTGATCATGTTCTTGATGTAATCGGCGTGTCCCGGACAATCGACGTGCGCGTAGTGCCGGTTCGCCGTCTCATACTCGACGTGCGCCGTGGCAATCGTTATGCCGCGAGCTTTTTCTTCCGGAGCGTTATCGATCGAATCAAACGACCGAAACACAATCTTCGGGTTGTGCTTCTGCAAAACTTTGGTGATCGCCGCCGTCAACGTGGTCTTGCCATGGTCGATGTGACCAATCGTCCCTACGTTGCAGTGCGGCTTTGTCCGTTCAAATTTTTCTTTCGCCATTTTTCTTCCTTTGTAGCGCCGGCGTCTCGCCGGCTGGTTCGCAAATCAATGGTCGTCCTGAGATCCACTCAGTAGTACTGATAAAGCTTGTGAAACTTGGCCCGCAACGCGGGATCTACTTCCTCGATCTTCGAGAGATAAAGCTCTCGTACCTGGGCCTGATCCGAAACCGGCAGCGCTCCATACAAAGAGCGCGCCGTTCCAGCCTTATCACCTGCGCCTGCGTCGATCACATCCGCCGCCAGAACCGCATCCAGGTTACGGACGCGAATTTTGCGCCCGTCGAGCGCCTTCAAATACTTCCTGACTCGATCTGCCGCGAACGCTTTTTCAATCGCCGCCTTCAGGTCGCCGAACTCACGTTCTTTCTCGACCTTGATGACGCCCGGTTCGAAAATCACTGATCACCCTTCTCTTCAAAACCACCGCATCCAAAACGCTACGCTCAAACTCTGGAGCGGGAGACGGGGATCGAACCCGCGACCAACAGCTTGGAAGGCTGTGACTCTACCACTGAGTTACTCCCGCCCTCAAAAGCAGCTGTCAGCTCTCAGCTGTCAGCTCTCAGTAAAAACCGCCGCCGTAATCTCTATGGAGCCGATGATCAGGATTGAACTGATGACCTCTCCCTTACCAAGGGAGTGCTCTACCAACTGAGCTACATCGGCCCACTTGTCATCCTGAGCGGAGCGAAGGACCTGCTGTTTCCCGCACCGCTCCAGATTTCTAACTTCTAATCCGTCAGCTTCGTACGCTCTTGTTGTTCCTCGATCCGGATACGCCAAAAATACAGCGCTGCTCGAAAAGCAAACAATCCCAGGATCACAAGCGTTCCGGTTCGCAGCCGGATATTCGCATTCAAAACCTGAATCGGCTCGTCCGACAGCGTCGTCCAAGCCAAAATGCCAAGCACCGCGTACGCGACTAGAGCCAGCACGAACTTCTTCTTGATCGTCACACGAAAGCCATGTTTCAAAGTTTCAGGGTTTCAAGGAACCCAATCGCTCGGTCTTAACTTTGAAACCTTGCAACCTTGAAACTCTGCAACCTTGCTCTCCATCTGGTGCACAGGGGAGGATTCGAACCTCCGTACCTCCTGAGAGGGACAGATTTACAGTCTGTTGGCTTTAACCACTCACCCACCTGTGCAAATCCGAAAACCTGGCGCTCGACAGAGCTCGCCAAAAGCACCCGCGCACAAAACAACAACGGCACCGCTCAGCAATTCTCAGCTCGGCAAACGAAATGCGAGAACTCCCGCCTGAACTACACTCGCCGGAAAAAACTTCGATGAAGTGTCTTAAAAGTCCAGTGCCTTAAACCGCAACGCCAGCGCGCGTCGCCGCGCAAACCTCTTTGTTTCCGGAATCTTGTTTTTCTGGAGCTGGCGAAGGGATTTGAACCCCCGACCCCCTGATTACAAATCAGGTGCTCTACCGACTGAGCTACGCCAGCAGGTGGAAGCAAGTCCTTTCAGACGCAATACTTCCCCGATCCCTTCCTGATATCCGGGACAATTATTTAAGTTATCACAAGGGCATTTCAGGTGCAACCGGACTCCGGCTCAAGTCCTCACGAAGCCCCGCTGCACCTCGCAGTCGATCTCTCCCCGCCAAATCCGATCCAAATCGGGTGTTATCATTATCCCGCTCACCGCTTCTAACAGCGGATGAGCCCGGTACCCGCCGAAATCGATGCGCATTCGACGCCGCCTCCCCATCCCACTGGCCGTTTTGATGATTATCGCGGCCATAGCGCTGATCATCACCCTGCGCAAGCAAGCAGCGCCGGAACCTGCCCGCCTGCTCCCCGGCGCCGACGGTTTCTTCTACGTCAATCTGAAGTGGATTCGCACCTTCAATGCCACCGGACAGCTTCCCCCGGTTTCCCACGATTCGGACTATCAGAAGTTCGTCGAGGAGACCGGCTTTCAGTTCGAGCGCGATCTAGACCAGGCTGCGTTCGCCATCCACTATCCCCAGAGTTGGGGAAGCGGCACCGCCGGATCGACGGATGAACCGCGCTTCTCCGAAGTCTTCGTCGGCAAGATCGACTCCAGCCGACTGACTACATACCTCAAGAAACTCTCGTCGTCAGTCGAAGACTATCGCGGCTTTGACATCTATAACATCCCGTTCGAAGGACGCACGGTTCGCGTGGTCATTCTTTCCTACGACAGCGTCGCGGTTTCGAACCATCCGAACGCCGACGTGATTCGCGGAATCCTCGACCGCTCCCGCAAACTGGCCTCGCCATTTGGCGGGCCCTGGCTGCTGCGCAAGTTCTACCGGCAGGTTCCACTGGCGAGCCTGTCTTTTGCGATTCTGCGCGTGCGCCCCGAAATGAGTTCCCTGGGAGGGCTGGGCAGCTGGAGCCTCCTCTTCCCGAAGCCCGCCGTCGCCGTAATTTCCGCACGCTATCTCCGCGCGCTTCACCTGCGGGCCGAAGCCTTCACCGACAGTCCGGAGGACGCGCGCGCCATCGCCGACAAGACGTCGGCCTTCCTCGCCCTCTTTCATGCCGCCGAAGGCAGCGTAGGCAGTCAGGGTACGGATCCGGATGTAAAGCTGTTCTTCGACAGCCTCAAGGTCGAGCAGGCAGCAGATCACGCAATTCTCACCGCAACTGTGCCCTCCGGATTCATCCGCAAAGCCTTTACCGAAGCACCCGCCGAGACCGTCGCGCCGCCCGCAACCCCGGCACCCGCGAGTCCAACTCCGAAGACGCCGCCTGCCCCGAATCCCTCGCAAAAGACCCGATCGCGATAACCGCAAGCCCCAACCTTCGTCGAATATATCGCGTATTTGTGTCATCCTGAGCGGAGCGAAGGACCTCTGCACTAGCTCGCGGCGACCAAATGCTTCGCTACAATAGAAATATATGACGAGTCTGCCATTACCGCTCGCCGCGTTCGTCGCAGGACTGATCTCATTCCTGTCGCCCTGCGTCCTTCCGCTCGTCCCCGGATACGTCTCCCTGATCTCCGGCGCCGCCATCGACCAGTTGAAACTGAAGGAAGGCCAGCTCTTCCGCAAGGTGATGCTCAACTCCGCCGCGTTCATCATCGGTTTCAGCATCGTCTTCATAACGTTGGGCGCGATCTCGACGGAAGTCGGCCAGGTCCTGGCACAGTACAAATCCCTGCTCGCTCGCATTGCCGGAGCAGTCATCATTCTCTTCGGCCTCCACCTGACCGGCCTCTTTCAGATCAAGTGGCTGCTCGCCGACACGCGACTGCACGGCCTCAAAGGCAGTTCTTCCGCCTGGGGAGCGTTTGTAATCGGGTTTGCCTTCGCCTTTGGATGGACCCCGTGTGTGGGTCCGATTCTGGCGGTCGTGCTTGGATTTGCCGCCGCCCAGGACACTGTATGGAAAGGCATCTTTCTGCTGGCCATCTATTCCGCCGGATTGGCCGTCCCATTCCTGCTGACGTCGCTAGGCATAGAGCGCTTTCTAAAGTTTTACAACCGCTTCAAGTTCCACATGCATGCGCTGGAAGTAGCAAGCGGAGTCTTGCTGATCGCATTGGGCATCCTACTAGTGATGGGCCGCTTCACGCTCATCTCCCGCTATTTCTCGTTCTTGAATCGCTTTGCGCTGTAACAGGCAGGAGAAACCAGGAATTCGTATTCAGGCATCGCTTTAGCGATGCCGGAAGTTTTTCGAAATCGAGCGCCCCTTTAAGAGCTGGTGCGGTCGAAGATTTGAGGTTAACCAGTGAAGAAAAATCCTCTAATTCTGTTCTTCATCGCCGCCATCGTCGCGGTCATGTTATTCGTCGGCATTCGCACCGCCCGCAATAATCGCGCCAACGGACCGGCCAACGGGCAACTCATAGGCAATGTGGCTCCCGATTTCGAACTGCCCGCGCTCGATGGCAAGAATCTCAAACTCTCCGACCTCCGCGGCAAGGCCGTTCTGCTCAATTTCTGGGCGACCTACTGCGAGCCTTGCAAAGTCGAAATGCCGTGGTTCGTCGAGCTGCAACAAGAGTACGGCCCGCAAGGTTTCCAGATCGTCGGCGTAGCCATGGACGACGCCAGCACGGAGGACATTGCCAAGTTCGCCAAACAGATGGGCGTCAACTACCCCGTCTTGCTCGGCAAAGAATCCACCGGGGACAGTTACGGCGGCGTCAACGTGTTGCCCACCACTTTTTTCCTGGACCGAGACGGCAAGGTCATCGCCCGTGAATTCGGTCTGCAGAGCCGCAGCGTCTTCGTGGACCACATCAAAAAGGCCATGAGCCAGGGCCACGCGGTACAGGCTCAGAAGTAACTACGACCCGAACCACGGCCGGAGTATGCTCAAGGAACTCTGATAAAGTTCGTCTGAGGGCAGCCAATGAAACTTCGTCCGATGATCCCGCTGACGATTGCGCTCCTGCTCTTCTCCACGGCATACGCGCAAGACGATCTCGGCCCGCAAGGTCCAGTCGTTAAGATGGCACCCGCTCCCGTCATAACCGCCGTTCAGGGCAAACCGTCCACCGTCCCGCTCTTGTTCCGCGTGGCCAGCGGATACCACATCAATTCCAACCAGCCAAAATCCGAGTTCCTGATCCCAACCGTGCTCAAGGTTGAGGCCACGACCGACATCGTCATCGGAAAAACCACCTACCCCGATGGCAAGGACATGAGTTTCGCCTTCGATCCCGACGAAAAGCTCAACGTCTACACCGGCGACTTCAACGTAGACGTGCTGGTTCGCCCCCTGCTCTCTGTGCAACCCGGTAAATACATTGTCCGTGGAACCCTGAAATATCAGGCGTGCGATAACGCAGCCTGTTATCCGCCCAAACAGTTGCCCGTCAGCTTCGACGTGAAGATCGCCAAGGCTCCGCGAACGCCAGGCAAGAACCCGGCGCAAAGTCCAGACGTACACCGGTAAGCCGTGCACGGGTAAGAGCTACCACTTCTTTGCCGCAAGTTCATTCTTGAACACTTTGCCGTCCTTCATCACAAACCCAACATTTTCAAGAATCTTGACATCCGCCAAGGGATCGCCCGAAACCGCGACCACATCCGCATAGGCGCCCGGAGCAATCACGCCCAGCCGTCCTTTCATCTCCAGCAGTTCCGCCGCCCGCGAAGTCGCGCTCTGAATCGCCTGCATCGGAGTCATGCCGAATTCCACCATACGCGGAAACTCCTGCGCGATCGGCTCCGTCCACGGAATTCCCCCCATGTCCGTCCCAAACGCAATCTTCACTCCCGCCTTCAACGCCTTGCGAAACGACACTTCGTGCTCCGACGCTCGCTTGCGGTCGCGCTGTCCCGCCGGAGTATCAGCCGGAGCCCAGTCCCCGTAGTAAACGCTCAAAGTCGGACACAGCCAAGTTCCCTGTCGGAGCATCTGTGCGATCTGCGCATCGGTAAGCACCAGCCCGTGCTCGATCGAGTCGCAGCCGCCGTCGAGCGCCCGCTGCATGCCTTCTCCACTGTAAGAGTGGCAAGCCACTTTTTTCCCCCAGCCATGGGTTTCGTCCACGATCGCGCGCAGTTCCTCCACCGTCAGGGTCGGCTGCGATTCCAGTTCGCCATTTTTCCCGACCCATGATCGGTGCGTCATATACACCTTGATCCAGTCCGCGCCGTGGTCAAGTTGCTCGCGCGCCGCCTTGCGCGCCTCGATTGGCCCGTCAATGATCTGCACACCCTTGGGCACTTCGATCTCGGGCGCGTACCCCTCCAGCGGATAACCTCCAGTTGTCGAAATCGCCCGAGTCGAAACAAACAAGCGCGGCCCGGGAATATATCCGCCTTCGATCGCCATCTTGATCCCCACGTCGCCATAGCCCGCACCTTCGGTTTCCATGTCGCGTAAGGTGGTGAACCCCTGCTCGAGCGCGCGCCGTGCCGAAACCGTAGCCCGCGCCGCGCGGAATGCCAGCGGATACTTGAGCAACTGAATGTCGTATCCGCCCTCGGCGGGATCTTCACCCTGCAAAAAGATGTGAGTGTGAGCGTCGATCAGCCCTGGGAGGACCGTCCCCCCTGAGAGGTCGATCACGGTCGCGCCCGCAGGAAGGTTCGCCGGAGCGCCCGAAGATCCGCCATCGGCGACGTCAGTAATCATGTTTCCGCGAATGGTGATGATCACATCGCGACGTGCGGAATTCGATACACCATCAATCAGCACCCCCGCGCGAATCACCGTCACCGGCGCCACCACGGGCGCATTTGTCTGAGCCCAGCTCGCGGAAACCAGCCCCAATAAACTCAACAGAAAAATCCAACGCTTCACGGGCAACCTCCGGAAAGGCTGGATTGTACTACTCAGCGGGGCGCTGAAAAACCCTCAGTTTCTTCGATCGGGCGAACTTAGCTGGTGTTGGATAACAGAGATTCGTATCAGGGCATCGATTTAGCGATGCCGAGAAAACCGTGCGTCAGTAGGCTCCTTGAGGGGCCGACCATCGGCCGAAGATCAGGCAGGAAAACCAACCCGGCACGGAATACGAAGTACGAATCCAACCGGATCGGCTCCAGATTGACCGCCGCCCCCGCCAATGATCAGCGACGCGCCCGCGCTTTCGAGCACACGGCTGGCGATCGCCAGCCTCACCCTGCGCAACGTTGACATGGCCCCCGCCAGATCGCGCATCACGGAGGGGCCGCTTGGGCCTTGTTCCCGGTAGCAAAATTCGATTCGCGGAAAACGCGTTCGCCTTCCACCCGCAACACCGCTCCCGCCGGGCCCTCCCCCAGCAGAAGCAGAACTTTACCGCCCACCGGTTGTGCTTCGATCATCGCTGTAATCAAGTACTGCAACGCGAGCCGCAGCCGCGACTCCGGCACCGGTAACGTCGTCGAACATGACCCCACTAGCCGTAGCCGGACACCGCGTACCGCCGCAATCGACGACAACGCCTCGATCACGCTCCGCAGAACCGGAGCGAATGCCGATAAAGACAGAGATAAAGATGAAGAAGTTTCCGGCCGTTCAGCGTCCAGATACTCCCGCATCAGCTGGATCATGCCAATAACTTCTTTCCGTCTGTTGCAGGGCGACCGCGACACTCTCCTGCTGCCGTTCCGCGACTTCCTCGACAGAGGGTTCGAGCGAGGGTTCAAGCGAAAGCTCCAGCGAGCAACGCAAACTAGTCAGAGGCTGGTTCAGTGAGTGCAGCAAATCGTCGAGCACGCTCGGTCCACTCGGCGGGTTCGAAAAAGACTGCGAACGCGCGCTCATGCCAACGCCCCGTCCGGACTCATCTCGTACCCCACCCCGCGAACCGTATGAATCAGACACGGCGAGAAGCCATCATCCACCTTGCGCCGCAGATAATTGATGTAAACATCCACCACGTTCGTAGTGGAATCAAAAGTCAGGTTCCAGACGTGTTCGATGATCATCGCCCGCGTCAGCCGGCGCCCGGCATTGCGCATCAGGTATTCGAGCAACGCGAATTCTTTGGTCGTCAGTTCAATATGCCGCCCCGCGCGCGCCACCTTGCGTTCCACGCGATCCAAACAAAGATCGCGGACGGTGAGCACCGATTCCGACGGCAGATGGCTGCGCCTGAGCAACGCCCGTGCCCGCGCCGATAGTTCGAGATATGAAAAAGGTTTTACCAGATAGTCGTCAGCGCCCGAATCCAGGCACTGCACGCGGTCTTCAACCCGGCTGCGCGCGGTGAGAATCATCACCGGCAAATTCGCCTTGCGCTGCCGCAAACTTTTCAGGACCGTCAACCCATCAATTCCCGGCAGATTCACGTCAAGCACGACCAAATCGTAGTCAAACTCCATCGCCATCGAGCGCCCTTGATTGCCCTCGCTGGCAATATCCACCGCATGATGTTCCGCTTCCAGTCCCTTCCGAATAAAACTGGCAAGGGCCGCATCGTCTTCCACGATAAGAATTCTCATGAGTTTCGTCAGGCTCGGCTGACTATGAACCGATTCTTATTCTCGACGCGCTTCTCGCAGCGCACAAGATAACCAGCCCGTACGAACGGACGTACCGCCGGGTGAAAAAAGAGAGTTGTAAAGAGGTAAGACTTCAAGACTTCTACGCGCCCAGCGCCAACCGAATCGCCTCGACGATCACTTCCGCGAGGCGATCCATCTGCTCCTTCGACTCCGCTTCAATCATCACCCGCGCCAGCGCCTCGGTGCCGGAATACCGCACAACCACCCGGCCATTGCCTGCGAGTTCGCACTCCGCCGCCGCAATCGCCGCCTGCACCGCCGGAATCTCCGCAAAGGGAGTCTTATTCCGCACCCGCACATTCCGAATCGTCTGCGGAAGCACTTTCAAATCGCCCACCAACTCGGCCAGCGGCTTGCCGGTTCGCACCATGATCTCCATCACTCGGAGCGCGGTCAGCAGCCCATCGCCAGTAGTCGCCTCCCCGTCGCGAAACAGGATGTGCCCCGATTGCTCACCGCCGAGCGTGGCGCCCACGCGCTGCATTTCTTCGAGCACGTACTTATCGCCAACATTGGCGCGCAGCATCTGAATGCCCGATCGCCTAAGCGCCAACTCCAATCCCATATTCGACATCGTTGTCGCCACCACCGTGGCCTCGGCAAGCACACCGCGCGACTGCATTTCACGCGCCGCCAGCAACAGAACCCCGTCTCCGTCGATCACGTGCCCCTGGGCATCGCAAAAAAGCGCCCGGTCGGCATCGCCATCGAAAGTGACACCTAAGTCGAAACTTCCATGATTGTCGGCAACAAACCGCGCCACCGTTGCCGGATGCAGCGCGCCGCAATTCTCGTTAATGTTCTCTCCATCCGGCGCGGCGTTCAGAAACGTGGCAGCGATCTTGAGTGAACGAAATAACTCCGGAGCCTCCGCCGTTGCCGCGCCATTGGCGCAATCGACTGCCACGCGCAGCCGGCTCCAGTCGGTCGAAACACTGCCCGCGAGCCAGCGAACATAAGCGTAGCGCAAGCCTTCTTCGCCGGGGACGGTCGAAACCACTGCAGTGGAATCTGGCGCCGGCGCCGCGCCCGCCTGTAGCAGCGTGAAAATTTCTTTTTCAATCGCCAGCTCGCGCGCGTCAGGCAGCTTGTAGCCGTCGCCGGAAAAAATCTTGATCCCGTTGTCGGTCCACGGATTGTGCGACGCGGAAATCACCACCCCGGCATCGAATCCCTGCGAACGCGCCAGGAACGCAATTCCCGGTGTTGTGATCACTCCCGCACTGCGCGCTTCCACGCCCACCGACGCCAGTCCCTGCAGAAATCTGTCGGCAATCCATTGGCTGGAGGCGCGCGTGTCCTGTCCAATCACCACCCGCGCCTTGGCTTTCACGCGCATCAGATCGTGCCCCAGCGCCCGCCCAATCCAATAAACACTGTCGCGCGTCAGGGGAAATTCGCCCGCGACGCCGCGAATTCCGTCCGTACCGAAAAGTTGTCTGGTTTGTGTCATGAATCAGTCGTTGGTCGTTAGTCGTTGGTCGTTCGCGTTGCGTCGTTCATTCAGGTCCGAGGTCCGCGAACGACCATCGACCAACGCCTCTCTTAATTACGATTGCCTTATCTCTTCTCTCCCAAACCTTCCATAGTAACCGTCACCCGAATCGAAGTGGGGTGCGCGACCTGGATCAGAGGATCTGTGACATAGGCGTGCGTCACGAATGTAGCCCGCGTCATGACTCCGCTCGCATCCACTGGGTCGGTGATGGCCGCTTCCACCGCGTCGACGCGACGGCGAGGTCCTGTGATCGTGACCTCCGGCGGATCAGCATCCACCTCTGCCACGCGCAAGCCGCTCGCAAAACTTCCAGTTACGCGCGGATGCACCTCGATCTTCCGCGTCGCGCGCTCGTCGAACGACAGGTGAAACTGACCGGGGATGATCTGCACCACTTCCAGATCTTGCGGCACATGGATCTGCGGACTGCTCAAATCGAAAGTCCTTTCTCCCGGCTGAACCTTGGACAGATTAATCTCCGCGTGCACATCCGCCGCCTGCAATCGATGGATCACACGCTCCGGCCCGCGCACCCGAACCTGCACCTCGGTGGAGTTCGCGGAATCGATCTCCAGATTATCTGGAAGATTCTGGAACTCAATCGGAACCCTCATTTCAACTTCAGCGACGGGATCGCGGGCCACCGCCAGCCACAAACCGATCGCAAGCGACAGGGAAACGACCTTGAGCACGATGTTGTGAAGGACAATACGTTGGAACCAGCTGCGCTCGGCAAAGCTCGGCATCGTCAGTCGTCCCTTCCGGCATCCCGCCTCCGGGAGAGCTGCGAACTGGTTTGCGAACTATGCTGCGAAATATGCTGGGAACTAGGCGGCTCCTCTTCGATAAAACTTTCCTCCATCGCACTCGGACGAGCATGCGCGGGAGCGTAACGGCGCAACAGATTGCTCAGCCGCTCCCGCAGACGCTCCACCGTCAACTCGCGTTCAATGCCCCCTGCCACCGCCACGCTGATCGTGCCCGTCTCTTCTGAAATAATGACCGCGACCGCATCCGTCTCCTCCGTGATTCCAATGGCCGCGCGATGGCGCGTCCCTAGTTGCGTGGAGAGCACCGGGTTCATCGACAGCGGCAGGAAACAAGCCGCGGCCGCGATCCGGTCACGCTGCACAATCACCGCTCCATCATGCAACGGAGCGCTCGGACGAAATATCGTGGCCAGCAGGTCATACGACAGCCGCGCATCGAGCGCAACGCCGCTTTCGATGTAAGTGCGCAGCCCTATCTCACGCTCAATCACGATCAGCGCGCCCGTCTGATTTTGCGAAAAAAGATTGGCCGCCAGAACAATGTCGTCGTAAACGTCGGCCACCGAACTCGAAGACCGCATCAGCGAAATGCGGCTCCCAAGATTCGCCAGCGCATGCCGGATTTCCGACTGGAAAACAACGATCAGCGCGAACACAACGTACGGCAGCATGGTGCTGAGCAGCCAGTTCAGCGTTCGCAATTCCCCGAGATAGGCGAAATAGAAAGCCAACCCCAGCGTCGCTACCCCAACCAGCATCGGCGCAGCCCGCGTGCCCCGCACCAGCACCAGAAACTGGTAGATTAGGAACGCGACCAGCAAAACATCGATGATCGAGATAACCGAGATGTGCGACCACACCACCGACGGCGTCACGCCAGCCTCACGTCAAGAGTTGGATTGGTCTTCATTCTAAATGCACTGCGCCTGATGCAGTGGTCTGTCTAATGAAGCTCGTCTAATGAAGTCCGCCGGATTCCAGTCGGCGCAATTACGATTCAGTGCGTTCGGTCGCCGTCACGCGCGCACGAACCCGTCCTCGAGCCAGTCGTGCCGACAACTCTTCCCCAGCTTCGAAGCGCGCCGCATCTTTCACTAGCTCGCCCTTCGCATCGAACACCAGCGCGTATCCGCGATTCAGAATCGCCAGAGGCGAAAGCGCCTCCAGGCTAGCAGTGCGGCGATCGAGCGCCCCGCGGCTCTCCAGCAATCGCGTGTGAGTTGCGGCAGCCAGGTTCGCAACCTGGGCCGCCAACTGCTGCCGGATCGCTGCCAATCGCCGTCGCGCGTCGTAGTGTCGAACCGCGGCGGCTACATTTTCGCAACGTCGATGACATCGTTCCAGCAGTTGCCGCTCCGCCTTTTCCAGACGGAAGCGCTGTTCATCCACATTCTGCTGCCGCCGGTGGATGCCATCCATCATGCGCGCAAACGCACCCTGCTGCGCCCGCTCGCTCAATTCCTGGCGCGCCATCAGCAGCCGGTACCGCACCCCATGCTCCAGCCGCCGATACAACTCCTCCGCCTGCGCTTCAATTCCCTGTCGCGACCGGATCACCAACTCCGCCGCCGCCGAAGGCGTAGGCGCTCGCAGGTCAGCGACAAAATCCACGATGGTGAAATCCGTCTCGTGTCCAATCGCGGAAATCACCGGAATCTTCGAATCGGCAACCGCCCGCGCCAGTCCCTCATGATTGAAGCAAGCCAGGTCTTCGACCGACCCGCCACCGCGAGCAATAATGATGACCTGAACCGCCCCACCGCGGCGCAACTCCCTATGAAAGTACTGCAGCCCAGCCATCACCTCGCCCGGAGCCGCGTCTCCCTGCACCTGCGTCGGATAGATCAGCACATTCGCCGAGTGATGCCGCCGCGCGAGAATATTCAGGATGTCCCGCAGCGCCGCGCCCTGCGGTGAAGTGATAATTCCAATCCGCTGCGGCAAAGGCGGAATCGCTTTTTTCCGCGACCCCTCGAACAATCCCTCCGCCTGCAATCGCGCCTTCAATTGTTCGAACGCCAACTGGAGAGCGCCCGCGCCCTTCGGCTCCATGAACTCCGCCGAAATCTGAAGCTCGCCGCGATCTTCATACACGGTGATGCGCCCGCGCACCGTGACCTGCAGCCCGTTCTCCGGACGAAACCGCAGCAGCTTAGCCGACGACCGGAACATCACCACCCGAATCTGCGCCGATTCTTCCTTCAGCGTGAAATACAAATGCCCGGAATCAGGAATGCGGAGGTTGGAAATCTCCCCCTCCACCCAGCAATCCGAATACTCGCGCTCGATATGCGACCGCACCGCCGAGACCAGCGCCCGCACCGTCCAGACACGCCGCTCCGGAGGCCGGAACTGAAACCCGAGTTGGTCCGACATCTCCATGAGGTTTGGTTTAGAAGTTTCAGCAACGTTGGAATTCAGATCCGAATTTCTTCGCTCAGCTTGACCGGCACAATCCGCGCGACGCGAGCCATGACCTTCTTGTTTTGCTCAGACTTCTTCAGGTCGTAAGCCGCCTGCAATCGCATCCATACTTCCGGAGAGCCGCCGAACAGTCGTGCCACCTTCAGGCACATGACGGCAGACAGGGGTTTGCGTCCCGCCAAAATACCGTGCAACATCTGGCGGGACACGCCCAACGCCTTCGCCGCGGCCGTCACCGACAGCCCGGCCGACGGCAGGATATCTTCCTTAATGATCTCGCCCGGATGCACCGGTGGCAGCCCGTTCTTTCTTTCCATAGATCTCCCTAGTGGTAATCCTCAAAATCGACGTCCAAAGCGTTTTCGCTCGACCAGCCGAAAGTGATCCGGTAATTTCCGGTCACGCGCACCGACCAGCGTTTCGCGTTGCCTTGCAATCCGTGGAAGCGAAAGCCGGCAATGTTCATGTCCTCCGGCTGCCCCGCTACTTCGAGCAATTGCAGGATGCGCACGCACTTCCCGATATGATCGGCGCCAATCCGGCGGGTCTTGCCAGTCCGGTAGATCTCGGCCAGCCCTTTGTGTCGGAAGCTACCGATCATTCCCCAGTGTAAAGCGGATAGTTGACAGGTGTCAACTAAATAGTTGTCTCCATGATTTTGGGGCCGGCGTCAGCCATGGCGTTCACAACAACAAAAACCGAGCGCTTACCCTCGAAGAGCGGATAGTGTTTCCGTGACCAGCTCAATATTTACCGCTTCAGCCGCCCGATCAGAAAGAGAACAATGGAAAGCACGACACTGATCAGAATGGAAGTAGCCAGTGGAAAATAGAAAGTGGCGTTCTTCCCCCGATACAGAACATCCCCCGGCAGCCGTCCAAGCGGCAATCCCGTCCGCCCCAGCAGCATGACGATGCCCCCAATCACCACCAGGGCCACGCCAAGCGTCACCAGCACTCGTCCCATCTCCACCATAGCTTCGAGTTTAACCCGCCGATTGCTAGACTGAGCTTGTTGCAACAGCTGGCCGCTAATGACGATCCTCCAAACTCCGCGCCTGCATCTGCGCGAGTTCACCGCGCAAGACGCCGACGCCCTGGCCCAAGTCCTCTCCGATCCCGAAACCATGCGCTATTACCCCACGCCGTACGATCGCGCCGGCGTCGAGCTATGGATCGAACGCAACCGCCAACGCTACCGCGACGACGGCGTCGGCCTCTGGGCCATGGAGCTAAAGTCACGCGATTCGCAGACGCACGAATTAATCGGCGATTGCGGCATCATCCGTCAACAGGTCGAAGGCGAGAGCCTCTACGAAATCGGATACCACCTCCGCCGCGACTTGTGGGGACAGAGCCTTGCAACCGAAGCCGCCGTGGCCTGCCGCGACTGGGCCTTCGCGCACCTGAAAACCGATCGCTTGATTTCCCTGATCCGCCCCGAGAATCTCCCCTCACGCCGAGTCGCCGAACGCGTCGGCATGACTATTTGGAAGGAAGTGAACTGGCGCGGATTTCAGCACCTCGTCTATTCCATCGAGGCCCGTGCGGTGCGCTAAACTCAAAGCAGAGTTCAGAACGAAGCTCAAGCCCGCGCATGCACAAAGCCACAATCCTGTTCAATCCCAACTCCGGACGCCGCGGCAAAAAGCGCGACGCGGAATTGAACCATGCCATCGGAATCATCCAGTCAGCCGGTGTCCGCACCGAACTTACGGTTTGCCGCTCCAGCCAGGAAGCGACCGACCACGCGCGCTGCGCCGTCGCCGACGGCAGTGACACCGTCTTTGCCTGCGGAGGCGACGGCACCATCCACGACATCATTCAAGCGTTGGCTGGAACTCCCGTAGCGCTCGCCATTCTTCCCTTCGGCACCGCCAACGCTCTCGCCCACGATCTTGGCAATCCCATTCCGCCCCAGCGCTGCGGCGAAAGCCGCTGTTACTGGAACAGTCCGCCGCATCCCGCTAGGCCGAGTCGAGTACCAGGATTTCAAAAGCAACTCCGCCGCTCGCTACTTCACCGTCGCCGCCGGAATCGGCGTGGACGCGCACCTGTTTTACAAGCTGACCGCCGAACTCAAGAACCGGGGAGGTATGGCCGCCTACTACTTCAAAGCCTGGAACCTGTGGGCAACTCATCGCATGAGGAAATTTGAAGTCGACTATGCCAACGGAAACGGTCTCCGCCAGCACGCCGTCCTGACCGAACTCTTAGCCGTAAGAATCCGCTTCTTCGGAAACATCCTGCGCGAGCTCGTTCCCGGAGCCTCGCTCGACTGCGCCGACCTGCGCACCGTGATGTGCCGCACCGCCAGCCGCAATGCCTACATACAATACGTGGCCGGAGCCCTACTCGGCCGCCCATGGAACATCAAAGGCATCGATCTGGTCAGCTGCTCGGAAGTCGTCTGTCAATTGCCGCAGAAAAGCGACGGTCACAACGCCGCCCACAAAGACGACCACGTCTACGTCGAGGCCGACGGAGAACTCCTCGGCCGCTTGCCCGCGCGCATGACCATGCAGCCCGATGCCCTGTCGCTAGTAGTTCCTGCGTAGTCGTTTGTCCGTCTTAGACACTCGGGGCGGTATTATGAATCTCGGCTATGCCTACCGGTCGCCAGGGCTCAATTCGCCTCTTCCGATTCTCCGGAATCGATGTCTTCCTCCATTGGTCTTGGTTTTTGCTGGCCGTGTACGGAATCCAGAGCCGCAGCGGAAGATATTCCTCCATCACCTGGAGCGTGCTCGAATATCTCGCCCTGTTCCTGATCGTGTTGCTCCACGAATTCGGCCACGCACTCGCCTGCCGTCAAGTTGGAGGCCAAGCTAATCAGATCTTACTTTGGCCCTTCGGCGGCGTGGCCTACGTGAATCCACCGCAGCGCCCCGGCGCTACATTGTGGAGCATAGCCGCCGGACCGCTCGTGAACGTTGTGCTCTTCCCCATCTTATGGGGACTCTTCATGTTGGGCCGATCGCTAGGATGGCCCGATACTATGCCCGACCTCTATCACCTGATGAGAGAGATCTTGTGGATTGACGTGGGCCTCTTAGCTTTCAACATTCTGCCCATCTATCCCTTGGACGGCGGACAAATCCTTCGATCGCTGCTGTGGTTCGTGCTCGGACGTGCCCGGAGCTTGATGGTAGCAACCATCCTCGGCTTCGTAGGCATTATCGGTTTTATTGGTCTAGCGTTCTGGAGCAAGTCCTCTTGGCTCGGAATAATTGCAGTTTATCTACTAATGAATTGCTGGAGTGGACTGCAGCACGCGAGGGCCCTGTTGAAATTCGCGAAATTGCCGCGCCGATTTAGATACTCCTGTCCATCCTGCCAGGCCAGCCCTCCGATCGGAGACTACTGGAAATGTGGACGCTGCGGGCAGCCCTTCGACAGTTTTCAAACCCAAGCTGTGTGCCCGCACTGCGCGACTCAATATGCCGGAACGAAGTGCCTCGATTGCGGCGCCACGCATCCCATGAGCGAATGGTCGAGTCCCGTAACCAGCGTTAACTCGACGTTCGCAAGCGAGGCAGTGGATAAACGAAGTTAAAGGTGAGAGGTCAGATCGCGGAAGTATCACCTTTGAGATCTGACCTCTCACCTCTAACCTCTAATGGAACCCGTAACCCACTTCCTATTCGGCGCCACCATGGGCCGTGCCGGACTCAACCGCAAGACAGCGCTAGCCACTGCCACGCTAACTCTCGCCGCCGAAGCCGCCGACCTCGACGTCTTCAGCCGCTTCGGAGGATCCGCCTTCGGCCTGAACCATCACCGCGGCTTCACTCATTCTTTCCTCGGAGTGCCGTTGGTGGCCGCCGCGGTCGTCGGATTCGTCTATCTCCTCTGGCGCCTGCGCGGACGCAAGACCCGCAATCCCAACCTTCCCCCGCGCTGGGGATTGCTCTTCGCCTACGCCTGTCTCGCCGGCCTCAGCCACATTCTCCTCGACTTCACCAACAACTACGGAGTGCGCCCCTTCTGGCCCTTTTCCGAACGCTGGTATTCCTGGGACATCGTCTTCATAGTCGAGCCCGTCCTGCTGGTCATTCTCACACTGGGCCTGGTTCTCCCCGCATTGTTTGCGCTTATCAACGAAGAGATCGGAGCCCGCAGCAAAAGCGCCGCGCCCGGAGGAAGACTAGCCGCGACCGTAGCCCTGCTCGCCGTCGTCGCCTACTGGGGACTTCGCGCCTACGAGCACAACCGCGCCGTAGCCGCGCTCGAGTCGCGCAGCTACCAGGGAGCCGATGCGCTCCGAGTTTCCGCCTATGCCTACATGATCAATCCGTTCGTCTGGTACGGAGTTGTAGAAACCCCCGCTTTCTTCGCCACCATGGACGTCGATTCTCTTAATTTCGCGTCGATGTCTCCCGAAGTCGATCCCGAAGCCCAAATGCAGATTCACTACAAGCCAGAAGAAACCCCCATCACTCTAGCCGCCAAGGAAACTTATCTAGGACGCGTCTACCTGAGCTGGGCCCAATATCCCATCACCGAAACCGAACAGCTTCAGGACGATCCCGCGCCCGGCAATAACCGCGCCGCCTACGTCGTCCGCTTCCGCGATCTCCGCTACAACTATCCCGGAAGCAATGCCCGCGCCACACTCGGCGCCAGTGTGCTCCTGACCCGCGATCTGCAAGTAGTCGACGAACGCTTCGGAATGAGAAGCACGCCCACAAAATAACGCGTCGGTGGAGAACAGGGCGCCTCGCCCGCGCTTGACCCACAGCATCCCCTCGCGCAACAATCCTAACTAACACGTAACGAGGTGGATTTAATGCTGGCCTATCTGTTCGTAATCTTCGCAGTCGCGGCGCGGATGCCGTTCATGCCGCATCCCTGGAATTTCACTCCGGTAGCCGCTGCTCTGCTTTACTTCGGAGCGCGCGGTTCGAAACGCCAGCTCTGGGTGCCCTTCGTGTTGCTCGCCGTCTCCGACCTTGTCCTCAACAAGTACGTGTACGCCTACCCGTTCACCGCCGACCAGCTCATGGTCTGGGCCTGGTATGGAGCGATTCTCTGGCTAGGCACAGGGTTGAGAGAAAACTCCAATTGGCTGCGGATCGGCGGAGCCGCGCTAGCCAGCTCCATCTCTTTCTTCGCAGTCAGTAATTTCGCCGTCTGGGCATGGGGGACCATGTATCCGAAGACCGCGTCCGGTCTGATGACCTGCTACGCCGCGGGCCTTCCGTTCTTCCGCAGCACCGCAGCCGGCGACATGCTCTTCACCGCCGTCATGTTCGGTCTGCCCGCTATCGCGGCCGCAATCGCCGGTTCCGGCAAGACTCGCGGCGCGGCAGCAGCATAGCCAGCCGAGTACTACCTGACGCTTATGCTGCCGAGGGGCCCAGTCCGAATTCCACGAATTGTGTTGAGCTTCCTGCTCTGTACGTTCTGCATAGCGTGGACCCTGATAGAAGCCGAAACCATCGAGCAATCGCTAGTCGTTACCATTGCGGTGGAGGCCCCGGCGTTCCAAACCGCCCCCGACAGTTACGCCGTCAAGGCTGGCTCAGAAATATTCATCAAAGTGCATTTGAAAAATACCTCTAAGCGCAACCTTTCCTTGGATTACGACGCAGATTCCAGGACTGGCGTGGGTTTTTCCCACCAGTACGAAGTCCGCGACAGTAGCGGTAGCCTCGCCCAGAAGCGGCCCATCAGCCATCCAGAGATTGGATCCACGGGACACGGCTGGCCCGCACGCACTCTCAAGCCCGGCGAGAGCCTGGACATTAACGGTGATTACATCAGCCGCTTGTATGACCTGAGTCAGCCGGGCAAATACACAATTCAGCTTTCGCGCATCGTTTCCGCCGACGCTAAAAACGATGTCGTGAAATCGAACACAATTACGGTGACGGTGACGCAGTAGTCGAGCTTTTTTCTTTTCCGCGCAGCGCGGAATTTTTTCCCGCTGCATTTTTGATTTCCTGGTCGGCCCGCTTCGCCCTCCTCCACAACAACCAAACCACTACCAGCGCTCCCGCCCCTGCCAGAATCCAAACGAAGTGGTGAGTCAGGGCATTGCCGGTCAGCGTCACAATCTCCGGACCAAACCAGAGCGTCAGCAGCGCCTCAATCATGAACCGCACGAACCGTCCCGCAAATATCGCCAGCAGAAAATGCCCGAAGTTCATCTCAAACGCCGCCGCCGCCAGCACCACAATCTTGAAAGGCGTGGGCGGAGGCAACATCGCCGGAAACATCAGCGCCCAGAATTCATGGCGATCGAACGATTTGTGAATCTTTTCAAACCGCTGCGGAGAAAGCCGCTTGCGCAACAGTACCTCGCCCCCCGCATACCCAACGCAGTAGAGAGCAATGCTTCCCAGCGCCGATCCCACCGAAGCCAGCAGCACGTAGAGCAGAAATCGCGAGCGATCGTTGTAAACATAGCCTACGAAAATCGCATCCAGCGGCATTCCCAGGAATGAGCCGTCCACTGCCGCAAACGCCAGCATCCCCCACGGCCCCAGAGGCACAAGCAGGTGTTTGATCCAGTCGCTGTAAGCGTGGAGAAAATGTTTGATCTTATTCAAGTAGATAAGTTTACGCGAGAAGGAGAAGAGCAGTCGTCAGTCGCTTGTTGGCGGGTTCAGACACTTGACGCGCGCCACGCGAGGACGGCTACGGGAGCGAATAATCGAAGGTCCAGTTATGTTTACCCTGAGCGTCGATATGGATCATGAGCGAGCCTGTGAGTCCGGTCAGCTCTCCAGTACCGGAATTGGGTACAACCATCACGCTCAGCTCTCCCGCGGAGGCGGCGTCGCCTTTCATCATGCTGGCGCGGTGCGAGAAAGTGAAGCTGCCCTGCCGGCCGGCAAGTTTGCCGGTCATGCGCTCAATTGCAACGTAGGCCATGGAGCCGGTGCTCGCGGTCGAGCCGGTGATCATTTCTACATGGCTGACGCCTTCGAAGTCACCGCGCCAAGACTTGTCGGAGGTGAAGCGAGCAATGTCGTTCGCCTTCTCGAAGTCGGTTGCTTCGGCGGGAATCATTTTGACGTCGAAAGAACCTTTGGCTTGGACCATGTACATCTCCTTCTGGGCTGCGGCACTCTGAGCTGTGACATTGAAGACGAGGCTCATCACCGTCGCTGCCACTGCCAATTTCACTCTCATACTGCCTCCGAAATGCAACTCACAGAATCCGTCTACCCACTGCACAACCAAACGACACTGGACTAACGGCCCTCGTGGTCCGTTTTCCCGGCAATCAATTCCAACGCATGCGGCAGCAAATTCATCACCGCCTCCAGCGACTCGACCGCGCCCGCCGGACTCCCAGGCAGATTCAATATCAAGCTGGTTCCACGCACCCCGCACACCGCGCGGCTCAGCGCAGCGAAACGCGTCTTCTGCATTCCCCGCAGTCGCATCTGCTCTGCGATCCCTTCCACCAGCCGATCACTCACCGCGCTGGTCGCTTCCGGCGTCACGTCCCGTGGAGCGAGTCCGGTTCCACCCGTGGTTACCACCAGTCGAGCCGACCGGCACAACTCAATCAGTTTTTCCTGAATCGAGGTGCGCTCATCGTCGACTATGCTGCGCACCACCACTTGAAATTTGTGCCGCGTTAGCGCTTTCGCTACGGCCGGACCGGAGAGATCCACTCTTTCGCCGCGCGAACACGAATCGCTGACCGTCAGCACCGCCGCTCGCGTCCCTTGGGGTATTGCAGCATCAGGTGTCGAGGAGGACATCTTCACCCTCAGCCGCCGCGTCCCGCTGCGCCTCATCCAGCAACCGCAGCCCTTCCATCAGCAGGCCCTGCGTATTCAGCGTCGTCGTTTCCTTCGAAGATTTGCCGTTAAAATCAATCTGGAAGTTTCCTTCTGTCCAACGCAACACTTTGAAAACCGCCTCATCTCCCGTAATCGGGCCATAAGCGGCGTGCTTGGCCTGCCCCTGGCTGAAATAGATTTCGCACTTGTCGTCGCCTTTGGTCATGGTAAGCAGGCAACTCTTTCGCCCCATCTCCAGCGATTGCACCAGGTCAATCACGTTCATCTGCGACAAACTCCCGCGCAACACGCCATCGGTAGACGCCGCCTTGCTCAGTTTCTCCAGCGCGATCCGGTCCACCACCCGCTTGATTTTGTGCGTCGCGTCTTTCAGGAAGAAAGGTTTCTCCAGATAATCCTCGATCGGGTCTTGCACCGATAATCGTTCGCTGATGTCGGCCTTGCTGGCCATCAGGATCACCGCGATCCCCGCCGTAGCCGGCCTGCTCTTCAACTTTTCCAGCAACTGCCGCCCGTCCATCCCCGGCATGCGATAGTCGCTGATCAGCACATCCGGCACCTCTTCGACCGCCTTCAAGAGCGCATCGGCAGCGTCATTCGCCACCGTGACCTCCCCGAGCGCCGAGAGCGCCTGCTGCAGCATTCCCAGCACCATCGGGTTGTCATCCACCAGCAGGATTTTGACGTTGCTCGCCATAAATCTTATGTTCGCTAAACTAGCGCCGTTTGCTATCGACTAAAAACGACCAACGACCAGAGTCTCGCTATTTCCGCTTCGCACTTCTCCGGTAGTCTCCACTCTTCCCGCCCGACTTGCGCTCCAGCACCACGTCCCGGATCTCGATCCCCTTGTCGAGCGCCTTGCACATGTCGTACACGGTGAGGGCCGCCACACTCGCCGCGACCAGCGCCTCCATCTCCACACCCGTCTCCGCCGTAGTCTTCACTTTTGTCGCAATGGAAACGCCATTCTCGCACACGCGTAGGGTCACAGCAATGTGTGACAGCGGCACCGGATGGCACATCGGAATCAACTCCGCCGTCCGCTTCGCCGCCATAATTCCTGCCGTCCGCGCGACTTCGAGCGGATCACCCTTAGGATTCTGAGGCAACGCGCGCAGCACCTCCGGAGTCATCGACACGAAAGCGCTAGCCTCCGCCTCGCGCACCGTCCTCACCTTCGCCGACACATCCACCATGCGGGACTGTCCCCGCGCGTCGTAGTGTGAGAGTACTTTCTTGGCCATCACCAACAGCTTATCGTATGGCTTCGTATCAGGGCATCGCTTTAGCGATGCGTCACCGCATCAGCAACGAAACCCACTCCCCGGCCTCTATCCGCTCCCGCCCTGGAGGAATCACCACATAACAATTCGCCCGAGCCAGCGCCGCAATGTCTCCCGATCCCTGCCACCGCGTCAGTTCCACCTCGGCATTCTCAAACTCTCCCGCCAGCACCGCCGGAAGAAATCTCTTCAACCCAGTCTTAGTCCGTATTTCCGATTTCAACCGCGCACTAACAAAGATTAACGGCTGCGGCACCATCCCCGCCAAAGCCTCAATCATCGGCCGAGCAAACAATTCAAAAGTCACCATGGTAGATACCGGATTCCCCGGCAGCCCAAAGAAATATCTCTTGCCACACGAACCAAACACCACCGGCCGCCCCGGCTGAATCTCCGCCCCCGTAAAATAAAACTCCGCCTGCAACTCCCCAAGCACCCGCTCCACCAGATCGTACTTCCCCATGGACACGCCGCCCGTAAGCAACAATAAATCGCACGCCAATCCTTCCTCAATCAAAGCCCGCAGCCGTCCCGGCGAGTCCGGAGCAATCGCCAGCCGCATCGCCTCCCCACCCGCGTTCAGAACCTGTGCCGCGAGCGAATATGAATTCGAATTGCGAATCTGTGCCGGCCCCGGCATCGCGTCAATCTCCACCACTTCGTCGCCCGTCGAAAGCACGGCCACCCGTGGCTTCCGAAAAACCTGCACGCGACTCTTCCCGACCGACGCCGCAATCGCAACGCCAGCATGATCCAGCCGCCGTCCCCGATCCAGCAGCACTTGTCCCGCGCGCGCCTCCGCCCCACGCGGAACAAAATTTTCGCCATGCGTCACGCGGCGACGGATCTCCACAAATTTCCTGTAAGAACTTCTGCGAGCACTCGGATCTTCTCCACC
This sequence comes from uncultured Acidobacteriaceae bacterium, assembly GCA_963755765.1. Classification (GTDB taxonomy): domain Bacteria; phylum Acidobacteriota; class Terriglobia; order Terriglobales; family Acidobacteriaceae; genus Acidiflorens. Next base: position 606,144 of record CAVWKZ010000008.1, read on the forward strand.
GAGGGTGCCACACTCTAACGCGGCGTTTTGTGCCGCGTTAGGGTGGGAACCACCGGCCGAAGCATCTCCTGCATCCCCCAGATCATCCACCGCCGAAGTGTGCTCCACCATCACCACCGCATCCGCCCCCGCCGGCAGCGGAGCCCCAGTCATGATCCCCACCGCCTGCCCGCGTCCCACCGAGCAAGACTTCGCCTCCGGCCAGTCGCCCGCCTTCACCTCGCCCACCACTTCCAGCCGTGCCGGAACCTCCGCCAAATCCGCCGCCCGCACCGCATATCCATCGCGAGTAGCCCGGGCAAACGGAGGAAAGTCGCGATCCGCCACAATCCCCACCGCCAGCACCCGCCCCAACCCGGCCAGTAGATCGACAGTTTCCGCTTCTCCCGGACACCCGCCAGCCGCGTGCTTTTCCACCAGATGCCGAGCGACTTCAAAGCTAACCACACCAGCCGCGGTCCCGGCGGAAGGAGAGAGATGGGAAGAAGACATAAAGGAATAATACGCTGCCGAATTCGGCCAGGCGGAGAAAGGCAGAGCAGGAAATGATGTTCTAAGGAAGTGTTTACTGGGTACTAGCCACTAGGTACTGGGTACTGTATTAACGCGCCAGTTCCTGCCCCAGCACCGTCGCGTTGCTGGCAAAAGCAAGACCGGTTTCCAGATCCACCAGGCCCGAGCGGACAAGCTTCGCAATCTCGCTATCGAAATGCTGCATGCCTTCGTTTCCGCTGGCCTTGATCGCATCCAGCAGCGTGCGGCCCGGCCGCTCGCCCTGTTCGACGCAATCGCGAGTGCGTGAGTTGGATTTCAGAATTTCCACGACGGCCACTCGATCCCCGCCATCCGTCCGCGGAATCAGCCTCTGCGCAATAATGTAGCGGAAAGTCTTGGCCAAACGTTCTCGCAGCGACTGCTGGTCGGTGGCCGGAAACGTGCCGAGGATACGCTCCACTGTTTTCGAGGCATCCACGGTGTTCATGCTGGAAAGAACAAGGTGTCCGTTTTCTGCGGCTTCAAGCAGAATTTCAAGCGTCTCCCGGTCGCGGATTTCGCCCACCATAATCACCCGCGGCGCCTGCCGCAGAGCCGCGCGCAAGGCCAGCGCGAAATTCGGAGCGTCGCTGTGCAGCTCGCGCTGGTGCACCGTCGACTTCTTGTGCCGGTGCAGAAATTCGATTGGATCTTCGACCGTCAGAACGTGATAGCAATGCTGGCTGTTGATGCAGTCAATCAACGCCGCCAGCGTCGAGGACTTGCCCGATCCCGTCCCGCCCGTCACCAGAATAATCCCGTTGCGCACCTGCGCCGCCTCTTCTAATTGTGCCGGCAGGCGTAGCGAACTGAAGGTCGGAATAACCGTCGGGATGACGCGCATCACAATCGCGCAGCTTCCGCGCTGAATGAACACGTTAACCCGGAACCGCGCCATGCCCGGCAATCCGTAAGACACATCGCACGAACCCTGCTCGCGCAGCGTGTTGATGGCCTGCTTATTGGTGCCGATCAAATCGGCCGCGATACGGCGCGTGTCATCCGCCGAAAGTATGCTGCTGCCCGCGATTTCGACCGCCGTCAGCTGACCGTGAATCTCAACTTGCGGTGGACGCCCCGGCGAAAACATCAGATCGCTGACCTTCTCCGAGGCGCGTAACATCCCAGCCAGCAGAGCCGGCGTCGGAATCGATCCCGTTCCCGTTCCGCTGAAGCCCTCAAAGGCAATTGCGATCGGGGAATTCCCCGGAGCAGCCATTCCCTACACTCCTCGCTACATTCCAATGATCAGAATTGACGCCACAGGGGAGAAACGTCGCAGAAGTACCTATGTATTGAATGTAACGCGGATGTGCAGAAGAACGAAGGACAAGTAGGTCATAGACCTCGGTAACCAGCGGTTCCCAGTTCTCAGGTAAAACCGCGTTTGGTCTTTCTGAGAACTGAGAACCGGGAACCGAGAACTGGTGCAGGCTACTTCTTCACGGGTGGCTTTTTCTTGTTTCCGAAGCCGGTTTCCACCGACGCGCCGATGCTGGCCAACATGTCCTTGGCCGGCTGCGCGAACGGACCAGTCGGGTCGAGCTCCAGATACTTCTGAAAGGCCTCGGCCGTCCCATCGGCTGCCACCACCTTGCCGTCCTTTCCGATGGTTTCCTTGCCGATCAAGTTCACACCCTTCCAGTAATAAGCGGAGGCTTTGGTCGGATCGGCCGCAATCACTTTGTCGAACGCGGCAATCGCATCATCCACCTTGCCTGCATTGGTCAGTACCGCCCCCACGTTGAACAGGTACGCGCCAGCATGCGTCGGATCCAGTTGCGCCGCTTTGTTGTAGTTGGCCACCGCATCATCGACCTTGCCCGACTTCGAATAAGCGTCGGCAAGATTGTTATAGTAAGCGGCCAGATCCCTATTTCTGTTGAGATCTTTCTCTGGATTCGGTGCGGCGCTCCGCAACTCAATCGCCTTCTGATAGTCGGTCACGGCCTTCTCGTACCGTTCCTGTTTCGCGGCGGAATCGGTCTGCTTCGGCGCCGACGTACGGTAGACGTCTCCGAGTGACGCCCAGATCTGGTCACGGGTGCTGTCGATCTGGTTGGCTTCATTCAAGGTGGCGATGGCGGAATCGTAGTCGCCGGCTGCCGAAGCCGCACTGGCAGCCTTAAGTTTCTCGTTAAGCGTCCCAACGGTTTTCGTTTCGCTCGCAGCTTTGGCAGCCGCCTCCTGCTTCGCCTTCAGTTGTTCCGGGGTCATTCCCTGCGACAGGGCTTGGGTCGCCGCTTCTTTTTTCAGGTCAATGTCTACCGGCTCGTCCCCCGAGTCCAGAGTCACTAGGATGCCGTTGAGGTGAAAGATTTCCTTGCCATCCTTGCTCAGCTTGAGGTTGTACTTGCCAGGAGTAATGCCGAGCGAGAAATACTCGCCCTTGTTGTTCGTCTTGAGGGTGTAGGTGCGGCCGGTTTCAGTCCCAATCCACTCCACCACGGCCCCCGCGATAGGTTTCCCATCGGAGTCTCTGCAAGTTCCCTTCACACTGCCCGTGGTTTGCGTGAACGCCAGCGGAGCTGACAGCCCCACGACAAGAACAAAGACGAACAGCAGGGGAAGAATAAAATATTTCCTCATGATCTTGGCCTCCCGGCATTGCATCTCAAATCTGCGTCGTAATCAGGGCATCGCTCCGGCGATGCCAAAAGTCTTCCCAAATCACACGCCCCTTCAGGGCTGATGTCCAATCGCACTGCTAAGGCGGATCAAGTTCGATCTCAGCCAGCCTACGCGTACGGAATCGGATCTTCCGCCCCCGCTTCGCGAAACCCGCGCAACCGTAACACACAGCTGTCGCAGACACCACAAGCGCGGTCTTCGCGCTGATAGCACGACCAAGTTAAATCGAACGGGGCATTCAGTTCAAGCCCAAGCCTGACAATTTCCGCCTTGTGCATCGCGATCAGCGGCGTCACCACCACGATGGTTCCTTCTTTAGTGCCCGCCTTCACGACTTCATTGAACGCTCGATAATACTCCGGCCGGCAATCGGGATAACCGGAACTGTCAGGTTCCACCGCTCCGATATAAACTTTTTCAGCTCCCAGCACTTCCGCCCAACTGACGGCAACCGCGAGAAAATGCGCATTGCGGAACGGGACATACGTAACCGGAACGCCGACTGGTGCGCCGCCATCGGTCCCGTGTGTTTCTGGAACGGCAATCCCCGAATCGGTGAGGGCGGATCCGCCAATCAAGCGCAGAGCTTCGTTTCGCACCAGCAGACGTTCACGAATCCCAAGTCGGTCGCAAATGCTCTCAAACGAGCGCCGTTCGCGCGCTTCCGTGCGCTGTCCGTAGCTAACGTGCACAGCCGCCGCCTGGTGATCGCGCGCTGCGAGCGCCGCACAAACGCAGGAATCCATCCCGCCGCTCAGCAGCACCACGGCGCGACTCCGCCCGCTCGTTGAATTCAATGCCATCAGCCTATCGCGAAGAGTTGTAATCGCTTCGTTCCAATTTTATGCCAGTTGACCCAGCCTCGAAGGGCGAACCAGGCTTTACCCCAGAGCCAACCAGAGCTGATTTTTATTCCACTTGTGATGCCCGTCACTGACAGCGAATCGTTCCAGTGCAACAATGGCAATCTGATTGTAGAGCGGACACTCCTGTCCGCTGCCTTTGACTCTGATTTTGCCGTTGCTCTTTGACAACCCTAATTTGGACTGACGAGTGAGCCCGGAGCAGCGAAAATCCGAGCTAAGTCATTTATTTTACAAGGTTTTACCGGCAAGTCCTTTAGACCCAAAGATCTGGGTGGGTTTTTTCCCTAAATCTTTGATCTTGAAAGATCAGGGGAGGGGGGATCAGTACCATCTAGTAAACCGAAAAAAGTAGGGGCCCGCAGCCGTGTCATGTCGCCGAGATCGCCGAAGGACGAATAAACTCTGAGTCGGTGCGGAGAGACTCTTTCTGAAGAACAAACCGAAGATCAGGAATTTTATCGGCTTATTGGGTCTGACCGTCGCGGCGCTTCTGATTCATGGGTACCATCCCTATTCGGAAGATGCCGAAATCTATCTTCCCGGCGTGCTGAAGATCCTGAATCCGAGCCTGTTCCCCGTAAATTCTGAATTCTTTGGCGAGCATGCCGGACACACGTTGTATCCAAATCTGATTGCCTTTTCAGTTCGTGCCACGCATCTGCCGCTCCCCTGGGTCGCACTTCTGTGGCATCTGATTTCTATTTTTCTGCTGCTCGCAGCGAGCTGGCGTCTGGCGTCGGCTCTTTTCAATGAAGAGAAAGCGCGCTGGGGCGCCGTGGCTCTGATGACGGGTTTGCTGACGTTGCCCATCGCCGGAACGTTTCTGTATATCCTCGACCCGTTTCTAAACCCGCGGAACCTGGCAGCATTCGCATCGTTGTATGCCGTGGCGGAAGTTTTGCACCGAAAATATGGACACGCCACGCTATGGTTGGCATTTGCCGCCGTCATGCATCCGTTCATGGCGAGCTTCGCAATTTTATTTTGTGCATGGCTAATCGTGCTCGACCGATATCGTCCGCGAACTCTAGGATTCGCGGCTGCGCTTCCCTTCGGCCTTACCCTGGAGCCTCCGCCCGCCGCTTATCATGAGGTCGCCTTGCGACAGCGTTCGCATTACGTCCTGCGCTGGGAATGGTACGAGTGGCTGGGAGTCATCGGACCTGTCCTGCTGTTCTGGTGGATTGGAAACTTCGCGCGCCGTCGCAGCATGAAGAGCCTCGAACTAGTGTCGCGGGCGATGGTCCCCTTTGTGCTGGTGGCAGCGGGAGCGGCGATCGTCCTAGGGATTCCCGCTCGATTCGAGGCTCTCGCAAGGCTTCAGCCCCTGCGCTGCCTGTCATTGTGCTACATGGTGCTGGTCGTTGCGGGCGGCGGATTGCTAGGCCAATGCGTCCTGCAACGTCAGGTGTGGCGCTGGCTAGTGCTATTCGTTCCGCTAAGTTTGGGCATGTATTATGCGCAGCGGCAAGTGTTTCCTGCGAGCCAGCACATCGAGTGGCCGGGAGCGCAACCGCGCAACCAGTGGGCGCAGGCATTCGAGTGGATTCGCGGAAATACCCCGGTGGAGGCGCTGTTCGCGCTCGATCCCGGCCACATGGAACTGCCCGGCGAAGACGAAAATGGATTTCGCGCCCGCGCCGAACGCGGTATGTTGGCCGACCTGGTCAAAGACAAAGGAGCAGCTTCGATGTTCCCCCTGCTTTCGGTAAAGTGGGCGGAACAGATCGCGGACGAGCAGAACTGGAAGCAATTCAGCAAAGCCGATTTCGAACGGTTGCGCCAGAAGTACGGAGTGACTTGGGTCGTAGTCGAGCAACCGGGTCGGACGGGGCTGGAATGCCCCTATGAGAACTCGACAGTGCGGGTGTGCCGCCTGGACTGAAATACGGAATATGGTTTACTGACTCTGATGGCCGATCCGATTGTAATTCCCATAACCCGGACTCTATTTCCCTACCTCAAATGGTCCTCCCAGCTTCCCACCCTGCGGCGAAAGTTCCGCGAGGCTCAGCCCTATCCGCATGTACACCTCAAAGAATTTCTGGACGCGGACGTAGCTGCCGAAATGGCCGATGAGTTTCCTGACATGGCGACCGACGCCTGGACCCGCTACAAGCACCCCAACGAAAACAAGCTTGGGCTCGCGAAACGATCGCTCTTCCCCCCGCTGATCGGCGAGGTGGTAGACGAACTGAATTCGAGATCCTTTGTGCACTGGCTTTCGCAGCTGACAGGAATTCCGGATCTGGTGTCAGACGACATGCTCGAAGGCGGCGGCCTGCACCAGTCAGGCCCCGGCGGCTTCCTCAACGTACATACAGACTTCAGCAATCACCACTATCACAAGCACTGGCGCCGGCAGGTAAATTTAATCCTCTATCTCAATCCCAACTGGCAGCAGCAATGGGGCGGCGCGCTCGAATTGTGGGACCAGAAAATTCGCCGTTGCGTGGTGAAGGTGCCGCCGCTTTTCAACGAGGCGCTGATCTTTCGCACCGACGAAATTTCGTACCACGGGTTTCCCGATCCCTTGCGCTGTCCCGAGGGAACATCTCGCAAAAGCCTTGCCTTGTATTACTACACGATCGAGTCGAACGCCGAAATCAAGACGCGTTCCACGGACTATCGTCCGCGTCCGGGGGACGGCCCGCTGAAGTCCTCCATGATTTGGTTAGACAAGAAAGCGGTGGATCTCTATTCGCGGGCCAAGGCGCGCTTCGGTTTCTCGGATGAGTTTGCCAGCAAGATTCTAGGCTTCCTATCGAGGAAGCACTGATTCGGGATGATGCCCTCAATAGACGATGCGCTCAGCGCCGCGATGAAGCCGTTGGCAGTCCGCCCTCGTAGTAAGCCTCGGAACCGGCCTCGAGCGTCTTTCCTTTTTCGCTGAAGATGGGATTGTGGATAATGCCAGCGCGCTGGAGCGCGAACTGAAGAGTGGTTTCGAGCACCCCAACACCGTACTGAACGCTGCGCCCGAAATTAATGGACGATGCCTCCTCGAAATATTTTGTCGGGCAGGAGACCTCGCCAATGCGGAAGCCAAAGTAAACGCACTGCGCGAGCATCTGGTTGTCGAAAACGAAATCGTCGCTATTTTCTCCCAGCGGCAAACGAGTAAGCACTTCGCGGCTGAAAGCGCGGTAGCCGGTGTGATATTCGGACAATTTGACGCCGAGAAACAGATTCTCAAAAGCGGTGAGCAGTCGATTGGCGACGTACTTGTAAAGCGGCATGCCCCCGCGCAGCGCGGTGCCGCCAATAATGCGGGAACCGAGCACCACGTCGTAGACGCCATAAGCGATCATGCTCGCCATCGCAGTCACGAGCAGCGGCGTGTACTGATAATCGGGATGCACCATGATGACCACGTCCGCTCCCGCCGCCAGAGCTTCGCGGTAGCAGGTCTGCTGATTGCGGCCATAACCGTAGTTGCGATTGTGAACGAAGGACTGCAACCCAAGCCGATGCGCGACTTCGAGGGTACGATCCGAGCTGTGGTCGTCGACCAGAATGCGGATATCGACAAGGTCAGGCAATTCCCGCACCGTATTTTCCAGCGTCTTTTCCGCGTTATAAGCGGGCAACACCACGGCAACGCGTTTGCCGTTGAGCATGCAGTTTTTCCTCGATCGACTGCTTGAATCATACCGGAAACGGTTGCGCCCTTGAACTATCGTCGAACCATTGAGAAACTGGAGACATGCCTCCCCGCACTCTGTTCGAGAAAATCTGGGACGCGCATGTGGTCGCTGCTCCCGAAGGGCAGTCGGCGCTGCTCTATATCGATCTGCACCTGGTGCATGAAGTGACCTCGCCGCAGGCCTTCGACGGCCTGCGCGCGAATGGACGGCCCGTGCGCCAGCCTTTACGCACGGTCGCAACCGTTGACCACAATATCCCGACCACTCCGCGGGGCCTGGGGATCACCGATCCGATCGCGGCCAAGCAGATCGAAGCTCTGCAGAAAAACTGCCGCGAGTTCGGGGTCCCACTGTTCGACATGGATTCAGCCGAGCAGGGTATCGTGCATGTAATCGGCCCAGAACTCGGTATCACATTACCGGGGATGACGATTGTCTGCGGTGACAGTCACACTTCCACGCACGGCGCCTTCGGATCGCTGGCGTTCGGTATCGGAACCTCTGAAGTGGAGCACGTGCTGGCAACCCAATGTCTGCCGCAGAACAAACCGAAGACGATGCAAATCCACGTCAGCGGAAAGCTGGCCGAAGGCGTGACGGCCAAAGATCTGGCGCTCGGAATCATCGGACGAATCGGTACGGATGGCGCCACGGGATACGTGGTCGAGTACGCCGGCGATGCCGTGCGTGCCCTGTCCATGGAAGGCCGCATGACGCTCTGCAACATGAGTATTGAGGCTGGAGCGAGAGCGGGAATGATCGCGCCCGACGAGACGACGTTCACCTATGTCAACGGCCGGCGCTTTGCCCCAAACGGAACAGCGTGGGAAGAATCGGTCGCACATTGGCGCAGCCTGACGACCGACCCCGGGGCCGCATTCGATCGGGTGATTGAGATTGATGCAGCCGCGCTAGCACCGTTCGTCACCTGGGGAACAAATCCCGGCATGGTCGTGCCGGTGAACGCACACGTTCCCGAACTAAAGAGCTTCGCCCAGGACGCTGACCGCCGGGCGGCGGAACAGGCGCTCGCCTACATGGGCCTTGATCCCGGAACGCCCATCGAAACCATCGCCGTCGACCGCGTCTTCATCGGATCGTGCACCAACTCGCGCATCGAAGACTTGCGGGCGGCGGCGAGAGTGGCCAAAGGCCAGCATGTAAATCCGAAGGTTCGGGCTATGGTGGTGCCGGGTTCGCAGGCGATCAAGCGTGCCGCCGAACAAGAAGGACTGCATCGCATTTTTCTGGATGCCGGTTTTGAATGGCGCGAATCGGGATGCTCGATGTGTCTCGGCATGAATCCTGACATCCTGCAGCCCGGAGAGCGCTGCGCCTCGACCAGCAACCGCAATTTCGAAGGGCGGCAAGGACGCGGCGGACGGACTCACTTGGTTAGCCCCATGATGGCAGCAGCGGCAGCCATCGCCGGGCATTTCACCGACATTAGAAAGTGGCAATTTAACTGAGCAGCAATCTATGCAACCATTTCGTAAGCACACCGGCTTGGTTGTCCCGCTCGACAAAGTCAACGTGGACACAGACCAAATCATCCCCAAGCAGTTTCTGAAGCGCATCGAGCGCACCGGCTTCGGCGAATTCCTGTTCTACGACTGGCGCTTTTCAGGAGACGGAAGAAAGATCGCGCAAGAAACACTGGCGATTTCGTGCTCGACGCGCCCCGTTATGCCAAGGCCTCAATCCTGGTCGCCGGGAAAAACTTCGGCTGCGGTTCCTCGCGCGAACACGCCGTCTGGGCGCTGGCCGATTTCGGCTTTCAGGTGGTGATCGCGTCGTCCTTTGCCGACATCTTCGCCAACAACAGCCTGAAGAACGGCCTGCTGACGGTGCGGCTGAATGAAGACCAGGTAGCGGAGATCATGCGCTGCTCAAAAGAAATCGAAAACTACCAGCTCACAGTCGATCTCGAAGCGTTGCGAGTGGAAGACGGCCAGGGATTTGCCGCGGCCTTCGCGATGGATGAATTCTCCCGGCATTGCCTGCTCAACGGATTGGACGATATCGGACTGACCCTGCAACGCGAATCGAAGATCGCGGCCTATGAAGCAAACCATCCGGTGCGCGCGGAGATGAAGACAATTCTGGCCGTTTGATCCGGCGGTGAAGTGACGCTTGGCAACTAATCGTTCCTGACGCAAATCGCCTTCCCGTTGTACACTTTTGAGTTTCACTGCCAGCCCGTCTTGGGTCACATCTCATGCTGAATCGGAGTCCGTTCGTGAAAAAAGTTCTTCTCGTTTTCGCTCTTAACGTGTCGGTGTTGCTTTTCGCAGCGAGCGCCCAAACTGGCACCTCGCCCGCCGCACCGAAGCAGCTCACGATCGAGCAGATCTTCGCCGAAGGAGGAGTCACCGGACGCGCCCCGGAAACGATCGAATGGAGTCCCGACTGCACCAAAGTGTCTTTCGTACAGCGCGATGACGAAGGCGAGCACGGCGAACTCTGGTATGTGGACGCAGCGACGGGCGAGAAGAAATTATTAGCCAGCGAAAACAAGCTATCGCAGCTTGCCCCTTCCACCAGCAAGATCAAGGACGAGCGCGAGAAAGAGCGCGTGACCCGGTACCACGTCGCCGCCTACATCTGGTCGCCCGACTCCAAACATCTCCTCTTCGATTCGCAGGGACAGCTCTGGTATTACAGCCTCGACACGGGAACGGCGGTGCAGCTCACCTCTTCTCCCGACCCCAGCGAAGACCCCAAGTTTTCCCCAGACGGCAAGCGGCTCACGTATGTGCGCAAGCACAATCTTTATGTGCATCCGGTATCGGGTGAGGAAGGCGAACGACCGCTCACCCGCGAGGAAAAAGAGAAAGATAAAGATAAAGACAGGGATAGAGATAGTGATAAGGAAAAAGACGACAACATCCTGAATGGCGAGGTGGACTGGGTTTACGCCGAAGAACTGGCCGTGCGCAGCAACTACTTCTGGTCGCCCGAAGGACACGAAATTATCTTTCTGCAAATGGATGAGACCCGGGTGCCGACCTATCCCATCACCGACTGGCTGCCCACGCATCCCAGGGTCGAGCAGGAAAAATACCCGAAGGCGGGCGATCCCAATCCCAGCGTGCGCCTGGGAGTGGTGAGCGGCAACGGAGGCAAGGTTCGGTGGCTCAAGCTCACCGACGATGACGACACCTATGTGCCGCGCTTCGGCTGGATTCGCGAAGGCTGGGCCTGGGCGGAAGTCCTGAATCGCAAGCAGGACGTGATGGACCTTTATTTTATTGACGCGAAGTCGGGCAGGTCTCGCAAAGTGCTCACCGAGTCGGCCCCGGACGCTTGGGTCAACGTCAACGACGATTTCCGCATCCTGAAATCCGGCGACCGCTTTCTGTGGACCAGTTGGCGCGACGGCCACACCCACATTTATCTCTACAGCTTCAACGCGGCCGATCCGCTCTCTGCCGACGCCAAACTCGAACGCCAACTCGAAAGCGGAGACTATGAAGTCATCGCGATCAGCGGCGTGGATGAAGCATCAAGCACAGTTTTCTTTACCGCTAACAAAGGAGATCCGAGGCAGGAGAAACTTTTTTCCGTCAAGCTTGATGGCTCGGGAATGCAGACTATTTCGGCGGACGATGGGAATTATGCTACGAGCTTCTCAGTCGACGCCAAGCATTTTGTGGAAACCCATTCTGCGACGCTGATGCCGCCACGCATTTCGGTGTGCGCGCCAGGGGGCGCGTGCCAGAAAATCTGGGAAAGTCGCAGCGTAGCCGATTATGACCCGATTGCCCCAAGGATGTTGGAATTCAAAGCTGATGACGGCACGGTGTTGTATGGCTATGTTATTCTGCCGCGCAATGCGGACCCCGCTCAGAAAATTCCGCTCCTCGTGCACATCTATGGCGGTCCGGCGGGGCAGACCGTGCGGGATGCTTGGGGTGGAACAAATGAGCTCTTCCACCAGATTCTGGCGAATGAAGGATTCGCGACTTTCTCAGTCGACAATCGCGGAACTCCGAATCGCGGAAAGAAATTCTCGGCCGCGATTCGCGGACAGTCGGGTCCGATCGAATTGAAAGACCAGCTCACTGCGCTCGACCAGTTGTATGCCCAGTTTCCGCAGCTCGACCCCACGCGTACCGCGATGTGGGGATGGTCGAACGGCGGCTCGATGACGCTGTACGCGCTGACTCACTCTGACCGCTTCAAGGCGGGAATCTCGGTCGCTCCGGTAACCAGTTGGCGCAATTACGACTCGATTTATACCGAGCGTTACATGGGCTTGCTGAAGGATAATTCCAGCGCCTACGACGATTCCATCGTCAGCGCGGCCAGTAGTCTGCACGGCTCCTTACTGCTCGTGCACGGCACCAGCGACGACAATGTTCATTTTCAAAATACAATCCAGATGACCGACGCCCTGATCCGGTCGGGAAAGCAGTTTCGCCTGATGGTTTATCCAGACAAGACACACGGCATTGCGGGATCGGGTACGCGCACCCAGTTGTTCCACATGATGGAAGATTTCTGGAACAAGGAATTGAAGTAGCATTCAGCAGTCAGCACTCAGCATTCAGACAAGAGAATTGCCTGTAGTGCAAACGAAAACTGAGTGCTAACTGCTGAATGCTGAGTGCTTCTTTATGCATCGCACAACTCTCGGCGATTTCGAACTAACAGTAGTCTCCGATGGAACCTACTTCCTCGACGGCGGAGCTTTCTTCGGCGTCATCCCGAAAACCATGTGGTCGAAAAAGGTGACGCCTGACGAGCAGAACCGCCTCAACGTGGGACTGAATTCGCTGCTAGTTCGCACCGGCAAGAAAAATATCCTGATCGAGACCGGAATCGGCAACAAGCTGCCAGAAAAACTGGTGCAGATCTACAAACAGCCCGCCAAGTTGCTCGACAATCTCCACGCCGCCGACCTTGCGCCCGAAGACATCGACATCGTCATTAACACCCACCTGCATTTCGACCATTGCGGATGGAACACGGTGCGGCGCGATGGCAAGACTGTCCCAACTTTTCCGCGCGCGAAATATTATGCGCCCGAAGGCGAATGGCAATACGCGCGCCATCCCAGTGAACGCGATGCCATCAGCTTCATGCCCGACAACTACGATCCGCTCGTGCAAAGCGGCCAGATGACGTTGCTCAAAGGTGGCGAGGAAATTGTCCCCGGCATCTCGGTGAAAACCTTCTCCGGCCACACCGCCCACATGCAAGCCGTGATCGTCGAGAGTGGAGGCCGCACCGCCTGCTACATCTCCGACCTAATCCCCACCGCCGCCCACATCGCCATCACCTGGGGCATGAGTTTCGACCTCTATCCTCTGCAAACCATCGAGAGCCGCAAGAAGTATTACGCGCAGGCGATTCCGGAGAAGTGGCTGACCGTTTTCACGCACGACCACCAGACACCGTGGGGCTATGTGGAACGCGACGAGCGGGGAAGGCTCGCATTAAGGTCACTCGTATAAGGACATCCGCCCTCGGCCGTCCCTACGTGGCCTGCACTGGTAGTTTCGCCTCAAAAAACTCTTCCACCCGCCCCAATATCTCTGGTCCGCTCTTAGCTTCGTAGATCGCCTTCCGCAGCGCCGCCCCTCCCGGAACACCGTGCGTGAACCACGACGCGAACTGCTTCATCTTGCCTTCGGCTCCGGGCATTTCTTCTCCCAGCAGCATCGCGAAATAAGTCCGGATCATCTGGTAGCGATCAGCTTCGGTGGGCTCGTCATAGTTGCCCCGGCTAACATATTGCCCAATCTGCCGGAAGATCCACGGATTCGCCGGCGCCATCCGGCCAATCATCACAGCGTCGCACCCGGTCCGCGCAACGATGGCGCAAGCGTCTTCAGGCGACCTGATGTCGCCATTGCCAATCACGGGAATCTTGACTGCCTGCTTCACCGAGGCAATCCATTCCCAGCGCGCGTTGCCGCTATAGCCTTGCTCGCGCGTGCGGGCATGTAGTGCAACCGCTGCCAGGCCGCAGCTCTCGGCCATGCGCGCCAGTTCGACACATACGATTTCGTCGTCGTTCCACCCCGCGCGAAACTTAACTGTGAACGGAATCTTCACCGCCGCGCGCACCGCTTCGAAAATTTGCCGGATCAGTGGCAGGTCGCGCAGCAGTCCGGAGCCGCCGTTGCACTTCACCACTTTCTTCGCCGGACAGCCCAGGTTCAGGTCAACAATGTCGAAGCCGAGATCCTCTACCAGCCGCGCAGCATCGGCCAGCACCCTAGGACTGCTCCCGAAGAGCTGAGCCGAAATCGGGTGCTCGTCTTCATAGAAATGAAGGTATCGCCCACGCACCCGCTCATCGCGCAGTACGCCGTCCGCCGAGGTGAACTCGGTCATGATCAGCCCGCATCCCCCAAGGTTCTTGATAAAGCGGCGAAAGACGGTGTCGGTAACGCCAGCCATGGGGGCCAGCACGGTAGCGGGAGCGATGCGGACGCCGCCGATCGCGAAGGAACTGGGAAAGGCGCGCGCGGCCGTTTGGCCAGCCTGCCCGAGGGCCGGAGCGTCAGCGCCGCGCGGATTGTCCCAGAACTTCTGCACAATCTGATTTTACGTGGTTTTAGCGGCGAAGACCTGGTAAAGCTGGACGGGGCCAAAAGTAAAGCCTCCCGCACGAGAGGCTTTTAAGAATGCCCGTTTCTCGGGAATTACTTCTTCGCAGCCTCTGCCTTTGCGGCTTCGGCTTTCCCGGCATCGCTCTTGGCGTATTTACGGCGGAAGCGCTCGACGCGGCCAGCGGTGTCCATAAGCTTCTGCTTGCCGGTAAAGAAAGGATGGCAGGCGGAGCATATTTCCACGCTGATGTCGCCCTTGTGGGCGGAGCGGGTGACAAATGCGTTGCCGCAAGCGCAATGTACTCGAATCTCGCTGTAGTTGGGATGGATAGCTGCTTTCATGTCGGTTCCTAAATCCTCGATTCAGACATTTGATTTTACCGGAGTTAGGAAGGATTCAGCAAGCCAGTTGCCAGGTTTCAGCGGTTAGGTCTCGGGAAAGCCTTCGCTCCGAAACGCTGAGACCTGAGACCTGGCACCTGAGACCTGAAAAAAAACGGCAGGACCGACCCCCTGCCGTCTCGCTCGTATCCAAGAATTCTGGGGCCCCTTACTTACCTTTATTGACCACTTTCTTCAGTTCGTTCCCGGGAGTAAATTTGGCGACTCTACGGGCCGCTATCTTGATGGTGGCACCCGTCTGAGGGTTTCGGCCATTGCGGGCCTTGCGTTGTGAGACGGAGAATGTGCCGAATCCAATCAAAGCTACTCGGTCTCCTTTTCTAAGGGCAGCGGTAACGCTGTCCACGGTGGTGTCGATCGCGGTCGTCGCCTGCGCCTTTGATATGTTGCAGGCTCCGGCGATCCGGTCAACCAGATCAGCTTTATTCATGCTCTCTCCTGACACTAGTCGTTTCGGTTCCCGCGCATTCAGCCGGGGAGGAAAGCCCAAAGCGCGAGCACCGGCGATGGCCATTCTCGCCCATGTTAAGGGATTGTCAATGGGAAACACGTGCCAGTTGCCGGTTTTGACACCTTGCGTGCCCCGCTCTGTGTAGTGATTGGAGAATGAGTCGAAAGTGCTAAGTAACGTGCTAAGGGCTTCTTGGTCGCGAACGAGAAGGGTGTGAGTTGACTCGTGCCGTAAGCTGTCGAAAATGGTCCGCGCTTTAGCGCCCGAGGTAAGCCTTCTGCACCGTTCTCCACAACTAGCTCCTCCTCTCCACAGGATGTACACAGAGAGCAACCGCTTTCGAGTTGCAGCCCAAGCCGTTCAAGGTGCACAGTCTAATTACACGAGATTTATGAAGACAGCAGCTGAAGTTTGCCCCTGGTGCGCGGGTTCAGGATGGAAGCCGGTTCCCGAAGCGCCGGAGCGAGGCGTAACGCGTTGCGATTGTCAGTTGCGGGCGCGCGGCAGCGCCATGATCACGGCGGCGCGTATTCCCAAGCGATACGAGCATTGCGAGCTGTCGAACTTCACCACCGATTTTCCCGGCGCCGATCGTTCGGTGGAGCTGGCCCAGATCAGCGCCGCGCGCTTCGTGCAGGAGTTTGACCCGCGAGACGGAGCCGGCCTGCTGCTGGTCGGAGGAATCGGCACCGGCAAGACCCATCTCGCTGTGGGCATTCTCAAGGAACTTATCGCCACCCGAGGCAGCGCCTGCCTTTTTTGCGATTATCGCGAGCTGCTGAAACAGATTCAGAACTCATACAACGATTCCGTCCAGGCGACCGAATTACAAGTGTTGCGGCCAGTGTTTGAAGCCGAAGTGCTGTTGCTCGATGAACTCGGCGCCGTGAAACCAAGCGAGTGGGTATGGGACACAGTCAGCCTCATCCTCAACACCCGCTACAACGACAATCGAACCACGATCATCACCACGAATTTTGCGGACGAGCCGGCTGCCAGCGTAACTCGATCGTTGTCGCCGGCTCGTGCCGCCGCGCGCGAAGAGACCCTTGGCGACCGCATCGGAGAACGCATGCGCTCCCGTCTGCAAGAGATGTGCCGCATTGTGAGGATGGACGGCCCCGACTTCCGCCAGAAGTTCAAGAGCGCAAGCTTCGGATGAAGTCAGGGTTGTTCACCTCTACAATCTGACCTCTAACCTCTGACCTCTTCTACAATCGAACCGTGCTGACTGAGCGCATCGAGTTCCATCCGGAAGCCGACTCCAAAGTCTTCTCCGCTGTAGCCGACGCACCCGCCGTGTTCCTTCTGCGAGCTGAAGACGCGAACTCCGAACCGTACGTCAGCAAAACCGCCAACCTGCGGCGACGCCTGCAGCGTTTACTTTCCCCTCCCGAGGAGCGTACCAAGCGCCTCAACCTGCGCAATCGCGTCCACTGGATCGAATACACGCTGACCGGCTCCGACTTCGAATCGGGATTCATACTCTATCAAGTCCTGCGCACTGCCTTTCCCAGGACCTACGCGAATCGCCTGCGGTTGCGCTTCGCTCCGCTGGTCAAGTTGCATCTGGAAAACGAATTCCCTCGGGCGTCGATCACGACCCGGCTTGGACGAGCCTCCGGAAAGAACATTTACTACGGCCCGTTTGCCTCGCGCGTGTCAGCGGAAAAGTTCATGAACGACGTGCTCGACTTCTTCAAAATGCGCCGCTGCGTTAGAGACCTCCATCCCGATCCGAAATTTCCCGGCTGCGTTTATTCCGAGATGAAGATGTGTTTGGCCCCCTGCTTTCGCGGTTGCACCGATGACGAGTATCGCGCCGAAGTCGTGCGCGTGGAGGATTTTCTCGACTCACGCGGCGAATCGCTAAAGCGCCAAATGTCGGCGGAGCGCGATGACGCTTCGGCGCGAATGGAATTTGAGACCGCTGCAGCCATCCACGCGCGACTCGACAAACTAACTCCCGTGCTGCAGCAACTGCCGGAATTCGTCCACCGGATTGATCAGTTGCACGCCGTAGTCGTTCAGAAGTCTATCCAAAAGCCAGAGCAGCCGGGAAGTGTTGCCTTATTCCGCGTTGACGGTGGCGCAATCGCGGGACCGCTGGAGTTTCCTATTTCCGACGCGGAGCACGCCAAATCTCAGTCAATGGAAGCCCGCATCCACGCCGCGCTGGCGGCGTTTCCCGCGGCCAAGCCGGCCAGCGCCATCGAGGGCATGGAGCACCTCGCAATCCTGAAGCGCTGGTGCTATCGCGGCTCCCGCAGCGGCGAAATCTTCTTCGCCGACACAAAAGGAGAGCTGCCAATGCGGCGCCTGGTGCGAGGAATCGGCCGAGTATACAAAGGCGAAGCGCCGGAAAGCGAGATCCCGAAGCCAATCAGTCCTTAAGCTCAGTGCGTTGGTTGTTCGCCAACGACCAACGACCAGCGACCAACGACATACAATGGAATCACCATGGCGAAGAAGACCAGAAAAACATCAACCAAGTCCAAATCGAGCAAGAAAGCGGCGGCGCGCCCGGCATCTTCCGATCAGCCTCTCCGCGACCACCTGCTCTACCTGCTGAAAGATGGTGGTGCACACGTCACCTTCGACGCCGCCCTGGGCGACTGGCCCGTGCAACTCGCCGGAGTCAAAGTCGCGAACTTCCCCCACACCGCCTGGATGCTGCTCGAACACATGCGCCTCGCCCAGTGGGACATCCTGGAATTCAGCCGCAACTCGAAGCACGTCTCACCGAAATGGCCCGAAGGATACTGGCCCGCATCGGAAGCGCCCCCGAACGAGAATGCGTGGATCGAAAGCATGGCCACCTTCAAAAAAGACCTGCGGACACTGGAGCGGCTCGTTGCCGACCCTAAAACCAACCTCTACGCTCGGATCCCATGGGGTGACGGGCAAACAATTTTGCGCGAAACATTGCTCGTGGCCGACCACAACGCATATCACCTCGGGCAACTCGTAATGCTGCGCAAGAGCATCGGGATTTAAGTTTTTTTCAAGAACCAAGAAAAGGTTTTTCTCGGCGCTTTCTGCGTCTCGGCGGTGAATAAAGTCTAAACCACCCGAGCCGGCGTCCGCGCCGGTCGCTTGCGAAACACAACCCGTATCTCTTCCCGCCAGCGCTCGTCGATTCCCAGCACTTCCCAATCGATCTCGGGCGAGAGATAGCGCAGGATCGTGTCGATCGTGGGATGCACATGCAGAGCAGGCGAAACCAGCATCAACAGAGGCTTCTGCACCGAGAGCTCGCGCCCGGGGAAATAACCGAACTGCGCAAACTCGCCGCGGCTCTGGTGCCAGGCCACGCGCGACCAGTAATCCACTCCTTGCAGCGGCAGGTGGATATCTTCGTCGGCTTTGAGTTCAATCACCGCCAGCCGCGCCTCGCGAGTTGTGGCCAGAATGTCGATCATCGCTCGATCTGCCGCAGCAAACGCGGGCACCTTTGCATACACCGGCTCCGGCCGCAGCCGCCCGTCAAGAGCCGCGACGTTCGTGACCACCAGCGACTCCAGCCAGCGTTCGGGATGCATTCGCCACAAAGCGTGGTTCTTCGGACCGTCCTTATGACGAACCGCTGCCGCCAGACGCACCAGATCGCCAAACTGCGTTTCGTTCTCCGAGTTTAGTACCCGCTCTTCCGGCCCCACGCCGAAAGCGATTTCCTCCCTGCTCTTGAAGTCCAGAGGATCATGGGCAATCCTCCCCTGTGCAAATTCGAGGCCATGCCGCCGAAACGAAATCAATGCCGGCGAAAGCACCACGACCTCAGCTTGCGGCAGAATGCCGTGAATGCGCGCGATCGACTCCGCAAAGCGATCACGCGCAGGACCTTCATCCACCACATGCACCAACCGGGTTGCCGGGTTGCCAGGTTGCCGCGATCGCCGATGTCTGCCGGTGCGAGCGCATCCTCCCGCTGGTCGAATTCGTACAAACTCCATTTCGACGCTGCTGGATTCAGATGGGCCATGCGCTGCCGCGTGAGCGTAGCCATTCCTTTCGGCAAAATCATCGCCAACCCCTCTACCAATCGGCGGTCCCGCTGGGCAAGCCGGCACGCCTCCAGCCAAAGAATTCCGCAGGTAAGCCCACCATCAACGGTCGATTGTGTCTCTTCATCATTCACCCCAACCACTGCCAAAGCGCGCTGTCCGTGTCGCAACCAGCCGCGCAGGTAAGACGGACCGAAAGAGTGTTCAAGGTCGATAGCAGTAGTGAGTCGAACCACCGTCCATTCGGGGAAATTTCTTTCTAGTGCCCGTCGCACCCGAGGCTCGTAAGCTACTCGTGCTTGCCGGCGCGCGGCGGGCGAGCGCTGGTCGCGATCCCGGCAGAAATCGAGGCGAGTCGGACGATTCTGCCCCATCCGCTGCACCTGCAGCCGCAGTGTAGTGGCCTTCACTTCCCCATCCAGCACACGCCGCACCACGTTTCGTTCGTGGGACCACAGATGCAGCAGACATTTGTTGTACTCGCCCGAAATTGAGTACTTCGACTCCGCCAAATCGAACGCGATGGCGCCATCTTCCACCACCACCGCCGCGCGAGCACCAGTGAGGAAGCCGGAGAGCATCTGGCCGAGCGAATCCGGGGTCATATCGGAATTATTCGCCCGGCCGGAGACGGTGTCAGTGATGGGTGAACCGCGCAATTGTTTGGTTTCGTCAGGCACAGCGCAGTCTAACTTCCGTAATCTTTCCCCTGAAACTGAAGAGGTTCCGCTCATGTGATAATGCAGTTAGCGGGCGGTACATTTTCCCGCGAGCGACAGCCCCTCGGAGGGTTCCATGGAGGTATCGGTTGCATCGTCGAAACCGGCGCGGGTCGTTATGACCTGCCTTTTGTTCTCATGTACAGTACTGTCAATGTGGAAGGGATTTCTTCGGTTTGAGTGGGTGTTTTTCTTCTGCTTTGGCTTGTACTACATGATGTATCTCCCAAAACAAAAGGGGGAGGCTTTCGCGGCATACCTCAAGAGACCACGAACTGTCGCCTCGGTGGCGCTGCTGGTCGCGGCGGTAGCCGGAGCAGGATATAACCTGCACGTTGCGTTTATGAAATAGGCCGAACGAGATGGCCGCAAGATACCGCATCTAATCGCTACGAGTCGTTTTTCCTACGAAGGCATCAAAATATGGTGACAGCCAATCAGGAACGTTTCTTCTTCGAGCACTACGGACTCACCAACCACGATCTCGAGATTTATCTCACCGCCGCCCTTTCCGCCGGCGGAGACTATGCCGACCTTTATTTCGAATACCTGACCTCGACCTCGCTGATGGTGGATGAGTCTTTGGTCAAATCCGCCTCGCAGGGAATTTCAGCGGGCTGCGGCGTGCGTGTCGTCTCCGGCGAGCGCACAGGCTACGCCTACACCGACGATCTTTCTCCACAGCGCATTCTGCATGCGGCCCGCACCGCGGCTCTGATCGCGAGCGCGCCGTCCAAGACGACAGTCGCCGGATTCCAGCAGAAGCCCGCCCGCAGCTTGTACCCCATAGCCTTGCCTTCGGTGGACGCCGACATCACCGCCAAAGTCGAACTCCTGATGCGCGCCGATCGAACCGCACGCGGTTACGATCCGCGAATCAAAGAAGTTCGCGCCAGCTATGCCGATGAATTAAGGACCATCCTGATAGTCGGCTCCGACGGCACCTTTGCGGAAGACTCGCAGCCCTTGGCGCGGATGAATGTTTCCTGCATCGCGAAAACGGATGCAACTTCCGGCCGCGGCACCTCCGGCGGCGGCGGTCGCGTCGCGCTCGATTTCTTCTTTGGTGGTCATGGCGAAAAGACTCCCGAGTTCTTTGCCAAAGAGGCGGCGCGCCAGGCAATCCTGCAACTCGACGCCCGCGAAGCTCCGGCGGGCGATATGGAAGTCGTGCTTGGTCCAGGATGGCCCGGCGTGCTTTTGCACGAGGCCGTAGGCCACGGACTGGAAGCCGACTTTAATCGCAAGAAGACTTCAGCGTTCGCCGGACTGATCGGCAAACGAGTCGCCAGCGAGAAGTGCACCGTGGTCGACAACGGCACCATGCCGTGGCGCCGCGGCTCCCTGAACGTGGACGACGAGGGCCAGCCCACGCAGGAAACCGTGCTGATCGAGAACGGAATTCTGAAGGGGTATCTGAGCGACAAGCTTTCCTCGAAGCTCATGGGCCTCGCCGACACGGGCAACGGACGTCGCGAGAGCTACGAGCACATCCCTATGCCGCGCATGACCAACACCTACATGCTGGCCGGGCAGGATGATCCCGGCGACATCATTCGCTCAGTGAAAAATGGCGTCTATGCGGTGAACTTCGGCGGCGGACAGGTAGACATCACCAACGGCAAATTTGTCTTTTCGGCATCGGAAGCCTATCTCATCGAAAACGGCCAAATCACGGCCCCAATCAAGGGCGCAACCCTGATCGGCAACGGCCCCGATGTGCTGACCCGGGTTTCGATGGTCGGCAACGACCTGAAACTCGACGAAGGCGTCGGCACCTGCGGCAAAGATGGACAGGCCGTTCCCGTCGGCGTTGGCATCCCGACCATTAAGATTGATCGCATGACCGTCGGGGGCACCGCCAAGCGCGAAACCGGCGGATACATGCAGTAACACCACGGAGACACAGAGACACGGAGAAAACCAAGATCTTTTTCTTTCTTGTTTTGCTTTTCTCTGTGTCTCTGTGCCTCAGTGGTAGATTCTGACCTTGAAATGACGACAACTCTGGAAACTCATACTCCTAAAGTCGAAACTGAATTGCGGGAACTCGCAACCGATGTCGTCCGCCGCGCCATGAAAGGCGGAGCGACCGCGGCCGAGTGCATCGTCCGCGAAGGCGACGAATTCTCCACCGTGGTGCGCCTCGGCCAGGTCGAAACTCTGAAAGAGTCCGGTTCGCGCGCCATCGGAGTCCGCGTCTTCTTCGGACAGCGCGCTGCCAGCACCTACTCCAGCGACTTCTCCGCCGCTGGTATCGAGCGCATGTTGAAGTCCGCCCTCGAACTCGCGAAGATCTGCTCTGAGGATCCGTACTCGGGCATTCCCGAAGCCGCTAAGCTCGGATCGCTCTCCGGCAACCTCGATCTCTATCACGAGGATGTCTACTCGCTCCCCGGCTCCGAGCGCATCGAGTACGCGCGCCGCGCCGAGAAGGCCGCGCTCGACGCCGATCCGCGCATCAAGAACTCCGAAGGCGGATCGTTCGACGCCGCCACCGGCAGAAAAGTGCTGGCAAATTCTCATGGTTTTGTCGGCGAATACAGGCGATCCTACTGTTCCGTCGCCGCTGTGCCCATCGCGCAGGACGCGAACGGCCTGATGCAGCGCGATTACTGGTACTCAGTGGCCCGCAGCCTGGCGAAGCTCGACTCCGCGGAGCAAGTAGGCAAAGAAGCAGCGCGCCGTACCCTCCGACGCCTAGGCGCCCGGAAGGTGAAGACCGCCCACGTGCCGGTGGTGCTCGATCCCATGGTCGCCAGTTCGATGCTCGAACATATTTTCGAGGGCGTGAACGGCGACTCCGTCTATCGCGGAGCCTCGTTCCTGGCCGGCAAACTCGGCGAGAAAATTGCCGGACCGAACGTCACCGTCATTGATGACGGCACCATGCCCGGCGGTTTCGCCACCACGCCCTTCGACGGCGAAGGCATCCCCACGCGCCGCACGGTGGTAATTCAAGACGGACTTCTAAAGTCGTATCTGCTGAACACCTACACCGCGAAGAAGTTAGGATTAGAGACTACTGCCAACGCATCCCGCGGCCTTGCCGGAACACCCGGAATCGGCCCCGGGAATTACTTCCTCGAACCAGGGACGAAGGCGCCAAAGCAAATCATTGCAGACATCAAAGACGGCTTGTATGTAACCGAGTTTCTAGGCCACGGCGCCAACCTGGTCACCGGCGATTATTCCCGCGGAGCCTCCGGCATGTGGATCGTCAACGGCGAACTGGCCTTTCCGGTCGAAGAGATCACCGTGGCCGGCAA
Source organism: uncultured Acidobacteriaceae bacterium (assembly GCA_963755765.1). Taxonomy (GTDB): domain Bacteria; phylum Acidobacteriota; class Terriglobia; order Terriglobales; family Acidobacteriaceae; genus Acidiflorens. Next base: position 629,230 of record CAVWKZ010000008.1, read on the forward strand.
TCTCAAAGACATGTTTTGCAACATCTCCGAGATAGGAAGCGACTTGGAATTCCGCGGCAGCGTAGCCTCACCGACCATCCGCATCGACGGCCTCACTGTGGGTGGAGAGTAAAGATTTCGGGGGACCGCCATCGGTTGCCCAGCCCGGCTACCACGATCTTTCAAGCAAGCTCCCGCAGCGCCCCCAGCAACTCTTCAAGGTTCGGCAGTTGGTCAATCGGATAAACCTTAGCAAAAACAATCCTCCCCGCTTTATCCACAATGAACGCAGCCCGTTCACTGATGCCTGCGACCGGCGGCCCTTCCCGCAGGATGCCGAATTTCCGCGTCACCTCGGCATGTGGATAGAAATCGGAGCACAAAGGAACCTCGACCGGACCAAGTTCCTCCCGCCGCCACGCGATGTGGCTCGGAATCGAATCTACGCTGATGTCCATGACCTGGGCATTAAGCGCCGCGAACTCTTTTTTCCTGGCGTCGAGTTCCGGCACCTGCGCCGCTCAAGTCGGTGTCCAATCCAGCGGATGAAACGCCACGACCAGGTTCTGCCGGCCGAGATACTCGCGCGAGCGCATCATAATCTGGCGTTCGCCCGCAACCGCGGGAAGTTCGAACTCCGGCGCTCGGTCGCCAATTTTAAGGGCCATTGTCGTTTCCCATCCGAACAAAATTGTAATTGAGATTGCAGGCGGCCGTTCTTAACCCCGGAATTAACCTGCTTTTAACATCCGCCCTGTCATGAGCCGTTAACATTTCTCACATGCCCGATCAGCCGTTGAACATCGAAGATCTACCCGGGTCGCGGGAGGGAGTCCACATCCTGCGCCTTTCTGGGCCGCTGACGCTTACCAACCTATTCGGTTTTCAGTCCAAGGTTCGGGCCGATAACGCGCGCGCCCTCATCCTAGATTTCACGAATGTTCCCTTAGCTGATTCGGCGGGGATTGGAGCGCTCGTCGGCGCCTACGTCACGCGACAGAAAGATGGACGCAGCCTGGGCTTGGTCGGCGTCAATCAGCGCATCCACCAGGCTCTGGAAGTCACACGCGTGGAAGGCTTTTTCCAATTCTACGAAACCGTTGCTGAAGCCGAGCAGGCAGCATGAATTAGAGAGCCGAGTTCGGTCGCACCAAAAAGAAAAGCGGCCTTTGCAGGCCGCCCTTCTTGTTCCGAGTTTTGATTGTGGTCTAGACGCCTTTTACGTTTTCTGCCTGCGAGCCCTTCGGGCCTTTTACCACGTCGAACTGAACTTGTTGACCTTCCTGCAGGCTGCGAAACCCGTTTGCCTGGATGGCGGAGAAGTGTACGAAAACGTCTTCACCATTCTGGCGGCTGATAAACCCATAGCCCTTGGCATCGTTAAACCACTTTACTGTTCCGGTTTCCATGATGTTGCTGTGTTCCTTTTGTGTTGAAGTAGCGCTGAAACTCGGAGGATAGTGCAGGCAGGTCACGCTTTGGAGCGGTCTGCTGCTGACAACCGCAAAGCTCAAACGCACCTAGATCTTACATATTCGGGGCTGAATCGCCAGAGGATTTTGTGCTTACAGGTAACCCGCATGGGCTTACCCGCAAGCAGGATCCAGCGAATACAGCATTCACTGTACGAATACATTTCTCTGCAAGCCTCCCAAGAATTCCCGGCCGCGTCCCGTCCCGTTGTCATATCAAACTGAAAAATAACCCCGTTGTCCTTTGGCAGGAACTTTGCATCCAAGATTGGCGAGTAACTAAGGGGTTGGAGGATTCTTATGCTGGCCATCCGCGCTGAAAACCTTGGTGACCTGGCTGTGATCGAGTGTAGAGGTCGTATCTTGCGCAGCGATTCGGTTTTCAAGCTGCGCGATTTCGTGCAGGCGCAAGCACCCGTCCGGATTATTGCGCTCGATCTTTCCGAAGTCGAAGCTATCGGCGGCGGCGGCTTGGGGATGCTCGCATTCCTCGAGCGCTGGGCGCGCGAACACGATATTCGATTGAAACTGTTCGCGCCGTCCAAACCCGTATTGGAAGGCTTGGTGCGCAACCGCTCCATCCTGAACTTCGAAATTGCGACCTTCCATCAAATGATGGATATGCTGGCCAACTCCGCCGGCCAATACGCCATTGCCGCCTGATCACTCAGTTGCAACTTCCCACGGGCTCATTCATCATCGAGGCATGAGTATTCAGTTGGGAAAGTGGGGCTTGGTCCTCGCAGGAATTCTCCTCTACATCTCCTTAAGCGTTCTCACTCCGGCCCCAACGCTCGCCCAATCCGACCTCATCGGCGATGTACGCGCTCAATTAGCGCAGAACTCCTTTCCCGCGGCCGAGTCCGAACTTCGTGCCTACAAGGCTCAGCATGGCATCACGCCGGAGTACCTCGAAGCCTTGTCGTGGATGGCCCGCGCAGCGGCCGCAGCCAAACAATGGGACCAAGCCACGACTTACGCGATCGAGACTCGTACTCTCTGCGAGCAGCAACTAACACCAACGACGAGCAAGCGCAAACTGGACGCCGAACCTCATCTTGCCATCGCTCTCGGCGCCGCCTACGAAGTTCTCGCCCAGGCGATGGAGGCAAAAGGTCAGCACGCAAAAGGCGTCAGCCTGCTGCGCTCGGCGCTGGCGCGTTACGGAAATACATCCATAAGACCGCGGCTCCAAAAGAACATCAACCTGCTGGCTCTAGTCGGTCAACCGGCACCGCCCTTGCAGGAAGCTCAGTATCTTGGACCGAAGCCACCCGCTCTCGCGTCGCTCAAAGGCTCGCCCGTTCTCCTGTTCTTCTGGGCGCATTGGTGTGGAGACTGCAAAGCCGAAGTCCCCATCATTGCCCGCCTGCGACAGGAATTCGCTCCCGAAGGTCTGGTAGTCATCGGTCCCACCCAACTCTACGGCTATGCGGCACAAGGAGCCGATGCCTCACCCGAGCAGGAGCGATCATATATAGAATCGGTGCGCGCCCGCTATTACGCCAGCCTTCAGGACATGCCAGTACCGTTAAGCAAGCAGAACTTTAACGCTTACGGAGCGAGCACAACGCCGACTTTGGTCGTTCTGAATCGCGCCGGTCAGGTAGCGATGTATCACCCCGGCGCGCTCTCCTATGACGAACTGAGAGCTGCGGTGCAGAAGGCTGTAGCTCGTTAACGCGGGGATGGGCGGCCACTTTTCAGCCGCCGCGGAAGATTACAGCGCCGCAGCCTGTTCGCGCCGACGGCCCTGAATCTCGATATAAACGTTGATCAAAGAAACCGCCGCCGGCGTCACCCCGGGAATGCGCGAGGCTTGGCCCAGCGTCTGCGGGACGACATTTCCCAGCTTCTCCTGCATCTCGCGCGACAACCCGCTGACGGCTCCGTAATCGAACCAATCGGGAATGCGCCGCTGCTCCGCCTTTTTCAATCGGTCAATGGCGCGCTGCTGCTGGTCGAGATACCCGGCATACTTAATCTCAGTTTCGACCGCCTTAAGCTCGTTGCGGATTTCAGACGAAAGATGGAGCGGAGAAGCATCAACCGCAGAGGACACCGAGTTCGCTGAGCAATTTCTTTCGAAAAACCGCGGTGCCAGTTCCGCGAGAATCGCCGCCAGTTGCTCGATGGTAATTTCAGGCCGCTTAAGCAGTTGAGCCAAAGGCTGCCCAATCGCGGAAGACAGATCGATCACCTCGGAATCCGTAGTCGCAGCCGCCTCCGCATGCCCCCGACCCGTTGACCGCAGCTCGACAGCGATCTCCTCGGCCATCGCCCCCGTGACCCTAGTCCGCTCCAGCAGCAGCTTCACTTCCTCCAGTCGCCGCTGCTTCGCCTCAAAATCCGCCCAAGCCTCATCCGAGATCAGCCCTACCCGCCGTCCATGGGGAGTCAACCGTCGATCAGCATTATCGATCCGCAGGTGCAAGCGGAACTCCGCCCGCGAAGTAAACATCCGGTAAGGTTCGTTGGTCCCCTTCGAAATTAAATCGTCGATCAGAATCGCCGTATAAGCTTCCGTGCGATCGAGGATCAGCGGAGCATCGTTCTTCACTTTCAGAGCCGCGTTAATTCCCGCCATGATTCCCTGGCACGCCGCTTCCTCGTACCCCGACGTCCCATTGATCTGCCCGGCCAGAAACAATCCCGCGATCTTTTTCGTTTCCAGTGTCCGCTTGAGTTCCGTGGGATCGATCGAGTCATATTCAATCGCGTACCCCGGCCGCATCATCTCCGCGTTTTCGAGGCCCGGAATCGACTTGAGAATCGCCAGTTGCACATCAATCGGCAGCGAAGTGCTCATGCCGTTGACGTAGATCTCGTGCGTGTTCAGGCCCTCCGGCTCCAAAAAGAGCTGGTGCGTCAGTTTGTCGGGGAACTTGACGATCTTGTCCTCAATCGACGGACAATAGCGCGGCCCGGTTGATTGAATCTGTCCGCTATACATCGGCGAGCGATGCACGTTCTCGCGAATAATGCGGTGCGTCTCTTCAGTCGTAAAAGCGATGTAGCAAGGCACCTGCGAATCGTGATGCGCAACTCTCCGCGTGCGAAAACTGAATGGCGTGGGATCCAAATCCCCCTGCTGCCGCTCAAATCGCGACCAGTCAATCGTGCGCCCATCCAGCCGAGGAGGCGTCCCCGTCTTGAGCCGGCATCCTCGCAGCCCAAGCTTCTTGAGCGCCTCGCCCAGTAGGACCGCCGCCGGTTCTCCCGATCGCCCCGCCGGATACTGCTGCTCGCCGCAGTGAATCAGCCCATTAAGAAAAGTCCCGGTGGTAATGATGACCACCGAAGCCGAAACGCGGCGCCCATCGCGCAATAGAATGCCGCGAATGCAGTTCTCGGTTCCCAGTTCCCGGTCCTCAGTACTTCCGGCGACATTGTCATCCTGAGCGGAGCGAAGGACCCGCTTTTGCTGAGTGCTGAATGCTGAATGCTGAGTGCTGCCCAGAATCACATCCGAAACTTCCGCCTGCTTGATGCTCAAATTCGCCTGCGACTCCAGCACCTCGCGCATCTTGAGACGATAGGCCTGCTTGTCGCACTGCGCTCGTGGAGACCAAACGGCGGGCCCGCGTGAAGTATTAAGCAGGCGAAATTGGATTCCGACCGCATCCGTAATCTCGCCCATGATCCCGCCCAGCGCATCTACCTCGCGCACCAGATGCCCCTTAGCGATGCCCCCGATGGCCGGATTACACGACATTTGCGCAATCAGATCGACATTCAGCGTAAACAGAGCAGTCTTCAGCCCCATGCGGGCGGCAGCCATGGCGGCTTCGCAACCGGCATGACCCGCTCCGACAACTACGACATCGAAATGTTCGTCAAACGTCAGCATGTGCGCTTTTATCAGAGGCCACGGTATCCGGGGAGAATGGCGCTTGTTTGATTGTAGCAACCTTGCTGATTTCAAAGTCGCGCCCTTGCGATCCGCCGATCGCGACCGTATAGTGAACGGTTTACTTCGCAATGTCTATGGCCCGAGCCATCCCCATCGGCGTGCGCGGCGAAGCGGTTGAAACCGTCGAACTTAAGCACACGCTCGCGGGACATAATCCCGCGTTGCCACCCGTCTACACGACCCCCGACATGATTCGGCTGATGGAAATCGCCGGCTTCCACGCGCTGCAACCATTTTGTGACGAGGGAGAAATCACCGTCGGCATTTCCATCCACGTCGAACACCGCGCCGCCAGCGGGATCGGAGTGCGAATTCAAGCCGAGGCGGAACTGGAGTCTTTCGACGGGCGCTTCTATATCCTGCGCGTACGCGCCCACGACGGCACTCAGGAAATCGGCAGCGGTACCGTTGGACGCGCCGTGGTCCACGTCCCTACTTTCGTCAAGCGCATGCAGGAGAAGGCAAAGCCCACCTAGCACAGCTGTGCCTCGTCACCGTATTTCACCGATTGAATTGCGTCCTTCAGCATGCTTTCGCATCTTTGTAGGAGAGCACAATTTTGATTCACTGCCATGAAAACACCGCCGATTTGGTTTGAGCGAAAGTTTGACTTCACGTTTCCCGTGGACCAGTGTCCGAACCTGTGTGCGCGTTTGCGAGGCACCCCGGCCCGGCTGGAAGAAATCGTCAACGCCATTGATCGCGGCGTCCTGATCAGCAAGCCGGGCGAAAATAAGAAATGGTCAGCCCAGGAACACGCCGGACACTTGCTGGACCTCGAACCTCTATGGATGGCGCGGGTAAATAATTATCTGGGAGATGACTACCTGAATGAGGCATCGCAGCTAACCGCGGCTGATCTGAGCAATCGGAAGACGCACGAAGCGCACCACAACCAGCGCCCGATCGGCGAGATTCTCGCGGAATTCCGAAGCGCCCGCTCACAACTCGTGAACCAAGTCGAGAACCTCGGCCCTGCAATCTACGCCCGTGCTCTTCTTCATCCGCGGCTGAAATTACCCATGCGGCTGGTCGACCATTTGTACTTTGTGGCCGAGCACGATGACCATCACCTGGCCCACATCTGGGACCTGACCAGTACCGATCAGTCAGCAACGCGCAAATCAAGAATCAACCCGGATTAACGGTTTCGTGCGCGGCAAAACCTCGCCGATTTCCACCGCCGGAACGCCAGCATCCCGCAGCGCTCGCGTAAGCGCAGCGGCCTCCTCAGCGGAAACCGAGATCAACAGGCCTCCGGCGGTCTGCGGATCGAACAAAAGCGTGCGGATATCGTCGGGCACCGTCGCATCGTAGCCCACCACGCATTCCGCAAAATCGCGATTGGCATTGAGTCCGCCGGGAATGTGGCTGGCATGAATGCAATCGAGCGCGCCCTCAAGCACAGGAATCTCGGCGGACTGAAATACCAGGCTCACGTCCGATGCCAGCGCCATCTCGCGAGCGTGGCCGATCAGACCGAAGCCGGTGATGTCGGTGAGCGCATGCACAGACCTTCTAGGCGAGTGCTCCGCAAGCCCGCTGATAATCACCTCAGCCGCGGCTTTATTCAGGGTTGTCATCGACTTCACGGCGGCGTCAATCCACTCCTGCCTGGCAACACCTTTCTTGATCGCCGTCGAAATCACGCCCGTGCCCAGCGCCTTAGTGAACAGCAACCGGTCGCCGGGTCGGGCGCCCTGATTAGCCAGCACACGCTTAGGATGAATCACTCCGGTAACGGAATAGCCGAATTTTGTTTCTTCATCGCGAATGCTATGACCGCCAACCACCGTGCATCCAGCCTCCATCATCTTCGACAAGCCGCCCGCCAGAATGCGCTCTAGAATTTCGAGGTCGCCTTTTTCGGGAAAGCAAACCAACGCCAGCGAGGTCAGCGGCTTTCCACCCATGGCATAAACGTCGCTGAGCGCGTTGGTGGCGGCGATCTGGCCGAAAGTGTACGGATCGTCCACGATGGGCGTGAAAAAATCCACCGTCTGCACCAGCGCCGTCTCCGGCGTCAACAGATACACTCCGGCATCGTCGGCGCGATCGAAGCCGACTAGCACATTGGGGTCCTGTTGCCGGGCTAATTTCCCAAGCACTGTGTCCAGCGCCGCCGGACTCAGCTTGGACGCTCAACCCGCAGCTTTAACAGACTCCGTGAGACGGAATGGTTTTACCTCAGACACGAGGCCATTGTATCGGAGAGAGAAGAAGCCATTCGCGACTATAATGGCGCGAACGGATGGCCCTCTTTTCTACTTCACCAGAATCACCCGCAGAATTACGCAACCCATGGTTCGCGGCAGCAGTTGCACTTCTGATGCTCGTTCTCCTAATCGAGCTGATCGTGCCCGCCTACCGTCAGTCCGCGACATTTGACGAAGGCTGCCACACATTGGCAGGATACAGCTATTGGACAAGAGGCGATTTCGGTATCAACCCGGAGAATCCGCCACTGGTCAAACTGCTGGCGGCTGTTCCCTTGCTTCCCATGTCTCTTCGCTACTCGCCTCCGCCACAAACATTCTTCAAAGTCTCGTGCCTGGTGGGCGGAGGCCAGTTCCTCTATTCCAACAACGCCGATACCATGTTGTTCCGGGCTCGCATGGCCGCAGCCACTTTGACGATTCTGGCGGCGCTACTGGTCTTTGCCGTCGCCTCTGAGATGTTCGCCCCCGCAGTTGGGCTGCTGGCACTGCTTCTCTTTGTTTTCGAGCCTAACCTGATTGCTCACGGTTCCCTCGTCACCACGGACATGGGCATGACTCTGTTTCTGTTGGCGACAGTCTATTCGTTTTATCGCTATGTCAAGAATGCGACCGTGCCACGGCTGCTCCTCACCGGACTAAGTGTCGGTTTCGCGCTCGCGTCCAAACATTCAGCAATACTACTGTTGCCAGTTCTCTTGCTGCTCGCGCTCGCAGAGATCGTGCACCGCGACGCGGACCTCAACCCCGCGAGGGACGGAAAACTAAAACGCGCCCTTCGGTTGACGGCCGCGTTGGCGGCTGTTGGAGTTCTATCGGTCGGGATCTTATGGGCATTCTATGGTTTTCGTTCTTACATGCGGCCGGGAGGGCCGCCGCCGATCCCCGCCTTTAGCCAGTACGTGCTCCACATGCATCACCCGCTCGCTGAAAAGATGCTAACGACTCTGGCCCGCTACCACTTGCTTCCAGAAGCCTATCTATTCGGCTTTGCCGACGTGGCCATCACGCCACAACACTTTTCGTCGTACTTGTTTGGGAAAGTCTACCGTCACGGCCGCTGGTTCTACTTTCCAGCTGCCTTCCTAATAAAGTCCACGATTGGATTTCTGCTCTTGTTGGTGGCAGTGCCGGTCGCGATCGCTGCCGAGCGCGTCCGCCGCTGTAGGGAGCTGCTGTTCCTGGCTATTCCCGCTGCCGTCTATTTCTTGGCGGCCATGGGATCAGACTTCAACGTCGGCATTCGTCACATACTCCCGGTCTACCCATTTCTAGTGATCCTCGCAAGCTACGGCGCCTGGAGCCTCGGGCGTTCCCACCGTTCGCACAAGGTGTGGCTCTATGCGATGTCCGCACTGGTCGTTTTTCATGTGGTTTCTTCCGTTCATGCGTTCCCGAATTATCTCCCCTATGCTAATGAAATCTGGGGCGGCCCGGCCAACACCTACAAGGTGCTGACCGATTCCAACGTTGACTGGGGACAGCAACTGAAACTTACCAAGAAATATCTGGACGAGCGCGGAATTCAGGATTGCTGGTTCGATTATTTTGGGCGCATGGCGGCGGATCCCGCCTACTACCAGATCCCATGCAAGATTCTTCCCCAAAAACTAGGCGGCCCCGTCGAAAATATGCCGGCACGCGTCAGCGGAACGATACTGATCAGCGCCACCGAACTTTCTCCGGCCCTCTGGGGCCCCGGCGATCTGAATCCTTATTCCAAATTCGCGCACCTCCAACCCGACGACAAAATCGCTGATGGAGTATTCGTTTTCCACGGAGAATTCGACGTGCCGCTGCTCGCCGCCATGAGCCATGCCCAAGCCGCGGAGACCCTGTTGGACAATGGAGAGCCAGGTGGAAAGCCAAGCGATGCGCAGGCCGCACTGGCCTTAGTCGAGGCTCAACTCGCCGTGTCCTTAGCGCCCGACAATGTAGGCATCCAAGTCACTCTCGGTAACGCGCTGTCGGAGTTGCACCGCGAAGCCGAGGCCCGAGCGGCTTACCAGCATGCGCTCATGTTGGCGCAGACCAACTATCCAGAATTTCAAAGCGATTGGCTGCCCGGATTGAAGCGGATGCTGCGCTGATTTCTTCGGCGACGCAGGTGAATCGCTAACTATCTTACGGCAACCTGCGTGATCTGCAGATCGGGATAGGCGCGGTTCCACTGTGCGGAAATGTTGTCAAAGGTAAGGCGGAAAGGCTTGCTTTGCCCGGGCCCAAGCGGCGAGAGGTTAAGGTCCACGGCTTCATCGTACGGTCCGCCGGTCCTCAGAACCCGGATCGGAAGTTCTTCGCGCTGCGCTGTCTGTCCCAGTTCGTCCTTGAACGTAACCTGGGCTATCGCAAGGATGACCGTCTTATCGCCGATATTTGTGACGGTGCCGTCGAGGTAGCTGACGGTGGCGCCTGCAAAATTCTCCGCCGCGCTTGCCTTCAGTTCCGAAAATTTCAAGTTCGCGGCGTATGCCGGGGGCACAACTGGCTTGGTCTGCTTGGCCCGCAAAATTAGCGCAAGAACAACGATCACAACTCCGACAATGACGATCCCAATAAGGATCGGACGCAGGCTGGACTCTTGTCGCTCCGTCGTGGGGTTAAAGCTTGGCTCGATCAGGCCATCCATGGCGGGATTGTACTACCGGCGGCTGCTTATGAATGTGACCTAACGGGCGACTGGGCCGGAAGACGATGATTTCGGAGCCTTCCCCGATGTCCACGAATCAACCTCGCGGTAATTGCTGTATTCGATCGTCAGCGTGGCCCGCCCTCCCAGACGGATGTAGCTGACCGACTCGTTGCGGCGCGGAAGCCAGAAATCTTGCACCTTCATGTACTCGTGATGGATCTCGCTCTTCTTCGTCCAGAACGACGGATTCTGGGCCGGCTCCGCTTCAATCCGGGTGACTGCGAAATCGGTTTCATCGACCCAAACTTTGCCGCGATAGAGATACTTGCTTTTCGATTTAGGGTAGACCTCAAGCACGTATTGGCCACCCTCGCCGGAAGAATTTCGGCCCGAGGACTCGAAGCCGATCAGCGCGAAGTCGTAGTTGTCGCGGTTCAGCAGGGTCCGGGCGTGCATTCCCGGCTCTGTAGCTTCCGTTTCGCTCTCCAGCAACCGCTTGAACACTCGGTCAATCACTAGTTTCGATCCGTTTTGGGAGATGACCTTAAAGTTTTTCGTGGACGGACTGTCATACGTAGCCTCCACCGTCATCTCGGCATCGCGATCACCGGGGAATCCACGATAAGAAAGGCGATAGATGCGTGTGGACTCATAGTGGCGCAGAGCCTGTGCCCGCTCTGCATCCTTCCGGACAAGATTGTTCACGACCTGCTCGACCGAGAGTGGCGCCGTGGTAATAGAAGGCAGGAGCTGGTTGGAATCGACGCTGGCACTCACCAGCGCGGACGTAAGAATTAGGCAAACTCTGACGGCAGTCAGCACTGAACTCTGTGGTGGGCTCAAAAGGCCAGCCATCCAAAATCCGATCGCAGAACCTAGGGTACCACCTCCCCGGAACGTTCGGAACCTGGGCAATCTGACCACCGAGAGTTGCGTGGCGAAGATTTCCCCAAGCGGCGACACCGCTCGATTCTGGTCGTCGATGCAGGTCAAGGACAAGCACCAATTTCCCGGTGGTGTGGCGATTTGACTCCTCTATCCGGAGTTACCGCCAAGATTCTGGGAATATTTTCAATCACTTGCGGACGAGAACGAACGGTAAGATGATTGCTGCCGTACAGCTGTAAACGAGGAGCCTCCCCCATGTGGACTCGCGAAACGGAAAGTCGTGTTTATTGCAACTGGATTGCGATCTTCTCCTACGCCGCGTCGATAGCGGCGAGCCTCGCGATTTGGCGAGGGCTATTCCTCGCCGTGGAACACTTGGTGAAGTAACTCGGAACTAAGATGCTGGGAATGGCCGTGGATGTGCACCAGGGCCATCGCCACCGAGCCGCGAAATTGCTGGTCAGAGAATTGCCGACCGGACTGTCGATCAGATTACCGATCATAGTGCAGGAGTGAGAACACGTCGTACTTCGCCAATTTCTCGCGACCCTTCAGGAAATCTAGCTCAACCACGAACGCCAATCCCGCAATCTGCGCGCCCAGGCGGCTGGCCAGTTCCGCCGTAGCCACCGCCGTTCCTCCGGTCGCCAGCAGGTCGTCCACAATCAGAACGCGTTGGCCCTTCTCGATAGCATCTTTGTGGATCTCCAGCACGTTGCTCCCATATTCCAGCTCGTAGCTCACCTTGACGATTTCGGCAGGCAACTTTCCCGGCTTGCGGACAGGGACGAATCCCGCATTCAGCCGATAGGCAAGCGCTGGTCCGAAGATAAATCCGCGCGCCTCCATGCCCAGCACCAGATCAATCTCTTTGCCGATGTAGTGTTCCGAGAGCGCGTCAATCAGCCGCGCGAACCCGAGCTTGTCCTTGAGTAGAGTGGTGATGTCATAGAACAGAATGCCCTTTTTCGGGAAGTCGGGCACCTCCCGGATCAGTTCTTTCAATCCATCGCAAGTCGCCGGTTTGCTCTGCACTTCGGGCGTACTCTGCTTTGACATGCTTGCGTTATGCTCCTCGCACCTGAAAAGAACCGAGACCCGAGACCACTTCGGCCTCGGATTCCTCTACGACATCGACGCGCGCCGCCCGCGGCCCTTCACGCAACCGTTCCCGCAATCCGGCCAACTGCTCGCGCGTTCCCATGGCCAGAACTTCAACGCCGCCGTCATGATTGTTCCGCACCCATCCCGCAATTTGCAGGATGTGCGCCTCGCGCTCGACAAACCAGCGGAAGCCAACACCTTGCACACGGCCGCGCACGATGAAACGACGAGCCTGGGCGGGAGTGGGAGACTGATGTTTCTTGGAAATCATCGTCAAGATTTAGGAGGTGAGAGGTCAGATTGCAGAAGTGAAAACACAACTCCCTTGGTTTCAACCTCTGCAATCTGACCTCTCACCTCTGACCTCGCCTTACTGCGCTCGCGAAAGATACGTGCCTTCCGCCGTGTCCACCTTGATCTTCTCGCCTTCATTGATAAACGGCGGTACCTGCACAATGAGTCCAGTTTCAGTCTTCGCCGGCTTCGTAACACTCGATGCGGTAGCACTCTTCAACCCGGGCTCGACCTCCAACACGGTCAACACGACGGTCTGCGGCAGCTCGATGCCGACCGCTTTGCCGTCAAAGAACTCCACTTTGATCTGGAGGTTCGGCGTCAAGTAATCCACGGCATCGCCAAGCGTGTCGCGGGTCAGGTGCGTCTGCTCGTAGTTCTCTGTGTTCATGAAGTAATAGTCGTCGCCATCACTGTAGAGAAACTCCATGTTCTCTTCATCCACGTTGACCTTCTCGATAGGATCGGGCGAGCGAAAACGGTGCTCGAACATGGCGCCGGTGCGCAGGTTGCGCAGCTTAGCCTGGATAAAGGCCCGCAGGTTGCCCGGGGTGCGGTGTTCGACGCTGAACACGGAGTGCAAGTCATTGTTGTGCTTGATGATCATGCCGGGACGGAGTTGGGTCGCTGGAATCGACATTGCTGGTTTACATCTCCTTCACTCTGCTAGGAATTTCGGACAGCAAGGCAGGTCCGGGTTCTCCCGCGAGCCCGCTCACGGCCTGCCGGAGTGGAGGTCGCCGGGGCGTCCGCCGCACTTGGGGTCAACATTTTATTCTACACAGGGAGACAGGGTTCTGGGAACTGGCGCATCGATGCGACCGCTAAATCCGGGCAATGCTTTCAATTGCCAATTACAAATCGCAAATTACTAATTCTATGATTTGGGACTAAAATAGAGTCGATCGGGAGGTTCATTATGCGCATTGGAAAATATCAGAGTTCTGACGGTACCAGCGGCACCGCCGTCACTTTCTTGTTGATCGGACTTGGCGTCGGCGCCGCCCTCGGTCTGTTGCTCGCTCCGAAGACGGGGCGCCAGCTGCGGAAAGATCTGCGGCGCTCCTATGATGACGCCCTGGACACTGTGTCCGACTGGACCGACGAAGCTAAAGATCGTTTTGAGGAAGCCGTCGAAAAGGGCGCCGATTTCGCCGACGAACTCCGCGCCAAAGCTGAGCCGCTAAGCGACTTGTTGCGGCGCCCGTAAACTGCGCTTGATAATTCGTCGGTCGTCGACCGACAGTCGCCGCTCGCTAGCAAAACTCGGGCGGCAAACCCCGGCTTACGGTCCCACCTGGGTCTCGTCCTCCAGTGTGCGCTTCTTTCTGTGCACATTGCGGATGACTACGCCCACCGAAACCCGGAAGTTGTCCTGCTTCTGCTTGCCGACAGTGGGGAAGTCCGTGGCGGTCTGAAAATAATCAGCCTTGATCCGCAGTGCGTAACGCTCGTTGATCTTGCGGTCGAGGCCCCCGCCGATAATAATCGCCCGGCCGGTGCCGATCTCCGTGAAAGATTGCCCCTGTGCGCTCGCCTCGCCCCGCGCGCCCTGATGTCCGTACATGACTTCACCAATGGGGGTCCACATTCCATACTTGCGGCGGGCAAATTGCACGCCAAAAAGAACGTTGTACTCGCGAGTTGCCGCATTAAACGTGTATGGCGACGACGGACAGAATGGCGGGCAAGTCGGAAATGGCGCCGGCACGGCCACCGGAATCTTGGAGGTCCCAAAGTATTGGCCGCCGTCCACTATGAACCCAATCCAATCGGTCATGTTCACATCCAAGGACGCATCCCAGCCCGCCAGCCCGGCCCAATGTCCCGCGTTGAAAAGACCGGCCTCGGCATACGTACCACCGCCAAAGAACTCGAAACGAGGAAATTGTGGCGCGGGCGGCGCGGGTTTCGCTGCTGGCGTCGGAATCGGCGCCGCGGGCTCGGCAGTTGGCGCCTGCGCCGGAGTTTGATCTGTGGTGGTGGGAGCCGGAGTTGGAGCTGGAGCCTGCGCCCACGACATCAAACAAAACGCAGCCACACCAGCCAAGACTCCCAAGTATTTCCTCACGATACCCCCTTATAAATGGTTTTGAAAGATCCAGCTTCAGCCGGACCGCTGTGAGCCAGATAAACTACGGTTTTACTGCGCACGCTCTACGGGTTTTCCGAAAGCCGTATTGTAGTGAAGCCGGATATCCCCGCATGTCCCCTGCTCGACCGAATAGACCATGCAGGTGTCAAAAGGACGCGAATAGACGTGTAACGTCACCCCGCGCTGGTTCGCTTCCCGCGGATTCACCACCCGGTGCACCGGCTCTCGGGGATCGACCGCGCACGGATTGGCAACCGTCAACTCCACCGTGTTAGATGCCACCAACTGGCACGTGCCGGCCTCGGTGTCCTGAAATCCCACGTGAAAATTCTCCACCAGCAGCTTCCCGACCGGGGCCGCCATCCAGCAATTCTGGTCGCGATGATTGTGCACCGAACTGCTCTGGCCAACCTCCCAGCAGATGGCCAGCAGTTCGTAGAGATCCGTCTTATCGATCAAGTTGCGCGTGTAATGCTGCCGGTCCCAAGTCAAATACGGGACCAGACTGGCTTCTTCGACGGGCATCTTCCAGAGCAGCGAAAGTATCTGCTCCGTCCCATCGAAAGCGGATGCGGGAAAAGCGTGCAGTTCCCGGACCAGTGCGTCAATGGAAACCCGGGGTACGGTTAGCTCACTCATATGTACTCACCATCAATATCAATATCGATGTGTTCGACAAACTATTGAGTATACCGTGCCCCGCCAATGAAGCGGCCCAATGACTCGGTACAATGAATGAAATCCAATGAATGAGACCCATGGATATTAAACTTACCGAGAACGAAGTCCGCGTGCTGGGATCGCTGATCGAAAAGGACATCACGACGCCGGAATACTATCCATTGTCACTGAACGCGTTGCTGAATGCCTGCAACCAGAAGTCGAATCGCGATCCGGTCATGCAGTTGGACGAAAACACCGTGCGCGATGCGCTGGAGGGTCTACAGGAGCAACGTATGGCCGGCCCCGCCCGCGGCGCCGACAGCCGCGTAACGAAATACGAGCAGCGCTTGCAGGAAGTATTCAACTTCACGCGCCCGGAGATTGCCGTCCTGTGCGTCCTGCTGCTGCGCGGTCCACAGACACCGGGCGAACTCCGCGGACGAGCCGAGCGCCTGCACCGCTTCGAAGCCCTCGAGGACGTGCAATCAGCCTTGCAAAAGTTGATGCAGCGCGAGCCGCCCCTGGCGAAGGTCCTACCCCGGCAACCAGGAACGAAAGAGTCGCGCTATGCCCACCTATTTGCCGAGAACATGGCGGAGGTCGGGACGCCGTCGCACGCCGATACGGCTCCTGAACCCGGTTCAATGGATGCGGAGCGCATAGCGCGCCTGGAAGAAGAAGTGGCTGAATTGCGGAGGGACGTTGGGGAAGTGAAGGATCAGATGGAGAGATTTCGCAGGCAGATCGAATGAGGACATCAACGTCATGATCGCTTGTGTGGGGGACGGGCGCCCCGGCCCGTCGAAGCCGAGCAAGAGCTCGGATGAGTGACCCGCAACAACTCTCGATCACCATAGAATCCGGATTCTGATTGCGCTGTTGCCGGCGGCACGCCTGCCCTACCTTAGATGTCCAGATTCTTCACGTCGAGTGCGTTGTCTTCGATGAATTTCCTGCGCGCTTCCACGTCTTCACCCATCAGAGTGGTGAAGATGGTTTCGCACTCCGCTATGTCTTCGAGACGGACTTGCAGGAGGGTGCGGCGCTCGGGATCCATAGTGGTTTCCCAGAGCTGCTCGGCGGTCATTTCTCCGAGGCCCTTATAGCGCTGGACGATGTACTCTTTGCGGCCTTCGTTTAATACGTAGTCAAAGAGGTCGCGGGCAGTGTTCTTCTCTACGATCTCGGGCTCTTTCGCTCTTACTTTGAGTGCAGGTTTGCCGGATTTTTTCTGCGCCTTCTCGGTCTCTTCTTTTTCGGACGCACTCAGAGCTTCGTCTGCGCCTACGTTCTCGCCTGCTTCTTCATTTTCTTCTTCTTCGATTTTTTCTTCGGGACTGCCTTTTGTTTTGGCCGCTCTCGGCACGCTTTCGACTACGAAGGGCGGTTCGAGATACTGCTCGATCTGTTTAAACTTTGTGATGAGCTGGCGGCATTCCGGGGACGAGGCTAGTTCCCAGTTGATGACGTGCTCGGCTCCCTGCGCGTTTACGAAATGTAGTTCCCAGAGATTGTGTTCTTCGTCGAAGCGTGTTTCCAGGCTCTTGAGCTTCAGGTCTTTTTGCAGACGCTTTAGTTCTCGTTCGAGTTTCTCGATTTTCTTGGGCGGAGTCTTCTTGTCGCCTTCGAAGTCGGCGCGTTTGGCCAAGTCGAGTTTCGGCAACAGACTGGTGATTTCTTCGGCGCGGATGCGCTTGTTCAGTTTGTCGAGGAATCCGAGATACTCGTTCAAGACGGTGATGAACTTGGTCAGGGCCGCGCCTTCCAGCTTGGCCGCTCCTTCTCCGTAGCGAATAATGAGGCCTTCGGAGGCGCGCTTCACCATTACTTTCACGAATTCGTGTTCATTTTTTATGTACTGATGGCTCTTGCCCTTCTTGATTCCGAAGAGCGGGGGCTGCGCTATGTAGACGTTATTGCGCTTGATCAGCTCCTGCATGTGTCGAAAGAAGAATGTGAGCAACAGGGTGCGGATGTGCGAGCCGTCGACGTCGGCGTCGGTCATCAGAATGATTTTGCCGTAGCGGACTTTCGTGGGATCGAAATCTTCTTTGGAGATGCCGGTGCCGAGCGCGGTGATCATGGCTCGGATTTCTTCGTGGGCGAGCATCTTGTCGTAGCGCGCTTTTTCTACGTTCAGAATTTTTCCCTTGAGCGGGAGGATGGCCTGGAAGCGGCGGTCGCGGCCTTGTTTGGCGGTGCCGCCTGCGGATTCTCCTTCGACTAAGAACAGCTCGCAGCGGTTAGGATCACGCTCGGAGCAGTCGGCTAGTTTGCCGGGGAGGCCTCCACCATCTAGCGCGCCTTTGCGGCGGGTCAGGTCTCGGGCCTTTCTTGCGGCCTCTCGGGCGCGGGCGGCGTCGATGGCTTTGTTGATGATCTTCTTAGCTATGGCGGTGTTCTGCTCAAAGAATGCGCCGAGCTTTTCGTTGACAATGGCTTGCACTATGCCGGCTATGTCGGAATTTAATTTTCCCTTGGTCTGGCCTTCAAACTGGGGCTGGGGCAGCTTTACGCTGATCACCGCTACCAGGCCTTCGCGAACGTCGTCTCCGGTGAGATTTTCTTTTACGTCTTTGAACAGGCCCATCTGCTGCCCGGCGTAGTTGATGGTGCGGGTCAGCGAAGTGCGGAAGCCAGAGAGATGCGTGCCTCCGTCAACGGTGTTGATGTTGTTGGCAAAACTGAAAACGGATTCGGAGTAGGCGTCGTTGTACTGGAGACCGATCTCGATGTGCACCTGATCTTTGTCCGCTTCCATGTAGATCGGTTTTTCATGGAGCGTCTGCTTTCCACGATTCAGATGCTTGATGAATTCGGCGATGCCGCCGTTGTACTTAAACTCGCTGCGCTTGGCTTCGTTGGTTTTGGAGTCGGTCTGGCGCTCGTCGGTCAGGGTGATGATCAGCCCTTTGTTGAGGAACGCCAGTTCACGCAGGCGCTGCGAGAGCGTGTCGAAGTTGTATTCGAGGGTCGTGGTGAAAATAGATTTATCTGGAACGAAGTGAACCTTGGTGCCCGTCTTTACTTTGGCGGCTCCGGTTTTTCTTAACTTGCTGGTGGGCTCGCCTTTGGAGTAGGTCTGCTCCCAGGTAAACCCGTCGCGCCAGATTTCTAGATCTAATTCTTCGCTGAGGGCATTGACGCAGCTTACTCCTACGCCGTGTAGGCCTCCGGAAACTTTGTAGGAGTTGCTGTCGAACTTGCCGCCGGCGTGGAGGGTGGTCATTACTACTTGCGCGGCGGGAACTTTTTCGCCGTCGATGTCCATGTTGTCGACCGGAATGCCGCGTCCGTTGTCGACTACGGTGATGGAGTTATCGAGATGGATGGTGACTTCGATCTTGTCGGCATGGCCGGCCAGGGCTTCGTCTACCGAGTTATCTACGACTTCGTAGACGAGATGATGGAGGCCGAGCTCGCCGGTCGAACCGATGTACATGGCGGGACGCAGGCGTACGGCTTCCATGCCGCCGAGGACCTTGATGGAATCGGCGGTGTAGTCTCCGTTGATGGGTTTGCCGTTCTTGTTCTTCGCGTCGTCGTTCTTGGCAGCGACGAGTTCGGCTTGCAATTCTTTCGTGGCCATTCTGCTCCGTGAAAACACCGGATCGGACACCTGACTGGAGGGCGATTCCGGGACTGCTCGGGCGAGCTCAACCTATTGAATTTTCTGCTATTTAGCTAGCACCAGAGCTGTTGTTATTTTAGCACAAAAAACACTCATTTTGAGGTTGGAATCGAGAGCATAAACGGCGTTTTTTGTTGCCCTTAGGGACGCGGTTTCGGGTGCTCTACGGCGGCGGTGAAATGCAGGCCGTCCATCAGGTCATCTAGTTCATCTTCGCTGCCGGCGATGAAGGTGAAGGAGACGATCTGTCCTTTGGCGAGGAGAACCAGCGTGCACTGGCGCATGGTGACTTTATCGCTCAGAGGTTTGATGAAATCGGCTCGCAGCAGATGGCGCGACTCAACATCCAGCGGGTATGGATCGCCTTCGGGCTTGAAGCCTTTCGCGGTCGCGAGTTCGGTTAGCGGGCCGAGGTAGTCTTCCGGATTCTTGAGGCCGGGGTAGGCGGCGGCACTTTCGGCCGCGAACACGACGGCGGAGTTGATGGTGTCTCCGGTGGCTTCGGGGGGACGCTCGAAAACCGCCAGCAGGAGTTCTGATTTGCCGGCTTCATTTCCCTCTTTCATTTTCTGGGTGCGATCAACCCAGCCGTAGGGAATCTGATAGCGGAATCCGAATGTGCTGTTGCGGTAGAGCTGTGCGTCTTCGTTAGGTGTCGCGGTGGGCTTGGCGGCCGGCTTCGGGACGGGCGTGGGCTTGTTTTGGGCTGGCACTGCAAAGTTTAGGCCGAGAACAAAGACGGCGATCGCGAACGGCCAGAAACGCCCGCTACAAAAAACAGATCCTTCCCCTTCGACAAGCTCAGCGTCAGGATGAGAATTCATTGAGAGAACAATTGTCACTCGTTACTCGACGAACATGCAATCTCCGTAGGAGTAGAAGCGGTATTCGGAATCGACCGCGTGCCGGTACGCGGCCATCACTAAATCGGTTCCTCCGAGGGCGCAAACCAGCATCAGCAGGGTCGATTGCGGCAGATGAAAGTTTGTCAGCAGCGCGTCTACGATACGAAAGCTATAGCCGGGATAGATGAACGCGTCTGCCTCGCCTCGTCCGGCTTCTATCAGATTCGCGGCGGTGCTTTCTGCTGCGTGCTTTGCTGTGTACTCCGCTGCATACTCTAATGTGCGGACGGTGGTTGTGCCTACGGCGACTACGCGACGTCCTTCGGCTTTTGCCTGGTTGATGGCCCGCGCCGCCGCCTCGGGAATCTCGTAAGACTCGCGATGCAGTTTGTGATCTTCCACTTTTTCTACTCGCACCGGCTGAAAGGTACCGAGTCCGACGTGCAGCGTAATCTCGGCGATTTCAATTCCCCGTCCACGAATCTGTTCCAGAATCTCGAGTGTGAAGTGCAGGCCGGCGGTAGGCGCGGCGACTGACCCACTCTGGTGGGCGTAAACCGTCTGGTAACGATCGCGATCGGATGCCCGGTCGTCGCGGCTGATGTAAGGAGGAAGCGGGACGTGTCCGATGCGCTCGATGCGGGCAAAAAAATCGGGGACAGGGGCGAATCGGATGCGTCGCTCGCCGAAACTGCCGCGTTCGATGACTTCGGCTTCCAGTTCGGGCGGGTCGCCAAAGTAAAGCTTTTCGCCGATTCCGATCTTCTTTCCGGGACGCACCAGGCATTCCCAGTCGTTCGGATCTTCGTTGGGGCTATCGGCGACCTGACGAGTTAGCAAAACTTCGATCCGCCCGCGCAGAAAATCTTCTGCGGCCGGATTCTGGGGCCTTGGGGGATGGGCTCGTTGTCCACTTCGCCGACCGTAAAGTCGGGCTGGAAAAACCCTCGTATTGTTCACGACCAGCAGGTCGTCTGACCGCAGTAAGTTGGGGAATTCGCGAAACTTCCGGTCCTGCCAGCCTCCAGACTGGCGACGCAGGTGCAGCAGGCGCGATCCGGCGCGGTCTGACAGGGGCTCTTGCGCAACGCGTTCGGGCGGCAGTTCGTAATTGAAGTCCGAGACGAGCATCGGGGAGATTATAGGGTTTGCAGGCAACGAGCGAGGTCATTGTCGCTGCGCGGTATACCCCGAGAGTCCACCGCGTTTACATATTTTGACCTTCTAGTGGTTGTAAGGGTCGCGAGGCGTGCTGTAACATGGCGGCGCAGGGTTTTGATGGCCAGAGATCGCCAGCATCGGGTTGCGATTGTGCAGTACGGCCGCATGCTGCACGAAAGCGGGTTTGTTGCGGCCACGGACGGGAACCTGTCGGTCCGTCTCGACGAAACACGCCTTTTGGTGACTCCTACCTGCATAAGCAAGGGCAGGATGCGGGCTTCCGACATGGTGATTGTGGACATGGATGGGAAGCGCCTTGCCGGCAAACGCAGAGTTTCGAGCGAAATTGGCATGCACCTGCTGATTTACCGCCTGCGCCCCGACGTTCATGGCATTGTGCACGCTCACCCGCCGACTGCTACCGGGTTTGCCGCCTCTGGTTACGACCTGAACCGGCCGCTGGTGTGCGAGGTGGTGGTTGGACTCGGCTCGATTCCGCTGGCCCGCTACGGCACGCCGGGCACTCCCGAACTGACGGACGGTCTGGAGCCCCTGATTCCGCACCATGACGCCATCCTGATGGCGAATCACGGGGTGGTGACGTTTGGGTCCTCGCTCGAGAGCGCCTACATGAAAATGGAAACGGTGGAACACTTCGCGAAGATCGCGCTGGTTACGCACCTGCTCGGGAACGAACAGCCGCTGGGCGAGAAAGAAGTGCAGAAACTCCACGAGGTACGGCACCGCTATAACGGCGGAGCCAGTCCAATTCCTCCCCGGAGGGTTGCGACTTTTCAATCAGATGATCTGCAATCGGACGACGAGCCGCAAGAAACCGCCGGCAGCAGACGCTAGAGTTATTCTCCTCCGATGCGAAACCTCAGGCCGGCGCGAAAGTTCGCTGTCCGGGCCGGATATCCCGCCACTTCGTTGTAGTGAGCGTTAAATACATTCCCGACATTTGCGTATGCGGTGACGCGCGAAGTGATCGCGTACCATCCGCCGATGTCGATGCGGGCGTAGCCGGCGGCATGGTCGACGAGATCGTCTTCAAAATCGGAATCTGGACGTCGCCCCACAAAGCTTCCGCTTAGGTTTGCGCTCCAGCGCGTTCCCAAGTAGTTGAGAAGCATGGTCCCGGAATGCTTGGGACGGCGGAGCAAGGGATCTCCGGGGGCGTAGGGGAAAAAGCAAGGGTTTGCCGGCGTACACAGTGGATTTTCTAGTATCTGAGTCGAAGTATAGGTATAGGCGGAGTTCAGCGACAACTTCTTCCATATCCTTCCATCCACCTCAAACTCTGCTCCTTGAGCGAAGGATTGCTGCACATTGAAGAACTGGCCGAGAGTGCCGGGCAGGTGGCCCATGTATTCCACAGTATTGGTTCCGTACTCAATTTGATCGTGGAAGAGGTTATTAAAGTAGGTTGCATTCAAGACCCAGCGGCCTGCCAGAAAGTTTTGCTGCAAACCGGCTTCGAAGGCGCGCGTCCGCACCGGTAGCAGACCCTTGTTCGGAACGTAGTAGGGCAGGCCGACAAACGTTTCGGTGAAATCGGGTTCCATGTAAGCGGTCGCATAGGAGAAACGCAGCCGTGTTCCAGAGAAGATTTCTCCACCTTTCAGCACTTGCAGCATCAGCGCAACCCGAGGCACGCCGGTGTTGCCAAATGCGCTGCTGTGGACGAAACGCCCGCCCGCAATTACGGACAGTTTGCCGAGTGTGAGCTGTTGTTGCAGATATGCATCCTGATTGAGCCGCTGGCCGCTCGTTGCCGGAGGAAACTCTGGATACTCGAACGAGGCGGTCTCATTCTCGATGCGATATCCGAAGGTCGAGTGCGCCGTAATTCGGTCAGAAGTGCGCTCCGAGTAATCTCCCTGGTATTCGAATGCCACGTGGTTGATGTCGTAGTCGTAAAGGGAAGCAAAGTTATAGGCATTTCCTTCCGGACTGTTGTCGGTGTAGTGGTAGAGGTAATCGGATCCGGTGAAACGGTGTTGCCAGCCGGAGGGAGCGGCGACGTCCAGTTCGACGCTTCCGAGCAGAGTGTTGGCGTGGGCATCCCCGACGGTCAGCGGGGTGACGAAGGGATCGCCATTGAAACTCCACGCGCCGGGAAGCCCGGTATAACTGTTGGAGTGGCGCACGCGCGCACGCACGGACACGTCATCGCTCAGAGCGACGCCGACGTTTCCTCCCATCAACGAATCCGAGTAGGAATTGTTTATGCCCTCGCCGTTGGTGTTGAACTGGTCGCCGAAAAAGTTGTAGTCCACGTGCTGGTAGGTGCCAGCGAGAGACGCGTAACCGTTGGCGGTTCCGAAATTTCCTCCATCGGCGCCAAAACGGAGCTCGGGCACCGGGGTGCTTCCGTTGCGGGTCCACACTTGCACCACGCTGGTCATGGCATCGGAGCCATACAAGGTGCTCTGCGCGCCGCGCACAAATTCGAGGCGATCGGCTTGGGCCAGGGGGAGCGTGCCGAAGTCAAAGGTCTCGCCGGGTTCGGTGATGGCAACCCCATCAACAATCACTTTGTTGTAGGTGGACTCGCCGCCGCGGACAAACAAAGACGAGAGTCCGCCGGGTTGTCCGTAACTATTCACGACGGCGCCCGGCAGGAAGCGCATGGCATCGGCCGCTTCAATGGGACGCATTACTTCTAATTGGCTGCCGCTGAGGGTTGCAACGTCGGCGCCCGCGGCCTGGGTTGGAACCGGAGTGCGGGTTGCGGTCACGACCACGGTTTCCGCTACCGTCGCCAGGTGGAGTTTGATGATGATGACTTCGGCAGTTGAGGAAGCGTCCACGGGCACTATTTCTGCGGCGAAGCCGGGAGTCAAGACCTGGATCCGATACTCCTGGATCCGATAATCCTTCGATGCCTGGGTCGCCTGCTCGCGGAAAATCGCCAAGCCTTCGGCGGACGTTCTTAACACGTCAACCGGAGCTGCCTTCCCCAATTTCAGTAATTGCACTTGCGCGCCGGCAACGGCGGCGTCTTGAGGATCGACAACTTTGACTTTAATTTCAGCTGATGCGATGGACGTTAGACAGATGGCCAACAGAAAAGCGAGACTATAAGATAACGAAACCACGGGAACAGGGCATGCACGTCTCCTTTATCACGCGAAAGGGGTTGTGGTGGACGGTTCACGCCGGTCTCCTGGCTTCGCGAGTAAGGATGTGAGCTTTCGCTCCAGCATCCGGTTGCTACAACCGGCCTTCCCAGGGTTGATCCTTTTCAGGTATCCCCAGTGACCGGTTGCGTTGTCCTCGCTTACAGTTGCGCGGCAGCGCGGGATTTGCACCCGCTTCCCATAGCGCCAGCTTTCGCCGGCCTACGATCATGCGCGAACCTAATTTTGAGAAAGAGCAAAAACAGCAGTCCGGTAAATCTACCGGGGCGTGTGCGGCAAAGTCAAACGCTCAACCGGCTAGATATTGATTATGGGAAACTCTGGCGATCCTACTTCGGCTACACGCTCCTCGGCGAACCTGGTTACGCGTTCCAGAGCAGCTTGCAACTGCGCGTGAAAATCCGCCATCTTTTCATCGTCGGTGGCTTCGGCGGGAACTTGCACTTTGGCGCTAAAGCGCACCAGCGCCTTCGAAAATGGCTTGGGAATCATCAGGGCATCCCAGGTGTTCAGCACCCAGGCATCGCTGAGGGCGACGTAGAATGCCGCCATCGGGAACGCACTGGCGCGCGACAGCAGCACGGGGCCCGGCTTGGCCACGTATTTCGGGCCGCGCGGGCCGTCGATGGTGAAGGCAACCAGGTTGCCTTGTTGAAGCTGGCTTCTTAGGCCGAGCAGGGCTTCGGCGCCGGCGCGACTGCTTGATCCACGCACGGCTGCGAAGCCGAGTTTTTCAATGGTCCGAGCGATGTATTCTCCGTCGAAACTGCGGCTGACTATTACTGCAATGCCGGTCTTCCTCCACAGCCAAGCGCTGGCAAAAACGGCGCGGTGCCAGAAAGAGTAGATCACCGGCTTTTCGTAGGTCACGTCGGGTGGGGAAGGTGGCTCCTCCCACGATATTGAATAGCGTAGAGTCGGGCCGATCAGCGAAATAGCCAGATAGCTTGCCCAGCTGATGAGCCACAAGAGGATTCGTTGTCGCAACGAGAAGGGGCTGCCTTCCGAGACGGGGGGTTGCTCAGGCTCGACTGCAGCAGAAGAAGAACACACGCGGATATTGTAGCCGGGCGGGGAAAGGTTTCACTGAAGGCTGAGAGCGCGGTTGCTTAGGCTTCGAGGTATTTCACGATCCATTCTTTCAGCTTTTGCCGACGCTCGTCGGCATTGTCAAAGCGGACGCCAAAACTTTTGTTGGGCTTCTTCCAGCTGACCTGCCCTCGCACCCAGACGCGGGGCAGCGTCAGCAGTGAAAATGAGACTTCCACCTGATTCCCGATTTCCGGCACGTGATTGCCCTTGAGCGACATTCCGCCCGAGCTGATTTCCTGGCTGGTCGCGGTCATGCGGCCACCGTCGGCCATCACGATCCCAACCTCGGTCATGACCGGAATGCGGACGTAGCGGCGAAATTCGTGCAGCACCAACATTCGGGTGGAGCGCACCAGCTTCATCGCGGCGGACCGCTCCAGAGGCTCGTGAAATATGGCGTTGATGCAGAGCTTCGAATAGCGCATGGCATCCTGCGCGGTGCCGCCCAGGCCGAAAATGATAATCCGGCTGTTGGACGCCGATGCTCGGGCAAGTTCGATAATGCTGCCGGCGGTTTCTTTCAGGGGCAAGACACAGGCCTCGAATTTTTCGCGCTGCAGGCGATCTGCCTGCTCGCGAGAAATCGGAACCGTTTCGATGCCAAATTGACGGAAACACTCCGTGATCAGGAGCGCTGACGTCTCTGGCAGGTCAAACAAGGCGACGCGCGCAGCAGACTTTCGATGGACGGGAATGGGGGCGGGAGCACTAGCGGTCGAGTTAGGCATGAGTCCCAGGGGATGAACTCCTCTAATAGCCCATTCTGACGGGCTTTCTGAGAGATGTATAGGTTTCGAAAGGGCCTACTCCCTCTCCAAATGGGCCATTACGGAAGTTGTACCTGGGCCCGCTAGGGGCGCTCCCTTTGGTTTGTGTCAGGTAAGATACTCCAATCTTTGCACGCGTAGCGCAGCCAGAAAATGATCACGCTCAACGACATCCAGTCGGCCTTGCGCCGAATTCGCAGCTCCATCTACCTTTCGCCCTGCGCGCGTTCGGAGACGTTTTCTGAATCTACCGGCAACCAGGTCTATTTGAAGCTCGACAACCTGCAGCGAACCGGCGCATTCAAGGAGCGGGGTGCGCTGAACAAGTTGCTCGCGCTGGATGCTGAAGAACGGGCCCAGGGTGTGATCGCGGCCTCGGCCGGAAATCACGCCCAGGGTGTGGCCTACCACGCCGGCAAGCTCGGCATCCGAGCCCAGATTTGCATGCCTTTAACCACTCCGCTCATCAAGGTCTCGGCGACGCGCGGCTACGGCGCCGATGTGGTGTTGCACGGCGCCAATTATGACGAAGCTTATGAGGAGGCCGTCCGCCGCAGCCACGCGGAACACCTAACTTTTGTGCACGCCTTCGATGATGACGACGTCATTGCCGGGCAGGGTACGATCGGCCTCGAACTCATTCAGCAGCACCCTGACCTTGAAGCCGTGGTCGTGCCCATTGGCGGCGGAGGCTTGATTGGCGGCATCGCCTGCGCACTGAAGGAATCAAATTCGAAAATTCAAGTTTTCGGAGTTCAGCCGTCGAGGTTACCGTCCATGAAAGTTGCCGTTGCCGAAGGCAAGCCGGTGACGCTCATGGCGGCCTCCACCATCGCCGATGGCATCGCGGTTCGACGCGCCGGTGACCGCACCCTGCCGTTGGTGCAGAAGTACGTAGACGACATCGTTACTGTCGAGGAAGAAGAAATCGCCAACGCGATCCTTCTCTTGCTGGAGCGGGAGAAGACCCTGGCGGAGGGCGCAGGCGCGGCGGCCCTGGCGGCTCTGGTCAATCGCAAACTACCCATGGTGGGGAAGAAAGTTGCGGTGCTGGTATGTGGAGGAAACATCGACGTCACGCTGCTCTCGCGGATCATCGAACGGGGTCTGGTGAAGGACGGGCGTCTGGTGCGTCTGCGCGTGCATCTGCCTGATTATCCCGGGGCGCTCAATCGGCTGACGTCTATTCTGGCGCAGCATCGCGCCAACATCGTCGAGACGGACTACGACCGCGCTTACCACGGCGTCGGCCTGGGTGAGACTGCGATCGAAAT
Organism: uncultured Acidobacteriaceae bacterium; assembly: GCA_963755765.1. Lineage (GTDB taxonomy): Bacteria > Acidobacteriota > Terriglobia > Terriglobales > Acidobacteriaceae > Acidiflorens. The sequence goes on from CAVWKZ010000008.1 coordinate 656,399, forward strand.
CACCATGGAGACCCGCGGGCCTGATCATATTGCAGAGATCATCTCGGCTCTGGGCGCGGCGGGTTACACGCAGGAACGAGTTCTATAACACAAACACACGGCTGCGGCTACACTTATTCAAAATGTGAACAGGGTCGCGCCAGGGTCTCCGCTACGAAGATGAAAGCGTCCGAGTCCCCCGATTCGCATCGTACTTCGCCTCCGGATAAGCTCGGTCAAACAAGACCCAAAGCGCTCCGATCACGATGAAGACGAGGTAGCTACCCTCCGGCCCAACCGAGCCGCCCGTAAGCCAAACCGGACCGTGCAAAGTGGAATGGAGCAGATTTCCAGGTAGCATCGCCCCGCTATCAGGAACGGAGTAAAGATAGCTCTCGCCCCAATCCCAAGCCATATGAAATCCGACGGCCCACCACAAATCGCCCGTCCGCCGCAGCGTGAGACATAAAAAAAAGCCGATCAATCCCGCCGCCACCAGGCCGGTTTTCGCCTCACCCGGATTCCCCCCGTGGATGGCGCCGAACACAAACGACAGGAGCGCCGCCGTCGGCCAGAAATTCATTCCTCGCGAGAGCACCCACTGCGAGTAGCCGCGCATCAGGAAATCTTCAAAGAACCCGGTAATCAGAAAAAACACCGCGTAATAAGCAGCAAATTTCCAGATGCGCGTACCGTGAAGAGATAGAGCGAGCGACCCGAAATTAAACGCTCCGAGGACGCGAAGCACCAGCATCAGGACGCTCAGAGACGCAATGCCCCAAAAAGTTCCGACCCAGAAGTTTCGCCCAAAGGCGCGTCGCGCCGGAAGCCCAAAGTCTCCGAACGGACGACTCTCAATCCGCGCCATCACGAAGGCAGGTAAGATCACGGCCAGAGCCCTGCTAGCCTCGATCATCATTCGCCACCAGATGGCGTTCACATGCGACTCAATCGAAACCAGCAGCCAGCTCTCAACCTCGAACACGATCCAAGCCATCGCCAGGTAAATCAGCCATCGCGGGAGCGCGTAGATTCCATCTGGTCCGACAAGAGCATTCCGCACTGGAGACGACGCAGCCCCTTGAGCACCATCCGCCGTCGCTGGCGTCTCTGACTCTGTCGAAGAAGGTGACAACAGTTTGTTATCCATCTTTAGTTGTCCAGACTTTAAGTTATCCAGAGCAGTCCCGGACATGGTAAAACACTCGGTCTGCCCGTTACGTAAATGTTGCGCCGATTTCTCCATTCCGACGCGTTCCGCGCCCCGCAACTTGCCGCTGCTGCGCTGCTGCTCGTCTATCTTGTGCAATGCGTTTGGCTGGTCCGCATGCAGCAACCATCGCAGGACTCCGGCCAGGTTTTGCGTATCTATCAAGGCCTCGAGCAGTGGCAGAACGGCGTCATCGCAGGAACTCCCGAATCGTTGCGTTCCGAAGCCGCGACTGGCCTGCCTTCCGCCGGACGCGAAGGCCATCTCCGTGTGCGCGACGGCTACGATCAGGACCGCTCGCCACTCTACTACCTCGTCGCCGCTGCACCATTTCTGGTGCGCCCCGGTTTATGGCTGCCGGAATCGCTCCATCCGCTGCTGGCCGCGTCGCCGTACCTGTTCTTCGGCGTCATGCTAGGAGCTTCGCTCTGGTACGTCGCGCGCCGTCTCTACGGCAACGCTGGTGGATACATCGCACTCGCACTCTACTGCTTCTCGCCAGCCATGATTGTCAACGCCGCCGGCGCACAAAGCCTGGGTGAAATGGGAGCGGTGTGGGGAGCGTTCGGGACCGTCTTCAACGCCATCGCCGTGGCGCATACGCTCTACGCGCCCCGCGAAGTTGTGCTCTGGAACTGGCGCCGCATTCTGCTTCTGGGTCTTTCTCTGGCGCTGGCCGCGGGCAACCAGTTTTCGCTGGCAGTGCTGGCGCTGCTGATTTTGCCAGTTATGTTCTGGGTAGCGCCAGTCCGTCTGCGCGCCGTGCTCGTGATCTGGGCTGCTTCCCTTGCGATCGCTGTGCTGCTGCTGTTTGCCGCCTATTTTGTCGAACCTGCTTTGTTTTGGCAAGGGATGCTCCACGCCCGCTGGATCAACTTCGAGCCCGCCGCATTTGCCGGGTCCGTCTCCTATCGCACAGCTATACGAACGATATTCACCGGCAGCCCTGCGCTGATGCTAGCCCTTCCCGTAGCGTTGCTCGCATACTTCGGATGGAAGCGCACCCGCTATTTCGGCAACACCGCGCCTCTACTGGTCGCTCTGCTGCTGCTCATTTTGGCGCTGGCTGCTCCCAGTTTCCCGGGAGACGGATTCTATCTGCCGGCGATCGTGTTCCTCTTCGTCTTCGTAGCCGGAGTCTTTGCCGATCTGCTGGAGACTCGTCAAAATCTGTTGGTGACGGCGAGCCTTGGCGGATTGTTGGGCGCGTCGGCCATCTGGAACCTGCTGCAGTTGTGGCGCATTTGATTTCCTGCGGAGCGCGACGTGCCAATTCTCTACAGGTTAGAATAGTTGATTACAAAGTTGCCAAGGATCAACCTTTGAACGAATCACCGAATCCAACGTCGAAGACCATCTATGTAACTCGGACCGGCCTCCCGCTCAGTTTTACGCTCGACTGGCCGTTCCGCCGAGCCACGTCCGGCGCGGACTTTGACGTCCTGCATACCACGATCACACTGGAGAATTCCGACGGCTTGCGCGCGCTCGTGGCCGTGAATCTTTCCGCCACTCTCCGGGAAGTGCTGCCTTCGCTCGAACCGAAAGACATGGAAAGTCCCGTCATCAATGCTCTGCGCAAGGAGGTCGACAACAAGCAGACCGAGTTCGTGAAATCCGGCAAACTGGTGCCGCTTCCATTGTCCAGCCGCCACTACAGTTTCAAACTCAAGCAATGGGTCTTCGGCAAGGCGACCGACGAAGAAATCGCACGCATGATTGAGCGGAAGGTTTATTGGCAGACTCGCCTGGTCGGCGGAGATGTGTGGCTCGCCGACCCGACCGAGGCTCTCTATGTCGATACCACCTCCGATCATATCGCTGAGATCGCTGCTCGACTTGTGCAGCAGGGTCAGTTCACCGTGGCCCAGCGCTATGCAACCGCGCTCCCGGCCCTGATCGATTACGTGGGCCGTTTCGAATCCGAAATGGCCGCAGCCCGTCAGCAACTGGAGGAAAAGCACGCTTTTGAGCGCGGATAATCAGAACTCCCAGCCGAAAAGGTACTCCCCGTTCCCCACGCGCGGCAGGCGATTCTTTCGAACCATGGACGGTCCTGGCATGCAGTGAAAGTGTTTCCGACAATCACATCGGGGATAAATGTCATTTGCATGACACCGTACCTTAGTGCACCAGCAGTCGTACATCCCGAGTTAGTACCCCCTCTCTAGTTATCATGCTCTATTTAGCAACAATTCTTGACTTAGCCATTAGTGAGTTATACGATCGCTAAATAAACATGTCTCATAACGTACTTATACTGCGGGAAAGGTCGTCAGCCATGATAGAAGTACTGTCCCACGAAAACGAAGAAAGAAGCTTCGCGGAGTTCCGCCGGAAGGTGCGCTCGGCGGAAGTTCTTTCGGCAGCAATGCAACGTCTGTTACAGGCAATTCACTTCACTGGTCGTTTGAGTGTCATTGTGCAGAACGGGCAGGTGCTCAAATCCGGCTACGAGGAGGGTTACTTCCGGCAGCCGGAGTCCGGAGCCCTAGCCAGACTGCAATAGCTCTTTCAATCCTAATTACATAGCAATACAGGTCATCGTAAGAGAAACGAGCCCTGGGCCGAGAAATCGGTACCGGGGCTTTTTTGTTTTGCGCGTTTCTTATTTCCAAGGAGAGGCAATCATGAACTTCATAAGCAAGATGGACGGCGACGAAATCCAAATCGAGCTGAAGTATTGCGAGCGGTGCGGCGGATTGTGGCTGCGCCGGCAAGGAACAGATGGAGTGTATTGCGCGAGTTGCAGAGTGTGTTTGGCAGCAATGCCAGACCCAGGGGAGGCGCCGCCGCGCAAGACGCGCCGCCGCAAAGTGCGTTTGCCGAAGGCGGAAGTTCGAAAACATGATCTTCAGAGCTCGGCCCGGATTGAATCTCTGCAGGGCGTCGCCGCGATGGAGGTGCGGGTATGACGAGGATGCAAACGATGGACGCAGGAGTAGGGAGTCTAATGGGGCAAGCGGAACCACCGCCGTCGGCGCTGTATGGCGTGCCGGAGATGGAACTGTGGCCTTATCGCAGACGCACAGTGGCGCTGCTCCGGCGGTATGCCCGAGCCTCTGTCGAGGTGGGGAGGCTACCGTCGCTGCTGGGGCGCGAGTTCTTCCGGTCGCGGGTCACCTCGTACACGATGAGGAACTTTGAGGACATCGTGATTTTTGTGGCCGACATGGAGCAGGCGATCGAGAAACTGAACGCGCTCGAAAAGAAGTTGCTGGCGATGAATGTTCTGGAGGAATACACCATTCCCGAGGTCGCGCGCCTGCTCAGTTATAACCAGAGAATGGTAGAGCGGCTCCTGCAGGACGCGCTCGACCGCCTCTCACGGATCCTGCTCGCGAATGGTTTGATGGAACAACTACCTATGACGAGTGGGGGGTCGAAAAGTTGTCAAGGGGGTAAGAATCACAAATTCGATGTAAGTGATACAAACGATGGCAAAAATAAATATCGGAAATCTGTCGGTACACCCCCCTCTGATTTGATATCCTAAACTTAAGAGTTGAAAAATAAACATTCTGAAGGGCGCGACACCAATCGCGCCCTTTTTCTATTTTGGGCGGGGGGGAATGGCGGAGGAAAAGGCGGACGGCGTCGAAGAGCAGGAATCGCTGGCGAGATCGCTGATTGAGAAGCTGGGACTGTATGAAGAGCTCCCCGTCGTCGAAGTTGGCGAAGAAGGTGAGAGGGTTGAAGTAGAATCAGAGTAATTACAGAACACGGATTGCGTCGGGAAAGCGAAACAAGCGCAGCATGGACATGACCTGGGTCACAGAACGAGTTGCGCTGGGCGGTGGCATCTGGAATGCGCGGAATATGGAAGAGCTGGCGCAAGCGGGCATAACTCACGTGCTCAACATGCAGATCGAGTTCGATGACCGGCCGCTTGCCGAGCCGCACGGGATCCGCGTGTTGTGGAATCCGACTGACGACGATTTTTTGCTGAAGCCCCCGGAATTACTGAAACGCGGCGTTGACTTTGCGCTGGAAGCGCTGGGGAATCCGGAGGCGCGGCTTTACATTCATTGCGCTGCGGGAGTGCACCGGGCTCCGATGATGACGCTGGCGGTATTGTGTGCGATGGAGTGGGAGATGGAAGCCGGAATGGAGCTGATCGAAACCCGAAGGCCGGTGGTCGACTTCGCTGATGTGTATGTCGAGAGTGTGCGGCGATTTCTGGAATCGCGAGTTGAGAGTGCATCGCCGCGTTCAGACTGACACTCGGAAATGAGTTGGAGGGGATATGCGAAAAGGGCGCCGCTCAATAGAGCGGCTTTTTTATTGGCCTGAACATTGGCCCGAGCATCGGTCCGAACCACGGTCGCATGCGCTCGCGAGGAGAAAGAAAGACATGCCCAGATCGTTCGCGGTGAATAACAGCTGTTTCTTGACGCCTGCGAAAGTGGCGATTTTCCTGGTGGTGCTGCTGATGGTGTTGGCATCATCAACCACGTCGTGGGCACAAGGGCCGGCGCTGACAACGGTCGCCGGCACCGTGTATCGCGCGGACGGAACCGAGGCCGCGGGTGCGGTCCTGATTTCATGGCCGTCGTTCCAGTCCGCTGAGGGAGACGCGGTGGCTGCGGGCAATCTGGCGGTGACGATCGGATCAGAAGGCGCGTTTACAGCACAACTGGTTCCGAACGTGGGTGCGTCTCCGGCGGGAACTTACTACGTGGTCGTATTCCAGCTGGATGATGGAACCGTCCGGACAGAGTATTGGGCAGTTCCGGCAACATCGCCGACCACAATTGCCGCGGTGTTGACGACGCCCGGTACCGGATTAGGGAACCTTGCCGCGACACAGGAATACGTGAATGCGGCAGTAGCGCCACTTGCGGTCGACGCCACGGTAGTGCACCTCGCGGGAGCGGAAACGATTACCGGCACAAAGACGTTTGCTGTGCCTCCGTCGCTTCCGGTGCCGACCGAGCCGGATGACGCTGCGAACAAGAGTTATGTGGATGAGGCAGTTGAAAACGTAGGCTCAGGAGCGTACGTGCCCCTCGCCGGCGGTACCATGACCGGCCCGCTGACTTTGCCGGGAGAAACGCCGTTGGTCTAAGCGTGGCTATCCGACTTCTTCGCCCCAATTTTCGAGCGTCTTCTTCACCAGGGCCATGAACTGGTCAGCAACGGCGCCATCGATGATGCGATGGTCGTAACCCAGCGTCAGGTGGACGACAGAACGAATGGCGATGGAATCTGCGCCGTCTTTGTCGGTGATCACCATGGGCTGTTTGGTGATGCCGCCGACGCCCATGATGGCCACGTTCGGCTGATTGATGATGGGTAATCCGAATACGGCCCCAAACTGACCGGGATTAGTGATGGTGAATGTTGCTCCTTCGACATCAGTCGGCATGAGCTTCTTGGTACGAGATCGCTCGCCCAGGTCGGTGATGCCGCGCTGCAGCCCGAGGAAGTTGAGTTCGTCGGCGCTCTTGAGCACGGGAACGATGAGTCCCCAATCGAGCGCAACCGCGATGCCCGCATTGACGTGCTTGTGATAACGAATGTTGTCGCCTTCAAGCGAGCTGTTGACGATCGGATACTGCTGCAACGCGATGATGGCAGCGCGCACAAAGAAGGGCATGAAAGTAAGTCGCGCTCCGTGGCGCTGCTCAAAACCGTTCTTGAGCTTGTTGCGCAAATTGACGATGCGGGTAAGGTCCACTTCGAACATGCAGTGGACGTGAGCGCTGGTGCGACGCGATTCGATCATGCGCTGTGCAATGATCCTGCGCATGTTTGACATGGGCACCAGATCGCCCGGAATGGCGACTGGCGCTGGAGCCGAGGCTGGGCGAGCGACGGGAGCTGCAGTCGGAGTGGAAGTTCGAGAAGAACCGCGGTGCTCCACGAAATCGAGGACGTCCTGCTTAGTGACGCGCCCGCCGGTGCCCGTGCCACTCACCCTTGCGAGATCCACATTGTTTTCGCGGGCGAGCTTGCGGACCAGCGGCGAGGAGCGGACGTCGGAACCCTCTTCGTCGTCATTCTGCGGGGCGCTCGTGGCCGCTGCGGGCGGAGGAGCGGGAGCTTCCCTGGTAGCTTCCTTTTTTGCGGGCGCCGGAGCCGCGGGAGCAGGAGCAGTGGCCTTGGCGGATGCCGAAGCCGAAGCGCCGTTGCCGTCGCCGATCACTCCGACAACCGTGTTGACCTGAACTGTGCTGCCTTCAGAAACCTTGATTTCCTGAAGGACTCCGCTGGCGGGTGCGGGAATTTCGGCGTCAACCTTGTCGGTCGAAATCTCGAATAGAGGTTCGTCGCGCTGGACCTTTTCACCAGTCTTTTTCAGCCACTTGGTGATGGTCCCTTCGAAAATTGATTCGCCCATCTGGGGCATGACTACGTCAGTCGGCATTGTTCCCTTTCCATAAAGCCCCGCGCGGATGGCGGGAGGGCAAAAAACATTATAGCGAAGGCGGGAGTAGCAGTGCTCGCGCCGTCACGAGTGCGCCGGAATCGCTTCGAGTTCACGGAGCAGTAAGGATAAGGGTTAAGGACTTAAAGACCGATGAAGAAACTATTCTCAGTTGTATTTTTCTGTCAGCTAGCCTTCGGGCAAGCAGGATACTCGGGTTCCTGGCTGTCCTCGGGATCCGCGGCGTATGGCGCCGCGGCTGGAGCACCCGCGTTTTTCGCCGCGCTGCCCTTGAATTGGGTCGACAACACGGTCTGCAATCCGCCCGACGGCACCTACGATACGACCGTGATCCTCGGCACCACCAACAACATTGGCCCGAATGTCGCGGGAAGTTCGATCGGCTCTCCCTACGCTTTGACGCCCGCGGGCTTGCTCGATGCCATGAATAACTGGCGCGACAACGCTGACAATGCCAGCCAGACGCCGCACTTTGCCGACAAGTGGTGGCTGATCGAAGTGCCCGCCGAGAGCACCGGCACGGTCCTGCATGGTTCGACGTTTGACGCCAACAACGCCCTGATCAGCCTTCCTGGCAAAGTGAATGGCTCGACCGAGCCCGCGAAATGTCTGGTCATCGATTCCACCACTCCCCTGACCGCGGGCCAGATGGCTTGCGCACGCGGGCTGCCCGGCTTTGGGGGGGCGCGCAATCCAGGCTGCGCCTCGCCCAACGACAAGAACTCGATGTGGAAGGTGCAACTCGACTCTGTCCCCGCGCCTGGCTATATCGGCGTCTACCTGGGTGAGGATCTGGCGAATCCGTCCTTCTGCCCCGCGGGTGGCTGCTGGGTCAATCACGTCGTCCTCAAGGACATCGAAGTGACGCTGGCACCCGGAGCGGCGCAGAGCGCGGCCAATGTTCACGCGCCGCAGTTGTTGCAAGTCAACAGCAACCCGCTGAATATCATTCCCTGCGTAGGCTGCCAGGCCGTGGATTACATTGGGCTCGACCGCTACTACGTGCATGGCTGGGACCCCGGCGACGCAGGCCAGCCTTCGGGTGCATGCGCGGCGTGGACCAATACCGGTACGGTTACGGTCGCTGCGGACGGCTACGGCAACAGCACAGTCACCCGCGTCAGTGGCGCTTATTACGGTATGACGTTCACCGTGGGATCGTCGGTTACCATCAACGGCTCTACGTACAGCATCGCCAGCGATGCCTCCGGCCTGACCGCTGGCATTCTCAACGGCACGCAAAACGCGCAATTCACCATCACCGGCACCCCGGCGGTTTCCGGCACGGTGTCGCTTTCGCAATCGAATCCGCCATCGCAGTATGCCAACGGCTGCGGCGACGATGTGCAGACTGCGGTGCAGTTCCATTGCGACTACTGCTGGCGTCAGAACGGCTACATCGAGAAAATCCACTGGTGGGGCGGCGAGTCTCATGCGTCAGCGCAAGGCTTCAATAACGGCCCGGAAAAGGAAGTGGACAACTGGGAGGAGGGCGGATCAGCCGCCTGGTTCAGTGGCGGCGCTGGGGTCGATTCGCGCGGCGGCCCCGGATCAGACAACGAGATCCGGCGCAACTATTTTGGCCGCGACCTGAACTACCGGCAGTTGACGGGAGCGGCGCTGCGCAGTCCCTCGCCGCCCTGGGGCTGTGGCAACGTCGATGGCACCTCTTCCCACAACACCTGCCCTTTCAGTTGGGCAGTCAAGAACTCGGTGGAACTGAAGCTGGGCCATCGCAATCTGTTTGACGGCAACATCATCGAAAATTCCTGGGCCGACGGGCAGTCCGAGTGGTGCATCGTGGTCAGCCCGCGGACCTGCTCGGGCGGCCAAACCTGCGGGATCTACGATTCGGTCACCGGCTTGCCGCGGACTTACATTGACAACATCCGAATGTCGAATAACTGGATCCGCAACTGCCCGTCGGCCGCGAGCACCGGAAGCCGCTCGGGGAGTGACGGTAACGGCGGTGGCGTCAGTCTGCCCTCAGAGGACAACGACTACATCAACAACCTCTGGTCGAACATTAATGATGTGAACCAGACCGGCAATCCGGACAATCAGTGGGAGTGGGGCCAGGGGCAGGATTACTTTACCTGCGCCATGTCCTATACGTTCGAGCAGCCCGTACACGGTCACCGCGCAGTGTGTTCCCTACCAGCAGGACATTTCCTGCAACATCTCAAAGATTGCTAGCATCTCGAACGTCGTCACTGTGTATGACGGCGAGCGCATGGACCCACTTCTCTGTACGTCTGGGAACACCACGGCTTGCGCCGCTGCCGGGCAGACGATAGTCATCTCTAACCACCCCGGCTGGAACGGCGCGTTCGCCATGTCGGGAACGAGCGGCAACTGGGCGGCGGCCGGCACCGGCGGCAACAACGTCATCTACACCGACCCCGTCAACGCTCCCGGAACGGCCACGCTCTGCGACAACACCACTTCGACCAAATGCTCAGCGCTGCTCAATACGGGAGACGTGACCTTCGCCTCGCTCGGTTTTAAGATGACCGACATTTCGGTGGGCGACGATGTTTACGCTTATAACCTCGGCGGCGGCGACACCACCTGCACCGGTAACGGCTATGCGGTGGGCGCGGCTTCGCCGGCGGTTTATGCGATCACCGGCACGGTGACGACGGGGATGACCGTCCAATACCAGATCGCCACGCAACCGAGCGCGGGGAGCGCCAACTGCATCATTAACAATGGCGCCGGCTTCCCGAAGTACATCACGTTCCAGTCGAACACCTGGCTCAGTCCCAACCAAAGCACCATCCAGAACGGCCAAACCTGGCAGCAGGAGATCGGCAATCAGATATTCAATAACGTGTGGGCCGACAACGATTCAGGCTACAACTCAGACGTAAACTGCAACGGCGCAACCAAGGAAGGCACCTTGTCTTTCGCCTGTTGGGACGCGAACACTTTTCAGTTCTATAGCAACGTGATGACGGGCCGGAACAGCGCTTATTGGAGCGTGGTGAGCTGCCCCGGTGGAAACTGCACGAATGCCTTCCCTGCCACCGTGAACTGTGCCGGATCAAGCGCGGACCCAACCTGTCTCGGCTACGAGGGTTTTATGGGATCCAGTCCGACCGTAACATATCCCGCTGGAGCCTGCGTCTACGACGGCTCTAACCCATTCAACTGTCCTTTGATGGCGCTACCGTGGGCCAACAACTTCACCTATACGGACGTGTCTTACGTTGGCTCCAGCTCCTACTCCACCCAGGGAGTCAACACAACGCAACTGAACAACGCCATGACCCAGACCGAGTACGTCTGTCCCGCTGGTGGTAACTGCGGAGCGCACGGACCTTACCCAGATAACTAGCGGCGAGCGTCGCATGAAAACTGCGCATGGAGCATACCCACATTGAACCTTACTCCCCACTTTACTTTGGAAGAGATGACTTATTCGGAAGCGGCCACACGCCTTGGCCTCGACAACACGCCAACTCCGGCGGTGGCAGCTAACCTGAGCCTTGTAGCTGCATTCATGGAAAGAATAAGGACGCTGCTCGGCGACAAGCCCATCGTTGTGCACAGCGGCTATCGCTCGGCGGAGGTGAACCAGGCGGTGGGCGGAGTGAACACAAGCGCTCACTGCCACGGCCTGGCGTGCGACTTCGTTTGCCCCGATTTCGGTAGTCCAGCGGAAGTCGCGTTGGCCATCATGAAGTCCGACATCGAATACGACCAACTCATCCTCGAGTACGGGTGGGTGCACTTTGGTCTGTCGCAAGAAGGATTGTTATCCCGCCACGAAGCCTTCACGAAGCGTTCGCCAAAGGCGGCGTACGAGCCCGGCATCAGAGTTTGATGCCTTCACGCCCCACTATCTCAATCGTCGTAACGCCATCATGTCGAAGCGCCATCATAAGGAGATAATATTTTGAAAAAGTACGCTCCCTATCTACCCACAGTTGTGTTACTGCTCACCGCGCTCGCAAACGCCGCGACGCCGGCGATTGCAACGTTCTGGACGAATCATGCCGCAGCGGCAGCGGTCTTTGCTCCGCTGGCCGTTATTGTGGCGCACTGGCTGCCTTCGCCATACACCGGTGCGAAGTCATGATGACACTGGCGCAGATCGCTCCCACTTTTTGGACCAGCTATGGCGCAGCCGCGATTGCTCTCGTCGGCTTTCTTCTGAACGGCCTTCTCGCATTCGGGGCGGCGCAGAAATTGGCTGGCCAACGCGAGCAGCAGGGACTCGCCGATCAGGCGTCGAAGAAGGAGCACATGGCGCAGTCCAACGTGCGTGATATTGCCATCGCGGCGCTGCAGGCCATGGGAAACAGCAATGAGGCTACTGTAAAAGGCATTCAAGGGCAGCTGCTTCTAATCCAGGCGGAACTTCAGGAGCTTCGCAACCGAGCAGGGTCGTCGCGCGACCGCAGGTAATTCAATTCCGAAAATAAAAAGGGGAGAACTGTTTATGAGAAAAGTTCTTGTCATTTCGTTGTCTCTGGCCATGTTCTGCACCGGATGTTCGACCGCGTGGGTGTCAACGCTCGATTCCATCTTGGCCGCGGCAGCGCCGGCGCTGATCAACGTTCTGCAAATCGTGGCTGTCGCCAACGGCCAACCGGTGAACAGCATCCTGGCAGCGAAGGTTAATGCCGACGCTACGATCGTGAAAACGCTGGCCGCCGACTTTGCAAAAGCGTCGTCAGCAGGCCCCCCGGGAGCTTGTCAACAGTTGCAAGCGGCCGTGAGCGCATACGAAGCCGATCAGCAACTCGTGCTTCAGGCGGCACAACTTAGCGATCCAAGTACGCAGACGAAGATTACTATGCTGGCTGACTTGGTGGCAGGCACGGTGAGCGCGATCACTGCTGTGATTCCGTCATGTGGGAGTACTGCTTCGTTCCAAAATATGAAGGCCGCACCGCCCTACAGCCTCTCTTCCTTTGTCGCTCATTACAACCGCATCCTCGTGGCGCCCACGGGGAATGCAGCGGTGGATGCAGCTACCCGGAAGCTTAAGCTCCATCAACACTCCGCTCTTGTGCGGTCGGTGACTTTCGGACGGATCCAATAACAAATCGTGCCGGTTGCCTGCGCTCCCGGTTTTCTTGCGCCGATTTCGGGAGCGCCTGAATCTAACAGCCAAGGCAGGTACAAATGGCTCACGCAAAAGAAACCGCGCACGTGACAAGAATTTCAGACGATGCCCTGAACCAGATCTTTCTACAGGCCCGCACCCATAATGCGTGGCTTCCTCGCCGCGTGCCCTTGGAAAAGTTGCGCGAAGTTTATGACCTCGCGCGCTGGGCCCCGACCAGCGCGAATTCCAGTCCCGCTCGTTTCGTATTCCTCGAAAGCGAAGCAGGTAAGGCACGCCTTCTGCCCGCGCTCGCTCCCACCAACGTCGAAAAGACAAAGGCAGCGCCAGTCACCGTAATCGTCGCTTGGGACGCCGAGTTCTACGAGAAACTCCCCAAGCTGTTCCCCCACGCCAATATGCGTCCTTTTTTTTCAGGCAACCAGTCGCTGGCCGAAGAGACGGCGTTCCGCAACAGCTCGCTCCAGGGAGGCTATTTCATTCTCGCCGCTCGAGCCGTCGGACTTGATTGCGGCCCGATGTCCGGCTTCGACAAGGGGAAGGTGAACGCGGAATTCTTTCCCGACGGCAAATGGAAAACCAACTTCCTCTGCAATCTCGGCTATGGCGATCACACCAAACTGTTTCCGCGTAGTCCGCGCCTTGAGTTTGAGGAGGCTTGCCGGGTGCTCTGAGGAGAAGGCTGGAGACGCGGCGAAGCGCGCCAGGAGCTTCGTGCAACTTATTTTTTCTCGTTCTTCTTCTCCACCTTGGCCCAAGTATCTTTCAGCGCCACGGTGCGATTGAACACCAGATGTCCGGGCGTCGAATCCGGGTCGACGCAGAAATACCCCAGCCGTTCGAACTGATACTGGCCCGCGACAGGCGCGTTCGCCAGCGACGGCTCCAGTTTCGCCTCCGTTACCACTTCGAGCGAGTTCGGATTCAAGTTCGCCGTGAACTCCTGGCCTTCGTCTACCTGATTCGGATCTTCCTTGGTGAAAAGCTTGTCGTAAATGCGCACTTCGGCGTCGATGGCATGCGCAGCTGAGACCCAGTGGATGGTTGACTTCACCTTGCGTCCATCCGGAGCGTTGCCGCCGCGCGTGGCCGGATCGTAGGTACAATGCACCTCAACTACTTTCCCCTTGCCGTTCTTCACCACCGACTTCGCGGTAATGAAGTAACCGTAGCGCAATCGCACTTCGCGCCCCGGCGACAGGCGGTAATACTGCTTGGGAGGATCTTCGCGGAAGTCGTCTTGCTCAATGTAGAGCTCCTTCGAAAACGGCACTTTGCGCTTCCCGGCGCTTTCATCCTCGGGATTGTTGACCGCCTCGACTTCCTCAGTCTGACCTTCCGGATAGTTCTCAATCACGACCTTCAGCGGCCGCAGCACCGCCATCACCCGTGGCGCCCGCCTATTAAGATCTTCACGGACGAAGTGTTCGAGCATCGCCAGTTCCAGCGTGCCGTTCGTCTTCGAAACTCCAATAGCCGCACAAAAATTGCGGATCGCCTCCGGCGTGTAGCCGCGACGCCGGATGCCGGACAGCGTAGGCATGCGCGGATCGTCCCAACCGGTAACGCGTTTTTCCTGCACCAGTGTGAGCAGCTTGCGCTTGCTGAGCAGCGTGTAGGTGAGTCCGAGGCGATCAAACTCGATCTGCTGTGACGGGAAAATACCGAGCTGCTGAATGAACCAGTTGTATAGCGGGCGGTGATCTTCAAATTCCAGAGTGCAGATCGAGTGCGTCACGTGTTCGATGGAATCAGACTCACCGTGTGCGAAATCGTACATAGGATAGATGCACCACTTGTTGCCAGTGCGGTGATGCTCGGCGTGCAGGATGCGGTACATGACCGGGTCGCGCATGTTCAGGTTCGGAGAGGCCATGTCCACCTTGGCGCGAAGCACGCGCGATCCGTCGGGAAACTCGCCCTTGCGCATGCGCTCAAACAGATCAAGATTTTCTTTCGCTCCGCGAGCGCGATGCGGACTTTCTTTACCGGGCTCGGTGAGTGTGCCCCGATACTTGCGGATTTCGTCTGCACTTAGATCGTCAACATAGGCTTTACCGTCGTTGATGAGCTTGATCGCCCACTCGTAAAGCCGATCGAAATAATCCGAAGCATAGTAGAGACCGTCCCACTGAAAGCCCAGCCAGCGGACATCCTTCAGGATCGAGTCGACATACTCCTGCTCTTCTTTCTCCGGGTTGGTATCGTCGAAGCGCAGGTTGGTCTTGCCGCCGAATTCGGAGGCTAATCCAAAGTTCAGGCAGATCGATTTGGCATGGCCGATGTGCAGGTAACCGTTCGGTTCGGGAGGAAAGCGGGTCTGGATGACGGCATCGCCGAACTTCTTCGTCTTAATATCTTCAACAACGATGTCCCGGATGAAGTTCGAGGGGCGAGCCTCGGAAGGCGCGTTCCCAGTCTCGTTAGATGGCGCTGGATTAGTCACAATCATGCTCAATGTATTTTATATGGGAAGAGCGGATTCGCGGGCTCAGGCTGGATTCAGAGCTCTGGCGCCGCGGTCAGAGAAGTAGCCCGCGTGATAATCTCCGAGGAGAGCCGGCTTCCTTTCTGTTATCGCCGTTGGAAGCCGTCGGCTTCAATCTTTTATGGCAAATTGCGTTCAATGCGGTCGTCAGCTTTCCGCTCTTACCTTTGGCAAAAAGATCTGCCCATGGTGCAAGCAGCACGAAGCTGCCCAGCGCGGCGAGGATTCCCCGGTCCAGCGAGTCGAACCCGCGCCCTGGGTGCAGCGACAATCCAGTTCGATGGTGGTCACTCAGGCAATTTTCGGCATCAACGTAGCGGTCTTCGCGGCCATGCTGCTGGCTGGTGTATCACCCGTAGATCCGACCGGCCAGCAACTGGTGGACTGGGGAGCAAATTTCGGCCCTTATACCATCGGTGGCCAGTGGTGGCGGCTGCTGACCTGCGTCTTCGTCCACATTGGCATCATGCACATCGCCCTTAACATGTGGTGCCTGTGGGGTCTGGGCAGACTCGCCGAGTCGGTCTACGATCGCTGGACCTTCGGCGCGATCTACCTGATCACCGGCTTGTCGGCAAGCGTGGCCAGCCTGATTTGGAATCCGGTGGGCGTAAGCGCGGGAGCTTCGGGGGCAATCTTCGGAATCGCCGGAGCTCTGATTGCCGCTTTTTATCTAGGCGAATTTTCCCTGCCAAAAGCCGTGGTTTCAGGACTTCTAAGAAGTGTGCTGAAGTTCGCCGGCTACAACCTTGTACTCGGAGCCTTCTTGGGCCACACCGACAACGCCGCTCACGTTGGCGGGCTTGTTTCGGGCTTGATTCTCGGCGCGCTGATCGCCAAAGTCGCTCCGCAACGGGATGAGTTTGGTCGGCGCCTGGCCGTCCTGTTATTTGGGATTCTGCTGGTCTTCGTCGGAGCGGTCTGGTTGCGGCATGCGCATCCTCATTTTTGAGGCAGATCGCCGCCTAGAGCTGTCGCCTAAAGCTTCTGAATGGCGTGCGCAATTCTCGCCAGCGTAGTTTCCTTTCCCAGAACCTCCAGCGTTTCAAATAACGGCGGAGCATTCTTCCGTCCGCAAACCGCGACTCGAATCGGTTGAAACATCTGTCCCGCCTTGAGACCAAGTTCCTGTGCTGCGGCACGGAGAGCTTGGTCCAGCGGATCATGTTTGAATTCCGTTTGCGCCAAAACTTCTCTAGCGCGGGTCAAAACTTTGAGCGCCATAGCCGCGTCGCCTTTTTGCGGGATGAGTTCGGCCGGGTCGTAGGGTGGAAGCTCGTCCACCAGGAAAAAATCGGCCGCGGTCAGAACGTCGCGCAGCAGTTTGATGCGCTCACGAATAAGCGGAGTAATAGCCAGCATTTTCTCCGGCGCAATCGGGAATCCAGCGGCGTGGACAATCGGGAGCAGCCGCGCGCTGAGTTCGTCGACGGAAAGCCCGCGGATGTGCTCAGCGTTCAGCCAGACGGCTTTGGGGTCAAACGTTTCGTCGGGTGTTGCCGCCGGCTCTTTGAAATTAATGACCGCGTTAGAGCGATTGATGCCTTCCAGAGAAAAGACGTCAATCAGTTCCTGCCGGGTCATGTTTTCACGATCGTCTTTCGGCGACCAGCCCAGCAGGCAAAGAAAATTTATGAAGGCTTCCGGCAGGAATCCGGCATCGCGATACGTGGTAACGCTGACCACTGGGCCATGTCGGCGCTTGGACAGCTTAGATCCATCAGGCGCGACCAGCAGCGGAAGATGGGCGAACTGCGGCGGCTTGGCGCCCGCGCCTTCGAAAATCAGCACGTGCTTGTAGGTATTCGAAAGATGATCCTGGCCGCGAATAACATGGCTGATCCGCAGATCGATATCATCGGCGCAAGACGCGAGATGATAAGTGGGCATTCCATCGGACCGCAGCAGCGCGAAGTCTTCGATGTCGTCCGCCGATTTGATTTGCTCGCCATAAACCGCGTCGTGGAAACGTACCTGCTCGCCGGCGCCGCGCGGAACACGGAAACGAAGAGCGAAAGACTCTCCGGCGTCAGCCCGGCGATCGCTTTCGGCGCGGGAAAGCTCGCGCATGCCCGGGTTAAAGAGCCACGTTTGATTCGCACCGGACTTTTCAGTGTCGCCCGTGTGTGCGGGCGTAAAGTCGCGATAAGCCAAGCCCTTCCGAAAGATAGCGTCGGCGATCTGGCGATGCAGAGCCAGACGTTCGGACTGCTTGTACTCCTCGTCCCACCCCAGATCGAGCCAGCGCAGCCCTTCGAAGATGGAATTAACGGAGGCGTCGCTGTTGCGCTCTACATCGGTGTCATCCAGGCGCAGGACCATAGTTCCTCCATTGCGACGGGCGTAGAGCCAGTTAAAAATGAAGGTCCGGGCACTGCCGACGTGTAGAAAACCGGTGGGAGACGGGGCAAATCGAACGCGAAGCATGACTGTTGAGTATAACGGGTTCGACCCGCCGCGGAGGCGGAGCAAACCCTCTCTCCCCCCGGCAAATCAAGGTGGTTACCAAGCGATTACGAAGGTAACTCTCCGGCTGAAGATCGCTCTAGCGCCGTCGCATCACATAAGAAGATACTCTTTGGAACGCCGTGCCCAGGGCGGAACCTGCCAGAAACACCTGTTGTTTCGATCTGTTTCGTGTGACAGGATTAAGCCAGCACTAAGCCAGTATTCAGCCGACGAGAGTTCCGTCCGGGCGGCAAATCACGAGTGTTTAGGAATATGAATCAATGAGCAGCGTTGCCACAGGTTTGATACTCATCCCCGGGGTCGTGGCCCTGCTGGTGCTCCTCGTCTTCACCTACCTGTACGAGCAGAACCGCCACAGCTATTTTCGCGCCTGGCAACTCGCCTGGGGAGCATATACGCTCCACTACGCTCTCAAGGCGTTCGAATATTTTCAAGGTCCTTCTCCGATTTTGTTTTTTCTGAGCTCTCTACTGCTGGTGGCGATGGCGATTTGCATCTTCGTCTCGACCCGGCTGATGAAGGAACCGTTTCAGCTGAAATGGTATGACGTTGCCCTGACCGTAGTCGCGGTTCTGCTGGCATATGGGAACCTGCGGGCGCAAATGGTGAACGGGAGATTCGTCGAGAGGGCGGATCTTGTACCCAAATATCTAAGGCTGGAACTCGGATTGGCAGCGGTGCTGCTCTATTGCTCTTTCCATTTTTACCGTTACGCTTTTCGCCGAAATTCCGTCGCCTTTCGCATGCTCGCCTTTTCGCTGGCGCTCTGGGCGGCGCTTATGGCCGTCGGGCAGCTCCAGCAACCTTTCGTTGAATTCGTTGGCCAGCTCGGGGGGTTCCTGGGGCCGATTCCGCAGATGCTCCTGGCCATCTCCATGGTGATGGTGTTATTTGAAAACGAGCGCAATGCGGTGCAGGAAAATGCCTTGGCGTTCTCGACCCTGGGCGTCGATCCGCGTCGCTTGCTATCGGCATCCGACCTGGTCCCCAGTTTGCAGGCTTTCGTAGACAGATTAGTGGCGCCGTTGCCAAAACGCCGCGCCGTATTTTTTGTTTCCGAGCAGTGGCGAGGTACCTTGCCTTCGGTGCAAAAGGGCTTTTCGGCGGAGTTCCTTGAAAAGCTGCACAAGACACATGCCGGGGACTACATCGCCGAGCTCGCCTACCGGCGCGGCGGTGTGGTCACTTTCCGCAGTCTCCCCGAGCTCGAAGAGCCCTTGCCCGCGCTTTCAGGAGGAAAGTTCGAGGCCTGCAAGCAGGCGCTGCTGGCGGAGGGAATCACCGACCTCATGGCGGTGAGTCTGCAAACGCGCGAGCACAACTTCGGAGTTCTTCTGTTTCCCCACGCCGAGCGGCGGATGTTCGGCTCTTCGAACTTGCGGCTGCTCATCGGTCTGTCTCTGCAGATCGCGTTAACCCTCGAAAACTACGTCGTAATGCACGAAGCCCAGCGCCGAACCAAAGAATACGAACTCCTCACCGAGATCGGGCAGGCCATCAGTTCCCATCTCAACCAGGACGAAGTACTGCGCACAGTGCAGGCAGAACTCGGCCAGATTTTCGACACCACCAATTTCTACATCGCCTTCCAGGAAGAAGACGAGATTCACTTCGAGCTGGAAATCGAAGGCGGCGAAGTTCTTCCCAAGCGTTCGCGGAAACTCTGCAATGCACTGACCGAGTACATCATCCGAACCGGGCAGCCCCTGCTGATCGAATCCGATCTCGAGCAGATGCGATCCAGACTGGGCGTCGATTTCGTGCCGCCGCGTCCGGCCAAATCGTTCTGCGCCGCGCCCATTCTGCTGGGCGGACGACCCATGGGCGTGATGGCGGCGCTGAGCACCGATCGGGAATCGCAGTTCCTGCCAAGAGACCTCGAGGTAATGCAAACCGCTGCCGGCCAACTGGGGGTGGCTGTCGAGAATGCGCGCCTGTTCACCGAAGAGCAGCGCCGCGCCCGGCATCTCGCATTCTTGAACAACATTTCAAAACTGGCCATCTCAAGCGAAGACGCCGAGCAGATGATGGCCAATATCGTGCGCGAAATCCAGAAGAACTTCCGCTACGATCACATCGGCATCGGCATCATGGACTACGCCACCAAGGACATCGAGATCAAAGCCGAAGCCGGTACGGCATCGCAAACCCTGGGGCGCCGGATCGCGTTGGGCAGCGGAGTTCTAGGCAAGGTCGCGCGCACCGGAGTGAGCGCTCTGGTGCAAAACGCCGGCCCCGGACAGCTCCCCGGCGTGCTCCCGGAATCGCGCGCCGTCCTCTGCCTGCCGATCAGCTACGGCGAGTCGCTGCTTGGTGTGCTCAATGTGGAAAGCCGCGACGAAAATGCGTTCGCACCGCAGGATGTTCTCATCCTGAATACGCTGGCAGATCTTCTGGCGACGGCGCTGCATAACTCTTTCGTCTTCCAAAAGCTGCAACAGCAATCGATCACCGACGGTTTGACCGGCATCAAGACGAGACGCTTTTTCTGGGAGGCGCTGAGCTCGGAGTGGAAGCGCGCGTCGCGTTCCGGCCGCCCATTCTCGGTAGTGCTGGTCGACTTGGATAAATTCAAAGAGGTCAACGACACTCTCGGCCACCTGGAAGGCGATCTGGTTCTGGCCCGGGTTGGCCGGCTGCTCGAACAGAAGTGCCGCCAGTCGAACGTCGTTGCCCGCTACGGCGGAGACGAATTCATCATCCTCATGCCCGAGACCGGCATCGAGCAGTCGCAAGTGCTGGCGGAGAGATTGCGGTTGTGGCTGGCCACCGATCCGATGCTCGAAGAACACCACATCACCGGCAGTTTCGGCGTTGCCAGTTTCCCGGTTCACGGATTCTCCATGGAGGACCTGATTCGCGTGGCCGACGCCGGCATGTACGTGTCTAAGCACGCGGGGGGTAACCAGGTTTCCACTTCCGATGCGTTCGGCGAAAATTCGGCGGTGCAGCGGCAACTGATCTCCGGTTATATCGAAGGCTTTCTGCAGCGCGAGCATAATGGGCCGGAGCACCTCGAAGAACTGGTCAGCACTCTGCGCAAGCTGTGCGGAAGCGAGGATCCGGCGGACCAGAAGGCGATCAAGGAGGCGGTCGAAGCCTTGTCGCACGCGGCCGAATTGAGGCAGCACAACGCCGCCGGACATGGCGAGCAGTGCCGTCACTATGCCAGCGTCATCGCGCGCGGGCTGAACCTCCCTGATCAGGAAGTCGAAGACGTCGCCTTCGCCGCACGAGTGCATGACGTAGGCAAACTCTTTATCCCCGAGCGAATCCTCAATAAGGCGGGCGCACTCAGCGAAGATGAGTTCGTAGTGGTCAAGACCCACCCGCAAGTCGGGGCGGAGGTGGTGCGAGCCATTCCTGCCATCGAGCGCGTAGCTCACGCTATCGAATGCCATCACGAAGCGTTCGACGGTTCTGGCTATCCTTTTGGATTGAAGGGCGAGAATATACCACTCTATGGGCGCATCGTCGCTGTCGCCGACGCCTATGTCAACATGACCAGCGATCGTTCTTTCGCCCCTCCCAAGACCGACGAGCAAGCGATGGCGGAACTGGGAAAGCAGAGCGGCACTCGCTTCGACGGCATGATCGTCCGCCTATTCGCCCGCCTGCTCAAGATGGAAAGAGCCCCCCACTGAGGCGGATCGCGGCTCTAGCTCAGCGTTAGCACCAGCTTTGCGTCTTTAGGCAGGTAGCTCTTGCGGCGAAACCAGTCTTCGATCGCATCCCGCAGCTGATCCAGCGGGACATGCGTTCCGATTTCCAGGCACCCGTCAGCCACCGGCAGCGTATCGTCAAAAACCGGCGCGTTGGTGAAGTTGCGCATGCTGAAATTGTCCAGCCATTTCAAGGGACAGAGATGGATCTGCCCGTCGTGCTCGTATTCCACGCGAACTTTGCGGGCGAACATGTCTTGATTTAAGCACAAGAGCCTGCTTCAGCGCCGACGGGAACGCCTCAAGAAACCCAAGTGCCCATCGCAAACCGGAGGACCATCAGCAAGACGCTGCCTGTCACGAAAGCGATTCGCGCCCGGCCTCGTCCAAAGAATGAGAGGATGACGCCGATGAACACAAGGGTGTATCCCCAATGCACCCACGGGCGTACGTACATTGATAGCCAGTGGTGCCAAGGGTGCCGCATCAGCCATTTTATTTGGGACATTTCGAACAAGAAAACGGGCAGGGAAATTACGAGATAAACCGACGCGATCACCGCTATTAGCGCTCGCCAAGTTGTCTTTGGCGCGTGGTCATTTAGCAACAGGAGCCAGCCGCCAAGAATGGCCAAAGCCGCTAAGAGCAGTACTGCGGACTTCAAGATGTGTGATTGCGCAATGGTGCTCGGAAGGATCAAAACCGCCACGATCGCGGCGCAGCCCGCAAGAAACACCGGGCGAACGCGGACTAGACGCGCTTGGCCCTCGACATCGGTCATCGAGTTCATTGCGTCTTCGCCGTCCGCAGCCGCTCTTCGAGTTCCGCAACTTCGCGGTTTAAAGCCTCCGGAAGATGGCTGCCGAACTTGGCAAAGTATGCCCGGATTAACGGCACTTCAGCGCGCCAGCCCTCCAGGTTCACGGTGAGTAACCTGGCGACCGCTGCCGCAGAAATATCAAGTCCCTTGATATCCAAGTCCGCGGGGTCGGGAAGTCGGCCAATCGGCGTATCGAGGGCGTGCACTTTGCTATCGCAGCGCTCGAAAATCCATTTCAGCACCCGGCTGTTCTCACCGTATCCGGGCCAGAGGAATTTGCCATCGTCGCCGGTCCGGAACCAGTTTACGTAAAAAATCCTGGGCATTTGCGCACCCGGCCTGGTGCCCATCTTGAGAAAGTGCGCGAAGTAATCGCCCATGTTATAGCCGCAGAACGGGAGCATGGCCATCGGGTCGCGGCGCAGTTCGCCAACTTTGCCGGCGGCGGCGGCAGTGGTTTCGCTGCTCACGATCGCGCCCAGAAACGTCCCGTGCTGCCAGCCAAACGACTCGGTCACCAGCGGAACCACGCCAGCCCGGCGGCCACCGAAAAGAATGGCGTCGATCGGCACTCCCTTGGGATCTTCCCACTCCGGAGCAATCGCCGGGCACTGACTTGCAGGCACCGTGAAGCGCGAATTGGGATGAGCCGCTTTAGTCGGAGACGCGGGACTCCAGGGACGACGCAACCAGTCGATCAATTCGGCGGGCTTTTCGCTGGTCATCTGTTCCCACCATATGTCGCCGCCGGGAGTCATCGCGCAATTAGTGAAGATGGCATTCTTTGTTGCCGTGAGCATGGCATTGGGGTTCGACTTCATGCTCGTTCCCGGAGCCACTCCAAAAAATCCGTGCTCGGGATTGATGGCGTAAAGCCGGCCGTCGGCTCCAAATTTCATCCAGGCGATGTCGTCGCCAATGGTTTCGACTTTCCACCCCGGAATGGTTGGGATCATCATCGAAAGATTCGTCTTGCCGCACGCCGAAGGAAACGCGCCCGCGATGTACTTGGCTTGGCCCCCGGGGCTGATCATCTTGAGGATGAGCATGTGCTCAGCCATCCAGCCTTCGTCCCGGGCTTGCACCGAAGCGATTCGCAGTGCATGACACTTCTTGCCGAGTAGCGCGTTGCCACCGTAGCCCGAACCGAACGACCAGATCTCACGCGTCTCCGGAAAGTGGCAGATGTATTTTTCCTGCGCGTTGTTGGGCCAGGTCGAATCCGCCTGATTCGCAGCCAGCGGAGCGCCGACCGAGTGCAGGCCGCGCACAAAATCCCCGTCGCTTCCCAAAACCTCGAGCACGCGACTGCCGACGCGGGCCATGATGTGCATGCTGGCCACAACGTAAGGAGAGTCGGTGACCTCGACGCCGATATTCGCAATGGGCGAGCCGATGGGGCCCATGCTATACGGGATCACATACATGACACGCCCAGTCATCGCTCCCGTGAACAGCCCCTTCAGCTTCTGCTTCATCTTCGCCGGGTCTGCCCAGTTGTTCGTAGGGCCAGCTTCCTCCTGGGTCCGGGAGCAGATGAAAGTGCGGTCTTCGACCCGAGCGACGTCCCCCGGACTCGACCGCACGAGAATGCTGTTTGGCCGCTTGTTATCCGCCAGCGGGATCGCGGTTCCAGTCAGGATCATCAGCCGCAGCATGGCTTGATATTCTTCGGGTGATCCGTCGCACCATTGCACTCGATCCGGCTTGCAGAGCTGGGCCACTTCTTCCACCCACGCGGTCAGCCGCTTATTCTTCGTACCAGACTTCTCGGTCATGGTTTCCATATCGGATATCAGGCTAGCCATAAGAAAAGGTGACGGAGCGCTTCAGTAGCGGATCGCAGCATCCGCGGGAGCCACGTCCGCCACGACACCTTCCAAATGTTTGAGAGTCTCGTCGATGGTCAACGAGTACATTTCGCGACCTAAGCCTTCGCCCGACTCTAGCGCCGTTTTCAGAAAATGGCCGGCGATTTCTATTGCCAGGGAGTCGGTGATCAGCTTCTGCGTGCGCTTCTGGTATTCGACCCAAGCCGGGTGCGGCAGGGCGACCCAAACCGTGCGTCCATCCACCAGAAACTTGATGTCCACCGCATCGGCATGGCGGGTGGCGATGGCCACCACCAGCGCCTGGTAGATGCAGTGCACTTGCTTCTTGGTCCAGCGGTCGGTGGCAATGAAATCGACGAACATATGAAAGCAGACTATGAAACTCTAGACCATCAATACCAGGCAAAAAGGGCCTCCGCAAATATATAGCCCGGCAGGGGTAGGGAGCAACGGGAGGGGATACGAATGCCCGCCCCTGAAAAACAACTTGACTGCGGTGCTAAATCCTCTGCTAGCCTATCCTTATGCCGCAGTCCGTCAAAGAGCGCGTGGGAAAGTTGCGAGAAGAAATCGCGGAAATCAGTGAAGCCAACCGCCTTTACCTTCAAGGCGGCAAGAAAATGATCGGGGCCTCCGATCAGGAACGCCGATTGCAGCGGCTGCAGGAAATCATGGACGAGCTCATGTCGCTGACGGACTGGAAAAAGCCGTAGTCTTAAATCCTTAAATTCAAATCTTAAATTCAAAGAGGCGTTGTCAGAATTGTCAGTCCGTCGCCTGTACCTGCATGGTCTCGGTAATCCATAGCTGTGCCGGAGCGCCCTTGGTGGTGCGAGTGGCCGTTGCCCGAAAACTGCCGGTATTGACTTCGACATCGTAAATATAAGGAGGGCGCTCGCCCTTCATAGTGAGGTAGTTGCCAGCGGTCAGCTCTTCCAACGAAGCATACTTCCCTTGCGACGCCAGGTACCCACGCTCCGCGTTCGCAATGCCGATCAGGTCGTTCTTCACGCCCGTGATGAGGGCGACTTCTTCCGCATTGCCGGGTCCAGCGACTGGGGTCAGCGTCTTGACTTGCAAAGAATAGATGTACACGCCGATCGCCATGCTGATGACCATCGCCAATATTCCGAAAGCCCCTTTCATATATGTCATTGCACCGCGAAATTGCAGCGGCAGCAAGTAACCAGAGTGCAGTGCGCTGGGGAGGATCGGGACCTGTTTGTGCGGGTGTGCCAGTTGCGAAATGGTGACCCCGGAGGGAGTCGAACCCCCAACCCTCAGCTCCGAAGGCTGATGCTCTATCCAGTTGAGCTACGGGGCCAGCCGTTCTTGATTTTACACCGCAGCCAGCACTGCCCGTGTAGCGCGGACACTCCTGTCCGCGTGCCTGCGCCAATTTTGCCGTGTGGGCGGAACAACTGCCCGTCCCCTTAAATCTTCTTCGCGTTGTAACATCAAAACGCATGCCGTTTTCGCCCAGTCTCGTGCCCAGTCCGCTCGCCCGCACCAGTTCGCGCCTGCTCGAGTTCGAGACTCTGCGCGACTTGCTGGCCGGCTACACCTCTTCGCCTCCGGGCCAGCGCCGCGTCGCGGAGTTGCAGCCCTCGCTCGACCACGCATGGATTGAGACCCAGCAGCAGCTCACCACGGAAATCCGCGAATACCGCCGTGTCGGTGGACGTTTCGAATTTGCCGGCCTTCCCGAAGTCAACACGCTCATTGAGAAATCCCGCATCGGCGGAGCCGCTCTTGAAACCACCGAAATCCGCGACATCATCCTCATCGCCGACCGCGCCTCGGAGTGGCGCGAGATTGTGCGTCAGCCTCCTGCTGCGATGCGCTCCGATTGGACCGCCGTCGTCGCACTCTCCGGCGGCATCCAGGATTTCGCCGTCTTTCTGCGCGCCTTCCACAACAAGATTCTGCCCGACGGCACGCTCGACGATCGCGCTTCTCCAGAACTGAGCCGCATTCGCCGCGAGATCGAGAAGCAGAAGCGGCAGATCCAGGAATCGCTGCGCGGCTACCTTCGCAAACTCGCCGAAGGTGGCACCGTGCAGGACGAACTGATCACCATCCGCGGCGAGCGTTTCGTGATCCCCATTAAAGTCGAGCAAAAGCGCCGCGTCCAAGGCGTCGTCCACGGCGCCAGCTCCAGCGGACAGACCGTCTTTGTCGAGCCCCTCGAAACCATCGAGCAGAACAACGAACTCGTTCGTTTGCTGGATGACGAACAGGCCGAGATCCATCGCGTGCTCCTGGAGATGACGCGCCAAATCGGCGAGAACGCCGAAGCGATCTTATCCGCTGCCGACATCCTCGCCGAACTCGAACTCCAGTTCGCCAAAGCGCGCTTCGCCGAAGATTACAACTGCGTTGCCGTCAGTCTTTCCGGATCAGGAACCTCGCACGATGCTCGCCTGCTTCTCCATCGCGCGCGTCATCCGCTTCTCGAACGCAACCTGAAACTCAAGAACGCCAAGATCGTTCCCGTCACTATCGAGATGGAAGGCGACCATCGCCAGCTGGTCATCACCGGCCCCAACACCGGCGGCAAAACTGTCACTCTGAAAACGCTGGGCCTGCTCGCCCTGATGGCGCAATCCGGCATTCCCGTCCCCGCCGACCGCGCCGACATGCCGGTCTTCGACGCTATTCTCGCCGACATCGGAGACTATCAATCGATCGAGCAGAATCTGTCGACCTTCTCGGCTCACGTCACGAATATCGATTTCATCTCGCGCGCCGCAACTGCGGACTCGCTGGTCCTGCTCGATGAACTCGGCTCTGCGACCGATCCTGAAGAAGGCGCGGCGCTGGCGGTTGCCATCGCCGAGCACTTTCGCAACGTCGGTTGCATGATCGTGATTTCCACCCACCACACGTCGCTCAAAGTTTATGGGGCAAACACCGCGGGAGTGATCAACGCCTCGGTCGGCTTCGACGAGGCCACTTTGCAGCCGACTTATGAATTGAAGATCGGAGTTCCCGGAGCCTCGGCCGGAATCAACATCGCGCAACGCCTTGGATTGAATCCGGCCATCATCGCGTCCGCGCGCTCGCGTCTGGGTTCGCAGACGCAGGATGTGGCGCGCTTTCTCGACCGTCTGCATTCCGATCTCCGCGAACTGGAAACTGAACGCTCACGCATGAAAGCCCGCGAGCAGGAACTCGAGCGTGAGAAATCGCATCTTGCCAGCGAGGGGCGCAAAGAGCAGCAGGCCAAGATTCGCGAGATGGAGGCGAAGCTCGAAGCGCTTTTCCGCGACTTCGAATACCACGCTCGCGAGACGGTGAATGCGGTGCAGGACCGAGCCGCCGCGCAGAAATTATCGAAAGATGCCGAGCGCCGCATCTCCAAAATGCGCCGCGAATTTCGCGAGCAGTTTGATGCGACGCTTGTGGCTCACACCACCGGCGCCGATCGCGGAGACTCAAACGCCCAGCCCGGCCTGGTGAAACACGTCTCCGAAGGTGATACGGTCAAACTCAAATCCATGGGACGCGCGGCCGTCGTCAAAAAGAAAGTCGGCGAGAATCATTTCGATGTCGAGATCGGCTCGATGAAAATGCGCATCGCCCGCGACGACATTGCTGAAGTGCTATCGAGTGCCCACGGAAAAACTCAGGCTCAGTCGCCCTCACCCGTCGAAGCCGCGCGCTCACGCGGCATCACCGTGAAGCTGCAAAACGAATCGAGCACCCTCAACACGCCCTCCGAAATCAACGTCATCGGGCGCACGGTTGACGAAGCCACCAGCGAAGTCGAAAAATTCGTCGACCGCGCGTTTCTCGCCGGCATGCCGCGGGTGCGCATCGTCCACGGGAGCGGTATGGGCATTCTGCGCAAAGCGCTTCGGCAGTATCTGCAGAAACATCCGCATGTGGAGTCGGTTGCCGAACCCCCGGCCAACGAGGGCGGCGGCGGAGCCACAGTGGTCGAGTTACGGGTGTAGCTCGCTGTCTCACTCTTCGAATGTTTACTATTACTGCAACATACTAGGGAGTCTAGGAAAAATTAAATCGTCCAACCTTTGAAATCATAGAGTTAGACGAGAAATCCCGCTAAATCTTTGGATTTAAAGGACTTATATGCAAAATATTGCAAAATAAAAACTTACAGGATATTGTAGCGTTCGGAAATGGCTTTGGGGCAGCTTCTAGGGGCCTCTTCTTCGTCAGGCACCCATCCAAACCGCCCCAATCTAGTTACTATTGTTGTAATAGGGCAAGTCTTATGTCAAGAGCTTTCTGCCCAAGGGGCTGTGATGGCAGGCTATTGTCCACGACTAGCTCTCAACCCGCGACAAGTTTCTTTCAGAGGTTTTCCTGTGCTGCTCCTCATACGTCCACAGACGGTTTAGTGCTTTGTTCTGCACCATGAACAGGGCAGTGCACCGCCGTCGTCTGGACCGGCTCAGAAGAATGGGCGACGAAGTCGAGGCGGTCCTGTTCTTCAGCAAGCGTTTAGCTTTCCAAGTGTTCGATGCTGCAGTTTACTTTGTCGGACTCTGGAGCTTAGTCCGGTGGCTGCTACGGTAGCTGCCCTCCCGCTCTCATGCGAAGGGCGCAAAAGGTAGGCCCGAGGTGTTTGCTAACCTTCCAGTAATACCTGCGGATCGGCATGAGGTCGCACACCGTCCCACAAAAGCTTCTGAAACAATTTGCGTACGAAGACGCGGTTACTAAATCCTTGCGATTGTGGAGATATGTAAAAGGGAGGTCTCCGTATCCGCACGCTTCACCCAAGACTGCAACGCGCGTCGATGGTTATTTTGCTGTGCCGAGTGATGCCGATGTTGAAGCTCAATTGGAATCTCGCTTGGCCCGCGAGATCGAGGACCCAGTCAATGGGTTCCTTCTCGACTTGTCTAGCTCGAATTTCGCGTTAACCCAGACTCAGCGTCACCAAATGACGCGTTATATAGCCTTGCTCTTTCATCGCTCTATGTCACGTCGCTCCGCTGGCGGTCACATCCAGGAGATCAAAGCCCGCGCATTACAGACGTTTCTGGGCAATGAGCGCCAGCTCGCCACGGTATCGGTACATTGGGGGCTGAAGGCATTCTTCGAAGGACTGCGGTTGCCTTTGATCACGAGTGAAGACGTGGCAGACTCCGCTCGAAAGATGCTAGATGGCATCAGTTCCCCTTCCACTCGCCAAGAAGCATTTGTGAGCGGTATTGTCGGAGCAGTTGCAGTATTGGACGAACCAATGTTTCATGGGGAGTGGGGAGTGGTGCGCACGACCCCTGATGAACCATTCATTCTTTCCGATGCCCCCGTCGTAACTTGGGAACGATTAGAAACAGGCGCCCTCTCCTATGGATTGGGCTTCCACAGGCGGAATGTTGAGGTCTTGCTTCCGGTTTCCCCTTTATCGTGTCTGCACATCCTGCCCGCTGTAGAGAGGACTCTCGGTCCGGTGAAACCTACTGTGCAGGAAATCAACGGGGGCGAGGCCTCGTTCGCTTATCAGGCTTGCTTTGCAAATCAGAACAAGAAAGAGATCGACGATATCGTGCAGAACTGCGCTGGTCGGGTGCAGTTCGGGCACAACGCATTCACTCTCTGGCATCGGAATTATGACAATATCGTCTATGAGCTTCTGATGCAGCAATAGCTTGGACACGCCGTCGCCCCCATGCGTGTCCTCAATGAATTATTTGCTTTTTGTTCGCCTTGTGCCATACTGCGTTGCAGTATCGCGGGGCAGGTGTCGCAGAGGAAGAACGCCGTCCGGAAATAATTAGTTTCCGGACTGCTTTTGCTGCGGTCTTCCTCATACGTCCACAGGCGGAAAAAGGTTACGATGCAACGCACTCACCTCAACATCGTGGCGACCCTCGAAACCAGTATCGGACGCATGCCGTCGAACCTTGAAGCCGAGCGCTCCATTCTGGGCGCGGTGCTGCTGGATAACCACGCCTTCAACGATGCCGCTGAGCATCTTAAACCCGACGACTTTTCCATCGACTCGCACCGGCGGATTTATTCGCGCATGATGGATCTGGCCGAATCTTCGCGGCCCATTGACATCATTACGCTGGTCGAAGAGCTGGAGCAGAAGAAGGACCTGCAAGCGGTCGGCGATGTCGGCTACATTTCCGGCTTGCTGGACGGCGTGCCGGACCGGCCGTCGATTGAGCATTACGTTCGCATCGTCCGCGACAAGGCCATTCTGCGCGGGCTGATCAGCGTGTCGAATACGGCCATCGCGAAAGCTAGCGAGCAGGCCGAGCCTGCCGACGAGATTCTCAACGACGCTGAAGCCGCGGTCTTTCAACTCTCCGAAAAGCGCATTGGCAAAGGCTTTCAGGGGATCAAGGAGATTGTCCGCAATTCTTTTGGATCGGTTGACGCGCTGCTGCAACGCGGCCAGCGAATCACCGGACTCGCCACGCACTATACCGACCTGGACGAAAAGACTAGCGGCTTCCAGAAGGCCGATTTGGTGATTCTGGCGGCGCGGCCTTCCATGGGCAAGACCGCTTTCGCGATGAATATCGCCGAGAACGCCGCCATTGACGACGGCAAAGTCGTCGGCATCTTCTCGCTTGAAATGTCGAGTGAGGCGCTGCTGCAACGCTTGCTCTGTTCGCGCGCGATTGTCGACGCCCAGAAGCTGCGCACCGGCTCGCTCTGGGGCGACGACATGAAGAAAATTGTCCGCGCCATGGAAGAACTTTCGAACGCGCTTCTGTTCATCGACGACTCGCCGGGCATTTCGCTGAGCGAAATGCGCGCCAAGGCTCGGCGACTGAAGCAGTCGCAAGGACGCCTCGATCTGCTGGTCGTCGATTACCTGCAGCTTATGTCGGGCGGCAGCAAGCGTTTCGAAAACCGTACCCAGGAAGTGTCTTCGATCTCCCGCGGACTGAAGGCCATTGCCAAAGAGCTGCAGGTTCCCGTGCTCGCCCTGTCGCAGCTAAGCCGCGCTCCGGAGAGCCGGGGCGGCGATCACCGGCCGCAGCTCTCTGATCTGCGCGAATCGGGGTCGATTGAGCAGGACGCTGATGTTGTTATGTTTATTTTCCGCGAAGAGATCTACAAGCAGGACGACCCAGAACTCAAAGGCCGCGCCGAAATCATCATTGCCAAGCAGCGCAATGGACCGATTGGCAGGTTCAATCTGGCATTCCTTCACAATTCCACGCGCTTTGCCAACCTGCTGGAAGGCAACAACGAGTCCGGCTAGTAGGCCGGGGTTCGGCATCTTCAAAGTGCGGATGGAGACGGCGGGAATCGGACCATCAGGCGTTTTCTCCCTGTGGAAAAATTTGTGGATGAGAAGGCCGAATCCCGATTGCGAGCGGTGCCGACCGACCGCCGAGGATGTTCGGAAGGCACACGAAACTTCCTAAAGCTATGTTTTTAAGTTGGTTAACCGTCGTTGGAACGGCAATTGGCGGAAACGCTTGCGAATCAGTACTTTCGTCACAAAATGTGAGATTTGCACATAATCCAAAAGGCTGTAGCCCGCATCCCTAGCGGCTGGAGCCCGGGTGGATCGCTGTGAGAGGTGTCTCGGGGCCTGAAAAATCGAGGCTTTCTTGCGTTGGCGTCGAGGTCGGAATTCTACATTTCGAGCAGGGAACGACGACCTCCTTGATTACGGGCGATTCGGAATCGATGCCATACACTCCACGTGTCCACCTACTCCGTCGGCGGTTTTCTCGGTTGAGAAGTGAAATCCCAGTTGGCTCTGAACCTTAACTGGAGTTCCATTGAGGAGGTAGGGGTGAAACCGGAAGGTTCGCAGGGCATCTTTACTGGCGGCAATCAGCAGAGGGTCGCCACCGGCCGCCACGCTGGATGTGATTTTTCCGGCCTCATCGACTTCGATCTTAAAGATCGCGTTGCCTTGAATACCCTTCTTCATGGCTTCTTCGGGATAGACCGGCATGGTTTTGTGTTCGACCAGGCCAAGCATCACTCCGGTCGAAACGTGAACGGCCTGGGGCGGAGGGGGTTGAGTTTGAGATGGCGGGGCTTCTGCTGAAGGAGCTGCGCTATTTTGAGAGAACGCAATTGAGGCGCAGCACGCGAGCAAAGCGATTATGGTTCTGATTGTTGACATACAACCTCCGTATTCCGGCATCTTTGGGAAATGAATCAGCTGCTGCCCTCGCCGACCTTGAGGACGGCCAGAAAAGCTTCCTGCGGAATATCGACGCGGCCGATGCGCTTCATGCGCTTCTTGCCTTCCTTCTGTTTCTCGAGCAGCTTGCGTTTGCGGGAAATGTCGCCGCCGTAGCACTTCGCGATTACGTTCTTGCGGATCGCCGGCACCGTCTCGCGCGCTATGATCTTGGCTCCGATCGCCGCCTGAATCGCTACTTCGAACATCTGCCGCGGGATCAGTTCTTTCATCTTCGCCGCGAGCAAGCGTCCGCGATCGTAGGCGAAGTCGCGATGGATGATGGTGGACAAGGCATCGACCGGCTCACCCGCCACCATGATGTCAAGCTTCGCCATCGGCGAGACCCAATTGCCGGAGAGGTGATAGTCGAGCGAAGCGTAGCCGCGGGATACCGACTTCAGACGATCGTAAAAATCGAGCACGATTTCGTTCAGCGGCAGCTCGTACTGCAGCATGACGCGCGAGGAGCTGACATATTCAAAACTTTTCTGCTTGCCGCGTTTTTCTTCGACCAGCTTCAGAATGCCGCCGACGTATTCTTCGTTAGTCAAAATCACCGCGAGGATCACCGGCTCTTCGACCTTTGCGATCTCGCTCACATCGGGCCAGCGCGACGGATTGTCGACTTCGATCACGGTGCCGTCGGTCTTGGTGATCTGATAACGCACTCCCGGAGCGGTCGTGATCAGGTCGAGATTGTATTCGCGTTCCAGACGCTCCTGAATGATCTCCATGTGCAGCAGGCCGAGAAAGCCGCAACGGAAGCCGAATCCGAGCGCTACTGAACTTTCTGGCTCAAAGAAAAACGACGAGTCATTCAGCTTCAGTTTTTCCAGCGCTTCGCGCAGTTGCGTGTGTTCGTGCGCGTCCACTGTGTACAGTCCGGCGAAAACCATGGGCTTGATTTCTTCAAAGCCCGGCAAGGCCTGGAGCGACGGCCGATCATCGTCGGTGATGGTGTCGCCGATCTTGGTGTCGGCTACGTTCTTGATGCCTGCGATGATGAATCCAACTTCGCCGGCTACCAACTCTTCGATCTCTGCCGGTTTGGGTGTGAGCACGCCCAGAGTTTCCACCTGATAAACGTGCCCATTCGACCATAGCCGGATGTGCTGGCCCTTTCGCAGCCGGCCTTCAAAAACTCGCGCGAGCACGACTACCCCGCGATAGGGGTCGAACCAGGAATCGAAGAGCAAGGCCTGAAGATGGCGCTCCGGCGAGCCTTTTGGCGGCGGCACGCGCTTCACGATCGCTTCGAGCACATCCGGCACACCCTGGCCGGTCTTGGCGCTGATCAACAAGGCATCGGAGGCATCGAGGCCGACCGCGCTCTCGATCATCTCTTTGGTGCGGGGGATGTCGGCACTTTGCAAATCAATCTTGTTGATGACCGGAATAATTTCGAGGCCATGATTGATTGCCAGATAGGAGTTCGCGAGCGTCTGCGCTTCGACGCCTTGCGAGGCATCCACTACCAGGAGCGCGCCTTCGCAAGCGGCCAGAGAGCGCGAGACTTCGTAGGAAAAATCTACGTGGCCTGGAGTGTCGATCAAATTGAGCTGGTAAATCTGGCCATCCTGCGCCGGGTAGAGCATGCGGACGGCGTGAGCCTTGATGGTGATGCCGCGCTCGCGCTCGAGGTCCATCGAGTCGAGGACTTGCTCCTGCATTTCGCGCATGGCGAGCGACCCGGTCAGCTCCAGCAGGCGGTCGGCCAGCGTGGATTTTCCATGGTCAATATGCGCGATAATCGCAAAATTGCGGATGTGAGCTGCATCCATGAGGATGTGTCGATTCTAGCAGGGTGTGGAGGAGCGATTGCCCGCTGGGCACTTCGGTTGGGCTAATAAAAAAGGGCGCGATCGCTCGCGCCCCAGTTCTGCCATCTGACTTCTGATTTAGTCCCTAACCCCATCCATAAACGCCCGCAACTTCCGCGAACGCGAAGGATGCCGCAGCTTCCGTAACGCCTTAGCCTCAATCTGCCGGATACGTTCGCGAGTGACCGCGAACGACTGACCGACTTCCTCAAGTGTGTGCTCCGAACCATCTTCCAAGCCGAAGCGCATCTTGATGACCTTCTCTTCGCGCGGCGTCAGCGTGCGCAGCACCTGCGAAGTCTGGTCTTTGAGGTTGACGTTGATCACCGCTTCCGCCGGAGAAACTACCGCGCGGTCTTCGATGAAGTCGCCCAGATGCGAATCTTCCTCTTCGCCGATTGGCGTTTCGAGGGAGATCGGCTCTTGTGCGATCTTCAGGACTTTCCGGACCTTCGCTACCGGAATGTCCATCCGCTTGGCGATTTCTTCTGACGTCGGTTCGCGTCCCAGTTCCTGCACCAGCTGCCGCGACGTGCGGATCAGCTTGTTGATCGTTTCGATCATGTGCACGGGGATACGAATCGTACGCGCCTGATCAGCAATTGCACGAGTAATTGCCTGCCGAATCCACCACGTGGCATAAGTCGAAAACTTATACCCGCGGCGATATTCGAATTTGTCGACCGCCTTCATCAGGCCGATGTTGCCTTCCTGAATCAGGTCGAGGAACTGCAATCCGCGATTGGTGTACTTTTTCGCAATCGAGACCACCAGACGCAAGTTGGCTTCGATGAGCTCGCGCTTGGCATGCTCCGCGTCCATGTCGCCCTGGATGATCTCGCGCTGTGTGCGCTTGAGTTCCTGGAACAACAGGCCGGCTTCCACTTCGAGCTTTTCGAGCTCTCCGCGGACCGCGCGCGACTGCTTTTTGTATTCCTTCTTTTGCTCTTCGCTGCGCGTTGCTTCGGCCCGCTTCTCCAAATTCTGGATCTGCCGGTCGAGCGAGCGCATGCCGTCAACCGTGCGGTTGACGCGGTCGATGAGGCGCTTGCGTTCGTTGTTGGTAAAGCCAAGTTTGCGTACCGCGATCGACGTGCGCACAATCGCGTGCGCCAGTCCAAAGCGGTACCGGCGATGATCGCGCGGACGCTTTTTCAGGTTCACCGCCGCCAGTTTTTCCTGGAGCGGCGCCACCTTTTTGTAAAGCTTGTCGAGCGTGTTGATCTTGGCGAGAAATTCCTTCAGGCGATTGTCGACAATCTCTTCCGTGATTTCCTCTTCGTCGAACGTCACCAGCTCCTTGATGGAGCGGACGCCCTTTTCGAGGTCCTCGCCCAGGGCGAGGAGTTCACGAATTACGATCGGCGAGCGCGAAAGCGCCTTCAGAACGCGGTTCTGGCCCCGCTCGATCCTCTTAGCGATTTCAACTTCGCCTTCGCGGGTAAGCAGGGGAACGGTTCCCATCTCGCGCAGATACATGCGGACGGGGTCATTGGTTTTTTCCAGAGCACCCGGGGTTAGGTCGAGTTCGACGTCCTCGGAGGCCTCATCAACTTCTTCGAATTTTTTTTCCAGATCGGTCGTCGGCCCTTTCGAGCTTTCGAGTACATCAATTCCTTGCGTCCCGATCGTGGTTAGCAGATCTTCCAGGTCTTCAGGAGAGTGCACATCGTGCGGGATAAGGTCGTTGACCTGATCATAGGTCAGATATCCCTTCTCTTTGCCTGCGTCGATCAGCTTTTTTATGTCGTCGTACTTGTCATCAAGTGCCAATGCAGATTATCCTCTAGACGTTCGCCGGTTAGCGGACGCCGAACTTTTCAGCGGTGGGAGTCGTTACGGAGTTGTGCGCGTGGCGCACAAACTTCAGAAGTATAGCACGCCGCGCCCGTCTACTACCCGTATCTCTTTCTCCGCTTGATATTTAGATGTCGCAGGGAGTGATTTCGTTCCAATCGTTCTTCCCGAATTCCTATTCCCCTAGGATGCTTTCCCGTCCGTCTCCGCCAGTCCCGGATCCATCAAAGCCCGCTTCAAACGCACCTTTTCCTGCAAAAGCGCCTGTCGTTCGCCCAGAGGGAGTCCGGGGCGCTGTAACGCCCGCTGCACTTCCTCGAGCCGGCGCCGGTAGTAAATCCGGCGCAAAGCTCGCACCGCGCCTTCCACCGTCTCCGGTGTCAGTTGCTCCTCTTCGGACATGAGGATCGAGGCTAGCAGCCGCCGGTCGTCTTCCGTCTTCGGCAGCGCCATGACGTCCGCCGTCTCGGTTCCGGCCTCCAGCAGAGCCTCGATCAATGACTGCGACGCCAAGCCCTCGTACAGATGTTCTGATTGCAGCGCATATTGCGCTTGCCGGGCGGGATCGAATTCCTCGTCTGTTCCTTCTCTGGCCGACGTCCGAGTTTCGGCGGATTGCATCTGCGTCGCCGACGCCAGTGCGCGGATCAGGACGCGTTCCGCTCCGGTGATCTGCGTCTCAGCCGTTGCCTTGACCTGGGTCGCTGATCGATTCGTGGCCGCATGTTTCAATTCCTGGCGGAGCACGGCGGAATCAATTCCCAGCTTCTGCGAAATCTCCAGCGCCAGTTCGTCGCGAACGATGCGGCTCGGCACCCGCTGAATGTGCGGGAGAAGATGGTTGACGGCTTTGACCTTGCTCTCCGAGTTGCGCACCGGAAACATGGCGCGCGCCCGATCGATCAGATAATCGAAATACTTCTGCGAGTTTCTGAGCGCCGCGCCATACGCGTCCTTGCCTTTGCGGCGAAGGAAGAGGTCGGGATCGAATCCCGTCTCCAGGGTTAGGACCTTGATCTCGAATTCTTCTTCGACCAGCAAAGCGAGGGTGCGCTCTGTGGCCTTCGCTCCGGCGGTGTCGGGATCGAAGTTGACCACGACTTTTTTCGAAAATCGGCCAAGCAATTTCGCCTGCAATTCGGTGAAGGCCGTGCCCGAGCTGGCAATCACGTTGTGGAAACCCGCGGCGTATACCGAGATGCAATCCATCTGGCCTTCGACCAGAATGGCGTACTCGAGCTTGCGGATGGCTTCTTTCGCGTTGTCGAGATTGAAGAGCACGCGCGACTTCGAGTAAATCGGCGTCTCCGGAGAATTCAGATATTTCGGGCCGGCTTTTTCGTCGGTCGAGAGGGTGCGTCCGGTGAAGGCTATTACCTTGCCCTGCTCGTTCGCGATCGGGAACATCACGCGATTGCGGAATTTGGAATACATGGCTGCGGGCTGCGTCTGAGACCTAACACCTGAGACCTGAGACCTGTCCTCTTCCTTCCACGAAAACAGCCCACTCTCGCGCAACAACTCTTCATCGAATTCGCGCCGCAGGGCGTCGCGCAGCAGAAAGCCGGAATCGGGCGCGTAGCCGATGCGAAAGCGGGCGACGGTCTCGTCGTCGAGGCCGCGCCGCTTGAGGTAATCGCGGGCAATCGCTCCTTCGGGACGCCGCAGGCATTCCTGAAAAAACTGGGTCGCGCGCACGTGAACATCGAGAAGCGCCATGCGCACTTGGGCATCGCGCGCTTCTGCTGGACTGGAAAAGCTCACCTTGGGCATGGGCACGCCCAGCTTTTGCGCGACCAGCCGGACGGCCTCGGGGAAGGTAATGTTCTCCGCCTTCTGGACGAAGGTGAAGACGTCGCCCGACTCGCCGCAGCCAAAGCAGTGAAAAAACTGCCGCGTGGCATGGACTGAGAACGACGGCGTCTTCTCGGCGTGAAACGGACACAGCCCGGAGAAATTCTGCGCCCCAGCCTTCTTCAGCTTGACGTAGTCGCCGACGATGCGGACGATGTCCGCCTGCTGCTTGAGCGTCTCTTTGAAGTTGTCTGAGGAGGGCGAG
The DNA here is from genome assembly GCA_963755765.1 of uncultured Acidobacteriaceae bacterium. Lineage (GTDB taxonomy): Bacteria > Acidobacteriota > Terriglobia > Terriglobales > Acidobacteriaceae > Acidiflorens. The sequence continues at coordinate 694,149 of CAVWKZ010000008.1, forward strand.
GTCATTAGGGGCGCACGCTGGTCCCGTAGTGATTATGAGGGCGGAAGGGTCTGGGGGGAATAGAGACCGGGCAGTGTTGCTGTGGGAAAGATGTGGAAGACAGAAATGATCGGTTGAAGACTTTCATGTTGGCACACATGTTCGGGAAATCCGCAGCAAAGCTGCGCGGTAGTGTCCGATGAATCTTGGCAGAGTTCACGCACTTGAAGCTCTCGGTCACATGCTCACCTCCGCCCCAATCACCCGGCAGCCTGTCGTTCCGGCCAGAGCGCGTCGGGATCCACGGCACGTCGTATCATCTGCACCAGTTCCTTCATGCGCATGGACGATACAACGCGGCGCTGGCGTTCGATCAGATTGCCTTTGGGAAGGACCTGAATGAAATGCGCTTTGAGGTAAGAGACACCGGGCAGACCAGATTCGCCGGGCGGGAACTCTGCCACAGTCGGCCCGGGTATTCCGTAACTTCCGAACGGAACGATCAGCACCGACGAAGCGCGGTCACTTAGGTTCCGGCTATCGAGCGACACAATGACCACCCAATGCCGTTGCGATTGGTCGTCGAGGTTAGCTGTCCAGATTTCGCCGCGACGCGGCCTAAGGTTCGCTGTCAAAGTCGATGCCTCGCGCTGCCTGCGAGAGTCGAGACGCCATTCGCTGCTCTTCGGCGCTTTCTTCGGGCGACATGTTATCGAAATAAGCGGCCGTGTCTCGCTCCAGCCGCTCGCGGTTCTCGAAAACTAAGAGCTTGTCGATCGCCAAGTCAATCGCTTCGGCGAGATTCTGAACCTCGCGGCGAGCGATGAGTCTCTCCAGATATGCGAGCGCCCTGGGCGAAATTGTGGTCGAGATCTTCTGACGGGTTAGGCGCGCAGACGTGCTCACAAAGTATCTCCCAATTTAGAGATATTGTATCACACAATCATCCCCAATTTGGTGGGATGATGCATCATCCATGTTATAACATTCATTATCAGCGTTTTACGCGGAATATCCTGAGCCACACTTTCCCAACGGCACGGCGAGCCGGATCCTCGCTGGATTAGTCGTTATGACAAAAAACAACGACTTGGCAGGATGGAAGTCCGGAAGAAAGAGGTTTACAAAAAACAAATGCGGCCCGGGCCAGCCACCCAAGCCGCATTGTTATCGCGGAGGTTCTGATTGCCATCTTTCGCCATGGGCGAAAGATCATCGTGCAACTGCACTTCGAAAAGTGCCACGCATCGACGCTCACCTGAGGCTTGCGCTTCAGGGTCAGGATCCGGCGCTTCGATCCCTCTTGGAAGAGGGATTTCTGAGGAGGCCGCAAAGCCTGGGCACCAGCACACTGGACATGCGCCGAATTTCCCCCGGTGACTCACTCTCGAGAAATCACCGGCAACGCCAAACCCTGGTCAGAACAGATTCAGAACATCTCACGCTCTTGACTGCAAGCACTCTGCGGCAGCGCAAAAATTAACGCAACGGCAAACTCGGCCTTCGTTGTGTAAAAACTGTGGAGGGGTGAAACTTCCTGTGGAAGTAGAAGGAAAAGTGCGGGTTTATTTGCGCGGCTTCACAGATTGCTGAAAGACTCGGTTCTCGGCGCTCAGCCCCTAAAGGGGGCACCTGAATTGAAAGCACTTACGGCATCGCTAAAGCGATGCCCTGATACAAACCAAGTTTCTCGGCAGCCTGCTCAGCCGGGGTGATAGCCAACCTCTGCAATCTGACCTCTAACCTCTACCCTCCGTGTGTGCTGCCGTACAATACCTGCGATGATTGCGCATCTTCGAGGAACGCTGCTGGCGAAGCATCCCAACCAGGCCATCGTGGAAACACATGGCGTCGGCTATGACGTCACGATCAGCGTGCCGACGTTTACGGAAATGCCGGCGGCGGGTACTCAGGTCGCACTTCACATCCACACTCATGTTCGCGAGGATGCGCTCAGCCTCTACGGATTCTTGCGACTTGCCGAGAAACATCTTTTTGAGAGGCTGCTGACGGTGAGTGGCATCGGTCCGAAGCTGGCGATCACGATTCTGAGCGGCATGCCGGCCGACGAGATGATTGGAGCGATTCGCGGAGGCGACCTGGCGCGCCTCACTCGTATTCCTGGAATCGGAAAGAAAACCGCGGAGCGCATGGTGCTGGAGCTGCGCGATAAGCTGCCCGCGCAGACTGGTGCGTCGGACGCCGCAAGCAGCGCCGGGCTGACGAGTCCGGTGGAGGAAGATGTTATTTCCGCGCTGGTAAATCTGGGTTATCAGCGCGCCGCCGCGGATAGGGCGTTGCTCGCGGCGCGCAGCGGTAAGGGTCCTCAGAGCTTTGACGTGCTGTTTCGCGAGGCGCTGGGATCGCTGTCGAAGTAGCTCTATGGCGGATTCGGAGTGCCCTCGCCTATCACCAGCGAAAGAGCCTTAGTTCCCGACGAAGCGCAGATAAAGGTCGCGGTCGTTGCGGCACGTTTCGGCCATCTGCTTTACTTTCTTCCAAGCCTCTAACTCAGTATCGTCGCGCACGCGATCTTTCGCGCGATCCCACTCTTTGAGGAAGGCTTCCATCTGCAGGTGATTGAATACGGTCTTGCCGAAGGGATCGATGCCGCTGAGCAGAAGAAAATCCTCATGACTGGCGGCGGGAATCACGCCGTGCAGCACGACCCACTCGCTGCGTTCGCCGAGATCGTCTTCCAGTTTCACTACCAGAGACATCGCTAGCCTCACTCAACAAAGGGTACTGGGCAAGGACACTGGCCGCAATGTAACAGCCGGGGAGGGCGTTGTCCAAGCCGAGCCGGTTATCGATAGTAACTCCGGTTGGTGACCGGGGAGGCTGTGCGGATCGGTGCCGCAGCGCTAGGCTTCGCCGACGTGGGTGCCGTGCTGGAAGTGGTATTGGAGAATCTTCGCTGCCAAGGCCGGGGTTACGCCCTGGCGGTGGGATTCGACGGAGCGGACCACTTCTCCGCGGCAGATCACTTCGGTGGCCGCGAGTCCGGCAATCTCCGCCGGCAATACCAGGCTGATCTCCAGCTGCGCGTTCGGATGGAGAAGTTCTTGCGCCTGGAATAACAATCCCGAGCGGCTGATGTTTTCGGTGGTGCCGGGGCGCCAGCTTTTTTCGCCGAGTGGACGATAGCGCAGCGGCAGCTGGAGATTGAAACGGCGAGCTCGGAACGGTGGAACCTTCTTTTCAACAACACTAGCGCCGGTATGGGATGCCATTGCGACCTCCAGGGGAATCGGCTCGGAATCCAGCACCTCGCGTACGCACTCTTTCAGCGCGGGAAGGCTGAATGGTTTTTGCAGCAGGGTGACGCCGACATCGAGCGTGCCGTCGTGACCAACCGCATTCTCGGTGTAACCCGACATGTAAAGCACGCGGACGCTCGGAAGCAGATTAACGATTTGAGCAGCCAATTCGCGGCCATTCATGCCGGGCATAATCACGTCGGTGAGCAGGAGATCGATCTTTCCGCGGTAGCCGTCGACGATCTGCAGAGCAGCAGCGCCGTCTTCGGCTTCAAGAATCTTGTAGCCCTGCGTCTCCAGATACTGGCGGGCGAGGCGACGGAGATTGCCTTCATCTTCGACGAGGAGAATCGTTTCCTGTCCACGATCGGCGTGCGGAAGGCCGAGAGAGTCCTGTGCGGCGGCGGCGTCTTCCCGGCCGTCGACTCGCGGAAAATAGGCACGGAAAGCGGTGCCGCGCTGCGGCTGGCTATCCACGAAAATAAAGCCGCCACTCTGTTTCACGATTCCGTACACGGTAGAGAGGCCGAGCCCGGTGCCTTTGGCACCCTTGGTGGTGAAGAACGGCTCGAAGATGCGCGACTGGGTATCGACGTCCATGCCCGTGCCAGTGTCGCTGATCGCCAGCATGACATAGTCGCCGGCAGTGAGCGGCGCGTGGGTACGCACGAAGTTGTCGTCGAGCGCGACGTTGGCGGTCTCGATGGTCAGTTTGCCGCCTTGCGGCATGGCGTCGCGCGCGTTGACGGCGAGGTTCATGATGACCTGATCGATCTGTCCGGGATCGGCGCGCACGGCTCCGAGCGAAGGGCCTGGAACCATGACCAGGTCGATGTCCTCCCCGATCATGCGGGTAAGCATTTTCAGATTTTCGGCCACCACCTCATTCAGGTCGAGCACTTTGGGGGCAAGCATCTGCTTGCGGCTGAAGGCGAGCAATTGCCGGGTCAGCGAGGTCGCGCGCTGCGTGGCATTGGAGATTTCCTGCGCCGGTCCCCGCAGCCGGGGATCGGGTCCCAGACGCTCCAGCAGAAATTCGGAGTAGCCCGAGATCACCATCAGCAGGTTGTTGAAATCGTGCGCGATGCCGCCGGCAAGTCTGCCGATGGCTTCCATCTTTTGCGCCTGGCGGAGCTGCAGCTCCAGGGTGCGAGTTTCAGTAACATCCTCGATAAAAATTTCGTAGCTGTCTCCGGATTTGCCGTTCGGGATAGAGCGGCCGGAAATGCGCGCCACGATCGGAGTGCCGTCCTTGCGGATGCACTCCGTGGTCAGGTTGTTGAATTCCTTGCGGGCGTGAAAATAATCGGCGGTTTGAAACCATTGCTGGGCATCGGCGTACAGGCTTCCCAAATGCCTGCCTCGGAGTTCGGCAGCGCTGTCATAACCAAACATGGCCACCAGCGCGGGGTTGGCGTCCTGCAGGATTCCGAGAGCGTCGCAGCGGCAAATGCCGTAAGGCGCATTCATCACCAGCGAGCGAAAGTTGCTCTCGGAGCGGCGCAGGTTCTCCTGCGCGGCGCGAAGGGCGGCATTGAACCAGCAGATCAGCAGAGCCACAGCAAAGAACAAGGCGAGATGCGCGATCGCCTTGCGATACTCGCCGGGAGTCAGATCTCCGGCGAGCGAATAGTAGGCACTGACGGTGAGCGCAAAAGAGGTGGCGACCAGGCCGGGCTTCCAGCCTCCGTACCAGGCGCTGACCATCACGGCGACGGCGAACACGACGAGACGACTCTCCGCGACATCGGAAAAAAACAGGGTCGGGATCAGCGCGAGGACCGTGCTGAGCAGAGCGACTCCGTAGCGCAGGATAGGCGCGCGCGCCGGAGCGACGACTAGATTGCGGATGAGGGGGAGATTCATTCGCATGGCTTTATGCTATGCGCCGACCGCGCGCAGAGCGAGTTACGGCAGTCCACCGCAATTTCCTGGCGGCACAGTGGCCAGAGGTACACCGACCAGGCCCACAACCTGGGGGAACGTCTGAAGGGAAAGTAAAAGCCTTGCCCACAGCCTAATCCCATACGATGCTTTCTGCAAAACTCGCTGGTACAAAAAGAACGCGGCGAACATAATCCGGCAACAGGACTTGCAAGCGTGACTGTCAAAGACGAAACTAGCGGGGCGGTAGAGGGAACGTTGCGCGCAACATCAGAGGTAAGATCGCAGGCAAAACCGGTATGAATATCGGACTTTTCGGCGGCAGCTTCGACCCCATTCACCGCGGACACCTGGCGCTGGCACAAATAGCTGCCAGCCGCTACGCGCTGCGGCAGGTGTTGTTCGTGCCGGCGAATGTTCCTCCGCACAAACAGAAACATCCGCTCACAGCATTCATTCACCGTTATGCCATGGTGGCGCTCGCCACGCAGGACGAACGCGGATTCGTGCCATCGCTGCTGGAAGCGCCGGAGATTCGCTCCGAGGGACAGGCGAAGGCGGCCGCGCCTGGCAGCGCAAATTATTCGATCGATACGGTTCGACGCCTGAAAAAAATTCTCAAGAAATCGGACCGGCTTTTCTTCCTGATTGGGATTGATGCATTTCACGATATTGCCAAATGGCGTGAGGCGCGCGCGCTGCTGGCGGAATGCGATTTCATCGTGGCCAGCCGTCCCGGATACTCGTTGCGCGACGTAGCCGAGTCGTTGCCGGAAGAGTTGCGGCCTCCGGCGGCGGTGACTCGTCCGTTTCATAAACAACCGGCAAAGGGCGACCTGGTTCTTCCCGGGGTGACATTGCATTTGCTGGAAGGCGTTCACCAGAGCATTTCCGCAACCGCAATTCGGGAGGCGGCGGCGCACGGGAAGCCGCTCGGACGATGGCTGGAGCCGCGAGTGGCGGATTACATACGGAAGCACGGACTGTATCGCGCTGGGAACCGGGGTACAATCAATGCTCACGTATGAAGAAAAAGAACGACCTCAAACTCCAGGTAAATGAAGCCATCCTCGCCTGCCAGGACAAACAAGCCGACAACGTCGCCGTTCTCGAACTGGAAAAAGATTCGGGAGCATTCACCGACTACTTTGTGATGTGCAGCGGGACCAATCCTCGCCAGATCCAGGCCATTGCCGACGCGGTGGAAGATCGCCTGGAAGGGCTGGGCCTGCGCGTGACTCACGCCGAGGGCTACCGGCAGGCGGAGTGGGTGCTGCTCGACTATGTGGATTTCGTCGTCCACATTTTCTCCGAGAAGGCACGCCAGTTCTATGATCTCGAACGTCTGTGGAAGTCGGCCAAACGGCTGGAGCCAGCCGAATTGATGGCGAAACCGAAGACGCGAAAGGCGCCGGCTGTCGAAACCCCCATCGCCCGGACCGCATCCGCCGCACCTAAGAAGACGCGTAAGAAGCAGGCCTGAAGTTTCCGTTTTCGTCGTTCCGCAAATTCATGAAGATCAAAGTGGCATGGATCGGGAAAACGAAAGAGCCGGCGATCCAGACTCTGACCGATGAGTATTTGAAACGGATCTCGCACTATGCTGAGGTTGCCGGCCTGGCCTTGAAGGACGAAGCCGCAATTTTGTCGCTGGCCAGCGGTGAGCGGCAGCAGCAGAAAGAGCGGCACAAGCTGGTTTTGCTGGATGCGCGGGGCAAGCAGCTTTCATCCGAAGAACTGGCCGAATTTCTGGAGCGCGAGCAGGTGAACGCGACACCGCTCGTGTTCGCGATTGGCGGCAGCGACGGCTTCAGCGACGAAGCGCGGCGACAGGCGGCCTTTACGCTATCCCTGGGAAAGATGACGCTGCCTCACGAGCTGGCGCGCGTGGTGCTGGTGGAACAGCTCTATCGTGCTTTCACTATTCTCAAGCGTCATCCCTATCATTTGGGACATTGACTTTATAGTAACGGGGTGGCCCCTTGGCGCGAAACCGGGCTCGCATTGCCGGTGCACCTCTGGCAGCTTCACAGCGGCGCGAAACTGGCTTACTGTATTCCTTGACAGACATAGTACGACGGACAAGACAAGTCTGAATTTGTAGTGAGGCCCTCCCCCAATGAAAAACCCGTACGACGTATTACGCATGAAGGAGCAGGAGTTGCTGCGGGTCCGCAAAGAGATGGACGCTCTGCGGATCTCAGCCCGCCTGCTTGGCGCCGAAGACCCGGACAAAGCGAAAGGCGACGGTCCGCCCAAGCTGCAACGAGTGGTTGAAATGCCGTAGATCTACTTCACCTGTGACATCTTCCCCTGTTTACCTCGAGGCGGACGGAAACCAAAACCGTCCGCCTTGTTGTTTGTGCCGGTGGCACGGACATTCCCTGCCGCGTACAATCAGGAATTCGGTTTATGGCCGATCTTCATGTATTGTCTGCAATGTCAGATCTGCGCCGTGGTCTCATCATCGTGAATACCGGTCCGGGCAAGGGCAAGACCACCGCGGCCATGGGGACGGCGCTGCGGGCGGTTGGCCAGGGGATGCGCGTCCTGATGCTGCAGTTTCTGAAGGGATCGTGGCATTACGGCGAACTCGATGCGGTCAAGGCTTTCGGCGACAAGTTCGTCATGAAGCAGATGGGACGCGGCTTCGTGAAAGTCGGCGCCGAAAAGCCCGACCCCGAAGATGTGCGCATGGTGGAAGAAGCCTGGGCCGAAGCCGAGAAGGCGATCCAGTCCGGCGAATGGGACCTGGTGGTGCTCGACGAAATCAATTACGCCATCAGCTACGGTATGCTGGACGCGGCGAAAGTGGCGGAGTCTCTGAAAAAAAAGCCGGAGATGGTGCATGTCATCCTGACCGGAAGAAACGCGCACCCGGCAATTGTAGAAGTAGCCGACACCGTAACCGAAATGCGGCAAGTAAAACACGCCTATGAAAAAGGCGTGATGGCGCAGAGAGGAATTGAATACTAGTTCTCAGACAGTCCTGTACCATGCGAGGATTTCCTGAGACCTTAGACCTGACACCTGAGACCTGCTTCTAATGACTTGGTTCAAACGACAATCCGGCGAGCTCGACACTTCGGGCGAGAAGAAAGTACGCACCGAGGGACTGTGGGTAAAGTGCGACGGCTGCCGCCAGATTATCTGGAAAAAAGATCTCGAAGAGAATCTCAACGTCTGCCCCAAGTGCGGCAAACACTTTCGCATCGATGCCCGCACCCGTCTGGCGCAGCTTCTCGACGACAATCACTACGAAGTTTTCGACAGCAACCTCGTCTCCACCGACCCGCTGAAGTTTGTGGACCTCAAGGCCTACTCCTCGCGGCTGAAGCGGGCGAAGTCCGACACTGGCCTGAAGGATGCCATCATCAACGCCCACGGCAAACTGAACGGCCGCCCGGTAATCGTGAGTTCGATGGAATACTCGTTCATCGGCGGGAGCATGGGAGCGGTGGTGGGCGAAGCCATCACACGAGCGATTGAGAAGGCGATTGCAACGCGGAATCCGATCGTCATCGTTTCCGCATCCGGCGGCGCGCGCATGATGGAAGGCGTGATCAGCCTGATGCAACTGGCAAAGATCTCCGCCGCGCTGGCGCGCTTGGATGCGGCGCGGGTCCCGTACATTTCAGTCCTAACCGATCCGACCACGGGCGGTGTGACCGCATCGTTTGCCATGTTGGGCGATCTCAACATCGCCGAACCGGGCGCACTGATTGGCTTCGCCGGACCACGAGTGATTGAGCAGACGATCCGCCAGAAGCTGCCGCCAGGCTTCCAGCGCTCCGAGTTTCTGTTGGAGCACGGAATGCTTGATGCCGTGGTCGAGCGCAAGGATTTGAAACCGTACATCGCGCGGGCGCTGGATTTTATGGTGCAGGCGGCGTAGAGCAGCCGTCAGCGCTCAGCCATCAGCTCTCAGTTCTTGGGCGATCAGGGTAGTGAAAGCCGCGCTTACCCATAAAATAAGAACGCCTGTCAGGTTGCCCTATTCCCTGCTCAGTGCAAGGTTTGGCCCTTGAGTGCGGTTTTCTGGATCGCTTCGGTATAAAGATTGAAACTAGTAGCTGATGGCTGACAGCTGAGAGCTGCCCTTGTCCTACGAAACCGCAGTCGCGCAGATCTACGCGCTGGGCCACGAGTTGGCGCAGACGCCGTCACACAAGTTCGATCTGGCGCACCTGCGCGTGCTGCTGGCGGCGCTGGGTCATCCGGAAAATAGTTTTCATGCCGTGCTGGTTGCCGGCACCAATGGCAAGGGCTCGACGGCCGCTACTCTGGCATCCATTCTGCAGGCTTCCGGGCTGAAGACTGGGCTCTACACTTCGCCGCATCTTGTCCGCATCAACGAGCGCATTCGCCTTAACGGCACACCCATTGCTGATGACGATTTTGCGACGCTCCACGACGTTGTCGATCGCACTGCCGAGCGACTAGTCGGGGAAGGCGATCTGCCATGGCATCCCAGCTTTTTTGAGATGCTGACTGCAATCGCCTTTGAGTATTTCGCCCGCAGCCATCCTGACATGGTTGTGCTTGAGGTCGGCATGGGCGGGCGTCTGGATGCGACCAACGTAGTCGAGCCGCGTCTCAGCATCATCACCGACATCGCGCTCGATCATCAGAAGTATCTCGGCGAAACTGTCGCCGAGATTGCGCGCGAGAAGGCAGGGATTATCCGTCCGGGCGGGGTTGTGGTCACGCTGCCGCAGATGCCCGAGGCGAACGACGTCATCGGAAACACAATTTTGGATGCCGGCGCGCGCGCTGTGAATGCCGTCCCCTACGTGCCACCGGTGTCGCCAGGAAGTAGCCAGTACCTGGTACCCAGTACCCAGCAGACGGCGTCGGGCAGCGCGCGTCAGCGATATTCGCTCGCGGTATTTGGGAAAGAAATTGTGGTCGACTCCCCGCTAGTCGGCCGTCATCAGCTGCGCAACCTCGCGCTGGCGATTGCGGCGGCGGCAGAGCTGCACGATCAGGGAATAATTCAGATCACGCCCGAGACGATTGCACAGGGCATCCGCGAAACGCAATGGCCGGGACGCTTCCAGGTGGTGCCGACTGCGGGAGACAATCCCGAATATGTGCTCGACGTCGCGCATAACCCTGCCGGGGCGTGGGCATTGCGTTCGACGCTTTCGGCGGCGTATCAAGAAGGCCGCGAGATCACGCTGGTGTTTGGCGTAATGCGCGACAAGGCGATGCGGGAAATTACCGAGATCCTGTTTCCGATCGCGGGACATGTGATTGTGACCCACGCCAACAACCCGCGCTCGGCGAGTCCAGATGAGATTCGGCAGGCGGCGGCGCGTGTGGCCGAGGGCATAGACATCGAGGACTCCGAGGATGTAGCGTCAGCCCTGGAGCGGGCGCGCAAAGTGGCCGGACCCAGTGGTCTAGTCGTTATTACCGGTTCGATTTACATTGTAGGAGAAGCGATGCGAGTGCTGGGCATTGGCATCTAAGCTTGTATTGAGAATGTGTAGCGTGGGGCTCTCTTGCCCGCGAAGAGTTTGCAGATAGGCAACCGTGAATAAAGTCGCGACAACTGTGGAGCCGGAAAAAGAGCACGCCGATCTGCGTTCAGCCGGACAACCCGAAGCGGCTAACTCGGCGTGGTCTGAGACTCGACCCGCACCTCAACATAAAGTGCGCCACGGCTGGCCGAGCCGTTTGCGTTCGTATTTCATTCTTGCTCCGCTGATCTGGGCGTACACCGTCATCCTGGGCACGATTTCTCTGCTCTGCTCGGTCTTCGATCGCAACGGGCGCATCCAGCACAAATTCGCGCGCTTCTGGTCGGTGCTCGTCATGAAGACGATCCTGTCGCCGGTGAAGGTTATCGGAATGGAAAAGGTGAGCACCGGGGACTCGAAGCCCCGTGTTTATGCGGTCACGCACGCCTCAGCGCTCGACATTCCCATCCTCTACGTTTATTTGCCATTTCAATTCCGCATCATCTTTAAAAGTGAATTGCTCGCGTATCCATTCGTGGGTTGGCATCTGCAGCGTTCGGGACAAGTCTGCATCAACCAGCAGAATCCGGCCGCGTCGATCGGCGCCCTCAAGTCAGCGCTGAGAAGTCTGCGAAGTGGCATGCCGCTGGTGATATTTCCGGAAGGCGGCCGGACGCGCGATGGTAAGCTGCAACCTTTTCTGCCGGGCGCATTTTTTCTCGCCATCAAGGCCCAGGCCGACATCGTCCCGATCGCGCTCGTCGACACCTTCGCCCTGCTGCCGATGGACACCTACCACATCAAGTGCCAGCCGCTGGAGATGCGGGTTGGCGAGCCCGTCTCCACGACCGGGCTAACCTTGCGAGATACAGAGGACGTTTCTGCAAGGGTGAAATCTGCAATCGAAGCTCTGCAATCCGCTCCCCGAAGCGCGTAGGGACAGTCCCTCCGGCTGTCGAGGCGAGTGATTCCCGCCGGCTCCCCTGACAAGAATTTTCCGCCGACCTCGAGCGCCTCTGGAATTAGGTCATGCCGCTTTATATTTCGCTGCACACGTATGTGCGCTGGAAGCTGGTGGAAAAATATGGCCCGAACATAGTTCCGCCCGACGGTCCGATCCCGGCGCATCTACTAGGCAATCCGTGGGCGCAGGAGTGGGGCAACATCTACGACCTGCTCGGAGTGCAGGAGGACAAAGACGGCGGCGTCAACGTTACCGAGCTGCTCAAGAAGAAAAATCTCGACCCCAAGGGCATGGTGAAATACGGCGAAGGTTTCTTCACCTCGATGGGCTTCGCGCCACTACCGCCAACTTTCTGGGAGCGGTCGCTCTTCACCAAGCCCGCTGACCGCGATGTCGTCTGCCACGCCAGCGCCTGGGATGTGGACAATTTTGACGATCTCCGGGTGAAGATGTGCATCCAGGTGCGCGGCGAGGATTTTGTCACTGTTCACCACGAGCTGGGTCACAACTTCTATCAGCGTGCCTACAAAGATCAGCCGTTCCTGTTCAAGAATGGAGCCAATGATGGCTTCCACGAAGCTATCGGCGATGCCATCGCGCTCGCGATCACTCCCGAATACTTGCGCAAGGTTGGATTGCTGGAGAACGTCCCGCAGGCGAGCAACGATATTCCGGAACTGCTCAAGCAGGCACTCGATCGCGTCGCCTTCCTTCCTTTTGGATTAATGATCGACCAGTGGCGCTGGAAAGTATTCTCCGGAGAGATCACACCTGCCGATTACAACAAAGCGTGGTGGGCTCTGCGGCTGAAATATCAGGGCGTGGCGCCGCCTATGGCGCGCAGCGAAGCCGATTTCGATCCGGGCGCGAAATATCACGTTGCTGCCAACGTGCCCTACACCCGCTATTTCCTGGCACACATCCTGGAGTTCCAGTTCTACCGCGCCCTCTGCCGCGAGTCCGGCTACAAGGGCCCGCTCAATCGCTGCACGTTCTATGGCTCGAAAGCGGCCGGGACGAAGTTCAACAAGATGCTCGCCATGGGCCAGAGCAAACCCTGGCCCGACGCGCTCCAAGTGCTGACCGGAGAACGGCAGACCGACGCCGGGGCGCTGCTGGAATACTTCGCTCCGCTGAAGCAATGGCTCGACGAGCAGAACAAAGGCCATAAGGTCGGCTGGCAGTAGAACCGGCTCTACCCGAGCAAATGATAAACTTCAAGATTCAGCAGAATACAAGGCCTATCCATGTCTGACAGCATTCATCTCAAGCTCCCCGATGGCAGCACCAAAGAAGTCCCGAAAGGAACCACCGCGCTCGACGTAGCGAAGTCCATCAGTCCACGCCTGGCCGACGCCGCCCTCGCCGCTAAAACCAATGGCGACCTGATCGACCTTACTCGTCCGCTCGACAGAGATACCGACCTCCGCATCCTCACCGACCGCGACCCGGAGGCGCTCGAAGTCTATCGGCACTCTTCCGCGCATCTGCTGGCTGCCGCCGTGCTCGAACTTTTTCCCGAGACCAAGCTCGGCCATGGTCCCGCAACTGACAATGGATTCTTCTACGACTTTTATCGTCCGACTCCATTCACTCCCGACGATCTCGAGAAGATCGAGAAGAAGATGCAGGAGCTGGTTCAGCAGAACCTGCCCTACGCGCGCGAGTTTGTGGATCGAACCGAAGGTCTCGCAAGATTCAAGGGGGAAGGCGACTTCATGAAGTGTCACTTCATCGAGCAGTTCACGAAGCCCGATGAAAAGATTTCAATTTATAAAACCGGAAAGTTTCTCGACTTCTGCCGTGGTCCTCATCTTCCTTCAACTGGAAAGATCAAAGCTTTCAAGTTGTTCAACATCGCTGGCGCGTACTGGCTGGGCGACGAGAAGAATCCGCAACTGCAACGCATCTATGGCACTTCATTTTTCTCGAAGAAAGACCTCGACGCTTACCTGAACGGCATCGAAGAAGCCAAGAAGCGCGACCATCGCGTGCTCGGCAAACAGCTCGACCTGTTTTCGATTCAGGAACTCGCCGGCCCCGGCCTCATCTTCTGGCATCCGAAGGGAGGGATTGTCCGCAAAGAGATGGAAGACTGGATGCGCGACCAGTACCTGAAACGCGGGTATTCGCTGGTCTACACTCCGCACGTCATGCGCAAGCAGTTATGGCAGACTTCTGGCCACGAAGGCTACTACGCGCAAAACATGTTCGATGCCATGGAGCTCGACGACGCCGAGTACCGTCTCAAGCCGATGAACTGCCCCGGCCACATCCTTATATACAAGGATTCCCTCCGCTCCTACCGCGACCTTCCCGTCCGCCTCGGCGAGCTCGGTACGGTTTATCGTTACGAGCGCTCCGGCGTGATGCACGGCCTGCTGCGCGTCCGCGGATTCACTCAGGACGATGCCCACATCTTCTGCACTCCCGAACAAATCGAAAAAGAAATCGCCGATTGCGTCGAGTTCGCCCGCGATGTTCTAAAGGATTTTGGATTCGACAAATTTCAAACCGAGCTCTCCACTTGGGATCCCAGCGACCGCAAGAATTTCGTCGGCAGCGAAGAGCAGTGGAACCAGGCCACGCATTCGCTGGAAAAAGTCTTGAAAGAGTTGAACATCGAGTACAAAGTCATTCCCGGCGAAGCAGCCTTCTACGGCCCCAAAATTGACATCAAGCTGGTCGATGCCATAGGCCGCCTCTGGCAGCTCTCCACCGTGCAGTTCGACTTCAATCTGCCGCAGCGGTTCGATCTCGAATACGTAGCTGAAGACGGGACCCGCAAACAACCCGTCATGGTGCACCGTGCCCTCTATGGATCGATCGAGCGTTTCTTCGGCGTGCTCATCGAGCACTACGCCGGAGCCTTCCCGGTGTGGCTCTCGCCGGTGCAGGTAGCCATGATCCCGATCGCCGAGCGCCATTCCGAGTACGCGGAAAAAGTCGCCTCGCAACTGCGGGCCGCAGGCGTGCGCGTTGAAGTCGATTCCCGCAACGAAAAAATGAATGCAAAAATCCGCGAACACGCGATGCAGAAAGTCCCGTTCCTGCTGGTCGTTGGGGACAAAGAAGCCGAGGCCAACAAAGTGAACGTCCGCACCCGCGGCAAAGACAAAGAGAAGACCGAAGACATGGGAACGGCGGAATTCGTGGAGAAAATCAAGAAGCTGATCGCCGAGAAGAGCGCGGCTTTGTAGTCAAATCCCCTTTTTTCGTGCAATGATTCAACAATCAATGGCAAGAACGGAGGCGAGTGCCCTCGCACTCCTCCAATAGTCGGCCGTCAGTCGTCCAGCAGGCTGCGAATCTTGCGCGCTAAAGTGTCTAACGGGAAGGGTTTCTGCAGGACAGCCGCCGAGTCATTGACCAGTTCGCTGCTCCAGGTCGCATGGTCAGGATAGCCTGACATAAAAAGCACTTTCATCTGCGCCCGTGATTGGGTGAGGCGTTCGGCGAGTTCTCGTCCGCCCAAGTTGGGCATCACGACGTCGGTCAGCAACAAGTGAATCGGATCGGTGTGCTCATCCGCCAACTGTAGGGCTTCGTTACCGTCTGCGGCAAGCAGCACGGAATAACCGTTGTTCTGCAGGAACTCACCCACGAGATCTCGGATTCCATCCTGATCTTCGACTAGCAGAATGGTCTCCGTTCCGCAGGCCGCGGACGCGGTAAGCCTTTTTGCTTTGGATACAGGCTCTGACTTTGTGTCGCCTATGACGTCTCCCGCCTGGGGAAAATAGATGTCAAAAGTGGTGCCGCGTCCCAACTCGCTGTGGGCCGTGATCCAGCCGCCGGTTTGCTTCACCACTCCGTAGACTATGGCCAAGCCCAAGCCGGTTCCCTTGCCAGGTTTCTTCGTCGTGAAAAAAGGTTCAAAGATCTTTGCCTGAACTTCACGGTGCATTCCAACGCCGCTGTCACCCACACTGAGAACTACGTATTTTCCAGGTGGGATTCGAGCATGGCTTCCGGCGTAGGTTTCGTGAAGGTCGGAGTTTTTCGTCTCTATGGTGAGCCGGCCGCCTTGCGGCATGGCATCGCGCGCATTGACCGCGAGGTTCAAAATCACCTGTTCGATCTGGCCGGGATCGGCCTTGATGCGATTAGGTGACGCGGCGGGCAAGACTTGCAACTCGATGTTGGCGGGAATCAGGCGATCCAGCATTTTTGCCACGTCGGTCAGTACGGTATTCAAATCGAATGCCTTAAGCTGCAATACCTGCCTGCGGCTAAAAGCCAGAAGCTGCTGGGTAAGGGCGGTGGCGCGGGTGATGGCGCGCTCGATTTCCAGCGCATCCTTGTGCGCGGGATCGCTCGCAGCCAGCCGGCCTCGAAGGCGGTCATTGTGAGCCTGGATCAGCATCAGCAGGTTATTGAAGTCGTGCGCTACGCCGCCCGCCAACTGGCCCACCGCTTCGAGCTTCTGCGAGTGCCGGAGCTGTTCCTCTAGACGCTTGTGCTCGGTGATGTCATACATCACACCCTGCATCAGGAGTTCGCCATCGCCGGCCTGCAACATGACGCCCTCGTCGCGAAACCACAGGACTCTGCCGTCGCGGGCAAACATGCGGTACTCCGCCTGGAACATCTCCCGCGTCTCCTGAAAGCGCTTCTCCGCCGCAAGGGCAATGTCACGATCCTCGGAGTGGATGTGGTTCAGCCAGTTCCACGAATCCGAGAGCCACTCCTCGGCTGAGAAACCAAGAATGGACTCGATTTGCGGGCTCACATAATGCCATGGTCCGTCCGCGCCGAGTTCAGCGACATAGGTGATCGCCGGCAGGCGCTCTACCAGCGTGCGATAACGATCTTCTGCCGCGCGCAGCTCGGTCCTGTCTCGATCCCGCTCGATAGCGAGAGCAGCGAGGTGGGTAGCGTGCGCAATCAGCCGCAGATGTTCGGCGTCAGGCGTACGCGGCTCGCGGTAGTAGATGGCAAAGGTGCCAAGAATACTGCCGTCCTGCGCCGGGATGGGTGTTGACCAGCAGGCCTGCAGCCCGTGAGACAGCGCGAGGTCGCGGTAGTCCGCCCACAGTGGGTCGATGCCGATATCGGAGACGACGACCGGTTGCTTGCGGTAGACGGCGGTGCCGCACGATCCCGCGCAAGGTCCGATCTTTAACCCGTCTATGGCTTGACTGTATTCTTGCGAAAGACTGGGCGCTGCCGTATTTCGCAGAGTTGTGCCGTCGGCCTCAAGAAGAAGAACTGAACACAGCATTCCGCAATACTGCTGTTCGATGTCCACGCACAAAGCGCTCAATATCTGCGACAGCGGACTCTGGCCCATGATCATGGCCAGGACACGGTCATCCAGCAGCGACAAAGCTTGTGAGGGGCGCAGCTGTTCCGTGGTCAGCGCTTTTTGAAATCCTGTGGACATGACGGGCTCGTATCATCTTCATTGCGCACGACCGCGAGCACCAAGTTACGGGAGTAATGGAAGTGGAATCGCATCTTCCCATGCGAGGCTGACGTGCGTTATACAATTCGCGGGCCTGTGCGCGGTTGCCAATGAGGGCGACTCCTGCTAGGTCAAAAGGGCAATCGGCGGAATCCTGTATTGACAGGGCAGGGTGGGTGCCTGATACTAAGCGCTCGCCCACTTCGTACTTCCCCACGAGGTTATTCAATGACGAAGTCTCGCTTGTTGCAAGTCTTTGCTCCCCTATTGATCGTTGCCTTTTTTGTTTTCGGGCAACAAGTGGTAGCCCAAGGAGTTCCACATCACTACCACACTCAGATCGTGCACCGAGTCAATCCGGAGGGCGCCCGCCCCGAAGCTAACCCCGCACCGACTGATAACCTGTACCCGATCGGACAGGCATTTGTCGTTACCCCCGTAGGGCTCGGCTCGAACACCGATGGGAGCGACCTGTGGCCCTGCTTCGGCGGCGGCAGCTCCGATTGCCCCACTATCGGTGATCCGTCGATTACCTTCCCCGCCGGCGGAGTAGCGCTTGGTGCTCCGCAATATGTCTGGTCGTACTCGGCTTGTGATGCAAAAAGCGCTTCCGACACGACGCCTTGCCTTCAAACCGAAACCTGGTACGAAGACGACTCGAACGATACCAATTCGACCGATGACCTCACTTACTCACTCGCGGTGACTCAAGTCCAAAGTGGGAAAACGGTTTATATCGCGGATTCTGGCATTGTGGATTTTGGCCCCAATCCTTACGGTGGCTCAAGTCCGGCCGCTGACGTTATCATTTACGGCGACCAGAACTTCGGCACCCTGGGCGCGACCGGCAAGAACAATGGCAACTGCGAAGCCGACTACAACTATCCCAGCCCTGCCCTCCCCGGCGTATTCGTTGTGGCAGCCAACAAGACTTGCGTTGATCCGGTCCCGGGTTTGGCTACGGTGACCGCGACAACCGAAATCTCAACCGCCACGTTCACCACCAAGAAGGGTGTTACCACAGTCAAATACACAGTCAAATACAAGGCATCGCAAAAGTGGAGCGTTTTCTTCCAGTAAGCATCTGAAGCAAGTTTCCGGTGGCGGCTCAGAGCGAGCTGCTTTCACACGGAAAAGTGTCAACCAGCGTCCCAGGCCCAGGTCCAAACTTGAGTCTGGGACGTTTTTTAGCTGACTTCGTCCCCCATGCCACAGTTCATTCGCGGCTGGCTCAGATATTCTCATTTGTGACCACAAATATGGGTATTTATATACTTGGCACACGTGTGCCTTTCAGGTAGCATACCAACTGACATGTGGCGGAGATTTTTCAAGCTTCTGTTCTACATCATTCTGGCCCTCTATATCGCTTCGGCTGCGACGTTTATCGCCGTGCTACACAATCCCGAGTGGCACGTGTGGTTATTACGATTCTCGTGGCGAGTTTGGCAAGCGTTCTTGGGTCACGTCGGCTCTACGGGTCCGGGATTCATTAGCCCAATCATCCTTTCCATTCTCAGCGTGGTTCTCACAATGGTTTGTATTGGCGTCATGCAAAGTTGGGATGCCATGCTGAAACATTGGTGGGAAACGGCCTTGGTTACGGGCGTTGTTCTGGTTACAACCATGCTAGCAGTCTATGGTCCGCAGTTTATTTGGCAGGCCGTCAAACTGGCCGAGCAAGATAGCCAGCAATCAACTGCAAGCGCATCAGCAGTAGTTGGCTTAAACGGCCAGTTGAAAGACGCAAAGCAAAATGCGGAACAACAATGCGAACAGGCAAAGGATCACGAGATAAATCGACTCAAGAGGCAATTGAATGCTTCATGCTTTCGTCCTGACCGTCACCTCACGCGAGAAGATCGTGCCGTAATATTCGCAGGATTACAGCAAGTCGCCGAAGAGCAGAAGAAGAAAAACGTTGCTCCAAGCATCCATCTACTCTGTGGCTGTCAAGATCTTGAAACTTCACGCTTCGTGAATGATGAGTTGTGGCCAATATTTCGCAATGCGGGATGGACTATGCGCATCGATATGCCATCCGAGAAGCTAACGAAGGAGCAAATCGAAAAGAATTTTGAGTCGGAAAGAGCATGGATATACCAAGCTGGATTTGCAGAGGGGATTACCGTATTTGACAAGGATTCAAAAGGTTTCGGATGGTCGCTCAGTATGCCATTTTACGAACGCGGGTATGGTGGGATGTGGGACCAACGGCATACAGAACTTCCGAATGTAGACGGACTTACTATATGGATTGGGTATAAATCAACACGATGAAAATCGCAGAATACATCGAAGGAAAGCAAGCAGTAGAGAACTTCGAAGAAGGAATGAAGGCCCTCTTCAAAGTTCCCAAAGAGAGAGTTGTAAAGGCCGCGAAGAAACAGGCTTCTCGGCGTGCTCGAAAGAAGAAGCCGAAACCTTCCGACAAGGGCTAGAAGGGGATTTGCTGCGCTTCCCCCGCCCCTGTCGCTTCGTGGTGGAGCGAGTCGGTTCCTTTGCCTGTTAGTTCGGCATAGGTGAGGCGCTTGCCGGAGACTTGAGACATGCCGAGGGCGAACCTCTGCGAGTCGTTCATGTCTTTGCGATTGTTGAAACGAAACATCTGTTCGTCCAGGTAACGGAAAAGATGAAACGGTTCCACGGAAATGTACGTGCCATGAAACTGCCGCTTCACCAGCGACCAGAAGTTCTCAATCGTATTGGTGTGAACTCTACCGCGCACGTACTCAACGGCGTGGTCGATTACTTCATGCTCATAATGCTTGTCCAGTCCGATGTAAGATTTGAGCGCGTCCGTGTAGAGCGCCGCGCCCGCTTCGACGTGCTCGCGAACCAAGGGCTGCATGTTCTGCTTTCGGCGCTTCGTAACGATATGGGTGCGAACCTTACCGCCACGCTCCATGAAGCCGACTACAACTGTCTTGTCGTCATCTATGCGGCCCGTGAGTCTGGCCTTGCGCGATTTGTGCATGTTTCGCGCCTTGCCGCCTATAAAGGTTTCATCGACTTCAACCCCGCGACCGTTCCCGCCGAGTTTCGTGCCAAAGAACGAATCTTGCATCGCAAGGCGCAACCGCTGAAGCATGAACCATGCCGTCTTTTGGGTTACTCCCAGAGAGCGGTGAAGCTCCATGCTGCTAACTCCGTTCTTGCAGTTAGTCAGCATCCAAAACGCCATCATCCATTTGTCGAGGCCGATAGGAGAATCCTCAAAGATCGTGTTGACCTTGAACGTGAATTGCCGATTGCATCCCCGGCAGAGCCACAGCTTGCGCGTCTTGATGAAGTAGTTCTTTTCGGAGCCACAGCGCGGGCAGGACACCTTGCCATCCGGCCAGCGCATAGAGACAGCGTAATCAAAGGCTTGCTGCGGATCGGCGAAGTAAACGATGGCTTCTTGAAGTGTGCGAGGGCGTTTCATGAGTAAAATATACGCCAGTTGTTCGCGTGTGTCAAGTATATATTTACCCAAATATGTCCTGACAGACTTTCTCCATGGAGCTTCAGACAGGCATCGTGGCGCGTGTGTGAACTTTGTTGCAATAAGGCTGACTTATTTTTGACTTCGAAATTGCAGGACGGTCTGATCTTAATTGACAGTGCTGGGACCGTACCCCATACTCTCCTCCGGCGAAGCTACTCTCGGGTTCATCCGTCAGCTTCGTATCCTAGGGAGGGTGTAATGACAAAGTCTCGCATGTTTCAAGTTTTCGCTTCAATTACTATTGTTGTCTTCTTTATTTGCGGACAACAGGCGGTAGCACAGCATCACTTGCAGTTTAAGGTCGTGAGCGGACCGCAGGCGAATGTCCACCCACCAAAAGGTCCTAAGGAGAAAGCGGTCCTGGAGCAGCTGTCCTCGGGTTTCGGGTTTCTGCCGCCGGTGGGCGCTGACGGTGGCGATTCGTGGCCCTGCTTTGCTGGCAACACCGATTGTTCCACCATCGCACCCGGTGGAGTCGTGATCGGTTACCCAGCCTACACGCAGTCGCTCTCCGCCTGTGACGCCAGCACCGCGAGCGCCACAAATTGCGGTCAGATCTTTTGGTTCTACGAAGACGACACCAACAATAACACTGACGACCTTGTCGTCTCTGTCGTAGTGAAGCAAGGAGTGGATTACATCCTGGACACTGGTTCCGTTGTTCTGGCAAGTCCCAACCCCTTCGCGCCAGGAACAGTCATCGTCATTTCTGATGACGCGGCTTTTGGCACCCTGGGGCAAACCGGGCCGGGCAATGGATATTGCGCCGGAAGTACTGAAAGCTGCGTAAACCCCAAAGCCGGCATAGCTACGGTTACCATAACCACCACGGTCGGCACTTCAACCATCAAAAGCTCATTCAAAATGTTCCTCGAGTAGCCGGCGGCCACACCCAACAGTGGCGCGAGGCCCCATTCTTCGCATTGATCA
The DNA here is from genome assembly GCA_963755765.1 of uncultured Acidobacteriaceae bacterium. Classification (GTDB taxonomy): domain Bacteria; phylum Acidobacteriota; class Terriglobia; order Terriglobales; family Acidobacteriaceae; genus Acidiflorens. The sequence goes on from CAVWKZ010000008.1 coordinate 715,528, forward strand.
TTCGGCGAAGGGTGGGGCTTTTCGCTGGCTCTAATCAACCGGCCATCGCATTCTTGTGGACGGATCGCTGGCAACTCGTCCAGAATCGTCAAGTCGGCCGCCCGCCGGTTATACCCAGGGAGGACGCTCTTCATGACGAATGACAATGATAACGATCAAGCTCGAAGTCGCCTGAACATCACCGAATTCTGGTCCACCCACCTCGGCCTTACTCTCATCACTATCTCATTGGCCATTCTCATTTTCGTAATAACGCCCCTTCGCGAGGCGGGCCTTCCCGGCCACGTTTTCTTCGACCTGGTGGTGGTCACGCTCATGATCTTCGGAGCCCTGGCCGTGAACCAAGGCCGTATGGCCAAGACGCTCACGATCGCTATTTTGCTGGTCTCCGGGGCGGTGCTGGCGATGGGGCGTGTCCATCCGTCGCTGTTTCTTCATCTGTGGGGAAGCGTTTTCGCCACCATCACGCTTCTTCTCTATGTCCGCATTGTGTTGCTGGTAATGTTTAGAAAGGGCCCCATCACCTGGAGCCGCATCCAGGGTGGCCTGTGCGCTTATCTTCTTATTGGGATGGCCTGGGCCTCAGCCTTTCAGTTCCTTGAGCAACTGCGCCCGGGCGCTTTCTACTTTGCCAGTGCGCCGGCGGATCTCGATCAACTCACATCGAAACTCACCTATTTCAGTTTTGCCACGCTTACCACCGTTGGTAGCACGATCACCCCAGTCGATCCATTCGCGCGCTCGCTCACCATCGCGGAAGCCATCGTCGGCCAGCTTTTTCCCGCGACGCTCATCGGCGCGCTCGTGGCTATGGCCATGCAGTCCCGCACAAAGCCCTGACTCTCACGCACTCGATGCGTCATATCCGAGCAGGCAGTTATTTCTGCCGATAGACGTTGGCGAGGCGAAACGGCTTCTGACCGTAGTTTTCGATTTCCAGCTCGTTCTTCTTGTTAAATTTAACCTTGCAGAGAGGCGAAAACGTCCCCGTCCCTTTGCCGTCCTTGTCAACGTCGAGTACGACGATGCCAATCTTATAGTCTCTGGAGCGTGTGCCGATGTACAGTTCCGGAAACGAGATCGGACGATTCGTTGCCAGCACGATGTGCTGCCCGCCGTCCTTGGTGGCATGAATCCGCACAAACCGAGCGCCGGTGCCGACCGAACCCGTCGGCGCTATGCGTCCCTTGTCCTTGATGTCCTCCAGGGCGCTCACCAAACCATCTTGGCCTTTGCTCCTCAGCGTTGCCACCAGTTCTTCGACGTCCCCATCACTGGTTAATCCCTCCACGTAAATGTTGAGGCCGAAGTTTTTGCCCGCCGTCGCGCCGCTCTGGCCGATGGCCGTCGCTGCATATTGCGCCGGCAGATTTGGCTGAGCCGCAGCCGACTGTGCGGCAACATACGACAGCGTGATGCAGAAAAATAATGCTACGGACGCAGCAAATCGTAATCTCGTCATCTCATTCTCCTCACCAATCGCTTAAGCAATAGCAGCCTGAAGACGTCGGCTACCACTATTCACCCTACTACTAATCTTCTATTCAGTTGTCATCTACTCTTACTCTATGACGATGAACTTCGCATTCGCTGTGTCGCACATCCCGTAGGTCGCCCCTGAGCGGCAAGCACCAGCGGAATATTTGAAGCATCCCGTCCTCTTTGCCACGACTGAAACGGACCGGTCGGAACCACCGATGATGGCTCCAGGCGGGTCAAACGGAGAGGAAGGGCCAACATCGACGACGAAGCCATTGTCTTTCTCGGTGCTCTTCCATGTGACCGTCGTGCCAACCTTCACGCAGAAAAGCGCGTTCCCCTTAGCGCCAGGAATGCCTGGAGTAGAGGACGCCCCATCCGCCGTCCGCTTCACATCCACGCTGCACGCTGCGGAACCGGACCCGCAGGTATTGGCGGCGCTACAGAGTTGCGCCGGGTGTGGTTCGGAGCAAGCATACTTGCTGGCTTTCGATTGAGGCTGACACTGAGCCGTCAAGAACAGCGCAGCGCACGTAATTGCGAAGCAGCGATAAACGTTCATAATCCACCTCTCGATTCGGCGTTCCCGGGCCACGCCACCGGCAGCCCATGACGTCAATCAGAATGTTTTTCTACAGTGTTGTAATGCCGAAACTGACGGGCTAGTTCACGCCCGGTGTCCCCTTCCAATCAATAAGGTCAGACAGCCTCCATGGGTTCTGATTCAGGTCCCACTGCAATTCGCCCTGTTGGTTGAGGATGAGCTGGGCGGCGGGATACAGGGTGCCTGTGCTCTTGCTCTTGTCCTGATCGTTGATTTCGAGAATGCCGGCGGTCAGGTTGTAGGATTGAGATTGAGTGTCGAAGAACGCCTCACCAAATCTGATCTGGCGATTCGTCACAAAAATAATCTTTCGTCCTGTCGGCGTCGGGACCATCTTGATGTAGGAGCAATCATTGCCGAGAGTGCCCGTGATCTCGACGTGACCTACCGCCTTCATCCGTTGCAGCGCGTTCACCAGCCCCTGGTTCTGGCCCTTGTCAAAGGCCTGGACCAGAATCTGCTTGTCCGCTGGAGTCGAAAATTCGTAAATATTCAATGTCACGCCGATATTCTGACCCATCTGGGTGCCCGTGCCGAAGGCCGTGGCGTCGATTGTTTCATTCCTGTCTCGCGCGAAACCGGCGACGCCCCCTAGCATGAGCAGTCCCAACAGAAGCGCGGTAGCAGTGACTACGTTTCTTGCTTGTTTATGCATGTGACCTCCTAAAATTAGTGAATGTAAGTTGCCTCGGATCAACCGGAGGCTATTTGTCTCCGGCTCCATGTCGCCGTTCAGGCCTCGCCCGCCAAACGCACGATCTGTCCCGCTTCCTAATCAGATGGGCAGACCCACGTTAACGACTGTGCTTGCGTTTTGTGACCACCGGGTAAGCGGGCGGCTGCTCAGTGAAAGCCCAAAAGCATTTCGCGTTTCGTCCGTCAGTGAACCACTAATGTGGAGCAGCATCAACTGTCATTTGTGACAGGCGGATCGAACGATCTGCATAAACATCTTGAAAGGGAGGACCCTGTCAACACTGACAGGCGACAAAACAGGAGCGGACAATTTCAATCGGACTGCAACCTTCTCTCTTGTCTCTACTCTGCGGGCTGTCGAAATGCGCGTTTTCGACAGCCTTTTTTATCCTGTCGATTCGCAGGGATAGCCCTCACAGCGATCGCGTAGCCTTGCCTTCCATGACGGTTGTCCAGGTGCCAGCTGGTGTGAGCGTTTCGTACTTGAAGGTGTAGACCATGGCGGAGACGACCGTGACCGTGTAGCGTCCTTTCGCAATCACGCCATTCTGCTTCGCCTCGGAAATCCACGTCCACGTATCGCCCACAACGTGGCCGGTCGCCATCTGATGCTCCCCGAGGCTGTTGTACACGTTGTTCGTGTAAACCTTATCGTCGGAGTTGTATTCCATCATCCTCACACCGCGAACATCGCCCATGACTGAGTGCATCGAGGAGTGGGTCTGCAGGAAAAAATTGCCCGATACCCACTCGCTGTGTTCGGTCGACGTGAAATCTCCGCCCGGAACATTGGGGCTGAGTTTCATGGTGCCTTGCAGCTTCCAGTCGCCGGCAAAGTAGTCCATCTTCTGGTGCTGCGGGCTGGGGAAGAGTGTTTGCCCCGCCCCGAGCGACGCGCAAGCCACGACGGCGAGCGCAAGAACTGCGAATCTGGATTTGAATTGGAGAGCCATATACTGGGGAGGCATATATATAGATATGCGTATCAACGCCGTGGCGACTCCAGAACTGGCAAAACTGCCAGTCGGCCGAGAAATGGTCTGGCGTCGCAAAACCGCTCCCGAACCTGGGGCGACTCAAACACTGCGCCGATCAAGGCCTTTTTGAGCCTGTCACTTGTGACAGGTGCCCGCGCCTGCGCTTGCAAGTAGCATCCTCTGGCAATCTGTTCTTCATCGGGAGGCGTCCGATTGATCGCCCTAATCCGCAGCCTGGTTCGACCCTACCGCGGCACCCTCGCCATCATTCTGACGGCCATGCTTGTCGAGACCGCGATGAGCGTGGCCGGACCGTGGCCACTCAAAGTCATCCTCGACAACGTAGTTGGTTCTCATAAACTCGCTCCCTGGATGGACGATCTCCTCCGTCCGATTTTGAGCGGCAGCAGCAAAATGCAGATTGCAGTCGCGGCGGCACTCGCCGCGTTGCTCATCGCGGTGTTTGGCGCAATCGCATCGTATATCGCGAACTACTACACCACCAGCGTGGGCCAGTGGGTGGCCAACGATTTACGCCAGCGGACTTATCACCACCTTCAGCAACTATCGCTTAGCTATTACGACAGCCACCAAACCGGGACTCTCTTAAGCACGATCACTTCCGACGTCCAGACCATCCAGAGTTTCGCCTCTTCCTCCACTCTCGGCATCGTTGTGGATCTGCTCACCATCATCGTGATGCTCTTCATCATGTTCGCCCTCAACTGGGACTTCACGTTGATTGCCGTAGCCGTGACCCCTTTCATGCTGCTTCTGGTGTCAAGATTCAAGAAAGCGGTGAAGAAAGCCACGCACGAGGTGCGCAAAGAGCAGAGCAAGATGGTCTCGGTAGTGGAGCAGGGACTGCAGTCCATGCGCGTTGTGAAAGCATTCGGACGGGAGGATCTGGCCGAACAGGAACTTGCCGACGTCAGCCACGCGACGGTCGCGGCGTCGTTGAAGGCGCGCCGCGTGAAGGCGATGCTGTCTCCTATTGTTTCGGTTACGGTCGCGCTCTGCACGGCCGTCGTGCTCTGGCGAGGTTCGGCGCTGATTCTTGCAGGCGCCATGACCGCTGGCGCATTAACTGTGTTTCTCTCCTATCTGAACAAGTTCTTCAAACCCGTGCAGGATCTGGCCACGATGACCAACTCCATCGCCCAGGCAGCGGTCGGCGTGGAACGCATCCGCGGAATTCTTGACGCCGACGCCGTCATCCCCGAGCATCCCAACGCACGCGAACCGGAAAAGCTCACCGGCGACATCGAATTCGAACATGTCGCGTTTGCCTATGACGCCGAGTCTCCTGTACTTACAGATGTCAATTTTCACATCAAGGCAGGGCAACTGGTGGGAGTCGTGGGCCCGACCGGTGGCGGAAAGTCCACCATCGTAAGTCTGATCCCGCGGTTCTACGATCCGACCGCCGGCACGGTTAAGATCGATGGCTCCGACATCCGTGAATACAAGTACAAAGGTCTGCGAGACCAGATCGGCTACGTGCTTCAGGAAACCGTGCTCTTTGCCGGGTCTGTCCGCGACAACATCGCTTACGGCCACCCCGGCGTCACCGATGAGCAAATCATCGAAGCCGCCAAATTAGCGAACGCCGATGAGTTCATTTCGCGGATGGCTCACGGCTACGACACCATGGTCGGCGAGCGCGGCGATACACTATCTGGCGGCCAGCGGCAGCGTATCGGGATTGCCCGAGCGATCATTCGCAACAACCCGATCCTCATTTTGGACGAGCCGACGGCCGCGCTCGACACTGAGTCAGAGCGGCTGGTGATCGAAGCCCTCGAGAGACTCATGAAAGGACGTACGGTGATAACCATCGCTCACCGGCTCAGCACAATTCGCGATGCCGATAAAATCATCGTTCTCAAGGGAGGAGTGGTCGCGGAAGAAGGCAGTCACGACGAGTTGATAGCGCGCGATGGCGTTTATGCTGAACTCTATCGCATCCAGTTCAACTCAAGCCAGGCGACGCCGGCGGCTCCGCCTGCGGCATAGATGTTAGATTTTGCGCGCACGATCATCTGAACGACGATGATCTTAACCACGATGATCTGAAGGAGGATACATGTCACGTTCCCTGATTGTGATGCCCGATGATTCCGCCAAGCCGATTCTCGATGCCATCAACGGCGCGACCAAGTCGCTGCGCGTCAAGATGTTTCTCTTCTCAGATCCATCACTTTTGCAGGCGGTCATTGCCGCTAAGAGGCGCGGCCTAAAAGTAAGGATCATGCTGAACCCCGCTCGCCGCGACGGCGAGTCGGAAAACGAGGATTCCCGCAAACAGCTTGAGGCCGGCGGCGTCGAGGTCATCGACAGCAACCCCGAATATGACGTCACCCACGAGAAGTCAATGGTGGTGGATGATACGACCGCATTCGTAAAATCCCTGAACTGGGAAACGAAAAACCTGACTGAAACTCGCGATTACGCCATTGTCACTTCACATCCTCACGAAGTCGCCGAGGTCATCGAATGCTTCGAAGCCGACTGGCATCGCAAGCCTTTTAAGGGAGACGAACATTCCCATCTCATCTGGTGCTGCGGTAACGGACGCGACCGCATCGCGCAGTTTATTGATGAGGCGCAGGATTCCATCTTCCTTCAGAATGAGCGTTACCAGGATCCGGTAATCATCGAGCGACTCGTCCGCGCCGCCCGCCGTGGAGTGAAGATTCATGTCATGGCGCGCCCTCCGCACAAGCTCAAGAAGGAGAAACTCGTGGAGGCCGTCGGCGGCATGCGCATCATGGAAGACGTCGGCATCAAGATTCACAAATTGAAGCATCTCAAGCTGCATGCCAAAATGCTGCTCAGTGACCATGTGCGCGCCATCGTTGGATCCATCAATCTCGCGCCTGGCAGCTTTGATAGTCGCAGAGAATTGGCCATCGAAGTACGCGACGACGAAGTGCTCGAACGCCTGACGGCTATTGCTCACCACGATTGGGAAAACTCGCACCGTCTCGATTTGACGGACGACGGGCTGCTCGCTGAGTTCGAAGATCACAAGATGAAGGGAACAGAAAAATTGGCCCTCCACAACGAACATGCAAAGCATAAGAAAAAAGCCTAAATCGCAGGGAGCACAAAATGAAAACTCTCAGCAGACCATCGCAAATCTGCCGCACCGCAGCTATCGTATTGTGTTTCGTCCTGATCGGAGTAGCCGGTGCTTATGCCCGTGATCCCCTGCCGTCCTGGAATGACGGGCCAGCCAAGAAAGCCATCCTTGCTTTCGTCAAGGAGACGACGGAGAAATCCAGTCCCAAGTACGTTGAGCCCAACGATCGCATCGCCACGTTCGATCAGGACGGCACCCTTTGGACTGAGCACCCTCTGTACGGTCAAGCCATGTTCGCCCTGTGGCGCTTGGGTAAGATGGCGCCGCAGCACCCAGAGTGGAAAGAGAAGGAACCGTTCAAGTCCGTCCTCACTGGCGACAAAGAAGCGATGAGCAAGTTCAGCGAGCAGGAGTGGCTGGAGATTGTCGCCGTCACCCATGCCGGAATGAGCACGGAGGAGTTTCAAGCTCTCGTCAAGGAATGGATCACGACGGCGAAGGCTCCCCGCTTCAACCGTCTGTACACCGATATGGTCTACCAGCCCATGCTGGAAGTGTTGAAGTATCTCCGCGAAAACGGTTACAGGACGTATATCGTAACCGGCGGCGGACAGGAATTCGTGCGCGTCTACAGCGAGCAAGTATATGGCGTCCCGCCGGAACAGGTCGTTGGTTCGAGCATCGTGACCACCTACAAGAAAGATGACAACGGCAAGCCCGTGCTCATGCGGGAGCCGAAAGTGTTTTTCATTGACGATGGTCCGGGCAAGGCCATTGGGATCAACCTCTACATCGGCAAGCGTCCGCAGGCGGCATTCGGCAACTCCGGCAGTGAAGACATGAAGTCGGGCGACGCCCAGATGCTGGAATGGACACAGGCGGGCGACGGCGCGCGGCTGATGATGCTGGTCCACCACGACGACGCGGAGCGCGAGTACGCCTACGGACCCGGCGGCGGTCTTCCCGATACCCACGTTGGCACTTTCTCCGACGCTCTGATGACCGAAGCCAACAAGAACAGCTGGATTGTGATCAGCATGAAGAACGACTGGAAAACCATCTTCCCGCCAGAAAAGAAGTGAGCTGCGGTTGAGTCACTAGACCACCGCGCATAAACTTGGTGAGCCGGACCGTGAGCCGCTTTTGGCGGAGTGAACTTTCGCGGTCCGTGCTACCCCGCATGAGAATAACCGGCGCCTGTTCGCTCAAGAGCTACAGAAGTTCAACTTTCATATTGGCAGTTCTATTCAGCGTCAGCCTGTCGGGCATAGCTTCCCGCGGCGCCGCACAGACACCTCCGCAAAATTCCGCTCCAGCCGCTGAGGCCACGGCCGCGATTCAAGGGGATAAACTTCGTCTCGCGAACAACGCCATCGAAGTAGATTGGCGATTCCAGGAAAATGGCCTCGTAGCAAACTCTCTCACCGATCGCTTGACCAATCGAACCATCTCCCTGTCATCCGACACGTTCGTCGTCACCCTCCAGGACGGCGAGATTCTGAAGTCGTCAGAGATGCGTGTAACTGCCCCGCCCCGGGTGGAGAAGCTCACGCCCGATCCAAACGCGTCGCAGCTCGCAGCGAGGTTTGGAGGCTGGCAGATTGAAGTAGGTCTGAGTGACTCTGCCAACCGTTTGCGAGTCGAATGGCGTGCGCTCCTGCGCGATGGTTCCACCTACGTTCGCCAGGAAGTTAAGCTAAGCGCCATCGGGAAAGATCTCCTCATCGGCAACATTCGGCTGGTTGACTTGACCATTCCAGGCGTTCGCGTTTGCGGTTCGGTCAAGGGATCTCCCATCGTCGCCGGGAATCTTTTCTTCGGATTCGAACATCCGCTCTCGGAAAGCAGAGCCTCGGGTGATCGCGCTTTCGCCGAAATCGGGCGCGAGTTGCCGCTTAAAGCCGGACAAACGGTCACGTATTCCTCCGTGGCTGGAGTCACCGCTCCCGGGCAACTGCGCCGCGGATTCCTGGCTTATGTGGAACGCGAGCGTGCGCATCCGTATAGAACTTTTCTCCATTACAACTCCTGGTATGACATCGGCTATTTTTCCAAGTACGACGAAGCCGACACGCTGGGAGCGATCAACGCTTTCGGCAACGAGCTGGTAAAAAAGCGTGGCGTCACAATGGACTCTTTTCTATTCGACGATGGCTGGGACGATCCGAAAAATCTTTGGCATTTTCATTCTGGATTTCCTAATGGTTTCGCTCCGCTGAAAGAAGCCGCTTCAAGATTTGGCGCCGCTCCGGGAATCTGGCTTTCTCCCTGGGGCGGATACGACGGGCCGCGAGCGGAGCGACTAAAGTACGGCAAGGCCCAGGGCTTTGAAGCGAATGAAGGCGGCTTCGCACTGTCCGCGCCCAAGTATTACGCGCTGTTCCGTGAAACCACGCTGGACTTCATTCGAAAGTTTGGTGTCAATCAGTTCAAAATCGACGGAACCGGAAACGCCGAGACTGCCTTTCCCGGCGCCGCTTTCGACAGCGATTTCCAGGCGGCAATTAGTTTGATCCACGAATGGCGAACCGTGAAGCCCGATATTTATATCAATCTGACAACGGGCACTTATCCCTCGCCGTTTTGGCTGCAGTATGCGGACTCCATCTGGCGCGGCGGTGAAGATCACAGTTTTCTAGGCGTCGGCTCCTGGCGGCAGCGCTGGATTACCTATCGTGACGCCGACACTTATTCGCGCGTAGTCATGTCCGGTCCGTTGTTTCCCCTCAACTCCGTTATGTTGCACGGCCTGATCTACGCGAGGCACGCCATTCACCTGGACTCGGATCCCAACGGCGACTTCGCCGACGAAGTCCACGATTATTTCGGCACCGGCACGCAGTTGCAGGAGATGTACATCACTCACTCCTTGTTGACCGAGAAAGACTGGGACGTTCTGGCCGAAGCCGCGAAGTGGTCGCGCGCAAACGCAGACACGTTAGTGGATACGCATTGGATCGGAGGCGACCCCGGTTTGCTGGAGGTCTACGGGTGGGCTTCGTGGTCGCCGCGCAAAGGCATCTTGGTTTTGCGGAACCCCAGTGACAAACCGCAAGACTTTGTTGTGGACGTAAATCAGGCGTTCGAATTGCCGCCCGACGCACCCAGGACCTACGACGCCCGCAGTCCTTGGCCCGACGATCGGCGAGACGATCAGCGCGGGGAGCAGCAGCAGCGCTCAATCACCCTGTCCGCGAACGCGCCATACACCTTCCATTTGCGGCCCTTCCAGGTGTTAACGCTTGAGGCGGCACCGAAAGATTAGTCGGCTCTGGCGCTCCAGCAACTCCAGCAGAGCGCCCCGAGCAACACGGCTTGTGTAGGATTGCCGACCGCCGCAACGAGGCCGGAGGCCGCTGGACTCGATGGGCCGGGGCTTAGCGCTGCCGATTCGTCTGCTTCTGTGGTCTGGCCAGCGTTGATGGGCATGTCGGGGTGGTTTCATAAGCGTAGCCGCTCAGCGTGACAATAACCTCGGATTTTGCATACTCTACCGCGACACTCAGTCGCACCCAGCCATAATACGTCCGCCAATCAATCTGGAACATCAGCCCCAGATAGCCCTTGCGGCATCTTGCCTCACCGTGGTATGGAGAGCGAATCCAGCCATCGCTTCCGTCCTCGCCCTCGCAGAAAAATACCGACGCCATGGCTCCCGTGCCTTCATAGAAGGTTTGGCTGGGCCCTATCTGGGTTCCCTTTATTAGTCTTGTGGGGGGTGAGCCCTCGGCGCCGTTGCCGGATGCTGGCGTTTCGCCAACGGTGTCATAAGGATCGAAACCAGCGACACTACAACGCTGCCGCCATGCTCGTTCCCGCAGCGGCAAACACATCGGCGGCTTCCTTTTCTGCGATGGGAATGAATGCTTGCAAAACACCGGCGTCAAACTGAGTTCCACCGCTGCGAAGCAAGCGCGCAATCGCCTCCGCATGCGGAAGTCCCTGCCGGTAGCAGCGATTCGAGACCATGGCATCGAAAGCGTCGATGACGCAAATGATTCGCGAACCCAGCGGAATGTCGGTCCCCTTGAGACCAGCCGGATAGCCGTTTCCATCCATGCTCTCGTGATGGTGTAAAGCGTAGAGACTCGCCTCTTCAAGGCCCGGGAACAAGCGCAGGATTGACCAACTGTATTCCGGATGGCGGTTAATGAGGGCGCGTTCCTCGGGCGTGAGCGGGCCGGCTTTTTTCAGTATGGAATCTGGCACACCGATCTTGCCGATGTCGTGCAACAGCGCGGCGACCTCCACCTGGTAAAGGCGCTCTTCCGGGATCTCCATCTTCCGCGCTACCCGGAGAGCCCATTCCGCCAGTCGCGTGCTGTGCACCCCGGTGTTGATGTCTTTCAGGTCGAGCATCTGGTTGAAGGCGCAGACCAGGGAGTTGCGGAAAGCGAGATGTTGTTCTTCCAGTTCCTTGATCCGGAGTACGAGTCCGGACACATCGAGGGCCGGATTTGCGGTTGCCGCCATATCGCGATCTCGCTCTCTCGAATTCGCTTCGCGCTACAGCGGGTGGCAGGCCTGAACCGCCTGGTAAGTGTCCAACCGCCCGAATCCAAGATTCTGGTTGCCAATGTAGTCGGCATTTGCGAGACCCATGGGAACGGTCCAAGCGGGGCAGTTGCTGTTAGCGCCCAGCATGAGCGCGGCAGTGCCGGCCACGAAGGGAGTGCTGAACGACGTACCCCATCCGGCGGCCCAGGTTCCCCACGGATAAGTCGTGACCACACCTTCTCCCGGCGCGGCCATCCACACCGGAGGCGCGCCGTAATTCGTAAATGTAGACTGGACATCGTTATTCGAAGTAGATGCTACATCGATCACGCCCGGAAGCCCGCCCGGATAAACCGTGGTGTACTTGCCGTCGTTTCCAGCCGATGCGACGGAAATCACCCCGTGGTTGTTTGCATACTTGATCGCAGTTGCGAGCTCCGCGGAATAGCTCGTGTAATCGAAGCTCATGTTCATTACATTGGCGCCGTGGCCGACAGCGTAGTAGATGGCGCGGAGAATGTCGGAGTCATATCCGGTGCCATTCGCGGTGAACGCCTTGAGCGGCATAATCTTCGCCTGGGGCGCGACCAGGTGCACGATGCCGGCGGTCATGGTGCCATGTCCGAAATCGGTGTAGGGACCGCCGTCAAGAACTGCAACCGTGCGCTGATCGAGTACCGCTACCGTCCGCTGATTCAGCGTCGCGGTCTGCGCCGCGCTCAAATTCGGACTGGCTTGAACGTCGTTCATTTCCGAACCGCCGCTGGTATTACGTGTGAAGTCGTAGCCGTTCACCAGTACGCTTTGCAACACCGGGCTGGTGGGATCGACGCCGGTGTCAATAACTGCGACCGTCGTTCCAGCGCCGGTCACGTTAAACGCCGATTGCGTCTGGGCCGTGCGCACCAACTGATTCGCGGGCTGCGCCAGGTAGCCATGCCAAACCGTCGCGCCGTAGTAAGGCGTGGGTACAGAATCCGTCAGATATCCTGGATCGGAGGCGGCGTACGGTTGCTGCGCATTCACGATCTGATCAACTTCCACATCGAGAATGCCGGTCTGGAGACTGATCTGGAGCAGTTTCGTGACCGGATTCAGAATCGCGGGCAAAGTCACCAGGAACAACTGCCCGTTGGGGTCTCCCAGGCCGGTTACAACCTTGCAGCCGATCAACAGGCAAGTTAAGTTGATACCCGGCAGTCCCAGCGAGTCGCGTACAATCAGACGAGTTTGTGCTTGCGCTGCCGGAGCGCAAAAGGCACTCAACAACAGCATCAGGCAAGCTGTCGTGCCCGCTCGCCGAAGATTCGTGTGTGTCCGTACTTCACCCATTGTTTTCCCCATTGTGACCCTATCCCCTATTGCGAGTTTAGAGCGGAACCTTCGTGCTTTCCACTTACAGCCGTACTCTCTCTGGAGTAACTCGTCTTGGTGTCTTTGGTAAGTCATGACTGGTTACCTTTATCGGGGGTTGGTCAGCGGAATCCGCACGATATTGCGGCCCACTGCCTTCACCGACAACCACATTGGATCTTTCTGTTCAAATTCGAGATGGAACTCTCCCAGGGCGCTGACCGCGGTGGTTGCGACCAACTGCTCTTTTTCCGTCGATAATTCGACGCTGGCATTGTCCCGCAATGCTCGCACCGCCTGCTTGTCGAACACCTGGCCAACCACGTGAACTTCTTTGGATTGGGCGCGACGGCCGAAGCGCAAATCTACCGTCAGACCCTCGGCTTCGTAGATAACCTGCCATACATTGAGGGCACCGCTGCGCACGCCCGCCGGCAACGGCTGTGCGAAGCTGTCAAAAACCAGGCTGGCGAGAGTCCACGCCGGGGACTGCTGTGCTTGCGAACTGGCAAAGCCCAGTTTCACTAAACGCACCAGGTTCTCGGGAGGCGCGTAGGCACTCTCTTCAGAGGCTAACCTCCGCACCCGGGTCCATGCGTCATGCGCAGTCTGGCACTTCGAACAACCCTCGGCGAGGTGTGCCTTGATGTCTCTGCTGACTTGGGGGGCGCTGACTCCGCGAACAAAATCAGCCCAGGGTTGTTCTGCAAAATGCAGCATTCTGCTCCTCGTATCTTGAATCTTTTCTGGTCGACGTTATCGAGATCAGGTCCGTCAAGCTGGACTTTCTCTCTACTACAAAAGGGAAGGCAGGAGCCCAGGAAATACAGGTTGGGGCAAAAAAAAACTCTGCGACCAGTTACCCCTTTCCTATCAATAAGAAAGGAGCCCAATGATAGGGGTGCGGGCGCTGCGTCCGCAGGCTGATGCACGCAGTCTGCATCGCCTCAGCCTTCGAACGCCCCTGCTGCAGCTGCGTGTAGAACTCGACCATGAATTCCTTGGTGCTGTCGTCATGAACGTCCCACAGGCTCAAGACGAGCGATTGCGTTCCGGCCTGCAACAAACCTCGGACCAGGCCCATCAGCTCATCGCCGGGCGTGACCACGTTCAGGCCGGTGGCGCAGCCGCTCAACACGACCAACTCGACGGGGAGTTGCAGGTGAGCCATGTCGTAGAGGCTGAGATGAGACGTTCCCAGGCGGATCGAGGAAAACATCGGGTTATCCTGACGAAAGTATCCGTGGGTTGCAATGTGTACCGACCTACTTCTTGGCCCCTGAGTCTGGAGGACGCTCTCGGTGGCCTCGTCGTCCAAGAATAGTTTCGCGTTTGGCAGGATGCGGGCGAGCGCATGCACCTCGGCGCGGATGGCCGGAGTTCGTTCGTCGGACACACCGAGAATCAGAGAATCACCGTTGGCGTTAACCGGTTTCGTCTGGCAGTGGGCGTAAATGCTGGCGCTGGGCGCGTAGGAAATCGAGAATCGATCGATCAGATATGATTCGCCGTCGTGCAGCGCGTGAAACGGAACGTAGTGCAGCAGTCCGTGCTGTACAAAGACAACGTGCCGGGCATTGAGCAGATGACGGATGGGTGCGATCAACTCCTGATACAGGCCCTTGAGGTGTGCCTGGGTCGATTCCAGCAGAGGTTGACTGAAGGTGGCCACGTACTGGGGATCAAGGCGGAATTTCGACATCTGAAATTGCAGAAACTGCAGCAACTTTTGAATTCGTGACTGCACCGTTACGGGACAGATGTGAAGTTTGTCGCGGGTCAATACGCAGGCAACGATGCGGTCGTGTGCGCAGAAAAACTCCATCAATGCCGTATCGGCGGGAAGCACGGATCTGATCTCCTCCAGCGACATGCTGGAGGGAACCTGCACGCCGGCTTCATTCGCTTCCGCTACGGTGGCTTCTTTCACCGCCCGCATCAAATCCGATTCGCGCGATCTTGCCTGTTGCTCGAGTTGCTGAACTCGCTCTTGCGAACGCTCTTCCGGCCGCAGTTGTTCGCGCTCGATCAGGTTGTAATACCAATTCAACTCTTCGCGAAGGTTTCGGATCGAACGCACCAGTTCGCTCTGTCCCGGGTCAGCAGCCGTCGGTACGTGAACGGGCTGGTTCAGAAGATCCATAAGGGTCCGCGATTTGGCCTGCTCGATATATGCAAACACCTCTTCGAAACTGTTCTGGCGGCGCAGGCAGATGTCCACCAGACTCTCGTAAACTTCAAGCTTGTTCTCAAAGAAGGCGATCTTGAGTTCTTCCCCACGTAAGCTGCTGCGCAAGCGCTCGACCGCGGCACGCGCACGGCAATAAGATTCGTAGGCGGCATCTTCGTTGCCGGTGACCCGCTCCACCTCGCCCATCAGGAATTCGGCCTGATAGAGAAGCGTGGGCGAATCCATGTTCGCCAGATCACCGAGCGCCGTCTGGCATTGTTGTTTCGCTAGAGTGGTGTCGCCCAGACGCATTGCGATGCGCGCTAACAAGAGGTCGGCCAGCACCGCCTTACCACGCATCGGCGACGCTCGGAAGAACTCGTGCGCTGCGACACAAAGGCGCCGCGCTTCAAACAGGCGTCCCTCGGTAAAAAGGACCAGCGCTTCGTACAAATCAATGAGCGACGGCCAGACCTGGTTCTGGTCGCGGACAAACATCTCTTTCGCCTGCGCAAACAGCTTGACCGCCTCAAACGCCTGTCCTTGGCGGCTGGCCGCGATGGCGGCAAAGCCCAGCGCCTTTGCCGCTTCATAACCGAACCCGAGCTGGTGAAAGCTTGCATTCGCCGCTCGTCCAAGTTCGCCAGCTTCGGCGCTCAGATTGAGTTCAAGGTAAATTTCAGAAAGGTCGAGATTGCAGAGCGCCAGCTGATAGGGGTCGTCAGCTTTCTTGGCGCTGACGGATGCATCCCGAAGCATTTGAATGGAACGTCCGTACTCCCCGCGCAAGAAATACAGATAGGCAATGTTGTAGTCAGCATAGGCGACCAGAATTGGCATGCCCTTCTTTTCGCAGTGTCGGCGCGCGACCTGATGCAGTTCCAGAGCTTTGGGAAAATCGTTCAGGCTGATGTGGCAAAGCGATAAGTTGCTCAGGACAGCCGCTAACCCTTCGGCATCATCGTGAGCCAGCATCTGCTCGTATGCCCGCTCGTAAAATGCGAGCGCTTCGGCGAAGCGATCCTGCCGGTGATAGATGTTTCCAATATTGATTTCGAGGCGAGCGAGCCGGCGCGTGTTCCCCTGTTGCCGAAAGATTGTGGCCGCACGGTCTCCGGCAGCGAGCGCCTGGTCATATCGGCCAAGCAACAACAACGACTGAATGGAGCCGCTCAGGGTTCGGGCGAGTTCAGCTTGCTCACCGGTTTGCTCAAACAAGGCGATGGCCTGCGCGTGCAGCTGAACGGCTTCAGCGTGCTCGTCGAGCGCATACATGGCGTTCGCTTTCGCGCGCAAACTTCGGGCCAGCAGGCTTGGAGTGCCGAGTGTTCGCGCGACGTCGAGGGCTGCCTCCGCCAATCGCCTGGCCCGGTGCGTGTCAATGCGAACCTCTTGCCAGACTCTTTCGCTTAGAGTGTTTACGATTTCATTCCACGCCATTGCCGGATGTTGCTCGACCAACTGCGCGCGGCTCGCGGTGTCATCGAGGGCAAGTAAGCGCTCGATCATGGCGTCGAATTCGGTCTTCTGAACCGCTTGAACGGTCATTGGAACTAGAAGCCCTTCTTTTCAAGATATTTCTTGAGATAAGCCAGGCATCTGCCGCGGATCGCTCCGATTGAGCCGGTTGCCATGCCCAGCTCCTCGGCGACATCTTCGTAAGGTCGCGGAGGAATTTCGAAAAAGAGCAGCCGTACCATCCGCTCACATTTTTCAGGCAACTCCGAGATAGCGTCACGCAGTATTTGTTCTTGTTCGACCTGCACGAGCATGTGCTCGGGAAGTTCGTCAGCGCTATTTGCAGGAAGTGCAGCGTCGCTGTGTGTTCCCTCGGGGGCGAGTTCAACCAACCTGTCAGCGGCGCGCTGGTAGGAGAGGCACTTGTGGTAGCAGGTCTGCATCAGCCATTTCGGCAGGGCGCGGTGTTCGCGGAGGCGTGGCAGCTCGGAGAGCAGGTCCACACAAACGGACTGAAAAATGTCGCCAGCATCCTGATGCATTCCGAGCTTAATCGGAATCGAGTAGATGAGGTTCTTGTACTTGTCGATCAATGCCGACCAGGCTTCCTCGTCGCCTTTGAGGCAGCGGCCGATCAGCCGCTCATCTGTACAGTGAGACAGCGAAGAGCGATCGGGACGCTCTGGCGCCCTGCCTGCTGCGGTTCCTGTCATCGAACTCCCGCGTTCTCCTGAGCCGGGCCGCGCACGTAGAGTTCGTCCGCATTCCACAGCGTGTAAGGATCAAGCGCGGCGGGATGGAAATTGCCGACTCGCGCATCCGCTCCCGCTAGAATGTTGGGGGTTCCCAGAAAAATGAAGGGTAGATTTTCGGCGATCAGTTGTTGCGCACGATCGTATAACTGTTTCCGCTTGGCATAGTCGAGTGTGACCATCTGTTGTTGCATCAGCTGGTCAAGTTCGCGCTCCCAGTCTGTTGCGGGCTGAGTTTCGCCCAGATGCCACAGGTGCGAGGTGCCGGCGAATGCCCAGACATTCATCTCCGGATTAGGGTCGGCATCGCCTCCACCCAGCCCCATGATGGCGGCGTCGTAATCAAAGCTCTGAAATACGCGGTCAATGGTGGCGCGAAATTCGAGCGGGACGACGTGTACCTGCATCCCCAGATGCGAGAGATCGTCCTGTAGCAGGGTCGCCATCTTCATGCGCTGGCTGTTCGAAGAGCTGGTGATGATTGAGAACTCAACCGGACGCCCGGCTGCATCCAGCAACTGGCCGGTGGGGTTCCACGAATATCCGGCTGATTTCAGAAGCTGACGCGCGGTTTCAACCGACCGTGGCGGATGCGCGATCGTGTTATTGATCCAGAGCTTGTTGCCGGGACCAACGTTGCCCCACAAGGCCGCGCCCCGGGATCCGTAGACCAGGCGCACGATGGACTCGCGATCGACTGCTGCCGATATCGCCTGACGGAATTTCAAATCGCGAAACCACGCTTGCTTCGCGGCAACTTCATCGAGCTTCTTCCCACTGAGGTCATTCAGATTGAACAAGAGGAAGTTGTATTCCAAGCTGGGTCCCATGTCCGCGAGCTGCGACCCGGCGCGCGATTTCTCCCGCGAAAGCAGATTGTAATTCTCCGAGCTGAGACGGCTAATGATGTCAGTCTCTCCCGCTTCGAAGCGCATCACCTGCGCATCCTCCGTGCCCACAAACAGGAATACCAGTTCGTCGAGGTACGGCAGCCGCTGATTCTCACGGTCGACCTTCCAATAATAAGGATTGCGTTCCACCACGATGCGCTGCCCCGGCACGTACTGCTTGAGCCGGAACGGCCCCAATCCAGCGATTTCGGCCGGTTGCACGTTAAGGGACCAAGCCTGCGCGAAGTGGCCCTCGCGATAAGACTTCTCGAGCAAGTGCTTCGGTAGCATTGCCAGGCCGTCGAACAGTCTTTCAGCGGCCGCATAAGGACGCGACAAAACAAACCGCACCGTGTATTGGTCGAGCTTGGTCACCTGCATGGGCTTGCCGTCGATAATCAGCAGGTCCCGCTGCGGGGAATCGACCGCTTCATCCATGTAAACGTTGAACGAGAACACCACGTCGTCGGCGTCGAACAAGTGACCATCGGAGAATCGAATCCCCTTGCGGAGTTCGAGCGTAAACGTCCGGCCGTCGGGAGACGTCTTCCACGATTTCGCCAGCGCCGGCTCGGTCTGCTGAGTCGATCGGTTGATCTCGATCAGATCGCCCATGAGACGCCCGATTACTTCCCGAGAAACCGCGTCGGTCACGGTAACCGGATTGAGCGTCTTCGGTTCGGAGCGTTGACCAATGGTCAGATGTCCGCCGTAGTGGCCAGAGACATCGGCCATGCGTGCCAGTTCTTCGCCGGGTTTAGCCGCTTCCGGTGCGGGCGCAGCGGCAAGACATACAGCGTTGAGCAGGCACACTTGTAGGGTTAGGCGAGCGATCCTCTTCATAAACACCCCTTACCCCACAGAACTCAGTTTTCCAGGATTAATGAGATTCTAACCGGGAATGAATCACATCAGAGAGGGAGCTATAGAGTACGGAAGTAACAACGAGAGCGCCGGCCGGAGCCAGAAGCCATCCATAGGAAACGAGGACGCTGTATTGCTGCAGCGTGCTCAGCATGTTGCCCCAGCTCGGCACTGGTTCGCTAACTCCAAGGCCGAAGAAGGAGAGCGTTACTTCTGCGGCAATATACCGCGGAATCAGCAGTGCGGCCTGAGTGAGCAGCAGGCCAAAGACATCGGGCAGGATGTGTCGCCGCAGCAGGTAGAAATCGGATCCGCCAAACCCACGCGCCGCCAGAACATAGTTTCGGTTTCGTGAACTGAGTACCATCCCCCGCACTAGGCGGGCTGGGCGGGCCCAGCCGATCAGTCCGATTACGCCTGTCAACAAGAAGAATGTGCGGAGGGTGCTCAGATGTAACGGCAGGAATGCCCTCACACCGAGCAGGAAATAGAGCCACGGCAACGAAAGAAACAGTTCGGTCACGCCCATCAGCGACTCGTCAATCCAGCGCCCGTAGTATCCCGCAATGATTCCAAGAATGCTTCCGGCGAGAAGCGTTATCAAAGTTGCGGTAATGCCGGCAGCTACCGAAATCTGGCCGCCGAACAGAACGCGGGAAAACTCATCGCGCCCGTAGCCATCGGTTCCGAAGAGCAGAACTTTGCCGGGATCTGCCACGCCGAACAAATGCAGAGTCGTCTCGTACGCGCCGAGGACTTTGTAGCTCGGCCCACTCACGAAAAAGTGAACCGGATATTCGTGATTGCGATCTTCTTTATAGCTGTCGCCTTGATCGCTATCCATCGCAATCGTCCATGCATATACAAATGGACGCAAATGGAACCCAGAGTCGTCCGTAAAATGCAGCCGCGTCGGGGGGGCATAGGGCAGATCGCGGCTCTGTGTGGTGGGATCGTAAGGCGCAAAGAAACCCGCGAACAGCAGAACCAGATGCAATCCAACGAGGACGGCAATCAGGATCGCGGTCCTAGTGCGCAATCTGGTGCGCAATCTAATTCGCATCGGTTCCCTCTCTGCGAATGCGCGGGTCGAATGCGAGCAGCATCACATCGGCGACCAGATTTCCACCCACCATGAATAGCGCCGAAAACATAATTCCGCCGATGACGAGATATAAGTCGCGGGATAACGTCGCCTCCAGAATCAGCGGCCCCAGACCGGGCCACCCGCAGACGACCTCAACCATCAGCGATCCGCTGAGCAGGCCAGCCAGAGAAAACCCCAGCAGAGAGATGGCGGGATTTGCGGCCACCGGCAGCACGTGCCGGAAGAGCAGTCTGGTCTGACTGGTTCCAAATCCGCGAGCGGCCTGCACGTAGGGAGCTCCCAGCACTTCAAGGACGCTGGCGCGAACGTGCCTGACAATTACTGCGGTCTCGCAAAGCACGAGGATCATCGCCGGCAACGCGAGGTGCAGCAGTACGTCCTGTAACTTCTCCCACGAAGAAAGGGCCTCGAAGTCAGGCGACATCATTCCGCCGACGCGCAATATCCGCCAACGCACCGCGACCGCGAGCAGTGCCACGGCGATGACCAGCTCCGGTACAGAAACGAGGAGAGAACTCGCAAGGGTAACCGTCTTATCGAGCAACCCGCCGCGCCGATTGGCCGCCCACACGCCCAATGGAACCGAGATCATCCAGGTGAGAAGCAGAGCAGTGGTTGTGAGCAGCAGAGTGTTCTTTGCCCGGCTCCATAGCAACGGCGCCACCGGGGCGTTGTACGCGATGGAATAACCAAGGTCGGCGTGCAGAGCAGATTTCATCCAGCGTCCGTATCTCACCGGCAGCGGCTGGTCTAATCCGTAGCGGGAGCGCAGCGCGGCGATCGTTTCCGGCGAAATCTGCGGATTGAGACGCATCTCGTCAAAAAAACTTCCCGGCGCAATTTCGGTAAACAAGAAACAAAGCGCCGACACTCCAAACAGCAACAGAATTGCGCGTGCGAGCCTGCGGCCGATGTAACTCACTCCGATGCTCCCGTGATGGCCGCGAGGTTCGATGCCGCCAGTCTCGCCGAGGCCAGCAGGTTCTTCGTGGCCGCATGGCAGGGGCTGGAAATGATCTGCTCGGTCGGGCCAACTTCCACGGTCCGCCCTTCGGACATAACTCCAATCACGTCCGCCAACCGCGCCACCAGCGCCAGATCGTGCGAAATCAGAAGATAAGTCAGGGAGTGTGCCGCTTGCAGGTCGAGCAACAGGTTGGCGATTTGCGCCTGAGTGGATACGTCCAAGCCGGAGAGCGCTTCGTCCAGAACCAGCAGTTGCGGCTGCAGAGTGAGCGCACGCGCCAGGGCAAGCCGCTGCCGCTGCCCGCCGCTGAAGTGCAGGATCGATCGGTCGATCCAATCGGGAGAAAGACCGACCTCCTCCATCAGTTCGCAGGCTAGATCGCGACGACTCTGACGATTGCGGCCAGCTTGGCCCGTTTCGCGATGGATCACATCGCGATGACCCGCCTCGCGATCAACCGCCTCACGATAAATCAGCAGAGGCTCCTCAATGACTTCAAGCGCCGAAAATCGCGGATTCATCGACGTAACGG
The DNA here is from genome assembly GCA_963755765.1 of uncultured Acidobacteriaceae bacterium. Lineage (GTDB taxonomy): Bacteria > Acidobacteriota > Terriglobia > Terriglobales > Acidobacteriaceae > Acidiflorens. The sequence continues at coordinate 736,960 of CAVWKZ010000008.1, forward strand.
CATCCTGAAAGACCATCTGGATTCCGGAACGGAAGGGAAGCAGTTCGCGCGCATGAAGCTGTGCGATGTCTTGGTCATGAATCAGAATTTGGCCGGAGTCCGGCCTCTCGAGGCGCGTCACGCACCGCGCCACGGTGGACTTTCCCGATCCCGATTCTCCGACCAGAGCCAACGTTTGCCCGCGCTGGATCTCGAAGTCGGCTCCGCTCACCGCGGCCACGGGCACGCGTTTCCGCCACATAACGCCCCGGACGTATTTCTTGCAGAGCCCGCGCACGCGCAGCAGAGTCTCGATTGGCGCTTGGTCGGTCGACGAGGTCGGCAAGGAGGTCGGCAAGTTACTCCCCATACTTGAAACAATTAACGGGTCGCGAGGGTTCCGGCATGAAGGCCGGAGGATATCGGCATGAACAGATCTCCATGCGTTCGGAGCAGCGCGGCTCAAACCGGCAACCGGAGGGGATGCAGGCGGGATCGGGAAATTCACCTGCGATCGCAGGGAGCCGCACCCGAGCCCTCGATCGTGTGACCGACTCTGCCGCCGCGATCCGCACCAAAGCTTGAGTATAAGGATGCAGCGGTCGCCCCAGGATTTCGGCGCTGCTACCGATCTCCACAATGCGGCCGGCATACATCACCGCTATGCGATCGGCAAATCCAGCCAGCAACGCGGGATCGTGGCTGATGACCAGAATCGCCGTCCCGTGTAGTTTCCGAATCTGTGAGAGAAGCGCGACAATTTCTGCCTGGAGGGTTGCGTCGAGTTTGCTGGTGGGCTCATCGGCGATCAAAAGCGCTGGCCGGCAGGCCACTGCCTGCGCAATTACGATCCGCTGACGCTGCCCGCCGCTGAGTTGGTGAGGATATGCCGAGTAAATTTCCTCTGGATGATCGAAGCCGACCTCGCGCAGCAACTCCATAACTCGCTGGCGGCGCTGCTGGGCACTCAGTGGCAAATGTGCGCGCAGCACTTCGCCGACCTGCGAACCGGCCGTCATCACTGGATTGAGAGCAAGCGCCGGATCCTGGGGGATCAGCGATATTTCCCGGCCGCGGATGGCGCGCAATTCTGTCTCGGACAGTTTCAGCAAGCCGCGGCCGCGGATCAGAATCGTCCCGTTCTCGCAATCAGCGTGCGGCGGAAGCAAACGTAGCAGGGCGCTTGCCAACGTGCTTTTGCCGGATCCGGACTCTCCCAGGATTCCGACAATCTCCCCTGGGTGGATCCCTACGCTGACACCATCCAGCGCGCGAATTGATTTGCCGTCCTGGGGAAAGTAGGTTACCGCCAGATCCTGGACTTCGACAAAGTACTCTTTTGAACCATCCACGAGGCCACAGTCCCCACCAGTCCAGTTTTACCCACAACGACTCGGCTAGCAATTACCTACTAAGGAGCGCTTCGGGGAAGTCTGACCAGATGCATTCGCGTGCCGGAACCGCCGAATTCTGCCGTGCTGTTCGTTTTCCCACAACACGAGGTCTATGCACGCTAAGAGTCCCACCTCTCCCCACTTGTGCAAGTCTGGTGAGTGCCTCTTTGCTTCCTCCGGTCTTCTGCCCTTGCGTCGTCGCAGTTGTTGGAGGCAGAGTTACTCTCCGATGCAGAATGTGCGGGGGCAATGAGTCTGGCGCTGGACTTTCAACAATTACGAACTGCTTCGCGAAACGATGAGCTAGTCTCCACGATTCCATTTGTCCGAACTCAGGAATTTCGTGGGGGTTAAACACTGCGATTAAAGAATAGAGCGCGAATCGCTGTCTCAATGGCCAATAAAACCATGCACTTCACTGATGGCATCATAAAAATAGCCGCTAACTTCTCCATTGTTCTTGATGCGGCTCAGACCCGTCCCTTTGGCTCCTCCCACGTCTACGGTTTTCCAGTTCCCGGCGGAAAAGATAAATCCGTGCTGTTGGTTGTTGGCATCAAGGTAGTAGCCGGCAATCTCGCCCACATCGTTGATACCGATCGGTACCGTTTCTATCGACTGGGGAAAGTCTAGGGAGGTGTAGATATTGCTACTCAGCAGAAAACCATGCCAGGTGGACCCGTCAGCCCAAGCGCCTACAATCTCACCCATTGAGTTGATGCCGTTCGCGGAAGTCTCCTCAGCGTTGGGGTAGTTAAATAAGGTGTAGCTTCCATTTACGTAGAGAAAGCCCTGAAATAGCTGGCTGTAAGGGAACCAACCGCCAACAAATTTGAAAACCTCATGGCCTTTCTTAAAGCGCAAGGCGTCCGCGGCCTGGTGGGCAAAAAACGATTGGCCCCGCGTCACGGAAGAGGAACCGGAAATCTATGAGCAAAAGGAACTGGATAAGCTGTTCGCAGCCTGCACCGCGGAAGAGCGGCTTTGGTACTATCGGGATTCACAGTCACGTGACACTCCGCTGGACTCCGCTCTACTTTCCTATGCAGAAGGTGCCAAAGATCAGGTTGAGGATGTCGTCGGTGGTGGTCACTCCGGTGATTTCGTCAAGGGGGCGCAAAGCTCCGTAGAGGTCGAGCAGCAACATCTCGTGGGGCACGCGGGCGGCTACTGCATGGATGGCGGCGTCGAGCGAAGTGATCGCGTCGTTGACTAGTTTCTGGTGTCGCACACTGGTGAGAAAGCCGCCTTCTCTCTGAATAGCTGGGTCCCCGGCAACGTGGCAGAGGATGGCGTCGCGCAAAGCGGGAATGCCTTCGCCGGTGAGAGCCGATGTGGAGACATATTGCAAAGAGAGAGTACCGGGTTCGGACCCTCTTGGGCCGGCGCGCCGCCCTTCCCCACGCGCACTCGTCAGGTCCGATTTGTTTTCTACTACGATCGCCTGGCGGCCTTCCACATGAGTTAGTAACTCGCGGTCTTCGTCGGATGGCGGCTGAGTTGCGTCGATTACTACCAGCACTAAGTCAGCGTCGGCCAGTGCTTCCATCGATTTCTTGATGCCGATGCTCTCCGCTTCGTCAAGGGCGCGGCGGATACCGGCGGTGTCCACCAGTTCCACAGGAATTCCACCGATGGCCACCGTTTCGCTGACCAGGTCGCGAGTGGTGCCGGGCTGGGCCGTGACGATGGCGCGTTCGCGTTCCACCAGACGGTTAAAGAGGCTCGACTTGCCGACGTTGGGGCGACCGACGATGGCGAGCGTGAGTCCCTCATGAACGATTTTTCCATAAGTAAAAGTCGCGGCAAGTTTCAGGAGCGGCCCTCTTACTTGAGCGATGCGATCAAGGATGGCGGCGTCGGGCGCAACGGAAATATCGTCCTCGGCGAAGTCGATGCCGGCCTCGAGCAAGGCGATCAGGTCAACTAACTTCTGCTTGATGGGCTTGAGGCGGTTGGAGAGCGCGCCCTCGAGTTGCTGGGCGGCGACCTTGGCTTGAAACAGGGTTTGCGAGTCGATCAGGTCGCGGACGGCTTCCGCCTGGGTCAGGTCAAGGCGTCCGTTAAGGAAGGCGCGCATGGTGAATTCTCCGGGCTCGGCCAGCCGCGCGCCGCCGGCGAGCGCGAGTTCGACGATGTGGCGCAGCACCACCGGCGAGCCGTGTGCGGAGATTTCCAGGATGTCGTCGGTGGTGTAGGAGTGGGGCTTCGCAAAATAGGTGACGACGACTTCGTCAATGCGGGTGGGAGTTGCGTCGATGCCGGTAGTTTCGCGGACAGAACCGTCCACGCTACACGGTTCGACCAGATCGCAGCGGGCGGCACGGCCCGCTTCCAGTTCACCCCTTAAGCGCAGCATCGGCCGTGCGATGGCACGCGCCTCCGATCCCGCCAGGCGGACCACTCCGATTCCTCCGCGGCCCGGCGCCGTGGCGATGGCAACGATTGTGTCGTCCAGATTCATTGCGTTTTAGTCCATAAAATCTAGTCGACTATGAAAAGTCTGGTTCCGGGTTTGCTCGAGGAACGATGGGAAGATTCGCCGTCCGCGACCTGGTAACTCTTGCCCGCCGTCAGCGTGAAGCTTCTCCCATCAGCCAGGGTGGTTTCTAGCTCGCCCTCGAGACAGAGAATCACGTGTCCTTTGGAACACCAGTGATCTGCGGAATAGCCGGGCGAGTATTCCACCATCCGAACCCGAATCTCACCGAAGTCTAACGTCCTCCAGAGGGCTACGCCCGTCTCCCCGGCATGCTCGGTAGCCACAACTCGAGCCCAATCCGTGGTGGATAAAGGAAACCCACTCATCTTCATTGATCGAGTATGCCAGAAGTCCACAGCGGCGGGATAACACGGTCTCGCAAGTAGGCTTGGTCATGAAGCCAGGCAGACTCGCAGTTGCCGCATCTGCCGTGCCTCATTTATACTTACCGTTTGCCTTAAGCCATCGGATTCAATCAGGAGCAAGGGATTTTAAATGCCGAAACGTACATTTCAACCCAACAAGCGCAAGCGCTCGAAAAAGCACGGGTTCCGCACCCGCATGAAGACGAAGAACGGGGCTGCCGTGCTGTCGCGCCGCCGGGCCAAAGGGCGCAAGCGCGTTTCAGTGGCACCGGGTTTCCGCGACTAGTTTTCCCCCAACGGGCAGCGCAGGCCGTCATTATTATTAACTGTCGTTATTAGCAACGGGCAGGATTGTGAGCTGTGTGAGCGTCGACGCTCGGAAGCGTAGTGCTGAGCAACGTCTTGAACAACGTGTTGAGCAGCGCGATGAACAGCCCGCGGCAAACGTGGGAGCAAGCTTTCCGCGCGCCGCGCGCCTGCTGAAGCACTCCGACTTCGAACGCGTATACAAGCAGGGACGGCGGCACTTTTCCACGCACATGACCGTGTTTTACCTGCGCCAGGCGCAAGCCGATGCACGGGAGACAGCTTCACTGGAAAACGCTCTGCCCGAAAGAGTTGCCCGCGTCGGGTTTACCGTGGGACGCGTGCTGGGCGGCGCGGTAGTACGCAATCGCATCAAGCGGCGCCTGCGCGAAGCGGTGCGGCTGCGACGAGCGGCGCTAAAGAGCGCAGGCTCTGTTGACGTGGTGATCAATCCGAAGAAGTCGGTGCTGATCTTGGAATTTTCGGTGGTGCTCGAAGAAGTGGGCCGGGCGCTCGATGCGATTGCGAAGAAGCTGGTAGAGAAAGAGAAATAATGAAGACTTTCGGGCTCTGGCTGCTGCGCGGCTACAAACGTTGGATTTCGCCGGCGTTTCCGCCGTCATGCCGCTATGTGCCAACGTGTTCCGAATACGCCATGGAAGCGGTGGAGCGTTATAGCGTGGTTCGCGGCGGAGCAATGGCGGCATGGCGCCTCTTGCGCTGCCATCCCTTTGCTAAGGGCGGCCTGGATACGGTGGTGAAGAACAGGTTGGAAAAGCCTGCGACTGTCGTTACGTGTAACTCGGCGTGTAACTCGGCGCGCAACTCACAAGAAATGATGAGCGACTGATTTGGCAGAATTTCAAAATCCTCAGCAAGAACCCGGGATGGAGCGCAGGCTGTTGATCGTCTTTGCGCTGACCTTCCTGGTCATCATGCTCTTCCAGCCGCTGCTAAAGAAGTACGGGCCGCAGCCCGCCCCGGCAAAAACGGAGACCTCCCAGTCGTTGCCCAATCAGACGCCAGCATCTACACAGCCCCCCGCCCCGCCGCCCACGCAGGTTTCGTCGGCGACCAGTGCGAAGGCAGCGACATCGGCTCCGCTGCAAGCTGGGAGTGAATCGGAAACAACGATTGAAAACGACGTTTACCGCATCGTGTTCACCAATCGCGGCGGCCGGGTTAAGTCGTGGGTTCTGAAGAAGTACACAGACGACAAAGGCGGTCCGCTGGAACTGGTCAACACCGCAGCGGCAAAGACGTACGGCTATCCTCTGACTTTGTGGAGCTATGACGACACGCTGCGAGGCAAGCTGAACTCGGCGCTCTATGTAGCGACGAGCAGCGGGGCGACCGCACCCGCGGAGATCAAGTTTGTTTATGCCGACGGCGATCTCTCGGTAAATAAGACCTATAAATTTGATAGCAACACCTACGTGGTCGAAGTGCAGACCGCAGTCGAAGTGAAGGGCGTGCCCGTCACCGCCTTTCCCATGTGGCCGGCTGGCTTCGGCGCGGATATGACCGGTGCACAGTACGCGCTCGGCCAGATCGTCTATCAGTACGACGACAAGGTCGAGCGCCTGGCGATCAAGAAGATCAGTGGGGGCGGCACGCTCCAGGGCCCTTTCAACTGGGCGGGAGTGTCAGACCAGTATTTCGCCGCCGCGTTCATGCCGCAGGATCCACGCGACGTGGCCATGGTCACGCTGCGCAATCAGGTTGAAATTCCCCACGGCGGCTCCGACACCAAGCAGATGGATAAGATCGACGTGCTCGGCGCAGCGGTCGGCACCCTGGGCGGCCCGAGCAATGTCCGTCTCTATGTGGGCCCGAAGGCGCTGGCCGACTTGCAAGCGGTTTCCGTGCCCGGCATCACCGGTGCCGAACCCGATCTGCGCGCCGTCATCGACTTCGGCTGGCTGGGCATCATCGCGCGGCCGCTGTTCCTGTGGTTGAAGTGGATGCACACCCACATAGTCCCCAACTGGGGCTGGGCCATCCTGCTGCAGACCCTGATCATCAACCTGGCACTTCTGCCGCTACGCCTTTCGCAGATGAAGTCCATGCTGAAAATGCAGCGCGTGGCCCCGCAGATCAAGTCCATCCAGGAGAAATATAAGAAGTACAGCCTGCGCGATCCCAAGAAAGCCGAAATGAACGAAGAGATTTCGGCGCTATATAAGAAGGAAGGCGTAAATCCCGCCGGTGGATGTCTGCCGCTGGTGATCCAGATGCCGTTTCTTTTCGCCTACTACCGCATGCTCAACGTCGCCATGGATCTGCGGCACGCGCCCTGGCTGTGGATTCACGATCTTTCGGCGCCCGATCCATTGCATATTCTCCCCATCGCCATCGTCGTCACAATGTTTGCGATGCAGCGCATGACGCCGCAAGCTGGCATGGATCCGGCGCAACAGAAAATGATGAACATCATGATGCCCGGCATGCTTGGCTTGATGAGCTGGAACCTGCCGGCGGGCTTGGGCTTGTACTGGTCCGCGGGCCAGCTGATCGGGATCGTGCAGCAGTCGGTAATGAATCGCACGTCCCTAGGCCGCGAAATGCGCGAAATGATGGAGAAGCGAGCAAGAAAGAAAGAGAAGTGAGTGTCTCAGTTGTCAGTTCTCAGTTGTCAGTTAAATCCGAACGTGGATTTGACGGAAACTGACAACTGACAACTGACAACTGAGAACCGAGAACTGACCTATGCCGATCACAGACAAAGTAGCTGCTGCAAAACAAATTGGAGAATTCCTGCAAGCCGTAATCTCGAACGGCGGCTTCAAGCTGAAGTACCGCATCACGGTCGATCCTCCGATAGCCGAGAATCGCGAGTGGGAGCATCCCGAGATTCTAGTAGAGTTTGCTGGACCCGATTCGGCTCTGTTGCTGGAGCGCGCTGGCGAATTGCTCCGGTCATTCGAGTTGCTGGCATCCGAGATTCTTCACTTGCAGGGCAACGAGCACGAGAAGATCTGGTTCGACTGCAAGAACTTCCGGGCGATGCGGATCGATGAGCTGCAAACCGCGGCGCGAGTCGCAGCCGAGCAAGTGCGCCGGACAAGCGAGCCCTACCGCTTCGGTCCCATGTCGTCGCGCGAGCGCCGCATCGTGCATCTCGCGCTGCGTGAAGAAAAGGATTTGCGCACCGAGAGCGATGGCGAAGGTGGCCGCCGCTCGGTGGTGGTGTATCCCGGGAGCTACAAGACGACCGCGCCAGTAAGGCGCGAGCGCCGGCCAGTCTGAAGAGAAGTCAGATTGCAGAGGTAAGATTGCAGAAGTGAAACCCTGTGCCTTAGGTTCTAACCTCTGCAATCTCACCTCGAACCTCTGACCTTAACCACTTTGCACCCTTTGCGCGGCAGTTAGTTTCTCGATACTTGACAGCAAAATAAAATCGCGATTCGATAAAGCGCTCGCGCCGAATTTTTTTCTTGCAACCGACCGACGCGGCAATTTTTTTGTGCTAGTATGCCGTTCGTCCCGTAATAAATTTTCACCGACAATCGGTGCTGCAAAACAGAAGCTGCTCTGCAGGAAACGACGACTCATTTTTCAAGTTTGGCTTTCTTCCCGGAACGTTTTATTCCGGCGCTTTCAATATTCTGGTAAAAAATGTCTCTCTCCAGTTCCAACATCATCCCGAATCCCTGGGCGCGCGTCCTCGACGCTCTGGAAAAGAAAATCAACCGGCACTCCTACGACACCTGGCTTAAACCGACCCGCTACAGCCACGCCAGCAATAAAATTTTATTCGTGCGTATTCCAACCGCCGAGTTCCGGCACGTTGGCGACAAATATGCCGACCTGATTCAGGAAGCACTCGACAATCTCGGCCTCGGATACGAAGACGTGAAGTTCGTCACCGCCGAAGACGATCCCTCGAATACTCCCATCCGCCATAACGGCGGCCTCTCGGTTCATACCTCGAGCGGCTCGAGTGCAGATTCGGGTCGAGGCTATGGCGGCAGCCCGAGTGGAACATCGAGTAGCAGTCCGGGCGGCGGTCTGAACTCGGGTCAGCAAGGTGGCCCCGGCTTGCATCCGTCACAAGCTCGCTTCGACTGGGATAGCGCCGCACAACTGAATCCCCGCTACACCTTTGACGCCTTCGTCATCGGCAGTGGAAACCAGTTCGCCCACGCCGCCTGCCAGGCGGTGGCGGAGCGTCCCTCGAAAGCCTACAACCCGCTGTTCCTCTATGGCGGCGTCGGCATGGGCAAGACGCACCTGATGCAGGCCATCGGTCACGAAATCAAGCGCCGGTCGCCCCAAGCCGCCATCTGCTACGTGTCGAGTGAGAAGTTCACCAACGAGATGATCAACTCGCTGCGTTACGACAAGATGATCAGCTTCCGCGATAAATTCCGCACCGTCGACGTACTGCTGGTCGACGACATCCAGTTCCTGGCGCAGAAAGAGCGCACCCAGGAAGAGTTTTTCCACACCTTTAACGCGCTGCACGAGTCCATGAAGCAGATCGTGATTGCCAGCGACCGGCCGCCGAAAGAACTAGCCGAGTTTGAGGACCGCCTGCGCAGCCGTTTCGAGTGGGGCCTGATTGCCGACATTCAACCACCCGACCTGGAAACGAAAGTTGCCATCCTGCAAAAAAAGGCGGAGCAGGAACGCGTAACCTTGCCGACGGAAGTGGCATTATTCATAGCCCAGAACATCCGCTCCAATGTCCGCGAACTGGAAGGCGCGCTGATCCGCCTGGTGGCTCACTCCTCGCTGATTGGGGCGGAAATCACTCTTCCCTACACGCAGCAGGTGTTGAAGAATTTCATAGATTCGCAGGCGCGCAAGGTCACGATCGAATCCATCCAGAAGGCAGTAGCCGAGCAATTCGGCCTGCGCCTGGTGGAAATCAAGGCCAAGAACAATTCGCGATCCATCGTCTATCCGCGGCAGATCGCCATGTACCTGGCCAAGCATCTTACCGAGGCTTCCCTGCCTGAAATTGGACGCCAGTTCGGCGGCAAGCACCACACAACGGTCCTGCATTCGGTGGACAAGATTGAACGCATGCGCAAGGACGACAAGGATTTGAACAGGTTGCTCAATAAACTGACCGAACAATTGGGCGCGTAAACGTCAGTTTCTACAGCCTTTTCCACTGTTCCAGCCGGTCTTCCTGCCCGTCGGCTGTGGAGTGGTTGTGGAAGCTGTGCGAGACCGGACGGAAGTTGGAGCGGGACCCCAGAGATGCAATGGCCTCCGCCAAGACAGAGTATGATTCTCCACACAAAGGGTCGTTCTCAAAGCAACTGAACCATAAGCACCTGGACCGGTTTTCCACTTCTCCGAACCGCCTACGGTTACTACTGGTTTTATTGCTTTTGCATTTGATATAAGAAGAGAACAGAAGTAGAGTCGGGAGACCCAATATGCCGGTGGAAGTCGCCCCTGCCGTTGCCACATCGACCACGACCATGGAAATCACGGTCAGCAAATTCGAACTTCTCCGCGAACTGACGGCCACTCAGGGGGTGGTCGAGCGCAAGACCACCATTCCCATCCTCTCCAACTATCTTTTCGAGGCGGCGGGAGATAAATTGTCGCTGACCGCGACCGACCTTGACCTGAGCCTGCGCACATCATGTGCCGCCAAAGTCAAGAAGGAAGGCGCATGCACGATTCCGGCGCGCAAACTTTACGACTACGTAAAGCTGCTGCCAGACGCCGACATCACCATCAAATTGCTGGACAACCACTGGGTCAGCATTCGCTGCGGACGATCGAATACAAAAATGGTAGGCATGGCAAAGGCAAATTTTCCCAGCCTGCCAGTATTTCCGTCAGCAGGAGCAATCAAGATCCCGGCAGCAATCCTGCGCTCCATGATTGCCAAGACAGGCTTCGCCATAGCCAGCGAAGAATCGCGTTACACGCTGAACGGCGCGTTGATGGTGCTGAAGCCGGAGTCCATCACCATGGTAGCCACCGACGGCCATCGCCTGGCCCACGTGGAGCGCTCCGGAGAAAAGTTTGAAGGCGTTTCCGGCGAAATGAAAACTCTGATTCCAAAGAAGGCGATGGACGAGTTGAAATCGCTGCTCGATTCCGGGATTGAAAAAGACGTCGAGACCATCGACTTTGCGAAAGACGAGTCGACGCTCTTCTTCCGCGTTGGACCGCGTCTGCTGACCTCGCGCCAACTCACCGGACAGTTCCCCAACTACGAAGCGGTGCTGCCGAAAGATATCTCCAAGTCAATCGCATTGCATGGCGAAGAGCTGGGAGCCTCCATAGCCCGCGTGGCCCAGTTCGCCGACGAGCGCTCACGCGCTGTGCGCCTGCGTCTGGAAAAAGGTGAGTTGAAGATTTCCGCATCCTCGACCGAAACCGGAGAGTCCGAAGATTCAATCGAAGTTGCCTACGACGGCGAGGCGATGGCAATCGGCTTCAACGCCCAATACCTGATGGATTTCATCAAAGCCACCGGCTCGGGCGACGTGAAACTCGAGCTGAAAGATGCCCAGTCCGCCGGCCAGCTACGTCCCGCCGAAGCCGAAGATTACAAGTACCGCTACATAGTAATGCCAATGCGGATCTGAGAAGCCTCGAGGGGTTCCCATCCAGACGCCGTAGGGTGCCCCATCCTAACATCGAGGTTTTTGCGATGTTAGGGTGGGCTTCCACGACCGCCGACATCTTGGGCCCTTTTCGTCCCCCTTTTCATCCTTGACCAGCAACCGCCCAGCGGATACATTTTCTGGCACTACAGGATTGGAGAAATCAAATGCTCTCCGGCTTCAAGCAATTCGTCCTGCGCGGCAACGTAGTGGATCTGGCAGTCGGTGTGGTAATCGGCGCGGCCTTCGGCACCGTGGTCACCGCTCTGGTCAAGGACCTCATCAATCCCCTGATCGCTCTCGTCGCGGGCAAGCCCGACTTTACCGGAATCTCTTTCACCATCGGCAGCACCCCATTTCCGATCGGCGATTTCATCACCGCACTGGTCAGCTTTATCCTGGTCGCGGCAGCGGTTTACTTCTTCGTTGTCACTCCGATCAATGCCCTGATCGCCCGTAGCCGCAAGGACCCAGCGCCCGCCGATCCGACGACCAAGAAGTGCCCGGAATGCCTGAGCGAGATTCCGATCGACGCCCGCCGCTGCAGCCAATGCGCCCAGCCGGTGATGGGCAAGGCCGCCTAGCAATTCACTCAGAGGGACACCGTCAGAGGGTACGATGCGGAGGCAGGAACTCAACCGCGACACCGGCCATGTCCTGATCGTCCTATCCGCGGTGGCGTTGCTCACCGTCCTGACCGGATACTTTCAGCCGCCACAACCCGACGAAGGCTGGGCTGCACACATTTTTCAGTTGACCATCGTTCTGCTGGTTCCGACCTTCGTACTTTTTCTCGCCACTGCGGATTGGAAGCAGCCGAGGCGAAGCGCGCGCCCATTGGCCATTCCCGCCTCCGCCCTGGTCCTGGCCTTCGCAGCGCTGTATTACCTGGAACACTATCGCTAAGAACACTCGCTAAACCTTTTACCAGCACTTGGCCTGAACCATCCCCTTGGCCAAATCCACACAATTCCTGTAAAATCATAGTTTCAGTAAGCTTTCGGCAACAGCCTTGGAAGGATTTAAGAGTTATGGCACGAGTCTGTGATATCTGCGGCAAGGGGCCGCAGTTCGGCAACACCATCAGCCACGCCCACAACGTCAGCAAACGGCGCTGGAACGTCAACCTGCGCCCGGTTCACGCCAAAGTCGGAGCGGCGAACAAGCACATGCGCGTCTGCACGTCCTGCCTGCGCAGCGGCAAAGTCGTCAAGGCGTAGCCCGCCTTCGACAAAGTCCACGTGTCATCCTGAGCGGAACAGGAACTTCACGAAGTGAAGTCCCTGCGGAGTCGAAGGACCCCTACTCCATCGGAGCGCGGCGCATCCAGAGATTTCCGCGGGACCGAGACGAATCTCGCGCCGCCCACGGCCGCGGCCCCCATTTACTTCACATCCACCAATCGCACGTCGAAGATCAGAGTCGAGTTGGGCGGGATCAGAGTCGTATACCCACTCGCCCCGTAAGCCAGATCCGGCGGGATGCGCAGCTGCCGCTTCCCCCCTACCTTCATGCCGACGATGCCTTCGTCCCATCCCTTGATCACCTGGCCCGCGCCCAGCATAAGAGAAAACGGATGGCCCGTACCGACCGAGCTGTCAAACTTCTTGCCATTCGTCAGCCAGCCGGTGTAATCGACTTTAATGTGCATTCCGCTCTGGGCGACCGCGCCGGTGCCGACTTTGATGTCCCAATATTCCAGGCCGCTGGCCGTCTTGGTCGGCTCGCCAGTGACCTTCGTGGGACCGCTGGCGGTCGCAGCCTTGTGAGCGGGAGCTGTCTGCGCGACGAGACTGGTGAATGCGATCACCGTGATAACAAGAATGACAACAACGACAATGACGACAGTTTTCATAACACCCCTCTCTGGTCTGTAAATCTAGTCTGCGAGTCTGAAGTGGTGCTTATCAACTCAGCGCAATAACATCAATTTCCACCAGCACATCTTTCGGAAGCCGCGCCACCTCAACCGTAGACCGCGCCGGCGGCGCCTGCTTGAAATAGCGCCCGTAAACTTCGTTCATCGCCGCGAAATCTCCCATGTTCTTGAGGAAGACGGTGCAGCGCACAACCTTCTCCAGCCCACTGCCCGACGCCTGCAGAATGGCGACGAGGTTCTTGAGCACACGGTCAGTCTGTGCGCTCACATCGCCCGCGATGATCTGCGAGGTCGCGGGATCGATGGCGATCTGCCCAGAAGTAAAGATCAACCCCGCCGCTCGAATAGCCTGGGAGTACGGCCCAATGGCCTGCGGAGCCTGGTCCGTAGCAATCACGTCGCGCATGATACAAAGTCCTCCGTGAAACCCGTGGTTTAAGCTCTTTGCCGACACCAAATCACAGTTCGCTCAAAACAGCGAACTCTGCCGCCGGTTAGGAACGATCCCGAAATGCTCGTAAGCAAGCTGCGTAGCCACCCGTCCCCGCGGAGTGCGATTCAAAAATCCAATCTGAATCAGAAACGGCTCGTAGATTTCTTCGATAGCGTCCGGCTCCTCAGCCAAAGCCGCGCCCAAAGTATTCAAGCCGACCGGTCCACCCTGATATTTCTCGATGATGGTAAGCAGCAGCTTGCGGTCCACTTCGTCAAAGCCGTAACGATCAACTTCCAGCATACTGAGTGCCGACTGCGCGGTAGGCAGGTCGATCGACCCGGCTGCCCGCACCTGAGCATAGTCGCGCACGCGCCGCAGCAGCCGATTGGCGATCCGCGGAGTTCCCCGCGATCGGCTGGCGATTTCAGCCGCGCCCGCACGATCAATACTCACTCCAAGAATCTCGGCCGAGCGCTCGACAATGACGCGCAAGTCGTCATGCGAGTAAAACTCAAGCCGCAGCAGCAATCCAAAACGCGAGCGCAGCGGAGCCGACAGCAATCCCGCTCGCGTAGTAGCGCCGATAAAAGTAAACGGCTTCACGTCCATGGTGTGCGTGCGCGCCGACGGCCCCTGGCCGATCATGATGTCAAGCTTGTAATCTTCCAGCGCGGAGTAGAGGATCTCCTCGAGCGCCGGCTGCAGGCGATGCACTTCGTCAATAAACAGCACCTGCCGGTCGCGCAGATTCGTAAGGATCGCCGTCAGGTCACCCTTAATCTGCAGCGTTGGCCCAGAGGTCTGCTGAAAAGCCGCTCCCAATTCGTTAGCAATAATATTGGCGAGCGTAGTCTTGCCCAGCCCGGGAGGCCCATAGAGCAGCACATGATCCAGCGCCTCGGCGCGAGACTTTGCCGCCTGGATGGCAACATCAAGATTCTCTTTGACCTTGTTCTGCCCAATGAACTCCTTCAACCGCTGCGGCCGCAGCTTGAGCTCAAAAGAGGAATCGTCCTCAACCGGCGCCGCCGAAACCAGGCGGTCCTTGGAAGGCAGCTGGGAAGACAGGTGCGGCGCGAGATTATCTTTAGCAGCAGACACTGCAAGCGATGTTAGCAGTTCTGAGTTCGAGGTTCTAGCCAGCAGATGTCTTGTTTACGTCGGATCCACCCAGGCCGCAAGGTCTTCTTCGTGGATTGTCCACTCGCCGGCGCGACCGTCATAAGTGCACAGCCAACGCGACAGAATATCTCGGCCGATCAGGCACTGAATGGGCTGTTCCGGTAGTTCGCAACAGATAACGTTAGCAACCTCTATTGTGGCCAGTTTGTATCGCGGGAACTGGATCGCTGCCACGAATACAGCTGCGTCCTCGTTAATGCCCCCAGCTCGGGCAAGCCGGGTCACGTCAACCTGCCGCAGGCCCACTCTTTCGACGGCCGCCGGTGTCAGGACCGTTCCCAGCCCCGGTATCTATGAGTGCCGGCATGTTTGAGAATCCGCCAGCGGCGGGAAGGTTCACACGAGGTGAAAGAAGACCCGAGGAGGTGCGCACGATCGGCGGACCGATCTCAATCTCAATTCGCGGTCCGTGCTGCAGCAAACCGCGCGGATCACGCTTTGGAGAGCGGAAAGTGACCACAATCTAGAACACAAAGAAAACAGGTTCGTTTTCGACAATCTGTTTTACGAGAAAATCCGTGCTGATGCCCCACGCGCCAGCGCCAGCGGAGTAAGCGGCCTCGAATGTGGGATAGAAGCTCAAGACTTCGCCGCCCTTAATTACAACGTATCGGCCCGGATGGCCCTTCAGCCACTCATTTTTGTGAAGGGCGTAAAATTCCAGCTCTACGACTAGCTTGGCCTGTTCCGTAGCAGCCATATCGCCCTCCTTGATAAAAGTTTAGATGACAAGCGGGACGCGAGGATCGTATTACAGGGACAGCGCCCCTTGTCACTCGCACTGGGCGCAAGCGTCGCTACAGTTCAGATCTGCAAATGACATTGCCGCTAACGATAGAAGCACCAGAAGGTGAGATAGACGTCGTAGTCAAGAAAAAGACTGCGCAGAGCTTTCGACTTCAGCTTCAGGTCAGAAGAGCAAGATGAAAGTATCTTCGATTCGTGATGGTCGGTCTACTGCCCAATAACCCCCAGCCGCACGCCCTTAAGCTTGCCCGCGTCAAACCAGGCGACCTTCTGTCCAAACCAGGTCTTCGCGCCCGAGAGCTTGTACTTCTTGGTCGCCGCAGGAAAATCGCGCGTGCCGAGCAAGTAAGCGACCGGACTCTCCCCAAATTTGCCAATCCTGTCCGCGAGCCAGCCTCCGCCGGTAGGCGACGCCAGAATCACGGGCTCTCCAGGAAAGTACGCGAGCTTGCCAAAATCTTTCTGCGTCTCCGTGAGCGGCTCAGCCCAGCCATAAGCCTTGCGAAATAAGGCAATCGAAGCATCCAGGTTGCTGACCCCCAGAACCACGTTCTCCACGCCGTAAACCGGAGCTCCCTGCATGCTGGCCGAAGTCTGGACGCGCCACGCCCGCGGCGTCTGGTCTTCGATGATGAACGGCATCGTCGAACCCGGCGTGCCCGACCCCACGTCAGCCGTCATCCACTCGATCGACATGCCGTCCGGCCGCTTCCGGCTGCCATGCTCTGGAGTCTTGGTCGAAATCCCAGCCTTCTTCAGCCGGTCCACTTCCTGTAGCAGAACGTTCGTCCCCACTGCCCAGGCGCAGGTCACCGCATCCTCGGACATAAACTTCGACCAGCCCGAGCCCGCGGTCACGCCCGCCTTGATCGGCGCTATCAATTCAATGTACGACGCGTCATCGAAACCGATAATCGCCATCTGGGTGATACCGTTTCCGTGAGGACCACCCAAGTCCGGAGTCATGCCCACATCCGTAAAGTCCTGACGCAGCGCATCAAGATTCGATCCGCAGACGGACACATGGTCGATTTCCAGCACTGTGCTCTTACTTTCCTGACTTATTGCAGGTGTAGAGATTACCATCAGTAAAAGTAACAGCGTCGCAAAGGACAAGCGGCGGCAGCTCGGGGAATTCCGCTCGGACATGCGTCCCTCCTGGGTAAGGACGAAACACGAAAGACGAATGGTACGCCAGAATGCGGAATCAGGGAACGATTTCATGCAAAATGAGTCGGCCTGACCATTGGTATATAATCACAAAGATAGTATATACTCAACAATATGCCATTGTTCATCAAGAATAAGGCCACCGAACAGCTGGCCCGGCAGGTGGCCGAAGAAACCGGCGAGTCGCTTACGGCAGCCATTCAAAGATCGCTCGAAGAGCGCTGGGAGCGGCTGAAGCGGCGACGAAAAGGCCACATTGTCGCCGGCCAGATTGAGGATCTGCTGCGGCGCGTAGACGAGCTTCCAAGCCTGGACTCGCGCTCCGAAGACGAAATCCTCGGCTACGGCGAAGACGGCATTCCACGTTAGGGCGACTCGATGGTGATTGACACATCTGCGCTCGTGGCCATCTTTTTGGGTGAACCCGAACGCAAGCTTTTCCTCGAGCACATTCTGCAGGCGGAAACGAAGCTGATTTCGGCGGCGAATTCGCTGGAAACCGGAATCGTGCTCGCGGCGCGGCGCGGGGAAGCCGCGGGCCGTGAGTTCGACCTGTTTCAAGTGCGGGCCAAGCTGGAAGTGGTTTCGGTGGATGCCGAGCAGGCTGAGATCGCGCGTTCCGCCTGGCGCAAGTACGGCAAGGGGCGGCACGCGGCCGGCCTCAACTTAGGAGATTGCTTCGCCTACGCGTTGGCCAAAATCTCGGGCCAGAAACTGCTGGCCAAGGGAGAGGATTTTCGCTTTACCGACTTGGAACTGGTGTGAAGCGAGTCGTCACCAGAGTGTTGTGTCCGCGAGCTGTGCCCGTCAACCATTCGTGGAATTTTATCGGCAACCAGTCGTGTCGCACTGATCTTTTCGATATTCATCGACATACATGGTCCATGGCGGTTCGTGCAATGCGTCTCTGTAGAGTCCGGTCTTGAAATAGATAAGAGCGTACCGGGGATGCCCCGATCCGGGCTGGTAAATCGTAGGTCCTTCATAGTGGAGGATTCCATGTCCGTCTAGCGTTGCATCAACGGCTCCTGCGGCGGTGCGGTCCCATCGCGTGGTGAATCGGAAGTCGAGCCACCTTCCGCGGACATCTTCGTCGCCCTGATAAAGCAATGTTTTGCCATGTTCGTCGTTCCGAGTGACTTGGAGCCGCCCTGACTCGTACCGCAAGGCGAGAATCGGGTTATCCGGCACACATGCGCTTTCGCAAAGCTCTCTCCATTGAGCGATCACCAGGCGTTCCGACGTTTGCGGAAAGTCATTGGGAAGGTAAAGGCTAAAAGAGTACACGTATGTTCGTTCTGCCCGAGAGAAGAGCCACCAGGCTTCCATGATCTCGTCCCGTTCGGTCGCTGCGTCTCCGTGGCTTGCCGCCTCCGGTCGGTCCCCCGCGTGCACCGTTATCGCTAGGGCCCTCCGTCCCGAACGTACCACCGTGGTCTGGGATACAACCGCACCAGGTTCGAATCGGCGGCGCAACCAGCGGAAGGCGCTCAGCTGAGGCGACTCGAATCCATCGTAAACATGGATTGGGACGGCTCTCAGTACCAGAAGGAGCAACAACGCAAATAGTACGAACATCAAAAGCATCCGCAACAGAGGTTTCATAACTCAATTGGTGACGTCAAGGTTCAAAAGACGAGGCCTTGAAGCTAAGCTCCGCATAAATAGCGCTGTTGCGGTTCCGCCGGCAACTCGGAAACTACCCGCCGCTATGTTCGCGAACTTCCTCTCCATCGCACGCGTACTACCGTGTAACATCGCCGGAAGCGAGGAGGCAGCCATGACACCGCTCCAGCTCAAGAAGACCGCGCGCATCGCAGGCCTTTGGTATCTGACGTTCGCTCTCGGGCCATTCTATCTGCTCTACGTTCCTTCGCAGACCATTGTGCGCAACGACGCGGCCGCTACCTCAGCCCGCGTCCTTTCCCACGAGACGCTGTTCCGCTTCGGGTTGCTCGCCGAGACTCTGGGCGCCGTGGTGTTCATCGGACTGGCGCTGGCGCTCTATCGTCTCTTCGAAGGCGTGGACCGCCATCGCGCGCGCCAGATGGTTGCGCTGGTTCTGGTCTCGTCCGCGCTAGTCCTAGTCGGCGTCGTCTTCAATGCGACCGCGCTCACCGTTTTTCGCGGAGGAGATGCCTGGGCCGCGTTCGATCAGCATACCCGCGAAGCGATCGGCATGCTCCTAATCCGGTTGCATGGACAGTCGAATGGGGTCAACGAGATGTTCTGGGGACTTTGGCTACTTCCCTTTGGCTGCTTAGTCGCGCGCTCCCGGTTTCTGCCCCGCTGGCTAGGATACTGGCTGCTGCTCGACGGCGTCTGCTGGGTCGTGGTAGCCGTGGCCGGCTTCCTCGCACCCGCCTATAACGATGTCCTGTTCCGCGTGTTTCAGCCAGCGTTCCTCGCCGAACTCGCCATCCTGCTATGGCTGCTGATAGTCGGCGCAAAGGAAAACGCGCGGGCAGAGGGTGTTCCATCCTAACGTCACCGGGTGCCCCATCCTAACGTCGCGCTTTTTGCGGCGTTAGGGTGGGATCCACGGCCGCGCGGATCTAGGGATCTCCCGTACATTCACTGGGACAGCGAAGCCCTACTCCTCGTCTTCCTTAACCTCGCCCCGCTCCGCCTTAGCCTTATCAATGATCTTGTCCTGAAGCTGTTGCGGCACCGTGTCGTAGTGATGCATCTCCATCGAAAAGCTGCCGCGGCCCTGCGTCATCGAAGTGAGGTCAGCGCCGTAAGTCAGCATCTCAGCCATGGGAGCCTCGGCCTTCACGATCGTGTTCCCCGACTTGTTATCCATCCCCTGAATGCGCCCGCGCCGGCTGTTAAGGTCGCCCATGATCGTGCCGGCAAATTCATCCGGGATCGTGATCTCGACGTGCATGATAGGCTCGAGCAGCGTCGGCTTGGCCATCTCCATCGCTTTGCGGAAAGCGATCCGTCCCGCCATCTGGAACGAGAGGTCGTTCGAATCCACGTCGTGATAAGAGCCGTCATAAAGGCTCACGCGAAAATTCACCACCGGATACCCCGCCAGGTAGCCCCGGGCAGCCGCATCCTTAATCCCCTTTTCGACCGCCGGAATGTAGTTGCGCGGAATCGCGCCGCCAAAAATATCGTTGACGAACTCAAACTCAACTTCAGCTCCGCGTGGCAAAGGCTCCATCTTGATCTTGCAATCGCCATACTGCCCGTGGCCGCCGGTCTGCTTTTTGTGCCGTCCCTGCACATCGGCCTTCCCGCGAATCGTCTCCCGATAAGGAACCTTGGGAGCCTTCAGCACCACTTCAGCGTGATAACGCTTCTTCATCTTTGAAACCACGACTTCAATGTGCTGCTGTCCCGTGCCCGCAATCAGAAATTCCTTGGTCTGCGGATCGCGAAAAAATCGCAGCATGGCGTCTTCTTCCATCAGCTTGTGCAAGCCGACCCCCAGCTTGTCTTCATCAGCGCGACTCTTAGGCTCGATGGCAAAAGTAATCGCCGGCTCCGGCAGCTGCACCGCCGGATACCGTATCGGCGAAGCCTTATCGCCCAAAGTGTCGCCCGTAAGAGTCTCCCGCAGCTTGGCAACCGCACCAATATCGCCCGCATGCAGCTCGTGGATCGGAACCGCCTGCTTCCCCTGGATCAGCGAAATATGCGCGAACTTTTCCTGAATATTGCGATTGTAATTTTGCAGCGAAGCATCATTCTTCAGCACGCCGGAAAAAACCTTGAAGTAAGAAATACGCCCGGCAAACGCGTCCGACATAGTCTTAAAGACGAAGACTGAAGCCGGCTCGCTATCAGTACCTTTGCGGACCGCCGGCTCCCCGTTCCCCCCCGCCGGCTGCCCCGAGATAGCATGATGCTCGCTAGCGGCCGGAGTGTAATCAACGATGAAATCCATCAGCTCATCCACGCCGACGTTGCCCAGCCCCGAAGTAAACAGCACCGGAAAAAGTTTGTCTTCGCGAATCGCCTCATGCAGCGCCGGAACCAGATCCTCCTCCGGAATCGTCCCCTTCTCAAAGTATTCTTCCATCAACTCATCTTTGCCCTCGGCCACCAGCTCCACCAATTTCTCGTGAGCTTCCTTGGCGACGTCGGCCATATTCGCCGGTATCGGCCCTTCCTTGCCCTTGCCGTTTCCGCCCATCTCGTAGGTGTAGGCCTTCATGCGGACCAGATCAATCACGCCGCTAAGACTCTTCTCGCTCCCAATCGGCAATTGCAGCGGAGTCACCGCCCGCCCAAAAGCGTTGGTCAGCGATTCCAACACGCGATTGGCGTCGGCGCGATCGCGATCCATACGATTGACGACAATCATCCGCGGCAGATCAATGTCGTTGCAATAATTCCAAACACGCTGCGTCACCACCTCAACTCCGGACACGCCGTCAACCACAACCAGCGCCGCGTCCACCACCGGCAGCACCATCTTCGCCTCGTGCACGAACATGTTGAACCCCGGAGTATCCAGCAAATTAATCTTGACCTTGGCCTCCGTTTTGCCCCACTCGACAAACGCCAGCCCGGTGGCGATCGACATCTTGCGCGCGATTTCTTCTTCGTCGTAGTCCGTAACGGACGAGCCGTCATCCACGCGTCCGAGGCGCGGCGCGGCTCCAGCGGTATAGAGCATGGCGGACACCAGCGTAGTCTTGCCAGCATGCCCATGTCCGATCAAGGCAAGGTTGCGGAGATTGGCTCCTTCGTAAGCTTTCACAGGTTGTCTCCTTCGGCAGGCTTACGGGAAGCGTGATAAGGCCCGGAGTGAGTATGAGTACAGGGAACAGGCCAGCCCAACATCACCTGCGAAACTCCCGATGCTAACACAGGGCATGTGGAGGCTCAAGAAGCGAACCCGAAGAGAAATTTGGAACCCCTTGTCATCCTGAACGTGGCCGGATCATTCGCAAAGCGACCCGTGTGGAGCGGACACTCCTGTCCGCTGCCCTTGACGTTGCTTTTGACTCTGCTTTTGAATTCCCCCCCCGAGGCCCTCGCCACGGGAACAAATCAAGCCTAGCGTCGATCAATTCGCCACTCAAGCGGCAATCTCGTCCCACTTGTTACTCCAATGATTCTCCCCGTGCGGTGACGAGCAAGCCCAGCCACGAAGCCGCGCGAGAACGCAGCGACGGCGAAGCCGTGGTACGCACCCTGGAACCCCCAACTCCTGCCATTTAATCCCTTGTCATCCTGAGCGGAGCGAAGGACCTATGCATTTGCTGTCACGATGCCCAGTGATTCCGTGGCTCCAGATGATGGCTCAAACTGCCGTCGCGAATATACAGCCACCATAGACAACTCACTCTGCCTTCTCCACCACCTGCTTCACAGCCTTTGACGTGCTGCCGGCAAAGTTCGAGTCCCCGCCATACAACGCCTTGACAGAGGCTGTGCCCACCTTAAGCGTCGAAGTCGTAAAGCTAGCGGAGCCGCCGCTCAACGTTCCCGTCCCCAGCACCGTTTTGCCCTTCGTGAACGAGACGGTTTCGCCATCCGGCGGTGCACCAACGCCGGAGGTGACCGCTGCGGTAAAGGTCACCACCTGTCCCTGGCTCGAGGGATTTGGGAAAGAGATGAGAGTGGTCGCGGTCGCTGATAGCGGATCAATCTTGGCCGCGAAGGCGTCCCATATGCCGCCGCCGAAGGCTGGCTGCAAGGGATTCTTAATCGGGAAATTTATACCGGAGCCGGTATAACCAGTGACGTAACAGTTTCCCACGTTGTCTATGGCGATGCCAGATCCCTCGTCTATCCCGTTGCCGCCGAGATAAGTGGAGTAGACCAACATCGATCCTGTGGCGTTAAGCTTGCTTACGAAGGCATCCCAACTACCGCGCAGTTTTTTATCCAAAGGACTCGCGGTTGGAAAGTTGCGTGAGCCAGTCGCACCTGCAACGTAAGCGTCACCCGAGCTGTCCACCGCGATGCCCAAGCCGTAGTCCCACACGCTGCCGCCCAGATAGGTGGAATAAACCAAAGTCGTGCCCGTGGGGTTGAACTTGGACACGAAGGCGTCGGTGTCGCCGCCGAAATTCGTCTGTAAGGCGCCTGGAGTAGTCGGAAAACCGCTCCAAGTCATGCCGGTAACGTAAGCATTGCCGGCGCTGTCTACGGCGATGGCATTGCCGTCGTCTCCGCCGCCCCCGCCCAGATAGGTTGAGTAAACCAAAGCCGAGCCCGTGGAATTGAACTTGGTCACGAAGGCGCTCTCACAGGAACCGGGGTTACCACATGTCGTCTGAAAGGCACCAGACGTGACGGGAAAATCGGTCGAGGAGGTGCCGCCGGTGACGTAAGCCTCGCCCGAACGGTCTACAGCGACACCGGTGCCAGCGTCACTCCCGCTGCCACCCAGGTAGGTCGAGTAAACAAGGGCCGCCCCCGAAGGGTTGAGTTCTGCCACGAAGGCATCGGACCCGCCACCGCCGAAAGTGGGCTGCAAAGGATTCGCCGTGGGAAAATCAGTGGAGTTTGTATTGCCGGTGACGTAGGCGTCGCCCGAGCTGTCTACGGCCACGACCGAGCCATACTCCCCCAGGCTGCCGCCCAGGTAGGTTGAGTAAACCATCGCCGAACCCGTGGGGTTAATCTTGGTTATGAAGGCGTCTCCATACGTGAGACACCCATCGCCGCCATTGCAGACTATCTGGAAGGCGCCGGGCGTAATCGGGAAGTCGGCCGAGGTGGTTGAGCCCGTGACGTAAGCGTTGCCCGCATCGTCAACCGCGATGCCATAGCCCGTGCTGCCCCCGCTGCCACCCAGATATGTGGAGTAAATAAGGGCCGACCCAGTGGCGTTGAGCTTCGACACAAAGGCGTCGCCGTCCCCGCCGTAGGTCGTCTGGAAGGCGCCAATCGTGGTGGGAAAGTCGGATGAGTAGGTTACTTTCGTACGTCCGTCGATTTGTTGGGAAATTAGCCATTTTCGACACAATTCGACACAACTAACATCTACTACTGGATCGTGGGCGATGATAGGAGTTCTCCGATCCTTTGCATGGCCATCCGGTGATCAGCACTATCGGCGTGGGTGTAGGTATCCAGTGTCAGATTTGACCCGGCTGCATGACCAACGCGTTCCTGTCGAACACCCAGCGGCACGGACAGTCTGTCCATCAGGCTCAAGTTGCCATGCCGGAAGGCGTGCATCCCTGCCCGTTTGATCCCAAGCATAGCCAGGACGGCGTGCAGGGTGCGAGTGAGTGTGGCTGCATTCCAGGTTTTACCCTGATGATTGGGAAACAGCAGTGGATTGTCAGGCCGACCCCGTGCTGCAGTACGAAGCCTCGTTTCTAGCGCTGGCGAGATCGGAAAGACTCTCTCTTTGCCATTCTTCGGTGCGGTCACGTGACCGTGCCAGACGCTTTTTCTGATGCGAAGAAATCCAGGTGCCAGGTCCGAGATTTCCAGGGCTCGGATTTCTCCGGTTCTCATGCCGGTTTCCGCTGCTAACCAAAACATGGTTCGGAAAGGTTCATTAGTGGACGCGATGATGCGTTGCATTTCGTCCAGACTGAAGGTGCCGGTAGTAGCTGGCATTTTGCTGGGAAAGATCAAATCGCCGCTAACCAGCGGGTTGTGGTTGACGTATCCCCAAACCCTTGCTCTTTTCCAAACCATTTTCAAAACCAGAATGTGGTTCCTTATCGTGCGTGCGTTGCGTGCGCCTTGTTGAATGAACGACTGCACTAACTGTGTGTTGATGTCGCGTAGCGGGATCGGACCAAAGAAAGGTTCAAGCCAGTTGCGCAGCACACTGTCACAGCTTGACTGGGTGGATGGTCGATGATTTGGTAGAACATCTTTCCGCCATCTGGCAACGAACTGTTGAAAAGTGGCTGCCCGCATGGGCTGGTAGCCGTAGCTGTTAATCTCCGCGAGTTTGGAATCCAGTTCTCGCAGAGCTAATTTCTTTGTTGGAAGTTCAGTTTTGTAGCCTAGAACGACTTTGTGACAAACGCGCCTACGCTCGCCCGTGGGCGTGATTTCATCCTCGCGCCAGCGTCCGACCCATGCCGGATTGCGTGTGCCACTCAGAAACACACTGCCTCTCTGAAACCTTCGGCGTGCCATCTTTTCTCCTTGAGATGGCTCACCGTGGGTTGCCTCGGTCGCGACAATAGCACGAGTCGGGTTGTGAATTTCAGGGATCACAGTATCGTCACAGGTTCACAGCTTCACAGGTTCACTGCTCTCTACAGTTGCCGTGTGCTCACCCTTCGGCTTGCGTGCCTTGCGACCACACAGCCTACAAAACTTCGTTGCCCGCTCTGATCGTCGCTGGCGTCGATGTTCCCGCCCATGCTCAGAACAGCACGTGATCGCGCCACGGCGGGCACGTTCTGGCGGAATTTCGGATTTGCACAAAGTACAAAAAGTAGTCATCGAATCTAACTTTCAGAAGGCAGCGCCGCGCTTGTGGGACACGGCGCTGCCGGTGTGGATTTACTTAACATTCAAGGGTTCGTACTCCGGTTCGTACACCGAGATGTCGTAGCCGTTGTTGGACTCTTTATCAAGCAATCGTGCGAGCACCTTGACATCGTTATAAATATGGCTGCGAGGCCTACCTGTTGCGTCCCAATCCTCGGCTTCGTCTCCCGCCAGATACTCCACGACTGAATTTAGGGCTTCAAACTGGCGCTTGGTTAAGAACATGATTTCTCTCCTGTAGGTTGACTTGCGATTGTGGTTTCCGGCGGGAACAAGGTCTCGCCGGTGGTGAATACGGTGCTCTTTTTCTTTCGAGATTGACGCGGCTTCGCTGGAACACTTTCCGACGTGCTACCGGTCGCAGCGACCGTCAGCGACCCAGCCACGGGCTTCCTAGGGGCTCTCTTTCTGACCGTGGCTTTGGTTTTTCGAACTGACCACGGATTTTGGAAGGCTAAGCACTCGCATAAATTCTTATCATCCGGAGTTGCGGAGCAACCCGTTGAATCACACTGACAATTGGGATTCGCGGGGTCAAAGTGACGGCAACCATAAGCCATGCCGGACGGCGCGGTCATGATCCGAAAGGCCATCTCGCCAGGCTTGAGGCGGTGCACTTTCCCCGGCTTGGCTTTGATGCAGTGCGAGATTTTGAAATGACCGCAGGCAGCGCACAAATCATGTGGCCCGACGCGCGGTTTTGTAAATTTCAAGGCGTCGGTTTCGCTCACGCGAAAATACTGACAATCGCAAGGCGCGGAGACGCCATTCCTGTAGCTGAACACGTCGCAATGACTGGTAACGCAGTAATAAGCGCAATCACCGTCAGCAACGTGGGGCTCTGGCGTGGTGTGGTGATCCTTGCGCGGGTGACCGCAGACGCAGGGAGTTGTGGAACTGACTTTGCTTTTCGGAGTCTCGAAATCATCCCCGTCTTCTGGCTCTGCATCTCCGATCTCGGGATCGGGTTCGACGCGCGGCGTCACCGGTTTCGGCGGTCGAAAGGTTCGATTCGACTGCCAGGATTGGTTAGCGCGTTTTTCCCACTGTTCCGGGGTTCGTGGCTGATATATCACCCCCGGCGCTGATGGTGCCGGTGCTGCTTTGGCAGCTTGCTCTTGCAAATAGCGCTCGTTTGCGGCTTTGAGTCGTTCAGATGAGATCAGCAGATTAGATGGACGCGGTTTCGCACGTTCAATTAGTAAAGCAATAAGCGCGGGTTTGTGCTCTTTCAGAAGTTCGTAGAACTCGGTGGGCACCGAGCAAAATTTCAATTGACCGTCTGGTGTGGCGGTCAAGACGCCGCCCACAGCATCAATTTGGCACAGCAGTTCGGTGGGGTTCATAATTCACCGTCCATCACCGCAGGAGCAGGCGGGGTCAGTACATAGAAGCGCACGCGTCGATTGGTGCCCGGAATCCGGCTTTGCGGCAGGCGTTTCCACCCGTTATGCACGAGACAGCGCTGCACTAGCATCACGTCCGCGTAGGCCATCTTTTCGAAGGGCTTGCCGATGCAGTGCAACAGAACGTCGCTGATGGTCACGCGAAAAGGGCGGGAATCGAACGGGAGCGGCCCGGACGTGTGATCGTCATCCCGCTTGGCCCGCACTTTGGGATATTCGCACCAATTGAGAATTTCCTCTTCTAGAACACCTGGCGCGTAATGTTCGTCCGCTTCGCGTGCTGCTGCTTTCGTCAACTCGGGGGATTCAAACCACCATTTTTCCCCAGCTTCGAAAAGAATAAGCGCTTCCGCCCAAAGCACATCCCGAACAGCGGCAACGCCTGCCACGTCAATTTTTCCAGTGTGCACCGGCCAGAATCTGCGCGAACCGGTTGGATCGGAAAAAGGACTTTGATCGTTTGAGGTTCCGCAAAACACACACTGACGGGGTAAGGCTTGCGCCCGTCGCGCGTAGGGTAGACGAACGTGATCGACGCGGGCAGAAAGAAAACTTTTTGTGGCTTCGATCTCGGATCGGCGCATGGCGCTCAGCTCACTCAACTCCACGCACCAGACGCCCTGTAGCTCCACGTAAGAATCTTTTGAACCGAGCGGGGATAAGCGATCACTGAAAAACTCAGTCCCGAATAAGGCCCGCAGACCGCTGCTCTTGCCGCTGCCTTGAATTCCCAGTAACAACAGGAGATGATCAGCTTGAACGCCAGGAAGCGTGGCGCGCGCCACAGCCGAGATCACCCAACAGCGGCTGACCGCTCGCGTGTAGGCGTTGTCTTCGGCTCCGAAATAAGTGACAAGCCAGGAATCGACCCGCTGCTTTCCATCCCAAACCCGTGATCGCAAGAACGCGCGGACGGGATGGTACGAGTTTTCCTGCGCAACGGTGCCTATCGCTTCCGCTGCAATGCGGGTGTTGACCGCGATCCCGTCTTGTTGTAACTGCGCGGCGAGTTGGCTGTCGTCAAAATCGGTCCAGATCCTACCCGGTTTCGATTTCCAGGGTGTCGGTCGCTGGATCACTGTAGTAAGCGCAAATTCGTTGTACCAAACCAAGCCCTGATATTTGGGATCGTTGCGCAGCACTAGAAGCACGTTCGCCAGCAAGGGCTTGATCACGCCCGTTTCACTCTTGATCAGTTTTGCGCGGTAGTCATCACCGGCACCAGCAGACGTGTGCGCAGTGCCTGGCGTTTCGATCCCCAGCCATTCAAAAGCGGTTTTGACCACCTTTCGGTCAATGTGTTCAGCGAGCGAAGGAAAACCGGTTGCGGGTTCACCAGCGGCCACTTTGTCGAAACTGTCATTTACTTCCGAATCGACACGGGCCAGGGCGTTGGGGTCATGGGTCGGGACGGCTTCGTACACGGCGCGGCAAAAGGTCACAGCCTCTGCCCGTGACCATCCTGCATAGGCGAGAGCGCCAGCCAGGGCCAACATCGTGTTGTGACGCCCGTGGTCGGGCCAGTAGCGCCAAAGCAAATCCACCGCTGCGAGTTTATGAACCCTGCGAATAAGATCAGCCACAGTCACGCTGGTGGGGGCGGAATCGTGGCCAGCTTTGAACGTGATCGGTTCCTTGCTCGCGTGCTCCGAGCCCGGGAGCACGGTTTGCAGCCCCACAGTGCCGTCTTTTTTGAGCCCACGCAGTTCCAGCAACATCTTCTTGGTCACTGGGTCTCGGAACTGCTCCAGGCGCACCGGAGGGTCGGTAAAGTAGCAGTAGTGAGAATCTGGCTTCGACGCATGGCCAAAGATCATGGCCGTCATTGGCAGAAATATCGGAGCCAGGGCGGAAACTTCCCGCGATTCCAGATCCACGTCAGTGAGACCCGCAGTCCCCCGCGTGGAAATCCCTAACAGTCCGCCCGTGTTCTGTGGCTGGCCGTTGTAGTGACGGCGCACGTTGGCCACGTCAATTCGCTGCTTTTCCCAATCTTTGCCTATCGGTTTCTTCCCACAGTGTATAACCGGCACGGTCCATATTCCGGCTACATCGGTGTGCCAGGATGCGGACTCAGCAGAGTTTTGAAAGGTGCGCACCCGCACCGTAGGGCGCATTGGAATAAACTCAGGAGCAGTCATTGACCGGCACCACTCAGTTCGGTGCAACGGTGTGGGCTGGTGAGGACGGCACGCGGTTCGCCCTGTTCGATTTCGATATCAACATCGACGGGATAACCACCACGGTCGAGAATAACTTCTGCAATTACGGCATGACATACATAACAGCGTGCCAGGGCTGTAGCGGGGATCGTGTACGTATAACTTGTGATTGGAGCAGCCTTCGCCTTTTCGACTAGTGCTGATTCTTGTGCAGTCAGACGCGGTTTCTCTGTTCGCTTGACACGTGTGCTACTTTCAAACTTATCCATTACGAACTCCAACCCTGAGCCCGTTGACCCTGACAGTGGGCGGGCTCAGGGGCCTTTCTAAAGCTTCAAACCTTTCAAATACTGACGTGTAAAACGCAGCAAACCTAGCCGGAACCGTTCCACCTTTTCAGCAGCTTCGCGAAGTGTGTCTTCGTCTTCCACGATGGGAGCCGGCCAGTTGTACTCCCGCGCTAAGACGTGCGCCTTGCGCAAGCGCTCAGCATCAGCGGCCAGAGCGTCACAGGTTTGCATTAGCTCGGAGACGGGTGCGGGTGCGGTTTGGTTGATCATTCCCGCAATCTAAATAATTGGGAAAGATTGTCCAGCAAAAAGCGAAGGGATAAGCGGTTTCAATCAATGTTTATGCGGTGTGTAGGCGTGTGTTACGACACAGATTACACAAGGTTGTCGGGCAGGTTTTCGCGTCGCCAGGCGTTCTGACGAAGTGCATGAATTTTCTTGCGCCAGCGCTGATCTTTCCAAGCTGCGCTCCACGTGGAGGGACAACCCTGCCATTCCGCCGGTATAGGAAAAGGGCGCTGCATCGCATCCCAGCGCCTGCAACAATCTTTCAATGGGACCGAGCGCGGGATTTCCCGCGCCCGCGCGTAGAGCGCTTTGGTTGAAGCACTGAGCTGACGTTTTTTCCTTTTGGGTTCATCAGCAGCCTGGCCAGGTTCCACAAGTAGGGGCACCACGGTCGGGAGAATGTGAAACTCAACCGGCTTGATTGATCCGCCACCGGGTTGACCGGTGAATGGGAAGTGCTTTTGCTCGGATTCGGTCATTGTGACCCCCTATTTGTCACAGTGGGGCGGGGCAACCGATAGGGCGGTGCCCCGCGAATTCCCACTTTCGAAACCGCCGAACCGTCGCCCGGCTTGGACATTTAAGCGCAAACTCTGTGACTATGCAACTTTTCAAAGCGGTGCGCGAGCACTTACGCGGAGAATGAGTTGAAGCCAAAGTGATAAGCGAAGCCGGAAAACGGGAAAGCAATGTCTCAGTGTTGTCTCGGTTCTTGTCTCAAGCGCAAATGATTGAATCTTGGGCATGTCTCAGTGTCACAGTTAAATTTATAAATACGGGGAGTTACTAAGATAGTGGGTAGTACAGTACCCTGACGTGTTACCCCCGTATATAAGTATAGAAAACACTGAGTAAGACAAGACACTGTGACACGCCCGACGTGCCTGCACGGTCGCAACGACCGCGCGCGTTCAGTTATAGAAAGGCCGCTACTCCGCGCCCCGAGCCCGGTCTGAGAATCTGGGAACGCCGTGAAATCTCTTGCATCCCGCCATGAACTCTGTTATAGGTGTGATCACGACTGTCGTGATAACAACTATGTTCACAGTGAATTTAGCGACTCCCTTACGCGCAACCTATCGCAACCCGCTAGCTCAGCAGGTTGAGCGGCAGATCGCTCAGCGCAAGGCCCTCATGGCCGATTCCCTGGTTAGTATGGCGGAAGCCAGGGTGATTCTGGGAATTTGCGAGAGCACACTTAATAAACTCGTGGCCTCCGGAAAGTTGGGTCCCATTGTCCGGTACACCCCGCGTTCCCACCGAAAGATAAGAGTCTCGACGCTGAAAAAGTTCATAGAGGCGGTGCAAAATGGGTAGAAAACGAGATTGCAAAATCTGTAACGATGCCAGCGGCGCAGGCGCGATCAACGTGATGATCGAATCAGGTGTGAAACAACGCACGATCCACGAACAACACCCGCAATTCTCGATCTCGCAAATCAGCCGCCATGGTCGAAACTGCTTGGTCAAGTCCACGGCCAATCTTTCGGCCGATCCAGAGGCCGATATTTGGACGCAACGACTTGAATTGGCACACGCCCAGGCCGTCGCTGACGGCAATATAGCAGGCCAAATTTCTGCTTGCAGTGCCGCGGGCCGGGCGCTTGAACGTGCGCGCAAGGCGCAAGCCGCCAAGGCCGATGCTGAATTACCCGCTGATTGCGCCGACTGGACCGAAAAGCAAGGCGCACAGTTTAGAGCCTACGCGGATAGAGTCGTCAAGGAAACCACGCAAAATGCTAAACCGGGTTCATCGGTTGACCAGATGACTTGGCTGTATTCGCTGAGCCCGGAAACCGTTGCCCTGTTCCGGCAAGTTTCCGCCAATCCCGATTTGCTTGCAGCAGTGCAGCAACTCGAAACAACTTTCATTCCTCAGAGTCCGCCCACGGAGGCAACCAATGTCGCAGCCAACGACTAACGAGCAACAACAATACGAAGAACTTTGCACGACTGAGCAGCGCGTGCGGGACGAATTTGTACGTACACGGGATTCTGGCCGGGCGTCGATTGACGTGATTGGCCAACATCACAAGGCGTTCAACGATGCGATCCAAGTTCGCTCAAATTTTAAGAGGCAATTTCCGTTCGTGACGGAACCACATCAGGTGCAAGCCACCATTCGAACGAACTACTTAACGTTCAACCCGAGCGATGTTTGCGCGCATACGCCCTTCATGCCGCTGAAAGGCCAATTATGAAATTCACCACGATGGTCCACGAAATGTACGACAGCTGTGAGGATGACTTGGGAG
Organism: uncultured Acidobacteriaceae bacterium; assembly: GCA_963755765.1. Lineage (GTDB taxonomy): Bacteria > Acidobacteriota > Terriglobia > Terriglobales > Acidobacteriaceae > Acidiflorens. Next base: position 768,318 of record CAVWKZ010000008.1, read on the forward strand.
TTGAGCATCCCCCCGCCGTCCCACGGGACGCAACCGATGCTCCGTTGTTCGCCTTCGATAAAAAAGCGCGTGATTCCAACCGGCTACCAGCGCGGGTTTTGGAGAAGGATTGGATTCGCAAGGTTTCCACGGGCAACGTGCAGATCGTAGATGATTTTGGGAACCCGGCGACGTTGCAAAAAGACGTTCCTGTCGAAATTGATGACGACGAACCAGTTGAATTGTCGAAAGAGCTGCTGGCCGAAATTGAAAAAATCAGCGGGTATAACGCCCGTGCCGCTTGGTCCTCGGTTCGGCGATCTTTGACCAAGTCGGTCGCGCAGCCTTTGGCGAAACGCGCCAACACATTCAAGGCCGCACCGTCATTCGGTGCCTGTACCTGCGCTGAGGAAGGACGAAAGTGCCTGGCATGTCGGGAGAAGAATGTCAGCCGGGTAGTCGAGCAGGGCAACGGCCGTACTATTTACTGGGAGAATGGGGAAACCTACGAACCCATCGAATCCCGATGATGAAACTGATCCCCATCAAGGCGTGCGCGAAGCGACTTGGCCTTTCCTATGGGCAGATCGAACGCGATCCGATTCTCAAGATAGTTCAGGAAAATGGTCACGACTTCGTTTTGAGTGCTTCGATCACCTGCTATCGGCGCAACCAGGTAGGGCAAATCAAGGCAGCTCGCTGCGTTGAATCACGCGTGGGTCCGATCACTGCCATTGGCTCGGTTGGCGGGATTCGTCAGGTTGTGGGCTTTGGCGTTGTCGAGTGGTCAAACATTTACGAACAGACGTTACAGGAGACGACAGCATGACTTATCCAGCAAATCCAGCGGGCACGAACCAGTGGGGCGGTTGGTCATTACCGACCACCGGCGGGACGCCACCGCCAACGGGCCAGCTTGCCCCACCACAGAGCCCGTCTGGGAGTGTGACGAACGAAAGTGCAACTTGGAATTACGCGAACAGCGAAACCTCGACCGAGAATTATGTCAGTGCGATGGTCGCTGCGGGCCAGGAGGCTGTGAGCTTCAATACGACTGAGCCAAGTCCAGCGCTAAACGTGGCAGAGACGACGCCAGCCGCGCCAACAAATTCTTTCGTTCAAGAGGGCACGCCAGCGATCAGCAATACGCTGGCGATCAGCGAATCGTTTGCAGGTGTTGCGCCGTCCAACATTCAAGTTTTCAACTTTGGCGCGACAGGAAACGTTTGAGATTAGTAACACGACTAGCCGAAAGTCGGGGTCTCCTAGAGCGGGCGTGGGCCCGACAAGTAAGCTTTTTGTTCACGTTACTACCCACGACCCGCACAAATGTCCCATGAAAAACCATACGACGGTCGCGCTTGAGAATTTGCGACTCACGCGGAAATTTTACCCCTGGCGCTGTATTCGACCGATCCCCTTGCGCGTTACGCGAATCCCTCTTAGAACCCCTGCATCTCCGCTGCCAGTGCTGCCTTGCACGCCTGGCGATCATTTGTATGAGCGTAGATCAGTGTGTTTGAAATAGACGCGTGACCGAGCAACTGGCGCAGTAGCGCAATATCCATGCGCCCGACCAGGTGAGTCGCACGGCTGTGCTTCAAGATGTGAATGAATCGCTTCCCCTTGGGGATGCCAGCGCGTTCAGCCACGCCCTTGAAAATCCTGTGCACCTGCTCACGGGACAATGCCCCGCCTTTCTGACTGACGAACAGCGCCCGACTGCCATCATCAGGTCGCACCTTGAGCCAAGTCGCCACGGCTTTGACCTCATCCAGCAGCGGTTCCCCTTTGTGCGGGAACAAGGGCTGGATCGTGTGCAGGGAATGTTTCTTGCGGCGGATGTCCAAACACCCATCCCTGAGATCATCCAACATTAGCTCAGCCGTCTCTGCGCTGCGCAACGCGTGCTTATAGGTGACCAGGATCAGACACCAATCACGAATGCTTTCTTTTTTGGCTTGCGCCAGAACCTTGACTAGTTCCCCTTCGGTTAGGTATTCGAACGCGCGTTTCATGGGAACCTCCGATTCGAGATAATATCACATAATATATGTTGTGTGACATTTATTTTAGTTCTGCCATTCTAAGCGCTTTTGTTTCCCGCAGTCTCATTGTGAGATGAGAACAAGTTTTTAACTGTATTGTGACATTCTATTGATTTGACGCCGCTGGGGGGCTCTGTTCCAAGTTTCAGCGTGGTAACCACGGGCGAATCCCTGGCGCGAGAAATCCTGTTGATAAAGTGGCCAGCGTTGATGATCAGAATTCGGGGTCAGACCTCCGACTATGCGGTTGCCCTGGCACCCGTGGCGTAAGAGTGTCGATCCTTCCCCGCATAACGGCGACGTACTCAACCCCGGTGCGCGATCCTCCGGGCGTGATTTCCTTAGCATCTGGCGACGGCTACCCAGACCTCAGCGCTGATCGCCAGGGCTCACACTGATCCGAGGCCATTATCCCTCTGGTTAACCCCGGTGAGCCTGTGAAAAACGGATAAAGTTGGCAATGAACGTGCTACCTTACATCACTGATTCCAATACCATTAGAACCAAAAGTGGACCGCCGGAAAACGTCATTACCGCCCCGGAATATGACCAATTTTCGGAGTTCTAAACCTGCTAAAATACGGTCCAAATAGTAACAATGGGTTAACAGGGAACAAAAAGAAAAAGGGCCACGCTCCGAGATGGGAACATGGCCCCGATGGATCAGTCTTTTTTGGTTTTCCGTTCTAGCGGTGGGTTGGCTGGACAGTAAGTGACAAGGATTCGGTACAAGCGGGCCTCGATTTCCCTTTTGGCCTTGGGGGAAATCTTAGCATCCGTTCGCGCTGCGAGCCACTCTATGCTTTCAACAATTTCCTCGCCTATTTTGTATAAGCGGGTTGCCATCTCTTCAGGGGTCATGCCGTCACCCTCACTTTGCGACCGCACACCATGAACACTCCATCGGCTATTTTTAGGTACTGAACCGCCGGTGATTTTGGATGTAGCACGACGTAATCCGCCATCAGGCTCCTCCGGCATGATCGGATATATGCCCAACTGAGAGGAATGGCCTTGGCGTGCAGTTCGGCCCTTAGGGCCTGGATTCGCGCTTTGGCTTTTTTGATCCGTTGGTTATTCACTGTTGTATCTCCTGTTATGGTTATGCAAGTTATTCGCTGCTCGTATTTATTACTCGTTTTAAATCTCTTGAAACAGCTTTCACCGGGTTTCGATCCTACGCCCCTGACATCTAATCACGTCAAGTAAATTCGCAGACCCCGCGCCCCGCCTGCGATTTGACTAACCGTGCTAATCTGCAATTGGGCGCGCGAAAACTTCTGTCAAAGACACCAGGCACAGAGTGAATCGCCCGATGACAGGTAGGCGCGAGAGATCCGGCCAGGTGCGATCCAACAAGGAAAAAGCAGGGGCCTGCGATCAACAACCAAGGATCGGGGCCCTTGTTTTTTTTTTGAGCGCCGCCGTCACCGGTGCGGCCTACAAATCTGAATTCCTAAATAGAGCAGGATGCAGAGGCAAACCAGCAATTCCGCTGTGCTCATGTTTTTCTCCCGAAATTCACCAGAATTGTAATCTCGCCAGAGATACCTTGCATCTGTTAATTTCGTTGTGTGCTTTCGCCGTTATGCCTGACGATTGCGTTATGGCTAAGCGGACCGTGAGCGTGACCGTCAAAATGACCGATGAGGACTGGAAATTGATCGAAACTGCCGCTGAGCGGAAATGGCCTGACGCCGTGATCACCAAATCGGCCAAGGTGCTCGGCCTGGCACGAACGGCAGCCAAGGATGTGTTAGCCCACAAAGCGCCTAAGAAATCTTAGGAGTCTCACCCAGGATGCCCGCTTTGAGGCGGAAACGGGCCTAGGAGCTTGCGCTGTGGTGCCAATGGCCCAATGCATCCCCGGAATCGCCTGGGAAGGCTCTGCCCCTGGCGACACTCGGGAACAGGTCAATGAGTTCTATAAAAAGGGATGTCAAGGAAAAACTTCTCCCTCGACCGGAGGTCGAGAAGATTTTAGTCTCGAGATCCAGCCCACTGTCCGTAAGTGCCCATCGATTGCGCTCGAAGGGTTTTGCTCTGGCTTGTCTGCCCTTCCTGTGGGTTTCATCTTTCGGTGGTGACGACGCCAATCGAGTCTTGAGACAGGGCAAGCGAAACTGGTCTTGGAGTGTCAACCATGGTTCTATCGGAGGCTCGTGGCCTATCGCTATTTCTGGTTATCCGAGGAGGCATACCGTGTAATGGGTGACTCGGTGCCGAGGCACACAGGGCCGATCTCATTGACTGATACTCACCTCGAACCGAGCGTCGCAAGAACCGACCGACCACCACCAGAGAGAATCACCGGAGATGGAAAGGCCTGCTACCAGAGACGCTCAAGCGGCTTGCCGATGCAATTGTTTGGCGTCGAAACTGACTCCTTTCTTCCAAATGGTTAAGGTGATCGCGGCAATCTTTCTGGCCAGGGTGAGACGCGCCATCGTCGGCCGCATCCCTTTTTCAAGCAGCGCCCCATAGAAATCGTACAGCGGCCCAGGGCGAGTACTGGCCGAGAGAGCGGCACCTTTGAACAGATTCTTCAGATCGTGATTATGGTTGTCATTCAGGCCGCGCACGGTGATGCGCTCCCGATTTCGTTGTACCTTCCCTCTCACATAGCGGTACTCGCCGCTGTCGTGCGTCTCAACCGCAAAACCACTGTAAGCCCATAGTTGGCGCTTGGTGCGGAAACGGTGCGGTGTCTGCAGCAACGCCACTAGCATGGCCGCACGAATCGGACCGATCGCAGGAATCTGGCGCAGCATTTTCACGGCATCATGTTTGCGGCTCTCTCGCAGCAGGTCGTGTCGCGCTTCCTGGCGCACCGGTTGCAGTAGATCCAGTTGCTGATACAACCGTTCCGCCCGCAGACGAACTCCGGGTTGCGGAATCTTGGCCAACCACTCGGCGCGATGCCGCGGGGCATAGACGGTGGTTCCGCTGCAGGGAATCGCCCAGCTGCGGTACAGCGCTTTGATCCGACTCATGACTCGCGTGACATCTTTCGTGAGCGTCTGATAGCTGCGACCCAGTTCCTTTAACGTTCGCACCCCGTGCTCGCCGTGGTACACCGGATGGAGCTGGTTGCCGCGCAACAACTCCGCCAGCTTCCGCGCATCAATCCGGTCACTCTTGCTGCCGTCTTTCAGCAGCGCGTTCTTTCGCGGATCGCAGACCACAAGACGGCTGACGCGAGGTTTCAGCAGGTCATGCAACCAGGCGGCGGAAGTTCCTTCTTCAAAGGTCACCGATAGACTTCCGCGTAGCCCATCGAGGAACTCTAGAATCGTGGCTGCCTTCGTCTCCAAAATGCATTCCATGACCAGCTTCCCCGAGCTGTCCATGACGGCAACCGAGATCGTTGCCTGGTGAACGTCCATGCCAATATACTTTTCTTGCTTCATGACGGCGCTCCTTTTGCTAAGTGTGATCCGAACAATCACAACCTACCGCAAAGTGGGCGCCTTTTTATATTGCGTGTAAATGGGGATGTTACGTCAACGGTTTAAGCAAACCACTTCCAGCCCGAGTACTGACAGATGAGAAGACCGAAACCGAGCGCCGGTATAGAACCCACAAGACCACCCCACCCAGCGAACGGCGTAACCAACACGATTTCGGTGATCACGACTCCGAGTACGAAAAGAGCCGACGTAAGCAGTCGCCGGTGCAGAGTCCCAAAGTAGGCGAACGGGAATGAGAGGACTCCACAAACCGCGCCTCCATAGAGAGCACCAAAGAACACAAAGGGGTCGGAAAGCAATTTCGCTATAGGCAGCCCATACGCACCGTCTGACGGCGGAAGACTAAACTGAAGCATCACGACAAAAACAAACGCACAAATTAAAGCCGCTCCCATACAGAGGCCGAAAATTTTCAATCCACGCATGAAGGTACCAGCTGCACAAATATTCCAGCAGGCACCAGAGCCAACGCAAGTTACGGACGTATTCAGCCGGTTGACCGGGAACCATGGCGGGTTGTGAGGCAACCCCACGGTGAGCCTGAAAAGTTCGACACAAGTTCGACACAAAAAGGTCGAAATTGATGCCGTTCTTGGTTGTTTCCATCGGCTAAATCCCTTGAAATCATTACCACTTAGCAAGCTGCTGAAAAGTAGGTGACACCAGTGATATAAGCGTTGCCCGCGCCATCCACCGTGATGCAGCGCCCTTGGTCTTCGCCGCTGCCGCCGAGAAACGTCGAGTAAATCAGCGGATCGATGTAAAGCGGTCTGCTCGCATCATATTTCGTAACCTCGAACCCAACGCGATCCGTATTTGTGATGGAATAGCGAGCGGCAACCAACTGCCGCTCTCCATCCTTCTGCTGATAAACCACCGGCCTGTGCCAGCGAACTTCACCGTCGCCCACCTTGAATACCAACTCCCCGTGCGAATCCCGAAAAATCCGCTTAGCCCCGCGAACCTCAAACGCAATCCGCCGCGGATCCGCTCCCGGAGCCACAATAAAGTCGTACTCAAGTTGACGCTGGTTGCCGTAATAAACCAGATCGATGCCCGAATAAATCCCGGCGTACTTTACCTTCGCGTAAGTCGGAACCCCCGTCCGCCACTTAGCCGGATCATTCCCAATAAAATAGTTGCTAGTCCCCGCCAGCTCATCCACACCGGTAATTTCGGCCGCAGGATTAGCCCCGCGCAACTTCATCCGCAACACACCACCAGTCATCCGATCAGAGGCCGACGCGACCGAGCGATTCGTTGCGACCAAGGGATTCGTATCAGGGTATCGCTTCAGCGATACCGGAATCGTCTTGACCCTCGACGCCCCTTTAGGGGCTGCGGGCTTAGATTTCCCGCGCAACGCAATCACCGCTTCATCCGCCGTAAGAAAAAGCGAGTACCCGCCCGCCCGCGAAAAAAACTTCACCCGAGCATCGGTCTGTCCGTGATTAGCCTCAAAGCTCAGCGGCAATTTGCCATAGCTGTCGAGAATCCTGGCTTGAGCCTTCGGTTCGGACGCACCCTGCGCGCTCTGACTGATCGGAGCAACAGGTTTCGACTGCGCCAACAAAAAAGGAGCGATCAAACACGGAAACAGCCAGCAGAACGAGATGCGCCTCATAGGTTCCTCGCATGTAACCGGAAAATCGACTCGGGAATATCAACCAGAAAAAGAAACGGCTCAGCCGCCGATCAGGGGAGGAACTCTCGCGGCAGTCCGAGAAACGAAAGAATTGTCCTACTAAGCAAGTAAGCAGTCAACGCCCAACTGCCGATAATCAGAAAGTTTACAGCCGCACCACTTCCGGCCAGGCGCCCCTGCGAAATGACGCGGTCGAAGCAGTAATCCCAAAGAAAACCGTCGACCGATCCCACTTATTACTCGGAAGATTCCCCGCCGCAGACCAGCGGACGCTCAGCCGCGAAGCGGCGTAAGAATGCAGCCCACGGCGAAGCCGTGGGTTTACGAACCACCAACCAGCAAGCCCCGAAGGGGCGAAAGAAAAATCAGATGAAATACCCTCAATCCCGCCACTTTGAGCCCGTCTTCGAGGGAAATGAGCCGCCGCAAGGAGTATCCGAGAGAAAAGCACTAAGCCGATCCCACTTATTACTCCCCAGATGCCCCCACCACGCGAACTGGGTACTGGGTACTGGCAACTGGGTACTGTTCTACTTCCCTTTAAGCATCCTAACCACCCGCTCAAAATCATCGATAGTCGCATACTCAATCAAAATCTTCCCCCGACCCCGCCGATCCCGAATCCGAACCTTCATACCCAGCACTTCCTCCAGCGTCCGCTGCGCCGCCTTCACATTCGGATCCACCCACCGCGCCCCGCCGCCCTTATTCGTCGGACTCCCAATGGGCATATTGACGCCGAGCACCAGCTCCTCCAGCTTCGCCACCGACATCTTTTCTGCCATCGCCTTTTGCGCGTATCTCCACATCTGGACTTGGTCCCCGAGCTTCAACAGCACCCGCGCGTGGCTGTACGTCAACTTTCCCTGCTGTAACGCCCACATCACGCCGTGCTCCAGCGTCAGCAGCCGCAGGTAGTTCGATACCGTTTCCCGCGATATGCCCGCCCGCTTCCCAATTTCCTCCTGCGTCATATTGAAATTCTTGCTCAGGTTCGAAAACGCTTCCGCCTGCTCGATGCAGTTCAGGTCCTGACGCTGGAGGTTCTCCACCAGCGTCATCTCCGCCGCCTGCTGCTGCGAAACCCGCCGCACGATTACCGGGATGTGCGTCTTCTCCGCCAACCGCGACGCCCGCAACCGCCGCTCACCCAGTATCAGGATGAACCGTCCCTCAACCCCCGGACGCACCACGATCGGCTGCAACACCCCCTGCACCCGGATCGAATTCGCCAGTTCCGCGAGCGCGGTCTGATCGAATTCTCGCCGCGTCTGGTAAGGGTTCTGGCCAATCTGATCAAGCGGCAAAAGAAACACCGTCTCCCCATCCGGAGTCTGACCCGAAGCCACCGCCTGCAACGAGTCCAGAACCGCCGTTTCTGGTGGAGCGACGGGAGCAGACGAGGAGAGAGCTTCCGGAGACCCGCTCTCGAGGTCGGGTGGCCCATCCTTCCGCGCACTTTGCGGAAGGGTGGGTGCCACCGGCACGGGGCGCGGCCCAGGCAGAAGTGACTCCAGTCCCCGCCCCAAAGCCCGCCGCTTCTCGGCGAGTTTCTCGTGAGCCTTCTCCGCCCCAGCCTTCAAAGTCGTATCAACCGCCGCATTCGATGGAGTCTGCATCCACGCCTCGTGTTCGAGATGGTTTTCCTAAGACCTGACACCTAAGACCTTATATATCGATATACATAAATATTTACATCCATCGATCTAAGCCGCTTCTCCCGGTCCGTGAGCCGCCAGCGCCTGCCGGTCGAGGATCTCCTTAGCCAGCCGTATATAGCTCTCCGCGCCCCGAGAGCGCACGTCATACACCAGCGCAGGCAGCCCGTGACTAGGAGCCTCCGCCAGCCGAATGTTCCGCGGGATCGTAGTAGTGCAAAGCTTGTCGCCAAAATATTTCTTAAGCTCCTCCGCCACCTGCTGAGCCAGGTTGGTGCGCTCGTCAAACATGGTAAGCACGACGCCCTCAACCACCAGCCGAGGATTCAGCTCAGCGCGGATGCGCTCGATGGTGTCGAGCAGCTCCGACACCCCCTCCAAAGCAAAGTACTCCGCCTGCATCGGGATCAGCACCCCATCGGCCGCAACCAAAGCGTTGAGGGTAAGCAGGTCAAGAGCCGGAGGACAGTCCAGCACGATGAACTGAAAGCGGTCGAGCACGCTCGCCAGCGCATCCCGCAGACGATACTCCCGCCGCTCCGCCGCGACGAGTTCGAGGTTCGCGCCGATCAGGTTCTTGTGCGATGGGATCAGCCACAGCTGCTCCAGCTCGGTAAGCTGAAGCGCTTCCTCGGCGGAGGCCGAGCCCATGATCACGTCATAGACGCTGATGCGCTCCGGGTCCTTCACCAGGCCCAGCCCGCTGGTGGAGTTCGACTGCGGATCGCAGTCGACCAGCAGCGTGTTGACCTCGGCGGCGGCCAGGGAGGCGGCAAGGTTGATGGCAGTCGTAGTTTTGCCGACGCCACCCTTCTGGTTGGCAACTGCGATGATGCGTCCCATGATTTTATTTTTTCGTAGTGTTGCGGGCCAGAATATTCGAACGCATGGTCGAAATCAATAAGCGATTCTGTGCAAATCAGGTCGAGTGTTCCACGTGGAACATATTGCGGTGGAGGTGAGTTGGCTGAGCCTGCAGTCGGCGATACTACTACAATGCGGGGATTGTTCCACGAGGAACACTCTGAGTGTACTCGTATCATAATGAGAATATGAGAAATAAATACCACTTGCGTCTGAATTACACTAGTATGCAAGCGCCGCTATCATGGAAATGTAGTATTCTTTTGGTGTAATTTACCACTTCATTAATGTATACCAATCGACAACACCCTTGACTGTGACTCTGGGACAGTGATTGGGGGTTGCCATTCTAGGTTGGTCAGGGTTGTCAGCAGGGGGAGTTGAGCGGATCCTATTAGTACGGCTAGGCGTCCCGTTGGGGCTAGTAATGCTGCTGTTTGGGGGAGGATGGTTTCGAAGCGCTCTACGGCTCGGAGGGTTACTACGTCGGCTGGGGGCAATCCGGACACGGTTTCGACTCGGTCGGTGATTACATTGAGGTTGGTCAATGTTAGTGCTCGGGCCACTTCTCTCAGGAAGGCCGACTTCTTGTGATTTGATTCGATCAGGGTCAGGTGGAGGTTTGGAGACCAGATTTTCAGGGGTAGGGCGGGGAATCCTGCGCCGGAGCCTATGTCGATTACGCGCGGTGATGCGGGCGGAGCGGAGTGGGAAAGGGTGTAGGGGTCCTTCGACTCCGCCAAGCCAGGAGCTTCGCTCCTGGCTTGGCTACGCTCAGGATGACACGGATTTGAAGTTGTGGGGAAGAGGCGGTCGGCGGGAAACAGGTGTCTGGCCATGAAGAAGGACTCGCCGAAGTGGCGCGTTACTATTTCTTCTTCATTGCGGATGGCGGTCAGGTTGATGCGGGCGTTCCAGCGGAGTAATAGATCGATGTATATCGATATTTGATTTAGCTGGGATTCTTGAAGCGGTTGCTCCAGAAAAGGTTCTAGTAGGGCGGCTATGCGGGCGGTTTCCAAAGCGCTCACATTCTAATTGGCCGATCCTAATTGGCCCAACCGAAGAACAAGGCAGTAATTCCAGCCGTGTCGATGAAGCCGTGCGCCAGGATGCAGACCCACAGGTTGCGTCCGGAGAGCAGATATGCGGCTCCCAGGACCAGGCCGGCCATGCCGGAATCGACCACCCCCGATGGGCCTTTGTAGTAGTGGCCGTAGCCGAAGAGGACCGATACCAGCAACACTGCTACCCAATAGGCTGACTTCGAACGCGCGCCGACGTCCGCAGCACGCGTGACCAGGTAGCCTCGGTAGCTGATCTCCTCTCCGAAGGGAGCGAAGGTCCAGACGATGAAAAGCCAGCGGAGCGCGACCATCGTGTGGCCGGTGATTTCGTTGAAGCCGCTGGGGCCGACTGCGGGCGGCCAGAAATGGGCGGTCAGGGGATCGGTCACGAATTGACCTAGCAGAAGTCTGGTCGCGGCGGCCGCTAGCGCGAATAGGACGGTTCGTTTCCATGATGTGGGCCAGTTCAGACCGATTATTCTCCAGCCGCCGTCGCGCACGCGGAGCGAGATCAGGCCGATTACAAAGAGGATCGGCACTTCGTTGGGGACCACGTGATAGACGTTGTGGCCGATTACGATGGCGGTGCCGATTAGGAACTCGGCTAGGGAAATCCAGCGCTGGGCGGGGGTTAGCTGGCTTCCATGCAGTGGAGCAGGGTCAGTAGCGGTGGGCGTCGGTGTCGCGGTTGTATGGACCGAGCTGTTCATTTCGTTTACCTCAGCGGCTAACGGTTTGCTGAACTCGCGAATTCCGATGTCCAGCCCCTAAAGGGGCGTTTGATTTTGACTGACTTGCGGTATCGCTAAAGCGATACCCTGATACGAATCTCGAGTTTCTCAGCGAAAGCTGCGCCACCCAAAAGCCTACTGGGGGAGGACGCGCGATCTGCGGTACTGGCGGACACACCAGACGGCTACTTGCGTGGTCAGCATTATCAGGCCACCGCCTGCCATCCATCCGATCGGGATGATCCACCAGCCGAGTATGTCTTTGGCTCCCGCCGGGGCACTCGCGAAGCCCATTCGAAACGAAATTTCCGAATCGCCCGTGCTGTTTGGAAGAAGCCACAACCCTGCGGCGTGGGGATGAAATGGTTTCAACCACCAGAATAAAAACAACTCCGAAGAAATATCCGAAGAGGGAGCCGAGCAGCACAAAAAAGCCGGCAACGCTCAGGCTGGCCCAGCGGAACAGGCTCCGAAGAATCTGCAGCGGCGAGCGGCTGACTTCAGCTCGCGCCAGCAGATTGTCGGTCAGGTACTGGCTGGCTAGCTCCTCCGGACTGCCCAGGGCAGCGAGCGCCGCGTCGACTGCGGCGGGCGTTATTTCTCGTTGTGTTTCCCCCGAAGCGGCTGCCTTGTCCGTGATGTGGCTGCGCAGCTCTTCTACGATTTCGCGGACTTCGTCCTGGTTGATGCCGCGCAAGCGTCCGCGCAGTCTGCCCAGGTACGCTTCGATTCTCTGCTGCGCATCGCCGGTTATGGTCATCTGTTCTCCTTCGCGAGTGGAGCTAGCAATTTGCTCATGCTGGATGAAAATTGCGCCCAGATCACAGCCATCTCGCGGGTGCGGCGTTTTCCGGCCCGGGTCAGGGCGTAGTATTTCCGCGGGTGTCCGGCATCGGACTCGACCCACTCGCTGCGCACGAGCCCGAGCGCTTTCAGGCGGCTGAGCAGCGGATACACCGTGCCCTCGGAGACGACCAAATCGGACTCACTCTCCAGGCGTCGCAGAATCTCGAGGCCGTAAGCTTGTGGAGGTCAGAGGTTAGAGGTCAGATCGCAGAGGTGTGGTTCGATTAGAACGCTTTACTGGAATCCAGCAGGATGGTTACCGGGCCTTCGTTCACCAGTTCGACTTGCATGGTTTCCTGGAAGCGTCCGGTTTCGCAACGCAGGCCGGCGGCTCGGATTTTCTCTACAAAATATTTGTATAGTTCGCGCGCCTCGTTGGGCGGAGCGGCTGCGTCGAACGATGGACGCTTGCCTCGGCGCACGTCTCCGTAGAGAGTGAATTGCGAGACTACCAAGAGGGCGCCGGCAACTTCGGCGACCGATAGATTCATTTTGCCCTCCGCATCTTCAAAGATGCGCAGGCCAATTATTTTCTCGGCAAGGTAATCGGCTTCGGATCGGGTGTCTCCCGCCGCCACGCCCAGCAGCACCAACAGGCCCAGGCCGATCTCGCCTGCGACCTCGTCTTTGAAGTTGACTCGAACCGTGACTCGGGCGCTACTTACGCGCTGGACTACGGCGCGCATTTTAGCGGCTGGCCTGGCTTAGCAGCGATTCCTGTCCGGCTACGGCCTGCCAGCGGCCATCGCGGTAGGTGAAAATGTCGGTAAAGCGGACGCGCGCCACTACGTTGCCGGAGGTATCCACCAAAGTGGCTAGGCCGCGGGTGAAGGCGAAATTGCCGTCGACGTGGGCGCGCATTTCCGAGAGTTGATTGGTGCCCGGCTTCTTGTGAGGAATGTGGTCGAGGGTCTGGCGGCGATCGTGGAGGGAGCCGTCGACGTCGACATCTTCAAATTCGTCGGCCAGCATACAGGCTACGGTGTCAGAGTCCTTGCGGCTCAGGGCTCCCGCCCAGTTGTTCTCGAGTTCGATTAGCGCGGATTCGGTTTTAGGCTGATTTTTCGGGCAGTCGTTGGCGAATGCTGGCAGTGCTAGCGCCAGCAGGACGGTTAGTAGCGTTAGGATTTTCACGTCCTGATCGTGACATGAGTTTGGCAAAACGAGCAAGAGCGTTAACCACGGAGGACACTGAGGTTCACGGGGGGAAGACCTTTCCTGCACCGATTTCGCGTTGACCCTTTTCGCTGGTGCTCCTACAATCCCGAAGTTCCCTGCAAACGAACTTTTTCCTCGGAGTTCTGCACATGCGATTCATCTTGACAAGAAAACTTGCGCTGCCGTGCGCCTGGTTAATGACGCTGACGGCAATGGCTGCGTTGGGGCAGTACGCATTCGGGCAATCCGGTGGCCACCATGACGTTGTCATCAAGAATGCCACGGTGATGACCGTGACCCATGGCAACATTCAGAATGGGTCGATCTATATCAAGGACGGCAAGATTGCCGCGGTCGGCGCAAACGTGAATGCTCCCGCGGACGCCGTCGTTATTGATGCGGGAGACAAGTACGTCACTCCGGGCATTGTTGATTCGCATTCGCACATTGCGCTGGATGACGATGTGAACGAAGCTACCAGCCCGGTGACTCCGCAGATGATCATGAAAGATGCCTTCGATTATCAGGACAAGGCGATCTACCGGGCGCTGGCGGGCGGCGTGACTACGTCCTTGCTGCTGCACGGATCGGCCAACATGATTGGCGGGCAGGCGGTCGTCATCAAGCACAAGGTGGGAGAGTCGCGCGATGCGATGCTTTTCCCGAATGCGCCGGGGTCGATCAAATTTGCCAGTGGAGAGAATCCGAAGCGCGTTTATGGCAGCCGCGATCAACTGCCTTCGACTCGGATGGGAAATTTTGCAGTCCAACGGCAGGCGCTGGTTGAGGCGCAGGACTACATGCGCGAGTGGGACAACTACAACGAGAAGGTCAAGCGCGGCGATAAAGATGCGACCATGCCGAAGCACGATCTGAAGCTGGAAGCGCTGGCTGACGTGCTGCGCGGGAAGTTGATGGTGCAGATCCACTGCTATCGCGCCGATGAGATGCTGACTGAAATGGCGATGGCCAAGGAGTTCGGCTACAAGCTTCGCGCGTTTCATCATGCGGTCGAAGCCTACAAAGTTGCCGATCAATTAGCCGCCAACAATGTTGGTATTGCCACCTGGGCGGATTGGTGGGGCTTTAAGCAGGAGGCCTGGGACGCGATCCCGTGGAACGCGGTGATCGCAATGCGTAAAGGGGTGCGGGTGGCGATTAAGAGCGACTCCGAGGATTACAACCGGCGGCTTAATCAGGATGCGGCGAAGATTATGCGGTACGGCGGCGCTACCGAAGAAGAAGCGTTGAAGATGATTACGCTGAATGCGGCGTGGATTGTGGGCGTGGACGATCGCGTCGGGTCGATTGACGTGGGCAAGGATGCGGATCTGGTGATTTGGGATGGGTATCCGCTGTCGAGTTTTGGAGTGCCGGAGAAAGTGCTGATTGATGGCGAGGTGTATTTTGACCGCTCGCTGCCGGGGCTGGGGACTACGCGGTACAAGGAGGGAGAGTGATGCGGAGATCAGCACTCAGCAGTCAGCATTCAGCAGTCAGCACTCAGCTAGAGCGTTTGGGGCTGGCGCCCCTTCTGCGGCTTTTGATCATGGTTTTTATTCTTTCGGCGCTGTCTACTTCCGCGTTTGGGCAGGACAAGCCTGTGGTTCTCAAGGGCGGCGAGCTGTTGACCGTTTCTCATGGGGTGATTGAGAACGGCGTCATTGTTATGCAGGGTGGGAAGATTACGGCGGTTGGCGCGGCTGGCGCGGTTAATGTTCCTGGCGATGCTCAGGTTATTGATGCTCGCGGGATGACGATCTATCCGGGGCTGATTGATTCGGAGACGCAGCTGGGGCTTACGGAAATTTCTGCCGAAAACATGACTAATGATCTGGTCGAACTTAGCGATGAGATCATGCCGCACATGCATACGGCGGAAGCGTTCCACGCGGAGTCGGCTTTGATTCCGGTGGCGCGTTTGAATGGGATCACTAATGCGGTGGTCGCTCCGGAGAGTGAGGATACGCTGCCGGGGCAGGATTCTTTCATTCAGCTGTGGGGAGCTTCGGCTACGGAGATGCTGCTGATTCGCGATAACGCTATGCCGCTTAATTTTACTGGGGATCAGCGGCGGAATAAGGGGCCGTTCGAGAAGCGCAAGTATCCTTCGACGCGTATGGGGCTGGCGGCGCAACTGCGGCAGGCTTTTATCGATGCTCAGGACTACAAGACGAAGTGGAGCGACTACGAGCGCAAGAAGGCGGATGCGGCGCAGAATAAAAAGCCGGAGCCTCTGGCTCCTAAGCGCGATCTTAGGTCGGAGGCTTTGCTTCCTTATCTTGAGGGCAAGAAGACTATTGTGCTGGCGGCTGAGAGTCCTAGCGATCTGGAGACGGCGGTCAACCTGGCAAACGAGTTCAAGCTGAAGTTCGTGCTCAACCACATCAGCCACTCGCAGCCGGTGCTTGATTATGTGGCTAGCCTTAAGGTGCCGGTGATTGTTGGGCCGATTTATGAGCTTCCGAAGGAGGATGAGCGCTACGATGCGGTTTATAGTCTTCCGGCGCAGTTGTATAAGCGTGGCGTGAAGATCGTGTTTGCTTCGTACTCGGCGCACAATGTGCGCAACTTGCCGGATGCGGCGGGATTCGCCACGGCTTTTGGGCTTCCTCATGACGAGGCGCTGAAGGCGATTACGCTTAGTCCGGCTGAAGTGTGGGGAGTTGCCGATCAACTTGGGTCGCTGGATGTTGGCAAGACGGCTAACGTCGTTATGGCTAATGGGGATCCGCTGGATGTGAAGACTGACGTGAAGCAGGTGTTCATTCGGGGACTCGCGGTTCCGATGATTAGCAGGCAAACGCAGCTGCGGGATGAGTATTCGAAGTGAGGAAAGTCAAACCCTGAACCAAAGAGGGCATGAAGTATCACGGAGGAAACCTTTTATACTCGCGGCTTGCGCGATGCTTGTTTGACCACTCTCCCTGCCGACGGTTAGGATTCTTTGGTGGGCTCCACTCATATAGCGCAAATATTGAGTCGTGATCAGCAGTCGTAATTAGCAAACGCGGCCCGCAATCCGGACCCGCGATTCCACAGATTTAGAAACGAGGAGAAACGATGGCAGCCGTTGATGAAAAAGTGAAACAGATTATTGTGGAGCAATTGGGTGTGGATGAGGGCGAGGTTACGCCCAGCGCTTCGTTCGTGGATGACCTGGGCGCCGATTCGCTCGACACGGTCGAGCTTGTGATGGCCTTCGAAGAGGCCTTCGATATCGAAATCCCCGATGAGGATGCGGAGAAGATCCGCACCGTGTCGGATGCTGTGGATTACATCGGTAAACACGCGAAGGCGAGCAAGTAATTTGGCTAGTAATTCGGCAAGACGGGTCGTCATTACCGGCATCGGCCTGATCTGCTCCGTGGGCAACACCACCGGCGCAGTTTGGCAGGCTCTGCTTGCGGGCAAGAGCGGCGTTGACCGCATTACCGCGTTCGACGCTTCCGCGTTTGCCTGCCAGATCGCCGCCGAAGTCCGCAACTTCGACCCCTTTCAATTCATCGAGAAAAAAGAAGTGAAGAAGATGGGACGCTTCATTCACTTCGCCATCGCCGCCGCCGATGAAGCGATGAAGATGTCGCAGCTCAAGATCACGCCTGAAAATGCCGAGAACGTCGGGGTACACATCGGCTCGGGCATTGGCGGGTTCGACGTGATTGAGCGCGAACACACCGCGCTCATGGAAGGTGGGCCGCGGAAGATCTCTCCTTTTTTCATTCCTGCGGCCATCGTTAACCTTGCCGCCGGGCATGTGTCCATGCGGTTTGGCGCCAAAGGGCCGAATGAAGCTACGGCTACGGCCTGCACCACCAGCGCGCATTCGATCGGCGATTCCTTCCGCATCATTCAGCACGGCGATGCCGACGTCATGATTGCGGGAGGCTCCGAGGCTGCCATAACTCCGATGGGCGTTGGCGGATTCGCCGCCATGCGGGCGCTTTCCACGCGCAACGACGATCCCGCGCGCGCCAGCCGTCCCTGGGACAAGGACCGCGACGGCTTTGTGATGGGCGAAGGCGCCGGAATTCTGGTGCTTGAGGAGCTGGAACATGCGCGGCGCCGCGGCGCTCCTATTCTGGCGGAATTGGTGGGCTATGGGATGAGCGCTGACGCTTATCACATGACTCAGCCTGCACCCGAGCATGAAGGCGGTTTCCGCGTCATGCGCAACGCGCTGCGCGACGCGAAACTCGATCCTAGTGTGGTCGGCTACCTTAACGCTCACGGGACTTCGACGCCAATTGGTGACACTCTCGAAGCCCACGCCATTCGAAATCTGTTTGGGAAGAAAGTTCCGGTCAGTTCCACGAAGTCCATGACTGGCCACCTGCTGGGCGGCGCGGGCGGACTAGAGGCGGGAGTGACGGTGCTGGCTCTGCGTGATCAGATTCTGCCGCCGACCGTTAACCTGGAAAATCAGGACCCGGAAACCGAAGGCATGGATTTCGTCCCCAACCAGGCGCGTGAGGTGAAATTCGATTACGCCATGTCGAATTCATTCGGCTTCGGCGGCACTAATGGCGCGCTGCTCTTTCGCCGGTGGACGGAATAACCCCGCATCAAATTCATGGCCTCGCTGTCTCGGCCGCCGCACACAACAAAAGGAAGGCAATGACATTTGCCAGTCGCTCCCGACTTCGCCCGCTGATCTTCTTTTCATTTCTCCTCTGCATCGCCTTGAAGCCCTTAATCGCGCAGACGCCGTCTGCAGGCACTCCTCCAGCAGCGAACGAGGGCTACTACAAATATCAGAAGGTCATGGTGCCGATGCGTGATGGGGTGAGACTGGAGACGGTCATCCTTACGCCACGAAATCAGCAGGGTGCGTTGCCAATTCTGTTGGAGCGCACCCCCTACGGCGTGCCGGAGGAAGCTGCTTATGCCGGATATCGTCCTGATGCGGCGAGCATGGAAGCGGATGGGTACGTTAGCGTTTATCAAAACATCCGTGGACGCTTTGAGTCGGAGGGCGAGTTCGAGATGAACCGTCCACCGCGGTCTCTGATGGGATTGAAGACCGACTCCAAAGCTGTGGACGAAGTCACCGACGCCTGGGACACGGTGGACTGGCTGGTGAAGAACGTGCCCAACAACAACGGACGCGTCGGCATTTACGGGACTTCGTATCCCGGCTGGCTGGTGATGGAGGCAGCGCTCAATCCGCATCCGGCGCTAAAGGCGGCGATCGAAATGGCGTCGCCGGAAGACATGTTTCTGAACGATGACTTCCACCACAACGGAGCGTTCCGCCTGAGCTACGGGTTCGAGTATTCCGCGCTGCTCGAGACCTCAAAGACCGAGAACAACCACTTCAAGTTCGATCGCGGCGACACCTACGACTGGTATTTGCGGTTGGGGCCGCTCGCCAACGCCGACGCGGACTATTTTCACGGCAAGATTCCGACCTGGGAAAATTTTGTGGCGCATCCGAACCGTGATTCTTTCTGGCAGGAGCGCGCACTCACTACCTACCTGACCGAGCCGAAACTGCCGATCGTCCACGTTTCCGGCTGGTGGGACCAGGAGGACATGGTCGGGCCGCAGACAATTTACTCCACGCTGGAGAAGCATGATTCGCAGCACCTGAACTACTTCGTCGGGGGTCCGTGGAACCATGGGCAATGGAACGGGATCAGCTCCAGCCTCGGGGCGATCCAGTTCGGATCGGATGCCTCGCTTTACTACCGGCAGCAGATCGAGAAAAAGTGGTTTGCCTATTGGCTCCTGGGGAAGGGAGCGCTCGACTTTCCTGAAGCGCAAGTCTTTCAGACGGGAACGAACCGCTGGCAGAGTTATGAGAGCTGGCCGCCGAAGTCCGTCACTCCCAAACGCATTTACTTGCAGCCGGAGGGCAGGCTTTCATTTGAGGCACCGAGCTTCGACGCGCCGAGCAAGGACGCCAAGGCTTATGACGAATACGTAAGTGATCCCGCGAATCCGGTGCCTTATCGTCCTCGGCCCGTGACGCCGACTTATCCTGGACCGGAATGGCCAGTGTGGCTGGTGCAAGACCAGCACTTTGTCGATCATCGTGACGACGTTTTGACGTATACGACTGAGCCCTTGATGGAGAACGTCACAATTACAGGTGACGTGGTGGCCGAACTGTTCGCTTCTACTTCGGGCACGGACAGCGATTGGATCGTGAAGTTGATCGACGTCTGTCCCGCCGATGCTACCTACAACACGACCACGCGACAGCCGATGGCGGAGTTTGAACTGATGCTGAACTCGGAGATTGTCCGAGCGCGTTTCCGTGACAGCATGCGGGAACCAAAGGCAGTGCCTCCGCAAGAGCCCCTGAAATACACGATCGATTTGCACGCGAACGACCATGTGTTCCGGACGAAGCATCGGATCATGGTGCAGGTGCAGAGCACGTGGTTTCCGGTGTATGACCGCAATCCGCAAAAATTTGTGCCGAACATCTACAAGGCCAGCGCCGCCGACTACCAGAAAGCGACCGAGCGCATCTATCATTCGCCAGCGCAGCCCTCGGCCATCGTCTTGCCGGTAAACACCGGCAGCAGCGTGCCTGGCGACGCGCCCGACAGCTGCTATCCTCCGCTCAAGCGGCAACAGAAGATTGATGCTGCCAAACTTGACAGCTATGTTGGCAACTACGGGGCGGTGGGCTTTTCGCAATTCAGAATTGTGCGGGACGGCGACCAGCTTTTCCTGGTGCTGGAGGCTCAGAAATTTCTGTTGCAGCCGATTTCGGAAACCTATTTTTATAGCGGCGAGCTGAATGTGGAGCTGAATTTTGCGCCTGACCACGACGGGAAGGTGCGGGCGGTCGCCATCCGCGGCACCTCCGGCATAATTCACGTTGCGTACCGGGTCGAGAAGTGAGATTGCAGAAATTAGAGGTCAGATTGCAGAGGTGAAACCCTTGCGACTTGGGTTCTAACCTCTGCAATCTGACCTCTAACCTCTGACCTTTCCTTACTCCTTTTTCATGGTGTCGATCAAGACGTAGAGCTGATTCGTGTCCGTCACCTCGACGTAGGGCTTTTCCGCATGTCTGCTGCTCACTATAAAGATCGTCGGGGTGTGGTCGATGTGGAGACTTAGGCCCAGGTCTTTGTCGGCTCGGATCAGCGCCGCGAACTTGCCCTGCGGATCGACGACGAACGGGATTGAAATCTTGTTATCGGCGGCAAACTTCTCGGCAAATGCGCGCAGGTTCTGCGGGTTGATTTCCATCTGGTGAGCGAAAACAGTTTCACGGAATGCGTCTCCGAGCTCCTTGGAGTGGGTGTCGAAGTAGCGCGCCAGCACGGCTGCGTCGAACGACCAGTTGTGCATCGGCAGCGGAAAATCATGCTGCACCAGCGGAATCTTGTAAGTCCGTGAGGCGGTGGCCAGAAGAGGCGCGACGCGGCCGCATTGCGGACATTGCAGGTCCTCGAAAACGACGATGGCAAGGGTCGTGCCTTTCGGCGGACGGAGGGCCTCGGGCACACCCTGCGCTAGAACCGGCAGGCAAAGCAGAACGAGCGACAACAGTAGCTGGGTCAATAGTCGTTGAATCTTCATAGTTTTGTTTGGATGCGCATCGAACTGAGAATAATCATATGGTAGCGAATTCGGCGCGGTCGCGCACCTGCGGAGCGCCACGAAAGTAATAGCGTATTTGGCGTGGGATCGCCAACCCTACACATCGCAACTGTACTGTTTCGGTTTGTTTTTCTCGGCTTTTTCGGGGGAAGTCTGAAATAATCAGGCCCCCGGGGGAAATCCCTTATGAAACTGCTGCGATTTCTTGTTCTATTCTGTTTATTTGCGAGTCTGTCTGGGATCGTTGTTGGACAGACCAGTTCCGGTCAATCCAGTACCGTCAGTCCCGCGGCACCTGCCTCCACCGCGACCGGCAGTTCTTCCGGGGCGTCGGAATCGAAAGCGCCCGAAGCTCCGGCCGACACGATCGTCGAATACTCGCCTCCTCCGGCGGAGTACGCCCGCGCCAAGGCTTATTCGAACACCAAATATCGCCACATCTTCATCGGCGCGTTTTATGGGTTTCTGGTGCTGCTGGTGGTTTTGCGATGGCGTGTCGCTCCAGCGTTTCGCAACCTGGCCGAGCGCGTCTCGTCGAACCGGTTCTTGCAGCTCATTATTTTTGCGCCGCTGGTCTTGCTGACGCTGGCGGTCCTCGGAGTTCCCTCGGACATCTGGGATGAGTCGTTGGAGCGCGCTTACGGGCTCTCGGTGCAGAACTGGGGGGCGTGGACCCGCGATTGGATCCTGCAGCAGGCCATTATGCTGGTGGTGGGAACGGTGCTGGTCGGGATCCTTTATTTTGTGATCCGGCGCAGCCCGCGGCGCTGGTGGTTTTATTTCTGGCTCGCTTCTATTCCGATCCTGCTGGCGATGTTCTTTTTGCAACCCATCGTCATCGATCCGCTGTTTTATAAGTTCACACCTCTGGAGACGGTGCAGCCAGTGCTGCTTTCGGAGATGCAGAAAGTCGTCCATCGTGGCGGAATGGAAATTCCGGCCGACCGCATGTTCGTTATGAATGCCAGTTCGAAGACGACTGGTCTGAACGCTTATGTCACGGGGTTTGGCGCGTCCAAACGCGTCGTGGTTTGGGACAACACCATTGCGAAGGCTACCGTGCCAGAAACTCTTTTCGTTTTCGGACACGAGATGGGGCACTACGTTTTGCTGCACATCCCCAAAGAAATTTGTATTGACGCCTCTATTCTGCTGTTTTTGTTGTACGTCGGCTACCGGCTGTCGAATGGGATGCTGGCGCGATGGGGCGCGCGGTGGGGCATTCGCGACTTGCAGGACTGGGCATCGCTGCCGGCGCTGCTGTTCGTGATTACGCTGCTGGCGTTTTTTGCGACTCCTGCGTTCAATGGCGTGAGCCGGCATTTTGAGCACGAGGCAGACCGCTACGGACTGGAAGTGATCCACGGAATTGTGGCTAATCCGAACCAGGTCGCTGCGCATTATTTCCAGAAGAGCGGCGAGAGGAACCTGGCCGATCCCGATCCGAGTACGTTTGTCGAGATATGGTTCTTCGATCATCCGACGCGGCCGGAGCGGGTGCATTTTGTGGCGACGTACGATCCATGGTCGAAGGGGGAAGCGCCAGAATATGTGAAGTAGCAGTATTCGATGCCCAGCCCCTAAGGGGCATTCGATTTGGAGGATGTTCGGCATCGCTAAAGCGATGCCCTGATACGAAGCGATGCCCGATACGAATCTGGGTGGTTTTGGAGATGATTGGGGCTGGAGGCGACCCGGCCGATTTCGCGACCTTACTTCAGGTCGCTACCGGGTTCCAGGTTGTAAAAATAATAGAAACGCAGGCCTAGGAGTTTGCCGGGGAATTCTTTTGGTAGTGGCGGGAACGGAGCCGATGCGGTGATGCTGGCCATTGCGGCCCGATCGAGGGCCACGTCTCCGGAAGTGGTGTCGCGGATCAAGCCTTGCACGGTGCCATCTTTCATGATGACGAATTCCAGCGCCAGCTTGCCTTGCTTCAAGATCGGCGGATAGACCGACGGCGGCATCAGGGTGTACCAGTTCTGCTTCACAATCTGCACGATGCGCGTCATGTAGGGGCCGAAGTCCACGCCCATGGTGTCGGTAAGGATTTCGGCGGGCGCTAGGGCTTTATAGCCCCCCTGACCGCGGCTGATGCCATAGTCGCCGGCGTTTCCAGAGCCGTAGTGTCCGCGATTGGCGGCTGCGGCTTGTTCGGCTTGCGCGATCATATCGCCCGCCGTTGACTGAGTATTAAAATTCACCGGCGGCCGGTTCTGCGGAGGCGATTGCAGGCGCGCGGGCTGATCGTTCTGCTGGGGTTGGGAGAATCCTGAATTGTCTGGTGGCGCGGCCGGCTGCTGATTGTTTGCAACCTGATTTTGCGGAGGCTGGCCTTGTGCCGGAGGCGCTTGCACGTTCGCGCCGGGCTGTCCGGGATGCGCGCTTTGGAGGATCTTCTTTAATTCTTCGTGATTGATCTGCGGCGCTTTGCTGGTGGCGATGCGGTCTTTGTCGGAAATCACTTTCGCGTCGGGACGTTTGGTCAGCTTCTGCTCGTCGGGCGGCAGCTCCAGGAAGGTCGCGTCTTTCGACTGGTTTGGATTCGATATTGCGAGATCGACGGTGCGGTGCGGCAGCAGGCCCATCAATCTCTCGCTGTTCCATAACAGGATGATCACGAACAAGTGAATGATGACGGAGAGCCAGAGGGCTTCGCGCTTGCGGGCGCGGGAGAGATCGTCCTGCAACTGGATTAGAAGATGGGGGACGTCGTCAGGATTGAAACCGCGGTAAGCGGTCTCCCAGTGCTGGGCTTCGAACAGGTCGCGCTGCTCCGGCGACTCGGGCGGAGTCGCTGCCGCGCCGGATGAGGGATCGCGAGACGGAATTTGAGTGACCGGCATCAGGCAGAGACTATTAAGCTTAGAGCCGCGGGCAGACTTCCGGGTTGCGTAAGCTTACGGGTAATCGGTTCGTAAAGTTACGTAAATTATGGAGTTGCGACGGCTGATTGTATTGTCGCATTTTTCGCGTCCGACGCGTGAGTACCTGAGTAATGGCGCGGCAATCCGGGTGCTGGGACGAAAAGCAAATCACTAATTGCAGTGCGGCGGTATCAGACATGTTTGTTGCGAGTTATGAGCGCGGATTCTGCCGTGCGTTATAGTCGTGCGTTCCAGTCGTACAATGTTCATTGTGATCTGGATTGGGTTTCGCCGAAGAACTAATCGAGGGAATATAGGAGTGCTTATTGTGGGGGCTGCGCTGCTCGTCGCTCCCAGCGCAATGCTGGCTCAAAGGGGTGGTGGTGGACCCGCCCCGGCCGGTGTAAGCGCCGGCGCTGGCGCTCCCTCAGGAGTCGCCGAAAAGGACGAACTCAAGAATTTTCACCGCGCTATGGCTATGCAAGCCACCGCGGAGCAGCGGGCAGCGTTTGCCAAGGTGGCGCAATATGTTGAGGCCGCTGGGGATCAGCTGCGTGGGTTCCGCGAGTCTCTGCGGCAGGGCCCGGCTTCGGCCGCGCCGAGCGATCGCGCAGCCGTCCTCGATCAGGCTCTCGAAAAAGCGCGCTCGCGCAGCCAGAATTTTCTCGCCTCGTTTTCTTCCGTGCAAAAATCGGGGTTGCAGGACACCGTCAAAAAACTGGGACGGGCCGACGCCGAGCTCGACCGACAAATCAGGGCGCTGGATCAAATCGTCCACACGCCGAAAGCGGAAATCGAAGCGATCTCGGGCTCCGCCGCCGCACTCGACAAGGCGCTTGACAGCTTTCAAAGCGAGCAACTGGCGCTGGGCAGAGAGATGAGCATCTTCTTTGACCCGGCCGGCCGGGGGGTCACTTTCAGTCTCCCCATGGTCACGAACTCGATCAACATCGAGGGCCAGACCGTCTCAATTCCAGCGTCCGGCATCGTGTCCCGCCTTTCCGGCGAAAACGGGCGCAATCTTTTCAGTCTCAAACTGGTGGCCGATCTCTCTGACGTGCAGCACAACATCAGAGGCATTCTTCGTTCACAACTCACGCGTTCTCCGCGTTGCGGCGAGCGCATTGAGGTTCAACAAGCCACGCTTAACCCGCTCATTCCGGCCGGGCTGGTGGTAGCGGACTTGCACATCGAGCGCTGGGTGTGCGCGCCGGGGCAGCAGAGTCCCACGGAGGTGGCGGATGGCGAAGCCACTATTGAGGTGAGGCTTACTCCGTCGCTCGATGCAAACGGGGGCTTGGCGATGGCCTCGGAAATTACGCGGGTGCAAGCCGAGGGGCTGCTTCGAAACCAGCTCCGCTCCGGCGACCTAGGCGTGACGTTGCGCGAGGAAATCGCCGCGTCCGTCCTATCTGCATTGCTGAAGGGCACAGACCTCAAGACCGCACTGCCGCCGGTCGCGCAGCAGTCGGCCACGCTTCAGAAAGTGCAATTTCAGGATGACGGCGCCGAGCAGTTAAGTCTGGTGCTCGACGGTCAGCTGCAATTCTCCGACGAGCAGACTCAACAATTTGCCGCCCAACTCAAGCAGCGGCTGGCAGCGCAGGGAACGACACCGCAGTAGGTCCCAAATCGAAGCCGCGCTTTGTAAAGTTAGGCAAAGATTTGTCGGAATCCCGTTCTTCGCGCAACTTCTGGCTCATAATTCCGTTCATAGAGGTAGACACTCGCCTGGAAAAAGGAGATACCACTATGCTCAAGAAACACCTTCTCGCACTTCTCGCGGCCAGCCTGATCGCGATTGCCGCGACCTTCGCGGCGGCGCAATCCTCTTCCGGCCAATCGTCTAATGATGGCGCGGCCAACGGTCAGTCGTCCCCGCAGGGCAAAGGCGAGTGGCGGCACGGCATGCCCGATCCTGCTCAGCGGACGGCGGAACTGACGAAGAAACTCGACCTCACTTCCGATCAGCAAAGCAAGGTGCAGGACATTTTCCAGTCCGAGCGCTCAACTATGGAAAGCCTGCGCCAGGATAGTTCTCTTTCGCAACAGGATCGCCGCGCCAAAATGATGGACGCGCGCAAGAGCAGCGACACGCAGGTCCGCGCGCTGCTCGACTCTACCCAACAGAAAAAGTGGGACGAAATGCAGGCCAAGCGTGAGCAGTGGATGCAGAAGGGTCATCCGGCTGACGGCGGGCAAGCTCCGCCGCCGCAGCAATAACGAGGTTAGAGGTCAGAGGTCAGATTGCGGAGGTTAAAACCGTAAAACCACTGCGATCTGACCTCTGTCCATTACCCGACCCCTATGCGTCCCGCGTGCCGACCGATCTCGGCGAGGATCGCGAGCCCTAGCGCCAGCGCTTTCCGCCCGTCTTCCAGCGAGACTACTGGACGCGAGCGGTCGCGTACTGCTTGCAGGAAGGCATTGATCTCTGCCAGCAGCGGTTCTTCTGCAGTGACTGGTGGCTTCGCCATCTGGATCTGCGGATTCACGCTCGGCTGGGTGCCCCATTCATTCGCGTTTTTCGCCAGGGAGTGAGCCGTCGCGGACGTATTGCCGACCGTAAACACGAGTACGTCCTGACGTCCATAATCAATTGAAATGTACTGCCCGGGCTGGAAGAAGCGCAGCTTGCGCACTCGTTCGGTCGAGACACGGCTGGCCGTAAAGTTGGCCACGCAACCTGACTCAAACTCGATGCGCACGTTCGCAATGTCAACCTTGCCCGAAAGAATCGGGAGGCCCACTGCGCGGATTTCCTTTACCTCGGACTTTACGAACGTCAGCACCACGTCGAGGTCGTGGATCATGAGATCGAGCACCACGTCCACATCGAGGGCGCGCGGAGAAAATACGCTCAGGCGGTGAACTTCAAAAAACATAGGGCGATTGATGAGCGGCAGCGTGGCCCGCACCGCCGGGTTGAAGCGCTCCAGATGCCCGACCTGCGCCACCCGCTTGTGCTCCGTCGCCAGGCGAAGCAGCTCGTCGGCTTCGGCCAGTGTGGCTGCCAGCGGCTTTTCGATGAGGACGTCAACGCCGGCTTCCATCAGGGTGCGTGCTACATCCAGATGCAAAATTGTGGGCACCGCGACAGATGCTGCTTGCACTTCGCTGTGGGTGGTCAGCATTTGCTCGACCGAGCCGAATGCGCGGCAGCCGAACTCGCGCGCAACGGCGTCGGCGCGTGCCGTTTCCGGATCGACGACACCCACCAGACGCACGCTGCCGGCCTGCTGGAGCTGCCGATAGACACGCGTGTGATTGCGTCCGAAGGCACCGGCGCCAACGACAGCAACATTGATAGGGAATTCTTTCACCGCGAACCGCCCCTCTACATCTTCTTCAGCAGCGCAATCTGTCCCGCATGATAAAGCTCATGCTGCACTACGCCATGCAGCATGTAATAAAAATTGTAGTGCGCGCCCTTCTTGCCCGGTACCGGCTTGGCCAGCGACTTCTCCGGAAATTTCTCTACTGCCGCGATGAGTTCCTCATGAACCCGCCGCACCTGCTCCAGCGTCTTCGCCCAGGCCTCCTCGCTCGTATCCAATACCGGCGGGAAATTCTTTGCAGCGGAAAGCTTCACCGCCACGCCCGTCATCCGCCGCCGCACCGCGTCATCCCAGGCCGCGATGTGGAGCACGAGTTCCCAGATGGTGTGCGCGCCCTTGGTCGGACGGGCGGCCGCCTGCGCGGCTGTGACGCCATTCAGGATTTCATACAGGGAATCGCCGTGCCATGCGCCGCCGTCGAACGCGCGGCGAAGCTGGTCGGCTATGCGAGCAGTTTCGGACATAAGAATAGCTCTATTTCGAAACTATACACGAATAACGGGTATTCAGGTATACTGTCTCAGTGATCTCCAGCTTCGGAGATGCGACGACGGCTGATATCTATCACGGGAACGACAGCAAAGCTGCCCGTAGGATTGGACGCGAGCTCTGGAGCCGGGTGCAGCAAAAACTCGATTTGCTGAATGCCTGCACGTCCATCGAAGACCTGCGGATCCCCCCGGCCAATCGACTGGAGAAACTGCGAGGAACTCTCGCTGGCTTCTACAGTATCCGCGTAAACCAGCAATATCGAATCGTATTCAAATTCGCGAACGGCAACTGTGCCGAGGTTCGCTGGACCGACTACCATTGAGGACTCACTATGCTGCCAGAATTTCGCATCGCAACTCACCCCGGCCAAATCCTGCTCGCGGAGTTTCTCGAACCGCTGGGGCTGACCCAAGCTGAACTTGCCCGCGCTCTGCAAATCCCGCTCAACCGGGTCAACGAACTGGTACGGGGCAAGCGCGGCGTCACACCCGAGTCTGCGCTCTTGTTTTCTGAATACTTCAAAAACTCTCCAGAGTTCTGGATGAACCTGCAAACCGCACATGACCTTTCTCGCGCGCGCCAGGAAATGCGAAAAGGCCTACGCAAACGTCCCGGCGGGGTTACCCGGGTCGGAAAGACGGTAAGAGGCCGCCGTCGCGCCCAGGGTGCAGACTGAGCATCGCAGTTTAGGTTCCGCGACGCTATTCCGCGCATATCGCAATTCCTGCCGTGTCTGCGGCCCTCGTCATCGCTTCGCCATCCAGCAAGAGACATCGTCCCGCGTCCACGGCCAGGCAACTTGCCCCGGCGCGCGCCATCGTTTCGATTGTTTTCACGCCAATTACTGGAACGTCGAAGCGCATGTCTTGCTTCGGCTTAGCAACCTTTACTACGGTCAACGCCCGGCTCAGGGTCGAAGCCTCTGAATTCAATGACCGCATCAGTTCGCCGGCGCGCTCGATGGTTGCGTCTGTGCCTTCCATCGCTTCCACAGCCACGCAGGCTGCTTCCGCAATTACCACTGTTTGTCCGATATCGTACTCGGCGAGCTGCCGCGCCACGTTGCGCCCATATTCTATGTCCTTGCGTTCCTGCTGGTTCGGAGCGCGCTTGGTGAGGACTCCGGCTTTCGCGAGCAACGGTTCCAGCAGCGCGGTCGAGTTCTCGAGCATGATGCCTTCATCGGCTAGAACCTTGGCAACGGCGCCCAGAAGTGAGTCCGTGTTGCGCGTGCCGAGAGAGAGCAGCAACTTCGCCAGCCGCCAGTCGGGCTTGATGGCGGAGAAAATCTGCTTGTGCTTCACCTGTCCCGCCATCACCGCGCGGGTAACGCCCTCGGCTTTGAAAGTGTCGATGAGTTTGGACAGTTCGCCGAGAGAAAGCCAGTGGACGGAGGCGGCGCCTTTGGATTCGATCGCAGGAGAAGTTTCTTCTTTGATGGCGGCTACGACAACCTCAAACCCCTGCGCCCGCGCGGCATCCAGCACAAGAAATGGGAACGTGCCATTGCCAGCGATGAGGCCGAGTTTCTCTTTACCGCCCACTACTTGATCACTCCGCGTTCTGAGGATTCGATAAATCGAATAAGCATTTCAACATCCTCGCCAATATCGGATTCAGTTTTCAGCTTCTCTAATGCCTGCGACGTGTTCAGCTTCGACGCCAGCAGCACACGATAGGCGTGATGAAGTTTTTTGATGCGCTCTTTGGTGAATCCGCGGCGCTCCAGACCCACGGCGTTTAGCCCGTAAGCACGCGTTCCGCGCTCGGCGGAGGTTTTTGAGAAGGGCAGCACATCGCGGGTTATGGTGGTGCCTCCGCCGATGAAGGCGTGGGCGCCGATGCGCACGAAATGATGCACCGGGCACAGAGCTCCGACCGTGGCCCAGTCTTCCACGGTAACGTGGCCCCCTAGCGTGGCCGCGTTTGCCATGATGATGTGGTTGCCAATCTGACAATCGTGGGCGATGTGGGTATAGGCCATGATCAGGTTGTGGTCGCCGATCCGGGTGCATCCTCCGCCCTTTACGGTGCCGCGGTTGATGGTGACGAACTCGCGGATTTTGTTATGGTCGCCGATCTCGAGGCGTGTGGGTTCGCCAGCATAGCCGATATCCTGCGGCGCGAGGCCTATCGAAGTGAACGGGAAAAAGTGGTTGTCGACGCCGATTTTCGTGGGGCCTTCGACGGCGACGTGCGAGATCAGATGGCAGCCTTCGCCGAGTTCTACTTCGGGTCCGATTACGCAATAGGGGCCGATGTTGCACGACGGATGTACTTTACTTTTTGGATCGACGATTGCCGTGGGATGGAGGGTCATTTGTAAGCTGGTCATTTGTAATTTGCAATTTGGGTTGGTGGAGTTTCAATCACAAATTACAAATCGGAAATTACAAATCCTCTTATGCTTCCTCACCCGGAGGCTCGGCCGCTCCCACGCTCATCGCGCGCGGCACCAGCCGGCAAGTCACGGTGGCTTCGGCCGCCACTTTGCCGTCCACATACGCCTTGCCTTCGAGGCGAGCGGCGGTGATACGCCAGGCCTTTACCTGCACTTCGATCCGCAACTGGTCTCCGGGCACCACCGGACGGCGGAAGCGCGCCTTCTCGATGCCGGTAAAGACCATCAGCATTTCGTCGCGGTTTGGAACCTCGGTTAGCAGGAGCAGGCCACCCGCTTGGGCGATGGCTTCCACGATTAAGACGCCCGGCATGATCGGCTTTTCGGGGAAGTGTCCCTGAAAAAAGGGCTCGGTGATGGTCACGTTTTTGAGCGCGACAATGCTCTTCATGCGCACTAACTCGACCACCCGGTCGATCAGGAGAAATGGGTAGCGATGGGGCAGGATCTTGAGAATATCGCCGATGTCCATTCCAGTTTTCACCGGTTCTGGTTCGTAGGTCGCGGGTTGTGCAGTGTCGGTCATGCAGTTTTGTTCGAGGCGAAGATTATACTGTAGCGCACGAGAACAGGTCAGAGGTTAGAGGTCAGATTGCAGAGGTGAACCGCCCTGGAAATCAGCATCCAGGTTTTACCTCTAAAATCTGACCTCTCACCTCTGACCTCATTCCAGAAAGGTCACATGCACAGAATATTTGCCTTCATCCTTCTCTCCTCCGCTCTCTGGGCGCAGCAGCCGCCCCAGCAGTCGGCAGTTCCCGCTCTCCCCGCCGACATTCCCACGACTGCCGAGCGCTATTCCGTTCTGCTGATGGGCAATCTCGCGGGACAACAGGCGGTATGGACGGCCTCCGACGGGACGCTGCACATTTTTTTTCAGTTTAATGATCGCGGACGCGGACCCAAGACCACCAGCATTCTCAAGCTTGATGCGAGTGGCATTCCGTCGTCGGAAGTGATCACCGGCAACGATTATCTGAAGTCGCCGGTCACCGAGAATTATTCGCTCGAGGGCGGCACCGCGAGCTGGAAAAACGACGACGAACAGGGCGAGAAGAAAATCTCAGCTCCTGCCTACTATTCGCCGCTTAATGGCGGACCCTCCGAGATTGCACTGCTGGCGCACGCTGCGATGAAGAACGGCGGAAAAATCGCGCTTCTGCCTGAGGGCGAAGCTCGCGTCCAGCCCAAGACTGAGCTGGATATCGACGTCGCCGGAAATAAAAAGCATGTCACCCTCTACGCCATCGCCGGACTCGATTTCTCGCCTACCTATTTCTGGGGCGAAGGGGCTGACAAGTTTTTCGCTTCGGTCGACGAATGGGGCACCATCCTTCCCGAAGGATGGGAGTCGTCAGCTTCGACCTTGCTGGCCGCCCAAAATAAGGTCAAAGAGTCGCGCGCGGCCGATTTGGCCGGCAAACTTGCGCACCACCCACCCGGAGGAATCTGGTTTCTCCACGCCAATGTTTTCGATTCAGAAACCGGGAAGATTACCCCTGACCAACTCGTTGTCGTTGATAACAACCGAATCACTAGTGTCGGCAAGAGCGTGACAGCGGGTTCCACGATGCCACTTCTCATCGACGCCACCGGCAAAACGCTTCTCCCCGGCCTCTGGGACATGCACGCTCACGTTGGCGACAACGACGGGCTCTTGAATCTCGCTGCCGGAGTCACAACGGTTCGCGACCTCGCTAATGACACCGACTCTCTGCTCGCCCGCCGCCGGCGTATTGCGGACGGAAAAGAAATCGGCACACGCATTGTGCTTGCGGGAATCATCGACAGTCCCGATGCGTACCACGGACCCACCAAAGTCCTGGTTTCCACCGAAGCCGAGGCTCGCGCTGCCGTCGACAACTACAAGAAGCTTGGCTATGTGCAGATCAAAATCTACAGCTCGGTCAAGCCCGATCTCGTCCCCATAATCATCGACGAAGCCCACAAGAACGGCCTCCGCGTCAGCGGACATATTCCCGCCAACATGATCGCCTCGCAATGCGTCGAGCTGGGATACGACGAAATCCAGCATGTCAATTTTCTTATTCTGAATTTTTTTCCTGAAGTCAAGAACACCAACACGATCGCGCGGCTGGTCGAGCCCGCCAAACTCGGAGCCTCTCTCGATCTGACTTCGCCGCAGGTGCAGTCCTTTATCAAGTTGCTGCAGGAGCATCACACCAAGCTCGATCTGACGCTCAGCATCTTCGAAGATCAATATCTGAACCGGGCCGGCCACATACCCGTCGGGTTCCAACCCATCGCCAGCCGCTTGCCGGCGCAGGTTCGGCGCGGACTGCTCTCTACCGGGCTGACTCCGCCTGCGGGTATGGACGAGACCTACCGAAAATCTTTCGCCAAGATGATCGATTTGGCTGGGCTGCTCTATCGCTCCGGAATTTCTATTGAAGCCGGGACCGACTCGATGGCTGGATTCGCTCTGCATCGCGAACTCGAACTCGACGTCAAGGCTGGCATTCCCGCGAGCCAGGTCCTGCAGAATGCCACGCTGGGCGCTGCTCGCATTATGAGCATGGATAAGGATCTGGGTTCGATCACGCCCGGCAAGCTGGCTGATTTGACGCTGGTTGACGGGAATCCGGTTGCGAACATCAGCGATATTCGAAAGACGGTGCTGGTGGTGAAGGACGGAGTGCTCTACAACTCCGGCGAACTTTATACCGAGTTGGGAGTCGCGCCGTAGCACGGCCCCTAAAGGGGCATCTCAATTTAGAGAGCGTGCGGCATCGCTAAAGCGATGCCCT
Organism: uncultured Acidobacteriaceae bacterium; assembly: GCA_963755765.1. GTDB lineage: Bacteria > Acidobacteriota > Terriglobia > Terriglobales > Acidobacteriaceae > Acidiflorens. The sequence goes on from CAVWKZ010000008.1 coordinate 801,216, forward strand.
GATACGAAACTCGAAAAGCGATACCTGATACGAAACTCGAATTCTTCCGCGAACTGCTCGGCCACCGGCGCCCGCCGCTGGGGACACTCCCCTCGGTGCTTGTTTCTGGGTGACGCCTATTAACCTCGCACCATTGCTCCGCCGATGATCACTCCAGGACCCTGTAATCAACTGTCCCGGAGACGATTCATGGATTCGCCCGACGCCCAGCCGTCGACTGCAGCTCTAACCGAAGTTGATCGGCGGCGGCATCCTCGTTACACGGTGCAGGTGCAAATCGAAATCCGCCAGGAAGGCAACGATGTCCCCATGCGCCTGGCCACCACCGACCTCAGTCGTGCCGGCTGCTATATCGAGCTGATGATGCCGCTGCCCGCCGGCACTCACATTCAAGCCACACTCTGGCTCGATACCGATCCCATCGTCGTTCAGGGACGGGTCGTTACCTGCCATCCGCATTACGGCAACGGCATTGTGTTTGAAAAATTTGAAGGGGAGGCGGAGCCACGGCTGCACCGGTACCTGGATGGCATCGTCACCACCACTTAGTCTCGCATCACGATTCAGCGATATTCTTCCCCAAACGATTCTTCCCCATACGAATTATCGGCAAGGTCAATCCATCTTCCAGGGGGACATCTGTGGCTTCCAACTCCACATACCCTTTCGTGCGATAAAACGGAACGCCCGTCAAGGTTGCTCCCATTTCCAGTCGGCGAAACCCGGCTGAGGTCGCGGCCGTCTCGCAGGCCTCCAGAATCATTCCGCCGATGCCTCGCCGGGCCCACGCGGGATGCACAAAGAAAGCGCGAATCTTGGCTGCATCGGTTGCCGGGACGAGGAGCGCATCCTCGCGCAGTGCAAACTGATCGCCGCCATACAGAGTTTTGCGCTTGCTCCAGCCGCCACAACCGACAAGCTTGGCCGCTTCTGAAGATTCGACCGCTTCCGCGGCAAAATATGTTCCGTCCGCAATCAGCTGCGTGTCCACGCCATAGACGGTGCGCAGTGCGCTTTCCAGTTGCGAGGAGGAATAATCGCCGGCTTGCAATCCCCGCACGGACGCTTCAACCAATTCCCGAAGCATGGGAATATCGCGAGCCTCGGCCAGGCGAATGCGTATCTTCATTGGCGACTCATCATTAGCGACCTATCGACTGGGGAGCGCTGGCAGACGCGGCAAGGCTCAGGTCCTCGCGGCGGCGCACTCCGCGCATGGACAGAATTCTCGCAGATAGAACCAGGAAAAGATTCCCAGATCGTGCTTATCGTTGAACGAAAATCTTAGCGCGTACTTGCCTACCGCTTCCGCCGACAAGGCTTTCACAGCCGGCTTAAACATCGGCAAGGCTCCCGGGGCCAGCTTGGCTGGCTCGCCTGCCTTGCGTCCCGACTTGGTTCGCTCGTCTTCGCAAAGCGCGCAGGGGCAGGCATCCCGCAGGAACGCGAAGGTGTAGGTGGAACGGTGGCCATCTTTCCACTCGATCTCCAAACCGGTGCCGGTGGTCAAATGAATTACCACCGACTTGGGATCGTTGCCTATGCGAGGCGTGTAATCAGGCAGCGCCATTGGTTTCAGTATCGCATGGGTGTCGTGCCGTCCCTAGCTCGCGGGAACTTAGAAGATGTTCCGGAATCCCCAGAACAGAAACCCCGCGAGCATCATGGACATGGGCAGCGTCAGCACCCACGCCATGGCCAGGTTACGCACGGTGGACCACTGCAAGCCGGAGTGGTTCGCGGCCATGGTTCCGGCTATACCTGATGACAGTACATGCGTGGTACTTACCGGCAATCCGAACCAGTCGGCTGCGCCGATGGTGAACATGGCGGTGATTTCGGCCGCCGCGCCCTGGCCGTAGGTGAGGTGTTCTTTGCCGATCTTCTCTCCGACGGTAACCACGATGCGCTTCCATCCGATCATCGTGCCGAGGCCGAGCGCCATGGCTACTGCGACCTTCACCCATCCCGGGATGAAGCGTGTGGCTGCGTCGACGTGTTTCTTGTAGTTGTCCAACCCTGCCCAATCGGACGCACTGATCGGCGGCAGCTGGGTCTTTTTCATCAGGCGCAGGGCCTCGCTGGCGATGTACATATCGTTGCGGAAGTTCCGGACCTGGTCGTTCGGAATCTTCGACATTTCTCCGTACAAAGCGGTTTCGTTGCCGATGCCGCTGACCAGTTGACGCAACGCCAGCATGGTATTCGGAGTGAATTGTTTGGTGCGAACGTAATCCGTAACTTCTTCCCGCGCGTCTCCGATCACCGCGTCAGGGCTGACGTACTTGGATAAGATGCCGGCCGCCTGCTGAGAAACGGCAATGAAGTCATCCGAATCTTTGCGCGTGATGGCATGGTTTAAAGCGTAGGCGGTGGGAACAGTCCCGACCAGGATCAGCATGATCAGCCCCATGCCTTTCTGTCCGTCGTTCGATCCGTGAGCGAAGCTGACTCCGGTGCAGGTGAGCAAGAGCAGGGATCGAATCCAGAAGGGCGGCGGCTCGGTTCCTACGGGAGCTTCGTAGAGGGCGCGGTTCTTGATCACGGCTTTCATCAAATAGAGCAAGAGAAAGGCGCAGACAAATCCCACCAAGGGAGAGAGCAGGAGCGACTTGCCAATGTTTGTAGCTTGGCCCCAATCCACGCCGCTGGTGCCGGTTTTCGGGGACATCAGCTGATTGGCGATGCCTACGCCGATAATCGAACCGATCAATGTATGGGAACTCGAGGCCGGCAAGCCGAAATACCAGGTGCCGAGGTTCCAGATGATGGCCGCGACGAGCAACGCGAAAACCATGGCGAAGCCGGCTTTGCTTCCGACCTGCAAAATCAGTTCCACCGGCAATAAAGAAATGATGCCGAAGGCGACCAAGCCGCTGGAGGTTAATACTCCGAGGAAATTCCAGAAGCCGGACCAGACGACGGCGATGTGTGGTTCGAGGGAGTGGGTGTAGATGACGGTCGCCACGGCGTTTGCGGTGTCGTGAAATCCGTTGACAAATTCGAACCCGAGCGCGACTAGCAGCGCGATGCCCAACAGAACATAGGGCATGAGCGATCCGCTATGAACGTTGGCGAGATCGCTGAGGAGATGAAATGCGGAGTAAATGATGCCGATCAGCAGCACCACCCCAAAGCCCAACATCCCGAGCTTTCCCGGACTTTTGCTCAGCTTGTCATGAATTCCAGGCGCAGCTGTGGCCATCGCAACACTCTCCTCAGGTTCGGATCGAAGAACTTATCTCGAATAAAGGCGGAACTATACGGAAGGATTGTTAAGAGAGTGTGAACGGCGGGAGGACTTTACGTCCGAGTGAAACACCCGCCCAAGCGGAGCTTGGACGGGGCACCCTACAGACTGGGTCTCGGCAGATTAGTTTTTCGTCGGGCTCAGGAGCGATGCCCCTACCACTTCTCCGGCGTCCGGTTCCTGAACGAAGGCGATCAGGCGGATATTCGAAAGATCGGGCGTATTTTTTACTTTCACTTGCACATCGCGATCGAAGTTCTTGCCTTTTTCTACTGTGCCGACTTTGTTGATACTCTCTGCCACGGCTACGTGACTTATGTCGCGTCCCTTGTTCTCGCCGGCTGAAACGTGGGATTCCGCGTGATTGAGCGCAACCGCGACGTAGATGTCGGCTTTGTGCGCTTTGGAATCTGCTGGTAGCGCGTCTACGGCGAGGTGAAGGTGAATCGTTTTTGCGTTCTCCACGGAGACCGCGGAAATGTGGACCGGAATCTTGGCGCGGCTGTGGGCCTTTTCAATGGCTGCGCCCACGGCTTGAACGTCGCTCCCGTTGAGCTGCGAAGTTCCATCGATCACCATCTGCGGCGTGTAAGGGCCCTTTGCTCCGAGGCGGCGGACGTACTCTTCCTGACGGTCGGTGAAAAAACTCGAAGAGTAAGCGTCTTTCCAGCCGTCGTGGTTCCAGTAGTCCACGTGTTCGCTCAGGACGATTACTTGCGCTCCGGGAATCGGTTGCAGGCCATCCAACTTACCGAGCAGGGCATCGGCGGGGGGACAACTGGAACAGCCTTCGGAGGTGAACAACTCCACCAGCACGGGCGAGGCGGCGGCAGTTGGAGGGAGGTCTGATGCCGCTGCGAGTTTGGAAGCTGGCAGGTTCATGAGAAGGATTGTGAAAAATGCTAGCAGAACCGGGAGAGTGAGCGTGACCTTTGTATTCATGGCAGCGGCCTCAATCGTTAGATTCATTGTAAACAATGGCGGGTTGCGTTTGACCGATTTCCACAGCGCACGATAGACTAGTTGAGTTTGCCTGTACTTGCGGAACCGTTCTGGGGCCGCGCCGCGTTTCCGGTTGGAAAGCCGTTGCGGGAAAACAGCAAGCACATGCGGTAGCAAGTGCAGTGGGGGTTCATCGTGAGAATTCCCTGCGTCAGCTTGCGAGAGAGATGATGGGTAGGGGTCCTTCGACTGCGCCAAGCCAATCGCTTCGCGCCTGGCTTGACTCCGCTCAGGATGACAGCTTCGTGGGGTGATGACAGTTCCGTGGAGCGGCCGGTTGCCTCACGAGGTATGCGGACGAAATCTTAAGGAGAGTCTATGTACGCGGTGATCCGCGCAGGTGGAAAGCAGTATCGTGTCGCCCCGGGCGACGTGATTCGGGTGGAGACGCAGAAAGACAAAGACGGCAAGGTCGAGTTCGGCGACGTGCTGGCGGTTTCGGCCGAGGCGGGCAGCATTGTGCCCGCGGGTTCGGGGGCGAGCGTCAGCGGCGAGGTTATCGAGCAGGGACGCGGCAATAAGATCCTGGTCTTCCACTACAAGCGCAAGAAGCAATATAAGAAGCTGCGTGGACACCGGCAGGACTACACGGCGGTCCGCATCACCGAGATTGCTTTTGGCGGGCAATCGTTCAAGGCGCCTGAGCTTCCTAAGAAAGAAAAGAAAGTAAAGAAGCCGGCTGAAGGCGCCGTACATCATGAGACCCATATTGAAGTGAAGCGGTCGAAGCGTCCGGGGAAAAAGGCGACGAAGCATGTTGCGCATCCGCACGCGAAGAAGGCTGCTCCTAAGAAAAAAGCGGCTAAGAAGAGAAAGAAGTAGCTGCGCGGATTCATTCTGAGGGTAGGGGTCCTTCGACTCCGCAGCTACTTCGCGTTCCGCGAAGTGACTGCTCCGCTCAGGATGACAATTTAATTTAGAGATTTAAATTACTGGCAACTGGCCACTGAGAATCGGGAACTGATTTTATGGCGCATAAAAAAGGACAGGGTACTTCACGAAACGGGCGCGATTCGAACGCGCAGCGGCTTGGATTCAAGGCTTTCGGCGGACAACTGGTGCCGGGCGGGACGATCATCATCCGGCAACGGGGCACGCGGGTTAAGCCGGGGCTGAACGTTGGGCGCGGCAAGGACGATACACTCTTTGCCAAGATCACGGGACGGATCAAGTTCCTCGACAAGGGATCGATGGGGAAGTTTGTGATGGTCGAGCCCGAGGCTATTGAAGCGGAGTAAGGTCAGAGGTGAGAGGTCGGATTGCAGAGGTGACATCTCTTAACTTCTGCGTTGTGAGATCTTAACTTTCACCTCCGGTAGAGGGAAAAGACTGGCGGCCTCGGCTTCGCGTCGGGGCTTTTCGTTTTGCTGCCGAGCTTCGCTCCGCTGGAACAGATTAAGTCATCTGTTCCTGCGTAGGTTTTTCTGGTGCTGGTTTTTCGCGGACAGGAGTGTCCGCGCCACATAACATCCATGTTTATTGATGAGGCCAAAATTCGGGTTAAGGCTGGGGATGGCGGCAACGGCTGCATGGCGTTCCGGCGAGAGAAGTTTATTCCGCGGGGCGGCCCTTCGGGCGGGGATGGCGGCAAGGGTGGCGATATTTGGATGGAATCGAGCGAACGCCACAACACGCTGGTGCATTTCCGTTTCAATCCTGAGTACACGGCGGAGCGCGGGCGGCATGGCGAGGGCTCCAAGAAAACCGGGCGCGACGGGGAAGGGATTGTGCTGAAAGTGCCGGTGGGTACGATGGTTTACGACGACGACACGGGCGAGGCGGTGCACGATTTTTCGCGTCCTGATGAGCGGGTTGTGATTGCTCGCGGCGGACGCGGCGGGCGCGGGAATGCGCAGTTTGCCACTTCGACGCATCAGGCTCCGCGGGAGCATGAAGAGGGACGTCTCGGTGAGGAACGGAACTTCCGGCTGGAGTTGAAGTTGCTGGCTGATGTGGGGCTGGTGGGATATCCGAATGTGGGCAAGTCAACTTTGATTTCGCGGATTTCGGCGGCACGGCCTAAGGTTGCGGATTATCCGTTTACTACGCTGGAACCGAATCTGGGCGTGGTGCTGGCGGGCGACAAAGGACGCGAAGAGAGCTTTGTGGTGGCTGACATCCCGGGATTGATTGAAGGCGCGCACACGGGATCGGGGCTCGGGACGCAGTTTCTGCGGCATATCGAGCGCACGCGGTTGCTGGTGCATATGGTGGATGTATCGGATGGCAGCGGGCGTCCGGATGTGGTGAAGGATGTTGAGGTGATCCGCGGCGAGCTGGCTAGTTTCGGAGCGGGGTTAGAGAAGAAGCCTACTTTGATGGTGGCGTCGAAGATTGATGTGGCGAATCCGGAGAAGCTCAAGAAGCTGAAGGCGTGGGCCACGCGGCGGAAGTTGAAGCTTTATCCGATATCAGCGGTTACGGGCGAGGGGATTGAGAAGCTGAAGTTTGCTATGGCGGAGGGCGTGGAGAAGGTGCGGAAGAAGGCAACCAAAGCGCAAGAGACGGAGATTTCTAGCTACGGAGCTTGATGGGGGTTGATTCGGTCGTTGGTGTAATGGCGATGTTACAGCAATTAATCCGGTACTAACGTGACGGGGTGGCAAGTCAGGTATCGATTGACCGGCGGCGAAGTCTGTTCAACGGGTGGATTTTCACACCGATTGACGTTCGTGGTTCTGACAGTCCCAGCAGTACCCACATACCCAAGGGAGCCCCGCCCGAGTTCATCCGTGACGGCTTCGTACACTTCATGTTTCGAGTTTGCGGCCAATCCGGTTGCACCGTGTGAGTCAATACCAACGTAGTCGAAGGACACATAGAACCGACGCCCTGTTTTCAAAGCCTCATCCGCACAGGCGATTGCTCGGTCGGCGTTCTCGCGGTGACGTACATGACCGCAATCAAGGCTGAACCAGCCAGCGATCCGACGCAATTGCTTGTGTTCAACTTGTTCAGCCGTTAGTGGCGGCCAGAATCGCTCGGTGAGCGAATGCGCCTCAAGCCAGAAGTATTTGTTGACGAACCAAGTCGAGAAGCCGATCACAATCGCAAAGGACAGCAGGGCTGCCGCCAATGTTCTGTGCACGCTCCGCATATGGTATTAGACACCTCGCTCTTGAAACAGGCGATTGCACTCGGCGAGGATTCGCTGCGACCCGGTGGAGATGCGGGCGGCGGTGGTTCCCACCCCTTCGACTTCGCTCAGAGCAGGCTCTAGCGTCGCAAAAGACGCGACGTTAGGATGGGGCACCCGCCCGAAAAAACCATGTCCTATTTCGCAGATGGTTTAGGCGGCGGGACGGGAGCTGGACAGGCTTGTAGATCGCGGTTGAACAAGTACACGATGATCTGGAGCTTTGCGACCTTCGCCCGTGCCTCATTTACGGCTGGGCTATCTCCGGGCATGATGGCGTTGCCTATCTTCCCGTCCTTATAGAACTCTTCATACGATTTCTTGGAGTCGCGTTCGTTCCAATCTCTGAACTTCTGCGAATGGGTTGCCCTCAGACAAATCACATCCTTCATTTCGGCAATCAAATCAAGCCGCTCCTGGTCGTGGGCTAGTGAGTCCATGGCGGACGTGAAAGCAGCGTGCCACTGCGCGTCGGTCACTTGCAGGCGGCCGGCGCTGATCGACTGAACTTTTACCTGTGCCTCGCAGGTGGAATCGCAATCCACGCTACCTCCGCCACCGCCGTGATTGAAGCCGCGACGGGCCATCTCGTCCTCATCGATGACGACTTTGGCAGGGGCTTGCTTCTGGCGTTGGGATCGGGCCGCGTCTCCGAGCGATTGTTCATCCGCCGACTGAGCGCATGCCGCGACAGGGAAGACCAGAACGCACAGGATCGCCAAAAGCAGTCTCGAACGGGTTGAGCAATTCCTCATGATTCGGACCTCCTTTTCGAGGTCTGGCATTCCCATTATGAAGGAGGTGTATCCGTCATATAGATAACGGCGGTAACTAGCGATTAGACAGAACCGATCTGTAAACGAGCTTTGGCCAGGACGGAGCGGAGTGCCGTCACCACACAACCTTGGCGTGCTAGAATTTCCACAGCTTTTGACCCTAGCGCCATCCTGGACCCTTGTTTTGATCGAGCATTCGATTCAACTTGCGCCCTCCATACTCGCGGCCGATTTTGCCCACCTGGCGGACCAGGTGGAGCGGGCGACTGCGGGCGGCGGCAGCGTGGTTCATGTTGATGTCATGGACGGGCATTTTGTGCCTAATCTGACGCTGGGGCCGCCACTGGTGAAGTCCTTGCGCCGGGTTACGCGGCTTCCGCTGGACTGCCATCTGATGATTGAAAACCCTGACCAGTTCATCCCCGATTTTGCCGAGGCCGGAGCGGACTGGATTTCGGTGCATCAGGAAGCTTGCCGGCATTTGAACCGGACGCTGCACCTGATCAAGAGCCATGAATGCCGGGCGGGGGTGGTGATTAATCCGGCTACTCCGGTGGAAACGCTTAGCGAAGTGCTCGATATTGTGGATTATGTGCTGGTGATGAGCGTGAATCCGGGATTTGGGGGGCAGAAGTTTATCCCGGGGACGCTGCATAAAATGAGGAAGTTGACGGAAATTCGCTCGTCGCGGGGATACTCCTACCGCATCGAAGTAGATGGCGGCGTGGGGCTGGATACGGTGGCGGACGTGGTGCGCGCGGGGGCGGAGATTCTGGTGGCCGGGAATGCGGTGTTTGGTAAGGGCGATGCTGGGGAGAATGCCGCGGCGTTGCTGGAGGCGGCTCGGAGCGCAAGTTTGTTGCGAGTGTAGCGTGAAATCCACCACGGAGACACGGAGTCACGGAGAAGGTCTATTGTTTGTTTTCTCCGTGTCTCAGTACCTCCGTGATAAAAGGGTTTTGAGGTTTTCTATGCGGCGTAATTCTTTTGTTCTGTTTCTTGCTTTGCTGCTGGTGTTTACGGTGGCTTGCACCAATAAGAAGTCAGCGAATCCTTTGGCTAACGTCGGGTCGAAACAGCCTGACAAGGTGCTGTTTGACCGGGCCATGGATGCCATGAAGCATAACCGCTTCGACGTGGCGCGGATGACGCTGCAGACGTTGATCAACACCTATCCGGATTCGGAGTACATCGCGCGGGCCAAGCTGGCGGTGGCGGATTCTTGGTATGCCGAGGGCGGCAGCACGGCGATGCAGCAGGCCGAGATCGAATACAAGGATTTCAAAACCTTTTTTCCTAATATGCCGGAGGCGGCCGAGGCGCAGCTGAAGGTGGCGAACATTCACTATGAAGAGATGGAAAAGCCGGACCGCGATTATACGCACGCCATGCGGGCCGAGGAGGAATACCGGGCTTTGATTCAGGAGTATCCCGACAGCAAGCTGGTGCCGCAGGCCAAGCAGCGGTTGCGGGAAGTTCAGGAAGTGCTGGCGCAGCGGGAGTACGACATCGGTAAGTTCTATTACATGCGGATGGCATATCCGGCGGCGATTGCGCGTCTGAAGACGCTGGCAGAACGCTATCCGCTGTACAGCGGTGCCGACCAGGCGCTGTTTCTGCTGGGGCAATCGTACGAAGCCGAGATCAATGTGGTGCGGAAGAATGGGCGGATGAATGAAGTGGCCAAGACCAGGCTGCTCGAGGACCTGACCAAGGAGGCGTCGGAGGCGTACGACAAGATCATCACGCGGTATCCGGCGATGGACAGGGCGGTCGATGCTAAGGCGCGGCTCGAGGCCTTGCATCAGCCGGTGCCACGGCCGACGCGTGCGGCACTGGAGCAGAACAAGAAGGAAGTGGCGAGCCGGCACGAGGCGGGCATCATGTCGACCATGCTGAACGACTTCGAAAAGCATCCCGACGTCGCCTTGGCTTCGCATGTTGGCGAACCGACAATGGTGGATCCGGAGCCGGTGACGGCAACCGGCGTCGTGAGGCAGATGGCCAACGCGGCGGGAGGGGGTGGTGGTGGCAAGCTCACGGTGGAAACGACGAATGGAACTGTCGCGCCCAATGAGGCGGCGCCGCGTTCGGATGCTCCGGCGGCGGTGACAGACTCGGCGGACGTGAAACCGGCAGCGGCGGATCCGAATGAATTGAAGCCGAACGTTGAAACCGATCCCAACGCGCTGCCTCCGCTGCAGCAAAGCAATCAACTGGACAGCAGTAGTGGGACGTCGAGCGCCAGCGCTGCGCCGGCGCCGCCAAAATCCGAAGAGATGGCGGATATTTCTTCGAGCAAGAAGAAAAAGAAGAAGGGGTTGGCGAAGCTGAACCCGTTCTAGCGAGGTCAGAGGTTCGAGCGAGGGCGGATGTTAGAGGTCAGATTGCATAGGTGGGAGCGCTCCCAGGTGCCTGAGGTCAATTGCCAGCTCACCTTTCCAGCCATTGCACCGCTTACGGTTACGATCGTCACAATGATCTCGAAAATGGCCCGTTTCCCAACGGGCTAGGAACGGACGTAACCGGTTACCTCTGCGGGAATCGTTGACTTAGATTGAGGGACAAGGTAGTTTCGCGTTATCTCTCCTCTTAGTGCGAAGGACGACGCTTGGCGCGGAAAATACTGCTCGCCGATGATAGTGTGACAGCCCAGAACATGGGGCGAAAGATCCTGGCCGATGCCGGGTATGACGTCTCCACGGTCAACAACGGGTCTGCCGCCCTGAAGCGGATCGCGGAAATCAAACCTGATCTGATCGTGCTGGATGTGTACATGCCGGGCTACAGCGGGCTGGAAGTCTGCCAGCGGCTGAAAGATGCGGAAGAAACGGCGCACATTCCGGTGCTGCTAACGGTGGGCAAGCTGGAACCTTTCAAACCGGAAGAAGCACGCCGGGTCAGGGCCGACGCTCACATCGTAAAGCCATTTGAAGCCAGCGAGTTGTTGACTGCGATCACCCGACTGGAAGATCGCATGGTGCCGCAGAACTCCGAGGGCGGCAGGAAATGGGAAACCAGCTCCGACCCCGATAACGGATGGAAGAGCCGGCTGGGTTTTCCGTCGAAGAAAAAGAAGGAAGAAAAAGAAGAACCCGAAGATTTTGCGGCGGGAAGCTTCCGCGATTTCCGGAAGGGGAAGAGCAAGACTGGCGCTGGGGGAGCGTTTGCGGGGAAATCCGCACCCTCCAAACAGGAACCAGGTCTGGTTCCGGATATTCCGCGTGACATTACGCCGGAAGAGTTGGATGCACTGAGTGCGCTGGCTGCGAAACTTGATGGACCGAGAGTGGCGGTTGAAAACGTCGCGCCGCCTGCGGACCGGGCGTCGTCAGTAACGATGACAGCAGAAGTTGCCGCGCAAACTATCGCTGCTGCGGCTGAAACCAAGAAAGAAGAGAAGATCGAGATTGAAGCCTCTGCGCCTGCGGTTGAGGAAGCTGCGCGGGTCGTCGATGCCCCGGCCTTCGTCGTCGAAAGCAAGGGTGAAGTTGTGATTCCGGTCGAGCAACTGGAACCGGCGACCGGGACTACGGCGGTCGGTGCCGATACCGTCACGGCCGATCCGGTTGCGACCGAGAAGGATCAGCGCGAAGCTGGGCAGCCCGTTGCTCAGCATTCAGCGGCTCAGGTTTCAGAAACTCCGCGTTCGGAAACGCGGGCTGCGATCGACGCGGTCGTGGTCAACACAGCTTCTTTGGCACAGGAGTCCGCACCTGTGGACAAGAGCGACGAACCCAAGTTCGCTACCGTGGCGAGCGCTCTTGAGCAGGCAGTGGCAGAAAAAGCTGAAGCAAAGATGGTCGAGGCCGTCGTTGTTGCGAACTCCGTCACGAACGTCGTCGCGGACGTAGTTTCGGCCAAGGATCTGGAATCAACGCCCGAGGCATCGAAGAAGGAGCCCTCGAAGAGCCAAGACTCGAATGCCGAAGAAGTGCGGGCGGAGAGTTCCGCACAACCGGGTCCGGTCGCGGCGACCATGAAGGAACCGGCGCAAGAGACCGCGGAGGAGACGGCGGAAGCTGAGGTGCCAACGCCAAGCGACGAAGAACTGGCCCAGGCCTTGCGCTTGCTGACCCCCGCTACCGGACACGCTGGGATTTCGACGCCACCGCAATCGACACTGGCAACCGGTCCGCGGTGGGTAGCGGAGCCGATGGCGTTGAGCCGGGAGGAAGCGGCAATTTCGCTGGAAGCGGAAATGTTCCGGACTTTTGCGGCAGCCGCTGCGACAACAACCGCCGCCATGTCGGCGGCATCCGGCGGCGATCTGAGACCGGCGGCAGTCACGGGAGTTTCCGCGATTGCGGCAGCGGTTGAGAGCAGGCTGGCAGAAGCGGAGTTGGCGGCCAGCGCGAAAGCTTCGTCCGAGCAGCAAGGGGCCGGCCACAGTTTGTCGAAAGATGCTTCAGAGGCCAAAGCGACAGAAACATCAGCCGTGGAAGCGCCGGCAGAGGTGATGGCGGCGATTGCGAATACCGGGAGTCCGGTGTTCGACGCGCTCGAATCAGAGAAGATCGAAGCAGCGATCATCAAACCGGAAATCGCCGAACCAGTGAAGGTAGAACCAGTGAAGGTAGAAGCAGAGAAGATCGAACTGGAGAAGATTGCGCCGGAGAAGCTGGAAGCTGAGCGGAAGGATGCGGTGGCCAGAGTTTCGGAAGAAGCGCCGGCGGAAGAGATCGCGCCAGCGACCTTTGCGGGCGCGGTTGGTCAGGACGAGGTTGCGGCGACATCGCAGCCGAATGAGGAGTCTTTCCGCGGGGCGAGAGCTGCAGCAGAAGAGAGTCAGGATACGAATTCAGATGCTGGGAGTGAGGAATCCATGGGCAACGTTAAATCGAAATCGGGAAAATCAAACTGGCATCAGATCCGTACCGCGCCCGGCAGTTCCGCAGCGGCGAGTGACGCGGCAGAAACCGCGGAGGCTCCGAAGGCCATGGCAGCGGCGGCAGCTGAGGGTTCATCGTCATCGTCGTCAGCAACGGACGCGAGCGCGATTGCCGGCATCGTGGACAGCGTAATGGCCGATCTTCGCCCGAAGATCGTCGAAGAAATCGCGAAAAGGCTGGCGGGGAAGTAAGGAGCACTCAGCCGTCAGCTTATTCTGCTCCCTTCGGCAGCTCAGATACGGTAAGTAGCGTAGGCGATTTGAGTAGTTCGTCCGGCTTCGGTAAGTCTGTGCGGGTTTGACGGGTATATACAGCACGAGGGGATTTTGCTACACCCAGCCCAAAACCACAGAATCAGAACCCTGGAGACCCGGAGCCCGCTCGCTCGTAGGGATGAGAGAGCAAGGGCGCGCTCGCTAGCGGGGCGCGCGATGGTGGGCAACTAAACTGTTGATCAGTCTTGGTGCTTTACCAGATCGATTAGTTCCCTAATTGCGCTGGCCGAGTAGACGACTCCGAGTCCCATCCGCTGTTTTCCACCGAGGTCGTCTATGGGAATCGAACCAGACACTATTCCGAGAATATAAGCTACCGAATACCTTCCGCCTGGAGAGTAGCCCGGAGAGATATTCGTTCGGCGAATGACCATACTTCCGCTAGACCCCGGAAAAACATTGGCATCGATCAGGAAGCCAGGAATCTTCGGAGGGAGGCCATACTCCTCTCGCAGCTCAGGATTGAAAGCAAAATCCTCGTGCGGATCGGTCGCGATAATACCGATACGCAAGATAGGAGACACATTGTGCGGATCGTATATGCCGTTAGGGTACCCCAACAGATAAATCTGGGTTCCAATGCCGATCCCTACCTCCTTCAAGTCCGCTCTGGCTACAAGGAGATCTGTCGTAACTGCTTTGCGTGTCTCGTTCACTCGGGAGATGATGTCTGCGTGCTCTCTCGTCAAGTCCGAAGTTACTTGCACGACAGCCACATCAATTGTTGGATCGGGATGAAGCCCGACCTTCTTGAGATATTTACCATCGACACCCAAAATCCGAATCGTTACGTCCTTCACTTCTGTATTGAGGCCTTCAAGTCTGACTGCAACGCGCATCGTGATGTTCGTTGCACCATGTTCAGGGGGAAGAACATGTTTGTTGGTGACGAGGAACACCTTGTATGAGGCCTCATTAGGGGAACTCCCAACCGGGGCCCAGATGAGGAATCCCGTTCCGCGAGACTCATGCGTGGCATCTACCTGATATTTAACTAGTACTGTACTGTTGAGAAATATATCGTCAAGGTCTTGACCCCATCCCAAGCACACTCCCGCGCTCAAGAAGATCGTAACAAACACAATTCCGAAAAGCCGCATCGTCGGGACCCCTTTTGTAAGAACGTTCCAATTTACAATCTTTGCACGTTTCCGAGCGCTCGGAAATCATGTTCCTCATCGTCCCCCCATTGAACTTGAAACCGGGGCTCACGCGCCGGATGCGTGAGAAGCGCCGGGGCTCGTGCTAAGACGCGAGGGCGAACAAGCGTGCACGGAGAAGTATGGGCGCGGCGCGCGGGCGGGGCGAGAGAGCGCATATCTTGACTTTTAGAGGCGATGGAAATTAAATGCCAGAATGGCAAAATCGAGGTCACGAGGAGCTCGATTGGCAGTACGGGAGGCCCGGCTTATCACAAAAGAGCTTCGACACCTGGGAGTGCCGCCGCAAACGATAGCAAAGATATGGGCGGCAGTCATTGGAATCCCGATAGTCCTTGTGCTCATTTACTTAGCGCTCAATTACGATTCGGGGACTGCGGACCCATCGATACTCAGCGGCGTACAAATCATGTACAAGGACGGGTACGAGTCGCACGTCAAGAACAACACTGCGATTACGTTAAAGTCATTGACGGTGACGTGTACGCCAGGAGGAGACGCCCAACCCACCACGTCAATTGCCGGGCTGTACCCACCGCTGAAATCGGGATACGGTGAGGATGTTTACATAAGCGGAAACTGCCGTTTGATTCGGGTGAATGAAAGTCACCAATTATGGTGATGATGATGTGTCTGCGGTTTCTGCATCGATGTGTTTTGATGGCCCTCTATTTAGTGGTACCAAAGTCGTGCGCTGACACTCCGAGCTTGTTTAAGGATTCGTTTTCGCTCTGCTCATACAGCTTCTTGGATGTTTGATATTGTTGAAGCAGCTTGTTGGCCTCGCGAATTTTTGCATTGAATTCATTTCGAACTCCGGTGTTTACAATTGCTACGTTGTCTCCCGAGCGTCGAAAATATTGTTGGTTGTCCAACACAAACAAATAGAGATCACGAACGCAATTCAACCACGCCACTTCTGAGTTCAGCATCGGTGTTCGAAGAGCGAGTTTTTTCTGATATGCTTCGTCAAACCCTTGGAGGAACTTCCTTTTGTAGTCTTCCGACCAGTCCAGAGAGTTAATTCTTGTCCTGTATTGTTCCACGATGCTGTCTGACGCGTGCTCCTGCGATTGTTCTATTTCAACTGTCGCTCCAAGTTGGGAAATAATCTGCTTAGCTTCGCTTGGGTCGAGATAAGATTGTGGCGTGTACAGACCCTCATAGTTGAGGGTGTCTACTTTGGATAAATAACTTTTGTTCTGCGCGATTATCTTACTAAAGTAGTCTCTCACCACGTTCTGTCTGCATCGTTTGGATCGGTGATCGGTACGACTCCGGCGGCCTCCTTTGCGATGACTGCAACGTCCGCCTCCGTTAGTTCGGGCCTGACGCGGCTTATGTAGAATAAGTTGGTGACGAGGATCTAACTTGCCAGAACCGCAATTATGCGGGCTGTAGAGGCTAGATGCTTTCTTATTTTGTAATAAAGGAAAACAATTATTGAGGGAATAAGGGCGGTTACGATTTCGAGTCAGACAGAGTAAGCTCAGTCCGCTTTTCTTCTTTCCCAATAAAAAGAGAAACAAAAAAGAACAACTACCAAATAAACTACGGCACAGACTAGGCCTAACACTACACATAGAGGTTCTGCAGGGGACACAGTGGAAATGGGTATATAGAGGGATGGAGTTGGAGTTTCTATAACAAGGACGGGTACTACACAACGCGAACAAAAACGTGCATAGAGAGGTATAGGAGCACCGCATCTTCCGCAAAACATATGTGTTCAATGGCCTAACGTTTGTGTTTTCTAAACGAACAATAATCTAACTTAAAGTTACGGATCGATCAGGAGTACTCTCACATGTAAGAACGAAACGTCGCTTTTACGAGTGCAGATTTCTAGAAGTAGGACCACTAAATAGCAACATAGACCAATGCTCAAAAATAGATAAGACTAGGGGAGAGGATAGATATAGGGTTTACTTAAGCTAGGTAGATAACGAAGCTAAGATAGATAAACAAGCTACTATGAGATACAAGATGAAGTAGGATTAGACGAGCTATAGCGCTATAGGCTGAATACGACATATCATTATAACGGTATAGATGGAGAACGCAGCTAAACACAAATCAACAACTATAACGAACACATCTGTCGGGTAGTATAGAATTTCTGAAGCGCTATACAGTGGGGCAAGAAAGACGAGACCAACGAAGAAGAGCAAGAGCTAGCCACCCACTCCCCGCAAGGGCTTATAAGCGCAGAGACAGGAGAATGTAGCACTAAGATAGTAGGCTATATATACTACTAGGATGGAAAGACAGTACTGAAAGCTGTGAGAGAGCTGGACATAAATACAGGAGAGATAATGGGTCTCAGAGATGAAACACAAGCTGTACAGAAGGAATAGAAGATAGGATACTGACAGCTGCATATAGAACATAGCATGGGTGAGCTGGGGGATGGATAGTAAACTGATGGTGCTGCAACTAGAGATAGGGTAGAACTAGACAAAGAGTAAACAGTAGATATGCATCGGACGCAGAACTATGCTGTAGTGAGAAGTACGCACGAACAGTTGCTACAGAACATGAGCTATGGGTCTCCCCTGGGAGTCACATCGCGGATTTAGAGTAGATCTTCTACTGAAGGAGAGAAGACGATGAATATAGACAATGGTTAAGGATATCACCGCAGTGCATCTACATTAGCGAGACAATAGACAGGAGATATGATGGAGTAGACTCTTATGACTGCGATCTAGTCTGAGCAAAATGCTCTCACTATGATAAGGTAGAGAAATAAAGGAGAGGCAACGACTAGATACTAGTAGCTCTACACTACGGAGAGCACTAGATAGAGAATATAGAAACGATAACTACTTTTTAGGATGATTTAGAGCTGTGTATCAATAAGACAAGAGCTAGTAGAATATGGTGGCGCACACTAGGTACAGATAAGAGCTGTTAATGAGAGTGCATAACTGACGACTGGGAATGCAGATGCGAAACTGATTAATGTAGTGTTGATAATGCGAAGAGGAGACTGAAGAGGATACATAGGCGACAATACTAGCGAGCAGTAGGTAGGGAATAGAGATGGCTGAGACGAGAAGAAGGGCAATCAAGCCGACAAACATATAAAAAAAAAACTAGCTAGACCACTTAATAACGGCTACTTGCATGTGACTGTTACTTTCATTGATTGAAACAGTGAAGAGGCTAGTCAGAAACGAGAGACATGACACAGTTAGCACTGCTATAGCTGAAATGATGCGTAAAGATAGTAGCGGAGTAGCGTATGAGAGAAAGAGCAATATAGAGACAAACATCGATAAGATAAGACAGAATGAGACAATCACTGTAGTATCGGTGCTAATATATGTACTCAACGCTAATGGCAGAGGAATGCAAAGGACTAAGAGGATAGAAGCTATCCACAAGCGTTTCCTTCTGACTGATCTGTGCATAGTGCAAAGAGGGATTGACAACTTAATTCCTATAACGATCACCGAGACTATCACGTAAACAATCGGGTTGAGAGAAAAAAAAATAGTAACAGGGATGATGACAGGAAAATGTCTACCTTAACCACGAGTCAGCGGATATATATATGCACTTAACGCATCGGACAGGCAGAACGGCGTTGAGAGACAACACTAACGTGTTATCAATCGCACTAGGCTGAGAGGACGAGAGGAACAGATAGAGAACGTTGTCCTGGAGAGATGCTGACTGCGATGGCTGAATGAGAGACGATAGCTGCACCTAGATAGCTCTCTGTATATACTACACGGGGGGCAAGTTAGAACTGAAAGCTGTGACTGTGTACGAAACGAATAAAGGTGAGCTGATGGCTCTCAGCGATGCAACGCAAGACGTACAGAACGAATAGAAGCTCGGATACTGCTCTACACATATCGAACACCACGCGGATGAGACCTAGACTGGCTAGCTCATAGGCGGCGCTGCAACTAGGGTTAGGGAAGAGCTAGTCGACGGTACAACTATAGACTGACATCGGACGCAGAACTTAGCCACTGCGAGAAGTACGCACGCACAGTTGACGCAGAACATAGGCCAGGAGTCTCTGAAGAGAGAGTTAAACCAGAGATACGAGAAGTTGGAAGAGATATAGTTAGGAGGGATACTAGTGGCTTTCTGAATATAGAGCGACACGCAGAATGAGACAGAGAGTATTTTCTGCGCGAGAAGCGGTAAAATGCTCTACCAAGAGCACCCAAGCACACCTCCTCCGAGGGCAGGAACTGTTCGACGGAAATGGCTGATCAACACTTCTGTGCTATTCGGGATGGACATCCTAATAGAGGCTCTGTAGATACACAAATACGAAAAAATAAGCTCAACTGTAGAAGTGGACAAGGGTTCTCCTTCTACAACTGACCTACTAGATGCGACAGTACTGACCATAGTTGCTACTGACCGACGTGGAATTGCGATGTCTCAGGGAAGCGGCTTTATCATCACCTCTAAAGGCTTAGAGGGCACTAACTACCACGTGATAAAGGGAGAAGCACAGGCAGTAGCTCAATGTAGCAATGGACGAGTTTTCGAAATACGTTCGATCGAGGGCGCTGATATGGAGAAGGACTTAGTACTGTACCAACTCTATGAACAGGGTAGTTCTCAGAAGCCACAGAACTTACCGCATGTGACGTTGGGCTCGTCGAAGGACGTGAGTCACAAAGAAATTGCAATCGGCAGAATGCAAGGCTATGAGAATATGATGAGAGACGGCATTTAGAGCGAGATACGAGACTACAAGTAGATCTGCTACTAGCAGATAACCGCACCGATCTCCACTGGCTCATCTGGTGGACCAGTACTGAACGAGAGAGAGAAGATGGTAGGAATCGCTACATACCAATACGAAGAAGGACAAAACCTCAATTTTGCAGTGGATGCTGAGCTCCTTCCTCCACTTATGGATCAGCACTTCGGCGTTTCACTGCCTGCTTTTCAATCTGCTTTGGGCAGCACCCGCCGAGAGACCCGCCGTGTTGCCAATTCCGAATCGACTCAAAGCGCTTCTCGCGATGAGGACTCCGAGGGCTCTCAGCTCACAGGGCAGTTCGGCGGAATTGTGCACAATCAATCGGTGAACCAGTCTGAGGAATTTTGGGTTCTGGTTCGAGACGATGAAGGCAGCCTATCCGGTTGCATGGGTGTTAAAGAACGACTCTTTGGCAGTGGGCCTCTTTGGGGTGCTGTTAAGGGTAGTGATGTGTATTTCGTTGTGACGAGCTCGGCCTTCGAGATACAGTTCACCGGAACGCAAAAAGGAGGGTCCGTTACCGGAACTTATCTAGTGAAACGCGGAGGCAGTCCCGATCAGCAGGGGGCTTTCACGCTTCAAAAAGCAAGTTCGAAGGGCCCGGAAAGCAGCTTCAATTCCGCCAACTGCCCGACAGACGCGGAAGTTCACAAATAACAGCCTAATTTGGGTGCTTCGTCCTAGGGGCCTGCGTTCCCAATGAAGTCTGCAAGCTGCGCCAGCGCTTGCCAATGCCGTGGATGCGGGCGGTAGCCTTCGCGAATGCGACCCGCGTAACAACGGGAAACTCCGATCCGTGAACGAATCGCGGATGTTGGAATGCTCGCGAGCAGCGGCTGGATTTGTCGCGAGAACACCTCGCTCGTAAGCCAGGACGGTTGCATCGATGCGTCCAGTCCGAGCACGCCTGTGCGTGTCGTCGGCGTGAAGCCACATGTTTCGCGCGAGCTTCTGGGCTGCGTGCTGCTGCACGACCAGTTACCGCAGCATCCACTAGACGTGCGGTCGCACCGTCTATAGCACAGTTCGCACAATGGCTTCTCATAGCCTTGATGGATTTGCCACAGCCGTTACAGACGTGTTCCGGTTTCAGATGTTTTACTTCGCGTACGTCGCTGCCCTTGACTTCGCGTTTCTTCCGCTGAGTAATCCGGTACCGGTGAACACGAAAAGTTCTAAGCAGAGAGCACAGGTTAGCAGTTTTCTGCGAGACATCGGGCGGTTCTATCGTGGTGACATTACAGCCCTGGACCGTTGGCATGGAAAGCGCATCGCGGGAGTGAAGCTTGTGACATCCAGTCACACTCTCAAAAGTATCGAGGCTCAGCTTTCTGATTTCGCGATCTACACCACGTTCAATGGTGGTGTTGACTGAATCGTGATCGCCAACGCTCGAACCGTCCGCACTCTACGCGTTCCCTTCCTCGACGGAAGAATCTGCGGTGTGGTTTGTGTGACAGTTGCGAGAACGTCCAGAACAATCACACTGGAGGGCGTCGGCACATTGCTTGGTTTACGACACCACTGTGCGGCAAGCATCACGACGAATTCCACCGACGTCTTCGCGCAGCGGAGGTCAACCTGGAATTCACGACCAACCTATCGGAAAGGCTCAGACAAGCTCGTAGAGCAACGTTGGTCTTTCTGTGGATGTTGGAAGAGTGTGAGAAGCAACTCACTGACGGAGAAAACGACTATGAAAAATAAGAAAAGTGAAATCGGGCTTCCCGCGATGCGCGAGGCATTGGAGCTACGCTCAATGACTGAAACTCATGACATCTTTCTTCGAGCCCACACGGTACTTTCAGAAAAATTGGATCATGACGATATTCCGAAAAAGAAGCGGAAGGCACACGAGCAATCAAAGGGAGTGCCATGGCCGGAACGCATCCTTTGTTTCGATTGTGAAACTCTTGTCGATGCCACGCAAAAGTTGAACTTTGGTGCATATAGAATTTGCAAACTCCTAGCCGGTCGTTACCTGTGTGAAGAGGAGGGTCTTTTCTATGCCGACGATCTTCCAGCGACAAAGCGCAAGGTCTTAGAGGCTTATCTTCGTGATGAATACGCGAATATTGAAGCTAAATCTTTTACTGCCAAGATAAATCTCAGGCTGCGGTCGCGCTGCGAATTTGTTGAAAAGGTGTTTTACAAAGCGATCCTTCTCGAAAACATGATCGTTGGTTTCAACCTGCCTTTCGACTTGTCCCGTATCGCATACGATTGGGGCATTTCAGAAGATGGTGGTTGGACGTTAGCTCTGTCTCAATGGTTCAATCGAAAGACGAAGGCATGGCAGGAACATCCCTACAGGCCACGGATTGTGTATAAAGCGTTGAATAGTAAGACGGCACTGATTCATTCCACTCGTGCCCGCAGATCTTCCAAACAATCAGAAGAAGGCAAGTTTAAACTCTGGTCACAAGGTCGCTTCCTGGACGTGCGTACCTTGCTGTGGGCATTGCAAAACAAATCCTACTCGTTGCGATCAGCTGGCAAAGCGTTCAAGCTCCAGAACCAAAAAATCAGCCACGAGCCAACGGGTGATGTGACCAAAGAGGAAATTGACTACTGCCGGGGCGATGTTCGGTCCACGGTCGAGATCCTGAACAGCGTCGCGAAAGTTGAGTACGATCTTCACCCCATTGCTAATCACCCTGACCAACTGTACTCGCCAGCGTCCGTTGCTAAGGGCTACATGGAACGTCTGGCGATTATTTATCCACAGGATAAGTTCGCGAAACACGATTATGCGTTCGGGATCGCGATGCAGGGGTATCTGGGAGGCCGCGCCGAATGCCGCATCCGGAAGTGCGAGGTTCCAGTCGTACCGGTAGATTTCATGTCTCAATATCCGACCGTGAACGAATTGCTCGGCAATTGGTCGATTCTCACGGCGAGACGTATCTCCTTCAAGGTAGCGACGAACGACGTGCGGCGGCTCTTGGAGAAAGTCACATTAGAGAAGTGTTTCGACCGCAATTTGTGGTCTGAGCTTGGGTTTTTCGCTCTCGTGGAACCAGATAAAGATATTCTGCCAGCTCGGACCGTTTTTAACGGTATCACGCAAAATATCGGAATCAACCACCTCACCTCTGGTGAGCCAATATGGTTCGCGGGACCGGACTTGATCTAGGCAATCCTCCTCTCTGGTGGGAAGGTGCCGCGCATTCGGAAGGCATATCGACTGACTCCGCACGGCAAGCAGGCTGGTCTAGGTAAAACGAATCTCCGAAGTATGGTCGAGGTGAATGCAGGCAAAGACAGTCTTTTCAAGCACGTCATCGAGCAACGCGCCGCGAACGAGGCCAACAAGTCTCTCCATTACTTCCTGAAGATTCTGGCGAATAGCGGGAAGGTCGTGGCTACCGAGGAACATTTACGGCGAATCACAAAGGTTCCCAAACGGGAATTTATGCGCCGAGGAATCAATCAGCACACTTTGGAGAAGGTGTGTCGCAAAGAGCAGGTACGATTATCCCGACTGGCCAAAGTGTTGAGGGTGCTAGAGCAATGGGAATCGGAGCAGGAGGTTAAAGACGTATCCGCTTCATTTGTTTGCACAACTCGCGCGAAAAGTCTGCTATTTCCAACAATAGTTGATCGAGTAGCGCTGGAGTCATACCGATGTACCCATTCTCCCCGGCCATCCTATTCCTGGTCTGCGTCACATAATCAGTTGTGAGTTTGCCATCATCATGAACGCAGCAATTCCGTGCCAATTCTATTTCTCGAATCGTGTCAAACGAGATGATTGTCTGAAGCTCAACTCCGAACCTGGACCTATATTCAGCGATGCGCCTTTCCAACTGACTTGGTGCTTTATAACCTTTTGGATGAGATGGACGAGTTTTCTCGAACAGTCGCTTGATTTCGTCCAGGAAAGACTTGTTCGCGGATGCAATCATAGTTAAAGCCATCGCTGCCAGTGCCTCGCTTTGTTCGCTCCACCTATCATTCTCAATGCTAAGGTCACAATTCGCATCTGCGAATTCTTCATCATTCTGGGGCTCCTCGACGTGACCTTCACAAATGCCTTTCCTCGCAAGATGCGTTCTCTCCAAAACGCTGTACGCTGCGAGATATGCTTCACGCACACGGTCGTTGAGCGCCGAGTGGAAATCGGTCATCGTCAGATCAATCAAATCAAGTTTCATCGCACTACATTGTCGGCTGGCGACGCGGATGCGTGCAAGTTGTCCCGCCTGGGCAAAGTTGTCCAGACGAATGGGGGTAGTGTTCGAGACAATGAGTTAGTGCGCCAGCGTATGCCGAACGGTCGCATGGAGGCGGGATGCGGCATTGACCTTAAAGTAGCCATCTGCTGAATATGCGGAAACGTTTTCCTTAGCGAAGCTTTTAATCTCTCCACGATCATGCATAATGACGATGTAAGATACCTGACATGAGCAATATGTCCAGACTGCGGATTGGCGAATTGCAGCGGGGAGTATTCAAAATCCTACTGGAACAACCAGAGGGCCTTGCTGCTAAGGAAATCATTAAGCGCATGGAGCAGGTTGTTCCACCCACTGAGTTCGAGAAAGCCGACTATCCTAAGCATCCCGGTATTCAGCGATTCGGAAAGATCATTCGTTTTGCCACGATTGGGCCGGTAAAGCAGCCTGGCTGATTAAAGAAAAGGGTCGGTGGTATCTGACGGAGGAAGGCAAGAAAGCATATTTCCAATTTACAAACCCCGAAGAATTTGCTCGCGAATCTTCTCGCTTGTACTACCAGTGGGCGGACAAACAGCCGAAAGATGTCACAGAGAACGAAGAAGAGTTCCATGACGAGATCGGCACGACTGAGAGGGTCGCGGACGCCTCAAGTACGCAGAAGAGGCAGAGGAAACGGCTTGGAACGAGATTGAGGAACATATAACATCGATCAATCCCTACGATCTCCAAAAACTGGTCGCAGCGCTGCTTCGTGCGATGGGATATCACGTCGCATGGGAATCCCCTCCTGGCCCCGACAAGGGTATTGACATTGTTGCGCACAACGATCCGTTAGGTACGAGTGCACCACGGATCAAGGTTCAAGTGAAGCGACGCGCGGATAAGATCAATGTCGATGGCCTCAGGGCATTCATGGCCCTTCTAGGCGAACAAGATGTAGGCATATTTGTCTCGACCGGCGGCTTTACGAGCGACGCACAAGTGGAAGCGCGAACCAAAGAGACGCGAAAGCTGACGCTGATCGACTTGAAGAAGTTGGTCGAGCTGTGGATCGACCACTATGACAAGGTCTCTGAATCTGACAAACGATTGTTGCCGCTAAAGCCGATCTACTACCTGGCACCGACCGAGTAGCCAGCAGACGCTATTTTGATCCCCTACGCTGAAAAGGTCGCGTGTTTGGTAATGCTGTTAGCATATGGTTCATTGACGCGCATCGACGAATACAACTACGGCAAGGACACGGCGGGTTGGGCGGTTATAGGCTGCCGGGACACCAGTCAGAACTAAGGTCAGCTCTTAGGAATCTTCTGATTGAGCATTCGTAGGAGTGTATTATGCTCTCATGGTGATGGCTGTCGTTCCGTCACAACCCCGGCTTTCTTGGACCAGACCTAGGTCCTGACACACCGATCTATCGCATCTATCCGCAGCGATTTTTAGAGGATCTTCTTAAGGGTAGGTTTGTAATCAGGTCAACTCGCACTTGGACCGACCCATACGAGAAGCTGATTTCGCTATGTTGCTACCAGACAAACGAAAGCGGCCAGATCAAACAGCACTTCATCGAAAATAACGTGCTACCCACGTTTGGACAGTGTTGGAGTGATTGCAAGGAATCAGATGCAATGTGGCGCATCTATTCAAGCGTCCATCAGGACGGTTCTAAACTCGATGCTACATTCGACAGTGGCGAAGGCGTCAGATTAAAAACGACTGTCGGGAAACTTCTCGATACGCTTGCTACTGGTGTTGGAACCGCCAAGTTCGGGAACTGTTTTATTGCACGAGTCAAATATTTCGACGAAGACGCCTTGTTGCAAGAAGTCGCTAATATAATCCGTTCCCGGCGCGAACAAGCTTTTAGCGGCAACGCGGGAAATGCCGATGCTCTCCTATACAAGCGGGATCCTTTTGCTCATGAAAACGAGATTAGACTGATTTACGTAGACGCCGAAAAAGAGTTCGAGCATCAAGAACAGATTGAAGTTGCAATTGACCCGAATAAGCTCATCGAAGAAATAACTATCGATCCTCGCGTCCTTGCGGGAAATCAGGAAATATGGAGGACCAACTGGATTCGGGACCTCGGTTTCAAGAACCCGGTCAACAGGTCTCTTCTCTATCTGGGGACAGCTTTAATAGTGCACCTTTAAGGAAGCTTGCGAAACCTTTCTGACATCCATCTTGAAGATAACAGGCGCACAGCGTATGACGTTGTCCCCCGTGTTTGCCACACCCGCTAGCTCGCGCCCCGCCCCCCCATCTCTACTAGCGAGCGGGCTCCGGGTCTCCAGGGTTCTGATTCTGTGGTTTTGGGCTGGGTGTAGCAAAATCCCCTCGTGCTGTATATACCCTGTGCGGGTTTGACCCTTCTTTTCCCGCGCCTGTAAGATCAAAAGTCTAGCTCTCAGCTAACAACCCTTCGCACCCGACCCTGAAAAATCTCTTCCTCAGGTTCGTGGAGATGCATCGTTGTCATTTGCTGAATGCTGATTGCCGACTGCTGAACGTCCTCAAACATGCCACACGAATTGTCAAAAGCTTACGAACCGGGCGCGATTGAAACGCGCTGGTCGGAGTATTGGGTTCGGGAAAAACTGTTTCACGTGGAGACGCCGGCGCCCGGCTCGTCCGAACCCGCCTCGTCTGGAGAAGATACGCGTCCGGTGTTTACGCTGTTGTTGCCGCCTCCGAATGTGACGGGACGGCTGCATATGGGGCACATGCTGAACCAAACGCAGATGGATATCATCGTGCGCTGGCATCGCATGCGTGGCCAGATCGCGCTGTGGTTGCCGGGGACGGACCATGCCGGCATTGCGACCCAGATGATGGTGGAGCGCCAGCTTCTAAAAGAAGGCAAGAAGCGGCGCGAAATGGGGCGGGAGAAGTTTGTGGAGCGCGTCTGGGAATGGCGGCGCGAGTACGGCGGGGCGATTCTCGATCAGATGAAGCGGTTGGGCGCGTCGGTGGATTGGGGCCGCGAATATTTCACCATGGACGACAATCTGTCGCACGCGGTGAAGGAAGCGTTTGTGCGGCTGTATGAAGATGGGCTGATTTATCGCGGGAAATACATCGTGAACTGGTGCTCGGACTGCGGTACCGCGATCTCGGACCTGGAAGTGAAGCACGAGGAGGTGGCGGGCAAGCTGTATGAGATTCGATATCGGGTGGTGGGCGGAATCACGGGGAAAGACGAATTCATCACGGTCGCGACTACTCGTCCCGAAACCATGCTGGGCGACACGGCGATTGCGGTTAATCCGACCGACGAACGCTACATGCATCTGCACGGCAGGCAGGTGATTTTGCCGCTGATGAATCGCGAGATTCCGATCATTGCGGATGAACTGGCGCAACCGGAGTTTGGTACGGGCGCGGTTAAGGTGACGCCGGCGCATGATCCAAATGATTTTGAGGCTGGACTACGGCACAACCTGCCGCAGATTGAAGTGATTGATGAACGCGGAAAGATGAATGCTAACGCTGGTCCCTACGCGGGGCTGGATCGCTTTGCCGCGCGTGCTCGTATCGTTGACGATCTTTCAGCGCAGGGGTTTCTCGTGGGCACGAAAGACTACACTATTGCGCTCGGCAAGTGCGACCGCTCGGGGACGATTGTGGAGCCGCGGCTTTCGACGCAGTGGTTTATCAAGATTGCTCCGCTGGCGAAGCGCGCGATTGAAGTCGTCGAGAAGGGATATATCCGCTTCACGCCGGAAAATTACGGACAGATTTATTTGAACTGGATGCGGAACATCCACGACTGGTGTATTTCGCGACAGTTGTGGTGGGGACACCGGATTCCGGCGTGGTATTGCACGAGCGATGACTGTAATGAAGTCATTGTGGCGCGCGAGGCCCCGACGGCGTGCAAGTGCGGCTGCACCAAGCTGGAGCAGGATACGGACGTGCTCGACACCTGGTTCTCGTCTGGATTGCTGCCGTTTACGACTTTGGGATGGCCGGCGGCTACGCGGGATCTGGATGTGTTCTATCCCAATGCACTGATGATCACGGGCTTCGACATTTTGTTTTTCTGGGTGGCGCGGATGATCATGCTGGGCTGCTGGTTCATGATGCCTCCGCATCGGCCCACCCTAAACGCCGCAAAGAGCGCGGCGTTTAGGATGGGGCACCCGCCGCCAGACGATGACGCGCTGCGCGCCAGCGTTCCCTTTCGCGAGGTTTATATTCACGCGCTGGTGCGCGACGCTGATCGGCAGAAGATGTCGAAGACCAAGGGGAACGTGCTCGATCCGATCGAGGTGATCGGGCAGTACGGGACGGATGCTACGCGGTTCACTTTGGCGGCTATGGCTGCGCCGGGGACGGATATTGCGTTCAGCGAGAGCCGGACGGCGGGCTATCGGAATTTTGCCAACAAGATATGGAACGCGGCGCGGTTCATGTTCATGAATGTGGATCGGATTGGCGCAGGCCTGCGACCCGAGGGTGGGGGCGACGCTCGTACCTCTGCGAGCGGCGGGATTGCCGGGTTCCAGACACAAACCTTGGAGGACCGCTGGATTCTCTCGCGGTTCAATCGCGCGGCTCGGGACGTGCACGAGTCTCTGCTGACGTATCGTTTCGATGAGGCGGCGAATCGTATCTATGACTTCTTTTGGGCGGAGTTCTGCGACTGGTACCTCGAGCTGATCAAGTCGCGGTTGAACTTTGAAGAAGGCGCGGACGCGTCAGCGGCGCGCGTTGCCTGCGCAAATCTGGTCAATCTGTTCGATTCTTCATTGCGTATGCTGCATCCGGTGATGCCGTTTATCACGGAAGAAATCTGGCACGCTATGTATGACGGTGCTCCTCCTTTGAAGTCGATTGCGCTGGCGGCATATCCCGCGGCGTATGAAAAGCAGATTGATCTGGGCGCGGAGACGGACATGGCGATCTTGCAGGACCTCATCGTCAGCGTGCGCAATCTGCGCGCGGAATTGAAAGTTGAGCCCAAGGTCAAAGTTCCGATTCAGGTTTTTGCGCAGGATCCGGCGATGCGCAGTCTGTTCGAACAGAATCTGGCGGCGATTGAGCGGCTGGCGAGTGTGGAGAAAATTACGTTCGTCGCGGCGTCGCTCGAAGAATTGCCGGGCGCGCGTAGTACTTCAAGGTTCGATGTGCACGTGGTTTATGAAAAAAAGATTGACGTTGCGGCTGAGCGCGAGCGTCTAACGAAGGAGTTGGAGAAAATTGAGAAAGAACAGGCTAACGGGCAGCGGCAACTTTCCAACGAGCAGTTTCTTGCGAAGGCTCCGGCGAAAGTGGTTGAAGGCTTAAAGACGCGGGCGGAGGAGCTGAGAGTGCTGCGAGAAAAGACGTTGGCCAAGTTGCAAGAGCTGGCGTAGGGGCAGCGAATTAGTTCGGATTGCCGGTGGGACGCCGGCGCTACATGGACTGGAATTCACGACGCATTACCGCGATTCTTGAGAACGCGCTGAACGAAGATCGGGCGACGCGCGACGCGACTAGCTATGCCTGCATCGATCCCAACCAGCGCGCTTCGGCGACGATTATCGCGAAGCAGGAGTGCATTCTTGCCGGTCTGGGTTGTGTGCCGCGAATTCTCGACGTCTATGCGGCGCTGGAAGGGGCGGTGACTTCGCACTACGAGGTGACGAGCCATCCTTCAATTTTTGATGGCGTGCGCGCGCACCCGGGGCAGCAGATCGCGGTGATCCAGCATAATGCGCGGGTGGTTCTGTCGTGTGAGCGGGTGATCCTGAATTTTCTGCAGCGCATGGCTGGAATTGCGACCACCACGCGCAAGTTTGTGGATGCGGTGGAAGGCACGCACGTGCGGATACTCGATACCCGCAAGACGGCTCCGGGGCTGCGCATGATTGATAAGTACGCGGTGCGCTGCGGGGGCGGGCAGAATCATCGGCTGGATCTTTCCGACGGCGTGCTGATCAAGAGCAATCACATTGCGCTGGCCGGGGGCGCGATTCCGGCGCTGGAGCGGGCTATCCACAACCGGCGCGGGCGGCAGCCGATCGAGATTGAAGTACGGTCGCTGGAAGAAATGCAGCAGGCGCTGGATCATGGGGCCGAGGCGATACTGCTCGACCATGTGAGTGTTGGCGACGTGCGCAAAGCGGTTGAGATTTGTTCGCGGCGACCGCGGCGGATTCCGCTGGAATGTGGCGGCGGAATCAATCTGGAGAATGTGCGCTCTTACGCCGAGACGGGCGTGGATTTTATCTCGGTCGGAGCGCTGACGCATTCGTCGACCGCCGTCGATATCAGTATGCGGGTTACGCCAGCGTAAAGGCCGGTCGTTGGTCGATGGTCGATAGTCGTTCGCGCGCCCCGGATCGTGAACTGGTTGACGGCCAACGACCGACGACCGACGACCGACGACTAACGACCAACGACTGTTTATAATTCCCTCCATCTCGGCTTCCACGAAAACTCGCAGCTTACCCTCTGTGCATCAGGCTACAGACGTGCGCCTCGGCCGCATCGTTCGCCTGCTCATGAGCCACGCTACCGTGGTCGTCAGCGGGACCAAGATTGCGGAAGAAATGGGGACGAGCCGGTCGGAAGTTTGGCGGCTGATTCAGCAACTGCGTGGGTTGGGGGTGGATGTTGCGGGGCATCCGGCGACGGGCTATCAGCTGAGAGCGGTTCCGGATTTGCTGCTGCCGGAGATGCTGGCGCCGTCGTTGAAGGGCACGGTGTTCGGCGCGCAATCCGGCAAGCTGATTCATCACTATTACAAAATCGGGTCGACAAATTCAGAGGCGATGCGATCGGCGGCCGAGGGTGCACCCGAAGGCAGCGTATTTCTTGCCGAAGAGCAACTCGCAGGGCGGGGACGGGGTGCGCACTCCTGGCATTCGGCGCGGTCTTTGGGGATTTACTGCTCCGTGATCCTGCGTCCGGCGATGCCGCCTTCGGATGCGCTGATTTTTTCCCTGGCGGCGGGGCTGGCGGTGCGGTCGGCGGTGGCGGAGATCGCTCCGCAGCTTGCGGTGGACCTGAAATGGCCGAACGACGCGCTGCTTAGCGGCAAGAAGTTCTGCGGCATTCTCATTGAGATGAATGCCGAGGCAACGCGGGTGCGCCATCTGGTGATTGGGGTGGGGATCAACGTCAATCAACAAAAATTTCCGGCTGAGCTGCGCGAAGTTGCTACTTCGTTGAAGATCGAGACCGGGACGGAGTGGTCGCGCGTGGAGCTTGCCGCCGCTTTGCTAAAATCGCTCGACCGGGAATATCGCGCTCTCGTGGACGATCCCGGTGCGCGCGCGTCGATCATGCGGCGCTTTGAGGAAAGTTCTTCGTCGGTGCGCGGCAGAAAAGTAAGCGTCGAGGAGAACGGCGGGCTGACGGGCGTTACCGAGGGATTGGATGAGCGCGGTTTTTTGCAGGTAAGAACTCCCAATGGGTTGCAGACGGTACTAAGCGGAACGGTGAAAGTCTGACTATGCTGCTTGTCATTGATGTCGGAAATACGAATACGGTGCTGGGAGTTTTTGAGCAGGTGCCGCACCGTCCGGGCGACGATGTGACCACGGAAACCGCGCGCTACGAGCGGCTGGTCGCGAACTGGCGCGTCGGTTCGCATCTGAATCGGACGGTCGACGAGTACGGAGTGATCTTCCGCAACCTTTTCGCAATGGAGAACCTGGACGTTTCGGACGTGCATGGGATCGTGATTTCATCGGTCGTGCCTCCACTCGATTCGGTTCTGCGGCAGGTGTGCGAGCGCTATTTCAACGGCAAGCCGCTGTTTATCGAGCCGGGCGTGAAGACGGGGATGCAGGTGCTGTACGACAATCCCGCGGAAGTGGGCGCGGACCGGATCGTGAACGCGGTAGCGGCGTTTGAGAAATATGGTGGGCCCTGTGTGATCGTGGATTTCGGCACGGCGACGACTTTCGACTGCGTTTCGAAAAAGGGCGAATACATGGGCGGGGTGATTTGTCCGGGGATTGGGATTTCCGCGGACGCGCTGTTTCAGCGTACGGCGCGGCTGCCGCGGGTGGAGATTCGCAAACCGGCGCGGGTGATAGGGACGAACACGGTGGGCAGCTTGCAATCGGGACTTTATTACGGATATCTCGGGCTGGTGGACGGCATCCTGGAGCGGTTGGTGGATGATCTGGGCGAAGAGACGCGCGTGATTGCAACCGGCGGTCTGGGCTCGCTGATCGGCACCGCTTCGCGCTTCATTAAGGATGTGGACGAGCTTCTTACGCTCGAAGGTTTGCGCATCATATGGGACCGGAACCAGTCCTTTCGTCGCGAGGCCGCGCCGAAAGCGGTGAAGTCAGGAGCCAAGCCGGTTGGCGCCGACGCGAAACCTTGGCCCTCGCCGAAGACGCCTAAATCCAGGTGAGAGGTTAGAGGTCAGATTGCAGAGGTTAGAACCTTCCTTATCTTATCGTGGACAATTATTTTAATTACTTCACGGAAATCGAAGAGCACTATCTGCGGCGGCGTGGGACTCATCTGCTGCTGTCCACGCTCGATTGGGCTCTGATTGAGACTTGGAAAAGTGCGGGGGTGCCGCTGGAGGCCGTGCTCCGCGGGGTGGATGACGCGTTTGATAAGTACGATCAGCGTCCTTCGAAGTCGAAGAAAGTAAATAGCCTGGCGTACTGCTCGCAGGCGGTGCTGGCTGCCGCGGAGGATATGAAGGAAGCGGCGGTGGGCGCGAGCAGCGGTGCGATGACTGCTGCGAATGGCGAAGAAAAATCTCAGCGCGAGCCCGGATTTGAGGCGGCGCAGATTGCGGCGTTCTTGCGTGACAATGCCGAGCGGCTCGAAAAGGCCAAGCTGCCGGAGCGCGCCGGATTCGCGACCGGGGCGCTGGCGCGGGAGGAAGCGGCTTCGTTGCGCAAGATGGCGGACGCAATCGAGAGCAGCGGGAAGCTTCCGCGGCTGGAAGATCTGGAGCGGCGGTTGACCGTGCTGGAGGAGAAGCTGTTCGCGGTGCTGATGGCGGCGACTCCGGATGATGATCTGGTGAATGTTCGCACTGAGGCGGATCGGGACCTTGCTCCCTACCGGCGCAACATGACGGCTGCGCAGGTTGAGCAACTGCACAAACAATATGTGCGCAAGCGGCTGCTGGAGCGCTGCGGCGTGCCGCGGCTTAGTTTGTTTTATATGCACTGAGATTTCTGCGGGATTAGAACCTTCCTGTAAGCTCGCAGCGTTCGACGCGGGTAGGAGTCCCTTCGACTTCGCTCAGGGCAGGTCCGCGCTACACTTACGGCTTGCTTCTCTCCATCGAAAAATTGGTCTACGGCGGTGACGGGCTGGCGCGCACTACGGCTGGCCCGGATGGACGCTCGATGGCGGTATTTGTGCCGTTTGTGCTGCCGGGGGAGCGGGTCGAGGCCGAGATTCGCCAGGAGAAATCTGGTTTTGCGCGCGGCTTGGTCACGCAACTAATTGATGCCTCGCCTGAGCGCGTCGAAGCGCGTTGTCCGTACTTCCAGCAATGTGGCGGATGCCATTACCAGCACATTCCTTACGAGCGGCAAGTGGAGTTCAAGGCTGCGATATTGCGTGAGACGCTGCAACGGATTGCGAAGATCGAGCTGACGTCTGAGATTCGGCTGCATGCGTCTCCCCCGTGGAGTTACCGCAACCGGACGCGACTGCGGGTGCGGACGGCGCCCGAGTTCGCGCTGGGGTACTTCCGGGTTGGATCGCACGATTTTCTTCCCGTACGCGAATGTCCGATTAGCTCGGCGCTGATCAATCGGATCATGGCGCGTCTGCTTGAACTCGGTGGATTGAGCTGCCCGGCCGCGGTCGAAGAGCTGGAACTGTTCGCGGACGCATCCGATGAGCGCTTGATGGTTTGGGCGTTCTGCGGGCGCGAGGCCGACGAGCGAGATCTGTTGCGCTGGGCTGCGGAGCTTGAGCGCGAGTTGCCGGAAATCAGCGGTGTGACGTTTTTCTCTTCCCGGCGCCGATCTTCTCCCGGACGATCTCACCGCGTTGAAGAAGATGAAACGCCCGACCTGAAAGCGCTGGCGCAATCAGGTGCCAAGGCGCTCCGCTATCGCACAAAAAACTACGAATATCAGGTCAGCGCGGGCGGCTTTTTCCAGGTGAACCGTGCTCTGATCGACGAACTAGTTTCGGTTGTGACTGGCAATGCCAGCGGCGACCTCGCGCTTGATTTGTATGCCGGAGTGGGGCTATTTTCGGCGGTTTTGGCCGGCAACTTTCATCACATATTTGGTGTAGAGGCGTCACAGACAGCGTATGGCGACCTGGTGCAGAATGCGCCTGTGAACGTGAAAGCGGTCGGCGCGCGAACCGAGGATTACCTGAAGAGCGGGTCTCTGAGAAGCGGGCCGGTGAGGGGACGTCCTGACTTGGTCGTCCTGGACCCTCCCCGCACCGGGGCCGGCAAGGCGGTGATTCGCTCTCTGGTGGAACTCGGAGCGCGCCGGATCCGATATGTTTCGTGTGATCCGGCGACGCTGGCAAGGGATCTCGCCCCCCTCCTGGCGGCCGGCTATCGCATCGAGGAGGCACACTTGTTCGATCTCTTTCCAGAGACGTTTCACATCGAATCGGTGATGCTGCTGGCGCGCTGACCGCTTTCACGTCGCGCAGTTCCTCCTGGAAGACGGGTGTGTTTCCGAGGGCCCGGCGCTTGCCAAGCACAAGCGTCTGGGCCCCGCTCGTCCTTCTAGCTGGTTTCCATCTGTCCCTTTTCTCAGGAGATCAAGTGCATGAGGCACGACCGGAAGCCGCCACGGCAACCGTTGTTCTGGGCGGCGCTCGCATTTTCGGCCGGGCTGTGGACGGGCCTTCGCGCCTGGCGTCCGCCGACGTGGTGGGTGATCGCGGTCGCGGCCTTCGTCTTGGCGGCGTCGTATTTTCTTTCGAAGCGCGCCTGGCTGGCCAAGGCGCTTTCTTTAGGCGCGTGGGTTCTGCTGGGCGCTTTTCTGATTCAGGTTCGCGGTCAGCCGCCTGCCACAAACCAGCAGGATGCTCCCGGCATCTTCTCGCTGGCGGATGGCCGCCTGGTTACGCTCACAGCGCGGGTGATGCGGGAGGGATACGCTCAGGCGGCGGGGCCGAAATCGGTCCGTGAATCCATTGATGTGGAGACTGAGGAGATCGCGAGCGGCGGTCAAAGCTGGCCGGTGCGGGCCGGCGTGCGGCTGAGCGTCAATGAGAAGGTTAAAACTTCTGAGGCGGAGACGCTCGCGACTCTACCTTCCTTTACCTACGGTACGCGGCTGCGCATTCTCGCTAAGCTGCATCCGGTGCGCAATTATCGCAATCCTGGAGCCTTCGACTACGAAGGCTATCTGCGCGATAGCGGCATCAGTGTGCTCGGGTCGGCGGAGGCAACGGATATCGAGCGGCTCCCAGGATTCTCGGGCAGCCGCGTTGAACTCTGGCGGACGCGCGTTCATGCGAGCATTGTGGCCAAAATTCACCAATTGTGGCCGGCGTCGCAAGCATCGCTCATGGACGCCATGGTGTTGGGCGAAGAATCATTTCTGCGCAATGCTACGCGCACCGAATATCAGCGCTCGGGCACTTATCACGTGCTCGTTGTTTCGGGAATGAACCTGAGTATCCTGGCGTTCGCCATTTTTTGGGCGCTGCGCCAGTTTCGCGTGGATCCCGCAGTGGCGGCCATAACCACGGTCGTGGTTTCGTTCGCTTATGCGTTCGTGGTGGGGGTGGGTGCGCCGGTTTGGCGCGCCGCGCTGATGCTGGCCATATACTTGGGCGCGCGGCTGCTGTATCGCGAACGCAACATGATGAACGCAATTGGTGCGGCGGCGTTGGGGGTTTTGATCGTTGATCCGCACGCTTTGTTTGGGGCCAGTTTCCAGCTGACATTTCTGGCTGTTTTTATTATTGCCGGTATCGGCTCACCGATTCTGGAACGGACAACTTTGCCCTATGCGCGCGGTTTACGGCTATTGAAAGTCACGAGCTACGATTTGCACGTCGCTCCGGCGGTGGCGCAATTTCGGCTCGATCTGCGGTTGATCGCGGGGCGGCTGCGGAGATTCATCGGCGCCCGACTTAGCCTGGCGCTGCCGACGATCGTGATGCGGGTGTCGATTGGCGTTGGTGAATTGCTCTTCATCTCGGCTCTGATGCAGGCGGGACT
This sequence comes from uncultured Acidobacteriaceae bacterium, assembly GCA_963755765.1. GTDB lineage: Bacteria > Acidobacteriota > Terriglobia > Terriglobales > Acidobacteriaceae > Acidiflorens. The sequence continues at coordinate 836,756 of CAVWKZ010000008.1, forward strand.
GGCGCTGCTCATGGCATATCACTTTCACCGCGCGACGACAATGGGGATGCCGGCTAACCTGGCGGTGATTCCACTCACTCAGGTGCTCATGCCCTTTGCTGCCGCCGCCATCGGCCTGGGATGTATCTCGACCACGCTGGCTAGGCCCGCGGTTTGGATTTCCGGGCTGGCGCTAGAAGGGATTGCGGGCACGGTACATTGGCTGGGCGGTGCTCATGACATTGGCATGAAGATCGCGGGTGCATCGATCGCGGACCTGCGCGTGGCCATGCCTTCGCTCGCAGTGATTTTGGCTTCAATCGGCGCGCTGGCACTTGCCATGCTGGCGGCGCGGTTTCGTCGCGCGCTCTGGCCGGCTTTCGTTTCCCTTACGCTGGTGTTCGGCGTTGCGATCTGGATCGCGTTTTTCCCTTCGCGTCCTCAGCTTCGCGCCGGTGTTATGGAGATGACGACCATTGACGTCGGACAAGGCGATTCCATTCTGCTGGTCACGCCCGAGGGCCGCACTCTGCTCATCGATGCCGGAGGGCTGCCGCAATGGATGCACTCCGACTTCGATCTCGGCGAGCAGGTGGTCTCTTCTTATCTTTGGAATCGAGGCATTGATCATCTGGACGTGGTCGCTATCACCCATCCTCACGCCGACCATCTCGGCGGAATGCCCGCGGTGATTGCGAATTTTCATCCTCGAGAACTCTGGATGAGTATTGACAAGCCGGTGGGCGAATTGGCGGCGATTGTTGCTCAGGCTGAGCGAGCGGGGATGCAGGTCTCGGTAAAGAAAGAAGGCGATCAATTCGATTACGGAGGAGCGCATTTCGATATGCTCGCTCCGGGGCGCGACCAGATCACCGGCTCGATGCGGCCAAACGATGATTGACTAGTTTTCACCGCAGGTTTGGCAGGACGACAGCATTGCTCGAGGGCGATGCGGAGCGTCCGGCGGAACGGCGCGTCGTGGAGGAGCATCCGGAGGCGATGTTGCTGAAAGTCGCGCATCATGGCAGCGCGAGCGGAACTTCGGCCGCTCTGCTCGCGACCGTACGTCCGAGCTACGCGGTGATTTCCGTCGGTGCGCGCAATGTGTACGGACATCCCCGGCGCGAAGTGCTGGAACGGCTACAGCAGGCTGGGGTGAAAACCTACCGTACCGACGAGGAGGGCACGGTCAGCTTTTATCTGGACGGAAAGATGGTGACTCCGCACGTGGCGCTGCTGCACTGAAACCTAGCTCTACGCTCACCCCGTGATATCTGCGGTTTCGTCGTCGAGGGGCGGCGAATTACGGTATGCCTCGATAATCTTTTTCGCTTCGTTTGCGTCTTCTTCGCGCACCAGAAGAACCGTTCCGCCGACGCCGGGATATACGTTCTGCACCGCGTCAATGGATTTCAAATCCGATTCGATGCCGGCGGACTGGAGCAAGCCCTGTACGACGATGGCTTCGTTCTCCTGCTCCGTGTCGAAGATCTTGATGAGTTTCTCGTTCGGTTCGGGCCGAGGCGAGGGGTTGGTCATGCGTCCTCCGTAAGAGTGTCTGTTAACAGATTACGGCAGTCACTATGCTGCTGTCTTGCGGCCACAAAGGCGTATGCCCAAGGGGAGCTTGATTCGCGGGCGGAAGGTGGCACAATGGCAAGTGGGCGCAGCACAGGGGACGCTGCTCAGGAAGACGATAAAAGCGGGGGCAGAATGGAAGTTCAACCGGCCGCACCATCAGGCAGAGAACCCAACGAACGTATGGAAGAGGCCCGAAAACTGCGCCGGCTGCAAGTGATGATGAGCATGGTGATGTCGGTGATCAGCCAGGATCCCGATATGACCGTGGAAGAAGCTGCGGAGATGGCCGCGAATGCCCGGCGCACCGCACTGAGCATGTTTCCCGACAAAGAACTTGCCTACGACATTCTCTACCGCCCGCGGCTGCAGCGGCTGATGAATGAACGGTTCCGGCTGCAGTAAGTGCTGGCGCTCCCACCTTGACCAGGGTGAGAACACCACGGGATGGAGTACGATCCCCGCTAGATCCGTGTCAATGAGTTCTATAAAAAGGGATGTCAAGAAAAAACTTCTCCCTCGACCGGAGGTCGAGAAGATTTTAGTCTCGAGATCCAGCCCACTGTCCGTAAGTGCCCATCGATTTCGCTCGAAGGGTTTTGCTCTGGCTTGTCTGCCCTTCCTGTGGGTTTCATCTTTCGGTGATGACGACGCCAATCGAGTCTTGAGACAGGGCAAGCGAAACTGGTCTTGGAATGTCAACCATGGTTCTATCGGAGGCTCGTGGCCTATCGCTATTTCTGGTTATCCGAGGAGGCATACCGTGTAATGGGTGACTCGGTGCCGAGGCACACAGGGCCGATCTCATTGACTGATACTCACCTCGAACCGAGCGTCTCGAGAACCCGACCGACCACCACCAGAGAGAATCAGCGGAGATGGAAAGGCCTCTTACCAGAGACGCTCAAGCGGCTTGCTGATGCAATTGTTTGGCGTCGAAACTTACTCCTTTCTTCCAAATCGTTAAGGTGATCGCGGCAATCTTTCGTGCCAGGGTGAGACGGGCCATCGTCGGCCGCATCCCTTTTTCAAGCAGCGCCCCATAGAAATCGTACAGCGGCCCAGGGCGAGTACTGGCCGAGAGAGCGGCACCTTTGAACAGATTCTTCAGATCGTGATTATGGTTGTCATTCAGGCCGCGCACGGTGATGCGCTCCCGATTTCGTTGTACCTTCCCTCTCACATAGCGGTACTCGCCGCTGTCGTGCGTCTCAACCGCAAAACCACTGTAAGCCCATAGTTGGCGCTTGGTACGGAAACGGTGCGGTGTCTGTAGTAACGCCACCAGCATGGCCGCACGAATCGGACCGATCGCAGGAATCTGGCGCAGCATTTTCACGGCATCATGTTTGCGGCTCTCTCGCAGCAGGTCGTGTCGCGCTTCCTGGCGCACCGGTTGCAGTAGATCCAGTTGCTGATACAACCGTTCCGCCCGCAGACGAACTCCGGGTTGCGGGATCTTGGCCAGCCACTCGGCGCGATGCCGCGGGGCATAGACGGTGGTTCCGCTGCAGGGAATCGCCCAGCTGCGGTACAGCGCTTTGATCCGACTCATGACTCGCGTGACATCTTTCGTGAGCGTCTGATAGCTGCGACCCAGTTCCTTTAACGTTCGCACCCCGTGCTCGCCGTGGTACACCGGATGGAGCTGGTTGCCGCGCAACAACTCCGCCAGCTTCCGCGCATCAATCCGGTCACTCTTGCTGCCGTCTTTCAGCAGCGCGTTCTTTCGCGGATCGCAGACCACAAGACGGCTGACGCGAGGTTTCAGCAGGTCATGCAACCAGGCGGCGGAAGTTCCTTCTTCAAAGGTCACCGATAGACTTCCGCGTAGCCCATCGAGGAACTCTAGAATCGTGGCTGCCTTCGTCTCCAAAATGCATTCCATGACCAGCTTCCCCGAGCTGTCCATGACGGCAACCGAGATCGTTGCCTGGTGAACGTCCATGCCAATATACTTTTCTTGCTTCATGACGGCGCTCCTTTTGCTAAGTGTGATCCGAACAATCACAACCTACCGCAAAGTGGGCGCCTTTTTATATTGCGTGCAATGGGGATTTTTCGCCAACGAGGGCCGACGAGCAATAATGTCAGACATGGGAACAATGAAATTCCTTTATCGGGAGAAGTTCCCGGTAGGGTCGAACGTTCGCATTAAAGACGCGGCAGAGTTGGAAGAGTTCAGACGTACATGGAAACTCCACCACCCTATTTCCGCCGAACAGGTTGTCTGCGGTGGCCGGCTGGATTCGATTCGTTCAGTTGGTTTCTATCACGGTGGCGATGTGCTCTACCAACTCAAGAGTGCTCCGGGGACGTGGCACGAGAGACTTCTAGAAGGCGCCTAGCGTCAGATTCGCTGGTTCTGAGTGTAATGGGGAGTGGGTGTTGAAAAAGTCCGTGATCGGAACGTCGTTTTGGTTGCGATTATCACTGCTGCCGAGTTTTTTCTTCTCACTTCAGCTAAGTGGTAGCTTCCACGGGTGGGGTTGTCGGTTGGCTGAGGAACCGTACCAGTCGCTTCAGGTTCTGGGCCGCCGCGGCGAGGAAGAACTGCTCACGAACGAACTTCATCCGGCGTAGGCGCAGGCGACGAAGGCCGATCTGATTCTTGAGTTCCGCAAACAGCGCCTCCACTTTTTTCCGCTTTCGTTGTGCACTGGCGAATGCTGGTGTGTTCGACAGGTCCCGGGCGCGTGGTCGCGCGGGTTCATGCATGTGAATTGCGAGATACTTATATCGCCCACTGGTGCATTGCGCTTTTTGCGAACATGCCCCACAACGCTTGCCGCTGCCGATATAGGCGTGAGCGCGGTTTCGAACATTCAGGCCGACATAGTTGAGCTGTTCCCCAGCCGGACAGAGATAGCTGTTGCTTTCGGGTAGATAGGTAAATCGCTCGGGACCGTAGTACGGACTGTTCTTTCTCAGCGCACTGTCTCGAGTGCGCATATACGGTGTGATCTTCCGCTCCATTAACCACTGCAGGAACTCACCGTTGCCGTACGTGGCATCAGCCACCACCGACTCGGGATCGCACCCTTGCCATTCGGCGAAACGAGCGATCATGTCTTGTGCGGCGACCGTCTCCTGACTCATCCGGGCGGCGGTTGCTTGTACTCCCACGATCACACAGCTGTGGTTGTCCACCAGATAGTTGTCGTAGTAGCCGAGCCGGGCCGGAGTTCCACCCTTGGTCGCGTAGGTCGCGTCGGGATCGGTTGTGGACACCCGTTTCTGCTCGTGCACTGGCTCGTCGGTCGGATTTTGCTGCTCTAATTCCACCAGGTACTGACGCACAGTGTGGTTCACCTGCGCCACTTCCGCTAGCTGCTCGCGTGGAATGCGGCTCTCCTTGCTGGCATTCGCCTCCACGAAACTGCCATCCACCGACAGATCTTTTCCCTGCACCAGTCCCACTTCCACACACTGCTTCACGATCTGTTCGAACAACTGCTCGAACAGCTTGGACTCTTGGAATCTTCCGTGCCGATTCTTCGAGAACGTGGAGTGATGCGGAATCTCCTGGTCGAACCCCAGTCCGGTAAACCAGCGCCATGCCAGATGCATGCGCAGCTCTTCCACCAGCTTGCGCTCGCTGCTGATGCCATACAGATACCCGATCAACAGGATGCGCAGCAGCAGCTCAGGATCAATCGACGGACGGCCCCTATCGCTATAACTCGCTTTCAGCTTTTCGCGCACAAAAGCAAAGCTGATGTGTTTTTCGATGAGCCGTAGCAGATGTCTCTCAGGAACCTGATCTTCCAGGCGGAAGTAGTAGAACAGCGCTTCCGAACGATCGTGTTGCCCCATCATGATGAGCACGCCTCCCTGAATGGTGATCCAGCAGAGCATGGCAAGGATTCCTTCTCCTTATTACCACGCTTCTGCTTCCATTCAGCCTGCTAATCACAGTGACTTTTTCAACACCCACAGGCGTTTGCACTCATTGAAGCTTCGGCGCGGGATCATATTCCATCCCGTGGTGTTCTCACCCCGCTCTCGCCTTGACCCCGCCGCGATTCGCGCACTAGACTCCGACTGGGGGCTCCATGCGCAAGTTAATCTGGCTTCTTTGTATTGCTGCTGCATTCTCCGCTGCTGCGATTGCCGACGACGACCACCATCACGAAGAACTCATGCCGGGACAACTGGGGACGGTGCATTTCCCCGTGTCTTGCACCCCGGAGGCGCAGAAGACATTCGAAAAGGGCGTCGCGCTGTTGCATTCATTTTGGTACGAAGAGGCGGAGAAGACGTTTCTCGACGTCGAAAAGCAGGACCCGAAGTGCGCCATGGCGTACTGGGGCGAGGCCATCAGCCTGTGGCACCAGCTCTGGGACCAGCCGACAGAGGCGACGATCAAGCGCGCCTCGGCCGAGTTGAAGAAGGCGGACAAGATCAACGGAACGACCGAGCGCGAGCGCGATTACATCCTGGCCCTGGAGGCGTTTTATTCCAACAGCGCGAAGGCAGATCACGAAGCGCGAGCGCGGGCTTATTGCGCAGCCATGGAGAAGGTCTATCAGAAGTATCCGGACGACCACGAGGCGGCAGCTTTTTACGCGCTTTCGCTGCTGGCGTCGGAGCCCGACAACGACACGACGTTTGCCAATCGCAAGCAGGCGGGAGCGATTCTGGAGAAGCTGTTTGCCGAGGAGCCCAATCATCCGGGGATTGCGCATTACCTGATCCATACTTACGACAAACCGCAACTCGCGGAGCTTGGGCTGCCGGCGGCGCGGCGCTATGCGCAGATTGCGCCATCGGCTCCGCACGCGGTGCATATGCCGTCGCACATTTTCGCGCGTGTGGGAGATTGGCCGGACTCGATCCAGTCGAACCTGGCCTCGATTGCGGCGACCCGCAAGGCTTCGGAGATGGGGATGGGCGGCGAAGGCCACCAGTTCCATGCCATGGATTTTCTGATCTACGCCTATCTGCAAAGTGGGCGCGAGGCGGATGCGTTAAAGGTGATTGACGAAGTAAAAATCATGCCGCCGATGCACATGGGCAGCATGGATCGCGACATGCAGGCGTTCGCGATGTCGAAATTTCCAGCCATGTATGCGTTAGAGCTGCATCGCTGGTCTGAGGCGGCTGCGTTGCCGGTGATCTCCAAAGCCGTGCCCGACGACCGTGCCTACACTTACTGGGCGAAGGCGATTGGGTGCGCGCGCAGCGGAGATCTGGCAGGCGCGAAAAAGAATCTGGCGGAAATCGCAGCGATTCACAAGGATTATGTAACGCGCAAGAAAACTTATTCGGCCGAATACGCCGACATGCTGCAGCAGGAAGCGTCGGCATGGGTTCTGCACGTCGAGGGCAAAGACGACGAAGCAACGGCAACGCTTCACAAGGTTGCGGATCACGAAGACGCGGTTGGCGAAGAGCAGACTTCGATGCCGGCACGCGAGATGCTGGCTGACATGCTGCTCGAGATGAAGCGTCCGGAGCTGGCTTTGGCCGAGTATCAGGGGGACTTGAAATTCAATCCGAAGCGCTTCAACGGGCTTTATGGCGCGGCCCAGGCGGCGGAGATCGCTGGCCAAGCTTCGCAGGCAACCGAGTATTACGCCGTGCTGGTTAAGACTTGCGACGGGTCCAGCTCCGCGCGTCCGGAACTGGCGAAGGCGAAGCAGGCGGTGCTGGCACAGAAGTAGGATCTACTTTTCTTAATTCTCTATTTGTCGATCCGCTGCAGGCGAAAAAGAAGCGTGCCCCACCCCAGCTTGACGCGCATTTGCACCGGCGTGTGGCTTGGATCCTCCGAATACCATACCCAGACTTTGCCTTTGGATTGCAGCGGACCGGAGGTGGCTTCCGCGGTAACCATCACGGTGGGGAAGGTTCCCGCCGGTACTTTAATCTGCTCGCGCTTCTCCACGCTGGCGCGAACGATGGTCGTCTTTCCGTCACTGATCGGGAACTGGTAGATGGCCCCAGGTTGCAACGGCAGCGATTGCAGGTAATAGAAGCCGGTGATGACGTCAGTGGCGCAGCCGGCAAGATCGTTTTCTACGTGCTTGGTCTCGCCCGTCTTCAGGTTCTTTTCATCGAGCGTGCTTTTCTTGTTCGCGTAATCAAATCGAATCGACGTCTCGCGTTTATGCGAACCTTCTTCGCTATGCTTGAAGATGGAAAGCGAGCAGAACGTCCGGGGATCGAAGTGCGATTCGAAGCGATCATGGACAGCGAAAATGACATTGACCGCTCCTGCAGATTCGGCGGTGGCGGTGACTTTGCGGTCGTTTCCGGCGGCATCCATTCTCACGATGGCGGTGCCAGCGGTGATCAAATGCCACTCTGCCGAGTAAACGTAGCTGTGTCCATCGGGAAAAGGATAGTTGGGACGAGGAGGCGCGATCTGCACCGGCGCGGGGCCGATCGTGTTGGTTGCTGTCGGCTGGGACTGCTGCGCAGGCAACATGGCCGCGATCAGGATGATCAGACACACCAAACCAAGGGAAGGGTACAACTTCGGGCGTCTAATAACGGCCGCTGAATAGGTGGGCTTCACCCATTGGAATACATGGCTCATGCTCCACGGCAGACTACCACACGAGGTTAGAGGTTAAAGATCAGCTTGACGACCAAGATGGCGATCACCGCCAGGCAGCCGATGCTTGCCTCGTATTCGCGGTGCTTCCAGTAACGGGCAGAAGAGTACGCGGAGTGCTGGGCACCATAAGGCGTTAGTCGCGGCAACATACGTGGTACGTGACGGGCATAGTCGTCGTATTCGGAGAACGTGCGTCGCAGGTAACGTTCTTCACCGGCGATGACGGGGACATAAATCACGGCGAACATCAACAGCATGATGGCGACGATCCAACAGCTACGCGCTGCGATGGCGAAGCCGGTGGCCAACAGCAGGGAGCCAAGATACAGAGGGTTGCGAGTGTAGGCGTAGGGGCCGCTGATGGTGAGCAGCTTGTCTTTTTGCACGTGGCCGGAAGCCAGACCGCGCAAAATTAGGCCGGGCAAGAGGACGAGCGATCCTGCTATGAGTGATGTTCTGTTTGGACGCGCCAGCCAGATATAAACCACGGCGAATACAAATCCCAGAGGCACGCGGATACGACGCGCCACGCGTGACCAGGTATCGAGGCTGGTTGGCGATTGCGATCCGGATTGTAAGGGTTCACTCACTGGTATCAGCGGCACGAGCCACTGCGATATCATTCGACAACAGTTTTCGGATTGCAGCGACGACTTCGGCGGCGGTGATTTCGAGCAGACCATGTTCCGGTTCGCCGCGCCGGGAGTGGTCGGTCGTACTGCTTGCGCTCCGCAGCACAATGGATCGTGTGCCGAATGGGCCGTTGCGCGCCGGGTTTGTCGGACCAAAGATTGCTACCACCGGAATGTTTAACGCGGCTGCAAGATGCATCGGACCGGTGTCGCCTCCGATGAAGAGTCGAGCCCGGCGCGTGAGCGCGATGAGTTCAGAAATCGAGCAGGAAATCTTTTGCGCGGTCCCCTCGCTGGCGGCTTCCACAGTTGCGGCCAAGTCTTCTTCTCCCGGACCATAATTTATGAGCGAATATAGTCCATCTTTCGCCAGTTCCTCCGCAACCTGCCCGTAGCGCTCGGCCGGCCACATCTTGGCGCCCCAGCCAGCACCGGGATTAAGAAGCGCGAAGTCCTTCCGGTCGGCCGTGAGCCCAGCGATTTTGCTCTCCGCATCAGGGTCGATGGGAAACTCTACCCGAGGTTCGAGCACGGGTGCTTGGGCGATCGAACTGGGAATGACAGCTTCCGCGAGCGCGAGCGCCTGCTGGATGACATGAGTGCCGTTCGTCTGCACGAGTACTTTTCTTGTGTAAAACATGCTGGCGGCATTTTCTCGGGGTTGCACGTCTCCATATATCACGGGTGCGCCCGACCAGCGGGCCAGCAATGCGGAACGGACGGCGCCCTGAAAATCGATTACCGCGTCATATCGAATTCCGCGTAGCTGACTCAAGCCCACGGCCATCTGCTGCCAGGTGTTGAACGAGAAAAGAGCGCGGCGCCACTCTGCGATGTTGACCGCGTGTACGCGATCGACCAGTGGGCGCTGCGGAGACCGCAGTCCAGAGCGCGGATAGCGCAGTGTGCAAAGCAGTTCCGCCCAGCGCTCTTCAAGGAGCCATCCCAAAGTTGCATGAGGGAAAGCCTGGCGCAGCGCGGCCGCGGCGGGCAAAGTGTGGATGATGTCTCCCATGGCGCTGAGGCGCACGATGAGCAGGCTGTTGTAGCGCGGCGCGTTGGCGGGAAGAGAATCAGGCATTCTTGTTGCCGCCCTTGTGCCGCCCGCTTTGTCGCTGTCCGCAGTGCCTCACGATTTTCGCGGCTCCAGCCGCGAGCGCGAACCAATGATCTCGGTGACCGAGTGATTCTTAGGATCACCCACGATCACGACTCGACCACCGCACGCTTCGACTTCGTCGCGCTCCGGGACGCTCTCCATCGTGTAGTCCGTTCCCTTGGCATGAAAATCGGGACGGATTTCGCGAATGATGGCGCGCACGTCCTTTTCTGAGAAGACAACGAGCGCGTCCACGTCGGCCAGTGACGCGAGAATCTCCGCGCGCTCATCGGCCGGGATTACTGGCCGCCCTTCCCCCTTCAATGCGCGGACGGACGCATCGGCGTTGACCGCGACAACGAGTTTGCCGCCCAGTTCCCGCGCGGCGTGGAGGTAGCGTACATGGCCGACATGCAGCAGGTCGAAAACTCCGTTGGCCAGCGTGATGCGCTCGCCAGCGCGCCGCCAGTCAGCCACACGCTGCTGCAGTTCGCTGCGAGAAACAATCTTCTGATGGAGTGGTTTGCTCAATGATCTCGATCTCGGATCTCGATCTCGCAGGCTGCCCACGAACTCTAATGTTCGCGAGCCACCGGCGCCGTCTTATCAAGTGCTTCCAACAATTCCTGTTGGCTGACAGTAGCCGTGCCCCGCTTCATCACGACGATGCCGCCCGCGTAGTTCGCGAGATGCGCGGCCTCTTCGGAGGTTGCCCCCGCAGCCAGCGCCGCGGTAAACGTCGCGATGACGGTATCGCCAGCGCCGGTTACGTCGGCGACTTCATCGCTGCCGTAAATCGGGATATCCACCGGCTTGTGGCGGCGCGGGAACACGACCATGCCATCCTTGCCGCGAGTGATCAGCAGCGATTCCAGGTTCATTGCGCCCGCGATCTGATCTCCGGCGGCCACCAGGCGTTCCCAGTCGTTATCGTTATCAGTGCCGATGCGGATGCCGAGAACCGTTTCCACCTCCGACTCGTTCGGCGTTGCCGCCGTGATGCCAGAAAACTCGAGCATACGATGGCGCGAGTCAAGCGTCACGGGAACCTTGTCGATGCCGCGTTTCTCGCGAATCACATTCAGCAGAGTTGGTGTCGCGGCGCCGTACCCGTAGTCGGAAACCAGCAGCGCATCGGACGCGCGAGTGTATTCGCGGGCGGCCAGCACGAGTTCTCGGCGCAGATGCGAATTAGGGCCTTCAGTGGGCTCGCGGTCAAGGCGCACGACCTGTTGTCCGGCAGTGTGCGCGAATCCGGCGAGGATGCGCGTCTTAGTCACGGTGGTGTAGCTCTTGTCTTTAAAAACGCCACTCACCGGGATGCGTTTGTGACGGAAGGCGCGCAGCAGTAGTTTTCCCGGCTCATCGTCGCCTACGATTCCGACCGGCAAAACGTTGACTCCAAGGTCGGCCAGGTTGCAAATCGCGTTGGCACCGCCGCCGGGAACCACTTTGCGATCGCGGTGCTTCAGGATCAGGACTGGCGCTTCGCGGGAGACGCGAGAAATCTCGCCGAACACGAACTCGTCGGCGACGAGGTCGGCGAGCACGGTCACGGTGAGCTTGGGGAAGGACTCGACGAGCTTTCGCAGGCGATCGTTTTCTTTAATATGTTTTGTCATCGAGATGCTGGGTCACCATATGTTCGGCGCCCGGGTGCAATCAAGATTTTCTCACGAGCGGGGCATTCGTTTCGCAATTCTCGCCAGAATGGCATCCACAACGTCATTGGAATTGTCGATGGTAACGGTGAGTTCGGCTACTGCGATCGGTTTGAGGTCGGTGCGTAACGAGCCCAGGTTGACTGCATCTTTTTCTGTGGTCAGGAAGCCGCCAGCGCTGTGTTTGCGGCACAGCGCGAGCAATTTCTCCAGGTCCTTTCTGTTGTAGGCGTGATGGTCGCGGAAGCTGACTTCAGCAGCAGGGGTGATTCCGGTGGCGCGTACCTGGGCAAAGAACGGTTCGGGGCGCGCGATGGCGCAGAAAGCAACCGGCGCGTAAGACAGGTTCGGAAGAATGAGTTCGCGTTGGACTCGCAAGATCGCCTTTTGCCGCAGCGCCGGATGATCCACCGGCAAGCTTGTGGGCAGCACGATTGCGTCTGCGCGCGCGAGTGAGGACAGCGGCTCGCGGAGCCGTCCTGAGGGCAGCAGCTTATCGTCGAAGTCGCGCTCCGTCATCAGGACGATGTCGAAGTCGCGCGCTAGAGAACGGTGTTGAAAGCCGTCGTCGAGGATGTGCAACTTCTGCTGAAATTTCTGTTCGGCGACTCGGCCTGCTTCGAAGCGGCTTTCGCCGACAATTACCGGAACGCCCAGCCGGCGCGCAATCAGCAGCGGTTCGTCGCCGAAGTCGGCGGCGGTGCCATCGGGCTCAACTACGAAAACTCCGCGGGTCTGGCGGCGGTATCCGCGACTGAGCACGTCGAAGCTAATGCCGCGGGCCTTCAACAATTCGCCGAGCGCAATGACGAATGGAGTCTTGCCCGACCCACCCACCGACAGGTTTCCGACGCTGACCACAGGCCGCTCGAGGCGTCGCGAAGTCAGCACGCCGCTATCGAACAGCGTGTTCCGCAGAGCGGTGGCGGCGCCGTAGAATCCGGTGAGCGGATTCATACTCATGATGGAACACCCATGAGCTGAAGCAGTGCCGCGACCGTCCTGGCTGAAGCGCCACCTTGCGATTCGAGCGCCGCCAGCGCATTCCGGCCGAGCGTACGCCTTTCGTTGTCGTTTTCAATCAGTTCCATTAAGACTAGCGGCAGCTCCGCCAGTCCAACGACGCGAACCGCGTTGCGACTGGCAAAAAAGTTCACGACGTCGCGAAAATTCTCGTAGTGGTTGCCGGTGACAATGGGAACGCCGTAGAGCGCGGGCTCGAGAATATTGTGCCCGCCGCGGGGCACCAGGCTGCCTCCCACGAACGCGACGGTGGCCAGAGAATAAAGTGTGGCCAACTCCCCGATGCTGTCTAGCAGGAATACGCCGCCGACGAGCGGTTCGCCGCTCCGAGACTCACCCCCCGCAAGCGAGCGCCGCCACATGCGGAAGCCGAGTGTCTCGACCAGCGCAGCAACCTCCGCAAACCGCTCCGGATGGCGGGGTGCGAGAATCATCACGGCCTTGGGATGATTGACCAGAATGTTGCGAAACGTGGAGAGCAGCGCGCCTTCTTCGCCTTCGAGCGTGCTGCCACAGATTAGAATCGGCCCGGCTCCGGTACGGGTGAAGTTTTCGCGCAGATTGGTAACAATCGGCGGTGACGGCGGAGGGGCGACATCGAATTTCAGGTTGCCCGCCACCGTGACCTTCGATTCGTCAGCACCAATTTCGATCAGTCGCTGCCGGTCGCTATCGGTTTGGGCCAAGAAAATATCGACGTTGGCTAGCGTCTTCTCCAGCAATCGCGGAAGCCAGAACCGTAGCCGCTTGTAGCCGGGAAGCGAGCGGTCCGAAATTCTACAGTTGATCACAGCGATCCGCGCCCCGCTGCGCTCGGTAAGCCGCAGAAAATTCGGCCAGAATTCGGTTTCCGCGACGACCACGAGTTCCGGACGCAAGGCATCGAGATAGGGCCGGATGGCGAAGGCGAAATCCAGAGGAAAATAAAATACGTTCTCGACGCCAAATCGTTGCCCGGCGAGTTTCTGTCCCGTGCTGGTGGTGGTCGAAATCAATACGCGATGGGAGGGGAATTTCTGTCGCAGCGCCTCGATGACTGCGCTCGACGCCACTACCTCGCCCACCGAAACCGCGTGCACCCAGATTGCGGGTCGGGCGTCGCGGCCCGCAAGGGCGGGCGGAACCGCGCCGAACCTCTGTCGCACGCCTGCCCGATACTTGCCGTGCCGCATCATCTGCAGCAGCCAATAGGGCAGCGTCAGCGCCAGAAACAAAGCAAGCAGCGCACTGTATAGCGCATACATGAAAGAAGACCCATTCTAAATGGCGCGCCCCAATCTGATCGTTAGATAGGGAATAGCGACGCAACTGGGCGAGACGGCACGGATCGCGCTTACGGCATCCAACAATTCGACATCCTATAATTCACCTATGCACAATGCACGTCTGCCAGGATCTTCTCGCGCGCTGAAGCCGCTCGCCCCGCGGCTTACTGCAATCTGCGCTTTTGTGCTGGTGGGCTGCCTGGGCTTGATGGCGGCCAAAGAGTTCGCGATGCCCGCGGCACAGCCGGCTCGCACCTACCCGGCGCACGATGAACACCCTACGGAAAAAGTTGGGGTCGCGGTCGACCCGTATGACCTGGAGGACAAGGCTTCGATCTTCAACGTCAACTGGCGCAACAACGGATACTTGCCGGTCTTCTTCGTGATCACGAATGACAGCGATCAGCCGGTCTCGCTGGTTGGCATGACGGCTCAGTTGAATACTAAAGATCGCAGCAAACTGCTCCCCGCGACCATGGACGATCTGCTGCGGCGTATCTCGCATCCTACGCGGAATGATCACCAGAATACTTTGCCAATTCCGCTGCCCAAGAAAGAAGTCAAAGGTGGGGTGAGTCGCAAGGTCTGGGACGAGATCGAGCAGGCTCAGTTCCGCGCCGAAGCGGTAGAACCGCATTCCACGGCGCGCGGCTTTCTGTTTTTCGACGTTCTCGACATTTCGAACCCGCTGGCCGGCGCCAATTTCTACCTGATGGGAGTGCACGACGCGAAGGGCACGGAGTTGATGTATTTTGAAATTCCAATGGAGAAGTATTTGAGTGCGCCGGAAGTGAAGAAGCCGTAGGCGCTCCTGCGACGGACCGACGGGCGCGTCACGCGTCCTCCGTTGATTAGGCCAGCTATAATCTCCTGCTATGGTGGCCACTCCCGCCGTTTCCGAGGATATCCTCGCAAAATACGAGCCGGTCATCGGACTCGAAGTCCACGTACAGCTGCTGACTGTTTCGAAAATCTTCTGCTCCTGCTCGACTCGTTTTGGGGATCCTCCGAACACGAATGTTTGCCCCGTGTGTCTCGGACTTCCGGGAGCCTTGCCGGTGCTGAATCGGAAGGCCGTGGAATTCGCGGCGCTGGCTGCGATGGCTTTGGAGTGTCGCATCAACGAAGTGTCCATCTTTGCGCGGAAGAGCTATTTTTATCCGGACCTGCCGAAGGGCTACCAGATTTCGCAATACGACAAGCCGCTTGCCGAACATGGATTCATCGAAATCGATGTCGATATCAAGGACGATCGCGGCAGCAACAAGAAGAGAATCGGCATCACGCGTCTGCACCTCGAAGAAGACGCGGGCAAGAGCCTGCACGAAGGTTTCGCCGACGCAGCCACGAAGACCGCCATTGATCTGAACCGCACCGGCGTGCCTCTGGCCGAGATCGTCAGCGAGCCCGATATGCGCTCTCCCGAGGAAGCGCACGAGTACCTCACGCGGCTCAAGGAAATCATCCTGTACACGGGCGTCAGCGACTGCAATATGGAAGAAGGTTCGCTGCGCTGCGACGCGAACATAAGCGTGCGGCCTCGCGGACAGAAGGAATTCGGCACGAAGACCGAGGTCAAGAACGTCAATTCGTTTCGTTTCATCAAGCAGGCGCTGGAGTATGAGATCGAACGGCACATTAGCATCATCGAATCCGGCGGCACAATCACGCAGGAAACGCGGCTTTACAACGCACACGAAGGCAAGACGTACGCGATGCGCTCGAAAGAGCAGGCGCACGACTACCGCTATTTTCCTGAACCCGATTTACTTCCTTTAGTGGTGGATGAAAAATGGCAAGGCACAATTCGCGCCGGCCTGCCTGAGCTTCCGGAAGCCCGCCGTGAGCGGATCATAAAGGATTACGGCATTACTGTCGGTGATGCCCACACGCTGACCCTCACACGAACACTGGCGGATCAGTTCGAGTCGGCGGCCCGCACGGCGAAAAATCCGAAGCGGGTCGCGAACCTCGTGCAGAGCGAATTACTCGGACGCCTGAAGGCTCGGGGCCTCGAACTTGAGCAGTCGCCAATTTCGATGGCGGGTATTACAGCTTCCGCCGATCTGGTCGAGTCGGGCGCAATCTCGGGCAAAATGTTGAAAGACCTTTACGACCTCAGCTTCGAGCGCAATCAGGACTTCCCCGTCGTCTATGAAGCCGAGGGTCGGCCCGAGCAGTCGCGCGACACGTCGGTCCTGGAGAAGCTCGCCGATGAATTAATCGCCGCGAATCCTAAGCAAGTTGAGCAATATCGCGCGGGCAAGAAGACCGTGATCGGATTCTTCGTGGGTCAGTTGATGAAGGCCTCAAAGGGCCAAGCCAACCCCCAGCTGGTGAATGAGGTCTTGACTAAGAAGTTGGAAGGATAAAACGCGTTGAAGCAACCGCGCTTGATGTGTTCCCGGCGACAGAGTGATTGAGTAGGGGTGCTTCGACTGCGGTAGGCCTTCGCTTTTGCGAAGGTCAATCCTCGCTCAGCATGACAACCTCAGCAAGAGAATCTGGACATGGCAAGAGAAAAGTTACTTTGCGGCTCCCAGATTCTTCAGCACTTCGTCGGCAAAGTAATTCGTGACTTTGGCGTCGTCGCGGAGGCTCTCGTAGTACGCCGCTTTCAATAACTGCTCGCGCCGATCGCGCAGTTGCTGGCGGATGGCCTGCTGTACCCGCGGATCGTTCAAGTCCCTCTGACCCGCTGGCTCTTTCGAAATCAGTTTCACGATCATGTAACCGAAAGTTTGATGATCGGTCGGATTGATCATGGGAATCACCGGCGTATACTGCCCCGGCTTGAGTTTCATCACCGCGTCGCGGGTTGCAGGATCGGCGTTCTTGAGCGCGGATTCCGGAGCCATTCCCAGATCGCCGCCGTTGTTGCTGGTCTCCGGGTCTTCGGAATAATTCATGGCCAGGGTGGCGAAGTCGTCGCCGCTATCGAGCTTATTGGAGATGGACTGGATCTTCTTGCGGGCTTCGGCATCATTCTGCGCCTTGCTGTTCTGCAGGTTGTGCACCTGAGCGTTGCCCACTCCGGAGACCATGATTTTCGCCAAATGGTACTGCGCTTCGATCAGGTTAAACTCAGCCTTGTGATCGTTGTAATAGTTCGTAACGTCCTGGTCGGTGATGTTGATGCGCGAAGTGATTTCCTTGTTCAACACCTTGTCGCGGGTGAGCGAGCGCCGCAGATCGCGCTTGAAGTCGTCCAGGGTGATTTTCTTGTCCTGCAGCCGCTTGTTAAATTCTTCGGCGGTGTACGGCGATTTGATTTCGTTCAGCTTGCGGTCCACTTCTTCGTCCGTCGCCAGCAGCCCGAGTTTTTCAGCGCGTTGCATCAGGATTTCCGTCTCGATCAGCTCATTCAGAATGCTGAGACGCAGGCTTACCGCCTGCTCGCCCGTCGGTTGCTGATCGGATCCCGCCGTCCCGTTGGCGTAGTACTTGTCGAGCTCGCTGCGATAAATCTTGTGTCCATTTACCGAAGCCACGACGTCGCCGCCGTTGCCGCCGCGGTTGCAAGCCGACAATCCAAGCAACAGAAACGCGCTGACCATCGCCGCAAGCATGGCCCGGCCCGCTCGTCCAAAGCAGTTACGATTTTTCAAGTTTCTCTCCTCCACCACTCCGCCACCGTCGGCGATTTCGAGCCCGCAATCGCCAGCTTTTCTATCACGGATCTCAAATTCAGTTCTTGTGCTCCGGAGGCGCGACCCCGGCATCCTTCAGCGCCTGGTCGAGCGTGACTCGAACATCCTCCGCCGGGACGGCCCCATCGAGTTTCTGGCCGTTGACGAACATCGTCGGGGTGGCGTCCACTCCAAGGTTGTCTCCTTCGCGCAAGGAGGCGCGCACGGCCTTGTCATCCTGAGCCTTGAGGCATGCCTGCAATTTCGGAACGTCGAGATTATGCTTCTCGGCCTGCAAAGTGGCCAGCCTGTCGAGTTCCGCATTCTGGCCATCGCGACCTTTTTCACCGCTGATGGCGTGCTGATTGGCATGCAGGTAATCGGCATAATCCCAGTAGGCGTCGGAGTTTTGCGCGCTCAGGCAATTGGCGTTGATCGCGGCATGCATCGCCCAGGGGTGAATATCTTCGAGCGGGTAATCTTTGTAGATAAACAGGACGCGATCGCCGTATTCCTTGAACAGGCCGGGAAAGAGCGCCTGATGCATGCGCGAGCAGAACGGGCACTCGAAATCGTCATAATTGACGACCATTACCTTGGCATCTTTGTTGCCCCGTGTTGGACGTCCGGTGACGTCGATCTTCTTCATGATTGCCGCGTAAGGATCGGTGGTCAGATCCAACCTGGTCATGCGCAGGAGCGTCTTATGATCGTGGGATAGCAGAAACTCGTAGTCCTGCTTTTTGTCGGGACTGACGAACGTAACCGTTAGCGCGTCATAGTTGGCAAACTCACTCGACCGAGGGGTCCCCACAATCACTTTTACGTCGGGTGGAAGGGAATACTGCGCCCGAACATGCCGTTCGACCACACGCACGAGATCGGAAGACGCGGCGGGATTTGAAGGAGCGGAAGAAGAAGGAGGAGACTGCGCCGAGCAGCCCAGACAAATCACCAAGAGGACGAGGAACGCGCGTCGCACCATCATTAATATAAACCACCTGAACATGAGCAAACGCTTGATTATCTCATGGCAGGAAGGCTCACGCAGTTCACGCCCGGGGAGACTCCGCAAGCCTCTTCTCGAGCCCAATACATTTTCAGACGCGTCCGCGGAGCAACTCTTCGGGAGTCAGCAGTTGGTTCATGGACCCGGAGCGGAATCCCTCCAGGTCGAGCGTAACGAACTTGAATCCCAGCGCTTTGAACACGGTCGTGAACTCGCGGGCCATCTCGGCGGTCAAGGCGCGCGAGAGTTCTTCGCGCGCAACTTCAATGCGCACGATTTCGCCGTGATGGCGCACGCGGAATTGCCGGAACCCTAGGCCTCGCAGTGCATCTTCGCCGCGCTCCACAACGCTAAGGGCTTCAGGAGTGACCTCGCGTCCGTACTCCAGACGCGACGAAAGGCATGCGGAGGCGGGCTTGTCCCACACGCGCAACTCGGACTGCCGCGCCAGTTCTCGGACTTCAGCTTTATTCAAGCCGGCTTCGAGCAGCGGAGCTAGAACATGATGCTGGCGGGCGGCCTGTTGTCCGGGGCGAAAATCGCCCTCGTCGTCGGCGTTGACTCCATAAGCGATGGCGTCGAATCCGCCGCTTTCGCGATAGCGCTCGAGGACTGTGAACAGTTCGTCCTTGCAGTGAAAACAGCGCATGGCATCGTTGCGGGTGTATGCCGGATTTTCCAGTTCCTGCGTTTCCACCACTTCGACCGGAATTTGGTGCTCGCGCGCGAAGGCGAGTGCATCTCCAAGATGAGTCCGTGCCAGGCTGGCGGAGTCGGCAATCACGGCCCGCATCTGGCCGCCGAGTACCTGGTGCGCGATCCAGGCAAGAAAAGCGGAGTCTACGCCACCCGAGTAGGCGACGATCAAACGGGCGTGACTCGCCAGGATCTGGCGCAAACGCTGGGCCTTCTGATCGAGCGTGGCTGCGATGCTCACGATTCCATTATCCTCGAACTGGGAACTTACAAGCTAGTACAGCCGTTCCTGTCGTCTGAGGTTGCCAAACGCTCCCACGTTCGCAAGCGTAAACGAGAAACGATATTGATTTTCGTTACGCACTGATCCCAGCGCGAAGCGCCGGTATTCCAGGCTCAGGCCGCAGCAGTCCCAGTTGTAACTGGTCTGCGCGGACGCATACTGCAGGGACCCATTGTCCGCGTCAAAGCCGAAGCTGGTGGCGGTGCTCAATCCGCGCTTGTTCAGCTGGCCGTAGCCAAACAGCACCCGAAACTGGTGGAATTCGCTGGGCGTCGTCATCGTCGTTCCCGTTCCATTGTCAATCACGCGCAGGAAGGCATCGCCCCCGCCAATGGTAAATTTGCCGTAGTGGTAGTTCACCAGCGCCATGCTGGAATTAATGCGGCCAGCCTTCAAGTCGTAGTCCAAGTCCCACTCGGTGTTGGTGCGCGGGCTGGTTTCGATGCGCAAGCGGGAAATGATGGGAGCAAAGCGCCGTGGTTCATCCAAAAAGGCAGTGCCGGTAAAATCCGCGGTTGTCGTAAATACGTTGCGCTGGCCGCCTTCCAGCGCGTTGCCAAACGTCGGATCAAAGAAATATTTCTGTCCGATCTCCCAGCTCAGGATCTCGCGCGGGCCCGAGGCACATTGAGTGTCCGGGATGGGAGGCTGCTCCCACGGAACCGCGCCGACTTGCGGCACGCCACCGATGGTGAGCGTGCTCATTGCTTGCACGTCGCAATCCTTGACACTCGGATCCAGACGCTTGGCGTAAAGACGATTCACTACCGAATACTCCACTTCACTGGTGTCGGTGAGCACATCGGTAGCATCGAAACGCAAAATGTTGGCGAAGTTGTTGATGCCGGTAACGTAGTCGTAT
Source organism: uncultured Acidobacteriaceae bacterium (assembly GCA_963755765.1). Classification (GTDB taxonomy): domain Bacteria; phylum Acidobacteriota; class Terriglobia; order Terriglobales; family Acidobacteriaceae; genus Acidiflorens. The sequence goes on from CAVWKZ010000008.1 coordinate 857,037, forward strand.
TTCATGCGGGGCTCAATCACGTGCTTCCATTTGCGTCCCAGCCAGGGACGATCGAAGATCCGCGACAATGCCGGCGGGCGCACCTCGACCGAAGCCTCCAGCGATTTGCGATTCAGGACATCATCGGAAGCGGTTCCGTTGGCAGCGGCCAGTCCCGGACTGAACTGCTCGGTGTAGAGCGTGTCCCGCAACGTAAGTTCGGAGCGGAACGACCAGCCCTCCCATTGCAGGGGAAGGCTAAGCGAGGGCGCCAGATCGAACCGGCCCACCAGAGGGCCGGTGCGGAACCCAGGCTGCGAATTTTCGGGAGCCTGGCGCCGCTGCAAACCCTCGGCCGCGCTCTCAAAGGACCAGTAAAAGGGCGTATTGCCCAATTGCCGCTCCTCACTTGAGATAAAGAAGCTGGGCGTGTGCAGAATCCGGACCAGTTCCGTCTGCGTCAGCTCGGAGCAGCCCGCGTTGGTCTCCGTTTCCGGATTGCAGACTTCAAAGTTCTGGTAGCGCTCGGCCAGCACATTGAAGTGAAATCCATTGGTGGTATTGGAGAGAAAGATCTGCGACCTCACTTCGGAATCGATTGCCTGGGAGTACACATCGGTGAAGGCGATGCGGAAAACGAACGAACTCAAATAATCTATATTCGCGATACCGCGGAAGGTTCCGAAGGGACGCTCGGCGAGGAAACGCGCGTCCTCGCCGCCCTGATTCTGCGGTGGATAGCCGATGCCGCGATCCTGAATGCCAACGTAGTTGAAGAACACATAAGAGCTGTCACTCGGACGCGCGCGGAATTCGTCGTGTTGAAACCATCCGCGCTTGGAATAGTATTCGGTGCCCACAAGCGCGTCCATGCTGCGGTTCAGAACCCAGTACACGGAGTCGCCGACAATCAGCCCCTTGGTGGATGAGTTGCCGAAGCTTGGGATCAAGAGCCCAGTGTGACGCTGCTCTTTCTGAACGGGATGGGTCACAAACGGAAAATAGAACACCGGTATGCCCATCAGCCGGAAGTCGCTGTTGTAGATCTTGGCGGTGCCGTCCACATCCACCCAAATGTGTTTTGCGTTGAATTGCCACTTCGGACGCGGCAGTTCGCAAGTGGTGACCGTCCCATAGCGCACCAGATAGTGGTCGGGCCCGTGTTTCTCCACAATTTTTCCGGTAAAGGCAAATGGGTTGGTGGTGGTGAGCACATAGCGGGAGTTCCGCATCCGAAGTCCCACCGTTCCAATCACGCTGTAGAAGGTCCCGACTTGCGTGCGGATGTTGTAGGTACCGTGACTGGACTCGACGTGCTCATCATAGGGGCCGCCGTCCAGCACGACGTGGCCCTCAGGTTCGCTGTCTCCCGTGTCCGCGTTGTAAGTGATTTCATCTGCGCGCAGGATGTAATTGCGATAGTAAATTTCCGCCTTGCCTTGCAGGTGGTAGATGGAACCGTCCTTTTCCTGGTGCGCCGCCCGGATAAGAACCTCTTCTTCGGTTTGGCTGGCAGGGGCTGCCGGCAGAGCCGGGGCGGTAGATGAAGCGCCCTCGCGAGCGGATGCCGGTGCGGCATCAGGGGGCAGCGTCTGGCTGGTTACTATCCCGGAAGCGAGAAGCAGATGACAGAGCAATGCGGCCGTGATAAAGATTCGAGAGCGGGTGATCATTAGCGGATGATCGAGCGGGTGATCGAGCAGGCGACCAAGCGGGTGACGTGCAACCGCGCATGCGCCGCGCCGGCCGGTCTGCCAACGGGACCCAACTGACCTTAGCACGCGAGCGGCAGGCGAAGCAAAGCTACGCATCTTTAATGGTTTCCAACAAATGGTCTCCGGCATTCGTGCCAGGCCGGGGCTGGCTGCTGGCATTCTTTGACTGGGCTGCGGACTGGACTACGACGACGCAATTTACGGCCTGCGGCGAATGCGGGAGCGATGACGACAGCGATACGGATGATGACCGGATTAACAAACTCTGTGCTCGGCGACGACCATGCTCCGCAAGAGCAGCTCTCGGCCGCAGCGTCGGAGACCGCACCCTCGGAAGCGACCGTTGATTCGAATCTCGACGCTCCGAGTCCGGATTCATGGCGGGTGGAGGTTGCCGCTCGCCTCGAACGATATCGCACGCGGCGAAAAGCCCGCACTCCACGCTACCCATCTCTCCTATTGCCATTTGATGCGCCCGAGAGCTGGTCCCGTTCTGTGCCGCCAGCTGGATCTGGGTTACCGGCGGTTGCGACTGCTCCAGACGACTCACGCCTCGCCGAACCTCGTCAGCAGCCCGAGCCAGCCGCACAGCCGGTCGTGGAGACATCCGGCAAGGTCATCGAGTTCCCGCGTTCCGCCGCAATTCCAGTTTTTCACCCGAGCAACCTGGCCGATCCAGTCTTTGATCGTGATCGTCCGCGCATCGTGGAAGCCCCGGAGATTCTGCCGCCGCCGCCCGCGTTAGGTGGAATGTTGATCGAATCGGCGCAGCGGGAGTCAACCGACCGGCGAGCCGATTCCTCCCGTATATTTACCTCGGCGTTCCCAACCGCATCGATAGTTCGACGCGCCCTGGCTGCCCTCGTGGATGGCGCTGTCCTGGCAATGTCTGTGGCGGCCTTTGCCGCAATCTTTCTTCGTTTGAACCCGACCTTCAATCCGGGCCTGAACTCGCTGCGGTTGAACCTGCGGCACCTGAACCCGCTGCGCTTGAATGACGTCAGCGGACCCCTGCTCCTAGTGCTTGCCGGTGCGCTCGGCGTGGTCACGGTGGTGCTGTGGGCCGCCTACGAGTTCTTGTTTGTGGTGTACACCGGCTCGACCCCCGGACTTCGTACCGCTCGTTTGCGGCTGGCGGGATTTGACGGCTCAGCGCCCAATCGGCGTTTGCGCCGATGGCGCGTGCTGGCGTCGTTTCTTTCCGCGCTATCCGCTGGACTCGGCTACTTCTGGTGTATTCTCGACCAAAATGGATTGTGCTGGCACGACCGCATCACTCGCACTCACGTGCAATCGGCAGCGCGAGAAAAAGCAAACTCCTGAGAAGGATGATCTTCGCGAAGCGGCTGCAAGTACCGAGCAGTAGATTTCCACCCATAAAATGAAAACAGTTTCACATTTGACTACTAGCACGGCTAATACCGTACTGATTACGCGAATCTCTTATTGCGGTTCTTATGTTCGGTGATAAACTCCGCTAATCGAGTTCGGGTTCGCCCCCCGCCAGGCCCGATCCCATACCTAAATAGAAGGCAAATCCCAAAGACCTAGATGAGGAAAAACATGAAGGTATTGCACGCAATCACAGTGATCTGTGTGATTCTGCTGGCTGGGCTCGGCGTTGTGAGCGCCCAGACTTGGACTCCCCTGAACAACCAACCAAATATTGGAGCAAGTAATCCTCTCTTGCTGAGCGACGGCAGGGTTATGGTGCTCGACGCAAACAATAGCCAGAATTGGTGGGCGCTGACTCCCGACATCAACGGAAGTTATCAGAACGGTACGTGGTCTCAATTGGCATCGCTCCCCGCAGGATATGCTCCTACCTACTTTGCTTCGGCCGTGCTGCCGGACTCGCGGGTGGTGGTTCTTGGCGGAGAATACAATTTTGGCAATGGTGTCTGGACGAACCTCGGCGCGATCTACACTCCGAAGACCAACAAGTGGAAAAAACTCAAGGCTCCGGCGGGTTGGACCAGCGTCGGCGATGCGCAGAGCGTTATTCTTGCCGACGGCACCTTGATGGTTGCCAATTGCTGCACCACCCAGGAAGCCTTGCTGGATGCCAAGAACCTGACTTGGACGGCCACCGGCACCGGCAAGTCTGACGTCAACGACGAAGAAGGTTGGACCCTGCTGGCGAGTGGCGATGTGCTCACGGTAGATGCCAACGAAGACAATACAAACTCCGAGATCTACAGTCCTGGCACCGGTTCCTGGACCACCGCCGGCAGCACCATTGTGCAACTTGAGGATCCTAGCTCCCACGAACTCGGGCCGGCGCTTCTGCGCCCCGACGGCACAGTTCTGGCCACGGGCGCGACCGGCCACAACGCCGTTTATAACTCCCTTAACGGGACTTGGTCTAAGGCACCGGATTTTCCCAGGGTCAAGGGTCAGCAACTGGACATCGCTGACGGTCCGGCGGCTCTTCTGCCGGATGGCAACGTGCTCGTGATGACCAGCCCCGGCGTGTACAAAGTCGGCGCGGAATTCTTCGAGTGGGATGGCTCCGCCTTCAACGCGGTGCCAGGGACACCGAACGCACCGAATGACAGCTCCTTCTATGGCAATATGCTGGTGTTGCCGACCGGGCAGATCTTGCTCACGGATTTCTCCAGCGACGTTGAACTCTACAACTCGACAGGAAGCCCGAATCCATCTTGGGCTCCCGCCATCACCAAGGTTGCCAAGAAGCTCACTCATGGCAAGAGCTCCACTGTGCAGGGTACGCAGTTGAACGGGCTCTCACAGGGCGCCGCTTACGGAGACGACGTACAGGCTGCCACCAACTATCCGATGGTGCGCATCACCAACAACGCAACCGGGCATGTCTTTTATTGCTTCACGGACAAACCCAGCTCGATGGGAGTGGCGACGGGTTCGCTGGTGGTCACTGCTCACATCGCGATTCCTGCTGAAACTGAATTAGGTGCCAGCCAGATAGAGGTTGTGACCAATGGCATTGCCTCCAATCCGGTGAGCGTAACGATCAAGTAAGTTCGGTAGACCCTGAGATGGCCGGACGAGAAAATCGTTCGGCCATTTTTTTCTGACGCAGGAGAGCCTTCGTTTGCGGTGCCCCTCCGCGCTTAGACTAGATTCTCCAGCGCCGCGCGCAGCTCGGGAAAACGGAACGTATATCCGCTCGCTTCTAGTTTTGCCGGCTCAACCCGCTGGCTGGCAAGCAACAATTCCTCTGCTGCCATCTTGCCAAAAGCCAGTCGCAGCGCTAACTCCGGCACCGGAAAGAACGCGGGGCGCCCGAGAACCGACGCCAAGACTTTTGTAAACTCCGCATTGCGCCGGGGATTCGGCGCTACCAAATTCACCGGCCCAGCCAGCGACTCCGTGCGCATCGCGTGGTGAATCCCTCTTACGATATCGTCCACATGAATCCAACTCCACCACTGTTGTCCCGACCCGATCCGGCCGCCGAGTCCGAGTTTGAACGGCCTCAGCATGTTCGGGAGCGCGCCGCCCCTGACGCTCAACACCAGCCCAATCCGGATGTTCACGGTGCGGATGCCGGCCTCGGATGCAATTCGGCTGGCGTCTTCCCACTCGCGGCAGACCTCGGCCAGAAACCCCTGGCCTGTCGGACTGTCTTCGCGTAGGACTTCATCGCCGCGATTCCCATAGAAACCGACCGCCGAGGCGCAGACGAATACCCGTGGCTTTACTTCACTCTGCGCCAGCGCCGCCGCCAGATTGCGGGTTCCCTGCACGCGACTCTCGCGGATCGCCTTCTTCTTCGCTTCGGTCCAGCGTCCCACGATGCTCTCCCCAGCCAGGTGGACCACAGCATCGAACCCCGACACCGCAGTCGGCGCCAGCGGAGCCAGAGGATTCCACGAAATTTGTGCCGCGTTCGAAGCGCGCGTCCGTACCAAGCGCACGGCCTGGATGGGCTGAGGCTCGAACGAAGTCAGAAGCGCCGTCCCAATGGGCCCCGAAGCTCCCGTAACTAATACCCGTTCCATGCCGTTACCTCCTTAAGCCCACGCGCCTCGAAGCGAGCACTTAAATATTGGGTGAAAAACCTTCGTCCCTCGTACTCTACCAGCCCCAGGCTCTTACTCGGGGTCCTCGGCGTCTCGGCGGTGAAATAGCTTTCCCGCTGCGATAGAATCGGTCATGGCGACGTTGCGTCAACAGATCGCGACCAACGTGCTCACGGTCACGCGCTTCCGCGAGCTGATGAAGAAGCTCCGCGAGAATCGTCCCAACGACGACCTCGACCTGGTAAAAAGAGCCTACGAATTTTCCCAAAAGCATCACGCCGGACAATCCCGCGCGTCCGGCGAACCTTACCTGGTGCATCCACTCGAAGTCGGCAACGTCCTTGCCGACATGAAAATGGATTCCGTTTCCATCGCCGCCGGGCTTCTCCACGATTCCGTCGAAGACACCTCGGTCACCACCGTTGAAATCGCCCAGGAATTCGGCGAACAGGTTGCCCACATCGTCGAAGGCGTCACCAAAATCAGCAAAATCGACTTCTCCTCCCGCGAAGAAGCGCAGGCCGAGAACCTCCGCAAAATGATGCTGGCCATGGTGGACGATATACGCGTCGTCCTCATCAAGCTCGCCGACCGCCTGCATAACATGCGCACCCTCGAACATCTCGATCCCGAACGCCAGCAGAAAATCGCGCGCGAGACGCTCGAAATCTACGCTCCCATAGCACACCGTCTCGGTATGGGCAAAATTCGCGGCGAACTTGAAGACCTCGGCTTCAAGTACGTTGATCCCATCGGATACGAGCAGGTCCGCGCCGCCGTCGAATCACGGCGCAAAGCGGGGGAAGCCTTTATGGCGCGCGTCGAAGGCGTGTTGCGTGATGGCCTCAAAGAAGCGGGCATCACCGGCCGGGTCGAGAGCCGCATCAAGCGCCTCTACAGCATCCACAGGAAATTGCAGCGCCAACGCATCAGCGTTGACCAGGTCTACGATCTATACGCCATGCGCGTGATCACCAACTCGGTGCAGGACTGTTACGCCGTTCTCGGCATCATCCACAACCTCTGGCGTCCCGTGCCCGGCCGCATCAAGGATTTCATCGCCATGCCGCGGCCCAATCTTTATCAGTCGTTGCACACTTCCGTCATAACTGAGAACGGCGAAACTTTCGAAATCCAGATCCGCACCGAAGAGATGCACAAGATGTGCGAGGAAGGCATCGCCGCCCACTGGAAATATAAAGATGGTCCCGTCTCCGCCGAAGACGAGCAACGCCTGGCATGGCTAAGGCAGGTAGTAGAGTGGCAGCGCGACGTCTCCGATCCCAACGAGTTTTTATCCACTCTGAAAGTCGATCTCTATCCCGAAGAGGTTTACACCTTCACTCCCAAGGGAAAAGTTCTGGTCCTGCCGCGCGAGTCCACGCCCATCGACTTCGCCTACTCGATTCACACCGAAGTTGGACACAGTTGCACCGGAGCCAAAGTCAACGGACGCATGGTGCCCCTCCGTCACAAGCTGCATTCCGGCGACATCGTCGAAGTCATCACTCAGCCCGGACACAAGCCCAGCCGCGACTGGCTGGCCATCGTCAAGTCTTCGCGCGCCCGCAACAAAATCAAGCATTGGCTCAACGTCCACCAGCGCGAGCGTGCCATTGAAATTGGCAAGAAGCTGGTGGAAAAAGAAGGACGCAAATACAGAATCTCGCTGAAAGACATCAAGGAAGCCGACTGGCAGCGAGTGGCCAGCGAATACGGGCTGGGACGTCCCGACGATTTGATGGCCGGCATCGGCTACGGCAAGTACTCGGCCCGCCAGGTGCTTGCGAAGTTCGCACCTGCCGGCGCTGAACCAATGTCCGACAGCGAAGAGCAGGCATCGTCTCACGGCTTTACCAGCGCAGTGCGGCGAGTTTTCGGCGTAGACAGCAACGCCATCGTGGTCCGGGGAGCGGGAGACCTGCTCGTCTATCGCGCCCGCTGTTGTAATCCCATTCGCGGAGAAGCCATCGTAGGCTACGTGACCCGGGGCAAAGGAGTAGCCGTCCACTCGGTCAACTGTCCGAACGTCACCAATCTTCTCTACGAGCCCGACCGCCGCATCGATGTATTGTGGGCCGGTGATAAGGATGGCCAGCCCGTTTCCTATCCCGTGAAACTTACGCTGCTGTGCGACGACCGCTTTGGCATGTTGAAACAGATCACAGCCGTAATCAGCGACACTCATACCAACATCCGCAACATAGAAGCCCGCAGCCAGAATGGCCAAGCCAGCGTAGACGTAGTGCTGGAAATCGCGGACCTGAAACACCTTCAGAAAATCATGGACGGAGTGAGGCAGATTCCCGGCGTCTACGACGTGCAGAGATTGCAGAAGGTCTAGCCGCGTAGCGGCCGAACTTCCGGCCAACACCCATGTCATCAGATAGATACGGGAGACGGTCAAAGATGGCGTCGAATCCGGTAGAATAGAGACTTCCCGGAGGAGCAATGGCGGTTCCCGTATCCCAGATGTGGACAGTGGCCTCCTACGTTCTGCGCCAGAAGCTGGCCGGACGCAAGCGCTATCCGCTCGTGCTCATGCTCGAGCCGCTGTTCCGCTGCAATCTGGCTTGCGCCGGATGCGGCAAGATCCAATACCCGGCCCACATTCTGAAAACCGATCTCTCTCCGGAAGACTGCTTCAAAGCCGTCGACGAATGCGGAGCGCCGATGGTCTCGATCCCCGGCGGCGAGCCGCTGATGCATCCGCAGATTGCCGAAATTGTGGAAGGCCTGGTCGCGCGCAAGAAATATATCTATCTCTGCACCAACGCGCTGCTGCTGAAGGAAAAGCTGCACCTGTTCAAGCCCAGCAAATATTTGAGTTTCTCGGTTCACGTGGATGGACAGAAAGAGCACCACGATTTTTCCGTGTGCCGCGAAGGCGGGTTCGAGCTTGCGCTCGACGGAATTCGCGCCGCCATCGATGCAGGTTTCCGCGTGACCACCAACACGACTCTGTTCGATGGCGCTGATCCCAACAGCGTGCGCACTTTCTTCGACGAGATGATGGAAGTCGGAGTCGAGAGCATGATGGTCTCGCCCGGATATTCCTACGACAAGGCGCCCGACCAGAAACACTTCATGGGACGCGCCCGTACGCGCCGCTTGTTCCGCGCCATGCTTTCAAATCGCAAGAAGACGTGGCGCTTCAATCAGTCGCCACTCTTCCTCGAATATCTGATGGGCAAGCGCAACTACAAATGCACGCCGTGGGGTATGCCGACCTACAATATTTTTGGATGGCAGAAGCCCTGCTACCTGCTGCAGGATGGCTACGCCGAATCCTACGAAGAATTGATGGAAACGACGGAATGGGCCAGCTACGGCACGGAGTCAGGCAATCCCCAATGCGCAAATTGCATGGTGCATTGCGGCTACGAACCAACGTCCGTAGACGACACCTTCGGATCGCTGCGCGGGTTCGCGGACACGGTGAAGGCAACGTTCTCGCTTTATCCTGACAAAGATGCGCTCAGCGATCTCGATCGCGAGGTGCGGCCGGTGCACTCCTACAATCCGCTGGTTCAGATTGAAGCGCCGCACGCTCAGGCTGAAGAAAGCCACGTATGAGTGGCCGCGAACACGGTCACGATGGAACTCTGCCGCACGGAGCGCAAGCGGTAGCGACGGAGGCGCAGCCGAGTTCTTCGTCTTCGTCCAAGTCCAACGATGACCTTGAAGTTGTCCCCGGATTCGAGCGCGAGAATCTTCAAGGATGGATTCCGCAACTTGCCACCGAAGCCGACATCCGAGCGGTCATCGAAAAAGCATTCGACTATCGCGGCGACGTAACCATCACGCGCAAGAATAGCGCGGAAGTTACCGGATATCTTTTCGATCGCCGCGTCGGCCCGACGCTGGAACAATCGGTAGTTCGTCTGATTCTCGCGACCAGCAACGAGCGCCCCGCCATTCCCTATTCTGAAATTGCCGCGATTGCCTTTACCGGACGCGACACCGCGGCCGGCAAGAGTTACGAAGCCTGGGTGAAAAAATACTGGGAAAAACGCGCCAAAGGCGAAAAGAATATTTCTATCGAGCCCGAAGCGCTGGAGTAGCTACGCTCCCAACCCCTGATGCGCCTGGATAATTCCAAGCTCGTGCTCGCCTCCGCATCTCCGCGTCGCCAAGAATTATTGCGTAATGCCGGAATCGCTTTCGAAGTGCAGCCTGCGGATATCGCTGAGTATCCACAACCCGGAGAAAGCGCGAAAACTTGTGCTGAGCGGTTGGCCCGCGCGAAGGCGCTCGCAGTGGCGCGTCAACGTCCGTACGATTTCGTGCTCGGCGCCGACACTGTAGTTGTCGTCGACGGCCACATTCTCGGCAAGCCCTCCGATGCCAATGACGCGGCGCGCATGTTGCGCATGCTTTCCGGACGCCGGCATCAGGTGATTACAGGCGTGTGCCTGGTGGTCCACGGGCAGTCGTCAGTGGCCAGTGAAACCACGCTCGTCACCGTGAGCCAAATCACGGGCGAAGAGATCGCCGACTATGTCGCCACTGGCGAGCCCATGGACAAAGCGGGAGCCTACGCAATTCAAGGCATCGCTTCCCGCTGGATTCCTCGCATTGAAGGGGATTACAGCAACGTGGTGGGATTGCCGGTGGCGCTGGTATTTGGGATGTTGAAATCCGCAGCTTTTAAGTTCTCACGGAGCACTGAGAACCGGGAACTCTAGGCGGCAGGCGGCTTGGGCGGTTCTTTGCTCTTGTCCTCGGGCTCTTTCATCGAAGACTTGAAATTCCGTATGCCTTCGCCCAGGCCCTTGCCCAAGTCGGCAAACTTACTCGGTCCGAAGAGCAGCAGCGCGATGCCAATGATCAACAGAATGTGCAGCGGCGAAAACAGTCCCTCACCCATAGAGCCTCCAATAACGCGCTCGTATGCCGTAATTCTAGGGTATGCGGACCCTCAGGTCAAAGATGCCATCACCTGAGCGTGGTCCTACTACACTGTCTCGATCAGGCCGGCAAGGAGCGCGGCGCGGCGCGGTAGCTCTGAAATCAGGATATGTTCGTGAGTGGCGTGCGCTCCGTCGCCAACGCCACCGAGGCCGTCCAGCGTTGGGATTCCCAGACCGGCGGTGAAATTGCCATCGGAACCGCCGCCCACTGCGGCTTCTCCGAGGTCCCATCCGAGATCGCGCGCGATGGCGACGGCCTGCGCGTATAAGGCTGCGACTCCGGCGGTGCGCTCCATGGGCGGACGATTGATTCCTCCGGTGACCTCGATTTTGCATTTGCGATTGCGGGGGCTAAGGCGGCGCATTTTCCTGTCGATTCCAGCAGCGTCTTTCATGCGCGCGATGCGAACATCAACCTGCGCCGTCGCCTCGGCTGGAACCACGTTGGCCCGCGATCCGCCGCTTACGATTCCGACGTTAACTGTCAGGCCCTTCTTTAGTTCGGTGAAGCCGGAGATTTTCTCGATCTGATGCGACAGCTCGAGAATCGCGTTCACGCCTTTTTGGAAGTCGAGTCCGGCATGAGAAGCCTTGCCGGTGACTTTGACGAGGTATTCTCCAACTCCCTTGCGGGCGGTTTTCACGGCGCCTTGCCGTCCGTAGGAAGGCTCGAGCACAAGGACTGCCGAGGACCTTTTCGCCAGCGCCTCGGTTATCGCTCGCGACGAGTCGCTGCCGACTTCCTCGTCGGAAACCAGAAACACGGTGACGGGGCGCAGCAGTTCGCCGTCTTGATGTCCGGTTTGCTTATTCCAATCTTGCAGAGCGGCCAGGGCATGCAGCATGAGGGCGATGCCAGATTTCATATCCAGGACGCCAGGTCCAGTCAGCTTATTGTGCTCGACGTGGCATGGCGTTGTAGCCAGCGTGCCCAGCGGATAGACCGTGTCGTAATGGCCAAGCAGGAGCACCGGCTTGGCCGACTTGCCGGCGAAGTTTACTTGCAGGTGACTGCCAAAGTCGTTTGCCCGGTGGAAGCGCACTTCGCCGCCGAGGCGCGAAAACTTCTCGGCGACTGCCTCGGCAACGCGGTCCACGGCGGCTTTGTTGTCGCTGGGAGATTCGATTTCGACCAGTTCACGGATGGTCGAGACGATGTCGTCGCGGCGCTCTTTGAAATAGGCGAGACGGAGATCAGCTAGACGCCGCGCTTCGGCGCTCCGATGCGAGCCTGCTTTTCTGGAAACCGATTTCACTGCGGATTGTCCCCCAGGCTGGAGCCCTGCCTCAAATAGAAGCTATCGCATCACGGGGCATTCGGGATAGCGGGCAAACGCGCTTTTAGTACTTAGGCATCTTGGGATCAATCCGCTCTGCCCACGCCGTAATCCCGCCCGTCAGGTTGTGCACCTTGGTAAAGCCGGCCTGCTTCAGAAACGCGACAGCTTTCGCGCTGCGCCCTCCCATCTTGCAATGGGCCACGATCTCACGGCTGGAGTCGAGTTCGCTGATCCGTTTCGGCAGGTCGTTGAGCGGGATGAGATACCCGTTCAGGTTGCAAATCTGGTATTCGTGCGGCTCACGCACGTCGAGAACAAAAATATCGTCTTTGTTGTCGAGCTTCTTCTTCAAGTCTTCCACTGAAAGTTCGGACAAGTCGCCTCCGGTAGTTTGAATTGGCGCGGCTTCGACCCCGCGGATACCGCAGAACTGATCATAATCAATGAGCTTGGTAATTGTCCGGCGCGTGCCGCAGACGGGACAATCGGGGTTCTTGCGCAGCTTCAGTTCGCGGAACTTCATGCCGAGGGCATCCACCAGGAGCAATCGTCCTACGAGCGAATCGCCTTGGCCAAGAATCAGCTTGATGGTCTCGGTTGCCTGAATCACGCCGACTAATCCGGGGAGAATGCCGAGCACTCCACCTTCGGCGCAGGACGGCACGAGGCCCGGCGGTGGCGGCTCGGGATAAAGACAGCGGTAGCACGGGCCGTCTTCGGTGGCGAACACGCTGGCTTGGCCTTCAAAACGAAAAATCGATCCGTAAACATTGGGTTTGCCGGTGAGCACGCAGGCGTCGTTGACCAGGTAGCGCGTGGGAAAATTGTCGGTGCCATCGGCGACAATGTCGAACTGACGAAATAACTCCAGCGCGTTGGCGCTGGTTAATTTCGTGTCGAATGTTCTCAAATTCACGAAAGGATTGATCGCCTTCAGTTTATCAGCGGCGGAGTCGAGCTTCTTGCGGCCCACGTCCGCGGTGGTGTGGATGATCTGGCGCTGCAGGTTGGTGTAGTCCACCACGTCGAAGTCAACGATGCCGAGAGTGCCGACGCCCGCGGCGGTCAGGTAGAGTGCCAGTGGCGAACCCAGGCCACCGGCTCCGATGCAGAGGACTTTCGCCGCCTTCAGCTTCTGCTGCCCTTCCATGCCCACCTCGGGCATGATGAGATGGCGGGAGTAGCGCAGGATTTCGTCGTTGCTTAGAGCGGCTTCGGCGGGTCTGACATCAGAAAGAGTCGCCATAGGGTCCTTCTTTTGCTTCTTGCCTGGGGGTACCCCCCTCCCCCCCTCCCCCCTGTCTTTAGAATCAGCGAGTTGGGAGAAAAATCCTCTCAGGTCTATGAGTTTCCAAGACTTAGAGGCAAAGTCTTGACAACAAGAGAGTTAGGGGCGTCCCTAGAATTTCCTTGTATTAGAATCAATGAGTTGCAGTTTATAGTCCGCGCAAAGTATTGATTCAACACAGCTTAATGGCGCTTGCCTGCGGTCCCAGCGAGTTGCCGCTATTCTTCTATTATAGATTAGGATGTCAACTCCTTGCCGTTCCGGGCCGGCCGTTTAAGGGCATCCACCCGCAATCGACGGCACGATCGAAATGGTATCGCCATCTTTGAGCGCGGTCGCTTCTTTCTGCAGATAGCGCATGTCCTCGTCGTTGACGTAAACGTTGACGAAGGAGCGAAGTTTGCCGTCCTCGGTATAGAGATGCCGTTTGAGGTCGGGATGCTGCAAGACCAGGCCAGCGAGGGCCTCGCCCACGGTCTTCCCAGGGGCGTCGACCGAGGCCTGTTTGCCCGCGTACTGGCGCAACGGAGACGGAATCTGGATCTGGGGCATATAAACAAGATGCTATGGTACTGGCGAAAGATGCAGGCGCATTGGAATAATGACGATAGAAACAATGGACATTAGCGGGAGAGATCGCCCTCGTGGCTTTGTGGCGATCGGCGTATTTTTCCTGTTCGGCACAACCATGACCGCCTATGCCGCCGTGACTCTGCTGAGGCCTGGAACCATCCTCGACGGGTTGTGGGAATTGAACAAGACGGGACATGCTCAACTCGCGTCGTTGGGCACGAGCGCCGGGCTTGGTTTCGTGGGGCTCTCGGCGCTGATGTGTGCCGTGTCCGTCGGCTGGTTCCGCCGCCGCTACTGGGGATGGGTTCTGGGGACGACAGTTATTGCCATCAACGCGGCCGGGGACCTTGTGAATCTGGCGAGGGGGGAGCGATTGAAAGGCGCGGTGGGAGCGGCGATCGCGGGGTTGTTGCTGATCTACATGACGAGGAGCAGCGTGCGGAACTACTTCAGACGTGGCTGAAGGTCCGCATGAGTGTCAAATCACCTGAGTCGTCTCATCCACGAATTTCTTGTCGGCTTCCTCACTGCCCATGAGTTCGAACGAGTTTGTAATCGTCGCGGCGCTTTTCTCCACGCTGGTGATCACATAAGAGCAGCCGAACCAGTGGGCATCCGCGAGGTCGGTAGGCGACCACTGCGCGGGGTGGTCGGGATGGGAGTGATAGAAGCCGACAATGTCTTCGCCGCGCTCGCGGCCTTCGCGCTGGATGCGGATCAGTTCTTTCGGATCGATGCTGTAGCGGTTGTGTGGCGAATCTTCGCGCGTGTTGCCACAGCGGGCAATGTGTGAGACGGTCTTCGAACCATCGTCCTCAAAACGGCCGAGTAGCACGCCACAGCATTCGTGGGGATAGGTTTCTTCGCCGTGCTGGCGCAGGGAGATGTAGGTAGATTGGGGAATTTTGAGCATGTATTAAGGTCAGAGGTTAGAGGTCGGATTGCAGAGGTGAACCCAAAAACCTCTGCAACCTGACCTCGCACCTCTTCAATTATTTATTCTTCATTCCAGAATCTCTCACTCAGATACTTCTCGCCAGAGTCGCAAAGAATGGTAACAATAGTCGCGCGTTCGTCCTCTCTCAGCTGCCCGGCAACTCGCAGGCTGCCGACGATAGCCGCGGCGGAGGAGACTCCGACGAGCAGTCCTTGCTCGCGGGCCAGACGGCGGGCCATGGCGTGGGCGGCTTCGGTTGTGATCTCCAGATTCTCGTCGGCGAGCGACGGATCGTAAATGCGCGGGACGATTGCCGCGGGCAGATACTTCGCTCCTTCAATGCCGTGGAAAGCGGAGTTGGGCTGCAGCGAGATGCAGCGGATGTTTGGGTTCAACTCTTTCAGGCGGCGCGTGGTGCCGACGAAGGTTCCGGTGGTGCCGAGCATGGCGACGAAATGCGTGATGCGTCCTTCAGTCTGCTGCCAGATCTCGTTCGCCGTGGTTTCGTAATGCGCTCGCCAGTTAGCGTCATTCGAATACTGATCGGCGTAGAAATAAAGATCGGGGTCGCGCTCGGCAAGTTGGCGCGCAATCTTTATGGCGCCGTCGGAGCCTTCGGCGGGGTCGGTGTAGATGATATTCGCGCCGTAGGCCTGTAGAATGCGTTTGCGCTCGGGAGAAACATTTTCCGGCACGCAGAGCGTGACTGGAAATCCGAGAGCCGCGCCCAGCATGGCATAGGCGATGCCGGTGTTGCCGCTGGTGGAATCGAGCAGAATCTTTTCAGGAGCGAGTTTGCCGGAGCGGCGCGCCTCGGCCACGATGCTGGCAGCCGCGCGGTCTTTGACGGATCCGCCGGGGTTGTACCATTCGGCCTTGCCCAAAAGGTGTACGCTGGGCGAATCTCGGAGCAGCGCGTGGAGCGGCAGCAGGGGCGTGTTGCCGATGCCTGCGAGCACGGCTTCTCCTCGCAGGCTGGACGTAGTGGAAGGCTGCGATTTCGCGGACCTGGATGCCGCCTGTGTCATGGTGTGTAATGCCCTTGTGACTACAGTAATGTGCCCGCAATCTTAAAAAGGTATATCTATACTAGCGTCGTCACTAGCGTCGTCGAATCCTACTGCGATTAGATTCGCGCCGGATGGTTTTGATTCCACCGAAGCCGTGAAAGCCGCATCTAACCGGATAGAACGAGAATTGAGCTCATAAAATGGCAGCGAAAGTCGAACAACGAACCTACGAGGACGCGGTCGCCTGGCTGAAAGATCATGGCTTTGACCTGATCGAGGCTCCGGGCGCGCAGACGCGCGTTTTTCTGAAGAAGTACAACTGCTCGGCGGCGATCCAGAAAACCGAAGACGGCGGCGTTAAGATTTTCGCGTATCCCGGATACCTGATCGGCAGCGAGATCTCGAAGCTGGTCAACCGTGGCTACCAGCAATTTATGAAGACGAGCAAAACCGAAGTGCCGGCTACGGCCGACCATCTGAAAGCGCTGCAGCAGTTCTCCGAAGAACTGAAAGAGGCACTCGGAATTCCCAGCCTCTACAATGAGTCGCTTGGGACGGTGAGCGATTCGTATCAGTATGACCGCATCAAAGACCGCGACGAGCCCGAGGTGGAGCGTCCGAAGCGTCCTTGGGAAACAGTCAAGGTAAAGGCCGCGGCCGTAGCGAAAAAGAGCCGGGCGTAGGGCGCGGTCAGTTGTCCGGTTTCAGTTCTCGGCGGCGGCCGAGTGGTCGTGGATAATCTTCCATCCTTCAGGAAACTTGCGGAAGACGAGCGTGAACAGCCCGTGCGGCGTTTTCCCATCCGACATCGTCAGGTGAAACTCTCCGCGGACGAATGCCGACTCCGGCCCCAGCAGTTCGATGCGCAGGTTCGCGAATTCCAGCTTGCCCATTTCGTGTCCTGCACCCTGATAATTTTTCTTGTAGCGATCGAGCGCGGCCTGCCAGCCCTTCGATTCGTGGGCTCCGGAAAAGAAAGTCAGGTCCGGCGAGTTCCAGTATCCAGCCATGAAGCCTTCCAGGTCCTGGTGGTTCCACGCTATTTGCTGCTCTTCAATAGCTTTTCGAATCGCTGCGCGCGCAGCATCGCCGGCGTCCTGGCCGCTGCCTGCGACGGCCAGCGCGGCGACCACGCCGACCAGAAGAATAAAATCTCGCATAAGACCTCAGTGTGGCCAGACTGCCAGAATCGCTCCCATGACGACGTAGCATATTAACTGATATCCAGTGTTGATCAAGTACAGCTTCGTTGGCTGCTTGCCGAATAGCGCTCCGGTTAGTTGCACGGTGGTTACGAATCCCAGCCAGACAGCGAAGCCGATTTTCATTCCGTAGGGAATGGTGACGACCGTAGCGATGTCGATGATCTTGGCGAGAACCACGGCCGAAACGAGGCTCGCAACAAACGAAAGGCCGTAGATCTTGCCTGCGCCTTTCCGCATTTCCGCGAGCTTAGTTTTGTCGTTCGGATCGAATCCCATCAGGCGCATCCACGGGGTGGCGAAGAGGATTGGGGAGTACCAGAGGAATCCGATTACCATGGTTGCAATGGCGGATACGAACACCGCCCAGAAGTTGATTCCAGCAAATGAGTCGGCCCCGATCATCGTGTCCTCCTGTGGGTGGCGATGAGGGCGCAATAGTAATCCTGCGGGCAGGATTCAGGGAAGAAGAAAATTGCAGTGCCATTCGCGATTTAAGCCTCTACCGCCCTCGATCCATAGCCTCGTTCGCCAACCGGTCGGCAGTTTTGTTGTGTTCGCGCAGGGCGTGACGAATTTCAAAGTGCTCAAGTTGCCGAACCAGTAACTGCGCGTGTTCATACAGCTGGCGCAACTCCGGATGCCGCACTTTGTAGACGCCCTTCATCTGCCGCACCATCAGCTCGGAATCGCTAATCACCTTGAGCGCCTTGATTTGGTGTTCTGCGGCGTAGCGAAGCGCGGCTAGCAGTCCCTGATATTCGGCGTAGTTGTTGGTGTGATGTCCCAGATATTCGCTAAGTTCGGCGACCGGATGACCGGATGCATCCTGAATAGCGACACCATAACCTGCGGGACCGGGGTTGCCGCGAGCTCCACCATCTACGTGGGCGGTGTGAGCTACAGGCGGTGATTTCGGCGCAGAGAAAAGATTGCTGGATTCGGAAGGGCGCGGCGGCATGGAGTGAGTTTACAACGCGGAACGCATTTCAGATTTCTTCCGCCTAATCTTCTTCTTATCTTCCGGTGGCGAGCCGCGTGGCCAGACGCTGCGGCAAATTGGCGGCGAGAATTTTCTCTTGCGCCACACGCAGGTTGTAAGGCACGCGATAGAAAGTCACGATCCAGGCATCGGAGTCGAATACGGCAAATGCGGCTCTCCAGTCGCCATCGCGCGGCTGGCCGACGGAGCCGGGGTTGATGAGATAGCGGCGATCCTTGCGCAGCGGCCAGTCTGAGGATTCGGGCTGGCCCACGGTGCGATATCCGGGACGGTAGGCTTCGCTGATCTCGCCTGTCAGCACGAAGCCGCCCTGAAGGTGGGTGTGTCCGAAAAACGTAATGGGGATGGGATCGGTGATGAGCGGTTCGATAGCGTCGCGGGCGCTGACCATGTATTCATCTTCGTCGAGCGCGGAGCCATGGACAAACTGTATACCGGGAAGTTCATCGACGTGGATGGGACCCTGCGGGAGTGAGCGCAGCCATTCGAGGTTTTCAGGGTTGAGCTGGTCGCGGGTCCAGAGGGTCGCCAAGCCGGCGACGGGGTTGAACTCTTCAAGGTTCATCAAGCCGCTCACGGCTTTGTCGTGATTGCCTCGGACGAAGACGTGTCCAAGAGATTGTGCCTTGGCAATCACTTCGTTGGGATTGCCACCGTAGCCGACGGTATCACCGAGATTGATTACGAGATCATAGGCGGGCGCGGCGGCCAGACAGGAGTCCAGCGCTTCGAGGTTGCTGTGAATGTCGCTGAGAATGAGGATACGCACAAAGGGAGGATTATAGCTTTTCTAGGGAAAAAAGGACGACCGGACAGCGCGCCCAATGGTCATGGGCGACTTCGACCAGCGGCGGAAGTTGCACGGCACACGCAGCGACTCGGTGCGGGCAGCGCGGTTCGAAGGGGCATCCAGGAAGAAGTTGAGTGCTTGGCGGAACCGTGCCTTCGATGGTCGCTAGCGGAACGTTGCGGTCAGTCGCGAGTGTGGGAATGGCGCGCAGCAGTCCCTGCGTATAAGGATGAGCGGGGGCGCGAAAAATGTCAGTCTTGGTACCGACCTCTACCAGGTTGCCGGCGTACATGACGGCGACCCGATCGGCCACGTGCGACACGACGGCGAGGTCGTGCGAGATGAAGAGCATTGCTAATCCGAATTTGTGCCGAAGATCATTGAGCAAGTCGAGAATCTGTTGCTGGATGGTGACATCGAGCGCGGTGGTGGGTTCGTCGGCGATCAGCAGTTGCGGACGGTTGACGATGGCCATGGCGATCATGACGCGCTGCCGCATGCCTCCCGAAAGTTGGTGCGGGTAGCTGCGGGCGCGCTGCTCGGCGTCGGCGATGGCAACGTCCCGCATGCCTTCGACGGCTCGGCTCCAGGCTTCGGATTTGGAGACGCGATGGTGAGCGAGCACGGCTTCGGCGATCTGGTCGCCGACGCGCATGACGGGATTCAGGGCAGTCATGGGTTCCTGGAAAATCATGGCCATGCGCGAACCGCGAAGCTGGCGCAGTTGATCGGAAGGCAGGGTGGTCAGATTGGTGGGCGCACCATCCTTATTTTCATTGCCATTCTGAAGGGTGACTCCGCCGGTGATCATGGCGGCTGGCGGAAGCAGTCCCATGATGGCCAGCGAGGTGACGGATTTTCCTGAGCCGGATTCGCCGACTAGACCAAGAACTTCGCCGGGGGCGATGGAGAATGAAAGATCGCGTACGGCGGCCACCGGCACGGCGTTCGTTGGTTGCCCTGGCGAGAGCGCCTGCGCTCCGCGCGACTGCGGAAACTCGATGGTCAGGTTGCGAACGTCAAGCAGCGGGCGCACGAAGGGTATGGTATCAGCGCGGGACTACTTCTTTGGCCGTGATTCCGGCGGCACCAATCCGGAAACGCGGTAATAGACCACAAGCTGTCCGTAATGTTCGCCTGAGTGCTCGATCAAGCCCCACGCCATATCGGAGACGCGCACCTGCTGATTCGCGAACGGATCGACGAGCAAGTCGTTGAGTCCCTTGTCGCCCTTCTGCTTGATTGCGGCCGCGCCGTCGGCGAATGCCTTCTTCACAAACTCGACTATGGCGGCTTTCGTTTTAAACTGGTCGCGTTTGGGATCTTCTTCGGCTGGCGGCTTCATGCCCAGCGCCGGGTTGGTGAAAAAATAATTTGAATTTGCTGCGTGCAGCAATTGCTCTGCGAAACTCCGCTCAGCGGGCACTGGCTTGAAGTCGTACTTGTCTTCGGGAAAATCCTCGGCCATTGCGATCAGCTTGCGCCCGATATCGTTCCAGTTATCCAGCAAAGCCTGCGACGGTCCAACGGCCGGCTTCGGGGCGGCACTTTTCTTTGTGTCTTGCGCGCCTGCGAGAGCTGCAAGAATGAACACGGCGAGGACCACACCAACCATTCGCTTCATATCGGCAATCCCTCCAAAGTATTTATTCCAGTCCAGCTTTTGCCAGCATTTCCAGAAACTGTTTCTGCGTCCGCATGTCGATCGACTGCGCCACCAACTTGCCCTCGCGGTCGTACACAAAACTCTTCGGAATCCCCTCAACCACAAACAAGTCATTCACTTTGCGGCCGGGATCGAGCAATATCGGAAACGAAACTTTATGCTCGCGGATAAACGGCTCGACCTTTGCCGCCTCTTCATCGGAAATGCCCAGCACCACGAAGCCTTTCGAGCCGAAGCGGCCGTAAAGCGTTTCTAGGTCCGGCATCTCCTTGCGGCAAGGCGGGCACCATGTCGCCCAGAAATTCACCAACACAACCTTGCCTCGCAATTCTGAAAACGTCCAGGTCTTGCCTGAAAGATCTTTCAGCGCGAACTCCGGATGCTCGCGCTTGCGATCATCCGCTTCCAACCCCAACATCGCCGCGTGAAACTGTCCGTCATCCTTGTCGACCGACGCTTCGACATGCTCGTAGCGCACTAGCGTGGCCAGTTCAACATACGGATACGCTGGCCCGTGCGCGGCGCCGACTTTTGCGGTTCCGTCAGGATTCTTGGGCTGCTCCCAAGGCATGGGGTGCTCGCGCAACGTCTCGGCTAGCGTCGTCGCTACTTCCTGCAGGGTGTCGTGTCCGAAATCGCCTTCGGTGGAAAGACCGGCCAATCCTACAGCTAGACGCAGCTTGTTCTCGGACGGCGGGAGCTTGCGGATCTTCAGCGCTAGATCCTTCGTTGTGCCTGCGCGGACGTCATCAGGCAGAGCGCGCAGGCCGTGGATCTGATCGGCTATCGGCTGCTCTTCTGCGCTGTACACAACTTTGTTCTGCTGCGCTGCGGCTAGATGCGTTGCAACGCTGATGGACGCTATCGCGGCAAATAGTATTGCGGTCAGACCGACGAAAGCTTCTGTTCTGCGGAGTAGTGTCTTATGTTCGCGTTTCATTGCCACCAAGATTAACAACAGATCGCATTCGGCACCAACCGTGGGACTCATTTCAACCGCACTTTTCTGCTATCGTCCGAATTACATAATGGAGGGGCGTGAATGAGATTGATTGGCTTTGCTGGTCTGGCTGCGATGGTGGCGTTGATGTGTGTGCTGGCTGAGACCGTCTCTGCACAAGATGTTTCTGCACAAGACAAAGAGGCTGCGGCTCGCGCTCAGGTTCTCGCTCTGGAGAAGGCTTGGAATCAGGCTTACAAAGCGGCAGACATCAAAGCTCTGGATGGCATTCTTGATAATTCGCTGGTGCTTGTCGAAGATGACGGCTCGCTTAAAACCAAATCCGAGTTCTTGAGCAGCATCAAAAAAGCCAACGTCAATGAGGAGCAGGTCGCTCCTGAATCGCTTACGGTGCGCGTCTTCGGCAACACCGCTATCGCCATCGGAGTGATTGCCGTCAAGGAAACCAAGGGTGGGAAGACGGTCGTGCACCGCGAACGCTTCATTGATACGTGGATCAACAAAAACGGCTCATGGATCTGTATTGCTACGGACGCTACTCCGATGACGCACTGAGCGTCAGCTCATCAGCGTCAGCTCATCGCAAATCAAGTTCTCCGCTACCGACGTGCGCGTAGAGTTTGTACTTTCCTGGCCCATCTTTTTTGTAAGAGCGGAACAGTCCTCCCTTATCGACGCCTAGCACGCTTAAATTCAGCTCGCCGGTCAGCACCGAAGCCTCAATCTGCGCATAGTCCTTGGGATCGCCAGCCTCAATCGTCAACTGGCCTGCATGAAGCTCCACATCCTTGCCGCCGCGAACACCCGCAATGTTGAGATCTCCAAACGGCATACGGACGTGCAGTTCGGTTTCACGCGGAATCTCGATCAAAATCTGGAATTCGTTTCGTGGACCACCTGAAATTTCGAGCGCGGCGCGGCTCCCCGTCTTTTTGCAATGCACGAGCACGTCTCCAACGTCGGTGGCGTTCCGTCCTTCATAGTGAATCGAAATCTTGTTGCTGTCGGTGCCAGAGATCCGCACATCTCCCGACCGCACTTCAAGTTCTAACCTGCCGCCGGGAGCGAATTCCGTCTCGAACTGGTCCTTCCCCTTTTCGACGATTACACCTCGCTCCTCGGCTAGGGCGATTCCGGCAGCCAGCATCAAGAAAATCGCGGCAACTTTCAGCATAGACACACCTCGGTCCTAGGAGTGGTACGCGGCTGAGGCCGGGTTTGTTCCGCGCCATTACCCGATTACGGTGGTTGAGCCGCTGACTGATATATCCTCCGATTGCTCTTCAATAATCAGGATCGCTCTGGATTGCATGTACGGAATGTTCCACGTGAACATTTTGTACTGGGTTTTTGTACGTACATACCAGGGGTTGTACCCCCCCCCCCCCCCCCCCCCCCCCCCCCCGATTTGCCGTAAAATATTGATACATAAGTACTTACCTCTAAAATATTCCAGAATAAGGACTTACGCATATTCCACAAAAAGGAGCTATGAGATCGGCTCCCTTTTCACATTGTGGCATCGGGCGAGTTCCGCGTCTGTGATGGCGCTCACTGGTTTTTTGTGATGAAAAAGGTCAGAGGTCGCGGAATCTCCAGAGGGACTGGAGCGCACCCGGCCTATGTGCCACCGGTCGCTTGTTCGTGCACAGACGCGAGCTGAATCGCGAGCAGGTCGGAGAGCAGCTTTTCCAGAACGGACAGGTCGAGTTTCTCCGACTCCCATCCCTGGTCGGCGGCTTCCAGAGCTTTGTAGTAGGGGGTTTTGTCGCTGGAGATCTGTTCGGGAATGGTTTTTCTTCCTGGCACCCGATATCCGAGTCGTAGACCCAGCAGCAGATATGAAAATGCTCGGGCCGTGCGGCCGTTTCCGTCCGTGAAGGGATGAATCCCATTCAGCCTCCACAGGGCGTAGGCGGCCAGATGAATCGGAGAGCTGTTCTCCCAATTGTCGTTCACGTAGTCGCACATCTCTTCGATGATGGCGGGCACCATGTGCGCGCCGATCGGTTTGTGCCGGCTGCCCTGTATTTCGATTCCTGCAGGACGCCAATTGCCAGCAAAGGAGCTGATACCTTCAAGCGCAATGCGGTGCAGGTGGAGCAACTGAGAGGGGCGCAGTTTGAACTTGCGGTCAGGATGGGAGAAGTACTCAACCATGTCGATGACCGCATCGACCTGTCTCAATCCGTTTCGGGCCTCTGCTTTGGCCTTCTCTTCCGGATCGGTGATTAGCTCGGCATCCAGCGCCCGACTATGCCGATCCTCTTGCTCGTCCGCCATGATTTGTCATTCCGAGCGGTGCGAGGAATCTGCCGTCTCTTTTTTCAGCGATTCGGCTTCCTGGTCGACCATCTCTCGCGTAATGCGGGAGTTCTCGATCTTGGTGTTCCCGTAGGCAAAGCTCCGCCGTTGTTCTTCTTTTTCCTGCGCTGTGGGGACGTTTTTTCTAGCTTGGTCAAGAAGTTCTTGCAGACGGTTGGTCATGATTCACCTCGGGACACCATGCACATTACCACAGGAAGTGCTGAGGAAAATCGGGGATCTCTCGCACCGGAACCAGAGTCCTACCTGTCCATTTCATTCTAGCTCAGGCGTATTGTGGACTAGGCCCCAAGAGGGAGGGGGCGGTGGAAATCCTACCTTTTCGAAGGGCGCGACAGGTGGGGCACCCGGCCTACGATCGGGGCACCATGCTGTCGGTTATGCCCCATCCAACTTGGACGGCCTTTAGAAATCCCCGCTGAGTGATCTCGCACGTGAGCCGATCCTCAAAGAAGTCTTTCATGAGACCTGGTCGAGGGTTCCTAATGAGGTACTCGCGGGGTAGTTCAGCGATCGCAGGGGGCATCTCCACCTCAGGGTGTGTTACCTGCTGAACCACAACAGGCGCGTGAGTCACGCCGAGGCTGCGTAGGGTGTACAAACGGTGAAATCCGTTGTTCAGAATCATGCGGGTTCCGACGCGGTACACATTAGCCGTGGACTGTCCGAATCCGAGGGCTAAGACGATCACGCGGACCGTTTGCCCGCCGGGGGTCTCGACTTGCAGCATCCCTTGCCGATACGGCTCTTCGAACGCCCCCAGAAACCGCAGCCCCGGATTGTCGCTGCTGGCTGTGAAAGCGTTCTGAGCGGTCCGGCCAATGCTTATTGGTGACGCGTCCTGCGCGGGGGCAAGACAGAACTCGAACGAATCGCGACTCGCTCGCTCGTATCGCGGGACGAGATGGTCGATGTACTCAATGTGGACACTACGTTGGCTGGCCACTAGCTTGTCAATCTCAACCTCCTCAAACGAATAGGGAAAGTTTGAGAACGTATTCGCGAAACCGGCGTCGGCGCGCAGTTGTTCAGCTCGATGCTGATATTCGGCGGGGAACCCTCGGGAGGCAATCGTATCGGGTAAGCCCGCTTCGTCACGTCTCAGTTCTTCAAACCTTTCGACCGCGGCGGGCCAGGCCGCTCTAATCTGTTGTTTCCGCTCCTCGGCATCCACGGAGGCAATCTCAAGGAAATTCTTGAGCTCAATCTGCGTGACGGCTCCGTACATATATCTCAGCCTCCGAAGACCGCGGGAAACTGCCTGGGCATTTGCACTCATTTTTCTCCTCACGTGATCGAAAATTAAAAGGGGCACGGCGTCTGCCGTGCCCTTGCTTCACAGCTTACGTCTACTCAACTGCTACGACTTGTTGGCCTCAGCGGCTAAAGCCGTCGAGGGTTGGTTCTTGTTACGGCACCCTTCGACTTCGCTCAGGGCAGGCTATAAAGCTCAGCCATGCCCTCCCCGTTCGTGGAGCGGTCGGCTTTTATCGCAGCGGTGAACCGCTGCGCCACCCAAAAGCGAAAAAACAAAAGTCAAGAACCGCGAGCTAGAGCAACGTCTAAAGCAAAACCAAGGGCAGCAGCAAAATCCGCGTCAAAGGCCGCGGGCAAGAGTGCCCGCGCTACACGGGCCGCGTCTACTCAACTGCCACGACCTGTTGACCTCAGCAACGAAAGCCGACGAGGTTGGTTCTTGTTACGGCACCCTTCGACTTCGCTCAGGGCAGGCTATAAAGCTCAGCCGTGCCCTTCCCGTTCGTGGAGCGGTCGGCTTTTATCGCAGCGGTGAACCGCTGCTCCTCCCAAAAGCGAGAAAACAAAAATCAAGAACCGCGAGCTAGAGCAACGTCTAAAGCAAAACCAAGGGCAGAAGCAAAATCCGCGTCAAAGGCCGCGGGCAAGAGTGCCCGCGCTACACGGGCTGCGTCTACCCAACTGCCACGACTTGTTGACCTCAGCGGCTAAAGCCGGCAGGGTTGGTTCTTGTTGCGGCACGGCTAAAGCCGTGCCCTTCCACAAACCTTTGCGGAGCTTCGCTCCGCTGGAACTGGATGATTTCCTGTCCTCGGGTTTGGTTAACCTCAAAGGCAAAACCAAATTCGAATTCAAGAAACCAAAGTCAACGTCAAAGGCAGCGGGCAGGAGTGCCCGCTCTACACGATCACGAGCAGCCGCTGGTGCTGCCGCAGCTCGTGCATTTGTAGCGACTGCCGTTGCGTCCATGATGCTGCGGGCGGGGCAAAGGCTCATCGCCCAAATCGATCACCCTCGGATTACGCCGTGGCCTTGCGGACTGCTTGCTCGACAGCTTGCGGTAACTTCACAGGCACGAAGTACTCCTCGGGGTACAGGTAGCTTTCTCCGGACTCATCGATGATGCGAACTTGATGATGCTTCAGGCCCACTTTGTCTGGGAGGAGTTGATAAATCTTGCGCAATTCGAGGGAAGCAGCATAGCCCCGGTTGACGACGCAGATGACGAATTGTGCTTCGCGTTTCATATCAGTCGAGGATGCGCTTGATTTTATATTCCTTCGCTCCGATGCCGTGGGCTTCGTACCAGTGGATTTCCGCATGGCATATCGTACCATCGTGAAACTGCACGTCAGCCGTGCCTTTCATCTTCCTCCAGCGTCCCTTGCCGTAGGCTTTCCATAACCGCTTGCGTTCGCGGAGGGCGGTGCCGGTAGCAATCGACTCCACGTTCGCGACTGGGCCGACAATCTTGAAATGCATGCGTCGGTACCGCTAGCTAACTGCAGCCGCTGGTGCTGCCGCAGCTCATGCATTTGTAGCAACTGCCGTTTCTTACCATGATGCTGCCGCAGACGTGGCAGCTGGGAGCGTCTCCCATGTCGATTAGTTCGGATAGGGCGTCGGCAGCGTGGATGGAACCGGGTCTGGGTTCGGCGGAGCCGTGGAGATCGCTGATCGCGTCTCCGGCGGGCGAGGACGCCCCCCCTACCTCGGCTTGCGGTTTTGGCCTTAGGTTCTCGAATAGGAACTGTTGTTGGCCGCTTAGGAAGCGCATTTGGAGCCAGCGGAAAATGTAGTCCATGATCGATTTGGCGAAGCCTATGTCGGGATTTTGCGACCATCCGCTGGGCTCGAATCTGGTGTGCGCGAATTTTTCGCAGAGGAGTTTCAGGGGCACGCCGTGCTGCAGGGAAATGCTGACGGCCAGGGCGAAGCTGTCCATCAGGCCGGAGACGGTTGAGCCTTCTTTGGCCATTTTGATGAAGATCTCGCCGGGTTCGCCGCCGGGATAGAGGCCTACTATGATGTAACCTTCGTGGCCTCCGATGTTGAATTTGTGGGTTACTGACATGCGCTCTTCTTTTAGTTTGTGGCGCACGGCTCGGGGCGGAGCGTCCAGGTTGTCGTCTTGCGGCTCTGAAGAGTGCTGCTGCGCTCCGGCCGGCGAGACGCCGGCGCTACTTAGGGCGGTCTTGCTGCCGGCGGCGGAGAGGGGTTGGCTCTGCTTGCATCCATCGCGATAGACGGCTACGGCTTTCAGGCCTAGCTTCCAGGCCTGGATGTAGGCTTCGGAAATGTCGTCTACCGTGGCGGCGTTGGGCAGGTTCACGGTTTTGGAGATGGCTCCGGAGATGAAGGGCTGCGCGGCGGCCATCATCTTTAAGTGACCCATGTATTGGATGGAGCGCGTGCCCTTCGAGGGCTTGAAGGAACAATCGAACACGGGCAGATGCTCGTCTTTTACGTGGGGCGCGCCTTCGATGGTTCCGGTGGCGTCGATGTAACTCACGATGGCATCGGCTTGCTCGTGGGTGTATCCGAGTTTGAAGAGGGCGGCGGGGACGGTGTTGTTTACGATTTTGATCATGCCTCCGCCTACCAGCTTTTTGTACTTGATGAGCGCCAGGTCGGGCTCGATGCCGGTGGTGTCGCAATCCATCATGAAGCCGATGGTGCCGGTGGGAGCTAGGACGGTTACCTGGCTGTTGCGGTAGCCGTGCTTTTCGCCGTGGGCCAGAGCTTCGTCCCAACAGGCTTTTGAGGCTTCGAAGAGAGTGGTGGGGACGTTCTTGCTGTTGATGTTGTTGACGCTGGCGCGGTGCATCCTTATTACGTCTAAGAATGGCTCGCGATTGATGTACCAGCCGGGGCAGGCTGCTCCGGGCATGTCTTCGGAGTTCGTAACTCCCAGGCGAGTTTGTACGGTGCTGGTGATGGGAGTCAGGGGCTCGCACTGCTCGGCAATCTTCGAGGACTGGAGATAGGCTTGGCCGCACATGATGGCGGTTACGCAGGCGGCGTAGTCGCGTCCGGCATCGCTGTCGTAGGGCAGGCCGGCGGCCATTAATAGGGCGCCTAGATTTGCGTAGCCCAGGCCTAGCGGCCTGTAGTCATGCGAATTTTTGCCGATTATTTCTGTGGGGTAGCCGGCGTTGTCAACCAAGATTTCTTGCGCGGTGATTACTACGTCTACGGCGTGGCGGTAGGCTTCCACGTCGAACGTGCCGTTGGGCGCGAACTTCAGCAGGTTCAGGCTGGCGAGGTTGCAGGCGGAGTCATCGAGGAACATGTACTCGCTGCAGGGATTGCTGGCGTTGATTCTCGCCGTGTTCTTGCTGGTGTGCCAACGGTTGACGGTGGAATCGTATTGCATTCCGGGATCGCCGCATTGCCAGGTGGCTTCGGAAATCTTTCCCATCAGGTCTTTGGCTTTGTAGGTGGTGACTACTCGGCCGTCCACGATGGCTTTGGTGGAGAAGTCGGTGTCGCGCATTACGGCTACCATGAAGTCGTCGGTTACGCGGACGGAGTTGTTGGCGTTCTGGAAGAAGATGCTGCTGTAGGCGTCGCTGTCGGGATGGGATCCGTCATAGCCTTGGGCAACGAGCGCGTGGGCTTTGGCCTCCTCTTTACTCTTGCAGTCGATGAAGTCGACTATGTCGGGATGGTCGATGTTGAGGATGACCATCTTGGCGGCGCGTCTGGTTTTGCCTCCGGACTTGATTACTCCGGCGAAGGCGTCGAAACCTTTCATGAAGCTTAGTGGGCCGCTGGCGGTGCCTCCTCCGCTTAGAACTTCGGTGGAGGAGCGCAGCGGGGAGAGATTGGTGCCGGTGCCACTGCCCCACTTGAAGAGCATCCCTTCGGTTTTGGCCAGGGTGAGGATGGAGTCGAGCGAATCTTTTATTGAGTTGATGAAGCAGGCGGAGCACTGCGGGCGGGTGTAGCCGGTGGCTCCGAACTCGACTTGATTGGTGGTGTAGTTCCAGTGCCAGTTGGTGGCTTCGGATTTGGGCTCGATTCTGTCGCAGCCTACGTTGAACCACACGGGCGAATTGAAGGCTACATGCTGACGGATCAGCATGTGAACGAGTTCGTCGTGGAAGGTGGCGGCGTCTTCGGCGGTGCGGAAGTATCCGTCTTTCATGCCCCAGTCGCGGATGGTCTCGGCCACACGGGCCACCAGTTGACGGACGCCGGTTTCGCGCTCGTCGGTGCCTACCTGTCCATGAAGATATTTCGAGGCTACGATGTTGGTCGCGGTCATGGACCAGTCTTTGGGGACTTCGACGTCCTTCTGCTCGAAGATTATGCCGCCTTGAGAGTCGGTGATCTGAGCCAGACGGAGCTCCCACTCGATCTCGTTGTAGGGAGAGACTCCGGGCTTGGTGAAGAGGCGGCGGAAGGTCAGGCCGGGGGCCTTGGTCTTCTTATTGGCGGCAGTATTGGCTGCGGCGGCTGGAGTTTTTAGTTGGTCGCGCACTTCGGGCATTTCTCTCTCCTAATTAGATGATGGCAAAGAGCAGTTGATCTATACAAGCAGGTTTCAGAGTTTCAAGGTTTCAAAGTGGAACCGATCCTTGACCCGATAACCGCTTGTGAAACACGTTCTGGTAATTCCCAAAATACTTACGGCTACGCAGCGAATGCTTTGCCACGCGGCGTACAGCCCCTAAAGGGGCTTCTGTTTTGGAGAACTTGCGGTATCGCTGAAGCGATACCCTGATACGAAACTCTGATACGAAACCAGTCTTTATGGAGCCGGGTTCGATACCATCCTGCTGCTTAGGGAGCGGGGTCGCCTTGCATGCTTTTTCGGAAATTGTGCTCGGGGAGCGTGGCGGTGAGAGTCGGCTCGGCGGGGCAGATTGCCGGGGCCGGCTTCGATTGAGCCAACCGAGAATTACTGGGCGGGCATTCTATGCCATGGCGGGCAAAGGTGGCGGCAACTAATTCCATCAAATCTTCCATCGGGGCTCCTAATGGGCACGACTGAGACGGGGCTCGCCCACGTCCCTGCACGAACTTTCTTCCGAACTCTCTCCTGATGAATTCCCCCGTGGGGGTGCCTGGCGCGGCCAAGCCGGGGGAAGTCACCGCTTGCTTCTATCTGCTGTTCCATCCACTTCGGAGGGATGGTTTTCCGTGAAAGGGGAAGACTGGCCGTCACTCAGCTGAGTCTCGCCCCGGGTGTTTTTGGTCATAGCCTCCTCGTACTGAAGGTCTGCAAAAGTGCTCTGGGATGCTTAACGTACTCCCGTATATGGTGCCTGTCAAGAGGGAAACACAACATCTTGTAGCCCGAAAGTGGTAAGGGTATCCAGTGAAGCAAGGTCTCGGCTCTGAGACCTTGAAATCTGGCCTCAGGCGCTGGCTCGGTGGCGATCTTCTGGCGAAGCCCGGGACAGGGGGCGGGTGAGGACGGTTGTGGCTTCGTCGGATTGATACTGCCTGGTGGCGAGAGGTACGTAGATGTCTTCAAAGATGGCTTGGGTGGTGATGCGGCTTATGCCGTCCGAGGACTCAACCAGGTAATCGCCCGGGCGTCCGGATTGTTCGCGGCCGAGCGCGTCGGTGAAGACGAGTGGTTCGGTGAGTTGACGGGCGCGCACCAGGAAACGGGTGCGATACACGGTCCATTGGCTTTCTGGATTCATGGGGCTCATGGGACAGGTCTCAGGTGTCAGGTCTTAGGTGTCCGCTCTCAGCTTTCGAAAAGAAACAGGTCCTTCGCTCCGCTCAGGATGACAAATCTGAACGGTTTCAAGTGGAGTGACTGTATGCGGAGTAAGAGCATGGGTCAATTCCATAAGAATGGTGCAACGGTGGAATTCCTGGTGGCGGATTCGATGGGATGAATCGGGATCAAGCTTCGGTTTCGAGCTACAGTGGTTGGCGCACGAGCGGCGGGGTTTGACTGGCTGACGAAAAATTGTGGTGGATGGTGTAGCGCTCGGCGGACGGAATTTGCACATCGGGTGCACAGGTTAGGAACAGTTGGCGGTTTAGCCCGTTATCCAGGATGAGTTCCACTGCAGGCCGAACGAAAGTTCTCCAAATTTCCGATTGCGCAGTGGGGATCATTTCTTCAGTTCCGCGTCCCAGTTTGTGACGAGCACGAGCGGCGCCGTGCTCTCGGTGATCGAGTCCACCACCAGGAATCTGCCGTCGCGCGCGATGTCGTACGCTTCTGTGGAAATGGAGTGGCGGATGCCGACGGTAAACAATGGTTTGGCCGCGCCAATCTGCACCGCCTCTCCGGAGGTCTGAATATCTACGGCCGTGAGTTTTCTGTAGGGATCGAGGTAATAGAGCGTTTTGCCGTCCTTGCTCCACACCGGCTGCACACCGCCGTCTTTCGAGACCTGATATTTGGCGCCGGGGTGCGGGAAGCGCGTCAGATAAACCTGGGCACGCCCGGATTGATTCGACTGGTAGGCGAGCCAGTCGTTGGAGCCGGGCTTGAGCCGGGCGTTGCTGCCGTCGGCCACCGGCTCCAACACGGTAAGAGGCTGCAGGCCAGGCACAAGGGGAAACGCTTTGAGCTCGGCGTCGGTTGGCGCGCCGACTTTGGCCTCCTCGTATAGAAGCCATTTTCCGTCGCTGGTCACGTCCACTGGCAAGAGGTTGCGGTCGGACTTGATCAAAATGCGCTCGGGCTGCGATCCGTCCGCTGCCACCATGCGCAGTTCAGTGCGCAGGTCCGGGTTGAAAATGTCGAAGTAAAGGGTGCGACCATCCGCCGACCAAACCGTAGCATCCACATACTCGTTGGCTGCGGAGGCTAAGCTGCGCGTGCCGCCGGCCAAGTCCCAGATCCAAAGCGAGGAGTTGCCGAACTGGCCGATCACCGGCGTCGCGATCCGCGAGCCATCGGGAGAAATGCGGGTGGGGCCGTAGACGGTCGGTTCGGAAACCTGGGAAAGCTCCTTGCCAGTAGCATCCATCCAAACGTGACGATCGCCGTTCGAGCCCGCGCCCGACTGGTAGAGCAGCATGCCCTGCGCCGAAACAGAAACAACAGACAGCGCGGTTATCTCGTCGGACGCAACCTTATCCACGACAGGTACGGGATCGCCGGAAGTCTTTCCGCTGGAAGCGTCAAACTTCCAGGCGAGCAGCGAGCCGTCGCGCACCGCCAGTAACCGTCCGGCAGCATACTGCGCGCCGTAGAATTTCCCCCGCAACACCAGCTGGTCGCCACCGTCGAGTGAACCCAGGTGAACCTCATTCTGATCAGCCGCGTTTCCGTAAGGGCTATGCAAAAACAGGAAATGTTTTCCATCAGGCAGGAAGGAAGGCCAGCGGTCCGAGATAGTGCTGGACACCACCGAAACGCTGGTGACCGCCTTGGGCTTTCCGCCGGCTGCGGGAACCTGGAAGATCGGCCCTCCGAACGACGGAGTGAACACGATCACGTTGCCGCTACCCCACGAGCCGCCGCGGGCTTCCGGCGCGTCGCAGATCGGAGTGGGCGAGCCGCCGTTCAGATCTGTTCGCCACAGCTTGCCCTGCATGAAAAACGCTACCGCAGTGCCGTCGGGTGACCAGAAGGGGAAGTAGGCGTCGTCGGTGCCGCGCACAGGGGTGGCGTCGAGCCGGTCGAGCGAACGCAGCCACAGCGAGTTCCGGCCGTCCGTCTGCGCGATGAAGGCGAGATGCGTGCCGTCGGGAGACAGCGCTGGGGCTCCGTTTCGGTAGAGCGTTTCGAAGCGGGTTCCTTCAGGCGGAAGAAGATTCACGCGCAGCACATGCCGCGCCGGCGCAGACCACATCAGCGCCACCGTCAGCGCGATCACCGCGAGCCCGAGGACTGCGATTGCAGCCAGCCACAACGTGGGGCGCGGCTTCGAAGAAGGCAGGGCCGGCGCACCCGTCTGCGAACTGGAGGTCGCAATCCATGCCAGTTGCAGTTTGACGTCGTGCGCAGTCTGGATGCGCTCGTCAGGATTTTTCTCGAGACAGCTCCGCACCGTGTAGTCAAGGGCCGCCGGTGAAGTGGGCTGCACGGTCGCTATCGGCTCGGGATCTTTTTCCAGGATTGCGCTCATCACGCTGAGCTGGGTTTTGCCCTCGAAGGCGCGGCGTCCCGTGGCCATTTCATAGAGAACGCAGCCCAGGCTGAAGACGTCGCTGCGGGCGTCGGAATCTGCTCCCTGCAACACCTCCGGAGCCATGTATTGGAACGTCCCGACGATCGAACCTTTCTGGGTCAGCGGGGACGCAGCCGAGGTCAACGACGCGAGGTTCATCGTCGGCGTGGAGGGAGTGAACGTACCCAAAGCTTGCGAGGCATTCGGCAACTTCGGTTTTGCCAGGCCAAAATCCATTAGCTTGGCGCCAGCCTGTGTCAGCATGATGTTCGCCGGCTTCAGATCGCGATGGATAATGCCTCGTTGATGCGCCTTCTCAAGAGCCTGCGCGATTTCTGTCGCAATCTTCAGAAGTTGATCGAGTGGCAACGGACCTTTTTGCAGGCGGTCGGCGAGAGTCTGGCCCTCCAGATACTCCATGACCAGAAAATCCGTGTCGCCCTGAGTGCCGATGTCGTAGAGCGTGCAGATATTGACGTGTTGCAGCGAGGAGATCGTTTTGGCTTCCCGCTCCAGGCGTTGTTTCAGGTCCGGATCAGAGGAAAGATGCGCCGGCAGAACCTTGATGGCGACAGTACGGTCAAGACGCGTGTCCACGGCTCGGTACACTTCGCCCATGCCGCCGGCGCCCAGCGGTGACTGGATTTCATAGGGTCCGAGCTTCGTGCCAGAGGTAAGGGCCATCCGTGCGTGAAATTATAGCCCTGAGCAAGCCGTCGCAGTAAGGCCGACGATTCTGGGTGGGTTGTCGCTAGCCTTGATCGGAAACGCCTCGGGGGCAGACTGCGGGGGCGGAGCGGGATCTCGGTCCGAGGCGTTTTCGATAAGGAGACTAGGAGGAAGCCGCTGGCGTTTGCGGCGGACGGGGTGCGCTATGGGATTTGAACGGCAGCCTGGATCTGAACAGAGCTTGGGGAGAGCGATGAGGCCTGGTGGGAATGCCATCGGGATGGTCGGAGTGGCGACTGAGATGAGCAAAAGCGCACGCGGAAAGTTGCTTGCGAGGCAGTGGAGAAGTATCGGACACACGCGTGCGTCCGCGTGCCGGAGCACATCCTCGGGTCGATAGCGATGGACGAGCTATGAAGAATCGAAGTAAGAGCATGTTGATAATTCCGCAGCCGTAAATCTCTGCATCACGATCATCGCCGCGCCGCAACGAAAAGCAGGTCCTTCGCTCCGCTCAGGATGACAATTTAGAGAAGAGGGGCGGACGCATGCGTCCGCCCCTGCCTTTGTTTTGGCGATGCCGACTCTGGGGCGTCGTTCGCCATCGAGCCTTACTTCAGTTGCAGCCTTTGCCGTCGGTGATGGTGGTCAGGAGATTGGCAGTGGCGGTTATGGCGCGACTGTAGCAGTACCCGGTGGAGTTGGAGCCGAAATAGGTTTGCGCGCTGGCTTGGCCGGAGTTGCCGGTGAAGCCTCCGCTGGAATTGAAGTTGAGCGTGTCGGTGGTGGTCACGCGGTTTTGGACCAGGCTAAAGTTGGTCGCTTGTCCATTTTTCCTGGCCGCTTCGTCCTCTTCGAAGTACTGGTTGCTGGTGGTGGTCTGGGTTTCGGAGCCGTCGGGCGCGACCAGGACGGTGATGTTCAGCAGCAGCGGCCAGTCGTGGTTGACGGTGGTGACGGTTTTGCCGCGGGCGTTCTGAGTGGTGACTATGGAATGGAGGGTGGAGGTCTGCTTGATGTTCTGCTCGTATTCTATGTCCGTCAGCTTGAAGTTCTGGAGGCTGCCGAAGTTGATGTCTTGAGCGACCGTGGTGGTGACGGGACCGTGGGAAGTGTTGGCGTATCCGGAGATTTGGAACTTGTGAGCTGACTTAACGTTGACGGAGCCGGTGACATCGCCATTCTTCGCGGTGTGAAGATTTTCGGTGACGGTGGGCGCGGGGGCGGTTAGCTTGTTGGTGGTGACCGCTCCGGTGATTTGAGTGGAACCGGAGTCGAGGTAGAGACGAAGCGAGGCGGTAGCGGAGAAATAATCAGCGGCGTTGAAGACGCTGAGGCCGACGGTGTGGGGATTGCCGTCGCTCAACATTGCCGCGAAGGGCGTGAGATTGACCTGATAGGGCTTGAAATTCAGAGTTTGGACGCCGGGGATGGGAATCCAAAGATAAGGATCGATGCCTCCGGTGAAGATCCAGGGATAGATGGGAGCGACGCCGGCGGGAGTGCCGTCAATGGTGATTTCACCTTCGCGGAAGGCGGTGTTGGTGCAGCTTTCGAGTTCGTTGGCCACGTCGTCGGGGACGCAGGTGTACCAGAATTCGTCATAGTACTGACTTTGGGCGAAGACGTCGAAGAAGACGCTCTCGATGTTGGTGGGGAGGGTGAGAGTTTGCTCGAGAGTGGTGGTACAGCACTGTCCGGTAGTGTCGAGGGCGACGGTGCCGCCGGTGGATCCGGCGGAGAAGGCGATTACCTGATCGGCGGTGCGGGGCGCATGCTGGCCTTGGGCGACTGGGTAGAAGAGGAGGTCGGCTGAGCCGTGGAGTACTCCGGTATAAGTTTTGTTGACTTCGTTGCCGAGATCGACGGTGCCGTCCTGAGCGACAGTGAAGATGGAACTATAGTCGGTGAGGTTGCGCTCGACGTGCCAGTTGCGCCCTTCGCCGGGCTGAGGTTCGGACGTGGTGCCGAAATAGATGTTGGTGGGACCGAGCCAGATGTTGGCGGTGCGGTCGTATTGAATTCCTCCGGTGACGGAGAGGTCGACTTCGAGAATAACTTTGGCCCAGGGGCCGGGACAATCGGCGGGCGGGGTGTAGGGGAAGCTCTGGGGATTGAAGTTGTTGAACTTGAATCCTTTATAGAGTTGGACTTTGCAGGGAGTGGTTTTTGGGCGCGGAACGGGCGGATCGGCGGTGGCGGTATTGCCGGATCCGATCTTGAGATGCTGAGCGGCGGCTAAGGTGGAAAGCATCACGAGTAACAAAGCGAGAGTGGCGGCGAATTTCGATAGCTGGGACGTGGGCATTGGGCCTCCAAAAGGTGGTAACAAAGACATTGCAGAGCTGGAGTGGTTCTCGCGGCGAAAAGCCACGATGGTAAAGGAGTTTAGTGAGTTAGGGGAGTGGGTGTCAAGGGCGAGCCGGCGGGTGTTATAGCTTCGTTTCGTGATGGTGCTTGCAGAGAGCTTGAACCACGGGGGCACTGAGGATCACGGGGGCTTTTCACGGTTAGTTACAAGGGGACCACTAGATGAATTAAGGGCACGGAGACATCGATGAAGAAATTATTTCTTGTATTGGTGGTGATCTCTTCCTCAGTTAGCGGGTTTGCTGGGGATGGTGTGGCGTCTAACACTCGCGTGGTGGTGCTGGGGACGGGGACTCCGAGCGCTGATCCGGAGCGGTGGGGGCCGGCGGTGGCGGTGGTGGTGAATGACCGGGCTTACTTGATCGACTGCGGACCGGGAGTGGTGCGGCGGGCGGCGGCGGCGGAGAAGAATGGGTTTGCCTCGCTAAAGGCCAAAGAGTTAAAGATTGTTTTTATTACGCACTTGCATTCCGATCACACGTTGGGGTATCCGGACCTGATTTTTTCTCCGTGGGTGCTGGGGCGGACAGAGGCGCTGGAGGCTTATGGTCCGCATGGACTGAAGAACATGACTTCACACATCGAGAAAGCGTGGGTGGAGGACGTGCAGATTCGGCGGCAGGGGCTCGAAGAAGCTAACGCTACGGGATACAAAGTTAATGTGCATGAGATTCGTCCGGGAGTGGTTTATCACGACGAGAATGTTACGGTTACTGCGTTTCCGGTGAAGCATGGAATATGGAAAGAGGCTTATGGGTATATTTTTCAGACTCGCGATCGGAAGATTGTTCTTTCGGGAGACACCGCGCCTACCGATGAAGTGGTGAAGGCTTGCGATGGGTGCGACGTTTTACTGCATGAGGTTTATAACCCGCATGGCGACGAGATGAACGATCCGCATTGGAAACAGTATTTCGCTACGTTTCATACTTCTCCGGTGGAGTTGGGGGAGATTGCCCGGCGGGCTCGTCCTAAGTTGCTGGTGGTGTATCACCAGGTGCTGGAGAAATTGCCGGAGTCGGATTTGGCGGAGCAGATCAAGAAGGCGTATTCGGGGGAGTGGATGATGGCGAGGGATTTGGGAGTCTATTGAGGGCAGAGGTTCGAGGTCGGATTGCAGAGGTAACAACCACTGGAACTGTGAGACGCGGATTATGCACATGTTTCGAACTCGATTTGCACGCGACATTGTTAATGAATTCTTGCCGCCGACGCGGGCTGGAAGAATTCAGAGGGTGATCATACTTTGCGATGGGATGCCTTCGATTCCTCGCAAGCAGCCTTTGGCTGAGTTTCTTTCTTCGAAGGGATATTGGGTGTTTTATCCACGGTATCGCGGGGCCTGGGAGAGTGGCGGGTTGTTTCTGGAACGCTCGCCGCATTTGGACATTCTGGATGTTGTTGGCGGGCTGTCGAAAGAGTTTCGCGAGCTGGCTTTTGGGCGGCTCTTTCGCCTGTCTTCGGCGTTGGATGAAGTGTTTGTGATTGGGGGGAGTTTTGGCGGGGCGGCGGCTCTTCTGGCTTCGCTTGATCCGCGGGTTAAGAAGGTTGTCGCTAATTGTCCGGTGGTGGATTGGGCGATTCTTTCGCGTGAGCAGAAGAAAGAGACTTCGAATCCCAGCTACGCGGCTTATATTCGGGCGGCGTTTGGGAATGGATATCGGCTGTCCGATAAGAATTGGGCGAAGCTTCGCGGCGGGAAGTTTTATAACCCTGCTTATCATGCTCGGGAGATCAGTGCTTCCAAGGTCATGATGTTTCATGCTCAGGACGATCCTTATATTCCTTATCGATCAGTTCAGAAATTTGCCCAGACTACGGGAGCGCGGCTGAAATTATTGCGGCGGGGCGGGCATCTGAGCACGGACTTGATTGTTCGGAGGTATTGGAAGCAGATTGCGGAGTTCTTTGGCCGGGGGAAGTGAACTACCCGGGATCGGCTGTTGGGGATGCTGTAGGGGTCTTTCGACTGCGCGGGGACTTCACTTCGTGAAGTCCCCACTTCGCTCAAGATGACAACTTGCAGCGCTATTTTCTGATAGAGGATTGGTAGCGCTTGTTGATTTCTTCCCAGTTGATTACGTTCCACCAGGCCTGCAGGTATTCGGGACGGCGGTTGTTGTATTTGAGATAGTAGGCGTGCTCCCAGACGTCGTTGCCGAAGATGGGATTCAGGCCTTGCGAGATGGGATTGTCCTGATTCGGGGTTGAGACAATTTTGACTTCGCCTTTTGCATCGCCTGCCAACCAGACCCATCCGCTACCGAACTGGCCCGCACCGGCGGCGTTGAATTTTTCCTGGAAGGTTTTGAAGTCGCCGAAGGTTTTCTTGATCGCCTCGGCTATAGGGCCGGTGGGGTCGCCTCCACCTTTGGGCTTCATGATGTTCCAGAACATGGTGTGGTTGACGTGGCCTCCGGCGTTGTTGCGGACGGCACCTCGGATGTCTTCGGGGATGGCGTTCAGGTCGCGGATCAGGTCTTCGGGAGTTTTCTTGTATAGCTCAGGATGCTTGTCGAGGGCTGCGTTCAGGTTCTTTACGTAGGCGGCATGATGCATGTCGTGATGCAGGTGCATCGTCTTTTCGTCGATGGTGGGTTCGAGCGCCGTGTAGTCGTACGGCAGGGGGGGTAGTTCGTGCGCCATTTTCACTTCCTCCAAAACTTGTGCCATTTTCTTTTCCTCCAAAGCCTTAAAGATGACGGGGTGCGGAGGAAAGATTCATTCGGGGCGGGCTGGGTTGCCTTGGCCGGCCCCATATATTTGTAGCGGGAAAAGTGGGGGGACGCAATGTCGGCCGGAAGTTGCTGAGCGCTGGTGCCGGTCCACCGGGATGGGGTGGGCAGCGAAAAAGACCCGCCCAAGCGGAGCTTGGACGGGGCACCCTCGTGAGCATGGATGGGTGCGACGGCTTGCCGCTTTATAATTCTCGCTGAATGTAATGGTTAAGTTCCGGGAGGGTCTTTGAAGGTTTTATTGCTGGAGAATATCAGCGGAGTGGCGGCTTCTCAGTTTGAAGAGGCGGGATTCACGGTGGAGGCGTTGAAGGGCGCCCTGGAGGAGCGCGCGCTGATTGAGAAGGTGCGCGGGACTTCTATCCTTGGGGTGCGGTCCAAGACTCGCATTACGGCGGCGGTTTTGGATGCGGCTCCGGAGCTGGTTTCGGTGGGGGCGTTTTGTATTGGCGTGGACAAGATTGATCGCGCGGCTTCGAGCGAGCGCGGGGTGGCGGTGTTTAACGATCCGCACTCGAACTCGCGGTCGGTGGCTGAGTTGGCGATGGGGGAGATCATCCTGCTGATGCGGCGGACGTTTGAAGCCAGCACGCAGCTGCATGGTGGAGTCTGGAATAAATCTTCGGCGGGATCGCATGAAGTGCGCGGGCTAACTCTCGGGATCGTCGGCTATGGAAAGATTGGCTCGCAGGTTTCGGACCTGGCCGAGGCTTTGGGCATGCGCGTGGTTTTTTATGATGTGTCGCATGTTCTGGCTCGCGGGAATGCGCGTCCGGTCAGCTTTCGCGAGTTGCTGGAGATTTCTGACGTCATTACTTTGCATGTTGATGGCAAGCTGCAGAACCAGGATTTGTTTGGGGAGAACGAACTTCGCGCTATGAAGGACGGGGCTTGCCTGATTAATCTTAGCCGCGGGTTCGTGGTGGATCATGAGGCTTTGGCCCGGCATTTGAAGAGTGGAAAGCTGGCGGGAGCGGCGGTGGATGTGTTTCCTTCGGAGCCGGAGACGGGCGGGGCGTTTTCGAGTCCGCTTCGAGGGCTGGCTAACGTGATTTTGACTCCTCATATTGGTGGCAGTACGGAAGAGGCGCAGCAGAATATTGGGCAGTTTGTTTCGGCGCGGATGATCGATTATTTTGCCAGCGGAAATTCACAGCTGAGCGTCAACTTGCCGCAATGTCATCTCGACTATGATCCCAATGCGGAGCCGAGATCGTACCGGCTGATGCATATGCATCATAATGTGCCGGGAATCTTGCGGGCGATTAACGACATTCTGGCGGACCGCGGGATCAATATTGAGCGGCAGGTGCTGGATACTCGCGGGCAGCTGGGATATGCGATTTATGACATCAATCGAGATTGCGATGAGGCGCTGCTAGCTAAGCTGCGGGCGGTTCCGCAGACGATTCGGGTGCGGGTGCCGGGAGTGGCTCGGGGTTGACCATCGCAGGGCGTTCTCATCGAAGCGGCTGAACCGGGCGCGGGGCGGGGCTTAGCGGGCCGCACAAAAATGCGGACGTGTTGCAACAATTTGCGTTCTCCCGGGATTGAGCGGCCCGAACGAGTTTGACCTACCCCCAATCCACCGGTATCCTTTCACACACTAGTCGTGGGCTTCTGCTTTGGTTGCCGGTCTCGACCTCAGCGGAACTTGCAGGCGTTTTATAACCGCTGTTGTCAATCCACTCTCTCGGAGGTTTTCGTGGCTGGTGCAATTGTGCGTGCTCGCGCGGTGGTTTTTGTTTTGCTGGTTTTCACCGCGCTAACAGCCGGCTGGGCGCAGGTTTCGGTCACGACCTGGCACTACGACAACTCGCGTTCGGGAGCGAATCCGAACGAGACGATTCTGACTCCACAAAATGTGAACAGCAAGAATTTCGGAACGCTTTTCACGCAGCCGGTGGATGGACAGATCATTGGGCAGGCGCTTTATCTACCGCAGGTCACGATTCCCGGCGCGGGCGTGCATAACGTGGTTTATGTGGCGACGATGAATGACAGCGTTTATGCATTTGATGCGGACAGCGCTTCGGGGAGTAATGCGAGTCCGCTGTGGCAAACAAGTTTTCTGGTGAATGGTGCGGTGCCGTTTCCGATCAATCTGCAGAAATGCGGAGGGGTCACGCAATGGGAGGAAGTGGGCATCGTGTCGACCCCAGTGATTGATCCGGTGGCGGGAACGATGTATGTGGTGGCGAAGACTTACGAGAACTCGGAGGCGGTGAACCGTATACACGGACTGGATGTTACGACGGGGCTGGAGAAGACGGGCTTTCCGATCGTGATCGCGGCGAGCTACACGTACAAAGGTAAGAAGAATGTTTTCGGGGATTTTACGCAGGTCAATCGTCCGGGGCTGCTGCTGGAGAATGGCTACCTGTATATTGCCTTTGGATCGAACGGATGCCGCGGCTCTTACGAGGAAGGGTGGGTGATGTCGTACAACACTTCGACGCTGCAACAGACGGGTGCGTGGGACGACGAGCCGGGGGAGGCAGCGGCGGCGGTGTGGATGCGGGGTGGAGGACTTTCAGCCGACAGCCAAGGCAACATCTACGGGGCGACTGCGGACGGGCCCTTCAAAACGGGTCTGGACTTCGGGGAGTCGATATTCAAGCTGTCGCAGTCGGGCAATGCACTGCAACTGGCAGACTGGTTCACACCGTTCAACGAGAAATACCTGGACAAGCACGACCTGGACATGAGCGAGCCGGTGCTGGTGCTGCCGACGCAGTCGGGGCCGTATCCGAATTTACTGGCTGCGGTGGGAAAGGAAGGCACGATCTACATTCTGAACCAGAACAACCTGGGACACTTCTGCAGTACGTGCACTAT
Source organism: uncultured Acidobacteriaceae bacterium (assembly GCA_963755765.1). Taxonomy (GTDB): domain Bacteria; phylum Acidobacteriota; class Terriglobia; order Terriglobales; family Acidobacteriaceae; genus Acidiflorens. The sequence goes on from CAVWKZ010000008.1 coordinate 898,648, forward strand.
AACGGACACGCAGATCGTGCAAGAGGTGACAGCAATGGCTCCCGAGGGCGGAGCGCTAGTTTTGTGGAACAACGCCATTTATACTTCCGCCACTGGAGCGCCGATCGCGGGGCTGGCGCTGGCGAATGGGGTGCTGGCGCAGATTCCGTTCGCACAATCGAAGAAAGTGGATTCCGGACATTCGCCGGTAATCTCGGCAAATGGAAATACATCGGGCGTCCTGTGGCAGCTCACCGGGAACTCTCTTTCTGCGTTTGACGCGCTCACGCTGGTGAGACTGTATAACACCAAGCTTCCGCGGCTGCCGCACTTTGCGAATGAGATGGTGGTGAATGGCAAAGTGTATGTGGGAACGAACAACAGCCTGGTGGCGCTCGGATTGCTGTAGCCGCCGCTACGGCGGGTGACTATTTCGCCGCGGCGCGCTGCAGGCGATCCTGAATGGCTTCCCACTCGGGCGTGGACGGTGGAAGATCTACCGCAATCCAGCGGTAGTTTCCTGCGTCAGCGTGGTGTAGAACCTCATACAGCGCGGCGGCGTAATCGGCTGCCGACGGCGGCATCTGGTAGATGGCCACGTTGGTGTGGTCGGGCGGATGACGGTGCTGCAGGTAGAGTCCTTTTTGTTGCCCTTGTTCCTGGCCCTGATCGGGCAATTTTCCATTGGTTGTCAAATATAAAGGGGTGCTCGGGCTGTAGTGTCGCGGGTGCATTCCGGGCGCCGGATGACTGGCGCCCGGCTGAACTTCCTGCGTCGAGACGACTGGGCCAATGACGGTTTCCAGTTCGGTCCGCGAAATTCCTCCGGGCCGAAGCAGGAGCGGAACTGGCCCGACTAGCGAGAGCACGGTGGATTCGATTCCTACTTTGCAGGGACCGCCGTCGAGGATGAAATCTACGTCGGAACTCAGGCTGTGGCGGACGTGTTCGGCGGTGGTTGGAGAAAGTTGAGTGAAGCGGTTGGCGCTGGGTGCGGCTAGTGGAACTCCGGCGGCCTGGATGAGCGCGAGCGCGATGGGATGCGCGGGCATCCGGAGACCGACGTTGGGCAGGCCGGCGGTGACGACATCAGGGATTGCTTGTTGCTTTCCGAGACGCTTTTCAAGAATCAGCGTTAGCGGTCCGGGCCAGAATCTTCGGACCAGGCGGTCGGCGATTTCGGGCCAGCTCGCGACCAGCGACCGCGCCATTTCGATCGAAGCTACGTGGACGATCACCGGACTGGTGGCGGGCCGGCGTTTCACAGCATAGATGCGGGCCACGGCTTCGGCATCCAGGGCGTTGGCTCCGAGACCGTAGACGGTTTCGGTCGGGAAGGCGACGAGACGGCCGGCGCGGAGGAGCCGGGCGGCGTGGTCGATCTCGCCGGGAGCGGCGGTGGGGGCCATAACTGATTGTAGATTGCGGACGGGCGCGGATGCGCAGCTCTCCATCGGAACGTCGCAACGCTCGTGAAATTACTTTTTCTTTTCCGGTTGTTCAACCACCAAGTTATTGGTCACTGAGAATACTCCATGGACGCCGTTGGCCTGGATGCCGGCGACATTCTTATCCATCTCGCGGGCAACCACGCCTTCGAGGGTGATGTTTCCGTTCTTGACGATGATGTGAATGGGCGGAACGGCGCGCATCTGGTACTGGCTGAGGACGCTGTTGCTGTAGATCGCGCGGTATGCGGCGCGGCGGATTCGGTCGTCGCTGGGAGAGAGAGGCAGGACCTCGATGTTGTTCACAACTTTTTCGACACCTTCGATACGCTTGACCGCGTTTTCGGCGTCGGACTTGAGAACCGGCTTCGCGACCTGGCCGATCAAGGTGACGGTGCCATCCGGATCAACCTTGTAGGAGAGGTTGTCGAACACGCCGTAGTAAGGAAGCATTACGAGTTCGTGACGGACTTCCTTGACGATGCGACCGAAGCTCTTCTGACTGAGCGCTGCGGTTGATGGGTTGTCCTGAAAGGCGGGGCTGGCGAAGGCTGGCGGCGAGAAAATCGTCATCGAGAAAAGCGCTATCGAGAAAATGAGCGGTAGGGCGAGAACTGCGAGCAACAATTTCTTCATTGAGTTAACCTCGCACAGGATTTCTCACGGCATGGTGAAGGCTGCGGAATCATACGCACTCTTCAGACGTTAAAAAGGACCCGGAGGTTGCTCTTTCTTTCGCCGGGAACAAGCGTGTGCCAGATTACTCTAATTCTGGTGGTTTGCAATGAAACATTGATGAACAAAATCTTGTGAGAAGCGGGTCACTACGGCGGGCGGGATGTCTGTTTCTTCCAATTGGTGGAAGCGGAAATCGATGGTGCGGTCGGGGTTCACGGTGGCCAGGAGGTATCCGTAGACATTGGTCTTGGCGACTTTGGCATCGGCGGCGTTGGGTGGGAGAGCGTAGCGGAAGGCGCCTGCGGTGCCGATGATCCACCCGGGAAGAACTCCGCCATTGCGGCGCCAGTAGTCGGTGTTGAAGATGCCGTCCATGAAATAGTGCGAGTGGCTGGCGAGGATGTAGACGTTCTTCTTGGCCGTCTGTTGAAGCTTGAGCAGATCGAGATAGGCGCGGCGTCCGCTGGCTTCGGGCTGAGTTGTGCCGGTCATGCTGTGATTCACGGCGATGCTATCGGGAAGGGCCTCGTGCATGCCGACTACGATAGTTGCAATCGCTGGATCTTTCGCGTCGGCGGCGAGAACTTTCTCGAACCACGTCATTTGATCGCTGTCGAATTGATCGGCGGACGCGTTGTCGAGATTGATGAAGTCAATGCCTCCACGCTGCCAGTGATAGTAAATGTGGAGGCGATGGTCTTTCGGGTCGTCGCGCAGGCGCTGTTGCTGGAGCACCGGCGTGTCGAGCCAGTCGGCAAACTGGATTAGATAGTCGGCGCGGGTTTTGGGCGAAAAGAGTTCGTGATTGCCGATGCCGAGATAGACGGGTGTGTCCGCGAAGGGCACCAGCTGATTTTGGATGAAGTCGTTCCATGCGTGCGTTTCGTAATCAATGATGGTTGGGGGCGTGGCGAACTGTTGTTTGTAATCCTCGTCGAAATCGCTGATAAAGCGGAAGTCGCCGAGATGCCAGTAGAAGAGGCCTTGATTCTGGTGAGTGCCAGCGGCGATGGCGGGCATGACTACGTCTCCGCAATCGCGGGAATCGCCGGAGACTACGAAGTTCCAGGGCTGCTGGGCTTGGGCGGCGGCAGCGGTGAGATACAGAAAAACCGCGAGAGGCGATGCGCGGAGCATTGGGAAATGATACCGCTTGTGTGGGACGGGCGGCGCACAGAGTAGAAGGGTGAAGGCGGACAGGAGTGTCCGCCCTACACGTGCTCAGCGGCTTTCGGTTTGCTGCGGCGTTCGCGGAAGCCTTCGATTAACAGATAAAGGACTGGGATGAAGAACAGGTTCAGGATGGTGCTCATGATCATGCCGCCGAAGACGGTGGTGCCGACGGAGTGACGGCCGTTTTCTCCGGCGCCGGTGGCGACGACTAGCGGCACTACGCCGAGGATGAAGGCCAGCGACGTCATGAGAATGGGGCGCAGGCGGATGCGGGCTGCTTCCACGGCGGCGTCAAGAATGGTCATGCCGCGCTGGCGCAACTGCTCGGCAAATTCCACGATCAGGATGGCGTTCTTGGATGCGAGACCGACCAGCATAACCAAGCCTACCTGGCAGTAAACGTCATTCTGCAAGCCGCGAATCCATTGCCCTCCGAGGGCGCCGAGCAGAGCCATGGGCACGGCGAGAAGAATAATGAAGGGCAGAACAAAACTTTCATATAGCGCGGCAAGCGTGAGGTAGACGACGACTGTGCCGAGGCCGAAGAGGATGACCGTGGTCGAACCCGACGCTAACTCTTCTAGCGAAATTCCCGACCATTCGTAGGTGTAGCCCTGGGGCAAGACCTTGGCTGAAAGTTGCTCCATCGCGTTGATGGCCTGTCCAGAGCTAAAACCGGGCGCGGCGGAGCCGTCGATTTCCGACGAGCGGAACAGATTGTAGTGATTGATCACTTGGGGCGCGGTGCTTTCGGTGATGGTGACGAGGTTTTGGAGTGGGACCATGGCTCCGGAATCGGAGCGGACGTAGTACTGGCCGATATCCTGTGGGTGGGAGCGGAATTGTTTGTCGGCTTGTATGTAGACGCGGTAAGAGCGGTTGTTGAAATCGAAATCGTTGACGTAGGACGAACCCATGTATACGCCGAGCGTGTCAGTAATCTGGCCAAGCGGGATGTGGAGGCTCTTGGCTTTTTCGCGATCGATGGTGACGACGTATTGCGGGTCGTTTGCGGTGTAGGTGCTGAAGAGTCCGGTGAGATCTTTTTGCGGACGCTGGCCGGCGGCGCGAATGAGGTCGTGGGTGGTTTTGTCGAGATCCTGGAGGGTATGAGCTCCCTGATCGAGGAGTTCGTACTGGAAGCCGCCGAACTGGCCGAGGCCCTGGACGGCGGGCGGCTCGAAGGGAATGACGATGGCACCGGAGATTCCGAAGAGCGGACCGCGGAGACGGTTCAGGATGGCGGCGGCGGTGTGCTCCGGGCCCTTTCGTTTTCCATAGGGCTGGAGCGGTAAAAACACAAGGCCGGCGTTGGGAGTTGCGCCTCCGAAGCTGAAGCCGGCTATGGAGAAGGTGCCGCGGACCTCGGGAATATTTTTTGTGATGGCGGAGACTTGGCGGCCAATGTCGCGAGTGTATTCGAGCGAAGCTCCGGTGGGAGCCTGGATCGCGACGATGAGATAGCCCTGATCCTCGGTGGGAACGAAGCCTTGCGGCACCTTCTTGAAGACCAGATAAGCGAGACCGAGGCCGGCGGCGAACAGGATCAAAGCTAGAACCTCGAAGCGCAAGAACGTGCGAAGCGCGCGCACATAACCCGTATTGATGGCGGCGATCACGCGATCCACTTGTCTGAAAAACCAGCTCTTTTCTTTGTGTTCGAGGCGGCCGAGCAGGATCGCTGCGAGCGCGGGCGCCAGAGTGAGGGCGTTGAAGGCGGAGATGGAAATGGAGAAGGCGATGGTAAGCGCGAACTGGCGGAAGAGAATTCCTGTGGTGCCGGGGAAGAATGCAACCGGCACAAATACCGCAACAAGTACGAGCGACGTCGCGATCACGGCGCCAGTGACTTCTTTCATGGCGGCGGAGGCGGCTTTGGCGGCGCTGGTCTCGCCCTCTTGCAAGTGGCGCTCGATGTTTTCAATCACGACGATGACGTCGTCGACGACCAGCCCCGTTGCCAGAGTGATGCCGAAAAGCGTCAGCGTGTTGATGGAAAAGCCGAGCAGCTTTATGAAGGCGAAGGTCCCGATGAGCGAAACTGGAGTGGCGATGAAGTGAATGATCGTGGTCCTCCAGTCGCCTAGAAAAATGAAGATCACGAGGATGACGAGCAGGATCGCAGAACCCACGGTGTAAATCACGTCGCGGATGGATTCGCCGACGGCGTCGGTGGTGTCGAAGGCGATCTCATACTTCATGCCGGGCGGAAAGCGCTTGGAAAGTCGGTCGAGCTCGGCGACGCACTTCTGGTGAACGTCAAGCGCATTGGCGGTGGAGAGTTGAGTGACGGCGATGCCGATTGCTTCGCGTCCGTTGTAATCCAGGTCGGTGGAATAGTCCTCGGCACCGAGTTCGGCGTGGCCCACATCTTTCAGGCGGACCAGGGTGCCGTCCGCGTTGCTCTTCAGGATGATGTCATCGAACTGCGCGGTCTCAGACAGACGGCCAACGGCTCGCACGCTGATCTGGAATTGCTGGCCGGGAATGGAGGGCTGGGCTCCGACTTGTCCGGCGGAGATTTCGACGTTTTGTTCCTGGAGCGCATTGACGGCATCGTCGGCGGTGAGGCCGCGGCCGGCCATGCGGACGGGATCGAGCCACAGGCGCATCGAGTATTTTCGTTCGCCGAAGATGAGGACGTCGGCCACTCCGGGAATGCGCTTGAGGCTGTCACGCACGTAGACATCGAGGTAATTGCTGATAAAGAGCGGGGAAAGGGTGCCGTTCGGGGAGAAGACGGCGCCGCCGAAGACGAAATTCTGCGAGGTTTTGGCGACGGTGATTCCGATTTGCTTGACGGCAGCGGGGAGCCTTCCGGACGCGGTGTTGACGCGGTTCTCAATGTCAACGGTAGCGAGGTCGGGATCGCGGGTGATGTCGAACGTAGCGGTTACGGTGCTGACACCGTTGCTGGTGCTCGAGGAGGTGCTGTACTTCATGCCTTCGGCGCCGTTGATTTGTTGCTCGAGCGGCGTGGTGACGGCGGATTCGACGGTCTGGGAGCTGGCTCCGGTATAGACGGCGGTGACACCGACTTGCGGCGGAGCGAGGTTCGGAAATTGTGCGATGGGGAGCGTGGGGATACAGATGGCGCCCGCAAGAATGATCATCAGGGCGCAGACGGTGGAGAATACCGGGCGATGAATGAAGAAATCAACCATAGGGTTCGTGTCGTATTGAAGCGAAAGACTTGTGCACTTGTGGTCGTCGGCAAAATGCAGAGGTCCTTCGCTTCGCTCAGGATGACAATTTCCACGAAGCTGCGGGACGCTAAACTAGCTGCTGCTTTCTTGCGGGATCACGGGTATGCCATCGATTAGAAATTGAGTGCCGGAGACGACTACTTTGTCGCCCGGCTTCACGCCGTCGAGAACGACATAGTCATTGCCTACGATTTGACCGATCTGCAGCGGCTTCTGGTGGACTACGTATCCACCTTTCTGGTCTGACTCGGCAACAAAAGCGAAATAGACGCCGCCGATTCGCGATACGGCCAGGATCGGGACCACGGGTTTGTCCTGGCTTCCCCAGATCACGCGTGCACGTATGAACTGGGCAGTACGCAGACTCTCGTTCGCGTTTGCGATGGTCGCTTTGGCGAGGACGGTTTGCGTCGCGGTATCGACCTGCGGCGAGATGAAGGTGATGCGACTCTGGGCTAGCGAGTTTCCGGAACCATCCACGATTTGGACGGGAAGATTCATCTTCAGCTGGGCAGATTTTTCGATAGGCACATAGATGTACGCTTCGAGGCTCCCAGGACGATCGACGGTGGTGAGTTGGGTCGTGGTGAGGACGCGGTCGCCGACGCGGACGGGCACATCGCCAACGATACCCGCGCGCGGGGCGACGACGCGATAGTAGTGCAACTGGACTTGTTGCTCGTTGACTTGAGCGCCCAGCGATTGCAGTTGCGCCTGGGCGGCGTCTAAGGTGGCGCGGGCCTGGTCGAGATCCTGCTTGCTTACTACGCCGGCGTTGGCGAGGCCGCTGACGCGTTCGTAATTCTGTTTGGCCCATGTGACTTGGGCCACCTGGGCAGTGCGGGCGTCCTCTTGACTCTTCACCGTGGCCTGTTGCTTGGCGGGATCGATCTGCATCATGGGAGCGCCGTCGGCAACGTGTTCGCCGGAGTGGACGAAGATCTGCGTGATGATGCCTTCGACCTGCGGCATGACGACGGCAGAGTCGCGGGACTTCAAGGTAGCGACGTATTCGGTGGTGTCGTCGATTTTTTCAGATTTCGCGGTCTGGACTTTGACCGGCATGGCCTGCGGGGCGGCCGCTTTGGCTGATTTGCTGTCGCCGCAGGCGGTCGTGAAAAGGAGCGCGGCTAGAAGCACGCCGGGCAGAATCATCGATGGCGTTCTTGAGAATTGGGACATATATGAGTGCTCTTCTACCTACCAGCCATACTAGATCAAACATATAGATTCGCGGAACAGGCGGGAGGCTCCGAAGAATTTTCGGTTCTGCTAAATTGTTTTGTCATGAAACCGAGCCGAAGTTTTGCCAGCGACAACAACGCGGTGGTGCATCCCGAGGTGCTGGAGGCAATCCGACGCGCCAATGACGGGCATGTGGTGGGGTATGGGGACGATCCGTTCACGGAATCGGCGGTGGGCAAATTTCGCGAGCAATTCGGAGCGGATGTGGCCGTCTTCTTTGTTTTCAATGGGACGGCGGCGAATGTGCTGAGTTTGCAGGCGCTGACGCGGCCGTTTCATGCGGTGCTGTGTCCGGAGCTGTCTCATATTTATACCGACGAATGCGGGGCGCCGGAAAAGTTTACGGGGTGCAAGCTGGTTCCTCTGGCCGCTCCGGACGGCAAGTTGACGGTGGAAACGGTGGCGCATGCGTATCACGGAATTGGCGACCAGCATCACGTGCAGCCGCGGGTGATTTCGATAACGCAGTCGACCGAGATGGGCACCGTGTACAAGCCGCAGGAGGTTGAAGAACTGGCGCAATTCGCCCATGAGCGGAAAATGTTTCTGCACATGGATGGGGCGCGGATTTCAAATGCCGTGGCGGCACAGCGAATGACGCTGCGGCAAGCGACGCGCGATTTGGGCGTGGATGTGCTTTCGTTCGGGGGCACCAAGAACGGGCTGATGGGAGTGGAGGCTGTGGTGTTCTTTCGTCCAGAGCTGGCTGAGGATTTTCTGTTTGTGCGCAAGCAGGGAATGCAGCTGGCATCGAAGATGCGCTTTATGTCAGTGCAGATGGAGGCGCTGCTGACCAACGATCTTTGGCGGCGGAACGCGGAGCACGCGAACCGCATGGCGCGACTGCTGGAGCAGGAAGTGAAGAAGATTTCACGGGTCCAGATCATTTATCCGGTGGAGGCTAATGGAGTGTTTGCGCAAATTCCGCGGGAGGCAATACAGAAGATACAGGAGCGCTACTTCTTCTATGTGTGGAGTGAAGAAGAGTCGGTGGTGCGGTGGATGTGCTCGTTCGACACTACTGACGAAGACGTCCGGCAGTTTGCGGAGTTTGTCGGGGCGGTGGTACGGGGACTGCCGAGCTGAAGCTGCCGTCTGATTTCCGCGGGGACGAAATTATTTTTTCTTGGCCGCTCTAACCTTTGCCCATCGCGCTCTTTGCGCTGCCGCTATTCTTTTGCGTCCGGCGACTGAAATGGTTCGCTTGCTGCGCGCTTTAACTGGCTGGCGCTTTGTCCCGTGCATGAAGACTTTTCCAAAGGTGGTTAGAGCTGCGGTTACGCCGCGGAGTTCATTCTCAAGTCGGGCGCGTTCTTGTTGGAGCTGTTTGACTACGGTTTGAACCAGGGTCTTTGTCTTTGCCTTTGCCATGAGGCAATCTTATCATTGGAAAGTTGGAGATCGAGAGAGTTGCGGCGTGCGTGACCGGTTAATCGGCGCAGGTTTCCCGTTTCGGATGAAATCCAGCTCTGGGCAGGGGGTTTGAATCCATCGGCCGAGTGCGCAAAGACTGAATTATTCCAACGCTAACTCGATTTTCTTGGTTGCGGGATCGAGTTTTACGATTCGAAACTTGCGGACCTGGCCTGCGCGCATGGCTTCTGGCTTAACCTCTTCGTCGGCTGGGCCACTCTTCCAGCGGGCCTGGAGCATGGAGCCGAGGGACGAAAGATCGGGCTTGGCCGAAGCTGCCGGTGCAGGCTCTGGGCGCTTGTCTTCCTTCGCAGGACGTTCGGGAATCGAGCAGGTTGCGACGACGCCTTCGCCGAGTTCCACGCGCGTTTTCCCTCCGGAGACCTCGGTCATGCGGCCGGTGACGATGTCGCCTTCGTTGTGTTCGGCGAGATATTCATCGAGTCCGGTTGGAACCAGCTGCTTCATGCTCAGGCGTATTAGGCGTTTTTCCGGATCGAGGGCTAGGACCTGCGCTTTGACTACTTGTCCTGTGCGCAGCACGTCTTGCGGGTGATTGATGCGCTTCTCGGCGCTGATTTCGCTGATGTGAATCAAGCCTTCCACGCCTTCAGTCAGCTGCACGAACGCGCCGAACTTTGTCAGGTTGGTTACGGGCCCTTCGATCACTGTGCCCGGCGCAAACTTTTCCGCCGCTCCGGCCCAGGGATCTCCGAGCGCCTGCTTCAGGCCGAGGGAGATGCGGCGTTCGGCTGCATTCACGCCTAGAATCACGGCTTCAACGGTCTCGCCGGGCTTCACCACATCGGCCGGAGTCCTGATTCTTTTGGCCCACGACATTTCGGAGATATGAATCAGACCTTCGATGCCGGGCTCGATTTCGACAAACGCGCCGAAATCCATGAGTCGGGTCACGGTGCCTCGGACGCGTTCACCGGGCTTGTATTTATCGGCGACGGCATTCCACGGGTGCGGCTGGAGCTGCTTCAGGCTGATGGCAATGCGGCGCTTTTCCGGATCGATCTTGATGATCACGGCTTCGATCTGCTGGCCCGCGGAAAGCACGTCTGCGGGCTTGTTGATGCGCTGCCATGAAATTTCGCCGACGTGGAGGAGCGCATCTGCTCCACCGATATCGACGAAGGCTCCGTAATCGGTGAGGCTGCGAATTTCTCCGTGAACGGTATCGCCTTCTCTTAGTTCGGAGAAGCGGCGCTGCTTGCCTGCGCGTTCTTCGTCCTCGGCGATGGCGCGGCGATCGACTACTACGTCTTCGTCTTCGACGTCGAGCTTGATGATACGGCAGCGAATTTCCTGCTCGACTAGTTTCTCGAGTTCGGCGGCATCTTTTGTGCCGCTGCGCGACGCGGGCATGAAGGCTCGCACACCGACGTCCACGCTCAGGCCGCCTTTGACCACGCCTGTGACGGTGCCGATGATGGTCGATTTCTCGGCGAAAGCTTTTTCAAGCGATGCCCAGTCGGTGGGACGTTCGACTTTGCCGCGGGTCAGTTCGTAGTAGCCTTCGGGATCGCGTCCCTTGACCGTGACTTGAACTTTATCGCCGGGCTTCTGCGGCCTGTCCGCGGGGAACGCGGTTAGCGGAAGGACGCCTTCGGTTTTGAATCCGATGTCGAGAATTATGGAGTCGGCGGTCAGGGCAATTACGGTGCCTTCGCGGCGCGGTGAACCGGGTTCCTTTTTGCGGGAATGACTCTGCTCGTACTCGGAAAAAATGTCTTTAAAAGATTGGGTCGAGGAAGATTCGACGGGCTCGGCGGCTGGCGCGGGTTCCGGAGCGCCCAGAGTGGATGTATTTGGGTCAGACATGTTTGGATTGGACATGAGAGATGCAGCCCTGCGGCGTGACTAGGATAACACCGCTGAAGGCTGATCTGGAGCGCGCAGTAACGGGTTTAGTCCCCTGACAGGGACGCTGGGCTGGTGACTAGCGCGGGCGCTTGGAGCGGGTCGGCTGTTTCTACGGGAGCCTCCAGCCATTTGCGGACTTCTGGAAGAGCGCGACGCATAGCTTGTTCGCCGACGCGGATTAATTCGCCGGCGCGTTTGAAATCGTCATAGTCAAAACCGGCTACATCGGGCTCGATGACAACGTCGGCAGCGCCTCTCCACATGGAACTCATCATCTCCTGCGCGATGGCGAAGGATTGTCCGATCACGTCAAAGTAGTGCCGGGGCGCATTCGTCTTCGACCACTGGCCTTTCAGTTGCACCGCCAGCACGCGCTCCGCGCCCATTTGGCGCAGTGGAACCGTCGGGACGGGATAGGAAAGCATGCCATCCACCAGCCAGCTGCCCTGAATCTCAACCGGCAGGAACATTCCTGGGTAAGCGCAGCTCGCTCGCACTGGATCGATGATTGGGCCCGAGGTAAAAACCCTTCCCTTGCCGGTGTTGAAGTCGGTGGCGGTCACGCCAAGAGGGATGCGCAAATCTTCAAAGTTGTGCACCTTCAAATGCTGCTTCAGAAACGCGACCATGCGGTCGTTGGAGGCGAAGCCGAAGCGCGAGATGGTCCAGCGCGCAAAGGTGGTGAAGCGAACTTTGTGGGCGATTTCTTCCAGCTCGGGGATGGTGAGTCCGCTGCAATAGGCGGCGCCCATGATTGCGCCTACACTGGTACCCGCAATCATGCGAACTGGAATGCCTTCTTCTTCGAGGACTTTGAGAACGCCGATGTGCGCGATGCCGCGGGCAAAGCCTCCGCCCAGGGCGACTCCGATCGCGGGCGTTGGCTTGGGCGTGGGTTTCGCCTCGATTGCGCCCGATATGCGGGACAACTCGCGGCCGAAGGCTTGTACAGAGCGGATTACTTTGCCAAGACGCCTCACGGGAGCCCTGCATTCCTGGTTTGCCGGGGCCGCAAACCTAACTTCTATATATTAGGATGCCACGAATCCGTTTCGGGACATAGGCCACATTGGTGCTATTTGCAGTTACAAGAGAATCTAACCCGAGTTACTGAAGAATGTCGCGGTTTGCGCTGTCAGTGGCTAACTCCTTTATTCGCTATTGGTTGCGGTCTTTGGCGAAAAGGCGCTGGCTCGCTGATGGCATCGGCCAAACTGCGCTTCAGGAGCGGCTTTCCATCTGGGGGTGCGTTCGACGCTTTAATAAGGAGGCAAGGGGCTGACAGCCGGATTCGTGGAAATATAGACGGCTGGCGGCACACTGCCGCATAAGTAAGGAGGAACGCCAACTATGGCAAGTTACATTGGCGCCATTGATCAGGGAACCACGAGCTCGCGCTTCATTATCTTTGACCGTTCTGGACGGATCGTAAGCTCAGCCCAAAGAGAACACGAGCAGATCTATCCGCAGCCGGGGTGGGTTGAGCACGATCCTGAGGAAATTTGGCGCAGCACGCACGGGGTCGTCAAGGAGGCGATGGAGGCTCGCGGACTGCGTCCGGAAGATCTGGCTGCGATCGGGATTACTAATCAGCGCGAAACTACGGTCGTGTGGCACAGGAAGAGTGGAAAGCCTATTTACAATGCGATTGTCTGGCAGGATACGCGGGTTGCTCCCGCGGTCGCTGAGTTCGCGGCGTGTGGCGGGCAGGGACGCTATCGGGCGCAGACGGGGCTTCCGCTGGCTGCGTATTTCAGCGGTCTGAAGATTCGCTGGATTCTTGAAAATGTTGCGGGTGCGCGGGCGCAGGCTGAGGTGGGCGATCTGCTGTTTGGCAATATTGATTCTTTTCTGATCTGGCATCTCAGCGGCGGAGTTCAGGGCGGCGTCCACGTGACTGATGTGACCAACGCCAGCCGCACGCAGCTGATGAACCTTAGTACGCTGCAGTGGGATCGGGAGATATTGAAGGACTTCGACATTCCGATTGGGATGCTGCCGAAGATTGTTTCCAGCAGCGAAGTGTATGGGACGGCGCGATTGGCATCGGTTGCGGGGGTTGCGATTGCGGGTGACCTTGGCGATCAGCAGGCCGCTCTCGTCGGCCAGGCCTGCTTTGCTCTAGGAGAAGCGAAGAATACTTACGGAACTGGCTGCTTCATGCTGATGAGTACGGGAGAAAAGGCGGTGCTGTCGAACTTTGGATTGCTGACCACGGTGGCGTATAAGTTCGGCGCGAAGCCGGCATGCTATGCGCTCGAAGGGAGCATCGCCATTACCGGCGCGCTGGTGCAGTGGCTCCGCGATAATCTTGGACTTATTGAGAAGAGTTCGGACATTGAGGCGCTTGCTCGGACCGTGAGTGACAACGGCGGCGTTTATTTCGTGCCCGCTTTTTCTGGTTTGTACGCGCCGTATTGGAAAGACGATGCGCGCGGCGTGATTGCCGGGTTGACTCGCTTCGTGAATAAAGGTCACATCGCCCGCGCCGTGCTGGAAGCGACGGCGTTTCAGGGGCGCGAAGTTTTCGACGCTATGGTAAAAGACTCGGGCATTACGCTCGACATACTGCGCGTGGACGGTGGCATGGTGATGAACGAGCTGCTGATGCAATTCCAGGCTGACATGCTGGCGAAGCCGGTGGTTCGTCCGATGGTGAAGGAGACTACTGCTCTCGGCGCGGCTTATGCGGCTGGACTGGCGGTCGGCTTCTTTAAGGATACTGACGAACTTGTCGCTAACTGGGCCGTCGATCGACGGTGGGAGCCGACGATGGATGAAACCTCTCGCGAGCGGCTTTATCACTTTTGGAACAAGGCGGTGACGCGGTCTTTCGGTTGGACGGAGCCAACTGGGTAGAATCGACGAAGCTATGAATCGTTCCGATATGTGGCGGCGCATCGAGGCGCATCCCAAAGCCTGGGACATGATTGTCGTCGGCGGGGGCGCGACCGGCGTTGGGGTTGCGATCGATGCGGCTTCGCGGGGCTACGATGTGCTGCTGCTGGAGCAGAGCGACTTTGGCAAAGGCACGTCGAGCCGCAGCACCAAGCTGGCGCATGGCGGCGTGCGTTATCTGGAGCAGGGCAATATTGGCCTCGTCATGGAGGCGCTCAAGGAGCGCGGTCTGCTTCTGCAAAACGCTCCTCACATTGTGCACGATCTGGCGTTCGTGGTGCCGAACTACGATTGGTGGGAGGCTCCGTTCTATGGTCTTGGCCTGAAGCTGTATCAGTTGCTGGCTGGTAAGTACGGATTTGGAACCTCGCGCATTCTTTCGCGAGAAGAGACGCTCGCACATCTGCCCACGCTCAACCCGGACGGATTGCGGGGAGGCGCGGTTTATTACGATGGGCAATTCGACGACGCGCGGCTGCTCATCCACATGGTGGCCACGGCTTTCGAGCAGGGCGCCACGCTGCTGAACTATGCGGAAGTCACAGGGCTGACGAAAGATGCTCAGGGATTTGTTGATGGCGTCTGCGCCCGCGATGTCGAAACTGGCAATGAATTTCGGGCGACCGCGAAAGTTGTGGTGAATGCCACCGGCGCTTTTAGCGACCGGCTTCGGCTCAAGGCGGAGCCTTCCGCTGTGCCGATGATCGTCCCCAGCCAGGGTGTTCACCTGGTCTTCGACTCGAGCTTTCTGCAAGGAGAGAGTGCGGTCATGGTTCCGCACACCAGCGATGGGCGCGTGTTATTCGCGATTCCGTGGCACGGGCACACGCTGGTCGGAACTACCGACACACCCATTGCGTCCGCAACGCTCGAGCCGGTTGCCATGGAACAGGAAATCGAATTTATCCTGGCGACCGCTGGGAAATACCTGACAAAGGCACCGACGCGCGACGATGTGCTTAGCGTCTTTGCTGGTATCCGGCCACTGGTACGTGCTACGGGTGTGACCAGTACGGCCTCACTGTCGCGCGATCATGTCGTCCATATTGATTCTTCGGGCATGGTCACTATTTGTGGGGGAAAATGGACGACGTACCGGCATATGGCTGAGGATTGTGTCGATCAGGCGGCGACTCTCGCGCAGTTGCCGGAGAAAGCCTGCGTGACGCACCACCTGCACATCCATGGCTTCCACGATTTGGCTCGAGAGAGTGTGGGTAAGGGATTCGGCTCACTGGCGGTCTATGGTTCGGATGCAGACGAGATACGCAAACTGATCGAGGCTGACTCGGGGCTCGGAGAACCGCTCCATGCGGATCTGCCCTATGTGAAGGCGGAGGTGACCTGGGCAGTGCGGCACGAAATGGCTCGCACGGTGGAAGACACGCTTGCCCGGCGCACACGCGCGCTCTTTTTGAATGCGCGCGCGGCCCTCGCCATGGCGCCAAAGGTCGCGGATTTGATGGGGTCGGAACTGGGCTGGGACGAGAGCACGCGGACAAAGCAACTGGCTGCCTTTCGCGACGTTGCTTCGAACTACCTGCTGCGTCCTTGAACATGCGCATCGGTCGTGGCTTCGCCCAATCCCAGGATGATACGATCCCTTTAATGACGACATGACAAAGTCTCGCTTGCTCCGGTCAACAAGTCGCTATGAGCGAATCTTTTTCAAGATAGTTGCTGCCCTTTGTTTGACTTTGGCCGTACTGGCCGGAAGCCCGGAATTTACTCAGGCTCAGACGGCTGCGCCAGCCGGTGGAATTCGGCCACCTTCTACACTTCCGCTGACGAGCTTTTATAACTCACTTCATCCGTTGCCTCCGGGCAAGCCTGGAGAGCTGATACGGTCAGAACCTGCCGACCAATATAACCTCCCGTATGAATTGTCCGCATTGCGGATTCTTTATCACTCACGGACAACGCGCGGAGAAGACGTGGCCGTCTCGGCTGTGGTGTTGATTCCGGATGGCAAACCTCCGGCAACGGGATGGCCTGTGATTGCCTGGGCCCACGATTTCGGAGGAATGGCACGACAATGCGCCCCCTCCTTGATGAAAAATCTAGGTGTTGGGCCGATCCTCGCGATGTATGCCGGTCTCGGCTATGCGGTGGTCGCGACTGACTATGCCGGTTGGGGGGCCGATTCGGGCAAGCCCGTGGTGGACATGCAATCGAACGCGTTGGACGTCATTTATTCGGTTCCAGCGGCGCGCGCGGCTGTGGCACAGATCGGGCCTAAATGGATCGCGGTGGGGTCTTCCGATGGAGGTCTGACCGCCGTGGCCGTTGCGGAGAGCCAAGTACGCGATCCGAACTACATGGGCAGCGTTGCCACCTCGGGTCTGGCGGATTCGCAGCCGGCCTACCAGCGCTTCGCACAGCGTTCCAATCGCATGGTGCTCGTGCTGGCCTCCACTGTGAAAGCGCTTTTTCCGGGGTTCCAGGTAACCGACATGCTGAAGGACGCGGCGCTCCCTGCGTACCAGCGTTTTACGGAGACCTGTGGAGGTGAGACAGAGCGAGAATTTACCAACGAAATGCTCAAACCCGGTTGGGAGAACGGTCCGTTCGTGGGGGAATTTTTCAGCAGAAATACTCCTGGTCAAAAGCCGGCCCATGGCCCGCTGCTCGTGATCAGTGGCGAGGTGGATCCTGCCATACCGGTGGAAATGTCAGAAAAAACCGTGACTCGCATGTGTAAGCAAGGAGACCGGATCATCTTCCTGAAGTACGCGGGTCTTGACGCCAGCGGGGCAATCGGAGCGTCGGTTGCATACCAGATAAGTTGGATCAAGGCGCGGTTTGCCGGCTATGCTGCTCCCAGCAACTGCCGTTGAGCAACTTGAGAATCAGCTTCGGAAGAGCTCCGGTTACCGGTCACGATCAACTAAGACCGCACGTAAGCCCGAGACGGACTAGAAGGATTGAATGGCGCTGGCCTCGTCTGGTTGAATGTCGAATACGGCGGAGAGCTTGGTCATCTGAAGCAGATCGTGTAGTCGCTTGCTCGGATTTACCAGCTTCATCTGGCCGCCCTGGTTCCTTACGGTTGTGTAAGACTTGACGAGCTCGCCGAGGCCGGAGCTATCGACATAGCCAACTTCGTGCAAGTTAAGCAGGATCTTGTTACTCCCTTTCTCAACCAGTCCGCGAACGGTATCACGCAGCATAACGTTGCCCTCACCCAGCGTGATCCTTCCGCTTACATCGACTATCGTGATGCCAGCGACCTCACGAATCGTCGTTTGCATCTTGAGGGGAGTGTGGCCATGAATCCCGAGGCCGAGGCGGTCCAGGATTTCGCAGGCCGCGGTTGCGGTTGCCTGTGATTCCGTACGCACCACAATCAGGGAACGGCCTTCTTTCAAGACCTCGCGGAAAAATGCTGCGTCGTCGGAACTCTTTTCATTGGCAATCGGCACGGGGCTGGCGCTGTCGCCGCCCGCGGCTCCTCCAATGGCCGAACCGGCACCGGCTCCGGCCAATCCCAGTAGAGCGGCCGCTCCGAAACCCAGCGCAAATACCGGGCCCAGACCGGGCACTAGCAGAGTGGCAGCGACCACTCCGGCGGACATGCCGCCAGCTGCTCCCATGAACCCACCGACGGTTGCGCCGAGTCCTTTGCCAACGTTCTTGGCTTCGGTCTCCGATCGGGTCAGAAAGACGATTGATTCTTGCGGGACTTTCTGCGCCAACAGTTCTCTTACCGCTTCCTCGGCACGATCACGAGAAGAAAATACTCCAATGGTAGTTTCCAACGGTTCCTCCTAACTCCACTGACTAGACCAGTCTCCGATCGAATTCTCTCCGGCTACCACTTGCGATCGGAGTCGGGCACGGCATCCTGTCTAAATTGATTGCGTTTGTGATAAATGATGAAAATCATAAACACCGACATGAACGTGGGAGGGACGATAAGAATCAGAATTCCGCTGCGTAAGGCTTGAATCATTCGTCCCCCAGCCAAAGCGGCCTGGGTATAGCACAGGGCGCAGCTCTGCGAAAAGGCCGGGATGGGAGCGGCAAGCATGACCAGTGCGACCAGCACAACAGCGATGAGCAGGAACGATCGCTTGAACCTTAGTTTTGCTCTTAACATCTTTTCACCCATGTGCGTTACCGCGAACGAATCACTTTGAGAACGGAGCGCCGGTTATCATGCGGGAGCTGTCGGTCCAGCCGTATTGCATCCCGAGCAGGACAGCAACCGTAAAGATGACGACGAACAGCATAAAGCCGCGCTTTTCTGTCCAAAGGTGCATGAAGAACAACATGGCCAGTCCCGCCTCGACCACGGCGACGGTCAGCATGCGCCAGAACATCTGCTCGGCATCAAGCTTCTGATAGGCGATGACGAATTGCAAGCCGGCCAAAACCAATAGGCAAACATAGACGGCTAGATCCTTCCCAATTCCATTGCTCTTTTGCGCCGGCGCTGTGGTCATAGTATTTTGCTCTCCCAGGCTTCTCGCTTCAGTGAGCGAGATTCAAGAGGTAAACGAAGGGTACTACGAACATCCAAACCAGATCCACGAAATGCCAGTAAAGGCCGAGTATCTCGATATCGTCGGCATTGTAGCGGCCGCCCTTGTAGCGAATGCCTACAACGAGCAGAGCGATTACGCCGCCGGTAACGTGGGTGAGATGCAATCCGGTGATGCTGAAGAACGACGCTCCAAATAGTCCGGTTCCCCACGGATTCTTGAAGAGCGTCATACCTTCGTGAATCAGGCCGAACCATTCGCGAATATGGAGCAGGGCAAAGAGAATACCGGCAGCTGCCGTGATCATGGTCCATCGGAAAGCTGCGGCTTTGTCGCCCGCGCGTGCCGCGCGCAGGCCGAGCAGCATGGTCAAGCTGCTGGTGAGCAGGATGAACGTCATCAGCGCGACGTTGGTGATGCTGTGGAAGGGACGGGGCCAGTCGGGCGTGCCATTGCGAAGGAATCCATAGGCCACCAGGCACGCGGCAAAAGTCATGGTGTCGGCGATAATGAACAGCCACATCGCCAGCTTCTTGGTAGGAATCGAAAATGCTGGTCCCACCATCAGACCTGCCGAGTGTCCTTCCATGGTCAAATCCGCTTCGCTCACGACGCCTCCTAGTGTCTTTGAGTCGGTTACAGTTTCATCCAAAGCAATGCGAGCAAGTACAGCCAAAGAATGCTCATGAAATGCCAGTAACGCGCGGTCGCTACCAACTGGTACCGTTGCAGAACCGACTTATTCAACTTGTGAATGACGTAGATCAGTCCGCCTATCCCGCCGAGCACGTGCAGCGCATGGGTCACGGTCAGCACGTAGAAAAACGAACTGCTTGGGTTCGTGGCCAGGTAGAGCCCTTCGGACCTGAGCTGCATCCAGGCGACGTACTGGCCGGCCACAAAAAGCAAACCTAGAAACAAGGTCACGTAGAGCCAGAGCGCCGGGCTCTCGCCATGAGTGTTGAGACCGCCCATGAAAGTGGTTATGCGGCGGCGGGCGATCTCCAGAGTGACGCCGCTGGCGATGAGCAGAAAAGTGTTGAAGTAGAGAATGGACGGCAAGGTGAAGGTCTGCCAGTCGAATGATGAACCCTTGCGAACGACCAGAGCGCTGGTAAAGGCGGCAAACATCATGGTTACGGCGAAGAGCACCACCCAGATGGCGGTTGAGGACGGCGGCGGTGAGTAGTCCAACGCGACACGCAGGTTGCCATCGGCCGGAACCAGATTCCTTAAGCTGCCGTTGCCCGAGTGCCCGTCATCGGGCAAATGGTTGATCTTTGGCGGTTCGGGTATTGTCGTGGCCATGGCCTGCCTAGCTCCCTCTCGCTTACTTTTCGCTGCCAGCCCCTAAAGGGGCATCTAGTTTTCCTGCACATGCGGTATCGCTAAAGCGATACCCTGATACAAACCTCTTTCGAAAAACTACGGTATCGCTGAAGCGATACCCTGATACGAAGCACGAGTTAGCTTTCGTCGTGGTCTGTCTTAACTTGCTCTGGCGAAGTCTGCATCACGTAATCGCCGACTGAACTTGTTACGCCATATTGATAGGGGTCGTGGTACACGACTGGGTGCTTACCGCCAAAATTGTCGAAAGGCGGCGGCGTAGCGGTGCTCCACTCCAGCGATGTGGCCTCCCATGGATTATCCGGTGCCGGTTTGCCCCAGAACCGGCTGTGAATGAGGTTGTACATAAAAATAAGCTGGGCTGCACCGGTGGCTAGAGCGGCGACGGTGATGAACTGATGGACTGGGATGAGCGGCTGCAAGTAGGTGTCGACGAACGATGCATAGCGGCGCACATTCCCCACGATACCGAGGTAATGGAATGGCATGAAAATGCAATATGCGCCCACGAAGGTGAGCCAGAAATGAATTTTCCCCAAAGTCTCGTTCATCATTCGTCCGGTCATCTTAGGGAACCAGAAGTAAGTCCCGGCAAAAATACCAAACATGGCCGCTACCGCCATTACCAGGTGGAAGTGGCCGACCACAAAGTAGGTCGCATGGAGCATGATATCGATGGAGGGTTGGGCCAGGAAGAAGCCGCTCACGCCGCCGCTAACGAACATCGAAATAAAGCCCAAGGCAAACAGGGACGCGGAGTTGATCCGCAGCCGGGAGCCGTAAAGACTGAAGGTCCAGATAAGCACCACGATGGTGGCCGGGATGGTGATGATCAGAGTGGGGAAAGAAAACGCCAGCGAGGAGTACGGATTCATTCCGCTGACAAACATATGATGCCCGTAAACCATGTAGCTGAGGACGGCAAGGGTCCCCATGCAATAGATGAGTACCCTCTGGCTAAGCATAGGCCTGCGCATATTCGCCATCAGGATATGGGAGACGATGCCGATCCCGGGTACGATCGCGATGTAGACCTCCGGATGTCCGAAGAACCAGAAAAGGTGCTGCCAAAGCAGAGTCGATCCGCCAGAGTGCGGCTGCAGTTGGCCATTTACAACCAGATTCGATGCGACAAAGAAGCTCGTACCGGCCACGTGGTCGAGAATGACGAGGATGCAAGCCGGCATTAGAACGGCAAATGCGGTCAATCCCATGCAGGACGTGATGAACCATGCCCAAGCGGAGAGGGGCAGACGCATCAGGCTCATGCCTTTGACCCGGAGATCGAGCGTGGTGGTGATGAAGTTCAATGAGCCCAGCAACTGGCCTACACAAAAGAGCGCGATGGAAGTCATCCAAAGGACCACACCTAGCCCTTGGCCAGGACCGGAAACCGAACCGACCGAATTGAGCGGCGCGTATTGGGTCCAACCGCCAAGAGTCGGCCCATCGCCGAGGAAGAATGACGACATCAAGACAACGAAGGCCACGAAGGTGACCCAGAACGACATCATATTGAAGTGGGGGAAGGGCATATCTTCGGCGCCGACCTGGATGGGCAGGAAGAAATTACCGAAGGCTGCAAAGGGTGCGGTGGTGAGCACAAAGAAGACCATGATGGTGCCGTGCATAGTCATCAATTGGAGGTAGTACTCTGGCGTCATTACGCCGCCGGGCGCGCCTGTTTTGGAGAGTAGTTGCAGGCCGGGGATGGCGGTGTTGTTCCACGCAAGGTGGAAGCGCATCAACCAGGAAAGAACCATTCCACAAATGGCAGCGACCAGGGCCAGCGCGTAGTACTGCTTGCCGATCACCTTATGGTCAAGACTAAAGACGTGCTTCCGAATGAAACTGGTCGGAGGAGCGTGGTGTTGCGCCGCATGCGCTGACATGTCGTGCATTTTTGCACTCACCTCAAAATAAATGTTTCGAATCCGCCCTTGCGAGCGGGATCGGGAAGCGTTACTGCATTGCCTGTTCCTTCTTCAGCCAATTGTCGAAATCTTCCTGCGAGAAAACATCGAGGTAGGCCTTCATGTTGTAGTGACCCAGGCCACAAAGCTGGGTGCAGACAATTTCATACTTGCCGACCTTTGTCGCGGTGAAGTGCAGGGAAACATCCAACCCAGGAACGAAATCCTGCTGCACCCGTAGTTCTCGCACAAAAAAGGAATGCCCCAGATCTTTCGTATGCATGAGCAGATGGATTTCCTTGTTCACCGGAATCGCCATCTCGGCGGTCACGATGTCATCTTTGGAATCCTGATCGTTGGTCTGATCTAGACCAAAGAAATTCTCGGTTGCCTCATTAATGAGATCGGGGTGGATGGGGCCGAATTTTCCATCGGGACCGGGGTAGCGGAAAAAGAACGCGAACTGTCCGGCTTGGACCTGAATGGGCATGGCGTTGGCCGATGGCGGGGTCAAATATTGGTCAGCCCATGCCTTAACGCCGAAGACTCCAAGCGCCAGGACTTCTACGCCCACAATCAGGAAGGCGGCAATCACGAGACCCGCGGCGCCACCGGGAAATTTCTTGATCTCTGCGTCGGGGCCGCGGTTGGAGAATTTCCAGATGAAAATAGCCAAGATGAATTGTGCGGCGAGAAAGGCGATTCCAGCTTCCGCCATGGTTTCTGACATCTGATCGTCGATCAGGTGCCCAGTGGTTGAAATATCCTCTGGCGCCACCCAAGTATGTCGAAGGATGGGAATCGCGGAAAGGATCGCGATTACGATAATGGTGACCGCAAACAATTTCGCCATGCTGTCTCGCTTCCCGCCGGCTTTCAAACCCGGCCTTACCGCCGGCCACATGACCGGCTCGCGCCGGTAACGAGTTCAGCGGCGGATGTGTAGTAACCCAATCACCCGAAGGCCACCTGAACGTTTCATGAACATTTGTTCATTTTTCCTCTGCATCTGAAGCTGGCCATCACGGCCAGGCTTTTTGTCAAAGGAATCCCACGCCAGGGAAAGTTCCACTCGGCTTTTTGCCCTTATAAGCTGCCCGAAGGCTTTTACTTGGCCTTAAAGGTGAAATCGGCAGTTGCTGCCGCCCCAGCCCCCACCGTTACCTTCGCGCTCTGGGTGCCGTAAGTTTCCTGCCACGCAGTCACCGTGTAATTTCCGGGAGGCACGTTCTCGATGGTGTAAGAACCATCCTCATTGGTGGTTGCGTACGGGCCCTTTACCACGACGAACCAGCCGTGCATCCAGGGGTGGATATTGCACTTGACGGGTATCATTTCCGCGACTTTCCAACTTTTAACGATAGGCGGCGCGCCCGGCGGTTGCGACTGATTCCACGGGATATTGCCAGTCAGCGGATTGGGGTCCGGGTGGATGTTGTGGGCGGTCTGATCGCTGGTCTCTACTTTGAAATCCTGGGCGACGTCCATCGCCAGCACGTGCGGCGTGTACATACAGTTTTTCTGGTCGAATACAGGAACTGCAGCGGGCTTCATGGCGGCCTCATTTCCAGTCAGGCCTTGAGAGATGTAGAGAACAACGTTCTCCAAGCCGTTGTTCTTGCCGACTACCACAAGCTCGAGATGCCCCGGATCGGTAGCGTGCTGTTTGTTGCACCAAGGGTCTTTTGACATGTCAATACCCTTCATGTGCGGGGCGGTGCCATCGAGTTTGACGGTGCCACTAATTTTGCCTTCACCGGCCGCACTGGCGTTCTGGCTAATCATTAACGCTCCAAGACCGACCAACACTAGAGTGGCCAGAATCGCGGCCAACCCACGGTTACGCTGATGCTTCATGGTTTTTCTCCCAAGTTCGAATAGGTTCGGAGGGAATTAACCCTCCGATCATTGTGCTGCTGCGTTTGGATCCACCGGTTTCAACCCAAGCTGATTGGCAATTTGCCTTTCTTTGGCGTTGAAGGTGTTATGCGGCTGCAGCGAGCGCAGATAAAACACCAAGTCCCATGCCTCGTCCGGCTTAATGTTCTCGGCAAATGACGGCATCGGTGTCCCGTCCAAGCCCGTCATGAAGATCCTGTAGATATCCGTGTCGGTGTCTCCACACTTCGGTCGGGAACCATCAGTGAAGTTGAAGGCCGCAATGGGCTGACCGAGATCGTCGGTAAGCGTAGAGGCCGAGGGGCCATTGGCCATACCTTGGACGCCGTGGCACTTGTAGCACTGCATCTTGGCGAACACTGCTTGCCCGGCCTTGACCCGGTCTGCGGTGATTTGCGGCTCGGGAGGAATTTGAATCGGAGTGCCGGCCTTCTCCGTCTGCCAGCGCGGCGAGAAGTGTTTGATCCAGGCCACCAAGTCGGCGCGATCCTGCTTGCTCAAGGGGTTCCATGACGGCATATTGGACCGATCAAAGCCGCGGCCGATGCTGTCATACAAATCCTGGTCCGTGGGCAAGGTTCCGGTGGGAGTGGATCGGCACTTAAAGATGGCGAGTTGGAAGTCACGCGGCTTGGCGAAGGTAGGGGGGACCATCCATTGGGCGTTCTCCCCGTTGCCATCGCCGAGCTCGCCGTGACAGCCTACGCAGAACCGGCGATAGGGCAAGGCGGCGGCATGGGCATCGCCCGTCACCTTACCGACATGGCTGGTTGCTGCGGGCGAACTTAACCACTGTTGCAGCTGATTCGTAGTGAGTTGGGCGTAGGAGGAAGTTGACAAACAGAGAGCGACAACCACGCCTGACAACAGCAACCACCTGAGTAAGTTTGTATGCACGGCCATCCCTCCTTTAGAAATCGAAGTCAAGTCCCAACAACAACTCACTGCTGGTCAGGTTGGTCGCGGTAACCGGCGACGCCCCATCCCAGTGAAACCAGTTGTACTCGGCGTGATAGGCAAGGCCGGCCCGGCTGGTCATGAACGGGTTGTAACGATAGCCGAGGGTGTAGGTTGAGACGTTGCCATAATTCGAAGCCGTACCCGGAGTCGATTGCTGCGACATGCGGATCGTTTCATAGCGTCCAATCAGGATCATCTGCGGACTGACTACGTAGTGAGGTTCGACGAGAACGCCATTCCAGGTGGGACTTTTCGCACCCGCTTGCAGCTGTGTTCCCGGCGAGTTGTTGCAGGGCTGCTGGTATGGTGTGTTATTGGCGCACAGACCGGTTGGGTTATCGACAAAGTCGCCATAGCCTTGGCCAAACCAAGCGCTGTCCGAGCCATGCTGGGTGACTACTGTGAGATCCACGTGGGGACCAAAATAGAATTGCCCGACGAAGCCCTCGCGACTGTAACCCTTGTTTGAAGTTCCCGAACCGGCAATCGGCGCGCCGCCACTGGTAAGCCACGTGGTTGGGGCTTGACCGGCCATCACGTAGAAGCCGAGGCGTTGCACCCCGAGTTTGCCGGCATCGAACGCCTGACTGCCGGTGATGAAGGTCGAATAAGACTCTTCGCCATAGGGCAATTGCGTAGATCCGTCATTCGAGCTAATCAGCGCGACCGAGTAGCGCGTACGGTCGTCGGGCGAGTGGCCCATCACCTCAAGGCCGAGCTGGTTGTCTCCCATTTGGCCAAAGATGTTGCCGTCGCCGAGCGGGATGAAGTGATAGAGCTGGTAAATGCCACCGTTCCCGGTAAGCGTCAGAATGCGCTTCTCCGAGAGCAGGTTGTCGAGTTCGAACTTGCCGAGCTTCACGTTCACCCACGGGCTGCCACCGACATTGTCGATCCGCGCCATGACGCTTTCAAAGTGGAAAGCGCCGGTGGGATCGGAGGAGGGCAGCAGGTAGAAGGAGAAGTTCTTCTCCAGCGTGCCTCCGGTGTGGAAGTCGAGACCGCTGAGGTCAAAGCCGGTATCGGTGATCTTGGACTCGCCGGTGGGGCTTTGGTCAGTCGCGACTTTGTTGGTGCTGACCCGATGCCAGAGAGGAATCATACGAAAAGTGACGGGCCAGTATCCTGGATTCTGCCAGATCGGAGAATCGCGATCGTTCATCAGCTGGTAGCCGTTGTCTTTGAATTTTTGGCCAAAAAAATTCAGCATCGGCCAGCTTTCATGACAGGCTGAACAACGCAGGCCGTACTTCCTGGCGAAAGCGGGTATCGCGCTCGCCTGCTGGCTGGCGCCCAGGATCAGAAAGATTAACGCGAATGCAGCGGCGACGACGGAGGTTAACCGCTGCGGCTTCTGACAGAGATGAGACTGCGCCCACATACGCATGACTGCACTCCTCAGACAAAGTTCACAAGCTTTTGCAAAAGAATCTCGCACATCACGCAAACCAGAGCAAGCGAGCAACGCCCGAGTGCCCGAAAAGTAAACTCAGAATTTGCGGGTAAGTGGTCCAACCACCCCACAGCCTGCGGATAGTACTACCACTCACAGTTGAGTGCAAGTTTTTTTACAAATTATTTGCAGAGCCTCTCGAGAGGCATAGGGGAATTCTCTTAGAGGGCGGTCGTTGCAAGAGTTTAGGAGCCGAGTTGACAGCCGAGTTGACAGCGACGACCCCAGCGTATGAGACTCTCGCAACAGGATCAGCGGAGCCGGTTGTGATTTGGGATAAGAGTTTGGGCGGTAATGGGCTGAATGGTTGGGTCGCGCTCTCTCGAGCCGCAGTTCCTCTCAATTTCAGGATAGTCGCGGTACTCCTCATGCTCACGGCAGTGGCAGCCGCTTTGCCCAAGCGCGACAAGGATGTGCTTGCGTATGGCGAGGGGCTGATCGTGAATGTTCCGCTGCCGGAGCGTGAGGTGGTGAAGGTGGTGGAAGACGTGTCGCAGAACACGATCATCCGGGGAACGAAGGAATACAACAAAGACGAATACATCGCGGGAGCGGCGGCGGCCACGTCAACCCCGGTTTTTCCACCGTGGACGGAAGGTGGGAAGGTTTATTACAAGGTGCGGAAGCAGGCTCTGGATCCGCGAAATTTCAAAGACAGCAACGATGTTGGAACGCTAGCTGTACGCTACGTGGTGCAGCCGGAGGGCCCCCAAAATACGATCCTGCGCATTAACGCCGTATTTGTGGAGGATTTTCGGCGCACTGTCCATCCTTCGAACGGCTCGGTCGAAAGCAGCGAGTACAAGGACATCCAAGAACGCCTGGATTCGATCGAACTGATGAAAAAGGAAAACGCCGAGGCTATGCGGGAAAAGCAGGAACGCCTGGCGAAGGACAAGTTCGGCCTGGACAGCGACAGTAACACGGTGCTGCTGAGCACTCCACCTGCAACAGAGAACGCGCAGGATGACAACACGATTGTTGAGAGCACGACGCGGGGAAGCGCGGACGGCCAAGCGGCGTTGGCCTCTGGGCCCCCTGAAACGCTGGAGCAGCACGTTGCGTCGCTGCGGCGGCAAGTGGAGCGGGTGATCAAGAAGCCCGGGGCTCCGTTGAAGTCCGCACCGTTCCACACGGCGAGCACGTTGAAATCTTTGGAGCCAGGGGTCGAAGTTCTGATCCTGATCTCAACGCCCTACTGGTACGGAGTGGAGACCCACGACGGACAGCACGGATGGCTTCGCAGGGACCAACTGGAGCAAGCGCCATGACGGCTGGAGTCTTTCCGTCGGGCAGGTCTATCAGGGGCATTGTCATGGCAGCGCTAATGCTCGCCGTGATTCTCGCGGCCGTGGCGAAGACTGGCGGCGCGCAAGCCAGTCCGCAAGCGGGACCCTACGAGCGAACCTACCGTCAGTCGAAAAACGTGGTGGAGAAAGCACTGAAAGAGTTGCAACCCTCCATGCGTGGACGGCTGCCGGCGCTCGAAGGATTTGCCGTGCCGGGCGAACATCCCTTGAACCGCTACCAGCGGGCTTATTACCAATCAGCGGTGCAGGTGAGCGCGACTGCGTCGGGCGGGTCGGTGGTTCGAGTGAACACGAAAGTGACAGCGTGGTACACGGATTCAACTCCATCTCATTCGGGATACCAATTGTTGAGTTCGAACGGCCGGCTTGAATCCGATCTCCTGGATCAGTTGACCGATTTGCTGGCGAGCGGTTCTGCTACAACGAATTCGGGCGCGAGTTCGAGCGAAAATTCCAGCAAGAGGCTTCCGGCGACCGCTCCTCCAGCGGCGGCTAAACAGCCAGCCCTCGGGGAGAAAGGAGTTGCGGACCAGAGCGCGTCCGAACCTACTATTTCAGCGCCGATGCCTCAGCTGCCGGAAACCGGACATACGTTCTCGTCTTCCCTGCAACAGGGTCTGTCGGGTCAGCAAATGCCGGAAAAGAAAAATTCGGCGAGCAAAGCTGCCGAGCAAACTGCATCCGACTTGCAGGCTGAAGCGGCGAGTTTGGAGGAAGTGATCAAGAATCAGGCGCATCCGCGGAATCTGGTGGCCATCAAGAAAACCGGGACCCCGGTGGTTGCGAGTCCAAGCTTGAATGGCAAGACGTTGTTCCTGGCGAGTGCACAGGACGAGTTTGAAATGCTGGATTTCAATGCGGACTGGGTCCACGTGAAGATTTCCGGGTTGTCGCGAGGATGGATCTGGCGCACCAGCCTGGAGATGCCGGAAGGCATATCGGACGTTCCGCTTGTGAGCACGAGCGCCGCACCGGTGGCGGTCGATCTGTTTCAGGTGACGCGCGAAGACACTTCGCCCTTCCCGGGGGATTGGGAGCCGTTGCGGGGGAAGAGCGTGAAGATCATCTCGGTGCAGAAAATCCAGGAGAACGAGAAGAACAGCGGCGCCCAGGCAAAGCTGGAATTCGCCAAGTCTTGGCTCGACAAGAACTACGCGAAATTGACGGCGAAGCCAGGAGAAGTATCCGGAGTGGTATTGATTTTCGATTCGGTCGATGGCGGAATGATCGCCATAACTCTGCCCACGGTGCAACAATGGAAGGCGGGGAAGTTGAACGACGCCGCGCTTTGGCATCGCTGTTATTTTGATCCGCCCGAGACGTTCACGGTTTCCGGTCCCACGACCAGTCCCGCGGGCGGTCCCGCAGGCAGCCACTAGGCGTCGTCGGCAGTTGCGCAGGATTGCATCGGATGCGAATTTCCGGGAGACACAGCGCCACTTTGGGTTTTGGCTTGACATGGAACCAAGGGGCGCGGTATCAATGCCTTCTTTGGAAAGTCCAGGTCTCAAGGTGCCAAAGTTTCCGAGATTTCAAGAAACGGGACCGTGGCAATTTTTTTGAAATCCTGAAACCTTAACTGCCGGGTTGAACCAAACCGCCGAGTGCGGGCGGAAGGGGCGAGAGTTCATGTTGGGAAAATTTGTTTCTCGGGTGCGCGATTACGCTGAGCTGACCAAGGCGCGAGTTACGACTCTCATCGTCCTTACAGCGTGGTGCGGCTACTTTTTGGGCGCGCATCGGTCGGCAATTTCATCGTGGTCGCTGGGATTATTCCACGCCCTGTTGGGGGTGGCGATGGTTTCGAGCGGAACGGCTGCGCTGAATGAAGTGCTGGAATCGAGTGTAGATGCGCGGATGCGGCGCACCGCGCTACGTCCCTTGCCGGCGGGACGCATGACCAAGGTGCACGCGGCTACAGTCGGATTGGCGCTGACTTTGGGCGGCTCCATCTATCTTGCGATCTATGCCAACTTACTAACTGGTCTGTTAGTGTTCCTGACCTCGATGGTGTATCTCGCGATATACACTCCGCTGAAGAAAGTTACTCCGCTGTGCACATTTGTGGGCGCTTTTCCGGGAGCAATGCCGGTGGTGCTGGGCTGGACAGCGGTGCGCGGCAAGCTGGAAGTTGAGACGCTGATCCTTTTTGGCATCATGTTTGTGTGGCAGTTTCCGCATTTCCTTTCCATTGCCTGGCTCTATCGTGAGGACTACGAGCAAGGCGACATTCGCATGCTGCCGGTGGTAGATTCCGATGGCAAATCGACGGTGTGGCGGATTCTAGCCTATTCCGCGGCGTTGATTCCGGTGAGCCTTTTGCCGGTGGCGCTGGGAATGGCCGGACGAGTGTATTTGGTTGGGGCCATCCTGATGGGTGCGGCACTGTTTCGAGTATCCATGGAAATGGCGCACCCGCAATTGCCGGCGACCGCGGCGGCATCGAAACCAAAGGCACGGCGTTTACTGCAGGCGACGATCATCTACCTGCCGGCGCTGTTCGCGCTCATGATGGCTAACTCGGGCCGTTAGGCGGCGGCAATATACCTTGGGTGCGGACTCTCACCCTCGAAAACCAACTTTTAATTTTGGTGATTTTTGCAGATATTGCCAGGTTCATGGTGTCGCCAACCATGTCCAGGACCTGAAAATCCCCGGATGCGAACTTGACCTGTTTGCACGAGCAGCTTAAGATGCCGAAGCACCTGCGATTACAGGGCAATCTCCCCCAACGCGGTCGTTTGGCGCCGCGACGAATCTGCACAATCAGGAGCGCCATTCATGGCGACTCAAAGATCTGAATTCACCATTCCGGTCGCGGAATTTGCCGCAGCTTTGTTGGAGCGGGCGGAGGTGAATCCGCGTGCTCAAGTGACGGCTGAGCAGATCGCGCAACTGCTGCCGGGCACGGCAGTTGTGGTGTACATCATCGAGGATTTAGACAATCCTTCATGGACCCGCAAGGCGATTGCCGGCGAGGTCGAGGTCGGCGGCACGTTGGAGTTTGGTGCCGGTACGCTGGGCACGGTGGCGGAAAATAAGACCCTCATGGTGTTCGAGGGAGCTGACCTGCAGCGAGAGGACTACGCTCACCTTGATATCCGCCGCACCGTGACCGCGCTCGCCTATGTGCCTCTGGTCGTGGACGAGGTTCTTTTCGGCGCCATTGAACTGGTCAGCTATGAAGAGTCATTTCCGGAGGCGATGTTGGAGGCTGTGCGCCAGGTCACCGAACTTGCTTCGCCGGCCCTGGTTGCCGCTCGGTTTTACGAGAGCGAACGCAATGCCAGTCTGCATTCGATCAGCCGCGTGACCCAGATGTATGACCTGGAGAAGGTGTTCAACTCCACCCTCGAGATGGATGATTTGCTGGGGATCATCGCCAAGAAATTCCAGGAGGTGATGGGGGTTCAAGGCGTCAACCTGTGGATGGTCAACAACGACGCTCTCCAACTGGTGAGCAGTGCGGGATTCGATCCGACCGTAGAGGTGGGTCAGTTGCAGAAGGCCGGAGAAGGCATTGCGGGAGATATCTCCGACAACGGAGAGCTGGTGCTGATTGACGATTCCGACGACGAGCGACTCCAGAAACGCAACGTCGGACATGAGGATGGGGCGATATTCTCCATCGTTGCGGGCCCCCTGATGGAACACGAGAACCTGGTGGGCGTGGTCGAGGCCGTTAATCGCATGGACGGTGCGCCATTCGATGAGGACGACCAGTTCCTTTTAAGCAACATCTGCGAGACCGCGAGCAATGCTCTGCACAATGCCAGCCTGCTGCAGGCCGAACGCAAAGTAGAAATTCTGGAAACGCTGGTCACGGTGAGCAAGGAAATCACGTCAACCTTGAACCTGGGGAGCGTGCTGCAAACCGTGGTCAACGGCACCAAAGCGGTTGTTCCCTATGATCGCGCCGCCATTGCGCTGGAGCAGCGGGGCAAACTGCAGGTGCGGGCAGTCTCGGGAGTGGCGGAGATCCGGCCCGGCGACGTCGAAGTGGCGCGGCTGAGGGACTTGCTGGAATGGGCGGCAGTGTCCGACGACGAAATTCATATTACTCAGCACGACGACATCATCGACACCGAGCGCGAGGAAACGCAAGCCAAATTCGCGGAGTACTTCAGCATCACTGGCATGCACGCGTTTTACTCAGTGCCGCTGATTGACGATCAGGGGCGGGTGGGGATGCTGTCGTTCGAAAGTCAGGACCCCGACTTCCTGACCGAAGCCCATCTGGAGATGATCCGCATACTGGCGGCACAGGTCACCGTCGCAGTTCGCAACGCGGAACTTTATCGCGAGGTGCCCTTCATCGGCGTACTGGCGCCGATCCTGCAGCAGAAGAAGAAATTCTTAGCTTTGGAAAAGCGGCGCCGGGCACTCTTTGTTATGGCTGCGGTCGCCGTGGCCGTGTTTCTCGCTGTGTTCCCTTTGCCGCTACGCGTGGAAGGAGACGCAACCGTGGCGGCGCAGAGCACCGCTCTCGTGCAGCCGGAGGTTGAAGGCGTGGTGCGGGCGGTTTATGTGAAAGAAGGTGATCCAGTTAAAAAGGGCACGGTGCTGGCGGACATGCAGGACTGGGATTACCGCTCTTCGCTGGCCGCAGCAGAAGCCAAATACAGTGCGGCGTCAGCCGAGATGAATCGTGCCCTGGCAGCAAACGACGGCAGTGAAGCCGGTGTGCAACGGGTCCAGTCAGAGTACTGGGCGGCGGAAGTGGAGCGCGCGCGGCAGCGACTGGAGGCGACACGGTTGCGCTCTCCGATCGACGGGATCGTGGCCACACCGCACCTGGAAGCCTACGTCGGCCGGCAGTTGTCCAAGGGCGACACTTTGGCGCAAATCGTCAACACTTCCGCCGCGCTGGTGGACGTTGCCGTCGACCAGGAGGAAGTCGTCCTGTTGCGAGCCGGGGAAACCGCTTCCATTAAGTTGGATAGCTATCCGACGCGCACGTTTAAAGGAACGGTGAGCGTCGTCAGTCCGACGAGCCAGCCGCAGGGGGACGGCCGGGTTTTCTTCGCCCGAGTCAATGTTGTGAATCCGCAGGGCCTGATTCGTTCGGGAATGCAGGGGCGAGGAAAGGTGTGGTCAGGCTGGCGGCCGGCTGGATTCGTGCTGCTGCGCCGGCCAGCGATGTGGATCTGGTCGAAGCTATGGTCATGGTTTGGATGGTGATCGGATGGTGAGGAGTCTCAGCATGAGTCGCATGTGGATGGTCGTCGCCTTAGCTGCTTGCGTCGCAGCCAGCGGGTGCAGCAGTTCGGGACCTGTCGATAGTGCCAGGGCGGCCGCGCCCGCCGCGAGTTCCGCGCCTCTTCCCACGCCCGCCGCGGCTTCGAGTGACGATCCCGCGGGGAATGCGATCACGTCGTCGGGGCCGATCGTCGTCGAAAATCAGGTGGACGTTGCTGCATTGCGGGATGGAGTGGTTGCCCAGATTCTTGCGGACACGGGAAAAATCGTGCACAAGGGAGAGCTTCTCGCCAAACTGGATGACCGCCAACAAGCAGCCGATGATGAAGCTGCGCAAGCCAATTTGCGAGCGCTCGAGGCGGGCGTAAAAAATTGGGAAGCCGACGTCAATATTCTGGAAACGGACCTGAGCCGCGCCCGGAAGATGTGGGAGGCACAAGTCATCACCAAAGAGCAGCTGGATCATGCTGAGTTCAAAGTGGTGGCCGATCGTTTTGAACTGGAGCGGGAGCGGCAGAACTACGCCCATCAGCAGGACGTTATACGCTCGCTCGAACTCGAACTGGAAAAGACTCGCATCACAGCGCCGTTCGACGGAGTGGTGGCCCGGCGGTACGTCCGGCAGGGTCAAAGAGTCGCCTCCGGAGACCGTCTGTTCTGGGTCACGGCGACGGCACCGCTGCGCGTAAAGTTCACCCTCCCGGAACGCTATGCAAGCTCCATCCGAAATGGCGAAGGCATCGAGGTCACTTCGATTGACGCTCCGAATATAAAACATGCTGCCAAAGTCATTCAGATGAGTCCGGTGATTGATCCCTCGAGTGGAACCATTGAAGTGCTGGCCGAGATCACGGGACCTGCCGCCGAGTTGCGGCCCGGAATGACGGCGAACGTCCGCATTGTAAAACCGCGATGAACATTATTCGATGAACGTTCTCCGATGAACATTGTCCAATGAATATTGTCCGCGCCCTCGATGTTGCTCTTCCTGAGTTGCACGCCCAGAGGAAGCTGCAACTGCTCCCCAAGATGGAGCGCTCGCTGATTGCCCGCGAGCACATCGAGGCCGGGACACCCACCGTCATCGTGATGAAGCCGAAGTCGGACTCCTACTACCGGCTCACGCCCGACGAGTGGATGGTGCTGAAGCTGTTCAATGGTCAGCGCTCTTATCAGGAAATCGCGGAGTTGTTCCAAGAGCAGAGCGGGATGACCTGCTCCGAGGCGGACATCCGAACATTTGCCAAATCGGTTGCCGACACCCACCTGGTTGAGCGCACCAGGCTCGACACCAATGTGACCCTGTCGGAGGAACTCAAGAAGCAGCGGGCAAAACGCCTTAAGCGCAAGTGGGGAGATCTGGCCGAGGTCACCCTGCTCTCTTACGATCCTAACGAGTTCCTGAACAAGACTTATCCCTACGCCAAATTTTTCTACTCCACATGGTTCAACCTGCTGGCCATGGGGATGATCACCTTCATGACTGCGATCTTCATCAGCCATTGGGGCGAGATCTGGCACGATACGTTCGAGTACTACACCATCACCAACAAGAGCTTCGTGGATTTTCTGGAAGTATGGATCCTGTTCACCGTGGCCGCATTCTTTCACGAGAGCGCGCACGGCATGACGTGCAAACACTTTGGTGCCAACGTGCACAGCCAGGGCTTTCTCCTGATGTATTTTCTGCCTTGCTTCTTCAACGACAGCGGCGAAGTGTGGGTGTACGGAGGCCGTTGGGAGCGAGTCGCCACCGCGATCGCGGGCATCTGGATCGAGTTGATTTTCTGTTCGGTGGTAACGGTTGTGTGGTGGGCCACGACGCCGGGCATGTGGATCCACGACATCGCCTACAAGCTCATTCTCATCACCGGAATCGGCGTGGTCATCCTCAACATAAACCCGCTGGTGAAACTGGACGGCTATTTCATCTTCACCGAGCTGATCGGTATCGGGGACTTGAAGGAACGTTCTACTTTCTACGTTTCAAGCCTGTCGAAGAAGTACCTGTTTCGGCTGCCGGTGGAAGTCGAATACGTGCCTGCGATGCGCCGGCTGCTGTTCGTGACCTACGCTCTGCTTTCAGGAGCGTACAGCTATCTGCTTCTGTTCGCCGTAGTACAGATGGTTTACCGCATCACCGCGAAATACTCGGCCGACTGGGCTTTGGTATTGGCATTGTGGCTGACCTACAAAATCTTCCGGTCACGCATTCAAGTCTTTGGGAGGTTCCTCAAAGTGATTTACCTGGACAAGAAAGAACGTTTGAAGGCCTGGCTAACGCCGGGACGGGTGGCGTTGGTATGCGCGGGAATTTTGGCCGTTCTGCTGGTTCCGGTGTGGCCCGAATCCATTGAGGGAAGGTTTGTCATCGAACCGGGCCAGCGGGCCGTCATTCGCGCGGAAGTACCGGGGCGGGTCAGCGAGGTATTGGCCAAAGAGGGCGAGACGGTTTCCGCCGGAAGCCCGCTGCTGCGGATGCGCAACCTCAATCTGGAGTCGGAGGCTGACCGAAGTCACGCTGACCTAAGGATGGCGACGGATCGCGCGACTCAGGCGCAATTGAGTTACGCGGCGTTTGGAACCGCGGAGCGCGACCGCCAGCGTCTTGCCGAACACAGCCAGTCGCTCGACGATCAAGTTGCCAAGCTCCAGGCCGTCAGTCCACTCCCGGGAGTTGTCGCTACTCCGCATTTGCAGGACTTGCTCGGCGCAGAACTGAAGGCGGGCGCGGAAATCGCGGAAGTGGACAGCCTGGCGACGATGCGGGCGCGAATCTATGTGCCCGAGGTTGGGTTGCGCGATCTGCAGCCGGGGGCACGTGCGCAGCTACGACTGGATTCTTCTTTTGGATTGATCTCAGGCTCGGTAGCTACGATCGCGCCGGCTCCCGGAGCGCTTCCAGACGGCCTGATTGAACAGGACAAATCGTACACGGGCTTTCGCCAGCCGCAGTACTACGTGGCTACAGTTCCGTTAGAAGGAGACGGTTCTCTGCGGGTGGGCATGTCGGGGACGGCAAAGATTTTTGTGAAGCGACGTAATTTGGCCGCTTGCGGGTGGCGCTTCTTCCGCGATGCTCTGGATCGCAAGTTCTGGTGAAAAACGAAAGGGGCCGAGAATGAACTCAGCCCCGTTCGAACTACCCTTTGTAGAACGTTACTTTATCGTGGACTTGCTGGTTGCGCCGAAGCCAGATTTGCTGGACGCGCCGAAGCCGGACTTGCTGGACGCGCCGAAACCGGATTTGCTGGAAGCGCCGAAGCCGGATTTGCTGGAAGCGCCGAAGCCGGACTTGCTGGAAGCGCCGAAGCCGGACTTGCTGGAAGCGCCGAAGCCGGACTTGCTGGAAGCGCCGAAGCCGGACTTGCTGGAAGCGCCAAAGCCAGACTTGCTGGAAGCACCCATGCCAGACTTGTTGGAAGCGCCGAAGCCGCTCTTGGTTGTGCCCAGGTTGGGCTCGACGGTCGATTTCGCAAGCACGGCCTTCTTCGCTGCCGCCCGGTTGCTGATCAAAGATTTCTTCTGGATCGCCATTTTTCACTCTCTCCTGTTTTATCGTTTGTCCTGCTCACTTGTGTATAGAGCAGTTGCGATACCAAACCGAGGCGGCTTCCGTGGACATGCCAGATCTCTAATCCCGTCAGGCAGTTAGCGGCTGCCAGGCGACATGGCCGTCAATTGGATGGGGAAGTAAAATCCGGATATGCATTAAAAATCAATCGATGGCAGATTAATTATTAATACATTCGGAGGCCCCGACGCGAAATCTCAGTCTTTTCCGATGCCGTATTTGCGGCAAAGGTAGTGCATTTTCTGTTTGTCCACCTGTAGCAGCCGTGCCGCTCCGATCTTGCTGCCGCCGGAACGCCGGAGCGCCGCCGTCAGGTAGGCGACCTCGATTTTCGCGATTTCCTCAGCAAAGCTGACCCCGCCTTCAGGAATCAGCAAAGACTCCTGGCTGGTCGCGCTGTTATAGAGAAGCCGCTGCGGCAGATGTTGGACCTTGACCACCGGTCCATCCACCATCAGCACCAGCCGCTGCACCAGGTTTTCCAGTTCGCGTACGTTGCCGGGCCAGGAATCTTCCTCCAGGATCTGGATGACTTCCGGGTCCAATCGCTTCAAAGCGACATTGTTGGAGGCACAGTAGAAGCGCAGGAAATGATCCAGTAATAGAGGAACGTCACCTGGCCGGTCGCGCAGAGCAGGCAGCACGATGGGTACGACGTTGATGCGGTAATAGAGATCTTCGCGGAAACGACCGGCTCGCACCATCCCTTCCAGGTCTTCATGGGTGGCGGCGATGAGGCGAAAGTCGATCTTCCGCGCGCTCTGTCCGCCGATGCGGGTCACGGCCCGGTCTTCCAACACCCGCAGCAACTTGGACTGCAGCGCGAGGCCCAGAGTCGCAATTTCGTCGAGCAGCAGCGTGCCGGTGTGCGCCAGTTCGATATGACCGGGCTTGGCCGCCCGTGCGTCAGTAAAAGCGCCCTTCTCATGTCCGAAGAGCTCGGTCTCGATCAGGTTCTCCGGCAAAGCCGCGCAATTGATGCTGACAAAAGGCTTCTGCGCCCGCGGCCCCAGCTCGACAATGGCCCGCGCCACCAGCTCCTTACCGGTTCCGCTCTCTCCCCGAATCAGGACCGTGCTCGTGCTCTCGGCGACCCGCGTAATCGCGTCATAGACGCGGCGCATGGGCTCGCTGCCGCCAATCAGTTCGCAGAATGACTCCTGCTGGGTCCGCTCGCTTTGCCGTTGGCGGCACTCGATCTCCAATACCCGCTTCTCCAGTGCCCGCCACAGCACGTCGCGTACTTCCTCGAAGTTGATGGGCGCCACAAAATATTCATCGACCGTGGCTGCGACCGCCTGCAGACGCAAGTTGCGGCTATTCGAACGTGTCAACCCCACCAGCACCAACTCAGGCCGCAGGGCGCGCAGCTCGCCCACAGCGGTGATGCCATCCTTGCTGTTTTCCCCCACCGTATCGAGGTCGAGCAGTACGCAGTCCAGAGGCTGCTTGTTGATCAATGCGATCAGTTGATCCCAGGTCTGAAGCACCAGCAGGTTATGCTCGCCTGAGAGATAGGCCTCGGCTTCGGGACGCACGCGTTCGTCGGTGGTGACGATGACGACGGAAAAACGGTCAGGTTCAGTCCGGAAACTCGTCTTTCGCATGCTCCCTCCCTTCTCGGCGTCAGCGGCAACGATTATGTCAAAGTTTCGACCCCTTGGGATGAAATATTTATCTTCGTTGGTTCGCCGGATTTTCCGCGATGCGAGCTCTTAAATGTGCCCTAGACTTGCAAAACCCGGCCTCTTCCAGTAGCTTGGTCGCACTTTGCATCGCCACTTTCCTTGACCCGGCGCTGGCGTCGGGTCTCGGCGGAGGATAGTTTGGACATCAATGTCCGGAAGCGTTCCCAAGTACAAGTGATTCAGCTTCGCGGGCCCCTTCGAATGGGAGCCGCCGTAGACGGGTTACGTCAAACGTTTGAGGAGTCAATCGCCAACGGGGATATTTACCTGGTCCTCAATCTCGCCGAAGTGGTGATGATCGATTCCAGTGGAATCGGTTTGCTGGTGCGATTTCTGGCTTCGACTAAGCAGCGTGGCGGAAATATCAAGCTCGTACAACCCAACAAATTCGCCGTGCAGACGTTGCGTCTGGTGGGCGTTCTCAACCTGTTCGAGATTTTCGATGACGACGATGCGGCGGCGGACTCCTTCAAGTGAACAGTCCGCGCCTGATCGTCGATTCGAGAACGAAGTGAGCGTTTATGCCAGGTGAGTTCAGCGATGGGTCAGAGAACCATCCGTTATCTGATTTGTCTGACGTCAGCATGCCTGCAACTTCCGAGGCCGTCGCCACAGTTGTGGACAACATCTCGGAAACGCTGGCGCAATTGCAGGTCCCGGAACAAAAGCGCTTTGAGATTGCGCTGGCGGTTCAGGAGGCCCTCGCCAATGCCGTCGTGCACGGGTGCGGTAACGATCCATCAAAACAAATCCGGTGCCGGCTGCAGACCGATCCACGCGGGCGAATCGTAATTATCGTGAGCGATCCCGGCCCAGGGTTCGGTCAGAATCTCGTACCTGATCCCAAACAGCGTGAGAACCTATATGTTGATCACGGACGTGGCGTTTACTTGATCCGCCAATTGATGGATGAAGTGCAGTTCGAGAAGAGTGGAAGTGAAATCAGGATGTGGAAGTACTGATTCAAGACTCGCTCGGGTAAAGACGAGGCAGGCTGTTCACGTCCACAAACGATTCCGCCCAGACTTTCTTTAGCAATTCCTCCCGCGTCAGAACCTTTCCCGGGTTCTGCACAAACTAAATCAGCACGTCGAAACGCCGCCTGTTAAACGGGACCGTCGCCTTTCCCCGCCACAGACTGCGGGCGCTGACCTCCGGGTGGGATTCCCCGAACTTAAATATCCCTTCTGTTTTCCATGACATAGATGGCATTCAGAACTATTCAGAAGTTATCAGAACGCTTCACTGGCCTTTTTGGAGCGACTGCGGCAACAATCGCGACCCAGTGAGCGGCGACCGAATGAAGCGACTTTACCAATGGTTTAGCAAGCGGGCAAGCCTCTTCCGTACTGGGACGCCCGGTCAGGGCGCGACCCGTACCGTCCGCACTGAAGTGACGGTGCAGCGGGAAGGGCTGACCCTGCTGGTGGGGGGAGTGGCTGCAGGCTTCGGCAACTGTCCGCTTTGCGGGCAGGAGTTGGCGCCAGCCCAGGCGGAACAGGCGAGGATTCGCCTTCTCGAGGGTGAAATTTCGCCGGAAGACCTGCCGGCGGATGGTACTTCCCCGTGAACTCAGGTTTCGAGATCGGCAGAAATTCGAATCTTCAAGAAGAAGGAATAAGGAGCGTTTTATGACGAAGCAAATTTTGAGGAATTTCGCACTGGCGCTGGGTTTATTGGGAACGGTGCTGATCCCGTCGACTGTCTCGGCGCGGGCAGGACTCGCGACCAAGCGTCCGGCAACCGCTGGAGCGCAAGCGGCAAGCCATCAGGCAAAGACTCCGGGCTCGCCGTCCTACACCTACACCCTGCTCAGTTTCCCCGGGTCCCTTGACACATTTGCGGTCGGTATCAACCTGGGTGCGACGACTTCAAGAATTGAGATCGTTGGCGGCGCGGGCCAGGGAGGTTTTCTCGCAAAAGTGTCGGAAAAGAAAACGGTCACCGAGGCCTACGAGGCGGTGAATTATCCCCATAGCTCAGACCCGCAGACCGTAGCTGCCGTTAACGATTCAGGCGAGATCGTCGGAGATTATGACGACTATGACTTGGGTTATGAGCGAAGCGGCGCAAAGTTCACCAAGATCGCGGTGCCGTTTCCCGGCGCTCTGGGAACCTTCCCTTACGGGATCAATAATTCGGGTGAAATTGTCGGGGGTTGGTGGGATAGCAACAAGGATGAACACGGCCTCACCTTGATCGCGGGCACCTACACCTCATTCGACTACCCCGGCAGTAGCACAACCGGGGCTTTTGGCATCAACAGCGCGGGAGACATAGTGGGGGGATATAACGACGCCAGCGGTGTCCCCCACGGGTTCTTGCTCAGCGGAGGCACCTACACTTCGTTCGATTTCCCCGGCGCAGGTGAAACGGACCCGTATGCCATCAACGACTCCGGCAACATCGTCGGACTGTACTGCACAACCACCGAATGTCCCTCAGGCCTTGAAGGCGCGCAGGGATTTCTGCTGAGCCAGGGTGTCTTCACGACGATTGCGATCCCAGGCGAAGTTTACACGTATGCGTCGGGGATCAATAACAACGGCGTGGTGGCCGGGGTGTACCAGGATTCCGCCGGGCTCGCTGTCTCGTTCCTGGCAACGCCTTAGGTGGGCATTTGTCTCGCATCGTTGCTGAAGTCGACGTAAGTGTGCGGTGGTCAAGAAGTGGAAACGCTGCAAATTCGAACCAATTAGAAAAGAGGATCTCTATGATGCGCAAACTGACAAACATCCTTCTGCTGCAGGCTGTACTTGCCTGCTTGATGCCGCTGACGCTCTCAGCGCAAAACCTTCTTCACAATCCCGGCTTTGAAAAGCCTGCCACCGGTGTTCCACCGGGCACGCCCGTCGCCTACACCGACTATTGCCTAGGAGGGGGTACCGCGGCTGCCGACTGGGACGTGTGGGTGAACACCTGTGGCACCAACATCTCGACCGAGTTGATTCCGTCGACTCTTCCCGTCGGCGGAAAGTACATGATGCACGTGGTGACGACCGGCACCCTCAACGGAATCTTTCAGAATGGCTTTGCCAACCAAACCACAACCCTGACCTCGATTTGGGTGTACGTGAACAGCGGTTGCATCGGGATGGGCACCGGCGACGGCGCAGACACTCCCTATACCGACGAAATGACTTGCGAGGCCGGATCGTGGATCGAGTTCAAAGCTCCGAACGGAGGCGTCCCGGCCAATGAGTTCCTCGTCTACGCCGTGCTCACGGCCGGGGCCGACTTCTACGTTGACAAAGCAAGTGTGGTCGCCGCGCCTTAGCGGGAGTCAACCGCTCGGGGTCACGCCAACGAAAGCGATGTGGCTCAAGCAAGAGGGGCGGTGGGCGCTCCGCCCCTCAACTATTCGGCCGCCCTTGGGGGCAAGAAAGAAATCAACCTCGGAGAAGACGAGGGAACCTTTGGAGGACATCATGAAAAACCCGAAAGCTCAACTACGATTTGCTTCACTTCTGTCTCTGGTCCTGCTGGCCTGCACGGCGGCCTTTGGCCAGATCACCCCTCTGGGCGACACCTACACGAACAGTGGTGATCCCACCACCAACTATGGTGCTCAGAAGACGCTTGACGTCGATGCCGCCAAGGAGATCACCTACATCCAATTTAATCTCGCGTCGGTCCCCACCGGAGCCAGCATCAGCCAGGCCGCGCTCAAACTCTACGTCAACACCGTGGTCACCGCCGGAGCGTTTGAGCTGTACGCCGTCAACGGCACGTGGACGGAAAGCGCTCTCACTTACAGCCTCGCCCCGGCGCTCGGCAGCGTGATCGATTCCAACGTGCCGATCACGACGGCGGACAAGAACCAATTCATCCTCATCCCGATGACGTCAACCGTGCAGGGGTGGTTAACGACACCGTCGTCGAACAACGGCATCGCGCTGGTGGCCGTCGGTTCGTTTAATGCCACCTTCGACAGCAAAGAAACCACGACGACGAGTCATCCGCCGGAGTTGGACATTGTGTTTGCCGGAGGCGGCAGCGGAATCACCGGGATCACGACGGCTGCGGGCAGCGGCCTGATCGGCGGCGGAACGAGCGGCACGTTGAATCTATCGCTGACGAATACCTGCGCGGCGAGCCAGATTCTACAGTGGAGCGGCAGCGCATGGGCGTGCGCTTCTCCGGGCACGGGCACGATCACGGGCGTGATCGCGGGAACGGATCTCACCGGCGGAGGGACGAGTGGCAACGTCACGCTAAGTTTGAACACCGCAGCGACCAACGCCCTGTATGCGCAGCTGGGGGCAGCCAACACGTTTGCGTCGAATCAGACGGTGAACGGCACCCTTACCGCCACGTCGAGTAGTACCGGTGTGTCCGGCTCAGCGACGGCCACAACAGGGAATGCCAGCGGCGTGCTCGGCGAGGCGCAGTCGACTTCCGGCTATGGCGTCCAGGGCCTTGCGACCGCTGCAACCGGAACTACGTATGGTGTGTACGGCGGGACGGTGTCGCCCGCTGGCTACGGCGTATATGGACAGCAGTTCGCTGCAACGGGGACTACAGCGGGTGTGTACGGCACGACGGCGTCGACTACTGGATTTGGCGTGGAGGGTCAAAGTCCTAATGCTGGCGTCTATGGCCTTGGGACCAGCTCGAACTCTATCGGCGTTTATGGGGTTGGGCCGCAAGGTGTGTGGGGCGCGACGACTTCGCCCGGCGGCACTGGCGTAGTTGGCGTTTCGGTCGCCACAACGGGGACTGGCTATGGTATGTACGGCACGACGCAGTCGCCTGGTGGCTATGGCGTATATGGAGTGAACGACTCCTCAACGGGGACTGCGGCGGGTGTCTTCGGATCGACGGCGTCGACTGCCGGCTTCGGCGTTGAGGGTGCGGGCAATGTCGGCGTCTACGGAGTCTCGGGTATCACCAGCATTCGGGGGGAAGGTGCTTCGCGTGTCAGCTTGTGGGGAGACACTGGGACCGATTACAACGTTGCGGTACTTGGGACTGCCGACAATGGCTATGCCGGCACGTTCTCCAATAACTCGGCCGTTACCACGCTCCAAGCTTTCAACGAGACAACTGCCGTCGGAGCCGATGTTTTCAGTGCATCCATGCCGGGGCTTTTGGGTGATGCAAGCGCGACCTTTGGAGACGCTGGATGCGGTACTGGCTTTATGGCCCTCCAAATCGGCGGTGAAAGCATGTCGGGCTGTAACAACTACACGCTGATGGGAGATACCAGCGGAAACACCTACGTTAATGCCGCAACGGGTGGCACCATACACCTCCGAATCAATAACCAAGACGCTTTGAGCGCTGTAAACGGCTCGGTTAGCATCAGAGGCAATTTCAGCGCGTCTGGAAACAAGAATTTCCGCATTGACCATCCTCTCGATCCGGCCAACAAATACCTCTACCACGCGTCCATCGAGTCCTCCGAAGTGCTGAATCTGTATAGCGGAAATGCCGTTCTCGACGACTCGGGCGAAGCCGTGGTCCAGCTCCCCGACTGGTTCGAGGTCATCAATAAGGACTTCCGCTATCAGCTCACCCCGGTCGGCGCGCCGGGGCGGGACATTTATATTGCCGAAGAAGTTTCCGGCGGCCACTTCAAGATTGCGGGAGGCAAGCCCGGCGCCAAGGTCTCCTGGCAAGTGTCCGGCGTGCGCGATGACACCTGGGAAAAAGCGCATCCCATGGAGGTTGAGGCCGACAAGGGCGCCGATCGCGGCCACTACCTGACTCCCGAACTCTACGGAGCCCCCGAAACCGAGCGCATCGGCTACATGCCGGTGCCGCCGGGAAGCGAGCAG
The DNA here is from genome assembly GCA_963755765.1 of uncultured Acidobacteriaceae bacterium. GTDB lineage: Bacteria > Acidobacteriota > Terriglobia > Terriglobales > Acidobacteriaceae > Acidiflorens. Next base: position 942,170 of record CAVWKZ010000008.1, read on the forward strand.
ATCGTGCACCCTCGCCCGGCCCTCCCGCGACGCAGCAACGCTTCGCCATCGCAGCCGCGGACGCCGCTCAGTCTGCCCATGCCCGCTCCACCGATGCCGGCTCCGCCCAAAGTAGCTGCGTCGCCACATCCGGCCGCGCCCGTCACCAAACCGGAGCCTAACCAAAAGTAGCCTCCGCTCAACGTGCGTCGGCGAGGGAGCCGAGGCTCCGAACCACGGCTCCCTCGCAGCGCAGTATTTGTGTTGACGACAAAAGAGAAATTGCAGTTCAGGAGAACAGTATGAATTCGACATTGAGAACTACGTGGCAAAGAAAAAATCGAATACGAGGAGCAGGACAATGACCAACTTCGCGCAACATTCAAAGCAAACAATGAGGTTTCTCACTCTGGGATTGGCCTTGTTCCTGGCGAGCTTCGCAAGCCAGGGGATGGCTCAGTCTTCGCCCCAACAAGTGAAAGGCATCAATGCACGTGGTGGAAAGTGGCAGGCATTGACCGACCAGGGTCAGGTAGCTGTGGCCACGAATGCAACCACAGAGTATGTGGCGTGGAAGGTGAACGGCAGCGAAAACATCGAGTACTCGACCTCCAAGGACAGCGTCACCTGGACAACCCCCCTCGTTGTGAAAGGCACTTACCAGCACAGGGCGTGGAAAGCGCAGACCGTCGGCGTCCCGGCGATCATGGTCGACAACAACACTGGCTATGTATGGCTGGCATGGACGGATCCCACGACCAGCGACCTCTTTTACTCCACTTACAACGGATCTGCATGGACGTATCCACAGGCGGTGAGCGGCCAGGGCTGGACGGCCCAGAACCTTGTATCCGGCGCATCGCCGGCATTGGGAGGCGGCAACGGTATAACCATAACTTGGATTGGATACCAGGAGCCCGATGTCTATATCTTTTACTCAAACTGGACCTACCCGGGGTGGTCAGTCCCGCGAACCGTGAGCAACTCGAGCTGGACCGCGACACCGGTCCCGTCGGGATTTTCCACACCGAGCTTGACCGAAGCTCTCTCGGGCGCGTCAGCCATGTATTGGGTTGACTATTACGGCGATATCTACGGCTCCGCTTTTATTTTCGGCGGATGGGCCCCTGAGACCGTAATTGGCTGCGACAGTTGGACGGCGCAAACGTGGGATGACAACCCCCCGGCTGCGGCAAACTTCACGCTGAATGGGGGAGGAAACGCCATGCTGTTTTGGGTTAACTACGCCGGCGACGGCTACCAAATGGCGTACACGTACGAAACATTCGATCAGAATGGATGCGGGTGGGCCGATCCAGCAACCATCGATATCGCCCCTGGATTCACTAACAGCAATGGTTACGTCGGGCCGGCTCTGTCGGTTGGATCGAAGTTGTCGATTCTGGCATGGCCCCAACTGGTCAAAAATAGCGAAACCAAAAGCACCGTCTGGTACCTGAATCCGCTGACTCTTCCGGGCCTGAACTAGGCAGCGGGCGCGGACCATATAACGCGATTCGCTCAGCACTGGCGAAACGGAGCGCCATGGCGATGAACCGTGGCCCCAACCCAAGGGTCAAACCGGAGGTCCGCGGGTGCGGGCTTCACGCCAAAGACTTGAAATAGAAAGCATCGAAATGAGGAGCAGGACAATGACGAAGACAAACTTCACGCACCATTCATTCGGAACCCGAGTTCTTCGGGCAAGCACAAGGCTCGCGCTGGTTATCTTGTCGGTGCTGGCGATCGTGGCCACTCCGCTGGCGTCCGCTCAGACCTTCATGTTCAACCGCGCCGATTTCACCACCGGCGTTGGTCCCGTCGCAGTGGCCGTCGGCGACTTCAACGGCGACGGTCTCACGGACCTGGTCACCGCCAACTCGTCGGCCAACACCGTCTCCATATTGCTGGGGCACGGGGACGGCACCTTCGCACCCCACTCCGATTATGCGGTGGATGGAGCGCCGATCGGCATCGTCGTCGGCGACTTCAACGGCGATGGCAAGCTGGACATCGCCACTTTCTATCTCCGGCTTTGACAACGCGGTCGTCAGCGTCCTTTTGGGGAACGGCGACGGAACTTTCAAACCCTACATCACCACCACTGCCGGCACGCAAGGCGGCAGCATCGCGGTCGGCGATTTCAACGGCGACGGCAAACTCGATGTCGCCGTCTCTGACAACAGCATCGGCGTGGACATCATGCTGGGCAAGGGCGACGGAACCTTCCAGGCTCCGGTCGGCTACGCCACCGCCGCCGATCCGCGAATGGTGGTCGCCGCCGACTTCAACGGCGATGGCAAACTCGACTTGGCCACGACCAACGCCGGGAGCCAAACGATCTCCGTGCTGCTCGGCAACGGCAACGGAACCTTCCAAACTCATAAGGACAACTCCACCGCGAAGGCCGCCAGTTGCATCAGCCTCACCGTGGGCGACCTGCGCAATGACGGCAGGCACGACATTGTTGCCGGATGCCAGGCCCTCGGCCTGGTCGGGGTGCTGCTCTCGAACGGCGACGGAACCTTTAAGGCCATCAAGACTTACGCCGTTCCCATCGGCGTAACCGCCGTCGCGGTGGGCGACTTCAACGGCGACGGCAAACCAGACGTTGCCGTCACCAACGGCGGCACGAACGTTTCCGTGCTGACCGGCAGCGGCTCGGGAACGCTGAAGGCCGCAGTCACCTTCGGCACCAATTTTGGTCCGACTGGCGTCGTCGCTGTCGATCTTAACGGCGACGGCAAGGCTGACATAATAACTGCCAACAGCGGATCACCATTCGGAGTGATCACCGCGAACGTCTCGGTTCTGCTGAGCAATGGCAAAGACTTGTTCGCCGCCCGCACCGATTACAAGGTAGGCGGCGCCTCCGGCAATGGGGCCTACAACGGAATTGCAGCTGCCGATCTAACTGGAAACGGCAAGCCAGACCTGATTGTTCCGATCACCTATTCCGACGAGGTTTCGATCCTGATGAACAAAGGCAAGGGAACTTTCGCGGCACCTGTTAATTACCAACTGCCGACCGAGGTCCTGGGCGTAGTCGCGGGCGACTTCAACAACGATGGTAAAGCCGACATCGCGGTGATGAATTTCGGTAATACGGGCAGCATTTCCGTACTTCTAAACTCGGGCACCGGAACTTTCTCCGCCCCCACTTCATATCCCATCAACGGCTACGGCTATGGCATTGCAGTGGGCGATTTCAATAAGGATGGCAATCTCGATATCGTAGGCGCCGATGGGACGAACTCCACTGTATCTGTCCTTCTCGGCAACGGGACGGGCGCATTCCCATCGTTCGCCACCTATCCCACTGGAAGTTCCCCGATCGCCGTCACCGTCGGAGATTTCAATCATGACGGCTGGCCTGACCTGGCAGTGGCCAACCAACTGAGCCAAACCATCTCCATCCTGATCAACAAGGCCGACGGCTCGGGCACGTTTCTGCCGAAAGTGGATTACACAATACCAGTCGGCCCGATTTCGATTGCCACCGGCAGCTTCCGCGGTAACGGCACCCTCGACCTGGTAGTTGCCACCAACAGCGCTTTTCCTGGAATCGAGATCCTGTTGGGCAACAACGACGGCACCTTTCAGACGGCCGTGCCTTACGACACCATGAATAACGCCTATGCGGTGACGGTCGGCGACTTCAATAATGATGGCAATTTGGATTTGGCAGTCTCTATCGTCAATCCGGGAAGCAATTTCGCGTGGGTCGAGGTGATACCAGGAGTCGGCGATGGAACTTTCGGGGCCGGGGTGACGCTGGCGACAGGCGCGTTGCCATATGGAATCGTAGCCGCGGATTTCAACGGCGACGGCGTCATGGATCTGGCGACGGGCAACGGAACGACGGCCGGCGACACCGGCTCAGCGACCGTCCTGTTGAACGAACCCGTGGTCGGTGTGGCGCCCAACAGTCTCACTTTCAAATCGCAAAAGGTAGGGACCACCAGCACTGCGCAAGTGATAACGGTAAGCAATCCTGGGGCAGCGCCGCTGAAAATCACCAGCATCACCATCAGCGGAGCCTTCACGGAAAACGACGACTGTCCGGCCAAACTCACGGTCGGCAAGAACTGCACCATCAACGTGACTTTCTCTCCCACGGTGACAGGTGCGCAAACCGGGACCGTATCGATAAAAGACTCGGCCCTCACCAAGACGCAAACAATCGCGCTGGCGGGCAGCGGGACCTAGCACAACATCAAGCAGGACATGGCGCGTCAGAGAAGCGGCAGGAATCGAGAACGCTGTTCACGAAAGCCGAAGGAAAGGACACTGCACCATCAGGAAGATTTAGGCGCTGAATGACGGGAGTTGCGCCCCCAATCTTAGCGCTCACTGCCAGCCTCCGCCGAGTGCCTTGTAAAGCTGCACCAGGCTTTGGTATTCGGCGCCTCGCGCCTGGGCCAGAATGATCTCGGCATTAAACAGCGAGCGCTGGCCATCGAGAACCTCGAGGTAAGTGGTGATGCCTCCCCGATAACGTATCAGGGAGGTGCTGACCGAATCCCGAAGATCCTTCACCGTTATCTCCTGCGCGAGGCGGACTTGATGAAGTTTCTGATAACCGATGAGAGCATCGGAAACATCGCGGAAGGCCAACTGGATGGCTTGCTTATAAGCGATCAGTTCCTGGCGATGTTCTGACTCAGCCAGCTTTAGATTCCCGCGCAGCGCCCCACCCGTGAAAATAGGTTGAGAGACCTGGACGCCATACGACCAGATTCCAGTCTGTGAACTCAGAAGGCCGGAGAGCAGACTGCTCCGTCCAAACGCGCCTCCTCCGGAGCCGGTCAGGGAAATCTGCGGAAAGAACGCTGCTTTGGCCACGCCGATATCGGCATTGGCAGCGATGAGTTCTTGCTCAACCTCGCGAATGTCCGGCCGGCGTTCGAGCAACGACGACGGCATGCCCGGCGGCACTTCAGGGGGAAGCGGCTGCTCACCCAGCGTGAGTCCGCGTCGTACATTCTCAGGATAATGGCCTAGAAGAATACTGATTGCGTCTTCCTCCTGGCCGATCTGTCTCTCCAGGTCAGGGATCGACGCGTTGGCGGTGTCCAGCACCTGTAGGGCTTGAAGTACATCCAGCTTGGTGGCAACGCCGTGGTCGAGCCGCAACTGCGTCAGCTTGACGGACTCTTGCTGTGTTTTGACCGTGTCCTTGGTGATGCGGAGTTGGAGATCGAGATCGAGAAGCTGAAAATAGTCACTGGCTACATCGCTCACCAGAGTCAGGATGACAACATTGCGCGCGTCCTCGGTGGCCAGCAACTCGGCGCGTGAGGCCTCAGTCGCGCGTCGCAGGCGGCCGAAGAGGTCTAACTGAAATGCAGCGTCGGCGGTAAGGCCCAGAATGTTGTACTTCGACTGCGTGCTTGGATCTTTTCCGCCGGCGAAATTGCCATTCACTCCCACTTGCGGAAACAGGTTGGATCGCGTGATCGCGACCTGGGCGCGCGCTGCGCTAATGCGCTCGGTCGCGAGTTGCAGGTCGTAATTTTCCTTCAATGCTGTGCGGATGAACTCCTGCAGCTGCGGATCCTGGAAGACTTGCCACCACGGGAGGTCGGCGAAAGACGCGGCTTGGGTCTGGGCCTGTGGGTTTTCCGGCAGATCGCGGTACACGCCGGGAGTCTGAACTGCCGGCCGTTGATAATTCGGGCCGACCTTGCACCCGGCCATCAGGATCGAGGCCGATATCGCGGCGAGGACCGCGGGCAGCGATAACAACGGGCGGCGGACCATATCAGTCTCCCTCCGCCGGCGCCGTCGTTCCTGGCGTCGCACCCGGGGCCAGTTCCTTGCTGGCGCCCGACCATTTCTCCACCAGGTAGAAGATGGCGGGCACGAAGAAGATTCCGATGAAGCTGGCGGCGAGCATGCCGCCGATCACGGTGGTGCCCATGATCTGGCGGGCAACCGAGCCGGCACCGGTCGCCGTCCACAAGGGCACGCAACCGAGGATGAACGCGAAAGACGTCATCAAGATGGGCCGCAGACGGAGCTTGGCACCTGCGAGCGCGGCGTCTGCCAAGGGTTTTCCTCCCTCATATTCATCCTTGGCAAACTCGACGATCAAAATCGCGTTCTTCGCCGCCAAGCCGATGAGCATGACCAGTCCGATTTGCGAGTAAATATCGGTTTCGATCTGGACCAGATAAGGTGGCAGGAAAACGCCGAGCAATACGCGGCGCAACCAAAGAATTGCAAAGGCTCCAAAGATCGCCACCGGCGTGCTCAGCAGCACGCTGAAGGGCAGCGTCCAGCTTTCGTAGAGCGCCGCCAGAACCAGAAAGACGAAGAGCAGCGACAATCCAAAAATCGCGGCCGGGGGCACGCCTTCTCGCGCTTTTTGTTCCTGGAACGATATGCCTGAATAGTCGAAGCCCATCTCTCGCGGCATGGTCTGTTTGAAAACATCCTCGAGAGCCGCCGTGGCTTGATCTGCGCTGAAGCCGGGCGCGGCACTCCCGTTGATCTGCGCGGAACGATATTCGTTGAAGCGCAAAGTGAATTCCGGGCCGAGGCGCGGCTTGACGGTGGCAAGTGTCGCAAGCGGGACACTCTCCCCCTTGTTGTTGCGGACGTAGAACTGGCCGACGTTTTCCGCTTTGGCGCGGTCTTCGTTTTCCGCCTCGATATAGACCTGCCACTGGCGGCCAAAGCGATTGAAATAGTTGATGAAATAACCGCCCATGAAGGTCTGAATCGTTCGGTAGACGTCACTGAGGGCAACACCTTGTTTCAGCACCTTGTCGCGGTTTACGTCGACAAACTGCTGCGGGACGCTCGCCAGGAAAGTAGTGCTGAGGCTGGCGATTTCCGGCCGCTTTCGGGCAGCATCAAGAAAAGTGGTCAGGTTCTTGGAGAGGAACTGAAGATCGCTGCCCGAACGGTCTTCGAGAATGAAGGTGAATCCGCCTGCGGTGCCGACGCCGGGAATGGCAGGCGGGGAAAAACCGAACGCGACGGCCGCGGGCAATTTGCTCAACTGCTGGTTCAAATGAACCTTAAGCGTTTGAAATTGCTCGGCTCTTGTCTTGCGTTCGTCCCAGGGCTTCAACGTCACAAAAAAGGTCGAGTTGTAACTGGTGCGAACAAAACTGAGCAAACTGAAGCCGACGAAGCAGGTGACGTGCTCGACCCCGGGCGTATTCATCAGGATTTTTTCCACATCAGCCGTGACGGCCGTCGTGCGCTCCAGCGAAGCTCCGTTCGGCAATTGCACATTGACGTAGGCGTAACCCTGATCTTCGTCAGGAAGGAAGCTCGACGGGATTCGCTTGGCAAAAAAGCCCGCAGCCACGCTAAAGACCACCAGCAACACGACTACGACAACAGTCTTCTGGAGCAATATTCCGCTCCAGTGCACATAGCCCTCTGTGGCGCGCTCAAAGACGCGGTTAAACCAATCGAAGAATCTTCTCAGGAGTCCGTGGCTTTCTGTTTTTGGCTTGAGGAGCAATGCCGCAAGCGCTGGACTAAGCGTGAGCGCATTGAACGCAGAGAGCAGAACGGAAATCGCGATGGTGACGGCGAATTGCTGGTAGAGCTGGCCCGTAATTCCGGGAATGAAAGCGGTCGGCACGAATACCGCGGAGAGAACCAGAGCGATGCCCACCACGGGGCCGGACAGCTCTTCCATGGCTTTCAACGCAGCGTCCTTCGGCGTCATGCCCTCTTCGATGTGCCGCTCCACGCCCTCGACGACGACAATGGCATCATCCACCACGAGACCGATCGCCAGAACTAAACCGAAGAGAGAAAGCGTGTTGATGGAGAACCCGAACAATGGGAAAAGCACGAACGTACCGATCAGCGAGACCGGCACTGCAAGCAGCGGAATCAGCGTGGCTCGCCAGCCCTGCAAGAAGATGTAGACCACAAAGATTACGAGCGCGAGGGCAATCAAAAGCGTTTCAACGATTTCCTTCATGCCTTCCGTGACCGCACGCGTCGTATCCAACGCCACCACGTAATCCAAGTCGTCCGGGAAGCGCTCCTTCATCTTCGACATGAGTTTGTTCACGCCGGCGGCGGCATCGACGGCATTCGATCCGGGCAGTTGGTAGGTGGCAATGATCGCGCTGGGTTTTCCATTGAAACGTCCAGCGACGCTATAGTCCTGGGCGCCCAACTCGATGCGAGCCACATCGCGGACTCGAACCGTCCCTCCGTCCGGCGTCTCGCGCACCACGATCTGTCCGAATTCTTCAGGAGAGATGAGGCGGCCCTGCGCCAGCACTGAGTAAGTGAATTCCTGGCCCTTGGGAGCGGGTTCGCCACCTGCCTTTCCGGCTGGGTTCACGGTGTTTTGCGCTTGAATGGCGCTGACGATTTCGGGGACGGTGACGCCGAGCTTGGCCAATGTGTCGGGCTTTACCCACAACCGCATCGCGTATTGGCCGGCGCCGAATACCTGAACGTTGCCGATCCCGGGCGAGCGCAGAATGGGATCAACAAGATTGATGTAGGCGTAGTTGGCCAGAAACGTTGCATCGTACGTCCCGTGCGGCGAGTACACCGCGGTTAACGTGAGAGGAGCGGTAACGGATTTGCGGACGTTGACTCCGTAATTGGTGACGTCAACAGGAAGCTGAGAAGCAGCCAGCGTCTCACGGCTCTGGGCAAGAATGTAATCGGTATTGGGATCGGTTTTCGCGTCGAAATCCACAATCAGGCTGGTGGTGTTGTTGCCGGTGGCATTCAGCGAATACATGTAGTTCATGTTGTCCACGCCGTTCATCTGCTGTTCGATGGGAGTGGCAACGGCTTGCTCCAGGGTTTGCGCATCCGCCCCGATGTACGTGGCAAGGACTTGAATCTCGGGCGGAGCGATGCGGGGAAACAGCGCGACCGGCAAAGTCAGGATGGTGAGCGTGCCCACCAGCACGAGCACGATCGAAATCACCATGGCAACGATGGGTCGGTTGATAAAGAACTTTGACATGGATTACCTGCCCGTAGTTCCGGTGGCAAATGGCTTGGGATTCACCTGCATACCCGCGTGAACTTTCTGCACACCCTCGGCAATCACGCGCTCGCCTGGCTTCAATCCGTCTGTAATAACCCACTGGCTGTCGACACGGTCGCCGACTTTGACGGTTCGGATGTTGACTTTGTTGTCGCTATCCACGATAGCGACTTGATATCCGCCTTGCAGCTCGGAGACCGCACGCTGCGGCACCAGCAACGCATCCTGCTGGACTCGGATGACGGCGCGAACCTTGGCGTAGCCGCCGGGACGCAGCACCATTCCGGGATTGGAAAATAGCCCGGCGATCCGAATTGCTCCGGTGCTCTCGTTCACCTGGCGGTCCGCAAAGTAGAACGTGCCAGTTTGCGGATAGGTTGACCCGTCGGCCAGAATCAGTTCGAGGCGCAGATTCTTGTCGGCAGCCGCGCGCGTTGCATCTGTCGGGAAGCGTCTTCTCCATGCCAGGTACTGGGGCTCGCCGACGGTGAAATAAACTTTGATTGGGTCGACGGTTGACACGGAGGTTACGGGCGCACTGTTCAGGTTGACTAGCGCTCCCACCTGAAGCTGAGCCTGCCCCGCGATGCCGTCGATGGGGGCTGTGAGGCGCGTGAAATCGAGGTTGATCTTTGCGGTTTCGACCGCCGCCTCAGCCGTCTTAATCTGAGCCTCGGCGGTTGCGACCGAAGCCTTGGCAGCCAAATTATTCTGAACCGCGTTGTCGAGATCCTGCTGGCTCGCTGCCTGTTCTCTGGCCAGCGGGGTGTAGCGCTCTACATCGAGCTGCGTTCTGCCCTGAACGGCGGCTGCGTTAGCCAGCTGGGCTTTGGCCTGTGCCAACTGTCCTTGAGCCTGGTCGAGAACTGCCTGAAACGGCCGGGGGTCAATCTGGAAGAGTAGCTGGCCCGTCTTGACGAATGCGCCTTCCTGATAGCCCTGGCGCATGATGTAGCCCGTGACCTGGGCCTTGACGTCGGCATTGGAGAATCCATCGAGGGTGCCGATCCACTCGCCAAAAATCGGAACGTCTTTTTGCTCGACCTGCACGACCTCAACGTCCGGTGGAGCGCCCGTCTGTGCTCCCGATACGTGCTTCGGGTATACCGCCCCAATGATCAGGCCGAGGACAAGCAGGCAAAGTGCTCCGCCTATCCAGAATTTATATTTCGAGAGCGTGTTCATCTTCATTCTCCACGCAACGCGCTGGCGAGCCTATGGATTCCAGCCGATGCTGACTTAGTTCGGGCCACGTCGGCAGGGAACGATGAACAAACGGTGACCACGCTTCACACGGGCTCGTTTTGCGCGAGATGCCGGGGACATCGGTGCGCGCCATTATAATCCCACCAGCAGGTCGCAAAGGACACTTTGGCGACGGATTTTCGCTAGAGTTGCTTTTGCGAAAAAGACAGCAGCGGATTGGCGGCCGTCACCCTGGATGGAGTGCCTGTTTGCAGTGGACAGCTTAGACTAAGGCACCAGGATTTCAGTCAAGCGGTGTGTGAGGACCAGCGTTGCACCGTATTTGCTGGCAATACAGACGATTGCGGTTAGAAGAACAAGAAGAGTCCAAGGCCAAGTGCGCTGCAGCTTCCGGCCAGTCATGCGCCACTGGAGCAGCCGCTCGACGCGCGGGCCGATCGAAGATGAGCCATGGATGAGCTCGCTTGCTAACACAGGCGCAAACCACTGCTTCGAGGATCTCGAAAGTTTGATAAGTGCGGCCGCGAGATCCAACGCATCCTGCCGATTGGCCACGGCTCCATCGTCTGCCTCGATTTCGGCCGCTTCCCGCCATGCATTCTCGAGTGCACTCATCCCGGGGAACGGAGTCGCACCGATCAGCACCTTCTTGAGGTTATCCCAGGAGTGCTTGTGCTCGAGCTCGTGCCGGACAGCTACTTGCAGCTCGCGCTGGCTGAGCACAATTGCGGCCATGTCTGAGACCATCACTTTGGGTTTCCGAATACCGACCAGAATCAGTGCGGGCGCGCCGTTTGAAGCGCTCAATGGACGTGTATCCGTTCCGCTGGTGAGGCTCCTCGCTTCCAGTTTCCCCGTCCCCAACGACCAGAGTTTCACTGCATACTTCGTTTTCGCGTGAGCCCGAAGCACGCGAAACAAGCCAGCAACCAGGATCAATATCGAACACGCGGCCAGAGCGAAGGTTCCGGCGTCTTCGTCGAGCGAGGCCCTTTCCATCAGCCAGAATGACGGGAAAGTGAAAAAAATGGCGACCCCGGCAGACACCGTAAAAGAAAGGATCCGCAGGCCGAACAGGAAATTCGCAGATCTCACGGCGGGCTTTCGGCTGATGCGGTTCAGGCGCGGTCCCGCAAACGCCAAGAACAAAGACAGCGGGCAGTACATCACGGCGAAAAACGCAAGCGAGACGAGGATCCCTCGCGCCACGAATATCACCTCTGCTCTCCCTTCTTGAGTTGCAGCTCTGCGCGCTGACGTTCTACGAGTGTCTGCAACTCATCGAGCAGTTTCTCGTCCCGCGCGCTGACTGCCTCCACGAAATAGGAAAGGTGAAGCGAAACATACTCAGAGCCCAGAAGCTGCCGGACCCCGTTCATAGCAGCGACGCGCTCTATTTCTTCAGGGCTGCACAGCGCCGAGTAGCGAAACGCCTTTCCTTCGAGAACGCGCCCGAGGAGTCCTTTTCGAAACAGACGATCCATCGTCGTCATGATGGTGCTATAGGTTTGCCAGATGGCACCGTCCTCTAACACTTCCCGAACCGTGGCAGTTCCCCGCATCCAGACCGCGCGGTGGATTCGTTGCTCGAGCGGTCCAAGCCGGGCTTCGGGGAGACTCTCGAAGAAGGAATGAAGCGGATTCATTTTCGACCGGCGAAGCGGATCTGCGGGATCCCAAAACAGAACTTTAGCGGCGGAGACTCCGGCGAGTCAATAAGGCCGCACAAAAATTCACAGTGCCTCAATAATTGCCTCAAGCCGGACCTAGCAACCTATTATCGGCGATAGGAGGCTTTTCTCACAGCGTTCACACGAACGTGACGTACCATTAACAACCCTAAATTATTGTCCCGTCCTCCGACTCACGATCGGAGCGACCTTGATCTACGCGCGAAGGAAAAAAGGTTATGAAGCCAGCTCGATGCCTCCCCCTCCCGCTTTTCAGCCACATGCTTAGAGCCATTCTCTCGTCGGCCACGAGATTTCCAGTGGTCAATCCTTTGGCAGTCGGCAGCGTGTTGGTCATTCTAGTGTCAGTGTCCCCATCGGCCGCGCAAGTAGACCGGGCCGGGTTGAATGGCACAGTCACTGATCCCTCCGGGCACGTTTTGCCGCAGACGCATGTCACGGCGGTGCTCAATGCCACCGGACTCCGGCGCGAAGCCACGTCCTCTTCCAGCGGAACCTATGACATTCCCGAGTTGCCGATCGGGGTTTATACGATCACATTTGAACACGAGGGCTTCAGGCCGCTAACCTTCGTGGATGTCGAGCAGGTGATCGGCCGGACGCGCACCCTTAGCGCAACTCTCCAGGTCTCTGGCGGCCAGCAGCGGGTGGAGGTGTCGTCCAGTTCCGAGCAGTTCGACAATACTTCTGCTGCGATCGGAACCTTCATTAGCGATGAGCAGGCCAAAGCACTGCCGCTCAACGGCCGCAATTGGGCCAATCTGACCACCTTTCAGCCCACCGCGGTCGACACCGGCGGCAGCAGCCAGCGCGCGGTTCGATTCGCTGGTCGAGGCCGCGACGACGACAACTTCACCTACGACGGCATCGACGCCACCAATATCATCAACCAGCCCCAGCAGGCTTACGTTCGCCTCGCCATTCCCCTCGACACCATTGATGAGTTTCGCGTCGATTCCATGCTCTCCACCGCCGAAGTGGGGGCAACGGGAGGCCCGCAATTGGCTGTTACTTCGTCGTCCGGAACCAATGTCTTGCACGGCGACGCCTTTGAATATTTTCGTAACAACGCCTTTGATGCCAAGCAACCCGTCCCTGTAGCGCAGCTGCCGCCTTTTCATTTGAATCAATTTGGAGGATCGTTCGGCGGCCCAATCGTCCACAACAAAACCTTCTTTTTTCTAGCCTACGAAGGCTACCGCTCATACTGGGGTTTTCCCGGGATTGGATATGTTCCCGACGCGGCTACCCGCGACGCGGTGATGGCGAATCCGAATTCGCAGGCTCTCATCCCAATTGTCAACGCCTATCCGATCGGCCAGATGCCGAGCCCCACTCCTGGAATCGACATATTTACCAGTGATAACAGGCAGGACAATTTCGAAAATTCCGGTATGTTCCGCCTCGATCAGAGTTTCTCCCCTCGAACCACCGCCTTCCTCCGCTTCAATATCGATCGGGCGGTCAATCGACAACCCCTCGCCAGCAGCGGCCAGTATCTTGAGGACCAACAGGAACTCACTTCGGGACCCGTGAATGGCACGATCGAGCTGTTACATATCTTTTCGCCGACTCTGGTCAACGAATTCAAATTCGGATTTAACCGCAGCACTGCCGACACGTTCGACGTCAACGTAACCGGAATACCGTACGTAATCTCCGTCAACGGCCTGACCAATCTGAACAACAACAAGACAAGCATTGGCGTGGGAAACACCTTTTCCGAAATCGACAACCTGACTTGGACTAAGAACCGTCACACGATTAAAGCCGGCGTGGAGATCCGGCGCATTCAACTAAACCAGGGAAACACCGAAGCGGGAACGGTCTCGTACAGCTCGCTCGCGAATTTCGTGGCGAATAAAGTGAACACCGCAACGCTCAACGGCACTCTACCCATCAACGGCCTGCGCAAAACTGCGTACTACGGCTACATTCAGGATGAATTTAAATGGACGCCGAGTTTTACTGTGAACGCAGGAGTGCGCTACAGCTTCTTTAATCTTTTTCACGAAGTCTTTGGCCGCGCCAATCCCTTCGATTTCGCCACCTGCGGACCGCAGGGCTTCTGCGGAGTGGGAGCCAGCTTCGGCCAACCGAACTACAGCGACATCGATCCGCGCATTGCCCTTGCCTGGTCGCCCCACGCGAACGGGCAGACCGTGATTCGCGCCGGGTTCGGCATCTATCACGAAGACGGCCAGCTCGACGATCAGAACCTTCCCATCAGCAACGAGGTCTACGCCTATAGCCTGTCGAGCGCGACTATCCCCAACCTCAGTTATCCGATCACTCCATTTTTGTCCGGCACCCCCGGGATCATCTCGCCCCGTGACGATGACCGGCGGCGCAAGGACATGTATGTCGAACAATGGGGCCTCTCCGTGCAGCGGGCTCTGCCGGCCAATTTCGTAAGCACCTTTGCCTATGTGGGAAGCCAGGGCGTTCATTTGCTTACTCTCTCCGAGGTGAACGTCATAAATCCGGCTACGGGAACCCGCCCCTACACCGGTTTTGGCCAGGTGAGTTGGCGCGGTAACCGGGACAGCAGCAACTACAACGCCCTTTCCGTGGCGGTTAAACGTAACTTCTCAAAAGGTTTCCTGTTCTCGGGCAATTACACGTGGTCGCACGAGATCGACGACGGCTCCAATGGAAGCGGCGATGGCGATTCCCTGGTGGCTCAAAATGTCAATTGCCAGGCCTGTGAACGTGCCAGCGGTATTTGGGATGTGCGCCACGTGTTCAACGCCAATGCTATCTATCAACTTCCCTTCGGAACGGGCAAGCCGTACTTGAATGCGCCGGGAATCTGGCGCGACATGTTTGGCTCCTGGGAAGCAACTTCCACGGTCATCGCGCGCACCGGCTTTCCCGTCAACGTGTTAGTCAACCGCTCGGCGAGCGCGACACCCGACGGCAACACTACCGATCAACGTCCCGACCTGGTGCCGGGAGTTTCACTCACTCCACCGGGCGGATCTTCGATTGGGGAATGGATTAATCCGGCGGCATTTGCCGTTCCAGCTGCGGGAACATGGGGTGATGCTCCGCGCGACGTATATCGCGGTCCGGGCACATGGCAGATCGACATGGGTTTGGCGAAGCACGTTCCTTTAACGGAAAGAGTAGGGATGCAGTTTCGCGCTGAATTCTTCAACGTCTTCAATCACCCGCAGTACGGTTTGCCGCAGGCAACTTTCAACGGTTCGGGCTTTGGTGACATTATTACCGGCGTAAACACCAACACTCCCGCGAGCCCGGTAGGAACGGGAACACCACGCGAGATTCAATTGGCGGTGCGATTCGCTTTCTGATTGGCATGTGGCAAAATTCTCGTTGTTGGCAGATCATGGCCGGGTCGTGCTGCCCCATGGCCACGCTTCAGCTTCCAGGCTAGGTTCGCGCCATTGTCCCAGTCTTCAAACCCGGCCGCGCCGCAGCAGGTGGCGCCTCTGCTCGCGTTGGCTACTCAGTTACTGAGGGCCGGACGGCCAGCCGATGCGATCGCGCCGTTGCGCGATGCTGCGCTGCTGCAGCCTTCCAATCCGATGATCCAGCACGATCTCGGCCTTGCCTGCCTCGAGGTCGGCCGCGTAACGGATGCCATCGCCGCATTGCAGCGCGCCGTCGCCAGCGATCCGCGCTACGCCGATGCGTATTTCCGACTGGGAATCGCCTTGGAGAAGCTGGGCGACATGGGCGGGGCAATCGCCGCGTATGACCGCGCCACCAAGTTGGTCCCATCCCTGACCGAGGCATGGTTCCGCGCCGGGGCCCTGGGCTACACACTGGGCTATCGCAACCGGGCGATCGGTTGTTTCCGCCGCGCGGCGGTGAGCGGAGGTAACAGCTTCAGTCGGCTCGGCAAGGCACGGGCGCTGCTGATCGAGGATCGCAATCAGGAAGCGGAACAGGCGCTGCGGGAGACGCTGGCGGCCGATCCGACGAATGCCATGGCCTATGAGTTGCTGGGCAATCTGCTCTCCGAGTTCGGCCGTTTCGACGAGGCCCGCGCATTGCTACCCCTCCAACAACGCACGAAAGAGCGGCAAGGCGGCTGACGCCACGGATTCCTTGCCATTGCAATGAACGGCGATAGCCCCATTTTGAAGGAGCCGCGCACGATGTCGCCTGGGCCGGAACTTCGGGAGCACCAAGCGCACGGCCTCAGGAGAGCGACATGGCGATGTATTGTCTCTGCTTTTATGGACAGCAACGCAGTGGGTTTGCCATCGCCAAGTTGCCGGCTCCCCGGGGACACAAGCGTGGTGGGCCTGCAACCGTCGCGGAGCCCGCGCGAAGCTCCCGCCCCGACATGCCGTCGGAGGCAATTCCATATCCTCGCCGACGGTATCGCCCGCAAATGAAGCGTGAACTCCAAATCGCTGGTCGCGGCGGCTTGAGACAACGCCGTTTCGGAAAAAGGTAGGGCGCGCGCCCCACCTGAATGATGGAGGGCGCGCTCTATGCGCTGCTATTTCAGGGCGATGCTGGCCGCGACGGCCGGAGTTTGTTGCCGGTGGCCGGCGCGCACGCGTCCGACCTTCCGTCACGCGTCGTGAATGTGCGCTCGAACGCCGGGAATTTCTGGTCGCGTCTGTATGCGACGCCGCAAGCGTCATCAGCGGCATCGCCGACAGCGCAACGAAAAGCGCGCTCCTGCCCCATCAGCCGACGACCTTCTCGAGCGCGGCGTTGTGTCGCGCCAGGGCGGGATCGCAGAGCGTCCATCCTTCGGCAATGTCCTCTGCCGGTCGCTATGCGGTCGTGGTTATTCACGACGAAAACGACAACGGCCTGCTGGACGAGATGTACTTATCGTGCTCCGTCGGAAGGCTATGGCTTCAGCAACAATGCCTACGGCTTTCTCGCTCCGCCCTCGTTCGAGGCTGCGGCGGTCACGATCGCGCGCGCAAACTCGCATGTCGTGAGCTCGATAACCCTCTCCTATCCGCACTGGAGTCGAAAGAAGCGCGCCAAGATTACCAAGGGTTGATCGGATCATCGCCGGCGCCGCTCTTGACTTTGGCGCGCGCGACCGCCATTTAGCGCTCAGCGGTATTCTCGCGGATGCGCGACGCGTTTGGCTTCTTTCGCCGGCGTTTTCAGAGACATCATTCGTCAACCGGACTTCCTGGTCGCGCGGGACGGGCTTCATCCAGGGTGAAGCGACGATAGCTCCGCATGCACCGATTCGGTGCGAGTGCGGCCCCCGCCCTGACATGAAAGTTCGACGTTGCAAACCTCATTTTCCGATCTCCGCCTGGCCGAGCCGCTTTTGCGCGCGCTGGCCGCCGAAAACTACACTCGACGCCCACGCCGATCCAGGCCCAGGCCATCCCGCCCGTGCTGGCGGGCCGCGACGTTCTGGGCCTCGCCCAGACCGGCACCGGCAAGACCGCCGCGTTCGCGCTGCCGATCCTGCAGCGGCTCGCCGCAGCACCGCGCGCGACAGCGCCCGGCGCGCCGCGCGCGCTCGATCCTCGCGCCGACGCGCGAGCTCGCCGCGCAGATCGGCGAGAGCTTCCGCGACCTACGGCACGGCACCTGCCGCTCCGCAGCGCCGTCATCTTCGGCGGCGTCGGCCAGAAGCCGCAGGTCGAGGCGCTGCGCGCGCGGCGTCGACATCCTCGTCGCCACGCCGGGCCGCCTGCTCGATCTCATGCAGCAGCGGCACGTCCGCTTCGACGCGGCTCGAGATGCTCGTCCTCGACGAGGCCGACCGCATGCTCGACATGGGCTTCATCCACGACGTGCAGCGCATCATCGCGCAGCTGCCGACGAAGCGGCAGACGCTGCTCTTCTCCGCGACCATGCCGCACGAGATCGAGCAGCTCGCCGGCCGATCCTGCGCCAGACCCGGTCGCGCGTCGAGGTCGCGCCGCCGGCCACCACGGTCGAGCGCGATCGACCAGCGCGTCATCTTCGTCGCCGCGGCCGACAAGCGCGCGCTGCTCGCCGAGTCTGCTCGCGAGCACCCGGCGATCGACGCGCGCGCTCGTCTTCACCCGCACCAAGCACGGCGCCAACCGGGTCGCCGAGCAGCTCGGCGCAGCCGGCATCACGCGCCGAGGCGATCCACGGCAACAAGTCGCAGAGCGCGCGCGCAGCGGGCGCTCGACGGCTTCCGCGACGGCAGCGTCCGCGTGCTGGTCGCGACCGACATCGCGGCGCGCGGCATCGACGTCGACGGCATCACGCCACGTCGTCAACTTCGACCTGCCCGAACGAGCCCGAGAGCTACGTGCACCGCATCGGCCGCACCGCGCGCGCCGGCGCGTCGGGCGTCGCGATCGCGCTGTGCGATCCGTCCGAGCGCGCCGTTCCTCGCCGCGATCGAGAAGCTCACGCAACTCCGCCTGCGCGTAATCGAGCCCGTGCGCCAAGCCGCCATTCCCGTGCACGCCGTATCCGATCCGCAGGCCGCGGGCGCATCCTGGTACCCGGCCTGCGCCGGCAGAAAGGAAAAACTCCGATGGCCAAGCAGCACCTGCGCAAGATGGTGGTCACCGGCGACCACCTCGTGGCACCGGACGGCGGTCCGCCGTGGACCGTTCTCTGGGACACCGCCGCGAAGGCCGACGGAAATTGGAGCATCGTCCGCACGCCCAATGAGGCGACCGCGCTCGAGCGGGCTGCGCATTTCGTGAAGCTCGGCTTCGTCGTCCACGTGATCAAGGACCCGTCCGGCGCGATCGTGCTGAACGCGCGCGAAATCGCGCGCCGCTTCGGCCCCGCAGAGGACAAGGCAACGGCCGGCGATCCCGCGGCCAACATGCCGACTGCAGAGGAATTCGGCGCACGAAATTCTGCGCGGCTTCGTCGAGAAGCATCTGGCGACGCCCGGGCGCATGCTCGCAGCGGCGACGCTCCGGCGCCCCTCGCTGCAAATGGCGTCAGCCGAATGGAGTTCGAGCGCGCCGTCAGTTTCGCAAAGGAGCACGGCTGGCTCAGCGTCGCCGACGGCGTGCTGACATTGACTCAGGCGGGCTACGCTGCCGCCACGGCAGTAGACTCCGCCGTTGCCAGCTGAATGTAGGAGGTGCCGATGCCCTTCAGACCTAACTACCGGCAGCAGCGCAGCGAGCGCAACCGCGTCAAGGAGCAGCGCAAGCAGGAGAAGCTGCAGAAACGTCAAGGACCGCGTCGAAGAGCGCAAGGCGGCGCGGCAACCGGAAGTCGGAGACGGAGCCGCCAGCCAGCGAACCGCAGGAGAGCTGAGGCGTGTCGCAGTCCTGCTAGCGCACGACTTTGTAGAGCAGGCGGCCCTGGTTCCATGCCTCGACGGTCTCGGTTCCGCGCAAAAGCAACAGGATCCGCGCGGCCGCTTCGGCCTGGAAGTCGTCGACGCAGTCCGCGTCTCGTTCCCGAAGCACGTGTCCACCGACGCCAAGCATGGTGAAATGATAATTTTCCATTCGCGCCCCCCGGCGTTTCAGAGGCGCGATTGCAGCCGCGCTTCGAGCGCCGCGGCCTGTCGCTCGAACTCCACGGCCCGCTCTTCAAGTCGATTGACGTCGCGGGCGATGATGCTGGTGCGCGCCATCTTCCGGCACGATCGCGCACGCTCAAGCAGATATTGGATTTCGTTCATCGGCGGCGTGCTCCGAATTTGGGCGGGCCGGGCGGTCGCTGCGAGCGAGTTCCGCTTCGCGCTCATAGCCATCGGGTGACAATGCCGATCGTTCATCATACATCATCCGGCGCTAAACAGCGATATAAATCCCCCCGGGCATTGTTTCAGTTAACTGTGACAGTGCCAAATCCACGCGTCATCGCGATCTTGCGTTCCTGCCGAGCGCGGGCCATGCTGGCGCGCAGCTTGCCGCATCCCCCAGATATCCGTGAGCTCGACAATGCTCCTCGCGCACGCCGCGCGAGGCACCACCCTCTTCGAGGAGGTCATCATGGCACTCGGCACGGTTAAGTGGTTCAACGTGCAAAAGGGCTTCGGCTTCATTCAGCCCGATGACGGCGGCAAGGACGTGTTCGTCCATATCTCGGCCGTCCAGCGGGCCGGATTGAGCTCGCTGAACGAGGGGCAAAAGATTCGATACGAGGTGGTCAGTGAGCGCGGCAAGCAGGCCGCCGATCATATTTCGGCCGTTGGCTGACGGTTGCGCAATGAAACCAGATGATGACCGCCGCAGCGCGGCCCGCACGAGGGCGGAGGAACTCCTCTCGCGTCCGGCGAAAAAGGAGCCGGATCGTGCTGCTGCCAATCGGAGCAAGGAGCAGCAGGCAATGGACGAAAAGATTGCGCGGCTGCGTCAATTGCGCCTGGAGAAGGAAGCCGCCGATCGTGCGGCGCACCCGCCGCGTCCGCGCGGAAACGCCGCGGCCAAGCCGCCGAAATAGCGCTTCCCAATTCACTCGGAAACAGGCGGTCAGGAAACCGTTGCTCGCTCCGGCTGAGCTACGGGAACGCTTTCGCCTTTATCGCAAGGAGGACGCGCGCGATCAGCCGGCCTCGTCCTTGAACGCCTCGCGCGCGGTGCGGAACGCCTCGACCGCAGCGGGCACGCCGCAATAGACCGCGGTTTGCAGCAGCACCTCCATGAGCTCGTCCTTGGTGCAGCCGTTCTTCAAGGCGCCGCGCAGGTGGATCTTGAGCTCCGCCTGGCGGTTCAGCGCCGTCAGCATGGCGATGTTGACGATGCTGCGCAGCTTCTTCGGCAGGCCGGGCCGGCCCCAGATCGCGCCCCAGCAATACTCGGTGATGAATTCCTGGAACGGGCGCGAGAAATCGTCGGCCGATTTCAAAGCAGCGTCAACATATGCCGTACCCAAAACCTCGCGCCGGATCGCGAGCCCCGTGTCGTGCACTTGCTTGTTGTTCATCGAGAGCCTCCTTTGTGCGAGAGCGCGATTCATAGCGCATCGCGCGAGCGAGGGGGCGGCGCGCGAAAAGGCTATGGGTCGGGCTTCGTCAGAAGCTCGATCTGCTCGGGGAAGGCGATGTCGAGGACCGGGCGGCGCGTGCCGTCGATGAAGCCGCGGACGCGGAGCTGCGCGCCGTCGAGCGCACGCGGATCGAGCCCCGCCGCGCGGCAGAGCGTCAGCGCATCGCGATCGATGCGGAGCGAAAGCGCGCCCGCCTCGCGCGCGCCGAGATCGACGAAGGCCGCGCCCTCGGCGAACGCGACATGCGCCACCCTCCCCTCGACGATCTGCCAGGTGCCGCCGTCCTTCGCGATAGCGGCGGCGTCGCGCACGGCATAGCGTTTCTCGCGCCACAAACCGCGATGGGCAGCGCGCGCGGCGGCTTCGGCGGCGAGAAGCTCGACGAGGCCGGCGCGGTTGTCGGCAGTGCCGTGGACGCGCGCGAGGCCGCGCGCGACGAGCGTGCGCTCGACCCAGCGGCCGTTCGCGTAAAGCGCCGCGAGCGTGCGGCCGTCGCGATCGCTGCGCGTCGCGGCGAAGCGCAGCTCGAGTTTCTTCCCGGCGAGCAATTTTCCGAGCGCGGCGGGCCCGGCGAGATCGTCGATGCCGATGAGCCGCACCGTCGTTCCATCTGCGAGCGCGATCGTGTCGCCGTCGATTGCACGGGCAAACGTCGCGGCGCCGCCGGGCGCAAAGTCGGGTGCTGCCTCGCGCGCCGCGGCGCTCGCGGCAAGGACAAGCAGCGCCGCGGCCAGAAGGCCCGCGCGCATCACGCCTCGATGCGGTCCACGAGCTTGCCGTCAGGCGCGAAGCAGGCGGCGCAGAGCGGGCCGCCCTGGCCCGCTGCCGCCGTCGAGCGCAACGGCGTAGCGCGGTCTCGACGATGCCGCCGTGGCGGCGGTGCGCGCCGCAGCACGACGCGGCGAAAGCCGGCGAACGGCGCCTCGAGCTCCAGGACATCGCCGACCGCCCCACCAGAATACGTCGCCTTGCAGATCGAGCGGCTTCTGCGGATCGATGCCGGCATTGACGAAGAGCAGCGACGCCCTCCTCGGTGAAGGCGGCGCGGCGCAAGCGCGGTGAAGAGCTGGCGATGGCCGGGGCGCGCTGTCGATCGGCGCTGCGGAGCGTGCGCGGTCCAGCGCGTCAGCGCCAGGACGCCGTCGCGCGCGGCCGCGAGGCCGGCGCGCGCGATCGACGCCATAGGACGCGAGCGTCGCGGCGACGCCGTGCTCGAGCATCCAGCCCAGCACCTCGCGCGGATTGGGCGCGAATTGCAGCTCCAGCAGCTTCTGCCACATCTCTTCCTGGCTGCCGCGCAGGAACGACGATATCGCCGAGGAAGGCCTGTGGCTGCGGCCGAGCACGGCGCGGCGGAAGGCGAGCAGCGCGTCGAGCGTCGCCGGCGCCGTCGGCGGCCATAGCCGAGGTAGTCGCCGAGATAGACGAGACGGTCGCCGCGGTCGAGGCGCCGCGGCGAGGTGCGCGTGCAGCGCGACGAGCACGCTGCGCCTCGCCATGGATGGCGGCCACGGCCCACACCCGGCGCGGCCGCCGCAGCCGGCCAAAGGTGTCGGAATCGCAGGGAGGAGCGGCGGCCACCGACCGCGGCCGCGGCGGGCTCAGGCCGCGCTGAGCATCTGCTCGAGGCGGCGCGATCGCCGTCGGCTCGTCGATCTTCTCGACGGCGGCGAACTCGCGCACCAGCCGGTCGAGCGCCGCCTGGTAGATCTGGCGCTCGCTGTAGGACTGCTCGGGCTGGCCGGCATTGCGATAGAGGTCGCGCACCACCTCGGCGATGGAGGCGGGATCGCCCGAATTGATCTTGGCCTCGTATTCCTGGGCGCGGCGGCTCCACATCGTGCGCTTGGCGCGCGAGCGGCCCTTGAGCTTGGTCAGCGCCGCGTCCATTTCCTTCCGGGTCGAGAGCCGCCGCAGGCCCGAACTCTTGGCCTTGGCGACCGGAACGCGCAGGGTCATGCGGTCCTTGTCGAAATGGACGACGAAGACGTTGAGCGTATAGCCGGCGATTTCCTGGCGTCTCGATGCCGAGGATCTTGCCGACGCCATGGGTCGGATAGACCACGAGATCGCCGGCCGCGAAACAGCGCTTTCTCCTTTTCGGGCGACTTCTTCGCTCTCGACTTCGGCGTCTTCGATCGTGCTTGCCCTTCGACACGCGGTTTCCGACGTCGATCTTGCGCGCGGGCCAGGGCTTTCACGTCCGTCGCCTCAAGCGCGACAAGCCAGACTGTCCGGCCCAACCTCAGTTCGCCTGGCCCACGACCGGCTACAGCCACCCGGGACCCCTTTCACCGGGATAGAGCACAACCCATCGGTCCACCTTTGCCAGTACAATAGCAGTAAAACCCGGCATTAGTGCCAGCGGCTCTACGGGTATCTAGCGCTTGCCCGGATTGGGGTCGAAATGACTGCTCGAACTTATCGGGAACATCCTTCCAGTCGTCGGCGTCGGCCGGCGCCTCGCCCTTGCGGGTGATGTTCGGCCAGCTGCCGGCATATTGCCGGTTGAGCTCAAGCCACTTCTCGGCCTAGGGCTCGCTGTCCGGCACGATCGCCTCGGCCGGGCATTCCGGCTCGCACACGCCGCAATCGATGCATTCGTCGGGATGGATGACGAGCATGTTCTCGCCTTCGTAGAAGCAGTCCACCGGGCAGACTTCGACGCAGTCCATGTATTTGCACTTGATGCAGGCTTCAGTAACGACATAGGTCATGATGCAGCACTCTTCCGTTGCTTCCAGCGCCAAGCCTCATTCATTCCACGTCATCGAGCCGGCGAGCCGCGCGAGCACGCGGCGCCGGGCCTCGCCGCGCTCGTGGTCGGACACGTCGATCAGGCCGCCGATCCGCCGGAGCAGGCTGTCCTCGAGCGGATCGAGCACGCCATCGGCATAGGCGACCTCCCACAGCATCTCGATCACCTCGACCCGCCTCTCGCGCGGCAGGCGCTCGTTGATGGTGCGGGCGAAGCCGAAGAGCTGGGCCGAGTCATTCGGCGCGACGTTCGGCCGCGGCCTCGAGCGCATCCGCCTCCGCGGCCGCGAGGCCGAAGCGGCGCTCCAGGAGCTGCCGGATCAGGCCGCGACCGGCCTCGTCGAGGCTCGCATCGACGCTGGCGATCTCGATGAGCAGCGCCGCGACCGCGACTTCGAGCTCGTCTCCCTGGTTGCCCGCAACCTGGTGCCCCGCCCCCTCCTCGAACAGCGCCCGCAAGCGATCGAACATTGCCGCTCCGTACCATGCGAGAACGAGTCGTTCAACCCCAGCTAAATTGAGGATAATCGTGCTGTGCAGACGGCGCCGCGAATTGGCTTCGTTCGGTAAAAACGCTGTCGCGTGGCGGCGCGGCGGCCGCGCCGAAAATTGGGTTCGTTCGGCCGAATTGGGTTCGTTCGGCAGAATCGCAGTCCCCGAAAATTGGGTTCGTTCCGTGAATTGCCCATGACCGTCTCGCGTCGCCTTGCCCGTCCCGCCGCGCCCCCGCGCGCGCTCCGCGCTCCATATAGGTTGTACGTTCTCGACGTACAAGGCCGCCGGCACCCGCGCCTGGGCCGCGGCACCGGGGACTTTTTAACCACTGGTCCGGCATTCTGGAGCGGGGCAAAACCAGAGGAATCGGCGCGGTGTCGGTCACCACGACGAATGTGGCGCTTGGTCTGCGTGAGACCGCCGGGAGCGGCCGGGCGGCCGCGTCCCCTTGGGCTGTGCGCGCGGCGGCCGGCCTGACGATCTTCCTCTTCGCCTTGACGCCGATCACGACGCGGCTCGCCGGCGAGCAGATTTCCGGCGTCACGCTCGGCGTACTGCGCGTCGTCGGCTCCGGCCTCTTCGCCTTTCCGCTCCTGCTTCTCTGCCGCGTACCGATTCCGGCCGAGACCGAGAGCTGGACCCTGGTGCTCGTCTCCGCGGTCGGCAGCTTCGCCGGGTTTCCGCTGCTCTTCTCGATCGGCCTGCGGCTCACCTCGGCCTCGCACGCCGGCATCATCATGGCGACCATGCCGCTCATCACGAGCGTTCTGGGACTCGTCATGGAGGGACGCCGGCCGCGCGCCGTGTGGTTCGCCGGCACGATCCTGGCATTCGCCGGCGAGGCCTTGCTGGTGGCGAACGGCGACGCGACTCCGGGCACGATTGCCGGCGACGCGATCGTGCTCGTTGCGTGCATCATGTGCGCGGGCGGCTTCGCCGCCGGCGGGCGCTTGGCGCAGCGCATCGATCCGCTCGCGGCCACGCTCTGGGCGATCGCGGTGGCGAGCCTCGGATTCCTGCCGGCCGCGGTGCTGATGGTCGGCACCGTCGATTGGCAGGCACTCACGCCGCTGACATGGCTGGCGCTGCTGCACATCACGCTCGGCGCGAGCGTCCTTGCCTATATGTCGTGGTTCTGGGCCCTGTCGCGGGGCGGCATCGCGCGGGTCGCGACGTTCCAGTTCGCGCAGCCGGTGCTCGTCCTGGTGTTCGCGGCGCTCATCCTCGGCGAGCACATGCCGGCGCAGCTCATCGTCGCGAGCCTCGTCGTCGTCGGCGGCATCGCGCTGGCGCGGCGCGGCTAATCCGAAGCGGTCCACGCCCCCGCGACAAAGACGGCTTCATCCTCGCCCGGCCAGGGCGGCATGGTGACGCCAATGGCGACGAGCGGCGCGGGCCCGTCGCAACGGAACTGGAAGCTCGTGCCGACCGGAAGCGAGAGGCTCGTCCCCGGGCCAAGCGCCACGATTTCCTCCTGCGCGCCGAGACGCCGCCACATGCGGCCCGTCCCCGCGACGATCGACCAGAGCTCCTCGACCGTGCGGTGCGCGACCGCGCGCGACACCGCGCCCGGCGGCAGCGCGAATTGCGCCATGCTGCCGCGCGCCGAGCGGCAGAGGAGCCGCACCGCCGATCCGTCGGGCGCCATGGCATCGGGCATTTCGGCCGGCCGCTTCGTCTCAAAGCGCATGGAACCTCCTCGCGCCCCGCTTCTAGCGGATGCCGCGATCTTTGCTATGGTGATCGCGATGGCGCGCGGTCGGGTGGTGGTGCTGCATTTCGTCGGGCAGATGCCGTTGGCGGGCATCGCCTGGCAGGCGATGCATATATCTCGTCGGGCTCGAGCGGCTCGGCTTCGAGGCGTGGTATGTCGAGGATCACGGCGCCAACCCTTATGATCCCCGCGCCAACAGCGTGGTCGATGGAGTGCGACTACAACGTCGCTTATCTGCGCCGCGTGATGGAGCGCTACGGGCTCGGCGGGCGCTGGGCCTATTGGGACGCGATCAACGATGTCTATCACGGCCTTTCGCGCGAGCGGGTGCGTCGCGCTTTATCGCGAGGCCGATGCGCTCATCAATCTGTGCGGCGCGACGCGGCTGCGTGACGAGCACATGGCCTGCCCGCGCGCGGCTCATGATCGACACCGACCCGGTCTATGAGCAGATCAAATACGCCGAGGCCGATCCGGGCGCCCGCGCCTATCTCGATGCGCATACGCATTTCTTCACCTATGGCGAGAATGTCGGCGGACCGGGCTGGATCGTGCCGCTCTGCGGCATCCCCTGGCCGGCACGCGGCCGCCCGTCGTGATCGATCTCTGGCCGGCCGACGCCGGGCGCGCCGGATTGCTTCTCGACCATCGCCACCTGGGAGAACAAGGGCAAGAACATCGAGTTCGGCGGCGAGACCTATCTCTGGTCGAAGCATGTCAATTTCCTGCGCTTCCTCGACATGCCGCAAGCGCGCGCGGCGGCGCTTCATCATGGCGATGCTGCCGCCGACGCCCGAGGTCGGCGTGCAGGTCACCGACGCCGGCTGGCGGCTCGCCGACCCGCGGCCGATCTCGGCCGACATGGACGAGCTATGCCGACTTCATCCGCGGCTCGCGCGGCGAGTTCACCGTGGCCAAGGACATCTATGTGCGGCCCGAACAGCGGCTGGTTCAGCGACCGCAGCGTCTGCTACCTCGCGTCGGGCGCGGCCGGTCGTGACGATGGCGACCGGGTTCAGCCGCTTCTATCCCGTCGGGCGAAGGGCTCTTCGAATATCGCGACAGCGACGAGGCGCGCGGCGGCGATCGAGCGCCGTCGAATGCCGACTACCGCCGCCACAGCCGCGCCGCGCGCGACGATCGCCGCGGAATATTTCGGCAGCGACCCCGTTATTTCCGAGCTGATGGCGGAGCTGGGCTTCTGAGCCGAGACGATGATCGGAGCATCGCTTGGACGGAGCGTTGACCAGCAGGCGGCCGCTTGCGCTCGCCGGCGGCCGGATCTCGCGCGCGCCTCTGGGACCGCGCTGGCCTTCGCGCTCTTCTCGTGGCGGCGGCGCTGGTGGTCCTGACCTTCACCGGATTACGGCGTCACCTGGGACGAGGACGCGCATCACTGGTACGGCGTCTTCGTCCTCAGACTATTACCTCTCGGATTTCCACGATCTGCGCGCGCTGCTCGATTGGCTCGATCTCTATCAATTACGGCGCCGCCTTCGACATGATGGCGGCGGCGCTCAACCTGCGTCTCGCCCTTCGGCACCTACGAGACGCGCCACCTGCTCAACGGCATCGTCGGCATCATCGGCCTCATCGGCGTGTGGAAGCTCGGGCCGCGCGCTGGGCGGCCCGCGCGCCGGCTTCCTCGCCGCGCTCTTCCTCGCTGCTCACGCCCAACTACTACGGCCAGATGTTCAACAACCCGAAGGACATTCCCTTCGCCGCGGGCATGATCTGGGCGACTCTACTACCTGGTGCGCATCCTGCCGGAGCTGCCGCGCCCGCGCTGGATGCTGCTGGTGAAGCTCGGCGCTCGCCGCCGGGCTCGCGCTCGGCGTGCGCGTCGGCGGGCTGCTGCTGCTCGGCTATCTCGGCCTGCTTCTGCTGCTCTTCGTGCTGTGGCGCGCGCTCGAGACGCGAGCGCTGGTCGCGTCTTCTTCGCGCGAGGTCCTGGACCTCGTTCTGGCGCGTGCTTCGCTGCCGGTCGCCGTCGTCGCCTAGGCCGATCATGCTGCTGTTCTGGCCCTGGGCGCAGCAGTCGCCGCTCGTCGATCCGCTGCGCGCGCTCGCCTACTTTCTCGCACCAGGTCTTTCCCTTCCGCACCCTCTTCGCCGGCCGCTATATCCCGGCGACCGACCTGCCTTGGGAATATCTGCCGGTCCATATTGTGCTGGCGCTGCCGGAGCTCTGCTGCTCCTGCTCGCCGCCGCGCCGGTGGCCGCGCTCGGCTTGCGCTGGCGCGCGGGCTGGCGCGCTCGCGCGCGACGCCGGCGCTCGCGCTCTTCATGCTCGGCTTCGCCATCGCTCTTCCCGGTCGCCTACGCGATCGCGATCAAGGCCGTGCTGTTCGACGGCATGCGCCACTTCATCTTCGTGCTGCCGCCGATCGCGGCGCTCGCGGCGCTCGTCGCCGACCGCGCGCTCGACAGGCTCTGGCGCGTCCGGCCGCAGCGGCGCTTGCCTATGGCGCTGCTCGTGGCTCTACGGCGCCTCGGCCATGTCGGCGTCATGGCGCGGCTGCATCCCGACGAATATGTCTATTACAATGGCTTCATCGGCGGCGTCAAGGCGCGCGCGGGCCTCTTCAAGCTCGACTACTGGGCCAATTCCTATGCCGAGGCGGTGCACGGGCTCGAGGACTATCTGCGCGCCGAATACGGGCGCCGAGTTCATGGACCACGATTTCACCGTCGCGTGTGCGGCCCGCCGGGCTCGGCCGCCTATTACTTCCCGAGCAATTTCATCTATCACCAGCGACCGCGAGGAGGCGCGAGTTCTTCATCGCCTTCACCAAGGACGATTGCGACAAGGCGATGCCGGGCAAGGAGATCTATCCGCGTCGAGCGCATGGGCACGCTGCTCTCGCTGGTGATCGACCGGCGCGAGATCCTGGCGCCGGGACGCGCGCCGCCGGCTGTTCTCGGCGCGAGCCCGTGAGCGCGGGCACGGCCGTGGAGCGCGCGCGAATACGAGCGCCTGGCCGCGGCCGAGGAGCGGATGTGGTGGTTCCGCGGCCTCCACGCGAATCTCGTGCGCGGCATGGCGCAGCGCGCCGCGGCGCCGGCGCGGCAGCCGCGCTGCTCGATGCCGGCTGCGGCACCGGCGGATTCTCTGGCGCAGCTCGGCGCGGCAGGTGCCCGGGCGCGCTCGGCTGCGGCGTCGAGCTCGATCGATGCCGGCGCCGCCATCCGCGCGCGCGCGAAGAGCGGCTGCCGCGATCGTCGTCGGGCTCGGTCGACGCGACTGCCGCTTCGCCGACGCAGCCGTTCGACGCGATCTTCAGCGCCGACGTGTTGTGCCATCGCGGCGTCGACGGAGGCGCGGCGCTCGCGCGAGTTCCGCCGCTGCCTCAAGCCGGGCGGCGTGCTGGTCCTCAACCTGCCGGCCTATCGCTGGCTGTTCTCGGCGCACGACGTCGGCCGTCGACAATGCGCGGCGCTATGGCCGCGCCGAGCTGCGCGCGGCTGCTCGCCGCGGCGGGCTTCGCCGAGGTCGCAGGCACGCTACTGGAACAGCGATCCTCTTTCCGCTGATGGTGCTGCAGGCGTAAGCTGCGGCGCGCGCCGGCGGCGCAGCGACGTGGGCCTGCTGCCGGCGCCGGTCGAGCGGCTCTTCTTCGCCTGCATCGCGCTCGAGGGCGCTTGCCGCGCGCGGGCCTCGCGCTTGCCCTTCGGCGGCTCGATCCTGGCGACGGCGGTGAAGACCATGACCGCTCCGCTGGCGCTCAGCATCGTCATCCCGGTCTATAACGGCGCGCGGCAGCGATCGGCGAGCTCGTCGGCGCGCTTGCGGAGCTCGACGTGCCGGGCGGGCACGAGATCGTGCTGGTCAACGACGGCAGCCCCGACGACAGCCTCGCCGTGTGCCGCGATCTCGTCGCGCGGCGCGCGCGTGCCGATGACGCTCGTCAACCTCGCGCGCAATTACGGCGAGCACAACGCGGTGATGGCGGGCCTGCGCCAGGCGCGCGGCGCGCACGTCATCACCATGGACGACGATCTGCAGAACCCGCCGGGCGAGGTGCTGCGGCTGCTCGCGTCATGCGCAGACGAGCGGCAAGGACGTGATCTATACCCGCTATGCGCAGCAAGCAGCATGCCGCGCTGGCGCAACCTCGGCAGCCGCTTCACCAACCGCGTCGCCGATTGCGTGCTCGACAAGCCCAAGGGGCTTTATCTCTCGAGCTTCCGCTGCATGAGCGCCTTCGTCGCGCGCGAGATCGACCAGTATGAGGGGCCGTTCCCCTATGTCGACGGGCTCATCATGCAGGTGACGCAGAGCGATCGGCGAGCTCGAGGTCGAGCATCTGCCGCGCATGGCCGGGCGCAGCAACTACACGCTGCGGCGGCTCGTGCGGCTGTGGCTCAATCATGTTCGTCAATTTCTCGGTGATGCCGCTGCAGGATCTCGACGTTGACCGGCTTCGCGCTGAGCTTCTTCGGCGCTCTTCGGCTTCGCCTGGGTGGTGGCGGAGGCGCTGTCATCCGCGAGACGCCGCCCGGCTGGGCGTCGCTGCCGCCGCGGTGCTGCTGCTTTCGGGCGTGCAGCTCATGATCCTCGGCCTCATCGGCGAGTATCTCGGCCGGCTCTATCTCACCCTGAACCGCAAGCCGCAAGCGGTGGTGCGCGAGGTCGTGAAGAGCGAGCCCGCGCGAGCGCCGGCCGAAGTCGTCACGCGCCGCGGCGTCTAGAGTGCGATCGGTTTAGACGAACGAATCACCTTCTCCGGGTGTTGCCCGCGATGGCGGCAACCGGAGTACGGGCATGCGGCGGGCGGCGGCGGCGGTCTTACTCATCGTTCCGCTCGCGGGCTGCGCCGCCATCGGCCCCGTCGTGACCGCGCTCACCTCGGCCGGGGTTGCGGGAGGCGTGACCTCCGCCACCGGCAGCGCCGTCATCGGCATCGCGGCGGGCGTGGCCGCGAGCTATGGCGTCGATCAGGGCGTCGATTGGGGCGAGCGCCACATCGAGGACCAGGTGCAGAAGGCGGTCGCGTTGGCGGCCGGGCCGCTCGAACCTGGGCAGTCGGCGCAATGGCACGTCATCGCCGCCTTTCCGTTCTCAGGGCGCGACGGCAGCGTCGAGGTGGCGCGCGAGTTCGGCCAGTCGATCCCGTGCAAGGACGTGGTGTTCTCGTTGGACGACGACGACAAGCACAACATCTATACCGGCACCGTGTGTCGCAACGACATCGGCGAATGGCGCTGGGCCGAAGCGGAGCCGAGCACCCATCGCTGGGACTATCTGCAGCAATAGATCGGCTCGCCATTGCGAAAAGCGCCAGCGACGAAGCAATCCGCAGGGATTGCTTCGCTTCGCTCGCAATGACAGAGGGTAGGGAATCTTCCGTCGCCCCCGCGAAAGCGGGGGCCCAGAGCAACCGCACGTCGCTCGCCCTGGGTTCCCGCTTGCGCGAGACCTCTGCGAAAGGGCATTGGGTTTGCCCGAGAGCCAGGGTTGATTGGCTTTGGTGACAGCGGGTTGGCTTTGCCGCGCTCAGGCTTGCGCTGGTGGCAGCCGGGTCATGCGGCGTTCGCCGCTGCGGTTCGCAGGTTGAAGGCAATGATGATGAGATCGAGGTGGCAGGCGTTGGCGGCGAGCCCTCGGTAGCGCATGCGCGAGAAGCCGTAGCGTCGTTTGAGGACCGAGAAGGTCCGCTCGATCGCGCCTCGGATGCGGCCGATCAACTTGTTGCGCACGGTTTGCCAGTGCGGCAGCTCCTTCTGGACATTGGTGCGGCGGTGTTGGATGCGGTCCTTGACGCCGCGCGCCTTCAACGCCGCGCGCCGGGCCCGCTTCTCATAGGCCTTGTCGGCATAGACCGCCCGCTCGTCGCCGCAAATGAGCGCGTCGGCCACCTCGCTCTCATAGGTCTTGGCGGGCGTCAGCACCCGGCTGCGGATCAGCCCCGAGCCCCGGTCGACGCCGAGATGCGCCTTGTAGCCGAAGAACAGACGCCGGTGCGGGCCGCGACGGGTCCAATTGGCGTCCGGATCATGCGGCGAGCGGCTTTCCCGATCGCGCGGCGTCGAGCCGGACGGCGGCGGGCGAACCGCGCATTGCACCAATGTGGCGTCGATCAGCGTGCCGGCCTTGAGCACGAACCCGGCCATCTCCAATTGACCCAGCACCTCCTGAAATACCGCCTGCCCAAGCCCCGCCTCCTTGAGGGCGTTGCGGAAGCGGCACAGCGTCGTCTCGTCCGGCGTCGCCGCGTCGAGCGCAAACCCGCAAAAGCGTCGGAACGACACCCGGTCCAGCAATGCCTCCTCAAGCCCGGGATCGGACAGGCCGTACCACTGTTGCAGCAACAGAGCCTTCAGCATCGACAGGGCCGCATAGGGCGGCCGGCCGGTCTCGCCAGGCCGCACCGCCGAGACCAGCCGCTCGATCCGCGACCAGTCGATCAGCCCCGATATCCGTTCCAGCTTCGCGTTCCGCCCGAACCCCGCCGGAAGCAGCGCGTCCACAAAACTCGGTTGCTCCGTCATGGCCCACCCCTCAGCCCGCGCGCCAAGTGAATCACAATTCGAAGCCGCCGTCAGTTTCGCAGAGGTCTCGCTTGCGCGGGAACGACGAAGCAATCAGCCGCTAATGCGTCGGCGCGGTGCTCGAGCCCGAGCCCATGGTCGCCGACGCCTCGGCCCAGGCCGGCATCGCCTTCAGGTCGGCCGCGGTCTTGCCGACCGTGAGGCCTTCCTTCTGCGCATCCCAGCTGAACTGGTCGAGCGGCATCGCGACCTTGTGGCCGCCCATGCCGAGCACGCCGCCCGCGTTGACGACGAGCCGGTTGATCTGATGCGTCGCGGGATCCATGAGCTCGGTCGAGACACTGCCGAGCTTCGTGCCGTCGGAGCCGTAAACCACTGTGCCGTCGAAGTGCGACACGTCGGCGGCGGTGAGCGGGTTGACGGCAGGGACGGGTTGCGGCGCCTGGGACAGGCCGGGCGGGCGCGTGGCGGACGCAGGCGGGCCGGCCGGACCGATCCCTTGCGCCATGGCCGCGCTCGCCGCGACCGTGAATGCCGCCGCCACCATCACTGAAGTGAGACGCATAATCGAGCCTCGCTTGATGATTGACCTGTCGCCGTAACGTCCCAACCGGAAGCGTTGTTCCGGCCGGGCGCCCAACCTAGAGGCGAAGACTCAGGAAAGACCCAGCAACGCCGCGGCGAGCGCGCTCGCGACGATTTCGGCGCGCGCCAGTCCCAGCTCGGGAAAGATCGGCAGGCTCGTCACCGCGATGCCGCGCGCTCGCTTTCGCCGAGCCGCCGGGCGCGATCGCGACGCGCGCGCGATAGGCCTGCTGGAGATGCACCGGCACGGGATAGTGGATGAGCGTGCCGATGCCGCGCGCGGCCAGCG
The DNA here is from genome assembly GCA_963755765.1 of uncultured Acidobacteriaceae bacterium. Lineage (GTDB taxonomy): Bacteria > Acidobacteriota > Terriglobia > Terriglobales > Acidobacteriaceae > Acidiflorens. The sequence goes on from CAVWKZ010000008.1 coordinate 975,277, forward strand.
CTCGCGCAGCCGGTCGCGCGCGGCCTGAGCGCACGACATATTGGTGGAAGACATGACTCGGCGTCCGGGCGCCGCGCCGGGAGGGTGAGCGGCAGGCCGGCGAGCCCCGCGTCGTAGAGCAGCGCGCAATCGCGGCGCGCGCGCATTCTCGGCGTCGAGCGCGGCAAGCTTTGCGCCGAGCATCGCCGCCTGGAACGAATCGAGGCGCGAGTTCGTGCCGGGCGACGGCGCTGACATAGCGCTCGCGCCAGCCATATTCGCGCAGCGCCCGCACGCGCTCGGCGAGCCCAGCATCGCTCGGTGACGACCATGCCGCCATCGCCGAGCGCGCCGAGATTCTTGGTCGGATAGAAACTGAAGGCGGCCGATATCGCCAACGCTCCCCGCAGGCCGCTTGCCGATGAAGCCGCGCGCCATGCGCCTGGCGCGCAATCCTCGATGACGCGCGCGCCGTGTCGGCGGGCGAGCGGCAGGAGCCCGTCGAGATCGGCCGGCTGGCCATAGAGATGGACCGGGATCACCGCGGCGATGCGGCCCGGCGAGGCCGCGAGCGCGCGCGCCAGCGCGGCCCGGATCGAGGGTGAAGGTCGCGGGATCGATATCGACGAGCAGCGGCCGCGCGCCCGCCAGCTCGATCGCCGCCACGGTCGCGACCGCCGTGTGCGACACCGTCGCGACATAATCGCCGACGCTGACGCCGGCGCCGCAGCGCCAGCACCAGCGCATCGGTGCCGCTCGCGACGCCGATGGCGTGGCGAGCGCCAAGATATGCCGCGAACGCGCGCTCGAAGGCGGTCGACCTCGGGGCCCAGGATATAGCGGCCACCCGCCAGCACCCGCGCGATCGCCGCATCGATCGCCGCGCGCTCGCGAGATAGGCGGCGCGCGGGATCGGTCGGCGGGATCGGCGCGTCGCGCATGGCTCAGAGATAGGCCGCGAGACGGGCGCGGAAATATTCGAGCGTCGCGCGCCAGGCCGTCGGGCGAGCGGCGTCGCCGGCGCGCCAGCCGGTGACGCGGCGGAACAGGCGATCATCGGCATGGTAGTCGCCGATATCGATGCGCCGGCGCTCGGGCGGGAAGGTGCTTGCGCCTCGATGCGCCCGCCGCCATGGGCCGCCACCAGCGCATGCGCGCCAGCTCGGCAAGGCTCAGCGCCGCGCGCGCCGCCGATATTGAAGACGCGGCCCGTCGTCTCCGGGCGTCGCGGCCGCCAGCAGAAACGCGTCGACCACGTCATCGACATAGGCCAGGTCGCGGCGCTGGCCGCCGTCCCAGACCTCGAAGGGCCGCCCTCGAGAAGCGCGGCGCAGCCAGACGCCGATGAAGGTCTGGCGCGCGTCCTTGATGCGCATGCGCGGCCCGATAGATGTTGGTGAGGCGCAAGGACAGCGGCGCAGGCCGGAGGCGCGTGATAGAGCAGGTGATAGGCCTCGCCCGCCATCTTGTTGACGCCGTTGGGTCCACCGGGCGCAGCGGATGCGCCTCGTCGACCGGCAAATGGTCGCGGCCGCGCCATAGATCTGGCGCGTGCTGGCATGGACGATGCGGATCGCCGGCGCGTGCTGCGGCAGAGCTCGAGCAGCGCGAGCGCCGCCTCGGCATTGGCGCCGAAATCGCCCACCGGGTCCGCGACCGAGTCCATGTGGCTCGTGCGGGCGGCGAGGTTGAAGACAGAGCGGCAGCCGGCGACGAGCGGCGCCACGCGGGCGCTGTCGCGCAAATCCGCGATCTCGACTCGCACGCGCGCGCGGAAGGATGCGATGTTGGCCTCGTTGCCGCCGCCCTCGGCATAAAGCGAGTCGACGATCGCCACCTCGGCGCCGAGCGCCACGAGTCGCCCCGCCAGCGTCGAGCCGACAAAGCCCAGTCCGCCCGCCACCAGCACGCGCGCGCCCTGGTAGGCGGCTTCGAGATCGCCGGTCACCGCATGACCTCAAGCATCATGCCATCTTAACGAAACCCTCTCCCCGGCGGGGAGGGCCGCGAAGGGGAGCGGCGTAAAAACTTGCGTCGCGCGCGTCCGCGTCGATTCCGTCGCAGGCCGATGAAGCGCACGCTCGTTCTTTTGGCGGCAGTGCTGGCATCCTGCGCGCCGCGAGGAGCGCCGCCGCCGCCCGTCGCGCCGCCCGAAGCCTTCGCCGGACGGCAATGTCTTGCGCTGCTCGACCGGCTCGGCGTCGCCTATGAGGTGGCGCCCGTTGCCGCGGCAGCGGCGTCGTGCGCGGTGGAAGACCCGGTGCGGGTGAGCGCGGCCGCGATCCCGTGGGACCAGTCCGGCATCGTCGCCTGCCGATTCGCGGTGGCGCTCGACGAGTTCGCGCGCGACGACGTGACGCCGCTCGCCACATCCTATTTCGGCGAGCGCGTGGCCGAAATGCGTAATTTCGGGACCTATGCCTGTCGCACCACGCATGGCGGGCACGAAAGCCTGCACGCGCTCGGGGAAGCGATCGACATCGCGTCCTTCATCCTCGAAGACGGCAGCGTGATCTCGGTCGAGCGCGACTGGCGCGCCGCGGGCGCCAAGGGCCGCTTCCTCCATGCGGTGGCACGCGCCGCGTGCCAACAATTCAGCCTCGTGCTCACGCCCGATTCGGACGCCGACCACGCGAACCACCTGCACCTCGATAGCGGTCCCTATCGCAAGTGCGGCGTGCGCGACTTCTAGTTGAAGATTGAGAGCGCGAGCCAGACGAGCGCGCCGGCAGCGCCCGCGACGGCGCCGAAGATCGCGAGATAGCGGTCCGCCGCGGCGGATGCGCGGGCACGATCGCGGCGGTTTTCGCTGTGCGCCATGGTCCCTACCTAATGGGGATCGCGCGAAAGATCAATGGAAAGATGCGCGAATTCGCAACTTGCGAGCGAAACTGGCGAATAACGCTACGCGCGACAGGGCCTCTGAAAGCGAGGAACGGCCGCGCCGTTCCTCGTCTGCTCGGGGAACGGCGCGGCCTTACGTGCGGTGAGCGATCAGCGCGCGCGCTTTGCCACGATCTTGTTGCGCAATGATCCCAGTTGCGGCGAGCGCACTTCGACCTGATCGCCGACCTTGAGGAAGAGATCGGGCGGCTGCACGCCGTCGGGGCCGACCGGGCTCGCATCGGCCGCGGTGCCTTCGCCGGTGCCGCTCGCGATGATGTCGCCGGGCTTCAAGGTCAGGTCGCGCGACAGATATTCGAGATACTGCGCGAACGAGAACGTCATCTCGCCGGTGTTGTGCTTCTGGCGGCGCTCGTTGTTGACGTAGGTCTCGATGTCGATGGTGTTGCAGTCGAATTCGCGCACCGCAATCGTCGGACCCAAGGACCATGACGTGTCCCAATTCTTCGGGATCGCGAAGTTCATCGGACCCAAGGGCTCGCGCGGGCTGCGGATGCTCCAGTCGCAATAAAGCGTGATGCCCCAGACCGAGCTCTTGAGGTCGTCGGGCTTCAAATCCTTGCCGCCCTTCGACAGGATGATGGCGGCCTCGCCCTCGTAGTCGAGCCGGTCGCAGCGCGCCGGATAGATCACGTCATCCTCGGGGCCGATCGCGTCGCTCACCGTCCAGAAACCCCAGATGAAGGGCTTCGACGTCGCGGTTGTTGCGGCGCGCCATGCGCTCGCGATGCTTTGGAAATTGGAGCCGGCGCAGGCGACGCGCACGCCCGTGGGCACGGGCGGATGGATTTTCACCTTGGCGGCGTCATACGGTCACGCTTTCGCCGCGATGGTCCTTGTCGTCGGACGCGTTGGCGAGGTGGGCGAGCGAAGCCTCGGCGTCGTCGAGCGCGCGCGGGCCGCTTTCGATGAGGCGCTTCAGATCGGCCGGCACCAGCGCCTGGCCAAGCGTGAAGGCGTGCCGCTCGCCGCGCTTCTCGCGCAGATATTTGGTGCAGGCGCGCGACAGGTCGACGACCTTGCCGTCCTTCAACGCGCCGGTGCGCTTTTCCGGACCATAGACGACAATTCGCATGTGATGCCCCTTCCTTGTGGTTCAATCCTCAAAGCGGCGCGCCGCCGATCTTGCTCAGCCATTTCCAGCGCGGCCCGTCCGGGCCCTTGGGATCGTAGGTGATGAGCACCGAGGTGTCGTGCGACAGGCCGCGATCGGGATATTGCGTGAAATCGTAGATGCCGTTGACGCCGGCGAAATCCTTCAAGCCGAGAGATCCAGGCGCGCAGCTGATCGGGCGTCGCATCGGTCCCGAGCGCGCGCAGGCCCGAGACGGTGATGAGCGCCGCGTCCCATGTGTCGGCCGTGTTGTTGTCGGCCTTCATGCCGTGCTTGGCCAGGATCGCGTACATCTCGTGCTGGATCTTCTCGACGCGCGGGTCGAGCGTGGCAGCCCATCATGCGGCGGGAAGAGCGCCGAGGCCATGACGAGGCCTGCTTCGGCAGGAACGCCTCGTACTGCGCCATCTGCTGGAACACCTCGTTGCCGCCGGTGGGCGCCACCGGGACGTCGAGCCCGGTCTGGATCATGCCCTTGAACACGGTGGCGAGGGCGAGCCGGTGGTCCAGGCGATGAGGGCCTGCGCACCCGCCGTCTTGATGCGCTCGATCTGCGCCGAGACGCGTGAGGTCGGTCGGGTTGAAATGCTCGTACTGCACGATCTGGATCGACGCGTTCTCGCGGCAGCTTCAGATCGGTGGCGATGGCGCGGTCGGCGTCCTGGCCGGTGACATCGGTCGGGTTGAGGATGCCGATCTTGGTCCAGCCCTTCATGCGGTAATAGCGCAGCACGGCGTTGATGCCGTCGAGCGTGTCGGGGCCCGAGGCGAAGGCGAAGCTGCCGGGCTTGGGATGAAGCGCCGGCGAGTTGCACCACATCACCGGCCCGTCGGCAAGAAGCGGCGCCACCGCGGCGCAATTGGCGACCGGGCCCGTCACCATGAGCGCGGTCGGATGGGACGCGATCACGTCGGTCGCGAGTTGCACCGCGAGCTGCGGCTGGCTCTGGTCGTCGCCGTAGATGAAATGGACGCGGACGGCCCTTGATGCCGCCCTCGGAATTCACCCAATCCTCGAACGCGTCGAAATTGAGCTTCATGTATTTGCCGACGAAGGCGCTGATGCCGGTCATCGTGGCGATGACGTGGATGTCGTAGGGTATCGGCCGCGCGCGCCGGACGGCGCCAGCGCGAGACGACGACGGCGGCGACGAGCGCGAGGCGCGAGGATTTGGGCAAGACGCTCTCCCTCAATCGGAATCGGCCACGAGCGCCGCCGCCGCGCCCTTCGCCCGTTTCGGCGCCAAGCGACGGCGACAGGCGCTCCAGCACCTGGCCCTTCGTCTCGACCGCGAAGAAATAGGTGACGAGGACGCCCACGAAGGTCAGGCACCCGAAGGCGGCGAAAATGCCCTTGAGGCCGAACAACGGCAGCATGCGCGCCGATGAAGGCCGGCCCCGCCGTGCCGCCCAAGCGCAGCCAGGCATTGCCGAAACCGCTGCCGAGCGCGCGCAGCTCGGTCGGATAGAGCTCGGCCGTATAGGTGCTGAGCGAGAGCGCCAGCATGCCGACGCCGATCTGCATGACGACGAGACAGACCAGCACAGTCAACGCCGCGGGGTTCGCCATGAGCGCGAGCGACCAGAGCAGCACGGTGCCGACGCCGAGCCCGAGCATGAACATGCGGCGCCGGCCGATCGTGTCGATCAGGCTGATGGTGAAGAGGAAGCCCGGCAGCTGCATGAGCGCGAAGATCGCCTGGAAATGCGAGCGCCTCGGCGACCGGCATGTGATAGACCGTGCGCCACACCGTCGGCAGCCAGGTGAGGAAGCCATAGGTGATGACGTAGGTGCAGAACCAGATCGTCCAGACGGTGAGCGTGCGCTTCAGATAGATGCCGCGGAAGAGATCGCCGACGCGCGTGTCGTTGCGCGGCACGCGCGGCAGGTCGACCGCGATCGGCGGCAGCGGCCGCGCGCCGCCATGCGAGATGAAGCGCTCGACCCGCGTCAATTCGCGGTCGGCTTCCTCGATGCGGCCGTGATTGGCAAGCCAGCGCGGGCTTTCCGGCAGAAGCCGGGCGAGCGGCAGCACCAAAAGCCCGGGCACGGCGCCGATGCACGAACATCCATTGCCAGCCGAAATGCGGCACGACCCAGGTGCCGATCCACGCCGTCACCGGCAGGCCGATCGCGAACGCGCACTGGTAGGAGAGGACGAAGCGCCCGCGCCGGCGCGACTGCGCGAACTCGTTGATATAGGTCGCGAGCACCGGGATGGCGCCGCCAAGGCCAAAGCCCTGGATGAAGCGCAGCGCCATCATCGCCTTGAGGCTGCCGGCGAAGGCGCAGGCAAAGCTCATCAGCGAGAAGAGCAGGATCGTCGCCATGATCGACGGCACGCGGCCCCAGCGCTCGGCGGTCCAGCCGAACAGGAGCGCGCCGAAAATCTGGCCGACGAACCCGATCGAGATGGCGCCGCCGATCGCGGCCGGCGCCAGGTGCCACTCGCCCACGAGGACGGGCATGGCATAGGACAAGGTCATGATGTCGAAGGCGTCGAAGAAGAAGCCGGTGCAGATGACGACGCCGATCCAGATATGCCACGACGACAGCGGCAGGCGCTCGATGCGCGCCGCGATGTTACGGTCGGCAGCGGCCGCTTCCATGGCTCCCTCCCGGCGTTCGTTCTTTTGGGAGCCGAGCTTATCACCCTGCCGGACGAGCGGCGAGGGGGGCTATTTCCTCATTTCCCGACCATCACGTCGCTTGCCTTGATGACGGCGATCACCTCGTCGCCGACCTCGAGCGCGAGCTCGTCGACTGCCTCGTTGGTGATCGAGGAGGTGATCACCCTGCCGCCGCCGATATCGATGCGCACGTGCGCCGTCGTCATGCCCTTCCGGACCTCGATCGCCGTGCCTTTCAGTTGATTACGCGCGCTGAGCTTCATCTCGGTCCTCCCGCCGTCATATCGGGCGAGATATAGCGCAGCCGGCGCGCCTTTGCCATTTCGGCTGCACCAGCGCGCTCGTCGCGCGGCGCATGGCTAGAGCCAATAGCTCGGCAGGTCGTAATGGGCATGGAGGCGCGCTTCATAGTCGCGCCCGAGTGCCAGCGCGGATCCCATTCGGGCGCCGACTTGATGCGCCCGCGCGTCACGTCGAATTCGATCGTCCGCTCCGACCAGCTTATGTCGCGCACCCAGTTCGGTGCGACCAGCACCTTCCTGCCCGGCCACCAGTTGCGCGTGTCGACGACGAGATAGCGGACCACCCAGGCGGCGCCGTCGAGCAACAGATCGGCGACGTGGCCGATGGCGCCATCGCTTGCCTCGATACCATAGCCGATGATGTCCTCGGCGCTGCGCAGATCGGGATCGCCCTCGGGCTCCACCACGGGCTTCGCGCCCGCGGCATAAAGCGGCGCCTCGAACGGCGCCATGCCGCCTATGCCGAACCCCCAATAGGGCGTCCAGCCATAATAGTCGTAGATCAATTCCTCGTAGCGGCGCGAGACCGGCACGTCGGCGGACAGCGGCGGGCTCTGCTCGACCTGCGCGCGCGTCAGATCGACGGCCAGCAATTTCTTGTCGAGGTCGGCCGCGCGTAACTTCTCGGGCGGAAGCAGAACCTCGCGACCCGGCAGCCAGTCGCCGGTGTCGACGACGGCCCAACGGATCGTCCAGGCGCGGTCGTCGAGCAACAGGTCCTCGACGCTGCCGATCTTGCCGTCCTTGGCCCCAATCGCGAGGCCGATCACGTCCGATACCTTGCGGAACATGGCTGCGCTCCTCTCCTCGGCGCCACCAACGGCGGGCGAGAAGCAGCGTTCCGGTGCGAGCGAAGTTCAATCCGCGGGCGGGACCGCACCGCGCGATTGACAGGGCGTGCGCGCCTCGTCTATGGCGAAAGGAAAGAACATGAGAGGGACGACATGCACGGGAAGACGAAGGCCGCCCTTCTTCTTGCAGCGCTGACGCTGGCGCCGTGGGGAGCCCGCGCGGCCGACACTTACGACATCAACGTCATCCTGCCGATGACCGGCGGCGCTTCGTTCGTCGGCAAGGGCCAGCACGACAGCCTCGAGGCCTTGGCCGCGGTCGTGAACAAGGCGGGCGGCATCGGCGGCAAGCCGCTCAAATGGATCTATCACGACGACCAGACGAGCCCGCAGATCGCGGTTCAGCTTGCCAACGAAATTCTCGCCGACAAGCCGTCGGTGATGCTGGGCTCGAGCATCGTCGCGATGTGCGCCGCCATCGCGCCGCTGATGAAGAACGGGCCCGTCGATTATTGCCTCTCGCCGGGCTACCACCCGCATCCCGGCGACTTCGTGTTCTCGGCCGCGAGCTCGTCGACCGATCAGTTCGCGGCGGTGGTGCGCTACTACCGCATGATGGGCTGGACCAAGATCGCGTTGCTGAGCACGACCGACGCGAGCGGCCAGGACGGCGACCACGCCATCGACCAGGTGCTGGCGCGGCCCGAGAACAAGGACGTGAAAAAGGTCATCCAGGAGCATTTCAATCCGACCGACCTGTCGGTCGCGGCGCAGATCGAGAACATCAAGGCATCGGGCGCGCACGGCGCTCATCGCCTGGACGACGGGCGCGCCGGCCGCCACCGTCTTCAAAGGCGTGATCCAGGCCGGGCTCGACATTCCGCTGGTGCCAACGAGCGGCAACCAGACGTTCGCGCAGATGGAGCAATGGGCGGATTTTCTGCCGAAGAAGATGCTGATGCCGTCAGCGCTCTTTCCCGAGCATGACGGGCTGCTGCAAGCTCGACCCCGCGGTCGAGAAGGCGCAGCACGACATGTACGCGGTGCTGCAGGAGCGCGGATTGAAGGCCGACAACATGGAGGCGACGTCGTGGGATGCGGGCCTCATCGTCGTCGGCGCGTTACGGAAGCTCGGACCCAACGCCAGCGCCGAGCAGATCCGGCAGCTACATCGCCACTCTCACCGATTTCGCCGGAATCGACGGCGTCTATGACTTCAAGGAGAATCCCGAGCGCGGCCTCGGCCCCGATAGCTCGATCGTCACGCGCTATGACGCCCAGTCAAAGGCGTGGGTGTGGCTGACGAAGCCCGGCGGGGCGCCGCTGAAGTAGCTACCGCCGCGCCGACTGGAGCGCGCGCCAGAGCTTTTCCGGCGTCGCCGGCATCTCGATCGCGGGCGCGCCGACCTGGTGCAGCGCGTCGTTCACGGCGTTCATCACCGCCGGCAGCGCGCCGATCGTGCCGGCCTCGCCGACGCCCTTGACGCCCAGCGGATTGCGCGGCGTCAGCGAGACGTTGTGGCCCAGGTTGAAATCGCAGAAATCGTCGGCGCGCGGCATGCAGTAATCCTGGAACGAGCCGGTCAGGAGCTGGCCCGACTGCGGCTCGTAGACCACCTCCTCGACAGCGCCTGGCCGATCCCTTGCGCGATGCCGCCCTGGATCTGCCCGTCGCAGAGGAGCGGGTTCAGCATGCGGCCGACATCGTCGACCGCGGCATAGCGCACGAGCGCCGCCTTGCCGGTCTCGGCGTCGATCTCGATCTCGGCGATATGCGCGCCCGAAGGGAATGTCGCGCTGTTGGGCGGCCCGTAATCCGAGCGCTCGGAGAATCCCGCCTCCATGTCGCGCGGCAGATGCCCGAATCGAAGGCGCGGCGCGCCACCGCGGCGAGCTCGACCTTGCGGTCGGTGCCGGCGATCGCGAAGGCGCCGTTCTCGAACACGACGTCGGCGGCCGACGCCTCCATGATATGCGCCGCGATCTTCTTGCCGTGCTCGATGAGCGGTCGGCGGCGATGACGATGGCCGAGCCCGCCAGCATCGCCGAGCGCGAGCCGAACGTGCCGATGCCGTCGGTGACGAGATCGGTGTCGCCATAGCGATAGCGGATGCGCTCGGAATCGAGGCCGAGCTTCTCCGAGAGAATCTGCTTGAAGGTCGTGCCGTGACCTTGGCCGTGATCCATGCTGCCGGTGATGAGGGTGACCGATCCCGAGGGATCGAAGCGGATTTCCGCATGCTCGAAATCGCGCCCGCCAGTGCCGGCGACCGCAGTCGCGACGCCGACGCCCAGAATCTTGCCGCGCTTTTGCGCCTCGGCGCGGCGCGCGGCGAAGATCGCGGTATTTGGCGAGCGCGAGTGCGTCCTCGAGATTCTTGCGCGAAGTCGCCCGAATCGTAGGTCTGGCGCGCCGGCGTCGTGTAGGGCATGGCGCGCGCCGGAATGGTGTTGCGCCGGCGCAGTTCCGCCGGATCGATGCCGAGCTCGCGCGCCGCCTTGTCGACGATGATCTCGGTGACGAAGAGCGGCTCGGGCCGGCCGCCGCCGCGATAGGGCGCGATCATCATGGTGTTGGTGAAGACGGCATGGACCTGGGCATGGATGGCGGGGATCGTGTACGTGTTGACGAGGCAGCCCAAGGCCACGGTGAGCGGAATGGTGCAGCGGTCGGAGCTGTAATAGGCGCCGATCGCCGCCTTCCAGTGCGCGCGCAGCGCCAGGAACTTCATGTCCTTGTCGAGCGCCAACTCGGTCTCGACGACGCTGCCGCGGCTCTGCTCGTCGGACAAAAGTCCTTCCGAGCGCTCGCCGATCCAGCGCACCGGCCGGCCCACCACCTCGGACGCCCACAGCGAGAGCCCGTATTCGGGATAGCAGCCGCCCTTCATGCCGAAGCCGCCGCCCATGTTGTCGCACAGCACGCGGAACTTGTGGTGCGGCGCCTTGAAGATGCCGGCAAGGCCGCGCGCGTGCCGTGGCCCGACTGGATGGTGCAGCGGATCGTGTAGCGCTCGTCGGCGGCGTCCCAGAAGCCGACGCAGCCGCGCGGCTCCATCGAGTTGGCAGTGACGCGGTTGATGACGATAGTGTGGCGCACGACATGCGCCGCGCTTTTCATCGCCGCATCGACCGCGGCCTTGTCGCCCATCTCGTGAAAGAACGCCTCGTTGCCGGGATTGTCGGTCCAGATCGCGGGCGCGCCCGACGCGGTCGCGGCGATGGCGCTCGTCGAGCGTCGGCAGCGGCTCGTACGTCACCTCGATCGCCTCGGCGGCGTCGCGCGCGATGTCGAGCGTCTCGGCGACGACGAAGGCCACCGCCTCGCCGGCGCAGCGCACGCGCCCCTGCGCCAGAAGCGGCTGGGGCGCCACGAAAGCGGGAGCGCCGGTGCTGCGCTTGCGCGGCACGTGCGGGCGCAACGTGGCAAGGCCGCGGGCGCGCAGATCGTCGCCCGTCAGCACCGCGAGCACGCCCGGCATCTGCTTGGCGCGGCGCACGTCGATCGCCGTGATGGCGGCGTGCGCGTGCGGCGAGCGCAGCACGAAGGCGCGCGCCTCGCCCGGCATGCGCACGTCGTCGACATAGCGCCCCTGCCCGCGCAGAAGCTTCGGGTCTTCCTCGCGCGGCACCGGCTGCCCAATCCCGTAAAGTCCCATGACTTGGCTCCTCGTGGTTCGTTTAGGCCGGCGCGTGGCCTTCGGCCGCGTGCGGCGCCGCCATGCGATGGCGCGCCGGGAAGCGGTAAGGCCCGAGCGGCAGGAAGATGAGGCAGATCGCGACCAACGCGAACTCATAGAAGGCGAAGGCCGGCAGGTAGGAGTGATAGCGGTCGAACGACAGGCCGCTCAAATAGGGGCCGATGCCGGTCGCGCCGCCGAAGATGCCGAACATCGTGCCGAAAATCGCGCCGTAGGATTTCAAGCCGAAATAGCGGCTCACCATGAAGCCCATCAGGTCGATCTCGGCGCCCAATGCCACGCCGCATAGGATCGAGCCGGCATAGGGAACCAGGCCGCCGGCGCCGCTGCCGAAGAGCGCCGTGCCAATCATCGGCAGGACGAAGAAGCACATGCCGATATAGGGCGCGTGGAAGCGATCGACGCACCAGCCGGACAGAAGCCGCCCCGCCATCGCCGCAAGGCCCGAGACGGCGAGGACGGAGGTTGCTGCCTGAAGCGACACGCCGCGGTCCTGCAGCATGGCGACGACCTGCGTGATCGTGCCGTTCAAGGCGACGACGCCGAGCAGGAAGGCGATGGTGAGGCCCCAAAAGCGCCAGCCGGCGATCGCCTCGCGCATAGTGAGGCCGGGAAGCGGCCCCGCCAGAAGATCGGGCTCGCGCACGTGTTCGTCGGGCGCGGGATCGCGGATCGCGAGCGCCACCGGCACGCCCGCGATCACGAGGATGACGATGGCGAGGCCGACATAGGCCGCGCGCCAGCCATGGGCGCCGATGAGATAGGCGACGATCGGCGGCACGACAGCGGTGCCGAGCCCGACGCCGGCCAAGGCGACGCCGAGCGCAAGGCCGCGCCGCCGGTCGAACCATTTCGCCACGACATAGGCATAGGAAATCGGCGACTGGCCGATGCCGCCCAGGCCGCGCAGCACGAAGAACAGATAAATGACGAGAAGCGACGCCGTCATCTGCGATTGCAGCGCGGTGGTGAGCGCGAAGAACGGAATCCCGATCAGGAACACGCGGCGCGCGCCGAACCGGTCGATCGTCGCGCCGAGGAACGGGCTCGCGGCGGCGGTGATGAGGTTCTGCACCAAGAGCGCCGAAGCGAGCGTGGCGCGGCCGACATGGAGGTCTTCCGTCACCGGCCGCAGGAACACGCCGAAGCTGAAAATGTTGACGACCCCGCCGCTGCACATGAGGCCGAAGAGAGAGGCGACGACGATCCACCAGCGATTGCGGAAGAAGCGGATCACGCGCGCTTCCAGCCGATCCAATCGCACAGCGCCTGGCCCATGACGAGGTCCTTGTCGGCAGCCGAAAGGAACGGCAGCTCGTCGGTGAACATCGTCACGCATTGCCGGTAGGAACACGGCATGCGCGTGAGGTCGGTGCCCCAGAAGAAGCGCTTGGGCCCGAACGCGTCGTAGATCTGCTTCAGATAGCCGTGCACGCTGCGGAAGGGATATGGCTCGCTCGACGTGCCGGCCGCGCCCGACGCCTTGACCGCGACGTTCGGCAGCTTTCCGAGCGCCACGAGCTGCGGCAGGTTGGCGAAGGCGGCCCCGTCCTTGCTGCCGCCGATCGCCGCCAGGTGATCGACGACGAGTTTGAGGCCCGGATGGCGCTCGGCCACCTTGCCGACCGCCGCCAAGATGCGGCGCCGGCCATGAGCGCAACCGGCAATCCCGCGCGCTCGGCCGCGGGCCAGAGCCAGTCCATCGTGCCGTCGACGATCCAGTCCTTCATGTGCGGCTCGAGGAAGGTGAAGCGCAATCCGAGCATGCCGGGCTGCTTCTTCCAGCCGTCGACGAGGCCGCGGCTTTCCGGCTTGTCGAGCGGGAAGCGGCCGAGAATGGCGAAGCGCTGCGGAAAGCGCCGCGCGGCATCGATCGCGACGGCGCCGGAATTGGGGTCCCAGCCAGGCGGATGGATGACGGCCGCATCGACGCCGGCCGCGTCCATCTCCTTCATCGCGTCCTCGGCGGAATATGAGGAAATCTGCCGGTGCGCGCCGTTGGGCTTGCCGCTCGACCACAGATGGATCTGGGAATCGACGATCCGCATGGCTTTCTCCGTTATGCTGCCCCTGGCCCAAGACTAGAGGAAGCGTCAGGCCGTGTGAATTGCCGGCGCTCTTTGATAAATTCGGGGTTTCGGGAGGGGCTCATGACGGCAGAGAAAAATCGGCGCGGGCAGGTGGTGGCGCTGCTGGCGGCAGCGTTCGCGCTCATGGTCCTCGCGGATCCGGCGAGCGCGGAGAAGCTGCGCGTCGGCAAGGTGGTGGCGCAGAATTTCGGCTTCGTGCCGCTCAATGTCGGGGTGCAGGAAGGGTTCTTCAAAAACGAAGGGCTCGACATCGACGAGTTCGATTTCGGCGGCGGCGCCAAGCAGCAGCAGGCGCTCGTCGCCGGCGCCATCGACATCGCGATCGGCGGCGGCACCGACATGGCGTTCGTCGTCAAGGGCTCGCCCGCCTTGGGCGTCGCCGTCATCACCTCCTCGCCCGCCTTCATGGGCTTCATCGCCGGCGATGATCCCGCGCTCAAGACGATCATGGACCTGAAGGGAAAGAAGGTCGGCGTCTCGACCGCGGGCTCGCTGACGAAGTGGCTCGTCGATCAACTGAACCGCAGCCAGGGCTGGGGCGACAACGGCGCCGAGCCGACGGCAATCGGCGGCGAGCTCTCGACCGAGATCGCGGCCTTGAAGACGCACGCGGTCGCGGCCTTCGTCGACGCGCCGGCGATCGGATATCAACTCGAGACCGAGCACGCGGGCCACCTGCTCTTCACGGCGCAGGACTATATCCACGATCTCGAAGTGTTCGTGATCTACGCCGCCAACCCGATCATCGCGCAGAATCCCGATGCGGTGCGGCGCTTCCTCAAAGGCTGGTTCGAGGCCGTCGTCTACATGCGCGAGCACAAGGACGAGACGGTCGAGATCGCGCGCAAGATCACCGGATTCTCGCAAGCCGTCGAAGAGCGCGAATACGACCTGCTGATGCCCGCCTTCTCGCAGGACGGACGCTTCGACCCGGACGCCCTTGCGGCCACCGCGCAGTCCTTCGTCGATCTCAAGGTGCTGCCCGAGAAGCCGGACATGTCGAAGCTCTATACCGAGCGCTTCCTGCCCTAGCCGCGTTGCCTCCGGGCGGTTTTCGTTATTTCGCGGCCTGCGGCGGGGCAGCGCCTCCGCCCGCGCCGTGGTAGCGCAGGATGAAGATGCCCCACTTGTCGTCGCTGATATAGATGTAGCCGCGGGTGTCGATGGCGACGTCCTCGGTCCAGTCGATCGGCGAGGCGTGCGCGCCTTCGGTCTTGGGCGCATTGGGACGCTCGGGCGGCATGAAGTAGCCGGTCTCGGTCACGAGATGCGGATCGCTGATGTCGAAGACGCGAAGCCCGGCGTTGAAATAGGCGATGTACATGAGGTTGCCGTACGGCATCACGTCGGGATTGTGGATCTCCTGATTGACGTTGTGCGGGCCGAAGCGGCCGCCCTTGTCGCAGAAATCCTTGTAGGGCGCGCCCTTGGGCGGGCGCGGCAGCGGGAACATCGACATGAGGCGCGGCTTCGCCGGATCGTGGTTGTCGATGAAGGCGGCGAAATTGAGCGCGTCCTTGTCGCAGCCCGACGCCATCGCCTCGGAGCTCGCATAAAGGATCTTCCGGTCCCACAGCGGCAGGACCGCGTGCACCGACTGTATGCCGGCATAAATGAAGGGCGGCGTCATGGTGAGCGAGCCGATGAGCTTCGGATGCGTGATGTCGGTGATGTCGAGATTGACGACATCGGGCGTGAAGCCGGTGGAGATCATCTTGCCGTCGGGGCTGACATTGGCGGGCCCGTGGAAGCCCGGCATGAGTTTCGGGGCGGGCTCGCCGTCCTTCTCGCCCGGCTGCCACCAGCGCCCTACCTCCTTGGGATGGGTCGGATCGCTCACGTCGAGGATGACGAGGATGTTGCTCTTGAAGCCCGGCATCGAGGTGGCGAGATAGGCGTATTTCCCGCCCGGATAGGAATTGCGGTGCGAGCCGTGGTCGCCGCCCACCCATTCGGAAAGCTTTTTCGGATTGGTCGGATCGCTGATGTCCCAGAGCCAGACCGCGGCGGCGCCCGCCTGCGGATGCTCGCGCCGGTCGATCGCGGTGAGCCACAGATCGCCGTGCAAGGTCGATTGCGCCTCGATCGCGTCCTCGGGTCCGGGGATGAAGCGCACGACTTTCGGATCGCGCGGATTCGTCACATCGAGGATGGTCCAGCCATGATTGAAGGAATGGCCGGCGAACACATACCATTTATCGCCCTTGTGCTTCAGCGCGAGCTTGAAGGCGCCGAAGCGGCCGTCCAATCCCGAGAAGCCGATGGGCTCGACATGCGCGGCCTGCCAGCCGGGCGGGATGGGATCGGCCGAAGCCGGAACCGGCGCGAGCGCCGCGAAAAATGCCGCCGCGCACGACAGCGCGCCGGCGCCCAAAATCTTGCCCATCGCTGTCCTCCAGGCATTTGCCCCGCGTCTCTTTTCGGCCCGATCCGTCACGCCGAAGTCAACGAGACGGAATTGCGCCTGCCTTGGCGGCCGCGCTAATCTCGCCCGCCGCATCAAGGGGGCGGAGAGCGCATGGCGAAGATTCCGTCGAAGCTTCAGTCGCACATCAATTCGGCGTTTCCCGAGAATGTCTGCCTCGTCGGCTCGGTGCTGCCGAACGGGTTCGCGCAGATCACGCTGCGCGGCAGCACCATGGTTTACGACGACGAGCATATCGGCCTCTGGGAGCGCGGCCGCGGCTCGACCAATGCCGGTCTCACCGACGGCGCCAAGGTTACCGTGTTCTTCAGGAAGCCGGCGCTGCGCGCGGAAGGCGTGCTGCCGAACGGCGGCGTCGCGCGCTTTTACGGCACCGCCAAAGTTTACAAATCGGGCCAGGTCTATGACGAGGTGTGGAAGCGCCTGGTCCAGCCGGAAAAGGACCGCGACCCCGACAAGAAAGGCTACGCCGTGCTGATCGCGGTCGATCGCGCCGAGGATCTGGCGGGAAAGCCGCTGGCGCTCGACTGACCTGTTCGCCGCGCATTCCTGCATTGCGCACGTGCGCCGGGCCGCGCCCGTTCTCTAAAATGGCGGCCGCAGAAGGGAGCGCGAGGAGCACGGCATGAAGGTCGCGGCAGGCACCGACACGGCGGGCGCCACCCAAGTGGCGGCCCCGCCGCTTGCAGCGGCCGGCAGCGAGGGCGCGGTCTACGCCATCCTGCTCGCGCTCGGCTTCTCGCACTGCTGAACGACATGATCGCGTCGCTCGTGCCGGCGATCTATCCGCTGTTCAAGGCGTCGTTCTCGCTCGACTTCGCGCAGATCGGCCTCATCACGCTCACCTATCAGATGCACCGCCTCGCTGCTCCAGCCGCTCGTCGGGCTCTACACCGATCATCGGCCGCGGCCCTATTCGCTCGCGGCCGGCATGGGCTTCACGCTCGTCGGGCTGGTGCTGCTGTCCTACGCGCAGAGCTTCGCGCCGCTGCTGCTCGGCGGCGGCGCTGGTCGGGATCGGCTCGTCGGTGTTCCATCCCGAATCGTCGCGCATCGCGCGCATCGCCTCGGGCGGGCGGCACGGGCTCGCGCAATCGTTGTTCCAGGTCGGCGGCAATGCCGGCTCGTCGCTCGGGCCGCTGCTCGCCGCCTTCATCGTCATCCCGCGCGGCCAGGGCAGCATCGCCTGGTTCACGCTCGCGGCGCTCGCTCGCCATCGTCGTGCTGTCGCGGGTCGGCGCGCTGGTACAAGCAGCACGCAGCTCGCGCGCGCGCACGCGGCTTCGCGCGATGGGCGAGCGCCGCGGCGCCTGTCGCACGCGCACGATCGGCTGGTCGCTCGCGATCCTGCTCGCGCTCATGTTCTCGAAATATCTTCTACACTGGCGAGCCTCACCAACTATTACACCTTCTATCTCATCGACGTTCAGCTGTCGGTGGCAGACGGCGCAGATCTATCTCTTCGTGTTCCTCGCCGCGGTGGCGCTCGGCACGTTGGTCGGCGGGCCGCTCGGCGACCGCATCGGCCGCAAATACGTGATCTGGGGCTCGATCCTGGGCGTGCTGCCGTTCACGCTGGCGCTGCCTTACGCCAATCTGTTCTGGACCGGCGTGCTGACCGTGCTGATCGGCGTGATCCTGGCGTCGGCCTTCTCGGCGATCCTCGTCTATGCGCAGGAGCTGATCCCCGGCCGGGTCGGCACGGTGGGCGGGCTGTTCTTCGGCTTCGCCTTCGGCATGGCCGGCATCGCCGCGGCGGTGCTGGGCGTGCTCGCCGACCACACCAGCATCGCCTTCGTCTATAAGGTGTGCGCGTTCCTGCCGCTGCTCGGGCTTCTGACCGCGTTCCTGCCCGATATCGACCGGCGCATCCGCCGCGCCTAGAGCAAGATTCACGGATCGGGCGGATCGCAGAGCGATTCCGCCCGATCCGATCATGGTTCAGCGCCAGAGCTCCTTTGTCGCCATCGCCGCCCCTTCGGCGAGGGCCCTGAATTTCGCCCAGACGATGCTCGGCGCCACCATCGGCGTGCCGCTCGCGACCGTGCCGAAGCCGCAATCGCAGCCGGCGATGACGCGCTCTCGGCCGACGATTGCCGCATAGCGCGCGATGCGCTGCGCCACGAGGCGCGGATGCTCGACGAAATTGGTCGTGGAGTCGATCACGCCGGGGATCAGGATCTTGTCGTCCGCCATGCGGATCGACTTCCAATCCTCCCACTCGTGCTCGTGGCGCGGGTTTGCGCCCTCGAAGCTGAACGCCTGCGGCCGGCCCTTGAGGCAGATGTCCGCGATCTTGGCGAGCGGCAGGTCGTGCGTGTGCGGGCCTTCGTAATTGCCCCAGCAGATGTGGAGGCGCATGCGGTCGGCAGGCAAGCCCTCGGTCGCGGCGTTGAGGAGCGCCATGTTGCGCTCGGCGATGCGGCGGAACTCGTCGTCGGTCTTATCGCGATACTGGTTGTTGCGCGCGGAGCCCAGATCGGGGCAATCGATCTGGAGCACGAACCCCGCGTCGACGATCGCGCGGTATTCGGGCTTCATCGCATCGGCCAAGGCCGCGACATAGGCGTCCTCGGTCGGATAGTGCAGGTTGATGACGAAGCGCGTGAGAATGCCCGGCGACGGCGCGGTCATGAAGGCTTCCGCGGGCTTCGATTTCGCCACCGCCGCGTGCAAATGCGCAAGGTCGCGCTCGAGTGGCTTTTTGTCGGCATAGGCGACCGGGCCGACGCAGCCCGGAAACGGCGTTACCGTGAAATTGGCGTTGCGGTCGGAGAAGTCTGGATGCTCGAGCCGGTCGCGCCCGACCATGATCTCGCGGCCCAATTTGGCCGCGCGCTCGTCGGGCACGATCCCGGTGAGGCGATGGCGCACATAGAGCGTGTAGGCGAGCTTGCTCATCTCGCCGTCGCTCACCACGTCGATGCCGGATTGGACCTGGCTCGTCACCACGTCCTCGACCGCGCGGGCGCAGTCGCGCTCGAAATCCCCCTCGTCCAAGGGCCGCCCCTCCTCCTTCGCGACGATCTCCTCGAAGAGCGATTTCGGCCGCGGCAGGCTGCCGACATGGGTGGTGAGGATACGATCGGTGCTCGTCTTCATGGAATTTGCCTCCTGCGCTAAAATAGCACTGCAAGGGGCGAGGCGACGATGGGCTATACGACCGACTTCCGCTCGATCCGCACCGAGGTGAGCGAGCCTGAATGGCAGGCGCGGCTCGACCTCGCCGCGTGCTATCGGCTCGTCGATCTCTTCGGCATGACCGACCTCACCTACAACCACATCACCGCGCGCATTCCGGGGACGGAGGATCATCTCCTCATCAATCTCTATGGGCTGCTCTATCGCGAGATCACCGCCTCGAGCCTCGTCAAGATCACGCTCGAGGGCGACATCTTGTGGAAACCCGAGACCGATTACGGCATCAACAAATCGGGCTATGTCATCCACGGCGCGATCCACCGCGCGCGGCCCGAAGTCAGCCTGCGTCATCCACACGCACACGAGCGCCGGCATGGCGGTCGCGGCGATGAAGGAAGGGCTGCTGCCGCTGACGCAGACCTCGATGCGCTTCGTCGGCCATCTGGGCTACCACGACTACGAGGGCCCGGCGATCGACGAGGACGAGCGCCAGCGATTGGTGCGCGACCTCGGGCCGCACGATGCGCTGATCCTGCGCTCGCATGGGCTTTTGACCTGCGGCGCCGGGATCCCGCAGGCCTTCAACACGATGTATCAGCTCGAACTGTCGTGCCGCAGCCAGGTCGATGCGATGGCGGCGCGCACGGAGCTCATCGTGCCGAGCGACAACGTGCTGCATCACACGGCGCATCTCTATCAGCCGGGGACGCGCCGGCCCTATGGCGTGCTCGAATGGCCGGCGATGCTGCGGCTCCTCGCGGCCGAGGATAAGAGTTCGGGCTTTCCACCCTACGCGTCGTGAGCGCCTGACGATCCCTTCGCGACGGCACCCTTGAGGGCGCGCCAGACCGCCTCGCTCGTCGCCGGCATTTCGACATGGCGCGCACCGAGCGCATCGCAGATCGCGTTGATGAGCGCGGCGGTGGCGGGCGTCGTGCCGCATTCGCCGGCGCCCTTGATGCCCAAGGGATTGCTTTCGGCGGCCGTCGGCGCCGAGAGCGTCGCGAAGGACGGCAGATCGTCGGCGCGCGGCATGGTGTAGTCGAGGAAGGATCCGCTCAGCACCTGGCCGCCCGCGTCATAGACGCAGCGTTCCATCAGCGCTTGGCCCACGCCCTGCGCGATGCCGCCATGCACCTGGCCCTCGACGATCATCGGATTGACGACGCGGCCGACGTCGTCGACCGTGACATAGCGCACGATGCGCACGGCGCCGGTCTCGGGATCGATCTCGACCTCGCATGCCGCGGCGCCGGTCGGATGCGCGTGCAGCCGCGTCGCGATCTGCGAGGTCGCTTCGAGCGCATCCTGCGCCGCCAATTCGAAGAGGCCGATGGCGCGATCCGTGCCGACGACGGAAAAGCGCCCGTCGCCATAGACGATGTCGGCCGACGCCGCCTCGAGCGCGTGGGCCGCGCGCGTGCGGCCCTGCTCGACGATGTCGCCGGAGGCGCGCACCAGGATCGTGCCGGCAAGCCGCATCGAGCGGTCGGAATGCGAGCCGCCGCCGACAACGGCGACGTCGCTGTCGCCATGGAGGATCGCAACCTGCTCCATCGGGATTTGCAGCTCGGACGCCACGACCTGGGCGAAGCTCGTCTCGTGCCCCTGGCCCGAGGCGCCGGTGCCGACGACGGCAGTGACGCGGCCTTCGGGCAGGACGCGCATGTCGGTGCGCTCGATCGGAAATCCCGTCGGCGATTCGAGATAGTTCACGATGCCGATCCCGGCGAGACGCCCGCGCGATTGCGCGGCCCGCGCGGCGCGCGGCAAATCCCTGCCAATCGACGAGACGGAGCGCGTTCTCGAGATTGTCGGCAAAGGCGCCCGTGTCGTAGCGATGGCCGAGCGGCGAGGGATAGGGAAGCCGCCTGATGACGTTGCGCCGGCGCAGCTCGGCGCGGTCGATCGCCAGCTCCGCCGCCGCGAGATCGATGAGGCGCTCGACGATGAAGCACGATTCGGGTCTGCCCGCGCCGCGATAGACGCCGGTCGGCAGCGTGTTGGTGCAGACGCCGCGCACGCGCACATGGATCGCGCCGATGTCGTAAGGCCCGCCCGGCATGCGCAAGAGGTTCGAGAGCACGGCGAAGTACGCGGGGACCGCGCCCAAATTGCCGACATAGTCGAGCGCGAGGGCGGTGATGCGCCCATCGCGGTCGAGTGCGAGCGCGCCTTCGGCATGAAGCTCGCGCGCCTGGAAATCGCTGAGGAAGGATTCGGCTCGACTCGCGGTCCATTTGACCGGCCGGCCGACCTTGCGCGCCGCCCAGCACAGCAGCGGATATTCCGGATAGCAGAGCGAGCGCACGCCGAATCCGCCGCCGACATCGCCCGTCACCACACGCACTTTTTCCGGCGGCACGCCGAGCGATCCGACGATCCCCATCTTGTGGCGATGGACGCCTTGGCTTGCGGAGTGGAGCGTGTAGCGGCCGGTTTGCGGATCGTATTCCGCGACGGCGCGCGCGCGGCTCCATCGGCATGGGGCAGAGGCGCTGGTTCTTGGCAGCAAGGCGCACGACCTTATGCGCCGCGGCAAAGGCCGCATCGACCGCGGCGCGGTCGCCGTTTGCCGAATTCGACGAAGAGATTGCCGCGCGTCCCCTCCCACAGGAGCGGCGCGCCCGGCGCCAACGCCGCGAGCGGATCGGTCACGAGCGGGAGGGCCGCGTAGCGCACGTCGATCCGCTCGGCCGCCTCTTGCGCCGCCTCAACCGTCTCGGCGACGACCATCGCCACGCCCTCGCCGACATGGCGCACGCGCTCGACGGCAAGCGGCATCTGCAGCGGCAGATCGGGATTGGGCAGGTTCGCGGGCTGAAACGCGGGCTTCGTCACGTCGAGATGGTCGACGCCGTTCGGCCCGTGGTTGAGGCCGCGATAGCCCTCGGCCACGTAATCGCGCCCGGTGAGGATCGCGAGCACGCCCGGAACCGCGCGCGCGGCCGCCGTTTCGATCGCCTCGATCCGCGCATGGGCGTGCGCCGCGCGCACGAAGGCGGCATGGGCTTGGCCCGGCAGCGCAAGGTCGCCGGTGAAGCGGCCGCGCCCGAGGAGGAGGCGCCGGTCCTCGACCCGCATGACCCTTTCGCCGATGAGCGAGGCCATCGCTTCCTCCCGTGCCCACAATTTGACTTCGCGCGTCCCATGGCGATGCTAGCGCGCGGCCATGTCCTTGCGCGACAGCGAAGACCATCCTCTTCTGGGCAAGCCGGTGCGGCGGATCGAGGACCGCGCGCTCTTGATGGGGCGCGGGCGCTTTGCCGACGATCTGCCGGTCGGGCCGCGCACGCTCCATGCTCATATCGTGCGCTCGCCGCACGCCCATGCGCGCATCGCCCGCATCGACGCGACGGCCGCGCTCCGCACGCGACGGCGTCCACAGCCGTCATCACGGGCGAGGATGTGCGCAAGCTGACCGATCCGTTTCTCGTCGCGGTGAAGGCGCCGATCCCGCAATGGTCCTTGGCGGTCGAGCGCGTGCGTTTCGTCGGCGAGCCGGTGGCGGTCGTGCTGGCGAAGGACCGCTATCGCGCCGAGGACGCCGGCGAGAAACTCGAGATCGAGTACGAACGGCTTCCAGCCGTGATCGATCCGACGGATGCCATCGCCGCGGGCGCGCCGCTCGTCCACCAGGATGCGGGATCGAACGTCGTGTCCGAGCGGCACTTCGTCTATGGCGATCCCGCGCGCGCCTTTGCCGAAGCCGATGCGCGCATCGAAGTGAGCGTGCGCTATCCGCGCAATTCGTTTACGCCGATCGAATGCTTCGTCGTCGCGGCCGAGTACGACCCCGCGAACGACAGCTACGACACGACCGCGAATTTCCAGGGCCCGTTCAGCATCCATCCGGTGATGGCGCGCGCGCTGCGCGTGCCGGGGACGCGGCTGCGCCTGCGGACGCCGGCCGACAGCGGCGGCAGCTTCGGCGCGAAGCTCGCGGTCTTTCCCTACATCGTGCTGATGTGCGCGGCTTCGCGTATCGCCGGGCGCCCGGTCAAATGGGTCGAGGACCGGCTCGAGCATCTTCAGGCCGCGAGCTGCGGGCCGGTGCGGATCGCCACCGCCGAGGCGGCGGTGACGCGCGCGGGCCGCATCCTCGCGCTGCGCTTCGACAACATCGAGGATTACGGCGCTTATCTGCGCGCGCCGATGCCGGGGCCGCTCTACCGCATGCACGGCGCCTCATCGGGCGCCTACGACGTGGCGAACATCGAGATCCTGAACCGCGTGGTGCTGACCAACACCATGCCGGCGGGGTTGATCCGCGGCTTCGGCGGCCCGCAACATTATCTGGCACTCGAACGGTTGGTGCAGCGCATCGCGGTCGAATTGCGGCTCGATCCGCTCGAGGTGATCCGCCGGAACCTGGTGCGGGCGTTTCCCTACGATGCCGCCGCGGGCGCGCGCTACGATTCCGGCGACTATGCGCGCGCGATCGACGAGGCGGTCGGCGATGGCCGCCTTGCCGCGCTCCGCGAGCGGCGGGACGAGGCGCGGCGCGCGGGCCGCATCTACGGCATCGGCTTTGCCGCCGTGGTGGAGCCGGCGCTGTCCAACATGGGCTATCTCTCGACCATGCTGACGCGCCGAGGCGAGGGAACGCGCCGGGCCCAAGAACGGCGCGCTCGCGCTTGCGACGGTGGCGATCGATCCCTTGGGCGCGGTCTCGGTCACGGCCGACGTGCCGAACCAGGGGCAAAGCCATGCGACCGCGCTGGCGCAGATCGTGGGCGACGCGCTCGGCCTCGAACCGCACGACGTGCGGGTCGATCTCGAAATCGACACGGGCAAGGATGCATGGTCGATCGCAACCGGCACTTATTCCTCGCGCTTTGCCGGGGGCACGGCGGTCGCGGCGCACATGGCGGCGACGCGGCTCAGGGCGCAGCTTGCGGCGATCGCGGCAAAGCAGCTCAACGTGCGCGCCGCCGAGGTCGAGTTCGCGCGCGGCAAGCTGTTCGGGCGCGGCAATCCCGACAACGCGCTCTCCTTCTCGCGCGTCGCGGGGACGGCGCACTGGTCGCCGGCGCTGTTGCCGGACGGCGTGCCGCCGACCCTGCGCGAGACCGGCGCCTGGTCGCCGCCCGAGCTCGAAGCGCCCTCGCCCGACGATCGCATCAACCCGGCGTTGACCTATGGCTTCGTGTTCGATTTCTGCGGCGTCGAGATCGATCCCGCGACATCGGCGGTGCGCGTCGATCGCTATGTCTCGATGCACGATGCGGGGACCATCCTCAATCCGATGTTGGCCGAGGGGCAGATCCGCGGCTCGTTCGTGCAGGGCCTGGCATCGGCGCTCTACGAGGAATTCCTGTACGACGAGGAGGGCGCGTTCCTCTCCGGCACGTTCGCCGATTATCTCGTGCCGACCGTCGCCGAGGTGCCGCCCTTGACGATCCTCCACATCCACTCGCCCTCGCCGCTGACGCCGCTCGGCGCCAAGGGGCTCGCCGAAGGGAATTGCATGAGCGTGCCGGTGTGCATCGCGAACGCCATCGCCGACGCGAGCGGCATCAAGGATGTGCCGCTGCCGGCGACGCCGCGCCGCATCCACGCGCTTCTCGCCAGGAAAGAACATCCGTGACGCACACAGCCGACGAGGACGAGCTCTCCTATCCTTTCGAAGAATATCCGCCCGAGCGCGAGGCGATCGAGGTCGCGCCCGGCATCTTGTGGCTCTCGACGCCGCTGCCTTTCATCGGCCTGCGCCAGATCAATCTCTGGCTTTTGCGCGACGGCGACGGCTGGACCATGGTCGATTGCGGCTATGGCGATGACGCGGCGCGCGCCGCGGTCGACGGCACATGGCGCGCGGCACTCGGCGGCAAGCGCGTCACGCGGCTCGTCGTTACGCACTTCCATCCCGATCATGCCGGCAATTCCGCCTGGATCTCGACACGCTGGGGCCTCATGCCGCTGATGACGCAGGGCGAATGGTTCGCGGCGAACATCGCGCTGCGCGACCGGAGCGAGGACAGCGTCGGCCCTCGCGTTGCGTTTTTTCGCGAGCACGGGCTCGACGATGCGCGCATCCGCATGTTCGCCGAGGGCGCGCATCTCTATTCGTCGGGCGTCGAGCTCCCGCCCGCCTTCCTCCGCATCCGCGAGGACGACGAGATCGCGATCGGCGCCGACCGCTGGACCATCATCACCGGCGAGGGCCATTCGCCCGAGCACGCGGCGCTCTATTGCGCGGCGCGCAAGATCCTCATCTCCGGCGACCAGATCCTGCCGACCATCACCACCAACATCAGCGTCTGGCCCACCGAGCCCGAGGCCGATCCGCTCGGACTCTTCCTCGCCAGCGGCGAGCGCTTTCGCGCGCGGATCGACCCCGAAACGCTCGTGCTGCCGTCGCACCGGCGCCCGTTCCGCAACGTGCGCGGGCGCCTCACGCAACTTGCGGAGCATCATCGCCAGCGCTTGCAGCAAATCCTCGACGCGACCGCGCACGAGACGACCGCCGCCGACCTCATCGACGTGCTGTTCCAGCGCACGCTCGACGGGCACCAGATGGGCTTCGCCATGGGCGAGGCGATCGCGCATCTGAACCACCTGGTGACGCTTGGCCGGATGGAGAAGGCGCGCGATGCGTCGGGGATCGTGCGCTACCGCAAACGCGCGACATAGCCGGCGCACAGCTCCAGCACGTCCGCGCGGCGGTCGCGGAATGGGTCGTGGCCGCAACCGGCGAGTTTAACGAGCTCGACCGGGCCGCCGGCATGGGCCGCGATCTCGTCGATCTGGCGCATCGAGCCGTAGATGTCGTCTTCGCCCTGCATGACGAGGAGGGGCGCGGTGATCGCCTTGAGCCGCGGCACGATGGTCCAGCCGCGGAATTCCGGCGCAAGCCAATGATCGGACCAGGATGTGAAGGTCGCATCGGGATCGCGATGATGGCGGAGGAGGCGCTGCTTCAGCGCACCGTCGGCCCACTGGGCGCGCTGGCCCGCGATCGCGCGCCGCGTCAGCTCTTCGTTAAATGCATGCGGCGCCGCCAGGATGGCGCCCCGCGCGCGCAAGCCGAGCGCAAGGTAGCAAAGCGCGATCGAGCCGCCGTCGCTGTGGCCGATCAGCACGAGATCGTCGAGGCCGAGCGCCTTCAGGATCGACGGCAAGGTCTCGCGCGCCTCGCGCCAGAAAAAATCGGGATCGCGCGGCGTTGCCTCGGGATCGGACTGGCCATGGCCGAAGCGCGAATAGACCAAAGCGCCGCAGCCCGTGCGCGTGGCGAGCCGCGCCGGGACATCGCGCCAAGTCGAGAGCGAGCCCAATCCTTCGTGCAGGAAGACCAATGTCGGCGCGCCCGACGGCGCGGGTGCCAGCGCGTATTCGATGCGGCCCGATCCGAGCGCCAGGAGCGACGGCGTCACTCGTAGAGCGCGTCGTAGACTTTCGGCGTCACCTCGGCCATGTATTCGCCGAACGACATCGCCGGATATTTCGGCGGATTGCCGGGCCCCTGGCAGGTCGGCAGGCATTCGAGCTTCACGTCCCAGCGCGTGCCGCAGAAGAACGGGATCGAGTAGCGCGTGTCGCCGTCGAGATTGATGACGCGGTGCAGCGCCGAGCGGAACCGGTCGTTGGTCCAGCGCTGCCCCATGTCGGCGGTGTTGACGAGGAAGCAATTTTCGAGCGCGGGTGCTGCGACCCACTCGCCCTCGCGCGTCAGGATTTCGAGGCCGGGCTTCTTCGCCTGCGCCAGGAGCGTCATGTAGCCATAGTCCGAATGCGGGCTGATGCCGAATTGGCCCTCGTTCTTGGTCTCGCGCGGCGGATAGCACAGGAGGCGAAGCGTGTTGACCGGCGGGTTGAAGGCCTCGTGCGCGGCGAAGAAATCGGGCGCGAGCCCGAGCGCCACGGCCTGCAGCGGCAGGAGCTTCAGCGCGAGCGCGGTCATCGCCTCGTAATAGTCGAGGCACGTCGCGCGAAACCCCGGCAGGTTTTCGGGCCAGAGATTGTCGAACACCCAGCCGTGTCCGGCGCGGCGATAGGGATGATCGGGCCCGTATTCGGCCTTCACGTAATAGGACGCGCTGCGATCGGGATATGAGTGGCCCTTGTGGCGCAGGCGCTGCGTCTGTCCGCCCAAGGGCAGATAGCCCACGACTCTTTTGCCCTGCACCTTCACTTCGAGCTTTCGCTCGAGCGGCAGGGAATGAAAGCGCTCCGCCGCGGCGAAGACGCGGTCGATCATCGGCTGCGGGATGCCGTGATTGGCGATGAAATAGAAGCCCAATTCCTCGCTCGCGGCACCGAGCTCGGCCGCCGTTTTCTCGAGCGCGCCCCGCTTGCCCGCGAGATAGGGGCCGAGATCGATCACCGCGATCCGGGTCTTGGCCGGAGCATCGAGCATTGCTGCCTCCTGCGTTCGGGAAGAGAGTAGCGTTCCGGCGCGACGCTGCCCATAGTGAGAATGGCATGACAGGAAGCGCATTCGACTACGTCATCGTCGGCGCGGGGTCGGCCGGGTGCCTTCTGGCGGACCGGCTTTCGGCCGACGGGTCGCGCGTCCTCGTCATCGAAGTCGGCGGGCCCGACCGCGATCCGCTGATCCATGTGCCGATGGGCGTCGGCAAGATCCACCAGAAGCGGCTGCACGATTGGGGCTACGACACCGAGATCGAGCCGGGACTTGCCGACCGGTCGATCGAATCGATGCGCGGGCGCGTCGTGGGCGGCTCGTCCTCGATCAACGTGATGACGCATGTGCGCGGCAATCGCGGCGACTACGACCGCTGGGCCGCGAACGGCGCTGCCGGCTGGACCTATGACGACGCGCTCCCTTATTTCCGGCGCTATGAAAGCTGGGAAGGCGGCGCCGACCCCTATCGCGGCGCGGACGGGCCGCTTCGGGTCCAGCATCTGAAGCCGGCCGACCCCTATTTCGCGGCGCTGCTCGAGGCGGCGCGCGAGGCCGGGCACCCCTTCACCGAAGATTATAACGGCGCGAGCCAGGACGGATTTGCGCGCGGCCAGGCGACAATCAAAAACGGCCGCCGGTGGAGTGCGGCGCAGGCTTTCCTGCGCCCGGCGATGGCGCGCGGGAACGTGACGCTCGCGAGCCGCGCGCTCGCGACCCGCATCATCATCGACGGGAAGCGCGCCATCGGCGTCGAATATGTTTCGGGCGGCGAGACCTATCGTGCGCTACCCGAGCGCGAGGTGATTCTGTCGGCCGGCGTCTTCAACACGCCGCAGCTTCTGATGCTGTCGGGCATCGGCCCGGCCGATCATCTGCGCGAGACGGGGATCACGCCGGTCGTCGATCTTCCGGGCGTGGGCGGCAATCTCCAGGATCATCTGGCGGTGACGGTGCAGTATTTCCGCACCGAGCCGGGACCGTTCCAAGCGCTGATGCGGGCCGACCGCGCGGCGCTGGCGATGGCGCGCGCATATCTCTTCGGCACCGGACCCGCCGCGACCCTGCCGGGCGGCGTCACCGCGTTTCTTGCGCACGCGCGAGGGCCTACCCGTGCCCGACATCCAGTTCTTCACGCGCGGCACGGCGATCGAGGCGGATCTGTGGTTCCCCTATTGGCGCGCGCCCTTTGCCGACGGGTTCAGCATGACGCCCGTGCTGCTCCATCCCGAGGCGCGCGGGCGGCTCTACCTGCGCTCGCGCGATCCGCGCGAAAAAGTGCGGATCGTCCACAATTTCCTCGTCGCGCGAGAACGATCTGCGCTCGCTCCGCGCCGGCATCCGCATCGCACGCGACATCCTGGGCCGCGCGCCGCTTGCGCCCTATCGCGCGGCCGAGAAGGCGCCGGGCGCGAAAAGCTCATGTCCGACGCCGAGCTCGACGGTGGATCCGGCGCACCGGCGCGCTCGGCGCACCATCCGTCCTGCACCTGCGCGATGGGCACTGGCGACGACGCGCCGCTCGACACCGATCTTGCGCGTCAAGGGGATCGACAGGCTTGCGCGTGGTCGATGCCTCGGCGATGCCGGACCTCGTCAGCGGCAACATCAATGCCTGCGTGCTGATGATCGCGGAAAAGGCGGCGGACCTGATCCGCGGCCGGCCGAACCTTACGCCGTCTTCTCGACCGTCAGCCCCAGCTCGCCGATCATCTGCTCGCGCATCAGGAATTTCTGCACCTTGCCGGTGACGGTCATCGGGAAAGCCGTCGACGAAGCGGATGTAGCGCGGGATCTTGTAGTGCGCGATCTGGCCGTCGGCAGAAGGCGCGGATCTCCTCGGCGTCGCGCGCTCTCGCCCGGCTTCAGCTTGATCCAGGCGCAGAGCTCCTCGCCGTATTTCGGGTCGGGCACGCCCACCACCTGCACGTCCTCGATCTTGGGATGGCGGAAGAGGAATTCCTCGATCTCGCGCGGATAGACGTTCTCGCCGCCGCGGATCACCATGTCCTTGATGCGGCCGACGATGTTGCAATAGCCGTCCTCGTCGATGCGTGGCGAGATCGCCGGTGTGCATCCAGCCCGCGCGCGTCGATCGCCTCGGCGGTCTGCTCCGCATCGTCCCAATAGCCGAGCATCACCGAATAGCCGCGCGTGCAGAGCTCGCCCGGCGTGCCCGCGCGGCACGATGCGGCCGTCGGCGTCGACGATCTTCACCTCGACATGCGGCATGGACGCGGCCGACGGTCGAGACGCGCCGCTCGAGCGGATCGTCGGCCGCGGTCTGGAAGCTCACCGGGCTCGTCTCGGTCATGCCATAGGCGATGGTGACGTCGCGCATGTGCATCTCGGCGACGCACGCGCCGCATCACCTCGATCGGGCAGGGCGAGCCCGCCATGATGCCGGTGCGCAGCGAGGAGAGGTCGAAGCGCGCGAATTCGGGATGGTTCGAGCTCGGCGATGAACATGGTCGGCACGCCGTAGAGCGCGGTGCAGCGCTCCGCCTCGACCGCTTCGAGCGTCGGCCAGCGGATCGAAGCCCTCGGACGGGATAGACCATGGCCGCGCCATGCGTGATGCAGGCGAGATTGCCCATCACCATGCCGAAGCAGTGATAGAGCGGCACCGGGATGCAGAGCCGGTCGCGCGGCGTGCAAGCCGCATCGCCTCGCCGACGAAGATAGCCGTTGTTGAGGATGTTGTGGTGGGTGAGCGTCGCGCCCTTGGGCGGCCGGTGGTGCCGCTGGTGAACTGGATGTTGATCGGATCGTCGAATTGCAGCGTCGGCGCCGAGCTCCGCGAGCCGCGCGGCGCTCGCGCGCGCCGCCCGTCGCGCAGCACCTCGTCGAAGCGGAGGAAGCCGCGCTCTCGCCCTCGCCGATCCGGATGAGCGTGCGCAGCGCCGGCAGGCGCGCGCGCCTTGAGCGCGCCCGGGCGTGCGCGCGGCGATCTCCGGCGCCAGCGTCGCGCACCATGCCGACATAGTCGCTGGTCTTGAACGCATCGGCGGTGACCAGCGCCTTGCAGCCGACCTTGTTGAGCGCGTATTCGAGCTCGGTCAGGCGGTAGGCCGGGTTGATGTTGACCAGGATGAGCCCGGCCTTGGCCGTCGGCGAACTGGGTCAGCACCCATTCGGCGTTGTTGGGCGACCAGATGCCGACGCGGTCGCCCGGCTCGAGGCCCAGCGCCAGCAGCCCGGCGGCGAAGGCGTCGACGCGCTCGCTTCAGCTCGCGCATAGGTCCAGCGGATGTTCTGATGGCGCGCGATGAGCGCGTCGCGGTCGGCCCAGCGCGCGGCCGCCTCGTCGAAATGGGCGCCGATCGTGTCGCCGATGAGCGGCACGGTCGAGGCGCCGTGGACATAGCTTTCGCTGAGCTTCCGCATCGCCTGTCCCTCCCGGCGCGGCATGATACCACGCACGCGCGCGCCGCGGCTTATAATGCGTGGGTCGGGGAGAGATGCCATGAAGAAGCTCGTGCTCGAGACGACCGCGCCGTTCCAGGGCCTGCCGGAGCTCGTGGCCTATGACGAAGGGCTCTTCGCCAAGGAAGGGCTCGAGATCGAATGGGCCGACCGCGAGCAGGGGGTCGAGAAGAAGACTCGCACCGACATCACCAGCCCAAGCGGCGTCGATCCCTTCTCGAGCCACGGCAAGATGCTCGAGCAGGGCAAGGCCGACATGTACAACGCCTGCGAATGGGGCAATTACTGCCGCGTCCAGGAAACGCAGAAGGGCAGCCGCCAGGTCGGGCGCCGCGCCATCGTGACGTTCGCGGCGCTGGTGGTGCGCCCGGATTCGCCGGTCTACACGCCGCAGCAGCTCGCGGGCCGGCTCGTCGGCGTGCCGTTCTATTTCGGCACGCATTATGTCGCGCTCCATATGCTCGAAGGCTTCGTGCCGCGCGACTGATCAAGCTGTGCAGCGCGCCCAACGGCTCGCGCCATCGCTTCGATGCGATGATGAAGGGCGAGATCGAGGCGACCACGCTGACCGAGCCTTATGTTAGCCTCGCCGAGAAGAAGGGCTGCCGCGTCATCGCCTCGGCCTTCTATCACGGCACCGAGGTCGCGTCCGACCGCGTCGATGCCGAGACCTATGCCGCGTTCAGCCGCGCGGTGCGCGAGGCGGTGCGGCGCATCGCCGCCGACAAGCGGGCCTATCTCCATTATTTCATCGACTACCACAAGGCGAAGGACCCGGAGATCGCCGGCCTCACGGTCGACGACCTGCGCGCGAGCCGCATCGTCGTCGTCGATCCCGCGCCCATTCCGATGGACGAGATGCAGCGCACCTACGACTGGCTCAAGAGCTGGGGCATGCTCGAAGCGACGGCCTCGCCGCTCGATCTCGTCAATCTGCAAGTGCAGCAGCAAGTGCACGCCGCCGAATAGGCCGTCGATGGCGCGCAGGGGAGAACGCGCGGCGCGGCGGCCGCTATCGGCTCGGCGTCGATGTCGGCGGGACGCACACCGATCTCGTGCTGCTCGACGTGAAGAGCGGCGCTCTCGCGGTCGAGAAGGTCGCGAGCACGCCGGCCAACCCGGCGCTCGGCGTCCTCGACGGCATCGGGCGGTTTCTCGCGCGCGGCGTCGCGCCCGAGGCGATCGAATTCTTCGCGCACGGCACGACGATCACGACGAACGCGCTCCTCGAAATGAAGGGCGCCAAGGTCGGGCTCCTCATCACCAAGGGCTACCGCGCCGTCCAGGAGGTGCAGAGCCAGGCGCGCGACGGCAATCCGTTCGACTATTTCTACGAGAAGCCGCCGCAGCTTGCGCCGCAAAGCATGACGTGCGAGGTGGGCGGCCGCATCGATTTCGCCGGATCGGAGCTCGAGCCGCTCGACGAGGGCGCGGTGCGCCACGCCGCGCGCGAGCTGAAGGCGAAGGGCGCGCGCTCGATCGCCGTGTGCTTCCTCTTCTCCTTCGCCAACCCGGCGCACGAGGCGCGCGCGGCGGAGATCTTGCGCGCCGAGTTTCCCGAGGCCGCGATCTCGCTTTCGTCGGCGGTGCTGCCGCGCATCCGCGAATGGCCGCGCCTGTCGACGACGTTGCTCAACGCCTATCTCGAGCCGGTGCTGGTGCACTATATCCGCAATCTCGATCAAGGGCTCGACGCCGCTCGCATCGGCACGAAGCAGCGCTTTCTGATGCAGTCGAACGGCGGCGTGATGCCGTTCAAGGCCGCGGCCGCGGGCGGCAAGACGGTGCACACGCTGTTTTCCGGCCCCGCCGCGGGCGCGCAGGCGAGCGCCTATCTCGCGCCGAAGAGGCCAAACGCGGCCTCATCACGCTCGACATGGGCGGGACGAGCTGCGACATCTGCTTCATCGAGGGCGGCGCGCCGCTCGAAGTGACGGAAGGTGACCGTGGCGCGGCGGCCGCTCGGCGTGCCGGCGCTCGACCTCACCAGCATCTCGGCGGGCGGCGGCTCGATCGCCGCGGTCGATCAGGGCGGGTTCCTGACGGTCGGGCCCGAAAAGCGCCGGCGCCGATCCCGGCCCCGCCTGCTGCGGCCGCGGCGGCGCGGCCCGACCGTGACCGACGCCGATCTCGTGCTGGGATTCCTCAACCCCGATTATTTCCTCGGCGGGACCCAGCGGCTCGACATGCGGCGCGCGCGCGCGGCGATCGCGGCGAAGATCGCGACGCCGCTCGGCATGAGCTTCGCCGAGGCGGCGGCGGGCATCCGCCGCATCGTCGACATGCGCATGGCCGACGAAGTCCGCGTCTATGCGGCCAAGCGCGGCGTCGATGCGCGCGACTTCACGCTGCTGCCGTTCGGCGGCGCGGGCGCGGTCCATGCCGCCGCGGTGGCGGAGGAACTCGGCGTCGCGCGCATCTTGGTGCCGCCGCGGCCCGGCGCCTTCTCGGCGCTCGGGCTCTTGTGCAGCGACGTGGTGCACGACTATGTCCGCTCGGAGCTGCGCCCGATGGCGCAGGTGACGCCGGACCACGCCGAGGCGATTTTCCGCGCGCTCGAACGGCGCGCAGCGGCCGAGCTCGCCGAGGAAGGCTTGGGCGATGCGCGGGCATCGCGCGAGCGCGCGCTCGACATGCGCTATACCGGCCAGGGCTACGAGCTCACCGTGTCGCTTGCGGGACTGAAGGCGCCGCTGACGCACGCGCGCTCGACGAGGCGCGCCGACGCTTCGACGAGCTGCCATGCGCGGCTCCATTTCCATGCCGCGTCCGACCGGCCGGTCGAGATCGTGAGCTATCGCCTGCGCGTGCGCGTTGCCGCGCCCAAATACGTGCCGGCGAAAATCAGCGATGAAAAGAGCGCGCATCGTGCCCGAGAGCGCGGCCAAGGGGTTCGCGCCGGGTGCGCTTCGATGCCGCGCGCGAGACGCGCACGCGGATTTTCGAGCGCGACCGGCTTGCCGCCGGCGCGCGGATCGAAGGGCCGGCGATCGTCGAGCAGTTCGACGCCACCACGGTGATCCCGCCGGGCTGGCGCGCGACGGTGGACGAGTTCTTCGCAATCTCGATCTTGGAGCGCAGGCAAAATGGCTAAGCGGCGTGTCCGATCGCGCATCGATCCCGTCACGGTCGAGATCGTGCGCAACAAGGTCGCGAGCCTCGTCGACGAGATGCACTATCATTTCTACCGCTCGGGCTATTCGACCATCATCCGCGAATCGCGCGATTTCAGCTGCGTCATTCTCGATCGCGCCGGGCGGCTCATCACGCCGCCGCCGATGTTCTTCCACGCGCCGGTCTATCGCCATTTCACGGCGCGCGTCCTCGAGCTTTACGGCGCGGCGCGGGCGCGATCGCGGCGGGCGACGTGTTCGTCTCGAACCATCCCTACGAGGCGGGCATGCCGCATGTCTCGGACATGGGGTTTCTCGCGCCGATCTTCGCGCAGGGACAACTCATCGGCTTCAGCGGCTCGATCGCGCACAAGGCCGATATCGGCGGCACCAATCCCGGCAGCACCTCGGCGAATGCGACCGAGATGTTTCAGGAGGGGCTTCTGGTGCCGCCGGTAAAGATCGCGCGAAAGGGCCGCTATGACGAGGATATGGAGCGCCTCATCCTCGCCAACAGCCGCCAGCCCGATCTCGTGCGCGGCGATGTGCGCGCGCAGATCGCCGCCACCGAAATGGGCGCGCGGCGCATGGCGGAGCTGGGCGCGCGCTTCGGCGCCGGAACCGTCATGGCCGCCTTCGCCGCAATTCTGGACGGCACGGCGCGGGCGATCGCGGCGGCGATCCGGGCGTTGCCCGAAGGCGACGGAATCCGCCGAAGGCTTCATGGACGACGACGGCGTCGAATTGGAGAAGCCGGTGAAATTCGCCGTCACCATCAGCGTATCGGGCGGCCGCATCGCAGTTCGATTTCTCAGCGAGCGGCCCGCCAGGCGAAGGGGCCGGTCAATCTGCGCCCGTCGATGGTCGAGGCATGCGTCTTCTATTCGCTCATCGGCGCGTTGGCGCCCGAGCTCAAATTCAACGACGGCATGCGCGATGTGGTGAGCTTGCGCTTTGCGCCGCGCACCGTGACCAACGCAGCGCCCCCGGCGCCGGTGTCGAGCTACCAGAAGGCGAACCTGAAGCTCGTCGACGTGATCCTCGAGGCGCTTGGCCGCTTCGTGCCTGAGCGCGCCATCGCCGGATCGGGCTCGTCGGGCTCGCTCCTCATCAACTGGTCGGAGGGGCGCGCCCGGCCACGGGAACCTCCAATACGAGATCTTCGCCTCGGCCTATGGCGGCGGCAACGGGCATGACGGCGCCTCGATGGTGGCGACGCATCTTCGAACCTGCACATCACGCCGATCGAGATTTGGAATCCGAATTCCCGTGCCGCATCACCGAATTCTCCATCATTCCGGATTCGGGCGGCGCCGGACGCTATCGCGGCGGCGTTGCGTTCCGCCGGCGCTATCGCCTCCTGCAGGATGCGACCGTCGTGCGCCGCTATGACCGCGCGCGCTTCCCGGCGAGCGGGGCCGAAGGCGGCGCCGACGGGCGGGCGAGCCGCTTCGTCCTCGTCGCGCGCGATGGCAGCGAGCGCACCGTGCCAAGCTCGGGCCGGTTCGAGATGAAGGCAAGCGAAGGCTTCTATCTCGACAAGGCCGGCGGCGGCGGCTGGGGCGATCCGCAGCAGCGCGACCCGGCAGCCGTGCAACGCGACATCGAAGAGGGCTATGTCAGCCCGGACTCGGCGCGGCGCGCGTACGGTTCGCAAAATAAAGCTGGAGATGGGTGACGAGCGCGATCGCGGCGCCAAATGCGGTCGCCTCGATGCGGGCAAGTGCCACCTGCGCCTCGGCGACCCCGGCGAGCACCAGGAGGAACACGACGTAGCCGGTGAGGAACAGCGCGAACACGCCAAAATTGAGCCGCACCGTGGCGAAGATGCAGAAGGCGCAGAACGCCGACGAAGGTCGCGAGCAGCACCGGCCCCGGCGCGACGAGGTGGGCGACGAGACTTGCCAGAAGCGCGCCCGCGATCGTGCCGCCGACGCGGCCGACGCTCCGCGCGAGCGTGTCATGGAAATCCGGCCGCAGCAGGATGAGCGCGGTCATCCCCGCCCAATAGCCGTTGCGCAGATCGAGCCAGCGCTCCGCCGCCACGGCGACGGCGAGCGCCACGGCAAAGCTCGGCGCGAACCGCAGGCCTTCGGCAACGCGCAACCTGACGACGAGCATCGCGCCCTCGGCGAGCATGCGATGCAGCAGCGGGTGCGGCGCGCGGCCGCGCTCGGCCGTGAGGATCGCGCCGAAGAGCGCGATCTGCACCATGCCGCCCGCCAGCACCAGCGCCATGCGCACGAACGCCTGCTCGGCATCGCCGGGATATGCCCCGGCAATGAGGAAATAGATCGTGCATT
This sequence comes from uncultured Acidobacteriaceae bacterium, assembly GCA_963755765.1. GTDB lineage: Bacteria > Acidobacteriota > Terriglobia > Terriglobales > Acidobacteriaceae > Acidiflorens. Next base: position 1,011,565 of record CAVWKZ010000008.1, read on the forward strand.
GCTGGCCGATCCAGAACGCGCCCATCGACACCGCCGGCAGCATGCCGCACCAGAAACCGTAAACGAGCGCGAGGCCGATCGTGAGCGGCGCCGAGGCGCCGGTGAGCGTGCCGATGAAAGTCGAGGCGGAGATGCCGACGAACGCGAACAGCATCGGCACGGCGCGTGAGCTGGTGAGCCGCTGGAACGCGCCAAATCCGACTGTGAGCGCGCCCCCCGCGGCGACGGCGCCCGCGGCGGGCACGCCGGCGACGAGGCCGCAAGCGAGCACGACAACGAGCGCGGGCGCGAGCCGGCAGGCGAGGCCGAGCGTGAGCCCCGACCGTTCGAGCGCGACGGTCTGCCGCGCGACGGCGAGGAGCTTGCTTCCCTCGGCCAAGCGCGAGCGCGCGCTATTGCGTGACGGCGATCGCCGCCTTGAGGCGGGCGACGACGGCGGGCGGGGTCGTAAAAACCTTGTCGACGACGGCCTGCACCTCGGTGCCGCCCTTGGGGCGCAGCGCGAGGCCGCATGCGCTTCGCATCCGCGACCGTCGCCGGATCGGCGAGCGCCTCGGAGAAGGATTTCCGGAGGATTTCGACGCCGGTCCGGCCGGCGTGCCGGGCGGCGCGATGAAGGGGCGGCCGAAGTCCTGCTGGCTGTACATGAGCTCGAGCGCCTGGCTTTGTCTTCGTCGGTCTTGGCGAAATCGCCGCGTGAGCGGCACGTGCTCGGCCGTGAGCTCGGGATCGGGACCGTCGATTCCTGCGCCAGCACGAAGAACTTGCCGCTCGCCAGCCAGTCGGGATGCGGCCTCGGCGAGGCTCGAGACCGAGATGCCGCACAGGCCGGCGACCTCGCCCTGCTCGATCGCCAGCATCATCTCGCGGCTGCCGGGATAGCCCGCGACGATCTCGAACTTGGTGCCGAGGATGCGGTTCGAGCATCAGCGGCAGCTCGCGGGTCGAGCCGCCCTCGGCGCTCGCGGCAAGGCGCACGGAATAGGTGAAGGCGTCCTTGAAGCGACTTCACCTTCGTGTCGGAGCGCAGCGACGCAGACGAACTCCTCGCTGTTGGCGCTGCCGACATAGAGAAGTTTCTGCGGATCGTAGGGAACCGGCTTGTCGCCGATGAGCGGCTCCATCACCGCGCCGGGAAAGATCTCGCCGACCGCGGTGCCGTCCTTCGGCGCCACGGAATAGATGTAGTAGGCGAGCTTGTTGCTGCCGGCGCCCGGCATGTTGACCGGCACGATCGTCGGATGGCCGGGAATGTGCTCGCTCCAATGGCGCGCGACAAGGCGGGCATAGCTGTCATAGCCGCCGCCCGGCGTCGAGCCGATATAGAGCGTGATCTGCTTGCCGGCGAAGACATCGTCCGCCTGCGCCTGCGCCCGCGCTCCCGCCCGCGCAGAGCGCGAGAGAATCGCCGCGCCGGCAAGCCGCATCATTGCCGGCCTTGCCGGTGCGGCGAGCGCGGATCGGCGTGATCCTGGTGCGCGTAGTGGAGGCGCAGCAGATCCTTGCCGTAATCGTTGCCGTTGGGCGTGCGCACGATCGTGTGGATGTGGTTCCGCGTGTGCTCGTCATTGTCGAACACGATGCCCGACTGGTGATCGAACTCGATCAGCGACCACCGGATTGTGGATGCGGTAGTAGAACGGGCTCTCGTCGTCGAACTTGCCGATCCAGGCGAACCACGTCTCGTCCAGGTGGCGCTTCGCCTCGGCATAGCGGATCTCGGCGTGGCCGGGGCGGATGCGCGCGGTGTAGATGCCGATGAGGCGCTCCAGCAACTCGCGCTGCTCCTTCGTCATGTCGCCGGTCCGCAGGCCCTCGAACGGCATCACGTCGTTGTCGTGGAACGCCGTCGCCATCACGTCGAAGGGAAGCTTCTCGCCAATCGTCGCGCGCGCGCGCTGCTCCGGCGAGAGCGCGCCCATGAGGACGAAGCCTTTCTTCTCCTCGTCCTCGAACACTTTCGTGCCGGCATACTTGCCGGTCGTCGCGTGCACGGGCTCCGAGCCCATGAACATCGGCGTCAGCACCATCTGGTCGCCGATGACGAGGCAATTGACGATGAGATGATGCCCGTCGATCTGCCAGCCCCAAGGCTCGGTCGCCGACGGCTCGCCCATGATGCTGACCCAATAGAGCCATTCGCCGTATTCGTCGGGCCGGTTGGTGATCTCCAGCACCGTCTCGTTCAGGCGCATGATGTCGCGCGAGGTCTGATAGCCGCTGGCGCTAAGGCTCGCGCGCAGAAGGCCCAGCGCACGCTCGCGCTGCTCGCCGGTGAGGTCGGCAAGGCAAAGCCCGTGCCGCATGATGAAGGGGTGCACGTTGCTCCACGCCTGCCATGCCTTGTCCTCGAGCGGAAAGCGCGTGAGGCGGCGCTGATCGTCGCTCAAGGCGGCGAGATATGCGCGCGCCGCATCGGCCACGCCGGCGAGCGAATGGCCGGTCTTTTCCAGGCGATAGAGGCCGCCTTGCACGGTGCCGTCCGCGGTGACGCCGCGGAAATCCTGCGTCAGCAGGTCCTTGCCGCGGTCGGCCATGCGCTGCAGCACGGGCGGCACGGCGCGAACGGCGTGCGCGCCGGCGTGCTGCCGCGCTGGCGCAGACGGAATTCGGGAGTGGCCATGCTCATCCTCGCTGTGCCGGCGCCCGCAGCCCTTTGCGCTCGAGCCGCGGCAGGACTTCGCCGCAGAAATAGGGAAGCTCGTCGGCGTAATTGACGAACGACACGGCAATGCCGGAAAGCCCCGCCTCGCTCAGGATCGCGAGGTGGTCGGCGACATAATCGGGATCGCCGACGATCGGCAGGCCGCCCATGCCGTTCGCGTACTCGTTCCTGAGGCGCATGTAGGTCTCCTGGCCGCGTGTCGCGGGCGTGATGTCCTTCATCGCCAGGATGCTGTCGACCGCGTTCCAGTCGGCATGCTCGACGATGCAATGATGGTAATAGTCCTGCGCCTCCTTCATCGTCTTGGCGCAAGTGATGACGCCCACCGTGTAGAAATCCCAGCTCGCGTCCCTCGCGCCGCGCCAGATCCTTCACGTCGCGCACGTTCTTCGCATAGCTTTCGAGCGAGGCGAGCCGCGTCGACATGAAAAGCGCATCGCAATTGCGGATGGCGAAGGCTTGGCCCGTGTCTGACGCGCCGGCATTCATGATGAGCGGGCGCGTGCCGCCCCACGGCTTGGGCCAGGCGCGGATTTTCTTGAGGCTGAAGAAGCCGCCGTCGATAATCGAAAGTCTGGTCGCTCGACCAAGCGAGCTTCACGGCGCCGATCCATTCCTCGGCATATTCGTAGCGCTGCTCGTGATCGCGCGAGCGTGGCGCCGAACATCTCGAACTCGCCCTCGTTCCAGCCGCACACGATGTTGAGGCCGAAGCGCCCTTCGCCGACATGATCGGCGGTGACGAATTCCTTGGCCGCGATGAGCGGATGGAAGAGCGGCGCGTGGACCGTGCCGAAGACGGTGATGCGCTTGGTCTTGCGCGAGCAGCCCGGTCGCCCAGGTCATGGTCTCGAGCGTCGCGCCCTGATAATCCGTGTCGCCGCCATAGCCTTTCCAGCGGCCGATCGGCAGCATGAATTCGATCCCGGCCTCGTCCGCCATCTTGCGCGAGGCGGAGATTGTCGTGCCAGCTCGCCCGACCAGCGCTCGGGCACCAACGTGACGGCGCGGCCGGACGAGCAGTTGGCGCCGAAGAGGCCCAATTTCAGGCGGTTCTCCGTGCGCATCTCCATGCGCTCGCGCGTCGTCGTGTCACGGACCGGCATGATGGCTCTTCTCGTGCATCGCGCGGATTGTGGCGGCGCGCGCTTTCCTGTCAATCACGGCAAGACGGCGATCGCGCTGATCTCGATGAGCGAGTTCGGGCGAGGTCATCTTGTTGACCTCGATCATCGTCGAGGCCGGCGCCGGCGCGCCGAAATACTCGCGCCGCACCTTATGGATCTGCGGGAAATGCTCCATGTTGCGGATATAGACGTCGACGCGGCAGATGTCGTCCATCGTGCCGCCCGCCGCCTCGATTGCGGCCTTCAGATTCTCGCACACCTGGCGCGTCTGCGCCTCGATGTCGCCGACGCCGGCCATGCTGCCATCGGCTTTCTTCGCGGTCATGCCGCTGATGAAGACCAGGCGACCTTTCGCCTCGATCACGGTCGCCTGCGAGAAATGGCCCGAGGGCCGACTGATCTTGTCGGAGGTGATCTGTCGCTTCGCCATCAGCGTGCATCCTCATCGTTCGTGTAGAAGCTCGGCCGCTCGGGATAATGCGGCCCGTCATAGATTCTCGACCACCACCGTCTCCTCGTGCGCTATGGCGGGCCCGTGCACGTTGCCCTTGGGGTTCATGTAGAACGAGCCCGGCACGAGCACGACGCCCGTCGCGGTGTATTCGTAGCGGCCTTCGAGGCAGAACATGAACTGGTTCGAGGCGTGAAGATGCGGCTCGGGGATGCCGGCGCCCTTGGCGAATTTGATGAGCGCGATCGACGCGCCCGAAATCTCGTCGCGCCACAGCATTTTCTCGAAGACGCCCTTCAGCGACTTTTCGTGCCACGCCATCGCGCGGCTTTCGATCAGAAGCTCGCCCAATCCGGGCGCACCCTCGGGCATCGCGCTCATCCCTTGCTCCCTGCCATCGCCTGAGCAATCTCGGCCGAGGATAGCCCGACGCGCGCGAGGACGGACGCGGTATCGGCGCCGAGCGAGCGCGCCTCGGCGCCGGTCGAGGTGTCGGTCCCCGACATGCGGAAGGGCGGGTTGAGCGTCTTGAACGTGCCGCCGGCGTCGCGCACCTCGGCAAGCGCGCCGCGATGGGCCACTTGCGGATCGCACATCGCCTCGGCCACCGTGCGATAGGCCGAAGCCGGCACGCCCGCAGCGGCGAAGGCGGCAAGGCAGTCCTTGCTGCTGCGCGCCTTCGACCAGAGCTCGAGCTCGTCGATCAGGTGATTCCAGTTCATGCGGCGATCGCGATATTTGGCAAAGCGCGGATCGGCGATCCAGTCCTCGCGCCCCGCGGCCGCGCACAACGCGCGAAAGGTGCGCTCGCTCGCGACGGCTACGGTGAGGAAGCCGTCCGCCGCCTCGATCGGCCCGAAGATCGAGCGGCCGGCCGGCTCGAGCTCGAACTGCGCCGTCTGCGACTTCGGTCAACATCAGGCCGAGCATGGTTTCAAGCATCGAGAGGTCGATCATCTGGCCGCGCCCCGTCGTATGGCGCTGATGGAGCGCCGCCATGATGGCACCGAAGCCGTAGGTCCCGGCCAGAATGTCGGCGATGAAGATGCCGGAATTGTCGGGGCGCGCGCGGCCCACCTGATAGGCCAGATGCGCGCGGTCATAGCCCGAGGCGGCATGGATCACCGGCGCATAGGCCGGCAGCAGCGCCGACGGGCCGGTCTGGCCATAGCCCGAGATCGCGCAATAGATGAGGCGCGGGTTGTCGGGCGCGAGCGCGGCGTAATCGAGGCCGAGGCGCCGCATCACGCCGGGCCGGTAGTTCTCGACCAGCACGTCGGCCTTTTGGACGAGGCGGCGCGCGGCCGATGCCGCCGCTTCGTTCTTGAGATCGAGCACGACGCTCGCCTTGCCGGCATTGAGCTCGCCGAAGACGGCGCTGGCGCCGTTCCGCGTCGGCAGACGCGCGCGCATGATGTCGCCTTCGGGCGGCTCGATCTTGATGACCTCGGCGCCGAGATCGGCCAGGAGCCGCGCGCAATGGGGCCCGGCGATGGTGGTCGAGAAATCGAGCGCCAGGATGCCGGCGAGCGCGCGGGTCATCGCAGAATTGTCCTAGACATTGACCGGCGCCTCGGCAGGGCGGCCCCGAATCATGTCGGCGGCTTTCTCCGCGATCATGATCACGGCGGCATTGATGTTGCCGCCGACGAGATCGGGCATGACCGAGGCATCGACGACGCGCAAGCCGCTCCACCCCCATCACCTTGAGCTCGGCATCGACCACCGCCATCGGGTCGGACTGCGGGCCCATCTTACAGGTGCCGAGCGGATGATGGACGGTGATCGCGGTCTTGCGCACATGCGCATCGAGCGCGTCATCCGACCAGCCGCCATCGCCCGGCGCAAGCTCGGCTCCGGCGAAGGGGTTGAGCGGCGCCTGGCGGCCGATGTCGCGCACCATGCGCAGGCCTGCGCGCAGGATTTTCCAATCCGTGTCGGTCGCCAGAAAATTCTGGCGAATGATCGGCGCCGCGCCCGGGTTAGCCGAGCGCAGTTTGAGTTCGCCGCGGCTTTCCGGCCGGAGCAATGCGACGCGGCAGGCGAACCCATCGGCATAAGGCGGCACGAACGGCGCGAGATAAGGGCCGGCGGTCATCGGCGCGGCGTTGAACAGAAGCTGCACGTCCGGCGCGGCCGCCGGCCCACCGCCGCCGAGCCCGGTCTTGAGGAAGGCCATCACCCCGCCGAACATGTCGCTCGCGATCCCTTTGCCGAAAAAATAGGCAAAGGCGAGATCGCGTGCGGCCCGGTCGGCGCGCATGCGTGCGTGGATCGGCCCTGGCGCGCGGCGGGCATAGGCGACCGACGCCGAGATATGGTCCTGGAGATTCTTGGCGACGCCGCGCAACGGAACCGCCAAGCCGATCCCATGCGTTGCCAGTTCTGCGGGGTCGCCGATCCCGGACAGCATCAGAAGTTGCGGCGAGTTGATCGACGCCGGCGGCGACAATGACCTCGCGCTCGGCCCGCGCTTCGTGCGTCGGCGCCGTCGGCCTGATACACGACGCCGACGGCGCGGTCCTTCTCCAGCACGATCCGGGTCGCGTGCGCATTGATTGCGACGGTGAGGTTGGGCCGGCCGGCGGCGGGGTGAAGATAGGCGTTGGCGGCGCTCCAGCGCCGGCCATCGCGGATCGTCATCTGCCAGCGGCAAAACCCGTCCTGGCGCGCGCCGTTATAGTCGTCGGTCCAGGGGTGGCCCGCCGCCGCGCCCGCCGCCGCGAATGCGTCGACCAGCGGATCGGAAAAGCGCGAGAAGCGGGTCGAAAGCGGCCCGTCGCCGCCGCGGAATTCGCTGGATCCGCCCTCCCAGCTCTCCTGCCGGCGGAAATACGGCAGCACATGCGCATAGGACCAGCCCGGCAGGCCGCTTGCGGCCCAGCGCTCGTAATCCGAGCGGTGGCCGCGGACATAGGCCATGGCATTGATCGAGGACGAGCCGCCGATCACTTTTCCGCGTGCGCATTCGAGCGCGCGCCCGTCCATGCTCGCCTCGGGCTCGGCGAAATACATCCAGTCGTTCATCCGTCGTGCCAGCACCCGGCCCCAGGCAAGCGGGATGCGGAGCCACGGATTGCGGTCCCATCCGCCCGCTTCCAGCAGCAAAACGCGTGTTACCCGGTCCTCGCTCAGACGGTTCGCGAGCGTGCACCCGGCCGAGCCCGCGCCGACCACGACATAGTCATAGCTCCTTGGCGCCATGACCCCTCCCATCCTGCGAAACTGGCCCGCAATCGGCCCTGTCGTCAACTTGTCACAGGTTGGGATTGCATTTAAGGTCCGCCGGTCTCGGACGAGGACGGAGCCGAGCCTTGTTTCTGCGCAACGCGTGGTACGCGGCAATCTGGTCGAAGGAGCTGCGCGAGCGGCCGATCGCGCGCACCATCATCGGCCAAAAGCTCGTGCTGTTCCGCGGCGCGAGCGGACGGCCCGCGGCGCTCGCCGACCGCTGCTGCCATCGCGCGGCGCCGTTGTCGAAGGGCGAGGTGGTGGGCGACAGCTTGCGCTGCGGCTATCACGGCTTGCGCTTCGACCATGCCGGACGCTGCGTCGAGGTGCCGATCCAGGAGCAGATCCCGAAGGGCGCGCAGGTGCCCTCATATCCGGCGATCGAGCGCCAGAACGTCCTCTGGGTGTGGATGGGCGATGCGGCGCGCGCCGATCCGGCCAGGATTCCGGATTTGCCGTGGCTCGACAGCCCGGACTGGACGACGACGCCGGGATATCTCCATGTCGAGGCCAACGCGCAGCTTCTCGTCGACAATCTGCTCGACTTCACGCACGTGCCCTATGTCCATCCCGGTACGCTCGCCGGCGATCCGCGCGAGGCGACGGTGCCGATCAAGACCGAGCGGCTGCAATGACGGCATCCGCGTCGGGCGCTGGCTGATCGACGTAAACCCGCCGCCGCTCTTCGCCGCGGCGGGCGGCTTCACCGGCAGTGTCGATCGCTGGCAGTGGTCGACGTGGATCGCGCCCTCGACCATCTATATCGATGTCGGCTGCGCCGTGCACGGGACCGGCGCGCCCGAGGGCGACCGCAGCCAGGGCATTTCCCTCTGGTCGACCCACCTGGTGACGGCCGAAAGCGCGACGAGCTGTCACTACAGCTTCGCCTTCGCACGCAATTTCAAGCGCGACGATGCCGACATGTCGCGCCTCCTCTACGAAGGTTCGCGCGACACGTTCCTTCAGGACAAGGCGATGCTCGAGGCGCAGCAGCAGAACCTCTCGGGCGGCGCGCTCGACGGCCTCATCGACGTCGCGACCGACGCCGGCCAGTTGCAGGTGCGGCGCGCCTTGGACGCGCTCATCCGCGCCGAAAATCCCTATGCGGAGATCAGCAAATTATGAAGAAGAAAGGGTTCATCCTCGGCACGCTGGCGCTCGCGACGCTGGTGTCTCTCGTCGGGCCTGCGCGCGCCGCCGACAGCGACAAGACCTACGTCATGAAGATGGGCACCGCCACGATCAACGACGCCCAGCAGCATTGGATGGAATGGTTCGCGGCGCAGGTGGCGAAGGATTCGGGCGGCCGCATCAAGAGCGAGATTTATCACGAACAGCCAGCTCGGCCCGATCCCGCGCGAGATCGAAGGAACGCAGTTCGGCGCGATCCAGGCCTATATCGGCCCGCCCGAATTCCTGGTCGGCGTCGACGAGCGCTATGAGATCATGTCCGCGCCGGGCCTCATCCAGAATCTCGATCAAGCGATCCGCCTGACCAAGGACCCGGAGCTGCAGAAGTTGATGTTCGGCCTCGGCGCCAACAAGGGGCTCGTCGGCGCCGCGCTGTGGATCTCGGCCGGATCCTCGATCATCACGCGCACGCCGGTGCGGCACGTCGCCGGGTTCAAGGGCCTGAAGATCCGCGTCCTCGCCTCGTCCTTCGCGAACGAGCAGATTTCGCGCCTGGGCGCCACGCCGATCGCGATGACGCTTGGCCGACGTGCTGCCGGCGATCCAGCAGAACGCCATCGACGGCGCCGTGGCGCAGGTCGCCGTGTTCAGCACCATGCAGTATCAAGACGCCGCCAAATACATCACCGAGACCAACCACAATTTCATCTTCTCGATGGCTTTCTTCAGCAAAAAATGGTTCGATGCGCTGCCCGCCGACCTGCAAAAAGTGCTGCGCGACGACGCGGCCAAGGCGAGCGACGAGACCGACCCCTGGGCCAAAGACTTCTTCAACGGCCAGCGCAAAGTCTGGGTCGAGAAAGGCGGCGAGCTGATCGAGCTGCCGCCCGAGGAGGAGGCCGCGATGATGAAGACTCTTTCGACCGTGGGCGAGGACCTTTCGAAATCGAAGCCGGAGCTCCACGCGGCTTACGAGACGCTGGTCGCGGCGGTGAAACGTACGGCGCAATAGTTCTGAGGCACGCGAGCGCGCAGGGGAGGGCGCGCCAATGATCGACCGGCTGCTCAAGGGCGTGGAATCCCTCATCGTGCTCGCGCGCGCGCTCGCGGCGATCCTGCTCATCCTGAGCGTCGCGCTCAATTTCGCCAACATCATCGGCCGCTATTTCTTCAGCGTTTCGATCTCGTGGGCGGAAGAGATCATGCTGTTCCTGATGTGCGGCTGCGTTTTCCTCGGCGGCGGCGCGGTGTCGTGGGCGAACCGCCACATCCGCATGGACATCCTCGTCAACATGCTGCCGCCGACGGCGAAGAAATTCTTCGACCTGCTGGCCGATCTCGTCTTCCTCGCGACAGCGGCGCTCATCGTCGCCTTTGCCGCGCCGGTCATCGTCGATCTCGCCGCCTTCGACGAGCGCAGCCAGGCCGCCAATTTCCCGCTCGTCATCCCGCAGGCGATGATCCCGATCGGCTTCGGCTTCATGGCGCTGTTCGTCGCGATCCGGATCCTGACCCGGAGCGCGGTCCGGCAGCGCGCGGCTGCTGCCGGCGCCAAGCGCGCCGCGAGCCAGGCTGGAGCGGCAGACGCCATGCTGCCCTATCTCGTCTATTTCGGCCTGCCGGTGGTGCTGCTCATCATCGGGTTCCCGATCTTCCTCATCCTCATCGTCACCTCGATCGTCGCGGTCTTCACCGTCGCCGACGTGCCGACCGAGACGATCCAGACCTACATGTTCGGCAGCCTCGACAATTTTCCGCTGCTCGCGGTGCCGTTCTTCGTGCTCGCCGGCGAGATCATGGCGCAAGGCGGCATCGCGCGACGCGTCATCGCCTGGGTCATGTCCCTAATCGGCGGCGTGCGCGGCTCGCTCGCCGTGACCACGGTCGCCGCGAGCGAGCTTTTCGGCGCCATGTCGCATACCGCCGTCGGCACCGTCATCGCCATGGGCCGCATGATCTATCCTTCGTTGCGCGAGAACGGCTATAGCGAGCGCTTCGCCGTCGGCCTCGTCGCATCGTCGGGTGCCATCGCCGTGGTGATCCCGCCGTCGATCGCCATGATCCTCTATTCGATGTCGGCGCAGCAATCGGCCGTGATGCTGTTCACCGCCGGAGTTCTGCCGAGCCTTCTGATCGGGTTCGTCGATGCCGTGTTCGTCATGGGCTATGCCAAGGTTCAGATGGTGCCGCTCGCGGCGCGCGCGCGCTGGGACAAGATCTGGGCCACGACGAAGGAGGCGAGCTGGTCGATCGGCACGCTCGTCGTGATCTTCGGCGGCATCTATGGCGGCGTCTTCACGCCGACCGAGGCGGCGGGCGTCGCCGTCGTCTATTCGCTGATCGTGACGCTGTTCATCTATCGCGAGGTCGATCTCGCCGGCATGTGGCGCATCGTGACGAGCGCCGCCTTCCTCATCTCGCAGATCCTGATCATCGTGACGGCGGCCGGGATCTATTCCTGGCTGCTCACGACGAGCGGCATTCCGCAGCACATCGTCGCCGCGGTCGAAGGCATGCACATGGCGAAATGGGAGCTGCTGCTCTATCTCAATGCCGGGCTCCTGATGGCGGGAAGCTTCTTGGAGCCGGCGCCCGCGATCCTGATCCTGACGCCGCTACTTCTGCCGATCGTCGTGGCGGTCGGCGTCAGTCCCATCCATTTCGGCATCATCATGGCGGTCAATCTCAGCATCGGCATGTACACGCCGCCTTTCGGCCTCAACCTTTTCTCGTCGCAAGCCGTGTTCGAGGCGCCGATGCACAAGGTCTATGTCGGCGTGCTGCCGTTCGTAGTGATAAATTTCGCGACGCTGATGCTCATCACCTACGTGCCGCAAATCTCGATGGTGCTGGTGAACATCAGGCACTAGGGAGGCGCCCATGCGAACGGCCATCGTCAATGCCGGCGAGATCGTGTCCGGCGACTGGCGCGAGCCGTTCGTCAAAGCCTCGGCGATCGTCATGGAGGGCGGCAAGATCGAGAGTCGTCGGCACCGGCAGCGCCGCGCAGCTCGGCCAGTGCGACGTAGTGATCGACGCCGCCGGCGCGACGATCATTCCCGGCCTCATCGATTCGCAAGTGCACAACACGTTCGGCGACTACACGCCGCGGCAGAAGACGGTGGGGTTCCTCGAAAGCTATGTGCACGGCGCGCGTGACGACGGCGATCAGCGCGTCGGAGGTTCACGTGCCGGGCCGGCCGCGCGATCCCGAGGGCGTGAAGGCGCTGGCCTTGGCGGCGCAGCGCTGCTTCGAGCATTTCCGGCCGGGCGGCATCCGCGTCTGGGCCGGCTCGATCATTCTCGAGCCGGGCCTCGCCGAGGCCGATTTCCGCGAGATCGCCGCAAAAGGCGTGTGGCTCGCCAAGGCCGGGTTCGGCGCGGTCAAGACGCCTTATGACTATGTGCCGCTCGTGCGGCTGGGCGCGCGCGGCGGGCATGATCACGACGGTACACACCGGCGGCGCGTCGATTCCGGATTCATCGCCCATCACCGGCGACCATCTTCTCGCCATGCGACCGCATGTGTCGTTCCACATCAATGGCGGGCCGACGGCGATGCCCGACCGCGATTTCGAGCGCGTCGTCTGCGACAGCGACATCGCGCTCCAGCTTTGCACCGCCGGCAATCTGCGCACGGCGCTGATGTGCGCCGGGCTCGCGCGCAAGCACGGCGCGCTGGACCGGCTCCTCATTGCGACCGACACGCCGACCGGCAGCGGCGTCATGCCGCTCGGCATGATCTATACGATGACGCATCTCGCGAGCCTCACCGACATGCCGGCCGAGCATGCGGTCTGCGCCGCCACCGGCAACAACGCGCGGGTCTATCGCCTCAACAGCGGCTTCATCGCCGCCGGCAAGGACGCCGATGTCGCGATCGTCGATGCGCCGGTCGGCGGCACGCAGGACACGGCGCTCGCAGCGCTCAAGCACGGCGACCCATGCGCCGTCGGCGCGGTCGTCACCGACGGCGAGCCGCGCTTCGTCGGCCAGAGCCGCAACACGCCCGCGCCCAAGAAGCGCGTTCGGGTGGCCGAGTGCCGCTTGCTCCGCGATTTCTCGCCGGCGCGGCACTGAGCTATTTCTGCGCCGCCTGGGAGGGGCCGAGCTGTTTCAGCGCCGCCTGCACGAACGACATGTCGACGACGCGGTCCGCGTCGATGTCGGGCGGCACCTCGCCCTCGGCCTTGAAATCGGCGAGGTCGGTCTTGACGCTCGCGATCTCGATCGCGCCGTTGGGATTGCACCAGGACGCCACCATGTCGTGGAACACGGTCTTGTCCTTCTGCTTCGTCAGTTCGGCGATCGCATCGTAGATATAGTCGGCGTTGGGCCCGACGATGTGACCGTCCTTCAGCGCCGAATCATAAAAGCGCACGGCGCGCAGATATGCGCGCATGAATTTCTCGCCCTTGGCGCGGTCTTGGTCGAGCAGACTCGTGCCGAACAGGATCACGCCGCTCTGATAGACCGGATAGAACGCCGAGTACGGCTCGAACTTCACCGCGATCCCTTGGCGCGCCATCAGCGTCGCATCGGGCTCCGAGCTCATCGCCGCGTCGATCCCGCCGTTCTGCAGAGCGACGAACTGCGCGGCAAATCCCATATAAAAGCGCTCGACATCGCCGAGGCCCAATCCCACCGATTTCAGCCCGACGGCAAGCACGGAATTGTCGGAAGCGCCTTGCGCGGTGACGCCGATCTTGCGGCCCTTCAGGTCGGCAAGGGTTTTGATCGTGCCGACGAGTGGTGTGCGCACGACCACGGCGCGATAGTCATAGGGCGCCTTGTTGGTCGCCTTGTCGGCGACGATCTTGATGTTGATGCCGCGCGCGACGGCGTTGAAGAGGCCGGCCGAATAGGCGCCGGCGCCGACATCGAGATCGCCCTTGCCCAAGGGCGCGACCATCTTGGCGCCGGAATCGAAGACGGTGATGTCGCCTTTCAGCCCTTCGTCGTGGAAGAAGCCCTTCTTCTCGGTGAGATAGAGCACGGTGTCGCTGACCGCACCGACCACGCCGATCGTCACAGGCTCGTCGGCCCGGGCGGCGGCGGCGGGAGCAGAGAGTGATGCCGCAGCCAGAAAGGCCGCGACGGTTCTGCCGGCTTTGTGCATGGGCGTCCTCGCTACTGGCGGTCGATTGCGGTGATGCGATACGATCATCCGCCAAGGCATGTCGACGAGGCAAGGGCGGAAGCGATGAAGCTCGTCATGGTGGTGGGAGCGGCGACGCCGCCTGGACGGTTGAGCGGCGCCGTGGCCGAGCTCGCGGCAGCGCTCGCCAAGGAACCGGGGATCGAGGTCGAGACCATCAACCTCGCCACGACTCGGGTCGAACTGTGCGATGGGCGCAAGCTCGAAGATTACGATGCGCCGACGCGAAACGCGGTCGCCACCATCGCGGGTGCTGCCGGGGTCGCCTTTGCGGCGCCGGTCTATCGCGCGAGCTTTCCCGGCGTGCTCAAGAACCTCTTGGACATCCTTCCGGTCGAAGCGCTGCGCGACAAGCCGGTGGCGATCGTGGCGATGGGCGGCTCGCCGCATCACTACCTCGCCGTCGACGGCCATCTGCGCCTCGTCCTCGCCTGGTTCGGCGCGATCGCGCTGCCGAACTCGGTCTATCTCACCGGCCGCGATTTCGCCGAAGGGAAGATCCAAGGGGAGAGTGCCGCCGCCGATCTTATGGCGCTTGGCGCGGCGCTCGCCGCCATGACGCGCGCGGTCGAGGGCCAGAAATTCGGCCCCGTGCCGCTTTCGGCGCGCTTTACCTGAGCGACTCGCCGGTCGCCGGTTCCGCGACTCGGGAGAAAACTTGCGCGCGGGGAAAGCTTCGCGCAGCATCGCGCGATGGCGGTCGTCCGCGCCCTGGGCTACCTGCTGCTGCTCGCCGGGCTCGTCGTCCTGGGCCGCGACGTCGTTGCCTGGCGCGATACAGGGCACATCGATCCCGTTGCGCTGGGGCCGCTCTGGCTCGAACTGTCGCGCCACAGCTATCAGGCGGTCTCGAACGCGCTCTCCTCGGAGCTTCTCTATATTTTCCAGCGCATCATCGCGCTCTGGGCGGCGCCGAGCTTTCTCGTTCTGGGAGCGGCACTCGTGCTCATCGCCCGCCGGCCGCGCCGGCGCCATCGCCGGCGCTAGCTACTCGTCCCCCATCTTGAGCGCCGCCAGAAAGGCCGATTGCGGGATTTCGACCTTGCCGAACTGGCGCATGCGCTTCTTGCCTTCCTTCTGCTTCTCGAGCAGCTTGCGCTTGCGGCGTGATGTCGCCGCCATAGCATTTCGCCAGTCACGTCCTTGCGCAGCGCCTTCACCGTCTCGCGCGCGATGATGCGGCCGCCGAGCGCCGCCTGGATCGCGATCTGGAAGAGCTGGCGCGGGATCAGGTCCTTCAGGCGCTCGCACAGCGCCCGGCCGCGGCGATCGGCCTGGCTGCGATGCACGATGATGGCGAGCGCATCGACCGGCTCGCTGTTGACGAGGATGTTCATCAGCACGAGATCGCCCTCGGCGTAGCCGTCGAGCTGATAGTCGAAGCTGGCATAGCCGCGGCTCACCGATTTCAGGCGGTCGTAGAAATCGAACACCACCTCGTTCGAGCGGCAGGCGATAGACCACCATGGCGCGCGTGCCGACATAGGTCAGGTCCATCTGCGACGCCGCGCCGCTCCTCGCACAGCGCCAGGATCGCGCCGAGATACTCGTCCGGCACCAGGATCGTCGCCTTGATCCACGGCTCCTCGATATGGTCGATGCGCACCGGGTCGGGCATGTCGACGGGATTGTGCAGCTCCATCATCGTCGCCGTCGGTGCAGGTGGATGCGATAGACGACGCGAGGGCGCCGTGGTGATGAGGTCGAGATCGAATTCGCGCTCGAGCCGCTCCTGGATGATCTCGAGATGCAGCAGGCCGAGAAAGCCGCAGCGGAAGCCGAAGCCCAGCGCGGCCGAGGTCTCGGGCTCGAAATCGAAGCTGGCGTCGTTGAGGCGCAGCTTCGCCAGCGCTGTCGCGCAGATGCTCGAAATCGGCGGCGTCGGTCGGGAACAGGCCGCAGAACACGACCGGCTGCACCGGCTTGAAGCCGGGCAGCGGCGCCGCGGCGGGGCGGCGCTCCTCGGTGATGGTGTCGCCGACGCGGCAGTCGGCCACGGTCTTGATGCCGGCGGTGATGAAGCCGATCTCGCCGGGGCCGAGCTCGTCGATCTGCACCGCTTTCGGCGTGAAGACGCCGACGCGCTCGATCTGGTGCGTCGGCGCCCGTCGCCATGAGGCGGATTTTCTGGCCGGGCTTCAGGACGCCGTCCTTGACGCGCACCAGCGTGACGACGCCGAGATAGGCGTCGTACCAGCTATCGACCAGCAGCGCCTTCAGCGGCGCGCTTCGCATCGCCCTTGGGCGGCGGCAGGCGCGTGCACCAGCGCTTCGAGCACGCCATCGATGTTGAGCCCGGTCTTGGCCGAGATCTCGATCGCGCCCGAGGCGTCGAGGCCGATCACGTCCTCGATCTGCTGCTTGACGCGCTCGGGCTCGGCGGCCGGCAGGTCGATCTTGTTCAGCACCGGCACGATCTCGTGGCCGGCGTCGATCGCCTGATAGACGTTGGCGAGGGTCTGCGCCTCGACGCCCTGGCTCGCATCGACGACCAGGAGCGAGCCTTCGCAGGCGGCGAGCGACGCGGCTCACCTCATAGGCGAAATCGACATGGCCCGGCGTGTCCATGAGATTGAGCTCGTAGGTCTCGCCGTCCTTCGCCTTGTAGGTCAGGCGCACGGTCTGCGCCTTGATGGTGATGCCGCGCTCGCGCTCGATATCCATGCTGTCGAGCACCTGGTCGCGCATCTCGCGCGCCTCGAGCCCGCCGCAGAACTCGATGAGGCGGTCGGCGAGCGTCGATTTGCCATGATCGATATGCGCGATGATGGCGAAATTGCGGATATGCTGAAGATCGGTCATGGACCGCCGGAAGATAGGGAGGCGGGGCGCGCGGCGCAACCGCGCCAGGCTTGCAAAATGCTGGCGCAGCCTCGCGAAACGTGCACGATAAGGGGATAAAACCGGAGACAGGGGACAATGGCTGGCTATCTCATCGCCAATATCAAAGTGACGAACCCGGCGAAGTTCGAGGAGTATCGCAAGCAAGTGAACCCGATCGTCGCGCAATATGGCGGGCGCTTTCTCGTCCGCGGGGCGGAGGCGCGGGTGCTCGAAGGCAATCCGCCGATCAAGCGGCTCGCCATCCTGGAATTCCCGACGCTTGCCGCGGCGCAGAAATTCTATGACAGCCCGGAATACAAGCCGGTCCTGGGCCTGCGCCTCGCCAGCGCCACGTCGAACGTCATCCTGGTCGAGGGGACGGCGGGCTAGCGCTCAGCCGAAATTGTTCTCGCCGAGGCCGGTGCTGCCGTAGAGCCATTGCAGCGCGTCGTACCACTCGGTCTGCGATCTTCCGCGCATCACGGCATTGCGCAGATCGGCATGGGCGCCGGCCGGATGATAGACATGCTCGCCCAGGGCGCGCGATTGGAGCTGCACGCGGCTCGTCCGCAGCACGCGCCGAGCGCAATAGAGTTTCAGCGCTTCCTCGACCCGCCCGGGGTGGGACGCCAGCATGTGCGACAGGCACACCGCGTCTTCCAGCGCCATGCAGGCGCCTTGCGCGAAATATTGCATCATCGGATGCGCGGCATCGCCCAGCAGCGTCGACCCGGCCGTCGACCCAGTGCTCGGCCGGATCGCGGTCGCACAGCACCCACAGCCGCCAGTTCGTGCCGTGGTCGGATGATCTTCCTGCGCCTGCTCGTGCACATGCGCGAAGCCCTGCATGCACCTCCTCGTCGCGACGACCGGCTTGCCGGCGACCGGCTCCGGCGCCTCGTTGTGGCAGGTGACGACGAGGTTGAACACCTTCCAGCCCGACAGCGGATAATGCACGAGGTGGCATTTCGGGCCCGGCCCACAGCGTCGCCGCATTCCAGCGCAGATCCTGCGGCATGCGCTCGGTCGGGAATGACCGAGCGGTAGGTGGTGTGGCCGGAGACCCGCGGCGGCCCGTCGGCCGACACCTGCTTGCGAACGTTCGACCACAGCCCGTCGGCGCCGATCAGCAGCGATCCGGTCACGGGCTCGCCGGAGGCGAGCCGCACGGCGACCGTGCTGCCGTCCTGTTCGTAGCCGGTCACTTCGCTGCTCGACGCGCAGCTCGATCGTCGGGATGGTCGCGGCACGCCGTCAGACAGCACCCCATGCAGATCGCCGCGATGCACGACCGCGTAGGGATTGCCGAAGCGCGCGCGAAAGGGCGCGCCGCAGATCGACATGCATGATCTCTTCGGCCGTCAGCGCATCCATCAGCGCGGAGCTGATCGATATAGACGGCCATGCGCGCGCGCGGCCTCGCCGACGCCGAGATAGTCGAAGGCATGGAAACGCGTTGGGCCCGAGCTGGATGCCGGCGCCGATCTCGCCGAGCTGCGGCCGCGCGTTCCAGCACGAGCACGGAGCAGATCCCTTTTGCGCCAGCCCCAGCGCGGCCGCGAGGCCGCCGATGCCGCCGCCGGCGACGATGACGGGAAGGGAACCGGCCTCGCTCATGCCGGAAATCTAGCACCAAGCCCCCGGTAAAAAAGAGATCGCTGCCGGTCGGCGCCGCGCGCATATACTGGGGCCGCAAGGAAGGGGATCGGCCATGCCCGTGCGGGAAAATGTGAGGCGGCTCATCGACGCGAATGCGCCCCTTTGGGCCGGTGAGGCGGAGATCGTGCGCACCTATTGGACCTCTCCCGTGCGCAACCGCGAAGCCGACAAATTGTGGCTGAAGCGCCAATGCTGGAAGGAATATGTCGGGGTCGCGAAGTTTCCCGGACCCACGGTCGAAGTGGCGATGCCGACCGAGCTCGCGCGCGACCTGATGGAGATGGTGCCGAAGCTCGACGAGAGCGTCGACCGCCACGAGCTGCGCGAGCTCTTGGACAAGGTCCATGCCGAGTTCACGCATTACTGCCTCTTCGCCGACATCTATGACAGCCTCTTGCAGCCGGGCGAGGCGCGCATCAAGGCGAACGAGCTCGCCGTCTGGCCCGAGGAGGACGCGCTCGCGCAGTACCGCAACCACATCCGCACCAACGTGAAGAAATATGCGCGCGCGACGGGCTTCACCGAGGGCGGCTACTGCACGCTCTATTCCGAAGGCGCGAAGCTGCAAAGCCGGCCCGGCGCCGACGGACGCATCGGGCGCGCCTGCCAGAAAGTCTATGACGACGAGTTCGGCCATATGATGTGGGGCCTCCTCGGCACCGACATCGACGACCTGGGCCCCGCCGAATGGAACGAGGTGATCGAGGTCACGTGCGAGATCCTGCGGCTCCGGCTCTACATGCGGAATTCGCAGTTCAGCCACCCGCTGCCGGACTCCCGCATCACGGAGATCGTCGCCGGCAAGATCGAGCCCATCCAGTTCGACTATGCCAAGGCCGAGACATATTTGAGTCACGTGAGGCTCGCCGCGCAGTAGGTTTCCGGGGAAGCCGGGCCATGCCGATCGCACGTCTCTCATGGTGCTTCGCTGCGGCCCTGCTCGCGGGCGCGGCGCCGGCCCAGGCCGAGACCTTGCGCGTCGGCAAGGCGGTAGTGAATTTCGGCTTCGTGCCGGTCGATGTCGGCATAGCGAAGGGTGTCTTCAAAAAGAACGGGCTCGAGATCGACGAATACGATTTCACCGGCGGCTTGAAGCTGCAGCAGGCGCTGAACGCGGGCAGTATCGATATCGCCTTGAGCGGCGGCACGGACTTGGCCCTCGTCGTGAAGGGCGCGCCCGAGATTGCGGTCGGCTCGATCACGGCCTCGCCCGGATTTTTGGGGATCACGGTCGGACGCGATTCGGGCATCGCGAGCGTCGATGATCTGAAGGGCAAGAAACTTGGCGTCACCGGCACCGGCTCGCTGACCTATTGGCTCGTCGAAGAACTCAATCGCGTCAGGGGCTGGGGCGCCGATGGCGTAACGCCGGTCGCGATCGGCGGCGCCACCTCGATCCAGAACGCCGCGATCAAGACGCACCAGGTGGACGGATTTCTGGCCAATACGGGCGCCGGATTCTTCCTCGAAGAGCAAGGAACGGCCCGCTTTCTCACGCCCGCTTCGGCCTACGAAGACGATTTCGAGCTCTTCACCATCTTCGCCAGCACGGCGATCATCCAGAAAGATCCGGACGGCGTGCGGCGCTTCCTGAAAGGGTGGTACGAATCGATCGCCTATATGCGCGGCCACAAGGACGAAGCCGTCGCGATCACCAGCAAGAACACGGGCTTTTCCACGGCGGTCGAAGATAAGGAGTACGACCTGCTGATGAAGGATTTCTCGACCGACGGCAAATTCAAGCGCAACGCGCTCGACCGCCTGCGCACGATCTTCGCCGATTTGAAAATCCTCGACGGCCCGCTCGATTTCGCAAAGCTCACGACGGAACAATACCTGCCATAGATGACGGATCCCGGATGAAGGCATCGCTTTTCTGCACGGCGCGCTACATGGGGCCTGCGCCGCACAATATCTGGCCCCTGGCCGCCGACACCTTTTCCGGCGACGTGGCGCAGCGCTCGATGGAGACGACGCTCGAGCAGTTCCGCTGCGCCGACGAGTTCGGCTTCGATTGGGTGACGACCGCCGAGCATCATTACTCGGCCTTCTCGCTGACGCCCAACCCGATGGTGATGGCGGGCGCGCTGACGCAGGTGGTGAAGCGCGCCAAGATCGCCGTGCTCGGCCCCACCATCCCGATCCTCAACCCGGTGCGCGTCGCCGAGGAATTCGCCATGCTCGACACCATGTCGGGCGGGCGGGTCATCGCCGGCATGCTGCGCGGCACACCCAACGAGTACGTCACCTACAACATAAACCCGTCGGAATCGCGCGAGCGCTTCGCCGAGGCGCTTCGATCTCATCCGCCGCGCCTGGACCGAGCCGCAGCCGTTCGGCTGGCTCGGCCGCTATTACCAATATCGCGCGATCGCGATCTGGCCGCGGCCGATTCAGAAACCGCATCCGCCGATCTACATGTCGGGCTCGAGCCCCGAGGCCGGCGAATTCGCGGCGAAGAACCGCATCGGCATCGGCTTCGCCTTCACCACCGTGCCGATGGCGCAGAAAGCGGTGCGGCATTATCGCGCCGTGGCGAACAAGGATGGCTGGGACCCGCCGCCCGACCAGGTGATCTACCGCGCCATGTTCCACATCGCCGAAAGCGACGAGCAGGCTTTCGCCGATCTCTCCACGCTGCCGCCGCGCGTGGCGCTCACCGATCAGAACGCCGCCATCTCGGAAGCGGTGAAGGACACGAGCTATTACGGGACCCAGCTTCTCGAGCAATCGACGCGCAATGCGCGGCGCGATCTCGCCGACCGCATCGAGCTCGGCCAGGTGATCGTAGGCTCCCCCGAGACGGCGCTGGCGCAGGTGCGAGCGCA
Organism: uncultured Acidobacteriaceae bacterium; assembly: GCA_963755765.1. GTDB lineage: Bacteria > Acidobacteriota > Terriglobia > Terriglobales > Acidobacteriaceae > Acidiflorens. The sequence continues at coordinate 1,032,638 of CAVWKZ010000008.1, forward strand.
TCCGCGACGAGCTCGGCGCCGGAATTCTCGATCTCGTCGTCGGCGCGCAGCTCGGCGACAAGACGCTGCGCTCGATCGAGCTGTTCGGCACCAAGGTGCTGCCGCGCATGCGGGAGCTTTGAGATGAGCGCCGAATTTCGCGAAGCGCGCGTCGCGGCCGAAGGCGGCGCCATCGCCTATGCCGAGGCGGGATCGGGCGGGGCGATCGTCGCGATCGGCAATAGCCTGGCGGCCGCGCACGGCCATGTCCTTCTCGCCAAGGACCGGCGCGTGATCCTGTTCGCGCAGGATGGAGCGGCGCCGCAGGTTTTTGCGCGCCGCATCGGCGCCGCGCTGGGCACGCTCGGCCTCGCGCGCTTCGACCTGATCGGGCATGGCGCGGGCGCCGCGGCCACACTCTGGCTCGCACTGGCAAAGCCGGCCGAGACCGGCGCCATCGTGCTGGTGAGCCCGACGGCGCTCGCCGAGCGCGGGACGGAGCTCGAACAACGGCTCGGCGAGCTGAAGCGGCCGGTGCTCGCGCTCTTCGGCACCAACGATCGCTCCACGCCGCCCGGCGAGGGCGGCCGCTACCGCACGCTCCTGCCCGATTGCCACCTGATGTTCGCCTATGAGGCGGGGCACGAGGTCGAGCGCGAGCGGCCGGAAGCGCTGGCCTTCATCGCCCGCGAATTCTTCGAGCGGCGCGATCTCTTCCTCGTAAGCCGCGACAGCGGTCTCGCATTTCCCTGAGCGCGGGGACGAGGTCGGCGTGCGGCGGCGCTGATCGGTCTGTCCTGCATGCGGCGCAAGGCTCGGCGCTTGAACGAGGGAGCGTGCGCCGCCCAGAATGGGCGGTAGAGGCACACGGAGGAAAGAGCAGGACATGAAACTCTATTTCTCGCCCGGCGCATGCTCGCTGTCGCCGCACATCTCGCTCCGCGAAGCGGGGCTTCCGTTTGAGCTGGTGCAGGTCGATCTGCGCAGCAAGGAAATTAAAACGGGCGGCGATTTCCGCACGGTGAACGGCAAGGGCATGGTCCCGGTGCTCGAGCTCGACAATGGCGAGCGGCTGACCGAAGGACCGGCCATCGTGCAGTACGTCGCCGACCGCAATCCCGCATCGGGCCTCGCGCCCGCATCCGGCACGATCGAGCGCTATCATTTGATGGAGTGGCTCAATTTCGTGACGTCCGAGCTGCACAAGAATTTCACGCCGCTCTTCAAGCCGAATACGCCCGACGACTACAAGAAGATCGCGCGCGACACGCTCGCCGAGCGCTATGGCTTCCTCGACGGCAAGCTCGCCGGCAGGCAATATCTCATGGGCGAGCGCTTCACCGTCGCCGATGCCTATGCCTTCACCATCACCAACTGGACGCGCATCCAGAAAATCGAGCTCACGCCCTGGCCCAACGTCGCGGCCTACATGGAGCGCGTGCGCGCACGGCCGAAAGTGCAGGAGGCGATGAAGGCCGAAGGCCTCATCCGGTAGGCTAGAACACGGCCGCGGCGATGACGCGCATCGCCGCGATGCTGGCGTTGCTGCCCAGCAGCATCGCGTGGACGTGGCGGCGCTTGCCCGCTTCCTTCCAGGCTTCGAGCCGATCGCGGATTCGGGCGGCAGGTCCCACGAGCGCGATCTCGTCGACGAGGCGGTCCGGCACCGCCGCTACCGCCTCGTCCTTGCGGCCAGCGAGGAACGCGTCCTGGATCGCCGCCGCCTCGCCCTCGTAGCCGAGGCGCTTGGCATAGTCGTTGTAGAAATTCTTCTCGCGCGCGCCCATGCCGCCGATATAAAGGGCGAGATTGCGTTTTATCGGCAAGCGCGCAGCGTCGAGATCGTCCTCCATCGAGACCGGCACGAACGGACAGATGTCGTAGGTCTCGAGGCTTTTGCCCGCGCCGGCCTTGGCGAAGCCCGCTTCGAGGTCGGACCTGAAGAGCTCGAAGCGCTCGGGATTCATGTGGATCGGAAACATGCCGTCGGCGATTTCGGCCGAGTTGCGCATGCTCGCCGGCGTGATGGTCGCCGTGTAGATCTTCAGCTTGGGATTGCCGTGCATGATGCTCTTCAAGGGCTTGCCGAGGCCGGTGGCGCCGGGGCCGGCATAGGGGATCTGGTAATGCTCGCCCGCGTGCGCGAGCGGCTCGTCCCGCGCCAGGATCTTGCGGACGATTGCGATATATTCGCGCGTGCGCAAAAGCGGCTTGCCATAGGGAACGCCGTACCAGCCTTCGGCCACCTGCGGCCCCGAGGGGCCAATGCCGAGAATGAAGCGGCCGCCGGAGAGAGCATCGAGCGTCATCGCCGCCATCGCCGCCGCGGTGGGCGTGCGCGCCGGCATCTGCATGATCGCCGTGCCGACCTTGATCTTCGTCGTCCGCGCCATGAGCCACGCAGCGGGCGCAACCGCATCCGAGCCGTAGGCTTCCGACGTCCAGACGGAATCGAATCCCAGGCGCTCGGCCTCGAGCACCCGGTCCAATGGCAGATGCATCTCGGCGCCGGAATATCCCACCAGGAAGCCAAGCTTCATGCGTCTCCCCGCTCCTCTCAGGCGCGGCCGACGACCCGGCGCAGCAACGCGGCGGCATCCGCCGGCGCGCCATCGCCGGTCCAGACGATATATTCGTCGGGCCGCACGAGGATCAACCGCGCGCCATAGATGTCGCGCCCGCCGGCAAAACTGTCGCGCACGACCGTGAGCGGCACGTTCTGCGTCGCGCGCCGCTGCCTCGAATTGCTGCACCGCCTGCGGGTGCTGCATCGAATGCCAACAGCGTGAATTCGGGGCCGAGCGCCTCGAACACATTCTCGCCGGACGAGAGCGCTTGCGGCGCGAGGTGATGGCCGCTGCGTGCGGCATAGGAATGGACGCCGTGCGCGCGTGCATTTGCCGCCGGGCGGCCCGCACACGACCGATGAGCCTTCGTAATTGGGCTCGTAGGATTGTAGCGATCCGGCGGTGGCTTTCGGCCGGTCATGCCAGGCGCGCTCGAACTCGGCGCGGTCGCGCTCGGGGCTGTAGCGTTCGAGGAATTTGTGGTCGGTCCTGATGCGCGCGGCGATGAAATCCTCGCCGGTCTCGTGGAAGATGGGCCGCCGCTCCTCGCTGTAGGATAGGAGAAGCGCGTCGCTGCCCCAGCCGTTGAGCTTCGCCGCGAGCTTCCAGCCGAGATTGGTCACGTCCTCGAGCCCGTTGTTGAGGCCGAAGCCGCCATAGGGCGGATGGCTGTGCGCGGCGTCGCCGGCGATGAAGACGCGCCCCACCTGGTATTTCTCGGCAACCGACACGCGCAAATCCCAGAATCCGACATGCTCGAATTCGGCCGCGAAAGGAAATCCCGCCGCGCGGTGGACAAGCGCAGTGAAATCGAAATTGTCGCGCGTCGTGCCGGCCGGAACGGGCGCGTGGAAGAACCAGCTCTCGCCGACGACGATGCGCCCGAAGAATTGCCAGAAACCTTTCTGGTCGGGATGGAGCGCGTTGTAGGTCGAGCGCTCGGGAAAGCGCTTGAAACCTTCGTGTAGCTCGCGCGAGCGGAACACGGCCAGCACCATGATCTGATCGAAATCGGCGCCGCTCCGCTCGATGCCGATCTGGTCGCGCACGCTCGAATGCGCGCCATCGCAGCCGACGGCATAGTCTCCTTCGAGCACCGCGCGGCCCGGCCCGCCCTCCTCGGCGATGCTGACGCTCACGCCGGTCTCGTCCTGCGTCACGCTCTCGGCCGACCAGCCGTAGAACGAAGCGACGTTCGGCAGGCTCATCATCTTCGCGCGCAGCACCTTTTCCGTGAGGTACTGCGGCAGGCGTTCGACATCCTGATAATAGTATTGGCGGATCAGCTCGCGCTGCGGCGGCGCGTACCAATAATCGCTCATCAGATTGCCGTAGGCGACGATGCCGCTGATCGGATAGGGGCGCGGCAAGAGGCGCTCGGCGCGGAGCTCGTCGACGATGCCCCAGCGCCAGAAATGTTCGAGCGTGCGCGGCGAGAGATTCTGGCCCTTTGGAATCTGCTGCAAGCCGCGCCGGCGCTCGACCAGCGCGCACGAGATGCCGCGCAAGCCCAGCTCGACCGCGAGCCCGACGCCAACCGGCCCGCCGCCGACAATGATGACCTGATGCCGCTTCTCCAGAACTCACCCCTTAGCGTGATGCGCCACGAGACGCAGAGTGTGAATTTCAAAGGGCCGAAAGGAAAGACGAACCGCAGTGCCGGAAATTTGCAGCGGCACGCCGCCCTCCTCGACGAGGTTCGTCATCGCGACGGCGGAAAGGTCGAGGCCGCTTCCCAGCAATGTTTCCGTCGCGGTGCCCGCCGCCTCGTAGAGCCGGATGACGATGCCGCGCCCGTCCTCGGCCTGCTTCACGGTCTCTATGATGACGTTGGGCGCCGAGACCTCGAACCATGCGGCGCGCGGCGGCAATTCCGTGCCGCGCGGGATCCCGAGCGGGCGCAGCGGCATGTTGAGCTCGTAAGCTGCGCGCGCCACCCCTCCCGCGACGTGGTCGCCCTCATGCGGGTAGAGCGCATAGGTGAAGACGTGCGCGGCGCGGTCCGCCGTCGGATCGGGCGCATGGGGGCTACGCAGAAGATTGAGGTCGAGGATGCCGTCCTGCACCCTGTGACCGTACTTGCAATCATCGAGCAGTGCCACGCCATAGCTGTCGCCAGAGATATCGACCCATTTCTGCGCGCAAATTTCGAATTTCGCGCGGTCGGCCGGCGTATCGGAGTGCGTCGGGCGGAGGATCGAGCCGAACTGGATGCCGCAGGTCGCATGGCGCGCGCTCACTGCGACGGGGAAGCTCGTGCGCAGCATGCGCCCATCTTCGCGCCAATCGACCCGCGTCTCGAAATCGACGCGGCGGCTCTGCGCACGCAGCACGACGTCCTGCTCGAGCGTAGAATTGCGATAGCGATAGCGCATGCGCATGATGGCGCACGGGCCGTCGAGGGCAGGCTCGGCGCTTGTCAACACGAAGCGCTCGGGCGCCACGTCGCGATAGGTCATCGGAATGTCCCACGCGTCGCCCGAATCCGCATAGACGGCGAGCACGTTGCCCGCCATGCCCGGCGCAAGAACCTCGCGCCGTGCGTCCTTGTCATAGAGCCGCGCGATCGAACCGTCCGCCGCGAATTCGAGGCGGAGCGCTTCGTTCTCGAGCGCGCCGGGCGCGGCGAGCGGGGCTGCGAAGTGCTGCGCAGCGGCTTCCTCGATCACGGCGTAGCCCATCGCCGGCACGCTCGCGCGCACCCATCCCGCATCGAGACGCAGCCATTCCGTGCGCGGCCACGACAGGCTGTTCAGCACGACGACGGGGCGGGCGGCATCGCCGCGCGCGATCGCACCGAGGAGAGTTGCGTCCGCCGCTTGCGTCAGCTCCGCGACCTCGGCCGTGAGCGCCGCATAGCGCGCGAGCGATTCGTCATAGACGCGCGCGATCGACGAGCCCGGAAGGATGTCGTGGAACTGGTAGAGCAGCACTTCCTTCCAGATTTTTGCCAGCCGCGCGTGGGGATATTCATATGCGGCAAGCTGTGCCGCCATCGCCGCCGAGAATTCGAGCTCGCGCAGCGCGAGCTCGAGCTTGCGGTTGAAGCGCTTGCTGCGTCCTTGCGTCGTATAGGTCCCCTGATGGCGCTCCAGATAAAGCTCGCCGCGCCAGGTCGGATAGGCCGCCGCGTCTTTCGCGATGTGGCGGAAGAACGCATCCGATCGCTCCTGCACGACCGGCGCGAGCCCGGCAAGATTCTTCTCGCGCGCCAGAAGCTCCAGATGCTCTTCGCCGGGGCCGCCGCCGCCGTCGCCGATCCCGAACAGCAGAAGCACGCGGTCCGACGCGGCTTTGTCGATGAAATTCTCGGCGGCCTTGTGCACCGCTCGCGGCGCGGCGGAGCTGTTATACGTGTCCTCGGGCGGAAAATGGGCAAGCACTTTCGAGCCATCGATTCCCTCCCACCAGAACGTGTGATGGGGATGGCGCGTCACCCAGTTCCACGACAGTTTCTGGGTCATGAAGAATTCGATGCCGCTTTTCACGAGGAGTTGCGGCACCGCGCCGCTGCATCCGAACACATCGGGCTCCCAGAGGCTCGCGGGATCGACGCCGAATTCCTGGCGGAAGAAGCGCTTGCCGTAGAGGATTTGCCGCACCAGCGATTCGCCGCCGGTGAGATTGAGATCGGCCTCGACCCACATGGCGCCTTGCGGCTCCCACCGTCCCTCGGCGACGCGCTCCTTGATGCGGGCATAAAGCGCGGGATGGCGTTCTTTCACCCAGTCATATTGCTGCGGCTGGCTGGCGCCGAACACATACTCGGGATAGCGCTCCATGAGTGCCAGCGCCGTCGCGAAGCTGCGCGCCGATTTGCGCATCGTCTCGCGAATGGGCCAGAGCCAGGCGAGATCGATATGCGCATGGCCGATGGCGCTCACCGTCAGGCGCTCGTCGCCGCGTTTCCCGAGCGCCGGCGCGAGGAGCGCGCGCGCCCTTTGGGCTTCCGCATCATCATACTTGCGGAGCACGCCGCACGCCGCCGCGAGCGCTGCCCGTATTTCCGCCGCGCGCGCGCTTTCCGCCGGGAGCAGCGACACAAGGTCGTTCAGCACCGCGAAATCGTAGGCGAGCGCCGCAAGCGCGGGATTGCGCACAGCGATCTTGGCGATCGCCAGCGTGCCATTCCCCTGGCGCTTGCCGAAAAGATCGTTGGCGCCGGCATCGGCCCAGAGCTCGACGGGCTCGCCGCCTTGCGCCCCGGCGACGAGCGGCACGACGCGCTTTTGCGGATCGCCCAACTCGCGCTGAAATGTGGAACTGCCGCTGGTGAGGCCGAGGACCGGGTCGCCGGCGCGATCGACGACGCAAGCCTCGCCGTTCAGGTCTATGAGGAGAACGATCTCGCGGCCGCCCGCGCTTTTCGGCACCGCGCCACGGAACCGGAACCAGGCGCAATCGAACGGCTCCGCGCTCCACCGATCGCCCGCGCGCAAGGCGATCTTCCGGCCGGTTTCACGTGAAACAAACGGCATCGGCTCGGGCGTGACCCAGGCGGTAACATCGAGGTCCGCGACCGGCGCATAAATCGCCTCGCGGATTTTCGCCTCGAACTCGGCCGGTGTTTTCGCGCGGGATCGGCTCGGCATGGGAGGACGCAACGATAAGGCGCGCGGGCCGCCGGTGCCAGCGCCGCATGTCAGAAATATCGCGCGATCTTGACGAGAAAGCTCTCGGCCTGCGGCAGGCTGCCGAAATCGCTGTGGCGAACCCCGAGATTGCTCGACGCGATCGCGCCGACGGTCCAGAGATTCGTGAGATAGTAGTCTGCTTCGAGCTGCGTCAATTGCGATCCGTCGTAAAGATCGACGCTGACGAAGCCGGTGAGCTCGAGCTTCGGGATGAACGCATCGACCCAGTCGAAGCGCAAGAACGCGCCCTGGCGCGCGATCGGCTGTTCGACGTCGAGCGCGTAGCCGCGGATGTACCAGAGCTGGTTGTCGACGCCGGGGATGGCGGCAAGACGCTGCCCGAGCGCAAACCAGGTGCGCCAGTCCGCGTGCGTGAACGCGTCGCCGGCATAGTGGTATTCGAGATTGAAAGTGATGTTGTTCTCGGTCGCATAGGAAAGACCGATCGACGCATCGTTGCGGAAGGATTTGAGTGGAGTGTCGGGCAGCACGCGCGGGCGCGGTTTCGGGGATGGTGCCGGTGGCGCGGCCATAGCCCAGCGCCTGGTCGACGAGGCTCGTCTCGTTGCCGCCAGCCCATTCGGCGTAGGCGACGATCTTCTGGCCGATGCCGTGCGTGAGATTGGCGCCGAAGCGCGTGGTGGCGCCCTCGTGATAGACGAGCAGCTCGGGCGCGACGTCGGCGCCGAGATCGAAGCTGCCTTTCAAGAGCATGCGCGGATGCGCGTTGGTGCGGCCGAAGGTCGGATCGAAGCTCGGCAGGTTCGTATCAGTGAAGACCGGGCTTTCGCGCTCGAATTGCGGCGCAAAGGCGGCGGTGATCGACGCGCCCGCGCCGACATAGCTCGCGCGCGCCATCGCGGTGCCGAGCCGGTCCTCGCGCAGCACGGCGGGGTCTTGCGAGATCGGCTCGACGACGGCATGGGTCTTGAAGAAATCGGTCGGATTGTAGCCGGCGGCGACGCCGCTCTTGAGGTTGATGCGGCCGAAATCGAAGAACGCGCCGTCGGTCGGCGCCCAGGTCACGAACCCCTCACGAAAATCGTGGCGGATGGTCTCGTGCGTCGGAAAGTCGATGCGGTCCGACGCGCGGAAATTCATTCGCCCGCTATAGTCGGCGCTGAGCCCATCGCCGAGCTTCCATTCCTCGCGCGCGTCGAAGAAGAGCCGCTCCTCCCAATCCTGCCCGGACGGCGGCGGCGCCGGCACGAGCAGAGGGCTGCGGACCGCGTCGACGCTCGCGGCATCTTCGAGATAGAGGCGGCCGGTGCCGCCGCCGGAGGCGGGCGGGGCCGCTTGTTCGGGGCTTTGCGCGCCGGGCTGCGCCGCCTCGGGAATGAGATTGAGGTCGCTGTTCTCGTCGGCGCGCGCCGCCATCGCCGCCGCCGCGAGGGCGATGGCGAGCGCGAGCGGCCCGGCCCCCGCGCGGCGCATCACTCGACCGGGATCCGCGGCAGATAATCGCGCTGGAACCACGCCTCGGGAATGTCCTGATAGTGGCTGTCGCTGAACTTGACCGTCGTGACGAGCGAATTGTCGACGGCGTCGATGATGACGGCCTCGGTCGGCCGCATGCCGTCGAGCCGCTCGGCATAGCTGCGGTAGTAGAGGATCTTCAGCAAGCCGCCCGCTGTCGGAATAGAACTTGAGCCTTGATCGGATAGTACGTGCCCTGCTCGATCCAGGATTCGACGCGGTTATAGGTCGCCTGGTCGTTCGCGGCCTTCATGTCGAGATGCCAGCAATTGCGGTTCTGGCGCTCGGCATCCTCGATCGTCTCGGCTCCGACGAGCGTCGCGGTATAGTCGATCGCGAGATTGACGGTCAGGATGTCGCCGATCGCGGCCTGGCCGATCAGGCGCTGCTGCGGCGAGATGCGCACGCTGACGCCTTCGATGACGGGTCGTAGAACCACAGCACATGCCCGTCGAGCAGCACCATCTTGCCTGCGTCGCGCGGCGGTCGACATAGTGCACGAGATTGCGGAACTGGTGCGTCGCCGGATCCTCCTTGGAAAAGACGACGAGCGATGTCGTCGGTCGCGCGGCTTGCCGGCGACATATTCGGTGAGCTGGTTCGTCGTGCGGAACGGCTTGCCGGGATTGCGCACCGCATCCGCCTTGGCGACGATCTCCTGCGCCGCCTGCGCGTGCGCGGCGGCCGCGGCCAATGCGAGGAAGACGGCGAGAAGCCAAGCGGTCGCATCACATTCCTCCTCACACGTGCCGCAGCGCGTCGACGACCGGGAGCTTCGCCGCGCGGTTGGCGGGCATGAGCGCCGCCACTGTCGCGACCAGCACGAGGACGAACCAGGTGCCGAGGAGCAGCACCGGGCGGCCCAGACGATCGACGCGCAGCGGGATCGCGTTGGCGTTGCCGGGCGGGGTCCAGGTGAAGCCCGCGTGGTTGACCGCGAATGCCGCGAGGAAGCGCGAGGATCGACGCCGGCGGTGGCGCCGATCGCGCCGAGGATGAGGCCCTCGGCCACGAACTGACGGCGGATGACGCCGCGCGCGCACGCCCAGCGCGCGCGATCGTGCCGATCTCGTTGGTGCGCTCCATCACGTTCATGGTCATGGTGTTGACGACGGCGAACAGCACGATCACGCCCATGATCGAGCGGCGATGAACAGGAAGATCGCGCCGAAGAGCCGCACGACCTGGCCGTAGAACGGATTGAGCTCGCGCGAAGTCGCGCACTTCGAGGTCGAGCTTGTGCTTGCGAGACAGACTGCTCGAGCCGCGCGCGCGCCGCGCGCCATGTCTTCGCTGCGATGCAAGTTGAAGCACGATGCCGGTGGCCTTGTGCTCGCCCCGCCCATAGACGAGCTGCTGCGCCAGCGCCAAATGCATGGCGACATAGTTGTCGTCGAGCTCCTTGACGCCTTGCGGGTCGACGCCGCTGACGGAGAGGCGCACGACGTTGGGCGCGCCGCCCGCGGTCGCGGCGAGCAGGTCGATGCTGCGGCATGCCGTCTTTCGCGGCACCCGAGACCCGTCTCGCGCGCGGCAAGGCCGGCGATGTCGGCGCTCGCCGGCCCTGTCGGCGGCTTCGTCCGTCGGCGTCTTCGGCGGCGGCGGGCAATTCGCGAGCTTCAGCTGCGGCGCAGAGCCCCAGGATGCGCGCGAGCCCGCCGCCGATCAGGCCGCGCGTCGTCGTCGTCGTCGGCAAGGCCGGTGTCGGGCACATAAGGCGCGGCCGGCGCCATATTCGTTCCATTGCGCATGCGGTCGCGATCGGACGGGATGAGCCGATGCCGAGGAACGTCTTCGCGGCGTCGTTGTCGCCGCTGAAATTGCCGGCGATGCCGACGAGCGATTGCGTCGGCGTGAGCGACGTCGATCATCGGCCCAGCACCGGATCGTTGCCGATGAGCTGCATCACGTCGGCGATAATCGGTCGATGCCGTAGCCGGCCGGGTTGCCCGCGCCGAAGAGGAAATAGCCCGCGCGGAAGACGGTGAGATGGCCGATGCGCTCGACGTTCGCCGTTTCGATGCCGGGTGAAGATGAGCGCCGGCGAAGCCGCCGAAGAGCAGCATGGCGACGCGCGCCGACGGCGACCGCCGAGCCCGGTCATGCCCGAGCGGCGCGCGGTTGCGGAGGATGTTGCGGAACGCGATCTTGAAGAGCATCATCATGCCGGCCTCGCCCTTCATGGCTCGACGAGGACGCCGTCGCGGATCGTGAAGGTCTCGTCGGCATGCGACATCAGCTGCGGATCGTGCGTCGAGAAGATGAAGGTCGTCCGCGACTCGCGCCTGAATCCGGCGCATCAGCGCGATGATCGGCGGCGCCGGTCTCGGTGTCGAGATTGGCGGTCGGCTCGTCGGCGAGCACGATCTGCGGGCTGTTTGACGAGGGCGCGGGCGATGGCGACGCGCTGCTTCTGACCGCCGCTCAGCTCGTTCGGGCGCTGGCGCGCCTGCTGCCGCAAGCCCGACCGCCGTCGAGCAGGCGAGCGTCGCGCTGCTGGCGCTCGGTCGCCGCCGATGCCGACCAGCAGCAGCGGATATTCGACATTCTCGTAGGCCGAGAGCACGGGCACGAGATTGAAGCTCTGGAAGATGAAGCCGATGTTGCGCGCGCGGAAATCGGAGAGCGCGTTGTCGCCGAGCGCGCCGATCGTCCTCGCCGCCGACCTCGACCGTGCCGCGCGTCGGCGCGTCGATGCAGCCGATGAGGTTGAGGAGCGTGGTCTTGCCGCTGCCCGAGGGGCCGACCACCATGGTGAAGCGGTCGGGCGCGATCTCGAGCGTGACGCCCTTGACGGCGGCGACGTTGATGCTGCCGGCGTGATAGGTCTTGGCGACGTTGCGCAGGCGGACGACGGGCTCGTCCATCGCTTCCTCCTCGACATTCTCGGTACGATGACGTACCATCGTGTCGATCCTACGGTACGGAGCAGTACCATTGCAAGCAAAAAAACGAGCCCCCCGCCGCAAGCCTGCGCCCGCCGCCCCTTGGGCGGAGTTGCCGCCGCGCGGGCGCATTCTCCGCGCGGCGTTCGACGCCTTCATGACGGTCGGCTATGCCAAGACCAGCATGCTCGCGATCGCGACGCGCGCACGCGTCTCCAAGCGCGACCTCTATGCCAATTTCGCGGACAAGGCGGCGATCCTCGCGGCCTGCATCGAAGGTCGCGCGCGCGACATGCGCCAGCCGCTCGCGCTGCCGCCGCCGCAGACGGTCGCGTCATTGCGGGAGACGCTCGAACGGTTCGGCACGACCGCGCTCAGCGAGGGGACGCTGCCGACCTCGATCGCGGCCTTTCGCTTCGCGATCGCCGAGCCCGACACGGATGCCGCCGCGGTGCTCGACAAGGCGGCGCGCGAGACGAACCGCGCGGCGCTCGACGATTTCCTCCTCGGCGCGCAGCAGCGCAAGCTGCTCGGGCCCGGCGATCCGCGCGTCATGGCCGGCCAGTTCCTGTCGCTCCTCTGGGGCGATCTGATGATGCGGCTCCTCTTGCGCGTCGGCCAGCCGCGCGACGAGCGCGAGATCGCGCGGCGCGCGCGCGAGGCGACGCGCATCCTCCTTCTCCTCCACGGCACGGGCGCATAGCCCCTCGATGGACAGCGGCGCCTTTGGCCGCGATGATGCGCGGGAAGAACGAGGCCCCAAGGAGGACGAGGGATGATCGAGATCTATTTCTGGACCACCGATAATGGCCGCAAGGCGCTCCAGGCCATGGAGGAATCAGGGCTGCCGCATCGCCGCCGCCCGGTGAACCTTCAGAAGCGCGAGAATTTCGCGCCGGAATTCATGAAGATCAGCCCCGGCCACAAGATCCCGGCGCTGACCGACGACGAAGGACCCGGCGGCGCGCATGTTTCGCTGTGCGAGTCCGGCGCGATCCTCAAATACCTCGCCGAGAAGGCCGGCAACGGGCTTTATCCGACCGAGCCGCGCCAGCGCCTCAAGGTCGATCAATGGTTCTTCTACGGCAGCGCGACCTTCACGCCGTGGTCGCAGCAATACGGCCTCTTCATGCACCGCTTCGGCGAGGACGTGCCGTCCGCAAAGAAATATTACGGCGATTTGATGCGCGACATGTTCGGCACCTTCGACCGCCACCTCAAGGACAACGAATACCTGGCGGGCGGCGCCTATTCGATCGCCGACATCTCGTGCTATCCGGACGTGCACATCCACGGCGCGGAAGGCGCGATCACGCTCGGGGACTTCCCGAACCTCAAGCGCTGGCACGACGCGATCACGGCGCGGCCCGCGGTGCAGAAGGCGTGGGCGCCGATCTGAGCCGCGGTCACGCCGGTGTCGTCGCGGTGCGGAACAGGATGTAGGCGGCAACGGCGAATATGACGAAGGCGAAAATGCGCGCGAGCGCGCCACGGCGGCGCGCGACCCGGACCGCTGCCTTCATGCCCGCCGCGCCGCCCGCTAGGCCGCCCGCGATGAAAAGGCCGGCGATCGGCCAATCGACCAGGCCGGACACCGCGTAGTTGACGGCGGTCGTGAGCCCGAACATGCCGACCGAGAAGAGCGACGATCCGATCGCATTCAGCATCGGCAGACCGGTTGCCAGCATGATGCCGGGCACAATCAGAAAACCGCCGCCGATGCCGAAGAAGCCCGAGAGCCCGCCCGTCAGGAAGCCGACGGCTGCAAGGCGCCCCGCGATCCGCCGGTCGATCCGCACCGCCGCGTCGCCTTCCGATGAGCGGCGGCGCAGCATCGAAACTCCGACGGCAATCATGATGAACGCGAACAGGACGAGGAGCCTCTGGCCACCAACCGCCTTACCGAGTGTCGAGCCGATGAATGCGCCGACCACGCCAGCGCCTGCGAAGATGCTCGCGCATGGCCATTTGACGGTCCCGGCGCGTCCGTGCTGCACGAGGTTGGCGAAGGCATTGATGGCGACCGCCAATGCGCTCGTGCCGATCGCAATGTGCGGGTCGGATACGCCGACGACGTAGAGAAGTAGCGGCACGGCGAGGATCGAGCCTCCGCCGCCGATGAGGCCGAGCGAAAATCCGACGACCGAGCCCGACAGGACCGCCAGGAACGACTGCACGGCGGTCGGAATCAGGCCCGGCGCGGCTTGCGCGGCGCAAGCGACTGGAAGCCCGCAAAGCCGACGATGCCGCAGACGCCGTGGCCGCTGGTGCAGCCGCTGCCGAGGCGAGTGCCAAATCCGATCAGAAGCCCGTCAGCGACAACTGATCCGGCTGATCCCGGGACAACGATATGCGGCAGCGCGCCGCCAGCAAGTCCGTGGAGGACCGGCCCGAACGCAAGTCCCGCAAGGAAGGCGAGCCGCCAAGCAGCATCCCGGGCGTCCGGCGGGAGCAGGCTTCCGACGATGCCGCTGATGCCCGCGATGCGGCCGAGCCCAAGCCACAGCATCGCAGCAGAACCGCCGATCAGAAGCCCGCCGGTGACCGCGGAGACGGGCGTGAAATGCGCCATGAGACGAGCGAACCCCGCTACTCGCGCTCCTCGCGCAACAGGTTGAGGCGGCGCATCACGTCGCGGTCGGTCGATTGGAAGATCGTGGCGTCGGCGCTCGCCGCATTGTGGCTGATCCAGCTCCAATGCGGGAGCGTGAAGATGTCGTTCTCCGCCCACGCGATGGTGCGGTCGCCGATGGTGCTCTTCCCTTCGCCTTCGACGACGAAGCAGACGGCGTTCGAGGTCGAGCGATAGCGCCGCGTCGCCTTGCCGGCGCTCAAGCCCAGCAGGTAGCAGTCGAGCCGCGACAGCACCGCGCCGCCGGTCGAAGGATTGACGTAATGCAGCAGGCGCGAGCCGTCTTCGGCCGCTGGCGTCGCGGCGAGCGCCGCGCGCGCCTGGCGCCAGGGATAGCGGAAGAGCGGCGAATAGGCGGTCGCGATCGTTTCCGCCGGAACGAGGCCCGGCGCGGTGAAGGCGGCATCCGCCGGCAGCTTCGGAAAATCCTTCGCCGGCCCCGGCTCGAAGAACGACGGCGTCGAGATCCATCACCAGCGGCACGTCGAGCGAATCGAGCCAGATGACGCGCTTCTAGCCGTTGTGCTCGTGCTCGTGCCAGCACCAGGCGGGGGTCAGGATCAGATCGCCGCGCGCCATCTCGCAGCGCTTGCCGTCGACGATGGTCGCGGCGCCTTCGCCTTCGACGACGAAGCGCAGCGCGTCCATCGAGTGCCGGTGCGGGCGGGCGCGCTCGCCCGGCATCAGGATCTGGAGACCGGCATTGAGATTGGTGGTCGCGCGGAAATAATCGTCGCGCCCATAGGCGGGATTGGCGAGCGAGAGCACGCGGCGCTCGGCCTTTTCCATGCCGACCTCGGCGATCGCCCGGTCCATCAGCGGCCCGAGCACGCGCCAGGGCCAATGGAAGGCGGGCTCCGGCTGCGGCTGCGGCCCGCCGGCGCCGCCGAACATCTCCCACAAGGCGACGACATGCGCCTCTTCGATCGCGGCATGAAAATCGTTGGCGCCGGACCGAACGCTTGGCGATGTGCTCACGGGATGCCTCCTCGCAATCTGCCGCGACTCTGGCGGGCGGCCGCTGCCCCCGCAAGCGGGAACCGGCGGCGCACGGGCGCGAGCGCGGGCTCGCTCCCGTGATATAAATCGGCGATGGGTTTGGTGACGGGCTGGCGGCTTGGCTGTGGCGCGGCGGCCGCGCTTTCTTGTGCCACGGCGCTCGCCGCGCGCGCCGGGCCGCCCTTCCTGACGGACGATCCGGTCCCGGTCGACTACCAGCATTGGGAGGTCTATGCCTTCTCGACCGCGACGGGCGTCGCCGGCGATACGTCCGGCACGCTTCCGGGGGTCGAGCTCAATTACGGCGCGCTGCCGGAATTGCAGCTCCACCTGATCGCGCCGCTGGCGTTCGACGCGCCGAGCGGCAGCGGCACCAAGTTCGGCATGGGCGACACCGAGCTCGGCGTCAAATACCGCTTCCTCACCGAGGACGAAGACGGCTGGCGGCCGCAGATCGGGATCTTTCCGCAAGTCGAGCTCCCGACCGCCAACGAGAAGCGCGGCCTCGGCACGGGCGAGACCGAGTTTTTCCTGCCGGTCTGGATCCAAAAGAGCTTCGGCGCGTGGACGACCGACACCGGCGGCGGCTATTGGCGCAATCCGGGCGCCGGCAACAAGGACTATTGGTTCGCCGGCTGGCTTGTGCAGCGCCAGGTGACGGACGCGCTCGCGCTCGGCGGCGAGCTCTTTCACCAGACCGCGGACACAGAGGGCGGCAGCGACAGCACCGGCTTCAATCTCGGCGCCGTCTATGATCTGTCGGAAAACTATCATCTTCTCGTCTCGGCCGGGCGCGGGCTCGAGAACGCGACGAAGACCAACGAGTTCTCCTATTACGCGGCCTTTCAGTGGACGTTTTGATCGCCGCCGCGTTGGCGTAGACTGCCGCTCGGGAGAAGAGCCATGACGCCGGTCCTCCTGTCGCGCATCCAGTTCGCATGGGTGATTGGCTGGCACATCCTGCTGCCGGCATTCACGGTCGGACTCGGCTCGTTCGTTGCGCTCCTCGAGGGGCTCAATTTCGCGACCGGGCGCGCCGTCTTTCTTCGCCTCTCGAGTTTCTGGACGCGGATTTTCGCGATCTCGTTCGGCATGGGCGTCGTCTCGGGCATCGTCATGCCGTTCCAGTTCGGCACCAATTGGAGCGGCTATGCCGATGCGACCGCGAACGTGCTGTCGCCGCTCTTTGCCTATGAGGGGCTGACCGCCTTCTTCCTCGAGGCAGCGTTTCTGGGGGTACTCCTGTTCGGGCGCAAGCTCGTGCCGGCCTGGGCGCATTTCGTCGCCGCCATCATGGTGGCGAGCGGCACGCTCTTCTCGTCGTTCTGGATTCTGGCCGCCAATAGCTGGATGCAGACGCCGGCCGGATATCGCGAGGTCGACGGCCGCTTCTATCCGACCGATTGGCTCGCCGTCATCTTCAATCCCTCCTTTCCCTATCGCTTCGCACACACCGTGGTCGCGTTCTATGTGACCACGGCCTTCGTCGTGGTCGGCGTCGCCGCCTATTACATCCGCCGCGGCATGCACGCCGAGGATGCGCGCCTCATGCTGTCGATGACGCTGTGGCTTCTGAGCGTGCTGGTGCCGGTGCAGATTTTCCTCGGCGACCAGCACGGGCTCAACACGCTCCACTATCAGCCGGCGAAGCTCGCCGCGATCGAGGCGCATTGGCAGACCGGATCGCGCGTGCCGCTCGATGCTGTTCGCGTGGCCGGACGAGGCGAACGCGACAAACCGCGACACGATCGAGATCCCGCTGCTCGGGAGCCTGATCCTGACGCACGATCTGAACGGCGTCGTGCGCGGGCTCGACGATTTTCCGCCCGACCAGCGGCCGCCCGTCGCCATCCCGTTCTTCAGCTTCCGCATCATGGTCGGGATCGGCATGCTGATGCTGGCGCTCGTCGCGCTGAGCTGGTGGCTGCGCTGGCGCGGGCGGCTTTACGACAGCGCCTGGTTCCTGCGCCTGTGCGAGCTCGCCGCGCCGCGCGGGCTTTATCGCCGTCATCGCCGGCTGGGTGACGACGGAAGTGGGCCGCCAGCCGTGGGTGGTCTACGGGCTCTTGCGCACGAGCGACGCCGTGAGCCCGTCATTGACGAGCGCCGATGTCGCGCTGTCGCTCGCCGGATACATCGTCGGTCTATCTCGTCATGTACCCGTTCGGCTTGGCGCTCATGGCGCGCATCGTGCGCGGCGGCCCGTCGGACCCGGTCGAGGCGGGTCCGGTCGAAAGCGGCCGGCCGCGCGGGCCGGTGCGCGCGATCCCCGCGCTCGGGCCGGAGGACCGCGCATGAGCGCCGCGTTCGATTTCGTGCCGCTCTGGACGCTGATCCTGGGGCTCGGCGTCTTCCTCTATGTCCTGCTCGACGGGTTCGATCTGGGCGTCGGCATCCTTTACGGCTTCGTGCCCGATGTGGCCGCGCGCAATCTCGTCATGAATTCGATCGCGCCCATCTGGGACGGCAACGAGACCTGGCTCGTCCTGGGCGCGATGGGGCTGCTCGCGGCATTTCCCTTGGCTTTCGCCATCATCATGCCGGCGGTCTATTTCCCGATCCTCATCATGCTGCTGGCGCTCGTCTTCCGCGGCGCCGCCTTCGAGTTCCGCTACAAGGACGCGACGCGCCGCACCTTCTGGGACTTTGCCTTCCACTACGGCTCGGCCATCGCGACATTCGCGCAAGGCGTGGTCCTGGGCGCCTTCATCCAAGGCTTCCAGGTCGAGGGCCGCCATTTCGCGGGCAGCTCCTTCGACTGCTTCACGCCGTTCTCGCTCTTCACGGGCGCGGCGCTCGTCTTCGGCTATGGGCTTCTGGGCGCGGGCTGGCTCATCCTCAAGACCGAGCGGCGAGGCGCAGGCCCGCGCGCGCCGGCACGGCCGCGTCTGCTTCGTGCTGGTGCTCGCCGCCGTCGCCGTGGTGAGCCTGTGGACGCCGCTGATGAACCAGGATATCGCCGCGCGCTGGTTCACCTGGCCCGACATCGCCCTGTTCTCGCCGGTGCCGCTCATCACGCTCGTGCTCGCGATCTGGGAATGGCGCGTGCTCGGCAAGGGCGCCGACGCCGCGCCCTTCATCGGCGCGATCGCGCTCTTCGTCATGGCCTATGTCGGCATGACGATCAGCCTGTGGCCGATGATCGTGCCCTATCACTACACGCTGTGGCAGGCCGCCTCGGACGAGAGCACGCAGGCCTTCCTCGCGGTCGGCACGCTGTTCCTGCTGCCGGTCATCCTCATGTACACCGGCTGGTCCTATTGGGTCTTTCGCGGCAAGGTGCGCGCCGATATCGGCTACCACTAGGCCTCGGAGACGGGCTCCTCGTCATCGCCCTGGCCCGGCTTCGCGCCGGCGGTGGCGAGGCTTTCCTCGGCCACGCCGCGCGTGCGCTGCGATGCTTCGAGGAAGCGGTCGCCGGTCCGGCTCATGCATTTCAGCGCGAGCGCGCCGAAATCGCCGAAATCCGAGACGACGCGCTGGAGCGAGCCCGAAAGCCAGTTCTGCTGCGCGACGAAGACGGTCGAGGGATCGGGATTCCGGTGCACCTCTTCGAGCATGCGCCGCGCCTCCTCGATCGCCTCGCGCCGCCGCCGCACCCACGACTGGGCGCACTGATCGAGCTCCGCGACGAACGCTTCCTGCGCCTCGATCCAGGCCTCGGCGCCGTTGGCAAGCGCCGCCGCAGGGGTGGCCGCCGCAGCCTCGATCCCGCCGATCCCTTTCCTTCTGACTGCTGGCATGGTGTCTCTCCCGAATCCGCTTGCCTCCAAGCTATCGCGATCAGCGGCCGCGGTAACTGCGCGATTGGTTGAAAAACATGGCCCCATAATTGACTCGGGCGACGGTCGGAGAATGCCGTCATATCACCATCAAATTTCCACGATGCTGAAGTCTCGTCGCGGCGACGCAGAGGTCGTTCTCCGGAATGTCGATCAATCGTCTCGAAGGCAGCATCTTCTCCGTCCTCGTGCTCGCCATCGGCGATCCGCACGACCCGGCGCTCGAGGCCGCGATCGCCGGGCAGGTCGCCCGCAGTCCCGAATTCTTCGCCGGCGCGCCGGTGGTGCTCGACCTCGGCGCCTGCCTTGCCTGCATCGATGCCGCGGATTTCGCCACGCTGAAGCAGCTCCTGCGCCGCCACGGCCTCGCCGCAGCCGGAGTGCAGAATGCGAGCGCGCTGCAAAAACCGCCGGCGCTTGCGGCGGAGCTTGCAGTCTTTCCGCCATCCGGCCGGCGCGAAGCGGCGCGCGGCGAGGGGCCCAATCCGCGCGCGGTCCGCACGCGAATCGTGACGCAGCCGGTGCGGTCGGGTACGCAAATCTACGCGAAGGGCGGCGATCTCGTCGTGACGGCGCCGGTGAGCGCGGGCGCCGAGCTCATCGCCGACGGCAACGTCCACGTCTACGGCGCGCTGCGCGGGCGCGCGATCGCCGGCGCAGAGGGCGACCGCGCCGCCCGCATCTTCGTGCAGCGCCTCGAGGCCGAGCTGCTCGCCATCGCCGGCAGCTACATCGTCAGCGAGGCGATCGCGCACCAGTACCTGAGGCAGCCGGCGCAAGTGGCGCTCGTCGATGGCGCGTTGCGCATCATGTCGGGTTTTGAAGGAGAGGATCGGTGGCGAAGGTAATCGTGGTGACTTCCGGCAAGGGCGGCGTCGGCAAGACGACGACCGCTGCGGCGCTCGCGACCGGGCTCGCGCTGCGCGGGCACAAGACCGTGGTGATCGATTTCGACGTGGGCTTGCGCAATCTCGACCTGGTGATGGGCTGCGAGCGCCGCGTCGTGTTCGACTTCATCAATGTCATCAACGGCGACGCGAAGCTCAACCAGGCGCTGATCCGCGACAAGCGGATCGACAAGCTCTCCATCTTTCCGACCTCGCAGACGCGCGACAAGGACGCGCTGAAGCGCGAGGGCGTCGACAGGGTGATGGACGAGCTGCGCGCCGAGTTCGAATACATCCTGTGCGACAGCCCGGCCGGGATCGAGCATGGCGCGCTCACCGCGCTCTACCATGCCGATCACGCGATCATCGTCACCAATCCCGAGGTTTCCTCGGTGCGCGACAGCGACCGCATCATCGGCATCCTGGCCTCGAAGTCGCGCCGCGCCGAGCGCAAGGAGGCGCCGGTCGAGGAGCATCTGCTGCTCACCCGCTATTCGCCCGAGCGCGTGCGGCGCGGCGAGATGCTGTCGGTCGACGACGTGAAGGAGATCCTGTCGGTGCCGATCCTCGGCATCATTCCGGAGTCGGAATCGGTGTTCAAGGCGTCCAACACCGGCACGCCGGTGATCCTCGATCCGGAAAGCCCGGCGGGCCGCGCCTATGAGGATGCGGTCGCGCGCTTCCTTGGCGAGCAGCGCGGGCATGCGCTTCGTCAAGCCGGAGCGCCGCAGCCTGTTCCGCGGCTTGTTCGGGAGGGCATGATATGTTGAGGTTCCTCGATCTTCTCCTGCCGCAGCGTCCGAAATCGGCTTCGCTCGCGAAGGAACGCCTCATGCTCGTCCTCGCGCACGAGCGCGCGGGTCCCGAGGGCTCCGATTTCCTGCCGGCGCTGCGCAACGATCTCATCGCGCTCGTGCGGAAATACGTCGCCGCCAAGGACGACGCGATCGACGTGCGGCTCGGCCATCAGGGCAACGCCGCGGTGCTCGAGATCAATATCGAGCTCCCGGCCAAGGGCGCGCGCCGCTTGGCCGGCTAGGTGGCGATCCATCCGCTTGGAAACGGAAACCCTCTACCCTCGGGGCGAGGGTCCCGGGCGATTCGATCGGCGTGGATCGGACTCTAGGCGGCGCTAGCGGATCGGCCCATCCGGCAGGATCGACTGGCGGCCCAGTTGCGGCCAGGCGGCGGGCGCGCTGCATTTCTCGGCGGCTTCCCTGGGCGGAAGGTTCGCATCCCACTGCATGCCGATGAAGCGCCGCCCGTTGACGCCGTCGGAGCCGCGCGAGGCGAGCCACAGGAGCGGCTTCACCATCACGTCGGGCGGGATCAGCTTCGCCTGCTCCGCGCCATAGCCCGCCGTCATGCGCGTGATGGCGGCGCCCCCCGGCACCAGCACGTTGGCGGTGACGCCCGAGCCTTCGAGCTCGTCGGCCAAGGCCGCGACGAGACACTCGTGCGCCGCCTTGCTCGCGCCATAGGGCATCATGCCCTTGCGGTACATCGTGTCGAGGCTCGTGGTGACGCCGATGATGCGGCCCCATTTGCGCTTCAGCATCGGCTCGATCGCGGCGCGCGCGACGAGGATAGGGAGCGATCGAATTGACTTCGAGGATGCGGCGGTAGTCGGCGGGCGCGATGTCGCGGATGCTCGGCGCGGTCTTGATCTTCGCCGGCATCGACCGTCGAGAGATTGAGCCCGGCATTGTTGACGAGCACATCGACCCGGCCGAAGCGCTCGATCGTCTGCGCGACGATGCCGCGCGCCTCGTCCTCGCGCGTGACGTCGGCCTTCAAGGGCAGGAGGCGCTGGCGTGCGGCGCCGGCCGCGCCGTTCAGCTCCTCGAGCGCCGGCGGATCGATATCGACGCCCGTCACTTGCGCGCCGGCCTGCAAGAGGCCCAGCGCCATGGTGCGGCCGAGCCCGCGCCCGGCGCCGGTGATGATCGCGACGCAACCCTGATGAGTGTCTGCCATCGGCGCCTCCCGTTTCGCGGCAGCATGGGGCGGCGCGGCCGGTTCTCAAGGCCGCGCATCCGTGCCTATAATCGCCCGCATGAAATCCCTGCGTCTCGTTTCCGCCGCGCTCGGACTGATGGCGGCGGCGGTGCCGGCTTATGCGGCGCTTCGAAGGGGGCGATGCGGCGCCGCTCTTCACGGCGCAGGCCTCGATGGGCGGCAAGGAATTCACCTTCTCCTCGCCGACGCGCTGCGAAGGGGCCGGTCGTGCTTTATTTCTATCCCGCCGCCTTCACGCCGGGCTGCAACATCGAGGCGCACGATTTCGCCGACGGCAATGGACGACTTCAAGGCGCTGGGGCGCACCGTGATCGGCGTCTCGCACGACACGATCGACACCTTAACAGATTCTCGGTCCAGGAATGCCAGGGCAAGTTCCCGGTCGCGGCCGACACGGACATGGCGATCACCAAGTCGTACAACGCCGTGCTGGCGCCGCTGGTGCGCTATGCCAACCGCACGTCCTATGTCATCGCGCCGGACGGGCGGATCATCTACTCCTTCACCGATCTCGCGCCCGGACGACCACGTCGCCAACACCATGCGCGCCGTGTCCGAGTGGCGCGCGGCGCAGAAGCCGTCGAACTAGGCCGCCGCGCCGCGCGTGTCGCGGGGCACCGGCGCGCGGCACGCGCGAGCACCAGAATTCGCTTCCTCACCGCACGCCCCCTTTCTTCTCGCATCATGGTATCAGAAGCGCGCGCCCACTACACTCGCGGCACGGCGGGGCGGAAACTGGCGACGGGGCAGCTCAGAGATGGAGAGCGACGCCGGTCGCGCCGCGACGCCGCAATCGCTCCCTAAAGGAATTTTCGCCTCGGGCGATTTCGTGCGCCTGTGGTCGTTGGGCCTCATCCTGTTCGTCGTGCGCTGGCTCGAGATGCTGGCGATGGGCGTGTTCGTCTATGAGAAGACCGGCTCGCCCTTCCTCGTCGCCATGATCACCATGCTGCGGCTGCTGCCGATGGCGTTCTTCGGCGCTTTCATGGGCGTGGTCGCCGACCGGTTCGAGCGCCGCAAATTGCTCCTTGTGCGTCGTGCTCACGCTCTTTGCCGGCTCGACCACGCTCGCCGTGCTTGGCCTCGCTCGGCAAGCTCGAAATCTGGCACCTCGCGGCGGCGACGCTCTTCAACGGCGTCACCTGGTCGAGCGACAACCCGGTGCGGCGCATCCTGATCGGCGAGGTGGTGCGGCCCGAGCAAGTCGGCCGCGCCATGTCGATCGACATCGGCACCAACAACGCCAGCCGCATGATCGGCCCGACCGTCGGCGGCGTGATCCTGGCCACGGTCGGCATCCACGGCGTCTTCGCGCTCAGCATGGCGTGCTATGCGCGCGGCGCTTCGTCATCGCGCTCGGCATCCGCCACCGCGCCGGCATCCGCGCGCCGGCGGAAGGCTCGCTCCTCGCCCGGATCGGCCAGGGCATCGCGCATCGGCGCGGCGCGAGAAGCGCATCGTCGGCGCGCTGACCATCACCATCATCTTCAACGTGTGGGGCTGGCCCTTCACCAGCATGATCCCGGTGATCGGCCAGGACCGGCTCATGCTCGATCCGAGCGGCATCGGCATGCTCGCGAGCATGGACGGGCTCGGCGCGTTCCTGGGCGCGAGCATCATCGCGCTCTTCGGCAAGGCCGCGGCGCCTATGCGCGGATCTATCTGTGCGGCACCGGCTCTTTATCTCGCGGCGCTGCCGGTGTTCGCGCTCGTCACCGATCCCGTTGTCGCGGGCGCCGCGCTGCTTTTCACCGGCGTCACCGGCAGCGCCTTCATGACCATGCAGTCGACCCTGATCTATGTGCTGGCGCCGGCCGAGATCAGGAGCCGCATCTTCGGCGTGCTGTCGGTCTGCATCGGGCTCGGGCCCTTGGGCTTCCTGCATCTGGGCTTGCTCGCCGACTGGATCGGCGCGCCCTATGCGACCGCGCTCATCGGCTTGCGAAGGCCTCGCCGTGCTGGCCGTTGACGCGCCGCTCTGGCTCCCCGTGCTGCGCGCGCTAGAGCGCCCGCTATAGCTGCGGCCATGATCATCTTCGAGACGCGAGCCCGAGCGCTATCGCCATTGGCGCCTGGAGTTCGACGGCCGGGTGGCGACGCTCGTGCTCGACGTCGCCGAGGATGGCGGCATCGCGCCGGGCTACCCGCTCAAGCTCAACTCCTACGACCTCGGCGTCGACATCGAATTGCACGACGCGCTGCAGCGCATCCGCTTCGAGCATCCCGAGGTCGGGCGCGGTCGTCTTCACCAGCGGCAAGGAGCGCATCTTCTGCGTCCGGCGCCAACATCTACATGCTGGGCCAGTCGCACGCACGCGCTTCAAGGTGAACTTCTGCAAGTTCACCAACGAGACGCGCAACGGCATGGAGGATTCGAGCCGCGCAGACGGCGCTCAAGTTCCTCGCCGCGCGTCAACGGCGCGTGCGCCGGCGGCGGCTACGAGCTGGCGCTCGCGTGCGACGAGATCGTGCTGGTCGACGACGGCTCGAGCGCGGTGAGCCTGCCCGAGGTGCCGCTGCTCGGCGTGCTGCCCGGCACCGGCGGGCTCACGCGCCTCGTCGACAAGCGCAAGGTGCGGCGCGACCTCGCCGACGTGTTCTGCACCACGGCCGAGGGCGTGCGCGGGCGAGCGCGCCAAGGAGTGGGGGCTCGTCGACGAGGTCGCGCCGCCGGCGCAGCTTTGCCGACGCTGGTGAAGCGCGCGCGCCGACGGCGCTGGCGCGCGCAAGCGCGCGGCCGCGCCGACGCGAAGGGCGTCGCGCTGCCGCCGCTCGAGCGCACGCATCGACGAGGCTGGCTATCACTACCGCTACGTCGACGTCGCGTTCGACCGCGCGGCGCGCACCGCGACGCTCACCGTCACGGCGCCCGACGGCCGCGCAGCCGAGCGCTCGCGGCGATCCTCGACGCTGGGCGACGCGCTGGTGGCCGCTCGCGATGGCGCGCGAGCTCGACGACGCGCTCCTGATCCTGCGCTTCAACGAGCCCGAGCTCGGCATCGTCGCTGCTGCAAGACCGCGGGCGATCGCGCGAGCGGTGCTCGCGCGACGACGCGCATGCTCGGCGCACGCGGGACGACTGGCTCGTGCGCGAGACGATCGGCCTGCTGCGCCGCACGCTCGAGCGGCTCGACTGTCCGTCGCGCAGCCTCTTCGCGCTCGTCGAGCCGCGGCTCGTGCTTCGCCGGCTCGCTCCTCGAGCTCGCGCTCGCCGCCGACCGCACCTACATGCTCGCGCCGCGCGAGGCGACAACGACGCGCCGCGCGATCGCGCTCGCCGCGCCGAATTTCGGCCTGCTTCCCGATGTCAACGGCCTGACGCGCCTCGCAAGCCGCTTCTGCGGCGAGCCGGAGCGCGTCGCGCGCCGTGCTCGCGCATCGCGGCGAGCCGCTCGACGCCGCGGCGGCGCTCGAGCTCGGCCTCGTGACTTCGCCCCCGACGAGATCGACTGGGACGACGAGATCCGGCTCGCGCTCGAGGAGCGCGCGAGCCTGTCGCCCGACGCGCTGACCGGGATGGAGGCGAACCTGCGCTTCGCCGGGCCCGAGACGATGGAGACGAAGATCTTCGGCCGCCTCTCGGCCTGGCAGAACTGGATCTTCAACCGGCCCAACGCGGTCGGCGAGCGCGGCGCGCTCAAGCTCTACGGCAGCCGGCACGCAAGCCGCGAGTTCGACTGGGAGAGGGTCTGAGCCATGGCCGATCGATTATCAGCGAGCGGATCCCGAACAACGTCGACCTCGCCGACGAACAAGCACGCTGCAGCGCGCGCTCGAGCAGTGGCAGCCGAGCTTCCTCGACTGGTGGCGCGAGATGGGCCCGAGCGGCTTCCAGGCGAACGACGTCTACCTGCGCACCGCGATCTCGGTCGACGCCAAGGGCTGGGCGAACTTCGACTACGTGAAGATGCCCGACTACCGCTGGGGCATCTTCCTCGCCGACGCCGGAGCCGGACCGCACCATCGGCTTCGGCGACGACATGGGCGAGCCGGTCTGGCAGCAGGTCCCCGGCGAGCACCGCACGACGCTGCGCCGCCTCATCGTCACGCAGGGCGACACCGAGCCCGCGTCGGTCGAGCAGCAGCGGCTGCTCGGCCACACCGCGCCGTCGCTCTACGACCTGCGCAACCTCTTCCAGGTGAACGTCGAGGAGGGCCGCCACCTCTGGGCGATGGTCTATCTGCTCCACGCCTACTTCGGCCGCGACGGCCGCGAGGAGGCCGAGGAGCTGCTGGCGCGCCACTCGGGCGACGCCGACAAGCCGCGCATCCTCGGCGCCTTCAACGAGCCGATCGACCGACTGGCTCGCGTTCTTCATGTTCACGCTTCTTCACCGACCGCGACGGCAAGTTCCAGCTGACGCGCCTGGCCGAGAGCGGCTTCGATCCGCTGGCGCGCACGCTGCCGCTTCATGCTGACCGAAGAAGCGCACCACATGTTCGTCGGCGAGACCGGCATCGCGCGCGTCGTCGAGCGCACGCTCGAGGTGATGAAGGAGCTCGAGCACCGACGATCCCGCAGCGATCCGCGCGCGCCGGCGCGATCGATCTGCCGACCATGCAGCGGTACCTGAACTTCTGGTTCAGCTCGTCGCTCGACCTGTTCGGCGGCGAGATCTCGTCGAACGCGGCCGAGCTACTTCGCAGCCGGCATCAAGGGCCGGCCGGACGAAGGCGAAGTTCGAGGACCATGCTGTGCCGAGGACGCGACCTTGACGATCGAGCGGCCCGACGGCGACGGGCGGCGTCGACGCGAGACGGTGCCGCTGCGCAACGCCATGAACGAGGTGACGCGCAGCGCCTATGTCCGCGACTGCGAGATCGGCCTCGAAGCGCTGGAACCGCCTCATCGCCGAGGCCGGGCACGCATTCCGCGCTCGCGCTGCCGAGCCCGCGCTTCCGCCGCACGCATCGGCGCCTGGGCGGGCCAGCCGGTCGATCCCGCGGGCCGCATCGTGCCGCCGGCGGAGTGGCAGGCCGCGGCTCGACGGGCTGGCTCCCGACCGACGCGGACCGGGCCTTCGTCAAGAGCCTGATGCAGCGCCGTCATCGAGCCCGGCAAGATGGCCGCCTGGATCGCGCCCCCCGAGCGCGGCATCAACGGGCCTGCCGGTCGAATACGAATACGTGCGGCTGAACTAGAGCGTGATTGATTTTGGCTGAATCGCTTTTAGGGATTCCCAGGGACGCTGGTTTCTGATTCAAGATGCTGGCTGGGATTGGGGGCCAGCATCGATGAGTCGACCCTATTCCTTGGATCTTCGAGAACGTGTGGTGAGCCGGGTGATGGCGGGTGAGAGCTGTCGCGCGGTGGCGGTGCGGTTCGGGGTCAGCGTGGCGAGTGTCGTGAAGTGGTCGCAGCGGTTCCGCGCGACGGGCAGCGCGGCGGCGAAGCGGATGGGCGGCTATCGTCGGTTGGCTTTGGCGGGCGAGCGCGACTGGCTTCTGGCGCGGATCGCGGCGCGCCCCGACCTGACGTTGCGGGCGCTCGTTGCCGAGCTCGCGGCGCGCGGGATCGCCGTAAGCTATTTCGCGGTCTGGCACTTCTACGAGCACGAGGGGATCAGCTTCAAAAAAAAGCCTGCACGCCAGCGAGCAAGATCGCCCGGACGTCGCGCGCCGGCGCGCCCGCTGGAAGACGTATCAGGGCAGGCTTGATCCCAAGCGCCTCGTCTTCATCGACGAGACCTGGGCCAAGACCAACATGACCCGCACCCATGGCCGCTGCGCCAGGGGCAAGCGGCTCGTCGCCAAGGTCCCGCATGGACGATGGCGAACGCTGACCTTCCTCGCCGCGCTGCGTAACGACCGCATCGATGCGCCGTGCGTGCTTGACGGCCCCATCAACGGCCTGAGCTTCCGCGCCTATGTCGAGCAGTTTCTTGTGCCGACGCTGGCCCCCGGCGACATCGTCGTCATGGACAATCTCGGCAGTCACAAGGGCCGCGTCATCCGAAGCATCCTCCGCGCCGCCGGCGCAAGGCTCTTCTTCCTGCCGCCCTACTCGCCGGACCTCAACCCGATCGAGCAGGTGTTCGCGAAGCTCAAAGCGCTCCTGCGAAAGGCCGCCGAGCGAACCATCACCGCGACCTGGCAACGCATCGGCAAGCTGCTCGACGCATTCACGCCACAGGAATGCGCCAACTATCTCGCAAACTCAGGATATGCTTCAGCCTAAGGCGATCACGCTCTAGGCTAGTGCGCCTCGTCCCAGTTCTTGCGCCTGCCGGTCTCGACCACGAGCGGCACCGAGAGCTCGCGCGCCGGCGATGCGGCGCGCCTTCCATCACCTCGCTTCACCGAGCGCGGCGGTCGCCGCGCGCCTCGGCCTCGGGCGCTTCGAACACCAGCTCGTCATGCACCTGGAGCAGCATGCGCGCCTTGAGCCCGGCCGCCGCGAGCGCGCCGGGCATGCGGCGCATGGCGCGCTTGATGATGTCGGCGGCGGCGCCCTGCAGCGGCGCGTTGATCGCCTGCGCGCTCGGCGAAGCGGCGCGGCGCGCGGCGTTCGCGTCCTTGATGCCGGGGATGTAGCAGCGCCGGCCGAACAGCGTCTCGACATAGCCCTGCTCGCGCGCCTCGGCCTTGGTGCGCTCCATGTAGTCGCGGATGCCGGGGAAGCGCGCGAAATAGGCCTTGATGTAGTCCGCCGCCTCGCCTTGCGGCGACGCCGAGCTGGTTGCGCGAGGCCGAACGCGCTGATGCCGTAGATGATGCCGAAATTGATCGCCTTGGCGCGGCGGCGCGATCGTCGGCGGTCCATGTCCGTCGATCGGCACGCCGAACACCTCGCTCGCGGTCAGCGCGTGGATGTCGGCGCCGGCGCGGAACGCCTCCTTCAGCGGCGGCGATGTCGGCGACATGGGCGGCGAGGCGCAGCTCGATCTGGCTGTAATCGGCGCGAGATCAGCAGATGGCCCGGCTCGGCGACGAAGGCGCGGCGGATCTTGCGGCCTTCCTCGGTGCGGATCGGGATGTTCTGCAGATTGGGATCGGTCGAGGAGAGCCGCCCGGTCGAGGTCGCGGCCAGCGCGATAGGAGGTGTGGACGCGGCCGGTCTGCGGGATTGATCTCGCTCGACCAGCGCGTCGGTATAGGTGCTCTTGAGCTTGGCGAGCTGGCGCCAGTCGAGGACGCGCGCCGGCAGATCGTGGCCGTGCGCGGCCAGCTCTTCGAGCACGCCGGCGTCGGTGCCATAGGCGCCGGTCTTGCTCTTCTTGCCGCCGGGGAGGCCCAGCTCGTCGAACAGCACCTCGCCCAGCTGCTTGGGCGAGCCGATGTTGAAGGGGTGGCCGGCGAGCTTGTGGATCTCGCTTTCGAGCTCGGCGATGCGCGCGGCGAAATCCTCGGACAGGCGCGCTCAGCTCGGCGCGATCGACGCGGATGCCGGCGCGCTCCATCGCGGCGACCACCGGCGACCAGCGGCCGCTCGATGGTCTCGTAGAAGGCGAGCATGTGCTCGCGCGACGAGCCGCGGCTTCAGCGGCGATGGAGGCGCAGCGTGATGTCGGCATCCTCGGCCGCATAGTCGCGCGCGCGCTCGAGCGGCACGGCGGCGAAGCCGATATGGGCCTTGCCGCTGCCGGCGACGTCCTTGTACTTGATGGTGTCGTGCCCGAGATGGAGCTTCGCGAGCTCGTCGAGCCCGTGGCCATGCGCGCCGCCGTCGAGCACATAGGAGATCAGCATGGTGTCGTCGATCGGCGCGACCGCGATGCCGTAGCGCTGGCGAGGACGGCGATGTCGTATTTGATGTTGTGGCCGATCTTGAGCACGCTGGCGTCCTCGAGCAGCGGCTTCAGGCGCGCGAGCGCCGCGTCGCAGCGGGATCTGCTCGGCGCCGCCGGCTCGCCGAGCTCGAGCCCGTCGGCCGCGCGCGATGGCCAGCGGGATGTAGCAGGCCTGGCCCGGCGCCGACGCCAGCGAGACGCCGACGAGCTCGGCCAGCGACGGCATCGAGCGACGGTCGTCTCGGTGTCGAGCGCGACGACGCCTTGCGCGTCGCGCGCGGCGATCCAGCGCTCGAGCGCCGCCAGCGTCCTGCACCAGCTCATAGGCCTGCTCGACCTTGGCCGTGTCGGGCGCGTCCGGCGGCGCTTGCGGCATCGATGGCGCCGTTGGCGGCGGGCGCGCGCGGCTCGGCGCCGCGGCGGCTCGGTGCCGAGCCGCGACACGCGGCCAGCGAGCGTGCGGAAGCCCATGCTCGTTCAGGAACGGCGAGCAGCTTGTCGCGGTCCAGCGCGCTTCACGTGCAGCGCCTCGAGCGGCACCGGCAGCGGCACGTCGTCGTCGAGCGTGCACGAGCCGCTTGCGAGAGGCGCGCCTGCTCGGCGAAATCGATCAGCGACTGGCGCCGCTTCGGCTGCTTGATCTCGCGGCGCGTGCGCCAGCAGGGTCTCGAGATCGCCATAGTCGTTGATCAGCTCGGCCGCGGTCTTGACGCCGATGCCGGGCACGCCCGGCACGTTGTCGACGCTGTCGCCGCACAGCGCCTGCACGTCGACCACCTTGTCCGGGCCGACGCCGAATTTCTCCCGCACCTCGGCCGCGCCGATCGGCAGGTCCTTGATCGGGTCGAGCATCTGCGACGCCTGTCGCCGACCAGCTGCATCAGATCCTTGTCGGAGGAGACGATGGTCACGCTCGCGCCGGCCTCGCGCGGCCTCGCGCGCATAGGTCGCGATCAGGTCGTCGGCCTCGAAATCCGTCGCGCTCGATGCGGCAGCACGTTGAAGGCGTCGGTCGCCTCGCGCACCAGCTCGAATTGCGGGATGCAGATCGTCGGGCGGCGGCGGGCCGGTGCGCCTTGTAGTCGATCGTAGATGCGGTTGCGGAAGGTCGTCTGCGCGGCGTCGAAGACCACGGCGATGTGGTCGGCGTCGGTGCCCTGCAGCAGCTTCAACAGCATGTTGGAGAAGCCGAGCACCGCGCCGACCGGCGTGCCGTCGGCGCTGCGTCAGCGGCGGCAGCGCGTGATAGGCGCGGAAGATGAAGCCCGAGCCGTCGACCAGGATAGACGTGGCGCGGCGCGCTCACAGATGCGGCCTCGCCGACATTCGGATCGTGCGCGCCGGGCCGTTCCGCGCCGCACGTAAAGCCGCGAGCAATAGGGGCACTCGACCTTGCCGTGCGCAGCGAGGTTGAGATAGACCTTGGGATGGCCGCCGGGCCCGTGCGAATCGCCGTCGCACGCGACCACGGTCGTGTCCACCTCGATCGTCTCGAATGTCGGCATGGTCTCCACCGCAGCGCTGCGCCAAGCCCCCCTTCCAGCGCAGGGCTGTTCGACAGGATCGGGAGGCTGCCGCCGGTTGACCGAACGGCGGCAGCGATGATACCCATGGCGGTGACGCACAAGCAATGACCGACCGCCGCTCTCATCGAACGTCCCCGCGCGCAGCCCCCGGACTGGCCTGCGCCCGACGTGGCCGTCTCGATCCGCGGCCTCACCAAGGTCTATCGCGGCACGCGCGGCGCGGCGGGCAAGACGGCGCTCGATGCGATCGACCTCGCGATTCCGCGCGGCTCGATCTTCGGGCTTCTCGGCCCCAACGGCGCCGGCAAATCGACCCTCATCAACATTCTCGCCGGCCTCGTCATCAAGACGGCGGGCGAGGTCCAGGTGTGGGGCATCGACATCGACCGCGCGCCGCGCCAGGCGCGCGCCGCGATCGGCGTCGTGCCGCAGGAGATCGTGATCGACTTCTTCTTCACGCCGCGCGAGCTGATGGAGATGCAGGCCGGGCTCTACGGCGTGCCGAAATCCGAGCGCCGCACCGAGCGAGATTCTCGCGGTCCTGTCGCTCCTCGACAAGGCGGACGACCTTGCCCGCATCGCTCTCGGGCGGCATGCGGCGGCGGCTGATGGTGGCGAAGGCGATGGTGCATGCGCCGCCGGTCCTGGTGCTCGACGAGCCGACCGCCGGCGTCGATGTCGAGCTGCGCCAGCAGCTCTGGGCGCATGTCGCGCGATCTGCGCGCGGCCGGCACGACCATCCTGCTCACGACGCATTATCTCGAAGAGGCCGAGCGGCTCTGCGACCGCATCGCCATCATCGACAATGGCCGCGTCGTCGCCTGCGACACCACCGCGGCGCTGATCGCCAAGATCGACGAGAAGACGCTGATCGTGACGCTCGACCGGCCGATCGCAGGCGCTGCTGCCGGCGCTCGCCGCGGTCGGGCTCGAGCTTGCGGCGCCCGCGGCAACTCGTTCTCCACTATCACCCGACGCGCACGTCGCTCGCGCCGGTGCTGGCGGCGATCGGCGAATGCGGCCTCGTCGTGCGCGACGTGACGAGCGAGGAGACCGGGCTCGAGGAAATCTTTCTGCACCTCACCGGCGCGGACGGGCGGGCCATGAGGCACGCCGCGGCACTGCTGCTGACGCTCGCGCTGCTGTCGTGCGCCGGGCTTGGCGTCGGCCCTGCTGCCGCGCCCCGCGATCGTGCCGACCGAGCCGCAGCTTGCCTGCGGACGCGTTCATCGCCGACGACGGCGCGCGGCTGCCGCTGCGCGAATGGCTGCCGCAAGGCAAGGTCAAGGCGACGATCCTGGCGCTGCACGGCTTCAACGATTATTCCAACGCCTTCGCCGGCCCCGGCGACGGTCTGGGCCAAGCACGGCATCGCCACCTACGCCTACGACCAGCGCGGCTTCGGCGAGGCGCCCGACCGCGGCGTTGGGTCGGCGCGCAGCGGCTCGACGAGGACGTGGCGATCGCGAGCCGGCTGCGTCGCGCGCGCGCTATCCCGGCGTGCCGCATCTACCTCCTCGGCGAAAGCATGGGCGGCGCCGTCGCGATCACCGCCGCCACCGGCGCCGCCGGCGCGCCGACGCCCGGTCATCGACGGGCTCATCCTCGTCGGCGCCCGCGGTGTGGGGCCGCGCCACGATGAACATCCTCGAGCGCGTCGCGCTGTGGTCCGCCGACAACATCGTGCCGGGCATGACGCTCACCGGCCAGGGCCTGCACATCCTGCCGTCCGACAATATCGCGATGCTGCGCGCGGCTCGTCGCGCGATCCGCTCGATGATCAAGGCGACGCGCGTCGATGCGATCGAGGGCCTGGTCGATCTCATGGACCTGGCGCTCGCCGTCGGCGCCCAAGGCTGCGCGCGCCGATGCTGATGCTCTATGGCGCGCACGACGAGCTCATCCCGGCCGAGACCCGTGCGCATGTTCCTGGCGACGCTGCCGACCGGCGACCGACGCCGGCGCCGCATCGCCTTCTATCGCGACGGCTATCACATGCTGCTGCGCGATCTCGAGGCGCCGCTCGTGCATGCACGACGTCGAGAGCTGGATCGCCGATCCGGCGGCGCCGCTGCCCTCGGGCGCCGACCGCGCGCGAGCGGCGATTCTGACGGCGCACGACTGAGCCGCCGGCGGATCATTGCGTGACGCGGCGCTCGGTGCGGCAGACGTGCCGCGCGCCGTCCCAGACTTCGATCGCGTCGTAGGTCGCGCCGGTTTCGCGCAGGCGCCGGTCGGCGTGATCCTGCGCCTCGCTATCGTTGCCGCAGGCCGCATCTTCGCGCGCGATAATCATCGTCCCGACCATGAGATAAAATCGGTAGGAAGCCATCTTCCCCGCTTTCGACAGGAGCGCGCCGAGGGGTAGTAGACCCAACCCTTGATTGATCGCCCCGTGGCAATATTGGGGCGCCGGCCGCGCCTGCACGCGGCATTGAGGGAGCGCGGGGGCTCGGCTATCGTGGCCCCTCGCGCGCCCGTAGCTCAGCTGGATAGAGCGCTGCCCTCCGAAGGCAGAGGTCGTGAGTTCAAATCTCGCCGGGCGCGCCAATAAAGCCATTGCAAAATCGGGCTTTTCGGGCGCGTGCCCGGCGACGCTCGCGCGGCGATGTGACCGAACGTGACCGGAACTGACCGGAACGAACCGAAACTGACGGCACCGGGCCGGCACCGAGTCCCGCGCCTTTCCCCTCACAACACGAGCGCGGCGCCGGAAATCATCAGGAAGGCGAGCAGCGTGCGGCGGAACATCACGTCATCGATGCAGCGGAAGAGGCGGATGCCAATCCAGGTTCCGACGAGGACGGCCGGGGCGCACCACAGGAACGTCTTTGCCGTCGCTGCGTCGAGAATGCCGAGCCTCGAGAAATATCCGAGTGTCGCCAGCTGCATGATCAGGATGAAGGGCTGCACGGTGCCGCGCTGCGCGTCCTTCGGCAAGAGGCGGAGCGAGCACCAGATCGTCGGCATGGCGCCGGGAAATGCCGCCGCGCCGCCGGTGATGCCGCCACAGAAGCCAACGGCGACCGCGGCCACGCTGCCGCCGCCGTCGTGCCGGATGGCAAAATTGGGCCGCGCCAGCATGTACGCGGCATAGCCGACGAGGAATGAGCCGAAGATGACGGCGAACGTCGCCGGACTGAGAAATTGAAGCGCGTAGGCGCCGACCGGGATGCCCACGAATCCGCCGAGCAGAAGCAGCCCGCATTGGCGCCATTGGATCGTGTGGCGCAGCGCGAGGATGCTGAACAGCTGCGTCAGGATGCTGCAAGCCAGCAGCAGCGGCACGGCCGAGCCCGGCGCGAGCCAGTGCAGCAACAGCGAGCCGGTGATGGCGGAAAATGCAAATCCCGCGAGGCCTGACGCCACGGACCCGACCAGGATCGCGGCGAACGTGGCGGCGGGCACGAGATCGGACGCACGAAGACCCGGCAGCAACGACTGTTGCAAGCACCCGGCCGCCAAGGCGCCGACGAGCACGACAAATGCCAGGAGGCCGTATTTCGCGACCGCGCTTGGCGCCATCATATCCGCATTGGCGGAGAGTTCCGCCGGATAGCCCAAATCTTTGGCGTCGACATGGCGCAAGGCGGCGCGGGCGGCGATCGCGCGGCCCAAGCTGCGATGGCGATCGATCACGACGCCCGCACAGGCGCGGCCGCTCCGCACGATCCGGTCGCGGAATGTCGGTGCCGCAGCGCGGCCCGGCTTGTCGAAGGTTGGCGAGAAACTCATGGCGAACTCCCCGGTTCGGTGACCCGCGCGCCGCATTGCAGCGGCCGCAGCGCCTTCTCCTGTGGCTATCACTTACGCCCGGAGGAGCCGGCGTTGGTGTGAACCGCTTCACACGACGACGGTTTTTCCGGCCCGGTTCGAGGGGTGAATTGCCGGCCGGGCGCGCCAATGACTTAGACCGGTTTGACGCCGAGCTCCCCGGTGCGGGCGAGCGCGACCCCGAACGCGGACGGATAGGGGACCGGATCGCTTCGGTAGGGCTTCTTTTCGTGACCGCCGCGTTGTGTCACGATCTCGCCAGTGCAGGCAGCGAAGGGGCATCGCAATGCCGAACGGGATTCAGGAATTGCTGCGCGATTTCGTGGCTGCGATGCGCGCACTGTGGCAGCAGGACTTGTCCGATGCGGATCGCTGGCGCGGAGTCGCGAACTTGCTGCCGATGCTGCTCGAACTCACCGGCATTGCAGGCGAGCGCCAAATCGTGGCCGCAACGGCCCGCCAACCATCCGCGTCCGCAGAACCTTCTGTTCTACGAGGATCCCGATTTCGGCTTCGTGATAAACGGACTCATCAAGAGGCCCGGCGAGGCAACCAACGTTCATGACCACGCCCACACCTGGACCGTCTATAGCGTCCTCGAAGGGGAGGAGCGCGTCGTACGGTATCGACGCAACGGCGCTGCGCTCGAGGAGGATGGCGATTACCATGTGCGCCCCGGCTTTATCGACATCGTTCCGCCGTACATGATCCATGCCGAGTTCGCGGGACCCGCCCGCACTGTCGCCGTCATCGTGCGCAGCCAAAAGGTCGGAGACTTCATGCAGGGCCGGTTCGACCCGGTGACAGGCGCCGCGGGCGAGGCGCCAGGACCGGAGCAGGTTCCCTATTCGCTGTGACGGCGAGCATGGTGCCGAACCGGGCACACGATTTCTGAAAGGCTCCGCTCCAGCGGCGATTTTCTTCGGCTGACCGCGGCGTCGCGACCGACACTAGCTCGCCGAACCATTGCCGTAGCCGCGGGGGAGGCCGTTGCGGTCATAGTCACTCGGATAGCCTCCGGCCGGGCCGCCATACCCGGAGTAGACGCACGCACTGAGCGCCAAAAGCGCGAACATCAAGGCCGCGATCAGTCGCGTCATGGTCCCCATCTCGCACCGCAATCTGCATTGACGCTGGATCATAGCGCATCGTGACTTGCGTCGCCGGGCCGCGCGCGCCCCCCTCAGAAGGGATGAGGCAGCGCGAATGCCTTCATCGTTATGGTACCGACGCGGTAGCTCTCATACCCGGTGAGATAAACGGGCGCGCATTTCTCGACGGCGGCCTCGTACCACCGAATGCACAGGCCCTGATCGTCATCGGCCCGCCAATGAACATACTCCGCCTCGGCACCGTAATAGGAGGCGGTGCCGTTCCGGTCGAAGGTGATGAAGAAGCGCTGATTGCCGATCAGGCCCGTAAAAGTCCGGCCGGTGATCTGCGCGCGCACCATCGGCGCCGACAAGGGCTGGCTCGAATCCTCCTGGTCCGCACAGCCCGCGACCACGACGAGGCCGGCCAGCACGAGATGCCGCATGGCGAACTCCGTGGGCTTCCGCCAGCGTTAACGTTGCGGGAAAGACTAATGCGTTTCGACGCGCTTCCAGCCCGCGCTCTCGTAAGCCTCGGCACAGCCCTGCTCGGCCGCGGTCACGGCGTCGGCAAAGCCCGGATAAGGACCGCAGGCATGGACGACGGTGCCGGACTGCGGGTCGCGGAAGGAAGCGCCCTCGCCCGTTTCCGCGCACGCGGAAAGCGCGATGAAGAGTCCCAGAATGACGATCGTTCGCATGCCCGCCGCACCCGCCCGGCTATCTAAAGCGCACTCGCGCGCGCTATTCTGGCACGCTACGGCACGAGGGAGAACAGCATGAAGCGGCGCAAGACCCGGATCCTCGCCAACAAGCGCAAGGCCAAGCTCGCGGCGAAGCGGCGGCGCCAGCGCGCCCGTGCCGGCCACTAAGGAGATCGCCATGGCAGAACCCACGACCAAATCCGCGAGCGCCCGGCTCGAAGCGAGCCACAAGCGCGTGCGCGTCGTCATCAACGGCAAGACGATCGCCGATATCGGTCCGGCCCGCGCTCCTGTTCGAGAGCGGCAGCCGGCCGGTCTGGTATTTTCCGCGCGCCGATTTGCGCGCCGACCTCATCGAGAAGAGCGGGCACGAGAGCGCCACTCCGGCGCGCGGCCCCGCGACATACTGGACGCTCACCGCCGGCAACCGGCGCGTCGAGAACGCGCTGTGGTCGCACGAGCGGCCGCCCGCCGGGCTCGAAGCGATCAAGGATTATTTCGCCTTCGCGCCCGACAAGGTCGATCACTGGTTCGAGGAGGACGAGGAGGCCTTCGGTCACGCGCGCGACCCTTATCACCGCATCGACGTGCGGCCTTCGACGCGGCGCGTGCGCGTCGTCTATGCCGGCGAGACCATCGCCGATACGACGCGCGCGATGTTCCTGTTCGAGACCGGCCTGCCGACGCGCTACTACATTCCGGCCGCCGACGTGCGCACCGAGTTTCTGGCGCCGACCGCGCGGCGCACCACCTGCCCCTATAAGGGGCATGCGTCCTATTGGACCATACGGGTCGGCGACCGCGTCGCCGAGAACGCGGTCTGGGGCTATCTCGATCCGCAGGACGAGTGCCTGCGGAGTGAAGGGGCTCCTCTGCTTCTATCCCGAGAAGGTCGAGGCGATCGACGTCGAGGGCGGGCCGGCGGACTGATCGGCCGTGTCGCGCGACTGGCCGATCTGCGCGACGAGGCGCGGCTTCAGCCACGCCTCGACGCCGCGCACGGTCTGCCCCTCGGTCATGAGCTTGTGCGCCAGCGCGTCGGCCGCATCGTCGTCGGCGCAGGCAAAGTCGCGCACCTCCATGACGTGGCCGCGCCCGTCGAGGAGATAAAAGCGATAATCCGGAACGTGCGCCTCCAACTTCTTCTTTTGTGGCCGGAGTATCGGCCCGCGACGGCACGGGCCCGGTGGCAAAATCGTGTCATGCCCCGTGCGCGGGCGGCTATTTGAAGCGCGCGTCGGCGTCCTTGACGAGGCTGAGGTCGGCATAGTCCTTCATCGTCGACGTCCGCCTTGATGAAGCCCAGCGACTTCACCGTATCGACGTTCCGCTGCAGCACGCCGAGATCGGGGACGCCGTTCAGGTCGCGATAATAGTCGCGCTTGGTAAAGGCCCAATCGAGCTGCTCGGGCGGCAGCTTCACCGCGCGCGACAGGATGGCGATCGCCTCCGTGTGGTTCGCCGGATCGGCGTACCAGCGGTACGAGCGGATCATGTCCTCGAGCAGATCGACGAGCGCCGCGCGATGCGCCTTGATGAAGCTCGCATGCGCGACCCAGACCGAGAGCTCGCTGCCGTGCATCGCCTCCTTCATGGTGAAGAGCGTGTGCGCGTCCTTGAGGAAATCGGGCGTATAGGTGAAGGGCACGGCGCCGCCGATCATGTCGACCTTCTGATCCTCGAGCATCGGGATCATGTTGGGCGGCCGCACTTCGACTTCGGTGTAATCCCCCGGCGTGCGGAGCCCATGGGCGATAAGATATGCGCGCATGGCGATGTCGGTCGCGGCGCCGATGCCGATGACGCCGATCGACTTGCCCTTCAAGCCCTGGACCGATTTGATCGGCCCCGACTTCAGCACCGCGTATTGGATCGTGGCGTAGTCGGCGAACCCTTCCTGGGTCTCGTCGGCGATGATGCGCAGGTCGCTGATCCCGGCATTCAGGACCGCGAACGGGATCGAGGTGAAGTTGAGCGTCGCGACCTCGAGGTCGCCCGCCGCGAACGCGGTGATCTGCGTCGGCGAATTGGCGACATAGATCGGCTCGAACTTGTAGGAGACGCCGTCGTGCTTGCTGAGGCCCGGATGCGCGAACAGGATCGGGATGAGCGAGGCCGGCGTGTTGATCCAGGCGGCCCGGATCGTGACCGGCTCGTCAGCGAGGGCCGCGCCGCGCCCGAGCAAGAGCGCCGCCACCGCGAGCGCGCAGACCGGCAGCATCGATCGTTGTTTATGCATCGCTTCCTCCCGTTGCGCGGCGGCCGTGATGCCATTGAACTGGCCTCGGTCCGGCCTTTATTCTGCCGCGGCAGCCGCGAGGATAGCGTCGATGAGCACCAGCCCCTATCAGGATTTCGCGCATGTCGGGCCCGGCACCTTGGCCGGGCGCTATCTGCGCCGGTTCTGGCATCCGATCGCGCGCTCGGCCGATCTTGCCAACGGGCGCCCGGTGCGCATCCAGGTGATGGGAGAATACTTCACGCTCTATCGCGGCGAGAGCGGCACGGCGCATCTTCTCGTCGATCGCTGTCCCCATCGCCAGACCTCGCTCGTCCACGGCTGGGTCGAGGGCGACCGCATCCGCTGCTTCTATCACGGCTGGCTCTATGACGGCTCCGGCCAATGCGTCGAGCAGCCGGCCGAGCGCGCCTCGTTCGCCGCCAAGGTGAAGGTGCCCTCATATCCGCTGCGCGAGTACATGGGCCTCGTCTTCGCCTATCTCGGCGCCGGCGACGCCCCGTCCTTCCCGTGCTATCCCGAGATCGAGGAGGCGCAAGGCGATGTCGCCGTCAACCGCCACCTGGTGCCGTGCAACTACTTCCAGCGCATCGAGAACGACCTCGACGAAACGCATGTGCATTTCGTCCATCGCGTCTCGACCAAATCCTATGGGTTGAACGAAATTCCCGAGATCGCCGTGACCGAGACGCCCTATGGCATAAGGCGCGAAGGCAAGCGCACGGGCGGCGGCGTCAACATCTCGCGCACCGCCCATATCGTCTGGCCCAACATCAACATGGTCGACCTGCCGCCCTCGCCCGGCCATCCGTACTGGACGGTGCAGATCGCCTGGCGCGTGCCGCAGGACGACGAGACCATGGTGACCCATTCGCTCCGCCTCATGCCGCCGCAGCAGGGCGCGAGCGGCGGCGGACAGCGCTTGCGGCCGTCGCGCGAGCCCGATCCGCCGTCGCTCGAATTGTCGCTCGACGTGCTCGCCGGCAAGCTGCGCATCCAGGACGTCGATCCGAACTATCCCGGCCTCTTCGTGGTCGAGGACAATGTGGCGCTCGCCGGCCAAGGCAGGATCACCGACCGCGCGCAGGATCGGCTCGGCCAGTCGGACCGCGGCATCATCCTGCTGCGCCGCATCTGGGAGCGCGAGCTGAAGGCGCTCGCCGAAGATCAGCCGCTCAAGGACTGGCGCCGGCCCGAGGGGCGCATGGGGCTTGCGGTCAGCGAAGTCACCGGGATCGAGGCGTTCTAGAGGCGTAGCACCGCCTCAGTAGCCGACCGTGAAGCGCCGGCGCGAATGGCGCGGGCGCTCGAGCTCGTCGACCAGGGCGACGGCGAAATCCTCGAGCGAGATCGAGCTCGTGCCATCAGCCGCGACGATCAGCGCATCGCCGCCGAGGCGGAATTTTCCGGTCCGCGCGCCGGGAAAGATCCGGGCCGAGGGCGAGAGGATAGGTCCAATCGAGCTCGCTCTCGCCGCGCAGCGCGGTCAGGAAATCGCGGGCGGCGTCCGACGCCGCCTGCACCGCCGGCGCAAGCTCGCCCGTGTCGCCGAACGGACGGCCCGACGGTGTGACGAGCGATCCGGCGCCCCCGACGACGAGGAGCCGCCGCGCGCCCGAGCGCTTGATCGCGTCGATCAGCGCGGCGTGATCGATCTCGAGATAGCGCGTCGCGGTCACGACCGCGTCATGATGCGCAAGGAGCGGCACAAGATCTTGCAGCTCACGCAGGTCGCCGCGCCGCGGCGTGAGGCGCTCGTGCGGCGGCACGGCTTCGGGATGGCGCACGATCGCCGTGACACCGTGCCCCCGAGCCAACACTTCGACAACGATGCGGGAGCCGATCCTGCCGGTGGCGCCGATCACGGCGACGTTCATCGTTTTCTCCCCCTGTCAGGGGAGAGTCGCCGTGCGTGCCGCTTTCGTCAATCGTGCCAGGAGAAGAACCGGTCAGGCGGCCTGATGGCTGTAGCCGCGCCAGGGATGGGTCGTGATCTTGAAGCCGGTCTTGCGCAATTTGTAGATCGCGACCTTGATGCCGATCGCCGCTTCCTCGGGCTCGCGCGTGCTGCACCCGTAGATCGCTTCCAAGAGCTCGTTCGACGAGACGACGCGGCCGCGTTTTGACGCGAGCTCGCGCGCGACGCCGGAGATGAGATAGGCCCGCTGCGCGCGCTCGAGCGTGTGGACGAAGGCCTTCAGCGAAACTTTGTGCAGTTCATCGAGCATGTGCTTGCCCTTCGGGCCGGGAATCGGCATGATTTACATTGGTTAATACGCGGTCCCGGTGCGCGCGGATCACCGCGAAGATGGCCGCGCGTTAAAGAGTTCGGAAATGTCTGAAAGTAGAGGGGAAGTATAGCCAAAAGAAAAGGTCCCGCCCGGTGAGGGGGCTCCGGGCGGGACCAAGTCCGCAAGGATTAATTCGCGACAATCACAGCGCGAGATCCTTGCTGCAGGCTTATACGGGAGCGGATCGCCCCCGGATCATTGGCTCAAAAGCCGGTGAAACGCTGAATCGTGCGGGCAATCACGCTGTCGAATTTCAGCGGCCCTTCGGTCGCGATGACGCAGACGCAGTCCTCGTCGCGGCCCGAGACCGGCTCGTGCACGATGTCGTCGTCGGTCTCGCCGATGTCGCCGCCGCCGTAGCGCCCGAGCTCGTCCGAATAGGAGCCGCGCAGCACCAGGGTCAGCTCGGTTCCGGTATGTCCGTGGCGCGGCAGGCTCTTGCCCGGCGCGATGCGCAGCATGCGCAGATTGCCGCCGCGCAACAGATCGTGCGGCAGGATCTCGAACTGGCGGACGCCGGGCGCCAGGAAGCGCCACGCGATGGTGTCGAGCCCGCCTTTCAGATAGCGCGCCAAGGGCGCCGGCAGGAGCGGATCGGCGACGCCTGGTTGCGGCGTGGGACTGGCCGGACGGGATTCGGGCTTGGCGAGGAGCGCCAACACCCGGTCGCGGACTCCGACCTCGAGCGCCGTGGGCGCCAGGGTCTCGAGCATGCTGCCGCCCATCGCCTCGCCCTGCGCCACCTGGCGGCGGCACTCGGGGCAATAAGCGAGGTGCGACGCGGTGACGAGCGCCAGCGCCTCGGTCAGGGCGCCGGCGGCATAGGCGAGCAGCGTCGCGTCGCTCGGATGCTGGCGCGGCGTCATGCGTGCGCTCCAAGGCGCCCGCGCACCCGGCGAAATGCCAGGCGCAAGCGCGACTTCACTGTGCCGAGCGGGATCGCCAGGGCGGCGGCGATCTCGCCATGCGACTTGCCTTCGTAGAAGGCGAGGTTGACGACCTCGGCCTGATCCGCCGGAAGATCGCGCAGCGCCGCGCGCACGTCTTTCTCCTCCTGCGCCGCCTCGGCCATCCGGTCGGGCAGCGGCACGGGATCGGGGACGAGGAGCGGATCGTCCGGGTCGAGCACGGGATGACGCTCGCGGCGGACCGCGTCGATGCGCAGGTTGCGGGCAATCGTAAAGATCCAGGTGCCGACCCCGGCCTTGGCCGGATCGTAGCTTTCGGCCTTGCGCCATACGGTCAGCATCACTTCCTGGACCAAGTCGTCGGCGAGCGCGTCGGATGCGCCGAGTCGTTTCAAATAGGCCTTGACCCGCGGAGCATAGTGGTCGAACAAGGCGGCAAAGGAATCCTGGTCGTGACGTTCGACAATTGCCCGCAGGAGACGGGCAAAGTCGGACGGTGTGGAGGGCGCATCGGTGCGGGGGAGCGTCATTGCGAATAAACCGAGGCGAGCGGCAGTGCCGCGCCAAGGCAGGCCCACGCCGGGCGAGATCGCAAGATCGGCATACATCGTCGCTTGGTACGTGCCGCGAAAGAATTTGGTTCACCGGCCGGACGCCATGTGATCCAAAAACTTTGCGGCGGCGTATTATTCTGGTTAACCCAGAACCGACGACCGTTCCCGCGCGGGATTCGGGATGACAACCGCCTCATCTCCCCTCGCCGTCGCCGTGATCGGGTCCGGGATCGCCGGCTTGGCCGCGTCCTGGCTCCTCAAACGACGTCATGGCGTCACGCTCTACGAACGTGCCGCCCAACTCGGCGGCCATTGCAATACGGTAGATGTACCGGGCGCCGACGGCAACCCCGTAGCCATCGATACCGGTTTTATAGTGTACAATTCAATCAATTACCCCAACCTCATCGCGCTCTTCCAGACGCTCGGCGTGCGGACCCACGCCAGCGACATGTCGTTTTCCGTATCGCTCGACGGCGGCCGGCTCGAATATGCCGGGACCGATTTCCGGGGCCTGTTCGCGCAAGCCCAAAATCTCGTCCGGCCAGGATTCTGGGCGATGCTGCGCGACATCGTCCGGTTCTACCGCACCGCCCCGTCGCTTCTTAAAACGAACGCGGCCCAGGACCTAACCCTCGGGGCCTATCTCGACGCCCAAGGATATTCGCGCGGCTTCATCGACGCGCACATCCTGCCGATGGGGGCGGCGATCTGGTCGAGCACACCGGCCGACATGCGGCGCTATCCGCTGCAGGATTTCGTGCGCTTCTTCGCAGAGCCACGGGCTGCTGCGGCTCGCCGGGCGGCCGGAATGGCGCACCGTGACCGGCGGCAGCCGGGTCTATG
The DNA here is from genome assembly GCA_963755765.1 of uncultured Acidobacteriaceae bacterium. Lineage (GTDB taxonomy): Bacteria > Acidobacteriota > Terriglobia > Terriglobales > Acidobacteriaceae > Acidiflorens. The sequence continues at coordinate 1,076,161 of CAVWKZ010000008.1, forward strand.
TCGCCGAGATCGCGAAGGTGCTCGAGGGGTCCATCGCGCTCGGCACGCCCGTGCGTAGGGTGCGGCGCCAAGGCGCAAGCGTGACGGTCGAGGACGAAGGTGGGCGCGTCGCGGCGCTTCGACCATGTCGTCATCGCCACGCATGCCGACGAGGCGCTCGCCCTGCTGCCCGACGCCGACGCCGAGGAACGCCGCCTCCTCGGCACGTTCCGCTATGCGCGGAACCGCGCGGTCCTTCATTCCGACGCGAGCTTCATGCCGATCAGGCGGCGCGCCTGGGCGAGCTGGAATTATCTCGGCCGCTCGGGCGAGCAGAAGGACCTTCCGACCGTCACCTACTGGATGAACAAGCTGCAGAAACTCGACGGCCGGCGCGATTTCTTCGTGACGCTCAACCCCGAGCGGGAGCCCCGCGCCGGTGCATGCGAGCTTCCTCTACGACCATCCCGGCTTCGGCCGCGACGCGGGCGCGGCGCAGCGCGAATTGTGGTCGCTCCAGGGCCGGCGCCGCACCTGGTTCTGCGGTGCGCATTTCGGCGCGGGCTTTCACGAGGACGCGCTGCAAGCGGGCCTTGCCGTCGCCGAGGAGCTGGGCGGAGTGCGGCGGCCATGGTCGGTCGAAAACGAATCCGGCCGGATCTGGCGCGCGCCGCAGCCGCGCTCCGCGCCGCGCGAGGCCGCCGAATGAGCGGCTCGGCGCTTTATTTCGGCACCGTCACGCATCAGCGCCTGCGCCCGGTGCGGCACGAGCTCCGCTACCGCGTCTTTTCGCTGCTCATCGATATCGACGAGCTGCCGGGCCTCGCGCACCGGCTGAAGCTGCTGTCGCACAATCGTCTTCAATCTGTTCTCGTTCCACGACCGCGATCATGGCGCGCGGCGCGACGCGGCATTGCGGCCCTATGTCGAAGGCGCAGCTCGCGCGCGCCGGCATCGCGCTCGACGGCGGCGCGATCCGCCTCCTCTGCTTCCCGCGCGTGTTGGGATATGTCTTCAATCCGCTCAGCATCTATTTCTGCCACGGGCGCGACGAGGCCTTGCGCGCGATCGTCTACGAAGTCTCGAACACATTCGGCGAGCAGCACAGCTATCTCATCCCGGTGACGGGACGCGACGGCGTCGTGAGCCAGAGCTGCGCCAAGGAATTCTACGTCTCGCCCTTCATGGCGATGGAGTGCCGCTATGAGTTCCGCCTGGCGCCGCCGGGCGAGAAGATCGCGGTCTATATCCGGCAGAGCGATCGCGCGGGCCCGATCCTGCATGCGAGCCTCGCGGGCGAGCGCGCCGAATTGACCGACCGGGCGCTGCTCAGCGCCTTTCTGTCCTATCCGCTGATGACCTTGAAAGTGATCGGCGGCATCCACTGGGAAGCGCTGCGTCTCTGGCGCAAGGGCATGAAAGTCCTGCCGCATCCGGCGCCGCCTTCCGATCCCGTCACCATCTGCCAGCCGGCCGAGCCGTAACCTCCGAAGACGAGACCATGCACGACAACAATTCTGCGCATCTTGCGGCCGCGCGCCGCGCCCCCGCCACTTCGGCGCCGGAGCTCGACGATTTCTGGAGCCGCATCCTCTTACGGCGGCTCGCCGGGATCGAGCACGGGCGGCTCTCGCTCGTGACGCCGGGCGGAGCGGTGCTGGCGTTCGGGCACGCCGGCGCCGAGCCTTCGGTCAGCCTCGCGATCCACCATCCGCGCGTCGCGCGGCGCCTCGTCTTCGGCGGCACGATCGGCTTTGCCGAAGCCTATATGGATGGCGATTGGGATTGCCCGGATCTCGTCGGGCTGGTGCAGCTTGCCGTGATGAACGAGCGCGCGCTTGGCCTCGACGCCGACGGCAGCCTCGCCGCGCGCGCGATCGAGCGCATCCGCCACATGCTCCGCCGCAACACGAGGGCCGGCAGCCAGCGCAACATCGCCTATCACTACGATCTCGGGAACGATTTCTACGCGCTCTGGCTCGATGGCGGCATGACCTATTCCTCGGCCCTTTTCGCGCACGGGCGCGAGCCGCTCGAAACGGCGCAGCAGCGCAAATACGCGGCCGTCGCCGAGCTGCTCGGGCTCGCGCCGGGGCAGAGCGTGCTCGAGATCGGCTGCGGCTGGGGCGGGTTCGCGGAGGAAGCGGCGCGCGCGCATCACTGCCGCGTCGTCGGCCTCACGCTGTCGCGGGCGCAACGCGATCACGCGCGCCGAGCGCATGGCGCGCGCGGGCCTCGCATCGCAAGTCGAGATACGCCGGGAGGATTATCGCGACACGGGCGGCGCCTACGACCGCATCGCGTCGATCGAGATGATCGAGGCGATCGGGCACGCGCATTGGCCGACATATTTCGCGCGGCTCCACGAATTGCTGCGGCCCGGCGGCATCGCCGTATTGCAGGCGATCACCATCGCCGACGAACGCTTCGAGTCCTATCGCCGCTGCCCCGATTTCATCCAGCGCCACATCTTTCCGGGCGGCATGCTGCCGGCGCCCGGCATCCTGATGCGCGAGGCGGCGCGGGCTGGCTTTGCGTTCGTCGCGGGCCCGCGCTTTGCGTCGTCCTATGCGCTGACGCTGGCGCACTGGCAGGAGCGGTTCCAGGCGGCGTGGCCGCGCATTGCCGCCTTGGGCTTCGAGCGGCGCTTCAAGCGCATGTGGGAGTATTACCTCGCCTACTGCGAGGCCGGCTTCCGCTCGGGCACGCTCGACGTGGGGCTCTACCGGTTCGAGCGGCAAGGATGAACGTTGAGCGCCTGCCGTTGTCGCGGGTGCTCGCCTATGCCGCGCCGGGCTTCGCGCTCGCCATTCCGCTGGTGCCGGTCTTCACCTTCCTGCCGACTCTCTATGCCCGCGACATGGGGCTTGGCCTCGCGCGCACGGGCACGGTTCTCTTCGTCGCCCGCGCGGTCGATTTCCTGATCGATCCGCTGATCGGCCTCGGCAGCGACCGGATCAAGACACGGTTCGGGCGCAGGAAGCCGTGGATCGTCGTGGGCGCGATCGCCGCCGGCGCCGCGCTCGTTTTCCTGTTCGCCCCGCAAGCGGGCGCGAGCGCCTCCTACCTCTTCCTGTGGCTCGCGATCCTCTATCTCGGCTTCACCGCGGTGCAAGTTCCTTACACCGCGTGGGGTGCGGAACTCGTGTCCGACTATCACGAGCGCACGCGCATCACCGGCATGCGCGAAGGGCTGACGCTCGCGGGGATCGTCGCGACGGGCGCGCTGCCGGTCGTGGCGACGCTGCTCGGATTCTCCGATCGTCGCGGCATGATCGCGATCGCGCTGCTCGCGATCCTCTGCGGCGGTCCGGCGATCGCGTGGCTCGTCTGGCGCGTGCCGGAGGGACGCGCGCGGCAGGACGAGCCTGGGCGCGGCGTCGATTTGCGCGCGATGATCGCGAACCTGCCGTTCCTGCGGCTCTTCTGCGCCTGGTTCGTCAACGGGCTCGCGACCGGAGTGCCGGCCGTGCTGTTCCCGCTTTATTTGCAGCACGGGCTCGCGGCCGGGCAGATGGCGCGCGGCGTCATGATCTTCGCCTATTTCGCGGCCGGCGCGTGCGCCATTCCGCTCTGGCTCGCGGCTGAGCCGGCGCTTCGGCAAGCATCGCGTGTGGTGCGGCGCCATGCTGATGGCGATGGCCGCCTTCGTGTGGGTCCCGCTCCTGCGCCCCGGCGACGAGACCGCGTTCTTCGTCATCTGCCTCGTCACCGGCGCGGCCTTGGGCGCGGATCTGGCGCTGCCGCCGGCGATGCAGGCGGACGTGATCGATCTCGACACGTCTGCGCACCGGCGCCGCGCGCGCGGGCTTCTATTTCGCGGTCTGGGGCATGGGCACGAAGCTGGCATTGGGCGCGGCCGCGGGCGGCGCCTTCTTCGCGCTCGACCTCGCGGGCTTCGATCCGAACGGCACGAACGGCGCGCACGCGCTCTTGGCGCTCGCCGCGACTTATGCGCTGGCGCCGGTCGCGCTCAAATCGATCGCCGTGGCGCTCGTGTGGAACTATCCGCTGACGCCGAAGCGCCACGCCATCATCAGGCGGCGGCTCGAGGCGCGCGAGCTCAGCGCCCGGTCATCCGCCTCACCAGGCGGAAATAGAGGGGATAGGGCAAGAGCCGGGCAAGCTTCAGCATGAGCGTGAAGCGGCGCGGGAACGCGACCTCGAACTTGCCGCGATCGAGCCCTTCGGCGATGCGGCGCGCGGCGTCGCGCGGCTCCATCAGGAACGGCATCGCGAAGCGGTTGGCCTCGGTCATCGCGGTGCGCACGAAGCCGGGATTGACGATGCTGATCCTGACGCCGCGGCCATCGAGATCGGGCTTCAATGCCTCGCACAGATTGATGAGCGCGGCCTTGGTCGGCCCATAGGCCGCCGCCGTCGGCAGGCCGCGATAGCCCGCGACCGACGCGATGACGGCGAAATGCCCGCTTGCGCGCGCGAGGAAGCGCGGCAGCAGGGCGGCGATGCCGTGCACGACGCCCATGTAGTTGATCTCGACATGGCGGCGGATGAGAGCGACGTCGAATTGGTCGATCTCGAGCGGCGTGAACGTCCCGGCGCCGAGGATGGCGAGATCGAGCGGCCCGAGCGCGTCCTCGATCGCGGCGACGGATGCCGCCATCGCCGCTTCATCGCTCACATCGACCGGAAAGGCATGGATGCGCCCCGGCGCTTCGGCGGCCAGCGCGTCGAGCTCCGGGCGCCGGCGCGCGCTCGCGGCGACGGTCCAGCCCGCGCGCGCGTAATGGAGCGCCAGCTCGCGGCCGATGCCGGAGCTCGCGCCCGTGATCCAGACGCGCTTCGTCAGCCGGGCCGCCGCGCGCTCGGCCGTCGCGGCAATGAGGACGAGGGCGCAGGCGGCGGCACGCGGCAAGACCATCGCCCCTTCATAAGCTATTCACCGTTCCGCCGGCAAGATTTGCGGTAAAAGAAAGCGCGCGAGATCGAAGGACGCACATTTCATGCGCTGGCTTCTCCTGTTTCTTCCGGCGATCCTCGGCGGCTGCTCCCCGGCCGGTCTCGTCAACGCGCTCGCCCCGCGCGACGATTTCCGCCTCGTCGCCGATCTCGCCTATGGCGACGATCCGCGCCAGAAACTCGATCTCTATTTGCCGCTCAAGGGCGATGGGCCGAAGCCGTGGTGCTGTTCTTCTACGGCGGCAACTGGGACAGCGGCAGCAAGGCGGATTACCTGTTCCTCGGCGAGGCGTTGGCTTCGCGCGGCTTCGTCGTCGCGATCGCCGACTATCGCATCTATCCCGAGGTGAAGTATCCCGATTTTCTCGAGGATGGCGCGACGGCCGCGCGCTGGACCTTCGCGCACATCGCGCAGTATGGCGGCGATCCCGCGCGCGTCAGCCTGATGGGCCATTCGGCCGGCGCCTACAACGCGATGATGCTGGCGCTCGATCCGGAATGGCTCGGGCCCGAGCGCGCGCGGATCAGGAGCGTCGTCGGCCTCGCCGGGCCATACGATTTCCTGCCGCTCACCGATCCGACGCTCAAGATCATCTTCGGCACGGCGAACGATCTCACGCGCACGCAGCCGATCGTCTACGCCGACGGCACCGCGCCGCCCAGTCTGCTCGTGACCGGACGCCTCGACACGGTCGTCTCTCCCGGCAACGTCACGCGGCTCGCCGCGCGCTTGACCGAGAAAGGGGCCAAAGTCGAGATCGAGCGCTACGCGTTCCTGGGGCACATCACCCTCATCGGCTCGTTCGCGCGGCCGCTCCGCTGGGTGACGCCGGTGCTCGACGACGTGGCCGGCTTCCTTGCCGAAGGGCCCGCCTCCCGTGCATTGATGCGCTCGGGGAAACCCCGGGAGGACAAAATGGCCGAGCGCACGCGCCCGCCTTTTCGCGCCGAACATGTCGGGAGTCTGCTGCGCCCGCGCGAAGTGACGCAGGCGCGCGACGATTTCGCCGCGGGGCGGATCACGGCGCAAGACCTCCGCGCGATCGAGGACCGCGCCATCCGCGACGCCGTGAAGAAGCAGGAGGAGCTCGGCCTCGGCGCCGTCACCGACGGCGAGATGCGGCGGCGCTCGTGGCACATGGATTTCTTCTATGGCGTCGGCGGGCTCGAGAAGGTCGACGAGAAGGTCCAGGTGCCGTTCCACAACGAGAGCGGCGATTTCTCGTTCTCCATCGAGGGCCTGAAGATCGCCGGCAAGCTCCGCCTCGAGCAAACCATCTTCGCCGAGGATTTCGCCTATCTCAAATCGGTGGCGCGAGCCGTGCCGAAGCTCACCATCCCCTCGCCCTCGGTCATGCATCGCCGCGGCGGGCGCCTCTTGGACCGCACGGCCAATCCCGGCGTCGCCCGCATCTATGCCGATGTCGATGCCTTCTTCCACGATCTGAGCGCGGTCTATGCCGACGAGATCGAGCGGCTCGGCAAGCTCGGCCTCACATATCTCCAGATCGACGACACGAGCTGGGCGAGCCTGTGCGACCCCGAGCAGCGCGCGCAGATGAACGCGGCCGGCAGCGACGGCGAGCGCGTGCACCTGACCTATATCCGCGCCATCAACGACGCGCTGAAGCGCAAGCCCGCGGACATGGCGGTCGTGACGCATACCTGCCGCGGCAATTTCCGCTCGTCCTGGATCGCCTCGGGCGGCTACGACTTCATCGCCGAGCCGCTGTTCAGCGGGCTCGATGTCGACGGGTTCTTCCTCGAATATGACGACGCGCGCTCGGGCGGGTTCGCGCCCTTGCGCTTCGTGCCCAAGGGCAAGATGGTCGTGCTCGGCCTCGTCACCAGCAAGAAGGGCGCGCTCGAAAAGAAGGATGATCTGAAGCGCCGCATCGACGAGGCGGCGAAGTACGTTCCGCTCGAGCAGATCTGCCTCTCGCCGCAATGCGGCTTTTCCTCGACCGTCGAGGGCAACATCCTGAGCGAGGAGGAACAGTGGGCGAAGCTCCGCCTCGTCGTCGAGGTGGCGCGCGAGGTGTGGGGATAAGCGGGCCGGCTATTTCCGGAAGAAATTCCCGGCCTGGACCTTGACCGTCGCCGCTGCCGGATCGAAGGCGACGCCCATCGGGTCCTCGCCCGCGCCCACCTTCTTGATCTGGCGGCGCAGCAGGCGGCGCAACTGCGCGACGCCGCGGTCGGAGGTCGCCAGATGCTCTTCCGAATGAAGGCTGATCGGGCCTTGGCCCGACTTGCGCCTCCCAGTCGCCGGGGAAGCGCTGATGCTCTTCCTCGCTCAGTTGCGACCACAGCCGGCCGTCGTAGTTGCGCGGCTCGCGCGGCACGAAGTTCTCGGGCACCCGGCCGACATGGAACAGGCGGATAGTTCGTGTCGTCGACCGGCACGACCCAGCCGATGCGGTTCGCCGGACCTTCCTTCATGTGCACGTCGGGCACGATGCGGACATGCGGGAACAGCACCTGCGTGATGCGGTCCATTTCGCGCCCGTCGTCGAGCTTGCGATAGGCGACGTAGCGCATGCCGTGATCGGCCTCGTTCCACGAGACGACCGGCATGACGCCGAACTCGGGCACGAACTGCACGCCGCTGAACGTCGTGTGCAGGATCGGGAGATGGAACGGGTCCATCACGTTCTCCCAATCGTTGAGCCAGTTGGTCGGCACGATCTCGACCGTGGTGTCGCCGCCGCCGCCGGTGCTGGCGCCATCGGCGACGAGGCGCTCGCCCGGCGCCCAAATCCTCGAGCCGGTCGTAGCGCGGCAGCGCCGGCTTCTTGGCCGACGGGCCCATATAGGCGAAGACGAGGCCGTAGCGTTCCTCGAGCGGATACCAGGGCTGGCGGATTTTCTGGCGCTGGCGCCCGCCCTCGGGCTCGCACGGCTGATCGAGGCAGCGTCCCTCCACGTCGAAGAGCCAGCCGTGATAGCAGCAGCGGATGCCGTCATTCTCGACCCGCCCGTAATAGAGCGTCGTGCCGCGATGGCAGCAGCGCGGATAGAGCAGGCCGGGCCGGCCCGTTGCGGTCGCGGAAGATGACGAGGTCCTCGCCGAGGATGCGCACGTTCTGCGGCGTCGGCCCGACCCGCTCGCAGAGCGCGACCGGGTGCCAATAGCGGCGCATGAACTCGCCGCACGGCGTGCCGGGCGCCACCTCGGTGATCTCGGCGTCGTGATGCTGCGCTGTGCGGCCATAGGCCGTGCCGTCGTCGGGCTGCCGGCTGCTCGTGCCTTCCATGTCCCACTCCTCCAGCGGAAGCGATCCTAGCGCGAACCTCACCTCTCGCGCAGCATGCGCCTGGCGAGGAAGATCACCGGCACGACGCACAGCACGATGAGGCTGCCGACGGAGGCCGCCGCGGCGCTGTCGTTGGCGACGAACAGATTCCACATGATGACGCTGAGCACGGTGTTGTCGCGGCTCGCGAGGATGGTCGGCAGCGTGAATTCGCGGAAGCCGATGATGAAGAGGAGCACGAAATTGGCGACGAGGCTCGGCGCGATGAGCGGCAGCACGACACGGCGCATGGTCCCGAGCCAGCGCCCGCCGGCGGCATAGGCCGCCTCCTCGAGCTCGCGGTCGAGCTGCGTCAAGGCGGCGCGCGAGAGGCGCGTCGCGACCGCGAGCCGGTAGGAATAGGCCAACACGAGCACGCCGACCGTGCCGTAGATGCCGATCGGCAGCGACAGGTAGAACAGCATGACGGCCAAGCCCACGATCACCGAGGGGATGCCGATCGACACGATGCTGAGGAAATCGATGGCCGCCCGGCCCGGCAGGCGCGAGCGCAGCACGGTCCAGGCGAGGAGCGCGCCCAAGGTCGTCACGATCGCGGCGCTCGATCCGGCGACGATGAAAGTGTTGCGCAGCGCGAGCCAGAAATCCGCACGCGCGAACAGGCCGCGATAGGCCGCGAGGCTCGCCTTCGGCACGAGCGCGAAAGACGGCGGCGCGTAGCCGAAGAGGCTCGTCCACAGCAGCACCGCCGCCGGCAATATCACGGCAATGGCGAGGTAGGAAAGCACGAGCGCCGCGGCCGGCACGGCCCATCGCCCGAGCCGATAGCGCAGCGGCCGGAACGCCTTGCCGCGCACCGTCGAAAAACGCTGCGCTTCGGCGACGAGCCGGTTGTAGAGGAAGAGGAGCGCCATCGCCGCCGCGAGGAAGGGCAGAGCCACGGCGGCGGCGCGGCCGAACGCCGGCAGATTCGTGTCGGGGTTGAGCTCGTAATAGATGCGCGTGCTGAAGATGTCGATGCGCGCCGGAAGGCCGATGACGAGCGGCATCTCGAATTGCTCGAGCGCCACCAGCACGGCGAGGATGAGCGGCGCCAGTATGCCGGGCCGCAGCACCGGCACTGTCACGCGCCAGAAACTCGACCAGGGCGGCGCGCCGGCGGCGCTCCCTGCCTCCTCGAGCGCGGGGTTCATCGCGCGCAGCGCCGCCGACAGCAGCAGGAAGAGGAACGGCACGAGCGCCACGCCCTGCGCGAAGATGAGGCCGCCCATGCTGAAGATGTTGATCGGCCCGTCGCGCGGGTCGCCGGTCAGCGCGCGGATCGCAAGATTGATCCAGCCGGCATGGGGCCCGAGCAGAAAGATCCAAGCGATCGCCAGCACGACGCCGGGCACCAGGAGCGGGAAGAGCACGCTCGTGTAGATGAGCGCGCGGAACGGCATGTCGGTGCGCTCGACGAGCCAGGCGAGCGCGAACGCCACGGCAAAACCCAGCGCGACCGAGCCGGCGACGAAGACGAGCGTGTCGGGCACGACCACCTGGTAAAGCCGCCGGTCGAAATAGATCGCGGCGAGATTGGCGAAGGTCCAGTGCGTGCCGGGCTCGAAGGGAAGCGCGTCCTGCGGCCCGCGAAAGGCCGCGATGAACAGCATCACGAGCGGCGCGGAGATCAGGTAGAGCGCGAGCGCAGCCGCGGCGCCCAAAACCGCCGTTCCGATCGCCCCTGTTTCCCTGAAGCGCGCCGAAAACGGTTGCCGCGCCGTCATTTCTCGCCGCGCACGAGCGCAGAGAAGCTTTCGTAGTATTTTGCGCGCCGGTCCATCGTGTCGGTGTCTTCGAGCACGATCTTGCCGCCCTTCGCCTGGATCTCGGCGGCAAGCTCCGATTTCGATCCCGGACGGATGTCGGCTTCGTGGATGACGCGCTCGTAGAGCTCGCGCCCTTCGTCGGAGGCAAGCCACGCCGCGAGCAGCAGCGCGGCGTTCGGGTGCGGCGCGTCCTTGAAGACTGCGACCGCGAATTGCGCGGCCGGAACCACATCCATCACGATGTAGCCGCTCGCCACGCCATCGGCCGTGTAGCGATAGGAGAGCGCCACGGAATCGCCGACCGCGAGGACGCGCTCGCCGCTTTTCAAAAGCGCCTCTGCCGGCGCGTTCGTGACGATGAGCTTACGGTCGTCGATCAAGGTGCGGCCCCAGCGCTCGGTCCGCTCCGGCCCCCAGCCGAGCGCCAGAAAGCCCATCAGCCGCGGCAGCAGGAAACTCTGCGCGGTGAGCTTGCCGGTCCATTTCGGATCGGCGAGATCGTCCCATCGGCGCGGCAGATCGGCCTCGGCGACGTGATCCTTCGCATAGACGACGGAATAGACGAAATTGTGTGTCGCGATCGCATGGCCGTCGAACGCGAAGTTGCCGGGATTGAGGCCGAAGCTTGCCCAATCGATTTTCTCGAGGAGTTCACGCTTCTCGACCTCGATCATGCCGCCCAAGGAAAAACTCCACGCGTCGAACGAATGGAGACCGGCGCGCGCCTCGGCGATGATCTTGGTGGCGCCCTGGAGGTCGGCGACGGTCTGAACGGTGATGCCGGGAAAGCGCTTGGCGAAATACTCCGGGACCCACTCGACCTCGACCGCGGCCGGGCCCGAGAGCACGACCTGTCCTTCGCTCTTCGCTTTCTCGTAGAGCGCGGTCATCGCGGGATTGGGCTCCCACGAAACGGCCGGAACGCTCGCGCCGCAGAGCAGCGCAAGAGCGGCGAGGAATGTGCGCATGCGGAAAATCCTCACGCCGCCGGCAAAATAAGGCCGCGCGCCTCGCCGAAGCCGATGGCGACCGCGCCCGGCTTCTCGGCGCGGGCGCGGAAGATCACCTCGTCGCCGTCCTCGAGCCAGCGCCGCTCCTCGCCGTTGTCGAGCGTCATCGCCTCGCTGCCGCGCTTGGTGATCTCGAGGAGGCAGCCGAGCGTGCCCGGCTCGGGCCCCGACAGCGTGCCGGTCGCGAGCAGATCGCCGGGACGCAGGTTGCAGCCGTTCGAGGCGTGGTGCGCCACCATCTGCGCCACGGTCCAATAGCCGTTCGTCGCGTTGCAGAGCGACAGAGCGCAGCGGCGCCGCGCCCGCGGCGCGGCTCTTGGGCGTCACGAGCAGCACCTCGAGGGCGATGTCGAAGCGCGCCGTCGCCTGGTCCTGCGACGAGATGCGGCAAGCGGCGCGGGATCGCCCGCCGCGTGCGCGGCGTTGGCGGCGCGGAACGGCGCGAGCGCCTCGGTGGTCACGATCCACGGCGAGACGGTGGTGCAGAAGTTCTTGCCGAGGAACGGACCCAGCGGCTGCGACTCCCAGCCCTGGATGTCGCGCGCCGACCAGTCGTTCAGCAGGCAGAAGCCGAAGATGTGATCCTCGGCGCGCGTCGATCGGGATCGGCTCGCCAAGCGCGTTGCCGGCGCCGATGCAGAAGCCGAGTTCCACCTCGTAATCGAGCGTCGCGGCGACGGGCCGAAGAACGGCGCGTCGTCCCTCGCGGCCGGATTGCGCTGGCCGCTCGGGCGGCGGCAAATGCGTGCCGCTCGGCACGATCGAGGAGGCGCGGCCGTGATAGCGCGACCGGCACGTATTTGTAGTTGGGCATCAGCGGATTGTCGGGCGCGGCAGGCGCGGCCGGCGTTGGTCGCGTGATGGATCCGAGCGAAGAAATCGGTGAAGTCGCCGATCTCGGCCGGCAGCATGAGCTCGGCATCGGCGCATCGCGACGAGCATGCGGCTCGAGCGCTCGCGCGCCGCGCCGGATCCTTCGGCGCCGAGCATGTCGCGACAGCGCGCGTGCGCAGCGCATGCGCGCGGCGCCGTTGCCGAGCGCCATCAGCGGATTGAGCGTGGCGCCGCTGGCCGCCGCGGCCGCCGTCGGCGGCGTCGCCCGTCAAAAGACCGCGGCGCGATGGCACGCCGCGAGATCGAGGATCGCGGTCGCCGATCGCGACGCCGCCGCGCGCGGCCTCGCACGCCGGTCCGCGCGGAACACGCCGAACGGCAGGTTCTGCAGCGGGAAATCGGCGCCTGGCCGTTGGCCGAGGCGACCCAGCTCTTGCGCTTCGGGTCGTGCGTCTCGTCGAGTGCCATCATCGTGCCCCGGAAACTGCTTTGCGAAGCCGCTCCAGCAGCGCATCGTAGTCGCGCTGCAAGCGCGGGCGTCTCGAGCGCGAAGCGGGTCGGGCGGATGACGCAGCCGCGTCTCGAACATGAAGGCGAGCGTGTCGTCGATCTTGTGCGGCGTCAGCTCGGCCGCCGAGGCGCGCTCGTAGGTCGCGGCGGTCGGGGCCGTGCGCGGTCATGCAATTGTGCAAGGCTGGCGCCGCCCGGCGCGAAGCCCGCCGGCCTTGGCGTCGTAGACGCCGTGGATCAGGCCCATGAACTCGCTCATCACGTTGCGGTGGAACCAGGGCGGCCGGAACGTGTGCTCGGCCACCATCCAGCGCGGCGGGAAGATGACGAAATCGACATTGGCCGTGCCGGCGTGATCGCGACGGCGAGGTCAGGACGGTGAAGATCGACGGATCGGGATGGTCGAAGCTGACCGTGTTGATGCGTCTTGAAACGCGCGAGGTCGTATTTGTAGGGCGCGTAGTTGCCGTGCCAGGCGACGACGTCGAGCGGCGAATGGTCGAGCTCGGTCGCCCAGAGACTGCCCTGGAATTTCTGCACCACCTCGGTCGGTCGCGTCGCGATCCTCGAACGCACGCGGCGGGCGCCAGGAAATCGCGCGGATTGGCGAGGCCGTTGGCGCCGATCGGGCCCGAGCTCGGGCAGGCGCAGCAGCGGCGCCGTAATTCTCGCACGACATAGCCGCGCGCCGTGCCGTCCGAGCAGCTCGACGCGGAAACTGCACGCCGCGCGGGATGACGGCGATCTCGCCGGGCGCGACATCGAGCGCGCCCAGCTCGGTGGCGAGCAGCGATGCGGCCGTCCTGCGGCACGATCAGCAGCTCGCCGTCGGCATCGAAGAAGCACGCGGTCCACCATCGAGCGGTTGGCGCAGTAGACGATGGACGCCGACGCCGCACCGCGCTGCGGCGTCGCCGTTGCCGGCCATGCGTGACGAGGCCGTCGACGAAGTCGGTCGGCGCCTCGGGCGGCGGCAGCGGGTCCCAGCGCAGGCGGTTGGGCGGCGCCTCGGCTTCGTCGAACGGCGCCGCAGCGGCAGCAGGCCGTTGCCGATGCGGCGATAGGGCCGGTGCGCGGCCGAGGGCCGGATGCGATAGAGCCAGGTGCGGCGGTTCTCGCGCGCGGGGCGCGGTGAAGGCGGTGCCGGAGAACTGCTCGGCATAGAGCCCGAGCGGCGGCTGCTGCGGCGAGTTCTGGCCCTCGGGCAGCGCGCCCGGCGATCGCCTCGGTCGCGAACTCGTTGCCGAAGCCCGAGAGATAGCGAAGCTCACTCATGTGCGCCTCCTCGCGGCTGACGCCATTTGGCTTCGTTTCGCCGCCCGAGGCAACAGGGAGGACGGGAACCGCTAGCCGCGCGCCGAACCCCCGTCGAGGCCGGCGCGCCAAGCCCTAAGTCGCGCGACGAGCCGGCGATGGCGATGCTACAGCACGCCGAGCATGTCGCCGACGAGCGGATGGCGCACGATGTCGCGCTCGTCGAGGCGGATGACGGCAACGCCCGCGAGCGCCTCGAGACGGCGCGCGATCTCGGCCAGGCCCGAGAGGCCTTCGAGCAGGTCGCTCTGGTCGGGATCGCCGGTCACCACCATGGTCGAATGCCAGCCGAGCCGCGTCAGCAGCATCTTGATCTGGCCGTAGGTGCAGTTCTGCGCCTCGTCGATCACGATGAAGGCGTTGTTGAGCGTGCGGCCGCGCATGTAGCCGACCGGCGCGATCTCGATCGCGCCCTCGCCCATCAGCGCGCGCAGCCGCTTCCGCCGAGCCGCTCGGCGAGCGCGTCGTAGAGCGGCCGCAGATAGGGCGCGAGCTTGTCCTCCAGATCGCCGGGCAGGAAGCCGAGGCGTCTCGCCCGCCTCGACCGCGGGCCGGGATGAGCACGATGCGGCCGACCCGGCCGGCTCTCGAGCGCCTCGACCGCGGCGGCGATCGCGAGATAGGTCTTGCCGGTGCCGGCCGGGCCCAGCGCCAGGGTCAGGTTGTGGCTGCTCGAGCGCCGCCATGAGGGCGCGCTGCGTCTCGCCGCGCGGGCGGACCTTGCGGACATAGCCCTGGTCGCGCTCGTGCTCGCCGTCCGCGCCATGCTCCCAAGGTCCCCCGAACAGCGGCTCGACATTCGACTGGGCGCGGTTCGGGCGTTTGGCCATGGTTCGTCCTTTTCTGGAGAAGGGACTGAGGAACACGCAAGTTTCTTCGCGGCCCGAAGGCGGCGGGCGGGACACGCGACAGCGATGTGGGAAAGAGCTTCGGCGAGGATGCGCGGCAGCCGGAAAACCAAGGCGGGAGCCCACGAAATCGACGTTCGTCACGATACCGGCGAATTGCTCGCTTGTCACCAGCCGTTGTAGGCCGTTTTGGTGACGCTACTATGACTTGGGGCCGGAGAGCCCTGATTCCGAGCGAAAAGGCCGCGCCAGCAGGGCCGCCACGACATCGTCGATGGCAGCATTGCGATGCAGGATGGCGTCGATTCCGGCCGCGATCGGCATTTCGACGCCGAGCTCGCGCGGCCAACGCCACCGTCGCCGGGGCCGAGCTCACCCCTTCGGCGACCGAGCGGCGGGCGCGCCTCGATGGCGGCGAGCGTCCGCCCCTCGCCCAAGGCGACGCCGAGCGAATAGTTGCGCGACTGGAGGCTGGTGCAGGTGAGCGTGAGGTCGCCGAGCCCGGAGAGGCCGAACAAGGTCTCGCGCCGCGCCGCCCTTGGCCGCGGCGAGCCGCATCATCTCGGCGAGGCCGCGGGTGATGAGCGCGGCCCGCGCGTTCTCGCCAAGGCCGCGCCCGACGACGATGCCGCAGGCGATCGCCAGCACGTTCTTGACCGCGCCGCCGATCTCGGCGCCGATCGGATCGTCGGACGAGATAGGGCCGGAAGGTCGGCGTGCCGATCGCCGCGATGAGCCGCCGGCCGAGCGCCGCATCGGCTGTCGGCGAGCGTCACCGCGGTGGGCAGGCCGCGCGCCACCTCGGCGGCGAAGGTCGGCCCCGACAGCACCGCCAGCGGGCGCGCCGGGCAAGGTCTCGGCCAGCACCTCGCTCATCAGCGCGGCGGTCTTGATCTCGATGCCCTTGGTGCAGATGACGACGGGCGTGCGCGGGCGCGAGCGCGAGCGCCGCGTCGTCAGCGGCGCGGACAGATGCTGCGCCGGCACGCGTGAGCAGCACCGCGTCGGCGCGCGACCGCCTCGCCGAGATCGGCCGGTCGCGCGCACGCCGGGGTCGAGCGCCACGCCCGGCAGGAACACCGGATTCTCGTGCGCCGACGTTGATCGCGGCCACGGTCTCGGCCTCGCGCGCCCACAGCACGATCTCGCGCCCGGCGCGCGCAGCGACCTGCGCCAGCGCCGTGCCCCAGGCGCCGCCGCCGATGAATGCCGATGCGCGTCATGCGCCCGCGCTCATGCGGCTTCGACGGCCTTGCAGCCGTGACCGCGGCGCCGGTCGCGGGCGGCGCGGCCGGATCGAGCGGCCAGCGCGGCCGCGGCGCGAAGTCGAGCCCGTCGACGAGGCCGAGGCGCAGCCGCTCGATCCCGGCCCAGCGCGATCATCGCGCCGTTGTCGGTGCAGAGCGCGCGGCGGCGGCGCGACGAAAGCGAGCCCCGTTGCGGCCGCCAGCGCCTCCAGCCGCGCCCGCAGCGCCCGGTTCGCGGCGACGCCGCCGGCCGCGACCAGCGTCCGCGCCGGCGGCCGATCGCGCGAAGCAGCGCATCGCGTTGCTCGGTGCGATCGACCAGGCAATCGGCGATCGCCGCCTGAAGCGCGGCCGCGAGATCGGCGCGGTCGGTCGCGAGTGCGCCCTGCGCCGCGCCGCTGCGCGCAGCGCCGTCTTGAGGCCGGAGAACGAGAAATCGCAGCCCGCGCCGCCCCAGCATCGGCCGCGGCAGACGAAAAGCGCGCCGGATCGCCCGTCGCGCGCCGCGCGCTCGATCGCCGGGCCGCCGGGATAGCCGCAGGCCCAGCAGCTTCGCGCCCTTGTCGAACGCCTCGCCCGCGGCGTCGTCGATCGTGGTGCCGAGGCGGCGATAGCGCCCGACGCCCTCGACCGCCAGCAGCTGGCAATGGCCGCCCGAAACCAGCAGCAGCAGATAGGGAAACGGCGACATCGTCGCTCGAGCCGCGCCGAGAGCGCGTGGCCTTCGAGATGGTTGACCGCGATGAACGGCATGCCGCGCGCGAGCGCGATCGCCTTCGCCGTCCATCACGCCGACGATGACGCCGCCGATGAGGCCGGGCCCGCCGGTCGCGGCGACGCGCGTCGAGATCGCCGAAGCCGATTCCGGCCTCGTCGAGCGCGCGCGCGATCAGCCCGTCGAGGTGATCGAGATGGGCGCGCGCCGCGATCTCCGGCACGACGCCGCCATAGGGGCGATGCTCGGCAAGCTGCGACAGGACGAGGTTGGCGCGGATGCGCGGCGCGGCATCGCTCGACCACCGCGGCCGCGGTCTCGTCGCAACTCGTCTCGATGCCGAGGACAAGCATGGCGCCTTATCGCGGCAAACGAGGCCCCGCTCAAGGGGGCGAGGGTGTCGAATTATTTTACACTTTTGTGCCGTCGCGTCGGCGCCCGCCAGCGAAGCCCTTGGTAGTAAAGGCATGGCCCGGACCTTGCTTCATCAATCAGTTACACGGTCTGAGGGGACCCCCTTGTTACAAAGCGGCACGCGCCATGCGGCGAAACTCGTCTTCGCGGCGGCGGCGATTCTCTCTCTGCGAGCGCCGCGTGGGCCGCAAATGGCGGCCTCACTGACGGCGGCATCGACCTCACCTTGGGCTTGCCGCCAATCCTGTCGATTCCCGAGCCGGCCTCGCTCGCGCTCTTCGGCGCGGGCCTCGCAATCTTTGGCCTGATCCGGCTGCGCCGCCGCAAGCGCTAGAGCAAGATCGCTTCGAATGGCAACGGCGTTTTCCATTCAAAGCGTGAATCTTGCTCTCACTCAAAGAAGTTAGACCATGATTCACGGATCGGGCGGATCGCAGAGCGATTCCGCCCGATCCGATCATGGTCTAGGCTGGCGCACCGGGCGACTGCCGCTTCATTGACGGGCGGCGCTGCCCTAAGACAGCGCCATGGCCCCGGTCCTCCGGCTTGGTACGCGCGGCAGCCCGCTTGCCCTGACGCAGGCGCAGCAGGCGCTGGCGCGCCTTGCCGCCGCGCATCCCGAGCTTGCGGCGCCCGGCGCCATCGAGATCGTGACCGTGCGCACGAGCGGCGACCGCATCACCGACCGGCCGCTCGCCGATATCGGCGGCAAATCGCTCTTCACCAAGGAGATCGAGGAGGCGCTGCTCGACCGGCGCATCGACCTCGCCGTTCACTCCCTGAAGGACATGGAGACGGTGCTGCCGCAGGGGCTCGAGATCGCCTGCCTGCCTGCCGCGCGAGGATCCGCGCGACGCGCTTGTCGCAGCGCGCGGCGTGCGGCGCATCGCCGATCTGGCCGAGGGCGCCATCGTCGGCACGTCCTCGGTGCGGCGGAAGGCGCAGCTTCTGGCGGCGCGGCCCGATCTTGCCGTCGTGCCGATGCGCGGCAATGTCGGCACGCGGCTGCAGCAAGCTCGACGCCGGCGAATGCGCGGCGACCGTGCTCGCGGCGGCGGGCTTGAACCGGCTCGGCCGCAGCGACGCGATCGCCGCACTGCTCGATCCGGCCGACATGCTGCCCGCTGCCGGACAGGGCATCATCGCCATCGAGACGCGCGAGATCGATCTGCGCGTGCGCGAGTATCTGGCCGCGATCGACGACGAAGCCGACCTCGACGCGCGGCCGCGGCCGAGCGTGCCGTGCTCGCGGCCTTGGGCGGCACGTGCCGCACGCCGATCGCCGCGCTCGCCACCATCGCGGGACACGCGCATGGCGCTCGCGGCGATGGTGATCGAGCCCGACGGCAGCGCGATCTGGCGCGCCGCGGCGCGAAGGGCCGGCGATCGACATGCGCCGGATCGGCGAGGATGCCGGCGCGCGAGCTGCGGTCCCGCGTGCGCCCGGGCCTGTTCGCGTGAAGGCGCTCGTCACCCGCCCGCGCGAGCAAGCCGACGAGCTCGCCGCAGCGCTCAGCGCGCGCGGCATCGAGCCGGTGCTGGAGCCGCTCATCGAGATTCGCCTCAAGGACGACGGCGCGCGCGTGCTGGCGCCGCTGCTCGAGGTCGCGGGCGGCCTCCTTTTCACGAGCGCCAACGGCGTGCGCGCGTTCGCCACGTTCTCGATGCGGCGCGACCTGCCGGCCCTCGCCGTGGGCGATGCCACGGCCGATGCGGCGCGCGACGCCGGCTTCGCCGACGTGGCGAGCGCCGGCGGCACCGTCGCGGACCTGGCGCTGCTCGTGCGGCGGCGCCTTGGGCCGGAGGCCGGCGCGCTCGTCCACAGCGCCGCGCAGCGAGGTCGCGGGCGATCTTGCCGGCGCACTCGCGCGCGCACGGCTACGACGTGCGCCGCGCCATCCTCTACGACGCCGTGCCGGCCGAGGCCTTGAGCGCCGCGACGGCGGGGCTCGTGCGCGCGGGCGCGATTGCGGCAGCAATCTTTTTCTCTCCCCGCACGGCGGCGACGTTTGTTAGGCTCGTGCGCGCCGCCGGGCTCGAAGCGCCGTGCCGCGCCATCGCCGCGGTCGCACTGAGCCAGGCGGTGGCGGAGAAACTCGACGTGAGCTGGCGCGCGCTTCATGTCGCTTCCGCCCCGACCGGCGCGGCCCTGCTCGAAGCGTGCGACCGCGCCGTGGCACGGCAGAGAGAAAAATCATGAGCGACGCGCGCGAAGACGACAGCAATCAGCCCCTAGCGGAAGCGAAGCCCGCCGACGCCGCGCCACCCATAACGACGCCGCCACCGCCGCCGCCGCGAAGCCAGCGACACCGACAAAGCCGAAGAGCTTCCGCGCCGCTGGCGTGGGCGCTGTCGCTGCTCGTGCTCGCGCTGGCGCTCGTCGGCACGGCGCCCTACTGGGCGCCGCCGCTGCTGCCGCTCGTGCCGTGGGGAGCGAAGCACGGCGGCGGGGACGGGCGATCTCGCGGCGCGGCTCGATGCGGCCGAAGCCGCGCGCACGGACGCTGACGCGCGGCTCGGCCGGCTCGAAGCGCAGATGCAGCAGCAGCAGGGCGCGCCGGGCGCGCGCCCTCGGACGCCGCGGCGCTGCAAGCCCTCGACGCGCGGCTCGCCGCGCTCGAGCGGCGCATCGGCTCGCTCAGCGCGCCCGATACGTCGGCGCTGACGCAATCGGTGCAGCAGATGGGCGCGCGCATCGACGAGCTCGACGCGAAGCTCGGCCGGCTCGCGACCGTCGAGGCCGCGGGCGATGAGAGCGACATCAGGCTCCTGGCGGCGCTGGCCGAGCTGCGCGCGGCGCTGGCGGGCTCGGGGCCGTTCGCCGGCGAGCTGCACTCCGTCCTCACGCTCGCGCCGGGCGATGCGGCGGTTGCCGCCGCGCTCAACCCGCTCGGCCGCGGCCGCGAGCGGGCATTCCGAGCGCCGCTCTTCTGGCCGAGCGGTTTCGCGCCGAGACCGCGCCGGCGATCTTGCACACGAGCCAGGAAGCCGCGCCGGCCGGCGGCGATCTCGGCGACCGCGTGCTCGCGAAGCTGAGGGGCCTCGTCACGATCCGCCGCATCGACGCAGGCGGCGCGGGCGGCGCGCCAAGCGACGCGGCGGACGCCGCCGTGCGCGCAGCCGAAGGCGCACTCGACACGGGCGACCTCGCCGGCGCGTTGACGGCGCTCACAGGCTTGGCGGCGCCGCCGCCGATGCCGCGAAACCCGTTGTCGCCGCGGCGCAGCAGCGGCTCGGCGCCGAGGGCGCGGTCGCGGGACTGGCGCAGACGGTGGCGGCGCGACCTCGCCGCGAGCCCGGCCCCGTCGCCGCCGCCCGCACCGCCCGCGTCGCCCGCGCCGCAAGAGAACCATGATGCGCGCGATCCCGGCGCTCGTCGTCATCGCCGGCTCGTCGCGCTCGCCATTGTTTCGTGGCCGACCGCCGGGCGGCGTCGTGATCGACCTGGCGAGGCCGGCGAGATCTAGACCAGCGTCGCGGTGCTGGGTGGGCGGCGTCCTCTCTCGGCGTGCTGGCGGCGGCGCTCTTCGTGTTCTGCGCCTCGTCATCGGCGGGCCCCGCGCGCCTATATCGCGCGCGGCGCGAGCGGCGGCGGCGCGACGGCTATCGCGCGCTGACGCAAGGCATGGTCGCGGTCGCGGCGGGCGATCGCCGAGGAGGCGCTGAAGCTATGCGCGCAAGGCCGATGTGCTGCTGGCCGAGCCGCCGCTGACACTGCTGCTCTCGGCGCAGGCGGCGCAGCTGAACGGCGACGAGCAGGCGGCGCGGCGCTATTTCACCGCGATGCTGGACCGCGCGGAGACGGAGTTCCTGGGCCTGCGCGGCCTCGTCATGCAGGCGCTGCGCGGCGGCGACGAGGCGGCGGCGCTCGGCCTGTCGAGCGCGCCAGGGGCTGCGGCCGAAGCACGCCTTGGGTGCTGACGATCTCTTCGAGCTGCAGTCGCGCGCCGGCAAATGGAGCGAGGCGGAAGCGACGCTCGCCGAGGGCGATGCAAGCGCAAGGCGCTGCCCGCGGCCGCGAGCCGCCACCACCATGCGGTGCTGCTCCACGAGCAGAGCCGCGAGGCCGAGGCCGCGGGCGACGCGCCGCGAGGCGCTCGAGCTCTGCGCGCGAAGGCGCATGGCGCTCGAGCCGGGCTTCGCGCCGGCGCGCTGTGCGCTATGCGCAAGCTGCTGCGCGGTCGCGCGGCCAGGAGCGCCGCGCGCGCCGCAGGCGCTCGAGGCGGCGTGGCGCGCGGCGCCGCATCCGCGCGATCGCCGAAGCCTATGCCGCGCTCTTCGCCGAGCGAGCCGCCGCTGCAGCGCATGAAGCGTGATCGAGCGGCTTGCCGGCGCTCAATCCCGACCATGTCGAGAGCCGCATCGCGCTGGCCGCGGCGGCGCTCGAGGCGCGGCTCTGGGGCGAGGCGCGGCGCCATCTCGACGCCGGCCTTGGCGCGAGACCGGCGAGCGCGCCGCGCCGCGCGTCTGCCGCCTCATGGCGGAGATCGAGGAGGCCGAGCACGGCGAACTCGCGGCGGCGCGGATGTGGCTCTCGCGCGCGGCGAGCGCGGCGAGCCAAGACGCGGCCTGGGTGTGCGAGGCGTGCGCCAAGGAGAGCGGCGAGTGGCGCGCGGTGTGCGAAAACTGCCACGGCTTCGCCACGCTCGAATGGAGCGCGGCGGAACGGACGCCGCGCCGCGCGCTCGAGCGCGCGGCTTCGGCGACGGGCTTGCCGCCGCCGCGAGCCCAGCCGTAGGCCGAATTGCCCCTTGTTTCGCGTCGTCCCCGCGCAGGCGGGGACCCAGTGCAGGCGACGTGCGGTCGCCCTGGGCCCCCGCTTCCGCGGGGGCAACGGGTAATGTAATCTCGTACGGCTTCATCGAAGGAGAGCCGCCATGTCCGAGCCGGTGTGGTTCCAATATCTCACGCCGCGCGACAAGGAGGTGTTCGCCGCCGCCGGCTATGGCGCGCGCGCCGGCTATGGCAAGCGCCCGGCGCTCCTCATCATCGACGTCAATTTCAATTTCTGCGGCGACAAGCGCGAGCCGATCGTCGCAGTCGATCAAGCGCTGGCGCAATTCGTGCGGCGAGGACGCGTGGGACGCGCTGCCGGTGCTGAAGCGCGTCATCGACGCGGCGCGCGCGCAGGGCCTACCGGTCATCTACACCACCGGCACGCGGCGGCCCGACAATTGGGACGCCGGCAGCTGGTCGTGGAAGAACAACCGCAACGACGAAGCGCCGACCGTCATCCACACGAACCAGGACGGCAACGAGATCATGCCGCAGATCGCGCCCGATCCGACCGACATCGTGGTGCCGAAGCAGAAGCCGTCGGGGTTCCACGGCACGAATCTGCTGGGTTATCTCACGCTTCTCGGCGCCGACAGCGTCATCGTGTGCGGCACGACGACGAGCGGCTGCGTGCGCGCGACCGTGCTCGAACTTGTTCAGCTATAATTTCCGCACGACGGTGGTCGAGGACGGATGCTTCGACCGCTCGCAGGCGAGCCACGCGATCAACCTGTGCGACATGCACGCCAAATACGCCGACGTGGTGAAGGCGGACGAGGTGGTCGCGTTCATCGAAGGCCTGCCGAAGGGCCTGTTCGAGCTGCCGTCGGGCCAGCGTGTCGGCTGAGCGGCGCTTTCGCTTGCCCCAACGCGCGGCGATGCGATAAGGTCGCCGCCCCTTCGTCAAGCGGTGGATGCGTCGATGTTGCACCGAGCCTGGATCGCCGCATGCGCGGTCATGCTTCTTGTCCTGATGGGAGGTCCCGTGAGCGCAGCCGATCTCGAAAACACGCTCTATCTCGACGTGCCAGCGGGCCGCGTGGTGATTGCTCTGCGGCCGGAGCTCGCGCCCAATCACGTGGCGCGCATCAAGGAGCTGGCGCGGAAGGGCTTCTACGATGGCATCGCCTTCCATCGCGTGATCGACGGCTTCATGGCGCAGACCGGCGATCCCCAGGGCGACGGCACCGGCGGGTCGGGCAAACAGCTCAAGGCCGAGTTCAGCAAGGGGAAGCATGTGCGCGGCACCGCCTCGATGGCCCGCGCCGCAAGACCCCGACAGCGCCGACAGCCAGTTCTTCATCTGCTTCGCGGCGGCGCCTTTCCTCGACGGCAAATACACCATCTGGGGCGAGGTGGTGTCGGGCATGGAGCATATCGACGCGATCAAGAAAGGTGACGACGACGACAATGGGACCGTCACCAATCCCGACCGCATCGTCCGCATGCAGGTGGCGGCCGACGTGGAGAAGAAGCCGTAGCATCGACATACCCTCTCCGCCCGCTCGCGGGGCTTCGGCGCTTGAACATGCCACCGGCATGTTCAAGCGGCCAAGGGGTGCGAGCGTAGCGGTCGACGGTGAGGTGGGCGCCGATGGCGAGCGAGGTGGTGCCGCTGAAAGACACCTCACCCTTCCCGTCGCATTCGCGACAGGCCCCTTCCCTCTCCCCGCGGCGCGCGGAGAGGGATAACTGACCCGCACATGGAGGCCGCAGCTGGCTCCGCTCGTTCGCCGTCTATCGCGACCGGCGCATGCTGGCGGTCCTGTGCATGGGGTTCGCGAGCGGGCTGCCGCTGGCGCTCACCGGATCGACCTTATCGATCTGGCTCGAAGAGGCGCACGTGTCGCTGACCGTGATCGGGCTCTTCGCCAATGTCGGGCTCGCCTACACGCTGAAATTCCTGTGGGCGCCGGTCGATCGATCGCGTCGGAGTGCCGCTTCTGACAGGGACGCTCGGGCGCCGGCGCGGCTGGGCGATCGCGATCGAGCTGGCGTTGGCGCTGGCGCACTCGTGGCGCTGGGCGCGCTCGAGCCGCGGGCGCGCGCCGCTTGTCCTTCTCTTCGCGCTCGCGGCGCTCGTCGCCTTCCTGTCGGCGAGCCAGGACATCGTCATCGACGCCTATCGCGTCGAGCTGCTCGACGAGCTGCAGCAGGGCGCGGGCGCGGCGGCGACGCAGATTGGCTATCGCATCGGCATGGTCGCCTCGACCGCGGGTGCGCTCTACGTCGCGACTTATCTCGGCTGGTTCGCGGCCTACGCGGCGATGGCGGCGCTCCTCGGCATCGGCATGGCGAGTGTGCTGATGACGCGCGAGCCGAACGTGTCGGCTGGCGCCGCGCGCCGCCTCGTTCGAGAGCGCGGTCGTGGCGCCTTTCGCCGAATTCGTACGGCGCGACCACGCGATCGCAATCCTCGCCTTCGTCGTCCTCTACAAGCTCGGCGACGCGATCGCCGGGTGGATGTCGAATCCGTTCTACATCATCCTCGGCTTCAGCAAGATCGAGATCGCGAACGTCGCCAAGGTGTTCGGATTGGCGGCAAGCGTCGCGGGCGTGATCGCGGGCGGCAGCGTCGTCTATCGCCTCGGCATCATGCCGGCGCTGCTCGTCTGCGGCGTGCTGCAAATGCTGTCGAACCTCATGTACATCGTGCAGCTCTGGGCCGGGCCCGACCCGGCCGTGCTCGCGCTCACCATCGCCATCGAGAACGTGACCGGCGGCATGAGCTCGGCCGCGTTCGTCGCTTATCTCTCGCGGCTCTGCAATCCGGCCTTCACCGCAACGCAATATGCGCTGCTCTCGGCGCTTGCGGCTGCGCCGCGCACGCTCTTCACCGCGTCGGGCGGCTATCTCGTCGACAGGATGGGCTGGGCGCTCTTCTTCGCGCTTGCGACAGGCCTCTGTCTGCCGAGTTTTCTCCTCCTTTGGAGGCTGATGCGGGCAGGGCCGCTTGCCTCATTCTTGCCACGCACCGGGGCGTAAGCGCGGCGATAGCGTTCCCGTGGGTCGAATTTGCGGGGAGCGTCCTATGCCGAATTTGACGCGCTGGTCGGTCAGGGCTTCGTGGCTCTTCATTACGGTGGCAAGCGTCGGATCCTGGGCCGCGATCGGCGAAATCGTGCGGCTCTTTGCCTGAGCCTCAGCCGATCCGCAACAGCCGGGCGCGGTTGCGGTTGAGCCAATGGCGCTGGCGATCGGCGCCCGGACAGAGTTTTTCAACGAGCCGCCAGAACCGCGTGCCGTGATTTATGTGGACGAGGTGCGCCACCTCGTGCGCGACGACATAGTCGAGCACCTCCTCCGGCGCGAACACCAGGCGCCAGGAAAAGCACAGATTGCCCGAGGCCGAGCAGCTGCCCCAGCGCGTGCGCGTATCGCGCACGCTGACGCGGACGATGGTGCGCTCGATGCGGCTCGCAAGCGCGCGGGCGCGCGTCGAAAGCTCGCGCCGCGCCTGTTCGCGCAAATGATCGCGCACGCGCCGCGCCAGGTGCAGCTTGTCGCCGCTCACCAGGATCTCGCTTCCTTCGATCCACACCGCGCCGCGCCCGAGGCTCGAGCGCACGTGGCGGATGCGATGCGGCACGCCGAGGAGCGGCACGTCGGCGCCGTCGGCGATCTCGGTGCGCGGCGGCAGCGCCGCCAGGCGCCGCTCGAGCCAGCGCCGGTTCGTCTCGAAGAATTCGAGCGCGCGAGCGAGCGAGCTGCGCGGCGGCAGCACGAGATCGACCTTTTCGCCCTGCGGATCGATGCGCAACGCCATGCGGCGCGCGCGCGGATGTTGCGTGACGCGCACCGGCACCGCGCCGCCCATGAGCGACAGCGATTTCGAGATCCATCCTGAGGAGCGAAGTTCGGCTCACGCCCCAAGCTTATACGAAGATTGGCCGCGAGCAAGAACGCTCGCGCGGGGCGCCGTCAGGACGCGCGGTCGATGAGATGGACGAACGAGCCCATGACATTTCTCGCGACGCGGCCCGCGCCGCCGAGCGCGTTTCCTTCGCCGTCGTCGAGTTGGAAGAGCGGATCGCCCGGTCCTTCCTCGCGCACCGTCGCATAGTGAAACTCGTGCCCGCGATAGTGCGCGCCCGCGGCCCCGATAGCGCAGGCGGCGGCGAGCCGTGCTTGCCGATATCCGAGATGGAGGCGGCGCTCGCGAAAACTCGTCTCGAGCGGCAAAAGACCTGCCATTTCGTGGCGCGCGCCATCGCCATCGACGAGGCCGCGCCCCAACGCCATGTAGCCGCCGCACTCGCCATAGATTTCTGCCCCGCGCACGGCCGCATCGTGGAGGCCGGCGCGGAAGCGGCGCGCGGATGCGAGCGCGCCGGCGTGGAGCTCGGGATATCCGCCCGGCAGATAGACCGCATCGCAGCTTGGCTCGGGCGCCTCGTCGGCAAGCGGCGAGAAGAAACGCAAGGACGCGCCCGCCGCGCGCCAGCCTTCGAGCACGAGATCATAAGCGAAGGCGAAGGCCGGGTCGCGCGCCACGGCGATGCGCTGGCCGAGCGGCGGCAGCGGCGCTGCACCCTGGTGCGGCGCGAGCGCGGCGGGTGCGGCGAGCGCCACAAGGCCGGCAATATCGAGCTCCGCCTCGGCTTTCTCGGCCGCGCGCGCGAGCATCGCGTCGAGCGATTTCAGTTCGGACGCCTGGACGAGGCCCAGGTGGCGCGACGGCAGCGCCAGGGCGGGATCGCGCGTGAGCGCGCCAAGGAGCGGCACCTCCGGCACGTCGCGCGCCAAAGCCGCCGCGAGGAGCGCGCGATGGCGCGCGCTGCCGACGCGATTGAGGACGAGTCCGGCGATTCGAGTGTCGGCCCGATAGCGGCAATAGCCCTGCACGAGCGCCGAAATAGAGGCGCCCGCGCCGGCAGCGTCGACGACGAGCACGATCGGCCAGCCGACGATGGCGGCAAGCTCTGCCGTCGATCCGGCGCCCCCTGCGCCGATACCGTCGAACAGCCCCATCGCGCCCTCGCACAGCACAAGCTCGGCCGGGGCGCACGCGGCGAGCGCCGCGGCGAGCGTCGCGCGCCGCATCGCCCAAGGATCGAGATTGCGGCACGGCGAACTGGTCGCCGCCGCGAGAAACGCAGCATCTATATAGTCGGGACCGGACTTCGTCACGGCGACGCGCATTCCCCGTCGCTTGAGCGCGCCCAAGAGCGCTAGTGCGACGACGGTCTTGCCGCTCGACGAGGACGGTGCGGCGAGAATGAGGCCGTTCGGCATGACGGCCGCTATAGGCCATGCCGTTCCCCCTCGCCAGCGCGCGGCTTACGCCCCTTCGGGACCTCGTGCATGTGCGCGTCATGCCGCCTTTTTCGCGCAGAATCTCGACGGCGCGCCGTTCGGCGGCAGCGCCGCGCGTGTGCTCTCCGACCAACACCCCGCCTTGCGCGAGTTGCTCGTCGAGGAATTTCTGCTCGCTTCGTTCCGCCTTCACCCGATGAAGCGATATCGGCGCGATCAAACTCCGAGGTTCAGCCGCCTCACGCCAGCAGATTGAGTTTCTGTGCGAGCGCCACGACCGGGCCGATAGCGACGACAGCCGGCGGCTCGATTTTCGCCGCGCTGGCATCGGCCGCGGCGCGGCCAAGCGTCGTCTTCAGCACGCGCTGCCCCGCCATCGTCGCCTTGCTGATGATGGCGACGGGCTCGTCGGCCGCTCGCCCCGCGGCGATGAGGCGCGCCGCGATCCCATCGAGATGCTTCAGTGCCATGTAGATGACCAGCACGGGTGCCGCGCGCGCGAGCGCCGACCAGTCGATCCCGTCCGGCACATCGCCGCCGCTCGCGTATCCCGTCACGAACGCGACCGCCGAGTTGGTGTCGCGGTGCGTCGCCGGGATGCCCGCCGCGGCAAGCCCGCCGATGCCGGCGGTGATGCCCGGCACGACGCGGCACGGAATGGCGGCCGCCGCAAGCGCCGCCGCCTCCTCGCCGCCGCGGCCGAACACGAACGGGTCGCCGCCCTTCAAGCGCAGCACACGCTTGCCCTCACGCGCGAAGCCGATGAGACGCAGCGAGATGTCGGGCTGCTGCGGCGAGGGCTTGCCGCCGCGCTTGCCCGCATAATCGAGCACGGCGCCCGCCCGCGCGAGGCGCAGGACGCGCTGATCGACGAGCGCGTCGTAGACGACCACGTCGGCCGATTTCAGCGCATGGAGCGCCAGCACCGTCAGGAGTCCGGGCGCGCCCGGGCCCGCGCCGACGAGCCACACCGAGCCGGGCGCGAAATCCGGGAGAGCGAACAGGTCCTCGTCGAGCTCCATCGTGGAAACTCTAGCACATGGCCCGATTTGCAGGCTTCGCCTAGACTTCGCACATGGCGGAGCGAAAACCCGTTTTGCGGCGCGGTTGGTCGACCGGCGCGTGCGCCGCCGCGGCGGCGCGCGCCGCATTCGAAGCGCTCGTCAGCGGGCATTTTCCCGATCCGGTGACGATCGCGCTGCCGGGCGGCGAGCGGCCGCGCTTTCCGCTGGCGTTGAAGGAACGGGATAACGGCATGGCGCGCGCCGGCATCGTCAAGGATGCGGGCGACGATCCCGACGTGACGCATGGCGCGATGGTGATCGCTGAGTTGACGCGCGCGGCGCACGGCGCGGGCATCCGCTTTCGCGCCGGCGACGGCGTCGGCACCGTCACGCTCGCCCGGTCTGCCGCTCGCGGTGGGCGAGCCCGCGATCAATCCCCGTCCGCGCGCCATGATCGACAGCAGCGCTCAACGAGCTCGAGCGCGACCCCGATGTCGAGGTGACGCTGTCGATCCCGGGCGGCGCCGCGCTGGCCGCCAAGACGATGAATGCCCGGCTCGGCATCATCGGCGGGCTGTCGATCCTCGGCACCACCGGCATCGTCGTGCCCTACTCGTGCTCGGCGTGGATCGCCTCGATCGAGCGCGGCATCGATGTCGCGCGCGCCGCGGGATTGGCGCATCTCGCCGCCTCGACCGGCCGCACCTCCGAAGCGGCGGTGCAGCGGCTCCATGGGCTCGCGGATCTGGCGCTTATCGACATGGGCGACTTCGCCGGCGGCGTGCTCAAATACCTGCGCCGGCATCCGGTGCCGCGCCTGACGCTCGCAGGCGGCATCGCCAAGATGGCGAAGCTCGCGGAGGGCCATCTCGATCTCCACTCGGCGCGAAGCCGCATCGGCGGCGCGGACCTTGCGCGCCGGCTCGCGCGTATCGGCGCGCCCGAAGCTCCGCTCGCGGCGGATGACGACGTCAGCGTCGGCGCGACGATGGCGGCGCTCGCCGCACCTCTCGCCCAGGCGTTCGCGCTCAGCATCGCCGAGGACGCGCGGCGCGTGGCGCTCGACCGGCTCAGGCCCGGCATCGCGGTCGATGTGGCGATCTTCGACCGCGCCGGCACTCTCCTCGCGCATGCCGGCCCCTGAAGCGCAAGCCGTCCTGATCCTCGGCGGCACGGCCGAAGCGGCCGCGCTCGCACGCGCGCTCGTTGAACGGTTCGGCGCAAGGTTGCGCGTCGTTACCTCGCTCGCAGGCCGCACCGCGAAGCCTGCGCCCGTGCCCGGCATCGTGCGGACCGGCGGGTTCGGCGGCGCGGACGGGCTTGCCGCATATCTGCGCGCGGACGGCGTCTCGCTTTTGATCGACGCGACGCATCCCTTCGCCGTCGCCATTTCGCACCACGCGCGGCTCGCGGCTGAGGCAACATCCGTGCCACGCCTCGTGTTGGTGCGGCCGCCGTGGCAATCCTGCGCCGAGGACCGCTGGATCGAGGTGCCGGATGCCGCCGCAGCGGTGCGCGAAGTGGCGCGGATCGGGGGACCCGCCTTTCTCACCATCGGCGCGCGCGAACTTGGGTCGTTCGCAGGGCTCGAGGGCGTCCGCTTCGTCGTCCGCCTCATCGAGCCGGCGCGCGAGAAATCGCCCCTTAGCGGTATGGATTTCGTGATCGCGCGGCCGCCTTTCGCACTGGACGACGAGCGCCGGCTTCTGCATCGTTACGGGATCGGGGTCGTGGTCGCGAAGGCGAGCGGCGGCGCCATCCCGGCGAAGCTCGTGGCGGCGCGCGAGGCGGGCATCCCGGTGGTGCTCATGAAGCGCCCGCGCCCCGAGCCCGGGCCTTCGGCCGGAAGCGTCGGCGAGGCGTTGCAATGGGTCGCGGACAGGATCGAGCGATGAGGGAGGTTGGGTAATGGGCTGGCGCAGGACAGCCGGCGCGATTGCGCTCGTTGCGGGATTTGCGGCACCCGCCCAGGCGCAGCAGGAGGGCGCGTGGGACAGCTGGTACACCGTGGCGGACGCGGCCTCGCACAACAATACGCAGCAGGTCGCGGCGCTCTTGCAGACGGGCGACCGCGATCCCGACGCGCGCGAAAGCACAACCGGCCGAACCGCGCTCGATTACGCCGCTTCGTTCGACAATGTCGCGATGGCGCAGCTGCTGCTCGACCACAACGCGCATGTCGACTGGACCGACAAGCTCGGCAATACCGCGCTCCACTACGCGGCGGAACTTGGCAAGCTCGATTTCATGCGCTTCCTCATCGCCAAACAAGCCAATGTCGACGCCCCCAACCGCCAGGGCATCACGCCACTGATGGCGGCGGCCGGACAAGGGAAATCCGCGGCGGTGCGTCTCCTCATTGCCAGCGGCGCCGACCCGAGGAAGCAGGATTTCACCGGACGCGACGCATTCGGCTGGGGTGCGGGCAGTCCCGCCGTGCAGCAGATACTGGCGGCGAAGCCCCAGAGCTAGCGCCGCGGCCGCAGCACGTGGTGGTGGTCGGGCGCGTAGAGACGGCTTTCGGAGAAATTCGCCGCGCCGAGCGCGCGGCCGACGAGGATGAGCGCCGTGCGCGTGATATGCGCATCCTTGGCGGCGCGCGGATGTCGCCGAGCGTACCGCGCAGGATGCGCTGGTCGGGCCAACTCGCGCGGTGGACGATCGCCGGCGGGGCAATCGGCGCCGTAATGCGGCAGGAGCGCGCGGACAACGGGCGCCAGATTGTTGATCGAGAGATGGATCGCGAGCGTGGCGCCGCTCCGCGCGAGCGATGCGAGCTCCTCGCCCGGCGGCATCGGCGAGGAGCGCACGGACGCTGCGCGTCAGGATCACCGTCTGCGTCACCGTCGGGCAAGCGTCAGCTCGATGCCGAGCGCGGCGGCGGCCGCGGCGAAGGCCGGCACGCCTGGCGTCAGGTCATAGGGAATGCCGAGCGCGTCGAGCCGGCGCATCTGCTCGGCGATGGCGCCATAGAGCGAGATATCGCCCGAATGGACGCGCGCCACCTCGAGGCCCGTCTGCCGTGCGCCCGCTGCCATCTCGGCGATGATCTCGTCGAGCGTCAGCGGCGCGGTATCGATGACGCGCGCGCCCTCCGGCGCGGCCGCCACCACCGCCTCGGGCACCAGCGAGCCGGCATAGAGGCAGACCGGACAGCGCTCGATGAGGCGCAAGCCCGCGCACGGTGATGAGATCGGGCGCGCCCGGGGCCGGCGCCGATGAAGTGCACCGTCACGCGCATCTCGGCAGGCGGTATCCGCGCGGCGTGTAGAGCCGCGGCGAGCGGCCGGGCAGGACGCGCGTCGCGCTGCTGCCGACGAGGACGAGGCGTCAGCATGTCGACTCTCGGCTTCGTCGAGCGCGGCAAGCGTCGTGACGGCGACGCGCTCGCCCGGCCGGCCGAGATTGCGCGCGACGCGCCGCCGGCGTCGCGGGGCCGCGCGCGCGCGCAGCAGGATGTCGCGCGCGCGCGGTCAAGCTGCGCCTGGCCGGCGCGCCGAGCGCGGATTGTAGAGCGCGACGACGAAGTCGCCCGAAGCCGCCGCGTCGAGGCGGCGCTCGATCGCCTGCCACGGCGTCAGCAGGTCGGAGAGCGAGATCGCGCAGAAATCGTGCCCGAACGGCGCGCCGAGCCGAGCCGCCGCCGCTTGTAGCGCCGAGACGCCGGGCACGACGGAGATCTCGACGCGCCGCCAATCCTCGCTCGGTTCGCGATCAGCAGCTCGAAGACGAGGCTCGCGAGGCCATAGATGCCGGCATCGCCCGATGAGACGAGGCGACGTTGCGCCCCGCGGCGGCAAGGTCGAGCGCGCGCTTGACGCGCCCCGTCTCGTCGCCCAAGGCGCTCGCATGGAGCGACTTGCCGTGCGATCGCCGCGCCCCAGAAGATCGAGATAGAGCTGCAATCCGACGATGTCGCGTCGATGCGGCGAGCGCCGCTTCCGCTTCCGCGGTGCGCCAGGCCTGTCGCCCGGCCCGATGCCGACGATGGCAAGATGGCCGCGCGCCCGGCCGATTGCTGTGCGGATCGAGCGGTGGCGCCGCGCGCGCGACGGCGCAGGTCGCATGCATCGAGTGACCCGCTTCGGCGCGACGAGCACGCCGTCTGGGCCGACGGCGGCGAGCGCCGCACCCTCGGCGACGCCATAACATCCGACCGCGCGGAACACGGCGTCGGAGGGAGTCTGTGAGTCGCGGCGTCTCGTCGCGCAGGCTGGCCGCCGAGAAGAACCGCGCCGGAACGCCGAGCGCGGCGGCGAGATCTTGCACCGCCGGCTCGTCCATCTTGAGATCGAGCGAGGCGACAAGACGCGACCGCTCCGGCGGCGAGCCCGTGCACGGCGAGCGTTGTCGCGCGCAAGGGCCAACAGCTCGTCAGGCGCGCAATCGCGCGCGCAGCCTACGCCCAGCGCCAGCACCGGCGGATGCAGCACCAACGCCCGCTCGGCCGGCGATGGCACGCGATCGGTGATGCGGATGAGACGCGGCGCATCGGGCGCTAGCGGGATCCGCGCCGCCATAAGCCAATCGGCATTGCCCGCCTCGACCGCAAGCGCGACCGGCTCGCCCGCGATGCAGCGCGGCGGCGAGGTCCTTGGATTTTTCCGGATCGGCGGCGCGCCAGCCGGCCGGCAGCTCATCGAGTGCCAAGCCGAGCACGAGATCGCTCGCCGTCGTGATCGCGGCTGGCCGCCGAGAAGGCGAGATATCTCGCGCGCTAGAGAATTGGCGCCGCGATGGCCGCCCAGCAGCGGCACCGCGGCGGAGCCGTCCTCGGCCACCGCGACGACCGGCGGCTCTTCGCGCTTGTGCGCGAGGAGCGGGGCGAGCGCGCGGATCAGAATGCCGGCGGCGCAAATTCCGACGATCGGCGCGCCTTCGGCAAAAAGCGCGGCGAGATGCGGCACGAGCTTCGCCGATATTGCACATCCGCCTCGATGCCGTGGTCCGCGACGCGCATGGAGGCGCGCCTCCGGCAGATGCGCGGCGACGCGCCGGCCGAGCGAGGCCGCGCTCTTGCCAAGCACGACGACCGCCGCGCCTTCGGGCAGATCGCCGCTCATCGCCACGCCTGCCCGCGCCGGTGGCAGAGGATCATCGAGAAATAGGGAACCGTCTCGGGCGCGACCTGCGTCGAGCGGCAGCACGCGCTCGTTCGCCGAGGCTCGCGCGCTCGACATAGCGCGCGTGCGGCGAGCAAGGCCGAGCCGCGCGCAGCAGATCGCGCACGCGGGCGAAATGCCGGCCGAGCTTGATGATGGCGATGGCATCGGCGGCAGCGAGGCGGCGGGCGATCGCGTCGTCGTCGAGCGGCGCCGGGATCACCGCGAGCACGTCGTTGCGCGCGGCGAGCGGCCACCTAGCCGCCGCGGCGACAGGCGGCGAGCGACGACACGCCGGGCACGATCTCGACCGCGTGCGCGCGGCCAGGCGCGCGAAGAGATAGATGAACGAGCCGTAGAAGAACGGATCGCCCTGGCACAGCACGGCGACATCGCGCCCGCGCCCGAGATGGGTCGGCGATCGCGGCGGCGGCCGCGTCATAGATCGCCTCGGGCGGCGCGCCGCTTTCGATCGGCACGCGGATCGCGAAGCTCGATCTGCGCCGGCGAAAGCCAGCGCGCGACGATCGACCGGGCGAAGCTCGCGCCATTCTCGGGCGCGGGATAGGCCACGACCGGTGCCGCACGGAGCCGCGCCAGCGCCTTCACCGTCAAGAGCTCGGGATCGCCGGGCCCGACGCCCAACCCAAAGACGCGGCCCGCTCATCCCGGCGCGCCGCGATAAAGCGTGATGACCATGCGCTTACCGTTCGAGTAGTCGATACCTTGGACGCGCGCCACATCCTCTGCCGTGAGGCCGGCGGCGCGCGCAGGCCTTGCGGAAGGCATCGTCAGCGCGGCCCTCGACGAGCGCCAGCGCGCCGGGCATCGCCGCGAGATTGCGGGCCGCCTGTTGCGGCGAGGCGATCACCGTTTTGCCGCCGAGCAGGAAGACGAGGCTCGGCTCGTCATAGCCCACAACGATCATCGGCACGCCAGACGGCACCGCGCGCGCCACCATCGCGGCCGCGTCGCGGCTGAGCCAGAGCGGATCGAGAAGCGGAGCTTCGTGTGCCAGCGCCGGAAACGCAAGAAGCGCCAGCACCGCCGCGCGGAGCGCAAGACCCGGCGTTACCGCGCGCCACAATGCGCGCGCCGCGAACGCGCCCATGAGCACGATCGCGGCCGCTGCCGCGAGACTCACGACGTCTATCCTGTCAGCGAGCGCATACGACGCCAGCGCCAAGAGACCGGCGACGCCGAGGCTTGCCGCCGCCCAGACGACGACAACCGCACGCCGCGCCCACGCGGGCAGGCTTGCGCGTGCGTCGATCGCGGCGCTGCCGGCGAGGAGCGCCAGCGCCGGAAAGGCCGGCAAGAGGTAGTTCGGCAGCTTCGTCGGCACGAGCTCGAGCACGAACCAGAACGGCACCGCCCAGGCGATGAGGAAGCGCACCGAGGGATCGCTGCGCTCACACCATGCGAAGACGGCGGCCGCGCCGAGGAGCAGCGAGCCGGGCCAGAACGTCAGCGGCAGACAGCAGAAGATATGTGCCCGGCCAGGCGCCGTGACTTTCCTGCGCGCCCGACGACCTTGCCGAGGAAATCGTGGCCGACCGACTGCGCGAGGAACGCGCCGCCGGTCGCATGCGAGATCGCGAGCAGCCACGGCAACACGATCGCGAGGAAGCAGCGGCACGCCCCAGAGCGGCTGCAGATCGCTCAGCCAGCGCGCGTCGCGCTCGGCGATCGCTCAACGTCGCGCGCGGTGAGCAGCGCGAGCCCCGGCGCGACCGGCCCCTTGACCAGGATCGCGACGCCTTCGGCGCGCCCAGAACAAGAGCGCCCAGCCGTAAGAGGCCGGCGCCGCGCCGGCGCCGCGCGATAGATTTCCGCCGAGCGCGCCTTGCGCCGCGACCGACGGCGCAGAGCAGCACGGCATCGGTCTTGGCGAGATGCGCCTCGGCGACGAGAGCCAGCGAGGCGGCAAGGAGCGCCGCGCCGCAGAGCGCCGCGCGGCCGCCCGACGAGCCGCGCGCCAAACGCGAAGGTCAGCAGCACCGCCGCCTGCCGCGCCCAGCAAGCGACGGCAGGCGATAGGGCCAGATGGCGTCGCTTCCGGCAGTCGCTGAGCGCCGCGACGGCGGCCGCCTGCAGCCAATAGATGCCGGCCGGCTTGTTGTTGCGCGCCTCGTCCTGGAAGCGGATGTCGAGGAAGTCGCCGCTTTCGAGCATCTGCCGCGTCGCTTGGGCAAAGCGCGCCTCGTCGCGGTCCATCACCGGCAGCGACGCGATGCCCGGCAGATAGAGGCCGAGGCAGAGGAGCAACCAGCAGCGCATAGGGCCGCCAGCCCGCGGCTGCCGCGCGCGATCATGGCGGCTTCTTGGCAGGGCGAGCTGCGTCACCGGCATGAGCGGGCGGAAGGCGCGCTGGCGACCGCCGAGCGGCTCGGCGCGCGACACCGCGATGCCGGGCGAGCTCGCCGCCGTGCCGTCCGCAAGGGCGAGCAATGCCGCCTCGCCCGCGAGCGTGACGGCGTTGGCGACGAGCCGGCCCGCCGGGTCTTGAGCGCGCTGCCAGCACGCGTCGAATATCCGCGGATCGCCGAGCCCGCCACCGAGGAAGACGGCATCGGGCGACGGCAGCTTTGCAGCGCCGCCGGGCGCTTCGTCCAAAACGACTTCGAGCTCGGGAACGCCGAGGGCGGCGGCGTTTTGCGCGGCCATGCGCGGCGCGCGAGGCGTCGCGCTCCACGGCGACGGCGCGCATCCGCGGCGCCGGCGCCGGCGCGCAGCCATTCGATGGCGATCGAGCCCGAGCCCGAGCGCCACATCCCACAGCAGCTCGCCCGGCAGCGGCCCGAGCGCCGCAAGCGTCGCGGCGCGCACCTCGCGCTTGGTGATCTGTCCATCATGGGCGAAGGCATCGTCGGGCAGCCCGGCAAGGCGCGACAAAGACTGTGCGCCCGGGCCCGGCCGGCATTCGATCGCGAGAAGATTGAGGTCCGCGACCTTTTCCCGCCAATCCGACGCAGTGCCCTCGACACGCCGCTCGCGCGGGCCGCCCATGTGCTCGAGCGCGATCAGGGATGATGGCCCCCAGCCGCCCGCGCGCATAAGTTCCGCCGCGCGCAGTGGCGTCGCGCCATCGGTGCTGAGCGCCAGGATCCGCGCGCCCGGCGCCAGATGAAGCCGCAGCGCATCGAGCGGGCGGCCGTGCAGCGAGATCGCGGTGCAGCGATCTCGAGCGGCCAATTGAGCCGCGCGGCCGCGAGCTGAAACGCACTCGGCGCGGCAGGCACACGATCATTTCTTCGGGCGCGAATTCGCGCAGCAGCATGGATGCCACGCCGTAGCACAGCGGATCGCCGCTCGCCAGCACGACGACCCGCCGCCCGCGGCGGCGCGCGATCTCGGGGAGCGTGGCGGCAAGCGGGCTGCTGCCACGACAGCCGCTCGGCGCGCCCCTCGGGGACGAGCGCCAGGTGCCGCACGCCGCCGACAATCGTCTCGGCCGATGCGATGAGCGCGCGCACGGCGGGCGCGAGCGCCGCGACGCCATCCTCGCCGAGCCCGACCACGGCGAGCCAGGGCTCATCGGCGTCCCCGGCGAGAAGCGCGTTCACCGCCGCGGCCGCGATGCGCGCTGCCGCCGCGCCGGCCCAGAAGCGCGATGAAGGCGAGGCCGAACGGATTTTCGGCAAGCGCCGCCTTCGCCTCGGCCGCGCCGATGAAGCCGACCGGAAAGCCCAGGACGAGCGCGGGCTTCGGCGCGCCGGCAGCGACGAGCTCCAGGAGATGAAAGAGCGCGGTCGGCGCATTGCCGATGGCGCAGATCGCGCCCGCAAGGTTCGGCCGCCACAATTCGACCGCCGCGGCCGAGCGCGTCGTGCCGAGTTCTTGGGCGAGCCGCGGCACATCCGGATCGGCGATGGTGGCGATGACGCGGGTTCCGCGCGCGGTTATTCCCGCCGCGACCATGTGCGCATCGGCCAAGACCGGCGCGCCCGCTGCGATTGCCTTTCTACCGGCGGCGACCGCGCCGGGCGAGGCGACGAGAGCGGCGATGAGGCCGGTATCGCCCGCCGCGTGCGCGATGCGGATGGCGATGGGGCGCAGCTCGGGCGCAAGACGAGCGAGATCCGGCGATTGCGCGATCGCCGCGAACGACGCGCGCCGGATCGCATCGCCGTCGCGCAGATAGGTGTATGGCGGCGCCTGGCTCATTCGCGGTGGGGATGATGATGGTGATGGTGCTGCGCGGGCCCGTCGACGCCAATGCCGCGGACATGATGGTGATGCCCCGCCTGCGGCGCGCCGGCATCGCGCTCAAAGCCGATGATCTGCGCGCGGTACTTGCACAGGCGGCAATTCATCGCCGGCTCGCCATCCGCCACTCTCGCGCGACGCGGTCGACGAAGCAGTCGAGCACGAGCGGATGATCGCGCAGATAGGTCGCCTTGACGAAGTCGATCTCGGGATGATCGGCAGCGACGCGATCCGATCGCGGCGTAGATGCGCTTCACCAGCACGCCGGTGAAGAGGAAATAGGGGAAGACGATGATGCGCCGGAATCCCAGGCGTCACGAGCGCGGCGCAACGCCGGCTCGACGAGCGGCGCGGCGACGCCGCTGAAGGCCACCTCGGCCCAGCCGAAGCCCATCCCCTCCCACAGCATGCGCGCGAGCTTGGCGATGTTGGAGTTGGCGTCGGGATCGCTGGTGCCGCGTCCGACGACGAGCAGCAGCGTGTCGCCGCGGGGCAGGATCCCGCGCCGCGCGCTCCGCTCGGCGGCGTCGATGCGGTCGCGCGAGCGGCATCGAGCAGCTTGGGCTCGATCGCGAGATCGCGGCCGAAGCGCAGCTCGATGCCGCGGATTGTCCGGCGGCGAAGCTGTTGATCTCCCACGGCAGGTCGTTCTTGACATGGCTTGCGGCGAAGAGCATGGCGGGCACGCGCGAGGATGCGCCGGGCGCCGCGGCCCTGAGCCCATCGAGCCCGTCGCGGATCATCGGCCGCGCGAATTCGAGATAGCCGCTGGCGATTTCGGATCGCCGGCAGAAGCGCGCGCGAGACTCGCGGCCAGAAGCCTCGAACTCGGCGATCGCCTCGGCGATCGCGGCTGCCATGGCCGCAGAGCATCACCGCGCTTTTCACGTGCCCGCTCCGTTGCCTGCTTGACCGGCACCTGATGCCCGCGCCGATCCTCGGCCGGCCATGCTGCATCTCCGCTCGGCCGCTCCGACCGTTGCTCTGCTGCTGATCAGCGCTTGCGCTCGACATTCCTGCGGTCGATCTGGCGGCGCTGTGGCGCGCGGTGCCGCATCCGGTGGCGTGGGTGGGCGCGGCCGTCGCCTGGCTCGACGGCCAGCCTCAATCGGCGCGAAGCGCACGCGGCGACCGGCGCCGCGCGCGCGGCATCGTCGCGGTCGCGGTGCTGGTCGCTCGCGGCGGCCGCGACCGGGGCTGGCGCATCGAGGCGGCGTTCGCGGCATTCCGCTATCGGCTGGGCCGTCGAAGCGCGATGGTCGCCGTGCATGCTGGCGCAGCGAAGCCTGTTCGATCACGTCGCCGCGGTCGCGCAAGGCGCTCGATGCGCGACGGGCTGCCGGCCGGGCGCGCCGCGGTCGCGCACATCGTCGGCCGCGATCCCGAAAGCCTCGACGAGCACGGCGTCGCGCGCGCCGCGATCGAATCGCTGGCCGAGAATTTCAGCGACGGCGTGGTGGCGCCGGCGCTCTGCTATGCGCTCTTCGGCCTGCCGGGGATTTTCGTCTACAAGACCGCGAACACGCTCGACAGCATGATCGGCCACCGCTCGCCGCGTTATCTCGCTTTCGGCTGGGCGGCGGCGCGGCTCGACGATCTGCTGAACCTCGTGCCGGCGCGGCTTGCCGGCGCTGTTCTCGCCGCTGGCCGCGCTGGCATTGCCCGGAACGCGCGCGCCGCGCCGGCTTCGGCGCCATGCTGCGCGATGGCGCGAAAGCATCGCTCGCCCAATGCCGGCTGGCCCGAAGCGGCGGCGGCGGGCGCGCTGGGCTTGGCGCTCGGCGGCCCGCGCCGCTATCGACGGCGCGCTGGTCAACGGCGCATGGCTCGGCGAAGGCCGCGCCCGCGCGACGACGGCCGACATCGCGCGCGCGCTGCGCCTCTATCCCGCCGCCTGCCTCGTCCAGGCGACGTTGGTGCTGGCCGCACTGATGGCGCTTCACCTTCTCTAGCTCAGCGCGCACCGGCGATCTCCAACAGGCGGTCGATATCGAGCGCTCGCTTCGAGATGCTCCGCCAGCGCGTCGAGCGTCGCCTCGATCCGCTGCTCCTACTCGAGCGCCGGATCGGCCTGCGGCGCCGAGCCGCGCGAGAAAGTGCGCGGCGGAAGGCGTCGCTCGCGAAGAGCCCGTGCAGATGGCAGCCGGCGATGCGGCCATCGGCCGAGACCGCGCCGTCGATGCGCTCGCTCGAGCCGCAGCATCGGCCGCGACGCGTGCCGGGACCGGTCGGTACGGCCGATGATGCATCTCGTAGCCGCGCAACCGGCGCGCCGCTGAGCAAGGTCGGTGCCCGCGGCCGCGACGAGCAGCTTGTCGGCCGTCGAGCACGGTCTCGACATCGAGGAGGCCGAGCCCCGCGCTGCTCCCGGCGGCCCTTCGATGCCGCGCGGATCGGCGATGCGCGCGGCCGAGCATCTGGTAGCCGCCGCAGATGCCGAGGACATGGCCGCCGCGCCGCGCATGTGCCATGATGTCGATGTCCCAGCCCTCGCGCCGCAAGGCCGCGAGATCGGCGCGCGTCGCCTTCGAGCCCGGCAGCAGCACGAGGTCGCAATCGCGGCAGCGCGCGCGCCCGGCGCGACGAGCATCGAGCGTCGACGTCGGGCTCGGCCGCGAGCGGATCGAGGTCGTCGAAATTGGCGATGCGCGGCAGGCGCGGCACGACGATGCGAAGCGCACCGCTCGCGCGCGCGGGGCGATGGCCGTGCCGTCGAGCACGATGCGAATCTTCGGCCGGGAGTCGCGTCGCGCGCAGCGAACCACGGCACGATGCCCGAGGCACGCCATGCCGGTGCGCGCGCGATATCATGTCGAGCGCCGGCGTCGAAGAGCCTGGGATCGCCGCGGAACTTGTTGACGATGAAGCCCTTGAGCAGCGCGCGCTCGTCCGGCTCCAGGAGCGCGATGCGTGCCGACGAGCGCGGCGATGACGCCGCCGCGGTCGATGTCGCCGACCAGCACCACGGGCAAGTCGGCGCGCGCGCGGCGAAGCCCATATTGGCGATGTCGCCGGCGCGCAGATTGATCTCGGCCGGGCTGCCGGCGCCTTCGACCAGCACGATGTCGGCATCGCGCCGCGAGCGCGCGCGAAAGCCGTCCAGCAACGCGCGGCAGGAGCTGCGCGCTTCATCGCCTGGTATTGCGCGCGCCGTGACGCGTGCCCGCAGACGCTTGCCCTCGACGCACGACCTGCGCCGCCGCCGTCGGTTTGCGGCTTCAGCAGCACCGGGTTCATGTCGCGTCGCGGGCGCGATCCGCGCCGCGCGCGCCTGCAGCGCCTGGGCGCGGCCGATCTCGCCGCCGTCTGCCGTCACGGCGGCGTTGTTCGACATGTTCTGCGGCTTGAACGGGCGCACCTTGCAGGCCGCGCCGCACGAGCGCGCGGCACAAGCCGGCGACCAGCATCGACTTGCCGACATCCGAGCCGGTGCCCTGGATCATCAGCGCGGCAGCCGTCATCAGAACTCGATGCCCGGCTTGCGCCTTGACGCCGGCGCGGAACGGATGCTTGACCAGCGTCATCTCGGTGACGAGATCGGCGATCTCGATGAGCTCGGGCTTGGCGTTGCGGCCGGTGACGATGACGTGCAGGTCGCGCGGCTTTCGCCGCGAGCACGCCAACCACCTCGTCGAGCGGCAGATAGTCGTAGCGCAGCACGATGTTGAGCTCGTCGAGCAGCACCAGGCGATAGGCGGGATCGGCGATCATCGCCTTGCGCCGCGTCCCAGGCGGCGCGCGCCGCGGCGATGTCGCGGGCGCGGTCCTGCGTCTCCCAGGTGAAGCCTTCGCCCATGGCGCGGCAGGTGACGAGATCGGGAAAGCGCGCCAGCACCGCGCGCTCGCCGGTCTCCCAGGCGCCCTTGACGAACTGCACGATGCCGACGCGCATGCCGTGGCCGATCGCAGCGCATCACCATGCCGAAAGCGGCCGTCGATTTGCCTTTGCCGGTGCCGGTATGGACGATGAGAAGGCCGCGCTCTTCGGTCTTGGTGGCGAGAATCTTGGCGCGCGCCGCCTTGCGCTTCGCCGTCTTCTCGGCGTGGCGCGCGTTGAGCTCGTGCCTCGGATTCGAGCGATGTCGCTCATCGCTTCCGCGCAGCTCGTCGAGGCCGGCAGCTGTTGCGGCGCGGCGTCCACAGACTGCGCTCGATCGCTTCGCGCAAGCCGCGCCGCGATCTCGGCGAGCGCCGCCGGATTGTGCTCGGCCAGGAACTGCGCGCACCTCGCCCGTCATTCGAGATAGGCCGCATAGACCGCGTCGAAATGATGGTCGCGCACGGCGCGCGCCGTGGCGGCGAAGGCGAAGAGATAATCGACCGTCGCCGCGATCTCGAACCCGCCCTTGTAGCCGTGGCGCATCACGCCGGCGATCCATTTCGGATTGACGACGCGCGCGCGCACGACGCGGCCGACCTCTTCCTCGAGCGTGCGGATGCGCGGGCGCTCCGGGCCGCGAATGATCGTCGTGATAGACGCATCGGCGCTGCGCCCGCGACAGATGGCGCACGGTCGCGGCGAGCCCGCCCTCGAACTGGTAATAGTCGTCGCTGTCGAGGATGATCGTGCTCGCGGTTGTCCTGGTTCTGGAGCACGGCTTCGACGCGCGCGAGCCGGTCGCGGAATAGTCCGTCGCTCGGCGACGCCTTCGGCGCCGCGCGCCATAGGCATAGCCGCCCCAGGCGAGATAGGCCTCGGCGAGGTCGCGCGTCGGTCGTGCCAGCCGCGCTCGTCGATCAGCGCTTGCAGGCCCGCGCCATAGGCGCCCGGCTTCGAGCCGAAGACGCGATAGCCGGCGCGGCGCGCCGCCTCGGCGGCGCGCACGCCCGCTGCTTCGAGGCGGGCGCGGTCGCGCCGCGACACGCGCCGCGAGCGGGTTGACGTCCTCGGCCTCGTCGAGCGCGGCGCACGGCGCGGGCCGCGCTGTCGACGAGGTCGATGAGGTTGGGAAACGCGTCGCGGAAGAAGCCCGGAGACGCGCAAGCGTGACGTCGACGCGCGGCCGGTCGAGGACGCGACGCCGGCAGGATCTCGAAGCCGGTGACGCGGCCGGTCTCGCCTTCCCAGTGCGGCCGCACGCCCATCAGCGCCAGCGCCTGCGCGACGTCGTCGCCGCCGGTGCGCATATTGGCGGTGCCCCAGGCCGAGAGCGCGACGCGGCGCGGATAGTCGCCGTGCTCCTGCGCATGGCGCTCGACCAGGAGCTGCGGCCGACGTCCAGCCGAGCTGCCACGCCGCCGGCGTCGGCACGGCGCGGATGTCGAGCGAGAAGAAATTGCGCCCGGTCGGCAGCACGTCGGGCCGGCCGCGCGTCGGCGCGCCGGACGGGCCCGGGCGGCACGAAGCGCCCGTCGAGGCCGCGCAGCAGGCCGCGCGATCTCGGCCTCGCCGCAGGCGATCGACCGCCGGGCGCAGCTCGCGGTCGATCCAGTCCAGCACGGCCCGCGTGCGCGTCCAACGCGGCGTCGCAGCCTGCGTCGCCCGCGACCAGGCCGGAGCGCCAGATGCTTCGAGCCGCTCGACCGTGTCGCCGGCGCTGCGCCAGGCGCCGTCGATCCGGCGAGCGCCGGCGGCCGCGCGCCATCCCAGGTGCCGGCCGAGATCGGCGTCGAGCGGATCGAAGCCGAGCCCGAGATCGCGCCGCGAGCGCGCGGATGCAGCGAGGCCTGCGTGCGGCGCGTGCCCGCGCGGCAGGCGCGCGAGCGCGACAGCAGATCGGCGAGCTGCGCGCCCTCGGGCGATGCGCCGAAGACATGCAGCCCGTCGCGGATCTGCATTTCCTTCAACTCGCAGAGATAGGCGTCGAGCTTCGTCAAGGCATTGCGGCCTCGGTCTCGCCGGCGGCGATGCCGCAGTCGCGGTCGAGCCCGTGGGCGCGCAGCGAGATCGAGGATCTGGCGGCGCAGCAGCGTCAGCCGGCGCGGATCGCCGAGCGACGGCCGCGTAATATTCGTCGACCAGGCGCTCGAGCTCGGCCAGCGCGCCGTAGCTCTCGGCGCGCGTCAGCGGCGGCGTCAGGTGATCGACGATCACCGCCTGCGCGCGGCGCTTCGCCTGCGTGCCCTCGCCCGGATCGTTGACGATGAAGGGATAGAGATGCGGCAACGGCCCGAGCGCCGCCTCGGGAAAGCACTCGCTGCGACAGCGCCAGCGCCTTGCCCGGCAGCCATTCGAGATTGCCGTGCTTGCCCATATGCACGACCGCGTGCGGCGCGCACGCCATCGCGCGAGCCAGGCGTAGAAGGCGAGATAGCCGTGCGGCGGCACGAGATCGGGATCGTGATAGGTCGCTTTGGGATCGATGTCGTAGCC
The DNA here is from genome assembly GCA_963755765.1 of uncultured Acidobacteriaceae bacterium. Taxonomy (GTDB): domain Bacteria; phylum Acidobacteriota; class Terriglobia; order Terriglobales; family Acidobacteriaceae; genus Acidiflorens. The sequence goes on from CAVWKZ010000008.1 coordinate 1,119,677, forward strand.
GCGCGAGGGCTGCACCGCGACCGACGATGTTGCCGCAGCGCAGCGCCGAAATGGCGAAGGTCCCGCAATCGAGCTCGCCCTCGCGGAAGAAGGGATCGCGCTCGGGCGCGCCCCAGCGCGCGGTGACCTTGTCCTGCACCGCGCGCGGCAAGCGTCGCGAAGTAGGTGCCGTAATCGCTGCGCTGGAAAGTTTCGTCGGCCGCGCGGCCGGGATCGCCATTGGTCGGGCCCGAGCAGGAGCGCGCGATGAGCGCGTCGCCGTCTCGGGAATATCCGCTGACGCGGTAGCCGGCGGCGGCGATCGCGCGCAAGGTCGCGATGATCGAGGCCGGCGTGTCGAGCCCGACGCCGTTGCCGATGCGGCCGTCGCGGTTCGGATAGTTGGCGAGCACGAGGACGATGCGCCGCTCGGACGGGCGGCGTGCAGCGCAGCCGCGCCCAGTTGCGCGCGAGATCGGCGACGAAGGAGATGCGGTCGGTCGAGCGGCTCATAGCTCGATCAGGTCCGCCTCGGTCAGGAGATCGCGCCGCGGCGGCGCCTTGAACGAAACGGCGCGCGCGAGGATGCGGCCGTCGAGCTCGGGCAGCGCCACGTTCATGGCGATGTCGCGCGCATCGAGGCCGCGCGTGCGCGTCGCCCATTCCTCTCGGCCGCCGCCCGCGAAGATCACCTGGAGCACCGGCACGTCGGCGCCGAGGGGTCCATCCTCGTGCCGCCCGGGCGAGGCGACCGCGAAGCCGGTCGCGTTGAGGACGATCGCAGGCTTCGCGCGCGCGAAAACCTCGGCGATGAGAGCGGCGCTTTGCGCGTCCTTGAGGCTCGCCACAAAGATCGGCAGCGGATTCAATCCGCGCGCCGCCAGCGCCGCGACGAGACGCGTCGACCGGCGCGAGATTTCCCGCCTGCACCAGCGCGCGATAGAAGACGACAGCGGCGACCGGATCGCCGGGGCGCCAGTTTCGTGCGATCCCGTCGAGATCGGCGGCGCGTTTCGCCCGGCCAATAAAGCCCGGCGCGCAGCAGCGGCTGCGGCTCGCGCCACGCGGCGGCGCCGGCCGATGAGGCTTGCGGCATAGCGCAGAAACTGCTCGGCGTTGGCGCCGCCGCCCTCGGCGAGATAGCGCCACAGGCGATGTAGCGCCGTCGGGCGGCACCGTCGAGAGCGCGGCAAGCTCGGCATCGGGCTGATCGTCGCCAGGCAGGAGCGCGAGAAGCGGGCCGCGCGCCGCGCGCGAGCTGCGCCAGGCGCTCGACGCCATAGGACCAATAGCCCCGCCCGCCGAGCAGGCGGACGACGACGAGCTTCGCCTTCGCCGCGACCGCTTTCGGTATGACGATCGACCGAATAATTGTGCGCGAGTCGCAACAGGCTCGCGAGGCGGAGGCTCGGCCAATCAGGCTCGCGCGCGCACAGCATCTTCTGCGCGCGCGCCAAGCAGGCGATCTCGCTGTCGGCCGCCGACAGCACGAGCACGTCGCCCGGCGTCTGCCCGAGATCGACCGGCTCCTTGCCGTCGGCGATCGTTCCGGGTTGCGTCGCGAGCAGGTGCATCGCTCAAGCCTCGATCGCAGCGGCGATAGCGGCGCGATCGAGCCCCTTGAAGCCGATCACGACGAGGCGCGACAGGCGCGCCTCGCCCGCCTGCCACGGGCGGTCGAAATAACGCTCGACGCGCGGGCCCACGGCCTGCACGACATGCCGGAAGGCGTGGCCCGGCACATCGACGAAGCCTTTGAGCCGCAGGATCTTGTGCTGCGCGATGAGCGCGACGAGGCGCAAGGCGAATCGCGCCGGATCGCGCGATCGGCGCGCGCGCGACGACGAAGCTCTCGAAATCGTCGTGATCGTGCGCGGCCTCGAGATCGTGGCACGATGGGCGCCCCGCGATGTCGTCCTCGGCAGCGGCTTCAAGGCCGAGCAGCGACGCTCGGCGGCAGACGCGCCGTGCGCGGCGTCGACGCAGGCGACGCCCGGCCGCAGCCGTTTCTGCGAGCGCGCGCCGGGCCGCCGCAAGCGCGCGCTCGGCGACGAGGTCGGTCTTGTTGAGGATGGCGAGATCGGCCGCCACGAGCTGATCGCCGAACACTTCCTCGACCGGGTCGTCATGCGCGGCAAAGCCCGCGCCGGGCGGCGGCTCGAGCGAGGCCGCTCGCGAGCGCGGCGCGCGTCGATCACGGCGATGACGCCGTCGACCGTGACGCGCGCCTTGATCTCGGGCCAGTGCGAAGCGCCTGCAACAGCGGCTTCGGCAAGGCGAGGCCCGAGGTCTCGACGACGACATGGTCGGGCCGGTTGCGGCGCGCTCGAGAAGCCGCGTCAAAGCCGGCAGAAAATCCTCGGCGACGGTGCAGCAGATGCAGCCGTTCGCGAGCTCGATGACCTGGTCGTCGGCGCAGGCGTCGCCGCAGGCGAGCAGCAGCTCGCGGTCGATGCCGAGCTCGCCGAACTCGTTGACGAGGAGGCCGATGCGGCGGCCCGCCGCGTGGGTGAGAAGATGGCGCACGAGGCTCGTCTTGCCGGCGCCCAGAAACCCCGTGACGATGGTGACCGGGAGCTTGCGCATCAGCGCGCCCCTTCGCTTCGTCCTTGAGGACGAGCGGCAGGCCCGCGGCGATGAAGACGACGCGGTCGGCGAGCGCCGCGATGTCGCGGTTGAGGCGCCCGGCATGCGTCGCGGAATTGGCGCGCGAGCGCGTTCTCCGGGCACGATGCCGAGCCCCACTTCGTTCGCCACGAGCACCACGGGCCCGGGAAGCCGCGCGAGCGCCGCCACAAGCGCATCGCTCTCGGCCGCGAGCCGCGCGCCCGGCCTCGAGCACGTTCGCAAGCCAGAGCGTCAGGCAATCAACCAGCACCGGTTGGCCGCCCCGCACGCATTCGAGCAACGTGCGGCGCAAGGGCGAGCGGCTCCTCGATGGTGGTCCAGCGGGACCCGCGGCGCGCACGATGCTGCGCGATGCGCCGGCGCATCTCGTCGTCGCGCGGCTCGGCGGTCGCGACGTAGAGCGGCGTGCCGCCAAAGCCCTCCACCAGCGCCTCGGCATGGCGGCTCTTGCCCGAGCGCGCGCCGCCCAGCACCAAGGTCAGGCGCGGGAATGCGACGGTCGCGTGCGCTACGTTCTCCAAGACTCGTCCTCCGCCCGAGGATGGTCGGCCCGATGGCGCGCCAAGGAGGTCTCCTGGCTCGGGGTCACAGGTCGCGGCACCTTCCCAGCGTGGACCGCCAGTGGCTGTTGCCGCGACCTCGCCGCTCACAGTTGCGGGGGCAGCGCCGGCATTTCACCGGACTTCCCTGTCTCGTCGCGCGCACCGACGCTAGCACGCCGGGCACCCCCGGCAAAGGCCGGGCCTCGACCACCGCCGCGACGCGTCTTTTCGCCTGGGCGCGAGGGCCCGTTCTTCGTCTTGCGCGAGTCGGTCGCCGCGCTACACAATTGTGGGACAAATAGTCAGTGGTTGTTACAAAGTCGCGCGCGCGAATCGGTGCGACTTCGCTATTCATTGCCGCAATCGGGAAAACGGACGGAAGGGCCGTGCCAGGGACCGACGCCGCATACGTGCCGTGTGCCGAGTGTCCGCTCCGGCACAGCCCGCTCTATCGCCCGTTCAGCGACGCCGAACTCGCGTTCGTCGCCGAGATGAAGACGGCGCATGTCGCCGTGCGTCCGCGCGAGCACATCATCGAGGCGGGCCAAGTCGGCGCGCCGCTCATGACGCTGTTCGAGGGATGGGCGATCCGCTATCGCCGCGGGATCGGCGGGCGGCGACATATCGTGTCGTTCGTTCTGCCCGGCGACCTCGTCGGCGCCGAAGGCGCGCTACTCGGCAGGGCCGAACATTCGGTCATGGCGATCACGCCGGTGACGCTCTGCGTCTTCAACGGCCACAGCATGGCCGAGCTGTTCGCGGCACACACGGAGCTCGCGCTCGCGCTCTATCGCGAGCAGGTCGAGGCGGTCAGGTGCTTCGATGTCGAAGCCGTCAACGGCGGGACCGGCGACGCGGTCGCGCGCCTGGCCTATCTCTTCCTGCACACCTTCGACCGCCTCGCCGATCGCGGGCTGACGAACGGCGGCGTGTGCGCCTTTCCCTTGAAGCGCGCCGACATCGCCGACCGCGTCGGCATTTCGACCATGCATTTGAGCCGCGCGCTCGACGCCTTGAAGAAACAGCGGCTCGCCACGCTCATCGACGGCACGCTTCACATCCCGAGCCGCGCGCGCCTCGCGCGGCTCGTGCATTACGCGGAAGAGGACAAATCAATCCAGCGCGCGCTGCTCTAGTTCCTGCGCTGCTTTTCGAGCTCGTCTGCGTGCTTCTCAAACTCCTGGGCGACCTGCATCACCTTGTCCGACATCTGCGTCGGCTTGGTGAGGGCGATATCGCGAAGTCGCTTCGCTATGTCGCGCAATAGGCGAATATCGTCCGCTCGCCCTGCCATGCCCCGCACGCTCCGTTCCGTTGCTGATGACGTGACAACAGGTGGGCGCGGCGATGCTTTCCGTCCGCTTTGGCAACAAATATTTGCGACTTCGTAACAAGGCGGCGAAAATATGCGTCGCGGAAACGATCCGCACGCGGCGGCAATAGTTTCATCCGATTGTTGTCCGGCTCAGCGCGGCGGCTGGTTGACGGTGACGACGCGCCAGAAATGCGCGCCGCCCGGCTCGGGAAAATGGTCGATGCGGGTCAACGACAAATTGTCGATCGCAAACGCGAGCGCGTTGTCGAGCTCGAGCGCCAAGGCCATCGCGAGGGCGGCGCGAATCGTGCCGCCATGCGACATGACGACGAGGTCGCGGCCCTCGTGGCGCGCACCGATCTCGCCGATCGCCGCCTGAACGCGGGCCGTCAAGGCGGCGAAGCTCTCACCGCCGGGCGGCGTCTCGTGCGCCGGCGCGAGCCAGAAGCGCAGCCACTCGTCGCCGCGCCGCGCCTGGAGCTCGCTGTATTTGACGCCCTGCCACGCGCCGAAATTCTGCTCGATCAGTTGCGGCTCGATGTGGAGATCGGGGCCGGGAATGGGATCGGGCCCGGCGGCGCCAGCGGCGACGAGCGCCGCCGCGGTCATGTGCGTGCGGCGCAAGGGGCTCGCGAGCCACACCGCGTCCTGCGGCAGGCGCTGGCGCGAGCGTTGCAAGCGCCGCCGTGTCGCTGACGTCGCACGGGAAATCGGTCTGGCCATAGCAGCACTGATTGTTCACCGTCACCGGCGCGTGCCGCACCCACCACCAGCGCGTCACCACGCCCATGCCGCCGCCGCGAGCAGCATCGCCGTCTCGCCCTTCTGTTCGATGGCGCCGAGCACGTCGCCGGTGTGGCCGCCGATCTGACGCTGGCGCGCAGCGCGGCCATCGCCGCCATTGCCACGCCGGCGAGGACGAGCGCGCCGATCCCGGCGACGATGCCGAGCGCCGCGAGCGCGATGACGCGCCGCGATCCCCAAGGACCACAGCACCTCGCCGAGCGCGGGCACGCCCGCCGATGCGCCGAGCCCGTCGCTCCGCGCGGCCGGCAGCAGAAACAGCACCGCCGGCAAGGCCCCGCGCGCCACCGCATGCGCCGCGATAAAGGCCGCGAGCGCCGCTCCCTTGCCCGGCAGCGCCGCGACCGCGGCGGCGCGCAGAGCCACGCTCAGCACGATGGCGACGATGGCATAGGCGCCGCTGCGGCTGTCGCGCATGATCGCGAGCCGCTCGGCGCGGTCGCGCCCGCCCCAGGCGTCGGCGGTGTCGGCGAGTCCGTCCTCGTGCAGCGCGCCGGTCACGACGACGCCCGCGCCGATGGCGACGAGCGCCACCGCGAGGCGCGGAAACGACAGCAGATCGGCGACGGCATAGGCCGCGGCGCAGACGATCCCGACGACCGCGCCGGCAAGCGGAAACGCCCACGACGCGCGCGCCAGCGCGCCGGGCTCGAGCGCGGCCGCGGCGCCAAGCGGCAGCCGGGTGAAGAACCGTAGCGCCAGCAGCAGCTCGCCGACGCGGCGGTCGCCGTCGCTCGCCCAGGGAATACGCATGGCGCGATCATAATCCGAAGCGGCGCTTCGACCCAGCCCCCGCGCTCGCCTTCTTTTTGCTTGTCTCGCGCGCGGCCGCTCTGGGAAAGTGCCGACCAATCGAAGGAGGCCAGAATGTCGGACGAAACACCCCCTGCCACGCTTGCCGAGATGCGGGCGATTCTGGCCGACCTGCCGGGGCCCGTTCTCGAAGCCGGCACCGCCGCGGCGGTGCGCGAAGCGAAGCTCACCAAGCCCGCCGGCTCGCTTGGCCGGCTCGAGGAGATCGCGCACTGGATGGCGACCTGGCAGGGCCGCCATCCGCCCACCGCGAACCACCCGCGCACCGCCGTGTTCGCCGGCAACCATGGCGTCGCGGCGCAAGGCGTCTCGGCCTATCCGGCCGCAGTGACGGCGCAGATGGTGCAGAACTTCATCGCCGGCGGCGCCGCGGTGAACCAGCTCTGCCGTTCGGTCGATGCCGATCTGCGCGTCTACGAGATGTCGCTCGACGAGCCAACCGCCGACTTCACCAAGGGGCCAGCGATGAGCGAGGCGGACTGCGCGCTCGCCATCGCCTACGGCATGACGGCGGTCGAGCCCGGCATCGATCTTCTGGCGGTGGGCGAGATGGGCATCGCCAACACCACCGCGGCGGCGGCGCTGGCGGCGGCGCTGTGGGGCGGCGACGCCGCCGATTGGGTCGGCCCCGGTACCGGCGTCGCGGGACCGGCGCTCGCGCACAAGATCACGGTGGTGCGGCGCGCAGTCGATCTCCACGCCGCCCCGGCGCACGATCCGCTCGAACTGCTGCGGCGGCTTGGCGGGCGCGAACTTGCCGCGATCGTAGGAGCCATCATGGCGGCGCGGCGCGCGCGCGTGCCGGTGCTGATCGACGGCTATGTCGCGACCGCGGCGGCGTCCGTCCTCGCCAAGGCCGATGCGCACGCGCTCGACCATTGCCTTGCCGCGCACTGCTCGGCCGAGCCGGGGCACCGGCGTCTCCTCGAGCGGCTCGGCATGAAGCCGCTGTTCGATCTCGGCATGCGGCTTGGCGAGGCGTCGGGCGCCACGCTCGGCATCGCCATCGTCAAGGCGGCGGTGGCCTGCCACACCGGCATGGCGACTTTCGGCGAGGCCGGGGTGAGCGAGAAAGACGAGCGGTGAACCCTCACTCGCCCTGCGCCATGAGCGATCCGCGCCGGCGGGCAAGACCGAAGGCATAAAGAAACGCGGCCGCGCCCAGCGCGAGATCGACGAGGTCGAGCGCGCCGGCGGCGGCGAAATGGTCCCAGGCGAAGCGCTGCTCGAACATCACGGTGCGCATGCCCTTCGAACACATGCGCGCTCGGCAGCGCCCATGCCACGTACTGCAGCCAGTGCGGCAGGATGGCGACGGGATAATAGACGGCGGACGCCGGCGCCAGGATGAAGACGGCGGCCCAAGCGAGGCTTTCGGCGCCGAGCCCGTGCCGCAACAGCAGCGCGCCGAGCGCAAGCCCGATGCCCCAGCCCATGCCGATCAAGAGCGTGAAGAAGGCGATGAGCGGCAGGCCGAGCGAGAACAGCGAATAGTGATAAAGCGGGATCGCGAGCAGCACCGCCGGGACGACACCGATCAAGACGCGCACCACGCTCATGGCGATGAGCGAGATGACCCATTCGTAGGGCCGCAGCGGGCTGATGAAGAGCTGGCCCAGATTGCGCGACCACAATTCCTCGAGAAACGACACCGAAACGCCGAGCTGGCTCCTGACGAGCACGTCCCACAAGAGCACGGCGCCCAAGAGCACGCCGCCGGCGCGCGCGACATAGGAGCTGTTGCTCATCAGGAACCGGCTCGTGAAACCCCACAGGATCATCTGCACCATCGGCCAGTAGATGAGGTCCAAGGTGCGCGGCCACGAGGCCGTCAGGAGATAGACATAGCGCAGCAGCATCGTTGCGATCCGCGCCGGCGAGAAGCGGGTCATTGCGCCGCCTCGCTCGGGCGTTCGCGCGCGATCTGCAAGAACACGTCCTCGAGCGAGCCGCGGCCGTAGCGCGCGAGAAGTTCCGCCGGCGTGCCGCGATCGACGATACGGCCCTGGCGCATCATCATCACGTCGCTCGCAAGCCGCTCGACCTCGACCATGTTGTGCGACGCGAACAGGATGGTGGCGCCGCGGCGCGCGCGGTACCGCTCGAGATAGGTCCTGACCCAGTCCGCCGTGTCGGGGTCGAGCGACGCGGTCGGCTCGTCGAGCAGCAAAAGCTCGGGCTCGTTGATGAGCGACTTGGCGATGGCGACGCGCGTGCGGAGGCCCGAGCTGAGCTTCCCCGTCTCGCGGTCGAGGACGGCGGCAAGCTGCAAATCGGACGCCAGCGTCTCGATCCGCTCGGCAAGCTGCGGCGTGCCGTAGAGCCGGCCATAGACGATGAGGTTCTGGCGCACCGTCAGGCGATGCGGGAGGTCGGTATAGGGCGATGAGAAATTCATGCGGTGCAGCACGCGGTAGCGGTGCCGCAGCATGTCCTCGCCGAGCACCGAGATCGTGCCCGCGCTTGGCACGACGAGGCCGAGAAGCATAGCGAGCGTCGTCGTCTTGCCGGCGCCGTTGCCGCCCAGGAGCGCCGCCGTGGCGCCGCGCGCAACAAAAAGATCGATGCCCGCGACGGCCAGTGTCGCGCCGTAGCGCTTCGCGAGGCCGCGCGCCTCGATCACCGCAGGATCGCGATTCGTCATGGCGCGATGGACTATAGTGCGCATTATGAGTTCCGTCCCCGACCGCGCCCGGCCGCCCGCGACCGCCGTCAGCGAAGTCTCGGTGCGCCTCAGGACCTTGGTGCTGATCCGCTGGATCGCGGTGACGGGCCAGGCCGCTGACCGTGCTCACGGTCCATTACGGCTTCGGCTTCACCTTCTCGACCGAGGGGGCGCTCACGGCGGTCGCGATCTCGGCCGCACTCAACATCGTGGCGACCTTGTCGCGCCGGTCGGGGCGGCGCCTCGGCGACCGTGAGGCGCTCCTCTATCTCGGCTACGACACGTTGCAGCTCGGCGTTCTCCTGTTCCTCACCGGCGGCTTGCAGAACCCGTTCGCGATCCTGATGCTGGCGCCGGTCACGGTCGCCGCGACCGTGCTGTCGCGCTCGAGCGTGATCGCGCTCTCGGCGCTCACCGTGGCGGCGCTGTCGCTCCTCGCCACCGTGCATCTGCCGCTGCCGCAGCGTCCGGGCATGTCGCTCGTGCCGAACCCGCTTTACCTGCTCGGTATGTGGACGGCGCTGGTGTCGTCGACATTGTTCATCGCCGGATATATCTGGTCGGTCGCCGAAGAGGCGCGGCGCATGCGCGATGCGTTCGCGGCGACGCAGCTTGCGCTTGGCGCGCGAGCAGCGCATCTCGGCGGTGGGCGGGCTTGCCGCCGCCGCGGCGCACCAGCTCGGCAGCCCGCTCGCGACCATCGCCGTCGTCGCCAAGGAGCTGGTGCGCGACGTGCCGGCCGAAAGCCCCTATGCCGAGGATGCGAAGCTGCTGCTGTCGCAGAGCGAGCGCTGCCGCATGATCCTCGCCGAGCTGACGCGGCGGCGCGACGGGCCGGAGAGCGAGGAAAGCGGCGAATACGCGCCGCTGCCGTTCTCGGCGCTGGTCGAGGCGGCGGGCGAGCCGCACGGCCGCGCCGGCATCGAGATCGCCTATCGCACCGCGCCCGGCCACGAAGGCGGCGGCGCGCAGGACGAGCCGCTCGTCCTGCCCCGTCCGGAGATCATGCACGGGCTCGGCAATCTCATCCAGAACGCGGCGCAGTTCGCGCGCACCGAGGTCACCGTCACGACGAGCTGGAGCGAGGACGCGGTTTCGGTCGACATCGTCGATGACGGACCGGGCTTCGCGCAGCAGGTTTTGCCGCGGATCGGCGAACCCTATATATCGGGGCGTGGCGCCGAGACCCAGCACATGGGGCTCGGCATTTTCATCGCGCAAAGCCTGCTCGAGCGCACCGGCGCCCGGCTCGATTTCGCCAATGTCGCCGAGGGCGGCGCGGAGGTGGTGGTCGAATGGCGCCGCGCGGCGCTCGCGGCGGCGGCGGCGTTCCCGCAAACGCAAGGGGCCGAGGGATGAGCGGAAACGACGACCAGAGGGGACCGGACGAGGGCGCAGCCGAGCCAGCGGCGGCGCTTCAGGGCCTGCCCGAGGGCGAGCGGACGCTTCTCATCGTCGATGACGATGCGCCGCTGTGTCAGCGCCTTGCCCGCGCCATGGAGCGGCGCGGCTTCATCGTCGAGACGGCGGACAGCGTCGCCTCCGGCATTGCCGCCGTGGGCGAGCGCGCGCCCGCCTTCGCGGTGGTCGATCTGCGGCTCGCCGACGGCAGCGGGCTCGGCATCGTCGAGGCGCTTGCGCCAGGCGCGGCCCGGCGGCGCGCATCGTCATGCTGACGGGCTACGGCAACATCGCGACCGCGGTGGCGGCGGTGAAGGCGGGCGCGATCGATTACCTGCCGAAGCCCGCCGACGCCGACGCGGTCGAAAGCGCGCTTCTGGCGCGGCGATGCGGCGCTGCCGCCGCCGCCCGAGGATCCGATGTCGGCCGACCGCGTGCGCTGGGAGCATATCCAGCGCGTCTTCGAGCAATGCGACCGCAACGTCTCGGAGACGGCGCGGCGGCTCAAGATGCATCGCCGCACCTTGCAGCGCATCCTCGGCAAGCACGCGCCGCGGAGCTAGCCGGCGCTCACGTCTGCAGGAAATACCACTCCGTCCCTTCGGCGACGAGCGCGGTGAGGCGGCCGCTCGCGAACGCGCCGGTGTCGATGCCGATGCGGTTCTGGCGCACGTCGGGATCGCGCGTGATGCTGTGGCCGTGCACGACGATGCGGCCGAACGAGGCTTGCGACAGCAGGAACTCCTCGCGGATCCAGAGCATATCCTGCTCGCGCTGGGCGCCCAAGGGCACGCCCGGCTTCACGCCGGCATGGACGAAGACATAGTCGCCCTCCTCGTGCGTGAGCCTGAGGCGGCGCAGGAAATCGAGGTGATCCTTGGGCAGGACCGCGCGCAGCCGTTCTTGCGCGCGCAGCAAATCCATGGCCGGCGCGTCGGGCTGGGGCGGATCGATGTCGTAGCTCTGGAGCGTCTCCATCCCGCCATAGGTGAGCCAGCTCGGCCCGATCGCGATGTCGTCGAGGAAGCGCAGCATGATGTCTTCGTGGTTGCCCTTCAAATGGACGCTCTCGAAGCCCGGCAGCGGCGCACGCAGAAGGCGCTCGATCACGGCGCGCGACTGCCGGCCGCGATCGACGTAGTCGCCGAGATAGACGACAACATTGCGCGGCGCCTGGCGGCGATAGGCGTCCTGGTGAATGAGGAGGCCGAGCTGCTCCAGCAGGTCGTCGCGGCCGTGGATGTCGCCGATCGCGTAGACCCGCGTGCCGCGCGGCGTCGTGGGCGCGCCCTCGGCGCCACGCTCGCGGGATGAGAAGAGCCGTCCGACCATCGCGCGGCGACTATAGGCCGCGCGCGGCCGCGCTTCACCCCCGGGATGGAAAAATCAACTCGCGCGCAGGACGGGCCGCGCTTCGACGCGGCGCGAGGTCCAATACTGCACACGATCGAGGAGGCGGGCGAGCGCCACCGGCTTCAGGATGAAGTCGTTGCCGCCGGCGGCAAGGCCGAGCTTCACGTCGTCGGGCGAGTTGCGCGCGGTGAGGAACGCGATCGGCACCTGGTTGAGGCCCTGATCGTTGCGCAGGCGCCGGCAGGTTTCGAAGCCATCGAGGTCGGGCATCTGCACATCCAGCAGGATGAGGCGCGGCTGGATGCGGGTCACGAGCGCGAGGCATTCGAGCCCGCTGCCCGCACCGATGAAGGTATAGCCGCCGGCCATGATGCACTGTTGCAGCAGCTTCAGATGCTGCGCCAGATCATCGACGCCGATGACAACCTTGTTGCGGTTGGCGGCGACGTTTGTCCCGGGTTCGGCCATTTCGCTCCCGCGCATCCGAGCGTCGGCCGGGGCGCCGTCGCCTGGTTTGAGAAACGCCCTTTACTAGGCGAACGAGGTGAAGAAAGCGTTGATTTAACGCGGCAAATCCGGCGGGCACCCTTTACCAATCGGTAAAGCTGTTATCGCTAGTGTTGCACCGAACGACGGCGCAGCTCGACCTATGAATCGGCAAGCTACGAATGAACGGGTCTCGAGCGTCGAGCAGCTGCTGTTCGACAATGTCGAGCGCCTGAAGCGCAATCCGACCGGCCGGCGCGCGGTGGTCATCCACCTGTCGCGCCTCAGTCCGCAGAACCGCGGCTCGCACCAGATCCGCATCGCCGGCAACACGTTCGAGGCGCTCGTCAAGCAATTCGAGGGGCAGATGTTCTGCCTGCAACAGGGCGACATCGTGTTCCTGTGCAAGGAGGACAACGTCCTCGCGGTCGACGCCGCGGTCGGCAAGGTACGCTTTCTCTTCGCCGACGATCCGGTGGGCGCGCAGGTTGCCGAAAACGGAACCGACAGCTTCGTCACCTGGTACAACCTGGCCGAGGGCGGCGACTTCTATACCTACGTTGACACCATTCGCGGCGAAGACGAGCGCCGGCGCCGACGCGTCTCGTCGATCATCGGTAAGGACGCCGACGAGCGCCAGCCGATGGATCCGCTGGCGATCAACGAGCTCATCAACATACTTGCCCGCGCCGACCTCACCAACCTGCTGCGCCGGCAATCGGTGTGCCAGATCGCGCCGGACGAGGCGCCGAAGCCGCTCTACCGCGAAATCTACGTCTCGATCGCGGACCTGCGCGAGGCGGTGATGCCGAAGCGCGACCTCGCATCCGATCGCTGGCTCTTCCAGTACCTGACGCAGACGCTCGACAAGCGCGTGCTCGCGCTGCTGCGCAAGGCGGACGACAGCGGCCTCTCGCACTCCTTCAGCCTCAACCTCAACATCGCAACCGTGCTGTCGCCCGAATTCCAGGCGTTCGACACCGGCCTCAAGGCCGGCGCGCGCGGAAGCATCGTCGTCGAGTTCGAGAAAGTCGACATCTTCGCCGACATCAGCGCCTATCTCTTCGCCCGCGATTTCGCGCGCGAGCGCGGCTATCGCATCTGCCTCGACGGCATGACGCGGCTCACGCTGCCGTTCATCGACCGCGCGCGCCTGGGCCTCGATCTCGTGAAGATGTTCTGGAGCTCCGACATGGCGGATGGCGCCGACGGCGAGCGCCAGCGCGAGTTCCTGGCCGCGATCGAGCGGGTCGGCAAGAGCCGCATCATCCTCGCGCGCTGCAACTCGCCGCAGGCGATCGAGTTCGGTCACTCGGTCGGAATCAAGCTGTTCCAGGGCCGGCTCGTCGAGAAGACCTTGAACGGCGCCACGCCCATCTTGACGAGAAACCGGCTCGCGGCTCCGCAACAGGCGGCGCGCTGAGCCCGCGCCTCCGCCTCCTTCTCCACGCGCTTCGCTTCGCCGGGCCCGCCGCATCGGGCGGGCGCGCGAACGCGCTCGCGCAATGGCTCGCCGCGCGCGGCCACGACGTGACGGTCGTGACCGCCGGAGCGGACCCGAACGAGGACACCGGCGGCGTGCGCGTGCTGCGCTGCCCGCTCGTGGCGCCGGCCACGTCGGGCGCGGTGGCGCGGCGCGTGAGGAACGTCTCGTTCGCGATGGCGAGCGCGCCGGCGTTGCTCGCCGAAGCCGTTTCGTTCCGCCCCGACATCGTTGGATCGCTCACGCCGTCCGCGGCGGCGGCATCCTCGGCCTTGGCGGCGGCGCGGCTTGCCGGGGTTCCGGCCTGGCTCCATCTCGAGGAAGGCGCGGAGCCGCTTGGCATCGAGGCGCTGTTTCGGTTCGTCTCGCTCGCCGCCTTCGATGCCGACGCGATCCTTGAGGCGCGCGGCGTCGGCGCCGAGGCGGGCCTGGCGCTGCCGGCCTGGACCGACACCTTCGCCATCCTGCCGTCGGACGAGGCATCGGCGCTGCGCGAGCAGCTCGCGCGCGCGGACGAGATCGTGGTGCTCTATGTCGGCCAGTGCGACGCGGCCATGGCGCAGCTCCTGATCGAGGCGGCGCGCACGGTGCCGCCGCGGGGCGCCATCCGCTTCGTCGTGGCGTGCGCGGGGCCGGGCGTCGTGCCGCTGATCGCGGCGACGTCGGACCTGCCGCAGCTCGCGGTCCTGAGCTTGCCGGCGCCGGACGGATTCGGCGAGCTTCTGGCCTGCGCCGACATCCATCTTCTGCCCGAGGGCGTGGCACAGCCCGACCCGCGCATCAAGGGGAAGCTCGGCGCGCTCCTGGCGAGCGGGCGGCCGATCGTGGCCGGCGCCTCAGGTGCCAGTTTGCCGGCGCCGATCGCCGCGGCCATCGTCACGGCCCGTGCCGCCGGCGAGGACATGGCGCTCGCCGTGATCGCGCTCGCCGCGGACGCCGGGCAGCGCCTGCGGCGCGGCCTTGCCGCGCGCTTTGCCGCCGAAGCCTATTTCGCCAAGGAGCGCGCCTTCCGGACGCTCGAGAGGAGCCTCGAAAGCCTGGCCGCGCGCCCCTGATTTCGCTTGCGAAGGGGGCGCGGGGACCGGTACAGGTGCGCCATGCCGCACGCCGATCTCGTGAGAACTTGTCGAAGCGATGGCAAAGGCCCGCGTCCTGTGCGTCGGCGACGCAATGATCGACCATTACATCAGCGGCAAGGTCCACCGCATCTCGCCCGAGGCGCCGGTGCCGGTGCTCGAAATCGAGAGCGAGGAGCGGCGGCTGGGCGGCGCCGGCAACGTACTGCGCAACCTGCACGCGCTGGGCGTCGAGTGCTGCTTCATCTCGGTGACGGGCACGGACGCGGCGGGGCGCGATCTGTCGCGCATGGTGACCGAGCTCGGCGCGATCGAGGCGCATGTCCTGGCCGAGCGCGGCCGCACCACCACGGTCAAGACCCGCTACATCGCCGATACGCAGCAAATTCTTCGCGCCGACCGCGAGCGCGTGATGCCGCTGCCGGCGGCGCTTCGCGTCGAGTTCCTGAAGCTCGTCGAGATGTCGGTCGGGCATTACCCGGTGGTCGTCGTCTCGGACTATGCCAAGGGCGTGCTGGCCGACGGGGTCGCGAGCGAGATCATCGCCGTCGGCGCGCGCCGCGCGGCGCGACCGTCGATCGTCGATCCCAAGGGCAACGACTACGCCGCCTATCGCGGCGCCACGCTCTTGAAGCCCAACCGGCCCGAGCTTTCGGCCGCGGCGGGCCGCAAGGTGCAGAGCGAGGACGAGGTCGTCGCGCGCGGCGCGCGCGCTCATGGCCGCCCACGAGATCGGCGCGATGCTGGTGACGCTGCGGCAAGGACGGCATGATCCTGGTCGAGCGCGACCGGACGGCTCACGCCTTCATGCCGCGGCGCGCGAGGTCTATGACGTCTCGGGCGCCGGCGACACGGTGGTGGCCGTGTTGGGCGCGGCGCTCGCCGCGGGCGCGTCGCTCGGCGATGCGGCGCGAGCTCGCCAACGTCGCGGCCGGCATCGTCGTCGGCAAGGTCGGCACCGCGGTCGTGCCGGCGGTCGAGCTGATCGCAGGCGCTCGATCGACCGCGACGTGCTCGAACACTCGCAAGGTGCTGCCGCTGCCGCTTGGCGCTCGACCATGTCGCGCGCTGGCGCCGCAACGGCCTGAAGGTCGGCTTCACCAACGGCTGCTTCGACCTGCTGCATCCGGGCCATGTCTCGCTGCTGAAGCAGGCGCGCGCGGCATGCGACCGGCTCGTCGTCGGCCTCAACAGCGACGCCTCGGTGCAGCCGCCTGAAGGGCGCGGGCCGGCCGGTGCAGAGCGAGGACGCGCGCGCCGCGGTGCTCGCCTCGCTCGCGCCGGTCGATCTCGTCGTGCGTGTTCGACGAGGACACGCCGCGTGACGCTCATCGAGGCGATAAGGCCCGAGCTTCTGGTCAAGGGCGCCGACTATCGCGCCGACGAGGTGGTGGGCGGCGAACTCGTCCGCTCCTATGGCGGCGCGCGTCATGCTCGCGACGCTGCTGCCCGGCTACAGCACCAGCGCCACCATCGCCCGCGCGAGCGCGTGACGGATTAGCGCGAAATTTCACGGGCGTTGCGGCCGACGCTCAAGTCCCGCGCGGACCGATGCGCGCGACTCGATTTTCGCGGCGAATGCCCATCCATGCCCATCGCGGCGGCGGCGCGAGCGGGGTGTTTTGGGCGCAAGGGGTTGAAGTGAATGCATAATACGTTCATTTTGGCCCATTTTCCCGCGTCACCGACCCGGTCCAAAAACGCCTTTCCGGCTCTCACGATTACTTTTCGCGCCCGTGAAAAGTCGGAAATTAGCGCCATTCCGACATTCGGTGACCCCTTGCTCGTCGTCCGGCACCGCGTGTTTCTAATGTACGCGTTTATATTATAACCACGTATAAGAAATCAAGGATGAAGCGTGCAGTTTCCGAAATTGGGTACGTTCGGGATTTCGCCCGCTATGACCGGCGCGAAATTGGGTTGGGCACCAAATCGGGTTTCGCTCTACGATTTCGCCAATGTACTCGGTGCACGATTAGTTCATTCGGTGAAACCGCGCCTCGCGGAGCCAACATGGCGCTCGATCACTACGTCTCACAGGTACACCTAAGGCAATTCTACTCGCCGCTATTGGGCGAGTTGATGCACGCCACTAAGAAATCCGACCTCAAATCGTTTCGCTGTAACTCCAAAAGCGTTTGCCGAATTGAGCAAAATAGCACTAACAGGTTGCTGAAAAACCCCCTCGCAATGGGCTGATCGATGTGATTCGCTGTCCGTCGTGCAACGATGGAGCGAGCGATGCGCGGTGGCGACGAGCGAACGGAAGGGATGTTCTCGTACGTGCGACCCGAGCAGCGAGTTCCGAAAGAGCATCCCTTGCGGCCGATCCGCGCGATCGTGGACCGAGCGCTTGAAGCGCTGTCGCCGCGGTTCGAGGCGCTCTACTCGCAGACGGGGCGGCCGTCGATCCCGCCCGAGAAGCTGCTACGGGCACTGCTGTTGCAAGCCTTCTACTCGGTGCGCTCGGAGCGTCAGCTCATGGAGCAGCTCGAATACAATTTGCTGTTCCGCTGGTTTGTCGGGCTGTCGATGGACGCGCCGGTATGGGACGCGACGACGTTCTCGAAGAACCGCGATCGGCTGCTTGATGGCGATATCGCGCGTGAATTCATGGCGGCCGTGCTGAACCCGCCCGAGGTCCGGCAGTTGCTGTCGAAGGAGCACTTCTCGGTCGACGGGACGCTGATCGAGGCCTGGGCCTCGATGAAGAGCTTTCGGCCCAAGGACGGATCGGGCGAACCGCCGACGGGTGGCGGGCGCAATGCCGAGCGCGACTTCCACGGCGAGAAGCGTATGAACGCGACGCACGCCTCGACCACCGACCCGGATGCGCGGCTCTACCGGAAGAGCCCCGGCCAGGGGGCGAAGCTCTGCCACATGGGCCATCTGACCATGGAAAACCGGCATGGCCTGATCGTCGAGACCGAGGTGACGCCCGCGACGGGTTGGGGTGAACGCGCGGCGGCCGAAGCGATGATCGAAGACCTACCCCATGGCCCGCACGCGACGCTGGCGGCCGACAAGGCCTACGACACGGCGGCCTTCGTTGCGAACATGCGCGAGCAGGGCGTCGTTCCGCACGTCGCGCAGAACATCTCGGGCCGACGCTCGGCCATCGACGGACGGACAACGCGGCACCCGAGCTATGTGGTGAGCCAGCGTGTCCGCAAGCGAATCGAGGAAGCCTTCGGCTGGATCAAGACCATCGGCGGACTGCGAAAGACCCGACATCGAGGGCGAGACAAGGTCCGCTGGACCTTCACGCTTACCGCCGCCGCCTACAATCTCATCAGACTGCCAAAACTCCTCGGAGCCGCCTCATGACCGCATGGCCGAGCACTGTCGAGTTCCGCGATCGCGCCGAGACGCCCACCGCCTCTCGCCACGACGGGATCAAAATGATCGCGTCGCCGAGTTCTTCAGCAGCCTGCTAATGCTTATCTCGTAAGTGATCGAGCTGTCGAAGATTTTTTGCGAAACGTCGAACCCAGATACAATGCGTCCCTCACCAAACTCAGAGACGGCGATATCGATTTGGATTGTATCGCCGCGATAAGCGGGTTCGCCTCTTACGTCGCAAGTTGCGCCCCGACGGCAATGCGTATGCACGTTTCGCCATACGAGCAAGTCGTTGCCGCTACCGGGGTTATTTTGGAACGGCAGGGAAAGATTTGCCCGCCTCCGCCCGAGCTGGGGCACGCAACCCTTGCTGAATTGCTCGACGAAGGCGTCGTACGAGTCAATGTCGATCCTAAATACCCGCAAGCACTTGGTATCAGCACGATTGTCGAAAGAACGTCGCTGTGGGGAAATTCCTTCTGGGAGATTCTGCTGAACGACGAGTTCGATTGCCCGTTTTTCACGAGCGATTATCCAATTGCGCTAGAGGCGAAAAATGCGCGATTGGCTAACTGGATCGTTCCGCTGGCCCCGACCTTGGCGATCCGAATCGTTCCTGACGTTTCCCTCTCACGAGCCAAACCCGATCTGTCATTTAAGCGGTTTTCGTACCGCCGTCGGATGCCGCCAAGATCGGAGCTCGTCGAGATCAATCGCCTAATCGTCAAGTGCGCCGAGGACGTCGTATTTTATCGCGATGACCTGGAATGGATACCAGACTTCGTCGCGAAAAATCGGCACTACCGGGTCGAGGTGGTGACCAACCGTGTCCCCGAAGGATCAGGATTCGTCATTGTTTCGACGCAGAAAGTCCTTGCCAGACCCCTCACCCCAATTTCGCGAGCGGCTTTGCGTCCGGCGGGATCGGGTGGCGGTGCACGTTCAGGATCATCGACACGCAGGTGTAATAGCCGCAGGTGAGGATGAGCTCGACCACGCCGCGCTCGCCCCAGCGGCTCTTCACCGCGTCGAAATTCTTGTCGCTCACCTCGCCGGTGCGCACGAGCTCGCTCGCGAAGTCGTAGATCGCGGTCTCCTCGGCCGACATCCCCTGCGGGCGCTTGCCTTCGCGCGATCGCCTCGATCTTCGCCGGCTCGACACCGGCCTCGCGCGCCATGCGGCTGTGCGCGACCCATTCGTACTGCGCCGTCCAATGCCGCGCCGTGACCATGATCGCGAATTCCTTCAAGGCATCGGGGAAGACGCCCTTGAAGCGGATATGCGCGCCGAACTGCTGCACGATGTCGCCGAGTTCGGGCGAGCGCAAAAACGCCTGGAACGGGCCGCCGCGCATCGCCTTCCTCGGGCCCGCGATGATCGCCTGCACGAGCTTTTTCTGCTCGGGCGTCTGTTCGGCTTCGGTCAGGGTCTTGAAGCGTTCGGTCTCGGCCATGTCGTGCCTCCCTCCTTCGTTGGAGGAGGCATAACACGGGATGGCTCAGCCCGGAAGCTTCGGCAGAATGCGCTGGCAGCGCTTGCGCGAAGCCCGCGCGCTCCTCGTCCGTCCCGACCGTGACGCGCACGAGCCGGTCGAGCGGCGCCACGCCCGGCATGCGCAGAAAACACGATTCCTCCTCGAGGAGGAGCGCCAAGCGTGGCGCGCGCGCGGGCGCCCGAGCCCATGTCGAACGCGACGAAATTGGTCGAGGACGGCAGCGTCGCGAAGCTGAGCCGCTCGGCGATGCGGCGATAATCCTCGCGGCCGCCCGCGACCTTGCGCGCGACGTCGCGGATGAAGTCCTGGTCGCCGAGCGAGGCGAGCGCCGCTTCCTGCGCCAGCCGGCTCACGCCGAAATGGTGGCGGATCTTGTCGAAGGTCGCGATCACCGCGGCGGGCGCGATGGCATAACCGACGCGCATCCCGGCCATGCCGTGCGCCTTGGAAAAGGTGCGCACGCGGATGACGCGCGGGTCCTCGGGGTCGAGTTCGGGCAAGGAGCCGCGCGGCGCGAAATCGCTGTAGGCCTCGTCGAGCACGAGGATCGCGCCCTTGGGCAAGCCGTCGATCAAGCGCATCTGCTCGTCGGCCGAAAGCCAGCTTCCGGTCGGATTGTCGGGATTGGCGAGATAGACGAGGCGCGCCTGGCTTTCCCGCGCCGCCGCGCCGAGCGCCTCGGCGTCGTTCTTGAAATCGCGATAGGGCGCGTGGACGAAGCGCGCGCCGAAGCCGGCGACGTGGAAGGCGAAGGTGGCATAGCCGCCGTGCGACATGACGACCGGGATCGCCGGCATCGGCGAAGGAGCGCACCGACAGGCCCAGTATGTCGTCGGCGCCGGTGCCGAGGCCGATATTCTCGATGCCGCACGCCATGGTGGCGCGCCAGCGCCTCGCGCAGCACGAAGCCTTCGGGATCGCAGTACCAGGCGATGCGGGCGGCGCCCGCGCGGATCGCCGCGACCGCCTTGGGCGAGGGCCCGAACGCGCTTTCGTTGGCGCCGATGCGGAGCTTCAGGCGTGCGGCCGAGGCGGCGCTCGAACTGCTCGGGCGGAACGAACGGCACCGTCGCCGGCAGCGCCCCGACGACGCGCGAATAGCGGAAACGCTCGTCAGGTGCGGTCATGCGCCGGCCGCTCGCCGGCAGCCGTCGCTGCGATCGTGGGCGAGATCGGCGGCGGCGCCACTTGCGGCGGCGGCGCCGTCGCCGCGTCCGCGTCCTCGTCCTTCATGCCCGCCTTGAACGACTTG
Source organism: uncultured Acidobacteriaceae bacterium (assembly GCA_963755765.1). GTDB lineage: Bacteria > Acidobacteriota > Terriglobia > Terriglobales > Acidobacteriaceae > Acidiflorens. The sequence continues at coordinate 1,140,312 of CAVWKZ010000008.1, forward strand.
ATGCCCTTGGCGAAATCACCCATCACGCTCGACAGCTTGCCCTTGCCGCCGAACAGCACGGCGATGACCGCGATCACGATCAGCCAGTGCCAAATACTTAAGCCACCCATGGACCAACCCCGGTAGTGGAGGCCGTTCTGCGGCCGAGTTGGCGCAGACGAAGCCGCCCGATGTCAAGCTCTATCTCGGCCGCGATGGGCCGGGTTCGTTCTCCTAGAGCGCGATCGTATCTCTTCCGGCTCTAGGCAGGTGGCGTTTCGGGCCCCGTCTGTCAACCGCTTGACGCCCCGGCGCGAGGCGTCCGTCCGCGCCCCTTTCGAGAGGTGGCGGGCGGGCGGGGCCGGGTGCTAGCGTCGCCCCATGCGGAATGCGGTTTTGCTGTTCGCGGCGCTCGCGGCGCTGGCTTTTTCCGTCGGCGGATTGTCGGAAAAGTGGCGCCGCGCGCCGCAAAAGGCCGGGGTCCCCGCGGTCGAGGTGGCGGCGCAGCCGGCGCTCGCCGGCTCGACCCAGCCAGCGGCGGCCGCGGTTGCGCTGGCTGCCGTGCCGCCGCCGCGGCGCCTGCGGCCCCGCCGGACCCGGACGCCGACCTGCCAGCCGTGCAGGTGGTCGAGCCACCGGTCCATGCCGTCCCGGCCGATGCCGCGGTCGAGACGGCGCCCGCAGTCACGTTCCGGGCGCCCGCCCCGCCTGTCGCCTCATCCCGTGCGCGCGACGGCAGAAAGGTCGAGCGCATGGCCTCTGCGTCGCCGCGCGCCAGCGCCGCCGGCGACCCCGCGCCGCCGCACGCCCTGTGCTGTCGCGCCGCCCGCGCCGCCGATCGGCGGCAGGGCCAGGCCCGCCGCCGACGCGAGCCTCTCGATCGATGGGCGCGCGGTCCGTCTTTTCGGCGTGCGCCCGGCCGATGCGCGCGACCGCTGCGGCGAGGACGGCGCCAGTTGCGGCGAGGCCGCGCGCGCGGCGCTCGCGCAGCGGCTCGCCGGCAATCCCGGCGTCACCTGCGCCCTGCCGCCCGGCCAGGACGGCGATCCCGGCTATATCTGCCACGACAGCAGGGGCGTCGATCTCGGCCGGCTCCTCGTGATCGAGGGCTTGGCGCTCGCCGACACGACGCACAGCTATCAGTATCTGACCGCGCAGGACGGCGCCCGCGTCGCGCACCAGGGTTTGTGGCGCTACCGCTGACGAGGCAAGCCTGTATCCGCTTGCCGTCCCGCATCAGGGCGATTATATCCTTATCGATATAGGATGAAGCCGATCGCCTTTCTGGGCAGTTCGCTCGCCGACATTCGCGGCTTCCCGGTGACTGTCCGGCACGACGCCGGATATCAATTGGAGCGGGTGCAGCGCGGCCTTGAACCGAACGATTGGAAGCCATTGTCCACGATTGGCCGTGGCGTTCGGGAAATCCGGGTGCGCGACAGCGCAGGAGCTTTTCGGGTCATCTATGTCGCAGCGTTCGAAGACATGATTTATGTGCTGCACGCATTCCAGAAGAAAACGCAAAGGACCGCGAAGCGCGATCTCGAGCTGGCCACGTTCCGGCTGCGTCAGGCGATTGCGAGGAGAACATGAGGCCAAAGACATACGCGAACGTGTGGGACGCCTTGGAGGCGAGCCCCGTCGCGGCGGAAAACATGAAGCTTCGCTCGCGCCTCATGATCGAGATAGCCGAGGCGGTGAGCGCCTGGCGGGTTCCTCAGACCGAGGCCGCCAAGCGGCTTGGCGTGACGCAACCGCGCCTCAACGATCTGCTGCGCGGCCGCCTCGGCAAGTTCAGTCTCGACGCGCTTGTCGCGCTCGCGCCGCGCGCGGGGCTTGCCGTGCGTCTGCGCATCACCAAGGCCGCCTAGCGGACCTAGCCGGCGAAGGTGAAGCGGAAGCCCGCTGCCCGCGGGCGCGACGTGGCCGCCCGAGGGGTGCGGGAAATGCGCCGGCAGCACGAGCGCGTGCGCCTCGGCGCAGAGCTCGAGGAAGGACCGGCGCGACTTCGCCGAAAGCGCCCGGTCGACGCAGAAGCAACTGCTGATCTCGGGCTCGGCGCATTGCAATGCCGTGTGCATGAGATCGCCCGAGAGCGCCGCCTCCTGCCCGCCCGAGCGGATGCGGAGCGCGACATGGCCGGGCGTGTGGCCGGGCGTCGGATCGAGCCACGCCTCGTCGTCGAAGGCGTAGTCCATCGCCACGAAATCGCACTGCCCGGCCGCGACGACGGGCAGAACGCTGTCCTCGATATGCTCGTCGGTCGAATAGGCCTTGCGCTTCGCCTCGTCCTGCCAGTGCGCCCACTCGGCCTTCGTGATGAGATAGCGCGCGCGCGGGAACGTGGGCACCCAGCGCCCGTTCAGAAGCCGTGTGTTCCAGCCGACATGGTCGATATGGAGATGCGTGCAGAGCACGAAGTCGATGTCCTCGGGACGGAAGCCGGCATCGGCGAGGCGCTGGAGCCACGGCCGGTTCTGGCGATGGAACAGAGGCCGCGACGGCCGCTCCTTGTCGTTGCCGCTGCACGCATCGACCAGGATGGTGCGGCGCTTGGTCTTGACGACATAGGCCTGGATCGCGATCACGAGTTTCTGGGTCGCGGGATCGAGGTGCTTGGGCTCGAGCCACGAGCGATGCTGTTCGAGGCGCTCCTTCGGCAGATCGGGATAGATGAAGGACGGATCGAACATCGCCACGGTGAATTCCGGGATGCTGCTGATCTCGACATCGCCGACGCGCCACTTGAATCCGTTCTCCATCGCGCCCTCCCGCTGTTGGCGCCGAGCCTATCGCGGGGGCGCGGTTTCGGCTATCCCTGTCGCCAATCGGGGAGAGGCATGGCGCGGTTCGAAGGCACCGACACCTATGTCGCGACGCGAGGATCTGCGCGTCGCGGTCAATGCCGCGATCGCGCTGGAGCGGCCGCTGCTGGTCAAGGGCGAGCCCGGCACCGGCAAGACCATGCTGGCGCACGAGATCGCCAAGGCGCTCGGCAAGGCCGCTGATCACCTGGCACATCAAGTCGACCACCAAGGCGCAGCAGGGCCTCTACGAATACGACGCGGTGGCGCGCCTGCGCGACTCGCAGCTCGGCGAGGCGCGCGTCAAGGACATCCGCAACTACATCAAGCGCGGCAAGCTGTGGGAGGCGTTCGACGCCGACGAGCGGCCGGTGCTGCTGATCGACGAGATCGACAAGGCCGACATCGAATTCCCGAACGACCTGCTGCTCGAGCTCGACCGCATGGAGTTCTATGTCTACGAGACGCGCGAGACCGTGGTCGGCGCAGCCAGCGGCCGATCGTCATCATCACCTCGAACAACGAGAAGGAGCTGCCGGACGCGTTCCTGCGCCGCTGCTTCTTCCACTACATCCGCTTCCCCGACCGCGAGACGATGAAGCAGATCGTCGAGGTGCACTATCCGCGGCATCAAGCAGGACGCTGCTGCGCGAGGCGCTCAACGTCTTCTACGAAATGCGCGAGGTGCCGGGCCTGAAGAAGAAGCCGTCGACCTCGGAGCTGCTCGACTGGCTGAAGCTGCTGCTGGTCGAGGACATCCCGCCCGAGGCGCTGCGCACGCGCGATCCGCACAAGCTGATCCCGCCGCTGCACGGCGCGCTGCTGAAGAACGAGCAGGACGTGCATCTGTTCGAGCGGCTGGCGTTCCTCCATCGCCGCGAGCGCGGCCAGGCCTGATGTTCGCCGGCTTCTTCCTCGAGCTGCGCGGGCGCGAGTGCCGGTGTCGCTTGCGCGAATACCTGACGCTGATGGAGGCGATGGAGCAAGCGCGTCGCCGCCTACAGCTCGACGATTTCTACTATCTCGTCGCGCGCGACGCTGGTGAAGGACGAGCGCAACCTCGACAAGTTCGACCGCGTCTTCGGCCAGTATTTCAAGGGCCTCGAGACGCCGGCCGAGGCGCGGCGCGCGATGCCGGACGAATGGCTGCGCAAGCTCGCCGAGAAGCTCCTCACCGAGGAGGAGAAGGCGCAGATCGAGGCGATGGGCGGCCTCGACAAGCTGATGGAGACGCTGCGCCAGCGCCTGGCCGAGCAGAAGGGCCGCCACGAGGGCGGCAGCAAATGGATCGGCACCGCCGGCACCTCGCCGTTCGGCGCCAACGGCTACAACCCCGAGGGCGTGCGCATCGGCCAGGAGGAAGGCCGCGACAACCGGCGCGCCGTCAAGGTCTGGGACAAGCGCGAGTTCCGCAATCTCGACGACCACGTCGAGCTCGGCACGCGCAACATCAAGGTCGCGCTGCGCCGCCTGCGCCAGTTCGCGCGCGAAGGCGCCGCCGAACGAGCTCGACCTCGACGACACGATCCGCTCCACCGCGCAAGAACGCCGGCTGGCTCGACCTCAAGATGGTGCCGGAGCGGCACAACGCGGTGAAGGTGCTGCTGCTCCTCGACATCGGCGGCTCGATGGACGGTCATGTGCGCACCTGCGAGGAGCTGTTCTCGGCGGCGCGCAGCGAGTTCAAGCATCTCGAGCATTTCTACTTCCACAACTGCCCGTACGAGCATGCTGTGGCGCGACGCGCGCCGCCGCCATGTCGAGAAGACGCCGACGATGGAGGTGCTGCACACGCTACGACCCGAGCTACAAGCTGATCTTCGTCGGCGACGCGACCATGAGCGCCCTACGAGATCGCCGAGCCCGGCGGCAGCGTCGAGCATTGGAACGACGAAGCCGGGCGAGGCGTGGATGCGGCGCCTCACCATGACCTATCCCAAGGCGGCGTGGCTCAACCCCGTGCCGGAGCGCTATCTGGGCCGGCACGCCGTCGATCGCCATGATGCCGCAAGCTCATGGAGGGCCGCATGTTCCCGCTGACGCTCGACGGGCCTCGACCGCGCGATGCGCAGCCTGCGACGATAATCAGCGCTTCACCTCGGGATCTTCCTCGGCGACGTGGCGACTGCCCTCCTGCTCGGCGCGCTCAAGTTCCTTGCGCTCGTCGCCTTCGAGTGCGCGCTCGGCCTCGCGCGCCTTTTCGGCGACCTTGCCCTTCTTCACGAAATCCTGCTGCGCCTTGTCGTAGCGGCGCGCCGCGGTGACGTTGCCTTCGCCTTCGTTGCGCTGCTTGGTTGCCTTGGACGGCGGTTTCTTTGCCCGAGCCATGGGGTCCCTCCTCATCCACGCGGCACTAACGGGGAGCAGATGGGCGCCGTTCCGGCAAGGGAGCCCTTCGCCCTAGGGCGTTGTCGCGCGCGCATCCGGTCCGTTATGGTGCCGGTGCGAAGGAACAGGGACGAGGCTCATGGACACGCTCAACGACGCGATCGATCCGGCGCTGGTGAAGTTCGGCGTGGGCCAGCCGGTAACGCGCAAGGAGGATCCGACCTTGCTGCGCGGCGAGGGGCGCTATACCGACGACGTGAACCTGCCGGGCCAGGCCTACGCGGTGATGGTGCGCTCGCCCGTCGCGCACGGCACGATCCGCCGCTTTTCGCTCGACGACGCGCGCAAGATGCCGGGCGTGCTCGGCGTCTATGGCCCCGCCGATCTCGAGGCCGCCGGGATCGTGCCGCTCAAAAGCCCGTTCGCGGCGCAGAATCGCGACGGCACGCCGTGGAAGCACGCCGGACGGCCGGCGCTCGCCAAGACGCGCGTGCGTTATATCGGCGAGCCGGTCGCCTTCGCGGTCGCCGAGACCGTGGCGCAGGCGAAGGACGCGGCCGAGGCGGTCGTCCTCGACATCGATGCGCTGCCGGCGGTGACGACGGCGTCGGACGGGGCGAAGCCCGGCGCGCCGCAGCTCCACGACGAGGCGCCCGGCAACGTCCTTCTGGATTTCCATTACGGCGACGCCGCCAAGGTCGGCGGAAGCTTTCGCCAAGGCGGCGCATGTCACGAAGCTGAAACCCGTGAACAGCCGCGATCATCGTCAACGCGATGGAGCCGCGCGCCGCGGTCGGCGAGCTTCGACGCGAAGAGCGGGCGCTACACGCTGACGCTCGGCTGCCAGGGCGTGTTCGGGCTCAGCGAGCAACCTGGCGCCGCGTGCTCGGCGTGACGCCCGACAAAGTGCATGTGCTGACCGCACAATGTCGGCGGCTCGTTCGGCATGAAGTCGCAGGTGTTCCCGGAATATCCGTGCGTGCTCTTCGCCGCGCGCGCGCTTGGGCCGGCCGGTGAAGTGGACGGACGACCGCTCCGGCAGCTTTCCTCTCCGACAATCACGGCCGCGACCACGAGATGGACAGCGGAACTGGCGCTCGACAAGGACGGCCACATCCTCGCGCTGCGCTTGACCGGCTTCGGCAATGCCGGCGCTTATCCGATCGCGCCGCTGCCCCTATTCCGTCAATGCCGTCAAGAACGTCATCGGCGTCTATCGCACGCCGCTCGTCGAAGTGACGTCGAAGGGCGTCTACACCAACACGCAGCCGGTCGGCCCCTATCGCGGCGCGGGCCGCCCCGAGGGCAACTACTACATGGAGCGGCTGATGGACGCGGCCGCCGACGAGATCGGCATCGACCGCGTCGAACTGCGCCGGCGCAACTTCATCCCGCCCGAGGCCATTCCCTACAAGGCGCCCTCGGGCTCGTCCTATGACAGCGGCGACTTCGCCGCCGTCCTCGACGACGCGCTGGCACTCGCCGATCTCGGCGGCTATGCCGCGCGCGAAGCGCCAGAGCGAAGCGCGCGGCAAACTGCGCGGTCTCGGCATCGGCAGCTATCTCGAAGTGACGGCGCCGCAAGGCAAGGAAATGGGCGGCATCCGCTTCGAAGGCGACGGCAGCGTCACCATGATCAGCGGCACGCTCGACTACGGCCAGGGCCACGCCTCGCCCTTCGCGCAGATCGTGGTGAGCCGGCTCGGCATTCCGTTCGAGCGGCATCCGCCTCCTGCAAGGCGACAGCGACCAGCTTCTCGTTCGGCGGCGGCACCGGCGGCTCGCGCATCGACGATGGTGGGCGGCACAGCGCTTCTGACGCGCATGCGACAAGGTGATCGAGCAAGGCAAACAGATCGCCGCGCACTTCCTCGAAGCCGCGGTCGCCGACATCGAGTTCTCGGAAGGCAAGTTCCGCATCGTCGGCACCGACCGCTCGATCGGCATCATGGAAGTCGCGCAGCGCGTGAAGCAGGGCGCGAAGCTGCCGCCCGAATTGCCGCAGACGATCGACGCCTCGCTCGTCATGGAGACGCCGCCGTCGGCATATCCCAACGGCTGCCACATCGCCGAGGTCGAGGTCGATCCCGACACCGGCATCGTCGAGCGTCGTCAAATACGCGATGGTCGAACGATTTCGGCAATCTCCTGAACCCGCTCCTCGCCGAGGGGCAGGCGCATGGCGGCGTGGTGCAGGGCATCGGCCAGGCGCTGATGGAGCGCACGGTCTATGACGGCGAGGGGCAGCTCGTCAGCGGCTCCTACATGGACTATGCGATGCCGCGCGCCGACGACGCGCCGAGCTTCGCGTTCGGCAGCCACCCGGTGCCGGCGACGACCAATCCCCTGGGCGTCAAAGGCTGCGGCGAGGCGGGTTGCGCCGGCTCCTTGCCGTCGGTGATGAATGCGCTGATCGATGCGTTGAAACCCTATCGCGTGCGCCACATCGACATGCCGGCAACGCCCGAGCGGGTGTGGCGCGCGATCCGCGAGGCCCGCGCATGATCCTCGAAATGGCGCAGATCGACGTGAAGCCCGGGCTCGAAGCCGAGTTCGAGCAAGGCGTCCAGAAGGCCGTGCCCATCTTCAAGCGCGCCAAGGGCTGCAAGGGACTCGAGCTGAAGCGCTCGGTCGAAAAGCCGCGGCGCTATCACCTGCTCGTCACCTGGGAGACGCTCGAGAACCACACGGTCGATTTCCGCGGCTCGGCGGATTTCGCCGAATGGCGCAAATGCGTCGGCCATTGCTTCGACGGGACGCCCGAGGTCCAGCACGGCGCGGCCACGCTCAAAGGGTTCTGAAAAAGCCCCGAAAACCCGCCCCCGCCGGGGTAAGGGTTCAAGTAAGATGGCCGCATGGCTGAGGCTACGGGGGCTCTTGGGCCGCGCGGCCTTGCGCTGGTCGGGCGCGAGGTTCTGACCGGCATCGCCCAGCTTGCCACCGCCGTGCCGTCCTGCCTCGCCGCCGGCGTTCTGGCGTTTGCGCCCCTGGGGCCGAGCTATGTCGCCGCGGGCGTCGCCGCGGGCCTGTGCTGCGCCATTTTCGCGGCACCCGCCGCCGCCTTGGCCTCCGGCACGCCGTGGCTCATCCCCTCGCCGCGCTCGAGCACCGCGGTGATCCAGGCGAGCCTCCTTGCCACGTTGTGGCGCGTTCCGGCGCTCGCCGATCCGAACCTGGCGCTCGCGGCGCTGGCGCTGTGCATCCTGCTCGCCGGCTTGATGCAGATCCTGTTCGGCGTGGGCGGCATCGCGCGCATCGTGAAATTCACGCCGCATCCGGTACTGGCCGGGTTTCTGAACGGCGTCGCGCTGCTGCTCTGCCTGCCGCAGCTCGAGCGCTATGTGAGCCTCAGCAACGGGCCCAGCATCGTCCATCCGTTCATGCTCGCCTTTGTGCTGGCGCTCGCGGGCGCGACGATCTTGGGGCGCAGGTTCACGCTCAAGGTGCCCGGCGCGCTCTTCGGGCTCGCGACGGGGATCGTCACCTTCTATGGGCTGAAGGCGATCCTGCCCGATCTCGACCTCGGGCCGATCACCGGCGCGCCCGGCGCGGGCCGCACGTTCCTGCCGGCGCTGCCGTTCCTCGGCATCAAGCTTGCCGACGTGCCGGTGAAGATCGTGCCGCTGCTGCCCGATCTCGTGCTGACCTCGTTGAGCCTTGCGATCGTCGCCACGTTCGACACGCTCCTGACCCTGCGCGTCGCGCAGAAGGTGGCGGCGCGGCCGCTCCATCCGACGCGCGATCTCGTCGCGAACGGCATCGGCAACTGCGTCGCGGCCTTGACCGGCGCGCTTGCCGTGCAGCTGTCGCCAAATGTCGTGCTGAACGCCTTCAAGAGCGGCGGCCGCACGGCGCTGACGCCGGTCGTGGGCTGCATCGTGCTGCTCGGCATCGTGCTTACGCTCTCGCCCGAGCTTGGCGCCATCCCGGTCGTGGTGCTGTCGGCGACGGTGCTCGCGAACGGCATCTCGTCGTTCGACCGCTGGAGCTTGCGGCTCCTCTTCGACACGCTGTTAAACCGCGGCCGTGTCGCGCGGCGCCATGCATGGCACGACATTCTCGTCGTGCTCGTCGTCATGACGATCACCGCGAGCGGTGCGATCGTCGCCGGCGTGCTCGCGGGCGCGGCGCTCGCCTGCATCATCTTCATCGCCAACATGAGCCGGCCGATCCTGCGCCGCATGTCGCGCGGCGACGAGATCGTGTCGAAGCGCGTGCGGCCAGCCGACGCGCAGGCGGCGCTGTTGGCGACCGGGCGGCGCCGCGCCGTGCTCGAGCTTCAGGGCGTCTTGTTCTTCGGCAACGCCGACGACCTCGCCGACCGCATCGTGGCGCTTCTCGACGAGACCGACATGTTGACGCTCGACGTGCACGGCATCACCGACATCGACATTTCCGGCGCGCAGGTGCTGATCGAGATCGTGGCGACCGCGCGGCGGCGCCAGAAATGGCTCATCTTCTGCAACGTGCCGCCGGATTCGACGCGCTCGATCGGCGAGTTCGCCCGCGGCGACAACCGCTCCGGCGCGCGCATCATGAACGACCTCGACAGCGCGGTCGAATGGATGGAGGAGGAAGCGCTGCGCCGCCGCGCCGAGAACCTGCCGCGGGTCGATGAGCTTGCCTTGAACGCGCTCGACTTCACGCAAGGGCTCGACGAGGAAGAGCTTGCGCTGCTGCGCTCGCGCCTGGTCGCGCGGTCGTTCCGGCCGGGCGAGACGATCTGCGTCGAGGGCGACGCGGCCGACCGGCTGTGGCTTCTCACCAAGGGCTCGGTCAGTGTGCGCATGGCGCTGCCGGGCGGCGAGGCGGTGCGCGTGGCGAGCCTCGCCATGGGCACGGTGGTGGGCGAGATGGCGCTCCTCGGCACCGGACGGCGCTCGGCCTCGGTCGCGGCCGACGACGACGTGTCCTGCTGGGAGCTCGAGGAAGCGGCATTCCGCGCTCTCCTCGACGAGCATCCGCGCATCGCGAGCAAAGTGCTCGCCAACATCGCCAAGGAAATGGCGCGGCGCGTGCGCATCACCTCGGAATATCTGCGCCACGCGCTCGGCTAGGGAATTGCCGCCGCCGGAAAGCTGCGTTAGAGGAATGGCGGGCCTTGGAGGGAGCGTCGTGCGATGCGGAAGTTCCTTGTGGCATTTCTCGTGCTGGCGAGCGCCCCGGCAATGGCGCAGCAATCGGTGCCGGAGATCCCGTTCGATTCCGTGCCGAATTTCTTGAAGCTGCCGCCCGACCTCTATATCGGCGAGCCGACCGGCGTCGCGGTCAATTCCAAGGGGCACGTCTTCGTCTTCTCGCGCGGCGGATCCAGCACGGGCCCGGCCTATGCCGAGACCGCGGCGCAGCTTCTCGAATTCGCACCGGACGGCAAATACATCCGCGAGATCGGCAAGAACCTCTACGCCTGGTCGTTCGCGCACGCCGTTCGCGTCGACAAGCAAGACAATATCTGGGCCGTCGACAAAGGCTCGGACATGATCGTGAAGTTCGATCCGCGAGGGCCGCGTCGCGATGGTGTTCGGCCGCAAGCAGGAAGCGTCCGACGAAGGCACCGGCCCCTTGAAGCATCCGAACCCGCCGCTGCCCGCCGTCGACGGCCGCTACCGCCAGCCGACCGACGTGACATGGGACAGTGCCGGCAACACCTATATCAGCGACGGCTACATCAATTCGCGCATCGCCAAGCTCGACAAGGACGGCAACTGGATCGAAGTCGTGGGGCGCGCGCGGCAGCGGGCCGGGCCAATTCAACACGCCGCACAACATCGCGCGCCGACGCCAAGGACAACATCTATGTCGCCGATCGCGGCAACCGCCGCATCCAGGTGTTCGACACGAGCGGCAATTTCCTGCGCCAGTTCACCATCGACGTGCCGGCGCCGCCCGACGCGCGCATGGTGATCGGCAACAAATATCCCGATCCGATGGGCGCCGACGTGCCGTCGCTTTTGAAGCCCGGCGCGCCGTGGGTCATCTGCATCACGCCGCCGCCGCACCAGTTCCTGTACACGGCCGACGCCTTTCCAGGCCGCATCTACAAGCTCACGCTCGACGGCAAGCTCGCTCGGCATGCTGGGCCAGCGCGGGCAAGGAGCTGAAGGCGTTCGGCTGGATCCACGCGATGGCGTGCCCCGACGAGAACACCCTCATCGTCGGCGAGATCATCAACTGGCGCGTCCAGAAATTGATCCTGCATCCGGAGCGCGCGGCGGCGAGATAGACCCGAGCCGCCCCGTCACGAGCCGGGAAGCGCCAGGACATAGCGCTTGTCGATGATCGCGGCGCCATCGACGCCCGCCTTCACCAACCCTTGCTGCTCGTAAAATCTCACCTGGCGGAGGATGTCCGCCTCGTCGAGCCGGCCCTCGGCATCGACATAGGGGATGCCGAGCTTTACTTCGTCGACCGTCTGCTTCGTGTATTTGGCGAGAATCCCGATCATCGCGTCCGCCTTGACGCCGTGCGCGGGCTTGCCGTCGGGGGCGGTCGTGGCGTCGTGATAGTCTTTGGCACCCTTGCGATAGGCGCGCAGGAAACGCTCGACCGTGCCCTGTCGCTCGTTCGCCGTCGTGGTGCCGGTGAAGACGATGCCGAACTGCCACGGCGCCTCGTCGCCGACCCAGCCGATGAGCTTGATGTCGCCGCGATCCAAGAGCGGCAGCATGCCGGGCGTCATCGACACCGCGCTGAAATCGGCCTTGCCGCCGGTCAAGGCCGTGACGATGTTCGGGATCGATTGCAGGGACAGCACCTCGATCGCGCTGAAGTCGAAGCCTTCTTTCGGCGCGAGGATGCCGCCCACGACATAGATCGGCGGCGCGGCCTTGGTGGTGACGCCGAAACTGTGGTGGGCGAAATCCTTGACGCTTTTGAGCCCGCCGTCATAGGCGCGGCGCGAGGCGAGGAAGGCCTGGAGCCGGAATCCCGGCGCCTCGTGCGCGGCGCCGGCGATGAGCCTCAGCTCGCCCTCGCCGGCGAGGTTGTAGAAGGCGCCGGTCACGGCGGCGACGCCGAAATCGACCGATCCCGACACGGTCGCGACCGCAACGGGCGCCGCCGCGTCGAAATAGACGAGCTCCGCCGGCACGCCTTCGGCCGCGAAATATCCCTTCTCCTGCGCCACATAGACCGGCGCGAAGGCGGTGACGCCGACGATACCGATCTTGATCGGCTCGGCGCTTGCCGCTGGTGCCGCGAGCATCAGGAGCGCAAGCGCGGCGCATCGTGCGATGCGAACCATGGTTTCCTCCCCGGTCTTTTGCCACAAACATAGCATCGCCGAGACTGGGCACGCATGCCCCCTCACCGTCGACCGCATGCGGTCGACCCTCTCCCCAGAGGGGAGAGGGTTTTTGGAGCATCGGCGAGGGGCTTGCACCAAGCGGCGGGCGCGCGAAGATGGGCCGGCAGCGGAAAGGACGGCGCAGATGAGCGCGCAGTCCAACATCGAGGGGCGGATCGGCTATGACGATCTGCGCGAGTGGCTCGACTATGCCGAGCGCTTGGGCGAGGTGCGCAATGTCGCGGGCGCCTAGCTGGCAGGAGGATATCGGGCTTGCCGCCGAGGCGGTGCTGCGCGCCGAGAACGGCCCGTGCGTCGTGTTCGACGACATTCCCGGCTGCGCCAAGGGGTTTCGCGTGCTGCTCAACGTTTTCGCCGGCACGCGCCGCAACATGACCTTGGGCTTTCCCGACCATCTCAACAAATGGGAGCTGAGCCAGGCCTATCGCGACGCCTATCTGAAGGAGCCGCGCATCATGCCGCACGAGATCGTGGCCGACGGGCCGGTGCTCGAGAACGTGATGATGGGCGATGAGGTCGATGTCGACGAAATTTCCGGCGCCCGATGTGGCACGAGAAGGATGGCGGGCGCTATATCGGCACCGGCACCTACAGCATCACGCGCGATCCCGAGGAGAACTGGCTCAATGCCGGCGCCTATCGCGCGCAGGTGCACGACAAGAAGAGCGTCGGCCTCATCATGGCGGCGGGCCATCACGGCTATATCCACCGCGAGAAATACTTTGCCCGCGGCGAGACGATGCCGGTCGTGATGGTGCTGGGCGGCGATCCGCTCGCGTTCTTCTATGGCGGCGATCGAGGCGCCCTATGGCGTGTTCGAGCTCGACATCGTCGGCGGCCTGCGCGGGCGGGCGGTGAAGATGGTGCGCGGCCGGGTCACCGGTCTGCCCTTTCCCGCCAACGCCGAGATCGTGCTCGAAGGCTTCGTCGAGCCCGACGAAGCGCCACATGGAGGGCCCGTTCGGCGAATGGACCGGGCATTATGCCGGCGGCGCCACCATGGCGCAGGTGCTCGACATCAAGGCGATCTATCACCGCAACGATCCGATCCTCGCTGGGCGTGCCGCCGATGGGCGCGGGGCCGGACGAGATGGCGCGCTATCGCGCGCGTGCTGCGCTCGGCCACCATCATGCAGAACATCGCCAACGCCGGCGTGCCCGACGTGAAGCAGGTGTGGTGCCACGAGGTCGGCGGCGCGCGCATGCTTCACGCCATCTCGATCAAGCAGCGCTATCCCGGCCACGCGACGCAGGCGGGCCATATCGCCGCGCAATGCGGCGCCTCGGCCTACGCGTCGAAATATATCGTCGTGGTGCGACGACGATGTCGACGTGACCAACCTCGACAACCTTTTGTGGGCGATGATCACGCGCACCGATCCCAAGGAATCGATCCAGTTCATCAGCAATTCCTGGGATTCGCCGGCCGACCCGCGGCTCACCGCCGGAAAAGCGCGCGCGGCGCGACATGACCCATTCGGTGGCGATCATCGACGCCTGCCGGCCGTTCCATTGGCGCGACAAGTTTCCGCCGACCAACGCGCCGTCAGCCGAGGTCGCACAAAAGGCTCGGGAAAAATTCGGCTGGCTGCTCGAGGGCTAGAGCAAGATCCGGCTCTAGGCGAGGCCGAACACTTCCTCGGGCTCGCTCAATCCACGCACGGGGTGGAATCCCAGCGAAAGGACCGGGCGGCCGGCGACGGCGGCGATGTCGCGCGATAGAACGAGCGGCCGGTCGAGCTGCTTCGTCAGGCCTCTCGAGCCGGCACACCAGATTGACGGCGGGACCGATCGCGGTGAAGTCGAGCCGGTCGGCCGCGCCGACATTGCCGTAGAACACGCTGCCGATATGGAGCCCGACGCCGATTCGGAACGGCACGCGCGACGACGATTCGCGCGTCCGGTTGACCGCGGCAAGCCGCGCCAGCCCCTCTTCGGCGGCAGAGAGCGCCGCGCGCGCCGCGGCCCGTTCGTCATGATCGCGCGTCGGAAAGATCGCCAGAAGCCCGTCGCCGACGAATTTCAGCACCTCGCCGCCGCGCTTCTGGATCGGCGAAGTCATGGCGTCGAAATAGTCGTCGAGCAGCTCGAGGAGTTCGCCCGCCGGAAGCCGGTCGGAGAGCTGGGTGAAGCCGCGCAGATCAGTCGCGACGAGGGCGGCGCGAATCTCCTGCCCTTGGCGGCGCTGGATCTCGCCGGCGAGGATGTGGCCGCCGATCGTGTGGCCGAGATAAGTGTCGAGCACGTTCGCCATGAGGTAACGCACCGCCTTCCCTTCGACGACGACGGCGACCGCCGGAAGGACGCGCGCGATCGCGTCAACGTCCGCATCGCTGAAGCCGCCGGCATGGTCGGTCGCAAACGTGATGACCTGGTGGCGGCCGCTCATCGAGGTCAGCGGCAGGGCGAGGTAGTCGGTGATGCCTTCGGCGGCGAATTCGACGAGCAGCGGCAAGCGCGCGAAATCCTCGCGGTCGAGGCGATGGCGCACGCTCTCGCCGCGCTCCACCGCCGGACGGATCGGGCTGTCGAGATAGATGGGTGCCGCCTTGACGGCGTGCGTGATGCGCGATTCGTCGACGAGATCGCGGCCACGCTGCCAGCGCGTGCTGACGCCGAGAAGCTGCGGGTGGAGTGTGCCGACATGGAGCGTCGCCCGCGACAACGGGATCCCCTCGCCGACGAGCCGCCAGGCAAGCGAATCGAGGAACTCGGCGAGGCTTGCGGCGCGGTGTCCCTCGGTCAGAACCCAGCGCACCGCATCGTCACCGCGGATCGGGCTGCCGCGCGAACGGTACTGCGCGGTCCAGGTTACGATCTCGTCGCGCGCGGTTTCCGCGCCAAGGGAAGGCTCGGCCATGGCGCCATGCTAGCACGAGCCCTTTTGGGCCCTGCCTAAAACCGGGCAGATGACGGCGCTTTTGCCGCTTTCCGAGGCAGACTTATTGCTGGGCCTGCTGCGTCGCGACTTGGGCGGGGGCGTCGGGCGCCGTGTCCCAGCTCGTGTCATTCGTCGCAATCGCCATCTCGACATTCTCGAGCGTGCGATAGGTGCCGACGACGAACACCATCATCGCAAGCACGATCGCGACGGCGGTCAGGCCGTCATTGAGCCGGGCACAGAACCGCTCGGCGCGTTGTCGCATCGTCCTCTGCTTCATCGACCCATCATCCATCGTACGAGGCGCCCCATCCCGCCGCAGCGCCGATCGATCCGATTCGCAGCGTTGCAATCCCCATGCCAGCGACGCGGCGGTCGCGGCCGAGCCCAGAAATATTCGAGTCCCTGTGAAGCCCTTCACAATCCGCCAGTGCGGCGGCGGCGGACAATCGCCCCGCGTTACAGGAGGGGACCATGGCGCAGCTCGTGTCCGAGGGGCTCGACACAGCGCTCGACACTGCCGCCGAACGCATCGCCGAGGGAATGGCGGCCGAGATCGATGGCGCGTTCGCGAGCCGGGTTCTGTGCGCCCTGCCCGCGGCGGCGCCGTTGGCGACGGCGGCTTTTGCTGCCGCGTTGTGCGCGCTCGCGGCAAAATTTGCCGGGCGTACCCGCTGGCGGCGGCATCGCGCGAGCCCGCATGCGACGCGCCGGATCGGATTGCACAACTCCTGAGTGCCAATCGCCGCGCGATGGTTTCGCGGCCAAAAATCCCCTGTTAGGATCGCGCGGCCAAGGGGGGGGGGGGGGGGGGGTGGCGCATGGCGGCGCTTCGATTGTTGTTTGGCTTCGAGGGCAGGATCGCCCGCGGGCGGTTCTGGATCTTCGGCCTCTCGCTTTATGCGCTCGGCTCGCTCGCTCTCGCGGTCACTCCGGCGGCGCGCGGCACCCTCCTCCATATGCTGTGGATGCCCGGCGCGATCATGCTTTACCTCTATATTTTCAGCGGCATGTGGGGATTTTCGATCGCCGTACTGTCGATGGCGATCGACATTTTTCTGGTGCAGCACACGGGCGGCCGCGCCGGATTGTGGCTGTTCGTGGTGGCGGTGGCGTTGTGCCTGGTGCTGGGCTGGATGGTGATCGCGGTCGCCTCGAAGCGGCTGCACGACCGCGGCAAGAGCGGCTGGTGGCTTTTGATCTTCGTTGTGGCGCCCTTGGCGCTCGACTTCGCGTCCGGGTTGGCGGCGTCGTCCGACCGCGGCATCCTCTTCGTCTATGAAGGATTCTTCCTTCACCTCTGGTCGTTCGTCGAGATGGGCTGCTTTCCCGGCGTGCCCGGGCCGAATGACTATGGGCCCGATCCGCTGGCCGCTCCCATGGCCGCCGCCGCATGACGCACCGCTGACCTAGCGATCGGGCTGGAGTGGCTCGACCGGGCGGCGCCGCACCAGGCCCGCGATGTGCCGGAACAATCCGGCGAACACGCCGACCAGCGCCGTGTCGATGCTGCGCGTGATTTCGTCGGCGAGCGCGTGCATCCCGGCGGTCATGGCGTCTTCGAAGCTCGGCTCGTCGCCCAATTCGCCTCCAACGCCGAATGAGGGTGCGTGACCGCGGCAAATCTGGTGCCGACGCGCAGGATCGAACTGCGGACCTACTGATTACGAATCAGTTGCTCTACCGCTGAGCTACGTCGGCGCCCTTGGGGCGCGGCACATTAGGGGTTGCGCGCCGGAACCGTCAACCGCCGCCGCCCTCGCGTCCGCGCCCTCGCCTCCCGCCGCTGGCGGAGGGGCGCGCTAGCCGCCCATCGGCTTGTAGGCGATCTTGGCGGCGCGCTCGAACAGCTCCTTGCCTTGCGCCGCCGTGAAGGCCTGGGTGGTGACGGCGTCGCTGATGCCGCCGCCGCCGCAGGCGGCGAGCACGATCGACGCCGCGGCCTGCGCATCGGGCATGTCCGAGATGACCACGATGTCGTACTGGCCGAGCGTGAAGTAGAGCGAGACCAGGCGCCCGCCGGCCGCCTCGCAGAGCCGCGACAGCACGGCCTGCCGGTCCTCGGGCTTCTGCAATCCGCCGCGAACATATTGCTGCGTGAGACGGCCTTGGGTGATGAAGATGGGCATGACAACCTCCCCCGGGGTTTGCGCCAGACCAATTTTCTTATTTGAATGACCAAGCGTAGCACGAAGCGCGCACGCGGTCGACAACTCGCGGGTCAGCCGGCCTCGGCGGCGGCCTCCGCGGCGCGGGCGAGGCGCTTGCGCGCGTGCGCGTCGCGATGGCGCTTGCGCATGCGGATCGATTTCGGCGTCACCTCGACCAGCTCGTCGTCGTCGATATAGGCGATCGCCTGCTCCAGGGTCATGAGGATGGGCGGCGTCAGGCGCACCGCCTCGTCCTTCGCCGTGGTGCGGATGTTGGTGAGCTGCTTGCCCTTGATCGGGTTGACATCGAGATCGTTGCCGCGGCTGTGCGCGCCGATGATCATGCCCTCGATAGACCTGCGTCGCCGGGCGTGATGAACATCGGCCCGCGCTCCTCGAGGTTCCAGAGCGCATAGGCCACGGCGTCGCCGTCGCCGGTCGAGACCAGCACGCCGTTGCGCCGGCCCTCGATCGGCGCCCTTCCACGGCGCGTAGCCGTGGAAGAGGCGGCTCATCACGCCGGTGCCGCGCGTGTCGGTGAGGAATTCGCCCTGATAGCCGATCAAGCCCGCGCGTCGGCGCGTGGAAGACGAGGCGCAGCTTGCCGCCGCCCGAGGGCCGCATGTCCTGCAGTCTCGCCTTGCGCGGCGCCAGTCTTCTCGACGACGACGCCGGCATAAGTCCTCGTCGACATCGATCATGCACCTCCTCGATCGGCTCGAGGCGCTGGCCGGTCGCTTCGTCGCTCTTGAACAGCACGCGCGGGCGCGAGATCGACGAGCTCGAAGCCTTCGCGCCGCATGGTCTCGATCAGCACGCCGAGCTGCAGCTCGCCGCGGCCCGGCGACCTCGACCGCGTCCTTCTCCTCGCTCTCGCTGACGCGGATCGCGACATTGCCCTCGGCCTCGCGCTTCAAGCGCTCGACGATCATGCGCGACGGTGACCTTGCTGCCCTCGCGCCCGGCCAGCGGGCTGTCGTTCACCGAGAAGGTCATCGCGAGGGTCGGCGGATCGATCGGCGTCGCCGGCAGCGGCTCGGCTCACGCTCGGGCGCGCAGATGGTGTCGGCGACGGTGGTCGTCGTCGAGGCCGGCGATGGCGATGATGTCGCCGGCCTCGGCCTCCTCGATCGGCCGGCGCTCGAGGCCGCGGAAGGCCAGCAGCTTGGTGAGGCGCGCCTCCTCGATCACGCGCGCCGTCGCGCGAGCAGCGACTTGCACCGCCATGTTGATGCGCGCGACTGCCGCTGCGCGATGCGGCCGGTGAGGACGCGGCCGAGATAGGGGTCGTATTCGAGCGTCGTCGCCAGCATGGCGAAGGGCGCGTCGGGCATCGGCCACGGGCGGCTGCACATGCGCGACGATGAGCTCGAAGAGCGGCGGCGAGATCGTGCGCGCGTCTCGGCCAGGTCGGCGACCGCCCAGCCGGCGCGGCCCGAGGCGTAGAGCGTCGGGAAATCGAGCTGCGCGTCGTCGGCGTCGAGCGCGGCGAACAGGTCGAAGATCTCGTCGTGCACCTCGATCGGGCGCGCGTCGGAGCGGTCGACCTTGTTGATGACGACGATCGGGCGCAGGCCCTGGCGCAGCGCCTTGCGAGGCACGAACTTGGTCTGCGGCATCGGCCCTTCGGCGGCGTCGACCAGCACCAGGACGCCGTCGACCATGCTCAGGATGCGCTCGACCTCGCCGCCGAAATCGGCGTGGCCGGGCGTGTCGACGATGTTGATGCGCGTGCCCTGTCCACATCGACCGAGGTGCATTTCGCGAGGATGGTGATGCCGCGCTCGCGCTCGAGGTCGTTCGAGTCCATCGCGCGCTCCTGCACCTGCTGGTTGGCGCGGAACGCGCCGCTCTGGCGCAAGCAGCTGATCGACCAGCGTGGTCTTGCCGTGGTCGACGTGGGCGATGATGGCGATGTTGCGGATGTCCATTACGAAAACATTTCAGCGCAAAGGCCGCGGAGGATGCGCAAAGGCCGCTGTGCAGCCGCGCGCTCGGCGCGGCCCCGCGGCCCCTGCGTCAAATCGTAAGTTAAATGGGGATTGCGGCCTTTTTCGCAAGCTCCTTCAGGGAGGTTTCGGGGCGGGCGCCGAAATGGCCGATGATCTCGGCGGCGCAGAGGCTGCCGAGCTTGCCGCAGGCGGGAAGCGCCATGCCATGTGTCAGGCCGTAGAGGAATCCCGCGGCATAAAGATCGCCGGCGCCGGTCGTGTCCACCACCCTGGCGACCGGCGCGGCCGCGACCAAGACCTGCTCGGCTTTGGTGACGATGACCGAACCCTGCGCGCTCCGCGTCAGCACGGCGATGTCGCAATCGCCGCGCACCGCCGCCACGGCCGTGGCGAAATCCTTGGTCTCGTAGAGCGAGCAGATCTCGATTTCGTTGGCGAAGAGGATATCGATATGGTGATGGACGAGGGCGCGGAAATCGGCACGATGGCGCTCGACGCAAAACGGGTCGGAGAGCGACAGGCTCACCTTGCGGCGGGATTTATGGGCAATGTCGGCGGCCTGGCGGAACGCCGCCTTGGCGCGCGGCGGGTCGAACAGGTAGCCCTCGAGATATGTCACCTGCGCCGCCTCGAGAAGGCTCGCGTCGATGTCCTCGGGCCCCAATTCGATGCAGGCGCCCAGATAGGTGTTCATCGTGCGCTGCGCGTCGGCCGTGACAAGGATGAGGCAACGCGCCGTCGCCGGCCCCTTGGCCGATGCCGTCGTCGCGAACCGCACCCCGATCGAGCGCAGATCGTGCGCGAAGACCCGGCCGAGCTGGTCGTCCCCGATCTTGCCGATATAGGCGCCGCTGCCGCCCAGGGAGGCGATGCCGGCGATGGTGTTGGCGACCGAGCCGCCCGACATCTCGATGCCCGAGCTCATCTGGCCGTAGAGCGATTCGGCGCGGCGCCGCGTCGATCAGCGCCATGGTGCCCTTGACCAAGCCTTGCGCGGTCAGAAAAGCGTCATCGGTGCGGGCGAGCACGTCGACGATTGCGTTGCCGATGCCGACGACGTCGATTTGTGAGGCGGCCATTTCCTTGTCCGGGCGGCGGGAGGGGTGCGCGAGTATAGATGCCCGCCTTCGTTGGGCAAGCGCGCTCGCTTCGGCGCATTATCCGCTTTGTCCGGCGCGCCTCCCGCGAGTATGGTATTCCCTCGCGCAATGGATGATCGCGGGGACCCGGCGGTCGTAACGGCGGGTTTACCGGAAGGCGGCGATCTTGTCCCCGACGCACGCCCACTGACCATTCCAGGTGCCGACCGCCATGTCGATTTTCAGCCGAAAGAAGAGTGAACCGGAAGGAGCTTCCCCGATGTCCGAAACGCCGGATCTGGGCCTTTCCCCGAAGCCGTCGGCACCGCGCCCGCTCGGCGCGACTCCGCCTGCGCGGCCGATGCAGGCTGCGCCTGCGAGCACCCCGGGGAGCCCCGCCGCCACGCCGACCGCGGTCACGCCGACGCCGCTGACGCCGCGCCCGGGCGATGCGTCGCGCCGCACCGAGGGCCACGCGCCGATCATCCCGACGCCGAAGCGCGATAGCGAGATGCGGCGCCTCATCGTCGGCCGCGAGATCTCGCTGACCGGCGAGATCACCTCGTGCGAGCGCCTCGTCGTCGAGGGCACGGTCGAGGCCAACCTCAACAACTGCCGCGAGATCGAGATCTCCGAGGCCGGACTCATGAAGGGCACGGCGGCGATCGAGGAAGCCGAGATTCGCGGCCGCTTCGAGGGCTCGCTCACGGTCAGGAAGCGGCTCCTCATCCGCGCTTCCGGCAAGGTCACCGGCACCGTGCGCTATGGCCAGCTCGAGATCGAGGCAGGCGGCCAGCTTTCCGGCGACATCCAGTCGCAGCCGAGCGAGGACCACGCGCCGCAGCGCGTCGCCAACCTGCCGGGCGACTACAAGTCCTGACCGATCGCACAGGCGGCGCCACCTGCCATGATGCGGCGGGTGGCGGCGTTTCTGCGCCTCATGTACCCTCACGCGACGACATAAGAAGCCGCGGGGAGGGTTTTGCCATGCGTCTCGGGCCGGTCGTGCGTTGCTGTCTGCCTGGGCTCGCGATTTTGCTCGCGAGCCTCGCCGGGGCATCGGCCGATCCAGTAAGAATCCGCCTCGCCTGGGTTGCCTCGCCGCCCGAGCTGCCGCCGATCCTGTTCGCGCACCAGGGCATCGCGCGGCACCTCGGCCAGTCATACACCGTCGAGCCGCTCCATTTCGAAGGCACCTCGCCGATGATCACCGGCTTCGCCGCGGGCGAGGTCGATATTGGCCCGATCGCCTACCCGTCCTTCGCAACGGCGGTGCAGAACGCCGGCATGAGCGATTTCCGCATCCTCGCCGACGAGTTCCGCGACGGCGTCAACGGCTACTACTCGTCGGAAGAGATCGTGCTGAAGGATGGCGGCATCAAAACGGTCGACGACCTGAAGGGCAAGGTGCTGGCGACGAACGCGATCGGCACGGCCGCCTATATCGGCATGACGGCGACGCTCGCGAAGCACCATCTGGTCGAGCGCCGCGACTATACGGTGATCGAAGTGCCGTTCCCCAGCATGGTCTCGATGCTCTTGGACCATAAGGCCGACCTCGTCGGGCCGCCACCCATTTTCGCCAACAACCCCGATTTCCGCGCCCAGGCACGCGTGCTCTACACCCAGAAGGATTCGATGGGCCCGACCCAGATGACGTTCTTCGCGGCGCGCAAATCCTTCATCGACAAGAACCGGCCGGCGGTCGTCGATTTCTTCGAGGACGAGCTGCGCGCGGTGCGCTGGTATATCGACCCGGCGAACCAGCAGGAGGCGATGGAGATCGTCTCGCGCTTCACCAAGATCCCCGTTGAGCGCTTCAAGGGACTGGTCTTCACCAAGATGGACTATTACCGCGATCCGAGCGGCAAGCCCGACCTCGCGATGCTGCAGCAGAATCCTCGAGACGCAGCACGAACTCGGGCTCTTGAAGGAAGCACTCGAGGTGAAGAAATACGCCGACCTCAGCATCATCGAGGAAGCGGGAAAGCGCCTCAAATAGTCCCTACGCCTGCGCCGCGCGGATCGCCTGCCACACTTTCTCGGGGCTGGCCGGCATGTCGATATGGCGTGATGCCGAGCGGCGACAGCGCGTCGACCACGGCGTTCATGATGGCGGCAAGCGCGCCGACATTGCCGGCCTCGCCCGCGCCTTTGACGCCCAAGCGGATTGGTCTTGGTCGGCACCGGATTCTCCTCCATCTCGAACTCGCCGACATCGGCGGCGCGCGGCATGCCGTAATCCATGAACGAGCCCGAGAGGAGCTGGCCCGATTTCGCGGTCGTAGACGAGGTGCTCGCCGAACGCCTGGCCGATGCCCTGCGCCGACGCCGCCATGGATCTGGCCTTCGAGCGTCAGCTTGTTGATGACGGTGCCGACATCGTCGACGACGACATAGCGCAGCACCTGCGACGAGCCGGTCTCGGGATCGATCTCGACCTCGCAGACATGGCAGCCATTGGGGAAATTCGGAATCTCCGGCGAGAAGGCCGCCGGTCTCGTAGAGCCCGGTCTCGAGGCCGGGCGGCAGGCGCGCCGGCGTGAACGAGGCCTGCGCCACCTCTTTCAGCGACACGGCCTTGTCGGTGCCGGCGACGCGGAACTCGCCGTCGCGCGAACTCGATGTCGCCTTCGGCGGCCTCCATCGATGTGCGCCGCGATCTTCGTCGCCTTGGCGATGATCTTGTCGGCGGCGATGGTCGCGGCGCTGCCGCCCAAGACGGCGGTGCGCGAGGCGAACGTGCCGCCGCCGTCGGGCGCCAGATCGGTGTCGGAATGCGTCACGCGGATGTCGGCCTCGTCGATGCCGAGCCGCTCGCTCAGCAGGATCTTGTACATCGTCTCGTGGCCCTGGCCGTGCGAGATCGAGCCGGGGATCACCGTCACCGTGCCGCCGGGATCGAACTTCACCATCACCGTCTCGCCCATGCGTCTGCGAGGTCTGCTCGATGATGTTGGCGATGCCGATGCCGCGCAGCTTGCCGCGCGCTCGCGGCCTCGGCGCGGCGGCGCTCGAAACGGCGTAGTCGGCGATGTGCAGCGCCATGTCGAGATTCTTCTCGAACTCGCCGCAATCGAGCGTGAAGACGAGGCCGGTCTTGAACGGCATCGCCGCGGCCGGCACGGTGTTGCGGCGGCGCAGCTCGGCGCGGTCGATGCCCATCTCGCGCGCGGCGTTGTCGATCAGGCGCTCGATGATATAGGACGCCTCGGGCCGGCCGGAGCCGCGATAGGGGCCGATGCTGGTGGTGTTGGTGAAGACGGCCGAGACCTCGACATAGATCGCCGGCGTCGTGTAGGTGCCGGCGAGGCCGCCGAGATGCGATGGTCGGCGAGATGATGCCGCCGGGCGCGAGATAGGCGCCGATATTCGAGATGTTCTTGACGCGCAGCGCGAGGAAATTGCCGTCCTTGTCGAGCGCCAGCTCGGCCTCGCGTGACATGGTCGCGGTCGTGGTCGTCGCGACAGGATGCCTTCGCTGCGCTCGGCGATCCATTTGACCGGGCGGCCGATCTTGCGCGACGGCACAGAGCGCGAGCGGATATTCCGGGAAATGGCCGCCCTTCATGCCGAAGCTGCCGCCGACATCGCCGGCGACGATGCGAACTGGTTCTCGGGCATGTTGAAGACGTCCCGGCGCGCCATGTCGGCGCGCGTGCCGTGCGGGCGCTGCGTGCCGCACATAGAGCGTGTAGCGGTCGAGCCGGTCGTCGTATTCGCCGACGCAGCCGCGCGGCTCCATCGTCGCGGCGGTGATGCGGTTGAAGACGAGCTTCAGCCGCGTGACGTGATGCGCCTTGGCGAAGGCGGCATCGACCGCGCGCCTTGTCGCCGACCGTGAAGAAGAAGCATTCGTTGTCGGCGGCATTCGGCCCACAGCACCGGCGCGCCTGGCTCCATCGCTTCTTCGGTCGCGGTCGACCGACGGCAGCGCCTCGTAATCGACGACGATGCGCTCGGCCGCGTCCTTGGCGAGGTCGACGCTCTCGGCGACGATGAAGGCGACCGGGATCGCCGACCAGCATGGCGCGGTCCTTGGCGAGCGCCGGGCGCAGCGGCACGATACATCGGCGAGCCGTCGCGGCGCTGGCGCGGAATGACCGGCACTGCAGGCGCCGAATTTCTCCGCCGCCCAATCGGCGCCGGTGAAGACCGCGAGCACGCCCGGCATCTGCTGCGCCGCGCGCATGTCGATCGAGCGGATGCGCGCATGCGCGTGCGGCGAGCGCAGCACATAAGCCATGCGCCATGCGCGGCAGGACGAAATCGTCGGTATAGCGCCCGCGCCCGGTCAGGAGCCGCGGGTCCTCGGTGCGCGGCACCGACTGTCCCAGCGCGAATTTCATCGCCCGCCTCCCCTTTGCTTCGGCTATGTTCGTCCGCCGCGCCGTTCGCCGCAAGATCGATCGCGAGCGCCGCGACGAGCGCCGCGGCGCCGAGCCCGAACAGCAATCCATAACTCGGCGCATGCGCGTAGAGCGCCGAAAGCCCATAGGCGCCGGCGGCCTGGCCCAAGGCCCAAGCGACGGTGAGCGTGCTCCACGCCGCCTCTTGCTGGCGCCGGTCGGGCGGCACGAGCTCGCGCGCGCGGCCCAAGACGAGCGTGGTGATGCCCGGCACATAGGCGCCGATGACGAGGCTCGAGAGATCGAGGACGATCTCGTTCGCCGTCAGCGCCAGCGATCCCACCATCGCCGCCTCCACGACGAAGGCGATCCTGACCGAGGCGGCAAAGCCGATGCGGTCGGCGATGCGGCCGAACACCACGGGGCCGCCCAGCGCGCCAATGCCGAACAAGATCCAGTGATGCGCGCCGGCGGCGACGCCTTCGCCGAGGCCGCGCGCGACGAAATCGGCCAAAAACACCATGTGCGGCACGAGGCCGACGGCGTTCAGCGCATAGGCCAAAGCCAGGCTATAGACTCGGCGCGAAGCGGACGATTCCGCGGGCGCCGGGGCCGATTCGGGCACTATAAATCCGCCCCAGGCGGCCCTGGTGAGCGCGAGCGCCGCCGCGCCCAGATCCCACCCACGCCGCGCTCACGCCGAAGCGCAGCAGCGCCGGCATGAGCACGCCCGAGATGGCGATGCCGAGCCCGACGCCGGTGAGGATGACGCCGCCGGCGAGGCCGCGCCTTTTGTGCGGCACATGCGCGAGCGCGGCGGGCGGCGCCAGCACCATGAGGAAGGCGCCGGCGATGCCGGTGACGATGCGCCACGGCAGAAG
>CAVWKZ010000009.1:0-435487 GCA_963755765.1 uncultured Acidobacteriaceae bacterium
TGGTGGACCTGGTCGGGATCGAACCGACGACCTCTTCCATGCCATGGAAGCGCGCTCCCAGCTGCGCCACAGGCCCACTTGGAATTGCCTGCTTCAATTCTCGCTTAGCTTTGCCGCCCCGTCAAACTCGACCGGGACGCTCGACTGCGATATTCGACTGGCGTACTCGACCGATGCGCTCGACTGTGACGGGCAACCTCAACTAGGATATGGTTGGCAAAACACCCGTACACAATCGGAGCTTTATTTTGAACTTGCGGAATATTCTGGTTTGGCCGCTTTTCGCTTTCATTGCTTTTCTGACGCCGGCGATTGCCCGTGCGCAATCTGCGGCGACCACACCCCCCGTTGCGCAGCCACCGGTTGCTTATGCTTCTGTGAGCGAACTGAACGGAATCCTGACGAACTTGCAGCAGACTGCGAAGAGCATGCAATCCGATCTCGTGAGCATGCGCATCGAAAAATGGAAGACGAACAATTCCACCAAGCAGCAGACGCTGGGGAATGTGGACTCTATTCAGCGCAATTTGCAGTCGGCGCTGCCGGAGATTATCGCGGCATTGAACAATGCTCCGGAGGACCTGGCAGCGAGTTTCAAACTCTATCGCAACCTCGACGCGCTCTATGACGTCTTTGGTTCGGTGGTGGAGTCGGCGGGAGCCTTCGGCAGCAAGGACGAATTTCAAAGCCTGAGCAATGACATGAACGGCCTCGAGAGCGCGCGCCGCGCGTTTGGCGAGCGCATGCAAAAGCTGGCAGCCAACAAAGAAGAGGAGTTGACTCATCTGCGCGCGCAGGTCAAGACACTGTCCGCTGCGCCGCCTCCTCCGCCGCAGAAGATTGTGGTGGATGATACCGAGCCTGCGAAGAAGCCGCCGGCGAAAAAGAAGGTGACGAAGCCGAAGCCGCCAGCGACCGCTCCGGCAACCACGACGGACACTCGGCCGACTGCCGCGCCCCCGAAGTGATGAGGTGGCGGCCCCTGAAGGGGCGTCTGACATGGAGGCAATTATGTCATCGCTAAAGCGATGACCTGATACGAAGCCCGAGAAGCGATGCCCCGATACGAAAGCTTAGAAGCGATGCCCTGATACGAAATTTTAGAGGCGAGCCTACGGTTCTTCCGCGCGGGGACATCTACTTCATGGGCGGCAGATAGGGAATGTACCGAGCGAACAACCAGCATAGAAAGAACACGACCGGTACGTGAACCATTACCTGGAGCACGCCGTATCCGACAATGTCGCGGGCTTTTAATTTCAATATGCCGAGCAGCGGCAGCATCCAGAAAGGGTTGACTAGATTCGGCAGCGCTTCGGACGCGTTGTAGATCTGCACTACCCATCCCAGATGCACCTGATGGAGATTTGCCGCCTGCAGCACATAGGGCGCTTCGATCACCCACTTGCTGCCGCCGGACGGAATGAAGACACCGAGTGTTGCCGAATACACTGCTACCAGTAAGGGATACGTGTTGTGGGTGCTGATGGAGGCAAAAAGTTTCGCCAGTGCGTCTGCGATGCCTGTGCCCACAATCATTCCGAAGATCACGGCGTAAAACGGAAACTGGATGAGCACGCCGCCGGTGGCGGGAATACACTCGGTCACCGCCCGCATGAAGCACTTCGGACGCCAGTGCAATAAAAGTCCGACGGTAATGAACATGAGGTTGTAAGTATTAAGGTCGAGCGCTGCCAGCGCGCCTTGCGGCGAGGTACGGAATACGTCCACCAGATACCAGCACAACAGCGCGGCAACCAGAATTGTCAGAAGCGGGCTGTACTCGAGCCATTCGCCGGGAGTTCTCCTAATTGGCAAGCTGGAGCGAATCGGTTCGTATTCGATGCCGTAGGACTCGGCAGTTCTGGCGTTCTCCGGCGAGGGCGTGGACAAGTACGCGATCGTCACTGAGAGCACGATCAGGATGGCGGTGGTCGCAATGCTCTGCCACAGGAAAAGAGTTTGGGTGAGCGGGATCAGACCGCTGATGCTGAACAATGATGGCGGCATCGCTGACTTGGTCGCCATCAACATGGCTGCGGAAGAAGACAGCCCCATCGCCCAGACGGCTCCCAGGCCGAGATACGCGGCGGCACCAGCGGCGCGGTAGTCCAGACCTTTGACGCGATGCGCCAGTTCGCGCACGAAGAGTCCGCTGAAAATCAGGCTCAGGCCCCAAGAGATCAGTGACGTCAGCATGGAGAACAGCGCCACCATGGCGACAGCTCCGCGCGGCGTCTTGGGGATGCCTGCCAAGGCGCGGATGGCGCGGTAGACGATCGGCGTCGAGGCTACGACATATCCGCCGACGATGATCATCACCATCTGCATGGTGAAGGGGACCAGCGTCCAGAAGCTCTTTCCGCCCTGGACGGCGAGTTTGGTGGGGCTCTGATGAAGCAACAGACCCACGACGAAGACCACGACGATTCCGAGCAGAGCAAAAATCAGGGGATCGGGAAACCAGCGCTCGCTCCAGTTGGCAAGTCCCAGGCCAAAGCGGACTAAGGGCTGCTCTTGAGTTGGGGCTTGCTTCTCTTGTGGCATGGCTTGATCCTTTCGCTTCGTCCACATTCGCTTCGTCCACATTCGGCGACATTGTAACGCCTGCGGCGTTCCACGGAAGTCGTTGTGCCGGATTCCAAGAGCGTGTACTATGCCTGCGATTGGACTGGCGGGATGGCCCCACCTGCCTGGCATCGGGAAATCAGAGCCTCACCACAACTCTTGCAGGTTCCAGGAGGAACCCGTGACCTCTACTCCAGTACCGCAAATTTCTCCGTCCAAGGCCAACCCAGTAGTTTGGATTACAGGGCTCGTAGCAGCGATCGTCGCCGCGGTACTGATTCTGAGGATTTCGCCGCTGGCGCATCCCTGGCCTCAGGGCTACGACCCGCTTGGACACTGGTGGCTTTCGGCTCTGGTTGCCACGTTGCCCGTCGTGGTGCTGCTTGGGAGTCTGGCTCTGCTGCGCATGAAGGCGCATTACGCTGCGCTGCTTGGACTCGCCACTTCCCTGCTCTGCGCCATCTTCATCTTCGGGATGCCCGCGAGCTTAGCTGCCAAGACGGCTGTGCTGGGCGCGGGCTACGGCTTGCTCCCGATTGGGTGGATCATCCTCAACGTCATCTTCATGTATCAACTCACGTGCGAGGCGGGACTGTTCAAGGTGATGCAAGAGAGCCTGACCAGCGTCACGCAAGACCGTCGCTTGCAGTTGCTGCTCATCGCTTTCAGCTTTGGCGCGTTCTTTGAAGGCGCGGCCGGCTTCGGCACCCCGGTGGCCGTGACCGCGGCGGTGTTGATCGGCTTGGGATTCAAGCCGCTCGAAGCTTCCGGGCTGTCGCTGATCGCGAACACCGCGCCTGTCGCCTACGGAGCGCTCGGCACTCCTCTGATAGCTCTGCAAGGAGTCACTGGACTCGATCTCCTGCAGCTTAGCGCGCAAGCTGGCCGCATCCTGCCTTTCTTTTCGGTGCTCGTGCCGTTCTGGCTAATGTGGGCATTCGCCGGGTTTCAGGGAATGATCGAAGTCTGGCCGGCGGTGCTGGTCGCGGGCGTGTTCTTCGCCATCCCGCAATTTCTGATGTCGAACTTTCACGGGCCGTGGCTGGTGGACGTGGTCGCGGCCGTCGTTTCGATGGCGGCGCTGATCGGCTTCCTGATGATATGGAAGCCCAAGCGCGTCTGGGGTTTTGAGCACGAAGGAGAACGTGCCGCTCGCGGCACGCACGGACACAGCGCGTCTCTGGTTGCAAGAGCGTGGGTGCCATGGCTGGTCTTGAGCGTCGTCGTTTTCGCATGGGGATTGCCTACCGTTAAGGCGAAGCTTGACGGCTACTCGGCGCCAAAATATCCCGTTGTCGGTCTGCATCAGATGGTGCAGCGCGTTCCTCCGGTGGTGCGCAAGCCGACCGCCGAAGCCGCCGTATATTCGCTGAACTGGCTGACCGCGACTGGGTCGGGGATTCTGGTTGCCGCCATCATTGCCGGACTGATCATGGGCTTCAATCCCTGGAAGCTGGTGAAGACCTATGGCAGAACGATCGTGCGCGTGCGCTTCTCATTGCTCACGATTGCGACCATGCTCTCTATCGGCTACATGACGCGCTATTCCGGGCTGGACGCCACCATGGGCCTGGCATTTGCGCGCACCGGCGTGCTCTATCCTTTCTTTGGAACCTTGCTCGGCTGGCTGGGCGTGGCACTGACCGGATCAGACACCGCGTCGAATGTGCTGTTTGGCAGCCTGCAGAGAATTTCGGCTGAACAGATCGGAGTGTCTCCTACGCTGATGGCCGCAGCCAACAGTTGCGGAGGCGTGATGGGCAAAATGATCGATGCCCAGAGCATTGTCGTCGCCAGCACCGCGACTGAGTGGTATGGACACGAAGGCGACATCCTGCGTTACGTGTTCTTCCACAGCATCGCGCTCGCAGCGCTGGTCGGAATCATGGTAACGCTGCAGGCGTATGTGTTTCCGTTTACGCGTCTGGTGGTGCGGTAAGGCGCGTGGACGACATAAACAATAACGAGTTCGACAAGCCGATCGGGGCCAGGAATTTTCCGGTAGCGGAGTTTCTGGGCATCAGCTTCAGTCGGCCATCTGAAGGATCAGTCGTCGCGCGGATGAGCGCCCAACCGCACCATCGCAACCCGATGGGAACACTGCATGGCGGCATTCTTTGCGACTTGGCAGATGCGGCGATGGGAGTTGCGTTCGCGTCTACCCTCAGTACGGGTGAAAGCTTTACCACGCTGGAGTTGAAAATCAACTTTCTTCGTCCCGTCTGGGATGCGCTCTTGACGGCGGAAGCGCGGGTTGTCTCGCGCGGACGCACCGTGGGTATGGCCGAGTGCACAATCACCGATGAGAAAAATCGGTTCATCGCGAAGGCTACCTCTACATGCATGGTTCTCGCGGGCGAGGCTGCTAAGAACCGCTAGAGTTTGAGATCAAGGAAAAAAGCTAGATCAAGATCAAACGCAGCGGACAGGAGTGCTCGCTCTACGTGCACTATCTGCCACTTAGAGATTCCAGGGGCGTCTTGGCTGACCGGGACGCACTCGACGCTGGCACACAGGTCGATTCCATTGTCGCTGGTGCTGATTTGACATCAGTGACGCGTTTGCGATGAATAGCGGGCTAGATTGGGGGAACCAAGGCGCTCGATGACCTTTTGCTGGATGCATCGTCTATCGCGCATGCGTCGGATCGATCTGGCAATAGTCATTCTCGTGGGCACGGCAACGATCGGGACACAGAGGGCTTGGCCCCAGGCAGGGCGGTCCACGGCAATCCAGCTGAAAACCGCCTCAGCTGTTCTGGACCGTTACAAGAAGGCGCTGGGTGGTGTCGACGCCATTACAAAGGTACAATCCGAAACCGTGCGCGGCGAAATCGAGGGCACGGGTGTGACCGGCAGATCGACCTTTGTGCATTACGCCAAGCCCTTCAAAACGCTGAGTAGAGTCACGCGAGCGGACGGCAGCGAGGTTGTCTCAGGATTTGACGGGAAGGTTTCGTGGTTCGTCGATTCAAAAGGAGCGAGCATCGACAGAGACACCGCTCTTGAAGCCGTGCGGCGGGATGCCGACCTGCAATATGCGTTGCACCAGTCCGATTATTTCAAGAACCTCGACTTCGCCGGGGTGACCGATTTTGAAGGTCGTCCTTGTTATTGGCTGCACGGCACGACTCACTGGGGCAAGGACAACAACCAGTTTTACGATGTCGAAACTGGGCTGCTCGCCGGGTATCGTTTCCAGGTCGACAACTCGTCTGCGGCGGTCGCGAGCCTGGTGTTTCAGGATTACAAGCGCTTCGGCGGCCCTTTGATTGCGACGAAACTGATCTCGCGTTCCGGTGATCACGTGCGAACCTTCACCTACACGTCTGTGAGCTACGAGCCGTTGGCGGACTCGGTGTTCGAATTACCGACTGCCGTCAAGGGGCTGTTGAAATGATTGAGCAGGTTGTGGTTACCAGCTTGCCGTTCGTCATCGAGAGACGTCGATAACACCCGCATTCCAATTTCTTGTCTGAGACCGCAATTACACTTGCAATCCGGAATCGTGAGTGCAAATGCCAAAATGATTGCAGCCGCTGCGACACAAGTTGTCAAATTCCCCCTTGACACTGATCCTGTATTTCTGCAAATATCGAAATATGAAAGCAGCCCGATCGGCCCTTCGCTCGAAGAAGTCAGCCGAGCAGGTCGCCAAATACGCCGACATGTTTTCCGCCATGGGAACCGAGCCCCGCTTGCGGATCATGCAGTTGCTGCTCTCCGCCCACCCCGATGGCCTGGTCGTAGGTGAAATTCAAGAGGAGCTCGACATCCCTAACTCCACCCTCTCCCACCATCTTGACAAACTCAAAGCGGAGGATCTGGTTCGCGTCGAAAGAAAAGGCACGTTCCTGCGTTACATCGCGGACACCGCGACGCTGCAGGGATTGCTCCAGTTCCTCTATGCCGAGTGCTGCACCCGGAACCAAGCCGTGAAACTCGAAAACGTAATTCCAATCTGCAAGTAGAAGAGCACCATGAGCGCCCAGAAAATGACCGCGCAGAACATCGACACCGCCGCCGACATCAAGGAAGTCGTCAAAGAAAAATACAGCCAGGCCGCCTTGCGAGTGAGCAGCGGAGGAAGTTCCTGCTGCGGAGCAACGCCATCCAGCGGATGCGATCCCATCACCTCGAACCTCTACCACGCCTCGCAAACCGAGCAGATTCCCGAGCAAGCCCTGCTCGCATCGCTAGGCTGCGGCAACCCAACCGCGCTAGCTCGTCTGAACGCCGGCGAGATCGTTCTCGACCTAGGCTCAGGCGGAGGCATCGACGTGCTGCTCTCCGCAAAACGAGTCGGGCCCACCGGCAAAGCTTACGGCTTAGACATGACGGACGAGATGCTGGCGCTGGCGAACGAGAACAAGCGCAAAGCGGGGGCCGAAAACGTCGAATTTCTGAAAGGCGAAATCGAGCACATCCCGCTGCCGGACAACAGCGTCGACGTGATCATCTCGAATTGCGTGATCAATCTTTCCGCCGACAAAGACCGCGTCCTGCGCGAAGCCCTTCGAGTCCTGAAGCCCGGCGGACGCTTCGCCGTGTCCGACGTAGTAACCCGTGGCGAGATCCCCGCCGAAATTCGCAAAAGTGCCCTGCTCTGGGTAGGCTGCGTGGCCGGGGCACTCGAAGAGAACGAGTACCGCGACAAACTCCAGCAGGCCGGATTCGAGAGCATCGAGATCGAGCCGACCCGCGTCTATCGCGTCGAGGACGCCCGCGAATTTCTCACCGGCCACAACATCGACGTGGATGCGATCGCAACCCAGGTCGAGGGCAAGATTCTGAGCGCCTTCGTGCGTGCTGTAAAGCCACAGCCAAAAGCAACCTGCTGCGAGCCGACGTGCTGCCAGTGAGGAATCGCGATGCACTATAACGTCCTCTTTCTCTGCACCGGAAATTCCGCGCGCTCGATCATGGCCGAGGCCATCATGAACTTCAAAGGCCGTCCCAACTTCACTGCATACAGCGCCGGAAGCCATCCCTCAGGGACCGTTCGCCCCGAGGCCATCGCGCAGTTGCAAAGCGCCCATCTGCCTATCGAAGGACTCAGGAGCAAGAGCTGGGAGGAGTTCGCGAAGTCAGACGCGCCCCAACTCGATTTCGTTTTCACCGTCTGCGACAGCGCCGCCGCAGAAGTGTGCCCGATCTGGCCGGGACAACCTCTAACCGCGCACTGGGGAGTTCCCGATCCCGCGGCTGTTACCAGAACGCCGGACGAAATCGAGCGTGCCTACCGCAGCGCCTTCATGACGCTGGAACGCCGCATCGATCTTTTCCTCAGCCTGCCACTAGCGAGCATCGACAAGCTGGCCCTCCAGAGAGAGATCGGAGAGATCGGCCACCGATGAAGTTCGTAAAATGAAGCTCACTAAATGAAGCCCAGCCTGCCAGCACGACTCACTGCCGAATTCCTCGGGACCGCTTTTCTCGTCGCGGCCATCATCGGCTCCGGCATCATGGGGGAACGGCTGTCCGGTGGTAACGTCGCGATCGCGCTGCTCGCAAATACGATCGCCACCGGAGCAGCGCTGGTCGCGTTAATCCTGACCTTCGGCCCCATCTCCGGCGCTCACCTGAATCCAGCCGTGACCCTATCCGACGCGATCGAGCACGGCATCAAGTGGCGAGAAGCGCTGGCCTATGTCGCCGCGCAGTGTGCCGGAGGACTCGCGGGCGCCGTCATCGCTCACCTCATGTTCGGACTGCCATGGTATTCCTTCTCCGCGCACCCCAGGCAAGGCCCGTCGCAAATCCTGAGCGAGTTTGTAGCCACCTTCGGACTCTTGTCTGTGATCTGGGGATGCTCGCGGCGAATACCAAGCGCAGTGCCTTACGCGGTAGCCAGCTACATCACAGCGGCGTACTGGTTCACCGCCTCGACGTCCTTCGCAAATCCGGCCGTCACGATCGCGCGCGCGTTTTCAGACACCTTCGCCGGCATCCGCCCGCAGGATGCCCCCCTCTTTATGGCAGCGCAACTAGCTGGAGCCTTAGCCGCCACGATCCTGTTTCGGTGGCTAGTTCCGGTTCAAAATCGATGCGCCTAGCGCCGCCACATCCATAACTGTTTCCATAAACTTCCGCGCCGCGCCGCTTCAAAACGACTTCAAAATCCCACGCGATTGGCGGATGTGGAATCCGCCCCTTGCACGAAAGCCACCCCGCACCGTGCTATCGAAAGAAAAAGCTTGACATGATACGTAGTGTTGTAGTTAACTATAACAGTGAATTTGAAGTTCATTTTGAGCTGATCGACGCCAGCGTATGACCCTGGCCCCGAGAGCAAAGAGAGATGAACTTGTTCAGGAGAATGAAACATGAAATCCCTACGATGTGCGCTGTCCGTTGTGTTGATGTCGCTTTCCACCTTGGCGTTCGCGCAGCATGACGCGCAGGAGTCTTCCGTGGCCTCTGTGCCGTCCGAGGCGCAGAAGTCTTTTACAACCTTGAAAACCCTTGCTGGAGAGTGGGAAGGCCCCGTCGCCGTGCCGGAGATGCCGGCGATGTCGGGCGGCAAGCCGATCCACGTTACGATGCGCGTGACCTCGAGGGGGAACGCGTTGGTGCACGAGTTGCAGGAAGCGGGAACACCGCTGGACGCGACCAAGTACGATCATCCGGTCACGATGCTATACGTTGACGGAGAGCAGCTCACGCTGATTCACTATTGCGACGCCGGAAACCGGCCGCGCATGATCGGCAAGATGTCGCCCGATGGTAAGACGGTCGAGTTCGCGTTCAAGGACATCAGCGGAAACCCGGAGTATCACATGGATCATTCAGTGTTCACCATCATTGACGCCAATCATCACTCCGAGGATTGGACGTTCATGATGAAGGACAAGCCGATCCACGCGCACTTCAATCTGCACCGGGTGAACTGAGGCGCGTGTTATCTCTGGTAAGGGCGATTAGGAAAACCGATGGACCGTGAGTGGAACGACAGTCAACCGATTTACCGCCAGCTTCGCGACCGCGTGGTCGCGATGATCCTCGACGGCGTGCTCAAGGAAGGCGATCCGCTGCCCTCCGTGCGCAACGTCGCGGCGGAATATCGTGTCAATCCGCTCACGGTCCTCAAGGGATATCAGCAACTGGTGGATGAGGGGCTGGTCGAGACCCGGCGAGGCCTGGGTATGTTCATCAATATGGGCGCACGCGGTCTGTTGCTCCAGGGCGAGCGGCAGAAATTTCTTGGTGAAGAATGGCCGAGAATCCAGGCAACCATTCAGCGGCTTGGTCTGAAAGCGGAAGAGCTGCTGAATGGCTCGCGGCCGTCGTCGAGAACGGAGCCGGCGAAGGCTGCCCTGTCGAAGCCCGCCAAGCCGGATGGGTCGCAGATTCCCCCCAGGAAGGAGCGCTGAAGCCATGGCATGCATAGAAGCACGCGGTCTCCGTAAGGCGTTCGGAACGACGGTCGCGCTGGACGGCGTCGACATGCGGGTCGAAGAGGGCCGCATACTCGGACTCGTCGGCCCGAACGGCGCCGGCAAGACCACCGCGCTCCACGCAATTCTCGGCCTCACTCCATATCAAGGAGAACTGAGAGTGCTCGGGCGCGCCCCATGGGCGGAGCGCGATCAGCTCATGCGCGATGTCTGCTTCATCGCTGATGTTGCCGTCTTGCCGCGCTGGATGAAGGTCTCGCAGGCACTTGACTATGTCGCCGGTGTGCATCCGCGATTCGATCGCGCCAAAGCAGAAGGCTTTCTGGCGAAGACCACGATCCGGCGCAGTAGCAGGGTGCGGGAGTTGTCCAAGGGGATGGTGACTCAACTGCACCTCGCTCTGGTCATGGCCATCGACGCGAGATTGCTGGTGCTGGACGAGCCGACGCTGGGATTGGATATCCTGTATCGCAAGCAGTTTTACGATTCGCTGCTGAATGACTACTTCGATCGCAGCCGCACCATCGTAGTCGCAACACATCAGGTGGAAGAGGTGCAACACGTCCTCACCGATCTCATGTTCATCGACCGCGGCCGCATCGTATTCGAGTGCAGCATGGAAGAATTGGAGTCGCGCTATCTGGAAGTGACCGTGCATCCGGAGAAGGTCGCGGCGGCACGTTCGCTCAAGCCGATGCACGAACGTCAGGCGATCGGGCGCAGCATTTTGCTGTTCGATCTGATGACATTAGATAAAGTTGACGGTCAGCAACTGGCTGCGTTTGGCGATGTGCGCACGCCCCGCATCGCCGACTTGTTCGTTGCCGTGATGGGCAATCAAAGTGTTGTAGCCCAAGGCGTCGTAACCCAAAGTGTCATAAACCATGTTTCGTAACTAGGGAGCGGGCCAATGAGTACTCAATCCAACGCGATGTCCGAATCCTTCCAATCGCAAAGCGCCGCGCCGGCAATCATCCCGGCTACTCGAGTCTTTTACTGGACGGTGCGCCGCGAATTGTGGGAGTACCGTTCCATCTATATTGCGCCGCTGGCGGTCGCTGGCGTCGCTCTGTTCGCCTTCTGTCTCAGTTCGTTTGTGGGCATCTGGGAAGCACCACTGCGGCTCAATCAGGCACATCCTCAGCAGCCATTCGACATGGCAGCAGGCCTGATGATGCTTACCGGGATCGTCGTGAGTGTGTTTTATTGTCTGGACGCGCTGCACGGCGAGCGCCGCGACCGCAGCATTCTTTTCTGGAAGTCGCTGCCCGTGTCCGATGCCACCACCGTGCTTGCCAAAGCCAGCATCCCGCTCGTTATTTTGCCACTGCTGACGGTTGCGATAGCCGTCGCCATGCATTGGATCATGTTGCTGATCAGCAGCGCCGTCGTGCTCGCGAGCGGTGGCAGCGTGGCGGCGTTGTGGGCGAACGCATCGTTTCTGCGGATGTCATGGCTGCTGCTCTACCACGTTCTTACCTCCCACACGCTGTGGCCCGCGCCAGTTTATTGCTGGCTACTGCTCGTTTCCGGATGGTCGCGACGAGCGCCATTTCTTTGGGCAGCCTTGCCGGTGATAGCGATTGGCGGAGTCGAGCAAATTGTCTTCCACACCTGGCATTTCGCCACCCTGGTGGGAGGTCGATTGATCGGCGCCACTCCCACCGTCGGCTCGACCTCGTCAAATATGGTCCCAACCGACCCGATGATACATATCATGCCGGGTAGTTTCCTGAGCATCCCTGGACTGTGGATCGGCCTGGCACTCGCGGCGGTCTTCCTGGCGGCAGCGGTGCGGCTGCGCCGCTATCGGGAACCGATCTGAGTCGCATCGTGGAATTTCGCTCCTTGCACAAAACGCAAGTAACGGGCCACCCGGCGCCGGAATTATTCTGGCTTGAAGATCGCGCCTTGGCTGGTGCGGCTGTTCATCACTACGCGGATCGGTTCCGCAAACTGTAAGTGGCGAACGCAGCCTCGCTCTTCCACGGACTGTTGTTCGGTCAGCCACTGCCAATCGACGGAGCCTTCGCCGGCATCTGGATTCACCGTGAAGTATCCGATCTGAAAGGCAGTGAGGTTCTGAAAGAAGTGGCTGCCTTGCGATGGGGTGACACGAAAATCGCGGAATCCGGCTTCGACGATTACTCGCGCGCCGGAAATTTCGTCCCACTCGACCGGAATGCCTAGCCAGGGTTCGGTCGATCCCCAGCGCCCGACTCCGATCAATAGATACGGACGGTTCTGCTCATTGAGCAGGCGATTGAAGCGCGAAACCGCTTCGGCCACCTCCTGGCTGCGGCTGCGCTCGAAGCGCTGCGAATCCACCACGACTACATCGTAAAGATTCTCGATGCGTCCGTTGCCCAGCACTTTGCTGCTCAGGCAGATCAGGCGCTCGGGTTGTACATCGCCTAGAGCGAAGTCCTCGCGGTCGAGGGCCAGCGTCAAGGGACGAATCTGGAGGAAACCGAACTCGGCTGCCTGTCCGGGCGTTGGATCGTGCGCTGGATCGGTCAAGCTCGGCAGACGGACGGCGAATTCTATCTCCACGGGATTGCCTAGAGCGTCTTCTCCGGCGCGAACCAGGACATCGAGAATCTCAGCTAGTGGAAAAGTGCCGTGCTTGAGCATGGGTGCAAAGGTTACGATGCGGGTGCCGGCGCGGCTCACGCCATCGTAAACGGCGTGGTTGTCGCGAGAGTAAGTTGAGGCGACGGCGTGCAGAGTTCCGTCGCTCGCGGCGACATCGAGGCCGAAGCGCTTCTCGTGCCAATGTCCGGGACGGCCATCGGTGGCGCCGTGCAGCTCCAGCGCCCAGAATTCGGACTGCGAGTTGGCGAGTATGTCTTCGACTGAGGAAAACTGCACCAGGTTGCGAGGATAGCGCGGACAGAAAGTCAGGCACTTGCCGCCATCCACGACGGTGCGGCCGAGGCCTAGAGCAACGGCGGCGATGCCGTCCTCGAAAGTCATGGGAGGCACGGGATAATAATTGCGCGAGCGGACGACTCCGGAGAAGTCAGGATAGAAGCGGTGCGCGTGCGGCGTGCCTACCACCTGCTGGAGAATCACCGCCATTTTTTCCTCCTCCAGGCGGTAGGGCGTTGCGCGCACGTAGGCCTTCGCGTGACGGCTGAAGGTGGAGGCATAGACGCGACGGATGGCCTCGCTCAGGGCCTCCAAGCGGTCATCCATGTTTGCTTGCTGATTGCCGAGCATGAAGGTTTCGTAGACGCCGGTGAAGGGCTGGTATTGCGAGTCCTCTAGCAGGCTGGAGGAGCGCACTGCCAGGGGATGGGTGACCTCGGTGAGGAACGACTTCAAGTCTTGGGTGAGGGCGTCGGATAGCGGTGCGGCTAGGAACTTTCGGTAAATTTCCGCGTGATCTTCGCAATGCAGGGCGAAGTCGAGGAGGTCGTTCTCGGCGAGGAATTGATCGAAGACGTCGGTCGCGAGGACTACGGCGGGAGGCACGGAGATGCGGACTCCGGGAAAGCGGCGAGTGATACGGCTCTTGCGCAATAGATGGCGCACAAAGGCGAGGCCGCGGGCTTTGCCGCCGAGGGAGCCGGAACCGATGCGAAGGAAACTTGACTCTGACGGTTTGAAAGTATCGGCGTGGAAGTCGCCGATCAGCACTTCGCTTTGTTCGCGGCGATAGTCGTTGATGGATGCGATCAGATCGCGGCGGAGGTGTTCGGGGCTGGCGAAATCGGAAACTTTTCTTGGACGGAGCTTGGCCGCCAGCGCGAACTCGGTGCGCGCCATCAGCCAATGAGAAAAGTGGTTGCTTTGGGAGTGGAAGACGATGCTTTCCGCGGGAACCGTTTGCAACTGTTCTTCCAGTTCGTTCATGTCTTTCGCTCGTCCGACTTCGCTGAGATCGGGCAGACGAAATACGAAGTCTCCAAAGCCGAATTGCTCGGTGAGGATCTCGCTCAAGTCTTTCAGCAACGTGGGCGAACGTTTGCGCAAGAACGAATAGCCTTCGGCGTGCGCCCGCGGACGAAACTCGGGACGGCTGGTTTGTAACACTACGGGCGCGTCCGGCACCAGGCTCTTCACCATGCGGGCCAGTTCAAAGCCCGCCTCGGGACTCGGCTTGCCCTCCATCGGGAACTCGACGTCGGAGACGACGCCGAAGAGATAGTTGCGATACTCCTGGACTAGTTTGGCGGCGTCCTCGAAATTGGTGCTCAATAGAATTCTGGGTCGCGCCTGCATGCGCACAAGTTTGTGCGCGACGTTGAGGCCTTCCTGGATCACGCGCCGCGATTGTTTGATCACCTCGGTATAGATCACGGGCAGGAATGACGAGTAGTAGCGGATGTTGTCCTCGACCACGAGCAACACGGGCACGCCCATGGCGCGCGTGTCGTGCTGGACGTTACGTTTATCCTCGATGTACTTGACGATCGCGATGAGGATTCTGGCATTGCCCTGCCACAGAAAAACGCGTTCGATGTCGGTGACGGGATTGCGCGCCACGAAATTCTTGATCTCGCGATAGTCGTAGCCGAGAACGACGACGGGGACATCGAGCCCGGCTTGCTTCACGTCGCTCGCCAGTTGCGCCGCGTTCATGTCGCCTACGGTGAGGTTGGTCACGATGAGGTTGAATTGCTGGGAGCGGGCTAGTTCGGCGGCTTCGGCGCAGGATGAAACGTGGGTGATTCCGGGAACGTGTTCGGGGCTGAGGTCGAGGGATTGGTCGATGAGGAGTTCGTTGAGGCGTCCGTCTTCGCGGAGGATGAAGGAATCGTAGAGGCTGGAGACGAGGAGGATGTTGTGGACTTTGAAGGGCATCAGGTTTTCGAAGCCTTCGAAGCGCTCTTCGGCGTCGGTGATGGTCACGGGCTCGACGATGCGGTGGAGGGACATGCGTTCTTGGCTAGTTTACCCGGTCACACGGGTGGCGGCAGTAAAGATGCCGAGTGTAGGAGTAGGACGAAGTTGGCCTTGCTGGGGGTAAGATTTCCAGCCGGTTCGTACGCAGCTAGTCGTTGCGGAACTTCTTCACTGCGAAAATTCCTAGCACGATGAAGACTGCCATGACGGTGAGTTGGGCCACGAAGAATGGCGGCTCTTTCTGCGTGGGAGCGAGCGCGTGTACGGCTGGTACCTTCATGAAAGTCTGCGCTATCAGGACGAAAACATTCAGATAGAGAGCGAGCACGGCGGAGATCACATAGATGCGGCGCCAGGCGCCGGCCATGTGCACAGCGTAGCGCGCGAGAATAGCGATAGCGAGCGCCACCAGCGATATGATGCCGACGATATGGGACGGCAGAAGGCGCTCGAATGGAAAGAGGAACCCGGTCACACTGGTTAAGACGGTGAAGATGAGAAAGATCGCGGTGCCGCCGTCGAATCGTTTGCCGTTGAGCAGTCCGTAGAGGACGAGGAAACCAGAAGCGATCCCGATCAGGCTGATTAACACGTGGACGGCGGTGAATGTCGATAGCGGCATGCCTAAGACCATTCGGGTGTCCTCTCGGAGCGGGAATTTTACTTCCGCGGCGAAAATATTGCCACCGGTATCGAACCGTGACAGTGGGGGTTAGTTCGATGTCCAGCCCCTAAAGGGGCATCTGATTTTGAACGACTTGCGGTATCGCTAAAGCGATACCCTGATACGAAGCACATGGCGCGTGATTTGGATTCCAGGGTGGAGTCGCTGCTGACGGCCGCTGCCACTTAGGGGCATTTCGCTGCAAATAAAAGACTTAACACTGGAACTCCGGCGACTGCTCCGGAGTCTAACTATTTAAGCGGGAAAATCGTCCAAAGTGGTTTTGGCAGACATGTAAGATTCCCGCCGCTGGGGCCAGAGTGACTCTATAATCGAGGGTAACGCCGCCATGGCGGGAGCTACTACATTGGGCGATCTTGCCAGCGCTATCGGGGCCCGTACTGAGGAATCCGCCGTCATTGCAGAACTGAAGGCGGGATCGGAAGAGGCCTACTCGTGGCTGATTGGCGAGTTCCACCAGCCGATCTATGGTCTTATCTATCGCATTGTGA
This sequence comes from uncultured Acidobacteriaceae bacterium, assembly GCA_963755765.1. Lineage (GTDB taxonomy): Bacteria > Acidobacteriota > Terriglobia > Terriglobales > Acidobacteriaceae > Acidiflorens. The sequence goes on from CAVWKZ010000009.1 coordinate 15,992, forward strand.
ATGATCCGTCCGACGCGGCCGATACTACGCAGGATGTATTTCTGAAAGTCTTCCGCGGCATGAAGCATTTCCACGGTGAGTCCAGCCTGAAGACGTGGATTTACCGCATCGCTTTGCACGAGGCGGCGAATCGGCGGCGTTGGTGGTTCCGGCACAAGGCGCAGGAAACGCCGATTGATCCGATTGCAGCAGGCGAACACGAGTTTTCTGGAGAAGAGCGACTGGTGGATCCGGGCGAATCTCCGTTTGAGAAGTTCGCGCACACCGAAGTGCGGGCGGCGGTGGAGCAGGCTTTGGAGCAGGTTCCGGAGCCGTATCGGACGGCTTTGATTCTGCGCGATCTGGAAGAAATGTCGTATGAAGAGATCGCCGAAGTTCTGGCGATTTCGCTGGGGACGGTGAAGTCACGCATCACTCGGGGACGCGACGCGCTGCGCAAGAGATTAACCGAGTACGCGCGGGTCGTGGGTCCGGAGATGGGGCTGCTTGCTCCTGCCGAGGTTCGTACTGACGTTCGTCGCAACGTTTGTAATCGCGACAGGCGGGACGGCGGAGCCGAAAGTTTGGGAGAAAATAGTCGTGAAGGTTCGCGTGGTGGCAGAGAGGTCCAGGTGACGCCATGAAGCACGCTGAGATGAACTGCATTGAGATCAAGCAGTTGTTCTCGCCGTATCTCGACGGTCGGGTGAGCGGATCGGAGATGCGCGCCCTCACATGCCATGTAGAACAGTGTGCCGCTTGCGAAAGGGAATATGCGGCGATGCAGCGGACGCAGCAGTTGCTGGCGAGTCTGGGCCGGAAGAAGGCCCCGGCCGACCTGGCATTGAAGTTGCGACTAGCGATTTCGCGCGAGGCGGCCCAGGTGCGCCATCTGCGGTTTGACGGTGCGCTGGTTAGGCTGGGAAATGCGCTGAATGCTTTTATGGTTCCGGCGACGGCGGGGCTGGTGAGCGCGGTGCTGATTTTTGGACTGCTGCTGGGCTTCTTTGCCTTGCCGGCGGAACTGCGGGCGAGCAACGGCGACGTCCCTCTCATGCTATACACCGGTCCACAACTTGAGCAGTCGGCATTCGGCACGTCGCTCGGCAACATGGGCGACGATGCGGTGGTGATTGAAGCTTACGTGGATGCCAACGGACGGGTGGATGATTACCGCATCCTATCGCAACCGGGCGAGGCTCAGGCAGTGCTGCCGCAGTTGAAGAACCTGCTGATTTTTACCACCTTCCATCCGGCGCTTTCGATGGGGCGCCCGACTCGCGGAACCGCGGTGCTCTCGTTCTCCAAGATCAGCGTTAAGGGATAGTGGACAGTGCCACGCGAACATCTTGGCACATTCATTTTCTTCCTCTGCGTTTGACCGCAAATTGACCAGTTCGTACACTACTCCTAGCTCCAACCATGCGTAAGATCCGAGGGAATTTCCTGAAACAAATCTGTCGATTAAGTTTCGCTGCGGGCTTGGCTGCTGTACTGCTCGCAGGGTTTGGATTGGCACAGAACCAAACCCCGGTGTCTCTCGAGACCAGTGAGACGCTGTTCACAGTGCTCACCGCGATCAACACGTGCGGCTATGACCAGGAACTTGGCATTTCCGACCCTTTGCGCGCGCAGATCCGATCGGAAGTCGGCAAGGCGGTGGAGAATACTGCTGGGGCTCAAGAGGTAATCGGTCCGCTGTGCTTGTTCTACCGGCAGCACCAGTCCCCGGAACCCTCACACGACCTTTCCCACTATGTCTCGCTGGCCCTTTATCTAGAGGGGCCGCCGGCATTCGCTCTCAAAGTAAAGCCGTCAGAACTGCCGCCGGATGCGGCGGTGGTGGATGACATCGTGCCGCTGATGCAAGCTTTCTATCGGAAGATCGGGCTGCACGCCATTTGGGAGCGGCATCGCGCGCGTTATACGGAGTTGACCGAGGTCTATCACGATCCGCTGGCGAAGATGACGTTCGACACCGAGATCTATTTGAAGATGCCTTCGGCGGGGTATTTGGGACGGCAGTTCACCGTCTATCTGGATGCGATGGGCGCACCGGGGCAGACCAATGCGCGCAACTACGCTTCGAATTACTACGTCGTGATTTCACCGACTCCGGGGACCGCGATCAAGATGCAGCAGATCCGGCATACTTATTTGCATTATCTTCTGGACCCGCTGGCGCTGAAAAACGGCGATTCGTTTAAGCGGCTGGAACCGCTGCTCACCATGGTGGACAACTCTCCGATGGATGATGCGTTCAAGAGCAACATTTCGTTGCTGGTGACGGAATGCCTGGTGAGGGCGATCGAAGAGCGGTTGACGAAGATTCCGGAGGCGGAGAGGGCGCGGGCCATCGAGCAGGACGATAAGGAAGGGTATATCCTGACGCGCTATTTTTACGACGCGCTGGGCAAGTTCGATCGAGAACCCGAGGGCATGCGCAACGCGTACGCGAATATGGTCGGCTCGATTGAGGTGGGAAAAGAAATGAAGCGGGCGTCGCACATTCAGTTTGCCGCTGAGGCGGCTCCGGAACTGCTGCACGCAGGAGGCGGGAAGGGGAATCTGCTGCTAAACGCGGAGCGGAGGCTGGCGGCGGGTGACATGGAAACAGCGCAGAAGCTGGCGCAAAAGGCACTCGATGACCAGGTCGAGGATTCGGGACGCGCGCTCTTCATTTTGGCGGAGGTGGCCACCGCGAATCGGGACATGGAAGGGGCGCGCAAGTACTTTGAGCAGGCATTGCAGACTGCGCATGACCCCAAGGTGGTTGCCTGGTCTCACATTTATCTGGGCCGCATTTTTGATTTGAAAGAGGACCGGATCGCCGCCGTTGACCAGTATCGGGCGGCGCTGGACGCGGCCGGAGCGACACTTCCGGAAGCGACGCTGGCGGCACGACGGGGATTGGAACAGCCGTATGAGCCTCCGGTGGCGAAGCAACCAGAGTAAGTGATCGTCACTTAAGCCGATACTCGCGGAGGACGTCGGCGAGAATCCATGCGGTTCCGGCGATCGCGAAGGTCTCGGCCGTCTCGCTCCAATTCGTATGACTGTGGGGATCGGAAAGAAGCAATGGTACCCACACGATTAGCCCAAAGCTCACGAGCATCACGGTCAGCAGGCGAGTCGCGAGAAGTGCCATCCGGTTGGTTAGAAGGGCCAGAGCGGCGAGTGCGAAGAAAACAGTCGTCGCTACTGCCCAGAACATCTGACTTGGCGGAATCCACTTGGGGACAAAACTGGCGGTAGGGCTGAGATAAATCGCCTGTTCGAGGGTAAAGGAAACGACACAGATACCAAAAAGAATGCGGCCGATCCGATGAAGCGTTTCCTCTGACCATGTCGATGACGAGCTCGCATAAATGATCACCGCTCCGGTGAGGAGAGAGAGCTGCTCGAAGAAGTTGCCCCAGTTATTGTAGATCTGCGGTTTGGCGACGATTCCTGGCACGCATAATAAGGCGAAGACGAGATAAACGGCGGCCAGGAGAAATGCGCCCGTTTTCGCGGACCGACGGAACTGAATCGCAACGCCTCCGACGATCAGGGCGACAGCGGCGGCGTAGACGAGGTAACGCGGCTGATGCCAGCCGTTGTAATCGTGCCAGACCAGCATGATGATGCCGAAGGACATGGCCACCACTCCAAACAGATGACGGCCGAGATTCGAACTGGGCGTTGATATTGATACGGTCATAGACGATACGGGCATTGACGATACTGGCATGTGCTGCGGGCATTCGTTTTCAGCGTTGTGCCACTATACGCTTTGATCCATGCCGTTGCATGTGGTCACGGCCGGTACCCCATGATTCGTTGACGCGCAAATGGCGCATCCGTAAGATGAAGCGACCGGCAAGCGGCAAATCCGTATAAATGATCGGCCAGACCATTTCGCATTACCGCATCGTCGAGAAGCTGGGCGGCGGTGGTATGGGCGTGGTTTACAAGGCCGAGGACACACGCCTGGACCGCTTCGTCGCCCTAAAGTTCCTTCCTGAGGATGTGGCCCGCGACCGGCAATCGCTCGAGCGCTTTCGTCGGGAGGCGAAAGCCGCTTCCGCGCTCAACCATGCGAATATCTGCACCATTTACGACATCGGCGAGCAGGATGGCAAGGCGTTTATCGTCATGGAGTATCTCGACGGCGCGACGCTGAAGCACATGATCGGCAGCCGTCCGATGGAGCTGGAAACGCTGATCTCGCTGGGCATCGAAATTGCCGATGGCCTGGATGCCGCTCACGCGCAGGGCATTGTCCATCGGGACATCAAGCCCGCGAATATCTTCGTGACCAAGCGTGGCCATGCGAAGATCCTCGATTTCGGCCTCGCCAAAGTCACGCCGACCACGCGGACATCGCAGCCATCCGGAATAACCGTCGAAGCCACGATCGAAGCTACGATCGCCGAGGAGCACCTCACCAGCCCCGGCTCCGCGATTGGAACCGTGGCCTACATGTCTCCCGAGCAGGCGAAGGGAAAGGAACTCGATTCCCGAACTGACTTGTTTTCTTTTGGCGCGGTGCTCTATGAAATGGCCACCGGCATGGTGCCGTTTCGCGGAGAAACGTCGGCGCTGATTTTTCAAGGGATCCTCGATCGCGCTCCGACTCCGGCGATCCGGCTGAATCCCGACATACCGCCGAAGCTCGAAGACATAGTCAACAAAGCAATGGAGAAAGACCGCGAGCTGCGCTACCAGCATGCGGCGGACATGCGAGCCGACTTGAAGCGCCTGAAACGGGAAACGGAATCGCGTCCTACGGAAGCTGCCGGTTCGGGCTCGGTGGCGGTCGTGGCGGAAAGCGCGTCGCAGGTTACGCCGAGGCCGGCGTCGGGCTCTATTTCTGCGCTTCCTCCAGCTTCGTCCTCATCTTCATCTTCGCAAGCCTCTTCGTCTTCCTCATCGAAATCAATCGCTGTGGACGCGAGCGTATCAGCTTCGGAGCCGGCTTTTACGTCAACTTCGCGCTACGCCAAGGCCGGACTACTTGCCGCCATTGTGGTGTTGGTCGTGGCTCTGATCGCGGCTGCCGTTTTCTGGTTCGCCAGGCAGCGTTCCGCGCCAGCTGCGGTCACCGCCAGCCGGAAGACGGTCGCCGTTCTCCCTTTGCAGAACATGGGCGGCGATAAAGATGTGGACTTCCTGCGCCTGGCGCTGGCCGACGAAATCGCGACTTCGCTCAGTTATGCTCGCTCGCTTTCGATTCGTCCGTTTGCTACCACCAGCAAATACGACGCTCCTACGCTCGACTTGCAGGAGGCCGGCAAGGCCATGCATGTGACCGACGTGGTCACTGGGCATTACATAAAAGAAGGCAACCAGCTTCAGATCACGCTCGAAGCCGTGGACATCGGCGAGAACCGCACGGTTTGGCGCGACACCATGACAGTTGCTGCTCCCGACCTGATTGCCATTCGGGGTGAAATCACGGCCAAGGTTCGCCAGGGATTGATTCCCGCTCTCGGCGCTGGAACGGACGCTGCGGAAGCGGGCACTCATCCCAAGAATGAAGAGGCCTACGACCTCTACCTGCGCAGCATCGCGCTGCCGCATGATCCGCTTCCTAATAAGGATGCCATCGCGATGCTGGAGCGCGCGGTGGGAATGGATCCCACCTATGGACCAGCGTGGGAAGCGCTGGGATATCGCTACTACTACGATGCGACGTATTCGGACGGCGGAGAAGCGGTATATAAACTCGGACAGTCCGCGCTGGAACGGGCGGTGGCGCTCGATCCGAACCTGGTCGGCGCGGCCAGTCAGCTGATTACAACTCGTGTAGAAAGCGGCGAACTGGTCAAGGCCTATCAGGAGGGGAAAGCGCTGGTGGACCGGCATCCGGAGAATGCCTCGGCGCATTTCGCTTTGGGATATGTGCTTCGCTATGGCGGGATGATCGAGGAATCCGGACACGAGTGTGACACGGCGCTTTCGCTGGATCCTGGGAACTATCGCTATCGATCCTGTTATATCTCGTTTGCTGAACAAGGCAACTTCGCTCGAGCCATGGATTTTCTTCAGCTCGATGCTGGTTCGGCATGGGCGGAGGGAAACCTGGTGGCGCATTTCCTTCGCACCGGCAACTTGTCGCAAGCGCGGGAACAAACCGCGAAATTGACGGATCAGCCCATCGATAAGATGGTTAATGCGTGCCTCAATCATGCGCCGGCCGCGGACGTGGATAGAGAGGCCCGGGAACTCGAACCGACATATTTGCATATTCATGATCCCGAGGCCAAGTACTTGAACGCGGGATATTTCGCCTTCTGTGGCCAGAAGGATATCGCTGCACGGATGATGAAAGACTCGATTGCGGGGCGTTACTGCGCCTACGCCGACCTGCAAACCAGTGCCATGCTCGCCAGCATGCGGGGCACGCCGGAGTTTGCCGAGCTACTCTCCGCTGCCAAACAGTGCCGCGATGATTTTGTGGCCCAAAGATCGCAAGCTGCGCACTGAGTGGAATGACGGGCAAACGGGAAGTGATTGTCGCAAACGTCCCTTAGGGTTTGGCCGGGTCGTTGTTGGGAAGTTTTGGTGTCAGGTGCCGGATGAGAAATTCTTGCAGGACATTGGCGACAGCGGTTGAGGCGAGCCCGATGGCCCCGTTTTCTAAAGTCAATGCCGCTCCACTGCGATCTTGCGACGGATAGTAGAGATTGGAAATGCCGCCTGCCGCCAGGCTCCCGAGGATATTTGAGTAGTTTGTCTGCCAGCGTCCGTTGTCACCCTTGCAGATGAAGGCATTGGCGATCGCATACAGAAACCGTGACGGCTTGCTGCCGGTTCCCTTGTAGAAATAGCGTGGATCCTGTTTCAAAAGCGATGGCAGTATCGCGCCTCCGATGAACGTGCCCGCAACCGTGTCCGCATAGCCGGCGCCGAAGCGCTTTCCATAACCTTCTGCGCCTTGCCCATATCCGCTGAAATGATTTTGCGCTTGCTCGATTCCCGCGGCGCCGCCAACTATTACGAAGGTGAATGGATCGATCACGGTCTTCGAGGCCAGCTTGAACTTTTGCTTTGAGCTGAGGGGAGCGGCATCGGGGATATAGCTGACATAGAAATTTGGAATGACACCGAGCACACGCTGCTTCTCTTCGACCTTGATCTGCTCATCGGCTACTTCGGTCTGGGTGAGCCTGACCTCAACGTCGGAGACATTGGTTGCAACTGCCATCGCAATCTGCGGGACGACGTAGGTCTCGCCCGCATGCAGGACTCCGGAGGATGTTTGCGGCGCGAAGCCGGCCGACGTGATGGTGAGATGGAAAGGGCCGGGAGCGACGTTGGTGAAAGAGAATTGCCCGTCGTTACTGGTTACAACTTCGCCTGTCAGCACTTCGCCGGTTGGCACTTCCGGGTTGTGGGACTGATCTTCGCCCGCGGCGGTGCTGGTAACAGTGAGCTTTATCCTGGCTCCGGCGACGACCGCTCCACTTTGGTCAACAACCGTTCCAGTGATGCTTCCGGACGATCCCTCGGGGGCCTGTGCCAAGCAGGACGCCGTCCAACCGAGAGCGACAAACGCAAATACTATTAGTCCAGACTTGAATTGGAGGGCCATGAATATGACTTAACTGTAATCCTCCACGCGCTTCGTATCCAAATCACTGAAGTTTATCGGAGCCCCGATCTGCGAACTTTGATGCCTGGAGGACGCGGGCGTTTGCCAGTTTGCGGAAAAACTCGAATTCGGATGTGCAGCCCCTAAAGGGGTGTCTGATTTTGAACGACTTGCGGTATCGCTAAAGCGATACCCTGATACGAAGCAATGGCGATACCCGAATACGAAGCACGAGCGTTTCAGCAACCCTAGGCTCTGACAAAATCGATGAAGCCATGCTGTACGTCGGTTCGCACGAGCTTCGCGCGCAGCTTATCGCCTACGTTCAGACCTTGCGCTCCCTGCGCCAGCAAGCCCTCCATGTGGGGTTGTGCGACGCGAACGAAGGTGCCCTTGGGAGTGGTACCAGTGATCATCGCGTCGAAGGTTTCGCCGATCCGATTGCTCATTGCCATCGCCGAAATGCGCTTCGACATTTCGCGCTCCACCTTTCGCGCCGCGTCGCCTTTCTCGGTGCAGTTTGAGGCAATGGCGGCGAGATCGTTGTCGGTGTAGGGGGCGGGCTTTCCATCGAGCGAAGCTTTGATCAATCTCTGCGTTACGATGTCGGGAAAGCGGCGGTTGGGCGCGGTCGAGTGGGTGTAGTCCTGCACGGCGAGTCCGAAGTGGCCTACGGGAGAGTCGCCGGGCCGCTCCAGAATATATTCGCCGGGCCCCACCAACTTAATGACGGCCAGCGAGAGGTCGGCGAAATGGTCGGGATCGGCGGCTTTGCGCTTCAAGAGAAAATCGTTGAGCGCCTTGGAATCGGGATCGGCGGGAAGCTTTTCGCCGGCCGCTGCCGCCAGGCGTACGATGCCGTCCCAATGCGCGGGAGTTCTTACGATGCGGCGCAAGGAAGACACGTTCTCCAGCAGACGAGCAACTACGCCATTGGCGGCGACCATGAAGTCTTCGATTAAATCGGTGGCCCGGTTCTTGGTAGCTTTCACGACATCGACAACCTGCTCGTTGTAGAGCAAGGGGACGACCTCGCTGGTGTCCAGTTCCAGAGCGCCATGCTCGTAGCGCAGCTTCTTGAGCGCCTGGGCAACTTGGTCCTGCAGTTTGAGCTGGGCCTGGAGATCCGAAGAAGCAGCCACTTTTGGCGGAGCTGCCCCGGTGCCGTCGAGCCACGCTCCCACTGCGTTGTACGCTAGCTGTGCCTTGTTGCGAACTACGGCGCGATAGACATTGCTGGCGTTCAGCGCGCCGCCGGCATTGACTACGAATTCTGTGACCACCGCGGGCCTGTCCACGTCCGGAAGCAGAGAAGATGCGCCGGTCGAGAGCGGGTTCGGCAGCATGGGAAAAATGGATACGCCGGTATAGACGGAGGTGGTTTCTCTTTCCGCATGTTGATCGATAGGAGAGTCCTTGGGGACAAAGGCGTCTACATCGGCGACTCCGATCATCACTTTGACGTCGCCGTTGGGCAGGCGTTCGGCAACTTCGATCTGGTCGAGATCTTTGGAGGTGTCGTTGTCGATCGAGGACCAAAGCAGATTTCTTAGGTCGCGAACCTTATCGGAAGGCACGAGTTGCGGCGGATGCGCTCTGATGTCCGCCAATTGCTTTTGAACTTCGGGCGGAAAGTCGGGCTGAAAACCGGCTGCTTGCATGACTTGCCGTGCGATGGTCTGAAGATTTATGGAAGAAGAGTGAGGGTCGTTCATTATTATTGCGTCCCGCTTTCGGTGAAGACTCGCTTGAGAAGGCTAACATGAATTCGCAGTTGGCTGCGCCGAAGTGCTGTTAGCTGCTTCGTGTTACTTCGGTGCATCCCGTGGGCCCGCTTATTCGCAAAAAGCGGCGAATGAATGGGGCACCCTCCGTGATATTCTAATGACAGCAGCTGCGTCTTCCTCCGATTGGATCGATTCCCGCAGTTCCCTGAATATCATGATTTCAGTTAGCACTGTTTCCATGCGCTACGGCGCTAAAATTCTGTTTGACGAAGTTTCCACGGGCTTTGTTCCGGGGAAACGCTACGGCCTCACCGGTCCCAACGGAGCGGGTAAATCCACGTTCATGAAGCTTTTGACCGGTGAACTTGAGCCCCAGAAGGGGACGGTCGTGCGTCCGCGCAAGCTCGGCGTTTTGAGCCAGGACCAATTCGCCTTCGATAAGTATCGCGTGATTGATGCGGTCATCATGGGCAACCGTCGCTTGTGGGCTGCTCTCGAAGAGCGAGAAATTATCTATGCCAAGGCTGAGATGACTGACGCGGACGGCATGAAACTGGGCGAACTTGAAGGCATCGTCGGCGAGGAAGACGGCTATACCGCCGAAACCGACGCTGCGATTCTGCTGCAGGGGCTCGATATTCCTGATGAGCAGCACGAGCGGAAAATGTCAGAGTTGCCGGGCGGACAGAAAGTGCGCGTGCTGTTGGCGCAGGCTTTATTTGGGCATCCGCAGGCGCTGTTGCTTGACGAACCTACGAACAACCTTGATCTCGATTCGATCCATTGGCTGAAGAATTTTCTGAATCAGTACGAAGGCGTGCTGATCGTGATTTCGCACGACCGTCATTTTCTCAATGGCATTTGCACGCACATTGCCGACATTGATTACGAGACCATCATTACTTACACCGGGACTTATGACGACATGGTGGTCGCGAAGACGCAGATCCGCTCGCAGATCGAATCGCAAAATGCGCAGCGGGAAAAGAAGATTGACCAGTTGAACGAGTTCATCGCGCGATTCGCGGCCGGAACGCGCTCCAGTCAGGTCCAGTCGCGGCGTAAGGAAGTCGAACGCTTGCAGGTGACCGAACTGGCGCGGTCGAATATTCAGCGTCCCTACCTGAAATTTGAGCAGAAGCGGCCCTCGGGTAAGCACATTCTTGAAATCGAAGGTGTGACGAAATCGTATGGCGACGCCAAAGTGATTTCCGCCTTCACGGCAAGCGTGCTGCGCGGGGAAAAAATCGCGCTGATGGGCCGCAATGGCTCCGGCAAGACTACTTTGGTTAATGCGCTGCTCGCAAATTCGCCGACCGTTTCGGAATCGGAGCTGCGAAAGACGAGCGGGTACGATGGGCCGTTTGCGGACGGCGGAAAAGTTGTCTGGGGGCATGAGGCTGCGGTGGGATATTTTGCGCAGGATCACAAGGCGCTAATCGAGCCCGGCATCAAGGTTCTGGAGTGGCTCCATCAGTGGGATCCTTCGGCTTCGACGGAAGAGATTCGCGGCATACTGGGGCAGATGCTGTTTCCTCGCGATGATGCTGACAAGCGGACGGAGGTGCTCTCCGGCGGCGAGGCGGCTCGGCTGCTCTTTTGCAAACTCATGCTGCAAAAGCCGAACCTGCTGGTGCTTGATGAGCCGACGAACCATCTCGATCTCGAATCGATCAACGCGCTGAACATTTCGCTGCAGCGCTATCCTGGAACGGTGCTGCTCGTGACGCATGACGAGGATTTGATTGATGAGGTGGCGACTCGTATCTGGCACTTCGAGGGCTCCCGTGAAATCACCGATTTCAAGGGCGCCTATGCGGAGTATCAGACGGTTCTGGCGTAACCGGTTTGGGAAAGGCACGCCTTCAACCGCTGAGGCCGGCACTTTACACCATCAGGAGAGCTAGAAGACTACTCTCCTTTATAGCTGAACATTCTCCCGTAGATGACCGCGTCCGGGTTGACCAGAGCCTGATCAATTATGTCTGCGATGTCTTCCTCGTATGTTCTGTCGTGGTCAACTGGATGGGAGTCTTCAATTGAGGTGACATACCAGCCATATGATTCCAGACAGCGTGTCATCTTTTCTCCTGCCATCTTCGACGAGTCCGCCCACGTCACTACATTTACAAAAGCTTTCGTTTGCCCGGAGGCAAGATCGCCTGGCCGCAACACGATTTCGGTCGTTACAATCCACAATTCTTGCTTCGGCAATGGTTTGTGAACTCTTTTCATTGCACCAGGCTCGCAGTCGAGTGAACTTGCTAATCGTGGCTATAGAAAAGCGAGCGAATAGTTGCTATTAACTCTTCGCGTCTTTGTAAACGAACGACAGGAGAGGATCTTTCTTCGCTTTCTTCTTCGCTTTCGATCGTTTCTGCGGGTTCGAAGCTCTCCCTACGATATCGGCTACGGAGGTACTCTCCAGTATCTTGGCCGCAGCATCGCGCACCTCCAAAAACACACCGTAGAGCGCGCGATGGTCGGGATCGGTGATGATTAGGCTGCGAAGCTGGTCGGCATCGCCAAAGGGCGCCAACGGGCCGTCAACCAAACGAATGATCTCGCTGAGCTTGATCTCCGCCGGTGCGCGCCGCAGGCGGTAGCCGCCCTTCGCGCCGCGAACGCTTTCGACAATGCGCGCGTTCTTCAGTTCCAGCAGAATCAGCTCCAGAAATTTTTCCGGCAGATCGCTGTCCATGGCGATGTCACGAATCTTGACCGTCTCCGTTCCATAGCGGCGTGCCAGAGTCATGATCGCCTGCAGCGCGTAAAGTCCTTTTTGCGAGATCTTCAATGCTTATCCTCTCCAATTGCTTTCGTACTGTAGTGCGCCCGCACCCGCTTTGCAACTGTCTTGTTGCTAAGTATGAGTGCAGCCAGTAGTAAGTGCAAAATATTTCACGTTAGGAGGTCACTTCCACTGGATCACTCCGGCTTCGGCGCAAGCATCAAGATACTCAGCGACAAGGCTCACCGGCAAAGGGCCGTATTCGGCCGAAACTGCATCGCGTATCTCGCCGACGCTCCGCTGGCCATTCACGAAGTTGACGATCTCGTAGGCGTAAAGTTCCGATTGGTCACGCACGTTGAGTAACTCGGTGGCTTCGCTATTGATCAGTTTGATTTTCCCGTAGCGCTCTTTTCCCAGGCGCGCCAGCAGGACGTTGTCGTTCTGATAGGTAAGCGGGCCGAATTCTCCAATCCGGATGGGGACGCGTTTCGCATCGGAGACGCTGGCCCAGGGCGCGATCGGATCTGCTCCTCTCGCTCCCCTCAGGACGGCTCGCGCGTCGATCCAGGTTTGGAACCCAGCTGCCTGACCGGCGAGAGCCTTCGCTCCGTCCATGCCCGCTTCTGCGGGGCCGCTTGCGAATTCGACCATGGAGTGCAGGGTTGCATGTTCACGCTGCAAAGTTTGATTCACCAGATTGCGCGCTTCATACCAGGCGACGCCGGTTTCGAGTTGCGGGTCGTCAATCAATTGCTGCGCCGCCCCGAAGGCGTGGGCGAGGCGAGCTTCGGCTTGAGCAGCGAGGAACGGCAGCAAAGTTGGAAGTTGCTGGGCGGTGACGCTTGCATACACGTATCCGGAAGCCGCGCCCAGCAAGGCTATGCGGCGCAACTTGGTTGCGTCGATCTGATCGAGAGTGTCGTGGTCGGTGTGGATGTAGATGTCGGGCCAGTCGCGAAGATAAAGCGATGGAACGGCGATGGTGGAAGTGTCGTAATCGTCGTGATCGCTGCCGCTCGAATATGGGGTCACATCGGCAAAGAGTTCATTACGAGTGCCCTGTCCGCCGGCGCGGGTCTCGACAATGCCGGCATCGGCGGGCAATTCGCCGGCGGCGTATCCGCTAGCAGCGGCGCGAATCGTGTCGAGAAACACCGCGCCCACGTCGGTTACAAAACTTGGCAGCGACCAGGGCGTGGCGGTGACGTGGAATACGGACTTGTTCTTGAAGGGGTCGCCGCCAACCATATCCATGTGAATGTCGGCGCGTAAACGCTGCCTGATTTCTGGATGGCTGGCGAGAAACGCCATGGTTCCTTCGATCTCCGGTCCCCAGATAAAACGCAGAGTGCGTCTGGGACGTGGCAGTTTACCTGAATCGATCAGGCGCGCCAGCACACGGGCGGATTCGAGGATGGTGACGCATCCGCTACCGTTGTCGTTCGCTCCCGGTCGCTCGTGATCGAGATGGCAGCTGTAGACAATTTCTCCCGCAGCCGGGTCGGTGCCGGGAATGGTTGCGGTTACAACCGTCCAGTGGCCGGGGCCTACGGTGGCTTTCACGTGAGCGTTCAGAACAATCGATTCTCCGGTGCGCAAGCGGGACCGCAAGGCTTCGGCGGTCTGGCGCGAAACCATGAAGGCGAAGCCGGTCGGCTGACGCGCGTCGAGGTGACCCCAGCGGACTATGGTTGTGTCCAGGCCGGACCAAGCTGTTGTCTGGTTGGGCATATCGCTGACGATGCCGACCGCTCCGTGTTGCGCGATCGCCAGCTCCTGCACTCGCGAGAGAACGCCGTCGGCGAGCGCGATCTTGCCGCGCACGTCTTTATTCTTATTCTTGCCCGCGTAATCGGCCTCGCTGGCGCCGTTGCCGACGTCGACCAGTTCCGTTTCCACATCAGCGCTGTGACTGTAGTCGGCGAGATGGATCGGATCGGTCTTCCAATCTCCGAGGAGAAGATGTTGCGGGCGCACTTCCCAGAGCCGCGCCTCCTCGACTGTCCATGCGAGGTAGGAGCGCATCAGGCCATATGTCTTGGTGCCGTCTATCGGGAATTGCTCGCTGTGCGCATCGGCGAGTCCGTACTCGCGCGCGCGCTGCAACATGAATGCGGCTGCCTGGTCGAATTCTGGCGTTGCGGGCACTCGATGCAGGGTCGTCAGGTAGCGGAGATTCTCGTAGGGAGCAGCACCGCTCGATTCGTCTCGCAGGGCCGTCCAGTGAGGGGTGGTGAGGAATGGCTCTTGAGCGAAAGCACAGAGCGTGGTGAACGTAATAAAGGAACAGATCAGGCGGAGACTGCGCATAGGATAACGAGGATAGCACTAGAGATATCGCGGAACACAGATCGTCGGCAAAACAAATCGCTATCGCGTCGATGCCATCTTCATGGAGGGCTCGGTAACTTCTTCATGCGCTTCGCCTTCGAGACAGACGCGATGCCACAACTCGAGATTTAGCAATCGCCAGATGCGATCGTAGTTGTCGCGATGCTGCGCGCGATGCTCGTCGAAAAGCTTCTCAATCGCTTCGCGGCGGAAGTAGCCGCGATCCAGGCTGCGCGGTTCTAGCAGCATCTCGCGAATCATTTCCAGGCGCGGCCCGGCCAGCCAACCGCTCCACGGCGTGGGGAATCCAAGTTTCGTGCGGTAGAGAATCGAGTGCGGCAGCAGGTCTTCCATCGCTTTTTTCAGAATGCGCTTGCCGGCCAGTCCCTGGATCTGGACTTCGCGCGGAATGCGGGTCGCGTATTCAACCAGCACGTGATCGAGAAACGGCACGCGGCTCTCGATGGATGCGGCCATGCTCATGTTGTCTTGCTTCATTAGCAATTCGACCAGATAGGTCTTGATGTCGGTGTAGAGCAAGCGTTGCAGCATTTCGCCGGAGGAGTGGTTCCAGTAGTCGAGGACATTGTTATAGGCGCTGCTGGGTGCGGCTTCGCTCGCGAATTCATTCGTGAGCAATCCGTCCTGTTCGGCCTCGCTGAAGGCGGAAAAGAAATTGTCGAAATAGAAAGACGCCCAGGAATTTCCATCCTTGCCGAGAAATGTATGTTCCAGTTTCCGGCGCAGGTTGGCTCCGAAGAGCGAAGAGGTCGCGATGGTCTGGCGCAATCCCTTGCGCAAAATTCCCGGAACCACACCGCGATACACGCGATCCATGGCCGCATTTTTCACCGTGAACGCGTAGCGCGCGTAACCAGCCAGGGTTTCGTCCGCGCCTTCGCCGGTGAGTACCACGGTGACTCTTTCGCGCGCCAGACGGGCCACGAAGTAAAGGGAAACACTCGAAGGCCACACGATGGGCTCGTCTTCATGCCAGATCAAATGCGGCAGGGCAGAGAAGAAATCCTGCTCGCTGACCAGCACTTCATGATGCCGCGAATGAATGTGATCCGAAACCGTGCGTGCAAAGGGCAGTTCGCTGTACGTCTGCTCGGTGTATCCGACAGAGAAAGTTTCGACCGGCTCACGCCGCAATTTGGTCATCAGCGCCGCTACCGCGCTTGAATCGACGCCGCCGCTGAGGAACACACCCAGCGGCACATCGCTCATGAGGTGGCTGTTGACCGCGCCTTCGAGCAGTTCGCGGTAGCTTTGGACGTAGTGATTTTCATCGCGCGATTCGTGCGCCTTTGATGTATCCAGATCCCAGTATTGCCGGATTTCGGCTTTGCCGTCGGAGCCGATGGTCATGGTGCGGCCGGGTAGGAGCTTGAGAATTCCCTTGTAGAAACTCTCTTTGCCCGACAAATACCCAAATGCCAGATACTCAGGCAGCGCCGCCCGGTTGAACTCCGGACGAGTGCCGCCATGGGCCAGCACGGCTTTGATTTCCGATGCGAACAGCAGCCGCTCCGGCGTTAGCTTGTAATACAGGGGCTTGATGCCTAGCCGGTCGCGCGCTATGAAAAGCGTTTTCGTGTTGCGATTCCAGATGGCAAAAGCGAACATACCACGCAGGTGCTGCACGCAATCCGCACCGTACTCCTCGTAAAGATGGATGACGGTTTCGGTGTCGCTGTGAGTGCTGTAGCGGTGGCCGCGTGCGATGAGTTGTTCGCGCAGGGCGAGATGGTTGTAGATTTCGCCGTTGAAGACGATCCAGAGGGTGCCGTCTTCGTTCGAAATCGGCTGATGGCCGCCGGATACATCGACGATGCTGAGCCGGCGCATGCCGATGCCGACCGCGCCGTCGGTATAGAAGCCGTCGTCATCGGGTCCGCGATGGGTGATTACGCGGCACATTTCGCGTAGAGCGGCGGCGCTTGCTCGCTCGCCTCGTCCGAATTCCAGGATTCCTGCGACTCCGCACATCTAGTGTTTCTCCGCGTAGGGAGACAGCTCTTTGCCCGTGAGTTGTTCGAACAATGACGTCACCGAAAATTCGTGCGGCGCTGAGGTCATCACCGCGCCTTCCCTCCGCCACTCGAAGAACTCTGATGGCCCTGCCATATTCAGCATAGGCTTTCCCTGCCAATTGACGTGTGTGCCGCCGATCACCACCAGTTGCGCGAGTTTCTCTTTCTCGATGCGGCAATATAGCACTCGCCCGTCCGATGACCAGGGACCGAAACTCCACGCCCCATCGCGAAGCGCAAAAAAGAATCCGTGGCTTTCGTCATGATAATCGAGTTCATAAACCTGGACAGCCGCTTGCGCCATGCTGGAGAGCCGGGGTTCGCCTTTCAGGAGGGTTGTGGGACAGCGCGGCACGATCGCCGTGGCCACCTCTGCGGGCAGCAAAACTCGAGCTTTATATCGCACTAGCGGCGCCGGCTGTAACGCACCGTACGCGGGGGACAGCAGTGTTCTCGTGACTTCCGTGCCGGTTTGCCAGACGGTATCTTCGGGGACGATCAGGGTCAGCCCAGATTCGTAAGACTCCGCACCAACTCTGGATATCTCGAGGCGTCCCGCTGCGATGTTTCGAACTTCATCTCGAACTTCGCTGCGAACTTCATTTCGAACTTCTAGATCGGGCGCGAAGTGCCAGCGTATCTCTAGTTCGTGTTCTGCTTTGCCAATCGCGACATCACGCACCAGACAGAGATCGCCCGCGATCTTGAGCACGTGCCTGCGATGCACGACCGGGTCTGCCAGGCGCGCATATCCGTTATGACTGCCGACAAAGTAAGTGAAGCTTTTTCCCGCAATCCAATTTTCCGCCAGGGTGGTGGGAATGTTGGTCCAAGAGAAAGGCTCGTCCGCTACAGCCTGGTTGAGTCCATCCACGCGCAGGGTATTGTGGGCACCGGTGCCGCGGAACGCGTTCCGGTCGGCTGGATCTTTTGCAATGTAGACGCCGGTGCCGCCGTCGACCAGCCAGCGCCGGCCATCCATGGTGAGGCGGAGGCTGACCGCGTCGGCGTGGCCGTGTCCGGAGCGGCCGGTGCCCTGCGGACCAGCATCCACCACTATCGCCTGCGCGTACGGCTGCAAGTCGGCTAACACGTAAATTCCGCCGTCGGCGAAGGCGATCGAACGAGGAGGCGGGCTGGTTTGGGCGTTCGCGAGTTTTTCGACCGCTGGATTTCCAAACAACCAGATCGCTTCTTCTGTCAGCGGCGCGGCGGAAAACTCCTTGCCATAGATCATCGCTCCCGTTGCCAGCGGGTCGGTCATGTGCTCGGTGCGATTGCGCCGCGGATTCCACAGGCGGCCGCCGTCGTCGTCGCCGAAGCCCTCGGCCGGTCCTGCCTGCGCCAGTGCTGCGACTACGTCGAGCATTCGCGTCAGAACATCGTCATACGCCTGGGGAATTTCCATTGCGTTCCGCGCCGCGAGTAAGCGCGCGTAGAGGAAGAAGTCGAGCGCATAGACGTGGTAGTACAACGATTGCTCGAAGTAAACGCCATCCGGACGCAGCTGCCGCCCAGCCTCGCGCAGCACAATCTGCCAGCCGGATTCTTTCCAGCGCGCAGCCCCCGGCATTTGCGGATACAGAGTGCCCAGGAAGAACAGCGCCACAGCTTCCCCCAGCAGATGAGTGTTGGGAGAAAAATACGTAGACAGATAGCGCTCGATATAACGTCCGTGGAAAGCAAGCGCCGGCGCTAGTTCCGCACGAAACTTCGCGTATTCGCTTGTTCCCTCCAATAGGTGATCTACCCAGATCCACGATAGGCTGCGAAACGCGACTTCCAGCGTGCTGGCCCAGTTAATGCCCAGCGGATACGGATTGGCCTTGACCCAGCTGCGCCATTGCGCCATCAGTTCGCGGGTATACTTATCGTCCCCGCTTAGCCGACTGGCCTTGGCCAGCGTCACCAGGTGCTGATGCCGGTTCAATTCCCACGTGACCTTGTGGTCGCCCACCGCTGCGAAATCAAGAAAAGGAATCTTGAACCAAGGATCGAGCGGCGCGCGCTTGCCGTGGACGGGATCGAGATGCCAGTCGATGTCTTTGGAATTACTTCCCCTGCTATTGACAGTGAAGTCTAGATTTTCGTAGCCCAGCAGACGGAAACGATGGGCGCAAATCTCGTCGGCCTCGCGCAGAATTTCCGTCACTTGGCCAGGTAGATATTTGCGCAACAAGTCCGCGCGTTCTGAAATTTCATCGCCGGAGAAAAAGAATTTACCCGGTCGCGCCGCCGGAACGCTGATCAGCTGAATCGGCCGATTCCGCATGCCCATCCGGTGGGCGAGCAGGTCGCTCCGCTTGTGGAATTCCTGGCCGAGACGCACGCGTATTTCTTCCCAGTCCATCCGGGATACGCGCGCCAGCTTGCTTTGCCATCCAGAATCCACAGAGATGCCTAGCCTTAATCTTACATGCCGAAAAGGGCGGCTTTCGACGTACTGTTACTCTTGTTACCCTCGCCAGTGGCTAACTCTGACGGGGCCGCTGTCCGACGCGCTACGATTGAGACTGCGGCAAACTTCGCCTGCACGGCTCCATGGTGGCGGAAGTGGACGCGGAGTTCCCGTCGCGGCCGGAATGGCTGCGGCAATCATTTAATAGTTATCTGTAACATATTGACGATACATCGCTTGCTAGATGCATCTGCGGCCTGGCTGCAGCCAAAGTGACTCATTTGCCAACTCGGTAACGCGGGATTGGTATAGTTCTTGGGGCGGGCAACAGTCGCCAGACAATCGATTGTCAGGAGAATTCGCTTGGGTTTGTCGGTCAGCATTTTTGGGTTGGGATACGTCGGGTCGGTCTCGGCGGCGTGTTTCGCGTCAATGGGCCACAAGGTTATCGGAGTTGACGTGAGCCCCGCCAAGGTCGAGATGATGGGCTCGGGCCGGACACCGATCATCGAAGCGCGCATGGGCGAGATGGTCGCCGAAGCGCACAGGGCCGGATTGCTGGAGGCGACCACTGACGCGGCCGCGGCCGTGATGAATTCTGAAGTCTCGTTCGTTTGCGTCGGCACCCCGAGCCTGAAAAATGGCAAGCTCGACCTCAGTCACATTGAGAGCGTTGCCCGGGAAATCGGCGCCGCTATCCGCCAGAAAAAGTCACCGCACGTTTTTGTTCTACGCAGCACGGTGCTAGCCGGAACCACTGAAACGGTGGTGCTCCCGATCCTCGAAAAAGAAAGCGGCAAGAAGTGCGGCCGGGATTTTACGGTTTGCTATAACCCGGAGTTCATGCGTGAAGGCAGCGCCGTCGCTGACTTTCTCAGCCCGCCCTACACTATTCTTGGAGCCAGCGACACGCAGCACCTCGCCCCGCTGCGCGAGCTTTACAAGAACACTCCCGGCACGCTTTACGAGACGACTATTCCCGTCGCTGAAATGGTCAAGTATTTTTCTAACTGCTACCACGCGGTTAAAGTCGGCTTCGCCAACGAAATGGGAACCATGTGCAAACATCTCGGAGTGGACGCGCAGGCAGTCACAAGCATTTTCACCTCCGACACCAAGCTGAATATTTCGCCCGCATATCTTTCCCCTGGCTTCGCTTTCGGTGGCTCCTGTCTGCCGAAAGATTTGCGGGCGATTACTTACAAAGCCAAGGAACTTGACCTCAAACTTCCCTTGCTCGAGTCACTGATGCCGAGCAATGCGGAGCACGTCGATCGCGCGGTAGAAATGGTGCTCAGTACGGGCAAGAAGAAAATTGCGCAGCTCGGACTAAGCTTCAAAGCCGGCACTGACGATCTGCGTGAGAGTCCACAGGTGCAGTTGATCAAACGCCTTCTGGGCGAGGGACTTGACGTCAAAGTGTGGGACGAGGACGTTTCTCTTGGCCGCCTGGCGGGGTCCAATCGCCAATATATCGAAGAGGTCATCCCGCATATTGGGTCGGTGCTCTCGGCCGATCTCGAAAGCGTAATGCGGGCCGCCGAAGTCGTAATCCTGGGGAACAAATCGGCGAGCAAAGATCAGCTTGCCAAATATCTGCGGCCCGAGCATATCGTGATTGACCTCATACATCTGGACAAGACGCGGCGTCCGGAAGGCGCTCGGACGTATGAAGGAATTTGCTGGTAGGAATTTAGCGCAAATTTCTTAGCGCTCGGTTGACTGCAGCTTTTCCACCAGAGCAGTGACGGCTCCGATGTCCTTCATCCGCTCGATCTCTTCGGGATCGAACTGCACGCCGAACTTTTCTTCGACTGCGAGAACCAAACTCAGGTGCTGCATCGAGTCCCACTTTTCGATGGTTTGCGGAGATGATTCCGCCATGATCTTGTCTGCTGGAATTCCGAAGATATCGCTGGCGATATTGCGCACCTGCTCCAACGTACCGGCTGTCAATTCTTTCCTCCCGATATAGCCTCTGTCGCCACCTTCAGCTTAATCCAATCGGGGAAACGTAGCGAGGAACTCTCGAGATCGAGCGTCCATAGAGAACCCTCGCAGTTGGTTAGCTGCCACTCGAAGCCATGCTGCTCATAAAAATCACGCGCTGGAGCATTCTTCTTTGTCGGCAAGAACCAACCCTCCAGCCGCTTGCGCCCGCGCTGTGCGGCGCTTTCGGCGAGATGTGCCAGGAGCGCGGTTTCGACTGTTCTTCCGATGATGCGGCAGCTCAGCAGGAAGGTATCGATCTCGCATTGCTCGCCTATGTCGTGCGCAATCGCGACGCCCACCAATCCGTGATCGCCGAAACGATCGCGCACCTTGATCGAAAACATGTGCCAGTCCGGTTTCTTGGCGATGTCCGCGATTTGCGGCTCGGTGTAGCGGCGGGTTGTCATGTTGAACTGGTTAGTTTTCTGCGTGAGCTGCGCAACCCGCGCGAGCGTCAAGTCCGACACGGGTTCTAGTTCGGCTTCCTGCTCGAGGTAGCGAAAGAAATCTTCTTTCGATTGACAATTCCGTCCGGCAGCGGCACGCTGTTTCTGGGCAGCGTACATTTCGGTGCGCTGTTGGTCCTCGGCTGAAAGCTTCAGCCTTTCGAGCGCTGCACAATTTCTGACAGCAGAGGCGTAGTCCATCGGATTCTTCGGCAGATCGATAACGGTAACCTCGGGCAGCGCAGCGCGAACCTGCTCGCGCTCGAAACGATTATCGTCAATGAAGGCGAGTGCGTCCAGGCCGACGTTCAGTTCCTGCGCGATCTCGCGAAGATTCTGGGCCTTATCGGTCCAGTTAATGCGCAGCGCGGCGAAATGTTTCGCACGCAGCAGCATTCCGGGATGCTTCTCCAGCGCTTCCATGGCGTCGTCGAGATTGTTCTTGCTACAGAGGGCGAGCAGAATTCCTTTGCGCGACAGATCGAGCAGGGCGCGCTGCAATGCCTGATACGCTGCGCCCGGATATTCGCCGCCAATTGCGATGCCAGCCATGCCGTCTTCGCCGATCACGCCACCCCACAGCGTGCCGTCGAGGTCGACGACCAGAACTTTCGCGGTGCGTCCGCTGAGCGGAACGACAAAGCGCATCCACTCACGCGCCATCGAAAGAAGATAGGCGGCGGCGATGGGAAGCCTCGCCGCCAGCCACTTGCGTTCGTCGTGCCAATGCTCGCTGCCCTGCCGCGCTACCAGCGCATCGTAGTCGAATACGTACACTCCGTGGAAGTCTCGGGCAATGCGCCGCAGTTCACGGTTGATCTGCCGGATGAGTCCGGATTGTCCCGTTTCGGATTGGTCGTCGAGAACCCCGAGACTTGGAGATGATGGACGCTCCAGAGAATGGATGATTAGCGATGCGTGACTGTGTTTTCGAAACGCTCCCACGCACTGTTCGTAGTCGTGGGCCACGCGCTCGGCGGCTTGCTGCGCTGCTTCTGGCGTCAGCTCGGCGAAGTCACGCCACAATTCGGGAGCGGCCTGATCGGTGCGAACCGCGAGAACGACGGCGTCGGGTGCGAAGCGATAGAGCGAACTCTGGCCGTCCAGCATGTCCTGCACGTAGGTATTGAAATCGCCGACTTGGACTTCGAGATCGATGCCGTATGCGAATGCTTCCGCCCGCAGTAGCGCCACGATCGGTTCGACAGTGAACGAGCGCAGAATCCCTAGCTTGAATTTTGTGAGCGTGAGCTTATTGCGTCTCATTTCTCAACTTCTCGCGCAGTTCGTCGAGTCGCGAAGCCATGAAGCTCGCTGTCGCCGGTGCGGGATCGCGCCGCCACAGCTCGGCTAACAGCTTTGCCACAAGATCGTGAGAGCCTTCCGCGACCAATGTGTCGATTTCTGCGCGCAGGTTTGGCGGATTGCGCTCGATAGGCTTCGAATTGGAATTCGACTCGGACATCTAACTTTAGGTCTTGCTCCTTCTGGCCGCCCACAACCAATTACCAACCATGTTTGATGGCTCGGGCGAACTCCGCTACTGGCAGGGTATTCAGTACATCTACCTTGGTCAGCCAGGCCCGCCGCGCCTGCGTGATTCCGTAGCGAATCTTCTCCATGTGCGAGGTGTGGTGGGAATCGGTGTTGATCACGATCTTCACGCCGTGCTGTTTCGCCATTCGAAGATGAACGTCATTGAGATCAAGCCGCTCGGGATAGGAGTTCAGCTCCATCGCCACTCTGTGTTTGGCCGCCGCTTTAAGAATGGCGTCGAAATCGAACTGGTAGGCGTCGCGCCGTAAAAGCTGCCGCCCTGTGGGATGGCCGATTAGCGAGGTATTCGGGTTCGCGATCGCTTTCAGCAGACGATCGGTCATGGTGGCGCGATCCTGATTGAACAGAGAGTGCACACTGGCGATGACGATGTCCATTTGTCCGAGCACGGAGTCGGAGAGATCAAGCTGGCCATCGCCCAGAATATCGACTTCAATGCCCGCAAAAATGCGAATGCCTTTTATTTGTTTGCCGGCCGCTCGAATCCTTTCGATGTGTGCCAGGGCACGCTCGTCGGTAAGTCCGTTGGCGAAGGCTAGATTTTTCGAGTGATCGGTGATGGCCATGTACTCGTAGCCCTGTTCCCGCGCCGCTTCGGCCATTTCTTCAATGGTGTTGCGGCCATCGGTTTCGACGGTGTGCATGTGCACGTCGCCGCGGATGTCGGCGCGTTCGATCAGCACCGGCAGCGTGTGGGAGGCGGCGGCTTCGATCTCCCCACAATTCTCGCGCAGTTCAGGAGGGATGAAATCGAGCTTGAGCTTGGCGTAGATTTCTTCTTCAGTTTTGCGGGCGACCGGCTTCTCGTCCTCGAGTCTCGCGAGGCTATATTCGTTAAGCGTGAAGCCCATCTTGAGCGCGCGCTGGCGCAGGGCCACATTGTGCGCCTTGGAGCCGGTGAAATATTGCATGGCCGCGCCGAAAGATTCTGGCGGCAACAGGCGCACATCCACCTGCATGCCGTTGCGATGGCGGAAGCTGACTTTGTTCTCGCCTTGGGCGATCACGTCCATCAAGCCGGGGAAGCGGAGAAGATGTTCGATCAGCGCCTGGCGAGATTCTGCTTCGATGCAACCCTTGCCGGTGACCAGGATATCGAGGTCGCCGACGGTCTCGCGTCCGCGGCGCAGCGATCCGGCGGGCGTGACTTTTTCGATTCCGGGAACTGAGAGCAGATACTCCATCAACTTTTCCGCCAACTCTTCAGCTTTGTCGAGCAAAAATCGTCCGGCGATGCGACGATAGTCTTCGATGGCCTTGAGCAGCTTTAGTTCGTGCTTCTCGCCCATGCGCGGCAGCGTGCGGATCTTGCCTTCGCGCGCCAGTTTCTCCACGCCCTCCAGATCGCTAACTTGATAGGCGCTCCAGATCAAGGCAATCGTCTTCGGTCCGAGGCCCTGAATCTTCAGCAGTTCGAGCATTGACGGCCGGTATTTTTTCAGGAGTTCGGCGTGCGCTTCGATGTGGCCATCATTGAAGAGTTGCAGGAGATTGGCCTGCATTCCCCTGCCTATGCCTTGGATGTCGAGAAGTTTTTTTGGCTCCGGAATCAGGTCGGCGATCTGCTGCGGCAGCGCTTCAATGGCCTCCGCCGCATTGCGATAGGAGCGCACGCGGAACGAGTCCTGACCGTCGATCTCGAGCAGATCGGCGGTCTCGTAGAGAAGGCTGGCGATGGCTTTGTTGTCCATGAAGAGCTGTCAAACTGAGAGTTTGATTGTAACGCCGAGGACGGCGAATCAGAGAGTGGCTGGCGCTGGAGGACACAGGCAGCGCGGGCGTCATTGACACAACAACTCGGACACAAACAACTTCGTCGGAAAACCGGTCAGGAAAACCGGCCGACGTGAAGCGACCTGCGATCAGGGAACCTTGGTTACATTGGCCGCTTGCGGCCCTTTCTGACCCTGGACAATCTCGAACTCCACCTTATCGCCCTCCTGCAGACTCTTGTAGCCTTCGGTGGTGATGGAGCTGTAGTGAATAAATACATCCGGTCCATCGTCTCGGCCGAGGAAGCCGTATCCCTTAGCGTTGTTGAACCACTTTACGGTGCCTTTCAAACGTTCCACGTGCGTCCCCCCTCTTTTTTGCGGAGCCCTGAAAAGGCGCGATTTTAGGGGCGCGCAAAAAATGTGTAGGCATTGTGCTGCCGACTGGGAGGACTGTCAAGGCTTGGCATAAGCCAGCCTAGTCGGCAGTTATGCCAGGAGAGTAACCAGAGAGTTATCAGGCGGGTTGTTCGAGTTGCGCAGGAATTCGGGAGTCTGGCGACCGCGCTGCGAGGGCGCCCAGCTGCATCATCGTTCTAGCGTGGTCCTAGCGCGCTGGTCGCGGCATTTGGGCTAGCCATAGGATGCCGGAGATGGTCTTGGCATCGCGAATAGTCCCATTGAGCGCCATGCGTTTCGCCTCTGATAAGGGGAGGAATTTCACTGCGATTCTCTCGTCAGCTTCGGGCTGAGCGACTCCGGCTCGGAGGCCGCGGGCCAAGTAGATGGTCATGGTTTCGTCGAGAAAACCGGGGCTAACGTAGAAATGCAGGATTCGCTTCCATTGGCGGGCGGTGTAGCCGGTTTCTTCGAGCAACTCGCGTTTGGCGGCGGTGAGCGCCGTCTCGCCATCGTCGATGCGTCCGGCGGGCAGTTCCCACATCATGGACTGGGCGGCATGACGATACTGGCGTTCGAGCAGAATGCGCGGCTCGGCTTTGCGGGCGGATCGGTTTGCGTCACCGCCGTCGTCATTGTCATCCACAGCTAAGACAACGATGGAGCCGGCATGCCGGATGACATCGCGGCGAGCGCGGACGCCGCCCGGCTCTTCCACCTGATCGGTGGTGACGTTGAAGAGCGGGCCCCGGTAACTGACCCGGGACGAGAGCACGCGAGCTTGCTTTAGTTTGGTTCCTGACGCTTTCGCCATGACAACAATATTAAGGCCTGGTGTGGATCATTGGTGGAAAGTCATGGTTGCGCGGCGGGAGTTGTATCTCCAACGCCGCCATACTTCTCCAGCCACTTGAGTTCTTCGCGCACTTTGACCTTTCCGTGCCAGGGATTCTTCGAGAGATCGTGTCCCTCTCCGGGGAAGATCAGCAGGTCGCTTGGGACATTCAGCTGGTGCAGAGCGCGATCGAGTAAGTAATCCTCGAGCAACGGAACTCGAATATCGTCGCCTCCAGCTACCATATGGGTTGGAGTTCGTACTTTATCGATCTGGAAAATCGCCGCTTCGCTGCGATAACGATCCGGTTTTTCCCAGGGCAGGCCGCCCAGAAAATAAGTGTCATCAGCGGTCGAGTCGTCGTTGCCCCAGTCGGCTACGTTCTCGACTCCACCGGCGCCTGTAACCGCGGCCTTGAAGCGCGTCGTCTGAGTGATCAGCCAGTTCGTCATATACCCGCCATAACTGTAGCCGCCGATGGTCAACCGGTTCGGATCGGCGATGCCATCCTTCACCAGCGCGTTTACGCCGGCTAGAATGTCTCGACCTGGGCCGGAAAAAAGTTCAGGAACGATCGCGAGCGCGAATTTATCTCCGTAGCCGGTCGAGCCGCGATAGTTGGGCTCAAACACCAGCCAGCCGGCGGTGGCGGCGAGGCGATCCCACACATACCAGTCGGCCTGGAAGTGATTGCCATCGGCATCCTGCGGACCGCCGTGGATGAAGACGAACGTTGGCAGGTTCTTCGCCTCAAATTTTCCCGGCGGATACATCAGCATGCCTTCGATGGGAGTGCCGTCATCGGAGATCCAGTGATAGGGCCTGGCCTTGGGCAGTTCTCGCTCAGTGAACAGCTTGTTGAAAGACGTGATGGGCTGGGCCTGCGACAGTTTGTCGAGGCCATCGGCGATGTAAACTTCCGTGGGGCGCTCGATCGCCGAGTATACAAAGGCAATGCGTGAGGAATGGGTTGCGGCGGCGGGGTCTTCGTAGGTTCCGGGCCATCCGTCGCGCTTTACGATGGCAGCTTTTGGACTCGCTTGCGACACGAATTGAATTTCAGTACCGAGGCGGCAGGCACAGAGCACCGAGCCGTCGGATAGAGATGTATAGTGCACGACTTCGCCGGGGTAGTCGGCAAACCAGCGCTGGACTTCCCTTTTGTCTTCCCTCTTGTCTGGCGCGCCAGCCGGCAAATCGCCGGCGTCCACCCAATAGAGGCGGGGCTGTGGATCGACATACTTTCCCTCCACCGATCCGAGGTTGACCTGGAAGAAGAGATGACGATTATCGGGGGCCCACTCCAGATTCAGTTCCACGGCTTCGTTGTAGGTCAGGCGGATGGGCGCGGCTTCGCCGGCGCTCGCTGAGTTGTTGCCGGTCAGCTTGACGAGGTAGAGTTCGATCTCTTCCGACGTTTCCTGACGCTCGGACACCGACGAACTCAAAAAAGCCAGCCGCTGGCCGTCTTGCGAGATGGTGATTTGATCGGCCCGCAGAGGGGTACGTGCGATTGCAACGGCGCCGGGCGTGGCGTGGGAATTGCTTTCGTCGTCGGAAATCTCTTTTGAACCGGCGGCCGCGTGGCGCGCTAGGGCTTCATGGAGACTCAGGCGGAAAATTACGTCGCCGCGCTCGTCGCCGCGGTAACGGATTACGTCCTTCCAATCTTTTTTGTGATCGTCGTCCTGCTCCTTGGTCAAGGGCTGGCGGGTCACGAAATAAATTGCCTTCGAATCGCCGGACCAGGCAAAGGCGTGGACTTCATCTTCGCCGGAGGTGATGGCAAAGGCTTCGCCGCCGTTGGGGGAAATCAGGAAGAGTTGGGAGACGTCTTTGTCTTTGTCGTCGCCTGCATCTGGATCCTTGGCGTCAGCCGCTTTGCGCTCCGAAAGGAACGCGATCCACTGGCCATCTGGCGACCATTGCGGCGAAGTGTCGTGTCCGGATTGGGTCAACTGGATCAAGTTCCCGGACGACGGGCTTCCGCTTGCGACGCGGTAGAGCCACAGGTCTTTGCGGAAGATCTGCTGGTCCCAGTCAGCTATTTCTGTTCCGATGAGGATACCGTTGCCGTCCGGCGAAACTTTCACCGTGTCAAAGCTTACCGAGTTGAAGAAATCGTCGAGCGTGAGCTTGGGCTTTTGGTTTGGGCGTGGGTAATGATCGAAGCGAATACGAGGGAGAGAAGCAAATATTGATCGTCGCAGAGGATCGCGGAGAGATCGTCGCATAGAAGATCGTTGCATAGAGAATCGTCGCATAGGGTTCATGGGATTTTTCGTTCTGGGCCAAAAAGAGATCGGCAATCGCAGCGAACAGCAGGTCCTTCGCTTCGCTCAAGATGACAATTCGTTAAAACGGTCATGGTGCGGGTTGCGCGTTGCGCAGCGCCTCATCCAGCGGTTGGCTGCTGGGGACATTTTGTTCCACGACGCGCCATCCGTCATCATAGCTGCGAAAGGCGACGGTGGACTTGTAGTGCACTCCGCTGTCGTAAAGCGCCGCGCCCACCGGATTGATGGAAACCCAATGCCAGATGAATTCGACGTCGGCGAAATTGCCCGCCTTGCTGATTCCTGAAACGGCAACCAGTTCCCGGCGCGCTACTTGCATCGCTATTGGGCCGTTGTCGGGTAAGGCATTCGAAATCAAGGGCCGAATCGTGTCCACGCCGATCGGAGTGAGCACTACGTCCCAGCAAGGCGGAGGGTCGGCTCCGGCGGGACATTTCTGTTCGGTGCCGATGATCCATCCGCGGCGTTGTAGCACCATCGAGTCAGGAGAACTGAAATCTTTATTGGAAACGATGCCAGTCCTGAGCCAGAACGTTTGCGGCGTTTTGAAGCCGTCGGAGGAAGAAATGAAGTCGGCGGCGAGGCGGCGCGTCAGGAAATCGCGCGGAGAACAGCCTAGCTCAACACTGACCAAAATCAGACACAACAGGGATGCCAGGGGCAAGATTTTTGCTGTTCGCATGAATGCCGATTATGGTTGCGAGAGGATTTTAACTAATTGCGCCTGCCTGCGGGGCAGAAAAGGCGAGGCTGCGATCTGGCCATCAAATTTCTTGGACCAGCGGCCGGGGACTGGCGCGTGGCAAGACGGGCATTCTCCTTCTGGAGTCAACTTGTACTTTTTAATGGAATATCCGTAGCGCTGGATCAGAAGTTCGCCGCAGTGGTGACAATGAGTATTTTCCAGGATCTCACCTGCCCGGGAAGGTTGCCGGCGTAGATGTAGCACAATCCAGCTTGGCGGCCGATGGCGGCGGCGCGCAGCAGATCTTGCGGGCGGGTATCGGCGGGTGAAGTCATTTTGTAATCCTGATGAAAGGCGGTTACGTGCCAGGGGATATCGGGCGAGATGTCAGCCAGAAATGCGGTGAGCTTTCGTAATTCGTCGTCGTTATCATTGAAACCGGGGATGAGCAGGGTGACGATCTCAAGCCAAATACCCATCTTGTGGACGCTGCTTATGGTATCGAGGATGGGCTGGAGGCGTCCACCGAGCTGGCGATAGTGGCGATCGTCGAAGCTTTTGAGGTCGACTTTGTAGAGGTCGATCCAGGGATGGAGATATTCGAGGACCTGGGGAGTTCCATTGCCATTGGAGACGAAAGCGGTAAGCAGGCCAGCCTCGCGAGCTTGGCGGAAAACCGCGACTGCCCACTCGCTGGTGATGAGAGGCTCGTTATAGGTGCTGACTACAAGTTTTGCGCCTTGGGCGAGCGCATCGTTCACCAGTGATTCGGGATCGGCTTCGAGCGGCGGCGAAATGGCGTTTGGATCGCGCAGCGCCTGCGACGTTACCCAGTTCTGGCAGTAGGAGCAGTGCAGGTCGCAGCCGAGCATTCCGAAACTGTAGGCGAGGGCTCCGGGATAGGCGTGGAAGAACGGCTTCTTTTCGATGGGATCGCACTGGACCCCGGCGACATATCCTAGGGAACATAGAGCTGGCCACCACGGTTGAACCGAACCTTGCAGACGCCGGGTTGGCCCTCGGGAATGGGACAGCAATGACCGCAGGAATAGCAGCGTATGCGATTGCGATCGAGCTTCTCCCATAGGGCAGGCTCGGCTTCGCGGACGCGCTCGCTGGCGGTCAAGATGTCTTGAAGGGTGCTCACACCTATATTTTACGGCGGAGAGATTGCGGGCGGCGCTGTTATTTGCAGGGGAGCACGGGGTAATGGAGCTGGCGGAAAAGATCATTCGATAGCGCGGATAGTCTGCGCGTTGCGGTTTGGGCGCGCATCCAAGCTTCGGCCTGCTGGTGAGCGGCAGCGACCTGCGAGTCGGTCATATGTGAGGACAAGCCTTCGAGCCGAGCCTTGCTGATTTCGTCACCTCTAAGCGGTCGCGATTGCGGACCAGAAGTAGGCTTTGGACAAATCCACAGGAACTCCACGACCGGCCCAGTAGTAGGCGCCAAGGGGAGACTGGGCATCGACATGGCCTTGCTCGGCGGCGCGCTCGAACCATTTCATGGCCTCGGTGTCGTCCTGAGGAACACCTTCTCCATCGTGGTAGCGGATGGCCATTTGCCATTGCGCATCAGGGTCTCCCCGCTCGGCTGAATTTTGCAGGTCGGCGAGGGATTTCGGTTGCGGGCGGTATTGAAATGGCTGCTGCGACTGCTGAGGCGAGGGCATTCCAACGCTTCTCGATGATGGGACCGATCAAGTAACCGACGACCAAGGCCACCACGGCGACAGCAAGTCCCAGCAGCGTACGATAAAGAAGGCGGGACGGGGACGTGGAAGGGGCGTCTAGGGTTAGCTCGGATTTGCAGGCCTTGTTCGCCGCGACTGCGGCTACGACCTGACGAGGCCTTCGCGCATTCGCTTTTGCATCCCATAAAGCCTCGGACGGCGTGGATCGATCGAGTCTACAGGCGAGGCCGACGCGATAAGAGTGGAGACGGGCGTGGGCGAACGAGATTCCGATCGGACGGAGACTCGGATACGCGCAATTTCTGGAGGCATCTCCTCGCGATGGCTTTTGGGAATCATTTCGACGAGGCGTTCCAAAACCGTCTCGTCCGCTTCGGTGAAGGCGTGCGGATGAGGCGAGAAAATCTCAAGCAAGCCGACTACGCGGAAATCGGAAAAGATGGGAGCAGCCATGAGTGAGCGAATGCCCAACGCGCGACTTACTTCAGGATCGACACGCGAATCGGTTTCGGTATCTTCGCACGAGACAAGGAGCCAGTGCGAACGCATTCTCCCGAGAGGCCGTGTTCCAGGCTGACCGGGCTCCTAGCGGGGGAGCTGGCTCTCCGGCTCGCGCACGGCAGATCATCTGGTTGGCATCGGAAAGATGTAAATGCGAGGGCCACGCCGCTGGCTCCAGTGAGAATCAAGGCGCGCTCGGTGATGAGCTGCAAGGCGGCATCGAAGTCTTCGCCAAGTTCGTGAACTTCGCGACGCACTGCTTCCAGCGGATTTTCGCTTCGGAGGGGTAAGGCGGGGGGAGATCGGAGACCGGCATCGCGCTCGATGGAACGGTGGGTGGCTCCAATAACTTCTGTTCTTCGTGGTGCGCGAGTTGCAAGGTTCGGGCCGCGTGGTTGGAGCAGCCGATGAGCAGGTTGGCAAAAAGCCATTCTTTTAGTATTTTTCGCGAACTTTCGGAGAGCTGCGAAAAGCGGATACCGCCGCGGCCGGCAGCATCGCTCCAGATCACCTCACCGGTACCGAGAACGAAGCTTCTGGTTTCGGGCAGATCAAGGCAAAGGGTGACGGCGCGGTTGGCCTCGAGCGGTTCACCGGTGCGAACGGCAAAGCCTTCTTCGTGGAGGTCGATCAATTCGCTGAGATCAACGACCATTCCGGTCTGCGGTCCGTTGAAGCTGACGTAGACGGGAGTGTGAAGTTGTTGACGAACGCGACGGCGGCGCTCCGTGTCGGGA
This sequence comes from uncultured Acidobacteriaceae bacterium, assembly GCA_963755765.1. Taxonomy (GTDB): domain Bacteria; phylum Acidobacteriota; class Terriglobia; order Terriglobales; family Acidobacteriaceae; genus Acidiflorens. The sequence continues at coordinate 47,630 of CAVWKZ010000009.1, forward strand.
GCCCTCGGGACTGGATCCGGCAATCGGCCAATGCTGCGATCCATAAATAGTTGCCACCATATTAACTCAGAGAGAAAGGGGGAAGAAAGGGGCAGGAACACAGGGCAGGAGATCCGCTTAGAGGTTGGCAGCCATACGCGAGAGGTCGGCTTGGGCGGCCGGGACGAAAACGGGAGCGACAGTTAGCGCCCGATCCAGCGCGTCGGCGAGGGCAAAGGGAAACTCGCAGGTCAGGAGGTTGACATCGAGTTGGAGATCGCGATGATTGTAAATGCGGTAGATGACGAGTGAACCACGGCGCTGGTTCGAAGTGGTCAACAAGTCCAGCGTGAGCTTCCAGCACGGCTGACTGGAAATCGCCATCATGTGAGGAAACTTGCTCCAATGAAAATGACAGCCAGTTATCGCTGGTTTCCGCCTGATCACCGGGAAACGACTTGAGCAGCAATTCGAAGGCATCAAAATCGTTGCTGTCGAAAGCGCCAACCAGAACTTTGCGCACCTGATCGAAATCGACTGCCCTTTTGAGTTCCTCGATCGCGCGGCGCACGGAAAGATTGTTGATCACGATTTGTCGCTGATCAATCGTCCGCTGCGCCACTCGACGCAGTTCGCCAAACTCAAGGTAGTTCAGATGCTGAACTCCGAGCCAGATGCCCGTCCCCACCACTGCCAGCACCAGTCCGAGCGTGCTTCCAGTCGGCCAAAGCAGGAACAGGCTGAGCATGGCAAATACAGCAGAGACTGCGTAGAGAACGATCACCACCTGGCGATGCGTAAAACCCATCTGGAGCAACTTATGGTGGATGTGCTCCCGATCGGCGGTAAAAATGGGGCGGCCGCTGATAAGGCGTCGGACAACTGAGAGCAGGGTTTCGAGGATCGGCAAACCAAACGAAACCACAGGGATGGCGACGGCTACAAACGTCGGCGCTTTCTGCGCTCCTGCCAGAGCCAACGCGCTGAGCATGAAACCGATGAACATACTGCCCGAGTCGCCCAGGAATATCGTGGCCGGATTGAAGTTGAAGCGCAGGAATCCCAGGATGGCACCGGCTAGTGTCACGCTCATCAGGGAGCCCAGCCATGAATGATCAACCAGCGAGACGACAAAAAACACGATCGTCGAAAACAAGGCCGATCCTGCGGCCAAGCCATCCAGGCCATCGATTAGGTTGAACGCATTCGTGATCGCAACCACCCAGAGCACCGTAAGGGGCAAACCGATGAACCAGGGCAACGTGTGGGGCCGAAAATCACCGGTAGATTGAGAATCCGCATTCCCCCGGCGAAGAGCATCGCAGCGGCTATCGCCTGCACGGCAAACTTTAAATACGGACCTGCGTCGTGGAGATCATCGTAGATTCCGAGACAAAAAATCAGGCAGGCCGGAACATAAATACGGAGAAGCAGGCTAGGAGCAAGTCCATCGCCCAGGCGGGGATATATCAGGGAGAGCCCCAGCCACACGCTCAAGCTGACCGAGAAAGCCAGGAAAATCGCTACTCCACCCAGCCGGGGAAGGGGAGATTGATGGACATGACGGCCGCTGCTCGGAATGGAAACCCATCCTCGGCGCGTGGCCATGTCACGTACTTGACGAGTCGCCACAAACGACACGGCCAATGAGAACGCGAAAAGCCCAAAAAACAGGAGCGTCAAACTCCAACTTCCCTTCCGACCGAAACATCCGGCTATTCACACCGGTGCGCCGCGGAAGTTCCAGTCCACAGTTACAGACGAGGTTTCTCCATCAGTGGCGTCGTGTGATGAATTTGTTGTTTGCTGGAACTATACAACTCGTGGGCGTTGGCGGGCAACTGTGCTAACGCATTTATTCATTGCAAAACATGGTTCCAAGTTAGACGAAAATTGGGTCAGGAGAAAACCTGCGCTCGACAGTCCGCGCCGGTCCTGACATGGGTGCATCTCTCCTGATGGCTCGCAGGCACCTCGGTTCTTTCGCAATATCGGGGAACTAGCGCAAAAGAGGAAGGTTTCTGATCCCAATGGCGGAACACGCGGCAAGCGTTGGGGCAAGTGCACTAAGTAACCTCAAGACGCGCCGATCTTTCGGTAGCCAGTGTAACAACGCGAGAAAAACAAACGGGAGCACAGGGATCGAAAAGCGAATGAAGCTGCCGCGTGCCCACGCCAGATAGTCGTAGCAGAAGATCGCAAGGAGGTAAAAGCCGCAAAATATGGCTTGGGCAGGTTAGCGCGCCAGTACTCGCGGAGATGCCGTCCGGACATCGCCAACGCCCCCGCAATCACCAACGCGATCCGAAGAAACTCAGGGCCATATTGGTCCAAGGCGCCGGGTACAGCATGGTGCCAACGATAATGCCGTGAAAGGGCCAGCCGAACAAGTGTCCATGTGACCCAGCCAACTTGGCCGCACCGTAGTCTCGGGACGTATAGCTGTGAACGGTGAGCAGTGGGTCTCCGAAATAATGCGCAAGCGGCCACATGTACAACAGACCAATCGCCAAGCCTACGGCCAGGGCTCCGAGAAATTTAGCGTAGCACCTCTGCCGGATCAAATCGATGCCTATGCCCACGAGCGCAAAAAACATCAAGGGCCGGACTGTGGTGGCGAGGGATGCAAGCAGAGCCGCGACCGTAGTACTACGTCGCCGGTAGTTCCAGAAAGCACCCATGCCGAGAGCAACTGCCAGAGGTTCGGCACCGCCCAGAAATGACAGTTGTAACCAGGCGAAATTCGTCAGCGCGAAATAAGCTCCTACCCGCGTGCCGAACAAACGCGCAACCAAGAAAGTACTAACAAAAGATGCCACCACCGCCACGAGCCAAAGGCTGAAGGTAAGGGGAAGATGCGAGACCAGCGAGACCAGGGCGATCACATACGGGTAGCCCATAAAATGCTGGATGTCGAGTCCCTTAAAGTCCCAATGCTGGATCGCGGTTGCGACTTGTAAATAGGCCTCGTTGTCCCCAAAATCTATTCTATGCCAGCCGTGGAAAGCAATTAGCGTGGCGCCGAAAAATAGAGCGCTAACAGCGACCAACAGGAGCAGTTCACGCTGTGTTGGTTCCGGTCTTAGATCCGTTATCCGACTATTTTCTACCGTTGAGATTGGCACCGAAAGAATTCACCGGATGGAACGGTGATGCTATCTCAAGATCACTTTGATGCACAAGGGGTTCGCGGGAAAGGCGCCGACGCCCTCGGAGTAAGGCCGAGGACGTCTGAGAACAGAGAACTTCTACATTACATCTGCGCCCCGGAGAGCATGATCGATTGTCCTGAAATGAAAGAAGCGGCCGGTGAAAGAAGATAGCGGACGGCACCGGCGATATCTTCAGTCTCGCAGACGCGACCCATGGGAACGAGGGCCTTCTCGCGTTTTATCTGCTGGTCATCGCCGGCCGAGTTCATGCCGGCGGGCACGAAAGTCGGGCACACGGCATTGATACTGATTTTCTTGCGGGCCAGCTCGGGAGCCAAGAGCCGGAGCGTGTCTTCCAACGCCGACTTGGCGAGCGAATAAGCGCCCAGGCCGAGGGCGGGCTTGTGGTGCCCGGCAGCCGACCCGAGCGCCACTATGCGTCCGCCGTCAGGGCCGGCGAGATTGAACAGCAGACGCGCAAGGCTTACCACGTGGGACGTTCCGAACGCGAGCTGTTGCTCGATGAGCCGAAGGTCGCTGTGCAGCAGTCCACCTTTGGGCATGCCGGGCCACGCACAGTGGACGATGGCGTACAGAGGATTGCCGCCCAGGCGCTCGGTGACAATTTGTTCCCATCCTACAGCGCCGATATCGGCCTGCACTTCGATGACATGGGGCGGCTTTCCCTTTAATGGACGGCGGTGAACCAGAGCCAGCACTGAAAATTCTTCCGTCAGAGGCTGGAGCAAGGCGGCGCCGATCCCTCCGGACGCGCCGGTGAGCATGACAATTTTTCTGTTCGGGGAAAATGTCGCTTCCTCGGATCTCGAGGGCTGCGTCGGCGGCGTCGCTATTGCGGGCTGCTCGAGCTTAGCCTGTTGCAGTGTGAAAGCCATGGTGATCTCCGAGGCCGGCGAGAGGGATGCCAAATCGGAGACCGTAACTCGAATGCTGCCGGCACGAGAGGCGGCATTCCACGCCGTGATCTCTCCGCTGACTCGAACTCGGGACGGGAAATAGAGAGGCGACAGAAAGCGCGCATTGACGGAGCCCAGAAGCACGTCGCGGCCGGGCAAATGCATGCCGATCAATGCGGACGCCAGGCCAATCTGAAAGGCGCCGTGAACGATTCGCTGCTCGTAACGGCTATGCTGGGCGAAAGTGGAATCCACATGCAGAGGATTGAAGTCTCCGGAGCTGGCGGCGAACCCGAGCACATCCGACTCTGTAATTTCGCGCTCGTACTCAGCGGTGAGTCCGACACGAAGGTCGCCAGCCGCAATGGATTTGGGCGCGCGTGTCACTTTGCGTTCTCCGGTTGCGTCCTCCGAAGATAATCAGCAATTAACTCGAATGAGATCAGGCCGGGAACATCATCGGGCGATATGCTGATACTGAATTCCTCCTCGATCAGGGAAATCAAGGTGATGCCTGCCAGCGAATCCCAGCTTGCGAGCGAGCCGGCAGACACTGAAGGAATCTCTTGCGCTTTAAGTTCCGGGAAAGCGGTCGCGAAGCAGTTGGTCAGACGGGTCTCGAGGTTAGCCATTAGACCACTTCCTCAACGGAATGATTTGCTGCGGAGCAGTTCTGCATGAATTGGGCGCGGGACAGGCGGCAGTGCGGCTCCGCGGGCGCGTTACGAATTTGCTGCAAAAAGTCTTGCATGGGTGTGTTGCGGGCGGTGGGTAAGAAATCGAACTCAATCTCTTCGACATCCAGCCTGGCAAAGAGCCAGCGCACGCACTCATATTCAATCTGCCGGGAGAACGCGCGGCAACTCATGACCCATGTGCGGATGCACAACCTGCGTTTTCTCGGAGAATCGCCATTCACACTCGCGTCTGGCACGAGATCACCGGCAATGACAGCGATCTTTCCCAAAGGCCCGTATTTGTCGCGATAGCTGGCTGCCACGAGGACGGCGTGCGGCGTGTTCAGCCAGCTTTGCCATTCCGCTTCTTGAAAGCGGCGGCCGTTCAGGTTGAACTGGTTGGTCTTATTCACTAATTCCAAGGACCTGGAATCCAGCGGCTGTTTCTGTGCGCTGAGAGTCAACTTGCCGTCGATGTGGCGAATAAAATCGCCCGCAGTATCGGATGGGGACTTCGCCTTATCGTGATGTAACTCGGCATTTGCCCGCAGGCTGGCGGCGCGGAGGCTATCTTCCTCGGAGATTTTATCCTTCCCAAACAAGTCGCGCAGCCGTTCCAACAGCTCGTACGCGGCTTGCGGATTCTCGCGAGGAAACAGGAGACATTCTGCTCCAGGATGTGCCGCTTTAATTTCTGCCAGATCCATCGGGCTATCGTCGACACAGACCACTTCGTCGGCCGAGATGTTCCATGCGTCGAGGATCCGCGCCACCGATTCAGACTTGGCGTCCCAATGCACCTCGAAGGGAAAAATATCAGTTGCGCGCAGAATGGGCTCTCGGGCGGCAAAGGCTTCGTCCACCAGCGGCCGGTCGTTCTTGCTAGCAACTGCGATCATGGTTCCGGCTGCCGCCAGAGAGTGCAGCAACTGCTGATAGAGCGCGTGAATCTGGCTGTGATTGTCCAAGTCCCACGAAATTCCCTGCACTCCGACCTCGCCGAGAATACCACGCCAAAGAGTGTCGTCGAGATCGGTGATCAGTCCTTTCTTAGGCTGCCGATTCACAATTAATTCGGCCAGCAATTCGGCGAGCGCCGACGCATGAGCCAACGTATAGGGGAAGCCAGACGAGAGATCGGAGTTGACATCGAGGCGGCAGGACGTGGGGAGCGAATCCAGTCTCTGAAGATTAACAATTCTGGCGCCCGGGAAGCGGGATAGCTCAGCGCTGAGCGAAGCGACGCGGTTGCGAAGATCAAGGGTAAACTCGCTCGCCCGCGCCAGCGGTGTAAACGAAGCCGGAGGCAGCGGAAGAGTTGGGAGAGATATGACCAGCGGAATATTTCGCTTCGCGGCTGCCATCGCATTTTGCAGCAGACTGCAGCAGCGGTTCACTTCGCTGAGGATGTCATGTAGTTGGGATGGTTCCCATCCGCCCAGTCGGCGCAGCCCGAGCCGGGGATCGAGATCGGACCACTCGATCACGACGGCGGCGGCGGAAACATCTGCCACGCGCTGCAGGTTGCCAATCAAATCGCCATACAAACCGGTCTTCACCTCGGGAGCGCGTCCGGGAAACAAATTACACAGCTGTGCACGAAGGAATGTTTCCAGATGCAAGGGAGTGAAGCCGCACAGCAGCGCTACCTGGAGCGGAGGAACATCGGGTGAGACCGACTGAATAATCTTCAAGGCTTCGGCCAGCTTCATGGTCATCTCAGAACGACTCCGAAGCTTCTCTTGCGGTGGCGGATGCGGCGGGCGCGGTCGGCTATCAACTTCACCGCCGACTCTGCGGGCATGTTCTCGGGCGTCTTTGTATGCAAGTCTGCGAGTGGGGACGCGACTCGATCTTTCAGCCGCAGGAACCACTCTTCATAATATCTCCGCGAAATGTACGCGAAGCCAACGGCGGCCGAACTCACAATTACAAACCTGAGCAGGATCAGGTCAAAGTGTCCGACGGAGGGCTGCAACCCCGGCCAGAACTTTCTCGTGACCATGTCGTAGATTTGAAATACCAGCAGATGGATCAGGTAGAGCCCATAGCTGATGTAGCCGAAGAACTGCAGGGTTGAGCTGTTGACGAGAGCTTTCCTTGAACTGCTGCCGACCACCATGAAGAGAAGAAGAAGTCCTGCAAAGAAAGTATTTGCTAGTGTCAGTTGCAGACTTGCACCTAGCGCGGTTTGACGCGACAACATGCCGAAGGGAGCGGCGGCGATCAACACGATTGTCGCCGTCGTCATCAGGACCGCGGTCCCGATCGCCGCTTGCTTCCGGCTGATCGAACTGCGCAGCGCTATTGCCAGGAGACTGCCTGCGGCGAGGCCGTCCGCTGTAAACCATGTGTACCATTCTCCCCCTTGAAAATGGCCGTAGTAGAAGGCGACTGCTCGGGCGATGGGTATGAGGATGCAGAGGGCCAGAGAAAATAACGCGAGAAAACGAGGCCCCAGCTTGCGCACGACCGAGGGCCACACGATGTAATAGTGCTCTTCAACGGCGAGGGACCAGAGCGGGTGATAGTCCATGGCGACGCCGAAGAGACCTGTGACATTGGACAGATAAACAAAACTCAGGCCGAGGAATGCCGCCGACGCCTGGTGCAGAAGGCCCAGGAGGATCAGAAGCAAATAATAAGCCGGGAGAATTCGCAGGGCGCGGCGAGTGTAGAACCGGCGGTAATAATCTGGCCGGTTCCTAGAATCGAGAAGAATCCCGGTGATCAGAAATCCTGAGAGCACGAAAAACAGGTTTACTCCGAGGACTCCGGGCTGGGTCGCCTGCACGAAAATTCGGCGGGCTCCGGTGAAGTGCAGATCTCCGTACTGCGCTCTAAAGCCGTGGTAGAACAGCACGGCGAGAACTGCGACTCCGCGCAGCACGTCCAGCTCGGGCATGAAGCGCCGGACCAGTGCTTCCGGCACTTGCACCGCTGTCTTCACGATTCGCTCCTCCGCTGCCAGAGGCTCATCAAGCCTCGACGCTCGAGAATTCAGCTTTCAATGATTTTGGAAATTATACCTTTAACTCTATTCTTCGCCCCCTAAGCAGTTTGCGGAACGCCTTGGCTGATTTCAACCAGTGGCTAAACAGCCACTGGCTCTTGCGGGCATCTTGCCGGTTAGCGTTTGGGTTCCAGGGAGTGTGTCTTGCGCCGTCGGCGGCGATTTCATTGAGGAGCGTGTGTTAAACTCGACCCACGCGTAAATCCAGGAGTGTAGGTATGTCCGGGCGGAATTGCCGCTTTGTTGTGCGAAGCTTGAACCTATTGCTGGTTGGGTTGTGCAGCCTCCACCTTCTGGCCCAGACGCCAGTCGCGGGAGAGCCTCCCCAGTCCGCGCCCGCCAGCGAATCCGCTGCGCCTGCGTCTTCGCGTCTGCTAGCTAATTCAAATATAAAGCTCGGTGTCGGCGATCTGATCGAGGTCGCCGTGTTTGGAGTGCCCGATCTTTCGACCAAAACCCGCATCAGTGGTTCGGGGGACGTGTACCTCCCTTTGATTGACTATGTTCACGTTGCCGACCTGACGACCGATGAGGCACAGGAGTTGATCCAGAAGCGACTGGAAGATGGAGGCTTTGTCCGCGGCCCACACGTTTCCATCTTCGTGGACGAGTCGGCCTCGCAAGCCATCACTTTGGTAGGAGAAGTCAATCACCCCGGGCCCTATCCCGCCATTGGCGATCGCCGTCTTTTCGACATGATCTCAGCGGCAGGGGGACTCACTGACAAGGCCGGCCGCAAAGTGACCATCGAGCGCCGCGGAGATCCTCAGCCGATCGAGCTTCAGCTGTCGTCGAATCTGGCGGAAGACACTCAGAGCAACGTGGATGTTTATCCGGGGGACACGATCATTGTTTCGCGAGCGGGAATCATCTACGTAGTGGGCGACGTGAACCGTCCGAGTGGTTTTCTGATTGAAGACAATAACCTCACCGTTCTCAAAGCTCTGGCATTGGCCGGTGGCAACACCCGCACATCTTCTTTGGGCAAAACCAAGATCATACGCCAGGGGCCAAACGGAGTTCAGGAAATTCCGGTCGATCTCAAGAAGATGCTCTATGCCAAGGCACCGGATGTGGCAATGGTGAGAGGTGACATCTTATTCATCCCCGGAAGCGCCGCCAAAGCCGCGGGCTACCGCACCGCGGACGTTGCCGTGTCGATGACCACTGCCCTGGCAATTGTTGCCCTTCATTAGGATTGGGCGGTTCACTAGCGAGCCGGGGGCTTCCGGCACACTTCTTCAAGCATACCGATGTAGTCCTTCGCCGTTCTTTCCCGTGAAAATTTGTTGATGATGTAGTGGCGACCGCTGGCTCCCATTTGCCGCCGGTCATCGGGCCTCGACTTCAGTTCCAGAATCGCATCTGCCAGAGCGTGACTGTTCTCGGGTTCCGCAAAAACGCCGGCACCGGCTTCCTCGACGATTTGCCGGGCTTGTCCGTCGACAGCAACGATCACCGGCCGCTCACACGCCATGTATTCGAGCAGCTTAGTAGGAATCACGGTCTTGAACAGTTCGGTCTTTTTCAGCATCACCAGGCAAATATCGGCTGCCGAAACATACGTGGGAATCTGTTCGCGCGGCTGCTGTCCAAGAAACTGAACGTTGGCGAGTCCGCGCGCGGCGGCGAGTTCCATCATCTGTTCCTTCTCTGCCCCTTCACCAATCAGTAAGAACACTGCGCTTGGCAACGTCGTTTGCAGTTTTTCCGCGGCTTCGATCAACGTCCCTAGTCCGTGCGCGTTGCCCATGGTGCCGATGTAGCAAATCAGAAAGCGATCTTGGAGCATCAGGCGCTTTCGCACCTCGGTCGCAGCCGGATCGAGGCGGAAAAGATCGGTCTCCACGCCGTTCTCGACTATGGAGATCTTGCTTGCAGGAACTTTCCAGTAGCGGATCAGGTGATCTTTGAAGGCGGGCGACACGACCACGATCCGGTCGGCGCGACGGTAAAGGAATCCGGCGATGGCACCCAGGGTGCGGTGGAGCAGGCTTCCTTCACTGCCGGCGCCGACGGCTGCGAGTGATTCCGGCCACAGATCGCGCACTTCGAAGACGAAAGGGGCGCGCTGCCAGAACGCGATCCACGATCCCGCAAGCGCGCACAGCAATTGCGGCGACGTCGCGATGACTACGTCCGGGTTAGGCAGAGCGGATCCGGTGACCGCTGCCGAGACACAGAACGACGCGTAATTGCGAATTCTTTCGTGGGCCTTCCGGTTCGGCAGTGGCCAGAGCCAGGTGCGCACGACACGGACTCCGTCGATGCTTTCGGTGTAGCGAAGCTGATGCAATCGTTCCCGCCATTCATCGGGCACAACTCCAGTCGGATGGTTTGGAAATCCGGTGAGGACAGTGACTTCGTGGCCCATCCGCGCCCAGTGGCGCGACAGTTCTACCGCGCGAGCTGCCGGCGCTCCCATTTCAGGCGGAAAATATTGCGAGACGTAAAGAATTTTCACGGGGCTCTGGACAGAAATTTCGAAAGGCTCTAGGAGAAATTCCCTATTCCTCGAACCGTTGGCTCTGAATATCTTGCAGTCCTCGGACTGAAATCGGCCGACCTGAAGAACGCGACTCCTCCAACGCAAATGTGGCGAGCATCGTGGTCACGATTTCCGAGAGAGGGATGGGTGAGTCTGCTCCCTTTCTTAGCGCGGCGACAAAGGCTTCCCATTCTCCGCGATGGCCTTTGTCCTGACGCAGTAGCGACCGGAAGACTTGTTTCCGTCCCCGGGTCACGAGTTCCAGTCGGCGAAAATCTTCGAGCACAGCGACCGCACCGCCGCCGAAGACTTCGACTCGTTCTTTCGAATACGATTTGTCTCCGTTGGCCAAATAGCTGATGGTGCCTTGCGAGCCATCCGGGAAACGCAGCGAGCAGATGATGTTGTCATTACTGTATTTGCCGGGATTGGCAAGGCTGCGGGCTTCGACCTCAATCGGGGCGGCACCGACCAGGAAAGTCAGGAAGTCCACAAAATGGCAGACTTCACCGATGATGCGGCCGCCACCTTGTTCCGGATCATTCAGCCAGTGATCAGCAGGAATGAAGCCGGCGTTCACGCGGTAATGCAGCGCCAATGGCTCATGAATGCCGCGAAGAAAGCTCTTGAGCCGAAGTGCGAGTGGAGCGAACCTGCGGTTGAAACCGACCATCAGGAGTGGCTTGCTGGAGTTTCGCTTGATCTGCGATTCCTGGTCATAGGTAAGCACGATGTCGCGCAACTCATCTTCATTCAGGCACAAGGGCTTTTCACAAAAGACGCGCTGTCCGGCCTTCAGAGCTGCCAGCACCTGTCTGGCATGTAAATGATGACGGGTGGCGACCACGATGGTGTTGATTGCCGCATCGCCGATCAAGCGGTCATCATCGGCGGAGGCATAATGAAATCCGAACTTCGTCGCAGTGTGATCGGAGTGGGAGCCGTTGGCGGCGCAGACACCAACCAGAGTCGAACCGCCCACTCGTTTTATCGCCGGCAACAATGTGCTGGTAGCGAAGTTGCCCGCTCCCAATAGTCCGATGGCGACCGACGTCGCGGGGTCAACGGCGGTCGAAGCCACTTCTATTTCAATTGCTGCACGCCGCGTTTCCTCGGCCAGTTCCGGATAAGTGATCAGGACTCCGAGAAACGCTTCCCGAGATTTTCCAGTGATGAGGTCGTATGCCGATTGCGCTTGATCAATCGGAAACCGGTGCGTAATCAGAGCACCCACGTCCACTTTGCCGTCGGCTAGAAGTTGGAGAAAAGCCTCCATGTTGCGAGTCTCCGTCCAGCGCACATAGCCGATAGGGTAATCCACACCTTTCTGCTCATACGCCGCGTCGTAGCGTCCGGGGCCATAGGAGCGAGAGACGCGGAAGTCTAGTTCCTTCTCGTAAAAAGTTCGGCGCTCGATGGCCATGCCTACGGTGCCAACTGCGACTATTACCGCGCGGTCTCGAGCGACTTCAGCGGCCAGATTGACAGGATCGCTACTCGCGGTCTGCGCTGCAATCAGTATGGAATCCACGCCGCGGCCGCCGGACTGTTGCGCGCATGCGTCGGAGAATGACGTAGCGGAGCCGCTGGCAGCATCGGCGCCAAGACGCAACGCGAGATCGACCCGGCCGCGGTCGATGTCCATCCCTATGACACGGCACCCTGCGGCCTTGAGAATCTGCACGGTTAGTTGTCCGAGGAGGCCGAGTCCGATCACGCCGACAACGTCACCCAACTTGACGTCGGCGGTTCGCACGCCATGGAGAGCAACGGCCCCGACTGTAGTCGCGGCAGCGTGATCGAAACTGACGTTGACTTGCGAGGGCGCTCGCGAGTCGGGAGGGATGCGGGCCAGCAGCAGGCGCGGGATGCACGCGAATTCGGCGTGAATCGCATGACCGGCGCCGGCGCAGGCTACGCGGTCGCCCGGGCGAATGTCGGTGGCACCCGCACCTACGGCGACTACGGTTCCTGCGCTGCTGTAGCCGGGAGCGCTCGGCTGATCCATGCGGCTGCGAACTGCAGCGAACGTCGACACCACGCCATCGCGGCGAACTTTGTTCCAGACGTCGCGCACCAGGTCGGGACGCATTCTCGCCTTTTGCAACAGGTTTTTGCGGGCGAACTCCGATGAAGCGCGCTCGGTCCCGACCGAAACTAACGATGCCGCTGTGCGGACCAGTACGCAACCCGCGAGCAATTTCGGAGCAGGAACGTCGACCACTTCTATCTCCCCGCCGCTGACCTGTTGGAGAAGTTGTTTCATATCGGTGACGCAAGGGGCTGCACGTTGCGGGCGCTCGAAATCTACAACATCCAATTGTACGATGGTTAGCCGCTTGCTCTCGGCGTTTGTACCGGCACCAGACTCACTTGATAAACCTGTGAAGCATCGCGCGATAAGACCAAATTGCCGTCGCTCTGCCGGAGTTGAAGCGCTTCGCCGGCCAGAATCACGGTGACCATGCGAACCGGCAAAGGCGCTTGCATGCGGTAGAGGAGAGAAATCGCCGGGCGTAACTCGCCATAGGTGGCCGATTCCCGGCCCATGGTTTCCTGATCTCCGCTTGCGATATTTTCCGCCAGATTTTTTCCACCGCGGACTATGGCCGCGCTCCCCGGGGAACTGGAAAAGATATGCCAGCGAAACCGGACCTTTTCCGCCGAGAGAGCCGCGCAAAATGGTGAAGCGGCAATCACCTCGAACGGCAGGTCTGGCAGGAGCCAGTGCAACCGTAGCTCGTGCTCATCCTCGCCCAGGAGATCATCCACGATGATCCACGCGTCTTCCGTGACGCACTGAACCATCCGCCGATGCTTCACTCCGAGGCGACGGTAGCCGTCGTGCTCGCCCTCAAAACAGTCGGGAGTATCCGCGTTGTTGGTAGAAAATACTCTGCCCGATGCCTGCGCCCAATCGAGCCAAAGAAAGCGGCCGGCGCGCTTCATCTGGTCGCGGCGGTCCACCATGACCGTGTTGTGAACCGCGGTGCCGGCCAGGCCGTTGTTCCAGGGAGGCTCGCCGTTGTAGAGATAAGTTCCGGCGTCTCGCGCCAGATTGAGGCCGCACCACCACAGGTCCACGTGCAGTTGATCGGCCTGAAAAGGACGACGCGTGTAGTGTCCGGCCCGCACCATCGCCCAGGAGTTTTCGGTACCGATGCTGTGATATCCCGTGGAGTCCGGCTGGTTCGTGGTGCTGGACGCGCCCACCCAAGCGGAGCTTGGGTGGGGCACCCCTTTCTCGGTGCACAGCCATCGCGCGGGCTCGTCCCAGGGTCCCGGGTTCAGGGCCGTCGGACAATGCAGAATGCAACTTCCCATTCGGAGCAGCGGGCGAAAGTCGCCATAGTCGCACGGGGCCAGAGGAAGTATGTTGCTGCCGTCGTTCGAGCCATGATTGGGCGCGTGTCCGGACTCGTTGTCTACGAACTCCCCGATGAACTTGAAGGCTGCGATCGTGCGCGTGCGAATCTCCGGATCGAGGTCGACTTTGTAAATCTCCGAGAGGCGCAACGTCCAGAGGAGCAGGTGAAGAACCATGCGCTGATAGTTGAATGAATCCTGGAGATAAACTCCGTCGGGGGTGATCTGATCGACGACCGCTTCCCGCAGGAGGCGCGCGCCCTGCTTCTGCCACGTGGCTGCATCGTTCAGTTCAGGGAAGAGCGTTCCGGCCGTCCACAGGCCTACAGCTTCGGTGAAAAGATGATTACTGCGCTGCGATCTGGCATAGCCGACAGTTTGCATGGTGCGCCAGGCATGGGCGGCGATCATCGACACGAGAAGCGCTACTCGTTGCGGTGTCGTGGCCTGCGAATGGAGAAAAGCGTAAAGAGCAAAAGACCACGCCAAAATTCGCAGCGAGGATTCCTGCCCACATATCCAGAGCGGACCGGACATAGGCGGGCTGTTGGCGGCCCAGTTTTCGATTGCGCTCCAGAACGCTTCGGGATAGCGCTCGTCGCCACTTACGGCGTAAGCGCGGGCCAGCGGGTAGACGAACAGGAATCTCGAGGGCTCCAGAATGAACTTGAGGTCGCCGTAGTCGTCTGGGGAAAATCCGGAGGCGAATCTCATCGATGTCCAAGGACGGTTGGGCGAGACGCGCTGGCCTGTGACCGGATTCTGGAACCATTGGGGAGGAAAGCCGCAAGCGAATGACAGGCGACCGAACAAGGGCAGGTTGCCTTCGAGAATTCTGCCTGCCTCGGCAAGGAGTGATTCTTCGCCGTCCACGCCGAGAATTTTCTTTAGTTGCGGCGCCAGACTGCGAGAATCCGAGAAAAAGAAAGCGCGGCCACCCTGGCGGCGAATATTCAGGAGATCTTCCGGTGAGGAGTTCGGAGCGATGCGTTTCAGGTCCCAAGATTCCCAACCTCCGACCGACTGCATGCGGCGCGACATAAGCCCGCTGCCGCGCTGGAGTTCGTATCCCAAGCGCAAGGCGCCGTCGCGAACTCCGAATGTCTGGGCGATCTGCAACAGAGTGCCGAGCTTAGCCATGGCACCCGTCGGCCATGGGATTCAATTGTGTTTCCTTCGACCGGATTTGATTTAGGCGGCAGGCGGCTACAGACTTCAACTTCTCATGCATGACAAAAAACTGACGATCTTTTTCTCGATCCGCTTGCGGGACAGCCGAGATCGTGCCGCGATCAAGGCCCGCGACGGCCTCGGCGATTAACTCGATTCCTTCGGCGATCATGTGGTTGCGCAAATCGTTCAACGAATCGCAGCTGCCGGCGCCCGCGAATTCGCGACGCAATACGATGGGGCCAGTATCAATGCCACGGTCCATGAAGTGAATCGTTATGCCCAGGGGAATTCCACACAAGAGCGACCATTCCGGACTGCTCATGCCGCGGATTTCGGGCAGCAGGGCGAGGTGCGAATTCAAAACGCCAAGTCGAGGAACTCTCAATACTTCGTTGCGAAGAATGTTTCCGCCGGTAAAAATCGCCACGTGGGGGGACCACTGCTTCAGTTGCTCGACTGCGCGCGGCGAGTTCTGGTCGGCGCAGGTCACCGCTCGGAATCCATAGGCACGGGCCACCTGCGGTAGGCTGCGGAATACTCCGTCGCCGTGCCGCAACGCGCCTTCTAGATATGGATTGCGAATCTGTTCCCGGGCTCCGGACTTGGCCGGTGCCAATTTGGTGACGGCATAGTGCAGCGAATCGCGCAGACCCCATTGTCCAACCTTGCGCAGCAGCGTGCTGCGGTCCCAGGAGGGCAGCGTCAGGGCTCCGACGAGAACGTTCCCGAGTTGCGCCAGACGAGCGGCGACGGCACAGCCGGTTTCGCTGTACGGACTCGAACAGAGGATCGCTACGCGCATTCGGCCGCCTTGAGCTTCCGGTCGAAGTTTGTTTCGAGGTTTGTTTCGAGGTTTGCTTCGAAGTCGCGCGCAAGGCGCTGCTCCAGCATGAGCGCGTCGGCGAGGAACTTGCTTCCCCAACTGATGAACCGCATGGGTTGATAGGCACCCCAAATCGGATACGATCCGGCTACTCCGCCGATTACCTCGCGGGCGCCGTTGAGCGGGATCGACTGCTTGAGCATCTCGTTGATCTTGAGCGCCGCGTTCAGATAGCGCAGATCTCCCGTCACCTCAAACAAACGCAGCCACACACAGGACATCTGCGCATTGCCTGTGAGACATGAAAAATTCTGACCGCCTGTAAAGTCCGGTTTGTACGTGCCCATCAATCGCTTGTGAGTCTCGAATTTGCGCAGGAGAACCCAGGCTGGCTTCGCGGCAGCTTGAATCGCATCGTCGCGCCGACGCAGGATTCCGCACTCGAGCGTCCCCTCGATTACGTAGGCGATGAAGTGCAAATAAGCAGGATGTCCGCGCAGGTTGATACCATCGATCCAACCGCTGGGTTTGACGTGTGCGAGCACCCAGTCGATGTTTCTGTCGGCCGCTGCCGCGTGACGGGGATCCTTCGATTCGACGGCCAACTGTGCCAACGCCCACGAAACCATACTGTAGTAAGTGTGGGCCGTCCCCTGATATGCCGCTTCTCCGCTCCATGAGCCGTCTGTCCGCTGGATCGAGGCCAACCAATCGCCCGCGGCCACGGCGCGTTCGAGGATCTGTGCGTTTCCGGTCTCGGCATGGGCGCGAACCAGTCCTTGCAAAATCTGGCCGGTATTAAACACGGAGGGCTGAGCAACGCTGTCGTGGCCGCTGTCGGAGCGATGGAGTCCGCCGGGAAAAGCGCCCGATGACATTTGCAGCGACAGCAGCCAGCGGGTAGCGCGTTCCGCGGCATGGCGTGCGGCGGCTTGTTCAGTCGAGCGTCCAAAATCGTACAACGTTGGAATGATGTAGCCAGTCACCTCGGGATATGAATCGGAATATCCAGTGCAGAGGCTGTAGTACGCTGCGATGCCTCCGTCAGCTTGTTGTGCGCGGAGAATCCAATCCACGATTGATCGCAGCGCTTCCTCGGTCGGAATGGTTGGGGACGCGTACGAATAGAGATGCCGATACTCGAAGGTCATCCGCAGCTTGTCCGAAACAAGTTTGGACACCAGGGGGATAACACGTTGCGGCGCGCGTGCCAGGCCCGCAGCTTCGTTCAGGACGCGATCCGTTCTGGTGGACTTGACGTTTCGAGTGGAACTGGATTCGGGGCTGTTCATCTGGGTCTGCGTGCGTTGGTCAGAGTTTGCCAACTTTGTCATCCTGAGAAATATCTGCTCAAGCGATGGCCAGTTGCTGTGCCCCAATTTGTTGCTGCGCGAACGAGCGCGCGCCGCCATCGAGAAACAGTTGCGTCCAGATTTCCAATGTCAGCAATTGCCAGATTTGCATGGACCAGTCCTCCGCGCCTCTTCGGTGTTCGTCTACATAGCGCCGCACTACTTCGGGTCGGAACAATCCACGCTTGCGAACCTCTCTCTCCGAGAGTAACTCGTCCACCATGGGACGCAAATCGTTTGCCAGCCAGTAGTCGACTGGCGCGGCAAAGCCGGCTTTCGGTTGCCGCATCACCTCGTCTGGCAGCATACTACGCATGGCCTCGCGGAAAATGTGCTTCGTCACTGGACGCCACTTCCCTTTCAGCTTCGACTCCGGACTTACATTCCAGGCGACGAATTCGGCGAGCTCACGATCCAGAAACGGCACTCGCACTTCGACTGACGATGCCATGCTCATTTTGTCGTTGTAGGTCAGGTTCAGCGTGGGCATGAAAATCTTGGTGTCGAGATAGAGCATCTGGTTGAGAAAGTCGGCGTGTTTCACGTTGTCGAACGCGATGAGGTGCTGGCCGGCGGAGTCGCTGTGTGCCGACCGCTGCGATCCCGGAGCGTACAGGTCCGTCCTCTGCTGCGCGTCAAAGTATGTGCAGTTTCTGATGAACGCTTCCGCCGGACTTAGCGCCGCGCTCCGCGCCATCTTTTTCGCCAGGCGCACAGAGCCTTTTATCCTCGTTCCGCGCAGTGATGGCAGGCCCAGCAAAGCCTGTTCTGCCGCGGAGCGAGCAAAACCCGGTATCCGGCGATATTCTTCCGCCCATGAGTGCGCGACATGCTTGCGGTACCCGGCGAAAATCTCGTCGCCCCCCACTCCCGACAAGAGCACGGTCGCCTGCTTTCGCGCCTCGCGGCACACCAGAAACGCCGTGATGATCGCTGGATCGGCGGTGGGCTCATCCATGTGCCAGATTAAATTCGGCAACAACGCCACCACGTCGGGCTCGACAACGATCTCGTGATGCTCGCAGCCCAGGTTGCGTGCCAGGCGCTGGGGAACGCCGGGATCGTCAATCGTTGTCTCGCCCACTCGATATTTTTTGGGAAAGGTAATCGTGTATGTCCGCACGGGTTGCTTTCGCGCCATCGCGGCCACGATGCTGGAAGAATCCAACCCCGCGCTCAGAAAAGCTCCGATCGGAACGTCGCTCACCATCTGTCGCTCGACCGAGGCGCAGAACCGCTCGCGAATTTCATCCGCCAGATCCGCTTCCGTTCGCTCGAAGCGATGCTCCGCTGTTGGAAACGTTAAGTCCCAATACTGTTCGACCTTGAACTCGCCGCGTTGCCACGTCGCGTAGTGGCCTGCCGGAAGCTTAAAGATTCCCTCGAACATCGTGAGCGGATCGGGCACCCACAGAAACGTCAGATATTTGTCGAGCGCCTCCATACTCATGCGCGCTTCGATTCCCGGCACTTCGAGCAGCGCTTTCACCTCGGACGCGAAAGCGAGTTTTCCACCGCGCTCGGAGTAATAGAGGGGCTTGATTCCGAAATGATCCCGCGCCAGAAACAACTTTGGCGAAGGGCCGCGCAAATCGCAGATGGCGAGGGCAAACATCCCGTTCAGACGATTGAGACAGTCTTTGAATCGGTCGGGGCCATATGCCTCGTAGAGATGCAGGACGACTTCGGTGTCGGTGTGCGAGCGAAAAAGATGGGCGTTGGATTTGCTTTCGAGTTCGCGGCGCAGATCGCCAAAATTGTAAATTTCGCCGTTGTAGGTGATCCACACCGTCCCATCTTCGTTTGACATGGGCATGTGGCCATCGGCGGAGAGATCGAGAATGGCGAGGCGGCGGCTGCCTAGTCCGATGTATCCGCCATCGGGGAAACGCCGCTCCCAGAGCCCGGAGTCATCGGGACCGCGGTGCGTCTGCACGTTGGTCATGCGGGCGAGCGTTTCCCGGTCGCCGCAGTTCACGAGTCCACTGATGCCGCACACGACTTCAATCCCTCCCGATCTTTCGTTCGTGATTCAGCTCGTAGATTTTCGCTTTGATGTGAAAAAACTGAATGCCCTGCATCGCGCAATAGATCAGGCCCGGGACGCCATCAAGAAATCCGAGGCTCCATACGTACTTGTAGAGGAAGAACGCCAGCGGCGATCCGGGGAACCCCAGGAAATGCCGTCGCAACCATCTGCGGCGCTGCGCTTGAGTTCCCCAGAGAGAAGGCTGAATGTCCTCGTCATTTCCATTTCGATTTCCACTTCGATTGCCGTCGAGCCAGACGCGCGCTTCCCAATTCGAATACTCATTGTGTTTCTGGATGTAGCGTGACAGGGACTCGATGTTGTGGTGGATGAGTGGGTGAGTAAGCTTGCGCGTCGCTCCTTTTACGACGACGTGCTCGTGCACTTCCATGTCGGCCATACTGGCGTCCTGATCTCTCAGGCGGCATTCGAAACGCCCCGAGCCCTTGCGGAACAGTGACAGCTTCCAGAAGCTGGCTCCACTGTGCCGCAGGCGCCGTCCGAGAAAATATATCTGCAAGGCAATGTAATAGCCGTCATTTCGCGGGTCTTGAATTGCTTTTTGTATCTCGTTCGCCAGTTCGGGTGTAAGAACTTCGTCGGCGTCGAGGAGCAAGACCCAGTCGTACGCCAGGGGCAGCGTATCCATTGCCCATTGCCGTTTCTTCGGCCAGCCTCCGGAATACTGGAACTGAACTACCTTCGCACCATGAGACCGCGCTATGGCGCCAGTATCATCGTTACTCTGCGAATCGATGACATAGACTTCACCGACCGATTTCAGCGCTTCCAGGCAACGCGGAAGATTATGCGCCTCGTTGCGGACGGGGATAATCACACTCAGGGGCAGTGGTGGCGCGACGGTTTCCGGGCTCGATACCTGAGTTTCTGATTTCGTCTCGATCACGTTTGTCCCGGGCAGAAGGTTGTACCATCTTAGCCTCCAGCGCGCGTTTTCACCAAGAACGCTGTGCTAGTATCGCTCTCGGAACACTCCCACGACTTGCCTCGAAAATATGCCACAGGCCTCGCCAATCCGCCGGTTAGACGAACACAAGCTGAAAGAAGACGTACGGGATTTCTGGAATGCCGACCCTTGCGGTTCGCGCTATCTGGACGATAGTGCTGGCTTCGACGCTCATGCCCGGACGCGATACGAACTGGAACCCTACATTCACGAATTTGCCGGATTCGCCCGGTCCGGCGCTCAGCGCGTGCTTGAAGTTGGGGTCGGCATGGGCGCAGATTATCTGGAGTGGTTGAAGGTTGGGGCGCTGGCCAGCGGCGTGGATATCTCCGCCATCTCGCTCGAGCGGGCAAAGCGGCGCTGCGAGATGGCAGGCTACACGCCTGATCTGCGCGTTTCCGACGCCGAGCACCTGCCGTTTTCGGACAACACTTTCGACATCGTCTACTCCTACGGAGTGATGCACCACAGTCCGGATACACTGCAGTGCATCCGCGAAGCTCGACGGGTTCTCAAGCCCGGAGGAGCGCTTCGCATCATGATCTATCACCACCCGTCGCTTACCGGATTGATGCTGTGGTTGCGCTACGGGTTTCTGCGCGGCAAGTCGTTGCGTCAATCAGTTCATGATCATCTGGAAAGCCCGGGCACCAAGTCTTATACGCGGGAGGAAGCGCGAACCATGTTGCAGGGATTCGAACAGATCGAGATGCGGCAGGCGTTCAGTCCGGGGGATCTGCTCTTGCATGAACCCTCGGTACGGTTTCGAGGATGGGCTTACCGGATGGTGTGGCGACTTTATCCGCGCCAGCTCGTCCGCAGGCTGGGAGCGAAGCTGGGATTGTTCCTTTTGATTTCTGCGCGCAAACCGGCGACGCCGTAAAGTCGCTCACAGATTCTGTTCACACCACTGCGCCAGCACAAAGAGCGACCAGGGACGCGACCAGGAAGTCTTGCCCGCAAGAAATCGATCCCACACTTCTCGCACTGCGGTGGCTCTGATCGGTGTTTGTTCCCAATCGCTGTTCAGCAGCGCGTCTTCGACGACAGGCCTCATCTCGCCCCGAAGCCAGCGCTCAAAGGGCAACGTGAATCCGCGCTTGGGACGATTTACGATCTCGCTGGGCAACTCGACGCCGAGGCTCGCGAGCAACAGGCTTTTGGGCGAGTTGCCTTCCAGCTTTCGTTCACCCGGAATGCGAAAGCAGGCTTCGACCAGCGCCCGGTCGAGAAAAGGCACACGCAGCTCGAGACCGTGCGCCATGCTCATGAAGTCGGAATCCCGCAGCAGCGTGTTGCGCATGTAGAAAAGCGATTCGAGATAAGAAACGCGGTTGACGGGATCGAAAAACTCGCTCGCGGTGACTGACTCCTGCAGAACTTGATCCAGGGATTGCTGTGAGGCATGGTAATTTGGCGTTGCAAAAAGCGCGTCGCTCTCGGCTGCTCCAAACAGCATGCGCGCAAGAAAGTAGGGATGGACGTGGGAATCAGCGTCCGAGGCCAACTCTGCCAGCTTGCGGCTGCGATCGCCTTTGCCCGCAACCAGCGCCACTGAAGCGGACAGCGGCCGCCTGGCCATCTTCGGTAGCTGTCCCCATCGTTTCGAGAAAACTTCCATCTTCGGGACGCGACGAAAATTCGAGTAGCCCGCGAACATCTCGTCGGCGCCAAGACCGGTCAAAGCGACTTTCACTCCCGCCGCTCGCGTTTTGACGGACACGAGATACGTGTTGATGCCGTCAATCGTCGGCTGGTCCATGGCGCACAAGGCCTGGGGCAAACACGCCAGGGTATCTTGCTGCGAGATGGGGATCTCGTGATGTTCGGTTCCAAAGCGACGGGCGACTTCGCCGTGAATACCGCGCTTCGTTGAATTCCTCTTCCTGAAAGACCAACGAAAATGTATTCGCACGCACGCCGTTGTGACTAAGGACCGCCACCAGAGCGCTGGAATCGATTCCTCCGGAAAGAAAAACTCCGACAGGAACGTCGCTCACCAGATGCGACAACACTGCATCGCGCAAGATCGCCGGCAATTGAGCCGCAGACCCGTTCCCCGCTACTTCCGATGCAGCCGACGGCGACGGCCTTAGCGGGCTCCAGTATTCGCGGCAGTTCACCGATCCGTTTTCTACCGTTAGCATGTGCCCCGGCGGAACGGCTCTCACGTCTTCCACGATTGTCCAGGGCTCGTATACGGAACCGAACGCCAGATAACTCAACACCCCGACGGGATCGGTCTTGCGCGGCACAAGTCCGGTTCCCAGGAGCGTTCGCACCTCCGACGCGAAGATAAAAGTCTGCTCGGAGTGGTGGTAGTAGAGCGGTTTGATTCCCATGGGATCGCGCGCCAGCAACAACCGCTTTCGCGGCGCGTCCCAGAGGGCAAGCGCGAACATACCGCCCAGTCGCGTCAGGCAGGACTCGCCCCATACGCGATACGCAGCGAGGATCACTTCCGTATCGGAATGACTTTTGAATTCGAGGCCAGCGCTTTCGAGCTCCTTGCGAAGTTCGCGGAAGTTATAAATTTCGCCGTTGAAGACGATCCAGCTACCGGTAATTGGATCCTGCATAGGCTGGTGCCCGAGCGGAGAAAGATCGAGGATTGCCAGGCGCCGGTGACCCAGGCCGATTTCCAGCGGTTCCGGTTGGGTTTCTTTCAGTAGCACGGTACCGGAATCATCGGGTCCGCGGTGGGCGAGCGAAAGCGTGGCTTGCTCCAGAACCCCAGAAGGGATATGGGTTTTGCGCGCCAGAATGCCAACGATGCCACACATCGAATCGGTTTGCTCGCTTCCTTATATATATTCGTTGCTTCATCTTATCGTGAACGCGCCATAGCCCCCCGAATTTGCACGCTACCTGACGCGAGGCTTGCACCTCGACTGGAGAACTGCTACTCCTAATCGCTAACCCAGACTCGGGAGGAATGGTACTGATGCGACATCTAGGTTTTGTGCTTCTCTTGTTGCCGTTGCAGATTGTCAGCCAAGCTCATTCCGCGTCAGGCACTGAAGCAGTCGACGGTGGCATTCCGGCGGGGATCACTTATGCATCCACAGCACAGAATTGGACGCAGAAAATCTCTAGCACGTTAACAGCGGGAAGCGAAGCGACGGTTACGCTGACTCCCTGTCCGACCGGGATCGATACCACGAGTGGCGTCGGCTACCAGGTTCTTATTGCGGGCGGCGGACACAGCGAAGCGGTCAACGTGAATTCCGGTATTTGCGTGTCGGGAGCGCCGTCGGGGACGATAACTTTCACTCCTTACTACTCGTATCCGACGGGATCGGCGATTGGATCGGCTTCTTCCGGAATTCAGGAGACGCTGAACGCAGCGTGCGGAGTTGATCCGACTTACTGGAAAAACTCGCAGTGCAACGTCACGATCCCAGCAAACGGCCCCGGTTATCCCAAACACTCGCTCAATACTTACAGCGTTGCAGGAACGATTTATCTGCACTCGAACCAATCGGTGTTGAGCGGCTACGGAGTTTCGCTGGACTGCATCGGACGCGGGGCCTGTCTGCAGATTGGCAATCTGGCTAGTTCGAATGCGTTCACAAACAACACGGTGCAAGGTCTGAGTTTCCGGACGCCGGTGAATTACTCGCGCTCCCCGGAATACGCGGGAGTGGCCATCACGAAAACGCAGCGGTCGTCGTCATTACACTTGATAACGATCACGACGGCGACCGCACACGGCTTTCGGCCCGGTGACATGGTGACGATCCTTTTCACCGACAACAACGCGTACTGGGGAGATGCGGTGGTCATGGCGGTGCCGTCGAGCACGACCTTCCAGTATGCGCATTCCGGCGGCGACTTTCCTGCGCAGACAACGCCCGGGGTTGTGGCGCTGGCGTATGTCGCCGTCCTCGACAATGGGATGAACACGCACTTGACCGACATCTCCTATGACAAGGTGGGGGACGGCGGGAACTTTAACAACTTTTTCGATCTCTGGGACGATGAGAACGCCACCATCGACCACTTCAATAACAATGCCATCTCGTTGAACAACGGCGTGAACTGGACCGGATCATTTGTGTTTTCAGCGGGAAATCAGGGGTCGCGGGGACAGATGGCCCCGGTTATCACGCTGCGCGACTCCACGATTACGGCCAACTTCTCCAATGGCGTAACGGTTTATAACTCTAACGGCTTGTACGTCGAGAATACGGTGCTACAGGCTACGGGGCCGTGGCAGGTATATGCGTCGAACTCGACCGGAAACTACCAGGGGGCATACCTGAAGAACATTTACTCGGAGAGTTCGACGGCCCTGAATCCGATTTCGCCCGCGCGTTCTCCATTTGCAGGGACGGGTGTTGCAGGTCTGATCGCGGGGATGACCAGCGGGGCGGGAGGTTTCGCGATCGCGGGCGCAGGTGGAGTGCTGGGGGCATTTCCCACGGGCGGAAGTGGCGGCACGCAATATTCCTACTTTATTGTGGTGAACGACATGCCGGTCAACGATAAGAGTCCAAGCAGTCACACTTCGCCGATGCAGATCTTGAATTACCGCTCGACTGGGAGTGATTCCATACCGGTGCGGTGGCCGCGAGTTGCGAACGGCACCGACGTCATCACCTATGACGTACTCCGCGCAGCGACTCCGGTGGGGATTGGCTCGGCGTATCCATCGTATGGAAACTGCAACGGTGGAACGACGACGTCATGCGGGTATGTTGCACATGGCCTGCCGCAATGCGCCGGACTGGTTTGTACTTACACCGACAGCGGAAGCGCGGTGCCGCAGTCTTATGTGGTTCCGCAAGGGAACTATGCGGGGAACCTGATTTTTTGGCCGGGATCGATTGTCTCGGTCAACAAGAGTGTCACGGTGGATGTCGAGCATCCAAACGGGGTGGGAGTCGGGCTGAATAACAATCCATTGCAAGCGGCGGGGCGGTGCTCAGATTATGGACAAGCCTCGCCGGGAGGATATACGGCGTGCTACGCGAGCGTGACCACGGCCAATAATAGTGTTCCCGATCAGGCGGCAACGCTGATGACGGATGGCGGAGGGGGGCAAACGCTTTCGAAAGGGCGTTTGAACTTTGGAAGTTCTCCGTGGGTCGCGCTGGAGCCGCACCACATCATCACGCTGGTTGACTCGCAGTCCGGCTTGACGCGTGGGACGATCGGCTACCGCCCACCGGCTAGCGCAAATGATGTGTGGATCGGAACAGATGTGCCTGCGAGCGGGGTGGGCCTGAATGTAGGACAGCTCGCCTTCGGAGCTCCGGTCTCGATCACAAACTATATCGGTGCGACCGGCGACGGTGTACATACGAACTGGCTGGAGCGACTGACGGCGAAGCAAGAGACGTTCGCGGTTCCAGTGAAGATAACGGAGGGCAACAGTTTTACTCTGGGAGACGGCTCGCCGATCTCGAAGATGAAAATTTATAGCGTTAACCTGCCGGCTAGCCACGCGCCTCCGCAGAGTTGCGTTGATGTTGTTGGCAAGGTGGGTGGCCTGACCAAAGCCGATCAAATTACGAGCATCACTCCCCCGGCCAAGTTCGGGAATCTGTCTCTGAATGCCTATGCTGCCGGCGCAGACGCGATCACGCTGCACTTCTGCAACCCGAGCGGTGCTGAAGTGATCACCCCGGCAGGAACGTACTCGTTTCTCGCTGTGCGCTGACCGATTGCCGGCGCTCGGTTCAGGCCAGTTGGCGGTTCAACAAGCGGAACCTGGAATTCGTGACGGCGGCTGTGACCCGCTCTTGATCGCTTTCGCTTAGGTCGTTGTAGAAGGGTAACCGCAGCAGCCGATCGCTAACGTCTTCGGTGACCGGGCAGTCCGAGGGACCGGCTGCGAACTTCAGTCCCGCCTCTGAAAGATGGAGCGGGGTGTAGTGGAAGACGCTGAGAATGCTCTGCGCCTTGAGTTGTGAGATCAGCGCGTCGCGGTGCTCGAGTGAAGGCAGAAGCAGGTAGAACATGTGATAGGCCTGCTCGCACTCCGTCGGAATTGCGGGCAGTTTCACGTCGTTCTCGGCAGCCCAGCCGGAAAGCCATTCGTGATAGCGATGCCAGACTCGCTCTCGTTTTTCTTGAATGGCCTCTCTTGCTTCGAGCTGCGCATACAGAAATGCGGCCAACAGATCGGAAGGTAAATAGCTGGAGCCAAGGTCGACCCACGTGTATTTATCCACTTCGCCGCGGAAGAAGCGGCTCCGGTTGGTGCCTTTCTCGCGAATCACAAGTGCTCGCTCCACCAAGTCGGCGTCGTTGATGATCAGCGCCCCGCCTTCTCCGCAGGTGAAGTTCTTGGTCTCGTGGAAACTCTGCGTCGCGAGGCAGCCGAGCTTTCCTGTATACGCGCCCTTATAGCGGGAGAAGAGGCCGTGGGCATTGTCTTCCACCACCTGGACTCCGTGGCGAGACGCGATCGCCAGAATGGAATCCATCTCGCAGGCGACACCCGCATAATGAACTACGACGATCGCCTTGGTTCGCGGGGTTATCAGCGATTCCAGACGATTCTCATCAAGATTCAGCGTGTCGGGACGAATATCGGCGAACACGAGACGCGCTCCGCGCAAAGCGAAGGCATTTGCCGTCGAAACAAAGGTAAACGATGGCAGGATGACTTCGTCCTCGGGGCCGCAATCGAGTAGCAACGCAGCCATTTCGAGCGCGTGCGTACAAGACGTTGTCAACAAGACTCGCGGAACTTCCAATTCCCTTTCGAGAAGATCGTGACACTTGCGGGTGAAGGGGCCGTCGCCGGAGGCATGTCCATTGGCGATGGCTTCCGCAATGTATTTGTATTCATTGCCCGCCAAACAGGGACGGTTAAATGGGATGCGATAGCTCATTTTTAAAGGTAAGTGTACACAACGATCACTCGTTTACTGCATTTCATTCCTATTCGGGCGTGAACCACTTATGGAAGGTGTAGTACGAGTGGCTGGGCTCGAATCCAGTTCGGCACCAGACCTTCTGCATAGAGACATTCGTAACCTGTGTTGAAATCACCATACGCTTGGCGCCTTGTTCCTGACACCATTGCAGGCTGCGGATCATGAATGAACGACAGATACCCCGTCCTTGCGACTCCGGCGCGACGGCAAAAAGCAGACCTTCGACTTCCTGCGGAGAATTCAATCGCAGAGTGGCAAACCCTGCTACTTTGCTTCCAGTCTCCGCGACAAGAACTTCATCAGCGGCGTTGTCGGTGCTGCACGACCGCTCAGCCCATGAACGGTATGCCTCGTCACATTGGCCCGAGTCTAATCGACGATCAGCATGATAGTGCCCCATGTAGCCTTTAAGTGCGGCCGATGCCACCTTTCGGACTTCTGCTCTGTCTCCCGATTGAAAGCGTCGCAGCGGAATTTTGCCCGTGTCTTCTGGAATCATCTTCTTCGTCAGATCGAAGCTGTAGTACACAAGAGTATCCATCAACAAGAATCCGTTTGACTCCATGCTCTGGGCAGCAACTAAATCATTCGTCGCGCAACGTGCAATTAGCATGTCGATCCGCTCTACTGCACAGAAATCTAATATCCTCGACAGATTATCCGAAGTGACACGCGCTCTTGCGATGCGCACACCAAAACGTTCGCTGTCAATTTCTGAGAACGCCACTGTTTCGCGGTCCATGACGGCGGCCATCTTTTCCTCACCCTCACTGCTTTTCTCACACAGCAGCAACCCCGGTGCGCGGGACAACGCGCTCAGGCCGACAGGCCGGTCACGGAGCCCTTCGACAGAATGCCTTCGCGAACCACATAGGGAGGTTTCTGCATGCTACGAAAATGCATACGGGCCAGGTATTCCCCGATGATGCCGAGGGCAAAGAGCTGGGCTCCGGAAAATAATGCGACGACAGACGCGAGGAACGGGAAACCGGGCACCGGATCGCCATTCAGGAAATACCGACCAATAACGTATACGAGGACGAGAAGTCCAAATAGCGTAAACACAAATCCGATCATGCTGGCGATCTGCAAGGGCATGGTGCTGAAGCCGGTCATCATGTTCATCGCGTGCGTCATCAATTTGCGAAAGGTGTATCCCGAAGCGCCTTGTTTTCGTGGTACGTGCTTCACGGGTATGGCAGCGAAACGATTCGTGCCCCAGCTCAGCAGCACATCAATGGAAACAAAAGACCCTTCGTAGTGCGCGAAGGCTTTGGCTACCTGGGCGCGAAAGACGCGGAAAGCGCCGACCTGGCGGGCGATCTCGGCGCCCATTACATTCTGCAAGGTCAGCTTGGTTATCCAGGAAGCAAAGTCTCGCCCGAGCCCGTGTTGCTCCTGCTGTGGCGTCCCGTAGACGACGTCATACCCTTCCGCCAGCGCCGTCAGCAGTTTTGGAATCTCTTCGGGGGGATGCTGCAAATCGTCATCCATGGTGACGATGACGTCGTAGCGAGCGGCCCGAATGCCGCACAGCAACGCGTTGTGCTGGCCGTAATTGCGCATCAGGTTGATGGGATGAATCCAGGAGTGCTGCCCAGCCAGGTCGGAGATGACGTCCCAACTGCGGTCGGGACTGGAGTCGTTGACCAGGATGAGTTCAAAGTTGTCCGCAGTTTCGGCGAGCACCGGTTCCAACCGCCGGACCAACTCGGGCAGGATTGCCTCGCTGCGGTAGACGGGGATGACGACCGTCAGACGTTGAGCGACACTCCGACCGACACGCCGGGCCTCGAACCCTCTCGCATTTTCCCCACCACTCATAATCCTGTTGGCCGATGATAGCGGTTCGGGCGTCCGTCGTCCAATTCAGAATGCAGAGCCTACGTGGCTTTCCGCGTAAATCACAGCGGCGTTATTTGAAAACACCCGGTTCAGAAATAGATCACTCCCAAGAACCGTCAGCTGTGTCGCTTCTTCCTGGGTCAGCAGCACGTACCGGATTGCGTTTTGCTGAAGCAGCGCGTCTCGCACCACATTGGATGTGCCCGATGTGAAAAACAGATCCACAGCTTCGGTCTTTTGAGCGAACCTGACGGTGTTGCTGTATCCGCAAAAAACGCGATTGTGCGTGTATTGGGGAATACGATTCGAATTATCAAAATCAGCCAGGACCAATTCATCGGGCTGGGAATGACTATCCAGCCAGGTGTAAGCCTCGACCAGACCTTGGTCGAGGCGATAATTTCCCCGCCATGCCAACCGAGCGGTCTGCGCAGTCAGCCCGACAGACGTGAGGCCGTTCACAGCCAGCACAAGCACGATGGAGATGCGCGCCCACCGGCCGTTGTGTATCCATTGCGTGAGCGGTCCCTGCAATCCCAGAAACACAACCATGACAAGCGGCACAAGAATATCCGTCGCGAACTGAAACGAGAAATGGAGGAACCGATAACAGTAGATGAGGGCGCCCGCAGTGACCAGACAAGAGACCATCAAAGTGCCTGCGTCTCCCAGTCGCTCGGCACGAAGATGCCAAAGCGCAAGCAACAGCAAGAAGAAAGAAAGACCGAAACTGAATGTCAAAGCCCACGGAGCGGGAGGCACTCGGCCGGCATTACTCCACCATCGAAAAACAGGATGGATTCGAAATATCCAATAGTAGTAGCCGAGGAGCGGAACGCACATCAGGATAGGCGTTGCTCTTAAGACAAGTGTCCACGACATCTTCTTGCTTCGCCAGAGCGAGAAGCCGAGGTATAGGCCGGTTGCGCCGGCGAGGTAGGCCATATCGTACGGGCGACAGGAACCAGTAAGCAGGTAGAAGAATCCGGCACCGATATAGTTGCTGACCCGGCGGTTACGTTCGGCCCGTAAGTACAGGCACAAGCCCAAGGTCGCAAATGCACCCGCCACTAAGAAGTGTGGAAGCATCAGGGTCCAAAAGTAAGGAAATAACCCAGCTCTCAGGTCATAAAAGTACGATTGATCCACCGGTACGCGAAGCATATTCAACAAATGCGACAGAAGCAGCCATCCGAAGCCTCCACCAGTCATGACCGCGACCATGGCTGCCCGACGGAGGAAGATGTTGTGCAAGCAGTATGCCGATAGCCGATACACAGCACAGCACATGGCAACGGCGAACAACAGCCGCAGCACATTCATGGCTGACCCTACAGAAAGATGGAACACGGCTGCTAATTTCCCCATCAAAAGCCACTCGAAATTGAAAAAAACGGCGGCATGGGGCTCGCCGGTCATGGGGTTGTGGAACAACCATGCTCCAGTGGCCGCCTGATGCGCATAAGCGAGGTAATTGTTGGCGTCCGCCTCGTAGGCCGGTATGTCGGTGAATACCGAACCCGGAAACGGCGCGACGCGGCCGACCACGTAAGGAACGCTGCTCACTACGCAAAGGGCCAGTGCAAAAAGCAGAACGAACTTGTACTCGAATGCGGCGACCGTGCCGAGTTGGGGAATTTCCGAGGCCTGGGGGACACCAGCGGTGGTCCCTCTTTGCAGTTCCCCGGTGTGCAAATCCTTGGTCAGCATTTGTTTCGACCGCACTTTATCCTTTCTTCCGCTAGGGAGAAATCCTGTAAACCACTAATTCGTTTGTCTTTCGCCAAGGGATTGCAGAAGACAAAATATCGGGTGCGGCATAACCGGAAGCTACAATCCAGTGAACACGGTCTCTGGCGAGCCGCGCGGAGGCGGCACCGTCGATGTTGCCTCTAAGGAATGATCCGACATCATCGTGTCTCTGCTGGTACAGGTGGTCGGCCTGCGCGAACACATCCGCCTGACTCGCTCCCTGAAGGCCGGGAACCGCAGAAAACCTGGAGTAATCCGGCGACGAGAAGTAGCCGTCTAGACCTGTCATAGCCATGATCGCAAAATTTGTACTCTCCATCGCGCGCCCCCAGATCGCAGTTTCGATCAGATCGCTCGGTAGATAGGCGACGACGTCATCTGGCGCGGCCGCGGAGTGAACGTCCTGCAAGGCATGAACGGTTTCCTGAGAGAAGGTCGCTTTGGAAGAGAAATTGAATGCACCGAGGGCTTGTACCCAGGTGAGTGCGAGCATCCCCCAAAGCGCGAGCGGACGCCAGTTCGCGCGGTTACGTTCGAGCCATGCATGGATTGGACGCAGCGAAAAAAGCCCGAGGATCCACAGTGGGGGCTGGAGAAACGCAACGGCGATACCGGTGCCTTGATACGGGAAGAAGGTGCCGATTGCGAAATTAAGTGCGAAGGTGATTGCGAGCACGATGGCAAGGCCGCGAAGAAGCTGTTCGCCCAAGTCGCCGCGCAGCATCACGCCGATGCCGAATAGTTTGACTCCAAAGGCAACGATGGGGAACAAGATCAGCGAAGCCAATGGAATGAGCGCTGCCGGTAGGATTCGGGCGAGGGTCGCGCCCCAGGCCGCGATCGGATATTCCAAATTCGGGCCGCGAAAGGGAAAGCCGGGCGCCATGTTATGAAATCCCGAAAGCACCATGGCCGCAACTATAGGAAGGCTACCGAGAAATGCAAAGAGCGAGAGCCAGGCGAGATTGCTGGCTTCGGATCGACGGCGCTGCCAGAACAGAATGAGGGTCGCGACTGCGGCAGAGAATCCCACGGTCGCAGCCAGGGTAAAGTTGAATCCGGCCATTAGTCCCAACAGCAGGCCGGCGAGAATCCAATCGCGCCGCGGAATCTCTTTCCGCAAAAGAAGATTAATCGCACCGAGCGAGATCAGGAGGCCGTGGTAATGCGCGGGTCGATGGACGAGCGGAAGAATCGCATCGATGCCTTCCCAAGAAGCCCAGTCGGAAAAGAGCGACGCCCGCATTGCAACGAAATGCGAGGCATGGAGAGCAGTTTGCAGGACACCGAAGAACCAGCCTAGTCCGCCGGCTCCGAGAAGCAGTAGAACGCTCAGAATGCCGCCGCTAGCCTTCCCCAACCATTGCCGGCCGATGCGATAAGCCAGCGCTCCAATCAAGAAATAAACCAAAACGGGATAGCACCTGTAATACAGATCGAACACATTAATGGCATGCAGGTGCAAGGCATTTTGACAGCGCAGGATAAGTGCGAGCGCGAGGTCGTCAAAATAGTGATAGATGGTTGGCCGGAGGCCAGAAACCATGAAGTTATCGGGCGGCACGTGATGCAAGAGTCGCTGCAGCAGGGTCACGTGAAACAGTTGATCCTGCCCGGCAGGTCCGTAAAATACAAACTCGCCATCGGAGAAGCGGCCGCTTCTCCAAAGGACGGGAGCGACGCACAGCGCCACCACACTCCCGGCGAGGAGGCTCTCATATTCTTGCCGGGTCCACCAGGACAGCGGCGCTGTGCGTCTGGTTTGCAACGCGAAGATAAGTACCCCCGCTGCTGCGAGCGCGACCACGTAATAGGGAAAATAGGCATCCTTCGAGGCAAGCGAAAAAATGTCATACGCAGTTGTGATGGTTACAATCCCGAGAACTGGGCTTAATAGAACGCGAAGGCCGCTCGGTGGTTCGCCCAGGAGGTTCAAGAACAGATAACCGGGCAAAATGAATACGACTCCGAGAAGCAAAACCGCTGAGACCGCTCCCGCCAAATTGTTGGATAGAACGAGTGGAACCGAAACCAATACGAGAATGAGCAGCAGAACTTGAACGAGCGCAGAAGGACTGACGCGAGAGGAGTTGTGCTCCATAGGAATAAAAGAGACTACATCAAAAGAAGGATTCAATGCAGGAAAGCGAAGAATGCACGCTATTTACGCCGAAGGGCACTCATCCGGCGGCTTGGCGATAAATGCTGGCCAGATGTTGTGCTTGATGCGACAACGTCAATTCTCCGAGGATCGTCCGGCGCGCCGCCGACCCGATGCGCATGCGCATTTCGGGCGAACTCAGTAAAGCGGAGAGCCCCTGGACAAGTTGTTCGGCTCCCGCTCCATCTGAAGGAATGAGCCAGCCATTCTCGCCGTGCTCAATCACTTCGCCAATTCCCTGCCCGCGACAGGCAATCACGGGCTTGCCGCAGGACATGGCTTCCAGGTACACGCATCCCAGCCCTTCGTTCGAACTCGGCAACACGAATACGGAGCAGCGTCGCATGGCCTCCGCCACTTCGGATCGGCTCCGCCGGCCTGCAAACTGAACTCGCTCCCCAATGCCCAATTCGCGGACCAGCGTAACAAATTCGGCACGATTTGGACCTTCTCCAATGATGCGGCATCGCAGCTTGGGAAAGGCATCTCTGAGGTTTGCGACCGCTCTCAAAACCAGTTCGTGGCCTTTGCTGGGCAGCAGGTTGCCAGCGACCAGAATCTCGGGATCGAACTGCGCTGCCTCCTTCCCGACTGCTTCCGGCTTCGGCGAAAAAAGACTTGAATTTACACCGTTGTGCACGACGCTGCTGCAAGTTCCAGACGGCATTCCGCTTTTCAGAATCTCTTGCACTTTGCCACTGATGCAGATTACGGTCCGCGCGGCACGGTAAACTTCCAGCGAGACCTTCCTCCGCCATGCCGCAGGAATTCCAGCGAGATAGCAAGCGTTGAATACATCCAACCCATGGACGGTCACCACGAATGGAATATTCAAGCTCCTGGAAAGCAGCGCTGCCGTGTGGCCGCAAGGCAGGGCCGCGTGGGCGTGGATAACGTTGATCGGCTTAACCTGGTGTAACTTCCGTACTCGGCCCAGCAGACGAGCGTAGAGCAGCTTTCCCGCGCTGGAGAGCCCGAGGGTTCCGGGAACTTGGGGGTATCGTACCCAATCCGCCGGAGCCGACGAAATCGAATGCCTTCGTGGATGGTAAACCGGCGATGCTGCAATCACACTGCAATCGAAACCCATCTGCCTGAGCTCTTCGATCGGCTCCGCGACAAAGCAACCGCTGACCTCATTTTCGTCCGACGGAAAAAAGGAGGTAAGCGTCAAAACGTGTAGAACTGATCCCTCTTCCGCGGCTCCGCACATCAGCTTCGCTCCTGCTCAGACGCTACCAATTGCTGGGCCAGAGCTAGCAGGCGTTCCACATGCCTGATCCAGCTGAAGTCGCGAGCGCGCCGGAGGCCATTGGTGGCCAGTCTTTCCGCCAACTCTGGCGATGCCTGAATTTGCAGCACCCGTTCCGCCAGGGCATCCGGAGAGAAGCGAGGAAAGTAAATTCCCGCGTCTCCACAGATTTCGCGATGCACTGGCAAATCCGACGCCACTACAGGCAAGCCACTCGACATCGCCTCAATCAGCGGATGCGCGAAGGATTCGGCGTACGCCGGGGTCACGTAGGCGTGGCAGGCACGATAGAGGTGATGCAGAGAGCCATAGGGAATGGTTCCGAGTTCGACGATTTCTCCGCTTTTCCGAAGATGGTTGGCGAGAGTCGCCGCAGAATCGGTTCGATAGGTCCCAGGATTCTCGCCCGATTTCAGTCGGCAGGTAAGAAAGAGTTTCACTTTCTTTGGAAGACGATGGCTCAGAATCGGCATTGCCCGGAATAAGGTTTCGAAGTTCCGGTAATAATTGTAGTGGCTCACAAAAAGCAGGCGGAAGGCGTCTTCCCCTTGCTCCAGTTGGACTTTCACCGCCTCTGGCAAGGGCGTCGCATCGCTCGCAAAAGCATCTGGGTCAAACCCGTGGTGTAGCGACAATACCTTCCTGCCACTCCACTGGCTGAGTTCCAGGGCAAACGCCTCACTCGGAGCGATGGTAATGTCGGCGCGGCTTATGGATCGCTGCGCCACCCAGCCCTTGACCAAAGTGTCCATCCAGATTGCGTAGTCTCCGCGAGCGCGAACATCGCGGAGGAAATCAGCGGAAGTATAAAGCGAGTTGCGAGACAAGAGTATCTGCGGGATGGGACAGTTCCAAAGCGCAAAGTTGCCCGCGGAAATCAACACCTGCGCACCGCACCGCCGGATCAGTTTCGGCAACGCGGTCTGTTCCCGAAGGAACCGCCGGAATACGCTTTCACTTTCCGGCGTCTCGGCAAAACAAATATTGGGAAGCTCGCCAAACTCCACGCGCATTGCCGGGCTCAACAACACCGTGGTTTCTGTGTCGGCTCTCCGCGCGAGATGGGGAATCACGTTGCGCAGATAGGTAAGGCCGCCGCCGGCAGTGGCGGCAAGGCCGTTGATAAACAATCTGATCATCGGTGAGACACGACGGCTCCATAATCGGCGGGCATCGGACGGGGAACCCGGGAAATAGCGGGGGCCGCTGGAACCGCAACCGGACCGGGAACAAGATCAGCGAGCTGGAAGGCAAAAATCCAGAAAAATACGCTGAGATAGGAACCTACGGCAAAAAGCCAATCCTCGAAACTGGCATGAACCAGCCCGGCCAACACCACCATGGCTAGCGGAATCGCGTAGTTGGTGGGGTCGGCGGTTCGCCTCATCCGTGCGCACACTTTCCACACGTTCGATACCGTTATAGCCAGCAGCGCGAGAAAGGGAGCTACACCCAACAGGCCCACCCACTCTGCGATGGTCATGTAGCTGCTGCCGTGCTCGCGGACCGTCTCCGCGGTGGAATAATACTTTCCAAACTCCATTCCAGGGTCCTCGCCTGTCGGACTTGTGCCGTATCCCGTCCCGAACAAGGGGTGCGCTTTGATCGAAGAGATCGACTGCTCCCAGGGCGAGCGCCGCGAACCCAGCATGCCTCCTTCCTTGTGCCCTTTGTAGAGCACAGCATCCTTAAGGTCGCCAACCTGCTGGTTTAAACTGTCTGGCATTAACATCCCACCGATCGCAACAAAGAACAGAATCAGCGCCCCGACTTTAACCAGCAATTTATACTGATGCAGGCAAACACAAAAAACAGCGGTAACCACGGCCACCGAAACCATTCCGGCACGCGCGATGCTGAAGCGAACCAGGTATACGCAAAGAAGCAGCGCGACCAGCCTGCGCCCTTTCACCACGGGCCCTTCGCTGGTCAACCATCCCCACAACAGGATGGGAAACACGCCGATGCTCATGGCCGCGCCCAGGGAGTTGGGATTACCCCAGATATTGTCGTCCAGACCGAGATAACAGATCGCCGTAGCGAAGACTGCTATCTCACTTCCCCAGACCACGCCGCGGAAAAAATGGTCCTCGCGACCGAGAAGTGCGAGGCGAGCACCAGTATTGCAATAAAGAAAAAGAAGAGCGAGGCTCAAAGCCTTTAGACCGGCCATCTGGAGGTAATGGGGAAACCGTCGCGGACACGAACGCGGCGCAAACGCAAAAGAAAGCGATCAAGTGTATCGATCGAAAAGGCCTGCGGGGAGCGTTCGTCCAGATAATGAATCCAACGCCTGCACCCGTAGCCAGCACGACCCAGCGTCCAACAACCCCGGCGCTTCGCAGGGGGACACCCAGGCCAGCCCAAACGAACATGACCACCAGCAGAACCAGGAAACGCTCGTCATATTTCCAGAGGCAGGCGACGATAACTTCCACCATAAGGATTGCGCCCAGGAAAGAGACATTGCCGAAGTATTGCAGGTGGGAATAAAGAAGATAAAGGGCCACGCACAAGGCCATCGCTACGCCAATCCACTGCAGCGTTTTTGTGGATTTCATCGCACCCCCGAAACGGCTGAGATCGCAGCCGCAGCCAGACCCTCGGCGCATGCTTCGGGCGAATAGTTCTGAATTCGCTGTAAGCTACGAGCGCTCATTTGCCGATTAAGCTCAGATCGCCGAACCACAGAATCGATCGCCACGCTCAGTTTCTCCGGGTCGAGCGGAGGCACCACGTACCCATTCCATCCGTCCTCGACCAGATCGGACGAACATCCCGCAACACTGCTTACGATGATCGGAAGTCCGCAAGCCATCGCTTCGTTCACCACCAAACCCCATGTGTCGCTGTGCGTCGGCAGAACCAGGGTTTCCGCCAGCGCATATACGGCACCCAGATCTTCCCGCTGCGCGAATCCGGGGAAATAAACCGCCCCCGGACTGATGCGCTTCGCCCTCTCGGCGAGTTCCCCTCTGCAGACGCCGGCGCCGGCAAAAACCAGGCCCATCTCTGATCGCAGGCTGCTCTCCAGTTTGGCATAGGCTTCCAGCAGATCAAAGATACCTTTTTCCCGGACGAGGCGGCCCACAAAGAGAATAAACCGCGAGGGCAGGTTCAGTTTCTCTCGAAACTCGGCCGGATTGGCTCTGGCATTCTCGGCTGCGGCGGCAAATAAACTGTTATCGACGGCATTTGGCGCGGTCAAAATGCTTGCGTCGGGACGCCCCAGCGATTTGAGATATTCGAAAGAAGCCTTCCCTGGCACAACAAATCTGTCACAACGATTTAAGAAATAGATCTTCAGCCACTCCACCCATGCCCGCCCTGCGCGAGCGTCCTGGCCGTTGCTTTCCGACCATAACACGAACGCTCTCTTGTGGCGGCGCGCCCAGAGAAGCGCTTCCCAGGAGGCGGCGTAGTTGTATCCGCCGCAAATTATCGTCTGCGGTGACACTTTGTTTAAGGCGGACCACAATCCTCGATTGAGGAGAAAATTGCCTTTCCCGGCGCGCCATCGCCAGGACGGCAGAACCTGATGCGAAAAACGGATTTCATTCTTATAGATATCCCATTGTCGAAGTTTCTTATCCGTCTCGGCCAAGAATATTACGTGCAGATCCAGTCCCTCGTGGCGAGCGAGAGCGTTGAAAACCGGAATGCGATATGGCGCGATAATCTCGGTGAGCAGCAAGACCCTGAGCTTCATGCAATTTGTGAGACCCGCCGCCCTCGATGCGGGTTGTGGATGGCGACGGCCAACTCCAGCAGTTCCTGCCACTGTTCGGCGACTCGGTCCCAATCAAATTTTTCGGCGTGCTTGATGGCCGACGACGACATCTGCGCGATCAAGTCTCGGTTCCCGCATCAGACGGCTGAGGGCCGCACTCAATTGATCGTTGGATGACGCCAGCAGCCCGCTACTTCCATCGACGACGTAGTCGGGATGGTAGGAATCCCGCGCGACGCAAACTAGTCCACACGCCGCAGCCTGCCCCAACACCTGCGGATGCCCTTCAATTTCGCTCGGGAAGAAAAATATGCGCGCGCGTCGCATTTCGGCGCCGAGTTGGGCAGCGTTGAGCTGGCCGAGGAACGCAACATTGTTGCACTTCAGATCTTGCGCCAGTCGCTCACACGCGGTCCGCTCTTCCCCGATTCCAGCCAGACGGAATTCCCACTCCGGATGTTTGGCGGCCTCCCGAACCACGAGGTCGGCCCGCTTGTACGGACGAAAGGAGCCGGCAAAAAGCACTCGCGGTCGCCTCCCTTCGTTTCCTGATTCGGACGGTCTCGGTTCCGTCGGCGGATAGTAATAGCGCCGGTCGATGCCGTCGTAAACCGTTTGCACATTCCGGCCACCCAGTTTCTCGACCGTCTCGGACATGTGACGGCTATTCCCGACGACCACGTCGCACTCTCGAATTGCGCGCCGGAGAAGCGGCCGGTTGGTTGCCTGTTCGAGTCCTCCGGAAACCACATACGTGACCAGCGCCGACTTCCAGCGCAAGTTCGCGCGAGCCGAAAGGAAAGCAGCATCGAGCGGCCCTTCCCTCGGGAAGAAGTAAACATCCGGGATGTGACGAAGCATATGCCATAGAATGAGCGGCGTGTTCCCGTGCTTTTCCCACCGAAGAATTCTGGTGTTTGGCCGGGCGGCAATTCTTGGGTCGGCCACGCCTTCGGCGAGCATCACCACCCGAAAGCGCGATGGATCCATGCGCGCCACGACTTCCTTCACGGTCAGGTTCTGGGCGTTAGTATTGCTCTCATCAGCGAAAGATGGCGTGAAAACGGTAATCATGCGGTTGGCAAAAACGAACGGGGACTCGTATGTCGGAATCGTTGGACTCCCATTCTAGCCGATGTTCTCATGACCCGATGTTCTCGTGTCGGAGATCGCGAAGCCGGGCGCCTAGACGCAAAACGCCGTCTCGACCTGAAACCGTTTTCTTCATGTGTTCAAATGCGGCGAGCAATAGCCGTTTTCGAGTTTCGAACCCGAGCCCATCGCCGCGCGGTTGAGTCTCCGCCGGGTCCGCTTCCAGATCGTACACTTCCTCAGTCGCTCCGGGTTCCATCCGCATCACTAACTTGAAACGGGCATCTCGAACTCCTAGAAGCCTTGACACACTGCGGCTTTCCACTCGAAATGGATTCGTACAACCGTAGCCGCACTCGATGATCGCGGGATCATCCCAGTCTGTTCCGTGTTGCAGGTTTGTCCACAAGCTCCGACCACGGAACGACGACGGCGCCTGCACGCCCATCGCCTCCAATAGCGTGGGCGCCAGGTGCAAGTGACTCATCGGAGAAGTTGCAACCTTCATCCCTTGTGCTCCGGGAACACGAATCAGCAGTGGCACGCGAATGATCTCCTCACTGAGCCGCACCGGCGCATGATAGCGTCCGCCGTGTTCGAGAAACTCCTCACCGTGATCCGCGGTCAGCGCCAGAACGCAATCGTCCCATCGGTGCGTTCCCTTGAGACCCTGCACCAGTCGGGCAATCTGGTGGTCAGCCCAGC
Organism: uncultured Acidobacteriaceae bacterium; assembly: GCA_963755765.1. Classification (GTDB taxonomy): domain Bacteria; phylum Acidobacteriota; class Terriglobia; order Terriglobales; family Acidobacteriaceae; genus Acidiflorens. The sequence goes on from CAVWKZ010000009.1 coordinate 86,993, forward strand.
GAACGCCGGCGTCGTACAACTGCATGACCTCACTCCGTTTTCCACGCAAGCGGGAGGGTGCCAGATCCGCGCGGTTCCAGAATTCATTCACATAGCGCGCGCGGCCGGGCTCGATCGTTCTTCCTGTCAACTCGCGGAATGCATCATTCGGCGGATAGTAAGGGGAATGCGGATCCATCAGATGAAGCCAGAGAAAAAATGGACGCTGGCCGATCGACGTCAGCCACGACTGCGCCTGGTCTATCAGAACGTCCGCCGAGGGAAATCTTCGCAGAGCCTCGATGCTCCCGGCTGCGGGCGCAGTCTTCATGCAGTATTGGAAGTAAAGTTCGTTGTAGAGTTTGCGGAGCCCGATCGCAGTGGAAAAAGCTTGCAGCGATCGATTCAGCTTCCCGCGAGCAGAAGCGCTGGGCCCAGTTTCAGGACTCGCCGTGCTCTGGGTTGAAGACGCCTCGAAGTCAAGGAAATCGCGGAAGACCTCGAAGCCCTGCTGGTAGCCAAAGCGCGGCGAAATATAGGGATTGGCCGCTGAAAACGCGCCGGTGGCATAACCGGACTCACGCAGCACGGTCGCGAGGGTGGTTTCGCCAGGCCCGAGTCCGACCACATCCCGGCCCAACGCTAGAGGCATGCGTGAGGCGAAAATCACCGGCAACGAATAATACGTGGGCGCGCCGCCGACAATAGCCGCCGGCACCACGAAGGACTCGGGCGCCAGAGAATCGAGGAATGGAGTAGTGGGCCGCGAGTATCCGTAGCATCCGCAGTGATCCGCGCGCAGACAGTCCACCGTGACCAGCACCAGCGATCGCTTGCCCTGAATGGGGTTCGGAGCCATGCTATTTGCCCGCTTCTGCGGTGATCACGCCTACTCGCACGCGTCGGCTGTCGCCGCCATAGAAGCCTTCGGTTGCAATTGAGAATAGATCCGCGTCATGCAGGTAGAGCAAGTCCGGCCATTTATTCTCAAGCGCGCTGAGGAACTCGTCCATGAGCTTCAATGTCGGCGTGCGGAAGTCCTGGATCGTCGAGTGAAAATTGATTGCATGAATCGAAATCACTGCCGGCAGGCCGCGCGCGAAACACATCTCCGCCTGCGCCAATAGCTTCTCCACATCGCACGGCGCCACGGCGGGTTCCATCTCAACCGTACGAAAGGTGTGGAGCATTCCGTTTTCGTCCAGAAACGGGCCTCCGGGGTCGCCTCCTGGGCCATTCTGGGCGCCATTCTGTGCGACGCGCACTCCGGATCCGAACCAGGCTGTTCTCGTATCTGCATTGGCGCGATAGCCAGGCGCACAGGCGCTGAATGGAGCGGAAGCGAACATCTGACAAAAAATTCCGGCCGCGCGCGCAATCGCAACGCGCTGCTCGTCCAAGGATAGGAATCGACGCGCCGTCGGCATCTCCGGGTCCCAATACTCGAACCCGATCCAGGGCATGCGCCAGTGGATGTATGGAGCTTCTGCTTTCCACAGATTCCTGATCAGTTGAGACCGCTCCCCGCCGGCGGCCAATTCTCGGGCGACCGCCGGTTCGCAAAAGTGCGTCAGGCCGTGCAACGCGGGGTAGAACAGGCGCTCGCGAATGCCGTGCTGATAGGCCTCCAACAGCTGCGGACGATGCCACTCTCCCGGCCAACCCGCGGTGAGTGGCCGCAGAGGAATCTGTTTCTGACCCGGCTCGACACGGTCAAAATCCACATTGGCCATGATGAAATTCATCACCATCGACGGACTGCGCCCGGTCGAGTCCCGATGCATTCTCAGGAGTTCTGCGAGCGCGCGCACATCCTCGGCTGTTTCCAGACTGTAGAAATCGTATGGCTTTTCGCCAAGATTCAGGCCCTCCGCACGAAGCGCTTCCCATCCCTCGCGGTCGCGCACTCCGGCGCGACCCCAATCGTCGCTTTGGAACAATACGAGGGGGCGATCGAAGCGCAGAGCAGGACGCGTCAGCGACTTCCTCGCTCGGCCGAACACGTTCCGCAGGCGTGTGATCATTTCACTTCGACCTGGTCCTCTGTGGACGCTGGTAGCGGGGAGTGCTACAATTTTTTTCCATTGGCAGTGAATCCTCTCCTCCGACGCCTTCTTCAGTAGGTAGTATGCCCGACAGCCTCAGTCGAGGTGCGTCTTCCAATCTCGACTTTCTTCGCAGCGCGGCTGTCTTGATGGTGCTGATCGACCATCTCACACACCACTACCACTTCGACCGGTTCGACGATGTCGGTTTATTCGGCGTCCTGCTCTTTTTCGTGCATACCTCATTAGTGTTGATGTACTCGATGCAGCGGAGCCCCCTGACGGGCTCTGCTCTCGTCAAAGATTTTTACATCCGTAGATTTTTCCGGATTTACCCACTTAGCATACTAGCGGTGCTAACCGCTGTCGCTCTTCATCTGCAAGCCGGTGGGAACGGACTGTCTTTCGGGCCGAGGCCGGGCGCGTTGGAGCTGGTCTCGAACCTACTGCTCATTCAGAACCTCACCTACTCGAGTTCGGTCATCGGACCGCTGTGGTCGCTGCCGCTCGAAGTGCAAATGTACCTGGTGCTGCCCTTCATATTTCTTTGGAAGAAGCGCTCCTTCTGGCGACTTCTCGTGCTTTGGCTGGCGTGCGGGATCCTGGGACATTTTCCGCAGATGATACCGGCGCTGGCGTGGTTCACGCTGCTGATTTTCGTACCCAACTTCTTGCCCGGGGTCATGGCTTTCACTCTGCCTGAGAAGAGATCCATCCCGTCGTATCTTTGGCCGCTGTTCATCCTCTTGCTTGTCCTGGTGTTTATGTGGATGCCGACCAGGCGCGCCGGAGTAGGACTGTGCCTTTTGCTGGGAATAATGCTGCCACAATTCAAGGAGATTACCTTCCGCCCGCTGAAATTTGTCAGTCACCGCATTGCCACCTACTCGTATGGGATCTATCTGGGGCATGCGTTTTTTATCTGGTTCGCACTCACGCTGCATAACAGTTGGGTACTCTTCTGGGCCATGTGGCTGATTATCCCAGTCGTTCTCTATCATGCGATTGAGCACCCGGCAATACAACTGGGACGCCGACTCGCAGAGAGGACCCTGGCAACGCCGAGGCCCGCGCCAAGTGGCGAAAAGCCGATTGCAGACAGTGCGGCTTAGTGGCTACCTGATGTAACCAGACGTCATTTGCGAGCCCACACACTATAGTTCGCCGTGAAATCGGTGTTTTCTCCCCCAAGTTTCTGCAGTAGGAAGCCCGTCACATTCAAGAGAGGAACGAACGTCCATCGCCAGACGGGAGCCAAAATCCTAGGCCGGAAAAACGCGGTCAGAAAAACATTGCACGTCCGGAAAAAGCCGGTGAGACTGTTTCCCTCGGGCACGACCTGCGCGGTTTCGAAGTCCCGCAGCAGGTGTCGTAAACCCTCCGGCAGAAAACGCCAGCACTCCTTCTCGTTGTTCCGAAGGAAAACCGATGGAACACTCAAGAAGAGAATGCCGCCCTTGCGGAGCACGCGTTTGATTTCGGCAACTGCCGAGCTGGGCTCCGGTAAGTACTCGAAGACCTGTGCGCAGATCACAAAATCGAATTGTTCGCCGCGGAAAGGTAAGGCCTCGACGCTGGCACCAACATTCACGAGCGGGGCCAGCTGCACATCGATCGCAATGTAGTTTCTTGCGCGAGTCCCGAGCAGAGATCGGTACGGTTGCAACCGTCCTCCTACATCGAGCACGGAAAGACCGTGAGTGGGCAACTGGCTGAGACCCGTTTCAAAAATCTGCCGGCGACGGCGCAGGATCAGCCAGTTCGGATTCCTCAGCGACGGGTGCAATCGCTCCCGACTCTCCCGTTGAGCCCGCTCCAAGGTGGAAGGCAGTGTCATGGGGAGGGGTTTAGAGGTATCCCAGATCTTGCAGACGCTTTTCGAGCAATTCCTGCTCGGATTTATCCAGCACCTCGGCATCATCGCGCAGAAGTTCCCGAAGCACAAACTCGAGCAGCGACTCGACGTCCGTAAAACGAGCGCCAAATTTCTGTTCTGCGGATGAGCAGAGTTCCTCCGGCAAAGTGATTGGTCTTCTTACGGTCATTATTGGCTTGGAATCGACGGCGTCCTCCCGGTTGCGCCAAAAACGCGATTGCGAATCGCGGCCACGATCATCTTGTCGTCATCGTCCAATCCAGCGAGCAGCGCTAAGCCACAAAACGACGCGTAAGACACGGCCAACGCAATTCCAATCCACAACCACTCCGGATGCAGATTCAAATTCGCTGACCGGATCAACAGCCGCAATCCGGCAGTCACCGCGAGGCTCGCCAAGCAAGGTCCGAGCAAACGAAGATACGTCCGATTGTAAGGCGACAGTTGCAAGGCCGCCCAGACCTGCCGCAGATACAAAACATTGGCCAGGACGTTGGTCAAAGCCGCAGCCAGAGCCACGCCAACCATTCCGAGCGGTCGGACCAATCCCAAGGTAGCCGCGACCATAAACACCGCCATGAGCACCTGCACGCGAATCAGACGCGCCTGGTTCCCTGACATCAGCAGCAGATAGCCGACCGGCCCCACACCCACGTTCACCAGTTGTCCCAGCGTGCCCAGGACCAGCACCAGCCAGCCGGCCTCAAACGCCGGGCCGAACAAACGCATCAGAGGTTTTGCGAAGATGATCATCACGAATGCCAGTGGCACGGTCAGTCCGAAGATCCATTTCGTCAAAGTCTGAAAGAGTCTGCCCAGTAATGTGTGCTCCGCACGGGCGTGCAAATCGGCGATCGTCGGAGAGAAAATCTGGTTGACTGACTGCAGCGCCACCGGCACAAACACCACCAGCGTCGCCGCGATGGAATAGATTCCCACCTGCCGAATGTCCAGAAAAGCTCCTAGTAGAATCTTGTCGGCTTGGGCGAGCACAAACTCCAGAATCCCAACGCCAAATAGGGCGGCGGAAAACCAGAGCACTTCGCGCTCCATGGGCAACGCTCTAGATGCAGCCAGCCTGGCCTGCCGTGGCGTCAGCCGCCACACCGCGACCAACAACAATATGAGGACCGTTCCTGCGGCGGTCAACTGGGCCAGCAAATATCCGCGCAGACCGAAGCCCAGACTGAGCAGCACAACTCCGGAAATAATGTTCAACGGACTCGCGATGAAGCTCGTAATGACGGTGCGGAGCGCAATGTCTTTGTACCCAGCCAAGACCTGGCCCAGAAACGTCGTGAACCCACCGAGAATCATTATGCCGGCAAACAGAGGAAGGTAAGGCACGAGAGCGGGAGCGTGATAGAGGCTCCGAGCCAGCCAAGGCCCCGCCGCCATCATGGTCGCAGCCAGCACAACGTTTCCGATCCCCAGCATCCCAACCGCCCGGCGAAGAAACCCATGCAGATGCTGCCATTGTTCTTTGGCCGCATACGCGGCCACAAAGCGCACCGCAGCCTGCGGCAGACCCAGGCCATTGAAGATCCCAAAGAATCCGACGATGGTCATTCCCAGAGCGTAGATTCCAAGAGCATCCGCGCCCAACACGCGCGCCAGATAGATTTTGAAGAGATACCCTGCGCCCGCGGAGAAAAAAGTCCCGGCAAAGAAGACCGCCGAATGCCGCGAGATCTGACCCATCTCGCTGCGGAACTGCGCCTCGTGATTGCTTGCGAGCGGCGGTTGCGACACCTCGAGGGTGGTATCGGGGATATTCAAAATATTCCTGCGAGTGCCTGCCGACAATTCGTTGTTCAAGATTATCTCAAAACCGCTCGCCAGCAGTTGGCAGAGAATCTCAGCGGTACTTGGGATCGAAATAAGGCGGGAAGTCGCCTCTTTTGGCAGTCACGATCAGCTCCGAGTCAAAGTGTCCGTGCTCATTGACTCCAAACAAACGGTGCCGGATCTGGCTTTCTTTCAAGAAGGGCCAGCGCAGAAGCCTGCCCAGTCTTTGTTTAGGGCCGGGATGGGTCGCAGAAGGTGCATGAAAGCGAATCTCGTCGAAGCCGCAAATATCAAGCAGCGAGGCGAGATTTCCGCTGCTGAAGCCGTATTCGTGCGCCAGAGTCACGTAGAGCGATGAATTCGCGCAAGGCCCTTCCATGTTTGGCGTGCGCAGCATCAGCACTCCGCCCGGCTTTAGCGCGCGGTACAAACCATCAACGACCCAAAGCAGAGAGTACTTGGGGATATGTTCGATCACGTGAGACATGTGGATAAAATCGTACGTCTCAGGTTTGTCCGCCAGAAAGCCGCCAATATCGCTCTCGATTTCCGTCAATGCGATGGCATCGGACGCCCATTCTTTCACATGAGCTTTATTTGCGATGCCAAAATCGGCGCCCGAAAGATTTGTATAACCGAGGCGCAGGCAAGCTGCCAGAAACCAGCCTCCGCCAAAGCCAAGATCGAGAATAGCGGCCCGCGTGTCACTGGGCAGGAGACCACGTAGTTCATGTGCGGCCTGCAACACTCGGGCGTCGTTCTTTACTTCCGGCCAGCAGGGGGCGGGCCTTTTGGAACGATGCCGCAAACTCATGCGGCGGTAAACTTCGGCTACAAATGCGTGGGGATCCACTCGATTCTCAGTTCCATTTTCGGCCGGGATTCTTCATCCTACTACACGGGTCATTCAATCTGGGCAAAAGACATTACCGATCCAAAGGAGCAGCGTTCGATGCGATATTCGCGTAACTTCAAGGATTTGAGAACGGCGATCGATTCTCCCCGCCAATCTTTCAGGTTCAGTTCGTCGAACGCGATGACAGCGCCCTTAGGCATGCGAGGCAGAAAATGTTTCAGCGCCGCGAGCGTCGGCTCGTAAAGGTCAAAATCCAGATACAGCAGGCTAACTATCAGCTGAGGATTTTCTTTCAAGTATTGCGGGATCGTCTTCGTAGCGTCGCCTCGAACCAACTCCACCTTCGGAACGTGCCCAATGAAGCGGTTCATGTCGAACAGTTCAACGCAGCATTGGAGGTGATCGTACGAATCCACCGCCAGTCCTCCCGGGCGCGCCTCGTCAGACTCGCTCGATCGATCCTGCTTCGACAGCTTCGGGAAGCCCGTGAAAGTGTCGAAGCCAACCACGCGACGCTGGTGATTGGTCGGTTCGAAGATGGCACTGAACTGCGCCCACGCCATCAATCCGCCGCCGCGCAATACTCCGCACTCGATGACTGAGCCCTGAACCGCGAGTACGCGTTTGAAAATTTCGTAGCGAACGAGAAAGTTCGTCAGGTCCTGCCGAGGCGTGTAGAGGGTGAAATTCTGCAGTCGTTCGAGACTTGAAAACGGACTGTCCGCAATACACTGCTCCATCCGTTCTGCATAGCTCTGCTCCCTTGGGGAGCGAGCCGTGCTTCGGTCGTGCTTGGGCTGAATTTTTCGAAGCATCTTTTTTCCAGGCATCTTTCCGGGCGCTTAGAAATTCCTCGCGCAGAAATAATCTTAGTTGATTCGTTCGAGCAGACGCTCTTGCAGCAGCCTTTCAACGATGGGTATGCAGGTTTCCGCCGGTATTCCAATTCGCTCTGAGAGTGAAAGCAGGTCCCGCTGTCCATCGGCGTAAGCCAAAATGTTCATCATGGTTTGCACGTGCAGACCGCTCCCACGCTGGCTAAGTGTAGGATACAGGCCGCGCCGGCCCAACTGCGGCTCTCCAAGACATGTCGCGCGATAGATACCGTTTGCTTCGAGCAACGAAATGCAGCGCTGCAACGCGCCGAAGGCACCAGCCAGCCCCGCCGGCGATATCAGACTCAGATCGTCCAGAGAAGTATGGTACTCAGGATAGGTTCCGTACTTGGAGCGCATCAGCGATACCACCGGAAGGTCCACACCGGGGCTGCAATACTGCCGTTCATCGCTTCCACGGTCCAGAAAACTGTAGCGGATGCAATCCGGATAGTAATGCTTGATCACGTGTTTCGTAATCGAGTCTGCCAACGTATTCCCCAGGCGCGACTCCAGGAAAGAATATGCGCGATCGTCCCCCACGCAAGTGATGACATATCCCGCGACGGTCTTGCGTTTCATCTCCTCCAGATGCTTGCTCAAATATGTAATCGAGCCGATGGTCTCCGGCACAAACACGACTCGGTACGTGTATCGCCTCTGGGAAAGAGACCGCAGCCAGCGCACCAGCGCAGTCGTCACCACGGGACCCGAAAGTTCGTTATTGGCCATAGAGGGATGGCAGACGTAAGTTGACAGGAGAATCTCCCGCGTATCGCTTAGGTGATCGCCGCTGCTCGGCAGAATGATCTCACCGTAACTCAGAGCGCCGGGCGCCAGCGTGCTGTCAATCAAGACGCGGTATTTTCCCGGACACAAGGCGTCGCGCAGGCGTTGGCTCAGACAAAATCCCCAGCGCCTTTCGTAGTAAGAAGTGACATAAGGGATGGCATCGGGCATCGCCGGCAGGGAGTGGAGGTGCGGCTGAAGCTCTTCCAGAGTCATTTCCGTCGAGATCGGCTCCGAGTAGCCCACCACGTGGAGATTGTTCCGGCGAAAATCAACGATGCGAGTTCCGGAGGCGTCTGCAATGAAGGCATCGCGGATGTTCCACTCGTCCGGAATCACCCAGTCGAGCACCTTCGTGCCGGACGGCACTTCGCTGATTTCGAGCCCCGGCAGCAGTCTCTGCAAATAGCCGAGCGTCTGCCGGACACCGTCACCGGTGAGGCTTCGGCAAATCGGGAACAGATCGCGCGCCCATCCATACATCTGGTTGCCGATGCCGATGTCGTTCATACCAAGATCCCCATCGTGGCTACTTCCGCGTCAATTCGCCGTGCTACCAGGTGTGAACTCCTCCCGCAATGAGCGCAACCGCATCTTCATCCAGCATTTTCCACGCCGTATCGAACAGATCGCTTGCCGTCACCGCCAGAATTCGCGATCTCCCTACATCCGCAGTTCGCAACTTTCCGTCTGCCGCCAGCCGCTTTTGCAACCGTCGAAGATCCGCCTCCGACCTTCGCGCGAGATCGCGCACATTGTAAACAACTGAACATTGACGAGCCGTGCCATCGTCCGAAATCGCCGTCCCTGAGAATACCTTGTCGTAGCGGTAGTCCACACCGTGGGCTGTCTCCACGTAGTGAATAAATGTCCCGCCCCGGGTCAGGGAGCAGCCCAAGTCAACGATGTTGGCGTTCAGCCGATGCAAGGCGGCAAACACGGACTCCGCACCAAAACATTCTTTCACCGGGATAGCGCATAATTCTCGCGCCAGCGGTCCTCGGCAGGCGAAACTGAAAATCGGATCCGCGGTGCGATGAACGCCGGGAAGCTTGCGAAACCTCTCACTGACCATGCCCACCGAGCTCGGAGTGTTCCGAACGTCGAACGGCTCCCCCTTGGTGAAGCTGTAGTTAAACGCTGGAATCACGAGCGTTCCGTCATCGCCAATCGCCGCCTCGATGGCTTCGATTAAGAGATCGAGCCGCCACTCGTTGTTCAGAGTCGTCGTGGCGGTCACGCCGGGAAATGCGGGGAACTGCGCGGCCACGATCGCGTCCACATGCACGAGCGCCACGCTTCCCGGCTTGATGCCGATTGACAGCAGAGCGTCGGTGACGGTGGACGGCGCAATCATCCTCTGAGTCACTCTTTTGCTCATGGGTCCAAGCGGTAGTCCTAAGTTTTCCACGGTCGTCTATCACCTTTATCATAGCCTCCGCCCATCGCGCTTCTCATGCTAGGCTTCGACTGTTAAGATTTTGGGCTCGGCGCTTCCACAAATCCATTCCCTTCATGAAAATTCTGCTCGTGCATCCCGACGATTCTATTGAAAACAGCCCGGCAGAAGCGGGAGCGAGAGTTGGGACGCAATGGGATCTCGTAGTGGATTTGGGCTGGTCCGGCGGTCATGCTTACTCTATTCAAACCGCAGCTCGCGGTTTTCGCTTGTTCAGCATTTATGACGCGCTGGCCCACGAGCAGCATCATCGTCGCATACGCGAACTTCTGGCGCTCGGCTGGGATCAACTGGTGGACTCGGAGTCCGTTGACTGGTGGGAGGCGTTCTCTGTTCACCCTTACTCGCAACTTGAACAGATTATGTTGGTATCGGCGCTCGCCGAGCAAATACCGAGTCACGCCGAGATTTTCGCGACGCGTCCTCATTTTGCCGTGCGCGCACTGTCGCTGCTTTTGAACCGCGAGATCAAAACTTTTTCGGCGGAACGCAATTCTCGTTTGCGAGCGCGCTCCCGACGTTATCTGAAAGCGATGTTTGCCCTACGCCCATCGCAACTCGCCGAAATCGCCTTCGATAAGTGGGACACCGACTACCGTCTTCGACGCCGTCTCGCTCGTGCCGCGAAAGCATCCTCCAGCCCGGCGGTCTTGCTTCCCTCCTCATACGCCAACGTGTCTCGCGCTCAGGTGGCCTACGCGCGCATGCTCCCGCACCGCCGTTTTCTGCTCGTCGTCACGCGCCGCAACGGTCGTCTTCCGAATCTTCCGGCCAACGTCGGAGTCAGTTCGCTCGCCTCGTATACTCCACGGGTGCTGCCCGCGACTGAAGAGGAACGCACTCGTCTGCTGGCGCGCTGGCAGGAGATGCAGAATGAACAGTTCGAAACTAATCCTGTTTTTCGCCTGGCCAGGAAACTGCGCGTGTTCGACGGATTTCCTGCTTTCCTGAAGAGTGGGTTGCGAGTTCGCGACGCGTGGCGCGAGGTATTCGCTCGCGAGCCCATTACTGCAGTGCTCTCCGCTGATGAATACAATCCATTCACGCGACTGCCGACCCTGCTGGCGAGAACCCGAAAATTGCACACTGTCTTTTGCGATCATGGCGCGCTGAACCTCGGCTTCGGAATCCGCCGGCCGGTTTCCGATACTTATCTCGTGAAGGGCGAGATGGCTAGGGATTACTGCGTTTCATGGGGTGGCCTCGCAGCCGCCGAGATCGTGGTGGGCGGCCCTGCTGAGCCCGGCCCTCCGCTGCGGCCTGCCAACGTTTCTGATCCGGCCCAAAGAGACTGGATTGTTTTTTATTCTGAGGAGTATGAATTATCGTCCGGCCGCACGCAAACCTTTTACGGGGAATTACTGCCTGAGTTGTGCGCTCTAGCCAGCCAGACGAATCGCAAAGTCATCGTCAAGCTGCATCCCTTTGAGAGTCGCCGCGTGCGAAAACTTTTCGTTGACAAAGCATTATCTGCGGAACAGCGCAGCCTCGTCGAGATATGTGAGGGACCGATGACCCCGGATCTTTTCGCGCGCGCATGGTGCAGTTTTACGGTGGAATCCAGCGTGGCTGTCGAGAGCACGATGAACCGCGTACCGTGCTTTTTATGCGGTTGGTTTGACGCTTCCTGGTACGACTATGGCAAGCAGTATGCCAAGTTTTCCGCCGGGTACACGCTGGATTCTCCACAGCAGATTCGCGACGTTCCGCGGCTGTTGGAGCAGGTTCAGATAACCGAAGCAACCCGGCAAAGCCTACAGAGCCGCATCAGCCCCGAGCATCTCGATGCCGTGTTGAGCGGCCGCTGACCAAGGCGGCCATGCGGCTCGATCAGCGAGCCACTAAGACCCAACTCAGCGGCGTTCCCCGCTCCACATCGCAGGCGGCGCATTTTCCCAGAACCTCGTTGACGTGCCGCGGATGCAATCCGTCGGCGGGACGAATCGAACGCACATTCTGCTTCGTAAACAATTCACCTTTCTTTATATCTTCGACCACGAACAACGACCGCCGAAACTTCAGGCTGCTGGCCTCCCGTGGTCCGCACCCAAACTGGACCACGCCGAGGGCTTTCTCGGCCGTGCGCACCGTCTCTACCATCGCCTTGAATTCTTGGGACTCCAGTGAGAACGCGCTGTCCGGTCCGCCATCCGAGCGTCGCAGACAAAGATGTTTTTCGATGATGCAGGCTCCGAGCGTTACCGCGACGACTGGGACTTCTACTCCCATAGTGTGATCGGAAAGTCCAACAGGGCAAGCGAAACGCCGCGCCAGGTCTTGAATCGTGCGCAGGTTTGCTTCCTCCGCCGGTGCCGGATAGGCGCTCGTACACTTCAACAACGCAATTTGAGTTGCACCCGCGCCGCGGGCCGCTTCGACTGCTTCTGAAATTTCTTCTTGGCTGGCCATGCCCGTGGACATGATCAGTGGCTTTCCGGTGCGGGCCATTTTCTGGATGAGACCGATGTCAACAAGTTCAAACGATGCCACTTTGTGTGCGGGAACTTCCATCTCCTCGAGAAAATCCACGGCACTGTCGTCGAACGCGCTCGAAAATAAATGCATCCCCAGTTCATCGGCGATCTTTTTCAGTTTCGGCTGCCACTCCCAGGGCGTAAACGCCTCCTGGTAGAGGTCGTGAAGCGTGCGCCCATCCCACAGCGTGCCACCCTTAATCCGAAAGCACTCCTGGTCGCTGCGCAGCGTGATCGTATCTGCCGTGTACGTCTGGAGCTTGACCGCATCGGCCCCGGCATCCTTGGCGGCGCGAACAATGCTGACTGCTTGATCAAAGCTCTGATTGTGATTAGCAGAGACTTCGGCAACGATGTAGACCGCAGAGCCCGGACCGACGCGCCTGCCCGCAATCGTTATCCCGGTGGATCCGATTTCGTTGAATCCGATCTCAGTGGATCCGATCTCAGTGGACATGATTTCCGTTCCCGGACTCCCATGTAAGAAGCAAGGCGTCCTGGTTAGCGACTTTTTCCATCCCGGCCCGGCGAAAGCCGCTCGCTTCGAAGAGACGAATCGAGGCTTGATTCTGCGGCTTGACGAATGCGTCAATCCGGCGGACGGATCGCGCTCGAACCACAGAGCGTGTCGAAAACGTGATCAGTTCCCTGCCCCAGCGTTTGCCGCGAAACTCCGGCGCCACATTCACCGAGAGCACGGCGGTCTCGCCCTTGATTTGAAATCGCACCACGCCGACCGGCTCACTGGCTGCATTCTCTCCAATGTAGATCACCGACTGTGGATCTTGCAGTCGCTCGGCAAACCAGCGCGAATGGTCTTCCCATGAAAGGGCGGCCGAATGAAACGATGACGCGCGTGCCGCCTGATCCTCCGCCCACACGTACAACAATCGGCAGTCGTTCTCATGCACCGATCGAAGTTTAAGTTCTCGCTCCAGAAGTGCAGCGCGGACGCGTTCGCTGCCCAGACCATCCACCAACTCGCGCGCGCCGTGCGACATCGCCGTGTGCCGCTCGGAAGAGTCGATCAAGCCTTGCATCTGGCCGGCGAGCAATTCGCTACGGATTTCTTGTGACGTGCCCGCATTCACCGCGACTCCGGACTGCGACAGGCTCTCCGCGATGCGCCGCTGGTTCTCCGCGACTACCAATAGCAGCGACGGCAATCCCATATAGCAAAGTTCATAGGATGTGACGCCGGCGCCAGAAATTGCCACATCGGCCCAGGCCATCAAGGCGGGCATATCCAGGACGCTTTGGACGACCCGTACGGGAACCGTGCAGCGCTTCGCGGCCTCTTGCACGTCGCTCGCGTGCGGATTTCCACCGCCAATCACGACAACTACCTCAAGGTCTCGTTTGTTGCGCTCCAAGAATTCCAGGCTCTGGAGAACCTTTGCGCTCGCGTTGTCGGGGTCGCTGCCGCCGATCGTGATTAGAATTTTGCGCGCTCGTTCCGGAATCGAGCGCTTCCACCCGAGCCAGGGTAGGAACTCGTCACGCAGAAGCGCATACGCAGGCCCCAGGAGCAGTCGAGCTTTCGTTCCGTGGTACATCTCCGGCACCGCGTATGAGTTCTGATTTAATAGCCAACGCACGGGATAATCGGTGGCGTGGCCGTAGTCGTCGATGGTCAGAACGCGAATGCCGGCCCCGCTCAGCGTCTGCTGCTCACGCGCGCCAAAGCCGTATCCATCGAGCACGGCGATGGGAGCACCGGCGCGAAGAGCTGCACGGACGAAAGGCTCGGCGGAACCGTCGCTTTCTTTCGGCAGCCTTTCCACCAAAACGCCCTCGGCACGAATCCGATCTTCTATCCCGGGCATTCCTTCGCGCACCAGGAAAGTTACCGCGCCGCCCGCCCGTTTCCAGGACTGTGCCAGCGCCAGACAGCGCATGACGTGACCGGTTCCAACCTGTACTCCGCTCTCGGCGCAGATGATCAGGTGCTCCGGTTTTTCCAATCTAAGGTCTCCAGGTCTTCAGGCACAACTGCGCGAATCATTCCAGCTCGAACCTTGAATACTGGCTGAATCATCTCGCCTTCGAGATGTTCTTCCGGATGCGATTCGCTCAGCCACTTTTCCAACGTCTTGCACAACTCCGCATACACGCGCAGGGTTTGTTCAATCGCCAGCGGATCATGCGCTGCCGTCATATTATGCGTCGCCAGCAGCAGCACGCCGCGCTTCACGCATTCTTGGGTAAACAGACTCCGCACCAGAAGACTGTCTTTGCCGTCGGCATCGAGAAATTTGATCAACGACCAGAAGGGATAACCGATGCACTGGATGCGATCCCGCAATCCCGCTTCTCTTGCCAGCGCGTTCAGCCCTTCCTGCAGCAGCCGTCCGTTCGCATCCATGCGGGCCAGCGCATCGGTGGTTTCCAGTACGTCGAGCACCTTCATGGCCGCAGCCATCGACGCGACCTCGCCTCCAAAGGTGAAGCTGAAAAAAATATCCTCAAACACTTTCATGACATCCGTTCTTCCCACCACGCACGCAATCGGAAATCCGTTGCCCATCGCTTTGCCGAAACAAGCCAGGTCAGGAGTCACACCGAATTTTTTCTGCGCGCCCCCCAGCCCGAAATGAAATCCGCTGCAGATCTCATCGAAGATGAGCAAAGCTCCGTGCTCATGGGCTAGATTTTTCACGCCTTCCAGAAAGCCCGCTGCAGGAGGCCAGAAGTTCACCGGCTCCATGATGACCGCAGCGAACTCGCCTTTGTGCTCATTCAAGAGTTTCCGCATTGATTCCAGGTCGTTGTAAACGAATGGATGCGTCAAAGTCCGCACCGCTTCCGGAACGCCCGCATTTCGCGTGGTGCTGCCGATATACCAATCCTGCCATCCGTGGTAGCCACAGCAAGCGATGCGCTCGCGTCCGGTAAGGGCCCGCGCGGCGCGGACCGCTCCCGAAGTCGCGTCCGAGCCATTCTTGCCGAAGCGGACTTTCTCGGCACACGGGATGAGCCGGGTCAGGCGCTCCGCCAGTTCCACTTCCAGCGGATGCGGCAAGGAAAAACTGTGCCCCTGTCCCAACTGCTCGGCCACCGCTGCATTTACCTCTTCGTGCGCATAGCCGAGAATATTCGGCAGCAGCCCCTGGATGTAGTCGATATATTCATTCCCGTCCACATCCCAGACGCGGCATCCTTTGCCTTTCGCCAGGAAGACCGGCGCCACCCCGCGAACATGCTGGTTGGCTCCCTTGCTGAACGTCTGCGAAGCACCCGGGATCACCTTCTCCGCCCGCGCCAGCCACGCTTTCGATTTCTCAATCGGCCGCATTGGTGCCGCCGCTGCGCGCGCCTCCTGGTACAGGCTCTTGTAGTATCCATGGTTGGAAACAATTTCCGAGTTCATCTTCTCCAACCCTGGATTCTTTTCGATCAATTCCAAGACATCCTTCATTCCGAAACTGTCTCTCTCGCGAAAAGCCTTGTACACCGCGCGAATGAACTCCAAGTCCGCCGCTTCGTCGACCGTCCAGCGATAATGCTGACCCAGGGACGTCGAGTCGTTCTCCACGTTGGCGGTGCGAAACTTTTCTGAACGCAGGTAAGGAGTCACATGCTCGCGCTCTGATGCCTTAGTCGCCTCGTGCCACGCCCGTTCCAGCGCGGAAAACGAGAATATCTCCGTATCCAAGCCATCGGGATAGCTCCGCACCATCGCATTCGATGCGTAGTCGAGATCGCCGCGCTGAAAGCGGCGCACGACGCGATCGATCACTTCCGGATCGACCAAGGGGCAATCGGCTGTGATGCGCACCACTTGCGACGCTTTCTCGGCGCGCGCGGCTCCGTAGAAACGATCGAGTACGTCATGCTCGCTGCCCCGATAACATGGAACGCCGTTCTCCCGGCACATCTTCTCGATGGCGTCGTCCGCTGGGACGGTAGAAGTGGCCACCACCACTCGATCCACCAGCCCGGCTCGTTTCACGCGTTGAATCACATGCCACAACATCGGATGTTTTTCGATCTCCGCCAGGCTCTTGCCCGGCAGCCGACTCGATCCCATTCGCGCCTGAATAATCGCCACTATCGGCCCTTCACTCGGTTCGCTCGTCCAATTCAGCGCCTGCGGCCGTCCTTCTTCTGACGACTTCTTGGCCGCTTCCACCACGCGGATTACATCCCGGCTTTGCTCAAGATCGACCATCGGGCCAGTTCCGCTTCCGAGTGACTCCAAGAAGTGGACCATCTCGGCCACATACATGTCGTTAGGTTCAAACACATACGAGATATGGTTCCAACCGGGCTGGTCGGCGGAGGGCTGCTTGGCCGAAGGCTCTTCTGCGTTGAACCAGCGCACTTCCTGGACGTTGAAATCCCAAAACGCAGTCCCTGTTTCGCCCACAACTTTACAGGTTCGCGTGTAGGCCCGCTGCACAAAATCGAGATGGAGTTCTGCGCGCCGCCGCTCCGGAAAACTCAGGTAGATCCATGCCGAGTCTTCCACGTCTACATCCAGACTACTGAGGTGCTCAGCCCGGCAAGTCACTTCTGTCGGCCGCCCCAAGAGCCAGCAGATGTAATCCAGTTCGTGAGAACCATCGAGGATGATTCCCCCACCCAGTTCCAGACGCGCGCTGTAGCTTTCGCGATAGTGCTGCCAGGGGCGCCAGTCGGGGAGATATTGCCCCGCCTCGACGTTGAGCCAGAGCACGCGCCCAATCTTTCCCGAATCGACCAGCTCCTTCAATATCTGCAAGCCGGGATGGAACCGCATGTTGTAGCCGATCTGGACGTTCCGGTCGCGATGTCGCGCCTCGGCGATCAGCGCCTGAATTCCACTGGATTCGTGGGAAAGAGGTTTCTCGACAAAAACGTGGGCGTGAGCTTGCAGCGCGGCCAGCGCCTCCTCCACGTGGTAGACCGGCGGAGTGCAGATGAGCACGATCTCAGGTCGGAATTTACGCAGCGCCTCGCCATAGTCGCCGAAGATTTCTCCGCCCAGTTCTTCACGGCAATACAGCAGCGCCTCCGGGCTGGTGTCGCAAAAGCCCAGCTGCTGCAACCCCAGCGCCTTGAGATTCTTTGCGTGCCGGCGGCCAATCGAGCCGCAACCGACTACCAGAGCCCGATATCCCACCCAGTCGGAAATGCTGGACATGATTTATTTTGCTTTCGTGAAACTCGTCGTTGGTCGTTTGCTGGTCGTTGGTCGTTGGTCGTTAGTCGTTGGCCAAAACCGGGTTTGCGAGCGACTAACGACTAGCGACTAACGACTAGCGACCAACGACCATCTTCTTTTCGTAGTGGATCAAAACCTTGCCCAGCGCGTGGATCACGTCCTCCACATCCTGCGCCGTCATGGCATGGAACATGGGCAGGCTAATCAGGCGCTCATAAGCGTCTTCGGCCACCGGATAGCTCTGCTTAGAATTTGACTTGAAGCGCTCGCGGTAGTACGGATGCTGATGTACTGGAATGTAGTGAACATTCACTCCGATATTTTCTGCCCGCAGAGCGCGAAAAATCTCTGCTCGTCCCGCCGCAAGGGCTTCGCGGTTCAGCCGGATAGGATACAAATGCCACGCCGGATTTACTTCTGGGCGCACTGCGGGCACAGTAGTTTCGGGCAAGTCGCGGAACGCCTCCGTGTATTGCGCAGCAATTTCACGGCGTCGGGCCAGGTTTGCTGGCAGGCGGTCCAGTTGTGAGAGTCCGAGGGCACACGCGATATCCGTCAGCCGGTAATTGAAGCCGAGCAGCACCATTTCGTAGAACCACTGCCCTGCTTCCTGCCGCTCGCGCGCTTCGCTGCTGATGCCGTGATTGCGAAAGCGGCGCATGGCCTCCGCCAGGCGCGCATCGTTGGTTGCAACCATGCCACCTTCGCCGGTGGTCAGATGCTTCACCGGATGAAAGCTGAACACGGTCATGTCGGCGATGCCGCCAACGCGTTTCTTGCCGTATTCCGCTCCCAGCGCGTGACAAGCGTCTTCAATGAGGAGCACTCGGTGCGCCTTCGCCAGTTCTGCGAGTTCGTCGAGTGGGGCGGGATGTCCGGCATAGTCGACCGCGATGATGGCTTTCGTATGCGAAGAAATTTTCCTGGCAACTTCGTCCGGGTCGAGATTCAGCGTGTCCGGCGAAACGTCGGCGAATATCGGCGTCGCGCCCTGATACAAAATGCAGTTCGAGGTCGCGCAGAAAGTCAGAGGAGTGGTGATCGCTTCGTCCCCAGGTTCCAGTCCAGCGGCAAACGCCGCGCCGTGCAACGCGGCCGTCCCCGAACTGAAACTGACTGCGTGCCGTGCTCCAACCCACTCCGCAAAGCGTTCTTCAAACTCGGCGATCTTCGGGCCCGTGGTCAGCCAATCTGACTTCAGAACCGCGACCACCTCCTCGATGTCCGTGTCGCTCAGACTTTGCCGCCCATACGGCAGCAACTTCGCCCGCACAGGCGTACCCCCGTGGACGGCTAGCGTTTCCAGTTTTGTGGGAATTTCCAAATCTCCACCCTTTGTCTTTCCGAGCGGAGTCGACCGGGAGCGAAGCGAAATCCCACCTCCGAGCTTCATCGCCGGTTACGCGCCTGGTCTAGGCCGACCTCGGAAGCGCCTCCGCAGCACTGGTTTCAGGCATCACCAATTCCTCCAACTCGCGACGCGTCAGCCATCGGTCATTGGTGTCGCTCGAATAACGGAAACCTTCCGCAAGCGGTGTGGCGTTGACCCAGTTCTCCGATCTCCACCACGGATGCGAAGGCTGAATTACGAACATGTCCTCGGTCTCGAGTGTTTGCCGTGACTCGTCTTCCGAGACCAGCACTTCATGCAACTTCTCTCCCGGACGAATCCCGATGTACTCCACCTGACATCCCGGAGCGACCGTCTCCGCCAGATCCAACAGTCGCATGCTGGGAATCTTGGGGACAAAAATCTCGCCGCCGTGCATCTGCTCCAGGCAGCGGATCACGAACTTCACGCCATGGTCCAGCGTCAGCCAGAATCGGGTCATGCGAGGATCGGTGATGGTGATCTTCCCGCGCCGGCGCTGCTCGAGAAATACCGGGATCACACTGCCCCGGCTGCCCACCACATTCCCGTAGCGGGCACAACTGAAACGCGTATTTCGAGAGCCGGCATAGGCGTTGGCCTGGACAAAGACTTTTTCCGCACACAGCTTGGTCGCGCCATACAGATTGATGGGATTCACTGCCTTATCGGTGCTGAGTGCCAGAATGCGGCGAACACCCTGATCAATGGCCGCGTCGATCACGTTGCGGCCGCCCATGATATTGGTCTGGATCGCTTCGAACGGGTTGTATTCGCACGCAGGAACCTGTTTGAGCGCCGCCGCGTGCACCACCACCGTTATCCCCGCGAGCGCGCGCTTCAACCGCTCCACGTCGCGGACGTCGCCAATAAAATAGCGCAGGCTGGAATGATCGAACCCCGCCGTCCTCATCTCATGCTGCTTCAACTCGTCGCGGCTGAAAATCACCAACCGTTGCGGCTGGTAGTCGCGCAACATGATCTCCACAAACTTCTTCCCGAAAGATCCGGTTCCACCCGTTACCAGTATCGATTCCTGTGACCAATTGACCATTCTTATCCCTTCGAAGCGCCTTCTGACGAGGTATACCAGCCCACTAACAAGTCCTTACAAGGCTGGAATCCGGAAGAATCTTCTCGTTTCGGGTAAGTTCTTGTGTTCGATAGTATAGCTGAGCAAAGAGCCCCGGGAGTACAACTGCGGATTCATCGCCGGATTCACGTCTACCAGGCCAAAACCAGTACCCGAAACAACATAGACAACTGTAATTTTTTGGCTGGTTCTCGCAGCCAGGAATGCTAGAATCAGGCAAATTCCTCATAACAGCCCGCTCTCGTCTTCCCGGCTTGCTATATGAAAGTCGGCTGGAGCGGGACCTGTGTGTCGGGGTGCGGCATGTGGCCGCATCGAGCTTGTGGCGGGCAAGGAGTAATGATGTCATTGGGACCGCTGGTTCCACGAAGTGACGTTCCAACGAGTGGCGACGGATTGCGGGGACTGAAACCCGGCGAGCCGGCTGAATTTCTCCGGCCGATCCACTCCGCTCTCTATAACGTGCTGCCGGCGCAGGAATCCACCCTGCGCGAATATATGCGCGTTCTCATCAAGCGCAAGTGGATGGTGATTGCCGTCATAAGCGGAATCTTCATGGCGGTGGCCGTGGCTAGCTTGCGCCAGACTCCCATCTATGAAGCGGTGGGCCAAATCGTCGTCAACAAAGCCGATTCGAATGTCATCACCTTCAAAGACTCGATGCCGGTGATGGACTACTACGACCAGAGCGATCTGGATACCGAGGTCCGCATCCTGCAGAGCGATCTCATGGCGTTGCAGGTCATCCGGCAATTAAATCTGGATAAGCGTCCCGAGTTCGGCGGTCACTCCGATCAAAAGCAAGCTAATCTGGTCGCCGATCCGCTGCAGACCGATTCCAGCCGGACCTCGGCTCTATTGGGAGCCTTTCGCGGAAACCTCCATGTAACCCTGATCCCCAACACCCGGATCATCGAGATTCACTACAACAGCACCGATCCGCAGCTAGCCGCCAGCACCGTGAATACGCTGGCGGCCACTTACGTCGAGCAAAACTTTAAAACGAAATTCGAATCCACCATGCAAGCCTCCGACTGGCTGTCCAAGCAGCTCGTTGACTTGCAGATGAAAGTGGAGACTTCTCAGGAAAAGCTGGTCCGCTACCAGAAGGATCACGAGATTCTCGGGATTGACGACAAACAGAACATCACCACCGAGAAGCTCGACGAAGTCAACAAAGAAATGACCTTGGCTGAATCTGACCGCATGCAGAAAGAAGCGGTCTATCGCCAGACTCAGTCCAACGATCCGGACGCCATCGCGGCGGCGATCGTTTCCGATACCACCGGAAACGGAAGCCCAGCCGGTTCCCAGATTATGGACAAGCTGCGCGGACAACAGGGGGATCTCAAACTTCAGATCGCCGACCTCAGCACCCAGTTCGGTCCTTCCTATCCGAAGATTGCTCAGCTCAATAATCAACTGAAAGAGGTCGACCGCCAGTTGCAATCAGAAACCAACAAGGCCGTCGACCACCTCAAAGGACAATACCTGGCTGCTTTGCAGCGCGAGAGCATGTTACGCGAGTCTTTTGAGAAGCAAAAACAGGAAGCCAACAAGCTCAATGAGAGCGCCATCGAGTACAGCATTCTGAAGCGCGACCTCGACAGCAACCGCACGCTGTACGAGGGATTGCTGGAAAAGCTGAAGGAAGCTGGCGTCACCGCGGGATTGCGCTCCAATAACTTTCGCATTATTAATGCCGCCCGCGTTCCCATGTCTCCGAGCGAGCCCAACATCCCGCGCAACCTAGCGTTCGCGCTTGTTCTTGGCGTAATCTCCGGCGTGGGCTTGGCCTTTGTGCTCGAGAATATGGACAACACCGTCCGTACCCCCGAGCAGGCGACAGCGCTCTCGGCTCTTCCCTCTCTCGGGATGATCCCGCTGGGTTCCAAGTCGGCCAACCATGGTGCAGCCGGCAAGCGTCTGGCTTTGACTGCCTCCAAGGAAGCGGTGGAAACGGTTACCCAGATTCGCCCGCAGTCGCAGATGGCCGAGTCCTATCGCGCGCTGCGGACTTCACTTCTGCTCTCCAATCTCGGAGCGCCGCCGAAAGTCATCATGGTCACCAGCGCGCGCCCCCAGGAGGGTAAGACCACGACCAGCATCAACACCGCGATCGTGCTGGCGCAAAAAGGAGTCCGCGTTCTACTGATGGACGCCGACTTGCGCCGCCCTAGCGTCCACAAGACCCTGGGCATGGGCCCGCGCAGTGGTCTCAGCAATGTGCTCACGGGAAGCGCCACTTTGCAACAGACGATCACGATCTCTCCCATTCTGCCCAATCTCTTCATCATGCCCGCAGGGACACCACCTCCGAATCCGGCGGAATTGCTGGCCTCCTCTAACATGAGGGAATTGATCGCCGAGTTGCGCGGAATGTACGACCACATCGTGATCGACACTCCGCCGACACTTTCGGTCACCGACGCGGTCGTATTGTCGCCCACGGCTGACGCCACCATTCTTGTAATTCGCTCTGGCCAGACCACAAAACAAGCGCTGCGCCGAGCCCGCGACATATTGATGCAGGTCAATGCTCACGTCGCCGGTGTGCTGCTGAACGCTGTGGATCTGACTTCGCCCGATTATTACTATTACTACGAGTACCAGGGAAAATACGGTCAGTATTATCAGGAAGACCCACCCGGCGCCGGGAACGATGCGGAACCGAAAGCGGTTTGAGGCGATGGTATTCGCCGCGATAGTGAGTGATTGCGTTACACTCTTCGAACCTTTGGAGAGCTTAGAAAATAAGTTCCCTGTCGGCTCTGAGACGTGACCGGCAACCGGACCATGGCTATTCCACTTTCAAATCGGCGACGATGGCAACTGGCCGTCGGCTTCGGCCTGCTCTTTTGTGTCTATATTCTCCTGACCGGCAAAGAGTTCGCGGCCAGCGTCTTCGCTTCACGTCCGGAGTTGTCCAAACTGGAGCGCGCGGTCTGGCTCTCGCCGGGAAATGCGGACTATCGCCATCGCCTCGGACGGTACTTTGCGTTTGTGGTCGGCGATCCTCAGTCCGCCATCTCCAGCCTGCGAGCCGCCGTCGCGCTTAATCCTTACGATGCCCATTATTGGTTCGACCTGGCCGCCGCCTACCAGGTCGTCGGGGATATCGCTGGCCAGCGAACCGCACTGGATCGCGCCTTGCAGTCCGAGCCTACCGCGCCCGATGTGGCGTGGGAGGCAGCTAACTTTTTCCTCATCGACGGCGATATCGACCGCGCCCTGCGCGAATTCCGCGTCGTCATCGAGAACGATATTTCCCTCGTGGACGCCTCCCTGCGCGCATCGTGGCGCGCCCGCCCGGATGCCGACGCGCTTCTCAATGAGGTGGTGCCTCCGCGCCCCGATTCTCTGATTTCATTTCTACATTTGTTAATGAGCAAAAAGGAAACCGAGGGCACCATCAAGACCTGGGGACGCCTCGCCCAGTTGCACGAGAAATTCCGCGCCAGCGATCTCTACGAGTACGTACGCTATCTTCTCGAAGTGCATCGTCCCGATGCCGCCATGTCTGCCTGGGAACAGACCGCAGACGTTCTTGGCCTGTCCGCCTACGTCCCCTCAGAGGACAATCTGGTGGTGAACGGCGATTTCAGCCTCGACATCCTGAACGGAGGCTTCGACTGGACATACGTAGATCGCATCGGAGTCAAGCCCTTGCTCGATCCCAGCGACTTCCACCAGGGTCATCGCTCCCTTTTCCTGACTTTTGAAGGTCCGGGGATCAACGACGCCGGGATCTCGCAACTTATTCCAGTGCGCGGCGCAACCACTTACGACTTTTCTGCGTTCTACAAGTCGGCGGACTTTGAGGGCGCGGGCGGGCCCCAAATCGTTCTGCGAGACGCTTACACAGGCACACCGCTATATGCCAGCGATTCACTCAAGGATGCCGACTTCTGGAAGGAAGTGCATTCCAAAGTTACTGTCCCCAATTCCACTACGCTCCTGATTCTCGCCATCGAGCGGTTCCCTGCCGGTTCGCCGATTCGCGGCAAACTCTGGCTCGACGATTTCGAACTTTCCGCAGATAATGGCTCCGACAGTTCCCCCGACGATTCCCCGAATGATTCCAACTCCAAGGACAATCCGTGAGTTCCGCCCTGGCCACGCAGCCTGAACCCGCTCCCGTCGCTAAAGTTTCGCAGCCCCGGCTCACCAACAACACACTGCTGGCGGGGGCCGGCGGCGTGCTGCTGCTCGCGCCGCTGGCCTTTGGAGCGGTCGAACCCTGGTCCATTTTCGCCCTCGAAGCCTGTGCCATGCTGCTGCTTGGGCTGTGGGTGTCGCGGCAGTGGATCAATCGTGAACTCAATGTCTCAGATCACCCGCTTTATCGCCCCATGGCCGCCTTTTTTGCTCTGCTGCTGGTGCAGTGGATCGTGGGAACGACAGCTTATCGTCATGTCACCTATGCTCATTTGTTGCTCTACGCGGCCTACGGCATGCTGGTGTTTGTCGTGACCCAGACTCTGCGTCGCTCCTCTCAATTTGAGCTGATGGCCAAGTTGTTTACCGGTTATGGGGCGGTGGTTGCTGCGTTTGCCGTGTTGCAGGGTTTGGCACCGAATGGAAGGATTTATTGGATAAGAACCCTGGACCAGGGCGGCTTCATTTATGGACCTTACGTCAATCACAATCACTACGCCGGCCTGATGGAAATGCTCTTGCCCTTCCCGCTGGTGCTGGCCGCAACTCGCTTTACTGACGGCACCCGCAGGCTTGTTGTGGCGGGAGTCGCGGCGCTCATGGCCGGAAGTATTTTTCTTTCCGGTTCGCGCGGAGGCATGGTGGCGTTCGTCGCACAAATGCTGGTGCTGGGTGTGCTCCTGATTCGCAAGCGCGAAGGCGGCTGGAAACAACCCCTCATGCTGGGAGGGTTTCTGGCTATGGTGATTGTGTTTCTAGTCTGGATGGGCACCAACGAAGTCACCCACCGTCTGATGAGCATTCACTCCGAAGCTCGTGAAGAAATCGGCGGAGGCACCCGCATTAGCATTGACCGCGACTGTTTGCGTATGTTTACCAAGCGTCCATTCCTCGGTTGGGGACTGGGCACCTTTCCGATTGTGTATCCTGGCTTTCGCAGTTTCTACACAACCTTGTTCGTAAACCAGGCACATAATGATTACTTGCAGCTGCTGGTTGAAACCGGCCTGGCCGGATTCTCCATCGCAGTCTGGTTTCTGGTGCTGGTCTTCCGCCGGGCCGCGGGCAAGCTCAAGAATTGGACCGAGACCGCGAGCGGCGCGCTGACCGTGGCTGCCCTGCTCGGCTGTGTGGGAATCCTGGTGCACAGCTTTCTGGATTTCAATCTGCAGATTCCGGCCAACGCGGCGTTGTTTTACGTTCTATGCGCCATCGCTGCCGCCGCGCCGCTTCAGGAATCGCAACGCAGGCGCGTGATTCGGAGGCACAACCTGGTCGTCCAACCCACGCCGGAAACCTCGGCATCGTGATTGGTCTTCGAGGAGCGCCAAATGTGCCAGCGCGGCTTCTTCCCGAGTTCGCTAAGGCTGCACCACTTGCGTCAACGACGCTGAACTGCCGGTGAAGCCGTCGGCGCCGCTGTAGGTCGCCGTGATGGTAGTTGAGCCCACCGGCAGTGCAGCCGTCGATATGCTCGCGATAGTGTCCTTCAATGCGACCGTGCCCAACGTCGTACTGCCGGCGGTGAACGTTACCGAGCCGAAGGGGTCCAATCCGGTCGAGGAGGTCACCGTGGCCGTAAACGTCACGTTTTGGCCCGACAACGACGGATTGGCCGACGACGTAAGCGCGGTTGTGGTCGAGGCAGGATTTACGACCTCTTCTAAAACCGTAGACGTGCTGGGAGCGGAATCGCTGTCCCCCAGGTATTCAGCGGTGATCGCGTGCGTGCCCACCCTGATCTTGGTCTTGGTGTAACTGGCCACGCCTCCGACCAAAGGCACCAGCCCGATTCCAGTCAACCTCACACTCCCCGTGGGAGGATTCGGTCCACTGGATGTAACCGTCGCTGTATAGGTCACAGGCTGGCCATAGACTGCGGGATTCAGGCTGGAAACCAGCGTGGTCATGGTCGCGTATTTATCCACGCCTTGCGTGACGGTGTCAGAACTTTTCTTGAAGGTGGCGTCTCCGGCATAAGTGGCCTTGATGGTGTGTTTCTTCGGCGTAAGTGAGGACGTAGTGAAGCCCGCGACACCTCCGGCCGTGGTGCCCGTGCCGATCGTCTTGTCGTCGTCGTAGAACGTCACCTGCTCGCCATCCGGAATCGTGCCATCTTTTGACGTCACGGTAGCGGTGAAGGTAACGGGTTGCCCGACAAACGAAGGCGTACCTGACGTAGCCAACACAGTTTTCGACGCGAAGAGTCCTTCTCCGATTTTCTCTGTCAGCACGGAGGACATGCTGCCGCCGTTATTCCCATCTCCGGAGTACGTCGCTGTGATCGAGTGGACGCCAGCCGCAGCATAGGAGGTGCTGTACGCCGCCTGGTTGCCTGACAGGCCGACGGTCGCAATCGTCGCGCCGCCGTCCTCAAACGTCACCGTACCGGACGCCGCTCCGCCGAACTGGCTGGTCACGGTTGCGGTGTATGTAACGCTCTCCTTGATGCGGGCCGGGTTCTTCGATGCAACCAGTGAGGTGGTAGTGGTTGCGGTGTTCACCACCTGATTCAGCGGGGCTGACGTGCTGGCCAAGAACGCGCCCGAGCCTTGGTAAGCGGCGATGATCGATTGCGAGCCCGCTGTCAGCGATGAAACGGTGATGGCCGCGCTTCCGCCGGCCAGCGTCGCGCTACCGAGTGCATTTGAGCCGTCGTAGAAAATGACGGTTCCGGTTGGCGTTCCCGCGGACGAGCTTACCCCGGCGGTGAACGTAACGGATTGTCCGAAGACGGACGGATTCAATGACGAGGTCAGTGCGGTTGTGGTGGTGGCGCCGTTTACAACTTGAGTCAGTACCACGGACGTGCTGGGCGCGAAGCTGCCCGATCCCTGATATGCGGCAGTAATCGAATGCGAGCCTGCCGACAGCGATGACGTGGAGAGTGATGTGCTCCCGCTAGCCAGAGCCGCGCTGCCGATTGCGGTTGAGCCGTCGTAGAAAATGACGGTTCCAGTGGGCGTTCCCGATGTCGAGCTCACCGACGCTGTAAAGGTAACGGTCTGTCCGAAATTTGACGGGTTCAGTGACGACACCAGCGTAGTCGTGGTGGGAGTGCTGGGAACGCTGTTGTTCAGCAGCACGCCGACCGTGCCTGATTCGTTCGCAACCACCAGGTCGGGACTGCCGTCGCCATTAAGATCCGCGACGAAAACCCAATTGGGTGAGCTCCCACCCGTCGAGAAGGTCACGGCTGCTTGGAACGTGCCGTCGCCGTTGCCCAGCAATACGGCCAGCGTACCTTCGGATTGATTGACCACTACCAGATCCGGATTGCCGTCGCCGTTTAGATCTGAGATCGCCACTGCGTCTGGATAGGACCCTCCCGTCCCGTAAGTTACTGCCGACTGGAAGGTACCGTCGCCGTTCCCGAGCAATACTGCCACGGTGTTACTCTCGCTGTTCACCACTGCTACATCGGGTTTGCCGTCGCCATTCACATCCGCGACTGCGAGCGATTCTCCTGCAAAAAAACCCTCGGCCCCACCTGACCCGCCGGTGCCAAATGTCTTCGCCGACTGAAAAGTACCGTCGCCGTTCCCCAGCAGCACGGCGATCCCGCTGGTTGAACAAGAATTGCAACCAGTCTCCGCCACAAGAACATCAAGTTTGCCATCGCGGTTTACATCAGCGATCGCTACCGCGTTTGCGATGACCCCACCCGGGTCGTAGCTCACCGTCGGCTTGAAGGTACCGTCGCCGTTGCCCAACAGCACACCAATCGCGGCGTCTCGACCATTTACACCATACCAATTCGCTACCACGATGTCCGGATTACCGTCGCCATTCAGGTCTGCCGCGGCCACAGAATTGTCATCGTCCCCGCCTGAACTGTACTCCGCCACTGGCTCGAAGCCTCCGGCACCGTTGCCCAACAACACGCTCGCGGCAAACGGGACAGACGACGATTCGCCCGAAGTCACCACATCGAGCTTACCGTCGCCATTGAAATCCGCGACCGCGATAGAGCTCTGCTCAAACCCCGCCGGGTACGTCGTTGCGGATTGGAGTGTGCCATCGCTGTTGCCGAAGAGCACACCGACGGTGCTCTGGCTGTTTGCCGTCACCACATCGAGTCTGCCGTCACCATTAAAATCCGCGACGGTAACGGATGTTGGCCCTTGCTGGCCCGTGTCATAGGTCACGGCTGGCTGGAAGCTGAGACTTAGTGCGCCCGGCGCGGTAGAGTGCGCCTTCTTTTTCCCTTGCCGTCTCGGAGAAACTCCCTGCTGGTGCGCGGTTGCCGACGGTGGCAGTTGAACCAATGCTTGCGACGGCATCCCCGCCTGCGACGTCGCGGACGGTTGATTTGCGTCCCTCACCTGGGCTAGAGAGGCGAGAGCGGTCAAAATCGTGAAGACGGCAACGAACAGCGTGGCGACATTAAGAGTGTGAGCTTTGCGGGCGAAGTGGCGGGTCATGGGAGACCTCCTGGAAGTCAACAACAGGGGCCCGGTATTACCTTGATCTTGCGGAGCGCGGAGGGTCAGAGCGCGTAGGCTTCTGGTAACTCGCAACTGGCAACGTGCGACGAAAGGGGGAGCCAGATCTAGTGCAACGCTGTGGCGCGCATCTCCGAGTCTCTGGCGTGGGCGGATGGGGATTATCTGCTAAACAGAAGCGCCGGACCCGCGGAAAATGTACCGCCGAACCGGAGAAAAGTCACGCGCTTTTTTCTTTTTTTCCCTTGAGGGCCTGGCGAGGACGAAATGCCGGACTTGATTAGCCGTCTTCCTGATCGCCTAAGACCTTTATATAGGCATACATATTAAGGAGCGACATGGTGATGTGCTGACAGCAAAGCTTGCTCTTTTCACGGGCTTTCAGGGCAGGAACTCCGGCAAACATGGGGGTTTCTGCCGTAAAATCCCGCTGAATCTCGCGTCTGAACCCTAGAGGTACCTAGTTGCTACCCGGATTACGAAGGTAATCCCTGCTTCTTCTCAGGTATTGTCCGTGGTATAACCCGGATATAGACTGCTCATTAAGCTTTGGGCTGGTGAATCTCACGGTTTTCTGGCTTTCAGGTTGAAATGCAAAGCGAGAGTAGAGGAGGAGTCGTGACTTCTGAAGCACGTACCGGGAAAAGATTTCCGCTGCAGTTGCCGATCAAGATTCACAAGGAAGATGTCGCAATCGACACCAGCGGCATCACCGGCAACCTGAGTGCCGCTGGCGTGTACATCCGCGCCGACGCTGCGCTTGAGGTCGGCTCACCCGTAGAGTTTGAAATCACCCTGCCACCGGAAGTAACCGGGGGTAAGGACAATGTTGTCATTCAGTGCCGCGGCCGCGTGGTGCGGACCGACGAGCCCAATGCCAGTGTCGACTCCGGAGACAGCCGGGGCGTCGCTTGCGTAATCGATTCTTACGAATTCGTTCGCAACAGTTAACGGGAGCGATTCATGCTGAAGCTTATTCTGGCCGACAATCAGGCGATTTTCCGCGCCGGCATCGCTAAGGTGCTGGCGGTAGAAGACGAAATGCGTATCGTGGCCCAGGCGCAAACTGCCGAGCAGATGTTTATGGCGCTCGACAAGTTTCGCGCCGCGGTGCTCATCATTGCCGGAGGTTTCCACTCCGACTTCAACTCCGTCCTCAGCGCAGCCAACAAGAACAAGACGCGCGTGGTGGTGCTCGCCGACACCGGCGAGAGCGCGCAACGCTACATGGCGGCGGGCGCGCATGGCGTCGTCTATCGGAACGTGACCAGCCCGGCGCTGGTGGACTGCGTCCGCAAGATAGCGCGCGGCGAAAGCTGGGTGCAGGACATGGCGGTGCCGAGCGAGTTGACCGAAAACGATATGGTCGGGCTGCGCGTCCGTGACCGCTTGACGGCCAAGGAACTGCGCATCGTCGCGCTGATCGTTCAGGGCTACAAGAACAAGGAAATCGCCACCCAATTGGGGACCACCGAGCAGGTGATCAAGAACTACCTGCGCAACGTCTACGACAAAATCGGCGTTTCGGACCGGCTGGAGCTGGCGCTGTTCACCATTCACCACCGCATCCTGAACGAAGCCGCGGCCGCTACAGCAGCTGCAGCCGTCCCGCAAGTAACACAGAGCGCGGGGATTGGCACCTAACTTTTTGCTGTGATGACAAAGGCCGCCTGCGGGCGGCCTTTCTTAATTCTGAGCTGCTTCCCTTTCTATGTCTATCCGATTTTTTCGCCCACGCTTTTGGCTTGCGTGAACAGATAGAGATAGTCCGGGCCGCCGGATTTTGAATCCGTTCCGGACATGTTGAAACCGCCGAAGGGGTGCGCTCCTACCATGGCTCCCGTACATTTGCGGTTCAGGTAGAGATTGCCTACGTGGAACTCGCGCACGGCGCGATCGAGTTTTTCACGCGAACTGGAGTAAACCGCTCCGGTCAGTCCGAACTCGGTGTCGTTGGCGATTTCGAGCGCGTGGTCGAAGTTGCGCGACTTGATCACTACCAGCACTGGTCCAAAGATCTCTTCCTGCTCGAGCGTTGACTTGGCTGGAATGTCGGCAATCACGGTGGGCTGAATGAAATATCCTTCGCCTGCTTTGGTGTCGCGCGCGCCGCCGGTGATCAGGCGTCCATCTTTCTTGCCGATCTCGATGTAGCGCAAAATGTCGTTCATCGAACCTTCATTGATGACCGCGGCCATGTTCGGGTTCGTCGTGGGATCACCGATGGTGATGCGCTCGACGCGGGATTTCAGTTTTTCGAGGAACTTGTCGTAGATGCGGTCGTCAACGATGGCGCGCGAGCAGGCCGAGCACTTCTGGCCCTGGAA
Source organism: uncultured Acidobacteriaceae bacterium (assembly GCA_963755765.1). GTDB lineage: Bacteria > Acidobacteriota > Terriglobia > Terriglobales > Acidobacteriaceae > Acidiflorens. The sequence goes on from CAVWKZ010000009.1 coordinate 117,672, forward strand.
GCCGAACGCAGCCTGGGCGACGCCTTCTACGGCGGAGTCGATATCCGCGTCGGCGTCAACAATGATGGCGTCTTTGCCGCCCATTTCTAGCACGGTGCGCTTAATCCAGATCTGGCCAGGCTGCTGAGTTGCGGCTGTGTGGTTGATGTGCAATCCAACTTCGCGCGATCCGGTGAAGGCGATGTAGCGAACTTTCGGATGCGCGACCAGCGCGTCTCCAAAGCTGGCACCGCCTCCGGGGCAGAAGTTGACCACGCCTTCGGGCAGGCCGCATTCTTCTAGCAGTTCAACAAACTTCGCCGCAATTGTCGGCGAATCGCTGGATGGCTTCAGGACAACCGTGTTGCCGCTGACGATCGAAGCGAGGGTCATTCCGGCCATGATGGCACAGGCAAAGTTCCACGGCGGAATCACGGCGCCGACTCCGAGTGGAATGTAGGTGAGGGTGTCGCGCTCGCCGGGCAGTTGGACGGTCGGCTCTGCCTTGGCAAAACGCAGGGCCTCACGCGCGTAGTATTCGCAGAAGTCGATGGTCTCGGAAATATCGGCATCGGCCTCGGGCCAGTTCTTTGAAACTTCGAATACCAGCCACGCCATGTATTCCAGCTTGCGCTCGCGCATCACATCGGCTACGTGAAACAGGAGCGAGGCGCGCTCCTCGACCGAGGTATGGCTCCAGTGACCAAAAGCTTTGCAGGCAGCTTGCACGGCAGGCTCCACGTGCTCCTTGCCAGCTTTCTGGTGAATGCCGACTACTTCCGAAGGATTGGCGGGATTGATGGAGCGGATCTTGTCCGAAGTCTTGAGGCGCTTGCCGCCGATGATCAGGTCATACTCGCGGCCGAGTTGTCCGCGAACTTTTTCGATCGCGGAGCGCATCTTGCGCACGTTGTCTTCTTTGCTGAAATCGACGAACGGCTCATTCTTGAACGCACCTTGATGAAGGTGGAGTTGCAGACGCGGCGGGGCTTCCATGGTGGCCATAGGAGATCCTTTCTGGGGACGGAAGTATTGGATGTTGGCGCGGATGTTCGCGACTTTTGATTTTACACCCGGTTGAGGGCTGAGGTTCCGCGACTCCGCCCGATGGCCTATGATTTTATAGATGTTTACTGGTTGGTACCCCCACCCCCCTCCCCCCTCGCCTCCTGGAATCATGGGGTTAGCGAGAATTTTTCGACTTGGTCTTTGAAAACAAAGGGGTTATATCAAAGTATTGCGGAATAAAGGGTTATGGAGATTTTCCCATTTTGACTGTTTCGGGTCGAGATTTCGGCGGGCAGCGGCAGAAGACGGGCCGAAAAAATAAATTTGTGGACTCGTTTAGAATCATCGATTTACGCGAAACTTCCCGCTAGATCTTTGAGTTTAAAGGGCTGATTTGCAAAATCTAGATATGAGAGGAGTTACAAGCCTATCTCTGGAGGCCTCGCTCCGTCGGGATCGACGAGTCCGACTTACTAAGTCGAGCGACATTTAAATTTCAAAGAACTTGAACTGGCTGCGGCCACTCTGGGCTACTTACTAAGTTTTATTATAATCCTTGCTGTCAACTTGGCTTTACGTTGGCCGCTCAGGCAGCGGGTAATCCGCAGTACAGAATCCCGGTGTTCGTTGCAATGGATGAACATGGCGTCGGGGTCCGTGGTGCTCACCCTTCGCAAAGGCACGAAGGGTGAGGCAGCCGGGGTTGTGGTCGTGCTAAGGATCAGCCCTTGGCGCTATCGTCCGTGGTGCTCACCCTTCGCAAAGGCACGAAGGGTGAGGCAGCCGGGGTTGTGGTGGTGCTAAGGATCAGCCCTTGGCGCTATCGTCCGTGGTGCTCACCCTTCGCAAAGGCACGAAGGGTGAGGCAGCCGGGGTTGTGGTGGTGCTAAGGATCAGCCCTTGGTGCTATCGTCCGTGGTGCTCACCCTTCGCAAAGGCACGAAGGGTGAGGCAGCCGGGGTTGTGGTGGTGCTAAGGATCAGCCCTTGGTGCTATCGTCCGTGGTGCTCACCCTTCGCAAAGGCACGAAGGGTGAGGCAGCCGGGGTTGTGGTGGTGCTAAGGATCAGCCCTTGGTGCTATCGTCCGTGGTGCTCACCCTTCGCAAAGGCACGAAGGGTGAGGCAGCCGGGGTTGTGGTGGTGCTAAGGATCAGCCCTTGGTGCTATCGTCCGTGGTGCTCACCCTTCGCAAAGGCACGAAGGGTGAGGCAGCCGGGGTTGTGGTGGTGCAAACGCGAGCACCACGGGCGATGGCATCAGGGGACTTCTCTCAGCCTTAGTTCGGCCTTCCGGGCTTCGTTCATCAAAACCGGGCCGCGTTCTCCGTCGGCGTAGTGTCGGAAACTGCTCCACGCCCACTGTTCCGGTTCGAGGACCAGTCCGCGTCTCACCGGATTGCGGTGCATATAACGCAATTTCTCTATTCGCCTCTTCTCGCTGAAGACCACAAAGTCATAGAAGCGGCGCTGCCAGATGTGCCCGGCCTCCAGGGCTTCGGCCCATAAATGGTCTTGCATGGCGCCGGTGCGCAGCTTGCGCAACAAGCGCCGCGCGAATCCTTGCTTGATGGCTTGCATCACGACCGATGGGTCGTCGCGTTCGGGCTCGCCGAATAGCAGATGGACATGCTCGGGCATGACCACGTAACCGACGATCACAAAATGATAGCGGCACCGCACCTGTTCCATGACTTCTAGGAACAGATCGCGATTCTGCCGGATGCCGAGCAGCGGGCGGCGTTGGTAACAACTGGTGGTGATGAAGTGCAGGTATCCAGCACCGTAGTAGCGATGGAGCCGATTGGACATTCGCAATTGGTAACACGGAACCCGCGGGTCTGTATGTGATGGATGAACATGGTGTTGAGGTCAGAGGTGCTCACCCTTCGAAAAGCACGAAGGGTGAGGCAGCCTTGATTGTCGTGGTGTAAAGGTGGACCAACCCCCCGGTGCTATCGTCCGTGGTGCCCACCTTTGCAAAACCGGCAAAGGTGGGGCAACCGCACCATCACAACGATCAGACTTTGACTGGATCTTTATCTTTGTCCTTATCCTTATCCTTGCGTTCTGCGGGGACGTACTTTACGGCGGCGGTGCGATCTAGTTTGTCCCAGGCGAAGGGGCGGCCTTGGATGGCTCGCTTCAGGGTCCGGAACAGGACCAGAGAAAAAACCTGGCGATAGGCGAAGCGCTGCAACCATACCTGGCTTAGCAGCCAAGCATCTTCACGGGCTTCGGGTTGGCGACGCTCCAGAGCGAAGGCCAGGGCCGAGGCCAGGAAATCGATTACCAGGAACGCTACGAAAAAGATCAGCAGGCGCTGGAAGCTCGCGGGATCGGTGGAGTCGGGATGAAAATATTTTTGGACACGATACCAGATCACTCCGACCACGAACATGACGTCAATAAACGGCGAGACCAGCGGAAGCAGAATCTGGAAGATGAGGATGTTGGGAAGCGCGATCCATCCCAGGACGCCTTTGCGCGCGAAAACGCCTTTGTGCTTGAAGATGGCTTGCAGGATTCCGAATGACCAGCGGAAGCGCTGCCGCATGAGCGCGCTGGCACTGGTTGGAGCTTCGGTGAAGGCTAGCGCCTGGTCTTCGTATTCCACACGATAGCCGTTGCGCAGGAGGGCCATGGTCAGGTCGGCGTCTTCAGCGACGGTGTCTACGTGGAAGCCTCCGGCTGCACGTACTAGATCGGTGCGCCAGGCGCCGATTGCTCCGGGCACCACGCTGACTGCACCCATGGTGTTGAGGGCGCGCCTTTCGAAATTCTGGCTGGTGATGTATTCGAGGGCTTGCCAGCGCGTCCAGAGGTTGACGCGGTTGCCGACTTTGGCATTGCCGGCTACGGCTGCTACTTTCGCATTCAGGAAATGCGGCACCATGCGGACGATGGCGTCGGGAGCGATGATGGTGTCGGCGTCGATGCCTACGAAAATTTCCGCATCACCAATGTGTTCCAGTCCAAAGTTAAGCGCCTCGGCTTTGCCGCTGTTGGGCTTGGTGAGAATCAGGACGCGTCCGTCGGCTTCTTCGGCGGCAAAGGCGCGGCGGGCGATTTCCAAAGTGCGATCTTTGGAACCGTCGTCGATGACGATGACGCGCAGGTTGGGATAGTCGGAATCGAGCGCTCCCTGAATCGTGCGTTCGATGACCTTCTCTTCGTTGTAGGCGGGAATGAGAACCGCGACCTGCGGGCGGTAGGCGGCAATCTGCTCCGGGGTTCCGTAGACGTGCGCGCGGAGGCGGTCGTAAATGGCGAGGACGCCGACGGAGATCAGGCGTCCGGTCATGAGAATGTCACCCAGGAAAAAGATGACCGTGATGCCGGTCATGGTTGCGCTGAAAAGCCAGAAGCCGATTCCGTTCAGCCGCGCGGACCAAACTTCGTTGCGCGGGAGTGGCGGCATGACCTCGGCTTTGGTCTTGCCCATCAACTGGTAGACAGGGACAAATTCAAATCCGCGAGCGCGAGCACCGTCGATGATCAGAGGCAGGGCGAGAACGGTTCTTTCGCGGTTGCCGCCGCCATCGTGCATGAGAATGATGTTGCCGCACTGCGTATCGTTCGGTTGGCATGGCGGCAGGTGGTCGAGCACGCGCGTGGCGATTTGTTGCGGAGTGAGCGCGGGCTGATCGTTCCAATCCCGGGTATCGATCTTGTTGCCGATGGTGACGTAGCCCAGACTTTGCGTGAGCTCGAGCGGCTTTACCTGGTCTTCGGTATCGGGCTCGGCATCAACGGAGTAGGGCGGGCGGAAGAGTGTGGTGCGAATGCCTAGCTGACTGGCGAACAATTGCTCGGTCAGGTTCAGTTCGACGCGCATGTAGCCGGAGCCAATGGTACTGATATCGGGATGGGTGAACGTGTGGTTCCCGATTTCGTGGCCTTCGCGGTAGATTCGCTGGGTCAGGCCGCCGAACTTCTCTGCCTGGATTCCGATCAGAAAGAATGTTCCGGGCACATGTTCGCGTTTGAGGACGTCCAGAATCTTGGGTGTCCACTCTGGGTCAGGACCGTCGTCGAAGGTCATCGCGAGTTGGTTCTTGCTAGCGCCATAGCGCGCGACGCGATACGGCTCAGGCAGGCTCTTGAAATCTTCACCGTCAATCAGGCCGGTCTTCTTGTCTATGCTGAGTTCGCGTTCGCCGTCGGTGGGCTTCGCCTCGATGTGCAGAATTTCGCCTTCACCCTCCATGTCAACGTCCTGGCCGGGGGGGACGTCTTTCAATCGGTCGGAGGCGTTCGCTTCTCCGGGCATGTCCCAAACCCGCCACAGGGAGCGGTCTTCAGCGCCGAGTCTCCACAGGGCGAAGGTCTGGATTCCGAGCAACTGGGCGGCACGCATCTGGTTTAGGGCAGTTACCGCATCGAGGAACCAGACATCGTGGCGGAAGTGATCGTCGTCTTCGTAGCTGAAGTGAGGATTGAGAGCGTCGCCGTCGAAATCAACGTCTTCTTCGGAATCGCGCGCCCCGATCCAGGCCTCTTGCACAGAGACGGTTTTGTCGGCTTCTCCGGGAGGGAGGTTGCCTTTCTTCGGTCTCTGGGGCCAGTCGTATCCGTAGTTGGCTATGGCTACGATGAGTTTTTCTTTCGGAATCTCCTTGACGGCCGACTCCAGGTTGTCGGTGAACCAATCCTGCGAAGCGATGGGACCGGGAGTTCCTCCGGGAAAGTGCTCGTCGTAGTTCATGATGACTACGCCATCCGCCGCGGCCGAGATTGCCTTGTAATCAAAATCCTCGTTGCGCACCTGGACGCTGACGTAGAGCTTCATGCCCTTGGCGTGGAGGTCGGAGGAAAGCTCGTTGAGGAGAGCGACGTATCCCGGCTGCGCTTTTTTCGGGAAGGATTCGAAGTCGATCATCAGTCCGCGATAGTGATCGGTGGCTAGGAAAAGCGCGGTCTCGCGGCGAAATCGGGCGCGTGCGTCTGGACTGTTCAGAAAATCGCTGATGCCGGGAACGAAGGCGGTGCCGTCAAAGTTCTGCACCACCGGAAAGACTTCCATGTCGGTGTCTTCGGCCTTCAGAAACGGCATTACTTTGTTGTCAACGGTGCGGACTTTTTGCCCCTGCACCACGTCGAACATGGTGTTGGTGTCCTCATCTACGGCTTGCAGATGGCCATCTGCACCGAGCACCTGTAGCCAGGTCGGAAAGAGCAGGTCAATCTGGCGCGCATACTCGCGCAATGAGGAGAAGCTGGCGGCGTCCCAGGGAACGTAGAAGGCGGCGCGCACGCCTTGCTCGGAATTCAGCGTGAGTTGTGAAGGAGCTTTGCGGATTTGGTGGCGGTGTCCGGTGCGGGCGAGGGTGGCAAGGCGGCGCTTCTCGCGCGCTTTGGTCTTTTCATCTTCTTTCAGGGCGTGGTAGGGCTTCTTTTGCGTAAGCCAAGAGAGGTCGGGAAGAGGTTCACTGCGCAGGGCGCTGTAGATGAAAAAGATCACGAGCGCCGAAAAGGCCAAGGCGGCTGCGTCGACGAACCGTCGAATGCGCCGCCAGCGGGCTTGCTTGGGATCGTAAAAAACCTGTTTCGCCATCTCGTTGTGGTCTATTCATCGTATGGTGAGAGGCGCGGGGGGTCAAACCCAGTTCTCGGTTCCCAGTTCTCAGTTCTCAGCTCTTCTCAGGTCTTCTCAGTTCAATGAACGCATAGGAAACCGAACGTTTGCGATATATTCCCAACGTGCTCCGCTTGATCCATAAGCATCGCGCTTTCTTTCTGGGGACTGCGCTGTCCGCCCTGGCTTTGCGGCTGTTTTTTTTCGTTTATTTCCCGATGGTGACGGACGATTCGCGCGTTTATGCCGACCTTGCTAACAACTGGCTGCAGCACGGCATTTACGGCCAGACGCAGAACGGTCCGTTGGGAATACAGATCGTGCCGACGGACACGCGGTTGCCGGGATATCCGGCGTTTCTGGCTGCGATTTTTGGATTGTTTGGTGTGGGGAACCTGAGGGCAGTTCTGCTGACGCAGATTCTGGTCGATCTAGGCACCTGCCTGGTGATTGCGGACATTGCGCGCCGAATGGTTTCTGAACGCGCGTCGCGAATCGCTTTCCTGCTGGCAGGGCTGTGCCCGTTCCTGGCCAACTACACCGCTGCGGAACTCACCGAGACTCTGGAAGTCTTCTTTACCGCGCTCGCGCTTGATTGTGCGGCTGCTGCTCTCGATCGGATGCGTGAGGGCGGCCGGGAGATTAGCGGGCACTGGTTCTGGGCCGCAACTGGCTTGGCGATCGCGGCTTGCGTACTGCTGCGGCCGGATGGGGGCATTCTGCTGGCGGCGGTCTTGCTTTATTTAGTGGTGGCAGCCCCTAAAGGGGCAAACGATTTTGTGCGGGCTTCGGCATCGCTAAAGCGATGCCCTGATACGAACCTTGATGCAAGTCCTGATGCAAATCCTGATGCGAACCCTGACACAAATCCTGATCCGAATCCTCGCGCCGTTCAAGCGATGCCTCGGGCGAAGGTCGGTATTTTTCGCGGGTCGAAGGTCGCTGCGATCTTCGTCTCTGCGATTATCGTCGCGGTTTTTGCGCTGGCGCCGCTGGCTCCCTGGACGGTTCGTAATTTTCGTACTCTTCATCATTTCCAGCCGCTGGCTCCGCGCTACGCTAACGAAACGGATGAATTGGTCCTTCGAGGTTTCAACCGCTGGGTCAAGACCTGGATGCTCGACTATGTGTCGGTGGAAGAAATCTACTGGAACGTTCCTGGCGACAAGATTGATCCGGCGAAGTTGCCCTCGCGCGCCTTCGATCATCCGACGGAACGCGACGCCACACTGGCCGCCATCGCGGACTATAACGAGGATCAGGACGTAACGCCAGAACTGGATGCGCGGTTCGGCGGTCTGGCGGCAGAGCGTATTCGCGCTCATCCTATTCGTTACTACATGGTGCTGCCGGTGCTGCGCATTGCGGATATGTGGCTGCGGCCGCGGACCGAAATTCTTCCTCCGGACCCCCGCTGGTGGGAATTCAATGATGATGCGAAGGAGTCGGCTGCGGCGGTTGGACTCGGGTTGCTGAATCTGGCTTACGTGACGGCGGCGCTGTTGGCTCTTTTCTGGAGAGATCCCCACGGGCGGTCAGGGATTCGCTGGGCTGGATTGCTGGTCGGCTTCGTGGTGCTGCGCTCGGCATTCTTGGGAACGCTCGAAAACCCGGAGACGCGCTACACGCTGGAATGTTATCCCGCCGTCATCGTGCTGGCATCGGCGCTACTCGCGAGATGCGGCCGGCTTAAGCAGCCAGACTGATTTTTCCGCTCAGTTGGAAAGCCAGCCTTAGCTCAGGGGCGAATCGGTCATGCGGAAACGGGTGCGGACGTGTTCGGACAGGAGTTGGATGGCATCGCGATTCCCCTGCGGATCGGCCTTCGCCAGGTAACTCATCGCTTCCACCAGCAGCTTCTGGCCGTCCACGTAGCGAGGGTCGGCGGTGCGTTCACGCTTCTTGCGCGACAAATCGGGAGGGACAGGGATGGTAAAAACTTTAGCCATGTGTACTCAACTCTCAGAGGTTCTTCCGCAGTATATAGCCGGAGGCGGGGTTTTTCAGCTTGTTTCTATGGTTCGGATTGGGCCGGATTTGCCGGAGGGCAGCCATTTTCTTAGCTCGCCTATCCTTATCATCATCCTTGTCCCTGCTGCGAGACGAATTTTGTTTTCTTGGTCGTCTTCAGCTTAAAGACATCATCGGGAAGTCTTTGATTGATCTTTATGTCGGAATACTTCGCGAGACGATAATCGCCGGCCCAGCCGCCTTTCGAATCGGGCTGAAAGAACTGCTGCTGGATTGAGACTCCACGCGCCGGGTCGATCCAGAGCAGGATGCGCGCGATGAAATTGTTTCGCAAACGATCGGACTTGGGAATCAATTCCAGCTTCTCAGTCTTGACGCCGGCAATCGTTTCTGACCCCAGAAGCTTCACATCGTACGACTTGACCAAGTCGTGGCCGCTGCCACCGAAGCCGAGCATGAGATAGGCTTCGACGTCCGCACGATTCTTGCCGGGACTGTATTCGTCGACCTCATCTATCTTGGGCAGGTACACCTGAATTTTGCCGCCACTGTATCGGACGTACTTCTTGTCGGGCTTCTCGAAGTCAACCGCCATCTCGACCGCGCCGGCTTCACGTCGAAAATAAACCTTGCCCGTCTCTGTGTCGGTTTCGTTGATGACCTTGTCGTATCGATCCGAAACCAGGCTGGCCTCGGTGCTTTTGAAATTGCGGGCGGCGGCGTCCATCTGGGTGAGGACGGCGTCTAGTCCGGAATCGGCGCTTTGCGCCCACGCGGCCGACCACAGAAAGGCAAGCGCCGCGACTTTGGCCATTGATCTCATTTGTCTTTACTCTTAATTTTTACCTTTATTCTCTTTCCACTATTCTTTTTCAACCCAGACTTTGTAACTCAGCGGGCGTCCCAAGCCGTCTTTTAGCGTCTCGTAGCGGGTAATGCTGACGGCTCCGGAAATGGGCTCAATGATCTGCTCTAACTGCCGGCGAATATCTCCACCGGGGGCCGCATTCACGGCCGAGGCCTGGATCTGATAGATGAACCCGCCCTTGTCGCCGGGAATCACTACCACGCCGGTGAGATGCGGATTGCGCTCGACTGGTTTGTCTTTGAAGTTGATGAAATGCGGGGACACAAAAATGAAGAGGAGAATCAGCGTGACCATGATGTCATAGTGCAGGCTGCCACGCTCATACGACCACAGAATGTATCCGCGGATTGTGCGCCAGATCGCGCCCATGGGAGAGACGGCGCTATCGAGCGCCGTCGAGGCTTCAGGTTGCTGCCAGTGTATTTGGGAATTCATAGGTTGGCAAATCTTCGTTTGGCAAATTTCGGGATAGCAAATCGTGTCGCTTATGCGCTCCTTGCCGGTGATGGGATGCAATCGGTACCCATGTAGGGTTGCAGCGCTTCCGGGATTCGCACACTGCCGTCGGCTTGCTGGTAGTTTTCGACGATCGCAACCCATGTGCGTCCTACGGCTAATGCGCTGCCATTTAAGGTGTGCAGGAATTCCGTTTTGCTCTTGCCTTCGGGACGGTAACGGATGTTCGCACGCCGCGCCTGAAAGGTTTCGAAGTTCGAGCAGGAAGAAATCTCGCGAAACAGATTCTGGCCTGGGAGCCAGACTTCGAGGTCGTAAGTTTTGGCCGAAGTGAATGACATATCGCCCGTGCACAGCGTTACCACGCGGTAGTGCAGGCCGAGCTTCTGCAAAACTGTTTCAGCGTTGTGGGTCAGCTTCTCCAGTTCATCGTAGGAGGTCTCGGGACGCGAGAACTTCACTAGCTCCACTTTTTGAAACTGGTGCTGGCGGATAATTCCACGGACGTCCTTGCCGTACGAGCCGGCTTCGCTGCGAAAACAGGGAGTGTACGCGGTCAGCGAGACCGGTAGTTTCGCCGCATCCAGAATTTCGTCGCGATAGAGATTCGTTAGCGGAACTTCGGCGGTTGGAATCAGCCAGAGATCTTTCTCGCCATGCGGCACGCGAAACAAATCCTGCGCAAACTTCGGAAGCTGGCCCGTGCCATACATCGACTCGGAGTTCACCAGATACGGCGGAAGCACCTCGGTGTATCCGTGCTCGCGCGTGTGCAAGTCGAGCATGAAGTTGGCGAGGGCCCGCTCTAATCGGGCGCCCAGCGCCCAGTACACGGCGAAACGAGCGCCTGACAGCTTGGCGGCGCGTTCCAGATCGAGCACTCCGAGTGCTTCACCTAGCTCCCAGTGCGGCTTGGGCTTGAAATCGAATTTTGGCGACGTGCCCCAGCGGCGGGCTTCTACGTTGGCTTCGGCGCTTGATCCTACGGGCACGCTGGCGTGTGGGAGGTTCGGGATCGAAGTCAGAAGTTCGCGCAGGCGCGCTTCCTGCTCGGCTGCTTTTTTTTCGGATTCCTGAATCTGCTCGCGGAGGTCTTTGGTTTCGTTAATCTGCGCCGAGGCGTCCTGCCCGCTCTTCTTCAGTTTTGCAATCTCCTCAGAGGCGCGGTTGCGGCGTGCCTGTAGAGATTCCGCCGCCGTGATCGCCTGTCGGCGCTCGCCATCGATGGCGACGAAGTCTTTTAAGACTTCGGGATTCATTCCGCGCTGGCGCAGCTTTTCTTCCACAAACGCCAGGTTGTCACGCACAAAGTTCAGGTCGAGCATTGTGCTTTAACTTTAGCTGAAAAACGCGATTTCGTGCACTGGACATCAAAGTCTTGAACCGCAGAGGACGCTGAGGGCGCAGAGAAGATCGGGCAAAAATCTCTGCGCTCTCGCATCGTCTGCGGTTAGAATCTTTTCTCCTGTAAACTAGCTCGCAATGAGACTCCCCCGTTCGCTGTTCGTTGCCGTGCTGTTGCTCGGCTCGATCACCTGTTCGACGAGCGCCGCGTTCGCTTCCGCTTACAACGCCCGGCCTAAGCTTGTGGTCGTCATCGTGATTGACCAGTTTCGCGGCGACTACCTGGAACGCTATCGCGATCAGTTCGGCGACGGAGGGTTCCGCTTATTCCTCGATCGCGGCGCTTATTTCACCGACTGCAACTACGACTACGCCAATACCCGCACTGCTCCCGGACACGCCACACTCTTTACCGGAAGCTACACCAGCGGACACGGCATCGTTTCCAACGAATGGTGGGACCCGCAGAAAAAGAAGCGGGTGACGTCGGTGGAAGATGACGCCACAAAAATCGTCGGCCTCGACCGTCCCGGACCCGGCGCATCGCCCCACAACCTGATGAGCGACACGCTGGGCGATGAATTGAAACTTGCCACTGGAGGCAAGGCTCGGGTGTTCGCAGTTTCGCTGAAAGATCGCGCGGCCGTGCTGCCTGCTGGGTTTTCCGGGGACGGCGCCTACTGGATCGACCAGCAGAGCGGCGACTGGATCACCTCCACGTATTATCGCGCGGAGCTCCCGGAGTGGGCGCGCAATTTCAACTCCAACCATCGCGCGGACAAATATTTGAACCGTGAGTGGAAGGACAGCGACGGGAACGTTCTCGGCTCGACTGCGCCGCGAACGGGCAAGAATAAAGATGGAGGGCCGGCCAGCTTTTACGAGCTCGTCGGCTCGACCCCCTTCGCCAATGATTACCAATTGGAATTCGCCAAGGAACTGGTTTTGTACGAGAAGCTGGGCACGGGTCCGGCTACCGATCTGCTGGTGATCAGCCTTTCTGCCAACGATATTCTTGGTCACCAGGTTGGGCCTGACTCTCCTCAAATGCGCAGCATGGCGCTCGAACTTGACCGGAGCCTGGCGGAGTTCTTCACCTTCCTCGGTCATCAGATTGGGATGGCGAACATCTGGATGGCGCTTTCGGCCGATCACGGGGTTGCGCCTCTGCCGGACTTCGCAAAGACGCTTCGTCTGCCCGCCGCCAATCTTGATACGAAGGCGCTGCGCGCGCAGATCAATTCCCTGCTCTCGAAAAAATATGCGAAGAAGGCCGACTACGTGCTTGATTTCGATTACCCGCTCGCCTGGCTCGACGAAGAGGCCTTCGCTGGAACTCCTGCCGGGAAAAAGGAATCCGAGACCGAGGCTGAGGTCGGCGAAGTCATGAAGCAGGTGGGATTGACCGGATACTTTACCAAGTCGCAACTGGCGCGGGGAGAAACTCCGGCAACCGAATTGGGACGACGCTACGCCCACAGTTACTCGCCCGAAGGCGGATGGTATGTGATTGGGATCCCCGCTCCGTTTCAAGTCGGAATCACGAAGGGTACCGATCATGCGACGCCTTTCTCGTACGATACTCATGTGCCGCTCGCTTTCTATGGCCTAGCCTTTCAGCCCGGTATCTACCGGACGCACGTCGAGCCGGTTGATCTGACGGCAACGCTCGCCTCTTTGCTCGGTATCAACGCACCCACTTCGGCTACTGGAAGAGTGCTGATTGAGGCGCTGCAGCCGCCGCATCGTTCTTCGGCGCCCGGCAACCAGCCCGCCGTGCCGTCGGCGCCATCCGCCGGAACTGCGCCCGGAGCGAGCCAATGACGCCTATCGGCAATCCGGACTTGAGCGTCAGTTTCGCGGGCATCGAGTTGAAGAACCCGATCATTGCGGCTTCCGGCACGTTCGGATATGGCATTGAATTCGAAGATATTGTGCATCTCGATCGGCTGGGAGGGGTGGTTGTCAAAGGTCTCTCCAAGGAACCGATGACGGGCAATCCGCCGCCTCGCCTCTATGAAACTGCCGCTGGAATGCTGAATGCCATCGGGTTGCAGAATATTGGAGCGCCGGCATTCCTTAGCGAAAAACTGCCGGCGTTACGCGAGAAGAAGAATGTGGTCGTGTTCGCCAACGTCTTCGGCTATACCCGCGGCGATTACGAGGAGACGATTGAGATCCTCAATCAGGGCGAGGGCATTGCGGCTTATGAGATTAACGTGTCGTGCCCGAATACTGCGCACGGCGGCATTCAGTTCGGTAGCGATCCGCTGTTGCTTGACGAAGTGGTGCGCACGGCGAAGCGCGTGGCGGCGCGGCCCATCATTGTTAAACTCTCACCCAACGTCACTTCGATCGCGCACATGGCTTATGTTGCGCAGGAAGCGGGCGCTGACGCTATTTCTCTGGTCAATACTTTTTTGGCTATGGCGATTGATCCGGAGACGCGGCGTCCGCGAATTGCGAATGTTACGGCTGGTCTCTCCGGCCCGGCTATCAAGCCGATTGCGCTGCGCATGGTATTTGACGCTGCTCATGCGGTGAAAATTCCGGTGATTGGGATTGGTGGAATTAATACGCCGGCGGATGTGGTGGAATTCATGCTGGCGGGAGCCAGCGCGGTTCAGGTGGGGACGGCTAGTTTCTTCGATCCGGTGGCAACTGAGACGTTGGTGGAGGAGCTGGCTGACTACTGCCGCGAACACCGCATTGAGCGACTTGGTGACTTGACCGGCGGGTTGCTGACGGACTGAGAACAACCCCTTGTCATCTGCTTTTGGTGGACGCACCAGCAGGTCCTTCGCTTTGCTCAGGATGACAGATTCATAAGGGTGACAAATTTATTAGGGTGACAAATTTACAGGTAGGCGGCTCTTATCGTCCGCTGGAGTACCAGATCGATCCTGGCGACTGATAGTTCAGGCCTTCGCCCCACACCACCTGCGTGTCGCTGTGGTTGTCGATGGCGAGGCCGAAATAGTCTCCGAAGGGAAAGCGGAAGCCGTCTTTACCGATATAACGATAGCCGGGCACGTAGCCCGAGATGCGGATTTCATCTCCAAAGGTCGCACCGCCGTTGCTCGAACTCCGATAGTAAGTGTTCCAATAAGGAGAGTTGCGTTTATCCATCCAAGCTATCCGGATGTCGCCGCCGTTGCCGGCCACGATCGCCGGGAAAGCATGCTCCACTCCCGGCGCGGCGTTGGAAACGCCAACCCGCGGCAACCAGTTCTCGCTGCCGTTAGTCGAAGACGAGAAATAAATGCGCTGCGCCTGCATGGATTTACCGCCCGCGCTCCAGAGAGCGTAGAGAGTTCCATCGGCGTCCGACGCCAGCGCCACTTGCGCTCCCAGATAGCCCTCGCCGCACTCTTCGTCCTTGCAGCCGGGCGCTGCCGCGGAAGTGTCGAGCAGAGAGTCACTCCACGACTTGCCGGCATCGGCTGACTTCGCGACGTACAAGTTCACTGTACCCCGCGCTCCTCCTGCCTTGGAGTAGGACGACCATGCCAGATATACGTTGCCCGCGGGATCGACGGTTGCCCCGCCCAACAGCGACCATCCGGGGCGGCTCTCGGCATTCACGCGCGCCGGAACAAAGCTGCGTCCGCCGTCCTGCGAGGACGCGACCCATACTTCTTCTTCATGATTGAATGACACGTAAACGCCCTGGCCGCGCACGGCCAGCGCCGGTTTATCCAGTTCCTCGTCGCTTCGAACCGCAATCGTGAAGGCCCAGGTGGCGCCGGAGTCCAGCGACTTGGCGAGCATCACTACACGTTTCTTATCCTGCAACCACGCCGCATACAGCGTATGGCGGTCGGCGGGGTCCACGGCAATCTGGGCGTCAAACTGGCCGGAGCCGGATTCGAGCATCACGCGCGGAGCCTGCCAGGTCTTGCCATTGTCGTTGCTGGCCACGAGCAGCATGGTGGGGATGCGGCAGCCCTTGCAATCGGCGACCTTCCCGTAATGCGGATAGAGAACGAAGATCCGTCCCGAGCCATCGGCCGCCACGGAGGGCTCCCACTGGTCGCCGGTGGTCAGACCGACGCGCTTCTGCCCGGAAAATTGCGCCGGCGCCGGCGCTGCCCATGCCAGGCTGGCCAGAGCGAGCAGGAACACGACGAGTTTTGGGCCGGCAGAGCGCATGAAAAGCAGGGGCGGGGGGAACAAACTGGACCCTTGATCTTGAACTTTATCCCGAAGCTGGCCGCCGGTCAACCGTTCTGAGCCGGCCATTGTTACCATTTTGTAAATTGGCCTGCTTGCTTGCCTGTCTATGGGGACGGTTAATTCGGCCGTGGTTAGCCTAGCCAGCGGTCAACAAGATGGGCGCTCCGGAAGTGACGACCAAAGTATGCTCGAAATGGGCTGAGAGCGCGCGATCGCCGGTCCGTATGGTCCAGCCATCTTTGTCGGTAAACACGCGGCCGGAGCCGCTGGAAATGATCGGCTCGACGGTGATCACCAAGCCCTCGTTCAGAATTTGCTGGGCGTGCGGGTCGGGGTAATTTGGGATATGCGGCAGCTCGTGGATGGTGCGGCCGATGCCGTGTCCTCCTAGTTCGCGAATGACTGCGAAGCCGGATTTGCGCACCTCGCGTTCGACCATTTTTCCAATCTCAAACACGCGGAATCCGGCACGGGCAACCAGCATGGCCTGCTGGAAGGCGCGCTCGGCACAAGCCATCAACTGCTCAGCCTGCGAGCTGACGCGGCCGACCGGGACGGTGATGGCGGCGTCGGCCATGTAGCCGTCCTTTTCTACGGTCACGTCAAGCTTCACCAGGTCGCCTTCAGCTAGCTGGCGCTCGCCGGGGATTCCGTGTACCGCTTCATCGTTCAGGCTGATGCAACTGGCGCCGGGAAACTGATAGACCATCGATGGAGCGGAACGGGCGCCGTTCTCCTGCATAACGCGCGCGCCGGTTTCGTCGAGATGGCGCGTGGTGACGCCGGGGCGCACTTCGGACTTCATCGCATCCAGCATCAGGCGAACGATGCGGCCTACGGCTTTCAGGGAAGCTAGTTCTTGTTCGTCTTGAATGCTCACGGTGCGACTCCGGTCACTGCGGGGACATCAAGTAGAGGCTATCGCATGACGGGGTGGTTGGGATAGGGAGGGCAATTGCCCCCTGACTATGGGAATCAGCACGATTCGGACAGATTTGCGAACGTTATTTCTTCTTCTTCAACTCGTGGTTAACACGATTCGCTACAAGATCCATCGCTTGCATCAAGCTGTCCGAAACGTTGCCAGAGGGGCGATCCAGTATGCGTGTATCGAGCAACGGTTTCAGTGTCCCTGGACGAAACAGGGCGAAGTTGATTTCGAGGCTATCCCGGTAAACCGGCCCTGATTGTCCGCCCAACGGGTCGCTCGCATCCACGCTGGGTACTTTTCCTCCAACCGAAATTTCTGTCGAATGGAATTCCGTTGGATCATGGTCCGCCTTGGGATCGGTCACCTGCGTGAGCACGAGATAGTCACAACCCCGGCTCTTGACCTCTCCGCCGTTTTCCAGCGTGGGGCGGAGCGTACGATCGCTGGTGGTGCTGGAATCTATAGCTTCTGCTTTGATCTTGTCTCCGGCCAGGCTGCGCACGAGTCGGTCAGTCATGCGTTCCGGATCGAGTGACTTTGGAGAGCGATTATTTACTACGGCCACGCATATGCTTGTGCCCGAGGAGGGCTGCGACGAAAGGTGTTGTGGTGCCATCAGCGAGAACACGAACAGGACGCTAACAAGACCAAGAGGGAATGCGCGAACCATGGGGCACCTCCACCGAGGACGGAGTTATTATACGACCGCCGGTTCAGAACGCGTGCTGGTTGTTGAAAATCGTCGGTGAAACCACGATCAGGGGATCAATAGGGGAGTAGCCACGCCCTGGCACTTCAACCTTCATCGCATCCAGCATCAGGCGGACGACGCGGCCTACGGCTTTCAGGGAAGCTATTCCTGGAGGAGGAACGTTTTCGCTGGTTACCGTAGCGAACCTGCTGTAGCGAAAGGAGATGCCGATGCGCTGTCTGTGTCTTTCGTCACGTTGAATCGCGACCGCACGCGGCATAAGCTATTGGCAGACATCAGGGCGTTCATTGGAAAGAGGTGCGAGGCCATGTCTAGTATCTTTTTGGTATTGGCGAGAAGCGCTTCGACAGTGCTGTTACTCGTCTCATTCGCCTGCCCCGCGTTGTTTTCACAAACCCAGTCTCTTGGTGACGTAGCGCGTGAGCAGAAAGACGCTCGAAAACAACATGAGAATAATGGTAAGCCCGCAAAGATACTGACCAACGACGACCTCGACCCGGGATCAGCGACGATAACTTCGGGGACGACGGCTGCGCCCGCCGCGTCCGTAGAAGCCCAAGATCCTCAACCCAAAGAAAGTAAGAGTGCCGCACCCGATCGCCAGCCGGTTGAGGCGAGGAGTGTCGAGGAGGAGAATAAGAATGACCTTGGTGGGGACTCACCCGTCGGCTCAGTTCTCGACCGACCCAAGGACTCTAGACCGGATGTCATCGTTGTTCCCGCCGGGACTGAACTCAAGGTGGACATTGGCGACCACAAAACCGTAATCCCCGTCCGCGTCGGATTCGCCACCCCGATTCCCGCATTGTCGCAAGTCACCGTGCAAGTGACGCGCACCTCTGTCGCTATCCCGTACTCTTACGGTGGCGCGCCTTATTACGCCGGCATACCTAATGTGGGTTACATCGAATATGCGACTCTCACGGCAGTCACCGTAGGGGGAAAAACGTACCAAATACAGACGGACTCGTTGCCACTTTCCATAGGCGGGACGAACAACGAAATGACTTTCATACTGGGCGGACCTCTGAAAATCTTGCGCTAAGTCTGTCGGCCGGATTCGCTGACCCTACTCGGTTTCCGCCACATGATTAGCGGAGATGGCCACAGCACTCACAACCCCAGCGCAGGGGCCCATTAACCACAACTATGGTGAACTTGCCAATCGAGCAACAGGTGTTGATCGTTCTCTGCGCCCTCGGCGTCTCGGCGGTGAATCAGCCGTCAATGGTCGTGCTGGCTCAATGCCGGACGCACTCTCAGAAAAATCTGGAAGGAGACTGGATTTTGTCCGTAGGACGAGTCCAAGCTTGCGGGCTTCGAGTAGAAGGTAAAGTCCGCGCCCAGGGCCAATTGCCAGAAATGGCTCTGGACTAAGTCGCGCGCTCCGCCGAAAGTGTAGGCTCCTATGCGGTAGCTTGGCGACGACGGGTTGTCGGGAAATAATTCGTCTTTGTCCACTAACTCCATCCGCGAAAAGACGTAGTTGCGCAATTTGAAATTCGCGGTTGTTTCCAGTAAGTAGCCATTCAGATTGTGGTCATCGAAGACCTTGTGCACGCGTCCCCAGATTACTGAGGTGGCCCACGATCCTCTCGCGAACGGGAGCACGTATTCCACCGAAGCCGTCTGCCGGCGCTGGCTGCCGGGTTCCTGCGCCTCGGGATGTTCTAACCTGCCGTAGCTATACTGTGCAGTCCAGTTCTTGGTTGGGGCCACGCTCAGGCGTGCCGACCAGGAATCTAGCGGCGCGAACTGGATGGTGTAGCGCTTCTCGTCGGGCTCGCGGCCGTTGAAGACTGAGCCTTCTATCCTGAGCCGGGATACGTCGAATCCGGTGGTGATGACGCCGAAGCTGGTATGAGTCGAGTCCTGCAAATGATGGGACAACGGCGCTAACGGCAAATCCGACGCAGAAACGCGGTGCATGTACGCCACCGGACCCAGCGCCGGATCGCCTACGGCCGCTCCATAAAATATCCAGGAGACATTCTTGTCGATGGGCACGGTGTAGTAGAGCGCCAGTTCGGAAAAAACGTTGTGCGGATGCTGGTGATCGACCAGGGGCTGACCATGATAGGTTTCGCCGGTCTGGAAGAGCTCGGGAAATCCAGGATGGGGCGAAGTCAGCGACTCGGCAGAAAACATTTCGCGAAACAGGATGCTGCCGCTGCCGAGTTTGTGCTGCTGCATCAGCATCAGCCAGTTGACCGACTCAGCTTTTCCCTCGCCGCGCGGGCCGCCTTGCTGGTTGTAGTCCGCAAAGACGACGCCGTGTGCCATTATTTCCCAGGCTCCCACCTGCTTCATCCACATATGGTCGGCGGCAACGGCGGGCTGCCATCCGGTGCCTGAACTGAGGTCGGGTGAGGGCAACCAGTCGGGCGTGGGCTGGGACATATCCATGTGCATGTTCATGCCCATTCCCGGCACTTGCGTGGTTTGGTTGGTCTGATCTGTGTCAGGGTTTGCGGTAACATCCTGTGCTGCCGCAAGAGCTAGCGATAAGTTGACTAAGAAGAAACCGAAAATCAACGCCCGCACGTCGTACTCCTCATGCGCACTCTCATGCTCATGTGAAAAATAGGGTTAGCATTGTTGATCGTTTCTTGGAGATCGCCGCAGTTGAGGAGGGAAGCTAGATGCGCAGCGGAGTCATGCCCGGCGGGTCGGCGGAGAGAGTTACAGAAAATTCCAAACCATCCAGCCTGGATACTGTCAGTAGCAGCTCGATTTGCATGGCTCCACGTGAGATTTCCGCCGAAGGTTGCGCGAGGTAGGAAGCACGCACGACCGCCGCGTCATGGCCGGTGAGACAACATTGATAACTGGGCGGCGCGGGTAGCCGTGGATGCGAACGAGGAAGTGTTGCGCCGTCATGTCCGTGGCAAGCTGGCGTTCGCTCGCTGGACCTAGTCAATGGCGGCGATGCGTGATCTGCCTCGGCCAAGGCGCCGGTCTCGAGAGACGCGGTCGCGAGCGCGGCGATCGAGAGCGCGACGATCAACGCCATCCCGATGATTTTGGATGCGGGCTTCATCATGATCTACGACCCGGTGAGCTTGACTCGTATTTCTTCCGGCAGGCGCTCGCGAATCTCGGCAGGCAGTCGGTCATGCACGTGGCGCGCGCCGAGTTTCGCCGCATCCGCCACAGCGGTCGGTGCAGGAGTGGCTACGGCGACGACAAGCCAGATCAGAGCGGATAGGGCAAAGCCGGCGAGCGCTCCGATTTCAAGCCAGAAGGCGTGGCGCGGTTCAAAATACCGGACCGCCGCAAACGCCAGCAGAAACACGGCCGCCGACGCCGAGGCCAGAGCGATCAGCGAAATATCTATGATGCGATGCAGTTTCTGGCGGCTGCGGCAATGTTCGCAATCCGCGAAATGCAGCTCGTAGTCGACGCACATCTCGGGAGCCAGGCCGGAAATATCGTAGCGCCATCCCGCCAGGATTTTGCCGACGATCGGTTCCACACACTCACTCATAAGAGGTCAAAGACCAGCGCCAAAAACCAGAGGCTATAACTGGATGGATTCGAGAACTTCCGTCTGGGTTGCCAAGAGCACACGGTTGTGCCACAGCCCCTGACGGGCGCCGAGCGCCTGTTCTGCCGCCGCTCGCGCGATTTCGGGATGGTTATTTTGTTCAGACAAATGTGCCAAGACTAGATACTCGGCTCCTCCATCATAGTCGCTGGAGAAGAATTCCGCGAGCGCCTCATTCGAAAGATGCCCGACTCGGCTCATCACCCGCTGCTTCACCGACCACGGGTAGGAACCCGAGCGCAGCATCTCCACATCGTGATTCGACTCCATCACTAATACGCTGCAGCCGCGCAGATGGTTCCGCACGTTGGTCGGCATATAACCGAGGTCAGTGGCAAAGCCGATTTTCACTCCTTCGGCACGAAAAGTGAAGCCGACGGGATCGGCCGCGTCATGAGGAATGGTAAAAGGCATGACTTCAATGTCGCCGATGCGAAATCCGCGGCCGGCAGAGAAATGTTCCGACTTCGGCAGCTCGGGAACCGCGCCCTCCTCGTCGCGCATGGCCCGGTTCCAGGCATGATGGGTGGGCGCGGTCAGAAAGACAGGCACGTTAAGCTTGGTCGCTAGACGCTGTAGCCCGGCAACATGGTCGGAGTGCTCGTGCGTGATCAGGATCGCGGAAATATCGTCGGCGCGTTCGCTGGGAGTGCGTTCGGACAGGACCCGCAGGCGCTTGAAAGTTTCGCGGCCAGAGAGACCGGCATCCACCAGGATGCGGGTTGAACTGGTCGAGACCACGGCACAGTTCCCGCGACTGCCACTGGCGAGCACCGATACTGATACACACATGCTAGTAGCCTACCCCCAGCGGCTGTGGAAACGGGAACGATTTTCGCAGACCGGTACCTTTGGTGGGACTAAGCCAGCAATTTCTCGAGCGGCTCCCAATAGTGCGCTTTCCATCCTGACGCCAGGGATTCCGCCTCGCCGTTGGGAAAGCCAGTGTGGTCGAAGACGATCTTTGTTGTTACTGTCCCTGTCCCAACGTTGCTGCCGGAGCCCTGTTCGACGAGTTCGAAGCGCGCAATCGAAAAGATGCCCGAGGGCCAGCCGCCGGCCCGCCAAGCCTGCACGATGCGCTGGTTGGGCATGAGTTCGAGCTGTCGTCCGGTGATGTAGCCGCCGAAGAGTGCGAAGGCTCCGCCGACTTCACGACTGATCTCGGCGGGCTTGTCTCCAAGATGCATGGACTGCATGACTCCGCTGATTTGTATGACCTTGTCGAACTGTTTGGCGTCGGTCAGCGCTTCGTAAACACGCTTTCGGCTGGCTTTGAAAACGGGTTCCTGATGGATCGCTGCGGCGGTATAAGAAATCCCGGCTTCGGTTCCCGCCGAGGCCGCCCACACTCTAGGTGAGTCTAATGCTAGGCCGCCGAATGCGATCGCGGCTCCGACCATCGCTTGCCGCCGCGTCAGTGCATTGGCCAGCGCTGCGGGATTATTTCGATCGCTTGCCGTCGTCAATCTCGTTGTCATCGTCATTGTCGTTGTCCTCACTTCCCCGTTAGTAAGTTGTCCACTACGCCGCGGCCGAGCGCGCCGCCGAACGCGCCCGCAATTCCAGGCAAGAACGCGAGGAACGATTCGTAGATCTGCGCCCGTTGTGGTTTTTCGGTAAGAAAAAAATATGCCAGCCACTCCACCAGCGGTACCAACACTCCGACAAGGACGACCCAGCGCCAGGGCTTTCGCGGGCTCAGAAATCCCAAGAGCATGTTCGCCGCCAGCACCACCATCGCTGTCAGCAGCAAGTCGCCTACTTTGATAGCCACCCAGCCCGCGAACGCTCCCGACGCGACCGCCAGCAAATAATAAAAGCCGTCACCGCCAGATTTTCCTTCGGGAAGAATTCCGCCCCAGCGTGTGGTCATAGGTTCATTCCGGATTGTGTGCGATTTCGCATAGGTGCCCTACGCGCTGCGAGCCGCGAGCTTGGAGCAAACCCGGCAACGTAGCTCGCAGATTCTTAGTACGTGTAGAACCCGCGCCCGCTCTTGCGTCCGAGCCAGCCCGCATCCACCATCTTAATCAGCAGCGGGCAGGGACGGTATTTCGGATCGCCCAGACCGTCCTGCAGCACTCGCATGATATCCAGGCAGACGTCGAGCCCGATGAAGTCGGCGAGGGTTAGCGGGCCCATGGGATGCGCCATTCCTAGCTTGAATACTTCGTCGACCGCCTGGGGCGTCGCCACGCCTTCCATCACGGCATACATCGCTTCGTTGAGCAGCGGCATCAGCACCCGGTTTGAAACGAATCCCGGAGCGTCATTTACCTCGACCGGCGTCTTTTCCAGGTTCAGCGCGAGGTCGCGTACCGTTTCAAACGTCGCTTGTGAAGTCGCGAGGCCGCGAATCACTTCGACCAGTTTCATCACCGGCACTGGATTAAAGAAGTGCATACCGATGACTTTATCGGCGCGGCCAGTGAGCGCTCCCAGCTTCGTGATCGAAATCGAAGACGTGTTGGTGGCGAGAATCACGTCCGGCTTCATGATGCGACCCAGTTCGCGGAAAATCTCTGCCTTGATAGGAAACCTTTCCGTCGCTGCCTCGACTACCAGATCGCACTCTGCCAGCTTTGCGCGATCGACGGCCGCCGTGATCCGCTGCAGCGTGGACGCCTTGTCTGCCGCCGTAATTTTGTTCTTGGCTAGTTCGCGATCGAGATTTTTCGCAATCGTTTCGAGGCCGCGATCGAGAAAGCGCTGCTCCACATCGCAGAGCACGACGTTGAACCCGGAGCGCGCAAACACATGGGCGATGCCATTGCCCATCGTGCCCGCTCCTATTACTCCCACTCGCTGAATCGCCATGATTGCCTCGCTGAGACAGTCCGTAACAGACAACTCAAAAGTCTAGCAGAGCAGACTTCGACCTCGGTCGGACATGATCTCAAAACCGCAGGAATTCGCCGGGCTGATTGACCCGCGGGGTCGCGGCGGTTACCCTTCCGTACGAAAGTGACGGCCTCTCTGTTGATCCGGATATTGAACGCGGCCTCGGAAATAAGTCTTCCAACATAAGGAGAAAGCCTCGTGAAGCAATGGATGGCGTATGGACTTTTCGTGTTATTAACGGTCACGCAAGTTGCCGCTCAGGAATCAACTCCCGGCGGAAAAGCGACGGACCCTTATCAGGCAACTTTGGATCGTCTGCAATCGCTGACTACTATGCCTCTACCCGAGTGGCGATTTCACGCTGACGTGCCGCATCCCGAGGATTCGTCGCTGGATGAAGCGGGATGGGAAACCATGAAAGTGGGGGAAAAATGGCCAACCGGATCTCGCGTGCTACGGCGCTGGATTGAGATTCCGGAGAAGATCAACGGCTATGCGGTGCGGGGCGCTCGCGCCAAATTAGACCTTGGCTTCGACTTCATGTGGAACAACAAGGGTCCGGTCACGATCGCGGTCTTCTCGAACGGAGCGCTGGTGTCGCGCGGGGATGACGACATGCAGCAGCCGATTCCGCTTACTGAGAACGCGCAGCCCGGACAGAAATTTCTGATTGCAGTGCGCATCGATGCTCCGGAAGTGGAGACGCTATTTCAGCGCGTCCAGTTGCGCGTTGAACCTGGCGCCAGCCGGCCTGATCCGGCGATGGTGCGTACAGAGATTTTGGCGGCGCGTCCGATGATTGCGGCTTATGAGGAGGGCCGAGCGGAACGCCAGCAGCAACTTGATGCGGCGGTTGCAGTCATCGATTTTTCTCCGCTCGAGAACGGTGACCAGACGGGCTTCGACGCGTCCCTGCGCCAGGCGCAGAGCAAACTGCAATTGCTGAATCCATGGCTGAAGCAATTCACCGTTCGCGCCGTGGGGAACTCGCACATTGATATGGCTTGGCTGTGGCCGTGGACGGAGACGGTCGAAGTGGTGCGCAATACCTTTCAAAGCGTTCTGGATTTGATGCGCGAGTATCCGGATTTGAAGTTCACGATGTCGTCGGCGCGAACTTATGAGTGGATGCAGGAGAAATATCCGGACATGTTCGAGCAGATCAAACAGCGCGTAAAAGAAGGCCGATGGGAGGTGATCGGCGGTATGTGGGTTGAGCCCGATCTGAATATGCCGGACGGCGAATCGCTGGTGCGTCAGATTCTGGTGGGTAAACGATATTTTCAGAAAAACTTTGGTGCTGACATCAAGATTGGATGGAATCCGGATTCTTTTGGATACAACTGGCAGCTTCCGCAAATCTACAAGAAATCGGGGATCGATTATTTCGTTACCAGCAAACTGCTGTGGGCGACGGACTACACAAAGTTTCCGTACCGGCTGTTCTGGTGGGAAGCGCCCGACGGCAGCCGTCTTCTGACTTATTTCCCGCACGAATACGCCAATGAGTTCGATCCGCAGCAGATCACGCAGGATTTTTCGTTTTACGCTCCGTCGATTTACGGGAGCAAGCTCGGCGAGAATAAAGACTCGCCGCAGATGCTTTACCTGTACGGAATCGGCGACCATGGCGGCGGTCCGACGCGGACGATGCTGGATCAGGCGAATCGCCTGCGTGATCCGAACACAGTGTTTCCGAAGATTGAATTCAGCACCGCCAAAGATTTTTTTGCTGATCTGGCGCAGGAACTTCCACATCTCAAAGTTCCGACGTGGAAGGACGAACTGTATTTCGAATATCACCGCGGCGTGCTCACCACGCAGGCGGACACGAAACAGCGCATCCGGCGTGATGAAGAACTGATGCTCGATGCGGAGAAGTATGCATCGGTGGCTTCGCTATTGGGCCGCTCGTATCCGCAAGATCAATTTGAACTTGCCTGGAAGAATTTGCTTTTCGATCATTTCCACGACGTCATGCCCGGCTCTGGAATTGCGGTGAATTACCTCGACGCCAGGCGAAACCTGGAAGACGTTGCGCGCTCGGCGAGAGAGATTACGGATGGCGCGCTCGGCGAGATTATGGCTCACGTCAACACCGTGGGAGTAAATCCGCGCGGCGACGGCGTGCCGGTTGTGGTTTTCAATTCGCTCTCCTGGGCGCGAACGGAAGTGGTTGAAGCCGAGGTGCAATTTCCTGGCCCGGCCCGCGACATTGAAGTGTTCGACGGCGCCGGCCGGCGCATCGATCATCAGCTGGTCACCATGGACTCGACCACGAATCGAGCGCATGTTCTGATCCTTGCGGATGCACCCGCGCTCGGTTACGAAACCTATTTCGTGCGTTCGATATCCAGAGCCGAGGACGCCGCGCTACCTGATAAGGCAAGCGCCGTTAAGGCCACGGACAGTTGGATGCAGAACCGCTCCATCCGCGTGACCGTCGATCCGAAAACGGGATGCATCACCAGCCTTCTCGATCTGACAAGCCAGACGGAGGCGCTGGCTCCCTCTGAAACCGACAGTGGCGGCCCGAAGGCGTCCATTTGTGGAAACCTGTTGCAGGCTTTCACCGATAAACCCAAACGCTGGGACGCGTGGAATATCGATTCCGATTTCGAGAAACAACATTGGGACCTTGATAAAGCTGACGAGGTGAAGCTGGTTGAGCATGGCCCGCTGCGGGCGGTGATCCGCGTCAAGAAACATTTCCAGAATTCCACGTTCGTGCAGGACATCACGATGTACGCAGGAGTGCCGCGGGTCGACGTAAAGATGCAGGTGGAATGGCACGAGAAACACATTTTGCTGAAAGTGGCATTCCCTTTGAGTGCGCACAGCGACAAAGCTACGTTTGAAATTCCGTATGGCTCGATTGAACGTCCGACCACGCGGAACACACCAGCTGAACAGGCTAAGTTCGAGGTTCCGGCGCAGCGCTGGGCCGATCTTTCCGACAGCAAACACGGCTTCAGCCTGCTGAACGACAGCAAATATGGATACGATGTGAAGGGCAATGTGCTGCGGCTGTCGTTGCTGCGTTCGCCGGAATGGCCCGATCCTCATGCCGACGAGGGGCATCACGAATTCACTTACTCGTTGTATCCGCATGCCGGAAATTGGCGGGACACTCAGACCGTACGCCGCGGCTACGAACTGAATTACAAGCTAGTCGCTCTGCAGTCGCAGAAGCACGTGGGAGCGCTTCCAGCCGAACATTCTTTTGTGCGAGTTGAGGGCGATAACGTGGTACTGACTGCGTTCAAGAAATCGGAGGACGATAACTTTCTGGTCCTGCGTTTTTATGAGTGGGCGGGGAAAGAGACTGATGTAAAGCTACAGCTTCCGGCGGGAACGCAATCGGCGTCGGAGACAGATCTGATGGAGAGATCGATTGCCGATCTTGCCGTGCACAATAATGCGGTCACGGTGCATACCAAGCCTTATGAGATCAAGACGCTGAAAGTCCGGTTCGCGGCTCGTCTTCCGAACTAGAATATCGTCATGCAAAACGTGACGCCGGCGGCCATCGCGGTGCTTGTGCTGGAACTGGCGCCAGCCGCCGCGTTTGGGTTGGCCGGGGAACGCGTTGCCCAAGCTTGTGCTCGCTGGCCGTCGATAGTACGAACTGCCTTGCCTGTTTTCTGCGTGCTGCCGTACGTTCTGATTTCCTGTTCGCACCAGATGTTTTCATGGCGATGGTTTGCTCTCTACGCGATCCTGCCGGTGGCAATTGCGTGGTTGCTGGAGCAAGCTGCGGTCGCTGATCCTGAACAGCGTGGCAACTGGCGGGACGCGCTCATTCTCCTGACGCTGGGGCTGGCGGTTGATTTGCGCTGGTTCGAAGGGGCGTGGCCGAGTGGACTGGCGGGCTTGGGGAAACTGCTCCTCGTGGATGCGGGTTTGTATGGATTTGTCGCGATCCGGCGGCTAACTGGCACTGGCTTTGACTTTCACTTCCATTGGAGCGATTGGAAGACCGGGCTGCGGGAGCTGGTTTTCTTCACACCTTTGGTTCTCGGGCTGGGGCTGGCGCTCGGCTTTCTCCATCCTCATACTGACGCGTTGCGGTTCTCAATGATTCCTCAGTGGATTTACATCTTCATTTTCATCGCCGTCCCCGAGGAACTTTTCTTTCGGGCCTGGGTGCAGAATTTACTGGAGAGACGCGTCGGACGGCGATTGGCGCTGGCGATCACGGCGGCGTTGTTCGGGCTCTCGCACTTCAACAAGCGCTCGGCGCACTTCAACTGGCGCTATGTCTTGCTGGCTAGCGTTGCCGGAATTTTCTACGGCCGGGCGTGGCGCGAACAGCGGCGAGTGGCGGCCTCGTCCATCACTCACGCGAGCGTGGATGCCATCTGGTCGTTCTGGTTTTAGTTAGGGGTGAAATGGCAGGTGAATCGGAAACGAAGGTCGCGATCCGGCCTGCCCGCCGCCGCTACTTCGTTTGGGCCCAGATCGTTATCGTGTTTCTGTTTCTGGAGTTGGCACTCTGGGCACCGACGCGGGCGATCCGGAACCGCTGGGCGGCCATCGTGGCGATCGCCATTCTCGTCCTCGTCCTGATCGACGTAGCGATCGACCCGCCGTCGCTGAAGCGCCTTGGCCTCCGACTCCCTAAATTTTTCGGCGCCTGCGTGGTGCTGGGAATCGGGCTTGCAGCGGCTGTTTTCCTGGTGATGCTGGCGAAATTGGCGGCCGGACAGGTTCCCGCCAATCCGACTTGGTTTCCGAATTTGCGCTCGGCGTGGGGATACGTGGTCTGGGCGCTGATTCAGGAATTCATCCTGCAATCGTTTTTCTTTAACCGCTTCGAAGAACTATATGGCGGTATGGCTGCGGTTTGGATGGCGTCCACGCTCTTTGCGGTCGCGCACCTGCCGAGTCCCGTCCTCACGATCGCTACGCTGGCTGGCGCACTTTTCTTTTGCGAAATGTTTCGACGCTATCGCAGCATCTATCCTCTCGCCATCGTCCACGCGATGCTGGGAATTTCCGTCGCACTCACCATGCCCGACAGCCTGCTGCACCACATGCGGGTGGGGATTGGGTACCTGCGATATAAGAGTTAGCTGACGGCTTTACTGTGGAACCGTTGCAGCCCGATGGCCAGGAAGAGCGCGTCGAACGCCGTCAACACGATCAGCACCGCCAGCAATGGAAGATGCGGGAACTGGGGCACGAGGGTTCCGCGCAATCCCTCGCTGGCGTAAACCAGAGGATTTATGAGCACGATTTTCTGCAGGATAGGAAACTTCGCTAGAGCGCTCCAGGGATAATAGGTGCAGCCGAAAAAGATCATTGGCGTCAGGACCATGCTGAACATCAAACCGATGTGGGTCTGGCTGACGCTGCATCCGAGGGCCAGACCGCCGCAAGCGGAGAAAAGCGCCACCAGCAAGGTAACGCAGGCAAACGTCAGCGGAGAACGCAGATTGAACTCGACTGGACGCAGCAGCAGCCACGCCATCGGGATGACCACCAAGCCGGCTACCAGTGCTTGCATCGTGCCAAAAAATACTTTTTCTATCGCCAGCCAGGAATTTTCTATCGGCGCCAGCAAGCGGTCTTCGATCTCGCGGGTGAATTGAAATTCAGAGATCAACGGCATCGCGACTGCCCAAACACCCGTGAATATCATGCTGATCGCCATGATTCCGGGCAGCAGCAGGCTCTTGTAGGCGGCGGGCATATAGCCGCTTGAGACCATCACTCGTCCAAAGATGAAGACGAACATCATGGGCTGCAGGAAAGTCTGCAACACCAGTGGCATA
This sequence comes from uncultured Acidobacteriaceae bacterium, assembly GCA_963755765.1. GTDB lineage: Bacteria > Acidobacteriota > Terriglobia > Terriglobales > Acidobacteriaceae > Acidiflorens. The sequence continues at coordinate 146,860 of CAVWKZ010000009.1, forward strand.
AAGTTGCGGCGAGCGACGTGAGCATCGCGGCCGAGGAGCGCCAGAAAAGTCTTCCAGTTCATTCGCGCAAACTCCTTCCGGTGTGGTGGAGGAAAAGATTCTCCAGGCTGGGCTCCGAAATGTGCACGTCGCACAATTCGACAGAGGCACCGGAGGCTAGATTGGCAATCTCTGAGACTAAGGAGCCTCCGCGATCGGCGTAAACATCGGCGGAGTTGCTGTTGTCTCCGTCTTTGTTCGCTCGCACTTCTCTAACACCCGCCAGCGTCTGAAGGCGCTGTAGCAATTCCGGAGAGTTATGGCCGAAGCGCAATCGCAATAAGTAGCCGCCCGGGACTGACGCCTTCAACTCCGCGGGAGTGCCGAGGGCGATCTTTTTGCCGTGATCGATGATGGCGAGACGCTGGCACAGGAAATCAGCTTCTTCCATGTTGTGCGTGGTCAGGAGGATGGTCTTGCCGCTCTGGTTATATTCGCGGATGATTTCCCAGAGCAGCAGGCGGGTTTGCGGGTCGAGGCCGGCGCTGGGCTCGTCCAGAAAAAGTACCTGGGGATCGTGCATCATGGCGCGCGCAATCGAGAGACGCTGCATCATGCCGCCGGAAAATCCGCGCACCATCTGGTCGGCGCGGTCGGTGAGTTTGAAGCGGTCGAGCAGCGTGTCGGCGCGGACGGTTCGCTCGCGGGAGTCGATACCGAAATAAGCGCCGTGGAAGAGCAGAATTTCGCGCGCGGTGAGAGAAAAATCGAGATTCGGACGCTGCTGCACCACTCCAATCAGCCGCTTGACCGCGACTTGCTCGGCCCATACATCGTGATCGCCGATCCAGGCCTGGCCGCCCGTCGGGCGTACACGGGTGGTGAGGATGCCCACGGTCGTCGACTTGCCAGCGCCGTTCGGTCCCAGCAAACAGAAGATTTCGCCGGGAGAGACCTCCAGCGAAAGGCCGTCGAGGGCGATGATCTCCGCCTTCGGCTGTTTCTTACCTTTGCCTCGCGCCGTGCCGAAACCGAAGCCTCCACCGGAAGCAAGAGGCGGCGGCGAGGTGTAGACCTTGCGCAAATCGCGAGTTCGGATGCCGGTTGACATGGCTAGTCTGTATGCAGCGGGAGTCGGTTCCTCACGAAGATTTTGATCAGCATACCAAACCGGACAGGTGTGCGCCGCTTTGTTAAGCTGATTTCTGCGTGAATAAAAACGTTGATCAGAACGTTAATCAGAACTATGACGTCATCATTCTCGGAGGCGGTGCTGCCGGGCTGATGTGTGCTATCGAAGCCGGCAAGCGCGGACGCCGTGTGCTGGTACTCGAACGCGCGGATCGAATCGGGAAGAAGATCCTGATCTCCGGCGGCGGGCGCTGCAATTTCACCAATTTGCACACCAGCCCGGACAATTTTCTTTCCTCTAACCCTCATTTCGCCAAGTCGGCGCTTGCGCGCTACACTCCGGCCGACTTCGTGCGCCTGGTGGAAAAGCATCGCATCGCCTATCACGAGAAGAAACTTGGCCAGTTGTTTTGCGATCGATCGGCTAGCGATATCACTGCCATGCTGGAGCAGGAGTGTCGCGACGCCGGAGTGGAAATCCGGTGCAACACTAAGGTGAAGACGGTTGAAAAAAACGGCCAGTTCACTGTGCACGCCGAAGATGCCAGCTTCAGCGCGACCCGCCTGGTAATCGCGACTGGAGGCTTGTCCATCGCCAAGATCGGCGCCACCCCATTTGGTTATGATCTGGCCCGGCAATTCGGACTGAAGATCATAGCTCCGCGCGCGGCCCTGGTCCCTCTTGTATTCAGCGAATCCGACCGCAAGCGCTGGTGCGATCTCGCGGGAGTCTCGACCGAAGTGGTTGCTGCCACTGGCCGCATGAAAAAGGCATTGCCCATGTTCAAAGAAAACATGCTTTTCACACATCACGGCCTCAGCGGTCCGGCGATTCTCCAGATCTCTTCTTACTGGGATGGGAAGGAGTCGATTTGCCTCGACCTTGCTGCCGAGCGCGATCTCGCTGCCGAGTTGAGGAAGCGTGGTCATCGCGACCGGTCGAGTTGGAAATTGCTGCTGCGAGATGTCCTGCCGCGCCGCTTCGCGGATCGCTGGCTTGAAACTTATCCTTTAGCGGGCAACTCCGATCGCGACTTCGCTGACGCCGAACGTCAACTGCATACGTGGGAAATCAGGCCGGAAGAGACAGAGGGTTATGGCAAAGCGGAAGTCACCGCAGGCGGCGTTGATACCGGCGAGCTTTCCGCCCAGACCATGGAATCGCGGAAAGTGCCGGGGCTTTTTTTCATCGGAGAAGTGGTGGACGTTACTGGCCAACTGGGCGGCTTCAACTTTCAGTGGGCGTGGGCGTCGGGGTTTTGCGCTGGGCGGGCAATGTGAGAACTTCGTCGTTAGTCGGTGGTCGTTAGTCGTTAGCGAGCTATCGCGGTCTGCGGTGAATCGCGAACGACTAACGACCAACGACGAACGACCGTTGTGCTAGATCTCCGCGCCTTCCTGCATAAACGGCATACGGGCTAGAATTTCGGCGGCTTGCTCCAGTTGCTTCAAGTCTTCGCTGGTGAAATCTGCTCCCGAAAGCGAAGCATCGAGACCTTTGCGCGAAATCTGCACAACTCCTACTACGTTTCCGGAGAGCACTGCCGGAACCGACATGATTTTCTGGATCGGCATTTGCTCCTGGCTTCGATCATCTTCGTCGCCGCCGGATCCGATCTTGACTGCTTCAAACAGGCTGACGTGCTTTACCCGCATGAAGTTGTTCGACAGCAACGGAGTGCGCGTCGCTGCCGTTCGCGCCGCCACCGCCGATCCGCTCAGAGGCAATACGCCCGCGGACCGCAGTTCGGGTGGAAAGATGAATCGCAGGCTACCCTTTTCCAGCCGGAGCAGTGCCACTTCGCTGCGGCGCACCTGCAGTATCTTGGCCAGCTTCAGGCACACTTTCTCCGAGCCCGGAGATTCCGGGATCATGCTCTCCAATTCGCCGAAGCCGGCTTTAGCGGCCTTGGCGGCTGAACCCTGATTGCCCGACGATGACATAGTTGTGGCCTTTGGGCCGTACGCATCTACCCTGTCTATCCTGCGGTCACCAGCGGGTTTTCCACAAGTTACCAGAGTACTTTGGCACCCTTGCGATGGCGTCGAAATGGGGCGTTTTCTCTTATGCCGCGGAAAGGATTTTTCAATGCCTTAAGGCACAATTCCACAGGCGTTCGCGCTATAGTTAGATCAACCACTTTTCGCAAAATAGTCGGGTAGCGGCTATCGGAGTACACGTATGTCGCTGATTCATTACGCAAGACCATTCCTGGATTTAGGTATCTGTAAGGAGTACTGTATGGCTCGCAAGACTACTGGAAGCTCTACCACAACTCGCAGCAAGAAGGCCGCAAGCTCGATTCAGCCTGCCGCGGCGCAGGCTATGCCCGAAGTTGGCAAACCACTTCCGCAGAATGGGAAGTCGGCTAATGCCATGCGTGACAAGGCCGTTCCATCCAACCTTGAAGAAGAGATTCGCCGCCGCGCCTATGAACTCTACCTGCAGCGGCGAGCGACTGCGGGCGATGCGAACGGTAACAAAGATCAGGATTGGCTGGTCGCCGAGCGGGAGATTCTGGCGCGCCACGGCAGTCACGAACAACACACGGCGTAGCGGGATTACTGCTGTACCGCTTGCACCAGCTTCGGTCTCACCTGTTCGTGCTGGATTTCGGAAGCGTCCCACGCGCCGCCCAGAGCCTTGACCAGATAGACGGACGTGACCATCTGCTGACCGAGCAACTGGGTTTGCAGGCGTTCGTTGTTCAACAACGTAGTCTGCGCGGTAATCACATCGAGGTAGGTGGTGAGGCCGCCGACGTAACGGTTGTTGGCGAGGTCGAGGGCGCGGCGCGCGTCGGTGACCGCCGCCTGTTGAGTTTTCGCGGCCTGGTTAAGCATCGCAAGTCCGGATAGCCCGTCTTCCACCTGCTGAAATGCCTCTAATACATTTTCGCGATAATTGGCGACCGATTCGTCATAGGCGGCGCGGGTGGACGCCAGGTTGGCGCGATTGCGCCCGCCATTGAAAATCGGCTGTAGCGCGTCGCCGCCGAGCGACCACAAAGCGCTGGGAGCGTTGACCAGGGTGGCGATGTCGCGGCTTTCCCACCCTCCGCTTCCCGAAAGCGTGATGTGCGGGTAAAACGCTGTCATCGCGATTCCAACTTGCGCATTTTCGAATGCCATCTGACGTTCGCTGGTGGCAACGTCAGGGCGGCGCTCCAGAATCTCTGAGGGGACTCCGACTGGGATCGGCGGCGGGGCATCGTTGAACGGCGCCTCTGCGAGGGTGAAAGCTGAGGCTGACTTCCCCAGCAGCACGGCGATGGCGTGTTCATATTGCGCCCGCTGCTGCAATACCAGCGAAAGCTGGGTCGCGGTCGAATCGAGCAACGTGGCTTGCTGCGCTACTTCCAGCCCATTTGCCACTCCACCTTCGTGACGGTTGTTGACCAGATCCAATCCTTTTTGCTCGATTTCTACCGACTGCCGCACTACTCCGGCTTCGCGGTCAAGTTCGCGCAGGTTGAAATAGTCGGCGGCTAGTTCGGCGGTCAGGACCAGACGCACATTTTCGAGGTCAGCCGCGCTCCCCTGCAACGAAGCGTTGGCGGCTTCCAGACCGCGGCGCACGCGTCCGAATAAATCGAGTTCGTAGCTGACGGCAAATGGAACCACAAAATCGTTCTGGGTTACCGGCGTCAGCGGAACCGTGCTGCCTGAAAGGGGACGGTTGCCGGAGATGCGCTCGCGTTGCGCGCTGGGATCGACGCTGACTGTCGGAAAATACGCGGACGATGCGATCCGCGCCTGAGCCCGCGCCTGTGCGAGGCGGTCCTGCGACGCCGCTAGCGATTGGTTTGCCTGCAGCAGTTGCTGTTCTAACTGATCCAGTTCCGCGTCATGAAACAGCTGCCACCACGTGCCCTTGGGGATTGCGTCTTGGGGGGTAGCCGCTTGCCACGGCCCTCCGCCTTTCCACGTGTCTGGGACCTGCACGGCGGGGCGCTTGTATTCCGGTCCGACGGTGCACGCTGAGCACGCAAGCAATGCCACGACCAGCAAAGCCCAACACCCACCACGGAGACACAGAGACACGGAGGAAGGCCTCTTCACAATCTCACTCGGTCGCTGTTTCTCCATAAGGGGCGAAATCATGAACTCGCTCTTCTCCGTGACTCCGTGGTGAGGTCCTGGCTTCGCGAGTGAGCGTCTCCCGTGTTGGGCTTGGCGATGTGAACTTTCTGTCCTTCTTCGAGCGAGTCGGACGGGTTGATGATGATCTGATCGCTGACCTCGACCCCACCCAGAATTTCCAGCTTAGCGCCGAAGTCGCGTCCTATGATGATCGGACGCAAGTGCACGGTGCCGTCCTGGTCGACGACCGCGACCTGCGGTCCCTCGGAGCGGAACAGCATGGCGTTGACCGGAATCGTAATCCTGGGGACGGAAGTGCCGGTCGCAAAGTGCACCTGGCCGTAAGAACCGGGCAGCAACTTGCCGTCTTTGTTAGGCACATCCACTTCGGTGTTGAGAGTGCGGGTCGCAGGATCAATCGCTTCGGCGGTGCGAGCCACCGTTCCCACAAACTTCTGCCCGGGAAACTCCTGTAGCGTCACGTCGGCCTTCATCCCAGCTTTAATGTTCGGGGCGTAGGCCTGCGGGACGCTGACGTACACGCGCAGCGGATCGACTTGAGCGATATCGAACATCTCTCTGCCGGCAGCGGCTCCCGAATTAATGAGCGCGCCCGGATCGACGTTGCGCTTGGTAAGCACGCCGGAAAAAGGAGCGTATACATTCTTGAAAGACTCGAGTTCTTCGAGGCGGCGAACATTCGCGTCCGCGGCGGTAAGGTTGGCTAGCGCCTGCTGGTAGCCACTGGTCTGCTGATCGGCTTCCTGCTGCGAAACCGAGTCGGTCTTGCGGAGATTCTCCCAGCGGTCGGCGGAGATCTTCGCCAAGGCCAGCGCCGCCTTAATTTGCTCGCGGTTGGCACGGGCCTGGTAGAGTTGCTGGTCGATTTCCGGAGTGTCAATCGCCGCCAGCAGTTCGCCCTTCTGTACCTTGCTTCCAATGTCTTTGTACCAGCGTAGGAGGTAGCCGTTGGTACGGGCAAAAATGGGAGATTCTATGTAAGCCTGCAAGTTTCCCGGCAACACCAGTTCGTCGTTTCCGGGCTCGGATTGCGGTCGCACCACGGCAACGGTTGGAACCGAGACGGCTTCGGTCTCCTTCGCCAGGGCATTGGATTCGCTCCTCCGGTTCAGAAATGTGATTGCGCCGGCGATGAGCAGAACAAGCAGCGCGATACCGACCAGAAGTTTTCCCCGGGTCGCCGGAGCCGGCGGGAGGTCGGGAGGTCGCTCGATCGCCGGATGAGTGTGGTGCGGGCTCAGGGGATCTGTCTGGTTCGGCTCGGTCGTCACTGGCGGCTGCACTGGCATAATCGCGATCTCCAACAAACTCTCTGCTCTTCTTTACTTCTCGATCGACTCTGCTTCGATCTGCTTTTCGTCCTAATGTTTCTGCGACTGCAGCCGCGCCTCGCGGCGGCCATGAATAATGGTAAACACACTGGGCACAAAGAATAACGTGGCGACGGTGGCGAAGAGCAGCCCGCCGACCACGGCACGCCCGAGCGGAGCGTTCTGTTCGCCGCCCTCTCCCAGCCCGAATGCCATCGGGAGCATGCCGATAATCATGGCGAGAGCGGTCATGATTACCGGACGCATGCGCGTATAACCCGCTTCAATCGCCGCTTGCAGCGCCGGGACTCCCGCATCGAGGCGGTCGCGGGCGAAGGAAACCATCAGAATCGAATTCGCGGTCGCGACTCCCATACACATGACCGCTCCCGTCAATGACGGAACACTGAGCGTGGTGCGCGTAATCAACAGGCACCAGCAGATTCCCGCCAGCGCTCCCGGCAACGCAGTAATAATGATAAAGGGATCGAGCCACGACTGGAAGTTGACCACGATCAGCAGGTAGACGAGTACGATCGCTCCCAGAAGGCCAACGCCCAAGCCGAAGAAGGAAGACTTCATCGTCTCTATCTGCCCGCGGACTACGATCTGCGTCCCACGCGGCAAGTGGTCTTGAAATGGCTTGAGCATTTTCATGATGTCCGAGGCAACGCCGCCCAGATCTCGCCCCTGCGTGCTGGCATACACATCGATGACGGGTTGGACGTTGTAGTGGTTGACTACGGCAGGACGCGCCTCGGGCGTAAGTTGCACGAGATTCCCAAGCACTTGCGGTTGCGCGTTTCCACCCGCGACCGGTGTGTTCATCAGGTCCTGAATCGACGTCATCCTGTATTGCGGCGACTGAATAGCGATGGGATACGTCACCCCGTTCTTGGGATCGAGCCAGAAATTGGGGGCTGTCTGGAAGCTTCCACTTAAGCTGATGAGTACGCTTTGCGCGACATCCTGGGCATTCAGCCCGACCTGACTGATGCGCGTGCGGTCCAAGTCGAGATAGAGAGTGGGCAAACTCATCAGCTGTTGCACGTGGACGTCGGCTGCCCCGGGAATCATCCGCAACCGGTTCGCGATTCTCTGTCCGATGTCATAATTCGTGCGCATATCCGCGCCAATAATCTGGATGTCGACCGGCGCGGGCAATCCAAAATTGAGAATCTGCGACACGATATCAGCAGGCTGGAAAAAGAACTCGACACCCGGAAACTGCGCTGGGAGTTCGCGCCGCAATCGGCGCACGTACTGCGCCGTGGGATGATGGTGCTCCGCATTTAGCGCGATCAGAATTTCCGCGTCGCTCGTTCCAATCACGCCCGAATTGCTGTAGGAGAGATTAATGCTCGAGTAGGGGAGCCCGATATTGTCGATCATGGTCTGCAATTCTTGCTTCGGGATCGCGTCGCGCAGAACTCGTTCAACTTCGTCGCACAAACGCGCGGTCTCTTCCACGCGTAGGCCGGATCGGGCGCGAAAGTGCAACCGAATCAAGCCCGCATCCACTTGCGGAAAGAAGTCCTGCCCGAGGAAAAACACCAGCCCTAGCGACAAAACGCAGAAAATCACGAAGCAGACGGCGAATAATCCGCGGTGTTCGAGCGTGGTTTCCAGCAGTTGCTGGTACCCGCCGCGGAAACTTTCGAATCCGCGCTCAAATTTCCGCTGGAATCTCGCGAAGAAGTTTGTCGGCTCGGCGGCGCGGTGCTCGTGCCCTCGCATAATAAACATCACCATGGTTGGGATCAGGGTGCGCGAGAGCAGGTACGACGCCAGCATGGCAAAAGACACGGCTTCTGCCAGCGGCACAAAAAGAAATTTTGCGACACCGGCCAAAAAGAACATCGGCACGAACACAATGCAGATGCACAGTGTCGATACGAGCGCCGGCACTGCAATCTGTTGAGCACCGTCGAGGATGGCCTGCTTCATCTCCTTGCCCATGGCGAGATTGCGCTCGATGTTCTCGATCTCCACCGTCGCGTCGTCCACCAGGATGCCGACCGCCAGCGCGAACCCTCCCAAAGTCATGATGTTGATGGTTTGGCCGAGCGCGCTGAGCAGGATCAGGGAGACGAAGATGGACAAGGGAATCGAGATGGCGATGATAATCGTCGGACGCCAGTCGCCCAGGAAGATGAGGATCATGAGGGCGGTGAGACAGGCGGCGATCAGGCCTTCGCGCAAGACCCCCTGAATCGACGCGCGGACGAAGAGCGACTGATCAAACAGAGCCTTGATGGTTAGTTCGGGCGGCAGAGACTGGGACGCCCGAGGCACCAGCGCCTTAATGGCGTTAACCACCGTCAGCGTGGAGGCTCCGCCCAGCTTGTACATGGACATCAACACGCCACGAGCGCCGTCCTGCCGCACAATGTTGGTTTGGGGCACAAAACCGTCGCGCACATGCGCCACGTCGCGCAGGTAAAGGGTGGACGAGCCCGTAGTCCTCACCGGCAGATTGTTGAGTTCGGCGATGGTGTCTAGCGAGCCGTTCATCTCCACGTTATATTCGGTCGGCCCGATCTTAGCGGTGCCCGCCGGCAGAATCAGATTCTGTGCCGCCACCGCGTTGACAATGTCGGCCGGCGCCAGACCATAGGCCTGCAGCTTGGCGGAATCGAGATCCACTTGCACCTGGCGCGGCTTGCCCCCATAAGGATAAGGAGTGGCCGCGCCCTGTACCGTGGTCAACTGCGTCCGCAGGAAATTATTGCCGAGGTCGAACAACTGCGATTCCGGAAGCGTCTTGCTGCTTAACCCCAGTTGCACAATCGGCGTCGTGGATGCTGTGTAAGTGATGACCAGCGGTGGAGTCGTGCCCGGGGGCAATCCGCGCAACACCGTCTGGCAAATCGCCGTGACTTGGGCTACGGCCATGGACAGGTTCACAGAAGGCCGGAAGAAAATCTTGATCACGGCTTTTCCCTGCACCGACAGCGATTCCTGGTGTTCAATGTCGTTGACCGTTACCGTGATTCCACGTTCGGAGTTGCTCACGATCCGGTCCGCCATCTCACTCGGCGACATACCGTCGAAGTTCCAGACCACGCTAACCACGGGAATGTTGATTTCAGGGAAAATGTCGACTGGAGTGCGCAGGATAGTGATCGGCGTAAGAATGATGATGAGCAATGCCATCACCACGAACGTATAAGGACGGCGAAGCGCTAATGCGACTATCCACATAAGACTGGCGAAAACTGGTATTTCTGAAAACCGACGCTCGCGGTAACTGTTACCGTCTTGGATGCAGCGCGAGCAGCCCCGTGAACTTTCAAATTAAGATTCAAAACAGTACGTATCGGATTTAAATTATATTAGACTTTAGCCATGGCTCAAAATCGCACCCGGCGCGCGGCCAACGGAAACGGAAGTAATGGGACGCGTCTGCCTGGCCGGCCGCGCAGTGAAGAGTCGCGTCAGGCGATTTTGCGCAGCACCCTGAAACTGCTCAAGCAGGACGGTGGATTCGCGGAGCTGAGCATCGAGGCCATCGCCGCCGATGCGAATGTTGGCAAAACAACTGTCTACCGTTGGTGGCCGACCAAGGGTGCTCTGGTTGCCGACGCTTTCTCCACCAGCGCCGAGGATGAACTCCGCTTCCCTAACACCGGTTCGGTGCAAAGCGACATGAGCCTGCAGATGAGGGGGCTGATTCGCATCTTCCGCTCCAAGCGCGGCAAGGTTGTGGCAGCACTGCTTGCCGGAGGGCAATCTGACCCCGAGCTGCTCGAGGCTTATCGGGAGAGATTTTTGTGGCCCAGACGCAAACAGGCCTATAAAACTCTGCAGCGCGGGGTTGACCGGGGCGAGCTCCCGGTTGGCTGCGACTTTGACCTTATTCTCGACTCGCTTTACGGGCCCATTTTGATGCGCTTTCTGATCCGTCACGTCAAGCTTGAGGAAAGCTTTGCCGACGAAGTTTGCGGGATGGTGCTGCAGGGGTTGAAACACCGGTGCCTTGCGCAAACTAACAAAGACTGAAAACAGCCAGTGGACCGTACGGCCAGTGGCAAATGGACGTAGTCCCCTAAGCCGTTTACCTGCTGAAACTTACCGTTCACTGACCAAATTAAACCGATTCCTGCTCGCCCTTGCGCGAACCAGCGGCCGGGGTTAATATTGAAGTACGACCGAAACAGTCGGAATTGAATACGACCATATAGGTCGGTATTCGCCGTTGTGATCAAGACGCGCAAGACGACATGCTGAAGCTGACCAAAAAAGCGGACTACGGGCTTATGGCCATGAAGCATCTGGCGGAGCACGCCGATCACGGCGCGTGCAGCGCCAAAGATGTCGCGGAGGCTTACGGTATTCCGCAGGAGGCGCTGGCCAAGATCCTGCAACGGCTGGCGAAGGTCGGATTGGTGCGGTCGCAGCATGGCATGAACGGCGGATATACGCTGACGCGCGATCCGAAGATGATTTCGGCGTTTGAAGTGATCAAGGCGATTGACGGCCCGCTGTTCATTACCGCGTGCGTGACGGTTCGCGGCGAATGCGATCAGACCGATCGCTGCACGATTCGTGAGCCGCTCCGCAAAGTGAATGAAAGCATCGAACAAGTATTGAAGAACATCAAGATTTCACAGATGAAGGAAGAGCCGGAAGTCCTCGAAGTCAATAAGCAGGAGACCAGAAAGCCGGCGGAGTTGGTAACGATTTCGTAGCAGTCTTTTTATAGCAAGTTTTTCGCAGCATTTTGTTTCGCAGCAATCTTAAGGAGAACGGTGATCATGAGCACGAAGACGGCGACCCCAACCAGTCAGGACCACGGGCACCACGCGAATCCCAACGGGATCAAGCTGCCCATCTACATGGACAATCACGCGACCACGCCGATGGATCCGCGAGTCCTGGAAGAAATGCTGCCCTATTTCATGGAGAAATTTGGCAACTCCGCCAGCCGCAATCATCCCTTTGGATGGGCGGCGGAAGAGGCGGTCGAGTTGTCGCGCGAGCGTATCGCGAAGCTGATCGGTGCGACGCCGAAAGAAATTATCTTCACTTCGGGCGCTACCGAGAGCGACAACCTGGCGATTAAAGGTGTCGCCGAGATGTACCGCGAGAAGGGCAACCACATCATCACCGCGGTCACCGAGCACAAGGCAGTTCTCGATACCTGCAAGCATCTGGAGAAGTTCGGTTTCCGCGTGACCTATCTGCCGGTGCAGAAGGATGGTCTGGTTGATCTCGACGACCTGAAGCGTGCGATGGACGACAAGACGATTCTGGTCACCATCATGGCCGCCAACAACGAAATCGGGGTCCTGCAGCCGATCGCGGAAATTGGGAAGATGTGCCGCGAGCGTGGCGTGATCTTCCACACCGACGCGGTGCAGGCGATTGGCAAGGTTCCGATCGACGTAAACAAGATGAACATCGACGTCGCGTCCATCACCGGACACAAGCTCTACGGGCCGAAGGGTGCGGGCGCGTTGTATGTGCGGCGCAAGAATCCGCGCGTGCAGTTGGTGCCGCTGATTGACGGCGGCGGCCACGAGCGCGGAATGCGTTCCGGAACGCTGAATGTCCCAGGCATCGCGGGGCTGGGCAAGGCTTGCGCCATTGCGCAGGAAGAGATGCCGCAGGAAGCCATCAAAATGGCAGGCATGCGCGACCGTCTCAAGAGCAGCATCATGAGCCGGCTCGATGAGGTATATGTCAACGGCTCCATGGAACATCACCTGCCGGGCAACCTGAATATCAGCTTTGCCTATGTGGAAGGCGAGTCCCTTTTGATGGGTATTAATGACATCGCAGTTTCGAGCGGATCGGCATGCACCTCAGCGACACTTGAGCCATCCTATGTATTGAAGGCGCTTGGCACCGGTGACGATCTGGCGCACAGCTCGATCCGCTTCGGCATCGGACGCTTTAACACCGAAGCCGAGATCGATTACGTAGCCGATCGCGTGGTTGAGACGGTACTGCGTCTGCGCGAACTTTCGCCACTGTACGAGATGGCGAAAGAGGGCGTGGATTTGAAGAGTGTGAAGTGGGCAGCTGAAGCGCACTAGATCTTTGATTTCGAGTTTAGATTTCCAAGGAGATTGCAAATGTCATATAGCGATAAAGTAATCGATCACTACAACAATCCGCGTAACGTCGGCTCGATGGATAAAAAGGATTCCGACGTAGGCACCGGCCTGGTTGGCGCTCCTGAGTGCGGCGACGTGATGAAGCTGCAGATCAAAGTCAACCCGCAGACCAACATCATCGAAGACGCAAAGTTCAAGACGTTCGGCTGCGGCTCGGCGATCGCATCGTCGTCGCTTGCGACCGAGTGGGTCAAAGGCAAGACCATCGACGAGGCGCTCGCGATCAAGAACACCGAGATCGTGAAGGAACTCGCCTTGCCGCCGGTGAAGATTCATTGCTCGGTGCTGGCCGAAGATGCCATCCGGGCCGCGATCGGCGACTGGAAGAAGAAGCAGGAAGCGGTGAAGCCGGTGGCAGCGGAAGTAGCGCGGTAAATCGGATTCGTCATCGATATGGATCAAGCTGTCAAAGACGAAGCTAGCGTGCAACCCGCCAAACCCGCGCCCACGGCTCCGGCCAAGGGCATCCAGGTGACCGACAACGCGCTCAAGAAGATTCGCTCGGCCATGGTGAAAGAAAATGTTTCGCCGGAGCAGGGCGGCCTTCGCCTGGGCGTGCAGGGCGGCGGCTGCTCGGGCCTGAGCTACAACATACGGTTCGATACCCAGCCGCGCGAGCGCGACCGCGTGTTTCAGTTCGAAGACGTGCGTGTTTTTGTGGACCCGAAGTCGTTCATCTATCTGCACGGCATGATTCTTGACTATAACGAAACCCTGATGCAGCAAGGGTTCGTGTTCAAGAATCCGAACTCGACCAAGTCCTGCGGCTGCGGCAGCTCTTTCTCGTAATCCGAATTGTGACGAGGATGGTGAGGGCGGGCCGGGAGCTCGCCCCTAATTTTGTTATGGCAAATGTGGAATCCAAATCGTCGTTGACGGTTAATGGAGAAGCTGGCGGACAAGCAATTGGTGACGCAACCCCAAGCTGCTGGTCGTGCGGGACCATGCGCGCGGTGCACTTCTGCAATTCGTGCGGCAAAGTGCAGCCGCCGGTCCCGGTGGACTATTTCACCTACTTCGGATTTCCGCGCCAGCTCAACCTCGACACGGCTGCGCTGGAAAAAGAGTTCTACGCGCTGAGCCGCCGTCTCCATCCTGACGTTTTCGGACAGGCTGGCGAACGGGAACGTGGCTGGAGTCTCGAGCAGAGTTCCATGCTCAACGACGCCTATCGCACTCTAAGAGATCCGATCAAGCGTACCGAATATTTGTTGCGCCTCGAAGGCGTCGAACTGGAAGAGCAATCGAAACAGGCGACCGAAAAGGCGCGCGCTACGGGTGAATTGAAGAAGCAGGTTGTGCCTCCCGATCTGTTGGAGGAAGTATTTGAACTTAATATGCACCTCGAAGAACTGCGGGTGCAGAAGAAGATGGGCGAAGACGATCCCGCTCTGCTTGAGGAAATCGGCAAAGCCAAGCTTTCGCTGGAAGAAAAACACGACGCGCTCTTGTACGAACTGAAGACCGAGTGGAACAAGTGGGACACGGCCATGGACGGCGGAACTGACGAGGCACGGCGGAAGATCCTCGACAAAATGGTGGATGTACTGAACCGCAGAAATTACATACGGAACCTGCTGCGGGACGTGAATGAGGCAATGGAAGGCTAGGTGAGAGGTTAGAGGTTAGAGGGTTAGATTGCAGAGGTAAAACCCATATGAGTTCTGACCTCTTCAATCTGACCTCTGACCTCTGCAATTAAATACATGGCTACTGACTACATCGTCGGCATTGATCTCGGCACCACGAACTCACTCGTGGCCTACATGCAAGGGGATTCCCCTGTCGTCATCCCCGGTGAAGATGGGTTGAACCTTGTGCCTTCGGTGGTGGCGCTCGACGAGAAAAACCAGATCATTGTCGGCAACGCGGCGCGCAAGTATCTGATCGAAACGCCGGAGCGTGCCGTTTATTCGATCAAGCGGCTGATGGGGCGCGGTGTCGAGGACATACAGGACGAGCTGAAACTATTCCCATTCAAGTTGGCGGACGATCTTGAGCAAGGGGAAGTGCTGCGCATCAAGATCGGTGAGCGCACCTATACCCCGCCGGAGATTTCGGCGCTGGTGCTGCGCCAACTGAAGCGTAACGCTGAACGTTTCTTCGGAGCGCCGGTGACGCAGGCTGTGATCACCGTCCCCGCATATTTCAATGATGCGCAGCGGCAGGCGACGAAAGATGCCGGACGCATCGCCGGGCTGAACGTTTTGCGGCTGGTGAACGAACCGACGGCCGCATCGCTGGCGTATGGTCTGGACAAAAAGAAGAACGGCATCGTCGTGGTTTACGATCTCGGCGGCGGCACGTTCGACATTTCGATTCTCAAACTGCACGACGGCATTTTCGAAGTGATTTCGACCAACGGCGACACCCATCTTGGCGGAGATGATATTGACAATCTGCTGATCTCGATCGCGCTCGACGACATTCGCGGCGATCTTGGAATCGATCTGCGGCGCGACCTTCCTCACAACGGGGAGGCCGTAGCTCGCATTCGCAAGGCCGTGATCGAGGCCAAGATTGCGCTGTCGTCGCAGGCGTCTGCAAAACTCGATGTCGATCTACCTGCCGGGAAAAAATATCAACGAGAGATTTCGCTCGAAGTTTTCGAGCAGATGATCCAGCCGATCATTGATCGCACCGTCGGCCCCTGCAAGCAGGCGCTCAAAGACGCAGGCTTGAAGCCTGAACAGATCGACGAGGTTGTGCTGGTCGGGGGCTCTACGCGTATTCCAAAAGTGCGGCGGTTGGTGCAGGACTTGTTTAAGCGCGTGCCGCACACCGACTTGAATCCGGACGAAGTGGTTGCACTGGGCGCGGCCGTGCAGGCGCATATTCTTGGCGGCGGCTCCGAGATCACGCAAGACATGCTGCTGCTCGACGTGACTCCGCTGTCTCTGGGAATCGAAGTGGCGGGTGGCGTCACCGACAAGATCATCCTGCGCAACTCGACCATCCCGGCTTCGGCGACGCAGCACTACACGACTCAGGTGGATGGTCAGACCAACGTCGCGATTCATGTGCTGCAAGGGGAACGCGAACTGGCGCGGGATTGCCGGTCTTTGGCGCGCTTCGATCTCAAGGGCATTCCGCCAATGGTCGCGGGCATGCCGCGTATCGAAGTGAAGTTTCTGATCGACGCGAACGGCATTCTGCGCGTCTCGGCGCGCGAGCAGCGCAGCGGACAGGAAGCTGAAATCGATGTCCAGCCCACGTACGGCCTCACCGACGAGCAGGTTGAAAACATGCTGCTCGAATCGTACGACTACGCCGAAGAAGATTTCCGGCAACGGCAGGTGATTGAAGCGCGACGTGAAGCGGATACAATCCTGACGCCGCTGGCTAAAGCTAAGAATGGTCCGGCGTGGCAGGAGCTCACGAACGACGAACGCCGCAACATCGGGACGCTGGAAAAAGAGCTGGTTGCGGTAAAGGACGGTGACGATTATCACGCGATCCGTAGCGCCATCGACGCGTTGAACCAGGCCACGATGCGTTTGGCGGAATTGATGATGGATACGGCCGTTTCGACGGCGCTCAAGGGAAAGACGATGGATGACACCGATATCGAGGAAGGCCCGCAGGCCGGGCATCCGATGGCGAAAGCGGAATTTAAATAGGGGATCTTATGTCTGACGAAAAAACGCAGGGAGCGGGGGCGACCACGATGGATGCTCCCCCCGCCGAAAAGAATGAAAACACGGTTGAGGTCACATTTCTGCCCGAAGGAAAGACGGTGACTTTCGAGCACGGCAAGCTGCCTTATAAAGATCATGGCAAGCAGGAGTCGCTGCTCGATGTGGCTTTGAACTTTGGCATCCACCTCGATCACGCTTGTGGAGGCAACTGCGCCTGCACCACCTGCCACGTCTGGGTGAAGGAAGGCGCGGATCTGATTTCGGAAATGGAAGATGACGAAGCCGACAAGCTCGACATGGCCGCCGATCTTCAGCTAAACTCGCGTCTCGGATGCCAGACGGTGATTAAGAAGCCGGGCAAAGTCGTGGTGGAGATTCCGGCGTGGAACCGGAATTACGTTTCGGAAGAACACTAAATGCAGCATTTAGCATTTAGCCATTAGCGCTTAGTCAAAAGCGAACCTTTGCCAGGAGCAATCATTCATGCCTAAAGAACTTACCTGGAGTGATCCCGACGACATCGGGATTCTGCTCTCTGAAGCTCATCCTAAAATCGATCCGCTCACGGTCCGTTTCACCGACCTGCACAAGTACGTGATTGCGCTTCCTGACTTTAAAGACGATCCCACTAAGTCGAACGAAGCCAAGCTGGAGGCGATCCAGATGGCATGGCATTCCGAGGTTCTCGACCGCACTCAGGGGTAGGGCCACCCCTCCAGCCAGCGGCATATCGCCCTCACTTATTGCCGTCGATGAGTGCAATCGTGCTAACGACAGTCATCTCACCTAGAGCACGGATTTCACTTGGGCCGCGTCTGGCACCTCGCGTAACATGGCACTCGTAAAGAGGCTGAGATAACGATGAAGTGCGCCATGGCGTTCATAGGGCACTTGCTCTTAGCGACACTCGCGGTGCCATGGCTGACGCTCATGGCAGGCGGCTTGACATACGGTGTCTTCAGCCCTTTTCTTAGCTCCGTCAACACGCCAGAGCAGTTCGTTTCTGACCATTTGATGTTTCTGGTTATGGTCGTGGGAGCATTGCTTGCATACTCCGTGAGTGACACCTTCACGAGCAGAGCCGCCGTGTGGGTCTGGGTTCCGTCCACTATAGTTTTCGCTTTCCGTGTCTTAGACTGGAAAGCGGCTGGGAGTGCCCTTGTTGGGTCAGGCTCCTTTATCGAGCATTTCTTCACTGCAAACTGCCACTTCAATAGCTGGCGCGACGCGGGATTCGCCTCAAGATGCCCAGACAAGCTTTTTCTGACACCGCTCTTTATCGGAGGGCTGTCCTATTCGGCTGGAGCCGCGATTCATCGCGTCATCCACTACTGGCGTCCTCCGATAGACAAACCCTCGATTCCGGTCAGAGCTATGCCCGGTCAACTTCAGATCATCACTACTCCCTTCGCGGCCATATCGCACAGACGATGCTCAGTCTGACGGCATTTCTCGCAGCACTGGCAATCCTCTTGTCGTTCCGGAAAGAACACTCTGATTCGCCGTCACCCGAAAACGGTTAGGGGTTGAGTCAGCGCAAAAGGCAGGTTCACGGCGCGGTAACTGGTGTAACGTCGCACACTCACCGCCAGGCAACGGCCTATCGGGTTCTCACCGCACTCGGCGCCACATCCTCCACGCTCGCCTCGCGCAAGAACTTCGCCGCTTCTTCCGGCGGCGTGGGATTGATGTAGAAGCCTGTGCCCCATTCAAATCCCGCCGTCTTGGTCAGCTTGGGCATGAATTCGATGTGCCAGTGGTAATACTCGTTGGTCGGATCCTGCGCCGGCGAAGTGTGCACGACCAGGTTGTAGGGTGGATTGTCGAGCACTCGGTCAGCTTTCATCAGCAGCAACTTCAGCGCTTTCGCTAGATTTTCGAACATCTGCGATGACGAGTTCTCGAACGCCGACTCGTGGCGTTTGGGGAGAATCCAGGTCTCGAACGGAAAGCGCGGAGCGTAGGGGGCGAGAGTTATGAAATCTTCGTTCTCTGCTACCACTCGAATGCCGCTCTCGGTTTCCTGCCGGATGGCGTCGCAGAAAACGCAGCGCTCTTTGTAAATGTAATACTGCTTGGCTCCCTGCAGTTCTTCAGTTACGTAAATGGGCAGAATCGGCAGCGCGATCAGCTGCGAGTGCGAATGCTCGAGCGAAGCGCCGGCGGCTTCTCCGTGGTTCTTGAACAGCAGAATATATTTGAAGCGGCGATCTTTCTTGAGATCTAGAATGCGATCGCGGAAGGCCCAGAGCACGTCTTCGATTTTTTTCGATGGCAGCGAGGCCAGAGTAGCGTTGTGGTCGGGCGTTTCGATGACAACTTCGTGGGCGCCGATGCCATTCATCTTGTCGAACATGCCCTCGGCCTGTTTGTTCAAGTTGCCTTCGATGCCGAGCGCGGGAAACTTGTTCGGAACGACCCGGACCGTCCAACCCGGGCCATCTTTCTGCGGAGTATTTCCATTGGTGCTGGGGCGAAACGCCAGAATTTCCGACGGGGTCTTGCTTTCATTGCCGTAGCAGAAGGGACAGAATCCGCCCTTGATCTTCACCGCTTCGCGCGCAAAGTCGGTTGGCCGCTTGGCGCGATCGGTCGATATAATAACCCACCGTCCGACGATGGGGTCCTTCCTTAGTTCAGGCACGTACTAAATCCTTTCAGTAGCGGGTCTCAGAGCCATATGAATTCGCAGAATGACGATTGTACGATACGGAAAACGCATTTTGAAACAGCTCGAAGGTGGGGTGACTTTGTCCGCGTTCATAATATACAGCGAGCACGTCGAAGCGCCATTCCACTCCATCGCGTGAAAGTGGCATCTGGCGGAGGAAGTCACGAGCAACCATTTTCAATTCTTTCTGTTTGTCGCGATCGACCGCGGCTTCGGCGGGTTTGAACTCACGCGACGTTCGAGTTTTTACTTCGATAAAACACAGGACGTCGCCATTCCAGCCGACGAGATCCAGTTCGCCACGATGCTGCGGCGAGCGGTAGTTACGGGCGATGATGGTGTAACCCCGGCGGCGAAGATAGAAGTAAGCGTCTTCCTCGCCGCGCCGGCCGGTGCGTAGGTGCGCGGGAATGTCTTCCGGCTTGAGGGTTCTTGCGGCCAGCCAGTCTAGCGCGCGTAGTGTGGCTTGGGTCAGGCGTCCCGAGAACATATTGCCGGTAAACATTCTTCGGGCAAACATGGAAACACCCCGCCTTCAGCCTATCCGGAGTGCCGCGGGCGTTCTGTGATCGTGATCACTGCGCGTCGGGTATGATTCAGCGCGACTCAGCCGGCCACTTCCGATACGAGCAAGGCGGTCGCTTCGATCGCTTTCGCCTTGTCGAGCTTCTTCTTCCCTACCGTGTTCACCAGCACCACGCCGCCGAGCGCGATCGCGCCGCCGAGCAGAGAGATCGCCTTGGGGACCTCGCCAAGCCAGATCCACGCAATGCCAATGGCGACAATCGGAATCACGTAAAGCAGCGTCGCCGTGCGACCGGCGGCGCCGTGTGAAAGGACGTAGGCCCAGGCGACATAGGCGAGGGCTCCCGGAAAGACGCCGAGATAAATTACCGACAGCGTCGCCGCAGCGGGGGCGGCGCGCAGGTTTTGTATCAGTCCGCTGCCGAAAGGGAGCATCAGCGCGGTGCCGAACCAGATCGAGTACGCGGTAAATTCCAGCGCGCTGTATCTGCCCAGGTAATGCTTCTGCATAATCATGTAGAGCGCGGACGTGACCGCGGCGGCAAGAATGATCAGTGCTTGCGGCGAGAGGCGGATGCCTTCGCCTTCTCCGCTGGCAATCAACGCGACTCCGGCGAAGCTTACAAACACTCCCAGCCATCCGAGCGCGGTCAGTTTTTCGTGCAGCCAGAGTCGAGCCGCCAGCGCGGTCCAGATCGGCGTGGAGGCAATCAGCAGACTGGCTGCGCCTGCGGTCACGTGAGTCTCTCCGTAGTTCAGAGCGAGGTTGTAGAACGTAATTCCGATGGCGCCGGTCAGGACCAGTCCGGGAATGTCGCGCATTTCTGGTCGGCGAAAATGCGCGACCCCGGCGTAGATAGCTAGCACCAGCGATGCGATCAGAAAACGTAATATGGCAAGATTCGCCGGCGAATAGGCGCGCAGGCCGGCACGAATTCCGGCAAAGGCAGAGGCCCACACCACCAGGGTGAACATAACGGCGACAAGAGTGCGAGAGGTGAAGCGCGGCATCTAGAGGCCTCCTTCCAATGAGAGTTACGATTTGTGATTTCTGCTGATGCAGAGTGGCTGTGTCGGGATCGGCGGTATCGGGGGCCGCTTAGCCGTTGCAACTGCCGGGCAAGCTCACCAGGTATCGCCGCCTCGTTCAGGAGGCCACGCGCCCGCCTGGCGGCGGAGCAAGGCAATCTGGCCGGCGTGATAACTGTTATGCGCCATGATTTGCCAGAGCATGGCGCGCACAGTGGACTCACGCGGAGATTGTTCCGGGCCAAGGTGCGGAACTTTTCGCGCTAACGCCGCTCCATCGGCGTCCGCGAGCTGGGCAATCCGAGCCAGCAAGTTCGCGAAACGACTGGTCGATTCACGCCACTGTTCCTCGGTCACTGGATCAGCCGCTGGATTCGGATGCGCCGGCCAGCTTTCGATCGCCTTGTTTGGGTAGGGACGATTCTCTCCCGCAATTTTGCCGAGATCGTAATGCATCCAATAGTTCATGTGCTCCACGATTTGCCAGATGGAGTGCGGGTAGCCAGCCACGGTCCGCGCCGCTAGTTCCGCTGAAATATCTTCGACGCAGGCGACGGGATCCACATGGGCGCCCTTGCCGTACACGAGTTGGCGCAATGTGGTGTCGCCCATAGCTCCATCCTTTCTTCTGGCTTCTCATCGTCCTTGAGAGCGTGCAAACCGGCCAGATTATGCGTTCTTTTCAACCACCGCGATCGACTCTTCCAGAACATCGACAGCAACGTCAGCTTCGTCCTTGGTAACAACGAGCGCCGGGGCGATGCGAACCGTGCTCGGACCACAGCCGAGGAATAGAACGCCACGCTCGAAGGCCTGCTCCACGATGCGATCGCGTTCGCTGGCTGCGTATTCGCGAGTCGTCTGGTCTTTCACGATCTCGACACCGATCATCAGGCCGCGTCCGCGAACGTCGCCGACAATTTTGTGCTTCTTCGGCCAGTCGGCCATGCGCTTCATCATGTGGTTGCCGACTTCGTGCGAGTTTCTCAGCAGGCCTTCTTTTTCGATCACGTCGAGCGTGGCCAGCGCCGCGGCAATACAGACGGGGTTGCCGCCGAATGTTGAGGCGTGCGATCCGGGAATCCAATCCATGACGTCGGCCTTGCTCAGCGTGACGCCGAGCGGCATGCCGGAGGCAATGCCCTTCGCCATGCAAACGATGTCAGGCTGCACGCCGGTGTGTTCGACGGCAAACCATTTGCCGGTGCGGCCGATGCCGCTCTGTACTTCGTCGGTCACCAGCAGGATGCCGTGCTTGTCGCAGATGCGGCGGAGTTCCTGCATGAAGATGGTCGGCGCGACAACGTATCCGCCTTCGCCCTGAACCGGCTCCACAAAAATGGCCGCGACTTCTTCGGGCGGAAGTATGGTCTTAAACAATTTGTCTTCGATGTAGCGCGCGCAGCCCAGCGCAAATTTCTCGGCATCCTGCGGAGCGACGCCGGCGCGGTAAACATCGGGATAACTTATGTGCGTAACTCCGGGCACGAGGGGCGAGAAACGGCGCTTCTGCTGCGGCTTCGAAGCGGTCAGCGAAAGCGCGCCCATGGTGCGTCCATGAAACGCGCCGAAGAAGGCGATGATCTGCTGCCGCTTGGTGTGATAGCGGGCCAGCTTCAACGCGCACTCGACGGCTTCGGCTCCGGAGTTACCGTAATAAATTTTGTGCGGTCCGGGCATCGGCGCAATCTTTGACAAGCGTTCGGCCAGCGTCACCATGCCCTCGTAGTAAAAATCGGTGCCCGACATGTGGATCAGCTCAGCCGCCTGCTTCTGAATCGCGGCGACGACTTCGGGGTGGCAATGGCCGGTCGAGGTCACGGCGATGCCGGCGGAAAAATCGTAGAACTCGTTGCCATCCACATCCTCGACCACAATGCCGCGTCCGCGCTTGGCAACCAGCGGATAAGAACGCGTGTAGGAAGGCGAGATGTATTGCTCATCGCCTGCGAGAATGCGCTTGGCATTGGGGCCGGGAATCGTCGTCTTGAGCTTGGGGCCGGCTGTTAAAGTCTTGGTGGTCATGAAGTCCTCCTGAGTAGTTCTCAGTTCCCGGTTCTCAGTTCTCAGTGTTATTAGGCCGGATTGCGAGCAGCGTCCACGGAGATAGGCTGCTTCGGCTGGGAGCTAAAAGCTAAAGGCGATTAGCGAAGCAAGAAGAGGATGGAAAAATTAGTCGCTGCCGAAGAGATTGGCGCGCGCGTGCGAAGGCAGCACGGACAAATACCGGCGGGGACAAGCGCGTCCCTCAATCCAGCACGTCTGGAGCGGCGAAATGTAGCGATTCGAGCACATGGTAGCTATAAACAGTATATCGCGGGATTGATCGCGGCGTAACCCCCTAAGTACGTGTACCTGTGCGACTGCCGCGACCGGCTACGCCTCCGCTTCGAACACGATGCGATCGCTCAGTAGAAAATTCACAAGTGAACACAAGACAATGGCTAGCACATTTGACGCCAAATAATTGAGCTTGAACTCGCCCACCAGCAAGCGCATGAGCACGAGGTTTCCGGCCAGCGAAACCGCTCCGTTGCAGGCGTTGAATTTCGCCAGCCGGAACAACGACTGCACGGGCCGTGCAGTTGGCCGATCAGACCAGGTAAAGCGCTCATGCCATAAGAAGTTGTGGATCACCGCAATCTCGACCGCCAGCCCCGTAGCCAGCAGATAATCCAGCTTGAGCCCGGAACGAAAGATAGCAAGCGCTGCCAGTTGCACGACCATGCCGATGACACCAACCGCGTTGAACTTCATCCAGCGAAGAAAGGTTCGGTTGTTCTGAGAACTGAGAACCGAGAGCTGAGAACTGCTCACGAGATTCTCTCTTCCCGATAGAGCCGGACTGTATTCTTCACGCAGACCGCCACCAGCATCAGCAGCATGATGGCCAGTCCGATCGCGCCGCCAATATCAAAGATCCGATAGCGCCCATGAAGCACCCACGCCCAACGGAAGGCTGCCAGGTTGCCTACGACCAGTAGAACGCGCAGCTCGGTCGGTCCG
Organism: uncultured Acidobacteriaceae bacterium; assembly: GCA_963755765.1. GTDB lineage: Bacteria > Acidobacteriota > Terriglobia > Terriglobales > Acidobacteriaceae > Acidiflorens. The sequence continues at coordinate 170,375 of CAVWKZ010000009.1, forward strand.
AAGTGCCACAACGAAAGATGGAATTCACCAAGGGCGTAGGTCGCCAGATATGACTGGATGGAAAGCAAAAGAAACGCAATCAGCAATCCAATCGCGATTACCGGATGCATGTATCCGGAAAGCGCGAGGCCTCCCATCATGGCAACCGCGCCGATGGAATCGATGATGTGGTCCACGTAAAAGCCGTAACGCGGACGCTGCTGCTGGCGGACGCGCGCCAGGGTTCCGTCGAGGCTGTCGCCGAACCAGTTCACCGCCAGGCAGACAATGGCTGCGAGCAACAGGCGGCGGTCGTACCTGGCGAGCGCGTAGCAGATACCGGTTGCGATCTGGGCGGCAAAACCGAGAATGGTCAGATGGTCGGAATTGACCCAACCCGGCATACGCTCGGCCATCCAGACGAGAGCCCGCTTCTCGGCGGCGGCAAGGAAACTTCCGTGAACGCGCGCCGCTTGCCGGAAGTTGGCGCGGCGAGCCTCGGCCAGGGTCTTCGGGTTGATCTGCTCTGCAAAATCTGCCAGTGAAGTGGCCACGAGTGCCTCCGTACTGGCGGCACTATGCGGCGCAGGCGGAAGGATGACAATGCATAGCGGGTAAAATGCAGATCAACTGCCAAGCCAAACGATTTCAGATAGATAGATCCGGTCCTCGCCTGCCGCTCGGGGAGCTGGCAAAGCGAAATCCGAAGATGGATGCGACCGGGGAGCCCCGCTTCTCGAAGAGCGCGAGAAGCGGGGCAACCGCGGCTACTCAGTTTCAGACTCCCGCGCTTGCATCGTAGCAACTGATTTCGCGATCATGGATGCCAACACCGCCTGGTCCACGTCTGCAAGCGTCTTGATGTAGAGGCAGCCCTTGCCGGTCGTGTGCTTACCGAGTTTTGCGAGCTGCGCCTTCGAGTCGCTGGAACAGATCACGTTGTACAGAACCGTTGCGGCCTTACGGGGCGAAAACCCGACAAGCGGCATATCGCCTTCACGTCCACTGTCGTACCTGTAATGGTAGCTGCCGAAGCCTATGATGGATGGCCCCCACATCTGCGGGCTTTCTCCAGCCGCGTTTTTCATCAACTTGACGAGCGCCTTGGCGTCGGTGCGCCGGGTCGAGTCGGTGATGGCGTTTAGGAATGCCTCCACACTTAATCTGGTGGGCTTGGTTTTGTTCTTGTTCTCTGCCATTCGTGCTGCCTTCCGTTTCTTTCCAAGGCTAACCCAGTCTTGGATCATGGGCAAACGACATTGGCAAATCAGAGGTCGTTGGCGAAATCAGATCTTAAAACTACCGCACTCCGTCCACCAGGAACAAATCCGACAACTCTCGGGAGAATGAATACGCGTAAGTCCCGCCGTCCGCGGTCACGCGCACATTCACGATGGTCGTCACCCCGGCAACATCGCTCGGAGCCAGGGTCGTGATCAGCTCCCGCTTTCCGGTCGCGAGGTCAAGCTGGTAAAGAGGCGCTGAAGTTTTGTCGTCGTGATAGACATAGACCGATCGTCCGTTTGCGGCCCAGGCAACCCAGATGTCCTCTGGCAACCAGCCCGGAATCAGGCGCGGTTCGCCGCCCGCAAGCGGATACAGCCCGCCCCGCTCGCTCAGATCGCGGGCAAAAAATGTTCTTCCGTCCGGCGAGAGGATGTGCCCTTCCTGATGATTTCGCTTGACGGAAATCGCAGGCGTCACGGCGCGTGGAGTGCCGGAGGGAATGTCCTGTACATACATCTTCCACCCGTGACCATCGTCGCCGGCGTAATAAATCGCTTTTCCGTCGGGCATGAAGCCGGGCGAGGCGGTTTCCTGAATGCCGTTCGCATTTACTTTCTGGATTTCTCCCGGACCGGTTGGCAGCAGAGCGAAACCGGCCAGGTTTACAGTCGTGGCGTCCGTCGCTAACACCTGCTTGCCGTCCGGCGAGAGAACTGGCGCGCCGTTATACGTGCCGATGTCGTGAATAGAAAGAATGTTGGGATGGTTCAGCGCCGCAATCGCCCGCGCTTCAGTTTCAAATCGCCGCAGCCGTTCGGCGTCTCTGGCCATCGATTCCGGCAGCACCTTGATAGCTACATCACGACCAAGCCGGCTATCTCTGGCACGATAGACTTCGCCCATGCCTCCCGCGCCCACCTGGGACTGAATTTCGTAGGGACCGAGTTTTGTGCCAGAGGTGAGAGGCATTCGTGCGGGCAATTATAATGCTTTCCCGGCAAGTAACATGTTGCCGAAGCAGCGATTGCCTTCCCCGATTCCATCCCACCGATAACTCTCCCAGCACCCGCCAGATGCGTTAATCTGCGAAGGATGCGTTTGCTGCGCTTTTTTCGTCCCTCACACCAGCACTCCGCTTATTCGGCGACTCTGCTGCTGATGACGGCCATCACGCTCTCGCGCGTGATTGGATACATTCGCGAGGCCTACATCGCTTACGCCTTCGGCGCCGGACTGCAGACCGACGCTTACGTCGCCGCTTTCACCCTGCCCGACTGGCTCAACTACATCGTCGCCGGCGGCACTGCTTCGATTACATTCATCTCCATCTACACAAGGTTTCTGGCGGAGAAGCGCGAAGCGGAGGCGCAGAAGACCTTCTCCATCATTATTACGGTGATGACGACCGTGCTGATCGCCGGCACCATCGTGGCCGAGATCTTCACTCCGCAATTCGCCGGTTGGATGTTCCACGGCTTCACGCCGGAGCAGTTGCATCTCTGTGTTCATCTCACGCGCATCCTGCTGCCGGCGCAGATCTTTTTTTATGTTGGCGGAGTGGTTTCGGCAGTGCTGCTCTCGCACCGGCTGTTTCTGCTGCCGGCGTTCGGGCCGCTGATCTACAACGTGTTCATTATCGGCGGTGGAGTTGTCGCCGGGCACCGGATGGGAATCGCGTCGCTCGCCTTCGGAGCCCTAGCGGGCAGCATTGCCGGTCCATTTCTAATTAACGCAATCGGCGCCGCCAAGATCGGCACCGGATACCGGCCTTCGTTCGAATTGAAGAATCCTGCCTTCCGCGAGTGGGTTCTGCTGTCGATTCCGCTGATGCTGGGCGTTTCGCTGGTCACGGCCGATGACTGGATTCTCCGCTACTTCGCTTCGAGCGGAATCGGCGACATCGCGCGGCTGAATTACGCCAAGCGTCTCTTCGCCGTTCCGATTGCCATTCTCGGACAAGCTGTCGGGCAGGCGTCGCTTCCTTTCTTCTCGCGCCTGTTTGGAGAAAAAAAGTTTGACGAATTCGCCGCCACCGTGAATGCTTCCGTCTATCGCATCACCGCCGCTTCACTGCTGATCACGGGATGGATGATGGCGATTTCCATTCCGCTCATTGATCTCGTCTATCGCCGCGGACACTTCACGTTCGCGGATTCCGAAGCGACGGCGATTTATTTTTTCTGGTTTTCACTTTCGCTGGCGTTGTGGTCGAGCCAGGCGCTGTATGCGCGCGCGTTTTACGCCTCGGGCAATACGCTGACTCCGATGATTGCAACCACCATCATTACCGCCGCTTCCATACCCATGTACGCGCTGTTTTTTCGGACGTTCTCGGTCACCGGACTGGCCATCGCCTCCGATGTAGGCATCACTGCGAATGCGCTGGCGATCGCGCTGCTCCTGCATTTTCGCGGCATGGTGCCGCTCGGTGGCCTGAACTGGAAAGAATTATCGAAGGCGGCGCTGGTGGGCGCCGTTTCCGGCGGATTGAGTTATGAAGTTATGCGCAGCATCCCGCTCGATGGCAGCCGGCGCGCCGATCTTCTGGCGCTGGCGCTCGGCTCGTTGACGTGGGCGGCAGCGGTTGCTGGGGGACTGTGGTTGTTGCGTTCGGAATTGCCGGCTGATCTGCGCAGGAGGAAATCGACTTCGTTGCCTAGCCTGGCGGAGAGCCAAGCCGCGGAAACGATGGCGACGGGCAAGGAGCCGTAGAGCCGCTGTTCGCTATTCGTCGTTCGTTATTCGCCATGAGACTCCGCGCCTGATATCGAGATCGGGATAGGGGGAACGGTCACCCGTCCTCCCCTCCCACACCACCGTACATGCGGGTCCGCATACGGCGGTTCGGCGGATTAAGCGAGGACCGTACGACCAGGGGCGGAAGCCCGAGCTGGGCAAAGTAAGCATTCGGCAGAGCGATAGTCAGGGCGGGCGAGTGCGCGAGCCGCCACGGACCGTGAGGGCTCCCGGCCGTTTTCGCCGCGAGGTCCTTACTGACGCCCCGTTTGCGCAGCTCGCGGAACCTTGTCCGTCCACGCTTCCATTGCTTCCACACCACCGACCGAAGTCGGCGGCGTAACCACGTCTCAAGACGTTCCAGCACCGAGGGCGTTTGACAGTCGCCGAAGTACCCGAGCCAGCCACGGAGATAGGTCGCCAGTTCCTTGACCATCGGCCGCAAGCTGATGCCGCGGGTTCTCCGCGTCTGCTCCCGAATCCGCTCCTTGAAGCGAGCGATAGCCTTGGGGGCGATGCGCCGCCTCGGTTCTCGTTCCCCCGTGAAGCTGAATCCGAGAAACTTCCTTTGCCCCGGTCGAGCGACGGCGCTCTTCGCCTGGTTGACCTTGAGCTTGAGACGGTGCGTGATGAAGCGAGTAACGCTCTCCATCACTCGTTGTCCCGCTCGTTCGCTGCTGACGTAGATGTTACAGTCGTCGGCATAGCGGACGAAGCAGTGACCGCGCCGCTCTAACTCCCGGTCCAGTTCGTCCAGCACCAGGTTGGAAAGTAGTGGTGAAAGCGGACCGCCTTGAGGCGTTCCCTCATCCACCGCACTCACCAACCCATCCTCCATCACTCCGGCCTCCAGAAACGCTCGAATCAATTTGAGCATTCGCTTGTCGGCCACGCGCTCGGCCACCGCCGCCATCAGGCGGTCGTGGTTTACTCGATCGAAAAATTTCTCCAAGTCGAGATCCACCACCCAGCGGTACCCTTCGGCGATATACTGCTGCGCCTTGTGCACCGCTTGCTTCGCACTGCGCCCCGGTCGGAAACCGTGGCTATGTTCGGAGAACGTCGGGTCCCAGCGCTTCTGCAGAACCTGCAGCACCGCCTGCTGAATAAAGCGATCCAGCACGCAAGGAATGCCTAGCTTGCGCATTCCACTGCCATCCGGCTTCGGGATTTCCACCCGTCTTACCGGCTGCGGTTGATAAGTTCCGCTTCGTAGCTGTTCCCCGATTTCCAGCCCATGCTGCTTCAGGTAGGCCGGTAATTCGTCGACGGTCATCCCGTCTACTCCCGGACTCCCTTTATTCGCCTTGACTCGTTGTAATGCCTGCTTGCAGTTTTCCAGCTCGCAGACTTCTTCCATCAGTCGTTCGGTTCCGGCCAGGCTTTCAGACTTGCGCTTCGCCACCAGCGTTTCGGTCCCTTTCGCGGCGGGCTTCGGAGCATCACTCCTACTTTCCACCGGAAAGGCCAGCACCCCTTGTTCGGGTCGGTTTTTCCGCCGCTGTCCGCTCATGAGTCGCGCCGCTTACTTGCCCTTTCCTTTATTCCCCTTGCGGAGTACCGTTCGGGCCTTCGATCATCGTTCCCGGCTTGGCCTATCTTGTTTGCTCCGCCTTTCGGCTTTGGAGTGCCTCAATAGCTTCGCCGACTGCATGACCTACTACGCCCTTTGCTGACTTCTGCGACACGATCGGGATGAATCGCTTTCACCCTCAGTCACGATTTCGTGACGTGCCGCAGACCTCCCGAGGTAAGTTCGACCGCCTTCGACACGCAACCGCCGGATCTACCACCAGTGCGCTTGATGGATATGGGCTTCGCAATCATTGGCTCGCTCGCCCGCCACCGTAGGCCTCATATCCGGTTCTTGTTCATCGGCTCGCGTCTTTGCTCCACGCTTCTTTCAGGCCCCGCCTCACGGCGGGTGTTATTTCACCCTTGCGCTTCGCTATGACTTCACCTCCATCAGGTTGTCAAAGGGACTTTCACCCTCAAGCTGTCGAACATGCTCGGCACACCAAAACAAAACGGACCTCAAAAGAGGTCCGTTCCTTATTAGTCGCCGATTGCGAAACGCGAACGACGAATAGCGAAAAGCGTCTCTACGCTCTCGCGGCGATTGCCGGTTCCGGCATCGCACTGGAAACGTTCTTCGTTCCTGTCACTTCTTCGGGCTTTGCTCCCGCGGATCCAGCTTTGCGGATGTCGATGCCACCCTTGAAGAATGCGCCGTCTTCAATCGAGATGCGCGCCGCCACCACATCGCCAGTCAGAGAACCGTCGCTGCGGATATCCACCCGGTCGCTGGCGGTGAGGTTGCCCCGCACTTTGCCGAGCACGACGATCTCGCGCGCGCTGATGTTGGCTGCGACCACGCCGTTGCGGCCGATGGTGACGCGATTGCCGGAGAGGTTGATTGATCCCTCTACCCGGCCGTCAATATATAAAGACTCGGACCCGGTCACTTCGCCTTTGATCACCAGCGACTTGCCAATGGTGGCTTGGTCTGAAGTGGTCGTGACCGCCGGACGCGGCACTGCCGCCGGCTCGTTCGTGCCCAAATTCATGCTCGGTGCGGGTGTCGCAGCGGTCGTGCTTGGACGCTCCGGCTCAGCCGGCCGGCCAGGTGTCGCAGGTTGATTCGTGGGCTTCCACATTGTCGTCGAAATCCTTTCCTTTTACCAAATTAAGGGATTCTGAATCTCCGCCGCACTTCGGGGGCCATAATGGATTCTACTCCCCAACCTGCCCCTAACCCTGTGGAAATTCAGCATTCTTATTGATTTTCATAGTTCCACGCGTGGTTCCCCCCGCGACGCCGAACGCTTCGGCGGTCCTCTGATCGTGTAGGCCCTGCCCTGCTTCCGGTAATTCTTCTATCGGCAGGCTGCCATCCGATACTATGTAACCGTGGGGCACGGCCAACTATCCAGCCTCCCCGCGCCACCCCAGACGAGGATTTTATGACCCTGACCGCGACATCTTCAACCGCGACCGCATCTTTCCGGCCTCAGCCCGGAGAATACGCCCCGTACTACGATCGTTACATTTCTTTGGCCGCTAATAATAACGACTCCGCGCTCGGCATTCTCGCCACTCTAGACGAGCAGCGCCGGCAAACGCTTCTCCTGCTCTCGGGACGTACCGAGGACGACGGCAATCTCCGCTACGCGCCGGAGAAGTGGAGTCTGAAGGAAGTCATCGGCCACCTCAACGATACCGAGCGCGTCTTTGCCTACCGCGCCTTGCGCATCGCGCGCGGCGACGCGACTCCCATGGAAGGTTTCGAGCAGGACGACTACGTTCGCAATGGCCCGTTCGTGCACGATTCGCTAGCCGGATTGATCGAGGACTACATCGCCGTCCGCCGCGCCACCATCTCGCTATTTCGCAATCTGGACGAAGCCGACTGGACGCGCCGCGGCATAGCCAACAAAAGCCAAGTCACCGTGCGAGCCCTGGCCTACATCATCGCCGGACACGAACTGCATCATCGGCGGATAATCGAAGAGAAGTATTTGAAATAGTCTCGTTGTCGTTGTCGTTGTCGTGGCCGCTGCTCACCGCGTCCGCAGCCAGAACGAACAGCCGTCGTGTGAAACGCCCGCCAGCGTCGGCAGATTCCAGAAAGGCGTCAGCACATCAGCCAGTCGCGGCGTGATGCTGATGTAGTTGTTCGGCAGGACGACCGTATAGCCAGCGTGACCAGCCAGCAGACTTGCCGCCAGCAAATACTGCTCCGAGTAATACCAGTGGGCCCGATCGGGCATGTAGTCGAGCGGCAGGTAGATATCGTGGATGTGCACCAGCACACCCGGCTTCAGTCGCGGAAGAATCTCCAGGAAAAAAACAGTCACGTCCGAATTCATGAAGCTGCGGTGCGAGCCATCCATAAAGAAGACGTCGCCGGCCTTGAGATCGCGCAGCACGCTCAAATCGCAGCTCTCGAGCGGTTGGCGGATGACCTCGTTACAAAGCTTGTCGATCTGGGCTCGAGGATGGGGGTCGATAGAGACAAGTTTTGTCGGCAGTTGATGGTCAGTGATGGCGCGCCGCACCACTTTCGTTGAATATCCCGAGCCGACTTCCACGTACAGAGCCGGTTTTTCGGTGGCGACAAATCCGTATAATGCGATTGTGTCCAAACCACCGAGCCACTTGTTGATCCAGCACGGATCGAGCGAGCTCTTTGATTGACGCAACGGAATACTCGACAAGGCGCGAGACAGCTCGAGGAACCGGGAAAGGGTTGCGATGTAGCTCGCGTCCCCTTCCGCAAGAATGCGCGTCAGTTCGGGGTGCGGCGGCTTTCCGTATCCATAACGCGGCACGGGCTTCACCGGATAATCGAGAAAGATAGGCTGGTAGCCCTTAGCGAGGCGCGGAATATTGTAGAGAGCGGAAAGAAAGCCGTTTCGTTCGCTGAACTTCCGCAGCGCTTTGGACATAGTTTTTCGATCAATATACTGGCTTGGCGGACGTGTAGCAAACCATCTGTCGCAAAGCAGGTGTGGCAAGTCAGCCACGCAGAAACCAATCGTGAACTTTGGCCCGAGATACTAAACACGACCGCGAGCGCCACGCCACTCCGCAGTCCACCCGGGGACGCAACCTGTTGGTCGGCCGCCTGACCATGCATCGCGACGGTTTCGGCTTCGTGATTCCCGAGGCCACATCGCTCGACGCCAATCTCAAGGCCCGCCTCGCTGGCGATGTTTTCATTCCTCCACACGCCATCGGATCTTCGATGCACGGCGACCGGGTTCTGGTCGAAGTCTCGGCCGTGCGCCCCGATGGCCGCGCCGAAGGCCGCATTCTTCGTTCACTCTCGCGCGCCCACCCCACGGTGGTTGGCATCTTCCACTACGGACACCGCCACAATTACGTCAAACCCATCGACGAAAAAGTTACGCAGGAGATCGTCATCCCGCCGGGGATGGAGAACCCTAAGGCTCTAACCGCGGAGGACGCAGAGGGCGCGGAGAAAACTAAAGCGGGAAAACCCAAAACTCCGAAACATCGCGTCATTGGGGACGAAGCCAAAATTCACACCGACTGGCAGGATCTGGACGGCGTAGTCGTCGACGTCGAAATAACCGACTGGCCCAGCGCCACGCAGCAACCGCGCGGCCGAGTCATAGAAATTCTCGGCGAAGAGAACGATTTCGGCGTTGACGTCGAGATCATGATTCGCAAGTTTCACCTGCCACATCGATTTCCGCCCGAGGTGATCGAAGAGGCGCAGAGCATCGAAAACGTCATTCATGCCGACGAATTAGTTCACCGCCGCGATTATCGGGAGCTTCCGATTGTCACCATCGACGGCGAAACCGCGCGCGATTTCGACGATGCCGTCCACGTTCGGCTACTGGAAAACGGCAACTACGAACTGCAAGTACACATCGCCGACGTGGCGCAATATGTGACGCCGAATTCGCCGCTCGATCAGGAAGCGCGCCTGCGCGGCACCAGCGTGTATTTTCCGGATCGCGCCGTTCCGATGCTGCCGCTGGAACTGTCAACGGACATTTGCAGCCTGCGCCCCCAAGTTGATCGACTGGTGCTTTCTTGCACGATGGAGATCGACCACCAGGGAGAAATCGTCGGCTACGAAATCAATGAAGGCGTGATTCGTAGCGCGAACCGCATGACGTACACCGCGGTGAATGCCGTCATCGAAGGCGACGCCGGCGCACGCAGCGAATACGCAAGTCAGGTCGAGCACTTCGAACGCATGCGCGATCTGGCGATGATTCTGAACCGCAAGCGCAAGCGTCGAGGATCGATCGACTTCGATCTCCCCGAAGCGGTCATCGAGTTCGACGAATTCGGAATGATGAAAAGCATCACCCGCTCCGAGCGCAACATCGCTCACCGCCTGATCGAGGAATTCATGCTCTCGGCGAACGAGACCGTTGCGCATTATCTGGAAAATAAGCGCGTGGCATCGCTCTACCGCATCCACGAAAAGCCCGACGCCAAGCGCGTGTACGATTTCGAAGTGATCGCCGCGACTTTCGGATACTCGCTGGGGGTAGGCGCGTTGCCGATTCAGCGTGTGCAATTAAAAGCCGACCGCCGCGACGCTCGCGGCACGGGTAAGCGCGTTCGTGAAATCGAAGTGCCCAAGGAAGTCCACATCACGCCGCGCATGTATCAGAAACTCACGGAAAAGATCGCGGGCAAGCCGGAAGAGAGGATCCTGAGTTTCCTGATGCTGCGCTCGCTGAAGCAAGCGCGCTACTCCGAAGAAAATCGCGGACACTTCGCGCTGGCCGCGACCACTTATACGCATTTCACTTCGCTCATCCGCCGCTATCCTGACCTGATCGTGCACCGCATTTTGAAAGATGTGCTGCGAAAGTCGCCCGAAAAGAGGGACGGAGAAGTGCGTATAGGGATGTCTTCTGAGCGAAGCGAGGGATCTGCTCGCGCGCACAAAGAGGAACGGGAGGGCCCGCCGCCGTCTCCGTGGTCGAAGCGCCGCGATCATGACGCCCATCAGCACGCGCTTGAACCGCACGGCGGCCCCATCGCGCTCGAAGAACTCCACACCATCGCGGATGAATCCAGCCAATCCGAACGCCGGGCTGATGAAGCCGAGCGCGGCCTGATGGAATGGAAAAAAATGAAATTCATGGAGCGCCGCATCGGAGAAGACTTCGACGGCCTGATCATCAGCGTAACGAAGTTCGGATTCTTCGTGGAACTGACCGACCTCTTCGTCGAAGGCCTGGTTCCGCTCAACACGCTCACTGATGACCGCTATACCTATCACGAAGACACGCGCCAGATCATCGGCCAGCACTCGCGCAAGACCTACGGCCTGGGCAATCAGGTGCGCGTGCTGGTGGATCGGATTGATCCGGTGGAGAGGAAAATTCAGTTCGCGGTGATCGAGGAGGAGCCGCAACGCGCAGCCCCTCGGAGACGCCGATGACTTTTCGTGTAGGGCGGACACTCTTGTCCGCCGCTTTTGACTTTGTTCTTTGACGGGGCGAGAAAAGCTGGGTCAAGCTCAACGTCACAGGCAACGTCAAAGGCAGCGGACAGGAGTGTCCGCTCTACACGTGGCCTGTATAGAATGATGTATTGGGGGAACGAACTCTCATGCCCACACCCAGCGAGCCGAAACTTGAACAGAATCCGAAGCAAGCCGCAGAGCACGTCGCCAGTGCTCACCAGCTTCTCAAGGAACTGCAGCAGAGAGTCGGACCCCATCCAGAACTGGGCGAGGCCATAACCAAGCTGGAAATGGCGCTCAGCACTTTGGCGATCAAGACCGGCGGTCTGCTGTAGCTTCGACCTGCTAAACTTCTCCGTCACCACTCTTGGCGCCTGCCTAGGATGTCCGCTCCATGTCCAGCGATACAAAGTCCACCAGCTCAAGTCCAACTCCACGCACGCGCGTAACCCGCGAACCGCAGCTTGCGGTGTATGACCGCGATGCCATCAACCGGATTCTCGACGAAGCTTTTCTCTGCCATGTCGGCTTCGCGGTGGACGGCCAGCCCTTCGTCATTCCTACGTCCTACGGACGCGACGGAGACGTGCTCTACATTCACGGCTCAGCCGCCAGCCGCATGTTGCGCAATCTTGATCAGGGCCTGCCGGTCTGCATCACGGTCACGCTGCTCGATGGATTGGTGGTGGCCCGCTCCGTCTTCAATCACTCGATGAACTACCGCTCGGTGGTAATTCTGGGCACGGCGACGCTGGTCAACGATCCGGCGGAAAAGCTCGCGGCTCTGCGCAAGTTGAGCGAGCACATCATCCCCGGTCGCTGGGATGACGCCCGCCAGCCCAACGAAAAGGAATTGAAGGCAACGTCCGTGTTGCGTCTTGCAATCAACGAATTTTCGGCGAAGGTTCGCGTGGGGCCTCCGATTGATGACGAAGAAGATTACTCGTTCCCGACCTGGGCGGGAGTGATCCCGCTTCAGATGACGGTCGGCGCTGCGATTCGCGACGAGCGCTGCGCGCTGGAGCTGCCGGAGTATTTACGGGATTACTCGCGCGTTCCCAAGTTGTAACGCGACGTACCTGTTAAAGCCATCCTTACATTTGTAAGGGAACGCCGTTTACGCTGGCAGCAGCAGCACCTTCCCCGTTGTTTTTCGCGCTTCCAAATCTCGATGCGCCTGTTGAGCTTCGGCCAGCGGATAGAAATGTTCGCTGCGCAACTTGAGTTTGCCGTCGCGAATCATGCCGAAGACTGCTCCGGCGCGCGCTTGCAACTCTTGGGGAGTCGCAATGTAATTCCCCAGCGAAGGCCGCGTCAAGAAAAGCGATCCCTTCTGTGTCAGCACCAGCGGATCTAGCGGCGCGACCGGCCCGCTCGAGCCTCCAAAGAGTGCCATCATTCCCCGCGGACGCAACACGTTCAGACCTTTGTCGAACGTCGTCTTCCCTACCGAGTCGTAGACCACATCAACGCCCTTGCCGCCGGTGAGTTTTTTCGTCTCCGTCTCGAAATCTACCTGGGTATAAAGAATGACGTCATCCGCCCCCGCTCCGCGGGCGAGCTTGGCCTTTTCTTCGGTCGAAACCGTGGCAATCACGCGCGCTCCGAGGTTGTGCGCCATCTGCGCCAACAGCAGACCGACTCCGCCGGCGGCGGCGTGAACCAGCGCGGTCTCGCCCTTCTTCAGCGGATAGGTGTCATAGACCAGATAGTGCGCCGTCATACCCTGCAAAATCGCGGCTGCGGCGTCGCGCTCGCTTACTCCTGCCGGAATCTTGACCAGGCGTTCTGCGGGCACGGCGGCGTATTCGGCATAGCTCCCTAGCGACATGGTGTAGGCCACGCGATCGCCGACTGCGACCGAATGCACGTCGGAGCCGATCGCCGAAACCTCGCCTGCCGCTTCCTGTCCGAGAACCAGCGGCAGGGCGGCCTTGTAGCGGCCTTCGCGGTTGTAGACGTCTATAAAATTGACTCCGGTCGCCGCGATCTTGACCAGCGCTTCGTTTGGCTTCGGCTGCGGAACCGGCAAATCCACCAATTCCATCACTTCCGGACCGCCCGTTTGCTTGATCTGTATGGCTTTCATATTTACGATTGCCTTCCTCTTTGCCTTCGATGATTGGGTCCCGGCGAAAGACTCGTTGCCATCTCCCACCGGCCTGGGGTAACATGCCCGCGCGGTGCCTGAAGTAACCGGGGTTGAGTGTCTTCAGTGGAATTGACCCAACCGATTTTGCGATAGTACCATCTCAGTACTGACAAGAAAAACTGGATAGCCTTCGGAGGGTTTTCGGTAAGTATCTGAAACTATGAGGTTTTCATCCCATTCGTTTCTGGTGACCTTGGCCTCTGCCGCACTATTCGTAACCGTGGCGGCGACCGTCGGCTGCCAGAGCGCTCAGAAATCGTCTTTCCTGCCCTCGGGGCAGGCCCAGGCTCCGGCGCTGGTCGCGGCTAGCAGCCCGCCTGATCCGCCCCAGCACAAGGCCTCCACCGCCGCCTCGGCTGAACCACAAACGAAGGCGCCGGTGCCACAGGCGCTCCAGGCCGATCCCGTGGGCGACCTGATCGCCCGGGTAGAAAAGGAATACCAGACTGGCCAGGACAACTATAAAGCCGGCCATCTGGAAGCGGCGAAGCAGAATTTCGATGCCGCCTTCAACCTGCTTCTGGGCAGCGGGTTCGACCTCCGCTCAAATTCAGATGCCCGGCTCGAGCAGGAACTTGACCGCTTGCTGGACGGCATCAACGACCTCGAACTGGCCGCGCTGCAGCAAGGCGACGGATTCGCCGAGCAAAAATCGGAGCCTGCTCCGATTGACGAAGCCAACGAGCTGACTCCCGCCGTTGACCAGAACGTCAAAGCCAAAGCCGAAGCCGAGATCAAGTCCACGCATTCTGACTTGCCGCTGATGATGACCGATCAGGTCGCCGGCTATATCAATTATTTCTCCAACCGCGGACGCGGCACCATCGAGCGCGCGCTGGCCCGCTCCGGCCGCTACGACGACATGATTCGCCGGACTCTGCGTGAAGAGGGTGTGCCGCAGGAACTGATTTATCTGGCTCAGGCCGAGTCCGGATTTCATCCGCTGGCAGTTTCAAAAGCCGGGGCGCGAGGCATGTGGCAGTTCATGGGCAGCCGCGCCAAAGGCTACGGACTCGAACGGAGCTGGTGGGTCGATGATCGCCAGGATCCCGAAAAAGCGACCCGCGCCGCCGCGCACCATTTGCACGACCTCTACAACGAATTTGGAGACTGGTACCTGGCGATGGCCGCGTACAACTCCGGCCCCGGCACGGTGCAGAGCGCGGTGAAGCGCACTGGCTACGCCGATTTCTGGGAACTCTATCGGCGCAACGCGCTGCCTAAAGAGACGCGTAATTACGTTCCGATCATTGTGGCCGTCACCATCATGGCCAAGAATCCTGCGCAGTACGGGCTGGATTCCGTCGTAAAAGACAAGCCAGTTCCTTATGACACGGTGAAGATCGACTATCCTATCGACCTTCGACTGGCCGCTGAGTGTGTGGATGCTACCGCTGAAGACTTGTCTGACTTGAATCCGAGTCTGCTGCGCATGACTACTCCGAAATTTACGGATAAAGGCGAAGGGTTCGAGCTCCACCTGCCCGCGGGGACCGCCGCCAAATTCGAAACTGCCGTGGCCGCGATTCCTGCCGACAAGCGCGTCTGGTGGCGCTATCACAAGGTGCAGGCTGGAGAAACTCTGGCCGCTATTGCGCGCACTTATCACACGACTCCGAAGGCCATTGCCGAAGCTAATGACTTGGACGACGCTGCTAATAGCGGGCTGGAGCCGGAGAGCCGGCTGATTATCCCGATCGCTCCGGGCAAAGAGACGGACACCAGCACCTACGCCCACGCCACCACGCATTACAAGATACGCAAGGGCGATACGGTTGAGTCGGTGGCGGAAAATTTTGGCGTCTCCGCCAAGATGCTGCGCAGCTGGAACCACCTCAAAGGCGACAGCCTGGCGGGAAGAAAAACTCTTTATCTTCATCTGCCGGTGACGCGCGGCACCGCGGAAACACAGGTTGCCAGCAGGCATTCCAGCAAATCTAAACATCCGGCTGGAACTCAGACGGCGGCGGCTGGCAAGCCTGCGGTGGTCCATCACAAGGTGAAGGCTGGAGAGACGCTGTACTCGATTGCCAACTCCTACAACACCACCGTGACCGCTCTGAAGCACGACAACCGCGACGTGGCTACGTTGCGTCCCGGCATGATTCTGGTTGTTCACAATTCCCGCTAGCGCTCTCTGCCAAGCATCTAGAACATCCTCTCTGCGTGTAGAGCGGACACTCCTGCCCGCTGCCTTTGACGTTGATTTTGACGGGTGCCGGAGAAAAAATCAAAAGTCAACACCGAGATCAAGGTCAAAAGCGGCGGACAGGAGTGTCCGCCCTACACCATAGCCAAGGGTAATCTTCTGGCTTGGATACCAGCCCTCTTCTTACTGGGTTCTGGCGGATGTACTCCAGCTTTTCCTGGAAACTTCCATCGTTGCGAATGGTGTGTTCGAAGGACTCTTCCTGCCAGACCGGGCCCGATGTTTCCAGCAACTTATTCACGCTACGCGCCGAGGTGCCTTTCATTAACTTCAGGATTGCCGGTAACGGGTGAGGCCAGCCTTGATCGTCAGTTAGTGGGGTTAGCAGGAGATGGACGTGATCCGGCATGACTACTGCCACCTGGAGATCGATCCGCTTGCCGTGGTCATGTAGGCAATGCGCGAGAATTAGATCGCGCGCCGCGCTGGGGAACGGGTCGCGGATGAGTCTGCAGAAGGTGACGAAGATGGAACGGCCCGGCTGTTGGTAATGCGGCATGCGCCGCCGATATTCGTATTTGCGGATGAGGGTGGAGGAATCGGCCATGATCCCATTGAAGGCTCGAAGCATGGTCTTGTCTGTGACGGCTGAACATCCAAAATGCTTATTTTTGCGTGTAGAGCGGACACTCTTGTCCGCTGCCTTTGACGTTGGTTTTTGACGGACGCGGGAAAAAAATCAAAATCAACAGCAAAACCAAGATCAAAGGCGGCGGACAGGAGTGTCCGCCCTACACGATTGGAGTCGTCACCCCATCAATAGGCCGCCGTTTACTCCTAGCACTTGGCCGGTGATGTAGGAGGCTTCTTCTGAGGCTAGAAAAGTTACGGCGCTGGCTACGTCTTGGGGAGAGCCTACTCGTCCTAGCGGAATCTGCTTCACCGCGTTCTGTTTGAATTCTTCGCTCAGGGCGGCGGTCATGCTGGTCTCGATGAATCCGGGAGCTACCGCATTGCACGTGATATTTCGCGACGCTACTTCGCGGGCCATGGCCAGGGTCAGGCCGATCAGTCCGGCTTTGGAGGCGGCGTAGTTGGCCTGGCCGGCTTGTCCCATCTGGCCGAAGACGCTGGTGATGTTGATGATTCGTCCCCAGCGCTGTTTGAGCATGGAACCGATTACCTGCTGGATGCACAGGTAGGCGGAGGTCAGGTTCGTGCTTAGCACGGCGTCCCAGTCGGAGCGCTTCATGCGCATCAGTAGCTGGTCGCGGGTGATGCCGGCGTTGTTGACCAGGATGTCGATCTTGCCGAACTGCGCCAGCGCCGCTTTGATGCCGGATTTGACCTGCTCCTCGTCGGACACGTCGATGACGAAGGCGGCGGCTTTCGCGGCTTTCCCTCCGGAGGCGGCGATCTCGGCTACCAGTTCCTCTAGCTTCTGCTGATTGCGCGCGGCTACGGCCAGGGTCGCGCCCTCGCGCGCCAGGGCCAACGCGCAGGCGTGGCCGATGCCTTGCGACGCTCCGGTGACCAGCGCTACGCGGCCGGCTAGTTTCATGGGGTCTCCCTTGTTGGAATGTCCCAAGCTTCAGAGCTAGAACTGAAGTTAGGGATGGAGGATTATAAACGCGGCGGGAGCTTACAGGTGGGCAAAGGTTGGGTAATGGCTCAAATTGGGAAGAGAGTAGCCAACTGCGGACTGGATGAGGGTGTAGGGGTCCTTCGACTCCGCACGTTCTTCACTTCGTGAAGAACATGCCGCGCTCAGGATGACAAGCGAAAGGTTGCTCTGACGAATTAAGAGCTCGCGGGGCTAGCCTGCTTGCGTGGCTCTTCGGGACAGCGGCAAAGCCTGCGGCAGCGGCACGGCGCCGAGGATCTTTTCAATTTTATCGAGCAGGGTTCGGCGCGAGTAGGGTTTCGCCAGGAAATAGGTGCGTGATTCGGGTGCTTCGGTGTCGTACTCCGGATTGTTGTAACCGGACGTTACCAGGACCGCTAGCTCCGGCGAACGCTGACGCAGATCCTCGCCTAGTTCGAGGCCGGTGCGTCCGGGAAGCACCATGTCGGTCATTACCAGGTCGATCGCGACCAGGTCGATGGCGCGGCGGCGTTGTTCGTAGACCTGCATGGCCTCGGGCGCATCCGCGGCTGGGAGAACTTCGAAGCCGGCGTGCTCGAGGATGCCGCGCGTTGCTTCGCGGACGAAGGGCTCGTCTTCGACCAGAAGGATGGTGCGGCGGCGGGGCTGGGCGTTGGGGCAGGGGTTTGGGTATGCATCGCTTGTGTACGCGTGGGGCTGGAGAGTCATAGCATCCTCGCAATTCCTGACCCGGCTTGAGCATTTGTGTGGCCTCGGCGCCGCCCGAAAAGCGGAGCCGTCCGCACCAAGGGCTCCGGCGCTCCGAGAAATGTTTGGAATATGTTGGGAATCTACTTTGGCGCGGTGAGAACTGTCTGTTTTGGATCCAGCACGATCTTGTGTACGTCGCTTGGACCGGACAGCCGAAAGGTGGTTTCTGCGCCATCCGCCAGCACTTGGCCCAGGAAAACCAGCGCACTGCTTCCGGTCGCGGCGTATACGGGAACTGCCGTCACTAGATCATCGGGCGCGTCTTTTTGAACGATTACACCTGTCACCGTAGTCCCTCCGGGTTTGTCGGTGATGCGAATGTCGCGCGTTTCGAGCTCTGGTATTGCTGTGCCTTCGATCCAACCTTCTAAGAACCAATCCAGTTTGCGGCGATTCTCGTACCAGAGTGGGCGCGGCAGTTCCTCTTCGAAAACTTGCATCAGTTCCTGGGTGGTGATGCTCTTTCCGGCATAGCGTTCGCGGGCTTTTCGCAGGGCGCGGAAGAAGGGCTCGTCGGAACTCAGTACCGGATTCGCACGCCCTTTCCGAGAATGGGATGCCGTTTCGGAATCGTTCAACATGGATCGCAGCATGTGGAACAGCCACGTCCCTCGTTCGTAGCTGATGGACTCGTAGCCATCGGGAAAATGTGAGGAGTCGAGTCGCTGTCCCAGGGTGACGGGGCCGGCGTCGCGCAGCCACTCGCCATCTTTATTCTTGGTCAGGAGATCGCGGCGGTATTGTTCGAGCACCTGGCGGAATTGTGCGGGGTTCTGCTGCTCCAGCAGTAATAAGGAGGCATAGTTCGCGAGACCTTCGGCAATCCACTGGTCGCGGTAAGTCTTCCACAGGATCAGGTCTCCCCACCATTGATGAGCGGTTTCGTGCACCAGAACCTGGCTGTCGAGTTCGCGGGTCACTGGGCCGAGGTGCAGGTCGGATTGCTCCTGCGGGCTGAGAAATGCGAAGCTCGACAGGAACACCAAGCCCGGCCAGCCCTGGCTCAAGTCTCCCGGCATCTGGGTCAGCGCGAGCGAGCCATAGGGATAGGGCCCGAACCACTGCGAGAAACTGGTGATGGCCTTGGCGGCTCGGTCCGCGACCTCCTGCACGTCGCGCGCCGGCGAGGGCGGCGGCGGAGTCACGACCATCGGCGTCATCGATCCTGGTCTCGGCCGGTGAGCGCTGGGGAGAACTGGCTGCTCAACCACTTCCGACTGCGCCTTGGGGAATGACTTTTCCACGCCTTTGGTGCCGAACGCTTGGACCAGAATCGTGCCCGCCCTGGACTCGGCACGCACGTACTTGCCGAGATTGAATCCGGCTACGGGGATCGGGCGCTCCGAGGTCCAACGCGAGACTTTTTCTGGAGCCGCGCCCGGTTCCGCAGTCGTTTCGGTTTGCTCGGAGTCTGCGCGGGAAATCTGTTTTCCTGTCGCCACCAGCGTCCAGGTCGCGGGATAGTGGAATTCCATGTCGAACTGCGCCGGGCTCAAGCCGAAGTTTGGATACCAGGTGCCGCGCTCGCCTACATAGAGCAATCCGTTGCCCGCGTCTGAGAGAACCTCACCCGCATAGCTGAAGTGCAGTTTCAGTTGCTGGCCGGGCAGGAGTGGGGCGGGAAACACCACCGCCACCAGATCGTTCCCTTTTCGGCGCTGATGGGTTCCTTCCATCGCCGGGTTCTGGATGAAATCGACTGCGCGGCCGTCCGCCTCAACTGCATCGATCTTCAGATAACGCGACAACTCAAAGAGCAAAGTCCGTTCTCCTCCGCTGCGAATTCGAACCTCGACCTCGGTCGATGCTCGCAGCATGGTCGGCGGCTGCACCGTGGCTTGAATGCGGAAGGCGGGTATGGAGGCGTCACCGGCCAAAGCCGTAGCTGCGCGGGCGGGGCCGTTGGGCGCAAACGAGGTCCAGACATCGAAGAACAGGAGATCATCCTTCACCCGCGGCTGCCCCGCCCATACGGGCTCGGCTGCTGATGCATCCCAGTACACCTCAAAGCCGCCCAGCCTCTTGCCCAGCAGGTGAGCGTGCAGCATTGACGGAAATTTCAGGGCCGACTCGGTTGCATCGTGGGTTCCGCCCGACGCGGGAAGGAAATGACTGAAGTCCAGCAGCAGCCGCAAAGCATCGGACTCGGCTAGCGCGCGGCTGGTGTCGCCCCACTCCTTTATTAATTCGGTGCGCTCGGGCGCCGGCGTTAGAAAAGGCTGCAGGGCTGCCGCCGTGTCGTCGTTGAAGCGCAGGTATCCTGAAGTGAACTGCTCTTCGAGCATCGCCATTCCGGTGAACAGCGAGAGGGACCCGCGCTCTACGCGGTTCGGCGGGCGCAGCCGGGTCTCGCCCTCGCCGTCGAAGAACGCGCCGGTGATTCGTCCGCAAATATCTTCCGTAAAGGCGAGCGTGCCGTCGTCGAAATCTAGATGGAGATTCGGCCGGTCGATGGCGGCGTCGCGGACCCGGTAGACGCGTTTGGGATCGAGTCCTACGGAGCGAATTCGCGCGTAGAGGGCGCTGGTGGCTTGCGGACAGTCGGGGCCGGGCTGCGGCATCTGCGCGCGAGCCGTTGCGGCTGCAACGCAGCAGGATAAGCTCAACCCGAGCATCCGCGCGATAATCCCTCCGATAATTCGCCGCCCCGGATGCAGCACCTTGGTCACCTTACGGCCCCTCCGCACGGTTGCTAGAATCGGGCGAGTGCGAGCCCTTATCTTCATTAGTAGTATTAGCATTAGTATTCTAGTGCTTCTCGCGGCGCTTCCTGCGGCCGGCGACGTCATTCATCTTAAGAATGGACGCACCATCTGGGCCGACCAGGTCCGCGAAACCAAAGACCACATTGAATACGATCTTGGCGAAGACACATACGCGATTCCGAAATCCTCGGTCGAGCGCATCGAGGCCGGAAGTGTCGGGCCCACCACGCGCGGTTCCGGAGCCGCCGGCAATGTTAATGCCCCAGAAATCACACCGCCCGCGCCTTCATTCCACCACGAGGCCGATGTCGCCGGAAAGGTTATTCACGACGGCAAGGTTGATGCCGATGCGCTCTCTGGCATCGCCGCGACCGGCGATTCTGAACTCTCCGCCACCGCGTATTTTTTGGCCGGCAAGCAGGAGTCCGATCAGGGCAACTTCCCGCGAGCCAAGGGGTACTACGAAACCGCGCTCCGTTTCCAACCGGACAACGCCACGCTTCTGATTTACTACGCTGCCACTTTGATGCGGACCGGCCACGCCTCGGAAGCCCTGTCTTACGCGCAACATGCCGCCAGCATTGCTCCCGACTCGCCCGACGCCATCGCCATGCTGGGCTTCGTGCAATATGCCAGCGATCATACGGCGGACGCGATTCGCTCCTGGAAAAAGGCACTGGCGTTGCGTCCCGATGCGACGGTGAGCCAGTACCTGGCGCGGGCTGAACGGGAATCGACGGCCGAGGCGGATTTTTCGCAGCGCGAGAGCAGCCACTTCAATCTTCATTTCGAAGGAAAAGATACGTCGGAGAATTTCCGCCGCGACCTTCTGGCCACGCTCGATTCTGAGTATGACGACCTGGTGCAGGATCTTGGGTATTCGCCGCACAACAACATCGCCGTCACACTCTATACCCAGCAGGCGTTCTTCGACGTGACCCGCGCGCCTTCGTGGACGGGCGCGCTTAACGACGGCAAGCTGCGCATCCCGATCAGCGGCGTGCAGAGTGTTACGCCGGAGCTGGCGCGCGTCCTCAAACATGAACTGACGCATTCTTTCGTCTCGCAGATGTCCGCCAATCGCTGCCCGACCTGGCTGAACGAGGGCGTGGCGCAGATCGAAGAGGGCAAGTCGTCGGCTTCCTACGGACGGCAGCTGGCGCAAATGTTCGCTTCTGGAAATGAGATTCCGTTCAACGTGCTCGAAGGGAGTTTCTTGAGCTTCTCGGCTCCTGAGGCCACCGCCGCGTATGCCGAATCTCTAGCGGCCGCGGAATACATTCGTGACGCCTACGGGATGAGCGAGATGGCGCGGATCCTTGAACTGCTTTCGCAAGGCAGTTCTACCGAGGCGGCGCTGCGCGCTACGGTGCACTCTGACTACCGGCAGCTGCGCGATGAGATGGCTGGAGCGCTCAAAGCTAAGTACGGGGAGTAAAGCGCGTGGGTAGGGCGGAGTCGGAAGAAAAGCAACAGCAAAACCAACATCAACATCAACAACAAGGTCAACGGCGGCGGACAGGAGTGTCCGCCCTACATTGACTCGTCAGTATAATTGGAACAGGTAAGGGGTGTAATTTGGCTTCGTGGCAAGTGCAAGACGCCAAGGCGCGGTTCAGCGAGCTTTTGGACGCGACTATCAAGAACGGTCCGCAGATCCTTACCCGCCGCGGAGTCGAGATCGCCGTTCTGGTGCCGATCGAGGAATGGGAGAGACTGCAAGAGGCCGCCCGGCCTACTCTCAAGGATTGGTTGCTGGCGCCCGAGCCTCGCTTCGACGACATGATCGGCAAACGCCCCGTCTGGCGCAGCCGTCCCGTCGTGGAGTTCGAGTGAACCGAAATCTCCTGGACGCGACACCATGATTGCCGCCACGGCACGGGTGCATCGTCTGATTGTTGCGATTAGAAATGAACGGGATTTCAAGCAACTTGATGTGCAGACTTTCAACCCGTTCAAGAGCTAAGCTCGCCGGTCGTGTAGAATAGCCGTTTGTATATGGATCTGTCCGCCATTCAGCAAGCTCTGCGCGAGCGCAACATTGACGCCTGGCTTTTCTACGACCATCACCATCGCGATCCGATCGCTTATCGCGTTCTCGGGCTGCCGGATGGGCTCATGGTCACTCGGCGCTGGTACTACCTGATTCCTGCCAAAGGCGAACCCATCAAACTGGTGCACAAGATTGAGTCGGGACACCTCGATAGCCTGCCGGGCGTAAAAAAGCAGTATGCGGGCTGGCAGGAACTGTTTGATGGCTTGAAGCAGATGCTGGCGGCGCATCGCGATGTAGCGATGCAGTACTCGCCGAACAATTTTGTCTTCACGATTTCGATGGTGGATGCGGGGACGGCGGACATGATCCGCGGGCTGGGCAAGAACATTGTCAGCGCGGCTGACCTGATCGCAAAGTTTGAAGCGACCCTGACCGACGATCAGATCAAGTCGCACTTCGCGGCACGCGACGTGATTGACGCGGTAACTACCGAGGCGTTCAAAGAAATTGGACGGCGCGTGCGCGCGGGGGGAACGCGGGAGCACGAAATTCAGCAATTCTTCATGGAAGCGTTCCAGCGCGAGAACATGGTGACGGACGATCCGCCGATTGTGGCGGTGAATGCCAACAGTGGCAATCCGCACTACGAGCCGAGCGCCAGCCGGCCGGTGCCGATTCGTGAAGGCGACTTCGTGCTGCTGGATGTGTGGGCGAAAAAGAATACGCCGGGCGCGGTTTATTACGACATTACGTGGGTGGGAGTTGTGGGTAAGGCTCCGACGGAGCGGCAGCGCGAGATTTTCAAGATTGTGAGCGAGGCGCGCGATATCGGAGTGAAGACGGTGCAGGACGCGGTTTCCGCGGCCAAGCCGATTGCGGGATGGGAAGTGGATCACGCGGTGCGCGGCCATATCAAGCAGGCGAAATACGGAGACAACTTCATCCACCGCACCGGGCACTCGATCGCTACCGAGGTGCATGCGAACGGCGCGAATATGGATGACCTGGAGATTCACGACGAGCGCCGGATTTTGGCGAACTCCTTATTTTCGATCGAGCCTGGCATCTATCTGCCTGAGTTCGGGGTACGCCTGGAAGTGAACGTATTGGTGCGGCCGGGAAGCGCCGAGGTCACTGGTAAAATTCAACGAGAGATCGTGACCATCTGAATGGCCAAGCCGACAACAGATAAATCAAGAAATGTGACGCCTGAGCCCGAGTATCCGCTCACGACGATGGCGGTGGTTGCGCCGATCGTGGGTTGGTTGATTCCGGGCGGCGGACACATCCTGCTGAAGCGTTATGGGCGCGGCGTTCTGCTGCTGGTGTCGGTGCTGGCGATGTTCTTGATTGGCCTCGGCATGCAGGGGCGGATTTACGCACCGAACGGCGGAGACATCCTCGACATACTGGGCTTTGTGGGCGACGTAGGCTCGGGCGCGCTCTATTTTCTGGCGCGCATCATGGACTGGGGCAACGTGATGGCGGCCAATGCGGCGGCGGATTATGGCAAGACCTTTCTCATCGTGGCCGGCCTGTTGAACTTCATCGCGGCGGCCGACGCGCATCACATTGCGCTGGGGAAAAA
Organism: uncultured Acidobacteriaceae bacterium; assembly: GCA_963755765.1. GTDB lineage: Bacteria > Acidobacteriota > Terriglobia > Terriglobales > Acidobacteriaceae > Acidiflorens. The sequence continues at coordinate 194,227 of CAVWKZ010000009.1, forward strand.
GCCGTGAACATCACTTTGTCGCACTTCTCGGCGGCGGTGGTGTTTGCGCTGTTCGCGTCAATCGTCTTCGGCATCACGCAGCGCAATTCCACGATGGAGCAGGTGAAGTACGGGCTTTACTGCTTCGCGCTGTTCGTCGGCGGAGTTTTTGTCGCGGGATGGGTGATGGCGCTGATTCGGCGGTGAGGGACGGCTTTCCACTTTTCTTTCAGACTTCTCCTTAATACTGCTCTCGATTTCTGACTCGCGTCGGCCGTGATCTCTTGCATTCAGATCTTTCGTGTCCGGATCTTTTGTATCTAAAGTTGTGACGACAGTTGTGGCGACAACGAAAATTGTGCGGCCTCGAGGAACGCTGCAAACTTTTGCAGCATAATCAGCGAAGCTGTGGATATCTTTCGAGAGGCGGCGCTGCAATTAGTGGTATTATCCTCAGCGGCACGATCCAGTCGATTTCATGCGAAGTCGAATGTGATTTGACCGCCCGGCATTAACGCACGATCGACGTGCCGTTCCTCCCCTCCGTCATCACCCCGGGCATTTATTCCGTGGAGCACAAGCTAACTGGCTGGCTGCTCCACAAACCAATCAGGTTCCGCCGATCAATTTAGTTCGACAAATCAATTTAGGAGAATCCCATGAAGAATGTTTGTAAGGTCGCAACGCTGACTCTAATGATGTTGGCAGTCACCGTGTGTGGCTTTTCGCAGCGAGTATACTACTCAGAAGCCAGCTACCGCGACTCAGAACCTGGTGCGGGGCGTAATTGGACCGGTCGGAGGCAATTCCAATTGTCCAATTATTCGGTGTTTAATCTCGTACCTGGCTCGGGGCTCTTCCCGATCACCAGCACAACCACCGTGTTCTATTTTGGATTCACGGCTGGGACCGAGGCTGATATCAGCAATATGGTTGTGTACACGACGCCGCGAGGCAGTTTGACGATCAGCGCGGCTACGCCGGTGAAGCTTGGCGGCGTCTCCAATCCGAGCATCGTACTCAGCAACACCTCCGTTTGCCCGGTGGCGCCTTCCACAACCATTCCATGCATTGTGCGCTTCGACCCAACCACGATCACACTTTCGCCGGCGTCCGATTACTACTTTGTGGTGTATTTCACCAACAACAGCAACAATGCGGCCATCGCCGCGACCCAACCCAACAATAATCAGACCAGCCTGGCGGGAACGTACTTCGGGGGCACGGACTATACCCATCTCACGGCCGGTCAGTCCATTCCCGGAGCCGCGGCTCGCGGACCGTCGTTCCTTATGTACGTCATGAATAACTAGCTGGACGAACCCGGCCGATGCGGTGCGGGCGTTCCACTGATACACATACTTGAACGCTGAATACACATTTTGAATAAGGGAGATTCGCAATGAAGAATATTTTCAAGTTCGCAACACTCATGGTCATGATGTTTGCTCTCTCGGGGTATGGCTTTTCCAAGGCAGCCAAGCCTGAGAACCTGGTGCGCGGCATTGTTGGGCCGGTCACATCCAACGTCGGTTGGAGTGGTTACTCAACCCTGGCCCAGATTCCGGGTGCAGGACTAATCCCAGTCACCAGCACTACAACTGTCTTCTACCTTGGATTTACGGCTGGCACCCAGGTGGACGTCAACAATATGGTTCTCTACACGACACCGCGCGGCAGCTCAACCATCAGCGCAGTTACACCGATCACGCTTGGCGGCATCTCCAATCCCATGATCGACCTGGCCAGCCCAACGGTTTGTCCGGTGGTGGAAATTTCCGCGTTTAATCCCTGCATTGTGCGACTCGATCCGACGACCATCACGCTCTCAGCGCTGTCGGATTACTACCTGGTGGTGTATTTCACGGCCAGTGACACCAACAACCAATCCATTGGCCTGACGACGCCCAGCTTCGGACAGAGCAGCCTGCGGGGAACGTATGTCAGCGGTGACGACAGCCGGCTTTCCGTCGGTGCGTCGCTTCCGGGCAGCGCGAGCTTTTCTGCCCAGCCCTACATGCTCATGTACGTCATGACCGACTAGGCTGCGGGTGGGGAGTCCGCGCGAGATGGAGATGGACTATCCACCGATACACGCAAGGAACGTTGAATTCAATTTCGAATAAGGGAGATACCAAATGAAGATTTCTTACAAACTCGCAACATTTATTGTGATGATGGCGGTTCTGGCGGTGAGTGGATTGGCGCAGGAACCGGAAAAGGTTGAGGTTCAGCCTCCAGCCGCCGCTCTGGCTAATCTAACCGAAGGGCAAGGAATCATCACCAGCAGTGCTAATCCGCAGTGGGACGGCCTTTCCGAATTGGTGCTGATTCCGGGGGCAGCGCTGATGGGAGCAAGTTCCACCACGACCTCGCTCTATCTCGGCTTTACCGGGGGATCCGAGGCGGACATCGGCAACATGGTGGTCTACGAAGTTCCACGGAATGGGAGCACGGTGATTAAGGTTGAGAAGGTCACGCTGGGCGCTACGCAAAGTCCGAGCATAAACCTGACCAGCACGGCCGTGTGTCCGGTGCAACCGGTTTCCGCCACCAATCCGTGCATTATTCGGCTGGACACGGTTAAACTGGCGCTCACGCCGGTGTACGACTACTACTTCGCGGTCTATTTCACCCTTGACACCAACAACGAACACATTGCCGGTCTCGGGCAAGGGGTTGCGCCGGGCGCCCTGAGCGGGTGGTTCCTGTATGGGGACCAGACTCGCATCGGGGTGAAAGGTGCCATTCCCACGAACGAGGACAGCGACCAGGCACCCTTTTTCCTGGCTTACGTTGCCAATCAGTAATCAGGCGAATCAGTAACCAGCCCCGAGCGTGACCCGCAGGTCGCGCTCGGGCTTCTCTTCTCAAGTAGTGCAGGCTTACTGTTCAAATCGGATTTACTCCGGCGGTTCGGATTGCAGGCCGTCGTCGGGGGCTAGTGGGAGGTGGGCGGCTCCGCTGAGGATGACTCGCTCCTGCAGCGAGAATGAGTTCCTGTACTGCTCCGAGTTGATGAGCTGGTCGCGCTGTTCGGGAGTCAGGTCGCGCATGCCACTGATCGCCCGATTTACGGCCTGGCGCCGGTCGGGCGGCAATTGCTTGAATTGCTGAAAGAGCTGGCGGGCGCGCACTTTTTGATCGGAAGTCAGGTGCTCCCAGGTCTCCATGCGGTGGAGCACGCGCTCCTGCTGTTGCGGAGGCAAACTGGAAAAGTGCTGTAATCGCTTTTGCAACTGGGCTTGCCGCTGCGGCGGAAGCTTGCGGAACTGGGGATCGTTTTCAAGCGCGCGGCGCTGCTGCGCGGGCGACATATCTTTATAGTGCCGCAGCCAGTTTCCGGCGTGGCCGGGTTGGTTCTGCGGCGGACGCGCTTGATTAGGGTGGCCGGAGTTGGGACTACCCTGCTTCTGAAAGTGGTGCCATTGTCCGTCCGCATGTTGCGATGACGGCGGCTCGTGCTGGGATTGGGCGAGCGAGAGCGTCAGCAGCAGCGCTGCCAGACAGCCCGCAGTGATCGCCCGTCCCAACATGCTTTTGGTCTCCACCCAGCGTGCGAATCTTCGTACGAATTCTTTCGTACTAATTTTATGGATTCGCGGTTACGTCGTTCTGTACTTGCAGATCGTCGAGCACATCGAAATCGGCATACAACTCGTCGTTCCTCTCCAGCGCCTGCAAATCGCCGACGGCGGTTCCGGGCTGCACCGGCAGACTGAGGGACGGAGGATTGGTTGGAATGGCTCCAGTCTCAACTAAATACGACTTGTTGCCGACCACGAGTGCTGCCGCAAAGAGAAAGGCAGCGAGCGACATGGCCCAGGCCGGACGCCGCATCCAGTGCAGCCATGCGGACTGCGGACCCGCCATTTCCTGGCGTCTTTCTTCGCGGAGCAGGGCCTGCATGCGAGTATCGAAATAGGGCGACGGCTCGGGCGCTTGCCATTCATCGAGCAGCGCCATGGTTTTCTGCAAGTCACGCAGATGGGCGGCACAGTGGCCGCAAGATGCCAGGTGTTGATTGACCTCCGGCTTTGCAGTGTCCATGCCAGCGGCCAGGTCCGGCAACAGTTCACGAATTTCATTGCAATTCATACTGCGTCCTCTACTTCCCCGAAACAAATTCTTTCAACTGTTCGCGCAGCGTTTCGTAGGCGCGAAACAGCAACGACTTGGTGGCGGATTCACTCAGCTTCAGGACGTTCGCAATCTCACGGTAATCCATCTGCTGATACTTGTGCATGATGACGGCTACGCGCTGGCGTTCGGGCAGCGCGTTTACTTTGCTGCGGATGGCGGCTAGGCGCTCCCGCCTTAAGATCTGCTCTTCGGCGGTAAGAGACTCGTCGGCCAGGTCGGGCGTGGTGCCGGTTTCCTGGTCGGGCTCGTCTAGGCGCACGGTATTTTCGGCACGCTCGTGGCGCGTATCGCGCGCGTGGTTGACGGCCAGGTTGGTCGCGATGCGATACAGCCAGGTCGTAAATTTGGCGCTCGGCTCGTAACTGGTGCGGGAGCGGTACACGCGCAGAAACACTTCCTGCGCCAGTTCCTCCGCGGTCGAGGGGTTGTGGCACAGGCGGTACATGAAGCCGATCATCGGCCGGCGATACTTTTGCACCAGGTAAGCGAAGGCGGATTCGTCACCCGTCTTCACCCGTAGCATCGCGTCAACGTCGGAGACGGCGGCGTCTGGGCCGATGGCGGAATTTGCCATAGCAGCGGCGGCAGACGGCAGCCCGCGGCCGAGAATCCCGCCGTTTAGCAGTCCCCGATCGATAGCCACGCTGCTCACATCAGTAGAAACCCCGTTTGGGGGCGAAAGTTGCGGGTCGTCTAGGGTGGGACGGCGTGCGGAAGTGTTTTCCCGTGAATCAGTTACGGGTCGAGCCTCGGGAGTGTCGGAGGCGGTCATGAAAGGGCGATAAAAAGAGGCTATCGGGAGCGGGGAAAGCGGTCAAGAGGCTGGGGGGATACCGGAAGGGCCGAGACATTTGTTGCGGTGCGAAACCACCGGCAGAAGGCGGCCAAAACGGCGGGTCATTTGGCAAGGGGGCCGGGATGAATGCCTTCGCCGAGGACAAAACTTGATCCCACGCTGCCCACAACCGCCGATGCTCGCGGCAGGCCGAGGCGTTCGCGAATGCGGTAGACGGCTTCAATGCCGGTGCAATGCGCGCCCATGAGGTTCGCCACTTTGAAGTCTTTCATTCTGTCCGCAGTCCAATCCAGTTGCTCATCGGTCGCCGGGAAAAGGTGCAATCCGCCGATGACTGCCTCGACTGGCTGGTTGGGAAATTGCTGCCGGGCAAAGGTGAGTATGTTGATGACGCCTGCGTGCCCACAGCCGGTGATTACGACCAATCCTTCCGGTGTGTTAAGCACCAGTGATTGATCCTCGGGGATTGTGTCTTCAACCAAGCCTGCTGGGGTCTGCACTTTCCCGCTGACACTCCAATTACGTTCAGGATACTTGCGGGGCACCGGGCCCGTGAGCCACGCTCCGGGAAAGATTTCTGCCGCCTGCTCGAGTTCGATGAACTTGCCGCCAGTTGCTTCGTACTCCTTCTTGATCGCAATCATGCGGTTATCCTCACCTTCGGGCGCGGGTCTGCTGTAGAAAATGCCGCGCGCGACGTATGCCACTGACAGTGCGGATGGGTTCTTTTTCATCATTTCTTTTCGAAGGGTCATCAACCCGCTGACATGATCCCAGTGGTTGTGGGTGAGGATCACTTCTCTAACATTGGACAAATCGATCTTCAAATCGCGCGCGTTTTGCAGCACGGTATCGGGATGAGCTCCAGTATCCAGGAGCACGCGATGACCATCGGCTTCGATCAGCGCCGAAAATCCCCACTCGCCCAGGCCGGTCGTGCTGCCCACCAGCATGGTTGAAAGCAGGGTCACCTTGAGCGCGTGAATCTGTGCGGGTGGGTTCTGAGTGCTCGGTGCGGGAGTGCTCTGAGCCTCGGCAAGCCGCACGCTGGCATTCGGAAACGAAAGCGCAATCAGTAACTGAGAGATCAGTAACGCAGAAATGTGTATTCGGCGAAGGCTCGAAAACTTGCACATTTGTGATACCCCGTCCGTGGATGTTCGCGACACGGCTCCGTCGGGGAGCCGGTAAGCAATGGTATCGCGAAGCAAGTCGGTTTTCGACCGGCAGCAGCAAGAAAAGATTCTGCAACGATTGCTACCTTAACCGTAGCCAGAACGCTAGCCGCAGTCGATGCGGCGCCCTTGACCACGGACTAGAAGTAGCGTGTTATGATGATTTTGCCGCGCAGCAGTGGGCGCTTAACTCAGCGGTAGAGTGCCATCCTCACACGGTGGAAGTCGTAGGTTCAAATCCTACAGCGCCCACCATCTTTCGATGGGTTGGCCGGCCTTGCGATCTGCTTAGCGGGAAGGCAAGCGCTGCGACCTTCCGACTAGCGGTAGACAACTCATCGGCCGCTGACCTGTGGAAAACCAAACTGCACCACTACCAGTCCAGCGGTTTCCTTGACGTCACTCTCTGCGCCGGATACCATCAACCGGCCAACATGAATCAGGATCCACTCCTCGGCCAGTCCCTTCTGCACTACAAGGTTCTCAGTAAACTGGGTTCGGGTGGCATGGGTGTGGTTTACGAAGCTCAGGACTCCCAGCTAGGCCGGCGAGTGGCCCTGAAGTTTCTTCCTCCTGAAACCGCCCAGGACAGCCAGTTGCTTGAGCGGTTCCAGCGAGAGGCGCGCGCCGCGTCATCCCTTAATCATCCGAATATCTGCACCATCCACGCGATTGAGCAGCACGAACGCCGGCACTTCATCGTCATGGAGCTGCTCGAAGGGGAGACGCTGGCGCAAAAGATGACTCGGCAGCCCATGGCAATGGATGTGTTGTTGCCGCTCGGCATCCAGATCGCTGACGCTCTCGAATCGGCGCACGCCAAGGGGATCGTGCACCGAGACATCAAGCCGGCGAATCTCTTTCTTACCGAACGTGGGCAGGTGAAGATTCTGGACTTCGGGCTGGCGAAGATGAACCTTGGGATTGCACAGGGAGCGTCCGTTGAGCCAGAGGAGACTCGGCCTTTCGACAACGAACTCACTTCACCGGGAGCGGCCGTGGGTACAGTTTCTTACATGTCGCCAGAGCAGGCCCGCGGGCAGCTCGTGGACGCCCGATCAGACCTGTTTTCGACCGGAACGGTGCTCTATCAGATGGCGACGGGAACGCTGCCGTTTCAGGGAGACACCTCGGCGGTGATCTTCGATGCCATCCTAAACCGAGAACCCAGGTCGGCGGCCGAGTTGAATCCCATGCTGCCCACGGATCTTGTGCGCATCCTGGAGAAGGTCCTCGAGAAGGACCGAAACCTTCGGTGCCAGACAGCCACTGAGCTGAAAACCGACCTCAACCGCTTGAAGCGGGACCTCGAATCCAGCGCACGGCGCGCTCGTGGGAAGATCGATTCGGATTCCGGCTTGCAGAAACCAACGAAAAAATCTGTAGCCGTTCTCTTCTTTGAAAACCTCAGCGGCGCCAAGGAGGATGAGTACCTGCGCGACGGGATCACCGAGGACGTCATCACCGAACTCTCCAAGATTCGGGGACTGAACATCTTCTCGCGCCCCACCGTTCTTGCCTTCCGGGACAAGCAGGTGACCCCGGCGCAGGTGGGCCAGCAGTTGGGTGCGGCCTATGTGCTCACCGGCACGTTGCGGCGGGCTGGCGCGCGGTTGCGCATCAGCGCGCAGCTCGTCGATACACAAACGGATTTTCCGCTGTGGTCGGAGCGATTTGATCGCGAGATGAAAGACGTCTTCGAAGTTCAGGACGAAATGGCCCGCCGAATCGCTGAGGCCTTGCGAGTGACGCTCTCTCCGGAAGAACTGGAAGCGCTCGCCATCAAGCCTACGGAAAACTTGCAGGCCTACGATCTCTACCTGCGCGGCAAACGCTATGCGCGGCGGCAGACCCGGCAGGACCTCGAATTCGCGCTGCAGATGTTCGAAAACGCGGTCGCTATTGATTCCAGCTTCGCCCTTGCCTATGCCGCCAGCGCCAATGCCTGCGCGATGTTTTTCTGCAACTACAGCCGCGATCAGGTGTGGGTGGAGCGCGCGAGGGAGGCCTCAGGCAAGGCCGTTGCCCTGCGCTGGGAGCTGCCCGAGGTGCAGGTCAGCCAGGCTTGGGTGCTCTACGCAGCCGAACTGCATGACGAAGCGGTGCGCATGGCCAAGAAAGCCATTGAACGCAAGCGCGACTGTGAGGGCGCCCATTACCTGCTGTGCCGCGCCCTGTTCGCCGCGGGCCGCTACCAGGAAGTAGTTGACATTGCCGACACCGCCATCGAAGCAAGCGGTGAGGATTACAACGTGTTTGTGCCCATCCTGAACTGTCTCAAGTCCATGGGCAAAGAAGAAGCCCTTGCCAACGTGCGCCAGCGCAAGATAGCCACGCTCGAAAACCACCTGAAACAAGTGCCTGAAGACGCGCGGGCGCGAATCTTGCTGGGCAGCGATTACGCTTATCTGGGACGGTCGGACGACGCCTTGCGCGAACTTAACCTGGCGGTTACCTTGCGGGCCAATGAAGCCTCGATTCTTTACAATGCGGCTTGTCTGTACTGCAAACTGAAAAGAAAGCCGGAAGCCCTGGATGCCCTGCGCAAATCCTGGGAGGCGGGGTTCAAGGACGCCGCGTGGGCTCGGCGTGATCCGGATCTCGTCCCGCTTCACGACGAGCCGGAGTTTGATCGTCTCTATCCGGCAAGACCAGAGTCGCCTCCCGCCTCCCGTTCGCACTAATTCAATTGTCTTCGGAAATCCGTAGCCACCCTGGGCAGAGTGCTGACCTTGGTGGGGAGTTGGAGTTGCCCAGTGGAAGTCTATCTCGTCGACGGCACTTACGAACTGTTCCGGCACTACTATGCACTGCCTTCAGCGCGCGATGAGAACGGCCATGAGGTCGCCGCTGTCCGCGGCGTCTTGTCGTCGGTGTTGGGGATGATTCGCGGCGGCGCAACGCACATCGCGGTTGCGACCGATCACGTGATCGAGTCGTTTCGGAACGACTTGTGGCCAGGCTACAAAACAAGCGAGGGCGTTGAGCCCGATCTGCTCGGGCAATTTCTACTGCTGGAGAGCGTATTGTCCGCGGCCGGCATTGTGGTCTGGCCGATGGTTGAGTTCGAAGCCGATGATGCGTTGGCAGCCGGAGCCGCGCTGGCAGCTCGCGACACGCGAGTCGAACGAGTGATCATATGCACGCCCGATAAGGATCTCGCGCAGTGCGTGCGAGGGACGCGGGTCGTGCAACTGAATCGGCGGACACGGGTCACGCTGGACGATCAGGGTGTCATCCAGAAATTTGGGGTTTCGCCAGAATCGATTCCGGACTATCTGGCTCTGGTGGGCGATTCCGCAGATGGCTATCCTGGTCTGCGCGGCTGGGGTGCAAAATCATCGGCTGCCGTTCTTGCCAAGTTCGTCCATCTCGAATCGATTCCTGCCGACTGGCGCGATTGGCACGTCAATGCCGCCAACGCCAGCGGTCTGGCGGATACTCTCAGTCGCGAACGTGATCGCGTGCTGCTCTTCCGCACGCTGGCAACGCTACGAACCGATGTGTCACTGTTTGAAGACGTGGACCAATTGCGTTGGAACGGGCCCACACCCGCTTTCGACGAGGTCGCGGCGCGATTGGATGCCGCGCGAACCGAGAAGCGTCGACCATCTGTTTCGCGGTGAGCCTGAATTGCAGTGGATTTGCCGCGACAGGCGGATTGTGTGCGAGAAAATCCCACTGCCCCATTATCGGCGGCGCTCACCCTTCGAAAGGCCGAAGAGTGAGGCAGCCGAAGTCGTGGGCGCAAAAAGAGTGGGCCACGCGTCTCCTGGCGATCTCCCGGCCAGGCTTAAGGTTGGCGGGTAACTGCCGCAACCTTTCCTGTGGACGGCTCCAAAAAGACGCGATCGTCACGTTTGTGCTTGAAGTTGAACATCGACGAAACATCCCCGGCGATAGCGTCGAACGATCCGTGGCCGATCCGGCCCAAACTCCAATTGTCTTCAATGAACCGGATAATCGACGACTGATCAAGCACGCCGCCGTCTACGAAGTTCTCTCTCGCGTAGGGCGAAATGACGACCAACGGCAGACGCGGACCATACCCGCAGCGGGCCTGGATACCGGCCAGCGAGTCAGCGCCTGAGCCGCAGGCGCCTACGCCGGTGAGCGCGTCGGCTGTGCTGGAGGACTGATTCATAATCGGTCCAATCACATGGTCGTACCAACCATCGGAATCGTCCCAGGCGATGAAGACGACCATCCCATCCCATTCCGGAAGCTGCTGCAGCTGGTTGATGGTGCTGACGATCCATCCCTGCTCATCGAGAGGAGAAGAGTTACCGGGGTGGCCATCCTGAGCGCGTGCCGCTTTTAAGAAACTGACCGCTGGCAGATTTCCCGCCGATGCCGCCTGCCAGAAATAGCTCAGGTCATAATTGTGGTTCGCTTGGCCGTCGTTTCCCACCTCCGCTACATTGGCGGGAGCAAAGTGGTGCTGATTGTTGGTGCTCTTATAGAACTGAAACGGATTGTGATAGCCGGCATAGGCAACTTCCGGAGTGCCATCGAGCCGATTGGTCGTGGTATTGCACTGCGCTAAATGGCCAGGGCTATAAGGCGATGAAGGAGTGAAGCCACCCTGAAACCAGCCCCAGGTAATACCCTGGGCATTGAGCAGATCGCCGATGTTCTTACCCCGGAATGAAACGCGATCGTAGCTGTAACAATCCTCATACCAGGGGTCGGGATCGCCGATCATGGTGTCGTCCACCACATCGGAGCTGAGGTCGCCATATTTGTCGTCAGCCTCATTTTGCACGTTGCCGGTCATGCCGGACGCCAGGTTGATGGCGCCCACTGCCGAAGGACCGAAAGTTGTGCCGTGGAAATTATCGCTCATGGCAAAATACTGCGCGTAATTCCACAGAGCGGTAACCGTATTGCCATCGTAATAACCCATCACTACGCCCGTGCCGTATGGTGCCAGGGTAGGGTAGGTGGTAGCGGAGCAAGCCACGCCGGTGAACTGCGGAAACTTGTCCATGAGACCAGCGTCGAACGCCTGCTGTTCCGGCGTGTAGTAGTGAGTCTGGTCGCAGGTGTAATTCTGGCTGGGATCGAGACGAAAGGGCTGGGCCCCGCTGCCGTTGGGGTTCAACGTCAGCAGCCCGAGGTTGAGGCCATTTACCGCAGGAGTATTCGGACGCGCCTTAAAGGCTGTTTCATTCGGCGGATTTGCCGCTGTCGGATAGGTACCGAAGTAGTGATCGAAAGACTCGTTTTCCTGAAAAATGATCACTACATGCGTAATAGGTGTTGCGGTTTGGCGAGTCTTGGAAGATTTGGCGTCGGCTGCCGACATAGGAGCGGCAATGCACAAGCTCGCTAGGAACACTAATGCTGACATCCGTAGAGACTTTTTGCTCATAGATCCTCCCGGGGGTAGTGAGCCGTCGATGCAGGCGTACTTGGCTCTGGGCAGGGCAACCCAGCAAATAAATGGGCCACGGCTGCGATGACCAATCCTTATACTCCATTTATTTACATTCCTGAAACATAAAATTCACATTTCCTTAACAATTGAGATCTGAGAGGTCGGGCTCTGGGCGCGGTCGAGTAATAGAGTTGTAAATGGGGGGAGAAAGTCGTCACTTACCGGATGGCGCACTTCCCTTTGGCGTAACCGCGGTATTGTTCTTCGCCGGTTCAACCCGTATAAGCCCCATCATGCCGCCGTCCTCGTGTTCGAGCAGGTGGCAGTGGTAGGGAAAGAGGCCGACGGCGTTGGGATCACGGAAATCCATGCGCAACTTTACCGTGGGATATTGCCCGGTTCTGCCGTCCCAGAACGGCACTGGAATGGTATCGCGCAGAAAAGGCTCATTAATTGGTAGCCCAAACCACTCCAGCATTACAAAATGCACCTGGTGGATATGGAAATCGTGCAGTTCTTGTGAACGGTTTTCAATAATCCAATCCTCTACGTCGCCTTGCTGTACGACGATGTTCGGAACGGAGGAGTGGGGATCAAAGGCCGTCGGAACTTGTCCCTCAACGGTCAGGTAAAAATTCGTTGGGCTGTTCGGGTCGCTCGGATTCTGGGGCGTTTCTGAGAAATAAAGTTTGCGTGTCCGAACCGGCTTCACGGTTCCGAGCCATGGCAAGTCCGGTGGTTTGGTGGCAGTTGCTGACGCCACGACGCCGGCAGGCAGGGAGGATTGCGGTTCGGGGGCGTCTGGAGAGGTGACAATGCTTACCAACGGACGGGTAGGATCGTTCTCACCGGCGGGCCCTGTATTGACGCTACGCGTGATCAAAGTCGCAGGCACTCCCTCGGAAGGAGCCTTCACGATGAATTCGCTTCTTCCTCCGGGCGGTATGCCAAGGTGGGTCTGCCACAGCGCGTAATTGCCACCCTGGCCGTTGGCGTTTACCGGAGCGCCATCGACGGCGACAACTCCCAGCGCCTGAGGCTTTTCCTCAAACAGCAGCTGCAAATTCAGGTAGGTAATGGACGACGCGTTCACAATGCGCCAGTACTGGCGCTCCAACGGGTGCATTCGTATCGTGGCCGGTTGATAGGCAGGATACGGAACGGAAACGAAGTTCAGCGACAGGTCCTTTGCCGGTGTTCCCGAACCATTTCCTGTATTTCTAGCATCGCCATCGCGATCGAGAATTGCAGAGGGTACCGACCGAGCGTTCGCGGACGGGGCTGCATTGGGGTTCAGCAGATCTTCGTCTCGGATCACAATCACCCGTTCGGGCAAGCCGATCACTTCCCGGTTGGCGCGCTCGATGCCTTCGATGATCAGTGCTCCCGAAGCCCCGCCAACCACTTGTGCGCGGGTGAGGCCGTGGAGGTGAGGGTGGTACCAGTAGAGGCCAGGCGGCTGGTCTGCCGGGATGCGGATCCGATATTCAAAAGGAGCATCGGCAGGCTGAATCGAGGTGTGTAACACGTCGTCCTGATGGCACAGCGGAGGGATCGTCAAGCCATGAAAATGAAGGTTGGTTGAAGTTGCATCCATCGAAGCGCCGACGCAGGGATCGGTTGCTACATTCGCCTCGCGATTGGTATCCGGATGGCTCGCTGCGGAAGTCGGAGAGCCGGTTGGCCTCAAATCGTTCTTCAATCGCAGGACCAGGAGGTCACCGGGATTAAGGCGGAGGTTCGGTGACTCGACACCTTCTTTGTAGATGTAACAATAGCGCCGACGGCCGTGAGCATCGATGTCGCTTCGAAAAGCAAAGTCCACGGTCAGTACGCCATTCTCGGCGCGCAGGTCGGCGGGCTCGGGAATCAAGCTGGAGGCATTGGGCCGCGGACAGGTTTCGTGCGTCGAAGTGGTAGGGGGCTTCTGAGGAATGTGGTCGTAAGTCGCGTGTGTCGGCCGGCCATCACTCTGGGCTGGCGTGGTTTCGTGTCCAGCGGACTCAGAGGCTTGGATTTCAAAGTGCGCTGCGGCGACAGGGGGCCCATCGACAAACCCAAGAAAAGCCGTAATAACCAGAAGTAGGGCGAATACCATTGGTTGCTCAGCCTAATTAGTCAAATATACAGTGCACCCCCGGCTCGATAGCCGAATTGAGCACGAGAAAGTCGCACGACGCCGTCGTCGGGGGTCCTCATCGGTTCGAAAACCGCGAAGGGTGAGGCAGCCGAAGTAGGATTCGAAGTTCAAGAAATGAAGATCAAGAAATGTGGACCTTTTCTCCTGGGTTTTCCGCGTTAGTACATAGAGGCCGAGTTTGGGCCGTGGAGACGGAAAACGGCGGGTAATCGCCAAACGTTAGCGATCTCAGTGGCGGCGATCGCAAAAACCGGACTGAAAAAGGAGAATCCATATGAAGAACGCATCACAACGTCGGGATTGGATTTCGAGTGTACGTCTGGCGGCAGCCAATACCGCGCTGGCGTTAGCAGCCGTGCTGGTGTCGGCGGTCGCCGCAACTACAACTCCAGCGGCGCAAGCCCAGACTTTCGCCGTACTGGACGACTTCAACGGGACAAACGGCGGCGACACCGGCGCGACACTCGTCCAGGCAACGAATGGGAACTTGTACGGAACCAGCGTACAAGGCGGAACGGTCGGCGGTGGCAACGTCTACCAGATCACGCCTAACGGCACGCTGACCTCGATCTACTCTTTTTGCGCGCAAGGCACTCCTCCGAGTGACTGCCCGGATGGCTATCAGCCCATGGCGCCGCTCATCCAGGCCAGCAATGGGGATTTGTACGGGACCACGCTGAGGGGTGGGGCCAACAATTACGGCACCGTCTTCAAAGTCACCACCGGCGGTGCGCTGACCACGATTTACAGCTTTTGCTCGCTCAGCGGCTGTGCGGACGGGGTAGAACCATACGGCCCGCTCTTCCAGGCCAGTAATGGAGACCTCTACGGCACCACCAGCTTCGACGGTCCCAACAGCGGATGGGGCACCATCTTCAAAATGACGCTGACCGGCAAGCTGAAGACGATCGTCGACCTTTCCTATACCCCGGGCGGCAACATGCCCGCGGCCGGACTGATCGAGGGCAGCAGCGGCGACTTGTACGGAATGACGCCGACCGGCGGCGGCGGCAACGGCTGCACCTATTGGTGCGGAACCGTTTTCAAGATCACTGCCTCGGGCAAAATCACCTATCTTCACGACTTTTGCTCCGAGAGCGGATGCGCGGACGGCGGCAATCCCGAAGGGGCGCTCGTCCAGGCCAGCAATGGCAACTTCTACGGAACCACCTCGGTCGGCGGAGCCAACGGCTGGGGCACTGTTTTTGAAATCACTCCGGCGGGCAAGTTGACCACGCTCTACAGCTTCTGCGCGGAGGCCGGCTGCATCGACGGCTCAGGTCCCCACTCCACTCTCGTCCAGGCTACCGATGGCAACCTCTATGGAACCACCGAATACGGCGGCGACTACTATAGCGGGCAGGCTGGCTTCTGCCCGGCCTCCTACGGTTGTGGCACGGTCTTCGAAATCACCACGGCCGGCAAGCTGACCACGCTTTATAGTTTCTGCGCAATCAGTGGTTGTCTGGATGGCTTCTTTCCTACGTCGGGATTGACCCTGGATACCAACGGGACGTTCTATGGAGCCACGCCCGTGGGCGGCGTCAACGACTGTCCCCAGGAAGGTGGCGGGTGCGGCACGCTCTTCACAGAGTCCACCGGCCTCGGCCCGTTCGTTTCCCTGCAAGCTACTTCCGGCAAGGAAGGTGCCAAGATCGGAATTCTGGGGCAGGGCTTCAGCGGCTCATCGGTGGTGGAGTTCGGCGGAACCGCAGCTTCGGCAGTCACGTTGACGGGCACGACCTTGATCATCGCAACCGTTCCGGCTGGAGCGCTAACCGGCTCCGTCACAGTTGCGACCGGCTCGACCGCGCTGACCAGTTTGCAGAAGTTTAATGTCCTGCCAACCATTACG
The DNA here is from genome assembly GCA_963755765.1 of uncultured Acidobacteriaceae bacterium. Taxonomy (GTDB): domain Bacteria; phylum Acidobacteriota; class Terriglobia; order Terriglobales; family Acidobacteriaceae; genus Acidiflorens. The sequence goes on from CAVWKZ010000009.1 coordinate 209,695, forward strand.
AGCATTCCGTCGAGCGGGGCGGTGGGAAGTCCGGTTGCGATTCAAGGCACAGGATTGACCCAGACGACGAAGGTGACGTTTGGCGGAGTGAAGGCGACCAGTATTACGGTGAACTCCGACGCGCAGATAACGGCTGATGTACCCACCGGCGCGAAGACAGGCAAGATCGCGGTCACTACCCTGGGAGGTAAAGCTACGAGCAAGACGACGTTCACGGTCAACTAATTTTCGCGGTCAACTAAGTTGTGCGCCGAGCTTCGGTCGCCAAGCCGGAGCTCGGCAGCAACTCTCGCGAACGAGAGTCAGATGACGCTATTTGACCACAGAAGACCAGTCCGTCAGCAGGACGGGTTTTCCGCCGCGTACGACGGTGGGATAGACGCCGTCAAAGCCCTGGTGATCGGCCGGACCATAGTTGAGAACCAGCTTCGGCCCAAGACCAACATTCAGATTGTGGATGGATTCAATGGCGCTGATGAACTTTTCGCGGGTAACGTCTTTTCCCGCGCGCTTTAAGCCTTCCACGATCACCATCGCATCCACAAAGCCCTCAAAGCTGACGAAGCTCGGCGGCGTCGAGGGGTAGTACTTCGCGAGATATTTCTGGTAGAGGGCGACCGTGGGGTAGTCGGTGCGGTCATAGGGCGGCACCACCTGGGTGATAATCGTGCCCTCCGCATCGGGCCCGGCTTCCTTGATTAATTCCTCGGTGCCCACAAAAGAAACGGTAAGAAATTGCGGATGCCATCCCGCAACGTGCGCCTGCTTGATGATGGCCGCAACAGGCGCGTACGGTCCCACGACCACGACTGCCTGCGGAGATGCGGCCATGACCTCCTTCAGGCCGGCATCGACATTGACGGTGTTGCGTTCGAATGTGCCGAGAGCTACTGGCGCCGAGTTGTGCTTCTGCAAAGCCAGTTTCACTCCGTCCAACACGGTCTTGCCGAAGGCATCGTCCTGGTAAATGACGCCGATCTTGCGAATATTCAACGCCCACAACTGGTCGATCTGTTCGCGAGTTTCACCGTAATAAGAGGCCCGAACATTGATGACGTAGTGCTTGATGGGCTCGTACAGAAGCTGGGCCCCAGTGAAGAGCCCAACCACCGGAATTTTCTCTTCCTGCGCCATGGGCACGTAGACTTTGGCGGTCGGTGTCCCCACGAAGAAACCGAGCGAGAACACGCCCTCTTTGGTCATGCGCTTGAAGCAGGCCGGGGCCTTATCGGGATCGTAACTGTCGTCAAAGGCGAGCAACTGGATTTTGCGGCCGAAGACTCCGCCGGCGTCATTGATGCTGTGGAGATAAGCGGTGGCACCCATGACGGTCTGGTTCCCCAGAACCTGCGCGGGACCCTCGAGAGCGGAGCAAGACCCAATCAGAATGCTGTTGGCGGTGACACCTGGAGTCTCGGCAGTCGCAGGAACCACAATACGCAGAATCAACAGCGGCAAAATCAAGACACGCAAACACACAGACACCGCCCCACAACGGTTCATCTGTAATCTCCCCTTGTAATCAACTTCGCTGGTATTCCCCACGCGCCACGTCACAATTTGCTGTGGTGCCAGAGTCATTGTGGCACGGCTATGCCACATCTCCGACCGTGGAGGAGCACGATAGTAACTGAGGTTTATCGAAGAAATCTCCCCCGGATGCCGACCCAACCCTTCTGCTTCGCCGTGGCCGAACGGTGAGTTAAATCGCACTCAACGGCTTCATGGGTCGAGCCCGGACGTAACCTTGTATTTCTTGCACGAACGGGAAAAAATCTTCCTGGTATGAGATTCCACAGAGTTCGCTAAGTCCCCTTAGTTAGTAACGACTTAGGGACTTTGGCAACGGCGCTGCTCCATCCCCCTGCCCAGCGCAAGCAGCCCTACCGGGGCTTCTAGTCATCCAATGAAAATGCAGGCTTTCGCAAACTTGCTGGCGGCAGAGAACGGAGGCTCGAGTAGAGGCTCCTGGACACTTGCGAAGCTGTGCGCGATTCTGCTCTTTTGCCTGGGCACCATTCCTTTTGCGCAGGCGGGCGCGACACTACTTCTGGAGGAGCCTTACAGTTACGACGGCACTTTCGCCGGAACTGGCCACGTAGCGGTGTATCTCAGCAACGTCTGCGCTGAGTCCCCGATCGTTCTGCGTGCTTGTGCCGCAGGCGAATCTGGGGTTGTTTTGAGCCGGTACGACGGCATCAGCGGATACGACTGGATTGCTATCCCTCTCATCCCCTACTTGTACGCGGTTGACCGGACGGAAGCCGTTCCGCTGTTTGCCGACGCCAAGCTGGTTGCGTTTCTGAGAGATCAATATCGCCGCGACTATCTGGAAGCGCTTGCTCCGGACGGCCCCGACGGCGAAACTCCCAAAGGGAACTGGTATGAAATGGTGGGGTCGGCCTATGACCGGACAATTTATGGATTCGAGATCGAGACCAGTCCGGAGCAGGATGCGCTGCTGGTCAAGAAGCTGAACAGCCAGCCTAACCGCGAGCGTTATAACTTCGTGAAGAGAAACTGCGCTGATTTTGTGCGCGAGGTGATCGATTTTTATTATCCGCACGCGCTGCATCGCAGCATTGTCGGCGATCTCGGGGTCACGACTCCGAAGCAGATCGCGAAATTGCTGGCGAGATATGGCAGCCACCATCCTGAGCTGCAGAGTTCGGATTTTCTGGTGCCGCAGGTTCCGGGTTCGATCCGGCGCAGCAAGCCGGTGCATGGAGTTGTGGAATCCGTTATGGCAGCTAAGAAATACATGGTGCCTCTGGTCGTGCTTCATCCATATATCGGCGGCGGCTTGCTGGTGGAGTATTTTGGCCATCGACGGTTCGATCCGGCAAAGAATGCTTTGGTCCTCGATTCTGATGACGCGCTGAATACGCCCATGACTCGCGATCAGCGGGTTCGCTACCAAAGCCGGCTGGACGAAATGACCCGAAGTGCTTTCGTGGTCGATCCCGTCAGCCAAGCGACTACCGAAGGAACGGCCGAACCTAAGGCCGTATTGAAGACCGACGGAAAAGGCGACGCAAAAGGCAAAGAAGTAAAAATCTGGGAGCATCTGCAAGCCGCTGCTACGCCTGGAATCGATACCTCGGGGCAACCTGTCCTGCAAGTCCGCTCGGGGGATGATTTGGCTCAGGTGGGCATTTCACGAGCCAACATCCTGAGCGTTTCTGACTCGTCGGAATTCGCCGCGAAACTTGTGGAGGCGCGGCTTCGCGAGGAGTTGCGTCCCGCCACGGCCAAGAAGACTTCGCCTAGTGAAGTGGAAAAAGATCTGGCCCTGCTGCAATACTTGCTCTCGCTTCAGCCGAAGGCAGTTGCCGTGACACCCGTCTCGACGAAGGACAAGCCCATTCAAGCCGACTTGCAGTAGGCGATATTACTGGTGCTGCGCGGGGAGTCGCGCCTGAATCAGGGATTCCACCTGTCCCCAAACCTTGGGATCGCACTCGATCTGGGTATGCGCCCTCATGAAGAGACGGTTGTACCAAGGGTACTGGTGGCAATCGAGCGGATTGCCGGTGTAGTCGAAACGGAAATTTCCGATGATGTGGGTGCGCGCCGGATCAGCAGCGGTGATCTGGGATTGTCCGTGCACGATGCCATTCAATTGATAGAAATTTGCGGCCTCGGCTACGTTCGCGGGAATGACCTTATCATTCTCGCCGCGCTTGGCGACGCTATCCACCTGCACCGTGAGCAACACCGGAATGCCTTCCTTTTCCAGCTCTCGCGCCAGCGTAACGGTTTGCGACGCGCCCCAACTGTGTCCGTAGAGGACGATGCGGGCGTTGCGTTTTTCTTCGTCTGAAAGAGTCCCGTTGTGGTCGGCGTCGAGAAGGCGAAGGATTGTGGCGAGGGCTTGTTCGCCGTGATGGTTCTCAAGAACCTCGACGTACACGCCTGAGGGGTAGTCGCGGCGCAGATGCGCACCAACCTGGACCGCGCTGTGGACCATGTCGTCATGTTTGACGAATCCGCCGACGAAACCGATGACGATGACGGGGGCGACGCCGGTTGCCGTGACCACGACTGGAGCCGTCCTGACCGCGTCCGGCGGACTGCCTGGGCGCGCCGAGCCCACGCGGGTCCCGACGGCAATGACGCAAAGAATAAACGAAACACTACGGATTAAAGCGCGGATATGATGACTCAATCCACTAGATCATAACAAACATGAGTCCGGTTGCCCGGCTTACCAAGAGCCAGGGACCACTTCCGGCACGCCGCTAAAACGCAGGGCATTCACCGGCATTTGCTCCGGGGTCAATGTGTGAATGGGGATATACCGTCAACCACTGCGTAGTTTTTCTTCTGGCATCCTCCGGCTTAGAATCGACAACACAAATGGCGGTCAACAGAATCGCGGGTTGTTCCGCACGGAGGTATTTCCCTATGAAGAGCCGGCACGCACTGACTGTGCTCACTCTGGTCAATTTCGGATTTGTGATCTTCCTGTTGCTGCACCAGATCGGGCCCGTTGAGGCGAGCAGCCCGGCATCGGTGCTTCGAGGCAGCGGGCTCGAAATCGTTGATGCTCAGGGAAAAGTTCGAGCGTCCATACAAATAGTTCCGGCAGGCCCGGCACGCATGGCGGACGGCTCGGTTGCGAAGGACGGCAAGATATACCCAGAAACCGTCCTCTTTCGGCTCATTCGCCCGGACGGGCGGCCATCGGTCAAGATTACGACGTCGGAGCAGGGCTCGGCGCTCACTCTCGGCGGAGGTATCGACCCGACCTACATTGTGTTGGACGCCGAAGATGGGACGCCTTCATTGTCGCTGACAAACAAGGATGGCCGACTGCAGACCATCAAGCCGTAAGCTGCGGTGGGAGTGGATGACACTAACAGGAGCCGCATTTCCTCCAGGGTCAGTTCCCTTTGTGATTTTTCCCGTCCCCGGATTACTGTGACCAGTTGGCAGACGCTCCAAAATCTCGTCAAGAGTGTCAGACTTTATCGCAACTGGCGGCGGTGTTAAGATGCGGCAATTCAATTTTTCGGGAGGCTTTCATGATTAAACGAAGGGTTGAAAACAGACGTTTCGTGACCGTCTTTGTTCTTGTCCTTATTCTTGCGCTTCTGGCAACGGTCGTCATTTCGAAATCAGCGCAGGCTCAGCCTGGGCGACCCGGCCCCGGCTATTGGATCTCTTCTTCTCGACCAACGCAGAGCGATTTTGGCGGCGGTCCGGGGGGACAGCAATTCAGCGATGCCAGGTGCAATCCGGGATCGGTAGCCACCGGCTTCCATGTGCAAATTGGAAAATACTTCAATCTGGTTTGGCTGGATTGCGCCGCCCTTCGGCCGAATGGGACACTCGACCGTAACGTAAGGTCGACATCGCAAGCCGGATCACCGGGCGGCAACTACGTAGGCGATGCGCAGTGTCCCTTCGGTCAAGGTCTGATTGGTCTGCAAGGACGTACTGGTGGTTCCATCGATGTGGCGGTCGGCGTGTGCGCTGATCCCCGCGAAGTCGCCGATCGAAGAAATCCCCGAACCCAGCTTACGAATTCGATCGCCATTCCTGGTCCACAGGGGCAACCCGCCCAAGCACCGTGTCAGGTAAATCAGGTCATGGTGGGTATCCGCGCGAAGAGTGGTCAATGGATCGACCACCTGTGGGTCCTCTGTTCAGACATCCAACGGCGCTAGCGGACCTTGAGCCTATCAGCGATATTGATATTTCAACAGCTATCCACTATCGCGGCATGTCACGTTATACTTGCCCCCGCTCGGGGCAGGCGATTTTCCGGTTGGGCTAGTGGAATCGTCAACGGACATTGTTTGTCGTTTGTCTGCGCCGATCGCTGTGCGAAAGAACACAAAGGTAAACCATGAGCTCCATCGGAGTCAGCGCGATCGTTTTTGTGTGCGTTTTTGGAGGTGCCGTATGCGGCATCCTTCTCAGCTGGGTCTTGCCCCGGCATCATCTGAGCCCGGAATCGAAAGATGTCGTAAAAATGGCCATGGGACTGGTCGCTACCATGGCTGCGCTTGCTCTCGGTCTGCTGATCTCCTCGGCAAAAAGCTTCTATGACGGGCAAAGTAGCGAGCTGACGGAAATGTCCGCCAAGATCATTCTGCTGGATCGCTTGCTGGCCCAGTATGGTCCGGAGGCAAAAGAAGCCCGCGATCTGCTGCGTAGCGAAGTTGTCAGCAGTATCGATAAAATCTGGCCGCAGGAACTCAGATCATCGGTCGAACCGGGAGCGCCATCTGCCGGCGCGGAGGCTCTCATTGTCAGAGTCCAGGCACTATCGCCGAAGGACGAGCGGCAGCGCTCGCTACAGGCCCAGGCATTGAGCATGGTGATTAGTCTCACGCAAACGCGCTGGCTGATTTACGAACAAGGAGCCAGCTCGGTTTCGAGGCCCATGCTCGTCGTCCTCGTTTTCTGGCTTACCGCGATTTTCATAAGTTTCGGGCTCTTCTCACCGCGCAATGCAACCGTCATCACCACTTTGTTTGTTGTGGGACTGTCAGTTTCAGGGGCGATCTTTCTGATCCTCGAGATGTACAACCCCTTCGGAGGAGTGATTGGGATCTCGAGTGCGCCTCTGCGCTCGGCTCTCGCCCAGCTTGGGCAGTAGCGGAAGTGGGCATTGACCACGACTGGAACGATTACCTTTCCCGCGCAACCGCAAGGGTTCACTGCATTTGCTCGAGGGTCAATGCGGGAAATGGCGATGTTGCAACAATTGTCGAGCCTAGCCGTTGTAAAGTTGTTCGATACGACCATTCTACGAGTGACGATTTCACTCTCGGCTGGCGCTGATCTTGCCGCCTTTGTCTTGCAGTTCTAAGACTTTTCCGCCGCGTTTCAGACTGAAGTGATATTCCAAATCGTTGCCACCAATCATCTTTAGCGTGCTGCCATGAACTTCATACGTCCCGTTCACCGGTTCCGCGTTTGGCTTTGGCCCTTGCATGACCCAAGTCGCATCTGCGTTCAGTTTTAAAGTCCATTGTCCGGGCTTGAAGTGTACTGTGGCACCGCTGGGGATGGTCAGGGATGTATAGTCCCATATTCCTATTAGTTTCCGCGGGAGTTCATCGGACGCCTTGGCTAAACCCGAAGCCAGAAACCCGACGCAAACTAGAATCAGCAGAATTTTGCTTTTCATCTCTCGCATTGTAAAGCCCCTTCCGGCCCAACTGTTGAAACCAGGCGATTGCGCTTATCGACCCTAAATGAGCAGAATAGAGACGCAGCTTTTTCCGCACCGCAACCGCAACGCTTTCACTGCATTTGCTCGAGGGTCACTTCCTTGGTGATTTTCTCGTGTCCCCGCATCACGGTGACCATCACCTTCTCGCCCTCGTAGTAGGCATGGCGCAGTCTGTCGTAGTCAACGGGGTTGTCGATTTTCCGCCCGCCGTACTCGATCAACACATCGCCGGATTTGAGTCCTGCGTTGCCCGCGCGGCGGCTAAAGCCGCAATTGATCCGAACGACTTACGGTATCGCTAAAGCGATACCCTGATACGAAACACGAGTTTCAGCAGCCTGTGACGCCGTGCCCTTTCAAGGCAAATTCGAACTGACCCACCCCGGTCGCTTTTGGGCCTATTCCCATCCCGGGAATTTGGACATCTTGGTTCTGGGTTCCGACCCATGCCCTTGACTGTCCCGCCACTTGTTCTTAAATGCACTAAGGGCACATTGACCGTACGGTGATTCGAACGTAGATTGCCACTCATGCTTTGCAAGCCTCCGCGCGGTTAGCGGACGCCTTCAGCCTCGGGCCCGTCCGGCCCCAGGCGCAACTGTCCTCGCTCCAGAAGCACCAGCAGGACGACGTCAGTTATCGACTTATCAACCGTCGCTGACTGGCCGGCCTGTGCTCGACTGTGTGGGATCGCGCACGACGCTATCGTCTTTTTCACAAACCGGCATTAGCCGTAGTGTGTCTGGCCAGCCAAGGAGTGTTCAAAATGAGGAAATGGAATGCCAGTAGCGTAGCTTTGCTTATTACCCTCTGGATAACGTTAACTTCGATCGGCGTGCGGGCCCAGACAGACCCCGGGCCACGACCCGGTCCTGCGGGAGCGGGTGGGGCTTATCCCACACTCAACTCTAACGAACAGAGTTTCTTCAGCCAGGCGTTTATGCGGTTTCTGGAAGTGGACTCGGTTGCGGGAACCATCGAGGCAGGAAAGGGCCTGGGGCCGACGTTCAACGGCAACAGCTGCGCCATGTGCCATGCGCAGCCGGCTATCGGCGGGAGCAGTCCGGGTCTGAGCAGTCCTCAGAACTCAGTTCCGAATCCGCAGGTGGCGCTGGCTACGCTTGATGGCGCGGCCAACTCCGTGCCTTCATTCATCAGCGCCAGTGGTCCGGTGCGCGAGGCGCGTTTCATACAGAATTCGAACGGCTCGCTGGATGGCGGCGTGCATGGCCTGTACACGATTGAGGGGCGCACGGACGCTCCGGGCTGTACGCTTGCGCAACCAAATTTCGCCCAGCAACTGCACGCCAACAACGTAATCTTCCGCATCCCGACGCCGCTGTTCGGGTTGGGGCTGGTGGAGAATACGCCGGATGCCACGCTGCAAGCCAACCTAGCGGCCACGCAGTCTGCTCGGTCGCAACTCGGCATCGGCGGCTCATTCAACACCAGCGGCAACGACGGGACAATCACACGCTTCGGATGGAAGGCGCAGAACAAGTCGCTGTTCATTTTCGCCGGCGAAGCCTACAACGTGGAACAGGGCGTCTCGAACGAACCCTTCCCGAATGAACGCAGCGCCGTATCCGGTTGCGTGTTCAATGCGACGCCCGAGGACTCGAGTAACATGTTGAACGGCAATCCGAGCAGTCCGAATTACAACACGCCCCTCGGGACGGTGTCGGAAATGTCGTCGGACATCGTCAACTTCGCGGCGTTCATTAGACTCTCGGCGCCGCCGACACCGGCGGCTCCGACGCAATCCACGCAAAATGGGGCAAGCCTGTTTGGCAAGATCGGCTGCGCGCTGTGCCACTCACCCTCGCTCACCTCAGCGGCGTCGGTCTTCACTGGCATGGGCGAAGTGGCCTACCAGCCGTACTCGGATTTCGCGCTCCACCACATGGGCGGAGGTCTGGCGGATGGTATCAATCAAGGCGCGGCCGGTCCGGATCAGTTCCGCACGGCTCCGCTATGGGGCTTGGGGCAGCGTCTGTTCTTTCTGCATGACGGACGCACCTCCAACCTGCTGCAGGCCATCACGGACCACGCTTCTCGCGGCGGCTGCGGGCAGGGTGAGCGGCAGCACGAGCAGCAGAATTGCGGCTCGGAGGCCAATGCCGTGATCCACAACTTCAACATGCTCAGCCCGTCGCAGGTTCAGGACATTCTGAACTTCTTGCGATCACTGTGAATGCGCTGTGAGCTGCGAGCCAGCATAGCTCGCAGCTCTTGGCTCTTGGCTTGAAACCGACTTAGGCATCTCGTCGTATCGGGCACGACACTAACAACTCGGCGAACCTTTGCATTTCTCCTCCTTGTGAAATGCTAAGATTTCGGTCATGGCACCGCGCGGCAAGATCAAGAAGGCTACGCACGCTTCCGGAAAACCCACACCGGCAAAACCTCGCGGGCGTAACGGCGAGTCCCGCGCCCGGGCGGAACTGGTCATCATTACCGGCATGAGCGGGTCGGGGAAGGCTTCGGCGCTGAAGGCCTTCGAAGATTTGGGCTACTACTGCGTGGACAATCTTCCAGTGGAGCTGATTCCGCGCTTTGCCGAGTTGGCGCTGCGATCGGGAGAAATTCCGCGCACGGCGCTGGTGGTGGATGTGCGCGAGGGTTCGCAACTGGAGAAGCTGCCGGCGATTCTGAAGTCGGTGAAGCGGACGATTCCGACGCGGGTGATTTATCTGGAGGCGAGCGACGCGGCGCTGCTGCGGCGCTACAGCGAGACGCGACGGCCGCATCCGCTGGGAACGGGAACCACGGTGCGAGCCTCGCTTGGTGCCGAGCGGCGGCATTTGCGGGCGCTGCGCAAGCTTGCCGATCTGGTCATTGATACCTCCAAGTTCAATGTTCATGAATTGCGGGCGCATTTGACTGACCGCTTCCGGCAACAGTCGGGAGCGCAGCAGACAATTCTGGTCTCGTGCGTGAGTTTCGGATACAAACACGGCCTGCCCGATGACGCCGACCTGGTGTTTGATGTGCGCTTTCTACCCAACCCTCATTTTGTGCCGGAGTTTCGCGCGCTGACCGGGCGCGATCCTCGGGTCGCCAAATACATACGATCGTTTCCGCAGACGCAGGAGTTCATTAATCGGATTTCTGAACTGCTGATTTATCTGCTGCCGCATTACATTCGCGAGGGCAAGAGCTACCTGACCATCAGCTTCGGATGCACCGGCGGTCAGCACCGCTCGGTGATGATCGCCGAGGATGTCAACAAGCGACTGCGGAAGGCGGGATACAAGGTGAAGGTCGTGCATCGGGATAGTCCGAAGTAGAGATGGGACGAGCGGGGTCTCTACGAGAAATCACATGTAGAATTGGCAATACCACGCATGGCAACCTCCACAGTGGCGGACGCGACGAGTTCGGGAACACTGGCACTGTCGAAGACGCGTCCTCTGGCTCGACTGGTGCGTTATGTGCTGCCTTACTGGTGGCAGGTTCTGGCTTCGGTCACACTGATGGCGCTGGTGGGGCTGTTGGACGCGGGCCGGGTTCTGCTGATTGGGCCGATTTTCGACAGCGTCCTGAAACCGGATTCCCAGGAAAAAACCATACCGCTATTCAAGCTGCCGGGCAGCGCGCGTTTTCTTGATCTGCAACAACTGGTTCCGTCCCACTTTCACAATCCCTGGACGATGGTCGCCTTCGCGCTGGTGACCGCCACGGTATTGAAAGGGATCTTCGATTATTGCGGAACTCTGCTCGTAAACTACGCCGGGTTTGGCATGATCACGGACCTGCGGGACGACCTGTATAACGCGATCCTGCGAAGTTCGGCGGCATTTTTTACGAAGCACACCACGGGGACGTTGCTTTCGACGATTATCAACGATATCGAGAAGGTGCAGTACGCGATGTCGAGTGTGCTAGCGGAGTTCCTGCAGCAGTTTTTCACTTTTGTATTTCTTGCCTGGGTGGTGGTTGCGCTGGGAGGGAAGCTGGCCTGGGTGTTGCTGCTCTTCGTTCCCGTGATTCTGTACTCGTCGAGAAAAATCGGGCGCCAAGTACGCAGCACGACGCGCGGCGGCCAGGACAAGCTGGCCGAGATCCAGAACATTCTGCACGAAACGATTACGGGCAACCGGATCGTCAAGGCGTTTGGCATGGAGAACTGGGAAGTGGGACGCTTCCGGGCCGCCGCGCGACGGCTTTTCCGGGCCAATCTCCGGTTGGTGGCAGCGTTCGCCATCAGTTCTCCGCTGATGGATATTCTGGGCTCGATTGCCATCGCGCTGCTGATTCTGATGGGCCGTGACCAGATCAACCATCATGTGTTCACGGCGGGAACATTTCTGGCTTTCATCGTGGCGGTATTCAAGCTGTATGAACCGGTGCGCAAGTTTGCTCAGTTCAATAATAATTTCCAGCAGGCGGTAGGCGCTTCGTCGGAGATTTTCCGGTTCATGGATATGGAAGACGAGGTCCGCGAGAAGCCGGCAGCGAAGCGCATGGCGAAGTTTGCGCGGGCGATCCGGTTTGCCGACGTGTCTTTCTCCTATTCCAAATCCAGTTCCAGTTCTAGTTCCGTCGACAATGGCAATGGCAACGCTAACGCGAACACTGACGATTCGCCGCTGGTCCTTCATGACATCAATCTTGAAGTGAAGATGGGCGAAGTGCTGGCCGTAGTGGGATCGAGCGGCGCGGGCAAGAGTACGCTGGTCCATCTCATCCCGCGCTTCTTTGACGTGAGCGGTGGGCGCATTCTGATTGACGACGCCGATGTGCGGGACGTGACCCTGGAGTCGCTGCGCTCGCAGATCGGGATTGTCACGCAGGAGACGGTGCTCTTCAACGACACGGTGAGGAACAATATCGCCTACGGTCAGCCGCATGTGTCGCAGAAGCAGGTGGAAGAAGCGGCGCGGGCGGCGCGCGCTTACGAATTTATTCGCGGACTTCCGGAAGGCTACAACACCATGATCGGGGAGCGTGGAGTGCGGCTTTCGGGCGGCGAGCGGCAGCGCATCGCGATTGCGCGGGCGATCCTCAAAAATGCTCCAATTCTGATTCTGGACGAGGCGACGTCGGCGCTGGACAGCGAGTCGGAATCGCTGGTGCAATCGGCGCTGCACAATTTGATGAGTGGGCGTACTGTGTTTGTGATTGCGCACCGGCTCTCGACGGTGCGGCGCGCGGATCGTATTGTGGTGCTGGAGAACGGCACCATCGCCGATATTGGCGCGCACGAAGAGCTGATGCAAAAATTGGGCACCTACCGGCGGCTTTACGAATTGCAGTTTGCCGGAGCGTAAGAAAGAAGGCTTCAAAGTTTCAGGGTTTCAAGGTTTCACAGTAAAGCGTCCTGGATTGCTGTGGCATGGATCGCCCCTAAGAGCTTTCACCTTGAAACCATGAAACTCTGAAACCTTGAAACTTGGCAATTATGACCCTTCGCTCCATGACGGGATTCGCGCAGGTCAAAGGGCAGGTCAATGCCCAGCTGGCGTTTGCGCTGTCGCTGAAATCGGTGAATCACCGTTTTCTTGATCTCCACTTCCGGCTGCCGTCCGACACCGACGCGCTGGAGATGAAGCTGCGCCGCATTTTGAAAGAGAAGATGGCTCGCGGCCATGTGGAAGTAATTTTGAGCCTCGATCGCTCGGGGACCAACGGCGTCGCGCTTAACCGGCAGCTGATTGCAGGCTACGTGGAGGCGTTCCGCGCGGCGGCTGACGAATTTGAGGTTGAGGGTGAGCCCGATCTGAACGTGGTCTTGAGGATGCCGGGCGCGCTGGAATCGGGCGCCGAGAAGTCGGGAGATGAACTGGAGACCGCGGTGCTGGCACGTGTGGAAGAAGCGCTCTCGCGGCTGAATGAGATGCGCGAACAAGAAGGAGGCACCATCGACACGGAGCTACGCGCTCGCATGGCGAATCTGGAAAAAGCGGCAGCGGGAGTGGCGTCCCACCGCAACACCATTCTGCGCAGCTACTCGGAGCGGCTGCAATCGCGCATGCTGGAGGTGCTGGGCGCACACGTGGACAAAGAACGTATCTTGCAGGAAGTGGCGGTGCTCGTCGATCGCAGTGACATTCAGGAGGAACTGGTCCGGCTGAATGCGCATGTGAAGCACTTTTTAGAGTTGCTCGACCAGGGCGGCGAAGTGGGCAAGAAGATGGACTTCCTGCTACAGGAGATGAATCGCGAGGCGAACACAATGCTTTCGAAAACCTCGGGCCTGGCGGGCGAGGCCTTGAAGGTGACCGAGATGGGACTGCTGATGAAGTCGGAGATCGAGAAATCACGGGAGCAGGTGCAGAACCTGGAATGAGCCTTCCTTAAATGAGTATTGTTCAATGAGTATCGTTTATATCGTTTCCGCGCCTTCGGGCTCGGGGAAGTCTACGCTGGTGAACGAACTTTTCAAGATGGTTCGCCACTTGGACTTTTCTATTTCCTACACTACGCGTCCGCCCCGTGGGAGTGAACAGAATGGCAAGGAATATTTTTTCGTCTCCAGAGAAGAATTTGAGGCGATGATCGCAGCCGATGAGTTTCTGGAACACGCCATCGTGTTCGGAAACTACTACGGTACGGCGCGGCGATTTCTGCGCGAAGCAGAAAACCGAAGTAACGACCTGCTACTGGACATCGATGTGCAGGGTGCGAGTAAGATCAAGGAGAAGATTCCAGATGCGGTGAGCATCTTCATTCTTCCGCCGGACCGGGAAAAGCTGGAATGGCGGTTGCGGAACCGGGGGCTGGATTCGGAAGAAGTGATTCGCCGCCGACTGGACACAGCACGGCGAGAGATTGAGAATTACTCGAAATACGACTACATTTTAGTGAACAACCTGCTCGAGCAATCCGCCGACCAGTTGAGGGACATCGTGCTGGCGGAGCGGATATTGCGGAGCGGGACGAAACCTTCGGAAGAGGAAGCGCAACGAGTGGCGACCGCACAAGCTTGCCGTCTGGAACGGGCGCGCGAGCAGGTGCAGCCGATCCTGGCTTCGTTTAATCCGCAGGTGGTAAAGAGCACTTGAATTTCTTGGGAGAGAAGAGCGTATGAAGCTGGTAGAAGGGTTCGACAGCAACTACCGCTACATTCTGGTGGCGGCGAGGCGGGCACGGCAACTGCAAGGCGGCGCCCCACCGGTAATCGATACCGGATCACGCAAACCCTGCCGGATCGCGCAGGATGAAATCAAGGCCGGCAAAGTGAAATGGCTGATTCCGGAGATTCCGAAATTGGCGGTAGTAGCCGCGACCGAGAGTCTGAACAAGGTCTTCGCGGAAGACGCGTAGATGGTTCGGTCTGGTTCGCTGTGGATGCTAGCTTAGCATCTCGCGTCGGCTGGCGGCATCAATTCTATAGGCGGGGCTTGATGTAGAGCCGTGGCCGCCGCCTTCCTCCTATGAAAATCGCGCTGGGCGTGTCGGGCGGCATTGCAGCGTATAAGGCGGCGGAAATCGTACGCCTGCTGCAAGACCGCGGCATTCGTGTGCAAGTCGTGATGACGCGCGGCGCGCAAGAGTTTGTTCGTCCACTGACGTTCGCAGCGCTTTCCGGAGAAAAAGTTATTACCGACATGTTCGGCTCGGGGTCCGATGCCGAACCGGCGAATGTCGAGTCGGCGATCGAGCACATTGCGGTCGCGCAGGCGATTGATGCGCTGGTGGTGGTTCCGGCGACCGCCGATGTGCTGGCGCGTTTCGCGCAGGGGATTGCGAACGACTTTCTGAGCACGCTTTATCTCGCGACCACCGCTCCCGTTGTGGTCGCTCCGGCAATGAACGTCAACATGTGGAATCACCCGGCCACGCAGGCGAACCTGCAAATCCTGCGGCGGCGCGGCGTCCGGATTGTTGAACCCGGCGAGGGCTATCTGGCGTGTGGGATGACCGGGTCCGGGCGTCTCGCAGAGAACGAAACGATTGTTGCGGCGGTAATGGAAGCGCTCGGCGCCTCGCAGGATTTGGCGGGCGAAACGGTTCTGGTTACGGCGGGGCCGACGCGAGAGAAGATCGATCCGGTGCGATATTTGACCAACCGTTCGAGCGGGCGCATGGGGTACGCCATTGCGGAAGCTGCACTGCGACGCGGAGCGCGCGTGCTGCTGGTCAGCGGACCGGTTGCGATTGCCGCTCCGGGTGCGGCCGAAGTCACTCCGGTCGAAACCGCGGAAGAGATGCTGGCGGCGGTTTTGAAACTGCTGCCCGAAGCCACGGTGGTGATCAAGACCGCGGCTGTGGCGGACTTTCGGCCGAAAGCTCCGGCGGGACAAAAAATCAAGCGCAAGGGCGAGACGACGCTGGAACTGGAACCGACAGCAGATATCCTCGCGGAAGTGGCGCGGCGGAAGACCACGCAGATCGTGGTCGGATTCGCCGCTGAGACAGAGAACGTGCTGGAGAATGCGCGCAAGAAGCTGGCGTCGAAATCGCTCGATGCCATCGTCGTCAACGACGTTTCGCGCGAGGGCATAGGCTTTGATTCCGACCGCAACGCGGTCACGATCATCTCTCACGCTGAAGTGATTGAGGTTCCCGAAACCTCAAAGTGGGAGGTCGGGCACCGCGTGCTCGACCAGGTCGTTAAGCTGCGGAAGCGCAGCGGTGTAGCAATCCGCTGAGCAAACCCACCACGGAGACACAGAGGCACGGAGAACCCCGAATTATTTTCTTTGGGTTTCTCTGTGACTCTGTGCCTCTGTGGTGAAAAGTTGTTATCCTTATCCGCGATGCCCCGCACCCTTGATCCTGAAGTTCGCCGCGCGCTTGCTGCGCGGATCCGCTACTACAACGAGATGGGGATCTACGACTTTTACCGGCGGCCGGTGTCGGTCCGGATCGAAGAAATTACGTCGTCGATTGTGGAAGAAGAGGAAATTGCTGTTTCGCAGCACACCCTTGCGTCAGGAGAAGAAATGAGTCCACGGAAAGCTACGGCAGTCGCGATACCCATCGCTGAAGAAAATATTTCTGAGGTGATCGCGTTGAAGCCGGAGCAGAGTGTGAGCGATCCGGTGAAGGCGCTCAAGATCATCCGCGAAGATCTGGGCGACTGCACGCGCTGCGTGCTCCATAAGCAGGGACGGAAGCAGATTGTTTTTGGCGTGGGCAATTCGAAGGCGGAGTTGATGTTCGTGGGCGAGGGGCCGGGCGCTGATGAAGACGCGCAGGGCGAGCCGTTTGTGGGGCGCGCCGGGCAGTTGCTCAACAACATGATCAAAGCGATGGGGATCGAGCGCCAGGACGTGTACATCGCGAATATCGTGAAGTGCCGCCCGCCGGGCAATCGCACACCCGAGCGCGAGGAGTGCGCGACCTGCTCTCCATTTCTGATGCGGCAGATTGCGGTGGTCAAGCCGAAAGTGATCGTTGCTCTCGGAGCGGTGGCGGCGAAGACTTTGCTAGCGATGAATGCTTCGATGATGCAACTGCGCGGGCGATTTTACGACTTCCGGCCGGCGGGACTACGCAGCAACGATCCTAACTGGGATGGATGCAAGCTGGCGGTCACTTATCATCCGGCATTTCTGCTGCGCGATCCGCGACAGAAGGGCGAGACTTGGAAGGATTTGCAGATGGTGATGAAAGAGCTGGGGATGAAGGCGCCGAAAGCGAACGCCTGAGAGAAGGAGCCGATCGCTCTAAAGGGCGGAGGGTTTGCCCGTTGGACGGTTTTGCCATAAGGGACGGGGCAGTAGTACCTACCGTGTTCCGGCGAACTCCGTTTCATCAGCCACTATGCGCGGCCGAATCCCTTTGCCGATGCCGCTGCCCTCTGCGATTCTTAGATCGTAGTCGTTCTGGAGATTGAGCCAAAACTGCGCGGGCAGACCGAAATACTTCCCCAGGCGAATGGCGGTATCGGCGCTGATGGCGCGGTCTCCCCGGACAACATCATAGATGCCGGCAAAATTAAGGGCCTTCGCCAGTTCATAGGCGCTCACGCCCATGGGCTCCATGAACTCGGTCCGGAGAATTTCCCCCGGGTGAACCGCGAACACCTTCCTCGACTTGGCCATGGTTCCTCCGCCCCTAGTGGTAATCGACAATCTCTACCCCAAAAGCATTTCCGTCACGCCACACGAAGCACACGCGGTATTGGTCGTTAATTCGAATGCTATATTGTCCAACGCGATCCCCGCGAAGCGTTTCGAATTGATTGCCCGGGGGCACCTTCAAATTGTCCAGAGTTACCGCGGCGTTCAAAATAGCGAGTTTCTTGAAGGCCCTTAACCGCAGGTTCGCTGGCAGACGACGGCTTTTCCCTGACTGCCAGAGTCTCTCCGTTTCCTTATCCCGGAAACTCGCGATCATTCCTCTCCATACTAACGCCGTACGATACTACTGTCAAGCGTTAGTATTGAGGCTCACAACAGGCCGCAGAACCGAACGTCAAGTCCAGCAGGAAGGGACGGAATTTGGGGCGAGGTTCTGCCAGCCTACTTCTTTTCTGCCACATCATTCGCAACGCTAAGGCGGGTTTCCGCACGCTGCAAGGCGTCTTCCGCGCGGGTGTAATCAACCTTGGGATCGTTGCTCTTCAGGAGTTGTTCGGCGCGGTTCTTGGCTTCCTGCGCGCGCGCTACGTCAATTTCCTGTGGACGCTCGGCCGCCTCGGCCAGGATTGTGACTTTATCGGGCAGCACTTCCATGAATCCCCAGGCCACCGCCAGCGTGTGCGTCGCGCCGCTTGCCTTGTACGTGATCACACCGACGGCTAGCTCGGTAATCAGGGGAGCGTGCCCGGGAAGAATCCCGAGGTACCCGCTCGCTCCTGGGATCTGCGCTTCCTCGGCAGCGTCCTTCACCAGGAGCCGGGAGGGAGTTACGATTTCGAGTTGGAAAGTGTTTGGCACAGTTCTCGGTTCTCAGTTGTCAGTTCTCAGTAAATACTCAGCGTTGTTTAGGTCCAGCTAAGTGCTAAATGCCAAGTGCTAACGGCTGCATTACGCTGCTGCGCCTTTCATTTTCTCTGCTGTCTCCAGCACTTCGTCGATCGTGCCCTTCATGTAGAACGCCTGCTCGGGAATGTCGTCGTACTTCCCTTCCACGATGCCGCGGAAACCTTTTACGGTGTCGGCAATCTTTACGTAGCGTCCCGGAGTGCCGGTAAATTGCTCGGCTACGAAGAACGGCTGCGAGAGGAATTTCTGGATTTTGCGGGCGCGCGCTACCGTCACCTTCTGGTCTTCGCTAAGTTCGTCGATGCCCAGAATGGCGATGATGTCCTGCAGGTCTTTGTAAGTCTGCAAGGTCTTCTTGACCATCTGCGCCACATCGTAATGGTCCTGCCCAACGATTCGGGCGTCGAGAATGCGCGAAGTGGAAGCCAGGGGATCGACTGCTGGATAAATTCCGATTTCGGTCAGCGCGCGCGAAAGCACGGTCGTGGCGTCGAGGTGAGCAAATGTGGTGGCCGGCGCCGGATCCGTCAAATCGTCCGCCGGAACGTAAATCGCCTGCACCGACGTGACCGATCCTTTCTTAGTGGAAGTAATTCGCTCCTGCAACTCTCCCATTTCCGTGGCCAGGTTGGGTTGATAGCCGACTGCGCTGGGCATGCGGCCCAGGAGCGCCGACACTTCGGAACCGGCTTGGGTGAAGCGGAAAATGTTGTCGATGAAGAGGAGCGTGTCGCTGCCTTCTTCGTCGCGGAAAAATTCGGCCACGGTCAGTGCGGTAAGCGCGACGCGGAGACGCGCGCCCGGGGGTTCCGTCATCTGGCCGTAGATTAAGGCCGCTTTCGACTCGGCGGGCTTGCCGGGCTTGATGACTCCCGACTCGCTCATTTCGAGCCAGAGATCGTTGCCTTCACGGGTGCGCTCGCCAACTCCGGCGAACACGGAAAATCCACCGTGCTGTTTGGCAACGTTGTTGATGAGTTCCATGATGACGACGGTCTTGCCGACGCCGGCGCCACCGAAGAGGCCGATCTTTCCGCCTTTCAAGAAGGGCTGGATTAAGTCGATTACCTTCACGCCGGTCTCGAACATTTCCGCCGTGGTTGACTGTTCATCGAAGGCGGGCGCGAGGCGGTGAATGGGCATTTTCTTGTCACACGCAATCGGGCCGAGTTTGTCTACGGGCTCGCCGATGACGTTCATGACGCGGCCCAGCGTTCCGCGGCCGACGGGGACGGAGATGGGTCCACCCTGATCGATCGCCTTCATGCCGCGCACCATACCATCGGTCGCTTCCATGGCAACGCAGCGCACGCGGCCTTCGCCGATGTGTTGCTGCACTTCCAGAATGACGTTGATAGGAGAAGGCACCGTAAAGCCCTCGCTGACGACGCGAAGCGCTTGGTAGATGGGGGGCATGGAGCCTTCGACGAATTGCACGTCGACGGCGGGGCCGGCGATTTGGATTACGTGTCCGATATTTTCTGACATAAGGCCTCAAAATCTGGCAATTAGCAATTACGCAATTAGCACTTAGCTTTTAGCTTGGAGCCTTTAGCTTTTACTAAGTGCTAATTGCTAACTGCTGGTTCACTGCGCTGCTGCTCCGCTTACGATTTCTATAATTTCTTTTGTGATCTTTGCCTGGCGCGCTCGATTCATTATCAGCGTCAGGGAATCGATCATGTCGCTGGCGTTGATGGTGGCCGCGTCCATTGCCGTCATGCGGGCGGCGTGCTCGGCGGCTACCGACTCCAGCAGCGCGCGAAAAATCTGGATGCCGATGTACTTCGGCAGAATACCCTCAAATAGCCGCTCGGGCGGCTGTTCGTAGATGTAATCCACCGGCGATGTGCCGAACTTTGCGGCCGCTTCATCGACGGCGCCGGTATCGGCTGGGCGCAAACCTACTCCTGTGGACTTGGCCGCTTCGAATCTCCGCTTGAGTTCCTCTTCCGTCGCCTCTTCCACCATGAGGATATCGACTTCGCCAATCTCCTTGATGGGCAGCAGGCGCTCGGCTACCAGGCGCTGCGCTATGACTGACTTGAATTCGTTGAAGAGAAGGTAAACGCCGTCAATCTCCTCGCGAGTGTAGCGGGCGACCACGTTTTCGCTCAACGTTGAGGCGAAGCTGTATTCGACTTTGCCGAGGACTCCGACATGTTCGCCTACGATCTGCACGCGACCGGCACGCGGCGGAGTGACTTCCGCGTCCGGGCGGAGTTGTTCTCCATCGTTGGCGACCGCCGGCCTCTCTGGCGCGATTGGGTAGCGCCGGCGCATGAAGTCGCGGCCTTTGCGTCCGATGCATTCGATATCAATATTCTGGTCCGGCTTCGACGCGATGAATTTCGACGCCATCTTCAGGATATTGGTGTTGAACGCTCCGGCTAGACCCTTATCTCCGGTGACTACGATCAGGAGAATGGTTTTTTCAGGGCGCTCGGCCAGCAGAGGATGAAGCGGCTCTCCAGTCGCCGGATCGTAGATATCGGCCCGCGACACCAGCGACTTCAGAACATTCGTGAGCATCTGCGAGTAGGGACGCGCGGCCAGCGCGCCTTCTTGCGCGCGACGCAACTTGGCCGCCGAGACCGTCTTCATGGCCTTGGTGATCTGCCGCGTGTTGACCACGCTGCGGATACGGCGCCGGATGTCGAGAACGTTGGGCATCTGAAATCAGGTGTCAGGGTTTTAGGTGTCAGGTTTCAGGCTTCGAGTTTCAGTTTGATCTCAAACACGGAGATTTTCCTGAGACCTAAGACCTAACACCTGAGACCTTTCTTACTTCGCCGCCACTGTTTGTCTTGAATCGACGAACTGCTGCTTCGCTTCTTTGATTACTCTCGACAACTCTGCTTTCAGATTGTCGTCCAGAACCTTTTTTTCCATGATTGTGTTGAGCAGACCTGGATTGGTGGTGTCCACGTACTTGTAAAGGTCTTGCTCGAAGTCGCGCACCTGCTCCACGGGCATATCGTCTAGCGCTCCGCTGGTGCCGGCGAAGATGATCAGAATCTGTTTCGAGAATGGGAGCGGGGAGAACTGTGCCTGCTTCAGCAGTTCCACCAAGCGCTTACCGCGGTTAAGCTGTTGCTGCGTCGCTTTGTCGAGATCGCTGCCGAACTGGGCAAACGCGGCCAGTTCGCGGTACTGGGCTAGTTCCAGCTTCAGGGTTCCGGCTACCTGGCGCATGGCCTTGATTTGCGCGCTGCCGCCTACGCGGCTTACGGAGAGTCCTACGTTAACGGCGGGACGCACGCCCTGGTTGAAGAGATCGGTTTCGAGATAAATCTGGCCGTCGGTAATCGAAATCACGTTGGTCGGAATGTAGGCGGAAACGTCGCCCGCCTGAGTTTCGATCACGGGGAGCGCGGTTAGCGATCCTCCTCCGTTGGCGTCGCTGAGTTTGGCGGCGCGCTCTAGCAGACGCGAGTGAAGATAGAAGACGTCTCCGGGATAGGCTTCGCGGCCGGGAGGACGGCGGAGCAAAAGTGAAATCTCGCGATAGGAGGCGGCGTGTTTGGAAAGATCGTCGTAGATGCAGAGAGCGTGGCGTCCGGAGTCGCGAAAAAATTCGCCCATGGCACAGGCGGAGTAGGGAGAGATGTACTGCATGGGCGCGGGTTCGGACGCGGAAGCGGCGACGACGATGGTGTATTCCATGGCGCCGGCGTCCTGGAGAATTTTGACCACCTGCGCGATTGACGAACGCTTCTGACCGATGGCGTTATAGATGCAGATTAGATTGTTGCCTTTGCTGTTGATGATGGTGTCGAGGGCAACGGCGGTCTTGCCGGTCTGGCGATCGCCAATGATCAGCTCGCGCTGTCCGCGGCCGATCGGGATCATGGAATCGATGGCCTTCAATCCGGTGGCCATGGGCTCGCGCACGGGCTGCCGGTCGATGACGCCGGGAGCGATGCGCTCCAGAGGAATGAATTTATCGGTGGCAATCGGACCCTTGTCGTCAATCGGCTGGCCGAGGGAATTTACGACGCGGCCAATCAGAGCGTCGCCGACGGGCACGCTCATGATGCGGCCGGTGCGCTTGACTTCGTCGCCTTCTTCGATCTCGGTGTATTCGCCGAGGATGACCACGCCCACCTGATCTTCTTCAAGGTTCATGGCGATGCCGGCGACGCCGTGCGGGAAGCTGAGCAGCTCTCCAGCCATGACCTTGTCGAGGCCGTAGACACGGGCGATGCCATCACCGAGGGTGATGACGGTGCCAACTTCGTCGACCGCGATCTTCGATTCGTAATTCTCGATTTGCTCGCGGATTAGTTGCGTGATTTCGTCTGCTTTGATTTGTGCCATAAAGAATCAGGTCTCAGGTCTTAGGTATCAGGTCTTAGCTCTCAGTTCTTCTTGTAACGACGCGGAT
The DNA here is from genome assembly GCA_963755765.1 of uncultured Acidobacteriaceae bacterium. Classification (GTDB taxonomy): domain Bacteria; phylum Acidobacteriota; class Terriglobia; order Terriglobales; family Acidobacteriaceae; genus Acidiflorens. Next base: position 232,151 of record CAVWKZ010000009.1, read on the forward strand.
TACGTCCCCTACAGGCTCCAAGCTTCGAAGCTGTCAACTCTCCACCAACTGCTCTCTAATTCTGTCTAGCTGGCCTTTTACTGAGCCGTCGTAGATGGTGCTGCCTATTTGTACTACTGCTCCGCCCAGCTAGCGACGCATTCTGCTCATAGGAGGCCCTGATCTTTCTTGCCGGTCATTTTTTCTATTTCGGCTTCGAGCATCTGCTTTTCCGGACCGCTCAATTGGCGCGCACTGCTCACTTGCGCTTCGGCGAAGCCCTGGCGCTCGTTCAATTCCCGCTCGGTCTGCTTGATGATTTCGGCGAACAGCGGCAGGCGGCGGTGATCGGTAACCACGGCCACGAAGTTCCGCACTTGTCGGGTCGTGCCCAGACGCGCGCTGATGGCGTCGAGCACGGCGCGCTTGCGGTCGCCGGGAATGGACGGGTTCTCCATGACTCGGCGCAGCGGATCGCTTTGACTTAGCAGAGTTTCCATTCCGTACAATTCACGCAGCACACGGTCGGAATCAAGATGGTTGCTCGCCTTCATGACGACGTCGGCGAAGGCGCGGGCATAGGTGCCGACGACGGATGCCATTTACCGGCCGTCCTTTCCGCCGTCGCTGCCCGAAGCCAGCTTGGAGGCAAAGCTCCGGACCAACACCTGGTCGGTATTGGAATCGACGTTGATTTGCTGTTGCGCCAGTGCGATGGCAAGGCCGGCGGTGTGGGTAGTCAGTTCGCGGCGCGCTTGTTTGGCGGCGGCATCGATTTCGTGCTCGGCAGCGAGCACCACTTTGCGAATGTCTTCTTCAGCGGCTGTGTGGATGCGGACTTCCTCGGCGGCGGCTTCCTTTTCAGCCGCGGCCTGCATTTGGCCGATTTCGACGTCTAACTGGCGGAGCCGATTTTCGATGTCGGCGAGGCGGCGATTGGCGTCCTGGCTGGCGGCGCGCGCTTCCTGCAAAGCCTGTTGGATGGACGCGTTACGGTCGCGCAACACACCGGGCACGTACTTGCGCACGGCCCAGAACACGACGACAACAATGATGACAAAGTTCAGCGTGAGCGCCACAAGATGCGCCTGGTGCACACTCAGACCGGTTTTTTTCGCCAGCCATTGGACCGGATTGGCGTGCTTCAGGCCGACGTTCTCTTCTTCTTCTCCGGTCGCCTCGCGAGTTTCCTGGGCGAGTTTTCCGCCGATGCCTTTGGGCTCGTGGGGGGTGTCTTTGTTCGGCTCGGCATTGGGTTCGGCGGAGGTTTGCTGAGCTGGCTGGGCTGAGGTTTGCTCCTGCGCGCGGGCTGGCGCGGTGAGGGTGATGAGTGCCACAAGCGCGAGTGCGAGCGATGCGGCCGCCAAAAGGGACGTTCTTTGCCGCTGCGTTGCCTGCATTTTCATTGGCCACCCGCCTGACTGGGCGACGCCATCGGACGCAACACCATGCGCACGATTTCGCTGGCGAGTCTGGCAGCGTCCGTTTGCAGCTTCGACATGGCTTGCTGCTTATCCGCTTCGATGGCGGTGCGGGCCTGCTTGACTTGCTCCTGGCCTCGGATGCGGGCTTGATTGACCGCCTGGCTGCGCGCCTGGTTGGCTTGCTGGCGGCGTGCTTCCTGGTTCTTAAAAACTTTCTGACGCGCTTCGCGCAGGCGCTGCTCGTACTCGGCGGTGCGAGCTTCCGCGGCCGCGATGTCGGCACGCGCTTTTTCCATTGCACCCAAGGTACGGCTGCGGCGCTCGGCGAGCACGGCGGTCAGCGGACGATGGACTAGAAAGGTATAGAGGACATAAAGCAAGGCCAGGAGAATGACCGTGGGCACCGATCCGAGCAGTAATTCGCCTAGTTGACGGAGCGTCTCTTGCATTTTGTCTGATGATCGAAACGACGATCGAATCCTTGCTGACTGCGCTGGCTGATTGTGTTGAAGCTACTTCTAAAACCAATAAAATTAACACTGTGGCGAGGAAGGTGTCAATGATGGAACGTTCTGCCGGTGGCGAAGTTTCAGACTGGACAGGTATCGGCGTTTTGCGGCGGATTTCGCAAAATCCAAACAGTATTTGGAGCTGCAAGTTGTTCCTTGACAATCGAGCCGGAGGGTCTACGATGGAGTTTCACGTCTGATCCTAGTCCGGATCGAATGGGCCGATAGCCAAGGAAAAGTCACCGCTTCTTGGCTGGCGGCCCATTTTAAATTCCTCAGGCTTCCGCCCACCAAGAATCCGCACAAAAACGTGACGATAAGTTGACGCTCGTGTGACAACGGCTGGGTTGCTGATAGCGAAGAATGATCTGGTCAGCCTGGAAGTCTGGCGGGTCTGGCGGTGCTATTCTCTCCACCCTGCCAGACCTTCTTTTTTTGCAATTACCGGTTTTGTGATTAGCGGCTGGATGCAGTTTGCAGCACGGCGGAGATCTTCTCAAGTATCCGGTGCATGCTCATGCTGGGGTCCACGGCGGCGTCTATTTCGTGGTGATGCGCACCGGCGTGCATGACCAGAACCTTGGTTCCTGCGTGGGCCTTTTTGACCATGTAGGGCAGGTGATGGCGGTCATCCTTTGATAGCGTGGCGCCGAGGATGACGAGATCGAAGGCACCGTGGTTCAGGGCTTCCTGAACGCCCTTGCGGTTGAGGGCCGTGGTCACGTTATGACCGGCTTTGGTCATTTCGGCGGCTTGGGCGGAAAGCGTGTGCTCGTCGGACTCGCCGTAGAGAATCTTCATCGTTGATGGGCCAGTCGACGATTTGACTGGCTGACTGCTGGGCGGTTTTCTGACCGGTTGCGGGCAAGCGGCCCTCCTGGAACTCACCTCGGAGCTTAACAATTGGCGGGCCTGCTTCCGAGGTCACGGAAGATCAGGGCCAGATGGGGCGGAATTGGCTGCCTGCCCGGCGTACCGGGCTTCAGTCTTGTCTTCCTGAGTCTTGTCTTCCTGCAGCGGACGGCGGGGCGTGCTCCTCTCCAATCGGTATATCCGGTCGGTATAATTGCTGACGCTCATGGACTGGGTTCCGGCTGCCTTCCGCTGGTTGTTCGCATCAAAGACCGACTCGGAGCATGGCGCAACGGGCCGCCTGATTCCGCGCTGGCTCTTTCTGCGAGCGCTGGGCTGCATTTATTTTTCTGCGTTCTTCTCACTCGTCTTCCAGATCCGCGGGCTCATCGGGCCGGACGGAATTCTGCCGGCAGACAAATATCTGCGAGCGGTGGCGCAATCGTTTGGTTATGTGCGCGGCGTATGGTTTGCTCCCAGCTTGCTTTGGCTGGCGAGCGGGCCGCATATGCTAATTGCCGTCTGTTGGGTGGGCATGGTCGCGTCGCTTCTTCTGACTCTGAATGTTTGGCCGCGGGGAATGTTGTTTGTCTGCTTTGTGTGCTTCCTGTCGTTCGTCAGCGCGGCGCAGGATTTTTCCGGCTACCAGTCAGATGGAATGCTGCTCGAAGCTGGATTCATCGCGCTCTTCTTTGCTCCGCCGGGAATCCGTCCGGGCATGGGAGTGGCCTCGCCTCCTTCGCGCGCCAGTCTGTTCCTGCTGCAATGGGAGTGGTTTCGCATTTACTTCGAATCCGGCGCCGCGAAGATCATTGGCGGAGACCCGGAGTGGCGCAACTTTACCGCTATGGATGAGTACTACCAGAACGGTCCGCTGCCGACGTGGATCGGCTGGTACATGCAGCATCTGCCGCACTGGTTCCATGCGTCGACAGTTTTTGCGACGCTGGCGCTCGAACTTGGCTTGGTTTGGATGTTGTTTCTGCCGCGCCGCTGGCGCATCGTGTGCTTCTTGATTGTGACTCCCTGGGAAGTGGGCGTTATTCTCTCCGCCAACTACACTTTTCTGAATTACCTCGTGCTGATCTTGGGATTCCTACTGCTGGATGATCGCTTTCTGCTGCGGTTTCTTCCGCAGCGCTGGAAAGCGGAAATGTCCCCAAGGCCAGCGCCGCCCGAGCGAAGCCGATGGCAAGGTTGGAGCGGTGGCTTCGTTCAACAGATCAGGACGCTGAAGCTGTCTTTCGCCGCCGTAACACTCAGCTGGATTTTCTATGCCACTGCGGCGCAACTGGTCTGGATGTTCTCGGCGAGAACTTCCGCTGCCGACCTCGCCGGTGGAAGCGCTTGAGCCTTTTCGGATCGCCAATCGCTATGGGCTTTTTGGCGTAATGACGCGGGGCCGGTATGAGATCGAGTTCCAGGGCTCCGAGGATGGAAAAACCTGGGTAGCGTATCCTTTTCGCTATAAGCCTCAGGATTTGAAGTACGCCACCTGGAATTTATGCGCCCTATCAGCCACGATTCGATTGGAACTTGTGGTTTGCTTCGTTAGGCTCTTGGCAGGATTATCCGATTGTGCCCAGGACCGAAGTCCGGTTGCTTTCGAATGATGCCGACGTGCTTGCACTTTTTGCGAACAATCCGTTTCCGCATGCGCCACCACACCAGGTACGCGCTGTGATCTGGCAATACTGGTTCACAACTATTTCCGAGAAACGGACACAAGGTCTCTGGTGGCGTCGTCAGCTTGTGGGACTTTACGCGCCGACAGTGGAGCGCGGGGCTGATGGTACGATCCGTGGCGTTGACTGGCCTACGGTTGGTCGGCGTGAATAAGGCAGGTCTTAGGTCTTAGGTGTCAGGTGTTAGGAAAAACTTTCCTTTTCGAGATCATTTTAGAAACGAAACCTAAGACCTAACACCTGAGACCTGAGACCTTTTTCTGAGATATGGAGAGTTCAATTCCAAACACGAACCGCCGCGGATGTGTAATCGGCGCGGGGCCTAACGGTCTCGCGGCGGCGATTACGCTTGCTCAGGCAGGGCTGCGGGTCGAGGTGTTTGAAGCGGAAGCCCAGGCCGGTGGTGCTGCTCGCACCATGGAATTGACACTTCCTGGTTTTCTGCACGACTTTGGATCGGCAGTCCACCCGCTGGCGGTAGGGTCGCCGTTTTTTTCGTCGCTGCCGCTGCAAAAGCATGGTCTCGACTGGATTCACTCGCCTGCAGCGCTGGCGCACCCGTTCGACGATGGCACTGCGGTTGTACTCGAGCGCGACCTAGGCAATGTTGAGTCTGCGCTCGGCGAGGATGGCAAGGCTTGGCGCAAACTCATGGGTCCGTTCGCGGAGCACTGGAACGAACTTGCGAACGAGGTTCTTCGTCCCGTGCCGTCGTTTCCTCGCCATCCCTTTTTGCTTGCGAAGTTCGGGTTAAGAGCATTACCTTCCGCCCGGTCGCTGGCCCGCAATCTGTTTCGCGATCCTCGTACCAAGGCGCTGTTCGCGGGCCTGGCTGCACATTCCGTGCTCAGCCTCGATGAGCCCATGAGCTCCGCCGTTGGCGTGCTGCTTGGCGCGGCACTGCATTCGGTTGGATGGCCGATCCCCCGCGGAGGTGCGCAATCGATTACTCGCGCGCTGTGCGGCTTCCTCGCCGATCTTGGGACTACCGTTACTACGTCGAGGCGGGTTGAGAACCTGGCGGCGCTCGAGAACTATGACGTCACGCTCTGCGATGTTTCTCCACGTCAGTTGCTTCGGCTCGCGGGGAACCGATTGTCGGAGCCTTATCGGCATAAGCTAGCCGATTACAGATATGGGCCGGGCGTATTCAAAGTCGACTATGCGTTGCGGCAGCCGATACCGTGGAAGGCGCCGGAATGCTTGCGCGCGGCCACGGTGCACCTCGGCGGCAGCTTTGAGGAGATCGCCGCATCCGAAGCAGCCATGAGCTCTGGGAATCATGCTGACCGGCCGTTCGTTCTGCTGGCGCAACCCAGCCTTTTTGACTCCACGCGCGCGCCAGAAGGCAAACATACTGTGTGGGCTTACTGCCACGTCCCGAATGGTTCGAGCTTCGATATGCTCAGCAGATTGGAAGGTCAGATCGAACGATTCGCGCCCGGATTCCGCGACTGCGTTCTCGCACGCCGGGTTCTTTCGCCCTCGTCGCTTGAAGAAATGGATGCCAATCTAATCGGCGGAGACGTCGGCGGCGGGGCGATGGATCTGCGGCAAATCCTGTTTCGTCCCACGTGGAGGCAGTACGCAACATCGGCCCGCGACATCTATCTCTGCTCGGCTTCGACACCGCCCGGCGGGGGCGTGCATGGGATGTGTGGCTATCATGCGGCAAGACTGGCTGTGTCTCGACTGGGATGACGAGCCAATCGCTCTCTGTTTTTCATAGTCACTCTCATGTGTTAGCCTGCGAATCGCGATGTGCGAATGCTATGACCGACGCAGGCGCGCTTCCGGGATCCGCAGACTCTCCGACCGAAGGCACCTCCAGGGCCGAATCGCCGCCGCTCACACGAGCTATCGAGCTAGCCGTAGTTATTCCAACTTTCAATGAACGAAATAATATTCCCGTGCTGGTGCCGGCGCTCCAGAAAGCTCTCTCGGGGAATTCGATGGGAACTCATATTCGTGGACGACAATTCTCCGGATGGAACTGCGGAGTGTATCCGGAGCCTGGCCGCGACCGATCCCCGGATCAGAGTTCTTGAGCGTATCGGGCGGCGCGGGCTTTCGTCGGCTTGTATAGAGGGCATGCTGGCTACGCCTGCGCCGTACGTTGCGGTCATGGACGCCGACTTGCAGCACGACGAGAGCGTCTTGCCAAAGCTGCTGGAATTGATGAAGTCAGCAACATCTGGACATCGCCGTTGCCAGCCGAAATGTCGCCGGCGGCAGCAGCCGGGAGGGATTTTCTTCTTCTTCTTGGAGACTTTGGCTAAGCTCCATGGGATCGCGGATGGGGCGACTGGTGTATCACGCCGATGTCTCCGATCCGATGAGCGGTTTCTTTCTCGTGGATCGCGCATTTTTCCGCCAGGTGGTCCATCGGTTAAGCGGAACCGGTTTCAAGATCCTTCTTGATTTGCTCGCTTCCAGTAGGCGGCCGATCCGGGTCGGAGAGGTGCCCTATCATTTCCGAAGCCGGCAACTCGGCGAGAGCAAACTCGATGTGCGGGTGGAGCTGGAATATCTGTATCTGATCCTGGATAAAGTGATCGGAAGATTCGTTCCGATCAGATTTGTGCTTTTCGTTCTTGTCGGCTCGGCGGGGCTGCTGATTCACCTTTCCACGTTGGGGCTGCTCTACGACTGGGGGAAGACGAGTTTCAGGGTTGCGCAATTGGCTGGGACAATCATCGCCATGACGTTCAACTTCCTACTCAACAACGCGGTGACCTTTCGAGACCGTCGCCTTCGTGGGATGGCAATTACTTGTCGGGCTCTTTACGTTCTATGCGGCTTGCTCATTGGGTGCAGTGATCAATCTCAGCTTCGCGCAGTTCCTTTTTCATCAGGGCGCGACGTGGTACCTGGCGGGGCTTGCGGGAATCGCCGTGAGTTCGGTTTGGAACTACGGCGTCAATCTGGTTCTTACCTGGCGTCGTGATTCGTCCTCGCTTCGGTGATTCCTGTCTGGCTGCGTCTGGGTCAGCCTCACACTCGCAAATTGCGGCTCTTTCTGACATGGCGTAGCATCTGACTCTGTATGGCGACTGCTACGGCTACGGCGACTTCTCCACCCAAATTTGTTTTTGGAGAAATCCTCAGTCTCGCCTATGACACTTTTTGCGCCAACAAGGTGCGCTTCTCTCTCACGGCCCTGGGAATGGTGATTGGCACCGCGTCTCTGATTCTCGTGGTAACGATTGGGATGACGGGCAAGCAGTATGTCTTGAACCAGATTCAGTCGATCGGCGCCAACATGATCGATGCTGAATATCAGGGCGGGGGCGAGGACACGACGCCGGATCGCTTGACCATCGATGACATGTACGCCGTGCTGCAACGGGTATCCGGAGTCGTCACTGCTTCACCTGTGGTTCCGCTGGATAACCGGATTCCGATTGGCTATGGCAAGGAACGCGATGTTCGCATACTGGGAGTTCTTCCCGACTACCGCCTCGTGCGGAATTTGGTCATTGTCTCGGGAAGGTTCTTTGACGCGGAGGACGAACAGGCGCGCAATAAAGTCGCGGTGATCCAGCAGAAACTTGCCGAACAACTCTATGGATCGGTGGACAAAGCGGTAGGAAAAGTCGTCAAGCTGAGCGGACTGCCTTTCACCATCATCGGGACATTCCGGGAGCGAGTGGATACTTTCGGGCAGTCGGAAGTCACGGACAGCTCCATCGTGATTCCCTACAGCGTGAGCCGATATTTCAACAACAGTCCCTATGTGCAGCAGATCTACTTCTCGGCGGCCGATCCTTCGATGGTGGTGCCGGTGACCGAACAAATCCGCGAAGTGATTCAGTCGCGCCATCGGCCGGAATCGAACTTTCTTATTCAGAACCTCACGGAGTTGCTCACCGTGGCCGACCGTACCGCAAATGCCCTCACGTTGGTGTTGTTTCTGATTGCGGCAGTGACCCTGCTGGTGGGCGGTATCGGCATCATGAACATCATGTTGGCGACAGTAACGTCGCGAATTCACGAAATTGGTATTCGCAAAGCGATTGGCGCTACGAATTCCGAAATCCGATTTCAGTTCCTATCGGAGGCGGTTCTGATTTCCATGATCGGGGGGCTGGGCGGTGTCGTTGTTGGATTAGCGCTGCCCTTCTCGGTGCGTTTTCTTACCGACTACCGTATCCCTATCTCCGGACTCTCTGCGATCGTGGCCATCTTCGTCTCCGCCGTGATCGGTGTGCTGTTCGGGACAGTGCCCGCTGCGCGCGCGGCCAAGATGGATCCGGTGGAGAGTTTGCGATACGAGTGAGCGCGCGGGGAAGAGTAAGAGTTAAGGCGTGAACGGAAAATCAATTACCATGAGTCACGAATGAAGTCCTCGGCCGGTCTGCACTTCAAAACCTATCTGCTGATTTCTTTGATGGTGATATTTGGTCCCTTGGGCAATGTGCTGCTCGGCAGAGGGATGAAGCGCATCGGCGCAGTCAGCATCGCAACGCCGGCGGGGGCGATTGACTTCCTTTCCTGCGTCGTCTCATCAGGAACAATTTGGCTGGGAATTGCATCGCTGATTATTTTTTTCGGGGCGAACATGCTGGTGCTCTCGTGGGCGGACTACAGCTACGTTCAACCAGCCTCATCGGTGGCCTACGGCATGTCCGCGCTGCTGGCCCACTTCCTGCTGCGCGAATCGGTCTCACCCACGCGCTGGATGGGAGTGCTGCTGATTTGCCTGGGAGTGCTGGTGGTTGGGCACACGCCTCCGCGGACTACGGAGCCCGGCTAAATGCTCATTTTTGTCTTTTATCTTCTAATTATTGGCGCCGGGACGGGAGGCGAACTCTGCGTCTCGCGAGCCATGAAGGCGGTGGGCGAGGTGAAAGATTTTCGCCCGGGCGCGCTGGTGGGCGTGGTTTTCCGCGCCTTGCGAGTTTCTTGGATGTGGGCCGGGTTGGGTCTCATGGCGACTGCGTTCTTTTCCCTGCTCGCGGTGCTGTCGCGGGAAAACGTCAGCGTGGTGGTTCCGGTTACAGCTCTGAGTTACGTTGCGGGCGCATTGGGAGGAAAATTCTTTCTCGGCGAACAGGTCACGCCGAGGAGGTGGGCGGGCGTGCTTCTGGTGTGCACTGGCGTCGCCGTTGTGATCATGGGCCGACGGTAATTTGTTGACCGCTGATTAGTCCCCGTTTGGGTTGTACATCCTCAAAAAGACCGTTAGGATTGATGTTCAGCCTAAATTGCTAGCAGCTTAAGAGTGAGAGGTCCAAACACTTGTGTGGAATCGTTGGATTCACCCACAAACATTGGGTACCTGATTCCGATCGCATTCGGAGCGCCACCGCCACGCTGATTCATCGCGGACCGGACGAGCAAGGCGTGTTCGAATCCAGCCTCTGCTCCATGGGCGCGACGCGGCTCAAGATTATTGACCTCGGTGCTGGCGACCAGCCTATCCTCTCTGACGATGGCGATGTCGCCATCGTGTTCAACGGCGAGATTTACAACCACCTCGAATTGCGGCGCGAACTGGAAGAGCTCGGCCATCGTTTTCACTCCCACTGCGACACCGAAACCGTACTGCACGCCTTCATCGAATGGGATACCGCTTGCTTCGCCCGGCTGCGTGGCATGTTTGCGATCGCGCTGTGGACGAAATCGACGAAGCGGCTGGTGCTGGCGCGCGATCGGATGGGGATTAAGCCGCTTTATTTTGCGCGGCGCGGAGACGATTTGTTCTTCGGCTCCGAATTAAAGGCGATTCTGATCCATCCCGAGATTGAACGGCGATTGAGTTTGGATGGCCTCGATTGCTATCTGTCGTTGAACTATGTGCCCTGTCCGTGGACGCTGGTCGAGGGCATCGAAAAACTTCCCCCGGGACGGTGGTTGGAGTGGCGGGATGGCAAGGTTTCTACCGATTCCTACTGGAGCTTGCCGACGGGAATCGTCCGCGATTGGACGCTGGAATCGGCCCGCGAGGAATTGGACTCGCTTCTGCGGCAGTCCATTCGCGAGCACATGATTTCCGATGTCCCGCTGGGCATGTGGCTGAGCGGAGGCATCGACTCTTCTACGATTTTGCACTACGCGGCCAGCGAATCCAGCGCGCCGCTCAAGACTTTCTCGATTTCATTTCAGGGCAGGAGTTTCGACGAAACCGCATATATTCGCGAGGTTGCCGCGCGCTATCAGACTGACCATGAGGAACTCGATCTCAATCCCGAGGCCGATCTGCGAGGTGCGATCGAGGCGTTTGCGTATTACTCGGACGAGCCGTCGGCGGACGCTGGAGCGCTTCCGGTCTGGTTCCTTTCAAAACTGAGCAAAACCAAGACAACGGTCAGCCTCAGCGGCGAAGGTGCGGACGAATTGTTTGGCGGCTATTTGACTCATCGCGCGAATCGTCTGGCTGGGCTCGCCCGGAGAATGCCGCGAAAGTCTCTTCAACTCGGCACTTGGGGCATTGCGCCTATGGCCGGTTTCTGACGAAAAAATCAGTTTCGAATACCAACTGAAGCGATTTCTCGAAGGCTCCCTGATGCCTCCCGAGCACGCGCACGTCTTCTGGAACGGAACTTTCAACGAAGCGCAAAAGAAGGCACTGTTGCGCACGGAACTACCGCCCACTCTCAACGGCATTCTAGGCGAACTCCGCGAGCAGACCGCGGCAAGCGACGATGATCTGGCTCCGTATTTGTGGTTCGATCAGAGATATTTCTTGCCCGACGATATTCTGAACAAGGCCGATCGCATGAGCATGGCCCATTCGCTGGAAGTGCGGCCGCCGTTCCTCGATCACCGCATCGTTGAATTCGCCGCCACGCTACCTGCATCGCTGAAGATTCGTGGTTCGAAGCAAAAAGTTCTTCTGAAGGAATTGATGCGGGACAAGCTTCCCCAGTCGGTTCTTCAAAGGAAGAAAGTTGGATTCGACATTCCGGCACACGAATGGCTTCGCGGCTGTCTGCGTTCGCTGATGACGGAGGTCTTGCTGGATGGAACGTCCGAGCACGCGAGCCTGTTCCGGCGCGATGTGATCGAAACTCAGATTCACCAGCACATGGAGAGAAAGATCAACATTGGATATCACTTATGGGGCCTGATGGTCCTGTTTCTGTGGATGAAAAAGTGGGGGATTCAGGCAGAGGCCTCCCGGGAGACGAGGGTTTGGATACAGGAAAAAACCGGTACCTATACCTAGGCGTTCTGCTCATCGCGGCGGCCGTTTATCTGGGCTGCATTATTTCTCCTCCTTCTCTCATGGATGACGTGGATGCCGTGCAGGCGCAGATCGCACGGAACATGCTGGCTTCGGGTGATTGGGTGACGGCGCGGCTGGATGGCGTGGTCTACCTGGAAAAAGCTCCGCTGGTGTATTGGGTCATTGCGGCGAGCTACGAGATTTTTGGAGCGCACGACTGGGCGGCGCGGATTCCGATTGCGTTGTCCTCGATTGCGCTTTGTTGGCTTACCATGGCGTTCGGCGCCTGGGCGTTCGGTAAGCGAGCGGGATTCTATGCCGGCCTGTGCATGGCCACATGCGTTGGCCTGTTCTTGTTCACCCGCATCTTGATTCCTGATGTCATGCTGACTTTTACGGTCGGCCTGGGCATGTGGGCGTTTCTTCGCGCGTTGGACGAAGAGGAGCCTCATCCGCGGTTTTGGGCTTTCTTGCTGGCCGCGAATCTCGGGATCGGTCTTCTGCTGAAGAGCCTGATCGGAGTCTTGTTTCCGCTTGCAGCTGGCCTGATCTATCTTGTGGTTACGCGGCAACTTTTTTCCGCCGCCACTTGGCGGCGGCTGCGTCCCTTCAGCGGAGCGCTGATCATCCTGCTCATCGCCGCGCCCTGGCACATTCTGGCCACGCTGCGCAATCCACCTTACTTCGCTTTCACCCTGCACAGCGGGCCGGGAGAATATCACGGCTTTCTCTGGTTCTTCTTCATCAACGAGCAACTGCTGCGTTTTCTGAATCTGCGATATCCGCGAGACTACAACACGGTGCCGCGCCTGTACTTCTGGTTGCTGCACCTGGTGTGGCTGTTTCCCTGGAGCGTTTATTTTCCTGCGATTTTCAAGCTTTCGTTCAAACCTGGGGCCCATCCCGACCGCGCCGTGCGAACGCGGCTTCTGGCGCTCTGCTGGGCGGGGTTTGTGCTGGTCTTCTTCACCTTCTCGACTACGCAGGAGTATTACTCGATGCCTTGCTATCCCGCGCTGGCGCTGCTTTTGGGTTCAGCCATGGCGACGGAAGGCGATTGGATACGGCGCGGTACGCGCGTGCTCTCCGTGATTGCGGCGTGCGTCGGGCTGGTGACGTTGACTCTATTTATTCTCACCCGCAATGTCCCTGCTCCGGGAGATATTTCCGAGGCACTGAGCCATCATCCTGGGGCTTATACGCTCGCCCTGGGGCACATGCAGGACCTCACTCTGACGTCTTTCGCCTATCTTCGGGTGCCTCTGCTGGTGGCTGCGATTGCCTTCTGCCTGGGTGCTTTCGCGACCTGGAAATGGACCGGCCAGCGGGCATTTCTGGCGGCCGCACTGATGATGGTGCTGTTCTTCCACGCGGCTCGTCTGGCTATGGCCGTCTTCGATCCCTATTTATCGTCGCGGCCGCTGGCGGAGGCAATCATGAAATCGCCGGAGGGGACTCTGATTGTGGACCACCACTACTACACGTTTTCTTCCGTCTTCTTTTATACTAATCGTACTGCGCTCCTGCGAAACGGCCGCTTCAATAATCTTGTATACGGCGCGTACGCTCCGGGCGTGCCCGATGTTTTCATAGACGATTCGCAATTCACGAAACTCTGGCTTAAGCCGGAGCGCTCTTATATCGTGGCAAATCAGAGTGTGGTTCCTAAGTTGGAGTCTTTGGTAGGCGCTGAGCACCTGAACCTGCTGGCGGCTAGCGGCGGTAAGGTGGTTCTGACGAATCGTCCGGTTGCAATGGATCGCGCCGAACCGCCACGGTTTTAGAGTAGGTGTCACTTTTGACAGTTGAGAAAAGCGCGGTATAGCGTCATAACAAATAATCGGCTGGGAGGCTACATGAGGGTTGCGGTACTGGGTGGGGACGGCTATTGCGGTTGGGCAACCGCGTTGTATTTATCGAGCAAGGGGCATTCGGTTGCCATTGTCGACAACTATATGCGCCGGCAATGGGACCACGAACTCGGCGTGCAAACCCTGACGCCCATCCGCCCGCTGGCGGAACGCCTGAACGTCTGGCAAAAGCTGACTAAGGAGAAAATTCAACTCTTTGTCGGCGACGTGACGGAGTATGACTTTCTGTCCTCATTCATCCAGACCTTCGAACCGGAAGCAGTGGTTCATTTTGCCGAGCAGCGCGCCGCTCCCTATTCCATGATCGACCGCAAACATGCGGTTTTCACGCAGGTGAACAATGTCGTGGGAACGCTCAATCTGCTATTCGCGCTGCGCGAGTTTCAGCCCGATTGTCACCTCATCAAGCTCGGCACCATGGGTGAATATGGCACGCCCAACATTGATATTGAGGAAGGTTACATCACCATCGAGCACAATGGGCGAAAGGACACGGTACCCTATCCCAAGCAGCCCGGCTCCTTCTACCATCTTTCGAAAGTACACGACAGTCACAACATCATGTTCACCTGCAAGATCTGGGGGCTGCGAGCCACCGATCTTAACCAGGGCGTCGTCTACGGAACCATGACCGATGAAGTGGCTTTGAGCGAAGCGCTCATCAATCGCTTCGACTACGATGAGGTTTTTGGCACCGTGCTCAATCGTTTCTGCGTTCAGGCTGCGATCGGGTACCCGCTCACCGTCTACGGCAAGGGAGGTCAGACTCGCGGCTTTCTGGATATTCGCGACACGGTGCGGTGCATCGAGATCGCGTGTTTGAATCCGGCGGCTCGCGGCGAGTGCCGGGTCTACAACCAGTTCACCGAACAGTTTTCAGTTTTGGAGTTGGCGCGGATGGTCCAGATCGCCGGGAAAAAGCTTGGCCTGAAGGTTGAAGTCGAGCACTTGGCCGATCCGCGAGTGGAGGCGGAAGAGCACTATTACAATGCCAAGCACTCAAAGCTGATTGAACTTGGGTTGAAGCCGCATTTGCTTTCCGACTCTCTGTTGGATTCGCTGATGAACGTCGCCATGAAATATCGCGACCGGATCGATCCAGGCGTCATGTTGCCGCGCGTTAACTGGCGGCAGCCGCGTAGCGACTCCGAGCGCCGGGCGACCGGGGAACCCGTGTCCTTGCGTTCGAAACCGAGACTGGTGGACGAATCGGACGCCGGGAGCAATGGGGATCGTCGCGCCGCCAAGGCAGCGCAGCGAGTCAAGTAACCAGCCCGCGCCTTAGCGGGCGGGTTCAGCCTGGGTTGGATTCACGGGAACGAGCCTGCCGTCGCGGATGTAATATTGGCCGTCGCGCCAGCGGATGCTGTTGCGGCCAAAGCTGGTGAGCCAAATGATGAAGGCCATGGCGTCCCAAGCGGGAATCAGTCCCAACTTCTTCCACAGCTCATGATGCTTTAGGCCCCAGATGCCGACCGTCCAGGTCATGGCAAATCGCAGAGCGAAGTAAGTTCCGAGGTAGCCGAGCGCAACTCCCGCCGTGGGATGGACCGCAATCGCTGCCAGCGACCAGGGCAGCCCCTGCGTGAGAAGCAGGCCGAGATGACCCCACGGCCGCATGTGGCGCATGACCACAACCCAGCGCAGACGTTTGTGAACAAGTTCGCGCAGCGACTGATAATCGGCGACGGTCTGAATGGTGTAGGGCAGAAGTTCAACTTCGTAGCCCTGCTCGGCAATCAGGCGGCCCACCAGCAGATCGTCGGCCGGACGGTTTGCAATCGCTTCGTAGCCACCGAATCCGGCGAACCGCGTGCGGGTTGTGGCGATGGTCGGCCCCAGCGCAAACTTCACTCCATCTAGCTGGCGCGCGACCAGAATGCCGGCATAGAAGTCGGAGAACATCCCAATCGTCTGGAGACTTTCGGTCAGCGTTTTATCTTCGATGGGCACGTAAAAGCACGTAACCGCTCCCACCTTGGAATCGGCCAGAGGAGCCACCACTGTGCGCAGATAATCCGGACGCGCCCGGACGTCGCTGTCGCTGATTACCACAACTTCGTGCTGGGCTTCGCTGACCATGCGGGCCAACTTAACCACTTTGTCATTCGTTCCTCTACCGCCTGAGCCGAAGAGCACCCGAATGCGTCGTTCAGGAAAGTCACGCGCGAGCTTCTCGAGTACGGGAAAGACGGGGTCGTCTTTGTCGCCGACGCAAAACAGCAGCTCGTAGTCGGGATAGTCCTGCCGGCAGAAGCTGGCATAGTTTTCATACGCGTCGGGATCAAGCCCGCGAACCGGTTTTAGATTGCTTACTGGCGGAGTGAAGGTTCGATCCGATGCGTTGGGTGCCGGTCGGCGAAAGAATTGCCAGGAGCTGTAGAGAGCAATCAGATAGTAGATAAAGGGGATGGCAGCGATGGCGAGAACCAGGTGGCGGATGGTGAAAATCATCGAGTCCCTCGCGCTTCGCAGGCCGACCAGCTTGCCCCGCCGACAATTATGCCCTCGCAGTATACGAGCTTCGCGAGCAAAAACCTCCCAGTGATTCCGTTTCTCATAAGCGTTTTCGGGCTGGACGGGCTTAGGGTCGGGAGCTGTTCCCTTGGTAACTGAGCAGAGCTGCGCGGACGTTGTCCTGCTGAACTCAATTCGCTATTATAGTTTACGCAGACCTTTCTTTCACGCGGATGATATTCTCGTTAATCTTCCGTGTCTTTCGGCGGCCTGCCGTAAGCGCCAAGAATGAGTGGAAACGGATTCCTTTTGCTGAAGAAAAGCCGGCCGGCCCAGCGGAAGACGATCGGAAACATAGCGTATCCCTTTTCCTCTCTTGCGATACGCACGCGATGAAACTTACCAATGTCGGAGAGCGTTCACCGTCGGCCCTATTCCGCGAATTAATCGCGAGCGCGTTCCTGCTCTGTCTGGCAATTTCTTGTATTAGCAGCCTTTCTAGAGCCAGCGACTTCCCTGCCTCGGTTGTCCATCTCTCGGTGGTTGACGAAAAAAACCTGCCGGTGTCCAATGCGACGATTGAGGTTCGGCTGGGCGATGAGATTTTGAGCACTGCGCGCACCGATGGCTCGGGAAAAGTGACACTCAGAATCAGCGTCCCGGGCGGCTATTCGCTGGGCATCCAAAAGAAAGGCTTCCTAGCCAGCGAGACTGCTCTCGAAATTATCGAAGGAAGCGCCGCCCAAAATATCGACGTCGTGTTGAGCACCGCGCCGGTGAATAAGCAGAGCGTGGACGTCAAGGGCGAAGGATCGAATCCGATAACCGAAACTTCCAGCGGCTCCACAACTTTGGCGCCCGACAAAGCTGCCAACACTTCCCTAAAACCAGCCACATTGACGGATGCCCTGCCGCTGGTCCCCGGAATCGTGCGCGGCCCGGACGGAAGTGTTCGGATCGCGGGGTTCGGCGAAGACCACAGCGCGCTGCTGGTCAATTCTGTCGATGTTACCGATCCCGCTACCGGAGGCTTTGGGCTCAGTGTCCCAATCGACAGCGTGCAGACGATCCAGGTTTCGGAAATGCCTTATCTCGCAGAGTATGGGCGCTTCACCGCAGGCGTAGTCGCCGCGGACACGCGGCGTGGCGGCGAGAAATGGGACTATAGCCTGAACGACCCGTTTCCCGACTTTTTCCTCCGCAGCGGAGGCGTGAACGGCGTGCGGGATGCTGCGCCTCGATTCAATGTCAGCGGCCCGGTTATCGCCAATCGCCTGTACTTTGTGGAAGGCGCCGAATACCTGCTCGACAAGCAGGAGGTTCACACCCTGCCATTCGACCAGAGCCTCAGCACCTCGCAGGCCTTCAACTCCTTCACCCAACTGGATGCGGTGCTTTCTCCGAGCCAGACGATTACCGGGACCTTCCATTACGCTCCCCATTCGTTGCAGTATGCCGGACTCGATTACTTCAACCCGCAACCGGTGACGCCAAACGGG
This sequence comes from uncultured Acidobacteriaceae bacterium, assembly GCA_963755765.1. Taxonomy (GTDB): domain Bacteria; phylum Acidobacteriota; class Terriglobia; order Terriglobales; family Acidobacteriaceae; genus Acidiflorens. The sequence goes on from CAVWKZ010000009.1 coordinate 249,598, forward strand.
GATTTCCACGAGACTACCGGCACAATCACGGACTGGCTGGCTTTCGGCGGTGGAGTCCTGCGAAGCACGGTTTCCAGCCGAGTGGTGAGCATTGGCATAACGGCGCAGGGAATGGACGACATGGTGTTGAGTCCGATCGGAAATTCCGGCAACTACTTCAGCCAGGAATCGCGCCGTGCCAATCGCTTCGAATGGATTGAGGAGTGGACGCCGCACACGTTTCACTTCGCCGGACAGCACACCCTTAAGTTTGGATCGGTGGTTGGCCATAGCGAGAATGTCGGCCACTTTTATGCTCGTCCGGTTTTAATCAACGATGCCGGCGGACATCTCTTGCAGCAGATCAACTTCTCTGGAGCGGGAGCGTTCGATCTCTCCGATATGGAGCCCTCGGCGTTTGCCCAGGACCACTGGGTGCTCAATTCGCATCTGGCGATTGACGCCGGCCTTCGTTTAGAGGCTCAGACCATTACCTACACCACTCGTGCCGCGCCGCGCACCGGTTTCGAGTGGACTCCTGACACGGGGAAAACGGTGGTTCGCGGCGGTATCGGCGTCTTTTACGATTCTGTTCCGCTCGATGTTTATGCGTTCAGCAGTTATCCCGAGCAGACGATCACTACCTACAATTCCAACGGCGTCCCCTTCGGGCCGCCGGTCAAATACCTCAACATCACCGCGCAGGCGGCGCAATCGACTTTTCCGTTTATCGATAGCGCCCAGAAAAGCGGCAACTTCGCTCCGTACAGCGTGGCCTGGAACGTGGCCTTCGAACGCGCTGTGAATCATTTCGTGTTGCTTCGTGTGAAGTACCTGCAGAGCCACGCGCAGAACATGATTACCCTACAGCCGGAAGTCATTCAAGACCAGAACGCGTTTGTGCTCGGCGCATCCGGCGAAGCTCACACGCGGCAGGCCGAGTTTACGGCGCGGATCGGCGGCACTTCCAACCACCAATTCTTCTTTTCCTACGTTCGGCAGTACGCCTATGGCGATATCAGCGACGCCAACTCCTACCTGGGAAACTATCCCTTTCCGGTTGTGCGCGACGCGCTCACCGCAAGTTTGCCGAGTGAAATTCCCAATCGGTTTTTGTTGTGGGGATCATACGCTTTCCCGCGAAAGATCCGGGTAACTCCTCATGTGGAGTTTCGTAACGGTTTTCCCTACCAGCCGACGGACGTGTTCCAGCAGTACATAGGTGCAACCTACGGTCCGCAATATCGGTTTCCAAAATATTTCTCGCTCGATATGCGAGTCTCGAAAGATATCCAGGTGGACCCGAAACACGCAGTGCGGCTCTCAGCTTCAGTCCGCAATCTAACCAACCACTTCAATCCGCTCGAGGTTCATTCGAACATTTCCGATCCGCAGTATGGCGAGTTCTTTGGGACCAACGATCGGCGATTTCTGCTCGACTTCGACGTTCTCTTCTGATTGTGTGCAACCTGTGAAAGTCAGCGGTTGGAATCACTCTTCCGATTCAAAAAAGGCAATCTGATCACAGGCCTTTTGCCGGAGACTACAGCGAACGCCGCAAGAATCACCAGTTGCGGTTCCAAGGGGAGCCGGTAGGAAATCTCCGAATGAGTGACGTAGTAAACCAGCGGAAAAGCGAACAAGGTGAGTACATAGGGCATGGCAGCATTGCGCGAAGTTCTGAATGCCTTGTATAGACCAAGCATCGCCAGAGCCGTGAATAGCGTGCAGAAAAACGTGTTGGCAAGATCCAGAGGCTCTTCGTGAAGGTAGTCCGCGCTGATGCTCCAGAACCCGGTCCACATGTACACCACGCGACGAAGCGACCGCCACACGAAAATTCCGGGCTGGTCCTGAATGAAAGCCAGCGCCTGCTGATGCTTCTTGGCCATGTAACCCAGCTCTCCCAGTTCGCGGAATTCAACCAGTTCGGCGTTGTTGCCCGCCGGGTGGACTGCATCGTTCCACCAATGCTGGGCATTGCCGAGATTGCCGACACAGACCTCCATCCAAAAATTGTCTTTAAGAAACACGGGTCGATCGAACACCTCGTAATTACGCATCAGCCATGGTGAAACTGTGACCAGCAGAGCGAATGCGGCGGTTGCCGCCGGCGTCATCCAGTGTTTTCCGTCGCGATGCAGACGATAGCAGACCCACGCACCCAGAAACGGCACGACGGCTAGCACCACAGGAGTGGTGAGCGCCGTAAATCCCCAGAGAGCTCCAAAGCCTGCCCACACCCAAAGCTGAGTCCGGCTTTCCAGATAGGAAGCGATCAGGAGCAGCAGCGTGAGCAGCAGAGCGACAAAGCTGTGATACCACATCGAGCCGGCGGAGAAATAGATTGCGTAAGGGAAAAACACCCAAGTCCAAAGCGCACCAACCGCAGTTCGAAGACCGAAACTGTTGCGGGCCAGAAAAAAAATCGGAATGCAGGTGAGAGCTGAAACGAGGCAGTTGAAGCCGAGAACCGCCAGCGCCGCGGACTTGGTGTAGGCCCCGAACAACGCGAAAATAAAGCTCATCAGATACGGATAAATTGGCGTGATCATCGCCGTAGGTCCGGTCTGCACCCAATACGGATTGCCAAACCCGTGACCGCTAGCAATGGAATAAGCAACCTTTCCGAGTTCGTAGCCGAACTCCCAGTGGTCGCGACCGGGATCGAGGAATCCCTGATAGAGAAAGCCGACAACAATCAGGCGCAATGCCAGGGCGATCAGAACAGCCCAAATCAGTTGAGGTCCATTATTGGAACCAGCATGACTGGAATCGGCATTCGGGGCGTTGCGGCTTGTCGGTTCACTATTTTGCATCGTGCGAGGCATTCTTGGGAACGTAAATATAGCATCCGTCGTGGGCGAGGGCTAATTCGTAAGAGGCCTCGAGTAGTGGAAGCGTCTGCGGGATTATAAAAGGATCGTCATCGCCTTTGAGGAAGTCGATCGAACAGCAAAGCTGCACGGTAGCTAGTTCGCCTCGGCTCAACCGGTCCAGAAGTGGCGCTGCGTCCAGCTTCCCAAGCTTTACCAGGTTGGCACTATTAAACGGATCGTATTCATAGGGCTTGCCAGCCTCGTAGCAGCGAAGCAGCGATTCGCAGAACGCCGGTCCCGGGTGATCCCGTAGAAATGCGACCTCGGACTGAAACTGTTCTTGCTTCACTGCCAAGTCCGAAATTGCTCGGTGGAAAAGCGGCGGCCCGGCGGCCCAGACAGGCACAAAAGAAACGACCAGCGCCAGCGGTACGCCCACTGTGACCCATGTGCGTCTGCTGCCGATTTGTCCCTGCCAGATGCGATGCATGAGGAGCCCGACAATCATCGAGACAGATAAATAGATATCGAAGTAACTATTCACCCAAACCCCGATTGCTCCGCCGGAGAGAGAACCGACGAACAAAGATGCCAAGAAGAGCATCGCCAGGACTCTAAGTCTCTTGTCCTTGAGCGACGCCGCGCTCCAGATCACGGCGGCGATCATCGCCAGCGGCACCGGGCCGAAACCGTACTCCATGAATTGGAGAAAGGCCTTCTCGAGCGAGTACGCCCGCGGGATCAGGATATTCGCTACAAAAAATGGGCCGCCCATAATCGTGTTGGCGTAGATCGACGCCCCTACAACGACGGCCGAAAGCGACAGGTATTGCAGAACGCGCTTCTTTCCGACAAATGCTAAGTCCAGCAGCACGGCCAGTGGGAACTCGATGAGGTTGTGCTTGATACTGCCTCCGAGCACAAAGAGCAAGACGGTCAGCGCCAGACGGGAAAATCGCGGGGGCCCAGAGATGTAGACCAGGAATCCACACAAGAAAAAGACTTGGGCGAACATCTGGGGATCGTTATAGCCTATGTACTCGTTGGCCGCGATGCAGAAGACCGCTGAACAAAAGAGAGCGCTGAACAGGGCCGCACGATAGTCGCGGCTGAATTGCCAGACGACAAGGCCCGCCAGCAAGCACGAGAGCGGGTGGGATACCAGGGCCAATATTCTTCCCGCCATCAGATAGCTGGGGCCGAGTCGATGAACCCAGGCAACGACATAGAACCAAAGCGCAGGATAGTTGACTGTAGTCCAGCCGTATTTGTGTCCGTAGAGAGGCAAATGGTGATCTGCAGCGGCCGCGTTGTAGACATTCCAGCCCTCGTTATAGCCGACCTCCACCATGGAAAATGCCCGCAGAACTGGATAGACCAGCAGCGCAGCTGCAAACAGGCCGAAGGCGGCCAAAGCCCCCCATTCATAGACCAGTGCTCGTGACGCGGACGGCACGCCCGGTTGACCCTGGTCGGATGTAATGGGCGCGGCGTATTGGTTCGTTGCTGCCATCAGCCTCTCCTCATGACGCGGCACGTTGAGGAACGGTATCGTCGGGAAGGACAGACAAACTCAGGTCACAACTGCGGCGCGCCTCTACCGCCAGGTACTGGAAACCGAGGGCCATTACCGCGACGAGGACGAGCATGTCCCGAGGAGCCTCCACATCACCTGGGAGGAGATTGAGGAGCGGAACGCTCAGGATTAGTACCAGCACCGAGACGGCCAGGGCTATGCCGAACTTCGACCGGGATGCCACAGAGCGCACCAGAATCAGCGCCATGGCCAGTGCGACCACGTGAACATCGTATCGAATGATACGGGGATTCAACAGGATGGTTCCGACTAGCAGCACGGGAATCCAGCTCTCGGCGGAGATGCGGCCCTGCCGGTAAAGCTTACTGAAGTGGCAAAGCACGGCGAAGAGAACGCCGCCATAGATCAAGAACGCCACCGTGGATGGTGCGGAATAGGGCAGGCCACGCCAGGACAATGCACGCCCAAGGATACCCGCGGGGCTTCGTCCGAGGTCGAGGTCACGGTTGAACTGAAACAGCAGGCTTACGCTCGCCAGGTACTCACGAAACTGGACTGGCCAGAACCAGCTCTGCAAAGCGAACAGGCCTAGGCCGGCCGCGCCCACGCCAGTGGCCTTAAGCCACTGCCGCTCCCCTGCAAGTGCGGGGATGGCCAGCAGCGTGAGAAACGGGGCCTTGAAGCAGGCGGCCAAGAGCACCGCCAGGTAGAACCAGCGCCAAACGCCCCGCTTCCAGCCAAGTATGGTTGCGGCGAAAAGCAATCCATAAAAAATGTAGGCAACGTTGCCGCTCAGGATAACTTGATTCGGCATCAACGCTGGTAAGAAGACCACCAGAGGAACGGCGTACCGCATAACGGCGCGGTCTTGCGGGCGGAAGCATTGTGTTACAGCCCACACCAGTGCCACATATCCGGCGCTATAGACCGTCCAATACACCACCGCCGCAAGCCATACGGGAAGGAGATTGAAGGCACGTAGCGCCAGCAGCGTTAGCGGCGGGTAGATATAGGTAAAGGCGTGTTGCCCGACCGCTTGGGCCGCATACTGTCGGGCCATCCCCACCGCATAGGGATCCAGACCAGCACGTAGGGATTGCATTGCCCGGTAGTAAACAGCCACATCCCAGAATCTGCCCGGGCAATTCCACACCAGGGAGTACGGGCGAGGCCAAAGTATCATTGCAACGAGCGCGACGAACGAGGCCAACCAGACAAAACGAAGAAAGACTCCTCTCTTTTCCAGGCGTCCCAGACTACGGTATGACCACATGCCCCTCCTTTTCCAGCTTGCGATCCTCTCACGTTGGGATACATTGCGAAACAAAAGCAATGCAGAGATATCGGCAGTTAGTAATAATATGTGCCCGCGCGTTAAATGGCTATCGCCCGGGTTGGTCCGTCGCTCGGATCGAGATCCGTCCTTGTAGTCGGGATGCCGTTCGCGAATTAAATTAAAGTTTCTTTGTAGATGCGTTCGCGGACGTGTTAGCGCGCCCTGGTTCGAAAACGTCCAGAACTCCAATGGCAATGTCTTCACCATTGGCCAGGTAGCTTCGGACTTGGCCCGGCTCCCAAGAGTACGGGCGTGAAAAGGTGTTTCGAAAGATCGTGAAAGTGCGGCATGCCTGATCTCCTTGATGGCGGACAAATCGTCCGGTACGATAGTTTGCCGGTAACATTTCTCGCCGATTCCCGTCCAAGGAGAATATGCGCAAACACCCCGTGTGCCTGTCCCTGCTTGTGGTTGTCGCTTTATGGCTGGCCAACACTCCAACGTCATTCGCCCAGCAGTCTGCTGCTCCCGCGCTGCCCTACAGCCCCAGTCTCGACCTTTCGTCGATGGACAAGTCGGTTGACCCTTGCGTCGATCTCTATCGTTATTCCTGTGGCGGCTGGCAGAAGAAAAATCCAATCCCGCCCGATCAGACTTCATGGTCGGTCTACGCAAAACTCTATCAGGACAACTTGACCTTCCTCCGCGGCATGTTGGAGCAGGCGGCCCAGCCGAATGAGCAACGCAATGCCGTGACGCAGAAGATTGGCGACTTCTACGCCGCCTGCATGGACGAAAGCGCCGTAGAAAAGCGCGGCCTCTCGGCAATTCAGCCGCAACTCGACGCCATCGCGCAGATCGGGACGGCGAAAGAACTGACGCCGGTGGTGGCGCGACTCCAGCTTACCTACTCCCGGTATTCTTATAGCAGCTCCATGCTTTTTGCGGCCGGCTCAATCCAGGACCCGGACGACTCCGAGCACGTGATCGCGGATGTAGACCAGGGCGGCCTAGGCATGCCTGATCGCGATTACTACATTAAGGACGACGCCAAGTCGAAAGAAACGCGCGAGCGCTACCTTCAGCATGTGCGGAAAGTTTTCGAACTGATCGGCGACAGCCCGTCCGTCGCCCAGAAAAATGCCGAAACTGTCATGCGCCTGGAAACGGCCATGGCCAAGGCTTCGCTCACGCGTGTGGAACGCCGCGACCCGCACAAGTTGGTCCACAAAATGAAAGTAGCGGACCTTACTCAGCTTGCCCCCAACTTTGACTGGGTTGCGTACTACCGCGAGATGAAGTACCCGGAGTTTGCCATCCTTAATGTGGACGCTCCCGAGTTCATCAAGGAACTTAATACGCTTCTGTCGTCCGAACCGATCAACAACTGGAAGACCTATTTGCGCTTTCACGTGGCCGACATATCCTCTCCCTATCTTTCCGCGAAGTTCGTCGAGGAAAACTTCGACTTCTATCGCAAATATCTGCGCGGTGCGAAAGAGATGCAGCCCCGCTGGAGACGCTGCGTACAGTACACCGACTATGATCTGGGAGAAGCGCTCGGCCAGGTTTACGTGGCCAAAGTCTTTTCTCCCGAACTGAAGCAGAGCACGCTCGATATGGTGCGGGGTATCGAGGACGCGATGGGTCAGCGTATCCGCGCGCTCGACTGGATGAGCCCGGAAACCAAGCAGCAGGCGTTGGTCAAGCTGGCGGGAATCCGCAACAAGATTGGCTATCCCGACAAGTGGCGCGACTACAGCTCGGTAACGATCGTCCCCGACGATTTTGCCGGCAACGTCGAGCGCACTCATCAGTTCGAAACCCGCCGCGACATCAACAAAATCGGCAAACCGGTGGACCGCGGCGAGTGGGACATCTCCGCGCCTACCGTGGACGCCGACTACAACCCGCAGATGAACGACATCAACTTCCCTGCCGGCGTGCTGCAACCGCCGCTCTACGACCCGAAAATGGATGACGCTCCCAACTACGGCGACACCGGCGGCACCATTGGCCACGAACTTACCCACGGTTTCGACGACGAGGGCAGCCAGTTCGACGCCAAGGGAAATCTGAAAGATTGGTGGACGAAGGAAGACCGCGTGAAGTTCGATGCGCGCACCAAGTGCGTGGCCGATCAATATTCCGGATACATTGCAGTAGAAGATGTTCACGTCAACGGCGAGCTAACGCTGGGCGAAAACGTTGCCGATCTGGGCGGTGAGATTCTCGCTTACATGGCGTGGAAAGATGCCACTAAAGACAAACACCTTCAGCCCATCGACGGGCTTACGCCGGAGCAGCGCTTCTTCATCGGATTCGCCCAGTGGGACTGCGCCAACGAACGTCCCGAAGACTTGCGTGTGCGCGCCATGACCGATCCGCATTCTCCCGCGCGCTACCGCATCAATGGAGTTGTCGTGAACATGCCCGATTTCGCGGAAGCATTCTCATGCAAAGCGGGCCAGCCCATGGTGAAGCCCGCGGCGAACGTGTGCAGGATTTGGTAACTTTTGTAGGATTTCGTCCCGTCTCTGGCCGTGGATTAATAATTACAAACTCCCAGACGGGGTTTTTCGTGGCGGAACATTCTGATTGAGCCGGAAGAAGTTGTTCGGATCGTACTGCGACTTAACCGTGACCATACGGTCCCACCGTTCCTGATAAGCCTCGGGCCCGCGATCCTGCTCATCGCCGCTCATAAAATTAATGTACACGCCGGGTTTCATAGCTGGCCGAAGTTTATTGAAGAGTCCGCGAATCCACGAAATATTTTCGGCATCGGCTGAGGCCTCTGACCAGCCCGCCAGCAAATTCAGGATGAACGGAGCGCTGCGATCGCCGAATGCCGTCTCGTTCGCCGCAACCCGCGCCGCCGCGCCTCCAAGATAGGCAAGTTCAATCTGGATCTCCGATGATGGAATCGCGGCGACAGCCTCCACCATGCGATCGATACTGTCGTCGTCGAGATATGCGAAGTAACCTGACTTCGTGTAATAGCGCCGGCCATGCGGGAATTCGGAATCCGCCATGGTTTGTAGATCCATAAACGAAACGATCTTGCTGCTCGCCGAATCCGGATTGCACATGGAGAGTGCGCGCTCCAGATATGGACGCCCGGTTTCGGGGTCCCCGGTCCAAACCAAGGAATTGCTGGCTACTGGCTGCCCGCGAAGTTCAACGGGCACTTTCCTTGTATGCGGGGCCAAGCACAGATTGACGTTCCACTTCAGGTCGAGTGGAGCGTCGGCCATGAAGTCTCTCCAATATTTCAGGAGCGACCGAATATCACGTTCCGGAGATAATCCCTCCGCCAGCAGCACAGCCGTGAGCGAATGTAGTTTCACTTCGAATTCTGTCACCACTCCGAAGTTGCCGCCTCCGCCACGCAGGGCCCAGAATAAATTCGGGTTCTCCCTGGAGTTGGCGCGCACGACGGAACCGTCCGCTGCTACTAGCGTGAACCCCTCAACGTTATCGCATGACAACCCGAATCGCCGCGTGAGCCATCCCGTCCCTCCGCCCAAAATGAGTCCGGAGGCACCGGTGTGAGAAACGACGCCGGACGGAAACACCAGCCCCGCTTGTTGCGTTGCGGCATCGATCGATCCCAGCAGACAACCTCCAGCGATTCGAGCCCGCCGCGCTTCCGGATCGACAACCACCTGCCGCATCCTCGATAAGTCAATCACTAGACCGCCATCGCAGGTGCTGAAACCTGCAAGGCTATGGCCTCCGCAACGAACGGCGGTAAGAATTCCAATCTCAGAAGCGGCTCGGACTGCGTTTTGTACATCGTTTACATCTGCGCAGCGTGCGATCAGTCCTGGCGCGCGAGCAACCATGCCGTTCCAGATAGTACGCGCGTCGTCGTACCCGCTTTGGCCGGGGCGCAGTAAATCACCCTTGAATCTTCGGTGGAGCGAAGAGTAAACCTCGTCACTGGCTTCGACCATCTCACGCTCTCCTCACATAATGTCTCTACAGAATGTCGCTCACCATGACCGTCGGATCCGCTCCAGACGCGCCGCGTCGACCCTTGGAAGGCTCCATGTTACTCTCCGTATCAACCCTTGATGGCGGCAGCAATCAAGGATGGTGGCACCCACCTTCCGCGAGGCCATGGCGTCCGCAAGCCATCAAGCCGCAATATTAATGACAAAGGTCGAAGTGCCGCGCGCCGGATTGCCCTAAAATGCGGAGAAGCTTGTGCGGTGGGTTGGACAGGTTCGAAACACCATATTGCTCGAGACATATTCGAATTGAGGAAGCGTTTGATGCGATTCATAGACCGCGAAGAAGTCGCCCGGCGGCTTACCTACGAGGTCTGCATTCCGATCGTGCGCGACGCGATGATCGCGCTCTCGAAGGGCGAAACGAAGCAACTTCTGCGGTCGATCATCCCGCTGTCCGAGGGGCGCCTGTTCGGCATCATGCCCGGAGCGATGGGCGCGCATGCGACATTTGGCGCAAAGCTGATCAGCGTCTTCCCCGAGAACTTCGCCCGTGGAATACAGTCACATCAAGGCCTCGTCATCCTGTTCGATCCCGAAACCGGCGCCCCGGTTTGCATAGTGCATGCCGGGGAGATTACGGCCATACGCACGGCAGCGGCCAGCGCGGTCGCCACCGACGTCTTGGCACGGAAAGACGCCCGGCGCCTGGCTCTGCTTGGCTACGGCGAACAGGCTGCAACCCACGCCAGGGCGATCGGCAAGGTTCGCGATCTTGAATCCATCGTCGTTTGGGGGCGGTCGCCCGAGCGCGCCCGGGCCTTCGCCGAACGGATGCAAGCGGAACTCTCAGTGCCAGTCGCCACGGCAGGAGTCGTCCGTGAAGCAGTCGCCGGGGCCGACATTATCTGCACCGTCACCGCGGCGGCCGAGCCGATCCTGAAGGGCGAGTGGGTGCATCCGGGCACACATCTGAATTTGGTAGGCTCCGGCCACGCGGGCCCCGCGGAAGTCGACAACGACCTCGTCGTCCGCTCGCGCTTCATTGCCGACAGTCGCGAAGGCGTTCTGCAACAGGGCGCGGAGTTTCTCCGAGCCAAAACGGCGGGCCTGATCGGTGATGAACATATCGTCGCTGAGATTGGTCAGGTATTGGCAGGCAAGATCGCGGGACGCCGCTCGGCAGAGGAAATTACCGTCTACAAATCGCTGGGCCATATTGTCCAGGATTTGGCGAGCGCGTGGGCGCTTTATTCCCAGGCCGAGGGCCAGTCCTGAAGCGACATTCAGAAACGTCAGCGCTGGCATGGATATACAAGCTGACTGATGGCAAACCCTTCATGGCTCTTGTTCCTTTCGAGCCGATGCCTGGTCTACAATCAGGCCGCGATTTTGGGTAGCGGGATTTAGCGGAAATAGGTAGCCGGACTCGCTAGACTCCTATTTTCAAGGGATTAGAAAATATGGCGGAGGCTAGAAGACGATTTTAGAACTCTGATTGCCTCCGGTGAAGAGCTACCAGAGGTGTAAATAGTTGAATTTTTCGTGGTTGCAGCTCGTAAGACCGTTCCTGTGAGCACGGCCTTAGCAGGGCAATCCTTCGGATTGACAGATTTTGTCATTTGCGAACTGTCATCGGGCAGGTGCGTTGAGGAAACGAAAATGTACGGCCACACTACTCAGAACCTTACAATCCGTGAGCTTGTCGAAATACACCGGAGGTTCACCCGATCCGGCGTAGCATTCGAGCAGGTTGTGGGCACACTTTTCGTGGCTGGAGTGCTGGAGAAACGCCTGAAGGAGCTTAATGACCGCCAGATCGGGCAGTTGTTGTCCGATGTCGTCGGCGACCAGTTATGCGTCTTTGGACCTGAGATGATGATTTGCCAGCAGGCCGCCATGCGGTTATTCCGCTCCTCAGTTAGGCAGCTCGCGACCAGGGAGGCGGAAAGCTTAAAACGGCAAACCACATGTTCAAAGTGTGGCAGTGAAATGCTACTAAAGTACGGGATCGACGAATCCGATTATCAAGAATGCATTTTAGCAACCTGTCGCCACAGGATTCCGGCCTAACGACGTCGTAGGCATTCATCACGCATCTTCTCCCGCGTCTGTTAAGAACTTTACACCGGACACGCGATTAGTTCTGAGCGCCTCGACCCTTGAACCGTGCGTACCACTTTTCAATTATGGTCTTTGTTTCTTCAGCGGAAAGTTCTCTCTTGCGCCAGCGCTCTTTATGGGAGATCTCCATCATCGCGAAAGTGTCCCATCGGTTCGGATGAGCTGTCCACCTCACAGCTTTTCTGGCCTTGACGTAAACCCACTCGATGGTCGCTACCATCGAGATCAACGCGAATACTGCGAAAACGTAATGCACGTGACTCCTTGGACTGGCAAACCTCTGGTTGCAGAACTTATCTCGATCCTTTGGCGACGTCCTCGACCACGCTCTTCAGCAGGTGCTCCTTCATGTGAATTGCTCCCAATGCCGCACCCAGATTGTAGCCAAGCGTGTTCGCTCCGTCCCCGCCTTGCCGCGTAGTAATAGTTCGCCAACGCTGTGAGATCATTCTTCCGTGGTCGTCGTAGCTGTTCAGATACAAGGTGTTTGAGGTGTCTGTGTATGGCAAGTTATCGTGGGTTGTGGTCGTGGTCGTTGTTGTCGTAGTGGCTGTTCCGTCATACGTGTAATTCCACATGCCGCCATAGTTGTCCGTGACAGTTCCGCTGCCTGACACAGGCGTCGTGCTCGTGTTCGTGCTGGTGTTGGTTCTTACGGTTGGGTAAATTCCGTTAAAGGCCGACTGCGAGGTCGAGAATACCAACAGGTAGTTCGCCGCTTGTGGGTCGGGCACCTGCGAAAAGCATAGGCCCATATATTTCTTCTGATTCTTTGAAACCCATTTTTCCGCAAAGGCAGGGACACGAGAGACGATCTGCCCGCCCCCGGCAACAGCGAATGATATGTTCTTGTCGCAACCTGTTTGGACAACGGGATGAACCACATTTGCGCTGCTAGTGATCGCAGCCGTGCTAGCTGGAGGATGGGTTTGCGATGGAGGCACTGTAGGTGCTGTGGCTGCGTTGGTATCGAGTCTCTGCGCCACTCTCGCGTCTAGAAAAGTAAAGTAGTTATTCTTGTAAACCATCGCGCCGTCGAACTCGCTTTCGAGCGTTTTGTCATCAGGCAGCGATCCTTCTCGGTGACACTTCGCTAGGCTCCCAGAAGCGTCCGCATACTGTTCATCAGGATGGTAGTAGCAAAAGGCGGCTTCTAATTTGCTCCACAGGGCACGTCCGTCGGGTAGCATCCCCGCAAATATGCCGTTTGGTTCTTTGTCAGCAAGTGACTGGACATCCTGAAGGGTCTGCGTCATCGTCTTCAACGCAATCTCGGATCGAATTGTCGGCGGAAGGTAATAGGTCTTGGCGTTAGACTTCCCGTCAGCGCCGCGAGTAATCACCATAAATGAGCCGTCCTCGAACGGACCAAGGCCTAGCTCGTCTGCCGGAGCAAGGTAGCCAAGAATGGCAGTGCAGGTGTCCGCCGGGTATATCTGAGGATCAATCTGTTTCTGACAAGCTTCGAGTTGTGCAGCGCTGTGGGACGATGACACTTGCTCGGCTGTGCTGGCACTTGCTTTCGTGGTTTCGCCATTCGGTGCGACGCCAATAGAAGGACTTTGGACCAACAGCGAAGATGGAGCGGGAGCAGGAACTTTCTGTGCAACGAGTGCAGAGTCATTCGGAGCCGCAAATTTCGCACGTGCATTAGGATTTCTATCGAATGGAAAGCGGAAGGTTTCGTTGCCCACCACGACAACGACGGTAACGCGAGAAGCGTTGTTGTCTGCGGGAAAGAGCAAGTATCCCGCAGCGACGGCCTCGCCCGTTAAATTTATGGTCTCGTCTTTAAGATGTTTCTTCTCAATGACCGTGCCCTTTATTGCTCGCTTATCAGGGTGGTCTACTGGATAGAGAACCATGTGCGCAGCCGAATCGGTTTCCAGCGTTACTGCGCGTCTAGGGTTGACTGCAACACTACCTCGTCCTTCAAGGCCGAAACCCACTTCGACGCAAAAGTAGCTCCCCACCATCGACAGTCCAGCCAAGGCACCGACAGTGCTGCCGTGCATTTCCTCCATGAAGATTCCAGACCCGTCTGAATACCAGCCCGGATTGCTTATGCTACTTTCGCAATTCGTACAACCAGAGGACCACGTGAAGTCGGCAGCTTGCTGAGCCTCTGCCGAGCCGGGCCCACAGACTGTTAAGACTGCCATAAACGCGACGAATAAAAGTGTTTTTCGCATCTCGCCCTCTCGCCCTCTCGATCCGAGGCTCAAGATAACGCGCCGAGCCAGGAATTCAGGACCGCTCACATTGCTCAATTATCACGCTGCCTATGGGGAAGAACACGTTACGGGCGTGATGGACCTAAAGTCCCAATATGAGGGACTGATGCAGACGGCCAATCCTTCGAACATATCTCCTTTTCATCAGTCATCGCGATGAAGAAGCGGGAGATGTCGTGAGAAGATGGTTCTCGACCAAGGCTTGGATTATCATCGGAGCGGCTGAGCCATTGTGGTCATACTTTTTGTCGGTCTTTATGAAGTCTAGGAAGAAGACTACAGCGTCCTTCACCACGAACCCGTCGCCGTGCAGGTGGAAGTCGGAGGGCCTGCCGTCATTGCCGGTCTGCTTGAGAATCCTCATCGAGTCCAGGAGTCCTTCGACATAGCCGAGGCACTTCCCATATTGCACCGCATCCTGTGCCGATGCCGCGCCCTCTGCGTCAAATACCTTCATGGCGGTCCTGCAAGCACTCTCAAGTTCCTTGGCAGATTCCATCTGCTGGGCCTGTCCAAAAGCAAGTGTCCCCAAGAAACAAAACGCTATCATGATCAATCGTTGTCTCATGCAAAGCCCCCAGCCCAGTTTGCCACTCGGCACCCACAGGAGGAACTTACGAAGGTCATTGACAGGCTATGCGGTAAGCGAGAACGTGACCTCGGTTACCTGTAATCCATCTCACAGAAAGGCGAAAATCGGCTATGGCGAGCCTGAGCGTCACTGGTAGAGGTGCAATTGGCTTGGTTGCCGTTGAGAGTGCAATCTGTGGTTGTGGTCTGAGCATGAAGTGCCGCAACCGTCGCCCACGATAACGTTGCTGGCATTCGCTGGTGTGATGTGCGGCCAAACTAATAGTTCGCAGGTGATATCTGCGGAACGAGCGGTTCTACGCGTCACTCGCAGACATAGACGCGATGGACTACCGGACCGTTCTCGGGCTGACGCAAATCGTGCACACAAACGATCGCAACAGGACGTTCAGGTACGACCTCGTAACAAAGAAAGTGTTCTGAAGTAGAAATCGAGAAATTCCCGCGAAAGCGGATGGAGAAGATCATGAAAAAGATCCCATTGTCACTCATGCTGCTCGCGTTCGCGGGCATGTGCTGGGGCGAGTTTATAACCACCAGCAACAAATTCTTCTTTGTAGTCACTCCTGTGCCTTTGACCTTACAGAAATCGAGTCGTCCCCCTTCCGACGCGGTCTCGACTTATGTGTATCACGGTGACGCTGAGGACAAAGGTCAATACGCAATCCGGGTAACAGTCTACCCTCGGCCAGTCAACAATCTCGACTTATCGAACCTCGCAAAAGGCTTTGTGTCAGACTCGGACGAAAACCTGCTGGATTACCACGTGACCAAAATCAGCACCGGGGACTATGCGATATCCCAGACGGTCGAGATGCCTGTCAACGGTCGCAAGTTGCATACCTCTTGGTTGGGGACAACTAAAGGCAACCGTGCGTATCAATTCATATTCTGTAACTACGTAGACAACCCCGACGACAAAACTGCCGTCAGTGCCTTCTTTACGTCCATCATCACCTACTAGGATAAACGACAGCCGACGATGTCTACGCCGTACTGCTTCTGCCCAGGCCGTCCATGTTTCTGGAGCCCCGTTGACTTCCAACGCAACGCCAGTGCGTCTCGAACGTTCGTCTCAAAGTCCTGCCAGTTCTTAGGAGTCGGTATGTTCACCGACGGTATGGTTGGCATGTCCTCAGGGCCTCGCTCTCTCGTTCACCGTCAAGGATAGCGTGTCGACCGCTCAAAACGGTGGCGACATCAGAGCCATAGATGCTCCACACGGTGTCGGTCGCGTGCCGAACGGGAGCGGAGCCTTTGGTCAGGAATAGAATGGGTGCACAAGGACGACACATGGAAACGGGCGATTGCAAGCTTTGCCTTTCGAAGAGCGTTGATTTACGCGCCAGCCACTTCCTGCCCCGCTCGTTCTACGCGCTGATGCGAATGGACGATCATACCCCGGTCTATATCTCCAAAGAGTCGATGTACTCCTCGACAAAGCAGGTCAAAGATTATGTGTTCTGCGGGGACTGTGAGCAATGTTTCGGTAAGGCTGAAACGTGGATCAAACCGATGCTTCCCGAGGTTGGAGGACCGTTCTCGCTACGCGAACGCCTGATGAAGCAAGCGCCAATCGACAAGACGGCAGATTGGAAGCTCTACAAGACGGCGTCGAATCCTGAAATCAACGTGGATAAGCTCACGCACTTCGGCATCGGGGTTTTCTACAAAGGCGCGGTGCATCCGTGGAACAACGGGACTCCGGAGCCCTTTCTGAAGCTCGCGCCGGAAGAGCAGGAAGCGCTGCGACAGTACCTCCTCCGGCTCGCCGATCTGCCGAAGAATATAGCTCTCTCTGTGACCGTCGATTCGTTGCCGGTCGTGTGGCAAGGAATGATTCAACCGTATCGTGCTGAACCGCTGGGCGGATTTAAGCGATACGTGTTCTACATCCCCGGCATCTTCTTCCAGCTCCTCATTGGAGACGGGGTGCAGGACGCGGTGCCGAACTTCAGTGCGGACCCGAGACATCTGATCCTCGTTGAGGACGTATCGCACCCGATGCGAAATACGGCGCGGGAGCAGACGGCGAACGCCAAGCGCACAGAGAAGCTCGAAAAGACGACTGCCGAGATTGATGCCAAGGGCCTGAGCATCCGCCTCGGCGATTAGGAGAGGGTATGCACGCATTCTGGGAGTTTCTGGAAGCCGGAACGCCTGCCGTAAGCGCGATCATTGCGCTGCTTGCCTTGATTTTCTCGATTGCCTCGTTCGCCTACGTTTCCTATGACCGGCGCATCAAGCTCGTTGTCCGAGCCGCAAAGGCGATTGGTATGTTCTCGATCCGGCAATCAAGCAAGACGAGGCGCTCCTACGAGGAGTGATCGAAGTCTATAACCACAGCTCGCGGCCAAACACGATCTGCGGCTATCGTTTTTGGACCGACAACAATGGCGTGCATGAAGAGTTAGAAAGCGAGATGGTTGAGGTTGTTGAAAAGGAACAAGCGGCCAATTCTGAGGAAGACGAGAAACGGCAACAATTGAACGTCACGCCCTTAACGCTTGCTCCATATTCCGGGATCGAAGTCCATATACACGCCATCAATAGTGTCCGGTTAGAAGTTGAACAGAATCAATTGGTTGGGGTCTTCGAGTAAGTTGTCTTGGGAAGAATATGCTTCGAGAGCCTGTAAAATGGGCATTTTCTCAAAAAGCGACAAGCTGAGAATCTGTAGAATTTGGTAAAGACTTGCATCGCAGCTCCAAGACGCTTGCGCACGATGGCCACGAGCACGTAGACCGACACCGCGATCCAGATCTGGGTCTTCACTGCGTTCTCGCTCAGTGCCGTAAAATGCCTTGATCCGCAAATGCTGCTTAATCCATTTGAAGAAACAGTTCCACTTGCCAGCGCGCATTTGTAGATCTGGGCGATGGTGAGGGCCGGTAAGGACAAAGTTGTTGGTAAGAAACCTGAGACCGCTTGTTGGTTTCCTGCGTCCAACGTAACTGACGCGGCGCAGCGCATCCGGATAGACTTTGATGGAATTCGATGGCCGTCAGAGACCACGGTGTGATCGGAGCGCACGCCAGTGCTTTGATCGACTTCGGATGTGAATAGCGCCGTTGCAGCAAGAACATTCTTCTTTCGTGCGCACGACAAAGAAGGCGGCGCTGAGGGTGAAGACGTAAAGGCGCTCGAAATCGATGTAGCCGCGATCCATCACATAGAACGCGCCGGCCTCCGGAACGATCTCGTCGAGCATGTCTGACATCGGGCACCTTTGCCGTCTGTAATGCCAATAAACGTTGGGATATTGCCATGGAGGTCCAGCAGCGTGTGCAATCTTCATGGCGGCTTTGTGCTGGCGAAAACTGGGCCCAAGGAGAACAGCGAAAGACAGAGGTCAATGGTAGTCGAGTCCAGCGCGTAAAGGCTGTGCATCCAGATCCACTCCGATCGGATCGCCCGCGTACAACGGCCGGGCGATCGGCGATCAGGACTTGAGCAAAATCTGCGTAGATCCTCCAGTCGCGCGATTCGTTGGCATCTGCGAGAGTTGAGCGCGCCACCTTGCCGCGAAATCCCATGTGATAAAGCTTGCCGCTCCACCGACCGGAGACATGACTTCGATGTCGCGAAGGCTCTCGCGATAAGTGAACTGGGCGAAACCCATCGCCAGAAACTGATCCCAACAAGAGAAACTCTTTTGCTGATAATCGCCGCGATAACGAGTCACACATTTTTGAAACTCATAGGAGGGCAGATGGTCCAGGAGTTGGGCAAAAACCGTTCGGCCGAAATTCATTCACCATTCTCACACCTCCGGTCCTCTCCCTCAGGCAGGCCCTTTTTGGCCTATCTGAGTTCAAATCGAAAAAACCTCAAATCACCTCTAATCCATTCCCTTTCAATCGATTGGGAAGATCTCCCGTTGTCGTCTTCCGGACGGTACTGACACGCCATCGTCAAAGGCAAACACGTCCTCCTCCAAGACCATCTTCCAGTCACCGTGGAAGTTGAGGACGTATTCGGCAAACGCTATAAGGCGGAAGTGAAAGCGAAGCGTTCTTCGCGCCTCGTCGGTACACTGATGCGTGGATCGGGGGTGAATCCCGATGTGGCCCTCAAAGTACGAATCCTTATCAAATTCCCCAATCAGAGCGTTAAGGTCTTTCGGACCCATGCCGAAGCGCAAACGCAGCAAGGACTCCAGAGCACCTACTAGGGAGATGACAGCAGGGCGTTCTGCTCCCGCGCTGTGACATCTCTTTGCATCTTCTATATAGCCCTTCGCCTTCTTAGCCCACGCCACTTGATCCTGTGTTGCGATGGGTTTATGAACAGACTTAGAACTCATTATTGCTTCTCCAAAGCTCAGACTCGCAGGAGTGGGAAACTGACAACAGATCACGGAGGTAATCGCTACAGTCTAAAATTGTCGTTTTTTCCAAAGTGAAATTTTGCTCGTACTTCTTTTACTCGCCGGTCGATCACCGCGAATATCTTCTCAACATCTTTCTCCGTGTAGGCATACAACTGGCGGTTCGCGCAGTTGCCCAGGATCTTAAGGCGGCTCAAGACTTCGTTCGTCCTCGCTGTGCCCAGGCGGCGGAACCGTTCTTCAGGACTCTCTCCAACGACCTTTGGTTTAGGCATGGCTATTTTTAACCTATTCATTCTTCCATAAATCTATTGCGATTAACGTAATAATTATACGTTAAGTATATCTGCGTCTCCTGTCAACAGAGGCTCGTATTTTAATATGCCAAAAATAAATCGTCTAACCATACTTGTAATCAGTAACTTACAAATGGCCACAAATGCACGGATTTTCCTATACTGAGAGTGGAGGAAGCAATTATGGGCCACTGGCAAGAATCGAATAAGCAGATCCCAGGTACTAAGGCATCGCAGAATCGCCGCACAGTGGTCCTCGACATCGAGACGGTGACTCTGGACCCTGCGGATGAGACGGGAGCGCTGGACGCGCTTCGGGGTCGCATAGTTTGCATCGGGATTCTGATAGACGACGGTGAAAATGTAACGGAGATCGCGCTCTGCAATGACAACGAGGGTTCCATGATTGCGGAATTCTGGAACACTCTCAAACGGAGCGATGTGATTGTCGGACACAATGTGCTCGAATTCGATCTTCTATTCATCCGCCAGCGCAGCTGGATTCTCGGCATCCAGCCCAGTCGCACACTGGACACGCGCAAGTTCTATTCGGCGGAGGTGATCGACACAATGCATCTATGGACCAACTGGGGCCACAGGCAAGGCGCAACCCTGAACGCCTTGGGTGTGGCTCTCGGCTGCGGCGGAAAAACGGGCAACGGTGCAAATGTCGCGGAATGGTGGGCACACCGTGATGTCCAGAAAATCAAGTCTTACTGCCAACAAGACGTGCGGCTCACTTACCGAGTCTTCTGCCGACTCACATATCAGGAGCACAGACTAATCGCCGGAGAAGCGCAGCCAATGTTATCCGCGCCGGTGAGTGCGACCCGAACTGCGATGGAAGCCTAAGAGGAATTAAAGGAGAGAAAGGACGTTATGACTGATCGAATCAATCTCGAAGAAGTCGGGTCGCGGTCGCGAAAGAAGGTGCACTACGCCAGCGGACACTTGGGCGGAAACACGTGGCAATCCGAGGATGCGGCGCGTTTTTTCTTCGGCGGTCAATGCTACGACGCCGGGTCGGGGTCCGATAGAACGTGCGGGCTTTGTGGTGAAGGCATCCGTTTCAACTACGTCGTGAAGGAGATTGAGTCTCCTGATGATCCGTACTCGCCCCAAGTTGGCAAAATGCATATCGGCGAGTGTTGCTTCAAGTCGGTCGAAGTAGCGAACGAAAAACTTTATCTCCGACTCTTGGCTGCTGCTGTGAACCTTCGGACCCACCTTGAGGCTGTTGAGCGAGACAAGAGAATCTTTGGTCCGGGTGCCACGCCGGAGAATTTCGATTACTCCCAGCTACAGCTTGTGGACGAAGAGCTAGGTCGCCAGCTGTTCGAGGGTCTGCTAGATGAGGGAGGGGACCCTGCAAGTTAAATAAGCTCCAAAAAGGGCCCCGCGCTGGAACGCGGGGCTAAACCGTAACCCAGGCTGCTTAGAAGCCCGGAATCACAGCTCGATTCCATTCTCCACCAGTTGGAGAGTCCGGCGCAATACGCAGCCCAAACCAAAGCCACAAGGAGGCTGCTATGTTGCAGGACACTACTGTTGTTTGCCCACGCTGTTCTCTTGAGTTTCCGTTGTCGGAAACTTTAGCCCAACCCATCATTGCCGCAGAGCGCGCAAAGATCCAACTCGAAACACAAGAGCGTGCTTCTGCATTGAAGAAGCACGAAGAGGATCTATCTGCGCGCCAACTTGCGCTCGACGATCTGAAGCGCCAGTTGGATGCTCGCCAAGGCGACATCGACGCCGCTGTTGAGCGCAAGCTCAAGGCGGAACGCGACGTTCTCGGAAAGGCTGCCGAAAAAAAGGCGGCTGATGCGTATGCGGTCCGCTTGTTAGCCGCCGAGCAAGAGCTTGCTGAAAAGCAAGCCAAGCTGGCGGAAGCGGAGCATGCAGAACTTGCCTTACGCAAAGAGCGTCGTTCGCTGGAAGCGGAAAAACAGAAGCTTGAACTGGAAATCGAACGCCGACTCCAAGACGAGCGTTTGCGAATCCGCGCGGCCACACAGAAGGAAGAGGAGGAATCGTACCTGCTGAAGGTAGCAGAAAAAGACAAACTGCTGGCCGACATGAAGAAGCAGGTCGAAGAACTCCGACGCAAGAGCGAACAAGGTTCGCAGCAACTTCAGGGCGAGGTCCAGGAGCTTGAGCTTGAGGCCATGCTGAAAGCTGCGTTCCCCGGTGACCTAGTTGAGCCTGTCCCAAAAGGGCTGAATGGTGGAGACGTCATCCACAAAGTTATCGGCCCCAACGGCTTGCAATCAGGCACCATCCTCTGGGAGAGCAAGCGCACAAAAAGCTGGGGCGGTGATTGGCTAAGCAAGCACCGTGGCGACCAGCGAATTGCAGGTGCTCACGTCGGCGCGATCATCAGCACGGTCCTGCCCAAAGGCGTGGACACCTTTGATCGCGTCGAGGGTATCTGGGTGGGGAACATGCGTCACGCACTGCCTCTAGCAAAGGCACTTCGCCAAACGCTGATTGAAGTGGCTATGGCGAAGGGTGCCGTTCAGGGACGCGACGGAAAGATGGACCAGATGTTCACATACCTCACGGGTCCCCATTTCCGTGGTCGAGTCTCGGCTATCGTCGAAGCCTGCGTTGGAATGCAGGAGGACCTCGATGCCGAGAAGCGTGCCATCAGCAAGCAGTGGGCAAAACGCCAGCGTCGCCTCGAACTGCTGATGAACGGAACGGCGGGTATGTATGGGGACCTCCAAGGGATCGTCGGCAAGTCGATCCCTGAACTGGATGGACTCACCATGCCA
Source organism: uncultured Acidobacteriaceae bacterium (assembly GCA_963755765.1). GTDB lineage: Bacteria > Acidobacteriota > Terriglobia > Terriglobales > Acidobacteriaceae > Acidiflorens. The sequence goes on from CAVWKZ010000009.1 coordinate 271,514, forward strand.
CTCCTCGGTGACGGGCTTGGGCCGAAACTGCCTGACAACCCCGATCCTAAGGAGGCCCAGGACGGTGCGTAAAAAACCAGGTTGGGAGGCAGCCCTTCTGGGGGTGCCTCCCGATCACGGCGTCGGTCTTAACAGCACACATTTCCGAAAATATCTTGTAACAGCTTTATAGTCAACAACATAGCGATGGCCACTGTAGCACATTTCTACCTATACTGTGTCTGGAGAGAAAGCCAAGTGATGTTCACAACGAGCAACTGTGCGTCATTGCAAGAGGTCGCAGGGAAAAGGCGAATGGGTTCGGTGAATACAAATGAGCGGGGTTACGACATGTCGGGAAGTAGATGGCTGCTCCCAGAGCGAGAGCGAAGTCTCCGCTCCGAGCGCGCCCGTCGAAGCGCGGCCCCTCTCGCTCGATGAGGTTTCAATTTCTCAGCTGCGGCAGTTTTTCGAGCTGTTAGATGAATTAGATCGAAAAGCGGCAGAACAGACAGATGATGAAGATCCTAGTTCGACTAAGGCAATGCAAGCGGCAGGAGGCGCATAGAAGTGAAAATTGAACTTCGTTGCAGAAGTCCCTGATGTTTTGAAACGCAATCACGCGTTCGAAATCGAGCTAGGCACCACGAAATTCAAGGAGGAGCAAGAATGAAATTACGACCCCGATGTAGAAGTCCGTGACGTTCCGCGTAGAGGCCCTCCCCCGATACCTTGACGCAGTTTTAATCATCTTACAAAAGGGCACGAATAAGGAGTAATGACAATGGCTATTAAGGCACTGATCTACGCTCGCATATCAAGCGACAAGCAGGAAGATGGATTCTCAATCGACGCTCAGCTCGAAGCTTTGCGTAAGTACGCTCAATCGAAAGGCTTCATGGTGGCCAGGGAGTTCGTTGAGGTCCAGAGTGCAAAGGCAACGGGGCGTAAGCAATTCGGCGAGATGCTCAAGTATTTGAGACAGGCTTCCGATTGTCGCGTAGTCCTCGTCGAGAAGACGGATCGTCTTTGCCGTAATTTTCAGGACTTCATCACGATGGAGAGTCTCACTGAAGAACTCGGTATCGAGGTTCACCTATACAAGGAAGGCCAGGTAATCAAGCGGGAGTCCAAATCTCAGGACAAGCTCGTCCAAGGAATGTTTCTGCTGCTTGCTCGCCACTACATTCAAAATTTGAAAGAAGAAATCAGCAAGGGAATAAAGATGAAGGCGGAGAAGGGCGAGTTTCCAGGGAGAGCGCCTATCGGGTATCTCAATGACAAGGCCACGCACAAGGTCGCCGTAGATCCCGAAAAGTCGGCGTCTGTGACACTCATGTTTCAGCTTTTTGCGACCGGGGAATACTCGCTCTGGACCCTGCGGAAGGCAATGATCGAGAAGACCGGGCTGAAAATTAGCAAGGCTCACGTCGAGCGAACCTTGAAAAGCGTTTTTTACATCGGACTCTTCAACTGGCAGGGAGTCGAATACAAAGGAATACACGAGCCTCTCGTCGATATCGAGACATTCAAGCGAGTCCAGGGCGTTATTTCGGGCCGCAATCGCGGCCACAAATCTCGTAAGCATGAATTTCCTTTTGCAGACCTCCTGAAGTGCCAGCACGACGGCTGTTGCGTCGTGGCGGAAAAACATAAAGGCAAGTATGTCTACTACCGTTGCACATTCGGTCGCGGTAAATGTGGTCTTCCGTACATGCCAGAGCCAAAATTGTCGGCCGCTTTGGGAGTTCTCTTGCACAATATCCAGATCCCCGAAGAGATTGCGACAAATATCGCAAACTCTATCGACGCGGAGCGCAGCAACATGGAAACGACGCGGGAAAAAGAGTTGAGCAGTCTCAACAGGCGACTCTCATTAACCAGGACATTGATGGACAAGAGCTACGAAGACAAGCTGCTTGGAAAGGTAGATGAGGGCGTGTACGAGCGCAAAATGCACGAGTGGCGGCAAGAAGAGATGCGCCTGAAAGCTATGCTAGAAGCCGCTTCAATGCCGCTGGCAGCCAGTTCCGTGCTCTCGGCGCGGAGGACTTTAGAACTCGCGCAAAAGGCTCATTCTATTTACCTTACGGCGAATGATGCGGAGCGGGCGAAATTGCTCAAGACTGTACTTTCGAACTGCTCGACAGACGGCGTAAGTCTTTGGCCTATATACAGAAAGCCATTCGACACCATCTTCGAACGTGCTAAAAACGAAGAATGGCGGAGAGAGTGGGATTCGAATTTACTCTAAAACGTAGTTTCAACAACATAGAGCGCACGGCGGGCAACGTAAAGCAGTCGAAGGCAGTGGTAAGCAGTGCAAACGGATCACAAACGGATCACGGCTCAGGGATCGCTTGAAAAGCGCCAAGGAAGAGCCCGGAGATTGATGTTCTACCCGCGTCATTCCCTGTCGCGGAAGTCCGAGCCGTCGGCCAGGAGATTTCCCATGGGGTCATACACAACCTGATGAACTTTGACGACCGATTCCCCCTCGCTGTTTGGCGAGATCTCGACGGGCTCGACATGCGGGATCGATGATCGATACCCTTGAGAGGAATGAAGTAGCGCGAGGGATAAACGATGATCAGGAGAATCATTGCTACGACCGAGGCGATGGAACGGTTCTGGCGACGAGCACACGGCTGGGCGCCTGCAGATGCTGCTGAGATGTTGTCCGCGGCCAGGTTAGATAGACAGGTTTCATTCGCATACACGTTATCGGACTATCTCACGCCGTTCCCGTCTGCAGAAGCCGAAGCACGGTTGATTCTTGGCTACGTTACATTGAGAAGTCTCTGCGAGGGTATTCTCAAGCTCTTTTTTGCTGTTTGGTGGAAGGACTATTGCAACGACGCCGCCGCCGTCAAGGACAAGAAAACCGGCATGGTCAAGAAACCGGGCAATGTCAGTTTCGATCGCCTCATAACTTTGTATTCCACGAAGGCCGATTCAACATACGAAGCATTTCTTCGGCGCGTCCAGCAGCGCGGTAACGCCATTCACCATTTCAACGACAAACAGATTGGCTATCAGGAAGAGTTGGCCGCCGATATTGCTCACTTTCTCGAATTCTTGCTCGCCGTCAACGGCAGGCTGCCATATCCTGACGATGTTTACGATCCGGCTTACGCATAAGAGAACGGATCAAAGTAGTTATGCAAGCCTGCCAGGTCGGCGAGCCGCGTCGATTGAGAACTCATCTGAGATGGGTGCGCAATCGCTGCTATATTCCGTGCATGGGAGAGGCAGAACAGGCTGAGTTTGATTCCTCAGATTCCGACGAACAAGCGGCGGCGGATTTCGAACGGCTGCCTTCGACGCTGCCGCCGGTAGGGATCGACCTGAGGCACTACGCGAACGAAGAATTCGCGCGATCGGTCGGTAAAGCGATCGAGGAATGGCTGTACGTCTTCGGGAAGGTCTTGAATCTGAAACGCCTAAAACAGGTCGTTGTCTCCTACAAGTATCATGAGGCGCTTGCGGAGGTCGATCAGGGAGCGCCCGTCAGTGGACCTTTGCAAGCGACCAATGACGAGATCGCCGTGGGGATCGCAATGACCCCGACGGTACTTGACGATGGCGAAGCCAAGTCGGTCATGGTGCTCAATGCCGAATACATGGCCGTGTTGGCCGTGAAAGAAGAGCCGGAGAACGCGGAATTGCGCGACCAGATGATTTACACGCTCGCGCATGAGTGTGGTCATGTCCACGATCTCGACATGCGCGTCACGTGCATGCCCGACATCATCCTGAAGCAGCAGTTGTCGTTTCGCGATGGGATTCTTCTCGGCATCGCGACAGGCTGCTGGGATGAATACATCGCATGCCGGCTGAGCGCGTTTATCGCCAAGGAGCCGGTATTGCGTTCGCTTGAGGAGACGTTCTGCACCGCGCTCGACAAAGCGAAAGAACGCGCCGATGCAGCTATCCGCCAATACCGCATGCATGCCGATGTGACCCGCGTTACAAGGGAGGTGGCCGGGATATACAAGGGCGTGATGGTCTACGCAGCCTATATGCGGGGGCACATCGACGGTATCGACGGTAATGTGACCGCATCGGCTCCGAAGGCTATGGATGCGCTGGAGCGGAATCCTTATTTCAGGCTGTTCTTTTCGAGGCTCTACGATGAACTCCGGGCCATGCACAGCACATATGGAACCTGGAAGGGGCTCGATATTTACGAACCTCTGAAAACAATTGCCGACGAACTCCTGAAACTTGGCGGAATCGATATTCAGCAACGCGAAGATGGATCGGCCTATGTGGATGTGCCGCGCCGCTCTGAGACGATGCCGACAATTGCGGAGCAGATGGCCTTTTTGTCGGAGAAGAATGCAGCTGATGAGAAATAGAGGCTCCCTCTGCGAGCGAACTCTCCATTTGTGAAATGCTGGTCGGAGGCGGTCGGGGTGGGACTACTTGCGGCAGCGGTCGTAAAGCTGAATTGCCAATGCGGCCACGCCAATTACAACGGACAGAACAGAAAGCATAAGCTGAACATACTGCCTCCTGTTCCTGTCTAGTATAGGAAATGCAGCTCGGTGATCACCTAGCGAGTTCAGGATAAAACACCGCGTCAAAATCTGCTCGACGCCGACGACTTGGTTTCCAACCGGCACGGTAGTCTGGCTTGTGGGATCGCTTAGCTCGGTTCTGCGTCTGGTCAAACCGTTTAGTGAAGCTCGACGCCATCCGGGACTCAAGATGAACCTAAGTTTTTCATCTGGACCTAAATAGGGAGCAATTCTTCCGCTCATCTGAATCTCTGGAGAACCTCCATAGGAGGAGGAGGAGGCGGCACCGGTGGCGGCGCGGCGACGACGACTGCGGCACCGACACCGGCAGCGGCGCAGCGGCGGCGTTCTCGGGGACGACCGCGGAAGTATCACGAAAGAAACGAGAAGGGCGACGACAGCTGGAGGAAAATGACGATGATGATATTGATGATGAAGGAATAGTACCAGTAGGACTAGAAGAAGCAGCAGCAACGAAGCAAGAAGGAGGAGACGAAGAAGAAGACCAAGACGGAGGACCGGCCGCACCATCGCCAGGCAATTGTTTTCTGTTGTACTGTTTTACTTCAACGCTTGGCTGGCATGAGATGTCGTTTGATTCCATTCGATCATCCCTCTGTAAAGCCACGCTGGAAATTATCGAGCAATAGAGTGCAGTGGTCGGCAAAAGACTGGTCTGATCTGGGACTTGTCTGAACTAATTGGTTTAACAACTCTCGTTTCAAGTCAGGATCCGCAAGCATTTTTGCGATATTCGCCGAAGTCTCTTGACTTGCGATGTGACGGGCGTCTTTGCCCAAGAGTCGTGCACCAGCAATCGGGACGTCAAATTCGGCAGCCTCAAGTATGGGAAGCTCGTCCGCATACAGGCGGTCTTCATTCCCGGCGTCGGCGTAGTCTGTAAGTATTTTCAAAATGTCGGGTGCATCACGCTTTTCGTGCTTTCGGTCAGCCCATGCGAACAACTTGAGGATTATGAGACCTGGTAAAGAAGCAACTGGTACCACAAGATCACTGTCCACTTGCACCTGAATTGCTGATTCCAGAGCCTCTCTGAATCCTGCAACATTCATCACAAAATCGTTGTCCGGAGGCCAAGAGATTTGTGTGCCTTCTTGAAGCCCACCGAAGGGAATGAGATCAACACGAACTGAGATACCGTCAGAGTGCTGATATAAGACGCGTTGGATCGCTAGGTCCGGCTTGAATCGTCCTGTTGAGATCAATGCTGCTTTGAGGTTTTCGAACTGTTTCCAATCGGAGAGGACGAACCCGAAGTCAAGATCGCGTGTCAACTTGCCCGGAGCTCGGCCAAATATGTTTTCGAGGACCAAATCTCGCGCCGTGGCACCGGCTAGAAAATATGGGAGGCTCAAAGAGTTCGCCGTTTGCGCAACTGCCTTAAGTGGCTCAAGGACGAGTGGACTCAGTGGTTTAAGTAGTGGGAAGATTCGGCGCGATGTATTGTTCATAGATCAGTCTTGCCGCTTCGAGGTTTCGTGCATCAGTTGTAGTCATCAAATCGGCATAGGCGAGTATTGGTGGGACTACATCAGCATTCCCTGTAATTAGAGTTTGGTCCCAAAAGGCATTGAGAATCTCTACGTCGCCATTGACATCTGCTCGGAGGCGGAACTCCGTCATCAGCTTCGTCGGATTATGCGGGGTATAGACGGTCAGCATTTCAGGTTTCAGATTGTGTGTGAGGCGGTCCGCAGCCACTTCTCCGCCCCAAAAGGCGCCGAAAGGAGTTAAATCCGTTTGCTGTACCTGCTCGCGATTTTGTGCACGGAATCTGCGAGGTTGGAGTTTAGGCCTGAGCGTTGCAGGGTAGAAGGTGACCCATTCTTGCAGCAACGCCTTGGCGTCAAGCAGGCGGCGCTTTGGAAGCGCGGTACCAAATGTTGCAATCAGCTTTCTTGTTTCGAGATCCTTGATGACTGGCCCGATCGTGCCGAGTGCCACTTTAGCCGTTGTCGCGAGTTCCCGATAGGGCGCGTTTAACAGTGGTGGGCGGCACAGAATAGCAAATAGGACCCTCAACCCAGCCGTGGTGTTGGTTCGATTTGTATGCACTGGGGCCAAGTCTGTGGTTCTTTTTTGGCCAGTAACGAAAACGAAGAGGTCCTCGTCTTCCAAGTATGCGTTTCCTGCGGCGTCGAGAAATGGAAGTTCGATCTCGCGGCACTTTTCTGCAAGGTGATCCGTGATGTATGGTGCGATGAAGAGGAGCCGAGGCTGTTGTTCGCGAGGCCAGAGTGCCTTGGTTTGAGTGAGCACCTCGGTTCTAACGCCGGTCTTGGCTTCTACGGCAAATCTGTGCTTCCGCCCGTGTGCATCGATTTCGATTACTGCGTCGGGTTGTTGGTGGTCGATAGTATTTGGTTCCCAGCGTATGATTTGCGCAGCGAGTCCTGTCGTGCGCAAGAGCCCCTGGAGGGCTGTTTCGATCAGTTCTGCGTGTTGGGGTTTGCGTTTCATTTGTGGGCTAACTTGATTCGTTCATATTTTCTCGTTGTACATGAGGCACGAACGCCATTAAATAGTGAACGAGTTCAACAAAAACAAATGTTCATGTAACATGAACATTATACTATGATGAACATTAAACGTTGTAAAGCCCTTATTTTAAATGATTTTTTTGATCTTTATCAGGGCCAACAAGGACTTAAGCGCCAAGAGCCGGACCGTAGTTCCATTCCCGGCTACCGCATCTGATCCCGAGTCCATTCCAAATCATGACCAGACTTGGATCTGCAAATTTCTCCCTCGGCCGATCGAAAACCTGCTTCCCAATCTCTTGCTTTTAGCCTTAACGGCACGCACCTGGCCCTTCCAAGACTGCATGTTACTCATTCCAAAGACGAAAGAGGTTCTGAGAGTGGGCTTAGGATTCTAAGCAACCTCTTTATTTTCAATGATATGGCGGAGAGAGTGGGATTCGAAAACGCTCCCTAACGTGGTTCCATACACTTAGACCGCGGCAGATGGCATCTAACGCGGCTAGTTCGGTGCAAGTTCGTGTTAACGGCACGGAAACGGCACGGGACGGACATGCAAAACTGAACGCACGCGGAGCGCGGACCCTCGCTTTGGGGGGTTGGACGCTGGAGAGCTACCTAACTCACATTGTGTTAACGACCGAACCGCCGGGACGTTTAGTCCTGACGGCCAGTTCTTATTGGTCACGGAAAGGCTAACGAACAACGTCGACGTCTTCCACGTTCAAAGCAACGGCACGCTGGGTCCAAACGTGGTGAATCCGAGTGCCGGTCCGGGCGGTTTTGCGGTTTCGTTCGCACCCAACGGAACGGCTCTGGTGGCCGAGACCGGACCAGCCGGCGGCACGAATGCATCCGCGATCTCCTCCTACGCGACCCGGGTCCGGAGGTTCCGGTGCTCAGATAAGTGGTTGAACCCGTGATTTGCTTCAGGTGCCCATCCGGGGTGAGGCGGAAACCCTCCAACTCTCCGGGCACACGCATCTTGGGCAGTTCATACCCTGGAGTTGGATGGCGCGAAGAATCTACCGGCAGTTTGTCTAGCCGGCACTTCGTGCGTGGGTTCCACAAGAAGTCTAAACAGTGATGTCGTAAAGACGCTGATCGACAAATGGAGGTGCAAGAACATATAGTGCGTTTTGTGCAATTTTGAACAGTTTGTTTAGCTCCAATGTCGGAAAATTGGTCGCTTACAGGTGAACCATGCCTCCGTCATCTTTTACGGAACCGTCAAGCGGAGTACTCCTTTGCATTGACGATAACCAGGATGTGTTGGAATGCGAAAAGGCATTTCTTGAAACCTTTGGGTATACCGTTCTGACTGCACTCAGCGGCGGCAGAGGACTGGAACTGGCTTCCATCCATCCGGTTGACCTCGTAATTGTCGACTATTTCATGCCGGAAATGAACGGACAAGAGGTGGCAATCGAAATGAGACGCCTGAGGCCTAAAGCGCCCATCATCATGCTTTCCGCATCAAGGGACATTCCGGAGCAAGTCCTGAAAGTGGTAGATGTCTTCATTGCCAAGGATCGTTTGGCCAGCCAGTTGTTGCCCGCAATCGCAGAATTGCACCAATGCGGATCGATCGCTCCGTCTTCGTATGACGCATGATTGTAGTGGCGATTATCGCCCAGTTACGTTTTCTGCCGCCGGGGCCACACGAAGAACCGGCGACAAATTAGATTGGTGGAGGCCAGTATGGCAAAAACTGCAGTGGGTTTGTTTGAAAATTCAGAGTCGGCTGACGATGTTGTTCGCGATCTCGAGGCTGCAGGCTTCCTTCGAAAGGACGTCCGCATTTTGAAAGAGCCGCTGGAGATGGCAGGGAGCGGACTCATGAGTACGCCACACACTGATTTTGAAGTGGAGTTGACTCGTGATCTAACGGCATTCGGGGTCCTCGAAGGGGACGCGGAAGCTTATGTTCAAGGAGTACGTCGCGGAGGCGTCATGGTTTTTGCGACAGGTTCCGGGAAAAAGGCGGACACGGCTACCGAGATTATGAACCGTCACGGTGCTGTCGAGTTAGAAGAGATCGGCGCTCTGCGGCCGGAACTCCCAACTCCGGGCCAAGGTGAGACGACTCCGGTCCGCGCACCCTCTATCCAGATTGGGCGAGTCCGCTCTCCGGGCTCTGGTGCCCGCATGTTCGTGTGGTAGCTGTTTTTGTCAAGAGAATGCGGGGCGGCAGTAACGGGGTGCGTGAATGCAATCGTCGACAGTAACATTGCCGAGCGGCGGCTAGATGAGGTAGTCGTGGAGACTTCTGCTTTGGGTCACTCCGCATCGGACCGCTATCGCCAAGTCGCTAGCCCATTCCACACCATTTTGGTTCTGGCCGTGTTGGGCGGTTGGGCGTTCTGGCATAAGATTTCTGCGGATCACTTGCGCGTCGCGGCTAATCCGAACCGCGTGCGCTTTTACCTGGTGACTCTTTTCTTCGAATGGCTCTTGTTCGTACTGGTAGTGGCGGGCGTGCGGCGTAGTGGCGCGGCTGTCTTCCTCGTTCTCGGAGATCACTGGCACTCCATCCGCCAAGTGCTGCGCGATATTGGAATTGCCGCTGGGTTCTGGATCGCTGCGTGGGTGCTCCTTTGGATATTGGGATGGCTTCTGCGCATCGCCGCGCTGGGTCGCAATATGCAGTTCATGCTCCCGCATCGAGGTATCGAACTGACATTTTGGATAGCGCTTTCAGTTACCGCCGGTATTTGCGAGGAGACGATCTTTCGAGGTTATCTACAACGGCAGTTCATGGCCCTCACTAAGAGCGCTTCCGCCGGCATTCTCCTTTCTGCCGGAACATTCGGCGCGGCTCACGCGTACCAGGGCTTCCGGATGGTGATTCTGATCGCCCTGTACGGAGCAATGTTCGGGATTCTGGCCTATTGGCGCGGAAGCGTTCGCCCGGGAATGATCGCCCATGCATGGCAGGATTCATTGAACGGAGTGCTTGCCATTGTAATCAGGCATTAGAGTCTACGCGGTGCAGTGGCACGCAGTTAATTGAGCGGGGGTGTGGTCCTCGGAAGTCGAGAACTCCCTGCAAGTCCGTGCGCGGTTTGCCATAAACTACAACGGCGTGTTCATGTTGGGTGCGGACTCAAGGTGCTTAATTGTTGCGCCGCCGGTAAAGATTTCATCTGATCGAGATGAGGCCTTCACTCCGTGTGATGCAGTCTCCAAAGTTACAAAAATGCTCAATTCTGATCAGTTTACCGAAGCGCAAAGTTTGATACTTGCTATTCAAACGAAAGCCCACATCGAAGGCGAGCTCCACTAATTGAAGTCAAGAAGCGGGAAGACGGAGGTTTGCAGTCATGGCCGCAAAACTTGCGACGGTAGACGAACACATTTTGGCTAATGCCGAAGGATCGCGTGCGATTCCGGACGGGAGCATTCGTTCCTCCAGGGCCAACGAACAACCGCCGTTTGACGGGATGCAACTGGATCGCGGATACCTCTCACCGTTCTTCATCACTGACCCCGAACGCATGGACGTAGCCCTCGAGAACGTCTATATTCTCGTTTACCCCGGTAAAATCAGTTCTAAGAAAGACCTGCTCCCGTTACTCGAGCAGATCACGAAGAATAGCAAGCCCCTGCTCATCATCGCGGAGGATGTTGAAGGCGAAGCACTGGCTACCCTCGTCGTCAACAAACTAAGTGGCTTCCTGAAAGTTGCGGCCGTCAGCGCTCCGGGGTTAGGTGATCAACGCAAGAGTTTGTTGCAGGACATCGCTCTGCTGACCGGCGGCAAAGCCATGATAGAGGGCCCCGACATCCAGCTAAAAAACATACAGATTTCCGACCTCGGACAGGCTAGGAAGGTCATGATCGATAAGAACCGTACGGTGATTGAGAGCAAGGCTATATATGACCAACTCCGCGGTCCAGTACCGCTGAAGAGTTCTCCTGTCGCTGATTCCAGTCAGCGCGGCAAGCGGGAATATTCTTCTATCCAACCAACCACTGTTTGAGGAGGAAACGAATGGCAACTCGGAATGATAGGCCTGGGACGAATGGGTTCGAACATAGTGCAACGGCTGATGAAACCCGGTCACGAGTGCGTAGTGTCTGACACGCATCCGCAAGCCGCAAGATGTGGTGGCGAAAGGCAGCCGGTGATCAGCGCTACGCTCAGTTCCCGTTTTGCGTCACGCGGCAACGAAGAATATGCTGCCAAACTGCTTCCGGCGATGCGCTACGAATTTGGCGGTCACAGGGAGAAAGCTGCCGATAAGCAGGAGGCGGCCTGATGGCGGATTTCCAGTCTGACGCATTTGTGTTTTTCGGCGCCACCGGCGATCTCGCGCACAAACAGATCTTTCCGTCGCTGCAGGGGTTGATTCGCGATGAAGGTTTCAATCTGCCAATCGTCGGCGTGGCCAAAGCAGGTTGGAATCTTGAGCAACTTAAAGCGCGCGCCAAGGACAGCCTCGAAAAATTCGGCGGCCTGGACCAGGATGCGTTCAACAAACTGACCGGCCTTTTGCGCTACGTGGACGGCGACTACAACGATCCGAACACTTTCGTCCAGCTACGTAAAGAGTTGGGCTCGGCGAAACAACCGCTGCATTACTTTGCGATTCCACCCAGCTTGTTCGGCACGGTTGCCGAGGGGCTGGCCAAGTCGGGCTGCGCTGAGAATGCGCGCGTCGTGGTGGAGAAGCCCTTCGGGCGTGACTTGGCATCGGCACAAGAACTCAACCGAATCCTGCACCGCTATTTCCCCGAAGAACGAATCTTCCGCATCGATCATTTTCTGGGAAAGGAACCGGTACAGAACATTCTCTATACCCGCTTCGCTAATCCAATGTTTGAGCCGATCTGGAATCGCAACTACGTGCGAAGCATTCAGATCACCATGGCCGAGAAGTTCGGAGTCGAGGATCGCGGCAAGTTCTACGACGAAGCCGGCACGGTGAGGGATGTCGTTCAAAATCACCTGCTGCAAGTCCTGACCATCCTGACCATGGATCCGCCGACTGGGGAGCCTCACGACGCGTGGCGCGACCAGAAGGCCGCGCTGCTCAAGGCGGTACGGCCGATCACTCCGCGGGACATCGTGCGCGGCCAGTACAACGGTTATCGGGCAGTGCCTGGGGTAGACGCGGCCTCCACGGTCGAGACTTTCATTGCGCTCAAGCTGTTCATTGAAACGTGGCGATGGGCCGGCGTGCCCATCTATATCCGCGCAGGAAAAATGCTGCCGGTTACCGCGACCGAAGTGTTCGTCGAATTCAAACGCCCGCCGATGGAGACCTTTGGCGAGATCGTGCCCGGCACGTCCGCACATCTGCGCATGCGTATCAGTCCAGACATCGTCATCGGAATGGGAGTGCGGGTGAAGACGCCTGGTGAACAGATGACAGGCAGCGACGTGGAGCTCACACTCACCGAGCAGGCCGCGGACGACAGGCCGCCTTACGAACGGCTGCTGGGCGATGCTATGCGCGGACTGACTGAACTCTTTACCCGTCAAGATGTGGTCGAAGCGCAATGGCGTGCGGTCGATCCGATCCTGGGCAACGTTACTCCGGTGCATCCGTACGAGCCCGGGACATGGGGGCCCAGCAAAGCTCTGCAACTCATTGGCAGCGACGGACCTTGGGTTAACCCCGCGGTGCAAGAACAAAACCAGAAAGAGTTAGAAAAATGAACCAGCGACTGGCGGAAGCGCGATCATGGCATGCGTTGCACGGGGATGTGTTGGCTCGAGAACACGGCCGAGGTCGGCGGACGAAATATTCCGCATCTTGCAAGGCCGCAGGGGTGCCCTACAGGTGAAAAAGGGGCCGCAAACTTGGAACCTGGTATAGCATTACCTGCCCAGAGGAGGGACAACCATGCGTGTAGCAGCCATTTGCTTTGTGTTCGTCAGCCAACTGACTCTCCTAAGCGTCGGCCAGCAGGCTGCATCGGCTGGTAAGAGCGCCGAAGTCATCTGTGCGTTTGAAGACGGCAAAGAAATGAAGGTCGAATACTCCAATGCACCTGCGAATCGGCGGGAGGAGTTTCGCGAAGGGAAACTTTGGAGCCGGGTGGATCGCCGATGTTTTTATTTACCCAGACTGCGCTCACTCTTGGCAGTTCCGTGATTCCAGCAGGAGCATATAGTCTGTATATCATTCCTGAAAAGCACGCTTGGACCCTGGTGGTGAACAGGAACGTCGTCGCCGGTAGTAAGTACGACGAGAAGCAAGATCTGGGGCGCGCAGCCATGCAAATTGGAGAAAACGAGGACTCTGTAAAACAAGCTCAGATCGCCCTCGCCCACATAGCGCCGAAACAGTGCAACCTGCGGGTGTATTACGAAAAAGCTGGAGCGTGGGCGGAATTCAGGGAGAAATGAAGCTGAACTTATTCTTTTTCACACGGAAAATGCAAGCTTACGAGATCTGTTACGGCCAGCACGAACGTGCGCCAATTGAGCCAGTCGCCCCTGAAAGATGAGCTAGCTGCCGACTCCTCACCCAGCACACGCCCACGGCGAACCCTGCTGGAGTGTTCAATTCTGACCAGACAGGCGTTCCTCGGTACTCAATACTTTGTAAATCCCGGCCGGAGCGTAGCAAAGGTCAGTGAGTACCACTGGAGGATTTATGTCCCGTTTGCGGATGTTGCAAGGTTTGATAGCGACGGTGGTGCTGAGCACCGGATTGGCAGTTGTGCCGACAGTGGCCGCGGGCGCGACCCAGACCTTTACTGGAAAAGTCAGCGACGCCATGTGCGGCGCCAAGCACACGGAAGGGCTTGCCCCCGCAGCCTGCGTTCGTGCCTGCGTGCAGAAGGGCGCCAAGTATGCTTTGGTTGTCGGTGACAAGGTCTATACCCTTGACACTTCGGATCAAGCGACGCTCGACACGCTCAACAAGCTGGCTTGGGAGCAGGCCAAAGTCACGGGCACGGCCCACGGAACGACCATTTCGGTGGCGTCTGTGGCTGCCGCGAAGTAGGTCATATGGGCCTCTTGCTCCTGCGGGCTAGTCCGCCAGAAATGGCGACACGCGCGTCCACCCTGCGAATCTCCAGAGGAGATGTTGCCACGGGATCCCCCCACCGTGTTGTATATCGACGACCGCCAACAAGCGCTGGAGCTTCGCAAAGTGAAATCTGCACGTCAGTGGGAGTGTGACGTTATGGCAGTTCGATTGTCGAATAGCGTTTGCGATGTAAGATCTTTAATCGCCGGATCGTTGATCGCCTTCCTGCTATTCATCGTGGGCGGATCATGCCTCGCGACGGAGCAGGAAAAGAAGCGAGTAGAGGAGACTGCGAAAACCAGCAGCAGTGCAGATCTCGTCGCGCGCGGCAAGTACTTGGTTGAGGGTGTCGCGGCTTGCGGTGACTGCCACACACCTCGAGGCAGAGGCGGCGAACCGGACCGCGCACGCTGGTTGGAGGGCGCTCCGGTGTTTCTGGAGCCGGCTCGAGCTGTGCCGGGCTGGCCGATTGTGGCGCCACGGCTTGCCGGTTTGCCTCCAGGGAGCGACGCTGCAATGATCACGCTATTGACTACCGGAATCTGGACTGATGGCAAGCCCCTTCGCCAGCCCATGCCTAGGTTTCATATGACGAGCAGCGATGCCGAGTCCGTCCTCGCCTACCTAAAGGCGCTTTAGCCCGATCCAACGAACGGGGGTTGGAGTAAGGATTACCCAATATGAAAGCCAATGCCGATCAGCCGAGTGCTCCCGAGCCGAAGGCCAAGAATCCCGAACCCAGGTTGGTGTCCAAGCCCGATTCCAAGGACGATCTAAAATCCCTGCCCCTGCCGGAAGTTGAAAAAAGACTGGGATCGTCAGCGAAAGGACTGACCCAAGCCGAGGCGCAGAAACGGTTAGCACAATACGGTCCGAATGAGATCAAGGAAAAGAAAGACAATCTATTCCTGAAGTTCCTTAGCTACTTCTGGGGTCCCATTCCATGGATGATCGAAGGAGCGGTGATTCTGTCGGGGGTGGTTAAGCACTGGCTGGACTTCTTCATCATTCTTTTTCTGCTTTTTTCCAACGCGGTAGTTGCATTTTGGGAAGAACATCAGGCGGGCAACGAAATTGCCGCCTTGCGCGCGAAGCTGGCGACCAAGGCCCGCGCCCTGCGAGATGGAAAATGGGCAACTCCCAAAGTAGCGGAACTGGTTCCAGGCGATGTCATTCGGCTGCTGTTGGGGGACATCGTTCCCGCAGACGCGCGTTTGTTGGCCGGCGATCCGGTGCAAGTCGGTCGGTCCGCACTGACCGGAGAATCTTTGCCGGCGACGCGAAAACCTGGTGAGGCAGTCTTTTCGGGTTCGATTATCAAGCGCGGCGAAACCAACGCGATGGTGTACGCCACTGGTAGCAACACCTATTTCGGCAAGACAGCGGAATTGGTGCAGGACGCTCATACCGTCAGCCACTTCCAGCGTGCTGTGCTCAAGATTGGCAATTACCTGATCGTTCTTGCAGTGGCGCTGGTTGCTGTGATTGTTACCACTGCGCTCTTCCGACATGACCCGATCTTCAGCACGTTGGAATTCGCATTGGTGCTTCTGGTGGCCGCGATCCCGGTAGCCATGCCCACGGTGCTGTCTGTCACCATGGCGGTCGGCGCGCGTCTCCTGGCAAAAAAGCAAGCGATTGTAACCAAGCTGTCGGCGATCGAGGAACTTGCGGGTGTGGATGTGCTGTGCTCGGACAAGACCGGCACCTTGACCCAGAACAAGCTGACGCTGGGCGATCCATTCTGTGTCGGCGGCATTGCCGCCGATCAGATCATCCTCGATGCCGCCCTCGCTTCGCGCGCGGAAGACAAAGACACCATCGATCTGGCCGTGATTGGCGGTGTGAAAGACGATAAGAAACTGAAGAGCTATCAGGTCCTGCATTTCCAGCCATTCGATCCGGTGCATAAGCGCACCGAAGCCACCGTAAAGGGCGCCGACGGAAAACAGTTCAAAGTGGCGAAGGGAGCGCCGCAGGTCATTCTTCAGATGGCGACCAACCTCGCGGACGTAGAACCCGCAGTTGAGAAAGCCGTCAACGAGTTTGCGGCACGCGGCTTCCGCTCCTTGGGTGTAGCCCGCGCCGATCAGGACGACAAGTGGCAGTTCGTTGGCGTGTTACCCATGTCCGATCCACCACGCGCGCAGGCCAAAGCGACCATCGCGAGCGCGGTGCAGATGGGCGTGAAAGTCAAGATGGTCACCGGCGACCAGCTGGCCATCGCCAAGGAAATGTCTCGCGAGCTGGGAATGGGCACGAACATCCTGGATGCCACGGCATTGCGGGACAAACAAAAGAAGGCGGAGACGGCGGCGTCTATCGAAAACGCGGACGGCTTCGCCCAAGTGTTCCCCGAAGACAAATACCACATTGTCGACGTCCTGCAGAAGCACGGCCATATTGTCGGTATGACCGGCGACGGAGTGAACGACGCTCCGGCGCTCAAACAAGCGGACTGCGGCATTGCGGTTTCCGGTGCAACCGACGCGGCCCGCGCGGCGGCGGACATCGTGCTGCTCGCATCCGGCCTCTCGGTGATCATCGACGCGATCAAGGAGAGCCGCCGTATCTTCCAACGGATGAACAGCTACGCGATCTACCGCATCGCCGAAACCCTACGCGTGCTGTTCTTCATGACGCTGGCGATTCTCGTATTTAACTTCTACCCCGTGACCGCGGTGATGATCGTGATGATCGCCGTACTCAACGACGGGGCCATTCTCTCTATCGCCTATGACAACGTTCATTACAGCGACAGGCCCGAGAAGTGGAATATGCGTCTCGTCCTGGGCATTTCGACCGTGCTGGGCGTGATTGGTGTCGTGGCAGCGTTCGGGCTCTTTTATCTTGCGGAGCGCGTATTTCATCTCGACCGCGCGCACGCTCAAACTCTGATGTACCTGAAGCTGTCGGTAGCCGGACATTTGACGATTTTCCTGACACGCACGCGGGGTCCATTCTGGTCGATACGCCCGGCTCGGATTCTCTGGATAGCGGTGCTCGGCACGCAAACTGTGGCGACCCTAATTGCGGTTTATGGTTTGTTTATGACGCCACTGGGCTGGCGCTGGGCTGGGTTCGTTTGGGTTTATGCCCTGGCATGGTTCCTACTCAATGACCGCGTGAAACTACTCGCCTATCGGATTTTTGATCCGGTTAAAGCACCGTCGCCAGCCAATAATCCAGTCGATCTTACACCGCAGATTGCTACGCGGGCCTATGAACTCTATCAGCAGCGGGGCCGGGGCGAGGGCAAAGCGAATCAAGACTGGCTTGAGGCGGAGCGAGAGACCCGGAAGGATCAAGTGGCAAAGAAAGATGTTGCCTAACCGCCATCCCTTAACATCGTTCCGAGCACACTCGCTATGCGCACATCATGCAGTTGGTGCCACTGAAGGAAGAAGATGAAAATTCATTCCAAGGATTTCCGTGTACCGCATCACAAGAAGATCGATATCAAACGCTTGCCGACGATCGTGAAGCCTTTTTGCGAGTCAAAGAAGGGATATAAAGACCTTCTGGAAGAACATATTGCTGAGTTGACGTCCTTACAACAACTTCACTACGCATCTAACCGCTATGCATTGCTGCTGATCTTTCAGGGGATGGACTCTGCCGGCAAAGACGGCGCGATCCGGCACGTCATGTCGGGAGTCAACCCCGAAGGCTGTGAAGTGTTCAGTTTCAAACAACCGAGCGCCGAAGAACTGGAACATGATTTTCTCTGGCGCACGACATGCCGCCTTCCGGAACGCGGACGGATCGGCATCTTCAATCGTTCCTACTATGAGGAAGTCCTGATCGTTCGCGTGCATCCCGAGATTCTCCGCACCCAGCGGCTTCCAGAAGAGCTGCTCGACAAGAAAAACATCTGGAAGGAGCGGTATCGGTCGATCGTCGATCTGGAGCGGCACCTCTATCGCAACGGAACGCGGATCGTCAAAATATTTCTTAAACCTTTCGTACGAAGAACAGCGCAAGCGGTTTCTCGCGCGCATTGACGTGCCCGACAAAAACTGGAAGGTCAGCTCCTCGGACAATCACGAGAGGAAATATTGGAAGCATTATATGGAAGCGTACGAGGATTGCTTGAACGCGACCAGCACTCGTCACGCGCCTTGGTACGCCGTTCCCGCCGATGATAAAGACAACGCGCGGCTGATTGTGTCCCATATTGTCCTCGATGCGCTCCAGGATCTCAAGATGGCATATCCGAAGACCACGGAGAAGCGTCGGTTGGAATTGCAAGCGATCGGCAAGGAACTGGCCCACGAGAAGTAAAGTGAACTTGTGGCTTTTTATTGGTCAGGGTGCTGCCAAGTTTGCGTTCGGAAGGGCTATGCCGGCACAGCAATGCACACAAGACAAGACATGAAAGGGACGACACAGAACCGGCCGAACGCAGCACAACCCGTCATCGCAAGGCAACCGGCGCCGGATTTTTTCGACGCATCCTTTGAGTGGCGACGCGTGTTCGCAGAGGCTTGGGGCACCTTCCTGCTGGTACTGGTTGCTGCCGGTGGTGGTGTCGTTGCCGCGGTGAGCGGTGGCAGAGTCACCCTGGGCATGATGGTGGTGGCGCCGGGACTCATGGTCATGGCGATCATCTATTTTATGGGTGAAGTGAGCGGAGCGCATTTGAATCCGGTAGTCACGCTGGCTTTCGCGATGCGACGCGACTTCCCTTGGCAGCGAGTTCCGGGCTACCTCGTCGGACAGTTGATGGGAGGTATCGGAGCGACCGCTTTCCTTCGGGCCATGTTTGGGACGGTTGGGCACTGGGGAACTTCCCCGGGACAAAACCTCATTTACATTCATCTGAATCGGCTGATCAAAAAACACGATGCGAATATCATTTATATTGCCGGTCCCGGACACGGCGGTCCGTCGCTTAACGCGTGTTCATATCTGGAAGGCACTTATACCGAAGTACATCCCGAGATTACGCCAGATGAGAACGGTCTACGACTTCTTTTCCGGAAGTTCTCGACGCCGGGCGGGGTGCCCAGTCATTGCGGACCACACGTCCCGAATTCCATGCACGAGGGCGGAGAACTCGGCTATTCGATGGTTCACGCATTCGGAGCCGCTTTCGACAATCCCGACCTGATCGTTGCCTGCGTCATCGGCGACGGAGAATCCGAGACTTGTCCGCTGGAAGGAAGCTGGAAGTCCGTCAACTTTCTAAATCCAGTGCGGGACGGGGCTGTCCTTCCGATTCTGCACCTCAACGGCTACAAGATTTCCGGACCGACCGTTCAGGGACGAACGAGCGACGAAGACTTAAGAGCTCTGTACATAGGACGCGGCTACAAGCCCTATTTTGTGGAAGGTGACGATCCTGAAGTCGTGCATCAACTCCTGGCCGGAACCCTGGACGACTGTTATGCCGAGATTCGAACCATCCAGCAGGAGGCGCGTCAGAGCGGCTTCAAGAAGCAGCCAATCTGGCCCATGATCGTCCTGCGCACGCCGAAGGGGTGGACTTGTCCGAAAGAGGTGGATGGAATCCCGATTGAAGGTACATTCCGTGCTCATCAGGTCCCTCTCGCCACGGTCCGCGAAAACCCGGAGCATCTCAAGATCCTTGAGGCGTGGATGAGAAGCTACAAGCCGGAGGAGCTCTTCGATCGAAAAGGGGAGATTCATTGCCGAGCTAGCAGAACTCGCGCCGATTGGCGATCGTCGCATGGGAGGGAATCCTCACGTGAACGGCGGGCGACTGCTGACCGCCCTCGATATACCAGACTTTACAAGTTATGCACTGGAGATTCCCGGACCGGGTCAAGTGGTCGCGGAAGCTCCACGAAAGCTCGGAGACTTCTTCAGAGACATCTTCAAGCTCAATCCGACCAACTTTCGCATGTTCTGTCCCGATGAGACGGACTCGAATCGCCTAAACTCCGTCCTCGAAGCTACCAAGCGGTGCTTCATGGCGGAAACTGTTTCCATCGATGACAAACTGAGCCCCGATGGCCGTGTCATGGAAGTATTGAGCGAACATTGCTGTCAGGGATGGCTCGAAGGCTACTTACTGACTGGGCGGCACGGCATGTGGTCTTCCTACGAAGCTTTCGCGCAAGTCGTGGATTCGATGCTGACGCAACATGCCAAGTGGCTGGAGCAATGCCGCGATTTCCCCTGGCGCAGACCGCTCGCATCTCTAAATGTCCTACTCACAAGTCATGCCTGGCGAAACGATCACAATGGCTTCAGCCATCAGGCGACGGGATTTGTAGACAACGCGCTGGCGCGCAGAAGTGAAACCATCCGGGTCTACTATCCGCCGGACAGCAACTGCCTCTTAAGCGTTTTCGACCATTGCCTGCGGAGCCGCAACTACGTCAACATCGTTACTTGCGGAAAACAGCCTCAGCTTCAATGGTTGAATATGGACGAAGCTCTCGAACATTGCTCGCGAGGTGCTTCGACTTGGAAGTTTGCCACCAACGACGGAGGTGGAGAGCCGGACGTCGTATTGGCCTGCGCGGGAGACGTACCAACTATCGAAACCTGCGCGGCCTCATGGCTTCTGCAGAAGTATGTTCCGGGCATCAAGGTGCGGGTTGTCAATGTGGTGGACTTGAGCACTTTGATGAGCCCGGATGATCATCCGCATGGCATGGATAACATGTCCTTCAACGCTCTATTCACCAAAGACGCACCTGTCATCTTCGCCTTCCACAACAATCGCTGGCTCATTCACACCATGGTTCACGGACGTTCCAATGAAAGCCGCTTCCATGTGCGCGGCTATATGGATCAGGGCACGACCACCACGCCGTTCGACATGGTGGTGCTGAACAAGATGAGCCGTTTTCATCTTGCTATCGATGCGCTCAAGTATGTTTCAAGGCTGCGCTCAGAGGTTTCGGACGTGGTCGACACGTTCAACCGGAAGCTGTATGAACACCACGACTACATTCGGCAACACCTGGAAGACATGCCCGAGATCAGGAACTGGCACTGGACAGCGGACTTCAGCGAGCCGAGCGCACCTCCGCCACTGGCCAAGGGACATCCCCGCGCAGGCTTGTTCAGCGATAGCTAAATGAAGCGACTCGGACAAACGATGCCGACGGAGGCAAACCAACGAACCCCACGCATTCTGACGATCAATGGTGGCTCGTCGAGCATCAAATTTGCCCTGTTCGAAGCCAGCGACTCGCTTCTACGGATTCTGGATGGCGGAATTGAGCGGATTGGACTGCCGGAAGCCACCTTTCGTGTAAAGGGATCGGCCCAGGCAGACAACTTTTCGCGCTCAGTCAAGGCGCCCGATCACACCGTAGCGGTCGGCATTCTGATGGATTGGATCGAGCAGCGCAGCGGGCGCGACGCATTGGCCGCGGTCGGGCATCGCGTGGTGCATGGTGGGCCGAAGTATTACAAGCCGCAGCGAATTACTGCGGAAATGATTAAGGAGTTGAAGCAACTCAGTCCATTTGATCCCGACCATATGCCGGAAGAGATCCAGTTGACCCAGGCGTTTCATCGCCGATTTCCGGATCTGCCCCAAGTGGCATGTTTCGACACGGCTTTTCACCATGACCTTCCACGCGTGGCGCAAATGCTGCCAATCCCTCGTCGTTACGAGGCGCAGGGCGTGCGACGGTATGGCTTTCACGGGCTGTCATACGAGTTTCTGATGGAAGAATTAGCCCGACTGGCTGGACCGGATGCGGCGCAAGGCCCGGTAATCCTCGCCCACCTGGGCAATGGCGCGAGTCTGGCCGCCGTGCGTAACGGTAAATCCGTCGACACCAGCATGAGTTTCACTCCGATCGCGGGCGTGCCTATGAGCACACGTACGGGTGATCTCGATCCCGGACTGGTCTGGTATCTGGCGCGCACCGAAAAAATGAGCGCCAAGCAATTCAACGAGATGGTCAATTTCAAGTCCGGTCTGCTCGGCATATCCGAAACCAGTTCCGACATGCGTGACTTGCTAAAGCACGAGACGCAGGACGTGCGGGCGGCTGAAGCAGTCGCACTGTTCTGTTACCAGGTCAAGAAATGGATTGGTTCATTCGCCGCGGCGTTGGGCGGAATCGAGACGCTGGTGTTTGCTGGTGGCATCGGAGAGAATGCACCGGCAGTCCGAACTCGGATTTGCGACGGATTGGGATTCCTTGGAATCGCACTCGAGGAAAAGCACAATGCGGCGAATGCGGGCATGATTTCTGCGGTGTCCAGCCGGGTTGTTGTCCGCGTTATTCGTACAAACGAAGAGCAAGTGATAGCCAAGACGGTTTGCCAGGTCCTCGGCCTCGCTGAAAAGGGGAGAATTGATTCATGAGCCAAACGGGTCACACTTTTGCTTCGGGGGAGTCTGCGACTCCTTCCGGCGGTAAAACATCCGGCATGTCAAGGCGTGCGACACCAATCCGGCTGTCAGCCATTCCATAATAAACGTCGAAGCGATTGGGTGAGCCGAGATCATCGCGACGGTCAATGCCGGTTGGGAACACGACGTGGGCAACGGTGCCGCTGCATTCCTGCGGCAGCGTTGGTGTCAGCACCGGCTCTACCGAACGATACCGGATGACTTGCGGATGCTCTTTCGAGAGAACCATCACGCCTGCCGAATAACGCAATTGATGTTCGCCGTCTCTGGGTTTTTCCATTTCACTGACGCCGTGGTAAACGATCAGCCAGCCGTGCCGAGTCAGGATTGGCGGAGTGCCACCGCCGATTTTGAGACGCTCCCAGGGTGACACTGGAGTCGCCAGCCGATGATGAGACATGAACCGACCGAGGCGATTTGATTCGCGCGACTCCAAGGACATTACGCAGTAGGAAATCCAGATGCTTTCCCGATCGAGATCAACCTTACGAGCCGCGGGATGGCGAACGATTTCCTCCGGACGAGTGCCAGGAAAAAGTGGCCGGTGCAGGATGGCCAGCTCCGGGTGCCCGGATGGATTAGGAATGGCAACCGGAAAGAGACTAGCGTCTTTGTCATCCACGTCTCCGCATTCGACGCCATGATAAGGACCAAAGGTCGCGAGCCCGAGACGTTTCCAGTGGAGCAGGTTCTTCGATAAGGCTAGGGCGATTCGCGGGCCTTCAGGCGAAAAGGCCGTGTAAGTCATCATGTAGCTCTGCAGCGGTTCCACGAAGGTGATGCGAGGATCTTCGCAGCCACCACCGCCATCGGGCCGCCGCTCATAATCGGCCTCGGGCTCCAGCGCGATGCCGAGTCGCTCGACGCCTGCCGGATCGCCGGCTTTATTAAATCGCACTCGCGCAATGCCGATTCGCGAATAATTTCCCCGCGCAACCAGCCGCGGGAACAAATAGAGCTCACCATCCGGGCCACGTGCGGCAGCCGGATTCAGGACCCCTTCGACCTCCTGCGCGTTGCCCGGTTCCGGCTCCATCAACATTCCTAGCCGTTGCAACTTAAGCCCGCTCATCAAATCCTTTTCAGCGATTGCCATTGCCATAACTTCAGGCCGCCTTACTATCGACTGCTAAACAAGCGATGATGGTTTGGATAACCCGTTTGGTCTCGTTGGGATCCTTAACCGGGATGCAATCCACTCCCGCTGTTTCAGCAGGATAGTCATTGCCGCCCACGTACAAGGCGTCGCCGACATAAATCATCTCCCTTATCGAAATGCCTAGCAGGTCTCGCAGTTTTCCGATGCCGTAGGCCTTGTCAATGCCGGGCTTGGTAATGTCAACCGATGTCGAGCCCCCGATTCGGACAGAAAACTCGGGAATGAAAGTGTCAAGAATCGCTTTGATCTTCTTCCGTTTGGCGAAATCGGGGTCCCATTTTTCCTTCTCTTCCAAGGGAGCTTGCTGACCTAAGGCAGAAAATGTTATCTGGCTTCCCCGGTCTTCGATTTGCTCGCCCCAGAGCTTTTCGATCTTGAAGCCTGCAGCTCCGATCGCCTTCTTGAGGGAATCTAGGATCTTTTCTCTTTGATCTGTAGTGAAATCTTCGGAATAGATCTTTTTCCAATCTGCTGACTCGTATCGGTAAAACTTTGTGCCGCACGTAGGAAGCAGAGATAGATTCGCCAAGAGTTTGTCGTGGGGTAGATTCGAAACGAGTTGCTTTTCAAACTGGGGCCAACCGCCGCCGGAAATCACCGCCACTTTCACAATACCGAGAAGGTCATGCAGCAGTCCCGACATTTCTGGGTCAACTGCCGATTTGCTGTCGGCAAGTGTGCCGTCGAGATCAAACACAATCAGCTTTTTCACCATGCCTCCGCCACCCAAATTCTCGCATATCAATCCGGTATCGCGATTTCCAGCAAGTTCACTGCAACGCGCGGCCGAAAAAGACATTTACCCATTGCCGCAGGTAAGAGGAATACGTCGCCTTTTCCGACGGCGTAAGTGGCCCCGCCATGTTCGACCAGCCCCGCACCATCGACGCATACCAGCACACGCGGTAAATCGACTGCACCGACTGTAAACGGCGATTGTCCGCGCAGCCGCCATAACAAGAAATGTTCGCAATGAAAAAGGCTCTCGCGTTCCATCGGGGTCGTCGTCTCAACCTCAGGGGTCACCCAACCGACCGGACCTTCTGCAAAATCAATGCAGGTCATCGCCTTATCAATTTGTAGCGTCCGTGGCTCTCCTGTCTTCGGATCAATATGGTCCCAGTCGTACAGACGAAACGTCACGTCGCTATTCTGCTGAATCTCGAACACCACAAGGTCGCCGCCCAGAGAGTGGACCGTGCCTGCCCGCAGGAAAATGGCGTCGCCGCGCTTCGGAGTTAAACATGCCAGGTGGTCCGCTACCGTCCCGTTCGTTAGCGCGCGCCGCAGATCGGCTTCCGTAGTATCCGGCTTCAAGCCCGCATAGATGCGGCTTTGTGTCCCGGCTTCCAGCACAACCCAAGCTTCGGTCTTCGGCGTCTCGCCCGCTGGCAGCAGGTTCGTATTTGCTTTTGTGGGATGCACCTGGACCGAAAGCATTTCGTGTACGTCGAGGAACTTCAGCAACAGCGGGAATCGGCGGAAGCGCCCAGCCAGCTTTCCCAGCAATTGCTCCGGAAACTGCTGTAGCAATTGAGCGATGGTCCATCCCTTGAGAGGTCCGTCGCCGACGCGGCTCTGATGGTCATCGCGATCGCTGAGTAGCCAAGCTTCGCCAATAGGACCGCTAGGCAGAGGCGCGGTGAGCAGGCTGGCCAAATGCCGGCCGCCCCACAGCCGATACTGATAGATCGGTTCGAATCGCAGAGGATACAGAGGGGCTTGATCCAATGCCCCTTCTCTGTCGTCGACAGTCTGGTTTGCCGTGATGTCGATCATGACTGATCTGAGAGTGTCGGCTCGGGAGAAGGTGGGTCAGTTCTGTGATTCCGTTGATCGTGCAATTTGCCGAGGGTATGCTCAATCAATCTAGCTAACTTATTTGCGGCGCCGTCGACAGCCCGGTCCAGAGTCGCCGCTTCGTCGGTGACCGCGATGGGCTGGCGGCCTTCAAGGCGAGCCTCCATCATGCAACGTTTGTCATTCTTACCGCTCTTAGGGCCGCGTTCGTCGGTCAGGTGGACCTCCACCCGCGTGATGTGATCGCTCATTCGGGCGAGGGCATTCTCCACTACCCCCCTGATCTTATCGGCCAGCGCCTCGTGGCCTTCGATGGTATGGTCCGTATTGACTTGGATCTGCATGCTGATCTCCTGACTGATAATTTTGATCAAGGATGTTTCTTACCTTCATACATTGCCGTTCGGCCGTTGCGCCATGAGCGCTGGCGCGTCTAAATTCAAGGAACGCGACTACCAGCCGGCATCTGCTTCTGGCGGCCGGAAGGCACCATCGACAAGTCGTTGGTTCCGACATAGACACTGATGGCGACGAGGATAGCGATAAGACCGAACCAGAATCGCCAGTCGTGATGTGCGCGCCGCCAGTAAGGGGTTTCGCCGTGATGGCTATGGGGACTCTCTCCGTCGGGATGCGGGTGTTCGGCGTTGTATATAGTCATGCTGGTCTCCGTGAGAAACACCCGTAGTTACGGAAGAACACGGTTCTCCTGGTCAGTCGGCCGAGTCGTCTCACGCCCCTCTTCGTCGCGCTGCCGGTAACGCCGATTAATCCTGCAACCACGGTTCTTGCCTCGTTAAGCGAACTACAACATCTCTGGCTGCTCGGGGTACTACGCGGCCACAGGTTCCGCGGTATGCAGTGTGTAGTGTGCAGGGCTTGTGCTTTCGATAATGTCCTTGGCCTTGGCAACTTCTGCAGCTGTTCCATGGGCGATCAGCAGAAACTGATCTGTGATGAGCGCCGTTTGGTACTTCACAATGCTGTCCTTGGGGATGCCTATGCTGAAGAGACCAGCTCCCAAAACACCCAACGCTCCCACCTCTACGGCACCCTCCAGTCCGGCTACGATCCATGCCACCAGAGGTCCAGCCACCAAAATTGGGCCGAGACCCGGAATCATGAAAAGAGCAGATCCGAACAAAAGACCCCAAAAGCCTCCCCAGAATGCACCAACTTTGCCCCAATATTTCATGCGGTCGCCGGTGTTGTAGTAGCCGATCACTTGCTCATCTGTGTGATATCCCTTTCCGACGATCGACAATTTGTGCATGTCCACTCCGCCATGCTGAAGTTCCTTCACCGCTCGATCCGCATCCGCATGAGTGCGATAAATTGCGACAACTGAATTTTCTACAGACATCGTCTACTCTCCTCGGCGCTTCGCCATTATTGTTGGACCGTCAAAAGAAGTCCCAGCTCAAATATGACAATGCCGTGATTGAAAAACTGGTCGCTATTGCACAGTTTGGGAAACGACGCTCGTTTCCTCATTGTTAATTTCGGTTTGACTCAAAGTGATATTGAACTTGTTTTATGACGGGCCTACCCCTGCATCTGTAAGAGCCGGAAGTGACTGATCACTCTTGCTCAGAAAACCGACCACTTCGTTGATAGGCTCGAGTTTCCTATCGGGCAAAGAATTGAAGCGGAGGGACACATGGTGTCCAAGATGCACGCAGCTGTTGTCGAGCAATTCAGAAAACCCTTGGAACTTCAAGAATTGGACGTTCCTTCTCCCAGAGCCGGCGAAATCTGGTGAAGACCGAAGCGTGCGGCGTATGCCATACCGATCTCCATGCGGCCCACGGCGACTGGCCGGTGAAGCCCACACTCCCGTTCATTCCCGGCCACGAGGCCATCGGTCTGGTCGCTGCAGTTGGTTCAGGGGTGAAAATTGTGAAGGAGGGCGACCGCGTCGGAGTGCCTTGGCTCTACTCGGCGTGTGTCCATCGTCACGCCGCTGCCCGTGAGAAATGCGTAGCCCGAATTGTTGAAGATCGTTTGGCCCTGCCATCCATTCACTGACGGAGTGAGTTCAAACACCGTGGCGCCCGCTGCTGTGCCGTAGAGATTGCCGGCGGAGTCGAATATCACTCCACCTTCCGGCCCTCCACCGATTGTGGCGCCGAAATTGTAGATCACTGTTTCCGTCCAGCCATTCTCCGACGGAGTGAGTTCGAAGGCGGTGGTGCCGCCGGGCACGGTGCCGCCGTAGAAAGTTGTGCCGTAGAGGTTACCAGCGGCGTCGAAGACGAGAGGTGATGCTCCTGGTGAGTATGATGGATCGCCTCCGTCCGCGCCGCCGGTGAAATTGTAGAGAACGGTTTCTTCGCCGGACGCGGAAAGCTCATAAACCGTGCCGTAGTTGAACGGCTCCCCCGGGCGCTGTGCCGTAGAGGTTCCCGGCTTTGTCAGCCACGAGCGCGGATAACGGACAAGCTCCATCTAGCGAACCGGTGAGGGCATGAAGGATGGTTTCCTGTTGGGCGTGCGTTGCGATCACAGTCAACACCAAAACAGGCGACACAGCTCAGACCTAAGTGTCTCATCGAGGTTCCCTTTAATTTGGCCAATGATTAGACATCATCGAGAGGGTTCGGCAATGGCACCTAGGGGCCAGCCGTGTTGGGACGCTAATGCGCGCGCTCGGTCAGTAACCAACTGCGGAAAGCGACATTCGCATTCGTGCCTGCACTTGTTGTTAATCATACTCACAAGGAGAATATCAATGCCTGTCTACATCTCACCATTCTGCCAACGGCGCCATCCAGCGCAACAACTTCGAAGTACGTACTCCCAGACAGTCCGAAACACAGAGAAACCAGCCCGCAATCTTTGGAAATCATGGGAATTGGCGAGTATCGCGCGAATTTTTCGCGCAAAGCGGACTGGGAGAAAGTGTCGTTCACAACTCGGCCGGCGGGTCTTGGCGCGTTTTTCTCCGAAGGCAAACGCGGCAGTCTGGTTTCGCCCACTCATTCGTGCGAATCTATTGCGATCACAAAGCGATCATGAGGCGAAAGCGTAATTGACTTCTGGCCGCTCTCAAACGTCCTCGCGTACCGAGGCGGTTCGCCGTGCCGATCTGCGTGAAACTTACCAGAAGCAGATCTCGACTTCTTGACCGGTTTGTCGCGGCGACGAATTTCCGCGCGAGTCGCATTGATTGGGTTCGCGGAACGTCAGCGCGAAATGCGCGCCGCGCTCCCTCGCATCACGGCTTCCACTTCAGAAAGCGTAGCCATGCTCGTGTCACCCGGCGTCGTCATGGCCAGCGCGCCATGCGCCACTCCGCATTGGACGGACCATTGCGCGCCTTTGCCTGCGAGAAAGCCATAGATCAAACCGGAAGCGAACGAGTCACCACCACCGACCCGGTCGAGAATCTCCACCGGCCGCTGGCCGATTAACCCGCGAGCTGACAGGGAAACAAGTCATCAGCCGAGCATCGAATGGCTTCAAGAATCCCGAGACGACTGTAGTCTCTGTCGTGTTCGGATCGAGCCATAAATCGTAGCACCGCGGATCGAGAATCACTGGCATCCTGTCATGGACAGGAGCGGTAATTGCGTTAGGAGTCGTGGTCAAAATCGAGCACGTTTCGAGAGGCTTCCCTGTCGGATCGTTCCAGGTCTCCCATAGTCCGCCAAACGCGAAAAGCTCACCTCGATTGACTTCAAAACAATAAGGCTGCTTCGCCTTGCCGACCTTCTGGCCGAGTAGGGGGCCAACGTTACTGTTGGTCCCCCCTCTAAGAACCGTGCGTGAGAGTTTCCAGCTCACACGGCTCAAGTTTCCGGGAACGCTCAGATCATGAACGCGCACGATGCGGAGCGACGGCGTAGCGTCTGGACAGGTACAGAGTCCAACTGGGGTCGTAAGGATTCAGGCCGGACCGAACCTTAACATGCCTTACGATTCGCACAGAAGCTGCATGAAACAAGCGAACACGAAGAGGCGAGCCCTGCGCGTCCACAGTGTCACCGAAGAACCACCAATCACGTGTTCCCACACGGTCGAAATACTTCTGCTTAATCCAACCAGCTCCTTTTCGGCGGATGACGGGCGTGCGCCCATCCCCAGAGCATCCTGAATATCGCAGCATCGAGTCGTGCGAAAACGCGTTTGGAGACGACATGGCGGTGGTAGTTGGCCCATCCCCTTACAATCGGATTTAATCGGTTAATAAGAAGATGAGCGGTACTACCCAAGTACTCTCGGACGATCTGCTTCACTTTGGCGAGAACAGACACGACACTCTTCCGAGCGGGCTTGATGAAACAACTTGCCGTGCGGATAGCGCCGAATGTTCTGCCCAAGGAAGTCGAAACCTTTTTCTACGTGCGTGATCAAGGTCTTTTCGGAAGAAAGGACCAAACCCCGTCAGCCAGGAAGGATTCGACCAGCGGCTTCACCGTCATTCTCAGCAACTCCTCGGAGTGGCCGGTGATGATGAAGTCGTCCGCATAACGGATCAAATGTACTTGCGCTGCGCGACCACGCTCGGAGCCTTTTCCGCGTACCGGGAAAACTTCCCTGAGCCGGCGTTCGAGGCCGTCGAGAGTGATGTTTGACAGCGCAGGCGATATGATTCCGCCCTGCGGTGTGCCAGAGATCGTATCGTAGAATACTTGTTTTTCTAGGAAGCCCGACTTTAGCCACTTGTGGAGGATCGCTTTGTTCAGGGGAACATTGTCGAGCAGCCACTGATGACTGATGTTGTCGAAGCAGCCTTTGATGTCGCCTTCGAGCACCCAGCTAGGGTTTTTGTGGCAGAGCGAAGTGAAACATTGTTCGATCGCGTCCGCACAACTTCTCCCCTGCCGGAAGCCGTAGGAATTCTGATCCGCAGTGGTTTCCGCGACCGGATCGAGCGACAGCAGATACAAGGCTTGCATGGCTCGATCCCGCATCGTTGGGATTCCTAACGGTCGGAGCTTCCCATTGGCCTTCGGGATGTAAATCCGCCGCAGAGGCATGGGGCGGTAACCCCGTGCCGTCAGCGAGATCACACCTTGAAGCTTCTTGTGTGGTGTGTCCCAGAGTTCGCCATCCACTCCAGGCGTTTTTCTACCGTCGTTCACTGTTACCCGGCGCACGGCAAGTAACTTGCCGCTGGCCGAGTGCGTAAGAAGATGTTGCAAGGCTTTCACCTTGTTCCATTTCTTTTGCTGCACCGCCTTCACGATACGCGCTTGGAGTCGGCGAACATTGTCCTCGATGGTTCGCCAATCAACAGCGTCCCATGCTGAACTCGTGTTTAGGATTGCACCAGCTTGCGCCGTCATCTGCCGATCCTATTAGGCCGATTTGCCAAGTTCTCTCGTGATCGGAAACCAAGAGGAAGTCTGCCCGCTTTCGCGTCGGATAATGTCGCAATCCGTATTCCGACCATTACAGTCGGACGTTCGCTTTCTCCTCTATCCTCTACCCGCATCACCGTTGCATGACCTTGCGGCCTGGCTACCCCGAAGGGAGCAATGCGGGCTTACCATGTTCCACATGCGTGACAGAATGGGTTAGGTCCCTCCTGCTATACCGGCGGCTTTTTTGCCCACGACGGGTGAGAATGGAGCACCCGTTCCAGCCGTAACCTCGGAGACTAACAGCATCTTTGACCCCTTCATTCTTGACGATACTTAAAGAGGTTCGCATCTGCTGACCCTACCACTCACCCTAGCCCCGATCCGCCTCGATGCTGGCAGAAATATCGTCCCCTCGCGGTTTCGATACCCGTCTTGCGACGGTGGGATACATTGTCCGAGGGCTTCTAGACGAGTCGTTACCGAATCGCCATACCTCGTAGGGTACTGCCAATGGGATGGCAGGTCCGGTCGAGTGGTGCTCGCCGGACAATCACACATGCAGCTTCGTGTCGCGACCACTCATAGAAGCCGTCCGCCGGAATCAGACACCTGCGGAATTTCAGCGCATCGGAAAACGCGGGCTTGCTGGCCGCCGTTTCGGATCTCGCGTTAATCATCGCTGCTGCCTTCGACGAGTCCTTCGCCCATGAAGGAACGAGCCCCCAACGGGTCAGAGCTAATTCGCGACTAGCCGTCTTGGAATTTTGCCGGACAACGGGTACGAACTGCGTCGGAGCGATGTTGTAGCGGGGACTCCATTCCGCATCGTCCGAAAGGGCTGCGAACTGCTCCTCCAGAATCTCCTTCCTCCGCGACAATCGGTAGCGTCCGCACATGTGAACAGTATGATCGAAACCAATCGATCTGGCACGACAGCAGCCGGAGTGCTCTAAGTTGATCTGATGGTTTTCGTTCACGATGGATAATACCGGGTTGCCCGTCATCCGGAAAGCGGTTACGATTCGTGCTTATAAGGCCACTGTTCGACACTCATCTTAGCGACCTAGATTGCTGAATTGAAACGCTGCAGCGCACAGCTTAGCGATATCGCAGAAAACTAGAAGAATAACCTGGGGCAATGTTGGGGGGTGCATAAAGCCGTCCGGCGCGGCGGAGTTGTCCGCTCCTACTTAGGACCGCCAAATCAGAACCACGATGAAACTTGACGCTGGCGGACTATTCGTGGTCATATCCAAGACCACTAGCCTCACCCCCGGGAGATACCAAAGTTTCTTAGGAGGGGATCTTCGATGAAATCCTCTGTTGAATTCTGCGCCCCAGTGGCCCGGCGCACTCCTCGCTTTGTCCTGCCGCTAACACTGCCGCTGCTGCTTTGTGCAATCTGCTCTGCCAGCTTGTTTGCACAAACAGTTGGCGGCGCTGTGATTGGTCTCGCCGGTTCGGGCCTAGTCTTGACGGAAAGCTATATCGCGAATGGCATCCCTGGCACCAATACACTGACCTTCAGCCCGAACACGATTGGGTTCGCGAACTTTACTTTTCTCGACGGCGTTCTTCCCAGCGGCACGAACTACAATGTAACTATATCCTCCCTTCCCTCGAACCTTGGACAGACGTGCACCATCGCTGGTGCCAGCGGCACCGTTGGGACCGGAACTCCGGCAAACAGCAGCGTCATTGTTTACTGTTATAACGTGAGCGGTGTGGTTTCTGGCCTTCCATCGGGCCAAAGCGTGACCCTTCAGAACAATCTCGGAACACCGCTCGAGCTTTCGTCGGACGGCGTCTTCACCTTTCCCCCAGCGGTCGTCTCTGGCGCAATAAGTCCGTTCGCAGGCGGCTTATATGGCGCAAACTACAGCGTCACCCTATCGGGACTTCCGTACTCTTGGGGAATATGTTCCGTGGTGAACGGGATGGGCGCTGCCGACAATGCGGGCCCGCCCTACCCCGGTGCTTGGCCGAGCAACTTCATAAGAAACGTCTTCGTGATATGTCAGGCTAATAACGCGGCGCCACCCCCGCTGTCCAACTGGACGGCGCTGAAGAATCTCCCCAAGGACAGCGCCGGGAATTTGTTCTCCGCAGGAACCATGCTGCTGCTTCCAGACGGCAGTGTGCTGGTCAATGGCCCAGCCAACGCCAATCAGCCCCAGGAATGGCTTCGCCTCATCCCAGATAACACGGGGCACTATGTCAACGGTTATTGGACTTCTGTCCCCAACTCGATCTGCCCTCATTATTTCTACGCTTCCCAGATGATGTCGAACGGAAAGCTGTTTATCGCTGGAGGCGAATACCCCGGCCCTGGGAAGGAATGCACGGGTCTGGTAGATACCGAAATATACGACCCTTCAGTGCTTCCTGCAGGCTCGTGGACTGCAGCCAACCCGCCGACGAGCCTTATCAATCCAAACGCTACGGGAGACAATATGCCGAGCGGCCAGGCGCAATGGTGCCCGTCCGGCACAAAACAGGGATTTCTCGACATGATTTCCGAGACACTCCCGAATGGAGGCGTTCTGATGGCCCCGGTCTGCCCGAAGAATTGCGGCGACACTCTTGTCTACAGCCCTACCACGGGTTGGTGGCCCAATGCCATACCGCTCGCGAACACTGGCGGCGCTAACCCCAGCGGCTGGAGCTGTAGCCAACAGGAGGACACCTGGGTCAAATTGCAGGACGGCAGCATTCTCACTGCTGACCCACCGTCGCCGCCGGCACAATCCGGAAATCCCCAAACCCCCCAGACATCCGAGCGTTTCTTCCCATCGCAGACTCAGCCCCCGGGCCAATGGACCTCGCAAGCCCCGTTATTGTTCGCTCTGTATAACTCCGAATTTGGTTGGAGCGTGGGCGGGGAAACAGGCCCAGCCTTTTTGCTACCCACCGGCAACGCAGTCTTCATCGGGGGCAGCCCCGTCATGGGAATATACGGCCCAGTTGCTAACGCGTGGAGTCAGCGCCCCATTGCACCCAACGGCCCGGCAACCGGAGCAGCGCCACTGGGGGGATTCGACTCGCCAGGGGCGATAACGGTCAACGGAAGGATACTCCTCGCGCTCGGTTTTGCTGCGACGCCGTATGATTGGACGCCCTCGCCAACTTTCTTTTACGAATATGATCCGACGCAATTTACCTACACCGAGGTTCTTGGACCCAGCTACCCTGGTCTTGTACCCGGCAGCCCGGGTGCCCCGCCGAGCATTTGGACCGATTGTGGCACAAGCACGATGCTCGACCTGCCGGACGGCACAGTGCTGATGGCCGGTGGGTGCAACAGTTCACAACTTTTTGTCTACACTCCGATGGGAAGCCCGCTGCAGCTGGGCCAACCCCAGGTTCAAAGCGTTTCCGCGGTTGGAAGCAGTTGCAGCACCTGTTATCTGCTGACAGGGACGGGCTTGAACGGCATCTCAGAAGGAGCTTCTTTCGGAGACGATGCGCAAATGGCAACGGATTTCCCGATCGTGAAGCTGACCGACGGGAGTGGAATCGTTGCCTATGCGCGAACCTACAATTGGAGCAGCACCAGCATTGCTCCCGGAGCTCTGGGCAACACAAACTTCCAAATCCCTGCGGGATTCGGACCCTGTGACCTGCAAGAAATCGGCAATGGAAATCCTTCGCCTGTGGTGTCCTTCACTCACGGTTGCTTTGTCCCGCCAGTTCCGCTTTGCAATCCGCGGTGCGCTTTTGGTTCAGCTTTCGGGTGGTGGCGGCCCTATCCGCTCGGCGACCCTTGGCTGGATGGAATATCCCTGACCTTGTTGACTTCAGACCCGGAGGCCACCGAAGTATTCGGCGATGAACAGCTCTCTGTGGACACACAGACCCTCCTGAAATCAGAAACTCTGCGGCAGATTGTAGCCGACGCCACAGCGGCAGGAGCAGGTTCCACGCTGATTGTCGGCCCAACGGTCGAGTTACGCAGCCGCAAGGAAGGTGGAAGGCGTGTGCGTGACACCATGCTTGCAGGCATGCTTTCCATTCCGTATGAGCCGCGCGGTCTTGCTCGCGACGCCAAAGTTCGGATCGTCCAGTTCGATAGCCCACGCGGACGCTGGGCTGCGGTTCCAGGGCCCCAGAAAGTCGACGAGTCCAAGCACGTCGTAACGGCCAGAATCTCGGAGGTCGGGAAATTTACGGTCGTTGCTGAAACCCGCGGGCGCGTCCACTAGACTGACCGCACAGTCCCGGCTAAGTTGCTTCTACTTGGCTTCCCACGCGAGGCGGTGTGGTCGCTAGCCTTGATCGGAAACGCCTCGGGGCAGACAGTTGGGGTGGAGCAGGGTCTCGAACCGAGGCGTTTTCGATAAGGAGACTAGGAGGAAGCCGCTGGCGTTTGCGGCGGACGCGGTGCGCTATGGGATTTGAACGACAGCATGGATCTGAACGGAGCTTGGGGAGAGCAGCGCAGCGCGGTGGGAACGCCGTCAGGATTGTCGGAATGGTGTGGAAGATGAGCCAGAGCGCACGCGGAGAGTGGCCGGAGAGACGGTGGCGATGCGGCGGGCACACGAGTGCGCTGGGGTGCGGGAGCACATCCCAGGGCCGCCGGTGGTGGACACGCTACGAAGAATCGAAGTAAGCGCATGAGGATAGTTCCGCAGCGGTAAATCTCTGAACCACGATCATGGCCGCGCCACAGCGTGGGCAATGCCAGACAGAAGAACTCTCCGCCGGAGGTTTGCGGGTTCCAGCCTCGACCAGCGTGGAGGAGGTACTCGACAGCAGCTGTCGCGATAGTGCCAGGCGAGAAGCGCGCCAGCGATTGGCGAGGAACCCGAAGTGACGGATGCGCACGAAGCCTCTGGGGAGCACGTGCAGAAAGAAGCGCCGTAAGAACTCGTTGGCGCCCAGCGTCATCTTGCCTTGCTTGCCACCGTGGGCATAGTCCTTCCAGCGAAAGGTGACGCGCTCTTGGTCGAAGGCCAACAAGCGATGATTGGAAATCGCCACGCGATGGGTGTAACGGCCGAGATAGCGCAACACCTGCAGGGGACCACCGAAGGCTTGCTTGGCATAGACGACCCAGTCGTGGCGGTGCAGGCGGCGGATGAGTTTGGCGAACTGCTGGGGATCAGCGAGAGCGGATGCCGGACCGGCGCAGCAAAGTTGGTTGCGACGGTGCAGCCGTTTCAGACCGGAGAGGAACTTGCCGCGAAAGACGCGGCTGAGGACCTTTACGGGTAAGAAGAAAGGATAGCGTGGGTGGATCCATTGACGGTGATCAGGGGAGAGTCCGCCCGCAGGAATAGCGCAGTGGATGTGGGGGTGCAGAAGCAGGTTCTGTCCCCAGGTGTGCAGGATGCTGATCACGCCGATCTCTGCGCCCAGGTGTTTGCGCTCGATGGCGATCTCCAGCAAGGTTTGCGCGCTGGCGGCGAACAACAAGTCGTAGAACAGACGCGGGTTCTCCAACGCCAGCACATTGAGTTCGTGGGGCACAGTGAACACGACATGGAAGTAACTGGTGGTCAGGAGTTCGCGTTCGCGGGCCGCCAGCCAGCGCTGGCGCGCTTGCGTCTGACACTTGGGGCAGTGCCGGTTTCTGCACGAGTTGTATGAGATGGCCTGATGACCGCAGTTCGGGCAGGCATCGCGATGACCGCCCAGAGCAGCGGTGCGACAGCGCAGAATGGCACGAAACGCTTTGAGTTGCTGAAAGTCAAAGCTGGATCGATAGCGATCCAGGAAGCGATCGCCCTGCGCGCGAAGGATGTCGGCCACCTCGAAGGTGGGCCGAGTCATTTTTCGTTTTTCCGTTTAACGCTGCGGCTGATGTTCTCGGTGCTGGATAGAGTGAGGCCATCCAGCGGATTGGTAACTGCCTGCAAGTGCCGCTGCGACAGATGTAGATACTGAGCGGTGGTTTCCAGGTCGCCGTGCCCGAGCAAGACCTGGATGGTGCGCAGGTCGGTGCCCGCCTCCAACAAGTGAGTCGCCCAACTGTGGCGCAGCGTGTGCGGGGTAACGCGTTTGCGGATGCCGGCTCGCCGCGCGGCATCGCTACACGCAATCCAGACGGTTTTGTCTGAAATGGGCTGATCGAGTCTGTGCTGACGGGTGCGCGTGGGGAACAGATAGAGTCGGGGCTTCCGCCAGCGCCAGTACTCGCGCAGGGTTTCCAACAGGGTTGGGCTCAGAGGCAAGTCACGATCCTTGCCGCCCTTGCCTTCCACCACGCGGATGATCATGCGCTGGCTATCGATGTCGCTGACTTTGAGACGGGCCAGTTCGCTGCGTCGCATGCCGGTGGCGTAGAGCGTCATCAGCAGCGTCCGTCGAAACAGGGTTCCGGCGGCATCGATCAATCGCGCAACTTCCTCCCGGCTGAGCACCGTCGGCAGCCGGCGCCGGTCCCGCGGGTAGGGCAAGAACTCGCGAAACTGATGGCGCTTGAGCGTCTTGACGAAAAAGAAGCGCAGCGCAGCGACCCGGTTGACCACCGTGCCGGGCGTCAGCTTGCACTCCGTCAGTAGATAGGCTTGATAGGTGCGCAGTTCGTTGGGGCCGAGCTTGTCGGGAGACTTGCCAAAATGCTTGGCAAAATCGCTGACCACCCGCAGGTAATTGCGCGTGGTGATGACAGAGTAGTTGCGACGCTGGAGTTCCTCCAGCATCATCTTGCGTAAACGGGTCACAGGAATCTCCTTTCCCTATGACCCACACTACGTCAGCAGTTCCTGAGCTCTCTCGGTCGATCCACGCGGTAGCGTCCGCCGCGCCAGCGGCTTAGTCCTTGTCGGCAAACCGGAAACTGTCCAGAAACGCTTCTAGGGAACGCCGAACGTGGCGCGGGACTCGAGCCTAACTCCCGTTTGTCGCTAGCCTTGATCGGAAACGCCTCGGGGGCAGACTGCGGGGGCGGAGCGGGATCTCGGTCCGAAGCGTTTTCGATAAGGAGACTAGGAGGAAGCCGCTGGCGTTTGCGGCGGACGCGGTGCGCTATGGGATTTCAACGGCAGCCTGGATCTGAACAGAGCTTGGGGAGAGCGATGAGGCCTGGTGGGAATGCCATCGGGATGGTCGGAGTGGCGACTGAGATGAGCAAAAGCGCACGCGGAAAGTTGCTTGCGAGGCAGTGGAGAAGTATCGGACACACGCGTGCGTCCGCGTGCCGGAGCACATCCTCGGGTCGATAGCGATGGACGAGCTATGAAGAATCGAAGTAAGAGCATGTTGACAATTCCGCAGCCGTAAATCTCTGCATCACGATCATCGCCGCGCCGCAACGTGGGCAATGCCAGACAGAAGAACTCTCCGCCGAAGCTTGGGAGGTTCCAGCCTCGACCAGCGTGGAGGAGCTACTGGACAGCAGTTGTCGGGATAGTGCCAAGCGGGAAGAGCGAAAGCGATTGGCGAGGAAACCAAAGTGACGGATGCGCACGAATCCTCTGGGGAGCACGTGCAGAAAGAAACGCCGTAAGAACTCGGTGGCCGCAAGGGTCATCTTGCCATGCTTGCCGCCGTGGACCGATGGCCGTCGTCGAACGATTCACCGCGGCACGACTCCAACTCCGTTCTCCACCACTCCTGGCCACGGCTGCATGAAATCACTCGCCCACACCGCACTGTCGGCGCGCTTCAGAGCGTCTTGCCGAAGTGTGTCTCCGCTACGCCCAGACATCTTCTTCCTGTCCCCGGCTAGGCTCACTTCCGCCATCAACTCGTCTTTGCTCAGGTGCGCCGGCTCCTCGCTACTGGCCTTGACCACTCCCGCCAACTTCTACACCCCTCGCTCGCTCCATTCAATTTGCATAAGTCCCGCGTCCGCCGCGCCAGCG
This sequence comes from uncultured Acidobacteriaceae bacterium, assembly GCA_963755765.1. GTDB lineage: Bacteria > Acidobacteriota > Terriglobia > Terriglobales > Acidobacteriaceae > Acidiflorens. Next base: position 309,935 of record CAVWKZ010000009.1, read on the forward strand.
GCTTCCTTCTGACGGCTTTTTCGAACACGACGCCTCTCACCTTCTTTCAGCCTTGAGCACTCATCCCGGCGTCGCGTCCGAAAAAGCACTAGCGTCACTCGGATGAATATCGACTTCTGCGAATTCCTCGCCGAAGGGTGGCGCGCTTACTCTCTACGCGAAAATTTCAGAATCGGAGTATTCTTTTTGACAATCGAACTTCTTAACTGTGACCATATGTTTCTGTTTAGGCGCAACACTTGAACCGCGGCTACCAATAAAAGGTGACCGAGTATGACAGAGCAAGCGAGTTCCAAGGCAATGCAAGACGTACCGCAAGAATGCGTTCCGAAGTCTGTTTCCAGGCGCAACTTCATCAAAGGTGTGATCAGCAGCGGTGTGGCCGTCTCCTCCGCGAGCTATCTTTTTCGTGCTTCGTCTATTCTGCATGGCCAGCAATTGGCTGCCGGCGTGGGCGAGCGCCTTATCACTCTCAACGTTAACGGTCAGCAACGGCGCGTCGACGTGATGAAGCAGGAGACGCTGGCATGGACGCTGCGTTACAAGCTGGGACTGACCGGCACGAAGCTCGGCTGTGACCGTGCTGAATGCGGATCCTGCAGTGTTCTTATCGACGACATTCCACACTATTCGTGTTCGGTGCTCACGCACACGGTGCGTGGCCGGAAGGTTTTGACGATCGAAGGTCTGGCGAGTGACGACGGAACCTTGCATCCGGTGCAGCAGGGTGTTATCGACGAGCAGGGATTTCAATGCGCGTTCTGTATGCCCGGCTTCATAATGACCGCGGTCGGATTTCTAAAAACAAATCCCAATCCCACCCGTCTGGAACTGGCACAGGGTATCTCGGGAAATCTCTGTCGCTGCCAGGATTACGACAAGATTCTTACGGCGTTGATGCGCGGAGCCGAGAATATGCGGAGGTCGTCGCTTGGCTAACGACAATAAACTCGTCGATAACAAGAAAACTGCTGACCCCGTTAAGACTGCTGAGCGCACCTACGGCGCCGGGTACAAGCTGATTGGCAAGAACTACGAGACCCCTGACCTCCATGCCAAAGTCACCGGCAATGCGAAGTACGCGGAAGATTTCCGCGCGGAAGGGATGCTGTTCTGCAAACTGCTGCTCAGTCCAATGCCGCATGCCCGGATAAAGCGCATCGATGCGAAAGCAGCGCTTGCGATGCCCGGTGTCAAAGGCATTCTCACCGCCGATGATCTTCCCGCCCCAGCCGACACGCTTACCGACAATGGCACGGTGATCAAGGCCAGCAAGTGGGGCGAGCGCGGTCTCACCATGGAGCCGGTTTATCAGGGCGAACCGATTCTTGCAGTGGCTGCAGTCGACGAACTCACCGCCGCGGAAGCCATCGAGAAAATCCAAATCGATTTTGAACCGCTTCCTTTCGTGACCGATCCTCTAGAAACTTTGCGGCCGGGTGGTCCCAACCCGCGAACCGATGGCAACATCTGGACCCGGCCGGCATCGCCACAAGGCCCGGGCACACCTGCCGTCACAGAACTCAAATGGACCAAGGCTGATTTCGAGGAGGAAAAGCACGGCCGCCTCCCCATGGGCAAGAGTCCCGACGAATGGACCTATGGCGACCTCGATTCAGGCTTCAAGAACGCGGCTCTTGTTCTTGACGAGACGTTCGTCACTCCGGATACCAGCCATCAGACGCTTGAGACCCGCAGCGCCATGTCCTACTGGCAAAACGGCAAAGTCTACATTTACACGGGCACGCAAAGCACCGCGCAAACACTGCCGGCGATTGCACGATGGCTGAACATCGATGCAGACAAAGTTGTTTTTATCAGCGAATACACCGGAGGCGGGTTCGGCAGCAAGATCACCGGCGGGGTGACGATGATCATCCCGGCGCTGCTGGCGAAAAAGACGAATGCCCCGGTGATGATGCGCATCAGCCGCGAGGAGGAGACTTTCATCGGACGCGCGCGTCCCAGCTTTCAAGGGCGGATGAAAGTCGGCTTCTCGAAAGAGGGACAGATCACGGCCCTCGACATGTTTGTCATCTGCGACAACGGTCCCTACGACGCGGTGGGCGATGCTCCTTCGTCGGGACGTATCGTTTCGCTGTTATACCAGCCGCAAGCCATGCGCTGGCGCGGGTTGACGGTGCTGACAAACACTCCTCCGCGCAGTGCGCAGAGCTCACCGGGCGGCCTGCAAGGGATTGTCATCATAGAACCGATCATCGCGAAAGCCGCGCGCAAGCTCGGAGTTGACCAGGTGGCGATCCGCCGCATCAACTGCCCCGAGGGCAAGGCGCTGTTGGGACCGGCAGTGCAGGGGAAACGCCAGTATGCGACGAGCGCATTCCTGAAGGAAGCACTCGACCGTGGCGCCGAGCAGTTCAAATGGAACGAGCGGGTTGCACCAACACCGAAGAGGATTGGCACGAAAGTTCGCGGCGTTGGCGTTTCGCTGAGCTGCTACGTTGGGGGCACCATAGGGTTCGACGGGCTTCTGGTCATCAAACCCGACGGCGGAGTCACCTTTCAATCTGGAATCGGTAACCTGGGAACCGAGTCGGTGATAGATGTACATCGCGCGGGTGCGGAAGTCCTCGGAGTGGCGTGGGAAAAATGTAACGTAGTCTGGGGCAACACTACAAGGGATCTTCCGTTCACCTGTGTGTCCGGTGGAAGCCAGACGACGCACGCAATGACGCGGGCAGCATACGCCACGGCAGTGGCCGCTAAGCAGAAGCTTCAGGAGATCGCGTCAAAGAAACTCGGCGGCAAGCCAGAACAGTACGTGGTAGCGAACGAACGTGTTTTCCGCAAGGGTGGTGGCGCCGGCATGACTTTCGCGCAAGCTGCGAAACACGCGATTGAACTCGGTGGCATCTACGATGGCCATGAGGCGCCAGCCGACGTCCACAAGTTGACCAAGGCGTCGGTCGCGGCGTTGGCGGGACAAGGCCTGGTGGTGGCCGCCAAGGATAATTACCCACGCGATGGTACGACATATTCTTACGTCGCCAGTTTCGCCGAGGTTGAAGTCGATGTCGAAACCGGTAAGTACTACATCGTCGACTTCCTCGCCTCCGGTGATGTCGGAACCGTAATCCATCCCCGAGCGCTTGGCGGTCAGATGCTCGGCCGTTCGATTCTTGGCATGGGCCATGCGCTCGGCCAGAAATGGGTTTTCGATCCGCACTACGGCGAGATGCTCTCCAAGCGCTTCTACCAGAGCAAACCGCCGACCATTCTCGATGTCCCGGTCGACATGCAGTGGACAGCGTTGGATATTCCGGACCCCGAGACGCCGGTCGGGGCTCGCGGTGTTGGCGAGCCTCCGGTTGGAGGCGGATGTGCCGCTATCTTGAACGCACTGTCGGATGCATTAGGAGACGAGATTTTTCAGCGTGCTCCGGTGAATGCCGACACGATTCTGACGTCGCTTGAAGCGGGCCGGCCGATGCAGCATCCGCTGATGGCGCATATTTGATGGCCGATATTTCATGCGGATTTGAAGGAGAGTTATGGCTGTCATTCGAGACGTAATGGCCGCTTTCGAACTGTTTCAGCCGACTTCCGTCGCCGACGCGCAGAAACTTCTCGAACAGCACGGATCCGATGCCTGGGTGCTGGCCGGAGGACTCGACAGCTTCGACTGGCTGAAGGATCGAATCAAAAAACCGAAGGCTGTGGTCGACCTGAGTGGAATCGGCGAACTGCGCGGAGTTCGCCCTTCTGGAAACGATGGCAGCGATGGTATTGAAATCGGCGCCATGACCACGCTCACCGAAATCGTGAATCATCCCATCATTAAGGACAAGTATGATCTGCTGGTGCAGGCTGCGGAAGTAGTGGCATCGCCGCAGATCCGCAACCAGGGAACCATCGGCGGGAACGTTTCGCAGGATACGCGCTGCTGGTACTACCGCAGTGGTTGGCCGTGTTATCGCGCCGGCGGCAACATTTGCTATGCCGATACTCCGGAGGGCCGCAACCGCGAGCATGCGATTTTGCACGCCGACCGCTGCGTGGCGGTGAATCCCTCCGATTCAGCCCCGGCCCTGATTGCCCTTGACGCCAAGTTTGTCATCCGCACGAGAAAAGGTGAGCGCGTGGTGGATGCGGAAGATTACTTCATCGGTCCCGACATCGACATTACCCGGCTGCACATCTTGCAGCCCGGGGACTTGCTTACCGCGATTCGTATTCCCTCCACATGGGCCGGTGCGCAATTTTATTTTGAGAAAATTCGAGACCGCAACGTTTGGGACTTTCCGCTCATGAACGTTGCCTCAGCCTTGGTGACGTCGGGAGACAGGATTGACCGCATCCGAATTGCCGTGAACGGCGCGGCCGCACGTCCGTTGAGGCTAAAGGCAGTCGAAGATGCAGTTCGAGGCAAGCCACGCAACGCCGCGACTGGGGAGATGGCGGGGAAACTGGCTGTGCAGGGAGCAGTCCCATTACAATTCAACGCCTACAAGATCCCTCTGATGCGGAATCTGGTGAAGCGCGCCATCGTGGGACAGGCAGCGTCAGCGGAGGAAACAACATGGGCCTCTTAGAGTGGGCGACGAGTCCGTGGGGTCAACTTGTCCCGATTCATATTGCCTGGTTCTTGATCTGGGTGGCGGTGATCGCGGGATTCCTCTTTTTCATAGTGCATGCCACCTACCTGCGATATTTTGCAAAACGAAGAGAGTTTGCGGGCAGTATTTCGCCGGCAGTAGCGGCGCGCATCCCTGAGCATGTCCCCCGACACTCGCTAACCGCGCGGCTGTTTCACTGGATCATGGCGGCTTCCATGTTCGTACTGCTGTTCACGGCTTTCCTGCCGAAGGTCGGCGTGCAGTTCAATTGGGTGACCTACCACTGGATCGCGGGCACGGTGTTGACGGCTTCGATCATTTTTCACATCATCCACGCCTCCTTCTTTATGGACTTCTGGGCGATCTGGCCGGACCGGATTGACCTGCGGGATGCATGGCGAAGAACATTGCGGGCTGCCGGAAAGCCTGAGCCCCCACCGGACAGATTCGCCAAATATCCTTTGGAGAACAAGCTCTACCACGGCGCCATCATTGCTGCCGGTCTGTCCGCGATCATAACCGGTGTGTTCATGATGTCTCGCGTGCGCACCGTCTTCTTTCCCCGCAATCCGTATCTGTTCAGCGACATGACCTGGGGCATGATGTACGTGCTGCACGGACTGGCCGGCGTCGGACTGATCGCGTTGATCATGGTGCATGTCTACTTCGGACTCCGGCCGGAGAAACGCGCGATCACGAAATCGATGATCTTCGGTTGGATGAGCCGCGACTTTTATTTGGAAGAACACGACCCAAGCGATGGGTGGTCGAGACACCTTCGTCCTCATCTTCTTCACCATCAACATCCAGGGGATTGCCAGCCCGAGGTCTAGCCGATGCTGACTGAAATTGGGAGTCGTTGCGAGGCCGTGGAAGAGTGCTATGAGTTTATGTTGGCCTTTGCAGCCCAGGGGCTCGCCAGCGACGAAGGCAGCAAATCGGGTGCACAAGTGCGTGAGTTCCTGCGGCGCGCAATCCAGGCATTGACCGGTCTGACCGAAGCGTGTGCAGCAGCAGTCAGAGAGGAAGGTCTTGAGCCTGCCGAAAAATACGTGGCGTTCTTTGCCGTTCTCGATCGCGACTCCCGCGACTCTCTTGCGGCCATCGAACTGGTTCTGTCCCAACCCGCAATCAGTTCCCAGTTGATTGATGATCTAAATGCTTCCATTCATATCCGCGCGCTGCTGACCGACTTGTTTCTGCTGGACGAAATCCTGCGCAAGCACGTCAAACCGGCGGAGCAGGTGGTCACGAACAAAGGCGACTGAAGCAACCCGGCGCAGCGGGTATTCCGCAGAACGGTACTCTGAGAGTTGCCACCTTTTGGTCAGGTTTAGGGGACGCCCAGATTCTCTGTCCCGCCGAGTGATTTCGACTATCAAGATTCTCGGTGTGTTGTCGCTAGCCTTGATCGAAAACGCCTCGGACCGAGATCCCGCTCCGCCCCCGCAGTCTGCCCCCGAGGCGTTTCCGATCAAGGCTAGCGACTTCTGGGGCGGGATAACTTTCGCGTCGCCCGTCATGCGGGAGTTATTGAAAGGGTGTCGTATTTCTAAGCATCGCTTTCTAGACGCCAAGGATGCCGAGTTGCGCTGGCACTCGTCGTTACTGACACGTCGCGACAGAGAAATCGGTCTCACTTCTTACTTTTGAGCCTCGTCGGCCAGTTCGTTACCAGTACCGCCCGCGACGGCCCGGTTCGTTCACCAATAACCTTGAGCAGGAAGCGGCGACCATCGGGCGTTGCATCGAACGGTTCATCATAGAAGCCCATTGTCGGCAATCCCGCAACCGTGAACAGTGGCACCGGTTTGCCCGGTTCGATAGCGTCGTTTGTAACTTTTACGGGGAGTGCGAACACTCCGCCGGCGCCGGTGGCGAAGAAGATGGTTTTCCCGTCCGCTGTCCAACGGTTCCAAAACCCGCCTGCGCTCGTGAGCTGCTGCTTGCTGCCTTGCAATAGCGAGGTCGTGTACAACTCGTTCCGGCTAGTCTCAGCGGTTACATAGACAATCCACTTCCCATCGTGAGAGAAGCGGGCGTAATAGGTGGCGCTGCTCAACCGATCAGTTCGTGTCGCAGTTTCTGCATTCGCCTTTGTTCAAATCGTGAAGCCGAGTAGGTCCTCCCGGCCGCGCCGTTCATTCAATTCTCCGGGTGTGATTGGTTGTTGCAGAAAACCTTATAACCGACGCACGAGCGGCGCTTTTAGGGTTTCAGGAAATGGCATCGAGAGTTCGAATCCCTATCGATGATTCAATACGCGGGTTGATTCTGCCTCTGCATTATTTTGTGGCGATCCGTGACCTAGTTCATCGGGAGAACTGCGGGCTGTCACGCAGAAGACCAGGCTCCGGCCCCGTCGCATCCGCGATCACTTGGCAATGCTGTAGACTTCTAGCCTGGAAGAGGTGCAACATTGACCAGGCGGGGAGTCTGATCTGAAGAGATCCTGTACGATACGCCCGGTCAAATGATTGGAGAATGCATGCGACAGCTTATTCTGCGCTTCCTTGCGGCAAGCACCCTGTGTTGCCTGGCTATGCCGGGTATAACGCAGGCCGAGATGGATCCCGCCAAGATTTACAAAGCGAACTGCGACCTGTGCCACGGAGCCGATGGCAGTGGCGACACCGGCCCCGGCAAGGCGTTCCATGCGAAGGATCTGCGATCCGACGAAGTTCGAAACCAGAGCGACGCCGCACTCACTGATGTAATCACCAAGGGCAGAGGGAAAATGCCGGCCTTTGCCACCAAGATCAAACCCGCCGATATACAGAAGCTGGTAGCTTACATCCGAAGCCTGCCTGTCAAGAAATGAACCCTTGCGGGACAAATGGCTTTGAACGGGCTGAAGGCCCGACTCGAAGCGATTGAGGCACTGCATGTTCAGAGGTGGATTCAGAACCGACGATACTCAGACGACTCCATCCGGTCCACCGGTTGAAAGCCGACGCTCGTTTCTCGGAGTGCTGCTGGGACTCGGCTCATTCGTTATAGGTGGACTACTTTCTGTGCCGCTCATTCGCTTTGCTCTATTCCCCCTGTTGCGCCGGACCACGGAAACGAAGAATTCGCCGCTGGGAGAACTCAACGAGTTCTCGTCCCTGACTACGCCCGTGATGCACACGATTCAGATGGAACAGGTGGATGGCTGGCGCAAAGCGGTATCCGAAAAGGTGGTCTACTTGACCAAAGATAGCCAGGGCCAACTTTGCGTTCTAAGCGCCATCTGTCCGCACCTTGGCTGCACCATACCCTGGGACGCGGATAAGAAGGAGTTCGTCTGCCCGTGCCATGATTCCGTTTTTGCGGCAGATGGAGCTCGCATTAGCGGGCCCTCGCTGCGCGGAATGGATACCCTGGAAACCTCGGTCGAAGACGGCCGACTGCTCGTACGATTCCAGTATTTTCGGCAACTCGTCTCCGACAAGGAAGTCATAGGTTGAGAGGGAACGCATTCGACAACCAAGGCGAGGGTTATACGTCTCCGCAACCCGAGTCAGGGCTATGGGGATGGCTGAACCGCCGCACCGGCCTGGATGACTTGCTGCGCAGCGCTCTTGATGAACCCATTCCCGGCGGCGCTCGCTTCGCTTACATATTCGGCTCGGGACTTTTATTCATTTTCCTTTCGCAAGTGATCACCGGAATCTTTCTTGCGCTGTACTACGTTCCATCCGCCGACCACGCCCACACAACCGTCGCCTACATTACGAAAGCTGTCACTGCCGGATCGTTTCTCCGCAGCCTCCACGCTTACGGCGCGAGCGCGATGGTCGTCGTTTTATTTCTGCACCTGTCGCAAACCTACATTTACGGATCGTATAAAGGACGGCGCGAGATTCTCTGGCTCTCGGGATGCGTCCTCCTCAGTCTGGTCCTGGCAATGGCATTCACTGGTTATCTGCTCCCCTGGGATCAGAGGGCCTATTTTGCCACCGCCGTAGGAACCAACGCGATCAGCGAAGTTCCCGTAATTGGTGAGTCCATGAAGCGTCTCATGCGGGGCGGCACGGAGATGGGAACGCTTACGATCTCCCGGTTTTTCGTCGCCCATGTTTTCTTTATTCCAGCGTGCATCTTCGCCCTCGTGGCCTCGCACATTTTCCTTTTCCGCAAAGCAGGCGCGGCCGGACCGGTCGAAGAAGATCCGTACCATCCAAAGGAGAAATCGGAACTTTTCTACCCTCGCCAGGTGCTGATGGACCTGTCCCTGACAGCGCTACTGATCGTGGGACTCGGCCTGCTTTCCTTCTTCGCGCCAATGCAACTGGGGCCCCCTGCCAACCCGGCGGACGCGCAGTACGTGCCGCGGCCAGAGTGGTATTACTTGCCCATATTTCAGTGGCTGAAATACTGGCACGGCTCGATCGCGATCGTCGGCGTGCTGGTAATTCCGACGCTGCTCGTCCTCGCCGTCCTGGCGCTTCCTTTTCTGGATCGCAGTGTCGAACGCCGTCCATGGAAGCGCCCCATCGCGATGGCAGCATACTCAATTGTGGTTTTTTCGCTGGTGGGCTTCGGTCTGCGCAGCCAGTACCTGGACCGGCACGACCCCGGAGTCACCCAGCAACTGGAAAAGCAGAGAGCCGACGAAGAGGCATACATGCGCAAGCCCTTCGAGCCGGAGCTTTCTTCCGCGTCGCTCGCCGCAGCAAATGTGACCCTCGCCGACCCTCTAGCTGCGAAAGGGAAAATCATCTTCGAAGGGCGTTCGTGCAACGCCTGCCATGGGGATGGCGGAGTCGGCACTGCCGCAGCGCCGGCGCTTGTTGGCATAAACGCAAAATTCTCGCCTGACCAGCTAGCGGCGCTTTTCAAACATTTCACGCCGAAAATGAAGGCTGGCGGCATGCCGCCCATCGATCTTCCGCCGGACGATTTGAAGGCGTTGATCGCCTACGTGGAGAGTCTGAAATAACTTACGACTATCACTTGCCTGAGTAGATCCGGAGTGACTCAAAATGGGACAGCCGGACAGCATTAGGCAGGGAGTGTCCTGTCTCACTGTGGACGTGACAACTAAGGTTGGGCAGTCGGCGCAGGTGCCGAAGCTGACGTTGGCACATCTGGGACAAGCGCTTTCTTCACGGACTCGGAAATTTCATTGGCGTGCGCTAGTAATTCGCTAACCTGCGATAACTGGGTATCGGTTAGCTTGGTCTTGAAGGAGGGCATCCCCGAAAGATGGATTCCGTTAGCTGCCTTCCAGTAAGTCTCCGATGCCGGGTCATCGGTTACACCGTTGCCACGGAACAATTGCGGCGGTTTCGGAAACATCGTTGTTGCATAGTCAACGGGTTGCTGCGCTGGGAGTCCGTGACAAGAGGCACAGTGCTGTTTGTACACACCCGCACCGGCAAGAAAATTAGGTTCGTCCGCGGACACAGGAGACGGGGAAATTTGTTGCTTCTCGATATGCGCGTCCAGGGCCATATTCGCCAGCTTCTTCTCAAACGGCATTGGTGGATCGGCCGTTGCGACTGGCGCCATGCCCGCAGAAAAGTAATAGAAAACACAACCCACTGAAATCGCAATGGCCAGAATGAAACCGATCACGATACCCTTTATCACTTGCGCGCTCCTGTCATCGATCAGAAATTAAAGCGATATCCCAGAATCATCTTCGCAATTAGGTGGTCGGTCGCGCCCGTGAGGCCCACGCCGAGGCCAAAATTGATCTCCCACTGCGGCGCAATATTCAAATCAATCGCAGGGAAAATTTGGTGCTGTTGCTGCGCGACCGCATCGAATCCCGTCACCGGGCCCACTGAACCGTAATATTCCAGACCTCCCGACACTTTCGGAGTGAAATCGTAGCTGAACTTGAAGTTTGGTGAAAAGACAACGCCCTGGTTCACGCTCTCGCCGTGAAAGGACCGATCCAGCGTAGGGTTCAAGGACCAATACCATCGGCCAACTTTTTGGTCCACGATGGGGCGGATCTCCCACGTCCAGGTGTCCACGGAATATTGGCGCCTCTGGTAGCCAATTTCGTTTGAGATGCTCACACCTACGGGCCAGTGCCATTTCTTAGGGACGGCAACGCGCGGGCGGATGTGATCACCCACCCACTGCCAGCTCTGGCCCTCGGTTATGGAAGTGAAGATGTAAAAACCGCACTCGAACCAGTCATTGAAGCCGTGGGTGATCTCGACGGTCTCGTGTTCGGCGTGATTGGTGGGATAAACACCATCCAAGATTGTCTTCGAGCCGTCGATGGTGAAGTTGCTATGGAGTTCAAACATGGTGTGCCCAGGATCGACTAGGTCGGATCCGTACACCTGGATCTCATAGTTGTCCTGGGCACGGCTGAGAGGTACAGCAAAGATGAGGATTAGAAATACGATCGTAAGTTGTCGGTAACGCATCGTCCGATCGCGGTCACAATATCCCATGAGGAAGATTATCAGCTACAAAATGAATTCATCGTAGCGAGCAAATGACAAGTTGTTCATATTCCACCGCGACGCGCACCAACGTGCCTCAACCTTAGTAGGATGAGCAGGATGCCAGCATATTCGTTTGTTCCCATGGTGTGCCGTGTACTGGCTTCAGTCAACTTGCCATGATGTCGTTCCTTGCTGCCTGCATGCATTCTTGAGGCGTCCTTAAGAGAATGCGGAGGACGTGGTTGATTGCTGATCCTGCTAAAATTTCCTAGCGAGGGGCTGTGGCGGCGGACAGGTAAGGAAACGTCCGCGTCCCCGGAATGCGCCATACAACAAGATCGCGAAGACTAAGTAACAACAAGCCGGAGAGGAAGTGACGCCATGCGTGGCCAGCGAATGAACCGCGCCAGCGGCAAAGTTTTAATCGTCCTGTCTCTTACAGCGTTGCTTGCTGTGCTCACTGGGTACGCTCAACCGCCCCAACCGGACGAAGGCACGGCCGCACATATCTTCCAGTTATCGATCGCTGCGCTGGTGCTGACGATCTTGTTTTTCCTCGCCACAGCAGATTGGAGGCAGCCTTCGCGAAGCATGCGACCATTAGCATTTCCAGCCGCTGTTTTGATTCTCGCGTTTGGAGCGTTATATTACCTTGAGCACTACCGATAAACTGCAACTCAACCGGGGATCGAGCTGACCAACTCATCGCCAATGAACTCGTGGCTTTGAGATTCTGGGCACGGGCAGAAATGTCGCGTTATGCCGTTTGGAGCACGCTGACAGGTAGTGACAAAGCTATGACTGCGCCGCCTCCCACTCGATCTGAGATCCTAGCCACTCCTCCGTGAGCCTGGACGACAGCATCCACAAAGGCAAGGCCGAGTCCGTGCCCAGGAGAATGTTTTCCCTTCACGAAACGCTCAAAAGCACGGCTCCCGATATCAGGCGGAAATCCGGGACCATCGTCTTCGATAACCAATTCTGCCGACCCTTCATGCGAGTATAGGCGGATGCTCACTCGGCATCCCAATGGCAAGTGAGTCAATTCGTTTTCAAGCAAATTGCTAACAACACGATTCAGAAGAGGCAAGTCAGCATCTACGACCACACGCGGTTCGAGATCACTTGTCACCTCGTGATGGCGCTCAGCCATAGCCGGATGATAAATATCAACTAGCTGACTTACGACATCGGAGAAGTCGACTGGCCCGCGATCCATGTGGAGCGCACCGGCTTCCGCTTCGGCAAGATCGAGCGTGGTGTTCAGCAATTGCAAGAGCCTATCCAGTTCTTCAACCGCTTCCCCAACGGAGTCACGCCACTTCTCATTTCCCTCATGACATAGTGCGGATTCGAGCGTTCCGCGAATCAACGTTACCGGGCTTTTGAGGTCATGAGCGATGCCGCCGGTAACGGTACGAAGCTGATTTACCGAGGATTGAAGCCGGTCCAACATGCGATTAAAAGTCTTGGCCAGTCGCGAGATCTCATCCGAATTCTGAGGTTCAGGCAAGCGTTCCCCTAAGTCTTCGGTGCCAATTCGCGCAACGGTTTCCGTAATGCGTTCGACACGGAGCAGAGTACGACGGGCGCTCCAGTAGGAGATTACGAAGCCAAGCAGAAACATGCCGCCCCAGACTATGAAAAAACGACGGGCCAATATGTGCAGCAGACGCTTCGCGCCACGATCTGAGAGTCCCAGATAAACAGTTTTTCCGTTTTGTGCTTTCACAACAACTCGAAACGTTTGTCGATATCCTTCCACCGCTATAGACCTAGGAGTGCCCGGAACGAGCTTCGCCCGTTGAATCGCCCTGACAAAAGCATCGTTAGAACTAGGCCCTACCCACAACGGACTTTCACTGTTATTGGGATCCGTCGCCAAGAAGAAGACGGAATTCAGTCTCTCCCCACGGGCGTTGCGCTCGTCCGGAACTTCCTGAGTAGCAAGCTCGGCCACCTCTCGAACTACCCGCTTGTATAGGCGGTCGCTGGGGGTATCGGCCGAGACCTGAGCAAGAACCTCGGCTTCTCCGGTCAACCAAGTGTCACTGCGTTCTCGGATGCCCTGAGCGACAAGGTAATAAACTATGGAGAAAGCGACAGCGGTGCCGAGCGCGAACGCTAGAGTTGTCCAAATCGAAATCCGCCAAGCGGCGGTAGCGCGTAAGTTCTTAGGCATACTTGAGCACATAGCCGACACCCCGAATTGTGTGGATCAACGGCCGTGGAGTGTCATGGTCTACTTTGCTGCGCAGTCGATAAATATGAACATCCACGACGTTGGTTGCGGGATCGATCCGCATCCGCCAAACGTGGTCCAGAATCATGGTGCGAGTCACCACGCGACCTTCATTCCGGCAAAGATATTCCAGCAGAGAAAATTCTTGTGGCGTCAATTGCAGCAAGTGATCGCCCCGTCGTGCTTCACGACGTACCAGATCCAGCTGCAAGTCGGCCGCTTGCAGACGCACCGATTCATTCTGTGGAACCACGGACCTGCGCAGAAGGTTTCTCAGTCTTGCCAGGAGTTCCGGCAGAGCGAAGGGTTTCGTAAGATAGTCGTCTCCGCCCTGCTCCAGTCCGCGGACACGCTCGTCCACAGAACGCCGAGCAGACAGGATTAAAACTGGAGCCGAACTACCTTGAGCGCGGCAACGGGCAATTAAGTCCAATCCATCCATGTCTGGAAGGCCAAGATCGATGATGAAGCCGTCGTGAATACCTTCCAAGGCGGAGGTTTCCCCTGACTTCGCAGTGCCAGCCGTATCAACCTGGTATCCGGCCTCTACGAGGGCCCGCTTTAGAAACTGTTGAATCGATACATCATCTTCTACTAACAGCAATCGCACAGGAAGCCCTTCGCCCGCACCAGAACTTTACACCCCAAGGTGGGATGCAGGAAACTCCCCGAACGTTGAATCGCCTATAGAGGAAGGCCAGTTTCCCGACGACAGGCTACATGAAATGCATGCCGCACACTGGGGGGTGAAATTCGGACTGGGGTATTTTATTGCGGACGCCAGGTCATGTCCACGAGCACTGGAATCTCGTTCTTGACCGGCATTGTCAGGAGCGATGGCGGGTCGATCTTGAAATCGGAGAGCGTGGCCGGGATCGTCCCCGTGATGTGAGTCTCGCCACCTTGTGTTTCCAGCTTGAGAGGAACCTGCTTGTAGTGGGCGGTCTTGCCAGCGAACTGAATCTCCAGATCGGCGTTGATGGTCGCCGATGCAGCGGCCGATTCTGGCAGGCGCGTGCGAACTGTGACTATGGGAAACTCTGCACCGCGCGTTACTTGAATCATGTGGAGGTCACGGTTGCTGTCCCCCGAATCGAACGAATTGACGGCTACAGCGATCAGGAAATCGCATTGTCCCGTGCGGCAAACGCCCTTGCCTCGCGCCGCGTGGCTCACACCCTCGGACTCATGCAGTTTGTGCGACACATGGTAGGTGAGCGTGCTTTGTTTGAGGACCCATTGGCTGTCGGCGGCAAACGTGGGGAGGGTCACGAGCAAGAACACGATCGATATTTTCTTATTCATAAACTATGCTCAGAACTTTACTGACACCGACAATAGGGCCGCCCCAAACGCCCCCGCGGTAACGATGGCTACTGGGCCATGCGCTTGCGCGATTCCATGGACTTTTTCTCCATTGTTCTTCTGATTGAACGCCATTGCCCCAAGAATGGGAGTGAGGATCATGCCCGGCCCGTGAATCCACACCATCGCCTCGTGAAATTTTATCGGACCGCGCTTTTTGGTTCCGGGGATTCTGGGGGCTCGAATGGCGTAGTAAGCAGTGATGCCGTACAGATCTCCCGTCAGGCTGCCCAGCGCCACGTGTAAATCGCGAGTAGCCGTGCCTTCACTCTTGCCGCCAGCGCCAGGACCGAGGATCACCGTCGCAACGAGCGGTATCGTCGTGATCAAACCCATCCGTTGATGGATCTTCAGCATGTGCGTCCGTTTATCCAGCAGCGCCTGCTCACGGGGGTTTCCCTGAGTCTGTTCTGGAGTAAGGCCCAAATCCGAAAGCGAAGGCGCTGTACTGCTGGATGGGGCGTTCGGCAAATTATCCTGTTGTTCTAGCGTTCGTTTGATGGTGGTTGGCGCGCTGGCCTGCAGCTTCTCATCCACAACTAACGGCTTAGTTCCATCGACAGTCGCGGACGGAATCTCCAAAGTCTGGAAACCGGCGGCCTCAAGCTTCATCCGATAATTCCCCAGCGCCAGATCGTCGAATCTATAAGAGCCATCCGTCCGCGTCGTGGCGCTTCGTGCCTGGCCGTTGTCCACGCTCGTCACCGTCACGGTGGCGTTAGCAACCGGATTGCCGGACGAATCCACGACCCTGCCCGTCAGCATTCCCATTCCGGCCATCTGAGCAATCAGAGATGGAACCAATACAGCGAACACACAAGCAATAACGACGCCAGGGATACCACTATGCAAGTTGCGAAAGATTGTCCTCCGCATCTGTCTTTTCACCATTTCTGACGACACCTCGTGTCGCGGCAAGGCCTACGGAACACGATATGCGGGGAACATTACCGCGGCTTTTCTGGCAGATGACAGTTTGTTCATCTATAAAACCTTTTATTTCAGAAAGATGACAATTTGTTCATCTATGCACTATTTCCCAATTCGCCTCTCGACTTGGTCTATGATGTCGCGCGTTCCTGTGCCAAAGGCAAGGTGTACCGGAAATGCATTCGTCGCAAGATTCAGGTGCCGTTTTCGAGTCAAGAAGGAGATTCCGTCTTAAGGAGACTTCTGTGAATCGATTCAAATCTGCTGCTGCACTATGGGCGTTAGTTCTTGTCTGCTGTGGGGCGTTGATTTTGGGTCAGAAAGTCAACGCAGCAGGAGAGGGCAAAATTAGCGGCACCGTCAAACTCGATGGCACGGCCCCCCATATGAAGGGCATTGACATGTCAAAGGATCCCTGGTGCACCAAACAGCACGCTAGCGATCCCGCGCATCTCCAGCTTGTCGAGGTCGGCAAGAATGGAGGTTTGGAGAGCGTTGTTCTTTACATCTCTGGAGGTTTGACCGGAAACGAGGCAAGTGAGAAGCCCACTGCGGTTCCTGTATTCGATCAGAAGAATTGCATGTACACCCCGCACGTGTTGGCAATGGATGTAGGTCAGACATTCAGGGTGGTCACCAGTGATCAGACGGCTCACAACATTCATCCCAACCCCAACCCCATGACCGGCAATATCCCGTGGAATCAGTCTCAGCCACCGGGAGCACCGCCGGTGGAGAAGAGCTGGAAGGCTCCGGAGTTCATCGAAGTAAAGTGCAATATCCATCCTTGGATGCACGGTTGGTTCGCCGTGGTCAAAGGACCTTACGCAACTACGGACACGAACGGTGCCTACACCATTAACAATGTGCCGCCGGGAAGCTACACGGTGACTGCGTGGCAGGAAACCTACGGCACCCAGACCGCGAAGGTAACGGTAGCGGCCGGGGCGGCAGCAACCGCCGATTTCACTTTTAAAGCCAAGTAAGAGCGTTCAGGTAGCCTTCGGGTGATTGGGTTATTACACGTCCCGGGAAGCGAGACAGCATGGCGAAATTGTTTGCGGTCACCATTATCGTAATCGCGATCCTTTCCGCGATTCCCATCCTTCGACATACTTGGGTGGCGCCAGAGGATATTTCAACCACTGGGCACCTGATCGACGATCAGATGTCAGAAACCATGGCGGAAGCTGGAATCGCCTTTCTCGCCGCACAATTCATCTTGGCTATTTTCATCTGGAAATTCTCCAACCGCGGCCCCGACGCAGAGATCAAGAAATTTCCCGGTGGCGCCGCGGGTCTCGTGATTGCCGCCTTCCTGATTGTGGGCGTAGAAGTCCTGGCGCTTGGAGTCTTCGGCGTTAAGGCATGGGCTGACCAATATTTGACCCCGCCATCGGCCAACGCCATGCCCATTCAGGTCCAAGCCGGACAGTTCGCGTTCTTTTTCCGCTACCCCGGTCCCGATGGAAAATTCGGCCCCATCCACCCCGATCTCATTAATGAGGCAACCGAGAATTTCTTTGGTCTAGATCAGACCAACGATCAGGATTCCAAAGATGACATCGTGACCGCCGAGATGGCGATTCCGGTGAACAAGGAAATCCATCTGCTCATGCATACGAAAGATCTGGGGCATTCCTTTTTTGTGCGAGAACTACGGGTGCAGCAGGATTTCGTTCCTGGGTTGGATGTTTCCCTGCACTTCACCGCGACAAAGGTCGGCAAGTATGAAATTGTCTGCACCCAGCTTTGTGGCCTGGGTCACTACAACATGAAGGCCTACCTCGATGTTTTCTCGCAGGAAGATTTCGACAATTGGCTGAAGAAGGAACAGGCAATGCAGTAACGCTTCCCGATCCCGCTCGCAAGGGCGGATTCGAAACATTTATTTTGAGGTGAGTGCAAAAATGCACGACATGTCAGCGCATGCGGCGCAACACCACGCTCCTCCGACCAGTTTCATTCGGAAGCACGTCTTTAGTCTTGACCATAAGGTGATCGGCAAGCAGTACTACGCGCTGGCCCTGGTCGCTGCCATTTGTGGAATGGTTCTTTCCTGGTTGATGCGCTTCCACCTTGCGTGGAACAACACCGCCATCCCCGGCCTGCAACTACTCTCCAAAACAGGCGCGCCCGGCGGCGTAATGACGCCAGAGTACTACCTCCAATTGATGACTATGCACGGCACCATCATGGTCTTCTTTGTGCTCACCACCGCACCCTTTGCAGCCTTCGGTAATTTCTTCCTGCCCATCCAGGTCGGCGCCGAAGATATGCCCTTCCCCCACTTCAATATGATGTCGTTCTGGGTCACCTTCGTGGCCTTCGTTGTCTTGATGTCGTCATTCTTCCTCGGCGATGGGCCGACTCTTGGCGGTTGGACCCAATACGCGCCGCTCAATTCGGTCGGTTCGGTTTCCGGTCCTGGCCAAGGGCTAGGTGTGGTCCTTTGGATGACTTCCATCGCGCTCTTTTGTGTAGGCCAGTTGCTGGGCTCATTGAACTTCATCACCACCACGCTCGATCTCCGGGTCAAAGGCATGAGCCTGATGCGTCTGCCCCTCTCCGCTTGGGCATGGTTCATCACGTCCTGCATGGGATTGACCGCATTTGCCGTTCTAATGCCGGCTTGCATCCTCGTCATTCTCGACCACGTGGCCGGTACGAGCTTCTTTGTCGCATCGAATCTGGTTGTAAATGGCCAACTGCAGCCGCACTCTGGCGGATCGACTCTGCTTTGGCAGCACCTTTTCTGGTTCTTCGGACATCCGGAGGTCTACATCGCGATCGTACCCGGGATCGGCATCGTCTCCCATATCCTGATGGCGAATATGCGCAGGCCGATGCTTAGCCAGAGGGTGCTCATCTATTGCATGGGGACCCTTGCCGTCCTCAGCTACATGGTTTACGGGCATCATATGTTTGTCAGCGGAATGAATCCGTACTCCTCGCTGGCGTTTTCTTTCCCCACTCTGATCATCACCATCCCGGCCACCATCGTGGTGCTTATCTGGACCTTCAGTCTTTACGGCTCCCGGCTGCGGATCAACTCCGCGTCCCTGTTTGCCTTGGGCTTTATTTCGATGTTCGTTAGCGGCGGCGTGAGCGGCTTCTTCCTGGCCCAACCCTCCATCGATATCATGCTCCATGCGACCTACTTTGTGGTCGGCCACTTCCACCTGGTAATGGCGGTAGCGGCCATGTTTGGTATTTTTGCCGGGACTTACTTCTGGTTCCCTAAGATGACCGGACGAATGATGAACGAGACTTTGGGGAAAATTCATTTCTGGCTCACCTTCGTGGGCGCATATTGCATTTTCATGCCATTCCATTACCTCGGTATCGTGGGGAATGTGCGCCGCTATGCATCGTTCGTCGACACCTACTTGCAGCCGCTCATCCCAGTCCATCAGTTCATCACCGTCGCCGCTCTAGCCACCGGTGCAGCCCAGCTTATTTTTATGTACAACCTCATTCACAGCCGGTTCTGGGGCAAACCGGCACCGGATAATCCATGGGAGGCCACATCGCTGGAGTGGAGCACCGCTACGCCGCCGCCTTTCGACAATTTTGGCGGTAAGCACCCAGTCGTGTACCACGACCCATATCAATATGGCGTAACAAGTTCAGTCGGCGATTACGTGATGCAGACTTCGCCAGAGCAAGTTAAGACAGACCACGACGAAAGCTAACTCGTGCTTCGTATCAGGGTATCGCTTCAGCGATACCGTAGTTTTTCGAAAGAGGTTTGTATCAGGGTATCGCTTTAGCGATACCGCATGTGCAGGAAAACTAGATGCCCCTTTAGGGGCTGGCAGCGAAAAGTAAGCGAGAGGGAGCTAGGCAGGCCATGGCCACGACAATACCCGAACCGCCAAAGATCAACCATTTGCCCGATGACGGGCACTCGGGCAACGGCAGCTTAAGGAATCTGGTTCCGGCCGATGGCAACCTGCGTGTCGCGTTGGACTACTCACCGCCGCCGTCCTCAACCGCCATCTGGGTGGTGCTCTTCGCCGTAACCATGATGTTTGCCGCCTTTACCAGCGCTCTGGTCGTTCGCAAGGGTTCATCATTCGACTGGCAGACCTTCACCTTGCCGTCCATTCTCTACTTCAACACTTTTCTGCTCATCGCCAGCGGCGTCACTCTGGAGATCGCCCGCCGCCGCATAACCACTTTCATGGGCGGTCTCAACACTCATGGCGAGAGCCCGGCGCTCTGGCTCTACGTGACCTTGTTTCTAGGTTTGCTTTTTGTGGCCGGCCAGTACGTCGCCTGGATGCAGCTCAGGTCCGAAGGGCTCTACCTGGCCACGAACCCAAGCAGTTCGTTTTTCTACGTGCTGACCGTGACCCATGCGCTGCACGTGCTCGGCGGGATAGGCGGACTGATCTACGTCATTCACAAGTTGAATAAGTCGGTTCTGCAACGGTACCAGTTGGTAGCGACCGCGCGTTACTGGCATTTCATGAGCATTCTTTGGCTGTACTTGCTCGCATTGCTTTGGATGAAACTGTAACCGACTCAAAGACACTAGGAGGCGTCGTGAGCGAAGCGGATTTGACCATGGAAGGACACTCGGCAGGTCTGATGGTGGGACCAGCATTTTCGATTCCTACCAAGAAGCTGGCGATGTGGCTGTTCATTATCGCCGACACCATGACTTTTGCCGCGTGCCTGGTGGCCTATGGATTCCTTCGCAATGGCACGCCCGACTGGCCCCGTCCCTTCCACAGCATCACCAACGTCGCGCTGATGACATTCATCCTGCTCACCAGCAGCTTGACCATGCTGCTCGGACTGCGCGCGGCACGCGCGGGCGACAAAGCCGCAGCTTTCCGATGGACCATGATCACGGCAGCTGCCGGTATTCTCTTTGCCCTGCTCCATATTCGCGAATGGTTCGGCCTGATTCACGAAGGTATGACGCTCTTCAAGAATCCGTGGGGAACCGGACTGTTCGGGGCATCGTTTTTCAGCATCACCGGATTGCATCTCACCCACGTTACCGGCGGCGTAATCGCTCTGCTCGTTGTGGGCATACGCTACAAAGGCGGCCGCTACAGTGCGGATGATATCGAGATACTCGGCCTTTACTGGCATTTCGTGGATCTGGTTTGGATGTTCGTCGTGCCATTTGTTTACCTTTTGAATCTCGCTCACTAGATCAAGAAGCTTCGGAGCAGAATGCTATGACAACCGCGGAAGCGCATAAGAGTAGTGGAATCGGGAAAGATCTGATCGTCTATGTTTGCCTGTTGGCTTTGGCCGGGTTGCAATTCGTCATCGCCTATCAGAACCTTGATGCCGCGCAAATGTTCTGGCGCATGCTGGCGGTCGCCGTGGTCGAAGCGGGGCTGGCAATGTTGTTCTTCATGCATCTGTGGTCGGAAAAGCGGGCCTTTCTTTGGTTTGTCGTGATCTTTACCGTTTCCGTCCTGCTGGGGATGCAATATGGCTGGACCGACAGCTCCCGGATGATTACCGGCGCGCCCTTTTCACAAATACAGTCAAAGTGAAAAAGGCACATGTTGAAGGAACTCATATGCTGAGACGGAAAATAAAAGTCGAGAGACCGTTCCTGCTGATTGGTATTGCCTTGGTTGCATTGGTCATGCTCGGCACCCCGCTCCCGGCCTTCTCGCAGAGTTGCGCCCTTTGCTATACGCAGGCCGCTTCAGCCGGGGGACGGATGATTCAGGCCTTACGCAGCGGAATTCTGATTCTTATCGCTCCGCCAACCTTCATGAGCGTCGGCGTGATCTTCGTCTGCTACCGCAAGCGTCATCAAGTCCGACGAACCGAAGATGTTGAAGACGCCGGCCAAGACTGGTAACGGAGCGACCAGAAACGTGATGACAAATTCGATCTTCCCGCAGGTGGTCACTTCCAAGTTCCGGGACTATTACATTCTGACCAAGCCCGAAGTGAACCTGCTGATCTTGATGACCACGTCAGCTGGCTACTATCTGGCAAACCATGGTCCCTTGAAGATCGGCGGGTTGGTCAGTACTCTTGTCGGGACTCTGCTGGTCGCCAGTGGAACTGCAACGCTCAATCAGTGGATGGAACGGGTTTGGGACGGTCAGATGCGGCGAACTGCTTCCCGCCCCCTGCCTTCCGGAAGAATAAGCCCTCGCGAAGCATTTGTATTCGGGATGCTGCTAAGCCTGTCGGGCTGCTTATACCTTGCCCTGATGGTGAACAGACTATCCTTCCTTCTCGCTCTCACAACTTTGCTTTCGTACCTTCTTATCTATACTCCCCTGAAACGCAAAACACCTCTCTGTACTCTGTTCGGGGCATTTCCAGGCGCTATGCCCACGCTGATCGGCTGGGCTGGAGCATCCGCATCCCTCGACCGCCGCGCCTGGTTTCTCTTTGCCATTCTCTTCCTCTGGCAGTTCCCCCACTTTCTCGCCATCGCACTTATGTATCGTGACGACTATTCGAGGGCAGGATATCGGATGTTACCGCGCTTTGACTTGGATTCGCGCTTCACTCGCGCTGAGATTCTTGTGTTCACCTTCTTTCTTATATTAGCCACGTTGTTGCCGACGGGGGGGCGGGGCGTCCCGTACACGTCTGCCATGGGAGTGGCGGGGATCTTCATGTTTTACCACGTGGGTATGTTGGTGAGATCTACTTCCAAAGTGCTCGCTAGCCGGGTTGTCCACGCTTCAGTCATTTATCTGCCGGTAGTTCTTGCCTTCATGATCGCCTCGAAGCGATAACCCTTATAAGTCCAGTCCGAGACCCTTGATCGAGATTGCAGATATGGAGCGATCGTTATTCCGAATCGAGGGCGACGCGAACGGCTGGGCCTGCTCTAGGGTACTAAGATTTTGCAACAACAACCCCAGCGAACCGTGCGGGACTGTTCCACGATCACAGGTTATGAGCAGTCGTCTCCAGTCGCTGGCGCTGATCGGCCCCGTTTTGCGGGGCTGGCCTTCTGAACGGAATCCCCCCTTCGCGCAGCTCACGAGCCAGAGGGCAGCAGGTTCAGCCGCTTATTGATTTTCGGCCAGTACTGCCGCAGCATGTTGCCACCAAGCCTCCATCCCATGTCCGACGCGTAGCGGATAAACATATTGCTCACTCCCCGGCTGCCTTCGGGATAGTAGGTGTTGGCCAGCGCTTCGCTAGCAAGTGTTCCCAGCATCCCGGAATAGTTAACCGCTTGTTCCCCCGAGTCTCTGCGCGTAATCACCAGCCTGACCGCTGCGTACTTGACGGATTGCCCGAAAGAAAGGTTCTTCCTCACATAAAAGCGCGGATCTTGATGTAAGGCAGATGCAATGAGGAAAGTCCCAAAGAAGTTGTTCGTAGCGGATCGGGCCATGTCGCCCCCAAAGCGCTTGCCATATCCTCCCCACTCTTGTCCGAAACCTGGAAGGCTTTCGGTCGTCTGACTAACGCCGGAGGCTATCAGAGCAGTGCTGACCGTAGCCACCGATATGCTGTTGTTCGCCGCCAACTGGAATTTTTTCCAGCTGTTGAGCACCCCTTCATCGGTCGCCAGGTCCGGAAAGACCACCGACTTCCGCTGAAGTAATTGGAAGAATGCCTTCCCCGACTGGACCGGGTTACTCCGCTGCGGCTCGGTTTGCTTGGGCGCCGCAGCGGCAGATGGTGCATCCGGTGCGGCGCCGGGTTCGGTTTGTTGTGCCAGGCTGTGAGTACAAGCGAGAAAGCAACAGGCTATCGTCAGGACCAGGTATTGAATCCCGGTGCCACGCTTGTCATCGACCACAGACTCTCCTCGACTCCCGCCTCCGGCCATAGGCACGAATTGTCCCAACCAAGAACTAAGCGGAATCTGGGACGTACTCCATAGTTTATTTCCTGTCGCTCAAGGGACATCCGCGTGCGCAGTGACACATGTCGCGGCGGCGAAGTTGAGGTTTTTGCTCAAGCCTCGGCTAATCTTCACCGAGGCTCAAGTGTTTCGCGCAACCTCAGCTTCTTTGGCGTGTTTCTTCACTAGCCTGTTCCGAGTAGAGCGCAGCTTCAGAAAGCTTTTGGCATCTTTGTACAAACGCTTACGTTCATGGCCATCAAACGCAGCCTTCTTCAATATGCGAAGGACGGTTTTGGGTCGGAAGTAGTACTCGTCATAGAAACGATGAACTGCCGTTAGCACCTCATCGGCTGAGAGTCCGGGGTATTGAATGTGCGCCAACTGGTGTCCTCCCTCATCGACCATTGTGCTCTTGGAAACCATAAAGCCGTTCTGAACCACATAGTCGTAAAGCTCAGTGCCAGGATATGCGTGCGCCACCGACACCTGGATGGTCTCCACGTCCAGTTCTTTGGCGAATGCGATGGTGTTGTTGATGGTCTGGTGGGTTTCGCCAGGCAGGCCCAGGATGAAGTCGCCGTGGATCACGAGGCCCAGCTTGTGGCAATCGCGGGTGAATTCGCGCGCCCGCTCGACGGTCGCGCCTTTCTTGATGTTCCTCAGGATCTGAGGATCGCCGGATTCATAACCGACGATTAACAGCCGGCATCCCGCTTCCTTCATCGCCTTCAACGTTTCGTAGTTGGTGGTGACGCGCGAGGTGCACGACCACGTCAGGCCCAGCGGCTTCAACTTTTCGCACAACTCAATGGTGCGCGCCCCCTGGATGTTGAACGTGTCGTCGTCGAAGAAAAACTCCTTCACGTTGGGCCAGAACTTCCTGGCGTTCGCCATTTCCCGAGCTACGTCGTCGGTGGAGCGCTTGCGCCAAGGATGCCCGCTCAAGGTCTGCGGCCACAGGCAGAACGTGCATTGCGCCGGACAGCCTCGCGTGGTGTAGAGCGCAACGTAGGGGTGCAGCAGGAACGGAACGTTGTAGTTGGTGACGTCGAGGTCGCGCTTGTAAATCTCGGTCACATGCGGCAGGTCGTCGAGGTTCTGCACCTGCGGCGCGTCGGGATTGTGGACGATCTTGCCGTCCTTCATGAACGAAGCTCCCGCGATCTCTTCCAGCGGCTTGCCCTTGGCGTAGTCGGTGACTGCGTAGTCAAATTCCTTGCGGCAAATAAAATCAATCGCCGGGCAATCGCGCAGCGATTTTTCCGGAAGCACGGTCACGTGCGGCCCCACGAACGCAATTTTGATCTTGGGATTGACCGCCTTGATGGCGTTGGCCAGCAGGATGTCCCCAGGAAACCCCGGCGTGCTGGCGAATAGCACCAGGAATTCATATTGCTTGGCGATCTCGATGGTCTGTTCGCCCGAGACATGATGCGAAGGCGCATCCAGCAGCCGTGACCCCTCCAGCATCCCTGCCGGATAAGCCAGCCAAACGGGATACCAGAAACTTTCAATTTCGCGCGTTGCAGGCCATCGTGAGCCAGCTCCTCCATCGAAATTCTCGAAAGACGGAGGATTTAGAAATAGCGTTTTCAAAAACATGACTCAAAACTCCAAGAAGTAGCATAGAGGAATCCTATGGGGAATGCGGACGATTGGCTCGCGGATGAACAAATTGTCATCTTCCGGAAAGGGAACGGTAATATTCCCGACGTATCATGTTGCGGTGCGCCTGATCAGAATCTCACGGGCAGTGAGCAGATTTGAGGATGGACAGTGACGGCAACAACCACAAGCAATTGACCGACAGCCGGCTTCAAGAGTCAGGCGACGACCGGCGCGGTGGCATTGGCCGTGGTCGATTCACGCTCACCATAGAAAGACAGTGACCAAATACTATCGGCCGACTTGTTGGTCACGATCGGACGTATGTCCCACAGTCCATGTGTCAACGAGTTCCAGCCAGCATGCGTGGACACCGCTATCGCACGATGTGCAGTTCCTAATTGGAGGACAAGACTCATGACCAATCGCTCTCGCATTCTGATTGCCGACGACCACAACCTGGTGGCTGAACTGTGCAAGAGACTGCTTGAAACGGAATTTGATGTGGTCGGAGTAGTAAGCGACGGTCGTGCCGTGGTACGTGCTGCCTGCGACCTGAAGCCGGACATGATCGTTATCGATGTCGCCATGCCTATCCTGAATGGCCTGGACGCGGGGCGGCGGGTGAAAGAAGTATTGCCAGCAGTCAAGTTGGTCTATTTGACCATGAATTCGGACGTTGAGGTGGCTGCCGAAGCTTTCGCGCTGGGAGCCTCCGGCTATCTGCTTAAGACCTGTGCCGCGGCTGAGATGGTGACTGCGGTTCGCCAGGTGTTGCGGGGCAAATCGTATTTGTCGCGAGCCTTTTCACGAGACACCATCGACTGTTTGCCGAGACAAGATAAGGGTCTGCTCAACGAAAGCGAAGTCCTGACCAAAAGGCAACGTGAAGTGCTGCAGTTGTTGGCCGAAGGAAAGTTGATGAAGGAAGTTGGCGATATTCTGAACATGACGCCCCGGACGGTTGCATTTCACAAGTACAAGATGATGGAAGCGCTTGGCACCAAGAGCAACGCCGAACTGGTCAAGTATGCCATCAGGAACCATATGTTGGCCGCTTAGTTCTGCCGCGAGGAGAATCGAATTCTGCTCTTAGAGCTACTCAGTCGTCTTTATTTTCTTGTCTTCGGCAAAAGGAATTCATATCCGGCACATAGGTTCTGAAGATCGGGCGTCGAGTGGACAGTCCACGGGGGCGAAACGCGCCCGTTCCTGAGGAGAAGCTCATGGCCATTCACCGGATTTTGTTGACCGCGCTGCTGACGGTCGCATGCACGGCAGAGATCCGCGCTCAGGAAGAAGTCCCCGGCATTTCCCCTGAAGTGCCCATCCCCGTCCTGTCCCCCGGATCCGCACACCAGCCGGGGACGATCCCCGCGAGTCCTGTTCAGCTCGCGCCTGCCCAAGTTGTCGCGCTCATCGTTCCCAAACAAGCGTCTTTGCAGGTCGCCCTTGAAGCGGAAGTGCGCGTGAAGCGGGTCGGCCAAAGCGTTTCAGCGCGGCTCGTAGATTCCATCTATGCATTTGATCAACTCGTAGTGCCGGCCGGATCCGAGATACACGGCGAGGTTACGAAGATCGAGTCCCTCTCCGGAACCCGGCGTATTCTCGCTGGTCTGAATGCGGACTTCACGCCAGTTCGTCAAGTCGACGTCAGCTTTACCGACCTTGTGCTGCCGGGCCGGAAACCCATGCCAATTCATACGATCGTGACGCCCGGCTCCGGACAGGTGTTGCAGTTTGTCAGCGCGCCCGAGAAAGATCCGAAAAAGACGACTCATGATCTCGCTTCCGAAAAGACCAACGAAGCAAAGCAACAGGCCCGGGGTCAGTGGAACAACGCGATGCAGCAACTGAAGACCCCCGGTCGTATCCACCGCCTTAAGCGTTACGCGGAAGCGTGGCTTCCCATCCACGCCCAATACATCCCAACCGGAACCATGTATTATGCTGAGCTCGAAGATCCTCTGGATTTCGGAAGCGAAACGCTTACTGCCGACAAAACGTCCTCCATCGGAGGCCCTTTACCGGAAGGCAGCGTCGTGCATGCTCGACTGCTCACCGCGTTGTCGTCGGCAACGGCACGGAAGGGTCAGGGAGTCGAAGCCGTACTTTCGCGTCCGCTGTTTGACGGCGACCGCTTGATTTACCCGCAGGGAAGTCGCTTACTGGGCTCAGTGGGACAGGTGCAGCCTGCCCGCCGCATGAAAAGAAATGGACAGTTGCGGATCGCCTTCCAACAGGTCGCTCTAGCCGACGGCCTTGAGCAGAAAGTACAGGCGACTCTGGTCGCGGTGCAGACTGCCAAGGACGGCAACGTGAAGCTGGATTCTGAGGGCGGGGCGGAGGCGACTAACTCCAAGTCGCGCTACGCGAGTGTTGCCCTGGCGCTCGGTCTGGCGGCCGTGGGTGCCAGCGATCGAGACGGTGACGGAGGCGGGCCCGGCATCACCGCTGGTAATTCTCGCGGGTTCAGGCTCGTGGGGGTTGCGACGACGATGCTCGCCCGATCGCGTGCCGTTGGCTACGCGACTGGCGCGTACGGAGCGGGAATGTCGGTCTACCGGAACTTCCTCACCCGCGGACACGAAGTCGTGTTCCCAAAGAATACGGCTATGAATGTCGGTATCGGCACGCGCGGAGCGAGCTTAACACCGCCGGCGCTATCCCCGCCCTCTGGCGCGGGCCAATGACAAGCAACCGACAAACGAATTAGTGAACTCGATGGCAGCTGTAGTTGTTGAAACCAGGCGTGTGCCGTTCGTACTGCCTCGCATGTACTACTTAAGATCGTTAAAATTGTAGTGTTCTGCTTTGTTCCATCTTGTCGAAGCCGTGCTCAGGATCACGACGCAATTCCTGAATCGCTTCGCGATTTGGCGCGGGCGGAAGAACTCACCACTTTGGGGATCGAGGCCATGGCGCAGCGCATCGAATTGATCCGCCTGAACCTCCCCGGCTAGGCCGAGTATCTCCGCGCCCCGGCCTTGCAATTGGCCCGTGACGCATTCGCCTTCGGCGTGGTAGTCGCCGTGCTGCAAGTGGCGTGCGGAGTAGCCGGTTCCGTCGGACATGGCACGAATGGTAAGCATGATTGAAAGCCCTTAACTTCTCACTTGGAACAAGACACCATCCCTAAGCCTTCGGCTTAGGTCGGTGCAGCCCGTCCTGGGACCAGCGAACGCTGCCCGCACGAAGTCGAACAGCATTCGAGTACGTTCGAATTGTGTCCGATTCCGATTCGAACGGATATGAGTAATCTGAACCGCAACTTTATATTACTCAACGCCCGCCGCAACCCAAAGGGGAAGAGCTAATGTTGAACTATAGGCCGTCGATCACTCGACTGATGGAACGAACGACAAACTGTGCTTCGCGGTCCCGATCATCCCCAGTGATATTCATGTGATCAAGGACCATGTCAACCCACCTGGAATCCTGATGCGTAAACATTCGCTTGAGTGCTTCTACAGTTCGGGCGACCGCGGGTTCGTGTATTGAACTTGCTAGCATTTGTTGTATGACGGCAGAATCCTCTGAATAACGGTAGTAGTAGTAGATGTCGTATGCATCCTTGGGTTTCTCTCGATACCTACAGACTGTTGTCTTTAGGATGAGGAAACCCGCGGCATTGGGAATTGCGATTTCAAAGGTTTCCACTAGCTCGCCTTCACGGCAGTTAATTTGGATTGTCTCGACGTGCTCGGTGAGGTCCTCTGCACCGTCAATCAGGCACAGGTCGAGACTTGTTTTCGCACCGTGGACCTTGATGATGGATTCGCCTTCTCTAGTGCGAGGCAGGTCCGCCAGCAGGTCGAGTTGCACAACGTTGCCATCGATATTCTTTTCATAGCGAAATGAGTCTGTATCGCTTCGTTCATAGTCGAGGGGAGCAGCTAGCAGATCCTTGATCCGGTCAATCGTCTCGCGCTCGCGCGCTTTAGCGCGTAGGAGGAGATCGATATCCAAGCTCATGCTGTGGTCCGTCTGGCAGTGGCGCGCAAGCTCTTTTAAAAACGGTACCCAGCCTCCGCAGATACCATCGACTCGAATCGCCGCCAACGGGGCGAGATCGTCCAACCAGTCGGCGTACACGCTCCCGAAAATCACCGCAAGGTTTCGCGACCGGCTTGAAAATTATTCGGTCTCTACCAGCAACCTGGATAAACGGCGGAAGCTGCCTACACTCTATTCGTCAGATTGGGAGCCTGTGTCAGCCGGGCATCCACATACGTTTCTTAGGACAGCCGCCCGGCCTGCACGAGCTACTTCAATGCTGCGGAAGTGGATTGTTTTGGGTTGAAATCGAATCGAACCCAGTAATCCGGTTGTGGAGGTGGAGCGAACACCGCCTGTTTGGTTTTCTGGAAATCGGCCAACTTGTGGCCTAGACACTTGGTGAGAGGGCTTAGGACGCCCGTTCCAGTCATGTCTTCGATTGTGCCGTCTTTGCCAACCTTGAGGACAAGTTCGAAAGCAGGGAGGTCAATGCTGCCCGCCGCTTCGAGGCAAGGCTCCATCAAGGTTGTGACCTTCTCGGCGAATTCGGCATTGTAGTTCTGTCCCTCCGAAGTATGCAGGTTCATTCCCGCCGATTGCTCAGCATCAACTCTCTTGGCGTTCACGGCGTCTGCTATTTGTTTTGCCCATTGCTTGGACGACTCATAGTAAGAGGAAGTCTTCCAGATCTCTTCGCTCCATTGATCCCCAATACGGGTGAACACTTTGTCTGCGACCAGAGCATCGCCGAAGCTGATGGCCGCATGCGCCATCAGGTTCAAATTTTCTGGCGAAGGCCCATTCTTCTTTTCCACGGCAGCAAAACCTTTTTGGATTCTGGGTAATGAAAACTTCAATGATTCGTCGCTTTGGCAGCCGCACACCAGGTCAGCGGCAACGCGGAAATACAGAATATCGCCTGCATCTCCTCCGATGTGATCGGCTGACTCCTCCAAAAAGCTCTCTACCTCTCCTTCTCCTCCGCCCCACTTCGGGAGAATTGAGTTAGAAAAATACCGGTAGTAGTAATAATATTC
This sequence comes from uncultured Acidobacteriaceae bacterium, assembly GCA_963755765.1. Taxonomy (GTDB): domain Bacteria; phylum Acidobacteriota; class Terriglobia; order Terriglobales; family Acidobacteriaceae; genus Acidiflorens. The sequence goes on from CAVWKZ010000009.1 coordinate 339,895, forward strand.
TGGCTCGAATTTGACGGCTTTATCCAGCAAGGCTCGCCTGGCTTCCTTTTCCCATCCTTGGTGCAGAGCCAGTCCCTGCATCGCGACGTACCACTCCGCATCCACCATTGAGTGGGCCGAGGCCTCATCTAGAATTTTCTTCGCCTTCGCCGTGCGTTCTGCCAGAAGCCTCCATCCACTATCGCTCACGGTGTCACCGTACCCGGATCCGCGTGCATCTTCTCCATAGTCAACATACGACTCTGCCAAAGCGACGCGTGCAGTAGTCGACCGTGGATTTGTCGCTACCCACTTCTGGACTAACTTCATGTGCGTTCCCCAATCTTCCGGAGTGGCATGAAGCGGCGGCTTCTCAAGACCGCTATAAATCGCGTGGAGTTTCCACATGCCTCCAGGGAAACGTTCTTTGTGGAAACGCGCCGAAGCCGCGAGACAATCGATCTGCCTGAATCTTCCCGCCTTTAGCATGCCCGCTACAGTCTCGATGTAGTTAGACACGGCCTTAATGTCAATGCTCGCATCGCCGTTCAGGCCGGCAATGACTACCGAATCAGTGACGCAGACAGGTGTTTTGGTTGCTGGTTCGCTTGCATCGGCTAGAGTTCGCCCTGCGGCGAGCAGCAGCAATGCAAATGCGATTTGCCGAACGACAGGGAGATTACAAATATGATAAACGCAAGTGGATATGAAGCTGTCGCGTGCAGTGTGAGTCACAGTCTTTCCTCTCCTAACACCAGTCCTTCTTAAAGGCTAGTGACTGGGGCACCCCACCGAAAGTTACGTAGGTGTAACGAAGGCACGTGCAGTTATGCCGGATCTGGTCGATGGGCAGTAACTGCGCCACGTGCTGTCTAAGGCGAGTTCCCGTTGCTCGAAATGATCGCAGAGCTGCGCAATCGTAACCGAGCAAAAGCCCATTCGCACTTTGTCGGAATTGATTTCTGCCAACAGCACTGCGATAGCAGAACGGGCGCGAGCTTCGTCCAGGTATCGCTTAATGGTGCCGATCACTCTCTTCCGCTGGACACGCGTTCCATGCAAATCCTTTTCGGACCATCGAAACTGCCATACAGCAGGTCCCTCGTTGCGACTTACCAATGCTAGACTTCCGTGTTGCATTCTCATCCTCCGTGGCCGCAGTTGCGGCGCACGGAAATTCTTTCATTTAGGGGGAACCGAGGAAGGGAAGTCATCGGGCAGCTGAGTGAATTGCTTTGCGGCGGAAATGCTCGCCCCTACCCTATGCCTTGGGGATAACTTCCGGCTTGCCGACGTTTCTCAGGACTAATGTCCGATGTCGGCTCTGGCTCGATGAGCGCATTGGTCTGTTTTCTTTAGTTGGGAACGCCTGGTCAGGCGGCCCATTCATCGAATCGGCGCATGATCTCCATGAGCTTGCACCCCAACAGGATGAGAGAGCCCCACAATATGAAGGGGACGCCATAGAGTAGAAGATGCTTGCGCGAACGGGCTAACTCAAACACCTGCATCTTCACGATGGCGAATACGTTCGCTGAGAGATAAGCAACCGCCAAACAGATCACCACCAAGTTATGCATCTTGTTCCTCCTCCTTTTACCGTGGGAGTCTCCGTGGTAAGGCGCTGCCTGACCGGTTTTCCTGTCGGTCACCGGCAACGGCGGGCCGGGGTGAACTGTGATAGGAAGTGACGAGTTTTTCGAATTCTGGCTGCATATCGTGAAATAACGATTCCGCGCACCAAGCCGTGACTTTTGTGAAATTGTTGTCCGAGCGGCTGATGAATGCGGTGACAAATTCGACGGATGTGTTGGGCGGCACTGGAATGTTTCCACGATAGTGGGCGAGGATCGCTCTCTTTCCGTCGATGGTAACGCTGGACTGCGAGCGTTCCTCGAAATTGCTCAAAGTGATCCTCACGGCTGCAATGCTCAACTCTTTGTAGCTTGCGAGTGAACCCGGGTATTCCCTTTGCTCCACGATGGCGAAGCGCGTCTTGTCGCTAGAGCTCAGCCCTGCCAATGTAACCGGCCTGTGACGCAGGTCGGCATTGATGATCCACTCCGGGGGCAGCGTCAGCGAGAATTTACCAGTGCGATTCACATACTCCGTTCCGTGCAGACTCTCGTCGATTTTTGGGAGATCCTCCTTGACGGTGTTCGCTTCGGTGGCAGCCTTCTCTGCCCCCTGCTGCGCTTCCACTACCGGTGCGGTCGCGGAGATGACAACTAAACTTGCCGCTACCAAAATCTGCTTCATCGCTTTCATTGTTTCCTCCTGGGCGGAGCGCGCAGTGGCGACGACCGAGTCGCCGCCACTGCGTTCGCTATTGCATAAAACGCGCAAAGGTATGCGAGTCACTTAAGACCGTTCTCGATGCCGCTCGCCCTCCCGGATCGCCCACACGTTAGAGTTGAGACCATCCTCCGTCGACAGGAAGTTCGGCGCCGTTCGTGTAGGTCGCGTCGAACCCAAGGAACAGGACGGCCTTCGCGACTTCCTCCGACGTCCCGAAGCGTTTCATCGGGACAATACCGGATATCTTCTCCGTGATCTGGGCAACCGCGTTTTTATCGGCAAACACTTTGCCGAGGATCGGCGTGTCGATGGGACCGGGCGTCACCGCGTTGACGCGAATGTCCCGAGGAAGCAACTCGACGGCGAGCGTCCGGGCCAAGGATCGCAGCGCAGCCTTGGCGGCTCCATAGGTGGCCTGGCCGGGCAATCCCTTAACGTTGGCGACGGAGGTCGTGAGGACGACAGAGCCGCCCCGGTTGATCAGCGGCGCCAGCTTCTGAACCGCGAAAAACGGTCCCTTGGCGTTCAGGTTGAACATCTCGTCGTAGATGGCCGAGGTCACGTTCTCGAGAGGCGTTGGAATGCTGAAGCCGGCGCTGACGGAGAGCAGGTCGAAGGTGTCGAATTCGGACTTCACGCGAGAGGCGAGGGCTTCGATGTCCGTCAACGAACGCGCGTCGCTCGAAACCACAAGGGCGTCCTTTCCAAGCCCTTTCTGTGCCGAATCCAGGCCGGCCTTCGAGAGACCCGTCACCAGTACACGCGCGCCCCCATCGATGAGCATCTTAGCCGTCGCAAGCCCCATGCCGCTCGTGCCGCCGATGATCACCACTTTTTTGCCTTCGTAACGTTCCATGTGCATTCTCCTCGCGAGGTTAGGGTTGCTTTGCTTATTTGAACTGTTTGGTACGATAATAGACACGATGGCAGTGGTCAAGGACTTTATGAACTATTTAGTTCAAAAAGAGCGCAAGACCCCGTGGACGAGCACGCGCTTAAGGATGCTGCGAAAGAGAAATCGCTGCCAGAGCCTTGACGACCGCCTGCCACGCGGGTTCTTGGCTGGCGCGATCGTGGAGGTGTGGGTGGCACTGCGCCTCAATTGGGCCTGTGAACTTCCCTTGAACCAAGGCGAAGAATTGCCCTGAGACGTCGTTTCCGAGCGCCTAGTTTATGAAACGGTGAATTGCATCGTTGGCGTTATCTTGAAATGAAGTATTTTTCAAATCAGTAAAAAAAGTGCTCTGGTCCACCATGTCCCCTGATAACTTACCCTCTTTACTGGCATAAAAAATGCCGCTTTTATACCGCTCATCCGAAATGGCATCTACAAAGCGTTTTGCACCTACGTCCAGTGTATGCACCATTCCGCCCATCAATGGGAATACAATAGGCATCATCACAAACTTCAACATAAACCGCATGGGCGGGGGAAGACTATCTGGCGCCTGAGTACCTTTTGTATTCCCTGGGCTCACAACGATAAACTTGAGCTTAGGATATTTTCTTGCCATTGATAACGTCCACATGGTTTCCGCATACTTGACATATGCGTATGCTTGTAATGCATCGAACTTCTTACCGAAATATGATCCATCAAGAACGGCAGCAAACTCATCTACAGAAGAAGTCCTCATTGAAACTGGTTTTATTCCGAGCATCTTTACTCCTGGAACAGCTTCCGCACTGACTGATAGAACTGTTTTCCTCAACTTGTCCCGTTTCATCAATTCTTCCACTAGGATTACATGGCCTAAAATATTTGTAGCGGCCAATTCATTCATGCCGGAAGGCGTGAATTTCGCAGCCGTTTTCCCAACTACTCCACCTGCATTTAAAACGACCGCATCAATAGGTTCCTTTATTTCTTCGACTGCTTTTCTGACAGAATTTGCATCCGTAACATCCCCAATAACAATTTCAAAAATCTTTTCCCCCGTTTTCTCCTCAAGGTCTTTCTTTGCTGCCTGTGCTCTCGCTCGATTTCTGCAAAAAAGAATTACCTTTTTGGTTTCTTTTTTCAATGCTAACTGTCGGGCAGTCTCTTTCCCAAGCCCAGCATTTGCTCCGGTTATTAAAATACTTTCGTTCATTTTTTCTGCGTCTCCGTGGTAAAGGGTTAAGATCGAGTCGAGAGGCCCCGCGTGGGCAGAGCCAGCTTGCTATTATTGAACTATTCAGTTATATAATGGTGAGGTGGTCATGGTCAAGGAGTTTGTAACTAAATGGTTCAGAATACCCCTAAGCCGCGTGGACGGCCTCGCAGCTTCGACGAGACGGGGGCGCTGGAAAAGGCGACCCAGGTGTTCTGGTCGAAAGGCTACGACGGCGTCACGATTGACGATCTCGTTGCTGGGATGGGCGTGGGAAGGCCGAGCCTGTATGCCGTCTTTGGGGACAAGCGGGCGATATTCTTGCGCGTCCTTAGGGCGTACGCAGAACGGAAGGGCGCAGCAGCCGCGAAGGCACTCCTCACGCCACAGAGTCTTCGCGACTCGATCGCGAACTTTCTGAGGTACGCCGTCGAAAGTGCGACCGAGAAAGGGTCCGCCCGGGGCTGCCTTATGGTGTGCGTCGCGCCGCTTGTGAACGACGCTGAGGTTCAGCGGTTCCTGCAGAGCGCGGTCGCGGGCGGCGCGTCGCTGGTGGAGCGCCGTTTCCGGGACGGGATCAGCGCGGGAGACATCCCGCCTGACTTTCCGGTAGCCGTGCGCGCGATCCAAGTCACGGATTTTGCTCGTGGCCTGACCATGCGTGCGCTGATAGGCACGCCCCGCAAGACGCTCCTCAAAGAGGCTGAGGAAGCGGCCGACCTGGTGCTACTGCCGCGCCTGAAGGCCATCGGCAAGCAGAAGCTATAACTTTCGCTCGCCGGCGCTTGAGCCGGGCAAACGCGGTGCCTTCATGATCGCACCGCTTCCGGTGAAGCCCGCTCTGAAGGCTTCATATAGATAGTGAGCACGCAAGCATTTGGAGATCACTATGTCACTTGCAGGAAGGAACGAGCAGCTTTCCGAGCCCGACAAAAGTCGAGGGCTCTTTCGCCACATCATCGGTTTATGAACGCATTGCATTCGCTTGTCTGCTTCGCGGAAACCGGACTGCTCCAATGCCCTGCGGAGAAAAAGCCAGCAATACTGGCCGACACACTTAACCATCACACTTTCTCTGGTCCAGTTTCAAAGGAAGAATCGCCGAATAGCGCCGATTTCTCGCTATTTCCAGAGCAATCCAGGCGGATTTCTCCGCACTGCAGACTGTATGGCGGAGAGGGAGGGATTCTATTACAGCCGTTCTTTGCAAGTCACGGTAAAGCCTACACTTGTCGCATAATACCCTGTGTTTAATAGGGTTACAAGCGATTTCTATCTTCGGCTACAGTTTCCACAGTTTCCGCTACTGCCTGTGTTTTCCACCAAAAAGGTATCACTGGTATCACCGGGACACTCGGACTCGCCTCTAACCCCACGCGGGTCCTACGGTGTGAGCTTGAACACTGTTCCATTTCCAAAAGCGCCATCAAGTGTGGTGGTCCCATAGAGGTTCTTGCCGTCGCGAATCACACCCGCGTAAGGCCTGCCCCCGTCGTTCCCTCCTTCGAACCTGTACAGTATGGTCTCCGTGTCTTGTGCGTCCAACTTAAACACCACGCCGCAAGAGCTGCCGAGGCATCCTGTTCCGGTGCCCCCCGACAGGGTGGTTCCGTAAAGGTTCCCATCCGCATCCCGGACGAGTCCTGCGAAGGGCGACCATCCGTCGGACCCCCCTTCGAAGCTATACAACACTGTAAACGCGGCGCTCGTATCCACTTTGAACACTGTGCCCCCGCCATAAGCTCCACGGTTGGCGGTCGTCCCGTAGAGGTTCCCTTCAGCATCCTGAATTAGAGGCGACTGAGGATTCCCCCCATCCAGGCAGGCCGACTTGGCACAAAAGGCGTGCAGCACGGTCTCCGCGCCTGTCTTACTCAGTTCGAAAACCACCCCGCAGCCGAGAGCGCTGCATCTGGATGATCCTCCCTCGGCGGTTGTCCCGTACAAGTTCCCTGCCTTGTCCAGAATCAGGCCCGCTACTGGGGCACCGCCGTCAGCTCCATCGGTGAAGCTGCAGAGCACCGTCTCCGCGCCGGTCTTGGTCAGCTTGAAAACGACTCCCCAGTTGGAAGAACCGCACATCGAGGCAGCGCCATAAAGATTACTCGCTTTGCGGAGCAAGCTTCCGTAGGGATAGCATCCGTCCGCTCCCCCGGTAAAATTGTGCAACACAGTTTCGATGCCGTTGCTACTCACTTTGAAAACAGTTCCATAGCCGTAAGCGCCACCGTTGGAGGTCGTACCGTAGAGATTACCCGCCGCATCTCGGACCAGACCTGCGTACGGATTCGCTCCGTCGCCCGGATATCCCTGGAAGCTGTACAGCACGGTCTCGTTGCCGCTCTTGTCCAGCTTGAAGACAGTTCCATAGCCGTAAACGCCGCCGAGGTTAGTGGTCCCATAAAGGTTCCCCTTGCTGAGCGTGGTCTTTGTACTCATACAATCGCACACGTTCGATCGCTGCTGAGCGGACTTTTCCGTCACGCTCTTCGCACCGGACTCATCGAGACAAACTCCGTTCGTGACGCTGGCCATCTGATACCAGCACGGACGCCCAAACCGACACACGCATACACGCTTGATGAGGCTGAGAACATTGTGACGGCGCTGGTCGAGAATGTTCAGGCTCAGCTTGTGTTCGCCCTGGCGTGCTTCCTCGCTCTTCGCCCTGGCGAGATTGCGGGCCTCCAGTGGTCGGACATCGACGGCGAATGGCTTCATGTCCGTCGCTCTTCATGGTGCGGCACTGTCGGTACCACCAAGACTCCCGATTCTGTCGCAAGCGTTCCACTCATCGAGCCTCTGAAGGCGATGTTGGTGGTTTGGCGGTTACGGGCGAGTTCCGACTGGGTCTTCCCCAGCAACCGTGGGGACCGCCCGTTGAACATCAGTCAGTTCGCTCAGCGGACCATCGCTCCATTGCTTAAGTCGAAGCACATCGCATGGCACGGGCTATACGCCGGCCGGCGTGGCGCCGCGACTTTACTAGTACAACTCACCGGTAACGCTGTCGCTGCGCAGTATGTGCTCCGGCATAGGAACATTCGGACGACTGAGAGCTTCTATGTCAAACCGGTCCAGACGGCGGCGGTCGAGGGGTTGCGGTTGTTGGAGTCGAAGCTGGAAGAACGAAAGACAACCAACGGGGGTGGGCGATGAAGACATATTTCTTGGTAAGGAATGCAATTGGCGCACAAAGAGAATGGCTCACGTTGTTCGTCTGTGATGACGAGAAAGACTGCAAATCAGGGCGTCGCCGGGCGGTGCCCTACTGCATCGGTGATGAAGTCAACAGTGTCCATTACCTAATGCAGAACGTTGCAATGGCCATTCTCCTCGATTTCTTCGACGGCGAAGTGGACTGCGAACGGAAGTCGCGCCTGCTGTCACACCCCCTGGCGCAGAAACTAGGTGGCATCGGCTCCGGTGGACGGCTACTCCTTCGCAATAAGACCTCGTGGTCATTGACGGAGACGCAACTCGGGGACATGGTCGCAAACATCCTGGTCGAGGCGAAACACAGCATCGACTGGGCCGAAGAGCAGATTGTCATTGAGGAAGCGTGCGGGGAAAGGAGAGACCTATTGAGGCAGGCGGCACTCCTCGAGACAGTCAGCAACAAACTGATGAACTGAGTGCTGGACTTTCAACGTGGCTCTGCGGAAGTTCCGGTTTGCCCATCAACTCGGAGCAATGGCGATCACTTCCCATAAACTGGACAGGGCCTCATTGGGAAGCAGCGGCGGAGATGCCGATCCGAAGAGGCGGTGGCTTCCCCCCGGTTTTGAAGATCACACAGGGGGTTCTGCACCGTTATGAGAGTCTTCTAGTCTACCTCATTCTTCCAGGACTTTCCAGGAAGCCGTTTTGAACCGTTCTGATCCCAGTTGACCCCTTTTGAGCATGGAACTATCACGTTTTTATCACCGCGCCTCGAAGGCTCCGAAATGGGATTCGCACTCCTTTCGAGTGCTGAAAGTTGTAGGGTGAGTGCTTTGCACAGATGCCGTCTTCGTTACTTAATTACCCTTCACCAGGCTGCCGCTGACAATCGTGCCCGCGTCCGTCTCAACGGCTAGCATTTCATTTCCGCCGTCCACCACCACGAAGTGGAAGTGCATTTCGGATTGCCCCTCCGGCGTTATGGTAGCCCTGCCCCTGCAATCCGCGCCGACCTTGTAAGAACCGGTGACGGGCACGAACGTTAGAAACGTGCCATCCTCGCTGGCCGCTACGCGTCCGCTTATCACTCCTTCTCCAGAAGGCTTGACCGTTAACTTCAACTCACCGATGAAAGCCACCGCTGGGGCGGCCGCCTCTGCGAGGAAGACGCCGGTTGTCTCAAACCCAAAACTACCCTTCACTCCGGCATTGGTGCAGGTCGGGGAGCCCTGCTTCACGGCGAATCCCTCCGAAAAAAGGTGAAGGGCCAAAAACCCCGTTGACGTAACCACAATTGAGAAAGGACTGGCTCCCGTGGGCGTACCCGTGCCGGTGCAGTTCGAGGCGATTGCGTATGTTCCGGTGAGATGCTCGGTGACTATCACGCCATCATGGGATGCTGTGGTCTCTACGGTAAACCTACCGGTGGTTGAGTCAAACGTGATCTGGCTCACGGCGGCGCTGGTAGGGGTGCCATTGCTATCTGTGCCGTCGTGCGGAAACCCGTAGGTGCCACTAAGAGAGGTGTTTGAACAAGTCCCCGCCCAGGCAGCGGAACTGAACGCAAAGCTGGCAAGAACAATCATTCGAGCGATGCGAAACGTTTTGGAAATCATGGTGCTCTCCTCTTCCTTGTTTTTTGCTTACGTTGGTCTATCTAGCCCCAGGTATTCATTGATACAACTCCGCGGATGCCAGACCGGCAAAAATACCGCCGCCCGCAACCAATACGCTCCCATTCGGGAGCAGCGTTGCGGTGTGTCCCGAGCGCCCGATCTCCATCCCACCGGTAATGCTGAAAGAGCCAGTCACCGGATCGTAGACCTCCGCGGTGGAATTTTCGTCGCCGCCGCCCGCTACCAGCACCTTCCCGCTCGGTAACAGCGCCGCCGTGTGGTAAGTTCGGGCTTCGGCCATTGATCCGGTAACCGAAAACGATCCAGTAGATGGGTCGTAAACTTCCGCAGTTGCGGTCGGGGCACTTGGGCCCGCGGAGGTTGCGCCGCCGACGATCAGTACCCTACCGTCGGCGAGAAGCGTTGCCGTATGTTGTTCGCGGGCCGTCGCCATTGCGCCGGTCACAGTGAAGATGCCCGTGGCCGGGTCGTAGACTTCCGCCGTGGCATCTGGGCCTGATGCAGATGTAAGGGCACCACCCACAATGAGTACCTTCCCGTTTTGCAGCAGCGTAGCGGTGTGCAGGAAGCGCCCCACGGCCATGCTTCCCGTTTGTGTGAAAGTGCCTGTGCTTGGATCATAGAGTTCGGCACTGGCCAAGCCCGTTCCACTTGGATCTTGATCGGCCCCTCCTGCAATCAGGACTTTGCCGTTCGCCAGCAAAGTCGCTGTATGGTCCCCGCGGTTGGCCGTCATGTTGCCCGTCCCGCTGAATACACCAGTGGCCGAGTCGTAGAGTCCTGCCCCGTTGTCTGAGGTACTAGGTCCGTAGTCCCAAACAGAGTTTACAAAGCCGCCGGCTAACAAAACCTTTCCGGTCTGGAATAGTGTCGCGGTGTGGCCGTATATCCCTCCGCCACTATCTCCAACGATCTCAGTGAAAGTGCCCGTGCCAGCGTCGTACAGTTCGATCGATGAGAGGCCCACGTAACCGGTTAAATTGGTGTACGCGCTACTGTTTGAGCCATATGCCACGAGCACCTTGTTATTCGGTAGCAAGGTGGCAGTGTGCAGGCCCCGTGCCACGTTTAAACTCCCGGTCGGCGTAAATCCACTGGAAGAGGTCGTCACGGTAACGGTTGCACTCGCGGTGACCGTCGTATTCTCGACACTGGTGGCGACGACATTATAGAAACCTACGGCAGCCGGGGCGGTATAGAACCCGGCGCTGTTTATCATCCCCCCGCCTGTCTGCTGAATAGTCCAAGTCACATTGCTATTGGCGAACCCTACGACAGCTGCCGTGAAGGTCTGCGTCCCATCAGGAGGCAGCGTGGCCGCTGCAGGAGAAATCGTTATTTGGGACGGTTGAACATCCACGGTAGCGATACCCTTGGCAGCTGAATTGGCTTGGCTCGTAGCCACGACATGGAACGCGCCGGTGGGAACTTGCGGAGCGGTATAGACACCCGCGCTGTCGATCGTGCCGCCAAGGTTTTCTTGAACGCTCCAGGTGACTGCGGTGTTAGTCGTTCCTGTGACCGTAGCCGCAAAAGATTGTGTCCCGCCCGGCAACACCGTGACGGGATTGGGTGTGACCGTAACATTTATGAGCGGAGCAGACGAAGAAGTTGAACGTCCGCCGCACCCCCAAACGCCGATCGCCATGGCTATAGCCAGCGCAAAAGCTCCCGCATGCAATCCGTCGACTGTAAATAATCCATATCGCCCAAGTGTGCGTGAATATTCCATGTTTCACCTCAGATCGTCAAACTCTCCCGTCACAAAGCTGTGAAGGGTGGTTATCTGGCTGTTTGCATCCAGCTTGAACACGGTCCCGCCAAGATTCGCACCGCCGCTGGCCGTGACACCGTAGAGATCGCCAGCCCCGTCAAGGGCCAAGACTCCGGTGGGATATCCTCCCTCCGCCATCTCGGAAAGGTACCGCGCGTCATGGAAGCGCCATCACTCGAGCGATGCGAAACGTTTTGGAAATCATGGTGCTCTCCTCTTCCTTGTTTTTTGCTTGCGCTTTACTTGCCTGTTCCCTTCAGACTTGAAGTCTGCGGACTGCCGATCGCGCTATCCGCCACGCTCAACGTGCCCGTTCTCGTTCCAACAGCGGTTGGCGTGAACGTCACGCTAATCGCGCAAGAGGACAGCGCGTTCAGGCTGGTACCGCAGGTCGTCGACGAGACACTGAAGTCTCCAGCGGTCGAGATGGTAATGCCGGTTAAGGCTACGGCCTGTTCGTTAGCAAGCCTGAACACTTTCGCCGGACTCGTCAGGCCAACCTCCTCCGACGCGAACGTCGCTGTGGCGGGAGTGAGTTTGGCTTGCGGGCCACCGGTGCCAGACAGGGCCACGGTTTGCGGGCTGCTCGGAGAATTGTCGGTAAGGGTAAGGGTTCCGGTGCGCGATCCAAGTTGGGTCGGCGCAAAGGTCACCTTGACGATGCAATTCTTCCCCGCAGCCAGTGTGCTGTCACAAGACTTCGTGCCGGTTGCCAGAGCAAAGTCTCCATTGGCCGTGATGCTGCTGATGTTCAGCGTAGTGCTTCCTGTGTTGGTAACAGTCACCGACTTGACAGGGCCGGTCGCACCCAAAGCAACCGTGCCCCAGGTCAGCGAAGCTGGCGTCACCGTGACGGTTGGCCCGCCACCGCCGCCGGTGACAATAAGGCTCACCGACGTGCTCGCCGTCAGACTGCCCGACGTGCCAGTAATGGTCACGGTGGAGGTTCCCGTAGTCGCGGTGGCGCTGGCCGTGAGGGTTAACGTGCTGGTTGCGGTGGTGGGATTCGGAGTGAAGGCCGCCGCTACTCCGCTCGGCAGACCGGACGCGCTCAATGTAACGCTGCTGTTGAAACCGTCCTGCGGCGTAATCGTGATGGTGCTCGTGCCACTGGTACCCTGCGCAATGCTGACCGAACTGGGGCTGGCGCTCAAACTAAAACCAGCAATGCCCGATCCAATGTCGACGGTAATCGGGTTCGACTCGATGCCGTTGGCAACCAAGTACAGGGTATAGGTACCAGCAGGAAGGCCGGACGGCACATCAAACTGAGTCGAGTTGGCAGTGCCGGGAGCGATGGAGTGCGTGGTCTCGCTGTGCGTTGTGGCGTAGTAGACATTGTGGGGGGCAGAATCCTGCACCAGCCGCACCAGCGGATAGTTGGTTGCTCCCTGGTAGCCGGCGCCGTACGCGTTGTTCTCTGTCAGACCATTGAGTTGCGTGCCGGAGAGAACGTTGTTCGTAGAAGGGCTGCCGATCGATCCGCTGACTGGATTTATCGTTGGAGCAACGCCTGCAACCACACCGGCGGCCGGCGTATAGATTTCCACCGTACCGCTGAAGTCGGTGAACATGGTCTGCCCCGTGGGAAGCATCATCAGGTGCCCGTCGTATGAGGAATCTCCCAGATAGGGACCTCCCGGACAGTTGGAGGGATTCGCAGTGTCGGTCAAGGTATTAGCGGATGGATCATACTCAACAAATTGACATCCACCATCGTACTGCCCTCCAAGGCTCAGCATGGCGAGCACCTTGCCATTCGGTTCAAGTGCGGCTGGACCATCGTCCATTTCCAGACCGTTTGCTGGAGTCGGACCCACCGACCAGGTATTGGAAGCGACGTCATAGATCGCGGTCGCGACGACGCTTCCTCCAAACTGGATTACCTGGTTGTTGTACATAAGGACGGCAGCACCCAATTCTTCATCGTTGGGGTTATAGAGCTGGACGGGAAGGGTTGGTCCGCACGACCAAATGCCGGTGCTCTGATCGTAAAGCTCGGAACCCACCGTGGTGCCACAATTGGCGCTGTGCTTCGTATCCACGGTCAGGACTTGGTCATTGGAGAGCAGTGTAAACGCTGATCCTTCGTTACTCGATTGGCTGACCGAACCGGTGGCGGTCCAGGAATTGGGACCATTAAACAATGCATTCTGCGCCGAACAACAGTTCGACTGCATGTAAGTTCCATTCGCAAGAAGCACGCTCTCGGCGTTTCCGATCGAAGTCCAGCCGGCTGGTGGGGAGTTGGCCGTCCAGGTGATTGTGCTCCCAGAAATGGTTCCGATCGCGCCCTTGGTGCTCTGCGTCCCGCCTTTGGACTCTCCCCCTTCTATGACAATCGTCTTCCCGTCCATTAAGACCTGAGAACTGAAGGCCAAAGTCGCGTAGCCGGTCTGCATGTGTCCGCCGGAACTCCATGTGCCATTCAAGTAGCTGCCGGTGGAGTCCGGGGTGAGAATGTGCCAGGCGTTCAAGTTTCCGGATTGTTCCTCATGCACGAGGATCCGGCCGTCCCTGAGTTGTAGCATGGCGCCGAGGTTAACCCCGGGTTGATTGACGAGTGGTGTCCAGGTTTGGGCACCGGCGGCTCCGAGCAATGGGAACAGCATGACGGACGCTAGAGCGAGCTTGTGAAAAGATTTCAACTGAGATCTCCTTCGGTGATTGAACAACCCGGCGGCGGCGCGGGAATATGGTATTGCTGAACCTTCCCAATTCTCACAGGGAATCCGGGTGGTGTAGCGCCCGGTATTCCGGCGATATTAGTTGGAACTGTCGCGCCGAACGCATAAATCTGGCGCACGGCGTCGCTCTGCGCGTTGGCCGACGTCGCGGCACTGAACAAAAAAACAGCGATCGCGACGGCAGCTAAGACTTCCATCTTGGTCTTCATACATCCTCAAGGGTTGATTTTGGTTGGCAAGGACCCCGCGAAACAAAAAGTAACTCGGGCAATGATCTCGGAAAGGTACCGCGCGTCATGGAAGCGCCAATTTGAACAGGATTCCGCAACCAGACGTCGGCTGACAATTAAGATCCCCACCCGAATTGCCAGTACCGTAAAGGTTGGCACCGTCTGAGACGAGAGGACCGTAGGGTGCCCCGCCACCCGCCTCGGTTAGGGTCTGCAACACGGTCTCTTTACCGGATTCATCCAGCACGAAAACTACCCCCCACATGGTGGTGCCACCGCCGAACGTTGTGCCGTAAAGATTCCCCGTCGCGCCTAGCAGCACACCGCCCCGAGGGTCTGCTCCACCCGGGTCATCACCATCGTCAAACTCTCCCGTCACAAAGCTGTGAAGGGTGGTTATCTGGCTGTTTGCATCCAGCTTGAACACGGTCCCGCCAAGATTCGCACCGCCGCTGGCCGTGACACCGTAGAGATCGGCAGCCCCGTCAAGGGCCAAGACTCCGGTGGGATATCCTCCTTCTGCCTCCGCCCCGGCGAAGGCGTGTAATGTTGTAAAGATTCCACTGGAATCCAATTTGAAAACCGTTCCGCAACCTTGGGGATCAATGCAATTGGGGTTATTGCCGCCGTAAAAGGTGGTGCCGTAGAGGTTGCCGCCCGCGTCAGCGGTCAAGAATCCGGGAGTATCCCCGTCGGCGCCGTTGAATGTGTGCAGCGTGGTCAGGTTGCCGCTAGAGTCCAACTTGAATACGGTCCCACAATCGCTGCTGCACTTCTGACCTTTATTGTTAAACCCGGTGACGCCAAAAAGATTACCGGCTGCGTCCAGCACTCCCACATCTGGCGCATAGCCGTCCGCACCTCCCGTGAAGTCGTGGAGTACAGTCTCGTTACCGGTCGTATCCAGCTTGAACAGAATTCCTTTGCCATTGGCGCCACCGGAAAAGGTGCCTCCGTAGAGGTTGCCGGCAGCGTCGCGGATCAAACTTGGTCGTGGACCCGCGCCATCTGACGGCGTTCCGGCGAAGGCATGCACGGTGGCGAGGACTCCACTGGAATCCGCTTTGTAGATCACTCCACAACCGTTCTTGTCATCGGGACAATCGAGGTTGCCGCCTTCGTAGGCATTCCCGTAGAGATTACCCGCAGAGTCCATGATCAATCCCGATGGAATTGCCCCGTCTTCTCCGCCGGTAAACGTGTGGAGGACGTACTGCGGTGGTGGTGGCGGGGGCGGGGGCTGGGAACCGGAAGTGCTCCCTCCCCCTCCGCACCCACAGAGTAGAACCATTGCCGAAAGCGGCAAGATACTCGCCAATAACTTTCCGTCACACCCTCCGAGTACGATGAGGGCCGAAATCAACCATGAATCCGAACTGGCCGATAAGCGTTTCACGGGCTTCCCTCCTGGTTTTGCGTTCGCGGCACGAACATCACCTGGCTTCTACCTGACT
The DNA here is from genome assembly GCA_963755765.1 of uncultured Acidobacteriaceae bacterium. GTDB lineage: Bacteria > Acidobacteriota > Terriglobia > Terriglobales > Acidobacteriaceae > Acidiflorens. Next base: position 355,209 of record CAVWKZ010000009.1, read on the forward strand.
CGACTCGCAGAACTGGTGAATTGATCGAATCGAGTGAAAACTTTGTTTGCCGTCAGTAAGTGCCGCGCGGACGTGATTGCGGGATTGTGGATTACACGCAAGTATTCCGCCATAGCCGCAGTCTTGCCGTTTCCTTGAATTTGTATTACCGCGCAAGCAATAGGTAGCATTGGGCTTGCTCCACAGGGCAAAGCGTTATAGAATCTCCGCACTCTCGGGGGCGAACGAGATTTGGGATCGAGACCAGACGAACTGCCCGGCTCCTTCAGTTTTGGCGACGACTTCCTGTTGGACGTGCGAGCCTACGAACTGCGCTCAGCCGGGGTTGCACTCAAACTCAAGCCCATTCCCATGGAGTTGCTGCTTTTCCTGATCGAACATCGGGGAGAGCTGGTCACCAGGGAACAAATTGTCGAACGGATCTGGGGTAAGGGCGTTTACCTGGATAGCGACAACAGCATCAATGCCGCGATCAGCAAGATTCGGCAGGTGCTCCGGGATGACGCCGAGCAGCCTCGTTTTATCCAGACCGTCACCGGCAAGGGATATCGGTTCATCGCCCCTGTAGAAAACGGCCCTCTGCAACTCCCGCCAGTCATCCCGGAACAGCTCGCGCCAGTTCTCCCTCGGAAGCCCGCTGAGGGTTGGTATTGGAATTGGAAAAAGCGCCGCTTTGCCGTTATAGCTGGTGCCGCCTTCCTCATTCTTATTGTTGCCGGTTTCGCGGCGTGGCGGGTTGTTTTCCCCCGGCCCGCGCTGACCGGGACCGACGTCATCCTCCTGGCGAGCTTCGTCAACAAGACGGGCGATCCCATCTTCGATAACTCACTGGACAAAGCGCTCGAAGTCAAACTTACCGAGTCCCCCTTCTTGAGTCTGTTTCCGGACGCAGAGGTCCGCCGGACGATGGGGAGTATGCGCCATGAGCCTACCGAGCGCGTGACCCAGGAACTCGGTATCGAGATCTGCAAACGACAGGGGCTCAAAGCCGTGGTGGTGCCGGAAATTGCTGCTATCGGGAGCAAATACCTGATCACCCTGGAAGCGATTGAAGCGCAGAACCAAAAGTCCATCGCCCGAAGTCAAGAGGAAGCGGATTCCAAGGATAAGGTGATCGCCGCCCTGGGCAGAGCAACTTCGGGATTGCGAACGCAATTAGGAGAAAAGCTGAGCTCCCTCGAAAAATTCGATGCGCCTCTGGATCTTGCGACCACCAGCTCACTCGAGGCGTTACAGGCTTACCGGGCGGGCCAACTACAGTTTCGTTCTGGAAAGACGCGTGAGTCCATTCCCTTTTTTGAGAGGGCCATCGAACTCGACCCCCAGTTCTGTTCTGCCTACGCCATGCTCGGCCATGCTTATTTCAGCATTGGTGACGGGGAAACCGCCAAAAAGAATTTTGCTAAGGCCTTCGCGCTCAAGGATGGCCGTGTCACGCAAGAAGAGAATTTTCAGATTACTGATTACTATCATTCCTATGTAACGGGCAATCTGGAAAAGGAAATGGCCGTGCTGGTTTTGTACCAGCAGGCATATCCACGCAGCCTGATCGGCAACGGATTGGGGATCGTCTATTCGAAGCTGGGCGAAAAGGAAAAAGCCCTGGAGCAATTCCAGTGGACAATAGCGCATTCCCCAGCGCCCGCCGCTCACCACTACTCCAACGCTGCTCAAGCCTTTTTGGTCTTGGACCGCATTGACGAGGCAAGAAATCTGCTGGATGAATGGGCGCAGAAGGGTTCTCTGGCTCCATTTCAAAGAGAAATGCGCTACCGGATCGCATGGCTAGACCACGATACCGTCACCATGGAGCGGCTTGCCCGCGAGATTCCCGCCGATGATGCTCGCTGGCAGGAATTGCAGCTACAGCTCGCATTCTTGCGCGGCGACCTCGGCAAATTCCGCTCGCTGAGCCAGACCATGGTTGACGAGGATAGGCGCGCGAACCGGAAGGACAGCGTAGCCGCCGACCTTGCCTTGCATGGCTGGCTTGAAGCCTTCCTGGGAAACTCCGACTTGGCGAGCAAACTTTGTCACGAGGCTAAGAAGATGGATCAAGACAGTGCTTCCGAACTCTGGCGATGTTCCGAGGCATTCGCATATGCCGGCGAAGTGGCCCAGGCTGAATTATTGACAACGAAACTCGATCGGATGTTTCCCGAGAACACCATACAACAGAAGGTCTATCTGCCGGTGATGCGCTCGAATATCGAACGCGCGCGAGGAAACGCGGTTAAAGCCGCAGATTTGCTCACCCCGGCCCTCCCATATCGAGCAAGCCTGGACGTCAATTATCACCTCGCGCAAGCTTACCTGGCGGCAGGAGAATTCGCCAAAGCCGCCGCACAGTTAGAGGAACTCCTCGGCCATCGCGGCTCGGGATGGTGGCACATCTACGTTCCACTGGCGCAACTCGGTCTCGGACGCGCCTATGCCATGCAAGGGGAGCGGGAGAAGAGCCGTAAGGCTTATGACGATTTCTTTACCACCTGGAAAGACGCCGACCCGGATATTCCGATACTCCGTCAAGCCAAGGCTGAATATAAGAGACTCTTCGCAACCGTCGCCGCTTCCGTATCAGGGGGAAACTCGGGGAAAGACGGGACGTTTCCTCCCAAAATAATGTGAGACAAGGTCCCGTCTATCCCCATGTTTTCCCATGTTTTCGTTTGTCCCCATGTTTTCGCTCTGAGTATTGATTGTCATTCTTCGCCGTGCCCCGCGTGCACTGCAATCCTGCCGCGTGCCCCACGTTTCGCGGGTTTCGAAACGCGGAATTCCGCGGCACATCCACCATGTTCCAACGCCAAAACCGGGCTGTAGCACTTTTGCCGTCGCCATACAATAACCGGTCAATGAAACCCGTGGAGTTGGCAGCATCTCCGAAGGATTGCTGTTGAAACATCGTGATTGCACGCAATATAAAAAGGCGCCCACTTTGCGGTAGGTTGTGATTGTTCGGATCACACTTAGCAAAAGGAGCGCCGTCATGAAGCAAGAAAAGTATATTGGCATGGACGTTCACCAGGCAACGATCTCGGTTGCCGTCGTGGACAGCTCGGGGAAGCTGGTCATGGAATGCATTTTGGAGACGAAGGCAGCCACGATTCTAGAGTTCCTCGATGGGCTACGCGGAAGTCTATCGGTGACCTTTGAAGAAGGAACTTCCGCCGCCTGGTTGCATGACCTGCTGAAACCTCGCGTCAGCCGTCTTGTGGTCTGCGATCCGCGAAAGAACGCGCTGCTGAAAGACGGCAGCAAGAGTGACCGGATTGATGCGCGGAAGCTGGCGGAGTTGTTGCGCGGCAACCAGCTCCATCCGGTGTACCACGGCGAGCACGGGGTGCGAACGTTAAAGGAACTGGGTCGCAGCTATCAGACGCTCACGAAAGATGTCACGCGAGTCATGAGTCGGATCAAAGCGCTGTACCGCAGCTGGGCGATTCCCTGCAGCGGAACCACCGTCTATGCCCCGCGGCATCGCGCCGAGTGGCTGGCCAAGATCCCGCAACCCGGAGTTCGTCTGCGGGCGGAACGGTTGTATCAGCAACTGGATCTACTGCAACCGGTGCGCCAGGAAGCGCGACACGACCTGCTGCGAGAGAGCCGCAAACATGATGCCGTGAAAATGCTGCGCCAGATTCCTGCGATCGGTCCGATTCGTGCGGCCATGCTGGTGGCGTTGCTGCAGACACCGCACCGTTTCCGCACCAAGCGCCAGCTGTGGGCTTATAGTGGCTTCGCGATCGAGACGCACGACAGCGGCGAGTACCGCTATGTGAGAGGGAAGGTACAACGAAATCGGGAGCGCATCACCGTGCGCGGCCTGAATGACAACCATAATCACGATCTGAAGAATCTGTTCAAAGGTGCCGCTCTCTCGGCCAGTACTCGCCCTGGGCCGCTGTACGATTTCTATGGGGCGCTGCTTGAAAAAGGGATGCGGCCGACGATGGCCCGTCTCACCCTGGCACGAAAGATTGCCGCGATCACCTTAACGATTTGGAAGAAAGGAGTCAGTTTCGACGCCAAACAATTGCATCGGCAAGCCGCTTGAGCGTCTCTGGTAGCAGGCCTTTCCATCTCCGGTGATTCTCTCTGGTGGTGGTCGGTCGGGTTCTCGAGACGCTCGGTTCGAGGTGAGTATCAGTCAATGAGATCGGCCCTGTGTGCCTCGGCACCGAGTCACCCATTACACGTTATGCCTCCTCGGATAACCAGAAATAGCGATAGGCCACGAGCCTCCGATAGAACCATGGTTGACACTCCAAGACCAGGTCCCGCTTGCCAAAGTTTCAAGACTCGATTGGCGTCGTCACCACCGAAAGATGAAACCCACAGGAAGGGCAGACAAGCCAAAGCAAAACCCCCTCGAGCGCAATCGGGAGGCACTTACAGACAGTGGGCTGGATGTCGAGACTAAAATCTTCTCGGTCTCCGGTCGAGGAAGAACTTTTTTCTTGACATCCCTTTTTATAGAACTCATTGATCCCGATCCAGTCCCTGTCCCGCTGGAAGTGCCTGACGCGAGTGTGAGAGAGCCTTCCAGAAGACGTACGCGCTCTCTACTTATAGGGGCCAGCCTCGCCGTCTCGCTTTTCGCAGCCGCGCTCATTGCATGGGTCCATCACGGACGATTGCGGTCAGCCAGTCTGACTGCTCAGCCACAGGTAAGGTCGATTGCCGTGCTTCCGCTGTTGAATCTATCCAATGATCCCGATCAGCAATTTTTTGCGGATGGTATGACCGATGTGCTCACCACTGACCTGGCCCAGATCAGCTCTCTACGAGTCATTTCGCGGTCATCAGCCATGGCTTATCTCGGAACCCATAAGTCGGCCTCTCAGATTGCCCGCGAGTTGGGTGTTGACGCTCTGGTGGAAGGTTCTGTAGCAAGGTCCGGCAACAAGATACGCATCACCACGCAACTGATTCACGCCGGTTCCGACCGCCATTTGTGGGCACACACTTATGACCGGGAATTGAGTGACGTGCTCGTGGTACAGGACGAGGTGGCTCACGAGATCGCGGGGAGCATTTCTCTGCGCCTGACTGATAAAGAGCGGGTACAGCTCTCGCGTCCCAATGTCGTCAGCCCGGAAGTTGCGCTCCTTTATTTCAAAGGCTCCTACCTATTGAGCAAAATGGAGGCTCTACCCGCAAAGGACGCGTTCCAGGAGGCGGTACGGTTGGCGCCAGACAATGCGGAGGCTTGGGCCGGGCTGGCCGATGCGCTACACACGCTCGGCGTGCTGGGCGATAACCAGGCTTTTCCCCAGGCTCGTGAAGCCGCAAACCGCGCTCTGCATATCGACAACTCGCAAGCGCAAGCCTTGATGGTTCTGGGGGTGGTTTCTTTTCTTTATGACTGGAATCCGGCTGCGTCCGAGGCATTTTTTCGCCGCTCCCTCGCGGCGCGCCCGAGTTATGCCATCGCCCATGCACTATTCGCAAACACGCTCGCTCACCGTGGCAAATTTGAAGAGGCGATCCAGCAAATCAAGCTTGCGAGTGACCTGGATCCGGTTTCGGTGCTAACAAACTTTATGGGTTGGCATGTTTATTTCTGTGCTCGCCGGTATGATGATGCGCTCCGGCTAATTCAGGGCATCTCAGAACTGGACCCTTCCTACATGCCGGCCTATGGGAGGCTCATTATAAGCTGGGAACAGAAAGGTGAATATAAAAAGGCGATCGACGCTTCTCTACACAACAATATTCTTCACGGCAAGACCCCAGAGCAAGCAAAGCGGCAAGCCGTCGAGTTTAGTAGCGCATTGGCATCCGGCGGACCTCCCGCTTACTGGAAATATAAGCTCGAAACTATGTTCCGCGAAACACCACCAAAGGAACGCTATGGTGACAAATTCGCGCGATGTTACATGCACCTGGGAAAACGAGAAGAAGCTCTCGAAGCGCTGGAAAAGGCTTACCGGGAGAGGGATCCTTTTCTGATCTTTTGGCTCCCAATCCACGAAGAATTTGACCCGCTACGCTCCGACCCGCGCTTTCAGAAAATGCTTCGAGGTTTAGGAGTTTCGTGAACGGCGCGGTGCGCGGTTTCCATTTGTTTCCGAGAACGTTACGCTGCGCCTGGTTGGCGTGCTTCATATTCTCGATATCCGCGCCCGCACAACTTCAGAATGGACAAATTAAGGGCGTAATTGTCGATCCTTCTGGGGCCGTTGTAGCGCACGCTATCCTGCACGTTCGTAATGCGGACACGGGATACGAAGCCGATTTCGAAAGTAACGACTCTGGCACCTACTCAGCCGCTGAGTTGATCGTTGGGTCATACACCATTCGACTGGAGGTGCCTGGTTTCAAAACGGTTCAGGTGACGAACCTATTCCTGCATGCCGGCACCGTTCTACGCGTCGATCTCAAACTCACAATGGGTGCGCGCGAGGAGACGGTGGTAGTCAGCGATGCCGCTCGCGCAGTCAACACGGAGAATTCCAGGCTGTCCTACACCGAGGACTCCACGCAGATCGCCAATCTGCCTCTAAGCGGTCGAAACATATATGACCTGATCCAATACCAACCGGGCGCCACAAATATGCTCGGTATTCTGTTTGAGCATGGCGCCGATACGGTCGTAAACGGCGTGAGAGAGAGCTTCAACGGGTTTCTGATCGAAGGAATTGCGAATAAAGGGTTGAGTGGTGGAGCGGTCAATCAGCCTATCCTCGACACCGTGCAGGAAGTCCAGATACTAACCTTAAACAACTCCGCAGAATTCGGCGGGAGCGCCGGCGCAATTACAAACCTGGTCACTAAGTCGGGCACCAATCAATGGCATGGCAGCGCATGGGAGTTTCTGCGAAATGACATCTTTGATGCCAACTCATTCTTTGCCAATCATGTTAGCGATCCAGCCGACCGAAATAGATCGCCGCTTCGTTTGAATCAGTTTGGCGGAACTCTGGGCGGAACGATTAAGAAAGACAAAGTATTTTTCTTTGCCGCGTATCAGGGCGACAGGTTTCTGACTTCCTCTCCGGGACCGGATTTCACTGAGTCACTCCAATTTCGCTCGGCCGCTATCTCAGCATTTCCCAGTTCCGTGGCCGCTCTGTTCTTCTCCACGTTTCCCCCGGTCGGCAAAGGTACGCCCTTTGCGACACTGCGGCAATACGTTACGCAGTTTTCGCCATTCCAAAGTTTTGCCTGGTACCTATGCCCAGCAAATACTGACGGCGCGACAGAAATGCCGGGCGCGATTTCAGCCAGGTTCGCATCTCTCTTTGGCGTGGAGCAGGCTGATATCGATCAGATGAATTCGCCCAATGGTTGCAAGGGAGGTTCGCCGTATGCCGCGCCCAAGTCTGGTGCCTTCAACCGCGACAGCAATTTCCTCCAGACAGTGATTGATCCAAACCGCTCGCAACAGGATGGAAATCTTTTCGACGGGAATGAGGCCTCGTTGCGGCTGGACTACAATTTGGACAGGAATAATCGCCTATTCGGTCAATTCGAATGGTCTCGTTCCGGCGATCAGTACAGCAGCGGAACATCACTTCGCGGTTTCACCAACCCGTTAGCGACGTTGACCCCTAGCTTCCAGTTCAGCTTGATCCATATTTTCTCTTCCAGCCTCCTGAATGAGTTTCGTGCAGGTTATGCGCACAACGGGGGTTCGTATACGGTGCCACTGCCGGGCGTCCCTTCCGTTATCCTCGATGACGCCACTCTAGGATTTGGTACGGACGAAGGTTATCCACAGAACGTTCAGGAGAATATCTACGACTACGCTGACCGGGTCTCAATTACCGATGGTAAGCACAACGTGCGGTTTGGCGGCGAGCTGAAACGAAACATTGAAAACAGTTCTGTCGACGCCGGGCGCCCGGGCTACGGTTTTTTCGATTATCTGTTCTTCGCGATCGACGCTCCCTATTCAGAGGATGTGGGCGTCGATCCGGGCTTCGTAACTGGCAACACAGCCAATCTGGCAAACAACGTTCGCCATTGGCGGAATTGGGACTTCGGTAGTTACGTAAACGACGATTGGAAAGTCTCGAAACGGCTATCTTTAAATCTGGGTCTTCGTTACGACCTCTACACAAGGAGCACGGAACTAAATCATCTGAGCACCACCTTCATCAGAGGTCCAGGCCACCAGTTTATCGACAACATCTCAACGGGTGCCGGACAGATCAAGGATGCCAGCACTCCATGCCCAGGCAATCCTTTGGCCACGCTGGCAGGGGAATGCGGGCCGGGAGGTTTTGCAGCGGCGACGAGCCTCGGCAAAGCAGATCACAATAATGTCGTTCCACGAGTAGGTTTTGCATGGGACGCATTCGGAAACGGGAAAACTTCCCTGCGTGGCAGTTTTGGAATGTCCTCTGAAGGCAATCTTCAAAAACGGCTCTCCCTCACACGCTGGAATCCCCCTTACTACTCGCTGAATCATATCAACAACTTTTTGAACAACGATCCGAACGGCAGCGTGGTCTATGGTCCGGTCAACCTTGGCCAGCCCAGTTACCAAGGTCCGGCGCCAGCGGCTCAGCATTCAGGTACAGGGCCGCAAGCCACGGGAAATATTTCCGGGTGGAACCCGAATAACCCTCAGCTGTCTGGCTACACTGCAATTGTTTTTCCGGAGGGTCTCTCTGATCCCTACATCGAAAGTTGGTTCCTCGGCATTCAGCGGGAGTTGCGACCGAAGCTGACAATGGAAGTCAATTACGTCGGAACCGCTGGGCGACATTTGTACCGCGCCGATGATGTGAATCGAATACCCGGCGGAGGTCTACCGGAAGGAACCTGCGTAGCCGATACCTTTGGACGCCGCCTCTGTAGCCAAATCAACACTCATACGGCCCCCAATGGCCTCGAAATTAATCCTCTCGGGACATTGAATCCAAATTACGGTCGTTTGCGCGTCTGGGAGAATGCGGCCAACTCGATTTATCACGGCTTGCAGATTTCAATGCAAGGGCGGTTCTCTCGAGGCGTGCAATTCAGCGGCAACTACACTTATAGTCACTCCATAGACAGCGACTCAACCTGGCAAAGCAATGGTACGACGGTTAATGGCGCCGCCGCCGGCGACGGGTTTACGACCGACCCAACGCAGCCCGGGCTGGATCGCGGTAATTCCGTCTTTGATATCCGTCATCGCTTGGTGTTCGATTACGTGTGGGTCATGCCTCGGTTCGTCAATCAGCGCGGTCTGCTTCCAAGTTTGCTTAATAACTGGCAGCTAAACGGCATTTGGTCGTTTCAAAGCGGCGCACACTGGTCGGCATTCAACAACAAGCCCCGCCTGCTCCAGGCGAGCGCAGGTTCTCCGGACGCGTGTGACCCCGCTACCTTCAATTCCGAAAATTGTACGAATACAGGTGGTGACTACAACCTTGACGGCGAAAACAATGACCGGCCCAACGCGATTCGGAACAATATTCATGCCACAGCCGGCCAGTGGGCTGACGGTTTCAATCTGCCCAGCAAGTTTTTCTCCGCTCCCTGTTTGGGTTGCGTGGGCAACTTGGGGCGAAACACGTTTGTGGGCCCTAGCTACTGGGCAGGCGACATTTCACTTTTCAGGAATTGCCAAATTTCCGACACATTTCAGCTTCAGTTAAGGATGGAAGCCTTCAATGTTTTCAATCATACAAATTTTCTAATCGGCAATAACCTCATCGGCAGCCCAGGATTCGGCCAAGCGTCCGGAACGGCGCCACCGCGCAATCTGCAATTCGGCTTGAAGTTGAGCTTTTGAGACCAGAATCCCTTTCTCGCTAAAGCGAAATGACCTGCAACAGGTTTCCTGCGTAATTTCTGGTGATCGACGATTCGGGAGTTGATCACTTCGGTCAATACACGCGCGTTTGATCGGCATAGGGGCGGCGGTCACCCGCCGACCCCTGCCACACCACCGTGCGTACGGGTCCGTACACGGCGGTTCGAGTTGGTTGCGCTAACAGCCATCGATCAACGTCGGAAGTCCAAGCGATTTGAAGTAAGCATTGGAAAGCCCAACAGAGAGGGCCTTGGCCCGAGCCAGGTACCAAGGGCCACGTCCACTGCCAGCCGTGTTATTGGCGAGTCGTGGACGAACCCCCAGCGACAACAGAGCGGCGCGGCGACGGCGTGGTGTTTTCCATTGCCGCCACATCGCTGCCCGCAGTCGCAATCGGACCCAGCGGGTCAGGTACAGCAGCTCATCGGGCGTTTCGCAGAAGCCAAAATAGCTGCTCCAACCCCGCAGATACGGAGCTAGTTCCGCTATCGTCGTCTCCATGCTGACGCCTTTTGCCCGGCGTGTGACTTCCCGGATTCGGTGCTTAAACCGTTCCAGAGCTTTCGGCGCGATAGTGCGCTTAACTTCTGGACCGGCGCTAAAGCTAAACCCGAGGAACTTCCGTTCCTGCGGTCGCGCCACCGCACTCTTCGTTTCGTTTACTTTGAGCTTGAGTTGGTGCGTGATGAAGCGCGTGATGCTCTCCATCACTCGTTGACCGGCCCGTTGGCTGCGCACGTAGATGTTGCAATCATCCGCGTAGCGAAGGTAGCGGTGTCCGCGTCGCTCTAGCTCTCGGTCGAGTTCGTCGAGCACGAGATTGGACAGCAGTGGCGAAAGTGGGCCTCCTTGCGGAGTGCCTTCCACGCTGGGGCTGACCAGTCCGTTCTCCATCACCCCGGCATTCAAAAATGCCCGAATGAGCTTCAGCAGCCGCTTGTCTTCGACTCGTTTGGCGATCTGCGCCATCAGTTTGTCGTGATTGACTCGGTCGAAAAACTTTTCGAGGTCGAGATCAATCACCCAGCCGTAGCCTGCGGCGATGTACTGTTGCGCTTGAGCTACCGCTTGATGTGCAGACCGTCCGGGTCGAAAACCATAGCTGTGGTCGGAGAACGTCGAGTCCCACTGCCGCTGCAGCACCTGCATCACCGCCTGCTGGATCAATCGATCCAGCACCGTCGGGATGCCAAGCTTTCGCACCCCGCCGTCCGGTTTGGGGATCTCCACCCGCCTCACCGGCTTCGGTTCGTAGGTTCCACTCAGCAGTTGTTCTCGGATTACTGGCCAATGCTGTTTCAGATAGTCGGTGAGTTGGTTCACGGTGATCCCGTCCACTCCCGCGCTACCTTTATTACCCTTCACCTGCCGCAGTGCTTGCTTCAGGTTTCCTCGCTCACATATTTCCTCCATCAATCGGTTGGTTCTAGCTGGGCTTTCGGGTCCACTCGTCGCCATCAACGATTCAGTCTCTTCTCCTGCGGCACCTCGGGCTTCACCCGTCAGCGCAGAAGAGAAGTCCAGTTCCATCTGGATGTTCTGCTGCTTATCGTCTTTGAGACTCATGGCCTACTCGCCGCTCCTTCTCGTTCGGGCCTTCTCCGTTGCCGGGTACTATGCCCGATGCTGACTTCTGCTCCGCGGTCAGGTCGCCTTACGGCCACCTCAGTCGCCGAAGCGACACGGAACAGATCTCCTGGGGTAAGCTCAGTCACTTTCCGTGCACAATCGCCAAATCTACGCTTCGCACCTTGATGGATTATGGACTTCGCGGTAAGTTGCCCACTCGTCCGGTACGGGCGCCTTCTATTCGGTTTTTGTCCATCGACTCGCACGTTTGTTCCATGCTTCCTTCGGACCTCGCCTCGCGGCGGTAGCCCTTGCATCATCACTAGGCCTTCACCTCCATCAGGTCGGCCAGAGGACTTTCACCTCCAAGTTACTGAGCATGCCCAGCACACAACTAAGCCGCTAGCGCGGCGGACGCTGCCGCGTGGGTGATGTCGGCAGTCCTGAGTTTTGGCTCAGATAATTGTGGGTCACAAGGAGGTCTCGGTGACCCATCTACGCAAAATGATGCTGGAGGAACTCCAGCGACGTCATTACTCTGAAGCTACCACACGACGTTACATTCGCTTCATCGAGCGGTTCGCCCAACACTTCCACCGCTCGCCCGATCGCCTGGGACCGCAGCACATCCGCGAGTACCAAGCCCAACTCTTCACCGTGCACAAACTGACTCCCGGTTCGGTAACCAATCATCTCTGCGCCCTGCGCTTCCTCTACATCCAGACGCTCAAGAGGCCCTGGAGCATTGCCGACACTCCCTATCCCAAAAAGCGCTATCGCCTGCCCACCATTCTCAGTCAGGAAGAAGTAGGTCAGCTCATCGATGCTGCGCCGACTCCCTTCTATCGCACCATTTTGATGACCCTCTACGGCACCGGCGTGCGCCGCGCCGAGCTCACGCGCCTGAAGGTCAGCGACATCGATAGCCGACGCATGGTCGTGCACATTCAAGACGGCAAAGGCGGGCAAGACCGCGACGTGATGCTCAGCCCCGTCCTGCTCGAGGAACTACGCGCTCACTGGCGACGCTTGCGCAAAAAGTCCGTCTGGTTATTTCCCGGCAACCGCTGGCACAGCGGCGATCACCCCACGGATGACAAGACGCCCTACCACGCCTGCGCCGCAGCCGCTCGCTGCGCAGGGATCAAGAAACGTGTCTATCCCCACGTGCTCCGCCACTGCTTCGCCACTCACTTGCTCGAAGCCGGCGCCGACCTGCACACCATCCAGATCCTGTTAGGCCATCACGATCTGAAAGAAACCGCTCGCTATCTCCACCTCTCGCAACGGCACTTGCATGCCACGCCCAGTCCGCTGGACGCGCTGGTGCTGAAGAAAGGCAGGTCGTCCGAGGAGGAGTAAATGAGTCAGCCACAGTTAGAGGTGGCCGACCTCATTCGCAGCGCAGGAGCAGACTTCATTGCGCGCAACCGTCACTGGCTCCGCTGGACCCATCTCAAGGTCCTGCTGGCCATCGCGCGCTGTCGCACTGCTGCCCTGGGCGGCCATATCGATGAGTGCACCGGCTGCGGACATCGTGCCACCATCTCCTACAACAGCTGTCGCAACCGGCACTGCCCAAAGTGTCAGACCGGTGCGCGGGAACGCTGGATCGCAGCGCGTCGTCGTGAACTGCTGCCCACGCCCTACGTCCACGTCGTCTTCACACTGCCGCCGCAACTGGCTGCGTTGGCTCTCCAGAACAGGAAACTCATCTATGATTTGCTGCTTCGGGCCAGCGCCGAAACTCTACGGGAAGTGGCTCGTAACCCCGCCCATCTCGGAGCCGAGATCGGCTTCTTCAGCGTGCTGCATACTTGGAACCAGAAACTCCAACTTCATCCCCATGTCCACTGTGTTGTTCCCGCCGGCGGACTCTCGCGCGATCACGCCCGCTGGATTCGATCCCACCCACGCTTCTTCCTTCCCATTGCTGTACTGCGACGCGTGTTTCGTGGCAAGTTCGTCGCCGGCCTGAAGTCTGCCTTTGAACGCCGTCAACTGCACCTGGCCGGAGAACTCGCACCGCTCACCCATCCCAAGTTCTTCGCTGCCTGGCTGCGTCCGCTCTTCCGCAAAGACTGGATCGTCTACTCCAAACCACCCTTCGGCGGACCCGATTACGTCCTGCAGTATCTCGGCCGCTATACCCACCGCGTCGCCATCTCCAACCATCGCTTGCTCGCATTGGTGGACGGACAGGTTACCTTTCGCTGGCGCGACTCTGCCGACCACAATCGGCAGAAAGTGATGACCCTCTCGCGCGATGAGTTTCTCCGTCGCTTCCTACTGCACCTGCTCCCCAAGGGCTTCGTCCGCATCCGCCACTTCGGCTTCCTCGCCAACCGCAGGCGCGCCGCCCTGCTGCCACGGTGCTTCGCCGCTCTCCACGCCACTCCCCCGAAACACCAATCGGAAACATCGACCGCTCCTACAGCGCACCCGTTGTGGCGCTGTCCCAAGTGCGGCGGACCGATGGCCGTCGTCGAACGATTCACCGCGGCACAACTCCAACTCCGTTCTCCACCACTCCTGGCCACGGCTGCATGAAATCACTCGCCCACACCGCACTGTCGGCGCGCTTCAGAGCGTCTTGCCGAAGTGTGTCTCCGCTACGCCCAGACATCTTCTTCCTGTCCCCGGCTAGGCTCACTTCCGCCATCAACTCGTCTTTGCTCAGGTGCGCCGGCTCCTCGCTACTGGCCTTGACCACTCCCGCCAACTTCTACACCCCTCGCTCGCTCCATTCAATTTGCATAAGTCCCGCGTCCGCCGCGCCAGCGGCTTCCTTCTGACGGCTTTTTCGAACACGACGCCTCTCACCTTCTTTCAGCCTTGAGCACTCATCCCGGCGTCGCGTCCGAAAAAGCACTAGCGTCATCCGCTCAGAATTGTCTGTAAGCACTCGCCGAATTGGCGCCGTATTTCTGCAACAACGGGATCGCACTCAAGGTGCTTCGAAATCGAGCGCATAGACTTCCTGCGTGCCAACGTCATGCAGCAGCAAGGGAGCGCTGTCAGGCGTGAGCCCGCTCCACGGATAGGTCGGAAATATCACCCGCCGGAAATCCTTCAGTCCCGTCACCCGCTCCAGCTTCCGGTCCGCGATGCGCAAACGGGAAATCCCCGGGTTCACGCCTGATACGGAATCGATATACAAATACTTGGCGTCGCGGCTCCAGTTCAAAGCGGCCACGTCGGTCTTTGCCAGCTCTATCCATTTCTGGGTCGAGAAGTCGAAGAGCATCAACCTCAAGCGGTCTGGAGAAGTCGCAGCCAGTAGGCGTCCGTCGGGCGAAAGCACCGGACCGATCAAGTTTTCGGAACCGGGAAGCATGGAAGCCCTTCCTGTCTGCAGATCCAGCAACTCGACGTCGTTCTTATAGTTTCCTTGGCTTTTCTGAAAAACGATCGATTTGCCATCCGGGGTCCACTGGGGAAAGAGCACATCAAAATCGGGGCTGGCAAAGATCTGCTGTGGGGCGCCTCCTCCGGCTCCGACCGTGTAAGCTGCAAAACCTTTGCCGGGATCAGCCCCAGTAAATAGGATCTTCTTTCCGTCCGGAGACCATGACGGGTTAAGTGCGAAGAAACGCGGACGCGTCAACTGCAACTTTTCGCTCCCGTCAATCCGGCTGCGCCAAAGAATCGGTTCCGGATACGTTGCGTAGGCCACCCACTGCCCGTCAGCCGAGAAGCTGACGTCGGCGGCCGAAACTCCACCAAGATACGGTAGGAACTGGCCCGATTTCTCATCGAAGCGTACCAGTTCGCCGCGAGGCTCGTATCCGATCGCGAAAATTCGCTTGCCGTCCAGGCTGGGCTGCGGGGATTCGAAACTCATGGGACCTGAGGTTAGTTGCACTGGCGCGTGATTCGCCTTATGAAAGAAATCTCCCTTTTCGGGAATAGCCCACAGGTCTGTTCTGGCGTCGATACGATGGTTTTGAAAGACGAAGTAATTCCCGTCGGTGGTCCAGTTGCCGTTGCTCGCATTCGACGGGTCACGTCCGGTTTGCGTCAGGCTGTGCATGCCGCTGCCGTCTGCCGACACCTCCCTGATTTGGAAACCCGATACAGTGGTGGCAGTAAAACGCAACGAGTGGCCGTCCGGTGACCAGCGCAGCCAATAGGTAAAATCTGGCGCGCTGGCAAACTTGTGCGCGGCATTCGTCTCAGGATTGACGACCTGGAGTTCCGTTCCGTGCGCAATCAGCAGATCGCCATTGGGCATCCACGTCCCGTCCGTCGCAGATACATTGCCCAACCGGCGTGGCGACCCTCCCAACACCGGCAGCGCCCACAGCGGCTGCTCCAGTTCGATGCCCGTGAATGTGCCGATGAGAAGCTCGGATTTGTCAGGCGAAATATTATCGAGGGCGACATTTTGAAATGGTGTCGAGATGGGAACCGTTTCTCCCCCGGTCGCGGAAACCTGCGCCACCACAAAATGACCGCCCGCGGACTCCTGAATGAAAAGACGCGGTCCGTCCGTAAGTACAAGCGAAACTACCTGGCCTCCGAATGCCTTTGGCAAGCCGTCATGCGTAATCTGGGTTGACCCTGTAATCCGCGGCGGCGGCATTGTGGGACGAAGCAGCCACGCCAACACTCCCGCCGCCAGCACCGCTGCGCCAGTGATGGCGACCACTTTCCACGGTACCTTTCGTTGACCTTGCGCAGGTGTCGCCGGCACCCGTGTTGTCCCGGTGTAAGTAGACACTGCGCCGCTGCGGCCCGACTCCACCTCGCGCCGCAGCCGCTTCAGATCGACATCGATTTCGGAAGCACTCTGATAACGAAGCTTCCGGTCTTTCTCCAGCGCCTTATTCGTAATCTGCTCCAGTTCCACCGGAGCATTAGGATTCAATCGCGCCGTCGACGTGGGAGCCTTGTGCAGAATCGCATCAAACACCATCGCCGACGTGTTCCCGGAAAATGCCGGCAGGCCCGTTGCCATTTCGTATAGCACCGCGCCGAAAGAGAAGAGATCAGTGCGTGCATCCAGTTCTTCGCCGGCCGCCTGTTCCGGCGACATATAGGCAATGGTTCCTAACGCCGTCCCGGGACTGGTCAGGTGCAGCTCGCTCATCACCGTCGGCGCCACGCCCAGCGACGCTGGCGAACTGCTCTGTCCCGGTGTTACCTTTGCCAGGCCGAAATCCAGGATCTTCGCGTGCCCATGCTCGGTCACAAAAATATTCGCGGGCTTGATGTCGCGATGAATAATCCCCTTGCGATGCGCCGCGTCCAAGCCTTCGGCGATCCCCACTGCGAGCGTCAGCAATTCCTCCGTCGGCAAGGGGCGGCCCATGATCCGGTCGCGCAGCGTCTTGCCTTCCAGCCGCTCCATCACAATGAAATACTGGCCATCCTGCTGCCCGATTTCGTGGATAGTGCAAATGTTGGGATGATTCAGCGCCGAAGCCGCGCGCGCCTCCCGCTGGAAGCGTTCGAGCACTGCCGCGTCGGAACTCATTTCGGGGGGAGAAACTTCAAGGCCACGCGCCGGCCCAGGGTAGTGTCTTCGGCCTCGTAAACCACACCCATCCCGCCGCCGCCCAGCTTCTGCAGTATGCGGTAGTGCGAAATGGTTTGGCCAATCATCCAGGGAGACGCCTGGCTTTCGGGTCGCTTCATTTTAGAGACGCGGCGACCGCCAGTCAACGAATGGCGGCTCTGGCCAGAGCGAGTCGAGCTGGGACACTTCGTTGTGAGCGCAACCATTGAGGTGACGGGGTAATTCCCGCGTTGTCGCTAGCCTTGATCGAAAACGCCTCGGACCGAGATCCCGCTCCGCCCCCGCAGTCTGCCCCCGAGGCGTTTCCGATCAAGGCTAGCGACAACCCGAACTTGACGGCAGAATTCGTCAAGACGCAAGAGCAACTCTATACAGGATTCTTTTACAAGAGGTTTATCCAGGGACTCTGGGTCATCGCGGAAGGTGCAATCTACAAGGACTCCTGGTCCGATGCCCTGCTCTATGACTTGCAAGATGAGCCCAAATGGCTTCGATTCCCAAATGGCCATCAACAGAGGTTCATCGCCATTGATTACGGCACGACCAATCCGATGGTTTTCCTGGACATTTACGACGATGGCCAACATTCTTGGGTGGCACGTGAATACTACTGGGATTCTCTAGTGGAAATGCGACAAAAGACCGACGCCGAATATGCAGACGACCTGGTCGAGTTTATCGGGCCCGGAGGTGGCGCCAAAGTGATTGTCGATCCCTCTGCGGCATCATTCAAAGCCGAAATGATGAAACGCGGCATCTGGCACGTCGACGCAGACGACGACGTGAATGAAGGGATTCGAGTTGTCTCGATGGTGCTCAATCAGCGTTTGGTGCGGTTTTGCCGCCAGACTGTTCCAAAAACAATTCAGGAAATGCAAACCTATGCCTGGGATTCCAAGGCGGCGCAACGCGGCGACGAAAAGCCTCTAAAGGTTCACGATCACGGTCCCGATGCCTTCCGTTATTTCGCCAAAACCGAAGTGCCATATTGGAGGCTGGGCTGGGGCTAGTCGCATCGAGACGTTTGGGCCGAAGCTGAATGCGTTGTCACATCACGTCTCACGGCTCAAGATCGTGATCCGGGCTGCCCAAAAACGCCTGCCATGGCATTTGTCCAACGACTTGATTTCTAATCAATCGGGACCGGGGCCGCCTCAATAACAGATGATTCTTGGACGCAAGAACTGCCGTACGAGAACCCTCGCAAAGTTTCCCGGGATGCCGCCGTGAGAGGCGTGGCCTTACTGAGGACCGATCATTTGGTTTCATCTTCAACAAAAACCGCTACCCCGTAAGCCGCGAGGTCTACTGCAGACGCTTTTCTGTCTTCCAGAACCGGTTTCATAGCTCGGGGCAGCGTGACATGCCGCGTCTCTTGCGTGTGGTTAATCATGATGAAGACTTGCCTACCAGCCCCAACGCGGCGGCAGATCTCCACACCATTAGGCGCGGGACCGAAGACCGGCGTCACACCGCTCTTGTCGACCATCCATTTTGCAGCGGTGGCCATCAGGTTTTCGTCGAGAATTGCGCCGATGTAAGTGATGCGGCCCTTTCCATACTTGTGAGTGATTGCGGCCGGCTGGCCGTCGAGCCAACCGTTGCTCTTGCCATATTGCAGCAGCACTTCGGCATCCGGATCAGAGGTTTTCAGTTGCTCCGCCCATATCGTGACTTGTCCTCCGCCCCATTCGCCCGATGCCGGGAAATCCTTTTCCAGCGCATAGTACTGCTCGACACGGCCGCCCAGCGCGTCGGCCAGGAGTCCGGGCTGCCTTTGCGTGAGTAAAGCGTTGAACTCGTCTTTCATGCCAGAACGCGGGCCGAGAACAAGATGTCCGCCATTACGTACATATTCCAACAAGTGCCGCGCCAGATCTTCGGGGATCACATTCAGGCTGGGGGCGACGACCAGTTTGTAGGCGTCCAGAGGCGCGTCGGGACCGATGACATCAATGGACTGAGAAAGCGGCCGGAGATAACGATAGTAGTCTTTCAGCAAGGCGATCTGGTCATATTTTGTAGTATGCCGCTGAAAATCGATGGCCCACCGACTGTCATAGGAGTTCAGCAGCGCGACCTGCGAAACGGGAGTCGTGCCGCGTAAAATGCTCTCGGCTTTCGCGAACTCGCTGCCGATTGTCTGGACTTCGTCATACAACGGCACCGGAGTGCCGTCCGGCCCGATCAAAGTGCCGTGATACTGTTCCTGGCCATTGAGGGCGCTGCGCCATTGCCAATACCCGACTTCGTCGGCGCCGTGTCCGATCGCTTGCCATGCCATGACTCGTACTTCGCCTTTGTTCAGAAAATTGTTGACTCCCGCCCAGTTGACGGCTCCGGGTTGGGTTTCAATCACCCAGAAATTCTCGGGTTTGAACCCACGCACCAGGTCATGCGTTAGACCATTTCCGACCGGGTCGAGGTGCCCCGTCCCGACATAGTCATCCCATGAGGCAAACGTGAGAGCACGAGACATGACATAGTGATCAAAGCCCTCGAAGAATCCCATGAAGTTGCCGGTGACGAATTGGCGCGGATCGGCATGCCGCCGGATCACGTCAATTTGATTCTGCTGGTAATCCGCCCAAGTGTCGGTGACGAAGTGGTTCCAGTCCAGGCGAAGTCCGGGATTGTGCCACTCGCGATCCTCAAGAGGCATGGGAATCTCAGACCAGTCGTCGTAGGTCTGGCTCCAATACTCGGTTGTCCAATGCTGGTTGAGCTGGTCGAGAGATTTGTACTTTGCCCTTAGCCACTCGTAGAAAAGATGCCGTGTGAGGTCGTCAAAGGACATGTTGGCGTAGCCGTATTCGTTGTCGATCTGCCAGCCTACGACGTTGGGATTCCGTCCGAAACGGACCGCCATCTTCTCGGCAATCAGCCGACAGAATTCGCGGTACCGGGGAGAGGTAACGGAGCCGTGGGCGCGAATGCCGTGCAGGGCGCGCTGGCCTTTTTCATCTACGCGCAGAGTGTCGGGATATTTGTGAGTCATCCACGCCGGGGGAGCGGCCGTGGGCGTGCCCAACACGGAAACGATATCGTGCTTGGCGGCGAGATTGACGGCGCGCTCCAGCCAGTCGAAGTCGAAGTGGTTCTCTGCGGGCTCCATGCGGCTCCAGGCGAACTCCGCGATGCGCACCACCTTGATATGAGCGGCTTCCATCAGGCGCAGGTCTTCTTCCCACCGCGATTCGGGCCACTGTTCGGGATACCAATCGGTGCCCAACAGAATTGCATTATGACCAGCGATCTGACTGGGAACGGCTGGGCTGATGGTTTGTGGACGCGCGGAGCCAACTGAGCCAACGAGAAAAAGAATTGCCGCAAGTAGCTGCGCCGCGAGGCGATAAGTCATTTGGAACATTATGGCATCCGATTCCAGTTCACTTTCCGGTTCACTTGCCAGTTCACTCCGGGAGCAGTTCATAGTGATGCGCTTTCGGCACGGCGGCGGATTTCTGCTGTTCGACGAGCTCGTTCTCCAAGGCGTCGAGCGCTCCCAGGGCCTCGCTAAGGTGCGGCGAAGTCTCTTCCTGCAAAGCAACCTGTACGTCCCGCCAGCGTGCCATACGGACGGCGTGCATCCGCCCCGAGAACGCGTAGACACTCAGAGCTTGTTTGAGCATCGGAGTAGCGAGCACTGCCAGATTGACTCCTCGCGCCAGGTCTTCCCGCGTCCAGGCGCCGATTTCTTCATCGTCAATTTTCACGGAATACTTTGGAGCCGGCAGCCCCGTGACTTTTAGCAACTGTTGGTCAAGAGACTCTACGACATTCGAGGACCGCATAACCAAAGCAAGCGCGTCGTCCTTCAGATCGAACGGCATGGGGAGCGCATTGTCTTCCTGCGTCCAGGACAGAGTTGGGTTCTTCAGCAATTCGGTAATGCGAGTGTTCTCCTGGTGCCGAACTCGCGGATGGGAAGTGGAGACATCGATCTCCACCGCCGACACGACAGCAGGCGCGTTCCAGGCTTTCAATATGGCAGCAGCCATGACCAGGCCGCCGGCCGCGGAGGGGTGAATGCGATCTGGGATGATTTTCTCCGCGAGAACGGGGTCGGCTACATGCGCCTTTTCTAATACGGCCACCAGCGGCGCATTCAGATCGATGACCTCGACATGCTCCTGTTGCGCTAACTCTCCAACGAATTGCCCATATCGAAGCAGGACTTTGTTGTAGCCGCCGTCGTGCAGCGCGTATTGGGGCGGGCGGGTTACATCGTCAAAAGGCGAGGACTCTAGCAGCGTAATGCGGAGATTGGGCAGGCTCTGCCGGATCGTTTCCAGCAGATGCAGGTAACCTTTGGAATAAACATCAAAAAAAGCAGGATCAAAATCCTGATAGGCAGCGTCGTTCATACCCAACATGAACGTGGCCACCGTCGGCTTGTTCGCAACCACATCCCGCGCCAATCGCTCGTCGATCTTGCCGCCTCCGCCGCCGACAACCCAGTCTCCAGCCCAGCCAGAGTTAATGAACCGGACGTTCAGACCGGGGAAGCGGGTTACGACGTAAGTCTCAATGAAAGCAATGTAGCTGGCTCGCTCGGTGATGCTGTCTCCGTAGAAGACCACGCGATCGTCGTGTCGGAGATAGAAAGGATGATCGTCAGCTAAGGCCGGAGGCGCAGCGGAGGCTGCGGCCGCTATTTGCAGGGTAAGCAGACAAGTCGCAATGAAACAACGCGAGCGCGTCATAAAACGCGTCATAGAAGGAGGATCGCTCGCCTGATCTCGAGTGGTCAAGGCTTGAACACGCATTGTGCGATGCCGAGCCCGTTGGCAGACCACTAGAAAATGAATTTGGCGGCAAACTGCATGATTCTGGGGTTCGCAATCGTTCCCGTGATTTCGCCGAAGGAAGCGGTCTGGCTCTGGTCGCCTCCCGGATTGGCAAGATTTTCGCTTGACGGAATAACGTATTCTCTCGCAGCCAATGACGGCCCAAATTCGCTACACGGCGGCAACAGAGGGTTCGACAAGGTAGTCTGGAGAGCTGAGCCCTTTGAGAATCCGAAGGGCGTGGGACTAGTCTTCACCTACACCAGTAGAGACGGCGAGGAGGGCTATCCCGGAAATCTAAACGTCAAGGCGACCTATACCCTCACCGATCAGGACGAACTGATTCTTCACTACGAGGCCACGACCGACAAGGTCACGACCGTCAACCTCACTCAACACACCTATTTCAATCTGGCCGGAGAAGGCCAAGGCAACATTCTTGGGCACGAACTCACCCTCAACGCCGACCGCTTTACGCCGGTAGACAAAACTCTCATTCCCACCGGCGAACTTCGTGCCGTGAAAAACACCCCGATGGATTTCACCAAGCCCACGACGATCGGCGCACGCATCAACGAGAACGACGAACAACTGGAGTTAGCACATGGATACGACCACAACTTCGTGATCCATCGGACCGGGACCAGCCCCGAGCTGGCAGCGCGGGTGCGCGAATCGCAGACCGGCCGAATAATGGAGGTCTATACCACAGAGCCCGGAGTGCAGTTCTATTCCGGCAACTTCCTGGATGGAACTATCACCGGCAAACAAGGACACGTCTACCGGCAGCGCTTTGGATTCTGCCTGGAAACCCAACACTTTCCCGACTCGCCCAACCGATCGAATTTCCCGTCAACGATCCTCAAGCCCGGACGAGTGTATCGGTCTCAGACGATCTACAAGTTCTCGGTGGAAAAATAGGCAGAGACAGGTTTTAAACCGCCGGATTTCAGACAAGGATGTCTGAGTCACGTGAACACGACGTGGTCATTTTACGTTTTGCCGGTCGGGATCACGCGCGGCGCAATGGCAAAACTCGGACTGCCCAACGACACTAAAAAAACCTGCTTGTGGCCGCCGAAACGGGTATTTTGTGACTTGAGCGACGAGCACGCACAAAATTGGCCCTCAGACTCCATCGCGTGCGTTTGACGGGGTGGAAGGAAGGGACGGAAAAACTGCCACACCTCCCGCCACTGGTTTGGACCCAAGAGGCGCGGGGCACGCTCGCTAGCGGGGAAGGGGTGGCTCAGGGTGGGCGGGAATTCTCCGGGCAGGGCAGGAATTCTCAATGAGTTCTATAAAAAGGGATGTCAAGAAAAAAAGTTCTTCCTCGACCGGAGACCGAGAAGATTTTAGTCTCGACATCCAGCCCACTGTCTGTAAGTGCCTCCCGATTGCGCTCGAGGGGGTTTTGCTTTGGCTTGTCTGCCCTTCCTGTGGGTTTCATCTTTCGGTGATGACGACGCCAATCGAGTCTTGAGACAGGGCAAGCGAAACTGGTCTTGGAGTGTCAACCATGGTTCTATCGGAGGCTCGTGGCCTATCGCTATTTCTGGTTATCCGAGGAGGCATAACGTGTAATGGGTGACTCGGTGCCGAAGCACACAGGGCCGATCTCATTGACTGATACTCACCTCGAACCGAGCGTCGCAAGAACCGACCGACCACCACCAGAGAATCGCCGGAGATGGAAAGGCCTGCTACCAGAGACGCTCAAGCGGCTTGCCGATGCAATTGTTTGGCGTCGAAACTGACTCCTTTCTTCCAAATGGTTAAGGTGATCGCGGCAATCTTTCGTGCCAGGGTGAGACGGGCCATCGTCGGCCGCATCCCTTTTTCAAGCAGCGCCCCATAGAAATCGTACAGCGGCCCAGGGCGAGTACTGGCCGAGAGAGCGGCACCTTTGAACAGATTCTTCAGATCGTGATTATGGTTGTCATTCAGGCCGCGCACGGTGATGCGCTCCCGATTTCGTTGTACCTTCCCTCTCACATAGCGGTACTCGCCGCTGTCGTGCGTCTCAACCGCAAAACCACTGTAAGCCCATAGTTGGCGCTTGGTGCGGAAACGGTGCGGTGTCTGCAGCAACGCCACCAGCATGGCCGCACGAATCGGACCGATCGCAGGAATCTGGCGCAGCATTTTCACGGCATCATGTTTGCGGCTCTCTCGCAGCAGGTCGTGTCGCGCTTCCTGGCGCACCGGTTGCAGTAGATCCAGTTGCTGATACAACCGTTCCGCCCGCAGACGAACTCCGGGTTGCGGGATCTTGGCCAACCACTCGGCGCGATGCCGCGGGGCATAGACGGTGGTTCCGCTGCAGGGAATCGCCCAGCTGCGGTACAGCGCTTTGATCCGACTCATGACTCGCGTGACATCTTTCGTGAGCGTCTGATAGCTGCGACCCAGTTCCTTTAACGTTCGCACCCCGTGCTCGCCGTGGTACGCCGGATGGAGCTGGTTGCCGCGCAACAACTCCGCCAGCTTCCGCGCATCAATCCGGTCACTCTTGCTGCCGTCTTTCAGCAGCGCGTTCTTTCGCGGATCGCAGACCACAAGACGGCTGACGCGAGGTTTCAGCAGGTCATGCAACTAGGCGGCGGAAGTTCCTTCTTCAAAGGTCACCGATAGACTTCCGCGTAGCCCATCGACGAACTCTAGAATCGTGGCTGCCTTCGTCTCCAAAATGCATTCCATGACCAGCTTCCCCGAGCTGTCCATGACGGCAACCGAGATCGTTGCCTGGTGAACGTCCATGCCAATATACTTTTCTTGCTTCATGACGGCGCTCCTTTTGCTAAGTGTGATCCGAACAATCACAACCTACCGCAAAGTGGGCGCCTTTTTATATTGCGTGCTAATTGAGGCGTTTACACTTAAAACCCCGGTGGTGGGGTTGATGCCCTCTTGCGGTCTTTGATAATGCGATAGATGACATACGCAAGCCCAATTACAAGCCCCATAACGACCAAAGAAGGAAAGCCAATGGGTATTTAAGGCGAGAACATGGCCATCAATCCGAAGGCCAAGCTGGTACCACTCATGGCATTCCGAAATTCCTCAGCCCTTCTCAACGATTTCCTTAGATTGCTCATTGGCACTACGGGTAATTGAGAACACGTCCTATGTCACGAGGGGTTCGCCTAGCGATGTAGTTGTCGAAAACAGGCGTTAGCAGCTCATTGACCCTGTGACCGGGGTTTTGAGTGCAAACGCCTGTGGGTGTTGAAAAAGTCACTGTGATTAGCAGGCTGAATGGAAGCAGAAGCGTGGTAATAAGGAGAAGGAATCCTTGCCATGCTCTGCTGGATCACCATTCAGGGAGGCGTGCTCATCATGATGGGGCAACACGATCGTTCGGAAGCGCTGTTCTACTACTTCCGCCTGGAAGATCAGGTTCCTGAGACACATCTGCTACGGCTCATCGAAAAACACATCAGCTTTGCTTTTGTGCGCGAAAAGCTGAAAGCGAGTTATAGCGATAGGGGCCGTCCGTCGATTGATCCTGAGCTGCTGCTGCGCATCCTGTTGATCGGGTATCTGTATGGCATCAGCAGCGAGCGCAAGCTGGTGGAAGAGCTGCGCATGCATCTGGCATGGCGCTGGTTTACCGGACTGGGGTTCGACCAGGAGATTCCGCATCACTCCACGTTCTCGAAGAATCGGCACGGAAGATTCCAAGAGTCCAAGCTGTTCGAGCAGTTGTTCGAACAGATCGTGAAGCAGTGTGTGGAAGTGGGACTGGTGCAGGGAAAAGATCTGTCGGTGGATGGCAGTTTCGTGGAGGCGAATGCCAGCAAGGAGAGCCGCATTCCACGCGAGCAGCTAGCGGAAGCGGCGCAGGTGAACCACACTGTGCGTCAGTACCTGGTGGAATTAGAGCAGCAAAATCCGACCGACGAGCCAGTGCACGAGCAGAAACGGGTGTCCACAACCGATCCCGACGCGACCTACGCGACCAAGGGTGGAACTCCGGCCCGGCTCGGCTACTACGACAACTATCTGGTGGACAACCACAGCTGTGTGATCGTGGGAGTACAAGCAACCGCCGCCCGGATGAGTCAGGAGACGGTCGCCGCACAAGACATGATCGCTCGTTTCGCCGAATGGCAAGGGTGCGATCCCGAGTCGGTGGTGGCTGATGCCACGTACGGCAACGGTGAGTTCCTGCAGTGGTTAATGGAGCGGAAGATCACACCGTATATGCGCACTCGAGACAGTGCGCTGAGAAAGAACAGTCCGTACTACGGTCCCGAGCGATTTACCTATCTACCCGAAAGCAACAGCTATCTCTGTCCGGCTGGGGAACAGCTCAACTATGTCGGCCTGAATGTTCGCAACCGCGCTCACGCCTATATCGGCAGCGGCAAGCGTTGTGGGGCATGTTCGCAAAAAGCGCAATGCACCAGTGGGCGATATAAGTATCTCGCAATTCACATGCATGAACCCGCGCGACCACGCGCCCGGGACCTGTCGAACACACCAGCATTCGCCAGTGCACAACGAAAGCGGAAAAAAGTGGAGGCGCTGTTTGCGGAACTCAAGAATCAGATCGGCCTTCGTCGCCTGCGCCTACGCCGGATGAAGTTCGTTCGTGAGCAGTTCTTCCTCGCCGCGGCGGCCCAGAACCTGAAGCGACTGGTACGGTTCCTCAGCCAACCGACAACCCCACCCGTGGAAGCTACCACTTAGCTGAAGTGAGGGAAAAAACTCGGCAGCAGTGATAATCGCAACCAAAACGACGTTCCGATCACGGACTTTTTCAACACCCACAGGCGATAGCGCTCAAAATGGAGATCAGGCTGCGCCGTCTTTGAGAAACTCGGCGAAAGAGCGGATTGACTTCATTTTCTCTTCACGCAATCCACGCAGATTTTCCTCACCGAGTCGATTTTCGTACAAGAGTCTCCCCAACACGTCTGCAAGTCGCGAACCGCGAAAGTCGTACTTGCGGTCAATCTCTTTGCGGCGTTCGGTCAGGTAGTGTTCCAACTCCCACAGATCCGATGACTTCCGGATCCCGTTCGCCCTTCGCTTGGCTTCCTGAATCACCTCGTGAAGCTCCTGGCCCAGAGCAGCGTCGAAGGCTTTGCGGGCGATGGCCTTCTCTGATCTCGACCAAATCGGCTCGTTCTGGTGGGGATATGGGTTTGGGTTCGGCAGGCTGTTCATCACGTCCTCCGTCGCCGCATTGTATGCCTTCGCGAGACGTTGTTTCTAGCAGTGTGGCCTCTTTCTCCGCGGACCCAAAGTTCGGCCTCCGCTGCAGCACTTCCGTCCTCAGCTTGAAACGGTCGTTCACCGGGCTTCCGAGATTCTGCTTACAGCCGAGATACCGCTCCGTCGTCTGCACCGACGCATGCCCCAGCAAGAACTGAATCTGCTCCAGTTCACCACCACTGTCGTGACACAACTTCGCGCAGGTTCGCCGCAAGTCGTGCGGCGCGATGTGCTCCAGACCCACCCTCTCACAACACCTCCGAACTACGTACCAGACTACATTTTGCGAGATGCCCTTCCCCCAAACCTTCCCCGTCCTGGCGACGGCACGGAATATCCTTCCCTCCCTGACACCGGCCGCTCTTATCCATTGGTCGAGAGCCGCCTTGACCCATTCCGGAATGGGTACGGTGCGGATGTGCCCGCCTTTGCCGATCAGATCCACTACCGCCCAGTGACTCTGGCGGATCTGGATCTCCCCTAAATCCAAGCCGACCAACTCCGATCTGCGAAAACCACAACCAAACAGCATCGCCAACATGGCGTAGTCTCGCTTCGCACGCATGCCCTCGCCATAAGCACGTTGCAGGACTTCTGAGCTTTGCGCTGGGCTCAACCAATTGCCAGCGCGAAACCCAAGCTGCTTGACACCTTTCACCCGGCTGATCCCGGCAGCGAGTTCCGGGCTGAGCAAACCGGCGTCGGCGGCTTCGTGCCCGAGTCTTCGCACGGCTGCGAGTTGCTGGTTAATGGTGTTTGCGGCCAGACCGCGGGATTCCAGGTACATCCGGTAACGAACCACCACGATGCGGTTGAACGCGAGGCGTGGTTCGGAACAGTACCAAGCGATGAACTGGTCGATGGCATACTCGTACACGCGGCGCGAGGCTGGCGAGCCGAGGCTGTTGAGCACGGCCCTCTTACAATGATCCAGATCCGGCAGTCGAAGCAACCGGCGACGATAATTCGGCTTGATTCTCTGTTTGCCCATAGCGACGGCCTCCTATGCCGCAGGATTTCAACTACGGCAGACCGCCTGGGCAATGCAAGCATTACCGCCAGCGACAGGTCTAAAGGGGTTTTGAGCGCTAACGCCTGGTTTCAACAGTTAACCAAAGCTACTTCCGGTTTGCGCGTCATTCAACCGGAATCTTCGCCTGCGCTGTTAAAAAACTCCATTCTTCACAAAACACCATGTCGTAATGGTTTGCCGAACTATTCGTTCCGTTCATCGAACCTATCCTCTTGGAGAAGTTGGCACAAACGAGAAGCAATGCGATGCCCGGGCAGAATGTCATCGATGCCGCATTCAAGCGCGTCCCACCAAAGTTCGGCCGTGATGGCAGAAGTCACAAGTACCATTGGAGTGGGGATCTCAGGACACCCGACCCGTGCGACGAGGTCTCTCCAATTGCCGTCCGACAGGGCAAGTTGAGTGACAATCACCGTCTTCTCGCGCGTCGAGTTGAGCAAATCAACTGCCGCCCTGATGCTTGGTGCCCATTGCATTTCAAGTCCGTACCCTGCGATGTCCTGCGCGACCGTGGCTTCGGGGCTCGCAGTGGACACAAAAATGACTGTTCCTGTTCGTTTGAGGGTCTGCATCGATCTCTAATCACTAGCTGATTCCACGTTATGCCTGCTGGCCTTCGATTGGCCGTAAGCCGCCGTAAGCTCGGCGTAACATTGCGAAGCTTTGTGGAGCATAATGACTGGGGAAAAGAAGCAAGTGCCAACGCCGCCATTATCATCCGGAAAATCTCCCGCCACCTCGGCAGCCGACCCCGTGCCGGCGACGGCGGTTCGCGACCAATTGGCGCGCGTGGTGAATAGCCCTGGTTTCGTTTCGTCAGTCCGGCTGTGCCGGTTTCTGACGCACATCGTGAATCGGACAATCGATGGAGATATCGATAGCCTCAAGGAGTTCTCGATTGCAATGGAGGTGTTCGACCGCACCTCGGAGTACGATCCGAACATCGACGCAATTGTTCGGGTCGAGGCTCGTCGTCTCAGAGCGAAATTGAAGGCCTATTACGAAGGGCAGGGCACGGTTGACCCGGTGCTGATTGGATTGCGGCCGGGCAGTTATGTCCCGGTCTTCCGATGGCTTGATGCCCAGCCAGCAAAACATCGGGAAGAGATTGGCGCAGCTCCGCCACCGGGTCGTATATGCGTTGCCGTGTTGCCGTTCGTGAACATGAGTCCGGAGCCCGAGCAGGACTATTTTTGCGACGGGATCAGTGAAGAGATCACGAACTCGCTTACGCGAGTATCCGGTTTGAACGTGATTGCGCGGACATCGGCCTTTCACTTCAAGGGTGCCAACATCGATATCCGGGAAGTAGGGCAGCGTCTCGGCGCGGATCTTGTCATCGAAGGAAGCGTGAGGAAGGCCGGCGAACAGCTGAGGATCACTGCCCAGGCGATTCAGACCGAATCGGGTCATCACGTCTGGTCGGAGACGTTCCGTCGCGAGCTACCGGACGTGTTTGCGATCCAGGAAGAGATCGCACAATCTGTTGCGGACTTACTCCGGCTTCACATGCCGGAAGCACAAGGGCCAGTGCAGCCCTCCCCTCCTGATCTTGAGGCATATACAGGGTACCTGCGAGCTCGATTTCTGATTCACCAGCAGTCGCCTGAAACGTTGCACGCCGCCCTGGAACAGCTACGAAGGCTCACAGAGACTTATCCCGGTTACGCTCTTGCTTACAGTGGCATGGCGGCGGCGGGCGGCCTTCTTGCCCAGTTCGGGATGGTCTCCGGCCGTGATGTGTATCCAGAAGTGAAGGCAAACGCGGAGCGCGGTTATGCGCTCGATCCTGAATCCGGTTACACATGCACGGTGCTGGGCGCACTTCGTGCCTGGTTTGAGCATTGTTGGGATGAAGCGGACAGGATGTTTGACCGCGCGCTAAAACTACAGCCCAGTCACGCGCCGGCTCACATGTTTCGCGCTATGGCTTTGTTGTGCCAGGGGGACATCAACGCGGCAGAGTCAGGACTTCGCCGCTCGATTGAACTGGACCCGCTCTCGGCTAGCGACTGCGCGCGGATGGCTTATCTTCACTATGTAAAAGGAGACTATTCATCAGCCGCAGAGCACCTCCGACAGTCTTTCGAACTGGATCGAGACTATCCTGAGGCGCGATTGTATGAAGGACTCTTGCACTACCAGCAGCGGCGTTACGACGCGGTAATACAGTGTCTCTCGCCGTCTGCCTCACCATTGGATATCGGTGTGCTTGCCGCAGGACATGCCCGGCAAGGCAGCTTATCGCGAGCCGAAGAATGTATCGAGAGACTGCATCAACTCGCGGGGCGGCAATACGTCACTCCCCTGGCAGAAGGTTTCGCTGCGGTCGGGATGGGAGATTTCGATCTGGCACTGCAGTGCCTGGATGAAGCGATCAATCACAAAACAAACTTCGTGAATCTCCTGGCGATCGAGCCGTTTTTTCATCCTCTTCACGCTGACCGCAGGTTTGCCAAACTCCTGAAAAAGCTAAACTTGTCGCACTGACAGGTACCGCAAGCAGTGCCGTCAGCTTACGTAGGGCTTACGTAGGCCTTACGAGGCATTACTCCCCCCGCTTCCGCGTTCGAGGCACTATTGCTTCATGAAACGACGCACTCGAACAACCTGCTTGGCCTTCACCTTCGGGACGCTGGCGCTGCTGGCGCGAGGTCAGGATCTCGCACCTCTGCCCCCCCCGCCCGCGATTGAACAGGCGGCGGAACAACAGTCAAACCTCCCTGAATTGACTCTCGAAGCGGCGGTTGAACAAGCCATTGCCAACAACAGCAGTCTGAAGACCGCCAGCCTCGATACACTCCGGGCCGCGGACGAACTGGCTGCGAATAAGACAAAACGTTTTGCGAATACGCAGGTCACTGCGCTCGGCGCCCAACTGGTTACGAAGCCATCCGTTACTTATCCGGCAGGCTCGCTTGGGGTATACAGCGCAACCGGGCCGATTCCGGCGACGAATCAGACGGTCGAGATTCCGCGAAAACCCGTAGGCATAGTGAATGTCCTGGTTGCCCAGCCGCTTTCCACACAGTACCAGCTGCATCTGCAATTGAAGGCTCTTACGCTGGGGCTGGAAGGTACGCGCCAGGATGAGGTGAAAACACGTCTGGAGGTGGTCGACCAGGTTCGACGTGCTTACTACGCGGTTGTCGAGGCACAGAGCGCTCTGGATAGCCTTCAGGCGTCACTCCCGTATTACCGGGAATCGCATCGTCTGGCATTCGTGAACCGTGGTAAAGAGACGATTCTCGAATCGGATCTGCTGAACGCCGATGCGCAGCTCTTGAAGATACAGAATGCCATCAGCGATGCGAGCGACGCGGTCGCGTCGGCGACCGAAAGATTGAACGATCTGATGGGCCGGGACATACACACGCAGTTCCGGGTTGCGGCGATCGGCGACGCAGATACCGATCTCGCCACACCCGAAGCCATGGAAGCCCGCGCTCTTCAAAACCGGCCAGATGTGAAGAAGGCGAAGCTTCAGGTGCAGCAAGCCAACTACGACGCGCGGGCGAAGAAGGCGGAATATATTCCCGACGTGAGTCTGGCATTCAGTTACTACACAACAGCGAACTTCGAGAATGTTTTTCCAAGCAACGTGGGAACAGTGGGTATGTCAGTCCGGTGGGAACCGTGGGACTGGGGACGCAGGCACCATGAATACGGGGAAAAACGAGCGCAGGAAGAACAGGCCAAGGTTGGAGTCAGCGCTACGGAACGCGCCGCTCTTCTGGAGGTGAGAAATGCCTTCAGGCAATTGGAGAACACCCGCCGCCAACTAGCCCTGAGCGATGCAAGCGAACGTGCGGCCCGGCAGAAGCTCAAAGAGTTGCAGGAGAAGGTGAAGCGCGAGGCGGCGTTAAGCAGAGATTTGTATCAAGCACAGTCGGATCTCGCTTCCGCCGACAGCCAGCAGCAACAAGCCCTCACCGCTTTCTGGAAGGCCAGAGCAGATCTAAAAAAAGCGATTGGAGAAGAATGATGCGTATCTCAATTGGAATTCTAAGTCTTGCCGCGCTTTCAGTTCTCGCCGGCTGCGCAAAGACGCAGAAGGCAGGTCCAGAGCCGGTTCCCGTTGTGACGGAGATCGTGGCTACGCAGCAGGTCCAGCCCAGCTGGACTTACTCCGGCGAGATTCGTCCGGACACTGAGGTTCAACTGGCCTTCAAGGAACCCGGTTATGTCTCCGCTCTGTATCGCGTGAAGGGTGTCGATGGTCGGATGCGTGACGTGCAGGTAGGCGACGAAATACCTGCCGGCGCCACACTTGCCCGACTGCGCAGCTCCGATTATGAAGCGTCGCTCAACTCCGCGGTCGGCCAGCAGCGCTCAGCGCAGGGTACGCTTGATGCTTCGCAAGCCGAACTCAACCGAGCAAAGGCCGACCAGGCAAAAGCGGATCTTGACTTTGAGCGTGCCCAAGCGCTCTATGCCGCCAAAGCAATGACTCGCCCGGATTACGATGCGGCGGTAGATCAGCACACCTCGGCGACCGCCAGTATGGAAGCTGCCGTGCGTCAGATCGAGGCGCGCCGCGGGCAGTTGAGCGCTGCGTCGGCGCAAGTTGTCTCAGCGCGGATCAATCTTGGCGATACGAGCCTGAACGCTCCCATGCCTGGAGTCATCGTCGAAAAGAGTGTAGAACCCGGCAGCCTGGTCGCTGCAGGGACAAAGGCATTCACCCTCGACGACGCGCGTGTCGTGAAGGTGAACTTCGGAGTTCCCGACGGCATGCTCGCACACCTCAAGCTAGGAGCACCGGCGCCTGTGCAACTTGATGCCTTGCAGGGGCGAAACTTCACAGGGCGAATTACTGGAATCTCCGCCTCCGCCAATCGTGAGTCACGGGTTTTCAACATAGAGGTTACTCTGCCGAACCGCGATCGATCGCTTAAGGTGGGCATGATCGCCCGGATCCGTATAGAGCAAGCAAATACGCAAACTGTGCCTGTAGTACCACTGACTGCCTTGATGACCGCGGAATCCGGTTCGAATAACTATTCGGTCTTCACTGTATCGGAGCGCGATGGAAAACAGTTTGCGCAATTGAAGAGTGTGAGAATTGGTGAAACCTTCGGCAAATCGGTCGTCATCGACGAAGGCCTTACGCCCGGCGAACGAATCGTTGTCAATCGTACTAACCAGCTAAGCGACGGAAGCCTGATCCGGATGGTCAACAAGGAGACGCAGCAATGACACACGCACAGAGCGAACGGTCCACGGACAACAAGAATCTCGCCCGCTTCTTCCTCGAGCAGAAGCACGTAGCCTGGGTCTCTCTTGCAGTGGCGATTTTCTGGGGACTCTACGGGCTATTGAAAATGCCTCAACGTAAAGACCCGGACATTCCGGTACGCCAAGCGATGATTATCGTGCCCTGGCAGGGAACATCGGCGGAACAGGTCGAGCAACTGGTGACCAGGAAAATCGAGCAGGCCATTGCGCTGAATCAATGGGTGACGGAGATCAAGAGCGCCTCCAGAACCGGCTCGGCGATGGTTCAATTCGAGCTGGCA
Source organism: uncultured Acidobacteriaceae bacterium (assembly GCA_963755765.1). Classification (GTDB taxonomy): domain Bacteria; phylum Acidobacteriota; class Terriglobia; order Terriglobales; family Acidobacteriaceae; genus Acidiflorens. The sequence goes on from CAVWKZ010000009.1 coordinate 388,618, forward strand.
GAAAAGGGAAAGTACGACAGGGACAAGGAACTGGACGACGTCAAGATCAGGCTGGACGCTATCCACGACCTGCCCCAGGGAACGGGGCCCATTCTGTACATCAAGGACTTCGGGGATACGTCCGCGTTGATGCTCACAGTAGCGAGTCCGCCGGCCGATCCAGTGCAGGTCGCCTGGATGAGCAAACTCGTTGAGACAGAGGTCCGGCAGGTTCGGAGCGATTTGGGTACGCAAACTCAGCCGCGGCGTTCCATAGTTGTGGTATTTCCGAAGTCTATCGACAGCGACGACGTCGAGCGCAAGTTGTCCTGGGTGACCCGAGACATGGCAACCCAACATCTATGTTCCGATATGCGAGTGTTTTCGGGGGCGGGGTTCACAGGGGTAGACCTGGCGACGAACCTCAGCACTCCTGATCTGCAGTCGGCCTTGAGGAAGTTCGCAAATCAGAACCTGCAAACCGACGAGCTTCATCCAGATGCATGGGAACCTGCGATCATCGACGAACCGGCAAACACCACCGCGGCACTTCAGGCCGTGGCCGGCGACAAGTACACGTATCGCGACCTGGACGACTTTACCGATACGCTTCAGCGAAGCCTTAAAACGCTGTCGATCGTGGCGAAGGCAGAACGTTCCGGGGTACTGGACGAGAACGTATTTTTGAATTTCTCTCAGGAGCGTCTGGCGCAATACAGGCTAAGGCCGGCGGATCTTTCCAGCATCCTCGCGGCCCGGAATTTACCGGAGAGTGGCCAAACGCTCAATGCACGCGGACGCACGGTCAGCGTCAACACCACAGGCGAGTTCAAGAGCATCGACGATCTGCGCAATGTAGTGATAGGCGCGTCACCGAACGGAACTCCGCTTTACTTGCGGGATCTTGTGGACATTGACAGGGGATACGAGAATCCCCCTTCGTTCCTGAACCGCTACACGCGCCGCGACGAAAACGGCAAATGGATCACGACACGCGCGATCACGCTCTCGGTCCAGATGAAGAAGGGAGAACAGATCGGATCTTTTGGAAAACAGGTGGACGCCAATCTGGCGAGCGTCAGAAAAACATTGCCGGCCGACCTGGTGCTGGCCAGGACCTCGGACCAGCCACTGCAGGTACACGACAGCATTGAGCTCTTCAGCCACAGCTTGATCGAGGCGCTGGTGCTGGTGGTCGTCGTGGCTCTAATTGGCTTCTGGAGCTGGCGGACGGCCATTCTGATCGCGGTGTCTATGCCAATTACGCTCGCGATCACGTTTGGGGTCATCAACACGCTCGGGATCGACCTGCAACAGGTCTCTATCGCTTCGCTGATCATCGCGCTGGGGCTATTGGTCGATGTACCGGTGGTGTCCGGCGACGCAATTGTGCGCGAACTGGGTGCCGGCCAGCCACGGTCCGTCGCCTCGTGGCTGGGACCGACAAAGCTATTCAAGACGATGGCGTTCGCAACCCTCACGAATATCGTCTCCTATCTTCCATTTCTGCTGTTGCCTGGAGATACAGGGAAATTCTTATACAGTCTGCCTATCGTCATTAGTTGTTCGCTGCTGGCGGCTCTGCTCGTCTCGATGACTTTTGTGCCGCTCATCAGTTCGTTTCTGTTGGATGCCAAGAGCGAAACTCCTATCGAGGAAAGGCGGCAACGGGGGCTCACGGGTTGGTATTTTCGAACGGCAAAGAAGGCTATTGAGCACAGGAAGGTCTGCCTGGCAACATCGCTCGGTCTGATCGTAGCGGGTGGCGTCGTATTCTCCACGCTCAAGCCGCAGTTCTTTCCAAAAGATCTTCAATACTTTTCTTACATCGACGTGTGGTTGCCCGAAGACACCCCGGCGAGCGCGACCAGCGCGGTTGCTCAACAGGTGGAGTCCATTACCCGCGGAGTAGCGGAGGAGTATGGTAGAAGCCATCCGGAGCACGGACATCCGAAGGATGTTCTGCAATCGATGACGACTTTTGTGGGCGGCGGCGGCCCGCGCTTCTGGAGCAGCGCCACACCGGAGGACAGACAAACCAATTATGCTCAGGTGATTCTGCGAACGAAAGACAATCATGATACGACACCTCTGCTTGCCCTGTTGCAGCCGGAATTCGACAGGCAAATTCCTGGAGCGATCATTGATACGCGGACTCTCGAAACGGGCAAGCCGGTTGGAATTCCGGTTCAGGTCAGAATTTCCGGCGAAGATCTGCCACGTCTCAGAGCGGAAGCCGAGCAGCTGAAGCAAATCTTTCGCGACATCCCCATCGCCGCCAGAGTTCGAGACGATTGGGGTGAGCCGAGTGCGAGAGAAGTGGTGCACGTCGATGCGGACCGGGCAAATCTGGCGCACGTCACAAACGCAGACGTTTCCGATTCCGTCGGTGTGGCTCTTCAAGGCATTACGGCTGGAGTATTAAGAGATGGCAACAAGCAGGTTCCGATTGTTGGACGCATGCAGATGGAGGAGCGGTCCCAACTCTCCGATCTGCGCAGTCTATACGTCTTCTCGCGGCAAGACACCCCTCCAGTGCCTCTCGATCAGGTGGCGACGATTGCCCTGAGTCCGGTAACGCCTAAAATCCGACGCTTCGATCAGTACCGGACGATTACCGTGCAGTGCTGGCCCACGCAGGGGCGTTTACCTTCGGAGGTAATCGCAGCGGCTATGCCTCAGCTGGAAGCATTCCAGAAGCAGCTTCCCGACGGGTTTATATTCCGCTTCGCAGGGGAGCAAAAAGAGCAGGTCAGCGGCTTTGCTGATCTCACTACGGTGCTGCTCATTTGCGTTAGCGCCATTTACTTGGCACTCCTCGCGCAGTTCAAGCATGCGTTCAAACCCCTCATCGTCTTTGCTGCCATTCCGTACGGCGTTGTCGGCGCAATCTTTTCACTCGCGATTATGGGCCAGCCCTTTGGATTCATGGCATTTCTGGGGATCATCAGCCTCATCGGTGTAATCGTGAGCCACATCATCGTGCTGTTTGAATTTATCGAGGAGCGACGAGAAGAGGGCGAGGAATTGGAGTTGGCGCTGATCGATGCCGGCATCCTTCGTTTGCGGCCAGTCATGATTACGGTTGCGGCCACAGTGATTGCACTATTTCCTTTGGCTGCACACGGCGGCCCGCTTTGGCAGCCTCTTTGCTATGCGCAGATTGGGGGACTGACGATCGCCACTTTCGTGACGCTCGGGCTCGTTCCCGTCCTCTATTCCTTCGTCGTGCTGGATCTGAAATTGATCCGATGGGAACAACAAGAGCAGCCTGATGATGCTCCGGAGAAACCCTCAGCGATGCCTCTAACATCCGGGATAGCCAGATGACCACTATGAGCTTTGAACACGCCATCCAATACGCCACATTGTTATCACTTCTGATGGGAGGTCTCGGTGTGGTTGTCGCGGTCTTAAATCACCGTGTGCAGGTGAAGACGGAGATCTTCCTGGCAATGTCTGCCCAGTATGACGAACTGTTGAAGAATTCTTCGCCGGCATTCTGGCTGGGTGTGCCAGTGGGCACGGAGCTTCCTGAGCGGACGGACGATTTAAGCATCTCGATGTTGCGATTCTGCACGCTGGTTTCATTAACCTATCTTCTATTTTGCGAAGGCCGCATACCAAAACGAATGTGGGAGTTGATGCTCAGTTCCGCTGAGCGGAGGTTCCGCGGTCCCCTATTTGTGCGTGAGTGGGAGTATTTGAGGACTGAATTCGAGGCATTTCCGGAATTCGTCGCTCTTGTTGCCTCAGTGCATCATATGCCGCTCCATACCGAAAGCCTTGGCCCTGGACCCGTGCTACCCGCACAGAGGGATGTACACCAATTGCCATGCTGACATCGCCGGAGTTGAAGAAGATACCAATCTTTGCCTGCCTGAACGACGCGAGCCTCGTGTGGCTCTCGGAGCAGGCTGCCGACCTCCATCTGGAACCGGGTGAGTATCTTATTCACGAAGGCGAGCCCACCCCTTTTTTTGTAGTGATGGACGGAACCACGGAAGTGCTCAAAGACGTAATGGGGCGTCAAACTGAAGTCTCAGAGCACAAGCCGGGCGATTTCTTTGGCGAATTGGCCATCCTCATGGCAACGGCAGCTCCCGCTTCCGTCCGCGCGAAGACAGCTTGCCACCTGGCACGGCTCGATCCGCAACACCTCCAGGAATTGATTCGACGCTCGCCCGAGTGCAGCGCATTGATTTTGCAGACGCTCAACGAACGCGTACAAGCCGTGCAGAAGTACATGCTGAATCTTCCCTCGAGCCGCGTACAGATCGTCGGATCGAAATTTGATGACGACTGCCGGGAGATTCGCGCCTTCCTGAGCATGAATCGAATCCCTTACGAATGGGTCGACCGCGAGCGTAGCGCACATCGCGCTCCGACTGACCGGGCTTGCGAGGTCGCTGGCCTAACCGTCGTAGTGGATGGTTCGTTCTGCGTCAGCCATCCTCCTACGGTTCGTAAGGTAGCTGAAGCGCTCGGATTCCAGACGGCTCCCCATCACCAAAGTTATGACGTGGTGATCATTGGCGGCGGCCCGGCAGGACTGGCGGCTGCCGTCTACGGAGCCTCGGAAGGGCTCAGCGTCTTGCTAGTCGAGCGCAAGGCTCCCGGCGGTCAGGCAGGCACATCCTCTCGCATCGAGAATTACCTCGGCTTCCCCAATGGCATCTCAGGAGATGACCTCAGTCAACGCGCGTTCAGGCAGGCGGTTAAGTTCGGAGCCGAAGTAGTTCTCACCCGAGAAGTCCAAGAGATCATTCCGCATCCCGAAGGCGCATACACGATTGGACTCGATGGCAGCGATAGGGTTGCCACAAAGACGGTGATCTTGGCGACCGGAGTTGCTTGGCGCAGACTTGAGGCGGACGGCGTCGATCGCTTCATCGGACGTGGAGTTTTATATGGGGCCGCACGTACGGAGGCCCCCACGGTGGCTGGAAAGCACGTCTTTATCATCGGCGGCGGCAACTCTGCCGGCCAGGCTGCACTGTTCTTCGCAAATTACGCGAGTTCAGTGACCATGCTGGTTCGCGCCGAAGATCTGAAGCGCAGCATGTCGCAATACCTGATCGATCAGCTTGCTCTCGCGCCGGGCATTCGCGTCGAGACGGAAACTGAGGTGGTCTCTGCAGACGGCACGGATTACTTGAAAGCAATAGAAACCCGGAAAACGGGGGAGCCTGTCATGCGGCGAGCTGCAGATGCACTGTTTGTCATGATCGGCGCCGACGCAGAAACCCATTGGTTGCCACCTCAACTGCAACGCGAAAACGGCTATGTCCGTACGGGGCGCGAGGTGAGCGACCAGCCAGGTTGGGCAGCAGATCGTGCTCCATTTCTGTTGGAAACAAATCTTCCGGGCTTTTTCTGTGTGGGTGACGTTCGCTTCAACTCGATCAAGCGCGTTTCCAGCAGCGTAGGAGAAGGCAGCATGGCCATTGCTTTCGTGCATCAATATCTCTCGTCACTGCTCAAACCGTTCTAGAGTGATTGCGGTCGCGTTTCAACCGTCGCTCCTTCTTGCTCGACTCAGACTAGTCAATTAAACGGAACTAGCCTCTAAGCCAGCGATCGGCGAGTGATATCACCGAATTCTCCAATTCGCAAACTCCCCCGCGGAGTCATCGCCGCTAAGAGCACGCCGGCTGCATAGTTGGCGAAAAATCCCGATTGCGCTCATTGACCCCGGACCTGACCTTCACAATGCGTGTAAACGCCTGTTAACAACAGTTACCAGCTCGCGAATCTCAGTTCACACTTCCAACTCCTTGCTGCGCTGGCCGTTCCGCCACCAGAGCACTCTCCACTTGAGCGGATTCCTCACCATGGAGGTTGAATGCCTTTCGACGGGACATGAGAGCTTTAACCCACGCCCCATCAAGTGATACTGCCCATCTGTGTCGTCTTCGGGAATGAACACAGACGCGAAGGTTTCCGCTTCGGTGGCGCAAATCGCACGTAACATGACGCCGAGGTTCTGCTCAAGCCCCTTGGAATACCGAACAGCAGCGAATCTCGTCGCTTCCGCTCCGCGCTTCCTAACCCAATAACGACGGTTCCTGTCCACGACCACGTCGCCGGGCATCAACCAACAAATTGCTTTTGGGTAGTTTTGGGTCGCAAGAAACGTCCCGAACTTTTCTTCGGCAGCCGAGAGCGTCTGGGGCGGGTTATCATTCGGGTCGGTCATTCTGGAATTATGCGCGACTCTCCTCAACTGTTGCAAAATCGCCATTTCGCTCATTGACCCCGTTCTGGCAACGACATCGCCATGTGCTTCAGTTCGGATATGCCGAGATAGCGAGTTGAACGGTGGCGGGAGTCCAGCAGATAGTATTCCCCTTGCGATCTATTTCTACTCCGCGTCTTCCCGACGACTTTTCCCTCAGATGCAAGCTTGCGATTGACGCGCTTGACGAGTTCCATTGGGGTGAGCGGCGGCGGGGCTTGATCTTTCTTCCTGGAGGCTTTCTCTTTGACTACACGCGGAACGGAGCGCTCTTTGAATTTCCTCCCTGTTGATAGATCAATCTGGGGCAAGGTTCTCGAAGGGGGTTCTCATTCGAATACAGACCAAATTATACCGGTGCTTTCAATATCCACCACATCAGATGAATGTGTCGCTAGGGTTTGGCTGGTGAAAAATCCCCATTACGCTCATTGACCCAGCGCGTCGTTGCCTCTGCCTTCACCGTTTCGCATCCGTTCCGCACTATACACCTACTCTGGCCTACCGCGCGGGGCTCGCAATCGAAGCTAACAAACAGCGCCGCTACGAACCTGGATTGCAGCTCGGGCAAATCAGATTTGTCCCAAAGATAGAGTCAATCGCGGGGTCGAGGCTCGGCAGAATAATACTAGGGTCGGTAATGATTAGCAGTAACAGGTCACCTCCACCCCAACCGCTAGAGCGCGGGCCTTTCGGGAACGATGTGCATTTTCCCTTGGCGGCTTCCACAGCTTTGCTGCCGATTTCCGCAGGGGTATAGCCCATCTCCGCAGCCGTTTCATCTACAGCCTGGTTAAGCCCCTGCCTCTCCGCAGCGTCGGCGGCGGAATCCCCAAACTGGGTACGACCCCCTTTAATCCAATTGACGAACGCAGATAGCCAACCGGGAAGGAGTCCACTGGCGTCCGTGAAATTCACCGGGTCTGTCAGCACATAACCGTACAGATTTGTGTCCCCTCCGGCGAACAGAATCGGATCCTTGGCTGTCCAGCGGCCAATGGCTGGGTTGTAATCTCGAGCGCCGAAACGCAGCAGCTTTGTGTTCTGATCATACAAACCGCCGGCAAAGCCGAATGGCTGGAAGCCGGGGTTCGTATCGCTGATCACGTTGCCGAATTCGTCATAGGTGATCTGTTCTGTGATCGCACCGGTTGAAGTGTCGACCACCAGCCTCGGGCTACCCAATTGATCGGAGAATATGCGGTAGGTCACCCCGCCTGTAACCATATAGTCGGGCACCGTGGCCTGACTCGCGTAAATGAATTGGCTCACGATCGCATTGCTGCCGTTCAATTGCGCCACGATCCGATTGCCGTCGTACAGGAACCCAGTTTCGAGGACGCCCTTTACTTCATCGCCGAGGCGGTGATTTGCCCCGTCAATGACGTAAGTGATCTTGGTGCCATTCGGCAAGGTCGCCGAAATCAAGTTTCCCAATACGTCATATTGATACGAAGTCTTCTGCGAGCCCACCTTTTGGCTCGCCAACTCGCCATTCGCCGTGTAGGTGAAGGTAGTGGTCCCGTAGGTTAGGAGGCGGTCTTGGGCATCATAGGTGCCATTGACCGTTCCCGACGATGTGGTTGCTGTCAGACGGTTCGAGTTGGTGTCGTAGGTGTAAGTGGAAATATTCGTACCATTCTCTGCCACCCCGGTCAGACGCCCGGCAGTGTCATACGCATAGGCAAAAACATTTTCTTGACCACCGATGGTTTCGGTCTTTGTGGTAATTCTGCCATCCGCATCGCGGGTAAACTTCACGTTGTAGAGTACGGTTGTCTTGTATTTCGTGGACATCCCGGTCAACTCTCCGTACGAGTCGTAGGTACGGGCATCGGTCGCGCTGCCTAGAGTTGTTCCCGTGATCAAGCCGTCTTTCGCATTGCGCTTTACGACGAGCGATCCGGCTTTGGTGAGAAGGCCGTCGTTGTCGTAGGCGAAGTTGATCATATTGCCGTTATTAATGCTCTGGGAAGTGACCCAGAAATTGTCGTTGTATGCACGGCTCACGCTCCCGGAAACCGTACCAGTCCAAGTCGAGGAAGCAGGCAGCGGGCCGTTGTAGCCGTATGCAATTGCCTCTCCTCCGGAGATCGAAGCACCACTCAGATTCCCGCTCGTGGAATCGTAAGTGTAGCTGACCGTCTCCGTGGGCGTGGTTGTAGAGTTCAGCCGCCCAGCGTTGTCGTAGCCGTATTCGATCGTCTCGCCATCGGGACGGGTAACGGTCGTCAGGTTCCTGTCCAAATCGTAAGCATAGGTGGTAGCACCGGTTCCCGAAACCACGGGCGGCGTGTAAGTCGCGGTCAGGTTCACCGCAGTGTAGTTGAAATCGTGCGCGGACTTGCCGGGCGGAGTCACAGAAGTCAGGTTGCCATTGGCATCGTATGTATTGGTGATGACTCGACCATCGGGTAACGCAGTCGTTAGCAGACGTCCGGCCGCATCGTGCGTGAACGTGGCGGTGAGTTTTAGCGGATCCTTACTGCTGGCCAGGAAGCCGTTCGAGTCATATGTCAAGGCGGTCGTTCGACTCCCCTGTTTAATCGTCGACAGACGGCCCCTGCTGTCATAGGCGAACTTGACAGCCGTCAAGGCCCCGAGTTGGATACTGCTGATTCGTTCGAGTGAGTCAAACACTGTGGTCGTGGTACGTTGCATCGGAGTCGTTCCTACAGACGTTAGGTTGGCAGTGGTGAAAGCGGACGTGTAGGTTCGGCCATTGAACGTGGTTGTGTCGGTCTGTTCGGTCAGGCTGAAGGGATTGCCGTTTGAGAAGCCGGCGGTGCGGCTGCCCGAGAGAGTCTCGGCGAGACTGCCTTTGGTCAGGGTGCCGCTGGTCAGCACAGGTACTTGCAATCCAAAACGCGGATCCGCACTCAATGTTTCGCTGTTGCTTGTCCCATCAGGCAGAGTTGCATTCTCGAGAAGCTGGCCATTCTGCTGCGTGTTCGTCGCTGTCGCCTGCAACCCGCTCGGCCAAATATTAGTGAACTGTTCGCCGGGAGACGAAGGGCTTATGACCTGGAATGTGCTGGTTACGCCCGTTGCTGTGGTCGTGGTCACGCTGTAGCTAGTTCCAGAACCGGAGAGGCTTAGAGCTGTCGAGCCTCCCACCGGATCAGAGTCGGAAGTCAACCTGCCTTGGCTGTCATAGGCATACGTGTAGGCATTCTTGTTCGCGTCCCTGCGGCCCAGCAGCAGACCCGTGGGGCCGTTCGTGAAGTTGACCGTGTTTCCAAGAGGGTCAGTGACCTGGCTCAGGAATCCATTCCCGTCCTGACTCAGGGTAGTGGTTTGGGAAAACGGTGAAACAATGGCGGTCGGATCTTCGGAACCATTGCGCTTGATGGTGGTGATATTGCCGCTCGCGTCTGTCACTGTAATCAGGTTTCCGGCGCTATCGTAACCAAACTTGTATTTGAGGGCACCCGTCATCGGCTTGAGAGTTTGCAGATGGTGGCCTGTGGCGCTGTCGAAGACATAGACCTCGCTGCCATCTTTAGACGTAACCAGGTAGTTCCCGTCGTACGTCGACGGGGCAGCAAGCTGCCACGCACTGCGTTGACCTCCGTCGCCCAGAAATAGCGTATTACTGCTCGAGTCGTAGACGTGGTGAACGTTCAAAGTCCAGCCGCCGATCATGGCCGCATCAGCGGTGGCGATGCTATCGGCACCACTGCGACCGGGTGCTCGGTAACTCTCATAGTGGAGGAAGAACCCAGTGCCGACGATGGGCACGTCCTCTCCGAGACTTTGATTCTGACAGGCAATGCTTGACGAACCGTCCTTTGGACAGGGATCGTCCACGTTGGCGGTGGTATTCTTGTAGATTGGGGTCAACGTAAAGTTCAGCGACCAATTCATCGTTACTCCGTACGCGCAGTTCCCAAGCGCCGTGAAAGTCGCGCTCTGGGTGAACACACCAGGCGCCGATGGAAGAGGAAATGTTTGCCCAAGGAATCCCGCGCAACCGGCAGTGTATGGATTTATGCCCCATCCACCGGTAGTCGTGGTTGGCTGGCTACAAAGATTGATGGTGATTGTAGAGGTGAGAGCAAGGGCAGGTGTGAAGGTATAGGTATTATTCGCGAGATCCACAACGAGAGTTCCCCCACCATCATCGAATGGTCCTCCCGTGACCGACATATAACCCGGATTCTGCGGGGGACAAGCAATAGCCACACCCTGGTTATTCACGGTTCCTGAGCCGCTCGTTGCCAGCCCTGACCACTGCAACTGGTTGGCACATTGCGTGGGAGCAGTAGAAAGCAGAGCGGTTGCTGACCCTTGGCTGCTGGTCGTCCACGTAAAAAACCCTTGGATATCCGGGCCACCACCGGTGCCTGCCAAGGTGTAACTTGCCTGCCAAGCGCTCACTTTCAGCCAGGGGCCGCAGTTTTGCGCCTTGGCTTGCAAACAGCTTAGGGTGGCTATCGCAAGAATAAAGGCAATATTCTTGAGCAAACGATTCACGGTTGGCCTCCTTGGTCGAGTGGATAAAGGAAAGCGCGGGAAAGAAACTCCAGTGCAAAAACCGGCCCTACCTGGAATAGCGCAAAGCACGAGAAAAAACTGACACGGTTTTCGTTGGTACGGAAGTTCTGGGCAACTAAAGAAAGGAACTTATGAAGGCCCAAAACGTTCGCAAAGGATTATGTTTGATGGTCATTCCGCTGTCAAGCTGCAACTAGTTGCAGTCGTGGGCGAGTTGCCAAAGGCAAGTCAATGAAGGCCATGGGGTTGGCGGCGTCTCGAAAGGATTGTTGACGATAAATCCCCATTGCGCTCATTGACCCCGGACCTGACCTTCACAATGCGTGTAAACGCCTTCCATGAGAAGGCCGGTCGGAGTCAAGTAGGTTCCATTGTTTTTCGTTGGACAAGGTTTTTCTCCCGCCGAGTGGCCGCTGTCGCCATGCTTCCATCCGCACTCTCGAGGAGCGATTGGTTTCGCTCGGTGCATGTTGGGCGTTCTCGTTGCAGCCGGTGCTGCCATCTGATTGTCGCCCTCTGGTTCTGCTCGTTTCGAGTGGAACCCGGGCCAGGCGATTAACGCAGTCACCGGAACTCGGCTTTAGGCTTTTCCCTTTTCCTTTCGCAGAACGTTTTTGATTTTATGCTGCCGCCGGCAATGCTCCCTGGTTGTTGTTGTGCAAGGGTTCGTAAACCTCTCCGCTCACCCACAAGCGATGCAGCAGCACGGCCAGCTTTCGTGCGGTCGCGATGATCGCTCGTTTCTTCCCACTTTTTCCGCCGCGCTCGGCCAGTTTCAGTCCCCAGCGCCGCAGATCGCAATCGATGCCGAACGGTCCCAGAATGTGTTGTGCGCCCTGCACCAGCAGCGTGCGCAGATAGGGATCGCCTTCCTTGCTGATATGCATCTGCGGCTCGTTCTGCCCCGAGTTCCGCCGTCCCGGCTGCAATCCCAGATAGCTGCCCACGTCGCGGCTCTTGCGGAAGCGATGCGGGTCTTCCAGCGTCAGTAAGAATGTCAGCGCGATCAGCGTGCCCACTCCCTTGATCTGCTTCAGCAGCGCCACCTGCGGATAACTCTGCTGCCCCAGTTTCTCGATCCGTTCGTTGTACTCCGCGATTTGCTCGCTCAGCGATTCCAGCGCCACCAGCAACGGCTGCACTGCGGCCTGTAACTCGGGACTCAGTCCTTCGGCTTTTTCCGGATTCATGTTGCGCACGTTGCAGCCGCGCAATCGTTCTCCGTAACTCTTCGCCAGTCCACGCACGGTGTTGACCAGCGCCGTTCGCGCCCGCACCAGTCCGGCTCGCGCCCGAATCACCGTCAGATCGGCTTGCGCCTGTGCGCTGCGATGCCTCACCGGACTCAACAACTTTGGATCGATCCGCGCCAGTCGGGCCAGCGCTTGCGCATCCAGACGATCGTCTTTCTTCCGGCTTTCCCCGATCAGCCGCACCCGGCGCGCGTTCGCCACGATCACTTCGTGTCCCAACCCCTTCAGCAAACGGCTGATCCACGGCGAATGCGTCCCGGTTTCGAGCGCGATCCGGCAGCGCGGCAGGGCACCGAAGACTTCCTGCAACGCTTTCGCATTCGTGCGGACTCGCTGTTCCAGCCGGATCTGCCCGCCTTCATCCACCATGCAGTACCAGCTGTTGCGATCTCCCAGATCCAGTCCGATGGTCAATTTCGGTTGAGAAATATTCCTGCTCTGCTTCGCCGCTACGGTGCTAACCTTCTTCATTGCCGGTCTCCTTTTTATCTGTGCTTCGAGCACGTCGATAACTTGGGAGCCTACAGCATCCCGTCGGAGACCGGCCTTCTCATCCCATCTGATTACATCAACTATCAGCAAATCGATAGAGACTAGGCGTAAGCCTTCGGTTCAGAAATTTCCCAGCAACCAAGCATTGCTGTCCCAGCTAACCTGGCTGAAAGCGAGACGACGACCGTCGGGCGATGAACGAAGAGAGTAGAGAGCGTGGTTCTTGCCCTGATCCAAGATGACGTGCGCTTTCCCATCTAAGTCAATCCCGAGTACAAAGTCGTTCAGAGAGCGTAGCCCGACAGCAAACATGGAGCGAGAGTCCGCCGCCCAGGCGACGTCCCGGAGGTCCCATTCCCCGGAGACATGCAAGATGCGCTGAGTTGAATCCACTAAATCCTCCAGCAACACTTGATGTGGCATTGTCTGGGAATTCGTGATCGCAATCCGTAAGCCGTCCGGGGAGATGGCCCAATACGAAGGCGTGCGCGCGTTGATTGCCCCTACTTGTTTTTCTAAACCACGAATTGCGTTCAGCCGGTAAAAAATGAGCTGGCCGTTTTCCGGGCGCGACAAAACACAGTCTGCCCCGCTTGAATACGGGCAGTGGAACGCGACTGCGTCATCATTCTTGGTTTCCATGATTTTTTCTGGCGATCCGCCCGAGGTCGGAACGCGCATCAACTGTTTAGTCGAAGGTGGCAACTCGGAACCGTGGGGTGTCGACCAATACAGGATCCATGTACCGTCAGGGCTGAGTTCGGCATTCTGCTGGTCATCGGATCCCGGAATCAATGGTTCTACGGAGTCCCGATCCAGTTGCTGGCGGAAAATCTGATTTCTGCCACTTCGGTCCGATTGAAAGAGAATACCGCTGCTGTCGTGCGTCCAGCCGCTTGACTGATCATCGCTTCGACTTATCGTTAAGGTGGTCGGAGATGTCCCAAGTGCGCCTTTTTCCTTCAGGTTGGTGAGGTTCACATCCTCCCAGGCGCGCACCTTAACCACTGCTACGCGACTGCCTTCCGCGGTAGCGCTCGGCCACATCGGACCCTCTCCATGCCAATTGGTAGCCTTGGTTGGCTCGCCAGAGGTTTTCCCGCTAGCGGGATCCACGCGAATCTGATAAAGATTGCCAAAATCGTTTTCTGGATCTTGGCGTATGAAAACCAGGCGACCATCACGAAGCCAAACCATCGTGGAGAAAATCGGGTAGACGAGCGCCAGCCGAGTCTCTGAAATCACGGCCCGGGGGACTCCTCCGGCTGTTGGGACGGTCTCGATCATACCGGATTCGGTTGTTCCCTTCAGGTAAGCGAGGCGTTGGCCGGTCGGCGACCAGGCCACTCCCACAAATGTTTTGTCTTTGTCCTCCAGCAGCCTTCTGGAATCTTCTCCATTCGAGCCCGAGACCCAGATTTCATGGCCCTCTCCGCTCACTCGGGCAACCGCAGTACCCTGCGGCGAAACCGCTGCGGAGTAACTCCGGACCCACAGTTTGCGAGGTGCACCACCGAATATGGACGCCAACCAAACGGTAGAGCCTCTATCCGGGGACTGGGTCGTAACAAGCAATTTTTGGCCGTCGGGAAACCAGGCGACTTCCCAAACAGCATCGTCTACTTCCTTGGGCAGCGGTATGTCGTGAACTTCGCCAGATTCTATCGAACTCACGTGGAGGCCGCGGGTATCGCCAAAGGCCAAAATCTTTCCATCCGGCGAAATTGCGCTCCCGAAGGTGCGATTCTCGGGAGGATTATGCGTCAATTGTCGCTCGGTCAGGGGCTGCTTTGGGTTGGGCATTAAAGCGCTGCGCCAACGCAATCCGAAAAACAGCCCGAGAACGGCGATGGCGCCAACAAATGTATAAGTCAGATTGCGAGCGGTCCGAGATGTTGGAGGCAAAGTTCGCTCTGACGGAGGACGAGAGGAAACCGAGGAGCGCTGAGATCCGCTATCCCGTTTTAGCCGTCGCAGGTCGGCGCGCATCTCTGCAGCACTTTGATAACGCAGGCTGGGGTCTTTCTCTAGCGCCTTGTCGATGATCCGTTCCAGTTCGGCTGGTACGTCGGGATTCAGCCTCACCGCAGGCGATGGCAGGCGGTTCAGGATTCCCTCAGAAATCACTGCCGAGGTCTCGCCGCGAAACGGTAAAGTTCCAGTTGCCATTTCGTATAGCACCACGCCAAACGAGAACAGGTCGGTGCGAGCATCGAGTTCCTTCCCCCTGACCTGCTCAGGAGACATATAGGCCACGGTTCCCAGCGCGCTGCCGGGACTCGTGAGCTGATCCTCGGAACCGATGGTGGCGGCGCTCATAGCAACGCTGTTCTTACTTGGCGATAGCTTCGCCAGCCCGAAATCGAGAATCTTCGCCTGGCCTCGATTCGTGACGAAGAGGTTCGCGGGCTTGATATCGCGATGGACGATGCCTTTGGCGTGAGCAGCATCGAGCCCGTCCGCAATCTGGATGCCCAGATCGAACACCGCCTCGATCCCAAGTGGCTTGCCAGCGATCCGGTGTCGGAGCGTCTGACCCTCCAACAGTTCCATGGCGATGAAGGTTCGCCCATCGGCTTCATCGATCTCGTAGACGGTGCAAATGCTCGGATGGTTCAGAGAGGACGCGGCTTTGGCCTCGCGCTGGAATCGGCTGAGAGCTTGCGCATCGTGAGCCAGTTCATCAGGAAGGAACTTCAGAGCGACGCGGCGGCCGAGTTTGAGGTCCTCCGCTTCATAGACCACGCCCATTCCCCCGCCGCCGATCTTGTCGAGGATGCGGTAGTGGGACACTGTCTGCCCCACGGGTTGGGAGGGCGTGGACACTGGATAGATGTTAGGTGCGGGCGACGGGAAGGTCAACGTACAGTTCGCAGCAATGCATTGTTGGCAAAAAATCGCGATTTCACTCACTGACCGCGTTGTGAGTGAAGTCGCAGATTTCACGACAGCCTGGTAGCACTGCCCAACCACCATGCGCTTAAGCAAAAATCTCGTTCACCTTGTCCCGCACGTGTTGGCTGCGTGAGGGCTTCAGGTAGCGCATTGTGCTCTCCATGTCAGAGTGACCGAGCCACTGCTGAACCGTGCGCAGATCTACGCCAGCCCAGAGCGACCAGGTAGCGAACGTCGCTCGGAACTTGTGGAGCCAGAAGTTCTCTTTATCCAGCTTCGCACGCTCCGCGACAGCCTTCAGACCATCGAGAAAATCGAGCTTGGGTCGGCATCCACCCGTCGGGAAGACCAGACTACAGGTCTTATCGGACTTCGCCTTCCACGCCTTCAGACTCTTCACAAGCTTTGTCGGAATGGGAATCTCGCGCTCCTTGTAGGCCTTGGGTGTCCAACCTCTGTCGGGCTTGTGGCTCACGCGAACCGTGGATGCAGAAAGGTTAACGTCCGACCAGTACGTATGCATCACTTCCTGCTCGCGCATTCCGGTCATCAGGAAAAACTCATACCAAAGCCGTTCTTCTGGGTCGCATTTTGCGAACAGCTTGTCGAGCTCTGCCTGCTCATAGATGTCAGGCTCCTCCTCTGTAAACCGCGGCCAATCGTTCTTGCCGGCCAGGCCGCGAATTCCATTCGCTTTCAGGAACGACATGACATTTGCGAACTTATTCCAGCAGCTACGCGGCGCCTGCTCTTTTTCATCCCGGAGGAATGCGTGGAACTTGAGCAAATCCTTGCGGTCGATTTCCTCAAGATTGAGCCGATGGCAGGATTCAACAAAGTACGCCAGCGCCGTGCTATACGCGGCATACGTCTTGGGTTTCTTGGTGAGCTTTGTTTCTTCGAGGTAATCCGCAATCGATGCTGCAACCGAGCGATGCCCACTGCCGTTCTCGGGCACAATAACCGCACCGTTGTTCACGGCGTTCAACTCGGCTTCTTTGCGGAGCCTTCGGGCACTGGCGTCGGCTGCGTCCTTGCCCACTGACAGTCGTACCCTCTTCGAGCCTTCAGACCACTCCAGATAATAGGCACCTTCGGTATGGGTTTCCTGCTTGCCGCTGACCAGCACCGCATTAGGCTTGACGCGGCCATTCGCAGATAGGACGACAGGACAGTACCGCAGACCCTTGCCAGTCAGCACTCTTTTGGTGAGATTTACCTCTCGATTCATGGTGACCCTTCCTGATTCCTGTATCAGTGTAGGTATCACCAGTTTGCAAGTGCTAGATAACTAAGGTAATGGCGGAGAGAGTGGGATTCGAACCCAGCTAATAACGTAATTTCAACAACATAGAGAACACGGCGGGCACCGTAAGAGCGATGGAAGACAGTAGTAGGCAGTGCTAACGGATCACAAACGGATCACGGCTCTGTGATCACTTGAAAACGGCCAAAGAAAGTGGCCGGGGCAGCGCCGCAATCGTCGGACCGGCTTCTCATCGTGTATTCTCCTGATTGCTGAATCAAGACAGCCAGTTCATCTCAGCCAAGAACAACCAACATGATCATACAAGAAGTTCTGAAGGGCATCAGTGGCATTGACGAAGATGACGTAGATGCCATTTTCGCGTCTGGCATTATCTGCAACTGGTGGAGGAAAGTCGCGATGCTTCCCGCGGTGGAGGTGCCGCTACGCCTAACGACGCGAAATTTGCAATGGCATCAAAACCGTTATGACGACCCGGACCCCCTAGAAGGTAACGAAGAATTTAGGAAGCATACTCCGTTCATATCCACTACAGCGGGAAGCGTCGAACGGGACGCCTTCAACGAAATCAATGTCTTGTATCCAGCCTGGTGGGAGGCACTCAGATTCGCGACGAATTTCTGGAAGGCGGACGGATGGATTTTCTACTGCAGCGCGTGGATCCTCGGCAGAAAAGCTGTTGGCCATCAGGCCTTTTCAGAAGAACTCCGTGAACTCCATGTTTACAGCGACTTCTCGCTGTTTCAACTGGAAGGTGAAATCACGGCGAAGATCCAGATACCAACCACTCAGATTGAAAAGGCGGAACAGTGGAGATTGGGCGACATTCAGACTGCTCTCCAAAACGGCGACATACCCATGCCCTCTCAAACAAAAGTCAACGATCGCTTCATCAACCCATCCACGTATAGCAATGTTCGCCGAATTTTGGCCTAGAGTGGAGAGAATGAGAGAGATCGCACAGGAGCTTGGAATCGATACCGAGTATGTCGCTCGTGATCTGGACTTTCACAGCGGCGTCGGCTACGCGTACCTCGCTCAACTTGAGAAAGGCATTGAGGGTGGCAGATGGGAACCGGCTGCATTCGCCGCTACTTCGTTCCGAAGGGCTGGTGCTCACGCGCTCCTTCTCGACAAGGTGGACCTCGCTAAGGAACTGTTCGGTGCTAGTGCGAAATCCTACGACATTTTGCGCCGGCCATACGCTGCAATGATGTGGTCGCTAGCCCGGAAGATTGAGTCCGCCAAAGAATCTTCCGACAGGAGCTTAGGCGACTTTACAAGAAGCGAAGGGCGATATCCCCACGAGCAATTCAGCCAGTTGGCGTATTCCTTATTGATTGAAAGTGCAAGCGGATTAGAACAGCATATAGCAGCCGCTCATGATCCATATGGCAGGTTTCGACGGGTGGGCGGCGAATTGGCGGCCCTCTCGACGACTCCAGTCGGCATGATGGGTATTCCCATGGCAAGTTACCTGAAACTCGCCACTTCGATGGAGGAAGAAGCGCCTCCTCATGATGTTCAGTATTACCTACTGCCATTTCTTAATACGTACGAAATCGCACTCGAGACAGCTCGATCAAAGAGATACCACTGGAGCCGCCTTCTGATGCCATTTCATCCTGTTGAGACAGATATCCTGTCTGTGCTGGCTACGTCGAATCTTTGGTTCAAACGCCGCAAGCTAAATCTCAATGACTTCGTACGGGCACGTGCCGAGTCGCGGCTCGCCTCGCAGATCATTTCTGAGGCCCTCGAACGAATCGAAAAATAATTGGGCAACGCCTTGGATGAATGAGGATACTCTCTAGATCAGACTGAAAATGGGCTGATCGATACCGCTGAGTCGAAGAAGGCTCTGCAGAAACGAATTGTGACCCGTGATGACGCTTGTCCAACCTACCCAACAGCGATGCCAGAATCTCATGATATGGAAGAATTAGGATCCGCCATTTGCGAGGAAAGTTCTGATATCGCAGCCTTAAGTGTTTCAACCGTATTTCGATCAGGCGCGCCCCCTTTAAACGAGGTCACAATTCTCATAGCTTCTTCCAGAGCGGATTTCAACAGAGCAGAACTATGAGCACCGAAAGCACGCACAGTAGCTAGCAACGCGAGGCTCGCATGAAAGAAAACAAAAGGCTGTTCCTCCGACATCCTCCCGACAAGCCATTGAACGTAGTCTAGCGAGGGACTCAGTTGCAAGATCGCGATCGCCGCAAGGCGTTTACCGGGCGATACAGGATCACCCGCGAAACCCGGCAAGAGGGGCTTGGCAGCAAGAGCTAGAGTTCGCATCTTCGCCACTGTGGCATCCATCGCACGAGTACGTTCTCGGCCCGGTTTGAGATCTGATCGGATGGCTTCGTATTCATGAGCGAACGCTAACATTCTCTCCCTAACCACCGACAGCTCGGAGTCACCGACCAACTCAACGACACGCGTTGCAGCCTCACGCTGTTCTGCTGGAATGTCTGTTTGGGGGATTGGAGACTCCTCTGCTTTCTTGGCACTCCTATCCACCTCAAGGTCAATAACCTCCCCCAACTTCAGTCTGGTCGATTTTCCAATTGCCTCTACCAAACTTGCGAGCAGTCGAGTTAGCTCTCGCCTTTGAGTTAGTAGGAGCACTACGAATACCGCTGGCCAGGCGATCGCGCCAACAAGCTCCGAAATACCTTTGAGAGTCTCAGGCCATCCAGAATCATGGTCTTTTTCTGAACTGCCTTCGATCTTAACTGTGATTATCCCGCCGGGGCCTCCTTGCATGGCCTCGGAGCCGACTTTCGCCGGCACGCCTTCAGATGCTTGTGGCTGCGGAGACCGGGAGGTTGATATTGTGCCAAGCTTGTCCGGTTGGGGCCCTTTACTATCCTGACGCGGTGGCTCACCGATCGCGAGGGAAGGGCAGCAGACGAGCAAACAAAGCCAAATGGTAAAAGTGACGCGGGGCTTCATGATTGACCGACCTGAATTCGCCGTTGATTGTACCTTGAAGGACCCTTGTATTCTATTCTGAGCAAGTCGGTAAGTATCGGAAGGTTAGTTGTTATTGCAGGTGAAGTTCGTCTCGTCTTCTAAGGACTTCACACCCGATCTCGAGACTCTTCATTTGGTCGTGCTTGTTAGGGCGCCCGGTTAGCGCATCTCATGCGAGTCCGATTCCGAGACTATGACCTTGCTCCTCCTCGGAGGGCCGTCCCCCTCGCTGGCCAATGAGTTCGGCCTTCGGCGCAGCCAACTCCCGTCCCACTTCGGTTGCTGTCCGTTGCGAACTCTCGCGACTGAGACTACGGGAAAGCTTGCTTCCGTCATTTGTGTAGATATGGGCATCGTGTTGAGCTCGTGAAACGGATACGTACGCGAAGCGGTTGTTGACCAACAGCTCGCTTTTCTCGGTGTCCACGTGGATCAGCACTCGATCTGCGGTTTGCCCCTGGCTGCTGTGGCTGGTCACTGCGTAACCATAGTCAAGGTGCGGGTGCTCGCGGACGTTGAATCG
Organism: uncultured Acidobacteriaceae bacterium; assembly: GCA_963755765.1. Taxonomy (GTDB): domain Bacteria; phylum Acidobacteriota; class Terriglobia; order Terriglobales; family Acidobacteriaceae; genus Acidiflorens. The sequence goes on from CAVWKZ010000009.1 coordinate 408,744, forward strand.
GACCTCTTGGCCTGAGTCCAATCGGATTCTAAGGTCGCCTTTAGAGTTGACGTGTCCGACAGTGCCGAGATCACGGTTAGCAACTTGTATATCTTTGGATGGCGCGGTGAACTGAACGCGGTCGCCATTTGAAAATTCGCGCTCGGCTTCGCGGTGTACCGAGACACCTGAGAGGCGTCGCGGATCGTAGGTTTGCAGAGTGCCCGCCTCGCGTTCGATCGTTAGCCGGTTCTCTTTCGCGTCCACGCCGGTGACCCGTGCGTATTCACCGGGCTTGATGCCCTCAGTTTTGCTGCCACGCGAATATCGAAGCACGTCCCCAGGCTCATATTGTCCGGCCCACTGCCGGTCTGCTCCCGTCATCTCCTGTCGCGACTCCAGCACCCGGAGTTTGTGCTCGTCTTTGCTCACGTCTCCACAGATTCTGCAACTCGCGATGAATCAGCGAATTCAATTCGCGTCGGGATTCATTATCGGGCGAGATTACCAACGTCCCTTCTGGATGTCGCGAATACTCGCGGGCTATCGAATTAAACCGTTCTTGGGGATTAGCGATTTCATGCACGCGGCCTTGCTGGTCGAGACTAGCGATTCCTCCGTGGACATCGCCGCGCGCGAACTGCTCTACCGCCTCCTTCAGAGCCGGGTCCTTCTGTCTCAAAATCTCACTCAACTTGGCCGTCGCCATCCCCGCTTCCTGTAGCTGCTTGTACGGCCTGCCCGCTTCAACCGCCTCATGTTGCCTTGTATCGCCAACCAAAAGAACCCGGTCTGATGTGTGCAGACGGTGAAAAAAGTCGTTCATTTGTTTCGTGCTTGCAAGGCTCGCTTCATCGATAACGAAAATCCGTTTCTGCCCATCAGTTGGAGGTTCGTTCCGAATCAGCTGCCGTTGCAAGGTGTGCGACTCAATTCCTGATTCCGCCAACTTGTGGGCGGCCCGCGATGTGGGAGCAAGTCCGATCACTTGGTAGCCTTCTCGTTCCGCGGCTTCGCGGATTGCACTCAACGAAGTGGTCTTGCCAGCACCCGCTACGCCTTCAAGTCCCACGATCTTGTCCTGAGTGGCCAGGGTCTGCTCTACAGCTGCTCGTTGGCTAGCACTCAAGTGAGTGTGATTCTGCTTCACAGACTGCCACGTTTCGGAGTTCACAAAAACACCGTGTTGGCCTTGGCCTTTTCTCATTTCACTCACGTTGTCACGTTCGTACTGGATCATCTTTTCAGTGGTGAACGCGCGGGCCGGGGATTTGCCTTCGACTTCGATCAAGGAGCCTGATTCTATTCGCTTTTCGAATCTCTCTCGAACCTCTCCGAGGCCAGCTTCGCCCATTGAGCGTTTCAGTGCATCTCGCATCAGGTCGCGCTCGTCAGTCACAGCGTGCCTTTCGAGATTTTTGTCCTGGGCGTACGTCAGCGCCGATTCCAAGGGCTGGCGACTCGGAACATCTCGTTCGACTTCGTGGGAATGAGCGGCCCGGACTACCTGCTCCGGCTGATTTCCGAATCGGTCGGCCATTTCCTTGTGCATTCTCTGCATTTCCGCGTGCGTGATGGCCGGCAGTTTGTCGTCGCGTGTCTGGTGCGCTGCGATTTGCGCCGCTCCTGCGCCTCTTACACCTTGTTGTTCGAGATATGCCTGGATTTGCTGACTCCGTGGACTGGAGGCGTCCAAGTATTCCCTCGTGTAACCGACAATCTCAGGCTGGCCGCTCTTGCCCCTTTCAATTTCATAACCCGGGCCCTTCAAGCGCACCGCTAGCTCTGAGCGGTAGATCGCCGTCGCGTATTGCTGAGAACGGAATAGTTCGTGAGGTTGCAGGGCCCGCGATTCTCCGTTCTGAGTTTCCGTTAGATTGAAGAACACAACATGAGTGTGCAATTGAGGTGCAGCGTACCCGTTCACTGGTCGCGCACTGTCATGCTCGAAACTGGCTGCCACCCACTTGCCCGTTGTTTCCGCCGGATGGTTTCCGCCGATTCGAGCCTGGACATATTTCTCCATTTCGCCAAGCGCTACCTTCACGCTTTCGCGATGGGCCAGGCGTACACGATCGTCTCCGCCCACGAGGGCAGTCAATGACACGCTCTTAGGCGCGGAGAACGTTGCATCCCAGGCTGCGCGGTGTTCCATCGTGCTCACCATCTCGTCGCGTCCATTAATGTACTCACGCGCGGTTTGGTGGCGCACAAGTTGTTCGCCCGTCAGCGGGTGTTGCCCGTCAGCAAGTCTCCCGAAGTGCTCTTCACACACTTCACCCCGCAGACCCCATTCTGTGGCGAGCTTGCCGTGCCACTCGCCGCGAATGCGGTCTCCCTCGGAGTAGTAGTTCTCCTTGGCGTTCGCGAACTCCTCTTTGTGATAGGTCTGGGCCTGGCCGGCACTCAGCGGTTTGGAAATGGTCAGCATGACTCACTCGAAGTACGGTTCTTGCCCGGCCGCGATGCCACTGGAGTTCTCCGGTTCGCGCGGCGCGAGCTCCTGTGCGGCCGGAGTTTTCGGCTGCGGCGTCCGCTTGCCGATATCCACCACCCGCGGTGTGATCTCTCTTGGAATGAAACCGGGTTGCGTTTTCACGGGCGCGAGATATGAGAAGCTGAACGGTACTACCAGATTGTCGACTTTTAGCAATGCGTGCAAGCGCTGTAGCCCACTGATTTCCGATGGGAGCACTAGCGGCTCTGTGCGCCTTTCATTCTGATAGCTCTTGGACTTGGCAATTGTGAGAGGTTGCGTGTTTATCGTCTCCTTCACACGTTCCATTTCCACTTCGCCAATCGTGTCCGAGATCCACTTTGCTGCGCGAGGCTCACTGGTATGCAAAAAGATTTTGGTGGCAGGCTGCGAGAGCATTGACTCAGCTTCATGCCCGTAGCGTACTTCAAGTTGGCTTCGGCCTTGGAAACCGATCACGACGGGATTCCCGGACTTGCGATTCTCGGTCAATGCAGTGTGCAATTGCGGCAGTCGCTGCAGACTAGCGAGCTCATCAAGCACAAACCATGCATGACGCAGCGCGGGATCGCCCTGGTTCATCAATCGCAGCACCAACGTGTCCAGCCATAGGCTCATGAGGGGCAACAGCCGCTCTCGGAATCGAGGAGTCGAGGTCAGGAATATCCAGCCGCTACGCTGTCGTGCCCATTCTTCGGTGGTCCATCGCTGCTTTGTCTCTCTCTCCTTCGGCAAGAGCTTCAAACTGTCAGCAACCATGTTGAGCGCACCCAATACACCACCGCGCTGTGGGCCAGCGCCACGATAGATGAATGCCGTCAGTTCGGTGCCTTTCAAGAGGCGATCTAACTCTTCCTCGTGACTCATCCATCTGACCAGTTCCTCGGGCGTCGGTTTCAACGTGAGCAAGTGTGCGAAGATCTTTCGCGGACCTTCGACGAAGAATGTGTTCTCGTGCGGCTTGTCGGGGAACAACGATGTGGCCAGGGTCAGCGCTTCCGCCTCGTGCATCACTTCATCGGATGGCGACCAGTAAGGACAGCGCGCGTCTAGGGGATTCAGGATAAGATCGCCGCGGGCAGGATTGAAAAATTGCGGCGTGTGTTCGAGCGCAGGATCGTACACGATAGCCGTCTCGCCCCGCTCGGCGATCTGCATCAGCACCCGGCGCTGTAAAACGCTTTTTCCGGCGCCAGTGTCTCCCATCATCATCATGTGACTACTCTCTAACGAGCGCGGAATCGAGAGCGATTCTCGTCCCCTCTCTGTCAGGAAGGAAATGCCATCCGCTCTAGTCTTTTTATTGAATTCCTTGACGGTGACCATCTCAGGGCCCTTGAGCCTACGTCCATCTTCTGCGCTGTGGCGCCGTGCGCGGTTCCTCCACAGGACTGCGAGTAAAAGACTGAGCACAAAAACTCCCAATGCTCCCACCCATGCAGGCCGCAGCAGATCGCCGGGCGTCTGCCCCAGGTAAATCCGTTCTGCGAGCATCCGGTTCATTTGCGCGTTTGTGTAATGCACCGTATCGAGCTTCAGAGCGACCGCTCCCGCTTGCCGCGCCTTCGCCGTGAGCGCGAAGGAGGGCCATACCTGCAAGGGGGCGGGCATCACGTCGCCGTCGGTGGCCATGCTGTGTTGCCCTTGTCGGTCCAATTTCGAGAGCACTTGGTAGGTGCCGTCCAGACTGGGAAAATTCTTTGTGCTCGAATATTGAACCCAGTACCACTGCTGCAACGGCGTCCAGACCTCGACGTTTTGGTAAGTGAAAACTCCTATCCCAGCTACAAAAGCAAGGACTAAAGCCACAAGAGTCGGCCACAGCCAATTTTTTGACAGGCCCAGCGATTCCCGTCGACCCAATAACCGATTCACTTTTCACCCCCAGTCCTGGGAACCTTCCGTAGTTCGCCGCGCGGACCGACTGGACTAATTAAAGACGCTCCAAGCAACGTTGGTCATCTCAACTCGCTTTGGAAACTGATGCTTGGTCCAGCCTTTCTCGTGCCTTTTTCAGCTTGTCCGAGTCAGCCCGGTCGATCAGCCGCTGCATCTCCTCGGCTGTCAGTGGTTCGCCCTTCGCTTGCTTGAAAAGTACGTTCAGGAGGATCGCTCGAAGCGCCACCACCTCAGCCATGACCGCATGGGCTTCGCCTCCGGTTCCGTTCACCTTCTCCGGCTCGCCGTTCGCACTGGCCAGCATCACCTCCCGGCACCATTCTCCCAAGGTCTTCGAGGCCTTTTGAGCTGCCTGCTCCAGACGGGCGAATTCCTCTTCGCTGACCTTTGTTCCTATGGACTTGGTGCGCAGATTCGGCTTGACCATGAACTCGCCTTCCTAAACGTCACCACGACGCAATCTCTTGCCTTTTCAACTAGTTCGCGCATGGTAACCGAAAGTTACCGTGCAGCACCCTTTCAGGGGTGACGTGTCATCCTTCAGCCGCTGCGAAGCAGCGTTCTCAAAACCCAAACTGAACCTGACCATTATGGGCGTCCACCCAACAACAATTAGGCACACTGTTCCTTCGGAACCTGACTATCCAGGAACCGGCGAAACTCGGTCAGCAGCTCTGGAGGTAAGGGCAACTTGTAGTTCTCACTGCCGGGGCTCATCAATCGCCCATCCACAAACACGCTGTGGTCGTCACCCTCCGAGGGCTCCGCTAGGGCAAACAACATCATGGTCTGGTCCCGCTGGGAAATGTATGCCCGCCGATCTCGTCTATCCAGCAGCAGGCAATGGCACGTCGGAAGGTCTGCTCCTCTTCTCATGATCTCCTCAAGCGCAGGCCTTCCGGTTCCCGGCGGGAACTTCCCATAGAGGGTGGGATATCGGTTCTCAGGCAAGTGTGAGGAGATGACTGGGTGGTTGAGAAACCAAGACCACAGCCACTGATCGGAAGGCAAATCGTCTCCGCCGTCGCTGTAGCCAAATTGAGTCGAAGCTACCGTATACCCAAACTGTAGGAACCGTAGGTCCCCCTGGTAGCCAAAAGCAGCCTCGAAGATAGGCGATATAGGAAAAAAGAGCGGCTGGGCCCCGACTAATGTGGGCGACAGAAGGTCGCGAGAAACCTCCCAGCCCATTGTGTGGACAGCTCGCTTGGCTTCCTTCACAAAATTTTGATGGGCTTTCGACGCCGCTAGCCGAGTTCTGTGTATTCGGCCCATATCTGACTCCTTCGTCACGCAATCCTCTGCGGGCAAGGCCTCCGCAGATTAAGCTCGCGTTTGTTGCCTCTCAATCTGGACCAGTTCAACCTTTCCACTGCTTTCTGCGCCCATGGACACCTCTTTGCCTTTGGCGTAAATCGGATGCCGACCATGCGCCCTATTCCATTCGGCCACGTTCGCCGTCTGGTGGAGATGCTCCACAATTTTCCGCCAGCCGCCGCCGTTATAGGCGCAAAAATTGATTTCACCTTCCTGAGTCGCCATTGGTGTCGTGGAGTGGGAAATGGTAGCCAGGTCGTAGTTGGAGTTGTCTTGGAAAGCCATAGGGCTGACCATCACCAGTCTCCATACCCCGTTGTAGGCATATGCCTGCTCGGACCAGTTCGGCCCGCTGCCGGCAACTCGGTAAACGCAGTCCGCAAACAACCCCCGAAGCTGGGCTATACCGAAATCCGGAGGCGCATTGTCAGAATCGAAGTTGCGTACCAAGGAAAGGAGGATCATCGATTTGATAATCGACGGCTTTCTGCCAGAGTCAGCGATCTCGACGATGTCACGGACGAACTGCTCCACGTCGAAGAACCTGGCAACCGGCACGGTCTCCTTTGTATGAGCGTTGACGAGAATCGGGGAGAACATCCCATGATCGGGATGGATATCGTTGAACAGACTTCCTAGCTCTGCATTCGGGTGGAGGATGTCGCACAAGTGGGCGAATGCTCCATAGGCAGAGACGGGAAACCAGTCGCGCATCGGCTCCCACCCGAATGAAGTTTGAGCCTGCAAATCGTATGCGATCTGTGAAACGGGATATCGCTTGGCGTAGCGCTCGTCAGCGGAAATGTCTTCATCTCGGCCACAGAACATCACCGGCTGAAAGATGATCCCGTGGATTTTCTCGATGTGATCTGCAACGAATCGAATGATGTCGCCAACCCCATCATTATTTAATCCGTTCACCACGGTCACTTGAAGGGTGGTTTTCATCCCGGCCGCGGCGATGTTGTCCAGAGCTCGGCGTCTGGTTTCCATATAGTTGCCGATTCCTCGGTGACTATTGTTTTCTTCGGTGACTCCATCGAATTGCAGATAAACGCCGTGAAGCCCGGCAGCCTTCGCCCGAACGGCAAAGTCTTCCTCTTGAGCAAAGCGAATTCCATTGGTCGCGACATGAAGCCGATGGAAGCCGACGCTCTTAGCGTGCCGGATTGCATCCAGGAATATTGGTGAAAGCGTTGCTTCGCCTCCGGAGAACAGAACGTTAATTTCTCGCTGAGGTTTGAAAGACTTTGCTCGTTCAAATACGGCGGTCACGTCCTGCATATCCAATTCGTGGACGTAGCCAGCGGCGTTGGCGTCCATGTAGCAGGGCGAACAGAACATGTTGCACCGGTTCGTGAGATCGACGATTAAATATGTACCGCGACCTGTCCTGATACTGTTTGCGCCGTGATTGTGAACCATTTCGTCGCCGGTACAATTGAAGTCTTTGCCAAACCCCAGGCTCTCCATCCGCTTGAAAAAAGCCGGATGATTCGAAAGAACATCTTCAAAAGGACCATGCTTCTCGCAGGCCTTGCGCATGAGAATGCGCCCTGCTTCCTCCACGATCTCAGCATCGATGATTCCGGGCCGATCCCTGAAATCGCCTAGACTCGCCTCACCTCTAATCACGCCCTCTACTGCTTCACGATTGCAATCAGGACAGAGCGACAGTGTTCGCCGTGGAACACCCGTCGCCATTGGCACCCGCTCCCAACTTCTGGGCAGCGCACCGGGCGCCCAAGACGGCTGAGGCAATTTGGCGTGCGGCAAGATTGAATTGATGTTTCTACCGAAGGACCACGCGGCGTTCGATATTGATCGAAAACGATTGGCTGTTTGGGCGGACATCAGACACCTCCAGTGGGGATTCGCTCAAAGGCGGGAATACGGAGAAATGCGACAGCATGGGAACCCAGCTGAGAAGTGGCTAAGACATTTTACATCCGAATGTTAGCTTCGTAAGCGCGAAAATAGCGGAACTCTCCGATTTTCCCTAGTGCCTTCCCCTCTCATTGGCTTACGATCCCGCCATAAGTCACATCTCTTCACAGAAAAGGGAGACGGATGAATCTCTTCGACGAAATATCATCATGGCCAAGTCTGCACGCTCGACACGAAACTGCTCCGTTGCTCCCGGAGCGGGAGCAATACCTCGCAACGATGCTCAAACGAGGCGTCAGCCGAATCGTTGTTCGATCTACCGCGTCGTACCTGATTCATATAGTTCGCCTACTAAGGATGACTTCGCTCCGCAAAGTCGAGCTGAACGAGATCGAAGCGGCAGGGCAGGGATGGGCTGCATATGAGGGTCCGCTGCGAAAAAAACTGAAACGGCCAGGAGCGCCTTTCATGTTCGTTCGCGTTGCTCAAAGTTGGCTGCGTTTTCACGGCCAGCTGGCTACTAGGCCTCCAAATCCTTTTCAGCACTTAGCTGAAGAATTCGCTGAGGCAAAGCGGATTCAAGGGCTATCCTCTGTCACTGTTGACACTCTCCGCGATAGGGTACTGACGTTCCTGAGGTGGTTTGGGGATCAACATCAGGATTTCAATTCGGTTTTGTTGCGCCATATTGATGAGTTCTTAGCGATCAAACGGCGTGAGGGATGGACAGTCCGTACCATCGCGTCGAGCTCCGGGACATTGCGAAGTTTCTTCAAATATGCCGAGCTTCGAGGGTGGTGTGCTCCGGGAATAGCACTCGGTATTCAGCGTCCGGCAAGTCGCGGAGCTCACAACCGTCCGAAAGGGCCAAAGTGGACGGAGGTAAGAAGACTCATAGCATCTGCCAGGGGATCTTCTCCTAGCGACCTCCGCGCCAAAGCTGTTCTCCTTCTATTCGCGATTTACGGTTTACGAAGCAGTGAGGTGGCGCAGCTCCAATTTAGTGATTTCGACTGGGACAGTGAAACGTTCACGGTACATCGCGCAAAGCGCGGTGGAATTCAGCAGTTTCCAATCCAATATGAAGTTGGAGAAGCGATCATCCGTTACCTACAACACGGTCGGCCCCGCTCGGCAACAAATTACGTTTTCGTTGCCGCGCAACTCCCGCACGGACGAATTCACCCAGCTCCAATGCACCAGCTTGTCAGCACAAGAATGCTAGCGTTGGGGATCAAACCGGAGCAACTCGGTCCTCACTCTCTCCGTCATGCTTGCGCAACCCGTTTGCTCAGGAAAGGAACATCGCTTCGAGAGATCGCCGATTTTCTCGGTCACCGGAACCTCAAGACAGTGAGTATTTACGCAAGATTAGACACCAGGGCTCTCCGGAAAGTCGCTTCGTTCAGCATGGCTGGTGTCCTATGAAATTGCACGAAGGGGTCGACGCCTATGTTGAGGGAAGAAGAACGTATGGGGCCGTCTACCCGAACGGCATTCAAACACTGAGCGCTTTCTGTCGCTACGCTGGGAATGTGCCGCTGGATACTATAAGGGAGCGTCATGTCGCAGCATTTCTCGATGGGCCGGCGATATCAGAAGCCACATGGCAGATCAAATACAAACAGCTGCGGAATTTCTTCCTCTTTTGGCTGGCGCGGAATGCAATCTCCGCTGTACCACTGCCATTACGGAGGCCTCCCGTCGATTCTCCATTCAGGCCGTACATCTATACTCGCGCGGAGATCCGTCGTTTGTTGTCGATGATTCGCATTGGCCAAAAGAACTCGAATTGCAAGATCGATATTCGCACCCTGCGAGTGCTCATTCTGTTTCTCTATGGGACAGGCGCACTCTTGAGCGATGCCCTCACATTCCGGCGTGATGATTTGGATCTCAGGAAACGCACGATAACTTTCCGAAGTTCGCGACCGTATCGTTCGAGAACCATTCCAATTTGCTCGGACCTATATAAGGTGCTGCGCAGATACCATGCGACGACTCACCGGACAAATATCGCGAGAGTCCCGTACTTGTTCCTCAACAAGAACGGGGAGGCTCTCACCGAATACGCTGTGGAGGCGACATTTCGGCGCCTCCGAAAATTCGCCGGCGTTACGCGCCGCGATGGCGTAGCCAGCAGCCCTCGCTTACACGATCTCAGACATACATTTGCAGTTCACCGGATAGACGGATGGATTAAACACGGAGCCGACTTAAATCGAATGCTTCCGGCTCTCTCCGTGTACATGGGACGATTTGGACTGGGATCAAGCGATCGTTATCTAACTCTAGCTCCAGAGCGTTTCCGTGCTCAGCTCAACAAATTGAGCCCGCAACGAGGCAAGCGAAAATGGCGCGATAATCCGTCTCTCATAAAGTTCCTAGCAGAACTGTGAGACCAATCCAATCGCAGCTGGGAGAAATCTAGCGATAGCACACGGGTCCGGAAATATCGTCGTCTTTTCTTAAAGACTTGCCACTCATCTCGCGATTCGTAGGGCTACGTTCACCTATCCATATCCGTTCGCGTTTGGGTTCAACGCAAAGAAGATTCAACGGACCAGGATTGTGGCCCGTTGACACCCTAGCAGTCGGCTCCTTATCAAAAAGGTGGAGTGCCAAACAGCACTCCACCAATGTTTTCCGGTTATGCTGCCGCGAGTGCCGCTGGCTCGGGGGCGATGCCCCCGAGGATCACGGCAGCGGTCTGTTGAACGGCTTCCAGGCTCTCGCGCAGAAGATCGGCGTCTCCGTGCCAAAGCTGGATGTAGTCCTGGGATGCGGTTCCATTTTGCAGTCCGACCGATTGGCAAACGACAAAGGCCACAGCTTCGGCCTCGGTCTCGCGGACTTGCTTGGTCGTCAGCGTGCGTCGGTCGCCGCGATGGAGCATCTCGTGGGCAATCTCATGCACGAGCGTGGAGAATTCCTCGGCTGCCTGCATCCCGGGAAGAAGCGTGATCTTCCCGCCATGCGAAAGACCCTTCGCCGGTGCAATGCTCTCGGAAAAGCTAAGCTCGACATTTTGCGATTCGACGAACTTAAACAGACGTTCGCGGAATCCACTCACATCGCCTTGCACTTCGCTCAGTGTCGGCAATTCCTTGCCTTCAGTCTGGCTAATGTCGAACACGTAAACGGCGCGGAAGCCGATGAGTCGTTGCTCTGCTTTGCGTGCGTCAGCTGCCTCAGGGGTCACCCAAAACCGGCCAATGAGGGTCACTTGAAAACCGGCCAACGAGAATGAGGTCCGGGACGTTGATTTCGGCGTGAGGCATGTAGCCTTCGTCGATATGAGCAACGTCTTGAACGAAGCGAAAAAACAACAAGTGATTGCCCTGGGACGACTCGGATGGCCACTGCGGCGCATCGAGCAAGAGACCGGGGTACGTCGGGAGACAGTCGGAGCCTATCTGAAAGCGGCCGGGATCGGGGTGCGGCCGCCGGGCGCATGGGGACGGCGACCGCCGGCAAAACCGGCCAACGAGAACGAGGTGACCACCGGGTCGGAGGCGGCAAAACCGACCCCCACGATCAACCCCAACCCCAACCCCGAAAACCTTTCTAATAATGAAAAAGCAAAACCGGCCAATGCCAATGCGGTGACCACCGGGTTTGGCGTGGAGTCGACAGGCCTGGAAGTAGAAACTCCTAAGCGGATTCCATCCGCCAGTGCCTGCGAGCCGTTTCGGGAAGCCATCGAGTTAGGTCTGAGCCGCGGTCGGGATGCCACCGCAATCTGGCAAGATCTGGTCGCCGAAAATGGTTTCGACGGTGGCTATCAGACGGTCAAGCGCTACGTGCGCAAGTTGCGTGGAAACCAGCCACTGCAGCCACGCGCGGTGATTCTGACGGGACCAGGAGAAGAGTCCCAAGTGGACTACGGTACGGGCGCCATGGTCCGGGATCCGCAGACCAGAAAATATCGCCGCACCCGACTGTTCGTGATGGTGCTGGGCTGTAGCCGCAAGGCGGCACGCTTTCTGACCTTCCGTTCCAGTTCGCGCATCTGGGCCGAGTTACATGAGAAAGCATTCCGTCGACTGGGTGGCGCTACGCGGGTCGTCGTCCTGGATAATTTGCGCGAGGGCGTGCTCGTCCCTGACATCTATGATCCCACTCTGAATCCTCTCTATCGCGACGTCCTGGCGCACTATGGCGCGGTCGCCCTGCCCTGTCGGATCAAGGATCCAGATCGAAAAGGAAAAGTTGAATCCGGCGTTGGCCACGCCCAACGTGCGCTCCAGGGAAAACGCTTTGAGAGCCTGGAGGAGGCCCAAGCCTATCTGGATCGTTGGGAAACAAGCTGTGCCGATACCCGCATTCATGGCACCACGAAACGACAAGTCGCCGCCATGTTTGCCGAAGAAAAACCCACCTTGCTGCCGCTTCCCCTGGAACCTTTTCGCTACTACCAGCATGGCAAGCGGGGCGTGAATCTGGACGGTTGCGTCGAAGTCGATGCCGCCTACTACGGCCTGCCCCCGGGTTGGATCGGACGGGAAGTGAATGTGCAGTGGGATGAGCTTTATGTTCGCATCCTCGATCCCAAAAACGGGCTACTGCTGCGAGAGCACATACGGCAGAAACGTGGCTGGTATCGCATAAAAAAAGAAGACCATCCCCAGCACATGCCGCTTCAGGTTTCCCAGTTACTGTGGCGAGCCGGACGAGCCGGCACTCACATCGGCACACTCTGCAACCTTATTTATAACCAGCTCGGAGAACCGGGGGTTCGCCGCATCTTCGGCATCCTCTCCTTAGCCAAGAAGTTCGGCACCGCCGCGGTCGAAGAGGCGTGCGCGGTGGCTCTGGAAATGGGCGTGTATGAACTCCGTTTCGTTCGTCGCTATCTCGAACGTGCCCCACAACTTACCCTGCGGCAAGTCGACCCGCTCATTCGCGAACTGGTGCACTACCGCGATCTCATCAACCTCAAAACCAAGGAGCCAGAAGATGAACCTCATTGAGTTGAATCGTGCTTTAGGACAACTACGCCTGGGAGGAATCGCCGCCGTGCTCGAAACTCGTATTCGCCAAGCTCAGGCCGAAGCCATGCCCCCCATCGATTTCCTCTCCTGCCTCGTCTCCGACGAACTCACTCGTCGTGGCGAGCGACTGCTGGAGCGAAGAAAAAAACAAGCCGAGTTCCGAGACCCGCACAAGACTCTCGATAACTTCGATTTCAACTTCAACCGCAAGATGAATCGCAGTCTGGTGTTCGATCTCGCTACCGGTGCATTCATCGCTCGCCATGAAGACGGTTTGTTTTTAGGCCCACCGGGCACCGGCAAAAGTCATCTTGCCCAGGCCATCGGACAAGCCGCTATCCAACAGGGTTATCGCGTCCTCTACCGCGAAACCCACAAACTGCTCGATGACTTGGCCGAAGCCACCATCGACGGAACCCGCAAAGAAACCATGGAACTGTTCGTTTCCGTCCCGCTTCTCATTATCGACGACCTCGGTATGCGGAAGTTGCCCATGACCGCCGCCGAGGACTTGCTGGAAATCGTAATGCGGCGCTATGAGCGCGCCAGCAGTTTGCTGACTTCGAATCGACCGGTGGACGACTGGGGCAAACTTCTCGGCGACAGCGCCGCCGTTACCGCTATGCTCGATCGTCTCCTCCATCACGGCCATGTACTTAAATGCGGTCCTCGGAGTTGGCGCACGAAAACCGACTTGCCTCCACAGGAGGCGTCGGAGTAAAACAACTTAGTCCCAGGCCACTTTCGTTGGCCGGTTTTGAAGTGACCACCGTTGGCCGGTTTTGAGGTGACCCCTGAGGTCAGCTGCATTATCGGCCTCGATGTGGGGCGCGATTTCGTTCTGGGCCGCGCCACGGTAGCCAACCATCGGAGCGAGAATTAAAATACCCTTTTCGCCACGCCGGACGAAGCGGCCAAGCGAAGTCCAAGTGCGGTATCCGGCAACGTGAGTAGCGTCTGGTTTCTGTCTGGCAATCAACATCACATTGCCGAAGGAATAGGCATGGAAACGGGCCATTGTGCCGAGGTATTGCGTGAGTACTTCGCTATGCCCGGACTCCAGCGACTGCACAAGGTGATCGACTGCGTCTTTGGTTCTGTTCTTGATTTCTTCTAACTTCATTGTTTTTCCCTTTCGCGCCGTTTCCGGCTTGTTTTTTTCTTCACTTGAGCGGCAGCGGAAAAAAACAAGCCGGAACGGAGCAAAGGGCAGAACGGAGCCCGAAGGAGGGTGGCAGGGCGTGAGTGAAAGCGCGGTGAGTGCCAAACGGGGTTGGGTTAGTTTGGCGCGAAACCGGCGCAGTCCGAAACGCCCGTCCGAGCCGCGGCCGAGCGGCGTCCACCCGGAAGAGGGCGAAGTGGGACAAAGACGGCGTAGCCTTCCTTTTGAGATTACGGATGGCTGTTACGGATGGGACGTCAGTACACAGCAGGCATTCACGATAATTCTCAACGCAGAGCCCGCTGCATTTTCGACAGACCGACAGTCAGTCGACAGATGTCCACGGTCGGCCACCAAACCTGGCACACCGGCGGCACACAATGTCTGCTCGTCACTCCTGAGCCGCTACCGCCTTACTCTCTTCCGACCACAGTGTCATAGAGCCCATAGTGTGTGAGCCCTTCGTGGCTCTCGATGCCCGTGTACCGAAGCGAGGCATCCTCGTAGCGACGGAACGCAAACACCGCCTGGTTCATCTGCTCGGTATTGAAGACCTTGAGGCGCACGAGCAGATGGAAGTCCTTCACCGTCAGACCGGTGACGGCCAGAAACAAGTCCGGCTCCAACTTAGTGATCACGTCTTGCAGCGTGTTCTCGCGAAAATCGGTCAGGTACATGAACGCAGGGATGCGCGTCGCGAACTTGATCAGCTTTTCTTGCACGAGCTTGCGCTTGGACTTGTATTCCTTCTCCTCCTCGGTGAGCTGCTTCTTCTGTTTCTCGGTCAGCTCCTTGTCTTTGGCCTTGTTCTTGAGCTCCTTGACCTTCTCGCTCTTGTTGATGATGGTCTCGATGATGTTGTCGCCCAGCGCACGCCAGCCCTCGATACGTTCTACAGCGGCCATTGCCTCGGGGTTATCAAGGACTCGGCGCAGCGTGTCGTTGTCCACGTTCACCAGCAGTGCGCTCTCCCATTTGCGCGCCAGCAGCGTAGCCGAGGTGCCTGCCATCGCGATATCCAGAATGCCGCCAGCATCGATCTGAGTCATGTTCGCGCCGTCGTAGGCCAGCACCGGCAGGAACGACACGAGGTCCTTGACGGCGTTTTCCGGATTCGATTCGTTGGGCGAGAGTCCGATGCCGTATTCGGAGAGCTGACGAAGCGCGCGCGTGGGGGCAAAGTCGAACACGAAGCACGCAGGTTTGAGGATTTCTTCCTCGTTCGGGTTGTCACCATTCGGGTTCTTGATAGACCACGGAGACTGCACGCGGAAGGCGGCCTGAAAGTAGGTTTCAGGGCTCTTCAGATTGCGCAGCATCAGGATCGAAGACCATTGCGGCACGGTCACGCCAGTGGTGAGCTTGCCGCATGACAGCGTGATTGTCTTGGTGTCGAATCCGCTCCCGATGGCCTTGCGCACGGGCGGCAGTGCATCCAGACCAATACCGGCCGACGCGCCAGCCGCCACGACAACCTCATACTCGTGCCAGAAGATGTTGTGTTTCTCGGCCAGCAGGTTCGCCATCGCGTGACAGGCCGCGACGTTGGGCAGAAACCAGAACGAGTGCTGCAGGTACGGCAGCAAGCGCACATCCGAATAAGGGAACGGCGGCGGCGATCCCGTCTTGAGGCCCTCGACAACCTTCGGCATGTACTGGCCCCGGATGATGTCCAGCCATTTTTGTACGTCGCTCTTGTGCTTGAACTGCGCGCCTTTTGCCGTGCCCGTAGCCGCAAAAAACTCGTTGAGGTCGAACTCGTCGAACTCTCCCGCGCTCGCGACCGTCAGCAGTTCATCCGGCATCTGGTAGGTCAGCAGCCGCATCTGCGGCAGCGCACCATAAGGGTTCCACTTGCCTGGGTTCTTGGCGGCGAAATTCTTCCTTGGCGCGCTGTTCGTCGGTATAGGTCCAGTTGAAGATTTGTTCTTCGATGAACTCGCCCGTGGCCAGCGCCTTGAATGGTGTGCCGGAGAGGTAGAGATAGGCTTTGGTCGTGATGGGGAGGAACTCGATTTCCTTCTCCGAAAGCACGCCGAGGTCTTCGTTCACATCCTCCAGGCGGCGGCGTATTCGAGCTTCGCTTCCTTCTTCGCAACGGCTTCTTCCTCGCCCTCAAACAGTTCCTTCGCGGTATCTCGCCATGCGCCGAAGTGGTATTCGTCAAACACCACGAGGTCCCAATTCACCTTGTGCAGCCATTCGTTCTTCGGCTTGATATTTCCCGACTGCGTCGCGTCCCAGAAGGTCCTGAAAAGAGCCGAAATAGACGACCGGCTTCTCGTGGTTCGATTTCCGTGGGGTCGCAGCTCGGAGTTGCGCGAGAGGTACTGCCAGCCATCAAAATCCACATGATTTTCGAGGTCGGTCTGCCACGCATCCTCCACCGCAGGCTTGAAGGTCACCACCAGCACCCGCTTGGCGCCGAGCTTCCTGGCGAGCTGGTAGGTGGTGAAGGTCTTGCCGAAGCGCATCTTCGCGTTCCATAGGAAGCGCGGGACCGCGTGCATGTCTTCCTCCCAGCGCGAATGGAAGTAGGCGTGCGTCACCTTCACCGCTTCGGCCTGTTCGCGGCGCATCTGGAAATCGTTCGCTGATGCGTGCCGGTGAACCGCTGCCCCGTGCGCAGTTCGGTGAGCACGGTCTTCAGGTCCTTGAGCGAGCAGCGCATCCATTCCAGTTCGGGGTTCTCGAACTTCTTCTTGACGAGTGCCGCGCGCACATCGTGGTCGCTGAAGATGGTGCCGTCGTCGCGCTCGGCGGATTCGTCCAGTTCGATCGTGTAGTTCTTGATGGCGGCGGTCTTGAGTTGTTCCGCGATGCGCTGCTTCACATCGCGCGTCGTCTGCCCAACCTTGAGAAGACCCTTGTGCGCCTTGTCGTCGATCGAATAGGCGTAGATGCGCGGCCGAGCCTCCGGCTTCGGTGTGAGGATCTCCTCGATGGTGCTTACTCATCGTCATCTTCGTCAGCGGTAGGTTCATCGAACAAGTCGTCAGTGATTTCCATCGGGCGCACGATTCCCTCAATGAACGCGATTTCGCTCGCGGTAAGGCCATACTTCTTATAGAGGTCACCGTCGGTCCATGGCTTCGTCCAGTCTTGTGTGGGCACGAAGCGTGTAAACCTTGCGCGTCATATGCTGGGATGGCTTGTGCAGGAGAATCAGAAGACGAGTCAGCCGACAGCAGAGGTAGGACAAGACACTTTCTGCCTCCTCTTCGAATCAAACGGGCCGATGCACAGATAGGTCTCCGAAGAGATGGAGCCGGGCTCGCCAATGAATGGTGTGCTGATGATCCTATGCGGGTAGGTGTCCTTGTTACCGGTCCCCGGCGCGGCAGAACCCGTAAAGATCTTCCATTTATCGATGAGCTCAACGCCACTAGTGACATTGATTTCCTGCCGAACATACCCTATGCCTCCGTTCTGATAGACCAGTAGATCCCCGGGCGATTCCTTTTCCTTACCCTTGAAGAATGTGCGGAAGCCGAACGGCTCTGGCTGAGCTAACCAGTCGGTCGAAGCGCTTCTCTTCAGGCAGCAAAAGCGATTTTGGAATTCCCTGTCTCGACGGCTGCAACCTTCTTGAGGATCGACAACCCTTCATTGAAGCGGATGAACACGTCCGCGCCCTTTTCAAGAAGCGGGCGCTTGCTTATCGAGATAGGCCAATCTTTGAAATGAGTGCTGACTCGGCATTCCCCGGGATTGTCCCGGTCCCAGAGGAAGAAGCAAACCCCGCCTTTCAGGCCCACGCCCTGGAAACACATCAGCTGCGCTGAGATAGTCGTCAATCGAGCGCACGCGGTTGTCGGTGAGCATCGACTCTCTGAACTCGTCCAACCCCTTCCCGCCAGCAAACCAGCGAGAGGGAATGACCATGGAAAGATAGCGTGGTTCGAGCGCTTTCGCTTGTTGCACGAACAACTGATAGATGGGCGCGGCGCTGGTCCCGAAGCCACCGTCGTCCAACTGATACGGCGGATTGCCGATTATCACGTCAAACTGCATATCGCCTCCAAATATCTCGGCTAATCGAGTCTTGATGTCGTCGGTGTGGATGAACGCGTAGGCGTGCGTCTCAAGCTCTTCACCGCGATCCAACGCCTTCTGGCTTGCCCCGCAAAATTTGCACCTACCTTCCGACCCATGTGTGCTCCGTCCGCTCGAACCAGACATTGCCCGGCGTCGCTCGTGAAATCTGTGGCAATCGAGTGCGGACCGTCAGCGTGCTTTGAGCAATATAAGCTGCGCCGCGCGAGCAGGCTGGTGAGACGGGTAATGCCGATCCCGAATACCTGCTTGGTGAGGATGTGATCCACGCGCTTCCTGGAGGTCGGGAATCTCGGCGGCCAATCCATTGGTGAGACGGCTCGTGATCTCGCGCAGAAACACACCAGACTTCGTGAACGGGTCAAGGAACCTGACCGAACTGTCTGCCCAAAGGTTCGCTCCGCCATTATTTGCCGCCCAAGCGTCGGCAAGTGTGTCGAGCATCCGGTTGGCGAACTCTGGCGGCGTGAACACTTCGTCGTTGGAAAGATTGGCAATGCAGGTCAGAACATCGGGGTTGCGCCCGCGAAGCGAAAAGCTTGCCTGACCGTTCATATGGCCTCCTCCAAGCCATCGTGCGAAGGCGAGCCAGCAAGCTCACGCACGGCCATCGGCGGATAGGCCTTGATGGGCGTGAAGATTTCATGCTTACCAAGATGGGCGAAGAGGGAGCCTTCCTGGCTGAAAGAAGACATTTGCGCAAGCGCTTCCAGGCGGAAGTCACGCCGTTGGAACTTACCCTTGCCGAGATAGCCCCACTCCGCGAAGGTAATGGGCTGGCTGTCATGCATGCGCATCGTCAGCGCGTCGCCATGCACAAGGTTCTGCGACAGGACATAGAAAGCGGCAAGATATAACTCATCCGTCTCATCCAGATTCAGATACTCGGCGAAAACCTCAAGCATATTAGCGCGACACTCAGCGATATTGTCTGCCAAGAGCTCAATCCCGTAGGTGCACATCACAGCCAACAGAGCGTAGTGTTGCCGCTCAAAATCGGACTTGCCGAACTTAGCCTCTACGGCGGCCAACTTGCGCTGAAGGACAGGGACGAGGAAGTTCCCGCTTCCGCAGGCAGTCTCCAGGAAACGAGAGTCAATGCGCTCGGTCTCACCTTTGACGAGGTCGAGCATCTTCTCGACTAGCCACTGAGGCGTAAACACCTCTCCGTGGTCTGCAACGCGCCTCTTGGATTTGATCAGATTCATAGATGCTGGCCCGACCTCTGGCAACACTGTATCGGCATACACCCGATAAGATGACGCATCGAGGCGATGCAATCCTCAACTGATGCTATCAGCGATCTCACTCATTGACCTGGACGTTCGCACGGAGATGCCGGGCTCTCCCAGATTGTACGACCCCAACGAATCCGTCCAAAGGGAATGCTCTTCTATCCGGCAAAGGTCGTGGTTGCGCTGTCTTGCGGTGTAAGATTTGTCCGATGCTATGGAACCGATGCTCATTTTCGACAAGTCTTTTCTTCAGTCCTTGAATCCGGACGAGGCCGCCCTACTGGACCACTTCTTTGCAACGTGCATTACCCCGCTCTTCTTTGTCGAAACCCTAGCCGATCTTGAGAAGGAAGTCCGCAGAGGCAGAACTCCGGAGCAAGTCGTGGGCAATCTAGCATACAAAACGCCGGACATGAACTCGCACGTTAGCCCTCACCATACCTGGATGCTTCTCTCCGAACTCCGCGGCGAGCAGGACGTAGCAATGGACGCCCGCATGAGGCGCGCGGATGGCACCGTCGTGCAACTCAACGATCAGCAAGGCCTCATATACCGAGCGAGCAAAGAAGAGGAGGCCTTCGTTCGATGGCAAAGGGGTGAGTTTTTGGACCTCGAGCGGCAGATCGCAAAGGAATGGCGGAAGGGTGTCTCATCTATCGATAACTCTCAGGCCTACGAAACCTTCAGGAAACTTTACGCGAGCTTCCGCAAGCCGAAGGACCTGAAAGATGCGAAGGATATTGCTGAGATTCTTGTTGGTCTCCTCCAGGAGGAAATATCCTTCCGGTTCGGGATGACTCTCCTTCAGATCCCAACCGATGTCCAATCTTCCGCCTTAGCCAGGTGGTCCGCCCATGGCAAACAGCCACTGAGGACATTTGCGCCATATTTCAGGCATATGTTTGTGGTGGAATTGTTCTACTACCTCGCTGTAGCCGCCGACTTGATTGCCCGCGTTCGTCCGGCGGGCAAGGCCGACAACAAAGTAGACATTGCCTATCTTTACTACCTTCCCTTTTGCAAGGTATTCGTCTCGAGCGATAACCTTCACGAACGGGTCGTACCCTTATTTCTCCGAGAAGACCAGAGCTTTATAAAAGGCCCGCTGCTGAAAGCTGACCTCAACAAACTAGATGAACGTTTCGATGCTTTGCCGGAAGAGACAAGGGCAAAACCTTTGTATATTTTGGCTCCGTATCCTCCTGCGGACGACTTGTTCCTGGTAACACGCCTTTGGGATCAGCATTCGCCGAATTGGCGCGAAGAATCCAAAAAGCCGGAACTTTCCATTGAGCTGCAGAAAGAACTGCTTGAATTGACAAAGCGATTGTCCGAACAATCGAAGCCCGTCGAGCACCCTGGGCCTTTAAGAATTGAGGATGTGCAATACATCCATGTCTCGCATCAGGTATTTCGCAAGAAGGGCAAATGGACGCGGGTGCCGCCAGACGCATAATGATGTCATCGCCGCGCACTAAGCATGACTCATTTTTGCAGAAATTTGCCTCCCGCCTCCACCGTAGGGGCTATTGGGAGTTTGCTGGCACCGCTGCGCAGCCGATCGTCTGGAAATGGGCGCTCGATCTTTCTGAGTTCGCAAGGCCTACCGTATCGCTGTTTCCTGTAGATCTTTGTAGCGTTTCAAGGTATTGGCTTTCAGGGCAGCATCGCTTTCAAGAACCTCCAGAAAGTCCTGTGTCGCATCCACCAAGGCCCGTGAAAAATCCAGCAACCCGAATGACAACACTTTGCCTTCACGCTTCACGCGTGTGTCGTCCGGTAAAATCGATGCCTTTAGAAGGTTCCAGTCATGCATGAAGCCATTTCGATACAAAACATAAATGTCATCCGCGTGTGGGCGGTAGTCGGCACGAAAATGTCTTCTGATGAATTTTGCCGCGTGTTGTCCTCTGTAACCGTAGGACGAAATTGCCGTGAGTGCACACATGAGGGCAATTGCTATCACATGTCCTCGGTGTTCGAGATCACCTTTGACCTTCACAACGTCAGCCATCACGTTCTCGATTTCGCCCAGGATCGACTCCTCAAAAATGCGCTTCAATGTGAACACGAATTTCTCGTCCACCGCTGCCGGAACTGGCGGCCACGAGCTCGGTTGCCAGGCAACGAACTGCGTCCCTGCCGCCGGTTGCACGAGCGCACCGGTTATTGATGGTGAGGAAACATCCAGCTTTGGACTGAAATCCAGTTTATATTTCATGCTCTTCTCCTCGCGCACCTCAGATAATCGCGGGCTTGCTCACCTCTCTTCCTAGCAGGTCGGAAGTCATAAGATAGAGAAATTGCATTGGCGATTCGGATATGAACGTATCGAGGAACGGCCCGTCTTTCGAGTCCAGAAAGTCGTCGAAATCCCCCGGCGAGTACCGTGTAACCGAGCCCAGGAAGAACATCAACAGATAGATGGACAGCATCTGAGGCAGACGACTTTTTTGTTCTGCGGCAGGGCAGCAGTAGAGATAGGGCTTCCTATACGGTGACGCCGTCTTCACGGTTTCCCAAATCCGGTTCCGGTTTTTTCGAATTATCTTCATCAGTGCCTCCGCCGGCACCCCCAAATAGGTGTCCGCAACACGTTGCTGCAAGAACACAGAGGAGGCCAACGGACTCGTCACTACCTCGAAGTCTGCCAGGTCCGCTTGGGCCAATAGCTTCTCCCCTGAGATATCGAGTCGTTCCAGGTCGTGCTTGCCTAGAAGCAGGTTTAACCAGACCTCCTTCGTCGCAGCGTCGTGAATGACATCGAACATCTCCACGGTGATAAATCGTTCCGGGCGGCCAGTCGCATAGCACCAGAGCCGGTGTCCCGGCAGAATCTGGGGCAACAGATGGGCCAGCCGAAGGTCTGAGCTTAGGACGCCGACGTTTCCATCGAGCAGGTTGAGAAGCTCGGGAAATACATGCGTCCCCTTTCCCGTCGGAAACCGGACAACCGATTGCGAAAGCTTTTTCGGTTTAGGCTCGCACGAAATTCCGTGATATACGCGCCCGGTCAGACCGCTGTTGCCTTTCGCCACGCCATACGCTTTCGACAGATTGAGAAACGCGTAATACAAGAGAACTGGACGTACTGCTAGTTCTCGGCCTGTCGTCGCAGCGCGGAAATAGTCTTCAGCTTGCCGACGAAAGGATTGAGCTATATCTCTGTTCTTGCCGGGGAGTACTGCCCTCGCGATCGCTTCCGCCAGAAGCTCCCAGGGGTCGTTTAGGAAGAATCGATGCTGCAGTTCGAAAGCAGATCCATTTTGAACCAGAATATTCCGGCCGTAGAATACCTCTTCACGACCTACTCGGAGCGGGAGCCCAGGCCGTGCAGTCACAGGACCCTTGATTTTCTTAGCTGGCGACATGGCGATGCACAGAATAGCATCGCGAATCCGAAAACGCTCCAAGTGATACAAACGCCCCCGAACCCCTTGTTTAAACGCGATAATGCCGGGGGAGAGTGGAATAGTGCTCTAGATCGACTCTGTCGCTGAAGTCAACACGTACGTCCGAAATCCCGAACCTGCAAACCGAATAGCTGGGCGCCGCCTGACACCAAGGAGGCTGAGCTTGGATACCCTATTGTTCGGGATCAGATTTGGGTAGGAAGTCCTCCAAGCGAGGCTCAGGTTTCCCCACGTCTGTTATCAAGGTCATGGACCAAAGGATGGAAGTCGCGTAGAAACTCCGGCACACTTGCTCTCCGCCCTCCTCGAACCAATGCGTTGCCTCAGGAAGAAGTTCAAATGGGACTGGATTCCGAGCAAACGGATTGTGAAATACCTCAAGTTCTGCCGACCATGGCTCGTACCCCTGGGGCCAGAGTCGGCGATACTTGTCGGACGTTACATCCAGGCAAAATGGGATGCCCTCGAGTGCGCTAGGTGTGCGATCAAAAAACCTGCCGATGCGGGTATAGCGCAAGCCGTCAGGAGCCCCCCGCCCGGAGACGGCCACGCGATTGAGCTTGGCTAGCGAGCAGGCATTCGAAAAAATGATTGCTGACAATTCCGAATGTTGATCGTCGGAAAACAGTCCGGACGGAAACTTCGACGGCCCCAACAGGTGCTTCCTGGGCATGGTGACAGCCTTAGGGCCACCATCGACCTCGATCACCTCCGCCCCCTCGCCATAAAGATAGCCGATCAAACCTTCGCGGCTCCAAGTCATCGAGGCCGGCGCCTGAAAGTCGGCAAGGGCGATCATGAAAGGTTTTTCGGCTACGTGCTGTAGATGGTGATAGTCGCGACCGAGCTTGTTTCCAAGTGTCTTAGCGAACCGCAGTGCTGCCGACCCGAAGAAGATTTCCTCGCGACCGTTCGGCATTGCGGAGAGCGACGCATTGACGTGGTCGTAGGGGACGGGCGGGTTGGCGGTAACCGCCTCGACCCAAGCCTCCCCGCCGATGCGATTTTCGATGTGAAAGTCCGGAGACTCGAAAGGCTGTGTGACCAGCAGTCCCTGTTCCCTGAAGGAGGCTAGGATCTGTGCTTCCCAGAGTCGAGTGTGAAAATTTCTCGTCTGACAATCGCTTACCCAATTCTGGTCCGGCCTGGGGAGTGCGAGATAGAGCTGCTGCAAGGTCCAAGCGGCCGGAAAATGGGACGGACCTGCCAACAGCTCAAAGATGTCATTGGGCGTCCTTTCTTCAAAATCGTAAAGCGACGGTCGTGGTGGAACTCCCGGCGGCAGCGCCTCCCTGGGCGAGCCGTCTTTCAGGCAGGATCCCATGCGTGCGCAAGCTTCGGTCTTCGACGTGAAACCGTGCTCCTTGCTCGTTACGGTCCAGACAAAATCAACCCGCCGACGCATGACGAGAAAGCCGAAGCTGCCGTCGTTGGCATCCCTGGTCACAACACCGCACGCTAAGCCATCATGACTCTGCCATGCACCCAATGGCAGCCGATCGCCAAATCCGTGGCCGCGCGGCAACGACAACGCGTAAATGTCGAACTCCCACTGTCCCAGTTCTTTCACAGGTACACCTGCTGAGTGATTGACCGTTTGTCCGTGCCGGGCGCGCGGTTCGTGACGTACCAGCTACCCAAAACGGAAAACACGTGGAATTCCCATGGGCACCCTTCACGCTCCAATCGGCGCCAGAAGCCCGCAAGCGTTAGGAATCCCATGTCTACATCCATCTTTTGCATGGAGACGCCAAGATTTTGCAGGAAAGGCTCGAAGTGGTCCAACGCACGTCTGCCGTGATCCTAGGGGGCATCGCACAGGGCATCGCCCCCAAGGTCCCTCTCGAACCTTCAGTCTTAAGCGCTCGCTTGTAGACTCTTTGCCAACGCAGTGCCGAGAAAAACAAGCCCCCCTACGACGCATGCCGCCTTAACAAATTCCTCACGTTGTTTTCGCAATTCTTGAATACTCTCCCATGATTTTCCGCGCAGCATTTGAAGCACTTCTTGCATTGTTGGACGGACGCTCGGGTTCGGATCGCAGCACACCGTCACCAGTTCGCACATGCGGGGCGCGTATTCGTACCCTTCGGAGGCCGGATCGAGGCGTTGCCCATGCTGAGGTACTTTTCCGGTTAGCAGGTGATAAATTGTCGCCCCGTACGAATAAACATCGCTGGCGCGGGAAATCGTCCCTCCTGCTATGATCTCGGGCGCCATATACCCCGGCGTTCCACCTCTATTCTCCGCAAACAGAATCGTAAACAGAGTGCCGTTCCCCAGAGGATCGGCAACCTGGAGTAGACCCTGCTTTGTCAAAAGGACATTGTCGGGCTTGAAATCACCGTGCAGATCGAATGCAATGTGGAGATTCGCTAGAGTCCCGGCCAGGTTCTCCGCTACCTGTTGCAGTTGGGCCACACCAAGTCTGCCCGCATGCTGCGAAAGAGCCCCTCCTTCCAAGTACGGCATGACATAGAAGGGCCGTTCGACAGCCAAATTCCAGGCTAGCACCGGAATCATTCCCCGCGATTTTCGCTGGAGAACTCTGACCTCCCGAGCAAAAGCCTTCCTGCAATGTGGAAGATGGTATTCGCGCAAAAACTTCACGACCACCCATTCGCCTGTGTCACTTTTCTGTCCAAGGGAGAGATCTCCGTTGCCACCGGACCGATACATCCGTAGATTTACGACCTGAAAATTCATCGGGTCCTCCTCGGACGTGAATAGGCCATCCTGAATAAGGCGTACAAGAATGCACCGCGCTCGTTATTGGCGGCTCGAAGAATTGCCTCGGCTGAATTCCCGCCCTTGATAGCAGCGTCGAGAGCAAGGTAAAGATCGCGAATCGGCCCGCCAGGGGCTGACTGCCCCCCTTCCCATCGATTGACGCTGGCGAACGACACGCCCAGGAGACGAGCCATTTGCTCCTGCGGCAGACCAAGCTTGCGACGAACGACCGCCAAGTGACCTGCATCCAACATGACATAAATCTAGTCCAGACCGCTGCAGGTGTCAACAGGTGTTATAACAATTGCTATAATGTATGAGATCACAAGCAGGCGCCCTCGGCGAGTCGATTTTGACCAAGCCGAGAGGGCAGCGGCAAGAGATAGGTGGATAGAACACCGGAGGATGCAATGGAATTGCAAAGTACGAACATCGAAGTACCGGGGGATCTGATTGCGGAAAGTTTGGAAGCCCAGAAGTTCGTTCAGGATGTGATCTCGGGTTGGAATGAATTTAGACTTTACCCCGGCGAGGATTTTCTAACTGTATTTGGAAACGTGATTTCTGGAACCGGCCCAGATCGACAGGGCGAATCGGCATCAGTTCCTGACCTGAAAGCCCTGGTTTCAGCGGTGGAGGAAGGTGCGTTCTTTCTAAGACGCGAACACGATCCATTGATCCATCCGATAGGCCGCGTCATCGCAGCTAAGATGTTCCGTGTTCCGCAAACGGAGAAACACTTCGTTGTCGGAGTTGTTGGCTTTTATGACGCCAGCAAGGTTCCTTCGTTCGCATCAAAAGGGATTGACGTTTCGAACCTGCCGCATCGCGATGCGAGCCTAACCGATACTCCTGAAGAAGCGAGCGCCCTGGTGGAGTTTAATCCGCATGAGATCCCACCGTCTGCTGTGGTGGAAATGCTCAAAACAGCACCACCGTCTGTGGGACTTGGGAAGGGCATAGAGTCCAGAAAGGGCGTCATTTCCCTTGCGATCTTGCAAATATCGGCTTCAATCTGGCTGCTTTCCAAGACACCATTCGGAACAAAAGTTCAGGAACGCCTCGGCGAGAAGGCCGCCGACCTTTCCGTCGCCTTCCTAAAGTGGATCTCTGAAACCGTGAGCGGGAAACTTCGAGAGTTTACGGGTAAAGAAACAAGGCTCGTAATTAGTTTCCAATACAAAAAGTGCACTGTTGAATTCGTTCTGACTGGCAAGGAAGGTCCTGCGCCGACGAGCGAAGCGGTTGGCGCTTTGGAAAGTGCAGCTAACCAATCCTTGCTGTTGGTCGAGGCACTGCTGCCAGCTATGCCTATCCGCTTGACCTACGGCTATGACGCATCTGCCAAGCGATGGTTTCCCATTCATGCAACCACGCGCAGAGAAGGAATCATCACAGACCAGCCTTACTTAATCTCCGTGCAGACCTTGAAGGGTGGTTTTAGTGTCGGCGGACGGCGGCTCCCTCTCATCGAGAAGGATACCGACGGTATTCAGAAAAAGACGGAATGAACTGGTTGGAGCTCAAGTCGGTTGTGCCGATAGGCGAGGTCTGCGACCAGCCGGCGAAACCGAAGCTCCGACGCCGCAACTGTTC
>CAVWKZ010000010.1:0-650988 GCA_963755765.1 uncultured Acidobacteriaceae bacterium
GTCAGGTATCAGGAAAACCCGGCGGACGCTGGGCCTTAGACCTGAGGCCTGAGACCTGACACCTGTAGTATCCTGTTTCGTCGTCTAGCAATCCCATGATCCGCTCCTACAAAGGCGTCACGCCTCAGTTCCCCAACACGGCCTACATTGACGATTCTGCCCAGCTCATTGGAGACGTCATTATCGGCGAGCACTCCAGCGTCTGGATGAACGCCGTCCTCCGCGGCGACGTCCACCAGATTCGCGTCGGCCACTACTCGAACATTCAAGACAACTGCGTCCTTCATGGCATGAAGGAACAATACGGCGTGTATCTCGACGACTATGTCACCGTGGGGCACGGCGCTATCCTCCATGGCTGCACCATCGAAACGCGCTGCTTGATCGGGATGGGATCGATCATCCTCAACGGGGCGGTCATTGGATCCGGCTCTATCATTGCCGCCGGCACCCTGATCCCTGAGAAAACAGTTGTAGAGCCTTACTCCCTCTGGATGGGCTCGCCGGGAAAATTCCGCCGCCGGTTGGATGAAAAAGATCAGGAGACAATTCTGCGCTATGCCGACAATTATCTGGGCTACAAGAAGTCGTACTTGCTGGAAAGAAAGAGTTCGTAGCGGCA
Organism: uncultured Acidobacteriaceae bacterium; assembly: GCA_963755765.1. Lineage (GTDB taxonomy): Bacteria > Acidobacteriota > Terriglobia > Terriglobales > Acidobacteriaceae > Acidiflorens. Next base: position 623 of record CAVWKZ010000010.1, read on the forward strand.
TTCGTGCCAGTTGACATGAGTGAGCTGCGGCCAGCGAATTCTAAACCGATGCCCGCGGATAACCGATCAGGTACGTAATTGGCGACATACCAGATTTCGAATACTCGCCAGCGTCCCACTGATAATCGTTGGCGGTCAGTTTTGCGACGACCTCACGTAACTCCTGTGGCCGATAAGTGCGCAGGCAAGACACCACTCCATCGAACAGCAAAACCAGTGGGATGATCGGAACCAGATACGTCCAGAATAGCCGCGACCAGCGAAAGGGACGAATCCACGGCGTGCAGACGAACAGCAGCAGAACCAAGCCAAAGGTGAGCACGATGGTTGACCAGGAGCGCCTCGGTACTTCAAATATGCCGATGCTATCGCCGGCATCGACCGCATTCTGGAGAATGGCACGGCCGTCTTCTGGCGGAAAATGATGGAACGACGTAAACATCGTGCGAAGTCCCTTTAATTCGCGAGGCACGTTCATCGCGTCCACCGAATCGGGATAGAAAGCAATGTGATTCTCAGAAGCCGTTTTGATATTTTGAAATGTTTCGATCTTCTGGAATGCTCCGACGTTCGGGTATTTATCGGTGAGCCAAATTTGCAAGGGCGGCGGATTTCCGTGGAGCCTTCGACTAAGGTCTAGCCAGGGGCCGCCGCCGCCGGAACCCATATCCACAATCGACCGGCTCCCCGTTGAATCAAGCGCGCTCTGCAGCAAGGGAGCGATGGGGGAGTAGATCTTTAGGAGATTGAACCCAAACTGAAGGGCATCCGTGAGTCCATCTCGAACAAACGACGGACACCACGGTTGTTCATGGATTTCGATGAACTGTATGCGACGCATGGGATTCGGTCTGGTGAGTAGTATCTATGCTGTGGACATTCTCGTCCATTTGCACGAATCGGTTGCTTCGACGTTAAACTGGTAGAGCGCCGCGCATGGAGACAGGATTTCCTGTCTCACTCGGTACGACGAGCGGCGAACAGCGAACGACCGACAAATAATTACGAAATGATCAAATCCCCGCGAGGAACGCGCGATCTTCTGCCGCCCGACACGGCGCTCTGGAACTTCGTCGAGGCCGCGGTCCGCGACGTTTTCCGCGCCTACAACTTCCACGAAATTCGCACCCCGATTTTCGAGTCCACCGAGCTGTTTGCCCGCGGCGTGGGGGAAGAGACGGACGTGGTCATGAAGGAGATGTTTACCTGGGAAGATCGAGGCCGCGCCGAAAGCGATAAGGGGCAGTCGCTGACCCTCCGCCCCGAAAATACCGCCGGCGTGGTCCGCGCCTACATCGAGCACAAGCTCTGGGACCGCGGACTCAACAAGCTTTTCTACATTGGACCGCAGTTCCGACGCGAGCGTCCGCAAAAAGGTCGCTACCGCCAGTTCTATCAAATCGGAGCCGAAGTTATTGGTCCGGCCGCCTCGGGCAGCGCTTCGCCGGCCCGAGACGCGGAGATCCTCGAATTGCTGGTCACGTTGCTCGACCGCGTGGGCATCACGGACTGGACGCTGGAACTGAATTCCATCGGCACTCCTGCCGACCGGGAAAAATTCAATGAGGCCCTGCGGCAGGCACTCGCCCCGGTCGTAGGAGGAATGTGCGCCGATTGCCAGCGACGCGCCGTGACCAATCCGCTGAGAGTCTTTGACTGCAAAGTTCCCGAGGATCAACCCATCATCGATACTCTCCCCACCATCACGCAGTTCCTAAGCGAAGAGAGCCGCGCCCACTTCAAACAGGTGAAGGAAATTCTGGACGCCCTCGAAATCCCCTATGTGGAGAAACCGCGTCTGGTGCGCGGACTTGACTACTACGGACTGACTGCTTTTGAATTTACCCATGACGCACTGGGGGCGCAGAACGCGATTCTTGGTGGCGGCAGATACGACGGACTATCGGAAGCATTGGGAGGGCCGCCCGCTCCGGGAATAGGGTTTGCGATCGGAGAAGATCGTCTGGTGCTTTCGCTGACGGCATCGGCGGAGTCGGTCGTGCGCAAACCTGATGTTTATATTGCTCCGCTGGGCGCCGGTATGAATCGCGAAGCCGCTCGCGTGGCGCGTGAACTGCGCCGCCACGATCTGGTGGTCGACCTCGGCGACGAATTGTTTCGCTTGAAGAAATCTTTCGAGGCTGCGGACAAGATCGGTGCGCGCTACATTCTCATCATTGGCGAGAACGAAGTGGCCGCGAATGCGTTCGCGCTCAAACATCTGGCTTCGGGCGAGCAGGTCATGGTTCCGCGCGCGGAATTGGCGGCGCGAATATTGCAGAAGTAGCTCTTGGCTTTTGGCTATTAGCTCTTAGGAGAAAAACTGATGCGGACGACTTTCTTGCTGTGCGCAACTGTCTTTGCCGTCACTGTGGCAACCGTCACTCCCGCGCTGGCTCAAACTTCCACGCCCGTCTCTGCGTTCGACCGGCACCTCATCGATCAGCAGAAGCAACTCCTAGAAGCCGAACAGAGCAAGAACGCTAAGGCCATGGATCGCGCCATCGCGGAAGATTTTCAGGGCATCGCAACCAACGGCGACTTCTACGAGAAGAGTGAGATCGTCGACTCCGACGAGACTTGGAGCAAGGACATGCGCTCCTACGAATTCCGAGTCGTCAAACTGAATGACGATTCCGCTGTTGTGGCCTACAACCTGATCCTCCCCGGAGAACATCCACGCTATCGCCACATGGCCGACACCTGGGCGAGAACCGACGGCCGATGGAAGCTGAAATTCCGGCAGGTCACACCCAACCGGTGGAGCGCCGACGATCTGGATTAGCGACCTCCAAACCCAAGAAGGACGATTTCAGACGATGCATGACCGAAAGAGAATTTGCGAAGTCCCGCGAATCGCAATCATTCTGACGGCCTTCTTGCTATTCGCTCTCCTCGCTCCGCCAACCGGCGCAGCTACCGCGCCCGCCAGCGGCGCGGGGGTCGCGGTTGGGCCGCAATATGACGGGACGCACGTCTACATTGCTTCCCGCGACTTCGACGCATTTGTCAGTAGTTTTGTCGCCACGTTCGGCGGCAAGCCTTCCTCGCGGATCGTGGCAAATGTTCTGCCGGTGCCGAGCAGCACCGAGTTTCAGTACGTGTTAACGCCGGCTGGCCCGATATCCGTTTTCGCGTTCCAAACGCCAATCCCATTTCCGTTTGGGCAAGAGCGGACTGGGTACCTGGTGACCGATATGGACCAGGCGATCAAGGACGCACGGGCAGCTGGAGCGGAAGTCATCGTCGAATCGTTTAAAGATCCGATCGGAATTGATGCCGTAATCCAGTGGCCCGGCGGCGTGAAAATGCAACTGTACTGGCACTTCAAGCCGCCCACAAACGCGCCGCTCGAGACCATTCCCGACAACCGCGTCTACTTGTCGCGCGATCAAGCCGACAACTTCGTCAAGGACTTCGTAAGCTTCTCCCATGGCAACGTGATTTCGGATGACAAGCAAGCCGACGCCGGCGAGATCGGACGCAAGGGCGAAACTTATCGCTGCATCCGCATATCATCACTGTTCGGCAATATGCAGGTTCTGGTGACGGATGGTCATTTACCGTATCCCTTTGGCCGCGAGATAACGGGATATCAGGTACCGGATCTGGCCGCGACGCTGGACAAGGCGAAAGCGTCGGGTGCAAAAAATCTTATCGGCACCGTACAAGGTGAGCGATCGAACCACTGCGGTCGTGGAATTTCCCGGCGGCTATGTCGCTGAAATTCACAGCCTGACCGAGCACTAGTGACCGCTTGCCGGACGGTGGTAAACTTCGCCTATGGCTACCAGGAAAACCTCGAACAAGAAAAGGAAGCTGAAGAAAACCGCTGCGAAGAAGCCGCTCAAGCGGAAGAAAGCGGCTAAAAAAAAGCTGGCTAAGAAAGCGTCCCCTAAGAACAAGCCGGCGAAAAAGAAGTCGACCGCGAAAAAGCCGGTTGCGAAAACGAAGGCTCGTGCCGCGAAGAAGACCGGTGCGAGAGCGGGTGCCTCCAGGAAGCAGTTTCAGCGCGGGAGCCAGAGCACTGGCCTCGAGTTCTTTGGAGCCGAAGAAGTGAAGGCGAGGCCGGCCGGCCAGTCGGGAAGTTTGCAGGGGTTGTCCAATTCGGCAAGCGCCGATTCGGAGAGTGTGGACGAGTTGATCGAAGAAGGAAACGCCTTCGAAGGCAGCGTGGTGGCGGGCGTCGAAGCCGCGGACAACGCCGATGAGCAGGAAGTTCACACGCACGAGGTGCCGGAGGATGACGTTCCGGAGGAGTATCTGGACGAAGATTAGAGGCAGTCAATAGCTGGCTAGACTGCCCGGCTGAACCCTAGACTGTGGCGGCCTCCTAGGGGCCGGCCTGGGAGCAATCTGTCCCTTCTTGCTGAGCATGGGACAATCTGTCCCTCTTGTGCTAGGTTGCTCACTCATAACTTCCTTATTAATCAAATACTTACAGTCCGTCTCTCTGGTAGTGCGCGTGCTTCTACGAGAGCGGGATATGAGACCGAACTCAGAGTGGGTGACGGCGTGTGGCGGCCTGATGCTGACAGCGGTGCTTGTGGTCGCTGCCTATGCGTTGGTCGATCAGCACCCGATTCACCATCTCGAATCCCTGGCCGCGATCGTGAATTCCGATGCGCCGCAAGTATGCCACTCTTCCGCTTGTCTTGATCGCATGCGCGCCGTTGAGCTGGCTCGAAACCCTTCTCATTCTGACTGTTCTGGGAGCGACTGTGGCACCGTGTCCACTCCCGCGGTGGAGCAAGCCCTGAGCGCTACAAACGCCTTTCATCGTTCGCGGCTCCAGTAGGTACCGCAATAGCCAACGCTACTTTCCGAGTTGCAAGTCGATGAAATAAAGTTGAAGGCTTCCGAGGTCTGCGCACCCATTGCGCTACTTACACCTCGGATGAGACTTGCACTTTTTCTTAAGCTGGCGCGTGGCGTTCGCCGTCTCCCGCAGCCCTGAACCCCGTTCCATTTATAATCATCGACTCGGCTCACATCGTTATTTCGGCAAAGTCAATTTCGGCGGTCCAATTTTCGGCGAGATCGACTTCCGCAAGACGTCAATTTTGGCAAGACAAGGCGAAACGTGCTCGATTTCCTAGGCGACCTCAGACGAACTCATATGTGCGGAGCGCTTCGGCCATCCGACGCAGGCAAGAAAGTTGTGCTGATGGGATGGGTCAACCGGCGCCGCGACCTCGGCCAGATCATCTTCGTTGACCTGCGCGACCGCACCGGCATAACCCAAGTCGTGTTCAACCATGAACTGAATGCCGCCGTGCATCAGAAAGCGGAAGCGCTGCGCAACGAGTTCGTGATCGCAGCGAGTGGGACTGTCAAGCGCCGCGATGCCGACACCATCAATCCCAATATTCCAACCGGCGAAGTGGAACTGGTGGTGGAAGAACTGCGGATTCTTAACGTATCGAAGCCACTGCCGTTTTTGCCTTCGGACACGGTGCTGGCGAACGAAGAAATGCGGCTGAAATATCGTTACATCGACCTGCGCCGCGATGCCATGCAATTCAATATCGAACTGCGGCACAAAGTGGCGCTTGCCATCCGTGAAAGCCTCGCTTCGCAGGGGTTCTTCGAAATTGAAACCCCGTTCATGACCCGCTCCACGCCCGAAGGGGCGCGCGATTATCTTGTCCCCAGCCGCGTGTCGCCGGGATCGTTCTACGCTCTGCCGCAATCGCCGCAATTGTTCAAACAGATTCTGATGATTTCGGGCTTCGATAAATATTTCCAGATCGTGCGCTGCTTCCGCGACGAGGATCTGCGCGCCGACCGCCAGCCCGAATTCACCCAGATTGATCTGGAAATGAGCTATCCGCAGCCGGAGCGGGTTTGGGAAGTGGTAGAGAGCTTTCTGACGGCTGCGTTCAAAGCGGCGGGGCATGAGATCAAAACACCTTTCCCGCGGATGGACTTCGACGATGCCATCCGCCAATACGGCATCGACAAGCCTGACCTGCGCCTGCCAGCATTCACCGAGGTGCGAGATTGTTTTGCGGCGGCCGATCTGGAACAGCTCACAATCAACAAAGAGCTGCCGGTGATCGCCATCCGCATCCCGCATGTGGGCGAGCTTTCGCGCAAGGAGCGCGACGACATCAAGCCGCTGTTTGTGACCAAGGGCGGAGCGCGCGTGTTCGAAGACTTCAAGCGCATCGAGGCGAAGTTTCCCGGAACGGGGGCGAAAGTGCGAGAGAAAGCCGGTGCGGCGGCGGACGATCTGCTGGTGCTGGTGGTGGGCTCGGCGCAATCGGGGTCGCCGGGGGGCGCTCATCCGGCGAGCAGGCGCAGGGTCACGCCGGGCGAAATGGCGATCTATGCGTCGGCAGGACTGCTGCGCATTGCGCTGGCGCAGAGATATGCCGACCGCCACGGCCTCTTCAAGAAGAGCGGCTCCGCGGAGAAGGACTACCGTTTTCTGTGGGTGACGAACTTTCCCATGTTCGAGTGGGATGAAGGTGAAAAACGCTGGAACGCCGCCCATCATCCGTTCACTTCGCCACACGATGAGGATATGGACAAGCTGGAAAGCGATCCGGCCATGGTGCGGGCGCTGGCCTACGACGTGGTGCTGAACGGGACGGAGTTGGGATCGGGCTCGATCCGTATTCATCGGCAGGATGTGCAGAGCAGAATCTTTCACGCGCTCGGCATGACGGAAGAAGAAGCGCGGTCGCGCTTCGGCTTCTTCCTGGAGGCACTCGAATACGGAACGCCTCCGCACGGCGGGATTGCGCTCGGATTGGATCGCATCGTCATGATTCTGGCGGGAGCGGATAGCCTGCGCGAAGTAATTCCCTTCCCCAAGACCGCGGCCGCGAAGGACTTGATGATGGAGGCGCCTACGCCGGTGGCGGACGCGCAGCTGCGGGAGTTGGGGATTGGGGTGGTGAAGAAGTAGAAAGCAGCCGCAGCGGATCCACAGGGTCAAACACCGGTCGTACAATCCACGGACAGTTCTCGGAAGATGCCCACTCCTCTTCAGCTCGACGATCTGCTGGCGCTTCAGCCGGACGCGGCACGGCAGCGGGCTACCTGGGTTTATGGTGCGCTGAGATTTTTTCTCGAAGTGCCTGCGGCCTCGCGCACCGATCGTCTCTTGCAATTCACGGTCGAGATTGATTCCCATCCGCGACGGCAGGAAATTCGCGCCATCTTTCGGGAATTCTGGTCCCATCATTCTTATATTCGAGTGATCTCGGAAGCGGGATTGCCGGAGGAGGTATTTCTTCTGCGCGAGTTGCTGGCGCGGGCTCTGCGGCATCTGGTGCCGGTCGACGAAGTTCAGGGCGACCTCTACGTATTGCTGGACTCGCTGGACCTGCGCGAGGCAGACGCGGAGTGGGTGGCTTCTCTGCCCGACTCATTTGTGGATTGGTGGGCCGACATTTTTCGGCCTTCGCCGTCTTCGATTCTCGCTTCCTGCACGCTGCTGGCACTGCGCGCAACCAACGTTGCGCTGTCCAGAGATTTTCTGACGTTGGCCGACGACGAAGACGTCACCAAGTCCAGCTTCTTCGACCTGCCGGCTGTGACGGAACATGTGGTGCAGCACCCTGACGAATTTCCGGAATGGGAGACGCGTCGAGAATTCTGCGAAACTCAACTGCGGGAAATGACGCAACTGCTGGAGGAAAGAGGATCTTCGGCCAGCATGATCTTCCGGGTTCGTCTGCTGCGATCGCTGCTCTGGCGAATTCAGCAGGTGCTGAGCCTGCAGCGCGAAGACTCCGAGTCGCGAAAATTCGCGGTGACGATTGTTCACGGTTTTGCCACCCAGCGAAGAATCGGAACCGTATTTAGCGCCAGCACGCGCCGGCTGGCGCGCAGTGTGGTCGAGAAAACGGGACGCGTCGGGAAACATTACATCGCGAAAAATGCCGCGCAGTGGAAAACGATGGGCTGGGGAGCGATTTTCGCTGGCGTGATTACCTGCTTCACTGCTCTTTTCAAATACTCGATCTCATCCGCGATTCATGCGCCTTTCCTGGTGGCGATTGGGCATTCGTTGAATTACACGGTCAGCTTTCTCTTGATGCAGGCGGGCGGTTTCTTGCTGGCATCAAAAATGCCCGCGGCCACGGCCGCCACTCTGGTTGATGCCATGGAAGATCCGAAGAAGGATCACATGGCCAGTTTGCAGGCCATCTCGCAGACTCAGACTTTGGTCACCATTGGAAATCTGATTGGCGCTATTTTGGCTTCGATCGCGGTTGACAGAATCTGGAACGTTGTCGCTGGTCATCCTTTTCTCACTTCGGAGGAAGCCGAGCACGGCGTACATATGCTCTTTCCGCTCCAGTCACTGACTATTCCTTTTGCCATTGTCACAGGAGTTTTTCTGTGGCTCTCTTCGCTTGCGACCGGCTGGACTGCAAATTACCTCGCGCTCACGCGAATGGAGTCGGCCATTACTAACAGTCTGCGGATTCGTCGTCGGCTGGGAGCGGCGCGCGCCAAGTCCATCGCCCACTGGATGGAGCATCACGCCGCGGGCTCGGCAGGGTACATCGTTCTTGGATTCCTGCTGGGCGCGGTGCCGATTATGTTCGAGCTTTTCGGTATTCCGCTGGAAGTTCGCCACGTGACTCTGGGCGCGGCCAGCGTCGCTTACGCCTGGGACGCACTCCGACTGGAGGGCGAGCTTCATCTTTCCGACGTGGAGATGTCGTTCGCGGGCATTCTCGTGGTGGGGTTGCTCAATATTTTCACTTCGTTTGCGCTCAGCTTCCTGCTGGCGGTTCGTGCTCGCGACATTGGTGAGGCGAAGGCGCGCCGCTTCCTGAAAGAGGTGGCGCTCAAGCTGGTGTCGCATCCGGTTACGTTTTTACTGCCGGGGTTCGAGTGACATATTGCGGCTCGAACTGGTGACCGTCGAGAAAAAACCGCCCAAGCAATAAGCTTGGGCGGGGCACCCTTAGAATTGGCCAGGGTGACACGGGGAAGATCGCTCCATCCGAATTACGTCCACACTTACGTCCGCACTATGTCGCGCTAGCGCTGATAGATCTGCACGAAATCATAGGCCGTGCCGGAACCAAGCACGCCTGTGTCCGAACCGCCGAAACAATAGAGGATGGTGCCGAGTTTGGCTGAAGTTGGGCCAGCGGTCGGCTCGGGCATCGATGCCAGGGTCGTCCACGATTTTGTTTTCGGGCTGTAGGCTTCGTTGATGCTCAGAGGTCCGCTGCTCCCACTTCCTCCTGCAACATACAGTGCGCCGGAAATGACCCATGAACATTGCGCTTGCCGGGCGGTTGGGTCGGCGGTGAGCGTCGTCCATTTATTTTTCTTCACGGCATAGTTTTCGTTGTCGCCGGTCACACCGGAGTTGGTCAATCCTCCAGCCGCCACGATGTTGGCGCCGAGCAGACCGACAGCCGGGCCGGATTTCCCCACCAGGAGTGACGCTTCTTCGGTCCAGGTGTTGGTGGAGGGGTTGTAGCTTTCGACGGTCGAGAGCCGACTGCCATTGCTGTAGCCTCCGATGACATAGATAATGCCCTTGTCAACGACGGCAGACATGCTGTTTCTGGCCGTGGGCATCGAGGCAAGCGTTGACCAGGAATTGGCGGCAGAGTTATAGGCCTCGACGACAGTGAGCGCATCGCTGCCGTTGTCGCTGCCTCCAATCACGTACAAGATGTTATTCACCACGGCGGATGCGACGGCGAAGCGCGGGGTTGGCATCGAAGCGCCCGTCGTCCACGTCTTGGCCTTGGGGTTGTAGATCTCGTTGACGCCGGTCACGGCGGTTCCAGTGGCGCCCCCAACAACGTAGATCAGCTTGCCGATTACGCCGGTGGCGCCACTCCAGCGGGCGGTGGGCATGGCGGTGCCGCTGCTCCACGTATTATGAACGACGGCAGGCTCGAACCCGCCGTCGGACTCAGGTCTGGTTTGGGCGACGGCTGACTGTGCTGTTATGACCAGCGCAACTGCTAAAAGAGCGTTTGTAAAGATGCTGCCGATGGACATGATTCTCTGCGTTGCCATGGTTCTCCTTAGGTGACTGCAAGATATATGGCCTAGTTCGCAACTCTGATCTTGAAAGCTCCGGTATCATGCCGCGCTTCGGTGTCGCGCGCAACGGACATGAGCGGACAAGAACGGACATTAGCGGACATTTGCGGTTAGAAATGGCTGGATGCGCTTCGATCGTTGGGTCAGAGGCTTGGTGGGGGCGCACCTCGGCAACACGCTTGTTTTGTTCGCGGTTTCTCGTCGGGGGCGGCAAATCGCTACCGCGCGGTCGCGAGTCGCTGCTCCACCAACGCCTCGATTCGGCTGAGCACCTCGTCCTCACTCATATGGGTCGAGTCGAGTACCACCGCATCTTCGGCGGCCATCAGCGGAGAAGCCGCTCGGGTGCGGTCCCGTCGGTCGCGCTCACGGAGTTCCGCGGCCATTGCCTGCGCCGGCGCGCCCTTCACCCGCTGCTGGTCGAGGCGGCGTTGCTCGCGGATCACGGGATCGGCGTCGAGAAAAATCTTCAGGTCGGCATCGGGAAAGACTTTTGTTCCAATGTCGCGGCCTTCCATCACCACGCCGCCTCCGGTACCCATTTCGCGTTGGCGCTCGACCATCCACTCTCGCACTTTGGGATGAACCGAAACGCGCGACGCCGCTTCGGTCACGTCGCGTTCACGGATGCGTGCGGAAACGTCTTTTCCATTGAGCAGAACGCGATGGCCGCCGATGGAGCGATCGAGAGTAATTTTCGAATCTCGCGCCAGTTTCAGCAGCGCCCCTTCGTCATCAAAGGACGCGTCCCCCTCGATTGCACGGAGCGCCAGTGCGCGGTACATCGCTCCGCTCTCCAGGTTCACATATCCGAGTTTGCGCGCCAGGCGGGACGCGATGGTACTCTTGCCCGCCCCGGCCGGGCCGTCAATGGCGATGATGAGTTTACGCGGGGAGTGATCAGTCATTATTGCGAAATTGCATTGGGGCGAAGGTGCGATTTTACACGCTTCGCAAACGGTTCCGCTATTTCAATCTCGGCATCTGATTTGAGTACATCTGGACAAAGCGAAGGATCTACTGATGCTCGCCGCAGATCGAGGCTCGTAGCTCGCAGCCCTTAGCTCACGCGCTGCGGCCGCGGCTTGGGAACATACACCTGTTTGGGCGGAGTTACCTGCAGCAGTGATTTACTCCCCACATGCACAAAGCTCACCTCCCGCGCCGCAAGTAACGCGTGGATGGCTTCTCTTACCCGCGTCCGCGGAACGAAGTTTGCGAGGAAGTTTTCGACTTCGCCCTCATCTACGGCGACCACGCAGTCGAGATATTTTGAGACCAGCGCCGAGAGCGCTTCCGGCACCGAGATTCCCACGCCCTGGCGCACTACCTCTGGCGCCCAGCGCGAGAGTTCGTCCCACACCGAGCCTTCCTCGGCCGTATAGTCGACGCGCGTGATGCGCAACTTGGCCCACAGTTCGCCGAGGGCGCGATCGAGACCAGCATTTGAAACTGCGCCGCCCAGCATCTCACCCAATTTTGATTTCGAAATCGGACCTCGCCGCCGGATGATCTCGAAAGCGTCACAGGCCAACGGAGAGTAGGGAGACCGCGGTCCGCTCGCCGGCGCATGTTTCGGATTGCGCTCTCCGACGAGCGAATAGAAATAAGGAAAAACCGAGGCCGCCAGCAGGAAGGCGTTGTTCTCGTCTATCAACGGAGCCTCGTACGCCGCCTGATCGCGCAGCATGCGCACCATCAGTTCGGTCGCATCTTTCGCGCGTGGGTCGTTGTAGGCGTGCTGGCGCATGGGGAGTTTGTCGTCGGCTCCCACCCAAGCCCCGATGAAAGTCGGCAACAGAAGCGCTGGCCGCATCGGATACATCAGACAGAATCCTACCGACTCGAGGAAGGCACGCGCCTCATCAAGACTTCGCATGGGCTGGCCGTCGAGACGCCACTTTTGCGCGCGGGCCTGCAGAAGTTCCGAGTCGGTCATGATTTCGATTAGAACACAAGGCAGCCTTCAGCACTCAGCAGTCAGCACTCAGCATTCAGTCCCGGGCGCGGCCTGCCTTCCGGCTCTTGGGGTGCGAACAGACTGATTGCTGAGTGCTGAATGCTGCTTTCAGATCCTCTTGAACGCTTTCTGGATATCCTGCATGGAATAACGCAGCACCACCGGCCGACCATGCGGGCAGGTCATGGGATGCTCGGTTCTTGCCAGCTCTGCTAGCAGCCACTCCATTTTGTTCTGTTCCAGAGGCATGTTGACTTTGATGGCGGCGTGACAGGCGATCGACGCCGCGATGCGCGTCCGCACCGCCTCCAGATTGATTGCCTGATCCTCACGTGTAAGTTGTTCGAAGATCTCGTTGAGCATGTGCTCGACCTGGGCTGCGTCCACACCTGCTGGCGCGACCTTCACTGCCACGCTGCGCGTGCCGAAGGGTTCCGCTTCAAAACCGTTGTGGGCTAGCTCTTCGGCAATGTCGCTGAAGATCGCTTGTTGCGCCGGAGTCAGTTCGATGACCAGGGGCATGAGCAAACGCTGGCTCTCGACTTTCTGTGCCGAGCGTTGCCGGAGGATTCGCTCGAACAGTACCCGCTCGTGAGCCACGTGCTGATCGATGATCCAAAGCCCGTCTTCGTTGACGGCGAGAATAAAGGAATTTCGAATCTGGCCTAACGGACGCAGCGTGCGCAGAGATTCGAGAGTCGGCGCGGCTTGCGGCTCTTGCGCAATGGGCGGCGCGCAGCCGTGATCGGGGATGGGCTGATCGACAACGCTCGACTGAGCGATCGTCGCTTCGGGCGCGCGCTCCAGCGATACCGCCGCGTTGGCCTCGACTGCAATCCCGCCTTCAAATTCGAACCGCGCGGACATCGCGGGAACTGCCGCCGCTTGTAGCGCGAAACCGCCCGCCGTCGCTTGCTCGTATAAGTCGCGCCACGGGGCGCGCTCGAACCCATCGCCGCTGCGCGTTGCGTCGCTGAATGCCGGACTGGCGAGACCTGCGCTCGCCGATGGCTGCGCGCCGATCTCGGTCAAGAACTGGGGCACCGGCCGCGCCTTCATCAGAGCCGCGCGAACGGACTCACGCACAAAGTCGTGGATCACCGTCTGCTGCCGGAATCGCACCTCGGTCTTTGAAGGATGCACATTTACGTCCACTTCGGCAGTCGGCATCTCGATAAACAGCAGTACGACGGGAAACACCGTGGGCGGCAGAATGTTGCGATAGGCTTCGACGATCGCATGTTGAATTAGGCGGTCACGAATCAGGCGTCCGTTCACGAAGATGTAAATCGAATTGCGATTGAGCTTCTGAATCTCCGGCTTGGAAACGAACCCGTGCAGCCGGACTTCGCCAAAATCGTGCGAAGCCTCATCCAAGGCGGCGGACTCGCTCACAGAAGTCTCCGCTGCACGCCGCCACGGCGGAGGCTGCGGCAGGCCGACGCGCTCCAGCGGTTGCACTGCGGCCAGCGGAATCAACTGGTCGAGCGTCTCACGTCCAAAAACCTGGTAAACGCGCTCGCGATGACCGGCTACGGGAGGCGCGACGAGAAGCGCATTTGTCGCGGAATGCAACTCGAAATGCTTCTCGGGATGCGCCAGAGCATAGTGAGTGACGAGTGACGCGATGTGCGATAGCTCGGTCGATTCCGAGCGCAGAAATTTCTTGCGTGCCGGAGTATTAAAGAAGAGATCACGAATCGTGATTGAAGTCCCCAGCGGAAGTCCCGCTTCTTCCACGCGGATGATCTTGCCGCCGTTAATTTCAAGGACCGTGCCGGACGCTTCTTCCTCGGCGCGGGTTTCAAGATGCAGCCGGGCGACCGAAGCTATCGAGGGCAATGCCTCGCCGCGAAATCCGAGGGTCGAAATGCTCAACAGGTCTTCGGTGTTCTTGATTTTCGAGGTGGCGTGGCGCTCGAAGGCCAGCATGGCATCGTCGCGCACCATGCCGCATCCGTTGTCGGTAATCTGGATCAGCTTCTTGCCGCCCGCTTCGACCTGAATGCGAATGCGGGTGGAGCCAGCGTCCAGCGCGTTTTCGAGTAACTCCTTCACCACCGACGCGGGTCGCTCGACCACTTCGCCGGCAGCGATCTGGTTGGCAACTCTCTCGGGAAGGACGTGAATCTTGCCCATGGTGAGTCAGCCGTCAGTGGATGGGGCCAGTAGTCAGTGTGCCAGATTCTTGGGCGCAGCGTAAAGGTGGGCCCAGGTTGGGAGCGACCGCATCAAAAAGTAGCGTATCCTATCGTTTTTCTTGGGAGTGTCCACATGAAACACGCAATTTTGGGAGTGGGAGCCATTGGCGGTTTGATCGGCACCGTACTGTCGTCGCTTGGCGAGGACGTCACCGTGGTGGTCCGAGCGGAGAAGTTGGCGAGTTATCCGGCTGACCTGACGCTGGAACGTCCGACGGGCTCGCTGACCGCTCCGGCGAAGGCCGTTGCCACGCTGACCGACGCGGTTGACGCGCTCTGGATTGCGACCAAGACTTATCAGCTGCAATCCGCTCTTAAATCGGTGCAGGCATCGCCGGAATGCGTGGTTCCCTTGCTGAACGGCACAGACCACGTCGCGGTGCTGCGCGAGCAATTTGGGCGTGAGCGCGTGGTACCGGGAACGATTGCCGTGGAAGCGGAAAGGATTTCTCCCGGGCGATTCGTTCAGCGGTCGCCGTTCGTTCTCCTTAACCTTGCTGCGAGCGGAGAGCCACTCCTCGGGGCGATCATCGGGCAGCTAGCCAATCAGGGATTCACTTGCCAGTTTGTTCCGAACGAGCAGACTTTGCTCTGGGGCAAGCTTTCGTTTCTGGCTCCCTTTGCGTTGACTACGTCGGCATCGGGCATGAATCTTGGGGAGATTCTGGCCAACGCCGGCTGGAAACCGAAATTGCATTCTGCGATCGCCGAGACATGTGCCGTGGGGAATGCCAGCGGCGCCCAGCTTGATGCGCTGCGGGTGATGGCGGGCTTTGAGAGCGCGCCGCCGGTCATGCGCAGCTCCATGCAGAAAGACCTTGCAGCTGGAAGACAGCTTGAGTTGGATGCGATCGCTGGGCCCATCGTGCGCGGCGGAGAACGCTACGGCATCGCTGTCCCCACTACGCTGGAGCTGATGGAGATGATCCGCTCGAAGGAACGCGCGATTCCCGCGTAGAGCGCGGCCACGCTCACTTCCCGGTCTTCGGGTCGGGACTGTCGTTTCCCATGTCGACGACCACTTTCCACTGGCCGTCCTTCTGCTTTTTCCAGATCGAAGTGTACTTGCCGTAACTGGTCACCAGCTTGCCCTCTTTATTCTTGGCAGTGTAGACGTAGTTGCCGTAGGTGTAGCCGAGATCGCCGGATGCGGCCATGTCCGCATAGACGGGCTTCCATGTAAGCGACGTTCCTTCCGGCCATGGCGGTTGCTTGCGCATATCGTCTTTGGTGTCGATTCCACCGCCGTCCACCACTTCGACACCATCTTCGGCAAAGTAGGTGAGAAATGCAGCGTGGCCATCTTTCGCAACGTCCGCGGCAAAATTGGCTTCGAGTTGGATGAGAAGGTTTGCGCCCTTGAGGGGTTTCTGTTTTGTGGCGAAGGAAGTTGTGACGAAAAGCGAGACGACTGTTATGACGACTGCTATGGTGACTCGTTTCATTTTCAACTCTCGGGCCGCAGCGGCGGCGTCTGTAGCGAACAGGTCCAGCGATAAAGCTATCATCCCACGACATTCCGTTGCGGTGGAATCAGCGAGCATGCTACTCCCAGTATTCTGGATGCTGTCAGCACGCGGGCGAAAGCGCCCGCACTATGTGAGCTCACGATTTCGCGGACTGACGGAGTAGTTGGCCCTTGATCCGGGTCGGGAGGCGCGAGCTGGCGAGCACTTCCTGCAGCAGCGGCGCGGTAATTTCGCGGCTGAATTCCAGGGCGCGGGCTAGCGACAGATGCTCGGTTCGCAGTAGAGCGGCGCGGATTTCTCCGCGACCGGACCACTTCTCGTGCTGCGCGACCGCTCGCACCAGGGCTGCGCTGGCAGCGGGGTGAAGCACGGAGCTGATGACCAGGGCTTCGGTAAGGCGCGGGTTTTCGAGAGCGGTTCGCATGACTCGAGTCTCGCGGGCGGCGGTCGTCGCGTCGACGATTCTGCCATCCACATTTTCTGATTCCAGCAGAAGCGCCGCAGCTACTCGGCCCGAGGCGCGGCGAGCCAGCGTTAGACGTTCTCCGACGGTGACAACTTTCAGGCGTGAGATGAGAACGTCGTCAACCGCAACTCTTACGTCGGCGGGCACGCTGGGCGAAAGCGCAACTCTCATGAGATCGAAAGTGTAGAACTGGCGCGCCAGGGGTACGGACACATGGCGAGGCGTGTTCGGATGGCTGGCCAGCGCAATTTTTACTTTGCGGCTCTTCAGGGCGTTAGCGTTCTTCGCTAATTGCTCGAATACTTCAGTAGGCAAGCCCGGTCGCTTGAGGAGTGCTAGTGCCAAATTCTCGGTGAGCGCTGGGTCCGCGGCGGTGCTTACGAACTCGGCGTGCTGGGCCGGGACACCTTCGTCTTTCTCTTTGGCATGTTCCTGTTCAGACATTCCATTTTCGGACATCTTTCGGACGTCGCCGATCAACAGTCCCTATCTAGGTTCTGCGTTTTGCTCTGGCTAGCGCTCCTTCTACGGGATCGGCCAACTCCTGGCGCACATCGATGCTGAAAAAACTTGCATGCAGCATGTTGTAGAAAACCTCGCGCACGACAGGAGACTGACGAAAGACACTGCCTGTCATCGCTACAGGAAGTTTGGCTACCGGCTGCGCAGCCTCTAGATCGTGGAGTGCCAGGCGGCGTATCACGGTCGCAGCTAGCCCCGCCAATCTGGTACCAGCGTCACTCAAGAGGTCGCGGGCCATGGAGTCGCCCTCATCGGCAGCGCGGAGGACGACGGGAAACAGGAGCGGGAAATCGGGTGGCGGGGTCGAGTTGGCTTGCTGCACAAGTTCGTCGATTGTCGTGAGCTTCCAGGCTTGGAGGACCATGGCGGTGAGCGCGGTTTCGAGGCCTTGATCGTGGGCGCTCATGATCACGGAGATGGCGCGGCGGCCGATCCAGTGGCCGGAGCCTTCGTCGGAGACAGCGAATCCCCAGCCTCCGGCGCGCGCGGTGTGACCCTCAGCATTGCGCCCGTAGACGATCGAGCCAGTACCGGCAATTGCGATTACTCCGGGACCCTCGCCGAAAGCGGCTTCGAGAGCGATCTGCGCGTCGCCGACGACTTCGATGTTGGTGGGATTAATTTCGGGAATCAGCCCGGCGAGGATGGCGTGAACCTTCGCGGCGATCTCCGGCCGCGCCGCGCCGGCTGCGCCGATACAGACTCCGTGAATCTGATTGGGAGAAATTTCGGCGGCGGCGCAGACCTGTTGGACAGCCGTGCGCAGCGCTTCCCTCGCGTGCGTCTCGCCGAGACGAATTATGTTACTGCCGCCTGCCATCGCCCTGGCGAGTACCGTCGTTTCGTCGGCAAGAAGGCAGCGGGTTTTGGTACCGCCGCCATCGATTCCGAGATAATAGGCCATCGCGCTAGTTCTAACACAGGTTCTGACAAATCCGACCGGGTTCGCGCCCGGAACATGCTTGTACAATGCTGCGAAACCGTTGTTGGCAACGAGAGATGCGGCAGGTGCGTCTCTACTAAAGGAATCGCGTGGGATTGAATCGAATCGACCTGCTGATTATCGCGGCTTACCTGGCGGGGATCACGCTGTTCGGCCTGCGCTTTCGCAAGCGGCAGCGTACGATGCGCGATTACTTTCTCGCCGACCGCAACATTCCGTGGTGGGCGATTGCACTCTCGATTGTGGCGGCGGAGACCAGCACGCTGACCATCATCAGCATTCCCGGACTCGCCTACGACTCGAATCTGACCTTCTTGCAATTGGTGATGGGGTATGTAATCGGACGCGTCATCATTAGTTTTGTGCTGCTGCCGCAATATTTTCGGGGCGAGTTGTATACCGCTTATCAGCTGATCGAGCGCCGGTTTGGTCCGGAGTTGCGCACCGTGACCGCAGGCCTGTTTCTGATGACACGCGCGGCAGCGGAGGGTGTTCGCGTCTATGCCGTGTCGATTGTGGTCGCGATTGCGCTGGGCACGGGCGAAGTCACTTCGATCGCGATCATAACGCTGCTCACTTTGATCTATACGTTTGAGGGCGGCTTGGCAGCGGTGATCTGGACCGACGTGGTGCAGACCTTTATTTATGTCGGGGGAACGCTGGTTGGGTTGGTGACAATCCTGCACCTCGTGCCCGGCGGATGGGAATCTGTGCGGACGATTGCGGGCGGGTTGCACAAGTTCCAGGTGTTCGACGCTTCCACGTTAACGCACTGGCCTTACTTGAATTTTGCGAAGCCTTACACGCTGTGGGCCGGCATTATCGGCGGCGCATTCTTGACTACTGCCAGCCACGGTACCGACCAGCTCATCGTTCAGAGATTACTGGCAGCGCGGAATCAGCGGCAGTCAGTGCTGGCTTTGCTGTCGAGTGGAGTGGCAGTCTTTTTTCAGTTTGCGTTATTTCTTTTTGTGGGCGTGATGCTATTTGTCTACTACCGGGTTCCGTCGGCGGCCTTTGGGCGGGCAGATAGGATTTATCCCACGTTCATCGTGAGCCGGATGCCGCACGGGATTGCGGGGTTGTTGATCGCCGCTATTCTGGCGGCGGCTATGTCGAATTTGAGCGCGGCACTGAATTCGCTGTCATCGAGTTCGATCATGGATTTTTATCTTCGCTTTCGTTCGTCGCGCCGGCCGGAGGTAACCGACGCGGCACGGCTGCGAATGGCGCGGCTGGCGACGGTCGGGTGGGCGCTCTTGTTGTTCGCGCTGGCGGTCCTGGCTCTCCATCGTGTCGGGCGAGTGGTGGAAGTCGGATTACAGATCGCGTCGGTTGCTTACGGCGCGTTGCTTGGCGTATTCCTGCTCGGCGTATTAACTAAGAGTGCGAATCAGCGTGGGGCAATGGTCGGCATGGCTTGCGGACTTGCAATGGAATTGTATTTGTGGGGATGGTCGCAGGTGGCGTTCACCTGGTGGGTCGCGATCGGGACTTGCGTGACGTTTGCTGTCGGATACGCGGCTAGCGGTTTGTGGAGGGTTCCAGCGAACGCTTGAACCGCGGAGATCGCTGAGTGCGCAGAGAAACTACAGAAAAAACCTTGGACAAGAAGCCAAACATGCCCCGCCCGGAACTCGCGCGCGATCTTGGACTCTCCCACGCCGGCGCGGTTGTGGTGGGGACGATTATCGGAAGCGGAATTTTTCTTGTCCCTACCGAGATGATGCAAGCCGTGGGTTCGGCTCGCCTGGTTTATCTGGCCTGGGTGGTTGGAGGGCTTCTTTCTTTTTTTGGCGCGCTTACTTATGCCGAATTGGGAGCGATGAAGCCGCAGGCGGGTGGCGAGTATGTTTACGTTCGCGACGCCTACGGGCCGCTGGCCGGATTTCTCTACTCCTGGACCTGGTTCTTGATCGCTAAGCCAGCTTCGATTGCGACCATAACTACCGGTCTGGTGCGAATTCTCGAAACCTTTCCGGTTTTTTCTTTCTTCTCCCATGACTGCATTTCGCGTCCTTTCACCGTCACTTACGGGCAATTGGTGGCCATCGGAGCCACTCTCCTGATTTCGTGGCTGAACTACATCGGAGTACGCAGGGCCGGAGAGTTTCAACTCCTGTTTACCCTCTTGAAGGTTGCGATCATCGTTGGAATTGTGGTGGTCGGCTTTTCCTATAGTGGAGGAACCTGGGCGAACTTTGCGACCGAATTCGCCGGGGCTAAACGCGGCGTGGCTGGATTTTTCGCAGCGCTGGTGGCCGCCCTTTGGGCTTACGACGGCTGGAACGATCTGAACATGGTTGCGGGTGAGATACGCAATCCGCAGCGCAATATTCCACTATCGCTGATTTGGGGTGTGGCCACGGTGGGCGTGCTCTACATTTTGGTAAATGCGGCGGTGCAATATGTGCTGCCGGCGGCGGCGGTGGCAGCCTCGGAGCGTCCGGCCTCCGACGCGGTGGCGCTGGTCTTGGGACGGGCAGGCGCAAGCCTGGTGTCGGCGGGCATGGCGATTTCGATGCTCGTGACTTTGAACGGGACCATCATGAGCGGAGCGCGCGTTCCCTTTGCCACCGCGCGCGATGGCTATTTTTTCAAGGCGATTGCCGAGGTTCATCCGCGCTTCCACACGCCATCGGTGGCGATTGTTGTGCAGTGCGGACTGGCGATCGTATTGCTTTTGCTGGGAGGCAGCTTCAGGCAATTCTTTTCGCTGGCAATTTTCGCGGAGTGGCTCTTCTACATGATCGCGGCCAGCACGGTTTTCGTTTTTCGACGACGGGAACCGAACCTCGAGCGGCCGTATCGCGTTTGGGGATATCCGGTGGTTCCGGCGCTGTTTGTGCTGGCTTCCACGGCCCTTCTTTACTACACATTCACTGCGAATCTGAAGAGTTCAGTTGGCGGATGCCTGGCGATTCTGGCGGGCGTTCCGGTGTTCTATTTTTTTGCGCGACGCCGGGCATCCGCACCTCGGTAATTCTCCAACAGACTGAATATCTTAGGGTTGGTTACCAAAGGACACGCGCAAGCGACACGTTTACCCCCTGCCTAATCTCCCATAAGGTGAAGACTCCAACGCCAAGCGCTCTCCCCAGCCTGGGCCCCCTTTTGGAGTCATGGATGCCAACGAAAGATGGCGGTTTTCAACTCGGCCTGCTGCCTGAAAAGAAGTGGAACTGGCGGACGTTCGCCACGAGCTACGGAATCCTCGCGGGCCTGATTCTGCTGCTGATTGTTGTCGGAATCATGACCTCCGACACGCTGATTCCGACCATCGGTTATCACGTCACCGAGCTAATCCCGCGGCCGTCGCTGCGACCGGAGGCGTTGCCGAAACCGAAGCCGCTCCCCATACACGCGAAGTTGCTGCCGCCGGAGCCCGTTTTTCAGGCGCCGAAATTAATCGTGCCGAAAGAAGTCCGCGCGCCCAAGCCGGTACCGCAGGAAGTCGAGCCTCCCAAGGTGACGATGAATAATTTCGCGCCGGCGGTGTTGACGCCGACCAGCGGAGCGCGTCCGGTACTGATTCATACCGGAGATTTTTCTGGAAGCTCGGTGAAGCCCACGGTGAATGCTCCGATTGAAAAAGTGCAGACGGGCGGGTTTGGGGATCCGAATGGATTGAAGCCGAGTGACAACGGCAAACCGAACGGCAAGCTGGTCGCGGCGGTCGCCGGAGGCTTCGACATGCCGGTGGGCCAAGGGCAAGGCAATGGATCGGGCGGAGCCAAAGGTATTAAGGGAACCGTAGCGAGCGCCGACTTTGGTAACGGGGTTGCAACCGGAGGACAAGGAGACGGACGCAGAAGCGGCCGCGGCAGCGCGGGAGTTCAGACCTCAGGCTTTGGTTCCCAGGAGATCGCGCAGAACACGCCGCATGTGCAGCGCGTGGATAGCGGCCCCGCGGCTACATCGGTCGAGATCACTTTCAAGCCCAACCCGGTTTATACCGACGAAGCGAGAAATCTGAAACTGGAAGGCGAAGTTCTGCTGGAAGTGCAATTCGCGGCGAACGGGCAGCTGCATGTGAATCGCGTGGTTCGGGGTCTGGGCCATGGACTGGATGAAGCTGCCATAGCCGCAGCCAACAAGATGCGCTTCAAGCCGGCTATGCGTAACGGGCAGGCAACGGATTCGACAGCAATTGTGCACGTGGTATTTCAACTGGCGTATTGAAACTTTGGAGATAACGGTTATGCGGATGTTTATGAGCAAGTCGTTTATGAGCAAGTCAATGAGCTCCCTGAATTGCACGGTTTTGGCTCTGCTGGTGTTGGCAGTAACGGCAGTGGCCCAGCAGCCGGCGCCCGCGCCGCAGAACCCACAGCCGGTTGCGGCGACGCAGCCCTCCCAAACTCCGTCAGCCGACGCCCAGTCTGGTCCGGCTCAGAGCAATTTGGCACCGCCGACCACCATGGATCAGGTTGTCGACCGCGTGATCATGCGGGAGAAGGACCTGATCAAGTTCCTGTCGCCGCGCACTCCCATTGTGGAGACCTACCTGCAGAACCTGACGCAGGATCCACAACTGGGGCCGATTCCGCAGGACGATCACTACTTCCTGGGACGCATGGACTTGAGCGAATCCATAGACCGCAGCGACTATCTTGACGGCAAGGGCAAAGACACCAAAGACGAAGGCATGGAGAAGCATCTTCTCGGCGAGTTCACGAAGAAGTTCAAATTCCAGTACCAGCCACTGGGTTTTTCGTGGATGATCTTCGCTGACCGCAACGATTTTGACCGTCAGCACTATGATTTCCATTATGCGCGACGCGAGTTCCTGGGCGACGTGCGCTGCCTGGTGTTCGATCTGACACCGAAAAAAGATGCGGGCCGGGGACGCTTTCTCGGTCGTATCTGGGTTGAAGACCAAGACTTCAATATCGTGCGGCTGAACGGAACCTACGCGCGGCCTTCGCGAAATAACTATTTCTTTCACATGGACAGTTGGCGTCTGAATCTGGTCCCGGGTTATTGGGTGCCAGCGTACATCTACAGCGAAGAAGGTGATTTCACCGCCGGACACGTTAACAAGATTGCATTCAAGGCCCAGACGCGCATGTGGGGATATAACCTTAAGACCGGCTCGGCAAACGACGAGCTCACCAACATCCGTGTAGACAGCGTGAAAGACGATACGCCGACCGCCCAGGATGCGACTCCTCTGGCCGCCGAGCGCGAATGGCAACAACAGGCGGAAGACAACGTAGTCGAACGGCTGGAACGCGCCGGTCTACTGGCGCCGGAAGGCGACGTGGACAAGATTCTGCAAACCGTCGTGAATAACCTGGAAATCACCAACAACATCGATTTGCCCCGCCCCGTTCGGACGCGGGTGTTGACGACCTCTCCGCTGGAAACCTTCAGCGTTGGCAATACCATCGTCGTGAGCCGGGGCTTGATCGACGTTCTTCCCGACGAAGGCAGCCTGGCCATGGTGCTCTCGCACGAACTGGCGCACATTGTCCTGGGACATAACCTGGGCAGCCAGTACGCGTTCAACGACCGCATGCTCTTCTCGGACGAGGGAACTTACCAGAACCTCGGGTTCAAACACATTCCCGAAGAGGAAACGGCCGCCGACAAGAAAGCTATCGAGATGCTGAAAGCCTCGCCCTATGCGCAGAAGCTGGACTCGGCGGGACTCTTCATCAAGGCTCTCCAGCAGCGTTCTCCGCAATTGAGCGCACTGCTGCAGGCGCATCTTGGCAACAGCATGACCGAGAACGGGACGGTGACGCGCATGGCTGCGCTTGCCACGTCGGCTCCGGCGCTCGATTGGAATAAGCTCGACCAGATCGCCGCGCTGCCGCTGGGCGGACGCGTCAAGCTGAATCCGTGGGACGACAAAGTGGAGATCGTAAAGGCACAACCGGTCGCGATCACGTCGGCGCGCGACAAGATGCCGTTCGAGGTCACTCCGTTCTATCCGCGCCTTTCGCGGTACAACGCTGCGAGTGCGGCTGCGCCTACTACGGCGACCGCGCCCGCAGCGGCCGCAACGACCGCCAACGCGAGTCCAACGCCAACCAACTAAATCAATCATCAAGTTGAAAGAAGCGCAGGCCGGGAACCGGAAGAAATTCCGCGTTCCCGGCTTGTGTCTATTGGGGTCAACCCGGCTCGGGAATCCGCTCCCTCGAAGGCCCAAAAGCCGCTCCGGACGCCTTTTCCTCTCCTACCAAATCCCGACAACTTTTGCTAATATGGTTCGCCTGCACCTGCCGCCCCCCGGGGAAGGTTGCAAAATACCCAAGCGGTTCAAACTCCATGGAAAGTTCTGCGCTTGCTGCCAGAGGCAGCATTCAAGAAAGGTCGTGCATCTTGTCCAAGAAGTTCATTCTCACAGCAATTATGGTTTTGCTCGTCGGCTCTGGCGCCGCGCTTGCGCAGTTGACCAAGCTCAAGAATCAACCACCCGATGGAGTCGGTCTCTCTTTCCAGTTGACCGACGGTACTGTGATGGTGCAAGGAAACGCCGGAAACGATTGGTGGAAGCTGACGCCCGACATCACCGGGAGCTATGTCAACGGAACCTGGACGCAACTCGCCTCCCTTCCCTCCGGTTATGACCCCTACGCTGAGGCTTCCGCGGTGTTGGCCGACGGACGCCTGATCATCGAGGGCGGCGAGTACAATTTCGGTAACTTTACCCTTACCAATCTGGGCGCGATTTACGATCCCGTGAAGAACACATGGACCGCGGTTACGCCGCCGAAAAACTGGCTCTACATAGGAGATTCACCGTCGGTGGTGCTGCCGAACGGCAACTACTTGATCGGAAACAAGCTTACGAAACAAATGCGGGAACTCACGCCCTCGACCATGAAGTGGAAATCGGTACCTTCGAAGGGGAAAAAAGATTTCAACGCCGAGGAGGGCTGGACCCTGTTGGCGGACGGGTCGATTTTGACCGCGGATGTGAAGAAGGCTCCCAACTCCGAGATTTATACCCCGGCGGCGAAAGAGTGGGTCACGGCGGGCAGCACAATCGTCGATTTGCATTCGCCCTCACCCGACGGCTGTATTCCATACGGTCCTGGCGGTAGCATTTGTTACTACCCGCCTGGGGAAATTGGGCCGCAAATCCTGCGTCCGGATGGCACCGTGTTTTGCACCGGGTCATATTCGACAAACGGCAAGAACGGCGCCGGGCATACCGCCATTTACGACAGCCTCGCGGGCGGTTGGACTGTCGGTCCCGACTTCCCCAATGGTGACAACGCTGGCGATTCGTTTGCTGTCCTGCTAACGAATGGCGACGTGCTGGTGGAAGGCGACTCCGGGGGTTCTTACCTGTGGAATGGGACGACCCTTACTGCCGGGCCGTATACGCCAGGAAGTCTGATGGTGTTGGCAAACGGCCAAGTATTGGTCGGAGGTGGTACCACGGAGGTTTATACGTCCACCGGAACCTACCAGACATCGTGGCAGCCAGCTATTTCGACTTATCCGTCAACCGTGACTCGTGGATCGACCTATTCGATCTCGGGCACACAGTTCAATGGATTGTCACAAGCGGCCGCGTTTGGAGATGAGCTTCAAACCGCGACCAATTATCCTCTCGTGCAAATTACCAACGGCAGCACGAAACATGTGTTTTACGCAAGAACCCACGGCCACAGCACCATGGGCGTGGCAACAGGCTCGGCGACGGTCTCGACGAACTTCGACGTGCCGGCAACGATGGAAACGGGCGCGAGCTCTTTGGTGGTCATAGCAAACGGCATTCCTTCCGCGGCCGTTAACGTTACCGTGCAGTAAAAAGAGTTTCTAATTTAACTAACTGCCCTTTTGTCTCCTGCGATCTGGAGATCCAAGGGCAGTTTTGTTTGACGTAACGAACGGCGAGCCGATAGCCCTCTAGAAGTGTTTCCGGAGGTCGCTGAAGCGATCGACTACCAGTAGGCGTTGCGCTGCCGGGGCGGTCGCGATTTCGTCGTGCTCGAGAATCCAGGTGTCGCCGTGGGGTATGAAAACGGCATGCAGGCCGGCGGCGAGGGCGGGGTTGATGTCAGACTTGGGGCTGTTGCCGACCATCCAGGTGCTGTCCGCCGGGAGGGCGTATTTGGAAATGGCCGTGCGATAGGTCGATTCGTCCTTCTCAGCGACGATTTCAACTGCGACAAAATATTCCTTCAACCCGGAGCGCTCGACTTTTCCGGATTGTTCGGCGAAATTTCCCTTGGTCATCAGGATGAGTCGGTGGCGCTCGCCGAGATACTGCAGGGTTTCCGGCACTCCCGGCAAGATTTCGATGGGATGATCGGCAATCTGGTGGGCGAAACTGCGGATGCGCTCATGCAACTCTGGCGTGACCGGGTCAACGGAGAGTCTCTCGAAGGTCTCAACCAGTGAGTGCGTGAAGCTGTACAGGCCGTAGCCGTGTTTGACGATGGATTCTCGCTCCACATCATTCAGAATCAGCCGAACCGCCTCCGGCGAGTGTTCGCGATGGTCGAGAAAAGAAATGAACTTTGCGATCGCGCGTTCGAAATAGATATTGTTTTCCCAGAGCGTGTCATCGGCATCGATGAGCAGCGTCTGAGTGCCGTTTTCTCCACCCATGGAATTATGATAATTGCTTCGAGGCGGATTCAAGAGTTCGATACCTGAAGGTCTGAGGCCGTCGTAAAAGGCGGGCTTATGCCCGCTCGCTGGAAGCTATCAGATTCGCAGCGCTCCTACACCCATTCGACTCGCGGCGTCTGCGGAATGATGCCTGCCTTGTGCCCCATGTCGAGCAGGCGGCGTACGGCTTCGCGGCCGTCGTCGCCGTAGTCGAGAGTGCGCTCGTTGACGTACATGCCAACGAATTTATCCGCGAGTTGGGTATCGAGGTCGCGGGCAAACTGCATGGCGTAGCTTAGCGCTTCCTCGCGGTGATCAATGGCGTACTGGATGCTCTCGCGCAGCGCCTGGGTGACGCTGGCCATCGTTTCCGCGCCCAGCGAACGACGGATGGCGTTCCCCCCGAGCGGCAGCGGCAGTCCGGTGACTTTCTGCCACCAGCGGCCGAGATCGACCACACGATGCAATCCGGACTTGTCATAGGTGAGCTGGCCTTCGTGGATGATGAGGCCGGCCTCGTATTTGCCTTCCAGAATCTGCGGGATGATTTGATCGAAGGGAACGACTTCCACTTCAATACCCGGTGCGAACAGTTCGAGAGCGAGGTAAGCCGTCGTCAGTTTGCCGGGGACCGCGATCTTCTTGCCCTTGATATCGTCCTGCGTGAAGGGACGCGTTGAAACAAGCATCGGACCATAGCCATCACCGACGCTGCCGCCGCACGACATTAGCGCGTATTTTTCCTGAATGTACGGATAGGCATGGAATGAAATTGCGGTTACGTCGTAGACGCCTTCTTGCGCCTGACGATTGAGAGTCTCGATGTCGCAGAGGGTATGGCTGAACTTCAGTCCTGGCACACGAACTTTGTTGGTGGCGAGGCCATAGAACATGAATGCGTCATCGGAGTCCGGGCTGTGGGCCACGGTAATTTCACGAACTGGGGAAGATACTGTACTCATAAGATTCCGTAATCCTGTTCTATAAACGTCAGTCGCTGGAAAAAACTCTGTCTGATAGTGGTTTGTCGGATCTCTACGCGGAGGTCTGTTTGCGCCAACGCGCCGCGACGGCGGCGGCCATCAGCACCTTGATGACTTCCGCAAAAACGAACCAATAGAGGCCGTATCGGATCGCCAGCGAAACCGAGTGCGTATACACCGCGAGCCATGTGAGCCCACTCGAGAAAAGTATGACTTCAGCGACGGTGGCTGACACCGCAGCCCAGCCAAAACGGCCCGAACTGTATTCGTATATCCAGCCTGCAACGAATGCCACGGCCGGATAGGCCAGCAGGAATCCACCCGTCGCACCGAGGAAATGGGAAATTCCACCGCCCATACTGAATACTGGCAGACCGCACGCGCCTTCGAGAAGATATAGCGAGAGTGCGGCAAAACCGCGGCGCGAACCGAGCAGCAAGCCCACGGTAAGGACTCCGAAGTTTTGCAGTGTCAGCGGAACCGGCGTAAGAAGCAGCGGCACGGTCACGCGAGCGCACAAGGCAACGAAGAGACTGGCGGCGACCACGATGGCCGCCTGTTTTGCTGCTTCTTTTCGCCAATCTTTTTCCCGACCTTTTTCCTGACCTGGAAAGGTGGTTGACTGGCCAAGAACTTGCGTATCTGCTCTAGACATGGCGTTTCCTTCCTCGTGGCGAAAACTTGCAGGAGATCAGGCCTCAGGTGGCGACGAGTGGTCGAGTCCGCCGAGTTCCGCTCTGTGGGCCGCCGCGCGCTTCATTTGCCGCCGGACCCGCATATAAATCGTAAGCGCAACCGACACGACCACTGCCGTACTGACTCCCAGTATGACAAACCACCAGAGCATCCGCACAACACATTCAGGATAGCAGATGGTTGGCTACGAGAATGTGCTCCGAATCACCGAGAGGAAAGAGCAACCGCTGCGGTCAGCCCTTCTTCGCTGGATTGGCCTGCGCTTTGCGGCGATTCTCAATATTCTTGGAGACGCGCTCCAGCCGCTTGCGAGCCACTTTCGATCCGGTCGCCACTTTCTCGATGTTGGCGAAAGCATCGGCATTGTTGGTCTTCGCCCGAAATTCCTTTAGGAACGGATAGACTTTGGCGAAAATGAAGAACATTTCGCCACTGCAGCCTGGCTGTAGAAAAAGGTCCTCGTTGAGTGCGCCTTGCAACACGAACGACGCCGCCATATCCCAATAGCCTCCCACCTGGCGAAGCCAGGCGTTCTCCCGGCTGGGAAATGAATTCACAACCTTGATGAACTCATCGGCGCTTTGCGGCCAGAATTCTGCCGTAAGCCAGTGTCTCGCTTTGCGCATCTCCGCTTCGCGGCGGAGATCGTAGAGCTTCAGAATCAGCTCTGCATCTTGCACAGTCGCTTTCTTTGCCATATTCGCCTCGTTAGATGCTTGTCAAATTAGTTCTTGAAATCTTGATCCGAGCCACAGTTCAGGCATTCGAAGCGGCCGCAGTGCCGCCTTCCGTGGCGCGCTCGTAATCGCATTCCTTGTTCGGACACGCGATCACCGATCCATCTTTGCGAAGTCGTTCCACCAGGTACTCATGTCCGCAATCCGGGCACTTCTCGGGGATGGGCTTGGCCGCGGAGGTGAATTTGCATTTTGGATAGTTCCCGCAGCCGTAAAACGTGTTGCCCTTGCGCGCCCGTTTCTCGACAAGCTCGCCGTCTTTGCAGAGCGGGCATTTCACCCCAATGAAATTCTGCTTCACATACTTACACTCGGGATAACCACTGCAGGAAGTGAACTCACCGAATCGGCCGTGTCGAAGAATCATGTTGCGCTTACACAGAGGGCAGGTCTCATCAAGCGCGATGTCGGGAACTTTCTTGCCCTGATCGAGCCGCCGCGTGGTCTTGCAATCGGGATAGCCGGTGCAGGCCATGAATTGGCCGAAGCGACCGCGCTTCAGCACCATGACGCGGCCACAATTTTCGCAGTACTCTTCCTGGGCCGTCTCCTGAATATCCGCCGAGTCCAGATCGGGCAGATTAATAGGATTCTCTTTGGTGAACTTGCAGGTGTCTGGATTTTCCTTGTCGTAGGTGCTGCACGCATAGAACGAACCGTGCTTGCCCCACTTGATGACCAGCGGCGATCCGCAGAGTTCGCACTTTTCGTCGGTCGGCTTCTCCATACGCTTGATGTTTTCCATGTGCTTCTCGGCGTATCGGAGGTCTTTGGAGAATTTCTTATAAAACTCGACCAGCGCGTCGTTTCCGGTCTGCTTGCCTTCTTCGATTTCGTCGAGCTCTTCTTCCAGACGCGCGGTGTATTGGAAGTCGAAAATATCTTTGAAGTTCTCGACCAGCAGATCGGTTACGACCAGGCCAATTTCGGTGGGCACAAACTTGCCGCCGATTTTCTGTGCGTACATCCGCTCTTGGATCGTGCTCAGAATCGTGGCGTAGGTGGAAGGCCGGCCGATGCCGCGTTCCTCGAGTTCCTTCACCAGCGAAGCCTCGTTGAAGCGCGGAGGCGGCTCGGTAAAATGCTGCTCTGGGAGCAGCGACTTCAGTGTCAGTTTCTGCCCGGCTTCAAGCGGCGGAAGCTTGTGTTTCAATTCTTCGTCTTCTTCGTCCTTGCTATCCTTGGCCTCTTCGTAAACTTTGAGGAAGCCGTCGAACTTCATCACTGATCCGGTAACTCGGAACCAGAACACGTCGTTGCCGGACTTGGCGTCAATGTCAACCGAGGTCTGATCGAACACGGCCGGGTTCATCTGCGAAGCGACGAAGCGCTGCCAGATCAGCTTGTAAACCTTGAATTCGTCCTCCTGGAGATATTGTTTGACCTGGTCGGGATGGCGCACCGCCGACGTCGGCCGAATGGCTTCGTGCGCCGCTTGCGCTTCTTTCTTCTCCTTATATGTATTGGGAGAACCAGGCAGATATTCGGGACCGTACTCGCTGGTGACGTATTCACGCACCTCGGTAATCGCCTCGGCCGAAACCCGGGTCGAATCGGTTCGCATGTAGGTGATCAGGCCGACCAGGCCCTCGTCGCCGATTTCGATCCCTTCATACAAGCGCTGCGCGATCATCATGGTGCGCTTCACGCTGAAGCGCAGTTTGCGCGAGGAATCCTGTTGCAACTTGCTGGTCGTGAATGGCGGCGTGGCATTGCGACGGCGCTCTTTCTTTTCCGCTGAACGAACGACCCACTCGGCCTTTTCGAGCGCCTGGCGGATTTGTTCTGCCTGCTCGCCGTTTGTGACTTCGATCTTCTCTTCGCCTTTGCCCAGGAAGCGGGCGTCGAACGCCGGAGGCTTGTTGGCGGCCAGATTGGCGTCGATGGTCCAATATTCTTTTTTCTCGAAGGCCTTGATTTCGCGCTCGCGATCGACGATCAAGCGAAGGGCGACGGTCTGCACCCGGCCAGCGGAAAGTCCGCGGCGCACTTTATCCCATAAAAGAGGAGAGACCTGATAGCCCACTAGGCGGTCGAGTACGCGGCGAGTCTGCTGCGCGTCAACCAGGTTGCGATCGATGTCGCGAGGATGTTCGAATGCTGCTTTGACGGCGCGCTGCGTGATTTCATTGAAAGTCACTCGGCGGATGCGCGCGCCGTCGCCGACGTCGTCCGCCTTCTTTTTGGCAGACTTCTTCCCTTTTTTCTTGCTCGAATCCTCGCCAAGTTCGTCGGCGAGGTGCGCGGCGATCGCTTCGCCTTCGCGATCCGGATCAGGCGCAAGGTAGATGTGGTCCGCCGAGAGCGCTAGCTTCTTGAGCTTGGCGAGGACTTTTTCTTTTCCAGGAATAACGACGTACTCGGTTTCGAAATCATTTTCGACGTCGACACCGAGGCTGCTTTTGGGCAGATCTTTCACGTGGCCGTAAGAAGCATCGACCGTGAATCCCTTGCCCAGATACTTCTGGATAGTTTTCGCCTTAGCCGGCGATTCGACAATGACTAGACCTTTGGACAATGTTTCCTCAATTTCATGGTATTGGATTTGAAGCTAGCACGAATTGGTGGAATGCAACAACTGTGTGGGTGGAACGCTCTCAGTTATCAGTTGTCAGTTTTCAGTTGACGGCCTTCACTTTCTGCATCAGAGACGACAACATTCGCTTGATCTCAACTGCTTGCGTTGTTAGACGCTCGAACTCCGGATTTCTCAAATACGCCAGGTCGTGGGCCAGCAAGAGTTGGTACTCGAGTTCACTTGCCGACCCCATCGCCATCTGAAGAAAACGTGCCATCTCCACATTGCCCTTTCGACAACAGCCCTCTGCAATATTCATTCCTATGGACGCGGATGCTCTCCTCATCTAGCTCGTCAGCCCATACATTTCTTCCCGAGGAAAAGTCTTGCTGGATGCATAGATATCAAGGGTGAGATGGTGTGACTTCTCCCAAACGCGAAGACTGCGGAAACGCTGCACTGGCCCTCCGGTTTAACTGAAGACTGACAACTGACAACTGAAAGCTAAAAGCTCTTCACAAAATTCTTCCCCGGCAACTGCCGTATTTTCCCATTCAGTTCCAGTTCGAAAAGGGCCGCGAAGATTTCTGATGACGACACTTCATTCTCCAGCAATTCGACCAGCTCATCGATGTGCGTGGATTCATCGGCCTTCAGCAACTTGAGGATCTTTTTTTCGTGGGGCGAGCTTGCCTCGTCCGGAAATAGAGATGCGGTCTGCGGCTCGGGAGATTCATTCTGCATGGAACTGAGGGCCGCTTGTACATCGGCCGGCAGCTCTTCCCACACGTCTTCCCAGGTGGCGACGAGCTTCGCTCCCTGCTTGATCAGCGTGTTTGGCCCCCAGGAATTTTTGTTGGTCACGTTGCCGGGGACGGCGTACACGTCGCGATTTTGTTCGAGCGCGCAACGGGAGGTGATGCGAGTGCCGCTATATTCCGCGGCTTCGACGACCAGCACTCCCGCCGACATGCCGCTGATGATCCGATTGCGGATGGGAAAGTTCTGCGGAGCTGGCGAGGTTCCGACGGGAAACTCGGTGATCAGCGCGCCGCCGAGAGCCAGCATTTGTTCGGTGAGGCGCGTATTTTCCTTGGGATACATGACGTCAATTCCGGTGCCGAGGACAGCCACGGTTTTCCCCTTGGCGGCGATGGCGCCGCGATGCGACGCGGTATCGACGCCGCGCGCTAACCCACTGATGATCACCAGACCGCGAGCTGCGAGATCGGTGGAGAGCCGTTCGGCCATGCCGCTGCCATAGGGGGTGGGATGACGCGTTCCTACCATCGCAATGCCGGGCTGGGCCAACACCTCGACGCATCCCTTAACAAACAAAATTACCGGAGGATCGTAAATTTCCTTCAGACGTGACGGGTACTCGGGATCGCTGAGCGAAATAATTCTGGCGTGCGCCTCGGCCGCCTTCCCGCATTCCTGCTGCGAGAGTTCCATCGACTTTCCCGTGGCAATCGATTGCGCGGAGATCGCGCGCATCCCCAGCGCTTCGAGTTCGGTCAGGCTGGCCTCGAAGACGCGCTCGGCACTGCCGCAGTGCTCGATCAGTTTCTTGATGCGGGTGGGACCTAGTCCCGGAGTCAGCGCCAGCGCGAGCCAATATGTGGCCTCCGAAGAAGCCGGGGTAACGACTGCAACCGCGACACCGGACATAGCAACATCATTATTGGACATATTGCGTGACCCTAGCCTGCGGCTGAAAACGCTGTCAAGGACGGCGCGCACATCGCTTTTGGTATATTCGTAACGTGATGAGCCGGTTAAAGATCTCGGCCATTTCCTACCTCAACACAGCTCCTCTCATGTGGGATTTTGAGCACGGAGATGCGGGCACGAACGTTGATTTTGATATTTCCTACACCATCCCCTCAGCGTGCGCCGAGGCGCTGCGCGCGGGCACGGCCGATATTGGCATCATCCCAGCCGCGGCCTATGCGACGGTCCCAAATCTCATAATCATTCCGGACGTAGCCATTGCGGCGCGACGGGCAGTGCGGTCAATCTTGCTGGTTAGCAAAGACCCTGTCGTTTCCGCGTCGAAAGATAAATGGGCCGAGCACGTGCGCACCGTGGCGCTCGATACCTCTTCGATGACCTCGGTGGCGCTGGCCAAGATTCTGTTTGCCAAGTGGCTGGGCGGAGCGCGTGATTACAGGCCCATGGCTCCCAACCTCGATGCCATGCTCAGCGCGTGCGACGCGGCCTTGCTTATTGGAGACCCGGCCCTTCAGGTTGACCGCACGCGCTACTTTACGCTCGACCTGGCCAAGGAGTGGGTGGCACGAACAGGAAAGTCTTTCGTCTTCGCCTTCTGGGCGATTCGCAAACAGGCGCTTGCTGGGCGAAATGGCGCAGCCATTGCGGAGGCCTTCAAGAACTCACGGGATCATGGCCTAAGGCCGAAGAATCTTGAAGCTATCGCGCAGGAGTGGGCGCCGCGACTCGGCCTTACAGTCGAGGCCATCCGCGTGTACCTCACGCAAAATATCCATTATTATCTCGACCCTCCCTGCCTGGAGGGGCTTGAGCTTTACTACCGGCTGGGTGCGGAAGTGGGAGCACTGCCGCCAGCGCCCGAGCTTCGGTTTGTTTAGATCGCTACGGGCACGCTCTGCACTTGGCAATGATGAGAGTGATATCGTCGTGCTGTTCATCAGCGCTGAACCGACAAACCTCGTCAACGATCGCCGTTAGCGCATCCTGCGAGCACAATTCGCGATGGCGCCGTAAGGTTTCGATCAAGCGCTGCTCGCCAAATTCCTCTCCCGCAGAGTTGAAGGACTCGGTGATGCCGTCGGTGTAGAAGGCGACGATGTCGCCGGCGAGCAAGCGGCACTCGGCGATCAAGCAATCCCATTCCCTGAAGAGCCCCAGAACCGTGCACGTCGAACGCAGCCGTTCGAGTTCGTTATTTCCGTGGAGCAGGAGAGCGGGAAGATGTCCGCAGTTGGCGTAGCGCAATTGTTGCGCCTGATCGTCGTATTCCGCAAAGAACAGCGTAGCGTAGGCACTGTCAACCGTATTGTCGTAAAACAAATCGTTGACCGACCGCAAGAGCCGTTGTGGCTCATGCAAAGCGATAGCGCACTGGCTGCGGAGATTCGCCTGCAAATTCGCCATCAACAGAGCGCCGGCAATTCCCTTCCCCGCAATGTCGCCGAGCACCAGCCCGACCCGATCTTGCCCCAGATGAAGGAAGTCAAAATAATCGCCACCGACCGCGCGAGCCTGAATGCAGACGCCCGCATAATCGAGCGTTCGCAGGGGCGGGAAAGTTTGCGGAAAGAGTCTCGCCTGCACTTGTTTGGCAATCTCCAGTTCGTGAGCCGCGCGGCGTTCGGATTCCAGTTTCTGCGCTGCGGCACGTCGTTGGTCTTCCACCGCATGGGTCATTTCGTCAAAGCTGACCAGCGCGAAAGAATTCCGATCGATGTCTTCAAAGCGGGTGAACACCCCGCCCCAAATCGGTGCCTGCTTCCCGAGCAACAGCGATGGAGCATTCGCCCCTTCCGCGGCTTGCTGCTCATACTTGACGCGTCGCAGCCGCGGAACGTGGCGAAAGCGAACGCCACGCCGTCTCCACTGGCTATAGGTGGCGATGACGTCCTCGGCGACGAAAGCAACCCCAGTGGGTTTGCCGATCAGCTTGTATTCATCCGAATCGGGATGGGGGGCGATCAGCGTAAGAACTGCCGTACCATGCGGAGGCGCAACCCCTACCCAGCGCTGCCCCGTCTGCAGGCGGACATCAAAGGCCAGACTGAATCCCAGCTGATCAACGTAGAACCGCAGGCTTTGATCCTGATCGCGGACGAAAACATTAACCGCATGAACGCGGAGGTAAGAGGCCTCGCGATCCAGGGCCGAGCGGACTGCTCCAGCGAACCGAAGGAGGAGGAACTGGCCATGGCGGCCATTATAGAATCACACGCCACAGCGCGATGGCTGCTTTCAACCGTGCACCGCGCGCCCCACAAACCTGCTCTAATAAGGACGATGCACCTGCCCGCGATCGTGCTGCTCGCAACGAAAAAGACTGCCCTGCGATGGCTGGTACATCTAGGCGGCCCCAGTTTGATTCTGCTTGGCCTTGCCGACAACTCACTGATCCCTCTGCCCGGCAGCACGGACTTCCTCACCATCCTGCTGGCTGCCCATCATCGCGAACCCTGGATCTACTACGCGATGATGGCGACGGCTGGAGCCGTGCTCGGCGGTTACCTTACCTATCGCATGGCCCGCAAGGGCGGCAAAGAGACTCTGGAAAAACGGTTCTCACAGAAAAAAGCAAAAAAGGTCTATGCGATTTTTGAACGCTGGGGTTTCGCCGCAGTCGCGATCCCCGCGATCCTTCCGCCGCCGTGCCCTATCGTACCCATGCTCTTGGCCGCTGGCGCCATGCAGTATCCGACCAAGAAGTTTCTCACCGCCCTGACCGTGGGCCGCGGCATTCGATACACCATCCTGGCTTATCTCGGGTTCCACTATGGACGGCACATTGTGAAATTCTATGCGCAGTACTACTGGCCGATCCTTATCACACTAATCGCGTTCTCAGTGCTGGGCGCACTGTATGGGCTGTACGAGTACAAACGCAGGTAGGTTGGCAAACTCGCCGCCGCCGCCTTCAACCAGTTAAAATAGCCTTTACCGTGGGGTGAAACGGATGTCCTTGACCAAACAACAAGCGCTGGAGATGTTTCGGTCCGATGACCTGATCGGGATTGGCATGGAGGCGGATGCGGTTCGCCGGAAAATGCA
The DNA here is from genome assembly GCA_963755765.1 of uncultured Acidobacteriaceae bacterium. Lineage (GTDB taxonomy): Bacteria > Acidobacteriota > Terriglobia > Terriglobales > Acidobacteriaceae > Acidiflorens. The sequence goes on from CAVWKZ010000010.1 coordinate 36,515, forward strand.
TCCTGAAGGCACCGTGACTTACATCATCGACCGCAACATTAATTACACCAACTTCTGCACCGAGTATTGCACCTTCTGCGCGTTCTATCGTCCGTTGAAGGGACCGGCCTCTAAAGAGGGTTACATCCTCGACTTCGATACGATCTACGAGAAGATCCGCGAGACTGTCGAACTCGGGGGCACTGGAGTGCTCATGCAGGGTGGACTGCATCCCGATCTGAAGATTGACTGGCACGAGCGCATGCTCAGCGGCATCAAGCAGCGTTTCCCGAAGGTTCATCTGCATTGCTACTCCGCGTCGGAAATTCTCGCGATTGCCGAGTACAGCAACCTCAGCGTGCGCGATACGATTGCGCGTCTCCGCGACTCCGGCCTTGATTCAATTCCCGGCGGCGGAGCCGAGATTCTTGACGATGAAGTCCGCTACAAAATCGCCCGCTTGAAATGCCTGACCGCGGATTGGCTGCACGTCCATCGCACTGCGCACGAACTCGGCATGAGGACCACCGCGACCATGATGTTTGGCGTCGGCGAGTCCATCGAGCACCGCGTCAACCATTTGCAGGTTCTCTACGACCTGCAGCAGGAAACGGGTGGGTTCACGGCTTTCATTCCGTGGAGTTTTCAGCCCGCCAACACCGCACTTGGCGGACGCCACTGGGATGAGGCCACGGCGGTTGAGTACCTGAAAGTTCTGGCAATTTCGCGGCTCTATCTTTCGAATTTCCTGAATGTGCAATCCAGTTGGGTAACGCAGGGATTGAAAGTCTGCCAGATGGGCTTGCGCTTCGGCGGCAACGACGTAGGCTCGGTGATGCTGGAGGAAAACGTCGTCCGCGCCGCCGGCGTCACTAACTGCACAACCGAAGAAGAGTTGCGGCGCATCATACGCGATGCGGGCTTCCGTCCGGCGCAACGCGATACGTTGTACCGGCAATATTTCCTGAACTGATTTGCTCGCCTTAGCCAGAAAAGGCTTAACCACAGGGGACACGAAGATCACAGAGGACGGCAAAGTCCCCTGTTGAACCCCGCGCCCCGCGGTTGGTTCTCGCTTGGCCGGGATAGAAATTAGTCATCTCATGAAGCACCTATTCGCCCTCGTCATCTTCCTCCTCGGCGCTTTGTTGCTGGCGAGCGCACAAGACCCCGCCTCCGCCGCGAAGCCATCCTCCATTGCCGGTACGGTAGTGAAGGAGCCGGGCAGTGAGGCGCTCAAGAAAGTGCTGGTGCAGGTCATCGCGGAGAAAGCGGGCGAAAGCTACACCGCGTCGACCGATTCCGACGGCCACTTCAACATCGAGAACATCGCGCCGGGACGTTATCGGGTCTTTCTCGAGCGCACCGGGTTCGTGGGGATCAACGAACGCGGACTCAAGTCTGACACCAACGTCTTCACCGTCCAGGCCGGACAGGCATTGGAGGGCCTGCTGTTTCGGATGTTGTCCACGGCGGTCATCACCGGTCGTATCACCGACGAAGATGGCGACCCGATGTCGGGCGTCAGTGTTTTCGCGCAAAGAAAAAAACCAGGAAAGACGACGCGTGACAGTGTCGCGTCCGGAACCACGAACGATCAGGGAGAATACCGCCTCTTCGGTTTGTTTCCCGGCCAGTATTGGATCGTGGCCATGCCGCCTCCGGATTTCCGCGATTACGACCAGGCACGCAAGAAATCGGCCCCGTCCACTAGCTCGGGCACCAATAATGACGACAGTCAGGCCGAGGCCCAGGCCGACACACGGTATCTCACCACCTACTATCCCGGCACGCACGATGCGCTGCAGGCTACGGCTGTGACGCTCAAGGCGGGCGATGAAATGCCGCTCAACTTCACGCTGTTTCCGGCTAGAACTTACCGCATCCGCGGCCTCGTCACCGGCGTCACCTCCGGCCAGAAACCCACCGTAGAGTTATTCTCCAAAGCTGGAGACTCCTACCGCGGGAATACAACTGAAATCGGCCCTGACGGCCAGTTCGAAGTACGGGGCGTTGGCCCGGGATCGTATGTCCTGAAGGCGTCGTCCGGCACCGAATCGCAATCGCTGACGGCGCGGCAGGACGTCAGTGTCGTGGCCGCCGATGTCGAAGGCGTGAAGTTGGTTCCCCAACCTTCTTTCACGATCTCCGGTCATCTGCGTATTGAAAACGGCAGGGCGGACCTCACACAATACGCCGTTAACCTGCGTCAGGCCGAATTGCCCGAAGACGCCGGCTTCTTCATCTCCCAGGATCTGTTTGGAGCCAACGCGCCGGTGGACCGGGTCGGCGATTTTGAGTGGAAGAACGTGAACCCCGGTAACTACGTCGTGCAGGTATTTGGAGGCGACGCTCGGAACAGCTTCTTCCTTAAGTCGGTGACTCTCGGCGGACAAGACGTCACCACCGGATTCACCGCAAGCGGGGCCGCCACGCTTGACCTGGTGCTGAACATCAAGGGAGGCACGATCGAAGGAGCCGTCGTGGAAAAAGAGAAGGACGTGGACGATGCTCATACGGTGGCCAACGCCACCGTGGTCGCCGTGCCCGAGGAGAAATACCGCAAGGTTTCCGATCGTTTCCTGGTGGGATCCACCGACCAACACGGACAGTTCGTGATTCGCGGCGCGGCTCCGGGCACCTATAGGCTCTACGCCTGGCTGGACCTGGAAGATGGCCTGTGGCGCGACCCGACTTTTCTGAAATCCCAGGAAGCAAATGGCACGTCGGTAAAGGTGGAGGAAGGATCCGATCAGAAGGTCGAGCTGAAGCTGAGTCCGGCGGGTGAGGAGTGGCGATGAAGCGTCGTTAGTCGATAGTCGTTCGCGCGTTTGCCAATCACCCCCCGACGACTAGCGACCAGCGACTAACGACCATCAGGTACAATACTTGTGCCGCCGTCTTACCTTTTTCTTAATGATTCAGCAGATTTCATGGATTTGACTTTCACTTCTTCCCCGCTGTCCCTGGCCGTAATTCTTGCCTCGAAGGGCTTGGGGGCGTATCTTCGCCAGCATTTTCTGGACAAAACTTTTCAGGGTCTTTATCAGGTCAATGGCTTCGATCTGGCTCTGCTGATTCCCTATTTCATCGTGCTCACCATCCTCGCGGCCTATGGCGCGCACCGCTACTGGATGGTCTACCTTTATTACAAGCACAAAAAGAACAAAACTACCGAACCCGCTGGCCATTTTGACAATGTGCCCCGCGTCACCGTGCAGCTACCGATCTTCAACGAGCAATACGTCGTGGACCGACTGCTCGACGCCGTGTGCCGCCTTGACTATCCGAAGGATAAGCTCGACATCCAACTGCTCGACGACTCGACCGACGAGACCATCGAGGTCGCCCGCCTTTTGGTTGAGCGCTACGCCGCCTTGGGACATCCGGTGAAATACCTGCACCGCGACAATCGCGAAGGCTTCAAGGCTGGCGCTCTGGCAGAAGGTTTGAAAACGGCAAAAGGCGAATTCGTTGCTATCTTTGACGCTGACTTCGTTCCTCCGCCCGACTTTCTGATGCAGTGCATCCATCACTTTACTGATCCCAAAGTCGGTATGGTGCAAACGCGCTGGACGCATATCAACCGCAACTATTCGTTGTTGACCCAGGTCGAAGCGATTCTGCTCGACGGACATTTCGTGCTCGAACACTCGGCGCGCTCACGCAGCGGCGTTTATTTCAACTTTAATGGCACGGCCGGAATGTGGCGCCGCTCGGCCATTGACGAAGCCGGCGGCTGGGAGCATGACACGCTCACCGAAGATACCGACCTTTCCTATCGCGCCCAGCTCAAAGGATGGAAGTTTATTTATCTACAGGACGTCGAGTGCCCCGCCGAATTGCCGGTGGAGATGACGGCCTTCAAGACGCAGCAGGCGCGCTGGGCCAAAGGATTGATTCAGGTTTCGAAGAAAATTCTTCCACGGGTATTAAAGAGCGACGTACCGCGCTCCGTGAAGATTGAAGCGTGGTATCACCTGACTGCCAACCTCAGCTATCCGCTGATGATCGTCCTCTCGGTCTTGCTCATGCCCGCGATGATCATTCGCTTCTACCAGGGATGGTTCCAGATGCTCTACATCGACCTGCCATTGTTCATGGCCTCGACGTTCTCCATCTCCAGCTTTTATCTGGTCTCGCAGAAGGAACTGTTTCCAAAGCGCTGGCTGCGCTCGCTGCTCTACCTGCCGCTGTTGATGTCTCTGGGAATCGGATTGACGATCACCAATACGATCGCCGTACTCGAAGCACTGGTCGGCAAGCAGACCGCCTTCGCGCGTACTCCCAAGTATCGCGTCGAATCGAAGAAGGACAGGATCGGCGCCAAGAAATATCGCAAGCGCCTGGGATGGGTTCCGTGGATTGAACTCCTGATCGGAACTTACTTCGCGCTGGCGGTCGTCTACGCCATCGACAACGAGAATTACTTCACGGTTCCCTTTCTGCTGCTGTTCGTGATCGGATACTGGGTTACTGGGCTGATGTCACTGCTGCAGGGCCGGTTCGCCGGACTCTCGGTGGGCTCGGAAACCCATACCAAGCCGTTCCCGGTCGGAGTGTAGCTATTGAGGCGTTCAAAATCTCAATGACTTGAGTCCGGGAACTTGAAGTCAACCGCAATCCTTACCTCGCTCTTCACTGGTTTCCCGTCGAGCACATACGGGCGGTACCGCCATTGCTTTACCGCCTCCACAGCGGAGGGCGCAAACACCGGCGGACCGGCGACTGCCTTGACATCGCGCAAGGTTCCATCCTCCATCACCATGGCAGCCAGAATGACCGTGCCTTGCTGGCGCAGCACCAGGGCCTCGGCAGGATAGATTGGCGCAACGCGGTGCACCAGTTGTCCGCCCGAAACCCCTGTTGATAACGGCGCCGAAAGACCCGGCAAAGACACTTTGGCGGAAAGAACTCCGTTGAGAGACGACGGGTTAGTCACACCGCCAGTGAGCGACGGCGGTTCGGCCGTTGCCGGTTCATCGGATTGCGAGGCGGTAGTGCTAGAGAGAGACGGCGAGCCGGTGCGCAATTCGGCCGGCGAGTCAGGCGTCGCGTGCGGGACGGCCGCATCGGCGGCAACTTTGTCCGCCAAATCGGCGAGCAAAGGCGACCGGCCTACTGGAATCTTCTTCTCCGCCAGCACATCCACCTTGGCAGCGAGCTTCACGGGAGCTCCGGCTGAAGGCTTCCCTCCGGATGAAGAGAGCAATTCACCACCAGGATCTTTCTTCCAGACCTGATCACTGGCGGTGGCATGCGGGTCGGGAGCAGCTGCATTTACGATATTGGCGCTGGCGGCAGAGGCTGGTGACGCCGCGGGCGACTTGCCATCAACTTCATCCGGACCACGCCATCCCAGCCAGATTACCAGCGCCAGCAGCGCGATCGCCACCAGCCCGATAGCGCCCAATACCAACGGTCGCGATCGCCTCCCCGATCCCATGGCGGCGAGAGCCAGGTCCCCGACACGATCCGAGGCGGGCAGTAGGCCAGAAGGCCGTGGCGTCTCTTTCGCCGACGAAAGCTTCGCCGGTGGAGGAATCTTCGGCGCAGTCGGCAATGCATCGTGCGGCTGCGCCGCGCGTGCCCGTTCCGCCAGTGCCGCGAGTTGCTGGAGCAGAGCAATATGCGGTTCAGTAAAGGCCGCGGACCGGGTGGAAAATACTTCTAGAATTCCATTGATCCCGCGCCAGCCATGAATTGGCAAGACCGCGATCGAGCGCAATCCGAGGCTGCGGCAGACTTCCACATCGACGAGGGGATCGTTTTCGGTATCGGCGCAATGCTGAGTCTTACCGGTGCGCAAACACTCCCCGGAGATTCCCGTATTCGCGCTCAACCGTGCACCGAGAGCGGGAGCCGTGTCGCCGCTGCGCGCGCGGCATACCATTGCCCCGTCCTTCCACATCGCCAGCGCCGCTCCGGAGGCGCCCGTCAGTTGCAGGGCCGCATCCGCGATCGTCCCGAGAATCGGGTCCAGGCGATGGTCCCCCGCCGCAATTAGCTTCTGCAGGGACGACAGGGCTATGCCCTGGTCGAGATTTCCAGAATTCTTGCCGGGCCCGTTCCCTGACCGGCTGGAGGAAATCTCCGGAGAAGAATCGCGCTCAAAAGCGCCGGGTTTGTTACCTGCCGGAAACGGCTTGGATGGAGGCACAACCACAGATCTCTCTCGGTCGGAAATTTGCCGGGCAAAACCCGGCAAAACGCAAGCGGCGCGGGCGATTTGGCCGAAGTATGAGCCAACGGCAGGCACCTGTCAAGACAAGTATCGCAGCCCAGGGCCTTCCGCGTAATCATCGAGTGGTCGGGTGTCCTTATCTCGCACGAAGTTCCCGTCACGCGACGGCGCCGTAACCCTGTTTCTCCGGCACCAAACTAACCAACAATCGGGTTGCGAGGGCGATGCTACGCTGTTAACGCTCTGGTTTCTCGCACGCCCTCCGCAAGAGGATTGCAGGGAACCAATCTCAAGAATCTCTTAAGAACAGTCGAAGCCCTGGCGAATTTGGGGCCGGAACTTACGGCGGACCGCGACTTCCGCCACACCGCTCGCACCATGCTCGGCGCCGTCATGGAGGCCGCCGGTGCGCGCGAGGCCGTTCTATTTTCATTCGGCGAACGACCGTCCCTGCTGACCTCGGTCGATGCCCAGGGATTCGCCCTGCTCCCGGAACCGTCGCTGATCCCTCTGCTTCCTCGTCACGTCCACACCCTGGCCGCAGCCGCCGGCCCGGTGCTGCTGAACAGCTCAACCCACGACGTCTTTCTAAGTTCGAACGGCAACGTCGCGCCCGAACTATTCAAGTGCATTTGCTCGCTGAAAGTCCGCGGCAAGCTTGCCGGACTAATCGCCCTCGGACGGCGGCAAGGCGACGCGCTGTATGAGGAAGATGCGCTCGACGCTTTTGAAATGCTGAGCCACTACGTGGCGCTGGCCATTCAGAATCACACTTTGGGCCAGACGCTGGCGCAGCGGGTTTCCGAAAACCTGCGCTTGCTGGCCTCGCTGCACGGGTTCTACGACAACGCGCTCGAAGCTTTCGCCACCGCCATCGACGTCAAGCACGTCAACATTCATGGCCACTCACTGCGCGTGGGCAAGTATGCCCAGGCGATCGGTGAAGCGCTGGGCATGGATCCGACCGATGTGGCGTCGCTGCGCTCGGCGGGCTATCTGCACGACATCGGCAAAGTCGCAGTAGATAAGCGGCTGTTCGAAAAGCCTTCCAAGCTTGACGCGCAGGAATCCCGCGAAATGCGCGACCACACTGTGGTTGGGCATCAGATCGTCAGCCACGTCCAATTTCCATGGCCGCAGATTCCGGAAATCGTGCGCTGGCATCACGAGCGCGGAGACGGCTCAGGATATCCCGACGGTTTGCATGCAGACGAAATGCCGCAAGCGGTGCGCATCGTCGCCCTGGCCGACACCTTCGATGCCATGACCAGCGAACGTCCCTATCGCGAACGTCTGTCGATAGGGGCTGCGCTCCAGGAATTGATCCGCATGTCCCCGCAAAAATACGATCCCAACGCGCTGCAGGCTTTGATGATTCAGGTGCGGCGGGACGCGGTCGGAACCAACCGTATACCGATCCTGGAGCCTGAAGTGATGAACCTCTCTGCTACCGACGTGGATCAGTTGGCGTCCACCCTGCAACACCGGATCAGCCAGGATAAGACCTTCCATACCTAAGTATCCTTCCGTCCGTACACAGGGGCTTCCCAGTGTAAAATCTTCCCAAGTCCTCTCGTGTGTCGTTTCGTATCCCGATCACGATGTAAACTTAGAGCGGTTGTCGGTGTATCTATTCAGCGCCAATTTCATCTAATTCAGGGCCAGGGTATTGCCCGCTGATCTGCGAGGAGAGATTGATGGCCGTCAGTGACCAGTCGGTCGCCACCACCGGTACACAGCTCGACCAGTTGTGTATCAACACGATTCGCACTCTTTCGATGGATGCGGTGCAGAAGGCAAACTCCGGCCATCCCGGCGCGCCGATGGGACTGGCTCCCGTTGCCTACGGTTTGTGGCAGCAGTTTCTCCGCTACGACCCTGAAGACCCCATCTGGCCGAACCGCGACCGGTTTGTGCTGTCGAATGGGCACGCCTCCATGCTGCTGTATTCGCTCATACATCTGGCGGGCGTGCGCGAGGTGAGTCCTGAGGGCAAGGTTCTTTCAACACCGTCCCTATCCCTCGACGACATCAAGAATTTCCGGCAAATCGGCAGCAGGACGCCGGGGCACCCCGAATACGGTTTGACCACGGGCGTTGAAGCGACCACTGGGCCGCTCGGTCAGGGCGTCGCCAATAGCGTGGGCATGGCCATCGCCGAGCGCTGGCTGGCGGCGCATTTCAACCGTCCGGGATTCGAGCTTTTCAACTACAACATCTGGGCAATTTGCGGCGACGGCTGCATGATGGAAGGTATTTCCTCGGAAGCCGCGTCGGTCGCCGGACATCTGAAACTCTCGAACCTGTGCTGGATTTACGACAACAACCACATCACGATCGAGGGCAATACCGACCTTGCCTACGACGAAAATGTCGCCTCACGATTCGCTGCGTATGGCTGGGATGTCCAGCACGTCCCCGACGCCAACGATCTGGTGGCGCTGGCCGACGCCTACGGCCACGCGCTCAGCGTCGACGATCGTCCGAAATTGATCATTGTTGACAGCCACATCGGCTACGGTTCTCCGAACCGCCAGGATACAAAAGAAGCCCACGGCGAGGCACTCGGCGAAGAAGAAGTTAAACTAACCAAGCGATTTTATGGCTGGCCGGAAGATGCCAAGTTTCTGGTCCCCGACGGAGTGCGTGAAAATTTCCGCGACGTCATGGGGAAACGCGGGAAGCAACTGAGCGGCCAGTGGAATGCGCTGTTCGCGAAATACAGCGCACAGCATCCTGATTTAGCCGCTCAGTATGAACGCATGCTACAACGCCAACCCGCGGAGGGATGGGACAAGGAACTCCCCGCATTTGCGCCCGATGCCAAAGGGCTTGCAACTCGCGACTCTTCCTCCAAGGTTCTCAACGCCATTGCCAAGAATCACCCTTGGTTGATGGGTGGCTCAGCCGACCTGTATCCATCAACCAAGACCCGGCTCATCTTCGACACCGCCGGCGATTTTGAAGCGGGCAATTACAACGCCCGCAATTTCCATTTCGGCATTCGGGAACACGCGATGGGCGCGATGGTAAACGGCATGGCGTTGTCGAAAATTCGCGCCTACGGTTCGACCTTCCTCATCTTCAGTGACTACATGAAGATGCCGATCCGCCTCTCCGCCATGATGGAGATACCATCGCTATGGATCTTCACTCACGATTCCATCGGCGTCGGCGAAGATGGACCGACTCACCAGCCGATCGAGCAACTGATCACGCTGCGAGCGATTCCGGGGCTCATGACGCTGCGTCCCGCTGACGCTAACGAAGTAATCGAAGCGTGGAAAGTCATCATGGAGCAGACGAAAGAAGCGGTGGCGCTGATCCTCACTCGCCAGGCCCTACCCACCTTCGATCGCACGAAATACGCGTCCGCCGCAGGCGTAGCTCGTGGGGCCTACATCATGGCCGATGCCGAAGGAGGCAAGCCCCAGGTCATCCTTATGGCCACAGGCAGCGAGGTATATCTCTGCATCGATGCTTACGAAAAACTGAAAACTGAAGGCATTCGGGCGCGCGTTGTCAGCATGCCTTCGTGGGATTTGTTCGAACGTCAGGACCAGAGTTATCGCGATGAAGTGCTTCCGCCCGACGTCAGCGCGCGAGTCTCAGTCGAGATGGCTTCGACCTTCGGCTGGGCAAAGTACGCCGGGCCCAAAGGGCGCATCATAGGCATGCACACTTTTGGAGCATCGGCCCCGCTCAAGGATTTGCAGAAGAAGTTTGGCTTCACGACCGAAGCCGTGATTCAGGCAGCGCGCGAAGTGCTCGGCAAACGGCGCGAGGTCAGCAGCGCGTGAGTTGCGGCCAGCCGCGTCTTTACCGCAATTCTAGGAGGTAGTTATGAATCCAGTGGGCACGCTCGAAACTGCAAAGGCCGCCAATCCTCTCATCCAGCTTCAGACGTTCGGCCAATCCATCTGGCTCGACTACATCCGCCGCGACCTGCTGCAAGACGGCGAACTGCAGCGCCTGATCACCGAAGACGGCCTGCGCGGAATGACGTCGAATCCTGCGATTTTCGAGAAAGCCATCGCCGGCTCGACCCAATACCAGGACTTTCTCGACTCCCTCGCCGACCGCACCGATCTCGATGCCAAGGGCCGCTATGAACTGCTGGCTATTCGTGACATTCAGGACGCAGCCGACTTGCTTCGTCCCGTGTACCAGAGCACCAAGAAGCGCGACGGCTACGTCAGCCTTGAAGTTTCTCCGTATCTCGCCCACGACACCAACGGCAGCATTGCCGAGGCTCGCCGCCTGTGGAAGACCGTGGCCCGCGAAAACGTGATGATCAAAATTCCTGGCACCGTCGAAGGCATACCCGCAATCCGGCAACTACTCAGCGAAGGCATCAACGTCAACGTGACACTGTTGTTCGCGCAGCCTGTGTATGAACAAGTCGCCGCGGCGTTCATTGAGGGAATTGAAAAGTTCGCTGCGACTGGCGGCGACGTAAGCAAGATGGCGAGTGTCGCCAGTTTCTTCATCAGTCGCATCGATTCGCTGGTCGATTCGCTCGTGGGCGACAAACTCAAGAACGAAACTGACCCGGCCCGGAAAGCGAAGTTACAGTCGCTTCTCGGGAAAGTCGCCATCGCCAACGGCAAGCTCACTTACGAAGCCTACCAACGCATCTTTTCTTCTCCACGCTGGAAGGCGCTGGCCGCCAAGGGTGCACAGACGCAGCGTGTGCTGTGGGCCAGTACCAGCACCAAGAATCCGAAATACCGCGACGTTCTTTACATCGAAGAATTGATTGGTCCGGACACGGTCAATACGGTTCCTCCGGCCACGCTCGATGCCTTCCGCGATCATGGCAAGCCGCGCCAGAGTCTGACGGAAGACCTCGACGGCGCGCGCAAAACCATGGCCAATCTGGCTGCGGCTGGCATTGTCATGAAAGACGTCACCGACAAGCTTACGGCCGACGGCGTAAAACTATTTGCCGATGCCTTCGACGAACTGCTTGCCGCAGTCGAGAAGAATACCAAGCGACCGAATACTCCCAAGATCAATTCTCAAAGCGCAAAGCTTCCGTCTGATCTCGACGCCGCCGTAAAAAAAAACCTTAACGACTGGCGGGCGTCCGGAAAAGTAAGACGCCTCTGGCAGGGCGACGCCTCGCTGTGGACCAACGAAGACGAGGCCAGTTGGCTGGGATGGCTGGGCATCACCGACGAACAACTCGCTGCCGCCGCCCAGTTCAAGGCGCTCGCGGACGAGATCAAGAACGCCGGCTTCTCCGACATTTTTTTACTTGGCATGGGCGGATCGAGCTTGTGTCCCGAAGTGCTCTCGCTGACCTACCCGCAAACCCCCGGGTTTCCGCGCCTGCACATCCTCGACTCGACCGATCCGGCCGAAATCCGGAGCACTGAAAAAAAGATCGACATCGCTAAGACGCTCTTTATCGTTTCGAGCAAGTCCGGCAGCACGCTCGAACCTAACATCTACAAGCAGTATTTCTTCGAGCGCGTGCAGCAGACCATCGGAGCCGACAAGGCTGGCAGCCGGTTTATGGCGATTACCGACCCGGGCTCGAAAATGCAGCAGGTCGCCGAGCGCGACCACTTCCGCCACATCTTCTACGGTGTGCCATCGATCGGTGGACGCTACTCCGCACTCTCGAACTTTGGCATGGTTCCCGCCGCAGCCATGGGACTCGACACTGGCAAGTTTCTCCAACGCACGAAAGAGATGGTCGAAGCGTGTAAACCGTTCGTTCCCGTCGAGCAGAATCCGGGAGTGATGCTCGGCTTGATCATGGGCTCCGCCGCGAAGCTTGGCCGCGACAAAATTACGCTCATCACCTCGCCGGGAATTTCCGATCTGGGTGCGTGGCTTGAGCAGTTGATTGCGGAATCCACCGGCAAGCAAGGCAAAGGCATCATCCCAGTTGACCGTGAAGCGCTCGGCGCGCCCGATGTGTACGGCAACGACCGCATCTTCGCTTACCTTCGCTTGGAGAATGCGCCCGACGCCGGGCAAGACGCCGAGATCGCCACACTGGAGAAAGCGGGTCAGCCGGTAGTCCGCATCGCTGTGTCCGATACCTACAACCTCGGGCAGGAGTTCTTCCGCTGGGAAATTGCAACCGCGGTCGCGGGCTCGATCATCGGCATCAACGCCTTCAATCAACCGGACGTCGAAGCCAGTAAGATCGTGACCAAGCAACTTACTTCCGAGTACGAAAGCAAAGGCTCGCTGCCCGCCGAAAAGCCGATCCTTGAAGAGGCAGGGTTCAAACTCTTCACCGACGACAAGAACGCAGCCGAGCTGGCGAAGGCCACCGGCTCAGACCATTCGCTCAAGAACTATCTGCGAGCGCATCTGGCGCGTCTCGGTGCGGGAGACTATTTCGCCCTGCTCGGTTACGTCGAGATGAACGCAGAGCACGAAGCTCTGCTGCAAAGCCTGCGTTTAGCTGTGCGCGACAACAAGCACGTCGCCACCGTTCTCGGCTTTGGGCCGCGCTTCTTGCACTCCACCGGACAAGCATATAAAGGAGGTCCCAACAGCGGCGTGTTCCTGCAAATCACCTGCGACGATGCGCAGGACTTGCCCGTTCCCGGACAGAAGTACACTTTCGGAATTGTGAAAGCGGCCCAGGCACGTGGAGATTTCCAGGTTCTGGCCGACCGCAAACGGCGGGCGCTACGCGTGCACATGGGCAGCGACGTGAAGGCAGGACTCACAAAACTTGGGGAACTGGTGAAGCAGATTTTGTAAGCAATACAGGTTACCTGACGATTCATAAGGGAGCACGAATGCAACTCGGAATGGTAGGTCTCGGTAAGATGGGCGCCAACATGACCCGACGCCTGATGCGCGGGGGGCACACGCTGGTGGTCTCCGATCTCAGCGCCGATGCCGTCAAGGGACTCGCCGGTGAAGGCGCGGTGGCTTCCTCTTCACTTAACGACCTCGTCAGCAAGCTCAGCGCTCCGCGTGCTGCCTGGATCATGGTGCCGTCGGGCGATCCTACGGAAAAAACCGTGCAGGCTCTGCTCGCGACCATGCAGGCGGGTGACACCATCATTGACGGAGGCAACTCCTACTTTAAGGATGATGTTCGCCGCTCCAAACTCTGCGCTGCCAAAGGCGTGCACTACGTTGACGTCGGCACCAGCGGCGGCGTCTGGGGAATCGATCGCGGATACTGCATGATGATCGGCGGCCCGAAAGAAATCGTTCAGCGCCTCGATCCCATCTTCAAAACGCTGGCACCTGGACGCGGCGACATCCCGCGCACTCCGGGACGCGAGAAGCTGACCGGGACTGCCGCTGGAACTTCGGAAGACGGCTACATTCACTGCGGTCCCTCCGGCGCTGGACATTTCGTCAAGATGGTCCACAACGGGATCGAGTACGGCATGATGCAGTCCTATGCGGAAGGCTTCGACATTTTCAAGAACGCTACCAGCAAAGATTTGCCTGAAGATATCCGCTACGATCTCAATCTGCCCGATATCGCCGAGGTCTGGCGGCGCGGCAGCGTGGTAAGTTCATGGCTGCTCGATCTGACGGCGATGGCGCTGATCGAGAATCCCACGCTTTCCGAATACAGCGGCTTCGTGCAGGATTCCGGCGAAGGCCGCTGGACGATCCAGGCGGCGCTCGAAGAGGCGGTTCCGGCCGACGTGCTGACCGCAGCCCTTTACACACGCTTCCGCTCGCGGCAGGATCATACCTTCGCGGAAAAGATGCTTTCCGCCATGCGCCAGAAGTTCGGCGGCCATATCGAACTCAAACCGCCGACGAAAACGAAGTAAGAGACTGCGGCACTGATTCAAAATCAAGAGGAACTCATGGCTCACACAGAAGTTCTGCCAGTAACCATCAAACCGCGAACCGCTCGCGTCGCCGATCCCTGCGTCATGGTGATCTTTGGTTATTCCGGCGACCTCACACGCCGCAAGTTGATTCCCGCGCTCTACAACCTCGCCAGCCAGCAAGCGCTGTCGCGCGAGTTTGCCGTGATTGGAGTGGGCCGCACTCCCATGAGCAATGAGGATGCCCGCAAGAAACTCACCGAAGATTTCAAGCAGTTCGCCACCGGCGCCATCGACAACGATTTGTGGGAATGGTTTGTTCGGCGCATCAATTATGTCAGTGGAGATTTCGACGATCCCACGATGTACGACAGGCTGAAAGATACGCTGGCCAAAGTTGACCAGGAGCATAACTCGCACGGCAACTACTTCTTTTACCTCGCCACGGCACCGAATTATTTTGGCGACATTGTGGAGCGGCTTTCCAAAGTCGGCCTGATGAATGAAGACAACGGCCACTGGCGCCGCGTGATCATCGAAAAACCTTTTGGCCACGATCTGGAGTCCGCCAAGGCTTTGAACCAGCAACTTCTGAAAGTCGCGGCGGAACACCAGATCTACCGCATCGATCACTATCTCGGAAAAGAAACTGTCCAGAACATTTTGGCGCTGCGTTTCGCGAACGGAATTTTCGAACCCATCTGGAATCGCCGCTACATTGACCACGTACAGATTTCCGTCGCCGAAACCGTCGGCGTCGAAAAACGTGGAGGCTACTACGATGCCGCCGGCGCGCTGCGCGACATGGTGCCTAATCACATCATGCAGCTCATCACCCTGACCGCGATGGAACCTCCGATTTCATTCGAGGCCAATGCGGTGCGTGACGAGCAGGCGAAAATCCTTCATGCCATCCAGCCCTACAGCGACGAGGACGTGCTCAGCAAGACCGTGCGCGGGCAATATGGCGAAGGCGTCATGGACAACGAGCGCGTGCCTGGCTACCGCTCCGAAGATGGCGTGCCTCCCGATTCGCGCACCGAAACCTATGTCGCCATGCGGCTACTGATCGACAACTGGCGCTGGGCGGGGATTCCCTTCTATCTGCGCACTGGCAAGCGACTGCCCTCGCGCCATACTCATGTCGTCATTCAGTTCCGGCGCGCGCCGTTCATGCTGTTCCGCGATACCGAGATTGAAAACATGATGCCCAACCAACTGGTGCTGCACATCCAGCCGGAAGAAGGCATCTCTCTGCGCTTCGCCGCCAAAACTCCCGGGACCACCATGCAACTCGGCGAAGTGAATATGGATTTCGCCTACGCCGACTATTTCGGAGTCACGCCATCGACCGGCTACGAGCGTCTGCTACATGACTGCATGATCGGCGACGCTACCCTGTTTCAGCGCGCCGATATGGTCGAGGCGGGCTGGACCGTGGTCAATCCCGTGCTCGACGTGTGGAAGGCCTTGCCGCCGCGTAATTTCCCCAACTATGCTGCTGGAACCTGGGGGCCGAAAGAAGCCGACGAGCTGATGGAGCGCGATGGGCGGCGCTGGAGAAATGTCGAAAAATAGCTGCGCGATTTGTAATTGGTAATTTGTGATTGGTAATTTTGGACTTCTATTCTCGCGACGGTTGCCTGCGAAGAATCAAATTACCAGATTGCAAAATTACAAATTACAAATCACAAATTACAAATGCCTTCTACTCGATCCATCGAAGTGCTTGCCAGCGCGGTTGATCTTTACCACGCCGCTGCTGAAGAATTCGTCAGCGTGGGGCGCGCTGCCATCGGCGCTCAGGGACGATTCACGGTCGCGCTCTCCGGCGGCTCTACGCCTAAAGCTCTCTATTCGCTGCTCGCTTCGAATTACTCCAATTTTGCCTGGAACCGCGTCTTCTTATTCTTCGGAGACGAGCGTCACGTTCCGCCTACCGATCCCGAAAGCAATTACCGGATGGTGCAGGAATCGTTGCTGTCGAAGATTACGATTCCGGCAGAGAATGTTTTTCGCGTGCCGGCGGAGAATCCCGATGCGGCGGCGGCGGCGGCGGACTATGAAGCCCAGATCCGGCGCTTCTTTGAAATTAAGGCGGGAGAATTTCCGCGCTTTGATCTGATTCTTCTTGGCATGGGTCCCGATGGCCACACTGCGTCGCTCTTCCCCGATTCCGAGGCGCTCAACGAGCAATCGCGCCTGGTGGTCGCCAACTGGGTGGCGAAGTTCAACACTCACCGCATCACGTTCACTTTCCCGGTGCTGAATCGCGCTGCCGAAGTGATGTTCCTGGCCAGCGGTCCGGACAAAGCGGACATGCTGCATCAGGTTCTGGAAACCAAGATCACGCCTCCGCTGCCCTCGCAGAGAGTCGAACCGACTGACGGAAAATTGTTGTGGATGCTCGACGAAGCTGCGGCCGCGAAGCTGACTCGGTGACGTTGTTTACGGTTAAGGTATTAATCCTCGTTACTGCCACCCCCCTCCCCCCTTGGTCTATCGAATCATGGAGTTAGGAGGAACATTTTGCGCCAGTCCTAGAGGGCAAAGGACTTACAGTCAAAGTGTTCGAAAATAAGGAGTTAGCTTTATTTTTCCCTATTTTCTCTTACAATTCATAGTTTCGGCGGCTGGTTGACGGCCCCTCGTTTCTCAAACTACGTTACCCTCTAGTTATCCTCTCTAATTGTCAGGCGCCGACCGACAAATAGCGCCAACGCGGCTTCAAGTCCCTTCTCGGGACAGGCAGAGCTCGGCCCGGCACCACATCGATCACAATTGTCGCCGATTGGTGGATTGCTGTCTGTGACGCGTGAACCGGGCGTTTGTGATGAAAAAGTGCGCTGGGGCTCTGCCGGAAAAAATTTATTTCTCCGATCTTTGGAATCAAAGAGTTACGCAAGAAATCCCGCAAAATCTTTGCGTTTAAACGAGTTATATGCAAAATCTTCCGGAATAAGCACTTAGCTTGTCAAAGAACGCTGAAAATGGATTTGGGGCGGCTTCGAGGGCCGTCCTGGTTAAAGGACGAACTTCGAAACTGCCCCAATCACATTTCGATTCTCCTGCGCGGCGAACCTTACGTCAATGATTTTCATCGGAGATCTGCAGAATAGAGCGAAAGGGTTTCGAAGGGCGCGAGTGAACGTATAGGTCCGTGGTGCCTCGATCTAGATGTTGCTAAAGTGGGCCAGCCCCCTCTCGTCTCTGTTAGATTTGAGATAGAGTTAGTAACTAGAGCCTGATAAAGGCTTGGAGCGCATCCTATGCGAATGTTGGCGTCAGGCTTGGCAATTCTGTTGATCTCTACCTCAGCTTTCTGCGCGCCCAAGCAATTGGCCGAGTTAACCCGGACGGCGAATCCGGCGATGGTTTTGGCTCGTCCGTCGCGGTGAGCGGGAACACAATCGTTGTGGGAGCGCCTGGAGCTACTGTCGGGTCGAATACAAGTGAAGGTGCGGCATACGTCTTCGTGAAGCCCGAGGGTGGCTGGGGTAACACGACACAAGTCGCTAAGCTCACGGCGTCCATTGGTTCTAGTTTTTTCGGTTTCGGTCTTTCCGTGGCGATCAGCGGTAACACGATCGTGGTAGGAACTTCGAGCCAAGGTGACGAAGAACCCAATGGAGCCTACATATTCGTGAAGCCGGCAGGTGGATGGGTGGATATGACGGAAACCGCCGAACTCAGCATGGGCCTCAGCGATTTCGGTTCCTCAG
This sequence comes from uncultured Acidobacteriaceae bacterium, assembly GCA_963755765.1. Lineage (GTDB taxonomy): Bacteria > Acidobacteriota > Terriglobia > Terriglobales > Acidobacteriaceae > Acidiflorens. The sequence goes on from CAVWKZ010000010.1 coordinate 54,175, forward strand.
TGGCAATTTCAGGCAACACCATCGCAGTCGGGGGGTCGGGTCCCGTCTATGTTTTCGTCAGACCGAAGCATGGTTGGACCTCGACTTCTGAACCCAGCGCTACCCTGTCGGTGATGAACCCCATAAAAGGTGCCGATTTCGGGTATTCCTTCGCAGTGTCTGGCGACACGGTGGCTGTGGGTGCGCCCGTCTTTTCCTACACTGAAACTGGCGCCACGTATGTTTTCGTTAAGCCGTCGGGCGGATGGACGAACATGACACAAACCGCAACGCTGACTCAGTCCATAAGTTCCGCTGATGATTACTTCGGGGCGGCCGTAGCCATAAATGGCAGTTCCATTGCAGTCGGCGCGCCGCTCTATGCGGAGCCCTACCAAAACGGCGCGGCCTACGTCTTTGTTGCGGCCCCCAGCGGATGGACAGACATGACCGAGACAGCACAGCTGACAGCGTCCCCAGGTTGGGTCTCTCAGGTCGGTGTCTCGGTGGCGATCACCAGCAACAAGGTTGTCGCCGGGAATCCGACTACAGATCCCTCACACAATTATCAAGGTGTCGCCTACATATTCGACCGGCCCAAGACCGGATGGGAAACTACGTCGAGCTCTAACGCGCAACTATTCGCTTTGGATGGCCTGCAGGGTGACAGTTTCGGCGTGTCTGTCGCCGCGAGTGGTGGAACGATTGTGGTCGGCGCAACCCAACAGCCCGACGCGGCTCAAGGTGCAGCTTATGTCTTCTAGCGCCGGGTGCTGAACTTCTCGCGATTGAGAAATGGCGGCCCAACCGTCTCGGCATCGAGATATTTGTGCGGTGACGGCCAACATCGGTCAGTGGTGATGAAAAGAGTCCTCTCGGCACTGTGGAGGAGGGCCAGTTCTCAAACGCGAGAAGTGGCGCACCCCTCCGATTTTTTCTCTGCGGTTGTTGAGGCTGATGTCGCAGACGTCGCCAAACGCCAACCCCAAGGTCAACGGCAGCGGACAAGAGTGTCCGCTCTACACTTGATGGGCGGAATATGGAGGCGAGGGCCAGTCTCCGACTCAAGCCAAAACAAGGCTTGAATGGGCCACCTGTCTAAGGGCGACATCAAGGGCAAAGGCAACTTCAACATCAAGACCAACGTCAACGGCAGCGGACAGGAGTGTCCGCTCTACACTCAACGGGGACGGCCCTATGCACTCTTTTGGAGAGCCGGCTAGGGGCTTGCATAGGCGCCTAGCTGCTTCATCATTCCTAATTGATCCCAACTGTCCCAACCTTCGACAATCTTTCCGTCGCGGATGCGGGCGATGGTGATTCCGGTTACTTCTACAGCTTTGGCGGGGGCTGGCATTGCTGACTGATTTCCGCTGTGCGTCATCGTCATTGTCATTGTCATTGTGGCCGACCAGCGCAATACCACTCTGTCGTCGGCTCCGAAGACATCTTCTACCTTGATGTTTATGGCGGGGAAGGTCTCGCGAAGGTTATTCACGAAGGACACGAACTCGGCTGCTCCGCGAAGCTCTTTGCGATCTTCGAGTTGTCCGATGGCTATGGCGTCGGGAGCTAGCAGCTCGTGGATGGTTTCGGTCTTACCCTCGTTCCATACTTCCTGGAACCAGCGCCGCATTAACTGGATGTTTTGTTCTACTGGCATAAGTTGCACTCCTTCGTGGAAACTACTCTTGAGAAGAGCTTAGGGCCTCAACGTTAGTCCTTGGATGACGAGGGTGCAAGTGCAACGGCCGGCGGGGTTCGTGGGGCCCACCCTTCGAAAACCGCGAAGGGTGGGGCAGCCTTGGTCTCGTGGCGCTGTATGTACGGTGGAAAACTTCGCGGCAAGGTCGAAGGCAAGATCAACGTCAGGATCAAAAGCAAGGTCAAGGGCAGCGGACAGGAGTGTCCGCTCTACACGAATCAGGCGGCGTGGCCTCGCCAGTCGGCTATCTCTTTCAGACCTTCTCCGCGGGAATGCTCGAACAGTCTGACTTTGTGGCGGGTGTGTTCGAATTCGTGGATGTCGGCCCAGACTTCCGCTTGCCAGGAGAGCTCGTGAGTCTCGGTCTCTCCACAACTGGCACAGCGGGTATGGAAGGTCACGCCTCGCCGGGTTCGAGCTGGCGGCGCGTCACTATCGATATTGCTTGGATTCTGCAGTTCGATGAAGACGCAGCGGACTTCTTCGATCTCTTCGTTGGGGCCTAGGATGTGCTCGTAGCGCAGCAGGTATCCGAAGCCGAGCTTGCGGGCTTCGAATTCGGCTTCATCGCGGGTGTGGAAGGGACCGTACTCGGCCCGCAGTTGTTCGGTTGAATCGCAGGCCATCCAGAAGACGTCCTTGTAAGTCATACCCACCCCAGTCGCGGTTTGAAATGCTATCGCGCTTAACGAATCCGGCGCAGAGCCTTGTGAGGAAGCGCAGAGCTGCCCCAGAACCTGTGAGCCAGAACGAACTGGCCCGTCGGTCACCGAGCAATTTGATTACCGGGATTGCGATCGGCCCGCGGGACGCTGGCAGGTGGCTGCTCTGGAAGCGAGCGGATGAGGTAGTTGATTGAAAACAAATCGGTTAATTCGGTCTATCGCGCGGGATTGCCGGCGGGCCGAAGCCGCGCCGGCATGGGAGCAGTGTGCAATCTGTTTCCGTTGTGGGGCGGGATTGTGGGGTAATCCCTGAGAAGAGAGAGCGCGCTCCAGATTCATGGATTCTTAGTGGCAATCCTCCCGAGGGCTTTTTCGCCAGCGGCGGTGCTCCACGGTGCGGTCGCTGGCAACAGGCCATTGCCGGGGGGCAGGTGCCAGTTCGCGCCGCCGTGGCTGGCGACGTAGAGTGCGAGTTCGAGACGGGTCCAGACGCCAAGCTTGTCGAAGGCGGTGCGCAGGTAGTTTTTCACTACCTGCTCGCTGGTGATTAGTACCCGGGCAATGTCTTTGTTAGTGAGACCCTGCCAGACCAGAGTAGCGACCTGAATTTCTTTGGCGGTTAGCCGATCACGGGGTTGCATGGTTGCACCTGCTCCTTGATGTACTGTTCTTTGATAAACATGGCGGTGGCGAGCTTGACTCGCTTGCGGCCTTCTTTGATGCCCGCGCGTAGAAACAGCGTGCGCAGGTGTTGCTTGACGGTTCGCGGGCTGATGTTTAAGTGACTGGCGATTTCTTTGTTGCTGCATCCCTGGACGAGCAGACGCAGGACCTGTTGGTCACGCGGAGTGATTTTGATTTCATTGAGGTTGATCATAGGCTTTGGCTTTTCGTCGGCTCCTTCAGTTCAGTCTTGGGGTCGCGACCCCGCGACAAACAGAAGCAAGCGATTCGCCAAATGTTCGCTGCGAGGCAAGGCCATTTAGAACCATGGAGTTACGGCGGGAGCTTCTACTTTTCTTCGCCATTTCTTAGGGCTTTGTTATGAAGAGATACCATAATGGCAAAGCCAAACGGGAATGCTTCCCAAAAAGCCTCCGCTTTCTTTCGTTTTCACAGCACCCGGACTTGCACTACAATGGGGCTAGCGTGGACTGTTGTTCTCCCCTCCGAAACCATGTCTTCGACCCGGCCTAAACTGAGACGACCTGACTCGACGCGGGCTCATCCGACGTTGGATGAGCAATCGTTTCAGGGACTACTGGCTGCCGCCTTCACTATTCAGGAGCATAACGACCGGCGGAAACAGGGCCGCCGAGCGGCAGAAGTCCCGGAGGAACTCGAGGTCCAACTTGAGCCGGACGCCAGCAGCGTGTGCCCGCATTGTGGAGCGCTGAAGCGGTCGGAAGAATCGCCATGTCAGACTTGCAGCCTCGACCAGTTTCGTCCGGGGGAGCGCATGCAGCGCAATTGGGCTTCGATGTGGCTGAAGAGCCAAGAGCAAGGACTGCTGTGGCCGGAGCGTCGGCCGCCCACCGATTCGGTGCGCGATTCTGCGAGCAACGGTTTGCTCGGTTCGACGGCTGCAAAGGAGACGTTGCGGGAAGCGAACGCGATGGGTAAGAGCGAGACCATCCACGATAGAGGGTTCGACAAATCAGGCTTTGACGAATCGGAAGCGGGAAACGAATGGACCGCGGCAAGATCCGCTGAGTTCGCGCGAGAAGACTTGGCCGGGGAAGAGCTGACACCAGAAGACTTGGCAGCAGAAGATTCGGACCTGATCGCGCATGAACCCCAGCCGTCGGGACGCGACGATTCTCCGCTGATTCTGACCGACGGCGACGCTGTCACCAACTCCTGGCAGCGCGTGGCGGACTGGCGGGTGAAGTTGCGCTTTCATCGCGCCGACGTTTATCTGGGAGCGGCCGTGGTCGTGGCCGCGCTGGCGCTGCTGTGGCCTGCAGCGAGTTCGCCGCGGCGGCCGGGGCTCGGCCTCTTCGAACGTGCGCTTGTCTCCCTTGGACTCGCCGAAGCTCCTGCGCCCGTGGTTCGCCTTCAGGGCGGCGACCCCGGCATTCAGGTGTGGGTCGATCCGCACACCGCGCAGTACTACTGTCAGGGTGAGGAACAATACGGCAAGACGGCTGGCGGTCGCGTCAGCAGCCAGCGTGAAGCGCAAATGGATCACTTCGAACCCGCCGGTCGCAGTGTCTGCGAGTAGTATCTGGCTTCGTCACGCGCGTTACGACGTGAATCTGACCAGCGTTCAAATGGAGTCCCTTCGCCAACAACGCCGTATATGTTTGATTCGCCCGAGTTAGACGGCTCAAATTGGAAGAAAGCTAGCAAAGGCGAACCGGATGAGGGCGTAGGGATCCTTCGACTCCGCGTGTTCTTCACTTCGTGAAGAACATGCTTCGCTCAGGATGACAACTTATAGATTTAAGGATGACACGTTCACAACAGCGTTAGCTCCGCGGCTTTCGCCGCAGTAACTCGGGCACTTCTCAGTGTGAGTATTTGTCCCTACTTCGCCGCAGCTGTCACTTCCACGCCCGCCCATTTCTCGAGCAAAGTAAGTGTCGAGGCGTAGTCCAAGTCTGCCTGGCCTTCTTCGGCGGCAACGTCATAGACTTCTTCGACGGCTTCGAGGCCGGGCAGGCGCACGCGCGATTCTCTGGCGGCATCGAGCGCCAGGCGAATATCTTTTAGCATCAGCCGCAGGGGAAAATTCGGTGAGAAGTCGCGCTTCAGAATAAACGGGGCTTTGTAGTCCACCACTCCCGAGCGCACCATGGAAGCCTGGATCAGCGGCAACATTTTTTCCACGTCGACGCCGAGCTTCGCGGCCAGGGTGAGGGCTTCGGCGAAGCCTTCGTAGATCAGCGCAATTTGCAGGTTCATGGCCAGCTTCGTGGCTTGTCCTTTGCTGGTTTCGCCCATGTGGAAGACCTGTTTCCCCATGGCTTGAAAAAGTGGCTGCAATCGAGCCAGGGCCGCGGCGTCGGCTCCCACCATAAAGATCAAGCTTCCGGCTTCGGCGGCGATCTTCGAACCGGTCATGGGAGCATCCACGTAATCGACGCCGCGCGCCTTGACGCGCTCGGCAAAACGGCGGGTGGCGGAGGGAGAGATGGTGCTGGAGTCGGCGATGATCATGCCCTCCGTTAGGGCTGTCTCTACTCCGTCCGCGCCGAAGAGCACGCCTTCGACCGCTTTCGTATCGGAGACGCACATCCACACCACTTCCGCGCCTGTCGCGGCATCTGCGGGAGAAGCGGCGCTGCGCGCGCCTTCCACTCCTTTGTCTTTACCGCCGCTGCGATTCCAGACCGCGACTTCGTGTCCGGCTTTGACCAGGTTGGAGGCCATCGATCGTCCCATAATTCCCAAACCTAAAAAAGCTACGCGCATTGGCGTTAGTTCCTCCGGCTAGACTTTGGGTTAGATATGAAGATTAGATATGAGCGGCAAAGGGACGGTCAAGGAAAAGAAGAGGATGCTTCTGTATAGTTCGCCTATGCACGGAATGGGAAAGAAGTTCGCCGCTTTGCTTCTGGCTCTGGTTGCACTTTCATCATCATCAATAGCGCAGCAGAACGCTGGCCCAGCCTGGATTTCTCCAGCAACGGCGGCGAAGATAGACAAAGTATTTGCGTCTTATGCGAGGCCAGATTCTCCCGGATACGTTCTCGGGCTGATGAAAAATGGCGTGATGGTCTTTGCCAAAGGCTACGGGCAGGCCAATCTGGATGACCGGATTCCAATAACTCCACAGACGGCCTTTCACCTGGCATCGGTCTCGAAGCAATTTACGGGGGCCGCGGTGGCGTTGCTGATTTTGGATGGCAAGCTCTCGCTCGAAGATCCGGTTTCGAAATACATTCCTGAGACGGCCAAGTACGGCGATGCGCTGCGCGTTAAACATCTGGTGTACATGACCAGCGGCCTGCATGAGTACACCGACCTGCCACGGGCGAACGGTGATCCCTGGATGACTTTCTATTACTTCACCCGGGACGACGCGATTCGCGCCGCGCTCAAGCCGGACACATTGGAGTTTGCTCCGGGAACGCAATGGGCTTATCGCAATATCAACTACATGCTGCTCACCAAGGTCGTGGCGAAGATCAGCGGGCAGCCGTTTTCCACGTTCATGCAGCAAAAAGTGTTTCGTCCGCTGAATATGCAGGATAGCGATATCAATGACGACGCCACGCTCATCGTTCCGAATCGCGCTACGGGATATGCTCCACGGTCGGATCCGCGTGTGATTGCGGAATTGGCAAAGTCAGGAGTCGAGATTCGTCCTGGGGATGGCTGGGTGCGGCTGGTGCGGGTGTCTCCGCATTACGGAGGCAGCGGAGTGTTTACCACGCTGGACGACCTGGCGAAGTGGGACGAGAACTGGTACAGCGGAAAACTCGCCGGGCCGGCGTTTACGGAGTTGATGAATAAGAGAATGCATTTTCAACACGACAAGGACAACGATGCGTTTGGGCTGGTTTGGCGTGAACTCTACGGCAAGCCCATGCTGGATTATTCCGGCGGCGATACCGACGCATCGACCTACATGGCGCGTTTTCCCTCTGAACACTTCACTATTGTCTGCCTCTCCAACATGCCGCTGGGAGACGCGGAAGGCAAAGCGCACGAGGTTCTGGAGATTCTGCACTTGTCTGGCAAACTCTAGACCGGCAGTGTGATCCGGTGCGCCGAAGTACCCGTCCGGAGCATCCAAATACAATGGAGAGTTGAGCTGACTAGGCCGATAATGTTAATACAGCGCTGAAGAAATCGGGTTTCGATGCCCGGCCCCTAAAGGGGCGTCTGATTTCGAGGAGTATGCGGTATCGCTAAAGCGATACCCTGATACGAGGCCTCCTGATACCAGACCTGGAGATACGAAAGCTGAATTTTCGGCGAACTTTCTTAGCGCGGTCGAACCGATGTTAAAGTCCTCATTAAAATCAACCTTGAAAAGTCCGGCCTTGCGCCAGCGCGCGGGCCAGTTCACTCGCCTCGTGCGGCATTCCGTGGTTACGCCACGCACTGGCCAAACCCACAAAGCGAAACTGGTTACGAACGGCCAACTTGGCGTCACCTTCATTGGGCATTCCAGTTTCTTTCTGCAAATTGGCGGACAGAACGTCGTCATCGATCCCAATTTCGCGCGCTGGCTGTTCATTCTGAAGCGGCTGCGTCAACCGGGATTGAACCTGCGCGATCTGCCGCCGATGGATGTCGTCCTGGTTACGCACGCGCATTTCGATCATCTGCATCGGCAGTCGCTGCGCACCATCGCGCGCCAGACGCGCCGCCAGAGTGGAACCGCGCCCACGCTGGTCGTGCCGCATCATTTGTTTGATCTCGTGTCAGATCTCGGTTTCGAACGGATTGTCGAACTGGAGTGGTGGAACACCTATCGTCACGGCGCGCTCGACATCACCCATGTGCCTTCGCGGCACTGGGGCGCGCGGATACTGAAAGACTCACATCGCGGCTACGGCGGCTATGTGCTGCGCAGCGGCAAGCATTCCGTGTATCACGCTGGAGATACCGCCTACTTCGCCGGCTTCCGCGAGATTGGCCGACGCCTGTCGCCGGAACTCGCGCTGCTGCCGATCGGCGCCTACAATCCGCCACAATTCCGCAACGTGCACACCAGTCCTGCCGACGCAACCCGCGCCTTTCTCGATTTGAATGCGCGCTGGATGGTCCCGATGCATTATGGGACGTTTCGGCTTTCGCATGAGCCCATCGAAGAACCTCTACAGTTGCTGGAGCGCGAGGCGGTGAAGGCGGGCGTGAAGGACAAAGTGGTGGTGCTCGAAGAAGGCATCACGCGCTTCTTCTGAAACATCCCAATTACTTTTCTGGAACATCCCAGGTCTTTTTTGCAACACCCCCAAATCAACGAGCAAGGAGTATGCTTTCGCTTATGGTCGAACTTCCGGAAAGCAAGAAGATGGACAAGAAGGAAATCAACTCCCCAAAGTTGACGGAACATTTTCTGTTCTGGGTTTGCGGCATTGGAGGCTTGCTGCTGGTGCTTCTCTTCGCTCATTTTGTCTACCACGTTATTTGAGGTTGCGTGCGACAGATTGTTTTATCTCCGTGAAACTAGTGGGAAAAAGCTGTCGTTTCATCACTTTTTTGCTTTTGCGTACCTTCGCTCGACTACCCGCAGGCGCTTTCCTCTTCAATTTACTCTGATTGTAAGCAATGGCTGCGCGGACGAGATTTTCTAGAGCACGCTCGTTAATCTTGTCGCCCTCGAAAAGATCGATCGCTCGCCACTTGTTGCCTTCGAGGGCGGCGTTGAAGAGCTTGTCGGGATCGGGGAGGCTGGCCCCATTGGAAAAGGTAAGCTTCACCTTGTCTTTGTGGGCATTGCCGACCGCGATCATCCCGTCGCGAGACCACACCGGGCTTCCCATCCACTTCCATTCCTCGATAATCTCCCGGTCGGCCTTAAGGACACTTTTGCGGATGCTGGCCAGCGTCTTGCCACGCCAGTCTGTGAGGTCTGCGATCATCTGATCAATACGTTGTGATGGATTCATTGGATTTATCCTCCTTAAATCGGTGACGCGTCGTCGTTTACTCTGGCCTGGCTTTAGGCGGCCAGTTTAGCGTTTCAACACCGAATTGCTCGGCGTACTCGGCGTGCAGGCGCTGCCAGCCGAACTTCATAGCCTCGGGGCCGACGATGCGTCCAATGGGAGTTTCGCTCAGAACGCGATCCAGAACATCGAAGCAAATGTGCCACCCGGCAGCGCCCATTGCGATGAAGCGGTGTCCGATATTGGTCCAGAGCGTCAGGCGCGTGCCGCCACCATGGGCTTCGAGTTGCCACCGCATATCGAAACCACCCCACTTGTACTCGAGCGCCTCGGGAGCGTCAGCTCGCGTCACTTTTGTCTCGGTAACTTGCGGCGCCGGCGCTCCCACCGTGGTGAGCTTCACCGTGGCTCCAGCCGTACCCAGACTGCCATCGGCGTCGAAGGGCGCCCACTCGCGCAGTTGCGCCGGGTCGGTTAGCGCCCGCCAGACTTTTTCGGGTGAGTGGGGCAGTTCCCTGACGAGAACGAGCGTCCACTTTTCTTCACCGTTTTGTCTCCGGTCCTTTCGTATCTGCGCCCCGCTGGCCGGACCCGGCGTGTACTGCGAGCGATCGAGCATATTCTTCTCCTTATCCTTAGTGTGACCAGCGTGCCAGCTGGGTGAGCTGAATGAGGTTGCCGCAGGTGTCCTTCAGCATCGCGATGGTCGAGCCGGTTACGTCGGTGGGCGGCATCGTGAACTCGGCGCCGCGGGCCTTGATCCGCTCATAGTCGCCCTTGACGTCGTCGGTGAAGAACATGGCCCCAGGCTGGCCCTGTTGAAACATCGCCTGCTGATACGCTTTGGCCGCGGGGTTGTTGTTCAGCGCCAGCTGCAACTCAGTGCCGTCGGGCTCTTCGGGCGAAGCCACGGTCAGCCAGCGATATGGTCCGTTACTGAAATCTGTCTTCTTGGCAAAGCCCAGTACCTCCGTATAGAAACGCAGGGCCCTGTCCTGGTCGTCGACGTACACGCTGATCAGCTTAATTTTCATTTCGTTTCTCCTTCATCACTTTCGCGGTTTGGGCCGCGTCGTCTTCGTGCTTGTCTTCTTTTTCAGGGGTGTTGATTGAGGATGCTCCATGCGGTCGAGGTAGCGCGCAAGAGCATCCACATGGGCGGACCAGAAGCGGCGGAACTGAGCCAGCCAGGCATCCAACTCCTGAAATGGTTCAGGTTTCAGCCGGTAGAGACGGCGCTGTGCGTCCACCGTGGATTCGACGAAGCCGGCCTCTCGCAGCACCCGCAGATGCTTGGAGACAGTCGGCTGGGGCATCCGAAGCTGACGCTCGATTTCTCCTACCGACTGTTGAGACGAGACCAGGAAGCTTAATATCGCGCGGCGGTTCGGCTCGGCAATGATTTCGAATGCGGATTCCATTTTCTTTATATACCTAATTTCGCATATACGTGTCAAGGCATATTTGCAAGGGCCGCCTAATGCATCAATTTCAAACGGATTCATTTGAAAGCCAGCGAGTTGTCCCGTAGCCGTTCTCACGATTGCTGGCCGTCTGATCGGCCGTCAGTCTTGGTGAAGCTCAACGCCCGAAAAACCCCCAAAAGATGTCGCTCCGCGGTAACCTCCGGCGGGTTTCGGCATCCAAGTAAAGAGGCGCTTTCGCGTGTTATACTGCGCTCATGAGGGGTGGCTGCCTCCACGTCCCTGCCCGCGTATTTCGAACTGAGGTTTTCGACACATGGCCAGTAGTTCTCGCCGTTCTCTCTTCCTGATTGTTTTCGTTCTTGCTCTGTTCGGCCTGCTCGGAATGCTGTTTGCGCAAAGAGTCAGCCCGGCAACCACGCCCAGCAGCGACTCCGATGTCCGCGACAGCTTGAAGCAATTCACCCAGGTGTATGAAACGATCGAGGAAAACTATGCCGACCCGGTGAATCCCGACAAGGCAATTTATAACGGCGCAATTCCCAGCATGTTGCACCAGCTCGACCCGCACTCCAATTTTTTCGATCCGAAGTCATACTCTGCGTTGCGAGAAGAACAGCGGGGCAAGTATTACGGCGTCGGAATGACGGTTGGACCGCGCAATAACAAGGTCATCGTCATCGCTCCCTTTGTGGGGACTCCGGCGTATCGCGCCGGAATCCGGCCGGGCGACATTATCGCTGCCATTGACGGCAAGCCCACCGACAACATGAGCACCTCCGATGTGGCCGATCTGCTCAAGGGACCGAAAGGGACCACCGTCCGTATCACCATGTTGCGCGAAGGTTCGGATCATCCGCTGGAATTCGCGGTTGTCCGCGACGAGATTCCGCGTTACAGCGTGGACCTGCACTTCATGATCAGGCCGGGCATAGGCTACATGCACGTTTCCGGGTTCCAGGAGACGACGGAGCATGAAGTGGCCGAAGCGCTCGATCAGATGGGCGACCTGAAAGGCTTAATTCTGGATTTGCGGCAGAATCCGGGCGGCCTGCTCAGTGAAGGAGTGGGCGTAGCGGATAAATTCCTGAAGAAGGGACAGCTGATCGTTTCACACCACGGCCGGTCGTCTCCGGAAAAGCGCTACGTAGCGCCCCATGGCAACGGCGGAAAAGACTACCCGCTGGTAGTGCTGGTCAATCGCGGAACGGCATCCGCTGCCGAGATTGTGGCTGGAGCCATTCAAGATCATGATCGCGGCCTGATCGTTGGAGAAGTAACTTTCGGCAAAGGGCTGGTGCAAACGGTCTATCCGCTGGCTGAAAATACCGGTCTGGCGCTGACTACCGCACGGTACTACACACCCAGCGGACGCCTGATTCAGCGCGATTATTCGAATCTGTCCCTTTACGATTACTACTACAACCGCGAGGGCGAGGAGAATAACGCCAATCACGAGGTCAAGCTCACTGATGGCGGACGCACGGTGTATGGCGGCGGCGGGATCACGCCCGATGTAAAATTGCCGCCCTACAAGTCGAGCAAGTTCCAGGACGAGTTGCTGCAGCACTACGCTTTGTTTAATTTTGCCAAGCACTACGCGATCACGCACAAGATCACGCAGAATTTTGAAGTGGATGATGCGCTGTTGCAGGATTTCCGCAAATTCCTGGACCAGGAAAAGATTGCTTATACCGAAGGCGAGATGATCGAGAACAACGATTGGCTGCGCTCCAGCATCAAGAGCGAGCTCTTCGTCGATGCCTTCGGGCAGGAGGAAGGGTTGAAGGTAAGGGCGGAGACCGATCCGGATGTGATCAAGGCCCTCGACCTGATGCCGCAAGCGCGCGCGCTGGCAGACAACGCCAAGAAGGTGGTTGCGGAGCGGAACGCGGCTCCGGCGGTCACGCGCTAGCAAGTTTTCTTATAATGGAAGGCAAGGCCCGGGCTTCCGGGCCTTTTGCTTTGCGCGGCATCTCAGTTCCCTCTTGAGTGCAGCCTCCGAAAGCCCTAGAGTACAGGGAGCGAAACGCGCGGAGGGCCGATCTGCCAGCGGCGATCATGCTTCAATCGGGGCCGTGGCTTCAATCTGGATCATGGATCCTCGCGCCATGGATTCCCGCGGTGCTGGTGGCGATGGGCGCGGGCGTTCTCGACTGGCGCTACCGGCGGATTCCTAACTGGCTTACTGTGGCGGGGTTCGCGGCTGGGGTCGTGGTCAACGCGGCCCTTTATCGCTGGCCGGGGCTGAAGGCCGCGTTGCTCGGAGCCTTGCTGGGTCTGGGACTGCTGCTGCCGTTCGTGCTGATGCGCAGCCTTGGCGCCGGAGACTGGAAGCTGGCGGGCGCTTTGGGAGCGTGTCTTGGTCCGCGGCAACTGCTCTCCGTGCTCATGGGCACGATTCTGGTGGCGGGAGTCATGGCGCTGGGGATGGTTATATGGAAAGGGCGGCTGAAACGAACGCTGGTGAACATCGCTCACCTGCTGGCGGCGTTGTTCAGCTTGCGGATGCCGGGGTCGGAGGTGTCGCTCGACGATCCGCAGTCCACAAAAATTCCGTTCGGCGTGGCCATGGCGTTTACGGTGGTGCTGTACGGGATAGGCAGAATGATGGGGAAAGTGTGAGTGTAATTGGGATTTGCGATTTGTAGTTTGTAATCTGTAATTTCAATTATCGTTTGTCATTCTGAGGGAAGTGAAGGTCCTGCTTCTTGGTGACGGTCAACCAAATCACGCGCAAACTCCGGAGCACTGACGGGGCGGAGATCGCCGAGGCTGCCATGGTGCTGCCGGTGGTGTTCATGCTTCTGTTGGGCATCGTCTGGTTCGGACGGGCCTTCAACATCTACTCCACCATTCAGCAGGCGGCGCAGCAGGGGGCGATTACAGCGGCACGGGCATCATGCGCCACGTGTGGAAATAGCTATGCGACCGCCACCGCCGTGGACAACGCAATTACCGCAGTGATGCAGGCGTCCAATCTCGATCCGGGCCAGATCCAGACCGGGACTAATCCCAATCTCGTTCCGTGTGTGTTGCCGCCCGGCGTCGCCTGTACGGCCACGACCAGCAACATCTACGTCTGCCAAAATGTGCAACTGAATCCCACCGCTGGTCAGCCCGTACAATGTGGGGCGGTGGTGAGCTTTCAATATCCTTTCCAGTTCTACCTGCCTGGCACTTCGCTCAACTTGTCGCAGGTGATTTTGTCGGCGCAAGCGCAAAGCCGGATGGAGAACTAGATGGCGCGCTCCCGAATTGTGCGTCGCGATAGACTCCACTGTTCGAAAGGCACCACGAGAGGGGCATTCTGCGCGGTCGGTCGGCTGAACGGAGCCCAAGGCTCAGCGATACTAGAATTTGCCATCGTGCTGCCGCTGCTGGTGGTATTCGTCGTCGGCATCTACGATTTCAGCGGAGCGTTTAATCAAAAGCAGAAGATCGAGCAGGCGGCACAGGAAGGCGCCATCATTGCCGGCGCTCAGCCGATGAACGACATCCAGACAGGCAATTCGAGTCCGGCCTCGCTGCTGCCAGTGGTAACCGCGATTTTTGACTCGCTGGTGGGCAGCGGAGTCGTGCCCAGTGGTACTTGTGCCAGCCCACCTGGCGTTGTATCCCCCGGACCTGGGGCCCTGACTTGGACATACACAATCTCAGGGTGTTTCACCGGCCCGAGCGGCGGCAATCTTGTTATTACCATCAACCGTGGATGGGTATGTGGGTCCGGGGGACCGTGTCCGTCCGGTCCACCCAAGGCCGTTGGCACTGTCGTGACCATAACGTATCCATATCATTGGACGTTTAACCGTGTGATTCAATTGTTAATTCCGGGCGCAGCCTATGCGGCTACGACACAGTTGACGGAGAGCGCTACGGTGCACAACCAGACGTGAGGTGTATGCGCGGGAAGAAAAACATCCCGGGTCGCAAGAACGAGAAAGGGACCATTATCACTCTGGTCGCGGTGTTCATGCTGTTTGTGGTGGGAGCGATGGCTGCGCTTTCGATCGACGCGGTGACCATCTACACCGCGCGCAGCGAGGCGCAACTTGCCGCCGACAGCGCGGCCCTGGCGGCGGCTCGCGTTATTGCCAATTCGGGGGCTACTTCGGCTTCAAGTGACGCGTTGCTCCTCGCCGTGGAGTCCTCCGGCGGCCTCGCCCAAACGGTCGCCATTCAAGTCGCGCAAAGCAGCCTAGTGGGAGGAAGATACCTGGTCGCGGCTAACGGCGAGGTGGCTGTCAGTTTTGTCGGGTCCCCAACCAACCTTTGCCCGTCGGTCACCGATCCATGTGTGACCGTAAAGGTGCAAAGAACCGATCTGCCCACATTCTTTGCCCGTATCTGGGGAAACAATCAGGTCACGGTGGCCGCGTCGGCGACGGCCGAGGCCTACAACCCTTCCAACCCTTCAGCAACATTGACCAGCAGCTCGCCGGCGGTAGCGCCGCTTTGCGTAAAACCGTGGCTGTTGCCGAACATGGATCCCAGCGGCACAGGCACAATTTTCGACCCGACTACCGGCGCCATCCTCGATGCGAATCTTCTGGGGTGGTCCTCGATCAGCGCCACGCCCATGACACCTGCCTGCAGCGGCACCGGCGGCGATTGCAGCACGGGGCTGCCGCCCACGCTAACGGCGTGGACCTATTTTCCCGGGCACCCCGGTGCGGCGTCGTTTCCGCCTCCTCCGACCCAGGCGTGGCCCACTTGCAGCCTGATAGGGACACTCACCCCGTATCAGGCGAGCATTGCCGGTTGCATCCAGACGCCGATCTCGTGTAACAGCCAGGTCAATATCGACGTGAACCCCTATACCACGCGGAATTCGGATACGGCGAATGCGGTGAATTGTCTGACTCACGATGCGACGTTCGGCGGGGGCGATAGCGTCGCTCCTAATACGGTGCCAGCGAGTACGCCATTCCAGTTCATCGCGGGCAACAGTAATCCGGTCGTACTCTCCGGCGCTACTACCGCTGGCACCGACATCATGGTCAGCGATTCGCTGGTCACCGTGCCGGTATTCGACAATGCCACGTTCAATCCGGCGGGGACCAACCTCCAAATCATTGGCTTCGTGCAGCTGTTTCTGAATCCGGACAGCACTCCGGCGGACCCTGCGACCGGCAACGTGAACACCACCATCATCAACCTGGCCGGTTGCCGAGCCGTCGCGACTGGGCAGCCGATTCTCGGCAATGGCGCGTCTCCGGTGGCAGTGCGGTTGATTTCGGGAAAGTAGTCGGTTCCTGGTGGATGCTTAGTCGCGGCGGGTCAGGATGACGCGCTCTAGGGCCAGTTCATTGCCCACGAAAATAAAGTTGTAAGCGGAACCGTTCAGCAACGAGGCCAGCACATCGCGCGCGGGGGCGGGACCGAGATCGGCAACCACTTCCTCCTGCTCGGCGCCTGCCGGAATGGCAATCTCAGCGTGGGTCTGACGCTGCACTTCAAACAAAACTTGCGCCAGCGTGGCCTTCTGGACGCGAAGGCTCAGCATTCCGTTGGCATAGGTCACAGTCAGCGGCACCTGCTGCGGCGCTTCCTTGACGATGGCGGGAAGCGGCGCGGCCATGCTCTGAGAAACCGCGGCGGAGACTTTGGCGATGGCGACTTTTGTGTCCGCGGGGAGCGACGCATTCTGCAATCGGGCGGCGAGTGCAGGCGGGGTGTGGGCTCCGCCGCCGGCGACCGGACTTTCATTCGCCCGGTCGGGATTGACTTGGTCCGGATTTGCCTGACCGAGCTTGCTTTGACCCAGTTTTACAACGACAGCATTCGGAATCGTCGAAATCGAATAGGACTGCGGCTCCAGCAAATCGAGCACGATGCGCGTAATCGGAGGGTTGCTGAAGAACAATCCGGCGCGAACGCGCTTCAGCGCACCACGATTGACTTGCAGCGCGCGCAAGTCGGCGGCGGGGAGCGCTCCGGGGAAATCTACGACGATGCGATCGGGGCCGGTGATGGCCTGGGTATCGGGCGCGACGGGCGCTCCAGAAGTTTGAATCTCCACTTCCATCGCGGCGCCGGTTCCACGCACCAGCACGTGCTGGACGCGAGGAGCATTCTGTGCTCCCGCAGGCACACAGAGCAGGGCGGCGATGCCCAGCAGGGCTCCGAAATAGCGGAGGCGTGGCATTTGGGGACTCTGAGCAGAGTCTAGCAGCTACGGGAAAGACGATACGCACGGAAGTGCTAGCACCCCTGGTGCCTGGTGTTAGGTCTTAGGTCTTAGGTCTTAGGTCTTAGGAAAACCAAAATCTAAGACCTAGGACCTGACTCCTGACACTTTAGACCTGCATCTCGGCTAGCTGATTTTGATTCCTGGATCGGGGGCCTGGAAGGCGACTTTGTGACTACCGTCGCAGAAGGGGCGGTTGGCGGAAGCTCCACAGCGGCAGAGGGAGAACGCTGTTTTGCCGGTCAGGTCATACTTGTTGCCCTCGGCGTCCACCAGTTCGATAACGCCGTTGGGATCGTCAATACGCAGGGGACCGTTCTGGCGGACAGTAATTGTTACTTGCGGCATGGAGCCTCCGGGGGAATGAATAGCTTTCTAGCTATTGTACAAAGAAAAAAGTTGTCAGTTCTCAGTTTTCAGTACCCTAAAACCGGCAGCGTCGTCTCGGGGTTCTGGCGTTATCTGAGAACTGGGAACTGAGAACTCGTCACTACCTGCGCCACCTGTCCACCCCTTCAAACCAGATGATCTTCAACCACTCATCTAACGTGGATTTGGCCCATTCGCGATTCGTCCACCAGGCGTCGCCGAAGCTGCCTGGAGCGTGGGCGGCGGCCACGCTGAACTGATCCTGCGGCAGGCGATTGCGGAAGATGAGCAGGGCGCGGCGGGTGTGAAAATCGGAGGTCACGAGCAGAATCCTGTGCACGTCTTGATGTGCGTCCGGGCGAGCGTCCCATGACTGGAGGCAACGGCCTACGTCGACGGCTTCGGCTGCGGTGGAGAAGCCGATGATCGGACACACGGAAATGCGGTTGGCTTCCGGCAGGGTGTTGATGTATTTCTGCGCGATATCGGTCAGGGCTTGATCGTAGACCAGAACTCGCGTCTCGGCGTTCATGAACACGTGCGGCGCCATTCCCTGGCGGAGCAGTTCAACGGCGTGGGTGGGACGGAGGCTGGTTTCGCCGGCCAGCACCACGATGGCATCGGATTCTTGCGGATCGTCCACTACGAGGAGGTGCGCGGCTTGGTGCGCGAAGAGGGCAACGAGGACGACAACCAGGAATATGACGATCGGGAACCGGCGGCGCATGTCAGTTCGCATGTTACTAGAGCTTGGAGGGGCTAAACAGTCTGCTGAAAAACTCGCATTCCGATGTCCAGCCCCTAAAGGGGCTTCTGATTTTGAACGATTTGCGGTATCGCTAAAGCGATACCCTGATACGAAGCTATACCCTGATTCGCGAAAGCGATGCCCTGATGCGAAGCAGAGCCATTCCCTGATACGAATCGCGAGTTTTTCAGCAACTGTAAAGCCCGGCCAGCACGCCGGTCGGGATTACCGGAGTAATCAAGATCGCAACCGCGCCGTCAGAATTGCACGAAAAGTGGGCGAAAATCATAGGATAACCGCGGCGTCCGCGGCTTCAGTGCGATCTGCGATGCTAGAATTATTGCTGCCCTTATGATGACTCATGCTACCGCTTCTTCGCTCGTTACCGACTTGAAAGGGCGCATTGATGCGCGCCAGGCCCAGGTCGGAATCATCGGCCTTGGTTATGTCGGATTGCCGCTGGCATTGCTCTATAGCGAGCAGAAATTTGCCGTCACCGGTTTCGATATCGATCAGCGAAAGATCGATACCCTGGCCAGTGGAGGCACCTACATTTTCCGCATCACACCCGAGGAGATCGCGGCGGCCAAGGCGCACGGCTTCAAAGCCACGGCCGACTATTCGAAGATCACGGCCATGGACGCGATCATCATCTGCGTTCCGACGCCGCTGAACGAATATCACGAGCCCGACCTCAGCTACATCACCAATACCGCGCACGCCGTGGCGCCTTATCTGCGCGCCGGTCAGATCGTCATCCTGGAGAGCACAACCTACCCGGGTACGACCGAAGAGGTTCTGATTCCGATTCTCGAAAAGGAAAACCGGGCGGGTCTGAAGGCCTCCCGCAAGGGCGCGGCTGACGACAACAATATCTGGGTCGCGTTCTCGCCCGAGCGCGAAGATCCCGGCAACACGCAGGTGGCCCGACACGACATTCCGAAAGTGATTGGCGGACTTGATCCGCAGGCCAGTGAAATTGCGGCCGCGCTCTATGGCGCCATTTTCCGACGCACCGTTCCCGTCTCCTCGCCCGCAGCGGCGGAGATGACCAAACTGCTCGAGAACATTTATCGCTGCGTCAATATCGCGCTGGTCAACGAGCTTAAGATGCTGTGCTTGCGGATGGATCTCAACATCTGGGAGATCATCGACGCGGCCGCCACCAAGCCTTTCGGCTTCCATGCGTTTTATCCGGGGCCGGGTCTCGGCGGACATTGCATTCCGGTCGATCCGTTCTATCTGTCGTGGAAGGCGAAGGAATTCGACTTCCGCACCCGCTTCATCGAACTGGCCGGCGAAATTAACGTGGCCATGCCGTACAACGTGATTGCCTCCACAATCTCCGCGCTCAACCGGCAGAAAAAGGCGATCAACGGATCCAAAGTTCTGGTTCTGGGTGTTGCCTACAAGAGAGATATTGACGACTTGCGCGAGTCGCCCGCGCTCACCATCATCGAGCTGCTGCAAAAGGAGGGAGCAGTGGTCAGCTATAACGATCCCTACTTCCCTTTTGTCGGCCGCGGCCGCAAGTACGATCTGCAAATGAAGTGCTCCTCGCTCGACAATCTCGGGCAGTACGATTGTGTGCTCATCGTCACTGATCACACCGATTACGACTACAAGAAGATCGTCGCCGAGTCCAAACTGGTGGTGGATTCGCGGAACGCCACCCGCGGCATCAAGAGCGACAAGATCGTACACTGCTAAACCAGTACCCAGTACCCGGTACCCAGTCAAAAGCCAGCTTAGGCGAAAGACATCTACATTCTAAAACGCTACCACCGGGTACCGGCTACTGGTACTGACGTTGTGCTAGTATTTCGCGTTGAGCCTGGCAGCCTCCACGCTGCTGGCTGCATCCATACGATGTGCTCATGAAAGATACTCTCGGAATCCTGCTTGCCGGAGGCGCCGGCGAACGCCTCTATCCGCTCACCCGCGATCGGGCCAAACCGGCCGTGACCTTCGGCGGCATTTATCGCATCATCGACATCACGCTTTCCAATTGCGTCAACTCCGGGCTGCGGCGGGTTTTCATCCTTACGCAATACAAGGCGCTTTCGCTGAATCGCCAGATCCGCGAAGGCTGGAACATTTTCGGCCGCGAGATCCGGGAGTTTATCGAAATCCTGCCGCCCATGAAGCGGGTCAGCGAGAACTGGTATATGGGGACGGCCGACGCGGTTTATCAGAACATCTATTCCATCGGCTCCGAGCAGCCGAAATACGTGATCATTCTTTCCGGCGACCACATCTACAAAATGAATTACGAGCGCATGCTCAAGCAGCATGTGGATGCTGCCGCCGACGTCACCGTTGCTACCTTGACGACCGACCCGGCCGAATGCCGCCATTTTGGCGTGGTGGACATCGACCACGACCATCGCATCACCAACTTCCTGGAAAAACCCGCGCAGACCGATCTGCGCTCGCCTTACGATCCAAGCAAGATTTCAGCATCCATGGGCATCTATATTTTCAATACCGATGTGCTCATTCCGGTGCTGCTTAGGGACGCCGAGGATCCGGACTCCAGTCACGATTTCGGCAAGAATGTTTTGCCGAAAATGCTGAATGACTACCGCGTCTTCGCTTTCAATTTTGTCGATGAGAATAAGAAGGAAGCGCTTTACTGGCGCGATGTGGGAACGCTTGAAGCCTATTACGAAGCCAATATGGACCTGGTTTCGGTTTCTCCGGTGTTCAATCTTTACGATGAGCAATGGCCGATCCGCACTCACCAGCGGCAGTATCCGCCAGCAAAGTTCGTTTTTGCCGAAACTGGGCGCACCGGCCACGCCGTGGATTCGCTGGTTTCGTCAGGCTGCATTATTTCGGGCGGCTCCGTGGAGAATTCTGTGCTGTCTCCGGATGTGCGCGTCAATTCCTACTCCGAAATCGAGAACAGCATTCTGTTTTCGCACGTGAATGTCGGACGCAGTTGCCGCATCCGCAAAGCCATCATCGACCGTGACGTGCATATTCCCGAGGGGACAACCGTTGGCTACGATGTCGAAGCCGATCGGGAGCGCTACTTCGTTACTGACAGCGGCATCACGGTGGTGACGCGCGATTACTCCCTGTTTGAGAACCCGGTGAGCGTCGATTACTTCACGAGTGAGTAGGGGTCAGGTGCCAGGTGCCAGGTGCCCGGGTGTCAGGTGTCAGGTCTTAGGTCTTAGGTCTTAGGTCTTAGGAAGAGCCTCCGAGCACGATGCCATGGGATCTTCCTGACATCTTCACAGAACGCCTGAGACCGTTCTTACTTCGCCAGATCCTCGGCCAGTAAGTGTGCCTTCTCGGCCAGCGTGCTTGCTCTCCTCACATCGCCTTCTTTTAGTGCCGAACGCGCACCATCCATGTAGTTACGGATCTGTCCCACGGTTTCCAGCTGTGGCGGATTCAGGGTGCGGTCCGCCAGCTGTTTCAGTTGCTCGCCGGTAGAGCCTAGCAACTGTTCCGCGTTCTGGCGCTGACGGGTGGCTTCCTCGGGAGTCATGCCGGGAACAATCTGCGCGGCGGGCTCGTTCGCTCCGCCCTCGCGAACGACGATCTTGCGCGGAGCGCCGTCGGGAGCAGGTGCAGGCTCCGTACGCTTCGAGTGTTTCGTGGCGACTCTGGTTGGCGCTTTCTTCCCCGTCGCCGGCGTGGCGCCTGGAGGGGCGTTGGGCTTGGAAACGGACGCGGCCGGGGCCTGCCCGGCGGGTGGCGCAACGCCTCCTGCGGGGTCCTGCTGCCAAGCCGTTCCAGCAGGCGGGAAACTCAGGCAAAGTGCAATTGCGAGTGTACAGGCAGGTCGCATAACGGTGTCCAACAGGATTGTTTCCCACCGGCGACGGGAACGCAAGGAGACAGCCGCTGGAACCCGGTGAGCGGATCATCTTAAAAGCCGACGGCCTGGACAGATCCAGGACAACGGGCTTACCTATCGCAATGAGCTTCAGCTTCCACCCGGAGAGTACAACGTGCGTTTTGTGGTGCGGGACTCTTTGGGCAATCGCATGGGAAGCGTCGCCGCACCGGTCAAAGTAAGCCCGTAATCTCGCGAGCGGCTAGTTTGGAAGACGCATGCCCCCAGCGGCTGAATATTGCTGAAAAACCCGAATTCCGATGTCCAGCCCCTAAAGGGGCGTCTGATTTTGAACGATTTGCGGTATCGCTGAAGCGATACCCTGATACGAATCGCGAGTTTTTCAGCAAGCGGTGAAGCCGCGACATTTTGAGGGCGCTACGGCCGCGGACACGAAAAAACCCGCCCAAGCTTAGCTTGGACGGGGCGCCTTCAAGCACTGAAAGCTCACGGTAGTTTTACTCGGTGCTGCCGGCTTCAGCAGCGGCGCTGATGGATTCATTTTCCGGTTGCAGGATGACGCCGTCAAACGGGGTCGCGCCTACGAACCGTCCGCCAATTACGCTGACCCGGCGCAGCGGGAATCCGCTGTCGGGACCGCGTTGCCAGGAACGTCCGCCGTCGCGGCTTTCGAAGATCACGCCAGTCGCGTCGCTGGTAGCCAGCAGACGCTTGTGGCTGGGATCGAAGCTGACGGAAGTGATGTCCTTGCCAGGCAGACCGTTGACGACATGCTCCCAGGTCGCGCCAGTGTCTCCACTGCGGAACGCGCCCTCGCGGGAAGCGATCACGATCTGGCTATCGGAAGCGATCGCCAGGCTGCGGATGCTGACCACATAGTTCGGCAGGCCGGCCATTTTCCAGGTCGAGCCGCCGTTCGTCGAGACCACCACGCTTGAGTGCGTAGCCGCGACCACCGTGGAGCCTTCTTCTCGCACGGAAACGAAATCCGTCTGACCGAGAATCTGTCCACCCTTCCAGGTCTTACCTTGATCGGCACTTTCATAGATGCCGGTGGTAGTTGCCGCCAGCCAGCGTTTGGAACCGAGTTCCAGATCGTTGACTCGCGATTCGAGTTGCGATTTCTGGAGGCTGCTGGTGGTGACCGCTTTGCGCGTACCTTTTCGCGGAGTTGTCACTTTTTGTTCGATGACCACGACGTTCATGGGATGCCATTCGCCGCCATTGCGTTCGAGCGAATACATACCGTGATTGGTGCCGGCTAAGAGCATTCCGCTGGAAGCCTGTTTAAGCGCGAACACATCTTTTCCACCGAGGCCGGCCGCTTTCTGCTGCCAGTGCTGTCCGGCGTCGTGGGAGTAGAACACGCCACCGTACTCGCGGTCGTTGACTACGCCAACGTAGAGCGTGCTGGCATCTTTGTTGTCAGCCAGGATCGCCGAAACATAGCGATGGGCATAGCCTTTGTTAGAAGTGCTCCAGGTGGAGGCGCCATTGGTCGAAGCCATCACGCCGCTGCGGTCTGTGGCGAGCAGCACCTTGTTGGAATCCCGCGGATCGATCATTACGTCGTTGACCACGACATCGGGACTGCTCACGCGCTTCCAGACTTTACCCAGATCGACGGTCTTCCACAGGCCTTCGGTGGTTCCGGCGTAAACGATATTTTCGTTGGTCGGATCCTGCTTGAGCACGCGGGTGCGGCGGGCCGAAAACGGGATGCCTTGAATCTTCGAGAACAGGTTGCCCGCGGTCTCGCTCTTATAAATTCCGGAGCAGGCGCTGGCAAACACGATCGAAGGATTGTCGTGGTCAACGATCACTGAGAACACGTCGGAGTCGTCGATCATACCTTTATTGATATGCTGCCAGTTGGCGCCGCCGTCGGAAGTTTTCCAAGCCAGGTGCCAGGTTCCGGCATAAACGGTGTTGGGATCTTTGGGATCGACCGCGATCGATTCAATATTCTTGATCTCGGCGGAGTTCGCGGGGGACAGACGCTCCCAGCTATCGCCGCCATCTTTGGTGCGATAGACGCCGTCGAGCGCGCCTGCGACCAGAACTTTGGAATCACCCTTGAACATGTGCATGGCGCGGATGGATTTGCCGTGCATCGCGGGCAGCGTCTGCCAGGTGGCGCCACCGTCGCGGGTGCGGAAGATTTCGCCGAGCTGCTGGCCCGATGAGCTCCACGCCGACACATAAATATGGTTGGAATTCTGCGGGTCGATCGAGATGTGATCGAGCACATACTCGTCGCCACCCAGTCGAGCCAGGCGCGACCAGGTGCTTCCGCCATCACTGGAACTGAACATCTGGCCGGTGCTGGTACCGAGCAGAATATGGTCGGGATTGTGCGCGTCGTACGCCAGGCTGCGCGCGTCGCCGCCGTCCGGACCTAACACCTGCCACGGCCCCGAGGCCATGACGGCGGTGCTCATAAGAGTCACGGCAAGACAGACAGCGAGAATTAACAAACTTGTGCGAAGTACGTTGTGTTTCCCTGTGAAATTCATGCGCGTAGATTGACCCCCGGCGAACGATATTCGCCTGCGTTCCACATTAGACAAGGCTAACACGCCCCGGACAAGGTTACCGAAGATCAAAGAATAGAAAGGCCGGTGAGGGTAAACTCCCACCGGCCTTTCGTGCTTTTTACTAGCTCAGTTATTGGGCCTTTTTCATCGCTTTCTTGGCCGCCGGTTTCGGATGATCCGGAATCGGCAGTACTTTGGTTTCGTCCACCGGGGTCGTGGTGCCGGCCTCGGGGAAGGTGGCGCCGGCAGGAACGATCCACTGTTCCGAAGTCGCCGTGCCTTCGTTTCCGGTGCGCGTCTCGATGCGGCTGGCGTCGATGTTCTGTTTCGCTTCGCCTCCCGAGATGTAGAACTTCACGTCAACCGCCCGCTCACCGGCCAAGTTCTTATGCTTGGACTTGGTGACTTCCGCCGGGTCGGCGTTGCCAACCACGACCAGCTTGGCATCCGGATCCTGCTGCAGTTTGAGTGCAACATCGTCCAGCTCGGCCTTGCAAGTGTTGTCAACGCGCCACGGTTTCTTGACGTTTGGATATGCGCACTCGTTCACCTTGGTGGCCTGCGGCGGCGGCGGTGGCGGATTTTCAACCGTCACCGAGCTCGAAGCCGAGGCGGTCAAGCCGCGCGAGTCGGTACAAGTAGCGCTGATACTGATCGAACCAGGTGAAGCGCCGGTGGTGTTCAAGGTAGCGGTGTTGCCGCTGCCCGAAATGCTGCCGCCACTGGAGGTCCATCCACCGACCGTTACCGGAACGTTATCCGGACTGGTGCAGGAGCAGGAGATGGTTGACGAAGTACCGGTCTGGACCGTCGACGGGCTCGCCGAGCAAGAAATCTGCGGCGGGTTCTTGGGCGGTTCCTTTACCGTGAAGCTGGCGGTGCAGCTGGCGGTGTTGTTCTTCTTCTCCTTGGCATCGGTGACGGTAGCGGTGACGGTGTAGCTGCCGCCGCTCACGCCGTTGGTGTCGATAGTGGCGCCAGTGTCCTTGCCTTGGATCTTGCCCCCACTGCTCGCCCAGGTGTAGGTGAGCGTGTGCTTGGGGTCAAAGTTGCTGGCGGCGACGGTGGCCTGTACCGGCTCGCCGACCAGAACTTCGGTGGGCTGCACTGAGCAGGCTGCGGCTACTGGAATTGCGGGAGCGCCGCCCCAGTTGAATACCAGACCGCTTTGCAGACGGACGCCGTTAAAAGTCTGACGCCGTAATCCGGGGTTATCAGGCGGCACATTGTTGGAAAGGTTCACGCGCTCGAGCTGGTAGTCGGCTTCAAACACACGGAGCGACATCCACTTCCAGACTTTGAGATCCATACCGCCACCAAGAACGGCAGCGATGCCGTTGGTGGGTGCGAGATTTCTTGATGAATAGCGCCCGAGCCCGAGCAGCGTGTGCACGTAGAAATCTACGCCGTCACCGCGATAGGTCAACTTCGGCCCGCCGGTCGTTACGTTGAAAGCGGAGTAGCGATTCCAGTCGCCGCCGTAATTGCCTTCGATCGCCAGATACTTGGTGAAGTTCCAAGCCAGACTGGTGCCGAAGCCCTGCGAGATCGAGGGCAGACTAAAAGCGTTCCCGTTTTGATCGGGGATATTGCCGCCCGGGTTCAACCACTGATAGCCGATAAAAAATTCCGCCTTAGGCACGTCATTCGACGACGGAGCAGTTGGCGCCTTGGGCGCGGTTTGTGCGTTCAGCAAAGCCGGCAACGCAGCTAGAACGATGACCAGGACGAGCGCGACACTTGCGCCTCTCCGGTAAGTTTCGTGACAAAGTGACATTGAGTTCCTCCCAATCGAATCCACAGCAAACTATTTAATAGAACCGGAAGCAATAAGTTTTACAGCACGCAAGAATGGGCTGTACCCGGGAAACACCGAATTCTACAGCAAGTGGGCATTTTTGCAAAAGTGTAAGATTTGACAGGGCAACTTATTTGACAGCCATCACCGGCGATTCGCCGGCTTTCTAATCTCAAATTGATATTCGCGCTTTTCGGCCAGGTTGCTAGGCGGCGCGCTTCCCTGAATAATGCAGGTGGAGCAAACGCCACAGGAATTATGACACAAGAACGCGTACTGATCGTGGAAGACGAAGAGAACGAACGCACAGGGCTGGCTGAATTGGTCTCGGGATGGGGTTATCGCACCGATACTGCGGCTGATGGCGTGGAGGCGTTGGAGAAGATTCCCGTCTTCGCTCCGTCGATCGTGATCACGGACGTGAAGATGCCTCGAATGGGCGGCATGGAACTGGTGGAGAAGCTCGCCGACATGGCACAGTCGATAGCGGTGGTGATGGTGACCGCGCAGAAGGCGACGGACACGGCGTTTCACGCCGGGCGGCTGGGGGTGCAGGACTACATCGAGAAGCCCATCGATTTCCGGCGGCTGCGCTCGATTCTGACCAACCTCGGCGAGATCTTGGACGCGCGCACCGAAAGCGAAGTCCTGCGCCGCAGCTTGCGCGATAAGGGAGCCTTTGGGCGCTTGGTCGGCGCGTCCCCCCAAATGCAAGGCGTTTTCCACTTGATCGAGCAAGTGGCTCCGAGCACAGCCTCGGTGCTGATCACCGGGGCGAGCGGAACCGGCAAGGAATTGGCGGCGCGCACCATTCACGATTTGAGCCCGCGTTGCAGCAAACCGTTCGTACCCATTAATTGCGCGGCCATTCCCGAGACGCTGATCGAGAGCGAGATTTTTGGCCACGAAAAAGGAGCGTTCACGGGCGCGATGGAGCGCCGCACCGGCTGCTTCGAACTGGCCGAAGGCGGGACGCTTTTGCTGGACGAGATTGGCGAGATGCCGGTGGGCACGCAAGCCAAGCTACTGCGCGTGCTGGAAGACCACAAACTGCGGCGGCTGGGCAGCAAGGTCGAAACTTCGGTGGATGTGCGCGTACTCGCCGCCACCAACAAAGTTCCCGACGATGCCGTAGCTAATGGAGAACTGCGCGAAGACCTTTATTACCGGCTCAACGTCTTCAACATTCATATGCCGGCATTGCGTGAGCATAAAGAGGATATTCGCGACTTGGTGGACAGCCTGCTCAAGGACATGAACCAGAAGCACAATCGCAAGGTGGCGCATGTAAGCGAGGCCGTATTCAGTATGTTCCAGACTTACTCGTGGCCGGGCAATGTGCGCGAGTTGCGCAATACGCTGGAACGCGCCGTGATTGTCTGTGAAAGTGGACTGGTGGAAACCAAGCACTTGCCGCCAGGTTTTGGCCAGAGTGTGCGGCCGGTGGTGAACGATCCCGATGCCGTGCATCTGGGAGTGGGCACGACGGTCGGAGAAGCGGAGAAGCTGCTTATCCTGAAAACGCTGCAGACGACCAATAACAACAAAACCCGAGCCGCGGAGATGTTAGGCATCAGCCTGAAGACACTGCATAACAAGCTGAAGGAATATGGCCGTCCGCAGGATGCGGTGTTGACGGCGGAGGAGTAGCGGGTGCGTGCTGAGCCACGGCTTGTCGCTGCGGGCGAAAAGGTATCAGGTCTTAGGTCTTAGGTCTTAGCGAGCGCCACCACGAGAGATCTTTGAGCCTAAGACCTGACACCTAATACCTGAGACCTGTTTCTCGATGACTCGCAAATTCATCATCGTGTTCGTGATCAGCACGCTGTTCACGGCGCTCGTGGTTGGGTTTTCCTGGATCAGCCTGTCGCAACTGCTGCGCCAGCGCCTGCTGTGGGCCGATGAAACGGCTTCCCAACTTACCAACCAGTTGGAGTATGCCGCGTCGAAGGCGGTGCCCGATCTGACCAGCACGCGGGTTGACACCAACAATCCTAAAGCGGTGCGCACTGCCATCACGAATTACTTGCAGACCGACACCAACCTGAATGACATGCTGGAATCGGTGGTGGGGAACTCACGCATCATCTATGACGCGGCGATCATTGATCCGAATGGCGTGGCAATTCTCGATACTAACCCCACTCTGAATGGCCAGCCCGTTCCGGAACGCACTCCCCTGGCGGTATTGCGCGACGCCGGTTTTCGCCGCCAGTTACGCTTGCTCTACGGCCCCGGCAAAGTTTATGACGTCAGCATCGGGCTGGAGCTTGACGGGCAGGCCTTTGGCGGCGTCCGGGTGGGCGTCGCGACGGTTTTTCTGCGCAACGAGCTGACGCCGAAGCTGCAGCAGGCGGGTTTCTTTTCGGTGGTGGCGATTTTTTGTTCACTGGTGCTGGCGGCGGTGGTTTCGAATGTCGCGCTCGGCCCCTTGAAGGCCATCAGCCGCAACCTGGACACGGCGAGTGCGGGAGATCTATTACCGGACGAGGACACGAGCGCAGGCGACGAGGTCGGCCTGGTTTCGCTGAAGATCGCTCACCTGGGCCGGCAGATTCGCGATACCAACCAGATTTTTTCCGCGCTGAAGGATAACGTCGAGCAAGTCATGACCAAGCTCCAGGACGGGCTCATGCTGTTCACGCGTGATTCGCAAGTGGTTCTGGTGAGCGCCTCGGCGGAAAAATTTTTGGGACGGCCGCGCCGCGAAATTCTGGGACGGACCGCAGAGGAGATTTTTTCCGACGGAACGGTTCTGGGCGCGGTGGTTCTGCCCGCATTCCAGAAGCAGCGGCAACTGGCGCAGTACGAATTTGACACAGCCGACGGCCGCCGGCTTCAGGTGTCACTCGACTTCATTCAAGAAAAGGGAACGCCGATTGGGGCGCTGCTGACCATGCGCGATGCCGAATCGGTGCGGCGGATCGAGGACGAGATCGAAATCTCGCGGCGCCTCTCTGCCAGCGGGCGCATGACACGGGGCGTGGCCCATGAAGTGAAGAACCCGATCAACGCCATCGTGCTCCACCTGCAATTGCTGCAAAACAAGCTGCAGCAGGACGACCCCGACACGCGCCGTCACATGGACATCATCGGCAATGAAATTCACCGTCTCGACCGCGTCGTACAAATCCTGGTGGACTTTACACGCCCGCGCGACTTGCGGCTGGAAGAAGTGGATTTGCGCAAAATTCTGGAGAACGTAGCGACGCTGGCCGCTCCGGACGCCACCCGTCACGGCGTGAACATCGTGCAGGAACTTGCCGACGAAGACGACGTGTTGCTGGTGCGAGTCGATTCCGACCTAATGAAACAAGCGCTTCTGAATCTGGTGCTGAACGGCGTCCAGTCGATGACTGCTGGAGGCACACTCACCCTGGCGGCGCGACGGGAGGACGAAATGATTCTCGCCGAAGTGCGCGACCAGGGGTGCGGCATTCCGCCCGAAGCGCAGGAGAAGATTTTTGAACTTTACTACACCACCAAGGGCGACAAAGGTGGCAGCGGAATCGGCCTGGCGCAGGCCTACCAGATCATGCAGTGGCACTACGGCTCGGTGGAGTTCGATTCCATCGTAGGAGCCGGCACGACATTCCGTTTGCGGCTGCCGGCAGCGGCGGCGAAACCGGCTCGCAAACAGGATGAGGAGATGATGGCCTGAGCAAGCGTGGCCACTATGAGAACCATTTTCTTAACCGCGGCGACCTTAGCGTTAGCGTTCTTAGCGGCCGGGTTTCCACTAACAGCGAATTCCAGCGCGCATCCATCGGCCACTGCTGGATACCTGGGGTTTGATCGCAACGATTATCCAGGCGACTCGAATTTGAAAGTTCTTCGCCAGACCTTTTCTTATTCCGGCTATTGGCTGAATAATCCGCCGGGAGCGAGAACCAATTCCTGGAGGGGAAAGCGAAAAACGCTTCAGGCTGAGGGCTTCGGTTTCCTGGTTCTGTTCAACGGCCGCACCTACGCCGAGATCAAATCAGCCGGGGACGCAGCTAAGCTGGGCAGTTCCGATGCCACCGCGGCGGTCGCTGCGGCGCGTACCGAAGGCTTTCCGTTGCAGACCATTATTTTTCTTGACCAGGAACAAGGCGGACGTCTGCTGCCGGAACAGCGCGCTTATCTTGATGCCTGGGTCGATGAAGTAAGCTCCGCACACTTTGCGGCGGGTGTGTATTGCTCGGGCATCGCTGCCAAGGAGAGCGCGGGAGTTTCAGTCGTGACTGCGGTCGACATCCAGAAAAATGCAGGTGCAAGAAAAATAACCTATTGGGTTGTCAACGATTCCTGCCCGCCGTCGCCGGGATGCACGGTGCCACGAAAAGGTCTTTCGCCGGAGTCGAGCGGCATCTCTTTTGCGGACGTCTGGCAATTCTCGCAGTCCCCGAAGCGAACGGATTTCGCCCGCGGCTGCTCTGCTACCTACAATAAGGATGGGAATTGCTACCCTCCGGGCATAGTTGTCGCTAAAGATCCTGCCGAGCGACTGCACGTGGATCTTGATGTCGCGACATCAAGCGATCCTTCGCACGGCAGAACTCGCGACTGATTCAATAGAAGGTAGATTGGGGCGGACGAGGCATCGGCGGATTGGCTGATGTCTCGCCCGCTTGCCCCTCAGTGCCCGCCCGATGCAGTCTTGGCCGGCTCCCGGCTGGCTGGCTGCTGTCGCTGTTGCAACTGCTGTTGCTGTTGTTGGTGGGTTTGCTGCATTTGCTGCGTCTGTTGCTGGTGCTTCTGCTCCACCTGCTGCCTCTGTGGTTCGGTGGCCTTCTGTTTATCCAGCTGCACGTGCTCCTGGTCCTGTTTCTGCTGGAGTTTGTCTCGTTCCTGCTGTTGCTTCGCGATTTGCTTCCCCTGTTGCTGCTGGTATTTCTTGTCCAGCTTGGGGTTGCCTGTATCGGGAGTGCTCCGTGCCAGGGGCGGAAGGTCGTGAGGATGCACAGGCGTGCTGGCTCCAGAGGCGTTACCTTGCGAGCGCTCCTGGGTTCCTCCGCGATTGGGTGGAGTGTAAGGAGCTCCTGCCGCTTTGGCTGGCACAGCGCCTCGGTCGTTAAAATCTCCGGTCCTGGGAGTGGCGGCAACGCCTGGCTTGCCCATGTTCACTGACGCGCGTTGCTGTGGGTTGGCGCGGGCGGCCTGCGCATGTTGAGTTTGGGCCGCT
The DNA here is from genome assembly GCA_963755765.1 of uncultured Acidobacteriaceae bacterium. GTDB lineage: Bacteria > Acidobacteriota > Terriglobia > Terriglobales > Acidobacteriaceae > Acidiflorens. The sequence continues at coordinate 85,140 of CAVWKZ010000010.1, forward strand.
ACCGGCGGGATGTGTCGGTCGCGCCCCGCAGCCTCTTCTTGAGACGTTGGACGCGCGCTGATTCCACCATTGCCACCGTTGTAGCTGACATGGCTCTCGTTGTTGTAGTTCACGTGAGTGTCGTAAGTGTTATGAATTTCGTTGACGTTCACGTTGAACACGGCGCGGTTGTAGAAAAAGTGTCCGTTGTCCCAACGTCCGCCTTCGAAGCCCGACCCGTAATAGCCGAACCCGTAATTGATCCCGCCGTAGAAGCCCACTTGCGGACCCCAATAGCCGTCATAGAAAACAAATCCGTCGCCGCCCCAACCCCAATAGGCTGGAGTCCACAGGAAACCCACTTCCGGCCCCATCACCCAGGTGCCCGGCACCCAGTAGTAGTCGCTGACGTCGTAATCGTAGCCCCAGTAGCCAGGTGTCCAGAGATAGCCGTCACCCGGACAAAGAGGCTGCTCATAGACGGGCAGCGGCGGCGGGCCGATCCGGATGGCCACGCCAATCTGCGCAAACGATGCTGCTGAAAGCGACAGCACGACAAGCGCGGTGGCGAGCCCGAATAACAGCGTACGAATAAAGCGCATATGCATTGTGGTTCCTCCGGCCGGTCATCCCTCGCTTGCCCGGCGTTGCTCTGCTGGCGGGTTTCGTGGATTGAAGGGTCGATTTTCGGACGAAACTTAACTGCGGGCTCCGCCTCGTTCACAGATAGTTCTGGCAGAACTTTCTCATTCCGGAGATGTTGAAGTCTGTTCAAAAATGCACAGTTTGGAGTACTTGTCTTACGTTTGATTTCAAATTGGGAATAGGTAAGTCCCGGGTCGAGGACCTGACGGCGGAATGATTCTGCGTGGTGCAGGTGAGGGTTGTTGCAGGTCAGGGTTGTTGCAAGTCAACCGTCTGCGCGAGCCGGAAATTGAGACGGCGGTCGGTGCCCAGGGCGATGTTCTTGTCTTTCTGAGTCGCGTCTTTCTGAGTCGCCCCGGAAGCCGGGCCCGAAGCTGGGTTTCGTTCATCGCGCGAACCTCCTTTAGCGAAAATGCTGGAGGTCTCGATCATCACTGTCCTCCCACCCACATCCAAACTCACCAACACGATGCGGAGGTATCCGGGTTCCAGCGAGCCAGCGGAGGGCTTGGCTTCGAGCACGTGGCCAGTGGCCGAGGTGCCGCTTGCGACCAAGGTCTGGCCGTCGATCACCACTGGCTCGTCCAGGGTCGCGTTGAAGCTGTCTCCGGCATGCGACGACGCGCTCGAAAGCGCGCTCCGCAGGCGAATCGGGATGGGCGTTCCCTCGGGCAGTTTCGTGGTGGAGGGAAGCAGCGACTGGCTGGGAGAAACTCCGGTTGAGCGCGGTTCGCGATCGAAGGGGAGCTTTTGCGAGGCGGCGGTGTTGGCGGCGGAGCTCGAAGAGTCGTCCGCGGGCGGGCGGCTGCACGCGCAGAGGAAGCTGAGCGTCAGGAGGACGACCGCGATGCGACCGGGATGGGACGACATGAGCTTTCTCCGCCTCGCGATCGTCGAATTATATAGCCAGCAATAGAACCTGTGACCCCCGGGTCATTTGTGGCCTGACTGCAAAGGCTTGCACAGACCGGCGAAGCGCGTTTCCGGCCGTCGGATTTTTCGAAGAATTCATTTGACTGAACTACTACTTTGGATAAGACTTGCTCAACGCCACCGTGCCCGCGCCGCGAATGGGCCGCCCAGTTGGGCTTTTAGCGCGAAAACGCGCCGATACCCCGGACGCGCTGCCTACGGAGTCACGCGTGCGGTCTCTAGCTTGTAGTTCTGGAGGATCTAGATGAAGCTCAAAGCAAAATCTCTACTGCTACCGGTTCTGCCGCTGTTTCTGTTTATATCTGCGACGCTGATCGCACAATCCAAAGTCGAGCGCCCGAAGCCGGCCGCCTTCCCGTCGCAAATTACGCATGTGGTTGTGATTTTTCAGGAGAACCGCACGCCTGACAATCTTTTCCACTTTCTGACTCCGCTGTGTCCGATACCAGTGGGAGCCAGCGGCTTAGCCGCGTGCACGCCCAGTCCGGTGACTACGAGTTGCTATGACATCTCGCCCTGCGGCCTTACCAATAAATCGGGAACCGTCAAGCCGTTTACGCTGACTGGCGTCCCGCTGCAAGGCAGCAACGATCCCAGCCACGCGCACACAGCTTTTGAGAACATGTGCGACCCCGACCCGGCAAACGGATACGCCTGCCGGAACGATGGAGCCTGGCAGATAAAGCCGGTCAACAAATCCTACGGGTATGTAGAGAATACGGCGGTGACCAACTATGACGGGTCATCTGGTCACTTGCTCGATCCTTACCTGACATTTGCGACCCAGTACGGCTGGGCAAACTTCATGTATCAAACCAATCAGGGCCCGAGCTACCCGGCGCATCAGTTTATTTTCAGCGGGTCATCGGCGCGCTCATTGGCCGAGGATATGAACTCCACTTTCATATCGGAAAACTACAAGCCCCAACACACGGCGGTCGGCTGCCTGGCGCCGGCGGACGCAACCACCATGTTGCTTTCTCCGCTGATCGGTCCGCTCGGCGCGGGCTGCACAGCTTTTGACGGCAATTCGGTTCAGGAGTGTCCGCTGACCAACACGGCGCTGGTCTTCCCTACTAATCCGGTCGGCAGTTTCTGCGACACGAAGCCGAATATGGGCGCGGTTTTGGACGCGCAAGGCGTGAGTTGGAAATACTATGCTCCCTCCGCCGGTTCGATCTGGACGGCCCCGAATTCGATTCAGGACATTTGCGTGCCGAAATTCAAAAGCAAAAAGAACTCTGCTTTGGAATGCTCGGGCACGGAATGGACCAGCAACGTTGATCTCAAGTTGAAGGGTGCGGACGTCTTGAATGACATCACCAACTGCAACCTCGCCAGCGTGAGTTGGGTGATTCCGAACGGGACGTGGTCCGACCATGCCGGGCCCAACGATGCGTATGGACCCTCCTGGGTAACGGCGGTGATCAACGCCATCGGCCAGAATCCAACATGCGCCTCGGGGACAGATGTGGGCCAGACGTTCTGGAACAACACGGCGATCATCGTTACCTGGGACGACTGGGGAGGCTGGTCGGATAATCAACCGCCGCCCGTCCTGTCGGCGCTGCCCTGCACGTCAACCAACTGCCAGGGCGACTACCAACATGGATTTCGCGTGCCACTGCTCGTGGTGTCGGCGTACACGCCAGTGAGCTACATTGACAATGGTAGCTACGACTTTGGCAGTATTCTCCGGACCATCCAGGCGATTTACGGAATCCCGGAAGGCACGATGGGGGTTGCCGACGCGCGCTCCACGACCGACCTGAGCAACTTCTTCCAGGGAGCATTCCGGAGCACCTATACGCCGGTCGTGGCGGTGGAACCTGCGAGCTTCTTCCTCGGAACCGAGGCGCAGAAGGGTCCGCCGACGCCTCCGGACAATGACGGGGATGATGATTAGCTGATTCGTCCGAGACTCTACAGGGTGCCCCGTCCAAGCTTCGCTTGGGCGGGGCTTTTTGTCGACAGAGTAAGAACGCTCCCCTTCAATCGTCACCCGGACCCGCGAGATTCCTGCAACGCTGCCTGACACCCGCCCAAGCAGAGCTTGGACGGGGCACCCTCGTGAGTAAAATTGCAGATGTCGATTTTCTGTCATTTTTTTTCGATCATTCTTGGGGAGCTTAGTGTGAAAGCGATTCTGAAGCGCTACATGCGGATGTATTTGAATATCTGGCCACCGTTTCTGGGCGCGGGAATCCGCGTAAAGCGGCTTGCGTCCGACTGGAAAGAAATTGATGTCGAGATGAAGCTGCGCCGGTGGAACGCGAATTACGTAGGCACCCACTACGGAGGGTCGCTGTACTCGATGGCCGATCCTTTCTTTATGGTCATGCTGATTGAGAACCTGGGCAAGGACTACATTGTCTGGGACAAGGCGGCCAGCATCCGCTTCAAGAAACCGGGGCGCGGAACGGTTTCCGCCAGGTTCCGGCTATCCGATGAGCAGATAGACGAAATCAGGCACGCTCTAACTTCGCAAGCAAAAATCGAACGCGTGTTCACGGTCGAGATCCGGGACGAATCTGGCGGCGTCGTTGCCGAAGTTGAGAAGCTGTTGCACATCCGACGAAAAGACCCGGCTTTGGGCTGAGCTGCGGCGTCCCATCCTTCTTGTTTTTGTCCCAATTCACCGCCACGAAATCATCACAAATTTGGTGTGATGGCTGGCACTTAGGGGCGATTGATTTTCGCTCTACACTTTCCCTAATCAGGCCGGGCGTGGTTCATTCGCGGAAAAAACGGATACCGCTTTTTTCCCGGCTTGGAACGTGGAGCAAGGCGTCGGGTCTTGGGTGTCAGGTCTTAGGTTTTGTTTTTCCTAAGACCTGACACCTAACACCTGAGACCTGAAACGAACGTCCCTATGAGCATGGTGAGCCAATTTCCGGCACGCGATTACGCTCCCGATCTGCGCTTTCGGGCGATGTTCGAAGGCGCGCCGGTTGGACTTGGAATTTGCCAGCTTGATGGCCGCATTCTGGAAGCGAACCCGGCGCTCGCCAGAATGCTCGGCTACAGCCAGCAGGAATTGACCGGCCCATTCGCCGACAAGCTCGAGCTTGGCCCCCAGTTCTATGCTTATTACGGGATCGAAATCGAAAGGCGCTACCGGCGCAAAGATGGTTCCGAGCTTTGGGGGCAGCTGACGGTGTCGCTCGCCTGCGACGCGCGACGGCAGCCCGCTTTCCTGATCGCGATGCTGGCGGACGCGACCGAGCGTCGGCGCGTGGAAGAGCATCTGCGCGAAGCCGAGAAGATGGAAGTCATTGGACGGCTGGCGGGAGGAATCGCCCACGACTTCAACAACCTGCTGACCGGCATTCTGCTCTATTGCGACCTGCTCAGTGCTCGTCTGGAGACAGGCGTTGGTGAGAACGGCGATACGGCCAACCCCGATTCGGAGAACGGCAGATTGCGGAGCGAACTCTCCCAGCACGTTGACGAAGTCCGAAGCGCGGGTGAGCAAGGCGCGGCACTGACCCAGCAACTATTGGCGATCGCGCGCAAGCAGGCGGCGGAGCCGCGGCCGGTTCCTCTCAATCAGATCGTGGCTTCGACGGAAAATCTGCTGCGGCGGCTGATTGGTGAGCAGATTGAACTGGCGGTTGTGCTGGATCCTGCACTCGACCCGGCGCTCGACTCCGGCGCCGGACTGGTGCTCGCCGATCCCGCTCAGTTGCGGCAGGTCCTGTTGAACCTGGTGCTGAACGCGCGTGACGCAATGCCGCGGGGCGGAAAGATCACGTTGATCACGCGCATGGCAAAATTCTCCGCTGCGCAATCTGAGGCGCGATCTCCCGGGGAGATCGGCTCCGGAAAAATTCGGAGGGCCGTTTCGCTCACGGTCGAGGACAACGGCTGCGGCATGGATGCGGAAACTCGCGCGCGGCTGTTCGAACCTTTCTTCACTACTAAGAATCCGGGACAGGGTACAGGTCTGGGCCTGGCGACGGTGCAGCGCATCGTGAGCGCAGTGGGCGGCAAGATCGAGGTCATGAGTGAAGGGGGCCGCGGCACATCGATTACGGTTTTTCTGCCGGCGATCGAGTCTTTGATCGGGACGCCTGCGACCGGAACGCCCATCATCGAAAAATCGTCTACCGCGGAATCATCCGATGAAGGTTCTGCTAGCCGGGCTGGGCCCTCCGCGCTCAGCCCCTGAAGTTGAGTGTGATTTTTCTACATTGCAATCGTGAAGTGTTTGCCGCGAGGAGATTCGTCATGTTCACAGCAGCATCCGCCGCCGTCCTTAATCGTGGCCAGGATAATCATAGCCAAAACAATATTAGCCAGAGCCATCCCCCACAACTCGAAGGCGCGAATTTTCTTAACCTTCTGATCGTGGACAGCGACCGCACCATCCGCGAGTCCTGCCGCGAGGTGGCGCAATCGCTCGGATTCAGCACCCAGGTGGCGGAATCGGCGGAACAGGCTTACCGGCTGCTCGACAGTTCCAGGACCGACGCAGTGCTGCTGGATTTGCGCCCAGGGACAGGCGGCCTCGAAGCATTGCACACCATCAAAAAGCATCGCGCCGACGCGGTGGTGATCGTGGTGACTGGCCATGGCACGGTGCAGTCGGCAGTGCAGGCCATGAAGGATGGTGCTTACGACTACGTCACCAAGCCCTTCAGCATGGAAGAACTCCGCCAGTTGCTGGAGCGGGTGGCGGGGCATCTGCGGCTGAAGACGGAGAACCGCGCGCTGCGGGAGACGATCAAGTCGCGGCAGGGGTTTGGCAATATCATCGGGCGCGCTCCGGAAATGGAAAAGCTCTACCGCATCATCGCCAAGGCAGGTCAAAGCTCGCACCCGGTGCTGATTCTGGGCGAGAGCGGAACGGGTAAGGAGCTGGTCGCGAAGTCGATACACTTTGCCGGAATTTTCCGCAACAAGCCGTTCATTCCGGTGGACTGCGGATCGCTGGTGCCGACGCTGATCGAAAGCGAACTCTTCGGCCACGTGCGCGGCGCGTTCACTGGAGCGACGAATCCGAAGGATGGCCTGCTGGCGATCGCCGAGGGGGGCACGGTGTTTCTGGATGAGATTGGCGAGTTGCCGACCGACTTGCAAGCGAAGCTGTTGCGGGCGATTCAGGAAAAGGAGATTCGTCCGGTGGGGAGCGTGAAGCGGGTGCCGATCAATGTGCGGATTCTGGCCGCGACTAATCGCGATCTGGAACGGGCGGTGACCGAGGGCACGTTCCGCCGCGATCTGTTTTTCAGGCTGAACGTTCTGACGCTGCGGATTTCCGCCTTGCGCGATCGCCGGCAGGACATTCCGCTGCTGGTGGCGCATTTTCTGGAGCGCATCGGGCGCGAGGCAGGAATGGAAAAGACGATCTCAGGCGAGGCGCTCAAGGCGCTGCTGAATTACGACTGGCCGGGCAACGTCCGCGAACTGGAGAATTCGCTGGAACGGGCGTGTGCGCTCAGCAGCGCCAACGAAATTCAGCTGCGCGATTTGCCGACGCAGATTTATGGCGCTCCGGCAGAGCTGATGACAATGAGCCAGCCGAGCAATGGCATCGTGACTATGGCGGAACTGGAGAAGCAGACCATCCTGAACGCGCTAGCCCAGGTTAATGGGGACAAAATGCTGGCGGCGCGACTGTTGGGGATTGGCAAGACTACGCTGTACCGCAAGCTGAAGGAATACGAGTCCCAAAACTGAGCAGGCGGGCCGAAGCGGCGTTCCAGAACAGAACACTCGGCGCAAGCTCAAGGGCATAACTCATTTATTTTCACGCGAAGACATTTGGCCCGGAAGTTGCGTAGGGATTCATCATGATCCTTCTGGTGACGCCGAGTGAACGGGCGAGCGAGTGTGCGGCGGCGCTGCATGAGGCTACGGGTGAGGAGGTCGTGATCGCGGAAAATCTGGCGCGCGCGACTATGCTTTTGCGGGCGGAATGCTACCTGGCCGTGGTGCTGGATCAGTACCTGCTCGAAACCGAACCGGACGAGGCCGGGACCACGATCGAGCATTTGGGCACCGCCATTCCGGTGCAAGTGAATCTGGCAATCAGTGGAATCGAGCGTCTGGTGCGCGAGGTCCGGGCGGCCGTACAGCGTCGGCAGCGCGAAGAAGTGCGGGCCCGCGAGGCGGCGATTGGCAGGCTCCAGAGCGAACTGAACGGCACGGTCACGGCGCTGCTGCTGTCCACGGAACTGGCCCTTCAAACCCCCAGCCTGCCTCCGGCGGCGGCCGAAAAGCTCGATTCGGTGCATGAGTTGGTGAAGAAACTCCGGCGACAACTGGAGCGCGCTGGTGCGGCGGAAGAGATCGAACCGGCACAGGCTGTCGGTCGCTGACCCTCCCGCCTCGAGATCGGATGTTAGGGCGCAAATCGCGATCGATTTCTATTTCGATGTCCATTCGCCCATCGTCCATTCGCTTATCCCCTAAGTAACCTGGCTCTTTCTTAATAACGGCACCGACCTTGCCGATAACTCCCCAGAGAGGCCATGCCAGACTCATGGGATCGTTCCTACTGCTTGCGCTTGATTTTATGCCGCACGGTTTCTGCTACCTGTGGGATCCGCGAATCGTCTGGCTGCACGTCATCTCCGACGGCCTGATCGCACTCTCGTACTACTGTATTCCCGTCATCCTTATCTATTTCATCCGGAAGAACCGCGATCTCCCCTTCAACAATATTTTCTGGATGTTCGGAGCCTTCATCCTGGCTTGCGGCACCACTCACCTGATGGAAATCTGGAACGTCTGGCACGGCAGCTACCTGGTGGCGGGCGTTATCAAGGCCATTACGGCGGCGGTTTCCGTATTCACGGTGGCGATGCTGATTCCGCTGCTTCCCAAGGTGATCTCGCTGCCCGACCGGCTGCGTTTGCAGGAAGTCAATCGCGATCTGAAACTGGAAATCGCCGAGCGCCAGCGGGCCGAAGAAGTGCGAGGGCGATTGGCGGCTGTGGTCGAGTTCTCCGATGACGCCATTATCAGCAAGGCTCTCGATGGGACGATCACCGCGTGGAATCCCGGCGCCGAGAAGTTGTTCGGGTACTCGTCGTTGGAAGCCGTGGGCAAACCGATGCGGATGCTGATACCGCCGGAACGTGCGCAGGAGGAGTCCGAAATTCTGGCACGAATTGGGCACGGCGAGCGGGTCGATCACTTCGAAACGGTCCGAGTGCGGAAAGATGGCAAGCGGGTTGACGTTTCAGTGACGATTTCGCCCATCAAGAACAGCAGCGGCGCAATTGTCGGAGCTTCAAAAATTGCGCGCGACATCACCGAACGCAAACGTGCGGCGTTTGCCCTGGCAGAACAAGCTGACGAATTGTCACGCTCCCGCCTGGCGCTGGAAACTCAGACGCTCACGCTTCGGTCGGTGCTCGACAGTATGGCTGAGGGGCTGGTGGCCGCGGACGAGCAGGGGAAGTTCATCATCTGGAACGCCGCCGCGGAAAGGATCGTTGGCCTAGGCGCGGCCGAAGTGCCCAGCGGAGAATGGACCGAGCACTACGGCCTTTTTCTCACTGACACGGTGACCCCTTTTCCGCCGGAGCGGAATCCGCTCGCCCTTGCCATTCAAGGAGAGTCCACCGCCGCCCAGATGTTCTTGCGCAACTCCGCGCTTACCGATGGGACCTGGATCGAGGCGACCGCGAATCCTCTGAGAGACAAGGACGGCATCCTGCGGGGCGGAGTGGTGGCTTTCCGCGACATTAGTCAGAGGAGAGCGGATGAACGAGAAATCCGCAAACTTAATGACGAACTCGAGCAGCGGGTCAGAGAACGGACAACCCAGTTGGAAGCCGCCAACAAAGAGCTGGAAGCTTTCAGTTACTCGGTGTCGCATGACTTGCGGGCGCCACTGCGGCATATCGACGGCTTTTCCCGGCTTCTCACCGAGGAATTCGGGCCCAGTCTGGAGCCTGCGGCACAGCACTACGTCAACCGCATTCAGGCCGGAACAAGACAGATAAGCTTGCTGGTGGATGAATTGTTGGACCTGGCACGGCTGGGCCGTCACGCCCTGAATCTAAGGCCCACCGGGCTGAGCGCGCTAGTCGCCGAAGTGGTGGCGATTCTGCAGCCCGACGTCGAGGGGCGGCAAAAGGGACGGGAGGTGGAGTGGTTGATCGCCGATTTACCTCAACTCGATTGCGATCCGGTATTGGTTACCCAGATCTTTCAAAACCTGTTGGCAAATGCGCTGAAGTTCACTCGCATGCGCGCTCACGCCATCATCGAAATCGGCTGCAAAAAGGAAGAGGAAGGCGGGCAGCCAGTCCTCATGGTGCGCGACAACGGTGTCGGGTTCAGCATGAAGTACGTCGACAAATTGTTCGGAGTGTTTCAGCGGCTGCACAAAGCGGAAGACTTTGAAGGCACGGGCATTGGTTTGGCGACGGTGCAGCGCATTGTGCACAAGCACGGAGGCCGAATATGGGCGGAGGGCGAAGTGGACAAGGGCGCAGCCTTCTACTTCACCCTGAGTGCGGGGAAACAAGCGGGATCGAAAAATAATGGGGCTGCGGCTGGGGGCCGATCATGAACTCAGAAGAACTCGACATACTGTTGGTAGAAGACAATCAGGACGATGTGGATCTGGCGCTGCATGCGCTGCGGCGGGAGAAACTTGCGAACAGCATCTTCGTCGCCCGCGACGGCGAGGAAGCGCTGGACTTTCTTTTTTGCCGCGGCGCATATCAGACGAGATCGTTTGATCATCCCCCCAAGCTGGTCCTTTTGGATTTGAAACTGCCCAAGATAAATGGGATGGATGTGCTCAAGCAGGTCAAGGGCGACCCGCGAACCAGGACCATCCCAGTCGTCATTATGACGTCGTCGAAGGAAGAGCGGGATCTGGTGGCCAGCTACAACCTCGGAGCCAACAGCTTTATCCAGAAGCCAGTTGACTTCGAGAAATTCCGGGAGACGGTGAAGAGCGTGGGACTGTACTGGCTGGTGATCAATCAGGCGCCGGTAGCGGAAGATTCCCGCTATCGGCCGGAGAAGGCTCAATGAAACCCGATAAGGATAATGAACCGGATAATAAAGATAAGACCAAGGACCGTGAACCTGGCTCCGAACTCCCAGTTGGCACCTCGGGCGAAACGGCCGAACTGCCCACCCCACAACTCAACGAAGTCCGGGTTTTGCACGTTGAGGACAACGAACTGGACGCGGAACTCGTGGCTGAAGCCCTTCGCAAAGGCGGCTTCTCGGTTTCCGTGGTGGTGGTGCAAACCGAGGCTGAGTTTGAGGAGCAACTGCGGGCGCATCGTCCCGACGTGGTGATCGCCGACTACAACCTGCCGCAATGGAAAGGCATGGAAGCGCTGGAAGTGTTACGGCGCGAAGGGCTGGACATTCCGCTGATCGTGGTGTCGGGTGCACTGGGCGACATTGCCGCAGTGGAACGCATCAAGCGGGGCGCGACCGACTACGTGCTGAAAGACGGGCTGGCGCGATTACCTGAAGCCGTGCGCCGCGCCTTGCAGGAAAAACATGTGCTTCGTTCGCGGCGGCAAGCGGAAGAAGAGCTGGCGCGGAAAGTGGAAGAGCTTGGCCGCTCCAATGCAGAGCTGGAACAATTCGCCTATATCGCGTCGCACGATTTGCAGGGGCCGCTGCGTATGGTGGCTTCCTATACGCAGTTGCTCGGCGAACGCTATCGCGGAAAGCTCGGCGAGGATGCCGACAAATACATTGGTTATGCCAGCGAGGGAGCGATTCGCATGCAGACCCTGATTCAGGACCTGCTGGCTTTTTCGCGGGTAGGGCGGAAAGGGTCCACGAGCAGACGGGTTGATTGCGAGGCGGAAATCGCAGATGTCATGATGAGCATGAATCTCGCGGTTCGAGAGAGCGGCGCAAGGGTGACCTATGCGGCGCTTCCTTTGGTGTGGGCGGATCGCTCGCGGATGGCGCAGTTGTTTCAGAACCTGATTGGGAACGCCATCAAGTTCCGCGGGAAAGATGCGCCGGAAATTTCGGTGCGGGCTGAGAAGGCGGGCTCGCAGTGGCTGTTCAGTGTGAGCGATAACGGAATCGGCATTGCTCCTCAGTACGCAGAAAATATTTTTGTCGTCTTCCGGCGCTTGCACACGCGGGCTGAATATCCGGGCAACGGAATTGGTCTCGCCATCTGCAAGAAGATTGTTGAGCATCATGGTGGAAAGATCTGGGTCGAGTCGGAAGCCGGCCATGGTTCCACGTTCAAGTTCACTTTGCCCTGCGAGGCTCCGGCGGAGCGGGAATTGTCGGCCGCTGCGGGTAATTCAGCATAGAGACGATTTCGTTCGTCGTTGGTCCTTGGTCCTTGGTCCTTGGTCGTTCGTCCTCAGCGGGAAGCTGCAACACAAAACTGCGAACGACCAACGACGAGCGACCAACGACGATATTTACAAATCTCTACCCACTTCGTTCGCAAGGACGGTCTCGGCGTTGCGTTCTTCAGGAAAGGAACGGAGGTTTGTGATGGAGAACAGAACGACGGTGTTGTACGTGGATGACAATCCCAAGTCCAGCCGATTGCTCGCCAGTGTGCTTGAAGAATGCGGGTTCCGGGTGATCGCGAAAAATGATCCCCTCGAGGCGCTCGCCCTTTGCAAGAGAACTTATTTTGATCTGGCACTTCTTGACTACGAAATGCCTTTGATGTCGGGCTCGCGGCTGGCGCAGGAGGTCAAGTATCTGGCGCCGGATGTTCCGGTGGTGCTGATCTCCGGCCGCACCGCTCTGCCGGCTGCGGAGCTGGTGTTTGTGGATGCTCACTTCGGCTTTGGGACCTCGCTCGACGACCTGCTGTGGACGATGCGGATATTGGCGCATCCGAGAGTGGTCACCCAGGAACATCCTCATCACGCGGATCAACATCACGTGGATCCCAGCGCGATGACGCGGTGGGCAGACTCGACTTGAAGGCGCGGGCGCTCTGGCGACGAGTTTCGTGGAATCCCACCCTAAACGTCGCAAAAGGCGCGACGTTTAGGATGGGCCACCCGCCCCTTTCACCCCAACCCCCTTTTAGTGAGAAAACGCTTCCCTCGGCACTCCCTCTCCCCTAAACTGGACGCAAGCAGGCCGAGGGGCTTCCCAGCCCTCTTCCGCTGTCCCCGGGGGGTTCTGTGCGCGTACTGGTTACGGCTGACACGTTCAGCGGAGTCTGGACTTACTCGCGCGAACTGGTTTCGGGTCTGGTGACCCACGGGGCGCAGGTCACGCTGGTCAGCTTTGGGGAAATTCCTCTTCCTCATCAGACGGCTTGGATGGACGGACTGCACGGCCTGGAATATTATCCCACCGCGTTTCGACTTGACTGGATGCAGGAAGGGGAACCGGACTTTCACGCGGCACAGGATTATTTGTGCGCCTTAGTGCGCGACACTCGTCCCGATTTTCTGCATTTGAATCAGCTCAGTTTTGGAGCGCTGCCGGTGGCGACGCCTCGCCTGGTGGTGGCGCATGGCGATGTGATCACCTGGTGGCTGAGCATCCACGGACATGAGCCGGCCGCTTCGGATTGGCTGAAGTGGTATCGCGCGACGATTGTTGCCAGCTTGAGGCGGGCCGAGGCGGTAGTATGCGCTTCGCACTGGATGGAAGAGATGCTGCGCCTCGCTTATGGCGATGATTTCGAGGGCCACGTTGTTCCTCCGGGGCGTAATCCGATTTATTTCAATCCATTCGTGACCAAGGAAGAGTCGGTGCTCGCGATCGGACGCTTGTGGGACACGGGAAAGCAGGTGGCCTTGCTTACCCAGCATCCGCATGGGCTGCCGGTATGCATTGTGGGGGCGGATAATCCGATTCCGGCGCCGGCGATGCCGATCCGCGCCGATGTGCGCGTTTCCACCGACAAACACGAAATTTCGGTGAAGGGAGCGCAGACGGAATCGCAACTGCGCTCGCTCTACAGCAAGTCGAAGATTTTTGCCGCGACTTCGCAATATGAGCCCACCGGACTGGCGTCGATTGAGGCGGCGTTCTCACGCTGCGCACTGGTCGCCAACGACACCGACGTGTATCGCGAACTGTGGGGAGATGCGGCGCTGTACTTTGAGCGCAATAACGCGGAGAGTCTGAGCGTGGTGCTCAGCCAGCTGGATGGCGACCGCGAAATGGCGCGTCTCTACGGGACACGCGCCTACAATCGGGCGCGCGAGCGCTTCACGGCGCGGCGCATGGTGGATGATTATATGCGGCTGTATCGGCGGCTGCGGACTCCGAAAGCCGCAGTGGCGTAGGGCTTTCCCTTCCCCGATGGCCTCGCGGCTTCGATGATTCACCCTAGAGAGCCGTGATTTCATTTTTCCTTAACATTGCAGTCATAGTGCAGAAATAATTCCCGCCTACTCTTGCAGGCATCTTCTCGCCACGCGGCAGGCCTATGCCTTGCGCCCGGCAATTCGAAGAAATGGAGAACTCAGCATGTTTGAACAGCAGCAACCCTTTGCCAACCTCAGGCGGGTGATGGCGTCGATATTGACGATGACCATCGCCCTGGGACCGACCGTTGTTCCCGCATTTGCCTCGTCCGCTAAACAGGAAACCAGACACGCAGCGAGCGCCACCGCAACTCCGATTCAGCACCTGGTGGTAATTTTCAATGAGAACATTTCCTTCGATCACTACTTCGGGACATATCCGAATGCCTTGAATCCAGAAGGGGAGCCGAAGTTCAAAGCGTCCGACAAAACGCCGACGGTCAACGGGCTGACCAACGCTCTTTTGGGCAGCAACCCTAACCTGAATCCCGCGAACGGCACGGGCGCCGCGAATCCGTTTCGGCTCGACCGGTCACAGGCCTTCACCAACGACATGGACCATGACTATCTGGCGGAGCAGCAGGCGTCGGACGCCGGATTGATGGACCTGTTTCCGTTGTACACAGGAACCGCCGGACCTCCGCCTTCGGGCACGGGAGTAACGCAAACCAACGGCCTGGTCATGGGATATTTCGACGGCAATACGGTGACCGCGCTGTGGAACTACGCGCAGAATTTCGCGCTGAACGATAACTCCTATGGAACCACTTTTGGTCCATCGTCGGTCGGGGTGATGAACCTGGTGGCGGGGCAGACCAATGGAGTGGTCGCGTATCTGAACGGAACTGGAAGTTTTGTGCCCGGCGGACCAGATGGTTCGTTGACTAACGTCGACGATCCCGATCCGATCGGCGACGTTTGCTCGAATCCGAGCCGCAACCAGGCACAAATGGGTGGCGCTACCATCGGCGACCTGTTGACGGCTGCGGGTGTGTCGTGGGGAGGGTTCATGGGCGGCTTTAATCTGTCGACTGTGAATCCGAACGGGACCACCGGTTGTAAACGCAGCACTACCTCGGCGGTCACGGGAGTGACGGAAACTGATTACATTGCGCATCACTCGTTGTTCGGGTATTGGCCTTCGGTTGCCAACCCAACGCATGCTCGGCCGAATTCGCTTGCTGAAATCGGGAACGCCGGTCCGGCTAATCACCAGTACGATATCCAGGATTTCTACGCGGCTGCTGCGGCCGGATATTTGCCAGCCGTAAGTTTCTTAAAGGCGCCGGGCTATCAGGACGCGCACGCTGGATACTCCGACCCTCTAGACGAGCAGGCTTTTGTGGTGAACACGATCAACCTGCTGGAAACGTTGCCCACATGGAACAGTACTGCGGTGGTAATCATGTACGACGACTCCGATGGATGGTATGACCATCAACTCGCCCCCGTCGTCAACACCTCGAACGGGCCGGGCGATGCTCTGACCGCGCCCGGATATTGCGGCACGGCGGCGACTTCGCTGCCGGGCATCAATCCGGCTAACACGCATGCTCTGGGCCGTTGCGGTTATGGTCCGCGACTGCCTCTGCTCGTGATCTCACCATGGGCGAGGGGTAACTTCGTCGATCACACTGTCACCGACCAGAGTTCGATCATTCATTTCATCGAAGACAACTGGCTGGGCGGACAGCGTATTGGCGGAGGTTCATTCGATGCGATCGCCAGCTCGATCAGCCAGATGTTCGACTTCAAGGCGATCAGAAGCAAGGGAGTTCTCTTCTTGAATCCAAACACGGGGCTAAAGCAGTAGAAGTAGATTCGATCCAGCCGAGGCGGGCATGCGAAGACTTCCTTTGCATGCCCGCTGTTGTCGTGGAGTGAAGTTTTTGCGAGCATGAAGTGCTGGACATGAAGTTCTGGAGGTCAGTGCGGCTTGGGAATCACACGAAGAGGGTTTCTGGCGCGGGGCGGAATCGCTACGATGGCGTTGGCTATGCGTCGGGGCATGGGTCACGCTATGTCGCACGGCGTTTCTCATAAAGTGCCTCCCAAGTTTCGTACGCAGATCAATGCCAGTTCTCTGGCGCAGTTCGTGGACCCGCTGCCACTGCCGGAGGTCATCCATCCGAGTGGGCATCGTCCGAGCCCGGATGATCCCGCGGTCCAACTTCCCTACTATCGAGTCGCGATGCGGCAGTTCGAAAGCAAGGTGCATCGCGACTTGAAACCAACTCGCTTTTGGGGATATGCGTCCAGCTCGCCGGGGCCTACTTTTGAGACGCGCAGCGGTCAGGGAGTGCTGGTGGAGTGGATCAATGAGCTGCCGGAGAAACATTTTCTGCCTCTCGACCACAGCATTCACGGCGCGGAGGCGGACAAGCCGGAAGTGCGCACAGTCGTGCATATGCATGGCGCCAAGGCCCGGCCGGAGAGCGACGGGTATCCGGAGAATTGGTATGTGCCGGGCAAGTCCGCGATTTGCCACTATCCCAATCGGCAGGACGCCACCATGCTGTGGTATCACGACCATGCTTTGGGTATTAACCGGCTCAATGTTTTTGCGGGACTACTGGGCGCATTTTTCGTGCGCGATGAATTTGAAGATGCGCTGAATCTTCCTCGGGGAAAATACGAAATTCCTCTGGTGCTGTATGACCGGGTCTTCGATCTCGAGGGGCAACTTAATTATCCCGTGTCGGGCGATGAGAAATCGGCATGGGTGCCGGAAGTGTTTGGGGATGCCGTCCTGGTGAACGGGAAACTCTACCCTTATGTGGAGGTGGAGCCGCGCAAGTATCGTTTCCGGGTGCTGAATGGGGCGAATGGCAGGTTCTTTCATTTGACGTTGTCTGGGCAAACCTTATCTGGGCAAACGCCGGGCGGTCTGAAGTTTCAGCAGATCGGCAGCGATCAAGGGCTGCTGCCGGCGCCCGTGCCTGTAACTCTCTTATCGATCGCCCCCGGAGAGCGCGCCGATCTGGTGGTTGACTTCGCGGGGCATGGCGGCGAAAGCGTCATTCTCAACAATGACAATTTGAACGTCATGCAATTTCGCGTGATGCAAAAGGGCGCGCCAGACACGAGCGTGCTTCCTCAAACGTTGAGGCCGGTGCCAAAGATTCCCGAGTCTTCCGCCGTAAAAACTCGCATGTTGACTCTGGTCGAGGTGGACGATCTGGTGCAACGGCCGGTGAGGATGCTGTTGAATAACGTTCACTGGAGCATGCCGGTGACAGAGAATCCGGTCCTCGACTCGGTTGAGATCTGGAATCTGATCAATCTGACCGACGACTCGCATCCCATCCATCTGCATCTGGTCAGGTTTCAGATTCTCGACCGCAGGGCGTTCAACATCGGCACTTACTGGGCAACGGGCGAGATCAAATATACGGGCGCGGCGATGCCTCCGGAGGCGGGCGAAGCGGGCTGGAAGGATACGGTTCGCGCGGATCCCGGAATGGTGACGCGGATCATTATTCGGTTTGAGGGATTCACGGGACGGTACGTGTGGCACTGCCATATCCTGGAACATGAGGATAACGAGATGATGCGTCCGTTCGATGTGGTGGCACGGTGATAAGGGGCTGCGGGCGGCCCCATGCTATACTTTTTAAGCATCTTTTTTGTCAGATTCAGCCTGCCAGATTCAACCTGTCAGACCAATAGACGGAGGACGGTATCGACAAACGTTTTATTCGCATGAACGAGCGCATCCGGGCACGTGAAGTTCGCGTGATCGGTGACGAAGGCGAACAGATTGGTGTAATGCCTCCCTTCGAAGCGCTGAAGATGGCCCGCGAAAGAAACCTCGATCTGGTGGAAATTTCGCCGACCGCGCAACCTCCGGTCTGCCGAATCATGGATTATGGGAAATTCCTGTACCAGAACGAAAAGCGCGAGCGCGAAGCCAAGAAGAAGCAGAAGACGATTACGGTTAAGGAAGTAAAGTTTCGTATCAACGTGGACGATCACGATTACGAAACCAAAAAGAATCACGTGCTGCGCTTCCTTGACGAAGGAGATAAGGTGAAAGCGACCATCTTCTTCCGGGGACGCGAAATGACGCGGCAAAGCCTGGGACGGCAGATTCTGGAGCGTCTGATTAAAGACGTTGATCAGAGAGGGTTGGTGGAGTTCCGGCCGCGGCAGGAAGGTAACACGCTGCATCTGATTCTGGCTCCCAATAAGAAGGAAGGCGGAGCGAAGGAAAAGCCGCCGGCTCCTCCGAAGGTCGCGCCACCACCTCCCGCGTCGCGAGGCGGCGCGCAGACAGCGTAAAATCAGTCGTCAGTTATCAGTCATCAGTAAATTCCACGCTGCGGTCAACTCCATCGGTGTGAGTCTGGTGAGGTAACTGAGAACTGACGACTGAGAACTGAGAACTTATTTTTATGCCTAAACTAAAAACACACAAGGGCGCTGCCAAGCGCTTCAAGAAAACTGGTACGGGTAAGATCGTGCGTCACAAGGCGGGGTTGCGTCACATCCTGTCATCCAAGGCGAAGAAGCGCAAGAAACAGCTGGGCAAGGCGACTTTGGTGAGTGACGGTGATTATAAAAAAGCAGCACGAATGATCCCGTACATGTGATGGAGCGACGGGCCCTTTGGCAAGCTGGACAGGATACCCGTCCTTAACGAGTACACAACAAACAAGTCTGCGGAAATGAAACATACCGCAGCGGCGCGTGAAGAGGTCGGGCTTCGGAAATCCCACTCCCTCGGGGAGATGCGGTAGAAGCCTCCTTACCTCCAGCCGCCAGATGAAATAAAAAAGGAGAACAGCAATGCCTCGTGTAAAACGCGGGACCAAACGCCGCGCCAAGCGCAAAAAGATTCTTGAACGCGCCAGTGGATATTTCCTAACTAAATCCAAACTTTACCGCTCGGCGAAAGAAGCCGTCGATCGCGCGCTGAAGTTTGCCTATTCCGGACGCAAGCAGAAGAAGCGCCAGTATCGCTCGATCTGGATTGTGCGCATCGGCGCCGCCGCCCGCCTGAATGGGCTCAACTACAACCAGTTCATCAGCGGACTGAAGAAAGCCGGCGTGGAACTGGATCGCAAGATCCTGGCGGATCTGGCGGTAAATGATGCTGCGGGATTTGCGAGCCTGGCGGAGCAGGCGAAGAAGGCGCACGCGGCGGCGGCGTAGGAAAGCCGTCAGCAGTCAGCACTCAGCACTCAGCATTCAGCATTCAGCTCTAAAAACATTTGTCATCCTGCGCGGCGAAGGAACCCTACTCCCGGCATACATTTTCGTGCGCGTAGGGGTCCCTCGCTTCACTCGGGATGACAATTTCTTATAGAGTGGTTGAGAAGCATGCCTTACAGCATCCCCAAACTTACTGATTTCTCGGAGTCTGCGCTCGATGGCGCGGTGCGCGAGCTTTTGTCCGCGCTCTCCCAGGAATCGGCGGCGGTTGGTTCCGAGAACGACTGGAAGGTATTTCGCGATCGCTGGATGGCGCGCAAGAACGGCGTCCTCACACAACTCAATGATCTGTGGCTGAAAGCTGCGCCGGGAACGAATAAGCGCGAGGTCGGCCAGCGGGTCAACGAACTTAAGACCAAAGTCGAGGAGACGGTCGACGCGACGCTCGTCCGCATTCAAAGCGGGGCTTCCTCCGGCAAACTTGCGGCTGAGCGTCTCGACATAACTCTCCCAGGCATTCGCCGTCCTATTGGCGCGGAGCATCCGGTCATTAAGACGATGAACGAGGTGATTGGCGTCTTTCGCAATCTTGGTTACTCGGTTGAGGAAGGTCCGGAGATTGAAACTGATTTTTATAACTTCGAGGCGCTGAATTTTCCTCCAAACCATCCTGCACGGGATACGCAAGACACGCTCTTCATCGCGGGACAAGAATCGAAGCCGCTACGCGATCGGCTGCTGCTGCGTACACACACTTCGCCGGTGCAGATTCGGACGATGCAGAAGATGAAGCCTCCGGTGCGGGTGGTGTGTCCGGGGAAAGTTCACCGCAATGATGCGCTCGACGCCACGCACTCGCCGATTTTTCATCAGATTGAGGGGCTGGCGGTCGATACCAACATTACGTTCTGCGATTTGAAGGGCACGCTCGATCACGCCATGAAAGCGATGTTTGGATCGAGCGTGAAGACGCGTTTCTATCCGTCGTTTTTCCCGTTTACCGAGCCTAGCGCCGATGTGCAGATCAGTTGCATTTTCTGCGATGGCAAAGGCGTGCGCGACGGCGCTCCGTGCCGCAACTGCAAGGCCAGCGGATGGATTGAGCTGCTGGGGTGCGGCATGGTTGATCCGAATGTGTATGGATTTGTCGATTACGACGCGACGAAAGTTTCGGGATTCGCGTTTGGGATGGGCGTCGAGCGAATTGCGATTATGAAGTATGGCGTGGATGATATTCAGCTGTTTTTTCAGGGCGATGTGCGGTTTCTGGAGCAGTTTGGGTGACGCGGTCGTTAGTCGCTGGTCGTTAGTCGTTAGCTATTCGTTGCGTCTTTCATGAAAATCTCTCCACATTGGCTACGCGATTTTGTTGACCTGCCAGTCGACTACCCGCGTCTTGCGGACGAACTTACGCTTGCGGGCATTGCCGTCGAGGGCATCTCCGGCTCGGGCGACGACACCGTTTTCGAGATGGAGATCACGACCAACCGTCCCGATGCGATGAATCATTATGGCGTGGCACGCGAGGCTTCCGCGCTCTACGATTTGCCGCTCCGGCCGATCGAGCCCAAGCTGCCGGCGGCACAGGGCAAGTCCGACGTCACGATTGATATTCAGGAGCCGGAGCTGTGTCCGCGATTCACGGCTCGCGAAATTCGCGGCGCTACCATCAAGCCTTCGCCAGCGAATATTGCGCATCGTCTGCAATTGCTCGATCAACGGCCCATCAGCAACGCGGTGGACGCTACTAACTACGTTTTGTGGGAGAGTGGCAAGCCTACACACGTGTTCGATCTCGATCTGCTGGAAGGGCGGCGGCTGGTTATTCGCAAAGCTCGCGCCGGAGAAACGCTGAAGACTCTGGATGGCGTGGAGCGCAAGCTTTCCAGTGAAGATCTCGTGGTTGCCGACGCGAAAAAGCCGGTGGGGCTGGCCGGCGTGATGGGTGGCTTCGACACCATGATCACGGAGAAGACTAAGAACATCCTGATCGAATCCGCATGGTGGGACCCGGTCACGGTGCGGCGGATGTCGAAGCGGCACGGTATTCACACGGACGCTTCGCACCGGTTTGAGCGCGGCGCGGATTTTGAATCTACCGTGCCTTCGACCGACAGGGTCGCCCAACTCATTCTCGAATCCGGCGGCGGCACGCTGGTTGGCGGCGTGTTGGATGTGATCGCTCGCCAGCTTGATCTGGCTCCGGTGGAGCTTGATCTGCGGGAAGTGCGCCGGATTCTCGGCGAACAACTCAGCATTATCGAAGTCAACCGCATTCTTAGTCGCCTCGGCTTTACCGTGCTTCCGGGGGGCGAAGATTCTTACCTCGTGCACATTCCGAGCTGGCGGCTTGATGTTGAGCGCGAGATTGACATCATTGAAGAACTGGCGCGCCTGCACGGTTATGACAAGTTTCCGAATACGCTTCCTGCCTACAGCGGCGAGGTTCGGGACCTGCCCGATGCGCAGAAAGACGCGCGGCTGCGGTCATCGCTTCTGGCGCTTGGTTACAACGAAGCGATTTCGCTGACATTTATTTCGAAAGAGGATGCCCGGCGCTTTTCTTCTGCTCCCGAACTCGACCTTGCTAATCCGCTCAGCGATGAGGCTTCGGTGATGCGCACATCGCTGGTTCCGAGCATGCTCAATATGCTGGCTTACAACCTGAATCGCGGCAGCGACAATGTTCGGCTGTTTGAGGCGGGGAACGTATTTGAGGCTTCGGGTGACAAGGCACTGGAGGCGAAGCGCATCTGCATCGGCGCTACGGGGAACGTGGATGCGGAGGTGGTGCGTGGACTGGCTCCGGGAGCGGCGGCTCGTCCGTTCTCGTTCTTTGATCTGAAGGGCGATGTTGAAGGCCTGCTTGCTCCGTTCAGCCAGTGGACGCTTTACTATGATGCGCAGACGGCTGATTATTATCATCCCGGACGCTCGGCTCGCGCCGTGCTGGATGGCGCTACTGTGGCCCAGTTTGGGCAGATTCATCCGGATGTGGCCGCCGCGCGCAAACTGCGGCAGGACGTTTTTGTCGCCGAGATTTACTTTGACCGGCTCTATCAACATGATCTGCGGCAGGCTCGTTATGAAGCGCTGGCGCGCTTCCCTGCGGTTGAACGCGACTTTTCGTTTGTGTTTGATGATGGCGTGGAGTTCGCGAAGATTTATGAGAGCGTTTGCGGATTGGGGATTGCCGAGTTGCGCAGTTTTGTTCCAGTCGAGATTTTTCGTGGCGACAAAGTTGGCGCCGGCAAGTATTCGATCCTGATGCGGGCTAAGTTTCAGTCCTCCGAGCGCACTCTGCGCGACGACGAAGTAGCAAAGTGGTCGGGACAGATTATGGAGGCGCTAGAAGCGCGGGGCGGCTCGAAGAGAATATAAGGCTACCTGTCGCTAGCGGTTGCCCATGGTTCGAATCGTTCCCAAGCCCAGCAATCTCTCGTCGGCGGTGACCAGCGTCAGGTCCAAGACCTCGGCGGTGGCGGCTAGGATGCGGTCGGCGGGGTCTTGATGCAAGGGCAGTTGCCGCGCTACGAGCGCGATTTCATGGGTAAGCGGCGCTTCGCGAGTGCCGGCCGTGGCCCGCGCCAGCCATTCATCCAAGCTCCCGTCAATCTCGAATCTGCCCTTGTGGTGCAAGGTCAGAGCCTCGTAAGTGCTGACCGGCGAAAGCCAAAGTTCGTTGTCCTGGTCTTTGAGCCGAACCATGACTCCTTTCCCAATCCGCCTGGGCTCGCTCAAACTCCACAACCAGATATGCGTATCGAGCAGGAGTCTCAATCGCGCAAAACCTCCCACTCATCCTCATCGGTTGCCGGAGAGACGATGTCCCCTGTGATCTTCATCGTGCCCTTCATCGATCCGATCCAAGCGGCGCGATCTTCTACCGCCGTTGGCGGAACGACTTCGGCGACTGGCTTGCCAAAGCGGGTGATTCGAATCGGCTTTTTGGTGGCGCGAACCTGCTCCAACACGGCCAGGCACTTGGCTTTGAATTCCGAGATGGCGATTTCTCGCATAATCTTCCCTGGTGGTCATTCTATCATACTATGGTCACTCTGATTGACCACTGGCCTTAGCTGACTTTGCCAACGGTTTCATCCAGGAGGCGTCAGGCTGCGGTGGTGCAAGTAGGGGTCCTTCGACTTCGGGAATGCTTCGCGTTCGCGAAGCGTTCCCTTCGCTCAGGATGACAAGGTATTGCTGCTGCGCGGCTGTCCTATGTGAGTCTTTCTTGTGCTAGGCTGCTTTGCATGACCACGGTTTCGGCGCATCCCAAGCATTTTCTTTCTGACAAGGTTGAACATTTTACTGAGTCGGTGATTCGGGAGATGACTCGGCAGGCTATGCAGTATGGTGCGGTCAATCTGGCGCAGGGGTTTCCTGATTTTCCGGCTCCGGCTGAGATCAAGCGCGCGGCGCAGGAAGCGATCGCTGGCGACGTGAATCAGTACGCCATTACATGGGGAGCCAAGAGCTTGCGGACGGCGATTGCGCGGCAGATGCGGGAGGCGCAAGGGATTGAGGTTGATCCGGAAAAAGAAGTTGTGGTGTGCTGCGGGTCGACTGAGGCGATGATTGCTACCCTGCTGGCAATTTGTAACAAGGGCGATGAGGTTATTGTCTTCGAGCCTTTCTACGAGAACTATGGGCCGGGCTCTATTCTCAGCGGGGCCACTCCGCGCTTTGTCAGTTTGCGGCCTCCGCAAAAGGCACACGGCGAGTGGACGTTTGATGAGCAGGAACTGCGCGAGGCTTTTCAACACAATGCTGCGACCCACCAAGCCAATCCTTCTCGAACCAAGGCCATCATCGTTAACACGCCTAACAACCCTACTGGCAAGGTGTTCAGCCGGAAAGAACTGGAACTGATTCGCGATTTGTGCGTCGAATACAACGTGCTGGCTATCACCGACGAAATCTACGAACACATTCTTTACGATGGGTCGGAACACATTTCTGTGGCCAGCCTTGACGGCATGCGCGAACGGACCATCACTATTAACGGGCTTTCCAAAAGCTACAGCGTCACGGGATGGCGCGTGGGATGGGCGGTTGCGCCTCCGGCGATTACTAATGCGATTCGCAAGGTGCATGACTTTTTGACCGTAGGCGCGCCGGCGCCTTTGCAGGAAGCGGGGGCGGCGGCGTTGAGCCTGCCTGCGAGCTACTACCGCGAACTGGCTGAGCGGTACCGGATGCGGCGCGATCATCTGATTCCGGCGCTGGAGAGGGCTGGGTTTCGTTGCTACCTTCCGCGCGGCGCTTATTACGTGATGACCGACATCAGCGCGTTTGGATTTGCGAACGACGTGGAGTTCGCGGCTTACCTGGTGAAGGATGTTGGCATCGCTTGCGTGCCGGGATCGAGTTTCTACAAGCATCCTAAGGACGGAT
Organism: uncultured Acidobacteriaceae bacterium; assembly: GCA_963755765.1. Classification (GTDB taxonomy): domain Bacteria; phylum Acidobacteriota; class Terriglobia; order Terriglobales; family Acidobacteriaceae; genus Acidiflorens. The sequence continues at coordinate 109,496 of CAVWKZ010000010.1, forward strand.
CCCAACAGGTACGTTTCGCGTTCTGCAAGAAGCCTGAGACACTGGATGAGGCGGCGCGGCGGCTGGAAAAGCTGATTCGAAAGTAGCGTAAAATCCACAGGAAACTGCGCTATACTTCGCGTTAACGCCGATTATTTTCCGAAAGCGAGTGCTCATGTCCGTGAAAACCGTGGAAGAGGTATCTGCCGAGGTTCCGGCCGAAGATTTTCAGGCGCTGGAAGAGAAAGTTTATCGCACCATTGAGTTGTACAAGGCCGCGAAGGAAGCGCGGGCTACCGCCGAGCGCGACACGAAGCGGCTGCGGGAGCAACTGGAAGAGCGCGAGGAAGAAAACGAATCCATGCGGCGCGAACTGGTGCAACTGCGCAAGGACCGTGAGAATATTCGCGGCAGGGTCGAGAAAATGCTCGGGCAGATGGACAGCCTGACGCAGGAGCAGGCGGCCAGCTAAGTCTGGCGGGGAGTAACATGGCGACTGCGAGCAAAGAACCTCCGACGGACGGGGCGACCGCACCGACGAACGCGAATCTTAGCGTGCGCGTCGAAATTTTCGATCAGGTTTATAACCTGCGGGGGTCGGACGCCGATTACATTCTGAAGCTTGCCGAGTATGTGGACGGCAAGATGCGTGCGGTATCGCAACAGACTGCAACGGTCGATTCGGTGCGGCTGGCGGTGTTGGCGGCGCTGAATATTGCGGATGAATATCATCTGCTGCGGCGGCGACTGGAGGCGACTTCTCCGGAGGCGCGGCAGCGGGCTAGCAAATTGGCGAGTGCGCTGGATGAAGTTTTGGAAGATACGCGGCGCACGGGTTGAGTTTGTCGCACGGCCCCTAAAGGGGCTTCCCGTTCCCAGCGATTTGCGGTATCGCTAAAGCGATACCCTGATACGAAACACGTGAGCGGAGGGTAGAGGCGACTTCTCCGGAGGCGCGGCAGCGGGCTAGCAAACTGGCGAGCGCGCTGGATGAAGTTTTGGAAGATACGCGGCGCACGGGTTGAGTTTGTCGCACGGCCCCTAAAGGGGCTTCCCGTTTCCGGCGATTTGCGGTATCGCTAAAGCGATACCCTGATACGAAGCGCTCGATCCGAAGCGCTCGATACCCGACCTCGATCCGAGGCTTTGATACGGAAGCTGGGGCGAAAGCCCAAGTTATTTTTTGGCCGGCGAAATCGATCGTAACATTGGGTTCATCTCCAAACCGGCTCGGAACGCGACCTGTAGCAAACTTTCTGCCATCTATTTTGCATTTTCCACTTGCGAATCTGTTCGCGATTTCCTAGCATCCAAGGTGAAAGTCGACCTGCGGAGTTGGTGCTGGTGGTAACCGATTTTTGAACCAATGCCGAATGAACGGGGACTCGACTCGCAAAAAGATCCGGTGTGCTATGTTCCGTCATGCGGAAAAGCCTAATGGGTCGCGGCGGGTTCCCACCGTCTGAGACGGGTTCATTCTCGGCCCACCACACGGCGCAGCGGGTCGACTTTTTTACTGCAGGTCGCAGGTCTTAGGTGTCAGGTCTTAGGAAAAGCGTCGTCGACCTAGGATTCGAGGTGCAATGCCCGACCGAGATGATTCCCGAGAAGAGTGGGAAAAAGAGATAATCGATGTGCAACGTAGTGTTACTTTTCCTGAGGAACTGCGGAGTGCCCAGATCATCACAAAGAAACTCTCTGCATCGCCTGCCCCAATCCAGGATTTTTCCCATCTCGTACGGCTGTTCGTCAGTGGCATTTTGCTAGTCGTAGGTTTTGTTGTCTTTTCCTCCGACACTCTACACAAGACAGCACTCGGCGTCGCGGCCCTGGCGGCGAGCTGTTGCTTGGGAGTTGCGGCATTTCGGTGGCCCCGCAAACGCGGGTAGCCGCGCATTTTCCTGAGACCTGACGCCCGCGACCTCTTCGCTCTGCTAGACTCTCCTTGGAATTAGAACTCAGCCGACATTTGGAGCATCTAAACTAACGTGTTCCCTCGACTGTTCCACATTGGCAGTTTCTACCTGCCCACTTATGGTGTGCTCGTCGCTACCGGCGTGCTGATCGGGCTTTGGATCACCGTCCGGAATTCCGAAAAGCAAGGCATCAATGGAGATGACGCCTGGAACCTTGGCGTGCTGGTGGTGCTCGCCGGGATTATCGGGGCGAAGATTCTTTACATCATTAACGACTGGGGCTATTACGCGGGCAACTGGCGCGAGATTTTCAGCCTCAACACGATGCAGGCGGGAGGCGTATTTTCGGGCGGGCTGATTGCCGCGCTGCTCATGGGCGTGTGGTATATGCGGCGTCATCACATGCCGGCGCTGCGCACGCTCGACGGCATCGCTCCCGGGGTGGCCTTTGGGCACGTCCTCGGGCGTTTCGGCTGTTTCGCGGCGGGCTGCTGTTACGGCAAGCCGACCGATCACTTCTGGGGTGTCGTCTTCACCAATCCGTTGGCGAATTCCGTCAGTGGGACTCCGCTGGGGGTAAGGATTGAGCCGACGGAGCTGATCGAAGCGGCGGCCGAGTTTTTCAATTTCCTGCTGCTGACCTGGCTATTCGGGCGCCGGAAGTTCGAGGGACAGGTGTGGGCCAGCTTCATGGTCCTGTATGGCGTCGAGCGATACTTCATCGAGTTCCTGCGCGGCGATCCGGGACGTGGTGAAGTTTTCGGCGGCCTGATGACGGGAACGCAGTTGATTTCGATTCTGCTGGTGATCGGCGGAGGGGTGATCTGGTGGCTGAAGAGCGGCACGAGCAGCATTCAGCAGTCAGCACTCAGCACTCAGAAAACCGGCTCTGCGCTTTAGCATCCGAGACTCTGTTTCGATTCCCCTTGCACTTGGTGGCTGAATGCTGAATGCTGAGTGCTGAATGCCCGACTTCCCTATCACTCTGACCACATCTCCTGAAGACGCTGGTCAGCGCCTGGACCAATATCTTGCTTCACAACTTTCAGAAACCAGCCGGGCCAGAGTGCAGCAACTTATCGCTAAGGGCGAGGTGCTGGTGAATGGAGCCGCAGCTAAAGCTTCGCTGCGGCTGAAGGGGAGTGGCGAAGAGAAGGTCACGATTATCGGGCCGCCGCACGCTGCGCCGCTGCGCGCTGTTCCGGAAGAGATTGCGCTCGATATCGTTTATGAGGACGACGATCTGGCGATCGTCAACAAGCCTGCGGGCATGATGGTGCATGCCGGAGCGGGAGCGACTGACGATGTGCGCAACCGCGGGACGCTGGTCAATGCGCTGCTGCATCACTTTAGTACGCTTTCGGCGGTTGGCGGCGAGCTGCGTCCGGGGATTGTGCATCGTCTGGATCGCGCTACCAGCGGGCTGATGGTGGTGGCGAAGAACGATGAAGCGCATCGTCGTCTGGCGAAACAGTTCAGCGGACGCGAGGTGCATAAGACTTACCTGGCGCTGGTCCACGGATGGCCCAAGTCGGATCGAGGCACGATTCAGAGCGCCATCAGCCGCCATTCGCAGCGGCGCACGCGAATGACTACGAAGGGGTTTGGTGGCCGCGCTGCGGTTACGCATTACTCGGTGCTGCGCAAGATCGATTCTCCGTATGGCAAGTTTGCGCTCGTTGAAGTCAAGATCGAGACTGGACGCACGCACCAGATCCGGGTGCATATGTCGTCGCTGGGGCATCCGGTGGTGGGCGATGCGCTCTATGGCGCGCCTGGCGAGTTGCGGTCGCAGTCCAATAAACGCCGGTCGGCCGGGATGCCGGCGACGGTGGCGCTGGAGCGAAATTTTCTGCATTCGGCGGTGCTGGAGTTGACGCATCCACGGACGAAGGAAGCGCTCAAGTTCTCGCGGCCGTTACCGATGGAATTGGAGAAGTTGCTGAATAGCCTGGAGAATACGCTTCAGGAAGGTCCGCGGTTGGAACCTGGACAGTAAAAACCTCCGTTAGCGCACGAACTTCCGTAAGGGCGCCGGCGGCTTCCGAGCGACGGGATGCGGACTATAATGAAGAGTAAATCAATTCTGAGTGAATTTGTCCTGATGAAGTCTCGTATTTTTCTGTTTCTAGTCGTTTTTTATGCACTGGCTGGATTGCTCATCTGCCAGACGGCGACGCCTGCTTCGGTACCTCCACAGGCTTCGCCCGCGCAGAGTGCACCGGCGCAGAATCTGCCTACAAAGACGAGCGCTCCGCCCGATGGTAAGACCCCGGCTGGGCAGGCTCCGGCGCCGACCGACAATTCGGCCAAGTCCGATTCCGATGAAAACATTACTATCCGCCACTCGGTGAACGAAGTTCGCGTGGTGTTCACGGTTACCGACCGGCACGGCCACTACATCAAGGACCTGCAGCGCGACGACTTCAAAGTGATTGACGATCAGAAGCCCGCCGGACTAACCAGTTTCCGAAGCGAAACCGATCTGCCGCTGCAGGTAGGGCTGCTGGTGGACGCGAGCAACTCGGTACGCGACCGGTTTAAGTTTGAGCAGGAGGCGGCCATCGAGTTTCTGAACGCCATCATTCGTCCGAAATATGACGAGGCTTTCGTGGTCGGCTTCGACGCCACTCCCGAAGTTACGCAGGATTTCACGGATAACACGGAGAGTCTTTCGACGGGCGTGCGCATGTTGCGGGCGGGCGGCGGCACGGCGATGTTCGACGCACTCTACTTTGCCTGTCGTGACAAGCTCTTGAAACACGAGCAGGCCGGATCAGTGCGCCGCGCCATTATTCTGCTCAGCGACGGCGAGGACAACCTGAGCCACGTGACCCGTGAAGAAGCCATCGAAATGGCGCAGCGCGCGGACGTGATCGTCTACACCATCAGCACCAACATCAGCGGCATGAAGGGCCAGGGCGATAAAGTGCTGGAACGCATCGCGGATGCGACAGGCGGCCGTTCGTTTTTTCCGTTCCAGATGCGCGATGTGTCGGATGCATTTGTCTCCATTCAGGAGGAGTTGCGCAGCCAGTACGCGGTGGCTTACAAGCCGGCGAACTTTGTTGCGGATGGCCGTTACCGCACGATCCAGATCGTGGCGCAGGAAAGAGGCCTGAAGGTGCGCACCCGCAAGGGATACTACGCTCCCAAGGAGTAGCGGGCAGCTGTCAGTTCTCAGTTTTCAGTTGTCAGTTCTCAACGCAACCTTCTATGCCCGGTTATTCTGGAACTCCTCTAGCAAAGAAATTGGGCATCAAAGAAGATTTTCGCGCCGCCCTTTTGCATGTGCCGGACGACGTAAAGACCGAGCTTCGCGATGAGTTCGCGAAATGCCGGATCCTCAAAATCGCCGGACCCGACCTTGATTTCATTTTCCTCTTCGCTAAATCACGTGCCGGACTCGAACTTGAACTTCGGCCGGCTGCGAAAGCGCTGGCGCCTGCCGGCATGTTGTGGATCTCGTGGCCGAAGAAGAGTTCGGGCGTGGTCACCGACCTTACGGAAAATGTGATCCGGCAGAGCGGGCTCGATGCTGGTCTGGTGGATATAAAAGTCTGCGCCGTCACTGATGTGTGGTCGGGGCTGAAATTTGTGATTCCCGTGAAGAACCGGCCCAAAGTCAATCGGCCGATCATCTAGAACCGCCGCAGCAACCTCGGTCGCTGGCGAAAAACAGGTCCTTCGCTCCGCTCAGGATGACAATTCATTACATATTCCAGCGGGCATCTTCGGGGGACATCCAAAGGACCGTTCGGGTTGCAGTCACCGCGCAACTCGGGCCGGAAAAACGGGTTTATATGTAGTAGAACGCGTGTCCCGAGCCTCAGTATTAGGAGCAGCGATAAGAGGCTTGGGCGAGTTCAACTTCGATATATCCAGTAACAGGTCAGTAACCTTGCGACGTTGGTAACTTGCTGGGGCCGAGCCAGCCGGGTTGTATATGTGGTGGGGAAATAAGTATGGGAATCGGTACCCGGCTGGCGGCAGTGGGAATGGTGGGAGTCATGCTTTGCTGGGCGGCATATGGCGAGACAATTGAATTGCGGGCGGAGCGGGACCTGTTTGCCTCGGTCAACCAGGCGCGGCGGGCGCAAGGATTGTCTCCGCTGCGGTGGGATGAATCGCTGGCCACAGCGGCACGGCGTCACGCCGAAGTGATGGCGGAGCGCGGAACGGCGCAGCATGGATTTGAGGGTGAGCCCAGCCTGTCGGTGCGGGTCAAGCAGGCGGGCGCGCATTTCACGTGGCTATCGGAAAACGTGACGCAAGGGCCGACGCCGGACTTCGTGCATACTCAGTTCATAAAATCTCCTCCGCATCGCGCCAACATTCTTGACCGGGACATGGACTCAATTGGAATCGGCGTGGTCGAGCACAACGGGCAGTTGTTCGTAGTGGAGGATTTTTCGCAGGCACGCTGAGCGGAAAACCACCGACGACCAATCCAAGTAAGCGGCCCACTCACGGCAAAGTGCGTGGGCCATTTCATGCAATCCTACTTACCGGTTCCCGTCAGTTTGATGACTGCCGGGCCGAGAGGCGCATTGTGAGTGACCGTCGCAGCTCCGGTGATGGCGCCAGTCGCGTTGGGCGTGAAAGTCACACTAAAAGTACAGGTCGCACCAGCGCCGACGGTTGTGCCGCAGGGTGCAGTTCCTGACGGCGAAGCATTGAAATCTCCGCTGGCTACGAGGCTGGAAATGGTCAGCGTTGTGCTGGAGTTGTTAGTCAGCGTGACGGTCTTGGGCGCACTGGCGGTGCCGACGGCCTGAGTGCCGAATGCGAGACTGGCCGGCGACACTACCACAGGAATCTCACCGGTACCAGACAGACCCTGTATCTGCGGAGTACCCGCTCCCGATGTAGCGATGGCGACCGCGCCCCTGATGGATCCGGTATCGGATGGCGTAAAGGTGACGGACAGAGTGCAGACAGCGGACTTGGCAAGTACTCCTCCGCAGGGCGACGACCCACTACCGAAGGCCGTGTAGTCGGGGCTGGCGCTGATGGCGTTGATGGTTATCGAGCCGGTGGCCTTGTTGGTAACCGTTAGAACTTTAGGAGCGCTGGTCGAGCCGATCGCGGTCGCTGAGAAAGTCAACGATGCGGGACTGATTTTCAGGGGAAGCTTCGGGCCTCCGGTTGCAGTTCCGGTGAGTCCGACGATCTGCGGGCTGAACGCTCCGTTGGTGGTGACGGCGAGAGCGCCCTTGATTGAGCCTTTATATTGCGGCGCGAAGGTGACAGTGATGGTGCAATTCGCGGCGGCGGCAAGGGAAGCGCCGCAGGATCCGCCGGTGACCGAGTAATCGGAACTGGCAGCGGGACTCAGGCTGATTGCCGTCGACTGTTTGTTGGTCAGCGTCACGGTCGCAGACGAGGTTTGTCCAGCGGCGGTGCTGGGGAAAGTCAAACTGGTGGGGCTGACCGTCAGCGGAGCCACTCCGGTGCCGGTCAGCTTTACGACCTGCGGGCTGGTGGCTACGCCGTCGGCGAAAGTGAGGGCGCCGGTAATCGCCGCAGCAACGCTGGGATTGAAAGTGACGTTCACCGTGCAATTGCTCTTGGCGGCTAAAGAGCCGCCGCAGTTGCTGGTTTGGGCGAAGTCTCCGCTGGCCGTGATCGAGCCGATGGAGAGCACTCCGGATCCAGAGTTGGTGAGGGTGACGGTTTTGGTTGCGCTGGTGGTTCCAACGGCGAGGCTGCCGAAGGCCAGACTTTTCGGACTGACGCTAGCAGCAGCGGTCCCGCCACCGGAGCCGATCAGCACATAGAAGGTGGCTGGAACATAGGGGCCGCAACCGGCTGTGCTGAAGTTGCCTACCGCGACCTGGAACGCTCCTGCGGTTGCGATGTCACTGGCCAAAATCGGTATTGTGACTTGAGTAGAGCTGACAAACGTGGCGATGGCGCGATAGAGGCCATTGATGTAGACGTAGGTGCCGGTCGTAAATCCCGCGCCGTTGATGGTGAGGGTGAAGCCGGCGCCGCCGGCGGTGGCGCTCGGCGGGCCGAGACTGGTAATGCCCAGCCGCGTCGAATTGACGTTGTAGTCGGCGGCGACCAGGACTTCATCATTGACGGTGAGGTTCTGCGGGCTGCCTGTCCCGCTCAGATCGTAAACCCAGCCGGTGAAGACCAAGCCGGTGGCGGGAGTCTCGGCGAAACTGATCAGACTGCCTCCCGGGTAATAACCGCTTTCTGTCGATCCCGGCGTCACGTTAATTGTTCCGGCACAGGTACCTTCCAGAACGTAATCGGCGACGTAATAATTCGGAGTGATGTTGGCGGTGTAGGTGGCGCCGCCGCTGGAGGGCAAAGTGACGTTGTGGGTCTGAGCTCCGCCATCGCTCCAGCTGGAAAAATCGAAATAGGTATTCGAACTCCAGGGATACTGGGGAGAATTGATTCCTATGCTATGGGAACTGGACGCGGTCCAGCCGGAATCGTAAGGCAGCGCGAAATTTACGGGGGCATACCAGAAACCACCGTCGACGAGGACGCCAAGCTGAGATTCCGACGGATTGGCGGTGATGGTGTAAACCGGCGAACTGGTGAAGTAGGTGGTCAGGTTGATGGTGCTGCCGTCATCCATCAGATATAGGGTCTTGGGATTCGCGCCGATCGGACCGGGCAGGTAGTAGGGAGAGTTGATGTAGTCGTAGAAATTTTGGCCCGCATTCGGCGTGGCTGTAAGCGTCACCAACTGGCGGATGATGTAGTAAAGGCCCGAGAGCCCCGTATAGGATTGCGGCGCAGGCGATGGCGTGACCGTTCCGGTGCCCGCCGGATAAATCGCATTCACGTAGGGAACGAGCTGGATAAAGTTCGCGGAATAAACTGTGACCGCAGGCGAGGTCGCCGGTTGGCCCACCATGTTGTTGCCGGGCGTGACGGTGATGGTGTGGCTTTGAGTGGTCGAGTCGTTCCAGCGCCCGTAAATGTAGCTGACGCCAGTGCTGCTGAGTGTCTGCGCCGTGGAGGGTACATTCAGGGTGTGGGTTGAGTTCAAGGCCCAGGCATAGGTTTGCGGGGTGGTGACGGTGGCTCCGTCCACAATCACTTGCAGTCCCGGAGGATTGCTGGTCACAGTAACTTCGGTAGGGATGAGGCCGTAGAGGCGGTCGATGGAGTCAATATCGGCGGCGCTGTAGCCGTTCGGGTTGGAGAGCGGCATGCCCGCGGGGACGGATTCAATGCAGGGCTCTCCGTTGCGCGAAAAGGAGAACGCTGGGTATTCCATGACCGAGGCGTAATCGTAGGGAGTCAGTTCCTGGTCGTTGTCGAGGGGTTGATCGAAATTGGAGCGCGACTCTTTGATGATGGCACCGTAGTTCACGTTGACATAGGTATTGCGGTCGGGACGCGTCTGTTCATGCCAGACACCGACGGTGTGTCCCATTTCGTGCAGGATGGTTGCGACGGTGCAGGATGCCGAACCGCCCACGGTTTGTTCGCCGCCGACGCGGCCTTCGTAGGCCTCGCAGGATCCGCTGAAATTGTTGGGGTCAAAATCGAAGTTCACATAATCGGTCTGGCCGGTATAGGGGACGAGCTGGATCAATCCCGCAAAATTGCTGTTGAACTGAGAGATGGCGGTGTTGAGGTTGGTCAAATCCCCGGAGGCCGGGTCGATGGTGTAGGGGATCGCAGAGACGCCGTCAACCTGGGGCCAGAGATAACTGGAGTAGGCAACGCCCACGCCTTCGCTTTGAACGTTCGGCGATTGCTCGACGTGATCGAGCAAAATGTCGCCCTGATAGATAGCTTTGCCGCTGCCGTCCTTTCCAGGGACCCAGGTATAGGTAATCTTTTGGCCTCTCCAAATGCCGGAGCGAAGCTCGGAATGCTGGGCCTGACCCCAGAGCGTGGAAGCGATAAGGAGCACAATTAGAGCAGACAGCGCGACGCGGCGCAGCATGGTCACAGAACCTCCTGGGTAAGGCAGTAAAGGGGGGAGTGGGTCAACGGACGCGGGGGCGTCCGGTTAAGAATAGTTTGGCGGGGAAGCCGGGGTGGTGTCAAGCGGCTCAGGAGTAGTGGGTCAGTTTAAATATCCACAGTCTCGCTTTAGCGTCCTGCCTATGGCATCATGGGGCAATGACGCCGACAGTTAAGATGATTCTCGTTGCCGTAGTTTCGTTTGTTCTGGGTCATATCAGTTGCGCCGTCATACATCACTTTCACCACCACGTGCACAATGTTGCGAGATGACGGGACCATCGGCAAAGGCAAGAGTCCGCGCGCGGTGCAATCGACCTGACAGAAAAAAACCGAGGCGCCGGCTTGAAAATGCCAGCACCTCGGCGCTCAAGTCAGGTGTTGATACCGCTCTTATCTCTTCTTGTAGGGTGACGGTCTAAGCGACTGATGTTGCGCGCTCGAGCCCTCACGCGTATTCGAGCGAACCTGGTCCAGGGGCGTGCAAGTGTCACCCGCCAGCGTCGTATTCGTAACGTTCATGAAGGTGTTCGGAGCCGTGGTATTGCTGGAGCCCGTACCCAGCAGAATCCCGGCGCAGGCTTCGTTAATGGTATTGCTGGTTACGGTGTTGTGGCTTCCGGTAGAGGGCGGGCACTCGTCATCTACGTGGACTCCGGATTCGGCGCTACCATAGATAGTATTCGATTCCGCCGTATTGTTATCGCTGCAAAGATCGATGGCGTCGTAATTCTGCGTCCCCCCAACATGGTTCGACCTGATGACCGTGCCGTCTGCCAAGCCGTAGGTTGGGTCGCTCGCGGGAACAATTCCAAGCTGCGCGCTCTCCACCGTATTGTTAGTTACGGTGATGCCGGAAGAGGCGTAAATCAGAATGCCGGATGCACCGTAGAACGGACCGGTGTAAATGTTGTCAACCACATAGTTGGTCGAGACCGTTCCGGTCGCGCCGTAACTTATCTGGATACCGTTCTGGGCAATCACCGAAGTGGCGCCTAGACCAATTATGGTGTTCGCGCTGACCGTCACGTCTGGACCACCGCCAGTGCCGGGGCCGCTCGCGGTAATTCCGTTTTTGTCGTAGTTGCGCACGGAATTATCGGAAATCGTGACCGCCGGAGCGCCGGTGTTGCTTTCGACGTTGATTGCCAAGCCGAGTTGACAACCCTGATCCGCGGGATCCATGAGCACATCTCGGACCGCGCTGTCGGTTATCTTGCCGGAAGCATTCTGGTAGTAAATTCCAATCGGGTCAGGGGCTGCGCAGCCGGACAGCTGGTTGTTGCTGCCATCGACGGTGATGTGGGAAACGGTGACATCCGCGTTTTGCACAAAGATCTGCGCGGCTACGGGGTTGCCGAAGATGTCCGAGCCGTTGCTGGCGAGACCGGCGGCTGGCGCCACCACGACCGCGGAATCACTGGTGCTGCTTGCGGGGAGGGATCCCAATCAAGGTCAGGTTCTTGTTGATTATGACCTGCTCGGGGTAAGTGCCAGGGCAGACGTCAACCGTAGCGCCGCTCGGAGCTGCTGCGATCGCCGCTCCAATTGTGGTGAAATGCACGCCGGACTTGCAAGTGCCGACGATAACTGTGGAAGAGAGTGCTTGGCCGCTTAGTGCGACAAGCACGAGCAACGCAAAGCAAGAAAATGCGAAAGTACGACTAGGGTACATTTGGTGTTCTCCTTAGATGAGTTAATTGAGCTAGCGAGTTAATGGCGCCCGATGGCCGGCAATGACAGGTAAGGGGGAAGTAAGAACCGGGGAGTAACTATATCCCTAAGAGCGGTTCTGTGCAACCCATGTTTTCCACAGATCGATTCTTGGGGACGCGACGTATGCAGAAGGAACGACGTCAGTCTTACTTTTTAGTCTTACTTTCTCAATCTTGCTTTTTAATCTTCCGTTAATCTTCGTGACGAGCCGTAGCGTAGTAACCGCTTCTGGCCTGGACTTTGTAATCTCCCTGCTTGGGCTTGATCTCGACTTTACGGAAGGATCCGTCGCGGGCGGTGTTAGTGGAGACGTAACCAATGTTGTACTGGCTGCGGAGTTCGGCGGAGATCTGGTCGAAGGCCTGGCGGAGTTTATCGATCTTGTTGCCGACCTGGATCACGCGGCCGCCGGTTTCCTGCGTAAGTTTTTTCATTTCCGCATCGCCGTTATAGTCGAAGCCGCCACCCATGCCATAGAAACCGCGGTCGGCAATGAGCAGCACGTAGCAGATGGCATCGGCTTTCTGGGCGGCCTCAATGGCTTCTTTGATTTTCAGGCGGCTGCCTTCGTCTTGTCCGTCGGTGAGCAGGATCATCGCCTTGCGGCCGACTTCGTGGCTGAGTTCGTCGTGCGACGCGAGATAGACGGCGTCATAAAGCGCGGTGCCGCGCGGGCCGGTCGAGGAGCACGGAATCGGGCCTTGCGGGCCAATCGGACCTCCGGAACAGCTGACTCCGCCGGTATTGATCTTGGCTTCGTTGAGCGCGTGGCGGAGGCGGCTGATGGAGTTGGTGAAATCCTGGAGCAGGGTGATGTCGATGTCGAAGCTGATGACGAAAGCCTCGTCCTTGGAGCGCAGCGTGCTCTCGAGGAAGGACGCTCCGACTTCCTTTTCCATATCGAGGACGCGCGTCTGGCTGCCGCTGGAGTCGATGAGGATGCCGAGGGTCAGCGGAAGGTCGGATTCGGCCTTGAAATACTTGATGGTCTGGGGCTTGCCGTCCTCGAACAGATCGAAATTCTCCTTGGAGAGACTGGGTACGAGCGCGCCATGCTTGTCTTTGACGTTGAAGAACAACTGCACCACTTCGACGTTGACCTTGAGGGTCTCGACCGACTGGTCCTGCGACTGGTCACTTGGAGTGGGAGTGCGAGGGATATCGGTGTTGGACGTAGGGCCGGTCGAGGAAGCCGGTGGGGGCGTCGGAGGCGGGGGAAGTGGGATAGCCTGCGCGGCAGCGGGAAGCGGCAGGGCGGTCACTAAAGCAAGCGGCAGAGCGATGAGGGCGGAAGACAAAAGACCGGTGGCCAGGTACCGTTTGTAATGTAGTTTAGGCATGAGCGTTTTATTTTCGAGACTTTGCTAGTCTATCCTGTAATGGACCTGTAAGGGGCTGTAGGGGTTAGATGCACCGAAGCGGCGGGCTTTGGCATCTGAATCATTTTAAAGTGTCAAAGAAAGTCAGCGAAGGAAAGACAGAGGGTTCGGGGATGGCCACGAAGATGAGTGCGGCACTGCGGCTGGGGCTTTCATTGTTGCTGGTTGGGCTGCTGGTTGGATTGCTTGCCGGCCCCCTGGCAGCGCAACAGAAGCCCGAGGACATCCCGGACGCGCCGTCGGCGACGCGACCGATACCGCCGCCTCCTCCGCCCAGCGCGCGAGAGGCAGCGGAGGAGGATGCCAAGCCCGATACGCCGTCCGAGCCTGCACCCAGCGCCGGGACAAGTTCGACGTCGCGGGATATTCCGCGTAGCGCTACGGAATCGTCGGACCAGACCCCAGCGCCGCCCAAGATGCCTCCGGTTAAGACGGTGCCGGCGGGCAGCGTTCCCAAGGATGTAGATACCGGCGAGGATGTCGGCTTCACTTTGAGGAAGAACGTATACCAGGTTATGGTCCCGGTTACGGTTAAAGACAGCGCGGGACGGATGGTCGGAGGTTTGCAGCCCAAGGATTTTTCGGTTCTGGAGGGTGGCCAGCCGCAGAAGTTGAACTTTTTTACCAGCGATCCGTTTGCGCTGTCGGCCGCAGTGATCTTCGATACCGGCATGGCAGACGTAGGTCTGCGGAAGGTTCAGGAGACGCTGTCGGCGTTGCAGGGAGCATTCAGCCAGTTTGATGAGGTGGCGATCTACACCTACAGCAGCACGGTGGGCCGGGTCTCGGACTTCACCAGCGCGGGCAACCAGTTGACGGCGGTTCTGAACGAGGTCAAAGGGTATAGCGGAGCCAACAATGGCCCTCCGGTAACGAGCGGGCCGCTCGGTCCGGGGGGACCGATGATCAATGGATTGCCGGTTGGCGGTCCTGCCGCGACTCCGGTTAACACGCCGCCGAAAGTCGCGCGGGTGCTGAATGACGCGATCCTGCTGGCGGCGCGCGATCTTTCCAAGCGTCCTCGGGAGCACCGGAAGATCATCTTCATCATCAGCGACGGGCGGGAAGTGGGCTCGACCGCCAGCTATAAGGACACACTGAAGGTGTTGCTCACCCAGAACATCACCGTGTATGCGATCGGAGTGGAAGGCGCGGCGATCCCGGTGTACGACCGGTTGCAACGGATCCACATTCCAAAGACGCGGGGTTTGATGGGCTACAGTGACATTCTGCCGAAATATGTGTTCGCCACCGGAGGCGGTACGGTGTATGGCGAATTGGAGGAAGGCGACATCGAGCGGGCGTACGCTGCGGCCATCGGAGACGCGCGCTATGAGTACACGCTGGGTTATATCAGCAAGCCGGGCATTGGCGGGTATCGGCAGATTGAAGTGCGAGTGCGCGGACGAGGCGCCGAGTTGAAGGTGTACGCCAAAGACGGATATTATCCTCTGCCTACGCCACGATAGACGAACGGAGCGCCTAAGCATTTGAGCCCGTGGTGGTTTATGTCTTGGATTGGTAACGTGGGTAACCTGCGCCTGAGCCTTCCGGTGTGATATAAAAACCAGCAGTAACCGATAATGTAGTCAAGTGCATTTGTAGCGAGAGGCTCGCGCGTTGAGGGAGTGGTTTGCGAGGGTCGTTTTCGCATGTGTTTGTGGTGCAAGAGTTTCTGAGGAAGCCTTTTGAGTTTCATCAACTTCGCAGCGCGCGAGATCAACTGCAAGATCGTCTACTACGGCGCCGGGTTGGGCGGCAAGACGACGAATCTGCAGTTCATTTTCCAGAAAACAGCCGAACAGCAGAAGGGCAAGATGATCTCGCTCGCTACCGAGACCGATCGAACCCTGTTCTTCGACTTTCTGCCGCTCGATCTGGGTTCGGTGCGCGGCTTCAAGACACGAATTCACCTGTACACGGTTCCCGGACAGGTCTTTTATGACGCCAGCCGCAAGTTGATTCTGCGCGGCGTGGATGGCATCGTGTTCGTGGCCGACTCCCAGCAGGAGCGCCAGGACGCCAACGTCGAAGCGCTCGACAATTTGATGGATAACCTGAAAGAACACGGCTACGACTTCAACAAGATTCCCTACGTGCTGCAGTTGAACAAACGCGACCTGCCGAATGTGTTGTCGGTGGACGCGCTCTCCAAGGAACTGCGCAAGAAAAACGAGTCGGTGATCGAGGCGGTGGCGTTCCAGGGCGTCGGCGTGTTCGAAACGCTCAAGGAAATCGCACGGCAGGTGCTGCAGGAACTGAAGGCGGGCGGGTAGTCAGTTCTCAGCTTTCAGCTATCAGTAAAACCCAAAACACACCGGAACATTTCCCACCATACGGGAGTCTATAGGAGCATCGGCATCCATTCATTGATCGCGTTGGAGGTTGCGGATGCTGGGAGGTCTCTGTACGCAGATTTTCGCTCCTGCCATCTCGCGTTGCTGCTATCGGTGCTTACTTCACAACTCTTGTTGGCGCAAGCCACTCCTCAAGGCGCTCCCCAAAGGAATGCGCCGTCAGAGGTCGTTCATGTGGAGTTGCGGATCGGCGACGGAACCCGCACCGCTTACCACATCGGCGAAATTGTGGAGGCGAAGCTGATTTTCACCAGTACCGCGCACACCAAACACTGGATCTCCGCGGAACATTGCGAAGCGGAAGAAACCTATTCGGTTCCCACTCCGCCGATGGTGCTGAATGGGCGGGGTGGGCAAGAGTCAGCCGCTCATCCATTTGAAGGGCATGGGGGCTGCACTAGCCACGGTCTTGGCGGTGAAGTGGATTTATTGGAGCATCCCTACGTTGATTCTTTGACTCTGAATCGCCGTTATCTGCTCGATATGGCGGGCTCCTATCCGCTAACGTGGAGCGGTATAGCTTTCGGGCAGTCCGTGACCTCGAATACCGCGACCCTGACCCTGCTTCCGCGTGACCCGGTCTGGGAGGCCAGCGAACTGGCTCGGTCCGAAGCGCTGCTGGATGGTCCCGATGGCCCCGATCCCCACAGATACGAGGGCTGCTTGTTGCTGCAGTATCTTGGCACGCCAGGAGCCGCGCTCGAGATGGCACGCCGCTATGGTGGCTCGCAAGGAATATGCGGAAACGACTTTAAGGTTCCGCTGGTAAATGCCGGGAATCGCGGTGCTGTCTTGCGCATCCTCGAAAATAGGTTTCTCGCTCCTACTTTTTACTATTGCGTGACGCCGGGATTTCTGGAGACCATGGCGCTGATTTCGGTCTACCACACGCATCCGGGGTGGTACCGAATGGTGACCGAGTCGCAGCATCCCGACGCACAAGCAGGACCGCCGCTGTCGCAGGCTGTGCAGGAGGCCGAACTCCGCTACACGCGGCAGATCGAAGCCAAGTTCCCGCATCACTATTGCACATATTAGTTATTCGCAATCTCGGCCCACTGGTACAGGGATCGCTCTAATAGTGATGACGTTCTAGCCGGTTGTCTCGAGCGTTCCCGAAAGCTCTTCCCACTCTTTCAGCAGGCGCTGCAGAGCACCTTTGTGGCCAGCGAGTTCCTGGGTCTGGCGTTGCGTTTCTTCGGCGCTCACGAAGCTCTGAAGTCCGGTTTCACACAGCGCGATCGCGGCTTCGGCGCGGGCAATCTCTTCTTCGATTTCGTGCAGACGATCTTCCAGGTGCTGACGCTTGATCGGATTCAGGCGTTTGCCTTTGGGTTCGGTTGCATCGGCTGCGGGTGCGCCATCTCCGTTCACAGGCACGATTGAAGGCGCGGCCGCAGATGAAATTATGGATGGCTTTGGCGTTTGCACGATAGTCGCGGCTCTTCCCTGCTTTCGCCAGAGATAGTCTTCGTAGTTTCCGGGATAGATTTCTACCTTGCCATCTCCGATTTCGAAGACGCGCGTGGCCAGCTTGTCGATGAAATAGCGGTCGTGGGAAACGAAGACTACCGTGCCGGTGTATTTCATCAGGGCTTCGAGCAGGACGTCTTTAGCGCGCAGGTCGAGGTGGTTGGTGGGCTCGTCGAGGAGCAGGAAGTTGGCGGGATGCAGCAGCATTTTGAGCAGCGCGTAGCGATTGCGTTCGCCTCCGGAGAGGACGCCGATGCGCTTGAAGACATCGTCTCCCGAAAAAAGAAAGCAGCCTAGCAGACTGCGGAGCTCGGTTTGGGTCGAAGCGCCCGAGAGCTCCCCGAGGTCGTCGAGAATGCGCGCTTCGGGATCGAGTTCTTTATATTGGTCCTGCGCGAAATAATCGAGATGAACCTCGTGACCGAGCTTGTATTCGCCGGCGCTGAGCTTCTCCTGCTGAGCCAGCAGTTTAATCAGCGTGGACTTCCCTGCTCCATTGACTCCGACTAACGCGATGCGTTCGCCGCGCTCAATTATGAAATTGACATTCTGAAAGACTTTATGATCGCCGTAGCTTTTCGCAACGTTGGTAAACTCGGCGACGATGCGTCCGCTCGGCTTGGGCTGTGGGAACGAGAAGTGGACGGTCTTCTCTTCTTCCGGAATCTGGATGCGCTCCATTTTCTCGAGCTCTTTAATGCGGCTCTGGACTTGCTTCGCCTTCGTCGCCGTGTAGCGGAAACGATTGATGAAGACTTCGAGCTGCTCGATGCGATCGTGCTGAGTTTTGTAGGCGGATTCGAGCTGCTCCTTGCGCGCGGCCTTGCCGGCCAGGTATTGATCGTAGTTGCCGGCGTAGAAGTGCATCTGCTTGTTCCAGATTTCCACGATACGCTTGACGGTGATGTCGAGGAAGTAGCGATCGTGCGAGATGATGACGTAGGCGTAGGGATAGGTGGTCAGGTACTCCTCAAGCCAGTTGCGGGCTTCGAGGTCGAGATGGTTGGTGGGCTCGTCGAGCAGCAGCAGGTTCGGTTTCTGCAGCAGTAGTTTGGCGAGCGCGATGCGCATTTGCCATCCGCCGGAGAATTCCTCGGTCTGGCGGGTCCAGTCATTGCGGTGGAAGCCTAGTCCGGTGAGCACCTGGCCGACCTGCGCTTCTAGCGTGTAGCCGTCGCGGGCGACGAATTCGTGCTCCAGCCTCTGATAGCGGTCAGCGACGTTGGAGTATTCAGGACTCTCGTGGTCGAGTTCCGACATGCTGCGGGTGAGCGCTTCCATCTCCTTTTCGAAGGCGTGGAGTTCGGCAAAGACGGACATGCACTCGGCGAAGATCGTTTGGCCGGTCATGGTGAGGCCGTCCTGCGGAAGGTATCCGGTGGAAATGCCTTTGGCGCGCGAGATGGCGCCGTAATCGAGCGACTCGCTCCCGGCCAGAATTTTCATGACGGTGGATTTGCCGGTACCGTTCGCTCCGACCAGGCCGAGGTGGGATTCGGGCGTGATCAGCCAGTCGGCGTCCTCGAACAAGAGCTTGTGGCCGTAGCGCTTGCCGGCGCCGGAGAGTTGGATCATGGGTGTCTGTTATGGTCTCATGAAGACGAGCGGAATAAAACGTCCAGAGCCCCTTATCCATCGGATGTTCGGGGCCCCGATGCCGTCCGACTACGTGAAATCGCGGCCGCACGCTGGGCATGTTGGCTCAGCGAACCGGGGTGACGCCGTCGGTTTGTTGGCGTCATCCGGCAAGGTTCCGACCGGGCTTTGGCAGTGCGGACACGGAGCAGAGTCTCTAGAAGAACTATGAAAGGCGGCGCGCGGACCACCATAAACGATAAAGAAAAAGTAAATGATGGCAGGGAGTGCGAGAGCGACAAGAATCCGGCCGACGAGGCCGCCTTTGCTGGCCGGAGCGTCCTTGGGCAACGCAGACGCTACCCAGATTGAAATTGCGAATCCGATCGCCGCCAAAACATGAATGTACTTTGGCAACCGGAATCGAGTCCTTACCCAGAATCTGAACGAAGCAACGGCGGCCAGAGCGAGAAGAATGCCATGTACTAAATTAAAGCCGTCAAATAAGTGTCCCCACATATGTGGGGATTATCTTAACTCTGAGCCTTATTCAGTTGTTAGCGAGTCGCAGCAAAGCGCACTGTACCAATATGCTCCAGAGCGCGGTCGATCACGGTCTGGAGTTCATGGGCGTATTTCACTTCGCGGCCTTTGGCCAGGATAACGCGAGCTTTTTCAGCATCGAACCAGGTGGGATTGCGGTTGTCTTCTTCGGGAGTTCGGGTCTGGCGGACTTCCATCAGGAAAGCTTTGACCACGTATTCTTGGACGCCTCCGGGCTGCCAGAAAACGCCTTTGGAGTGCACGTAGATGTGGAAATGGCGGGGCTCGATGGTGCCGATGGCGCCCGCTTCTTCTTTGGCTTCGCGTTCGGCGGCCCGGCTGTGCGAGAGGCGAGGCTCGGGAGCTCCCTTGGGAAATGTCCATTTGCTGCCGCCGTTGGTGTGGACCAACAGAAACTCGACATGCGAATTCACCCGCCGGTAGCAGACGGCAGCGACCTGGAGAGGCAGCGCAAAGCGAGAGGCGCGAGGCAAGCTCATCGTTAGTTGGCTACTCCAGTTGGCTACTGCAGGCAGTTTACCGCATAGATATTTCAGGAATGTTAAATGCAGCGAAAATGGTGCATACCTTTGGTACCTATTACTTCAGTTCTCATTTCTCCCGAAGCTGAGTCCGCTAAGGCCGGCCATCCCCTTGGCGTCCACATTCCGGCTGGCAATCAGCACTTGAAAATTCTCTCCCATACCGACGGGAGTGACTAGATGCTTGAGTTGCAGGGCCACTTTCGCACGTTCTTGCGGGATGCGGCAGTCTTCGAAGGCATCGGCAAACTGGTTTCTCTCGCCAATACCCATCAGGAATTGTGATTGGGTGAGGAGCTTCTCCGAGCGCATGCCGGCTTGCTCGCAGGCTGCGGCCAGTGCGGTGAAATCGACGTGGGCGGTGAGGTCTTGTCCGCCCGGAGCCTGGTAGGGGTCGGGGCTAGCGGAGTGCTGGCGATATGCCATGAGCGTGCCGCGGTGCCGGCCAGCTAGCTGCTCGGTACGCGTGTAACCATAGTCAATAACCAGCAACAGTCCGCGGGCGATGGCGCCACCAATTTGTTTCATCCATTCTTGCGAGATGAGAGGCACTTCGATGCGTTCGCCGAGTTCGGGATGCACGCTGTAGAGGTCTAGAAATTCCAGTTCTTCGGCGCGCGGTGGGAGCCAGATTTCATGCAGGCGATTGTCTTCGAGCGTGATGTGGAGTTTCCCCTGGGTGCTGAGAATCTCGACGGGAAGAGCGTCGAAGAATTCGTTGGCGAAGACAATCAGCGGCACATCGCGGGCGAGAGTGCGACAAGTACTCACGGTTCGCTCGGCTGGACGAACGAATACGTCCGTCCCTACTTGAGCTTTGCCCGACTCGACGTGCTGGCGCAGGGTTTCTTGCAGTTTCGCGCGCAGCGCGGGCGACGATTCCTGCAACGTGTACGTGAGTGCAGCGAAGAAGTCGGGGAACTTCTTGTTCGACCAATCGAGCACATCGCGGGCGAAGAGGCCGCGGCCGGGGCCGAGTTCGAGGATCTCGATTTGAGACGGACGGTCGAGCGCTTGCCAGATTTCGTCGAACTGCCGAGCCAGCAGGCGTCCGAAGACAGCGTGAATGTCGCTTGAGGTGTAGAAGTCTCCGGCTTTGCCGAATTGTTCGGCGTTGGCGGAATAGTAACCGTGGGCAGGATCGTAGAGGCAGACCTGCATGTAGCGCGAAAACGGGATGGGCCCGCGCTGGCGGATTTCCGCTTCGATTTGTTGGCGGAGGGACAATGCGCTAGCTTCCCGGGTTTCCCTTGTCGGCAGGAGCCGGGTTGCGAGGGATCATGTGATCCTGCGGGGTGCGGGTAAACATTTCGACGAAATAGTCGTGAAGGCCGTCATAAAGTTGACGCTGTAAATGCCATGCAAACTGGGGATGGTCGAGGTCGCGGGGATGAATCGGAAGCACGTAGGTGTGCACCGGGATCGACGAGTTCGTCAGATCGATCAGCACTTCGATGAGGCCGTTGTTTTCGCGCGCGGAAAAGGCCAGCAGCGGATGATCATAGAGCCTCAGGTGATCGAGGACTTTCCGCAGAGAGTCGGAGTCGGGCACGGATTACATTGTACTCAGTGGGAAGCTCTCAGTTCTCAGTTGTCAGCTCTCAGTGGGAAGTCGGTTGCTGAGAACTGAGAGCCGGGAACTGAGAACGGTATCTAGGCGGCCATTCGCATGGGATTACCTTCGGCGTGAAAGGCGCGCTTGATCGGAGGCATGACCAGATAGAAGATGCAGGCGGCGTTAATCGCTCCGAAAACGACTGCAAAAATATTCGCGTGGGCGACGCCGGGGAGAAGCAGCACGAGTCCAACGGCGGAAAACAGGAGCGCGAGCAGGCGTCCCCAGTTCTGCATCTGAAGCACGCCATAGCCGGCGATCAAGTGCACGATCCCAAACACGATGACCACCAGACCGGCCGCCCGGCCGAATCTGTGGATATATTGTGCGAGGGCGCTGCCTTCGGCGGCCAGGGACGTTAATTTGGCGATCAGTCCGGTGAATAACAAGATGGAGAACCCGAACACCACTCCTATTACACCCCGCAGAATCTGATAGAAACCGACTAAAGTGGCACCAAGTGGGCGCATAGAGCCTCCTGAAGTTGGGAGAAATATAGCACAACAGGACGAGGGGGCAGGTGTCAGGTGTCAGGTCTTAGGTCTTAGGTCTTAGGTCTTAGGAAAACCTCTCACTGTGAGCAGCCCAGGTTTTCCTAAGACCTAACATCTAAGACCTGAGACCTCCTCTACTCGTAACGGAGAGCTTCGATGGGGTCGAGACGCGAGGCTTTGATGGCGGGGAACATTCCGCTGATGATGCCTACGAATCCTAGGATCACGGTGGACGCCAGGAGCGTCGTTGAATCGATGGTTAGACGGATGTCGCCATCGGTGCCGTTTTCCACGAAGGCGCTCCAGAGGGTCATCGATCCGACCGACCACGAGATGAGATAAGCGAGAATTACGCCGGCGATCCCGCCTAGAATCGTGATGACGAGCGCTTCGGCGAGAAACTGGACCAGGATGTGCCAGCCTCTTGCGCCGAGCGCTTTCTCGACTCCGATCTCACGAGTGCGCTGCGTGACCGAGACCAGCATGATGTTCATCAGGCCGACGCCGCCGATGCCGAGGGTGAGCAGCCCGATGAAGCCGAGCAGAATCTTGATTCCGGTGGTGATAACCCGCAGGTCGAGGAGATCAGCGAACACGTCGAAGATGAAGATCGCACGCTTGTCTTTTGGATCGAATTCGTGATGGAAGGCCATCGAGCGGCGCACGGCGTCGGCGACTTTTTCGTGGTCGCCTTCGTATTCCATGGCGACGGCGTTGAGATAATAAGTGTTTGTCAGATCGCTCATGGCGCTGAACGGGATATAGACTTTTCCGTTCATGTTGTCGTCGCCGTTCTGGATGACGCGTTTGAGCACGCCGATGACTTCGTAGGAAATGCCGTCGAGGCGCACCTTTTCGCCTAGAGCATTCTCACCGGAGAACAACTTCTTCTTGACGTCGGCTCCGAGGATGGCGACGTGGCTGTGCGTGTTTTCGTCGAGTTCCGTGAAGAACGTGCCGTCTTGCACGTCCATACGGCGCATGTGCTGGTAATACGGATAGACGCCGCTGATTCCGTAGCTACCGCTGCGCGTTCCATAAGCGACTGTGCTTTGCTTGGCGGCTTCGGGCGAGATGCGCTTGAGCAGAGGCACTTCGGCTTGCAAGTAATCGAGATCGTTGACGGTGAGTTTGATTTCGCTGCCGGCTTTGGTGCCACCCGCTTGCAGAGAGGTGCGTCCGGGGAAGACGAAGACCAGGTTCGTGCCCCAGGAGCGGAATGCGACCCAGAGGCCGCGTTCGAATCCAGCGCCGTAGGCTAGCAGCAGCACCACCGTGGCAATGCCCCACGCCATTCCCAGCATGGTGAGGATGCTGCGGCGGCGGTTGTACTTGAGCGCGTTGTAGGCCTGACGGGCGAGTTCGAGAAGCATAGTAATTGCAGAGGTCAGAGGTCAGATTGCAGAGGTAAAAACCTGAGCGCCAGCAGGGTTCACCTCTGCAATCTGACCTCTAACCTCTGACCTTCCAAGGTCGTGCCCTTCACAAAACCGTTTACTCCTGGCGCAGGGCCTCCACCGGTTGTAATAGCGCGGCTTGGCGCGCGGGATAAAGTCCCGCCGCTATTCCCGCAAACGCCAGCGACAAAATGGCGATGGCCGCTGACGATGGAACTATGCGGGGCGTATCGAATCCTTCGGGCGCGGGCAACGCGGCGAGAAGCGTGACTAATGCCGTGGTGATCGCGAGCCCAATGCCTCCGCTAAGCGCGGTCAGGAAAGCGCCTTCCACAAAAAACTGGGTGAGGATGGCGCGATGGGTGGCGCCGAGCGCTTTGCGGAGGCCGATCTCGCGGGTGCGTTCGGTGACCGATACCAGCATGATGTTGATAATGCCGATGGCTCCGAGGGCAAGCGTAATCACGCCGACCACGCCGAGAAAGTAGTCCATGCCGTCGAAAATTTTGGCGACGCGTTTATTGTCTTCGATGGTGTCCCAGTCTTCGAACGATTCAGTCAGCTTGGGATCGAAGCCGTGGCGACGGGCGAGAATCTCGTGGACTTCCTGTTTCGCAGCCAAATCTCCGCTGGGCGTGAGCGGACGGTAGTTCAGGAACGAGATGGCATCTTCGCTGTTCTGGTCTTTCAGACGAAACAGGTTACGCATGGTTTCGATGGGAATGAAGATGCGCGCGTTGGTGCCGTTATTGCCGTCCTGCCCAACCTTGCTGAGCACTCCGATAATTTCGAAGCGGACGCCATTGAGCAGGATGGCCGATCCCACGGCCGGGCGTCCGGGAAATATGTTTTTCAGAAGCTCCCAGCCGACGACCGCGACACGGCGGGTTTCGGTATTGTCCTCATCGTTAAACCAGCGGCCGGGGCCGATGGGGATGGTGCGGATCTGGTTGTACTCGGGCGCGATGCCAAAAACCTGGCCGTTGGTCGAACCGTATTCGCTGACGGCGCGAATATCCTCGCGATTGAGCACGGGGGAGAGATATTTGAGCGAGCGGGCCTCGTTGCGGATGGCGAGGTAATCCTCGTACGTGAAATGGTAAGTGCGGCCGGACTGGGTGCTGCCTTCGACGGCAGGGATGCGTCCGGGGAAGGTAAACATGATGTCCTGGCCGAGATTCTTGAGTTGCCTCGCCTGTCCGCTGCGGAAGCCCTCGCCGAGGCCGACCAACAGGAGCAGCGATCCGACGCCCCAGGCAATGCCGAACATGGTGAGGAACGAGCGCAATTTGTGCGCCCAGAGCGTGGACAGCGACTGGCGAACGATTTCGATTAGCATCCGCATAGAGTGGTCGCGGCGCACCTTTGCCAAGTTTGAGCGAAAGTGTGGCTGCCGTCTGTTATGTGATACGGAAAAAGGAGGGAGCGGGTTCCGTGAAAAGACACACTCTTCCTGGGGAATTAGACGCTGGAAAGGAGGATTGGGTTAGCCGCGCGGGGGCTACGGGACGGTGCCGAGCACTTCGCCGGCGGGCACCTGGTTGCCATCTGTCGCCGACCAGCCAGCATCAGCGATGTTATCGGCCAGCGGAATGGCCGGCTTAACGGAAAAAGCCCAGTTGCCCTGGAAGTCGCTCCCGATGCCGGTAAGAGGCGTGTCCACCACCACCCAGTACCGCGCTCCGCCAGTGACGGCAAGTGGGGTGAAATCAGCGACTGCAAGTGTACAGCAGGTTCCAGAGTCCGGCAGATTCGTGACCGTCACCGGGCCCGCCAGCAGCGTTCCGGGGGCGAAGTTCGCATCCCCATAAATGCTGAGGTTAACCTGGTTCGCCCCGCTGCCCTGGTACAGCACTGCAGCCTGCACTTGTGATACGTGGGAGTCGGATTTCGGAATAAAGGGCAGTGCGATAAATGAGTTAAATCCGATCTGGGAGTTCGGCCCGGAAAGGAGCCAGCCGGATGCATCGTAGTAAAGCTCGACCTTCGACTTACCCAGATCGCTGTAGATTTTTTTCAAACCCGCCGGAGGTTCCTGTGGGGGTACGTGGATTGCAGATTTTTCAGGGGTATGCAAAACACGAGGGCGATTTTCGGTCTGAGCAAGCAGCGTCAGGTTGCAAATTACCAAGATGCACGCAAACAGCCCGGTCTTTTTCACGACTTTTTCTCCATCGTCTCTGGTTTTGGCGTGATCACGATACGAGTTGCGGCCACCTCTCAAGAGAACGAACTCCAACCACCTACGGGATTGTACCGAGTACTTCGCCCGCAGGACGCCCATCGCCGTTAAGCGAGGCCCAGGGATTTCCGGCAGAGGTACCCGCGAGAAGCATGACCGGCTTGAAGGCGCAGGCCCACACGCCAAGAAAGTCGCTTCCCGTGCCAGTAAGAGGTGTGTCCGCAACCACCCAGTACTGGGTTCCACCGGTAACTGCAACCGGAGTAAAGCTTGCGACGGCAAGGCCACAACAGGTTTGGGCCGCTGGAAGATTCGTCACCGTCACCGGGCCCGCCAGCAGCGTGCCCGGAGCCCCGGTCGAATCTGAATAGATGCTGAGATTCATTTGGTTCGCACCGGCGCCGCTATACTGCACAGCAACCTGTACCAGTGAGACATGGGCGTCCGATTTCGGAGTAAAGGCCATCGCCGTGAACCACGCAACGCCAGCGACGGAATTTGGCCCGAAGACCGGTAAGGCGTTCGTGTAGTTATAGAGATCAATCTTCTCGGACTCGTCGAGACTGCTGTAGATCTTTTTCAAACCCTTCGGGGCTTCTTGCGGCGATACGCGGCTCGCAGATTTTTCCGCGACGTGCACATCCCGAGTACTTTCTCCGGTTTGAGCGAATAGGGTCACGGTACAAAGCGTCGAAAGGCAGGAAAACAGAAGGGTCCATTTCACAACTTTTCCCCCATTAGTCTCTGATAATCGCGAAACTCGGGATCGACGATCGCCGGGTCAATCCAACAGATCGCGTACAGTTTATGACCAAGGCGGGTGGTTTTCAAGAAAATTGCCTTCCGTAAGAAGGGGAATGCGCATCCGATGTCAGACACAATGCAAAGTCTTGCAGGCAGCCCTGCTCACTTATCGGCTGGGACCGCGTCTAAGATGCCGACCACGGGGCCGCGATCCGCGGTCCGTTACAAGATATCTAACTCGGCCCACATCGAAGGAGGCACTCCCTATGTTTGGAAAAATGTTGCGAGCAGCTTTGTCAAGATTCCTTTTCTGCCTGCTAGTGGGAGCCATGTCTGGCTTGTGCCTGGCGCAATCGTTCGTCCTCGACCTGCCACTGCAGAGCCAGGCGGCGCGGGTTTCACAAACCATCGGGATCACCGACATCACTATCAAATATCACCGTCCCCTGGTGAATGATCGCAAGGTTTGGGGCGGTCTGGTTCCTTACGGGCAGGTCTGGCGCGCGGGGGCGAATTTCAACACCACGATCACCTTCAGCGATCCCGTAGAGATCGAAGGCAAGCCGCTCGATAGGGGGACCTATGGTCTGCACATGATTCCGAATGCCGATGAGTGGACTGTAATTTTTTCGAAAAACTCGACTTCGTGGGGCGCGTTTACTTACGACGAAAAAGAAGATGCGCTGCGGGTGACGGTGAAGCCCAAGGCGGCGGACATGCACAATGCCCTGACTTACGATTTCGACCAACTGAAGCCGGATTCGGCGGTGGTGCAGTTGGAGTGGGAGAAGGTCGCCGTCCCTTTCAAGGTCTCGGTTGATGTGCACGAGATTGTCGAGGCCAGCCTGAAGAAACAGCTTCGCGATCTGTCGCAGTACACGTGGTTGAGTTGGGACGATGCGGCCAATTATCTGCTTGCGGAAAAAATCGATCTCGATCAGGCGCTGACGTATGTCAATAAATCCATCGAGAACGAGGATCGCGCCGACAATGAGATGACCAAGTCGAAAGTGCTGACGGCGCTCAATCGCAAGGATGAGGCCGCCGCGGCACTGAAAAAGTCTCTGGACCTGTCCAGCCCGCTGCAGATCCACTTGTATGCTCGGCAGTTGCAGGGTGAGAAGCGCAGCGATGAAGCGTTCGTTATCTTCCGCGAGAACGCTAAGAAGCATCCCGATCAATGGTTCGTGCATTCAGGGCTGGCGCGGATTTACTGCTCCGAAGGCAAGTTTGACGACGCCGCGAAGGAGATGAAACTGGCATTGGCCGGGGCTCCTGATAACCAGAAGATCTACGTGGATGGGCTGGTTAAGAAGTTGGAGGCTAAGCAGGACATCAACCAGTAGCTATCGGGTGGCGGCGCGGGAATTCCACAGCCTGCGTCGCCGGTCCTGAGTTAGCCCTTCGAGGCGGCGTGCGATTCCGGATACTCAAATACTCCCCGCCCCGATTTGCGGCCGAGCCTGCCGGCCTTCACATACTGCACAAGCAACGGGCAGGGACGGAATTTTTCGCCTAGCGATTTATGCAGGTATTCGAGGATGTGGAGGCGAGTGTCGAGGCCGACCAGATCCACCAGCTCAAACGGTCCCATGGGATGATTCAGGCCGAGTTTGAGAGCTTTGTCGATGTCGGCGGCGCTGGCGATGCCTTCCTGGAGCATGTAGAAGGCTTCGTTGCCGATCATGGCATTGATGCGGCTGGTGATGAAGCCGGGAGACTCTTTGATCACGACAACTTCCTTGCGCATGCGCTTGCCGACTTCGACCACCGCGGCAAGCGTGTCGTCATCGGTCTCTAGAGCACGCACGATTTCGAGCAACTTCATTTTGTGAACGGGATTGAAGAAGTGCATGCCGACGCATTTTTTGGCGCGATAGGTAACGCTGGCGATCTCGGTGACGCTTAGCGATGAAGTGTTCGACGCGAGAATGGTCGTTGGACGGCAAATCTTGTCGAGCATGGTGAAGATTTCTATCTTCGATTCCATCTCTTCGGGAACTGCTTCGATGACGAGATCGGCGTCGCGAGCGGCTTGATCGACCGAATCGGCGTATTCAAGGCGGGAAAAAGCGGCGTCGGCTTCGGCGGCATCGACTTTGCCAAGTTCGACGGCTTTGTCTAGATTGGCGCGTATTTCGGTTTCGGCCTTGCGTAGCGCGTTGGGGAGCAGGTCTTCGAGAATGGTGCGATAGCCGCCGAGAGCGGCGGCGTGTGCGATGCCGCGTCCCATGATGCCGGCGCCGATCACGGCAACGGTGCGGACTTCAGTCACGAGTCATTCCTCTTACTCTCACCTCTACTCCCCACTACTTGGCCGCCGGCTCTTTCTCTCTGCCGACCGACTCGAGATGCTGAACCACGCTCTCATAGCTCGGTTCGGACTTGCGGATATATTCGCCCAGGCGAGCACACTCGTCCTTGGTCATCGCCGGGATGCTGGCGCTGATGCGGCGGAGAGTGGTGGCGATGTCGTCGATGTAATTCATGAGGCGGATAACTTCTCCAGTTGCGGGCATGAAGGCTCCTTGCGTATTTTCTGGCGGGTCAGCAGTATCGGCCGCTGCGGCCAGCAATACCATTCATTGTTCGTATTCATTGTTTAACATGCGGGCGGATTTAGCAAAGGAGGATAAACGCATCAACGCGCAATTCAGCCGCTCACCAACGTCCCGACTTCTCGTCGAAGCTTGCCATCCTAACGCGAGAAGTATCCGGTCTTGGAGCGGACGGTCAGGGCGGGTTGTTTAGGACGGATCACGATCTTGCGGAAGGTGTCGTCTGGTACCGGGTTGGTGGGATAGTAGGCGAGTTCATACGAGGTGCGGAGCTCTTCTGCGATTTGTTGAAAGTACGTCTTGGGGTCGGTGGTTTCGGCGTCGATTGCTTCGCCGCCAGTTTCTTTCGCAATACGATCCATCACCCGGATGCCGTATTGGTTGCGCGCGGTCAGGTGGCCGTGTTCTTTTTCGGTGTAACGAATCGTGTAAACGAGCACGTTCGCGGCCTGCGCGGCTTCAATGGCGGTCATCATGTCGTGCGAACTGGAGTTGTCCTCTCCGTCGCTGAACACGAGCAATGCGCGCCGTCCACTCTCACCCGTAAGCTTTTCGGTGACCGAGTAATAAATGGAATCATAGAAGGCGGTGCCCGATTCGCGATCTTCCTTC
This sequence comes from uncultured Acidobacteriaceae bacterium, assembly GCA_963755765.1. GTDB lineage: Bacteria > Acidobacteriota > Terriglobia > Terriglobales > Acidobacteriaceae > Acidiflorens. The sequence goes on from CAVWKZ010000010.1 coordinate 138,525, forward strand.
GGGCCGATCTCGGGAAAATGTTTGTTGCTATGCTGATAGCGTTTCAGCTGATCCATGATCTCCGGGCCTGATTGCGAGAAGTCGCTGATGAGCCGGAGGTGATTGCCAAAACCGATCAGAAACACGCGGTCTTTGGGGCCGAGAATATCCTTGAGAAACACTTCCAGATCGTGCTGGTGCTGCTCCGAGAACTGGTCCTGGCTTCCACTGAAATCGACAATCAATCCCAGGGTCAGAGGGACATCGACGCTGTGCGCAAAGAACGATATTTTTTGCGGGACGGCATCTTCGAAAACCTCGACGTCGTCTTTGGTGAGACTGTTCACCAGCGCGCCGCGAGAATCGCGCGCGGAAAAAGCCACGTTCACCAGCTTGACGTTGACCCGTATGGGTTCCTCACCGAGGCAAAGTCCACTGGTGACGACCAGCACGACGAGCATCCATTTGCGCATAAAGGCACCGCCCGATCCTGAGAGACTTTCGATTTGAACGCATTGGATTCCGGGACACACGTCTCCCCATGGTTGAGGTACGTTCGATTCGAGGGAATAGTTCCAGAAGAATTGAAAGGGCGTGTCTAAATAACGATCTGTCGATAAGAGATCGGCGATAATTAGCCATGCTTCGCGATCCGAGTCTGATCCCGCTTTCGCGTCAACACCAGCACGCGCTGGCGCTGTGCGTGCAACTGGAGCGGGCGTTGCGAGCCGGTGCCGTGGATCTGGGTTCATGGCTGCCGGAAGTTCATCAGCAGTATGCCAATGAAGTTCAGTTCCATTTTGTGGCGGAGGAGCAAGTTTTGTTTCCCGCGGCCCGGCGTTTTCCCGAACTCGTCGCGCTGGTTGAGGAGCTCTGCGGCGATCACGACCGATTGCGGGGATATTTTAGTCTCGCTGAGCAGAAAACGATGAACGAAGGCCAACTTCAAGCGTTCGCAAAGTTGCTTTCTGAGCACATCCGCAAAGAAGAACGTCAGCTGTTCGAGGCCCTGCAGAAGCGGATGGAACCCGGAGAAATGAAATCGCTGGGAGAGCATTTGGCGCGTGGCCTGGAGGATGCGGTGCAAGTGTGCCGGCTGAAGCCGGGGTCGGCGCGCTAGCCTTCGAGCTTGAACCGGGTCTCGGCGAGTCGATAGAGTCGCCTCCAGAGCAAGCGGTTGGTAGTGACGACGACGGCGGCCAAGGCAATGGTACTGGCGAGAAGAAGATTGAAATTCTTGGCATCGGTGGCCGCGGAAATCATGGCGCCGATACCCACGGTCGAATAAATCTGGCCTTTGAAGTGGAAATATTCGGCGACGATGCTGGCGTTCCACGCGCCACCCGAGGCTGTGATCATCCCGGTCACCAGAAAAGGAAAGATTCCGGGCAGGATCAGTTTGCGCCAACGCTCCCAGCCGCGAATTCCGAAAACATTGGCCGCTTCTTTCAGGTCGGTGGGGATGGCGATGGCGCCGGCGATTACGTTGAACAGGATGTACCACTGCGTGCCGAGCAGCAGCAGAACGATAGAGCCCACGCCGAGGCCTCCGCCAAGACGAATGAGGACCAGGAGCACGACCGGAAACAGCGCCGTCGCCGGAACCGAGGCGGCGATCTGCGCCAGCGGTTGCGCGATGCGCGCCAGGCGGGGATTGAATCCAATAGCGACTCCCACCGGGATCGTCCAAAGGGCGCCGAGCACAAGCGTGATGTTCACGCGTAGAAAGGTCGCAGCCAGGCCGATGCCGATTTGCTGGAATTCGGAGCCGGGCAGGCTGGTCAGGATCATGACTACGCGAATAACGGCGTACCCGATCGCGGTGAGCGCCGCGACTCCTACCACTCGCCAAAGCCACAGCGCCGCTGGGCTCTCGCGTGCCGGTTCGGTGCTCGCCTCATGGCGGGCAAAGTAGTGAAGTATTTGTTCGCGGAGGGGGCGCACGGCCCGCTTGCGAAAGAGCGCGACTCCGCGTGAACGACGGAGAAAATCGAGGACCCAGGAAGTTGGCGTGCTCGCGCTCTCGACTTGCTCCATTTTGAATTTTTCAGCCCAGGCAATCACGGGGCGCCATACGAACTGGTCGATCAGCACAATCACGGCGATCATGGTGAGAATGCCGAGGATAATGGAGCGCGTGTCGCCGTTGTCGGCGGCAGTCTGAAGATAGGAGCCGAGGCCGGGGAGCTTGAAGTCGGTGAATTGCTCGCAGGCCATCAGAAAAAACCATGCCCCAGCGACCGACATCATGGAATTCCAGACGAGGCCGATGGTGGCGAAGGGCAGTTCGATCTGAAGGAAACGCTGCCACCAGTTGAAACGATAAATCGTGGCTGCTTCGCGCATCTCGCGCGGAATGCTCTTCAGCGATGCATAAAAGCTGAAGGCCATGTTCCAGACCTGCCCGGTAAAAATGAGCAGGACGGCACCCATCTCGACACCCAGTTGACGTCCCGGAAAAAGCGCGGCCATGGCCAGCATCACACCGGGAAGGAAGCTCAACACCGGAATCGATTGCAGAACATCGAGCAGGGGAATCATGAAACGCTCGGCGCGCGGGCGGTAGGCGGCGATGTATCCGTAGGTGACCGCGAAGAGCAGGCTCAGCACATAGGCCAGCGCGATGCGCAGCAGTGAGTATCCGGCATAGACCGGGAGGGCGCCGAGGCTGCGGCTGATCTCTACTTGCGGCCTGAACGGGCCGAGCCAGTTGCGGCTGACTTGCACGATGCCATAGAAGAGAGCCAGCCCGCCAGAAAACATGATGAGGTCGGGCAGGGCCGCCGCGCTGGGACGCGGCATCACCGACCAGATGCGGACCAGGGGACGGAAAGCGATCCGTTGCGGACGCTTCACTGCTGCACCGGAGTCGTCGTTGGCGAATGCGGCTCGGAGACGGGTTCGGCGAGGACGAGGCGGTGTAATTCGCGATCGAAATCGAAAATCTCGGCATAGCGTCCCCAGTTCATGGCGGTTTCGAATTGGCGCTCTACTTCGTCCTGGCTGAAGTGCTCGTCGAGAATGTCATAGAAAAACTCCTCTGAAATCGAGTGGTCGGTTTTGGCGTGCAGGATGCTGTCGATCTGCTGCAGAATCACGACATGTTTTAACGCGGCCTGGCGGAAAAGAGTCTTGCGGGTGAGGATGTCGGCTTCGGCGAAGCGAGTGCCCTCGGCGCTAATTTCAACATCGCCCTCTTTCAATGTGGCGAAGCCCAGCAGCACCGACGCCTCAACGATGGGGAGTAGATCTTCGGCGTCCATGATGAGGACTTCGGCGAGACGGTAGAGATCTTCTTTTCCGCCACGGTCCTGGAGCAATTCGAGCAGGCCGGCGATTCCGCCAACGCGCGCGTGCGGAATCATCTGATATTTCTGGCGCGCGGGCTTCTGCGCGGCTGCGCTGGCGCCGGGCACAGCCAGCGCTAGGTCGGGCTGCGTCATGATCTTGTAGATGTAATCCACAAGCTCGACAAAGCGCGGCGATTTGCGATCGCGGGGGCGAGCTAGCTCAACCGGAAAATCCGCCCGCACCCGCGCCGGATTTCTTCCCAGGACGATCACGCGATCGGCCAGCAGCACCGCTTCTTCGATATTGTGGGTGACGATGAAGATCGCTTTGGTCGGCATCTTTTTGTTGAGCCAGAGTTCGAGCAATTCGTTGCGCAAGCTTTCTGCCGTCAACACGTCGAGCGCTGAAAAGGGCTCGTCCATGAACAGGACTTCGGGTTCGACGACGAGAGCGCGGGCGAATCCGACGCGTTGTTTCATGCCGCCCGAGAGCTCTTTTGGGTAGGCACTCTCGAAGCCATCGAGGCCGACGGTATCGAGAATGCGCAAGGCGCGTTTGTGGCGCTCCATGGCGGGCACTCCGCGAGCTTCGAGCGGAGCTTCGACGTTGTCGAGGACGGTCAGCCACGGGAACAATGCGAAACTCTGGAAGACGATGGCCACGCCGGCGTTCTGCGAGGTGATTGGCGTTCCATGCCAGAGGACTTCGCCCGACGACGGCTTGCTGAGTCCGGTAAGAATCCGCAGCAGCGTGGACTTGCCGCAGCCGGAGGGACCAAGCAGAGTGATAATTTTCCCAGCCTCTACGTCGAGATCGACGGGCGCAATGACTTCGATGCGATTGCCATCCGGCTGCACGTAGAACTTTTCGACAGCCTGGGCGCGGATGATGGGGTCGGTCACGGGGTTCAGGTCTCAGGTCTTAGGTGTCAGGTCTTAGGAAAAGCGTCTCCCATGAGATTGCCGTTACAAGGAGCGACGCCTTTTTTTGGCCAAAAACCTTAATTAAATCGCTTTGCAAAGCTGAGAATACACTACTCAGGCTGCCCATTCTTCATTGTCATTGGCGCGAGTTGCGTCCGGCAATGGCTGCGGAAGACGATCGGAAACTTCGGCGAGCGTGGCCAGCTTTTTTGCCAACTCCGGACGCAGCAACTCGGCGCCAAAACGCCACTGCCAGTTACCGCTTTGGCGGCTGGGGACATTCATGCGCGCATCGCTGCCCAGCCCCAGGGCATCCTGCATCGGCACAACACAGAGGCTGGCGACGGAATTAGACGCGGCGCGAATCATCGCCCAGTTGACGCCGTCGTCGCATCGGCCGAGATACGCCGCGACTTGCTGACGTTCATGTTCCGTAGCGCCCGATGCCCACCAGCCAAACAAGGTGTCGTTGTCGTGGGTGCCGGTGTAGACGACTTTCTCGGTCGTGAACGTGTGCGGCAGATGAGCGTGCGCGCCGGCGTCTCCGAAACCAAACTGAAGCACGGCCATGCCGGGAATCTTGAGGCGTTCGCGGAGAGCGCGCACGTCGGGCGTGATGTATCCGAGATCCTCGGCAAAAAATGGAAGGCCGCCCAGAGCTTCGCGCAGCTTCGTAAAAAGATCATCCTTGGGACCATCAACCCAACGGCCATGAATGGCGGTGGGCTCGGTCGCAGGAATCTCCCAGAACTGCGAAAATCCGCGAAAGTGATCGAGGCGAATGTAATCAAAATTGTGCGTGACCCAGCGCATCCGGTCGATCCACCAGGCATATCCCTGCGCTTTCATCACGTCCCAGCGATAAAGAGGGTTACCCCAGCGCTGGCCGTCGCTGCTGAAAGCGTCTGGGGGCACACCGGAGACAACTTCAGGATCGAGTTCGGAGTTCAGGCGAAACAGCTCGGGATGAGTCCAGACGTCGGCACTGTCGAAATTTACGAAGATGGCGATATCGCCCACGACGCGAATCGAATGTTGCGCGCAGTAAGTTCGAAGCGCCTGCCACTGTTCAAAGAAAAAAAACTGCACGGTGCGACGGAGGTCGAGGTCGTCGCGCATTTCAGCGTGCGCCTTCGCAATCGCCGCCGGATCGCGACGCGTCAGTTCGCGGGGCCAGCGATTCCAGCTTTCCAGCTTGAAACGCGCCCGCAAGCCATCGAAGAGCACGAAGTCGTCGAGCCACCATTTATTTTCGCGGCAGAAGGTTTCGTAACGCGAGCGAGCATTGGGTGCGGCGCGGAGAACGAAGTTGCGTGCCGCTTCAAAGAGCAAGGGCAGTTTCTGATGGAAAACGGCCGGATAATCGACAGGGTCGGCGCCGGTGGCGTCAATCTTGGTGCGATCAAGCCAGCCGCGATCGGCGAGCCGGTCCAGGCTGATCAGCAGCGGATTCCCGGCAAAGGCCGAAGTGGAGGAATAGGGCGAGTCTCCATAGCCGAGCGGACCGAGAGGGAGCACCTGCCACAGGCCTTGCCGCGCGGAGGCTAGAAAATCAGCGAACGCGTATGCGCAGGGGCCAAAGTCGCCAATCCCGCCGCGCGAAGGCAACGAGGTGGGATGAAGCAGAATTCCGCTGGCGCGCGGGAATGACATGCAAAATCAGTTCTCAGTTCTCGGTCCTCAGTTCTCAGTCGGTGATCAGCGGTTTGCAGCATTGACTGAGAGCTGAGAACCGGGAACTGAGAACTTCATTTTCCGCTACTCGCCTTCTTGCCCAGCCTGGCGGGTCAGGTTCTTCATCTCTTCCTGATTCACCTTAAGCTGGTGGGAATTTTCCATGTTCTTGCGCAGGTTGGTAACAAACAGTCCGAACAAATCGCCCTGCTTGGATTCGAGGAGCGACTGGCGGATCTCGTCTTTCTTTTCGGCGAATTCCTGATCCGTCGGCGCCTGCTTATCGAGAAGTTGAGCCACGACGCCATTACCGCCGGCAGTGATGGGCCCACTGATCTCGCCTGGCTTCAGCGTGAAGATCGCACTCGCATTCGTCATTGAACCGATGTCGGGAACCTGACCGTCGGGCGCAACCATGTCGCTCGTTTTCACCGCCGCGCCCAAATCCTTGGCGGCTTTTTTCAAATCGTGCTCCGCCTTGGCGCGGTCGGAGAGTTCCTTCGTCTTCTGCTGCAGCAGGAAGCCGGCGCGCTCATTCTTGAACTGAGCCTCGACCTTCGCGCGAATCTCCTCGAACGTGGGTGTAGCCGGCGGCTTTATGGCGAGAAGTTGGAAAACAACGTAGCCCTGCGGAATCTGCACTACATCGGGCGGGGCCTTCTCTGATTCATTGAAGACGGAATCCATGAACTGTGGGTTCGCGGCCAGTCCAGGCAGGTTATCGGTCCGGGTGAAGAAGCCGGTCGTGACTGCGGTGTCACCCTTGGCGGCGGCAGCAGCGTCGAAGCCGTCTGTACGCGCATGGCTGAGCAGAGAGTTTGCTGTAGTTTCGGTGGTGCGCGCCGCTTTCTGCTGCTTCACGGTCTCTTCGATCTCGTTCTTCACCTCGGCGAGCGTCTTGAGATGAGCCTCTTGCTTGTCTTCGACGCGGATGATCTGGAAACCGAAAATACTCTTGACCAGATCACTCGTCTGGCCTTTTCCAAGTGAAAAGGCGGCTTTGTCAAATTCTGGTACACCGGAACGGCCGCGCTCGATCCAGCCCAGATCGCCTCCGTTCTTGGCGCTATCGGTATCGTCCGAGTATTTCTGGGCGAGCTTGGCAAAATCCCCGCCCGCCTTGAGTTCCTTCAAGACGCCTTCGGCTTTCGCGCGCACCTCGGCGACGGCCTTCTCATCTTCCTTGGCGCCGGACGGTGGAAGAGGAATCTTGAACAGGATCTGGCTGACCTTCACTCTCTCAGGGAACCGGTACTCATCGCGGTGTTGATCGTAGTAGGCCTGGAGGTCCTGATCCGTGACCGTCGTTGCCGCTGCTATTTTCGCGCTGTCAACGACGACATACTTAATCTGTCGCTTCTCGGGGATGGAGTTGTTGTAAGTCGCCTTGTTGCGTTCGTAAAAGGCCTTGAGCTCTTCGTCGGTGGGATGCAGTCCCTTTAGAATGTCGGCCTGCGTGATCACCGCATATTCGAACTTTACCTTGGTGTTGCGGCGGTCGAATTCGTCGCGAATTTCGGGCTCACTGACGAAGGCGCTGCTCGAAACCAAAGCCCGCAACTTGCGAACGAGAATGTAGTCTTTTTCAAGCGCTTCGAACTGTGGCACCGTCAGGTCGTTGCGCTGGGCAAAGTTCTCGTACTCTTCCTGTCCGACGAATTTGCCGTCGGGAAAAAGCATGGTGCCGAGTTGGCCGTGCTGGAGCTCGTCGCGAAGCTCGTCGTCGCTGACACGCAGTCCCATACGATGCGCCTCAGCAACCAACGCCTTTTCATTGATGAGCTGCTCGGCCGCCTGACTCGAAAAATAAGGGAGCAACATGCTGGCCTGCGGTCCGCCGCGAGGAAACTGCTGCCGGATCATGGCGCGGGCTTCGCGCTGCACTTCGGGAACCGTCACGCTTTGGTCGCCGATGGTGGCCAGAACGCCCGCCGGGGGCGCGCCAATGCCCAGGCTGGAGCCGAGACCGCCGGGAATCAGCGTGATCGCCATCGAAGCACAGATGAGGACGAGTAGGCCACCGAGGATGATCTTTACGGTTGGCCCTGCATTTTGAAGAGTACGAATCATATCTTAAATAACTCCGTGTTTAGATAGCTCCGTGTTGCCCGGCTCAGGCGGAATACTCCACGCTGCAAACGAGAATCTCTGATTATAAACTAGGCTTGGCGCAGGGACCGCAGGCTGGGCTTGATTTCGCCGACCGTGGAAGCGCTCCGCACAAAAGTGGCCTATTGAATCGAATTAATAAAGGTGTTATGAACGTAGGGCGTTCTGGCTGACAATAGTCAACTTTCGTTTCAATTAAAGAATGTTTATGAAGGTATTTCGATTTTTGATTCCGCTCTTGTGGCTAGCGATCTCTTCGATCGCGAACTGTGCCGCCCAGCCCGCCCCTCCGACGCTTCCGCTACGCGAGGGATGGACGCTGCAGTCTTCCGCGAGAATAACCGGGACGGGCGAGGCAATCTCCAGCGCGTCGTTCCAGACCGGAGACTGGCTCAAGGTGGACGTGCCTACGACCGTGGTTGCGGCGCAGTTGAAGAACGGGCTGCTGCCGGATCCGTTCTACGGCATGAATCTGCGCCAGTACCCTGGGCTGAGCTATCCCATCGGCTCCAGTTTTGCCAAGATGGAGATGCCGCCGGATAGTCCCTACGCGGTTTCGTGGTGGTACCGCAAAGAATTCACCCTGCCCAACGACTATGCGCGAAAAACCGTGTGGCTGAACTTCCGGGGCATCAACTACCGCGCCAACATTTTTCTTAACGGAAAGCAGATCGCTAATTCGAACGAAGTCGCGGGCGCCTGGCGGACCTATGAGTTCAACGTTACGTCCGCCGTCAAGCACGACGGGGGAACTAATGTGCTCGCGGTGCAGGTGTGGGCGCAGACGCGGGATAGTCTGGGAATCACATTTGTGGACTGGTATCCATCGCCGCCCGACAAGAACATGGGACTGTGGCGGCGGGTGTATCTGACGGCTAGCGGGCCGGTCGCTTTGCGGAATCCGGCGGTGCTGTCGAAAGTGGATTCGCCCGCGAACGATGCCGCTCACCTGACGGTGACGACGCAGGTGAAAAATGGCAGTGATCATCTTGCTAGAGGCACGTTAAAGGGCAGAATCGACAACATTGAATTCGCGCAACCGGTGGAACTGAAGGCGGGAGAATCGAAAGACGTAGTCTTCTCGCCGGGCGAGTATCCACAGCTCAACCTGAGCCATCCGCGGCTGTGGTGGCCCGCGCAGATGGGGACGCCTGACCTTTACGATCTGCGTCTTTCGTTCGAAGTGAACAACGACAGCGGCAGCGAGATTTCTGATGTATCACAGACGAAGTTCGGCATTCGCGAAATCACATCTCAAGTCAGTCGATCTGCCGCAGGTTTCCGGAAACGCCTGTTCAAGGTCAATGGTAAGAACATTCTGATTCGCGGCGGCGGATGGGGCCCCGACATGCTATTGCGCGAGGACTCCCAACGGATGGCCGACGAGCTGCGCTATGTGCGCGACATGGGACTGAACACGATCCGTCTGGAAGGCAAACTTGAAACCGGGGAATTTCTTGAGGCCGCCGACCGCGAAGGCATCCTCATTATGGCGGGATGGTGTTGCTGCGATTTTTGGGAGCACTGGGGAAGCTGGAGGGATGCCGATTTCGAGATCGCAAGATTATCTCTGCGCGATCAGATGTACCGTCTGCGGGGACATCCCACCATGTTGACGTGGCTGAATGGCAGCGATAACCCGCCTCCGCCGGACGTTGATGAAATGTATCTGAAGGTTGAAAAGGACCTACTGTGGCCGAATCCGGTTGTGTCTTCGGCAACGGCCGCGAATGAAAGCGGCGTGAAAATGACCGGGCCCTACGAATATGTGGCGCCTTCGTATTGGGAGGCGGACGAGCATCGTCCGTCGAAATGGCAATGCAAGGAGGGGGAGTGCGGCGGCGCCTACGGCTTTAATACCGAAACCAGCATGGGACCGGCGGTTCCACCGATCGAGAGCGTCGAACGGATGATTCCTAAAGATCATCTTTGGCCAATCGATGAGTATTGGAATTTTCATGCGGGCGGCGGGGCGTTCAAAACCATACGGGTGTTCAGCGACGCTCTGAATGCACGGTATGGTGAAGCGCACAGCGCACCGGAGTTTACTTACAAATCGCAGCTCATGACGTACGAAGGCGTGCGCGCCATGTTCGAGGCCTACAGTCGCAACAAGTACGCTTCGACGGGCGTGATCCAGTGGATGCTGAATAACGGATGGCCTTCGATGATCTGGCATCTCTACGACTACTATTTGCGGCCGGGCGGCGGATATTTCGGCGCGAAGAAAGGGATGCAGCCGCTCGACCCCGTCTATGGATACGATGATCACTCGGTGTGGCTGGTGAGCAGCCAATACGTGGATGCCAAGGGGCTGAAGCTTAAGGCGCGGGTCTTCAATCTGGATGGATCGCTGAAGTTTTCCAAAGAGATTTCGGTCAACGCTCCGGCTGATAGCACTGCCAAGGCGTTTGAGCTGCCGAAGATTGCGGGATTAACGCCGGCATACTTCCTCGACCTTCGCGTCACGGATGGCGGCGGCAAGCTGGTCGGATCGAACTTCTATTGGCTCTCGACGAAGCCGGAGACTCTCGATTGGGCGAAGTCGAACTGGTATACGACTCCGACCAAGTCTTATGCGGACTACACTTCGCTCGTGCAGTTGCCCAAAGTAAAGCTGAATGTATCGAGCCATACGGAGCAGGTGGCGAACGACGCGATAACGCACGTCACGATCGAAAACCCCAGCAAGTCGCTGGCGTTTTTTGTGCGCTTGAAACTTGACAAGGGAAAGGGTGGGGAAGAAATTCTGCCGGTCGTCTGGCAGGACAATTACATCTCGCTATTGCCCGGTGAGAAGCGGGGGATCACCGCAAGCTATCGCGCCAGCAGCTTGGGAACGGCGACGCCCGAAATCGAAGTGAGCGGCTGGAACGTGGAGTAGAGAAGGTCAGAGGTGAGAGGTCAGATTGCATAGGTTAAACCCCTGAGTTTTTACCTCTGCAATCTGACCTCTCACCTCTGACCTTCTATTATTCGTCCGCGGGAATATCAAAGTTCACTAGGTCTCCGCGGAAGCCACGCGTCTTCACGGCACCGTAGGCGATTCCGGCGGCCATCCAGATGGAACCGACAATCAGCGCCAAATTGGATAGATGGATCCAAATGAAGAGGCAGATGAGGAAGCCCAGAACCGGTGGAATCAATTGCCACACGGTGCGGTCCGCACCCCGGATGTAGTAGTGCGTGAGCGCTGCCAGATTGACGCCCATGAATGCGATCAGCGCGCCGAAGTTGAGTAACTCGGCGCCGTTGTCGTAGGTGATGAGGAAAGCCCCGATCAGCGCAATCACGCCCACGAAAACCACGTTGTTGGCGGGAATGCGAGTCCGGGGATGAATCGCCCCAAAAAACTTTTTCGGAATGGCGTCGCTGCGGCCCATACCGTAAAGCAGCCGCGCCGCGCCGAGTTGCGATCCCATGCCCGAACCGATGGTGGCAATCAGAAGCGTGATACTGATCGCCTTGGTCATCAACGGGCCACCTGCGATGCCGGCGACGTGGCTGAATACGTTCTCATCTCCAAATTGATGGAAGACGCCAAAGTCCCGGCCGAAATGTTGCAGGCTCAACAATTGAGCACCGTAGACCTCGGCCGCCGCGAGAAATCCCGTGATTACGCAGACCAGCACCGTTGCCAGAAAAATGTTCCGCTTCGGATTATCGACTTCTTCCGACAATGTCGAAATGCCGTCAAAACCAATGTAGGTCAGCACAGCGACCGATGTGCCATGAAACACGCGATTCACGGTGAAGGTTTCGGGGTTATAGAACGGGCGCAGGAAGAAGGCTTCCGGAAATTGCGGCAGATGGAAGATGAAGCGGATCGTGTACCAGAAAAACGCGAGGATCACCGCGCCCATAATCGCACACAGAGTGTTGTTGATGCGCGCCGAGGTCTGCACGCCTCGGAGATTGAGCACAGTAAATAGTCCAGCAAAAATCAGCGGCCAAAACAGGGCCGGATAAGGAATCTGTAAGCGCGTTCCACTTAGCAGATCGGCCATCGCCTTGGAGCACCAGATCGTGCAGATCAACGGATTCAGAATGTAGTCCATGGTCATGCTCCACCCCGTGACATAGCCGAGGGATGGATGCAGCTCACGACCCACATAGGTATAGGCCGAGCCCGCGCTGGGATACACGCGCGCCATGCGTCCATAGCTCATGGCCGTAAAGACCATGGCTACCATCGCGATCAGAATGGAAGTGACCACATGACCCTGGCCGGCTTCGCTGAAGACTCCATAGGCGGGCATGGGCGCGGTCGGCTGAATCACGATGATGCCGTACATGATCAGGTCCCACAGCGTGAGCGAGCGTCTCAGGCGGGGAGCGTTGGTCGGCGGGTTGGCGGTCGAGCTCATCTTCTGTTTCTAAAGACATGTTTCTAAAAACAAAACCCCATTATCCTACGGAGATAACGGGGTTCGGGGGAAGGGATGTTCGTGGCTTACGGGATCGCAGGTAGTGCTCTCCTGCCGCAGTTCCACAAAATCCTCTCGAATTCTATACGGAAGGGATATTCTGTCAACGAAAAAACGCCTGTATTAAAACGATTATAGAAAGCTTCAGCGAACTTAACAGTCGGCGAAACTGCACGGAGCGTGAGTCATGGTCATGAAGCGTGGAAGGCGTTTTTGACTCCTATCCCTTTTACCCTCTGTTAGAAAGAAATCGATTCCGGGGCGGGCAAAGCTGCCGTATCCTTAAATCCGTGCCCTTCGGTAATGGAGTAGATCTTGTCTGCGGCTACATCTTTGAAGCTTTCCGTTTGGCCGGTTGGCCAGCGCACTTCGACCGAGTCGATTTTTGTGGCCGATCCCAGGCCGAAATGAAGACGCAGATCGTTCTGCGAAAGATAACTTCCGCCGCCGCGAACTTCGTCGAACTGCGTCATTCCTTCGGCATGAATGGTAACGCGCGTGCCGATCGCAGCACGGTTGCTTTTTGTTCCGACTAAACGGAAGAGCACACGATGGTTCGTGATTTTATTGGTGTTGAGCAGAAGCGACGGTGGCTCACCGACGTTGAGTACGACGATGTCGATGTTGCCGTTGTTGGCGATGTCTCCGAAAGCCGCTCCCCGCCTCGATTTCAGCGACATGTCGGCCAGCCCTGCTGCCTTCGACACTTCTTCAAACGTCCCGTTACGGAGGTTGCGATGTAACAGCATGGGTTCGGCGTAGGCGGCGCTTCCCTTCACTGTGTCCATTTGGGGATAGACGTGTCCGTTGGCCACGAACAGATCAAGCCAGCCGTCATTGTCCATATCGAAGAACCTTGTGCCCCATCCGACCAGCGGCAAACTTGGCTGGCCGAGACGCGATGACATGGCGGAATCTTCGAATCCCGCAGCGCCCGATTTGCTGGAACCCAGGTTGCGATAGAGCGTGTTGGGCTGGTCAGCAAATTCGGTGATGAACATGGAGAGGCGTCCGCTGTGATCGTAGTCGCCCCAGGTCACGCCCATGGAACCTAGCGCCTGCCCTTCACTGTTGAGCGCAATGCCCGCGACCATTGCCTCATCGCTGAAGGTTCCATCGTGATTATTGTGATAGAGATGATTGGGAGTCGCATCATCGGCGACGAAAAGATCGGGCCAGCCGTCGTTGTCATAGTCGCCCCAGGTCGCGCCCAGTCCGTAATATTTTTCGGGATCGTCTACGCCAGCTTTCTTCGAAACCTCTTCAAACGTGCCATCACCGCGGTTGTGGTAGAGAAGATCGGTCTCGCCTTCCATACCCCACGGTCCGCATTGCACCGGCGCACCTTTGAACCGGCAGAACTTGGTCGAACCGAAAGCGGGCAGGTCGTTGATATCCACGTGAACATATCGCGAGACGAATAGATCTACATTGCCGTCGCGGTCGTAGTCTGCCCAGGCTGCGCCGGTGGAGAAGCCGCCACCGCGCACTCCAGCTTTGTCAGTCACGTCTTCAAAAGTGCAATTGCCTTTGTTGCGGTAGAGCGCGTTGCCGCCGTAGCCGGTCACGAAGAGATCGAGATTGCCATCGTTATCGAAGTCGGCGACGGCGACGCCCATGCCCCAACCTTTGCGCGTGAGTCCGGCTTTCTCGGTGATGTCGGTGAACTTCAGGTCCGCATCCTGATGCCAGAGGGTGACGAGAAGATCACCGCCTTGCTTGTAGCGATCGACAGTCGAGCCATTCACCATCACAATGTCGAGTTTGCCGTCGTTATCGCAATCGAACAGCCCCACGCCGCCGCTCATGGATTCGATGACGTAGTATTTTTCGCGCGACGAAATGTGGGAGGCGTTCAGGCCGGCTTCGGCTGCGATGTCGCGAAAGATCGGAACGGGGGCGACTTTCGGCGGCGATGATTTCTTTTCGGGGCGCGCCGGGGGAGCTTTCGCAGCGGGTAGCGCGTTCTGGGCCGACAGCAACGCGCTAAGAACGATCAACAGAATGGGAGTCTGGATGGCCCGCATAAATTCATCACTTCGGATATTGAAACGAATATCCGCCCGCTTCGTTCCCCGACATGAACCGCGTGTTGTATTCCAGCAAGTAGTTCAGGTGCTCTGGGTCGGATGGAAACGATTGGTCCGGATAGGGATACGTCCGCATGTCGCGGAAGGGCAGTGGGTCAACCGTATCGCCGTGGTAGGCGTAGAAGTCCATATCTTTTTCGTATCCGTTGGCGACGAAGAAATAATCGCGCACCCATCCACGCGGCAACGCCGGCAGCGTTGCCGGATCGAAATCTAGCGCAACTTCATCGCCTGATCCGAAGACGACAAACTTATCGTCGATCGATTCGAGGAGCGGCCGCACATCGCCATAGCGCGTGTACGCTCCGGCCGGACGCGTGTAGGGACCGGTGGCGCTGGCCTTTTCATAAATGTATTTCACATTGCCCGGCGGCTGCTCTTCAATCTTCAGCGGGAATCCGTGGAAGTTTAGTTCGGCGCGGGCTAGCGGAACCGGCGTCAGACGGGCGGTCTGACTCTGGGTATTATCCTGACTGGTCCGGCTGATCAGGATGTTATCCCAGTAAATCTGCAGGTTCGTCGTGATGCGAATGCGCTGCGTACCCGGCGGAAGTTTTCCGGTGAGATCGGCGGTCATGGTGCGCGCGCCGCCGGCGGGGAACCCCATGTCGTCTACGACGCGGACCCATTTTTGTTTCGCGCCATCACCGGTCGCAACTTGCGCTTCGACATACGGCGCCAACGGACGCAGGTGGGCTTGATCGGCAGCGTACATGCTGGTGGCGGAGTAATATTCGATCTCGCCATGCATCAGCAGCCACAGTGGACCGCCGCGGTAGGGCTCGCCTAGATCAAGAACGAGCGAGTGCGGCTCGGTGAATCCCATGAACCGGAGCACTTTGAAATCGCCGAAATAACGATGCGCGAGCAGATCGGGGAGCACGTCGTGGCCGTGCTCGTCCCAGGCACCGGTCGGAGGACGCGCGTCTTTATTGTTGCTGAAGACGACCTTGAACCGCGGGTACGGCGGATTGCTCGCGAAGTATTCGTTGGGGTAAACATCAAGATCGGCGGGATGATCGACGGCGAGCAACTTTACCTGATCGAGGTAAACAGATTCTTCGAGCGGCTCCATGAAACGAAAACTTAGCTTGCCATCTTTTTCGCGCAGCGAGCTGCGGTCGAGTTTGATGGCCTCGGTGGGACGAGGAATATCGCGCTCGATTTTGTTGCCGCTCGCCGCGATCCAGTGCCCAACAACGCCCGCGCCGAGCATGTCGCCGACTAGTTCGTAGTGCGTGCCATCCCAGGCAAAAAGCGTGGGACATGAACTGCCGCGTCGGTCGAGCTCCGTAATATTCTGCGTTTTGTTCGCGGCGACTCCGATTTCATCCTGTAGAACTCCGGTTGGCCACAACATGCGGACAACATCGGCTTCTTTGGCTTGGCCGAGTCCGATGGTCAGGTAGGGGGAGTTCTGTCCGAGGTAGCCGGACGATCCGTAGACTTCGAATTTCTGGCGAATGCCGTCGGAGAAAACTTCAACTTTCGTGCCGATGGCGCTCTTGTTATCGTTCAGGCCCTTGAGCGCGAGGCGCAGCGAGTTGTTCTTATTTCCGCCTTCGTTGTGGAGCAGCACGGCGGGGCCGTGATTTTGCGTGATCAGCAGATCGACGGCTCCGTCGTTGTCGTAGTCGCCGGCAATGATGGCCCGCGGCTCTTTGAGCTGAATTTTGTCGAGTCCGGTTTCGACGGTGACGTCTTTCCATCCGTCGGGGCCAAGATTGCGGAAGAGACGGACTTCGCCCTTGCCGTCTTTCGTCTCGCCGACCGCGACGAGATCGACCCAGCCGTCGTTGTCGTAGTCGATGGCCGCGACTCCGAACGAAAATGTCCAGTTAACTTGTGGGAGCGGAACTTGAGTAAAGTTCTTAGCTTGGTTGTTTTGCCAAAGAGCGACCCCGGTCCCATCATCGTAAGTAAACGCGAAGTCCATCCAGCCGTCGTGGTTGTAGTCGATGCTCGTCAGACCCAGGGAGTGTGCCGATCCGGGCAGCCGATGCGGAAAGAATTTTCCTTCGCGCGGGTTCTCAAAGACGGTACCCGGACGCGAGACTACGATGTCAACAGCGCGATCATTGTTGTAGTCGGATCCGACGGCACCCAGCGAGTGGACTCCCGCGAGACCCGTCACGTCAGTCTGATCGGTAAATGTTCCGTTTCCATTGTTACGCCACATCCGGTTCAGGGGTTGTACCGCCTCATCGCAGATGTAGGACGGCGGGCACTGATGATCCGGTTTACGCGTTTGGAGGACGTACAGATCCAAATCACCGTCATGGTCATAGTCGATGAACGTCACTCCATAGCTGTCACCATCGCTTTTGATTCCCGATTGTTGCGTAACGTCGGTGAAAGTGCCATTCCTCTCGTTGTGGAAGAGAAATACGCGATCATCGATCGCAGTAGCAAGGTCGCTGAAGCCGTCGTTATCGTAGTCGCCGACAGTGCACCCGGTCGCGTGAAGAGTAGGGTCGAATCCCGCTTTCCTCGTCACGTCCTCGAATTTGCCGTTCCCCAGATTGTGGTACAACGATACCCCTCCTTCCGCGCCATTGTCAGGAAGGAAGATATCTATGCGGCCGTCTCCGTCGTAATCCAGAAAGCACGCTCCAGGCCCCATGGAATTCCGTTTGCCATGATCTGTCGCCCGCGACACCAGCCCCGCTTCCGCCGTCACATCCACAAACTTCACCGGGATCTGCGGCGGGACTTTTTGCATCGCTATCGGCGATTCTTCCGCTCGCGAATACTTCCCCTGCTCGCCATAGGCCAGGCTGATGGGCGCTCCCAGCTTGTTCTGCGTTATGTACTGGAATTTCTTCATCGCTTCGTGGGCGGGATCGGCTTGGCCGGATTGCTGGTAGGCCCGCGCCAGTCCGAACTGGGCGGAGGCGTGGTGCGGATCGAGCTTGAGTGCGTGCTCGAAGGCGGCGATCGCTTCTGGAAATTGCTTGAGTTGGGCGCAGGTCGATCCGAGAAAGTACCAGGTGTCGGCGTCGTTCGCGTCAATCTCTGTCACGTGGCGGAATGCATCGACGGCAGCGCTCGCGTCGGCGGAGTTCTTGTAATAGAGGCCGAGGTTATACCAGGCGTGGGCGTCTTTGGGATTGCTCTTGACTGCTTTTTCCAGCAGCGCCTTCGCTTCTTCGAGACGCTGCAGGTTGAGTAGCGCCACTCCGCGATTGACGGTGGTCACTTCTGACGCTGGATTATCGGCGGCCGCTTCTTCGAACGCCTTCAGCGCCTTTTCGAAGAGCTGCTGGTTCATGTAGGCGACGCCAATGTTGTTTAGGCGGGCCGCCTCCAGCGGGTTTGGGGAGGGGGCGGTCGCGGCGAGTAACGCGAAAAGAAAAGCAGGCGTGAACGCAGCGATGAGTAACCTGGACATTGGTGTTGCGAGTGATTCTATACGAGTGCTGAGTGGGCGGCGAGGCTGTTACCGAGTCGTCGCGCGATGGATTGGCAATAGAACCAAATTTTGTTGCTGCTGCGGGCGAACAGGAGGTCCTTCGCTTCGCTCAGGATGACAAATTTTATTAACGCGACAATTGAATCAAGATGATAATTTCGATCGGGATGACACGCTAAGCGTAGTCATTTTGGTTCCATCGTCTGGGCTACCATGACTTGGCGCTTGAAGTTCTCCATCATGCGCTCTTCGAGGCGTACTTCGGTGGGACGCTTGGCTAGCGTCATGGTGTCGATTTTGTCTTGCAGCTTGAGCAGAGCGTAGAACAAGTTCTCCGGACGCGGCGGGCAGCCGATCACGTAGACATCCACCGGGACGACTCGATCCACGCCCTGCAACACAGCATAGGTATTGAACGGGCCGCCCACCGAGGAGCACGCGCCCATTGAGATCACCCACTTCGGCTCGGGCATCTGTTCGTAGATTCTCTTCACGACTGGCGCCATCTTCAATGTCACCGTGCCGGAGACGATCATCAGATCCGACTGCCGCGGGCTGGGGCGAAACACTTCCGACCCGAAGCGCGCGATATCGAAGCGCGCGGTGGAGGACGCGATCATCTCGATGGCGCAGCACGCCAAGCCGAACGTCATGGGCCAGAGCGCCGACTTGCGCGCCCAGTTGAAGACGTAGTCCACCGTCGAGATCATGAAATTCTTTTCGAACTTGTTCTGGAGCCAGCTCATGGGGCCTCGTTCGCTACAGGATAACCCAAGATCATACGCCGGGGCGAGCGGTACGCGTCACACCCTAGCTGACAGACCGGCGCATGGGAGGCAGTGGATCTTGGGCGTTCTTACGTTCTTTTCGAAGCTGCTCGGCGCGGGCGCACCAATGTTTTGCCTTCTCACAATCTTTCTTTGTGCCGCGACCGTTATCATAAAAGTAACCTACGTTGAAGGCAGCGTCTGCGATGCCCCCGTTTGCGGCCTTCCGGTACCATTTCAACGCTTCTTCGTGATCAGGTCGAACGCCCGTCCCGCGACTGAGACAGAATCCTACTGCAAACTGAGCTTCAGGAACTCCCTTTTGAGCGGCCTTCAGTTCAAGGGCAAAGCCCTTTTTCAAATTTCTTGGTACGCCCAGCCCGTATCGGTAGCTATGGCCGAGCACGTGCACCGCCGTCGCGTCTCCGTGACCAGCTGCCTTGTTGATCCATTCGAGACCTCGCGAATAGTCTTTGCGACCAACGATGCGGTCAAGATAGAAGACGCCTATGTGGTATTCGGCATTAGAATTTCCCGCGCTGGCGGCAGTCAGATAGTGTTCAAAGGAGCGACGGCGACTTCGCCTCGTGCCCAGACCATAGTCATAGGCAGCCCCCAACCATTCATGAGCACCGATGCTCCCAAGAGCAGCGGACCTCTTTAGCAACTGAAAGCCTTGTTTGTAGCTGGAGTCAGTGGAAACGCCGTAGCATGCCTTTGCGATTCTGAAAACTCGAAGAGCTTCCGATCCTCCCTCGCGTTTATGTGTAGTCGACTTCAGGTCAAACCATCCTTCACGAGGACTATTAGTAAATGGTGTAGCCCGGTGCGGGATTGCGGAAGTCTGGTTTCGACGCCATCAGCAGCAGCGCACCGACGCGTTTGAAGGCCTTCAGGTCGTCGAGCGAATGGAACGAGGTCGTCTGGTAGTTGTCGGGCGTGGGCGTATCGTCGGGAATCTGCGCATACTCCACATCAGCGAAAGCGTGGTGCTTCAGCAGTTCGACATATTCTGCCGCCGAGCGCACATGCACCGGCACCTTCAACTTCGGCACCCACTGCAACGAATACGGATTATCCTTGTAGAGGTTAATTAATATGAACAGACGTCCATGCGGCGCCATAACGCGGAAAAGCTCGGCCAGCGCGCGATCCTGGTCGGGATAGTAATAAAACGATTCCACGGAAAGCACCTTGTCAAAAAAGTTCTCTTCCCAGGGAATTTGCGCCGCCGACCCCACCACGAACATCACGTTGTCGAATTCCTTCGAAGCGGCGCGCGCGTGGCGGACCATCTCGTCGGAAATATCCACTCCGACCACCTGGCCAAAACCCTGCGGATCTTCGCCCACGAGACGCGCCAGCAAGCGCGTTGCCCAGCCCGATCCGCAGCCGAGATCCAAAATGCGCTCGCCGGGACGCAGATCCATGCGGCGCATGGTTTTCTCGGTGATGTCGAGATGATGGCGCTCCATCTTCGCGCCTTCGCCGTCGTCGGCCCAGCGGTTGAATTCCTGCTGCAGGCGTTCGTCGGGAGATTTGTGCTTGTCAGCGGTCATCGATTCACGCCCTGTTCCACTTCACTTTCCAGTTTGCTATTCGTTCCACGGGTCAACAACATCGACCTCGCATTGCTCGAAGCCCTTGACATCGCGAGTTGCGACTCGAGCCCGCTTCGTTTTCGCAATGGCGGCGATTTGCGCGTCCGGATGGCTGATGGGCCTGCCGCTAGTGCGCCGACTTGACGCCATCTTGGAAAAAGCCCGCGCTGCTGCGCTGTCAAAACCATAAACTCGGCCAGAGAAGTCTTCCGTAAACATGGCGTCGGCCGCTGTTGTCAGATGCTCGCGGCGCTTGCCCCTGGGCAACACTTCAATCCCATAGAAAATCTCGGCCTCGGTTATCGACGTCGTAAAGAGTTCTGTCTCTGGCTGCTTTGCAATCCAAGCGAGCACACTCTCGGACGGCTTGGGCCTCATCAACTCTGAAAGCACGTTCGTATCCAGGATGATCATTTGCCGGATCGATCCTGGCTAAAATCGGGGGGCTTACGGATTGGATCCCGTCGTGGCAATTTCAGTTCCACCCCGCCAAACGGCGCAAACCGCTGCCGTATCCTCTCCGCCAAGTTGCCCTTTACAGAGGTCGCAGCGCCTAGAGCCGCGCGCAAAATCTCCCGAGCCTCTTCTTCCATCGAACGTCCGTGACGGGCAGCTCGGATCCGCAAGCAGCTCTTGGTGTTCTCGTCGAGTCGTCGAATGGTAATGGCGGCCATGCTTTCAATGATATCACTGATGGCAATGCATGCAATAGTTATTTTTGGGTAATCTCGGGCTAGGGGCTAGCCGGCGGTCACCGTGTGTAGCTCCTCGAAAAACGCAGGATACGACACTCCCGCCGCATCGGCGCCGTGAATCGTTGTCTCGCCTTCGACGCGCAGCGCGGCGACGGCGAACGCCATGGCAATGCGGTGATCCCCAAACGAATCGAGCTCGGCGCCGTGCAGATGCTGGCCGCCGGGAATGCGCATTCCGTCGGGACGTTCCTCGACCTCCGCGCCCATCTTCCGCAGATTGGCGGCAACCGCGGCTATGCGGTCCGATTCCTTCACCCGCAACTCTTTGGCGTCGCGCACTTCAAGGCCGCCCTCGGAGTATGGCGCCACCGCCGCCAGCACCGGAATCTCGTCAATCAACGCCGCCGTGTCGGCGCCAGAGATTACAGCGCCCTTCCACGCTGCTCCTCTTGCTTCAATCGTACCTACCAGCTCGCCTTGATGCTCCTCGATATGCGCGATTGAAACCTTCAAGCCCATCTGCAACAGGATATCGAGCAGTCGCGCTCGCGTCGGATTCATCAGAATTCCGGGCAATGTGATTTGGGATCCGGGAAATAGCGCCGCCGCACACAAGAAAAACGCAGCACTCGACAGATCGCCTGGCACGTGCGCCTCGATCGGGTGCAGCCGCTGTCTGCCCAGAACGCGCGACGCATTCCCTCTGCGCTCGACTTCCGCTCCGAAAGCGCGGAGGGCAATCTCGCCATGATCGCGCGTGCGGATGGGCTCTTCGACCACTGTCTCGCCGGCGGCAAACAATCCGGCAAAGAGCACGCACGATTTCACCTGCGCACTGGCCACTTCCGGCTTGTAGTGGATCGCCTTGAGTGGTCCACCGTGAATTTTGAGTGGAGGGCATCCGCCGTCGGTGGCCTCGATCTTGGCGCCCATCTCGGAAAGAGGCGTCATGATGCGCGCCATCGGCCGACGCGAGAGCGATTCATCTCCGCACAGTTCGCTCGAAAATGGCTGGCCGGCGAGAATTCCACTCAACATGCGCATGGTCGAACCGGAGTTCCCGCAATCGAGGACTTCTGCCGGAGCATGCAGCCGCAGTCCTACGCCTCGCACTTCAACGACCTCGCTCTTGTCGTCTTTCGAGTGCGTCCACTCGCAGCCTAGCTTCTTCACACAATCGAGTGTGCTGGCGCAATCACGCGCCGCTGAAAAATTCTGGAAACGGCTGGTGCCGTCCGCGATCGCTGCCAGCATGGCGTAGCGGTGCGAAATGGACTTGTCGCCGGGAATACGCACAACTCCCTGCACTGCGCGCGCCGGACGGACGATGACATTCGAGCTGGATACCATCAGTTCTAAATATAGTGGAGACCCGGCCAACTTGGTGGGCAAGGCATGAGTGCAGCATCTGAAGAAATGACGCCTGGCGGCGCGTGGCTGGCACTCCTAAACCTTGCTTTCTTTACTTGCACTCCTCTGAAGAAGCGACGCTACGGTAACGCCCGACGCCGTTGAGCGGTCACCACACTCCGCGCGGAGTGGGGTGGTCGAGCAGAGAACATAAGAACCTTGGCGAGACGCTTTGGCCTCTCCAGTTCGTCGTGACAGAGGCTGCAAACAGGTTTTCCATGGAAATCTTCAATACACTCTGCGCAAAGTAGCGTATAGCATTTTGAGCACGCGACTGGTTTGGCGGTGGATTGGCAGATCTGGCACTCTTCATTGATATTGATCACGATCAGGTTGGGGTTTTTCTCTGCTCGTTTGAGTTTGCGGCGGGACTTTCGGGGTTTGTGTCGAGATGATGCGAGTTGAAATGCCATTGGCGTTCTCTCCTTGTACACCATTGCACTCCAAATAGAAGAAGACTTCTGTGATTGGTGACCTATGCTTTTGTGACGTTTTTGTGCTCGCGACTGACAGCAACTCCCACCGAACGGCCACGGGCTCAGCCTACGACGCGCGCACGCGCCCGGCGGCTTCCGCGAGGATTTCCTGCGGAACTTCCCGCAGCGTGACATGGAACTCGAACATCGGTGTTTCCGAGCCGCGTCCCCAGCGGCCTACTTGCCAATGGGCGCGGATGAACTTGATCTCGGGATGGGCCGTCAGGTTGAGCAGCAACGGACTTTCCTCGCAATAAAACTTCTGCGGAAAAGCCACGACTGGCTTGGCGTCCCAGGTCGCACCGTCCGCCGATCCGAAGATGCTCACGTCGAGCGACTCCTGCTCGATGATGTTGGTGATGGCGAGCGTGAGGAGAAAAATTCGGCCCTCGGCGCGGCTCACGTCGAGTGTGGTGCCGTCTCCCTTGGCGTTGACAACCGTTCTTTCGGGAACGAGGAAGGCTTCCATCATGACGCAGGAATTCTAGCAGAGAGACGACGCCACGGGCGGCGACAAGTTTGCACGGCGTCAGCCGGCGGAGCGCCGACCGCCGGACGCAACGAAACGCCCGTTCTCCAGCGCTGGAGTCGAGACTAGCTTGTTACCGCCTGTTGCGCCGTCGCAACCGGCAACAGGAACGGCTCTTCGGGGATGATGATCCATCCGAGCACATAGGCCACCACTCCCGGAACGATTCCGCAAGCGAGCGTGATGAAGAACCAGAGGATGCGGACCAGCGATACGTCGAGATCGAGGTAGTGAGCCAGCCCTGAGCAAACGCCTGCGATCTTCCTATCCGAGCGTAAGCGCATCAATTTCTTGGGCGTCGGCGGAATCCCGACCACGTTGCCGCAATAGGAGCAGAAACGGCCGTCCTCAGCGATGGTTTTGCCGCAAGCGTTGCAGTACATGGTTGTCCCCCTGCTTAGGATACGACAATTGCGGGGCAAAAGTTCCAGGATCGGCTGCTGGCCTTTGGCTCTTGGCTCTTAGCTACAGCCTAAGCGCTAATGGCTAAAAGCCTTACTCCCGGTAAGCGTCTTTCATTAGCTTGCGCGCCTTGTCGGCTTCGGCGTTGCCCGAGTTGGCGGCGACCACCGCTTCATATTTCTTCACTGCCAAATCGCGCTTCTGGAGCTGGTCATACATCTCGCCCGCTCCCAGGTTCGCTTTCTGCAGCACTTCCGGATCGGCGCCCGTAACTCCGTTCACCAGCTCGTAGGCCGCGGCGGCGGCCTCATATTTTTTCTCGCTGCGCAACAGGTCGCCCAAGCCGACCGCAGCGATTTCATAATGCAAGCTGCCATATTTTCCGTTGCGTCCGTTCTGCCAGACCTGACGATATTGTTGCTCGGCTTCATCGTTCTTGCCGGACGCCCGCAGCAGATTCGCTTCTTCGAGTGGCAGAAGATAATTGCGCGGGAAGCGTGGAGCGATCGCGTCCGCGATCTGCAAAGCCTCGCCGTAGCGGTGTTCGCGGCGCAGAAAAACCATGAGGACGATCCCGGCGTCCACACTGGTTTCGCCGTTGCCGTAGTAGGCATCGTTCAGATACTGGAGTCCCTTTTCTTTGCTTCCGGTCAATCCGACCATAGCGACGGCGATCCTTACCGTCAGCGACAGGTTTCCCATCACGTAGTTGTGTGCTCCCACCACCAGCTTGGCGTCGGTGTAGCCCGGATCTAACTCGAGGACCTCCTGGTGATCCTGGCGCGCCCCCACGGCATTGCGCAGAGCGGAAAACCAGGCGCGCTCAATGAGCGCAGTGTAGAGCGCAAACTGGCCGCGCGTAACGCCGCGGGCATAAAGCGCGTCCACGTCTCCCGGATCGCGCGCGAGTTCGGCCTCTTCCAATTTTTCAGCTTGCTTTACCAGTTGCTTGATGCGTTCTCTCTGTGCCGGATCGGCGGGACGATGCGCGGTGCCGATGAAGTTGTCGTTCGAGTAATCGCCGGTATTCATCGCGCCCATGCGATACAACTCCCGCACCTGAACCGCCGAGAGCAGGTGGTTTACGGCGAACGGATCGTTGGGATGGCGCGACAGGATCTTCTCGAAATCCTGAATGGCCGCGTCGTAGTCGAGGTTGTAATAGTGATCGAAGGCAGACTGGTTCAGCGGATCGGCCGGACGGTATACGGTCGAAGTCGCGGTCGCGGTGTCCGCTGCCAGACAAAGCTCTACCAGACAAAGCTGGGCGAGAACCAGCAGGAGGATGGCAGTCAGAACGGGGCGACGCCGGGGAAAAAAGACAAGCACGCTCATTCAGTTTACCTGTTCAGTTTAACTGATCGGGGCTTTCTTCGAAGGAATCGTTAGGACACGGCTACGGTTCCGGTGACGGCAGGACGACTCCAAACAGCTCGCGCAATTTCGCGCGCCATTCTTTTTCTTGCAGACGCGGGTCTCCGTTAAGCAATCGTTCCTGTCGTGAGCCTTCGCGCGTCTCAATCGACTTATTGTCTGACAAAGTCATTCGGCCCGTAGCAGTGGCCATCGAGCAGATTTGCTGGCGCGTGAAATACGACTCGGGTGAAGTCTGGTGATAGTGGCACATCCCTGCAAAATCGGAGAGTTCACGCGGTTGCAGGGTGAACGCGTATTCGGTTTTCCACTTGCCCTCGGCCATGACCTGCAGGCTGAGCGCGGCGTCGGATTCCGAACTGGATGTCAGGCGATATACGCGCCCGTTTTGCGGCTGCTCTGCGCGCGATTCGAGGCGTAATGGTTCCAGGAAGCAGTCGCCAAAGCCGACATCGGCCAGCCATGGCTCATCTAGATCGACACGCAAGGTGAGGTGGTCGAATTCCGGGCCGTAGCTGCCGTCCGGGCGAGCGACGCGGGCCGAAAGCATCGTCAGTTGAAATCCCAGCGCTCGCAGCAGGGCGGCAAAGGCTCCGTTTAGTTCGTAGCAGAAACCGCCACGATGTTCATTCAGGATCTTGTGGAGAATTCGGCTTTCGTCGCAGGTGATTTTCCGTCCCAGGTGGATGTCGAGATTCTCGAAGGGGACGGCGAACAGGTGCGCGCGATGGAGGGCGCGGAGCGTTGCTTCGGTCGGTTGAACTTCTCCGGAGTACTTGATTCGTTGAAGGTAGGCCTCAATTTCCACGTCCGACGGTTGCCGCGTCATAGCTAACCCCGGCCCGACACACCGTCTGGTTCTGGGTCAGTCGTCGAACGTCTGCGATGGAACAGCCGGCGCTTCCATTCAGGAGGAATGAACCAGCGGTCTTCCTCAAATATGCAATGGCAGACTGGCAATAGGAGTGTAGCCAGGACAAGTCCGTATGCACTGCCTTGGGCCGCAGACACATACAAGGTGTAGGGGGGAAACACGGTCATGAGGCACAGGTTGGCAAGACTCTCTAAAGGTCTATCGCGAACTAAAGCTGGAGTTCGCAAAACCGAGGCAAGCGCCATGAACCAGGGTCCAGTCAGCCAGACTCCCACGAGCGCAAACATGCAAGACGAAGGACCCCCAACTCGGCCTTTTCTGTACCAGACCGCCGCGCCGCAGAAGATCAGTAGAAGGATAGGTGAAGTCCAGGAGGCTGTAATCCAAAATGTCTCCCCTGACGTCACTGGCGGACCAAGTACCACGGTTGGTGCCCAAAAGAAGACGGGTGCAAGAACGAGACTGGCGAAAACAAAACCGCGACGCTTCATCGCATCACCCCTCGCCTGTGGCTCACATCATACTGGCAGTTCTTCCTGCATCCATCCCCCGGCAGTTTCCGGCTTGGGTTCGCTGGCTAGATCCAGAACCAGCTTTTCCAGAACCAAGCGTTTGCCGGGAGGATTCGAACGCAGCGCCAGATCGGCTTTCGCCACCAGGCGGATGGCGCGCGTCAGTTCGCGCTTCGATTTGTAGCGCCGCGCCTGCCGGATGATATCGTCGGCGGCAAACGGAGGCACGCGGAAGCCCTGCCACAATGCCGCCCAGAGCATGCGCTGGTCGCGCACGTTGCGCTCGAGGATCACGAGCATCTGGCGAAAAGTCTTGGCCAGCATGTAGAGATGTCCAATGGCGGCATCTTCGCCGTCGCCGGTCGATAGCAGGCTGTCGAGGATTTCGAGGGCGCGTGTGCGGTCTTTCGAGGAAATCGCGTCGGTCAGTTCGTATAACGAACGCTGCTTTGCAGCCAGCACCATGGTCTCGACATCGCCGAGCGTGATTTTTTTCTTTTCGCCGACGTAGAGAATCAGCTTCTCCAACTCGTTCGAGACCATCATCATGTCGCCGCCGAGCGCGTCCACCAATTCGCGGGCGCCGTCGGCATCCATCTTTACGGCGCGGGTCGTGCAATATTCGCCAATCCAGCGGACAGCTTCACCCTCCTCGACGCGAGACAGCTCGACGATGCCGCAGAACGGGCCCAGGTCTTCGCGGATCTTCTGGTAGCGATCTTTGTCGGTCATCTCCATGCGGCGGGCGTCGGCGGGAATGCTGATGTGATCGGCGACAAAAACTACGAGCGCGTCGGGATTGGGATTCTTGCAGTAGGCGGCGATGGCTCCGATTTTTTCTTCGTTCGAACCGCGACCGAACAGAGACTTCACTCCGCGGACGAAGAATACTTGAAATGGGGCCATCAGCGAGGGCGTGCGGGCGCGATCCAGAACTTCGTTGAGCGAGGTTTCACCCAGATCGAATTCAAACAGACCGAAGTCGCGCGAGTCGGGCGCCACGAGATATTCAAGAATGGCGTCGCGGCAGCGCTTGCGAAAGAAGGCTTCGTCGCCGACCAGCACGTAGGCAGGTTTGAGCTTGCGCGACTCGAGTTCGGAGAAAAAGCGGTCGGCCTGGCCGAAGGCGCGCATTTTAATAAGCCTCCAGGATATTGGCCACCAGGGTGTGCGCGAAATCCCGCGAGAGGCGATCGACGGCCGGTGAGTCCTCCTCAAAAAAACTGGCGAGATCGCTCGATATTTCGTATTGCTCGTGAAACAGATAAGAAGGATTTTCGAAGAGCACCTTGCCCTGCCGGTCGGTGAGGGTCACTTGTATGCTCACCGTGATCAGGGCGTTGATGGCGCGTCCGGTGGTGGAGTCGTAAACCAGCGGCGTGGCCGTCGCCGATAGAACTGTCGCCTTCAGCACGGCATCCGCATCGCCGTTCGATTCATGGACTACATGGTACTGGGTGCGAGCGTTGAATTCGCGCACGACAGCATCGGTCAGCAATTGCTCGATGCGAAAGGTCTGGCTGTGACTCACGAAGCCGGGAATCGCGATGCTGTGAATATTCTGCGGGAGTTCGACCTGACTTCCCACGGTGTGGTAGCCACAGCCGCTTGCGACCAGCCCCACGCCGAGCGCCACAGCGGTCATCCAGCAAGTCTTGCAGCGAGTCGTCATTCGGCGATTCGTAATTCCGAAGATCACTGGATCTGACCTCGCGGCCGCGACGCCGTCATGGACTCGGCGCATTCCACCGCGGTCAAAGCGGCGACGCGCAGATTGTCGGTCGTTGCCCAAAGCCACATACCGTTTTTGTGATTGGCATCGCTGGTGAGTGAGACCAGGATGTCTCCTTGACCAGCGGCGCTCACGTTGGTGGGTGTGTCTTCAGGACTGCCGCTGACGACCACATGCTCCCCGGCCAGGGCCTGCGAGAAATCTGCGAGCGTGACCGGCTTCTCCATTTCGAAGTACACAGAAAAACCGTGCCCGTGGAAGACCGGCGCCTGCAGCACCTGCAGGGCAGGCTCGGCCGCGCCGCCGGCGATCTTCCGATAGTGCTTCCGGATTCTTTGCGAAACGGCTTCCAACGCCAATTCCGACCTCTGGCCATAGCGTGCCAACATATTGAAGGCTACCTGGATGTCGAAAACATTTTTCGGCAAGTCCTGGAAGGAGAGCAGATTCACGGTCTGCTCGTGCAGTTCGTCCATGCCTTTTTGGCCGTTCTCGGACGCCGGCTCGAAGACGGTCGCGATCATGCTTTGAATTTTGCCTATTTTTTCGCTGGCCTTCTCAATGCGCAAGGCAAGCAGCGCAAGAACCGTAGCCGCTGGATGGGCCACCACCACCGGGCCCGGTTGCAGCTCGGGAGCCATGGGCTGCCCGGTCTGGCGCTCGATCCAAGGCGAGCGGATGGATGCTCCCGCTTCATCTTCCAAGGCATACGAGAGATCGACGATGGTATCGCCGAGATCGCGCGCAGCCTTCCAGTTACTGCGGGTGGAGCGTGAATAGGCAGCGAAGAAAGCGAAGTCCACACGCTCGAACTGTTCGGCGCGGATACTCTGGATGAAGTTCATCTCATCGCCGACGGCTTCCAATCGGCCGAGGGACTCGTCATCGTCGAGCAGCCGGACATCGACCGCAGGAAAATTCCGTTCGCGCAGGATTTCGGCGACCTCTTTCCCCTTGAGCGAGGCCGCTCCGACGATCGCGACGCGATAGAGGTTCGTGCCACGGAGATCGGCCTGTGAGGTGGCGGACTTGGAAACGGGAGTTTTCGACAGAGCACTCATGGAGTCTGAGATGCCTCCCGGTAGGCTGGGGGTGCAGGCGGAGACTTGCGGCGGAAGATCCACTGCAGGCGCCAAAGCACGCCAGAAGCCATGTATAGAATCGCGATGGTGAACAGCGCGGGACGGGAAAAGAACCAGATCGACGCTCCGATCACGCCAAACACCACGATCAGGCGGAAGGGGCGGCGCGAACGAAAATCAATGTCTTTGAAGCTGTAGAAGCGCCAGGTGCTGACCATCAGATAACCGATCACCACCACCATCATCAGCCAACTCATCGCCGTCCACCAGGAAGTCACGGGCACCCCGGAGGAGTAGTGAACGACGGCCGCAATCACTCCCGCGCCGGCTGGAATCGGCATGCCGACGAAATATTTCTTGCCCGGACGTCCCGGATTCGAAGGCTGCGGGTTCTTCGCAATATTGAAGCGCGCCAGTCGGCTCGCGCCCGCCATGAGGAAAGCGAAGCATGCCACCGAGCCTAGCTCGGTAATCTTCTGGCGCAGGTCAGGAGCGATGGTCACCGGCAGGAGATGAAATCCCCACATCCACGCCAGCAGCGCCGGAGCAACGCCGAAGGTGATCACGTCGGCGAGCGAATCGAGTTCCCTGCCGAAATCGCTGTCGGTGTGGGTCATGCGCGCAATGCGACCGTCGATACCGTCGAACAGAACGGCAAAGCCGATGGCCATGGCGGCGAAGTCCATGTGCCAGGCTTCACCAGACTTGCCATTCACCGTCTGCAAAATCGCGTAGAATCCGGCCGCGATGTTCGCGGTGGTGAAGAGCGACGGCAGTATGTACATGCCCTTGCGCAATTTTCCGCTGCGCGAGTCTGATTCACGACGATGCGGCGTCAGCTCTTCCATTCAATCAGCCTCCCGCTCTCCCCCCACGCTGGCAGGCACTGTCTGCACCTTTACGACTGGCTGGACCAGCGACCGCGTGACCGGCAACAACGCAAGTACCGTGGCTCCGCCCTTGACCCGGTCGCCGAGCTTTACCTGAATAACAGCATCGGGATCGAACAGCACATCCACGCGCGAGCCAAACTTGATGAGCCCCACTCGTTCGCCACAGGCGATGTGGTCTCCTACTTTGAAATTGAAAACGATACGGCGCGCAATCAGGCCGGCAATCTGCTTGAAGACTACGGTACCGCGTTCGCCATCCACGGTGACGATGTTCTGTTCGTTCTCCTCCGCCGAATGCGAAGACATGGCGTTAAGGAACTTGCCACGCTGATAGCGCACATCACGAATCACTCCCGCGATCGGCGAGCGGTTCACGTGCACATCGAAGACGCTGAGAAAGATGCTGATGCGGTTCTGCGGAGCTCCGGCGGCAGTCACCAGAGAGATATCGGTCACCTTGCCGTCTCCCGGAGAAACCACTGCGCCGGGGAGCGCGGGAATCTGGCGCTCGGGATCACGGAAAAACCACAGAAAGAAGGCTGCCAGCAACAACAACGGGACGGCATAGGGCCACGCCGCCAGCCATGCGATCAAACCCGCAGCCAGCAGGCATCCCACACCATAGAAGTAGCCGTCACGCACCATAGAAATTCAATCATGTTGATTATATGGCGTAAATCATTTGGTACTTGCCAAAACTGCGGCGTAGTGGTCGATCCAGTGCCGCTGCTCGGCTGTCTCCGGAACTGGGGTTCCCCGCGCGTCGCTTAACGTCTTCACTGCGGCATCTGGCGCCAGGCCTTTCGAGACCAGAAGACAAGCCGCTACCAGGCCAGTGCGGCCGACTCCTTGCCGGCAATGGACGACAACGTTCTTTCCCGCCGCGAGATCTGCATCGAGTCGATCCAGAGTTGCTGAGACTTCCGACTCCGAGTTTGGCACCTGGCGATCATGGATTGGGAGCGAGGAGAACTTCATACCTCGTGCTTTTGCTTCGCGTGCCTCGCGCTTGAGGTCGAGGTCCTGTTCTTCTTCCGGAGTCAGCAAGGAAAGCACCGTGTCAATTCCGGCCTGGCGCCAGCTCACCATCTCGTCTTGCAGCCAGTCGCCGCCCCGCGGACGCGGGGCCATGGCCAGTTTCCCGGGCCAGGGGCCATCAACCCAATAAAGTTCTGTCGACATCGCTCAGGAGTCCTTTTTCACGATGATCTCACGTGGGAGGGTATCAACATCCACGCCTCGTCTGCGAAGAATAGAAATTCTATGATGTCCGTCGAGTATAGTTCCATCCGGTCTGGTTTTCAGAGAGTCTTTCTGGCCCGGCAGAAGCGAATTTTGTAGAACGTCGGTTGTGCGATCTTCCATTTCACGCAGTTTTACCGGACTGAGAGAAGTATCCGGATGAAGCGGTTTAAGCGGAAGGGGCGAGGGTCGATTGGACATCTTGGTCAACCGTGGGCAATCTAAGCAGGAATCCACCTAAATCGACAAAAAAGGCGGTTAGAAGCGCCACGCACAAGAACAGAACTTGCCTTCAAGACTAGTGACATCAAAGATTAGGCCGGATCGGCGCAGACGCGGCGGATCTAGGCCTGCCAACTTATGCAGAATGCCGATAAACCTGCAATTCCAGACTCTGCATCTGGTCTTTGAGGCGCAGCTTTAGTTTCTTCAGCCGCACTTCCTCTAATTTTTCGTCGTCGGTGAGGTATCGCTTTTGGGTGAGGGATTCCAGTCTTTGGGAGTAGTGTGAGTGCTCCTGAACCAGTCGCTGGAACTCAACATGACCGGTCAGGAGTTGCTCTCTTGGAGTCAGCATTCTTTGCCAGACCTCCTGCTCATTTATTACTGCACCGTTAAAAAGTAGCACAGAAATCGGTAGCGGTTCAATGAGATTTCATAGATGGATTTCCACCGCGGCAGGAGGCCTGGGGGCGCCGAGTTGCACCTGAAGTAGTGCAGAATTTTGCGGTTTTCGCGTCAGCCGTCGAAGCGAAGAGCATATAGAATTGCGTCCTCCGGAGGATCACTGTAATAGGCGGGGCGGCGGCCTTCTTCACGGAAACCGTGCTTTTCATACAGGCGGCGAGCCGGTAGGTTCGATTCGCGGACTTCGAGCAGAATCGCAGCGGGAGCCTCGCTTTGCGCCCGCTGAATCAACGTTCGCACCAGCTCGTCGGCGACACTGCGTCGTCGCGCCTCACGGGCCACGACCACGTTTTCAATCTCCCACTCGCCCGCGACCGCCTGCGCGCAGAGAAATCCGCAAAGCGTTCCTGCTTCCTCAGCGACCAGAATGATTCCGCTGCTCACCAACTTGTTGTATTGGTCGGAGGCCCAGTGGGCTGCGCCGGGCGTCTGCTGCTCGAGGGCGAGAATCGTCGGCACGTCGTGCAACCGGGCGGAGCGGATGGCAACGGGCATGGAGAATTTCACCGCGCTGGCTTCGAGAAAATTTCGGCGTCAGAATGGCGGATGTAGTTGGCTTCCAACTGTTCGGGACTAACCGTCTCGCCGCGCTGGAAATGGTCCCAACCAAGCTGGGCGAGCACGCCGGTGTTCGGGTACTCAATCAGCTCAACTCCGATTCCCGCCGCGCGAATCTTCTCAGCCAGTACGGGATCTGGGGTAATGACCGCCTTTCCCTTGGCAGCGCTGACGAACTCTTCTCCGCTCAGCAGCCGTTCGCTGTGCATGCGGGCGAGCGTGTGAACATGTGGGCTGACGTCGTAGTCGCCGACATAGACGTCACCGCGACCTGCATCTAGCGCCGCGAAAACCCGGCCACGAGCTGTGACGCTGCACGCCACTGCTTCCAACAGTGAAATCGCAACGATTGGCTTCTCCAGTACCTCGGCCAAAACTTTAATGGCAGCCAGGCCCACGCGCAGTCCCGTAAACGAACCGGGGCCGGACACGACCGCGAACGCTCCCAGATCGCGTTTGCTCTGTCCGTATTTTTGCAGCAGCGCGGCAATCTGCGGCACCAACTGCGCCGAAAAGGCGCCGCCGGTGAGTGGCACGACTTCCAGCACGTCAATCTCGCTCTGACCGGGAAGCGCACGAGCCAGCGCCAGGCTGCCATTCTTCCCCGAAGTGTCAACCGCGAGTAGAAGGGTCATTCAGTGGTTGCTCTCAGTGGCCGCTCTCCACCAATTCGAGCAACACGCCTCCCGCGCTCTGCGGATGCACGAACACATATCGATGTCCGCCTGCTCCCGTCTTGATCTCATTCGACACTAACCGCACGCCATCGCTCTTCAATTTTGCCACTGCCGCGTCCAGATCCGGAACGCGCATACAAACGTGATGCAGCCCCTCACCGCGTTTGGCGATGAATTTGGCGATGGTGGAATCGGGCGAAGTGGCTTCCAGCAGCTCCAGTCGGCTCTCGCCCACGGGCACCATCACCACGCGAACTTGCTCGTGCTCGACGGTCTCTTCCGGAGATACGCTCAGGCCGAGCTTCTCATAGATGGATTTCGACGCCGTCAGTGACTTTACGGCGATGCCGATGTGATCAATGCTGAATTCCATATTTCCTGCTTTTTACAGAACAAATTGCCGATTGAGCGCTGGGCGTCCCGGCTCTACCTGCGTTCAACGCCGCGTACAATCTCCTCCACCAGAGAATAGGGGTCGCGCTTGTGCTCGGCGATCTCGGACGCATAACGCTCCAGGCTGCCGCGGTCGAGTTGCGCGCGCGCCTTTTCCAGCATCGCATCGCGCAGCATCTCGATCAGCCGTTCCTGCCAGTTCTCGACGTTTTTCTTGAGGACCAGATTCTCCTTCTTAAGATATGCCTCGTAATCCGTAATCGCTTCCGCCAACTCTTTGATGCCTACACCGTCGGTTGCCACCGTTTTCACGATTGGAGGCGTCCATCGGTCGTGTCGCGTGGATAGCGATTGCATGGCTCGAATCTCGCGCTCCACACGCTCTGCGCCTTCGCGATCGCTCTTATTGATGACGAAGATATCGGCGATCTCCATGATGCCGGCTTTGATCGTCTGCACGTCGTCGCCCATGCCAGGCACGAGAATCACGATGGTCACATCGGCCAGCCGCACAATGTCGATTTCGTCCTGCCCGACGCCCACCGTCTCGATCATGATCAAGTCGCGGCCGGCAGCATCGAGCACGGTAGCCGCGTCCGCGGTGGCTCGGGCTAGGCCGCCTAGCGATCCTCGGGTTGCCATGCTGCGGATGTAAATCCCCGGGTCGCTATGATGATCCTGCATGCGGATGCGGTCGCCTAGAATTGCTCCACCGGTGTAAGGACTGGTCGGATCGACGGCGATAATGCCGACCGTCTGATTTTGTTTGCGATAATGCTTGGCGAGCTGATCGACCAGCGTACTCTTACCGGCGCCGGGCGCGCCCGTTATGCCGAGAACCCGCGCCTTGCCGGTATGCGGAAACAGGGCTTTGAGCAGATCAGACCAGCCTGCGGCACGGTTCTCGACCGCAGAGATGGCCTGCGCCAGGGCACGGGTGTCGCCAGCGCAGAGACGGGCTATCTGGGATTGGGTATCCTGAGTCAAGAGTTCTGAGCCATTGTTCGTCAGCTAAGGGTTCCTAAGTCAAGGGTTAAGTGTAAAGCAAGATCAGTTGATGCCAGAAGATTCCCATCACCTCGCGGCTCTGTTTGTTGAGCTGGGACTCGTCATTGTAGGTCTCGCCGTTCTGGCCAGGCTAGCCAAGCGCTACGGCGTGTCGGCGATCCCTTTCTATTTGCTTGCGGGCCTTGCGTTTGGAAAAGGCGGCCTGGCACCACTGAGTGTCAGCGAAGAGTTCACCCGAGTCGGCTCCGAGATTGGCGTCCTGCTCCTGCTCTTCATACTCGGATTGGAATACACCGGTGAGGAACTCAGCCGCAACCTGAAGGCAGGATTTGGCTCCGGAGTGATCGACCTGGTCCTGAACTTTACTCCCGGGTTTGTCGCTGGATTGTTGCTGCGATGGAGCCTGTTTGCCTCGATACTGCTGGGCGGCGTCACCTACATTTCTTCTTCTGGAATCATTGCGAAAGTTCTCGGCGAACTGAAACGCCTGGGCAATCCCGAAACGCCCTCGATGCTTTCCGTGCTGGTGATTGAGGATCTCGCGATGGCCGTTTATCTGCCTATAGTGGCGGTGCTGCTCTCGGGAGGAAGCTCGTCACGTGTGGCGTGGGCCGTGTCGATCGCGCTGGTGGCGGTGGCTGCGGCTTTGTTTGTGGCCATCCGGTTTGGCGAGAAACTGAGTGCCATGTTCGCCGATGAATCTGATGAGATTGTCCTGCTGACCTGCTTTGGTGCGGTGCTGCTGGTTGCTGGACTCGCGCAACGGCTCAATGTTTCGGCGGCCATCGGAGCCTTTCTGGTCGGCATTGCAATTTCCGGTCCGGTGGCCCATCAGGCGAGTCGTCTGCTCACGCCGCTTCGGGATTTGTTTGCCGCCACTTTTTTCTTTTTCTTTGGCATGGAGGTGGATCCGCGGACTCTGCTCCCCGTGCTCCCTGTCGCTGTGACCCTTGCCGTGATCACTGCGGGGACCAAAATCCTGACGGGATATTGGACCGCCAAGCGGGCGGGATGCGACAACCGCTCCGGTTTGCGGGTGGGATTAACTCTGATCGCGCGCGGCGAGTTCTCTATCGTGATCGCAGGTCTGGGAGTAGCAATTGAGCCGCGACTGGGACCGCTATCCGCCGCTTATGTCCTGCTGCTGGCGATTGCTGGACCGATTCTGGCGAAGATAGCGCGGTAGCTTTTGACTGGAGTGCGGCGCGAGGATTAGTTCCCGTTTGGCGCTGGATCGGGAAGATCATGCAGCGTTGGCCCAATCGCACCCCCGCGCCGCTGGGCGCTTCGCACTCGCACGATGCGATAAGCGTCGACGCAGAGAATCACCAGCATCGTGACGACGGCCCAGGGGAGCGTTCGCGCCATCCACGCGTTGAGCACGTTGGTTAGTTCGACCGCCTTCGGTGCGGGAAGGCCCGGCGCGCTGATTCCCGCCAGAACCTGGGCTTTGAGCAACCAGCAAAACAGCACACCGCCGAGGCCGTCGAGCAGCAGACGGAGGCTGGCGCGCAGCCGCGTCCAGTAGGGACGGAAAAGATTCACGCCTGCAAGAGCAACGTTGGCCACTGCCAGAGCCAGAAAGCTCCAGAAGATGGTTTGCCATACGGGAGCCGGCGTGATCTGGGCTCCGAAGAGGTCGAATGTCGGACGCGGCCAGAACGCGCTGACGAACCAGACATTGAAGATCACAGCCACCGCGATTTCGCCCAGAGGGCCGGAGCGCGCTATGCGGTTTGGATCCCGCACCGGCCGCAGTTTGCGCGGGTTCCATGTGTTCAGACCTTCCACCTTGGCACCGCTTTTTTCGACGATCACAAAAGCCAGGGTCGTGAAGAATGCACAGTAAAGAACCGTCAGCCACAGGTTTTCCATGTGCAGATAGCCGCGGTGCGCCGGATCAGCAATCAGAAATCCAAGCCAGATCAAGACCCTGGGGATCACACAGCCCATCACTGCAACAACCAGGACGAAGCGGTAGACAGGAAACAGTGTCGGGCCGATGAGGTAGTTCTGAGGAAGGTAACGCGACGCCACTTCCACGGGCGAACCGCAACGCTTGAGGATCGCTTCCACTTCCGCGTCGTTCAACTTGCGGCCGAGTTCGGTTTCTTTCTCTTCGATTTGCGAGCGCAGATCTTCCGATAGTTCCGCGATGATGTCCTGTTTCTGCCGCTTGGGCAGCCAGAATTCGATGGCGTGCAAATAACGATCGAGTAGTTCCATGTCCAACTCCTAGAGGATTTCTTCTAATGATGAATTGATCTTTTGCCACTCCGCGCCCAGCTGTTTGAGCACTTGCTTGCCGTCGGGAGAAAGACGGTAGAAGCGTTTGTTGCGCTTCTCTTCCTCGCGCCAGACGCTGGTCAGCAGGCCCTGGCTTTCCAGCCGTCGTAGCAGGGGATACAGCGTTCCTTCGTCAATTTCGAGGCCCTGCTCGGCGAGCGCCTTGCGCAGCGTGTATCCGTAGCGTTCGGTGCGAAGCTGGGACAGCACGGCCAGACTCAGGCAGCCGCGGCGCAGCTCCAAGCGAAGGTTTTCGAAAACTTCGTGATTGCCATTACTCTGTGACATATAGTGTATGACACATACTGTATGATATACAGTATCGGTTGTCAAGAGGGATTTTAACGCAGGATTTTATGGAGCGGGCAGGATTGTGACGCAATCCCTTAGACGGCGATCGCGGTGGGATGCCTGGGCTGGTAGAGGCCGACCTTCCCGCCTCCGGGGAGAGAAATTGTCGTGAGGCTGCCCCAGCGTTCTTCTTTCACCGGGCCGCAGGTCACACTCTTAACCTTCAGCGATTCCATCGTCGCCTTCAGGTCGTCACAAATAAAGTACAGCTCGTGCAGATCGTTCTTCTCGGCGGGATGAAATGCGGCCTCGGAGGGCGGCAGCGCAAAAATGAGCCAGCCGTGGCCAGCGTCCACTGCAGGAAAATTGAGCACATCGCGAAAGAAAATGCGGTCGCTTTCCGGATCTTTGCTGTAGACGATGACGTGGGCGCCGTTGATCATGGCAGCTCCTTTCCGCCTTTTGGGACGTCAAGCAATATCGGCGAACGAGAAAGCAGGTCCTTCGCTTCGCTCAGGATGACAACTTTGGAAAAAATGACAGGCCAAGTTTACGACGCCAACCTGCAGGCCGATGTCCTAGTCCTTCAGCAACTGGCGGGCAATCACCAGGCGCTGAATCTCGCTTGTCCCTTCGCCGATGGTGCACAGCTTCACGTCGCGATAAAACTTCTCCGCGGGATAGTCCTTGATGAAACCATACCCGCCGTGGATCTGCACGCCTTCATTGGCGCACTTCACGGCCACTTCGCTGGCGTAGAGCTTGGCCATTGAGGATTCGAGCGTGGTCTTCATCCCGGCATCTTTCATGGTGGCAGCGCGCAGAGTCAGAAGTTTTGCCGCTTCGATTTCGGTGGCCATGTCGGCCAGCTTCCACTGGATGGCTTGAAATTCCGAGATCGCCTTGCCAAACTGCTTGCGCTCTTTGGAATACTTCAACGCCGCACCGTAGGCGCCTTCGGCCATGCCTAACGAGAGCGCGGCGATTGAAATGCGCCCCCCGTCGAGGATGCGCATGGCATCTCGGAATCCGTTGCCTTCTCCACCTAACAGATTCTCCGCCGGCACGAAGCAGTCTTCGAAGATCAGCTCTGAGGTGTCGCTGGCGCGCAAGCCAAGTTTGTTTTCTTTCTTGCCGGCGCGGAAGCCCTTCGTACCCTTTTCGACGATGAATCCCGAGAGCCCGTGAGTATGTGCCGCACGATCGGTGACCGCGAGCGCGACTACTACGTCCGCATAGTGGCCATTGGTGATGAATGTCTTGGTGCCGTTGAGCACCCATCCGCCCTTGGCTTTGGATGCGGTCATGCGCGCGCTGCCGGCATCTGACCCCGCCGAAGGCTCGGTCAGCCCCCATGCGCCGATGAATTCGCCGCTGGCCAACTTCGGAACATATTTCTTTTTCTGCATTTCGTTCCCGGCCACGTAAATGTGGTTCGAGCAAAGAGAAGTGTGCCCCGCTACGATGATTCCAACTGAACCATCCACGCGAGAGAGTTCCGCGACCGCCGTGACATATTCCACGTAGCCCATCCCGGCGCCGCCGTATTCGGTTGGAAAAATGATGCCCAGCAGGCCGAGCTTGCCTAGCTCCTTGATCGTCGCCAGCGGGAATTCCGAAGCCTCATCCCACTTCATGACGTTTGGCGCAATCTCGCGTTCGGCAAACTCGCGCACCGTTTTTTTCAGGTGCAGTTGCTCTTCGTTTAATTGGAAGTCCAAAAATCCTCCGTGCGCAGGTGGTTCCCACCCTAACGCGGCACAAACCGCCGCGTTAGGATGGGGCACCCTCGGCGCAAAACTAGGCACCCAACTTTTGATTTAAGCATGGCCGGCGACAATCCATGAAACCCTGGTACCGACCGGTTGGCCGGGCATGTGCTTCCCCCTCGTGTTATGACACACCAAAACCGGGTGCGGGCATATATTGCCGAAGTCGTACGCCTCCTGGAGCCAGAATCGCCGGTGGGAAGCCCATGGGAACGGCGTTCATCGCTAGGGCGCGGTCCGTAGGGCAGATGAAGCGTCGGCGACCTAAGAAACACCACGTTTCTTGAGGGTTTCCCTTTTCCCGAGAACCATTTCCGGGGTATACTCGGTTGCGTATTGGAGTGCTGGGTTCTCGATTTCCCCTCGACGACCTTAGGCGAACGCTCGCCTTTGTCCTGGGACTGAGGCGCTCGCTCCCTCGCTGGCTCTCCGAACCCGGGCAATCCCAATGGACGAGCGCGACCGCAGGGCCAATGATTCCGACAGCCCGACGATGCCGGGTACCCGTTTGCCTGAGGATGTCGTTGGCGCCGCAGCTCTGACCCCTCCGCCTCTATCGAACGCTCCGGTAGGCGATACTCCGACTTTACCCCACGGGACTGCGTTTCCGGGCTTAACGCCGGCGCTTCCCTATATCCGCCAAGAGGGTCGTCCGCCCTCGGCGGCTCCGGTCAGCAGCATCTCCGCTTTCCAGGGTCTGCAGCCGGGCGTAGTTTTCGGCGGCCGCTATGAAATCCTCGGCGTGCTCGGGCAGGGCGGCATGGGGGCCGTGTATAAGGCCCGTGACCGCGAGCTCGACCGTCTGATCGCGCTCAAGGTCATCCGTCCTGAACTGGCGACGGACCCCGCGATTTTGTTGCGCTTCAAGCAGGAGCTCATTCTTTCCCGCAACATCACGCACAAGAATGTGGTCCGCATCTTCGACCTGGGCGAGGCCGAGGGCATCCGCTTCATCAGCATGGAATTCGTTGATGGCGAGGACCTGCGCACGATATTGCGCCGCGACGGAAAGTTCGCGCCCAAAGACGCTATTTCGGTGGTGGAGCAAGTCTGCCGCGCGCTCGACTCGGCCCACTCCGAAGGCGTGATCCATCGCGACTTGAAGCCGCAGAACATCATGCGCGACAAACACGGCCGCATCGTGGTGATGGACTTCGGCCTGGCGCGTTCGCTCGGCGAGTCCGGCCTCACTCAGACCGGCGCGCTCGTCGGCACGCTCGAATATATGTCGCCCGAGCAAGCGATGGGCAGCACGCTTGACCAGCGCTCCGACATCTTCAGTGTCGGCCTGATCTTCTTCGAACTGCTCTCCGGCAAAGCTCCCTACCAGGCCGACACCGCTATCGCCAGCCTGATGAAGCGCACGCGTGAGGATGCGCAATCTGTTTCCGACGTCGATGCCTCCGTTCCCAAGTCGCTGAGCGCGATCGTCAGCCGATGCCTAGAACGCGAACCGGCCAACCGTTATCACTCCGCGGTCGAATTGTTGCAGCAATTAAACACATGGGAAGCCAATCCCAACATCAGCGCCGACACGCTCTCGCAGATGATTCCGCATCCCATCGTCCGTCGCTTGCGATTCAGCCTCGATCTTCCGGGAAAGAGCTGGATGTGGATCGCGGGAGCCGTGCTCGCGATTGTGCTCGCGACTTTCGCTGGACGCACGCTGCTGAATCGCTCCTCGATCTCGTCCGGCGAAACGGCGCAGGGCATCCCCTCGCTCAAACAGGGGACGTACGTCGCCATTCTGCCGCTAAAAAAAATCGGTGATGAGAAAACGCTGGGTTACGTGGCCGACGGTATTCAGGAAGCTCTCGCCGCCAAGCTATTTCAGTTGAAAGAAGTCCACGTTGCATCCTCGGACGCGGTTGACAAAGCGGTTGCCAAGAATCTGCCGCTTTCCAAACTCGCCCGCGAACTGGGAGTCAACATGGTGTTACAAGGCATGGTGCAGGGCAACAGCGACAAGCTGCGCGTCACCCTGAGTCTTGATGATGCCGCCACCGGCAAGCGCCTTTGGAGCCAGGACTTCTCGGGAGCCCCGGGCGACGTGCTCGCGCTCGAAGATCAGATCTATGGCAATGTGGCAACCGCCCTCGCCCTCAAGCCGACCGACGAAGAACAGGCCCGCGTTGGCGCGCATCCGACGGAGAACGTGAAGGCCTACGATCTTTACCTGCAGGGGCGAAACACGCTGCGCAACGGTCATAGCCAGGATGCTTATCGCCAGGCCCTCGGGCTATTCGAACAGGCTATCGACAAGGATCCCAACTTCGCACTTGCCTACACCGGGCTCGCCGACTCAAGCCTCCACATGTTCGGGGAAACCAAGGAGGGCATCTGGGCTCAAAAAGCCACTTTGGCCGCGCAGCAGGCCGAACGCCTCTCCAACAACCTTCCCGAGGTTCATCTCTCGCTTGGTACGGTCTATTCCAACACTGGCAAGAACACCGAAGCGGTCACCGAGCTGAAAAAGGCATTGGAATTAGCTCCGAATT
Organism: uncultured Acidobacteriaceae bacterium; assembly: GCA_963755765.1. Taxonomy (GTDB): domain Bacteria; phylum Acidobacteriota; class Terriglobia; order Terriglobales; family Acidobacteriaceae; genus Acidiflorens. The sequence continues at coordinate 180,186 of CAVWKZ010000010.1, forward strand.
CGGATGAAGCTTATCGCGGTCTGGGTGACGCCTACAGCCGCAGCGGTCAGAGTGAAGAAGCCATCGCCGCCTACCAGAAAGCGGTCGCCGCCAACGCTTACAACTGGTCGAACCACATCGCCCTCGGCAAGGCCTACCTGGAGCTTGGCGACGCCACAAAGGCGCTCCCGGAGTTTCAGAAGGTTAATGAACTCTCTCCGGACAATCCCCTCGGCTATGCAGACATCGGCTCGCTGTATCTGCGCGAAGGCAAGTGGAGCGAGTCGATTCCGCAATTTCAGAAAGCGCTCGCATTGGCTCCAGACGCGGATACCTACTCGAATCTGGGCACGGCCTACTTTTTTCTGAAGAACTACGATCAGGCTACGGCGATGTATGCGAAGGCGGTTGAGATGACGCCGAATGACGAAGTACTGCTCGGCAATCTTGGCGATTCTTACCGCTGGTCGGGGCACTCCGACCAAGCCGCGAACGCCTACGGGAAAGCCATCTCGCTGGCGTTTCAGGAGCTACAGGTAAACCCGCGGTCGGCCGCTATCATGGGAGATCTTGGGATCCTCTATGCCAAAAAGGGCGATGCCACAAATGCAATGCAGTACACAAATCAAGCGCGTGCTATCAAGCCTGACGACTTGCAATTGATGTATTCAGAGGCCCAGGTGAAAGCGCTGATCGGGAAACCCGAAGAATCGTTGAAGTCGCTGAAGCTGGCACTAGAGAAGGGCTGGCCGCCGCAGGAGGCCTGGAACGATCCCGAACTTCAGAAGCTCCAGACCCTGCCGCAGTTTTCACAACTGGTGAAAGAGTTCTCGAAGAAGAACAACTAAGAGTTCCAGCGGTTCTTCCACCGCTTGCGCCGCGAACCCAGCGCACCTAATCCAATCACAAGCAGCCCAATCGTTCCCGGCTCTGGGACGGATCCGACGGACGTGCCAGCGTGACCGTTAAAGGTTAGCCCGCCCGGCCAGCAGTTGCCCTGAACGCAAGAGAAATTGATGGAGAAGTTCTGTCCATTCATGATCCCGCGATCCGCCCACTGCGCGCCGCCGCCTTTGACGCCCGAGAGTAAAATTTCGACCGAACCGTTCTTCAGCGTCTGGGTGGTGCAGCTTGAGAATAGAGACGAACTGCATTTCACGTCGGCCGCCGGCACGCCCTTTTCGATCAGTTTCAGGGAGGTCCAGTTCTTACCGCTGGTGTTCGTGAAAAACAAAGAGCCCGATCCGCTCTGCGGTACGGAGAAGCTGAAATTTATTCCAACGCCAACACATTGCGGGCACGAGCCCTGAGGAACGTTGCTGCCACCGCCGGCGCCCTTAATGATAACTTTCGGATCTTGGACTCCGTCGGCGAAGGCCATCGCCGAACTCACTGCCAAAAGTAAAGCCAGCGCACACAACCGAGAAATTTTCATCGAGGTTTCCTGTTCACCAAAGGAATTAGGCTGGGTAATCCTTTCCCAGCTTTCGGGGAGTGGGCCGAGGTTAGCTCGTTCAATAGCTCGGGTCAAGCGGAAACCATCATATTCTTTAAGAAATTTCTCGCTCACGTGCAAACAATTGCGCACTACGCCGTAACTATGCAAGGCTCTGCACTTCAAGCCCAAAACGATTGCATTGCTTTGCACATCAGCAAAAAAGCCGGAACCCGAAGGCCCCGGCTGTCCAGTTGGTGTGTGCCCGGATAAAACTCAATGCTGTGCTGTGTTCGTTACGCGCTCCGTCGCGGACGCACCGTCAAGTCCCGCACCTGCGCCAGGATGCTCGACATCTGCATCCCGTTCAGCTGTGACAGATACGGCATGACCTCGGCGACGAACTGATCTTCCATCAACTCGCGCACTTCCTCCTGCCGGTTCCGTTCTCCACCGGAGAGCAGATCTGGCACACTTACCTCGAGCGCTCTCGCGAGTCGCTCCAGGGAAGACAGTGTCGGTGTCGCCTTTTCGTTCTCGATTTTCGACACGTAGGTCCGAGGCACTGACATGCGAAGCGCCAGTTGCCGCTGACTCAAGCCATTGCGGAGCCGCAGCGATCGGATCGACTGCGCTAGTTTGAGATGCCCGCGTCCATGGGAATCTACGTTTACCGGCAGCACTTCTGGCACTGCGGTCATAGCGGCAATCTCCGCCTCGTCCTCATCCAATGACAGATGGCAACGGCGGCAAAGACTATTTGATGTGCGGAATTGCACCAAGAAACAACGGTCGCATCGTACAACTTCCCGTGAGTCCACGGGGGTTAGTGTTGTGGCCATTCAGGGTTTGCGAGTGCCAGAGCGGGCTACTCTCAAAACCAAACTAGTGCGTAATCTGCTGGATTGGACCTGTGGATGTCAAGACAAAAGTGCGAGCAAACAAAGCGCTTTGCTGAAACGATGGCATAATAAGGAAGCAGAAAGCACCGAAAAGCAGCTACAGATCATGAATCAACGCGATGCAGCATGGTGTTTACTAACTGAGTTCACCCAATCGGAAAGTCTGCGAAAACATGCACTCGCAGTCGAGGCTTGTATGCGCGCTTACGCTCGCCAGGCCGGAGCCGACGAAGAATTGTGGGGCCTGGTCGGTCTTCTCCATGACTTCGACTACGAAAAATATCCGAGCGCTGAAGATCATCCCTACAGAGGCTCCGAGATTCTGAAAGAACGCGGCTATTCCGAAGAAGTGCGACGCGCCATCATGTCGCACGCCCAATACAGCGGAGTCGCACGCCTCTCCCCCATGGAAAAGACGCTCTTTGCCTGCGACGAACTCGCGGGATTCGTCACCGCCTGCGCTCTAGTCAAACCCGGAAAATCGCTCGCCGAAGTCGAAGCTCCATCCGTCCGCAGGAAAATGAAAGACAAAGCCTTTGCTCGCAGTGTTCACCGGGAAGACATCGTCGAAGGTGCCGCCGATCTCGGGTTGGATCTCGAAACCCACATCGCATTCTGCATCGCAGCCATGAAAACGATCGCGCCCGAACTGGGGTTGGATGGGTCAGCGGCCAAGTCGGCGTGAAACTTGCTTGGGACGAGCGCACTAAGCCGGCTCAAGCGTGGTGAAAAAAAGACTCCGCCACCGAACAACATGGCGGAGGCTGACTCTTTGCGTGAACCTCTAGTTCACTCACTTCTTCGGTGACTTTTTCGCCGAATCCCCGCCGAGCAGCCCAAATATCCTGAGCTGTTTGTTGCTGGCCACGAAGACCTGGCCATTTGCCACTACCGGAACCAGGTTCGAATTGCCCCCCAGGTTCGGCCACATACCGGCGGTCGTGGTAAACAAATGCTTCATGATTGCGTGTTTACCGGCGTCCGGATTAAACGCGACCAGATGAAGCGGTCCCGCCCCTGAGTTCTGTGGACGCGACACCGCCCAAATGATTGGATTGGCATTACCGCTTGACGAAATTGTGGTAAAGAATCCCGGATCCTGCACACCGCCGAGATAGGCAGACGACGAAACCTGCGTTAACGCTACCTTGGGCGAGGTCTGCACCTTCCAGAGTTCTATTGTCGAGCCGCCGCTGCTCACTACCCGTCCCACTCCGTCCGTTGGATCCACATAGTAAGACTCGCCACACCAGCAACCACCCACCGAGTATGTGCCCAGCACATTATTCGTCGTTGGCGAGTAGCCTCCGAGATTGTCTTCGTTCATGAGATACATGTTGCCGTCCTTGCCCGCCGCCACCGCCAGATGCGGCGTCGACCCCGGCTGATCGGGGAGCACCAGCACTCCGCCCGAGCCGAAATCCACATCCCCGTCGTCCAGGCTCACCTGGTCATCGGGAGTAAACAGGCTTTGCAACGTCGTGAGAGTTGACGACATCTTGACCACACTCTCCTGAATATTGGTGATGCCGTCGTAGGTGTTCGGGTCCGAGTTACCGGTCACGAACAGGACGTTGCCCGAATCATCAGTCGCCAGTCCGTAGCCCGACATCCAGATGGATGACAAAAAGAAGCTGTCCGGATCCGTTGCTTGCAGATCGTTGAGCTGGTTCGACGGAAATGGCGCCAGCGATCCCGCCGTCCAGCCCAGCAGCCAGCCCCGCGAAAGATTCGCCGACAAATCGCAAAAACTGCCGAACCCCGCATAGATACTGCCGTTCGCCAGCAACAATGCCGGCCTCTGCCGCTGGTACCTCGCGTTAAAGTTGAATGTCGTTCCGTTGTTCAGCGTATGCGACGCGGTCACTAGCTCCGGGGTCACCTTGTCGGTCAAGCTCCCCAAATCGAGCGCGTGCAGGTTGTAGACTGGCACACCCTTAGTCACCGTATAAACCATCACGTAGAGCGTGTTGCTGATCGGATCGATCACGGGGGTCGAATTGATCCCTACATTCGGCCCGTTGTTGTTGCATCCCAGCGGATACGGCACCGGCGTTCCGAAATTCGGGTTCAGTAGCACTGTCCCGGTGTGCACGTCGATGGCATAGATCGTGTTGTGTTCCGTCGCCACGTAAACCACATCGTGCGTGCCCTGATAGCTTCCGGCGGTGATGAGCACCCCTGGGATGACCAGCGGCTGTGCGTCCACCTGGTCATCTAGCTTCACGGTGTGCAGTCGGCCGAATACCTTGGCCTTAACATTGGCAGGCGTCAGCACCGACTCATTCTGATTCCAGCCGGTACGGTAATTGTCGTAGTGATACGTCGTGACCGCCGTCTGACCCGCCGCCAGCAACGCGCTCGCGCCGATGAAAATCAGTAGGGCAAATACGGCCGCGCCGCCGTTGCAGTTGCGCTCGCGATGTTTGGGCATGTTCTGATCCTTCTAATTGTTTATTTTTATTTCCGGACGTTGCTTGAAGCGGCTTTCATCCGTTCTCGCTGCGATTCCGATTCGCCGCCGGGGCACGCGAGGGGAAGAAGCACGAAGCCCGCCGAGTTTAATGCATCCGGCAACCGGCTGTAAACAACGATTCCCTTCTTGTCCGGGAACGGTGGGAAAGTGCACTCGATGTGCAAACTTTCTCACTCCAAGTTCTGTGTCGACTTCTTTCTAGGATGACTTCTACGGCAGAAACTCTTTCAGCGCACGAACTCAGCCAACTTTCCGCTGGCGATCAATTGCGCAATGCGGGCGAAATCCTGGTACATCACGCGATCCTTGTCCATGGTCGCGCACACCGTTCTTATTGACGCATGGGCCTGCTGCAACGGTTTCGAAGTCTTCAGCGGCGCGAGGAAGTCAATCGCCTGCGCCGCCGCCATGGCCTCGATGGCCAGCGTGTTGCGCGTGTTTTCCACTACTTTCTTCAGCTTGTTCGCCGCGGTCATACCCATGGAAACGAAGTCCTCCTTGTTACCCGAGGTAGTAATCGAATCGACCGATGCGGGATGAGCCAGCACTTTGTTCTCGCTCACCAAAGCGGCCGCAGTCACTTGCGGCATCATGAAGCCGGAGTTCATGCCGGCACCGGGAGCGAGAAATGGCGGCAAACCCTCACTCAACGCGGGGTTCACCAAGCGCTCCAGTCGCCGTTCGCTGATGCCCGCCAGCGCGCTCAAGGCGATCGCGAGAAAGTCGAGCGCGAACGCGAGCGGCTCGCCGTGAAAGTTCCCGCCGGAGATCACATCGCCCTCGCCGTCCATCGCCCGCGGATTCTTCACGAATACCAGCGGATTATCGACCGCCGAGTTCGTCTCCGTTTCAAAAACTGCGCGGCAGTGGGCGAGCGTGTCGCGCACCGCGCCATGCACCTGAGGAATGCAGCGCAAGGAATAGGCATCCTGGACACGGCCACAATCGCGATGCGACTCACGGATCTCGCTGTGTTCGAGAAGACGACGCAAGTTCGCTGCGGTCTTGATTTGCCCAGCATGAGGGCGCGCCCTTTGAATGCGCTCATCGAAGGCGGCGTCGGTTCCCTTGAGTGCGTCGCAAGCCATCGCACCGATGACGTCGGCGGTGTCAACCAGCGTTTCCGCAGCCAGTAGCATCAGCGCTCCGATGGCGAGCATCGCTTGTGTGCCATTGATGAGCGACACAGCTTCTTTCGCTTCGAGCACCAGCGGTTTGATCTGGGCGCGCTTCAAGGCTTCGCCGCTTGCAATGCGCCCGCCATTGTTGTCAAAGCATTCGCCTTCACCGATCAAGGCCAGCGCCAGGTGCGCCAATGGCGCAAGATCGCCACTCGCTCCTACGCTTCCCTGCGATGGGACCATCGGCGTCACTCTGCGATTCAGCATCTCGCAGATGGTGTCGATGGTGATGGCACGCACGCCCGAGTTGCCTTTCGCCAGCGAGTTGGCGCGGAGAAGCATCATCGCTCGCGTGTCCGGGATGGCAAGCGGTTCGCCTACGCCGACCGCGTGCGAGCGCACGAGATTGATTTGCAACTCGCGAACCTGATTGCCGACGATGTGCACGTCGCTCAGCTTGCCGACACCGGTCGTGATGGCGTAAGAAATTTTGTTGCCGGCGACGAGCGCGTCGACAACGGCGCGGGCGCGATTGACGGCCTCACGCGCGTCAGGATCGAGCAACACCGGCCGTTTCTCGGCAGCAACTTCACGCACCGCCTCGAGCGTCAGATCGTTTCCGTTGATGTGCAGAGCTTGCAAAGCAGTTCTCGGTTCTCAGGGTTCAGGGGTTGCCCACTGCTGCGCGAAACGCTTTCATATACTTTCCCGGCAGAGCGCGGGGTTTCATCTTTGAATCCGCGACCAGATGCGTGGTCTCACCCTCGGCCAGCAGCTCGCCGCTTTCCGCGCTTCGCAGCTCGTATCCGAAGCGAATCACTTTCTCCCGAACATGCTTCAAATACGTACGCACGATGACCTCGTCATCATAGTGCACGGGAGCCTTGTAGCGGCAGTGGGCGTCGATAACCGCGATGAAACAGTCGTCTTCGCGCTCCATATCTTTATAGCTGAAACCAAACTGGCGCATGAGTTCCACCCGTCCCACCTCGAACCAGATGAAATGATTGGCGTGGTACACGACGCCCATCTGATCGGTTTCGGCATAGCGGACGCGGATGCGAGTTTCATTCACTGTCGCTGTTGATGTTTGACTAGCCGGCCGGCTCATCGGCCCGTCCACTTCGGTTTGCGCTTTTCGAGGAAGGACGCGATCCCCTCGCGGAAGTCGGAACTCTCGCGAATGCCGGCGTTTTCGCGGATCGCGGCTTCAATCTGCGAATCGAGTTCGGCGCGCGCGTAATCGGCGAGCAGGCGTTTGGTATTCGAAAGCGAGAGTGGACTGTTCTCCGCCACCTGCGCGGCCAGTTCGCGCGCGCGGTCGAGCAACTTTTCCGGCGGAACGATTTCGTTGATCAGGCCAATTTTCAGCGCCTCGGCTGCGTCGAAGATCCGGCCCGTAAGCAGCAAATCGCGGGCAATTTTCTCACCGACCTGTCGCAATAGAAAAGCTGAGACGATGGCCGGCACAAATCCGATGCGAACCTCGGTGTAGCCGAACTTGGCTTCCGGCGCCGCCAGCGTGAAGTCGCAGAGCAGGGCAAGTCCGGCGCCGCCGGCAATGGCCGCACCATTGACTGCGGCGATGGTTGGTTTAGGAAACTCATAGAGCGAGCGGAAGAGACTCGCCATAGTCCGCGAGTCTTCAAGATTTTGTTCAGTAGTGCGGCCGATCAGCGCTTTCAGGTTGTCGAGGTCCATGCCCGAGCAGAAGGCCTTCCCTGCTCCGGTCAGGATCAGGACTTGAGCGGCTGAGTTTCTCACTTCCTCCAGAGCGCGAATCAGATCGTCGATGAGTTCGTAGCTGATGGCGTTGCGCTTGTCGGGACGGCTGAGCGTGACAGTAGCAACGGTGGAGTCGTAGGCGAGTTGGAGGGTTTTGAAGTTCATTCGCAAGCCTGGAACTGGCGTATGGGCATCGCTCTTCAGCTGTTCGTCCTGTCCAAAGAATTTGTCATCCTGAGCGAAGCGAAGGACCTGTTTTCCGTCGAACCACGACGCACCCAGGTCTTCCCAAGTCGGGTTCTCAGCTTCAATCAGCGCAATCTTCTTTCGCCGCAGCCATCCTTTAATCGCCTTTTCTCGGGCAATGGCAATGTTCACATACTTGAATGCCTCATAGTAAACGAGACGATGAACTCTGTAATCCCGAGTGAAGCCGGGATTGACATCATTCTTATGCTCCCATGTGCGGCGGTAGAGGTTGTCGGTGATGCCAGTGTAAAGCACTCGCGATTTGCTGGACAGAATGTAGACGTAGAAATGGCGCATAAGAAAACAGGTGCTTCGCTTCGCTCAGCATGAAAAAATTGAGGAGGGATTGGCTGTGCAACGGATCACAGCCAATTTGTGCGGTTTTCGGACGGTGCAGTCCGGATCGCGCCCGGAGTCGGTGGAAGGGGCGAAAAGCAGGTCCTTCGCTTCGCTCAGGATGACAAATCCTTTGTAGTGCCGGCGTATCTCGCGCCGATCTCGGCGCTCGCTCGCACAAGGGCATCCAGCGATTTCAGCGGAGGCAATTGCGCGCCGCGTCCGCGCAGAGCTTCGATTACTGTTTCGGTCGCAATATTCCCCACCAAATCATCCTGCGCAAAAGGACACCCGCCCAGACCACCGATGGCGGAGTCGAATCGGCGACAACCGGCTTCGTAGGCTGCAATGATCTTGGCGGCGGCTTGGTCGGGACGACTGTGCAGGTGGACTCCGATTTCGAGGTACCCATATCTGGCCATCACAGCGGAAACGACTTCGTTAATTTTCTCGGGTGGCGCCACGCCCACGGTATCGGCGAGGGAGATCGTACGAATCTCCTGTATCTCGAGTAAGCCTACTGCTTCGACTACCTCTTCTACAGTCCAGGGATCGTCGTACGGATTGCCGAAGGCCATCGAAATATAGACGACGGTGTCGAGCCCGGCTTCGTCGGCTTTCTTCTCGATTTTCTCCAGTTCTTCGATGGCATCTTCAAGCGTCTGCCGTTGATTGTTCTGCAAAAAAGTTGGCGAGATCGAATACGGGAAGCCCAAGGTACGCACGGCCTCGGTCGCAATCGCCCGCTGTGCGCCTTTTTCGTTGACCACTATTCCAATGATCTCCACGTCGTCGGGCGGATCGAGTTCTTTCAGAACTTCTTCGGAGTCGGCCATCTGCGGGACAGCGTTTGGCGAGACGAAGCTGACGGCATCAATGTGCTTGAAGCCGGCCGAGATCAGAGCCTGGAGATAGTTGGTCTTCAGATCGGCAGGGATCTGGCCCTTGAGGCCTTGCCAGGCATCGCGGGGACATTCGACGAGTTTGACGAGATCAGCAGTCGGCATTTAGCAGTTAGCACTTAGCATTTAGCACCCGTGAACAAAATCATGTCTGCAGCACTCCGACCTTAAACTCGGGCACTTCGGGGTTCAGCGAAGCGGCCTCCAGCGCCTGCGTGATAGCTTGTCGTGTTTCCATGGGATCGATGATCTTGTCGATCCAGAGGCGTGCAGCTCCGTAGCGCGGGTCGGTCTGCTCGTCGTATGTTTTTTTCGTCGAATCGAAGAGTTCTTTTCTTTCTTCTTCGCTCAACTTTTTGCCGCTGCGTTCCAGTTGCTTCACTTTGATTTCCACCAGCGTACCGGCAGCGGCATCTCCGCTCATGACCGCATATTTCGCGGTGGGCCAGGCGAAGACGAAGCGCGGATCATAAGCTTTGCCGCACATGGCGTAGTGTCCGGCGCCGAAAGAGCCGCCGACGATCACGGTAATCTTGGGCACGACCGAGTTCGACACTGCGTTCACCATCTTCGCGCCAGCCTTGATGATGCCGCTCCACTCCGCATCGCGTCCCACCATGAAGCCGTTGACATCATGGAAAAATACCAGCGGGATCAGGCTCTGGTTGCAGTCCATGATGAAGCGGGCTGCCTTTTCGGCGGACTCGGTGTAGATGACGCCGCCGAACTCGACCCTCTTGTGGCCTTCGTGGTCGGTCTGCTGCACGGGCAGTTTCTGGTTGGCGACGATGCCTACTGCGAAGCCTCCGATTCGGGCGTAGCCGCAGATCAGCGTTTTGCCGTACTCGGGCTTGTATTCGTCGAAGCGGCTCTCATCCACAATTCGCGCCAGAATTTCTTTCATATCGTAGGGGCGCGCAGGTGAGGCATCATAGGCACCGTAGATTTCTTCCGCAGGCATTGCCGGGTCCATGGGTTTTTTGCGATCCCACAGGGACTGGCGCCTGTACCCCCATTTTTCGATGATCGACTGAATGCGGGCGAGGCAAGCTTCGTCGCTGGGCTCGCGGAAATCAACAGTGCCGCTGATGGCGGAGTGCATGGCGGCGCCGCCTAATTCTTCCGCGGAAATCTTCTGTCCGATGGCAGCTTGCACTAGCGCCGGGCCGGCAAGAAACAGTCCGCTGCCGTCAGTCATGAGAACGTGGTCGCACATCACCGGCAGGTATCCGCCACCGGCCACGCACATGCCCATGATGGCCGCGATTTGTGGAATACCCATCGCAGACATGACCGCATTGTTGCGGAAGACGCGGCCAAAATCGTCGGTGTCAGGGAAAACATCTTCCTGCAGCGGAAGAAAGACTCCGGCGGAATCGACCAGGTAGATGGTTGGAATGCGATTTTCGATGGCGATGTTTTGCGCGCGGATGACTTTCTTCGTGGTCATCGGAAAGAACGCGCCGGCTTTGACCGTAGCATCATTCACAATGAGCATGACCATGCGGGTGTGGATGCGGGCCAGTCCAGTGACGACCCCGGCGGAGGGCGCGCCTCCCCACTCTTCGTACATTTTGTGGGCGGCATAGAGGCCGAGTTCAAAGAAGGAGCCGGGATCAACGAGCAGGTTGATGCGCTCGCGGGCAGTGAGACGCGATTTGGCGTGCTGGCTTTCGATGCCTTTGGCGCCTCCGCCCTCGCGGATCTTTTCTTCTTCGTTGCGGATCTGGGCAACGAGTTCAGCCAGCGCCCGCATGTTGGATTCAAAACGCAAAGAGCTGGGGTCAACTTTGGTCGGCAGAACGTTGTTGATGAAGATGGCGGTGGAATCGGAGCGTTCGCGCATGAGGACGGGACTCGGAACTACTTACTATATCAGTGTGTGACTTGGCGGCTAGGCAGTTTTGAAGACGAGCGCATTGATCTCCACACGAATGAGGTAACGGTAGATTGGGCTGCTGCGTGTTGTGATGGACGAATAATTTCTTTCGGCTCGGTCGTCCGCGCACCGCACTTTGGAAAGAGTTGGTAGAATCTCGACGAGCCGATGTCAGGTACCTTTGAACTTAACCCGACCTTTTCCTTCACTCTGCTCGGCACCTTCGCGATCTTCGCATGGATGCGGCCATCACGGTCGTCCTGGTTCGCGGTTCTGATCATCACGCTCGGATTGCGATTGGCGCGCATCCGATTGATTGGTGGCCTGGGCACTTACTTCGGAGTGTGGTGGATTGGCTGGGGAGCCTTTCTCGGTCTGGCCAGCCTGATCGTTCTGGCGGCTCAGGTCGGGAGACCTGGCGACCGAATGTCAGACTCCGATCGGAAACTCCGTCGCCGCACTTTCTATGCCGCAGCCGTCTTTCCTGTCTGTAGCTTGCTGAACAATTGCACGGTCCCCCTGTCAAATTGGGTTCGCCCGAGGGCCTACGACGCATTTCTGCTGGCGTTTGACGGGAGTCTCGGGTTTCAACCAAGCTTTGTGGCGGGACGGTTACTGCCATGGGGTTCTAACGCGTGGGGCTTTACCACCATTGTTTATTACGCGATGCCGCTGGCAGCCAGTATTCTGTATGCATCGTACCTTGGAGGCATCCGTGCCGGTAAACGACAACCCGTCGCGATTCTGGCGCTACTCCTTTGCCTGATGGCTGCGGGCATTGTCCTGTATGTAATCTATCCCGCGGTCGGTCCGAAGCATGCGTTTGGCGAGTTATATCCGCAGAATCCTCCCCGCGTTGCGCAAATCTTGCTCCAACCCATGGCGGTTCCAGATGACCCTCGTAATTGCATGCCGTCGCTTCACTTGGCAGGGGCATTGGCGATCTTCTGGAACGCTTACCTATGGCCGCGATGGGGACGATTGCTGGCGGGCGTGTTCCTGTGGGCAACGGTTTTCGCAACATTGGCTCTCGGGGAACACTACCTGGTGGACCTGGTGGTCGCGGTTCCATTCACGCTGATTTTCCAAGCGGCTTGGACCTGGGCGGTCCCGTTAACGCACTCGGTACGGTGCAAATCACTAGTTGTCGGAATCATGCTCACATTGGCCTGGTTGGTGCTGCTGCGCTATGGCTTGCGACTGTTCCTGATTTCGCCGCTAATTCCGTGGGCTTCGATGATTCTAAGTGTGGCTTGGTGCCTGGTGCTGCAAAATAAACTAAGGACAGCTTCCCGCTTTCACGCATCGTAATGCTGGCGTCATTCTCAAGCCCACGTTTACCGATTGTGGTCGCTGAAGATTGAGCGCATGGCCTCGACGACGGCATCGTCTCCGATGGCATCCACCATTCCGATTTCAAGCGCTCGCGCCGCAGAGATTTTTTCCGCAGCGATAAAAAGTTCCAGTGCTCTTCCCTTTCCGATCAGGCGCGGCAAACGTCGCGTGCCTCCCCATCCAGTAATGAGCCCGAGAGCGGCGCCTCGATGTCCAAGGACGGCGTGAGGCGCGGCGATTCGGCGATGACAGGCCAAAGCCAGATCGAGCCCTCCACCCATGCAGTGACCTTCGATCGCCGCGATGACGGGAACGGGAAAGCTGGCGATGGCGTTCATGAGCGCCTGTCCCAGGGCGGAGAATTCGTAGGCTTCGGAGCCGGATAGCGTAGCGATTTCGTTCAAGTCGGCTCCGACCGAGAAAAATTGGCGATTGCCGGCGATGATCAGCGGGTGCAGCTGCTTTTTCAGTTCGGCGACGGCGGCGGTCAGCTCGAGCACAGAGGCGCGGGTGAGGCGGTTGGTGCCGTCAGGCGAAGTGAGACGCAGGATGCGCGCCGGGCCGCTGGTTTCGAATTGAAAGTGAGATGACACGGAAACATCTTATGCGAAGCTCGCGTAGGGACAGCTAGACGGCCGGCACGCCGTGCGGCTTTACGTGTTCGCGGATGAACTTGACGATGTCGTCCATGGGCGTGCCGGGCTGGAAGATGCCGGCCACCCCGATTTTCTTGAGGCCTTCGATATCCTGATCGGGAATGATGCCGCCGACCAGCACCAGCACATCGTCCATTTTATTTTGCTTCAGCAGGTCCATGACGCGCGGAACGATGGCGTTGTGCGCGCCCGACAGAATCGAAAGGCCGATGACTTGCACGTCTTCCTGAAGCGAAGCGTTGACGACCATCTCGGGCGTTTGGCGCAGGCCGGTGTAGATGACCTCCATACCGGCGTCGCGGAGGGCGCGGGCGATAACTTTGGCGCCGCGGTCGTGGCCGTCGAGGCCGGGCTTTGCGACCAGAACGCGGATTTTCTGCTCAGTTGCCACCGGAGTCATTTAAGCACAGAGGACATGCGGGCGCATACCAACAACTGGACGGCGGCGTGTCGAATGGACGCCCGCCGCCGAGTTTTAAGGTTAGCGGAACGAAGATTGAGTTAGCCGAAATGGCGGCCGCGCGAATGCGCGAGTTGCCGAGCCGGGAAATTTCCAATCCGATGCAGCCTCTGATATGATTTCTGTGAGAATTCATGCAAGCACGCATGTAAGCGTGCTCCCACTCCTCAGTAGCTCAATGGCAGAGCATCCGGCTGTTAACCGGAGGGTTGTAGGTTCGAGTCCTACCTGAGGAGCCATTTCTTGCCCTTGCGTTTCCAACCGCTTACGTAAAATCCAGAACTTTTGTACTGCTTTTGTACTGCCGAAGCCCTTCGAACACGGGGTTCTCGCAGTTCTTCAGTATTAGAGGTCATCGGGGAAAAACGCATGACGGTCACGGTTTACGCAAGGCACGGAACGAAGTGTTCAAAATCAAGAGACAGGAACGCTGGGCAATACAAGCGGTGCAAATGCCCTCTGTGGCTACGGTGGGGCAAGCACGATAAGAAGTCGGCGAGGACGCGATCATGGGACATCGCCACAAAGGCGGCACGCAAGTTCGAACAAGAACTCGAACTGAAGGCGAATGGCATTGAGCCTCCGAAGAAGCCAGATTACATCACCATCGAGTCGGCTGCCGATCTGTACTTGGGCGACATGGCTCAGCGGGGGATCAAAGACTTGTCCAAAGCACGGCGCATGCTTTCTCGCCTTCAAGACTATGCCAACGGGAAGAACATCATCTTGCTCAAGGATGTCACTGCGCGACTGCTAACCGAATGGAGGAGCGGCTGGACATTTAAGAAAGGTAGCGACAGCCCCGCCGTCCACTGGTCTGTTGTGAAGACCTTCTTCAAGTGGGCGTTCTCCACTGACCTGATTCCCGCCGATCCTTCGGCAAAGCTGAAATCGCTTCCCTCTGGTCGTCACCAAGTCCTACCCCTCTCTCGTGACGATTTCGACCGGATTCAGGCAGCAGTCGATCAGTGCGGTTTTACGCCTGCGGTCGAGTACCGGGTGAAAACCTTTATTCTGCTTCAGCGGTGGTCTGGTCTCGCGTGCATGGATGCCGCGACCCTGAGGCGCGACGCGCTGAGCGACAGCAACAACATTTCGAGGGAGCGTAACAAGACGGATGCGGGTGTCTTCATCCCCGTACCTCCCGCCGTCGCGGAAATGCTCCGCGCCCTGCCGAATGACCACCCAGACTATTTCTTCTGGAACCCCGAACGAATGAAGAAGACTTCGCTCGTATGCATGTTCGGCGATCCGCACCACGCGGGAGTTGGTCGCCAACCGTGAAGTCCCAGCAATCTTCGAGGGAGTATTCGAGCACGACGGAGTGGTAGTGCGCGTCGATGTTCTTCATCGCCGTAGGGACGGGCGTTGGCGTTTCATAGAAGTGAAGTCCACGACAGCAATTAAAGAGCATCATCTTGATGACCTCGGTATTCAGTACCGCGTACTCTCTCGCAGTGGATTGGACGTTGCTTCCTCCTGTCTGGCACACGTGAATCGCAATTATGTTTTTCAGGGCGGCAGCGTCGATCCTTGGCGTTTCTTTCGCATTCGAAACGTCACACGGCAGGTAGAGAGGCTCCAACCCAAACTGACATTCCAACTGCGAGCAGCATTCACGGTTCTCTCGATGCCCAACGCACCGGACATTGCACCCGGTCGTCAGTGCAGCGATCCCGTCACCTGCGAGTTCTACGAGCGCTGCAATCTTCCGCGCCCGAACGATCACATTGGATACCTGCCGAGGTTGCACGCGAGTGCCGCCGAGGAGCTTGAAGAAATGGGCGTCGAGTCGATCCGCGACATTCCAGACGACTTCGATCTGACGGAGATTCAGCGGCGAGCGGCTACGAGCGTGCAGACGGGAGAACCGTGGTTCAGCCCCGACTTGGGTAAGGAACTGCGAAGCCTTAAGTACCCTCTGTACTTTATGGACTTTGAAACGGTCAACCCGGCAATCCCGAGATTCTCCGGCATGCGCCCTTATAACCAATTGCCGTTCCAGTTTTCTGTCCACTCGCAGAAGGAACCCGGCGTGAAACTCGAACATCGAGAGTTTCTTGCCACCGACACGAACGATCCTCGGCGCGAGTTCATCGGCTTGCTGTGCAATGCGCTGGGCGATAGTGGCAGCATCGTGGTTTACAACGCAGCGTTCGAATCGCAAAGACTGTCGGAGCTTGCTGCATGGTTGCCGGAGTTCGCGGATCGCATCAAGTGCATTCAGGCTCGCCTTTGGGACTTGCTTCCTGTCGTCAGAAACAATGTTTACCATCCCAAGTTTGCCGGGTCGTACTCGCTGAAGGACGTGCTGCCTGCGCTCGTGCCCGAGATGACCTATGAAGGCATGACAGTTTCGAACGGGCAGGATGCGGGGCTGGCTTGGGAATCGCTCGTGACCGGAAGCTTGGACAAGGCTGAACCCGACAGCATCAAGAAGGCACTGCTGGAATACTGCGAGCAGGATACGCTCGCGCTGCTGAGAGTCCTCAACAAGCTACGATCGATGTCAGGCTAATGCGCAATTGTTTCACCTTTCGTAACAAGAAACTCAGCCAGTTTTCGCAATGCGTGCTAGACCTCCTTTCCTCCGTTCTCCAGAAAGCTACTTCCTGAAGCGCCGGGAGTCGTTTGAGTAGGTTGCGGAAGGAATCAGACGTGTAATAGCTGAAAAACCTTCCATCTTCCGCCGTCCGGTCTCCGTCGCCTTCCTTCAGAGAAACATACAAGGTGCCCGCTGGTTTTAGAGCACGAATGAAGCGAAACATAACGTCGTCAATTTCAGTTCTTGGAACATGCAAAATGGACGCACACGCCCAGATGCCATCGAACTCTTGCTTGAATTCCATCTGTTGGAAACGAAGGATCTCACAGCGAATGCCTGTAAATGCAGATGCCAGAGCAGCAAGCTCGGGAGATGCGTCGATAGGAGTGACCCGAAATCCTCTGGACAAGAAAGCCTCAGTATCTCTTCCCGAACCGCAGCCCGCATCGAGGATGTGACCTCTGGGGCCCAGCTCTGTCAAAAAACGGTCGTAGAGATCCCGCAGGTCCACATGAAGGGTCGACTCGCTATAGCTCTTGGTCGAAAGAATTGGTTGCACATAGGCAGTCCACAGGCGGGACACAAGATCGCGGCGATACTCTCGGTCGTGGAAAGCTGCCGCCGGTTGCAACTCCGGGTGCGCGACTACTTAGCCGCGATCCTTCCCGGACTTGCCAACTTTACAATCCAGCGTCTTCCAGGCCTCACTCCGGCAGCGTGGGTCGCCCAGCATTCTGTAGTGGATCCAGTGCCATTTGGATTGCGAAGTCGAGACCACATGGCTGTTCGCTTGGTTTGAGAGGAAATCTCAGCCGCGAGCGATGGCAGCTTTGCGTGCGACGAGGATGTAACCTTTGGCCTTGGCGTCCGCCTCGACTGCAGACAGATGCGCGCGTCCTTCCGTTGTTTGTCCCGCCTTGATTTCGATTTCAGCGAGCGCCAGACGAGCATCGAGTTCAATTCCCTGATAACCCAGTTCTCGCGACTTCGCTATGATGGCGGCCAGCTCTTTGCGTGTCGCACTCCCGGCAGCGGAGTGGACACCATGTTTTCCGGCGGTCTCGATGCGGGCGGCAGCGATGGCGGTCCGCCAGCGGATTTCAGGATTCTGGCTTTTGGCCGCGAGGGACCGTGCGTGTTGCATTGCCTCGGTCGCTGCTGCGGCTTTGCCCTCCGCGAACAGCGAGCGGGCGAGGATGCACCAAGCCAGAGTTTCGTCGTCACGGGCTTTTTGTTTCTGAAAAACCTCGAGGGCCGGCCGGATCACCGCTTCTTGTTCGACCGGAGAATGCGCCTCCTCCAAGGACAAATTTGAGAGCGCGAGCTGAGTCTCAGCAATGCTGAGCTTGGCATCCGCCGCGTTCCGCATCGCCAGCGCCTGTTCATACATCCTGCGGGCGCCCGGAAAGTCGGCTTCCTCGAGCAGCAGGCTTCCTAAACTCCACATCGCATAAGCGGAAGAATCCTGATCGGCGGCCTTCTGCCAGGTCGCGAGCGATTGTTCGAATCCTTGCTTGGCACTCGCAAGGTCCCCCTGCAATTCGTGAAGAAGCGCGATGTTGTAAATGGGATACGGATTTCTTGTATCCAGTTGCAACTGCTCCTCATAGAGAAGGGTCGCGCCACGCAGATCCCCTTGCTCCATTCGTTCGTCGGCAATGTTCCCGATGGCCGCGATCTGTCGTGTCTTGTCGTCGAGGAGTCGAAAGATTGCCAGGGCGCCGCGATGCATTTTTTCGGCTGTGGCAAGGTCGCCTTGTGCTTCATAGACCAGGCCGAGGTTGTTGAGCACGGCAGCCACACCCTCTTCGGATCCATTTCTGCGAAAGATAGTGAGTGCCTGCTGATATAAGCGGATGGACTGGGGTGCGTCGGTCTCGGTGATAGCATCCGCCCAGGTGCGCAAAGCTATGGCTTCGCCCTGATGGTCCCCGGCTGAGGCGCAAGTGTCCCTGGACTCGCGGCAGGCGGCAACCGCATTCTGCACTTGCCCGAGGTAGCTGAACACCCGGCACTGCTTGTTCAGTGCTTCTGCCAGGATCAACCGGGATCCCTGCGCTCTTGCTCTTTCCACCGCTCGTGCTAGAAGCGGTTGTTCACGCTTAAGGTCGCCCAGTTCCGCCCACGCTGGCGCCTCCTGCAAATCAATACGGGGATCTTCAGAAGCTGGAGGCGCAAGCTTGCGCAGCGACTCGACTGTGGCGAGAGCCTCATGCCCTTTGCCGCCTCGGGCCTGCACTGCTGCCAGCTTGAGCCCATAGTCGACGTTGTCTGGGAATAACGTAAAGAGCGCGCGATAGATCTCGATCGCTTTCTCGTTTTCATGATCGATCTCACGATAGCGGCCTTCCACCGCCAACCGTTCTTCGCGCGAAAGATTTGTGGAGAGGTCGTACGCCTGCTTGGCTTCCTGTTGGGCTTTCTTGTCGTAGCCTAGCCATGACCAGGCCTCGGCCAGAGCGGAGTGAGCCAGGGAAAACTTCGGATCGGCAGCGATAGCCTGCTGCAGAAGATCGCGCGCTTCCAGGGCATCGAGCACGCGCAGCCGGGCGAGTCCCTCGGAATAAAGGCGGGCGGCGTCACTGTTGGACGGCGACGAGGCGCGGACGCTCACCGTCTCCACCGGAGAAACCGCTTCCACGCCCAGCTTTTCGCGCATCCGGGAACCCGCCTGAGACACCATGTCAAACAGGTCCGCCTCGCTTCCAACCACCGCCACGTCAGCGATCGTCTCCCCGGCGACGGTATCTTGCAGGCGCAGGTCGAGACGGATGCGGGTGCCGGGCTTTTCGCCGAGAGCGGTGTAGGAGCCGAGAACGATCAAGTCGCTATCCATATCCTTATGTAATCGCGCCAGCGTCTCTCGGGAGAGGCTGTCGGTGTCGGCCAGAGGAAGATCGAGTTTGGTGCGCGCGACATCTTCCCCGGAAACCAGGCGGAGCTTTTCTCCAGCCTCCAGTTCGGTGCTCACCATTTCCGCCAAGGCTGTCGACAGCCAGCCTTCTTCGGGACGGCCGGACAGGTTGCGAAAGCCAAGAACAGCAATGGATCGGCGAGGCGTGGCTGACGCCACGGTCGAACTGATGACAGGGGCTTGCAGCGGCGGCTGGACTCGATGGAATCGCTGCCACGTGTAGATCCCTGCTACCGATACCGCGGCTACTGCGAAGACCGCGAGTGGTCCACTGAGCGACCGGCCCCGCGAACCCGGCAAATTCAGTTGTCCTTTCCCCTCATTCGTAGTGATGACACTGGTCTGGATCGTGTGTTTCTGGAGAACGATCCCGGAGGAGACATTGCCGGTGCCCGGCGCTGCCTCCGTCAGAGCATTTTCTTTCTCTGACGCAACGACCTGCACTGGCGAAACAAACTGATACCCTCGCCCCGGCAGGGTGACGATATAGTTGTTGTCGCCCGGCTTCTCCTCGAGTGCCCGCCGCAGCGCGGAGATGCTTTGCGCCAAACTGTTCTCGTCCACAAAGGATTCCGCCCAGACATTCTTTAGCAGTTCGTCATGGGTGAGCACCTTTCCTGGGTTCTGCACGAAGTAGAGCAGCACATCGAAAACCCGGGCGTTAATTGGGACAATCACCTTTTCCCGCCGCAGGCTATGTGCGCGGACATCCACTTGGAATTCCCCGAATTGAAATATCCATCCTGGTCTCATGGACATAGAGGACATTCATAACTTTTCAGAAGTTATCAGAACGCTTCACTGGCCTTTTTGGAGCAACTGCCGCCACAATCCCGACCCAGTAAGCGGGGACCGAATGAAGCGACTCTACCAATGGTTTCAGGAGCGGGCAAGCTTCTTTCGTTCTGGCATCTCCAGCCCGGGCACGACCCGTACCGTCCGCACCGAGGTGACGATTCAGCGGGAGGGGTTGACCCTGCTGCTAGGTGGCGCGGCGGCAGGCTTCGATCACTGCCCGCTTTGCGGGCAGAAGCTGGCCCCGGCGCAGGCGGAACAGGCAAGACTCCGCCTGCAAGAGGGTTCGATTTCGCAGGAAGACCCGCCATCTGACCTGCCGGCGGATGGTACTTCCCCGTGAGCTCAGGGTTCGAGAAGGGAAAGATCCGAACTTTCAAGAAGCAATATGAGGAGCGTTTTATGACAAAGCACACTTTGAGGAACTACACGCTGGCGCTGAGTTTGTTGGGACTGGCCTTGCTCCCGTCCATCAGCGTGGCACAGGTTGCACTCGGGTCCAAGCTTCCGCGCAAGCGTCCCCGATCCGCCGCGGCGCAAGCGGCAAGCCATCAGACGAAGACACCGGGTTCGCCGTCCTACACCTTCACGCTGCTCAGCTTCCCCGGCTCCCTTTACACATATGCCATTAGCCTCAACCCGGGTGCAACCACTTCAAAGATCGAGGTCGTTGGAATCGCGGGGCAAGATGGCATTCTCGCAAGAGTGTCGGGAAAGAAGACCGTCACCGAAACCTATAAGGCGGTGAACTATCCCCATGCCGCACAGCAGGGAGGCACACAAGGCGTCAACGACCTGGGCCAGATCGTTGGCGTGTACGTTGACGGTTCGGGTGTCAATCACGGCTATGAGCTGAGCGGCGGAAAGTTCACAACGCTCGACGTGCCGTTTACCGGCGCCATAGCGACCTTTGCCTACGGGATCAATAATTCGGGCGAGATTGTCGGCGGGTGGATCGACAGCGGCCAAAACGGACACGGTTTTACGCTTACTGGCGGCAACTATGTCTCATTCGATTTCCCGGGCGGTCACGATACCCAGGCATTTTCGATCAACAGCACGGGAGACATAGTTGGCCCGTATGACGACGAAAGCGGCATTACTCATGGGTTCTTGCTGAGCGGAGGAACCTACACTTCGATTGACTTCCCCGGCGCACCGGCATCGCTCGCCGGGGGAATCAACGACGCCGGCGACATCGTCGGGAACTATTGCACGACCAACGAATGCGCCGCTACCAGCGACTGGAACGATGGCTATCTACTCAGCGGAGGCGTCTTCACGACGATCGCAATCCCGGGCGAAATTTACACGATCGCGCAAAATATCAATGACAACGGCGTCGTGGTCGGCTTCTACCAGGATGCCGCTGGACTCGTCGTCTCTTTCCTGGCAACGCCGTAAAGCGCCTGGCCGTTGAAGTCGAAAATTCGAACTCTCAGCAATATATAAGGAGCGTTTTATGACAAAGCAAACTTTGAAGAATTTCGCACTCGCGCTGGGTCTGTCGGGACTCGCACTGCTCCCGTCCACCAGCGTGGCACAGATCGCACTCGCGTCCAAGCTTCCAGCCAAGAATCCGGCGTCCGCCGCAGCGCAAGCGGCAAGCCATCAGGCAAAGACTCCGGGCTCGCCGTCCTACACCTACACCCTGCTCAGTTTCCCCGGTTCCCTTGACACATTTGCGGTCGGTATCAACCTGGGTGCGACGACTTCAAAAATTGAGATCGTTGGCGGCGCGGGCCAGGGAGGTTTTCTCGCAAGAGTGTCGGAAAAGAAAACTGTCACCGAGACCTACCAAGCCGTGAATTATCCCCATGGCTCAGACCCACAGGCTGTAAATGCCGTTAACGATTCCGGCCAGATCGTTGGCGACTACGGTGACTATGACTATGGTTATGAGCGAAGCGGCGGAAAGTTCACCCCCATCGCTGTGCCGTTTGCTGGCGCCCAGGGCACCTTCCCTTTCGCGATCAATAATTCTGGCGAAATCGTCGGCGGTTGGTGGGATAGCAACAGAATTGAACACGGCTTCACGCTAATTGGAGGCACCTATACCTCATTCGACTATCCCGGCGCCACCGAGACCGCAGGGTTTGCCATCAACAGCGCGGGAGACATAGTTGGCCCATATAGCGACGCCAGCGGCGTTGAACACGCTTTCTTGCTCAGTGGCGGCGCCTACTCTTCCTTCGACTTCCCCGGCGCAGATTACACGGTCGCCAACGGAATCAATGACGCCGGGGACATTGTGGGAATCTACTGCACAACTACCGGATGCATCTCGACCTCCGAGGGCGAACAGGGATTTCTGCTGAGCGCGGGTGTCTTCACGACGATCTCGATCCCAGGCGAATTTTTCACGGCGGCGGAGGGGATCAATAACAACGGTGAGGTGGTCGGCTTCTACGTGGATGCCGCCGGGCTAGCTGGTCTCGTTCCTGGCAACACCGTAGATGGGCCGTACATATGTCGAAGCTGTAGCGAAGGACAGCCTTCACGCATGGCCCGAGCCTGCTGTTGCTATTTGCAGTTCAAAGGTGATCTGAGAAAAAACATTTGGAGCGCTCCATGAAAAACTTGACCACACAGTTAGCAGTACTCTTGCTTTCCACATTAGGTTTGTTGACGGGCGCCTATGGACAGATGGGCGCGGTTTCTTCAACCGGATCGTCGCCCAACATTCCGGCGCGACGCAGGGTGGCGCAGCTTCGGGAAGGCTCCGGACAAGTAGCCAAGGCTGACACGCAACCCCGATCGGAGACCGCGCGCCCCGACCGCGCAGCGCTCGATCACATACCATCAAATCAGGCGTCTCATGCGGCGTTGCATGATTCTCAAAGGCTGCCGGGCGCTCCGGTCGCGGCGGAGAGATACGTCTTTGGCAGAATGGATCTGGCTACGACCGACTATCCTATCGCGGTCGCGATCGGCGCTTTTCAGACGGGCGGGCCGCAGAGCATAGCGGCAGCCAACTATTACGCGAATACGATTTCCATTCTGCTCGCTAATCCGGACGGGACGTTCCAGACAAGAACAGACTACGCCACCGGCAGCAACCCCGAAGGAATTGCCGTAGGCGACTTCAATGGCGATGGCAACCTCGACCTGGCAGTCGCCAACTTCTTCAGTACCGTTTCCATCCTGATCGGCAATGGCGATGGCACGTTTAAGCCGCAAGTGACGTACTCGTGCATGTCGTACTGCCTCGACGTGATTGCAGGGGACTTCAACCGCGATGGGAAGCTGGATTTGGCGGTGAGTACTTATGACCCAAACGGCGTGGTCATTCTCCTCGGCAATGGGGACGGTACATTCCAAGTGCCAGTGGTGGCCTATGAGGCAGGCGACTGGCCCGTCTCTCTTGTAGCCGGAGATTTCAACGGCGACGGCTTCCTTGATCTGGCCACTGCCAACGAGTTTTCCGACACAGTTTCGGTTTTTCTCGGCAAAGGCGACGGCACCTTTCAACCCCAGGTCGAATACGTCACGGGCTACCTCCCCGAGGGGATCGCTGCCGCCGATTTCAATGGCGACAACAAACTCGACCTGGTCACGGCAAACGGAGGTGCAAACACCGTATCGGTCCTTTTGGGAAATGGCGATGGCACCTTTAAAACCCGCGTCGATCACGCAACCGGCAACGAGCCGGACTGGGTGTTGGCGGGCGATTTCAATGGCGATGGCAAGCCCGACCTGGCGGTACTGAACTACAGCGACAACACAGTTTCAGTACTGCTTGGAAAAGGGGATGGCAGCTTTAAGCCCCACGTCGACTATGGCGTTGGTGAAGGCCCGTGGGAGTTTGCCGCCGGCGACTTAAACGGAGACGGAAAACTCGACATCGCCGTCGGCAACATAAATGCCAACACCGTCTCGGTGCTGGTGGGCGAAGGCGATGGAACCTTCCAGGCTCCCGAGAACTACACTGTCGGCGCCCTTCCAGCAATGGTGACCATCGCCGACTTCAACGGCGACGGCAAGCCCGATCTGGCGATCGACACTGAGGGCAATTCGGTCTCGGTCCTGCTCAACAAAGGAGGTGGCAAGTTCGGCGCCGCGGCAGAGTACGCGGTCGGCTACACGCCCTTCGGTATGGCGGCTGGAGATTTCACCGGTGAGGGCAAAGTGGATCTGGCGGTGGCGAATAACGGGGAAAATACAATCTCCGTGCTGCTGGGCAACGGGAACGGAACCTTCCAGAGCCAAGTGCAGTATGCCGCCGGTATCGAGCCTTTCGGAATCGCGCTGGGAGATTTCAGCGGGAACGGCAACCTGGATCTTGTGGCCGCTGATTTCGTCGCGGGCAACGTGGCCGTTTTAATGGGCAACGGTAACGGCACGTTTCAGCCGCTTGTAAGTTACACCGCCAACTACGGCTCCTACTGGACCGCTACGGGCGATTTTAACGGCGACGGCAAACTCGACCTGGCTGTGGTCGGAGCAGACTCGGATACCGTATCCATCCTGATTGGTAACGGCAACGGCACGTTTCAACCGCCCGTCTCGTACGCCGTCGGCAGTGCTCCCTTTTCGATCGTCGTCGGAGACTTCAACAACGATGGAAAAGCCGATATTGCCGTCTCCAACTCGGGCGGCAATTCCGTCTCGGTCTTGCTGGGCAATGGCGATGGCACTTTCCAGTCCCAACTCGTCTACCCTGTGGGACAGTTGCCACTTTTCCTGACCGCTGCGGATTTTAACGGCGACGGCAATCTGGATCTCGCCGTTCCTAATACATTTTGTTATTACCTGCCGTGCCCGCCCGGAACCGTTTCGGTTCTGCTCGGCAACGGCGACGGTACCTTCCAGCCTCACGTCGACTACCGTTTCGGCCTCAGTCCGTACACCGCAGGCGCGGCTGACCTCAACGGCGATGGCGGAGCCGATCTGGCGGTAACCAACTTCTATTCCAGTTCGGTTTCCGTTTTGCTGAATCTTCCCGTGATCTCCGTGTTTCCCAACGCGCTGAACTTTGGCACGGAGAAGGTAGGCGTCAAGAGCAGCGCGCTGATTATCGCCATCAGCAACCCGAGTGGGACGCCGATCACCATCAGCGGCAAACCGAAAATCAGCGGAGCCGATGCCACCGACTTCGCCGAAACCACTACCTGCCCGCTCTCGCCGCATACGTTGGCTGCGGGCGCCGATTGCTCCATCAGCGTGACCTTCGATCCGAAAGCAACCGGCGTCCGCAGCGCCACGCTCAGCCTCAAGGACAGCGCGCCGGGAAGCCCGCAAGCGATCGCGTTGGGAGGCACCGGCCAATGAGAACTGAAAACGACAGGGACAACGACAACGACAACGACTGCGGTAGCGGCGCTGGAAAGAACTCGCGCCAGATCACAAAAGGAAGGCAAACGAAAACACACTTGGAGAAAAATATGAAAAACCTGACTACGCAGTTGCGCCTGGCTTCACTTCTGTCTCTGATCCTGCTGGCCTGTACGGCGGCCTATGGTCAGATCACTCCCCTCGGCGACACCTACACCAACAGCGCCGATCCCACCACTAACTACGGCGCTCAGAAGACGCTCGATGTTGATGCCGCCAAGGAGATCACCTACATCCAATTCAATCTCGCGTCGGTCCCCACCGGAGCCAGCATCAGCCAGGCCACGCTCAAACTCTATGTCAACACCGTGGTCACCGCAGGAGCGTTTGAGCTGTACGCCGTCAACGGCGCGTGGACGGAGAGCGCCCTCACCTACAGCCTCGCCCCGGCGCTCGGCAGCGTGATTGATTCCAATGTGCCGATCACCACGGCCGACAAGAACCAATTCATTCTGATTCCCATGACGTCGACCGTGCAGGGGTGGTTGACGACACCGTCGTCGAACAACGGCATCGCGCTGGTGGCCGTCGGTTCGTTCGATGCCACTTTCGACAGCAAAGAAACCACGACGACGAGCCATCCGCCCGAGTTGGACATTGTGTTCGCCGGAGGCGGCAGCGGAATCACCGGGATCAACACGGCGGCGGGCAGCGGACTGATCGGCGGCGGCACCAGCGGCACGCTGAATCTGTCGTTGACCAATGTCTGCGCAGCGAGCCAGATTCTCCAGTGGAACGGCAGCGCGTGGGCGTGCGCTTCTCCGGGCACGGGCACGATCACGGGCGTGACGGCGGGAACGGATCTGACGGGCGGCGGCACGAGCGGCAACGTCACGCTGAATCTGAACACGTCTGCGACCAATGGCTTGTACGCACAACTGGCGGCGGCCAATACGTTTACAGCAAATCAGGACTTCCAAGGCACCGTGCTGATCAATCCATCCCCCGGCGGCAACGCCACTTCGTTAGCCGTAGACAGCTTTAACGCAGGGAACGCGATCGCCGGCATGGCGACCGGCACGGGGACTGCGGCAGGGGTGTACGGGTCCTCAGTGTCCTCTACCGGGTACGGCGTGGAGGGCACAAATAGTGCCACAACGGGGACCGCAGTGGGCGTGTCCGGCCAAACCAGTTCGTCAGCCGGTTACGGCGTGGAGGGTACCAGTCCCTACGTCGGCGTTTTCGGCTCATCGCCGAAGAGTTTTGGCTTTGGCATGGTTGGCGAAAGCCCCTCTGTCGGCGTTTTCGGCGGCCAGGGAGGGCAGGAGTTCGCGACGGCGGGCCTGCCCTATGGCGTGGTGGGTACGAGTAACACTATCGCCGTTTACGGGGCGTCGTCTGGCCTCAGCTCTACAGGAGGAACTGTTTTTCCCACCGCCGGCGTATGGGGAGACTATGGAGGCACAGAACTGGCTTCCGGAATCGGGGTACTTGGAACCGCCGACAACAACTGGGCCGGCTTGTTGGTCAACAACTCTTCTATTGTTCCCACGCTCCTCTCCGAAAACGAGACATCGAACGACGGAGGATTGGTTTTCTTCGGGTACATGCCGAACATCCTGGGTATTGCCGAGGCGATCATTGGAGACGCGGGATGCGGCTCTGGCTTTATGGCCGTGCAGCTCGGACAAGTGGGCATGTCGGGCTGTAACAACTACACCCTGATGGGCGACGGCGGCGGCAACGTGTACCTCAACGCCAATAGCGGCGCCACCATACGCCTCCGCGTCAACAACGGAAATCAATTGACGGTTACAACGGGAAAAGTGGATGTGATCGGTACGCTCTCTAAAGGCGGCGGCTCGTTCAAGATTGACCACCCACTCGACCCCGCCAACAAGTATCTCTATCACTCCTTCGTCGAATCACCCGACATGATGAACATCTACAACGGCAACGTCACCACCGACGCAAGCGGTGAAGCGGCGGTCGAGTTGCCGGATTGGTTCGAGGCGCTCAACCGGGATTTCCGCTATCAGTTGACTGTCATCGGCCAGTTCGCGCAGGCCATCGTGGCTGGCAAGGTGGCGAACCATCAGTTCCTCATCAAGACCGACAAACCGAATGTGGAAGTTTCCTGGCAGGTGACGGGCATTCGCCAGGATGCATTCGCCAACGCGAACCGGATTCCGGTCGAGGCCGAAAAGGCTCCGGCCGATCGCGGCCGCTACCTCTATCCCGAAGTCATCGGAGCGCCCCAAACGGCGCGGATTGGCTATGAAGCGCCCCCGCCGGGAAGCGAACAGATCGTGCACCCTCGCCCGGCCCTGCCGCGGCACGGCAACGCTGCGCCATCGCAGCCGCGGACGCCTCTTAGCTTGCCCATGTCCGCTCCACCGATGCCGGCTCCGCCCAAAGTAGCTGCGTCGCCGCATCCGGCCACGCAAACCACCAAACCGGAGCTTAACCAAAAGTAGCCGCCGTTCAACTTACGTTGCTAGAGGGGGCCGAGGCTCCGAACCGAAACTACGGCCCCTCCAGCGCGGCGGGCAATTTCGCAGTTCAAAGTGGTCTGAGAAAAATACATTTGGAGAGCGTGCCATGAAAAACCTAAGATTGCAGTTAGCGGTAGTCTTACTGTCCACACTCTGTTTGTTGACTGGAGCCTTTGGTCAGATCACGCCCCTCGGCGACACCTACACCAACAGCGCCGATCCCACCACTAACTACGGCGCTCAGAAGACGCTCGATGTTGATGCCGCCAAGGAGATCACCTACATCCAATTCAATCTCGCGTCGGTCCCCACCGGAGCCAGCATCAGCCAGGCCACGCTCAAACTCTATGTCAACACCGTGGTCACCGCAGGAGCGTTTGAGCTGTACGCCGTCAACGGCGCGTGGACGGAGAGCGCTCTCACTTACAGCCTCGCCCCGGCGCTCGGCAGCGTGATCGATTCCAATGTGCCGATCACCACGGCGGACAAGAACCAATTCATTCTTATTCCCATGACGTCGACCGTGCAGGGGTGGTTGACGACACCGTCGTCGAACAACGGCATCGCGCTGGTGGCGGTCGGTTCGTTCGATGCCACTTTCGACAGCAAAGAGACCACGACGACGAGTCATCCGCCGGAGTTGGACATTGTGTTTGCCGGCGACGGCACCATCACGGGCGTGACCACGGCGAGCGGCAGCGGCCTGACCGGCGGCGGGACCAGCGGCACGCTCAACTTGTCACTGACAAATTCGTGCGCGGCGAATCAGGTGTTGCAATATAACGGCAGCGCGTGGACTTGCGCGGCAGTAGGCACGGGCACGGTGACTAGCGTCGGCAGCGGGACGGGATTAACGGGCGGTCCGATCACGGGCAGCGGAACGCTGAGCCTCGCGGCCAATGCCTGCGCCTCGGGCAGCGCGCTGAGTGCGCTACCGTTCACCTGCTCGCCGTTCGCCACGCTGGGGGCGAACACCTTCACTGGCAATCAGACGGTGAGTGGGAACCTGAGCGCAACCGGAGTAGTGACGGGGAGCGGCTATCAGATTGGAAGCAACCTCTTCGACTTCGGCTCCTATGCGAACGGGAACGCGTTCCTCGGCTTCGCCGGGAACACAACGATGACGGGCACCCAGAATACGGCCAGTGGCTACCAGGCTCTCATCTCCAACACTGCCGGTTCCTACAACACAGCCAGCGGCTATGCTGCGCTGGCCAGCAACGGATTGGGCGTCGATAACTCCGCTTTCGGCGATTCGGCGCTCTTATTCAACACCACGGGCGACAATAACACGGCCGTCGGCTACTACGCCATGTCCAACAACCGCAACGGCAACGCCAACACGGCCATCGGTTTGCAGGCGCTCGACACCAACACCGTTGGCTCCCAAAACACAGCCATAGGGTTTACCGCGGGATTCACCCTCGACGCCTCTAACTTGACCGGAAACAATAACACCGCCTTGGGGTATTATGCAAACTTCAGCACGGGAACGCTGACCAATGCCACCGCCATCGGTGCCCTTGCCGAGGTAACCGAGAGTAATGCGATGGTGCTGGGCAGCATCTACGGCGTGAACTTTGCCACGGCCAGCACCAACGTCGGCATCGGCACCACTGCGCCGGGACATTTACTGGACGTGGCCGGCACAACTGCTATCGACTCCACTGGCCTGAACAACGGGACGAACTTTATCGATCTGACGTTCGGCGCCAACGCCGGAGAAGGGATGTCCTCCTCGCGCACGGCCGGTCCCAATCAATATGGAATCGACATTTTCACGGACTTTGCCCGTCGCATCTCCATCGAGCAGCACGGCAACGTAGGTATAGGGACGACCAGCCCAGACAATCTTCTCACGGTGAATGGCAGCGCAGATAAGCCCGGCGGCGGTTCGTGGGGCACCTACTCCGATGGCCGGCTCAAGAACCTGAACGGCAGCTTTAACTCCGGTTTGAGTCAGATTCTGCGCATCAATCCCATCCGTTATCGCTACAAGGCCGACAATGCGCTGGGTATTCGCGATACGGACGAACATATCGGAGTGGTCGCGCAAGACGTGCAGCGAGTCATCCCGGAAGCGGTGACAGAAAACAGCAAAGGCTACCTGCTGGTGAATAACGATCCGATTATCTGGTCGATGCTGAACGCGATCAAGGAACAGCAGGGGGAGATTCGAGCGCTGAAGTCTGAGCTTCGGGCGACACGACAGACTCTGCAGAAGGTGCAGACGCAAATGGCCCGCTCTCAGCCCGCGTTGGTCGCAGCGAAGTGATCGCGGCAGAGGGGCTAATGGTTCCGAGCTATGGCCCCTCCTGGCACAGATTTTTCTAACACAAACAGTAATGTCGGTTCAGGAGGACAGTATGGAATTCACATCGAGAACTTTGACCCTAACGATTCTCTGCGTTTTTCTGGCTTGCGCAGCAGCGCTTGCTCAAGTTCAGCCGTCGCCGAGTGGTCCCGTCCACTCTCGCTTCGGATTTCCGGTGTCCAGAATGAAAGCCGAGCCAACGGCTGCGGCAGATCGTCAGGCGCAGTTGCCCGGCTCACTCGACATAAGCTTCACCTTCGGGATGGTTGACTTCCCCGGACAGATAGGCACCGCCGGCTCCGCTGCCAACGTCAAGGGCGAGATCATCGGCGGATATGGACCGAACGTCGTCGGTGACTTAGCGAGCAATCACGGCTTTCTCCTCAAGGGCACGAAATTTACCACAATCGATTATCCAGGCTCGGCGTATACCGAACCAAATGCCATGAATGATTCCGGCGCAATCGTTGGCCAATACGGGGTATCTTTTTCTGACGAACAAGGGTTCAAACTGGTGGACAAGACCTACACCACCATCGACTACCCCGGCGCGACTCTCACATCGGCGAACGGAATCAATAAGGCGGGCGACACCGTCGGATATCAGTATAGCGATGGTGCCGCCCACGGGTTTCTGTTTTCCAAAGGCGTGTTCACGAGTATCGATGTCGCCGGCGCGGTTGGCACGAATGCACTTGGAATTAACAAAACCGGTGAGATCGTCGGCGTGTACTACAACGGCGACGGCAGCAATCACGGATTCTTGCTTCAGGATGGCACCTTCACAACCATCGACTACCCCGGCGGCTACTCGCAGAATTATGCCGAGGGGATCAACGACCAGGGCGTGATCGTCGGCGGCTATGGAGAGCTGACCACCATCAACGGAGTCACGTACTCCTGGGAGCATGGCTTCGTCTACGAGAACGGACAATTCACCAACGCCGATGTGCCGTTCGGTCCGCCAGCCGTGACCCAGCCCTTTGCCATCAGCAACAGCAATGTCATCGTTGGCGAATATGTCGACAACTCCGGCACCGTGTACGGCTACGAAGCCGCGGTCGGACCGTAATCGTCGCGGAACGGCCCAGTGTGCAAAAGAACAAAACATCAGATTAAGAGGAGTAAAACCTATGACCGACTTACGGCATCGTCAATTGGCACTTTCAGGTTTGCGAGCAACTGCAACGCTCACGCTAACTATCCTTACCGCGCTCGCCATCCTAACCACTCCGCCGACCTCCGCCCAGACCTTCATGTTCAACCGCGCCGATTTCGCCACCGGCGTAGGTACGGTGGCAGTGGCCGTAGGCGATTTCAACGGCGACGGCGTCACGGACGTGGTCACCGCCAACTCGACGGCCAACACCGTCTCCGTATTGCTCGGACACGGAGACGGCACCTTCGCACCCCACTCCGATTATGCGGTGGAGGGAGCGCCAACCAGCATCGTTGTCGGCGACTTCAACGGCGACGGCAAGCTCGACATTGCCACTCTCGCGGGTTTTGAGAACGCCGTCGTCAGCGTCCTCTTGGGGAACGGCGACGGCACCTTCAAACCCTACATCGCCACCACCGCAGGCACGCAAGGCGGCAGCATTGCGGTCGGCGATTTCAACGGCGACGGCAAACTCGATATCGCCGTCTCCGACAACAGCATCGGTGTTGACATCATGCTGGGCAAGGGCGACGGAACCTTCCAGGCTCCCGTAGGCTACGCCACGGCGGCCGATCCGCGGATGGTAGTCGTCGCCGACTTCAATGGTGATGGCAAACTCGACCTGGCCACGACCAATGCCGAGAGCGAGACGATCTCGGTGCTGCTCGGCAACGGCAACGGGACTTTTCAAACTCATAAAGACAACTCCACCGCGAAGGCCGCAAGCTGCATCAGCCTCACCGTGGGCGATCTGCGCAATGACGGCAGGCATGACATTGTTGCCGGATGCCAGAGCGCCAGCATGGTAGGGGTGCTGCTCTCGAATGGCGACGGGACCTTTAAAGCCATCAAGACTTACACCGTTTCCATCGGTGTGACCGACGTCGCGGTGGGCGACTTCAACGGCGACGGCAAACCTGACGTTGCCGTAACCAACGGCGGCACGAATGTTTCCGTGTTGACGGGCAGCGGCTCGGGAACGTTGAAGGCCGCAGTCACCTTCGGCACCAACTTTGGCGCGAGTGGCGTAGCCGCTGTCGATCTTAACGGCGACGGCAAGGCTGATATAGTAACTGCCAACAACGGCGATCCATTCGGAATCCCAATCCCTACGATCTCGGTTCTGCTGAGCAACGGCAAATCCCTGTTCGCCAGCCGCACCGATTACAGCGTTGGCAGCGGCACTGATAACGGGGCCTACAGTGGAATTGCAGCCGCTGATCTTACTGGAAACGGCATGCCGGATCTGATCGTTCCGATCACGTACGCCGTTCCCTATGAAATTTCCATCCTGATAAACAAGGGCAAAGGGACCTTCGCAGCGCCTGCAAATTACGCGCTGCCGGTCAGCCCGCAATCCGTGGTGGCCGGCGACTTCAACAACGACCACAAAACCGACATCGCGGTGATGAATTTCGGCGGCACCGGCAGCGTTTCCGTACTTCTAAACTCGGGTACGGGAACCTTCCCCAGCTACACGACCTACCCCATCAACGGCTACGGGAATGGCATGGCGGTGGGCGATTTCAATAAGGATGGCAATCTCGATATCGTAGCCACCGACACCGGCGGGACGGTATCCGTCCTTCTCGGCAACGGGACCGGCGGATTCTCACCGTTCACCGCGTACCCCACTGGAAACGTGCCTCAGGCGGTCACCGTCGGAGATTTCAACCACGACGGCTGGCCCGACATAGCGGTGGCTAACCAACTGGGCCAGAGCGTTTCCATACTGATCAATAAGGCCGATGGCTCGGGCACCTTCCTTCCGAAGGTGGATTACACGATACCAGCGGGCCCGATATCGATTGCCACCGGCAGCTTCCGTGGTAACGGCACCCTCGACCTGGTAGTGGCCACAAACAGCGCTTTTCCTGGAGTCATGGTGCTGTTGGGCAACAACGACGGAACCTTTCAGACGCCCGTGTCTTACGACACCATGAACAATGCGTACGCGGTCACCGTAGGCGACTTCAACAATGATGGCAATTTGGATTTGGCAGTCTCTATCGTCAATCCGGGAAGCAACTTCGCGTGGGTCGAGGTGATACCCGGAGTCGGTGATGGAACTTTCGGCAACGCAGTGACGCTGGCGACAGGCGCATTGTCGACCGGGATCGTGGCCGCGGATTTCAACGGTGACGGCAGCCTGGATCTGGCGACGGCTAACGGAACGACGGCCGGCGACACCGGTTCCGCGACCGTCCTGTTGAACGAACCGGTGATCGGCACGGCGCCAAGCAGCCTCACTTTCGCAGCGCAGAAGGTCGGGACTACCAGCTCCGCGCAAGTGGTGACGATCAGCAATCCGGGGGCGACGCCGCTGAAAATTACCAGCATTATCATCAGCGGAGATTTCACACAGACCAACAACTGCCCTGCCAAACTCACGACTGGAAAAAACTGCACTGTCAACGTGAGCTTTTCACCCACGCAGACGGGACTGCGGACCGGGGCCTTGTCGATCAAAGATTCGGCCCTAACCAAAACGCAAATTATCTCGCTGACGGGCACCGGGTCGTAGCCGACCTCAACGGGAGCAGTCGCGGGGCTTGCGGACTCAACCCGTCAAACGTGTCTTAGTCTGACGCCTACTTTTGAACCCCCCTCTGATCCGCAGATGAAAATATGGCGCTACATGGACTTCACCCAGTTTGTCAGCATGCTGGAAGAGAAGGGCCTACTTTTCACTCGTGCAGACCTGCTCGTTGACAAGTTCGAGGGAACAATGTCCCAGCCACTCTACGATTACTTAGAGAGAAATTCCGATCCACAGCAACATGCGGACTTGCTCCGGCTGACGAAGGGCTGGAGCTTCGTCAATTGCTGGCACATGAATGAATTCGAATCTGCGGCCATGTGGAAGCTCTATTCCACCGCAAGCGAGTCCGTGTGTCTCCAGACAACTTATGCGCGGTTGAGGAATGCCCTCGCTCACGACGTCTACATAGGCAAGATAAATTACATTTCGTATGACAGGGACAAGATACCAGCTGCCAATACGTTTTGGCCTTTAATGCACAAGCGCAAATCCTTCGAGCATGAGAGAGAACTAAGAGCGGTGTGGAGCGCACTCGACCGAGTCGCTGAGGCAGGACCAGCCGTCGCCTCGGGCCACGAGTACCAGCCTGCGCCGGACAAAACGGTGTGGAAGCAGGTCGACCTAGTGGCACTGACCCAGAGCATCTTCGTGTCGCCGACTGCGAAGTCGTGGTTCTCAGAGCTGGTCAAGAAGGTGCTTCAAACGTACAACCTTGAAGTTCCTGTGCGCCAATCCGACCTTGCTGCGGAACCGCTCTTCTATTAGGTCTCAACCTTGCGATACGCAGCCGAACAATCAACGCTGGATGGTTCCGGCGGACGCGGTTTGTAAAGGGAACGGATCAGCCCGCGTGGACACGACAGGTGGTCGCTAGGCTGGTCACAAAGCCTGTTTTTGACCTAAGAGACGCCGAGCCGACCTGAACCCGTCCGGGCAGCCCAATCGCCGTAGAATCGGCTTCCTGATGGCATCTTGTACAATCCCCGGCGAGGGGAACTCATGGCTAACTTGGCTGGTGTTGTCCAGTTGTTGCGGAAAGAACGGGATCAGGCGGCAAGAACAGTCGAACAACTGGACGCGGCACTCGCCGCGCTCAATGGTGGTTCATACAGGAGGACAGCAACTCGGCGCACGATTTCGGCGGAAGGACGAGCACGCATCGCGGTGGCGCAGAGAGCGCGATGGGCAAAGGTGCGCGGGAATGCCGGACAGAAACAGAACGTGGTCAGCATGCCCAAGAAGAAGACGATGTCAGCCGCCGCTCGAAAGAAAATTGCCGCCGCTCAACGAGCGCGGTGGGCGAAGGTGAAGGCTGCTCAAAAGAAGTCCGCTTAAAGCGGAACCATCCACTTCGGATGGTTCCTTCGGCGGAACGACGAACGAACGTCTGGCGCGGACGGGGATTGGCTGCGAGGACGGTAAGCGATTTTCATGCCCAAAAAATGTACTGCTTTTGTACTGCCGACCTCCGACTTGGCATGTTTTCCCCGCTTTTAACGAAAGATCAAAGACATCTTCAAAACCCGCATCAATGCTGGTTTTCCTTGTATTCTTGACAATTTTGAGTACGATTGTTTCGGCGGTCGGAATCTCCGGGAGTGGTTCGAGTCCTACCTGAGGAGCCATTCTTTCAATGGCTTACCCCTCGCTGCGCTCTGCTTGCGCTCCGTTTAGTGGAAAAGCAAGCCGCGCTACCTTGCTGCTAGCTGTAGTCATCTCATCCGTTACCACGTCCCCATAAATATTCATCGTGGTGCGAATGCCCGTGTGCCTCATCATCTTCTGTTGCACTGCAATGGTGGTGCCTGCTGCATCAAGCCAACTGCGGTACGTGTGCCTGAAAGCGTTCGTGCCCTCGATTCCTGAAGCGTCGGCAGCGCGTTGCAAGTCCCTCCACACTCCGGTGTAGGAGTATGGCTGTCTGCCAATCTTGACCGGGCTTGCAAAGATCCAGTCTTCAGGCCCGTAGAATCAGCAGGCCTCCGAAGATAGAAACCAAACAGAGCATGGATAGTCTCTTCTAATGACATGGTTATGCCGATTCTCATCCCGCTAATCGACGTGACTTTTTCAACACCCACTGGCATTTGCACTCACGATCCGATCAATCAGTGAAATTGATTCCATGACAATGTCGGCTCCTGCAGCCGAGTAGACTTTGGTGGCCACGAAACCAACCAAGAGCGCTCGGGAGAAAGGAGCCGAACATGATGATTATAGGTTGTGATTATCACCCGGGCTTCCAACAAATTGCTTTTGTAGATACCGAGACTGGGGAACTGCAAGAGCGCCGACTGGAGCACCGCGAGGAAGCGGAGAAGTTCTACCGTGATCTGGCGGCACTAGGAATAAAGGTACGCGTGGGGATGGAGGCGAGCGGTCACGCGCGCTGGTTTGAACGACTGCTCTCCGAGTTGCAGTTCGAGCTGTGGATCGGAGATGCCGCGGAGATCAGTGCGAGGCGGGTACGCAAGCAGAAGACGGATCGCCAGGATGCGCAGCTGATACTGCGATTGATGCTGAAAGATGACTTTCCGCAGATCTGGGTGCCGAACTGGGAGAATCGTGATCTGCGGCAACTGCTGTGGCATCGGCATCGGATGGTGCAGGCGCGCACGCGGATCATGAACCAGTTGCAGTCGGTGGCGCTCAACGAGGGACTGCGTTGTAAGAAGCGGTTGTGGCGAGATGCCAGACGAGAACAACTAGAGGCGTTCAAGTTAGCGCCGTGGGCGAGCCGGCGACGGCGGGATCTGCTGGAGTTGCTCGACCGACTGACGCCGACGATAGCCGAGCTGACCGCGGCCATCGAACAGGAAGTAGATAGATGTCCGGTGGCGCAGCGTTTGCAGACGCATCCCGGAGTGGGGCCACTGACGGCGTTGGCCTTCGTACTCATCATTGGGCGAGCGGAGCGGTTTCAGTGCGGCAAGCAGATCGCATGCTATCTGGGACTGGTGCCGTTGGAAGATTCGAGTGGACAACGGCGCCGACTGGGACACATTACGAAACAAGGCAACTCGCTGCTGCGTTTTCTGTTGGTGGAAGCGGCGCAAGTGACCGTGCGGAGCCTGCCGGAATGGCGGAGTAAGTACTGTCACATGGCGCTGCGGCGAGGACGGAAGATCGCCAAGGTCGCGATGGCGCGAAAGCTCGCGGTTCGCCTCTATTGGATGATGCGGAAGGAATGGGATTATGCACGGTTGAGCAAGTTCGGTTCGCACGCGGGACAACCCGGATATCGCGATGGTGTGAAGTAAAACACCGAGAAATTGATTGGGTATCCCGCTCCCCTTCACGGGGGAGTTCGAAGTAGTAATCATGATCGAATGTGTGATCGAAGAGATGCATGGGTCGGACTGAGTTCCTGACCTGAAAACAGATTACGAGCGAGCCTTGGTTGGTATGGCAGAACCTTCAACAAGAGCGAAATGGCGCTCTTCTCCGAGTGCACGGATAGGTATGCTCAAAAGTTGCTTGACATCGCCGACATTGTCAGAGATGCGATATTAACGGCAACAATCCGCCACACCACTAATCCAGCTCGTGATGAAAATTGTTTCACTGCAACCATGTGCCAGTGGTCAGTTCGATAAAAAGCTCCTTTCCTGTCGACGCGCCCTCCGGTGAGAGATCAGAACGTCCACCCCAACGTATTGCTTATGCTGAGATCATTTCGCCTTGCGTTGAAGGGGGGCCTGCTGTCGAAGTTGTCGAAGAACGAAAAGTCGGTATGAAAATTGTTCACCAGCTTTACCGTAAATGTCGTCTTGCTGGTCGCGCGGATGCGGCCGGAATCAGTTAACCCGGGATAAACCAGAACCTGGGACTGCAGGTTGTAGCGGTCAAAACGAAACATCAGGTACTGAAGGCCGAGCAGAGCTTCCACGTTCTGGTCAGCGGACTGGTCGCTGGATTCGAAATTCTCGTGGGTGTAGACGACGCCTCCCAACCAGGAAAGAGTATTGTGATTGGTGCGAATAAAGTAACGCCCATATCCTCCGCCGAACGTGGTGCGGAGAGAAAGATCCTGCTGCGAGCTGTGTAGGAAGTCCCCCAATCCGATGACGAAGGAATCCCGGTTCAGAAAGCGCCCGTCAAGCGTTTGAACCTCCAGCAGGTTCGATTGAGAGCCGCCCGATTGACCGCTGAAAGAAGAATTAACACTCGCGCCAGCGAGCCACTTCGTTGAGAGATAGTTGGCACTGGCGGCTGCGCTCAAGGAGGTCTGGCTGTTGCCGCTGGTATAGTTGGATCCGAAGTCGATCGAACCGGTCAGCTGACGCCAAAAGCTTTGTTTTTGTGACTGGACGGCTACGACATCTGGAGCGGCAGCGCGCACTTCACCATTCGCGGCATGAATCGCAAAATCCTTGTTCGGTGCTTCCGCCGCAGCCACCTTTTCGATGGTGCCGGCCACGCGTTCGCCATTCTTCAATATGACTTGAAACCCACCAGTGCTCTGCACTTGCTCGACCTGGAGCCAATCCAAACCAACCGAGCCCGAAACATAGTCAAGATCGACATACAAGACTCCATGTTCCAGTTTCTTCACTTCTCCAGTGAGACGATCTCCATTCTTCATGATCACCAGGTCTTTGCGCTTGGCCTGAGCGGGCAAACAGAGAAGAACTATCAGGAAGGAGAGCGCGGCCACAAGTCGTCTTCCAGTTCGAACGCTGAAAGTGCACTTCTTCATTTTTCGACTCCACATTCTTGATCGGTCCGACAACCGGCGCTGCGAGCGATCATCCGAAGATTACAACACTGTCTCGGTAGTCGACAGCGAAGGAGGAACTGCCTCGAGACTGGCGTCTGTTAAATTGCTGCCATGTGCAAACGGCTGATCTTTGTCTGCCTCGCTCTTGCCGTTCTTCGCATCCCCGACCAACTGTATGCGCAGTTCACGGACCCCCGCACTTACGATAATGCTCCCGTGGACGTGAATCAGCTCGAGCTTGCCTATGCCTATGCCCACTCCAATGCCTCGATTGATGCCGCGCTGATCGTCGCAGGCGCAGAATTTAACGCGAATCTGGGAACCGTTTACTACACGCGCGATTTCAACTTCGTTCACCGCCTGGGTTGGGTAGAAGCTAGCGTTCCGCTCGCTGGCCTCGGGGGCTCGGTAACCGGAACTGACATCCAGGGCTCGACCACCGGCGCCGGCGACTCCAGCTACGAGTTGGCGGCGCTGCTGAAGGGAGGCCCAGCGCTGAGCGGAGCACAATTCGCAAGCTACAAGCCGGCTACCACCGTGGGCACGAGCCTCACGGTTACTGCGCCAACCGGCCAATACAACGCTGACAAGATTCTCAACCTTGGTTCCAATCGCTGGTCGTTCAAGCCGGAAATCGCTGTCTCGCAGCCCTTCGGGCCTAAACAAAGATGGGAGTTCGACGCTTACGCCAACGCCTATTTCTACACCGATAACACTTCCTATCATGGAGGGAAAACCCTCAGGCAACAGCCGCTACCCGGATTCGAAGGACACATCAGTTATTCCTTCACTTCGAGCGTGTGGGCGTCTCTCGACACCCGCTACTCCTTCGGCGGCGATACCTTCGTCAATGGCGTGAACCAGAATGATGGGCAGCAAAATTTCACTCTGGGAAGCGAGGTGAATATTTCCTGCAATCCCCGGAACTCGCTCGTTTTCGAGTTCGCCAAGGCGTTGATGCATCAAAACGGCACGGCCTACACCGGCTTCGCCGCGAAGTACATCTACAGTTGGGGCAAGGGCTTGGCTATTCAATAGCCCGCCTAGTTCTGCGAGGACCTTAAGTGCTGGCAGATGCGCCACATTCGTTCCGCACTATGGTGAAGAAATGAAGCACATAAGAGCGCGAAAGCTCAGAGCAAGCATGCCAGCCTCATCCCCACACCTTCAAACGTTAGCTAGGCAGCTGTGCAGTATCATTCAAAATCAGTAAAAGAAGTATTGGCAATCAGCTTATGATGCCTTTGGTTCGTCCGCCCGGTCCCAGGAATCGCGGGATAATCGGAAACTTTCCGTTGGGAAGCAGAGACCCGCTCGGACTGTATACGCAGTGGGCGCGTCAATATGGCGACATCTTCTACTACCGGGCCTTTAACCGCCACATTTATTTCCTGAACCGCCCTGATCTTATCGAACAGGTTCTGGTCAGTGACTACCGAAGTTTCATCAAGGGTGAGGCTCTCCAATTCAACCGCCGGATCTTTGGCAACGGACTGTTAACCAACGAAGGAGATTCATGGTTGCGGCAGCGACACCTTATCCAACCGGCCTTTCACCGCGACAGAATCGCGTCTTACGGCAACACCATAGTGGCCTACACGGAGCGGATGATGGCGGCCTGGCAGGATGGTGAAGTGCGGGACATTCATCAGGACATGATGCGTCTCGCGCTGGAAATTGTGGCCAAGGTTCTCTTCAATGTCGAGGTCACTGCCGAGAGAGACCGAGTTGCAGAGGCACTAAACACGGTGATGGAGCTAGGCTCGGGGGGACGTATGCTTCTGACTCCAATTCTTCGCCTCTTGCCGACACCCGACAACTTGCGTTACCGGCGCGCAGCCCGCCAGCTGGATGACATCGTGTACGGTATTATTCGCCAGCGGCGAGCAAGTCGCCAGAGCGCCGACAATCTGCTGTCTGAATTGCTGCAGGCTCAAGACGAAGCCGGCGGGATGACGGACCAGCAGTTGCGCGATGAAGTGATGACCCTGCTTTTGGCCGGCCACGAGACCACTGCGGTCTCGTTATCGTGGATCTGGTATCTGTTGGCGCAGTATCCAGAGGTGGAGAAAAAGTTGTGGTCAGAGCTTCACTGGGTACTGAACGGCAAAAGCCCCGGAATGCAAGATCTGTCCAAACTACCGTACACAGAGCGAGTAGTAAAAGAGGCCATGCGTCTTTACCCTCCAGCTTGGGCTGTTGTTCGAAACGCTTTGAAAGACTGTGAGATTGGCGGCTATCGAGTGCCCGCCGGAGCAACTGTGGTGGTGAGCCAGTGGGTGATGCACCGCGACCCTCGATATTATGAACAGCCCGAGAGGTTCAATCCAGACCGCTGGTT
The DNA here is from genome assembly GCA_963755765.1 of uncultured Acidobacteriaceae bacterium. Lineage (GTDB taxonomy): Bacteria > Acidobacteriota > Terriglobia > Terriglobales > Acidobacteriaceae > Acidiflorens. Next base: position 220,740 of record CAVWKZ010000010.1, read on the forward strand.
GGATGAGCAAGTCAAAGCTGCTCCAAAGTTTGCCTACTTTCCTTTTGGTGGGGGACCGCGCACTTGTATAGGCGCGTCCTTTGCCGCGATGGAAGCTGCTTTAGTGTTGGCGGCGATCGCGCAGAGGTTTCAGATCTGGGTCGCGCAAGATCACCTCGTCGAGCCGTTACCCACCATTACACTCCGACCCAGGCACGGCATTCGGGTGGTAGTCACCCGGCGCGCGATTGAGAATTCAGTTGCCCAGCTTGGTTAATTGTCCGGCCCGCGGAACGCCAGTACCCCGAAAGCAAACGAAGTTGGACAGAGCAGGGCTTAAAAGTGCCATCCGGGGTCTGCTAAGCGGTTGAAAGCACGTTTGACCGTTGATTCGAGTCCTACCTGACGACCGTGCCCTGAATCACCGGTCCGCTGATGCGCTCGAGGTCGAGAGCAAGGCTTTCTCCGGGTCCGGGTTGAAAACAAGAACCGCTGAATTGCGCCCATTTCCCGGCTCCGGGCTCGCCGTCTCCGATTCTCGCCGCGTTAATCATGACCAGCGCGCCCGAGGCACCTTTCATCCAAGAAGGAATGAGGCCCCACCGCATCAGTGACAATTCGCGGGTGCGCTTCCTCGGATGCTGACGGACAGCCGGGGCAGGCTGCGTTAGGCGCAATTTTGAAGCGAGGGTTTGGGCTCCGCCGGCGAGATTCCATCCACTGTCCGAAAGCCATTTCTACCGGACTTCAGATCGCGAGATACAGGTTCAAAGGGATTCAGCGGGACACGCTTTGAACTTACCATCCGAGAAGCAAAATAGACGGGAGGATTCATCATGCTCAACTGGGCCCTAACGTTCTTTGTAATTGCGCTGATCGCAGCGGTATTGGGCTTTACGGGTATAGCGGTCGCCGCTGCGGGTGTTGCGAAGCTGCTGTTTGTGGTTTTTCTGGTCTTGTTCTTGGTTTCACTTGTCGCCCATCTCGGCCGACGGAGCAGTAGTGTCTAGGCCGGGTGGGTATCCCCAACCCTTGCATCACGAAGGAGACGAACATCATGAAAATGAAACTCGCTAGACTGCTAAGTACATCAGCTCTTTCCCTCTCCGTCCTTCTGGGCACGAGCTCTTTGATTTATTCACAGGAGCAGCACGAGGACGCCAAACCCCAAGAGGAGACTCGCCCTGAAGCCTCGAAGCCGGCTCAGGATGAAGCCAAACCGGAGAAACAGAATCAGGACAAACCCGCCCGCAACGACGAAAAGCCGGTGAAGCAGGAGGACTCCAAGGGTGCCAAGCAGTCCGCCGATAACCGCGGCGGTCGCATTCCCGATGACAAGTTCCGCGCCCATTTTGGACGCCAACATACCTTTGTCGTCAATCATCCAACCGTCGTCGGTGGGCAACCGCGCTTTCAGTATGGCGGATACTCATTCGTCATTGTTGATGCGTGGCCGGTCGGCTGGGCTTATACCGACCAGTGCTACATCGATTACATCGATGGTCAATATTTCCTCTTCGATCTGCTTCACCCGGGTGTGCAGATAGCGCTCACCGTGGTGATGTGATTAGCGTGAAGAGTGAACGTTCCTAGTGACGACACCAGGCGGCCTTCTCGCGCGGTGGAATTCGCAGCCCCGGGAAGGCCGTTCAGCATAGTTTGCGGTTGAGCTTTCAATCGGCTTCGAACGAGCGAACAACTTTCCACCCAACCTTGCAGAGTCTTGCAGCAACTAAGTTGTCGATGTCGATAAACCCACAGGCGCTGCATGGCCTGCGCTTTAGGAGGAGTAATCATGGCAGATGAGATGGAAAAGAAGGGGCAGCAAGGTGGTCAATTCGGACAGGACCAACAGAGTGGTCAGTCCGGTCAACAGGGGCAGAATCGAGGGCAGAACCAGCAAAGTGGTCAGTCCGGCCAGCAACAGCCGAAAAAGGGCGGTCAGAGTCAGACCGACAACGAAGAAGAGGACAAGAACCGCGACCGTCAACGCCGCGCGTCCTAGTTTCTTCGAAGCAGTGAGGAAATGTTCAACTGGATGTTTACTTGAAAGTCCCGGCCTTCTTGGCGGGACTTTATTTTGCCCAGGAAAAGTGCAAAGCGGCACGCTGAAGACCACGCCGAAGACAATGATCGCCGGGTGCTCAAGCTATTGCGATTTGGGCCTCGTCACTAGTTTCAGGCGGCGTCTGGATCTGGATTATGTTGTTCTTTATGGCATAGACGACCAGATCGCGAACGGAGTGCAGGCTCAGCTTCCTCATTATGTTGCTGCGATGCGTTTCCACGGTCTTTGTGCTCAAGCCTAGAAGGGATGCAACTTCTTTGGAACTCTTCCCCTCCGCCAGCAGCTGGGTGACCTCACGTTCCCGCGCAGTCAGTATCGGCAAATTGGGAGCTTCATTCCGAGATATGGCGTGTCCTTTCTCCAGGAAGCCCGCCAACACAAGGTCGTTCACTCGCGATGTGAAGAACATACGCTTGCCCTGCAAGGCTTCGACGGCGGCCACCAGATCGCGAGCTGCGTCGGATTTGAGCACAAATCCGCGCGCGCCGGCATTGAGGGCTTCGCGGATAACCTGATCAGAGTCGGTAATGGTCAGCACAATGACCTTGAAGTTAGGATCCAGTTGAAGAAGTTGACGTGTCGTGTCCAGACCGTTCAGGTGCGGCATGCCAATGTCCACGATCACGACGTCCGGCTTTAACTCCTGGGCCATGCTGATCGCTTCACGGCCGTCGGAGGCCTCGCCGCACACTTCCCATCCGTCATGTTTCTGCAGAAGGGAGCACAAGCCGCGGCGTACAATCTCGTGATCATCGGCTAACAAAATACGAAGTTTCATGGCAGACCCTCCGTAAAAGACTTCGAACAATTCGAACAGATATACGAACGAAGATACGAACTTGGTAACGTCTCCAATTCAGCTCGAACCGTGTGGATTTCGCGCCAGCGCGGTAAATTCTCGATGCTGGCTCACTGCTTCCACCGCCTCCACAAGATCCCGGGCCAGGTTAGATTTCACGACATATCCCCGGGCCCCCGCAGCCAGCGCCTCACGCAGCATCTGCGGAGAATCGTGTTGGGTAACGAACAAAACCTCAAGTTTGGGATTCTTCTGTTTGATGATCCGGCAAGCTTCAATTCCATTCATTCTTGGCATGGTGATATCGAGCACCACCACATCGGGTTGTAAAGTGCCGACCTTCTCCACGGCCTCGAGTCCGTCCGACGCTTCATCCACTACTTCCAATTCGGACCGTCCTTCGAGTAGAGTCCTAAGTCCTTGTCTTACGACGGGATGATCATCTACCAACAGAATGCGAACTCCCATAGCTTCCCCGGTTCCGCGCAGCCAGCCTCCGGCGGGCGTTAGCTGGGGTTCCATATTCGTGATGGCTTGTATATTTACGGGGTGTTTCTTCTAGCTGCACACACCGCGCATACCACACTGACGCTTGAATCAATCATAAGAAAACTAGCATGACTGCATCTTATCTCGAATACAGGAAATCCTGTAGGCGATGACGCCAGGTCCTAAACAACGCGAGACTTATTCGGTTGGACTCATTGCTGGAAAATAAGTTCCTTTTTGCAGGAGTACATTCACAGCTTCGACTATGGAGCCAACGTCCCATTTCGCACACACCCCCCGAATGCCCGTCTTTCGTGCCGCCTCGGCCAACTGGTTGGATAGATGAATTGTGACCATCAGGATGGGAATTTGAGGAAAAAGCTGCGCGATCCGCCGGGCGACCTCGATTCCGTTGAGGTCGGGCATTTGGAAGTCCAGCAAGACCATATCGGGCGGATTTTCCTTGACTCTTTGCAGGGCTTCGGCACCCGTTGGCACCTGGTCACAAACGTGCCAGGTGCTTTGCTGTTCGAGGAGAGACCGAAGATAATTTCGCACCGCCGGGTTGTCATCAGCCACAAGAATTCGCACCAAACGAAACCCCTTTTTCTATCTTCTTGGAGCGTGCTAAACCACGGAGATTCTTTTTCGTGGAAAAAGAATGTCTCTCATCTTCAGCTTCGCTTTGTGAAGCTGGGACTTCGAGTTCCCTATGGAGCATTGCAGCATTTGGGCAATCTCATGATGCTGGTAGCCCTCAACCTCGTGCAGGTCGAAGATTCGCCGGCATCCCGCGGGCAATTCCTCGGCGGCCCGACCCAAAGCAATACGGTCAACCGCTCCACAGAGATTCGGATCAGCATTCCCAACTTCACGCTTAAGCGATGGCGAGTCTGCCGATACCGGCTCATCCAGCGACAGCAAAGGCGGCGCCTTACGACGGCGTAACTTCATCAACACGGTGTTCACAGCGATCCTGTACAGCCAGGTGGAGAACGCCGAATCGCCGCGGAATGAGTTGATGCTCCGAAATACTTGCATAAACGCTTCCTGGGTCAGGTCCTCGGCATCCGCTATATTCTTGGTCATCTGCAGACAGACGGAATACACACGTTTCTTGTGCAGTTCGTAGAGAGTGGCGAAGGCCTGCTCGTCGCCTTGTTGTGCGCGCCGTACGAGGCTGCCTTCGGAATCGTCTCGCTCACGTTGATCTCTTCCCCGAATAACACTCAGGGGAAACACATTGGTTACGGTTGCGGATACCGGACAAGTGGCCACTGTTAGTCTCCTCGATCGACTTAGCTTTCCATCTTTCGAGAAAAGACTAGCTAATCGGCGGCACCTGTCCCATCAGGAGGCTCCTGTACTTGATTCTCAAAGTTGCTGTACCGCTGTAGTAGAGTCGATCAGTTTCGAGGGGACATTACTCTTCTTTACACAAACTGACGCGAGCGGGCTAGCGATAGCGTGGCTTCAGTAGCAAATGGGGCGGGGTGCAATGGGATCAGATGCTGGACGCATCCATTAGGACTGCGCTGGGCTCTCGCAATGCCGTGCCCGAGGGAATCACAAGCTCGAGAAGAGTTCCGGGATCGGCGTTGGCGAGTCGCAACTCTCCACCGAACTCTTTGGCGCGTTGTTTCATGCCGCCAATTCCAACTCCGACGCTCTCCGGGCGCAGCTCTGCAACTCTCTTGTCGATGCCCTTGCCATCGTCCAGAACTGTGACGACGATCTGGTCATCCCGTTGAGTTAGGGTGATGCTCACTTTTCGCGCTCCGGAATGCCGGAATACATTGGTCAGTGCCTCCTGGACAATTCGGAAGACCGCCGTCTCGACCGCCGACGCAAGCCGCGGGAATTCCGCGGGTTGGACTTCAAGAAATGTTTCGATGCCACTTCGCTTTGACAATCCCTCCACATACCAGCTCAAAGCCGACTGCAACCCTACCTCATCAAGAAGCGGGGGATGCAGCAAGTGAGACATGGTGCGCACTTCCTGAATCGCGCGATCGATAATCGAACTGGCCTGGATCCATGTTTGCTCTTGTGGTTGAGCCGGCTTTTGCAGGAACATCTTGTCCAATACCATCTTCGCCACGGCCAGTTCCTGTCCCAATCCGTCGTGCAGATCGCGTGCGATGCGACGCCGTTCCTGGTCTTGCATAGTCATGAGGCGGACTGACAGCCGCCGCAACTCATCGGTCCGTCTGTCGACCATTTTTTCCAGCTCAATGGCGTTATCGCGAATCGATTGTTCCAGCAGTTTGCTGTCATGAATATCCGAACAGGTGCCGTACCACTTAACAATCTTCCCCTCTGGATCTCGAATCGGAACGGCACGAGAGCGGAACCAACGGTACGAGCCATCTTTGGAACGCATTCGATACTCCGATTCGTACTGCGCTCCTGCTTGAACGGACTGGATCCAGCCTGCTTTGCTGCGTTCAACATCGTCAGGATGCACATAGTCCAACCAAGTCACACTGTTGCCCGAATCCGCCGAAGTTCCGGCGTATTCGTGAAACCGCTCGCTGACATATTCGTAATGCCCATCTCCCTGACTACTGAAGATTACATCCGGCGCGGTGCTCACGATGGCGTCAAGCTCCTGATTCTTGCCGATCAGTTCAGCATTAAGCCGCCAGAGCAGTTCCGCTTTCGTCGCTAACTCCTCGGTCCGTTCCAACACGCGACGTTCGAGATCGCGATTTAAAGCTTCGAGCTGCCTGGTTTTGCGGTGCAATTCGGCGAACACTCTGACCTTCGCTCGCAGAAGTTCTTGAATCACGGGAACGGAAATGTAATCCACCGCTCCGTGCTCGTATCCTTTGAGCCGGTCGAGATCCGTAAGGTGCACGGCTGAGATGAAAATGATCGCAGTCCGCTGAAAGCGTGGATGCTGGCGAATCATGTTGGCCAATTCAAAACCGTCCAGCTCCGGCATGCTTACGTCCATTAACACCACGGCAACATCGGTCTTCAGCAGGATTTCGAGCGCTTTCTTTGCCGACGTAGCTTTGATCAAGTTCTCATCAAGCTCGGCAAGCATGACCTCATAGCTGAGCAGCTTGGCGGGTTGATCATCCACCATGAGAATGTTGACTTTTTCGTCTGCGCCCATCATTTTCTCCGTGCTGCCGCGACTTCTATCTGTGAAGCCACATACGCAGCGACGACAGTAGCTGCTCGGTGTTGACTGGTTTGGCCAGATACTCGGACGCACCAGCTTCCAGACACTTTTCGCGGTCTCCCTTCATTGCCTTTGCGGTCAGAGCAATGATGGGGAGGCGTTGCAGCGAAGCATTCTGGCGGATTACTCGCATCGTTTCGTAGCCATCCATCTCCGGCATCATGATGTCCATCAGGACGATCGCGACCTCAGGAGTCGAGTCGAGCTTAGAAATCGCTTCACGGCCGGTTCCAGCGGTGATAACGTCCATGCCACGCCGTTCAAGCACGCTGCTAAGCGCAAAGATGTTGCGCACATCGTCGTCGACCACCAGCACCTTCTTTCCCACCAGGGCATCGTCGGAGTGGTGCAGCCGATCGAGCATTCTCTGTTTTTCGACGGGAAGGTCGGCCACGATGCGATGGAGGAACAATGCAGTCTCGTCCAGCAAACGTTCGGGGGACTCCACACCCTTCACTACCACGCTGCGCGCCAGGGCGTGGAGGCGGGCATCCTCTTCGGGTGAGAGCTCTTTGCCGGTAAACACGACCACCGGCAAGTCGCAGAGTGACGGAGTGTCGCGGAATCGCTCCAGCACCTCGAAGCCCGAGATGTCGGGCAGACGCAGATCAAGAACGACGCAGTCGAAGGGCTGCTCGTTAACAGCTTTGACCGCCTCTTCACCGCTCGACACGGTTGTGACGTCGATGTCGTCATAGCCAAGCAGTTCGCGGATGCTGAGCTGCTCGGCAGGATTGTCTTCCACCACCAGCAATCGCTTGCGGCGAGGAGCGGAGTACTCCTTGATACGGGTCAACGCCGTCTCCAGCCCCGCCGGTGAAGTTGGTTTGGTGACAAAAGCAAAAGCGCCGCGCGCCAGACCATGGTGACGATCTTCATCGAGTGTCAGCATCTGGACCGGAATGTGCCGGGTTGACGGGTCTTGTTTCAGGTGGTTCAGAACCGTCCAGCCCAACATATCGGGCAGAAAAACATCGAGTGACACCGCAGTGGGATGGTATTCGTGCGCGAGCGCAAGCCCTTCAGCACCACGCAGCGCCACCAGAACCTTAAATCCAGTGTCGCGAGAAAGATCACGCAGCACGCGCGCATAGTGGGGATCGTCTTCGATGATCAGCAGAATTGCATCGTCTGGCTGCAGATTGTCGCGGTCATCGGGGATTTTCTCCACCGGATGCTCCGAAACTCCCGCAACCGACAACTGTACTGGCGATACCGAAGTTGGAGACCTTCGCTCCGGCATCGCCGAACTCGAAGGTCCTACGTAGGTTTGCGGCAGGTAGAGGGTAAACGTGCTCCCTCGATCTGGAGCGCTGCGTAGCTGGATTTCGCCCCCCAGCAGACTGGCTAACTCGCGACTGATGGCGAGGCCCAGACCTGTGCCGCCGTATTTGCGGCTGGTGCCAGCATCTGCCTGTTGGAAAGCCTCGAAGATGATTCGCTGCTTGTCCAACGGAATGCCAATGCCAGTATCGGAAACTTCAAAAGCTACAACCGAAGCCGCCTTGGCCAGAATTGGGTGATCTTCACTCCATCCGCTCTTCGCCGTGCAGACCGACAAGCGAACGCCGCCCAGTTCGGTAAACTTGAACGCGTTGGACAACAGATTTTTCAATACCTGCTGCAAACGTTTTGAGTCGGTGACCACGCTGCGTGCCAGGTGTGGATCGGTCTGCACCTCAAAGGTGAGATGCCGGTTCTCTGCTTCGTGCCGGAACGGACGTGCCACCGCATCCAGCATGCTGGCAAAGAATACTTCCTCGGCCTCGACGGAGACCGTCCCCGATTCGATCTTGGACAAGTCGAGAATATCTGTGATCAGGTTTAGTAAGTCAGTTCCAGCGCCATGAATCGTGCGGGAGAACTCTACTTGTTTCGCGGTCAGGTTTCCGTCCGGATTGTCAGTAAGTTGCTGGCCAAGAACCAGGATGCTGTTCAACGGCGTGCGCAACTCATGTGACATGTTAGCCAGGAATTCCGACTTGTACTTCGAAGTCAAAGCCAGTTCCTTGGCCTTTTCTTCCAAAGCGCGACGGGCTTGTTCGATCTCCTGATTCTTGCGTTCGACTTCAACGTTCTGCTCAGCAAGTTGCTGTGCCTTTTGCGCTAGCTGTTCGTTAGTCTGTTGTAACTCTTTTTGCTGCATCTGGAGCTCGGTGGCCAACTGCTGTGACTGCTTCAACAGTCCTTCCGTCTGCATCGTGGCTTCGATACTGTTGAGCACGATGCCGATGCTGGCCGTCAGTTGCTCGAGAAATGCCAGATGCGAAGTCGTGAAATTGCTCAATGATGCGAGTTCGATAACCGCCTTGACGCGATCCTCGAAAAGCACGGGAAGCACGATCACATTTCGCGGAACCGCTTCGAACAAACCAGAGCGGATGGAAATCGTGTTGGGCGGCAAATCGGAAATCAACATCCGTTCTTTTTCCGCCGCGCATTGCCCCACCAGACCTTCGCCTATCTTCAAGCGCCGCAGATGGCCGTCCTCACCGTCGCCGGCGAACGCCGACAGAAGAACCATCTCCGCCGACTCTTCACTCCCCATTTGGTAGATCACGCCCTGTTGGGCATTTACCAGAGGGGAAAGCTCCGACAGGAGCATGCGTCCCACGGTCGCCAGATCACGCTGCCCCTGCAACATGCCGGTGAAGCGCGCCAGATTTGTTTTTAGCCAGTCCTGTTCGGTGTTGCGATCGGTGGTCAGGCGGAGATTGTCGATCATGGTGTTGATGTTGTCTTTCAACTCCGCCACTTCGCCGCTCGCTTCCACTTGAATCGAGCGAGTAAGGTCTCCTTTGGTGACTGCGGTCGCGACCTCGGCAATGGCTCGCACCTGGTTGGTCAAGTTATCGGCCAGGAGGTTGACGTTGCCGGTGAGATCTTTCCACGTGCCAGCGGCGCCGGGCACGTTGGCCTGTCCGCCGAGGCGGCCTTCCACTCCCACTTCGCGAGCGACGGTTGTGACCTGGTCGGCGAAGGTTGCGAGCGTGTTCGTCATGTTGTTGATGGTTTCGGCTAGAGCAGCGACCTCGCCCTTCGCGTTAACAATCAGCTTCTGGGTGAGTTCGCCATTGGCGACGGCAGTCACCACTTTCACGATACCGCGGACCTGTTCCGTCAAGTTCGCGGCCATCACGTTTACGTTGTCGGTTAGATCCTTCCACGTACCGGCGACGCCCGGCACCTGCGCCTGGCCGCCCAACTTACCTTCTGTTCCAACCTCACGGGCAACGCGAGTTACTTCGGCAGCGAAGGCGTTGAGCTGATCGACCATCGTGTTGATGGTATTTTTCAGTTCGAGAATCTCACCTTTCACGTCCACCGTGATTTTGCGTGATAAGTCGCCGCGAGCCACAGCCGTAGTCACTTCGGCGATGTTGCGCACCTGGCCCGTGAGGTTACCGGCCATCGCGTTCACGGAGTCGGTAAGATCTTTCCACGTACCAGCCACGCCAGACACGTTAGCCTGTCCGCCGAGACGTCCTTCGCTGCCCACTTCGCGGGCCACGCGCGTCACTTCCGCGGCGAACGAGCGCAGTTGCTCAACCATCGTGTTCAGCGTCTCCTTGAGTTGCAGGATTTCGCCGCGCACGTCCACCGTGATTTTCTTGGAGAGATCGCCGTTGGCAATGGCCGTCGCGACCTCTGCGATGTTGCGCACCTGGCCGGTCAGGTTGCTGGCCATGAAGTTGACGTTGTCAGTCAGATCCTTCCAGGTGCCAGCGACACCGGGGACTTGCGCCTGTCCGCCCAGCTTTCCGTCGGTGCCGACTTCGCGAGCCACGCGGGTTACTTCGCCGGCGAACGCATTGAGCTGATCCACCATGGTGTTGATGGTGTTTTTAAGTTCGAGAATTTCGCCTTTCACGTCCACCGTGATCTTGCGCGACAAATCGCCACGTGCCACGGCGGTAGTCACTTCGGCTATATTGCGGACTTGTCCTGTCAGGTTGCCCGCCATGGAGTTGACGGAGTCGGTAAGATCTTTCCAGGTGCCCGCGACACCAGGCACATTGGCTTGTCCGCCAAGACGCCCTTCCGTGCCGACTTCACGCGCCACGCGAGTCACTTCGCCAGCGAATGCGTTGAGCTGATCCACCATCGTGTTGATGGTTTCTTTGAGCAGCAGAATCTCACCGCTAACGTTCACTGTAATTTTCTTCGACAGATCGCCGCTGGCAATTGCCGTGGATACTTCGGCGATGTTACGCACCTGGCCGGTTAAGTTACTGGCCATCGAGTTGACAGAGTCCGTGAGATCCTTCCAGGTGCCGCCGACGCCTGGTACTTGCGCCTGACCGCCGAGCTTGCCGTCGGTACCGACTTCGCGAGCGACGCGAGTTACTTCCGACGCAAACGAGCGCAGCTGATCCACCATGGTGTTGATGGTGTCCTTGAGCTCGAGGATTTCTCCGCGCACGTCGACCGTAATCTTGCGCGACAAGTCGCCGCGAGCCACAGCGGTGGCGACTTCGGCGATGTTACGGACTTGGCCGGTGAGGTTACTGGCCATGAAATTGACGTTGTCGGTGAGATCCTTCCACGTGCCAGCAACGCCAGGGACTTGGGCCTGGCCACCCAATTTTCCTTCGGTACCTACTTCGCGGGCTACGCGCGTCACTTCACCTGCAAACGCGTTTAGCTGGTCGAGCATGGTGTTAATGGTGTTCTTGAGTTCGAGAATCTCGCCCTTCACGTCAACTGTGATTTTGCGGGACAAATCTCCGCGGGCCACAGCCGTGGTCACTTCGGCGATGTTACGGACTTGACCGGTGAGGTTACCGGCCATTGAGTTTACGGAGTCGGTGAGATCTTTCCACGTGCCGGCAACTCCGGGCACGTTGGCCTGTCCGCCGAGCCGGCCTTCGCTGCCGACTTCGCGGGCCACGCGTGTTACTTCGCCGGCGAAGCGATTGAGCTGATCCACCATTGTGTTCAGCGTTTCTTTAAGCTGCAGAATCTCGCCGCGCACATCGACCGTGATCTTGCGCGAGAGATCGCCATTCGCGATCGCCGTCGCTACTTCGGCGATGTTACGCACCTGACCGGTGAGATTGCTGGCCATGAAGTTGACGTTGTCGGTTAGATCCTTCCACGTACCACCGACGCCGGGCACTTGAGCCTGGCCGCCCAGCTTGCCTTCGGTCCCGACCTCGCGTGCCACTCGAGTCACTTCGCCGGCGAACGCATTGAGCTGGTCTACCATGGTGTTGATGGTGTCTTTAAGCTCGAGAATTTCGCCCTTCACATCCACCGTAATTTTGCGCGACAAATCGCCGCGAGCCACGGCCGTCGTTACCTCAGCAATGTTGCGGACTTGAGCCGTCAGGTTACCGGCCATCGCGTTCACGGAGTCAGTAAGATCTTTCCAGGTGCCGGCAACGCCAACAACGACTGCTTGGCCGCCCAGCTTGCCGTCCGTACCAACTTCGCGAGCGACGCGCGTCACTTCCGAGGCAAACGAGCGCAGCTGGTCCACCATGGTGTTGATGGCTTCTTTGAGCTGGAGAATTTCGCCGCGCACATCCACCGTAATCTTGCGGGAGAGATCGCCGCTGGCGACGGCAGTAGCGACTTCAGCAATGTTGCGCACCTGGCCGGTGAGATTGCTGGCCATCGAGTTCACGGAATCCGTCAGATCTTTCCATGTACCGGCTACTCCAGGAACTAGCGCTTGGCCGCCGAGTTTGCCGTCGGTGCCGACTTCGCGCGCGACGCGCGTCACTTCGGCCGTGAAAACGCCGAGTTGCTGAATCATGGTGTTGACAATGTTCGCCGAGCGCAGGAACTCGCCCTCCAGCGGCCGGCCGTCAACGTCCAGACGCACCGTTTGCGTCAGATTTCCCTGGGCTACGGCCGCGATGGCGCGGGTAACTTCGGCAGTTGGACGAAGCAAGTCCTCAACCAGCGTGTTCACCGAGACTTCAATATCTCCCCATGCGCCTTTCGCTTTGTGGAAGCGCGTGCGCTCGCGTGTCCTTCCTTCTTTGCCGACGACTTGTCCGACTCGCTTTAACTCCTGCGCCATTTGCTGGTTGGAAGCAACGATGGAGTTGAATGTGTCGGCTATCTTCCCTTCCAGGCCCGTCCACGAGCCCGGAAGCCGCACCGAAAAGTCGCCGTTCTGCATGGTTTGCAGGCTGGCCAGAATCGCGCTCAGACTAGCCGGAGGGGGCTCGGCAATCAGGATGGAGTTCCCGTTATTTTTCTCGCCATTCTTCTCCCCGACATCGGGTTCGCCGCTGGCAAACGCAGTCGCCGCGTTTCGGTTATTTCTTTTCATGACTTTGCTCTCTTGGGCTCAAGAAGGAGGATTGGGCGTCGTAGCCCGGTCTTCTTCACGTGCTTCCAGATGGACGCGTGGGCTAGCCCGCGCTGGGTGCGGCAGGCGGACACACCAGCGAAATCAAGTTTAATTTGAAACATCTGTCCAAGGGTAAGGCAGAGGAATTCGCTACTAACACTGTCTGTGTATCACGGAGAACTGGAGGCTGACTCTAGGGTCTTCACTGTAGAGGGCGAACGGATTTGAGGTCCTGGCGGGATCATGCCAGCTGGCCTCAGCCGGCATCTGTCCACTGCTAGCGATCAGTGTCCGTGTCCGTCAGTTGTGGTGTTACTGTTTGCGCCCATCACCCTGGCCTGGACGCCGGAGTCGTCGCCTCGCGTTCCGCTTCGACCGTCACTGCCACATCGGCGCCTTGCTTCAGGCGTACCTTGTCGCCGTTTTCATCGATCAGGGTGTTCTCGATCCGGATCTCTTTATACAAGTGATCGGCCCCTTCGATAGCGATCTGCGCTTTCTCGGGCTCGCCCGGGGCTAGCGGCTTGATGATTTTCTCGACCGTTGCAGGCAGGGTAGTACTGGGCTTTTCGCTCATAGGGGCCTTTCGTCGATGTGCCGGTATCGGTATGCTGCACACGAGTTGCGCGGGATTATACAATTCCGCACAAAAATCCGCCACTTTTTGTCGACTTCACGCACTCCACGCCACAGCTGTCGTGTAATTTGGAAAGCGCCTCCGCAATTCGTCATCCCTCAGTACCGGTGAACGGCATGCTAGTGACGGACTCACGAACCTTCCGCGTTGCTGCGGATGCAGATCTGAACACCTTGTTTTTCACGTCAACAGCTTTGTCTCGAACCGCGTCGCGTGTCTCACTGCCGGACGCGGGCGCCAGCAAAATTCCCAATCCTGCGCCGACTCCAATGCCCACCAGAAAGCCTGTTATTCGCGGCCTCCAGTAGCCCCGGCCCTGCAAAGCGCACTGGGCCGCATTCAAGCGTTCCACGGCGTCTTCGTACTTGCTTGTCACCGTATCCTGTACATCCTCATACTTGCTGGTGAAGGCATCGGAAAGGTCTTCTACACTATCCTTGATTCGATCGCCAACCGCCTTCCGTACCTTTGGCTCCGTGAATAGAAGACTCAATTTGGCACCGAGGCGCACCCAATCCTTCGTCGTGTAATTCTTTGTCGTGTTCCGCATTATGATTCCCCTTTCGTGGTCATTGGTAAGTCACGACTCTAATTGCTGGGGGAAGACAGGACTATCGGTTGATCAGTGTAGGGCGGCGGGTGAAGGAATGGGTGTGTCGCTCCCCGATATCCGCCTCTTTCATCCGCTCACAACTGCAAACCGAGGCAATCTAGATGATCTTCCTGATGACATACGCCCCTGGCTTGCGTTAGCTTTGACCATAGTTAGGCGGGTGGTGATGCGGCACAGGTTTTTGCCGTTTCCCTGTCTCAGATTCGTCCGAAGCCGAACGGCGTCAGGACGGATCACGCATCCTGCCCGCCGAACCCCACCCTGTCATGCGCCCGCCCTCGGGGGCAATCAAATAAATAAAAAGCGCACTGCTGGTTTCCCAACAGTGCGCCCTCCGTGGTTCGCGACTCGAGGAACAATTTATTTCGGCGGATGGCCCCCTGATTTCGGTGCTGACGGCGCCATTCTCTGCTGCATTTGCTGCGTTTGCTGTTGGTGCCGCTGCTGCAATTGCTGCGTCTGTTGTTGGTGCTGCTGTTCTACCTGCTGTTTTTTTGCGTCGTTGTTCTGTTTCGCTACCTTCTGGTCTTCTTTCTCCTGCTGCTGCTGCATCTTCTGCCGTTCCTTCTGCTGCTGCGCGTATTGCTTGTCCAATTGTTGCTGGTTCTTCCTGTCCTGCTTCGCGTTACCCGAACTCGGAGCAGTCGGGTGTTCCGCCGGCGGGAGGTCGCGAACATGGTTCGGGGTGGTCGGCCGAGAGGCATTTTCTTCGGGACGCTGATTTTCGGCACGATTCGCCGGAGGTGTATAGCGCCCACCGGCTTCGCTCGCTTTTACGACGTCGTTGCCTTTGAATTCTCCGGGCCTCCCCGTGGCCGCGATCGGAGGCTTTCCCTGGTTCGCCGAAGCGCGTTGCTGCGGATTGGATCGCGCCTCCTGCATATGTTGGGTCTGAGCGGCTACGGGCCCGATGTGTCTCTCGTGCGCCGCAGCCTCTTCTGCCGCTGTCGGACGCGCGTTGATTCCTCCGTTGCCGCCGTTGAAGCTGACGCGGTTCACGGTGGTCACGTTGACCCTGGTTTCATAGACGTTGTGAATGTTGGTGACGTTCACATTCATTACCGCACGATTGTAGAAAAAGTGTCCGTTATCCCAACGGCCGCCTTCGAAGCCGGTGCCGAAGTAGCCGAAACCGTAGTTGATGCCGCCGTAGAAACCGATCGTCGGCCCCCAATAACCGTCATAGAAAATGAAGCTGTTGCCGCCCCAGCCCCAATAGCCGGGCGTCCAAAGAAAACCGACCTCGGGCGCCATAATCCAGGTACCGGGCACCCAGTAATAGTCATCGAAGTCGTCGCCCCAAGCCCAATAGCCGGGTGTCCAGAGATAACCATCCCCGGGACAAATCGGCTGTTCATAGACAGGCAGCGGCGGAGGGCCGACCGTAATGACAACTCCGACCGCAGCAAACGCCGCAGCTGACATGCACAGCACAACGAATGCGAATAACAACGTGCGAATGAAGCGAGATTGCATGGTGTTTCCTTTGCTCATCATCCCTCGTTTGCCCGTTACTGCTGTCCTGTCGCGGGTTACGTGGATTGAGCTCCGAACTCGATCACAAAAACAGCTTTTCAGCCCTGCAGTATTTCTCCAAAAAAAATAAATCAGACTGCACTGCGACGGCCACTCAAAAGGTCAATGATCAAAACAATGATTGCAACCACCAGTAATAAATGAATCAGGCTTCCGGCCACGTGCAGGCCAAAGCCTAGCAGCCAGAGGATCATCAGAACGGCCACACTTGCCCACGCCAATCGCATTGCGCTTCTCCTCGCGGCCAACACGTGCTGCTAGACTCTATCCAACCTTACTGGCTCGGAGTCAAGCAACCAATCGTGTTTGGTTTGTAGTTGGCCGCGGGAAACCCTGTACCTCGAAGAACGCAATGACGGATCGGGATAGGGGGAACGGTCACCCGTCCTCCCCTCCCACACCACCGTACATGCGGGTCCGCATACGGCGGTTCGGCGGATTAAGCGAGGACCGTACGACCAGGGGCGGAAGCCCGAGCTGGGCAAAGTAAGCATTCGGCAGAGCGATGGTCAGGGCGGGCGAGTGCGCGAGCCGCCACGGACCGTGAGGGCTCCCGGCCGTTTTCGCCGCGAGGTCCTTACTGACGCCCCGTTTGCGCAGCTCGCGGAACCTTGTCCGTCCACGCTTCCATTGCTTCCACACCACCGACCGAAGTCGGCGGCGTAACCACGTCTCAAGACGTTCCAGCACCGAGGGCGTTTGACAGTCGCCGAAGTACCCGAGCCAGCCACGGAGATAGGTCGCCAGTTCCTTGACCATCGGCCGCAAGCTGATGCCGCGGGTTCTCCGCGTCTGCTCCCGAATCCGCTCCTTGAAGCGAGCGATAGCCTTGGGGGCGATGCGCCGCCTCGGTTCTCGTTCCCCCGTGAAGCTGAATCCGAGAAACTTCCTTTGCCCCGGTCGAGCGACGGCGCTCTTCGCCTGGTTGACCTTGAGCTTGAGACGGTGCGTGATGAAGCGAGTAACGCTCTCCATCACTCGTTGTCCCGCTCGTTCGCTGCTGACGTAGATGTTACAGTCGTCGGCATAGCGGACGAAGCAGTGACCGCGCCGCTCTAACTCCCGGTCCAGTTCGTCCAGCACCAGGTTGGAAAGTAGTGGTGAAAGCGGACCGCCTTGAGGCGTTCCCTCATCCACCGCACTCACCAACCCATCCTCCATCACTCCGGCCTCCAGAAACGCTCGAATCAATTTGAGCATTCGCTTGTCGGCCACGCGCTCGGCCACCGCCGCCATCAGGCGGTCGTGGTTTACTCGATCGAAAAATTTCTCCAAGTCGAGATCCACCACCCAGCGGTACCCTTCGGCGATATACTGCTGCGCCTTGTGCACCGCTTGCTTCGCACTGCGCCCCGGTCGGAAACCGTGGCTATGTTCGGAGAACGTCGGGTCCCAGCGCTTCTGCAGAACCTGCAGCACCGCCTGCTGAATAAAGCGATCCAGCACGCAAGGAATGCCTAGCTTGCGCATTCCACTGCCATCCGGCTTCGGGATTTCCACCCGTCTTACCGGCTGCGGTTGATAAGTTCCGCTTCGTAGCTGTTCCCCGATTTCCAGCCCATGCTGCTTCAGGTAGGCCGGTAATTCGTCGACGGTCATCCCGTCTACTCCCGGACTCCCTTTATTCGCCTTGACTCGTTGTAATGCCTGCTTGCAGTTTTCCAGCTCGCAGACTTCTTCCATCAGTCGTTCGGTTCCGGCCAGGCTTTCAGACTTGCGCTTCGCCACCAGCGTTTCGGTCCCTTTCGCGGCGGGCTTCGGAGCATCACTCCTACTTTCCACCGGAAAGGCCAGCACCCCTTGTTCGGGTCGGTTTTTCCGCCGCTGTCCGCTCATGAGTCGCGCCGCTTACTTGCCCTTTCCTTTATTCCCCTTGCGGAGTACCGTTCGGGCCTTCGATCATCGTTCCCGGCTTGGCCTATCTTGTTTGCTCCGCCTTTCGGCTTTGGAGTGCCTCAATAGCTTCGCCGACTGCATGACCTACTACGCCCTTTGCTGACTTCTGCGACACGATCGGGATGAATCGCTTTCACCCTCAGTCACGATTTCGTGACGTGCCGCAGACCTCCCGAGGTAAGTTCGACCGCCTTCGACACGCAACCGCCGGATCTACCA
This sequence comes from uncultured Acidobacteriaceae bacterium, assembly GCA_963755765.1. Taxonomy (GTDB): domain Bacteria; phylum Acidobacteriota; class Terriglobia; order Terriglobales; family Acidobacteriaceae; genus Acidiflorens. Next base: position 238,476 of record CAVWKZ010000010.1, read on the forward strand.
CCAGTGCGCTTGATGGATATGGGCTTCGCAATCATTGGCTCGCTCGCCCGCCACCGTAGGCCTCATATCCGGTTCTTGTTCATCGGCTCGCGTCTTTGCTCCACGCTTCTTTCAGGCCCCGCCTCACGGCGGGTGTTATTTCACCCTTGCGCTTCGCTATGACTTCACCTCCATCAGGTTGTCAAAGGGACTTTCACCCTCAAGCTGTCGAACATGCTCGGCACACCAAAAAGAGTCCCCGGCAGGTTCGCCGGGGACGGCCGCGAGTGCGACCACACTTATGAAGCGCGACGTCTTTCGACTCGCTCCGAGCGGTCACTACCGTCGATTGGGAGACCCTCGACTCGCGATGGATCTCTTTGCAAGGGGTCGGAGTCCGACGGATCGGGCATTGTCGGCAAGTGCTGTCCGCTTTCTGGCGGATTGTCTTCCGACGGATATTGCTGGGTCGGAAGATGTTTTCCGCTTTCATACGACGGATTTCGATCCCGCCGATCCGTCGCGTCGGTCGGCGTCGGTGCAAGATTCTCTGCGATCGGTTCAGACATGAATCACTCCTTACGCGACGTTCTTGACTTAGTTGCATTAAACCGTGGATGGGTGGCTTGTGGGACATCGAAAATGTTCTTGTTAGATCGTCCGTTCGAATGTCGATCGAGCTATAGGTCGAACTATAGATCGGAATATAGATCGGACTATCGGTTCTTCGTGCCGATTTCCTCCTGGAAGACATCGTGCTCCTGGCCATCATCGGACCGGACCCGTTTGCTCGACTCGCGACTAGTCCCGGCGAGAAGCGAAACGGCCTGCTCCAGACTCGTCGCGAACATATCTGCCACACCCGGTCCAGCCCGCTCCTGCGCTTTGGCAGGGCCGCCCTCAAAGTTCCACAGCCCCACGAGTATCTTTAAGTTTGGCTGACGTTGGCGCAACCGCTTGCCAAGCAATCGGGCTTGCCCGACAGCAAAAGGAGCAAGGGCCGAAATGATAACGACTCGAGAGGCATCGCCAGCCAGTTCATTCCAGAGATTGGCGCGAGGCGTCACCGGCAACTGACGAACATCGCATCCCAACCGCTGGAGTAGTTGTGCGGCCATCATGGCCACGAGTTCATCAGCTTCGTCGGCTGCCGGGATGCAATCAACCCGAAGACCCGCCAGAGCGGCGCGGTCCGGATCGCTCTGACTAAATCCGTTATCGCGCTTCAGAGCGCCATGGTTATCCTGATCATTATTACTATTCTTATCAAATGTGACTGGCTCATCGCCGTTCAATGAGCGTTCGCCGAGTTCCTCGATCAAGTCGCGAGTATTTTGATTGACGAAATCGGCGGTCCTCGTTTCCAGCAAATTCAAGTGGCGATCCCTTTCTGCGAGAGTAAGCGCCGGGATGAGAACCGAATCGTAGAAACTTCCAATTGATTTCTCCTTCAAGTATGTTTCCGCAATGTCCCTCGCCTCATCTTGATCGAGTGCGAGTAGCCGCTGATAGAAATGGGCTTCCACGGGCAGGACGGGTTCGTCTCCAAGCAGAACCTCCAGAAAGCCCAATTGCGGCACGTATCGCCCCATCAAGATCAGGCAGACCGTGAGCGGGGTGGACAAGATCAAGCCCACTGGCCCCCACAACATCGTCCAGAACACTGCGGCGACGAGGATCGCAAGCGATGAAATGCCGGTATGCGCTCCGTACAGCCAGGGCTCGACTACGTTCGAGATGAGCAGTTCAAGGACTACAAAGACAACGAAGACAAGGGCCGCCTGGTGCCAACCGGGAAAAACGGCCAGTGCCATGCCCATGGGGAGGGCAGCGGCGATCGCTGCGCCTACATATGGAACGAAACGCAGGAGGCAAGCCAAAACGCCCCAGAGCAGCGCGTGAGGGATGCCGATCCAATAAGCGCCACTTCCGAAGATCACGCCGCACCCGATATTCACCAAGAATTGCAACAGCAGGTAGCGGCTCAAACGCCGTGAACCGTCGTCGAACGCCTGGGTGACGATGTTCAACTGATCCTGGCCGGCAAGCCGGATTACGCGGTTCCTCAGATCCTCGCGCTTGATCATCATGAATAAGGTGAAGACGATGACTATTGCTGACGTCTCAAGAACGCCTGTCAGTGGCCCAATCATCACACGCAGATATTGCGGTGCATTGGAAGGAGGTTGGGTCACCTGCACCGGGATCGGACCGCTTCTCGAAGAAGCTTTGCCGGCCTTTTTGTCTGCAGCCGACTCTGAAGCTGCGGACAGCTCATTGCTAAGCTCGGTGACAGTGTTGGTTGCATTCTTCAAGCGACTGCCATCCGGGACTTGCAGCGATTGAATTTTGTCGTGGATGTTCGATTTGTAGCTGGGAAACTGATCGACGATGTCCCTCAGTTGACCGGTGACTATCCATCCCATTGAACCTACCACTGTGAATGCGAGAACCAGCACCACCAACACTGCGGGCACCCTGTTGAAGTGACATTTCTCAAGCCATCCCACAGCGGGCGCCAGCAAGAACGTCAGAACCACGGCAAGCGCGAGCGGAATCAGGACCTGGCGGCCGTAGTACAGACCAACAATCGCCACAACGCTCGCAATGAGCGTTAGTAGCCTTGACGAGACGGTGGCATCATTATTTATGGGGATCAAGAGTCTACCTTGGTCAAGAATCTACCTGCTGTACTGCATCGCGCTACTGGGCAGCTTCGCGGATCTGGGTGCCGAGATCTTCCACAGTGCCGCCAATGCCGTGGCCGCGTCACCTAAAGCGCGCTTCTGGAGATTGACCGCGTCAATGTGCAGGGGCAGCGAACGGCGACGTGCTCGTGCGGCACCAGCGCCATCGCGAAGTATGGCGAGCGACTGATCAAAGATGTTTTTCAGATGATTCGCGGATCCAGAGTTTTCGTTAACTGTCGCTGTCTTCGTCATGATTATGCCAGCCTTTCAAATTGAAAATTCGATATTGCTGCCTTCCAATACATTCGCCCCCCGATTCGTCGCCTGATCGCGCCTATCGAGATAAGACGACGGAAGGCGGGGAGCAAGAGTCAGTCTCGGGACCGACTCCTGCTCGATAGGTGGGCACATTTGAGGAATACATTTCACAGTCGAAGCATAGCCACTTCACCGTTGACCGAAAATCGTAGCGACTGCGTACTTTTTTTGAGAATTCCCTGTAGGGTCAACAAACATCCGCAACATTGAATGCCTGTGGTTCGCGTCCTGCGCACGTCCAAGGTGGAGAGCCACGTAGAAGGTCTACGGCGTGGCTCCGGCCAATCTAGGGTCTTGAGGGGATGGATCGAAGGATGGGCTGAAACTATCGTGGGATTGAAGAAAATAATCATGGTGCTCAGATCAGTGCTCAGATCGGGCACAGAAGAGGTTTGAAATGAACTTACGAATCACCTCCGCAACCAAATACTCCCTGGCGCTGACCATCATGGCTCTGATCTTCACCAGCCTGACCTGGGCCCAAACCGATATCGGCAAACGCATCGATACGTCCGCGCATGTGCTGAATGAAATCATGGCAACTCCAGACAAAGCTATTCCCGACGGCATTATGCATGAGGCAAAGTGCATCGCCGTCATACCGTCCATGGTCAAGGTCGCGTTTGTCCTTGGCGGGAACCATGGCAAGGGAGTAGCGACATGCAGGACCGAACACGGATGGAGCGCTCCTGCTCCACTTACCATCACCGGCGGGAGCTGGGGATTGCAGCTCGGAGCCCAGGCCACGGATCTGGTGTTGGTGGTTATGACTGACGCCGGGATGGAGCACTTGCTCTCCAGCCACTTCAAACTCGGAGCGGACATCTCAGCCGCGGCTGGCCCGGTTGGGCGTGATGCCACCGCTGATACCGACATAAAGATGAGAGCGGAAGTCTTGACCTATTCACGCACTCGGGGTCTCTTCGCCGGCATCGATTTATCCGGCGCAGCAATATCACAGGATAAAGATGAGACCCAGATTCTGTTTGGGCGGATGGTTCCGTTTCAGGATATTCTCCGCGGTCGGGTTGCACCGCCCGCTGGCAGCGAGCCTTTCCTCGCGGCTGTGAGGAGATACTCTATGCAGGCAAAAGACCAGGCTGCAAACACAAACCCTAATTAATTGCTTCCCAAGTTCACGACAATTGACGGCTAGGCCCCGATGGCTTGGCCGTTACTTTTTTCTCTCTACTCTTTGCTCGGATATTTCAAAACTACTCCAGGCGGTACATAGCCAAATCTCTTGAGCTACAGGTTGGAACCGATGTTGAACTCTCACATCACTCTGTACCATCAAGATGAAATTCAATTAGCACCGGCCATGAATTTCCGGTGACTTCTGCTGAAGACGGAGCGAATAACATGTACACCATTCTGCTGATCGTCCTGGTACTGATGCTCATTGGTGCATTGCCCGCGTGGCCGTACAGCTCGGGCTGGGGATACTACCCGAGTGGAGGTCTGGGTTTGGTGCTTATCATCGTGCTGGTGCTGGTATTAATGGGCCGTGTCTAGCGCCGCGGGGAGAGGTCTCGGTTGCGTTCGCTAGAGAAATGGCGTGGCCCGTGGTGAGACGCCACGGGTGCATTGCCTCTTTGATCGCAATCATCAAATGCCTGAAGAATCTGATTGACGAGAGAGACCACTCTTTCGGAGTCGGGTTCCTTGGCAGCCTCGGCGCAGAGTTCACGCCAGTCTTTTCCCTTGCTCTCAACCATTCGCTTCTCTCCAAATTAGGGATGGATGACCATTTCCAGAAAGCACGTACCGTGCCACAACGCTAAGTTGTTGATTGCCGGGGATCACGTGGAGAAACGGTGTGTAATTTGGCTATTCACCTCTGGAACAAAAGGGACCAAATTGCTGTCGCCTCGGGACGCGCGCTCGTTGCCGACAGCCGTAACATCATAACCAGCCCCGTCATCGAAAGTCAGGCATTCGATGTATTGCGTGGCCCTGAGTTCTCCGCGTACTTTTCTCTCATGGGGTGTCCGCGCAGTTCGGTTGAAGAGAGGAATTCGGTTGAAGAAGAGAAGAGTAGAGCGACTCGTATTTTGGTGGTCGATGACAACCCCTCCGTCCGTCGCTATCTTCGCGGCGTGCTCGAACAACATCGCGGTTGGCGAGTCTGTGATGAAGCCCGCGATGGGCAAGAGGCGGTGTACAAGTTCCAGAAAATTAAGCCGGACGTGATCGTACTGGATTTTCAGATGCCCTACATGAATGGCCTCGACGCCGCTCGCGCCATCTCACAACTCTCTCCCGAAACACCGATCCTGATGGTTACGCTCTACCTCACCAAACAATTGTCTGAAGAGGCGCAGCGAGCTGGGGTTCGCGGGGCTTGTGCAAAAACGGATCTCCACTGTGTGGTCGATGCGGTAGGAGCACTGTTGCGGGAAGAGACCTATTTTCCGCTGTGAAAATTAGTCGGCCGCCGAAGCGACCGTTTTCTCCATGCTTTCCGAGAGCGGTATGTTGGCAGAGATCTGGACACCCGGTGCGCAGGACTGAACACTAAGCCGTCCGCCGAGATCGCGCATGCGCTCCCGCATCCCCGCCAGGCCGACGCCGGAATTCATCCCTGTTTTCCGAATAGCCGTCAGCAAATCCGGCGCAATTCCTTTTCCGTAGTCTCTTATGTTAAGAAGCACGCGGTCCGGCAAGAGCTCAAGTGTAATCTCCGCCCTGGCGCTGCCGGAGTGGCGATGGATATTTGTCAAGCTCTCCTGTAGAACCCGGAAGAGCGCAAGTGCGACCGGTTTGGGCAGCCTGCCCACGTCCTCGGGAAGGTCCACTTTGACTTCAATTCCGCTGCGCTGGGCGAATCCCTCCAAATACCATTTCGCCGCCGAAGAAAGCCCGGCTTCGTCCAGCAGGGGCGGGTGCAGCAAATGCGAAATCGTTCGGGTTTCGGCCATGGCTCGATCCAGCAGTTGAATCGCTTCGCGAAGAGAACCGTCGCGGCGCTGGGCGGCGAATATCTCCAGATTCATCTTCGCGCCGGCCAGGTACTGCCCCAGACTGTCATGGAGTTCGCGGGAAAATTTCCGACGCTCCGCATCCTGCACCTGCAGCAACCGGCCCGTGAGGCGACGGAGCGATTCCTCGCTATCGCGGACGCTCTGTTCCGCTTGCTCGCGCGCCGCGAGTTCCGCGGACAGCAAACGGTAGTTTATGGTGAAGAGCTCGAGCGCGAGGACAAACGCGACTGCCAGAATAACGACCGTTACAATAAACAGACGATCTGAGGTTTTTTCCCGTGCATCCAGAAGACGTTGTTCTTCTTCGCGCATCTGCTGCATGATCGATGTGATCTGGGAGGAAATTGGCACGGCCTGGCGCGACAAATCCGCTTGTGCCTGGACATCCGGAGAGGTCTCCTTGTGCAGTCGGATCGACTCCCGAAAAATGGCGACTCGGCGGTTGGTCACATCTTCAAGACGCGTACAAAGATCCTGCTGTTGTGGATTGTCTCCGGTCAGCTCTTGTAGGTGTCGAAGGATAGGAGGAATTTCCAAGACGGCGGCTTCGAACTGATTCAGGAAATCGTCGTTCCCCTCGAGCACGTAGCCACTTCGCGCACGTCCCGCACGCGACAGGGCCGAATCGATGTCTCCAATCGCAGCCCGGACTTCATGGGTGTGAACGACCCATTTTTCACTTTCCAGCAGACGCGTGATTGCAAAGTAGGTCGCCAACCCGCTCAGGAACAGCAGCAATAAAGCTGATGCGAATGCCGCTTGAGCTTTCTTCCGAGGAGACATTAGTTTCGGACTAAACACGTGTGGAAGTGCCGGTGCGCTCGCCCACGGCTTCAGCGCGGCGATTGCACCGATCGAGCTCGGCGGTGAGCCACAAGATCTTCTCCGGATCCCTCACAATGGTCGCATGCAGAAGCAGTTCGTGCCACTGCTTTTCCAATCTCGCCGCCGAGACCTCCATTCTAATCCGCGACGGGGTGAGGGGGTTGCGGCAGTTTCCGGACTTTGAATTGCTTCCTCGCGAAGCGCGACCACGGTGAGAGCTGGATCCCAACGAGACGCGCCGCTTCACGACCTCACCTCGTCTTGATCCAAAACAGAAGGTGTGGACTGCGGAGGTTTGCATTCCGTGCTGACAAGGACGCGCAATCCCCGCAATGCGTCGTCGAGGGCACGCAACTCTTCTGCGGAATTGCAATCGTTCTGTCTCAGGTCCGAGATTCGCTGCTGGATGGCTCTTTCGGCGGCGTCGATTCGCGGTCGCAATTCGTCGGGACGAAGCTCAAGCAGAGCGGCGCGATAGAGTTCTTGCCAGGTAGAGTTCGTGGTCATGGCGTCCCCTAAATTTTCTGAGTGAAACTTCCCCAAAGATTCCAGAGTACAGATCGCACTAAAAAAGGGTGGCAATACTTCATGCGCAAGAATTAAGGAAACTGAAGGAGAACAAAATCCTGGTGCAACTCGGGGTAAATTAAACGTACAATAAAAGAATCGTACTAGCAACACTAACAAGTGCTTGACAATATGCAATAGGGATAATATATAGAATTCGTAACGTTGCAAGAGAATTTGTGCGAATGAGGTGCGTATGGCTAAAGAAACTATAGGCAAATCCCGGAAGTCTCCTCCGAAATATGACCGAGTCATTCTGGCCGACATTCGGAGGACCCGCCGCGGAAAGCACCACGATTTGCTGGGGGGGATTTTTCAGGATCTGGAATCCTTGCCCGAGGGGTCGGCAATCAAGATTCCGCTGACTGACGTGGACGGTACAACCTTGGCCAACCTGCGATCTGCCGTCCATCGCGCCTCAACTTCGAAAGGGCTGGGCATCGAAACCTTATCGGACGAGGAAAACTTTTACATTTGGAAGGCGCCAAAATAGGACAGGACAGGCATGTTTCGCCTTCGCTAGTTGGGAGACTACAGGATTACCTGTATGTCGCAACCGTCAGGTGAAGAACTAGACTAGCGCGGGATGTGGGGTGCGGCCTGCTCGACCGCTGGAAGGTGCGCCCGTTCTCGGAGGCAATTGGAATGAGTATCGCCGTGGTTCCAGGCCATGATATCTCGCTTCCCTCGGTGGCGCATTGGGGACATTCCGTACAATTCTATGGCGAAGATTCGTCGCTGCTTGACGAATTGAGCCGCTTCATCGGAACCGCGCTGGTGGGTGGTGACTCTGCCGTTGTTATTGCCACCAAAGCGCATCGGGACGGTCTTGGCCAGCGCTTGCAGTCGCGCGGTTTTGACACGGCGACGGCAGTTGAACAGGGCCGTTTTATCACGCTAGATGCGGCGGAGACCCTGGCAAGGTTCATGCGAGACGGATGGCCCGACGCCGGTCTTTTTACAAGTGTAATCGGCAGCGTGTTGGGACAGACTGCGGCGGTCGGCGGAAAGACTTGCCGCATTGCGGCATTTGGGGAAATGGTCGCCCTGCTGTGGGCGCAGGGAAATGCGGAGGCCGCAGTCCGGCTCGAACAACTGTGGAATGATCTGGCACGAACCTACTCGTTGTCCCTCCGCTGTGCGTACCCGATGAGCGCCTTTAACCGCGAAGACCACGGGGACTCGTTTCTCAAGATCTGCGGGGAACATTCCCAGGTAATTCCGGTCGAGAGCTACACGGCTCTGCCCAGCGACGAAGAACGCTTTCGCAGCATCACCCGTCTGCAACAAAAGGCGCAGGCGCTGGAGACCGAGGTTGCGCAGCGCAAACAAGTTGAGGAAGTTTTGCGACGGACCACTGCCGATCTTGAATTCCAGGTGGAGCAGCGCACGGCCGCGCTGAGACAGCTTTCGTCCCGATTGCTGAGTTTGCAGGACTCGGAGCGTCGCCGGATTGCGCGCGAGTTGCATGACAGCCTGGGGCAATATTTGGTTGGCTTGAAGCTCAATGCGCACATGCTCCGGCAAGCGCCCGAGCGCGAGGAATTGTGGTCCGAAGCGGACAAGCTGATGGAACAGTGCATGTCTGAAGTCCGCACGCTCTCTTATCTTCTTCATCCGCCTACGATGGACGCGGCCGGCTTTGCTTCCGCCGCCCGCTGGTATGTCGAGGGCTTTGGACAGCGCAGTGGACTGAGCGTGACCCTGGATGCTCGGGCGGATCTGGACCGCTTGCCGGACGCGGTCGAACTCGCATTGTTTCGCGTGCTCCAGGAAGCCTTGACCAATGTGCATCGGCACTCTGGCGCATCGGAGGCCGAGGTCGTGGTTCGGCAAGACGCCGAAGAAGTGATCCTGGAAATCAAGGATAACGGACGCGGAATACCCGAAGAAGTGCTGCGTCATTTTCGCGCGACGGGCGCCGGCACAGGGGTAGGAATCGCAGGTATCCGCGAGCGAGTGCGGGAACTGGGCGGAAAGCTGACGCTTGAGTCGAACAGCAACGGTACGCTGGTGCGGGTCGCCGTACCCCTCGAGCCGGCGGTTCATGTCGATGATCCAACACGAGGTGACCAATGAAGCTGCGGATCCTGATAGCTGATGACCACGAAGTTGTACGCCGCGGACTGGCCGCTCTTCTGCAGTCGCATGAGGGTTGGGAGATCTGCGGAGATGCCAAAGACGGTCGCGAAGCGGTCGAAAAGGCGAAGCTGCTGAAGCCAGACGTCGTGATTCTGGATGTCGGCATGCCGAACCTCAACGGCTTGGCTGCAACCCGCCAACTACTGCAACAAAACCCGCAGCAGAAAGTCATTGTCCTTACGATTACCGATTCGGATCAAGTAATCCGGGAAGCGCTCGACGCCGGTGCGCGGGGCTTTGTTTTGAAGTCGGATGCGGCGCGAGACTTGGTGTCGGCAGTGGAAGCGCTGCAGCGGAACCGCATGTTTTTCACTCCTCGGGTGAATGACATGGTGCTGGCGGGCTTTCTCGATAAGGGCTACAAACCTTCCAATGGAGAAGCGCCGAGGCTCCCGACGTTGACGCCGCGTGAGCGTGAAGTGATTCAACTTCTGGCGGAGGGGAAAAGCTCGAAGGAAGTCGCGTCTCTTCTGAACCTGAGCACCAAAACTGCGGAGACTCATCGCAGCAACATCATGCGCAAACTTGACATTCACTCGATTCGCGATCTGGTTGTGTATGCCGTCAAGAACGATATTATCCAGGTCCAAGTCGCCTCGGCCGCAACGACTTCAACGCCAGGTTCCGCAGCATAGCGCGAGCCAACATGAAAAAGGGGAAGCCGGTGAGCGGCTTCCCCGTGAGAAACACACCCACGAGCAGTTTCAGCTGGCCTTGCGCTTCTCTTCATAGCGCTTTTCCTCAAGTTTGGATTCGCGCTGGTTCTGAGCATTCCACTCGTCGACTTGTTTCTGAGCTGCTTCGCGGGCAATTCCATATCTTTCTTGTATGGTTCCGATCAACTGCTCGGACTGTCCGTCGATAACATCGAGGTCGTCGTCGGTCAATTTGCCCCAGCGTTCTTTTACCGACCCTTTCACCTGTTTCCATTTGCCCTTCAGTTGGTCTGAGTTCATTTTGTCTTCTCCTTATCTGTTTTATTATTGAGTTCCACCCATATTCATATGGGAACACTCGACCAGGATCCGCGATGCCGGCGGCCCTCGCCGCCGGCGGCGACCACTCGCGGAATTAGACTGCTCGGGGGAGATCAACCTTCTCGTGATCGGACTTCGCTTCGCCAGTCGACGAAATATCCTGGGCTCCGGTTGCCTCCAGGATCAGCTTGGCCCGTTTCGTCTCATCGGAGCTATTGGAGTGCACCGAAAGCAAAATGCCACCGTCTTTCACTCGGCCTTCAAAGCGCTTGGCCTCGTACTCGGGAATCCCCATTCCCACCAAGGCCCCGGCGATGCCACCGACAACGCCCGCCGCTCCTGCTCCGGCAAGAGCAGCCATAATCGGGCCGGCCGCGATGAATGGGCCAAGTCCGGGAATCGCGAGAGCGCCGACACCCAATAGCCATCCCATCACGCCGCCCAGAACCACGCCCGTGCCAGCCCCGGCCGAAGCGCCTTCGGGGGCTTTGGTGCCTTTTTCGTGAGCAAAGTCTCTTGAGCCCGCGCCGGCAGGAAAGAGCGCAGAAATATCTCTATTGCTGAAGCCTGCCGCCTTTAAGCCATCGACGCCGCTTTCGACGTTCGCATAGCTCGGATAAATCCCGAAAACCGCTGTGTTTTTCCCCGACATTTGAATTCTCCTTTAAGCAAGAAGCTGGTTGGTGTCGCGTTGAGTAGCTTTTCGTCTCTCTCAACATAAGCGCTCGTGATGCGCTGGGAAATCCAGTCGAGGCCGTACTTCGACTACAGGATGCCTGTAGGCTGCGACCTTGCACGGTCACGGCCAAGACAAGAATTGATGGGTCTATTGCATCGCCGCCGCCGCACTGGTAAGGGCAGCGACCACGACGATCAGGAAGGCCACTACGACCGCAACACCACCACTCAGCAGTACGATTTCGCTCAGCAGGTCAGCTTTCATCAGTTCGTCTCTTTTCATTGTTTCGTTCCTGTGCATGTCCCCTCCTGTTTGTTTTGATTTAGACGCCGAGGATTGTGGAGTGAAGCGTGACTACCAACAATATGACGCGCATGTACAGCATCTACCGTAAGCGTCAGGGGCATCTCGTGCGGTACGCTTCTCCCGATTGTGGGTACGCACCGGACCATGTGTAGGGATTTTGTGGTTGCTGAACGGAGGAGGCTTTCGAATGCTCTGGACAATATTTATCATGCTGCTGATTTTGTGGTTCCTGGGATTGGTCAGCTCTTACACGCTGGGTGGTTATATCCACATCTTGATCGTGGTTGCCCTGATCGTTCTGGTGATCAACTTGGTAACGGGCCGGAGAGGCGCAGCTTAAGAAAGATGTTAGCCGATGGGACTACCGTTGGGTGAAGCATCCTGCCATGTTCGCCGTCCCAACCTTACAGGTGGATTCGCGAACCACGAGCTCGGGTTCGACCGTGATCTGCTTGGGATGTTCCGCATCGTCACGAGCAATGCGCCGCAAAACCGTCTCAGCGGCGATCTTTCCCATCTTGCGCAGAGGTTGGCGCACGGTGGTGAGGCCGGGGTTTTGAAACGCAGCGCTGTGGATATCGTCGAATCCGACTACGGAGACATCTTCCGGCACCCGCAGTCCCTTTTCCCGCAGGGCGCGGATCGCTCCAATCGCGGAAATGTCATTGAACGCAAACATCGCCGAAAAGGGCTCGTGCTTTGCCAGCAAGCGGCGAGTGACTTGATAACCCAGATCAGGAGAAGGTATATCTCCCTGTAACTGGGTTGTGAGTTTCGCATCAATCGTGAGGCCAAGGCGGGTCGCGGCCTGAACAATCCCAGCCCAGCGTGCTTCTGTATCCGAACTGAACTCCTGACCTTTGATGAAGGCGATCCGCCGATGTCCGAGCTTGAACAGGTGTTCCAAGGCCAGACCGGCCGCATGGGGGTGGTCGAGCACGATGTTGGTCACCTTGTTCACTGCGTTATGTCCCGACACCGTAACTACCGGAATTGCCAGATCGTGGTGCCACGGAGTATCGACGGCGATCAATCCCTCAACCGATCGCGCCAGCAGCAGCTTGGGGTATTCATCGATCAGATCGGGCCGGTGATGATGGCTAGCCACGAAATAAAAATAGCCTTCCCGCAGCAGATGTTCTTCGATGCCGCTCATCACGAGAGTCGCGTAGCCCTCGCTGACTTCCGGGACGATGACGCCGATGGTGAAACTGCGCTGGGTGCGCAGGGAGCGCGCCATGAAATTGGGACGATAATTAAACTTCTCCGCCGCCGCAAAAATCTGGTCTTGCGTCGTTTTTGGAATGGAGTCGGCAACCGCCGACCGATTCATCACCAAAGACAGTGTGGCCGGAGAAAGTCCAAGATGATCGGCGAGAAACTTCAAGCTGACTTTCTGCCCCGGGTGCCGAGCGCCCGGTGTCCCGGTCTTTTTCGGCTTGGTCGCTTTCGTCTTGTTTCCCTTCGGCTTGGTCATTCTGGCGGGCTCATTTTGGCTCGGTCACGGTGCTGTGCAGTCTCCCACAAGGGCGGGCGCGAGGCAACCATTTAGGTTAGGGACAGATTGCATTCGCCTGAAACTTGACTTGCCACTCGGCACCATGCTATACCGCTGTGGACGACTAAAGCGATTTAGTTTCGATTTAGTAGCACTTTCGGTGCTCGCAGCCAGTGGTTGGCGAGAACCGGTTTGAGGCTTCGCTTGCGTCGCATTCGAAAATTCGCGACTTCCGTGCCTTGGAGGCAAGTTATGTCCCCGTCGACTCTTGTCCGCACTCTGCTGATTTCCGCCGCTATCTTCTTTATGTGCTCAGCCGCTTTGGTCCAGTTCGAGGCGAGCATACAGGGCACAGTGACCGACAAGAGCGGTGCCGTCGTTTCCGGTGCCAACGTTAGCGTCACTGACCAGTCAACTGGCGTCAGCCACGGCGCCGTCAGCGACGCGTCCGGCTTCTACCGGATCAGCGCACTCCCTCCCGGCAAGTACCGGGTGGACGTGCAAGCGGGCAACTTCAAAAAGAGTTCCCAAGCCGATGTGGTGGTCAACGCCGAACAACCGACCCCAGTGAATGTCATATTGGAAACTGGATCCGCCAGTGAAACCGTTACCGTGACCGGCACGCAGGAATTGCTGCAAACCGAAGACGCCACTATTCAGGGAACGCTGACGGCTCAGGAGGTCGAGAGTCTGCCGGAAATCGACCGCGATCCCTATGAACTGATTCGCCTCGCTCCGGGGGTTTTCGGGGATGGTGCACGATTTGGCGACGGTCGCTCTGCCGGATTTCCCAACGGCTCCGGCGCCGTCAGTGGCTCTGCCGGTCCTGGCGGCTCCAACACCGCGATCTTCCAGGTCGAGAACCAGCAACCCATCAGCGCCATGGGACAACGCGTCACCTCGAACGATTATCTGGTGGATGGCGTTAGCGTGAATAGTCTGGAATGGGGTGGCGCGGCGGTCGTTACTCCTAGCATTGAAACGGTGCAGGAACTCACGGTCCTCGCCAACGACTATGATGCATCGGACGGACGCAGCTCGGGCGCCCACATCAAAACCGTCACCAAGAGTGGAAGCAACGCACTCCACGGCGGAGGGTTGTTCCTGTACCACGACCCGAATTTCAACGCTTACAACAAGTTCGGTGGCTACGGCAACGGAGACTTCCAATCGCCGCAGCGCGACGAGGACAATCTACGCCAATTCGCCGGGACTCTCGGCGGCCCGATCATCAAGAACAAGCTCTTCTTTTTCTTCAACTACGAGGGCGCCCGGGCTAATAACACCACCATCTCCCAACCCCAGTACGTGGAAACGCCCCAATACGATGCCGCCTTGCTTTCGCTTCGGCCGGGCACGCCAGTGGCGACGATTCTTGGGCAAAGCGGCCTCGCGCCGCGCATCAGCCAATTGCTGGCTCCGAATTGCACTAGCTTTGCCGCTGGCACCTGCAACGTGGTCGGTACAGGGATGGATGTCGGCTCTCCCATCGGTCCATACAATACATACGATCCTACGAGCCAGTTTTCGAACGGCGTTGGAGGAGGTCTCGACGGCATCCCAGACATTGAGAACGCGACCGTTTATCTGCCGGCCACCACCGAGGGCAATCAGTACAACGCTCGGGTGGATTACAACGCTGGCAAGAATTTATTTTCCGCCAACATGTACCTAACCTATCTGACCACCCTCGCGGCCGACGAATCGGCACAGGGACGACCCAACGCGGACTATGGCACTAAGAACTTCAGCCCAAGCGGCTTCCTTTCCTGGGTACGAACGATTAACTCTACCACGCTCAACGAAGCCCGCTTCAATTTCACTCGCTACGGTTTTAACGGTATCACCGCGAACCCACAAGTCAACTGGGCCATTCCGCGCATTGAAATTCAAGGTTTCCCGAATGGCGAGCGTGTGCGGTATGGAGCACAGCAGGGTGACAATACTCCGGAAATCGCAGCACAAAATACATTCGCCTTTCGCGATGTGCTCTCTAAGGTGATGGGTAACCAGGCTTGGAAGTTTGGCTTCGAGTATAGCCATGAGCAAGACAACGACGAACTGATCGGTGGCGCTCGGCCTGATCAGGTCTTCCAAGGTCCGTGGAATTTCGCCAACGGAACACCCATTTTCGAGCAGATTGAAGTGAATCCAATCACGGGTGACGCGCCCCTCCAGAAGCCCCGCTACTTCAGGTCGTCTATTTACAGTGCATTCGCCCAAAATGACTGGAAACTTCGCCCCAACTTGACCGTGAACCTTGGTTTGCGCTGGGAGTATTACGCTCCACCAACCGAGGCAGACGGACATCTCACGAACTTCGTTCCCGGGGGCAGCGGCAAATACGGGCTGGACAATGGTCCCGACGCATTGACGAACGCAGTAGAAACCAATCCTAGCCAGCAGTGGCCATCTAATCACCGTAACTTCGGTCCACGCCTGGGTTTTGCATGGAGCCCGACAAAGTACAACAACAACCTCGTTTTTCGCGGTGGCTTCGGTATCGCTTTCGATCGCTTCGACAACAACACCTTTGACAACACCCGCAACAATCCACCGTTCGTGGCGAACTATGGAATCTGTTGTGGCACGTCCGGTAGCCCCTTCGTGGGCGGCCAGATTCTTTTCAATACAGCCACCAGCAACAACCCTTTGAGCTATCCGGGCAATCCCGTTTTGGCAACCGGGCTCGGACCGAATGGTCTGCCTATAGTTGTCCCGGGCGGGGTATACTCCCCGCCCAACATTTATGCCACCTCTGCAAATATGCCGACGCCCTATGTCTACCTTTACTCCATGCAGATGCAGTACAGTCTGCCGAAGGATTGGGTAATGACCGCAGGATACCAGGGTAGCGCTGGCCACCATTTCACGCGTATCGTGAATCTGGCCTACTTTTACCCAGTCTTAAATCCCAGTGTCGGACAGATATTCAATTTCACTCCGGATACAAATACTAGTTTCAACGCGCTCACCGCGCAGCTTGAACATCGCTTCCACCATGGAGTCTCGGCGAACGTCCTATACACCTACAGCAAGTCTCTCGACCAGGTTTCGGCGGAAGGCCCCGGTTTCGTTACCAACCAGACCTACCCAGTTGACGACCGCACCGAGCGTGGCCCTTCGGACTACGATGCCACCCACAATTTCCGGGCGTATGCGGTTTGGGACCTGCCGATTTATCGAGGCCGCAACGATTTAATGGGCAGACTTCTTGGAGGCTGGGAGCTGAACGGAATTTACCAGTTCCACTCTGGGTTCCCTTGGACGCCTGTAGCCAGCAATCTTTGCCCCGTGATCGGCGCCTCCGGTCTTTGCCCTCTCAGGCCGACTGCTTACAACGGCGGCGCTGGAAATGACCACGAAACATCGGCATTCCTTCCTCCCACGTCCTCGAATTTTCCAGCTCTCGCGAGCCTTCCTGCTGCCAACCCTTACTTCACCGTGCAGACCACAGGCACCACTCCGGACCCCCCGGGAATCGGACGTAACACTTTCCGCGGCCCGCGGTATCAGGACATTGACCTCAGCATCTTGAAGAATTTCAGGTTGCCCGCAATGAAGTTTATCGGGGAAGGCGCCAACATCCAATTGCGCATGACGGCGTATAACGCTTTTAACAAGCTCAATCTAGCGCCGTTTAGCTTTGGCAGTACATCGACAACCATCACCTCCTGTTGTGGAAGTACGCCGAATTACAATCCGCAATTCGGTACCGCGACAGCGGGGTTGGAGGGCCGCGTGTTGGAACTCCAGGGTCGCTTCGTCTTCTAAGGGTCATATTTGGCATTTCTGGACGGTGGATGTGGCATCCGCCGTCCAGCCCTCCCTAACCTCAAGGACCGTTCCAATGGGAATCAAGAAGCGATTAGGCTGTTTTTTCGTTCTATCTTTAGCGTTGATGGGGCCTCGGGCTTCGGCTCAGTCAGCGACTAGCGCGCCAGATTCCCGTGCGGTGGTTATCGATGCCGCTGCCGCCGCTCATCCTTTCCCTCATTTCTGGGAGAAGATGTTCGGCTCCGGACGCGCCATCCTGACTTTGCGCGAGAGTTATCGCAACGATCTCCGCGATGTAAAGCAGATTACCGGCTTTGAGTACGTGCGCTTCCATGCCATCTTCCACGATGAAGTTGGAATTTATGACGAGGATGCCGAAGGGCATCCCGTGTACAACTTCTCTTACGTCGATCAGATCTATGATGGCTTGCTGGCCAACGGTGTGCGTCCGTTTGTCGAGCTGAGCTTCATGCCGAAAAAGCTGGCGTCCGATAAAGACGCACTGCATGCCTTTTGGTACAAGCAGAATGTCTCCCCGCCCAAAGACTGGGACAAATGGAACGATCTCATCACCCAGTTCGCAAAGCATTTAGTGGATCGGTACGGCATCGACGAGGTTTCGCAGTGGTATTTTGAAGTTTGGAACGAGCCGAATATTGATTTCTGGGCGGGCGATCCGAAACAGGCCACCTACTGGCAGCTTTACGATCACACTGCGCATGCTCTTAAGCAGGTAAGCCCGCGCCTACGCGTAGGAGGGCCCTCGACTGCGCAGGCGGCATGGGCGGATGCCTTCATTCGACACTGCGCCGAAAATAAAGTTCCCGTGGATTTCGTCTCCTCCCACGTTTACGGCAACGACACCTCAAAAGATGTCTTTGGCATGGACGAGAAAATCGCGCGCGACCAGATGGTGTGCCGGGCGGTGAAGAAAGTGCACGATCAGATCAGCTCCTCCACTATGCCCAACCTGCCCTTGATCTGGACAGAGTACAACGCCAGCTATTTCAACGAACCCGCCGTCACCGACTCGATCTACATGGGGCCATGGATGGCCGACACCATCCGGCAATGCGATGGTTTGACCGATATGATGTCTTACTGGACGTTTTCCGATGTCTTCGAAGAACAGGGCGTAGTGAAGCAGCCGTTCTACGGCGGGTTTGGGCTGATCGCGGCCGGCGCTATTCCCAAACCGTCTTACAACGCTTTCAAGTTGCTGCACCAACTGGGCGACGAACGGATCGCGCTAGATTCCAGCTCCGTGCTGGTGACGCGCCGGAAGGGCGGTTCGCTGGTGGTCGCGGTCTGGAACCTCATCCCTCCGGATCAGACCGGTTCGGCAAAGACAATTCATCTGCGCTTCGAACATCTCTCCGGAAAACGCCAAGCGAATATATCGCGCGTCGACCGCGACCACGGCGACGTGCATCCAGCGTATGAAAAGATGGGGCAGCCGCGCTATCCGACCCGGGAACAGCTCAAGGCGTTGCAGCAAGCCGCGCAATTGCCTGCGGCTGAAACCCGCGAGCTGACCAACGGCGAATTGACTCTTTATCTCGCTCCCGATGGTTTGGCCGTCATTGAGGTGAAGTGACCGCGTTGTAACCGCGCTGTGAAGCTATAATCGCGACATCCTGGCTCTGCAGGAATCTTGTTCATGACTTGCCGTACCCCAACCACACCTTTAAATCGCCGGGAGTTGCTTGCGCGCTTGAGTAAGACGGTTCTGGCCTATCCCCTGCTCAACATGTCGATGATCGGCATGTCCTGTGGCGGGTCTAATACCAGCACTCCAGTGCCGCTTCCTGTGTCGATTCCGGTCTCAGACGACGAGTTTCTGGATGAAATCCAGCGTGCCATTTTTCTCTTTTTCTGCGAGCAGGCCGGTTCGACTACGGGACAAGTCAAGGATCGCGCCTTGGCCGCCGGAAACGACACTCGTACGGTCTCCAGTATTGCGGCCACCGGCTTCGGTCTCGGTGCTCTTTGCATTGCGGACCAGCGTGGCTACATGGCTAGCGCAGACATAGCCGCGCGTGTCCAGGCCACATTAAACTTCCTGCTCAACAATGTGGAGAGCCACAACGGTTTCTTCTACCACTTCGTGGATATGAATTCCGGGCAAAGGGCGTACAAGTCCGAAGTGTCTTCGATTGATACCGCAATCCTGATGTGCGGCGTTCTCACCTGCCGGCAACATTTTCAGGATCCGCAGATCATGGAGCTGGCAACGCAACTCTATCAGCGAGTCAACTGGCGGTGGATGCTCAACGGCGGTAGTGCGCTCTCCATGGGCTGGACGCCGGAGAAGGGATTCATAACTGCCCGCTGGAACGCTTACTGTGAGCTGATGATGCTATATCTGCTGGCGATCGGCGCGACAGTGAACCCGATCCCGGCCAGCGCATGGCAGGCATTCACGCGTCCGACGCTGACTTATCAGGGCTTAACTTACATCACAGACCTTCACGCCCCCTTGTTCATCCACCAGTCCTCGCATGCGTGGTTTGACTTTCGCAACAAGCAGGACGCCTACGCCAACTACTTCGACAATTCGATCACGGCGACGAAGGCCCACAAACTGTTCTGTTTATCGCTCGCCAGTCAGTTCTCCGATTATTCGAACAACCTTTGGGGAATCACGGCGTCGGACTCGGTGAAAGGCTACGAGGTATGGGGCGGCCCGCCAGCGATGGGGCGAATTGACGGGTCCGTCGTTCCCTGCGCTGCCGGCGGATCCATTCCGTTTCTGTCTTCCGAGTGCATCGCGGTGCTCCGTAACATTCGGAGCACGTTCCCGAAGGCGTGGCAGAGATACAGCTTCGTGGACGCGTTCAATCCCCTCACTGGCTGGTATGACAGGGATGTGCTCGGGATTGATCTTGGCATCATGATGCTCATGGCCGAAAACCATCGTACCGGCTTCGTCTGGAACACATTCATGAAGAACTCCGAAGCCGTGGCCGCCATGAAGGCTGTCGGTTTCCACTAGAAGAGTTTTCGGAAAGCAGGTTCATGCCCAGTCGATCATCCTTCGCGCCGCTGCTCTTGCGGTCGCTGCCAATCCTTCTATACTCCCTCTTCGCCGCCGCTCAAACTAAGCCGGTGGATGCCGCGGGCCACCAATGGTGGCAGCACGCCGTGTTTTATGAGATCTATCCCCGCAGTTTTGCGGACAGCAACAACGACGGCGTTGGCGACCTCAACGGCATCAGCTCCAAGATGGGTTATCTCCACGAACTGGGCGTCGATGCTATCTGGATCACTCCCTGCTATCCCTCGCCTCAAGTCGATTTCGGCTACGACGTTTCCGACTACCTGAACATCGACCCCATGTACGGAAATCTCGCTGACTTCGATCGCATGGTTGCCGACGGCAAGAAACGTCATGTCCGCATCATCATGGATTTTGTGCCTAACCACACCTCCGACCAGCATCCCTGGTTTCTCGATTCGAAGTCCTCGCGCACCGCCGCGCATCGCGACTGGTATATATGGCGCGACGGCAAAGGGCCTGGCCAGCCTCCCAATAACTGGATCTCTATCTTCGGCGGCTCGGCATGGACGCTCGATCCGAGCACCAACCAGTTTTATTATCACTTCTTCTATGCGCAACAACCGGACCTGAACTGGCGCAATCCCGCGGTGGAAGCAGCAATGCTCGACACCACCCGCTGGTGGTACAAGCGGGGCGTCTCTGGCTTTCGGCTCGACGCCGTCGACACGCTATTTGAAGATCCCGAATTGCAAGACAATCCCGTGCTGCCCGGTGTCAACAAGCAGGGCGATCCCAACATGAAGTTTCAGTACAACACCAACCTTCCCGAGGTTCACCTGGAGTTGCAGAAGCTGCGAAAAGTGGCCGACGAATCCGACGCTGTGCTTATCGGCGAAACCTGGACCTCCAACGTCGCCGAGCTTGACCGCTATTACGGTCAGAACGGCAAAGAACTCCAAATGCCCATGGACTTTATGTTCACCACGGTCAACAAACTTTCTCCTCCTGAATTTCGACGCCAGATCGCGGCCGTCGATAGCGCGCACGGCTGGCCTGTATTTGTCATCGGCAATCATGACCTTGTCCGCTCCTACAACCGCTACGGAGACGGCAAGAATAATGACGCCATCGCCAAACTCATGGCCGCTTTCTACCTCACCCTCCGCGGTACGCCGATCATGTATTACGGCGAAGAAATTGGAATGGAGAATAACGATCCCACCCGTAAGGAAGACGTGAAAGATCCGATCGGCCGCACCGGATGGCCGGCAGAAAAAGGACGCGACGGCGAACGGACGCCCATGCAGTGGAGCACCGCGCCCAACGCCGGTTTCAGTAAGAAGGATCCGTGGCTTCCGGTGCCGCCGAGCTACAAGACCCACAACGTGGCGACGGAGTCGGAGGATCCCAACTCGATTCTGAGTCTCTATCAGAAGGTTCTCGCTCTGCGCCACACCAACGAAGCGCTACTCGAAGGCAGCTATACCGCGCTCAACGAAGACGACCTCAACGTGATGTCCTACTTGCGCAGCTATAAAGGGAAAGCCGTGCTGGTAGTTTTGAACATGTCAGCGATTCCGCAAAAAGCAGCCTTCAATCTTTCGCAACAGGGATTTGCTCGCGCCACTCTGAAACCACTGATCGCCTCGCCGGAGGCATCGGCAAAAGGTAGTGAAGTCGTGCTCGAGCCCTTCGGGCTGCTGATCGCCGAAGTTCAGAAATGAAGTTAGGTAATGAAGTTAAGCAATAAGTGAGTCACAACGACGAAGCGGCTCAACGGCCCTTGGCCGAACGCGCCACCACTCCGCGACGCGCCAGCAGCAGCATCGCCGCACCAAATATCAACATGGCAATTCCCCACCATAAGTTGACATTGATACCCAGCGAATGACGCGTGTACATCTCGCTTCCTTGCGTCGCCAGTCCATATCCGCCGACAAGCACTCCGAACACACTGAACATCATGCCGATCGGCAATCGAATATCGAATCCCATACTTCCTCTTTCTCTTTGCGGATTTTTCTGATTGCCAGAAAATGATTACCAGAAAATCCAATTAAGTAGCAGCAATACCGTAAGCACTACGACCGCCAGCACCGCTGGCTTCTGGTACCAGACCAGCCCAACGTCTTTCGGCCTGTCCGTCAGCGCATACACCAATCCCTTGAGCTCCGCGTCCGGACGCGGCGTCGTCAATAGAGAAACAGCGATCGTCACTACAAAGCAAGTCGTCCAGGCGAAGATGGCAGTCCAGAAATTTTGCGCCATCTCGCTCGGATAGCGATGGAGCACCACACCCAGGAACGCGCCTTTGACGCCGGGCACTGAGCCCTCCGGAAGTGTCAGGCCGTGATGGAGTGCCGCCGCCGCAGTGCCGCTGAGGAGGCCGCAAAACGCTCCATGGCCGGTTGCGCGCTTCCAGAACATACCCAGCAGAAAGGTCGCGAACAGCGGAGCATTTACAAACGCGAAAACCAACTGCAGCACGTCCATTATGTTATTGAACTGGCCTGCCACGTAGGCTGCGGCAACTGCAATCGCCAAACCGAAAACGGTGGACGCTCTCCCCATCCACAGGTAATGCTGGTCAGAGGCTCCTTTGTTGATGTAGCTCTGGTAAATATCGTAGGTCCAAACCGAATTGAACGCCGTCGTGTTGCCGGCCATTCCCGACATGAACGATGCCATCAGGGCGCACAATCCCAACCCCAGTAATCCCGAAGGAAAATAACGAACCAGCATCATCGGCGTCGCCAGATCGTAATCGAGCACGGCTTTGCCGTCTTTGATGACCGGTTTGCCGCCTTCATCGAGCTTCGGCGGAATGATCCCTTTTCCGCCCTCCAGGCTGATCCCGCCGCCAGGGGCGCGCTGGGAGACCATCGCCGATCCCGCTGCGTTGACCGAAACCTCGCTCCCCACGGTGTTTGCAGCAACCACGCCGGCAATCATTCCTGGAAGAATCACGAGAAAGGGAAACAACATCTTCGGAAAAGCCGCAATCAGTGGCGTGCGCCGGGCCGAAGTCATCGAGTCCGCGGCCATAGCGCGCTGCACCACCAGAAAATCAGTGCACCAGTAGCCGAATGACAATACGAAGCCTAGTCCCATCAACATGCTGAACCATTCCACGCCCATGGGATTCGCGCTCGGGCTGCCGAGATACTTCCAGGAGTGCACCATGGCGTCGTTCCCGATCCGCGCCTTCAAACCGTCCCATCCGCCGACATCCTTGAGCCCCAGATAGGTCAGCGGAATGAATCCGATTACGATCAGAAAGAACTGCAGTACTTCGTTATAAATCGCGGAAGTCAGGCCGCCGAGAAATGTGTAGGCCAGCACGATGAGGGCGGACACAATCACGGCCGCATTGAAGTTCCAGCCCAGCAGCAATTGCAACAGCTTTCCCATGGCGTACATCGATACGCCGGACGAAAAGACCGTCATCACCGCAAACGAGATCGCGTTAAGGCCTCGGGTCTTTTCGTCAAAACGCAGTTTCAGATACTCGGGGACCGACCGCGCCCGCGATCCGTAGTAGAACGGCATCATGAAAAGGCCGACGAACACCATCGCCGGAATTGCGCCCACCCAGTAGAAATGGGAGGTCATAATCCCATACTTGGCGCCGCTCGCGCCCATGCCGATCACTTCCTGAGCGCCGAGATTCGCGGAAAGAAAAGCCAGTCCCGTGATCCACGCGGGAATCGACCGCCCCGACAGAAAAAAATCGGAGCTGGTCTTCATATGCTTTTTCAGCACAACCCCGATGCCCAGAACAAACGTGAAGTAAATGCCGATGACCGAATAATCTATCCAATGTGGATGTGGGCGCATGTCGCTGTCGGCTCCTGGGAACGCGGAATTATGGATTATACGCTGCTGCGTCTTGTAATCCGGCACATACAAGAAGGCTACGAATTATCGCCCGCTACGGGCCGGCCCCAAGCACGACGTGCGCTGAACTCTTAGTCTCTGGTACCCTCCATACACTATGCGCCTCCACCAAAGCCTGTTTTTCCTAGTCGCTGTAGCGGGTTATGTTTTCGCCCAGAAACTCGATACAGTTGCCGATCGCCTCGCCGCCCAGAACGCTCTTTTCGAAGAGCAGTACGAATCGGATCTCCGCAACTTTCCTGAACGTGCTACCGCCTACGGCGACTACCGCTACAACGACAAGCTTGCCGAGTATTCACTCGACGCAATCGCCCGGCGCCACAAGACCGACGTGGACTACCTTGCCCGGCTCGAAGCCATCCCGAGTGCCGGCTTCTCCGCACAGGACCAGCTCTCGCACGATCTCCTCGTTCGTGTGCTCCAGCAGCGCATCGCTGACTTCAACCTCAAAGAGTACGAGATGCCAATCAACCAGCAGAATGGCATCCACACCAGCCTCGCCGATCTACCACTGTCCGTCCCGTTCGATTCCGTCAAGCACTACGAGGATTACATCGCTCGTCTTCACCAGATCCCGCGCGCCCTCAACCAGACCACCGAAGTTCTTCGCGCTGGCATGAAAGACAAGCTCATGCCCGTCCGATTCCTGCTTGAGAAACTTCCGGTCCAGTGTCAGGGCATCATCGACGCCGACCCTTTTCTCATCCCGACAAAGAAGTATCCGGCAAGCATTTCTCCCGAAGACCAGAAGCGCTTGACCCAGCAGATCACCGACACGATCGCCGTCGATGTCATCCCCGCTTACAAGACCTTTGCCGATTTCTTGCGCACGGTCTATGCCCCCGAAGGCCGCACCACCCTTTCGATCACATCTCTGCCGGATGGCCAGAAGCGCTATGAGAACGATATCTATGCCCGGACCACGACCCGCATGACACCGGACGAGATCCATCAGCTCGGTCTCCGGGAGATCGATCGCATCCAGGCCGAGATGACCTTGATTGCCAAGAAAGAGGGGTTTGCCGACCTTGCCTCGTTCCGGGCATCGCTCAAAACGAACCCCAAATACATTCCGACTTCTTCGGAGCAAATCCTCGACGATTTCCGCCACTACATCGCCCAGATGGAACCAAAGCTTCCACAGCTTTTCACCCTGCTTCCGAAATCGCCGGTCACCGTCGAAGCCATACCGGCCTTTCAGTCGGCTGCGGCAACCCACTATGTCACCGGCACTCCGGACGGCAAGCGCCCCGGCCGCGTCGTGGTGGCCACCTCCGACTTCGCGAAGCGCTCGCTGATCGACGACGAGGCGATCGCCTACCACGAAGGGATTCCCGGACATCACATGCAGCTATCCGTGCAGCAGCAACTGACCGGGCTGCCCAAGTTCCGTCTCCATGGTCTCGGCTTCAATGCCTACATCGAGGGCTGGGCTCTCTACGCAGAGCAACTCGGCAAGGAGGTTGGTTTCTACAAAGACCCCGTTTCGGACTACGGCCGTCTTTCTTCCGAGCTTTTCCGCGCCGTACGTCTGGTCGTCGACACCGGAATCCACTCGCAAGGGTGGACCCGCGATCAGGTCGTAGACTTCTTCCGCAAGTCCGGCGCTGTCGACGAGCCCACCATTCAATCCGAAACCGACCGCTACATCGCGTGGCCTGCACAAGCCCTCAGTTATAAGCTCGGCCAGTTAAAGATCCGTGAACTCCGGGATCGCGCCCACAGAGAACTCGGCACCAAGTTCGATATCCGGACGTTTCATGACGAGATGCTCGACGGTGGAACTCTCCCCCTCGATCTCCTCGAAGCCCGGACGGACAAGTGGATCGCGCAACAGAAAGCAAAGTAATCTGGCAGTGGTTCCGAAGGGGTGGATCCTGGCGATTCTAACCGCGGCGCCGCCCTCTGCCGGCTTTGCGCGGCTCTGCCGATGCTCGGCGTTCTGGGGCCAGGACTTTTTCGATTTCGTCCCGCAGCCAGCGGTTTGCCGGATCATTCTCCACGCTCTCGTGCCAGTACAAGTGCGCTTCGAGACGGGGCACTGGCAGCGGGAAGGGATAGACCCGATTCATCAGACCGGGGCTTGCGAAACCCGCGTTCATCAGTTGCGCTTGCCGCTCCGGCAGAGTCAGCAGCATGTCCGTATTACTCACCACCATGCAGGCGGTCAGGTTGTGCTGGTTGCGCAGAAACACCTGCCGACGCAGCCCTCGCCTGCCCAGTTCGATATCAATCTGGCTGGGCCCGTGACGCCGCGAGGAGACCTGAATGTGTCGCTGCGTGAGATAAGTATCCAGATCAAGTTTGTCCTTGATTGCCGGATGACCCTGCCGCGCGATGACCACGAAGGGTTCATTCACCAGCAACTCATGCCGGATGCGATCGCTCATCGTCATCGGAATGTCCACCGCCAGATCAACCGATCCACTCGCCAGTTCAGTTTCCAGATCTCGCCGCTTCACTCGCGATGTCGTGATCGACATTCCCGGAGCGTCATGCATGAGACGTCGCAGCAAGAGTGGAAGAATCAGGGCCTCGGCATATTCCCACAACGACAGGTGAAAGTTCCGCCGCGTGTATTCCGGAACGAAATTGCGGCTCTCGCTGAGGTTCACTTCTAGGATTTGCAGCGCCTGCCGCACTTGCTCAATCATGTTGCGCGTGAACGGTGTCGGCACCATGTGCGGCCCCTGACGGACGAAAAGCGGGTCCTGCAGCAGATCGCGCAGTCTTTTCAGCGCATGGCTGATCGCGGGTTGCGTAAGGTTCAGTTGCTGGCCGGCGCGAGTCAGGTTGCCCTCGCGATAGATGGCTTCCAGCACCACGAACAGGTTCAGGTCCACCTGACTTAAATGCACGCCGCATATATTACAGGATTCACAGGATTCATTAGGAGAATTCTGTTGAAGTCGCTAGGCTGTAGTGCCTGCAGGCGTCCATGAACTTTTCTCTATCGCCAAAAGCCCAAAGCTACGTCCAGCGTCTCACGGCGTTCATGGAGGAGCACGTCCTGCCGGCGGAGCATGAATATTACGCTCTGGTGCAGAACGTTCCGGACTGGCGCGCCTGGAAACAGCCTCCGGTTATGGAAGCTTTGAAGGCCAAGGCCCGCGCGGCTGGCCTCTGGAACCTGTTTCTTCCCGATCACGAGTACGGCGCGGGCCTGACCAACGTGGAATACGCGCCGTTGGCGGAAATCACTGGCCGCTGCTCGATTGCTCCCGAGGTTTTCAACTGCAACGCGCCCGATACCGGCAACATGGAAGTGCTGGTGAAGTATGGTTCGGAAGCGCAAAAGCTGCGTTGGCTCAAGCCGCTGCTGGCGGGCGAGATCCGTTCGGCATTCTGCATGACGGAGCCCGACGTCGCCTCATCCGATGCGACCAACATGCAAGCGACCGCCCTCATTGACGGAGACCACGTCGTCCTGAATGGCCGCAAATGGTGGAGTTCCGGGGGCGGGCATCCTCACTGTCGCTTGCTTATCTTCATGGGCCTGACTCACCGGTCGGCCGCCAAGCACGAGCGTCATTCCATGGTATTGGTGCCGCTCGATACTGCCGGCGTTAAAGTCGAACGCGTGCTGCCCGTGTTTGGATCGTATGACGCGCCCTTCGGTCACGGCGAGGTCAGCTTCACCAATGTCCGGCTGCCACTCGACCAGATCATCGCCGGCCCGGGCCGCGGCTTCGAAATCGCGCAGGGGCGACTCGGCCCCGGCCGCATTCATCACTGCATGCGCACGCTGGGAGCGGCCGAACGCGCGCTCGAGCTGTTGTGCCGCCGCTCACTCCGGCGCGTGGCTTTCGGCAAACCTCTGGCAGAACTCGGCGCCAATGCCGATATCATTGCCAACGCCCGCATCATGCTGGAGCAAGCCCGTCTGCTTACCCTCAAGGCTGCCTGGATGCTCGACGAACTCGGCACCCAGGGCGCGCGCAGCGAGATCTCCCAGATCAAAGTCGTCGTGCCCAACATCGCCCTGGAGATTATCGACCAAGCAATCCAGATGCACGGAGGCGCCGGCGTTTCCGAGGATTTGCCTCTCGCCGAACTGTTCACCTCAATCCGCACCTTGCGCATCGCGGATGGCCCCGATGAAGTGCATCGCGCCTTGATTGCCCGGCTTGAGCTGCAGAAATACAAGACCAGAAATCAGACTTCGGCCTGACTGTGTGAAAGGTGGTTTTGATGACGGCTTCACCATTGCTGGGCGAGTTCATGGGAACTCTGGTTTTGATTGTGCTCGGGAACGGTTGCGTCGCGAACGTCGTGCTCAAGCATTCCAAAGCACAAGGGTCGGGATGGATCGTGATCACCACCGGCTGGGCGTTTGCCGTGATGTCCGCCATCTTCATCGCGATCGCGTGTGGCAGCAGGGAGGCTAACATCAACCCCGCAGTCACCTTGGGATTCGCCGTCGCCAGCGGCAGCTATGCCAAAGTTGTGCCCTACTCGCTGGCGCAGATGTTGGGAGCGTTCGTAGGATCAATCGTGGTGTGGGCTCATTTCGGACCGCACTGGAAGGCCACCGATGATCCCGAACTGAAACGCGTGTGTTTTTGCGGAGTGCCTGCGATTCGCAACTTTTTCTTCAACATGCTGAGCGAAATCATCTGCACTTTTATTCTTGTCTTCGTCGGGGCAGCGATTTTCCTGCGAGCGCTCGGGTCCTCCGGCTTCTCGGGAGTTGCCGGACCCTACCTGATCGGGTGCCTGGTCTGGGGCATCGGACTTTCCCTGGGTGGCACCACTGGATACGGAATGAATCCGGCGCGCGACCTTCCCACGCGCCTCGCCCACAGCATCCTTCCGATTGCCGGTAAGGGGACTTCGGACTGGAGCTATGCGACCGTACCTTTTCTTGGTCCGCTGATCGGAGCTTCACTGGCTGGCTTGATGATTCGCTCTCTACACTGGCTGGGTTGAACTGGCAAGCTTGATTACCGCTAGTGGGACGCGTCAGCGCCCATTGAACTTGGGTGCACGTTTCTCCAGAAAGTGTGCCACTCCTTCTTTGAAGTCCTCGCTTCGGAGACTTGCCACCAATTCCGCAACCGAAAGATCAAACGACTCCGCCAGACTCTGGAACATTCCTGTATACACCTGCCGCTTGATCACACCGAGGGATCGGGGGCTGACGCTCGAGGCCAACTGCGCGGCCTGCTCGTGAACCGTTACGGCGAAGCCTTCCTGCGGATAGACGCGGTTGACCAGGCGAATAGCCAGCGCTTCGGGCGCGGTGATAGTCCGGGCGGAGAAGAGTAGGTCGATCGCATCGGGCAGGCCCACAATATGGGGGAGCATCCAGGCGATACCGTACTCCGCAATCAACCCGCGCTGCGCGAAGGTGGTGCTGAAGCGCGCATTCTCCGCCGCCCATCGCAGGTCGCAGTACAGGGGAATCACCAGACCCAGACCCACCGCTGGCCCGTTAATGGCGGCGATCACGGGTTTCGCCACGCCGAGAAAATAAGAATATTTCTTCTGAAAATCCGGCAATGATCCTTCCTGCCAGACGCCGCCGGATTGAATCCGACGGGCGGTATCCTCATCCACTCCCTGAGTTGCGGCCGCGGACAGCAGCGACATATCCGCACCGGCGCAAAATCCCCGGCCCGATCCAGTCAGCACGATCACGCGAACGTTCGTGTCCCGCTCCGCCTCCTCTACCGCGGAGCGTACTTCGCGTTCCATGGTGGCGGTCCAGGCATTGAGTTTTTCTGGACGATTCAGCGTGATGGTTGCCACTCCATCCGCGATGTCGTAGATGGTTTCCTGCGGCGGCGTTGCGGTTGTCGTTGTCATTGTCATTAACCCACGCATTTACTCAGACTCGCCGCTGGCAAAGCATTCGCCGCTTCGAGCGTCCGCGGTTGTCCCGGGGCTTTCCGGGAAACCGCGGCTTCGACGCGCGCAAGCACCTGCCTCAGAACGATCTATCAGAACGATAAGCGCAATCCGAGTTGAATCTGGCGCATCGGGAACGCGGAAGTGAACGCCAGCGGCGTGCTCGGCGTAGCCGTCCCGCCACCGGCAAGAGCAGAGCCCGGCTTCATTCCGCGCACGTTGAACGTCGTGAAACCCGAATTGGGGACATCCGGGATACCCGTGTTAAATCCAAAGAGCGGGCTGACTTCGTTGTTTACGCTGGCATAGTTCGTCCGGTTCGTAATGTTGAATCCTTCTGCCATGAACTGCAGGTTCGTCTTCTCGGTCAGTTTGTGCGTCCAGCTTAAACGCGCGTCTAAGTTGATGTAGTCGGGGCCCAGACCGGTGTCGCGCGGGGCTCCGATGGGACGCTCGTTGGTGGTGTGATTGTCGCCGTTAACTTCACCGCCCGCCAGCAGGTTGAAAGGATGTCCGCTGTGGACGGTGAGAATCGGAGAGAACTGGAAACCTGACAGGATGCTCTGCTTCCAGGGGCTGTCGAGCACGCCCGCAACCACCAGTTTGTGCCGTTGATCAAACTCGGAGAGACCGCGATCCAAGCCAATGTTCGTCGGATCCTGCGGCCCGTAGTCGGAGTTGAAATCGGTGGACGTGTCGTAGCCTTTGGCAAACGTGTAATTCCCAAACACCGTGTAATGGTTACCAAAGCGCTTTTTGACTTCCACGATACCGCCCTCGTAAAGAGCCGATGCCGTGGCCGTATATTGGTTGTTCTGTACCACCAGGGGATTCACAAAGCACTGCGTGTACAGAACGACTGGATCGTCACAGGGCAGGCCCTCAACGCCGCCCAGCGGGTCGGCCCCCGCGGCCGTCGTATTCCAGTTGCGGTAGGAAACCTTCTGCCCATTGGCCAGAGTTACCGTGGTGAACGGCGCTTGCAGCAGATTGGTATCGATCGCCACAGGGAGTCTCTGCGTATGCGTGTAGATACCGCTGAGGGAAATTGAGAACCCAGGTGAGATCTCCCGTTCGATTCCAAACGAAGCCTGTTGCGCTATCGGGGGACGATAGCCCGGCTGGTTCACGAAAGCCACCTGCAGCGGAGCAATGGGACCGCTATTGGTAACATTTATCCCCAACGGAGCTACAGCAGCCGGCGTGATGCAGGCGGCGTTCCCAGGTGCTGGGGTGGTGCACGCGATCGCGTTGCCCGGCGCTCCGTTCTGAAACAGTGTCTGGAAAACAGTTGGCGCGCCGGCTAAGCCTAAGGCCGGAATGCCACCGAGCGGATCTACATAAATAGAAATTTCACGGTTGCAAATTGCGCCGGGGGTACCGTAATAAGGGGGGATGGGGGTCCCGAACTGGGCGATGCCGCAGATCGCGCCCAGGTTGTTGACCTGCCCCGCTCCTGTGCTGTTCTCGACCGCTTTCTTAGCGCCGTTGAGAACCCCCAGGCTCAAATCCACGTCTGGAATCTGCGCGTCCACCGGCCCGTAGAAGATTCCGTACCCGCCCCGAACCACCGTCTTATGATCTTTGCCAGGGTCCCACGCGAAGGAAACGCGGGGGGCAAAGTCCTTGTAATACGTCGTCAAAGGGTTGAATTGTGAGTCGATTTCGTAGCGGAGACCGTAGTTCACGGTGAAGTTGGGCTTTACCTTCCAGGAATCCTGCGCGTAGATCCCGGTCAGCGGCCGGTTGTAATTCCCGTAGTCCGGATTTCCGAAACCCTGCTGGTAAACCTGAGGCACTCCCAACGAGGACGATTGCAACGAGCTCAGGCTGGCTCCCGGCGTAGTGATTCCGCAGGGATTCTCAGCTGTTGGCGCCAAGCACGGGCTCAGCACAAGACCGGCGGGAAGCGACCCGAACACAAAACGGCCCGGGAAAAAAGTGTGCGACTCGGTGTGATTGCCGCGCAGCACTTCGGAAGCGCCGAACTTAAACGTGTGATGGCCGCGGATCAAAGTGAAATTGTCGGCGAACTCGTAGCGGCGCAGGATAGTCAGGTTAGGTATGAAAATGTTCGTTCCCAGGTTATTGATGAAGCCCGGAATCTGGAGCCCCACCTGTCCCGGTTCGTTGGGAATCACGTTAAAGCTCTCATAGTTCCACTGCGCCCGGAGTTCGTTCTGAGCAGCAGCACTGAACTGGTGATACCAGGCGACCTGCAGGTTGTTATCGTAGGTGTGGGTCGAACTTCCGGCCGAATAAGCTGTCAGAGACTGCACATCCGGCGACTGCTCCTCATCATGCCCATATCTGTAGGTTGCAGAGAGCTCGTTGTTCGCATCGAAACGGTGGTCCAAACGGAACGAGGTCAGGTATTCCCGCGTGTTGTAGGGAAAAACTCCACCTTCGTTTTCAAACTGGTTTACCAGGAAACCATTCAGAGCGTTCTGGGTCGGCGATACGAACGGGGCTCCATAGCCAGGAGTTGGATTCACCGTCAAAATGCTTTGGAGAGCATAGGCGCAAACAGGCGCCGGCAGGGTTACGCTGGGGAAACACTCCACGTTCGCCGCGGAAACGGCGAGAGCGGAAACGACCTGCTGTTGCACATATCTCGGATCCGTCGGCGCAAACGGGTTCGAGGTTGCAGTCGCGGAGGGTCCGGCGAAGATCGAACTTTCCGTCAGAAGCGGAACGGCGTTCTGTGCGTTCTGATGCAGGCCTTCGAAAGAAGCAAACAGAAAAGTTTTGTCTTTCTGGATGGGCATGCCGATGCTGCCGCCGTATTGCTGGCGGGTAAGTGAATTCTTGATTGGAGCGCCGGTAGAAGTGGTGTTGAAATTATCGTAGGTCGGATCCGGCGCCAGGGCTGAATTGAAAGCGAACGGGTCGCGGGTGTCCAGCGCCTGGTCGCGGAAGAACCCATAGGCCGAGCCATGCATATTGTTGGTGCCGGACTTGGTCACGATATTGATCGAAGCGCCGGTGGCCATCCCCAGATCCGCCGCATAGTTGCTGCGATTGATCTGGAATTCCTGCACCGCGTCCTGGCTCACCGTCAGGCGCTCGCCGCCGCTGTCACCTGAAGTCTCGCCGCCATCTACAGTGACGCTGTTTCCTCTGCCATTGCTGCCGTAGAACGAGAGTCCGCTTTGCGGGGTTTGCTTGACTCTGAAATCCTGGTCTCCCGCCAGCCGCGTGGAATCGGAAACCCCGGGCGCGAGCAAGGTAAACGTAAGGTAATCGCGACGGTCAATCGGCAGATCCATAATGTACTGCTGGGTGATTGTGTCCGCCTGGCTGCCCCGTTCAGTTTCCACTACCGGCGGCTGGCCAGTCACTTCTACCACGGTTGACACCGCCGAGGGTTTCAGCTGGAAGTCGGAAACCACCACCTGCCCGACGCCGACCGTAACGCCCTTTCGAATCCCCGTCGCAAAGCCAGACATTTCCGCACTAACGTCGTAAGTGGCCGGCGACAACCCCGTCACCCGGAACTGACCCGAACTATTCACCGTCGCCGTGCGCTTCAGACCGGTCTGGGCGTCCGTCACGGTGACCGTGGCCTTGACCAAAACACCGCCGGCGGAGTCGGTCACGGTCCCAGTGATATCTCCCGACGTGCCCACGCCCTGGGCACGAGCCATGGAGGTTGCGAACAGGAAGCACACTAGAACAACGGTGAGCGGCCTCAGAGTGGAATCGAAAAATCCCTGCTTCCGGGAACAGGCCCGGGATCGGGCAATCACACGACCATCCAAACTGCACTGTTCGAAAACCATATTCCCCCCTGCCTCAGATTTATCTCAATCAGAACGACCCGGTCGCCTGTTGGATGAAGACGAAAAACTCCCCGCGCTCTTGTCGACTCAGAACGTCGCATCTTTAATAACGGGCGCGAGCGTATCTGCCTTCGCTAAATTCATCAAATGAATTGTTTTGATGATCATGTATGCCTGCCGGGAATGCCGGTTTGAGCCTCCAAACCCGGTTTACTGTCTGCCTGCAAGGAAAGAAATTCAAGTATCTCTTTGTGTGCCGGTTCGGTCTGGTCGGTGAGAAACAAGTGACTCGCGTGATTGAGCAGGACGAGTTTTGCCCCCGGAATCCGAGCTGCGATCAGTTCCCCGTTGCCGGGCGGAACCAGAGCATCCGATTTTCCGTGGATGACCAGCGTTGGCGCTTTAATCTGAGCGATGCGGCTGTAACTCTCCCAAGCGAGGATCGCCTGCAGTTGTGCCATGTAGCCTGCCGGGGTAGGCAGCCAGCGCTGGCGCACGCTGGTATCCTCTTCGACTTTTTCTCGCTGCGTAGCTGCATCGTAGATGTAGGGAAGAATCGCTTCCCGCGCTTGTTCCGGCGTCATGCCGCGTCCCAACAGCACGTCGACCACTTTGCTTTCCGCGCGTACCGCCGAAGGTCCGCCCGCCGCGGTGCATCCCAGAATCAGGGAGAGTGTCCGCGCTGGATATTGCAGCGCGAATTCCTGCGCAATCATGCCGCCCATCGAAACTCCGAAGACATGGGCGCTGGCAATGCCTGCGGCGTCCAGAACCGCGGCCGCATCCGCTGCCATGGTCGCAATCGAATAAGGCCCGGGAGGGACGTCGCTCAATCCCACGCCCCGATTGTCGAACGCGATCGTGCGATAGCGCTGCGCCAGCACCGGACGCGTGCGATGCCACATGGCCGACGCATAACCGAGGCCCATGATCAGCAGCACCGGCGGTCCCTGCATCTGCCCCTGTTCGTCCCAATAAATCTTTGCGCCTTGATTCTCGACGAATGGCATCAAATCCCCGCCTAGCTCACTTTCAGCATGAGCTTCCCAATGTTTTCACCCTTGAAAAGCTTGAGCAGAGTTTCGGGGAAAGTGGCGAGTCCTTCCACAATATCCTCGCGCGACTTGAGCTTGCCCGCCGCCATCCATCCCGCCATTTCCGCTCCGGCTTGTGCGTAGCGATCGGCGTAATCGAACACCAACATGCCCTTCATGGACGCGCGATTCACCAACAGAGACATATAGTTGCTGGGCCCTGCGATCGGCCCGGTGTTACAGTATTGCGAGATCGCCCCGCAGATCACAATCCGCGCGCCCCGCGCCAGGTTCGCCAGCGCAGCCTCCAGAATCGTGCCGCCCACGTTGTCAAAGTAAACGTTGATGCCATCCGGACAATGCGTCCGCAGCGACTTCTTCACGTCTTCGGACTTGTAATCAATGGCCGCATCGAAGCCGAGTTCATCCACGATGTAGCGGCATTTCTCCGCTCCTCCCGCAATGCCCACCACGCGGCATTCCTTGATCTTCGCTATCTGCCCCACGACCGCGCCCACGGCCCCGGCTGCCGCCGAGACCACCACCGTGTCTCCTGCCTTCGGTTGGCCGGTGTCGAGAAGC
Source organism: uncultured Acidobacteriaceae bacterium (assembly GCA_963755765.1). Lineage (GTDB taxonomy): Bacteria > Acidobacteriota > Terriglobia > Terriglobales > Acidobacteriaceae > Acidiflorens. Next base: position 273,364 of record CAVWKZ010000010.1, read on the forward strand.
CCGAAATACGCGGTCATGCCTGTCATGCCCAGCACGCTGAGATACTTTGGCAGCGGAACAACCTGCGCATCGATCTTCGTCACTCCCCGCCCGTCAGTCACCGCATACTCCTGCACGCCGAACACTCCAGAAACGTGATCGCCGACCGCAAAGCGCGGATTGCGCGACACCGTCACAATCCCCAGTCCGAGCGCCCGCATCACCTCTCCGATGCCGACCGGCGGCGCATAGGAACGCACCTCATTGACCCAGCCGCGCATCGCAGGATCGAGCGAGATGTACAACAAGCGGACGAGTAACTCCCCTTCCTTTGGCTCCGCGACCGGCGCTTCCACGTAGGTCCAGTCGCTCGCCTTCGGCATTCCTACGGGACGGGCCGCCAGCAGAAATTTGTGATTGGTCAGTGACATGCTGTCTCCTTGGTTGCCGATCTCAGGTTGCCGATCTCATTCCTCAGACGGTAAGAATCAGACCGTGTAGCGTTCGCTCGACAACAGTCTCCCCGCAATCTGCCGCCGCAGCGCGATCGTATTCACCGGATCGTGATCGGCATACTCGCGCAGGCGAGAAAGATTCCGCCGCAGTCCCTCGCCCTCGCCGCAGGCGCTCAGCACCGTCCTCGACGCGAGTTCGATCCTGCCCATGGCATCGCGTAAGTACACGGCCGATGCATCCACCGCATTGACTCCGCGACCGGCCGCTGCCAGTTTGCGGCTGCGCAGCAAAGCCGACTCCATGGCAAACACTTCCATGATGATGTCGGAGATATTCATGATGATCTCCTGCTGTTGCTCGAGCTTCGCGCCGTACTTTTCGTGCGCCACTCCCAGCGTCAGCAGCGCGATCTTCTTTGCGTTGCGGACGAGATTCATTTCCGCATCCGTTCCCGCCTTCGCGGAGTGCGGAGCGGCGCCCGGCGTGGTCTCTTGTAGGATGGCGCGCGCCGCCTCGAGCAGAGGCAGTTGTCCTCGGGCCGCGCGCTTCAACGGCATGCCCGTGATCACAAACCGGTTGATCTCGCTGGTCCCTTCGAACAAGCGATTGATTCGTGAGTCGCGATAGGCGCGCTCCACGGCATAGTCCTGATGGTATCCATAGCCACCGTGGATCTGCACTCCCTCATCGACCACGTAGTCGAGCATCTCACTGACGTAGACCTTGATCATCGAGCACTCCGCGGCAAACTCCTCAATCGCCTTCAGCTCTTGAGAAGCGCCCACGGTGGCCTTGTCCGAGCTCCGCAGACCCACCGTGCATCTGATTTTCAATCAGTCCTACGACGCGCCAGGCCATCGACTCGGCCACAAACATCCGGATCGCCATTTCTGCCAGCTTGTGTTGAATCGCGCCGAATTCCGAAATCGTCGAGCCGAACGCCTTGCGCTGTTTGGCATACTTGATGGAAATCGCAAGCACGTTCTTCGCCGCTCCAACACCCGCCGGTCCCAGCTTCAACCGTCCGATGTTCAGGATGTTGAACGCGATCACATGCCCGCGCCCGATCTCTCCCAACACGTTTTCCACCGGCACCGGAACATTGTCCAGATAGACCGCCGTAGTGGAGCTGCCAGTGATGCCCATCTTGTGTTCTTCCGCGCCGCTGCTCACGCCCGGAAAGCTTCGCTCAACCAGAAACGCGGTGAACTTCTCTCCTCCAACTTTGGCAAACACCGTGAACAGATCGGCGGCGCCGCCGTTGGTGATCCACATTTTCTGGCCATTCAAAATGTAGTGCTTCCCATCCGGAGAGAGGTCGGCACGCGTCCGCGCCGCCAAGGCATCCGACCCAGCCAGTGGCTCGGTAAGCGCATAGGCAGCCAGCAACTCAACTTTCGCCAGCTTCGGCAAATACTTCCGCTTCTGCTGCTCGTTGCCAAAATAGACAACCGGCAGCGTGCCGATGCCGGTGTGCGCGGAGTGCCAGCCTCCGTACGAACCATCGCGCCCCATGCGTTCCGCCATCACCATCAGCGACGGCAGATCCATGGCCATGCCGCCATACTCCTCTGGAATCGCCATCGCGGTCAGGCCCAGTTCCACCGATTTCCGCAGCACACCCAGCGCGACGCCCGGCGTCTTCGCGCGAATCGCCGGCAGATTCGGCTCCACTTCGTTGGCCCAGAATTCGTCCACCATGTGGCCGATGGCAAGATGTTCCTCAGTCAAATCTTCGGGCGTAAAAATGTCCTGGGGTGTCGAGTCTTCGAGCAGAAACGCGGTTCCCTTTGTGGTCTTGCGCGGAATGTCTGTTATCGTCGTCATGAAATACTCCTATGCCGCCTTTTGAGATTGAGGACCTGAAATCTTTGAAACAGTACGAAGGACGCGAATTCCCCGCGACCGACTGGTTCGTCATCACGCAGGATCGTATCCAGAAATTTGCCGACGCCACCGAAGACCATCAGTGGATTCATCTCAACCCGGAGCGTGCTCGGCGCGAATCGCCCTTCGGCGGAACCATTGCCCACGGTTTTCTCACTCTGTCGTTGCTGAGCTACTGGATGAAACAAGCGATCCACCTTCGATCCGGGATCGCGATGGCCGTCAACTACGGCCTGAACAAAGTTCGTTTTACCTCGGCCGTTCGCGCCGGCTCGCAGGTTCGCGCTCGCGTCAGTCTGCTTGCAGTGAAAGAGTCGCCCGCGTTCGTGGACGCCACGTTTCTCATTCACGTCGAAAGTCGGGGCGTCGACGGTCAGATCTCTGAAAAACCTTGCTGCGTCGCCGAGTGGCTGGTCCGCTACTATCCGCAGTGAGCTGCGCCGCGAATGCCCGGTCATATTCATATCGCGCCGCTTTCCGCGCAATGCCATGAGGCGCGCAGGAGCGTATGGATCTTCGCCGGCATCTCCGCAAAGCGCGCGTCTCGCGTCAATCCCTGGGCATACCGGTAATAGATCTGCTGAACGATGACCGCAATTTTGAAGCGGGCAAAGGTCAGATAGAAAACCATGTCGCGGGTATCGAGGCCATGATCGCGTCCAGTCGCGCTGGCATAGCGATCCACTAGTTGCGCCCGCGTCAGTGTCCCCGGCAAAGTCGTCGGCGCGCTGCTAATTTCCTTAAACTCTTCTGGATCATTTGGATCAGTCCAGTATGCCAGTGCCGTCGCCAGGTCGGTCAGCGGATCGCCCAGCGTGCACATCTCCCAATCCAAAACGCCCACGATCCTCGTCAAGTCGTTCGGGTCGAGCACCACGTTGTCATACTTGTAATCGTTGTGGATCAGCGCCGCATCGCGGCTCGCCGGCATTCGTGCAGTGAGCCATGCGGAAATGAGTTCGACTTCCGGCAGGTCGTGCGTTTTTGAATTGTGGTAGCGCTCGATCCAGCCCTTGACCTGCCGTTCGAGATAGCCTTCCGGTTTGCCCAATTCCGCCAGGCCGACCGTGGCATAGTCGAGTTGGTGGAGGCGCGCCAGATTATCCACGAACGCTTCGCTCAATCGCCGCGCCGTCTCTGGAGGAAAAGGCACGCCCGGCGGCGGATTCCGCCGCAAGATCATTCCCCGAATCGGCTCCATCAGGTAGAACGGCGCATTGAGAATCGAAAGATCGTCGCAATAGAGCACCGCTTTCGGCGCGACGGGATAAGCAACGTGCAGTTTTGACAGCACGCGATATTCGCGCGCCATATCATGCGCGGACCGCACTTTGCTGCCAAAGGGCGGCCGTCGCAGCACAAGTTCCCGATCCCCCAGCCGCGGGTTACCCAGTCGCACCAAGTAGGTCAGATTAGAGTGGCCGCTCGGAAATTGTTCGACCGAAACCGTGCCATCGTGGCCAAAGTGCTCCAGCAGAAACGGCAGCAACTGGACGATGTCGAGTTCTTCGCCTGCCCTCACCGTTCCCGCCTGATCGCAAAGTGTGGCCATATTCGCAATCCCTGTTAATCGAGCACCGTGAGCAAGCTATCGGTACGTCAGCAATCCATCGCCGTCAAGATGCGGATGCGCATTGAACGTGCTCAGCGTGAAGCGATCGCCCGACGCCAGAAATTCGCTGAACGAAGCGTTGTGCGACATCCAGGTCAACTGCAGCGCGTCTTCGGCGGACAAATGCAACGCCCGGCGCATCGCGGCGCCAATCGGTCCCGCCGATGTGAAGACCACCGCGCTCGCCGCCGGAGGAGTATCATGCACTACTTGCGCTAACCCTCGCCGCACCCGCAAGAAAAAGTCCTCCCAGGATTCAATGCCGGGCGCGGTAACTTCTCCCGCCACCCACTTGCTGATCACGGTTTCAAATAACCTCTGAAATGTCTTGCGGCGGCCACCAGATTGATCGGACTGAGCTGATTCGCCAGAATCCGATTCGCTGGAGTTTTCATAAGCGCGCCGCAATTCCCGGATCTCGGCACTCTCCCGCAGCAGTTGCGGAAGACACTCCCGCAGCACCGCTTCCGCTTGATATTCGTCGAATTCGTTCATGATCACAGTCTCGGGAAAATTAACGCCAGCGCTGCGATACGCCTCGGCCACGATCCGCACCGTCTCCCGTTGCCGAACCCGCGGCCCCGAATAGACGCCGCTAAAATGCACGCGCCGCCGCGACCAATACTCCCCCAGCAACTTCGCCTGCATCTCGCCGTTCGCGCAGAGCTTGTCATAATCGCTCCCCAGAAACGACGCTTGCCCATGGCGCGCGAGGATGATGTGGCTCATGCGGCTCTCTTAACCAGCACGCTCGAACAGCCCGGCCGCGCCCTGGCCGCCGCCCACGCACATAGTGACGACTCCATAACGCGATTTGCGCCGCGCCATTTCGTTGGCCAACGTCCCCACCATCCGCGACCCGGTCATGCCGAACGGATGCCCAATCGCAATCGAACCGCCGTTCACGTTCATTTTTTCCGGATCAATTTCCAGACGATCGCGGCAATAGATCACCTGCACCGCGAACGCTTCGTTGAGTTCCCAAAGATCGATGTCGCTGGTTTTCACGCCGGCGCGCCGCAGTAACTTCGGCACCGCGAAGACTGGCCCAATGCCCATTTCATCGGGATCGCATCCCGCGACTTGAAAGCCTCGAAAAATCAGTTTGTACGGGATGCCAAGCTGGTCGGCGCGCTCTCGCGACATCACCAGCGTCGCCGAAGCCCCGTCGGAAAGCTGCGAAGAATTTCCCGCGGTGACCGTGCCCTGGCCGCTGGTCGTGTCAAAATGCGGTTTCAGCGCCAGCAATCCTTCGCGCGTCGTATCCGGACGATTGCATTCATCCTTATCGGCGCAGACTTCTTCTTTCGAAATTACTTCGTTGGTCTTCTTGTCGTAAGTGGCGCGCAGCGCTCGCATCGGAGCAATCTCTTCCTGAAAAAACCCTTCCCGCTGTGCCCGAGCCGTGCGTTGCTGGCTCAGGAGCGAATATTCATCTTGCGCCTGACGGCCGATCTTGTAACGCTTGGCCACAACTTCGGCCGTGTCCCCCATCACCATGTACACGCCCGGCAACTGCTCAAGCAGACGCGGATTGGGATCGTTATTGCGCGGCGTCATCGAGATACTCTCAACGCCGCCGCCAATCGCTGCGTCGGCGCCACCGTTCACGATCTGATACGCGGCGGACGCAATCGCCTGCAATCCCGAAGAGCAAAAGCGGTTAAGGGTGACTCCGCCGACCGAAGTGGGCAAACCGGCGAGCAGTGCGGAAACTCTCGCGATGTTGTGTCCCTGCGGCCCGTGGGGTTGCCCGCAACCGAGGATGACGTCTTCCACTTCGCTCGGATCAAGCTGCGGGGTCTTGCGCAGCACATCCTTAATGCAGTGCGCGGCCAGATCGTCAGGACGCGTCAAGATTGAACGATCCGCGAAATGACTTAGCCAAAGCCGTGCGCGAACTGGCGACAATGACTGCTTCTCTCATGAAATCCCCAAAGAATTTGCGCTACGCGGCCGCAACCTGCTCCCTGTCGAACTCGGCGAATGTCTTGCCTGCTTCCGCCAGACGCTTCAACAAAGGAGCCGGCTCCCAGAGTTCTCCGTGCTGCCGGTGAAAGTCGCAAATGCGCTCGTAGACTTTCTTCAATCCCACCGTGTCGGCATGCCACATCGGGCCGCCGCGGTGCGCGGGAAATCCGTAGCCGTTGATGTAGATGATGTCGATGTCCACCGCCCGCAGCGCGTATCCCTCTTCAAGAATCCGCGCTCCCTCATTCACCAGCGCATAGGTGCAGCGATCGACGATCTCCCCGGCGGAAATCTGCCGCTGCGGAATTCCCGCCTCGGCGCTCCACTTCCGCGCCAGCGCCGTCACCTCGGGATCATCGCTCGGGCGCCGGTTCTCGTCGTAGCGATACCATCCTTTCGACGTTTTCTGACCGTACCGCCCCATTTCACAAAGACGGTCTTCGGCGAACGGCTGCCGGATTCCGGGTTTCTCCAAGTGTTGATACTCCTTGCGAATGCGCCATCCCACATCGAGACCCGCCAGATCACCCACCGCCATCGGCCCCATGGCATTGCCGAATTCGACCAGCGCCTGGTCCACCGCCGCAACCTCCGCTCCTTCTTCTATAAGGAACTGCGCCTCCCGCCGATACGGTCCAAACATGCGATTGCCCACGAAGCCGCGGCAGTTCCCTACCAGCACTCCGATCTTCCCCAGCTTTTTCGAAAGCTGCATGCAGGTGGCAATCACTTCTTTGCTCGACTTTTTTCCGCGGACAACTTCCAGCAGTCGCATGACATTGGCCGGACTGAAAAAATGTGTACCGATTACCGCTTCCGGACGCGACGTGACTCCGGCGATCTCATCAATATTGAGCGTCGACGTGTTGGTCGCGAGAATTGCTCCCGGACGGCAGGTGCGATCCAAGTCCGCGAACACGGTTTTCTTCAGCGCCATGCCCTCGAAAACCGCCTCTATCACCATGTCCACGCCGCCGAATTTGTCGTAGTCGAGCACCGGCGTGATCAGTTGCATGCGCTCATCCATGAAGGCCTGAGTAATCCGCCCGCGCTGTACCGACGTGGCGTAATTCTTCCGGATTTTTCCCATGCCCAGATTGCGCGTCGCTTCATCCACGTCTTTCAGCAGTACCGGAATGCCCGCGTTGGCGAACACCATCGCAATCCCGCCCCCCATCGTGCCGGAGCCAACGACCGCAGCGCGGTTCACCGGCAGCACCGGAGTTTCCTTGGGAACGTCCGGAATCTTCGCCACTTCGCGCTCTCCAAAGAAAACATGGATGAGCGCCTTCGACTGATCGGAAAAAAGGCATTCCATGAAAATCTTCGCTTCCGTCTGACAGCCTTCATCGAAGGACGATCCCATGCCCGCCTCAATCGCATCAATCGCCGCCAGCGGAGCCTTCAGCCCGCGTTGCTTCTTGCGCGTCGTGTCGCGCGCTGCCGCAAAAATCGCCGCGTTCTCCGCCGCCGTCCCCAGCTTCCCGGCTCGCTCCCGTGTTTTCGGCGCGGGCTTGCCGGCAACTTCGCGCGCAAAAGCCACTGCCCCTGCGAGTAGGTCTCCCTCGATCAGGCGGTCGATCAGTCCCAGGGCAGCCGCCTCACGCGCGGGAACCGGGTTGCCCCCGGCGCACATCTCGACGGCTTTGGCGACGCCCACCAGACGCGGCAGACGCTGCGTTCCAGCGGCCCCTGGAATAATTCCGAGCTTCACTTCTGGCTGCCCCACCTGCGCCGCGGGCGATGCGACCCGGTAATGGCCGGCCATGGCCAGTTCCAGTCCGCCACCGAACGCCTGGCCATGGATCGCCATCACCACCGGCTTGGCGCTGTCTTCGATATGAAGCAGCAGCGGGAGCAGACTTCCGCGTCGGTTTCCGCTCGACGTCATCTTGATAAATTCCTTGATGTCCGCACCGGCAACAAACGTGCGTCCACCGCCGATTACAACTGCTGCCTTCACCGACGGATCGACATTGACCTCATCGATCGCCGCCAGAATTCCCTCCGGCACGCCCGGACTCAGAGCGTTCACCGGCGGATTGTCGATGGTGATGACAGCGACATCATTGTCTCTGCTGACTTTCACGAGGTTGTTCATGCCGCTCCCCCTTGATACTGCTTGCGCAAATCTCTTTTCAAAACTTTCCCCGTAGCGGTCTTGGGCAGGGCTTCACAAAACTCAATCGATTGCGGACACTTGTAGTGGGCCAGCCGGGCGCGGCAAAATTCGATCAATTCCACTTCGCCGATCTTCGATCCCGGTTTCACCACCACCACCGCCTTCGGCACCTCGCCCCACTTTCGATCGGCTACCGGAATGACTGCGGCTTCCAAAACGCCGGGATGCGCCAGCAGTACTTTTTCCACATCGAGCGACGAAATGTTTTCTCCGCCGCTCACAATAATGTCCTTCTTGCGATCCACAATCAGGATGTACCCGTTCTCACCCATCACCGCCATATCGCCGGTGTGGAACCATCCGCCCCGCATCGCTTCGGCCGTGGCTTCCGGCTGTTGCCAGTAACCGGCCATCACGCCGTCACTGCGGGCAATGATTTCTCCCATGGTCACGCCATCGTGCGGCACATCCTTGTCGTCGGCATCAACCACGCGAAGCTCACATCCCGGATAGGCATAACCCGTCATGGCCTGCAATACGGTCCGCTCCTCGTCAGTGCACTGCATGTCCGGTTTCATCTCGGCGGTGGAGAGCGAAGGCGAGCACTCGGTCAGCCCGTATCCTGAAAAGCATTTGAATCCCAGCGTCTGTTCGACCTCCCGAATCAAGGTTGGCGAAGATGCCGCGCCGCCGATCACCGACCACTCCACGCTGCTGAGGTCGTACTTGGCGCGCGCCGGCGAATTCACCAGCACCGTGGCCATGATCGGAACTAGGCTCAACGCGCGCACCCGCTCGCGCTCCACCAGCCGAAAAACTTCCTCCGGCAAAAAGCGCGGCAACATGACATGCGTTCCTCCCACGGAGGTAATCGTATGCGCCGCTCCCCAGCCGTTGGCGTGAAACAACGGGATCGTGTGCATCAGCACGTCTTCAAACTTGGTGCGATGGTACAAACCGATGGTCATCGCATGCAGGTACACGTTGCGATGCGTGAGCATTACGCCTTTTGGGCTGGCGCTGGTTCCGCTGGTGTAAAAAATTTCCGCGACCGCGTTTTCGTCAAACGCCATCACATCTTCGCGATAAGGCGTCGCCGAGGCCAGCATCTGCTCGTAGTTTTGCCGGGAGAGCCACTCCGCCTGCGGCGTCCCATCCAGCTGATGAAACGAGCGCACCGTGCGCAGATCTCGCCGGAACGAATCCACCAGCCCAACGAATTCCTGTTCCAGAAACAGCACCGTCGCTCCCGAATCATTCAGGATGTAAGTAAGCTCCGGTGCGGCCAGACGAATATTCAGCGGCAGCAGAACAGCGCCCGCTTCGAGCACCCCGTAATAGGCCTCCAGCAGCCGATGGCAGTTCAAGCTGAGGAATGCCACGCGATCGCCCGCCTTCACTCCAGCAGCGCGCAACGCCCCCGAAAGACGCCCCACCCGATCGCCAAACTCGGCATAGGTGAATCGCAGGTCCTGACACACCACCGCCGTTTTGCGGGGAAACTGTTGTTGTGAATAACGAAGGAAGCGAACCGGAGTCAGGGGAATATTCATAGGAATTTCTTTACCAGGCCGACTGGCCTCCATCCACCACCAGCACGTGCCCGGTCACGTATGCCGAAGCATCCGACGCCAGAAACACGGCCGCGCCTTTCAGATCGTGATCGGCGCCAAAGCGTCTCAGCGGGATTTTTTCCAGCAGAGAATCTTTGCGATGCTCGATGATCCATCCCGACATGTGCGTCGGAAACCATCCCGGCGCGATGGCATTGACCTGAATGTTGTGCTGAGCCCACTTGCACGCCAGATCTTTGGTGAACGCGATCACTCCGCCTTTGCTCGCATGGTATCCGATCGCCTGCAGGTCCGCCGACGCGCCGCCCAATCCCGCGACCGATGCGATGTTGATGATCTTGCCCGACGCCTGCGCCGCCATGGCCTTGCCCACCGCCTGACAAAAAAGAAACGTGCCGGTCAAATTGGTGGAGAGAACTCTGTCCCACTGCTCCAGCGTCATTTCCTCCACCGGAGCTCCCCACGATACACCGGCATTGTTGATCAGAACGTCGATGCGGCCAAACATCCCCAGCGTCTCCTCCACCACCTGCTGGATCGCTGCCTTCTCCTTGACATCGCAAGCCAAAGCCAGCGCCTGCACGCCGCGTCTGCGCAACGTTTCCGCCGCTTCTTCGCAGCGATCTTTCTTGCGGGCGCAGAGCACCAGATTCGCGCCCATTTCCGCCAGGCCCTCGGCCATCTGCAGGCCCAGACCCATCGAGCCCCCGGAAACAATGGCCACGCGGCCGGTCAGATCGAAAAGTTTTTTGACGTCCACGTCGAGAAGGCCCTTTCCGGTTGCCAGCGCCGCACAAAAGTGATAGTTAATATCATATTAAAGTTGCTAACGTCAATAAATTCGCCCGCGCCGCGCTACTTGCGCAAACGCAGCACCACTCGCCCCGAAACCTCGCCGCGGCTCAACTCCCCGAGAACCGCCTGCACGTCCGCCAGCGGACGCGTCGTCACCTGGCAATGCACTTTCCCCGCCGCTCCCATCGCCAGAACTTCGCGCAGATCTTCGCGCGTGCCCACCGCCGAAGCCTTGATCTGGATTTCGCCCGCCGCCATCATAATCGCCGGAAACGAAATATCTCTTGCGGGCAAGCCCACCACCAGCAGCGTCCCTGTCGGTCGCACGCAATAAAACGCCGTATCGTAAGCCGACTTCGCCCCCGAGGTAACGAGCGCTACGTGCACTCCACCCGAGCCGCGTATTTCTTTCACTACGTTACTGGTCGCCGCGTTCAGGGTTTGCGCGGCGCCCAGCGACTTCGCCAGCACCAGTTTTTCGTCAGAAATATCAACTGCGGTCACTTCCGCTCCCACCGCGCGCCCAATCTGGATCGCAATGTGGCCCAGTCCGCCCACGCCGAAAACCGCGAGCCGTTGTCCGGCTCGAACTTTCGCCTGCTTGAGCGCACGATGGACCGTAACTCCCGCACAGAGGAGCGGCGCCGCCTGCTCCGACGCCAGCGCGTCGGGAATCTTCACCACGTGGCTGGCGGGAGCTTTGGCAAATTCCGCATATCCGCCATTCACCGTGACGCCCGTGATGCGCTGCTTGACGCACAGATTCTCGTTGCCTTCGCTGCAAAATTCACATTGCCCGCATGTCCACTGCACCCACGGCACCCCGACCCGGTCGCCGATCCCGACGCTTTCGACCCCCGCGCCGCGCTCGACAACTCGGCCGACGATCTCATGTCCCAAAATCAGCGGCTTCTTCACGATGCCGGCAAATTGCGTCCAGTCGCCATCGGCCACGTGCAGGTCGGAATGACACACGCCGCAAACTTCAACTTCAATAAGGACCTCGTCGCGACCAACTTCCGGCCGAGCCACATCTTCCAGCGATAACGGAGTCTTAAATTCGTGCAGGACGGCGGCCTTCATCACGTTCTCTTTCTTAAACAATCCCTCAAACAATCCCCGAAACCTTATGCCGCAACCCCGCGCAAGAAAAATTCCACTGCGCTTCGCACCCGGTCGGTAAGTTTGTGCGGGCCAGTCAAATCAACCGCCCACTGCCGCACCACCGTGCTGTAAAGCCCTTCCATGAACTCCGCCAGGTGCACCACTGGAAACGCGCGCGTCACCTCGCCTCGTTTCTGTCCCTGCGTCAAGATTTCCCGCAGCAAGCCGGCGGCAGCTTCTTCGTGCCCGCGCAGTTCGGCTGAGCGCACCGGATCCATCGCCCCCGACAACACGACCGCCTGCCACAATTGCCGGTCGCCTTCCACTTCGCGCGCCATGGTCACATACAACCGCCGCAAGCGCTCGCTCGTCCCCGCCTTCGTTGAAAGCTCGGAACTCAACCGCTCGCAGATGCAGGCATACCCGCGTTCCCCAACTTCGCGCAGGACCGCGTCTTTACTGGGGAAATAGCGGAAGAACGTCGGCTGGCTGATTTCGAGGATCTGCACGATGTCGTCGATGCGAGTGTTCTCGTATCCGTGTTTGCGAAACAGCTTGATGGAGGTGTCGATAATCTGTTGCCGTAAGCGCGCTTTTTTTCGCTCCCGAAGCCCGACCTCGGGCGGCTCTCGATCTGTCTCCGCCTCTGAACTCCGGATCGCGAGCGCATTAGGCATTTTCTCTTCCTCCCGAGCGATTACCGGAACGTCCAGAACTGCGACGTCGGTAAAAATGTGAGAGTAACTATAACAAAAGAGCGACTAACGTCAAGAGACGCGCTCCGATTGCCCTCAGCTGCGAAGAGTGATGGATGGGGCGAAACGAAGAGGACTCGCCTATCACCCGATGGCCCGATGCCCTAAGAAGGCAGCGCCTGCCCCCGAGTCTCCGCACCGAACGGAGTAAGCAGCAGGCCAATGGCAAAAGCGATACCCGTCAGCGCCACCGGAGTTCCGATGGAACCATAGTGGCGCACGCCCGCTCCCACCAGAAACGTGATTCCGGCTCCAGCGAAGCGCGCGAACGAAGTGGAAAAAGCAAACGCGCTGGCGCGGCATTCGGTGGGATACTGCTCCGGCAGCCAAAGCGTGTAGACGGAAAAATTAGCCCCGCCGAGCCCCAGGAAAAACAGACAAACAAAAAACCACGGCAGGCCATTTCCGCCCAGATAGTAGACCTTGCCGAAGGTGAGCGTGATAAACACCATCATCAGCGCGAAGAAAAATGCCAAGGCTCCGCGGCGTCCCAATCGTTCGGCAAGCGTAGGCATCGCCAGACATCCAAGAATCGTGGCGACCGCAACCAGCATGGTTGCATATGAGGCCGTTTGCGCCGCCAGTGGCCCGGTTCGTCCGCTGGCTTCGGCCAGTGTTGTGACCGCCGCCGGAACGTAAACCGTCCCCGCCCAAAGTCCGCAAATCGAAACCAGCATGAACACCGAATTCAGAATCGTGCGCCGCCGCCACGTTGGACTAAAAAGCGTGGCCAGCGGACGCCACCAGCTCCAGCTATGCACCACTTTCTCTTTCTGCGTCCAGCGCACCGGCTCGGTTACGCCATACCGGATCCACGCCAACAGAACGGCGGGCACGCCTCCGAAGGCAAACATAGCGCGCCATCCGTAGTGGCTGCCGATGGAGTAATTCGCCAGCGCGGCCAGCAGAAAGCCGAAGTAGTATCCGGTGTGCATATATCCCGCGCCGGCGATGCGGCGATTCTCCGGCCACTCTTCTGCCACAAACGTCCCGCCCATGGCCCACTCGCCGCCAATGCCAATGCCCGCGAGCAAGCGCAGAATGGCAAGTTGCCACACATTGACCGCGAAAGCGCTCAGCAAAGTAAACACGGAGTAACACAGGATCGTCAGCATCAGCGTCCGCACGCGGCCAAACTTGTCTCCAATCGGTCCCCAGAGAAATGCGAGTCCCCATCCGATGAGAAAGAGTGCGAACAGCAGTCCGCCGTAATAGCCGATATTTCCTTTAGTCGCCGCAATTCCGGAGCGGGGCAGCAGTTCGCGCAGCGACGGCACCAGCACCAGGGCGTAGATGACGGAATCCATGCCGTCGAGCGTCCAACCTCCCCACGACGCCCAGAAGCCGCGTATTTGATTGCGCGTTAAGCCTGACATTTTTATTTCGGGATATTTCCGGCCATTTCTGGCCAAGGCAGCATACTCCGGTCAGCCAAACCAAGCCAAGCGTTTTCGATGTGGATGGCGGGCGAATTGCGCCTAAGTCAATCGAGATTTGGAAGAAGGACGAATTGCTTTTCCTGCGCCGACGCGGGCGGCCGAGGTGGCCAGGCGGTTTGCTTCACGATTATTCTCGCGGCGCACGTGCGAGATGGAGAAGTCTAGCGACCTCGCCAGTTTCCGGCAGATCCAGTTCAGGGAATAAAGCCGGGGGCTGCGGCAGTTGTAGGCGCCGCTCATCTGCCGGACCACCACTTCGGAATCTGAAAAGACATGCAGCGCTCGAGCTTTGAGCTCCACAGCGCAGTGCAGCGCCTCCAGCAGAGCAATGTACTCGGCGACGTTATTGTCCTGGCGGCCGATCCAGCGGGCGATGCGGATGGTGTCGTCCGAGGAGCCGACAATCACGACTCCAATACCCGACGAGCCCGGATTTCCGAGCGAGCCGCCGTCGACGTAGGCCACGAGATCAGACATTCTGTGGGTGAGCTACAAACTGCAATCTACAAACTACCATGCGCGACTAATTTCTCCACGTCAAGATGCTTAGGTGGTTCGACTTTTGTGCGCGAGCGTCCGTTGCATCTTCGAGCTGCTGTGGATGTTATTGTGCAAAACTGGAAATAAATTAATCTCTCATTCATTAAGCATTCACGATTCAATGAGTTGCGCTCTTGAATTTTGATTGATCTCGAATGGTCAATTGCACCGAAAAAGGGCGTTGACAATTTTGCGGCAAATCTTTACTTTGACTTCCGTCGACGGCTGAAAGGGTTGGCTTAAATAAAACTTTGCCGATCCGAAGTAGGCTGAGTGATCAGCTCAGCGGGGCAACCTGAGGAGCAGCCAGACCGGCAAAAAACTGACGGCCCTGCGAGGGGCAGTTAGGGTTTGGGACCGCGAAAGCGGTGATTACATCAAGGGCTGTGACGGTGCATGCGTCCACGCAGTCAGCTCCCTCGCAGGAGCGGGCAGCTAGAGCATAACCAATGTCACAGCCTTTACCTTTTTCTCCCACCTTTTTATTCCGCCTGATTGATCTTCCCCCCGCAAAGGTTCCCATTCGTCGCGACTCCGACGACGTGCGTTTCCCTGGTGAGATTTGTGCCTGACTACTTAAGAGGGCGATGTTGACTCTTTTGTTAACTCCCCCCTCCCCTGATCTTTTAGAATCAAAGATCTAGGAATAATTCCCGCCAGATCTTTGACCTTAAATGGCTTACAGCTAAAATCTTTTGGAACCAATGGCTTAGGTTGTCAAAGAGCGCTGAAAAGCGGCTACGGGGCAGTTTCGAGCGCCGTCGTGTGACGGCAAAGCTTGATCGCTCCGATCACGTTCCACGATAACGCCCGACAGGTTGGCGGTCTAGGACGGTCGTCACACTGGAAATGTGATGAAAGGAAGAACGGTCACGATGGTTAGCGGGACGCGGGATGCTTGAGGGCTCTCGCTGAGGTCTAACTGTCGGTTAAAGGCAACTAGTTTAGTTGCATTTGTAGCGTTTGGCGAGGTAGAATGTTCTAAATCTTCCAGGGTTGTGGACAAGTCCTAGTTCATAACGGAGGCAACACGAACATGAGGCAAAACAGCGAAGCGCTTCCGCTCGATATTTCCCAGAAGGAACAAAAGGAAATTATCGAAATCTACTTAAAGCTTCGCGAGGCAGAAGCGAAGCTGATCGGCCCAGACGGGAAGACTGAAATTCTCCCCAACAACGTCTACTCTTTTCTGCTGCGGTTACTCGCCGACCTGAGGGCTGGTCATTCTGTCACGATCTTGCAGAGTCGGCATGAACTGACGACGGTTGAAGCAAGCAAGATTCTAGGCGTCTCCAGACAGTTCCTGATTAAGGTTCTGGAGAAAGGAGAAATCCCTTTCCACTCGGTAGGAACGCATCGTCGTATGTTTGTACGCGACGTACTCGCGTACAAGTCAAAGCGCGATACCGCGCGGCGAAGGACTTTGGACGATCTTGCCAAGCGGGAGTTTGCAAAAGGGGATTACGACAAAATCCCAGATGATTTTCACGCAGGAGAATGAATACTCGGCAGTGCTGGATGCGTGTGTTCTAGTGCCAAGCGCGCTCAATGATTTCTTGCTGAGACTGGCAGAAGAACCGGCAATGTATCGCCCTTTATGGAGTGAACAGATATTAGCGGAAATGATGAGAGCCCTGAGAACTAAACTTCACAGAACGGCCGCAGAAGTGGCTTGGAGGAAGGGCCAGATGTGTGAGGTGTTCCCAGAAGCGATGGTCACTGTTCCGTCTGAACTCTTGAGGGCCGTTGACTGTCTGCCCGATGAGGACGACAGGCATGTTCTCGCCGCGGCAATTTTGGCACGCGCTAATACTATCGTCACCCAGAACACAAAGCATTTCCCGAAAGAATGTCTCGACAAATTCGGCGTGCTCCGTCAGACAGCGGATGATTTCCTCATTCACCAGTACCATCTGCGTCCACAACTTCTCTTGGACAAATTGGACGATCAGGCCGCGGGGATCGCTCGGGATCGCGCATACGTTATCGCAAGCCTGAAATTGTCAGCGAAAGAATTTGCGAAACTTGTGGAGGCGCACCCGCTATAGGCTCGGCAACGCCCTACTGCCCGAACTGAATTCCCTTCTTCTCCCGCCCCAGCGCCACCACCACCACTGCCAGCGTGAACACCGTGACCGCGGTCAGGGCCATGGCGTTGGCGTAGCTGGTGTGTTCGGCGAGCACGGCTTCGATGTAGGCGACCGTGCCGGCCAGGAGCACTCCACACTGGTAGGCGAAGCCGGGGAGGAATCCGCGCACCGAGTCGGGCGACAATTCGGAAAGATGCGCTGGAATGACGCCCCACGCTCCCTGCACCATGAACTGGAGCAGGAACGCTCCAAGAACCAGCAAGGCCACGGACGGGGCATACGCCCACAGCGGAACCACCAGGATGGCGCAGACGAGCGAGGTGATCATGGCGCGGCGGCGCCCGAAGCGGTCGGAGAAGAGGCCGAACAGCACGCCTCCGAGGATCGCTCCTACCATGGAGATCGCCGTGATGGTCGCGCGCTGCGTCGGGCCCATGCCAAACTGGCGCTGCAGGAAAGTTGGGAACATATCCTGCGTGCCGTGCGAGCAGAAGTTCATCATCATCATCAGGAGGGTCAGGTAGAGGAATAATTTCCAGTGCGAGACGATTTCGCGGCCCAAATTGCTCCAGTTGGATTGGCGAGTTTTCTTCCACACTTCCGATTCCTTCACTTTGAAACGGACGAAAAGGCCGAGCAGTGCGGGAAGTCCTCCAATGAAGAACATTGGCCGCCATCCCCAGCGCGGGAAGACAAAAAAGAAACAGCCCGCCGCCAGCAGATAGCCGAGAGCGTATCCCTCCTGGAGCAAGCCGGAAAGCATGCCGCGCAGTTTGGGCGGAACTTTTTCCATGGCTAGCGATGCGCCTACTCCCCACTCTCCACCCATGCCGATACCGAATAGCGCGCGCAGCACCAGAAAAACCGTGAAGCTGTGCGCGAAGCCGGTGGCCACTTCGACGACGGAATAGAAGACGAGATCGATCATCAGCGGAATGCGGCGTCCGTAGCGATCGGCCATCAATCCAAAGATGAACGCGCCCACGGGACGGAACGCCAGCGTGAGCGTGAGGGAGAGCGCAATCTCTTTGTCGGAGCGATGAAACTCTTTGGCGATCGCGGTCAGGCAGAGGACGACCAGGAAGAAGTCGAAGGCGTCGAGCGTCCAGCCGAGGAAGCCGGCGAAGACTGCCGGGCCGTGGCCGTCTTTACTTGCCTGAACGGCAGTTGCCGGAACGGTTGAATCCAGTGGAGCGCTCAAGGGTTCTCCTTTTTCGACGGCGACTACTATAAATGAAATCGGCAGCGGGGCAACGCGCTCATGGATTTTCAGAGTTGGCGGTGCTGTGGATTCAGTCTTATCAGACTGCGGACGCAGGCAGGATCATGCCGCGGCAAGTGCCCAGTCCGATGCGGCGGAAACCGTCGCGTTCGCAGAATCCGCGGAGGATGACTTCGTCTCCATCTTCGAGGAATTTGCGCTGCTCGCCCGTCGGCAGCGTCACTGGATCTTTGCCGCGCGCGGTGAGTTCGAGCAGGCATCCGCGCGCGGACTTTTCGGCGCCGGAAACGGTTCCGCTGGCCAACAAATCTCCGGCACGGAGATTGCAGCCGTTGCTGGCGTGATGGGCTAGCATCTGCGCCATGGTCCAGTACATATCGCGAAAATTGCTTCGGCCCAGGACTACCGGAGCGACGCCGCTTTCGCGCATGCGCGGCGAGAGCAGAGAAACTTCCAGCCATAGGTCGAGACCGCCGTGTTGCTGATCGCCCAGGTCGAAAAGGTAAGGCAATGGCGCGGGATCGCCTTCTGCGCGGGTGAAGGCGGCCGTACGAAACGGAGCCAGCGCTTCCATGGTCACGACCCACGGCGAAAGCGAAGTCGCAAAACTCTTCGACAGAAAGGGGCCGAGGGGCTGATATTCCCACGACTGAATGTCGCGGGCGGACCAGTCGTTCAGCAGGCAGACGCCGAAAATATGTTCTTCGGCTCTTGCGATGGGAATGGCTTCGCCCAACTTATTTCCAGCACTTACGAAGAAACCGACTTCCAGTTCGTAATCGAGCGCTTTGGTCGGACCGAATATCGGAGCAGCGTCACCGTCACGCGTCTGGCCGCAGGGACGCCGGATTGGCGTTCCCGTCGGAACCAGCGACGACGCGCGCCCGTGATAGCCAATTGGAATGTATTTGTAATTCGGCAGCAACGGGTTGTCGGGACGAAACAGCTTTCCAACGTTGGTCGCGTGGAAGATCGATGCATAGAAATCCGTATAGTCGCCGATGATCGCGGGCAGAAGTATCTCGACGTCGGCCTGCACGATGAGATTGCGAGAAACGGCTTGCCGATCAGAGGCAGGCGCATCCTGCCGCAACAGGGCATGAAGACGCCGGCGCAAAGAGCGCCGCGGACCGGCTCCGAGCGCCATCAGCGGATTCAGCGAGTCGGAGGCGCACGCATTAGCGCCCAGCCGCACATCCTCATCGTCTTTCTCATGCCCGAGCGCGCCCTGATTTTGCATTCCGCCGAGGTCGAGAATGCGGTCGCCGATTGCAACTCCCACTCTCGCCTCGCCGCCACCATCACGCCGCCGAAAAACGCCGAAGGGCAAATTCTGTATGGGGAAATCGGTGCCCGCAACGTTAGCTGACTCAACCCAGCTTTGCGCTTTCGGATCGTGGGTCTCGTCGAGGACGGGTTTCATAGCAGATGTAGAGAGCGTAAGTCGTCGATGGGCTCCGTGAATGAGCACGAGCCGAACGAAATTGCGAAACTCTTACGCGCGGCGGCGACTTCGTCTCGGCTGAGGCGATGCTGGCGCCAACTGACGCCATCCGCATCGAAATGAAATGCGCTCGCCGATTGCTCTTCGAGCAAATGAACCGCGAGCGCGGGTTCCATTCCAGATCGCAAGAACGCGCCTGCCAGAAAAACATTTAGGAAGCCGTGCATGATTCCCGATGGGCTGTCGGGCTGATACGTGAACCGGTGGACCGAGCGCAAGGGATGATGCAGTCCCGCCGTCGCCTTGAACGCCACATTGGACGCCGCACACCGGCGAATGAATTCGACTACGCTCGCGGAAGCGGGAAACTTGTCGGCCGCCTCGCCCCCTGTGCGGATCTTGGCCCTGCGCCCGCATGCGGCGACCGCCGCGACACACTCGTCGCAACCGGACAAGGGAATCTCGAAATAGGTCGTGAGCTCTGCCGGAATGATTCTCGACAATGGTGCGATCTCTTCCGCGCTCGCAACCTTCACTTCGACCGCGTCGACGGCGGCGGCTCTGCTGGACGTGGAACTCGCCATTTGATCGTTGAATTCGCGAATTCTAGCGACATCGGCGACCGGACTGCTGCCGAGAAGCACCGACAGCCGCCAGTTCGCGAAGCCGGTTCCCGTTGTTGCTGGCGGCAATCCGGCGAACGCTTCTTCGAACTCTGCGAGCCGTGCAACCGGGACAATAAAACGCCCGAGAATCCAGTTCCACTCCGAGCGCAGATATTCGTCATAGCTCGCAACGGCGGGCACCATCGCCAACGATGCGGGAGGAAACAATCCCGCATAGTCGATCAGGTCGCGCAGCAGGACGGCGGCAGCATCTAACGCGTCCGCGGAATTTCGCACCGCTTGAAACGTTTGCAGATTCATCGCCCTTTCGAGTTACGGTTAACTAAACTTCTTCCGCAATCCCTGCCAGCATTCAAAATACTGATCATCGAGCTGCGAACTCTCCAGCGCAAACTTTGTCGGCTGGCATACGAAGCGAGTCTCGAACATGAACGCCAAAGTATCCTTTATATAGACCGGCTTCAGTTCCGCGTTACTCGCCTTCTCGAACGTTTCCGTGTCCGGCCCGTGACCGGCCATGCAATTGTGCAGGCTGGAGCCGCCGGGCACGAATCCTTCGGCCTTGGCGTCGTACTCGCCGTAAATCAGGCCCATGAACTCGTTCATGAAATTGCGATGAAACCACGGCGGACGAAATGTGTGCTCGGAGACCATCCAGCGCGGGGGGAAAATGGCGAAGTCAACATTGGCTGTGCCAGGGATTTCCGACGGCGAAGTCAGCACCGTATAGATGGATGGGTCGGGATGATCGAAGCTCACGGTGTTGATGCAATTGAAATTCGCCAGATCATATTTGTAGGGCACGTAGTTTCCGTGCCACGCGACCACGTTCAGCGGCGAATGGTCGATCGCCGCCTGCCAGAGCCTTCCCTGGAACTTGGTGACGATCCGGTAATCGCCTTCGCGATCTTCAAACGCCGCCACGGGAGCCAGAAATTGGCGCGGATTCGCCAGACCGTTCGCGCCGATCGGTCCGAGATCGGGCAGGCGGAACAGCGCCCCGTAGTTCTCACAGATGTAACCGCGCGCTTGCTTGTCGAGAAGTTCGACGCGAAAACGAATTCCCCGCTGGATCACGGCAATCTCGCCGGGCGCGGCTTCGAGAATGCCCATCTCGGTGCGCAGCAACAGCCGTCCTTGTTGCGGCACGATCAACATCTCGCCGTCGGCGTTGTAGAAGAACCGATCGGTCATCGAGGCGTTGGCCACGTAGATGTGAATGCCGACGCCTGAATGAGTGTGCGTGTTGCCGTTGCCGGCCATGGTGATCAGGCCGTCGATGAAGTCGGTGCGCTCGGAAGCAGGCGGAATCGGAATCGGCATCCAACGTAACTGATTCGGGGGCGTCGGCACCTCATCGAATGGCGCGCTGCGCAGCCTTCCCTGCTTGATCGGTTCGAAGGGCTTGTGCGCGACCGAGGGGCGAATCCGATAAAGCCAGGTGCGCCGATTGACGCCGCGCGGTGCGGTGAATGCCGTGCCGCTCAGTTGTTCGGTGTACAAGCCGTGCGCCACTTTTTGCGGAGAGTTCTGTCCGGGCGGCAACACGCCTTCCACTGCCTCGCTGGCGAATTCGTTGCCGAATCCGGATTGGTAACGCGAACGATGTCTTCGCCATTGTTTTCGTTTTTGTGTCAGTGGCTTTTGCGTTAGGCATGCTTACAGATTCCCCCGGCGCGCCTGCTCCATCTCGATCGATTCAAACAGGGCCTTGAAATTGCCTTTGCCGAATCCGCGACTGCCCTTGCGCTGGATGACTTCGAAAAACACCGTCGGACGATCCTCCACCGGCTTCGAGAAAATCTGGAGCAGGTAGCCTTCCTCGTCGCGGTCCACAAGTATGCCGAGCGAGCGCAACTCATGGAGCGACTCCTCGACCGGGCCGACCCGCGACGGCAGAACATCATAATAGGTGTCGGGAACGCGCAGAAAATCCACACCGTTGCGTTGCAATTTTCCTACCGTGTGCATGACGTCCTTGCACTGGAGCGCGATATGCTGTGCGCCCGCGCCTCCGTAGGCTTCGATGTATTCCTGAATCTGGCTCTTGTTGCGCGCCGGGGCGGGTTCGTTGATGGGAAATTTTACGGAATGCGAATCGTCCGACATCACAATGCTCATCAGCGCGCTGTACTCCGTCGAAATATCCTTGTCATCAAACGTGATGTAACGGTGGAAACCGAAGACGCGCGTGTAGTAATCGGCCCAGTACTGCATCTTGCCGAGCTCGACATTGCCGACGATGTGGTCAACCCGCAGAATGCCGCAGTCATCGCCCGCCACCGGAGCAGCCATGAAACCGGGTAGAAATGGCCCTTTGTAATCCTTATATGAGATCAGCGAGTGGATGGTGTCGCCGTAAGTGCGCACCGCGGCGCGGCGAATCGAACCGTGTTCATCCTTGATCTCGTGCGGTTCCTCGGCCGGAAGCGCCCCTCGATGCACTGCTTCCTCAAAGGCATCATCGGCGTCGTCCACTTCGAGCGCGATGTCGCGCACGCCGTCGCCATGCTTTCGGATATGCTCGGCGGCAGGGTCGTCCGGCGTGAGGGGAGTGGTCAAGACGAAGTTCGCCTTGCCCTGGCTCATTGCGTAAGAAGTTCGCCGACGGTCGCCGGTTTCCAGTCCGCTGTAAGCAACCTGCGAAAAGCCGAACCCCTTGCGGTAGAAATAGGCCGCCTGTCGGGCGTTGCCAACCCAGAATTCGACGTGGTGAATGCGCTTGAGCTTGAGTGGGTTCTCCATCCGATTGCTCTCCCGGATTCCATCTTCGCATATTTTGTGCCCAGCGGACGGCACCTCCCGCACTCAACAGTCCTCTTTTTTATCGCGCTCGCCCACCTGTTCTACAATCCACAAGTGTGGCTGTGGATTTTCATTCTTCTTGCTCTTGGCTTCTCGAACTCGGCTCCCTGGTGGGAAGTCCAGACCAGCGGCGTCGACACCAATCTGCGCGGCGTCAGCGTCAGCGATGCGTCCGACGGAAAGCACGGATATGTGGTCTGGGCTTCCGGCTCCAACGGAGTCATTTTGCGGTCAACCGATGACGGAGGGACGTGGAAGCAACTCAGCGTGGCGGGTGGCGGCGATCTGGATTTCCGCGACATCGAGGCCTTCGACGAGAACACGGCTTACGTCATGTCGAGCGGCGATGGCGACAAGTCGCGGATCTATAAGACGACCGACGGCGGCAAGACCTGGAAATTGCAGTACTCCGACAAGCGCGCTGGCTTCTTTCTCGATGCGCTGGCCTGCGAATCGAAGACGCATTGCCTTGCACTGAGCGATCCGGTTGAGGGGAAATTCCTCGTTTTGGGCACGGATGACGGAGAGCACTGGAAAGAGTTGCCGCGGGACAAGATGCCCGCTGCGCTTCCGAACGAAGGAGCCTTTGCTGCCAGTGGCACCGCTCTCGCGCTTTGCGATCGCGGCAACGTTTATTTGGGGACTGGCGGCGCGACCGCGGCGCGCGTCCTCCACTCTGCCGACGCTGGACGTTCGTGGGCCGCGGTAGCAACCCCGATTGCCGGCGGCAACGCCTCCAGCGGGATTTTCAGCGTGGCTTGCGAGGGCAGCCTCGTTGTAGCGGTTGGCGGCGACTACAAAGAGCCGGCAAACGCGAAACGCGTGGCCGCTTATTCCAACGATGCTGGAGCGACCTGGCGTCCGGCGGAAGGGCAGCCGGGCGGCTACCGTTCGGCGGTCGGCAGTTTTGGGTACGGAGATTTCGCGACCGTCGGCCCGAACGGAACCGACATCAGCCATTACGAGGGCGGCGAGGTCATGCGCTGGACCCACACCGATTACCTGAATCTCAATGCCGTGAGTTTCTACGGCAACAATGGCTGGGCGGTTGGCGCGAAGGGAACGATTGCGCGCTTCAAGAATCACTTTTTCTATCGAGATTAAGAACAACGAGATCCCAAGAGCAGCGAGTCGAAGAGCGCCGAATCTCACCGTACTTCAATCGACACCAGTTCTCCCTGGTTTTTTCCGACGGCGCGATAGTTCACCGACACCAGCCGATTCTTCCAGTCACACGAGAACTGGTCTTCGCCAATCACCAGCAACGATTTGTAATCCGGAGAATGCAACTTGTAAGTTGTCATGCCGCTGAGGACAGTCACGATCGCCTCGGGAGGCTTGGAGCAGTCGCTGCTCACGATCTTGCCTTTGAGAAACTGCACCGGTCCGGTTGACCCCGGCTTGACTGGCGGTGGTTTCGTCGGCGCGTCGGCGTCCTCATCTTGATCCTGATTCTGCGCTGGTTTTGCGGCCAGCGCTGCGGTCGTTCCTGCAACAGTTCCAGTCGAATTTCCAGCGGCTGGCGTACTGGCCGCGCCTGCGGGCGCCGCGGTCTCGCCCGCTCGCTGTGGACGCACTCCATATTTCTGCAGCGTCTCCAAATCTTCCAATTGCAGCTTGGCCGCCGCGGCCGCCGTTCGATCCGGTCCTGCCTTCAGGCGGGTGAACACTTCCTTCGCCAGATCCCATTTCTTGCCCGCCACATAAATCTGTCCGAGGTTGAATTGGTACTCTGTATTCCGCGGCGACAGAGCAATCGCCTGCCGCTGCGCCTCCAGCGCCGAGTTGATTCCGCCGCCTTCCACGCGCGCCATTCCCAGCATGTTGTAGGCGTCGGCCAGCTCCGGATACCAATCCGCGACCGCGCGCAGATCCTGCATCATGTTGGCCAGGCCCTGCATTTCCTGTTTCGTATCTTGCGCTTTGCGATATTTCAGCACCGAGCGGTAGTACCAGATCCAAGGATCGCGCGGATTCAGTTCCGTTGCCTTCTCCAGTTGATCGGCCGCGGCGTCGAACCGCTTTTGGCGAATGTCGTCCCAGGCCAGCGCTCGACGCGCCGCTTCGTTATCTTTCGGATCCGCAGTCAACGTCTGCAAATCGTGCAGCGCCTGATTGCGATGCTCCGGAAGGCGCGCCATCACATCGCCGATGATCGCGTTCGCGTCCTCCTCCTTCACGGGATCGACGGTTATCCCGATCTCGTCCGCTTTAAATGGCAGCGCGAAATGATCGGGCTGCTGAATGTCCACCGGATCAATCACCGGCTTCTTCGCCTGATCGAGGGCAATGCCTAGCAGGCTCACCGAATTGAAATACGCCTTCACCGCAGCTTCCATCTGGTCGGGCGTCATGTCAAAGGCCTGCACCATCGCCTTATCCACCGGCATTTTCTGATTCTGTACCAGGTCGAAGTAAGCCCCCGCCTCGGGCATCTTGTTCTTGTTCAGCAGATAGTGCACTACCATCCAGGCCTGGGCATAGAAGAGTGTGTTGTGTGTTCCCTCGCGCGTCCCCGAGCCGTCATGCTTCATTGTGAACAGGTCCACCATTGACAGCCACACCGGAGAACTCACCAGCTGGGTCAAGGACTGGGGCGCACTCGCATCACGCTGCAGTGGATCCGCGTCATCGAAGGCGTTTT
This sequence comes from uncultured Acidobacteriaceae bacterium, assembly GCA_963755765.1. Taxonomy (GTDB): domain Bacteria; phylum Acidobacteriota; class Terriglobia; order Terriglobales; family Acidobacteriaceae; genus Acidiflorens. Next base: position 298,429 of record CAVWKZ010000010.1, read on the forward strand.
CGTGCCATTCCGACATGAGCTCGGGATCGGCTCCAATCTCTACTTCTTTGCCGATATAGATCGAGCCAAAATATTCCGCCAGCCCTTCGTCAAACCAGCCCTGGGTCGGGGGATAGTTGTAATTCAAGAAATAATGCGCCATGGAATGCGACACCGCGTGCCACGGATCGGCTTCAAAAAGATTCAGGACGATGTAAACGCGATCCGGACCGGGCACATAAAAACCGCCCGCCATATTCTGTTTCGCTGGAGAAACCAGGTCATACTGCTTGTCGCTCTTCAGCGCGATGACGGTGATGGGCACCGACATTTGCAGCTTGTTTTTCAGGATGAGTTGTCCGAAAACCGCCCGCATCTGCTCGAAGCGCACGGCAACTTCGCGTCCGCGCTTTTCGCCGCCATCTGTAATCACGGAAAAATGCGTGGAGTGGACTTCGATCCACTTGGGCTCGTCTTTGGCGAACGCCGCTCGCGGGAGGCCACCTGCGATCATCAGGCTTAAAAAAACGGCGCTGAGAGCAACCCTGCGCTTCACGGCGAAATCCTTCCTCGAAAATGCTAGCACGGCAGGCAATACATTATGGATAAGCGGGACGCGCGCCGTCTTTCGCCTTGGCCCTGTCCCCGCTCGCACGGTACACTCTCGTCCGTGACCACGGCCCCTGCCTCGCGTCTTGCCTGGATCGACTGGATGCGCGGCCTCGCGTGCGTTTTGATGTTCCAGACACATTGTTATGATGCCTGGCTGGGCGACCGCAACAGCAGCTTTCTGAAGGGATCGCAAGTCCTCGGTACTTTGCCGGCGCCACTCTTTCTTTTTCTGGCCGGAGTTTCTTTCGCGCTGGTGACCGGCAAACTCATACGCAAAAACTTGAGTCCGGCCGAAATCACCCGTACGATGGCTCGCCGCGGCGCCGAAATCTTCGCTTTCGGATTGCTTTTCCGCCTCCAGGAATTCCTTATCGCGTGGGGATGGGCTCCGTGGTCCGACTTGCTCCGCGTGGACATACTGAACATGATTGGCCTATCCATGATACTGATGGCGCTGGTTTGCGGGATCACGCTGGCGGTCTGCGGAAGAACAGGTGGTTCGCATCAGGGGATGGCTTCAGGCACAGCGCAAGGGACTGAAAAACGGGGTGGTTCTGCGATTGCCATCGCGTCTATGGCCATTGTCACTTTGATCGCCCTGCTAACTCCACTCCTTTACACCAACTGGCGGCCAACCTGGCTACCGTGGCCGATCGAGTCCTACATTGACGGCTGCCACAATCTCGGCGCCCCACAGCCCTGGCTTTTCCCTTTGTTCCCTTGGGCCGCCTTCGCGTTTGCCGGGCTGGCCGCCGGATTCATAATGTTCAGCGACCGGGCCCGCGAGCACGTCGGCGAAACACTCGCCCTCTTCGCTGCCGTTGGAACCATTGCTATCCTCGCGGCGCGCCAGCTCGACCACTCTTCCTTCCAGCTCTATTCCACTTATGATTACTGGCACACCAGCCCGAATTTTCTGATGATGCGCGTGGGCATGTTGTTAGTGATCTGCTTCGTGAGCTATGCCTGGTGCCGTTGGGGCCTTGGAACGTGGGGCTTCAGTCCGCTCATTCAACTGGGGCAGACTTCTCTGCTGGTCTATTGGGTGCACATCGAATTCGTCTATGGACGCTTTTCGCTGCTACCCAAGAGAGCTGAATCCATACTGACTGCTTCGCGAGGACTGCTGGAGATTTGCCTGCTTATGCTGATCCTGTCCCTGCTTCGCACCAGAATCGACTGGAAGAATATTGACTGGAAGAAGATGATCAACTGGAAAAAGGCAGGCGGAAAAGTTCAACCGGCATAGAGGCCAAGCGTCATTTAGCTACTGCAGATTCAGGTTTATCTCGTCGTGTTTATCAAAAGTGATGCGAAGTAAGTTTTCCTGTCCGCTGGCAAACGCGCCTGTCACCGTGGCGGACTGGTCATAGTTGGCTTCGTCAGAGGTAACCTGCACTCGGAGACGGTGTTTCCCGGGCGAGATCTCCACGGCATGCAATTCATGGCCATGGACATGATGGAACAAAACCAGATGTTTCTTGTCTGTTCCTTCCATCGCGTGCGCATACGTCAAACGGCCATCGACCCAGATCGAAAGCTTGGCCTCTGCAAATTTGTGGTCGACCTCGATTTCCAACATGGCTGGAGAAATTGCTCTTGAACCCGCGTTGGCCGCGTGCGATGAAACCGGATTCGGGGGCGCTTTTGCAGGCGCCGTAGTAGCCGGAGCGGAAGCAACTGGCGCCGTTGGAGTCGCTGTTGTTGTGGTCGGGGCAACTTCGCGAGGCAGCGGCCCGGCCTCTCTCGGGCCTCGTTGCGGGCCAAACGAAATGACCCGAAGTGCCAGTCCAAGAGTAAAGATGAGAAGGCCGGCCAAAACCGCCGCGCGGGCAAAAGACCTCGTCCGCACCTTCTTCAGCAGGTTTCTCCCCATGCCGTGTCCTGCGGACACGGCGCGCGCGCTTAACAGAAGCTGGGCTGCAATCCCTGGTCGACCCAGAGACGATCCCGCCTGATCGTTCCACATGGACGATCCTGGCAACTTCGCCTTGCTCCACGGCTCTCGTCCTTCCCGCAATTCCTGGATATCCAGCACCATCTCCATGCCGCGCTGATAACGTTCGCCGGGGTCTTTCGCCATAGCCCGCGCAATAATGTAGTCGAGCCCCGGCGGCAACTTTGTATCCAGAAGGGTCGCGGGTATCGGATCGCGGTTGACGACCTTGAAGGAGACGGTGACGGCGCTATTGCCTTGAAACGGCCGGTAGCCTGTCAGGGCCGTGTACAGGACCACTCCGAGAGAAAATAGGTCGGAGCGTCCATCCACCGCTTCGCCGTTTAATTGTTCGGGAGACATGTAAGCGGGCGTGCCCAATGCGCGTCCGGCCAGGGTCTGGTTGGCGAGGTTCAGTTTCGCCACTCCGAAGTCGGCGATCTTGGCGTGGCCGTCTTTGGTCAGCAGGATATTCGCGGGCTTCAGGTCGCGGTGGACGACGCCTTGTCCGTGGGCACAATCCAATGCTTCCGCTAGTTCGAGCGCCAGCCGTAAGGCTGTCTCCACCGGCAGCTTATGGTCGTCCCGTGCCAACAGGCTCTCGAGGGTTTGCCCCCCGACAAATTCCATGACGATGTAGGGAGCGCGTGTCTCCAGTTCCTCGCCCACATCGAAGATTGTCACAATTCCCGGATGGGATAGACGGCCTGCGGCTTCCGCTTCGCGAAAGAAACGCTCGCGATACTCGCGCTCTTCTTCCGGCGATTGGCCGGCGAGCGAAACGGTTTTTACTGCGACCACGCGGTTGATCTTAGGGTCACGGGCCTTGTAGACAACTCCCATGGCGCCGCGTCCGAGCTCGGTCAGGATCTCGTATCGCCCAAAACGTTCGCCCTTGCGGTCGTCCATAGGTCGTAGCTGGTTGTTAACTGTGATTTCTGGTTTGGCTATGACCGCGTCAGCCTGACGCCGCTTCTGTCTTGTTGGCGTCGCACTAACGTTGGCGCGTAGTAACTCGTACGCCGATGACAGTCTCGTTTAATACATCCAAGAATCTCTTAGCCTGTGCGGGAGTGGTTCCGTTCAGCAATTCGAAGGCAACCCGAACACCCTCTAAGCGCGGAAATGGTGTCATGGTGGAGGCGAACCTCGACTACGCTTGGCCCTGCCTGGCGGCTGATTGCAAAACCAACGCCTGCTCTTTCGGTCTTTTCAGCGATCTTCTCTGCAGCCATGTATTACACCTGTTGTGGAGGCGTTCCTGCACCGTCTCTCTAGTGGTCGAGAGAGAAAGAGGGGTTGCGGTGTCTGTGGATATTGTCTGCTGGCGGGTCGAATCGCTCCAAGTTACCGACGTGTTCGACGAAAAAAGTTGCTTAGTGGGAATGTAGGGCGCCCTACAAACGGAACGCCATCATCCCGCCCCACCTGCCGACAGCTGCAGGATCGCGTTCCCCATCATCTTCAGCGCCACACCCCAATTCAGACGGGCACCGGCAGCGTCGTTTGCGTAGCCGCTGACATACAAAGTGAAATAAAATCCTTCCCGGACGCCGGCATCCTCGCCAAAGTAACACCGCCGCAAGCAAACCTCCGCCGCTGAGGGAGTCTCTGGCGCCCGGCGCAACAACTCCACCAGCTTCCGGGCAAACTGTTCGTGCGTTATTAAGGAAAGACGAGCGTCAAGGCTAGAAAAGACCACATCCACGTAACTCGCGAACTTATGCGATCCGCCGTAGATCTCTTCTTCCGCATTTAATTCGGTGGTGCCCCAGGCATCGCATTTCGCCGTCTCCACTATGCTTCGCGGCGAGTTCACCATGCGGAGGAATTGCGCCAGTTCGGGAAAGTTCTGGGCCTCCTCGATCGAAGGCAACAGCTCCGGACGCCGCTTCAAGTCAACATAAGCGAGCGTTCCGGCCGGATCACTCCACGGGAAGTCCAGCACAGGGTCTTCCTGCCCCAACTCGATCGAGAAATCGGCATCCATCAGAACCTCGTTAGTTAGAACTGGCGCAGGAAATTCACGATCTCATGCTCCGCCCAATAACCGTCGTCATAACGGCCATCGTAGCTGTTCCCTACTCCGGCGGGCGACCCCGAAGGTTCTCCGATGAACGCGCAGTGCCCCCCGTCGGCCGTCTCCACGAAGCTGATGTTCGGGTTCGACGAAATCTTCTGCCGCGTCTCCGCCGTGATGCGAATGAAGGGATCGTTCGCCGCGTACAGAACCAGCGCCGGCACCTCGATGCGTTCGATTACGTGCGCCGCCGAAGCCCGGTCATAGTAATCGTCAACGCCGGTGAAGCCGCAGTAGTACGCCGTTATCTGGTCATCGAACTGGCGCAGGCTCCGGATGCCACGCAGGCGGCTGGTGTTGAAGTGGGATGGAAACAGCCGCGCCTTATGCCGCATTCGCCGGCGTAGAGCCCACAAGAAATAGGTTTCGTAAATGCGGTTGGAAGGACGGTGCAGCGTGTCGGCGGACACGGCCAGATCAATCGCCGGACAACACACCGCGACCGCGCGGAACTGCGGCGGCGCTTCGGACCCCCACTCCCCGGCCAACTTCATCACTATGTTGCCGCCCATCGAGAAGCCGACCAGCGCCAGGCGCGAAACGCCATCGCGCGCGATGATCTGCCGCGCTACCTCTGCCACGTCATTCGACAGCCCGGAGTGGTAGAGCACCGGCGCCAGCGCGTCCGTCCCTCCACAGTTGCGCTGGTTGTAGCGAATTACGTTCATCCCCGCGGCGAGCGCTTTCTCCGTGATGCCGAGCATGTACTGCGACTCGCTCGACCCTTCGAGTCCATGCACAATAATGATGGTCAGCGCCTGCGCTCGATCCGCCTGCCAGTGGCAGTGGCACAGCACCTGGATGCCGGGCGCCACTTCGATCAACCGCTCCTCGGGCGCAGGCACATGAATGTGGCGCTGGATGAGAAAACTTGCGACGGTTTGCACGTGCCCGCCACGCAGCCCGCGACGCGGCGTGAAGGGACGGGTCTCGGCGGGCGTCTGTTTGGGTGTTTGCGAAGTGGTCACCCTTTGATTTTAAATAGAAGACAGCAATTTTCTTCGCGGAGTTTTCTTCATGCCCATCTTCGAGTACGTCTGCAAGGATTGCCGGCACGAGTTCGAAGCGCTGGTTTTCGGCAAGCAAGAAGCCGCATGCCCGAAATGCCAGAGCCTGAAACTGGAGCCGCAACTCTCGGTGTTTGCCGTGTCGTCGAAGGGCGGAACGGCCTCGCAGCCGTCTTTCTCGGGACGGTCGGCTAGCGCCTGCGGTTCTTGCGGCGACCCTCGCGGCGCTGGCGCCTGCTCCCTACCGGACCTCGACTAAGCCTCTTTTCCTGCTATTTCTGCGCTATTTACAACGTAACTTCGGGAACTCCTGCGCGGGTAACCGATGTGATGTTTCGCTTTGGAGCATTCGTCGTTATGATCCGCTTGAGTTTGGGAGCTGGAATGGATCGGCGAAGAGAGCGCAGACTGAACCTGGAGTTGCCGGTGCGCATCTGGGGAGTGGACAAGATGGCGCATCCCTTCGCGGAGATTGTGCGGGTGCGAAACGTCAGCAATCGCGGGGCGGTTCTGATCGGCATGCGCTCGAAGGTACAGACCGGAGAAGTGCTGGACGTGCAACTGGGCGCGTCGCGGGCGCAGTTTCGCGTGGTGTGGATGAGTCTTGCGGGAGAGGCGGGCATACAGGCGCTGGCGTTTGAGCAGCCTATCTTCGATGCGGGTTTCGGCATCGGCCTTCCCAAAGTTTTTGAGATGGTGGGGACCGGATAAAAGACCAACGCCGAACGGCACTTATCGGTCAACTAACGTGGATTCACGTTACCGGTTCCCACTTTTGTTTCTTCAGCCTCGTCCACCTCTTCAACTAGAAATCTGGCAAAAACTTCGTTGGATAAGAGGCGGCCGCGCGCGGTCAGGCGCAGGTTCGTATCTTGCCGCTCGAGCAGGCCTTCCTGCACGCTTTGGTGGATGGCGGACTCCCAGGCGATGCTTACGGTACGACTGAGTCGTGGATCAGTTCCCGAAGACGTTCGAGGTCAATGCCGCGGTTGAGGCGCAGACCGAGGAAGATGCTTTCCTCGATTGCGGCTTGCGCGGAGACCGGCGTCACCGATGTGCGGTGTGCGATTCATGTAGGCGTCGAGCGAGTCGGGGGTGGCGAAGCGGACGGCGTGATGGCGAATCGTTTTTCTGCCAGAACTTTTTTCTGAAAATCAGGAACTAGCATGGAGTGCGCGTCCACGCCAAATCCGATGTAGGGTTGGCGGGTCCAGTATTTCAGGTTATGGCGCGACTGGTTGCTGGCGGACGATCCCGCCCATGCGGAGCTTGGACGGGGCACCCTGGTTTCACTACGCGCGAAGTTGGAGATTTCGTACTGCTCGATGCCGGCGGCGGCCAGCGTCTCACAGGCCTGCTGATAAAAGTCCGCGGTCGCGTCGTCGTCAGGGACAAAGTGGGCGTGGTAGCGGGCGCCTCCGGCGATCAGTTCCCTTCCCAGGCGCGAATCTTCGTCCACTTCGAGCATGTAAACGCTCGCGTGCGGAACTCCGGTCGCAATCGTCTCCGCGACGGAGAAGGCCCAGCTCTCCGGCGTCTGGTGCGGTAGTCCGGCGATCAGGTCGATGCTGATGTTGTCGAGACCAGCCTCGCGCAGACGGCCAATCTCTTCGAGAACGATTGCGCGCTTGTGCAGCCTCCCGACGGATTGCGCCTCCTGATCGATGAACGACTGCACGCCCAGGCTCACCCGGTTCACTCCGCATTGCAGCAGGGTTTCGATGAGCGCAGGCGTCAGCGTGCCCGGAGCGCACTCAACCGTGATCTCGGCATCAGATGTAATCGCGAAATGCTCGCGCACGGCGGCGAAGATGCGCAGTAGCTGCGAGGCGTCGAGAATTGACGGCGTGCCTCCGCCCAAATAAATGGAGTCGGCGGAATCGTCGATTACGCATCGCAGTTCCGAGGCAAGCTGGCGCGAGCTGGCGATGTCCTCGAGCAGGCGCGCAACGTAGTTTTCGTAAGCCGACTTTGAGAACACATCGGAGGCGAAGTTGCAGTAGCTGCACTTGGTTCGGCAGAACGGGACGGAAATGTAGAGGCCGAGGGGCACGCAATTGTTATTCTATGGGACGCGCGCGGCCTGACGGTGGCTTAGAATAGAGATTCGGGAGCCCGCCGCGAGTGGGCTCAACGGATCTGAGTTGAACATTTACTAGAGGGGAATCATGCCGAGCCCAAATGTGAGCGATGACTCGATTGAAGCTTTATGCAACATGTGCGGTAAGACGTTTTCCGTCTTTCTGCACCAGATGGCCGATCAGAATGCCAAGGTAGTCTGCCCCGAGTGCCTTGCAAGCATTGACTGCGAGCCGGTGAAGACCGACAAGACAGTCGGGCGCGGGCGGTCCGTCAAGAAAATCCATTAGATCGTCGCAAGTTTTCCGCAAGTTTTCCATCCTCGGCGGCGGTTCGGCCATCTACTTGGAGTAATCGTTTTGGGGTAATCTTTACTGGGGAGATCTCTGGTTCGTGGATCTCTCGCGCCACCGATGGCCTCCAATCAGGAAGAAGAAGTATTAGGCAAAGCGTACGACGGCCGGCTGATGCGGCGGCTGCTCACCTATCTGCGTCCTTACAAATGGCACGTGGTGGTGGCGCTGGCGGCGATCATCCTGAAGTCGGGACTGGACGTGCTGGGGCCGTACCTCACCAAAGTCGCCATCGATAAATACCTGGCGAAGTCTCCGAACTCACATTCCTGGATTGGCGACCGGCTGAGCAGCGCTCCGCTGACCGGCATCGCGCAGATTGGCGGACTCTACGTTGGCATTCTCATCTTCACTTTCACGCTGGAGTTCATCCAGACCTACCTGATGCAGTGGACCGGACAAAAAGTGATGTTCGATCTGCGGCGGCAGATTTTCCGCCACCTGCAGTTTATGCACGTTGGGTTTTTCGACAAGAACCCGGTGGGGCGACTGGTGACACGCGTGACCACTGACGTGGACGCTTTGAATGAAATGTTTACGGCGGGAGTGGTTTCGATTTTTGAAGATGTCTTCGTGCTCGCGGGCATTATCGCGATCATGATGAAGATGAACTGGAAGCTGGCGCTGATTACGTTTGCCGTGCTTCCGTTGATCATCTACGCGACCCTGATTTTCCGCGATAAAGTGCGCGATTCCTACCGGCGAATTCGAACGGCGATTGCGCGGATCAATTCTTACTTGCAGGAAGCGGTCTCGGGAATGCTGGTGTTGCAGCTTTTCAATCGCGAGAAGCGCGCTTTCAATAAATTTTCCGACATCAACGCCTCGCACATGGAAGCGTTCAAAGACGCCATCATGGCGTATTCGGTGTATTACCCGGTCGTCGAAATACTTTCCGCGCTGGCTATTGCCAGCATCATCTGGTGGGGCGGGAATGATGTGATCCGCAGCGTGGCCACGCTCGGCGTGCTGGTTGCGTTCATGCAGTATGCGCAGCGGTTTTTCCGTCCGATTCAGGATTTGAGCGAGAAGTACAACATATTGCAATCGGCGATGGCGGCGGGCGAACGCGTATTCAAGCTGCTGGATACGAAGATCGAAGTAACCTCGCCAGCGGTTACGAAACAGCCGCAGGGGCCGGGACGAATCGAGTTTGACCACGTGTGGTTCGCGTACAACGTTGCGGGACAGGCTGGTGGGGCGACGGAGCCTGACTGGGTTTTGCGCGACGTTAGCTTTGTGCTCGAGCCGGGCGAGACCGTCGCCGTCGTCGGCCACACCGGAGCGGGCAAGACCACGCTGATTTCGCTGCTGATGCGCTTCTATGACGTGCAGCGGGGAGCGATTCGCATCGATGGCGTGGATATCAAGGAAATGAATCTCGACGACTTGCGCAACCGCTTTGGCGTCGTCTTGCAGGACCCGTTTCTATTCAGCGGAACGGTTGGCGGCAACATCCGGCTGGGAACGGCGCGCATTCAGGATGCGGATGTGGAGCAGGCGGCGGAGGACGTGAACCTCGGCGAGTTCATCCGAACCTTGCCGGGAGGTTTCAAGGAAGAAGTGCGCGAGCGCGGCTCGACGCTTTCCACTGGACAGAAGCAGTTGATCAGTTTCGCGCGGGCGCTGGCGCACAATCCGAAGATTCTGATTCTCGACGAGGCCACTTCGAGCGTGGATACGGAGACCGAGTTCCGGGTGCGCGACGCGCTCAACCGCATGGTGGAAGGGCGGACGGCGCTGATCATCGCGCACCGGCTGTCGACTATTCAGCGCGCCGACAAGATCATTGTGATGCACAAAGGCCAGGTCCGCGAAATGGGGACGCACCAGCAACTGCTGGCCGCGCGCGGGATTTATTACAAGCTGTATCAACTGCAGTATAAGGATCAGGAGATGACGGCCGGGGCTCCAACAGTCACGGCGAACGCGGACGACTAGCACGCGCTTCATATCCCGTTACAATGCAGCTGTGCAAATCCTGATCTCCGCCGGCGAAGCTTCGGGCGACATGTATGGCGCGCAACTGATTGAAGCGCTGCGGCGGCGCGATCCATCTCTCACCTTCTTTGGCGCGGGCGGGGAGCGCATGCGCGCTGCAGGATGCGAAATCATCGTCGAGGCAAAGGACCTCGCCGTCGTCGGCATCACGGAAATTCTTAGCCATTTGCCGAAGATTCTCGGCCTCTATCGGAAATTAGTTCGGGCAGCTGATGAGAAGCGTCCGGCGCTCGCCGTCGTCATCGACTCCCCCGCTTTCAACTGGCGGGTGGCGCGGCAGATGCGCCGGCGCGGAATTCCCGTCGTTTACTACGTCTGCCCGCAGTTCTGGGCGTGGCGGCAGGGACGCGTCAAATTGCTGCGTAAGTATGTCAACAAGGCGCTGGTGATTTTTCCTTTCGAAGAAAAGTTCTATCGCGATCGCGGAGTGGACGCCACGTTCGTCGGCCATCCGCTGGCCGATTTGCCGATGCCCTCGATTACTCGCGAAGACTATGCGGCGCAGCAATCCCTCGATCCCATCAAGCCCTGGATCACGCTCATGCCCGGCAGCCGCCGGAAAGAAGTGCGCATGAACCTGCCGACAATTCTCGACGCGGCAGATCGGCTTGGCGGCGGTTATGAATTTCTGCTGCCGGTCGCGCGCACGCTCGACGCATCGTTCCTCGCGGAATTGATCCAGCCGTCTCTGCCGAACATTCACCTGGTCCCCGAAGCGCTGCCTGCTCTTTACCATTCGCGCGCCGCTGTTGTGGCCAGCGGCACGGCTACGGTCGAAGCCGCGCTCATTGGCACTCCATTTGTCATGGTGTACCGCGTATCTCCGCTGACCTATGCGCTCGGCAAGCCGCGGGTGAAGGTTCCTTACTTCGCCATGGTCAACTTGATTGCGGGCGAGGAGGTTGTTCCGGAGCTGGTGCAGCACGAGTTCACCGCGCAAAACATCGTCGCGGAGATGAACGAGATCATCCCGGGCGGCGAGGCGCGGACGCGCATGATCGAGCGACTGGCGGCGGTGAAGACGCGACTGGTGCCCGTGAGCGGTGACCCGCATCCTTCGGACGTGGCGGCGGAGATCATCCTCGGAATGATCGCGTAGGCGCGGCCCCTAAAGGGGCATCAAGTTCCGGGCGAGTTTGGTATCGCTAAAGCGATACCCTGATACGAAATCGCGATACTCCGACACAGATTTATTGCGCCGCACATTCTTCCACCGGGCATGACGCAGCCTGGGTTTGAATGCTGCGAACGCCGTTCTTGGTGTGGATGACCGTCATGGCGGCGGGAAATGCCCACCAGAATTTTCGGATGACTTTGTCTCCTGGAAGCCAGGAGTGCGGCTTTTTGATTTCGTAAGCCACGAGCAATTCGGCGGCATAAATGGCCGCGTACTTGGCGACCAGGTGCTGGTTCGCGGGGACGCTTGTGACCCAGGGAGCTCCGGCGGCGAACTCGTGATCGAGCACTAGCTGGTGCGTGGTGAAACGCAGCGTTTCGGCACCGGCGAGCGCTCCCATGACTACGATGAACTTTTTGTCGATGACTTTAGCTTTAACTTTGACCTGCGGCGCAGGCGCATCCGGAAGCTGAACTGCCGGGGCGATGGCGGGTTCGTAGTTCGAACGAGATGTTTGCCGAGGTGGTGTCGGCGTCCATTGCGCCGGACGATTCGCTGAGCGTCTGGCTTTCGGCTGCGGCGATGCCAAAAACGATCACCAGGCCGATGACCACGAATGATGGAACGAGCCTCAGAACATGTTGCAAGCAATCCCTCCGAATAGTACTTTTGCGAAGCTGCTTTGCCGGGAACTCGGGGAACCGCTTGCTGGCTGGGCTGTTCGAGCTGTGCGCGAGACGGTTAAGTGCAACCCTCGCGCCACCCTTTTGCCGGTTTTGGGAAGGTTGTTTTGAACGAGCTAGCGGCCTCTCTCCCGGATCGGGACGAATTATGGCGGGGCTGTGCGCAGGAAACTCGACGGTTGGACGGTTAGTTTTCCCTCGCGGGCGGGTTGAGAGCTGAAATAATATCCGGGGTCTGTAGACTTGTAAGGCGTGCTTCGTACCGCGCCGGAAGCGGCGCCGAGAGATCCGCGCGGCGAATCGGAGACAAAGATTTGACCAAACAAATTTCGCTAAGCCTTGTCCTCACAGCATCTTTTGCGGGAAAATCAACATCTTAGAATTTGTAGCCCTGCCAGGAGACCCTACTTGAAGCTTTGCCACTTTAGACCAGCGCGCCGGGCGCTCGGTCTGACCGTTGTCTGTTCCCTGAGCGTGGTCTTGATTTTTTTTGCCCTGGTCGCGGACCGGCCCGTGCTGGCTGGAGAGAAGTCGCGCCTCCACGTGGACGACTACCAGATTGACGTCGAGCTCCTGCCGCAGACGCACAAGCTGACCGCCCGCGCCGTGGTCAAGGTCACGGCGCTCGATAACCTCAACGTGGTTACATTTCAGTTGAACAACTCGCTCCGCATTACCAAGCTGACGGACGCCAACAACAAGCCCCTCACTCCGGAACGCAACACGCAGGATTCAACGGTGCGCTTCGCGCTCAACAGCGACCTGGCGAAAAATACGAGCACCACTTTCACTTTCGAATACGAAGGCACGCTCGAAAGCGCCGACGACAGCCCGGTCCAGGGGTTGAGGCTCGCCTACGTCGGCCCCGATACCAGCTACCTGCTTTACTCCGGCTGGTGGTTTCCGGTCGCGGGATACAACGTCAACCGCTTCACGGCGACCATCAGCGTTACGGTCCCAGCGCACATGGTGGTGATTGGCAGCGGAAAGGAGCCGTCGGCCGCTACTGCGGCGGCTGCTGCAAGAAAGCCCGTGGCTGAACTGGCGAACTCCAAGACCTTTACCTTCGCGTGGGACAAGCCAAGTTTTCCGGGCACGATCATTGCCGGCAGCTTCCAGGAATTCAAGAGCGACGAAGCCGGCATGGACCTGCACGTGTTCCTCAAGCCCAACAAGAAAGACCTGGGCGCGGAGTACGCATCAACGGCGGTCAAGGCGTTCACTTACTTCGTCACGCAATATGGCAACGCGCCCTCGTCGCGGTTAGAAATCGTGGAAATCCCGGATGACACGGTGCACTCGGCATGGGCCCCGGAAATCGCGGCGATCTCAAGCCGCGACATCACCGAGAAGGTCAACTACCGGCTCGTGGCCGATGTCATCGCGCATCAGTGGTGGGGAGTCTCGGTGAGTCCGGCGTCGAAAAACGACTGGTGGATCAGCGACGGCTTCGCGCGCTATTCAGAAGCCCGCTACGTGGAGAGCGCAGCCGGCGAAGCGGGCCTCGAGGAAATGGTGAAGGACATGTCGGTGGGTGCGCTTGCCTATGACACGGTGCCGCTTTCGAGCGCCGACAAGCTGGATTATTTCTCTCCTGAATTTCAGTCGTTGGTCACCGACAAAGGAGCGATGATCCTGCACATGCTGCGCTGGGTGATTGGCGAGAAGAATTATCTGACGCTCATGCGTGACTTCGCCACTAAGTATGCGGGCAAATCCGCCAGCACCAACAACTTCATCGACCTCAGCGAGAAAGTGTATGGCGAGCAGCTCACCTGGTTCTATTCCCAGTGGATGGATTCCACGAGCGCTCCCGAGTTCAAGGCCAAGTACACGGTCTACCGGCTGGGCAACAACAAAGGCTTCCGCATTGTCGGCGCCATCGCTCAGGACCTTGATCTGTTTCGCATGCCGGTAGATATGAAGGTCGATACCGACGGACGGACGGAAGACAAGCGCATTGAAGTGGTGGGCACCGACTCGCCGTTTTCGGTGGAAACTTTCGGACGCCCGCGGCGCATCGCGATCGATCCGGAGAACCGCGTGCTGACCAACTCCAAGGACATCAAGCTGCGTTCTTCCATTCTCCGCGGACAGGGGCTGATCCAGCAGGGCGACTTGTCGGGAGCGCTCAGCGAATTCAACAAGGCGCTCGAAGTCAACAAAAACAGTTCGCTCGCGCACTACCGGATCGCCGAAGTGTTCTACATGCAGAGGAATTATCAGGCGTCGGCGAACGCCTACCGCGAATCGCTGAATGGCGACGGCGAGCCGCGCTGGACCGAGGTTTGGAGCCATCTGCAACTGGGCAAGATTTTCGACGTGACCGGCCAGCGCGAACGCGCCATCAATGAATACCGCCAGGCCATCCAGACCAACGACAACACCCAGGGCGCGCTCGAAGAAGCCCGCCGCTACATGCAAAAGCCCTACGAGCGGGAAAAAGAAAGAGAAGGAAACTAAAGCCGAAAAAAGTGGGCCCGCACCACCAGGCGAATGGCGGTACGGGCCAGGAGGGAACGATTCACAGCATAGGGCATTCGCTGGATAATGTCAAGTAAGTCTATGGACTTTATTTTAGGCCTCGTTGCCAGGGGCATCGGCCGCAGCAAACCGGCCGGATCTTATTGAAAGCGGCCATTTTATTGCGTTCCGCGAACCTCCGCGTCTTGACCCGCACTCGACCGGCGCGTACAGTTTTGTGCAGGCGAAGTTCCCCATGTCTAAAGAAACGTCCAATGAAGCAAGGTCCAGTGAAGTTGGCAAATTTCTGAAATTCGGCTCGGTGACCGTGCTGATTCTGCTCTCGCTCGGCTACCTGGCCTACACCGGCGTTCAGGACAGCAAGAGCTACTACGTCACCATCAAAGAATTGAACGGGATGGGAAGCGAGGCTTACTCGAAGCGTCTGCGCGTTGCGGGAAACGTCATGCCGGGCTCGATCAAGCGCTCCGGAACCCGCGTGGACTTCGTGCTGAAGGAGAATGACCTCACCCTGCCTGTTTCCTACACCGGGACCGAGGCTCCTCCAGACACCTTTAAGGACGACTCGCAAGCCCTGGCCGATGGCAACTTCGGACGCGATGGCGTCTTCCACGCCAAGCAGCTACAGGCCAAGTGCGCTTCGAAATATGCGCCGCAGCCAGGCGCCGCTCCGGTCGCGCAGCCGGGCAAGAGCATGTCGCAGAATCAGAGTTCCGGATCGAGCGGGATGTCGAATTAACCTCAAGCGGCCATATGTTAGAGTTGGCGGGAAACAGCGCCTGAAGGCGGACTCTTTCCAACGCGTTTTGGCACGCCTGAAGGCGTGCCCTGATACGAATCTCGCTTACGGCACAGAGCTCTAATCCTTTGACGGAAACCTCGACCGGCAACGTCCCCATCGTCACGATCTCGAACCTGATCAAGCAGTTTGGCCGTTTCGCTGCCTTGCGCGGCGTTACTGCGGAATTTTCAGGCGGAAAACTCTATGCCATCCTCGGCGACAACGGTGCCGGCAAGACCACGCTACTGCGCACTCTGGCCGGCCTCAGCCAGCCTTCGAGCGGCGAAGTCTCGATCCTCGGGGCTGGAAAATTTCGCGACATCTGTCAGCAGGTCGGCTACATGGCGCATCCTTCACTGCTCTATGACGAAATGAGCGGGATGGAAAATCTGGAATACTTTGCCCGGCTCTACGGAATCTGCGACCACATCACCAGCAAGGCGCGCTGCGCTGAGGTCATTCGCGCTGTCGGTCTGGACCCCGATCTGGCGCGCCCAGTCGGCCAGTATTCACAAGGCATGAGGCAGCGCATGTCTCTGGCGCGGGCATTATTAAACGACCCCAAAATCCTTTTGCTCGACGAACCTTTCTCGAATGTAGATGTTCGTTCCGCGATCGAAATGGTGCGTCTGCTGGCCCGTACCCGGGATCAGGGCAAGACGATATTCGTCGTCACTCACCAGGCGTCATTGCTCGAGGGTGCGGCTGACGAGTTCGTGTGGATGGAATTCGGCAAAATTGTCGGGCGCACGCCGGGACTCAAGCCGGAGCAGAAACCACAATGAGCGCGCCCACCGGCATCACCCGCGCCACGCTGCTCAAAGACCTTCGCCTGGAGTGGCGATCGAAAGACGCCATCAACTCCATGCTGTTCTTTTCGCTGCTTGTGGTAGTGGTGTTCAGTTTTTCGTTCGATCCGACTGCCGAGGAATCGCGGCAGATCGCGGGCGGCCTGATCTGGGTGGCGTTCCTGTTCGCGGCGGTGGTGGCGCTCAACCAGACCTGGGCACGAGAGATTCGCAACCAGGTGCTTGACGCCTACCGGGTATCGCCTGCACCCGCGAACTCCCTGTTCATGGCGAAGACGCTGGGCAACTTTATTTTCGTCAGCGTGCTGGAAGCGCTCATGACTCCGCTGTTCATCATGTTTTATCGGCTGCGGCCGCTCGGTCCGGCGTGGCAACTGCTGCTGGTTGCGGGGCTCGGGACGTGGGCGCTGGTTGTCAACGGAACCTTCTTTGCGGCGATGTCCCTGCGGACACGCAGCCGCGAAATCATGCTACCGCTGCTGCTGTTCCCCATCTCGATCCCGGCCCTCCTCGCCATGGTGCAAGCCACCACGTCCATATTGAACGGCGAAGGCGCGCGCTTCTGGATCGTGTTGCTTGCGACGTATGATGTGGTGTTTACTACGGTGTGCCTGCTCTTGTTTGAAACTGTGCTGAACGCGGAATGAAGAAACTCTTCCCCATCCTCGCTGTCCTGACCGCTCTGCTGCTGATCTACGCCCTCTATCAGGCCCTCGTGGTCGCGCCGACCGAGCAGACCATGGGAGACGTGCAGCGGATTTTCTATTACCACGTGCCTTCGGCGTGGACGGCTTTCATTCTCTTCTTCGTTAATTTTGGAGCTTCGATTCTTTACCTGATTAAGCGCCGGCCGGCGGCGGATATGGTCGCGCTGGTCAGCGCCGAGGTCGGCGTTGTTTTCCTGCTGGTGAACCTGGTGACCGGGCCGATCTGGGCGCGTCCGGTGTGGGGCATCTGGTGGACCTGGGACTGGCGTCTGACCTCGACGCTGGTTACCTGGCTCATCTACGTCAGTTACCTCATGCTGCGGCGCTTCTCGTCCGGTGGACAGACGCCCACGCTCGCCGCGGCGCTGGCGGTGCTCGGCGCACTCTGTATTCCGTTTGTCTATTTTTCGATCTGGTTCTTCCGCACCCAGCATCCGCAGCCGGTCATCGGCGGAGACGGCTCGATCGATCCGCGCATGATGCACGTGCTGCTCATAAACTGGCTGGCCTTTGCCTGCTTCGCCTTTATGGTCTGCTGGTCGCGGTATCGCCTGGAAAAACTGCAGCGTGAGGTGAATCAGGCTTACGCCATGGCATCGTTGTTGGCTCCTCATGGGAGCGCGAGAAGATGAGAACTGAGGCGATCAACAGATGACAAACGGATACCTTTTTGCCGCTTATGCCGCCACCTGGATTATTCACATCACCTATCTCGGAACGATTGTGTCGCGCTATTCGCGTCTAAAGCGGGAAATCGAAGAACTGAAGAAGCCAGGTGTCAGGTCTTAGGTGTCAGGTCTCAGGCCTGAGACTCCGGCAGAAGTTTTCATCCCCAGCGTTTTTCCTAATACCTTTAAGACCTGAGACCTAAGACCCGTTCCTGTGCAACCATTTGGCCTCGTTTTGGCTTCTCACTAGGCGGCCCATGCTGTCCGCCCGCTTGACAGCGTATCTGTTGGATGTAAAAGTATTTGTTTGGTTCAATCCCAGTATTCTGGTGACAGGTACGCATCCGCTTCCCAGGGACGTTGAGGGGCGGCGATAGTTGTGTGCCATTCTTGTTCTCACCCCGCGAAATTGGGAAATCGGAGGAGCTTCGTGAATCGGAATTACCCGGTGTCGGTTGGAGGTTCGGTGAGAAGAGGTTCGGTGAGAAACGGCATGAATGCTGCATTGCTGGCGGCGGGCGTTCTCGCTACAGCAGGCGTCATATTTTATTTTGGAACCACAGTCCGCGCCGCTCAGGCCAGCGGACCGGAATCTGCCCAAGTTTCTGCGAAGCGCAGCTCCGCCACCCTTCAGGCGCTTTCTTCCCACCCCCTGTCGCTGTCGCTGCCCATGTTCTTCGAGCCGAATCAAGGTCAGACCGATCCTCAGGTTAAGTTCATGGCGCGCGGCGCCGGCTACGGCCTGTTTCTGACCGCCGACGAAGCGGTTCTCGAACTGCAGCAGCCAGTCGCTAGTCCTCGGACGGCCACTGCCATCCCGGCACCAAAACCGAACTCGTGGATTCGGATGAAGCTGGCGGGAGCGAACGCTTCCGCTCGCGTTTCCGGCACTTCACCTCTGCCGGGAAAAAGCAACTACTTCATCGGCGATGATCGCTCCCAGTGGCGCTCCGGCATTCCGCAGTTTGCCCGAGTGCAATATCAGGCGGTTTATCCCGGAGTCGATCTGGTTTACTACGGCAATCAGGGACAGCTGGAATACGACTTCCGGGTCGCGCCCGGTGCCGATCCCAATCAGATCGCGCTGGACTTTACCGGCGCATCCGCCCATATTATGGAGGCGAATTCGGCAGATGCCGGCGACCTCGTCCTCTCTACTGCTGATGGAAACGTACGCTTCCACGCGCCGCACGTCTATCAGCCCGCCGCGCCCGGAAGCGGCTATGCCGAAAAGACGGTTGCCGGAAGTTTTCGCCAGCTCGCGGACAATAAAATCGGCTTCACCTTCGGAGACTACGACCGCAGCCGAGAACTCGTCATCGATCCGGTCCTGACTTATTCGACCTACCTCGGAGCCGGCGGCGAGAGTCTGGTGAAAGTCGCCATCGACGCCTCCGACAACATCTATCTCGCAGGTTCCACCACCTCGGCGTACTTTTTTCCCCCTCCAACCGAAGGAGCCAGCCCGCCGTTGCAGAACACGCTCAATGGCCATCAGAACCTGTTTATTGCCGTCATCAATCCGACGCCCCAGCCGGGTTTTCCACAGCTCTTGTACGCCACCTACCTGGGTGGTAATGGCACCGACGGCCTGGCGGGAATCGCGGTTGATTCGAGCCGCGATATCTACGTTACGGGTACCACCACGTCTACCAACTTTCCCAACACCGCCAACGCGTTTCAGACCGCGAACGTCGTAAACATGAACGGCGGATTCCCCGGCACTCACGGATTCCTCAGCGCCATTTCCCTCGGACTCAACTCGGTTTACAGTCTCACTTATTCCACTTACCTCGCCGGCAACGGCGTAGATACCGTCACCGGACTGGCCATCGACAACTCGTGTATCAGCAATAATGCTACGGCTTCCTGCAACGCCTACGTCACCGGCGTTACTACTTCGCAGAACGGACCCAACAACGGCTTCCCCGCGAACCCCAACGGCTTTCAGTTCCTGTCGAACTCTCCGGGGAACGCGCAGTTCTTTGCCAGCAAGCTCTACACCGGCGGCAGCGGGTTCCAGAGCATGCTCTACTCCACTTATTTCGGTGGCGGAAACTTTGGCGCGACGGATATTGCGATCGGCGGCGGCGTTGCCGTGGATCCGACCACGACGAACCCCAATATGTACTTCACCGGCACCACCAATCAGCTGGGGGTGACATTGGGCAATCTGCTCACGTTTCCACTGTTTAATGCCCAACAGTCCTGCCTCAACGAGCCCAGCCGGACAACGGCTTGCCTTTCGAACGCCCCGACCGACACCACGGACGCCTTTGTAGCCAAGATCAACCCCAATCAGCCCGCCTCGTCCCCGATTTACTCCACCTACCTGGGCGGCAGCGATAATGACTATGGCATCGGCATTGCCGTGGACACGACCAGCAACGCCTACGTTATCGGCGCGACCAGCTCTGACGATTGGGCTTGTTTGGGCTGTCCGGCCGGTTTTCAAACCGCCTATGCCGGAACCGCTGGCACGGGCAACACCAACGGCTTCATCGCCAAGATCGGCAACATCGTCGGGTCCCAGTATCCTCTGAATTACTTTACCTGGTTGGGTGGTGCCGGACCCGACACCATCCAGGACATTAAAGTAGATGCAACTGGGTTCGCCCATGTGGTGGGTACAACCTTCTCCTCGAACTTCCCGATCGTGAACGGAATCCTGCCAGGCCCGACCAGCCCCTACAACGGAAGTGTGTACAGCGGCGAAGGAGACGCCTTCGTCGCCCTGATTTCAACCACCCTGGCGGGCACGTTTCCGACCGCTCCCGCCGGCGATTACTCTTCCTATCTGGGCGGCACCGGGGCCGATCAGGGTACTGGCGTTGCGCTCGATGTCTTCGGCGCCGCTTACGTGGCGGGTGCAACCCGATCCGTGGACTTCCCCGCGACCGCTGCCACTGCCTATCAGCCGACCCTGGTCGGGACGCAGAATGCTTTCGTGAGCAAGATCGGCGCCAGCAGCATACTGAGCCTGACCGTCCCCAACAACAGTCCAACTCCCAACCCGGTCGCAGCTGGAAATCAGATTTCGTTTACTTTCAATATCACCAACACCGGAACCGACAATGCCAATCTCGTCGTTTTTGACGCCTTGGGCTTGCCGACCACAGGACTGACCGGAGTTCCCTTCGCCCAAATCACCAGTGGCACAGGAAGCTGCAACTCGGTGGTAGGCTCGACCATCTCCTGCAGCATTCCGAGCCTGGCTGTGAATGCCACCGCGGCCGTCCAAGTTAATATGACGCCGGCCATCCCGGTCATCAATTCGACTCTCACCATCTCCGGCATCGCCAGCGCGAACGGCGGTCCGCTGTCAGGAGCCGTTTCGCAGCCCATAGCGAACGTCGTCGACTTCCAGGTCACCGCCACTGCCTTAACCCCCACTGTGAATGCGGGTGACACGGCGACCATTCTGGTCAACTTTTGCCCGATCAGCCAGTTTGGCTATAACGCTACCATCACCCCCAGCCAAACCTCGAATCCTTCCATGGTGACCGCGAACGCTCCCAGCTTTAACCCCACCCCCGTCACCATTGCGGGGACTGCATGTGCCACCACGACCTTGAGCATCGCCACCGTTGCTCGCCCGGTAAACGGGGGCAGCCTCTTCCGCCGCGGCCCGATCTATGCCGCCTTGCTCCTCCCCGTCGGCGGCCTGAGCCTGCTCGGAGTGGGCATCGGCGCCGCCGGTCGCAAGCGCCGCCTCTGGCTGATCGGAGTCTTTCTATGCCTGATCGCGGCCGTCCTTCTATCACAGTCCGGCTGCGGATCAGCCAGCAGCGCCACTCCCACCACTACGGGCACTGCAGCTGGGACCTACACCATCACGATCACCGGGTCCGCCGGAGGCTCAGCCTCGCACAACACTCTGGTGTTCTTAACCGTGCACTAGACCGGAGCGTTCCTTACGGCCTCCGCTGCGGCGGAGGCTTTTTCTTGGTCTTTTCCTGATTGGGCGCGTCATTCTTCGCCGACCTTCCGTAAGCCCTTGCAAACAGGCCTGATGCAGTTCTTGACAATATTTCATATTGCGATATATTGATTGCGATCTGGAATATATGACGCTGGGCGAAAAAATACGCTATTTGCGCGAGGTCGAAGGGTCTCTCCGCGGCTTGAAGCGACCCCTCACACAGCAGGAACTGATGAAGAGCATTCAAGCCGAGACCGGCAAGAAGATCAGCCAGTCGTATCTCTCGCAGATCGAGCGCGGCAAGCGTCCGCACATGACGCAGTCGTCGCGCACGCTGCTGGCGCGCTTCTTCAAGGTGCACCCCGGCTTTCTGGTGGATGACCCCGAGGGCTACCATACCGAGCTCGTCAGCGACCTGCGCACCACCGAAGGTCAGCTCGACGTCTGGCTGCTGCAAGGATCGGAGCGTTTCGCGAGCGACCCCGAGGTCAGCGAAGTCCTGATCAAAGTCGCGCGGGATAAGGACACGCGGCGCAGTCTGCTGCTGCTTGGCGAAATACTGAACACGCCCGGACTCGCCGACCGCCTGTTTGAAGCGTTGCGGCCGGAGCTCGCGCATGCCCACGCCGCCGCACCCAGGAGGCGAAGCCTATGACGACAAATATGACTTGGGCCGACTTTTACCTGATCTGTTTCGCCGTGGGCTTTCTGCTGAGCGCGATTTCATTTATCGCCGGCGGATTGCGCTGGCATCTGCATCTGCCGCACTTCCCGCAGGGCGGCGGACATGTCGGCGCCGGGCATGCGCCAGTGGCACATGGGAACGCTGGCAGCGGCACAGGTGCGCACAGCGGCCATCAGACGCCGGTGTCGCCGCTCAACTTCGTTACCTTGACGGCGTTTCTCGCCTGGTTTGGAGGCACCGGCTTTCTGATCACGCGCTTCTCCAGCATCTGGTTTGCGCTCGGACTGTTGATCGCGCTGGGAGCCGGACTCTTCGGCGCCGCTGTTGTGTTTCTGTTCCTCACGCGGGTGCTGATCTCGCGCGAGGAGAACATGGACTCCGCCGACTACGAAATGGTCGGCGTGCTGGGACGAATCTCGATGCCCATCCGCGAAAACGGCACCGGAGAAATCATTTACTCGCAGGCCGGAACTAGGCGCACCTGCGGCGCCCGCAGCGAAAACGGCAGCGCGCTGGAGAAGGGCGCGGAGATCGTGGTCACGCGCTACCACAAAGGCCTTGCGTATGTGCGTCTGTGGGATGAAATAAGCAACGACGAACTGACGGCCAAGAGCTAATAGCTAAGAGCTGAATTATGAGCGATGCATTCCAGAACGATGTGTTGGCGGAAGAGACGCATAACGGGCGCGCCTGGAGTCTGCTGATCCTGCTGGTCATGGTTGGGCCGGTCATCGCATTGTCACAGGCTCGGACCGTGGCGGTCCTCTGGGTAGTGATCCTGGTTGGCGTCATCGCTGTCGGCGCCTGCGCCATGGCCTGGAGCGGCTTCCAGTACCGCTTCCTGCGCGGCGGAGTGGAGATCCGCATGTTTGGATTCCTGCTACGGACGATTCCGAAACAGTCGATCGTGAGTTATTCGATCGAACCGTGGGCCTTTATTCGCGGCTACGGCATTCGCGGCATCGGTAGCACGCGGGCTTATGTGTGGTGCAACAAGGTGGTGCATATCCGCACTACGAACGGCGACATTTTTCTGGGGCACAACGACCCCGAGCGCATTGTGCGGGACCTGGACATGGTGACGGGCGTTCTGACGCGCGGTTAGACGCGCGCGCCGAAATGCTCACGCTTCGTATCCTTACGCTTTGTATCAGGGTATCGCTTTAGCGATACCGAAGAGTTTCAAAAACAGACGCCCCTTTAGGGGCTGAGCAACGAGTTTTGAGGAGGCAATATGTTCGGCATAGCAATTGAAATCTGGGTCATCGCGGGGCTGGTCGTATTGGCGACCTTGTTCCTGATGAGCATGCTGGCCCGCTTATACCGTAAAGCGGGACCCCATGAAGCGCTGATCGTTTACGGCTTTCGCGGCACCCGCGTGGTGCAGGGACACGGCACCGTCATCTTTCCGATGGTCGAAAGCTGCAAAGACCTTTCGCTCGAACTGATGTCGTTCGACGTGGCTCCGCAGCAGGATCTCTACACCAAGCAGGGCGTAGCCGTCACGGTCGAGGCGGTCGCTCAGATCAAGGTGAAGTCCGACAAGGAGTCGATCCTCACCGCGGCCGAGCAGTTCCTCACCAAAAGCGATCAGGAGCGTGAAAGCCTGATCCGCCTGGTGATGGAAGGCCATCTGCGCGGCATTATCGGACAGCTCACCGTCGAAGAAATCGTCAAGCAGCCCGAGATGGTAGGCGATCGCATGCGCGGCACCTGCGCTGATGACATGAACAAGATGGGCCTGGAAGTAATTTCTTTCACCATTAAAGAGGTCCGCGACAAGAACGAATACATCACCAACATGGGCAAGCCTGACGTCGCCCGCATCAAGCGCGACGCCGACGTGGCGACTGCCGAAGCCGAGCGCGACACCGCCATCAAGCGCGCCATGGCAACGCGCGAAGCTGCGGTCGCGAAGGCGCAAGCCGACCAGGAGCGCGTGCTCGCCGAGACACTCTCCCAGGCCAAGCAAGCGGAATCGCAGCGCGACCTCGAGGTCAAGAAAGCGCAATACCTCGAAGTCACCAAGAAGCAGCAGGCGCAAGCCGATAAGTCCTATGACATTCAAACCGCGGTCATGCAGCAGCAAGTCACGACCGAAAGCGTGCGGGTGCAGCAAGTAGAAAAAGAAGGACAGGTAAAAGTCCAGGACGCCGAAATCAATCGCCGCGAGAAAGAACTGATCGCGACCGTATTGAAAGGGGCGGAGATCGAACGCCAGCGGATCGAAACCATTGCCGCCGCCGAAAAGCAGCGCCTGATCGCGGAAGCAGAAGGCCATGCGTCGGCGATTCGCGCTCAGGGAGAAGCCGAGGCCGAGATCATCTTCAAGAAGGGTGAAGCCGAAGCCAAAGCCATGAACGTGAAAGCCGCTGCGTATCAGGAATACAACCAGGCCGCGGTCGTCGACAAACTAATCACCGGGCTGCCTGAAATCGTGAAAGCCCTGGCCGCGCCGCTCGCTAACGTCGACAAGATCACTATCGTATCCACCGGCAACGGCGACACTGCCGGAATGAGCAAGATCACGGGCGACATCACAAAAATGGCGGCGCAAGTGCCAGCTTTATTCGAAACGCTAAGTGGCATGCCGCTGGCAGAATTGCTAGGCAAAGTCCGGCAAATCGGCGACAAAGCACCGAAGCCTGCAGATCCCGGCAACGGTACAAAGTGAACCGAGGTAAAAGTGAACGAGGGTGCCCCATCCTAACGTCGCGCAGTTTGCGACGTTAGGGTGGGATTCCACCCAAGCCGAAGTCTCGGGATCTTGCGTGCAGCAAAGTGAGTACTGAAGGAGGTAACTCGTGCAAGAAGAACTTCACCACGCCCGATCGCTAGCCCTGTCCGTAGCCCTTGGAGCCGCCATGGGCGCGGCCATTGGCGCCGCCACCGGCCACATGGGCGTCTGGGTAGCCGCTGGCATCGCAGCCTACATTGCAATTTCGCTGGTAGGCGGAGTTTGGAGCAAGAGACCGAACGACTCAAGAAACCGAACGACGAACAACTAACGACGAACATCAACGACAGAAGTAAAGGAGTCCCATATGGCATTACTCGAACGCGTTTCCACCCTGGTCCGGGCCAACCTCAACGACCTGATCGACAAAGCTGAGGAGCCGGAAAAGATGATCAAGCAAGTTATTCTCGACATGCACAACCAGCTCTTGCAGGTCAAAACTCAAGTCGCCATTGCCATCGCCGACCAGCATCTGCTGGAAAAGAAGAAGCTGGAGAATGACGACAAAATCAAGGAGTGGATGCGCAAGGCCGAGCTCGCCGTTGACAAAAAGCACGACGACCTCGCCCGCGCCGCTCTGCTCCGCGTGGAAAGCTATCGCGACCTGAGCTCGAACTTCGCCCAGCAGCTCGAAGATCAGAAAGCCCAGGTCGAGAATCTGAAATCGGCTCTGCGCAATCTCGATCAGAAAATGGCCGAGGCCAACGCCAAGGCTGATCTGCTGATCGCGCAACACCGCCGCGCCCGCGCCGCCACTCGAGCCACCGACGCGCAGTCCGGCCTGAGCGCTAACAGCAAGTCGGCAACTTTCGATCGCATGAAGAGAAGAGTGGCACGCGAAGAAGCCATAGGCGGAGCCAAAGCCCAGCTCCTGGCCGACGACGTGGAAGACCGCCTCGCCGCTCTGGAAAAAGAAGATCGCATCGAGCAACTATTAACCGAGCTAAAAACCAAGCGAGGAGCGTAACCTTAAACCTATGTCGGAAAAAGCGAACAAGGCCCGTTTGATCGGTATGATCATCGGCATCGTGGCGGTGATCGCGGCTTTGCTGTTAAGGCGTCTCAGATAGCACGGCTCACGGTGGCACGGATCACGCAGCGGCCAGGTCCTCGCTGACCCTGCTGAATATACGGGCGTACAGATCAGATTACGATAGGAACTCGCATGATCGGAAAAGTCTGGCGAAATCGAATCCAAACTCCTGTCGCGCTTTTTGGCGTTCGCGTTGTTACTGAGTGTTTGCTCGGCCGCGAAAGCGCAGCAGAAACCTGAGCAACTTGCGCAGCAGTCCGCGGAGGCGTGGCTCGCTCTAGTCGACTCCGGAAAATATGGCGACAGCTGGCAGCAGGCGGCACAGTATTTCAAGTCCGCTGTCACCAGCGAGCAGTGGCAAAAGGCGCTGCAGGTAAGCCGCGCTCCGTTGGGCAAGCTGCTGTCGCGCAAGCTCAAGCGCGCTACTTACACGCGAAACGTGCCGGGCGCGCCCGATGGCGAGTATGTGGTGCTTAAGTACGACAGCAGCTTCGAGCACAAGCAGTCAGCCGTCGAAACCGTGACTCCCATGCTCGACAAGGATGGAGTGTGGAGAGTTTCCGGCTACTACATCAAGTAGAGAAATTCGAAGAAACGATCGATCGAAGCTGAAATTGAAAGAGTAGCTCATGCGCAAGGTCTTCCATTTCGACTCGCCCGCTGCCCCTTACGTGGCCGACGCCGCCGTCCTCTGCTGTTTCGACCATCGCATCGGCACGGCCGTGCGGAAATTTCTGAAAAAGCAAGGGATCGAACGCGCCGACATGATCGTCGTCGCCGGAGGCGCTAAGACGCTCGCTTCCCCACGCAACGACTTCGAACGGGACTTCATCCTGGAGCAGGTCCGGATGTCCATCCTGCTGCACCAGACTAAACGCGTCCTGGTCATGAGCCACTCTGACTGCGCCACCTACGGCGGACTGGCCCATTTCAAGGGCGACCAAGCAGCCGAAGCCACGCATCACCGCGGCGAACTTCTCCGCGCCGGAGAACTGCTGACCACAAACTTCCCCAACATTTCGGTCGAGCCCTACTTCGTGAAGTTTGACGGAGTCTGGGAGGTAAAAGGCGCGGACCACCTGAAGTCCGCGCAGCAGCAAGCACATCCGAGTCCTGTCCGAGAGACCGTCTAAGCGCGGGTTGTCTACGCCTGCCAATTGGCGTACAATGAATAGCCATAAGGCCAAGTATGACGTCGACTGGAATCGCCGAGGCCCTGGGAGGCAAGAAAGTCCTGGGGCGCTCCATCAAGAATTTCGCCGAGCTCGCGGACCTCATCCGCAAGGGTCTGCCGTCGGGCTCTCTCATCGTGCTTGGAGAAAAACTCGACCTGAAGCATGCGGCGCTTTCCGAAAAACTCGGCATTCCGCAACGCACTTTGACTCGCCGCCTGAGCCGGCACTCACGTCTCACGGTCGCGGAGTCCGACCGCACGGTGCGATTGGCGAGAATGTACGCCACGGCGGTGGAGATGATCGGCAATGCCGACAAGGCTGCCGAGTGGCTGCGAACGCCCAACCGCGCGCTCGGAGGTCAGGTTCCGATCGATCAGCTGGACACTGACTTGGGCGCGAGGGAAGTGGAAAACATCCTCGGGCGTATCGCCTACGGCGTCTACAGCTGATGCGACTGTGGAGGATTTGCCGTCAGGTTCACGTGGCCGGCGCCTTCTCGGGTGTTGGCGCCCGGCTCTACGGCGGTCGCTGGAATAGTCAGGGCGTGCGCGTGATCTACACTTCTCCTTCGCTGGCTTTAGCTGCGATCGAGACTTTCGTTCACCTCGAACCGAATCTGCGGCCGGACGACCTGGTCGCGATTGCCGCAGAACTGCCCGACGATCTCGTTACCGAGCGTCTTGATCTGAAGTCCCTTCCCAGCAAATGGCACGCGCTGCGAGATGAATCATTGACGGCATTCGGAGATCGTTGGATTCTCGCCGGCAAAACTATCGCGCTGCATGTACCTTCCGCAGCCATTCGCGGCGAATGGAATGTGTTGCTGAACCCGGAGCATTCCGATTTCCGCAAAGTTAAGATCGAAAAGCCCAAACGCTTTGAGTTTGATCTGAGGATGTTCGGCTAGGGCGATTGGTTATAACTCAGCCTTTGGCCCAATCCTCCCACTCGAGACCTTTGACCCGCCCAAACTCTCGCCCGTTGGCGGTGATCAGAGTCAGCTGATGGCGCAACGCCTGGCCGGCAATCAAGAGGTCGTAAGCCCCGATCGGTTTTCCTACTGTTTCCAACCCCGCTCGTACCCGGCCTGCAACTTTCGCATCTTCAGACTCGAAGGCCAGCAGGCTCATTGGGCCGGCAAAGAACGTCTCCACCAGCCGCGCATTGGCTTCGGGACGTGCGCTCTTCGCAACCCCAGACCAAAGCTCGAACGCCACGATGGAAGAAACCAATACCGTTGCGTCCGCAGATAACGCCTTCTGCAGGCGGTTCCGGACTGTGGGCGTGCGGTCGTTGATTAGCGCAATGCAAGCGTTGGTATCGAGCAGATACTTCACTTGAAGATCTCGCGGCGGGGGGTTACCGGCTGGCTCCGCTCTTTACTGTTGACGAGAAAGGAACCTTCCCTCAGCCGGTCGAGTTCCGCGAACCACTCGGTCGCATCAGCGATGAGCGGCTCCAGAAGCACTCCCTCCGCCATTCGTCGCACGCGCACCTGACTGCCCTCGAAGCGAAACTCGCGAGGCAGGCGCACGGCCTGGCTGCGGCCGTTGCGAAATAGCTTGGCGATTCCCGTCTCGGCCATAAGGGGATTTCCTCCGTCCCCATAAGTATATACCAGAAATAGCTATCATGGACGCTATCAATGGTATATACCAAGAATGAGGGGAGTGAAATTACGCGCTGGCCTTATCCAGCAGCGGCAGCGGCTTTTCGACCGACCCCGACGTCTCCAGCTCCAACTGCTCCTGTCCGCTGAGGGCGGACACTTTCCCGCGATAGCTTTTCAGGTGCCGCTGCGCGGTTTCGAAGGCTTCCTGCGCCTTGTTCAGATTCTTGCCAACGTTTTCAAACTGGTTCTGGAAGAAGTCGAACGACTTCTGCGCTTTGCCCAGCTCGGCGCGGCTCTTCTCGAAGCCCTTGGCGACTTCATACCATTTGTGGACCAGCGAAATCGTATGCAGCGTCATCAGCAACGTGTTGGGCGAGACGGGAAAGACATGCTGCTCGTTCATCCAGTCGCCCAGTTCGCGGTTGCGGATGACTTCCATATATAACGTCTCGCTCGGCAGATACATGAGTGCGATATCCGTCGTGCCATTCTCCGGCTGAATGTACTGCTGAATTCGTTTGGCTTCCGCCTTCATCACCCGCACCAGCGCCACCCGCGCCGCGTCAATCTCAGCCTTGTCGTTGCTTTCGAAAAGCGCAATCACCTGCTCACGCGGAAATTTCGCGTCAATCGGCAAGGTGCGATCGGGGAAATAAATGACGGCGTCAGCGCGTCCCGGGCCCTCTCCCGGCGATGCTTGCAACGCGAACATATGCGCGGGCAGGAAGTCGCCGAGCAAGCGCTCCAGACTGGCCTCGCCGAACTGGCCGCGCAGATGCGGAAGCTTGAGCAGATTGTTCAGATCGTTGATCGAGTGGCCGAGCGCGCCGACTTCGCGAAGCTGTTCTTCGGCGTTTTTCAAATGCTGCTGAACTTTTTCGAACTGCGCGAATCCTTCTTTGATGTTCTGATCGAGCTTCTGCTGCACCTGCTCGGTGATCGCCATGAACTTGGAATCCACGCGATCGCGAATCGAGTCGAGGCTTTGCGCGGTCTGCTGATTCAGGCTCTGGAATTCGACTTTGAGTTGCTGCGTGGTGAGCAGCAGAGACCCGGCCATTTCGCTACGGCCGTCGCTTAGACTACGGTTCTGCTCTTCCCTGCCCGCAGCGAGTTGCTGTTCGACCGAGTTGCGAATCTCTGAAAAGCCTTGCTGGATGCGGTCTGTCACCTGCTGCCGCAGGTCCCCTTTAGTCTGCTCCAGCCGACTGGCCATGTCGGCAGTGCTGACACTGATCTTCTGGCCAAGGTCGGTATTGAACCTTTCGAGCTGACCTGCAACTTCCGCTTTTACATCCACTTGCGAGGCGGCCGCGAGGCGGCGCAGAAATACGGCCGAGAACCCAAGCAGGACAAGGGTTCCGACGAGCACGGTAACCAGCAGGATGGTCTCCATAGTAAGTGGCTGACCTGAATTCTAGAAGCTAGCGTCAGAGATGGAAAGCGGAACTTTTGTTAGCACTCGACCGGCGTCCCCCGCGCCGCAACGCCAACCCCAAATTATGCGCAGGATCTGGCTAGCCTCATTGGCGATGTTGGCGGTTAGTCTCGGACCATGCTCCGCGCAAACCGCGCCTCCCAGCTCCCGATGACAGCAGCGACATCAGCAACAAGCAGCCTAACCCCCGCTCGAACTCGGCGGCCGGAGCGTCCTCCGGATCAAGTTACAGCGAGGACCCGGCCGCCGAGAACGAACTCCTGGCAGCCGCCAACAAGAGCCGCGAACTGGCCGGCGCGCCGCCGTTACGCATGGAGGAGAGTCTGCGCGAAGCGGCGCTGGCTCACGCCCGGCGCATGGTTGAGAGCGATCGTCTGGAGCATCAGTTGTCCGGGTGAGCCCTCTCTGATGCAAAGAATTGGTCTGATCAGTTCGCCGGGCGGCGGGCTGAAAATCGACCGCGCCGGCGAGAACATCGCTTATGCGAGCGACGCTATCGTTGCAAATGACGCGCTGATGCGTTCGCCTCCGCATCGCGAGAACCTGCTCGATCGCGGATTCAATGTCGCCGGCGTCGCCGCCATCTGGAGCAGAGGCCGGCTTTACGTGGTGCAGGATTTCGCGCACGAGGTGCCGTCGTACTCGGCACAGCAGAGCGGCAAGTTAGTCAGCCGCGCCATCGGTGAGATACGGCAACAGGCAGGGCTTCCGGAGCTTGTCCAACTCACCCGGCCGGACCTTGACGCGGCTGCCTGCTCGCTGTCACGCGAGAGCCGCCCCAACGCTCACCTGCTTGAGACCGCCTACGACAATAGAAATGCCAATCGAAAAACTATCATCTACACGCAGAGCCGTCCGGAAGTGCTGCCGCAAGCCGCGCTGGGGATGCTGCGCGATCCTGGCGTTCGGCAGTTTGCGATCGGCGCTTGCTACGCGCGCAATACGGCTTATCCGACGGGAATTTACTGGGTCGCCATTCTGCTCTACTAAGTCTTTGGTCCGTCGCTTTCCTGGGATTCTGAGACGCTCGCGGCACGCGGACAGGAGTGTCCGCGCTACACAAGCCTCTGTGCTAACCTGCGAACATCTGGCCCGCCCGTATGGAACCTGCTCCGCGAATCCGCATCGGGACTGCCGGCTGGTCGTACAAAGACTGGGACGGGATTCTCTATCCGCCGGAAGTTACACGCAAGAAAATTCATCCCGTAGAATTTCTGGCGCGATTCTTTGATGTCATCGAAATCAATACTTCTTTTTACGGACACATTCGTCCGGAGCTGGGGCGCCTATGGTCGCGGAAGGCGGCAGCGGTCAATCCCAATTTTCTTTTCACCGCGAAGCTGCACCGGTCGTTCACGCATTCTCCGCTGGCGGTGATGGAGCCGACTTCGGCGGCCAGCATTCGTCCGAATGAACAGGACGAACGCCTCGCGCGCGAGGGCCTCGACTCGCTGGCTGCGGAAGGCAAACTGGGCGCGCTGCTCATCCAATTTCCGGTTTCGTTCAAGAACACCGGCCTGAATCGCGAATACCTGGAGCAGTTGCTGCGGCAATTCATCGAGTATCCGCGGGTGGTCGAAGTGCGGCATGAAAGTTGGAACAATCCGGAGACGCTCGCCGAATTCATGCGCCACAACATCGGCTTCTGCAATATCGACCAACCGCTGCTGGGGCGTTCTCTGGCTCCCACCGAGCATGTGACGTCGGGGGTTGGATACGTCCGGCTGCATGGCCGCAACTACGAAAATTGGTTCGACGGGGGGTCCGATGGCGACAAGAGCAGTCGCGATGACCGCTACAACTACCTCTACAAGCCCGCCGAACTGGAGAAGTGGAAAGAAAAAATCGAGAGCATCGCGCAGCGGGCCGAGTCAACCTACGTGATCGCTAATAATCACTTTCAGGCAAAAGCCGCGGTGAATGCGCTGGAGCTAAGGCACTTGCTGGACGGGGGGAAAGTCCGTGCCCCCGAAACGCTGGTCAAGCACTACCCCGAACTTAAGGGAATCGCAGAAATCGAAGACACTAATGGAGATCGCTTGCCCTTCGGTAACTCGTCCGATCCGCACCTCGGAGTATAATGGCCATACGACGATGATAACTGGCCGCGTTGGATGCGAACTGGCTATGGTGGCAGTCTTCTGCGTCCTGACAATCCTTCTCTTTCCATCCGTGCAGGGTCCGTATTCTGTCGTAAATGGACCGGTTACCGCACTCCAGGCATCGCGGGCAGCGGTTCATTTGCGGATCGCCATTATGCAGGCCGCATTTCGGTCTGTGGCCAATTTTCTTGTCGCTGCCGCACTTTTCTTCTGGTTGGCGGTCCCGCAGGCAGAATCATGCTTGGACACCTCGCGACAATGCAGCGCGATTCTTCGCTGCTGATACTCCTCATCATCTTGTTTTTCTAGCACCGCTCAATCTCCGTCTGCCGCAGGTGTCAGCATTGCTTTCGCGGCTGGGCGCGAGATTGCTTCCAGGCATAGTTCATTGTCATTTGTCATTGCCTGACGAACTGTCGCTTCGAGCAGAAACATATGAGGAGAACTAAAATGACGCAGAAAAGAATCAAGACATTTGCTGTATTCGCAGTGCTCGCAATCGTGTTGTCGCTAGCAGGATGCGCCAAGAAGGCAGCCAAAGTGACGCCGCCCCCTGCGCCAGCACCCGCACCCGCCGCGCCGACCGCCACTCTGGCCGCCAATCCCAGCGTAGTTCAACAGGGACAGGCGTCCACATTGACGTGGCAAACCAGCAACGCTAATGAAATTACCATCGCTGGTTTAGGCACTCTGCCGCCGTCTGGCTCCCGCTCGGTCATACCGGGCGCGTCCACGACTTACACCTTGCTTGCCAAAGGCCCGGGAGGAACTAACCAAGCCTCCGCCCGCGTCACGGTAAACGCTGCAACCGCCGCTGCCACGCCTTCGCCCACGGATGAAGAACTCTTCAGCAAGAATGTCAAAGACGTGTTCTTCGACTACGACAAATACGTCATCCGTCCTGACGAGGCGCCAACCGTACAAAACAACGAGGCCTTCCTTTCGCAGCATCCGAGCATCACGGTTCTCGTGGAAGGGCATTGTGACGATCGCGGATCCGAGGAATACAACATCGCCCTCGGAGCCAGCCGCGCGGAAACGGTGAAGCGAACACTGATTCAGGAGGGAGTTCCCGCCGATCGCATAAAGACCGTCAGCTACGGCAAGGAAAAACCCTTCTGCACCGAGGACAACGAACAATGCTGGCAGCAGAATCGGGTTGACCACTTTTCGCTCGACCGCTAGGTCGTCGTAACGCACGGGGGCGGCCCTTTACGGACCGCCTTCCGCCCCGCAAAAACCGAGAGCGAATCGGCTGCGATATGCTTTCAGGAAGCGACTTGGGAACCACGGCGGAAAGCAACTCGACTGAAAGCATAATGACCGAAAAAATAATGACTGAGAGCATGACGCCTGAAAGCGTTCAGACGACGAGTCGGCGTCGGTTTAGACCCTGGCTTTCAGGTCGCGTCGCCAAACTGCTGCAACGTGAAGACCAGGTCTTTCTGGCCTTGGCTCTGGTAATCGGAGCCTTGACCGGGCTGGCGGTCGTCGCCTTCATTCTGCTGACCGAACGAATGGGGATGCGGCTCTACCCAGCGGGTGGCGCTCCATGGCGGCGCTTACTGTTTCCGGTGGTCGGCTCGCTCGGCATCGGATACCTGCTCTATCGCTACTTTCCGAACGCCCGCGGCAGCGGTGTGCCCCAGACCAAGGCTGCTCTGTTCGCGCGCGGAGGCCGCATTACCCTGCGTACCGTGCTAGGCAAGTTCTTCTGTACTTCGGCAACCCTGGCCAGCGGGATCCCGCTCGGGCGCGAAGGGCCTTCGGTGCAAGTCGGCGCCGGCATCGGTTCTGTGCTCGGACGCATGCTCGGGCTTCGCACTGAACAGGTTAAGAATCTCATCCCGGTGGGAGCGGCGGCGGCCATTGCAGCCGCGTTTAATACGCCTCTGGCAGCGGTCGTGTTTTCGCTCGAGGAGATCATGGGCGACCTCAACGCACCGGTCATGGGCGCGGTCGTGCTTGCCTCGGCCACGGCCTGGATGGTGCTGCGTGTGTTCCTCGGCGATCACCCCCTTTTCAAAGTTCCGCAATACCAGCTGGTTAGTCCGGCGGAATTTGCTATCTATGCCGTGCTCGGCGTTGCCGGCGGCGTAACTTCAGCGGCCTTCGCGAAGCTTCTGCTGGGCATGCGGGCCCGCTTCCTGCGCTTTCCACAGAGTACGGTCTGGTTCCAGCCCGTCGCGGGAGGCTTGCTGGTCGGGCTGATCGGCTGGTTCGTGCCACAAGTGATGAGCGTGGGCTACGGGTATGTCGGCGAGGCGCTGAACGGAAGAATGGCGTTCCAGTTGATGGCATTGCTGGTGGTCTTGAAACTTCTCGCCGTTACCACCAGTTATGCCTCGGGCAACGCCGGCGGCATCTTCGGCCCGGCGCTATTCATCGGCGCCATGCTGGGAGGAACGGTCGGAACCGTGGCGCATCACCTGTTCCCCGCCTACACCGCGACGCCGGGGGCCTATGCGCTGGTCGGCATGGGCGCGGCCTTCGCCGGCATTGTGCGCGCTCCGATGACGTCGGTGTTGATGATTTTCGAGATGACGCAGGACTACGCGGTAATCGTTCCGCTCATGATTGCCAATATGGTGAGTCTCTTCATCGCCTCCCGGTTGCAGCACGAGCCCATCTACGAAGCGTTGGCGGTGCAGGACGGCGTACATCTGCCGACCGCGGAAACTCGACAGCGCTATGGGCAGCGGCAGGTGATGACGGTCATGCAGCCTGCCAGTGGGAACGAATCGCTGCCTGCCGAGATCACGGTTCAGGAAGCGGCGGAACGAGCTCGATCGAGTCCCATCCAAACCTGGCTGGTCACGGATCGACGAGGCGTGATTGGAGTGATCAACCAGTCGTGGCTGGAGCACGAACTGGTGGAAGCCCCGGACAAGAAACTGGAAGAACGGGTCGATGCACTGGACTTTTCGCATGTCCACTCTGACCATGGGCTGGACTTGGCGCTGGAGCGCATGGGGACGCATCAGCTGGATTTCTTGCCGGTGGTGAGCCGCGCTAACGTCCACCAACTGGAAGGCATCGTAAGGCTGCCGGATGTGCTCGTCGCGTACGGGGTGAACCGGGCGTGAGCGCAGAATCCAATCTGCATCGACGTTCATCTATCCAGCATGGACCTCGATAGTTTTTACGTGGAACCGCGCTCTTCGCATTCCCTCTCTTCAAGTCAGCCGCTGGGCGGAAACTTGCTGGACAATGCAGTACACTCCGCGACCGCCGAATCTGGCGATGCCGGCTTGCTCGACTCCTACTCGCGAGCGGTCACGGCTGCGGTTGAAAGAGTCAGTCCGTCAGTCGTAAACGTTGAAGTGCACCATGCGTCGCCCCAAACGCCTGGCCGAACTCGTTCGGGAGAGCCGCGCGAGCACCGTGGTGGCGGCTCAGGCTTTGTGTTCGCGCCCGATGGATTGATCCTCACCAACAGCCACGTCGTGCACGACGCGACCCGCATCGAAGTGACTCTTGCCGATGGGCGACGCGCTCCGGCGCACACCATCGGCGATGATTCGGCGACCGATCTTGCCGTCATTCGCATCGATGCCTCCGGATTGCAGGCCGTTCCCCTGGGAGACTCGCAACAACTACGGCCGGGGCAGATGGCAATTGCGATCGGCAATCCATATGGATTTCAGTCCACGGTGACGGCGGGCGTGATCTCTGCGCTGGGACGATCGCTGCGGTCATACTCTGGGCGGTTGATCGAAGATGTCATCCAAACCGACGCGGCCTTGAACCCTGGGAATTCCGGCGGCCCGCTGGTTAACTCGCGCGGCCAGGTGATCGGAGTGAACACGGCCACGATTCTTCCGGCCCAGGGAATCT
This sequence comes from uncultured Acidobacteriaceae bacterium, assembly GCA_963755765.1. Classification (GTDB taxonomy): domain Bacteria; phylum Acidobacteriota; class Terriglobia; order Terriglobales; family Acidobacteriaceae; genus Acidiflorens. Next base: position 334,266 of record CAVWKZ010000010.1, read on the forward strand.
GTTTCGCTATCGGAATCAATACCGCAAAATTCGTCGCCAGCCGCTTGCTGCGCGATGGTCGGATCCGGCGCTGCTACATCGGCGTTTCGGCGCAGACGGTTCCGATCCATCGCCGCGTGGTGCGCTTCTATTCACTGGAGCGGGAAACCGGCGTGGTCGTGGTTGGCATTGAAGACCGCAGCCCGGCGCGAACGGCGGCCTTGCGCGAGGGCGACGTAATCGTGGCGCTAGATGGAAAACCGGTGGCCGGCGTGGATGACCTGCATCGTCTTCTGACCGACGCTCAAGTCGGGGCGCGTTGCTCGTTGACGGTGATCCGCCACACCGAGCGGCTCATTCTGCGGATCTTTCCCGAAGAAGCCGTGTGATGGGGAGTATATGGGCGTTTCTTGGAGGCCCCGGAACCGCCGGTAACCTACCGGGAGATGACTTTGGGAACCCTCAGGTCAATAGGCTTTAGCCGGGAGAGTGAACTATACTTGCGCTATATGGCGAAGTCGGCTAAATCGACGCCCGCGATCGACAAACTCGTAGACTCCTTCAAGCGGGTCGTGTCCGAAGCCAAAGAGCGGATGTCTGACGAAGAATTTCAGCGAGCCGAGAAGAAGTTCAACGAGGTAGTTAATAAAGTCCGCGCCGCTCGCGGACGGCAGCGCGAAACTGCATAACCAATGCTTTGAGTTCTTGCCTTCCAACCTCTGGCCTGTAGGCCTTAAGCGCCGCTACAAAGTCTGCCTCGGTCCCGAATTCCAAGATGTCAGCGAGCTTTCGCCTGAGTTCCTTCTCGCGTTGAACCGCCTCCTGGTCCGTTCGATCCTCCTTAGGTGGCTTCCATCGTCCTGCCATTGTCGACAAATCGCTGTGCTGTTTCAGACTCTAGCATTTTCCGTAGAACGATGGAGTCGCCGGCGGACAGGCAGACCCTCCTATCGCATTGCACGCACAGGATTTCGTGTGTTAGCTTCGACTCGGAGAGTTCCGCTTGCGACACACGGTTCCGGCTGGAATGGACCGCAAGGAAACTGACGTTTACCTGCGGCTCGATCCGTCGCGTCTTCCTCAGCATATCGCCATCATCATGGACGGAAACGGCCGCTGGGCGCGGCGCCGCCACATGCCACGTGTCGCTGGACACCGCGCCGGCGTTGCCGCGGTCCGTTCTACGGTTGAAACCGCGGCGCGCATCGGAATTCCGGCACTGACCCTCTACGCCTTCTCCGAGGAAAACTGGAAGAAGCGTCCGAAAACGGAAGTTGATTTCCTGATGCGCCTTTTGTGCCGCTATCTTCAGGCGGAAATCAAGACCCTCAACGAAAATAATATTCGTCTGCACTATATCGGACGCCTGAGTGAGTTGCCCGAGTCGGTGCAGCGCGAAATGGCGGACGCCAGCGAAGCAACGTCGAAAAATACCGGCATGCTGCTGACGCTGGCGCTGAATTACAGCGCGCGCAGCGAGATCGTTGACGCCTTCCGCTCGTTGGCCGAAGCTGCGTCGCGCAATGGCGGCCTCGAACACATGGTGGTTGATGAGCAGCTGATCAGTGAACATCTCTACACGCGAGGTCTGCCCGACCCGGACTTAGTAATTCGCACCAGCGGCGAGATGCGGCTGAGTAACTTCCTGCTCTGGCAACTGGCTTACGCGGAGATTTATGTGACGCAGACTTTGTGGCCCGATTTCCGCGGCGTGCAATTGCTCGAGGGCATTGAAGAATATCAGAAGCGCGACCGCCGCTACGGCGGGTTGGGAAAAGACGGTCATGCTTCGCAACCGGCAAACCAGCAAGCCCACGCCGAGGCCAAGCATTGATCAGGCCGGGTCGAACAACTTCGGCGGCGAACAGCATGTCAGTTGTTAAGCGAAGAATAACTCCCTCCCCATGATCACGCGCATAGCAACCGCCGTAGTTTTGATCCCGATTGTTCTGCTGCTGGTGCTGAAGGCACCGCTCTACGTGCTTGCCATCGTGGCTGGAGCGGTAGCTGTGCTGGCCATCGCCGAGTTCTTGAAACTGGTAACGGCCTATGGGATCCAGCCGCTGGGGCTGGCCACCTTCGCCTTCGTCGCTCTCTTCTTTGTATTCGTAATTTTAGCTTCCGCCAATCGCACCCCCTTGGCTGAGACCGCGGCCATGCTCTACGGAATCGCGATGGCGGCGGCGCTCGCGCCTTTTGTCTTTCTGACGGTGGCTATGCGGAGGGCCAACTTAGCGAGCGGCTATCCGGCGGCGGCAGCTTCGACATTTGCTTTCGCATACATCGCGATCCCGATGGCGCTGCTGGTAGCGATCCGGCAGCAGCCCGCAGGTGCGATCTGGACGATCTATACGCTCCTCGCTGTGTGGGCCGGAGATATCTTCGCGTACTTCGTGGGCAAGTCGATGGGGCGGCACCGCATGTCTCCCGAGATCAGCCCGAAAAAGACCTGGGAAGGCGCCGTGGCATCGATCGTGGCCAGCGTAGTTGTCGGCACGCTCTGGATGCAGCACGCTCCCGCCATCAGTTCAGCGCTGCTGCGAGTTGGATTGATTGACCAACGTGACGGCATGTTCGGCCTGGAGCAACCGCAATTGTGGCCCATCATTCTATTGTCGGGGGCAGTCAACATCGCGGCGCAGCTAGGCGATCTGGTCGAGTCGCTGATCAAGCGCGGCGCTGGCGTGAAAGATTCCGGCACAATCCTCCCCGGCCACGGAGGCATGCTCGATCGCATCGACGCTATGCTGTTTGCGGTGCCGGTGGTGTGGGCTTATGGGGCGTGGCGGCTGATGCAATGAAACCGGTTGCCAGTCCGCTTGATGTGTCGATTCAAGCGCTGAGTTCGTCCAGGTCATGACCGGCCCGGGTATCGATTGCGAGTCGCGGGATACGGGCAAGGATTCGCGTCCCACGAGACGGTCCGGACTCAATCGAAAGCTGTCCCCCAACCAGTCGCAGACGCTCTCGCATGCTGATTAACCCCAGCCCTGCCACTCCCTTGACGGACTCCACGTCGAACCCGTGACCGGAGTCGGAGACGCAAAGATCAATGCCATCGGCGTTCCCTGAGAGTTCAACCTCGGCCTCGGTGGATCCGCTGTGTTTCACGACGTTCCGCAATGCCTCCTGCACAATCCGAAAGAGGCAAAGCGTCACATCTTTCGGGACCAACGCCGGAATGTCGCTGTAGAGGAACTGAACCGGCAGCTTGTGCTGCACCGAGAATTCTCCACAGAAACCTTTCAAAGAACTTACCAGGCCCAAGGTGTCAAGTTTGGAAGGGTGAAGTTGGTGAGACAGGCCATGGATGTCGGACGACACTTCGGTCGCGATTCCCGCAATGTCTTGCAGTTGTTGTCGAGCCTCGGACGAAAGGCCGGGCAGGTCCTGCTGGAACTGATCAAGGCCGATTTGGAGCAGCGCCATCCTTTGGCTCAAATCGTCGTGCAACTCGCGAGCAATTCGGGTTCGCTCTTCCTCATGTGCGGTGATCAGACGCCCGCTCATAGCGAACAGCGTCTCTTCTGACAACTTGCGTTCCGTAATGTCCTGAGTTGTCCCGCGAAGGTAGATGGGATGACCACCGGCGTCAACCACGGCTTCACCCCGGCTGGTAACCCAAACTCTGGTCCCGTCTGCGCGTATACCCTCCAAGTCCAACTCGTAGGGCGCCCCTGTCCGCAGCGCCCGCTCGACGCTTTGCCTCAATCGAGCCCAGCTCTCCGGCGCGAAGAATCGTTCGTGATCTTTAAAGGCAGGCGGCGGCAGCTTGGGATCGTATCGGGTGATGCGATAAAGCTCTGCCGACCAGGTCACTGCGTCAGAGGCTGGATCCCACTGCCAATTGCCGGTCTGAGCTAATCGTTGCGCTTCATTCAACTCGCTGTCTTTCTGCCGCAAGACCTGCTCCGCGTCCCTGGTTTCCTCCACAACTGCTGCCAGGGCCATAAAAGGGGCCGCCGTGAACAAAAGGAACAGTTGCAGCGACAACACGTTGACAAACGGCCCCGGTCCAGTGAACGGACCTCGTCCGTGGACTGCGCCCCAAATCGACACAAAGGCAATTGCAACCATCGAGGTACTAACCCCGGTCGATCCGAAACGTAAAGTGGACCACAGCAGCAGCGGCACAAGAGAATAAAGCAATGCTGGATGGCTGCTGTCTCCGGGAGCGGCGAAAGCGAGACGTCCAAAAATAACCAGGGCAGCTAGCAGCACGGCTGCTTCCAGGTAATGAGCACGCGGTTTATTCGCCCAAGTTGGAATTTCTCTGGCCCAACCTAGAATGGCGGGCATCAGAGTGAGGAATCCTATCGCCTCCGAAAAGTACGCCACCTTCCAACTCGCCCAATAGTGGCCGCTGGTGGCAAACGCGCCGAAGAACGCTCCCACGCAAGGAGCCAGAAACACCGCGTAGAATGCGTACTTGGCCAGGGCTTTCACACTATTCAGCCGGGGCACGCCGTCGAATGCGCTGCTAAGACACCAAACGGCAGTGAGAACTTCTGCTGTCGTAGACAGCATGAACGAAACCAGGGAACGAATGGGCTCGCCTGCCTGCAGGTCGAATAAGAAAAACCCTGCTACGCCCGCGGGCAGAAGTACCGGCCAGAACCTCCGAGGAACCAGCATCAGCACCGATGCCAGGAGCACGTTCCCCAGCCAGAGTGGCGAGACCATTTGCGGCCGTACTATGAGATCCCCGCCCACTCTTGCGACAAGGTAAGACACGGCAACCAGGAGACACGCCGACATCACGATGCGCTGTGGAGATTCCTGATTCTCCATGCTCAACGACAGATGACTAGGTTTGGCTTCGATGACTTAACTCCGATGCAGCAGGCCGGTTGGCAGTTTAGTTCGTTCGCGAACCAGCAGCGGTTCCTGGGTCGGCGCAGACGATGTTGCTATGTTACACGCTGACCTTGAGTTTGCTGAACTGTCCTCGCTAAGATTCTGACTGCTCCCATATCCCGTACAATAGACTTGCTGCGCTGACGTCCGCATGAAACATATCGCCATTCTAGGTTCGACCGGCTCGATCGGCCGCAGCACTTTGAGTGTGGTCGAGAGCTATCCCGAGCGCTTTCAGGTCTCGACGCTGGCGGCCGGCAACAACACCGAACTCGCCTTGGAGCAAGCCCTGCGCTGGAAGCCGCGAGTCATCTCGCTAGCGGACGAAGTTGCCGCACAGACGCTTCGCGCCAAGCTCCGCGGTGCAGGCCTCTCCGGGATTGAGGTCGTGCACGGCTCCGCGGGAACGGTTCGGGTGGCGACCCATCCCGAGGTGAATTTCGTGGTCAGTGCCATCGTCGGTGTCTCCGGCCTGGAGGCGACCTACGAAGCGGTCCGCGCCGGCAAAACCGTGGGCCTGGCCAACAAGGAATGCCTGGTGGTGGCGGGCGAGTTGATCACCGCCGAGGCCCGCAAGCAAGGAAAGCCGCTGCTGCCGATTGACAGCGAGCATAACGCCATTCACCAGTGCCTGCGTGGCGGCCGAATGGATGACAAGGTCAACGAAGTCGAGCGCATCTGGCTGACCGCTTCCGGCGGTCCGTTTCTGACCACCCCCAAGTCGGAATTTGCCTCAATAACGGTGCAACAGGCGCTGAATCATCCCACCTGGAAGATGGGGAAAAGGATCACCATCGACTCGGCAACATTGATGAATAAGGGGTTCGAGGTGATCGAGGCCTGCCGCTTGTTCCACGTGCCGCCTGAACGGGTGAAAGTCATGGTGCATCCGCAGTCCACCATCCATTCTATGGTCGAATTCGTGGATGGCAGCATCCTCGCCCAAATCTCTGTCACCGACATGCGTCTGCCCATTTTGTATGCGCTGACCTACCCGGAGCGTATCCCTTCCGACCTGCGTTTCTCGATAAGTGACTTACGGCATCTGGATTTCTCCCCCCCGGATGTGAGTAAATTCCCTTGTCTTCGTTTAGCTTACGAAGCAGCGGCCGCCGGGGGCACCAAGACCATCGCCCTGAACGCCGCCGATGAAGTCGCGGTGGCGGCGTTTCTGGAGGAGCAGATCGGGTTCGAAGACATCCCGCGGATCATTGAGGAAGTGATGGCTGCAACGCCAGCCGCCCATTTGGAATCTATACATAAAGTGCTTGCACTGGATACCGAGGCCCGCCTTTTGGCAAGAGAAAAGGTGAAACAGTACAGCCAAAAGGGATCGCCCATCAGGGCCATTTCCTAACCGGAGATTTGGAGTAGTCTGAGATAACATGCCGCAAATTCTGTCCATCCTTCATACCATTTTTGACATGGGGATCGTTCTCGGATTCCTCATCCTGATACATGAGTTCGGCCACTACGCGGCGGCCAAGTTCTTTGGGGTTCGCGTCGAAGTCTTTTCCATCGGCTTCGGCAAGCGTCTGCTGGGCTTTACCAAAAACGGAACCGACTATCGCATCAGCGCTCTTCCGCTGGGCGGTTACGTGAAGATGTCCGGCGAGAACCCCATGGACGATCGCACCGGCGATCCGGGGGAGTTTCTGTCGCATCCGCGCTGGCAGCGCTTCATCATCGCCCTGGCCGGGCCGACCATGAACATCGCGCTCGCTATCGGACTGCTCACCGGCGTGTACATGGCGCACTACGAATACCCCTCGGTGCTCGACGAACCGACGGTTGTGGGCTGGGTGAATCCCGACACTCCCGCTGAAAAAGCCGGCATCAAGAGCGGGGACAAGATTGTTCGCGTCGAAGACATCGAGAATCCGAATTGGGAGGAAGTGGACTCCAAGGTGATGCTCAGTCCGCATCAGCCTTTGAAATTCGGCATTGAGCGCGACGGCAAAGTCATCGACGAAGTGCTAACTCCCGAGCCCATCGGCTCCTATCAATACGGCGACATTGGTTGGGTGCCGAAAGAGTCCAGCACCACTCTGACGCTGGTTGAGCCCGGGATGCCCGCCGACAAGGCCGGAATCAAGGTGGGGGACCAGATCCTCACCGCCAACGGGCAGGATATTCCTCATCTGGGAGCGCTGATCCAGATGTTGAACCACACCAAGGATCAGCCGCTGGTGCTGGGCGTTTCCCGCAATGGCCAGAAAGAGAGTTTCACGGTGAAGCCGGCGCTCACTCCTCTCGGTTCCGGGCAGGAATCTGCGTATCGCATCGGTGTCGCCAGCGTTCCGACCAAAGTTGTGAAGCTTAATTTTTCGGAAGCGCTGAAACAATCCCTGTCGGAAAACAAGAAGAATTCGTTCCTGATTCTGGAGTTGCTGCGAAAGATGGTGCAGCGCAAAGTGTCCATGCGCCAGGTTGACGGCCCCATTGGCATCGGCCGCGACGTTGGCGAGGCCGCCCGCGAGGAAGGCTGGGGTCCGCTGCTGCGAATCACAGTCGCCATCAGCTTGAACCTGGGCATCATGAATCTGCTGCCCATTCCGATCCTCGATGGCGGCGTAATTCTGCTCCTGTTCATCGAGAGCCTGATGCAGAAAGAAATCAGCCTGCCCATCAAAGAACGCATTTATCAGGCCGCGTTCGTTTTCCTGGTGCTCTTCGCCGTGATGGTGATCTACAACGACCTTGTCAAAACACTGCCGGGGCTGACCCGGATGCCGTAGGTCTGCACGTGTGGCGCGGACACTCTTGTGCCTTCGGTGCTGACGTTGGAACACCGGGCCTCGGCCGTCCACGCCGGTTGGCAAAACGCTCTCAATCGCTTGGAAAGTCCGCTCCAAATCACGATTGACCGTTCTATGCTACTGAGATACAATGTAACTCAGGTAAAGTATGGCAACCACAGAGATGGTTCACGTTCGCATTGACAAGCGAACCAAAGCACGAGCGGCCAAGGCACTCGCAGCCATGGGGCTTTCCGTGTCGGATGCAGTTCGCGTATTGCTGACACGCGTGGCGGTTGAAAAATCGCTGCCCTTCGAAGTGAAAACTCCCAACGCCGCGACGGCTGCCGCGATGCAGGAAGCGCGCCGTGGCGGACTGTCTTCGTTCCGCAATGTCTCCGACTTGATGGCCGATTTGAATGCGGAGGATTGAGCGAACCAACGCTTTCCGCCGCGACTACAAGCGCGAAAGTAGAGGGCAGCGTCGACATGAGTTGGAAACGGTGTTGACATCTTCCATCGCCTTGCTCGCTGATGACAAACCTCTGCCGGAGAAAAATCGCCCACCATGCTCTGGGAGGAGACTGGCGCGACTATCGGGAGTGCCACCTCAAACCAGATCTGCTGCTGATCTACCGCAAGCCGGATGCGGAGGTTTTGCAACTCATCCGTCTGGGTTCGCACAGCGAGCTTTTCGGTTAACAGCGATCGGAGCTTGGTGTCGCTCTTTTCCTATCCCTGGTTTAAAATAGAGTTCAAGCATGGCAGAAATTCAGCGTAGAAAAACCTTTACCACCAGCATCGCCGGCGTCCGCGTGGGCAGCAATGCACCGGTCATGGTGCAGTCCATGACCAACACCGACACGGCTGACATCCCTGGCACAATCAAACAGGTCGCAGCTCTGGCGCGAGCCGGAAGCGAAGTGGTGCGCGTCACGGTCAACCATGACGACGCCGCCAAGGCCATCCCCCACATCGTCGAAGGACTCGAAAAACAGGGCGTGCGCGTTCCCATCGTCGGAGACTTCCATTACAACGGACACCTCCTCTTGACCAAGTATCCCGGCTGCGCCGAGGGTCTGGCCAAGTACCGTATCAATCCCGGCAATGCCAGCATTGGCCGAAAGAACGACGACAACTTTCGCATCATGATCGAGGTGGCCGCCAAGTATCAGAAGCCGGTGCGCATCGGCGTGAACTGGGGTTCGCTCGATCAGGCGTTGCTGACCAAAATGATGGATGAGAACTCGCTTCTGCCGGAGCCGAAAGACGCCCGCGAAGTGACCATGGAAGCGATCGTGGTAAGCGCGCTCACTTCGGCGAAACTGGCCGAGCAGCACGGACTCCGCCCTGACCAGATTATTCTCAGCGCGAAAGTCAGCGGCGTGCAGGATTTGATCGATGTCTACCGCATCCTCGCCGCGCGCTGCGAATATCCACTGCATCTCGGACTAACCGAAGCCGGCATGGGAGCAAAAGGCATCGTGGCTTCGAGCGCGGCAATGGCCGTGCTGCTGCAGGAGGGCATCGGTGACACCATTCGCGTTTCGCTCACGCCCGCTCCCGGAGGCGATCGCACCGAAGAAGTTCGCGTGGCACAACAGATTCTGCAGTCGCTCGGCATTCGCAGCTTCACGCCGCAGGTCACCGCTTGCCCGGGTTGCGGACGAACCACCAGCACCTTCTTCCAGGAAATGGCGGAACAGATCCAGACTTATCTGCGTGAACAGATGCCGATCTGGAAGGGCCACTACACTGGCGTGGAAGAGATGAAAGTGGCAGTGATGGGCTGCGTGGTCAACGGCCCCGGAGAATCGAAGCATGCCAGCCTCGGAATTTCTCTGCCCGGGACATTCGAAGAACCGAAGGCCCCTGTCTACGTGGATGGCCGCCTGTTCACCACGCTCAAAGGCGACAAGATCGTCGCGGAATTCATCAAGATTCTCGACGACTACGTCGAGTCTCACTACGCGGCCAGAGAAAAAGAGAAAGAAGAAGTCGGCGCCCGACTTTGACCGGCAATGGCCGGTGATTTAGCTGCTGGCTGCGTTAATTCTTTCATTTTTGCGGAGATCGCCAGCAAGAATTGAAGGCCATCAAATTGACCTTCGGGCGCGCAACGTAGTCTTCCCATTGGTGCATCCTGTTGCATAATTGCGCTGGCTGTAAGCCGCGCCGCTGGCGCGTTTCGCGCGGACGCAGCATGGGACTCAACTACCGCGGGTAGCAGCAGGTTTTGCACATGCGAGGCCAAAATTTTGGTTGTCTTCCGCTAACGTCAGGTATAAACTCAGCGCGATAGAAGTTCCCTCACCACTTCCCCGGGCGAGGGGTCCCGGGTTCAATCAGGCATGTTGACCAGATGTAGAAGTGTGGGCTCTGGTGCCATGCTGCGGACCGAAGGATCTTCCAGGAAATTGGCACCAAACTACACTCCCAAGGAGAAACAAATGATTCGAAGACTCAGCGTATTCCTGCTCACGCTCGCCGCGATGGTGTCGGTCGTGAATGTCGTTTCCCAAGCGGCGCCGCTGCCCCTTATGACCCGTCACACGCGTGAGGCGGTTGTCAGTGGAGAGGCGAAATCCGTCGGACGGCTGCCCGCAACACAGATCATGCGCTTCAACGTTATGCTGCCATTGCGCCATCAGCCTGAGTTGGAAAATTTCCTGCAGGAACTCTACGATCCTTCCAGCTCTTCCTACCGGCATTTCCTCACGGTGGAAGAATTCACCGCTAGATTTGGACCAAGCCAGGAAGATTACGACGCCGTGATCGCTTTCGCGAAATCAAGCGGTTTTACAGTTGAGGACACCTCCAGAAATCGCATCCTCGTGGATGTGACGGGGTCGGTGGGCAGCATCGAGAAAGCCTTCCACGTGATCATGGGCGTTTACCAGCATCCCACTGAGAACCGCACATTCTATGCTATGGACCGGGAGCCCACTACGGACACGTCGTTTCAGCTGTGGCACGTCTCCGGCCTGGACAACTATTCGATTCCGCGTCCCCTCTACCGGCACGCGAGTGTCAAGGCCAAGTCCAATGCTTCCGTCGGCTCCGGCCCGCAAGACTCTTTTCTCGGTAGCGATATGCGCGCGGCCTACTACGGCGGAACGGCGCTCACCGGCGCCGGGCAGACGCTTGGCTTGTTCGAGCTGCTCGGTACCGATTTGGCTGACCTGAATACTTACTACACGAACGTGGGTCAAACGAACAATGTCCCCATCACTCTTTTTTCCGTGGGCGGGGCTTCCACGAGTTGCACCCGTGCGAAAGGCTGTGACGATACCGAGCAGACCCTGGACATGACGCAGGCGCTCGGCATGGCCCCGGGCTTGTCTAGTCTGGTGATGTATATAGGCAATACTGAAACCCCAATATTTAACGCCATGGCTACCGCCAGTCCGCTTAACGCCCAGTTGAGCTGCTCGTGGTACTGGAGCCCGGCGGACCCCAGCACGCTGGACCCGATCTTCCAGGAATTCGCCGCGCAGGGTCAGAATCTGTTTGACGCGGCGGGTGACAGCGGGAAGTGGCCTCCGGCGCGCTGGCCGGCGGATGACGCGTATCTAACGTCGGTTGGTGGTACGGACTTGGTTACCAAGAGCGCGGCCGGTCCCTGGAGTTCGGAAACCGCGTGGTCTGATGGTGGCGGCGGCATTTCACCGAACCATATTGCGATTCCTTCCTGGCAGACGGCCACGGCGGCTGGCTGCTCGAACTGTTCCCAAACCTACCGCAACGCCCCGGACGTCTCGGCAAACTCGAATTTCACCTTTTACGTTTGTGCCGACCAGGAAGCATGCACGGCCAACGAATACGGTGGAACCAGTTTTGCCGCGCCTATGTGGGCAGGCTACCTGGCTTTGGTCAATCAACAGGCGGTTGCCAACGGTCATCCCACGCTCGGTTTCATCAACCCGGCCCTTTATACAATCGGTTTGGGCTCGAGCTATACCAGCGATTTTCACGACATCACCTCCGGCAGCAACGGCTATCCAGCGGTAACCGGCTATGATTTGGCGACCGGTTGGGGCAGTCCGAACGGGAACGGCCTGATCAACGCTCTTGCTGGGACGGGAGGCGGCGGTGGTCCAGCCGTCACCCTCTCGCCGACCTCGCTGAAGTGGGGCAAGATCGTCGTGGGCACGACCAGCGGAGCGAAGAAGGTGATTCTCACCAACTCCGGCACCGCGACGCTGAATATCAGCACGATCGCCATTAGCGGCAACTTCGCCTTGAAAGCGGTCAAAGCCACCAAGACAGTGACTCCTTGCGTTAACGGAACCGCATTGGCTCCGAGCGCAACCTGCGTGTTCAAGGTCACGTTCACGCCGACCCAGACCGGAGTGCGCACCGGAGACGTCACGATTACCGACAACGCTGCCAACAGTCCGCAGCAGGTATCCTTGACCGGAACCGGCAAGTAAACCTAAACCGAAATACTGGACACAACGGCGGGACTTCGGTTCCGCCGTTTTTTCTTTCTACAGTCGCAGACATTCACACTTCGCGAACCGGCCTCTCTGCAAGAACGCGTCTCTCGGAAGAACACTGGTTTGTGTAACATAATTCGTCTCGTGTGTGCATCTTCTTGCATACGTGTGCTGCACCGTAACCCGCGTTGCTGGCGTGTTTTGCGAAGATGTTGTGTGTAATCCAACTACGAGCGGGAGCAGTAGATTTTGTAAGTCTTGCGGAGCAAATTTTGGTTGTTTTCCCCCTACCCTCAGGTATAAACTCACCTCCGATAGCAGTTCCCTCACCACCCCCGGGCGAGGGTCCCGGGTTCAATCAGGCATGCTGACCAGGTTTAGAAGTGTGGGCTCTGGTGCCATGCTACGGACAGAAGGATCTTCCAGGAAATTGGCACCAAACACCCAAGGAGAAACTATGATTCGAAGACTCAGCATATTCCTGCTCACGCTCGCCGCGATGGTTTCGGGAGCGAATGTCATTTGCCAAGCCGCACCGCTGCCCTTGATGACTCGTCACACGCGTGACGTGGTTGTCAACGGGGAAGCTCCGTCCCTCGGACGGCTTCCTGCGACCCAATCCATGCACTTCGACGTTGTTCTGGCGCTTCGCCATCAGCCCGAGTTGGAAGATTTCCTGAAAGAACTCTACGACCCTTCCAGTTCCTCCTACCGGCAGTTCGTCACCGTGCGAGAGTTTACCGAGCGCTTTGGTCCCAGCCAGGAAGATTATGATGCGGTCATCGCTTTCGCGAAAGCCAACGGCTTCGCCGTCATTGGCGGCTCCCGCGATGCTTTCGACGTGCAGCTTAAGGGCACGGTCGGGGCCGTCGAAAAAGCCTTCCACGTAACCCTGGGCCTTTACCAGCACCCCACCGAAGACCGCACCTTCTACGCTCCGGACCGCGAGCCCACAGTGGATCTTCCGTTCGCGCTGTGGCACGTCACAGGTTTGGACAACTATTCGATCCCGCGTCCCGCGCTCGTGCGCAGAGATCCGGGAGCGCAGCCCGACGTCTCCCAGGCGCAGACCGGCTCCTGTCCTCAAGCCTCCTTCTGCGGCAGCGACATGCGCGCCGCCTATTACGGTGGAACGACTCTTACCGGCTCCGGCCAGAACATTGGTTTGCTGGAGTACGCCGGATTTGATATCGCCGACGTGAACACCTACTACACCAATGCGAAGCAAACTAGAAATTTCGCGGTCACAGGCGTCTCCACGGATGGAAGCAGTATTAACTGCGTCCGGCCCTGTGACGACGGGGAACAGACCCTGGACATCACTCAGTCCGGCGGCATGGCCCCGAACGTAACCACCGTGTACGTGTTCGTGAGCGACAACAGCGATACTGCTCTATTGAGCAGCATGTCCACGTTTTCTCCGTTGCCTTTGAACTTGAGTTCTTCGTGGACCTGGAGCCCGGCTGACCCGAGCACCGACGACCCCTACTTCCAGAAGATGGCATCGCAGGGTCAGAGCTATTTTCAGGCAACCGGCGACAGTGGCGACTATAAAGGAAGTGCTCCGTGGCCGGCGAATTCCCCATACGTCATCGCGGTCGGCGGCACGGACTTAGTAACCGCCAGCGCGGGAGGTCCCTGGAAATCAGAGACTGCCTGGGTTGACGGTGGCGGCGGCTGGGGGACGAACGAACTGATTCCCAGCTGGCAGCAACTCACGGGCGTGATCACAACCGCGAACCAGGGGTCCACGAAATATAGGGACGTCGCCGATGTCTCGGCCAACGCGAATTTCACCTTTTACGTCTGTGAGGACCAGGAAGGTTGCACGGCCAACGAATACGGCGGGACCAGTTTTGCCACGCCCATGTGGGCCGGTTACCTGGCTCTGGCCAATCAACAGGCGGCTGCCAATGGTGTTCCGGCACCCGGCTTCATTGATCCCGTTATTTATCCGCTGAATCTGAGCAACAGTGACGCCTATTTCCACGACATCACCAGCGGCAGCGACGGCCTGCCAACAGAAGTCGGGTACGATTTGGCGACCGGCTGGGGCAGTCCCAACGGGTCCGGCCTGATCAACGCTCTGACTGCACCTACGGGGCCGAATTTCACGCTCTCCGCCAATCCGGGCAGCGTGACCATCACGCAGGGCAACCACGGCACGAGCACCATCACCATCACTCCGGTCGACGGATTCAGCGGCAGCGTCACTCTCGCTGCCTCAGGCCTTCCCAGCGGCGTGACGGCAGGGTTCAGTCCGAATCCCGCCACCACCAGCAGCACGTTGACCTTGACGGCCAGCGCTGCGGCAGCCACGGGAACGGTGACGGTGACCATCACCGGCACCTCAGGTAGTTTGACCAACACAACGACGCTCAGCCTGACCGTGAACACCAGCGGCGGCGGAGCAGCCGTCACTCTGAATCCAACCTCGCTGAAATGGGGCAAGATAGCCGTGGGCACGACCAGCGGAGCGAAGCCGGTGACTATCACCAACTCCGGAACCGCGACGCTGAACATCAGCACGATCGCGGTTAGCGGCGACTTCGCGTTGAAAGTAGTCAAAGCGACCAAGACGGTAACTCCGTGCGTGAACGGCACCGCGCTGGCTCCCAGCGCGACGTGCGAGTTCAAAGTCACCTTCACTCCGACTCAAACCGGGGTGCGCACCGGAGCCGTATCGATTACCGACAACGCTCCGGGCAGTCCGCAACAGGTAGCACTGACCGGAACTGGCAAGTAGCTCTAGCCAGCGACCACGAACAAAAGCGGCGGGACTTCGGTCCCGCCTTTTTTCTTTCTGTGGGGGGTGATTGCTACAGGCAGCCGTTCTTCGGGAGACGGGTGAGTGGAATTGGGGTGGGAGACGGGAATTGAACCCGCAACCGTCGGAGCCACAGTCCGATGCTCTACCGATTGAGCTACTCCCACCGCAGACAACGATTATAGCAATTGCGACGGGACTCAGGCTCAACCGCCTGGCAGCGACTTTCTCTTCACCTTGCTACGGTCGTCCCACGCCCATGTACTGGAACCCCATGGCGCGCAGACGCGACGAGTCGAGCAGATTCTTGGTGTCGATGATGATTGGCTGTTTCACCAGGTGACGGATCTTTACGAAATCCAGCGCTCGGAACTCTGGCCAGCCCGTGGCGACGATCAGGGCATCGACACCTTCGGCGACTCCATACGCGGATTCGCAGTACTTCACCATTCCATTCAGTTGTAGCCGCGCATCGGGCATCGCCACCGGATCGTAAGCTCGCACCCGCGCTCCTCCGGCCAGCAGGCTCTGCGCCAGTTGCAGCGAAGCCGATCCCGCCACGGAGTTGGTGTTCGGCTTGAAAGACAGTCCCAGAATGCCGACGTCCTTGTTCTGCACGCTATCGATCGCGGCCGCTACTTTCTGCATAAGCCGGCTCGCCAGGCTGGTGTTCACCTCGCGGGCGGCGTTCAGCACTTTCAAGTCAACCCGGTTCTCTCGCGCCAGTCCCGTGATCGATTCCATATCGCTCTCGGCGAAGATTCCACCCATGCCGGCGCCCGGTTGCAGGCAGCGCGGCGCGATTTTCTTGTCGAGCCCCAGGGCGAGTGACAGGCTGACGGCATCGGCGTTTACGTGTTCGCACAGGCTCGCAATCTCATTGATGAACGAAATCTTAGTGGCCACAAACGCCGTCGTCGCTTCCCGCGCCAGTTCCGCCGTTTCGTAATTCGTAACCAGCACCGGAACTCCGCGCATTACCAGCGGATGAAAGATCTGTTTCAGCGAAGAGACGGCTTCGCTCGAAGGCGTCCCGAGAATGATGCGGTCGGGCCAGTTGAAGTCTTCAACTGCGCATCCGTTGGTGAAGAACATCGGCTGGCACACCAGCAGGCTCTTCAGTCCTTTTTCCCGCAGGATTTTTTCAATCTTTGTGGTCGAACCGACTCGGCCCGGCGTCACGATCGACAGCACCTGGAAGCGCCCCGCCGCGGCTGCCAGACGCAGTGCGACTGCTTCCAGTCCCTGCGCGGAATCCTCCGCCAGAAAAATCACCTGCGCTCGCCGCGCGAGGTCTTCCGGATCCGCCGAATAAATCAGCCGTCCCGAACGCACGTTCCGCCGAATCACTTCTTGAAGATTTTTTTCGAAAAAAGGTATGTTGCCTTTGGCCACGTCCATGATGCGCGTGCCGTCGGCGTGGCAACAGCAAACGGGAGTGCCGAAATCGGCGAGACACGCGGAAATAACGGTGGCGAGGTAGCCGGATCCATAGACCCCAATTTGCATATTCTCTCTTCCGAAAGCACCTTCAGCCTGGGAGCCGGCGCTGGCGTGCAGCCCGTTAAATCTATGGTAATCCGGCTAATGGGCTTGGCAACGGCCAGAAAGTACATGTCCTGCCGATCCGTGATACTGCCCGCTAGTTGCGGGTTTTCAGGGGTTTTTGTGGGTCAGGTGTGGACGCTGTTGTGAACCTCGCGCGCATCAGGCGCGGGCCTAACCAGTTTTGCTGTGGTCTATGACTTGGATGACAACTGGCCGCGTCCGAGCGGCACCGGCGCGACATCCCGCCAGCGGCCACCGTCCTCGCGGACGAACATGAGCTCTTCCACGCGAACCTCGCGCTTGCCAGGAAACTGCGCCCAGCGCTGTCGCGCCAGCGTCAACGCCGTTCGCGCCTGCTCATCCGTTTCCGTCTTCATGATCGTGAGGTGCGGAATATAGGGCCAATCCTCTTCGCAGCGCAGCTCCACGCAACCGAGTTGATCGTGCAACTCCCGCATGCGATAAGCAGCCCGCTTCAACTCAATGAACACTGTCGGCGTCGTCGGCAGAAATGTTTCGACGTCTCCCAGTTCGACGGTAAACGGGACCACGCGGCCGCAGGCTTCTTCCAGAAATTCCAGCGCCGATGCTTCGTTTCCCACCAGTTCTCGCGGAGGAAGAATGGTGAGATGGGCCGCCATGTGAGCGATCGTCGGGTGGAGTTCCCGGCGCAGTTGTTCGACGAACTCGCCAACCGGATTACGGACGTAGGTTACCAATGCGTAGCGTGGACTGAACATGACTTCCGAGGCAAGATTATAGTCCGGTCGCGGCCCGCGTGGGCATTCCACCTCAGGGGAGTGTCACGAAGGTCACACCCCATCATTTATAATCGAATCACGTTTGAAACAGTCGGGGCGTAGCGCAGCCTGGTAGCGCACCTGCCTTGGGCGCAGGGGGTCCGCGGTTCAAATCCGCGCGCCCCGACCAATTAACTTAAGGTTGCGCTGCCGCGTGGTAAAAGTCAGTCGATCGTCAGTGTAATTCACACGAGAACTGGAAAGTTATCGCGGGCAACTTGACGGCTCCATTTTCGTTACCGTAAGGGTTCAATCCTCGGCTTGCGCCCAGTCAAGGTCGACACTTCACGTACAGATCGCTATTGCCGAAAGATCATCGCGATGAATGCCAACACTCCCAGGATCGAAACGAGGGCCGCCATTACACCTGCTCGTGAGCGAGGCATGCCGGGACATTCCGCTCGCAGTGCCCGCATATTTAGCCAATGTTCCTGAGTACCCAGAATGAGCGCAAACAACCCGGTGCACACCATTATCAATGAGAATCCACGTGTTCCGATCAGGCGATCGTCTGGCCGCCCACGCCCAAGTTCGAGTTGAAAGAACTTGTAGATGCCAAAACCGAAAGTGATCAGAGACGTCGCCGTCCGGATCCACGCCATCATGGTGCGGTCGTAGGCCACGCGAGTGCGGTCGAATGCCAATCGCGTCGAGGTATCCAGGGGCTTCGATTCTGGGGTCGAGTTCATTGCCGGATTCCTTCTTCTTTTTTTCCTGGAAGCCGGAGCCTCAGGATGCGGTTCACCGAACCGCGAACCAATGGGTACGGCAGCAAAGCCAGAAACGTCGCAACGATCAAGGATCGGCCGAGAGAAAGCCGATGGAACACAATGCCTTCGTAGATTACGTCAACGATGATCGCGATGGTGAAGACTTTCGCGATCTGTTTCCAGCCTGCCCGCAGCAATTCATGTCGGCCGGACGAATCAGTGACAACGGCCCAACCGTAAGCGGGACGTCCCGCTCGCGCGTCGCTGAAGCCGGAGCGGGCCGCGAGAAATGCGACGGTCAGAGGCTGGAGGACCATCCGAAATGCCAACGGCCCATGCACGCGTCCAATGAGCTCCGCACATACTCGCCTGAGGTAGTCTTCCACGTCCGCTCCTTTGCCCAGCCGCCGACTAGCCCCGGCAATAAAGCGCCGGCATATTTTTCAAGCCGTGGTTCTAGGGGTTCGTCGATGGCCACGAGAATTTTTCCGTCGACAATTCTCGCTGGGTAAGCGGCAACCCCGTATCCGGGAACGTTCAGCGTGCTCCCGGTAGTGACGTCATACTTCCAGCCGTGTCCGCGGCAGGTCACGATCTTGCCATCGAGCTGCGAAGTCCCGAGTGACACTCCGTGGTGAAGACAACCATCCGCCATGGCGCAAACCTTTCCATCGACGTTGAAGAGTGCGACGTCTTTGCCTTCTATTGTGACGACCGTGCCTTTTCCGGGAGGAAGCTGCTCTAGATTCGCGACCTCTACATAATTAGCCATATCATGCAACCTTTCGCTCTGCTGAAATCACTCTACTGAAGTCCCCACGCTATGGCGCGAAGTGAAAAAAAGTTGTTCCAATTTACCTTCGCCCAAGAGCTGCCGCAGCTCGGTGAATCCAAAGAACGGAATCAGAACGACTGCGGAAATCGCGGTCACCGTGATTATTCCCTTAAGGGTGCCGCCGCCCATCCCGGTAATGCTCTCGGTGAAGGAATGCCCATGATACAAGCCAACAGCACCTTCTTCGAGAATCTTGAAACAGGCCAAAACGACGGCGAAAGCGGCGGATTTGAAGAGGGTCGCGTAGATCAGCGGCCGTTCTTTGAACCGGTCGGCTATATGAGCGTACTCGCCCACCAACACCACTTTGCCCAGGGCGAGTGCGTTGACCAGAGCCAATCCCAATGGGGCAAGAGAATTGTAATTTCCGACCAAGATGATCGCTTTGTATGAAGCGAACGAGCCGAGGACCACAAACAAATAGCCAGAGATAACCAGATACTCCTTCATTTCATGCAAGGCCCGCTGTATCAGGGTGGGACTAGGAGTGTTCATGTTGTCGTTTCCGAATTACGCGACCTTCGCCTTTGATGAGTGGTGTTCCAGTTCCTCTGCCAAGATCGGCAAGCTCAAATTGAAGGTCTGAACTCCCTGAACGACACAGAGCTTCAGCACTTCCATGATTTCCTCCATGGTCGCGCCCGCCTTTAGAGCGTTCTTGATGTGCCGGCGAGTGCCTGGCGCATACATGTGCGTGACCGAAGCGTCGAGGGCGATGCTGAGGAGTTCGACCTCCTTGGGCGACATGAGCCCGCCCTTATACACGGCCCCTCCCATCGCCATGAATTCGTCGGTAAATACCGGATCAAGCGCGAAGAACGGATCCCACGCCGTGTTCCACTGTCCGATCTTGCGCATCGCGTCACAGGCCGGCGTCGGCTCCGTGTTGGCTCGCGGAGTCAACTGGACATTGGCAGCTTTGGCTTCTTCGAGGACAATGGGCGCAGCTAGGCTGCATGAATGAATGGACAAGACCGACCCGCACTTGAGGACCAATAAAACCTCTTCGCGAGTCGCTCCCGCGTCGAGTGCAGCCCGGATGTGACGGCGCGTTCCTTCGGCGTTGAGATTGGTGCAGGCGGCATTCAGGCTGACGCTGACCAACTCGATAAACTTGCGCGGCAGAACAGAGTGGGTCCACGGGTTGGTGCTCATCCTGAAACAGAGCTCGGCCCACGTCGGATCCCATTCGCGCAGCGTGTTTAAAGGCGACTCCCACGGACCCGTAGGCGCAGCATTGTTTTCTTTGGATTCTCTCGTTTCGTTGCTCATGATTTCCCCTTTTGCCCACAAAGCAGGATGGCACTTTCACAACTGCTACGCTACATTGCGCTGCCCATGCTCAAGGTGACGACGTACAAAGTCTCTAATCTTGCCGCGCGCCAATTTCGATTCCGGCGCCTCGGGAATTCTCGATGCGAAGTTGTGGGGCATGCCCTCGTAGAGATCCAATTTCACCGTTTGCCCAGCGGTGTCGAGCGCCTGATACAGGCGGATGAATCCGCTCAAGAGGATCTCCTTGGTGCCACCTTGTATGAGCGTCGGTGGAAAGCCCTTGGAAAAATCGCCATAAATTGGGGAGGCGTAGGGATGTTTCTGGTCTTTGGGGTCAGCATACGCACCCGCCGCCTTGATGGAATGCTTGTCATACAGATAGTTCGGCTCAGCGTGGGCGAGAGTGAACTCCGTATCTCCCGTCCGAGTGAGATCAACCCACGGGGATACCAACACGGCCGCCGCCGGCAAACCGAATCCCTGGTCGCGCATTTTCAGAATGGCCGATGCGGCCAATCCGCCGCCGGAGGAGTCACCATAGATGAGTAGATCCTCGGGTCGATGACCTTCTTTCAACAGAGCTTCGATGGCGGCGATTACTTCGCGTGTGACCTGCTGAAACTTGGCCGCGGGCGCGACTGTGTAATCGATCGAGATCACGCGGAGCCCGGTATCATCGGCGAATATGGCGGCCCTCCCCAGCGTAGAAGGGGCGCTGTAAAGTGTGTGTGCGCCTCCGTGCGTGTACACCACAACTCTGCCGTTGTCTTTCCAGCCCTTGGGCCGGACGTCGAGCACTGGAACGCCCGCGAGACTACGCTCTGTAACATCGGGCGCATAGCGCTTCACGATCAGGTCGGATTGCGCCTTTGCGTCGGTTTCGAGAAAAGCGCGCAATTTTTTCCAGGCCTCAAGGTCGCTGGGCTCTGGAAACGGAGGTGCCAACGCTGGATCCTTCAGCGTGCCGAGAAACGCCTTCGCCTCCTGTGAAACAGTTTCCGGAATGTTTAAGAAGGGTTTTTGCTGATCCATATTCGGATTCCTCCTTTCTCCGCATCGTCTCCGGTCCGTTTTCTCAAGATGGATTCTGGTTGCAGCGCCCGCCCTCTTTCGATGCGGTGCCTTGTGGGCTTGAACCAGACCACGGTCTCGAACCTCTCAGCACTTGTTTGCGTCGTTGCGCGGGCAAACACTCTTACACAGCGGAATTCACGGTTCCGTCTATGGCTACCATGATTTTTCCGTCGACAACTTGGACGGGGTACGCCGCGACGCCAAACCCTGGGGACGCAAGCGTGCTCCCGGTGGTGACGTCGTACTTCCAACCATGCCCTCGGCACGTAACGACTTTGCCCTCAAGCTTGGAAGTTCCTAATGACAGTCCCTGATGGCGGCAGGAATCATCGATTGCATAGATCGTTCCATCTACGTTGAAGATCGCGACCTCCTTGCCGTCGATCCTAACGACTCTGCCGCTCCCGGGGGGAAGCTCCTCCACACTCGCCACTTCCACAAAACTCGCCATGAGTCACGCCACCTTTTTGAGTTTCTGGTTGCGATTCCTGCCCCGTTGTCCGCAAGGGCCCCGCCTCGGCAGCGAGACGGGACCCTCACGGGAACTGGAGCGAGTGCGAACCGGAAACGGTTTCGCTATGCAACTTTTACTTTGTTCCCGGTAACCTTCTCTTGGAGCTCCTGCCATGGTATTGGGTGCATACACGATGAAAGCGCCGGCTCCGCGAGCCTACCATCGGTATCCTTGACGATGAAACCCAGTTGACCGTCTTTGCGGTTTGGCGGTAGGGCTAGGTTTGCTAGAGTTTCCTCGACGGTGTCGTACCAGACTCCGATCTTGAGGATCTGACGCGCCTCTTCGCCGGTCGCGACCTTGCGTTCGAGCAACTTCGCCATCTGGACAACCTGCTCGATCTGCTCGACCGTGGTCATGCGCACGCCCTTCCGGCGCCACAAGTTGTCCTCGATGCCGACCCGGCAGTGGATCCCAAGAGCGACGCCCATGGCACAATACGGCGCCACTGTTCTCCACAAAGACTCGATTGACGCAGTAGAGCCATGTGGTGACCGTCGCACATATTCCATGAAGTCGAAGGGGTTGCGGCTGGCCCCGACTCCGCCGCCAATCGCTACTAAGTTATGGTTTAAGGGGCCCATATAGACTCCCTGGCGGATGAGATTTTCGATCTCCTCAAGGGTGTGGACGTTCGCGAGCTGGAAATAGGGTTGGATTTGGTGTTGGCGGAGGCGCTTCAGGTGCTCGATATAGAACTCCGGTGTCGCGTCAGCCACCATATTCTGATAAGCCTTCTGCATGGCGACATTCTCTAGCTGCGTTCCCTTGACGTCGTCCGGTGTGGTCAAAGGTAAAATGTTCATCTGGACCGAACCGATAACGATCGTTATCTGATCCGGCTTGGGATCAAGTTCAGTCAGCATGTGTCGCGTGTCATAGCCCTGCCAGTGAGCTTCTTTTCCGGGCTCTGGCGCGAAGGAGATCGAGCCGCCAACCTGCAGGATCATTTTCGGTACCGCCTCTCGCAGCCGCCCGATGAAATAGGAATACTCTTTGAAGTTCTTCGAGATATGGCCGGTCTTGGGGTCGCGAACGTGGACGTGAAGGAGCGTGGCCCCGGCATTGTAGCAGTCCACCGCCTTCTGCACCTGCTCATCCCAGGTGATAGCGATATCCTCGGGGTAGTCGCTCTTCAGCCATTGCGGCCCAAACGGCGCCGCCGTGATAATCAAGGGTGCCTGATTCTCGGGAAGCAAGGCATCTTGCGTGAAATACATAGATGTTCTCCTAGTGATGAATTTTTAGAGCAGTGCATCGCGCAAAGCAGAGTTGCTCTGCAACGCCCTTGTTTCAGCGACCTTAGCCCCAACTGGAAGCCTCGGACAACTAGCAAAAGCACTAGGTTAGTCAATTCTTCAGGTCTAGAGTGCGCAGCACACCGTCAGTGACTCGGTATGTTGCGGAGCCGAAATGCGCCGCGGAACTGTTGATTTTGCCAGTTGTCATCGCCGGAGGATTGACGGATGATTAAGGGGGCTTTTGTCACCACACGGGTAGATAAGTCGGTATGCTTCAGCCTAAGAGTTCGGGAGAGATTTCTGGGATGGCGGCCTCGACCAGGTTTAGAAAGTCGATCGAGATTCTGGCCACTCTGCTGCTCGCTCTAGCCACCGCAGGATCCGCCCAATCGGCCGATCAGGCAAAGCGCTCCGACGGAGCTCGACCGGAAGCCGTGCGACCTTCCCAACAAATCAAACCAACCAAGCGGGTTCTGCTATTCAATGAGTTCGGAGTGTACGTTCCCGGCGTCGCCGTGGCTTTGTCGGAGATTCGGTCCTCGCTCTATGAACAGTCAGAATATAAAGTCGATTTGTTCGACGAATCCTTGGACACGTCGCTATTTCCGGAAAAATCGTCACAGGAAGAAATTCGGGCTTGGTATGTGCAGAAGTACCGTGACAAGAAGCCCGACATCATGGTGGCTCTCGGACCCGCAGCCATCAAATTCCTGGCGGAGTCCCGTGCAACATTTTTCCCGGACGTTCCGATCGTGTTCGCCGGAAGCACCCCCTCGCAGGCGGAACACCCAACGCTGGACTCCCATTTCACGGGAGCGTGGATGGTGGTCGATCCGGTAAAAACACTCGAGGGAGCGCTGCGACTGCAGCCTGACACCAAGCGCGTGGTGGTTGTGGGAGGCATCGCTCCGTTTGACCGCGGAGTGGAATCATTTGTGAAGGCGGGATTGCACAGCTACGAAACTAGCCTGACTTTTGAATATCTGACCGATCTGGATATGCCGACCCTGCTCGATCGCGTCAGACATCTGCCCGCGCATTCCATTGTGTTCTACACGTCTCTCTCAGTGGACGCCAAGGGACAGAGTTTTATCAACGCGACGCAGTCTCTTCCCATGGTCGCGCAGGCCGCGAACGCCCCTGTCTACGGCTTGGCCGACACGTTTATAGGCCAGGGCGTTGTAGGTGGCTTTGTAAGCAGTTATGCGGCGCAAGGACAAGCAGCAGCCGGTATGATCCGGAAAATCCTGAGCGGTGCGAAGCCGGCGGACATTCCAGTCGTGCTGGGCACTAATGCCTATATGTTCGACTGGCGCGCCATGCAGAGATGGGGGCTCGACGAGAAAAACCTTCCGATTGGCAGCGCCGTGCTCTATCGACAGCCCGGGGTTTGGGAACTCTATAAGACTCGAATCATTGCATGGGCCCTCGTTATGCTGGCCCTGGTTCTTCTGAGCGGCTATCTTCTTTTCGAGAGAAGACGGCGAAGACAGGCAGAAATCTCATTACGATCCAGCTTTGAATTCGAGCAGCTGATTTCTGAGTTGTCTACATATTTCATCGATTTGCCTGCGGACAAGATAGACGCGGGAATTGACGAAGCGCTGAACCGGCTCCGCGATTTCCTGAACGTGGATCGAGTCACCATGTACGAGTTTTCCGCCGAACAGGCGGAATTACTTCGCACACACTACAGTTCTGGAACAGGCATGCTTGGCCCTGAAGCTCTGAATGCAAGTCTTTGTCCCTGGTATTTCTCGAATCTCTTGAGGGGCATACCTCTTTTTCTTAAGACACTGGACGGATTGTCTGCCGAGGCAACGGTGGACGGAAAGGTATTGGCACAGTTCGGTGTGAAGTCAAATGCTTTCGTGCCAATGCAATCAGAACGAACAATTCTGGGCTCTCTTTCATTCGTGACAGTTACGGAGGAGAGAATCTGGTCGGATCGCCTTATCCACCAATTGCCTACGGTGGGCACGATTTTTGCCAATGCGTTGCTGCGAAAGAGCGCGGACGAGGCTCGGGTGAGCAGCGAACTTCTGAAACGCGCCGTCCTCAATTCGCTGAGCAGCGGCGTCGCCGTGCTGGATGGACACGGAATTATCGTGAGCTCGAATCCGCAATGGGCTGAATTTGTGAAGGATGGTGGAGCCGGATTCACTGCCGAACTGGGAGTTGGAGTGAATTATCTGGAGGCGTGCCGAGCTGCCATGGAACTGGGAAACCGATCGGCCGGCGAGGGGTTGCACGGAATCGAAGCTGTCCTGGCGGGTGAGAAGGCTCAGTTCTCTATGGAATGGGAATGGAATTGGTCCGGCGGGTCTGGTGCGAAATACTCGCTCATGACGGTGACGCCTCTGAACGGCGTCGAGCCGGGTTGCGTGGTGGCGCACACGGATATCACACAGCGAAAGCAGGAAGAGCGGGAGCGACTCGCTTTGAGTGGCCAGTTAATTCATGCTCAGGAGGAGGAGAGAAGCCGTCTTGCGCGTGAGCTTCACGACGATTTCAATCAGCGACTGGCAATGTTGGCATTTGATCTGGAACGCGCTTCGCAAATGATCGCCGATTCCCCTCTCCTGGCTAGAGAGCGGCTACGCGATCTGTGGAGTCGCGCGGCGGGGCTAGGGGACGATTTGCATTCTTTGTCGCATCGTCTGCATTCTTCGACTCTTGAGAGTCTGGGGCTGGCTCTCGGACTCAGCTCGTTTTGCCGCGAGTTCACTGAGCAGCAAGGAATTCAGGTCGATTTCGTGCACGATAATATATCTCCTGGAATTAACCCCGACGTCGCTCTTTGTATTTTCCGGATAGTCCAGGAGGCGCTTCGCAACGTCAAGAAGCACAGCGGCGCGAATCGGGCGGAGGTCTACTTGCGCGGGGAAGACAAACAGCTGTATTTGTCGGTATCCGATGCTGGCATCGGCTTTGATAATCAGCGGCAGTCGAATCGTGTGGGACTTGGAATTCGCAGTATGGAAGAACGACTGCGGCTCCTCGGCGGCCGGATTGACATTGTTTCCCGGAATAATCGCGGTACGACCCTGAACGTACGCTTACCTTGCAAGGAAGTGCAGCAGTCTGTTCGCACGAAACATATTGCAGCAGACTAACGCAATCAAGGAGTGACCATGTCCGCCCAAACACAGCCCGCACCGCGAACACGCGTTTTGCTCGCCGATGACCACGAGGTCGTAGTCGAAGGTATTCGCGGCCTGCTTGAGAAGCATTACGACGTAGTCGGGACTGTGATGGATGGGCGCGCCCTGATCGCCGAAGCGAGTCGGCTGCGACCGGATGTGATTGTGCTGGACGTGGCGATGCCATTGCTGAACGGTCTGGATGCCGGCAAAAAGATCCAGGAGATTCTCCCCAAGGTAAAGCTTGTTTTCCTGACGATGCATGCCGATGCCAACCTGGCGGCGGCGGCTCTTCGATTGGGACCCGTAGGGTTCGTGCTGAAGCATTCCGCAGCCTCGGAACTGTTGAGCGCGATCGCGGATGTACTGCGCGGAAAGGCCTTTGTTACGGCGCGACTCAAGCCTGAAGATTGGCAGGTGCAGGAATCACGCGCCAAACAGTTCCGCAAAGAATTGACGCAGCGCCAGCGCGAGGTCCTGCAGTTACTCGCGGAAGGGCGGCCGATGAAAGAGATCGCCCATATTCTGAGCGTAAGCGAGAAAACCGTCATGTTCCACAAGTACGAGATCATGAGATCTCTCAACATCAAGAACAATGCCGAGTTGGTGCTCCTGGCGCTCGAGAACGGATTGATTTCGACGTCGCCCGTGGTATCGCCATAATCTTCGACCTTACTCATTCCACCAGGAAAACCGTCATCGCTCTTCCCTTCGATGACGGCGCGGGCTTCGGGGGTTTGCGTTCCGCGCCGCTTGCGCACGAAGCGTTGCACGCTTTGATAGCTGCTGGCGAAGCCGTACTCGGAAACTAAATCCTGCCAGATCGCCATGGCATTGCGGCCGCGGCTGAGCCCCAAGTCGATGACTTCCCGGTACGGTTCGCAGGCGCTGGGGCTGGTGACCACGGCAGAGTCGGTGATCACCTCGTTCTCGTTGGCCGGTTTTGAAGTTGTTTTTGCTTTTCCCTTAGTAGAAAGGTTTTCGGGGTTGGGGTTGGGTTTGCAGGCATCGGGAATCACCGGAATGGACGGTTTCGCCGCGCCAAAGTCGGTGATCACTCCGTTGGCCGGTTTTGGTTCGCACCGCCCCCAGCCACTGGGCGGACGCACCGCAATCCCCGCCGCTTTCAGGTAGGCGCTGGCGGTTTCCCGACGGACATGGGTCGCTTGCTGGATGCGCCGCAGCGACCAGCCCAGCCGTCCCAGAGCTAAAACCTGTTGTTTCTTCTCTTCGTTCAAGACATTGGCCATGCCCACGGAGCGTACAAGCCTCCGCGGGAATCAATGTCCCGGACGCTACTCTCGTTGGCCGGTTTTCAGGTGATAATCACTGGCCGGTTTTGGGTGATCGCTGAGGCCGTTACCGCGCCCGGCCAGGAGGCGCAAGTCGATTACGGCACCGGACCGATGGTGCGCGATCCCGAGAGCCGCAAGTACCGGCGCACCCGGCTGTTCGTGATGACGCTGGGCTGCAGTCGCAAGTCGGTTCGTCTGCTAACCTTCCGCTCCAGTTCGCGCATCTGGGCCGAGCTGCACGAACGAGCTTTTCGCCGGCCGGGTGGCGCTACCCGCATCATCGTGCTCGACAATCTGCGCGAGGGCGTGCTCGTCCCCGATATTTACGACCCCACTCTCAATCCTCTTTATCGCGACGTGCTGGCGCACTACGGCGCGGTGGCCATGCCCTGTCGGATTCAAGATCCCGATCGCAAAGGCAAAGTCGAATCGGGCGTCGGTCATGCACAGAGAACGCCACTGAAAGGCTTGCGCTTCGAGAGTCTGGAACAAGCCCAAGCCTACCTCGATCACTGGGAACAACGCTGGGCTGACACTCGCATCCACGGCACCACTAAACGGCAGGTCGCCGCCATGTTTGCCGAAGAGAAACTCACGTTGTTACCGCTGCCGCTGGAGCCGTTCCGCTATTACCAGTACGGCGAGCGCATCGTGCATCTGGACGGCTGCGTCGAGGTCGAGGCCGCCTACTACGGCGCACCGCCAGGCTGGATCGGGCGCGTGCTGCGCGTGCAATGGGATGAGCTGTATGTTCGTCTGCTCGATCCTAAGACCGGCCAACTGCTACGCGAACACGTGCGCCAGAAGCGCGGTTGGTATCGCATTAAAGAAGATGACCACCCCAAGCGAACACCGCTGCGCACTTCGCAACTGCTGTGGCGAGCGGGTCGTGCTGGGTCGCACATCGGTGCGCTCTGCGATGCCATCCACCACCAACAAGGCGAGGTCGGGGTGCGCCGCATTCTCGGCGTGCTCTCCCTAGCCAAGAAGTACGGCACCGCGGCGGTCGATGAAGCCTGCGCCGCTGCGCTCGACATGGGAGTACAGGAATACCGCTTCGTGCGTCGCTATCTGGAACGCTGCCCACAAGCCCCACTGAGTTTGCAGCAAGTCGATCCTCTGATCCGCGAGCTGGTGCAATACCGCGACTTCATCAACTACAGAACGAAGGAGATAGAAGAATGAATCTGATCGAACTCGATCGTGCGCTCAAACAACTTCGCCTGGGCGGAATGGCCGCCGTGCTAGAGACCCGTCTGCGCCAGGCCCAGGCCGAACCGCTCGCCCCCATCGACCTGCTGTCGTGCCTGGTCTCCGACGAACTCGCCTTGCGTGGAGAACGCCTGCTGGAGCGGCGGACCAAGCAAGCCGCAGTTCCGCGACTCCCAGAAGACTCTCGACAACTTCGATTTCGACTTTCAACAAGAAGATGAATCGCAGCCTGGTCTTCGACCTCGCCACCGGCACCTTCATCGCGCGTCACGAAGATGCCCTGTTTCTCGGTCCACCCGGCACCGGCAAGAGTCACCTGGCACAAGCCATCGGCCACGCCGCCATCCAACAGGGATACCGCGTGCTCTATCGCGAGACCCACGCCTTGCTCGATGATCTCGCCGAAGCCACGCTCGACGGCACCCGCAAAGAACACATGGAGTTCCTGGTGACCGTGCCCCTGCTCATCATCGACGATCTCGGCATGCGCAAGCTGCCGCTCACCGCCGCCGAAGAACTGCTGGAAATCATCATGCGCCGCTACGAGCGCGCCAGCACCATGCTGACCTCGAACCGTCCGGTGGAAGACTGGGGCAAACTGCTGGGAGACGCGGCCGCCGTCAGCGCCATGCTCGACCGTTTACTGCACCACGGACACGTGCTCAAATGCGGCCCGCGAAGCTGGCGAACCAAAACCGACTTGCCATCACAGGACGCGGCAGGGTAGAACATTCTCAGTCCTGGACGGCCAATCCCGTTGGCCGGTTTTGAAGTGATAACCGTTGGCCGCTTTTGAAGTGATCACTGAGGCCTTTTGAACCCAGAGTTTTGAAACCAGAGTTTTTGAAACTAGGAGTTTTCCTAGTAGAACTGCCTTAAGCAGCTCCAGTAGCATCTGGCTTCGGAATCGCTGCCGCTCAGCGGATGATATAGCCTGCATTCGCTGGGAGCGCTGGGCCAATCGAAACATCGGAGGAAATATTGAACCGGCCTCGCGTATTGCTTGCCGACGACCACAGTTCCGTCATTGAACGGGTTAGCGAGCTATTGCAGGCCGAGTTCGAGGTGGTGGGTGCTGTGACCAACGGTAAAGAACTGGTGTTCGAATCGGCAAGACTCCGTCCCGACGTCATTGTCCTTGACATCTCAATGCCTGAACTTTCCGGTATTGAGGCGGCGCATGAATTGCGCAGCCTCGGTTCAACGGCCAGGATTGTCTTCCTCACGGTGCAGACGCGGGTTGAGTTTGTCCGCGCTTGCCTTGCGGAAGGCGCCTTGGGATACGTCACCAAGTCTCGTCTGGCTACCGACCTTGTCCCTGCGATCCAGGATGCCCTGTCGGGCCATCAGTTCATTTCTCCTCCAATTTCGCGGTAGGGAAACTGTCTATGTGCATTTCGTGTCAACGAAATGAGTGACATTTTGATGTGCGATGATCGCCTGGAGCCACAGCGCAAAACCACGCCAAAATCGTCCGCCAGGGCCGACCAATACTCTTCCACTCCCTCCCGAGCGCTCCTTCGCTCTGCTCAGGATTTCGCCAGCGGGCTCCGCGCTTCGTTCACGCCCGCTCATCGGCTCAACACTCTTGAAGTGCCTCGAAATGAGGTTGGTGTAATTTCCGGTTCCATCAACAATCCGCACATTTCTCTCGTTTCGGTTTTATTCTGTTCCCGGCGAAAAGGACCCGCCCAAGCAGCGCTTGGGCGGGGCGCCCTCTGAGTGTGGAGAGCAGGCTGGGCCACCTGCCAACTACTCCTATTCCTATTCCTATTCCAACGACGCGAGCAGAGCGTCTTCCGTGACGGATACGTTCCGGGCGCGCAGCTCAGCCTCCGCTTTACTCTCCGGCAGACGATATTCCATCTTGCTGCCCTCGAGCTTGATTCCCGACAGGAAGTAACGGTCTCCGTATTGTCTGAAGACCAGCGCATAGTGAGCCGCATTTCCGTGGCTTTCTGCCCGGGACGAGGAGGTGAACAGGTTCACCTTTGAACTGGCGTTGCTGATCGCCAGAGTTCTGCCGTCCATAGTGGCAACCGACACGACGCATTGGCCGGCAGGAACGATTTTATTTGCCACCACGAACTCGAATGGCACCTGGGCGACGATTTTGGAGCCACTGCTCAATTGCGCAGAAGCCATGCCCGAAAGTGCGACTAAGATCACCGCTACTAACCACTTTGCCTGCTTCATAAATTTCCTCCTAAAGCGATTCAGCTCAGTGGGGAAGTGATTGCAATCTTGCCCCAGGTTCGAGGAAACGTCCATGGAGCCGGCCTGAAGCGGTCTGAATTGATATGTAGGGATTTTGCCTCTTCGGCAGATCTTCGTGTGCCGTTACTTGCCGGCTCCAGTCGGCTTCAGAACTGCCGTATTCCGCTCGTCGGAAGCGATCATGCGATAGAACTTCTTCAGTTCGTCCATCTTGTTGACCGGGACGCTCAGCTCCTTGATCTCCATGCTGCGAGTGTAGTGCAACATTTGCCCGGTCGCTTCGGTCTTGCTGTGATAGCTGCCGAAGCTATACTCCACGTCCATGGGCGGCGGTACCTCATCCACTTCATAGCCTGGCGGCAGCGCGATTTCAAAACTGTCGGTATCTCGCACCGGCCCGTCGAATTCGAGTGGAAACTTGCGCGGTTCCTTCGTCTCCAGCACTCCCGAGGACTTGCTTCCCAGCACCCGCGGCCGCACCAGCAATAGGTTCCCGGCACTTCTCGCGTAGTTCTGAGCCTCGAAGGTGTAGTTGAAACCAAAAGGCTGGTCGGTCTGTTGAAGGTTGGCGACGCTCGCGTGCACAATTTGAAAATTGGTAAGCGAACCCGCCAAAAGACTTTCAATCGGTTTGATGCGATCAGTATCTTTCGTTACCGCACGCAAACTCCCCCGTTCCAACCAGGCTCGATCTCCCAGCCGTACCTCAGTGACGTCGCCCTTCAACATCCCATTGGCATCAAGCGTCAATTTGCCCACGCGCTCGATGCCGTTCATCGCCGACGGCTGTTGCGGCAATTCAACCAGTTCACCGCCCTCCGGCATCACCAGCAAGCCGTAATTCGCTTGCAGATATCCTCCTATTTGCCCAAAGGGAGTCAACTCGCGCGTCGGATCGAAGAACAGTATCCTTCCAAGCTTGGGGTCCTGCGTAACCGCCACGAGCGACGGATCGTTCATGCCGTCCGGCAACTTGATAGCAAGAATCACATGGTTAAACCCATTGTGAACCGGCATCTCACGCGTGATCACACCCCGCTGGGCGTTGATCACTACCTGGTAGGAATCCACGCCCATCTCGCGCAGCATAGCGCGCATCAACGTCGCCTTGTCTTTGCAATCTCCGTAGCGGTGCGAGAAAACATCGGGAGCGGCGTGCGGTTGCCATCCGCCGATACCCAACTCGATCGCGACATAGCGGATATCGTGCTGCACGAACCCGGCAATGGCTTGCATCTTTTGCAGTTGCGTGGCTTTCCCGGCGGTTAGTGTGTTTACTTCTTGTTTAATGGCTTCCGATGCGGCCATCCGTCCGCTGATCAGATTTTGATACCAACTCCCCATGCTTTCCCAGTTTGCCATTTCGTTTTTCCGCGACGTTCCTTCCGCCGGGAAAAACGATACGATCATCTGGCTTGCCACGCCCTTCCAAGGTGGCATTTCTGGCTCATACCTGATCCCTTTCACGTCGTTGACCACCCATTGCGCCGGATTGCCGCTTCCTTCCGCCGGCTTGACATCCCGATAGGAAAGCCACGACGCCTTGTACTCCCATCCCGGAGGCAATTGCAGCGAATAATGGCTCTCCCGCACCGGATCAGTCCCCTGGAAGTACCAAATGTCCTGCAAAAAAAAGGGTTGCTCTTCCACCTCATATTCGTAGCCAACGATGTTCCCGGGATCGGGCGCCGGAATGTTCAGCACTCTGCGCCGGAGGTCCGAAACCAGCTCGCCACCTTCAATCGGCGCAGCAAAATCCAGCGCGTCCTTGTCCTTGACCTCGTAGTCCTTGCCTTGGGCTGGGATACACCAGCCATGCAAGTCTTTGATTTTTAGGCTGGGATCGAAATAAACTTCCACGGTGCCGTGTTCCCGCCCTTCGGGCCGGAGAATCTTGTAGGCCCGGCGCACCCGCGTCCTGATTTTATCCGCCGACAGAACGGTTACGTCCGTCTCGGAATACAGCACCACCGCGTCGGTCTTCTCGTCATAGGCGGGCAGCGTAACTCCGACCAGGGCGTGCATCCATTGTGGAGCATCTCCGGCCGCAGCTTGCGGCACAACCGCGAACACCCACACCGCGGTCCAAAGCGAAAACAGCAACACGCGCCGTTCAATTGCTGGCATGGATTTCCCCTGGCTGCAGCACGATCTGTTCCCCATCTCCGGTCCTGATCGTCTGGAAAAAATTGCGCAAGGCGCCGTAGTATTTCGGTGCTACCAGCACAACATCGAAAGTCAACTTCCTCGTCAGCTGTAGTGTTCCGGGGCCTGGCTCAACTTTCAGGTAGTAAACGATGCTTTTGCCGTTCTCGTCCTGCACTCTTGGCAGACTGCTTATCTGCCATCCCGGCGGAAGCACGACGGTAACGTCGTCAGTTTTTTGATACGGATATTCAAAGTAGACAGGCTGGACCCGGCTGGCGTGTTCAAAAACCCCTTTCTCACCGGCGGTAAAGATCGCAGCAGGTAGAAGTACGCGCCTACCGGCACTCGACGCCCAACCCGGAATCTTGAGCGTAAATTCCGCAACCAGCGGTGTTTCGGAACTGCTCCAGTCGGGCTTGTTCGTCAGCTCTGCTTCTGAAGCCGCGGGAATTTGTTCCGTCACCGACTCTTCCAGAAACTTCTTGCGCGCCACCTGGTCCGCGTTTCGCTCCTCCACGCGGTGGTACATCGCTGCCAGCCCAATGTAGGTG
This sequence comes from uncultured Acidobacteriaceae bacterium, assembly GCA_963755765.1. Lineage (GTDB taxonomy): Bacteria > Acidobacteriota > Terriglobia > Terriglobales > Acidobacteriaceae > Acidiflorens. The sequence goes on from CAVWKZ010000010.1 coordinate 367,609, forward strand.
ACGGTTAATTTTCCTTCAAGATCTCCCGTTTCGGAGAGATTCAGCTTTCCCACGCGCTCGATCCGCGACTCCGACGGTTGCGGAAGCGTCGTCTGGATCCAGCTTCCACCGTCCTTATCCAGGCGCAATCCCTTGACGCCCGTCTCCGACCAGGTCAGCAGGCCAAACGGCGTGAAGGCGGCTCCCGGATCGAGGTATAGGTCTTTGCCATTGAATTTCACCAGCACTACGTTAGTGTTCAGCTTCGCGCTTTGCATCGTGACTGGATTGAAGAAATATTCCCGGCGGTCCGAAACCCAGCAGCCATACGCTTCAAAGCCCGCCGCTCGCACCAGGCCAAGGAACAGCCATGTCAGCTGAATACTGGTACCGTAACCTCGCTTCCAAACGTCCTCAACGTTTTCGTCCCATTTCTCTTTTTCGCGCTTGGCCTGCTGCTGGGTTTTTTGCTCCTCGTACGATGTATTCCGGATCTGTTGCACACGGTCATAGATCTTTCGCAGCTTCACCTCCGGCGGATCATTCGGCGAAACGATTTGCGCGACCGCCTGCTGCATCTCCTTGCGCTTGTCGACGAAGCTTTCCAGGTACCCATTCCAAGTTTTCCCGATGCGCTTCCAGTAACTATCCTGGTCTTTGTCCGCGTAGCCCTGCTCATAGATAAAATCCACCCTCGACTTCAATTCATTGGGAGGAGGCATGTAATCTTCCAGCTGGAACGCCGGTATATTGTTCGCTTCCATCCGCACGATGTGGTCCGGCCCTTGCTTGGGGAGGACGCCCTCAGGCAGCCCTAGCCAACTCCAGCGCAGCGAAAAGCCGGTATAGGGTTTCAGCGAGAACTGCGCTTTCTTGGTAAACAGCTCATCGCTCAAAATCCAATGTGAATCGAAGACCATATATTCGCCCAGATCCATCGTGTAGACGTATTCGATGACGCTCCCCACCTGCACATCCGGCAGGGTAAAAGTCTTGGCCAGATACTTCACTCCCTTTCCCTTCACCAGATATTTCTCGAAGACTTGACCGCCAAAGTCCACGGTCGAGCCATCGGGTCTGATGGTCCGGGCTTTCACCTTCACAACATCCTCTCTGCCCTTCAAGAACGGAATCTCGACATTGGCGTACTTTCGCCCCTCTTCGGTCAGGATCTTGATCCGAAAATAAGCGTCCTCGTGGGAAGTGCGGCCATTGTCGTCACGGTCCACCTGCCGGTACAGAATGATCGCAGCCGCTCCCGGCGCCAGCGGTTCGCTCGTCATCTTGAGTTCATCCGGCACGACCGGCTGGAATCCGATCGCCGCCCTTGCCTCCCGCGCTGCCAGCATACAAACCGCAAACCCGACCACCACCCACTTGTCTAACCGCAGCATAGTCATCTCCCCCAACTTGAATAACGGTTCCCCGGTCCATCGAATTCGATTGGAAACAACCATGGCAGTAATTTCGGCCAAGAGCTGAACGCGACACTTGCTGGCGCAGCGGGCAAATCATCGCGGAAACCGAAGAACACCACGTCGCCGGCGTAGGACTTGTCAGCGGCGGGCTTAAACTGCACGACGGCGCGCAGGCCGGTGGTGTGATAGCAAGGAGTGAAGTGGTCGCTTCCAAACCACAACGTGTCGGAGAATCCGCCGGCCGCTTGCTGAAAGCGGAAGGCGTGGGTTTGTCCACCCTGCTCGAGCGTCATTGTCATGTTGTGCTCATCACAAGCCACCGACTTCACAATTCCCTCCGCGTTACTAACGTCGCGCTTTTCTACCGTCTCCGCCGGGCCCTGCGCGGGACGCTTTCCTTCCGGAACCAGGTTCCAGAGTTCCATCGCCTCGTCCCGGTCGGGGCTAGTCCAACGGTCGGCCACGTAAGCGGCGTCGCTGGCCGCTTCTGCCGCTCGATCCAGGCGCAACAATATTTGACCCGTGAGCAAGTGATACCCGGCGCGCCAAGGCTCGAGTTTCTCGGCCTTCAGCGCCAGCCTTAGCGCCTGGGCGGGATCTCCCTGTGCGACGTAGAGTTTCGCGAGTTCGACGTAAACCGGAGCGAACTGAGGGTTGACCTCCAGAATCTGCAGTAACGCCACGCGATACGCCAACCGATCATCGGGACTGGTCGCATGCGGAAGCGGCGACATCATCGTCTTCGCAAACTGCGCCCGATACATGCGATTGTCGAGCTTGACAGCCTGAGAAAACTCGCTTACAGCTTCTTCATCTTTGCCTTCTTGCAAAGATACGAAGCCCATATCCTGATGGGCGAGCGCCAGTTTGGGATCGTTCTTCAACGCCGACTCGGCGGACTCGCGAGCCAACTTCCATTGCTTCGTGGTCGCGTAAAAAGACGAGAATTCCGCTTCTGTTTCGGCGACGGTCATGGTGCGAGCCGGAATATCTTTGTCGTCGATCTTTGGAGGGCTTGGAATAACGGCCGCGTTGAACGCAAAGAGATGGATGTACTGGTCGAGATTTTGCTGTACCTGTTTGAAATCGCCGAAGGTGTCCTGAAAGGCTTTCTTCTGCTCGACCCCCAGCTGAGTTGCATTGAAGAATTTCTTGAGGCGGTCGCCGCCCTCCATCCCCGGCCCCAAGGTGAGAAAGTGAGTAAGCGCCCAACTCTGTTCGTAGAACAGTTCGGTGTCTTCCTCGTTGCGCGTGAACGAGCCCCTCTGATCCAGTAATTTAGCCAACGGGATGGTTGTTCGATATTGCAGGAGGGACAGCGCATACCTGTCTCGTGGAGGCGCGCCTATGTATGTGTGGTTGCCCTCAAAACGGGTATAGCCGTAAAACTGCGCCAAGCCTTCATCGAGCCAGGTTGGCAACCAATGCAGATTCAGATGCAGGAGGGAGTGAACATATTCGTGATAGACCACGACAAACTCGTCCGCAGTGATCTTATCGGAACCCACCTGGTCCAGGCGGACTAGAGCGTAGGGCTGCTCCCAGGCAGGAAAGTAAATACCCGCTGGCTTGGGGCCACTGTGTTTCCAGTATTCTGGAACAAGTTTCTTGGCCGAATTCTCATCTTCCGGCGCTACGATCAGGAGCGGTTCCGCGGAATCCAGACGATATCCGGGAAATTCGGTGGCGAAAACCCCCCGCATCTGCTCAAACTCGCGAGCCACATGGCGCCCGGCTCCCTCACTACCATTCGTAATCACACGAAAGTGAGGGCTGCGAACCTCGCGCCAAGGCTTCTCCTCGGAGAATCCCAAAGCGCACAGCAGAGGTACAACCAGTAAAAGGCGCATCTTCCTGAGGCTGGTCATAGCGCAGGGTTTGCTGCAGGCGGGGACGGCGAACTCCAAGGGGACAAACAGCTTTCTCCGCGGCGACAGCAATTCCGCCTCCTCCGAATTCCGGGCCCCCTCAAGCCAGAAATCGGCAACCGAAGTAACCGCCTGGAGTATCTTCTGGAACTCCGGCTCCGTCAAGAGGAGAAATAGCTAGCGCGCTTTTGCCGCAAGCCGGGTCAGCAGGGTCGCTTGAAGTAAGAGAAATGCCGGAGAGCTCCTTGAGGGCGTCGTTGCTGGAGCGAGAAGATGCAGAGGTCCTTCGCTCCGAATGAACTTCACTTCGTGAAGTTCATTCTCCGCTCAGGATGACAAGCTGGATGAGCAGGGAAACTGAGGACTGACAACTGAATGCTGAATGCTGAGCGCTCTCCCTAGAGCTCGTACTTCTTCATCAGGTGGCGAAACGAGCGGTAGGAGATGCCGAGCACGTCGGCGGCCCTGACCTGCACTCCGTTAGTTTGGACGAGCGCGGATTGCAGGAGCGCGCGCTCGATTTGCTCAACGTAGTTTTCCATGTTCACGCCTTCGGGAAGAACCGCGCCCGCGGCAACGGTCATGCCTGCGGCGATTTCTGCGCCGGCAGCCACGGCGCGGGCCTTGGGCCGCTCCGCCGGCAATTCGATGCGCAATTCGTTCGTGGTTTCCAGCGCCACTGCGCGTTCGATGGTGTTCTCCAGTTGGCGGACGTTGCCCGGCCAGTCGTAGCCGGTCAGAGCTTCGAGCGATTTTGCTTCGACGCCGTGGAGGCTCTTTCCGGCCCCGGGTGCATATTTTTTCAGAAAGTGATTCGCCAAGAGCGGTACATCTTCGCGGCGCTCGCGCAATCCGGGCACGCGGATCGGAATCACGTTCAGGCGATAGTAGAGGTCCTCGCGGAACGTGCCTTCGGTGACCTGGCGATCGAGATCCCGGTTGGTGGCGGCAATGACGCGGACGTCTACTGGAATTTCGGTGGTCGCGCCTACGGGACGGACGGTGCGTTCCTGTAGTACGCGCAGCAGTTTGACCTGCATGGGCATGGTCATCTCGCCGATTTCGTCGAGAAAAATTGTGCCCTGGTCGGCGACTTCGAAAAGGCCGCGGCGATTCTGGTTGGCTCCGGTGAACGCACCTTTGACGTAGCCGAAGAGCTCGCTTTCGAGCAGCGTCTCGGGAAACGCGCCGCAGTTGACCGAGACAAAGGCTTCGGCGGCCCGCGGCGAGCAGGTGTGGACGGCGCGGGCTACTAGTTCTTTACCGGTTCCGCTTTCGCCATAGATCAGAATCGTGCTGCTGGTGGTGGCGACGGTACGGATGGTTTGCTTGAGTTTTTCGAGCGCCGGACTGACGCCGACAATGTTGTCGAGCGAATTGCGCGTGCCGGCATCGCGGCGCAGGGCAAAGTTCTGGCGGCTAAGCGAGACTTTCGAGAGCGAACGGGCGATGGCCAGTTTGACTTCGTCCACCAGGCCGGGACTCTTGCGGATGTAGTCGGTCGCGCCTCCTGCTTTGACTGCTTGCACGGCGGCTTCGTAATCATCGACCGCAGTCATCAGAATGACGGCAGATTCGGGCGAGATCTGGTGGGCGTGGCGCAGAACTTCGACGCCGTCGACTCCGGGCATCTTGATGTCGGTAACGATCACGTCGAAGAGCGCGCTGTCGATTTTGCGCTTGGCGGCTTCGCCCGAAGTGACGGTTTCCACCTTGTGGCCGTCGCGGCGCAGGGTAATGTCGAGCAGTTCGCAGATCGAACGTTCGTCGTCGCAGACGAGAATGTTACCCACGCGCGCCTCCTCCTGCTGCTGCAGTGGCCAGCATGGATTCGGACGTGGAGGAAGTCCGATCGGCGACCAGCGCATCCTCCATGCGCCGCAAGCGCAGGACGAAGCTGGTGCCTTTGCCGACTTCCGAACGCGCCCATACCTTGCCCTCATGCGCCTGCACGATCTGGTAGACGATGGCCAGGCCGAGGCCGGTGCCACCTTCGAAATTCGACTGGAAGGGCTCGAAGATCTTCTCCGACTGTTGCGGGTTGATGCCGGGGCCGGTATCGGCAAAACTTATTTCCCATTCCCGCCCGCGTTCGGTGAGAGACACGGTCAGGGTTCCGGCTTGCTTCGTCATTTTTATGGCGCGGACGGCGTTTTCGCAGAAATTCCAGAACACTTGTTTGAGCTTGTCGCCGTCGGCCAACACCCAGGCTCCGGATTTCGGAAAGCTGCGCTCTAGCTTGATGCCCGCGTTCTCAGCGGTCAGGCGGTGTTCGAGCAAGGTCAGCGTGTCCTGGAGCAGCGGAATCAGATCCACGCGTTCGAAGCGATATTGCTTGCCTCTTGAGTACGCCAGAAAGTCGGTGATGATGTTATTGAGGCGGTCGGACTCGCGGATGACAATTTGGAGAAGATGGTGTTCTTCGGAACTTAAGGCGGGCGAATCCGACAGCATGCTAACCGAGCCGGCTATCGAGGTCAGGGGATTACGGATTTCGTGGGCGATGGCAGCGGCCAGACGGCCTACGGCAGCGAGGCGATCTTGCATGCGCACTTCGCGTTCGAGGCGGCGGATTTCGGTGAGATCGTCAAAGGAGTAGACGAAGCCGAGGTCGCTATCGGTGCTTAGATTGGGCGTGCTGGTATCGAGCGGGCTGGGATTGAGCGGGCTGGGATTGAGATTGAGCGTCGAAACCCGCACCCGAAAAGTCTTGCGAAAGCCGTTCACGGCCACGTAGCGGACTTCGGCATCGCCGCGGCCTCCGGCGAAATGGGGCAACGGGTCCTGAAAGAGATCGGCCATGGAGCGGCCGCGCAGCTCGGATTCTGGAATCTCGAGCAGTTGTTGCGCCGCTCGATTGACCAGCGTGATGCGTCCATCGAGCCCGGTGGTGATGACCCCGCCGCTCATCGACTGCACGATATTTTCGTGCAGCGCCTGCAGATTTTCGAGCGCGCCGCTGGCATGCTTCAGTTGAAAATCCACCTGGCGCAGCTTGCTCATCAGCAGGCCGGCCAGATAGGCAATGGCAAAGTAGGCAAACAGGTTGACGAAGATTACTACCTGCAGGGCTTTGAGCTTGGGATGCGTGGTCGAATAGGAGGGGATCACCAGATAGTAATCGAGTTCGAGGATGGTCCCGAAGAGAATGAAGGCCAGGGCTGCGCTGAGGTATCCCCAGACTCGAGGGAGCAACATGCAGGCGACAACGATGACCAGCGGGTAGAGAAAATTCAGCGAGCTGTCGATGCCGCCGGTGACATGGACGACGAGTGTGACCATGGCCAGGTCGGCAAGCACCTGGAGGATGGCCTGGAGGCGGTGTTCGGTCCAGACAGAAACCAGAAAAAGGAAAAACAACGAGAGCACGAACCACAGCACCATCCCGGTAAGAAAGGGCATGATGGGCAGCGGGCTGGGAGTGAGGCGGATGACGGCAAGTTCGATGGCGAGCAGGACCATCAGGATCAGGATGCGAACCTTCACCAGCCAGGTCAGCCAGTTCCGCTCATCGGGGATGGAATGCATGAATTAGCCGTCAGCCTTCAGCCGTCAGCCATCAGTTTTTCGTTGCGGGTCATGCGCCCTTGCCGGCCGGTGAAATTTGGCCTTAGCTGACGGCTGACTGCTGATGGCTGACTGCTATCTTTTTCTATCCTGCCAATTTTCCGATCATCGCGAACAACGGCATGTACAGCGAAATAATGATGCCGCCGATGCTGACGCCGAGGAGGCCGATAATCGCGGGTTCCATCATGGCCAGCATGTCTTTAGTGGCGGAATCGACTTCGTCTTCATAGAAGTCGGCAATCTTCTGCAACATGTTGTCCATGGCGCCGGTGGCTTCGCCGACGCCGATCATCTGGGTCACCATGTTGGGAAAGAGGCCGCATTCGCGCAATGGATCGACGATGGTGCGACCTTCTTCGATCGCCTTGCGCACTTTCATGAGCGCTTCTTCGAGCACCTTGTTGCCTGAGGTGCGAGCCGTGATGGTCAAGCCTTCGAGAATCGGAACGCCCGAGGTAATGAGCGTGCCCAGGGTCCGGGTGAAGCGGGCGATCGCGATCTTTTTCAGCAGTATGCCGAGGATGGGCAGCTTGAGCAGCATAGCGTCGAAGTAATAACCGCCACGCGGGTGCTTGCGAACCTGCTTGATGCCGTAGACGAGACCGCCGGCGCCCACCAGAAAGAACCACCAGAAATGGCCGACAAAGTCGCTGAGACCGATCGTAATGCGAGTCGGCAGGGGAAGGGCAACTCCCAACCCGACGAAGAGGTTGGCGAAGATCGGCACCACCCATTTGAGCAGCGCACCCACGATCAGCACGGCAAGGGAGACGACAGCCACCGGGTAAATCAATGCCGACTTGACGGCGGCACGCATCTTGACCGCCTTTTCAACATAGATGGCGAGGCGCTGCAGAATGATGTCGAGAATACCGCCGGTCTCGCCGGCCTCGATCATGTTGGTGGTCAGGTCGTCGAATATGATCGGATACTGGCGCATGGCGTTGGCCAGCGTGGCGCCGCCTTCGACCGTGGTCCGGACGCCGAGCAGCGTTTTTTGAAAAGCGGGATTCTCCTGGTTGGCGCCGAGAATCTCCAGACACTGCACCAGGGGAAGGCCGGCGTCAATCATGACGGAGAACTGGCGGAAGAACACCGCCACGTCCTTAACCTTGACTTTGGTGTTACCGAAAGTGGGCATGGAAAATTCCTTGCCCTTTTCGCGGATGGAGCCCGGCGTGATGCGCTCCTTCCGGAGCGCTGCCGCCAGTCCGTCTTTGTTGGCGGCTACGCGCTCTCCCTGAACTTTCTCGCCCGAAGCGGTCTTTCCTGAAAATGTGAAAACCGGCATGGTGACTATCTCCTTGTGGATCAGGTGTCAGGTCTCAGGTCTCAGGAAAACCCTGATACCAAGAACCAGAAGACCTGACTCCTAAATGCCTGACATCTGAAACCTAAGACCTAAGACCTGAAACCTAAGACCTGGCTTATCAGCGTTTGGTCGGCACAGCGCCTTTTGCCATCGGAGCCGGAGTACCCCGGTTCGAAAGCGTGGCGCCGCGCGCGATCATTTCCTGCAATTCGTCCTGATTGCTGGAACGCGTCATCGCCATTTCCAGCGTGATCTGCTTCTGGAAATAGGCGGTGGCGAGCGATTGATTGAACGTCTGCATGCCGTACTTTTCCTGTCCCGACTGCATGGACGAGTAAATCTGGTGGATCTTGTCTTCGCGGATCAGGTTGCGCACGGCCGCGTTCGGCACCAGGATTTCCATGCACATGGCGCGTCCCTTTCCGTCGCCGCGCGGCAGCAGGCTTTGACACATGATGCCTTCGAGCACCAGCGACAGCTGGGCGCGAATCTGCGATTGCTGGTGCGCCGGGAACACGTCGATGATGCGGTTGATGGTGGACGATGCCGAGTTGGTGTGCAACGTGCCAAAGGTGAGGTGGCCGGTTTCCGCGATACGCAGTGCCGATTCAATGGTTTCCAGGTCGCGCATTTCGCCGATCAGCACCACGTCCGGGTCTTCACGAAGCGCGGCGCGCAGGGCGTCGGTAAAGCTCTTGGTGTCGGAGTGCACTTCGCGCTGGTTGACCAGGCAGTTCTTGTTCATGTGCACAAATTCGATCGGGTCCTCGATGGTGAGGATGTGTTCATGGCGCTCGGTGTTGATCTTGTCGATCATGGCCGCGAGCGTCGTGGATTTGCCCGATCCGGTCGGCCCCGTTACCAGCACCAGCCCGCGCGGCTTGTCGCACAATTTGCTGACCACGGCCGGCAGACCGAGTTGGTTGAAGGACTTAATCTCAAACGGAATCAGACGGAAGACGCAAGCCGAAGCGCCGCGCTGATTGAAGACGTTGGCGCGGAAGCGAGCCAGGCCCTTCAGGCCGAAGGAGAAGTCGAGTTCGAGGGTTTCCTCGAAGCGGTGCTTCTGCGAGTCGGTCATCACGCTGTAGGCCAATTGCTTGGTCTCGGCGGGCGTCAACTGGGGCAGGTCGAGCGGCACCAGGTGTCCGTGCACGCGGATTTGTGGAGGAGAGTTGGTGGTGATGTGGAGATCGCTTCCCCCCATCTCCAGCATGCGGCGGAGCAGATCGCTTAGTGAGAGAGCCATAGTTTTTTCTTTCGTCGTTCTTAGTGAATCGTTTCTCTTGCCACTTCTTCGAGCGTGGTCCAGCCTTGTGCAACCTTAATCAGCCCGCTGCGACGCAGGGTGATCATGCCGCGTTCAATCGCTTTTTTCTTGAGTTCAACCGCGGAGGCGCCGACCAGAACCAGTTCCCTGATCTCGTCATCCACTTCCATAACTTCGTATAGACCGGTGCGGCCTTTGTATCCGGTTTTGTTGCAGGTGGCGCAGCCTTTGCCCTTCATGATCTGTACCGTCTTGGCCTCTTCCGGGCTGTAGCCTTCGTCGATCAAGGCCTGCACGGGCACTTCGACGGGCTCGGCACAGTCCTTGCAAATGCGGCGAATCAGACGCTGGGCGCAGATGAGATGGACCGAGGTTGCCACCAGAAAAGGCTCGATGCCCATGTTCATGAGACGGGTGATGGTTTCGGGCGCGCCGTTGGTATGCAATGTGGATAAGACCAGGTGGCCGGTGAGCGCGGCCTTGATGGCGATTTCCGCGGTTTCAAAGTCGCGAATTTCGCCCACCAGAATAATGTTGGGATCCTGCCGCAGGAAGGCGCGCAGAGCCGTGGCAAAATTCAAGCCGATCTGCTCCTTCATCTGCACCTGGTTCACGCCTCCCAGCTGGAACTCAACCGGGTCTTCGGCGGTCATGATGTTGGTGTCGGGCTGGTTGAGTTGCGAGATCGAGGAATACAGAGTATTGGTTTTGCCCGATCCCGTCGGCCCCGTAACCAGCACCATGCCGTAGGGCTTCAGAATCGCTTTCTGGAACTTGGTAAGCGACTCCTGCTCGAAACCGAGCTTGGTCATGTCGAGCCGCAGATTTTCCTTGTCCAGCAACCGGAGCACGATCTTCTCGCCCCATAGCGTCGGCAGAGTGGAGACGCGGAAATCGAGCTGCTTTTTCTTGCCGCCAATCTGCATCTTCAGCATGATGCGGCCGTCCTGCGGAAGGCGCTTTTCGCTGATGTCGAGCTTGGCCATGATCTTGAGGCGCGAGGTGATGGCGTCTTTTAGCTTGAGCGGCGGATTCATGATCAGCTGCAGCACGCCGTCAATACGGAAACGCACGCGAAATTCTTTTTCGTACGGCTCCATGTGAATGTCACTGGCGCCGCGCTTTACGGCGTCGGTGAGCACCAGGTTCACGAGCTTGACGATGGGAGCTTCGTCGGCCGCTTTCTCCAGCTCTTTGAGTTCTAGTTCCTGCTCTTCCGATTGCACCTCGACATCGGCGGCGTCGCCCAGGTCGTTCATGGACTGCATGACGCTCTCGAGCTCTTCTTCCTTGGAGGTGCCGTAGGCCTTGTCGATACCCTCAACGATGGAGCTTTCAGAAGCCACCACCGGCTCGATGTTGAAGCCGGTCATGAACTTGATATCGTCCATGGCAAAGACGTTGGTCGGGTCAACCATGGCGATGGTGAGCGAAGCGCCGACACGGCTGAGCGGCAGAATCTGGTAGCGCTTCGCGGTTTCGTAGGGAATCAGCTTGACGACAGCGGGATCAATTTCAAAGTAAGAAAGATTGATGGCGGGCACGCCATACTGGCGCGAGAGAAAGTTGGTGACATCCTCGTCGGAGAGGAAGCCCAACTTCACCAGTGCCGAGGCGAGCCGGGTGTGCGACTCCTTCTGGAGCTTGCTCGCTTCCGCCAACTGCTCTGGGGTAATGACCTTTTCTTTGACGAGCAGGTCACCCAGCCGCTGAGACATATCTCTCCTGTATTCCCGGGAACTCCGGGGGCGATGCTAATGCGAACCTGCTGATTTCCGAGGGGATCAGCGAGCAGGCTTTCGCACTGACACAAATTGTCAACCCAATGGGAATTCCGAAAAAGTAACTTAGGTACCTGTACTTCGCGAGAGATACGGTTTGCGTTGGCTATGGGCGGACTTTCCACTAGAAACTCATCGAATTGGACGGAATCGGCACGCGGCAGACCATGTTCTTCGGTGCGGGGAGGGTGGTTTTTGAGGAGTGAGGGCGCGATCACGGTGATCGCTTGTCGATGGTCGATGGTCGTTCGTCGTTCGCGGTTTGGCCATCGCTGCCGAAAGCAGATTTGCCCGCTAACGACTAACGACCATCGCTCCCCACGATAAAGTCACAATCGCGGTGTGAGCAGTGTCCTTTTCAGAAGTGCCTTTCTGAGTCAATGTAAGCATTCATGACGGCGATGCTGGACTTGACGCAATGAAATGGCGAGCGCTTGTTTCTATTTTGGTGGCTGGTGCTTTCTGCCTTGGATTCGGTGCTGGCGCGCAAAACTGGTCGTCATCTCTATCTTTATCTCTGCGCGAGGCGGCGCAGAGTTCTGGAATGCTTATCGGGACCGCGGTTCGTCCGGCGCAACTTTCCGAGGCGGCCTATGCGTCCACGCTGGCGCGTGAGTTCAACATGGCGGAGCCGGAGGATGCCCTCAAGTGGGAGGTGGTGCATCCCGAGCCGCAGCGCTTCGATTTTTCTCGAGCCGACCAAGTCGTGGATTTCGCGACTCGTCACGGCATGAAAGTGCGTGGCCATACGCTGGTCTGGCACCGGCAGAATCCAAAATGGCTGGCTGACGGAAATTACACTTCCGGCGAGCTGGCCGAGATTCTTGAAAAGCACATCAAGACTGTCGTCGGACATTATCGCGGCCGGATCTTCGCGTGGGACGTGGTCAATGAGGCCTTCGATGAGTTGCACTCGGGCCAACTGCGCAGCACGATCTGGCGCGATCAGCCCGGAATCGAATTAGCTTCGAGCTTCGAGCCTCGAGCTACGAGCGCCCCCGCTCGCTCGCAGCCACATAGCGCAGAGCAAGGCTACTCCTACATTGAACAGTGTTTTCGTTGGGCCCATGAAGCCGATCCGCAGGCTCTGCTGTTTTACAACGAGGCAGAAGCGGAATCACTGAATCCCAAGTCGGACGCGATCTACGCCATGGTTCGCGATTTCCGTGAGCGCGGCGTGCCCATCGATGGCGTTGGGTTTCAGATGCACATCGTCAATTTGCACGCCGATGTCGCCTCTATTTCCGACAATATCAAGCGCTTCACCGCTCTCGGAGTGCAGGTCCAGATCACCGAAATGGACGTCGCCCTGCCGGTGGACGCGAGCGGCAATGCTCGTCCCGAGGATCTGCAACGGCAGGCGGACATCTATCGCGAGATTGCCGCCGCGTGTCTGTCGCATCCCGGATGCACGGCGATCCAGACGTGGGGTTTCACGGACAAATATTCGTGGATCGGATCGCACTCCAAGCAGACGCAAGGCGCGGCGCTGTTGTTTGACCGCAATTATCGAGCGAAGCCGGCGTACGCGGCGCTGCGCGATGCGCTGGAGAAATCGGGGCGCCGCTAGTCGTTGTTGGTTCGTCGTTGGTCGTTAATCGTTAGTCGTTGGCGGGCCGACGCCACACCTTTGGCGAGTGCGGCGAACCGCGAATGACCAGCGACTAACGACCAACGACTCTCTATAATGGGGCAATCCCGCCGCCGGTTGTGTGTTTTGGCGGGACACTTCGCCGTGGCCCCACCGAATCCAACTCGCGACGAAACCAAGACCTCCGGCCGCCGGAAGGCCGTAATCACGCTGGCGGTCGTCGCCTTTCTGCTGCTTGCCGTCCTGGTGGCGCAGGCATCGTTCAATCTGAAATTTATTAGTCCCGACAGCAATCAGGAGCTCCTGTTTTTCTTCGGTCTTACCGGCCTCATCTTTTCTGCCTTCGTCGCGCTGACCATCGTCCTCGGACGTAACCTGCTGAAGCTCTACGCCGAACGGCGGCAAGGCGTGGCTGGTTCGAAGTTCCGCACGCGCCTGGTGGTGGTCAGCCTGCTGCTGTCATTTTTGCCCGTGATTGCGATGTTCTGGTTCTCCTACGGACTGATGAACCGATCGATCGACAAGTGGTTTTCCCAACCGGTCGAGGAGGTGCGGGCGGACACCGCCGCCATGTCCGCTCTGCTCTATGACTACGCCGGCCAGAATGCGACTTCGGAAGCGCAATCCATCGCCCAGACGGAGGAATTTCAAGGCGGGCTGGACAGCGGAAATATGTCCGCCGTGAATGAAGAACTCCGCGAACACATTCCGACGCTGCAGGGCGGATTCGTTCTGGTCCTGGCGAATGGCAACGCAGCGGCCAGCCTGAACCCGCCGGCGCCCTGGGCTGAGATGAAGAATAGTTTGCCCGTAGCGGCGGCGATGCGCGGAGAGCATCCTCATTTCGAGTGGGGCCAGACCGACTACATCGTCGCTGCGGCACCGGTGCCGCACGGGGCCGTGCTCGTGGCCATGCCGCTCCCGCAAAAATTTGCGGAGACCGCGCGGCAGATTCAGGAAAGCCAGAAGCGCTACATCGAGCTCGCCGGAAAAAGAAAACTGTTTCGCCGGACTTACATCGGATATCTGCTGCTGCTGACAGTGGTGGTGCTGTTCGCCTCGACTTGGCTTGCGCTGCTGCTTTCGAAGCTGGTCAACCGTCCGGTGGCGGCGCTGGCGGCGGGCACTGAGGCCATATCCAAGGGGCAACTTGACTACCGCGTCGATATCCGCGCCACCGATGAGCTGGCCGAACTGGTGCAATCTTTCAACAGCATGGCGGAGCAGCTCGAATCCAGCCGGCACCAGATCGAAACTTCGAGTCGCGATGTGGGCGCGGCCAGCGAAGCGCTCGAAAGCAGACGCCGGTACATCGAAACCGTCCTCGAGAGTCTTCCGACGGGAGTGATTTCGATTGACGCGGAGCGCCGCGTGACGCTGGCCAACGCTGCTTTTTCCCGCATGTTTTATCTCGAGCGCAGCGAGTACGTCAGCCCGGCTTCGCTGATCAACCTGCCCCTGCGCGAAGTGGTACCTGCCGAAGTTCTCACCGACCTGGAACCGCTGCTCCGCCGGGCCGATCGCATGGGCATCACCGCCGCTACCATGGAACTTGCCCTGCCTCGGGCACAGTTGAATGTCGCAGTGACTGTCTCCGCGCTGAGCCACGCGGCCGAGGGGCTGGGATATGTGCTGGTGTTCGAAGACCTGTCGGACCTGCTGCGCGCGCAGAAGCAAGCGGCCTGGCGCGAGGTGGCGCGGCGCGTGGCCCACGAGATCAAGAATCCGCTGACGCCGATTGCGCTCTCCGCCGAGCGGATTCATCGCCATTTGGCTCGGGGCACCGCGCCCGATGCCGCTTCAGTCGAGGTCATCCGCAGCTGCGCGGAAACCATCGGCAAGGCCGTCGAAACCGTGCGCGCGCTGGTGGACGAATTCTCGGTGCTGGCGCGTTTCCCAGCCTCCCGCCCACAACCCGCCAGCTTGAATGGCCTGGTAGAAAGCGCGCTCATCATGTTCAACGGGCGATTGGAAGGCATTCGCGTGCGGACCGAACTAGCGCATGATCTGCCGTCCGTAATGGCTGACCCGGAAGCCATCAAGCGCGCGGTTGCGAACCTGGTGGATAACGCGGCCGAGGCTATGCAGGACGCGCTGCTGAAAGAAATTACGATTTCGACTTCGCTCGTGGCCAGCCGCGATGCTGTCGAACTGGCTGTCTCCGACACCGGTCAGGGAGTTTCGCGCGATGTGAAGGAGCGGCTGTTTCTGCCGTATTTTTCGACCAAGCAACGCGGCACCGGGCTGGGACTGGCCATCGTGAGTCGAATTGTGGAGGACCATCGCGGTTCGATACGCGTCGAAGAGAACAAGCCGGTCGGCAGTCGCTTCGTGATCGAACTGCCGGTGGCGGTGGAGGCGATCGGCGCTCCGGCAGCAAGCTAGGGCGGTATTAGTCAACCATGGCACACATCCTCATCGTCGACGACGAATCCAGCATCCGCGAATCCTTGCGCGGCATTCTCGAAGAGGAGGGCTACAAGACCAGCGTCAGCCCGAGCGGTGAAGACTGCCTGGAGGTGCTGCGCAAGCGCAGCTTCGACCTGGTTCTGCTTGATGTGTGGCTGACCGGCATCGACGGGCTCGAAGTGCTGGAAAAAATCCGCGAGATGGACGATCCTCCCGAAGTCATCATGATCTCGGGCCACGGGACGATCGAAACCGCAGTGCGCGCCACCAAGCTCGGCGCCTACGATTTTGCCGAGAAGCCGCTATCGCTCGAGAAGACGCTCATCCTGGTAAAGAACGCGATCGACGCGCGGCGGCTGCGCCATGAAAATCTCGACCTGCGGAAGCAACTTCAATCGAAGAGCGTGATCGTCGGCGACAGCGTCCCCATGAAAGCGCTGCGGCAGCAGATTGCGTTGATGGCGCCGACCAACGGACGCGTCCTGATCTATGGCGAGTCGGGCACCGGCAAAGAGCTGGTGGCGCATGCCATCCACATGCAGAGCCCGCGCAAGGATGAAATGTTTGTCGAGATGAACTGCGCCGCGATTCCCGAAGACCTGATTGACAGCGAATTGTTCGGGCACCGCAAATCGTCGTTTCCGGGAGCTACGGCCGACAAGGAAGGCAAGTTTCAGAAGGCTGATCGCGGGACTTTGTTCTTAGATGAGGTCGGCGACATGAGCCTGAAGACGCAGTCGAAAGTCTTGCGCACGTTGGAACAGCAGCGATTCGTTCCCGTGGGGAGTGACGATCCCGTGACGGTGGACGTGCGCGTGATTGCTTCCACTAATAAAGATCTGGAGGAAGAAATCGCCAAGGGCAACTTCCGCGAGGATCTTTTTTACCGTCTGAATGTGGTCCCGTTCGTGGTGCCGCCGCTGCGCGAGCGTAAGGAAGATATTCCGTTGTTCGCGCGATACTTTTTGAAAGAGTTTGCCTCGGCCTACGGCCGCCGCCCGCGAGAGATCACCGACGATGCCATTGACGCGCTGATGCGCTATTCGTGGCCGGGGAATGTCCGCGAGCTGCGCAATGTGATCGAGCGCATCGTGATCATGAATCCCACCACTTCGCGCTTTGAGCGCAAGCACCTTCCGCCGCTGGTGCATCGCGATGGCAGCAAGCGCATGACGGGGACGGAAGGTTCCACGCTGCACCAGGCGCGGGCGGCCTATGAGCGCGACTACATCCTCAAGAAGCTGGACGAAAATCACAGCAATGTCAGCCGCACGGCGGAAGTGCTGGGCCTCGAACGCAGCCACCTGTATCGGAAGATGAAGAGTTTGGGGATTGCGGCGAAGGAGTGAGGAAATCAGGTCTTAGGTCTTAGGTCTTAGGTCTTAGGTCTTAGGAAAACCTGACCAGAGATGGATACGCTTTTCCTAAGACCTAAGACCTGACACCTGAGACCTATCTTTTGAGACCTATCTTTTGAGCATATGGATTTCCGTCCCGTTCTTGTGAAACTGGACTTCATCCATCAGCTGATTGATCAGGTAAATACCCCGGCCGTGATTGGCATAAATATTGTCGCCATGGCAGGGATTGGGAATGGTCCCGGGATCAAAGCCGGAGCCGGGATCGCGCACAATTATCAGGATGCCGCGCCGGTCGTCGCAGGCGACGTCGCATTCGATAATCTTGGTGGGATCGTTTTTCGCTCCATGCACTACCGCGTTGGCCAGGGCCTCGGTCAGCGCCAGTTCGATCTGGTCTTCGCTTCCCGGAGCGCATTTCATTTCCCGCACCACTTCCATCACACTGCGGACCACCGGATCGACCGCGTCGCGGTCACCGGCAAGGGTCACGCTCAGCCTCACGGTAAGCTTCTCCGCGTCAAAGTCGCAGGCTTGTGGTTGGGAGGAGGGTTCCGAGGGTGGCGACGAATCTGGCATAAGGGGCGGTGGGCTTTGGTTCTGCTCCCCCTAACTAGATTCAGGAGAGGTGCTGACAGATTCTAGGGACTTGAGGCTTAAGATGCAAACCTTATTTGGGACACGGCCAACCGTGACCTCAGGTGACAGCGTAACGAATTGAAAGCTATGGGCCGGCGCCGGTGTAGCGTCACGACTCCGGATCTGGCATGCCCCCGATCTGCTGTAGTTGACGGCGCCAATCGAGCTCCTCCACGAAACTTCGCGAATCGCGCCAGCCTGCTTTGATCTTGACGAAGAGCTCGAGAAAAACTCTTGTCCCGATCATCTTTTCAATGTCGAGGCGGGCCGCGGTTCCGATCTTCTTGAGCATCTGTCCGCCTTTGCCCAGCAGGATGGCCTTCTGGCCTTCGCGTTCGCAGAAAATTACGGCCGCAATTCGCGTCATTCTCGGACTCTCCTCAAACTGCTCGATCAGCACCGACACTGCGTGCGGTACCTCCTCATGCGTCTGCATAAGAACGTGCTCGCGGATCAACTCCGCCGCCATGAAGCGCACCGGCTGATCCGTGATTTGATCCTCGGGAAAATAGCGCGGGCCATTGGGCAGGGCCTTCAGCACGCAGGAGAGCAATTCGTCGAGACCTTTTCTCTTGAGAGCGGAAATGGGGACGATCTCCTTGAAATCGTGAAGGGATTGGAACTGCGCGATCAGCGGGAGGAGTTTGCTTTTGTCGGCGAGCAGATCAATTTTATTGAGCAGTAGAAAAACCGGCGTGCCCGCCTTTTTCGCCAGGTCGAGGACGGCGTCGTCGTCAGCGTCCCACTTCTTCTTGGCATCGACAATCATCAAAATCAGTTCGCAACCTTCGAGCGCCTCGCGCACTTCGGACATCATCTTGCGTCCGAGCGAAGAGCCGGAACGATGAACTCCGGGCGTGTCGATGAGCACGATTTGCCCGGCCTCTTTTCCTTTTTGACCGCCCTTTTGTTTCGCGACGTTGATGATGCCGAGAATGCGGTTGCGCGTGGTCTGGGGCTTAGGCGAAATGATGGCCAGCTTCTCGCCGACCAGCGCATTCAGCAGCGTGCTCTTGCCGGCGTTGGGGCGGCCGAGAATGCAGACGAATCCGGAGTGGAAGGACATGGGAATAGGGTACTAGAGAAAGGCAGGTCTCAGGTTTCAGGTTTCAGGTCTTAGGTTTCAGGTCTTAGGTCTTAGGACGCCGGGTTCCGTGGTCTATTTTATTTCGGAGGTTCGGCTTTCCAGTTCGCGATCACGAACAGGGGAGCGGTGGCTGCGCCGACTGGCTCATTCACCAGAAAGCGTTGGCCATTCACCACATCGTATTCTGCTCCTTCTGGAAGCTGGAACAAGGTTACCGGCTTGCCAAAGCGACGCTGCTTGAGGTCGAGCACTGGGACGGCAACAATGTGCCAGTCGTTGCTGCGATAAAAAAGTTCCTTGCCGTCGCGGCTCCATCGCGGATCGTGGCCGCCGCCGAACGAAACCTGCGTACCGCCCGTGGCACCTGGGGCGAAGGGCTTCACCACAATTTCGACGTTACCGGACTCCCTCGACGGCACCGCTACCCATCCGCCGTCCGGCGACAACCTCGGCAACTCGCCGTCTGGAGCGGGGCCAATCAAGAAGGGCGTCCCGCCCGGCAGTGCTTGTCCGTAGTCAGCCGTCTCGGTGCCGGCTTTCGTCTCGTACTGGTACAAAATTGAATTGCCGTCGGGCGACGCATCGCTGATGAATTTCGAGCCGTCCAACCCCGTCCTGATCATCTGCCCATCATCAGTATTATTATTGGCGCTGCCAGCGTTCTTGATGAACATTTCCGTGATGGTGTCCAGAAGCACCGAGTACACGATGCGCTGGTCACGCTGCGTCCATAACGGCCACCCGTTTCCCGGACGATCCTGAAAGCTTTCACGCCTTCTCGTGCCCTGCTCCAAGTCGAGCGACCATACGTCACCGGCGTGGGTTCTCGGATCCGAAATGAAGATTAGAGCGCGGGTTTCTTGGGCGTTAAGGCGAGGCGCGCCGGCGTACTCCGGCTCGCTAAGTGTTTTCAGCACCTGTCCCGAGCGGCCGTACCAGCGCAACAACGTTGTCGGCGCAATCTGTTCTTTGGCAGAGATGGTCCCGTTCCTGGATGCATCAAACGCCGCCCACCCAAACGCTGCGTAAAAGTTCAACTGATTGGGGTATGCCAGGAACGGTTCCCCGCTGGTAGTTTTCGATTTGGCGTCGAATCTCTGCGCCATCAGGTACCCGTCCCGGCTGAAAAGGATGTACCCGGCGGTGAGGTATTTTGGATCGCTGCCATTTCGAACCAGCACTTGCGTCTTCGAGCTGTCCAATGAGCCCAGTAGGACTTCATGGTGCTTGTCTTTGCGGATGGCGGCAAGAAGGAAGTGATTGCCGTCCGGCAGAAAATGTGGGTACGCGAAGACGACATCCGATCCTGGAACGTCGGAGGGCGACTTGTCACGGAGGGTGCAATCGTCCGGCGACACGCTGAAGATCTTTGTCGGCGGCCCTGTCCAGGCGAGGATGGTGCCGTCACGGTTGATTGTGTTTGGATAAGCTTCAAATTTCTCGCACAGCACTTCGTTCGCGCCGCCGGTCGTCGAAAGCCGCACCAGCTTTCCGTTCACTACCGCAATTACAGCGTTGCCATCCGGTGTCCAAATGAGGGAGTAGTAATCCCAGCGCTCTCGCTCCCCTCCAATCGCTGCGGCGACAGTGAGCCCAGGGCACGCACCCATAATGAATTTTTGCCCTTGGCATCGACGACCGCGAAGGCGACCTGGGCCCCGTCTGGCGACAGTGCAGTTGTTCCATCTGGACTCGGCTTATCTCCTGGCGGAAGGTCCACGGTGAACATGATCTTTGGCGGCGGCGAAGACGGTTGAACTGAGCGCATCACAAACATTGCCGCGACAGCCAGCAGTAGAAATGCCGCGGTCGCCCAGGCTATGCGCTCGCGAGTAATCCGGCGCTGGCCTATCACTCGCGGGACTCCCGCCTGCGAACCGGCGTCCCTGATCCACTCCAGTTGCAGACGAACATCATGGGCGGTCTGCCAGCGTTCGTCGGGATCTTTGGCGAGACAGGTTTGGATGACGCGGTCGAGCGCCAGCGGAACCAGAGGCTGAAGCTCGCTGATCGGCGCCGGCTGGGAGTTCATGATGGCGGCGATCATGCTTGCTCGCGACGCGCCGCTGAAGGCGCTGCGTCCGGTGCACATTTCGTAAAGCAGAGCGCCCAGGGCAAAAATGTCGGTCCGACCATCAGTGTCTTTGCCTTCCAGTTGCTCGGGGGCCATGTACTGGACGGTGCCGACGATGACTCCTTCTTCAGTCAGCGATTTCGATCGCGTGGGCGCGTCGTCTGACGCTCGCGACGGCAATGCTGCGCTGGGTTTCGCTAATCCAAAGTCCAGCAGCTTGGCGCCGGTCTTGGTCAGCATCACGTTCGCTGGTTTCAGGTCGCGGTGAACAATGCCATGGCGGTGAGCGGCTTCGAGCGCGGAAGCGATCTCCGACCCAATTTTCAATACTTCTGAAACTGGCAGCGGACCTTTCGCGATGCGGTTCGCAAGGGTTGTGCCTTCGAGATACTCAAGTACGACGTAGTGGATGCCGTCCTGGTCGCCGAGGTCGAAGAGGGCGCAGATGTTTGGATGGGAGAGGCCCGAAATCGTGCGAGCTTCGCGTTCAAATCGGGCGCGGCGTCCGGGATCGGACGACATCTGCTCGGGCAGGATTTTAATGGCTACGGTGCGGTCTAGTCGTGTGTCGCGCGCGCGATAGACCTCGCCCATGCCCCCGGCACCTAATTCTCCCAGGACTTCGTAGGGGCCGAGCTTTGTTCCAGTGGTCAGGGGCATAGATGTTCGGAATTATAAGCCTGACCAATGTGCTTACTTCGGCTTGTCGGGCGCTATCTGGATTTTGATGGCAGGAACGTTGTCGGATTTTGTAGTGTCCACTGTAACTACTCCGAAGCTGTCGTAGCTGCCATTCGCGTTGCGCGCTCGAACGGTGCGCGTGGACTGCGCTCCGGAGGGATCGGTGCGCGCCGTGTCCATGTTTATGACTGTCACCTGCAGGCCTGCGTCCGGATCGCCAGGGTTCGACTGTTCCACTTTCTGTTCGCTGACTTGCTGGCCGGTCGAACTGGTGTGCTGGTTGGTGGTTGCGCGCTCCACTAAGTGCAGGCTGCCGTCTGGCGTGGCTCCGTTGACGTTGACGGAAAAAGTTTCCACGGTGTCGCGCTTTTCTCCGGAGCCAAGCTCCGTTTCCTTGGTCACGGTACGCGACACTTCGACCAGCTTGCCTTCAGAGTCAGGTGTGGAGACGCGCTCCTCGATCGTGCGGTTTGGGCTGCGGTTGTCACCTTCGTGCTTCGTGGTCGTGTTCCGAATTTCGCTGACTTGCCAGTTTCCGTCGCCGTCGGGAAGCAGCGTGACTTTATGAGTTTCAAGCGCGTCATTCGGGCCCCGTTCGCGGCGCTCTTGCACCTTCACACCGGGGACCATGCTTCCGTCGGCACTCTGCAGCATCACCGTGGTCTTCGTCTCCTCCACATTCGCGCCGGTTTTTGTCGTCTCCTCAATCTGGCGCTGCACCAGTTGCAGATTACCGTTGATATCGGGATCCGAAGTGCTGCGCACTACATTCGACCCCGCCGGGAGAAGTCCGCGTTTGTTCTTCTACTACCTGAACCAGCTTTCTCGCTCCATCCGCATCTCGATCGAAGGTGCGGGTGACGATTCGTACCGTAGAGGCATCGACTTGCACGGTTTCTTTTTCGATGTCCTGGTAAGGTGTGAAAGATCCGTCGGCGCCGCGGCGCTGCAGGGATTGCATATCCAGCGTCCGATTGCCGCTCTGGGCGTGGCTTTCGACAGTGCGTATGGGATCGGTATCGCTGCTGCGCGACTCGCTGGTGGCGGTCCAGGATTTGTTTGCGTCATTGGTCTGGGAATCGGCTTGCGCCCAAAGCGCGCTGCTGGAACAAAAATATGCGGCGGTCGCGAATAGCAGGAAGTGGATCAAACGCACAGCACCGGAGGGGCGATAACGCCCATGTTCACACCACCCGGAAATGCTCGTCGTCGGCACATCCACATTCTCTCCCTGCCAACGATCGGTGTCCAGCGTCAGGTTCCAGCACTGCGGACCAGCTTGTATTTCGTCAAAAGAGCGACGCGGCATAGAATGTGGAGCGTCACCGGTAGATAGGAGAGCATCTTGGCCGCAAAAATTCTTATGGTTCTTAGCGCGAGCATTATCCTTACGCTTGGAGTCGTCCACCTCGTCTATACGTTCTGGGGGACAAAGCTCACGCCTCGCGATCCCGAGATCGAAATCAGCATGAGCCAGACTTCACCTGTCATTACGAGGGAAACAACCATGTGGCGCGCCTGGATTGGCTTTAATGCCAGCCACAGCATGGGACTCATATTGTTCGGCCTGGTATTCGGCTTTCTCGCGTTGGCTCACAGCGAACTCTTATTTCAATCGCCGTTTCTGCTCGTTGTCGGACTGGCATTACTCGGCGGCTTTGTTGTGCTCTGCAAGCTTTATTTTTTCAGAGTGCCCCTCGCCGGCGTCGGCATTTCTTTGGTCTGCTATGTCGCCAGCATAGCGCTATCGCGGGCCTGACCATGCACCGATGATTACTCCCTAGCCCGCTTCAGATAAGGCCCTTGCCGACTCTGCGAAGGAAATCCTCGGCATCAGCGCGGGCCTTTTCCATCATCCTAGAACCGCTGCCTTGTTCGAATTCCATTTCGTGAAGTACAAGATCCACCGCAACCTTCGGTTTGTATCCCTGTTTGATGAGCGCCCGGGCACGCTCCGCGAAGGCCGCGTCGGCTTCTGCTGTGGATTCAGGTTTCGGCGCAGCAGGCTTCGCCGCAACAGAGACAGTCTCGCCCTCGCACTTGTGCTCTCGAAATTTCGCACCGGCCAGGCGGTCGTAAGCACTCTTAGCGTCACCTTCACTAAGCAACGTGGGAACCGGGAACCTCCATCGACAATTGGAGCAAGCCCAACCTTTTGCGCCGTCCTCCGCCCAGATTAAGAAGCGCACCATATCTGCACCGCCAACATACTACCGCGATAACATCGACCTGAGATAGTTGACGCGATTGCGAGTAGTGGCTCCGTTTCACGAATGCGACTCGCGAAGAACTTGAACCACCCAGGCCACGAAGGTACACCAAGGCAACCTTTCGCAAGAGAAACCTTAGTGATCCTTCGTGGCCTTGGTGGTGAACGGTGTCGCGAGTTGAGCCGCCACGACCCCATAGCCACCGCGGTTGCTTTTGGGCTATCATCCCCAAAACAATCGGCGCTCTGATATTGCATGGCCCCTTGAACGGTTCCTTGAACGATGGGAGGTACCCACGGGAATGGGCAGGCGACGCGAGCCTCGCAAAACGATCGAAGTGCCCGTGCGCATCTTCGGCACCAGCAGCAGTGGCCAGGTCTTCTCCGAAAAAGCGGTCACGGTCAACGTTAGCCAGCAGGGGGCCGAGTTGAGCGGGGTACAAGCCAGCATCAATCTCGACGAGACCATCGGGTTGTCGTATGGCGCGAACCGCGTGCATTTTCGCGTCAAGTGGATCGGCGAACCCGGCACGCCGAAAGCTGGTCATGTGGGGTTGCTCAACACTTCTCCGGAAAAACCGCTCTGGGATTTTCCCCTACCCCCTGCTACACCCGACAATCACCAGCCAAAAGTCGCTGAGCAGCGCAAGCATCCTCGCTTCAAGTGCCATAATTCGGTGGAACTTCGTACCCAGGATGGAGCCTCTTTCTGGGCAACGATTGCCGATCTCAGCGTGGGCGGATGTTACGTTGAAATGGCGATCCCATTGCCGGCCGGAACCAAGCTGAAAGTGAGTATCTGGATCGGGGACACCAAGTGCACGGCCGATTGCGAGGTCGCTTACAGCACGGGGGGAATTGGAACCGGCGTAAGGTTCAAACGGATTTCTGACGCGGATCTCGAACGAATACGGCAGTTCCTCGGAACCCTTGCGCCCTTCTCGAAGAAACCGAGTTACGACAAAGACGCCTCGGGACGAGTAGGGTGGCAGGAGTCAACCAGATCAGTGCACCCGCTCTAGTACACGCCGCCAGTTCTTGCCATCGCCGATCTCCAGCCGGTCGCCTTCAAGTTTGAAAGGGCGTGGCTGGTCAGTGTCTGTGTAATCCGGTGACAGGCTGCCCTCGACATGATGAGTTACCACATGCTTTTTTGCGTCTACGGTATAGGTGCCGAAGTATGCGAGATAAGCAGTGAAAGCGGCGAGAGCATGTTCGGCTGTCGGGAGCTTGCCGTCGTCGGAATTCGCTTCCGGAAAAGGCGCCAGCGGCGGAACTTTCATGACCTGAATGTGCACATGGCCGGTTGCGTCGTAAACGAAATATCCCCGTGGATGTTCCCCAAACCAATATACCCACTTTCCGTCCTTATCCAGGTCGGCAAACTCCACCAGTCGCCACGTGCCAATTAGAGCGTGGGT
The DNA here is from genome assembly GCA_963755765.1 of uncultured Acidobacteriaceae bacterium. Lineage (GTDB taxonomy): Bacteria > Acidobacteriota > Terriglobia > Terriglobales > Acidobacteriaceae > Acidiflorens. The sequence goes on from CAVWKZ010000010.1 coordinate 392,276, forward strand.
TCCCGGGTCGGAGCGTTGGGCGTGGGCGAAGGCGACGGCAACCGGCAACAGTAAGCAGGAGAGCGCGTAAATCATTTTCATGGCGGTGCCTCGGGTCAATGAGTTCTATAAAAAGGGATGTCAAGAAAAAAGTTCTTCCTCGACCGGAGACCGAGAAGATTTTAGTCTCGACATCCAGCCCACTGTCTGTAAGTGCCTCCCGATTGCGCTCGAGGGGGTTTTGCTTTGGCTTGTCTGCCCTTCCTGTGGGTTTCATCTTTCGGTGGTGACGACGCCAATCGAGTCTTGAAACTTTGGCAAGCGAAACTGGTCTTGGAGTGTCAACCATGGTTCTATCGGAGGCTCGTGGCCTATCGCTATTTCTGGTTATCCGAGGAGGCATAACGTGTAATGGGTGACTCGGTGCCGAGGCACACAGGGCCGATCTCATTGACTGATACTCACCTCGAACCGAGCGCCTCGAGAACCCGACCGACCACCACCAGAGAGAATCACCGGAGATGGAAAGGCCTCTTACCAGAGACGCTCAAGCGGCTTGCTGATGCAATTGTTTGGCGTCGAAACTTACTCCTTTCTTCCAAATCGTTAAGGTGATCGCGGCAATCTTTCGTGCCAGGGTGAGACGGGCCATCGTCGGCCGCATCCCTTTTTCAAGCAGCGCCCCATAGAAATCGTACAACGGCCCAGGGTGAGTACTCGCAGATAGAGCAGCGCCCTTGAACAGATTCTTCAGATCATGATTATGGTTGCCATTCAGACCGCGCACGGTGATGCGCTCCCGATTTCGTTGTACCTTCCCTCTCACATAGCGGTACTCGCCGCTGTCGTGCGTCTCGATCGCGAAGCCACTATAAGCCCACAGCTGGCGCTTGGTACGGAAACGGTGAGGTGTCTGCAGTAACGCCACCAGCATGGCCGCTCGGATCGGGCCGATGGCAGGAATCTGGCGCAGTAACTTCACAGCAGAATGCTTCCGGCTCTCGCTCAGTAGATCCCGCCGCGCTTCTTGTCGTACCGGTTGCAGCAGATCCAGTTGCTGATAGAAACGTTCTGCCCGCAGGCGAACCCCGGGCTGCGGGATCTTGGCCAACCACTCTGCCCGATATCGCGGGGCATACACGGTTGTACCGCTACACGGAATGGCCCAGCTTCGATAGAGAGCTTTGATCCGGGTCATGACTCGGCTGACATCTTGGGTGAGCGTTAGATAGCTGCGACCCAGTTCCTTTAACGTTCGCACCCCGTGCTCGCCGTGGTACACCGGATGGAGCTGGTTGCCGCGCAACAACTCCGCCAGCTTCCGCGCATCAATCCGGTCACTCTTGCTGCCGTCTTTCAGCAGCGCGTTCTTTCGCGGATCGCAGACCACAAGACGGCTGACGCGAGGTTTCAGCAGGTCATGCAACCAGGCGGCGGAAGTTCCTTCTTCAAAGGTCACCGATAGACTTCCGCGTAGCCCATCGAGGAACTCTAGAATCGTGGCTGCTTTCGTCTCCAGGATGCATTCCATGATCAGCTTCCCCGAGCTGTCCATGACGGCAACCGAGATCGTTGCCTGGTGAACGTCCATGCCAATATACTTTTCTTGCTTCATGACGGCGCTCCTTTTGCTAAGTGTGATCCGAACAATCACAACCTACCGCAAAGTGGGCGCCTTTTTATATTGCGTGAAATGGGGATATTACAACATCCATCCCGTCCGAACTGTGAATCCGCTATGTTGGAGCCCGTCTGGGGGCGTAATATCGGACGATGATTCGTGACCCACGACCTGTATCCGAACAAGTGAAGTCCGGCTTCAAAATCGCGGGGATCCTCGTCGTGGTGTGTGCCGCCTTGATGGTACTTGCGTCGCACCTGCCGATTTACCGGATTATGGCTTGGGCGTGGCATTGGAAACACGGTAACAGCATACAAGTTGGCGAATTCACAGTTCCCGTTCCCAACGAGTGGGGCGTGGAACGTTTCGATGTTGGTGGAGCGACTCAAGAGGTTCAGCTTGCTTATACGAAGGGTGGACAACCTTCGGGGGCAATCATCACGATCACCGAAGAATCTTGGCGGAAGAATGTAGTCTTGGCGGATTATGTCAGTTCACGGCAGCGCATGATGGCAAACCTCGGGATACATATCACGGATACTCGGCAACTAGTCATCAACGGTATCGCTGGATCCTGCCTCGACGGAGAAACTGCGATGATGGGAACTCCTGTTCGCAACATCTCTTGCTATTTGGGCACAACTCTTTCGATAGAGTACTTTGGCAGTCCTCTTGAAGCATCCGCGTTCTATTCGATTCTTGACGGTATTTCGAAGGCATCGAAACGATGACTTGTCGCAATTGACGAAACCAGGCGATTGCACTCACAACCAGATCCAGCAGGTGCAACGCCGATGTCACGCCCCGACTAGTGGCCGACGCGGTCTTCGATCCTGGCTACAAATTTCGGGGTGTGGGTTTTCATCACCTGCTGAATGCCGGGACCAAACTCATGCCACAGGTTCATTCCCGCATCGTTGCCAACAGTCGAACCAAAATCGCCAAAGGGCTGTCCGACTGAGCGCTTGTAATAGGGGCGCGACGCCGTGCTCGCGGCCACCATAGTTAACGTCCGCAGGAAATACGGAGTGTTAAGCCTGATCTTGCCGGAGTCGTCGCGCGTCACAATAATACGCGAGGCTGCGTACGTGGCCCGGCCCATTAGGCTTTCATTGCTCGAATCGTGATCGCCGGCGGGCTGCTGTTTCAGCGCCGATGGATACAGGTACTTATCAAATAAAGCTTTCGACTGGTTTTGGCTAAATATCGACTTATCGGAGGGAGCGAATTCGTCTTCGGTCGTCATTCCTGCGTGGCCGCCCGTCGCACCAATATTTACCGGCGAGCGTCTTGAATCGACGAACACGTTGACGTTCTGATGCTGTTTTGCGGCCTGGATCGCCGCCGAAGGGGCATCTGGAAGGGATTGACCTAAGGATGAACCAACGTTCTGGCACACCGCACCGCACCCAGCTAAGACGACGAAAGAAAGGACCCCAAAGGGTGCAATCCGCTTCATAACCCACCAGTCCTGAACTGCCGGACTTCCTACCCAGCCTGAGGACCCGCCCGCAGGCCTACCCTGACGCTAGCACTCCAAATGCCAATATTCTGAGCAAGAACGCTCAGTTTGCGCCACATACTGCGTCACATAGAGTTAGTTGAAAGAGAGGGCGCTCAGGTTGCCGTGCAAAGCGATGCAGATTAGTTACTGGGAGGGAAAAATCTTCCTGCATTCCGTTTACCGGTGTAAGGCTCTGGAGGGTGCCCCGTCCAAGCTCTGCTTGGGCGGGTGTGTACCCCGGCACCGGCTAAGCCTTTCACCGGGGTTGCTGCTCGTCCTCAGATCAGCTTCAGTTGCTTCGGAGCGGTGGTGATGCGCACGCGCTCCACCCGGCGGTCGGTCGAGTCCAGAACTTCGAATTTCAGGCCTTCGTCTTCGACCACTTCGCCTTTCTTCGGAATCCGTCCCGCGAGTTCGCTGACCAGGCCGGCTATGGTGGAGGATTCGCGGCCTTCCGGCTTCATGCCGAAAAGTTCATCGAGACGGTCTACGTCCATATTGCCGGGGACGATGTAGGAATGATCGTTTTCCTGCACCACCTGCGCCTTCTCGTGCTCATCGCCGATTTCGCCGACAATTTCTTCGACCAGATCTTCGATGGTTACCAGACCGGCGACGCCTCCGTATTCATCGACGACGATCGCCATGCGGACGTTACTGCGCTGCATCTCGCGCAGCAGATCACTTACTAACTTGCTTTCCGGGACGAAGTAAACGTCCTTGCGCATCAGACTTGCAACGGTGCGGGTGTGCGCTTCGGAGTCGGGGACTTGCAGCACGTCCTGCGTGTGAAGAATGCCTTTGATGTGGTGAATCGAACCTTCGTACACGGGGATGCGCGAGAACGGCTTGACCCGCAGCAGTTCAACGATCTGTTCGACGGTGTAATCGGAGGGGACGGCGACCATCTCAGGCCTGGGCTTCATGGCCTCGCGCACCGTTTTGCCGCTGAACTCGACCACCGACTGGATCAGGTCGCGATCGCCTTCCTGAATGATGCCTTCTTCCTGTCCCGCTTCAATCAGGGCGTCCACGGCTTCGGAGGAGGTTTCGGGCTGCGCGTCGGCGTGCTCGCGAGTGAGCGCGGCGACGGACTGGCAGAATCCGAGCACCAGGGTCACTGGGAGGACGAGATAAATCAGCACACGCAGCAGCAGGACCCAGTGTTCGAGCCAGCGTCCGCGGGAGCGCGAGAAAAAGACGAAGGGGAGCAGTCGGTTGAAGACGATGATGATCAGCACCAGGCTGAGGGTGGCTTCGAGCACTTCGTAGATGCTCCAGGCACGGTCGCGGAAGACGGTGAATCCGACGATCATGGCGATGGCCGCCGTCACCAGTTGCGTGAGAATGGCCATGGAGAGCGAGGCGCGTTCGCGGGTGACTCCGAAGCGAGGCTCGACAATTTGCTCGAAGGCGTCGATGTTGTCCTGAAAATCGCGGGAGAGAAATTTGCCGATTTCCTGGTAGAGACGGTCAACGTAGGAAACCAGCGTCAGCAGGCCGAACAGGAGCGCGAGAGCTATGCTGGCGCCGATCATAATTTATTTATTTCCCCAGCTTTCGCTTCTTCTCCGCGCGTTCGATCAGTCCGAGCGGCAGGTGGAGTTTTGCGCGCAGCTGCTTTTCGCGCCTAGCCATTTGTCCATTGTCGCACTCGTGATCGTAACCGCGCAGATGCAGGATGCCATGCAACACCAGAATTCTAACTTCCGCGGCCGGAGAGTGTCCTAGCAGGCGTGCATTTTGCGATGCCATCTCGGCGGAAATTGCGATCTCTCCGGCGAATTTTTTTTGGGCGTCGGGTTCGGCGGGGAAGGAAAGCACATCGGTGGGCTTGTCTTTCCCGCGGAAACGCCGGTTCAGGGATTTCATCTCGGCGCTCGAAGTTATGAGCACGTTGACCAGGCCTTTTAATCCAGCGGCGCGGCGGGCACGGGTTATGAAGCGATTGAGCGCGAGCTCGGTCAGTTCCGGGACGCGCTTTTGAAAGATGACCACGTTCTTCTCTCCCACGGCCAGCCCCTGAGGCGGCGTCTGATCCGGAAACTTGCGGCATCGCTCAAGCGATGCCCTGATACAAATCCGCAATGCCAAAAACAAAAAGGAGGGTAGCGGCGACGCCCCCTCCAGTGTGGCTGTTTTTAATTGCGCAGGCGCGGTTCTTCGGGCGATGCCGGAGGCGCTACCGGTTTCGGTTCGAGCAATGACAACTGCTGTTCCGCCAGCTTGGTTTTGTGCTCGTCGTAAGCGCGAATGATCCTCTGCACCAGGTGATGACGCACTACGTCGCTCTCGTCGAAGTGCACGAAAGCCAGCCCGTTTACTCCTTGCAGAATATCAACAGCTTCGATCAGGCCGCTGCGGCGCGCGCTGGGCAAGTCAATCTGCGTTACGTCGCCGGTAATCACCGCCTTGGAATTAAATCCCAAGCGGGTGACGAACATCTTCATCTGCTCTGAAGTTGTGTTCTGGGCTTCGTCGAGAATCACGAAGGAATCGTTCAGCGTGCGTCCGCGCATGAAGGCAATAGGCGCGATCTCGATGATATTTTTTTCCAGATAGCGTTCGACGCGCTCAGGGTCGAGCATGTCGAAGAGCGCGTCATACAACGGGCGCAGGTAGGGATCAATTTTCTCCTGCAATGTGCCGGGGAGAAATCCGAGACGTTCTCCGGCCTCGACCGCCGGACGCGCCAGAATGATGCGGTTGACCTGCTTGTTCAGCAGCGCCGAGATCGCCATAGCGACGGCGAGATAAGTCTTGCCGGTTCCGGCAGGGCCGACGCCAAACACCATATCGTGCTGCTCGATGGCTTCGAGGTAGCGGCGCTGATTGGGGCTTTTGGGCTGGACGGTTCTCCGGCCAAACGAGCGCTGGCGTCCGGCCTCGGCCAGTCCGCGCAGGGTCGCGTTGGCGTCGCCCACCACCACGCGCAACATGCTGCTCAGGTCGCCGTTGACGAACTGGTGACCGGATTTCCGCAAGTGCTCGTAATCGGCAAAGAGTTGCTCGGCGCGGGCCACGTCGCGGGGCGCGCCTTCCAGTTCAATGCGGTCGGAGCGCAGATCAATGTTGACATTCAGGCCATCTTCAAGCACGTGGAGATTTTCGTCGCGCGTGCCGAACAGGGTGTCGATGCTGGGAGTGAGTGCAATGTTTTTTTTCATGCTTTTAGGATGGGGATGGGTTGCTGCCTCCTGCAGCTGGGACAGGGCTCACTGTTCGATGTTGTTTTCCGGGATGGGTTGCACCGCGATTTTTTGCACGCAAATAGCTGAATGGGAAAGTGGAGCAAACCGGATTGCGCACCCCGACTACGGGGCGGTTACGAACCATTTGAGATCAGCGTAGCGCGGGCGAGCGGGCGAGTCAATGGGAGGACAACTGAGAAACGTGCGACGGCATCTGTCGTCGGGCGAGCGTAGTAATCGTCGCCATGGCAGTCGTCGCATGGCAGTCCTCGACATTGCAATCAGCGCCTTCCAAAGAGCTGGTTGTCGACGCTCTTGCCCATGGTGCCTTAAGTGATTACAATGTAATTACAGAGGTACTTTCGACATGAAGATCGAACTTGTCCGTATCGGCAACTCTCGTGGCATTCGCATTCCCAAGCCCCTGATCGAGCAATGCGGTTTGGGCGAAACCGTCGAGCTGAGGGTTACAAACGAAGGCCTGATCATCTCTCCTGGACGCCAGCCTCGTCGGGAATGGAACGACGCGTTTCGTGCCGCGAGCAGTGCGGCGAACGACGAACTCATGCTGGAAGTCACGGAGCCCAACGAGTTCGACCGCAAGGAATGGCGGTGGTAAGCGGGCCGCTGCGGGATGAAGTCTGGCTGGTGGCCCTCGATCCTACCGCGGGAGCCGAGATGCAGAAGACCCGGCCTTGTCTGGTCATCTCCCCGGATGAAATGAATCAGCATCTGCGGACCGTCGTCATCGCTCCCATGACAACCGTCACACGCCCCTACCCAACGCGGACAGCCGTGCGATTTCAGGGCAAACGAGGACAGGTGGCCCTCGATCAGCTCCGGGCCGTAGATCGGCAGCGATTGGTGCGGATGCTTGGAGCGGTGTCGGCCAAGACCGCGCAGGAGGTTTCGGCTACGCTTCTGGAAATGTTCGCACGAACATGAAGCTTTTTGGAAGCAGTTTATAGCAGCATTGCCGCGCGATCCTGATCGCGTGAGATTACTTTGGATTATCGGGCTTGGGACGCGCGACTTTCTGGACGATCCGCAACTTCTCGTCTTTCCCGTGATCATCCAGAATATGGGCGTTGTTGCCGTCGATGGCTAGTTTCGTCGGTCCGTGCAGGGTCACGTTCAATAACTGGCTACGGGTGAGAACCGGGCCAAGAACGTAGATCGTTTCGTTAGTTTGTATCCAATAGTAGGTCTTGGTGGTCGGCCCTCCGGTAAGAGCTACGAGGGGAACAACGACTGCCCCGCGACTTTCGGTGGTGATGTCGATGACCTTCGCGTCGATCCACTCGTAATCTTTATCTTTATCTTTATCTTTGGCGTGTGGTGCGGCTATGGCTACCGAGGAGGACAGAAGGAGCAACGCTGCTGCCAAATGCATTCGCATATGCATCTCAGCTTCCTTATTTACATCAGCGGTGGTGGGTGGGGAAGATTCCGAAAGGCGCTTGTCTTATGGGTAGTGCAGGTATGTAAGGTGGCGGCTCTAGCTCTTGGCCTCTGGGATGCTGGCCCAAACCGCGCGATCCTTAGCCCATGCACGCAGCTCGGCAATCTCCTCCGCCCGGGTAATCGACAGCGGCACCGTGGACGAAAGCGCGGTGAGCAGATCGTCGTTGCTCAGTTCCTGTTTGCGAGCGAAGGCGGCGTAGAGGGCAGTTTGCACCGCCGATTCTATTTCCGCTCCAGAGAAGCCTTTGGCCGCTTCCGCTACTCGATCGAGATCGTAGTCGGCGGGATTGCGTTTGCGCTTGGTCAACTGAATGGCGAATACCTGTTTGCGTTCGGCTGCGCTGGGCAGGTCCACGAAGAAGAGTTCATCGAAACGGCCTTTGCGGATCAACTCCGGCGGCAGCACGGTTACGTTGTTGCAGGTGGCGGCTACGAAGACGGCCGCCTTGCGCTCCTGCATCCAGGAAAGAAACGACGCCAGCAGACGCGATGAAACGCCGGCGTCGGCGGAGGCCGAATCGGGGCCGCTGCCGGCGAAAACTTTTTCCAGCTCGTCGATCCACAGGACGCAGGGCGCCAGACCCTCGGCAACTCGGAAGACTTTCTGAATGCGCTTTTCTGTCTCGCCGATGAATTTGTCGTACACGGCGGCGGTGTCGAATTTCACCAGCGGCAGTTTCCACTCTCCGGCTACGGCGCGGGCGCACAGACTCTTGCCGCAGCCTTGGACACCTAAGATGATTACTCCCTTGGGCGGTTCGAGGCCGAATTTGAGGGCGCCTTCGTCCCACGCGCCTCGGCGCTGCTCCAGCCAGTGCTTCAGGTTATCGAGACCGCCTACGCTTGACATGTTGTCGGTTGAGTCCACAAACTCCAACATTTCGGAGCGCTTCAGCAGGGCTTTCTTGGCATCGAGGACGTCGGTGATGCAGTCGGGTGACAGCGCGAGGCGTCCGACTATGGCCTGCGAGATGGCGCGTTCGGCGGCTTCTTCGGTCAGGCCGCGCAGATTGCCGGCCATGGCGTCGACGCCGTTCGAATCGAGTTGGAGTTTCAGGGCGTGAGTGGCGGCCATGCGGGTGTAGGTTTCGCGGATAATCTCGCGCAGGCGGTCGCGGTCGGGAAGCGGCAGGTCGAGATATTCCACCAGTCCAGCCAGTTCGGGCGGCATTTCGATGGCGGGCGCAGTCAGCACCAGCGTCCTTCTATTTGCAGAGAATTTCTGGCCCACGTCTCGCAGACGGCGCACCACGACTGGGTTATCCATGTGGCGGTGAAAGTCTTTGAGCACGAACACGGCCTCAAGCGTTGTGGTCTCGAGGTTCGCGAGCGCCTGGACGGGATCGGCAGTGTTGTACATCGCCGTCCTTGGAGCGCCGGCGGCATCGGCTGCGCCCGACGGGATCGCTCGCGTCACCGGATGCTGAACGGCAACGCCGCCGCCCGATGAGACCGAGCTATCTCGGACCAGGCCGTCGGCAATCGTCCATTCGAAGAGCGCCAAGTCGAGGTCCGAACAAGCCGCGCGCACTAGGGTCAGTGCGTGCACTTCCTCGACAGTCTCCATGACCACGATCGGAGTCGAGGAGTTGAACAGGACCTTCAAGCGGTCGAGTGGCGTTTGCGGCGTGGTGGGCGAATTCATAGCTATTTGACTCGACTCTATTTGACCCGGCGCAACTTGCTCCCGTAGAATACAGTTTCGGTTCTAACCGGAATATCTCCCTGGGGCAATCCAACTTAGGACGACCAGACAACGAAGGTAATCAAGCTACATGGCAAATCATTTTTCGGCGATGAAACGCGCCCGTCAGACCACCAAACGAACCGCCCGCAACCGGGCCAATGCTTCGCAACTGCGAACCTCGCTGCGGAACCTGCGCGAGAGCCTGGAAAAAGGTGACAAAGCTGCCGCTGGCCAGACCTACCGCGAGACCGTGTCGGCGCTCGACAAGGCCATCCAGAAGGGCGTTTTGCACGAGAACACGGCGTCGCGTTATAAGTCGCGGCTGTCGGCGCGGCTGAATGCGCTGAAGTAGGGGTTGCGGCCCCTAAAGGGGCTCTGATCGGGGTGGCTTTCGGTAAAGTTAAAGCGATACCCTGATACGAAGCTCTTCCCCTCGCAATGCTTATTTCCGCCAGGGCCCATATTCCCCGATTCAAAGCCCTGTTCCTCCGCAGAAGCCATATTTCTCCTGTCGAAAGCGGTGCCGGGAAGGTTATCTGGCGGGCTCTAAATACTTCTTGACCTGTTCCAGCGGTTTGTTATACTTAGGCGTTCTCAGGACATAAAAGCAGCTTCTGCCGGTCCTGACGAAACTCCGCCCGCGGTGTGCATCTCCTTTAAGAATTGAGCAACTTTCGGGTCGGGCGGGGCATCTATTTGGGTAATTCTGGCAAATCCCTTTGAACCTGATTCCTGTGAATCTGGCCCGAATTGCAGCTTGGCTCGCCGCAGGCGACCGTTTTCTGACGAGAACGATGGGATTAGCGGCCTAAATTATTCATTTTGAAGGAGAACGACCGACCATGCGCTCCGATCGTGTATTTGACGCTCTACATACTTTGCGGAACCGGTATATGCTTTGCCAGCTGGCCTCCAAGGCAACGCGCAAATTTCATAAACCGAACACCCGCATCCAGGAAACCATGAATCAGGTGTTTGACAAAATCGCCGATGCGGAACGTCATGACATCCTGAGCGAACCCGAGAACTTTGCCGAAGCACAACGGCGAGCTGCTTAAAGCGGCTCCGCCGTGTGCCCGCACGGCGGCAAAGCAATCCATCCCCGCGAGAGAAAAGACAATCCCTCCCGAAGAAAATCAATCCACGTAGGTACCTATGACCATCGCAGAACTGAAAGAAAAGAATATTACCGAGCTGACCAAGATCGCCCGATCCTTGGAGCTGCCGGGCGCCAGCGGACTCCGCAAACAGGACCTCATCTTCAAGATCCTGCAGGCGCAAAGTGAAAAAGAAGGACACATCTTCGCTGAAGGTGTGCTGGAGATCCTTCCTGACGGCTACGGCTTTTTGCGCTCGCCCGATTACAACTACCTGCCGGGACCGGACGACATTTACGTGTCGCCGTCGCAAATCCGCAAGTTCGACTTGAAAACCGGTGACACCATCAGCGGACAGGTGCGGCCTCCGCATGAGGGCGAGAAGTATTTCGCGCTGGTCAAGATCGAGGCGGTCAACTTTGAATCGCCCGACGAAGCGCGCAACAAGATTCTGTTCGACAATTTGACCCCGCTGTATCCGCAGGAGCGGTTGAAGCTGGAGACCGTCCGCGAGAACCTCAGCGCGCGGGTCATGGATTTGCTCACGCCGCTCGGCAAAGGACAGCGCGGGCTGATTGTTTCACCTCCGCGTGCCGGCAAGACCATGCTGCTGCAGAATGTGGCGAACTCTATTACGGCAAATCATCCTGAAGTCGTGCTGATGGTGCTGCTGATTGATGAGCGTCCCGAAGAAGTCACCGACATGCAGCGTTCGGTTAAGGGCGAGGTCATCTCTTCGACCTTCGACGAGCCCGCTGCGCGGCACGTGCAGGTCGCGGAAATGGTGATTGAAAAGGCAAAGAGACTCGTCGAGCACAAACGCGACGTGGTCATTCTGCTGGATTCCATCACGCGTCTGGCGCGCGCTTATAACACGATCGTTCCGCCCTCGGGTAAAGTGCTCTCGGGCGGCGTGGATTCGAATGCTTTGCAGCGTCCGAAGCGCTTTTTTGGATCGGCCCGCAATATCGAAGAAGGCGGGTCTTTGACGATTATTGCTACGGCCCTCATCGACACCGGCTCACGCATGGACGATGTGATCTTTGAAGAATTCAAGGGCACCGGCAACTCGGAAATCATCCTGGACCGCAAGCTGGTTGATAAGCGGACGTTCCCGGCGATTGATATTCAGCGCTCGGGCACACGTAAGGAAGAGCTGCTGATCCCGAAAGAAGACTTGCAACGGATTTGGGTGCTGCGCAAGGTGCTGAACCCGCTGTCTCCGGTCGAGGCGATGGAGTTGCTGATCGAGCGACTGGCTAAGGCGGCCTCTAACAGCGAGTTCCTGGCTAAGATGAGCCAGCTGTAACCCTCTACTCACGAATGCCAAGATGCCTGGGATTCGAAAGAATCCCGGGCATTTTTGCGTGCGGGCGGCCGATGACTGTGATGGTGATGTCGCGCCAACTGACCAGGTGGGATTGCAAATCCTACGTCTTGACGACACCGGCTCCAGGTGTTGCAATGCCCAATGAAAATGAAAAGGAGAACCGATGAGCCGATTCTTGAGTGTTTGCTTGCTTGCAGGCTGCGGGATAGTCTCAGTCGTGGCGGCGTCCGACTCTCCGCCGAGAACTTCGATGGCAGGCGACCGGGCTAACGCTTCGCAAGCAACAATCGAGGGCTTGGTTCGGGATGTTGCCTGTCCCATTCAGAACCTGGACGGAACTGCGACTGACCTAAGCCTCAAATGTGTGAGGGAATGCGTAAAGGGTGGTTCGCCGCTCGTTATTCTGACCAAGGATGGTTACCTATATTTCCCCATCTCCGACAAAATGCCCGACATGGATCAGCGGCAAAAACTGGCGCCATTCGTCGGCAAGTACGTGCGGGCTAGCGGGACCGTATTTGAGCGGACGGGGACGCATGCGATTGTGATCACGGAAATTAAGGAAATGAAAGAGATCCACTTGAAGATAGATGAGCAGTGACTCAGGCTGACCGAGAACAAACGCACTGAATGCTATTCGCCAACTAACCAACCGCACGCAGGGTATCGTTTCCAGGACTGAGAGGGACGCGAGCGTGGATGAGGGTGCCGCGCTGGGGCTGGGATGCGATTGAAAGCGTTCCGTTCACTACTTTTATCCGTTCCTCCATGCTGGTTAGACCAAGCCCCCGGCCCTCCTTGGCTGATTCCCAGTCAAAGCCCGAGCCGGAGTCTTGTATCGTGAGATGAATCGCTCCCCGCTCTGCCCACAATCGCACCCCGAAATGGCGGACCCCGCTGTGTTTTGCCGAGTTATGGAGAGCTTCCTGCGCGACTCGGAAGAGGCTAAGAGAAATGTCGCTCGCCAAACGGAGTGGCAGGTCACGAGAGCTGAAATCAATCTCCGCGGTCTGCTGTTCTTCGAATTCTTTACAGAAGCTTTTTAGGGCAGTTGCCAGGCCAAGAAACTGCAGTTTCGCCGAGTGCAACTCGTGTGATAGAGCCTGGACATCGCCCGTTATGCCGGATGCTTGCTCTCCGAGTTCATTCAGACGGCTGCCGACTTCACTTGCCGGCAGATCGGGAGTGTCTTGTTCGAGTTGTCGCAACTTCACGGCCATCAGCGCGAGACGCTGACAGATGTCGTCGTGAAGTTCTCTGGCGATGCGAGATCGTTCCTTTTCCTGCGCCTCGATCAACTTGCGGTTCGCACTTGCGAGAGCGTGTTCAGCGCTTTTGCGCTCCTCGACGACCACCGCTAGAACCATAAAAGGGGCCGCGACGAAGAGGAGGAATACCAGTATCGACGGCACATCATGAGCCGACCCGAGTCCAACGAAGGGACCGTGTCCGTGGACCGCGCCCCAGATTGCCAAAAAGGCCACAGTTATCGCAAGACTGCTGACGCCGGTTGTTCCAAAACGCAACGCCGCCCAGAGCAAAAACGGCACAATCAATACGGGTGCAACCAATGTCGCCGGTGAGACAAAGCTGAAATGTCCGAGGGCTAACAGACCGGCCAGCAGAGCTAAGGCTTCAAAGTAGCGAGAACGCGACGCGTGCAGCCATTCCGATCTCTTGCTGACCCAACCCAAAAGGGCGGGCAACAGCGTGAGGTATCCCAGCGCCTGCGCCAAAAAAGCAATCGTCCAACTTCTCCAATATCCTCCGTGCGTGGCAAGCGGGCTGAAAAAAAGCTCCGGCAAATGGTGCTAGAAACACGGCGAAGAATGAATATTTTGCCAGGGCCTCCACGCTGTCTAGTTGGGGCAGTCCGTCAAAGCAATAGCCGAGACCCATTGCAGCTGTCAGAACTTCGGTGGCATCAGACAACTGGAAGAAAATGACGGAACGAATCGATATACCTATAAGCAAGTCGTAGACCGCGAATGTCGTAAGGGCTGCTGCCATTAAAATTGGCCAGGTTCTGCGCGGCACCATCAATAAGACAAAAACCAGGAGAATGTTGCCGGGCCAGAGGGGCCAATCCAAATGCAGGCGCATTACAACAGTCGTCCCTAATCTCGCCGCGAGGTAGGACATGATCGCCACCAGGCACGCCAGTACCGTTATGTGAAACGGAGAATTTAGATTCGCTGTGCTGGACGACCGGTAGCTATCGATAGAGCTCAAACAGGCCCCTAACGTCGGTGCTCATTATCCGTCAGACAGCATCGACGGTCAATGTTGCGACTTCCAAGGGTTTTAGACTCACTACCGGCCAAGGAGTCGGCTGGACTTCGGCTGGACTATGGGTTCAGCTCATCGGTTCAGCTCATCGGGGGACTTTCGTCGGCGTTTGCCACAAGCTGTACCGGCTGGTTATCATCCCCAGCGATCGAACGATGCGATGACACTCTGGACCCTATTGCTGGCCGCTGCGACCTACCCTCTGCTTGCCCACGTCGATGTGGCGCGGGGGCAGCACGTGGGCGAGGTAGTGACGGAGATACAGATCGAGCGCACGGTTTACATCTCGCCGGACTGGTGTGCCGACGCCAAGATCGGCGTGGCGTATCCGGCGCGCATAGACAAGGACCACACCACCGTAAGAGTTCAGGTCGGAGCCACGGAGTGCAAGTACCATGTCACCGCTACACGTCCGTTTCTGAGGCGAGGACCTCCGCCGTGAGAGATACGGATTGTCGGCCCAGGGAAGCCCAGCTCGTTACCTTCGACTTACAGTGCCCTCTTTCTCCATTCTGCCCTCTGCGTGAAGCGTGCTAAAACCTGCTCAGCCTTCGCAAACTGCGATTGGCTTTGCAGGAGCCCGGTCCATGTTGAAGTACGTTGCAGTCCTTGTCTTGTCACTAACTCTGCTCGCAAATTCGCAGTCAAAGCCAGCCGTGAATGCGGCCGAGGCCCAGAAAATCGCTGCCCAGCGCGAGGCCATGAACAACGGATCGGCAAACGATCCTCACCAGCAACTGCAGCAAGAGCTTGTCTCCCGCGCTATTGCCGACCGGCAGTCCCAGCTACGCCTTGACACCGAGAAACTGGTGGCTCTCGCCGCCGAACTCAAGCAGCATGTGGACAAGAACAACGCCAACATCCTCTCCATGGATGTGATCAAGAAGGCGCAGGAAATCCAGAAGCTGGCCAAGAGCGTGCAAGACCGGATGCGCAACGCCTACTGAGGCGATTTTTTCATCGTGTCCCAAATTACCCGGATGGGATAGTATGGTGCCGCTTTCGAAATCGGCAGAATCCGGGCAAATCGTCCCCGGACGACGTAACCGAACCACAATACGGTTAACCTACAATTTCAAATCCAAGGAGTACGGGATGCAGTTGCGCCTGGAGAGCCGCCCGGTCGGCGATGTCCTCTTAATTCAGTGTCACGGACGCATCGTGGCCGGAAATGAAGTCTACACCTTGCATGCCCAGGTGGGAGACTCCCTGGCGAAGTACAACGACGTCGTGCTGCAACTTGACCAGGTCGAGTTCGTCGACAGCAGCGGACTGGGAGCGCTGGTGCGCCTGATGCAAGCCGCGCGAGCCAAGGGTGGCGACCTGAAACTTAGCGGCGTGCCACCCCGGATCCTCAAAACCATGGCGATGACCAACCTGCTCTCGCAATTCGAAACCTACGAATCGGTCGAAGAAGCGATTACCGCCGCCTATCTTGGCTCGCGCTACTCCCGCGGAAAAACCGGCGACTGCAGACCCCGCATGCTGTGCGTTTACGAATCGACGGATGTGGGCACGTTTATGCGCGAAGTGCTGTGCAGCGCCGGATACAACGCCTTGACCACGGCAACCGTTGACGACGCCCGCATCCTGCTCAAGGCAACCAAGGCGAAACTGGTGATCGTCTCGGCGCGCATGCAATCCGTTCACGGCAGGCCGACGCGCAAGGCGCTGGAGGAGATCGATCCCGCCGTTTCTCTCCTCATTCTGGACGAGAACTTCGCCAGCCAGGACCCCGGAGAAGCGGCGGAGAAGCTGCTAAGCTCCGTGGGCAGCCGCTTGGCGGCTCCGGGGGCAAACTAGCGGACCGTAGAAAGCACTTTTCATCGGACGAAAGCGGCTGTCCCTACGTCAGTTTGACCACGCCTCAAGCGCACGCTAGTATCGCTTCTATGGCCAAAGCTCGGTATCACTACACCATCATGCTCCGACCCGAGCCGGAGGGTGGCTACACCGCGCTGGTTCCGGCGCTGCCTGGGTGCGTCACCTACGGGCGTACTGTGGACGAAGCGAAAGAAATGGCCAAGGACGCCATCTCGGGCTATATCGCCAGCCTGCGCAAGCACAAGGATCCGATCCCTACCGACGACAACACTCTCGTAGCCTCTCTCGACTTGGAGTATGCCGAAGCTACCCGCCGTTAAACCGCGTCAGATCATCCGCTTTCTGGAGCAGAACGACTTCATTTTGGATCACACTTCGGGCAGCCACTTCATCTTCTATAACCCTGTCTCCCGCCGCCGCGCGGTAGTGCCCAGCATAATCGCGACCTACCCAAGGGAACTCTGATGTCGTTATTGCGAGAGGCGGGATTCACGCGGGAAGAGTTGATCGACTTTCTAGGCGGAAAGTGACAACGGCTGGGGTGCCTCACCCTTGAGGCGCGAAACTCAAATCCCTCGTTCAATGATAGCGACGATGACTTTCGTCACCCGCGAAAGTGTGTTGAGTACTGAAGTAATCTTCCCAAAGGTACTGCCATCGGCGAGATTCGTACCGTTGGTGCTAGTCCCTTAGGACGTGCCCTCCCGGAGGATTTCATGAATTTCACAAGGTTTTCCAAGCTCGCCTTCCTGTCCGCGCTGGCGGCCGTTTTCGCTCTCGCCCTCGCAGGATGCGGCTCCAACAACAACACGGCTCTCACGCAAGGTAATTGGTCGGTGGCTGCAACTTCGAACGGCGATGCCGTAAGCCACAATGGTCGGAGCCACAATACCCAAACTCCGAACGTAAGCGCCACTTTTTACATCGGCGGCAATCTGACCCAAAATGGAACCACCCTGACGGGCACAATGTACGTCGTTGGCTCGGAGTGCTTCAATTCTGCCGGCGTAGCCTTTACCGGAACAGTCAATGGGCAAACCGTCGCGCTGACCACAGATTCGCCTAGCCTCGCCGGCCAGGTAATCACCGTCACCTCCACTGCAGCCTCGCCTTCGTCGTTAACCGGAACGTACACCGTGACCGGAGGTTGTGACGATGGCGATAGCGGCACGGTGACTGCCAGTGCAGCCGTCCCCATTACGGGCACCTGGGTCGGCACCCTTTCGAACTGTGAACAGGGGAAGAATGGCTGCGCCAACGCCAATATTTCCTTCGACATGACCCAAGCCACGACCGCCGCGACCGACGGCGGCTTCCCACTTACCGGCAACATAACCTACAGCGATTCAGGCTGCTCAGTGAGCGGGACAATTACCAGCGGCGAAATCTACGGTTCGTTCCTCGTGTTGAACGCAAGCACGGTTGACCAAAACGAGGAAGATGGAGCGTTCAAGTACAATCAGGTGCTATTGAACGATCCCTCGGCTCCTGCGAGCATGACCGGCAGCTATCAAGTTACCGCTGGAGAATGCGACGGCAACGAGCAGACTCTCACGTTGAGCATCCCTGAGTAAACCTGTCTCAAATCAAAACGCCATCCAGCAGCACTGGATGGCGTTTTCTTTTTTGCGTGTCCCGCACGATCAACCCAACTTCGCTTCATCCGAACTGATTCGCATGCCGTAGAACGACCGGTACACGAAGAAGACCGAAACCGCGAAGAAGGCGAGCGCCAGAATGTGCGTCAGCCCAGTGCCCTGGTCGCGGGTCAGCGAGACGGCCAGTTCGACAGCCAGCAACCCGAAGAGCGTGGTGAACTTGATGACCGGGTTCATGGCCACCGAAGACGTGTCCTTGAAAGGGTCGCCCACCGTATCGCCGATGACCGTGGCATCGTGTAGCGGCGTGCCTTTCTGCTTGAGTTTTGTTTCGACAATCTTCTTGGCATTGTCCCAGGCAGCGCCGGCGTTGGCCATGAAGATGGCCTGATAGAGACCGAAGATCGCAATCGAGATCAGGTAGCCGATGAAGAAGAACGGCTCCACGAAGGCGAACGTCAGCGTACCGAAGAAGACGGCGAGAAAGATGTTGAACATGCCTTTCTGCGCGTACTTGGTGCAGATCTCGACCACTTTCTTGCTGTCGGCGACCGATGCCTTCGTCGAGTTTTCAAGTTTAATGTTGGCCTTGATAAATTCCACCGCGCGATACGCGCCGGTCGTCACCGCCTGCATGGAGGCGCCCGTGAACCAGTAAATCATCGCGCCGCCGGTGATCAGGCCCAGAAAAAATGGAGCGTGGAGCAACGAAAGCTTCTCCACATTCGTCGTGAGTCCGTTGGTCAGCGCCATGATGATGGAGAAAATCATGGTCGTGGCTCCGACTACGGCGGTGCCGATCAGCACCGGCTTGGCTGTCGCCTTGAAGGTATTGCCGGCACCGTCGTTTTCTTCCAGCAAATCTTTCGAGCGTTCAAAATTCACGTCAATATTGAAGTCCCGTTTGATCTCGGCCTTGACGTTCGGCACCTGCTCGATCATCGATAGCTCGTAGACCGACTGCGCGTTGTCCGTCACCGGTCCATAGGAATCAACCGCAATCGTCACCGGCCCCATGCCGAGGAATCCGAAGGCGACCA
Source organism: uncultured Acidobacteriaceae bacterium (assembly GCA_963755765.1). Lineage (GTDB taxonomy): Bacteria > Acidobacteriota > Terriglobia > Terriglobales > Acidobacteriaceae > Acidiflorens. The sequence goes on from CAVWKZ010000010.1 coordinate 410,900, forward strand.
GGCCGAAAGCGAATACCGGCGCGGCAATCATGGTGGCCGCCGCGGTCAAGCCCATTCCGCTGAAGAAGTAGGCCAGCGACATCAGAGCGACCAAAGCCAGCCCCAGCCAATACGCCGAAAAGTTTCCGGCGACCAGACCCGACAGAATTCCAAGCGATGCGCCGCCTTCTTTGGACGAGGTCACCACTTCGTTTACATGCCGCGACTCGACCGAGGTGAAGACCTTGACCAGCTCAGGAATCAGCGCTCCCGCCAGCGTTCCGCAGGAGATGATCGACGCCAGCTTCCACCACTGCGTCATATCACCACCCAGGTTGGGGATGATGTAGTACGAAACAATGTAGGTAGCGATGATCGAAACGATCGAAGTCAGCCAGACCAGCGAAGTCAGGGGATGCTCGAAGTTCATTTTGTCGGCATTGCCGTACTTCGCTTTCGCGATGGCGCCGTTGATGAAATATGCCAGTGCGCTCGACACCAGCATCATGATGCGCATCACGAAAATCCAGACCAGCAACTGCACCTGGATCGTAGGTTCCTTCACTCCGAGCAAAATGAACGTGATCAGGGCCACGCCGGTGACGCCGTAGGTCTCGAAGCCATCGGCAGACGGTCCAACCGAGTCGCCCGCATTGTCGCCGGTGCAATCGGCAATCACGCCGGGGTTGCGGGCATCGTCTTCTTTAATCTTGAAGACGATCTTCATCAGATCAGAACCGATGTCGGCGATCTTGGTGAAGATGCCACCGGCGATGCGCAGCGCCGCCGCGCCCAGCGACTCACCAATGGCGAATCCGATAAAACACGGGCCGGCATAATCGCCCGGAACAAACAGCAGGATGAAGAGCATGATCAGCAGTTCGACCGAAATCAGCATCATGCCAATCGACATTCCGGCTTCCAGCGGAATCTGATAAACCGGATAGGGCTTGCCGGGGAGAGAAGCGAAGGCCGTCCGCGAATTCGCGAACGTATTGACGCGAATTCCGAACCACGCCACCCCGTAGCTACCCGCGATCCCAACCAGACTGAACAGCAGGATGATGGGAAGCGTGAGCGCGACGGATTTGCCCGGAACCGGCTTCAGCCATCCGAAGTAAACCGCAATGATGACCGCGATAAAGACCCACAACAGCATCAGGAATTTGCCCTGCGTGACGAGGTAGGTCTTGCAGGTTTCGTAAATCAGCTCCGAGATTTCGCGCATGGAGCGGTGCACTGGCAGATTCTTCAGCCGCATGAAGATGGCCATGCCGAAGCCGAGACCGAAGACGCAGAACAGCAGCCCGATCATCAGCAACTTATGGCCGTCCACGCCGAGGAATGAAACCGAAGACAGGTCGGGCAGTTTCAAAGACGCCTCGCCGCCTGCTTCTTCGGATTGCCCGGCGGCTTGCGCCAGAGCGCTGCCGGCGGTCAAAAGCAACAAAGTGATGAGCGTTGCGGAAGTCTTCGCAAATCGTATTTTCGCAAACCAGCGTCCCACGGACGCAAGACTGGCGTTGTTAGTGCGCATTAAAATCCTCCTGAAGATCTCATTCCGGGTTCACGACGTGTGACCGAACTCCGTACACGCTCCGAACACGCTTCCACCGCCAGGCATAATAAAAAGAGGAGTGCCGATTTGGCCGCGTCGGAAATTTGCGTCGTCGGCATATAGCCAATCCATCGGGCTACACGCCTCCGCACAAGGCACTTGTTTATAGCATCTTGCCGGAAGTCGGGTCAATGACGGGTGGCGCCCGCACTCCGACCCGTCCGAATCGGGCTGCTTCCGTATAATTAAACAGCCATTATGCCCGCCTCGCTCGACTCGATCGTCGCCGCCACGCGCCAGCGCCTGTCTCAGCGCATCTCTGCGAACGGGCAAGCTTCCGGACTGCGTGAACTGGAACGTGCCGCCGCGGCGCATATACCGCGCGGATTTCGGAAGCAACTGCGCCGAATCGCACAAGACGGGGCCGCAATCGCCGTTATTGCCGAACTGAAAAAAGCCTCGCCGTCGAAAGGCCTGATACGCGCCGATTTCCAACCATCCGAACTCGCGCGTGAACTCGATCAGGCAGGCGCCGCCGCACTTTCGGTGCTGACCGACGAACCGTTTTTTCAGGGCTCGCTCGAATATCTGCGCCAGGCCTCGTCGAGCTGTTCCCTTCCCTGCCTGCGCAAGGATTTCATCGTCGATGAATTTCAGATCGTCGAAGCCCGAGCCAACCGCGCCGACGCCATCCTGCTGATCGTCGCCGCCCTCGATCAGAAAGAACTGGTGTCACTGGCCGGGGCAGCGCGATCCAACGGGCTCGACGTTCTGTGCGAAGCGCACGACGAAGTGGAACTGCAACGCGCGCTCGATTCTGGCTGCGACCTGATCGGTATCAACAGCCGCAATCTGCGCACCTTCGAGGTCAATCTGGAAACCGCATTCCGGCTAGCCGAAAAAATACCGCAGGAATGCGTCCGTGTGGCCGAAAGCGGCATTCAAAGCGGCGCCGATGTAGCACGCCTGCGCTCCGCTGGCTACGAAGCGTTCCTGATCGGAGAGTCGTTGATGAAAGCAGAGCGCCCAGGAGCGGCGCTGGCCAAATTGCTGAAAGAAGCAGAAGTTGCGGTGAACAGTTAGTTTGAATTTACTGAAAGCTGACGACTGAGAGCTGACAGCTGCTCTTATGACTTGGATCAAAATCTGCGGGATCACGAACCTAGACGACGCGCTCGCCGCCACCGATGCAGGTGCGAACGCGCTGGGCTTCGTCTTTTATCCGCGGAGCACGCGCCACGTCACCCTGGAAGCCGCGCGCTCGATCATCTCCAAGCTGCCACAAAAAATCGAAAGAGTCGGCGTCTTCGTCAACCAGACCTTGGACCAGGTGCGTGATGCCGCCAAACAGCTGGGCCTTACGGCGGTGCAACTGCACGGCGAGGAGAGCACGGAGTTCAGCCGCGCGCTCTTTCAAGCCCTGACCAACGGGACTTCGCGCCCCAAGATTTTCCGCAGCTGTTCTGCAAAGATTTTCGATGCGCCCGCCGAACAAAATGTCCGATGGGATCCGGTCGCCGTCGGACTGGTCGAGCCCGACGAGGCTTACAAGGGCAAACGCGTGCACAAGATTCACGTTGCCAAAAATGGCGACCTTTTTCTTGAAACTCACGGCTTCCGCCCCGGCATTATCTCGGGCGTCCTGATCGATTCGTCCAGCGCGGAAAAGCGTGGCGGCACCGGCGAGGCTTTTGACTGGGAGCGCGTCCAGCCCTGGGCCGGAATCATCAACAGCATCAGCAAGCTGATCGTCGCCGGCGGCTTGTGTCCCGGCAATGTGCAGGAGGCGATCCACCTCCTCCATCCCTGGGGCGTGGACGTTTCCACCGGAGTCGAACGCGAGCCGGGGAAAAAAGATCATCGAAAAGTCCGCGCGTTTGTCGAGGCCGTGCGGGCTATGGAAGAGGCAAGTTGACGATGGCGACCGCAAGCGCAATAAAAAACATCCGGAGCAAGAAACCTCTTCCAAAATCCGCCACCGCCGGGCGTTTCGGCATTTATGGCGGACGCTATGTTCCGGAAACGCTGATGGCGGCGCTCGACGAACTGGAGCGCGCGTATGAAAAAGCCAAACGCGATCCAAAATTTCAGCAACGTCTCGACTTGCTCCTGAAGACCTTCGCCGGACGTCCGACGCCGCTCTTCTTCGCCCGCCGCCTCACCGCAGAACTTGGAGGCGCGAAAATTTATCTTAAGCGCGAAGATCTTCTCCACACCGGCGCGCACAAGATCAACAACTGCCTCGGCCAGGGATTGCTCGTCGAACGCATGGGCAAGCATCGCGTAATCGCGGAAACCGGCGCCGGTCAGCACGGCGTCGCCACCGCCACCGTTTGCGCGCTGCTGGGCTTCGAATGCGTGGTCTACATGGGCACCGAAGACATGCGCCGCCAGGAACTCAACGTCTTCCGCATGAGGCTGCTCGGAGCCGAAGTTCGCGGCGTCGATTCTGGTTCGCGCACGCTGAAAGACGCTATTAACGAAGCCATGCGCGACTGGGTCACCAACGTCCGCACGACACATTACCTGCTCGGCAGCGTCCTTGGAGCACATCCTTATCCGACCATGGTGCGCGACTTCCATCGCGTCATTGGACGCGAAGCCCGCGCCCAGATCCGCAAAGCCGAGGGCAAACTTCCCAACGCCATCATCGCCTGCGTGGGCGGAGGATCGAACTCTATTGGCATCTTCTACGACTTCATCAAAGACAAGAAAGTTCAGCTCATAGGAGTCGAGGCCGGGGGACGCGGATCGGCGCTGGGTGAGCACGCAGCGCGCTTTCGTGGCGGCTCGCCGGGCGTTTTGCAGGGGACTTACTCCTACGTGCTCCAGGATAAAGCCGGCCAGATCGCGACCACGCACTCGGTATCGGCTGGGCTGGACTATCCGTCGATTGGGCCTGAGCACGCCATGCTAAAGGACTCGGGACGGGCGCAATACGTTCCGGCTTCCGATGCTGAAGCGCTTGAGGCGACTGTGGTACTAGCTCGCACCGAAGGCATTATTCCGGCGCTCGAATCCGCGCACGCCGTGGCTGAAGTCATCAAGCGGGCTCCGAAAATGAAAAAGTCGGGAGTCGTGATTGTGAATATTTCGGGGCGTGGGGATAAGGACGTCGGGATTATGCGGGAAAATCTGAAACTGAGTTGATCAAGACAGTGACCATATCACTGCAAGCGTTGGCTCATATGGGACGACAGACCCAGTTATCCCATGCGGTCAAAGAGGTCATTGCAGGAATTTTGACTAGAATGTCGATGGCCAAATCAACTGAAACCGATGGCACACTATGTTGAAGTCGATATCAGGAAATCGATCCGAAGTTTAAAGGAATCGAGGCGAATCTCAGGTCACGAGTCCCGCGATGATAGCGAAGAGACATATTATTGGCTGTGGAGCCACGGACCATCGTTCGCTGACCAATCGCTCCAACGGCAGCATTCGTGCGCAACTGGCAAAGCCAGAACTCCGCGTTCCTACTAGGTCTATCCTGAAGGGTTCATTGAGCTCTGATAGCGTTGGACGGCTTTGAGGAAGGCTTAAGTTGGAGACCATCGTCATGGATCAGGAGTATTCCGAAGGAGATAGGGTTAACGTACGTGTTACGTACACGGAACCGAAAATCGAATACCCGGTTCAGGGCGGAAGTATCTTAATCGAGTCAATAACAACGGGGCGCTCCCGTTCCTGTCAGACCTACCGAGAGTGAGTGCCGAGTTTCGGCAGCACTATTATCTAGTCTTCAGACCAGAATCTCCGAGCGATGCTTCTAGCCTACGTTACGTTTATACGAAGCTCGAAGAGTTCTGAGCGGTCCTGATTGGTACATATCACCGGCTGCCGTGGCCCATCTTTACAACAAGGGACGAATTCGACATTGGAACACGATACATTTCTACCGTGCTACATCTCCCCGGCGTGTTAATCAGTTTTCATATGGATTACTTTCCTACGTGTCAGGGCGGTGTTCGGATACCTATTCAAGAATTGGCTTGCGGGGAGCGAATCATTCGGGGCCGGCTATTACCTATACGTTTCGGCACTGCGGAACCCGCACCAGTATTCGGAACATCGCTTCGTTAATCTGGTCTGGAGTGTTGAGACTTTGCATCGGAAGTGGCTCGGCGAGTCAGAGACATCCGACCGTGTCATCGCTGAACGAAAGCGTGTGGAGGATATCCACAGTTTGCTCCCGAAGGACAACACGTATAAGTGGCTACCGCAAGAAACTTGCCCACGCTCACGAACTATCACTTAAGGCCGCATTTGGAAGGCTTTCGCAACTCACCTTTGACTTCGGCGAAGGCGAGATCGAAAAATTCGCAAAAACCTGTGCGGACTGGCGAAATGACATTTCAAATCGGCGGTCCGCGTTAAAATGTGGATTACGAATCTTTCCATTCGGAGATTTCGGGACTGGCAGATGCATTGACCATCTCTTCCACGACACTGCTACTCCAGCAGATTGGAGTCGATTCCGAAGTCCTCTTAGAGGTCATGGCAGATAGCCTATCTCCATGCATTAAGGCCGCTTTTCATAATCGGCCTGTCCATTAAGTCCTTACCCGCTTGAAGGGACGCCTCCAGCGGAAACACCGAAGAACTGACTCCGGCATCCAGGTTGTCGCCACGTTCATTATGCGCGAACGAGGTCGCGTCGTTCGAGCCTGGGAAGTGCGCGGATGGATTTTCCTGCCTTCTTGTGAGCAAGCCTCAACTCGTAGAGGCTTTGGAGATTCAGCCAAAATTCCGCGCTCGTGCCAAAAAAATGAGCGAGACGCAAGGCTGTGTCGCCGGTAATGGCACGGGTTCCGTTCAAGATTTGCGTGACCCGATTGGTCGGAACCTTGATCTGGCGCGCCAACTCAGCCGCGCTCATATTAAGCGTTTCGAGCTCTTCGGCCAGGTGTTCGCCGGGATGGATAGCGGTCAATGCCATAACGATGCTCCTCATTGATAATCAGTGATAATCGACAATTTCTACGTTCGACGGCCCAACGGCTCCGCCCGCCCATTCAAAGCAGACTCGCCATTGATTGTTGATCCGAATGCTGAACTCGCCCTTGCGATTCCCCGCGAGGGCCTCCAACCGGTTGCCGGGGAGTGCCGCAAGATCCCGAATCGAGGTAGCAGCTTCCATACGGTCTAGCTTCAACCTCGCGGCTCGCTCGAATCCCGAAAACGCCTTGACCCGCTTCCCGGCCGCGAAGTCCCGGGTCCGCTTGTCCCGATAGTTAAGAATCACACATGGTGATATTACAATAAATTACCCGTTACGTCAAGCGTAACGAACGGAGGACGCGGATCGGCCCCGGTAGATTGCAGCCCTGGCATGTTGTTCCCGCATTTATGTGAGATATTGCTATTGGCCTTTCATGCCCTTCCACTTCGAAAACAAGCCCGCCCTGATCGCCTACGTAACCTGCGGCGACCCCGATCTCGCCACCACGCGCGAGGTCATCCTGGCCGCCATTGAAGCGGGTGCAAGCGTAATCGAACTCGGAGTCCCCTTCAGCGATCCGCTGGCCGATGGCCCCGTCATCCAGCGTGCCAGCGAACGGGCGCTCAAGCATGGAACCTCGCTGTCGCACGTGCTCACACTGGCCGCCGAAATTCGCGAGCATTCGCAATCCGTCGGCCTGGTGATTTTTTCCTACTTCAATCCCATCTTGCGCATGGGCCTGTCAAAGTTCTGCCAGGTAGCACGTCTCGCCGGCATTGACGGAACCCTGATCACCGATCTGCCGGTCGAGGAATCGGCCGAGTATCTGCGCGAGGCTCGCAAGAATGATCTCGCAACTATTTTTCTCGCCGCGCCCACCAGCACCGACCAGCGCCTGAAGCTGATCTCGCAAGTCTCGACTGGTTTTATTTACGCCATCTCGCGCACCGGAGTCACCGGCGCGCGCCAGCAAATGACCGGAGACGCCAAGACTCTGGTCAAGCGCATTCGCCGATTCGGCAAGCTTCCCGTCGCCGTCGGGTTCGGAATCTCGACCCCGGAGCAATTCGCCGCTGTCGGAAAATTTGCCGAGGGCGCAGTCGTTGGAAGCGCCATCGTCAAGGTGATTGAACAAAATCCGGGACGGGAAGCCGCGACTGTGGCAGAATTTGTAGGATCGCTCGTGGCTCGCGGCTCCTAGCTCGCCGCTCGCAATTCTATGGACATCCTCGATTTGCGCAAGAAAATCGACGAACTGGACCGCAAGCTGGCGGCGCTGCTCAACGAACGCGCTGCCGCGGCGGTTGAAATTGGACGATTGAAACGCAACACCAGCCTGCCGGTTTACGAGCCCGACCGCGAGCGCGCGGTAATCGCCAATGTGCAGCAGAGCAACACCGGTCCATTGAGCGAACGCGATCTTGCGCAAATTTACGAGCGCATTATGGACGTGATGCGCAGCATCCAGAAGCACGAAATCGTTCCCGACTCGGAGCTCGCAACTCGCCCAGCCGACGACGATTCAGAAATCAAGATACGAGGACGTGCCCAGGAACGCCGCAAACGCTGAGCTACAGTCATTACCGCTGCGGTTCGCGTAATTCGGCTCGGGCAAGACGAGCGAACTCATGATCGTTGCAATGCAAGATTCGGCCACTGAAGATCAGATCCAGAAGGTGATCGATCAGCTGGTTCATTTCGGATTTGAAGTCCACCGTTCCACCGGAGCGCGCCAGACCGTGCTCGGCGGCGTTGGCGTTCCCCGTGATTTCGATACCGGCATCGTCGAAGTGATGGCCGGAGTGCAGGAAGTTCACCGCATCACCTCGCCTTACAAGCTGGCTGGGCGCAGCTTCCGTCCCGAAGGGACCGTGGTTAAGTTTGCCAATGGAATCGAAATCGGCGGCAAGAAGATCGTCGTCATGGCAGGACCGTGTTCAGTTGAATCCCACGAGCAACTATTCACTGTCGCTGGACTGATTGCGAAAGCCGGAGCTCGCGTTCTTCGCGGCGGAGCGTTTAAGCCCCGCTCATCTCCTTACTCCTTCCAAGGCCTCGGACTCGACGGGCTGAAATTGCTGCGCGAAGCGGGAGATCATTTCAAACTTCTCGTGATCAGCGAAGTCATGGAGATTTCGCAGATCGAGTTGATGTTGCCCTATATCGACATTTTCCAGGTGGGCGCGCGCAATATGCAGAATTTTAATCTGCTGCGCGAACTGGGCAAAGTCCGTAAACCGGTGCTGCTCAAGCGCGGCATCGCCGCTACTTTTGAAGAACTTCTGTGCTCCGCGGAATACCTGTTGGCCGGCGGGAACTACGAAATTATTTTGTGCGAACGCGGCATTCGCACCTTCGAAACTTACACGCGTAACACCATGGACATTTCCGCGATTCCGATCATTCATAAACTTTCGCACTTGCCCATGACCGCCGACCCCTCGCACGGCACCGGACGCCGTGACAAAGTGGCTCCTATGGCGCTGGCATCGGCCGCGGCCGGAGCCGACGCTATGCTTATTGAGGTCCATCACCAGCCCGACAAAGCGCTCTCTGACGGGGCGCAATCGCTCTACCCCGAACAGTTTGCCAAGCTGATGGACCAGCTCCGCATGATCGCGCCTGCGGTCGGACGCGAGATCGCGTAGAACTGAGAATTACAAATGCCCTTCAAGCAAGTCACCATCATCGGAACCGGCTTGATCGGCGGCTCGCTCGGCCTCGCTCTGAAGAAGCGTCATCTCGCCGGGCGAATCATCGGATGCGATCGCGCTCCAGTTCTGGAGCGCGCCCAGAACTGCGGCGCCATCGAAGCCGGAAGCACCAATCCCGCCGATGCCGTGCGTGGCAGCGACCTGGTGGTGCTGGCCACGCCGGTGATTTCTATTCTCGATCTGGTGGGCCGGCTAGGCCCTGCTACGCTCGCGAAGACGCTGGTCACTGATGTCGGCAGCACGAAGGCAGAAATTGTTCGCCGCGCCGCGAAATCATTTGGGCGCAGCGCCTCGCAGAGATTTCTTGCCGGGCATCCCATGGCGGGCAAGGAAAATGCCGGCGTGGAATTTGCCGATGCCGATCTTTTCGAAGGCGCTGCGTGGCTTTTCACGCCGCTTCCCGGCCAGAACGTTCACGCCGGACTTTGCGGAGAATTTATCCACTGCGCGGAAAAGATGGGCGCCAAAATCGCGGTCGTCGATCCCGCCGATCACGATCGTTTCTGCGCCTGGATCAGCCATCTGCCGCAGCTGATCTCCACCGCTCTGGCCGCCGCGCTGGTAGACGAATTCGGCCCCGACGCGCCCGTGCTCGACATCGGCGGACGCGCTCTGCGCGAGATGACGCGCATCTCCGGCAGTCCGTATTCGATGTGGCGCGACATTGCCATCACCAACAGGACAAATATCGGCGATGCGCTGCACAAGCTGGAACAGCGGCTCGCCCACATCCGCGAGAATCTGGACTCGAAGCAACTGGCGGAGGAATTCGAGCGCGCGCACGCGTTGAGAAAGAACCCACCACGGAGTCACGGAGGCACGGAGAAAAAAAAGAAATGAATTCCTCTGTGTCTCTGTGACTCTGCGGTGGATTTTGGTTCGACTCTCTCCTGCGCCGCGAATTTCCGATAGAATTCTTTTGCTATGCACAAAGTCGTCGCCAGCGCTGAAGAGGCGATCCAGGACGTGTTCGACGGCGCCACCATCATGGTCGGCGGATTCGGCCTCTGCGGGATGCCGGAGAACCTGATCCGCGCGCTCGCCCACAAGGGCGTCAAGAACCTCACCACCATCAGCAACAACGCCGGCGTCGATGGCTTCGGCGTCGGAATTCTCCTCGCTAACGGCCAGATCCTGCGGCATATCGGAACCTACGTCGGCGAAAATAAATTGCTCGAACAAATGGTGCTGAACGGGAGGGTGCAACTCGACCTGGTTCCGCAGGGTACTTTTTCTGAGCGAATTCGCGCCGGGGGCGCCGGCATTCCGGCGTTTTTCACGCCCACTGGCGTGGGGACGGTGGTCGCCGAGGGCAAGGAAGCGCGCGAGTTCGATGGTCGCACCTACATCATGGAGCGCGCGCTGAAGGCCGACTTCGCCTTCGTTAAGGCGTGGAAAGGCGACAAGTGGGGCAACCTCGTCTATCGTAAAACCGCGCGCAATTTTAATCCGATGATGGCGACCGCGGCCAAGATCACGATTGCCGAGGTCGAACACCTCGTCGAGCCCGGAGAGCTCGATCCCGACATGGTGCATACGCCGAGCGTGTTCGTAAAAAGAATTTTCAAGGGCGAACGCTTTGAAAGGCGAATCGAGAAAAGGACCGTGACGAAAGCGGGAGGGAAATAGTCGACGAATAAGTCGTTGGTCGATGGTCGCTAGTCGCTCGCGGATCACATAGACGGTTGGGTTTGGGAACGACCAACGACCAGCGACTAACAACCTTTTTTTCGAATCGAAGGAAAAATGTCAACTTTACTCAAGCCACCGAAAGACCTCGACAAACGCGAACGCATCGTCAAGCGCATCGCTCGCGAATTGCGCGACGGATTCTACGTCAACCTCGGCATCGGATTGCCAACGCTGATTGCCAATTATGTTCCGCCGGGCATGGACGTGATTCTTCAATCTGAGAACGGGATGCTAGGCATCGGGCCGTATCCGGTCGAAGGCTGCGAAGACGCGGACCTGATCAACGCGGGAAAGGAAACGGTCAGCGAGATGGCGGGCACCGCGTACTTTTCAAGCGCCGATTCTTTCGCCATGATTCGCGGCGGCCACGTTGATCTCAGCGTGCTCGGGGCAATGGAAGTGGACGAACGCGGCAATCTTGCCAACTGGATGATCCCCGGCAAAATGGTCAAAGGCATGGGCGGCGCCATGGATCTGGTTGCCGGAGCGCGACGCGTGATCGTCGCCATGGAACACGCGACCAAAGATGGGCAGCCGAAAATTCTGAAGAAATGCACTCTGCCCCTAACCGGCGTGAAAGTTGTCGACACCATCGTTACCGAAATGGCTTACATCCGAGTTACGCCGGAGGGTTTGTTGCTGGAAGAAATTGCCCCCGGCCTGACGGTAGAGGATGTTCAGAAAGCGACCGAGGCGAAGTTGCTGGTTGGCTCTGAAGTGAAAACGATGTAGGAGCGGGTGCCTCAGGGTTCGTTGGAACTTTTTTCGTTTGCATGCGTACCATATTGAGGAGGAGTGTCTCCCATGATCGCCTTTCTGCTGTGGTGCTTTCTCTTCGTCGTGTGCTGGCCGGTGGCACTGCTGGCGCTGATCCTCTATCCCATCGTGTGGCTGTTTTTGCTGCCATTTCGGTTGGTCGGAATCGCTGTCAATGGGGCGCTGGCCGTGGTCTGGGCCGCGGTGATGCTCCCGGCGCGCTTGCTCAGCGCCCCGTTTCGGCTTTCGCGGGTTTGAGTGCGCCGGCGTGTGAGCTGGTTATGGTTTGAGATCGGTTAGATACTTTTGTAGAAATTGCAGACTCCGCAGACCTGCGTCGCTCCAGATGGTTTGGTCTTCGAAGCCGTGGCCTGCGCCGGGATAGATTTTGATTTCGTAAGGAATTCCCTTTTTTTCCAGCAACTTTTGCAAGTGGTAGGCTTCTTCGACCGGAACAGTCGCGTCGGCCTCGCCGTGCAGGATGAGCACCGGGCAAAGGCGCCGCATGAAGAAGTTCATTTCCTTGGGCATGCCTCCGAAAGAACTCGACCACGGCTTTCACGCGATGGTCAATCGCGGAGTTGGCAAGCGAGAGATAGGCTCCGAGCGAAAAACCGAGTAGTGCGATGCGCTTGCCATCCACCTGCGGCTGCTTCTCGACAAAACTGATTGCATCCCAGAGGGTCTTCATCCACAAGGGAAAGTTGCGCATGATCGTTGGTTTGTCGGCGGACTCAATACCAGTGCGATCAAAATAACGCAGCAGATAGACGGCAAATCCGTGGCCTGCGAGTATGCTCGCATAACGTTCCATGCCGGAAACGCCGCCGCCAGCGCCGTGGAGCGCGATGACTGCGGGAACCGGGCCATCGGCTGTCTCCGGCAAATAGGCGTCGAGGCGGATGGTTTTGCCTCCGCTCTCGAAAACCTGGGACGACTGTGTGACGGCGAAGGGCGGCATCTTATGTCTGCATCTGCACCGATACCGCCTACTTCTCCAGACTCAGCGTACTTCTCTTTCGCTGCCTGCAGCAGCGAGAGCACCGACTGTTTCTCGGCGTCAGTATTCCACGAAGTATTACTCTGCGCCGCCGCAATCAGCCGGTCAACCCACGCCACAAAGTAGGCCGCGTCGGCCGCGTTCCGCACCGGCGCTCCCGCCACACTCACATACACCGGACTGGTCGTCGCGTAAGGATACAAATCAAGAATCGGATACTCCGCCTTGTCGCTGAAAGCGCGCAGAACGCACCATCCACTCGTTTCAAGCGGGATCGTGCCGTCAACGTGCGCTGCGTTGCGTTCGCCGTTCATTGCCAGCTCGCGCGCCACCTTGCCGTTACAGATAATCTGCAAATGATCCAGCGGAACGATGGAATGCATTTCGGCTGAAAAGCGCACCTCTTGTTTCTTATCCAGACGCAGTTCTCCGCCAATCGGCTGCTCTCCCAGCGAAAACCGCAGCAACGGCCCGTTCGTCGCAAAAGTCCGCCCCGCCTTGATCGCCGCCAGCCACGGCTCGATCTTCAAAGCCCCCCGTGGTAAATCGACATACACGCGATTCAATCCCACCGGTCCGCGCAGCGAGGCGTAGTTGCCCATGAAGTCCGTGCCTGCCGCCGTAGGCAGCCGGAAGCCGCAATTCAGCAGCTTGTACCAAACCTCAGCCGTCGACTTATGATCGGCAAAACCAACTACCTCGATATAATCCACCTTCCCCAAAGCCACATCCGCGGGTAACTCGGCAGTCAGTGAAGCGTCTTTCGCCGGGTCAGGCACGCTCTCAAAGGGATGCACATATCCCACCAGAGCACCCTGTTCATGCGCCATGTCGGCAACGTTCGCATTCGCGGGATAGAGGCTGGCCGCCGCGGTATTAGGGTAAGCCGCATATCCGGGAAGAATGAAATTGCGCGTCAAGTTCAACAATCCCAGATGTCCCCAATAACTCGTGTGAAATTCCTGACCGTGCAGCAACAGATGATCGGCGGTCGACGCCGCATCGAGTCCTGGCGAGAAATACGCGATGTCGGGAATGCGCTGTTCTTTGTTCACCACCAGATCTTCCACGATCGCCAAGTTCTCAGCCGCTGCCTGCTCCACCAGATGTGCGGGAGTATTGCGGTAAGTTCCGGCGTAGTTCATATGCACATGAACATCGCCGCTGACCCAAGTCGAAGTTTCATCTGCGGCAACAGACAACGGCATCATCCGGACCGTGAGGGATGAGGTGGCATCGGCTTTCACCTCCACCTTACGTTGCTCAAAATGATTCTCGAATCCGCGCATGACATCCACTTCGACGTTGCCAGCAGGGACCGCAATCTCCGACACGCCTGCAGTATCGAAATAGTGCGCTTCAAACGGGCGCTCCGAACGATCGAAGCTATCATCGGCATACATCCATGCATCATCGGGCGCGTAGCCGAGTCCGTCGGCGCCGGTTACGAATACCCGTGCCGCTACTGGCTTCCCAGCACCGTCCAGCACGTGTAACGAAATTCGGCCCATCGGCTTCAGATATTTCCGTTCACGCGCGACGACCTCCGTTTGCTCTCCACCGGGAATCGTTTGCACCCACAGCGAAGTGTTTCCGCCGCGGTTGGAGACGAACGCGATCTTCGAGCCATCCTGCGACCACCGCGGATTCACGTTGTCATAAGCGCCATACGAAATCGGGAACGCATCTCCCCCTGCCGCCGGCATCAGCCACAGTTGATGCCACGCTTGCCCGAGGTACGACGCATACACCATGCGTTTGCCATCCGGCGAAAAGTCGGGACGAGCTTTCCAGTTCGTCTCCTCATAATGAATCTCGTGCGCCTCGGCCCCCGGCTCCGCCTTGATCTTCCAGAATCCTCCCGTGCCGTGAATGTGTCCCCGATTCGAGACGAAGAGAATTTCTGAGCCATCCCGCGTCCACACTGGACTGATCTCGTGGTCTACCTGGCTGTAGTAATAACGCGGCAGCGAACTGATGTTCTCATGGGTGAGTTGCTGTACGTCGCTGAGTAACCCGTCATCGAAGCGGCCTGTGAAGATATGAAAGTGTCCCTTATACGAAGTCGATACAAAGGCCACTCGCTTCCCATCGGGAGAAAATCGCGGCTCCACATTCACCGCGCCGCCGGACGTCATCTTCTTCGTGCTCCCATCCCGCAAATCCAGCGACCACAACTCGACCACATCGTGATCGTAGCGTGCAAACACCAGCCATCGGCCGTCGGACGACCAGTCCGGCTGATAGTCATAGCCCGGTCCGGCCGTAAGCTGCTCCGCCTTCGCGCTGCGAAGTTCCTGCCGCCACAGCGAGCCCGCCATCGAATACACCAGGCTGCGAGAATCCGGCGACCACGCTGCCGCGCTCGGCCCCGTCGTCAACTGCGGTAAATACATTTCGCGAAAGTAATAGGGATGCGGCAGATCAATCTGCTTGAGAACCGCGTCGCGCTGCGCCAAGCATGAAACCGACGTAAGAAGAAAGAGAACAACGAGTCGCAACTTCAAGAACCCTCCACCAATACGTTTCATCGGCACGCGAGGCCGAGGCGCTCGCGACACGCGTTTTACTCGGTGACTCGCGACCTCCGCGCCCACAGCCAGTTCAGCAAAGCCGCGCCCAGTGTCGCAGCCAGGATCAGCGACTTACTCCAGTCCACCTGCTTCGATATCTGCGCCGCGGCGCCCAGCGCCACTGCGATCGCGACCCCTAGCGCCGCCAGCACGGTCCCGCCCGGCAGCCGAAAACCTGAGGCAGGGGAGGCAGCCTGCTTCTGCTTTCGCCGCAAGGCAATCAGCGACGCGCACACCACGCCGTAGTAAAACAGCCGCGCTACCACCGACAGCGTCACATTCCAGGCAAAGTTTCCCATGATCGCCAAGCCCCACACCGCCGCCGAATAAAACAGAATCGAGAACCAGGGCGTGTGAAATCTGCGGCTCACCGCGGCAAATATCTGCGGCAGATCTCCACCTTTGGCGAGGGCGAACGTCACCCGCGGCATGCCCAGCAGCTTGGCGCTCAGATAGCCGTAAACTGAAACCATCGCACCGATCGCCACCAGCCCCGCCCCGCGATTACCCATGGTTACGCGCGCTACGTCGGCCAGCGGACGATCCGTATGCGCGCCGGGTCCCAGCACTCCCACCACCACCCATTGCACCAGCGCGTAAATCGCGGTGCAGGCGATCAGGGCCACCAGCAAAGCGAAACCCGCGTCCCGCGCCGGATTCTTGGCTTCGCCCATCGGAGCGAGCGCGGTTTCAAATCCGCCATAGGCGAAGACCAGCAGGACCAACGCCTTCATCCACGCGGTGGCCGGCATCGCCGCCGCCGCACCCCACGGTGCCGGATGGAGGAGCGTGAGCGCAGCCCCCGCCAACACTACCATCAGCAAGGGCAGAATTTTCGCCACCGTAAACACGTTGCTGACCGCCGTGCCCTGCCGCGCGCCCCGCGCGTTGATGAGGGCCAACACTCCCACTAGCAATGTGAGGATCACAAACCGCGGCCATGGTGCCTTCGCCGCCGGCCAGAATTCCGCCAGATAAATGACAAACAAATTGGCATTCGCCGCCGGAGCCGCCGTCTGTGCCAGATACAGCATCCAGCCGACCAGAATTCCCATCAGCCGCCCGAACGCCGTGCGCGCATAAAGGTAAGGTCCGCCCGCCTCAGAGAATTGTGATGCCACCTCGGCAAAGCAGGCCATGATCACGGCCATCGCCGCCCCCGCGATCAGCACCGCCGCCACGCTGCGTCTGCCCAGCAGACCAGCCACCGTCCCCGGCAATCCGAAGATGCCGCTGCCGATGATCGAATTCACGGCCAGCGCGGCCAGGCTCCAACGGCCAATTGCCCGCACCAAATTCGTTTGCACCAAACTGGTTTGCGCCAGGCCAGGCTGCCCCGCGCCATTTTGCGTTGATGTCATCGCGAAAAACGTTTGTACCACACTCGGCCCTCGCTTGGATTAAACTTCTTCACGGGGCAGCAAGAGCTCGAAACCGCCCGCTGGGAGCGTATTCCGCCGTGGCAGCATCCATCTCCGATATCCGGCTCTTGCTGAGAATCAAAGCCATGCCGAAGCCGTCCGACTCCCGGCGCGTCTTCATCACCGGAGGAACGGGCTACATTGGCGCCGGCATTATTCCGGTTCTGCTCGAGCGTGGACATCGGGTTCGCGCGCTCGTCCGCCCCGGCTCGAAAGCCAAGCTGCCTGCCGAATGTGAAGTCGTTTCCGGCAATGCGCTTGACGCCAACACTTACCGCCAACTGATTCGTCCCGCGGATACCTTCATCCACTTAGTCGGCGTCGCCCGCCCGTCGCCCGCGAAAGCCGCCGATTTTCGCGCCATTGACCTGGTCTCTGCGCGCGGGGCCATCGATGCTTGCGCCGAACTCGGTATGCAGCATTTCATTTATGTCAGCGTCGCGCACCCCGCGCCAATGGGGATGATGAAGGACTACATTGCCGTCCGCGTGGAATGCGAAGAGATGATCCAGGCCAGGCACCTACATGCCACCATTCTCCGTCCCTGGTACGTTCTGGGACCGGGACACCGCTGGCCCTACGCGCTGCTGCCTTTTTACAAGCTCTGCGAATGGCTCCCCTTCACGCGCTCCGCTGCCCTGCGCCTCGGCCTGGTTACTATTGACCAACTGATCCTGGCGCTGGTTGAGGCCGTGGAATCGCCTGCCCAAGGTACACGTGTCGTCGGTGTTCCCGACATCCGCGCCGCCGAGTTGCGGCTGGGCCGCGAAGTAACTCTCAAGAGGGCGTGAAACCGCAGGCCCGGCGCAGCTTTTCGAGCGTCTCGAGACCTATAGTAACTTCAATTACCGAAGCCCATGCACACGAGGAATCTTTGCGCTCCTGCTTCCGGATGCGATCTTGATACTGACGTATCGCTTGGAAGAGACTGGTCAGACGGAAAGGACCTCATGGATAGCGAGAACCGCGAGAGCATGGAAGAGATTCATCTCCGCATTTTGCGCGTGACCGATGACATGCGCGTGATCCAGCGCGAACTCAACTGTGCCGCTATGCAGGCCCCGACCGACCCTGAGCTCATGGAGGCCTTAGCTACTCCCCCGGAGATGGAATCCATTCAGGTGCTCAAATCCACTCTCGATCAGATGCGCCACTTCCTCTGGTTCTACGTGCAGGTGGTCACCAGCGATTCCGAGATGGGTGAGAAATTCCGCCAGACCCTCCGCCAGAACGCTCAGCCGCAAGTCCCGGAGGTGGAGCAGCAGTTTCAAAGCGCCACCGATTCCATCATGCTCCGCTATCTGGCCGACAGTAAGTTCCGCAAGCCTAACTGAGCTGCGTAGGGACAGCCGCCTCGAGCCGGCGCCCATCCCACCGCCCCCACTCCTGAAGTAGAATCCGTCCGTTGCCCAACCCTCCGCAGATGCGCACCGCCCAACCCGCCGACGCGCCCGCCATCGCGCGCCTGGTCAACGATGCCTTCCGCTCCGAGCGCTTCTTCATTGATGCCGACCGGACGGATCCTGAGAAGGTTGAGGCGCTTTTTAGAAAAGGAAGCTTCCTCATACTGTTCGAAGATGGAGTCTTGGCGGGTTGCGTTTATACCGAGATCCGTGGCGAACGAGGTTACTTCGGGTTACTGGCCGTCCACCCACAGCGCCAGCGCTCGGGACTGGGCACGCATCTGATCGCCGCCGCCGAGCAGCACTGCCGCTCCGCCGGATGCCGCTTCATGGACCTCACCTTCGTGAATGTGCGCCGCGAATTGCCCGCCTACTACCAGCGCTTTGGCTACATCGAGAGCGGAGTCTTGCCCTTCCCGGCCGATCAGGTCGCGAAGATTCCCGTCCATCTCGTCCAGATGTCGAAGCCGCTGTAGGGCGTCGGACCGCGCACAAAACCACGCACAAAAAAGAGCGCGCCGAAGCGCGCCCAAGTTCTAAGGAGAAACACACTTCAGAAGCAACAACGTTCAACAGGACAAACCTAATCTTTTTCTCAGCAGCCCCTCAGCGCCAGCGACTTCTTATTTTCCAAAGCCCGCCGACTGCATCGACTGCCGCGAAATATCCGCCGTGGAGGCAATACCCTGCATGCGGAGCTTGAACTCATCCGCATTCGAGGCGCTCTCCAGAGCCGTGTCGTAATTCACCAGGCCGGCCTGGAACAAATCCCAGAGCGACTGATCGAAGGTCTGCATGCCGTACTGCGACGTGCCGGCAGAAATCGCGTCACGAATGGCACGCGTCTTTTCCGGCACCAGAATGCATTCGCGGATGTACGCGGTGGTCACACAGACTTCGACCGCGGGCACTCGTCCTTCGGCGTCCGACCGGCGCACCAGGCGCTGGCTGACGATGGCGCGCAACACTGCCGCTAACTGCAGCCGGATCTGCTTCTGCTCCGGCGGCGGGAAAATGGCGATGATTCGGTTGATGCTTTCGACCGCGTCCAAAGTGTGGAGAGTGGAGAAAACCATGTGACCGGTTTCAGCCGCGTGCAGGGCTGTCCCGATCGTTTCCAGATCGCGCATTTCGCCGACCAGAATCACGTCCGGATCCTGACGCAGAGAAGCGCGCAGCGCCGCCGAGAATGATGGCGTATCCACTTCGACCTCGCGCTGGTTCACGTATCCCTTTTTGTCGCGGTGCAGAAATTCGATGGGATCTTCGATGGTGATGATGTGTTCGGCGCGAGTCGAATTGATGCGGTCGACCATGGCGGCGAGCGTCGTCGATTTGCCCGATCCCGTCACTCCGGTCACCAGCACCAGGCCGCGCGGCATGTCGCAGATCTGCTCCACAACTTTCGGCAAGAACAGTTCATCGAGGGCGCGAATCTTGGTCGGAATTACGCGAAGCACCAACCCCACGTTGCCGCGCTGCTGAAACACGTTCACACGGAAGCGTCCCAGGCCGGCGACGCCGTATGCCATATCGATTTCCGTGGTCTCTTTGAACTTCTGTTTTTGCCGCGCCGACATCATGCTGAAAGCCATGTTCAACATGTCTTCCGCCGACACGCGGGCCTGATCGGTCAGCGGTATCAGATCGCCATCAATGCGCAGGTGAGGATAGTTACCGACCTTCAAATGCAAGTCGGAAGCACGGCGTTCCATAGCCATGCGCAGCAGGTCGTCGATATTCATTCAGGAAGGACTCCAGGTACCGTAGCTATGATGAACCGAAGCGACGCGGCGGACGAGATGACGGAAGTAACGGCACCATTAGGACGTGGGGGAGGGATAAGAGGCGAGAAAAAAGCCGCCCCGAAGGGCGGCTGAATTGACCACTGAAGACCTTACGCCGCAGCCTTGAACGGCTCGTCGAAACTTCCGCCGTAGATTGCCGGCACCTTCGACCCCATCGGACGCAGGTAAGTGGCCAGCTCGCCGCGATGGTGAATGCTGTGATTGTTCAGGAATCCCAGATAGAAAACCGCTGGGAAGTTGAAGACGCCGAGGAAACTGACCGGTGTCAGCAGTTGTTCCCCAGAGAGGGTGCGGACGCGCGCTACTCCGCGCTTCACATTCCGGTCGTACCAATCCACCAGCGCGGCGACCGTCTCCGGTTTGTCCGTCCGCGCCGGAGCGGGCATGGTGAACTGAAGATCCGCAATTGCGTCCAGAAACTGGACGTCGGTATTGGCAAGGTGCCAGCCCAGTTCCCAAGCTGTGCGCGCGTTTGGGTCTGGCCGATAGTCCCTTTTTCCCTCCGGGATGGCGGCTAAAACTCTCTTGGTAATTTCGAGCTCCCGGGAAACGCCATCAAGCATCAGGTCGCGATAGGCAGAAGCAAATTCAGGTGTGGGTGCGGGCATGACAGTTCTCCTTATGGGCTGGGATTAATGAAAAAAGCTGATGAAACAAATAGGGAAAGAGCTACCGCCTGCAGCCAGGCGCGCCTTACTATAGTCCAAGGGAACGTGGAAGGGCAACCGGCCAGCCACCCGGAACTTCTCTCGGGAATGCGGGTTATTACCATTCGTCTTCGACTGCGGCCTCTCGTCAGATTATGTCTCAAAGCGTCATATCAGCTCCTCTGCACCGCACCCATCTTCATAGGGTCTTGGTGACGCTCGCAGTTCTCCTCGCCAGTTCACTCGCCGCCGCTTCGTCTCCGGCGTCCATCCCGTTGGTAGTCGACAGCAAGAGCCACGTCGCTGTCATGGAGTACGAGGCCTGGTTCGGTCCGCGCGCCGTCACCTTCCAGGGCAGCGCGGCCATGCCGCTGCTTCAGTCGGCCGACATGCAAGCCCTCGGAGGTGGCTATGACAGCGCTGATCCGGCCGTCATCCAGCAACACATCGCCTGGCTCGAATCCATGGGGATCGACGCGGTCATCGCCGACTTGACGAATAACGTGAGCTGCATTTTCAACAGCGACTGGTTCGCGAAGAAGTACCTGCCGAACTGCACTCCATCTTTCCGCGCCTACAACCGGCAAATCCGCGACAACACCGGCAATTTGTATCCTGCATGGTCAGCCCTTGGAACCCGGCTCAAGCTGATTCCTCTCCTCGGCGGCATCAACGGCAATGTTCTGACCAAGGACAAAGACGGAAAGACCGCGTTCGAAAAAGAAGTGGAGTACTTTGGCGCGCTCATGGCTCAAAACCCGGACCTGGAGGTGATTTATCAGGGCAAACCGTTAATGATTATTTTTTTGGGAGCGGCACAAGATCCGAATCCTGCCGACCATCCTCTCTGGTTTCGAATCGAGCAGTTCTTGCAGCGCCATCCTGAGATTGGAGAGAAATATACTTTCAAGCTCATGGCCGGATATCTCGACAGTCAGCCCGACCTTTGGGCAACGCAAGGCGCGCCCGACGGCCCGGTGGAGATTAATCCTGCCTATGGCTTCTGGAGTTGGGTGGACCGGCTCAACACTTCCTGCACGGAGCCGTTGTGCCCCTACTATCCCTCCTATAACCAGGTCGGGTCGCGGGTCGAAAATTTCACCGCCTCCATCGCTACTGCCGGGCAGAACGGCTGGGGATGCCCCGATCCGAACTCTCCGCCGTATTGTCCTGATGACGCGCTTCGTTCCGGAAGCGATGGCAGGTACGCCACCTTCGACGCCTTCATGAGCTATGCGAAACAGCTCGATCCCATCTTTCTGCTGATTCACCAATTCAATGAATTCGCCGCCGAGGAAGGATGGGACGCCAACACTAACGACGACGTGGAGCCCGCAAATCTATGGGGCAAAGGCGATCTGAAGACTGTGCGGGACGAGATCAAAGCCTACCGGCAGAGCAAATAGCTTGTCATCCTGAGCGGAGCAGGAGCGTCACGAAGTGAAGCTCCTGCGGAGTCGAAGAGCCTGCCCTGAGCGAAGCCGAAGGGACCCCTACTCCCACACCAGAGAACTAAACGCTGACCGGCTGCTTCGCTCCCACCGGAACCGAAGTCAGCCAGCCATAGCGATCCGGCTTCTCGCCGCGAACAATGCCGTAAAACTCCGCCTGCACGGATTTGGTCACGGGCCCAAGTTTGCCCGTGCCCACGGTAATTTTGTCGACCGAGCGAATCGGCGTGATTTCAGCCGCAGTGCCGGTGAAGAAAACTTCGTCGGCAACGTACAGCGACTCACGAGGAATCTGCTGCTCCACGATCTTGATCCCGAGGTCGCGCGCGATCTGCATGACGGAATCGCGCGTGATACCCGGAAGCACCGAGTTGCCGAGCGGAGCCGTCTGCAACACGCCATTGCGCACCACAAACAGATTCTCGCCCGAACCTTCGCTGACGTAGCCGTTCACATCGAGCGCGATGCCTTCGGCGTAGCCGTTAACGATGGCTTCCATCTTGATGAGCTGCGAATTCATATAATTCGCGCCCGCCTTGGCCATCGCGGGCAGCGTGTTGGGAGCGATCCGCGTCCACGAAGAAATGCAAACGTCCACGCCCTCGCTGGCGTCCGTCCCCAGATATTTTGCCCAGGGATAATTGCAGATATAGACTTCGGTGGGCGAATTGAAGGGGTTGACGCCCGCCTCGCCATAGCCGCGCAGAACGACGGGGCGGATGTAGCAGGGCCACACGCCATTGTGTTTCACCAGTTCGACCATGGCGCGCAGGATTTCGTCGCGCTCGAAGGGAACGTCGATGCGGTAAATGCGGGCGGAGTCCATCAGGCGCTGCATGTGTTCGGTGGCACGGAAAATCGCCGGGCCGCTCGGCAGCGCATAGCAGCGAATGCCTTCAAACACCGAAGAACCGTAGTGCACGACGTGCGACATCACGTGGATGGTGGCGTCGTCCCAGGCGATGAACTCACCGTTGTGCCAGATTTTGTCCGTCTTCTGAATCGGCATGCAGACTCCTTCGGTATTAAGATTCGCGGAAGCGGCCGGGGGATTCTCCGATTGTGCCACGATCAGTCATCGGAAGAATCCGTCTTCCAGAATGGAATTATAACGTGGAAGAGGCCCGCCCCGACGGAATCGCGAAACACGGCCCGGAGCGGGCGTTTCGGACGTATGCAGACCGCTGATCTCGCGGCTTTCGGCGCTCAGCGAATCTGCACGATGTTGTTGGCGACGAACCCGGCTTCACCGGTGACCATCAGCCGCATCGCGATGCGCTCCGCTTTGTAGTGATGGCTGCGATGCAGCCAGTATGCGACTCCAACTGCCGCGCCAAAGCCTAAAGCTGACCCCGCAGCCTCTCCACCGGCGCCCCGCGTCACAAACGGACGCATCACCGGATTCACTTCGCGAAGCCCCTCGTTCAGGCCACGCTGCGTGGTGATGGCATCGGCGGCAACCAGGCCCGCCAGGATGCTGACGTCCACCTTGTTTTCTACCGTCCAGAACGGAGGTGGGCTGGGCGCTTCGGGCAGGGCAAACTTGTCCACCGCGAAATTTTGCGCCTGCATGGTGATGCTCAACAAGAGAATCGAGAGGTATTTCATGCTCTCCTGTGATATCGACTGAACACTGGGATAAGAGTAAGTCGGGGAAGAGCAAGGCGTACATGGCCCGATGCAGGGGGTTGGGTGGCCTGATGGTAACCGTAACTTCGGGTCGTGGAAGGTTACTGAGAATTTCGCCGAACTCTTTGCGCTGTCGGCGAAAACGCCCGCCCAGGCGGAGCTTGGACGGGGCACCCTCTAGAGCAAGCCTTGTCTCTAAGCCAGCCTGCGGCCCATCAGCCGTTCCAGTACGCGCAACGGCGAGCGTTCGGGATTCTTCATGGCGCTGACTGGCAGATAAAACGTCTGCTCAAAGGCGAACTGGCCCGACATCGCGGCGTGCGACACCGAATCCGTGTAGCAGGCCCAGGTCGTGCCCGGAGGAATAGCGAGTTGGGTTTGCGGAACCTGAGACTGGTAGCCCTGATCCGCCTTCATCCGGTCGTGAATGCCGAGCATGAAGTGGTCATAACCGGTTCGCCGTCCTTTTGTGATCCGCAGCCAGTGGAGCAGCGACGCGGTTCCGGGCAAAGGCGGCTTAATGGCCGGAAGAAAATGGGCCGCGGCCTGCTCGAATCTTTCTCCCACACGCCAGATGCGGGGCATATTCGGACTGACATTGGTAAACACGCGAAGAATGCGCAATCCCTGCATGGGCCGGGAGGGAAAGGCGTCCACGTGAAGGCGGGTGTCGTCGTGCCTCCAAGATGTAGTGCGGCCAGCGATCTCGGCTGGACGGAAGCTGGTGAAGCCAGGCGTCAAATGATTGCTGTAACTCGGACACAGCGCCTTGAGCAGCTCGCTAGCCTGATCGTAGTAGCGCCGTAACATGGCGAGTAACTCGTCGCGCTCTGCTCCCTGGCAACTTGTACCTTTCAATGCCCCGGAATCGGGACGAAAGCTCACATTCTTCGATTTGCCGTCGAGGCAATCCGGAGAGAGAAACCGGCGCTCGCCTTCGGACAGTTCGAACGGGAGCCGAGGCGCGTACAAAAGGTTCCCGGTTTCAAGCGCGTCCGCGGCCTTAGCCACGATCTCGGGAGAGAACGGCCCCCGCCACGACGAGATGTCGACCGATTCGAGAATCTCCATTGCGCTAACCATCCTGAACTTCCGCCTACGGTTTCCCACCCGGATTCCACTGTGGACGAAAATCCGCGTTCACCAGCCACTCCATTGGTCCGATCAAAGATGCAATCGCGGCGTTCATGTGCTGGAAATCGATGTGCGAAAGATCGTCGCTCGGCTGGTGATAATCCTTGTGCAGCCCGTAACTGGACACGGTTTGCGCAACCACTCCTTTTTTGGCGAGGACGTAATTGTCGGAACGCCGAAAGAAACTCATTTCCGGGTGCGGATCGCCCACCAACTTGGCTCCATGCGCCGCCAACTCGGGACCGAGGTTCGAACGTTCCCATCCCGTCAGCCAGAGGGTATCGTTTGGCACTTTGGGGTCGGCACGGCCAATCATTTCGAATTCCAGATTCGCCGCAATATCGGTCAGCGGCAGCGGCGGATGCTCACGAAAATACGAGGATCCCAGGACGCCCAACTCCTCGCTGCCAAACAGAGCAAAAATCACCGTACGTCGCGGCTTCGGCCCCTGGCCCAGAACACGCGCCAGTTCCAGCACTGCCGTCGTGCCCGAAGCATCGTCGTCGGCGCCGTTATAAATGTTGTCGCCGTTTACCGGCTCGCCGATCCCCAGGTGATCGAGATGCGCTGAAAGAAGGATGGCATTCTCGCGCTCGGACGGATCGCTCCCCCGCAGAATTCCTACCGCGTTCCAGGTGTAGCTCTTTTCCGCAGCACCGGTATGAGCCTTGAAATGAAAGACAGTACCATCCGCCAATTTGCGCAGGATTTCCTGGGCGTTGTCATCCACGGCTAGAAGATTAAGACTCTCCGTCAGACCGGCGCTTGAGCCTTCTACCAGCGTTGGCATCTCCGGCAGTTTCTTTCCGTCTTCTTGCCACTTCTTCTTCCTAGCGGCAGAGGAGGCCACCAGCACCGCGATGGCGCCCTGGGAAAACATTTCGGACCTTGCGGCGCGGACTTTTTTGTCATCTTTGCCGGTGAGGAAGACCACGGCTCCGGGCTGTACCTTCATTTTGCCGCCATCCAGTTTGCCGCCATCCGCCGCACCGCTATCAAGATTGATCTTCTGCAGCGGACCCGAGAATTCCGTCTGGCTGAGATCCAGCACTTCCATTTCCTTGCCGTGAATCCAGACGGTTGCTGCTCCACTGGCCGAGCCGCCGGCAACGAAACTCAGCTCCGGAGGCGCGCTGGCGGTACGCTTCACCAGAGTCGCTTTCTGGATGTAGCCACCATCGTCGCCCGCAGGTTCAATCCCATAGGCACGCAGTTCAGAGGCGATGTAGGTGGCGGCCAGCAATTCGTCATGCGTACCGCTGCCGCGCCCCTGCAGCGCGTCGCTGGCCAGGAATTCCATGTGCCCGCGAATGCAGGCGGCACAAATACTGTGAACGGTCTGAGGCGTCGCTCGGGTCTTTATTGTTGTGGGTTCTGTCTGGGCCCTGACGCCAACCGGAATTGAGAGCACGATTAAGAATGAGAAGAGGAGGAAAAACACCCGAAACGCGGGACTGCGCCGATCTTCGGGAATCTGCATGAAGTTGAAAATCATAACTCTTCTTGCGCTTGCGGAACTGCGGCTGCGCTGGTGCCGTACATGTTATCAGCGCCGGGCTTCCCGGCTCGCGGCAGAGTCTCGCCGTGAAATGAGGCGATCGGCCGCACGGCGCTAACTCTTTTGCTCCACGCGGGTCAAACTATTTAGGTCGAAGTATCGGGAGAGTGTAAAAACTTGAACATTCGGGAGGTCCTGCGGCAGACGGCCAGTTCGATGGGGGCGCACAAGCTCCGCAGTTTCCTCACCATGTTCGGAATCATCTGGGGGATCACGTCGGTCATCCTGCTGGTGGGCCTCGGCAAAGGCTTCAGCCACGATCAGAAGGAGCGGTTGAAGAGCATCGGCGTCGATCTGGCCATCGTCTGGGGCGGCCGCACCAGCGAGCAAGCGGGAGGGTACGCCGCCGGGCGCGTGGTCCGGCTCTCCATTCGCGATGCCGTCCTGATCAAGCAGGAAGCGTACCTGATTAAGACCGTCAGCCCGGAGCTGCGACGCAATGTTTCCGAAGTAAGCCGCTTCAACGCGGCCTCGCGCCCGGTGCGCGGAGTGTGGCCGGATTATCAGCGATTCCGCTCGCTCAAGGTGCAGGAAGGCCGGCTAATGACCGATGACGACGAAAACGAAGGCCGCCGCGTGGTCGTCCTCGGAGTGGAGAGCCGCGACCAGTTATTTCCCGGAAAGGCCGCCATCGGCGAAATCCTGATGATGAATGGCTCACCTTACACGGTCATCGGAGTGCTCGAAAAGAAAAAGCAGAACGGCAGCTACGGCAGCGGTCCCGATAACACCCAGCTCTTCGTTCCTTATGCATCGATGGCGCGCGATTATCCGCCGCCGGAGCGCCCCGGCATCTCCAAAGGATGGATCAACAACCTGGTGGTCGAAGTCGGCGATCCGGCACATCACGAAGAAGCGCTGCACCAGATCTATCAGATTCTCGGCCGCGAACATCATTTTGATCCCACCGACAAAGACGCTCTCCAGATCTGGGACACGCTCGAAGGCTCGCAACTGGTGGAGCGCATCTTCGACATCATGACCATCTTCTTTGGCGCGGTCGCCTTGATGACGCTCTCGCTCGGCGGCATCGGAGTAATGAACATCATGCTGGTCGCAGTCACCGAACGCACCCGCGAAATTGGCGTCCGTAAATCGCTGGGAGCGACTGCGGCGGACATCCGCAACCAGTTCTTCGCCGAATCGGCGGCTCTGATGGCGATTAGCGGCGCGCTCGGCTTCGGCATCGGCGCGGGTATTTGCTTGGCCTTGGCCAATGTGGAGCTGCCCGACATCGTGCCCCACCCTATCATTTCTCCAATGGCGATTGTCGCGTCGCTCTTGGCGTTAGGACTTATCACCATCGGTGCCGGAATGTATCCGGCACAGCGCGCGGCGGCGCTGAGTCCGATTGAGTGTTTGCGCCAGGAATAATTGCGTGGAAGCGCATGTTTCGTATCAGGGCATCGCTTTAGCGATGCCGCAAGGCCGTTGAAGCGAGATGCCCCTTTAGGGGCTGCGCCACCGAAGACCGCTTAAGGAGTAGCCGGTGCAGGTCAAGGAACTGATCCAACAGAGTTGGGATGCGCTCACGCGCAACCGCCTGCGCTCTGTCCTGACCATGATGGGCATCGTCTGGGGACTGACCACAGTAGTCCTGCTGCTCGGCTACGGACAAAGCGTCAGCCGAGGGGTGCTCAATGCTTTCCTCGGCATCGGCAACAATGTGATCATGGTCTGGGAAGGTCAGACCAGCATGCAGGCCGGCGGACAGCGCGCCGGCAAGCGCATCCACTTCAAATACGAGGACGTCGAAGCCATCCGCGAAGAAGCTCCCCTGGTGCGCATGGTCAGCGCGGAGTGGGACGACAATTTCGGTTACAAGTACGGCGACCGCGTCGTTACGGTGTCCACCAAAGCGGTGCAGTATCCCTACGGCGAGATGCGCAAGCTCAACATAGCCGAAGGCCGCTATTTCGAGGAGAGCGATTTCGCCGAGCATCGCCACGTACTCATTGTTGGTCCCAATGCGGCGAAGAAAGTATTCGGCAATCGCGATCCCGTCGGCGAGTTCGTGACCATCAACGGAGAAAGCTGGGAAGTCATCGGTCTGCTGCGCCTGAAGATTCAGGACTCCTCCAACAACGGCCCCGACAACGAAAACTTTTTCATGCCCTTCGAAAGCATGGGAGACATCAACGACAAGCGCGATCCCGAAATGATCGTCTTCCAGGCAGTCACTCCGCTACTCCACAAAGCGGCGCTGGGGCAGGTGCGGGAGGTGTTGTCCCGCCGGCACAATTTCAATCCCAGAGATGACAAGTCAACCCCCGATTGGGATACGGTTGACGACTCGAAAGACATTCAACAATTCGGGCTGGCGTTGCAGCTCATCCTCGGCGTCATCGGCATGCTCACGCTCGGAGTCGGAGGCGTGGGCGTGATGAACATCATGCTGGTAAGCGTGACCGAGCGCACCAAAGAAGTAGGATTGCGCAAAGCTCTAGGCGCCCGTAATCGCGACATTGCATGGCAGTTTCTGGTGGAGGCCCTGGTGCTAACCTTCGCTGCCGGAGCCGTCGGAATGCTGGTATCGGTCGTGCTGGCG
Source organism: uncultured Acidobacteriaceae bacterium (assembly GCA_963755765.1). GTDB lineage: Bacteria > Acidobacteriota > Terriglobia > Terriglobales > Acidobacteriaceae > Acidiflorens. The sequence continues at coordinate 439,713 of CAVWKZ010000010.1, forward strand.
CACGCCATTCCGCCCATGCCGCTCTACTCCGCCATGTATAAAACGGCGAATCATGAAGGCGATATCTTTCTGAAGACCTCAAGCAGCGTGATGCTGACGGCGTTTGCAATTCTGACTTTCGTCGGAATCACGGCTGGCCTGTGGCCGGCGTGGAAAGCGGCGCAGATGGAACCGGTCGAGGCCTTACGGCACGAGTAGGGGAGCTTGCCCGTAGTGGGTCAGGTTAATCCAAGGGCGCTATTCGGAATCGCGATTTGCGGTGTGGAGCTCGAACCACGAGGCTCCTCCGAATGGACTGTGGCTGGAAAAATCCGGAATGGGTGGCAAATAACCACCGCGAATGTCTGAAGACTCTTGCATCCAACGAGGATTGTATTGAACGTGCTGCCCCACCTCAGACCAGCGGCACGCGAGATGTCCTGTCCCTGTCTGCCATGATGATCTCATTCCAGTAAACCTCCAACATTCGCGCCATGGTCAAGCGAATTATATCGCATGTTGCGCCTTCTTTTTGAGCACGGTCCACTGGCCGTAAGCCATCGTCCGAGACTGATTCCAAGCTAACCCCTACCGTTTTCTCAGCCCGTTTCTCATCCACCTTAAATTGCTGCTATACTCTTTTTTCCAATTCCAAAAGCACATCGTTCCTCGCGAGGTGTTTCATGAGACAGAAGCCCGGTTCCGCTGCCATCCTGTTCTTAGTCACGCTGATGCTCTTGCCTGAGTTCAGCCCCTTCCTTGCCGCACAGGACAATCAGGCGCCGCCGCCTCAGGCGGCCAATCAGGCAGCTCCGGCCGATCAGGGACCTCCGCCACCGCCGCCCACCGCGGCGCAACTCGACCAACTGTTGGCTCCAGTCGCGCTTTATCCCGATACCCTGCTCTCGCAGATCACGACGGCGTCCACCAATCCGCAGGAAATTCTCGACGTTGCGAACTGGTTGCAGAATAATTCCGGGCTGACCGGCTCGGCGCTGACCGATGCGGCGCAGGCGGCGGGATTCGATCCTGCATTCATCGCGCTGGTGACTTTTCCGACCGTGCTGAGCATGATGGCCGACAACGTTGACGATTACGCCGCCATCGGCCAGGCATTTACCGCGGATCAGGCCTCGGTCGCAGCCTCGATCCAGCGGCTACGCGCTCAGGCCTACGCCGCGGGCTCGTTGCGCAGCAATCCCCAACAGCAGGTAGAGGTACAAACGCCTGCGCCGAATCAGACCGTCTATGTAATTCAGCCGGCTAATCCGCAAGTGGTTTATGTGCCGCAATACAATCCGACCGTCGTTTATGTCCAGCAGCCCAGCACCAGCACGGTGGTCACGGCTTCGCTGATCAGCTTTGGCGCGGGCATCGCAATCGGCGCGCTGATGGTCAATAACCAGCCCTGGGGATGGGGCGGTTGGGGATGGAACTGGAGTTCGCACCGCGTCTATTACAACCACACCGTCTGGGTAGGATGGGGAAATCCCTATCGTCCTCCGAATTACTGGTACAGACCACGACCGGTGCCCTACTACGGCCGCCCGGGATACGGCGGCAATTGGGGATATCGTCCGCCAAACTATCGCCCGCCCTATTATGCGCGCCCCCCGGGCTATCGCCCTCCATACTCGCCATCGCATCCGCCGGGATATAGGCCTCCGCCAAATTCCAGGCCGCCGGGGCAGACAAAGCCGGTGCCGAAGCCCTACAATCCGGGGAATCCGAAGCCAGGCGGCGGTAATCGGCCACCTACATCGCCCGGCACGAAGCCGGCACCGCAGCCGGGGAAGCCGGGAAACCAGAATCCTGGTGGCACACGGCCCACAAATCCGGGGACGAAACCTGCGCCACAACCATCGAAGCCCGGGAACCAGAACCCAGGCGGCGGCCGCCCCACTACGCCGGGCACAAATCCGTCGCCGCAACCGTCCAAGCCTGGAAACCAGAACCCCGGAGGAGGCGGCAGTCGGCCTGCGCCGTCTCAGCCTTCCGCTCAACCGAAGCCAGCGCAGCCGCGGCCAGAGGGGCAGCCCAAGCCGGCTCCGCAAGCGAAGCCAGCCGGGCAACCGAAACCGCAGCAGAAGCCGGCGTCCCAGCCGAAGCAGGCGAAGCCGGCATCGAAACCTCAACCAAAACCCAAACCGCAATAGGTGTTAGCATTTGTCAGAATTCGCGAGAAGATGAACGTCGGGGAATGATCGTGGTGGACGCAGCCATGACCCTACGTAATCTCCGCCTTCTCCGAGCCCTGCCGATGATTAAACGGCAGGCGGAGGAGCAGACCCATGCCTATAGAAGTTCTCCTGGTGGAAGACAATCCTGGTGACATTCAACTTATGGAAGACGCTTTCCACAGCGTCAATCCCCTCATCTATCTGCATGTGGTTCGGGACGGCGTGGAGGCAATGTCTTTTCTGCGCCGTAAGGGAGCCTACGTCGATGCTCCGCGGCCCGACTTGGTCCTGCTCGACCTGAATCTTCCCAAGATGGATGGACGCGAGGTTCTGGCCCACATTAAGCTCGATGCCGACCTGAAAACCATCCCCACGGTGGTTGTGACCTCTTCCGAGGCGGAAGCGGACATCGCAAAGAGCTACGAGCTTCATGCCAACTCCTACATCACCAAGCCCATGAAGTTCGACGCGTTCCTGATTCTGGTAAAAAGCATCAACGAATTTTGGCTGACTCACTCCAAAGCTCCGCCACGCCGGAACCCGGCGGTGCTCGGTGCGGTCCAAGGAAGATAAGAAGATATACTGCGCTGCTCTTGCCGTTCCCCAGTCGGAAACTCTAGTGGCGCCAGATTTTCTGGTCGGCATGGGCGTTGCCGGTGCCAGCACCAGCAGACGTCCCGGCAAGCCCCGTCTCTACCGTCGTGTTGGGCGCGGCTGCGGGCACCGTGCCCGACGCTGTCGGTGTCGCCGGTTCAGTCTTGACGCCTACTTCATCGCCTCTGAAGTATCGGCCTTTGGCGGCGCGCATTTCCGGCATGGCGGTGTAAGGCTTCGAGTAATCGTTATTGGCGTTCCAGAACAAGAAGCCGATCCCGCCCTTCTGCTTCGCGGTCTCGATCTGAATTTCCACATACTGCGGCGAGTAAGTCTTGGTCCGCCAGGCAAAGGCTTGCAGCCACGGACGAATCACTACCCCACTATCTTTGGTGATTGCCTTAAAGCGATCCATAGACTCGCCGATAAAATGCTCGGGCGCGTCGCCGGGGTGCGCGATGCCATCCATGCCGAAGAAGTGCGAAGGATAGATCATGGGCGAGAGCACGTCACAGTGCTTGGACATGGCGACGATGTCCTGCCCGGTGTGCGCCAGATCAACCGGACGCTGCCAGGCCATAATTCCGAAAACATCTAATGACAGCAGGACGCCGGTGGGATGGATCTGGGTGTAGGCACGATCGAGGAAATTGGCAATCACCTCGGAGCGCTGCCATTTTGGGTGATCCGTCAGAAAGTTGAAAGCGGCATCCTTTTGATCGCCTTCTGCCGGAAAGCGGACGTAATCGAACTGCACTTCATCGACTCCGGACTGGGCTACGAACTTGGCCAGCGCTATATCGTAATCCTGAACTTTGGGATTGGAGGGATCAGTCCAGACCAGCTTGCCGTTTTCGCGCCAGGGCTGCGCGGTGCTGCGCGACTTTACCGCCAGTTCCGGATGCGTCGTAACCAGATGCTCGTCCCGGAAAATGGCGATGCGCGCGATGGCGTGCATATTCTCAGAATGCAGGAAGTGGACGAACTTCGGCAGGTCGGGAATATAGTGGCGCTGTCCGCTGGCTAGCGCGTTGTCAAAGGCGACATTGACGATGCCGTCGCTATCCTTGATGTCGAACACCACCGCGTTGCCGCCAACTTCCTTCCAATGGCGGATGATTCTCATGCCATGATCGCTGCCGGCCATGACTCCCGTCAAATAAATGGCGCGAACTTCGAAATCTCTTGCAACCGGCACCGATTTCTCTACAATGGCGGATTCGAGAACTCCGGGGATGATGATCTGCTCACCGGATTTCAGGAAGACCCCCTCGCGATTATGGTTGGCGGCGCGGATGGCTTCGGCCAGTTCGGTCGAGGTGAGGTATTTAGTGTGTTTCAGATATTTGCGGGCGACCGACGGCAAGCTGTCTCCGCGCTGAGCGACGTAAAGATCTGAGCCGGGAGGCACGATAATCGGCGCGGGGACAGGTTGTGTGAGCTTCTTGTCGGCGGTGGCCTTCGCCTGAATCAACTGCGCCGCATGGGGGTTCTGCACCGCAGCTGCCGGTGGCGAAAGAAGAAGGCTGGACATGGTCAGGCGGAGCAGAAAAGCGGCAACGCCAGGCACCGATAGGTTAGCCGGTGAAAGTTTAAATGGGGAAAGTCTAGTGATCGAAAGTCTGGCCATCGAGAATCGAGACAAGGATTTTCTCCAAAAAGGAAGCTGTTTCATTGTGGCCCGACAGTAACCTGAGCCGCCAGTTACGGGGGGCCAAGCCGATTGTGGCTACCGGACATGGGCGTACGAGTGACGGCGGTTGCGAGAAACTTCCCCGCAGTCTGCAAAGAATTGCTCTTGGGGAAACTGTGGGTAAAGCGGCGTCCAGTACCGGAAGTGGGCTACCCGCATCTAAAACGATGAGAAGCGGGGCATTAGGGCACTTTGGGAGGATGGCTAACGGCTTGCACAAGAAGGGACAGGCGAGGAAATGCACCTTCCCCGCCACTGACAAAAATGAGCACCTTCGCAGAAAACTTGCAGTTTCCAGAAGGGAAACAGGGGCCCGATAAGATGAGAACGAACCTTGCAACTGTGCTGGATCCTAGCCGCCGCAGCAACGATGCCCGTGACTTCGAGGGCGCCCTGCGCCGCAAAATCGTTGGCCAGGACCAGGCCATCGAAAAGGTCGCGGAAATCTATCAGATGTTTCTCGCCGGGCTCAACGCTCCCGGCCGTCCCGTAGGCAACCTGCTCTTCCTCGGACCGACCGGCTCCGGCAAGACCCGCGTGGTCGAAGCGGTGGCCGAGTCGCTCTTCGGCGACGCCCGCGCCTGCATCAAGATCGATTGCGCCGAGTTCCAGCACTCCCATGAGATTGCCAAGTTGATCGGCTCGCCTCCGGGATACCTCGGACATCGCGAGACGCATCCCCTGCTGACGCAGGAAGCGCTCAACCAGTGGCACACAGAAAAACTGAAGCTCTCGATCCTGCTGTTCGACGAGATCGAGAAGGCTTCCGACTCGCTCTGGCAGTTGCTGCTCGGCATTCTGGACAAAGCGACGCTGACCCTGGGCGACAATCGCCGCGTGGATCTTTCGAGCTGCATCATCATCATGACCTCGAATCTGGGCGCTGCCGAAATGAACGGCCTGGTGGATGGCGGCCTGGGTTTTGCACCACGCGCTGTGCAAGTGGATAACTCGCTCGACGAAAAAATTACCCGCTCGGCCGTGGACGCGGCGCGCCGCAAGTTTGCGCCGGAGTTCATGAACCGCATCGACAAAGTTGTCGTGTTCAAGACCCTGCGTTCCGAACATCTGGAGCAGATCCTCGAAATTGAACTGGGAATGGTGCAACAACGCGTTCTGATGGCAGCGGGTGCGCATCAATTCGTGTTCAACTGCACGCCGCAGGTGAAGAACTTCCTGCTAGCGGAAGGTACCGACCCAAAATATGGAGCGCGGCACCTGAAGCGCGCCATCGAACGGCATCTGGTCTTTCCGCTGGCGAACCTGGTGGCCACCGGACAGGTAAGGCTGGGAGATTTCATCCGCGTCGATCTGATGGGCGAGAGCAAACTCACCTTCGTGAAAGAAGCGGAAGGCGCGATGGTGCCGGTGCTGCTCGAGCGTTACGGAGCGGCAGCAGCCATGCCGGCGGCGGTAGCGGCCAGGGCGGCGCGTCCAGTGATTCAGCGCAAGGAGTTCGGCGCCGGATCGCTCAATCTCAACGACAATAAGTAAATCAAGTTGCTGGTAGGTGGGGCACCGCGTGGGCGGTGCCCCGTTTTTATTGCGGCTGATTCTGTCCCGGGCTTTTCAACTCCGCGCGAAGCAGATAATCTTGCCAGACAGGAGCAGGAGACTGACGGATGAAATCCCCTCGCGCATTATCGCTCGGCCTTTGCCTCGCATTCATGCTGGTCTTTATATTGGGACTCGGAGAACTGGGACTGTGCCCGTGGAACGCGCCCGCCAAGGCAATGGCGGCCAGCACTACGTCGTCGATCGTCGGAGACTGGGAAGGAACTCTCGACCCCGGCGCTCAGCCCAAGAAGCGAGTTGTCGTGCACATCACCGTCGGACAGGACGAGATCTTAAGCGGCACGATCGACTACCCTGATCAGGACACATCCGGCATCCTGATCACCGCCATCACCTACAAGCAGGGCGCCCTGCACCTGGAGAGCACTCCCACTCTGGTTTCTTACGACGGCGCCATGGACAAAGACAAGTCCCAAATCTCAGGCACCTGGACGCAGGGCGGAGCCAAGATGAATCTGGTTCTCAAGCGAACGCCGTAGGTGTTGAAGTTCGGCCGCGGTCCCTGTAAGTCCCGTGTTATAAAACCTTGAAACTTGCTCTCGCGTGTACACTAAGTGGCGGCGTGCGAGGGTATCCTTGATAGCCTTCCGTGTTACTGGCCCACGTTCAATCTTCCAATCCGCGAAGCTTTGGTTGTTTTTCACTCTAGGTTCAATCTCAGCTCTCGCGGGTCAATCGCAACCGCCGCTTGACGCAGCACCGCTGTATCAACAATTGCAAAACGCCTCCGCGCTGGAGAAAAGCGTCCATCTCGAGAACGTGGTGCTCCAGCGTGATCGCGTGACCATGACCTTCACGAATGGGATCGTGTATCTATCTCCTCCGGTTGCGGGCAAGGTTCGATCGGCGGTGTTCATTGGCTTGGGAAAGTTTCAGGCTGCGCCGCCACCGGTCGCCTCTGAGCAGGATAATGTTCGGCGGCTATTGAAGGCCGACGACGTGTCGTCAGACTTCAGAACCGCGGTTCTGCGCTTCACCGACGACACCGCCAGCGAGTTTCTCAAGTCGGGATTCCTTCAAGGTGGGGCCGCTTCAGACCAAGCCGGCCATCTTGCGGCTGAGCTTGAGCCACGCCTGTTAAAAGAAACCGGAATGAACATTTCGGCGCGGCAATTGGAGTCTATTCTTAATCACGAAACGCCCGAGATTTTCCTGATTCAGCTCGACGGCGGAAAGCTTGGCCGTTTTACATATCTATTCGATCCGCAGGCACGCATTCCGGTGAGCTGTTTCGGCATCAATGCAGGTGAGAAAGGTCTCATTTTCGCGTACGACGAAACCATTCTCTCCAATGACGTCTGGATGGCGTTCCACAGCGCCGCGGATTACGCGTCGGGAGTAGCGCCGTACTCTGACTCCTATAACTTGGTCGATACCGAACAATACACGCTGACGCTGGACTTGCTGGAGCCACAGAGAGTGCTCGGGCTCACGGCGAAGGTGGATCTCATTTCTCGTCTCGGGGGCCTGCGTTTGATTCCCTTCGCGGTCGGTGAAGGCCTGAGCATTTACGACGACGAGCGCCGTAAAAAACAGCTGCATATTCTCGCCGCGCATCTTTCCGATGGCACGGCGCTTGCCTTCTTTCAAGAACCGTGGGAGGCCGGCTTCAATATTGTTCTCCCCAAAGCGGTGGCCACCGGCCAAACGCTGTCAGTGACCCTGGAGTTGAAAGGCGACTTCATGATGGAGTCGCCCATTATGCAAGGGACATATTTTCCGCGAAACACAGTCACCTGGTATCCGCGCCACGGCTATCTGCCCCGTTCCCGGTTTGACGTTTCCATGATTCACCGCAAGAAAGACCGCGTAGTAACCATTGGAGAGCTCGTTAAAGAGGGTCCTGCCCCCGGAACAAAGGACAGCGTGCTCACGGAATTTCGCATGGAGCAACCTGCGGCCTTTACCTCATTTGCCGTGGGACCATACGAGATTCACAAAGACATTGCCAAGGAAGACAACGGCAGGCAACTGCCGATTGAGTTTTACTCCATGCCAGGGCATAGGGCAGTGATCAAGGAAGATTTCATCCTCGCTGAAATGAACAACAGCATCCGCTTCTTCAGCAAGATGTTTGGAGAGTATCCCTATCCGCTGTTTCGTGGGGTGTATCACCCGTTCAACTTCGGGCAGGGGTTTCCCACTACCATCATGATTCCGAATGCTGACGCGGGCGGGTTCGGGGCTGACTATTATACTTACTCCTTTATCGCACACGAGACTTCGCATCAGTGGTGGGGCGACCTAGTGCTCTGGCGCTCTTATCGCGATCAGTGGCTTAGCGAGGGGTTTGCACAATATTCCGGAATGCTCTACGTGCAACTCCGCGACAAGACCCACTCCGAAAAAGAGTTAATCGAGCGCTCGAGAAAGCGACTTACAATGCCCCCTCGCACGCTTACCGGGATTGGCAATGGCAGATTGGTGGACGTCGGGCCCCTCGTCATGGGCTATCGTCTGGAAAGCCGCGAGACACGCGGCGCCTACTCCGCGCTCATTTATGAAAAGGGAGCGCTGGTGCTGCGCATGATGCACTTCCTGTTCACCAACCCGCAAACCGGCGACGGCCAGCCTTTCTTTGACTTGATGAGCGACTTCGTCAATCGCTATAAGAACAGCTCCGCATCCACCGAGCAGTTCTTCGCGATTGCGAATGAGCGCGTCAAAAGTACGCCGCTTGCCCAGAAGTATGGATACAACGACCTGAACTGGTTCTATCGGCAGTGGGTGACGCAGACTTATTTGCCATCATACGATCTGGAGTATCACATCGAGAACGATTCCAAAGGCGTGGTCCTCAAAGGCGAGCTTTCCCAAACGGGACTCCCCGAAAGCGAGAATTGGTTCATGCCGCTGCCGCTACTGTTGCATTTTCATGGCGGCAAGACGGCGCGTGCCACGGTCGCCGCGCATGGACCCCACACGCCGCTCAGCATCAGACTGCCGGAATCTCCGGACAAGGTCGAACTCGACCCCGAGTTGTGGATTCTCTCCGAGAAAACGTCGACAGTGAAGCGATAGGCTATATCGCTTCCCCTAGAACTTGACCAGAATATCGAGGTCAATGAACGACTCATCCTTCCGCAGATCGGGGAACCATACCGTGCTACCCTGCGCTCCGCAGGCTGTCTGCGCGCCACTGAGCGTCTCTTGCATAGACGAATTCCCATCGTTGCAGGCAAAGTATTGCGGATATCCGTTGTTGGTGTAGGGCACTCCACCCGATCCCGGCGGCGTAATTCCGCCGCGACCCGTCCAGTACGGCACGCTGGCGTGGCGATAGTCGTATTCCCAACGGAAGGTCAGCCACTGCTTGGGCATGTAATCGAACGTGATGGAAGAATCCCAGGCCTTGAACGGGTCACCCGGATTGCCAGTAAAGTAGGGCGCGTTGATCGCCGCCGACGGGGCCGTCTCGCCGTTGATCGGCGGCAGCAGGACAAGGTAGCGTCCGGGATTGTTAATCTTTCCGCCGCCGATGGTCAATCCAAACGTATCTTTCTTGAACCAGGTGCGGTCGTATAGCATGAAGCCGATAAAGCTCTGCTTCGGACCGCCCGTTGTGTTGCCGTGGCAGCTTACGCCGCCGCCAAATTCGCACCCCAAATCACCGGTGAAAGAAAACGCCATCTTGTCGATCATCTGTCCCGGCCGGTCGAAATACTTGACCTCGACACTGTCGTCGGTGTGGATGCGGCTGCGGTGCGGTATATACAGATCATCATGCCCAAGACCGTAATTGTTGGAGATGACGTTAAGCCACGGCCGCGGAGTCCACTTGATCTGTCCACCCAATCCCTTTCGTGAGTTGGCGGAACCATACGATTGCCATCCATTGATCAGCCAGGGCTCGATCTTCAAGTGCGGGCTAGTGAAAATCTGCACTCGCAAACCCTCGAAAAACCACGGCGTGTTGGAAGATACATACGACGGTTGATACGCCCAGTTGTCGGCGTTGTAGTAGCTGAACAAACCGATGTAAGACAAGAAAATTCCGGCATCGATGTTGATCCCGTTCAAGGCGTTAATGTGGTAGCCGCCGTAGGCTTCGGCGAGGTAGCGGTCGGCGTCGTTGAGATTCCATTGCCCCTTGGCCCAGCTGGGATCGTTGCGCACCGTCGTCGTCGAATACATGCCGAACTGGGTCATAAAGCGGGCGCGAACGTTGTCGTAGTGAAAGTCGCCCCCGAGGCCAAGCTGCTCCAATTGGATTTCGTTGGAGCGGAATATTTCGCTCGACCCTCCAATCGAGTTATCCACCGGCTTGTTGAAATCGTAGGTGTAGGTGATGTCGGCGCGAATTTCTGGCGTAAAGAATTTCGAATCGAAGGCGACATCTTTGTTGCGCGGATTGCCATTGAGCCAGGTCCAGTCCCAATCCGAAAAAGGTTCGATCTTCTTCTTGGGATCGGTCGAGGCATCGCTGGGCTGTGCGACCATCGCGCGAGCCGGCACGGTTACGGAGAAGGAGTCCGTTTTGGTAGGGATTACCGGCAACAGAGACGCATCTGTCGCCTCTGGTGCCATGCCCCGGCTCTTCAATTCCGCTTCGAGCTGCTCAATGCGGACGCGCATAGCTTCCAGCTCTCTCACGATATCTACCGTCACCGGATCTGGCGCCGCGGCTGGCCGCGCGGGCGCTACATCAGGCACCGGCGACGGGTCGAGCAGGACGGCGATTTTCGTGGGCGCTTCCCTCGGCGCCTGCGCCTGCGAGTAACCGCGTTGAGCCACGCCCAACGCGAGCGTCAGAACCAGCATTGTGGGAAGAGCGGAAAAAGCCAGCGCGCTGCGCAACAGTGCTCTCATGTTTTTCATGATCGAATCCTTTCCGGTCCGAAGTCCGGTTCTTCTTGGCGAGTGATTGTCGTCCAGAGTGAGAATGGCCAAACGATATTTGCCTGTTGGTTTTCGCTTTTGGCGAACTCTCTATGACATCCGAAAACCCGTAAGGATCGGGTAAACAGTTCATAAAGAGCATATAAAGACGGTTTTCAGAATCGGCGGACGCCAGGACGAAGCCAGAAAGAAGGGAAATCCTCATTTTTGTCGTTCTGTAGTTTAAGGATGGGAAGGGTACCGGGCGAGAGTGGCCGGTACCCGATGTTCCCGACGAGAGGAGTATGCGTTATGTACGACTATACGAAAGTAAAACTTGGCAAACAGACAGCTCACCACGACAGCCGGGTTCCTATGCTGAGCAAATACACTGCCAGCCTTCCGCCGGCGCCTGCCGCCACCGCTTACGACAGCAAAATCACCAACCTGGGCATGATGCTCAACAACACCCTCGGAGATTGCACCTGTGCCGCGGTCGGCCACTGCGTTCAACAGTGGACGGCGGAAGCGCAAAAGAAGCAGGTCATTATTCCCGATCCCGATATTTTGAAACTGTATGAGATTGTGGGTCACTACGATCCCAAGAATCCCAAGTCAGACCGGGGCGCGATCGAAATCAACGTGCTCAACCACTGGCTGGCAAATCCGGTTGCCGGAAACAAACTGAGCGCCTTTTGTGCGCTCGAACCGCAGAATCTCGAGACCATCAAAGACGCCGTCTTCATCTTCGGCAACTGCTACATTGGCTTGCAAATGCCGGTGTCGGCGCAGCAGCAGACGGTGTGGACAGTTCCTCCGGGTGGACCGACGGGCCAGGGTGCGCCCGGTTCCTGGGGCGGCCACGCCGTCCCAATCGTTGCATACGACGCTCGCGGACTCGTCTGCATCACGTGGGGCGAACTGGTGCGCATGACCTGGCAGTTCTGGGCCGCATATTGTGACGAGGCTTACGGCCTTCTCAGCCCCGACTGGATCGCTGCCGGCAAAGCCCCAGCCGGATTCGACTGGAAGCAACTCGAAGCCGACATGGGAGACCTGAAAGCCGCCTTCCCGAAAGGTGTTTCGATCGCAGCCTAGGGAAACTTAAATTGGAAGCCGCCTGGCTCACGAAGCGTGGGCCAAGCGCTTCCCTTTGTCTCGCATTTGGCAGAACACTTTGCTGAAAAACTCAAGTTTCGTATCAGGGTATCGCTTTAGCGATACCGTAAATCTTCAAAATCAGACGCCCCTTTAGGGGCTGGGCAACGCAATTCGAGTTTTTCAGCAAACGGAGAAGCCGGAAACGCGAATCCGGTATAGGAGGATAGTTTTATGGCAGAGCGCGCATTTACCCCACTGCACCACGCGGATGTCGACGACATCCGCCTGAATTACGATCCCGAGGCTCCGCAAGAGCGTTTCAAAGCGGCAGGCGTGGAAGCTGCATTCCTGAGCAAGGACGCTCGGCTTCCCAGCATGGTTCCATGGCCTGCAGCGTCGAAGCCCACGCCCGAGCCGCTGCACCCCGCGCCGGCTGAAAGCGACGACTTGTCGAAGTTTAAAGGCTACGATGCCGTCGTCGTGACCTGGACCTCCGCCGAAGCAGCGACGCTGGCAGCATTGTTCACCCCCGGCTTCGAAGTGTCCCAATGGTACGAATATCGCCATAACGTGGCGAGTTACATTCCACTGGTCACCGGACCCAAGGCTCCCTTCAACGACACGCAAGCCGACATGGCGCGCTATTACCACAGTCTCGGCCTGTACTTTCCATGCCGCATCGGAAAAGCCCGCGTGCTGTTGATCAAATCGGGCCTGCACCTCGACTACGACGGTCCGGCGTATCCCGTCAAGAAAATGATCACCGAGGTTGTGCAAACCGTGCAGCCCAAGCTTTTCATCACCACCGGAACCGGCGGAGGAATCGGGAAACCGGTCCTGCTCGGGGATGTCGTCATCGCCGGCCACACCCTGTTCCACTGCACCACCCAGTTCAAGAATGAGCCGTGGGCAACCGCTTCTTATCAGACCTCGCCCACTCCCGCCGGCGCGATTCCGACCATCACTCCCGCGCTCACAAAAGTTAACGCCGCCCGCATCCCGGGCGCGCATCCCACCCCCAAGCTCTGGGACGCGGCGCAAGATACCATCGTGACCTGTGATTTCTTCGGTTTTGACGATTCCACCGACCACTACAAACTTCAGGGGCTCGGCCAGGCCTGCGACATGGGAGACGCGATGATCGGCAACGCGCTGCAACAGTTTCCTAACCTGAAGTGGCACGCGATACGCAACGCGTCCGATCCGCAGATACCCAATCCGACGAACAACATTGAGCAAGCCAGTGAGGAGTCTACCGAGATCTACACGAAGTATGGCCCCTTCACCACGGCCGCCAGTGTCATTGCCACCTGGGCCGTGATACAGGCCAGTTTCGGCCATTAAACCGCAATACGCAGGGGGAGCGCCGGTATCCGTAAAAAAACTGCGGGTCGTCGGACGGCCGGCGCTCTCAATTGCGAACTAGCCGACGTCGCTAGTTGCCGGCCACACCTTTATTCACGAGGACTTTGACTTCCACGCGCCGGTTTTCTGCCCGACCCTGTGCCGTCTCATTAGGCGCTGCCGGATCAGCCGTTCCCATCGCCCCCGGCGCAACCACATGCCGCACCGGCACGTTGCAGTTCTGGATCAAATAAGCGACGACCGAGTCGGCGCGTTCCATGCTCAACTTCTGATTCATGGCGGCGCTGCCGGACGAATCCGCGAAGCCCTTTACCTGGATGATGTAGCCCGTCAAATTCACGGCATCATGCGCCAGCGCCGAGAGAGCGGCTTTGTCTTTCGCCGAGACCACCGCGCTTCCGACCGCGAAGGTGACACTGATGTCGCCCTTGGTGTCAAACTCACTGAGTGCAGCGAAACGCTTGTTGGCTGCCTCAATGTCCTGCTGGCTGGCTTCGATCTGCTGCTGATTCGTCGCAATCTGCTGTTTATTGGACGCAGTCTGAACCTGGTTCGCGGCAATCTCCTGCTGGTTGCTTTGAACCCCCTGCTTGTTCGACGCAATGTTTTGCTGGTTGGTCTGCACTGCGCGCTGAGTGGGCGTCAAACCGGCTTGAATGGTTTCGGCCAATTGCAGATCGTTGGCATCGAATGTGATCGTTTTCGCCGTCACCCTGCTCGACGCATCTCCAGTGCCATTGACCGAGATCTGGAGGCCCGGAATGAGCGCGGTGACTGGCATCTCCTTCTTGCGGAGGCCGATGCCTTTGGGAGTTTGCACCTTGGTATCGTCGGTGAGGGCTATGACCACGGTCCCGCCACCGGCGGTTTTTATGGTCAGAGTCTCTCCGGTTCGGGTGGTAATCAATCCCTTGATTTTGACGTTTTCGCCGTTGGATGCCGCGTAAGCCATCCCGAACGACAAACACAATGCCAACACGGTACACGCAACTCTCGTCCAAGTCTGTTTCATAATAAGTATTGTCCTTTCCATCAGTTGTGCGAAGTTGAGCGCAGTGTGAAATTTGACCGGAGCAAAACTGACCTGCGCGTCGTGGCCCTGTTCCTGCCACACTCTGTCCTGCACACACTCTCGTCCCGGTGTTCCAGGCTCAAGGCTTCCGGTGCTTTACTTAAGTTAATAGTCGACAACAAGGAGTTACGCCACTGGCAAAACTAGCAGTCCAATCCGCCCCAGCGGCCCAAACAGATTGCCGAAAAACTCGGCTTTGTATCAGGGCATCGCCCTAGCGATGCCGTAAGTGGGTTTGTATCAGGGCATCGCTTTAGCGATGCCGTAAGTGGATCCAATTCAGATGCCCCTTTAGGGGCTGGGCTCTAGCGCGCAACCGCCTCTTCCAGCCGGCACTCTTCCGCCGACTTATCGAACCTGAGCCCCATGAACACCGGAGCCCGCAGCTTCATTCCGCCCTCCGCGGTTTCATGGGTCCACTCCGCGAACTTGATCTCAGCCACGAGTTCCGGCCGCACAAAATGAACTTCTCGCAAACCGCCAATTTCGCCATGAAACGGATTCTGTTTCATCTTGAGCGGCTGCATTTTGGTGGAAATATCTTTCAGCGCCTTCTGATCGAAGCCGGTGCCCACCTGGCCAACGTGAATCAGATGCTTTTGCCGGTCATACAACCCAAGCACGAGCGCGCCAAAGTATTCGCGGCTGCCCTCCGGATCAGTGTAGCCCCCAATGACGCACTCCTGCCGCTGCGTGATCTTGATTTTTAGCCAATCGCTCGACCGCTTTTCCCGATATGGGCTGCTACGCTTCTTGGCGACAATGCCTTCCAGCCCGCGCTGTTTTGCCGCCGCGAAAAGATCAAGACCTTTCTCGGCATAGTGGTCGGAAAAATGGAGGACGCCGCTCCCGCTCGTCCCCGCATTAACGATCCGCTCCCGCAACAAGTGTTTGCGTTGTTCAAGCGCGACTCGCCGCACGTCAACGCCATCGAGATAAAGCAAATCAAAAGCGTAATAAATGACCGGCACGCCTTCGCGCCGCGGCAGCCGGCGCTTGCCCGGCTGGAACCTGGTCCGCTGTTGCATCAGGCTAAACGAAGGCCGCCCCTCGTCATCAAGCGCCACAATTTCTCCGTCAAGAATGGCGCGCTGCGCCTTTACGAATTGCGGCAAGCTGCCAAGTTCAGAAAATTGCGCCGTGAGATCATTCTGGCTGCGCGAAACCAGCCGCACGCGCCCGTCTTCAATGAATGCGACGGCGCGGTAGCCGTCCCACTTAATTTCGAACAGCCAGTCAGGGTCGTCGAACGCCCTGGCGGCAAGAGTGGCCAGCATCGGATGGATGACCGTGGGCATCGGCCTCTGCTCAGCGCCCGCGAGAGCTTTGACCGCGGAGGACGCGGAGTTCGCAGAGAAGTTCGCAGAGGACTTCCTGCTTTTTGAGCTGGACGCGGCATTGCTGCTCGCAGAATCCGGCGAGTCATCCGAAGTCTTCGCATGAGCTACCGGCGCTGCCTGCCTTGGGCTTTTACTTTTTTTTTTCTCAGCGCCCTCAGCGCTCTCGGCGGTTAAAGCCTTTCGCCGAGAGTCGGCACGAGCGATAGCGTCCGCCAGCCAGGCGGCCTTCACCTTGCCGTGCGTCGCCGGACGGCTGGTCGTCCACTCCGCCGAGCCCGCATCGCCCGCGATTTGCGCCATGGTGCGATTGCTGAGGATGGATGTGTCGTATTTATTTTGATTGATATCGAATCCCGCGACCACGTCATCGTCCTTCTTTTTGATCAGCAGCCACTCGTTTCCCTTGCTTCCTGCGCGTCCCTTGATATGCACCAGCGCGAAATCACCCTTGAGCCGCTTCCCTTTCAGACGAAACTTGAGGTCGCCCTTCGCCAGCATCGCGGCCGCCTCTTTTTCCGTGCCCGGAACATACTTTCCGTCCACCGGCACCGGCGATAGCGGCTCCCACGTGCCCGCGTCCCAAACCATCACCGTGCCGCCGCCGTAATTGCCCGCGGGGATGGTCCCTTCAAAATCGTAGTACGACACCGGATGATCCTCGACCTGCATGGCCAGTCGCTTGTCGGCAGGGTCAAGCGACGGCCCCTTCGGGACGGCCCACGACTTGAGCACACCCTCCATCTCCAACCGAAAGTCGTAATGCAGCCGTGATGCCGCGTGCCGCTGCACGACAAAGCGATGCCGCGATTGTTTTTCCAGCTTGGGAGGAGGCTCGGGCGTTGCCTCAAAGCGCCGTTTCCGTTTGTACTCGTCAAGCGACATGCTGGCTATTGTAATTCCGCAACCCTCATCCAGCGATAGCGGCCCGATTGCCAACCCGTGCCCATATACTGTTCCCGTATGCAACGTGAATACCCGGAGTCGCCACTGGTGGGCGTAGGCGCGGTTATCGTCGATCGTCATAAAGACGATCGTCATGACGACGATCACGACAGCGACCAACCCCGCGTCCTGCTGATTCGCCGCGGACAGCCGCCGCTGCTGGGCGAGTGGTCATTGCCAGGCGGCGTCCTCGAATGCGGTGAAACCCTGCGCGAAGCCGTGGCTCGTGAAG
The DNA here is from genome assembly GCA_963755765.1 of uncultured Acidobacteriaceae bacterium. Taxonomy (GTDB): domain Bacteria; phylum Acidobacteriota; class Terriglobia; order Terriglobales; family Acidobacteriaceae; genus Acidiflorens. The sequence goes on from CAVWKZ010000010.1 coordinate 456,604, forward strand.
CCCGCGAAGAAACGGGGCTAGTGGTCGAATCCGGCGAGATGCTCGGCGTGTACGAGCGCATAATCCCAGGCGATGAGAGACGCGTGCGCTATCACTACGTTCTGATTGATTTCTTATGTCGCGCCATCAGCGGCGACCTGAAAGCGGGCAGCGACGCCGCCGAGGTTCGCTGGTTTACGCGCGACGAACTGCCCGCGCTCAACCTTGCCTACGACGCAAATGACGTCGTGCTCAGAGGATTGGCGCCTACCCAAAGCTAGTCGGCCATCTTTGCGACGTGCACCGCGAAGCCCGTCTTCGGCAGCAGTGACATCAACTCGAACACCTTGAAGCCGTCGCCGGTGATCTCGGTCTGGCGATAAATGCCGGGCTCGGTTTCGGCGGTTTCGTGGCGCCCTTGCAGATCATCAAGAAATTTCTGCGCGTCCTTAAAACTCGCTGCCCCGCCCTTGGCTCGCGTCACCACCGCCTCGGTAGCATAGGAGCGTACGAGCTTCGGCCAATATTTTTGCAGCAGCTGCGTGCTCGCGAAAATATCAGCCCAGACAATTTCTCCATTCACCGCAACCACCACGCCCACCGCATTCTTATCGCGCAGTTGACGGATGACGCTTTCGTAGTTACGCTGCACCGGTTCGGCGACCGAATCCACCTTCTGCTGCACTTCTTTGTTATCCATCACCCGAGCATAAGAGGTGGTTGAATTGACTTCCGCTGCCGCCGGAGCCGGAACCATCGACGCCATGGCGTCCTTCGACTTTCCTACGTTGTCCCAAACCTGCTGCTGATTCTGGGAGCCCATAGCGCTTCCCCGCACTCCAAGAGAGGCGAGTGTATTGAGACTGCTCCTGCCGCTGCTGAAATCGTTCTTACCGTTCGCCGCCACCCAGCGTCCCGGCTCGACGCAGAAGACGCTCAAATCGACGGGGTCGCTCTCCGCCGGCACAATGCGGTCTTTGCCGATGACGCGATCCTGCTTGCCGCCAGTAACTATCTCGCCGGCGAGAAGTAACAACGGTCGCTTCGAGTTATTAACCAGAACAAGTTGATTGACCTCCGCGCCGCGCACGGGTGGGTAATACGGATGAATCACGGACGTGTCACCGGGACGATGACGTATGAGGCCACGCGCCTGCCCAGCCTCGGTCACGATGACCTCGCCGCTACGCAGGCCTTCATCCAGCGTAAGAAATTCTGCCGTGTCATATGACTTATTGGCGACCACGGGAAAGACCGCAAGATTACCGCTGCGAATCGGATTCAGGAGAGAGTAACCAGACGCCGGTGCCACTTCACCAGCTCGCACCCGGCACGGAAAAACAACCACCGCGGCCACAACGACGATCAGAGCGATCGCCGCCAACACCATCATGACCCGCATATTGGGCCCCCACGCAGTAAAGACACCAATGCTCCCGCGTGCGCATGCCTTCCGCCTGCGCCGCCTCCCCCGGCACGCCAAGATAGAGCGTGCCGGGGAGCCACAACCGCGAGTCTTCCAGGAGTGTCTTTCTCTGCTCGCTGATCACAGAACGTACGATTTCTACTTCCTTGCGTCTAAATAATTGCTAGCATCAAATTGGGACAGGTCCCGCAGGTACATCCAAAGACGTACAAGCTAAAAGAGGTAAATGCTGAGGTAAATGCAAAAGTCCGCCCAACCCGGCGATGGAGAAGCCGCTGCGGCTCTAGCTGCCGCACTATACGAGCGCAGCGGGGCCGCGGCCTATGGCCTCAGCATCGAGCGCTTCGCCGCCATACTCGATGAAATTCTGCATAAGTATTACTTGCAGAATTCGAACCACGCTTCACCACAACAAAAGGCTGACTTCTGCGCCGGGCTTCGTCTTGAAGAATTGGCGCTGGCTCGCGCATGTGCCGCGGGCAACGAGCAAGCCTGGCACGACTTCATCAGCCGCTACCGCCAGAAGTTGCACCGCATGGCGCTCCACATTACGCGCGACGGCGCCCATGCCGCGGACCTGGCCGATTCACTCTTCGCCGATCTCTATGGCGTGAACGCTCCCGAGGAAAGACGCAAATCAAAACTCCTCTCCTACACCGGACGCGGTTCGCTCGAAGGCTGGCTGCGCACGGTGATGGCGCAGGAGTTCATCAATCGCTATCGCAAGCAGAAACGTACTGTCAGTCTGGAAGAGCAGACGGAAGAGGGTGTCCAGTTCGCCGCCGCAGTTCCTGATCCTGCGTCCGCTTCCGACGGCATTTCGCAGCAACGCCTGGAAGTGGCTACCGACGAGGCTTTAGCCGAACTTTCGTCCGAGGACAGGTTTACGCTGGCGTCCTATTATTTGGATGGGCGGACCCTGGCCGAGATTGCACGTACGCTGGGGTTGCACGAATCGAGCGTCAGCCGGCGCCTCGACCGGCTCGCAACCGGGCTCCGGAAGCGGATTCTGGCCAGCCTGCGTATGCAGGGAATGAGCCATGCCCAGGCCGCCGAAGCGCTCGAAACCGACGTTCGGGACGTAGGCTTAAATTTGCGCTCGCGTTTAACGCAAGATTCCGGTGAGAATACGTTCCCTGGTAGTAGGAAAGTCCCCGCGCAGGACGCTGGCGACGGAAGCGCAGATTGAAGCAATAGATTGAACGAATAAATGACTGAAATAGCCAAAATCGTGCAGGATCGTCTGCGGGCCACTCAGCCCGATCAAGCGCATCCGGACGCCAATCTCCTGACCGCCTTTGCCGAGCAGACGCTTTCCGAGACCGAGCGCGAAGGCGTGCTCGAGCACTTGGCGCTCTGCGGCGACTGCCGCGAAGTGATCGTTATCGCGCTTCCGGCTGCGGATGTTGCCGCCATTCCAGCTGCGGCCGAGACAGAAGCCGTCCAAATCAAGCGACGTCAGTCGATGCCGGGTCAAGCCAAGCCTGAAGGAAGCTGGCTGAATCTCGTCTGGCCGAGCCTAGCCCGGCCAAATCTCCGCTGGGCCGCGCTGGCTGCCGGCGTGGTGCTGGCTGCCTCGTTGCTGCTGGTACATCCCGGAAAGATAAAGATGCAGCCGGGAAACCCGAATCAGGCGATGGTGCCCTCCGCAAACCGCCAGAGCGTGCCTACCGCGCTGGCTTCCGAGTCGCAGATCTCATCGTCGTCGGCCCCTTCGGCAGAGGTCCACTTGCCGATGCAACTCAATACTGGATCGCGCCCGGCAGGCAAGCAGTCGGCACCAGCAGCACCCGAACCCTCCGAAACCCTGATAGCGCGGAACGACGCACCTCCGATTGAAAAGGCCAAGCCCGCGCCGCAAGGCACCGAGACACCAGGCGCCGAGGCCCAAGAAACCGATACCAACGAGCAGCAGAAAACCGACGCGGCCGCAGCCCCCGGGTTGGCTCCGTCACAGAGCCGGAACGCGATGTCGACCGCCAGATTTTCGTCCCTTGCCAGCCCGTCTTTGGCGCAACACAACGCCACTTGGACGATCACTGCGGGCGTCCTGCAACGCTCACTCGACAGCGGCCAGAGTTGGCAGAATGTTTTGCATGCGGACCATCCCTTGCTCTGCTACGCCAGTCATGGCGACGAGGTATGGACCGGCGGTCATGCGGGTACGCTTTTCCACTCTATTAACGACGGAGTAACCTGGGTGCAGGTACAGCCTTCCATCAAAACCCAGCAACTTGCTGCGGACATAACTCAAATTGATCTGAGGAGCGCGACGCAGATTGTAGTTTCCACCACTAACAACGAGATCTGGAGCAGCGCCGACGGCGGCAAGACCTGGCAGAAGAAGTGATATGGCTCTGATAGGTTTGTGGAAGGGCACGGCTTTAGCTGTGCCGCTACGAACCACCTAAACGCTGGGCTTTAGCCCCCGAAGCGCCTCCGTCCCCCGAAGAGCTTCCATCGATTTCCCCCGCACTTTCACCGCATTACACGCCGACTCCGCGAAGTAACGTTACTTCCGCGCACCATTGCGCGGTACTCCCCTGCAAGCTCGACATTACGAAAGTGACATTTACAGCAGGGCCAGGTGGACATAGGATGAGCGTGTAGTTTGGCAGTTCTGGGGGAGGGCTGCCGGAGGACGCCCTGAGCTTAACCGCTCAGGGCGTTTCTTATTGCCCGCCATAATCCACGGGACAGAGATTTTCTCATAGCCTTAACTGGTGACAGCAGCCGTGTAGCCGCGCGCTCACTTCTTAACTCCATCAGACGGAGCCGCCGTCGGTTTCCAATACGCCGTGGTCCCCGCAAAGTGGACTAGACGGAACGAATCGTCCACCTGGAACAGCGATTCGGCGTGTCCCAGAAAAAGGTAGCCGCCGGGCAACAGGTTGGAATAGAAATGCTGCACCACCCGGCGCTTCGAAGCCAGGTCGAAGTAGATCAGCACATTGCAGCAGAAGATGACATCCATGCCTTTCTGGAACAACATTTTGCCGTCGTCACGAAGATTGATGCGATCATAGCGGATTTGAGATTTGAGCAGATCATTCGCCTGGAGTTTCTTGTCGCCGGCATCTTTGAAATATTGCCGGCGCAGCGCGTCGCTGGTATTGCGCATGGCATATTCTCCGTAAGTGCCGGCGCGGGCAATTTCGAGCGAGTTATCGTTCAAATCGGTGGCCAAAATATCCCAGGTCCAGCCGGCAAGCAGCTTGTTTCTTTCTTCGAGCAGAACCATGGCTAGGGTATGCGGCTCTTCTCCGGTCGAGCATCCGGCGCACCAGAAGCGCAGACGTTTCAGGCTGATCAAGTCTTTGCTCTGCAGGATTTGTGGAAGAATCACGTTGCGCAGCGCTTCCAGTTGCGCGGGATGGCGGAACATGTAGGTTTCGCCGATGGTGATTTCGTTTAGCAGCAGGCGCAGCTCCGCCTCGCGGTTTCCCCGCGTAGTGAGGTGTTCCAGATACTCCGCCGGACTAGTCACTCGAAGCGCGATCATCCGCCGCGCACAACGTGAGATCAGGAGATAAAGCTTTTCTTCGGCGTGATAGATCCCGGCGATTCGGTAAACCAGATCGCGGATCGTTAGATATGCGGGATCAGCCGGATTGGAATCCGGAGTCACAGCGCGCTGCGCTTTTGCGGTACCGATCGCCATGTGTTAGTAACCCTCTTAACAGACGTCAAGCTCAGAACGAGTGCGCAGCGCTCGCGAGCGCTCTCCGCATTGCCACCCGGCGCACCACTTCGCCCCCGATGTCGGCCAGCGGATAAACACGATGGGCGAGGCCGGAAGCAACCACACTGCCCGGCATGCCCCAGACCACCGAGGAGGCTTCGTCCTGCACGATGATTTCCCCGCCCGCTTCTTTTACGTCAGCCGACCCGCGTGTGCCGTCCGTTCCCATGCCGGTGAGGACGACTGCCAGTACGTTGGCGCCGTAAGCCTGCGCCGCCGAGCGAAACAGCACATCGACCGACGGGCGGCAGGAATTTTCCTGAGCTTCATGATTGATGCCCAACACGAATTCAGCGCCGCGCCGAACCACTGTCATATGCTGATCGCCGGGAGCAATCCAGATTTGACCGCGACGCAGTTTCTCCCCCGCCTTGCCTTCTCGCACCTCGAGCTGCGAGAGGTTGTTGAGACGCTCGGCAAGCAGGCGCGTAAACAGCGGCGGCATGTGCTGCACGATCACCACCGGCACCGGGAAATCCGCCGGCAGTTGCTGGACCAGCACCGTCAGCGCGTTCGGTCCGCCCGTGGACGTGCCGATCGCAACCACGTCGATCCGCGCCTGTGGACGAGCGGAGAATGCGGCGGGCATGGGCGCCGGCCGCAACTGCGGCACCCGCGCTGCGCACAACGACTTGATCTTCCGAATCAGCTCTTCCCGCACTCCTCCCACTCCCGCTCCGCCGTCTGACCGGTCCGAACGGTCCGTGGTAATGCCGTAGGTGGGTTTGGTGACGTAGTCGCTCGCTCCCCGCGCCAGCGCATCCAGCGTCGCCTTCGCGCCGCGCTCGGTAAGGCTGCTGAACATAATCACCGGCAATCTTGGATAAAGTTTGCGAATCTCAACCAGCGTCTCCAGCCCGTCCATCCCCGGCATCTCGATGTCGAGCGTGACCAGGTCCGGCTTGACTTCGGGAATCCGCGCCAGCGCCTGATAGCCATTTCCTGCCGTTCCCGCGACCACGATCTCCGGGTCGGATGCCAGCAGATTGCCCAGCACTTTTCGCAGCACGACCGAATCGTCAACGATTAATATGCGGAGTGGTTTCATAAGTCTCGCTACTCAGTGCGCCCCCGCTGCATGCCTCGCCGCCTTCATCAGGGGATCTTCACCCTGATGCCTCGCGCTCCGGTCGCCCACTTTGAAGCGGCCGACCAGGTCGCGCAGCTGGTTCGCCATGCGCGCCAGATGCACCGTCGCGGTCTGCGCTTCGCCGACGTTAGTCGAGGTGTCCCGCGCGGCATCGGCAACGCCTTTGATGTTGCTCGAAATCGTGCTGGCTCCGTGGGCGGCTTCCGACACATTGCGCGCCATCTCGCTGGTGGTCGCACTCTGCTGCTCGACCGCGCTCGCGATGACGGTCGAGATATGGCTGATCTTGTCAATCACACCTCGTATCCCGCCAATCGCAGAAATCGCGCCGGTGGCGTTCGCGCGGATGACGGTGATCTTCTGCTTGATCTCCTCGGTAGCTTTGGCGGTCTGCTTGGCCAATTCCTTGACCTCGTTCGCCACCACCGCGAACCCTTTGCCCGCCTCGCCCGCGCGGGCCGCTTCGATGGTGGCGTTCAGCGCGAGCAGGTTGGTCTGCTGCGCGATCGACGTGATCACCTCGATCACCTTTCCGATTTCGACGCTGGAGTCGCCTAGCCGCGACACTGTCTGGTTGGCGGATTCGGCGGCTTCGACCGCCTCGCCCGCAATCCGCGCCGCCTCGGTTGCGTTCTTGGCAATCTCGCCAATCGTCGAATTCATTTCTTCCGCGCCCGAGGCCAGCGTCTGCAGGTTGGTGCTGATCTGAAGGCCGGCTTCGGAAACCACCTGCGCCTGCGCCGTCGTCTCCGCGGAATTAACCGTGATCTGCTGGCTGGTGGCGGAGAGTTCTTCGCTCGAAGCCGCCACCTGCTCGGCCGTACCCGCAATCGACTGGATCAATTCGTGCAGGTTGTTCTTCATGCCGTTGAGTGCGGCCCCGGCCCGGCCCAATTCGTCATCGCTTATGATCCGTACGTCCTCGGCTACCAGATTGTTGTCCGCTATCTGGTGAATCAGGGCTTCCATGTAAGCGATCGCGGCGGAAATAGAGCGCGTGATCACCATCGCTACGACCAGCCCGATCACCATTCCTGCGAACGTCAGCGTCACGACTATGAAGCGCACCTGGCCTTCAAGCGCCGCCTGCTCCTTCATCAAGTCGTCTTTGGACTTGCTCTCCAGATCCGACAGATCGGCGACCGCCCGGTGCAAACGGATTCGGACTTCTCCCGTGTGCGGGGCGAAGGCGAGTTCTTCCGCCTCTTTGGTGCGTCCCGCGCGCCGCAACTCGATTTCCCGGTCGGCAATAGCGCGAAATTCGTCATAGGCGCCGCGAATTTCTGCGTAGAATTTCTTGCCAGCTTCAGTTACGAGCAGCTTCCCCAGCCCATCCATGTTCTCGGAGAATTGACGCTTCCCCTCTTCATCGTGCTGCAGCAGCTCTTCTCTGCCCGCCAGAAGAAAGCCGCGAACTCCGCTGGTCTGCTTCTCAATCGCGGCGTCAATCTTCGAAGACATTTCTTTTCTGGCCATAACCGCGTCGACGCGACTGGAGATTTGCGCCAGCTCGCCCACCGCGTTGTAAGCCACCACTCCCATGGCTCCGAGGACGATCAGGAGTCCGCCAAAACCCATGCCCAGCTTCATCTTTAAGCTCAGCCGCCGCATTGCCATCCCCTCCGTGTCACGATCCCAAACGCTCAGGCCAGACCGCTCCGCCGCTCTTCACTGTCCCCGCTCAATTGCTTTGACCTATCATCTCGATCTTGCACACCGCGTCCGTATCGAGTACGTGCATCAACTGGAGATCGAGTTTGTGAACTCCGAGAATCACCGACCGCAAACGCGCCGACAGCGTTTCCGGCAAAGCTTCAAAGCTTTCGTCTTCAACCTCCACCACGTTGCCCACTTCATCGGCCAGCAGACACACCGTCCCTCCCGCTGCGCGCACCACCAGGCAGACCGGCGTCATATCGGCTGGACGCTCCGGCAGTTCCAACTGTCGCCGCAGTTCGAGCGCCACCACGACTTGTCCCCGCAAATTCATCAGGCCGCTCACCACCGCTGGAGCCAGAGGGACCGGCCGCAGCTCGCGATACGTGACCACTTCCTGAATTTTTTGCGATTCCATTCCAAACAGCAGGCGATCGAGATAAAACGTGCAGAATTGGCGGGGGTTTGACATCGCATCAGCTTCCAGCCGCATGGCCTGCTGCCGACTCACACAGTTCACCGGCACCAAGCAGGGCGGGAACATCGAGCAACTCCGTAACCCGTCCCTCGATCACGGAGCAATGCAGTACGCCGGCCCGAGTTGCGGGAGACTGTGGTTCGACCGTGCTCTCGACAATGTCGAGAATCTGGGTGACTACCAGCCCGAAGGATTGATGGTCGTGTTCCAGCACCAGCACCGGCAGCATGGCCGCAGTGGGAAGCGACGGCGCCTCAAGCGCATGACTGACGAGCGCATGACTCACGCGGATGAGCGGAAGAATCTGTCCCCGGTACTGCGTCACCCACTGCTTTCCCGAACGCTCAACCCCCGTCCCCGGAATGTTTTCAAGACGCCGCAGCAGTTGCAGCGGCACCGCCATCCGCGCTCCCGCCGCGCCGGTGAACAGCACCAGCTTTTGTGGGACCGCCGCGCCCGCCAAGGTAGGTCGCACTTCCGCGTCCGGCAAACACTCCCGTCCCTCAGCCGGAACGTTCGAGCGCTGCGACAGGCCGAGCACGTCCAGAATCAACGCCACTTTGCCGTCGCCCATGATCGTCGCCCCGGCGTAAACGCTGATGTTTTTCAATTGCTGATTGAGCGGCTTCACGACAATTTCTTCCGTGTCGTTAATCTCATCGACTACCAGTCCAAACCGCCGTCCATCGGCCTCAAGCACGACAATATTGACGCGCCCGGAATTGACGCCAATCCCGAGGGATGTCGAAGTCGCAGCCGTCGCAGTCGCCGTTCCTAGCGCGCTCGCCAGATGGACCAGTGGCAGCAGCCGTCCGCGCAACCGATACACCGGCGCGCCATGTATAGACTCAATGCCGGTCCGCGCCTGTTCCCCATCCATGCCGACCAGTTCCAGCAGATTGACTTGCGGGACGGCGTAGCGCTCGCCGGCGCTCGAGACAATCAGCGCAGGAATAATGGCCAGCGTCAGCGGAATCTTCATCCGCACCATCACGCCCTGACCGAGCTTCGACTGCAGGTCAACCGTACCGCCAATTTTTTCGATGTGGTTCTTGACCACGTCCATGCCCACGCCGCGACCGGAAACGCTGGTCACCGTCTCGGCGGTCGAGAAGCCCGGCAGAAAAACCAGGTTCACAATCTCGCGATCGCTCATGCGTCCCGCCGCGTCAGCGGATATCAAGCCCTTCTGCACCGCCTTGCTGCGAATCCGCTCCTGATCGAGTCCGGCCCCGTCGTCCGAAATTTCGATGTTGACCTGCCCACCTTCATGAAACGCGCGCAGCGTCAGCCGCCCCTCCGGATCTTTTCCCGCAGCCTCGCGGACTTCGGGCCGTTCGATGCCATGGTCCACCGAATTCCTCACCAGATGGGTGAGCGGGTCTTTGACCGCCTCGATCAGCGTCTTGTCGAGTTCCGTCTCTTCGCCTTCCATCTCCACCCGCACCCGCTTGCCGCAACCGAGGGCGAGATCGCGCACCGTCCGCGGCAACTTGCTCCAGAGGTTTCCGATCGGCTGCATCCGAGTCTTCATCACGCCTTCCTGCAAATCGCTCGTAATCCGGTTCAGCCGCTGAATGGTGGTCGCCAGGCCACTCTCCTCAATGCGACTGGCGAATTGCAAAATTTGGTTGCGCACAAGCACCAGTTCTCCGACGAGATTCATCAGGTGGTCGAGCAGCGCGACATCCAGCCGGATGGTGCTGTCGCTCGCACTCTGTCCCCGCGCCGCCTGCTGCACCCGCAGCGCATCCACCACATCGGACGGTCGCGCCGCGCCCTGCTCGACAAGAATCTCGCCCATATGGCGCGGGTCGCCTTCTTTCTGACTCTTGACGGCGAGCAGGATCTCCGCCGGCGTGACTCCGGCACAGCGCATCAGAATGTCGCCAATGGAGCTGTCGCCAGGCGGGCTGCCAATCGAAGATGGCACAGCAGCCGCTTCCGAAACGCTTTTCGGCACGATTTCGGGCGCGGGAATAACGTCGCTCTTCGCCGCCGCTTCGGGAATTTTCTGCAGCCGCGTCAGCCGCGAAATCAGCGCGCTATCGTCGCGCTCGCCCTCAACCCCAGAGGCTTCGATGCCAGCCAGCATCTGCCGGACGGCGTCCACGGTCGCGAGCAGAGCGCTGGTGATTTCGCGGTCCAGTGCCAGCTGTCCATCACGCAATCGCCCCAGCAGGCTTTCACCGGCATGCGCCACCGCTCCCAGTTTGTCGAAGGCCAGAAAACCCGACGTGCCCTTAATGGTGTGAATGGTTCGGAAAATACTGGCCAGGACCTCGCGATCGTTGGGCTCTTTCTCCAACGTAATCAGTTCGCGATCCAACCGGTCGAGGTTTTCGTAGCTCTCGACCAGAAAGTCCTTAACAATGTCGTCGGAATCGTTCATAGCGAATACCGTGACCATCGGCATCGCCGTCAAATCGCTTGAGTGTAGAGCGGACACTCCTGTCCGCTGCCGTTGGCCGTGTGTGTTGACTCTGGTGTTGCGCTTGCCGTTGACCTCGGTGTTGCGCTTGCCGTTGATCTCGGTGTTGCTCGGGCCTCGGGATTTCGAAGATGGGAGGATTGTTGAGAACTGTTTATGAGAAAAATCAAATGGAAGGCGAGATGGAAGCCCAAGTCGAGGTCAGCCGACAGGCTTGCCCTGAGCGAAGTCGAAGGGAGTGTCCGCTCTACATGGGCAGACTTCGAAAAACTACACCGAGTACGAAACATCATCATTTGCAACGGCGAGCGTCGTGCTCTCGGGTGCCACGACCGCATCAGCCGACCTGCTCCCGCGCCGCATGGCGACGATGCCGGTGCGCACCATCTCCAGCACACCGTAAGGACGCAGCACTTCGAGCAGCCCGTCGATCTTGTCCTCCGCCCCGGTGATTTCAATGGTCAGCGATTCAGGAGAGACATCCACCACCCGCGCCCGAAACACGTTCGCAAGTTCGAGCACGTGGGAGCGGTCTTCATGCGTGGCCGCCACCCGAATCATGGCCAGATCGCGCACAATCGCCGGCTGATTGGTAATGTTCTCGACCAGCAGCACGTTGACGAGCTTATATAGATTGGCCTCGATGCGGCGGGCCTGGTCGCGGTCGGCATCGACCGTAATGGTCATGCGCGACACTTCCGGCTTCTCCGTCCTCCCTACCGTAAGCGAGTCAATGTTGAAAGCGCGCCGGCGAAACAGCGAAGCCACACGAGTGAGCACGCCCGGTTTATTTTCCACGTACACCATGAAAGTATTCAGCATAATTTCCGATTCGTCTCTCATTGATTCATCGAATATCAGGTCGGAGGTAAGAGGTGAGATTGCAGAGGTAAGGACCTGCGAAGCTTAGGCTTCAACTTCTGCAATCTGACCTCTAACCTCTGACCTCACCTCACTCATCCGCCGCCGTCTCCACAATCGGACTCGGCCGCCGAATCATGTCGTTGAGCGCCGCACCCGCCGCCACCATGGGATACACGGTATCTTCCTGCTCGACCTTAAAATTGATCAGCACCGGCCCCTCGTGCCGCCGCGCTGATTCGACCGCGGGCACCACGTCTGACCGCTCCGAAATCGTCATGCTGCGAATGCCATAAGCATCGGCCAACCGCGCGAAATCCGGATTCAGCAACGGAGTAGCCGCATAGTTGCGATCATAGAAAAATTCCTGCCACTGCCGCACCATCCCGAGAAATCCGTTGTTGATGATGGCAATATTGATCTTCAGATTCTCCTGCACCAGCGTAGCCAGTTCGCACATCGTCATCTGGAATCCGCCATCGCCCACCACGACCCAAACCTCAGCCTCGGGACAGGCGACTTTCGCGCCGATCGCAGCAGGCAGAGCGAAACCCATCGTCCCCAGCCCGCCTGAAGTAATCAGCGTGCGCGGACGCTCATGCTTGTAGTACTGCGCCTCCCACATCTGGTGCTGGCCGACATCGGTCACGACAATCGTGTTGCCGTCGCGCGTCTGTCGCCACAAATCGTTGATTACGTGCGCCGCATAAAGATGGCCGCTGTCGGGCAGGTTCTGAATGTCGCGTACCGCGGAATCACCCTTCAGCCGGTCAATCGAATCCAGCCAGTCGCTGCGATCGATGGATTCAACCTTCGGCAGCAGCTCCAGCAAAACTTCGCGCAAATCGCCGACCAGCGGCACATCCACTTTGACATTCTTGTTGATCTCCGCCGGATCAATCTCGATATGAATCTTCTTCGCATTCGGCGCGTAAGTTTTCAGGTTGCCGGTGACGCGATCGTCAAAGCGCATGCCAAACGCCAGCAGCAGGTCCGCTTCCTGAATGGTGTGGTTCACCCAGGCTTCGCCGTGCATCCCCATCATGCCCAGATTCAGCGGATGCGATGCCGGAAACGCGCCCAGCCCAAGCAACGTCATCGCCACCGGAATCCCCGCGCGCTCGGCAAAATCGCGTACCTCGCGCATCGCTCCCGAAACAATGATGCCGTGGCCGCCAAGAATCAACGGCCGCTTCGCATTGTGGATCAACTCCAGCGCCCGCGCATACTCCGCCGGAGCCGGCGAAAGGTCGGGACGATACCCCGGCAATTGCGGCTTAGCCGCTTCCCAATCAAACTCACACGTACCCTGCTGCGCGTCTTTCGTGATATCGATCAGCACCGGCCCCGGCCGCCCCGACCGCGCCACGTAGAAAGCTTCGCGCACCGTCCGCGCCACTTCGCTAGCATGCGTCACCAGATAATTGTGCTTGGTAATCGGGAGGGTCACGCCGGTGATGTCAGTTTCCTGGAACGCGTCCGACCCAATCAGCTTGCTGCCCACCTGCCCCGTGATGCAGACGATCGGCGAGGAGTCGAGCATGGCCGTGGCGATGCCGGTAACCATGTTGGTAGCTCCCGGGCCCGAGGTCGCAACCGCAACGCCGACCTCTCCACTAGCGCGAGCGTATCCGTCGGCCATGTGGGTCGCGCCCTGTTCGTGCCGCACCAGCACGTGATGGATCTTGCTGTGCTTCAGCGCATCGTAAGCCGGCAGAATGGCGCCGCCGGGATAACCGAAGACGTGTTTCACGCCCTCCCGTTCGAGGCATTCCCAGAGAATCCTGGCCCCGGTCAGGACGGTTTTCTTCTCGGCCTTCGCTGCGCCTGTGGTCGGCGTGCTTTCCCGATCCGCGGCCTTGTGAACTGTCATGCGATCTCCCAAAAACTCCCGAAGGGCAAAAAGCTGGAATCAATAGTAACCGACCGACCGGTCGGTTGCAAGCGCGAAGTGGAGTCGCACACCTTCGTGGACCACAGGTATCGAAGCAGTTTTGGGTAGAACCTCGGGCTTCGTATCAGGGCATCGCTTCAGCGAGCGAAATCTGCCGCAAGATCTCTAAAACCAGATGCCCCTTCAGGGGCTGAGCATCCGCGCACCGCGGGGACGGGCGAGGTCAGCGAACTCACCGGCACGCGGTTTTAATGTTTTCTAACCACCGTCGGTCCGATGCCCAAGAAGCGGTAAACGGCGAGCGCGAGCAACGCCCATTCCAGAGCCACAGTTGGGCCGAACACCAACAGGGGCAGGCCCGAACCAGCGTAATAAAAACAGCCCACACCCAAGAAGTGGAGAACAAAAATCCCGAGTAAGATGGCCCAGAATCGCAGACGTTTCCGAGCCACCCAATATGTCTTCAGGCAGTACACAGCGAAAGCAATCGTGACGACGGTAAATCGTACCCACTTCCAATTGATCTCGTGTCTGTATAGTCCCGGGGTGATTGTCGCAGTGGCCAAAACGAAGACGACCGCGAGCATCGCCACTCCCGCTGCGACGAACAGAAGACGCACTCACTTGCGGAAAAGTCTGATGGCGGTGTCGAGGATATGCTCGGCCGTCGCTTCGCTGCGGCTGAGCTTTCCAATTAGCGGAGAATCCTGGAGGGGCGAGGCGGGTGGCGCTAGAATCGCAACTCCGGCTTTCGAAGATCCTTCGCTCTAAGATTCAGGTGACATTACCTGCCGACCTTCAGATACCGCTTGACCTTGTGTCAAGGCACCCTGAAGAACCAATTCTGGTGTAAACGTCTAGGCGAGGCCGCCCGTCCCCAGAGCAATCCCTACATCCCCGGCCCATCCGGATAAGTCGGCAAATCCGGAGGCCGCACCGGCAGCTTCTTTGGATTAGCCTTGATCTGCTCCATCAGCATCTCCACCGCTTTCTCCAGCTGCGGGTCCTGCCCCTTTAAAACCAGGTCGGGAGGATTATCCACGATCACATCCGGCTGCACGCCGCGGTTCTCGATCAGCCACTTGCTGTCGAGCCCATACAGAGCAAACTCCGGACGCGTGATGTAGCCGCCATCCATCAGCGGCATTTGCCCGCGGATGCCGCGCACGCCGCCCCAGGTCCGCTCGCCAATGAGTGGCCCCAGCTTGTAGTGTTTGAAGAAGTAGCTGAAGAAGTCACCGTCGGACGCGGCATAGTGATTGGTTACGCAGGCCATGTATCCGTAGAAGACATTGGACGGGTTCGTGCTCGACTCAAAGTTGCGGGCCGAACCCATGGCACCGAGCACGCGCCGCAAGCGCTCAAAGATGAGCCCATCCACAAAGCCGCCGCCGTTGTAGCGGACATCGAAAATGATTCCCTCTTTGCGAATCTGCGGGAAGTATTGTTTGACGAATTCGTTCAGTCCCGCATCGCCCATATCGGGCAGATAGACATAGCCGATGCGGCCGCCGCTGGCCGCGTCCACTTTCTTGCGGTTAGTCGCGATCATGTTCAGCTCGCGCAGGCTGAACTCGTCCGCAATCGGTTTCACCACCACCTTGTGAGCGCCGTCCGTCGCGGCTTTCGAATTGACCGTGAGCGTGACCACTTCATTGGCGGTGTTAGTCAGCAATTCGTCCGGCGTCTGCGGAGCACGCAGCGCCCGTCCGTTAATCGCCACCAGGTAATCGCCTTCCTTGACGTTCACACCCGGCTCCGTCAGCGGAGAGCGCGCATGTGCGTCCCAGTTCTCGCCGGAATAGATTTTCTTGATCCGGTACATGCCGCTGGCCGCATCAACTTCATAGTCCGCGCCCAGCAGTCCAACGTTCACCGGATGCAGATCCGGCATATCGCCGCCGCCAACGTAAGTATGCGAATTCGATAACTCACCAATCATCTCTCCCATGACGTAAGTCAGCGAATAACGATCGCCAACATATGGGAGTAACTGCGCATATTGATCTTTAGTCTTCTGCCAATCCACTCCATTCATCGCGGCTTCGAAGAAGTAATCGCGCTCCTGCCGCCATACCTCGTTGAACATTTCCTTCCATTCCTGCGGCGGGTCAATCTCAACCCGCATGCCATCCAGCTTGAGCGAGCCCTCTCCGACCTTATGCGGAGAATCCGGAGGCTTGGCATCGATGATCCCCGTCGGTCCGTCGCCATCTCCCCGATACAACAACTTCTGGCCGTCATGAGAGAGCGCAAAATGGTCGGCGCCATCCAGCAGAATTTTGTCTTTGCGTTCTTTCAAATCGTAAGCGTGGATTGCCGGATTTTCGCCAGCGATCGGTCCCGACAGGCCCTGAATGGGCGCGGTTGAGTAGTAGATCGCGTCCTTCGAAGCGTCAAAGGCGCGAATCACCGCCGGAGGCACCGCCAGTGCCACGATGCGATTCTGGATGCCGTCGAGATCGATCTTGAACACTTTCGGTGGCTCCTTGGTCGCGGTCTCCGACGCCTTTTCCTCTGGCTTTTTCTCCTCTTCTTTCTTGTTGGGCGTTTGCTTCGCGTTCTTTTTATTCGTATTGCCCGCCTCGGGTGCCGGCGACGACGCGGCTGCCGGCTCTTCGCTCTTCACTTTCACTTCATCGCTCAATGCCGGGAACGGCGAAGGCTCGTCCGCCGTCAGCGTCACCAGATAGACCCGGGTCGTTTTCGGATTTGCAAATTCGAAGTCAACATTACCCAGCACTTCGTTGAAATCGCGATCGGAAAGGAAGTATAAGTAGCGCTTGTCCGGATCGAACACTTCTCCGAAACTATTATTGAGTGGCGAAGTTACTGCCGTGATCTTCTTGTCACTCAGGCTATACAGATACACCACCGAATAGCCGGTATCTAAGTTCTTGTCATAAGCCAGCCACTTACTATCCGGAGACCACGCGTAATTCTGGATCTCGAAGAACTTGCCGCGGTCCACTTCGACCGGTTTTTTCTCCTTAAGATCGACGTACCAGAGTTTCAAGTCCTTGTCGGCCCACGCAATCTTCGAACTGTCCGGAGACCACGCCGGCTGGAACATGAAACCCTTGTGTCCGCTGGTGATCTCCTGTTCCACGCCCAGCCCGTCCTGAGGAGTGATGTAAATCTCATCTTCACCGGTGCGATCGGAAATGTACGCGATCCATTTGCCATCCGGAGACCACGCCACCTTCTGTTCGCGCACTCCCGGAGAATTCGTCAGATTGCGAGTGCTTCCATCTTTCGCCGGAACGGTGAACACTTCTCCGCGCGCCGCGAATACGGCCCGCTTTCCGTCAGGAGCGATGTCAAAGTCGGTAATCTGCCGGCTCGCATTCACCCAGCGCTTCATCGCCTGGTCGCGCTCTCCATTGACATAGACAGTCAGCTTCTTCGGCTGCCGCGTCTGCAAATCAAATGTGTATAAGTAACCGCCATTTTCAAAAATGATCGCATCCGGACCAAGGCTCGGCCACATCACGTCAAAACCATCGAACTTAGTAAGTTGCTCGACCTGCTTACTGCCCAAGTCGTAACTGTAGATGTTGAGCCGATGTTCCGGCCCGCGATCGGAAGTGAAATAAATTGTGTTCCCGTGCCACATCGGAAAGCTGTCGGTGTAGTCGGTGTGCGGGATGACCTGATCAACAACATTATTCTTGATGTCGTAAATGGTGATGTCCTGCGCCAGGCCGCCGGTGTAGCGTTTCCATTGCCGGAAATTGCGGAAGATGCGGTTGTAGGCGATCTTCGTGCCATCCGCCGAGAACGACATCAGGCCGCCCTCATCGGGAGCCATCGGCTGCGGCAGTCCACCATCAACGCTCACCGTGAACTCGCGTTTGGTCCAGCCGTTAGAAGCGTCGCGCCGCGAAAGAAAAACGATGCTCTTGCCATCGGGCGTCCAGCCGATCACCTGGTTGAGTATTCCCATGCGGTCGCTGAGCGGCTGCGCTGATCCTTGATAGAAGGTCAGCTGCTTCGGTTGACCGCCGTCCGACGACATTACATAGACGTTGAAGTTGCCATCGTACTGGCCGGTGAATGCCAGCCACTTGCCATCCGGAGAAAATTTCGGGAACAGTTCGCGCCCCGGATGCGAGGTGATGCGCCGCGCCGTGCCTCCCGAGCTCGATGCCAGCCAGAGATCGCCGCCATACATGAATGCAATTTTGTCTTTATAAATATCAGGGAAACGCAGCAGACGTCCTTCTTGAGTTTCCTGCGCCGCCGCCAGGCAGGCGCAACCGATGACACAGCCGACGACACAACCGACGACAATAAACGTGAAAATCCTACGGATAGAAATCATTCAGACATCCTCATTGGGAGATTGTTTGCGAGACTAACTACCAGCGAATCCATTTTCGACAAGCGCGATTGTATCAGCTTCCACGCTGTCGTCTCGAACACTATTCGCACACTGATTTTGACTCTTATTGGCTCTGTGCGTTAGCGGACGCGAGAAACGTTGCCTGGCAGGCGCCGGCGGAGGTCAACACTTTGTCAAACGCTGTATCTGTGCGGAGCTTCGCCAGCAGCGGATCGGAAAGCAGGTTTTCATGCGCACAATAATTCTGGTCCACCGCGCTTTGCAACAAATGCAGCGCCGCTTGTTTCTTGCCGCAGAATGCGAAGATCGCTCCCTGGTAATACCACGTCTCGGCGTCGAGCTCGGCGGGCTGCGTCGTTTCCGCCTCCTCCGCCATCCGGTCCAGATCGGTCGCGGGACGTAATTGCAGACAAGCCTCCAGCAGATCGCGGTGATAGCGCGGCGTGTTCGGCATGTGCTTCACTGCTTCGCGCGCTTCCTGAACCTTCCCTTCGCGCAGCAGAATGGATGGCGTCACATACGCGGCCCACTCCGAGCCCGCATCCAGGCGCACGAAATCCGCCGCCCGCGCCGTCTTTCCCAACTCCATGAACGCCCACGCGCAAGAACGAAAAATATAGTTACCGGGATCAAGCGTCAGCGCCGTGTTGCATTCATTCGCCGACTGTTGCAGCATCCCGGCATAACGATAGACATAAGCAACCGCGAAATGGGCCTCCGCACTCTCCGGACGACGCTTCACCAGCGCCATCGCCGCCTGGTACGCCGGCCCGAGTTCACCTCGCTCCACGTGATTGGCGATCAGTTGTCTGGCGGCAGTAACCCGATTCGGATCAAGCTCCACCGCACGTTCGCTGGCCTTGTTGGACTGTTGGAACATGGGCTCGCCGCCGTCGGAATAATCCGCGTCATAGTAACTCCGTACTCCAAGCTGTTCCCATGCCGGCGCGTACGTAGGATCCACTTCGACGACTTTCTCCAGCACCGCAATCGCATCTTTATTCGGCCCGGCATCGTGAGGCAGCGCCAGGCTGTGCAGATAGAGATCGTAGGCGTCCGCGTTTTTCGGGCGCGTGCCGGTCTCGAGAAAACCACCTCCCGCACCGAGCGCAGGCAGCAACTCCTGACGGATCTTGGCCGCCACCTGCTCTTGCAGCGGGATCAGGTCCTGAGCCGGCCCGCTCACGCTGGTCTGCCACAGAAGCTTGTTACCCTCCACCTGGATCGCCTCGATCGTAATCATCAGGTGGTCGCCCTGCTTCAGAAAGTGTCCGGTAAGAATGTTGGCAACGTGCAACTCGCGCCCCGCCTGCTGCGGGTCAACGTCGTTGGCGACATATTTTTGTGTGGTCGCCGAGGGACGAACGTCAAGCGTCCGCGCATAGGTCAACGTGCTGGCAATTTCATCGGACAGAGCCGACCGCAGATACTCCACGCTGATGTCGCCATTCCTGTTCTGCAGCGGCAGCACCGCAATCGTGTTCTTCGGCGCACCTCCGCCCGTCATCTGCCGCTGCTTTAAGAACCATGCTCCCACCGCGATCAGAACTGTGAGCAGCAGCGCGCCGACGCCCAACAGAAGATAGGTAGGGGCCTTGCTCGTAGCCTGAAACGTGCTCGTGGCCAACCGGTATGGCAACGCCGGACGCCGCGCCCCGGTCTTGGTCATCCCCGATTCGGTCTCTTTGCGCAACGACTGCAGATCGCCCTTCATGGCCAGCGCGTTCGCATAACGGTGATGGCGATCTTTTTCCATGGCGCGGCCGAGAATGCCTTCGAAATCCACGGGCAGCGCCGGGTTGAGAGTCAGCGGAGAAACCGGCTTCTGGTTCAGCACCGCGTCCAGCGTGGTGATCACGTTGCCGGTGGCAAACGGCTTCTTGCCGGTGGACATCTCATACAGGACGACGCCAAGCGAGAACAGATCGCTGCGCTGATCTAGTTCTTCGCCTCGCGCCTGCTCCGGAGACATATAAACCGCCGTCCCCGGAATTACGCCGACTGCGGTCAGCGAGTCCTCCAGCGCGGCCTCACTCGATCCCGGTTCAGGCACCGATTTGGCCAATCCGAAATCGAGGATCTTCGTTTGCCCCGTCTCCGCCACAAAAATATTTGCCGGCTTGATGTCGCGATGGATGATTCCCTTGGCATGCGAGGCCGCCAGCGCGTCCGCCACCTGGATGCCAATGTCTAGAATCTCGTCGATCTCCATCGGCTTCCCACGCAGCCGCTCCTTCAGGCTGATGCCTTGCAGCTTCTCCATCACAATAAAGGGATGGCCGCCGTTGTCATCAATGTCGTGAATGGTGCAGATGCCGGGATGGTTTAGCTGCGAGGCGGCGCGAGCTTCGCGCACGAAGCGGTCGAGGGATTTCTTGTCGTGCACCATCTCCACCGGAATAAACTTGAGGGCGACGTGCCGCGACAGGCGCGTGTCTTCCGCTTCATACACCACGCCCATGCCACCACCACCGAGCTTGCCAACAATGCGATAGTGGGAGACTGTCTGGCCGATCATTCCGGAGGCCTCAGTGCCGTTCGCGGCTATGGTAGGCCGGTGGAGAAGCTCAGGTCAACCCTCGCGCCGGATAGTCAGTCCGGGACGCTCTTCCGCCCCACAGCACCTCCCACAAGAGCTTGCCTCGGCGCAGCCGCTGGAGTAGGCTTTCAGCGCCTGTAAGTGGGCTTTCGAATCCGGGTGCCACACGTTAATGCATCTGGCGCCATTTGCCGATTCTTCAAACGTATCTTTAAACGTTCTGGATTCACGGGGGAAGCACGGGCCGGCTAAGTACTGGCCCCTCCTCAAACGGCCAGTTGGCCTCACAAGATAGATTCGCTGGGGTGTGCGGGACGATGAGTGTGGGACTGAGTGTTGGACTGAGTGTTGAACTGAGTGTGGGACCGGGTGTGGGACCCGGTGTGCGACCGAGTGTGCCACGATGACCGGCCGTTCGTTCCTTGACGGAGCGAAACTCGACGGAGCCGAGGCCGCCGGTTCAAAACCGATGCAGGCCCTGGTGGTCGACGATTCCGCCGTCTATCGCAAACTGATTGGCGATCATTTACGCAGCTGGAATTTCGCCGTCACTCTCGCCACGACCGGCTCCGAAGCCTGGCAAATTCTCGAGCAGCCCAACTCCCCTAAGCTCGTTCTCCTCGACTGGGTGCTCCCCGATCTCGATGGCATTGAGCTTTGCCAGCGCATCCGCCAGGCCGGATTATCCAGTCACTACGTTTACGTGATCCTGCTGACCAGCAAAGAAGGCCGCCAGAACATGCTCGACGCCATGCAAGCCGGAGCCGACGACTATCTGGTCAAGCCCTTCAATGAACTGGAATTGAAAGCGCGCCTGCTCGTCGGCAAGCGCATTCTCGACTTGCAGGAAGAACTGGTTTCCGCCCGCGAAACCATGCGCCACGCCGCCACCCACGACAACCTCACCGGCTTGATGAATCGTGGAGAAATTGTTGAGATGCTCGAACGTGAATTGGAGCGGTCGCGCCGCGAACGCCATCCCGTGGGCGTGATCCTCGGCGACATCGATCATTTCAAGACCGTCAACGATACTCTCGGCCATCTTTTCGGCGACGAAGCGCTCCGCGAAATCGGCCGCCGCCTGCGCGCGCAACTCCGCGTCTACGACGGAGTCGGCCGCTACGGCGGAGAAGAGTTTCTGATGATTCTTCCCAACTGCGATTTGCCCAACGCCATGCTGCGCGCCAACGAACTGCGCGAATCCATCGGAAGTGCTCCAGTGTTCTGCGCGGGCGAAGAACGCCTGATCACCATGAGCATGGGAGTCGCCGTCTCCGAATGCGAAGGAAAAAACGAAGTAGAAGTGCTGTTGAATCACGCCGACGCCGGCCTCTACGCCGCCAAAGAAAAAGGCCGCAACCGGGTCGAGCACTTCACCGTCGGAGCGAAACAAAAAACGGCTGCGCGCACGCGCAAAAGCTGAAGGCCTTCTCCCAACGAACCTAAGGGGGCAAACTGCCGCGATCGCAATTAGGTCGAGGACTTTGTTGCCAACAATCAGAGGTGGGCCATCCCGAGTTCGTTCTAGCCGCCAAAAAATAGAAGCTCAAAGCCACGCCTTCGGTTAATGATGCCCCGGAACTTATTGCCGGAAAAGCACTTGCCGGTTAACGAACGGTTAAAAACCAGTTTCATTGACTGCCAACCCGGCTTGCACCATAGTCGCTCGCACCGGAGACCAACCCGGCGGGGCGCTGACCGGACGATCTAGGTTTTCTCCCGAAAGGCTCCCTGAAATCCAGCAACTCAAAGGACTCTTTATGCCAACCTTCTGCCGCAGTCGCCAAACCAATCGTTCGTATTCCGTTTCTGTTCTTGCCGGCATTGTTGCCCTGTGCCTGGGGGCGCTCGCTATGCCCGCTGCCCACGCCCAGACGATCCACCAACTTGCCTATAACAACTCGACCTGGATCGACCAGAGCCTCTCCGACCAGGCGACCGCACCGCACACCGGAGTCGCCGCCTTCGTCACCACTCCCAACGACCAGATTCACACCTTCTATATCGACAGCGCCACGGATGTTCACCAACTGTTCTTCAACGGAACCAGCTGGAGCGATGAGGACCTGACGGCTGAAGGCTTCGGCGTTCGCGCTATGGCCAAGAGCGCAGTCGCCGGATTCTCCGAGTCGAACCTGCAGTATGTGTACTACGTCTCGCAGAACCAGCATGTGCATCAGTTGTTCTATAACAATTCCAGTTGGGCCGACTCGGACATCACCAGCCTGAGCGGAGGTCCGCTGACTGGCAAGACGCCTCGATTGACGGCTTTGGCGACCAGCACCAGCGCCTTTCACGTGTATTATCTGGGCTCCAACGGCCACGTTAATCAGCTGTACAACGTCAGCGGGAGCTGGGTGAACCAGGACATCACGAAAGTTGCGAACGGGCCCCACGGCAAAGCCGTATGGATCGCCAGCATCAACGTCGGCAATCTGCAATATGTGTATTACCTGGCCACCACCGGCCACGTTCACGAACTGTATTACAACAATTCCACCTGGCTGGATGAGGACCTGACCGTCAAGGCCGGTGTGCCTGTGGCGGCATCTGCCAGTCCTATCACGGCATTGGTGTTTCCCGGCGGAAATGTCAACGAGGTCTTCTTTATCGATAACAACAAACACTTGTGGCAAATGCTTTCCGGCGACAACAACACATGGGCGAGTGATGACGTGACCGGCCAAGGCAAAGGTCCGGCCGCGAATCCAGCCAACGGCATCGTGGCTTTTACCACTACGCCGAACGACGAGCTACATCTGTTTTACCTCTCTGGGAAGCACATCAATCAGTTGTCCTTGGCCGCCGGTACCGATGACTGGCAAAACCAGGATTTGACGGCAGAGTATGGAGGCAAACCAAACGGGACCAGCGCAATGTCGGGCTTCTCGCTGTCGAACTTGCAATACCTGTACTACGTGTCGAAGTAAAACCCAACCGCGTACTCGAAGGGGCCGCAGTAAAATGCGGCCCCCCGCCCTTTAGGCAGGCGGCGGACGCAATCTGCGGGCCTCGGACGACGTGCACGGTGGACCCTTGGACTGTGATTTTTCGCGAGTACCAGGAGCAAAGCACGTCGCATCAACCCACCCTTCAAGTTGCGCGGTACAATCTTCAGCAGGCGAAGAGGAGGCCGCGTGATGCAGGAGAGTTTTCCCCACCTGATCCAGAACCTCGACCTCGAAAGACGACTCGCCATTCTGAGAAAGATAGCGGAGCAGCAAAAAGCAGCGCTCCCAACGGATGTGGCGCGCTTTATCGCGCAGAATGTCACGTCAAGCACAAGCGCCTTGACCGGTGCGGTCATCCGCCTCGTGGCCCATTCCACCCTGACCGGCACACAGATTACCCTCGCCTACACACAACAGGTGCTGAAGAATTGCGGCCTGCTGGCGAGCAAAGTCACCGTCGATCCTTTTCAGCAAATACCCGCTGGACAACGCGGCACGAATGAAGGCAAAAACAAGCGCCTGGATCCGATGGCAACAGTTCGCTCCATCGTTCTCGGCATGCTGAAAGGACGGCATGGAAGAAAAACCAGCCGAGTAAGACACGAATTGCAAGTAAACATATTGGAAGTAAACATGCGCGAGTGTGAACGTGATCTGCTGGCACGCCGGGACGTATACGAGCGGTGGTTGGAACGCCGTGCCAAAAAACGAAAACGAGCATGAAGCTCGCCCAGGCAAAGACCGCGCCAACCGCCGCCCACGTGCCGACCGACCTTTCAACCCGCATCAAGCAGTCCGCCCGCGATGCCGGATTCGATCTCTGCGGCATCGCTCCAGTTCGCGACTTCAGCGAGCTCGACGTCTTTCCCGCCTGGATTGCCGATGGAAAACACGGCGAGATGAAATACATGGAGTCTCGCAATGAAGCTGGCGATCTCAAGCGCGCGACGCTCGCCCGAGTCGCTCCATGGGCCCGCAGCGTGATCGTCTGCGCCATCAACTACAACACCGCGCATCCCTACTCGATGCAGCCAGCCGATGCGAGCCAAGGATGGATCTCGCGCTACGCCTGGGCCCGTGAAGATTATCACGATGTTGTCCTGCGCCGTCTGCGGCAACTGGAAGACGCAGTCCGCGGAATAGTTGAAGCTACTGGGTACTGGGCACCGGGTACTGGGTACTCGCAATTCCGTTCCTACGTAGACACTGGTCCGCTCATCGAGCGCGTGTATGCCAAACACGCCGGCATAGGATGGATCGGCAAGAACACCTGCATCATCAACCAGCAGCTCGGATCGTGGCTGTTTCTAGGCGTAATCCTGACCTCGCTCGATTGTATAAATAACGAGCTGACGCCCGACCTGCCCGCGCCCGATCGTTGCGGAACCTGCACCCGCTGCATCACCGCCTGTCCCACGCAGGCGATCACCGCGCCCGGCGTGCTCGACGCCCGCCTCTGCATCTCCTATCTAACGATTGAAAAGCGCGGCGAGATTCCAGACAATCTCCGCGCCGGCATGGGACGCCATGTCTTCGGATGCGACATCTGTCAGGACGTTTGCCCCTGGAATCGCAAAGCCCCTGCAACTTCGGCGCCGGAGTTTCAGCCGCGCGAAGGCCTGGTCAATCCCGCGCTAGACTGGCTGGCCGAAATGCAGCCAGAAGAATTTCGCGAGGTTTTTCGCGGATCGCCAATCCGTCGCGCCAAGCTCTCCGGCCTGCGGAGGAATGCAGTAATCGCCATGGGCAACAGCGGTAACAAGAAAATTCGCGCCCACGCTGAAGAAGACTTAGCGATGATCCAGACCCCGTGGTAGCCGAGCACGCCCGCTGGGCGGCAACAACCCTTGACCAGAGCCGTATCCGGCGCCCGGTACCCAGTACCCAGCCAGAGCGTCTATAAGGCTTCCAGTATGATTTTGATCCGTATCAGGGTATCGCTTAGTGATCCGTATCAGGGTATCGCTTAGTGATCCGTATCAGGGTATCGCTTTAGCGATACCGACAGCCTCGAACCTAGACGCCCCTTTAGGGGCCGCGCAGGAGGACTCATGTTCCAGAAAGATCTGCTCCAAAACAAACGCATCCTAATCACCGGCGGAGGCACCGGCCTGGGCAAAGCCGCCGCCCAGCGCTTTCTGGAGCTGGGCGCCGAAGTTTACATCTGCGGCCGCCGCCAGGATGTTCTAGCCGCGACGGTGCAGGAACTGCGGCGCGGCGGCGAAAATAAAATCCACTCCCATCCCTGCGACGTGCGCGACCCCGCCGCCGTCGAGCAGATGATTGAAAGCATCTGGGCCGCTGGCCCGCTAGATGTGCTAATGAACAACGCCGCCGGAAACTTCCTCGCCCGCACCGAAGAGCTTTCGCTGGGAGCATTTCAGTCGGTAATCGGCATAGTCCTGATGGGCACTCTGCACACCACGATGGCCTGCGGACGCCGCTGGCTCGCAGCCCGCCACCAAGGCGTGGTGCTCAACGTTACGACCACCTACACCACGACAGGCTCGGCATACGTAGTGCCATCCGCGGTAGCGAAGGCCGGCGTGCAGGCGCTCACGCGAAGCCTGGCCGTCGAGTGGGGGAATCGCGGCATTCGCATGAACGCCATCGCTCCCGGGCCGATTCCGACCGAAGGCGCCTTCTCCCGTCTGCTGCCGCGTCCCGAACTCGCCGAGGAGGCGAAAAAGCGCATTCCCCTGGGACGCTTCGGCACGAAAGAGGAGTTCGCCAATCTCGCCGCGTTCCTGATCAGCGACGGCTCCGGCTACGTCAACGGAGATGTCGTAACCATGGATGGCGGTGAATGGCTCCAGGGCGCTGGCGAGTTCACGACGCTAGGCAGGGAGTTGACGGAAAGAGAGTGGGCAATGATGAAGCCAAAGAAAACTCCGCCGAAAAGTTAAAGGGACTTCGGTTCGTATCAGGGTATCGCTTTAGCGATACCGCACGCTCGCCAGAAGAACGCCCCTTTAGGGGCTGCCGGCCCAATTACTGCGCAAAAAACGAAAGCGTCCGGACTCAATAAAGAGTCTCCGGACGCCCGTCGAACAGCCCTCCCCCGAAGTCTGCTCACTGACAACTCTACGTTCTCACCGCTCGGCAGGGAATGGCACAAAAGTGGGAGTCGTATAGGACAATCTGGTAGGCCCGGCAGGAATCGAACCTGCAACCCTCGGATTAGAAATCCGATGCTCTATCCGCTTGAGCTACGGGCCCCTCGCTAAGACGGCATTCTGCCTGTCAATTATAGGGGAAGCGGTATATGGGAAGCGCGTGGGGCATAGGTCGAGAAAGGTCGGGAAGAGGTTGACTAGTTTTTTACTAGTCTTTCAGCGGCACCATGATCTGATCGCCACGGCAGAAAGTTGCGACTTTCAGCAGTCTTCCTTCCGGCTGGGGCATGGTCATCACCGGTCCATAGCAATAGACGGCGTGCCCAGTGGCGGCGAAATACCATTGCCCACCCTTTTTCTTTGCCGGTTGCTGGCTGGGGGTGGGGGAGAGCTGAGCTGGTGGTGCCAACTTCGGGACGGGAAGCGAAAGGACTAAGGCTAGGGCCAGGGCCTTCATGATTTGGGTCTCGCTTGCAGCTCCCCACATGGAGCCGCGTTTCACAGAACCGCTTTTGACTACTGACTCTTGACTGCTGACTTCTCTTTTTACTGTCTAAAAATCCGCAACGCTTTTCGCTGCTAGATCACTTGCGTGGAGCGCCGCACATCCTCTAAATCAGCCGCCGGCTTCCCCGGAATTTCCTTCGTGGCATGAGCCGATTTACCGGGCCGTTTTGCGTCCTTGTCCAATCCTTTTACGTCCGATCCTTTTGCCGCCGGCGCAGAATTACTCTGCACTCATTGCCCTGCAAAATACTGCCCGCATCTTTCTGCTCCGCCTGCACTGACGCCTGGTCGTGCGGCCGCTTGCTGTCGTCGCGGGCCAGCTTGCCCTTGAGCGCCGCCAGCTGGGTGCTGTCCTTCAACATCTCGCGGATCAAGCTCCGTTGCGATTCGATAGTCTGCCCCTGCTCGAAAACCAGCATGGTGAGAATGCCGTAGGACACGATGAACAGAATCACCAGCAGCGGCATGACGGCTGCCGACCGCTTGGTTTTAGGAGCTGCATCTTCAGCGCTGTAGCTGTAAATGACGGTCAAGTTGCCCCCAGGCCGCCCCATACTCTCCGGGCTTCGTTTGGAGTTAGTGCACCCATGAAACCATACGGAAGGGACAGTGGAAGTAATTGTCGCGAATGGAGTTAATAGGCGAAAACCGGTTTAGGCCGAACCCCGGGGTGCAAGCATCTGCACTTAATGAGTAACGAACCCAGCGTTACCACGGTAAGTCCGCGCGGGTCGGATTGATCGAGCGATCGGGCCCTCGCGTGATTGGACGATCGAAAATCAAAGGCATTTGATCTTAGATCGCCCGATGACCCGATCACCCGATGACCCGATGACCATAAGCTTTTTCCCACGAAATCACCGGATTCCGCAGCACCCCAATCTTCTCAATCTCGCATTCCATCACGTCGCCCGGCTTCAGATACCACGCCTTCGGATCGCCCGAAAACGCCGCCACGCCCGACACCGTCCCCGTCGAGACCACATCGCCCGCGCTGTATCCCATCGGCGAGTAGTGCGCCAGAATCTCCGGAATCGTGACCGACATCTTGCTCGAATGCGAGCGCTGTCGCACCTCGCCATTCACCCGCAGTTCCATCGCCAGATTATGCGCGTCCGGAATCTCGTCCGCCGTCACGATCCACGGCCCCAGCGGACAAAACGTATCAATCCCCTTGCAGAAGCTGAACACCCCCGACTTCATCTCTCGCCGCTGAATGTCGCGCGCCGTAATATCGTTGAAAATCACATACCCGCCGATGTAGTCCGAAGCCTCTTCCGCCGTAAAGTGCTTGCCACTTTTTTTCAGGACAACCGCCAGCTCCAGCTCGTAATCCAATTCCTGCGTAAGATGTTCGGGATAAATCACCGCATCGTCCGGCCCGATAATCGCATCGGTATTCTGAAAAAAGACAATCCATGGCATCACGGGGTGCGAAAACCCAGCCTTGGTAGCCTCTTCATGGTGTTCACGAAAATTGCCCGCCGTATGAAAAAACTTTTTCGGAATAATAGGTGCCTTCAGCCGCACGTCACCAAGCGAATAAAGAATCCGTTCCCCACTAGGTGCGGCAACATCGGCGCCGCCAGCAACGGCGTGCGCGACATGGTCGAATGCCTTGCGCGCGGTGTCGAGACCAGCGTCTCCGCCGCCAAAAAGCGCCCGCATCTCGGATGGAACCAGAGCGTCGGCCGCGTGCAAATCAACAATCTGCCGCTCGCCCAGCAGCGCGCCAACCCGCGATTGCCGCGCTGCGTTTTCGAAAGTAACAAGCTTCATCGGGGTTTCCCCAAGCCCTTCAATTCTGTAATCACAATCTTAAACTGTGTCATCCTGAGCGGAGCGTTGTCATCGGCGAAGCCGGTGACAACGCGCAGTCGAAGGGACCGCTACCCGAACTCCACTGCCGGGTACCCCCTTGCGCGTTTTCTGCGCAAGTGTCGATTCCCCAACTCCGTGCTCCTTTGGGGTTTTTCGTTTGACCGCAACATTCGGATAGCTCACGCTCCACGCCCCCGCTATGTTATCCCCATGGCCACCAATGCGATACTTTCAGAAGAAGCAATGAAGAGAACTCCAAAACAGGACCAGATAACCGCCCGCCGCTGGCAAGCCGTCCTCACCCGCGACAGCGCGCTCGACGGAGCCTTCGTCTTCGCCGTCTCCAGCACCGGAATCTTCTGCCGTCCATCGTGCCCCGCCAAGCGCCCGCGCCGCCAGAACGTAAGCTTTTTCGCCGATGCCCTCCAGGCCGAGCAGTCCGGCTATCGCGCCTGTCTGCGCTGTCGCCCCAAAGCGGTGGACGGCAACCCGCAATCGACGCTGATTCGAGCAATCTGCCGTTACATCGAGCAGCATATCGAAGACCGCCTGACGCTAAGCCTGCTGGCGAAAGAATTTCGCCGCAGCCCATTCCATCTCCAACGAACATTCAAAAATGTGCTCGGCGTCTCGCCCAAGGCCTACATCGACGCCGTCCGCCTGCGCCAGGTGAAACAGAACCTCCAAGCCGGACACGACGTGACCACCGCCCTCTACGCCGCCGGATACGGCTCCAGCAGCCGCCTCTACGAGCGCACCGCCACCCAATTAGGTATGACTCCGGAGAAATACCGCCGCGGAGCCGTGGCCGCCGTGGTCCGCTACACCACAGCCAATTCGCCCCTGGGACGCATGCTAATCGCCGCCACCGACAAAGGCATCTGCGCCATCCAGTTCGCCGATAACGATGACCAGCTCCAGCAAGGCCTGATGCGCGAATTCCCCTTCGCCACCCGCCGCCGCGACGATGCCGCCATGTGCGAATGGCGCGTGAATCTAACCCGCCTGATGCAAGGACGCGAGCCGAATCCCTCGCTCCCGCTAGACATAAGGGCGACTGCATTTCAGCGCCGAGTCTGGGAAGCCCTGCAAAGAATTCCGCGAGGAGAAACCCGTTCTTACAGCGCCATAGCCAAGAAAATCGGCATGCCAACAGCCACCCGAGCCGTAGCCCGAGCCTGCGCCACCAACCCCGTAGCCGTAGCCATCCCCTGCCATCGCGTAATCCGCGAAGACGGCAACCTGGGCGGCTACCGTTGGGGAATCGAACGGAAAGAGCAGTTACTAGAATTGGAATCCCAGTAGGAGGAGGATCAGAGGGTGCCCCGTCCAAGCTCCGCTTGGGCGGGTGTTTTGATCTGAATTTACGCCAACAATCTCCGCGGTATGAAGACAGTATGGCAACCGCCTGTCCTGGCTCTTACAGAATGTTGACAGCACGAGCTGCCAACAGAGCCACTGTTGTCAATGAGATGAGCGCTTGAACCATCATAAGAACTTTGGCCCACGCGGACAAAACTGGACAATCCGTCGGTGAAAATGCTGTGCTGGTATTGAAAGCGAGAAAAAGGTAATCCACAAAACCTGGACTCCAGCATTGCTCTCCCATCTCGCGCTTGGCTTGCTGATCGAGGGTCATCTGCGGAAAAAGGAATGCTCCGTCGGTATGCACGCCGCGTAATTCACGCTCGCGAGGGCCACCTGCGTCCAGCCGCCAGTACCAGGAGGCGAAGACCAGGATGTTCGTAACCCACAACGCAGCCGCGGAACGCAACAGCTCTTGCGGAGCCTGTCGATGCGATGGTAGTGCCGCAACCAGTAGCGCGAGCGACCAGATCATATCGACCGTCACGATAGATGTCAGCAAATAGCCTAAAACCTGATTGAGTTTATCCTTGCTGCGGCGGCGTGCCCACACTGTCGGAATCAGCAGCACGATCAGGACAACGATGAGCAGCCAATCAGGTCCAGCTGACAGGGATTCCGGCAGAGAAAAGCGCAATCCGCCGACAGCAAGCAGAGCAAGGATCGCGGGCCAGCGTGGCTCTAAACGGTTCGAGGCTTTTGGCATGGCACGTCCATCATTCAAAAGGTGATTGTGAGAATAACGGCGATTTTTCACCACTCATGCATTATGAGTCGTGCGCCCGGAAATCTCGTTCCAAACGAATCCTTGATGGGTGTAGTTCCACGTCCGGCTGGAGTTGCAATAACAAGATAGCCACCCGGCGAGACACTCCAGAACTCGAAGTAACCATCGCTTCCAGTCCGCGTCTCTGCGACGACATGTGAGGGATGCACTTGGTTGCGCAATGTCACCCGCGCATCTGATAGCGGTTCTCCATTTTTCCCTGTGAAGACGCCGTATACGTAGGGGAGAGGTTTCCCCTGCAACTGAGCGCGCAGTACGCGCACATCAGCAGTCGCGAACGCGATTCCGGCGCCTTGGTTGCAAGCGCCGGCTGTGAGTTCATCCTTCTGCTTATAGGCCACGACGAGATACTTCTCGCCAACTCTGAACGCAAAGGAATCGGCAATGATGGGGTCATAGTGCTTAACAACAATCGAATCACCAGTCGTTCCCCAGAAGTTTTCGTCAATGTGAAAACGGATGTGGCCGGCGGAATCCGTCGCTGAGACCGCCGTCCCGACGAACACTGTGTCCGCATTCTGATAGTGGTCGTGAGCACTCAGTAGCATGCAACTATTTGCGAAGGCTTCGCTACATACAACAACTAAAATCACTCTAAGAACGAGCGCTCTTAGAAACTGTCCGCACATGTGACCGTCCCTCCGACCAATTCCGTACCTGTCAGTATTCTCTAACTGTCGTTAACAGCCGTATGCACTAACTGAGAATTTTTCGCCGACCACCATCATTGTTTGTAGACCTTGCCGTCCTTCATGACGAACGGAATATTTTCCAGCAGCCGAATGTCAGTAAGCGGATCGCCGCTTACAGCGACAATGTCGGCATATCTTCCGGGCTTAATTGATCCAACTTCATTCGAATGGCCAAGCAGGTCGGCGGCGTTGCTGGTTGCCGCCTGAATGGCCTGCATCGGAGTCATGCCGTACTTCACCATGTAGGCGAATTGTTTGACACTATCTCGGTAAGGGCAAACCGAGGCGTCGGTCCCGAATGACATTTTCACACCGGCGGCCACCGCTTTGCGGAAGTTGTCGCGGTGCGCCTGCCCGAGCTGCGCGTCATGTTCCAGCATATCCTTGGGCAGCTGCCCGGTTCTTCCCTGTTCCTGAACGCACTCCTCATCGTAGATATCCATATCGAGATAGGTGCCGTGCTGTTTCGCCAGCGCGATGCCTTCGTCGTCAATCAGGGTGGCATGCTCAACCGAGGCTACGCCGGCGCGGATCGCGTTCTTGATGCCCTCCGGCGAATGCGCGTGCGCTTCGACGCGCAGCCCGAAGTGATTCGCCTCATCCACCGCCGCTTGCAACTCCTCCAGTGTGAATTCCTGTGAGTGAGGATTGCTCCCATGCGCGAGCACAGCGCCGCTCGAGAGAACCTTGATATGGTCCACTCCGTCATGCGCCAGTTTGCGGATCACCTGCCGCACTTCCCACGGGCTATTAGCCTCGCCGTAGTGCATATCCCACGGCAAGATAATGTCGGGAGCAAGGCCCGTTGCCGAGCCTGCGCCGCCGGTAATCGTCACATAAGCGCCGGCCACAAACATGTGCGGACCGACGATGTCGTCCCCGATTAATGGCGTCGCGGAGAGCAACATCAACGAGAGCGCGCATGGTGCCAACGTCGCGCACCGTGGTGAAACCCGATTCGAGCATGATGCGGGCATTGGGCACCGACTCCAGCGCGTACTGCGCGGCGGTCTTTCTGAACATATCCATATCCAGGGCATCTTGCGCGCCGCTGGCGACGTGGGTGTGACAGTCGATAAGACCCGGAAGCACGGTCATCTTGCTGAGATCGATAATTTTGGCACCCGCCGGAATGGTTACATTGTTGCCGACTGCCTCGATCTTGCCAGCACGGATCACGATCGTCTGGCCGACGAGAACCGTGCCGGAGTCAGGATCGATAAGCTTACCGGCACGAATAGCAGTAACTTGGGCGGCGGCGGAAATAAGCAGCCCGCAACCGACCGCCATAAGTCTCAGACAAGCGCGCACGGAAAAAGTCATGGTCATTAGCCTCACAAGTTTAGAGGGTGCCCCGTCTAAGCTCCGCTTGGGCGGGTGCTTGGATCTGACTCGGGATCTGACTCGAGATCCGACCCGAAATGACCTGAGTCAAATCAAGGTGTGCCCTATTCCGCCTGCTTCGTAATATTCAGCAGCACCCCAACGCACATCAAAGTCACAAAGAGCGACGATCCTCCATAAGAAACAAACGGCAGCGGGATCCCCTTAGTAGGCATCAGCCCGAGCACCACGCTGATGTTGATGAAAGCCTGCAAGACAATCATGCTGGTAATTCCAACCGCCAGGAAGCGCCCGAAATTATCCTGGGTGCGCAAAGCCGCCCTCGTACCGCGCCAAAGAAAAATCGCAAAGAGAATGATCACGGCCAGCGCTCCCACCAGCCCCAGTTCTTCGGCAGTAACCGCAAAAATAAAATCCGTGTGCGGCTCCGGAAGATAAAACAATTTCTGCTTCCCTTCCATCAATCCAAGTCCGGTAACGCCGCCGGTAGCGACCGCAATCAGCGACTGAATAATGTGGAAGCCAAAACCCTTAGGATCGGCATAAGGATTCAGAAAAGCCAGGATGCGGTCTTTGCGGTAAGAAACGTGAAAGATCAGGAAATAAAGTGGCAGCAGCGCAGCCGCGAAAGCGTATCCGAAATAGCGCAGACGAATCCCCGCCACGAAAAGAACACAAGCCGTAATGCTGGCGCAAGCGATCGCCGTTCCCAGGTCCGGCTGAAAAACAATCAGCCCAAGAAAAGCCACGACCGGCGTCACCGCCGGAATCAGCGTATTGCGCCAGTCGTCCATAGCATTAATTTTATTTTCCAGAAACCATGCCAGAAACAATATAAGCACCGGCTTAGCCAGTTCCGATGGCTGCAACGAAATCGGGCCGACATGAAACCAGCGGTGCGTGCCGTGGGCGCGATCCAGAAAAAAAACCGAGATCAGCAGCAGCGTAGTAAATGCCCAGCGCCAAAAAAACCAATGCCGGATGTTGCAGCCGTTTGTAATCCACCTTCATCGCGACGACCATCGCGGCCAATCCCGCAACCGCCCAGATCAGTTGCTTGATCAGGAATTCGTAAGCCGAGCCAAACCGCTCCTTGGCCATCACCGCCGAGGCGCTGAAAATCATGACCAGTCCGACAAAAACCAGGATCGTGGTCACAGTAAACATCCAGCGATCGACGCTAACCCGCTTGGCCATAAGAATTCATTTCACCACGGACAAAGAAAGACCGTGAGAGTTTCGCGCAAGGAATTCCAAGAAGGGATAACTGAGTTGGTTCCGACAAGAGATTCGTACCAGGGTATCGCTTTGGCGTTGCATTTGATTTTGGGTGGCGCAGCGATTCACCGCTGCGGTAAATGCGTTGTTTCGAAACCGGCTTTAGGGGCTGAGGTCGCGACTCTCGCTACCTGGATCGACCCACCGCCAGCCCATGCACCGCTCTCCTTAAACACGCGCCCGCGATGCTCATAGCTCTGAAACTGATCAAAGCTAGCGCAAGCCGGAGCCAGCAGCACCACGTCGCCCACAACCGCCGACTCGCTGGCGCGTCGAACCGCGTTCTCCAGAGTTTCCGCGTGATCAATTTCGGCCGCGCCCTTAATCTGCGATTCGATCTTGGCCGCCGCCGCTCCAATCGTGTACACCCGCTTCACTCGCTGCCGCAGCAACTCATTCAGCACGGAGTAATCACTCCCCTTGTCCTTGCCCCCAAGAATGACGTGCAAATGTGGAGCAATATCCGCCGGAAACGCTTCCAGCGCCTTGACCGTCGCATCCACATTCGTAGCCTTGGAATCGTTGTAATAATCGACGCCCGCAACCCGCGCCACAAACTCCAGCCGATGCTCGACCGCCTTAAAATTCCGCACCGCCGCGCGGATCTCTCCCGGTTGGCACCCAACGATCATGCCAATGGAAACTCCCGCCAGCACGTTTTCGAGATTGTGCGCGCCCTTCAGCCGGACTTCCGCCACTGGCATGATTTCGCGTTCGCCACGACCGTCCCGAAAATAAATCTGCGCGCCGCGCACGAACGCCCCCTTCTCAACTTCTTTCTTGCGGCTGAACCAGAACACTTGCGCATGAGTCCGCGCCGCTAATTCAGCGGTAGTAGCGTCATCGGCGTTCAGCACGGAGAAGTCATCCCCGCGCTGGTTCTCAAAGATGCGCGCCTTGGCGTTGACGTAATTCGCAAAAGTCTTGTGCCGATCAAGATGGTCGGGAGTGATATTCAGAATCACCGCGATCCGCGGACGGAACTCAACAATCGTCTCCAGTTGAAAGCTCGATACCTCAAGCACCGTCCAGGACGAGGATCCAGCCTGATCGACAAAACTAATGGCCGGAGTGCCGATATTGCCGCCCACAAGAGTGGGAAACTTTCCCGCAGCAATAATCTCGCCCGCCAAAGAGGTAGTAGTGGTCTTGCCGTTAGCTCCGGTAATAGCGACAATGTGGCCGGCCAGAAACTGCGCTGCCAGCTCGATTTCGCCGATGACCGGCTCTCCCAGATTGCGCGCCTGCACCAGTTGCGGCGCATCCACCGGCACACCCGGACTGACGACAATCAAGTCCTGCCCGCGAAAAGTGCGGTCGCCATGGCCGCCGGTTTCAACCGTGATCCCCTGCTCCAGCAGGACGAGAATTTCATTGCGCAACTCGGCTTCCGGCTTGGCATCCGACACCGTGACCCGAGCCCCGCGCGATTTAAGAAAGAGCGCCGAAGCCACGCCGGATTTGCCCAGACCAACCACGAGCACGCGTTTGTTGATGAGATCCATCAAAGTCCATTTTCACCACACACACAGAGTCACAGAGAAAAAACAAGATGCGGGTTTCTCCGTGTCTCCGTGTCTCCGTGGTGGATTCTTCTACCTCAGTTTCAGCGTAGTCAGCGCAAACAGCGCAAACACCAGCGACGCAATCCAGAAGCGCACAATCACCTTCGACTCCGACCAGCCCAGCAGCTCGAAGTGATGGTGAATCGGCGCCATCTTGAAAATCCGTTTCTTGCGCAGCTTGTAAGAACCGACTTGCAGGATCACCGACAGCGCCTCGATCACAAAGATTCCGCCGATAAACGGCAGCAGCAGTTCCTGTTTGATCATGACCGCGACCGTGCCAATCGCCCCGCCCAGCGCCAGCGAGCCGACATCGCCCATAAACACTTCGGCCGGATGCGCGTTGTACCAGAGAAATCCGATCGCCGAACCGACCATGGCTCCGCAAAAAACCGTGAGCTCGCCGATCTGCGGCATGCGCTGCAATTCAAGGTAGGTGGCAAAAGTGGCATGCCCGCTGAGGTAAGTGAGCACCGCAAGCGCTCCCGCCGCAATCACCGTGCAGCCGATGGCGAGTCCATCAAGTCCGTCGGTAAGGTTCACCGCGTTGCTCGATCCCACAATCACCAGCACCACGAAACCCACAAACGGCAAGAAGGCCAGCGGCCACAGCTGCGGATAAGCCAGCCATCTCTGGATCACCAGGTCGGGATGAAACTGCTTGAAGAATGGAACCAGCAGCACCGTCGAATACTGCCCGCGATGCTGCAACGCAATCAGCGCAACCGCAATCAGAACGCTGGCCGCGACCTGATAGCCAATCTTGGCGCGCGCTGTCAGCCCAAGATTGCGCCGATGAACAACCTTAAGATAGTCGTCGGCAAAACCGATGGCACCAAATGCGATCGTAGAAAACACCGCGATCCAGACAAACGGATTGGCAAGGTCCGCCCAAAGCAAAGTCGGCACCAGAATGGCGATCGCGATCAGCAATCCGCCCATGGTCGGAGTGCCCGCTTTTTTCTGATGCGCCTGCGGCCCTTCTTCGCGGATGTACTGCCCAATCTGAAAATCGCGCAGCCGCTGAATCACAATCGGCCCAACGATCAGTCCGGTGAAAAGCGCGGTGAGGCTGGCGAAGGCAGTGCGAAACGTCAGATAACGAAAGATGCGGAACGGCGGAAAATAATGGAACAGCTTCAGGTAGAGCAGCCAGTAGAGCAATCCGCCTCCGACACCAGCTGTCAGCTCTCAGCTGTCAGCTCTCAGTTTTTCCCTGCGCCTAGGGCGTGGGAAGATCTTTAGCAACGCCACTTTTTCTTTGCCACGTCTCCAGCGCCTTTTCCAGCTTCACGCCCCGCGACGCTTTCAGCAATACCACATCGCCGTCGCGAGTCTCGCGCGCCAGCCACTCGCCCGCTTCTTCCGGAGTCGCGACGAATTCCGCTTTCATCCCCGCCTCGCCAGCCGCGTCCACCATCGGTTTGGCCAGACCCCGCACGCCAAGCAGGAACTCAAGCTCACCGCCGGCCATATAACGTCCGCTCTCGCGATGTAATTCCTCGCCCGTCGCGCCCAGTTCCAGCATTTCGCCCGCAACCACAATCCGCCGTCGCGCCGGCATCGCCGCCAGCGTATCCACCGCGGCCATAAGCGCCTTCGGACTTGAATTGTAGCAATCGTAGAGCACCGTGATGTTACCCACTTGGACGACCTGTCCACGCTTGTCGGCAGGCTGCAGCGACGGCAGCGCCGCCGCGATCTCCGATGGAGTGATGCCGTGCTCCAGCGCAATGGCAGCCGCGGCCAGCACGTTGTAAACGTTGTGCACACCCAGCAGCGGACTCCGCACCGGCTGCCGCTCTTCGCCGCCCAGCAGGCTGACCAGATCGAAGCGCGTTCCCTCGGCGCCCAGACTCTCGATGTTTTCCGCTCGCACATCTGCGGGAACACCCGCCGGAACGCCAGCCCCTGCCTTCAATCCGAACGTGATGACCTTGCCCTTGAAGTCGCGCCCAAACTGGCTCACATATTCATCGTCGGCATTCAGCACGGCCGTGCCGCCATGCGGAAGCGCCTCGATCAGTTCATACTTCGCGCGGGCGATTCCGGCGATGGACTCAAAACTCTCCAGATGCACCGGCGCAACATTCGTAACCACGCCCTGATTCGGCTCGGCGATGCGAGCCAGCGCAGCAATTTCGCCGGAGTGCGACATTCCCATCTCCACCACGGCAAGATCATATTCCGGCTCCAGCGTCAGCAACCCGAGCGGCAAACCAAAATGATTATTGAAATTCCCCTTGGTGCGATGCACGCGGAATTTGAGCGCAAGCAAATGCGCCATCGCTTCTTTGGTAGTAGTCTTGCCCATCGAACCCGTAATGCCAATGGCCGTCTTGCCCCAAATTTTTCGCACCGCCGTCGCCAGCGTCTGCAGCGCAATCAGCGTGTCGTCCACGGCAAGAAGGCTGACAAGCTCGGAGAGACCGGAATACCGCTCCAATTGATCTTTCCGAACCACCGAAGCAATCGCACCCCCGCTCAGTGCCTGCTCCACGAAATCGTGACCGTCCAGCCGCTCGCCCTTGACCGCAAAAAAAAGTTCACCGGGCCGCACCGTGCGCGAGTCGATCGAATATCCCTCGGCCATGGCGGCGCCATCGTATCGACCGGTCGCGGAAACAAATTCGCCGATACGCGAGAGAGGAAGTTTCATACCGCAGTCCCCGCCTTCGCCGCGCTCTTGCAGTCGTAGCCCAGGGCCTTCAGGCCCTCGCGCGCAACCTCCACATCGTCGAACGGAATCGTTCCTTCCCGGCCGACCTGCACTTTTTCATGCCCCTTGCCCGCCAGCAGCACGATATCGCCCGCCGTTGCCTGTTGCAGGGCGAGAGCGATGGCCTTGCGGCGGTCCGGTTCCGCGGAATATTTTGTGCCCGACTTCTGCAATCCAACCAATGCATCGTTCATGATCGCCAGCGGATCTTCGGACCGCGGGTTATCGGAAGTAAGCACAACAAAGTCGCTGCCCTTGCCCGCAGCCTCGCCCATCAGTGGACGCTTCGCGCGATCGCGATCGCCGCCGCACCCAAAAAGTGTGATCACCCTGCCCTTGGCCCTATCGACGACGCCGGCGCGAGCCACAAAATCGCGAGCCATCGCGGTGAGATTTCGGAGCGCATCATCCGTGTGCGCATAATCCACCACCACCGTGAACGGCTGTCCGCAATCCACGCGCTCAAACCGCCCCGGAACGCTAGCCAGCTCAAAGATTCCCTTCGCAATCGCCTCCGCCGAACAATCGCGAGCATACCCCGCAGCCGAAGCCGCGAGCACGTTGTACACATTCACACTCCCGATCAGCGGAGTCCACATCGCGATCTTCCCCGACGGCGTCACCATCTGAAAGCGCGTCCCCCGAGGAGTGATCTCAACCGCCTCGGCATGAAAATCGCCGGATGTCAGACCGTACGAGAGCACCGCGGAACTCTTCTTCTTGCAAAGCTTCACCAGTTGCCGCCCGTACTCATCGTCAATATTAAGGACGGCCACGCGCGGCGGTTCCGTCCCGCAGCCTTCAAACAGAACCTGCTTGGCGCGGAAATAGCTTTCCATCGTGACGTGGTAATCAAGATGGTCGCGAGTGAGATTCGTGAACACCGCGACGTCAAAAGGAATTCCGAATACGCGCTCTTGCTCCAGCGCGTGCGACGAAACTTCCATCACCGCCTCGGTGACTCCCATGCTTAATCCCTCCGCCAAAAGTCGGTTCAACTCCAGCGATTCGGGAGTAGTGTGCGGTGCGGGAAGGGTTTTCCCAGCAACGTGATATTCGATGGTCCCAACCAGAGCAGTCTTGCGGCCGGCCGCCAGCAATATGGATTCAACCAGGAAGGCAGTAGTGCTTTTTCCATTCGTCCCAGTAATTCCGGTATTCGCAATGCGCTCGGCAGGACGTTTGTAGAAATTCGCGCTTAGCCGGGCCAGCGCGCGCCGTCCGTCCACCACTTGCGCCCAGGCGACATTGGGTCGCGGCGCCTCGTCCGCGGAGTCCGTAACGACAGCAACCGCTCCGGCCGCGATCGCTTGATCAATGAAGCGATTGCCATCGCTGGTCTCGCCCTTCATGGCGACAAAAACCGTGCCCGGACGCACCCGCCGCGAATCGTATTCCACACCTGCAACCGCCGGGTTTCCGCTCTGGGAGAGGACCTCGGCACCCTGCAGGAGTTGTTCGAATGTCATTGGAGTGATTATAACCAGCCGGCATTTCTACCTGCCGAAACGCACCGTGACGCGCGATCCAGCCGCCACGTGGGCACCCGGCAAAGGCGATTGTTCGCGAGCCACTCCGCTGCCGAGGGCGTCCAGGTCGAGTCCGGCATCCTGCGCCGCTTCAATCGCAACCCGCAAGTTTTTTCCGAGGAAGGACGGCACTT
Source organism: uncultured Acidobacteriaceae bacterium (assembly GCA_963755765.1). Taxonomy (GTDB): domain Bacteria; phylum Acidobacteriota; class Terriglobia; order Terriglobales; family Acidobacteriaceae; genus Acidiflorens. Next base: position 496,853 of record CAVWKZ010000010.1, read on the forward strand.
CGATGCCTCCTTCTTCCACGTCGAGAACCACCGTCCCGCCCGCCGGTAATTTCTGCGGAGGTGAATCTCCGGATTGCGCCACCGGTAAACTTGCACCCGGCGAATTTGTGCCGAGTGTTGCTGTCGATGAATTTGCCGCTGCTGCCGGCGCAGTGTTCTGCGCCAAGTGATCCGCGTCCCTCGCAGTCGGCGCGGCCGAAACAACCTGCGCGCCAATCGGGCCAGCCTTAACCGCTGTGGGACTGGCAGGTGCTTCGTCAGCATCCGCCATATCCAGACTAGCGCCCAAATGATCAGGCGAACTTTCGTCCAGGCTCGCGTCCGGAACATTGCGCCGGGCGAGCAACAACTGTCGGCTGGCCGGCAGCTGAACGTCATGCGGAACATGCAGATATTCCAGCACCTGCTGCGCGACGCGATGGAACACGGGAGCGGAAACCTGACCCCCCTGATGCAGACCAACGGCCGAATCCAGAACCACGACGATGGCGATCTGCGGATCATTAATCGGCGCGAATCCAGCGAACGAAGCGTAGTACTTGGTGTGCGAATACTTGCCGATCGCTGGATCGAACTTCTGCGCCGTGCCGGTTTTTCCGGCGGAGGTATAGCCCTCAAGAAGCGCCTTCGGGCCAGTGCCATGCAAGACGACGCCTTGCAGCATCTGCTTCATCTGGGCGGCAGAGAGCGGCGATATGACGCGCGTGCCTTCGACTGGCTGAAAGGCAATCGTCTGCGGCGAATTCTGCGGCTGGATCGTCCCCGCAACAATGCGCGGCGGAACACGTACTCCGTCATTGGCGATGGTCGAGATGAGCGCCGAGAGTTGCACGGCCGAAACGCCCACCTCCTGCCCCATGGAAATGGATGCAAACGATATCTTCGACCAGCGATCGACCGGCTTGGCGAGTCCCCGAGTTTCACCGGGAAGCTCGATACCTGTGAGCTGGCCAAATCCGAAGGCGCGAATGTATTTGTAGAAACGGTCATTTCCGAGACGCATGGCCACTTTGATCGCGCCCACGTCGCTCGATTCGGCGATGATGTCGGAAACGGAGAGCAGCCCATGCGGCGAGCTGTCATGAATGCGCGTGCCGTTGATCACGATCGAACCCATCTGGCAATCGAACATCTCGTCGGGCCGCGTGACCTTCTCCTCCAATCCGGCAGAAACCGTGACCACTTTGAAGGTCGATCCCGGCTCGTAGACGTCGCTGATGGCGTGATTCTTCAGGGTCTCGGGGCGAATTTCTTTGCGGTTGTTGGGATTGAATGTGGGCCGATTGGTGAGCGCCAGTATTTCACCGGTGTGAGGATTCTCAACGACCACAGTACCGGCGATGGCTTTGGTCTCTTCCATCGCGCGCTCCAGTTCGCGTTCAGCAATGTATTGAATGTTCTGATCGATAGTGAGGACTACGCTGTTGCCTGCCTCCGGCTCTTTTTCAACGCTGGCAAACCAGTGCTTGCGCGCGTCCACGGAAATCATCAGCTTCCCAGGCTTGCCTTGCAGCTGCGAATTAAACTGCCGCTCTAATCCGCTCAGCCCCTGATCGTCCGTCCCTACATAACCCAGCACCTGCGCCGCCAGTTCGCGCTTGGGATAAAAGCGCTTCGGCTCTTTCTGAAAGTGGACCCCCTGCAAATTCAGCGCGCGGATGCGATCAATCGATTCCGCATCAGCCTTCCGCGCCACCCAGCAAAAAGTCTTGTGGGCGCGGCAATCGGCGAGCACGACGCGCGGGTCTTCCTGAGTGATGCGAGTAATCAGGCTGATGGTGTTGGCGAGATCGGGAGCTTCCGAAGGCACAACAAACGCCGAGTCCACCTGAATCGACATCGCCAGCTCACGTCCGGCGCGATCGTAGATGACGCCGCGTTTCGCCGAAAGGTCAAAGCTGCGCTGCTGCTGATGCTGCGCCCGGCGCTCAAAATCGCCGTAGCAGAAAATTTGCAGGTAGACGAGCCGCAAGCAGATCGCGAGCAGCCAGAAGCACAGAAATCCAGACAAGGCATAGAGCCTGAATCGTGCGCTATTTGAAGAGGTACCAGCCACAGGTCGGGTCCCAGGTGTCAGGTGTCAGGTGTCAGGTGTCAGGTGTCAGGTGTCAGGTCTTAGGTCTTAGGTCTTAGGTCTTGGCTCTTAGTCGGACGTGCCGCTTTTCCTGACACCTAACACCTAAGACCTAAGACCTGATTCACTGCGCCGATACCACCGCGACCGGAGTCACGCTGGCCATCACCGGTGCCGCCGTATCGCTGGCAGAATCCATGCGGATCACCTGACCCGGCTGCGGCGATTGCAGGCCCAACTTGCGCGCCATCACATCAATTCTTTCCGGATCGCGCAGCGACGCTTCTTCCAACCGCAACGCTCGGTTCATTTCCGTCAGGCCATCGCGCTGCGACCGCAGCGTCTCGATCTTGTACCCGTATTCAATAGCGCGGAAATGCTGCAGCGCGTATCCCATAACCAGCAGAAATAGGATGCAGAGCGCGAACGCGAACTGTTTCATCTCGCGCTCGCGGCGCGGGTCTTCGACCTTTACCTGGCGCGAGTTGTCGATGGTCTTGCGAAAATAAATTTCCGGAGTCCCCACCCAGCAGGACTTGCGCCGGATAGAAGGTGCTGCGATTTGGATTGCGACGGCGCTCATGATTTATGCCACCCCGACAAACTTGGAATCGTAATCGGTATTTTCTTGAACAGAAGCCAGCCAGGGCTCAACCGCCGACGCCTCGGCCGATAGTGGTTCTACGAGAAAAGGTTCGACGAGATAAGCTCCGTCCGATTGTGCCTTCCGTTCAGCGCGCTCGACCGTTGCCATCAAATCTTCAATAAGTGTGCCGGTAAATGTCATTGCGTAGATCCCAGTTTTTCCTCTCCGGACACGGCCTTGTTCTTATTTTTCTTGGCCGCTCCGGAAAAACTCCACCACAGAGTCTTTAGAGTCCTTAGAGTCTTTCTAAATTCTTATCCCGGCACGCCGTACTATCACCGCACCGGGTGCCCGGCAGTTTCTCCGGGGCAAACTAAATCTGACTAAACTCAAACTTTTTCCGCCGCCCGCATCTTCGCGCTCCGCGACCGCGGATTGCGATCAACCTCTTCTTCGCTCGCCGTCAGCGGCTTTTTCGTCAGCAGCCGGTACCAGCCCTGCTTCGCTCCCTCGCGAAGCGCATCTTTGACGACCCTGTCTTCGAGCGAGTGAAAGCTGATCACCACCAGCCTTCCGCCCGGCTTCAGCACCCGGGGCGCCGCGTCCATCAGCGCCTTCAGATCGTCCAGTTCGCGGTTTACGAATATTCGGAGAGCCTGAAAAGTTCGGGTCGCAGGATGAATCCGCTCATGTTTCCAATTCATTGACCGGGCCGCGGCCGATACAACCTCGACTAATTGTTTCGTCGTGCGTATCGGCCGCGACCGGACAATGGCTCTGGCGATTCTCCGCGACCTCCTTTCCTCACCGAATTCGTAAATCACATCGGCCAGCTCGCGCTCGTCGATGTGGTTTACCACTTGTTCGGCGGTCTCGCCGGACATCGGGTTCATCCGCATGTCCAGCGGTCCTTCCGCCTGAAAACTAAATCCCCGCGCCGCGTCGGAGAGCTGCAAGCTGCTAACTCCCAGGTCGGCGAGAATGCCGTCGACGGATGCGGGAGCTATTCGCTCGCCCACTTCCGCAAACGATCCATGAATCAGCGTGATCTGAGTAGCGCCGGCGTCTCGCCGGCCACCGTCAGCATCGGATAAAATCCCGCGCGCCCGTTCCAGCGCCGCCGGATCCTTATCGAAGCCAATCAAATGTCCCGGTGCGCCGAGGCGTCTTGCGATTTCGTAACTGTGCCCGCCCAGCCCCACCGTGGCATCCAGATAAGTTCCGCCACGCTTTACCGCTAGAAAATCGATCGCTTCTTTTAAAAGAACCGGGACATGGCCACCCGTTGTTGCAACCGCTCCATGCCCACCCCGCTCGGGGGTGTTGTCTGAATCCGAATCCGTTTCCACTAGATGCCCAGGTCGTCGAGCGTCTTGATGTCTTCATCCGTGAAGGGCTCTTGAATCTCCTTGTCGAGCGCTTCCAGGTTCCTCACTTCCAGGTAAGTCAGATTGCCGAGCACTGCCACTTCCCCGCGAATCTGCGCTGCCTCGCGCAAAATCTGCGGAATCAGCAGGCGCCCCTGCCCGTCCATCTCCACGACCTGCCCGTAATAATTCGTGCGAGTTAGAAACTTCTTCTTCGTCGGGTTGTAAGTTGACAGCGCCGCCAGCCGCTGCTCGATCCGCTCCCATTCTTCGAAGGGATACACTTGAGCAACAATTCCGTCCTGACTTGTGATGTAAAATTTCTGGGCATATTTCTCGTCGATCACGCGCTTGTATTCCGCCGGGACCTTTAACCGTCCCTTTTCGTCGACGCGCGTTGGATGATTTCCGCGAAACATGTGCCCTGCTCGCTGCTCTTGATGAAGACGACGGGGTCCGTTTATTTATGGCTGCTACCACAGCCACAAGCACGAGGGAGGTAGAAGCGGCGTCAAATGCAGTGGATTCGGGTGCGTTGGGTTGATTTAGCGCGTTTTTGTCGGTGTCAGTCTCGGAAACCACTGGCCCCTCGAAAGTTAGCGTTCTTTCCCACGACCTCTAATGTTTACTCCACTTTCAACCACTTTTGTCCACATCCTACGCCTAAATCGTTTGTTGTCAATAAGAAAGTTTAAGGTTGAGGCCCCGTTTGGACATGCGTCGCGCGAAGCGCGAAGCCTTGTGGTTAACCAGAAAGATGACCACTAGGGCTTGTGTTTAAGCTTTAGATTCATTCGCCCTTTATTCGCTACGATTTTTCTTGCATTCCGCGGCCGCTATTGATTTTCCTGTGCAAATCGCGCGGGTTCGTATCAGGGCATCGCTTTAGCGATGCCGAATTCCCGTTAAATGCAGATGGCCTCTAGGGGCTGTACGGCAACTCCGAGGAATTTCCAGCTTTCAAGCCATGCCGGCCCGTCGCCGCACATCGTCCGAGATATTCGCACCCGTAACCAGAAGAACCGCGCACCCACGGTCGCTCGGAGGATTAGCAAGAAAAGCCGCAGTAGCCGCCGCGCCCGCCGGTTCGGCCAGCACGCCTTCTTCCCGATAAAGGTGCGCGATTGCCTGAAGCATCTGCTCCTCGCTGACCAGCACCACCTCGTCCACCAGCTCCCGAATCGCCTGAACGTTCCCCGCATCCGGAGTGCGCGTAGCCAGTCCGTCGGCGCAAGTGTCGCAAGTATCGGTAGGCACGACTCGTCCCTCTCTCCACGACAGGTAATAAGAAGGAGCACGCTCGGCCTGCACTCCGACGACCCTCACTTTCGGAGACAGCTGCTTGACAGCCGCAGCAACGCCGCGAATCAACGCCGTGTCCCCCATGGGAACATAAACGGCAGAGACCGCCGGCACCTGCTCGACAATCTCAAGGCCAATCGTCGCCGTGCCCACCGGCACATCGGGATCGGTCGCGTCGTTCAGGAAATAGACTCCAGGCCGCGCCGAATAAGCCGAAGCCGCGGCAAACGCTCCAGCCAGATCGCCCGCTCCACTCTCCACAATGCGCGCCCCAAGATCGCTGATCTTCCGCCGCTTCACCGGATTCGGTTTCGTAGGCAAGAAAATTGTCGCAGGAACGCCCAGCGTCTTCGCCGCGAAAGCCACGGCCGCTCCGTGATTTCCCGTGCTGGAGGCCGTGACCTCTTCTACCCGGCGTCGAGCCAGATTCACGGCGAGTGCGTAAAGCGCGCCCCGGGGCTTGAACGATCCGGTCGGCAACTCCGTTTCCAGTTTCAGATAAACCGTGGTCTTTGGCGTGGACAAAGGTCCTGACAAAGAACGGGCAGCGACCATCCGCGTGACCAGCAGGTATTCGTCAAGCAGCTTGCGCGCTGCACCAACCGTTCGGAGATCAGGAAAAATGGCCATCGAACTCCATCAGCTCGAATTCACTTTCGCATATCGCAGGCACCGGGTCGAGTCCTGGCTGGCGCCTTGCCGGAGACTCCACCGCCTAGCCCCGCTGGAGTAAACTTGTGCCGAATTCAAGCCAGCACAAACAGGAGGACACCATGAAGCAGAATACGATTCGAGTATGGCTGGGCGGCATTGCCGGCGGCGTAGTCTGGATTGCCTGGGGCTTCTTCGTCGGAATGAAACAGGCTCCGCTCTACGAGGCCATGCAGAAACAAGGCCTGTTCCTGAAAGAGCCGCGCTACTCGCTGTTCACGCCCCTATGGATTCTCTTGATATTCGTGATGTCAATTCTCATCGCCCATCTCTACGTGTGGGCGCGCGCCACCGCCGGCCCCGGACCGAAGACGGCCGCCAAGATCGGAATGATCGTAGGATTCTGCGCCGGCGTACCCGGCAACTTCGGCCAGGCAACCTGGTCGCCGATTCCAACCGCATTGCCGCTCGGATGGATGCTAGACATGTGGGTTGGCTCCATCCTCGCCGCGCTAGTCGCAGGCTTCCTGTACAAAGAATGAGCTCCGGTGGAGACGGGGCAAGCCCCGTCGCCCCACCTATTTCGCCGCTTCGACAAACACCGCCGTGCCGTAGGCCAGAACTTCCGTGACCCCCTGCATCACTTCGGTCGCATCATAGCGAGCGCCGACGACGGCGTTCCCGCCGATCTCCGCCGCATGTTGCAGCATCAGATCAAACGCCTCGGCCCGCGTCTTCTCGCACAGATTAGTCAGGAGTGTAATATTGCCGCCGACCAGCGTCTGCAGCCCCGCTCCGATCGTCCCAAAAATCGATCGCGAACGCACCACGATCCCGCGCACCACGCCCAAAGTACGCGTCACCCGAAAGCCGTCAAGCTCGAACTGCGTAGTCACCATGTTGTGCGCGACCATACGTCCTCCCGCGCCCACGGCATAGTTGCCCATCGCTCATCCTCCGAAATAAGATAGTCGCTTTAACAACACTTCATTCTAATGCAGCCTCGATCAAGACCCTGAAACCTGGATTTTCCCGAAACCAGAATTTTCCTGTCAAGCCCCCATCTGACCGATTTTCCCGGTAACTCAATGAATAGGTGAGGAAAATAAATCAGCAAACCGTGTCGGGGTGGGTAGGTAGGAATTGATATAAATAGATATATAGATGAAGAAAAGGGTGCGGATCCACTCCCGCACCCTTTTTCTATTGCCTTCCGCCCCCAGCGATAAGAGCGCAAGCCAGCACCAAGTCCACCAGAACGTGAAACCTAAGACCTAAGACCTAAGACCTGACACCTAAGACCTGTGTTCCAAAGGAGCCGAAATGCCGACTTATCCCGTAACCATCCGCCGCTGCCAGCACATCAAAGTCAACGGCATCCAATGCGGATCGCCCGCCAAACGCAACGAAATGCATTGTTTCTTCCACGAGCAATGCCGCCTCATGACTCGCCGAATCAACATGAAATTCACCGAGGAGGGCGTCTTCGAGCTCCCCACCCTCGAGGACGCAAACTCCATCCAGCTCTGCCTCAACGACGTCATGCGCATGGTCGTCACCCGCCAGATCGATCACCGCATCGCCTCTCTAGTCCTGCGCGCCCTGCGCATCGCCGCCGACAACGTCAAGTTCCTTTCCCTGGAGCCGAAGCCCACCCACATCGTCATCGATCCCAAATCCGTCGAGCATCGTCCCCTCGGCGCATCCGCTGGTCCACCGTCGAAGGCCAGGAGTACGACATCGTAGCCAACACCGATGACGGAGATAACAATCACGGAGAAGGGCATGACTTGGAGAAAGAATCGATTATGGACTTGGATGATCCGGACAACCCCGAGGCCTTGGAATTTAGGGCCCAGATGCTGCGGATAACCGCCGCAGTGAGAGCCGACCACTCGAACATCCACCTCTCTGCGAGCGAAATCGCCCAACTGCATCCATCAAGACTGTCGCAAACCCAGCACTTTCCGACCAGCAAGCAGCCTGACTCGCAGTCGCCACCCAAACCGCACGAGACGCCCCGCTAACTCCTTATTCCAGAATATTTTCCGAAAATGCCCTTTTAAACTCAAAGATTTAGGAGGAGTTTGCCGCTAAACCCATGATTCTAAACAAAGGAACATTTATTTTTCTTCAGCGCCAGCCGCGAAGCGGCGTAAGAACGCAGCCCACGGCGCAAGCCGTGGGTAACGAGCCGCTAGGCCACCGAGCCCCAGCGGGGCGAAAGACACGCGCGACACGCCGCTCCTCACCGATCGCCCTCTATATAATGATCCTTCTTTTTCTTCGGAGGCCCAATGTTCTCGCGCCGTAGTTTCCTGCAATCCGGTTCCCTGGCCGCCGGCAGCAGCGTAGCCTTGCCCAAGCTCGCCCAGGCGGCTGACTGCGACAAACCCCTCTCGCCCGCCATAGCCGCACTGCAAACTCTGCGCGCAGAAGCCAAGCCCATCACCGTCGAAGAGCGCGCCGGACGCCAGGAAAAAGCCCGCCGCCTGATGACCGAGAACAATCTGTCCGCCGTCCTGCTTGCTCAGGGCACGTCCCTCGCCTACTTCACCGGCATCCGTTGGGAAGGTGGAGAACGCCTCTTCGCCATGGTGTTACCCGCGAAAGGCGAAGCGTTTTATGTATCTCCCGCGTTTGAGGAAGACCGCGCCCGCGAGCAACTAGCGAAAGCGCCCGACGGCAGCCATCCCGACCTCCGCGTCTGGCAGGAAGACGAAAGCCCCTACGCCCGCGTCGCTCAAGGCCTCACCGACCGCGGCATCTCCGGCAGCACCATCGGCCTCGAGGAGACGATCAAATTTCTCTTCACCGACAACCTGCGAAAAGCCGCGCCCAGCGCCACCTTCACCAGCGCGACTCCAGTCACCGCCGGATGCCGCATGATCAAGAGCCGTCACGAAATCGACCTCATGCGCCTGGCAGCGAAGGTCACGCTCGCAGCCTACGAGGCAACGTATCGTTCAATGAAAGTCGGCATGACCCAGCACGACGTCGGAGAAATGCTCGAAACCGCGCACCGCAAGCTGGGTTTCGAAGGCGGAGCCGAAGTGCAGGTCGGCGAGTTCTCCTCATTCCCTCACGGCTCAGTCGCGCCGCAAGTCATCAAGGAGAGCACGATCGTGATGATCGACGGAGGCTGCTCGGTGGAAGGCTATCAGTCCGACATCACGCGAACGTTCGTCTTAGGCAAAGCAAGCAACAAGATGAAGCAGGTCTTCGACATCGTGCACCAGGCGCAGAGCGCCGCGCTGGCCGCCGCAAAGCCCGGAGCGGAAGCCGGCTCCGTTGACGCCGCCGCGCGCAACGTCATCACCGACGCCGGCTACGGCCCTGACTACAAATACTTCACCCACCGCCTCGGCCATGGCATGGGCATGGATGGCCACGAGTGGACCTACCTGGTCCGCGGCAACAAGACGCTACTTCAACCGGAGATGACTTTCAGCGACGAGCCCGGCATCTACATCCACGGAGAATTCGGCATCCGCCTGGAGGACGACATGCACATCATGGAAAGCGGAGCCGAGTTATTCACTCCGCAAAGCCCATCTCTGGAGAATCCGTTCGGGAAGTAATCGCGGGAAGGTGTAGAACTTATTTCTGCGGAACGCTGTAGTGCGAAGCGAGAACCTGCCAGCTTTTTCCAGATTTTACCCAGACATCCGTCAGCCGGTCGTGGTACTCGTAAGGCTTATGTTTGGAGAGTCCCTTCTCGTGATAAGCCCCGGTGACGATGACGATATGTCCACCGCCGCGCACCCGGACTCGCAAGTCTGACAACTCGGCAACTTCCACCTGGACCGTGGAATCGGCGCTGTGGGTGATATAGCCCGCCTTGCTGTAGGTATTGCCATCCTCGACCGTGATGACAAAATCTTCGGTCAGTAGCGAGGAGAGTAAATCAATGTCCCGTTGCTTGTACGCTTCAGTCCATTTCTCTTCGAGCTTGCGCACTTCCGTCTCCGCGTCCCCGGCCTCTTGCGCAGCCGAACGAATCGTCAGACAAAGCAGCAAGCCAAGAACCAGCCTGGACGCCGTGCGTAGCCTCATGCTATCTATGTCACATCAACGCGGTCACGCGGGCAAGTTCCTTACGTAACCCCTGCGGGCGATCTCGGTCAGCCGAATCTCACTTCACCACCCACGCCCGCATCCGCCGCAGCAAAGACGCGGGCGCTTCCGCTTCTAGCAGCACCAAACCATCCTGATATTGGCGCGAGTAGATGCGAGCCCCAGCCTGTAACTGCGCCAGCATCTTGCCCTCTTTTTGCGGAATGCGCAGACGAACCCGCTCTGGCCGGTCTCCTTCAAGCACCGCGTCAATGCGATCGAACAGCGTGCCCAGCCCGATCCCTTTCGCAGCCGAGACATGGATGGTCTGCTCATCATCTCTCAACGACTCGCGCTGCTTGGGCAGTAGCAGGTCGATCTTGTTCATCACCCGCAGCCGCGGCTTCTTGTCCGCCTCAAGTTCCTTGAGGACGCTCTCCACCTGCGCGTCCTGCTCAGCCGAAACCGGGCTGCTGGCATCCGAGACCTGCAAGATGAGCGTCGCCCGCTGCACCTCTTCAAGCGTGGCGCGGAACGCCGAAACCAGCGTATGCGGAAGGTGCCGAATGAATCCGACGGTGTCGGAAAATAGAACCTTGCGTTTGGAAGGCAACTCAGCGCCGCGAATCGTCGGATCAAGCGTGGCAAACATCCGCGACGACGCCACCACGTTCGACTTGGTAAGCGCATTGAACAGCGTGGACTTCCCCGCATTCGTATAGCCCACCAGCGCCACCGTGGCCACCGGAACCGATTCGCGCCGTTGCCGTTGTTGCGCCCGGACGCGCCGCACATTTTCAATTTGCTGCTTGACGTGCCGAACCCGGCGGAAAATCTTTCGACGGTCGGTCTCCAGCTGAGTTTCGCCCGGTCCGCGAGTGCCGATGCCGCCACCGAGCTGCGACATTTCCACGCCGCGCCCCGCCAGCCTTGGCAGCATGTATTCCAGTTGCGCGAGCTCCACCTGTAGTTGACCTTCACGAGTGCGGGCATGACGCGCGAAGATATCGAGAATGAGTTGTGTGCGATCGATGACCCGCGTCTGGACAACGCGCTCAATATTGCGCTGCTGCGAAGGCGAGAGATCGTGGTCGAACAGAATAACGTCCGCGGAAACCGATGCAGCCGCACCCGCAATTTCTTCCAGCTTGCCCTTGCCGATCAGCGTGGCCGGATCGGGCCGGTCCTTGCGCTGCGTGAACTCGCCGGCAATCTCGGCGCCCGCGCTGGCCGCCAGCGAACGCAGCTCGTCGAGCGAATCTTCGGACGTAAAATCGGAAGCGAGGTCAGGGGAAAGACCGGGGCCGACATCCCGCCGCGAATCCGCCGTAACAAGCGACGACGACGCAGACGAGGCAGCCACATTGGCGGCGTGATCTCGAGCCGCCTGAGCGCCAGCCGGAATGACTTTCGAACCTTTGCCCGCGCGTCCTCGAGTGCGGAACTCCACCCCCACCAGGAACGCGCGCTCCCGCTGCTCCGATGGATTCGGCACCGCCTTCGACGTTCTTCGCCTGTCCTTTTGCGAACCATCGCCGCGGTTCAATCTGGAGTCATCTCGACGCAAGCAAACTCACTTCATCCTTCGGTGCCCGAAGCGGCTATCGCAGTCGGTGCTCCCTCAGGTGGCGCGCCACCCCCCGGCTTCGAATCCCCGTGGATGTGGGCTCCGCGCGAGATGACGACGGTTGAAATCGCATGTTTGAAGATGAGTTGCTCCTGATTGCTGGTTTCGAGAACTACCGAGTACTTGTCAAACGATCGGATGCGGCCCGTCAGCTTCACTCCGCTGACCAGATAGATCGTAATGTTGTGCCGTTCCTTTCGTGCCGTGTTGAGAAAAGAATCCTGAATATTCTGCTGTGCCGGCTTGGCTTCCATATGCCGATCTCCTTTTTGCTATCGATGCTGCGCCATTGAGCACGGGGAGGGCAAATTGGCTGCAGCTCTCTCTTGTCGGCTCCTACAATACGGCCTTGTCCCCCGCTTTTCAACTTCCCTATCAACAATATTTAGGGAGGGCCCCGCACCGGGCGCGCCCAACGGTCGGTCTGCGTCCGCCCACCCGGAACGATGGCGCAACCGTTGGATGGTTTCCTTTATGTGCCCTGGTGTTCTTAGTGGTTAACGATTTCACTAACCGATCCACTACCGGGAAATCGCTGCTGTTTCATTTCCCTTGCCAGCCATCTACAATCGTCAGTTCCACAGCTAAGCTTCAGAACAGGAGCTCCCAACGTGATCGATATCAACTTTCCCTCCGACGCCAAGACTAACCTTCTGATGCTGTTTCGTTGGCTGCACTTTATCGGCGGCATAACCTGGCTCGGCCTGTTGTATTTCTTTAATCTGGTTAACGTCCCGTTCATGAAGGAGCTCGATCCCGCCACCAAAGGTAAAGTCCTGCCCAGCCTGATGTCTCGCGCGCTCTGGTGGTTCCGTTGGGCATCGGTGCTCACCGTGCTAGCCGGCCTCGCGTACTGGGGCAACATCGTCGCCGCCGACGCCAGCAACGGTGGAGCATCTTCCGGCGGTCCCATGGGAACCTTCTTCGGGATTTGGACCGTCGTCTGGGCGCTGATGTATGCCTGCACAATTCCCGGCAAAGGTGTGCTCGACAAATGGCCGGTGTTAGCCGTGATTTACACCGTCATAGTGGTCGCGGCCTCCTGCCTGTTTCTGCGCCTTAACAGTCATGGATGGGAGAGCAATCGCCTGCTAGCCATCGGCATCGGCGGTGGCATGGGTTGGGTGATGATGCTGAACGTCTGGGGCGTAATCTGGCGAGCGCAGAAGAAGATCATCAAGTGGACGGCCGACAACGCCGCCAACGGCGCCGCCATTCCAGACAAAGCGAAGTATCTAGCGCGGCAAAGTTTTCTTATCTCACGCGCGAACTTCATACTCTCGTTCCCCATGCTGTTCCTGATGGGAGCCGCGAGCCACTATCCCATATTTGGAAAGTAGTCGTTCGTGGAGTAGTTCTCTAGGAAGTAGTGAGCCGTACTCTGAACGCCGCCGGAGTCATCCCCGTCGCTCTGCGGAACAAGTAAAGCTAACGAACCCGAGCAGGGCGCGTCTAGAACAAAGACAACCTACGTTAGCCCTACTACGCGACGTGGACGCATGCGAGAGGAAACTTCATGATTCGTTACGGCGCGTTGCTTTGCCTGTCGGCCTTGTTCTTGGCCCGATCACTAGCTGAAGACGCCGCCAAAGCGGCTCCCAACCATTCCACCGCTCCTGTATATACGGCCGACGGACGCCTTGTGTTCCCGGAAGACTACCGTGAATGGATCTACCTGACCACCGGCATGGACATGGACTACAATCCCGATCCCGCCATGGCCGGGCACTCCATGTTCGACAACGTCTTCGTCAATCCCGAGGCCTACAAGGTTTTCGTTGCCACCGGCACCTGGCCCAACGGAACCATGGTCATGCTCGAAGGCCGTATGGCCGCCAGCAAAGGCTCCATCAACAAGGCCGGACACTTCCAGACCAACGAGGTCATGATGCGTTCCGTCCACGTCAAAGACGCGCGCTTCGCGGGCGGCTGGGCTTTCTTCAGCTTTGACGAAGGCAAGCCCGCCAGACAGATCCCGAAAGAAGCCGTGTGCTATTCCTGCCACGAACAACACGCCGCCGTGGATACCACATTCGTGCAGTTCTATCCCACGTTGCTCGAGATCGCGAAAGCGAAAGGCACGCTGGCCCCCGGCTATGTGAAGGAAGAAGCCGCAGCCGCGGCACCAGCGAAGTAAGGGCTGGCCGCGGGCCGGGGAGTGCGCACCGCCGTAATCTCGCCTGGACCCGCGACCCTGCCTACAATTGAGTCCAGTATGCGCGAGTATCTCGACTCAATCGTGGAATGGTCCGGCGCCCGAGAAGACTGGCGTCCCATCTCGCGTTGGTCCATCATGGCGTGGCTCGCGTTCTACGTTCTATTTCTGATCTACGCCTTCAACAAGCATGGCGGCTACCTGTTCATCGACTGCGCCAATCTCGTCGTCCACGAAGGCGGACACCTGCTATTCCGCTGGTTCGGTCCAACTCTCTGTCTCTGGGGAGGAACCATCCTGCAATGGCTGGTTCCGCTGCTGCTGGCAGCGTATTTCTTTCGCGAACGGCAGCTCGCGGCCTTCGTTTTCTGCTCGTTCTTCTTCTTCGAGAACTGGCTCTATACGGCCACTTACATGGCCGACGCTCGCGCCATGGTCTTACCCCTCGTAACCACCGGAGATCCCGATTACGTCGAGCACGACTGGAACACGATTTTCACGAGTCTCGGAGTTCTGCCCTACGACACCAGGATCGCCGCGGTCATCAATTTCATGGGATGGTGCGGAATGCTGGCCAGCGCGGGATGGCTCGCGGCGCGTCTAAGAACAAAAAAAGCTATAAGTGAGGCGATATTGCGTCAACTGTGACGCCATCCCCTTCTGCTTTTCTGCTAAAATCTCCAGCCATGCCGAGCAACACCCTCTACCTCGCCGTGATGCCACTGATTCGAGTACCCAGCCGTCAACTCGGAATCGGCGGAGTCACCTCCGGGTCGGTGCAAGAGTTCCTTACTCTGGTTGGCGACAGAGACCTCGCCACTGAGTTTTTCGCAGACGAGCTTTCGTGGTATCTCGACACTTTCAAAGCTACTACTTCGTATCTCACCGGTGGGCATGTTACGGGATATTCGATAGACATAGAGGACGCTCTTGACGGCCGGAAGGTCGTAAAGGTGGTACAGCATGTCGCCTAACGGAGGGAAGGGCGGCGGCTTTAGTCCACCACGGACGACGACGACTCAATTCCAAGACCTCGCAAACTTCTTCAAAGACTATCTCGCTGACAAGCCCGTCATAAAGTGGTCGATTCTGCTCGCAGGAATCGGCGGTGCGTTCGAGGCAGGGCACATCCTCTGGCTTATGTTGCTCTGGTTCTCTGGCCGACTGTCACGCTAGAAGCAGATGTTCCTCTTTCGTCCGACGGTAATCGCCAGCTACCGTATGCAGGCATTTACGCTCAGAACCCCGTCAGCGAGCCTTCGCCGCCAGGTTCCAAGGTTTGCCGTCGAAGTGCGCGGGCAGCCCGATGCCAAACAGTTTCAGGATCGTCGGCGCCACGTCCACAATCGCAGGCTTATCTTCGATGAACTTGTGGCTGGAAAACAAAACTCCCGGCACCAGCCGCGGATCAATGCAGTGGTCGCCGCTCCAGGCTTTCATGTTGTCCTCGAAAATCTGTGAGGTGACTTTGCCCATCACCGAATCCCACGAGGCGCGATAACCCGCGCCATAGCCGACAATCAGGTCCGGAGAATTCTCCGTATAAGGCCCGCGATAAACGTTGTCGGCAATAAACACGCCCGTGATCCCGACCGTGCCGGAAGCCGGATCCACCAGCCCGTTCAGCCCTCTTTGTAACTCGTCTTTCAGCGCCTCGGCTTCTGACGGATCCACAATCCCCTGCTTCTCGCGGCCTTTGATATTCAGATAAAGCCCGTTGAGGCCCATGGTGTAAGCGCGGGTGCGCGACCAGTCCACGTCTTCAAACCAGTCGCCGCTCTCGGTTTTGCCATCTTTCAGCGCAAGGTATCCCTTCTGATGCAGCCACGCGTTGAGGTTCATGCAGCGCTGGAAAGACTTGAACCCGTGATCGGAGATGATCATCAGCAGCGTGTCGTCGTCAATCTTCTCCATCACGCGGCCGATCAGGCGATCCATGCGCGCGTACAGTTCCTGAATCACCTGTGGATGCTCACTGTGCGGCACATCGCGCGCCGCCGGATGGTCTTCGTCCAGATAGCGCCAGAACATGTGCTGGATGCGGTCGGTCGTATCGAAGACGCAGGTGCACAGGCCCTGCTTGGTTTTGTCCAAAGCATCAAACAGCATGCGCTCGCGATCTTCGTGATTGCCGTACGCCTGCGCGAGGAATGCATCGTCATCGAGCACGTGCTCGTTGAGCGCCCACGTATCTTCCGCCAGTCCGAGCGTGGCATACGGGCCGAAAAGTTTGGCCAAATAGATCGAATAAGTAACCGGGTGCGAGATCGGCAGATCGGGATGCCCGGGGTCGATATTCACCGGCGTGACATAGACCTCAACCTCCGGCGAAAGCTCCTTGAGATAGAAGCGGCAGATGCCATGCGCCGTGAAGCCCATGCCCGCTTTGAATTCGGCCGTAATCCACTCGGAGTATTCTCCAACCTTCAACGTAAATTTTTCAGAACCGACGGTAAAGCGCGCCTGTTTTGATCCCAGCTCCGGCCTGATTTCGTAGTCCATCCGCACTTCGCCGCCATTTTCCTTCAGCGGATTATCCGGACCCGGAACATAAGACCGGCAAACTCCGTTCTTGCGCTCGATAGGCACGCGCACGCCGCCTTCGCGAAACTTGTCGCTCGAAGCGCGAGTCGTACAAAAGCAAAATGTGCCTTGGCTGCCCTTCAGGTCAGGAACGCACATCCCGGAAAGCAGCACGCCCTGAAACTTCTCCGGCGGAAACGTGACCGGAACGCGAATCACGGAACTGAAAATCCCCGCATTGCCCAGCCAGTGCCAAAATGGCGTGCCCTTCCGCATCGCCTTGATTTCAGTCTTCCCAAACGGAATGGAATATTTGCCAATCTTGATATGCCGCTTCGGTCCCTTGATTTCAGCCGACGAAAGATACGGCAGATAGCTATTTCTATCGCAAGCCAGAAAATCGTAGATGTTGTGCTTGCCCGGATTGACTCCAGTCATGAACGTCGACCAAGCCACCGGAGAGATCGCCGGAAACGTGGTGCGCAGTTTGCTGAAAGTTCCCTTGTCGCGCAACTTCGACAGATTCGGCAGCCGGCCTTCCTTCATGAAGCGCTCAGCAAGCTCCGGGTCCATGCCGTCGAATCCCAAAATCACCGCTCGTTCAAAAGTCGCCTTGCCATAAGCGTTTCGCCGCCGCAGAAAGCGAAACAACTGCCGGAACGGCCACGTCATCAGCGCGTAGAACGAATAAAGGAATGCAACAAAGATCGCCCAGAACGACGACAGCACGGCAAATCCCGCGCCCGGCCCGGCATAGGCGTGAGCGAGAACAGGCAGAAAGATAAGAGCCACCAACAAGAACCGCGATTTCTTCATATCTGTATCCCCAGCAATTCCTTGAAAATAAACCCTGCGACCATCGACAGAATGAAGAACAGCCAAATCCAGTTCATGCCATAGCCCGCAATCTGGATATCGCGATCCGGGTAATTAATCGAGATAGATTCGATCGGGCTATTCTCCGGCAGCGCCGGCTCCGCCGACGAGAACATGCGCTCCCAGAATTGTCCGCGCAACCGGATCGTCGAGATTCGCGGCAGGTCGGTTCCCACACAAACGGTCTTGGTCGCGCTCTGTCCGGCCGCGGCAATTTTAATTTCGGATTTTCCCTCTTTTGAGCCAGCCAGTCGCCAGACAATATCGTTGCTGGCCGGAATGTGCACCGGAGGCGCGGTCATAGTGATCTCCGGCGGGAGCTCGAGCCTGACATCATTCAGCGCATCATGCACATCGTCGCGCGACTCGTCGCCAATCTTGTCGAATCCACCAGGTGTCTTCGCGAGGTGAACGGTCAACAGGAACGGTGTGTTTTCAGGAAGCGGAGTCTGGCCGAGATAACGATCAATCTGCACCATCAGCAGCGTAATCGGGATGATGACGTACAGCAGCGGCTTGAACGCAAGTTTCAGATAGCGCCCGGTACCGCGCAGGATCTTGCCGTAGGATCCCATCACCACCGGAATCTGGTCGCGATACAGGCGCACTGCGAGCAGATGGGCTTTCAGTTGGTCTTTCGCGATCCCGATTGCTTTCTGATCAGAGGTGTATCCGAAGAGCACCACCATCAGCAGGCCGATGACCACTGACACGATAATCACAATCGACAACGGACTGGTCAACCATGACATGCTCAACGCCCAGACTGCCGCAGCATCAGCCATCGGATTGGAGAGAGCAGTCAAGCTACTCGATGTACCCCAAACCGCGCAGCCGTTTCTGTATCTCTTCTTTCGACGTGCTGCTCTCGTCCGGCAGGATTTTCTTGGTTTCCTTCTCCAGCATGTGGATGACGAATTCGTCGATCGATTCGTATCCCGCGGCGTCTGAGCACTGCTTGACTCTGTCCAGCAGCTCGCCTTCGATCTTTACTTTATGTGAACCGAACATGATTTCTCCCGTCTGTAACCGGCGTCTAGCGCGGCTGAAATACCGACTGCCCCATCATATCCTTGGTTTTCGCGATTCCGAATTCCGACAAAATGGTGGGTGCAATGTCGGTCAATGCCGGAGTCTGCGCCGCGATCTTGCGATTGCTCAAAAGCACTCCCGGCACTTTGGTGAAGTCCATACAATGGTCGCCGCTCCAAGCGTTCGTATTGTCTTCAAGCACGTCCGGTGGGAATCCGCCCGTTATCGTTGTCCATCCCGCGCGATACCCGCGGTTATACCCGACCAGCGCATCCGGACCCGAGTGCGCATAAGGACCCTGATAGGCCTCGCTGGCAAAATCAATCCGCGTGATCACCTGCGAGCCATCCTTCGGATCGCGAACCTCCAACAATTTCTGCCGGACCTCCCGCAGCAGCGCGTCGGCCTGAGCCCCAGACTCGACAATACCCTCACGTTCGCGCCCGCGAATATTCAGATAAAGGCCGTTTAATCCAACCCCATAAACCCGCGTCCGGCTCCAGTCAACATCGGAGTAGGGTTCGTTCGCATCCCCGCTGGCACCCTCTTTCCGTGTGAGATAGCCGTTGTTCAGCAGCCACGTATTCAGGTTGAACGAGTGCCGGTAGGGAGCAAAACCATGGTCGGAAAGCACGAGCAGCGTCGTATTCTCATCCACCTTCGGCATGACTTCGCCGAGCACCTGATCAATCTGCTCATAAAATTCCTCGAGCGACGATCCGTACTGAGCCGCCAGCGCGGCATCGTATGCAGGACTCTGCGGATCGGTCAGCCGCCACATCATGTGCGCGTTCAGATCGAGGCTCGAAAAATAGAAGAAGAAAAGCCCATCTTTGAATTTGGGGAATTCAACGTCGAACGCGCGCCGATGTTCGGCGAGCACCGTGTGCGCCTGCTCCAGATACTCTTTGTCGTCAAGCACGCCAGCCATGCGCGCCTTTGTGTCTTCGGCGATGCCCTGCGTGTGGTATTCACCGATCTCCTTCGCCAAATCGCTGGAGTAACTCGAAGGAGTGGAAATGGGCAGAGCCGGATTCTCCGGGTCAATGTTGATGGGTGATACGTAAAGCTGAAAACGCGGATGCGTCTGTTTGAGATAAAAGCGGCAAATTCCCTTCACGTTGCCGATCAGCGGCATGAGCTGGAATTCCACCGGAACCCACCCACTCCACTCGCTTTCTTTCAGAACCAACTGCTGGTCCTGCAAGGTGATGCGTGCAACCGGATCCAGCGGATCTATGTCAACCGTGAAAGGCTCGGTAGCGGGCGGCGAGTTCTTGCGAAACGTGTTGTCTGGCCCAATCAGATTGGTCGCGACCCGATTGTTCTTCACGTCCACCTGCACCACTTCGCCACCCTCGACGGCTCCCACCGCAGCAGTCGGATCATCGGTATAGAAAGTGAACGTGCCATAGGTGCCGCGCAGATCGGGCGTGCCCATGCCGGAAAGCGTCTTCCCTTTCGCGGCGATCGGAGGAAAATTTGCCGGGATACGATAAACATAGTTGGGCACGTTCTGTTCATCCAGAATCTCCCAGAAGGCCTTGCCGTGCCGCAACTGTTCCGCCGAACCGCTGCCCAGCGGAACCACCCAACTCCCGATGTGCCAACTGTGCTTCGGACCCTCCACTTTTGACGTAGAGAAATACAACTCAAAAGTTTTCGGATCGCGGTGGATAAAATCAAAGATTCCATGCCCGCCGGCATTCATGCCCGTAATCAGGTTCGACCACGCCACCGGACTCTGCGGCGGGATACTTGTCGTCAATCGCCGGAACGATCCCTGCTCCGCCAGCCGGGCAAAGTTCGGCATTTTGCCGTCGGCCATGAACTTGGTGAGCAGGTCCGGATCGAGCCCGTCGATACCGAGGATAATCAGCTTCCGGGAGCCAAACGCACCGCCTCGCGCGCGCTGACATGAGAGCAGCAGGATCGAACCGGCGGCGCACAAACCCAGCAGGCACACCAGGCGAAGACGTTTTCTGAAGGTTGTTTTCACTTTAAAATCTGCAATTTATGGTCCGGCTTCCTGGCTAACGATGGAGGTGATCACCACGAGATGGGGATCCCGAGGAGCGGGTACGAAGATTATACGCGGAGTTCCATGGGCGTCAAAACTTCAAGACTGGGTCCGAACCCCATCCGGCACAGGGTTTTGATCAATGGGTTTTGATCAATGGCGGCGCAGCCTTTACACTTGCAGGCATGATACGAAAAGTAATCGCCGGCATCAGTCTTATCCTTCTTAGTCTCCCTTTCGCCGCAGCCGCTTCCAAACCCAACCTGGTGCTGATCACCATCGACTCCGCCCGCGCCGACCGCATGGGCTTTCTCGGCGCCAAGGACGCCCATACGCCCAACCTTGACCGTCTGGCCAAGGAAAGCATCGTCTTCGAGCGCGCCTACGCCCAGGCTCCGGCCAGCGTGGTTTCGCACGCGTCCATTCTTTCCGGAACCTACCCGCAGAGCACCGGCATGAGCGAAATTGGCGGCACGCTGCCGTCGTCGCTGCCTTATCTCCCCGACCTGCTGAAGGCTCAGGCTTATCACACCGCAGCCTTCGTTGGTTCCATCGATCTGGATCCGCAGAACGGGCTTGCGCAGGGCTTCGACCGCGGCTTCCAGACCTACGACGCCGGCTTTCGGCCCGCAATTCCCGGCGACCCGCGGCCTCCCGTAACCGAACGTCGCGGAGACCAGGTCGTCGCCCGAGCCGTCGCCTGGCTGGGCCACAACGCCCAGGGACAATTTTTCCTCTGGGTCCACATCAGCGATGCGCGCGCCCCCGGAGCTTCTTACAACTCCGGCATCACCGCGGCCGATACCGCCGTCGGCGAATTAATCAAAGCTCTGCAACAGCTGAAGGTCTATGGAAATACTGCCGTCGTCGTCGCCGCCGACTATGGTGAGAGCCTGGGCGCGCACGGCGAAGACACACACGGCATTTTTGTTTATGACGAGACGATTCATGTCCCACTGCTCGTGAGACTTCCCGCGCCCCAGCCCGACGCGAAACCGTTGACGGTTCGCGTGCCCACCAAAGCAAGGCTCGTGGACATCGCCCCAACTCTACTCGAAATCGCGGCCATTCCCGTTCCCTCGCAAATGGCAGGACAGTCGCTCTTGCGTATCGCGAAGCCCGGTAGCGGCGGCGCCGATCAGCCCGTGTATTCGCGCGCCGACCTGCCCCAGCGCGGATTCGGCTGGAGCCCGCTCGAATCCTGGCGCGCCAGCAAGTATCTGTACGTGCGTGCACCCCATCCCGAACTCTACGACTTGACCGCCGACCCAACCGCTTCTCGCAACCTGGCCCAGAATTCGAAGGCGACGCTCGACACCCTGGCCGCGCAGCTTGACGCTTTCGATCGCCGCTTCAGTGGCGAGAACGCCAAGTCATCCACGGAATTGAGCTTATCGGAAAGGCAAAAACTGGAGTCGCTGGGATACGCTGCCGGAGGCCAAAAATCGTCGGGCCCTGCCGCCGTGGTCACGGGAACCGATCCCAAGGACAAAATTGCAATCGCCAACAAAGTCATCGCAGCCGCCTCGTCTGCCGCCCAGTCGAAGCCGGATCGTGCCATTGCTACGCTCAACCCCATCGTCTCGTCCGACCCGAATCTTTATCTGGCGCAGTACACACTGGGCGTGGCGCTGGCCCGCAAAGCGCAATACGCCGAAGCCGCCAAACATCTGCATAAGGCGATCGAACTCCAGCCCGACTCCGCCTGGGCGCACTACGAGATCGGAGCAACGCTACTAAAGACGGGAGACTTCAAGACCGCCATCATCCACCTCGAAATCGCCACGGGACGCCTGCCCAACTTCGCCCCCGCACACCTCTCTCTCGCAGATGCCTACGAAAAAGCGGGTCGTGCCGCAGACGCGAAAAGGGAACGCAGCAAGGCTCAATAATCGATAGACAATAAACTAAAGCGAACGGGGCCTACTCCGGCTGCGTTCTCAACTCGGTCGCCTTGGCTCGCTCCCGCTGCGCATTCTCCGTTTGCCCGAGCTTCTGGTAGGCGTCCGCCAGAAAGGCATGCGCTTCCGCTGAATCCGGATTGACTTGGGCGGCTCGACTCAGTCTCGGCAGCGCAGCGTCGGGGTGACCTTCCAGAAAAAGCAGCCGCCCATACCTCAGGTTGGCCTGAAAGTGATTGGGATCAAGTTCCAGAGCTTTTTCGTATTCCCTGCTCGCTTCCGGAACGTTCTTCAGGCGGGTATTTACAGCCGCCAGATAGTAGTGCATCTGAGCCGAAGTCGGATCATGCTCCACCGCCGCCTTTATTTCCGGGAGCGCTGCATCCCACTGTCCCGTTTTGATCAGTGCCAAACCCAGTTGGTAATGTGCCGATGAGGAATCCGGCATTTTCTCGACCGCACTGCGCAACACCGGCACCGCCTCCTGGAATTTTTCAAGGTGAATTAGAGCTTTGCCGAATTCGAGATATGCAGTTCCCGCGTCGGCGGGATACTGCTCGGCTAGCTCATGCAGACCGGCGAAGGCTTCCGGGTAATGGTTTTCTTCAAGGCCAAACATATACTGGTGAATCTTGTTCGCGAAATCGATCTTGTCCTTCGGGTCAACCAGGGCCTGTTCTTTGTTGTTGTTGTTCGAGTTTCCGCTCTCGGAGCCGAGATAGCCGAGAGCACGCAGCTTTCCCTCCATCGCCAGATCCACTTCCGCTTGCTCGACCGCCGCGCCGCTGGTCTTTTTCCTGAAGTCGGTGAGCTGGCCGTCCAGAGTATCGGCAACCGCCTTCGCGGACGTCGCCAGATTCTTGAGTGCCTCCGGATCGGAGGTCTGGTCGTATAACTCCCTTTTCGGCGCCTGTACGTACAAGTACTTTTCCGCTCGCCAGGAGCGCAGATCGCTCCAACCGAAGACGCGATGCGCGTAGTTTGTCTCGGAGTA
The DNA here is from genome assembly GCA_963755765.1 of uncultured Acidobacteriaceae bacterium. GTDB lineage: Bacteria > Acidobacteriota > Terriglobia > Terriglobales > Acidobacteriaceae > Acidiflorens. Next base: position 520,017 of record CAVWKZ010000010.1, read on the forward strand.
GATAGCGCGTTCAGGCGGCTTGTTCTCGCTGCGTGCGCTTTGCTTTCCATCGCCGGATTTCGCCGCGTCCATCAGCGGCCACAGCGATATCCCCTGAACGGTTGCGGGAATGGGCACGCTCACCGCCTGCAGCAATGACGGCGCGACGTCGGCGAGCGCGACCCGGGCTTCCACGCGCTCGCCCGCAAATTTTTCGCCGGGCAGTTTCAACAGTAGCGGGACACGGATGGTCTCGTCATACAAGAACATTCCGTGCCACTTTTCCCCGTGTTCACCAAGCGCTTCTCCGTGGTCCGCGGCGATTGCGATGACCGTGTTCTGAAACAGCCCGTTCCGCTGCAGCACATCCACAACGCAGCCTACTACCGAATCAGTATAGGCAATCTCGCCGTCGTAAGGCTCGGAGGCATAGTGGGCTCTGAACGGCTCCGGCGGGTCATACGGCTCGTGAGCGTCGTAGAAATGCAGCCAGATGAAAAATGGTCCCTGCGAGTTATGGCTCAGCCAGCCCATGGCGCGGCTGGCAACCTCTCCGCCGCGGCGCTCCAGGCTGTGATAGCGATCTTCACCCGGACGAGGATTGTGAAAATCAGCGTCGTAAACGTCAAAACCTCGGTCGAAGCCCGGGGCTGCGGCCGTCGCTGGATCGAGAACCATGGAACCAACGAACGCCGCCGTGTGATAGCCGTGCTGATGGAGCAAATCCGGCAGATAAGGAAGCTCCGGGCGCAGGGGTTGGATAAGGCCGTCCAGATGATTGAATTGCGGATAGGTCCCCGTAAGCAAGACCGCGTGCGAAGGAGTGGTCAAAGGAATTTGCGCGTACGCTCGGGTGAAAACCACACTCTGGCGCGCCAGGGAGTCAAGATTGGGCGTCAGTCCACGCTTCGATCCCAGAAAACCCATGCGATCGGCGCGGGTGGTGTCGAGCGTGATCAGGATGATGTTGGGCGGATTCGAGCTCGACGATGGGCCCACAGATGGAGCGCTGGCGGCTTTGGGAGCGGTGGCACCGCCTGCGATCAGCGACACCACAAGAACAACGAATAACCGCCGGAAAACCTGCATAGAGGGATAGAAAAAGTCTAGCACAGGGTCGGGAGACCGACCGTGACACATGATTTTCGGCGCGACCGATCGGGATAGGGGGAACGGTCACCCGTCCTCCCCTCCCACACCACCGTACATGCGGGTCCGCATACGGCGGTTCGGCGGATTAAGCGAGGACCGTACGACCAGGGGCGGAAGCCCGAGCTGGGCAAAGTAAGCATTCGGCAGAGCGATGGTCAGGGCGGGCGAGTGCGCGAGCCGCCACGGACCGTGAGGGCTCCCGGCCGTTTTCGCCGCGAGGTCCTTACTGACGCCCCGTTTGCGCAGCTCGCGGAACCTTGTCCGTCCACGCTTCCATTGCTTCCACACCACCGACCGAAGTCGGCGGCGTAACCACGTCTCAAGACGTTCCAGCACCGAGGGCGTTTGACAGTCGCCGAAGTACCCGAGCCAGCCACGGAGATAGGTCGCCAGTTCCTTGACCATCGGCCGCAAGCTGATGCCGCGGGTTCTCCGCGTCTGCTCCCGAATCCGCTCCTTGAAGCGAGCGATAGCCTTGGGGGCGATGCGCCGCCTCGGTTCTCGTTCCCCCGTGAAGCTGAATCCGAGAAACTTCCTTTGCCCCGGTCGAGCGACGGCGCTCTTCGCCTGGTTGACCTTGAGCTTGAGACGGTGCGTGATGAAGCGAGTAACGCTCTCCATCACTCGTTGTCCCGCTCGTTCGCTGCTGACGTAGATGTTACAGTCGTCGGCATAGCGGACGAAGCAGTGACCGCGCCGCTCTAACTCCCGGTCCAGTTCGTCCAGCACCAGGTTGGAAAGTAGTGGTGAAAGCGGACCGCCTTGAGGCGTTCCCTCATCCACCGCACTCACCAACCCATCCTCCATCACTCCGGCCTCCAGAAACGCTCGAATCAATTTGAGCATTCGCTTGTCGGCCACGCGCTCGGCCACCGCCGCCATCAGGCGGTCGTGGTTTACTCGATCGAAAAATTTCTCCAAGTCGAGATCCACCACCCAGCGGTACCCTTCGGCGATATACTGCTGCGCCTTGTGCACCGCTTGCTTCGCACTGCGCCCCGGTCGGAAACCGTGGCTATGTTCGGAGAACGTCGGGTCCCAGCGCTTCTGCAGAACCTGCAGCACCGCCTGCTGAATAAAGCGATCCAGCACGCAAGGAATGCCTAGCTTGCGCATTCCACTGCCATCCGGCTTCGGGATTTCCACCCGTCTTACCGGCTGCGGTTGATAAGTTCCGCTTCGTAGCTGTTCCCCGATTTCCAGCCCATGCTGCTTCAGGTAGGCCGGTAATTCGTCGACGGTCATCCCGTCTACTCCCGGACTCCCTTTATTCGCCTTGACTCGTTGTAATGCCTGCTTGCAGTTTTCCAGCTCGCAGACTTCTTCCATCAGTCGTTCGGTTCCGGCCAGGCTTTCAGACTTGCGCTTCGCCACCAGCGTTTCGGTCCCTTTCGCGGCGGGCTTCGGAGCATCACTCCTACTTTCCACCGGAAAGGCCAGCACCCCTTGTTCGGGTCGGTTTTTCCGCCGCTGTCCGCTCATGAGTCGCGCCGCTTACTTGCCCTTTCCTTTATTCCCCTTGCGGAGTACCGTTCGGGCCTTCGATCATCGTTCCCGGCTTGGCCTATCTTGTTTGCTCCGCCTTTCGGCTTTGGAGTGCCTCAATAGCTTCGCCGACTGCATGACCTACTACGCCCTTTGCTGACTTCTGCGACACGATCGGGATGAATCGCTTTCACCCTCAGTCACGATTTCGTGACGTGCCGCAGACCTCCCGAGGTAAGTTCGACCGCCTTCGACACGCAACCGCCGGATCTACCACCAGTGCGCTTGATGGATATGGGCTTCGCAATCATTGGCTCGCTCGCCCGCCACCGTAGGCCTCATATCCGGTTCTTGTTCATCGGCTCGCGTCTTTGCTCCACGCTTCTTTCAGGCCCCGCCTCACGGCGGGTGTTATTTCACCCTTGCGCTTCGCTATGACTTCACCTCCATCAGGTTGTCAAAGGGACTTTCACCCTCAAGCTGTCGAACATGCTCGGCACACCAAAAGAAAAGGCCGACCTTTCGGCCGGCCTTTAAGTTTTGCAACAGCTTCGGTTAGAAATCGAACCGCAGCGCCAGCTGTGTGATGCGCGGACCGCCGGATTGCTGATTGGTGAACGTGGAGGTTGACGCTCCAAACGTTCCATCCGCCAAGTTGGCATCCGGGTTTAAGAAGTTCGTGTGGTTGAAAAGATTGAAGAAGTTAGCGTCAAATCTCAACTGAGCCCTCTCCGTAATCTTGAACGTCTTCTTCACGCCAAAATCCGTGTTGAAGAAGCCCGGACCAGTCAGCGAGTTACGCTGCATCTGGCCAAGGGCCGATCCTTGACACCAGAGGCCCAACGTTTGAGTGGTATATGGGCACGGTATCCCTACGTAATTGACGGTCGTCGCAGCGTTAAGGATTCCCCAATAGGTACCACCAGTTGTCCCCTGGCCGGGGTTATTCAGATAGCCCCTCCAAGGCGACTGGTTGTGGTTGATGTCGTTCGTGATGCTTCCGGGACCAATATAGTTTGCCCGGTCGTTGTGTTGGCCGTCCTCGTTGCTGTCAACGGATGTGCTGGTGTCACTGACTGAGAAATCGGCACCCGTCTGCCATGTCACGATCCCGGATACGTTCCAGCCACCGAGCCAGCGGCTCTGCTTCAAGAATGGCAGGTCATAAACGAAGCTGGCCACGACCCGGCTTTTCACATTGTAGTCTGCCGGGCCATAGTCGAAGTGCGGATTCGAGCTGTCGGTTGGGTAGGCCGCGCCACCCGCGTTCTTGGTGGTAAACGCGTCACTGATGTCGTCCATCGCCTTGGCGAAAGTATAGTTGGCATTGAACTGCAGACCATTCGAGAAGCGCTTGCGCAGGGTGGTCTGCCATCCGGCATAGTTCGAATCGCAGCAGTTCGTACGGAAGCTGATGTTGCTGTAATTCGGGTTAATGGGAGTGTTATCGAATCCCGCCGCGTATTGGCCGTTAAAATTGTTCCGGCCCTCGATGGCGATCAGTTTATGGCCCCACGTACCCACGAAGTTTGATTCGAGCACCATATCCTTGGCGATTTGGTACTGAAAGCCAAAGTGCGCCTGCTCATAGTATGGAGTGACCAGGTTCTGGTCCATAGCGCGGATCGACGGTGTTAGTCCAGCACCGAAGTATGTGGAAGTACCGGCGTACGGATAGCTGAAAATCTGCGAGGTCTGAGTCGGATTTATGGTCGCTCCATTGCCGTAAAACCCGAGCAGGCCAATGGCGTAGTCGGGTGGATTGAAGCGGATGTTTTCAAAAACGTTGTTGTAGATACGGTCGTAGTTAACTCCGAATCCGGCGCGGACAACCAATTTCTGGTTTCCCATCACGTCATAGGAAAACCCAACGCGCGGCCCAAAGTTATTTAAATCTTTGTTCCAGATGGAGTGGTCCCTTTGCTGAACCGCGCCCGTCGCGAACGACGCATAATACGGACTAGAGGTCGGCATGAAGGGATTGTCGCTACCGGTCGGGAACGGGGTGGTCGAGACGCCCGTGTAGAAGTTGGAATCAATGCCGTTTTCGAAGTTGTGCGGCGGTCCGAAGTACTCCCAGCGTACGCCCAGGTTTGCAGAGAGGCGAGAAGTAACCCTCCAGTTGTCCTGAATGTACATTGCGACTTCGTTGGCTCGATATCCACGATAGTAAACCGGAAGCGCGCCGGTCGTGGGGTTGAGCGAGGTTTCCGAAGCGGCGATGGAGCCAATGCCGAGACCCGGGCCCCCATAGAGCTGATTTTCAAGGATATTGGTAAAGGTTGCATCGGTGAGCAGGTCCTCGACGTCGTCCACGGCCGCGTAGCCGTATTTAAAGGAGTCGAAGCTGCTCCCGTTGCGGGTCCGGCGGTATTCGGCGCCACCCTTGAAGTTGTGCTTGCCGTGGGTTACCGAGAGATCGTCCTTGTAAATGAATTCGTTCTCGGTAAAGAGCTGGGGGAAATCGGGAGTATTGCCGTACGTCGCAGTGTTCTCGTCGAAGGCAGTATTAACAGAGGTCATTCCGGGCGTCGTGGTCGGGAAGTTGGAGGTATTCCGCACGTACGCCATGCGCGCCTGGTTCAGGATCGTCGGACTGAAGGTGTGGGTCCAAGTCACACCTGCGTTCTGCGCCCGCGCGTTATTGACCTCATCAGGTCCGATGAGGTTAGCGCCGCCCCCGTAGGTGAAGGTAACCGGTGCGTTGTCATACAGGTAGCTGGCGGAGAGCTGATCCTTACTGGTGAGCTTGTGATCCACCTTGGCCGTGTATCGGGTCTGGTTCAGAACTTCGGCTTGGGGGACTGTTTCCGTACCGTATACATTGACCGGAATGCCGGTTGCATCGACGTAATACATGCCGGCCGTGTAAGCGCCCTGGGCAACAGCTGTCAGATTCGTGCAATTGGGCGCGCCGGTAGTGCACAAGGGAAGCGTCAAAGCGCTAGCCATGGCGCTATACGTAGTGCCGAGGGTGGAGTTCGCGGCGAAAAGACCGGGACAGGGGCCGCCCAAGTACACATTACAAACGCCACCGACTGGAGAACCCGGTGGTCCGTTGGGGTTTACGGAAGTCGTATTGTTCTCCTGGAAGTTCTCGAACCCTCCGTCCTGCACAAAATTTACAAAATCCGAAGTAAACGTATTTGCGGTCAGCGGACTGCTGGTTCGCAAGCGCTGCTCTTCGACCGTGAAGTAGAAGAACGTTCTGTCCTTAATGATGGGACCGCCAACAGACCCGCCAAACTGGTTACGTACGAGGTGGTCTTCCTGTCCTGCGAAATTCGAGAAGAAGCTATTCGCCGCCAGCGCCTGAATGCGGTTGTACTCAAATAGCGAACCATGCCATTGATTCGTCCCGCTCTTAAGCACGGTGTCGGTCACGAAGCCGCCAGCCTGACCGTATTCTGCCGCGGGAGTGCCGTCAATCACGCGGTATTCCTGGATAGCATCGGGAGAGATGGTCGTGTTGGCTCCGCCAGGCCCTGTGCCTACGGACCCGCCGCCACCCAGACCCTGATCATTGTTGCTGAAGCCGTCCACCATGAAGTTGCCGGAGCCGCTACGAGTTCCATTGACTGCGGCACCGCGGTCGGTAGTCAGCATGGCGTTGGCGGCGGGCTCCGCGCCCGCGATCAGAGCGACGAACGAGTTCTGACTCCGATCTTCGAGCGGCATGTCCTGCCAGACGCGCCGATCTACATTCTCGGAGAGCGCCGCATCTTCGGTCTGCACCAGCTGCGCGCCCGCCTCAACCGTTACCTGCTCGGTCGCCGTGCCCACTTCCATCTTGACATCGCGCGTGGTGATCAGACCTACGCTAACGACGATGTTTTGGACCTTGATCGTTTTGAATCCCTTGGAAGCGATCTCGAGGGTATACGTGCCTGCGATCGGCAACGCGGGGAAATTGTAGGTGCCGGCCGACGTGGTCACGGTCGTGCGTACTTCTCCAGTCGCAACCTGAGTCAGCTTAATCTCAACGCCCGCAACCACGGCGCCGGTTGTGTCTGTCACCTGGCCGGTCAATGAGGCCTGTCCACCTTGCGCGAACGCTCCAACGCAGAGGGCTAGTACGACGATTGCCAGCAGAGAGTAGGTCCAAATGTTGCGGAATGCAGATTCCATTCGATTTCTCCTGTTTAATTCTGCGAAACTAGATCCAGTGAACTGCGTTACGTTGATTGCTCAGGGAGGGACCCGACATCAGCACGCCGCCCCAGGAAAACTTTCAGAAAGATAACTGCTGCTTAAATGCAATCAGCATTCCAAAAAGCAACCGAATAACGCTCATATGTTTCAACAACATACATTTCGCATAACAGATCTCTACAGTTTCCTGGAGGCGTACTGTCGATTAATCTATGGAAACATGTAGATTGGTGGACGAAGCGACTCCTCCCGTGGAGGCAAGCCCGACATGATCATGCCGCCCGACAACCAGACCTTCAACCGGGGCCTCGACCTGTTCAATCGCGCCCATTTTTTCGACGCTCACGAGGTGCTCGAAGACGTGTGGCGTGCCTTGCCTCGCGACCGGCCAGCGCAGCGGCATCTCCGTCTGCACGCTCAGGGTATGGTGCAACTGGCGGTCGCCTTCCATCATCAGTCCAAGGGCAATCGTGTGGGAGCGCGCTCGGTGCTGGAGCGTGCCCTGCGGAATCTCGATGGCGCGGAGCGCTCGTTTCCCGATCTCAATTTCGACCGCCTGCGCGCTGACTTGGCACTCTGGCACAGTTATTATTTGGACGGCCCCAACGGCGCGGGCCCCGCTCCAGCGCTGCCGAAGATTACGCGGAGCGGCTAGTCCACCGTGGAGTTCGTTTCGCCCAGTGCGCTGTCGCGCCTGCTAGAATCTGGTTCTTGTGAAGTCCAGCGTCTCATCGCCACGCAAGCCGACTCAAATGCCGCCACGAAGCACGCCGCTCGAGTCTGTTCCACTGCTTGACCTGCGACGCCAGTACGACGGTATTCGCGACGAGGTGCTGGACGCAATCGCGCGCGTGTGCGATTCGCAGAGCTTCATTCTTGGTCCGGAGGTTGAGGCACTCGAGCGTGAGATTGCAGCGCTGACGGGAACGCTTGACGCCGTCGGTTGCGCGTCGGGAACGGAAGCGCTCTGGCTGGCGCTGGTCGCCGCTGGCGTAAAGCCCGGGGACTCGGTCATTACTACAGCCTTCAGCTTCTTTGCCTCGGCCAGCGCCATCGTGCGGGTGGGAGCAACTCCGGTGTTCGTGGACGTTGACGTCGGCACGCTGAATCTCGATCCGGCGCTGGTTGAACGTCAACTGCGCGCCAAGCCACCGGATAATCTTCGCGCAATTTTACCTGTGCATCTCTACGGCCAGTGCGCCGACATGGACGCATTTGGCCGGATCGCTCAAGAATTCGGAGTCGTGATCGTGGAAGATGCCGCGCAGGCAATTGGTGCCGGGTGGAATGGTCGCGGCGCGGGTTCGTTCGGCGTCACCGCCGCTTTCAGTTTCTATCCCACCAAGAACCTGAGTGCCTACGGAGACGCGGGCATCGTCACCACGACTAGTCCGGAGATGGCCGCGCACATGCGGCAGCTGCGCAACCATGGCAGTCCGCGGCGTTATTATCACGACGAGTTTGGCTGGAACGGACGCATCGACGCTATTCAGGCAGCGGTTCTGCGCGTGAAGCTGGCACACCTCGCGGACTGGAACCGGAGCCGCCAGCAGCACGCCGCGACCTATGACCAGTTGTTTGCTAAAGCTGGACTGACTTCAAGCCAGATCCGGAGCGCAGCTGGCGCGCCGCTGAGTTTGCTTTCGCAAAGGCAAAGTCCGCAAGCGAAACATGTGTTCCATCAATATGTGATTCGCGCTCAACGCCGCGATGAGCTGCGCACATTCCTCGCGGAACGAAAAATCGGTTCGGAAATTTACTACCCGTTGCCACTACACCTGCAGCCCGTCTTTTCCTATCTCGGACTGAACGCTGGAGATCTGCCGGTCTCAGAACAGGCGGCGCGGGAAGTGCTGGCCCTGCCCATGTTCCCGGAGTTGACCACGGCCGAGATCGGGCGCGTGGTTGAGAGCATTGCCGCGTTCTATTCCTAAGAGTGGGTTCACCGCCGACACGCCGAGTTCGACGGATGAACAGATCCCTCGCTTCGCTAGGATGACAATCTTGTTGATACGCTTGGATCATGAGTTGATGAGGAACAGCCGGACTCGGTCAGCAGAAGCCATGCCCACATAGGTTCGGCCGGGCTCAACATCCCGACAGTCCCACTTGCACATCATTTGAGAATAAAGCACTTATTGGCTTTGTTTGGCAAGAACGCTATCTCCCTCTCCCCAGATTAACGTTGAGAGGGGGCGGCACGTTTTCACCTCGGCGCTGCCTCTGTAGACGCTCCATTTGGTCCATAGCGCGATAAAGTTGCCTGTCCAGGTGAGCTTCGTACCGGAGGAGTTTGTCGGTTGCATCTGCGGGTGGCAAGCTGAAGCTTCTCGCCTCCGCGTCTCCAGCAAGGTTCTCGCGCTCTGCCGCGCAACCGCCGAACTCTTTGAGGCGCTCCAATCGATCGTCAATAAGGCCGACAAGAAGAGTTCGTTCTTGATCCGTTTGCTGGTCGACAACCTCCTCAGGTCGTGCGCCTTCCGCTTTTGTTTCTGGGAGACGGGCGCACCGACAGGTAAGCGCGAACGAGTGATCCCAAAGGGAGAACGTATTATAAATCTTGTTCCGACTCTCGTTCGACGGGTAACCGTCGCGGGCGATCTCGGATTTCGCTTTCTGCAGGAGTTCTCTCAAGTATTCCAAACCGGGGCGATGTCTGCGTAAATCGCCTTGTGCGGCTTGAAAAGCAGCCAAACGGTCTTTAGATGACATCTTTATGGTCAGCCCGATTGTTGGGGTTGAACACACCCAAATCCCTTTCTAATGCTGCCAGATCAAGATTGGCTTCATCTGAATCACGCAGTCCCCGGTCCATTCCTAGGGTGTCTAGCCGCTTGCGTATTTCTCCGTTCTCGGCACGAATGACACGCGCTTTCCTCCACCAACAAGTCGCGATCGTTTGTACGAGCGATTCCTCAACGACACCAACGGGGTCGTAATATTCACAGAGTTGTTTGACCAGGTCGTGAAACGTTTCCAAACTCTCCTTACCCTCGCCCGCTGTAATCACGACCTCCCGGGCGAGGAATCCATGTTTAATCGCGTTGTGGGCGACGGTGCGCTTCCCCCGCTCGGCTTTCGGCCCGGTGGAGCGAAGCGCATTTCTGCGGTTGGCCTGGATTCTGCGTTCCGATGTGGGACGCTTGCGGAAAGTACTTGCCCGTGCTTTTTGAATGGAAGAATGCTTGGAGTTTTCCTCTAGAGACATGCAGAATTTCTCCCGACGGCTGGACCTCGCAGTGTTGCTGGCAAGATCCGCAAGAACAGAACGGCAGGTGGTATCGTTTCGGATCGACTGTACGCCTTGCCTCTCGATGACTCGGGGCGGGTCGATTTCAGCGGATTCCGACGGTTTCCTCTTCAACCTTGTGCATCGATGCGGGCCTTTTCAGACCGACTCTTGTGATCGAACGGCGGAGCCATCGCCTGTATTCCTCCAACGCGGCGTACTCTGCGCTGCTTCGGCTGAAATATTCTGACGCATAACACCCACTGTAGAGAAGACAAACCTAGGTTACTTTAGGTCTAGTTGCCGAAAGGGTAACCTTTTTGGATAACGGAAAATCAGCGCTGGCCGCTTCCAAATCACGAGTCCTTAACCCTGGCCTTCTGCTTGGCAACTAGGCGCGGCATGAACTTGGGCCCTTCCTTATTTGAGCCCTCAACACCTTCGTACAGGAACATCTCGCAAACCTGAGACAGAGCCCTCTGCTCGTCGTCCGCTATGCGCTGTAGCTCGCGCTTGAGCTCCGGAGTAACCCGAAAAGCGATGAATTCGGTCTTCGCCACATCCGAAATATAGCTGTTTTCGTCATCGTCGAGCAACGCCATTTGACAAAGTTAACAATGTTGTATATGTTATCAATAAATAACATAGGGGGTAAAATGAAACTCGCCAAAAGCAAAGCAGAGACCAGACCGGTTCAAGACTTTAAGAAGTTACTTCGGGAAAATGTTCGCCTTGCCAAGGGAACTGCGCCCTCTTCAAGCCGTTCTATTGATCTTCTCGCTTGCATAACGAGAGACTTTCAGTTTTCTTTTAGGGCCGGCGAACTCCAGGTCATCAATGGCCACTGGTACGTAACGCACACGGGACTACTGCGCCTGGCACGCCGCAAGAGATGCAGGGGCATTCATGTTGAAGCCGTCGATTCGCTCTGTGATTCGGCGGCGAATCGCTTCGTCCTCAAGGCGACGGTCTTCCCTTCCAAGGGCTCCTCCGGTTTTGTCGGCTACGGCGACGCCGACCCTTCCAATGTTTCATCGCTCGTTCACGGAGCCGAGATGCGCGTAGCCGAGACCCGTGCTGTCAACCGTGCGCTACGCAAGGCCTACGGAATCGGCATCTGCTCGGTCGAGGAAATCGGAACAATTCCGAATCCGACCGAGAAGCTCCCTCCACAAAACGCAAATGGGAATGAGAACAGGAACGGTACTGGCCCGAAAGTCCGTGACCGCCTTTGCCAGCTCATCCGCCAACACAAGCTCGACCCCGAACTCGTAAAAGCTTATGCGGTCGACTTCTGCGGCACCAAAACGCTCCGGGAGGCCACTCGCCAACAGGTTGAAAACTTCGTCCAGCAACTGGCCGACTGGGCCGAGAGGGACCGCAATGCCCTGCTCTGCCAACTCAACAGCTACCCGCGCCCGAAGCAGGAGGTGGTCGCATGAAACGCCAAGTTCCTGGCCTTGCCGAAACGGCCCGCGATTCTCGTCCGGAAATTCCCGACGGCATCTTCCTCGTTCGCGTCGATGGCGCCCAGTTCCGCTGGCACGCTCACAAACCGTTCTATGTCCTCCGACTTTCCGTTCTCGAACCCCGCACGCTGGTCGGTCTGCCCATTGTCGGTCGTCTCTATTTCACGCAAAAAGCGATGTGGAAGCTGGGCTGGTTCCTGCGGGACTTCCTTTATGACCCAGAACTTCTGGCTCACGAACAAGTCGATGAGAAGGCTTTGCCTGGATTGCGGGGTGTCGTCAAGATCAGCCACACCGTGCTCAATGGCATTTCACTGATCAACCTGGACGGCTTCGCCCCAGCCAGCCAGTGGGAAGAACTGTCCGCAACTCCCGTATCCAGCGCTTCTCGCCCCAACGCCGCGGAGGCAACCCGATGACCTATTCCTACACCCAGATCAGCCAATACCTCAGCTGCCCGCGCCGTTACCGACACCGTTACCTCGACGGCTGGCAGGAAAAAGACACTCGCGCTCCCATGCTCTTCGGCCGAGCTTTCGAGCAGGCCGTTGCGGCCCTGTTTCGCCGAGAAGACCCGGCCGCGGTGCTGTTCGAGCAGTGGAGCATGTGCAAGGCCGCTGGCCTGACCTACTCCGGCAATGACACCTGGGATCGCATGCTGCAACAAGGCATCCAGTTGCTTGAGCGTTTCGCCCAGGACAACCGCGTTCGCATTCGTCGCCCTCGTTCAACCCAGCAGATTCAATTCAATCGTGCACTAGGTTCTGGCAACGACTTTGTAGCGTATGTCGATGCCATCGGTGAACTGGACGGTACTCCTTGCGTTCTGGAATGGAAGACCACCTCTGCTCGATATCCGGAAGAGCCAGCCGGCATCTCCGCACTCGACCCGCAACTCATCTGCTACTCGTGGATGACGGGGATCGACGAAGTCGCGCAGGTTGTTTTCGTGCGCAAGCGCCTGGTCGAAGTTCAGTACCTGCGGGCCACAATCACTGAGGAACAACGCCAGGAGTTCGCGGCCTTGGTGGATGACACGGCGCGACGGATCGAATCCGGGCTATTCCTGCCGCACAGCGGCATCCGATTTCCGCAGAACCCGTGTACAACCTGTCCCTTCATCGGGCTCTGCCTCGACAAGCCACCCTTGGTCGAAGCCTCGCTCGTGCGCAAGCCGGGAGTTGATCTTGGTCTGTTTGACGAACTTGTTTACTAGGTATCCACCGATGCCACCGAAGCTCAATCGCCAGCGGGCGCTGTTTGTCCTCACCAAGATCGACGAGATCCTGGCGTGGGAAAAGCAGAAAGAGATGGAACGCGACACCCGCTTTGTTGAGCTTGGCAGGTATCTGTGCGAGGTGCGGGCCGGTCAATACTGGCGGGTGGAGAAGCTGGCGTCGTTCGACGACTTCCTCGGAAGGCGATTTCCGGAATCGCGAAGGAAGGCGTACTACCTGATGTCCATCCACGAACACCTGCCGCCACAAGCGCGACGTGAACTGAAGGAAGTGGGATGGACGAAGGGGCTGGAGCTAGCGAAGATCGCGCGCCGAGACGGGCAGGACTTCGATTGTGCAACCTGGTTGCACAAGGCTCGGGAGCTGCCGAAGGAGGACTTCAGGCGCGAGGTGGAAAAGGAACTGACGGGAAAGGAAACAGAACTGTCAGAGCTGATCTATTTCAAGGTTTACAAGAGCCAGATCCCCGTGATCGAACAGGCTATCGAGACTGCGGCATTGATGCTGGGCACGGACAAATCGCGCGGTCACTGTCTGGAAATGATCTGCGCCGACTTCCTGGCGGGAGCGCACATGGACAACGGCAACCCGGAGATCCTGCTCAATTCGATCTCACGCTACTACAGGTTCTTGCCCGGCGAACAGCAGCAGACTTTCCTGGAAAACTTGCGTGAGAAGGCGTCCTGAAAGTGATTCGGCCAAAGGCCGCCGGCGTACGGCTCGACCCGTTGTCGTACGAGAGTCTGCGCCAGCAGATCCTGCGTCGTGATGGGTGGAGGTGTCAATTTTGTTGCATGATGTCGAATCTTGAAGTGCACCACATGGAATTCCGCAGCCATTCGGGAGCAGACTCTGAGGAAAACTTGATCACGCTGTGCGCGGCGTGCCACGCCAGAGTGCATCTAGGTTAAGAGGCTTCTCACCTGCTAACATCTGGCCTTCAGGTTCCGATAAGAAGTTTTTCCGAACCCAAGTAGAGATTCCAAACAAGTGGAATAAGATCGTTGACATTCTTTATCGCAGTCGCGCTTGCCTCTATGGAGGCTGTTTTTCACTCGGAATGAGGCGTGGTTCAGTTCGCCTCTGTCTGTGGTGGCGAAATACTGACTTGGACGCTCGGCTATTTAGAGCATTGGCGAGTTCTGCGGTTGATCTAACCGCAGAAGGGCGCGGAGAAAATAATTTCAAGAATCTCTGCGTGCTCAGCGCGCTCGGCGGTTGGAGACTCTTGTTGTTACCGTCTGCGCTTCGCTTTCCTATTCACAATCCGCTGCGGCTGTTCTTCCGGAGCGAGCACTCGACGCACAATCGGCGTGTTGAGTTTGTATTTGCGCTCGCTGACGTTACCTTTGTCGTCCTGCACTCGAATCACGAAGACGGGTAACGTACCCTCCTTGTCGAAATTCTCTTGTGAAACGGTCACGGGCATCACGCCTTCCACGCGTTCGTGGTAAGCCGTTTCAGAGCGATGGGGCTTGACGTTCCAGGTGAAAACGCGAATCTGGTTGAAGTCAAACGGCAGTCCATCCCTCGGTTCGGTAAGGACTGTCAAGTATTGCGCTACCTGTTTGTCTTTATCCTGAACCTGATCGAGCACGAAGCAGGCGACGATGCGCTGGCCTTCGGCGTACTGCGCGACGTCGAGCGGGACGTCGAGATCCACCATGCGGGCCAGCACCCAGCCGACGCGGCTGTGGGGGTCGCGCACCAGCCACCAATCTTCCACCACCGGCACTGATTCCTTTTTCTTTTTCGTGTCCGGCACTTTGCTGCCGGGAACGAAGGAGCGCGACGGCTCAGACGTACCCGGCTTCTCGGCCGCGCCTCGCTTCAACAATGACAGCTTTCACCCGACGAAATCTGATAAAGATGCTGGCTATCGCGTCCCGGCTCAACGTGCAGGTTCGTGTCGTTGCGGGTCACACCCTGCGCCTGCACGGGATCGTTCTGATTGTCCGCGGTCAGCTTCTGGATCTGATCGAAGACATCCTGTCCAACGAGGTGCACTCTTCCACCCATCCCGTCAGACCCGCGGCGGTGCGCACCTTGGAACCTGAGCCGCCGGCAACACGCCGCGGCTTACGACCCGCTGTTTGCCAAAGCTGGGCTAACTTCCGGCCAGATTCCGAACCCGACTTTCAACGAAAACGTCTCGCCGGTGGCTTTGCTCTCGCGACGTCCGCAAGCGAAACATGCCTTTCATCACTATGTGATTCGCGCCCGGGATGAGCTGCGCACATTCCTCGCGGAGCGAAAAATCGGTTCAGAGATTTATTACCCGCTGCCGCTGCTCCTGCAGCCTGTTTTTTCCTACCTTGGAATGAAGTCGGGAGATCTGCCGGTCTCCGAACAGGCCGCGAGGGAAGTGCTGGCGCTGCCAATGTTCCCGGAGTTGACTGCAGCCGAGATCTGATTCGTCGTCGAGAGCGTTGCCCAGTTCTATTCCTGAGAGTGGCCTCGGGACGCCGATTTCGCCCAGATGAAGCGGGTTCCTCGCTTCGCTAGCACGACGATCTTGTCGCTAAGCAAGGATCGCGAGTTGGCGAGGAACAACGGGACCCAGGTCAGTGGGTGCCAGTCCAGCATAGGTTTAGCCCGGCACAACGTGCCGGCGTTACAACGAGTGCAAGTCACGTGAAAATAAGCACTTCTTGGCTTTAATTGGCAACAACGTCATCTCCTCCCCCAGACTGATGTTGCGAGGAGGCGGCACATTTTCTCCTCGACGCCGCCAAGGTTCTCGCGTTCTGTCGCACATCGTTCGAACTTGCTAACCCTCTTCAGCGCGCTCGTCAAGAAGAGCGACGACCGTGCGTTTTCCTTCGGCAGTCGAATGGTAGAGGCACTTGAAGACTTCGATTTCGACAAGATCACGCATGCGTGACGAGTGTACGTCAACTCTCAGTGTGGCACTACCTCGCCGGCGCGTAATACCCGCTGCGGGCGTGGACTTGCAAGCCGCGTCGATTGGACGTCACTTCGATGGAACGGAACCCGCCATTAGCCTCCAGATCGGGCGGCGCGTAACCAAGAGCATACTGAGTGCGTAGGATCTTCTCGATTGTAGTGAAAGCCCCCTTTAAGTCAGAATTCTCCCGCGCCGACAAAACGAAACCTCCAGTTTCGTGAGTTATCTTGTCCAGTATCAGGCGGCCCTTCGGATTTTTCTCGTAGATCGAATTAGCGTCCAACGCAAAAATGGACGCTTCGCATCGAATCGCAGCTTCCTCCGCCGCTCTCAGCGTCGCTTTACTTGCGGTATCGACACCGTCGGTAATGAGAATAATTACGGGGCGCATCACACCTTTTCTCTTGGTCGCGCGAAGTGCATGGCTGGCAAGAACGATCGCGTCATACATCGCGGTTTCGCCGCCCGCGTGCAGGCCTCGGACCGTGGCGTCGAGTTGATTCACATCGCTGGTCATAACTGAGGTCTTTTCCTGCACGGTGCTGCCAAACGCGACAATCGCCGCTTCATCGGTCTCCTCGCGCAAGATGTGTTTGAGAAAGGTGCTGGCTGCCTGCTGTTCAAAATGCAGACGATCGCGAACCGAACTGCTGATGTCAACCGCCAAGATCACCTCTAGCGGCAAGTTGGTCCGGGCCTGAAAATAGTTCCATTTCTCTGGCGATTTGTGGTTGTCGAGCAACTTCAGGTCATCGGCCGTCAGGTTGTCGACGAATCTTCCTTTCGCATCGGTGACACTCAAGAACAGATTCACCTCATCGACCTGTTTCGAGATGGTGAACTCGCCCGCGAATGGGTCTGGCGTTGACGGTTGAACGATGGTGGTCTCGCCACTTCGCGGCGAAACCGATGGCTTCTCTGGAGCGGACTCCGACCGGACTGCCCGCCCATCCTGGCAGTAGGCAGCGGCAATCAACGTGAGCGAAAGAATTATCGCAGCGGAGGCGGTTCTATTCATGGGCCCGGTAACGAGTCTCGCCAAAACAGCTTGCCGATACCTTACTTAATTCCAAGAATGCGTGAATCGAGTGAGGGATGGCTAATAGCCCGAGTTTGCACAGACCCGGAGAACAACTTCAACTTTGTGTGAAGCCTGAGCCTGAACGCGAGCCTCGATCCGAACACGCAGCGAGCAAGATTATACACCGACAGCTGCAGTGGTCGAGCGTTTTCCGACGAAATCGCGCCTCTCGACCGTGCCAACCCTCTCTCTGCCCGGGGGGGATGGGAGGCAGAGAGATGCGCTGGGAAAACTGGGGCTGCAGCAGCCGCGATCTGCTTACTGTTCTTAATTCTTGGAGTAGGATGGGGAGTGGTTTTCCCATGAGCGGTATTCAAGAAAGGTGTAAACTCGGAGCGTTACGCCGATTTACGGAAAAGCGCCACTCGCAGGTGCTTTTTCTGAACTTCAAAGAATAAGGTAACACCAGATTATGAGCCTAAACACGAAGAAGAATGCCGCAATCACCACGCTGGTCCTCCTCTGCTCGGTTTTCTTGTTGATTAACGAAGTCCTAGCAGCTAATCCACCTGCCAATGCTGACGAACTCGTCTCCCGCCATCTGGACTCGATTGCTACCCCCCCTACTCGGGCCGGGCTTAAGACTCGCGCCGCGCAGGGGCCCGTGCACTACGCGATCTTGGTCGGCGGCGCAGGATTTCTTGACGGCAAGGCTCAGATGGTTTCCGACGGCAACAAACTGCAACTCATGATGAAACTGCCGAACAATCTGTATCGCGGCGAACAATTCATCTTCGATGGCGAGAAGGATAAGGTTGCCTATTCTACCGCAGCACAAACCCGTTCCTCTTTAGGGAGTTTTGTGTTTGTGTACGATGCTGTGATTCGGGAAGGTCTCATGGGCGGCGTGCTGACCACCGCGTGGCCTCTCTTGAACCTGAACGAGCGCAAAGCCAAAGTGACGTTCGAGGGCCTCAAGAAAATAGACGGCCAGGAACTTTACGACCTCCGCTATCGCCCCCACAAAGGCACTGACTTGGATATCAACCTTTATTTCGACCCGGAAACCTATCGCCACGTCGAGACGGTCTACACGTTAACCAGCTCCGAGAATTTTGCAAATTATGCGCCTTCGACCGCAGTGGGCAACGGTCCGACCTCTCCTGGTAACGCTCCCGGCGGCGTTGCCATTGGGAGCACGCAGACCGGAGGAACCCCGGAATTGGCTGCGGCACGCCAGTACATGAATCGTTATCGCCTGTCGGAAAAATTCAGCGACTTTAAGATCGCGGATGGCGTTACCTTGCCGACTCATTACGATATCCAGTTTACGCAGGAACTCCAAAATGGCCGCACGTCACTGACTGAATGGGATCTGAAGGGCCTCGATGTGTCGAATAATGTCGGGCTTGATCCGCGCAATTTCGACGTGAAATGAAACCGGATGCTCGGGGCTGGAACGCCGTTTCGACCACTTCGTGGCCCGAAGAATTGTGAAGTAATACAAGCTGCGCCCGGTGCTACGCTCTTCTGATTATGGCTGAAGGGCGTTCGCGGAGTTGGGTGTGGTTTCTGATGAGCAGCGGGGAGCTGTTCGTAGCGGCGGTGTTTATCTTGTGTACCTGAGTTTTGGCGATCGGGATAAAGCCACCGGTGTTGACATCCCACGGCCGGTGGGAAGTACAAGAAAACAGGTGGGGCAGCAGTAATTCCGCCCGAGACACCCCACTTTCCTCCTACTCACTGTTCGTTCCTAGCCTTCAGGCGCTCGGCTTCAGCCCGTTCACGTGCGGCATCTGCGCTCTGCCCTAGCTGACTATAGGCCTCCGCCAGAGACCCATGGGCCTCCGTCGCGTCGGCTCGCAGGGAGACTGCCTTCAGCAGCTTGGGCAGGGCCGCGTCGGGCCGTCCGGATTGTAGTAAGACCAGCCCTTCGATAAGCAAGGCTTTGTAGTCTTTGGGGTCGACTTCCAGGATTTTTTCACATTCCTTGATCGCCTCCTCGGCCCGCCCTGTTTTGGCATAGGCAGTCGCCAGCAGAACGTGCCCTTGACGCCATTGCGGCGCCAGCACCACGAGGGTCTCAAACTGCTTCGTTGCTGCTTCGACGTCTCCACTTTGATAGAGTGCCACCCCCAGATCGTAACGGTCCTGAATCGAATCCGGGCGCAACTCAATCGCCTTGCGCATTGCCGGCAGCGCGTTCTTGAGATCCCCGAGCGCCAAGTAGCACGTGCCCAGTTCTCGATAGCCGAGGAATACGTCCGCGGCATTCGCAACCACTTGTTGTGCCAAAGGGAGGGCTTCCCGAACCTGCCCCCCATCCAGGAGAAGTTCCACCCGATGTTCCAAGTTAACGATCTCGATCTTGTCCTTGGGATCGATGGCGGGCCCATCGGACCCTCCCCCTGCCGAACTGCCGCTGTCGGGTGGGATGTACCCCAATGCAGCCAGTTTCTCCCGCTGCTCGGGACTCAGGCTCGCCTTGGGCGCCTCGCGGGAATTGCTCGTCTTCTGCCGGAAGTTATTCAGCTGCCCGGTCAAGGTGTCGGTAACAGCCTTGGACGAAGTTGCCAGATTGTGTTCAGCCTGTGGATCCGCCGTCTGGTCATACAGCTCCCGCCGCGGGGCCTCTATGAACAGATACTTTCCGGTTCGCAGCGACCGCAGAGAACTCCATCGAAAAGTGATCTTTCCATAATCCGTCTCCGCATATGCCGGCCGGTCACTGGATACCTCCGGTTTCGGTTCAGCTCCTGCGTTTGCTACCGCTGTCGGCTTCATCATGCCCAGCAGCGATTCCCCTTGTATTTCCTGTGGAATCGCGAATCCCAAAGTCTGCAAAATGGTCGGCAGCACATCCACCAGCTCGACGCGGCTCTCGATTCGTTGTCCCCCAAAGTGCTCGCGCGGCAGCTTGATCATGAGCGGCACGTGGATGGTTTCGTCGTATAAAAAGATCCCGTGCGTATCTTCCCCGTGATCGCCGAGCGACTCTCCATGATCAGCCATCATCGCAATCATTGAGTTTTCGTAAAGCCCGCGAGTGCGCAACTGTTCCAGAAATTTCCCCAGGGCGGAATCGCTGTAGGCAATCTCACCGTCGTAGGGCGCCGATTTGTACCGGCTTGCGTAAGGCTCGGGAGGATCGTAGGGATCGTGTGGGTCGTAGAGATGCACCCAGAGGAAATACGGCCCGCGGGGATGCTGGTTCAACCAGGCAAGGGCGCGCGCGACCACTTCGCCGCCACGGCGCTCCACCGTTTTAAAGCGGTCTTCCCCTGGGCGAATGTGCTGGTAGCTCGCATCGTAGGTGTCGAACCCGCGTTCAAACCCGGGAGCCCCCCCCGCCACCGGGTCGAGCGCCACGGAACCGACAAAGGCCGCAGTCCGATATCCGTGGGCCTTCAGGATTGCCGGCGCGTAGGGCAGATCTATCGGCAGCAGCAGTCCGAAGTCATTTATCTGATGTAACTGAGGATACGTCCCAGTCAGAATGCTTGCATGCGACGGCACCGTCAGCGGAACCTGAGAATACGCGTGGGTAAAGACCACGGATTGGCGGGCTAGGGCATCCAGATTCGGCGTCAGTCCGCGCTTCGAACCGAGAAACCCCATGCGGTCGGCGCGCGTGGTATCGACCGTGATCAGGATAATGTTAGGAGATTTTGGCTCTGAGGAATGCGCCTTGGTTTTTGGAACCGCCCCCAGCGCACCCGTAGTCAACGCGACGAAACACAATAACCAACTCATCCCAAGCATAGTTTTAGAATAGCTCCACAAACGATCCGCTGACGACGCAAAGATCGGGGAGAAGCAACTTTCGAAAAATCTCAGCGTACTCTGCGGGTAGAGATTTTTGTTCTCACCGTCTCCGCTTCGCTTTCCTGTTCACAGTTCGCTGCGGCTGTTCTCCCGGCGCGAGCACGCGACGTACGATCGGCGTATTGAGCTTATATTTGCGTTCGCTGACGTTGCCTTTGTCGTCTTCGACTCGAATCACGAAGACGGGCAGCGTGCCTTCCTTGTCGAAGCTCTCTTGTGAAACGGTCACGGGCAGCACACCTTCCACGCGTTCGTGATAAGCCGTTTCGTAGCGATGGTGCTTGACGTTCCAGGTGAAGACGCGAATCTGATTGAAGTCAAACGGCAGGCCATCCCGGGGTTCGGTGAGGACCGTCAAATACTGCGCCACTTTCTTGTCTTTATCCTGAACCTCGTCGAGCACGAAGCATCCGACGATGCGCTGGCCTTCCGCGTACTGCGCAACGTCGAGCGGGACGTCGAGATCAACCATGCGGGCCAGCACCCAGCCGACGCGGCTGTGGGAGTCGCGCACCAGCCACCAGTCTTCTATTACGGGCGATGGCGACGATTTTTTCTCGTCTTTCGTTTCCGGCGACTTGCTGGCCGGGGCGGCGGAGCGCGCTGGAGCGGCCGTGCCCGCCTTTTCGGCTGTGCCTCGCTTCAACAACGACAGCTTCTCGCCTGACGAAATCTGATAGAGATGTTCGCTATCGCGTCCCGGCGAAACGTGCAGATTGGTGTCGTTGCGGGTCGCGCCTTGCGCCTGCACCGGATCGTTCTGGTTGTCCTTGGTCAGCTTCTGAATCTGATCGAAGACATCCTGACCGACAAGGTAGCGCTGTTCCACCCATCCAGTCACGCCCGCGGCAGTGCGCACTTTGACGAAGCGACGGTCATGGTCGAGCACTTCCACGCGGTCGCCGTTTTTCACGGCTCCGGTTTTTTCGTACATCTCAGCTACGCGGTCGCGGAGGATGGCTTGAACGCCGGAAACGTAGGCAACCTCCAGCACGCGGCCGCCGCCGCGATTGCAGGCTGAGAACAACATCGCGCTTACCAGACAGAGCGCGACCGGCGACGATCGAAGAAGAGATGTAGGGATGAGCTTCACCGGAAACTTTTACTATAGCGCGGCGTGGTAGCGCTGGAAAGGGAACGGAAAGTAATCGGGCCTACAGATTCCCAGGTCTCAAAAACCGCGAGACCTGGGACACTTGGCATTAAAACTTAACAGCTAGTTGGCCGTCACGCTAATGAGGGCCGTAAGAGTGGTCTGGGGATAGCTCACGATAATCTGGTAGGGCCCTGGTGTCGTGCCGGAGGAGGCGGTGCAGAACACGGGGTCGGTGCCGTTTACGCAACTAATGAAAGTTGTGTTGGCGGTGAATATGGCGCTGGCGGTGACGTCTGTGCCCCCATTTGCGGTTACCACGAATCCCACTGGATTGGTCCCTCCGGCTGCGCCGGTGAAGCTCCAGGTATTCGGAGTAACCTTCAGGGTGGTGACGACAATGTAAACAGTGGCCGACGCTGTCGCGCTCAGACCCTGCGCGGAGGCAGTGACCGTGGCCGTGCCCAGGCTCTGCCCCGTAGCCACTCCGGTGTCCTGATCGATGGTCAGCACGTCGGGAGTATCGCTCGACCACGCCACGCCGCTCTTTATCTGGGTTTGGCCCCCGCCGTTGTTGTAGGTCCCCCACGCCTGCAACGTCTGCGTCTGGCCGAGAACGACATCTGGGGTGGGCGGTTGGACCGAAATCGTCAAGAGAGAGTTAGCCGGGAAGAACCCTTGACAGCCGGCCCCAAGGGCCAGTGCAACCAGAACCGTGAAAGCGAGAGTGAAGGCAAGTTTGCACCCAGTAAACATAAGTGACCGCCTCAGATAACTCTAATTTTAGCAGAATGCCGGGTTTGCGCTCGACCACCGATAGTGCATGGCTTGGGTCGTACCTTCGCTCGCCTTGGCCCGCCCGAGACATTCTCGAATATAAAGAACGGGGCGCGGGGCCGAACTTGCGCGGCGCTTTCCTGCTAGTCGGTGGATTTCCGGCGCTGCGGGCAAGTACATTAGGTCCTTCGCTCCGCTCAGGATGACAACATTGTGGGTGATTCGGTGATCCAATGCAGCCAACCATCGGCGGTGAATCATCACAATTTTGCTGCATATACGTCACTGAATTCCGTCGTTTCTTCGAGCACAATCCAAACGATGTCATCGTGCGCGAAGCGAAGGACCTATGCAATTCGGCGAGCACCGTTACTACTCCGTTTACATCCTGACCAATCGCTCCAAGAGTCTTTACGTTGGCGTTACGAACAACCTCCATCGGCGGGTTTGGGAACACAATCTTGGGAACGGATCGGAATTCTGCAAGCGCTACAAAATTGATCGCCTTGTTTACTATGAGAGCTTGGACGATGTGCGCAACGCCATCGGTCGCGAGAAGCGGATCAAGGGCTGGCTTCGGATCAAGAAGATTCAGTTGATCGTTGCGGTGACACCCTGCGTGGAGCGATCTCAGTGAGGGGTGGTTCGAACGGTATCTCTATGCGCCGGAATTTGCATAGGTCCTTCGCTTCGCCCAGGATGACAACGTTATAACACTGAGCGCCGACTACTTTGGCCGCTTCTTTCCGGCGTTGGCGATGCGCTGGTCAATCGGCTTGCGTCCGGAGAAGCCTTCGTTCGTCCCATGCCAATACGTGATCGTCGGCTCGCCCAGTTTCCAGCACAATAGCAGGATTTCGCCGTCGACCTTGCAGGGAAAATCTAGCAATCCGATGTCAAGATCTTTCACCTGCACGCCGGTGGCGTCGATTTCGGACAGCGCATCTTTGATGCGGCGAATCGACCTTTCGCGCTCCGCTTTACGCCGCGCCAGATGGACTACATTCAACATCGTGCCGCCGTTGAGAAAGACGCGGTGCGCCGTATCCTGCAACTCGCCGTCCACGCTTTCAATCAGCTTCTTGGAGGTGATTGCCTGCTTGAGGAGTGATTCCAGAATCGGCAGCAACATCTGCGCTTCATCGAGGGTAAAAGTGCGGTCGGACATGTGACTCTATTCTACTAGAAGCGGGAGGCCAGGTCTTGGGTGTTAGGTGTCAGGGTTTCAGTCCCAGACTTTGAAGTGCGGCCAGGCCTCTGCCAACGGTTTCTTCAATCCATGGCAGATCAGGATGGTGTAATGTTCCCAGCCCATGGTATACGGTTGCTCGACCTTCGGGCCTTGTTCTACGTTCTGGCACCAGTACTGAGCATCCTCGAGCTGCCAGTTGAGCATGATCAGGCTCTCGCCGGTGTACTGCCGGAATCCCCAGTAGTAATAATTCTGATGAGCGCTGATGGATTGAGGCAGTCCGTAGTACGGCCCGAAGAAATCGATCGCTCCAGCAGACCCGTAGTTTCCGGCGAGAATGGCGGTCTTGGCGCGTTCGTCCGCGGGCAGATTGTTGTAGACGTCGGCGACCTGCGCCACCATTTCCGGCCACCCGAATTCATCCGCGAAATGCTGAGGGAGATCGCTGCTCATGTGCGTTTCGGTGCGGAAGACGCCGATGCCGAGCGCCTGCAAATAGGGAGCGATGCGATCGGGCGGAAGAATCGGCAGAACAATGGGAAAGGCAATTACGCCCAAAATTGTCAGCACGGCCGGCAACGCCACTTTTACCCAGCGAAGCTTTGAGCGTGACTCGATCAGTTTTTGCCAGAACACTCCCCCGGCAGCGAAGAGCATGGGATAAATCGGGGCGAGGTAATAGTCCTTGCCGTGCATCGCCATCATGATCGCCAGGAATACGAGATAGGTGACTCCGAGGACGCGATAGCGCTTGCCTTGCGCTTGAAAAAGAAGGAATCCCAATCCGGCAGCCCAGACGATCACGCTGATCGGCAGCAACATCATGATCTGTTGTTTCACAAATTGCAGCGGCGGCAGTTCGACGTTCTTGTGAATTTTCTTCACATTGCTTAGATCGACCCAGGTCGGAAATCCGTGCTGATACTGCCAGACAAGGTTGGGCAGACTCAGCAGCACGATGACGATCGCAGCTATCCAAAACCACTTGCTGCGCAACCAGCGACGCTCGGGAGAAGCCAGAATTCCGGCGATGAGACTGATCAGAAAGAACGCTGTTGAATGCTTATTTTCCAATCCCAGCCCGAGCAGGACGCCGCACCACACCAGCGACTCCGGCCGATTACGGTTGATCGCGCGCAGCAGAAAATAAATCGCGCCCATCCAGAACAAGGGCTCGAAGGGGTTCATAGAAAAACGCGTCGCGTTATTGAGGATTACCGGTGCTACAAGCACCGAGAGGCACGCCAGCAGAATAGCGGACCGTTTGCCGCCGAGTTCACGCGCGATCAATCCGGTGATTAGAATTTCTGCGCTCAGTGCCAGCGCCGGCAACAGACGAATTGCATGCAGTGAATCTCCGAATAGTGAGCGGCTGATGTACAAGACCAGAGGAGCCATCGGCGCCAGATCCACGTATCCCCAGGCGAGGTGGTGCGAGAGCGCCAGATAATAAAGTTCGTCGCGGAAATAGCCGTAGCGGCCATTCGTCGCCAGCTGCAGCAGCACGGCGGCAGCCGCGAGAAGCCAGGCTACGGATATGTCGCTCGAAAACCACGACCGTTGCTTGATCTCGCGGTCCTCGCCCAACGCCATTTTCTCCATGCTATTTTCAAGGGACGGACATGAACACGCCGCCCCCACCAGCTTCCGAAGCTACTCCACGAAATATATACGTTTTCGGCCTGACTTCGTTTCTCAATGACACGGCCAGCGAAATGGCGTACTGGGTGCTCCCTGCATTTCTCGCATCGCTGGGCGCCGGGCCGGCGCAGCTTGGGATTATCGAAGGCGTCGCGGAGAGCGTGGCTTCGTTTGCCAAACTGTTTTCTGGCTACGCGACCGACAAAGTTTCGCACCGCAAGCCCATTGTGGTCGGTGGATACATTGTGGCCAACGCGGTCAAGCCGCTGCTGGCGCTGGTTTCGTCATGGTGGCAGATTCTGGGAATTCGTTTCTCCGACCGCTTTGCCAAAGGCATTCGCGGAACGGCCCGCGATGTGATGGTGGCGGAGTCGGTGGACAAATCAGCGCTCGGCTCAGCCTACGGATTGATTCAAGCCATGGATTCCGCGGGCGCCATCGCCGGTCCTCTGTTGGCGCTGGCGGTGATCGGGCGCTTCGGCATGCGCGGCGTTTTCGCGTCGGCGGCGATTCCGGGAGCGTTGTGCGTAATTGTCGCGTGGGTGGGAATTCGCGAAGTGCACCGCGCGAAATCGGTGAAAGAACGAGCGCCGTCGCCGATTCAGGCGGGGACAGCCATACCTAGATCCGATTGGCTGCCCAAGCTACCGCTCGGCTTCTATTACGTGCTGGCCGTGGTCACACTTTTTTCGCTGGGAAATTCCAGCGACATGTTTCTGGTGCTGCGCGCCGGAAATATCGGCATTCCGGCGTCTCGCGCGCCGCTGCTAGGCCTGGTCTTCAACATTACGTTCACCTTGGTATCCTGGCCGGCCGGCAAATTCAGCGATCGCTTCTCGCGCTCGGCCATCGCCGCCGCCGGGTATTTCGTTTTTGCCATTGTCTATTTCGTCTTCGCGCTTGCGCCTTCCCAACTGGCAATCTGGCTGACCATGGCCTTTTACGGACTCTTCTACGCGTTGACCAATCCCGTGCTCAAGGCGCTGGTCGTCGAAAGCGTGGCGGGCGATGTCCGCGGGCGTGCTCTGGGGATTTATTTTTTTCTCACCAGCGTGACTACCCTGCTCTCGAGCGTTATCACGGGAACGCTTTGGAAACTCTATGGGCCGGCAGTCCCGTTTTATTTTTCGGCGGGGATTGCGGCGTGCTCCGCCGTGTTGCTGCTGGGGCATGAATTCTTAAAGCCTAGTTCGTGAATCAAGTTCGTAAGTGCGGCCTCGCGATTAATTCTTGGCGTACTTCAGCCACTTTAGAATTTCCGGGAGCGTGGCCCGTTTCCCATACATGAGTATGCCGACGCGATAAATGCGGGAGCAGAGTACAAGGACTCCCGCAATGGTCGCGATCAATAAGGACAGCGATAGCGCGATCTGCCACAAAGGCGGCGTTTGTACGACGATTCGCGCGTACATCAACACCGGCGCGAAGAACGGTACCATCGACATCCAGACTACCGCCGGGGCGTCGGGCGTTTTCACGGCGGCGCTAAGCATGAACACCGAGAGGACCAACGGAATCACGATGACGAACTGGAGCTGCTGGCCTTCCTGCTCGGTGGTGGTGATCGCTCCAATCGCCGCGTACATTGTGCTGTACAGCATGTAGCCGAGAAAGAAGAAGGCCGCAAATGCAGCCAATACTTCGGGGGACACTTTGAGTTGGTCGAGATCCACCTGCATCGCGAGTGAGGGTAAGGCAAACGCGCCCGCCATCACGACCCAAACCAGGACCTGGGTCAGGCCCACCGCGCCCACGCCGACAACTTTGCCGATCATCAGTTCGGTTGATGTGGCGGAAGAAAGCAGCACCTCAAGAATGCGCGAATTCTTTTCTTCGAGCACCGAGCGCATAACCGAAATGCCGTACAGAAGCACGGTCATGTAAATCAGCATGACCATTACCACGACTTCTATAAACTTCTTGCCGCTGCTATCCGTGGCTGCGCGCCCTTGTTCGATTCGAACTGACTCTACTTTTATTGGCTTGAGCAACAGGTCCGCCTGATCGCCGGTGACGCCAGTTTTGGAAAGCCGGGCGTATTGAATGATGCGGTTCAGCTTTTCGCTCAGGCGCGATCTCTCTCCGAAGTCGCCCATGTTGCGGCTCGCCCACTCGACCTTTCCGGTTGCGATCGCGTCGTCGGTGAGCCAAAGATAGCCGTCGATGGACTGCGAGATTATCTTGTCCCGCAACGCTGCCCGTTCCGCGTCGGTGGGATTGGAATCCACGTCAACCGTGTAGTGTTTATCGGGCGCCTTCTTCGCAGAACTGGTTGCGGAACCGGACTTGTCGTCTTCGTCATCATCATCGCCCGCGCCCGGACTCGCGGACAATAATCCCTGGCGGACGACCTCGCCGAATTGCGCGGTTGAGGTTACAACCACAATATGCTTTGCCTTCTCACCCACGGTGGCAAGCTTCGCCGGCAGAAGCAGCAGCACGGTCATGATGGCGGGCGCCAGCAAGGTAAGCACGATGAAGGAGCGGGTGCGCACACGCTCCAGATATTCGCGCCTGATGATCAGCCAGGTGTTGCGTAGCCATGCGTTACGTAGCGAGGTGTTACGCATTGGGTTTGCCGACAGCCTCGATAAAGATTTCTTCCAGCGAGGGTTGCATCACCTCAAACCGATCAAGCCTCGCCTTTGAACACGCGTGCTGAAGAAGTTCCTGGGTATCGGCGCCGGGGGTGAGGCGCACTTCCACATAGTTGCCGTAGTCGTTAAAGGATTGAACGAGTTTCGGGTCGCGCAAGAAACCGGCGTCTCCATCGTATTTAATCTGGACGCTGCAATGGCCGTAGTTGGCCTTAATCTGGCCCAAATCGCCTTCGAGGACAACTCGCCCGTGATTGATCAGGCAGATCGACTGGCACAAACGTTCCGCCTGGTCCATGCGATGGGTCGACAGCAGGATGGTCTTGCCGTTCTTGGCCAATTCGAGCAGAGTGTCTTTCAAGGCCAGCGCGTTGGCGGGATCGAGCCCGGAGAAAGGCTCGTCCATGACAATCAACTCCGGATCGTGCAGAATTGCACCGATAAACTGAACTTTCTGCTGCATGCCTTTCGAAAGCTCTTCGACTTTCTTATCCATCCAGGAAGAAAGTTCAAGGCGCTCGCACCAGTGATGGGCGCGTTTTGAAGCCTCGGCGCTGGTCAAACCTTTGAGCTGAGCAAGGAGGACGAGGTGAGTCAGCACCTTCATTTTCTTGTAGAGGCCACGTTCTTCGGGTAGGTAGCCGAAGCGGCCAGTGTGGGCGCGGCCCATGGGTTCTCCGAGGATGAGAACCTGGCCTGAATCGGGGACGATGATGCCGATGATCATGCGCAGCGTGCTGGTCTTTCCGGCCCCGTTGGGGCCGAGCAAACCGTAAATTCCGCCGCGTGGGATGCGAAGAGAAAGGTTGTTGACGGCGACAAAGTCATCGTAATTCTTGCAAATACTGGAGAGTTCGACGGTGTTCACGACCGTGGATTGGGAGGATGAAGGTAAGACCATAACGGGCGATCCGGACACTGCGATGATCAGTTAAGAACGAATCCAAGAACGAAAATGATAGCACGCGTCGAGTGAGGGTCTGGAACGAACTCTGGTGTATGCGGATGGGAAATTTGCCTGGTTATCAGGTGGCTTGCTCGGCAATGGCCGATCGTCGCAACCACCAGTACGCGACTATTAGAAACGCGACTCCGGCCACGCTATCGAGCAGGACATCCCACAATGTGCCGGTGCGCGACGGAATGTAGCTTTGGTGCCATTCATCCATCGCAGCCACGAAAGCGGTGCCCAACCAGGACAACAGCGCCGCGCGCAACAATAAGGAGCGAACTCCACCGAACGTTGCTCGCCAGCCACGTAGCAGGAGCAAGCTCAACATGCCGTACCCGACGACGTGTCCGGTCTTGCGCAGAAAGTGATGAAAGATGACGAACTCGGCGAAGCTGATTTGGCCGAATATACGCGTCAGCAGCCCGAACAACATGTTGCCGGTATTCTCGGAAGAAAAGAAATCGGTGGACTCGAACGCTATGAGGCCCACCCAGACGGCGGCTGGCCACCAGGCGCGCAGAAGATTGGGACGGGACGCGGTCGATTCGGTCGTCAATTCGGCCTCGTCCCTTATTCCGCCGCGTAGTTCGGAGCTTCGCGCGTGATCATGACGTCGTGCACGTGGCTTTCGCGCAGGCCGGCGGCGCTGATGCGCACGAATCGCGCCTTCTGTTGCAGTTCACTCACTGTCTGACAGCCACAATATCCCATGCCAGATTTCAGCCCGCCCACCATCTGGTGCACGATCATTGCCACTGAACCGCGATACGGCACGCGTCCTTCAATTCCTTCCGGCACCAATTTGCCGAGGCGGTTCGAATCCTCGCCCATCATAGGAGGAATTGCCGCCGACGCATCTCCATCCGAGTTCTGGAAGTAGCGCTCGCTCGAACCCTGCGCCATCGCGCCCAGCGACCCCATGCCGCGATACGCTTTGAAGGTGCGGCCCTGATACAGAATTAATTCGCCCGGGCTTTCATCGGTTCCGGCAAACATCGAACCGATCATCACCGCGGAAGCGCCCGCGGCCAGCGCCTTGCTGATGTCGCCGGAATATTTGATGCCGCCGTCCGCAATCACAGGGACGCCCGAATCGCGCGTCGCCCGCGTCGCCTCGGCGATCGCCGTGATCTGCGGAACCCCAACACCGGTCACGATGCGGGTGGTGCAGATTGAGCCTGGGCCAATGCCGACTTTCACGCCGTCCACTCCGGCGCGCACCAGATCGCAGGCGCCATCAAATGTCGCTACGTTCCCGGCTATCAGTTCCACCTCGGGCAAACTCGCTTTCACTCTCTTGACCGCTTCTAGAACCAGCGCGGAATGCCCATGCGCGCTGTCAATGGCCAGCACGTCGACTTTTGCTTTCGCCATCTCCTGGGCACGCTCTAGAAAATCACCGGTCGCGCCGATCGCCGCGCTTACTCGCAAGCGGCCCTTATCGTCCTTGGCCGCG
This sequence comes from uncultured Acidobacteriaceae bacterium, assembly GCA_963755765.1. Classification (GTDB taxonomy): domain Bacteria; phylum Acidobacteriota; class Terriglobia; order Terriglobales; family Acidobacteriaceae; genus Acidiflorens. The sequence continues at coordinate 550,183 of CAVWKZ010000010.1, forward strand.
CCGGGATATTTCAGTTTCTTCTGGATGTCCTTGACCGTGATCAAACCCTTGAGGTTGTACTTGTCGTCAACGACGAGAAGTTTTTCGACGCGGTGCTCGTGGAGAATCTCCTCCGCCTGTTCGAGCGTCGTACCCACCGGCACCGTGATCAGGTTCTTCTGGGTCATGACTTTGCTGATGGGAATATCGAAGCGTGTTTCGAAACGCAGATCGCGATTGGTGAGAATGCCGACCAGTTTTCCATCTTTCAGCGTGATCGGCACGCCTGAAATCTTGTATTTCTGCATGACGTCCAACGCATCGGAAACCTTGGCATCGGGCGACATTGTGACCGGATCCACGATCATGCCGCTCTCCGACCGTTTCACCTTGTCCACTTCATTGGCCTGCTGCTCGATGGTCAGGTTGCGATGAATAATCCCGAGGCCGCCCTGCTGCGCCATGGCAATCGCCATGTGCGACTCGGTCACCGTATCCATGGCAGCGCTGATAATCGGAATGTTCAGCCGAATGTTGCGCGAGATCTGGGTCTGGGTGTTGGTGTTGGCGGGCACGACTCCGGAATGGGCCGGCAGCAGTAAAACGTCGTCGAATGTCAGGGCTTCGGGGACGGGAAAATGGATCATAGGATTCTGGATTAAACATCTATTGTAGGGAGCAGTTATCCATCAGGCAAATGCAGCCCAGCATGGGAGTCAACATCGGTTTGCCAAAGGGTCTGAAAAGCGATACATTTCGGGTAATTCACGAGTTCCGCTACCCTTTTGGAGGCCTCATGTTGCGTAACCTGCCATTTCGCATCGCACTCGCCTCAGCTATGGCCCTGAACCTGGCTGCCGGCCCCGCAATGTTGAGTGCTCAGCAGATACCTGCCGAAATTCCCGACATCACGATCCGAACCAGCACGCGCCTGGTGGTGGTTGACGTGGTTGTCAGGGACAAGAAGGGCCAGCCCGTTACCGGACTGAAGCCTGAGGACTTCACGGTTGAGGAAAATGGGAAGAAACAGAAGATCGCGACCTTCACGCCGCCGGGCGCAAATCAGGGAAGTGCGAAGACCCTGCCTCCGGGCATCCTCTCCAATCGTCCCGAGTTTTTGAAGCCGGCTGGGGTTCCGACCGTGCTTCTGCTGGACTCAACGAACTCGGGGTTCCTGGATCAGTCTTATGGCAGAGAGCAGATGTTGAAGTATGCCCTGGAGCAGAACCACGCGGGCAAGCCTATGGCGGTCATGGCCCTGTCGGACCGTTTGTGGGTGCTGCAGGATTTCACGACCGACCCGAAGGTTCTGGAGGCGGCGATCAACAAGCTGCGTCCGCAATCCCAGATTCTTCAACCCGCGTCGCCGGCGCCGCATTTGACGTCCGACAGCGGACTCAACAACGCGACGACCCTGGCCATGTCCGTTGCTGAGTCGCAGCTTGCCGGCTTCGAGAGCCTGGTTGCAGACTACAACCACGACCGCCGCACGGTGATTACTCTGCAGGCTTTGCAGGATCTCTCGCGAATGCTTTCCGGATTCTCCGGCCGCAAGACCGTGGTTTGGCTGACCGCATCTTTCCCGCTTGATCTTATCCCGACGGAACAAAGCATGAGTGAAGCGGAACGGCTGGCGGATACTCCTTCGGTTAGACAGCAGTCCGCAGGCACAGCTGCCATCTCCGGCCACTACGAGGAGCGCGTGGCGAAGTTCGGAGACGCGATCAAACAGGCCGAGGCGAATCTGGCCAGCGCCGGCATAGCCATTTATCCAGTCGATATGCGCGGCATCATGATAAAGGGAATTGATGTCAACAACACGTTCACCTTGCAGGACCTGGCGGCGGAAACCGGCGGCAAGGCCTATACCAACCAGAATGAAATCAAGGACGGCATCGACCTGGCGGTCGCGGACGAAGATGCTTCTTACGCGATCGGTTACTACCCGGAAAACAAGAAGTGGGACGGCAAGTTCCGCAACATCAAAGTCAAACTTGATCGCGGGGACACAGAAGTCCGCTATCGCAGGGGGTACTTTGCGCTCGATCCGACAGTTGATAAGAACTGGAAGCCCGATCAGGAAGCGGCGGGCGCTCTCCAGATGAACGGAGACGCGACCCAGGTTTCATTCATGGCCCAAGTGAAGCCCACGGATCCCGGCAAGGCAAAGGTCGTATTCCTGGTGGACGCACACACCTTGACCACGGAAGACACCAGCGGCGGCAAGAAAATGAATGTCAGCTTTTATGCCGGTGTTTACGACTCAAGTGGCAAGAATCTGGGGGGGGCGACCACCCTTAAGGTGGACAAGGCGTTCGATGCGGCCACCTATCAGCAAATTATCGACAAGGGCATGATGGTGCAACTCGATATTGCTGCGCCGTCGGATGCCAAGCAAGTTCGCCTCGTCGTACTCGACAACAAAACCGGGTTGATCGGGACGGTGAGCGGACCGCTCACGCAATAGCTTAGAGGCTCAAGAGAGCATCCGCACAAATAAAGAGGGCGTCCGCTTCGGACGCCCTGCTTGTTTTCTAAAGCTGCGCGGCGAACTACTCTTTCTTGTCGCTGCCCTCAGTCTTACCGTCCGCCTCATTCGCGGCCATATTCTTCTCCGCCTGGGCTTCGGCATCCGCGTGTTCCATCGCCTTCCGGTTTTCTTCGGCACGTTTGGCGCGGATTTCGGCCCGCTTCTGACGTTTTTCGTCGATCACCTGTTCGCTACCCAGCAGTTCGATGAACGCCTTTTCGGCGCCGTCGCCCTTACGCCACGCGGTGCGAACGATGCGTGTATAGCCGCCCTTACGATCACCGAAGCGTGGAGCCACGGTATCGAAAAGTTTGGTGACCGACTCCGGGGTCATTAGATAGGACGCTGCTTGCCGTCGCGCCGCCAGATCGCCCTTTTTGCCGAGCGTGATCATCTTCTCGACGGATGGACGGACGGCCTTCGCCTTGATCACCGTCGTCTCAATGCGCTCTTCCATGATGATGGACGTGACCATGTTGCGCAGCATGGCGCGACGATGTGAAGTGGTCCGGCCTAGTTTGTATCCTGCAACTTTGTGACGCATGGTTTACCCCTGCATTAATTCTCAGTTCCCGGTTCTCAGTGCAACAGGTCGATGGTCGCTAGTCGTTGGTCGTTAGCTAATGACTAGCGACCAAGAACTAGCGACCAACGACTGATTTTCTCTACAGATCGTTATCGCCGTACGCCGAAGCGGGCAGCACCTGGTTCGAAGTCGGGCCGGGCACGGCGTTTCCGTGCTCGTCGATCTTCATACCCAGGCTCAAGCCCATCGAGGACAGGATCTCCTTGATCTCGTTCAGCGACTTGCGGCCGAAGTTTTTCGTCTTCAGCATTTCGGCTTCGGTCTTCTGCACCAGTTCGCCGATCGACTGAATGTTGGCATTCTTCAGACAGTTATAACTGCGGACCGAGAGTTCGAGTTCCTCGACGGAACGGTTGAGGTTCTCGTTCTTGATCTCGGGACGGCGCTCTTCGCTGGCCGACGCGGTTTCGATTTCTTCTTCGAAGTTGATGAAGATATTCATGTGGTCCTTCACCAGCTTGGCGGAGAGGCCGAGCGCATCGCCCGGAGTGATCGAACCGTTGGTCCAAACTTCGACGGTCAGCTTGTCGTAATCGGTGATTTGTCCCAAGCGCGCTGCTTCGACGGTGTAATTGCACTTGCGCACTGGCGTATGCACGGAATCGATCGGAATGAATCCGATGCCCAGGTCGTCTTCGAAGTTCTTGTCCGCGGAAACGTACCCGCGGCCGCGCTTCAGGCGCATTTCCATGTCGAGCTTGCCACCCTCGCTCACGGTCGCAATGTAAATATCCTTGTCGAGCACTTCCACATCGCCGTCGGCCTCGATCATGCCGCTGGTGACGACTCCGGGTTCATCGGCGCGCAGGTAGATCGCCTTCGGACCGTCTCCCGCCAGCTTGAACGGGACCTGCTTCATGTTGAGGATGATGTCGGTCGCGTCTTCGACCACACCGGGAATTGACTGGAATTCGTGCAGCACGCCTTCGATCTTGACCGCGGTAACCGCCGCGCCTTCGATCGAACTCAGCATCACGCGCCGCAGCGCGTTGCCGATAGTGGTGCCGAATCCGCGCTCAAATGGTTGTGCCCAGAACATTCCGTATTTGTCGGTAAGTGAACTGGCATCGCTCGCCAGTCGTTTCGGTTTCTGAAAACCTCTCCAAAGCATGTGTTTCTCCTCTCGGCCATGTGGCTCCGCGGTGGCTCTCTGAACCGGCCCAGGTCCAGATCAAACGCCACTGCGGGCTGATCGGCACGAATAGTAGGCCAAAAAAGTCGACTATTTACTGTACAACTCGACAATCAGCTGCTCGTTCACCGGCAACTGGATATCCTCGCGTTTCGGCAGCGCTATCACGCGGCCTTTGTAGTTCTCGCGATCGATCTCCAACCACACCGGCGCCGGCTGATGACTGGCAAAATCGCGCGCGGTTTCGAGAATCGGAATCTTGCGGCTGCTCTCGCGAATCTGAATCTCTTCGCCGACGGTGACTTCGTATGAAGGAATGTTGACCTTCTTGCCATTTACCTGAATGTGCCCATGACGTACCAACTGGCGCGCCTGGCGGCGGGAAATGCCGAAGCCGAGACGATAGACGACGTTGTCCAAACGGCGTTCGAGCGATTCCAACAGTTTCGCACCGGTCACACCCTTGGACCGGACCGCGTTCTCGAAATAATTCCGGAACTGGCCTTCCTGGGTGAAGTAGATGCGTTTGGCTTTCTGTTTTTCGCGCAACTGCAGACCGTAGCCTACGACCTTGGTCTTTTTGTCTTTCCCGTGTTGTCCGGGAGCGAAGTTGCGTTTCTCAATTGGGCATTTGTCGCTGAAGCACTTCGTGCCTTTGAGGAAGAGCTTGATGCCTTCCCGGCGACATAGACGACACACTGCATCGGTATAACGGGCCAAGTTGTTCTCCTTGTTTAGATGACCGGTTTACAGGTTTGGCTTCACCCTTCGTCCCGGACGAAAAATCAGGTCTTAGTTGCCAGGTCTTAGGTCTTGGGAAAGGTCTTGCTCGCTAAGACCTGACACCTGAGACCTCACACCTGTCTTTCTACACTCTGCGGCGCTTCGGCGGACGGCAACCGTTGTGCGGAATCGGCGTCGTATCTTTAATGGAGCGCACTTCGATTCCCGACGAGGCCAGCGCGCGCACTGCTGATTCGCGCCCCGATCCCGGACCGCTCACCCGTACGTCGACGGTCCGCACTCCGTGATCGCGCGCCATGCTGGCGGCATTCGACGCGGCCTGCTGTGCGGCAAACGGAGTCCCTTTACGCGAACCACGGAAGCCGAGCGACCCTGAACTCTTCCACGACAGGACGTTGCCGGACATGTCCGTAATCGTGACGATCGTGTTATTGAAAGAGGCTTGCACGTGCACCAGTCCGTGGGGAACGTGCTTGCGCTCTTTCTTCTTGAACGTCTTCTTCTTGCCTTTTTTCTCGGGCGCCGGAGCGCCGCCTGCTGCCACTGGTTTTGCCATTTTTTAGAGTTCTCAGTTCTCAGTTTTCAGTTCCCAGTAAAACGTTCTCGGATACAACTGAGAACTGATAGCTGAGAGCTGATAGCTGGTTCTACGCTTTTGCCGTCTTCTTCTTCTGCGCTACCGTGCCCTTACGCGGACCTTTGCGGGTACGGGCGTTGGTATGCGTGCGCTGCCCGCGAACCGGCAGGTTGCGGCGATGGCGGAATCCGCGATAGGAACCGATTTCGATGAGCCGCTTGATGTTCATCGAAACGTCCTTGCGCAGATCGCCTTCCACCCCGCCTTCGGCCTCGATCACCTGGCGGATGCGGTTGACCTCGTCTTCCGCGAGGTCGGATACTTTTTTCATCGGGTCAACTTTCGCGGCGTCCAGAATGCGCGCCGCGCGCGAGTTGCCAATGCCGTAGATGTAAGTGAGCGCGATGTTCGCGTGCTTGTTGCGCGGAAGATCGACGCCTGCGATACGAGCCATGATCCCTCTCTTAACCCAGTTCTCAGTTGCAGCCTTAGGGTGCCCCGTCCAAGCTCTGCTTGGGCGGGCCCGCGGCTACCCCTGCCGCTGCTTGTGTTTCGAATTCTCGCAGATCACCCGCACTACACCCTTGCGGTGGATGACCTTGCACTTGTCGCAAATCTTCTTAACCGATGCTCTTACTTTCATAACTCCTCGTGTAACGCCGGCGTCCTCGCCGGCTGTCCGGCTAGCGTCTCGCCAGCCGCTCCCCAACTATTTATACCGGTACACAATCCTGCCGCGATTCAGATCGTAGGGAGAAAGTTCGACTGCGACTTTATCTCCCGGCAATATTCGTATAAAGTTTTTCCGCATTTTGCCGGAAACGTGCGCCAGAACCTGGTGTTTGTTTTCAAGCTCCACCTTGAACATGGCATTGGGCAGCGGTTCCACGACTACTGCCATCACTTCAATCGCGTCCTCTTTGCTCATTACCCTCCCAAATCAATTCTTCACGGCGTCAAATCACTGGGTCAAAATCACGGGCCCTTGTCGCGTTACCGCTACGCAATGCTCAAAGTGCGCGCTGTAACTGCCGTCGAGCGTTACGGCCGTCCACTTATCGCTCAAAACTTTCGTCTCGGGACCGCCCGAGTTCACCATCGGCTCAATCGCCAGAACCATGCCTTCGGTCAACTCCGCGCCCTGGCCCTTCTTGCCGAAGTTCGGAATCTGCGGCGCTTCGTGCAGCTTCGTCCCGATGCCGTGTCCGACAAATTCTCGCACTACGCTGAACCCGTTCGCTTCCACATGCTTCTGGATCGCCGATCCCACGTGTCCAACGGTGTTGCCAATTTTTACCTGCTCGATGCCCTTGTACAGCGAAGCCTCCGTAACTTCGAGCAGCTTCTTCAATTCCGGCGTCACTTCCTCACCCACCGGCACGGTGATGGCGGCATCCCCGTAATACCCATCGCAGACCACCCCGCAGTCGATGGAAACGATGTCTCCCGTTTTCAACGTCCGCTTTTCCGACGGGATGCCGTGCACAATCTCTTCATTGATCGAAGTGCAGAGCACACAGGGATAACCGTAATATCCCTTGAACGCCGGTGCGGCTCCGAGATCCGCAATCAGTTTCTCGGCAGCCTTCTCCAGATCCATCGTGGTAACGCCGGCTGCCACCGCAGTTTTCAAGTGGTTCAGAACCTGGCGGACCATCTTCCCGCTCCGCCTCATCTTTTCGATCTCTTCCGGCGACTTGCGGATGATCCGGTCTTCTCCAGGACTCATAATCGATTCTAGCTTCGCCTCTACCTAGCACCCATCCTGGCAATGCCGGTCAATCACGCCAAAAATCTGTGCCGTAACTTCTTCCACCGTCCGGTCGGCATTGATTGCGACCAGCCGCCGCTGCTGCCGGTAGTAATCCGCGACTGGCTTGGTCTGCCTTTCATAGGCAGCCAGGCGTTCCGAGATAACTTCTTCGCGGTCGTCCTCGCGGACCGTCAGCTTCGATGCGTCCACATCGCACAACCCGTTTACGAGAGGTGGCTGAAGGTGAATGTTATAGAGCCGTCCACAGGTGGGACACGAACGCCGCCCGGCAAGCCGCAGCAGTAACTGATTATAGTCTACGAGCAACTGGATCACAATCGGCGGGCACTCGTCCGATTCTTCCAGTCGCTTCGCAGAACTCTTCTGCGATTTCTTGCCAGATTTCTTGTCTGATTTCCTGTCCGGCTTCTTGTCCGGCTTCTTGTCAAAGACCTCTTTTTCCAGGAAGGCGTCAAGCCATCCTGCCTGGGCGCCCGTCCTGGGAAAACCGTCCAGCACAAATCCACGTTTGCAGTCGGCCTGGCGCAACCGCTCGGCCACCATGCCGTACATCAACTCGTCCGGCACCAACTCGCCCCGCGCCATAATCGCCCGGGCCTCAAGGCCGAGTTCAGTGCCGCGTGCTACGTGGTCCCGTAAAAGATCACCCGTCGAAATCTGCGGAACACCGTAACGGTCGACGAGCTGCCTGGCCTGCGTGCCCTTCCCGGCCCCGGGAGGCCCCAGCAGAATCACGGGGCCAATATTTTGCGCGGTCTCGTTACCCGACTCATTGGCCATACCTATGGCCCCTTTATTCGGATTTCCCGTCGCGGAAATACTGCCCCGCTCCGCACCTGCAAAATCAGTTCTCAGCTCCCAGTAAAATCTAAGGTTTTGCACTTACTGACAACTGAGAACTGATAACTGAAAACTCCTTCTACCACGTCCGGCGTCCCCGAAGCCGGCCGCTCTTCGGGGTGAATCCGTCGTAGTGGCGCATGATCAGTTGCGCTTCGATTTGCGTGACCGTATCCATCGCAACGCCTACGACGATCAGCAGCGACGTACCGCCAAAATAAAAATTCACTCCCAATCCGTTGGTTACCCACGTGGGCAAGTTCTCAAAAACTCGCCCCAGCAGCGGAAGGTGGTTCAGCTTGATGCCGGCAATCATCCACTCCGGAATCAGCGAAATCAGAATCAGGTAGAGCGCGCCCACCAGTGTGATCCGGGTCAGAACATCGTTGATGAAATCTGAAGTCCGTTTCCCCGGCCGGATGCCAGGAATAAACCCTCCCCACTTCCGCATGTTGTCCGCGACCTCGTTCGGATTGAACACGATCGAAATATAGAAGTAGGCAAAGAAAACAATCCCCAGGCAATAGAGCAAGGTGTAGAGCGGCTCTCCCCAACGCATGGCGTCGAGAATCGGGCCGATCACCTTATTGTTCTTGAAGGCCGCACCCAGCATCTGCGGCAAGGCCAGGATAGAGGATGCGAAAATCACCGGCATCACGCCGCCCGCATTTACCCGGAGCGGCAGGTGCGTGGTTTGGCCGCCCATCACTTTCCGTCCGATGACGCGTTTGGCATACTGCACCGGAATGCGGCGCTCGCTACGCTCGACATATACGATAAATGCGACCACTGCGATCATCAGCACCAGCAGCATCAGGATGGCGGGAGCCGTGAAAACTCCCCAGGCAGACGTGCTCGCCTTCTGATACAGATCGGCGATACCCCGCGGCAGACCGACCACGATGCCCGCAAAAATCAACAGGGACATGCCGTTGCCGATGCCGCGTTCGGTAATCTGCTCACCCAGCCACATGATGAATGCGCTGCCCGTGGTTAGGGTCAGCATGGTCATCAGGACGAAAGCAGGCCCGGGAGTGTTGACGAAATCTCCGGCCTTCTCGAGGCTGATGGCAATCCCGAACGACTGCACCGCGCTCAAAACCACCGTGAGATAACGCGTCCACTGGGTGATTTTCTTGCGGCCCATCTCGCCTTCCTTCTGCAGCTTGGCGAGCGGCTCATACACCACCGTCAGCAACTGCAGAATGATGGACGCCGTAATGTACGGCATGATGCCGAGCGCGAAAATCGTCAGCCGGCGGAGGTTGCCGCCGCTGAACAGATCCACAAAGCCCAGCACCGAACCCTTGTTCTGCTCGAAGAACTGCGGCCAGCCGGTCGCTGTTGATCCCGGGCGTCGGGATGTGCCCGCCGATGCGATACACCGCCAGCAGCCCCAGCGTGAACAGCACGCGCTTGCGAAGGTCGGGAACCCGGAAGATGTTCGACAGCTTTTCGAGCATTACTGCAAGACCTCACACTTGCCGCCAGCCTTGGTGATCTTTTCCTGCGCCGACTTGGAAAACTTGTGCGCGTGCACGGTAATCGCCGTCTTCAGTTCGCCATTGCCCAAAATCTTGACCGGATGCTTGCCGCTCACGACTCCAGCTTTCTTCAGACCCTCGGGCGTGAGTTCGATATCGCCGAGCGTCGCCAGGCGGTCGAGGTTCACGACGTCGTACTCCTCGCGGAAAATGTTGGTGAAGCCGCGCTTCGGTATACGCCGGTGAAGCGGCATCTGGCCGCCTTCGAACCCGCGTATCAGCCGCGCTCCCGAACGGGACCATTGCCCCTTGTGACCGCGCGTGGAAGTCTTACCCATGCCGGAACCCATGCCGCGCCCGACCCGCTTCTTCTTTTCTGTCGACTTTTTGGGAGCACGTATTGTTGAAAGATTCATAATGACGTCCTATTACTTCACAATCTCGACGAGATGCGGGATCTTCTTCACCATGCCGCGAATGGCGGCCGTATCCGGCCGCACAATTACCTGGTTCAGCCGGGTGAATCCCAGCCCCTTCACGACTTTCCTGTGTTTTACCGGAGTGCAGATCATCGACCGCACCCACTTCAACTGGATCTTGCCGCTGGCCACGGATTTCGCAGTCTTGGTTGTCATTACAGCTCCTCCACCGACTTGCCGCGCAGTTCCGCAACGTGTTCGCGACTCTTGAGTTTCTTCAGCGCGTCGAAAGTAGCCTTGATCACGTTATGAGGATTGTTCGTGCCAATCGACTTGGTGAGCACATTCTGAATGCCCGCCGAGGTCATCACTGCACGCACCGCTCCGCCAGCAATCACGCCGGTGCCTTCCGGAGCCGGCTTCAGCAGCACCATGCCTGAGCCAAAACGTCCGAGCACGGTGTGCGGTACCGAGGTCTGGGTCAGGTTGATCCGCATCAGGTTCTTCTTCGCCGACTCAATCCCTTTGCGGATGGCCTGCGGAACTTCCTTCGCTTTGCCCGATCCGTAACCAACCACCGCCGCCGAAGGATCGCCGATGACAACGAGCGCCGCAAACGACATGTTCTTGCCGCCCTTAACCACTTTCGTCACCCGGTTAATCGAGACCACCTGGTCTTTTAACTGGAACGATGCAGCATCGAGTTTCTTAGTAACTCTTGGCATTCTGAAATCTCATTTCCTGTTAGAACTAAAATTGCAATCCCGCTTCGCGCGCCGCATCGGCCACGGCTTTGACGCGGCCGTGGTAAATGTATCCGCCACGATCGAATACGACTTTGGTAAAGCCTTTTTCTTTCGCCAGTTCGGCAATCTTTTTTCCAACCATCTTTGCCGACGTGACGTTGCCGCCGGTGACCCGCGTGTCCTTCCGGTCGTCGGCCGTCGAAGCCGCCGCCAGCGTGACGCCCTTCAGGTCGTCGATCAGCTGCACATAGATGTGGTTCAGCGAGCGGTACACACTCAGCCGTGGGCGCTCTGGCGTTCCCATGACCTTCTTGCGGATACGATCGTGCACCCGCTGCCGCGTTTGATTCTTGGAGTTGATTCTCAGCATTTGATAAAGCCCTCAGCTATCAGCTGTCAGCCGTCAGTTAAACCACTCAACTTCATACTCCAGCAAAAACTGGAAGTAACTGAAAGCTGAGAGCTGACGGCTGAGAGCTATTTTGCTCCCGTCTTGCCAACCTTCTTCTTCAACCGTTCTCCGGCGTAGCGCACGCCCTTGTTCTTGTACGGGTCGGGCGGACGCAGCGACCGCATCTCCGCCGCTACCTGGCCGACTTTCTGCCGGTCGATTCCGTTCAGCGACAGCTTGGTCAGCTTCGCATCCACCGCGCAATCCACGCCCGTCGGCAGCGGATATTCGATGGGGTGCGAGTAGCCCAGACTGAACACAACCGTCCCCTTACCCTTCATCTCGGCGCGGTAGCCGATGCCGACGATTTCGAGGTCCCTCGTCCAGCCCTTGGTCACACCTTCAACCGCGTTATTGACCAGCGCTCGCGCTAATCCATGAACGGCCGCGTGTGCATCGTCCGGGCGGATCGCTACCAGGTTGCCGTCCTTTTGCTCCATCGTGATGCCGGACGGAAGAGATGTATCCAGCTTGCCCTTCGGCCCCTGGACCATCACCGTGTTGCCTTCGATCTTAACCGTCACGCCCTTCGGGATCGGGATCGGTTTTTTTCCAATTCGTGACATAGCTTTTAGCTCTCAGTTGTCAGTTGTCAGTTGTCAGTCGTCAGTAAAACCGCTGTTGCAGTTACTGAAAACTGATGACTGACAACTGATAGCGCTTCTCTACCAAATCTCGCACAACAATTCGCCACCGAGGCCCTGACGGCGCGCCTGGCGTCCCGTCATCACGCCTTTCGGCGTGGTCAGGATGTTGATTCCCATCCCGCCCAGCACGCGCGGAATCTCGGTGCGGCGCACATAGACGCGGCAGCCCGGTCGCGACACGCGCGCCAGGTTCGTAATGACCGCCTCGTTGTTGTTGCCGTACTTCAAGTACACGCGCAGGACCTTGTGGCCCTCTTCCTCCGCCGGCTTGAAGTTCGCGATATAGCCCTCTTCCTTGAGGATGCGGGCAATCTCCGTCTTCAGCTTGGAAGCTGGTATGTCCACTTTCTGGTGCCGTGCGCGGATCGAATTGCGGATGCGCGCCAGCATGTCTGCGACCGGATCGGTCAACCTCATTGTTTGCTTCTCCTAAAGCCGCTCGTTCGCTCCGTATCGTCAATTAACGATTACCGGAGAACCTGTCAGCAGCTTAACTACTTCCGTCACTCGCTATTCGCTGTTCGCCCTTCGCTGAACCGCGCGAAAAGCGCACGACGAATAGCCAACAGCGATCTCTTCTACCAGGACGACTTCGAAACTCCGGGGATCTCGCCTCGCAGCGCCAAACCGCGGAAACACAGACGGCACAGGCCAAACTTCCGTAAATAGGCCCGTGGACGTCCGCAAATCTTGCAGCGGTTGTGCTTGCGCGTCGAGAACTTCGGCTTCTTCGCGTCCTTCACTCGTTTTGCTGTAGTTGCCAAATTTGCTCCTAACCTTTATGTAGCGCCGCTATGCCCTAAACGGCATTCCCAAATGCTTCAGTAGCGACCGCGCCTGATCGTCAGACCGCGCCGTCGTCACAATGGTTACGTTCATACCTTTCAGCTTGTCCACCTTCGCGTAGTCAATCTCCGGAAAGATCAGCTGATCGTGCAGCCCCAGCGTGTAATTGCCGCGGCCGTCGAACGACTTCGTCGAGACTCCGCGAAAATCGCGCACTCGCGGAAGCACGATACTCACCAGACGATCGAAAAATTCGTACATGCGGTCGCCGCGCAGTGTCACCATCGCGCCAATCGGCATGCCTTCACGAACCTTGAACGCCGCGATCGACTTTTTTGCCCGCGTTACCACCGGCTTCTGTCCTGTGATCTGTCCCAGTTCATTTACCGCCGGGTCGATAAGTTTCGCGTTCTGGGTGGCTTCGCCGACTCCCATGTTTACGACGATCTTGTTCAACCGCGGCACGGCCATCGGATTCTTGAGCTCGAGTTCCTTCATCAGGGCGACGGCGACTTCTTTTTCAAACCGCGACCGCAGCCGCGGCCGTTCTTTCGCCGCGTGCCGAGGAGCTTCTGCGCTCGGCCGGTCTTCCGCAGCGTGTCCCTTGTCGGCACGGGCCGGCTTTGGCTGCTTTTTCTGCTGCTCCGCTTTTTTCTGTTCGTCTACCATCGTCGTTGCTGCCTTCTCTCTCACGGTTTCGGAGTGTCGGACTTCAGCAATTAGCTCTGAGCCATTAGCTCTTAGCTTTGAAGCCCAACGTGTACCGGTTCGTAAGTCTCAATTTTCTTGCCACCGCCGCTCGCATCTCATCCGCGAGCTAAAAGCTAAGTGCTAACGGCTAAATGCTATTTATCCAGCGTCGTCCCGCACTTCTTGCAAACTCTGACCTTGCGATCGCCGCGCACTTCATGCCCGATCCGCACCGGACCGCACGTCGGACATACCAGAGCCACGTTCGACAGCGGAATTGCCCGCTCCTGCTCGGCGATACCGCCTTTGACGTTCTTCTGTGCATTGGCGCGAACGTGCTTCTTCACCATCATCACGTGCTCGACCAGCACATTGCCCTCGTCGGGAAGCACGCGCAGCACGCGCCCTTCTTTACCCGCATCCCTGCCGGTCATCACCTTAACGTTGTCGTTCCGGCGAATATCGACTCGTTTGTGTTCTTTCGTAGTCGCAGTTCCCATACCAACTCCAGGTTTCAAAGTTTCAAGGTTTCAACGTTTCAAAATCGCAGCTCGAAGTCTCAGTCGTCAGCAAGGCACCTTGAAACCTTGAAACTTTGAAACTCTGAAACCTGGCGCCTTACAACACTTCCGGCGCCAGCGACACAATCTTCAAAAATTTCTTCTCGCGCAGTTCACGCGCCACTGGACCAAACACGCGCGTGCCCACCGGCTCGCCGGTTTCGTTGATCAGCACTGCTGCATTCTGATCGAAGCGGATATAAGTCCCATCCCGGCGGCGATGCTCTTTGCGCGTCCGCACGATGACCGCCTTTACCACTTTGCCCTTCTGCACCTGACCGTCCGGCGCAGCTTCTTTCACGCTTGCCGTGATCACGTCGCCGAGGCCGGCGCGCAGACCGGTCGAGCCGCCGAGCGGCAGGATCATCTGCAGCTTGCGGGCGCCGGAGTTGTCGGCAACCTCGAGCATGGATCTCATCATTACGGCCATGTTCGTCCCCTTCTCTTTCTCTCTGCCTAATTCTTGGCGGCGACGCCCGTACCGGCGTCGATGTCAACTTCCGGCACCAGCGCCGTCTTCCGCACAATGTCTTTCAGCGTCCAGCGCTTCAGCTTCGACAACGGCCGCGATTCTTCGATCTTCACCACATCGCCGGTATGCGCTTCGTTTTTCTCGTCGTGCGCGTAGAACTTCTTCCGGATCGAGATCACCCGCTTGTACATCGGATGCGCCTTCTTGCGCGTCACCTCGACCACGATCGTCTTCTGCATCTTGTTCGAGACGACGGTGCCGATCAGTTCCTTATGGTGAGGCTTGCGTGCTTCCGCTTGGCCTGTAGTTTCCGCCATTATCGTTTCTCCGCTTTGTTGGTCGTCGTCTTGCCGGTCTCCGTCTTGGGAGCGGCCAGTTCCTGCTCGCGCAGGACAGTCTGGACGCGCGCAATGTCCCGGCGCAGCCCGCGAATTTTCTTCAAGCTCTCGGTCTGTCCCATATTCATCTGGAACTTCAGCTTGAACAGCTGGTCCGCCAAGTCGCGCTCCTGATGCTTGAGTTCGACGTCGGTTAAGTTGCGAATCTTCTCTGCCTTCATAATTCCCTACCCATCGTTGTCATCCTGAGCGAAGCGCAGGACCTGCTTTTCCCTTCGCTGCAACTACAGCACTTCACGCTTTACGAACGTCGTCCGCAGCGGAAGCTTGTGCGAAGCCAGGCGCATGGCCTCTTTCGCATCGATGATTGTTACGCCTTCCATCTCAAACAAAATTTTTCCTGGCCGCACCACGGCTACCCAGTGGTCGGGCGCGCCTTTGCCTTTGCCCATACGGGTTTCGGCCGGCTTCTTGGTGACCGGCTTATCCGGAAACAGCCGGATCCAGATCTTGCCGCCGCGCTTCACAAAACGCGTCATCGCGACCCGGCTCGCTTCGATCTGACGGTCGGTGATCCAGCCCGGTTCGAGCACCTTCAGCCCATACTGACCGAAAGCCAGCTCGCTGCCCCGCCACGCCTTCCCGGTCATGCGTCCGCGCTGCTGCTTGCGGTACTTAACTTTTTTTGGCATCAACATAAAAATCAGGTCTCAGTTCTCAGGTGCCAGGTCTCAGGAAAAGCCCTGCATCTTTCGCTTTTCAACTCTGCAATCTGACCTCTGACCTCTTACTTTTCAAAACGCTCCGGTCGTACTCACTTCTCTTGCCGGCGTCGCTTCGCGTTTTTTTGCCGGCAGAATCTCGCCTTTGTAAACCCACACCTTCACGCCAATCACGCCATAAGTGGTGCGAGCCTCGGTGAAGCCGTAGTCGATATCGGCGCGCAGGGTGTGCAGTGGCAAACGCCCTTGCAGATACCATTCCGAGCGCGCGATTTCATTGCCATTCAACCGTCCGCTCACGCGAACTTTGATGCCCTTGCAACCGAAGCGCAGCGCCGAATCCACCGACTTGCGCATCGCCCGCCGGAAGCCGACGCGCTTTTCCAGTTGCAGCGCGATCGATTCCGAGACCAGTTGAGCGTCCAGTTCCGGCTTGTGCACTTCCTGGATATCGACATGCACTTCACGCGAACTGCCTTCGGACTTCAAGCGTTTCTGCAGGTCCTGTTTCAGCTTGTCGATTTCCGCGCCCTTGCGTCCAATGATGATTCCCGGACGTGCCGTCTTGATGATGATGCGCAACTTGTTGCCGGGACGCTCGATCTCGACCGAGCTGACACCGGCCGACTTGAGCTTTTCCTTTAGCTCAGTCTTGAGCTTGTAGTCTTCGAGCAGCAGCTTGTCGTAGTCCTTTTCGACAAACCAGCGCGACTTCCACGGCTTGGTGTAGCCGAGGCGGAATCCGTAAGGATGAACCTTCTGTCCCATGTTTGCTCCTAAAAACTTTTGCTCCTAAACTTTTGCTACTTCTTTGCCGTCGCTTTCTTCGCGACCGCCTTCTTCTTCGCCGGCGCTTTCGCTTTCGCTTTCGTTTTCGGCTGCGGACGCCTTGCGGGTTTCGCCGCTCTTCTCGCCCGCCGTCGTCGCCGTTCCTACCGGCACGCCATTCCTGTTTTTCTCCGCCAGCACAATTTCAAGATGCGCAATGCGGCGCACATAGTGGTAGGCGCGACCCATCGGCGCCGGACGAATTCGCTTCATGCGCGGTCCATCGTTTGCCACCGCGTGCTTTACGTACAAGTTATCGAGATCGACATCCAGGCCCTTTTCGGAGCTCAGGAAGTTCGCATTGTCGATCGCCGACTGCAACAGTTTGCCCACTGTCGCCGCCACGCGCTTCTTGGTGAAAGCCAGCGTGTTTCGCGCCTCTTCCACGCGCCGTCCCTTGATCAGGTTCAGCACCAGCCGCGCCTTCTGCGGCGAGACGCGCATGTATCGGGCTTCAGCTCGAAATTCCATCGTGTCTCCTTACGCCTTCGGCGCCGACGGCGCTGACGGAGTTATGGCTCCAGGGCCGCCGGGCACGCCCGCCGGTTTCGCCGCAACTTCGGTGGCCGCTTTCATCGAGTGTCCCTTGAACTGACGGGTGAAGCTGAACTCGCCCAGCTTGTGTCCCACCATGTTCTCGGTCACATACACCGGAATAAATTTCCTTCCGTTGTGCACGGCGATGGTGTGTCCCACCATCTCCGGAATAATCGTCGAGCGCCGCGACCACGTCCGCAGCACCTTCTTCTCGTTGCGCGCATTCATGCCTTCGACTTTCGTCGCCAGGTGCGCATCCACGAACGGTCCTTTTTTTGTTGAACGTGCCATAAATGTTTTCCCTTGAAACTCTGAAACCTTGAAACCTGCCCTTAACCTTTTTTCCGCCGGTTCACGATAAACGCATCGGTCCGCTTATTGTTTCGCGTCTTGTAGCCACGCGTCGGCTGTCCCCACGGCGTCACCGGATGTCGTCCGCCGGAAGTCTTGCCTTCACCGCCGCCGTGCGGATGGTCCACCGGGTTCATCGAAACGCCGCGGTTATGCGGACGCTTGCCCACCCAGCGCGTGCGTCCCGCCTTTCCCCAGGTAACGTTTTCGTGGTCCGTGTTGCCCACCTGCCCAATCGTCGCTAGACAATCGAGCAGAACTTTGCGGGTTTCACCGGAAGGCAGCTTGACCAGTCCGTAGTCGCCTTCTTTCGCGATCAACTGCGCCGAACCGCCCGCCGAACGCACCATCTGGGCGCCCTTGCCGGGCTTCAACTCGATGTTGTGAATCGTCGTGCCGGGCGGAATATTCCGCAGCGGCAAGGCGTTCCCCACCAGGATGTCGGCTTCGGGTCCGCTTAGAATCTTCTGCCCAACCTTCATTCCGTCGGGTTGCACGATGTAACGCTTCTCGCCATCGGCATAGCTCAGCAAAGCAATTCGCGCCGAGCGGCCGGGATCGTATTCGATGGTCTCGACCGTCGCCGGGATTCCGTGTTTGTCGCGCTTGAAATCAATCGTGCGCAGCTTGCGCTTGTTGCCGCCGCCACGGAAACGCATGGTGGTGTCGCCGGAATTACGGCGTCCGCCGGAGCGGATCTTGCCCTCAACCAGCGGTTTGTGCGGTGTGGACGAAGTGATATCGTCGGTCGTAACCGAGGTGCGATAGCGCAGCGTCTGTGTTGTCGGTCTGTAAGTTTTAATTGCCATAAAATCAGCCTTTAGCTTTTAGCCGTTAGCTCCCAGCTTCCGCATTCCACCGACTGGCTGAATGCTGAATGCTAAGTGCTGACTGCTATAAATTCTGTGCGTACTCCGGCATCTTCTCGCCGCTCTTCAAACGTACGTACGCTTTCTTCCAGTCCGGACGATAGCCGGTAAATTTGCCCCGCCGCCGTTCTTTCCCGGGATAATTCGCGGTGCGCACCGACGATACTTTTACTTTGAAGATCGCCTGCACCGCTTCCTTAATCTCGGTCTTCGTCGCCTTCGGCGCCACCTGGAACACCAGCGTGTTCTGGGTCTCTTTAATGCCGAGACCCTTTTCGGTGATCATCGGCTTTTGAATAATCTGATATGCGGATTTCATATTCGTTAGGCCTAGGCCACCTCCGCTTTCGCTTTACGCGAACGCCGCGCGGCCGGCTTCTTTTTGGCTTTTTCTGCCGGCTCGGCTTCGTGCGAACGTCGCGATGACGACTTCTTCAGCGAATCCTGGAGCTTCTCGAGCGCCGGTTGCGCAAACACCACGTGGGTGTAACGCATGATGTGGTAAGGATGCACTTCATTCGCGCGCACCAGTTCGAGTCCGTCAATGTTGCGCGAGCTCAACGCCAGGTTCTTGTTTTCCGCGGTCGAAATATCCACCAGTAGCGTCGTGCCATCGACTTTCAGCTTGTCGAGAGACTCGCGAAACAGCTTCGTCTTCGGCTCTTTCACGTCGAAAGCTTTGACGACGATCAGTTTGCCGTCGGCAAATTTAGAAGCCAGCGCCGAGCGCAACGCACCCAGCAGTTTCTTCTTCGGGAAGGAGTAGTCATAGGAGCGCGGTTGCGGTCCGTGCACCGTGCCGCCGTGTCGCCACAGTGGTGAACGGATGGAGCCGATGCGCGCCCGGCCGGTGCCCTTCTGCTTCCACAATTTCTTGCCCGAACCGGAAACTCGCCAGCGGTTCTTCGTGGCATGCGTGCCCGCGCGTGCGGAGGCGCGATAGTGCGTTATCGCCTCCCAGAGCAAGTCTTCGTTGACGGCGCCGAAGACTTCATCGGCCAGTTCCATCGACCCGGCCTTGGCTCCGCTCAGATTGTAAATATCAATAGTTGCCATAGATCTCTCGTCTTCTTACTTGGCCCTACTTTAATTAGCCCTTCTTGGCCGCGCGCTTCGCCGCCTTCAACGGATCGACCGTCGCCGAACCCGCAAATCCACGGCGCTCTCGGGGCGGCTTCTTCGCCTTGTTGATCATGATGTAGCCGCCGTTCGATCCCGGAACGCTGCCTTCAACCACCAGCAGATTCTCGTCTTTGTCGACACCCAGAATTCGCAGGTTGCGGGTCGTGATCCGGACATCGCCCATGTGACCCGACATCCGCATGCCTTTGAACACGCGCGACGGAAATGCCGACGAACCAATCGAACCCGTAATCTGAAACATCGAACCGTGCGACTTCGGACCACCAGCAAAGTGATGCCGTTTAACTACGCCCTGGAATCCGCGACCCTTGCTGACTCCGATGACGTCGACAAAGCGCTCGCCTTCAAAAATGTCCACCAGCACCCGGTCACCGACCTTGATTACGCCCTCGGTCGTGCTCGCCCGGAGCATCGACTTCGATTCCAACCTCACGTAAAAACCTGACCGGCGGCAGATTGTGCTTGGCAAAATGTCCGCGCATGGCTTTGGTCAGCTTCTTTTCTTTCACAAACTCAACCAAGCCAATCTGGGCTGAGACGTATCCATCTTTGGTGCTGGTCTTGTGCTGAGTAATCACGCACGGACCCGCCTGCAACACCGTCGCCGGCCGCACATCGCCCTTCGAATCGAAGAGCTGCGTCATGCCGACCTTCTTGCCCAGAATTCCGGTGACTCTCGCCATTTCCTTCTCCATTCCCAGCTTGGCTATTAGCTATTGGCTGGGTGCCTGAACCCTCGCGGGTCCGCAATCGTCGTCGTTTTCCTTAACTGTCGCGAACGACTAGCTACGAACGACCAACGACTATTTATGTTCTTTGCCGAACGCCTTAATCTCAACATCCACGCCCGCCGGCAGATCGAGCTTCATCAGCGCATCGACCGTTTGCTGCGTCGGCTCCAAAATATCGAGCAGACGCTTGTGGGTGCGGATCTCAAACGCTTCCCGCGATTTCTTATCCACGTGCGGCGAACGCAGCACGCAGTATTTGTTCTTCATCGTGGGCAATGGAATCGGTCCGGCGATTTGAGCGCCAGTGCGTTTTGCCGTCTCCACGATTTCACCTGTCGACTGATCCAGAATGCGGTAGTCGTAGGCTTTCAGCCGGATGCGAATTCTTTCTTTTCCAGTCACGTTTCACTCTCTTTACCCCTCCCGGCGTCTCCGGAAGGAAAGAACTGGCGGCAGGAAGCAAGCCGCTTTTTCGTTTTTCACTTCTGCAATCTGACCTCTTACCTCTGACCTGCCTTACGTAACAATCTCCGCAATCGTACCGGCGCCTACCGTGTGTCCGCCTTCGCGAATCGCGAATCGCAAGCCCTTTTCCATCGCCACCGGAGTGATCAACTCGATCACCAGGCTCACGTTGTCTCCCGGCATCACCATCTCTGTGCCTGCCGGCAACTCCGCAATCCCCGTCACGTCCGTCGTCCTTAGATAAAACTGTGGACGATACCCCTTGAAGAACGGCGTATGCCTGCCGCCTTCTTCTTTCGTCAGAATGTAAACTTCCGCCTTGAACTTGGTGTGCGGAGTGATCGACCCACCCTTTGCCAGCACCATCCCGCGCTCGACATCTTCTTTCGCGATGCCGCGCAGCAACAGACCGGCGTTGTCGCCCGCCATGCCTTCGTCCAATTGCTTCTTGAACATTTCGACGCCCGTGACAACCGTCTTGCGTGTCTCGCGGAAGCCCACTATCTCCGACTCCTCGCCGACTTTCACCTTGCCGCGCTCGATACGCCCCGTCACCACCGTGCCGCGTCCCTGAATCGAAAAAATATCTTCAATCGGCATCAGGAACGGCTTGTCCAGTTCGCGCACCGGCTGCGGAACACTCTTGTCCACCGCCTCCATCAACGCGTCAATCTGCTTCTCCCACTTCTCTTCGCCATTCAACGCGCCCAGCGCCGACAACCGCACCACCGGCACGTCGTCGCCCGGATACTGATACGCCTTTAGCAATTCGCGGACTTCCAGTTCGACCAGATCCAGCAACTCGGGATCGTCAACCGCATCGCATTTATTAAGCGCCACAACGATGTACGGAACCCCGACCTGCCGCGCCAAGAGCACGTGCTCGCGCGTCTGCGGCATCGGACCATCGGTCGCCGCGACAACCAGAATCGCGCCATCCATCTGCGCCGCGCCCGTGATCATGTTCTTGATGTAGTCGGCGTGTCCCGGACAATCGACGTGCGCGTAGTGCCGGTTCGGTGTCTCGTACTCCACGTGCGCCGTCGCAATGGTTATGCCGCGCGCCTTTTCCTCTGGAGCGTTATCGATCGAATCAAACGACCGAAACGTGTTCTTCGGGTTGTGCTTCGACAATACCTTCGTGATCGCCGCCGTCAACGTCGTCTTGCCATGGTCAATGTGACCAATCGTCCCTACGTTGCAGTGCGGCTTATTCCGTTCAAATTTTTCTTTCGCCATTTTGCTCTCAGCTCCGTCGTTCGTCCCAACTGGGACTGATACTGAAATTGTTTATGCAACCTACCGAGCCGCCGGCTTCCCCTGCGTCTTGGCAATAATCTCTTCCGCTACGTGCCGCGGAGCTTCTTCATAGCGCGCAAAATGCATCGAGTACTCGGCGCGTCCCTGGGTTGACGACCGCATGTGCGTCGCATACCCGAACATCTCCGCCAGGGGAACAATGGCCTTGATCACCTGCGAACCCGCTCGGTGCTCCATGCCTTCAATGCGTCCGCGACGCGAACTCAGGTCGCCCATGATCGTGCCCGCATAATCTTCCGGAGTAACCACTTCGACCGCCATCACCGGCTCGAGTAGCACCGGAGAAGCCTTCCGAGCAGCTTCTTTGAACGCCATCGATCCGGCAATCTTGAACGCCATTTCATTCGAATCGACATCGTGGTAGCTGCCGTCGTAAAGCGTCGCCTTCACATCAACCATTGGATAGCCCGCGAGAATTCCACCTTCCAGCGCCTCGCGAATGCCCTGGTCGATCGGCTTGATGAATTCTTTCGGCACCGACCCGCCCGTAATGTCGTTGACGAACTCGTACCCCAGACCCGGCGGTTGCGGATCGAGATAAATCTTGGCGTGTCCGTATTGCCCCTTGCCGCCCGTCTGCCGGATATACTTGCCTTCCGCCTCCGCGTGCTTGCGGATGGTCTCGCGATACGCTACCTGCGGCTTGCCGACATTCGCTTCGACTTTGTACTCACGCATCATGCGGTCGACGATGATTTCCAGGTGCAACTCGCCCATGCCGCTGATAATCGTTTGTCCGCTGTCCGGATCGGTATGAACCTTAAAAGTGGGATCTTCCTGCGCCAGCTTTGCCAGCGCCATGCCCATCTTTTCCTGATCAGCCTTGGTCTTGGGTTCAACCGCCACCGAGATGACCGGAACCGCAAACGAAATCGACTCCAGCGTAATCGGATGCCGCTCGTCGCAGATCGTGTCCCCGGTCGAGACGTTCTTCAAACCCACCACCGCGCAGATGTCGCCCGCCAGAATTTCCTGAATGTCTTCGCGTTTATTGGCGTGCATCTTCAACAGACGCCCAATACGCTCGTCGCGCTGCGTACGGGAATTCAGAACTGACTCGCCCGACTTCAACTGTCCCGAATACACCCGGATAAACGTCAACTGGCCGACAAACGGATCGGCCATGATCTTGAAAGCCAGCGCCGAAAACGGCTCTTTGTCATCAGCCTTACGCGTAAGCTCCGTGCCCTTGTCAGGATCGAGGCCATGCGTTTCTTTGGTGTCGAGCGGCGAAGGCAGGTAGTCGACCACCGCGTCCAGCAACGGCTGTACACCTTTATTCTTGAACGCCGTTCCTACAACCACGGGAAACAGCTTCAGCCCGATCGTCGACCTGCGCAGCGAGGCTTTGAGTTCGTCCGCCGAAATCGCTTCGCCTTCCAGGAATTTGTGCAGAATTTCGTCGTCGTTCTCGGCGACGGTTTCAACCAGCTGGGTATGGAACGCCTCGGCTTTTTTCTGGAGATCCGCGGGAATGTCGCCGACTATGTATTCCGCGCCGATGGATTCGTCTTCCCAGATGATGGACTTCATCGCGACCAGGTCAACCACGCCTCTGAACTTATCTTCTTGTCCGATGGGAATTTGAATCGCGACGGGCTTGGCGTTGAGGCGCTTGCGGAGGGTATCGACGGCATGCTCGAAATCAGCACCCATCTTGTCAATCTTATTAATAAAACAGATTCGCGGGACGCCGTATTTATCGGCCTGGCGCCAGACTTTCTCCGACTGCGGCTGCACCCCGTGCACCGCGTCAAATACGGCCACCGCGCCGTCGAGCACGCGCAGCGAACGTTCCACCTCGGCGGTGAAGTCAACGTGGCCGGGCGTATCGATAATATTGATGCGGATATCTTTCCACGTGCAGGTCGTCGCGGCGGAGGTAATGGTGATGCCGCGCTCCTGCTCCTGCTCCATCCAGTCCATGATCGCAGTGCCTTCGTGGACCTCGCCGATACGGTGCGTCTTTCCCGTATAAAACAGGATGCGCTCCGTCGTCGTGGTCTTACCGGCATCGATGTGGGCCATGATGCCGATATTCCTGCAACGTTCTAATGGGACTGTTCTAGGCACTGTCTTTCTCTACTCTTTCCGGGGCTCTGGGAACTAGCTTTTGGCACTTAGCCATTAGCTTTTAGCCAAACCCTTTCAATTACAAGCCAAGAGCTAAAGGCTAAGAGCTTCTTCTCTACCACCTGTAATGTGCGAACGCCTTATTCGCTTCCGCCATGCGATGCACATCTTCTTTCTTCTTGATGGCGGCCCCTTTGCCGTTTGAGGCGTCGAGCAACTCGTTGGTCAACTTATCGATCATTCCCTTTTCGCCGCGACCGCGCGCATAGCTTACGAGCCAGCGAATCGCCAGCGACGTTCTGCGGTCGGGTCCGACTTCGATCGGCACCTGATAGTTGGCACCGCCGACGCGCCGCGTCTTCACTTCCAGCAAGGGCTTGGCGTTCTCGACTGCCTTGGTGAACAGCTTCAGGGCCTCGTCGCCACCTTTTTCCTGCAACTTCGTAAGCGACTTATAAAAGATGCCCTCGGCAGTCGATTTCTTTCCCTGCCACATCATCGAGTTGATGAACTTCGTCACCAGATCCGACCCGTAGATCGGATCGGCATCGACCGTGCGCTTCGGGGTGTGTCCTTTTCTTGGCATGTTTCTCAGCTCTCAGCTTTAATTTCGAAACCTGGCTCTTAAGCCTTCTTCGCTCGCTTGGTGCCGTACTTCGATCGTCCCTGGTTACGCCCGGCGACGCCGGTTGCGTCGAGCGTTCCGCGCACTACGTGATAACGCACGCCCGGCAGATCTTTTACACGGCCCCCGCGGATCAGCACAATCGAGTGCTCCTGCAGGTTATGGCCGACGCCTGGAATGTAGGTTGTCACTTCGATTCCGTTGGTCAAACGCACGCGAGCCACTTTGCGCAGCGCCGAGTTCGGCTTCTTCGGCGTCTGAGTATACACACGCGTGCACACGCCACGTTTCTGCGGACACGATTGCAGAGCCGGACTCGCCGTCTTGTACTTGGTCCGCTCGCGGCCGAATTTCACCAGCTGATTAAAAGTAGGCACTCTTGAAGCTCCTCAAAGTCGCCGATCATTCGTTTGCAACGCACGTTTGCAATCGCAGCTGCACCGAAGACAGGGATTGCCCCGCCCCGGTTCTGGCACAGGCCTCACTGCACCCAGCCATGCTCTCCCCGCGCAGCATTACTGATGCCGGTGAGAATTCGTTCAGTTCCCGCTCAGACTAATCGCCGACGACGGTGACGCCACGCCTTACCTTTTACTCCAGGTTCGGAGGCGTTCCGTTTCGTCTGCTTCCCCCTGCATAGCCTCGCGTGAATCCCAGGCTTACACCACGTGCCCCGGGCGCGAAGGTTTTCGCAGGATGTTTCAGCGAGGGCGTCCCCGATCTCAATTCCAACCGGGTACGTATTTCTTCAAAGCTCAGCCAAGATTTTCCCGGAGCCTGTCGCCGGCGCAGGTTGCGCATCCAACAGGACTGCCGTTACACGGGCAAGCCAGACTTAACTCGCGGAACTGTTTGATAATATCAACTACCTTGCACATCGTCAACCACTGTAAAGCGCATCGAAGAAAAGCAGGTGTCGAAAAGCGAGGCCCATGTTTGAGGTTTCAGAGTTTCAGAGTCCAAGAGCGACGGCGTACTGAACTCTCGTGGCCAATTTGAAGGCTTGAAAATCTAAGCCTTGAAACTTTCAACCCTGAAACCTTGAAACCTGGCACTTTACCTTCTACACTGACAGTTTTCCGATTAACCACATTTTAAAGGAAGGTTTCAAAGTTTCAAGGTTGCAAAGTCGAGGTCGCAAACCGCCCGCGATGCGCAACACCGGGCCTGTCCTTCAAGCTTTGAAACCTTGAAACCTGACACGAGGGTTCATGCATCGTCGCGGTTCCGTTTTTCTGCTTGCGTTAGCCATCATCTTTCTTGTCCTCGCCCTCACCGGCTGCCTCGGCAAGGGCAGCGGCAACTCCGGCAACGGCGGCGTGCAATCTGTTACCCTGAACCCCGCCGAAAACCTCTCCATGGACGTTGGCGCCACTCAGGTTTTTAGCGCCACCGGCAAGAATGCGGCAGGCCAGACGGTCCTGGGCGTCGAGATTCAATTTCTGGTGGTGAGCGGCAACCCCAACGCTTCTGCGCCACTCTCGATCGCCGGCAATGGCAACGCCTGCGCCGGCACCTGGGATCCCGCCATAGCTATTTGCAGCCCCGGCACTTCCGGAATCGCCCTCGTGACTGCGGTCATCCAGGGAGTCAGCAGCCCGGTCACTACCGTCTACGTCCACCAACATGTAGATAGCATTCAGGTACAGCAGGCGGAGGCCCTGCCGCCGCAGTATGACTGCTTTTCCCAAGGTCAGACCTGGCTGTACGGAGGGACCGCCTACAGCAACGGCGTCGACATCACCACCACCGTCGGCCCCATGAGCTGGTCGTCGAGCAACGTGGGTGTCATCACCACCGATACCAGCGTGCCCGGGCTTCTGCCCAGCCAGGTTCAGGTCACCTCCAAGAACCCCGGCATCACCCAGCTATTTGCCAGCGTCTCCGGCACTACCAGCGCGCCTTTTCCCTATACTTCCTGCCTGATCCAATCCATCCGGCTCCAGATCGCGAGCCAGGGACAATCGGGAAACACGATTACCATTAACAATGGCACCGCGGTTGCCATCACAGCCACTGCAGTGGATACCTTATACGGCATTGCCAATAACACCCCCCTGACTAGCCCGCCCCTGACCTGGAGCACGACCAACCCTGAAGTTGCGGCCTTTAGCGCCCTCACCAACAGCGCGGGAAGTAACAGCGCTACCGCCCGCAACAACCTCGGCGGCACGACTCTCTTCGCTTCCTGCACTCCTCCAACCTGCAACATCGGAGTTCTACCTGGTCTTCCAATCTACGCCAGCGACGGCCTGCTGCCCAACGGAACCAAGGGATTTGGCACGATCTCAGTTGACGTGGTTCTTTCCGCAACCGGTAAGCCCCTCACTTATACCGCCTGGGCCGCCACAACCGACTGCCAGGGTCAATCCGGCTGCTCCAGCGCATTGTTCTCGGTAACCCCGGGTCTCGTTCCCATCGGAGCCATCATCGCCCTGCCCCGGACTCCCAATTCCATGATGTTCAACCATCTTTCGTCGGCTCGCGCTTACTTCGGCACCGATCAGGGTCTGATGTACGTGGATGTCGGCGCCACCCGCCCCGCCGCGGCCGAGGTCTCCAGCTCCCCAACTCCCTGCAACGTTTCCTTGTGCGGCAAAGTGCTCACCATCTCGAACGATGGCAAACTCGTGGTCGTTTCTGACACCGTTTCCACTCCCAGCCAGGTCTACATCTACAACAGCATCGGCGGCGCGCCCGTGGACCTCATTATCCCCGGCGAGACTGCCACGGCCGCGGCCTTCTCTCCCGATCAGCTAAAGGTCTTCATCCTCACCAATACCGGCAACATGTACGTTTATTCCACAGTGGACGCGCTAACCTCGGTTCCGGTCGCGACCTCGGTGACCGACGTCAAATTCTCGGCGGATGGCAGCTTTGCGTACGTCGCTGGTGATAGTTTCTCTTATCCGCCGCCGGGTCCTTTTGTGCCAGCGACCTCGATGTCAGGTTTTGCCAACTTGCGACACGCCCAGCCAGCAGCGTTCCCAATACCACATCCCCTGCGGACTCTTACTTTGTAACCACTTCCCGGCATCCCGTCCTGCAGATTTCCCTTCGATCGGCAACGAAACCGAGGCATGTGCTCGCCCTGGATCCGCCTTACATTGATGTGTTCGACGACCGTTGATAAGCAGTATAAGCCCTGCCCGACGGCCAGTTCGTCTGCACGCCGCCGTCAGTCTCCACTCATGAGCATTCCCCGAATGTGAATTTTCCCCAGACCGCGCATCCGCCAACCTCGGCATTGGCAATTTCACTCCGGTCTACTCCCAACTGGTTAACGACGGCACGCAGCTGGTTGTCGTCGCCCAAAACGTCCCCGCCGTGCTCCTTTTCGACGTGAGCAACGGGACCACGCACCTCCATCCCCCTCAGCCGCCCCGGCTACAGCACCACCGCCCCGCTCGCCGCCTCCGCCTCCACCGACGGAAGCCAGGTCTACGTCGCCGCCTGCGATCAATACAACGGAACCAGCTGCACTGCCGGCTCCGTGCACATCGTCTGCACCAGCTCCTGCAGCAAGGGACAGGGCGATTACCAGCAGGTCCCCTACGCCAACCTCAATCAGGACAACAACCCCAACATGTGCAATGGCCTGGGTGTAGGCGCACCGTTGTGTCTGCCCAACCTGGTCGCCATCCAGCCACAGTGAACTGGTGAAGCTTGGGATTGTCGTGCGAGACAGAACTGCCTGAGGGGTTTATCTGAGAGCTGACAGCTGAGAGCTGAGAGCCGACAGCTGTTTCTAGGGCCCGACGTCCTTGCCCACACTATCCAGCACACCATTAATGAACTGCACCGACTCGGGCGTGGAAAACTTCCGCGCAATTTCGAGCGCCTCATTGATCACCACCGCCCGCGGCGTCGCCGGATAACCTAGAAACTCCGCCACCGCTCCGCGCAGCACATTGCGGTCGACGGTGGCCATGCGGTCCATACGCCAGTGCTGGGTATGCTTTCCGATCAGTCCGTCGATTTCGGGCAACCGATCGCTGGCCACGCGAAACAGATCGTCAGCAAATCCGCGTACGTCTTCTTCGACGTTCGACCGCTCCGCCCAGAACGTCTTCCGGACAATCTCCGGCGTCTGCTTCCCCATGTCCGCCTGGAACAGCATCTGCAGAACCAGTTCGCGGGATTTGCGGCGAGTACCCATAGATCAGGTCTTAGGTCCCAGGTGTCAGGTTCTAGGAAAACCCTCTCAGACGAGGCGACACCAGTTTACAGGACTGTCGCAAAGAGAATCGCAGATCAGGAGCGAGGCTGGCGTTTTCGAGAAGTTGGTTTGGTTTTGCTTTTCCTGATACCTGACACCTGAGACCTGAGACCTGCTCCTAGATTCGCCATCTCCACCGCCGCCAGCGCCGCCTCGAATCCCTTGTTCCCCATCTTCAATCCGGCGCGATCAACGGCCTGCTCCAAGTTCTCGCAGGTCAGCACGCCAAAAGCATGAGGCACGCCCGTTTCCTGCGCCGACTGCCCGATGCCGCGCGTGACTTCATTCACGATCACATCATAATGCGCCGTGTCGCCCCGGAGCAGACAGCCGATGCAGAGGATTGCATCATATTTTTTCGTTTCGGCAAGAGTGCGTGCAGCCAAGGGGATTTCGAAAGCGCCGGGCACGCGGACTAGCGCGATGTCTTGCTTCTTGGCCCCCGAGCGGAGCAGTCCGTCGTAAGCGCTCTGGAAAAGCCGCTCGGTGATAAAAGCGTTGAAGCGGGAAACGACGATCGCAAACCGCTTGCCCGCCGCGTTGAAGCCGCCTTCGATAGCTGGGATTGCTGGCTCAGGAGGACGCTCGGTTTTGATTTTCCAGGTCGTAGTTTTTCTCCGTGCCTCTGTGTCTCCGTGGTGAAGCCCTTGACTCATCGCCCCTTAAACGCAGCCGGACGCTTCTCCAGGAACGCCGTAGTCCCTTCCTTCTTATCTTCAGTAGCGCAGCAAACGCCAAACAAAGCCGACTCCAGAAACAGCCCCTCGGCCAAAGTCATCTCCATGCCCTTGTTGACCGCCTCCATAGCGTACTGCACCGCCAGCGGAGCGTTGGCGATGATCTTAGCCGCAATCGCCTCCGCGCGCGGAATCAGCTCCGCCGCCGAAGTCACTTCATTCACCAGCCCAATGCGATGCGCTTCCTGCGCCGTGATCATCTCTCCAGCCAACACCATCTGCATCGCGAGGCCTTTGCCGACAAGGCGCGGCAGGCGCTGTGTCCCGCCATATCCCGGAATAATCCCCAGCTTCACCTCCGGCTGCCCCAGCTTCGCGTTATCGCTCGCGAGACGCATGGTGCAGGCCAGAGCCAGTTCGCATCCGCCGCCCAGCGCAAATCCGTTAATGCAGGCAATCACCGGCTTGCCCAGATTCTCGATCAGGTCGAGCACCGCCTGCCCCCGATGCGCATACTCCTTGCCGGAGACCGCGTCCTGCTTCGCTAGTTCGCTGATGTCGGCGCCCGCCACAAAAGCCTTCTCGCCCGCGCCGGTCAAGATGACCACGCGAATCGCGGCATCATTCTTAATTTCTTGAAAAGCGACCCCAAGTTCTTCGATCGTCGCCGTGTTGAGGGCGTTCAGCACCTTTGGACGGTTGACGGTGACGTAGGCGATGGCGTTTTTCTTTTCGAGGAGTATGTTTTCGAGGGTCATAAGTTCGCGATTCCTCCGCCAACAAACAAAGATCAAAACCCACCACGGAGGCACAGAGTCATGGAGAAACCCGAGATCTTTTCTTTTAGCTTTTCTCCGTGTCTCTGTGCCTCCGTGGTAGGTTCAGAACTTCCCCGCCACCGGCTTCTCCGGATTCGAGTAATCGTAGAACCCGCGCCCCGACTTCCGCCCATACCACCCCGCCATCACCAGCCGCTTCAGCAGCGGAGGCGAAGCAAACCGCCGCTCCTTAAACTCGTCATACATCACATGAGTAATGTAGTAAGTCGTATCGAGCCCGACAAAATCCAGCAAAGTAAACGGCCCCATCGGATACCCGCACCCCAGCTTCATAGCATTATCAATATCCTCGATCGATCCCACGCCCTCTTCATAAGCCCGGATCGCGTCCAGCAAATAAGGCACCAGCAGCCGGTTGACGATGAATCCCGTCTTGTCCGAAGTCCGCACCGGAACCTTCCCCAGCTTTTTCGCGAACTCGTAGGCCGCGTCGTACACGTCAGGAGAAGTAGCAATCGTCTTCACCACTTCGACCAGCTTCATCAGCGGCACGGGATTAAAAAAGTGAAGCCCGATAAATCTTTCCGGACGCTTCACCGCCGTCAACAGCTCAGTCACCGAGATGGAAGAAGTATTCGAAGCAAAGATCGCCTCCTTTTTGACTATCGAATCAATGGACGCGTACATCTTCTTCTTCTCCTCAACGTTCTCGATGATGGCCTCAATAACAATGTCGCAATCCGCGAGATCCGCCTTGTTAGTCGTGCCCTTGAAGCCGAGCCCGAATCTCGTCCTTCTGCTGCGGAGTAATCCCACCCTTCTCCACCGCCCGCTCGGCAAACTTCGCCAGCGACTTCTCAATCCCGGCAAAGCCTTTGTCGAGATACTTCTGCTCGACTTCGAGCACGGTGACGTCAAACCCAGCGGTGGCGCAGATTTGCGCTATGCCAGAACCCATCAGGCCACAACCTAGGACGGCTACTTTCTTGATTTCCATAATTGCATCCTTCACGCTGATTTATCTAAGAAATGTCATTCTGAGCGAAGCGAAGAACCTATCATTCTGCCCGCGCTATCAGCCCACATAGGTTACCGCAACTGCCAGCGCCTCGGATTGCGCCTGCCGTGAAAGCAGGCGATGACCACGATCCGATGCTCCTGAATCTCGAAGAATATTCCGTAGGGAAAGCGCCGCACTCCCGCACGGCGACGATCCCGATGGACGGCCGGGAATTGCGATGGATGTTCCGCGATTGCCTCAACCGTGGCCTCGATCGCCAACGCGAAACGCTCCCCAAGCTGCGGGCGGAGGTTGTCATACCATGCCCGCGCTTCTAGCAGATCCTCATTTGCCTCTGGTATCCAGACGACCGGGAGTCTCACGGTTTCTTAAACAGGCCCGCCCTGACTTGCTCCCACGGGATGACATCGGAAGGGTTTTGCTCATGCCGGGTGATGCGGTAATCAAGCTCCGTGCGCTGCGCGTCCGTCAGCGAAACTGCGTCCGCTTCCAGGCTCTCCCAGACCGTATCCAGCAGTTCCGCCTTCTCCGCCGCGGACAGGCTATTGATCTGGCTTCGCAAATCGTTCATATGCCTTTAACCCTAGCGCGGTTTTTTCGCTCTGGCAAGAGCAGTCCCGAGCTATGCCGGAACCGACTAACACTACAACCTAGAACGCCGACTTTCTTGATTTCCATACGCATTTTTCCTACTGTGATAGTATCGCGGCCGTGGGAGGCGAATCGTCGGAATCGCCGAAGTTTTTGCTCTTTCTAACGCCTAACATTCTGATTGTCTCGGTGATCATTGCTTGGCCGATCACAGCTGTTGAGGCGCGAAAGAACCGAATCCCATGGCAGCATTGGGTTGTTTTGATCCTGGCCACGTTGCTGCTTCCACAGTTAAAGGTCATGTGGTTGCATTGGCGGCCCTTAGTAAAATACCTGCCCGACCCGTTCTTCAATTCCCCCGCCAGTTCTTTCTGGCCCATCTACGACTTCTTCGTCCTGTTGCCAGGGCTTGTCGCGTCCGCTGCAATTCTTGCCCATCGCCGCCCGTCGTCGTACGCTCTCCTGCTTGGCGGGGGAATCTATATCCTGGTTGTTTTAGTAATCATCATTTTCTTTAACGGAGGCGCAATGGCTTAGCGAGAGCCTAATCGCGTTCTCCCGTTCACTGAAAGCTCTCCACCACCATAGCAATCCCCTGGCCGCCGCCAATGCAAGCCGTGGCCAGCCCGTACTTCTTCTTCCGCCGCCGCAATTCGTACAGCAGAGTGATCACAAGCCGCGTCCCAGTCGCTCCCAGCGGATGGCCCAGCGCAATCGCTCCGCCGTTCACGTTTACCTTCTCGCGATCGAGTTCCAACTCTTTTTCTACCGCCAGATACTGCGCCGCGAACGCCTCATTCACTTCGATCAAGTCGATGTAATCCAAAGTCAGCCCCGCGCGCTGCAACGCAATCTTCGTCGCCGGAACCGGACCGCTGCCCCATAATCTTCGGATCGACACCCGCAATCCCCCAATTCACAATGCGTCCCAGCGGACTGAGATTTCTCTTCTGCGCCTGCTCCAGCGACATCACCACCACCGCCGCCGCGCCGTCGACAATGCCGCTGGCATTCCCCGCCGTCACCGTCCCATTCTTCCCAAACGCCGCCCGCAGCTTAGCCAGACCCTCCAGCGTAGTCTGAGGACGCCGATGATCGTCCTCTGTCAGCATCTCTCCCGTGGCCTCGCCCGGAGTTTCGCCTTTCGATTTCCGCAGCGGAACCGGCGTCAGCTCTTCCTGAATGCGCCCCGCTTTATAAGCCTCATCGGCTTTATGCTGCGAGCGCAGCGCGAACTCGTCCTGCGCCTGCCTTGTGATTCCCTGCTGCTCGCCATAAAGCTCGGCCGTATTCGCCATATACAGTCCGCAATAAGAATCGAGCAGCGCCACCATCAGCGAATCTTCGAGCTTTCCGCCGGGAGCGAGCGTAAATCCATCGCGTCCGCGAATCGAAAATGGAGCTTGCGACATCGATTCCATCCCGCCAGCCAGCACCATCTTCGCTTCGTCGGTTTGAATCATCTGCGCCGCGCTGACGATCGCCTGCATCCCCGAGCCGCAGAGTCGATTCACGGTCAGCGCCGGAGCTTCGATCGGCAAGCCCGCGCGCAACCCGACGTGCCGCGCTCCATAGAGCGCATCGCCCGAAGTTTGCTGTGCGTTTCCGAACACGACGTGATCGAACTCCTTCGCATCGATCCCCGCCCGTTCGATCGCGGCCTTCGCCGCCACCGCGCCCAGTTCCTGCGCGGTGTAGTCTTTAATTTTTCCGCAATAGCGTCCAAAGGGCGTGCGCGCCCCGCTGACAATGGCAATGTCTCCAGGTTTCAGCATGAGTCCCGATCAAACAGAAGAGTGTGCCGGCTTGAGGCCAACTTGTGAGTTTAACAGGAGGGACAGTCGTTGGTCGTTAGTCGTTGGTCGTTCGCCATTCGCTGATCGCCAACCAGTTTGATGGTGCGCCAATCGGGAAGAATCACGCCAAGATTTTCTCGGCGCGCTCGGCGTCCTCTGCGGTTAAGAGTCTTGGACTCTACGCCACTGCCGACGCGGCCGCGAACTGCGGCGCCTGACTCACGATCTTGCCCGCGCCCTGCGCGACTGCCTGTTCCAGCGCGTGATCGGCGCGGTTGGCAACTTCGGTGACTATATCCACCGGATCGAAATGTTGCTTCATCACCGCCTGCGCCAGACCGGCGTTGAATTCGACTTCCTTATCTTTGCCTGGGAATCGCACTTCCGAGAGCAGGCGCCGCAATTTATTCACCGCCAGCACCGCTTCTTTTTCGCCGGTGTCGCCGAGCAACAGCGCAACCGTGGTCGCTTCATAGCGGAAGGCAAGATCGTTTGACCGGATGTTCGCCGAAAACAGCTGTCCGATCTGCTCCATCACTGCCGTCACCGCTTGCTCGCCATATTCCTTGATCATCGCGCTGCGCCGTCCAAACTGCATCAGCAATACTGTGACGGCCGTCCCTTGCTGCAACCCGCGCCGGGTTTCCGCCTGCAGAAGATCGAGATATGAAGCGCGCTTCAGCAGTCCGGACTTCTCGTCGGTTACGGAAAGATTTTTCACCAGTCGCCGCAGTCCGGCGTTGTTGAGCGCGATCAAAACCTGGTCGCTCAAGGTCCGGATCACCAGCACTTCGGTGGCTTGCCACGTTCGCGGTGCGTTCTGCGTCAGGATCAGCACCCCGATCTGATCTTTATTACTGTCATTGCCTTCGGTCAAGGGCAGAGCCAGCAGCGATTCGATCTGCAACTCTTCGATGGCAGGACGTATCCCTATCAACTCAGGAGCATTCTTGGCGTCGGCGATGGTGACCGTGCCGCGCGCCACCGCCAGGTCTTGCAGCGCTTCCGCCAGGCTGACCAGCGCTGCGGAACTCGCCGGGAATCAGCCCCTCCATGTGATATTCCTGCACGCTCGAGGGCGGCAGACCCGGTTTGCGCAAGGCAGCAATGCAGCGCGCCGTCCGCCAGTTGGCTCCGATTTCGTTGGCCGCCGTTTTCAAAACTCCTTCGGCATTTCCCTGGTGGTAAAGTTTGCGCGTAATTTCAGCCACTCTCGCCAGACTGCTGACGTCAGCCGCCTCGCTCGCCGCCGTCGCCGCTGCAGATGCTGCCGCCGATGGCGCGGCCGCTGCCGGCTGATCAACACTCGTCGCGACCGGTGCCGCCGATGCCGCTGAGTTCGCATACTGCGGCTGGATCCCGGCCGCAATGTACAACTTCTGCAAGTCCTGGTTGCGCTCTTCCTCACGCGGAAACAGTTCCTGAATGCGCTGCAAACGCTCGATGGCCTTCGAGCGCATCCCGTATTGCACCAGAATCTCGGCTTGCAGCATCAGGTCTTGCAGCGCGGCCGCTCCCAAAGTCGGTTCGGGGGCCTTGACTGTCTGCTCTTCTTTCTTAACCGTCGTGAACCGCGATGCGATTACGTTGAAGCGCTGATCGTCGATCTTGCCTCGCAGCGCCTCCAGCCGCTTCTGATGGCCGGGCTCGTAGGGATCCACTTCCGCCGCCCGATCCAGGCACTCGCCCGCTCGCTGGTAATCGTGCTTCGTGCAATACAGATCAAACAGTTTCACTAACGCCTGCGCATAGTCGGTTTCACGGTTCGACGCGTTGAACAGCTCTGCCAGAAATTCCAGCATCTCCGCCGAAGGACGATGCGATGCCAACAGCTCCTGCATGGTGGTTATGAACGATCGCCGTTCCCCGCGCCGCCGCTGGAAAGCTTCCAGCTTGCGCGCCAGCGCCACCGCCTCCACACCCAGCTCGGAGTCGATCATCTTGCCGATCAGGCCCACCACCTGGTGCATACGCGCCGGGTTCTGCTCGAACATCTGCCAGACCAGCGGCTCGCTCTCCAGACACCGGTCCGCAGAGATCAGCGCCTGCGCATATAGGTCGCGCAACTCAACCGACGCGTCTCCGGATTGCACCAGCGGCTCGAAGATGAAAATCGCCGCGCCCGCTTCGCCCTGCGACAACAGGCTCTTGCCGTAGGCCAACGCGATCTTCGCATCGGCCGGATTCTCGGTGTAGGCGCGCTCGAACCAGGGACTGGCTTTTCCACCAGAAGTTTCTACCAGTTCCGCCAATTGCAGGAAGGACTGCGACGCCATCACGTGCTCGCCCAGTTCCGCCGACAACTCCGCTACCCGTAAATGGTTCTGCTGCGAAGGATCGAGACTCACGATCCGCCGCAAAACCAGCAATCCCTCTTCTTTCTTTCCCTGGCGCTGCAAGTCTTCCAGAGCATTTTCATAGGTCCCGATCGCCAGCTTTTTGTTGGATTGCTCCAGCAATTGCCCGAAGCGTACTTTCTGCTCCCAGGTCGGGTTGGTGTAGCGTGCCAGCTTTTTGTAGGTCAGGCTGGCTCGCGTCGCATCCATCGCTCCTACCTGGCGCTCGAACAACTCGCCCAGCAGTTTCACCGCTTGCGCTCCCTTGTTCAGAGAGAGACAGAGTTCCGCTGCCATCTGCCGCACATTGTCGTTCTGCAGGTCGCTTTCGAGGATTTGCAGGTATTCCGCCAGCGCGTCGGCCGTTTTGCCCTTCTGTAGAAGCTTCTCCGCTTTTTCTACGCGGCGGGCGACTTCGGCACGATTAGGAGCTTCCGGCATGGGCGGTCTTTGGGCTTCGGTCTTCGGACTCTGGAACCTGGACTTTGGACAGAGGGTTCCGCCTTGATTCTAGGATTCGCCCCCGGCCCCAGCAACGCGCTTCCCCCGCCCTGCTATTACGAAAGTCACGCGATCTGTTCCCTCCACGGGCTTGGCGTGTCTCTGTGGGAATTAAACGCCCTTCTGGACATCTGGAAATGCGAACCCGACTGGAGTTTCCCCCAACCTTGCCGATTTCATCTATTAAGGGCCAAAGTGTCGCTCCGCAACTAAATGGCTACCGCAGTCAATTCCGATCCGCTCCACAATTCCCGTCTGCGCGAATTCGCGAACCTCCACAAGGCTTGGTTCCTGAGCCTTATCTTCGCTGTCCTTATTGGCGCCCAGGCGGTCGGCTTCTTCATACTCGGAACCGGGCGGGCGGGCCTCGGCGTAGACCTGTCTATCCTTATCGGCAGCAGCCTTCTTGCCCTGGCATGCGCCTGGCGCGCGTTCCGTCGCGCGCAAGGTATCAGTTCCTTGTTCTGGTTTCTGTTCGCAGCCGTGCTGGTGGTCTTGCTGGTCCCGACAGCGTTCCAGACCTATGACGCACTGTTTGGCCAAAGCACTTTGTCGGATTCGACCTGGCGCCTGCTGTACTGCCTTTATGGCGCTCCCGTCCTGATGATTCTCTTCCTCCCCGATACCTACCGGCGCGCCCGGGTCAAGTTTGAGATCTTTCTCGACCTCTTCCAGGTTGCGATTGTCGTTGCCCTCATCTACTCGACGTTCTTCTTTCTTCCAGCGCAACGGATGATGCCGGACCAGGCGCTTCTGCACAACATCAGTATCAGCAACGCGCAAAGCCTGCTCCTGCTGATCGCGGCCATGGCGCGTTTGCAATTCGTCCGACTCCGCAGCACTCGCAGTCTGTTGCTCCGGCTGGCCCTCTTCCTCTTGGTCTGCGCCATCGCAACCTTCGTCGGTGACTGGATCGACTTACACCGCTATTGGAACGCCGCCGCATGGTTCACCCTGGGTTGGACCATTCCTCAAGTTGCCGCTGGCCTCTTTGCCCTCACTTGGGCACCCTCGCCCGAGCCCCAGTTCGAATCTGCACCAGAGCCCACCAACTTTCTCAGTTTTCTCGGCACTAATCTGGTTCTGGTGGCCATGCTCTCCTGCGTCGCCCTGCTGATGGACCGGTGGAAACAGGCGTACGGAGAAATTCTGACGAACGCGGCGATCGCTGCGTCGCTCCTCGCCTTCTCCTTCCGCCTGGCCCTCACCCAGTTCCACCAGCAACAGGAAATCGCGCAGCGCAAGGCCGCGCAACTGCAACTAACCGATTCCCACCTCGAAGTCGGCCGCCTGCTCGCCGATGCCCGAAGCCAGACTGCCGAACTCATCCAGATCAGCGAACTCGGAAGCTTGCTCCATGCTTGCACCTCTCAGGAGGAAGTTTTTCGGCTTGTCCCGGAGCGCTTGCGCCGCCTCTTTCCGGGCGCCTCGGGCTGTATCTCGCTGCTTAGCGTCTCTAAGAACCGCGTCGAGTCCGTGGCCAAGTGGGGAATCTCTACGGCGGGCCAGGTCTTCTTGCCCGATCAATGTTGGGCCATGCGCCGCGGACGCACCCATGCCGATTCCGGCAAAGGTACGGACCCGCGCTGTTCGCACCTTCTCGGGGACGGTCCCTCAGTCTGCGTTCCTCTCATCGCCAACGGCGATGCCATCGGAACGCTGTCCGTCCAGGACGACGGTCCCCCGAATCCCTTTCCCGACCCGGAGGCTGACTCCGGCGCATTCAATCGTCGTCGTCACCTCGCCGCCACGGTCGCCGAACACATCGCTCTCGCCATTGCCAACCTTGGCCTCCGTGAATCGCTCCGCTTGCAGGCTGTCCGAGACCCGCTCACCGGGCTTTACAACCGCCGCTACATGCAGGAGTTCCTCGATCGCGAACTCCACTCCGCTCGCCGAAAACACCGGTCCCTGGCCGTCATGATGCTCGATCTCGACCACTTCAAACGCTATAACGACAACTTCGGACACGCCGCCGGCGACCACGCCCTGGCCGCTTTCGGCGAGATGCTTCTGCGCTCGGTGCGCGCCGAGGATATTGCCTGCCGCTACGGTGGCGAAGAGTTCGCCCTCATCCTCCCCGAGTGCTCTCTGCTCCACGCAACCGTGCGCGCGGAGGAAATCAGCATGCGCATCCGGGAGTTTCGCCCCAAGAACGAAGGTCAGGCCAACGTTGCCCTGACCGTCTCCATCGGTGTGGCTGCTTTCGACGAAACCACCGATCGGGTCGATCTCCTCCTCAAGTTCGCCGACGACGCACTCTACGACGCCAAGCGCGCCGGTCGCGCCCGCGTTGTCGTCGCCCGCGTTGTCGTCGCCCGCCCGGGCGCCGCTTTGCCCGACTTGAATTTCACCGATACACTTCCCATAACGATCGTCTAGTTTGTGGCGGCAGAAGGTGTGATGAGAAACAGGGGATGGAGAAGAATCTGACAAGCGTTCACTCCGCTACCGCTGCGTTCTCCCCCGGCTCGTCAGGCTGTGTCCACATCCGGATCATGGTCGGCGCCGCCAGCACCAGCGCCGACAGCCAAGTCACCACCACTGCGGTCACCGCCAATGCACTCCGCGTCGCCTCAAATGGACCAAATAGGCACACTGCCCAATACCCCGCCGCAAACACCGCCAGCGCGGGTCCCAGCAACCGGTACGCGGCCCCCTGCGCCCGCAACCGCAGCTCGGCCTCGTGCTCATCCACCTTCACCCGGCCAAAGAGTCCATCGCGCACTGCCCGCTGAAAAATTTCGCCGCGCTGCATCTCCTTTAGCGCATCGAACTCCGCGCCATACTCCATCACCGCCCGGTCCTTCAGCGACACCTGTGCGAACCCGATCCGGAGCGACCGAACCCAAAGCCCCAGCAACACCGTCAGCCACGCAGTGCTTATCAATCCAGCCCAGGGATCAAGACGCACCATCCGCAGGCTCACCGCAATCTCAAACGCCAGCACCGGCACCCACAACAACGCAAACAACAGCCGCCGCGTCCGCCGTTTTCCGGTCGGCGAGATTTTGCTGACCTTCGCCCACTCCTCCGGTCCCAGTTTCCCCGCCTTCACGGGCACGAACCAAAACCCGATTTTCCTCCAGAACCAACTCCGCTCTTTTTCTTTTTGTACCGCCATGTCTTTGTTTGCCGCCATCTCAGGCCTCCCTCTTGTGCACTTCGTACACCTGCTCGCTCAATGTTCGAAACGGCCGAGGCGAGAACACAGCCTCCACCGGCAATCCAAAGTGTTCGGCGATCTTGAAGGCCAATTCCAGCGACGGGGTGTAGTCCCCACGCTCCAGGAACCCGATCGTCTGCGGATTCACACCGACGGACGTTGCCAGGGTCGCCCGAGATAATTTTTTTTCCGCCCGAAGGACTGCGATGCGGTTGTGAAGCGACATGATGCTTTTATACACGAAATCGTTTCGTATACGCAACATAAGGGTTAGAGACCACTAAAATGCGTCGAATCGTTCACCCGAGACCGGGATAGCAAACGTGCAACGAGGAGCAGACTCCACGTCGCAGCTTCTGATATACGAGTACGAGCCCTAATGAGCAATCTCCGCTCAAACCTAAAATCAGGCAACCCCGAATCCG
This sequence comes from uncultured Acidobacteriaceae bacterium, assembly GCA_963755765.1. GTDB lineage: Bacteria > Acidobacteriota > Terriglobia > Terriglobales > Acidobacteriaceae > Acidiflorens. Next base: position 590,113 of record CAVWKZ010000010.1, read on the forward strand.
GCCTGCGCCGCCAACTGACCGCCGGACAGATGACCATGGTTGCTGTCGGCGGCTCCATCGGCACCGGACTTCTGCTCGGCACCGCCGCCGCCATCGAACTCGCCGGCCCCGCCGTCATCCTCAGCTTCGTTCTCGCAGCCTTCATCAGTTGGACGGTCGCCTTGGCCTTAGGCGAACTCGCCAGCACTCATCCCGCTGCCGGTTCCTTCGGCGTTTACGGAGACCTCTACCTCAACCAATGGGCCGGATTCATTTCCCGCGCCGGGTACTGGCTCTCCATCGCCGTCTCCATCGGAGCCGAGATGGTCGCCTCCGCCACCTACATGCGGCTCTGGTTTCCAGGCGTGCCCGCCATGGTCTGGGTCTTCGCCTTTTCCGTGTTGCTTCTCGCCATCAACTTCCTCGCCGTGCATAGCTTCGGACGTCTCGAATTCTGGTTCGCCATGATCAAGGTCGCGGTCATCGCCGCCTTCATCGCGCTCGGCGCCGCGCTGCTCCTCACCGGACGAGCCGCGCCCCAATACACCACCCACGGCGGATTCTTCCCTCTCGGAGCAGCCGCCCCGCTCCTCGCCATCACCTTCGCCATCTACACCTTTGGTGGCGTGGAATTCGTAGCCGTAGCCTCCGGAGAATCCAGTTCCGCCAAGGCCGTCGCCAGCGCCGTCCGCATGACCTTCCTCACGCTCACCTTCCTTTATTTAGGAGCCATCATCATCCTCGTCGGTGTCATGCCCTGGAACCGCGCCGGCGTCACCGAAAGCCCGTTCGTCACCGTCTTCCGCTCCGTCAATATCCCCGGCGCTGCTCACTTCATGAACTTTGTGGTCCTGACCGCCGCTCTCTCCGGAGCTAACGCCGCCCTCTACATCTCTTCTCGAATGCTCTTTTCGCTAGCCCGCACCGGATGGGCTCCACGCGCGCTCGGCCGCCTCAGCGCGAAAGGCACGCCAAACCTGGCCCTGCTGGTTTCTTCCTACGGCATCGTCGTTGCACTGGTGCTCGAACGATGGGCCCCCGCCAGAGCCTTCGAATACATTCTCCGCGGCGCATTCTTCGGCATGATGCTCTCCTGGATCGTCTCGCTCGCCGCCCACATCAATTTCCGCCGCAGGCTCACTGCGGCAGATGCTGCCGAAATTCCCGCGCGCTCGCCGCTGGGCAAATGGGGCTCGATTATCGGCTTAGCGGTAGTCCTGGCATCGGTTCTCAAGACCTGGTGGGATTCGCGCGTCAACCTGATCGTTGGGTTGATTTTTCTGATCGTCCTGACCCTCCTCTATTTCCTCCTCCGACCAAACGCTAGACAGAACGAGTCCTAACAAACTGACAAACCGCGTGGATTCTCGGTAGCGCTGCATCTCGCGGCGACTCCGGGGAAAGTAAAGTAGCGCACCGCAGAATTCCGAAATTGTTGACAAATCATTTACGAGCGGTGGAAATATTCGCGGATGATTCCTGTTATCTTGATTTACACCAAGCCCCACATGGTACGCTGGACGCCATGTTTGGGGCGTTGGAAGGCGGCCAAAGCCACTGCGGTGAATGCCATTCAATTGAGGAGATATGAGTTATATGAAGTTCGCCGGCACAGAGAATATCCGTCAGGTTGGATATTTGAGCATGGGAGGTGGTCAATGGACGGCGGCACACGCGGCAATAGTAATAACGATTGCGACCGCGCTGCTCCTGACGCTCGCTTCACCCGTGTATGCAGCCGTTGACGTGACCGTTATGCACGCGTTCACTGGAGGGAAGGACGGAGCGTTCCTCGATTCCAATCTGGTCGCTGACGCAGCGGGAAATTTCTATGGGACAACCCAGATCGGCGGCGCCTACGGTTGGGGCACGGTGTTCGAGCTTTCTCCAAATGCGGAAGGCAAATGGCGGTTTTCCCTGCTCTACACGTTTGCCGGCGCGGCGGACGGCGGGAATCCGCTGGGGAGCCTGGTATTCGACGCCCGGCAACGCCTATGCGACGGCCTCGTCTGGCGGAGCAAACGGATTCGGGGTCGTATTCGAACTCAGTCCGCCCGCGCACACTCACGGCGAGCAATGGAACGAGAAGGTTTTGTACAGTTTTCAAGGTGGTAGCGACGGTGCCATACCCTTCGGCAACGTGGTTTTCGACGCAGCGGGAAATCTGTACGGCACCACTTCGATCGGCGGCCACTCCCATATCGGATGCCTGGCCGGTTGCGGCACGATCTATGAGTTATCGCCGACTGGAGATGGCTCCTGGAACGAAAAAGTTCTGCACCGGCTTATCGACGCATTCGGCCAAGGTGCGGAACCGCGCGCCGGCCTGGTCATGGATGCATCGGGAAATCTCTACGGCACCACGTATGAGGGCGGCAACAATAGCCAGTGCGGCGGCCTCGGCTGCGGCAGTGTTTTCGAACTGATTCCTCCCGCCTCGGGGAAGAAACACTGGGGCTTCAAGAACCTGATTGACTTCAACGGCGTTGATGGGGCGCTTGTAAGGGGAGGCTTGACCTTGAGCAGCAGCGGCGTCCTCTACGGCACAACCCTCTACGGAGGCGCGGACAACCGAGGGATCGTCTTCTCTTTCACTCAGGTGTCGGGGCACTGGAAGTTTCAAACGGTTTACAGTTTCAACGGTATCTACGACGGCCTGCAACCTTCGGGGAATCTCGCTCTTGACAATGCCGGCAACGTTTACGGCGCCACGTACGAAGGCGGGGCAAATGATTGGGGAAGTTTATTCCAACTCGTCCCGGGCGCTAACGGATGGACCGAGAACCTGCTCTTCAGCTTCCCAGTTTCTGGAAAACGGGTTGGCTCTGATCCTTTGGGAGGCGTCATCCTCGACGCCGCCGGCGACATTTATCTGACGACCAACCAGGGTGGAAACCTGCGCGACTGTCAGGAGCAAGGCGACGGATGTGGTGCTGTGATCAAGCTCAGCTCCACAGTTGCACCTTAACAACTTAGAGAGAATAAGCGACATATTGCTCGAGACGCGGCGGGGCAGTACGTTCCAAATTGGGAAGGCATTGCCCATGTTATTCATGTTTCTTGTCCGATTCTGTTGAGATCGTTGTTCTGTCCTTGATATTCTCAACCTGTTTCGGGACCCATCTGAACGGCGGGACGACTCTGGACTTCCCTACCTGTGCGACCCCCAGTCGCGATTAGTTCCCGGCCGCTCTGTTCCCCCGAAACGAAGGAGCAACTGTGACATCCGCTCGAAAACTAACCGTAATTTCAGGCAGTGAACGTCAGCCCGTCCGTGGTGCCCGCCTGATTCACAATTCGCATCCGGACCAAACCATCGAAGTCTCCATCCGACTCCGCCCAAAATCAGAGGCCAAGCACAAAGAGTTAAGGAGCGCCCTCGAAAAGCCAGGTTTCAACCAGATGTCGCGCGCAGAGTTCGAAAATACCCACGGCGCCGATCCAGCCGATCTCAACCAGATCAAGAAATTCGCCCAGGAGTTCGGCCTCAAGGTGCAAGAAACTGGCACCGAACTCGCCCGCCGGACCATCGTGCTGTCGGGAACGGTGGCCAGCCTCCAAAAAGCCTTCAACGTCGAACTCAAGGAGTACAGCCATCCCAAGGGAAATTTCCGCGGCCGCGTCGGCGCCATCAGCGTGCCCACTGAGTATGCGGACATCATCACCGGAGTGTTTGGACTCGACAACCGGCCGCAGGCAGAACCGCATTTCAGACGTCTGCCGCAGACGCCCGGAATTAAGGCTCACAACGCCACCGCTTCCCACGATCCGAATCAAGTCGCCCAGATCTACGACTACCCGGCAGGCGACGGAGCCGGCCAGTGTATCGGTCTCATTGAATTAGGCGGCGGCTTTCAGCTTGACGACCTGAAGACTTATTTCACCTCACTCAATCTCAAGCAGCCGCAAGTCATCTCCGTATCTGTCGACGGAGGCACAAATAGCCCCGGCGATCCGAACGGCCCCGACGGCGAAGTGATGCTCGACATCGAAGTCGCGGGCGCGATTGCCCCGGCTGCGAAGATCGTCGTCTATTTCGCCCCGAACACCGACCGCGGCTTTCTGGATGCCATCACGACCGCGGTACATGACAGCGCCAATCAGCCCTCGGTCATCTCCATAAGCTGGGGTGGTCCCGAGTCGGATTGGACAACTCAGGCCTTCACCAACTTCGACGAGGCCTTCCAGGCGGCAGGCGCCATGGGTGTAACCGTCTGCGTTGCCTCGGGCGACAACGGTTCTTCCGACGGAGTCAATGACGGCAACAACCACGTTGATTTTCCGGCGTCCAGTTCGTTCGCACTCGGCTGTGGCGGCACCACGCTACAAGCTTCGAACGAACAAATCGTCAACGAAACCGTCTGGAACGATCAACCGAATGGAGGAGCAACGGGCGGCGGAGTCAGCGATTTTTTCCCGCTTCCAACCTGGCAGGATGGCTTCGATGTTCCGGCGCCATCAATTCAGGGTGGCGGGCGAGGCGTACCCGACATCGCCGGCGATGCCGACCCCAACACCGGCTACAACATTCTGGTTGATGGTGAGAATGCCGTCATCGGCGGCACCAGCGCTGTAGCTCCTTTGTGGGCGGGGCTGGTGGCGCGCATTAATGGGCAGAGAGTCAGTGGGCAAACCCGAAAAACGCTCGGCTTCCTGAACCCGCTAATCTATGCCCAAGCCGTTGAAGCCTCCGGATTCCACGACGTGACCGAAGGCAACAACGGCGCCTTCAGCGCAGCTGTTGGCTGGGATGCTTGCACTGGACTGGGCAGTCCTGACGGAACCCAGCTGTTGGCTGCACTAACCGGAACGCCTACTATCCACGCAGCTGCCTCGGTGCGTTCTCGCAGATCCAAGGAATCCGCAGCTTAATGTAATAAGGGGGCGAGCGGCGCTCGCCCCCAATTCTTCGCACCAGCGTGGTCATCCTGCTCGTGTCATTCCTGCTTTTACTGAAACTCCATCGCTCCCATACAATCGCCTCATCGCGCAGTTGCAGCCATGAAAACAGAAAGCGTTGTGCTGACCGGCAAGCACATTCGTCTCGAACCCCTCGACCACCGCCACGTTGACGGCCTGGCAGCCGCTTCGGCAGTCGATCCCTCCCTCTACCAGTGGAGTCCCGTCCCACAAGGCACAGCCGAGGCCACCACCTACGTAGACACTGCCCTCGCCTGGCGAGATGCAGGCACCGCCGAGTCGTTCGCGACGATCCGAGTGAGTGACGGCACCGTCATCGGGTCAACTCGCTTCTTTAATCTGGAGCGATGGTCGTGGCCGCCCGGCCACGCGCGGCACGGCAACCTGTTCCCCGACGTCTGCGAGATCGGCTACACCTGGCTGACCCGCTCGGCCATCCGCACGCCAGCGAATACGGAGGCGAAGTTACTCATGCTGACGCATGCTTTCGAAGCGTGGCAGGTGCTCCGAGTCTGTTTACATACCGACGTGCGCAATCAGCGGTCCCGTGCTGCCATCGAACGCATCGGCGGAAAATTTGAAGGAATTCTCCGGGCCCACCGCATGGCCGCCGACTACATCGCGCGCGACTCGGCGCGCTATTCGATCATGGCCGCGGAGTGGCCCGCGGTGAAGCAGCGCCTAGGTCAGATTCCGAATCAAATTTGAAGAGCAGGGGTGCGCCACTTCTCGCGTTTGAGAAGTGGCCCTCGACAGTAGCTTTGCTGATCTTCGCAAAAGGCGATCGGACCTATCGTGACCACATGAGAGCGATGATTGAAGAAATGGAGGGGAATCAACCTAAACCGCTGACCTTCGGACTGTTCACATTCGGAACTGACGCTCCTGTCCCGTTGCAGGAATAAAGCGGAACTCAGAAGCCGGATTCTGAGTGTAATCGCGATTTATCGTCAACAACCGCGTAGCTTCCGGATTGCCGACCAGATCGGCATAGGGGCGGCGGTCACCCGCCGACCCCTGCCACACCACCGTGCGTACGGGTCCGTACACGGCGGTTCGAGTTGGTTGCGCTAACAGCCATCGATCAACGTCGGAAGTCCAAGCGATTTGAAGTAAGCATTGGAAAGCCCAACAGAGAGGGCCTTGGCCCGAGCCAGGTACCAAGGGCCACGTCCACTGCCAGCCGTGTTATTGGCGAGTCGTGGACGAACCCCCAGCGACAACAGAGCGGCGCGGCGACGGCGTGGTGTTTTCCATTGCCGCCACATCGCTGCCCGCAGTCGCAATCGGACCCAGCGGGTCAGGTACAGCAGCTCATCGGGCGTTTCGCAGAAGCCAAAATAGCTGCTCCAACCCCGCAGATACGGAGCTAGTTCCGCTATCGTCGTCTCCATGCTGACGCCTTTTGCCCGGCGTGTGACTTCCCGGATTCGGTGCTTAAACCGTTCCAGAGCTTTCGGCGCGATAGTGCGCTTAACTTCTGGACCGGCGCTAAAGCTAAACCCGAGGAACTTCCGTTCCTGCGGTCGCGCCACCGCACTCTTCGTTTCGTTTACTTTGAGCTTGAGTTGGTGCGTGATGAAGCGCGTGATGCTCTCCATCACTCGTTGACCGGCCCGTTGGCTGCGCACGTAGATGTTGCAATCATCCGCGTAGCGAAGGTAGCGGTGTCCGCGTCGCTCTAGCTCTCGGTCGAGTTCGTCGAGCACGAGATTGGACAGCAGTGGCGAAAGTGGGCCTCCTTGCGGAGTGCCTTCCACGCTGGGGCTGACCAGTCCGTTCTCCATCACCCCGGCATTCAAAAATGCCCGAATGAGCTTCAGCAGCCGCTTGTCTTCGACTCGTTTGGCGATCTGCGCCATCAGTTTGTCGTGATTGACTCGGTCGAAAAACTTTTCGAGGTCGAGATCAATCACCCAGCCGTAGCCTGCGGCGATGTACTGTTGCGCTTGAGCTACCGCTTGATGTGCAGACCGTCCGGGTCGAAAACCATAGCTGTGGTCGGAGAACGTCGAGTCCCACTGCCGCTGCAGCACCTGCATCACCGCCTGCTGGATCAATCGATCCAGCACCGTCGGGATGCCAAGCTTTCGCACCCCGCCGTCCGGTTTGGGGATCTCCACCCGCCTCACCGGCTTCGGTTCGTAGGTTCCACTCAGCAGTTGTTCTCGGATTACTGGCCAATGCTGTTTCAGATAGTCGGTGAGTTGGTTCACGGTGATCCCGTCCACTCCCGCGCTACCTTTATTACCCTTCACCTGCCGCAGTGCTTGCTTCAGGTTTCCTCGCTCACATATTTCCTCCATCAATCGGTTGGTTCTAGCTGGGCTTTCGGGTCCACTCGTCGCCATCAACGATTCAGTCTCTTCTCCTGCGGCACCTCGGGCTTCACCCGTCAGCGCAGAAGAGAAGTCCAGTTCCATCTGGATGTTCTGCTGCTTATCGTCTTTGAGACTCATGGCCTACTCGCCGCTCCTTCTCGTTCGGGCCTTCTCCGTTGCCGGGTACTATGCCCGATGCTGACTTCTGCTCCGCGGTCAGGTCGCCTTACGGCCACCTCAGTCGCCGAAGCGACACGGAACAGATCTCCTGGGGTAAGCTCAGTCACTTTCCGTGCACAATCGCCAAATCTACGCTTCGCACCTTGATGGATTATGGACTTCGCGGTAAGTTGCCCACTCGTCCGGTACGGGCGCCTTCTATTCGGTTTTTGTCCATCGACTCGCACGTTTGTTCCATGCTTCCTTCGGACCTCGCCTCGCGGCGGTAGCCCTTGCATCATCACTAGGCCTTCACCTCCATCAGGTCGGCCAGAGGACTTTCACCTCCAAGTTACTGAGCATGCCCAGCACACGACTAAGCCGCTGGCGCGGCGGACGCTACCGCGTGGATCGACCGAGAGAGCTCAGGAACTGCTGACGTAGTGTGGGTCATAGGGAAAGGAGATTCCTGTGACCCGTTTACGCAAGATGATGCTGGAGGAACTCCAGCGTCGCAACTACTCTGTCATCACCACGCGCAATTACCTGCGGGTGGTAAGCGACTTCGCCAAGCATTTTGGCAAGTCTCCCGACAAGCTCGGCCCCAATGAACTTCGAACCTATCAAGCCTATCTATTGACTGAGTGCAAGCTGACGCCCGGCACGGTGGTCAACCGGGTCGCTGCGCTGCGCTTCTTTTTCGTCAAGACGCTCAAGCGCCATCAGTTTCGCGAGTTCTTGCCCTACCCGCGGGACCGGCGCCGGCTGCCGACGGTGCTCAGCCGGGAGGAAGTTGCGCGATTGATCGATGCCGCCGGAACCCTGTTTCGACGGACGCTGCTGATGACGCTCTACGCCACCGGCATGCGACGCAGCGAACTGGCCCGTCTCAAAGTCAGCGACATCGATAGCCAGCGCATGATCATCCGCGTGGTGGAAGGCAAGGGCGGCAAGGATCGTGACTTGCCTCTGAGCCCAACCCTGTTGGAAACCCTGCGCGAGTACTGGCGCTGGCGGAAGCCCCGACTCTATCTGTTCCCCACGCGCACCCGTCAGCACAGACTCGATCAGCCCATTTCAGACAAAACCGTCTGGATTGCGTGTAGCGATGCCGCGCGGCGAGCCGGCATCCGCAAACGGGTCACCCCGCATACGCTGCGCCACAGTTGGGCGACCCACTTGTTGGAGGCGGGCACCGACCTGCGCACCATCCAGGTTCTGCTCGGGCACGGCGATCTGGAAACTACTGCCCAGTATTTGCATCTGTCACAGCGGCACTTACAGGCAGTTACGAATCCGCTGGACAGTCTCTCTCTATCCAGCACCGAGAACATCAGCCGCAGTTTTAAACGGAAAAGCGAAAAATGACTCGGCCCACCTTCGAGGTGGCCGACATCCTTCGCGCGCAGGGTGATCGCTTCCTGGATCGCTCTCGATCGGGCTTTGACTTTCAGCAGCTCAAAGCGTTTCGTGCCATTCTGCGCTGCCGTACCGCTGCGCTGGGCGGTCATCGCGATGCCTGCCCGAGCTGCGGTCATCAGGCTATCTCGTACAACTCGTGCAGAAACCGGCACTGCCCCAAGTGCCAGACACAAGCACGCGAACGCTGGCTGGCGGCCCGCGAACGCGAACTCCTGACCACCAGTTACTTCCATGTCGTGTTCACTGTGCCCCACGAACTCAATGTGCTGGCGTTGGAGAACCCGCGTCTGTTCTACGACTTGTTGTTCGCCGCCAGCGCGCAAACCTTGCTGGAGATCGCCATCGAGCGCAAACACCTGGGCGCAGAGATCGGCGTGATCAGCATCCTGCACACCTGGGGACAGAACCTGCTTCTGCACCCCCACATCCACTGCGCTATTCCTGCGGGCGGACTCTCCCCTGATCACCGTCAATGGATCCACCCACGCTATCCTTTCTTCTTACCCGTAAAGGTCCTCAGCCGCGTCTTTCGCGGCAAGTTCCTCTCCGGTCTGAAACGGCTGCACCGTCGCAACCAACTTTGCTGCGCCGGTCCGGCATCCGCTCTCGCTGATCCCCAGCAGTTCGCCAAACTCATCCGCCGCCTGCACCGCCACGACTGGGTCGTCTATGCCAAGCCCGCCTTCGGCGGACCCCTGCAGGTGTTGCGCTATCTCGGCCGTTACACCCATCGCGTGGCGATTTCCAATCATCGCTTGTTGGCCTTCGACCAAGAGCGCGTCACCTTTCGCTGGAAGGACTATGCCCACGGTGGCAAGCAAGGCAAGATGACGCTGGGCGCCAACGAGTTCTTACGGCGCTTCTTTCTGCACGTGCTCCCCAGAGGCTTCGTGCGCATCCGTCACTTCGGGTTCCTCGCCAATCGCTGGCGCGCTTCTCGCCTGGCACTATCGCGACAGCTGCTGTCGAGTACCTCCTCCACGCTGGTCGAGGCTGGAACCCGCAAACCTCCGGCGGAGAGTTCTTCTGTCTGGCATTGCCCACGCTGTGGCGCGGCCATGATCGTGGTTCAGAGATTTACCGCTGCGGAACTATCCTCATGCGCTTACTTCGATTCTTCGTAGCGTGTCCACCACCGGCGGCCCTGGGATGTGCTCCCGCACCCCAGCGCACTCGTGTGCCCGCCGCATCGCCACCGTCTCTCCGGCCACTCTCCGCGTGCGCTCTGGCTCATCTTCCACACCATTCCGACAATCCTGACGGCGTTCCCACCGCGCTGCGCTGCTCTCCCCAAGCTCCGTTCAGATCCATGCTGTCGTTCAAATCCCATAGCGCACCGCGTCCGCCGCAAACGCCAGCGGCTTCCTCCTAGTCTCCTTATCGAAAACGCCTCGGTTCGAGACCCTGCTCCACCCCAACTGTCTGCCCCGAGGCGTTTCCGATCAAGGCTAGCGACAATACATCCAGAATCGCCGCGTTGCGCGCCGACGAGCGATGAAAAACGTCCAGTGACGATCTGCACTCGGACAAACTGTCCGGGTTTTGCGCACTGACGGCCACGGGCAGAGTCAGCTGCTCCTTCTTCCTGAGAACGCTCAGAACTCGAGCCGCGCCTGAAACGCTATCATCCGCGGACTGCTATCGCCGCCTAAACCAACACCGAGCAATCCCGTTGGCGGAGAAGTGGCGTAAGAGAGCGCTCCAAAGCCTGTCTGCGTGGAAGGCTTTCCTGGAATGCCGGCCAGCACCATGCTTGGAAGTCCAAAATTCGGATGGTTGAAGACATTAAAGAACTGCCCCTCAAACCGCAGCTTCATATGCTCGCTCAAGGGGAACCATTTTGTGATGTAAAAGTCGCTCCAGAGGAAATCAGGACCGCGCAGGGCATTGCGGCCGAGGCTTCCGAATTGGCAGGTTTGCGGGCTGTCGCCGCCATAGCACTGCCCCGTACTCGGATCGACCGCCGATACGAAAGCGTCCGGATTAAGCCACTGCAGCGTTCCCGCTTGCGTTACACCCGGAATCGGATGATGCTCATACAGCGGAACGCCGGGAACAACACTGGCAAACTGCGGCCCGCTGCCCTGCACAATCCCCTCTTGCTGCCCGGTGCTTGGATTGGCAGCTGAGTAGGGCGTGCTCAGCACCGAGAACGGAACTCCGCTGTGCCAAAACGCTGTTCCGGAAATCTGCCAGTCGTTTAGCGCGTATCCCAGAGAATGACTGCGCACTTTAACCGGCAACTGATAAACATACTGCGCATTGAAATTGTGCCGGATGTCGTAGTCGCAAGGACCATAATCGCGGGCCAGATCTCCCGGCAGAGGCGAAAGAATCCCTCCTGCAGAGAACGGGAGGAATCCTCCGTTCGAGACCGTATCCATGCAGCGGCTCCAGGTGTAGTTGACCTGTCCTTGCAAGCCATGGGCGAGCCGTTTCATCGCGGTCAGCTGAAGACCGTTGTAGTGGCTGTTCGCGCCGGTGGAGAACTGCGTCACAGCTCCGAATCGTGCATCGGTCGGCTGCATGTAGGGAAACGGCGCAAAACAACCTTGGCATACGGTCTGGTAACCGTTCACTTGTGTTGAGTACGGCTGGTTTACGGCGCGCGTGCCGACGTACCGCGCTTGCAAACTGGCTGTCGTTCCGAATTGATGTTCGATTCCCAGGCTCCACTCCATGAAATACGGCGCGTGGAGTTTGCCATCTGGAATGGCGGTGATCGCGACCGGTGGAAGAGAGGGCTGCCCCTGGGGAAATCCCGAAGTAAAGGTCTGATTGGCGGTAACCATTGCTGCGATTGCGCTGTTGGGCGCTCCCGGCGCTATGGCCGTGCCGCCCACGCTGCCAAGCACTCCTCCCTGAAACGTCTTGTCGTATGGAGGATTCGTGCCGATCAAGTCGGCCACTGTGCCGGGCAAGATATCACTGAAAATTCCGAAGCCAGTGCGGAGCACTGATTTCGGCTCGAACTGCCACGCAATCGCCGTTCTCGGCTGCAAAATGGCCACCGGCGTGGACGAGAACAGATTGCCGAGATGAGTTTGAATAACGGTGTTCAACGGTTGATTGTCATGGGGAATGGAACTGAAGGAGCCGCGAAGACGGCCGACTTGATCATGTGGATTCAGCGGATTGGAGTTGAAAGTGTCTCGCAGGCCAAACGTCCAGGTTAGTGTGCGAGTCACTTTCCAGGTGTCTTGTGCATATACATCGAGATTGAGAAAATTGAAGGGCTCGTTTAGGTTCGAAGGGAAACTTTCCGACGCGGTGTTCGCCACTCCATCAATAAATTGCTGCAAGTTCGCGTAGGTCACCGTGGGAACCGTGCCTTCCCCGAAGTCGTAGTCATTCAGGCGAAAGACGCGGATATTGGTTCCGAACCGTAGTTCGTGAGCGCCGCGGCTCCAGGCGAGGTTGTCATTGATGAAGAACCGGGAGGCGCGCCTGCCTTGTACCCAAGTATTGTCAAGCCCTCCAACGGGCGTGAAGGCGTTCGCGCCGCTACCCTGCAATACGATCGGGAAAGCCGAGAGCGTCTTCTGAAGGTTGCTCGGCCCAAACAAGCTTTCATACCACGAGAACGCCGGGTTGAAGTAGTTCACCAGGTTCTGCGAGAAAACGTGCGTGTGTCCTGCGGCGAACGAATAAAGAGGTTGCGGCGAAAGCGCATTGAACACCGGGTTGATGGGATCCGTGTACGCGGCTTGCAGCCCGGTGTCGGACTGAAAACGGAACCACGCCGTATCTTTCTGGTTGACGTTGTAGTCGAGACGGACGGTCTGGACCTGCTCGTGGTCGTCGCTGGAGTGCGAGATGCTTTGCCGGTTGGCGCAACCATCCCCGGCGGCGCCTAGCGGGCAGCCAAGTATCGCCGTGTGTGTGCCGCTGGTATTTCCGTCGAGGTTGAACATCTGTTGATAGAACAAACAGTTCTCATTCGGATCGCTGGACCCGCATCCGGTTGTTTGGCCCCCAGAAAGTTGCTGCAAGACATATGCTTGGAACGCCGTACTGGGAACGATCGTCGGCGTGACGATGGGCAGTGCAATCCGCACCCATTCACTATCAAAGAAGAAGAACAGTTTGTCGTGCGCAATCGGCCCACCGACACTGCCTCCAAAATGGTTCACGGTCGCTCCCGGCTTGTGGTTTCCCGGTGTCGCGTTGGTAAAGTAGTCGGCTGCATTCAGCAGCGAACCATTCCACAGTTCATAGAGATTTCCGTGAAACTGATTCGTGCCAGACTTGGTGACGTAGTTGACCTGGGCTGCTCCATACCGTCCCTGATCCACGGAATAGGAAAGAGTGTTGACAGTCACTTCTGAGATTGAATTCAATCCCAGGACAAGGTTGGTTGAGAGGCCGCTATTGAGATTCGTGAGCGGGTCGTTCGTTTCCAGCCCGTCGACGATGTAGCCGTTGGAGAGGGCTGGCAGCCCGTTGAATTCAACGTTGCCATAGCCGTTTGTGCCACCGACGAAATCGTTGCCGCTGCCTGCCGTGTTGATGAGTGCTCCGGGCGAAAACTGCAGCGGGTAGGTCAGGTCACCGCCCGGATTCGGAAGGTCTTCTAGCGCCGAAGTATTCAGAGTTGTGGATGTGTTCGCGTTCTCCGGGTTGATGAGTGGAGCCTCGCTGCTGACCTCCACAGTCTCATTTGATCGGGCCACTCTGAGCGCGAAATCCACCGTTTGCTTCTGGCCCAGGCCCGAAATGACGTTGTCATTTTGCTGCGCCTCGAAGCCTTGCGCTTCCGCTTTGACCGAGTAGGTCCCAGGCTTTAACTGTGGGAAGTTGAACCGGCCAGCGTCATCGGTCCTGGCGGTACGCCTCAGTCCAGTTTCAAGGTTGGTGATCGCCACTGTGGCGCCCGGCACGACAGCGTTGGTTGTATCCCGAACTTGGCCAACGATGGCACTCGTGGTTTCGCCTTGTGCCAGTGCTCGAGACCGAGACAGGGACGCCGCGACCGCCAGAATGAGCGCTAGCCGATGGAGGTGCATCATGTCTTTAGACTCATTTTGTTTCCCGCACAGTCCACAAACATGCCGACGTTAAATTCCGGGCTGATTAACCAGTGATTATCTTTCATAGTTAACCATAGTTAATCCTAATAGGCAAGCTGGTGAGGATTGCCAAATTTACGTTGGTTGGGAGTCTCATTGCTTCAGAGTGAGGGGCAAACCGGAAGTAACTGTTGAAACCAGCGTTTGCACTCATTGAGAATTGGCGGGCGGCCCGTCCTACCGCGAAACGAAGGACTAGGCCTTGGACTTCCTCCACCACAAGAGTCCGGCCACCCTCACAGACGCCCCCCCGATCTCTTTCATCACAAACAGACCGTGTGCACCGTCACATACGCGCGCGACGACGCGCGCGATAATCATGACCTGTATGCCCGCCTCTCAGGAGGCGCTTAAATACTGACTGTTCACCTCGCTCTTTGAAAACAATATTTGAGGCAATAGCGCCAACCACCCGGCCCAGGACAACCACGGAATTCCAGCGGAATTGACCGGAGAGTCGGGCTAAGTCCTTAGTTTTTAATATTTTGAAGTTAAGTCCTTATTTGTTAATATCTTAGCGGAAATTGGGGGGGGGGGGGGGGGGGGGGGGGGGGTAGAAACCCAAGATAACATCGACCGAGTGAGCCCTTCTCAAAAGAAAAAAATCCGCGTCCGTCAGACGCCCGGAATTTTTCATGCTCATCAGCAGATCACAAATCAATGTTCAAGAATCAACGGTCGAAGATGAATGATCGCAGCACCAATTACAATGTCCTTCATGCACAATGATTTTCGGAACAGCGATTTTCGGGACAGCGATCCTCTGAACAACGATTCTAAGAGTGACGGCCTGCTGCGCTACCGCTCCGAGTTTCCCATCCTCGAGCGCACCAATTACATGATCTCCAACTCGCTCGGAGCCATGCCGCGCGCCGTTTATGACGCGCTCCGCGCCTACGCCGACGTCTGGGCCTCGCGCGGCGTTCGGGCCTGGGAAGAACGCTGGTGGATGCTCGCCATCGAAGTCGGCAACGAGCTTGGCGCTCTGATGAATGCGCCCAAGGATTCCGTCTCACTGCACCAGAACGTCACCACGTGCCAAGCTGTCGTCGCCTCGTGTTTCGATTTCGGAGGAAAGCAAAACGCCAAGCGCAACAAAGTCGTTTATAGCGACATGAACTTTCCTTCAGTCATGTATTTCTGGGAAGCGCAGCGCCAGTACGGCGCGCAAGTGCACATGGTCAAGACGGACGACGGCATCACCGTCCCCACCGAGCGCCTGCTTGACGCCATCGACGAGCAGACTCTGCTCGTCCCCATCTCGCATGTTATTTTTCGCAGCGCTTATATCAACGATGCCAAAGCCATCATCGAAAAAGCGCACAAAGTTGGAGCCCACGTCATCCTCGACACCTACCAATCGCTCGGCACCGTCCCCGTTGACATCCAGTCGCTCAACGCCGACTTCGCCTGCGGAGGCGTGCTCAAATGGCTCTGCGGAGGCCCCGGCCTGGCATATCTTTACGTTCGTCCCGACCTGGGCAAGAAATTGGAGCCGAAAATTACGGGATGGTTCGCTCATGCAAATTCCTTTGAGTTTGCGACCGGCCCCATCCGTTACACCGACCCTCCCTTTCGTTTCATGAACGGAACCACACACATTCCCTCGATCGAAGCAGCGCGTCCCGGCCTCAAAATCATTCAGGAAGTTGGCGTAGAGAAAATTCGCGAGAAATCGAAACGCCAGACCGCCCGTCTCATCGAACTGGCTGACAGGCACGGATGGCGCGTCAACACTCCCCGTAACCCCGAGCGACGCGGCGGCACCGTATCCATCGATATGCCCGATGCGCAAGCGGTGAGCCGGGAATTACTGGCCCGCGATGTTCTCGTGGACTTCCGTCCCAAAGCCGGAGTCCGTTTCTCTCCGCACTTCTACAACACCGACGTCGAGGTAGATGCGGCCATTGGCGCGGTCGTGGACATTCTGAAAACGCGCGTCGTAAACGTGTAACTGATGTAGACGCGGATTGCCGCGTCTCTGCTGGCATCGCCCTCAGTAACCGTTACTTCCGTAAGCCGATCCCGGCGCTTTCCTCATTTCTTTTTGAAATCCCTTCCTTATCCTCATAGCAGATCCTCCGAGGCAATACAGAAAAGCACTGTGACCGTCTGCCTGTCCCTCGTTATCCCGATCCGCTACCTCGCGATCCTTTCCTTCATTGCGATGGCCGGAGGTTTGTACTTTTTCTTTCAGGGACTGGGCGAGTTTGCCCGCAAACGCCTGTTGCTGGCAACACCAAGATCCAAGATCGGCAACGCGGCGCTGGGATTAGTCGAGGTCAACGGCGTGGCGGTTGGCCCCTACACCATGCCGGCTCCCATCACAGGCAAGCCTTGCTTTCTCTATCGCACGACTGCCTGGCAGCAGCGCGATGGCGGCAAGCAGGAGTGGGAGAAGGTCGCGGACGAGACTTTGCATCTGCCGTTTTTCATCAGCGATTCGACCGGCCAGTTGCTCATCGAACCGCTCGGAGCCGATCTCGACCTGCGCTACGACTTTCGCGAAGAGTACGCTGCATCGGTTTTCTCGTCGAATCTCACGGACGTCCCGCCGCGCGTCAGCGTTTTTCTTTCTCGTCACGGCATCGTTCCGGGCCGTCCTCTGCGCATCGAAGAACACTTGGTCAAGCCCGAAGACGTGCTTTTCGTTGCCGGAACGCTCGCGGAAAACCCAGGCGTTCAGGTGCGTCCGTTTTTCCCGCGCGGAGATTCTTCGCGCAACGCCGCGCCCAACAACTCTTCGGAGCAGATTCCGACCCCGGAAATCATCCGACTTCAAAGTGGCGCGGCCCCCTCCAGCACTTCGGAAATGAGCCAGCAGGCGAAAATCGCGGCTGCGCTCAATCGCGCCGGCATCAACAAGCCGGAGGCGTGGTCTGCCGCCGGAGTCCCATACGCATCTGTAGCCGTCGCAGAAAACGCGTCGCCTGCGACCGTCTCGGCGGATCACGAAGCACGCCCAACCCAAGACTCGGCGCGGCTCTCTGGCTTCGATCTCACTCCGCCGGTCGTATTGATGAAATGTGCGAGCGATTCCA
Organism: uncultured Acidobacteriaceae bacterium; assembly: GCA_963755765.1. Lineage (GTDB taxonomy): Bacteria > Acidobacteriota > Terriglobia > Terriglobales > Acidobacteriaceae > Acidiflorens. Next base: position 607,024 of record CAVWKZ010000010.1, read on the forward strand.
CGTTCGTGATCTCCTTCCGCAGCCAGAAGGAATTGGTCACCGCACTCGCATGGAAGTCCGCAGTTATGGTCTTCGGAGGCGCCGGCATCATGTTGCTCGGCGCCTACGCGCTGCTGGTGCGCATGGGTTTGCTGTGACTATCTGGCCACCAGCCCATTGGAGGGTGGATAACTCGTTCCGGGTAGTAGCCAATTGTTCAATGCTGGACGTACACCGCTAATTTAGAATGTCCACTGTGACCGAATCCGTACGGATCGGAATTCTCGGCGATTTTAATCCCGAATTCCGCTCCCATCACGCGACCAACGATTCGCTGCAGCATGCGGCGCGGAAGCTCCAACTCAAAGTAGAATCGGCCTGGCTTCCGACCCCGTCGCTCCTCGAACCCGGAGCCGCCGTCACCCTCGATTCCTTTGATGGTCTGTGGGCCTCGGCGGGCAGTCCCTACAAGAGTTTCGACGGCATGCTCAAAGGCATCGAGTTTGCCCGCGTCCATGACCGGCCATTTCTCGGCACATGTGGGGGTTTCCAGTACGCGCTCATCGAATGCGCCCGCAACGTGCTCGGCATCCGCGACGCCACCACGGCCGAAGAGGACCCCAACGCCAAGAATATCGTGATCTATCCCGTCTCCTGCGCGGTTCCGAACCGTGATAAAAATGCGCCCAAGCTCTCCGGAAAGATCAGCAAGATCCGCCTGCGTCCCGGCTCCTACCTTGCGTCGTTTTATGGCAAGGAAACGATCGATGAAGAGTTCTTCTGCAACTACGAGATGAATCCCGAGTTTGAATGGATGGCCATGGAAGCAGGCTTTCCAGTCGTAGCCCGAGGCTCCAAGGAAGAATGCCGCGCCATCGAATCTCCCGCGCATTTGTTCTTCATCGCGACGTTATTCCAACCGCAACTTTCTTCGAGCGAGAACAAGCCGCATCCGCTGATCACGGCCTTCGTGCAGCACGTCGCCGACTTCCACCGCAAACGAATCGACGACTCGATTCTGACCTGATGGAGCACACCCGCCGTAAAGGCGCGGCTCGACGCCGTTTATCTCCCCCTTGACCGCACCCTCCCCGCCGTCGTAGCCTCGCGTGTCTAATCTTGGCATTCGCTCTTTCGCGCCCTTAAGGAGGCTGCACATGGCTTTCCTCACCGTTCTTTGGCTCCCCATCCTGCTGTCGGCGGTCATCGTCTTCGTCGCCAGTTCCATCATGCACATGGTGCTGCCCTATCATCGCAACGACTACGGCCAACTCCCCGACGAAGACAAGACCCTCGCGGCCTTGCGCTCCGCCGCTCTCAAACCGGGTCTCTACGTCTTCCCCTACTGCACCCACAAAGACATGAAGTCTCCCGCCTTGGCCGAAAAGCAAAAGCTGGGACCGGTCGGGTTCATGACTGTCATTCCGAGTGGCCCGCCCGTCATGGCGAAGTTCCTGATCTCGTGGTTTGTCTATTGCCTGGTGATCGGGTGCGCAGTCGCCTACCTCGCCGCACACACTGTAGTGTCCGGCGCCAGCTATATCGTCGTTTTTCGTGTCGTTGGGACCGCCGCATTTCTCGGCTACGGCCTGGGGAATCTGAGCAACGGCATCTGGAAGGGTCAGCCCTGGTCGTCTGTGATCAAAGAGGTCATTGACGGACTAGTTTATGGTTTGCTGACCGCCGGCACCTTCGGCTGGCTGTGGCCGCGGTAGGACCGTGAGCCAATGTCACACACCGATGCCCGTCCCGAGAAAGCTGTAAAGGAGAACGGCAAGCACGATCAGTGTGAAGATCACATACAGGCGATCGCGTTCGATGGCGAACCCCAAAATGGAGAAGACGACCCGCGCAATGGGAGTAGCGATCAGGAGAAGCAAACCGAGTTGGATGAGTCCTCGGCCCCGGCCTTGTTCGTTGCCGATGCTGCGGATCACTCCGGCGATGCTGCGGTATTCGGAGGGCTCGCCTCGGAAAACGCTGTAATCAGCGTGCTCGCGTGCGTGGTGGAAAAGATAGACGCAGGCTCCCGAGAGAACGACGGCCGCCGAGATCAGCACTCCAGTACGAAGCAGGTTGCCGAGGATGATCTCCAACCGGCGATCTCTCCACGGCTGGGGTTGGAACGGATGCAGTTGGCGCACTGGCGCGGGAGGGGCGGGCATCAGATTTTCCCCCACAAGCCTTTGTAGAGCATTTGCAGGCCTAGAACCAGGATCACCACGCTGAATACCAGACGGAGCGATTTGGTTTCGGCCTTGACCAAAATGCGACTGCCCAGCAACGATCCGCCCAGCACTCCTAGCATCACCGGCATGGCGAGGCCGGGATCGACATATCCGCGGCTGAGATAAACGCCGGCGCTGGCGGCGGCGGTCACTCCGATCATGAAGTTGCTGGTCGTGGTGGAAACTTTAAATGGGATGCGCATGGCCTGGTCCATGGCGAGTACTTTGACGGCTCCGGAGCCGATTCCCAGCAACCCGGAGAGCGCGCCCGCGCCAAACATCAGGCTGAAGCCGGTGGGAACGTGCTGCACGTTGTACCGGCGCTGGCCTTCCAGGTCGGGGAAGCTTCCATTCAGCCGGAGTTTCGTCGCCAACGGATCCGGGGGCAGGTTTCGTTGCGCCTCGGGGCGCGGCTTGCGGGAAAGATACGCCGAATAGAGCAGCACTGCGCCGAAGATGATCGCCAGGGCGCTGGTCGGAATGCGCGTGGCTAGGAAGGCTCCCATTAGTGCGCCGAAAGTGGTGGCGATTTCCAGAAACATGCCGATGCGAATGTTGGAAAATCCTTCTTTGACATAGGCGGCCGCGGCGCCCGAGGAGGTCGCAATCACGGAGACCAGCGAGGCTCCGATGGCGTAGCGGATATCCACGTGAAAGAAGATGGTGAGTAGCGGAACGAGCACGACCCCACCGCCAAGGCCGGTGAGCGATCCGAGAAGACCCGCGACAAAAGAAACGATCGCGACGACGGCAGTGAATTCCAGCACGTTCATTGAATCTCATAGGGTAACATTTCTTTTCTTGGGAACATCGAAGAGCAATCGGTTGCGCGAAGAGAAACTCATATGAAGACGATGAAGCGGGACGTGCCGGCCACGACCGCCCTGGCGACGGCCGCGTTGGTGATGCTGAGCGCGACGTTGACCATAGCCTTGGCTCAGGACGGGCAGCAACCGACGCCCAATTCCGCCGCGACACCGGCGGCGCGGAGCGGCGTTTCGTCCGGTGTTTCGCATGAGGAGCGGTACACGCTCGAAGTGGACGGGTCGAAACAGTGGAGGGATTCCGCCATTGACCTTCGTGCCGGCGCGAAAGTGAAGATCACCGCGGAAGGAACCATCACTTATGCCAAGGGAAACCAGTTTGGTCCGGAAGGGATCCCGCGGAGTATCAAGGACGTAATTCATGAATACGCCGTGCCCAACGGGGCCCGCGGAGAATTGATTGGACGGCTGGGATCGGGTGACGCGGCAGAAACATTTGAGGTGGGAACAAGCGTCACATATACAGCTCCCGTGGCGGGGCGGCTGTTTCTGGGAATCAATCAGAGCGTGCGAGATGCAGAAGGCGCAACCGGAGTTTTCCAGGTGAAGATTGAAGTGTTGGACGCGGGGTTGAACACACCCAATGCCGCGCTAGTGGGCGGTCCGCCAGAAACGGCAATGCCGGCGATTACGCCGAAGCTGCTGGATTCGATTCCGCGACGGGTTACGGATCAGAAGCAGAGCCCCGGAGATTTGGTGAATATCCTGATCGTCGGGACAGACGAAGAAGTAGTGAAAGTATTCACCAGCGCGCAGTGGGTAAAGGTAGATAGATCGGTGGAAAGCACAGTGCTCGAGGGAGTGTTGGATACGATCGAGAAGAAGGACTATCTGACGATGCCGATGAGCACACTGTATCTGTTCGGTCGTCCGCAGGATTATGGCTTTGCCCACGCGGAGCCGGTGCGAGTGGTCATGTCACGAAATCACTTGCGCGCGTGGAAGTCGCCGTACAAAGTTGATGGACGGCCGCTGTGGTGCGTGTCAGCGACGCACGATATTGGGTTTGAACGCGATCAAAGGAATAACGGAGTGACCCACAAGATTGATCCTGCAATTGATGGCGAGCGCGAATTTGTGAACCAGACGCTGTCCGGGACCGGACAGGTGGCGGCGCGGGGGCATATTGCTCCGACGCACCCGGTGACCGAGGCAAGAACCGCAACGGGAGGGGAGTTTCACTCCGATGGACGGATTCTGATTCTGCTGCTGAAGGGTAGTACGGCGAAAGACTAGGTCGTTAGAACTAGATGGGCGCGAAGTTTTTCGTCATCGCGCCCAGTCCGCCGCGGACAGTGGAGTCCGCGCAACACCCTATTAGTTGACCCAGACGATGTGGGATTTTTTCAGCTGGGCGGCATGCTGCTTCCTGAGTTCGCGGGCAGCGGCGCCGAGAGAAACCTCCTTAGCCTGCGGGAAATCCGAAACCGGCCGCTCGCCTTGGGCGGAGGCGTAGCTGGCGCTGGCCAGGACGCTCAGTTCCTGAGACATTGCCGCAAAAGCGGCGTGTGCCGGATGAGTCTGAAACTGATAGCTCTGGGCTTGATTGTTGAGCGTGCCCGCGCCACCGTACTGCGCAAACGCCGCAGTGGCGGAAAGCAGGAAGATAACAAAAAGGGTCTTTTTCATGACAGCGTCTCCCGATTCCGGAGAAGCCCTCAAACCACCCGCGGCCGAGGCGGCGGATGTGAGCTCCCCCAGCCGTAGTAGAAGCAAGCCCCGTACCAATCTTAAACTGGCTGAAATGATGGCTTAACCGCCAATTGTCGCGGGAAAAGGCAATTGTTTGCACAATTGTGGAGGGGCATGGAATGCACAGCAAGGGCCTGATTCCAACTGCCGGGTTGGACTCGCAGCGTCGCCCTCCGTGGGATATTCTTTCAGATTACGATAAGGTGATTACCATGAGAATACGAACCGGGGTACGAATCTCTTTGCTTCTGCTGGCGACAACGGTAGCCCTGGCGGCGGTGGCGGCCAGCGTGGATTATAAGGTCGTCAAAACCTGGAAACTCGGAGGTGATGGCGGGTGGGATTATCTGACCGCCGACAGCGCCGGGCACCGCTTGTTCATTGCGCGAGCCACGCGGGTGATGGTCGTTGACACCGAGTCAGGCAAGCAGGTGGGCGAAATTCCGGACACGGCGGGCGTGCACGGGATAGCGCTGGATCCGGACAACGGCCGCGGATTTACCAGCAATGGCCGCGAAGATACCGTCAGCGTTTTCGATCTGAAGTCGCTGGCGGTCGAGAAGAAGATCAAAGTCGGCAGTGGTCCTGACGCCATTCTGTACGAGCCGTTCTCAAAGCGCGTGTTCACCTTTAACGCGAAAAGCCATGACACCACGGCGGTCGACGCGTCCAAGGGCGAGGTGGTAGGCAAGATCGACCTGGGCGGAAAGCCGGAATTTGCGGCCACCGACGAAAAAGGCACAGTCTTCGTGAATATTGAAGACACGTCGGAACTGGTGGCGTTCGATCCGCAGAAGCTGACGGTGAAGTCACGCTGGAAGCTCACTGATTGCGAAGAACCGACAGGCCTCGCGATCGACCGGAAGAACCGCCGTCTCTTTTCCGGCTGCGGCGGGAACAAGAAGATGATGGTCGTGGATGCAGACGGCGGCAAAATCGTCGCCAGTCCCGCCATCGGAGAAGGATGCGATGCGACTGGCTTCGACGCGGATCGCGGTCTGGCTTTTGCGTCCGCGGGAGACGGCACGATCACGGTGATTCGGGAAGATGCTCCCGACAAATTCAGCATGGCGCAGACGGTGACGACCCAAAAGGGAGCGCGCACCATGGCGGTCGACGCTAAGACGCATCAGCTTTTCACGGTCACGGCAAACGTGACAGGCACTGGGCAGGACAGAAAAATTGCGCCGGATTCGTTCGTGGTGCTGGTGGTGGAGGCAGTACGATAGTCTGCTGACTTGTCGTCGTGTACCAAATTTTGCCGGAATCTTGTGGAGGATGGACTTGGGATCTAACAAGTGGTGGATGGGCCTGTTCTTTTGTCTGGTATTTTCTCTCTCCGTGCAAGGGCAACAATTGTCGCCGGCGGACGAAGCGACGCGGAAGCTGGCGCTCGATATTTTCAAACAGCTGATCGAGATCAATACGACGGATTCTGTGGGCAGCGTGACCGCAGCCTCGGAGGCAATGGCGCAGCGCTTTCGCGACGCTGGATTTCCGGACGCCGACATTCAGATCCTCGGCCCGAACGACCGGAAAAAGAATGTGGTCGTGCGGCTGCACGGCTCCGGCAAACACAAACCGGTGCTGCTCATAGGCCATCTCGACGTGGTGGAAGCGCGGCGCGAAGACTGGACGACGGATCCGTTTCAATTCGTCGAAAAAGAGGGATACTACTACGGCCGCGGCACCAGCGACATGAAGGACGGAGACGCCATCATGTCGGCCACGCTGATCCGGATGAAGAAAGAAGGATACGTGCCCGACCGCGACATTATTCTCGCCATGACGGCGGATGAAGAGGGCGGCACCTCCAATGGAGTGGCCTGGCTGATCAAGAATCATCGCGAACTGATTGATGCCGAGTTCGTGCTCAATTCCGACGGCGGAGGCGTACTGGCGGATCATGGCAAACCGGTGATGATGGAAGTGAACGCCGCCGAGAAACTCTATGGCGATTTCGTGCTGACGGCGACCAATCCTGGTGGCCACAGTTCGCTGCCTCGGCCGGAGAACGCTATCTACGAACTGGCGGATGCGCTGACGCGAATTCAGCACTATCAATTTCCTTTCGAACTGAACCCCATCACACGTGCATATTACGAGGAGCAGGTGAAGCTGGCAACGCCGCAGCGCGCGGCGGACCTGAAGGCGATGCTGAAGACTCCTCCCGACATGGAGGCAGTAGCGCGGCTGTCGAAAGATCCGCTGGATAACTCGACCATGCACACAACGTGCGTGGCGACGCGGTTGAGTGGAGGCCATGCCAACAACGCCCTTCCGCAGATGGCGCAAGCGAACATCAACTGCCGCATCGAGCCGGGCCACACACTGGAAGAAACACGGTTGACCCTGGAGAAGGTAGTGGCCGATCCGAAAATTAAGGTGCAATTCCGCGAAAACACCAGCGTTCTGATGGACCACGGATCCGACCGTCACAGCTATGTGCCGCCGCCTCCTCGCAAAGATGTGTTCGATCCGCTGGAAAAAATAGTGGCGAAAATGTGGCCGGGGATTCCGGTGATTCCGAATATGAGTACGGGCGCGTCGGATGGCGTGTATACGAATGCGGCGGGGATGCCAACTTATTGCGTGTCCGGCGAACAGTATGACCGGGACGACATTCGCGCGCATGGAAAAGATGAGCGCATCGGCGTCGAATCGTTTGCCCGCGGAGTGGATTTCTACTACTTGTTTTTGAAGGGAGTCACGTCGGAGTAAGTCACAGCTGTGTTCTGCTTTGCGGCTCGAATGCGTCCGGGAGGTACCCCCCTCCCCCCTCGGTATATTAGAATCAAGACTTTAGCGCGCGAGTCCCGCCAAAGTCTTGAGCGGGTGGGAGTTAGAGGTAAAGTCTTCAAGACATGGGAGTTAGTGACTAACTTCTGAAAGTTAGTCTGGTTAGCGGCCGAAGTAAGTTGTCAAGGAGCTTAGCTACTGGTGGCCTTGTGCCTACTTACAATACTAGCAGACGTGTCAATTCGGATTGTTAGGGCAACCGCCTCTCTTGGGATTGTGAGTGCAAACGCCTGTGGGTGTTGAAAAAGTCACGTCGAATAGCAGGATGAGATTCAGCAGAAGCGTGTTAGAAGAAAGCATCTGCCCATGCTCTGTTTGATTCTGATCGTCGGAGGCCTGCTGATCATGATGGGACAACACGACCGCTCTGAAGCGTTGTTCTACTACTTCCGGCTGGAAGATCAGGTTCCAGAAACCCACCTGCTGCGGCTCATCGAAAAACACATCAGCTTTGCCTTCGTGCGCGAAAAGCTGAAGGACAGCTACAGCGAGACCGGCCGTCCGTCGATCGACCCGGAGCTTCTGCTGCGCATCCTGTTGATCGGATACTTGTATGGCATCAGCAGCGAGCGAAAGCTGGTGGAGGAGCTGCGCATGCATCTGGCGTGGCGCTGGTTCACCGGTCTGGGATTCGATCAGGAGATCCCGCATCACTCAACGTTTTCGAAAAACCGGCATGGACGGTTTCAGGAATCGAAGTTGTTCGAAGAGTTGTTTGAGCAGATCGTGGCGCGCTGTCTGGAAGCGGGACTAGTGCGAGGAGTTGACCTGTCCGTGGACGGCAGTTTCGTGGAGGCCAACGCCAGCAAGCAGAGCCGTATTCCACGCGAGCAGTTAGCGGCAGCGGCGCAGGTGAACCAAACCGTGCGCCAGTACCTGGCGGACCTGGAGCAACAGAATCCGACCGAAGAACCGGTACACGAGCAGAAACTGGTGTCCACCACCGATCCGGATTCTACCTATGCGACCAAGGGTGGAACTCCTGCCCGATTGGGTTACTACGACAACTATCTGGTGGACAATCACAGTTGCGTGATCGTCGGGGTGCAGGCGACGGCGGCACGCATGAGCCAGGAAACGGTGGCTGCCCAAGATATGATCGCTCGCTTCGCCGAATGGCAAGGACGAGAGCCCGAGTCGGTGGTTGCCGATGCCACCTATGGGAACGGCGAGTTCCTGCAATGGTTAATGGAGCGGGGCATCACCCCGTATATGCGCACCCGAGACAGTGCTCTCCGCAAGAACAACCCACTCTACGGTCCCGAGCGATTTAACTATCTCCCTGAAAGCAACAGCTATCTTTGTCCGGCTGGGGAGCAGCTCAACTATGTCGGCCTGAATGTTCGCAACCGCGCCCACGCCTATATCGGCAGCAGCAAGCGTTGTGGGGTATGTTCGCAAAAAGCGCAATGTACCAGTGGAAGATACAAGTATCTCGCCATTCACATGCATGAATCCGCGCGACAACGAGCCAGGGACCTGTCGAACACACCAGCATTCGCTGGTGCACAACGGAAGCGGAAAAAAGTAGAAGCGCTGTTTGCGGAGCTCAAGAATCTGATCGGGCTCCGACGCCTGCGCCTACGCCGGATGAAGTTCGTTCGTGAGCAGTTCTTCCTGGCAGCGACGGCCCAGAACCTGAAGCGACTGGTGCGCTTCCTCAGCCAACCGACAGACCCCACTGTGAAAGCTACCGCTTAACTGAAGTGAGAAGAAAAAAACTGGCAGCAGTCGCAGCCAAAAAGACGTTCCGATCACGGACTTTTTCAACACCCACGCCTGATTTCAACAGTTGACGCCGGCTGTCACAAATTACAGTTGTTGCCCCAGCCAACATGTGTTGAAGTTCTCCGTTCCCTTCCCAGCTCTGGCACGAAAATGGAACGTGAGTTAGCGCACAAAAGGACAAAACGATGAAATTCATAACATATTCCACATTGACTGCGCTCTACGCCATCTGCCTCACTCTGCCAACCTTGGCGCAAGTGCCCCCGTCCATCACCACGCCTGACAAGGTCGAAACGCGAATCGGCACGCTTGAATTCAAGGACGGTGCACCGAGTAAGGAAACTGTCGAGAAAGTCTATGACAACCTCGATTTGATGCACGGGGTCGAGACGTTCGTGAACGCTTTTCAGGGGGCCTCGACCTACGCCATTCGCGAAGGGATGATCAACGAGGGCGTGGAGGACAACACCTTGGTCGTGTTTTCCGACTTAATGGACTCGAAGTCGCTTTTCCTCACCGCGAACACCGACACGCCTTACCTCTGGGGAATGATTGATGTCAGCAAAGGACCGATGGTCTTTGAGGTGCCACCGAAGCTCTTGGGCACTCTCGACGATATGTGGTTCCGTTGGGTTACAGACGTGGGTGCGCCCGGACCGGATCGCGGTGAGGGTGGAAAGTATCTCATCCTGCCGCCTGACTATGAAGGCCCAGTGCCACAAGGCGGCTACTTCGTCGCCCGCTCCCGCACTACTCGTGTACTCATTCTCGCCCGCGCTTTTCTTGAAAACAATGATCCGAAACCAGCGGCAGCATTGATCAGAACGGCGAAGATTTATCCCTACGCGCCCGCCGGCTACGGCACGAGCATCGCGGAAATCCTGACCGGTAAGGTTCCGCTCGTGCGTTCCGCTCCACCCCCAGAACAGAAATTTGTCGAGGGCAGCGGTAAGGCGTTCATGACGATTCCGGCGAACGACTTCCACTATTTCGAGCAGATCAATGCGCTCGTTCAGCAGGAACCGAGGGACGCTCTCGATCCTGAAATCATGGGTTCGCTTGCCGCCATCGGCATCGTGAAGGGTAAGCCCTTCAATCCCGATGCACGGATGAAGAAGATTCTCACGGAAGCTGCGATGATAGGCACCGCCACGGCACGAACCCTGAACTGGCGTGCTCGCGATTCTGAAGGGTTCGCCTACTACCCCGGTTCCGCATGGATAAACATGCTCTTCGTGGGCGGGTACAACTTTGAGACGCCGCCGCCGCTCGTGACGAAGGAAGGTATCAAACCCTTCCCGCCCACTGGCTATCGCACACTTAACCCGAGAACGGCGATGTTCTTCTATGCGACGGGGATCACCCCGGCGATGATCATGCGCTTGCCGGACATCGGTTCGCAATACCTTGGCGCTTTTGTAGATTCCAAGGGTGAGTATTTCGATGGCAGCAAGACCTACAAGGTGACGCTCCCGCCGAATATCCCGGCGCGGGCGTTCTGGTCGATCATCATCTATGACAACCAGACTCGCTCTATGCTGCAAACGCCCCAACGCTATCCCCGCGCCGGCAGCCAGACTTATCCGGGAGCCGCCGCAGTAGCAAATCCAGATGGCTCCACGACGGTGTATTTCGCTCCGACGAAGCCCGCGGGTGTGAACGATGGCAACTGGATTCAGACCGCTCCGGGTAAAGGCTGGAACACGCTTCTCCGTCTCTACAGCCCGCTCGAACCGTTCTTCAGCAAACAGTGGCGGCCGAGCGAGATCGAATTGGTGAAATGAGTCGCCAAACACCGAACAAAAACGAAACCGAAGGGTGGCAAAGATCATGAAAAAACACACGTTACTAAACGGAATGATGGCGATTGTCTTCACCACCTCGTTTCTAACCGGTTGCTCTACCAAGAACGACGCCGTCTCACAAGCGGAGAAAACGGAGAAAGACCGCCCCAGCATCGTCGAGACCAAGGCCATCGCCGAAGAAGGATTCATCTACGGCCTGCCGATCGTGATGAACTACGCGGTCATGTATGAGTACGCCGTTAACCCCAACTCCGGCCAGTTCAAAGCGCCATTCAACCAGATACACAACGAGGCGGGCGTGTTTACCTACAAAGATACGGCCATCATTTCGCCCAACAGCGACACACCTTACTCAATGGCTTGGCTTGATCTTCGCGCTGAGCCCATTGTGTTGTCCGTCCCGGCCGTACCCAAGAACCGTTACTTTTCCGTGATGCTCTGTGATGGAAATACCTACAACTACGGTTACATTGGAAGCCGTGCCACCGGCAACGAAGCTGGCAATTACATGGTCGTAGGGCCCGACTGGAACGGCGAAACCCCGTCGGGCATCAAGAAGGTCTTTAGGTCTGGAACGCAGTTCTCGGCCGCTGCCTACCGCACGCAGCTCTTTAACCCGGCTGACATGCCGAACGTGATCAAGGTTCAAGCCGGTTACAAGGTGCAGACCCTCTCAGCGTTCCTCCACAATCCTGCGCCGCCCGCAGCACCCACCATCGATTTTCCGAAGATCGACAAGGACATGATCAAGACCGGTTTCTTCGACTATCTCGACTTTGCGCTTCAGTTTGCCCCCGCTACTCCAGATGAGAAGGACATTCGCTCGACGCTAGCTCGCATCGGCGTCGGCCCCGGCAAGACTTTCAACTTCAAGGACCTCGACGCCGAACACAAGGCGGAGGTGCTGCTCGGCATGAAAGACGGCGAGGATAAGATAACCGCCGCAATCGCCAGTATGGGTAAGAACGTGAGCGGCTGGCGGGTCGGTGGACTTGCTGGGGGCGACCGCGCTTTCTTCAACGGCGATTGGCTGAAACGCGCTGCAACCGCGAAGGCTGGCATCTACGCCAACGACCCGGCCGAAGCGATGTATCCCATGGCTGCCGACGACAGCGCTGGACAGCCGCTCGATGCCAGCAAGCACAACTACACTCTCACCTTCCCCAAGGGACAGCTTCCACCGGTGAATGCTTTCTGGTCGGTAACGATGTACGACGGCAAGTCGCAGTTGCTAATCGAGAATCCGATCAATCGCTATCTGATCAACACACCGATGTTGCCGCAGATGAAAAAGAATGCCGATGGATCCCTGACGATCTATATGCAGAATAAGACGCCGGGGAAGGCCAACGAATCGAATTGGCTTCCAGCTCCTGATGCTCCTTTTTACGTGCTCCTGCGTCTCTACTGGCCGAAAACAGAACCGCCGTCGATCCTACCGCCCGGCGCGGGAACTTGGAACCCGCCCGGCATCGAGGTTGCGAATTAAGACGCCGCTTCGGGACATTGACGCTCGCCAAAGGGTTTAGAAAATAGCTGGCTGCCGACGATGGGCAAGAAGCCGTATCTATGGTTCCGGTTCTATGCCCCAGGCGAGGCATTCTGGGAGAAGACCTTTGAACTGCCTGATGTCGAACTGCTGAAGTGAAACTATGAACACCGAAGGGATGCTGCAATGAAGATCGCACGAATCTGGAATTTGTTCGCCGCCCTTGTTGCCATGCCTAGATTCTAGACCGGGAACTCGGAGTGACACGCGGCCCCAGCGTCCGCAAGTAAACTGTTGAAATATCGTGATTGCACGCATTGACCGTCGGCTAGGGTAAACGTCTTCTCTTTTCTGCGAGGGGTTCCGGTCTCGCCTCATCGTATTTGTGAATTCTTACTGTCCCTCCTTCTGGCTGGCGTGTGCTCATCTTTTGCGCTCTTGCAATGGCGGGTTCGATGAGCGATAAGAACGAAACGAGGGGGCGGAGTCCGTGGTACCCACCCTTCGACTCCGCTTCGGGCAGGCTCTTCGCGAAATGCGCGATGAGTAGGGCACTCCCGTTCGGACCGGAATGAAGGTCAAAGGCCCCGCCCTGTCGCACAAAACGCGACAAGGACGGGGCACCCGCTGTCCTACTGCACCAGGTGCAGCCAGTTGAGAGCCAGATCCATGGGCGGATCGCTTCGTTGCCCTACTGGCCGCGTGGCCAGGATTCGCTTTCCGTCGGCCATGATGGAAATCAGCTGGAGATCGTCGGGGATGGTCGTCATTTCCTTGGGCGGGGAGAATTCTGGTTTGCCCGAAACGTCGCTTACCTCGACGGTGAAGATCTTGTCTCCCTGGCGGTAGTGCAAGCTCTTGCCATCGGGAGACCAATCCTCGACGCGTACAAAACTGTCCGTAAATTCCGAAGCCAGGCCATTGGAGATCTGCCATTTCAAACCGGCGCCGGGGAACGAGGTCACATAGAGTTCCCGGCTACCGTTTTCATTGGAGGTGTAAGCCAGCCACTTGTTGTCGGCAGAGAGAGAGGCGTCGGCCTCATCATATTGGCTGTTCAGCACGGGTAGCACTTTGCGATCGCCGGCGAGGTCCACGGAATAAATGTCGAAGCCGGTCTTCGGATCCTGAACCGTGACGAGGACGTACCGCCCATCCGCAGACTGGCTCGAGACGCTATCCCAATTGCCCGAGTCCAGGATCCGTTCCTCCTGGCCAGTAGAAATCAGCGAGCGCCGCACCAGAGTGCTGTGGTAGCCGTCGGTGGCGCTGATCAGCACGCTCTTTCCGTCCGCCGACACCACCCCTTTCTGGTCGAACTCCAAATCGGGAGTGAGCCGCGTAACGGTCTTGCGTTCGGTGTCCATCAGCCACAGGCTGTTTCCACGTCCGGTTGGGTTGGCGCGATAGAGCACCCCCATACGACTCGCGGGCGAAAAGCTTCCGCCATAGTAAGGAGCAGGGTCTCCCCAATGGTCCAATTCCTTGCCCGCCGGGTCCATCCACACCAACTCACGATTCTCCAGGGGCGCGCGACGATACACCAAGACATTCTGAGCAACGGAGAAGTATCCGCTGTTACGGGGGTCGTAATAGTCGATCGACTCCGCGATCGGAGTAGGCTTGCCGGTAAAGCGCAATCCGGCGGCATCGAACGGCTGCGCCATCAATGTGCCGTCCTTGGCGTAAAACAAGTAGCCATGGCTATAGGAGACGTTCGATCCGAACGGCAAAATCTTCGTGGCTTCAGTTCCCCCGAGCGACCTGACGAAGACACCTCCCGAATCCGTCGTCGACCGCTGGACGAAGGTGAAGTGCTTTCCATCAGGCAGAAAATAAGGATTGCGATTGGTGAATTGCTTATCGTCATTGTGCGCGGGGGTCGCATCTTCGGGCGTGCCGCCATCTTCGGACACGCGCTGCAGCGGACCGCTGATGTTCGGGGCGAAAAGGATAACGCCCTTTTCGTTCCACGCCCCACCGCGTCCTTCGGGAGCGTCACACAGCGCTTGCACCGGTCCGCCGGCGGCCTCGACTTTTCTCAGCTTGGCATTAGAGAAAAAACCAACATACTTTCCATCCGGAGACCAGAAAGGAAACACAGCGTTCTCCGTGCCGGCTAGCGGCTCTGCTTTCCCCGTGCTAAGCCGCTGAAGAAAAATTTGCGCTTTAGTGTCTTTCACAGCGACGAAGGCGATTTGTTTTCCATCGGGAGAAAGAGCCGGTGGTCCGTCGACGATCGACGCGAAGTCGAAGCCTGCGGGCTTCTCGATCTGCGCCCGCGTCAGTTTCTCAGCCGAAGTCAGCCGGCTGGCGTAGGCTGCCGCAAAGACCACTGCGGCCACGGCTGCGAGCCATCCCAGGGCGGTTGCGGCGGCGAGGATTTTCTCACGGCTCTTTCGTTGCGAGACGACTACCGCCGGCGCTCCTGCCTGACTGCCGCCGGCGGTGATCCACTGCAACTGCAGTTTGAGATCGTGCGCGCTCTGAAATCGCTGGTCGGGATCTTTCGCGAGGCAGGTCCGCACCAGATGTTCGAGCGCGGGAGGTGTCAGTGGCTGCACCGCCGAGATCGAATCGGGATCCTTCTCCAAAACCGCGCTGGCCACAGAAAGCTGGCTCTTGCCTTCGAAGGCGCGCTTGCCGGTCAGCATCTCGTAAAGCATCGCGCCAAAAGCAAAAATGTCGCTGCGGGCGTCGGCATCTTTGCCTTGAATCTGCTCTGGACTCATGTACTGCACGGTTCCGACGATCGTCCCGGCTACGGTGATTGGCGAAGCCATGCTGGGCAGGGTCGCGACCGCGGAAAAGGCTGGCGTCGCCGAGGTCGCGCCGCTGGCGAAAGCTTGCAGCTTGGCTAGTCCGAAATCCATCAGCTTGGCGCCGCTCCTGGTCAGCATTACGTTGCCGGGCTTCAAATCGCGGTGGACGATTCCGCTGCGGTGCGCCTTGTCGAGGGCGTCGGCGACTTCGATGCCGATGCGGATGGTCTCGTCCGGAGTCATCGGCTTGCGGGCCAGCCTTGCGGCCAGGGTTTCGCCTTCGAGGTACTCCATGACCAGGAAATCGACGCCATCCTGGCGGCCGACGTCATAGAGCACACAAATGTTGGGGTGTTGCAGACCGGAGATGGTTTTCGCCTCGCGCTCGAAGCGGGCTCGCAGGTCAGGGCTTTCGCTCAGATGCGCGGGAAGAACTTTGATTGCGACATCGCGCTCGAGCCGACTGTCGCGGGCGCGGTAAACTTCGCCCATCCCCCCAGCACCGATGGGAGCACTGATTTCGTACGGGCCAAGTTTTGTGCCAGAGGTGAGAGCCATGCGTCCGCGCAATTATAGCCTGCGCTGTACGCTGCGGAAGATGCCAACGGCTCCTTTATAGGCCCCAGATGCGATTCGCGCCAATCACTAAACCGAGCGTCAGGCACGCGATCAGAATTTCTCCGAGAGCTCCTACGATGAAGGGGCGCAATCCCTGTTTGGACATCTCGCGAAAATTCGTGCGCAGGCCCACCCCGGCGAAAGTCAGCAGGAACGCCCATTTTGAAAGATTTCCAAGCGATGCGATCTGTCCTTTGCTGAACGCATGAAAGCCGACCGCGAGCGACATCAGGAGAAAGCCGAGGACAAACTTGGGGAACTTCTTCCACAAAAACGCTGCCTTGTTGGTGACCGCTTCGGCCTGGCCTTTTCCCGCCCAGTAGATAGCGTACGCCAGCACCACGAATCCAATCATGGCATTGCGCGCCGTCTTGGCGAGCACGGCTACTTTGCCGGCGGCATCCGAGTAGAGTGCGCCGGCTGCGGTTGCCTCGGCGGTGTTGTCGACTCCGAGGCCAGCCCACAAGCCATAGGAGACGTCATTCATATGCAGACCGTGAGCACTCGCCGGAAATGTGAACAAGGACAGCGCTCCCAGCGCGAGAATCGCCGCGATTGCGAAAGAGGAATCCTCGTCGTCCGCATCGATCGCACCTTTGGCGGCGATGATGGCGGAGACGCCACAGACGGCTGATCCGATGGCCAGGAGCGATATTAGCTTCGGTTTGAGCTTGAACAGCTTCCCCAGGAAAGTCATCAATGCCAGCGAGAGTGTGATTTCGATGACGACTAGCGCCAGGCTGATGCCGCCGAGCTTCAGAACGTCGGCCAGAACAAAGCGCGCGCCCAGAAGAACGATGCCAAGTTTGAGCCAGAACTCATAGGTGGCTACGCCAGCTTGAAGCAGTTTGGGTACGCCTACGGTGTTGCCGATGGAGAGGCCGATGAGAATCGCCCAAAGCACGTACTCGATGTTGGGGAACGTCCAGTGGTGGGCCTTGGCGTAGGTATTTAGAAAATGCTCTAAGAACTTGCCGGCATATCCGATCGCGGCCAGCAGTAGAACTCCTGGCACCAGGCGCACCGTCTTTAGCAAAGCATTTTCGGACTTAACCGGCGTCACCGGCGTTACCGGGGATGGTGCAGCTGTTGTTATCGTTGCCATAAACTCTCTCCGTCGGAAACTAGATGAGCTGTTGTTCGGGCGCTGCCTTCTGCGCTACCAGGGCACGTTCTTGAGAATGTCGAACTTCACCGCCAGCGCGAGTGCTAGAGCGACAATCACGGCCCAGGCATCCAGCGATAGCAACGGCCCTTTGCTTGAGGGAGTACTTGTTAACTTGTCCATCGACATTGAAATTTCTCCTCCATCGGACGATGCCGCGATCGCCAACGTCCGCGTGCAATCAGTAAACCAGATTAATACAAGTACGTCCATTGTTTTACTTAACATTATGCAAAATGTTGAAGCAGAATATGCGCAGAATATGCATCGGGTTGCATTTGGAGGGTAGAGATTTCGACATTGATTCCTTGCTTTGCGGCAGAGCCGGAGCTTAGCCGGGTTCATCTGGATATTGACATTCGCCATACATTCGCCTATGCTGCGCGCATGGCGATTACTCGACGGCAACGCGAGCTCTACGACTTTATTTCGCGCTTTGTGGCGGAAAAACAGTACTCCCCATCATTTGAAGAGATTAAAGAAGGCATGGGGCTGAATTCTCTGGCCACGGTGCACAAGCACGTCACTAATCTCGAGAAAAAAGGACTGCTGACGCGGGACTACAACCGCAGCCGTTCGATTGACCTGCTGCCGCCGCGAGGCAAGCTCAAGCAGTCGATGGCGGTGAACACAGGCCTGGTGCTGCCGCTGGTGGGCAGGATTGCAGCTGGGCGTCCGATTGAGGCGGTGGAGCATAACGAGACTATCTCGCTGGCAGATTTTGTGCGCTCAAAGGAAGTGTTCGTGCTCGAAGTGCGCGGCGAATCCATGCAGGACGAAGCCATTCTTGACGGCGACTACGTGCTGGTGGAGAAATCGAAAACCGCTCACAACGGAGATATTGTCGTGGCGCTGATCGACTCGTCGGACGCGACGTTGAAACGCTTCTTCCGCGAGGGAGAGAACATCCGTCTGCAGCCGTCGAACGCCACGATGAAGCCGATCATTGTGCCCGCGGCGGCGGTCGAAATTCAGGGGCGGGTGATTGGGGTGTTGCGGAAGTACTAAGAGCAGCTGTCAGTTGTCAGTTGTCAGTAAATGCACAACCTGGACTCGTTTTTCGGAGATCGGGATAGGGGGAACGGTCACCCGTCCTCCCCTCCCACACCACCGTACATGCGGGTCCGCATACGGCGGTTCGGCGGATTAAGCGAGGACCGTACGACCAGGGGCGGAAGCCCGAGCTGGGCAAAGTAAGCATTCGGCAGAGCGATGGTCAGGGCGGGCGAGTGCGCGAGCCGCCACGGACCGTGAGGGCTCCCGGCCGTTTTCGCCGCGAGGTCCTTACTGACGCCCCGTTTGCGCAGCTCGCGGAACCTTGTCCGTCCACGCTTCCATTGCTTCCACACCACCGACCGAAGTCGGCGGCGTAACCACGTCTCAAGACGTTCCAGCACCGAGGGCGTTTGACAGTCGCCGAAGTACCCGAGCCAGCCACGGAGATAGGTCGCCAGTTCCTTGACCATCGGCCGCAAGCTGATGCCGCGGGTTCTCCGCGTCTGCTCCCGAATCCGCTCCTTGAAGCGAGCGATAGCCTTGGGGGCGATGCGCCGCCTCGGTTCTCGTTCCCCCGTGAAGCTGAATCCGAGAAACTTCCTTTGCCCCGGTCGAGCGACGGCGCTCTTCGCCTGGTTGACCTTGAGCTTGAGACGGTGCGTGATGAAGCGAGTAACGCTCTCCATCACTCGTTGTCCCGCTCGTTCGCTGCTGACGTAGATGTTACAGTCGTCGGCATAGCGGACGAAGCAGTGACCGCGCCGCTCTAACTCCCGGTCCAGTTCGTCCAGCACCAGGTTGGAAAGTAGTGGTGAAAGCGGACCGCCTTGAGGCGTTCCCTCATCCACCGCACTCACCAACCCATCCTCCATCACTCCGGCCTCCAGAAACGCTCGAATCAATTTGAGCATTCGCTTGTCGGCCACGCGCTCGGCCACCGCCGCCATCAGGCGGTCGTGGTTTACTCGATCGAAAAATTTCTCCAAGTCGAGATCCACCACCCAGCGGTACCCTTCGGCGATATACTGCTGCGCCTTGTGCACCGCTTGCTTCGCACTGCGCCCCGGTCGGAAACCGTGGCTATGTTCGGAGAACGTCGGGTCCCAGCGCTTCTGCAGAACCTGCAGCACCGCCTGCTGAATAAAGCGATCCAGCACGCAAGGAATGCCTAGCTTGCGCATTCCACTGCCATCCGGCTTCGGGATTTCCACCCGTCTTACCGGCTGCGGTTGATAAGTTCCGCTTCGTAGCTGTTCCCCGATTTCCAGCCCATGCTGCTTCAGGTAGGCCGGTAATTCGTCGACGGTCATCCCGTCTACTCCCGGACTCCCTTTATTCGCCTTGACTCGTTGTAATGCCTGCTTGCAGTTTTCCAGCTCGCAGACTTCTTCCATCAGTCGTTCGGTTCCGGCCAGGCTTTCAGACTTGCGCTTCGCCACCAGCGTTTCGGTCCCTTTCGCGGCGGGCTTCGGAGCATCACTCCTACTTTCCACCGGAAAGGCCAGCACCCCTTGTTCGGGTCGGTTTTTCCGCCGCTGTCCGCTCATGAGTCGCGCCGCTTACTTGCCCTTTCCTTTATTCCCCTTGCGGAGTACCGTTCGGGCCTTCGATCATCGTTCCCGGCTTGGCCTATCTTGTTTGCTCCGCCTTTCGGCTTTGGAGTGCCTCAATAGCTTCGCCGACTGCATGACCTACTACGCCCTTTGCTGACTTCTGCGACACGATCGGGATGAATCGCTTTCACCCTCAGTCACGATTTCGTGACGTGCCGCAGACCTCCCGAGGTAAGTTCGACCGCCTTCGACACGCAACCGCCGGATCTACCACCAGTGCGCTTGATGGATATGGGCTTCGCAATCATTGGCTCGCTCGCCCGCCACCGTAGGCCTCATATCCGGTTCTTGTTCATCGGCTCGCGTCTTTGCTCCACGCTTCTTTCAGGCCCCGCCTCACGGCGGGTGTTATTTCACCCTTGCGCTTCGCTATGACTTCACCTCCATCAGGTTGTCAAAGGGACTTTCACCCTCAAGCTGTCGAACATGCTCGGCACACCAAACAAAGGCCCGGGCAAACTGCCCAGGCCTTTTTGGCTTTGAAACTGACAGCTGATACCGAAGGCTGACCGCCTTATCCTAGGTGGCGATCCAGCGCCTTCGTGATGTCGTCTTTGGAGCGGTAGCCGACCAGTTGTTCCACGACCTGCCCATTCTTGAAAACTAGCAGGGTTGGAATGCCGGTGACTTTGTAGCGCATCGGCGTGGCGCCGTTGCGGTCGACATCCATTTTGCCGAATGTGACTTTGCCCTGATATTCGCCGGCCAGCTCTTCGACGATCGGAGCGATCGCGCGGCAGGGGCCACACCAGGCGGCCCAGAAATCGACCAGCACGGGCTTGTCGGACTTCAATACATCGGAATCGAAATTAGCGTCAGTAACTTCGACGGTGGCGTTGCTTCCCATTCATCCTCCAGGTTCTTGTTTCCCGCGGGTGGGCCGTTTGGCCTCCATAGGGCGGGACTTCTATCGTAGCTGTTGATTGGATGCTCCACAAGGGCGGAAGTCGCAACCGCTGCCCGCTGTGGAGAAGTGGGCCGGAGCGCCGTAGAATGAAGGCCTTACACTTAGTGGTCGGTTTCAATATCAACATCAATATAAATGCCTGATCTCGACAATCTTCGAGTAGTGCTGGTAGACGCGCGGAATCCGCTGAATATCGGCGCGGCGGCGCGAGCGATGAGTAACTTTGGGGTCCGGCGATTGCGCGTGGTGAATCCCTACGAGGTGGCTTTTCGAGAAGCGCGTTCGGCGGTGGGTGCCTCGGCTCTGCTGGCGAAGGCCGAAGAATTCGTGGACGTCGGCGACGCTGTCGCGGACTGCAAGCTAGTGGTAGGAACTACGGCAGCGGGACGTCGAGAGTTGCAGCATCATTTGCTTCGGCTGGATAGCGGCGGGCGACTGATCAAGCGGCAGTTGAAGACCGGACCCGTGGCATTGCTGTTTGGCTCGGAAAGATACGGGCTGTCAAATCAGGAACTCAGCTACTGCCATTGGGTCATGCGGATTCCGACGCGCGAGGAACACGGCTCGATGAATCTGGGGCAGGCAGTGGCAGTCTGCTTGTACGAATTGGTGCGAGGCCGCAAGGCGGCGACCAAGGCCTCCGGGACGAAGAAGATTTCTCCCACTTCTGCAAGCATAGAGCGGCTGACCCAGGTGCTGCTCAAAGTTCTGAATACGAGTGGGTATGTGAAACCGCGGGCCGTGGCGGCCGATGAAAAGTTGCGGCGCCTGGTACGCCGCATGGAGTTGAACGCCAATGATGCCGAGGTTTTGCTGGGGATGCTTCGCCAGATCGACTGGAAGCTGAATGTGGATGATGCGAGCGAGAAAAACGACGAATAACTGAACACTTAATTGTTGAGTGTCAACTGCACAATACTTACAAATATTGTCTCGGTACAACCTCTGCACCTGCCCTTCAAATCCAACAGATTGCCCGCTAACGCTTGCCCCTTTTTAGAGTCGAAGTAATAGTCGGCGGGCGGCGTTTCCGGAGTTTCATTTTCGGGCATTCGTTTCAAGGTATTTCCGTCCCTCGCCGGCCTTGAGGTGGCGACATGCGCATGCTGCTAGACACCTTCGCGCAAACTTTACAGACCCTGTGGGCGCACAAGCTGCGCTCCTTTCTCACCATGTTCGGGATTGCCTGGGGCGTAGGTTCGCTGCTGCTGCTGGCAGGGGTGGGCGAAGGGTTCCGCAACGGCAATCGCAAGAGTCTGGAAACCTTCGGCAAGAACATCATCTTTTTTTACGGCGGCCGCGCCCCGGCAGTCGAGGGGAGTTTCAGTTCGGCAAAATGGTTCAACCTCAACTATGACGATTACGTCGCTATCCTGAATGAATCGAAGCTCGCGGTTCACATCGCGCCGGTGATCGCGCGCGACGACATCCGCGCGGTCAGCGATTACACCAGCACCAACGGCCAAGTCTCAGGTGTGCTGCCGATTTACAGCCAGGTGCGGACGATTCCGCTGGCGGTTGGACGCTGGATCAATGACGACGACGACGAGCAGCGGCGGCGGGTATGCCTGCTGGGGCGAGAAATGACGCGCAATATGTTCCCCGGGCGCCCCGCTGTGGGCAACAGCATCATGCTCAATGGCGTTCGTTTTCAGGTGATCGGCGTGCTCTCGATGATCGGCCACGAGGAACAGAACGCCACCAACATTCGCATTTTTATTCCGTTCAACACCATGCGCGAGTTGTTTCCGTTGACGGGCGACAATTCGAAAGAGGGCAACGCAATTTCGTTCATCAACTATCAGCCGCGCAGTTTTGAAGAAAACGAGGTTGCCAAGGACGAGTTGCACCGCATCGTAGCCCGCAACCACGGCGGGTTCGATCCTAAGGGCGCTGACATTTGGGAAGAATGGGACACGGTCAAGAACCAGAAAACCATGGGCAAGATCTTTACCGCGATGGATTGGTTCCTGGGCGGCGTCGGACTGGTGACGCTGGCGCTGGGCGCGATTGGCATCGTGAACATCATGCTGGTCGCCGTCACGGAACGCACGCGCGAGATCGGATTGCGGAAGGCTCTGGGCGCGACCAACCGCAGCATCCTGTTCCAATTTTTTCTTGAGGGCGCATTCCTGACATTGTTGAGCGGCGCCATTGGAGTCGGTGGCGCTATGCTCGTCATCCACCTGCTCTCGGGAGTGCAATTGCCGCAGGGCTTCGATACTCCGCGGATCGTACCTGTATCGGCGATTGGCGCGGTACTGTCGCTGGCTTTGGCAGGCATCACTGCCGGGCTCTATCCGGCGCGCAAAGCGGCGATGCTCGAACCGGTAGAAGCTTTGCGGCAAGAGTAGAGGAGTAACGCTATGACCAACGATCTGCTGAAAGAAGCTTACGGCGCGATGCAGCACAATCGACGGCGCACCACCCTGACCATGCTGGGGATGGCTTGGGGAATTGCGACCGTGGTTATCCTGCTGGCGTTCGGATCGGGCTTTGAGCGCGCTATTGACATGATTTTCAGTTCCTGGGGAACCGACGTGATCGGAGCTTTCCCGGGACGAACCTCGCTGCAGGCAGGCGGCTCGAAAGCGGGGAGCGAAGTGCGGCTGAAGGTGGCCGACGTGGATTACATTCGCAACGAAGTGCCGATGATAAAAGGTGTCACGCCGATTTTCGACAAGAATGGCGCAACCATTCAGCACGACACACGCACCTTCACTAATCTGAATTTCACGGGCGTATACCCGGTGTATGAGCGCATTCGCGACTTCGAAGTGGCCAGCGGCCGCGGCATGAGCGAACAGGATCTGGTGGAGCACGGCCGCGTGGCCGTGATCGGAGACGAGGCCAAGCGCAGGCTCTTTTCCGGTGAACAAGCTCTGGGCCAGAGCATTCGCATCAGCGGAATAACCTTTCAGGTAATCGGCGTTTACCGGCACAAGGTGCAAGGCGGCGAGAACAACGACAACAGCATGGTCGTGATTCCCTTCACCACCATGGGCGATCTTTATGACACGCAGTACATCACCGGCCTTTTCATGGACTACGAAGGGCAGGACCATCAGCAACTCGCGCGCGTGGTGCGGAGCGTGCTCGCCGGGCACCATAACTTCCGTCCCGATGATCGCCGAGCCGTGTTCATCGCCGACTTCAAGCAGGACTTCGACGAGTTCACGGTCGTGACTACTGCTCTAAAACTGCTTCTCGCTTTTATCGGAGCGCTCACGCTGGGAATCGGCGGCATCGGGCTGATGAACATCATGCTGGTTTCCGTCCAACAGAGAACGCGTGAGATCGGTGTGGAGAAAGCGCTGGGCGCGCAACGGAGCCACATCCTGTTGCAGTTTCTCGCGGAAGCTATGGCTATTACCTTTGCGGGAGGCGTGGCCGGGATCGGAATCGCATACCTGATCTCGTGGGGCGTGGGGGCGCTGCCGCTGATGAGCGCCTTTGGCGACAACCTGCAAGCCGGCGACATCCATCTGCAGATCAACCTCAGCAGCCTGGCGGTGGCGACGGGCATTCTTGGAGTGGTGGGAATCTTGAGCGGAATGGTGCCGGCAATTCGCGCGGCGCGGCTGGATCCGATCGAGAGCCTGCGCTACGAGTAGGCGGCCGGCATATAACCTAGACTTGGACCTGATGGATTCGGACCCCGAGGAATCGTATCAGGGCATCGCTTTAGCGATGCCGCAACTGCTCCCGTAGCTTGCCCCATTAGGGGCTAGGGCTAGTCTCTTGCGATTGGCGCCTCGAGACTACAATCACCGTGCCCAGAACCAACAGACTCAGCAGAGAAATCACCACCAGCGAAATAACGCAGTAAATGCACCACACGCCGAGCACCACGGACTCAATGCGCGCAAGATGGAGCGCAAACCCCAAGCCACCAAACGCCGTCACCAGCATCACCCGATAGGCTTTCCTGAAGGCAAGCACGCCGAGCAGCAGATATCCGGCGATGCCAATCACGGCCACGGGAATTCCGAAAAGCATGGCATATGGACTGTGATTCACAATGCCGCAGTCCCAGCGCTCATTGATGCTGCAAGGAGAAGCGTCAGTGCGGTAATGCTCGCGCAACGCGAGCGAAGACGCGGCGATACCGACGACGGCAAGCACAATCAACACCCATCTCATGTGGAACTCCAAGTCCAAGGTAAATTCAGTTGCTTCGTGAAAGAAATATTATCCACGATTATTTCCGATCGATTGATCCATTTATCAATCGTGGTAACGCTGCTCGCCTGCCGGTATCGCGACGCCCAGCCGATTCTGCGGCGGGGGCAACGGACACGTCGCATACGGCGTGAACGCACACGGCGGATTTATCAGGCGATTGAAGTCGAGCCAGACCTCGCCGGGCTGACCGACACCATGGTCGGGAAGTTCGGTATAGAGAAAGCGTCCTGCACCGTACGTAGTAGTCTTGCTGGTGGCGTCGCGCATGATAAAGAAAAGATCGGTTGATTTCGGATCTTCGAGCACGGGCTCCAGACGCACAACCTGGCCATCGAGAGTGAATTCGACGGCGCCGGGCGCGGGCATGTGGGTCGTCGTGCCGAGGACGGTTGGGATATCGAGCGTCTTTGGAGGATTGTAAGGAATCCAGCGGGCATGCACTTTGTAGGCGGCGTTGGGCGCGTACCAGCGCAATCCGTGGAAAGCGGTGCGGGTCGGAGCATCCAGATCTTTGATGCGCAAAGCAAATTGGTCGTCGCGGTGAATCACGATGATGGTGAGCGTGCCGATCGTAAGCTTCGAGGTTGGGTCGGCATCGTCGGCGACGAGAGCTTGCTCCTTGGCGGGCTGGCCATCCACCAGAAGATCTTTCGGAAAGCCCTCGCTCGGCGGGAGCAGACGCAGCGCGCCTTTTTCAAGGCGAACAATCGCGATGTGGGCTGGCCCTTTGCTGATCTGAACGCGGCAGTCCGCGGCGGAGCCGAAAGTGTTGTCTCCTTCTTTCAACCATCCGAGGGCGATCAATGATAGCCAGCCTTCTGGCGCCTGGAGGCCGGTGGCACGCTTCGCGCGCCAGGCCAGCAGATCTTGCTGCCATGAAGCTTGATCGTCTGAAGCTTTGGCATCTGACCCGGCGGCGATCGAGACTAAACAAGTTGCTGCCAGAACCAACGCTGCGGCCAGCGGGAATTTTCTTTTCATTTGCCAGTCTCCATGGTTCAGGATTGCAACTGCCTAACACCAAGATGATACCGTGCCTTGGGGTCGTCCGCGGCGCCTAAAGGCGCGATGGCACGGCTCTTACGGTATGCCTGAAGGCATACCCTGATACGAAGCTACTGAAGGCAGCCATAGTAGAAGCGACTGAAGGCATACGATGGCACAGCGCGGCGGACGCATGTCCTGATACAAAGCGTACTTGAGCCACGAACTGTTACTGCTATGGATTGCCGACTGGGGCGTTCAGCAGGATGGTCAATGGTGGAACGTGTTCCGGCTTCACATAGCGGTTCACCAGGAAGCGTTGGCCATCCTTGGCCACGTCGTATGTAAAAACGTCGGTCGATGAGATTGGAGCGCGCCCGTGGACCTGGAACAGCGGCACGGGCGTTCCGGTCGCGAAGATGCCTTCGCCGTTGACCGGCACTGCCGTCAAGATTCCGCTGGGTGCGATGTAGAAAATTTCCTTGCCGTCTCCGCGCCAGCGCGGTTCACTGCCGCCGCCGCGCGACACCTGCCATTTTCCGGCAGCGCCGGGGAATGAGGTCACGTAAATCTCCCAGCTGCCGGATTCATCGGAGGCATAAGCCACCCACTTTCCATCGGGAGAAATCTGGCCGTTGGCCTCGCTGCCCTTGCCGGTCAGGAGCCGGGTTGGCTCTCCGCCGGCAACGGGTATGAGCTCAAGATATTCGCCAGACGGAACCTGGTGCGTGAACAGAAACTGCTGGCCGTCCAAAGACCACGAGTTGGGAATAACGTCGTCCATGTTGGTAGCGGGGACGGTGAATCGATTCCTCTCGCGCACCAGGCCTGTGGCCGGCTTCAAGACAAGGCTCGCGCCATCACCGGCCGCACTGCGGTAAGCGATCATGTTTCCATCTCGGGACCAGACGGCCGTCACTTCTTCGGAGGGATCGAAGGTGAAACGCGAGTTAGCGGCTCCAGTGGTGCTTTCGATCCAGACGTCAACGTTATTCGCCTTCTCGTCGCTGATATCCACGGCGACGCGGCTGCCATCGGGAGAAAGCGTGGGGTTGGCCACGACCGCGGACTGGCCGATCCGGCCCAGTTCCTTGCCCGACCGGTCTATCCAGGTAAGCACGGACTGCGCTGCACCGGCCTCGGTGTTGTAGATCAAAGTTCCGTTCTGGGCGACTGCGAAGGCGGCCCAATAGGTGGAGGGCGAAAATCCGACGGCGTTGGCGAGGACAGCTGGACTCCCTGAAACCGTGGCGGCCGAGGTGTCAAAAGCGATGCTGACCAACTGCCTTTGCTCATCCGCATAGTACAAATTGTGGGCGTCGAAGCCAAAAGTCGAATGGCAAAGAAGGACAAGCTTTCTCGTCTTGCCTTCGAGAGAGCTGGCGTAGATGCCGCTCGAGCGGTCGTCCTTCTGGTTCGAGAAATTGCCTGCCCAGAACAAGAAATGGTCGCCGTCGGGAAGAAACATGGGCCAGCGATGGGATTGATCTTCCTTGGTCCTGATGCCTTGCGTGACCGTCGCCATCCCCGTCCCATCGGCGTTGATGCGCTTGAGCGGACTTTGAGCGTCCTCGGCGTAAATGATTACGCCCTTGCTGCTCCAACTGCCGCCGCGTCCACCTAAAGATGTGGCGAGGATCTGCGGTGTGCCGCCGGAGATCGCCATTTTCTGCAATTTGCCATTGGCGAAAAATCCCACGGAGGTGGCGTCGGGCGACAGGAAGGGATAACTTGCTCCCTGGGTGCCGGGCAGAAGCGTCACGCTGGAGGAGCCGACGCGCTGCACGTAGAGCATGGGCATGGCCGAGTTTTCCTCCGGCGAGACAAACACCAGCGTGGAGCCGTCGCGCGATAACGCCATGTGGCTGATGCTCATTTCGTCGGGGACGGCGAGTGCGAACTGCATGCGGGTGGTCGGCTGAGGACGCCGCGCCACAAACCAGGTGGCTGCGGAAACGGCCACCAGCGCGACGACAGCGGCGAGCCAGGGCCAGAGCGGCGCTCGATGACGAGCGGCGGCGGCTCGCGCCAACGTGCTGGACTCGGTTCCGGACAAAGCGCTCAGCGCGAAAGACAGATCCCGTGCCGATTGGAAGCGTTGTTCCGGGTTCTTCTCCAGGCAACGCCGTACGATGCGCTCGAGCGCAGAAGATACCAGATGGCCGGGATCGGACAGCTCGGGCGGATCGTCTTTCAAAACCGCCGTCATGGTTTCGGCGGCAGTGTCGCGGCGGAAGGCGCGTACGCCGGAAAGCATTTCGTAGAGCACCGCGCCGAACGCGAAAATATCAGTGCGAGGATCGGCTGTTTCTCCGCGCACCTGCTCCGGCGCCATGTAGCTCGCCGTGCCCATGACCACGCCCGCCGCCGTGTGCTCACTGGTGAGAGTGACGTCGCCCGAGTCGGAGCTCGTCTTCTGCGCCAGTTTCGCCAATCCGAAATCGAGGATCTTGATGCGTCCGTCTTTGGTGACGAAAACGTTCTCTGGCTTCAAGTCGCGGTGGACGATTCCCTTTTCGTGCGCCGCCGCCAGTCCATGCGCGATCTGCACTCCGTACTCGATGGTTTTGCGCTGGGGGACAGATCCGCGGTCCAGCACCGCGCGCAAAGTTTCGCCCTCCAGCAACTCGGAGACCAGAAACGGCGAGCCGTCATGCTGACCAATATCAAAGACTGCCAGAATGTTGGGGTGATTTAGAGCCGCCACTGCTCGCGCCTCCTGCTCAAAACGACGCAAGCGATCGCCTTCGCGGGCGAAAGACTCAGGAAGAACCTTCAGCGCAACGTCGCGCCCCAGGCGCGCATCTTTTGCGCGATAGACTTCTCCCATGCCGCCGGCGCCAAGCGGAGCGAGAATTTCGTAGGGACCGAGTTTCGTACCGGGAGTAAGAGGCATCCGTTCGCGTCATTATATATGGCTGGTGAGAAGGACGTGAAACTGCCGCAATTCATTGACGCCGCAATTCATTGACTTGTCGTTGCGCGCCCCCCTAAGATGGTCGCTCGTATCGTGGCCTAGTTATTAGAGCCGCCAAACATGATCACCCAAATATGATCGGCCAAACCATCTCTCACTACCGCATCATCGAGAAACTCGGCGGTGGTGGCATGGGCGTGGTTTACAAGGCCGAGGACACTCGGCTGCATCGTTTTGTCGCGCTCAAGTTCCTGCCCGAAAACGTTGCCGGCGACCATCAGACCCTCGCCCGTTTTCAGCGCGAAGCACAAGCTGCATCCGCCCTGAACCACCCTAACATCTGCACCATTTATGACATTGGCGAGCAGGACGGCCAGGCGTTCATCGCCATGGAGTTTCTTGATGGCACGACGCTGAAGCATCGCATTGCGGGGCATCCGCTGGAAATGGAAATTTTGCTGTCGCTCGCGATCGAAATCGCCGACGCACTCGATGCCGCTCATTCCAAAGGGATCATTCACCGCGACATCAAGCCCGCCAATATTTTTGTCACTGAACGCGACCACGCCAAGATTCTGGATTTTGGGCTGGCGAAAGTTGCACCCGCCGCCAGCGCGTCGAACCAGATCGCGTCGGCGAATACGATGACCGCCGTCGGCCCAAATCCAACCGACCAGCACCTCACCAGCCCCGGAGCAACCCTCGGCACCGTCGCTTACATGTCGCCCGAACAGGTGCGAGGAAAAGAACTGGACACGCGGACCGACTTGTTCTCGTTCGGCGTCGTCCTGTACGAAATGGCGACCGGCGCATTGCCTTTTAGCGGTGAGAGTACGGGAGTGATCTTCGACGGCATCATGAACCGGCCGCCGTCTTCGGCGGTACGGTTAAATCCGGCGCTGCCCGCCGGGTTCGAGCACATCCTCGAAAAATCGCTGGAGAAGGACCGGGCGTTGCGCTACCAGTCGGCCGCGGAACTGCGCGCGGACTTGAAGCGCATCCAGCGGGGCACGGAGTCAGGACGAACGTCGTCCGCTGACATTCAGACCAAAGCTGGTCAACGTCAATCATCGAAGCGTGGAGTCGTGTTCGCGGGCGCGGCTGTGCTGGCCGTGCTGTTCGCCATTGGCGCAATCGTCTGGTATGAGAAACATTCTCCCGGACAATCGTCAGCCACCGCCGTAGTCACCAAGCCGTCGGTTGCCGTTCTTCCCTTGCAAAACCTGAGCGCGGAGCCCGACAGCGCCTATTTCAGCGATGGAATGACGGATGAGATCACTACCAAGCTCTCAAAAATCGAGGGGATCGATGTGGTCTCGCATTCGTCGGTCATGGCAGTAAAAACGTCTGACAAGACTGCGGCTGAAATCGGCAAGGCCTTCGGCGTCCGCTATCTGCTCGAAGGAAGTGTGCGCAAAGCGGGCGATCAGGTCCGGATCAACGTGCAACTGATTGACTCAACCTCCGGATTTCAGGTGTGGGCCGACGATTTCACGGGAGAGATGAAGGACGTTTTTTCGCTGCAGGAGCAGACCGCGTTAAAGATTGCTCAGTCGCTCAACCTGAAGCTTAGTCCGAAGGAAGAGGAGGCGATTCAGCATCGCTATACGGGAAACCCGCAAGCCTACGACGCGTACTTGCGTGGTCAAGCATTGATCCAGTATCCCGATCAAACGGAAAAGCTGGAAGCGGCGCGTCGGGCCTATGAGGAATCTCTCACGTTCGATCCGAATTACCCTCTTGCTCTTGCCGGGCTGGGGTGGGTGGAAGCGCAGATCTATCGCAATGTCGACTCGACACCGGCTCACCTGCAACATGCCGAGGAGTATGCTCAGCGAGCGCTGGCCATCGATCCGAGATTAGCTGAGACTCATATCGCCCTCGGGTCAGTCCTGATGAACAAGTACGACTATGCGAACGCAGCAAACGAGTTTCGCACTGCTACCCAGTTGGACCCCAACAGCGCCCATGCCTGGGACATGGTCTCATGGGCGCTCTGTTACAGGCAGCCACCGGATCCCGTCACTGCGGAGAAGGCTTCACGGGAGGCGTTACGTCTGCAACCGTCGTTCGTTCCCGCCTACTATCATCTGGGCCGCGCCCTCCTTCTCCAGAAGCGCTACGCGGAAGCGATTGATTCCTTCCAGCGCGAGAAAGAGTTAAGCCCGAATAGCACGATGGCGGACCTTGGCCTGGGGCAGGTCTATCTGGCACAGGGAAACTACGATCAAGCTGTCGCGATCCTAACGAAAAGCGCTCTATCGGCGGCCATCAACTATTTCTACCTGAGTGCGGCATACGCGGCTCACGGCGATAAAGAGAAAGCTCTGGCCACGCTGCAAAAGTCATTCGAAGCGGGATTCCACGACTTTACCGCGCTCGATGCCAGCCCGTACTTCTCTTCCCTGCGCTCGGACCCGCGCTTCCAGCAGTTGACACAGCGCTACCGCAAGTAGTACGCGCCGGCGAGTCTTATTTGACTTGCCGTATCCAGCCTCATAAGATGGCACCTCAATAACCCTCCATAGAATTCAAACATCGAATAGCAAACTTCGCAAAGGAGCCTGCCTTATGCTGAAGATCGAAACCAAGGAAGTGCAGCCCGACATTGTCATCCTGGAGATTGCGGGAAGAATCACGCTCGGCGGTGAGAGCAAGCAACTGGAATGGGCGGTCGACAAACTCCTAACCGAGGGACGGAAAAAGGTCATCTTTGACATGGCGGGCGTCACCAACATTGACAGCACCGGGATTGGGATCATCGTGATGACGTCCGGCAAAATGAAGAAGGCGGGAGGAGAACTGCGAGTGGCGGCCGCCAGCGCTCACGTGGAAGAAGTATTAAAGATGACGAACCTGGATCAGATTGTCGGATTGCACTCCACGACCGCGGCCGCAGCGGCCAGCTTCTGACAGGAACTTCTCACGCGAACTTCTTACGAGAACTACTTCAGATTGTCGCTGCTGTAGAGCTGCCCCAGTTGTGTGCGCCAACCAAACGCCATCCACCTGCCATCCGGCGTAATGGCGATTGGCGCATTCATGGGCCTCAGACCGGTCGCGTCTTTCGGCGTTATCGCCTGCCACAGTTCCCGCCGTCCGGACTCTATTTCGACCTTGTAAATGTTTTGCCCGGTAGCGGTTGCTGCCTGCACGAATACATGCTTCGAGTCCGCCCACCCGATCGGCTGTTCCCCAGTCTGAATGCCAGGGATGGGCTTGGAACTGCCGTCCGACAAGGAGCGGACGACGAAGGCATTCCGATCAACAGTGGAAATGAATGATTGTCCGTCGGGCGCAACCCCGGCCCACGGAGTGTCTCCCGGCGTCAGTTGTTTTGGTGTCGAACCATCCACATCCGTGAGGTAGACGGCCTCCCCCTGGCCGGACTGGCTGGCGATCATTAGAATACGGTGTCCATCCGGGAACCATTGGGCCCATCGCGGCTGTATCCCGTCCCAGTGCAACGCGCGAGCCTGCCCCGGTCCCACCGGTACGATCTGGAGGCGCCGCGACGGGTCATCCGGGAGTAATACAATCGCCCATTTTCCATCGGGAGAAATATCCGTGCCGTATCCGCCGCCGGTGAGACGAACCGCGGGAGAGCCATCGCTCTTCCGCACATACACGGAGTAGTCGTTGCCCGACCGTTCGGATAGATCGGTGAACAACACTTCACTTCCATCCCGCGAGAGCCGAGGACCATAGCTGTAGGAGAGCCAACTCAGGTCGCGTTCCTGATTGGAGCCGTGCTCGACCATCGCCATCGTCCCACGGGCTTCTTCCGTCGAGACCAAGGTGCGGCCCGACGCCGCAATGTCGAGGATGCGCGTCGGCGCCGTGCCGCAATACACTGTCCGCTGCTTGCCCGACAATGTGACCGCATGGATGCACCATTGTTCTCCTGACTCGGCGGCCGAGAACCATATCTCTTTCCCCGACGGAGCCCACGCCAAGCCTTCCAGCGACTCCCATCCGGTCGATACGGTTCGCAATTGTCCGGACCGGTCGACCAGCACAAGGTCGCCGCGATCGTCCGGATTCGGCGGGTGACGAAACAGCGCTACCTGTTTTCCGTCGGGAGAAACTCGCATATCGCTCAGCCAGCCTTCGCCTTCGAGCAGCACCTTCCCGATGGGATATTGCAAACGCCACTTATTGTCGCCGCGATCAATGATGGCGAGTTCGTTTCCGTCTGGTCCCCAATCGGCGTCGACGACATTTTCCTGCAACTCGCGCGGCGCACTGCCGCCCATCGGAGAAGTAGCCAGCGTGCCGCCCCATTCGTAGTGGGCGAAATATCTCGGCCGCATCAGGACTGCCATCTCACCCTGCCGCGAAATCGCCAGCAGCAAAGCCCCGCTCATGCCCAACGGCGTTGATGCCGGATAGTCCTCACGAATGCTGTAAGTGTCGGGCACTCCTTCGGCGAGTTTCGCGCTGTAGAGGACGGTTTTCGCATCCGGCGTAAAGCGGCCTCGAATGACCTCGCCGCGCTGGAACGAGACCCGGGTAAAGGTTGGCGGCGGCGCGGCGGCCGGTCGCAAGTACCACGTGACGGCGGCGCCTACGGCGAGACCCAGAGCCGCGGCAACCGCTACGAATAACGGCCAGCGCGGCCTTCTGGCATCGGCTGCGATCGCGGCGTTGGCGGCTGTTCTCGAACTGGTCCCGGTCAAAGCTTCCAGCGCGAAGGCAAGATCCTTCGCCGACTGGAAGCGCTGCTCGGGTTGCTTCTCCAGGCAGCGGCGCACGATGCGCTCCAGTCCCGGCGACACTGGATGATCGATTTCGCTGAGTTCCGGCGGATCTTCTTTCAGGATTGCCGTCATCGTCTCCGCCGCAGTATCGCGACGGAAGGCGCGCTGACCAGAGATCATCTCGTAGAGCACTGCTCCAAAGGCAAAAATGTCGGTGCGAGAATCTATCGCCGCGCCGCGCACCTGCTCCGGCGCCATGTAGCCCGCCGTGCCCATGACCATGCCCGCTTCGGTCGGCGAACTGGTCAGCGTCATCCCATCGGAGTGAGTCTTTGCTCCCGCGCTCGGCGCGAGCTTGGCCAGGCCGAAGTCGAGAATCTTCACCCTTCCTTCTTTGGTTAGAAAAATATTCTCTGGCTTCAAGTCGCGATGAATGATGCTCTTGTCGTGGGCTGCCGCCAGTCCCTGTGCTATTTGCGCCGCGTAATCGGACGCCTTGCGGGCCGGTAGCGCACCATTTTCCAATTCGGCGCGCAGGCTATGCCCATCCAGAAGCTCAGAGACAATGAAGGGCGAGCCGTCCTGCTCCCCGATGTCGTGAATGGCAAGAATGTTGGGATGATTGAGCGCGGCAACGGCGCGCGCTTCTTGCTCAAAACGGCGTAACCGGTCGGCATCGCGTGAAAAGGATTCCGGCAAGACTTTCAGTGCGACTTCGCGGCCAAGCCGAGTATCGCGGGCGCGATAAACTTCGCCCATGCCGCCAGCACCGAGCGGAGCGATGATTTCGTAGGGACCGAGTTTCGTGCCAGAGGTAAGCGTCATTCGTGCGGACAATTATAGTTGAAGCGGCCAGGCTTCCGGTCTTCGGCCGGCTAAGCGCGACCGGTTGATTCATTGCAGCTTCGCATACTCTGCTTTGGCTTGCTTCAGGATGGGAACATCCAGGTCCGCGTCTTTCCAGAGCGTGAGGAAATCGTTGTAAGCGGCGAGTGCGCGAACGCGGGCGGCATCGGCCTCAGCTCCCTGCGAGGCTCTCGACCGCAAGACGTTGGCACGAGCCATGCCCAGATGTGCCAACGCTCCCGTCCAGCAGTTCCAGACCATGCCGCTGTGGTCGAGAATCCTCTGAAACTCAGCCGCGGCGGCAATGCCCTGTCCCGCCGCCAAATATGCCTCTCCCCGCACATAGACCGGATAGAGGCAGGAAAGATTGGCAACAAACAGAATTTGCCCTGACTCAATGGCCGAAGGAGCTTGCAAGGTGGTCAAGGCCAGAGCCGGATTCTTTCTGTCCAACGCCAACTGCGCCCGAATCGCCGGCAGCCAAATCGATTGCATTTGTGTGTCCAGCGGAAAGCGTTTCCCTAAGTCTTGCGCCAGGGACTCGGTTCGGGCCGAATCGCCCGCCAGCGCAAATGCCAGTGCCGATTCCGCCGCGACGCCCGGACTCGCGGGTGCGAGTTTCAATGCCGCTGCCGCGGCTTGCCTGGCTTCCCCAGCATAGCCGTAAGCAGCTTCCCGCTGAGCGGCAATCGCCTGCCATATCGCCCCATTTTCCTTACTATCAACGCGGATGGCAGACTCCACAGCCCGCTGTGTTAGCCCCCGCGCCTTACCTAGACGACCCGCGTAAGCCTCGGTATCAGCGGCGAGAGTAAGCCCCGCGTTCTCAAATCCGGGCTTGCCGGCGAACCATTTTTGTTGCTCCGCCATCGCCCCTTCGTCCGTCCCCAAAAAGGCAAGGGCATAGAGGGCAGCGCGCAAGATTACATCATCTAGTTTTCGCGCTTGCGCGTCGCGGATGTTCTGGCGCGCCTCGTCTAAGCGCTGCAGGGCAAGGGAATAGTTGGGGAGATTCCCATATAAGGTTGGAATGTCGGGAGCAAGGCGCAGTGCCTGCCTGACGGCATCGGAGGCTTCCTGATACCGTCCTTGTTGGGCTAGCACATTCGCCAAATTGGCGTACTCTGGAAAATATCGCGGATAGCCCTCGATCTGCTCCTGATACGTTTGGGCCGATTTTTCCAGTTCTCCGGTTACGTTCGAATAGTAGGTAGCCGAGATCGCCAGCTTTTCCCATTCACTGGCATGTTCTCGCAGTTGGAATGCCTTGGTGAAATACTCGCTGGCACGCTCTTGCTCGCCGAGAGTGGTGTAGGCAAAACCCACCGAGTTGTAGCCCATGGCAAAATTTGGGTCGAGCTCGATCGCGCGTTGGAAGTAAGGTAGGGCTGCGCCGGAGCCTTTCTCACCAGCCGTCTTGGTCGCACGGTCGAATGCCTCCAGAGCTTCGAGCGAAGACGTCGTGGCTTCCCCGAGCGGAACGTCAAACCGTTGGACCGTGGCCAGCGATTCTCCCAATTCGCCGCGCAGCTTGGATGCGGCTTTGCCCAGCGTGTCCAGAACCTTTTCCTTGGATGCCGCCGTCATCTGCTCCTGTGCCAGCACGTCTCCGCTCTGGCAATTCACCGCCTTCAACCCGAGCACATATTCGCTACCCAGGGTGCCGATGGACCCCGCAATGTAAGCCTTACTGCTCGCGCGCTGGCAAAGCTCTCGGGCGACATCGGGCGTGAGTTTCGTGCCGGCCGGACGCTTCATCTCGTGCGAAATCTTCGCGACTCTGCCGTCGGAGAGCACATTGAGGAACGGAGATTGCCGCAGGGAAACGCGGAGTGCCGTCTTCAACGTGTCGTCGAATATCGGATCGCCCGTGCTATTGGCAAAGTCGGTTAGAACAATAGTGTCCTTATCGGTCAAAAGCTTCTTTTGATGTGCACGATAGTAAAGCCCACCCGCGACCAGCGCCGCGACCAGCGCCACAGGGACTGTAATTTTCCAAATCTGCCCCACGGGAGCCCGAGGAGGTCCCGGCACAACCGCCCGGCCCATTCCCCTGCCGTCAATTTTTTCGCCGATGCGGTAAGGCGGCATGGCTTCGCCCGCCACGGTGGCCGCGGCAACGCTGGATTGCAGTCTTTGCAGCGCGGAATGCACCGCACTGGCGCGCTGGTAGCGGATGTCGGGCGATTTTTCCAGGCAGCGGAAGATAACATCGCGGAGACCTGGCAGAACACCCGCGGGAAGTGTGGTGGGAGCGTCGCGCAGGATTGCAGAACTCAGCTCAAACGCGGTCCGCCCATGGAAGGGACAGCCCCCGCTAGACATTTCGTAAAGTAAAACCCCGAGCGCCCAGGTATCCGTTCGTGCTTCTGCCGGCTCGCCACGCAATAATTCTGGCGCGAGATAGGGCAGCGTTCCCACGATCATTCTCGATTCTGTGAGCGGGAGTTTCGACGAGGCCGCCTCCTGGAGTTCCTTGTCGCGCAAGCGAGACGCGAGGCCGAAATCGAGCACTTTGACGCGACCCTGCGGCGTGACCACCGCATTCGTACTCTTCAGGTCACGATGGATCACGCCATGTTCGTGAGCGTGGGCCAGTGCGTCGGCAATCTGCATCCCGTAATGAATGACAGAATCCGATGGCAGACCGGTGCTTCCTATCAGAGAGTTGAGGGGCTGACCCTCCACCTGCTCCATGACGATGTAGGCTTCACCGTCCGAATCGCCGACCTCGTGGATCGTACAAATGTTGGGATGATTGAGGGACGAGGCCGCGCGGGCTTCATGGAGTAACAGGTCGCGTGCGGTCTTGTCCGCGAGCACGCGATCACCAACTACCTTGATCGCGACTTTGCGTTCGAGGACAGTATCGTAAGCCGAATAAACCACCCCCATCCCGCCTGCACCCAGTTGCCCCTGAATGCGATAGTGACCAAGAAGCTTGCCGGTGGGGGAGTGGTTCGACATTGCGAGGAATCTTAGAACCCCCCTCTGGACATGTCAATTGACGTGCCGACGGGGCGATTTCCTGAGCTAGACGACTGGAATGTCGCGATAGCCAGTGTGATCGCTCCGCGTATCTAGCCACATATCTGTGGCGTGCCAAGCGGCAGACAAGTTGGATGGCCTGGCGCGTGTTTCTCTGTCTGGAACTCAGTTCCATTTCAGCTATATGCCTCCGCCTTCTCGGATTAACGCTCCTGAGAAGGTGTGGTTCTAAGAAGCTGGAGCAACTCGATGGCCAGGATGCGGGCGGATTGGAACGCGTGAGAGGGGAGAAGAGTAAGTGAACCTATGACAGCGGATCCGTATCCCCAGGAATTTGAAGTCTCTGGAGCTTGGTCCGTAACCCCTCGCGGCTGATGCCAAGTATTTCGGCGGCGCGAGTACGATTTCCTTTCGTGTGTTGTAACACGGAGTAGATCAGTTGCTTTTCCATTTCATGCAGCGACATCGGAGCGACCGGCGCCGCCTCCGCCGAGACGGCAGACTGGCCGTTGCCACGGCCGCGAATTCTTTCATTCAATAAGTCGGCGCCACACGGGACGTCCGCCGATGCCAGCGCGGCCAGCCTCGACATTTCACTTTCCAATTCCCGAACATTTCCTGGGAAACTATAGGTCGTCAAGGCCAATAGACATGCCTCGGTCAGGCGCGGCACCGGCCGTCCATAGCGCGTCGCCGCGGCGCGAAGAAAGTGTTCGGCCAGAAGCCTGGTGTCATGCGGCCGCTCACGCAAAGGCGGCAAGCGAAGCGTTATGGCCGATAATCGAAAAAAAAGATCGGCCCGGAATCTTCCGGCTTTCACTTCACTCTCCAGATCGCGGTTGGTCGCGGCAATGAAGCGAACGTCCACCTGCTCGGTGCGAGAGTTGCCTAGCCGCGTAAATTCGCCCGATTGCAGGACCCGAAGCAGATGAGGCTGGAGTTCGAGCGGAAGATCGCCGATTTCGTCAAGAAAGAGCGTACCCCGATGAGCGGCTCCGATAAAGCCGACACGATCGCGATTCGCACCGGTGAATGCCCCCTGCACGAACCCAAAGAGTTCCGAGCCAATTAACGTCGCGGGAATCGCAGCGCAATTCAAGGCGATAAAAGGTCCTTTTACACGCGTGCTATGACGATAGACAGCGCGTGCGATCAATTCCTTCCCCGTCCCCGTTTCTCCCTCGATCAGGACCGGGAGATCGGTGGTTGCGATCTGGTGTACGGTCTGTAACACCCGCGTCATTCCGGGGTCAGCGGTTAGTATTCCGTCAGATTGGCTGTGCGCATGTTCCAGGGCTTCGGCGCGGCGTTGCGCCTGACTCATCGCCACCGCGGCTCGCAATCGTGGAGCCGCCAGCGCGCAGACTTCATCCAGCAAGTCGCGCTGGTTTTCTGTAAAACAGTTGGTGACCTCGCGATTCTCCAGATAGATGAGCGCAAACGCTTCATCGCTCGCCACCAGCGGTGCGCACAGAACAGACCGTAGCGAGAGTTGCTGTATGCTGGGCTGGCTGCTGTAGGGCTCGGTCATCGAGGCGTCGCCGATCAGTACCGTCCTGCCGCTTTCCATCACGGTGCGGGCAATGGAGCGGCTGACTGCCTCCTCGGCTCGGGATAGCGCCTCGCTGCGAAAATTCCGTGCCGCAGTCGCTCGGAATTCTCCGGCATCCCGGACCACGACAAATCCCCGATCCGCCCCCAAACCTTCGATCAGGGTGTCGAGCAGCCCAGAAAGAAGCTCGCCGTACTCGCCTTCCTTAAGAAGTGCGCGCGACACTCGATAGAGAAGACTCAAGTGTTCGGCCGGGGGATTTTCTCGATTCGGATTCACGCTAAGTCTTTCACTCCCGGAATCTCGCGTTGTTCAGTAGCTCCCATGATACTCGTCCGCTGACAGTCGACTGTCAGGATAAGTGGCAGTTGGCCTGCATTCTATCTCGAAAGACGATGCTCAGTTGATTCGTGAGTGGGAAAAACAATGAAAAGTATGGCGCTTGCGGTTACGTCAGTCCTGTGGATGGCAGAAAATCGGGCCAAATGGTGCCAGCTTTGTGGGCACTCCCTGGGTTCGCGTGCACGATACCGGGCCTCTTTCAGGCAGGACTGCGCTTCTCTGTCATTCCCGTCAGTTAGTCAAGATCAGGCTATAGGTTCGAGTGCCGTCTTTATTAGGTGTGGAGCACGTCGGCCCTCGGCTTCAAAACTAGACTTAAGGAGAGCTAACATGAAACGCAACATTACGCGGGCAACACTTGGAATGATCTCCGTCGCGGCACTTTGCGCGGTCCTGGCCGCTCCTGCCGCAGCTCAACATTTTCCTGGTATCGGAACGGTGATGACGTACAACGTGAATGAAGGCACCGATTTCCTGCAAGTGGTAGATACTCAAACCTTGCAAGAATTCCTGCTCGGTGTCGGCGAGGTACTGACGCAAGTCCAAGGCACCAATCCTCCGGAACGGATGCAGGCGGTTGCGCGACAAATCCTCGAGGTCCAGCCGGAGTTGCTCAGTCTGCAAGAAGTAGACCAGTGGTACACCGGAACCTTCGACCCGGTTGCAGGCACATGTGGAACCATGACCCTCCAATACGACATGCTGCAAGAACTTCTCAGTGCCCTGGCTGCGGAGGGAGGTCACTACAAGGTTGCTGTGCAAGTCACCCAATATGCATTTCCGCCTACCCCGGGATTGATTCCCCCGGCTGATTACATTTGTGTTTCCGTCAACGACTACAACGTCACACTGGCCCGAACCGATCTTCCTTCCTGGATCTTCCAATGGAGTAAGCCGCAATCCGGACAGTTCGTGAATGAAGTCGTTCTGCAAACTCCGATTGGCCCAGTGCCGCTGCCGAGGTCATGGTCCTCGGTCGACGCCGAGTTTTTCGGGCAGTCTTTCCTCTTCATCAACACTCACCTCGAGTCCTTCGACGCGACTGTCCGCGAGTTGCAGGGCGGTGAATTGCGTGCCGGCCCGGCGAATACCTCTATGCCGCTGATTGTTGCGATGGATTCAAACGCGCAGGCGTTCCCCTTACCGGAAGACCCGACTTACGCGGATTTTATTTCGGCTGGATATAGCGACGTTTGGTCCCAGATTTTCCCGGGGATCGCGGGATTAACCTGTTGCCAGGACGAAGCCGACAACAACCCGCAATCGGAACTCTATCAGCGAATCGACCTGGTGTTAACGCATGGCGCAGTCACGCCGTGGGAAGCATTGTTGATCGGAGCCGATCCGCGAAGCAGGCTGCGTGACGGGCTGTGGCCCTCAGATCATGCGGCTGTTGAGGCGGGAGTGGTTGTGGGGAGCAACTAGGCAAACCTCCAACCGCGCGCCGTCCGTTGTATCGCGATGCCCGTGGGTTAGTACGACTCGTTGATCGAGGCCACGGTTGAGAATCGGCAATCACCTTTCGCGGGCGGCGCAATTTATCTGGGAGCCATCAGCGGTCCAGCAGGACGCAGGGTGATTCACCTAAGGAGAACAGTATGACCTCAAAATACCTTTCCGTGGTTTTGATTATCGCGCTTATTTTGGCTCTCGCTCCACCCTCGAATGCTCAGGGGTCCGGAAAGATTGGATACAACGGGCCGGTAGTGGGCCCAATCCTGGGGGGGGCGGCGGCTGTGGCAGTCGTGATCATTCTGGCCGTCCACTATTCGAA
The DNA here is from genome assembly GCA_963755765.1 of uncultured Acidobacteriaceae bacterium. Classification (GTDB taxonomy): domain Bacteria; phylum Acidobacteriota; class Terriglobia; order Terriglobales; family Acidobacteriaceae; genus Acidiflorens. The sequence goes on from CAVWKZ010000010.1 coordinate 647,917, forward strand.
AAAACGATCGATCACGGGATGTGTCGCCTCAACCGGGACAGCGATGACGATCACCGACGAAAACGACAAGAGAATTTACGCGCTCTCCGGTAACACGACCAGCGTCAGGCCGGGGGATCGAATGAAGTTGAAGGGTAAGAAAGTGAAGCCGACGAGCCCCGACAAGACGCTTGTCTGGGAAGCAACGGACGTGAGCAAGGACTTCGGCGTCTGTCAGTCGTAGCGGCGATTTCTAGAATAAATGGAGGATTCTATGCGAGCACCGTGTTTGCGAATCGCGGTTCTGAGTCTGTTGGCCGTTTTCGGCTCCGGTTGTGGCGGCAGTTCATCTCCCCAGACCGCACCTGCGTGCACGCCTCTGTCCCCGCCCACCGCGGCCTACGTAATGAATGGAGGGGACAACACGGTTTCGATGTACACCGTAAACTCTTGCACCGGGGCGCTGACCACGACAACCCCGGCCACCGTTGCGACGGGAGACTTTCCCGAGGGGATGGCTGTGATTCCTTCCGGCGCCTTCGCCTATGTCGTCAATGTTTTTGACAACACGGTTTCGATGTACGCCATCAACTCCGCCACCGGAGTCTTGACGCCGACCACGCCTCCTACCGCAGGGGGAGGGAGCGAGCCCGGAGCGGTGGCCGTGGATCCCGCGGGAAAGTTTGCCTACACGGCGAATGGAGGGGACAACACGGTCTCGATGTACACGATCAACGCCACCACCGGAATTTTGACACCGACCACGCCACCTACCGTCGCAGCCGGCGCCGCCCCGATCGGAGTCACTGTCGATCCTTCCGGCAAGTTCGTCTATGTGATCAATGACGTTGACAACACGGTTTCGATGTACACCATCAACTCCACCACCGGAGTCTTGACGCCAACCACGCCCGCTACCGTCGCAACCGGAGTTACCCCCGTCGGAGTGACCGCAGATCCCGCCGGCAAATTTCTCTACGTGGCGAATCAGAATGACAACACCGTTTCCGTCTACACCATCAACGGCGATGGCACCTTGACTTCCGCAGAGACGGTCGCAGGCGGGAGCGAGCCCGAATCGGTGGCAGTGGATCCCACCGGTAAGTTCGCCTATGTGGCCAATTTGGCTGACGCCACGATTTCGATGTTCACCATCAACTCCAGCACCGGAGGCCTGACGCCGAATTCGCCCGCTACCATCGCCACCTCAAGCCAGCCCCTAGTCGTGGCGATGGCTGCTTCCGGCAAGTTCATCTACGCCGTGAGCCGAGAGAACAATATGCTTTCAATCTACTCTGTCAACAGCAATGGCACGTTGACGGCCGCCGGGACGATGACCGTAAACAATCCTGAATCCATCGCCCTGACCGCAGCGCAGTAGCCGGGCGGGGGGCGCGTGGGTCGCTTGAGTTTCGCGCAAGGGATGGGAGATCTGACTTTATACCTGTAGCACATCGCCCTCACGGGCGACCATCTCGTACAACACCGGATTGACGAAGAACCCGATGAAGAGGCGGGAGATGAGACCAGCAACGATGACGATGGCGAATGGCCTTTGCGTATCCGATCCGATGCCGGTGGAAAGGGCTGCCGGCAGCAATCCGAGACAGGCGACAAGGGCGGTCATCATGATCGGACGAAGTCGAAGCAGCGAGGCTTCCCGTGTGGCTGCGCGAATTCCCATTCCCTCCTGCCGCAGCTTGTTGATGTAGGAGACTAGAATCACCGCCGTCTCCACCGAAACACCCAACAAAGCCAGCAGGCCGAGGGCTGAGGAAACGCTGAACGGAGTGTGGGTTAGTTTCAACGCCACCAGCGCTCCGACCGGCTCCGTCATTATTACTCCCAGAGCGATGGTGACGGGGAATTTGAAATTTCCGTAGAGCGCAAACAAAATCATAAAGATCAGCACGATCGCGAGTGGACCGATGAAGTACATCTGCGATTTCGCTTCCAGGAACTGGCTGTATTCCCCGCCCCACGCCATTGTGTAACCTTGCGGCAGGCTGACTGCCTTCTTCACCGCCGCTTGGCCGTCTCGAACTGACCGCTCCAGGTCGCGCCCTTCGATGCTGTACTGCACTCCGATGTAGCGGGAATTATTTTCGCGATAGATAAAAGACGCGCCATTCCCCTGGGTGATGTTGGCGAGCTGACTGAGTGGAATCTGCGTCCCGTCGGGAGCACCAATCAATAAGTTTCCAATCTCATGCGCGCTGCTGCGGAATTGGGGCTGCATGCGAACCACCAGGTCGAACAGTTTCTCGCCTTGGATGACCTGAGTGACCGCCTGTCCGCCGACCGCCGCCGAAATCACGGCTTCCACGTCCGACACGTTAATCCCGTAACGCGCAATCTTGTTCCGATCCACATCTACCAGCAGGCTGGGCTGGCCCAGTTCGCGCACCACCGTAAGCTCGGTGAAACCCGGAACTTTCGCCAGCACATTCTTGATCTGGATGGCTTTGTCCTGCAGCACATTCAGGTCTTCGCCATACACCTTGACCGCCAAAGAACTCTTGAGGCCGGTGAGGGCTTCGTCCACGGCGTCTTCAGCGGGCTGGGTAAAGTTGAAAATGATTCCAGGAAAGGCCGTGAGCTTCTTGTTGATGGATTCGATCAGCGCCTTCTTGTCGCTGGTATCGCCAGCCCACGACTTATCTTTGTATGGCTTCAATCCAACGTAGAACTCGCAGTTGAAGAAGCCGGTGGAATCGGTGCCATCGTCAGGCCGTCCTAACTCTGAACCAACAACCGTCACCTGCGGATAAGACATCAGGATGTCGCGTATCTGAGGAGCGATGTTACTGGCTTCCTCAAAAGAAATCGTGTAGGGCATCGTTGCCCGGACCCAGATCGCACCTTCGTCGAGATGCGGCATAAACTCGCCACCAATGAAAGGAACCAGCAGCATGGCCGCCCCGAATATCAGGGTCGCGATCAGCATGGTTGTCTTCGGACGGTCGAGCGCCCAATCCAACTGACCGGCGTATTTCCCCTTCATCCATTCAAAAGCGCGATTCGGTTTCTCGCGTACGCCGCCCTTGAACCAGTAAGAAGCAAGCACAGGTACCAGTGTGAGCGTCAGGATGA
>CAVWKZ010000011.1:0-327627 GCA_963755765.1 uncultured Acidobacteriaceae bacterium
CGTCTGCGCCAGGCTATTGCGCTGAGGCAACTTCCTCATAGCCATTCGACCAGTGAGTGACTCAGCAAATTGCGTTAAACGCGCCAGATCGAATTCCTTTGACCGTGTCAGGTCCGGTCAAACCAAGCCGTGGCGGCGGCGGGAAGCGGCGCCCCAATGCAGAAGCACATTTCTTTGAGCAGGCGGCGTAAACCGGGGAGGGACTTCTCTGTCGAGTCGACTTGCTGTTTCGCATACAACGGTCGCACTCTGAACTCGAATCCGGAACGATCGCAGGCCCGCTCCCAGTAGCGGATGAAGAATGGGGCCGCTATTTCGCGAATGATGGATTGGCGGGAAAGGAAACCCTGTTCCATCTGACGGACGAGCCAGATTTGCGCGTACAGCGATTCACGCAGCGGAGCGCGAAGGATTGTTCCAATCATGTAGATGAACGTACATAAGTACTCCGCCTTCGCCGCTGAGTCGACGCTCCGCTGATTCAACTCTTCGGCGCTTAAATCGCTCTGAAGAGAAGCCCGGAGAGCAGGAATATAGAGTTCGGTCGAAGGATGAGCAGCAGGTATTGCTTCGAGTTGTTGGATTGCACCCTCGATCACCGTTTCATTGACCGGTGAATCCGCGCTGTCAAGTTTGAGAAGCGCGAGCTTTAATGTCGCAGATATTACGGGAATGAGTAAAACCCACAATCTAGCCTGAGGTGTGAGGTTCGCCTCCAGGGTGTTCCGGACCGCCGAGAGAGCTTCACCAGCCTGTCCCAGAGAATCGACATGGGCCTGTGTAGGCAGTTCGATGGTCGCCATTGCAATTGCGATTTCAGCGGTACGCCGAAAATCGCTCCGCATAAGACTGTCCGCGAGACCCATTCCTTGAGAGGTGCGGACCGCAGGCATGGCGTCTCGATGGATCTCGGCGTATTCCATTGCTTTGCGACTCCACTTGGCAGCAGCTGAGGGGTTTCCAATGCCCTCGGCATACATCGCCAGCCGGGCGCAGACGTACGGTATTTGAGTGGAGCGGAAAGCGCCAGGAGCCTCGCTGCTGGTGGCGAGGAACAGTCCCTGTGTCGGCTCGACGTGTCCTGTTTGTGGTTTTCCATTCAGGGCGACGCCGCTGTAGTACGCGGCAACGCCAAAGATCCGGGCAAACAGTCCTTTCCAGGTGTCTTCGGCCGACTCGGTTTCGAGGCTCGTCGAAACGGCCTCTTCGAGTGCCCGGAATGCCTCAACACGCTGATTGTTGTTCCACAAAGCTATCGAATGCTCTGCCAGCGCTTCTATCAGCGCGGTCACCAGGAAACCTGCTCCGCGGCAAAGTCCAACCGCCTTGCCGGTGAGTTGTGCCGCTCGCCGGCGCTCCAATGGACCGCAGATTTCGGCGAGCGTGATCAGAACATTCCTACGCCACAGACTCTGCCGGTAGGCATTGCAGCCGAGGGCTCGCTCAAGCCAGCCCGCACCTTCGGCAGATCTCCCAGCGTAGTGCAACTGGCGCCCGATCACCTCAGCGATCAGGAAGGAGCAATCCTCTCCAGGCAGCTGCGCTATGGCGGTCTCAGCGAGGTTCAAGGCTTCGGCGACTCGATGTTCCCACTCCGCGAGGATGATGATCCTATTCCGGATGGCCGCAGCCTCAAGGAGCGGGTACGGCACGGATTGTGCAACCTCCTCGATCCGGGCCAACACGTCCTTCGCGTGACTCCAATCGCGCTCCGATTCGGGCTTGTCGTATTGGCGCCGCCAAACTCCATCGCACAGAATCGTGATGTTATCCTCGGCAAGATCTGACAACTTGAGGGTTTCGATCTGCGCCGGTGTGAACTGCGATAGTGCCTCGAGCCATGAGTAAACATCCTCGTCAGAACGGCTGCTGAACGCCGTCATCCACAACACTCCTTCCAGTGGATACTCCCGGCGGGGCATTTCGAGGCCACCGGTTGGGAACTCGGAGAGGTTGAACTGATTGATGGCGGGAATGAGAAATCTATTAGCGAGCGCAGCATTCTTGCGAGCCATGTGAATGGCCACATGGCCGGCAGCTATCGCTACGCCCCATCCCTTCATGCTCGATTTGTTCATCAGCGCATCAAGTTGCTCGATTAGCCGGTCGGTCTGAGTGCCTTGGCGATCAGCGACGACCAGCTGCAATGCTTTCAGATAGAGCTGCAGGTTCGAGTCGCCTTCCGGGGGTAATGGATAGGTCGTCCAGAACTGAATGAATCCGAACCCCTCATCCAGAGGCCCGTCCTGGATGCTGAGTTGTGCGAGTGCCTGAATCAGGACGATGTAAGCGTGGTTTACCGAGCCCGAAAGCGTGAAGTGATTTACGCAGGTCAGGACGTCCACAGGCTGGAGGACCTTCCTCTTCAACAGATTCTGTCCCAGGACGAAGTGAACGCCTCGAAAAGTTCGCAAATCCAGCAGCAGAGCCCAGCTTAGCGGTGATGAGCGGCGATCGAAGGAATCGGTCCGAACCGAGCGGTTGCAACCAGATTCCGGAGGCGCGTTGCACTTTCTCCCCAGGAAGCGGGATCGAGCGCGGGACGCGTGCGACACGCCCGACCTCTTCGAGTGAAAATGGCCCGACTGCCAGACTGAGCCGGATCAATAGCTCCCGTTCATCAACATCGGGAACCATCGTTTGGAGAAGGCGAGTCGCATCCTCGCGAACCCCTTCGGCAAACTCGCCCTTCAGCAGAGACTCCAACTGCCCCGTGCTGAAATTCCATGCCTGGTCGGCGAGGTAGCGAACTGCTGCGGCCACGAGAACCGGCAGGCCCTCAGAGATAGTTACTATGAGATCAAGAATCGGGTCAGTGGTTAGGTGCGCCGGCGACCCCAGCAACGCGAAAAGCTCTCCGACGTCGCTCTTCTCGAATCGCGGAGCCTCAATATGTACGAATCCAAGACGCTGCTCGAACGCCGACGGGAGCCTGTGATATGTGGAGCAGAGCAGTTGCGCCCCGACCCTTGTGAGTGCCGCAGCAAGTGCTTCAAGGCGCGCTGCCAACTCTCCGCCAGGCGGAACAGCCGGTAGGTCGTCAATCACCAGAAGCGAGCCCTTAAAGGCTTCGGCTACAGCCGCAATCCACATGTTTGAAGGGGAGCCCTTAATCACACCTGCCTCAGAAGCGAGCAGCAAATCGAGAGAGGCTCTGGCCTGAACTTCACCAGCAGTTCGTGGGATATTGAGCCAAACCGTTCTGCCCGAGTGTTTCTGGACCATCAGTTTCAACAATTGGGTTTTGCCTGAGCCCAGTTCTCCGCGCAGAACCACGATCCCTCCCTCCCGCAGTCGCTCGGTGATCGAATCAACGAGAGCTTTTCGCGACAGGCTGGGATTCACCAGTTCCGGCGGGTCGGTCGAGATGGACATCAAACCTATGGCGAAGCCCGCGTCCTGGCCTAGACTTTGGCTGAGGACAGCCAGATTCTGTCGGATGACTTGAACTTCGTTTGCCTCCTCGTTGATGGTCTTAACGGTCTCGAACAACTGGCTTAGGATTCCTTTTGGTTCGGAGCCGCGTCTCGCCAGCTCAAGGACCGCATTTAAGGCGGCAACTTCGTCCTCGAGGCCCTCAACTCTCCCCCCTTGATCTTCCAACTGGCGCTCAACTGCGGCAAGACGCCGCTCGATCTCCTCAAGCTGAACTTCGAAGTTGCGAACCGCGGCAATCGTCTGTTGAGAGACCGACGGCGCGCTCAACTCCGTCGTTAGGTCATCCGCCGTGAGCGCCTTCCTGCCAGACCGGCAAAGGAGGAGGAATACAAAAGTGAAGAGGTGCTCATAGAGCCGGTCAATTTCCTCGTTGGATCGCGAGTTGTCGCGCCCAAAAAGCACTTCCTTAATGTCGGCTCTCACCTTCAGGTAGTCGCCATGCCCGGTACTCCACTCCAGTCGCCGGATGATGTTCAGTAAAGGGCCTGTGTCTTCGGTTTCTGCGACCGAGTGGAGACAATTCCACGAGGACTTCGAGACACTTTCCGGCTGGGAACAGCACCGCAGGAATGCTGCGAGCAAGCCGACTGCCGCAGCCTCCTCCGCCTCTCCATATTTGTGGAGACGGATTGCCTCCCACGTTGCGATTGCGGAACCAGAACCAGCCCAGTCACGTTCCACTCCACGGTCAGCAGTAGTCACATAACGGAATGACAGGATCCATTGAGGATTCAACTTCTGATGTTCACAGAAGCGGGCGATCGCTTGGAGAGCCTCCTCGCTCTTCATGGTCAAATTGGCAGCTCGCACTTTGAGCTGCCCGAGTTCCCGAACGCCTGCCAATTCAACGGGAGGCTCACTCGTGGCGAGGGTTTGGTCAATCACATCGCCGACGGCCTTTCCAACGACGTCGATGTCCTCCCCGCACTCAAGTTCAAGATGCTCATTTTTCGAAAGATTCAACCACTGCAAAACCGTCAGGTTCGCCTGAAAGACGAATCCTCGGATGGTCGCGTACGCGTCATTTCCCGGGTTGGCTCGGAAATGCATTGTGGAAACTATGTTAAGAAGAATACCCGAGCAGGAGCGGCTGTCGATCAGGACCTTTTCACGCCTCCGCGTTTGTAACTTCTCTTGGTCGTTCTTTTCGAGGTTCGCCGCGGTGCCGACCGCCGACCGCTCGTTCTGCTTGCGATCTTGCGAACACCCTTTCCCTTCGAGACGTTGATGGATTTGGTCGTCCGCATCAATTGACCGCAGGACGGACAGATGACGCGGTCATTTGGCGCACCACAACCGCCGAGTTGACCGACCATCACCGATTTCTCGATCCCAAATGCCGGGCAAGCCTTGTTGACGCACTTCGCACGAAGATTCATGAGCACTCCTGATACAGGCGCGGGTAGGCGCAGGGCCCGACTTCCGGCGCGGGTTGTTGACTACGGCATGAGTTTCACCGATCCTGTTGGTGACAATCTACTTTACAATCATGTCACTACATGGAGAATGGGATTGGATGAAGGCCATTGGATGCGATGCAGACGAGTGGAGATTGAGGACGGAAGTCTTGTTTGCAATCTGGATTGGACCCGAACCTACGATCTCGAGAAGGCATATCCCAAAGATCCACACGTGCAGCTTTTGAACTGTGCGAACGATGAAGGCCTCCTTCGCTTCACACGGGCGTGGGGTCCGCTCTATCTCCGGACCACAAGTGGTCCAGACGATGAATGGCAAACAGGACGGGTGCGACGGCCGCTGGCAGAATATCGAGCTGCACTTCGGCGCTTCCGGGGAGTCAAGGGCATTCTTGAAGCAGCCAAGGGGAACGGAGACGAGCGGGAGGCTCTTGCGGAGTTTCTTGCCGCGGATGAAGAGGAGTTCCAGCTCAGCGCCCTATACAAGCCCGGCGAGCCGCCCCACCACCAGTTCTCCCTGAAGCTCTGGCTCCACATCGACGGCAGCATATTCGACTGGATCCGGACCGCACACATCGCTCAGATTAGGCAGGCGCTCAAGTATTGCGTCGAGACCGAAGTAAAGATGCCGTGGACGGGCGGCGTCCGCGTGGTTCCCCACAAAGGGCGAACCAGAGTCGTTCCGAGCTATCGGTTGTCCACGCTCCAGGATGCGCTGGCCTGGATGATCTGGTTCGATGAGTGGAATACGAACCCTCCCACAGTCTGCGTTGCATGTCATACGGTCTTTCGCCCGCCCAGCCTTCACAAGATGAAATATTGCAGCTATCGCTGCGCGCACCGGATCGCGATGCACAACTACCGGCAACGAAGGTCCGGATCGAAAGAATCGACCGGTAAGCGATGACGCGAAGAGAGGTAGGTTTCCCTGAACCTTGCGCGGTTTCTTTCGAGCATGCTTTATGGCATCAGATCGCAAGATTCTTTTACGGTCGCTGCGGTTTCTTTCCTGCCCATATTGGTGGCGTTGCTCGCCTGTTACCTCTCTGCGCGACGCGCGATGAGATTGGATCCCCTGTTCGCTCTGTGCTGCGAATAGAATGCGTTCGGCCAGCTTCTCGTGGGTTTCTCACTTCCTCTATCTACCTGGGCAATCAATCTGGATTGGCGACAAAATTAGTGACAGTTTCGTAAGATGTACCTCAGTTATGCTTTTCATCTGTACTCAGTGTGGGAGAAGGGATTGGGTCTTCGGTGACGATTCACCTCTCTGCTTTTATTGCAGCGCGTCCCTCGTAAAAGCCACGGAATCCTATGCGGGCTGTCTGATGAGTCCCGAGTTCGTTCTCCATCGCATGACGGCGGTTGTCGAGAAACACGGCTTCAACGAGGCTGCGGCTGGGCGATTCAAGCGCGAACGTGAAGCGTGTTCAACCGCCCTTTACGCGCTTGGGCTGTCAGAGATGTTCGGCCCCAAGCAATACTGGGTGGAAATTGAAACAGTTGACCAGACGCCTGACACAAGGGTTCACCACATTGACCGGAGCAAGGGCTACAACAGTGTTCAAAGGCAGAGCGTTGAAGTCGTGGACTGGGAGCAGCACGTCGCGGACCCGATGGAACTCATCCAAGCAAAATGTCGGAAGGCCCTCAGGGGTCACCTCAAAACCGGCCAACGGTGGTCACTTCAAAACCGGCCAACGAAAGTGGCCTGGGACTAAGTTGTTTTACTCCGACGCCTCCTGTGGAGGCAAGTCGGTTTTCGTGCGCCAACTCCGAGGACCGCATTTAAGTACATGGCCGTGATGGAGGAGACGATCGAGCATAGCGGTAACGGCGGCGCTGTCGCCGAGAAGTTTGCCCCAGTCGTCCACCGGTCGATTCGAAGTCAGCAAACTGCTGGCGCGCTCATAGCGCCGCATTACGATTTCCAGCAAGTCCTCGGCGGCGGTCATGGGCAACTTCCGCATACCGAGGTCGTCGATAATGAGAAGCGGGACGGAAACGAACAGTTCCATGGTTTCTTTGCGGGTTCCGTCGATGGTGGCTTCGGCCAAGTCATCGAGCAGTTTGTGGGTTTCGCGGTAGAGGACGCGATAACCCTGTTGGATAGCGGCTTGTCCGATGGCCTGGGCAAGATGACTTTTGCCGGTGCCCGGTGGGCCTAAAAACAAACCGTCTTCATGGCGAGCGATGAATGCACCGGTAGCGAGATCGAACACCAGACTGCGATTCATCTTGCGGTTGAAGTTGAAATCGAAGTTATCGAGAGTCTTGTGCGGGTCTCGGAACTCGGCTTGTTTTTTTCTTCGCTCCAGCAGTCGCTCGCCACGACGAGTGAGTTCGTCGGAGACGAGGCAGGAGAGGAAATCGATGGGGGGCATGGCTTCGGCCTGAGCTTGGCGAATACGAGTTTCGAGCACGGCGGCGATTCCTCCCAGGCGTAGTTGTCCTAAAGCACGATTCAACTCAATGAGGTTCATCTTCTGGCTCCTTGGTTTTGAGGTTGATGAGATCGCGGTAGTGCACCAGTTCGCGAATGAGCGGGTCGACTTGCCGCAGGGTAAGTTGTGGGGCACGTTCGAGATAGCGACGAACGAAACGGAGTTCATACACGCCCATTTCCAGAGCCACCGCGCACGCCTCTTCGACCGCGGCGGTGCCGAACTTCTTGGCTAAGGAGAGGATGCCGAAGATGCGGCGAACCCCCGGTTCTCCGAGCTGGTTATAAATAAGGTTGCAGAGTGTGCCGATGTGAGTGCCGGCTCGTCCGGCTCGCCACAGTAACTGGGAAACCTGAAGCGGCATGTGCTGGGGATGGTCTTCTTTTTTTATGCGATACCAGCCACGTTTCTGCCGTATGTGCTCTCGCAGCAGTAGCCCGTTTTTGGGATCGAGGATGCGAACATAAAGCTCATCCCACTGCACATTCACTTCCCGTCCGATCCAACCCGGGGGCAGGCCGTAGTAGGCGGCATCGACTTCGACGCAACCGTCCAGATTCACGCCCCGCTTGCCATGCTGGTAGTAGCGAAAAGGTTCCAGGGGAAGCGGCAGCAAGGTGGGTTTTTCTTCGGCAAACATGGCGGCGACTTGTCGTTTCGTGGTGCCATGAATGCGGGTATCGGCACAGCTTGTTTCCCAACGATCCAGATAGGCTTGGGCCTCCTCCAGGCTCTCAAAGCGTTTTCCCTGGAGCGCACGTTGGGCGTGGCCAACGCCGGATTCAACTTTTCCTTTTCGATCTGGATCCTTGATCCGACAGGGCAGGGCGACCGCGCCATAGTGCGCCAGGACGTCGCGATAGAGAGGATTCAGAGTGGGATCATAGATGTCAGGGACGAGCACGCCCTCGCGCAAATTATCCAGGACGACGACCCGCGTAGCGCCACCCAGTCGACGGAATGCTTTCTCATGTAACTCGGCCCAGATGCGCGAACTGGAACGGAAGGTCAGAAAGCGTGCCGCCTTGCGGCTACAGCCCAGCACCATCACGAACAGTCGGGTGCGGCGATATTTTCTGGTCTGCGGATCCCGGACCATGGCGCCCGTACCGTAGTCCACTTGGGACTCTTCTCCTGGTCCCGTCAGAATCACCGCGCGTGGCTGCAGTGGCTGGTTTCCACGCAACTTGCGCACGTAGCGCTTGACCGTCTGATAGCCACCGTCGAAACCATTTTCGGCGACCAGATCTTGCCAGATTGCGGTGGCATCCCGACCGCGGCTCAGACCTAACTCGATGGCTTCCCGAAACGGCTCGCAGGCACTGGCGGATGGAATCCGCTTAGGAGTTTCTACTTCCAGGCCTGTCGACTCCACGCCAAACCCGGTGGTCACCGCATTGGCATTGGCCGGTTTTGCTTTTTCATTATTAGAAAGGTTTTCGGGGTTGGGGTTGGGGTTGATCGTGGGGGTCGGTTTTGCCGCCTCCGACCCGGTGGTCACCTCGTTCTCGTTGGCCGGTTTTGCCGGCGGTCGCCGTCCCCATGCGCCCGGCGGCCGCACCCCGATCCCGGCCGCTTTCAGATAGGCTCCGACTGTCTCCCGACGTACCCCGGTCTCTTGCTCGATGCGCCGCAGTGGCCATCCGAGTCGTCCCAGGGCAATCACTTGTTGTTTTTTCGCTTCGTTCAAGACGTTGCTCATATCGACGAAGGCTACATGCCTCACGCCGAAATCAACGTCCCGGACCTCATTCTCGTTGGCCGGTTTTCAAGTGACCCTCATTGGCCGGTTTTGGGTGACCCCTGAGGGGCGTACCCCGCCGATTATTGCCTGCTGATTGCAGCCCGTAGCGGAAAAACGGTGTACCCGCAGGTGATAGCAAGAGACATTCGGAATATGACGGTTCCATTCGCAGAGATTTGGATTCTTGGGCAATCTGCTACCAACACGCTCAACATAGCAAGGCTTCACCCCACGATACTGCAACACGAGTTCAACATACTTGAGGCGTTAGAAAGAGCGAAGACTGACGCCGATGTATTACAGAGACGCCAGCGCGGAAGAGAAACCGAGTTCGTACCCTTGGGCAAGGTCTATTTGCCGATTCCGTGAGGCTTCCCCGATTTGAGGGTTCGGGTAGCCTAACAGGTTGTCGAGACTGGTACGCTAAACGCGGTTCTGGGAACCGTCCGACCAACAGATTTCCTTCCCGGGGTTATAAAGATGCACACGACCCGCACACCTGTGCAACCCACAAAGCAGCATTTAGATGCATATCGGTTCAGGGACGATTGATGGGCCGTAAGTCGAGACCTAGCCGTGCCGCAAGCGTGGCGAATACCAGCCGATCACTCAGAAGGTGGGAAATCCCTAAAGGCTAGAGACGTGCGAGATCCCGCTGGATTCGGGTCACGATCTGGTCGAACGGGATCTGGCCTCGGTAGTAGAGCGGTGCCGTCTTTGAATATTCCGCTTCGAATTGCTTCCGAATGTTCTGCCCTTCGATAGTGAAGGCTCCGCTTTTTGCTACGTCATGATCCAAAGACTTGAAGCGTTTTTTCTTGTGCTCCAAGTATTCTGGTGTCCCGATGAACTTCTGCACAGTTTCGACGTCAAGAAGTTGGTGGATGTCGTAGTAGTGTCTCAGAAAGTTGGTTGGGAATTTTCCTGTCCCTTTGAATTGTCCGTACTTTTTGATTACGGCCTGGACTTTTTCGACAAATGTGTATTCGGGGTTGTAACAGGGAATTTCGAAGGCCTGGTTGTCCGTGTATCGAAGCTTCTTGGCTTCAGCGAACTGGACGATCCAGGAAGAAATCGTAACCGCGCGGTTCGGAGCTGTCTGATCGAACCCGATTTCTAAAAGAATCCCATCCTTGAGACCGGGGATCGATCCGAAGTGGGTCTCGTAGGTTAGCCTAAGGCCGGCGTTTCTCAGCGTTTCGTCATCGTATGTCATATCCCTCTCGACGGCTGTAATCCCTGAGATCTTGATCTTCTCCCGTAGCTTTTCATAAAACACTCGTCGCGACTCGATGTGCTGAGGCTTCTCGTGATTGGGATTTGTGTCGATCTCCAGTCCATCGAAGGGTTCGATGCGAATGTCGATGTCTTCAGAAAAACGGTGAATCACGCCGAAGCCTTTGGAAAGCGATGTGCCGCCCTTGAGCTCGAAGGCTAAGCCAAGCTGCTTTAGCCCAAAGACGGCGTGCATGATCCAGTAGTCTTTTTCAACCAAGGCCGGATCGTTGATTGTTTCGCTGGCCGCAACGGTCTCGACAAGCGCCTTGAAATCGCTTCTCTCGTGCAGAAAGGATTCAGCCGGCATATTCCAACATCTCCCGGAACTTTTTCTGCGTCGAATACTTGCCGTAGAGAGAAACCGCTCGGGAAAGCTTTCTCGGGTCCATCTCTTTGGCTTTTTCGCGAACGCGAGCAAGAACAGCGTCCTGATCCTCCGCGAGGTCTCCCAATTCGTTAACAAGATCGACGAGCAGGAACTCCGGAGAGAGCTGTTTCGGAACGTTCATACCGACGCTCGAAAGTGACCATCCGATTGCCAAGCGGAAATGTTCCATGCCGTTTTTGGTTGTAGACAACGCGTTTGTTGTAGAGCTGCGTCGTCCCTAGCCCCAACTGGTTGTAGGCATTCGGCGAGGTAACGACAAAATGTTCTGTTCTCAAGAAGGCTTTCACAAGCTCGTGTTCGTCCGCAGGAGCTTCTCCAAATTCAAATTTGCGAGGGCTGTAGTACAAGCCGGTACGGAGCTTCTGGAGGGTACCGTCGACAGTAAGTTCTTTGAGGTGTCGATCGACACTATGGGACCAGGGCAGAAGGTCTTCTCTGCGGTAGACCCGTCCAGGCCGAAGATGTCGCTTCAGCTGCTCAAGCGTGCTCCGCCGCATGTTCCCTGATCCTCCACTGTTAGTTTACTCTTCAAGATCTCGAAATGTAAAGTGTTTTATTAACATTTCATGCATTAATAAGGATAACTGCTTATTTGTATGCTAGTTGAAGGTAATACTATGAGCACCCATAACTCACGCTGGCCAAGCCGACTTCAGCGCATAAACTATTGAGCACGCGAGCTTTATATTGTTGAATCAAGAAGGCTTATGGATTCTTCAGACAGTGTCTGTAGAATTTTTGCCTCCCGCGACACGCGGGAGGATGCTTTCGCCCATCACGATCTTTTCAATCTCAATTGGGGCATTTCGGAGATCTATCACAGCGCCTCCATATAGGGGCGAATGACATTACTAACCCGGCACACTTTGGCGTAGCGGTAGATCTCGTTGATGCTAGCCCTTTTCTGGCGAAGACAATCCTTTAGGGATTCGATTGCGATATCGAGTCCGATTTTGTTCCTGAACTTAAAACAGTCGGCAACAGTCTTCGCGGCCGAATAGACGCGGACGGGGACGCCGTCGACCTGATGGTTTTCAATTCCTTTAGTCAGCGATAGTCCGGACAGTCGTACGATCCTCAGTGAAGGCGAATCGAGGGCTGGCTTTCTTGCCCCTTTGGGGAGAGCTATCCAAACCGAAGCAGGATTCTGAGTTGTGATCTCGTGAAATGCAAGGGCCGAAAGTAGGCAAATAGCCGCTTTGGGTACACGCTTTGCAACCTCGGCGTAGGAGTGGCGTTCCGTGACCTTGGCGTCCGCGAGTGTGTAGATTCCACGTCCAGGCCGTTTGAGTTTGCCTTGATGGTGGAGACGAACGAGATACTGCCGCGGAAGGCCGATGGCCTCGATATCGCGGGGCCTAACAATCCCGTGTTCGCCGACGTACTGCATAATCTTTTGAAGTGGCGCTGCTAGGGTTTGTTTCAATATGTCATTACTTAATCATAACTAATGACGTATTGCAACACGATCATAGAACATTATGCTACCTAGCCGCCGGTTTTTCATCGAAGAAGACCTTAATGTGCACTATGCGGTAGATGTTTTTGGGATCACGCCAAGAATGGAGGAGGGACAAAATTTTGCAGACACGTCTGCAAGATTCGTCGCGTCGTGCCGGCGGTACTGCTGCCCGATCAAAAGGCGATGCTGGCGGGTGAACCCTAATGAAGCATGAGCGTTCGTAATGGCTTTCTTGCCTTTCTTGTTCTTCTTGAGCCGCATGACGTTGATCCCAGTTGAAGTCCTTCCTCTCCGGTTCTTTTACTCGCCGTCGGGTCGCCCTGTAGAGCTGTTTCTATTCCTCTGGTGAGAACCATGCCCGGTGGGAGATTTCGGAAGGTCCACTGCAATTCGGTGTTCTTAGCCGAAGACGTTTTTCTTTCCATTTTTTTCCCCACTCAACCCGCGCCTTTCAAAACCGGCGTTATTCCAGCGGTGCTCCCTGTCAAGGGTCTTCGATGAACGCGTGAGAAACCGCGCCCTTGACAGGTCCGCGCCGCTGAACGCCCCCAAACCGTCGCGGGTTTCGCGAAGAAAAAAATTGTTTTTAAAGGGGAAGTAGAACATGCAGAACACAATCGAGAAAAGAGAAGGTTACGGCGTCGCAAATGACTGGCTGACGAGCGAGGAAGCAGCACTATACCTAAAAATCGAACGCCGCACCTTGTTGCAGTGGGTACGGCAGCGAAAGGTACGCGGCTACATACTCTCTGGCACACAACGCCACGTCTGGAGATTCAAAACCTCGGACTTGGATGCTATGCTGAGCGTGCCCGCCGTGCTCTCACATGATGGGAGGATCAAATGAGGAGAGTACGGCACAGTACTGGAAGTGTTCTATTCGACAAGGGACGAGGTACTTGGAGATTCCTGCAATGGGTGGACGGCAAGCGAAGATCACAAACACTCGGCACGAAGCAGGAATTGCCGACCAAAGCAGCAGCGTGGAAGACAGCAAGCACGCTAATGCCGAAGAAACCTAAGCAAGCGACCGGGATCACGGTCAGCAGCCTGGTTGATGTCTATCGGGCAGAACGAATGCCGCAACGGTTCAGCACACGCTATAGCTATGATCAGTGGTTGACGAACCACATACTTCCTCACTGGGGAGAGGGTTCGATCACTGACGTACAACCGCGCCCTGTTGAATTGTGGCTGCATTCTCTCACGCTGTCTCCCAAGAGCAGAGTTCACATTCGAGGAGTTCTGCATCAACTTTGGGAGTTCGCTATGTGGCGCGGTGACGTGCCGGCAGAGCGCAATCCGATGACTCTGGTCACTGTGCGCGGTGCAACTAAGAGGACGAATGCTCCGCGTAGTCTTACGTTCGAGGAGTTCCAGAAGTTCGTTTCTGAACTCCCGGAACCATTCCGCACGATGGCCCTGCTGTGCCTGTGTTTGGGACTCAGGATCAGCGAATGCCTAGCACTCAAGTGGGCAGACATTGACTGGCTTGCCAGCAAGATCAGCGTAGAACGTGCGATTGTCCGGCAACGAGTGGATGACGTAAAGACCGCAGGTTCCAGAAAGCACTTGAGCATAGATGGCAGTCTGCTGGAAGTGCTCAAGACGTGGAAGCAAACAACGCAGTTTTCCGCACCGGAAGACTGGGTCTTCGCCTCCCCGACAAGGCTAGGCCACCTTCCGTGGTCCTATCCGCGAGTCTGGGGAGTTTTCCAGAAAGCAGCAGAAGTAGCGAAAGTCGGCAAGTTGGCTACTCACACGATGCGCCACAGCTACAGATCGTGGCTTGACGCTGTGGGAACCCCGATAGCCGTGCAGCAGAAACTGATGCGACATGCGGACATCCGCACGACGATGAATATCTATGGCGATGTGGTGACGAACCAAGAGTCAGAGGCACACAGCAAGATCGTGGGTTTGGCTCTGCCACGCGCTTAGTGGATCGCGCTACGGATCACAGCTCAGCCAAGTGGTTGAAAATATGGCGGAGAGAGTGGGATTCGAACCCACGTTAGAGTTTCCCCTAAACACGCTTTCCAAGCGTGCGCCTTCAGCCACTCGGCCATCTCTCCGACTCCCTGCGCAGTGATTGTTTCGATTCTAACAGTGCCGTGAACTGCCCGCGAACCAATGACACTCGATTTGTTCGGATCACAACCGAGAGTACTCGCCGCGGTTGCTAGCTTTCCTCGGGCTTGTGCAATTGCTGGGCCAGGTAATTCTCGTAGGTCATTTCTTCAATCGCGTGCAGTTGCCCTTCCAGCCAGTCGATGTGGTGTTCTTCATCCAGCAGGATCTTCTCCATCAGTTCGCGCGAACCGTTGTCGCCCGCCGCCACACTGGCCTTGATCCCGTCGTTCAGGCGTTTTACGGCCGTGTATTCCAACTGTAGATCGTTCTCCAACTGCGCTTTCACAGTTTGCCCAATGTTGATCTTGAAATAGTCGGTCATGTTGGGAGCGCCATCGAGGTAAAGGATGCGCTCCATCAGAATCTCGGCATGCTGCATCTCTTCGATGGATTCCTTGCGGATCTGCTTGGCCATCCGTTGATAGCCCCAGTTCTCGCACATCTCGCCGTGAAGGAAATACTGGTTAATGGCCGTGAGCTCGGCCTTCAACACTTCGTTCAGAATGGCTATGACTTTTGCATCGCCCTTCATATCTTTACCTCTCTTCTATTATTTCCCGCAGCACAACTTTTGATGTAAACAGTTGCTTCGTGCCCCGTTGAGAACTGGATTGTCTGCGATTGAGAATTGTACTAGAAGAGAAGAATCAGGAGCGGGATCCGGAAGCAGCGGCGCTGGCGTTGGGCGTTTCCGTCGCCGCAACCTGGGCGCTGTTCGACGCGGTCGGCGGGACGGCGGGCTTGGCCAGACCGACACCCTCGACCACCCGGTGATTCAGGCAGTAGAGCGCGAGTTCCAGACGATCGGCTACTCCCAGCTTGTCGTAAACCTTACGCAGATAATTCTTGACCACCTGTTCGGTGGTGCCAACCCGCAGGGCAATTTCTTTGTTCTTCATCCCCTGCGTGACGCAGGAGACGATGAGCGACTCTTTGGGCGTGAGCGAAACTTTGGGACGGGATCCCGCCGGACGCAGGCCTTGCGTGCGATAAGCGTGCATCACCCACGCGACGGCGCGGCTGTCGAGCCAGGGTTCGCCCTGCGCGACCTTGCGCAAGCATTCCACCAGCATTTCCGGCTCGATCTCGCGCGAAACGATGGCATGAGCGCCGCGCCGGAATAACTCTAGCGTCATCTCCTGATCAGGTTCCTGCAGCACGACCACTAAACGGCAACTGGCACTTTGACGGAGAAGATCGGAAACTGTATCGGCTGGATTCGGTGCCAGGATCGCTTCGAAGATCACTATGTCCGCGGAAAACTTCTGGATGGCGGTGACGGTCTGATCGAGGCTTTCGGCCTGACCGACGACTCGTATGTCATCCTCGAGGGCAAAGATCTTGCGCAGCCCAGCACGAAATATGGCCTGCGTATCCGCCACAATCACGCGGATCGTGCCTTTGCCGTCGTCGGGCTGAATGCCTTCGCCTGGCTCGACACCGACCGGATTGCCGGCCGGATTGCCAACTGATGCGCTGAGCGAAGTGCTGACCGAAGTACTGCCCATCCGTCCTCTTTTCGCGCTTAACCCGCGCGTCCTGCCTGCCGCCTGCACGACCGAATTACGAGAAACTACTTGCGCTCAAAACGGTACTCGTCAATCACCACGCCGACTCCGCGTCGGCCACCATCTTCAAAACTGCGAACGACTCGTCCGCGGCAATCCACCTGCACATCGGCTTCTGCGCCCACCACATCGGCGGGAAGAGACAGACGTAAAATCGACCGCCGAACCTACGGGCACATCGGCATCCATGCGAAACAGAACACCGTTGGCGGAAATATTTTCGGTCTCAATCGTCTTGCCCGCGACTCCGGCGCCGGAGGCTCCAACGGCTGCCGACGTCGACTTCAATGCCACTGGCAATTTGATGGGAAAGCGCGGCGCGCCCTGCACGTCCGCATAACCCTTGCGACTTTTGCTGACATCTGCAGCGGATCCCTTGGTGGCTTCAGACACGTTTGCGACGACCTTCCTTCCGGTTCGTGCCGTGCACCACTCCGATTGAGCAGGTGCACATTTCAGGGCCAGATTACATCCCGGCATCAGCAATGCAAAGTTACGGAAGTCATGGAACAAGAGCGGCGAAGTCTCAGTGGTACAGGGACTTAGGGGCGTAGCAGGAGGCTGTGAGGGCAGGTCACTGCGGCGAGGAGCTGCCGGCAGCAGCATTCAGCAGTTAGCAATTAGCATTCAGGCCCAAGGCCTGTTTTCAACGCTCACCGTGGAGGAATAACATGAAGAGATTTTCGAGACTTGAGGTTTGGGAGAAGGTCACACCGCGCTCACATTGGCGATTCATCGCGCGACCCGGAGTTTCCTAAAGAGGAGCTTTATGGCCTGACCAGTCAGATTCGCCGATGCTGGCGTCGATCGGTGCGAATATTGCCGAGGGCTGCGGGAAATGGGGAACAAGCCGAGTTTCAGCGATTTCTTCACATCGCGTGCCGGATCGGCAAGCGAACTGGATTACCAGTTGCTGCTAGCGAAGGACCTGGGCTATCTGTCCAGTGCAGAATACGCGAGAATCGCAGATGAACTACTGCGAATCGACAAGAATGTTAAGTCGGCCTGATAAGGAAAGTGGAGGCTGATCGACAGGAAGGGCTAAATGCTGAATTGCTAAGTGCTAAATGCTAAGCCCTGCCCTCAGAACTTCGTCCCTTCCGTAAAATTAAACTCCCTCACCTTCATCGCCGGCACCACCATATCAAACGATTCCTCTCCGCAGGCGCGAACCGGGACGCTCATCGCATCGACATTCGACAGCATCGAGATCAGGCTCTGATTAAAGCGGAAATTTCGCAGTCCGCACTGCACCTTGCCGTTCTCAACCAGAAACGTCCCATCACGCGTCATGCCCGTCACGATCTTCTCGTAGGGATCCACTTCGCGGATGTACCACAGCCGCGTGACCAGCACGCCGCGCTCAGTTGACGCGATCATTTGATCGACGCCCTGCGGTTTTTCTGGACCGCCGAAAACAATATTCATCGGCATCTCTCCCACCTCGTTCGGCAGGGGGAACCCGTGGCCGGTGGCTTCGATCGGGCCTACCTTTGCCGCGTACTCCGAATTCTTCATCTTCGGTGCCGTGGCGCGCGCATAGACTACGCGGTTGACCACTCCATTCTCGACCAACTGAACGCGTTTGCGTCGCATGCCTTCGCCATCGAACGGCGATCCCGCCTGCAGCGGATGCAAAGCGTCATCGCTGATGTTGATGTTCGCGCCAAACAGTTGCGTCCCGATGCGGTCATTTAAGAATGAGCGTTGATCGAGAATCGCGACGCCGCTGTAGTCCCAGAACATGAATCCGACAATGTCGAGGACGGCGGCCGGTTCAAGAATCACCGTGTACTTCCCCGGAGTAATCTCCCGCGGGCGGGCAGACGAAACCGCCTTTTGCGCCGCCGTCTCCGCCAGGCGCGATGGATCGAGGTTACCTACATTCGGCGAATTCAGTTTCTGCCAGCCAGAAGAATCCTCGCCCAGCATGGTGATAGAAACCTCGGCCAGCGTCTGTTGATGCCAATTTGCCAAACCGCGCGAGTTGAAGATTCCTTCGCGCGATTCCGAGTTCGAGTAGATCCCCGCCGTCGTCAGCTTGTGTCTGGATGCAACCGACACGATACCTCTAACCACCTCGGCGCGATCGGCTGGACTGATAGCCGCTGTCTCCTCAAAAAACCGTGTGGCGCGGACCCTCTCGTCTCCGGGCCCGTCACCTGAATTCGCCTCGTCCGGAGTAGGCATCGCCAGCAAATCCGGGTCGGGCGCTTGTACTCGAGCAAGATTCTCCGATGCAGCGACCGCCCGCCGTAAGCTCTCGTCGTCAAACTGATTGGCGGTAGAGCGAGCCGTCCGCCCACCAAAATTCGTGCGCACCGAAACGATGGAGTTCTCTTCCTCCACATTCTGATGAATGGTGTTGTTGGCAAAGCGAGTCAGGGCGAAGCGGGAGACGGTGAAGATGGCCTCGACCTCGTCGGCGGACGAGAAGCCGCAAATTCGATCGAAGATGTCGGCGGCTTGTTCTTTACTAAGCATTCCTCTGTCGTTCTCTGCTGCTGTTCTCTGCGTCTCGGCGGTGAATTAACTTCCCTTGTACGCAGCACCGACGCGAATATTTCGAAACCGCGCCGGACTCGCGCCATGCCCCGTCCCTACTACCTGCTGCGGCTGCCCCTTGCCGCAATTCGGAGTTCCCCACAGCGTCCACTCATCGCGGGAGCAGATCGCATCCATGGAATTCCAAAACTCGGTCGTGATCCCGGAATACGAAGGATTTTTCAGCATCCGCACCCGTTTGCCCTGCTTGATCTCCCACGCGATCTCGCATCCGAATTGAAAGTTGTAGCGCTTATCGTCAATCGACCAGGACTTGTTAGTCTCCATGTAAATGCCATCGTCGGTTGCAGCAATCAGTTGTTCCAGACTTAGCGGCTTCTCTCCCGGCAGAATGCTGACGTTGGTCATGCGAATCATGGGCAGCCGATTCCACCCTTCAGCGCGGAGCGTTCCGCCGGATCGCGCGGCTCCGATCGTATGCGCAGTTTCGCGCGAACTCAGATACCCAGTGAAGCGTCCATTCGTAATAATTGGCGTCGACTGCGCGGCCACACCCTCGTCGTCGTAGGCGAACGTCCCCAGCCCCGGCCCGTGTTCCTGCCGGGCGTCGGCGACAACGTTCACCAGATCGCTGCCATAGCGCAGTTTGCCCAGCTTTTCGATAGTCAGAAATGAAGTGCCCGCAAAATTCGCTTCCATGCCCAGCACCCGATCCAGTTCAATCGGATGCCCGACAGATTCGTGGATCTGCAAGCCCAGTTGCGAGCCATCCAGAATAATTGTGCCCGTGCCCTCGGGACATTGGTCAGCATGATGCAGCGCGACCGCTTCTTCCGCCACGCGGCGGGCGTTCTCCATCAATTTCATTTCTTCGATCAGTTCGTAGCCGCGATTCTGCCATTGCCCGCCAAACGAGTTCGGATACGACCTCTTCTGAATCTCGGAGCCGGCAAACGCATACGCCGTATATCCCGCGCCGGTCGAATATTTTGTCTGATGAATGTCAGCGCCTTCGGAGGAAAGAAACCACGACTCTTCGCGCTGAAAGTTCATGCCGGCTTCGGCGAGCGTGACGCCGGACGACGGCGCGCATCTCCGCGTCAACCTTCAGCAGCAAATCGATATTCTGCTCGACCGAAGTGCTGAACGGATCAAGTTTGTAAGGAGTAGTCCACTCCGCCACTGCCGCCGGCTCAGGAGCGAGTCGAACATTTTCCCGTTTCACCCGCGCCGAGGCCCGCGCAATCTCGACTGCCCGCGCAGCGGCAGCTTCCACCGACAAACGGCTCAAATCCGCGGACGCGGCAAATCCCCACGCGCCATCCGCAATCGCGCGCACCCCGATGCCGAGCGACTCCGACTCCGAGGCGTGACCCACACGTCCGTTTTTCGTGGTCAGCGAGCGGTTGCGGATCGAAACCACACGCGCGTCCGCATAAGTCACTCCACGCGCGGATGCGGCGTCCAGAGCGAGTTGGGCGGCAGACTTCATTGCAATTGCAGATTTAACCTATCACGCGCAGTTGAGGATTGGGTTTGCTGAGTAGAGTCGCTACGGCAATATCACTCAGTGCAGTCCCGGCGCGGCCACCGCCAGCGGCGCTCGCTTGCGTGTCACATCCATAAGGAAGCGGCCTGCCTGCAAGATGATTCTCGCCGTCTTCATCGCCGCCGGGCTCACTCCAGACAGCGCCGATTTCGACTTTGCTGTTGCCATGACGCGAGCCCGCAACCTTAGTCGGCTGCCGTTGTTGCTTATCGACATAGGCTTTGATCACTTGCGCTGCCGTCCGCGCCGCGAGATATCCATGCTCGCCTTCTTCGAGCAACGTACACACGACGATCTCCGGATTCCTTCTCGGCTCCACGCCGGCGAACCAGCCATTGTCCTTGAATTTCTTCCCGCCCGCGCCCAGCTTGGCTTTCAACGTATTACTGATGGTCTGGGCGCTCCCAGTTTTGCCGGCAAAATCCACACCCTGCAAGTGCGACAGACCAGCCGTGCCTCCGGGATTCACCACCGCCGCCATCGCGTCCGTGATGATTTCCCAGTTCTTCGGATCAATCGGGATGCGAACTTCATCGGGCACATTTGATGCCGGGACCACGTTCGGCGGCAGATCCGTGGGGTTGATGACGTGCGGGCGCACCATAAGTCCTCCACTGGCGATCGCGCCGATGGCGCGCGCCAACTGAATCGGCGTGGTCGCCACCGCGCCCTGGCCAATGCCCACCGAAATGGTTTCTCCCGCGTACCACTTTTGCTTGTAGTTGCGGATCTTCCACTCTTCCGACGGCATCACGCCGCTCGCTTCCTGCGGCAGATCAATTCCAGTTTTCTGCCCCAGCCCAAACGCAGTGGCGTACTTGGCAATGCGATCGATGCCCAGTTTTTCCGCCAGCGTGTAAAAGAAAACGTCGCACGACTGGTAAATGGCCTTGCTGATCTCGACCGCTCCATGCACGCGGTGCTCGGCGAGCACCCAGCACTTGAAATAGCGGCCGTAAAAAGTCGCCCCGCCGGTGCAGTCAACATGCAAGGTTTGCGCGATGCCTTCCTGCAACCCGGCCGTGGCCATAATGATCTTGAATACTGATCCCGGCGCCAGTTGCGCCTGAATCGCCTTGTTCAGCAGCGGATGGTCGGGATCGTCAATCAGCTTGTTCCACTCGTCGCGCGAAATCTTCACTGCAAAATCATTGGGATCGAACGTCGGCCGGCTCACCATCGCCAGAATTTCGCCGGTGCGTGGATTCATCGCCACGATCGCACCGTTCCGCCCGTCCAGCGCCTGCTCCGCCGCGATTTGCAGATCCAGATCCACCGTCAGCTTGAGCTGCTTGCCCGGCTCCGCGGGGGTTTCGTCCAGCCGCCCGACTTCCCGCCCGTGACTATTCACGACCGCGCGCCGCGATCCGTTCTTGCCCATCAGGATGTCGTTATACTGCTTCTCCACTCCGCTCACACCGACCACGTCGCCAGAGGAGTAGAGCTCAAACTGCGGCTGGTTGAGCATGTCTTCGGTCACCTCGCCGACATAGCCGATCAGGTGCGCCATGAACCCGTTGCGCGGATACAGCCGCCGGTGCGCCATGATGGTTTCCAGCTCAGGCAGCTCATTCTTGTGCGCTTCGATGAACGCGAGTTCGTCCGGAGTGATGTCTTCCTTGAGAAAAATCGGCTGGTACTGCGGCATGGCGGAGAAGCGCCGGATGCGCTGCCGCACTTCGTCGGAGTTCAAATGCAGGCCTTTGGCGATGGCGTCCGCGTCCGCGTTCAGATCGCGCGAAGAATCACGTAGTAGCAGCGCTGAAAACGAAGGATAGTTATCGACAATGATGCGGCCTTCGCGATCCAGAATCTTGCCGCGGGGCGCCAGAATGGGAACGTTTCGAACGCGATTCTTCTCCGCCAGCAGAGCATACTCGTCGCTATGCATCACCTGCAGCCGCCACAGCCCATAGGCCAGCAGCAGAAAAATAAACAATACGACGTACTGCACGGCGGTGAGCCGGAGCGCGGAAACTTTTTCGTCGCGGCCGAACATGAATCCTCAGGAAAGCTGATTTCGAAGGTTACTCTATTCTAACCTGCGGCCCGCGTTGCCCGAAATATTGCACCGGAAACGAAAGTTTTCCCGTCGAATACCTGTAGCTCCGGTGGAGAGACTTGCATGTAGCCCGCGTGGGCGAGGCATTCAGAGCCACCGCCGGGCCATGTCCTACCGGGGATTGAACTTGGCACCCCCTTGGGGCAACAATACCGGTAGGACTCTACGTCTTACTTACTTCCAGCCAGGGATTTGAATGCGGATTCGCAGTTTCATCATCGCCTACGCGCTCGTGCTCGCCATTCTGCTCTTCGCCGACCGGCGCCCCGGCTCCATGCAGCAGGATCGCTATTCGCACATTGTTGACTTGACCGATGGCCAGACCGCGTCACACGCGTTGGCCCCAGAATCTAGAACCCGCATCATCGCTCCCGGTGCGCTCATCCCCGGTACGTGGGCCGCTGGCCAGATTCCGGCAGAGCGCCTCGTGGCCCCACTGGTGGTTATGGATCTGAGCGCCGCGAGCACGGTGGCGGCAGGCAATCAGCAAATTTCTCTCGACGATATCGCGGCCTGGGAATCGCGCCACGGAATGATTCCGCAAGGCGCCGTGGTCGCCATCCGTGGCATGGACGGGTTGCGCGAAACGCAGTTTCCCATCGCCCGCGACGCAGCGATGTTTCTGATCGACGCCCGATCGACCATCGGATTTGTAGTTGAGACGCCCGTGAACCTGAGCTTCGATCGTACGTTGGCGGACCAACTAGCCCTCCACGGAAACTACGTAGTAGAAGGAGCCGCGCGCTTTACTTCGCTACCCGCGACCGGCTCGCTCATCATCGTCGCCCCGGAAAAAAACAAAAAGCCGGGAGACGCCCCGGTCCGCATCCTTGCCATGGTCCGCTAGTCACCCCGCGCAGCAATCCTGGTTTTTTCTGCACCACAGTTCAGTCCGGGATCATCTATCCCCCGGAGGGACATTCATGCCCGACCCGCGCTATCCCATCGGAAAATTTTCCTACGCCGGCCCGCCAACGCCAGAACAGAAGCAGCAATATCTGGCCGACATTGAGCAAACTCCGGCGCGCTTGCGAGCCGCCCTCCGCGGACTCTCTGACCAGCAACTGGATACTCCCTACCGTGACGGTGGCTGGACCCTGCGCCAGGTGGCCCATCACGTCCCCGACAGCCACATGAACTCCTACATTCGTTTCAAGCTCGCGCTCACCGAGGACGAGCCCACCATCAAGGGTTACATGGAAGATCGATGGGCCGAATTGCCCGAGGCTAGCCATGCTCCGATAGAAGTGTCGCTGGCGTTGCTCGATTCTCTGCACCAGCGCTGGATGCTGATGCTCCGCCAGCTGACGGACGCGGAGTGGAAGCGCACCTTCCGCCATTCTGAGTTAGGCCCGATGTCGCTGGAAAAAAATCTCGCCCTCTACTCCTGGCACGGACGCCATCACGTAGCGCATATCACGAGCCTGCGCGAAAAAATGGGATGGTAGAAGGTCAGCATTCAGCAATCAGCATCAGCATTCAGCCTTTGTCCGGTTTAGCTGAATGCTGATTGCTGAATGCTGAGTGCTCCCTACGTCATCCCCGCCTTCCAAGCCAGATAACTCGCCGCCTCGCGCATCACCGCTGCAAACCGTTCCCACAGCGACCGCGGACGCGACTCCGGCCGGGGCGCTAATTCCACCTGGACGCCTTCGTGCTCCAGCAAAGCGCGAATGCGGAATACATGATACGCATCGCTCACCGCAATGCAGCTGCGCATGCCGTTCGCGCGCATGATGTTAGCCACGCGCGCCGCCGACTGGGCCGTATCGGAGCCTTGCGTCTCCGCGATCAGCGCCTGCTCCGGGATACCGCGCCGCAGAAGATAATCTCGGCCCACGCCGCCTTCGCTAAAATCCGGGTCCTGTGCCGACCCGCCGGTCGTGATCACCACCGGCGCCATCCCCTGCTGAAACAATTCGTATCCGTGATCCAGGCGCGCGCGGTAAACCGGTGAAGGATGTCCCGCATATTCCGCCGCTCCGAAAATCGCGATGACATCGGCCTTTGACGCGGGTGTTTCGGCGGCAGCACGCACGATACGCGATCCAGTGATTCCAAAAAATAGCAGCAGCGCTCCCACCACCGCCGCAAAAAACAGCAGCCAGGGACGCTTCCATAAAGATTTGTTTTGGTCAGATGGATTGTGATCTTCGGCCATCTTCAACGAGAACTAAGGTTTCAAGATTTCCGAGTGCAGCATTCAGCGTTCAGCCGGTTTGCCTGAGTGCTGACTGCTGAATGCTGAGTGCTGCCCTACGACAACGCTTCGATAATATCCTTCGTAGGAATCGCGCCTTCGCGCAGAATCTGCCAGGTGCCATCTTCTTTGAAGTGCACGATCGTCGACGACATTATTCGCGGAGACTTCCCACCGTCCACGATCAGCGAGATGCGATCTTGCAACTGCTCCCGCACCTGCTCCGCAGTCGTGCATTCCGAAGCGCCACTCAAGTTTGCGGACGTCGCCGTGATTGGAATCTTCGCCGCGCGCACCACCGCGAGCGGAATTTCCGCCGCGGGCACGCGCAGCGCGACATTGGCTGTGTTCGCAGTCACCTTCAGCGGTAGATGCGAAGCTGCCGGCACAATCATGGTCAGCGGCCCCGGCCAGAAACGCCGCGCCAGCAGATGAAAATCGTCGGGCAACGGACGCGCAAATTCTTCCGCCTGATCGACGTTCTCGATCAGCAGCGAGAGCGGCTTATGCCGCAACCGCGATTTGATCTCATACACGCGTTCCACGGCGCGCAGGTTGAACGGATCGGCGGCTAGACCATAGAACGTGTCCGTCGGCATGCCCAGAACCTGCCCGGCCTGAATCTGCTCAGCGGCATACTTAATCAGCGAACTCTCGGGCGTTAAGGCATCAATTTTCAGGATTTCCGCGCGCACTCTGTGGTTCCTTCCCGATTGTCGGCAAGCTTAGTCGGCCTAAGACATTGTCCGCCAAACGTTGTCCGGGTAAGCAATGAAATGTACCATACATCCTGTTCTGCCAACCAACCCATGAAGCAACACGCGAAGGCCAGCCGAACTCGTAGTCAGGGAGATAGTCCAGCCGATGGTCGAGCCGATCGTCCAGCGGACCGCTTGCGTCCCGTCGCCGGCCGCCATAACCAGAGGCTGAAAGAATTGCGGCTAGCCTTCCGCCGCGCCGAACTGACTCCGCAGGCCGAGTGTGCCATCGAAGGCGTCAAGTTGGTCGAAGAAGCCCTGCGCAGCGGCCATCACCTGACCGGAATTTTCTTCAGCGAATCGGCCCGCCCGCTAGCCGAGAAACTTCTCCCCCAGCTAGGCGCCCGCACCGAAACACACGTCTTGCCGAACGCGCTCTTCAACTCGATCGTGCCCAGCGACGCGCCTCAGGGCGTCGCCGCCCTGGTCAAACTGCCCACGTTCTCTTCCGCACAATTGCTCGACCGCTCCAGCGGAGGGCCGCTAGTGGTAGCCGCGGGCCTGCAAGACCCCGGCAACCTGGGCACGATTCTGCGCTCCGCCGAAGCCTTTGGAGCCGCCGGAGTTTTTCTGACCGAAGGAACCGTAAGCCCGTACAACTCGAAAGTTCTGCGCGGATCGGCAGGATCTATTTTTCGCCTGCCTTTCGTGCAGATCTCTCCGCCGAACTGATCCCGCTTTTCCGTGCGCGCGACGTGCGCTTGCTGGCGACGTCATCGCATCAAGGAACGCCGTTGCCCAAGATTTCGTGGGCTCTGCCGCTCGCAATCTTCATCGGCAACGAAGGCGCTGGCCTGTCCCGCGAACTAATGCGAGAGATGGACGAAACGCTCGGCAATCCCGCAAGCCGCGCAAGTGGAATCGCTCAACGCCGGAGTCGCGGCCAGCATCGTACTGTACGAAGCCGCAAGGGCAGGTCAGAGGTGAGAGGTCAGATTGCAGAGGTAAGGGGGGTCAACACCTTGATCGGGGTATCGCGTGTATGCGCCTCGGACCGTCACCTCTGCAATCCGACCTCTGACCTCTAACCTTACTTATGAATCTCTTCGCGCCCATCCCGAACGGTAACGGCAACGATAACGATGATCCCGCCGCCGTAGGCGCCCGTCCCCTCGCCGACCGCATGCGTCCGCGCACGCTCGATGAATTCGTGGGCCAGGAGCATCTCGTCGGGCCCGGGCAAACCGCTGCGCGTGCAGATCGAGCGCGACGATCCCACCTCAATGATCTTCTGGGGCCCTCCCGGGACGGGTAAGACCACGCTAGCCAAGATCATCGCCCGCATCACCAAGGCCGACTTCATCGAGTTTTCCGCCGTGCTCGCCGGCATCAAAGAAATCAAGCAGGTCATGAGCGATGCCGACCGCGCCCGCCAATACGGCACCCGAACCATCGTCTTCGTAGACGAGATTCATCGCTTCAACAAAGCGCAGCAGGACGCCTTTCTGCCGCACGTCGAGAAAGGCAGCATTCGCCTGATCGGAGCCACCACCGAAAACCCTTCTTTCGAAATCAACTCCGCCTTACTCTCGCGCTGCCGCGTCTATGTGCTGAAGCCTTTGACCGAAGATGAGATTGTCGTCCTTCTGCGCCGCGCACTCAGCGATACTGAGCGCGGACTAGGCCCGATGCACCTCGAAGCCTCGGACGAGTCACTCCGCAAAATTGCCGCCTACTCCAGCGGAGACGCCCGCAACGCCTACAACGTCCTCGAAGTTGCCGCCGCGCTCGCACAACAGTCCGGGACAAATACTCTTTCCGAAGCGACCATCCAGGAGGCCGTCCAGAAACGTGTTCTCCTTTATGACAAAGGCGGAGAAGAGCACTACAACATCATCTCTGCGCTGCACAAATCCGTCCGCAACAGCGATCCCGACGCCGCACTTTACTGGCTCGCCCGCATGCTCGAAGCTGGAGAAGATCCGCTATACATCGCACGCCGCGTCGTCCGCATGGCGGTCGAAGACATTGGACTTGCCGAGCCGAATGCACTTGCGTTGTGTATGGCGGCGCGTGATGCCGTCGATTTCATCGGCATGCCCGAAGGCAATCTCGCCCTGGCGCAAGCCGTCGTCTATCTCTCCGTCGCGCCCAAATCGAACGCGCTCTACACCGCATACGGCGCGGTTCTTCAGGATGTAGAGCAAACTGCCGCCGAGTCCGTCCCGCTTCACCTCCGCAACGCTCCCACCCGACTGATGAAGGGCCTGGGCTACGGCAAGGATTACCAGTACGCCCACGACACGGAAAACAAGGTTGCGGACATGCAGTGCCTGCCCGACAGCCTGCGCGATCGCGTCTACTATCGCCCGACCAATGAAGGCGTGGAAAAGCGGATTCGCGAACGTTTAGAAGAAATCAAGCGGCTCAAGCAGCCGCCCTCCAGCCGGGCGTCAAATCAGCCAGCAGGCCCTCCAAAAAGCCGAACAAAAAGAGAATCTGAACCCTGATTTCGGAATCTCATAATTAAGTACTGGCAGTCTCATACCTGAGTACTGAAGACCAAGTTGCAATCGACCGGTAGGAGGGTTTTGTCGTGTCCACCGCCCCGCTCATGGATTTCGGATTCTCCGGCCAGCCCATGCCTGACGCGCCTGCGCTCAGGATCGTGGAATTGGTACGCCTGCAAAAATTTGCCCAACGGATCACCTCGACTCTCGACATTGAAGAACTGGTCCCGCGGATCGCCGATGAGGTTGCAACATCGCTCGGCTGCGTCGAAATCAACATTTATCTCCGCGATCCTGAACAGTCTGAATTCGTGCTGGCCGGCGTCCGCGGCTGTACCCTCCACGGCAAGGGCCATCGCCTCAAACTGGGCGCCGGAATGGTCGGACACGTCGCTGCCACCGGCAAGATGCACTACGCTCCTGACGTCACTGTCGACCCTTATTACATGGCTTGCGAGCCCGACACGCGCTCCGAGGTGGCCATCCCGCTGCGACGCGAGGGCGAACTGGTCGGAGTTTTTACCGCTTCCCATTGCGAAGCAAATGCTTTCTGTTCCGATCAACTAAGTCTGCTTGCAGGGATTGTGCGATCACGTCGCCGTCGCAGTTCACAACGCTCGGCGCTTCGGTGATGAGCGCGAACTGCGCGAGCGCATGAGCCGTGAAGCCGAAGAAGCTCGTTCGATTCAGCAGGCTTTGTTGCCTCGCACTTCTCCTCTGATCCCGGGGTTCGCTGTGTCCGGGATGTCGATTCCAGTAAGCTCGGTCGGCGGCGACTGGTATGACTTCATCCCGCTGCGCGACGGACGCTGGGGCCTGGTTCTCGCCGATGTTTCGGGCAAGGGCACGGCGGCGGCGATTCTCATGTCTGCGACGCGCGGTATGCTGCGCTCGCTGGCGCAAACCGGCTCTGGACCCGGCGAAGTGCTCCTCCGTCTCAACAACATGATGATCGAAGATTTTCCCAGCGGCCGCTTC
Source organism: uncultured Acidobacteriaceae bacterium (assembly GCA_963755765.1). Taxonomy (GTDB): domain Bacteria; phylum Acidobacteriota; class Terriglobia; order Terriglobales; family Acidobacteriaceae; genus Acidiflorens. The sequence goes on from CAVWKZ010000011.1 coordinate 28,376, forward strand.
GTCACCATGGTCTATGCCGAACTCGATCCGTCGACCCGCGTTCTGCGGATCGCGAACGCCGGCCATCTCTCGCCCCTGCTGGTCGAGCCTTCCGGCCACCGCTGGATCACTCACGAGCACGGTTTGCCACTGGGAATTTCGTCCAGTAAATTCTCAGAGGCGGAAGTGACGCTGAGTGATCATTCGCGCATCGCGTTTTATTCTGACGGAATCACTGAAGCCGAAATCGAATCCGGCGAAGAATACGGCGCAGGAAGGCTGCTCGCCCAGATGAAGTCACCAGACATTACCCTGGACGGTCTGCTCGCCGATGTCAGGAAGTTTGCCAACGGAACCGGACTGCGCGACGACGCCACGGCGATTCTAGTGCGGGCGCGGGCCTGAGCTCGCAAGGGTGCCCCGTCCAAGCTCTGCTTGGGCGGGCCCGCCCGGATGCGTCGGAACTCCAACAACGGCCATGAAATTCCCTACCCGAATCGCGCCCGGTGCTCTTTCAAAACGCACAGGTCCATGACCACAAACATCCCGGCCACGCGCGCCTTCTCCGCCGCGCGCTCGTTGATCACGCCCTCCTGCAGCCAGATTGCCGGAATCTTCAACTGGATCGCCTGCTCTACAATCTCGTCAACGTACTGCGGACGCCGGAATACATCCACCAGATCAATCTTCTCCCGCAATTCGAGCGGTATTTCAAGCAGCGACGGATACGACTTTTCCCCCAGCGCCTCCGCAATCCGCGGATTCACCGGAATAATCCTGTAGCCCTCCGCCTGCATATAAGCGGAGACGCCGTGGCTCGGCCGCATCGGACTCTCCGACAATCCCACCACCGCGATCGTCTTCGCCCGCGCCAGAAGCTCGTAAATAGGATCGGATTGCTTCAATAATTCTCCGTTCTTTTTCTCGTCAGTTCTTCAGTTCTTTTTTTCCATCTTCTGCTTGAACATGCGCAGCGCCAGCTTGCGAATCGTATCCGGAACTTCTTTGTTGTCCGAGAGATTCTTGAGATCGTGAATGAGCAGGTTCTTCATCAATCCCAGCGAAAGATCAAGCGGCGTGCGCGGATTGTAGACCAGGTTCCGCGTGATGTTGTAATTCTTCGCAAACTTCCGCTTCATCGGAATCGTGCGCAGCACCGCTTCCAATACGTTTTTTTGCAGCGCAAACTTTTCCACTTCGCCGTCGCTGACTTTGGGAGAGTCCAGCACGGCGATCGCCACCAGTTTGGTGGAATCGCGAATCAGGATCGAGCGCTCCTCTTTAGTACCGCGCATCGCCAGGGCGATCCGGCCCTTGATGTCCAGCCTGGAAATTTTTTGCAGCGTGCTGTCGCGCCGCTCCGCCGACACGGGAAGAGGATGCTTTTTCGCATGAACAGCGGCCGCACCCGCAGGCTTTACCGTGCGACAGCCGCCGATTTCGCCGCCGCATCAGCGCCGACAACCGCGCTCGGAGCAGCGGGTTCAGGCGCCGACTGCAACCGGCGCTTCGACGACCGCGTCGTCATGCGCCCTGCGTTCGTGGTCGATTCCTTCCGACTCCATTCCGATGGGCTGAAATGGTTTGTCTTTTTCCGCCTCCACTTCTGCTGCATGCTCTTCCAGATATTTCGCGACCGCGCCCTCAACCACCTCGTCGGCTGCGTCGGCCTCCGGGAGCGGTGTCTGCCGGACCCGCTTCCAACCCCGACACCTTCTTCCCAATCTCAGCCAGCTCATTAGGACGCAGGTTCGGATTCGCCTGCAATGCCCGCAAGAAGCGCGCAGAGTTCATCACTCGTAGGCTCGCCAGCAAAGTTTCAACCACCGAGCGCGATCCCGACAGCGCCAGCCCGTCTAGCGATTCGTCCAAAACCGACGGATTCTCCACCAATGCCGGCAGCAGAGCAGGCCTCAGGTTCTCCAAAGAAGTGAAATATCCCAGCACCTCGGCACTCGTCTTGGGATCGGCAGCCGCGACCACGCTAGCTTTTTCATCCCATCCGGCCAGCGTCAACCGCGCCCGTTCCGCAAACAATTTGTTGTGCAGCGCCAGGTGGACCAGAATCTCAATCATCTCGCCCGGCGGCACCGAGAGAGATCCGCGCGACGCCGATTGCATCAGGTTCGACGGAACCTCTGAATTGCGGATCAGTTCAAGCATTCGGGGCATTATTCATCTCCCGGAATTTGCTGCGTTTTTTTCTTAGCGGACTTCTTCCTAACTTGTAACCCCTTGCTCGTCGCCCTTTCCAGTTCCGCGACCGCAATCTCGAGTTCGCCCGTAATCCGATTCGGATTTCGCCGCTGATATTCGTCGCTCAAAGCGCGATAGTACCAGAGCGTGCCCTCCCTCTTTCCCGTAAACCGTTTCCAGACGTCTTCTCCCTGCACTCGGTAATCCGCCAGAATCGTGCGCACGTTATGCAGCTTGTCAGACGCCGAAACCAGCCGCGTTTCGGCATCGGCGTGCTTCAATTCGCGCAGATAATCTTTCTTCCGTTGCAGCCACTCCGGCTTCGGAACGCCGAAGAATCCGTGCAACCCTCGACGATCTTCGCTACCCGCGCACCAAACTGCTTGCGGATTTCCCGCAGCCTCGGCATGCCGCCGCAATCTTCCACCACATCATGCAGCAGAGCCGCGATCGCCATGTCCTCGTCACCGCCGGCCTCAAGCACCAGCGACGCCACCGCCATCAGATGCGAGAGATAAGGCACGGCTGTTAGTTTCCGCGTCTGCCCAGCATGTTTTTCGGCGGCATAGCGGAAAGCGCGCTGCAGGCGGGGTCCGAGCTTTGGCGGCTTTAGAGTTTTCTCTCTAACTTTCATAGACCCCAACTTCAAACCCTTGTCATCCTGAGAGTAGCCAAGATTCATCCGCGAAGCGAATGACTTGGCGGAGTCGAAGGACCCCTGCCCTCGCGCTTCCCTGCCGCCCGCCTACGTCTTTTTCTCCCCCCGTCGCATCCGCAGATACGCCCGCATCAAAGGCATGAGATCGCCGTCGATCACGCGGTCCACGTCGCCGATCTCCAGCTTCGTGCGATGGTCCTTGATCATGCGGTAAGGTTGCAGCACGTAGGACCGAATCTGCGATCCGAAATCGATGTCCAACTTGGAGTCCTCAATCTTCTTCGTGACCTCGCGCTTCTTCTCCAGTTCGAATTCGTAGATTTTCGAGCGCAGCATGCTCATCGCCTTGTCTTTATTCTTGTGCTGCGATCGTTCATTCTGGCAATTGGCCACCAGGCCCGTAGGGATGTGCGTGATCCGCACCGCCGAATCGGTCGTGTTGACGTGCTGTCCGCCCTTGCCGCTGGAGCGGTAAGTGTCAATTCGGATGTCATCCGGCTTGATGTTGACCTCAATGCTGTCGTCAATCTCGGGAGAAACATACACGCTGGCAAACGAAGTATGCCGCCGCTTCGCCTGATCGAAAGGAGAAATACGCACCAACCGGTGCACGCCAATCTCGCTCGTCAAATATCCGAATGCATACTGGCCGATCACCGAAAATGTCGCCGACTTGATTCCCGCTTCCTCGCCCGGCTGGTAGTCGTACATCTCCGTCTTGAAACCCTGCCGCTCAGCCCAGCGCAGATACATGCGCAGCAGCATCTCCGCCCAGTCCTGCGATTCCGTTCCGCCCGCGCCGGGATGAATGGTCATGATCGCATTCAGTCCGTCGTTCGGACCCGAAAGCAGGCTCTCGGTTTCTACTCTATCGACCAATTCGCGGAGAGACTCCAGATCGCGCTGCAAATCAGCGGCAGACGTTCTCGCCTTCGCCGGCCAGATCGAAGTACGTAGCGATATCGTCGGTCCGGCGCGCCAAGTCGCCTTCCAGCGACAACAGGCTTTCCAGGCGCTTCCGCTCGCGCATCACTTGCTGAGATTTTTCAGGATTCGACCAAAGATTCGGGTCCGACGCTTGCTTTTCTATCTCGGCGAACTGCTGGCGCAGTTTACCGGCGTCAAAGATACTCCCGCAGGTCGTGAACCTTGGTCTTTAGAGAAGTGTATTGCTGTTCCAGTTCATCTAGCATGATTTATCACTCAACTTATCTCACTCGACTAGTCGTTGGTCGCTCGTCGTTAGTCGACGAACGACCGATCACGAACCGCATCACTACACGCCCCTGCTGAAATTATCGCACACAGATACGCGAACCAATCGCCATGCCGCGTGTAGAAAGTGGTACCCGTACTGAGCGCGTAAGGCGCCGCCAGCGCCTCGCGAACCTTGCGCGGGATGGACGCCGCGACCCTTCCATACGGATCGATGGACGCCGTCATCCCCGTGTTCGTTCCGGACAGCAGCCACCGCTCGTTCTCAATCGCCCGCATTTCGGTCTGTTGCAGGTGCTGTGCCCAGGCGCCGCTGTCGCCGTACCAGCCGTCGTTCGAGATATTCAACAGGACCTGTGCGCCTTGTAGCGGTCCCTGCCGCACCTCGTCGGGAAAGATCGACTCATAACAGATAAACATTCCGAAGCGCTCGCCCCCGGCATCCAGCGGCGCGTGCGACGTACCTCGCTGAAATTCTCCCACTTCTTTGGTCAACCCTCCCGCAAACGCAAACAACTGCGGAAACGGCAAATATTCTCCGAAGGGCACGAGATGCACCTTGTCGTAACGTCCAACCCACGCACCCTCTGGACTAACCAGCGCGGCCGAATTGAAAATCTGCGTGCTGTTTCCCCCGCTGTTCACGGTCGTGTGCATTGCGGGCGTAATGCCGATCGAGCCCGTCACCACCCACGTCCCCGACTGCCGCGCCAGTGCGCTCACGGCATCTCGAAATAAAGGATCGTTCGTATAAAAAGGCGAAGGCGACTCCGGCCAGACGATCAAGTCGAACCGTCGAGAGTCTTTCATTTCTCCTGGCGGATGCAAACTGAGCGCCGTCAAATCCCGCAGCGTGTCCTGAAAATATTCCCGCGTCCACATCGCCCCTTCCTGGATGGGAATATTAGGCTGCACCAAAAGCGCATTATGATCCGCCACTACCGGTGGGGGCGCGAGTAATTGCCCCGATTGTAAGACCACCGCTGCCGCACAAGCCGCGGCCAGTAGCCATTTCCGGCGCGGTTTCGGGCCGAGAAATGCCGCCGCGAACACGCTGTTCACGAGCACGATTTCAAACGAGAGACCGTAAACGCCGACCAGAGTAGCAATCCGCGTAAGCGCGAAATTTCCGGTCTGCGAATATCCCAATAGCTCCCAGGGAAACGCCGTAATCCGCGTCCGCGCCAGTTCCACCGTCACCCAAAGAAACGGAGCCGCCGCCAGCGCGCGCCGGATCGAGGCTCCCGACTCAGCCTGTTTTAATTCCAGGCCTTTCGATCCAGCTTTCCTAGCTCCCGCAACCACCGCCAGCAACATCCCAAACATTCCGTGGTAAAGCCCGACGTACATGCAAAACAAAATCTGCGCCAGCACGGCCATCGGAACCGGCATGTCGCCATATTGGTGCATGGTTGAGAAGATCCAGTAGCAGGTCCCGGCAAACCACAAAATGCCGCACGCATAGCCGAGTAAGAACCCCTGCCACGGCGTGGCCGGCAGCAACCGCGTCTGATCGCCGAGTTGCAATTGCAGAGTCTCCGGAGCACGCGCTCGCAGAATCGCCACCAGCAGCGGTGCCACCGCGATCCACGACAACCAGTGGAGATCCAAAAGCGGAAAGATCGCAACCTGCAAGACTGCCGACACCAGAGTCAGTCCCCAGGCGCTTCGGTGGATTTTGAGCACGCATCAGGATAGCAAACCGATCGCAGCCCCATAAATCTCGCGCCGAAATCCGCGCCGATCAGATACCATAGCGTGATCATGAGTGTCAGCATTGTGCTGGTAAAAATTCTGGAGTTCATGTTCGTCGCCGGCTGGATCGGGTCCGCGATTGTTCTGGTGCTGACCGGCATCGAAGACGTCGGAACCCTGCTAGACACGGAGGACGAGAACAGCCGCTAGGGCTCCCGCTGCATGTCGTCTACCTCTAACGCACCCACCGGCAACAACCGGGTTCGCATCGTAGTCGCGACCTCGGTGATGCTCACCTTTATTTCCTATTGGCGAGCTGCCGCCGTCATTCTCAACGATCTCGGTTCTTCCGCCTTCTACGCCGGAGGCATCGCCGAACAGGCAATTGGAAAAAGCGCCCCCTGGTTCGTTCTGGGCGTCATGCTCTTCGCGTTCGCGGTCCGTGCCGTTTACGTGGAGAGCTGCTCCATGTTCGTGCGCGGCGGCGTCTACCGCGTCGTCAAAGAAGCTCTCGGAGGCACGCTCGCCAAACTCAGCGTCTCCGCCCTGATGTTCGATTACATCCTGACCGGCCCCGTCTCTGGCGTTTCCGCGGGACAGTACATCGCCGGCCTCATCAACGACACCATCGCCATTGCCGACGCCCACGGCTGGGTCCCAGTCGCAATTCATAATCTGTTCCACGGCACGCCGCAGGTCGGCGTCAACGCCACCGCCGTCGTATTCGCCATAGCGGTCACGCTCTACTTCTGGTGGGAGAACATCAAGGGCATCGAAGAGTCCAGTGAAAAGGCGCTCTGGGTCATGCAGATCACCACCGTCATGGTGGTGATGCTGCTCGGCTGGTCCGCATTCACTCTGCTGAAAGTCGGCTTCCATCTGCCGCCCTTCCCGACCCTTGCCAACATCCACTACACCGACGAGTCGCTCGGATTCTGGAAGCACAGCAAACTGCCGCACATGTTCGGCATTCTCGGGCTCATCATCGGCTTCGGTCACTCCGTCCTGGCCATGAGCGGCGAAGAATCGCTGGCGCAGGTCTATCGCGAACTGGCACATCCGAAACTCAAGAACCTGAAGCGCACCGCCATCGTCATCGGCGTTTACAGCTTCGTCTTCACCGGACTCGTGTCGCTGCTGGCCGTCATGCTGATCCCCGACGACGTGCGCATGAAGGTGTACAGCGACAACCTGATCGCTGGGCTAGCCATGAACATGGTCGGCCCGCAGGTACTCCGCCTGGCCTTCCGCGCGTTCGTCGTGGTTGTCGGATTCCTGATTCTGTCGGGCGCGGTAAACACCGCCATCGTCGGCTCCAATGGCGTACTGAATCGTGTCTCCGAAGACGGAGTGCTCGCCGACTGGTTCCGCCGTCCGCACAAGACTTACGGCACCACCTACCGCATCATCAACCTCATCGTCGGACTTCAGCTCTTCACCATCATCGTCAGCTGGGGCAACATCTACACGCTCGGTGAAGCCTACGCCTTCGGAGTGGTCTGGAGCTTCGTCTTCAAAACCATCTCCATGCTGGTCCTGCGCTACCGCTATAAGGGCGAGCGCAACTGGAAAGTGCCGCCCAATTTCCACATCTTCGGAGTCGAAATCCCCGTCGGACTGGCTTCCGTCGGCTTGGTTCTGCTTTCCACCGCCATCGTGAATCTCTTCACCAAGTCGGTAGCCACGGTGAGCGGCCTGATTTTTTCTGTCGTCTTCTTTGCAATTTTCTCGTTCTCCGAAAAAGTGAACCGCCGCAAGCACGCCAATACTGCGGCGCAGATGAAAGAGCAGTTTCAGCTCCAGCAGGCGGACAGCGTTGAACGTGAAACCGTGGGCATCCGTCCCGGCAACGTGCTCGTCCCCGTCCGCGACTACAACACGCTGAACCACCTCAAATGGGTGCTGGAGCACACCGACACGCGCGAACAGGACGTGGTCGTCATGACCGCCCGCATCAGCCAGTTCGGCAGCGCCGCCTACGGACTTTCCACCGAGCAGATGTTCAGCGACTACGAGCAGACCCTGTTCACCCGCGCCGTCTCCATTGCAGAAAGCTTTGGCAAGAAGGTCTCGCTTCTGCTGGTCCCGGCTCGCGATACCTGGTCAGCCGTCGCTCAGACCGCGCACAATCTTGATTCCTCAACCGTGGTTGCCGGACTCTCCAGCAAAACCACCGCCGCCGAACAAGCGTTCCTCCTCGGCAGCGCCTGGGAATCCATACCCGAGCCCAAAAAGCAGTTCGTACTTCAGATCGTTCAGCCCGGCAACATCGTGGACACGTTCCGCGTAGGCCCGCACACGCCCACCATGAAGAACGAGGACGTCATCCTGCTTCATCGCTTGTGGCTGAATGTGACCCGGGAGCCGGGATTGGAAAACGTACACCACCACGACATTCTCACGCAGGCCCTGACCCGCTTCGCCCGGGACTTCAGCGCGCACGATCACGAAGAGATCGTCAAAGAATTACGCCGCCACGGCGGTGAGGTCGATCCCTTCCCCGTCCGCCGCATCGCCGATCAGATTGACACCGTCCAGCCTGGACCAGTTCGCGCCGAACGCGCCGATGGACCTAGTGACGACGGACATCCTGACGACCCACCTGCCTGCCTGGAGGAGTGACGACCCCGAACGATGATTTGCTGATGCAGAGCCGGGCGTGCCCGCCGGCACTACCTCACCTTCGGCGAATCCATATCCGCGGCCTTCTGATCGTCCGCATGAATGGCCCCATCTTCTTCCGCATAAAACGAACGGTGATCGCTGTTCATCTGCTTGGGCGTCATGGTGAGCACGAACCCCTCGTGATCGGTTCCCTCATGGCGAGGACGGAAGCTGGCCGTGTAATCTCCGCGGTCAGTAGTGGCCGCCATGCGCTTGGTAAAAGATCCCGTACCTGCCAGCGCCTCCAGTGAATCCGCATATTTGCCGTGGCGCTTCTTATAAGCGTTCTGCGCCCGCAGCACGACCCGCATGTATCCAAGCGCCTGCGCTTCCGCGTCCGAGCGCGCCGGATCGCCCGGAAACTGCGGCTTATATTGCGCTTGGGGTTGCGATGAAGCTTGGGCCGGAGCCGGAGCCGGCTCCGCAGTCTGCGCCCACCCCAAACCCGCGCCCAGCGCGCCCAATAGCAGAATTCCCGTCCAATACCGCCGTATCCGCAGTCCGTTCGCCATATCCCTCCAGCCTGGCCTGATTTCGGGGGTTACCCCCGTAATTTGTCTCGATCACCAATCATTTCAATTCCGTGCCGCTTCAGGCAAGCTTGAACAGGATGCAATCCTAACAGGGAAACAGGCAAACTGATGAAAGCTGCCGTCGCCAGAAAGCCGCTTATACGTATCGCCGTAGTGGAGAGCGATCCACTGCGCTTTGTTGGATTCCGGGCCCTCTTTGATACCGAACCTGATCTGGAGTTGGTCTCCGCCTCGCTGGCCGATCTGAGCCAGTTGCCGAACATTGATCTGGTGCTGCTGGGCAATCGCGGCGGCCAGAATCTTTACGACATCATGGCCAGCATGAAAGCCGTGCGTCCCGATTTGCGCATCATCGTAACCGGCTCCGGCATGGACGATGAAAGCGTACTCAAAGCCATCGCCGCCGGCGCCAAAGGCTACGTGGACGAAGCCGCCTCGCCAGCCGAATTCATCCAGGCTCTCCGCATCGTCAATCAAGGATCGGTGTGGGCTCCGCGCCGTGTGCTCTCAACTTTCATCGAACGCGTTAGCGCGTCCCCGGGCCGCATTTTCCCCGCCGGACGAATCACTTTCACCGACCGCGAAAAAGAAGTTCTGGAGATGCTGGTAGCCGGCCGCTCCAACAAAGAAATCGGCTCAGCCCTGGGCATCGAAGAGCGCACCGTAAAAGCTCACGTAGCCAAACTAATGCGCAAAGTCGGAGTGCAGAATCGCATCGCGCTTTCCGTCCACGCCATCACGCATTCGCTGGTGACGGCAAAGTAGTTTCGGGTAACCCGCGCAAACACCCGATTTCGCTCCTGATTCGGTTAGCGAAGATTTTGGGTGGCGCAGCGCTTCAGCGCTGCGACAGCCGGCAACCATCACTTACCCCTACATGGACGCGCGATCGATGCTTTCCACTTGCTGCAATAGAAAACGTCGTCAGTAAAGTGGCAGTCAACGAACTCACCTACAGCGGTCTCATATAGCTCTATTCCCACCCGGTACGCGACTTTGTCTCCTTGCACGTCTTTCGCCCGCCAGACAGCAACTGAATATCTCGCATACCAAGGCCTTTGATGCGCGTCTATCCGATTGGACGAAGCAATTTCTCTTAGTTCGGGAGTGATCGATTCTGGATCGGCCGTTAAGTAAAAAGTCGACGCAAGCTCTGATGGCTCGCCCGTCAGAGCGCTTGTGCAAATGCTTTGTTCAAGGTCCGCGCGGTGTTTGATTCTCTTCAACGGCGGCAGCTTCTCCTCAGCCCGAATACGTTCGAATAGCGTCGCAACCCGGTTTTCTTTCTCTTTGTCCCGCTCGACCGTCATGCCCTGTTTCGTGGACATAGGCGCTGCCTGCGACACAGCAGGCAACAGACCGACCAGGAGACCGACAACGAGAGTGGCACCGATTCGAGGAAGCATAACCTTCATGCTTGCAGCCTCAACCGGTTGGCCGCTGATAGTCAATACCCGCGAGATCAATTTCGCATCAACCGCGAGCCGCCCTAAAATCAGATACTTCAGGTACCCGATCAAGCGCAAATGCAGCACAAAACAGGTTAGACCCGTAAATCCCCACCTCGCCGACTAATCGTAATTACCCCTCCGGTTACCCCAGTACAGTGACCTCGGTAATCTTGTCAGCTTTTCCCACCTGTCCCATACTCGCCTCACCTACCACAGAACCTGGGAGACGGGGTTGAAAGCGGAGATTAGGGTCGCCGCTTCCAGCCCCGCATTTTTTTGTCTCCAACCGAATGCAAAACGCAGCACTCCCGCGTGCAACCCCTCGAAACCTTGAAACTCTGAAACCTTGCCCTGACCCGACTCACCCTGATCACTCCCCGGCTATCCCCCCTTCCGCAGCCCGCATCGAATAGAATTAGAAGAGACAATAAAATCCATACTCCTATCCCAGGTGAGGCTTAATGCGCAATTCCCTCGTTCTGTCGTTGCTTTTCTGTTTTCTGAGTTCAATTTTCTCCGCCGCCCAAGATACCCAGAGTCAAGCCACCCAGACTCAACCCACTCAGGCTCAAGCTACTCAGACGGACACCACCGCCGCCGAGGCCAGCACCAAGGCTTCCGGCCGCGTTGAAGCCGCCGGCACCGTGCTCGACGAAATCCAGGCCGCTCCCGATAAAGGTATCCCCCAAGAAGTGCTCGGCTCGGCCGAATGTGTGGCCGTCGTCCCGTCTCTCCTCAACGGAGGATTCGTCTTCGGCGGCCGCTACGGCAAAGGCGTCGCCAGTTGCCGCACCGAAAAAGGCTGGAGTGCGCCCGCTTTCTTCATGATCGGCGGCGGCAGCTTCGGATTGCAGATCGGCGGCCAGGCCACCGACGTCGTCATGCTGATCATGAACAAGAATGGCATGGATAACCTGCTCTCCAGCCAGTTCAAACTCGGCGCCGATGCCAGCGCCGCCGCCGGCCCCGTCGGACGCCACGCCGCCGCCGATACCGATTGGAAAATGAAGGCGCAGGTTCTGACTTACTCGCGCTCCCGTGGCCTTTTCGCCGGGCTCGAACTCAACGGCGCCGTCATCAAGCAGGATAAGGACAGCACCCGCGAATTCTACGGCCGCATGGTGCCCTTCAAAACCTCTCTCCAGGGAGACATCGCACCGCCCAAGGCCGCATATCCCTTCTTGAGCACGCTAGCCAAGTGGGCCCAGCTGGCGTCAAAATAAAGTACTCGGTACCCAGCAACCAGCACCCAGTCGCTTCTCTTCTCTCCAATTCGACGCTGAGAACTGGGTACCGGGTATACTGGGTACTGACTCACATTGCGAGAACGCCTCGAATACGCGCTAGTCTGGCCCTGCGTCAAGCTGATGGGCTGGCTCCCCCGCCCGCTGGCGCGCGCCATCGGCATCACCCTCAGCCTGACCGTCTATGCCTTTCATGGACGCCTGCGCCGCGTCGGCCTACGCAATCTGACTCTCGCCTTCCCCGAAATGCCGCAGCGTGAACGCCGCCGCCTGCTTCGCGGAGAATTCATCTCCCTCGGACGCCAGCTCGCCGAATTCTGTCTCTTCCCCCGCTTCACCCGCGAAAATGTCGCGAGCGTCGTGGTCTACGATGGCTTTGAAAATTTCGAACGCGCCTACGCGCGCGGCAAAGGCGTTCTTTTCCTCACCGGACACCTCGGAGCCTGGGAACTCTCCGCCTTCGCTCACTCCCTACAGGGTCATCCGCTGTCGATCGTCATGCGCTCGCTCGACAATCCTTACATTGACGCCTTCGTCGAACGCTACCGCACCATGCACGGCAACCGTACCGTGGACAAAGACGATTCCGTCCGCAGTCTGCTCGCCGCCATGCGCGCCGGCGAAACCGTCGGCATCCTCATGGACACCAACATGACTCCGCCGCAGGGAGTGTTCGTAGATTTCTTCGGCATCCCCGCCTGCACCGCCAGCGGACTCGCCCGCATAGCCCTGCGCACCGACGCAGCCGTAGTCCCCGGCTTTACGTTGTGGGATTCGAAACTCCGCAAATACATCCTGCGCTTCGATCCCGCCGTCGAATTGATTCGCACCAACGACAACGAGGCCGACATAGTAGCCAACACCGCAAAATTCACTAAAGTCATCGAAGACTTCATCCGCCGCTATCCCGACCAATGGCTCTGGGTGCATCGCCGCTGGAAGACAAGGCCCGAGGGCCAGCCCCCGCTGTATTGATTAGAGGTAAAACAGGGGATTGGTATTGGGGTCTCGTTTCAGGGAATTCATATCGGCGGACTCCTGTCAGGGATTCGTATCAGGGTATCGCTTTAGCGATACCGCAATTCGCCGCGAACCCAGAGGCCCCTTTAGGGGCTGCGTTCCGCGTTGTACACACCCGCCCCGTAAAGCGACAATAGGGAGCCATGAAGCTATCCCTGCGCGATCTAGCCGAGAAGCTCGACTGCCGACTCATCGGAAACAGCTCCGTCACCGTGACCAACGTCTCCAGCCTGCAATCCGCGACCAGCGAAAGCCTGGTCTTCGTGGAGGACCCCCAGCATCTGGACGCCGCGCTAAACTCGTCCGCCGCCGCCGTAATCGCCGGAGAATTCGCCGAGAAAGACTTCGCCAACGCGGCACCAAGCCCATCCTGATCTCCGCCCAGCCGCGCCTGACTTTTGCCCGAGCCGCGAAAATCCTCCGCGACCCCGACCGCAATCGCAGCAGTCCATCCCACCGCCATCGTTCCCGCTTCTGCCAAGATCGGCAAGAACGTAGCCATCGGCGCGCGCGCAATTCTCGGTGAGCACGTCGAGATCGGAGATGAAACTACCATCGCCGCCGGTTCAGTGATCGGCGACGACGCGGGAGAAGCAGTAAAAATCGGAAGCCACTGCCGCATCGACGCGAACGTCACGATCTATCCAGGCACAACTCTAGGCGACCGCGTCATCGTGCAGGCGGGCGCGGTGCTAGGCAGCGAAGGCTTCGGTTACGTCCGCGACGCACAACGCGGACGCTACGAGCAGTCCCCGCAAATCGGCCGCCTGGTGATCGAAGACGACGTAGAGATCGGAGCCAACTCCACCATCGACCGCGGCGCACTCGACGAAACAAGAATCCGCCGCGGCACAAAAATCGACAACCTGGTGCACATCGGCCACAACGTCCAGATCGGAGAGAACGTAGTCATCGCCGCCCAAACCGGCCTCTCCGGCAGCGTCACCATCGAAGACAACGTAATCATGGGCGGTCAGGTCGGCATCGGCGATCACGTCCGCGTCGAAGCAGGCGCGATGCTCGGAGGCCAAAGTGGCATCCCCACAAGAAAGATGATTCGCGGCAAAGGCGTCGTTTTCTGGGGAACCCCCGCTCGCCCCGTTAGGGAGTATCTTAAGGAGCTGGCGTTCCTATCGAGGTCAGCCAAGAGCAAGAGCTCGGAGCCAAATTAATTCAATGAAACCTTCCCTAAGACCGAAGCGACTGAGAGCTGCACTTCATGCCCATCCTAGTCATCGGCGGACACACCCGAAGCGTCGGCAAGACCAGCGTAGTCGCCGGTCTGATCGCTGCCCTGCCCGCCTTCCACTGGACCGCCCTCAAGATCACGCAATACGGACACGGCGTCTGTTCCGCCAACGGCGAAGCCTGCGACTGTGCCACCGCCGATCATTCCTTTGCCGTATCAGAAGAAAAAGACCGCAGCGGCGACTCCGACACTTCGCGCTTCCTGGTCGCCGGAGCCGATCACTCCTGGTGGGTCCGCACCCAGCAAGGGCATCTAGCCGAAGCGATGCCGCGCATCCGCAAAATCCTAGCGAACCACACAAAACGCCATTATCGAATCAAACAGCATCCTGCGCTTCATGAAACCGGATCTCTATCTAACCGTCCTCGACCCGCAGACCGCCGACTTCAAAGCCTCCGCGCAGACTTATCTGGATCGCGCCGACGCCGTGCTGTTGCACTCAGCCGATAGTTCCGATAAACCAGCCTGGGAGCGAGTCTCGCTGAAGCCAGTAATCGATCGCCCAACCTTCGCGATCCAGCCTCCAAACTACGTGACACCGGAAGTAGTAGAGTTCGTCCGCAAGCGCCTAAGCACTTCCTAAAGTTTTCTCCGCGCCCTCGACATTTTCCGCAGTCAAAGCTTTTAGCTGGCATACATCCCAATCACGCGCTCAATCGCGCGCCGGCAAACTGCGCAAAACATCTTACTTCGAGTGAACATAATGCAGTCCACCTCCGGACGGTAGTACCCCTTCGCCTCGTAATTTGCGCCCTCGAAGGCTCCCACTTTCCCCGCAAATTTCTGCGAACCAAACATCGCATCTTCCTTCTCGCGCTCTTTGCGGAAAAGTTCGTTCATCTCCGCCTCCGGTTTCCCCGCCGCTCGCAGCTCTTTGCGTTGCCGCTGGATGTCGCGTTCAAAGCGATCAAACTCCTCTTTATCCCATGGCGTCGGAATCGGTGTTCCCGCCGCGACCAAATCCTTCCACTTCAAGTTTGCCGGATCGAGCAGCGCGGTCACGTTCGGCTCCCATGGCTCCGTCTTGTTTCCCGGCGGTAAATAAGCCACGTCCGACGTATAGTATTCGTCCGCCAGCCCGGCGAAATGGTGCCCAAACTCATGCACGCCCGACATATCCTGCCCACTGACTGTCGATCGCCACAGTCGCGTACAGATTGAAAATTCCGCCGCCACCGTAAGTCTTCCCGTTTACCAGGATTTCAATGAATTCGTAAGGCGCGAACGACGCCACATCGCGCATTGTCCGGTTCTCCGTAGTCATCACATAGCGCTCGGAGCCGAACGTGTCATACGCCGCCCCCACCGGCGACCGCCGATAAATTCCCGTCGAAGGCCGTGACACGCCCGATTCCTCCGCCGCCGGACACAGTCCCCACACGTTGAAATCTTTCTGGTGCTCGCGAAATGGAGAAGTCGAAAACAGCGCGTCCGTGAACCGACGTGCGTCCTTCTCAAATTTTCCGCGCTCCGCCGCCGTGTAACCATCGCCCAAAACCAGCAAGTCCACCTTGGTCGCCGGATCGCCCATCTTCTGCAATTCCATCAACGCCCCCGGTGAGGGTGGACGCGACCGATCCACGAATTTGTCCTTCGGATCCACCACCGTCTTCCACACTTCCTTCCAAACTTCGCCGGAGCCGCTCGCAGCACGCTCTTTCAGCGACACTTCCACCGGCGCCTCAGGACTCGGAAAGCGCAGCGACTCGGAAAACGTCCGATTCCCGTGCACCGCTTCTTCTGTCGTCTTCCACTCGCCAAAGATGGAATTGAATCCCCGTGAGTAGACCAGTTTGCCGCTGCCGTGCTCGCGCACTTCAAACAGATAGTCTCCGAGTTGAGTTTCGTCGATGGCCTTGTTCAGATTACCCGGCCACTCCAGCGGCTCCATCACCACCCGATCCAGGCTGAACCATTCCTCGTGCGAGTTTCCCGTGTGGTAATAATCGACGCGCAGGGTACGCGGTGCGGCAAAACATGCTGTGGAGAGACTGAAGACGCACAGAAGAAGAAATGCGACGACTCCGCCATGGGGTCGTTCGAAGGCTCGTTTCATGATCGGAATTGTAGCTTACGAGCCCGGCTTAATCTCGACGGCCTTATCGTTCTCAAACGCAATCACCAGCGGCTTTCCACCGTTAGGGTAGTGCAGAGTTCTCGAACCGTAATCGCCCGATCCCTCCGGAATGCCCATCCCAATCGCGAAGCTGGCCTGTAACTCGCTCATGCCTGCCTGCACTTCATGAGCATCAACCTCTTTCCACACCTCGGCCGGCCAGTGCTTGTAAAGATCGTGCGGATCCTCGATAAAGAAAATGTCGTCCGAATAAATCTTGAACTCGTCACCCTTTTCCGCCCCAATGGGGACCGCATAACCCTTGCCGTCGACCGAGAACACTGCCATCACCTGCCTGATCCCCGGAGCCTTGGGAGAAACATCGGCCACCACATCCTGGATCGCCAGCTTCTGCAAAGGCAGCAGCAATCCCGCCTCATGCTCAAAATCCGTCTTGCGCCGCTCCCGATCATACGGATAGTACGTAAGCTGATAACCGAGCTTTACCCACACCGGCTGCGCGGTCAACTGGTGCGCCGACTTCAGATCATAAGGATGCAACTTCTTCGGCGTGACGTAGTAATCCGCCTTCAGCCCCGCGTCCTGCTTGGGCTGGGTGTCTTCCTTCATCGCCTCGTGCCGCTCGTAAACCACGTAAGCGGCGCGCCCTCCCGCAATCACAATGGCGACCACCAGAAACACTTGCAGTTTTTTCTGAAACTCCGAATCGAAGGCCATGATTTCTTGGTCCCATGCGCAATCGGTTAGACTATAAGTAAGCAGCAGTAAAGGAAACCCAATGCCCATTGCCCAGGACGACGTTTTAAATGCACTCAAGCAGTGCTACGATCCCGAGATCCCCGTCAACATCGTCGATCTCGGCCTGATCTACTCCATTCGCTTCGACGACGTGCCCGACAGCCAGCAGGACGTCACCGTCGACATGACCCTGACCGCTCAGGGCTGCCCCGAGCACGTCAACATCAGCGCCCAGGTCAAGTCGCGCGTGGAGCAACTCCCCGGCGTCCGCAACGCCAACGTCAACGTGGTCTGGGAACCCGCGTGGACTCCCGAACGCCTAAGCCCCGAAGCCCGCAAACAACTGGGAATCGAGTAACCGCGCCCCACCTGTCATGCTGAGCGTAGTGACAACTTCACGGAGTGGAGTTGTCGCGGAGTCGAAGCACCCCTATACCCTCCTCCGAAGAACACCGCCGTTCAGAACTCTCCCAACTCCTCAAACGCCCGCGCCGCGCGCCTCTCCGCCAACTCTTCGATCTTCTGCCCGATCTTCATCGCCAGATCCAGAAACCGCGTTCCCTGCCGCACATACGAAGGCAGCTCTTCGCGAATCCGGACAAACGTGTCCGGATACTCCGACGCGAGCACGGCGAGTCCCACGCTTCCCGCCAGCACCGCCGCCGGACGTCTCCCTTTCAGCGCCAACATAGCCGCCGTCCCCACCGATCCCGCAATCACCGCCCGCTTCCAGTTCTCCATTTTGTCTCCTGACGACTTATACCAACCGCGCCTGCTTTTCCAAGCAGGATTCTAAACCAACGCCGCGATGCTTTATACTGCCGCCAACTAGACGATATCAACCCACACTATGATGCAATTTCGAGCATTCCGGTTTTTGACCGTACTCCTCTGCGCCGCTACTTTCGCCTCGCCCAAGCCAAGCCGCGCGCCCGCGACCTCGGAGTCCCCTTCGACGGCACTCCCGGCGCTTACAACGCCATCACCGACGTAAAAGGCGTCGAGGTCGGACACACCACCCTCATCTCCGGCAGCGGCAAACTTAAAGTCGGAGAAGGCCCCGTCCGCACCGGAGTCACCGCCGTTCTTCCCCGCGGAAAGGTAGGAAGCGACGCCGTCTTCGGCGCCTGGTTCACCCTCAACGGCAATGGAGAAATGACCGGCACCACCTGGCTCGAAGACTCCGGCTTTCTCGACGGCCCCATCATGATCACCAACACCCACAGCGTCGGCGTCGTGCGCGATGCCGTCATCGCCTGGAAAGTGAAGCGCGGCGAGCCCGACATGGAAGGCTACTGGTGGTCATTGCCCGTGGTCGCCGAAACCTGGGACGGCTGGCTGAACGACATCAACGGCTTCCATGTAAAGCCCGAAGACGCATTCCACGCGCTCGATTCCGCCCATGGCGGCTCCGTCGAAGAAGGCAACGTAGGCGGCGGGACCGGCATGATCTGCAACGAATTCAAGGGAGGAATCGGAACTTCATCGCGCGTGCTCGATGCGAAAGCTGGCGGCTACACGGTAGGCGTGCTCGTGCAGTGCAATTATGGACAGCGCGATCAACTGCGCATCGCCGGAGTCCCCGTAGGCAAGGAAATCCCCGAGCACCCCGCCTACGGCGAAGACGTAGGCTCCATCATCATCGTAGTAGCAACCGACGCCCCGCTGATTCCGACGCAACTCAAGCGCCTCGCCCGCAAAGCCTCGCTTGGTCTCGGCCGCGACGGCAGCTACTCCGGCGACGGATCCGGCGATATCTTTGTCTCTTTCTCTACGGCGAATCCGGGAGCCGCGTCTCCCAAGGGAATCCACGACCTGAAAATGTTGCCCAACGACAGCCTCGATCCCCTGTTCCTGGCCACTGTCCAGGCCACCGAAGAAGCCGTAGTCAACGCCATGATCGCCGCCGATACCATGACCGGAATCGACGGCCATACCGCCATCGCTCTACCCCACGACCGCCTGCGCGAGGTCCTGAAGAAATACAACCGCCTGGCAAAGTAGGGTTCTTTTGTGAGGGGGAGGGCACTCGGGCGTTACTTTCGTTCCCACCATCGCCTGCCTGATCCTGCTTGTGGGAGGATACAATTCAGTCAGTGAAAGCCTACCGCATCGAGCGCATAAAGAACGGTATGAAGTTCATCTGCACGCATTGTGCCCACAGCGTGAGCACTCTTGATTTTGACGCCAAAGCCGGCAACCTCCGCACCCAGGCCGCAACTGCAATCAATGATCACGCCAGCAAAACGCACTCCACACCGGTAGTCGTTTCCTCTGACGGTCAGCAACGCAGCTGGCGCTAGGATTTTCGATTACTCCTTGACCGCCCGATCCGTAATCTCCAGCCCCTTGTCAATGATCGCGAACGCCTCCCGCAGTTGCTGCTCGTTAATGCACAGCGGAGGATTAGTGAAAAAAGTATTCCAGCGCACCAAGGTATAGAGCCCGTTTTCGCGGAAGAACTTGCCCAGCGCGACCATCTCCTCCGAAGTTCCGTTAAATGGAGCCATTGGCTGCCGCGTCTTCCGGTCGCGAATCAGTTCGAAGATGCCAAACAGCCCAATCGAACGCACCGCACCCACTGACCGGTGTTTTGCCTGTAACTCCGCGCCCAGCGTTTTCATGATGGCGCCCATCTTGCGCGAGTTCGCGATCAGGTCGTCTTCCTCATAAACGCGAATCGTCGCCAGCGCCGTCGCGCATCCCATGGGATGACTATTGTAAGTAAGCCCGCCATAGAACACCTTGTCGTCAAAGTGACGCGCGATATGTTGCCGCATCCCGATAGCACCCAGAGGAATGTAACTCGAGGTAAGTCCCTTTGCCATGCAAAGCAGATCTGGGACCACCTTCCAATGATCGACCGCAAACCACTCACCCGTGCGCCCAAAGCCCGACATCACCTCGTCCGCGATCATCAGAATCCCGTACTTGTCGCAAAGTTTCCGCACCCCCTCCAGATATCCATCCGGAGGTACCAGAATGCCGTTGGTTCCGACGACCGGCTCCAGAATGAAGGCGGCAATCGTGTGCGAGCCTTCCAGTTGGATGACCTCCTCGATCATGGCCAGCGAAGTTTCCGCCGATTCCCATCCGCGCTCGATGCCGTGATAGGGATCGAGCACGCGCACCACGCCCGGAATACCGGGCTCCGCAGCCCATCGCCGAGGATCGCCGGTAAGGCTGATTGCCCCGGCCGTCGCACCGTGATACGAGCGATAACGCGCGATGATTTTGTGCTTCGCGGTAAAGAAGCGCGCGATCTTGATGGCATTCTCATTCGCTTCCGCGCCGCCGTTCGTAAAAAAGAACGTATCAATATCACCTGGCGTGATTTCCACCAGCTTCGCGCCCAGTCGCGCCCGAGCCTCCGTCGCCATGAACGGATTGGCATAGGCCAGCGTCGACGCCTGTTCCGCAATCGCCTGGATGACGCGCTCATCGCCATGTCCGATGTTCACCGACATCAACTGGCTGTTGAAATCAATGAATCGCTTCCCTTCCGGCGTCCAGAAATAAATGCCCTTAGCCCGAGCCACTGGAATAGGATCGACCTTCGATTGCGCCGACCACTCATACAGTGTGTGTTTCTTGGCGAGATCGACCATCTCCTGGCCGGTCATGGCGGGAACCGCAGTTAAAGTAGTCATAGGATTTCCAAGTCTAATAAATAAACACGTATCAACGGCGTTCGGCCGTCCCTAAGTAAGCTGTGCCGTCAGCGCGCCTTTCTTCTCCGCCACCTGCGTCAATGCGCCTTCGAGCACATCCATCGCCTCGTCCATCTGCGCATCAGTGATAACCAGCGGCATGAGCAGCCTAATCACGTTGCCGTACGATCCAGCCGTGATCGTCACCAGTCCATGCTCGTAACAGTATTGTGACACTTGCTTGGTCTCTTCGTCAGCGGGCTCGCGCGTTGTCTTTGAGCGCACAAGTTCAAGCGCCTGCATCGCGCCAAGTCCGCGAACGTCCCCGACCAGCTCCCACTGCGCCTGCCATTTCGCGGCACGTTTTCTAAAGCGCTCCCCCAGCACATTGGCGCGCGCGCAGAGGTTTTCCTTCTCGATGATATCGAACACCGCCAAAGCCGCTTCGCAAGCCAGCGGATTACCCGAGAACGTGCCGCCAAGCTGGCCGGCGCCGGGCGCATCCATGATGTCGGCACGGCCCGTGACTGCGGCCATGGGCAAGCCGCCGGTCAGCGACTTGGCCATCGTCACCAGATCGGGATCGAGTCCCAACCGCTCGCAGGCAAACATCGCACCGGTACGCGCAAATCCAGTCTGCACTTCGTCCGCGATCAGAAGAATTCCATGCTTGCGGCAGATCGCGCCCAGCGTGGGATAGAACTCCGCCGGCGGCGTGACGAATCCGCCTTCACCGAGAATCGGCTCAACGATCACAGCCGCCACCGACTCTGCCGCCACCACCCGCTTGAACGTGTCTTCGATGTGACGCGCGCAGTGCACATCGCAAGACGGATAAGTCATCGAGTAAGAGCATCGGAAGCAATACGCATAAGGAATCCGGTACACCTCGCTCGGAAACGGCTCAAACCCCGCTTTATAAGGATGCGTCTTACTGGTCGCAGCCATCGCCATGTAAGTGCGGCCGTGAAATGCGTCCTCAAAGCTGATGATCGCCTGCCGTTTAGTGTAAGACCGCGCAATCTTGATCGCGTTCTCGACGGCTTCCGCGCCCGTGTTCACAAGCAGCGTTTTCTTCGGACCCCTGCCCGGTGCGAGCGCATTCAGTTTCTCGCACACGGCGATGTAGCTTTCGTAAGGCAACACGTTGAAGCTGGTATGCAAAAAGCGATCAAGTTGGCGCCGCACCGCGTCAACCACAGCCGGAGCGCGATGTCCGGTGTTGAGGCAGCCGATGCCGCCGGCGAAATCAATCAGGCGGTTTCCGTCGACATCTTCGACGACCGCCCCTTCAGCCTTGGCAACAAAAACCGGAGTGGCGTGATAAGCCGCTCGTACAACCGCCGCATCGCGCCGCTTCATGAGAGCTTGCGAGCGCGGTCCTGGAATCGATGTGCGTAGTTGAATAGTAGACATAAGTCAGTCCCGCTGTTCTCAGTACCAGCCAATCGGAGCTTCATTCAAATTGATATACACCTGCTTGGTTTCAAGATATTCTTCAATCCCCCACGGCCCCAGCTCGCGGCCGAAGCCCGACTGCTTGTAACCGCCCCACGGCGCTTCCACATAAGTCGGCTGCATGTGATTCACCCAGACGATACCCGCGCGCAGCGCCTTCACCGCTCGCATCGCTTTGAAGATGTCGCGAGTCCAGACCGCAGCCGCCAGCCCGTAGGGCGTGTCATTCGCAATCTTCAGCGCATCTTTTTCGTCGTCGAACGGAATCACCGCCGCGACCGGTCCAAAGACTTCTTCGCGCGAAATGCGAGCGTTGTTATCGACATCATAAAAAATAGTGGGCTGCACATAATAACCCTTGGCGAACTTATCGGAACGTCCTCCGCCCGACGCTACTTTGGCTTCTTTCTTACCAATCTCCAGGTAGGAGCAAACTCGATCATATTGCTCCTTAGATACCAGCGCGCCCATCTTAGTCTCGCGTTCGAGCGGCGGGCCGATCTTGATTTTCTTGGCCTTCTCTGCCATCGCTTCTACAAACTTACTGTAAATTGACTTTTGCACTAGGATGCGGCTGCCGGCTGAGCAAACCTCTCCCTGATTGATGAAGACACCAAACAGTGCTCCATCGATAGCCGCTTCAAAATCGGCGTCGGCAAAAAAGATGTTCGGGGACTTGCCGCCCAGTTCAAGCGTCACCCGCTTCACCGTGTCAGCCGCTTCTTTCACAATGATCTTTCCGACAGTCGCCGAACCCGTAAACGCAATCTTGTTCACGTCCGGATGCTTAACTAGCGGCGAGCCGCAACTCTCGCCAAATCCGGTGATCACGTTCACCACGCCTTTCGGCAAGCCGACTTCGTCGAACCACTTCGCCAGCTCGAGTGCTGTGAGCGGCGTTTGCTCCGCCGGCTTGAGGACGCACGTGCAACCCGCAGCCAGCGCCGGGGCCAGTTTCCACGCCGCCATCATCAAGGGATAATTCCAAGGAATGATCTGCCCCGCGACACCCATCGGCTCTTTCAGCGACAGGCTCATCGCGTTGTCGGGAACCGGGTTCACATAGCCGACAACTTTCGTGGCCAACCCGCCGTAGTATTCGAAGCAAGTAGCCACGTCGGTAATGTCGAACTCGGCTTCAACAATCGGCTTGCCCGAGTTACGGCATTCGAACTCCGCGAGCATGGGCAGATTCTGACGCACTTTCTCGGCTAGACGAAAGAGCACGCGTCCACGTTCCTGTGCTGTCGTAGTCGCCCACGGACCTGTTTCAAACGCGGCCTTGGCCGCCGCGACCGCGCGGTTCACGTCGTCAGCGTTCGCGTCGGGAACTTGCGCAATGACTTCTTCGGTCGACGGATCATAAACAGAAAAAGTTTTGGCCGACTTACTCGCGACCCACTCGCCATCAATAAACATCTGATACGTCTTGACGTCCGTCTTGACTCCACCAGGCATAAGGCCTCCTGCAGACTTAGGTAAAACGCTTGCGCCCGGTCAGACCCGAGCAGCTTGCGGCTCTTTCAGCCTCCCATACACAAAGAAGAAAAACGCCGCCAATCCGATAAAGAAACAAGTACCACCCACCATCCAAATCTCATAGGACCACAGCGAAGTAATTTGCTGAGCCGGAAAAAACACGAGTGCGATTCCAAGTACCGTAGTCAAGAAACCGCTGACCCCAGCGAAAAGCATGGTAGTGCGGCCATACCGGCCGCGAGGAGAAGACTCAATGGCCGCGAATTTCACAAGCGCACCGAACACGTAGACGAAAGGTACAAGTTGCAGAACCACAGCCAACGACAGGAGTCTTTGAAACACTTCTCCCGCTCCTGCCGGACTCAAATACAAACGCGGTAGCAGGCCCAAAGCCGCCATTAGTTTGTCCCAGAACCACCACCCGAAGAAGTTCAACAATACCAGGACCGCCGACACAATCCCCTGGACGATCAATGCCGCGTAAGGGGTGGCGTAGCGAGGATGGACCTTGCCGAGCCATGCCGGCATGTACGAATCAAGGCCGGCGACGAATGGGATTCGCGCGGAGCCTCCCATCCAAGCCGAGCCAATACCCGCAATTGAGAGGCTCAGCAACAGTGCAAACGGCACGGTGATCCATATGATCCCTACTCGGCCCGCCATGTGGTTGACGGCCTGAACGATGCCCTGGAGCACATTGACGTCCTTACCGACGGCGATAAGCAGAGTTAGCGTTACTCCTACGTAAAGAAGACCTGAGATCAGACCGCCCCAGGCTACTGCGCCCGGAAGCGTGCGGCTGGGGTCCTCGATTTCATCGCCCATGACCGAAGCAAGTTCGAGTCCCACCAGACCGAAACAAATCACTCCGAAAGAATTCAGTACGAATCGAGGATTAGCGGGAATCTGAAAGTCGGCCGCAGTAATGCTCGTGCCGAAGCGCGACCAGATCACTGCACCGAGACCGATGAGCACGGCGGCAGCAACAAAGGTTCCAACCGCACCGATGTTGTTAATCCACTTGCCAATACCGAGGCCGAGAATGTTGAACACGGTCAGCAGAGCGAGCAGTACAAGAGAAGTCGTTGAGGCAAAAACCTTATTGTCTGCCAGCCACAGGCGGTTAGGACCAAGCACATACACGGAGACGCCGACAAAGTAGAGCATCACTGTCGGAACGTAAAGCATGTTATTCGTCCAGTAACACCAGCCGGAGAGAAATCCGTGAAAGTCGCCGAAGACTTCTTTTGCCCACAAGTACACGCCGCCTTCGCCAGGATAACGATGCGCGAGTTCGATCACCGCGATCCCCTGCGGCCAGAAAAACAAAAGCAATGAGATAATCCAAAGCCAGACCGTTACCCCTCCGTTGGCCGCGATACTCGGCACAACGTTAAGATTGAAGACGGCGACGACAAACAGCAACACCAGGTCAAAGCGTCCGAGGACGCGCTTCAAGTGCGGCTGATTGGGATCAGAAGTCATCGGATGATCGGGTCGTTGGGTGACCGGGCCATCCAGCCCATCTGAATCTCGGATTCTCAATCACCCGATGACCCGATGGCCAGATGACCCGATCCCGTTAATGTGCCGCTACCGCTCCCAGCCGCTCCTGCTGCGCCGTTGCCAACGACTCGGCAACATCGGCAAAGGCCGCCAGGTGCTGGTCGATGTCGGCCTCGGTGTGCTGCACGGAAATCGTCCACTGCTCGTCCCACCAGTAGGGCTGGCACATCACGCCGCGATTCACCATGCCGAACCAGTAATGCCGCCACAGATCGACGTCAATCGGCAGCCAGTCGCGGTAATTGCGAATCTCTTTCGGGTACAACATCAACACTCCGTTCGCCCCCGCATTCGCGATGTACCCCTGTAAGCCTACTTTAGCGACGGTCTTCTTATATCCACTTACCAACTTGTTACTGAGTTTCTCGATAAGCGCGTAGTTGTCCCGAGTAAGCACTTCGCGGAACGTCGCAATCCCCGCCGCCATCGAAATCGGATTCGTATTGTAAGTACCGCCGTGGAACACTTTGTGGTCCGAGATCAAACTCATGACCTTCTTATGCGCCCCGAAAGCCGCAAGCGGAAATCCGCCGCCAATCGACTTTGCCAGGCAAATCATGTCGGGCATCACGCCAAAGTATTCCGATGCGCCGCCCCAGCCGAGCTTCGCGCCCGTCTTGACTTCGTCGAAAATCAGCAACGCGCCATTCTTGTCGCAAAGCTCGCGCAGACCCTCAAGAAATCCCTTCTGGGGCATGCACAGACCGACGTTCATCATGATCGGCTCAAGAATCACCGCCGCAATCTCATTTGGATTCTCCCGGAAGCGCCGCTCCACCGTCTCCAGATCATTGAAGGTCGAGATCAGGACGTTGGCAATGCTTGCCTTCGGCACGCCCGCTCCGCCCGAAACAGGCTTCGGATTCTTGATATCGCCGAAGTCATCGGCCGGCGGATGCGGCTTCACACTGACCAGCGCCGCATCATGCAGCCCGTGATAACCGCCCTCGAATTTGATGATCTTGTCGCGTCCCGTAGCCGCGCGCGCCAGACGAATAGTATGCATGGTGGCTTCCGTGCCGCTGTTACCGAAGCGGCACATCTCCACCGGAAAACGCGTGCAGATCTCTTCCGCCAGTTCCCACTCCATGTTGTGCGGCATGCCGTAAGCGGTGCCCTTGTGCAGACGGCCTTCGACCGCTCTGATCACCGCCGGATGCGAATGCCCCGCCATGAGCGTGCCGAAACACAGGTTATGGTCGAGGTATTCGTTGCCATCGAGATCCCGGAACTTGCTGCCCGAAGCCTCCGCAACGAAAATCGGATACGGATCATAAGCGCGATAATTGCTGGCCACGCCCAGCGGCAAACGCTTCAGGTTCTTCTTATGCGCTTCGGCGGACTTCGGAGTGCGGCGCTCGAACGTGTCGAGCTCTTTTTGCAGTGCGGGGTACATCGTGATCTCCAATAAGACTCAGGCCGGGTAGGCCATTAGATTGGGCCAGGGCGGCCTAAACCGCCCGGGGATCGAACCTTTCTACTCTACATCTTTCGAACTATTATTTTCGCCCTAGAAGGCAATCTTCAAGCCGAACTGCGCCAGTCGCGGGTCTTTGACCTGAGTGACCTGGCCAAACTGCGCACCGTCGGTGCTGTCGCCGTCCGGGTTATAGAACTGCGTATGGTTGAAAACGTTGAACAACTCCGCTCGAAACTCCATATGCATACGTTCGTTGATCGGAATGCTTTTTACGAAAGCAACATCAGTATCGCTGATCGCCGGTCCACAGCACATCGTTCGCGGGGCGCTCCCGATCCGGCCCAGCAGGCTTGGATCGTAGCAACCATAAACAATCTGCGCCGTGCAGTTAACAATCCCGTTGGTTGGGGTCGGGGCGACGGTTGCATTCTCCGTAAAGCTGTTCTGGTTGAAGTAATAGCCCCCGCTGTTCTGCGGATGAGTCCTCTGGAAAGGCGCAAGTTGGTCCGGCTGGCCGGGCAGTTCGAAATCGAAGCTGTTCATCAACTCATTGTCAGCCTCGGAAGTTACACGGATGGGGAACCCGGTCTGGAAGGTAGTAATCCCCGACGCCGCCCAACCATCAAGCAGTTTACCGGCAATGCCGCTGAATTTCCTGACCGGCAACTGCCAATAGTAGCTGATGACAAAGCGGTGGCGGGCGTCGAAAAGCGAAAGCGAATTGTTGTTGGCCCCAGGCAGTGGATTCAATATCCCCTCGAAACTGGAAGCCTGGTCAATCGACTTACTGTAGGTATATGCCGCACTGAACTGCAAACCTTGAGAAAAACGCTTGTCCACTGAAACCTGCAGCGAGTTGTAAGCGGAACTCGCAATTGTGTCCTGCGCAAAGATGCTGCTAAAGACCGGAATCCCGCTGGTCGTGGGGCAGCCAGTACCGGTCATGGGATTGCACTGGGGCGACGAGTATGGCCGCAAGCCAACCAGGGTGATGCCGTTCGGCCCAACGATCGTGCCGGCCGGAATAACAGTATTGTTTTGTGCGTAAGGCAAGTGTAATGCTACCGGCAGCTTCGTTCCCGGTTGGATGATATATGGAGCGTCCTCGTCGAACGGGGCGCAAGTGACGTTATCTCCGAAGCCATCCTGAACGTTCGAGGGCTTCTTGTTGGCGATGGCTATGATGTCGAGGCAGGTCTGCGGGTTCGAGTAATTGATGTCATGCGTTGCCAGCAGGCGATGCCCTTGCGATCCCACGTAACCAATTTCCAGCTTCATGTCTTTGGTTATCTCGCGCTGGATGGTGAAGTTGTACTGAGCCGAATACTGTGCACGCATATGCGGCTGGAAATCGCCGAACAGAAGGATGGGCTCGAATGTAGCCCAATCCTGAGCGGTTCCGCGTTGGGGATTGAGAACGCCGTTAAACGGATTCAGATAACTCGTGGTCGGGTTCGCGACCGTGCTGTCCTGCCCAAGAAAAGGCAGGTTAAACTGAGTCTCGTATACAAAAGTGCTTCCGCCAAACGGAGGCTCAGCGCCGAATTGCTCCAACACCAGCTGCTCGATCGGGTTGTAGAAGAGTCCCCAGCCGGCGCGAACACTGGTTTTGCCGGAACCACCCGGACTCCAGGCTACGCCGATGCGCGGAGCGAAAGCATTGTAATAGGTTTGCGTCATGCCCGGCTGAATACCAGCATCGCCCGGCACGACCAATCCAATCGCGTCTTGCGAGGTGCAATCGGTATTCTCACCTCCACAAGGGAACACGGTAGACTGTTGGCCGGGGCGGAAAGTCTGGATGTGCTGCGCTTTGTCCGCGAGCGGCGTGTTCAATTCCCATCGCAGCCCGTAATTCACCGTAAGACTCGGCTTTATCTTCCAGCTGTCCTGTGCGAACAGATAGAAACCGGTGTTGCGCACATATTCGACTTGAGCGGAACCCTGTCCGAATTGATCGGGCAGGCCCAAAAGGAAATTCGGGTACAGATTGTTGGCCCCAACGTCGTTCGGCCCCCCGCCGTAGTAATCAAACGTTCCGTTCACGTTGTAGTAGAGAAACTGGTTGAATTGCTGACGACGAACATCCACCCCGAACTTGAGCGTGTGGTTACCCAAAATCTTGGTCAAGTTGTCTGCCCACTGGAAAGAATTCCCCACCTGGGGCAGTTCGCCTTCCGAATTGTTTCCCAGCGAGAACCCTCCAGCAACTGAAATAGACGGAAGACCTTCGCGACCGGGGCCAAGAAACGGATGTATGCCATAGAGCGAACCCCCCGGGTCGGTAGAACCGTCGCCATAAAAACATGGCACGGCGGCGGTAAGCCACGAGGGCGGCGGGGGGCAGGACTCCTGCACCAGTTCGGTATTCTGCGGATGCTGGAATGTCTGTTGGCCCTCGCGGTTGTAATTGAATCGGAACTCGTTCACGGTGGCGTTGTTGATCGTCCAGGTGTGAGTAATGTTCCACTGCTGGATGCGTTCCTCCACATTGCTTCCAAAGCCCGGAACATCCGCGCCAGTCAGCTCGAAGTCAGCGAATGGGTTATTCGTGGTGTCGTCGTCGAAATAGTAGTAGACGCTCAAGTTCTGCTTGTCAGTCAGCCTGTGATCAAATTTAACCGTGAACTGGTCGCCGCGTATGGACCTGGTGGGAACGGTCGTGATCAGAGAACCGTCGCCCGGGGGAGTGGGAACAAACTGCAGCAGATCAACCGCCGTGGGGTCCATACAGGCGAGAGGTATCTGGAAGCCGGGGAAGATACTCGCGTACGTTTTGTTATTTCCGATAGGTCCGCCGCCAATCGCGGTGTTTGCCTTCTGGCAGGTGGTACCTTCTCCGCTACGGTCTTTCAGTATCGAGGCGTTTGCTAGCTTCCCGGCAAACGGCGTGCCTTGCTGCGCGTCCGAAAAGTTCGCGACAATATACGGATTGCCGTCGTTCCCGATAACCGTGTTGGTGGCAGACGGGGTTTCCTGCGAGGTGGGCACGGTCACGGCGGGAGAAACAATGCCCTGGCGCACGCGTCGCCCTTCATAGGAGGCAAAGAAGAATGTTCGCTCCTTCTTAATGGGTCCACCAAAAGTGCCACCAAACTGGTTTTGATTGAACTTGGGCTTCTGGCAACCCAGATCTTCTGAAGCCGTAAAGCAGTATTGATTGGCGTCGAGCACGGTGTTGCGGAAGAACTCGTAGGCGCTGCCATGCCAGTCGTTTGTCCCCGACTTGGTCACCACGTTGACCACCGAACCCGAGTTGCGCCCATACTCCGCGTCGAAGGTATTGGTAATCACGCGGAACTCCTCAATACTGTCCGGCGAGGGTTGAACCGTTGGCAGGTTCACGAAAAGGTCGTTGGCGTCGCCACCATTGACACTGAAGTTGTTGGATCGTCCCCGGCCGCCATTCACCGACACCGCGCCCGGGCTATCACTTCCATAAATGATGGAATTGCTGGAACCCACCGTGGACATCACCCCCGGTTGCAGTTGCAGCAACTGATAAGTGTCGCGGGAGTTGAGTGGCAGGTTCGCGACCTGCCGCGAGTCCATCACCGCGCCCAGTTGTGTGCTCGTGGTATCGACCAGCGGCGCTTCCGAAGTCACTTCGACCGTCTCTTGGGTGCCCCCGATCTGTAATACCTGGTTGACGGTCACGATCTGGTTGAGACTGACGCTCACCGCGCGCTGCACGCTCTTCTTGAAGCCTGCGAGGTCGAATTCCATGCGATAAGTACCGACCGCGACTTGAGGGAAGCCGTAATCGCCGCTAGCGTTGGTGGTGGTCTCGCTGCTCACTCCCGTGGCTTCGTTGGTCAGAGTGATTTTCACTTCCGCCAGCACGGCGCCGCTGGGGTCGGCAACCCGTCCCAGGACGCGGCCGCCGGTGCCCTGCGCAGACACAACCGTGGAGCCGATCAGACACAGGCCCACTACCACAAGCCAGCAAAACATCCGGGACGGTTTTGACGACGGCATGCGATCCTCCACATCTCGGGAGCGAATTTGTTGGATCCGATTCAGCTTGCGCGCTACTCAAACCTTGCTATAATCGCGCAAGGTTAGAGACTCCGCAGCCCCGTGTCAAGCGGAAAAAGTCGAGCGGAAAAGCGCACTCCCCGCGCGCGACCAGCGGGCACATTCGGAAACGTCTTTCAGCCATATGCCGGGCGACGGCCAGGTTTATCTCAAAATCGGTGACGTGGCCCGCTTGGTGGGCGTTTCTCCGTCGGCCATCCGCAGTTGGGAAGCCCTGGGGCTGACGCGCCCCCATCGCTCCAGGAGCCGCTACCGTCTTTACACCAACGACGACGTACGCCTCCTGAAAAAGGCGCGCTACTTGCGCAAGGTCCGAGGATTGAACGCCGCCGCCATCGTGCAGACATTGAAGCGCGAGGGCGCCATCAAGCCTGCCGCCGCGAACGCCGCCGCCGGAACCGCAACCGCAGCGACAACAGGAACAACCATCGGTCCGCGCCTGCGCCGCTTGCGCACCCAGCGCGGCGTCAGTCTCGCCGACGTCGCCGCCGCGGCGGGAATTTCCGTCGGCTTCCTCAGCGCCCTCGAACGCTCGCAGATGACTGCCTCCGTCGGCACACTGCGCCGGCTGGCCCGCTACTACCGCACCAACATCCTTGATTTTTTCGATACGACGGAATCGAATACCCGATTGGTGCGCCCGCTCAAACGCAAAGTACTAGAAGCCGGTCCCGGCGTGCGTATGGAGTTGCTGGCCTGGGGCAGCAAGGTCATGGAGCCGCATCTTTTTCGCATCAAGCCCAAAGCCGGCAGCGGCGAGTCCTATGCCCATGAAGGCGAAGAGTTCCTTTTCGTCCTGCGCGGCGAGTTGAAGATCGCGCTTGACGGTGAGGAGTACCATCTGAAACGCGGCGACAGCTTTTATTTTGAAAGCGCCACCGCGCATCGCTGGAAAAATCCCGGACGAAGCGAGACCTGGCTGTTATGGGTCAACACTCCGCCAACTTTCTAGCAGGCTGCTGGAAGAACTAGCCGTTGCCTTTGCTTTTGGGTGGCGCAGCGTACCGCTGCGATCGTTGGCTTGTTCATCGGCGGCTTTAGCCGCTGGGGTCCGATCATGAGGGAGAATAAATAAATGTTGCGCAAATCAACATTCGCCCTGTTCGCCGTCCTTCTGATGCTCTTCCTGATGCTCTTCGCCGCCTCCTGCGCCAAGAAAACTCCCACCCTCAACCTGCTGGTGTGGGAAGGCTACGCTGATCCCTCGTTCATCAACGCCTTCGAAGAAGCCAACCACTGCAAAGTATCGGCGTCCTACATGGGATCGAGCGACGAACTAGTCGCCAAGCTGCGCGGTGGCAGCTCCGGCAACTACGACGTCATTTCTCCCTCGAGCGATGTGGCCACCATGATTACGACCTCTGGCCTGGCGGCGCCGCTCGATCTCGGCAAACTCCCCAGCTACGGCCAGCTTTCGCCGCAGCTCACGTCGCTGCCGCTGGTTCGCGCCAAAGGTGAGGTCTACGGCGTGCCCTTCATGTGGGGACCAGACCCCATGATCTACGACACCACCGCGTTCCCTCAGCCTCCCGACAGCTGGAGCGTCATGTGGGACCCGAAGCTGAAGGGAAAAGTTTCCGTGTGGGACGATCTTTCGACCGTTTACATGGCTGCCCAGGTGCTCGGCTACGACAAACCCGATCCCGGCCATCTCTATAACCTCACCGATGAAGAACTGGACGCCGTTAAGAAAAAGTTGATCGAGTTGAAACCGAACATTCGCAAGTTCTGGTCCACCGGTGGAGAACTCACCAACCTTTTCCAGAACCACGAAGTGGTCATCGCCATGGGTTGGCCGCTCATGACTAACCAGTTGCGCAAAGCGAATTTTCCGGTAGGCGAGACCATCCCCAAAGAAAACACCACCGGCTGGATCGATCACCTCATGATCACCTCCGGCAGCGAGAACAAAGAATTAGCCTACAAATTTCTCGAGTTCATGATCGAGGCGCAGACCCAGAAAAAAGTCACCGACGTCACCGGCTACACCCCGGCGAATCCGCGAGCCGCGCAGTACATGACGCCGGAAGAGCAGAAGAGCTTGCACCTCGACGACGTAGACAATTATCAGAAGCGTCTTTATTTCTGGCAGAATGTACCGCGCCGCGCCAAGTACAACGAAATCTGGAACGAAGTAAAAGCCACACAGTAAGCTTGTAGCGCGGACACTCCTGTCCGCGAAACCTGAGCAGCGCCAAAATAGACAGCCATGGCAACGACGCAAGAACCCGCGGACGTGATCAGCACCAAACCAAACTCCGCGCCCCTGCTATCCATCCGCAACGTAGCCAAGCATTTCGGCAAGAACATAGTTCTGCGCGACATCTCGCTGGAAATCGCCGAAGGCGAATTCCTCACCATCCTCGGCGAAAGCGGCTCCGGCAAAACCACCCTCCTGCGCATCCTGGCCGGCTTCGAGCAATCCACCGCCGGAAAGGTCTGGATGCAAGGCGAGCGCCTGGACACGCAGCCTCCCTACCGCCGTCGCGTGAACACCGTCTTCCAGAGCTACGCCCTATTCCCGCACATGACCGTAGAACAAAACGTAGGCTACGGATTGGCCATCGCGAAACGCCCCGCCGCGGAAATTCAGTCGCGAGTAACCGAGGCGCTGGAAAAAGTAAAGATGTCCGCCTACGCCAAATCAAAACCCTCAAAAATCAGTGGAGGACAGCAACAACGCATCGCGTTAGCCCGTGCGTTGGTAAATCGCCCCCGCCTGCTGCTGCTCGATGAACCGCTCTCCGCGCTGGACGCGAATCTGCGCCGCCAGATGCAAGTCGAACTGAAAGCCCTGCAGCGTGAAGTCGGCATCACCTTCATCTTCGTCACGCACGATCAGGAAGAAGCCATGGTGATGTCCGACCGCATCGCCCTGTTGCGCTCCGGAGAACTGGAGCAAGTTGCCAGCCCGCGCGAAATCTACAATCGCCCCGCAACTTCCTACACCGCGCAATTCATCGGACACACAAACCTGTTGCAAGCCAACGTGAGCCGTGGCAAAGCCACAAGCGGCGCGCTGCAATGGCCCACGTCCCAGCCCGACGGCGCGGCGTTGTTTTCGCTGCGTCCAGAATGCATTCGCCCCGTGGCCGCTGCGTCAACTGGTCCTTCGGAGAATGCCGCAACCGTCCGCTTCCGCGCCAAGCTGCGCGACCAGGCTTTCCACGGAGCCACCGACCTGCTACGCGTCGAAGCCGATGGAGGACTAGTCCTCACCATCCGCACTGCCAGTCGTGATCTGCCGAATCCCGATGCTTCGCTGGAGTTCGAATTCAACGCAGCTGATGTCATTCCGGTGCGCGCGACCAGCCTCGGCTCAAAGTCAAAGTCCGAGGAAAGACTCTGATGTTCTCCCGCGCCTACCGCGTCGCCGTCACTGTCCCGCCGCTGATCTGGGTAGCAGTATTTCTGCTCGTCCCCTATCTGCTGATGTTCTGCTACAGCTTCTGGTCAGTCTCTGACTCAGGAACCATCGTCCATTCCTGGAACCTCGACAACTATCACGAACTCCTGACCAAGCCCGTGTACTGGGAGACGCTGCTCCGCTCCATGTGGATCGCCGCTCGCGTGATGTTTTTTTCCCTGCTGCTAGGCTATCCGTTGGCCTATTTCCTCTCGTTCCACGCCGGAGGCAGAAAAGATCTCTACTATCAGCTGGTAATCATTCCGCTCTGGGTGAGTTACTTAGTCCGCGCCTACGCCTGGAAAACAATCCTGGGCACCGACGGAGTCCTCAACACGCTCCTGCAATACGTGCACCTGACCAGTCACCCGCTCGACTTCCTGCTCTACAGCCCGTTCGCGGTAGTACTTACATTGACGCACATCTATACACCGTTCATGTTCCTGCCCATTTACGCCTCGCTGGAACACATCCCGCGCAACCTGGTAGAGGCCTCGCACGATCTGGGAGCCACGCCCGCGCAAACTTTCTGGCGAGTAATCTTCCCACTCTCCATCCCCGGAGTGCTAGCCGGCGCAACCTTCGCCTTCGTCCTAAGCCTCGGAGATTTCCTGGCGCCGCTCCTGCTAGGAGGCCCCAGCGGCATCATGATCTCCAACATCGTAGTAAGCCTGTTCGGAGCCGCCTATAACTGGCCCCTGGGCGCCGCCATCTCGCTCTGCATGTTAGCGCTGGTGTTGGCCTTGATCTTCTTCTCGGAGCGGTTGGAGAAGAAGTGGAGTTTCTCGTGAGTACCCGCATGAAGCGCGCCTCACTACACAATCCGCGCCTGCTAACCGCGCACGCCCTGCTAGTCTTCGCCTTCCTCTATCTTCCCATAGCCATCCTCATCCTCTATTCCTTCAACGGACAAGGCGTAGGAGGCTTCCCGCCCCACGACCTAACCCTGAACTGGTACCGCATTCTCTTCAACGACGCCGCGATCTGGGACTCCGTCCTAAACAGCCTGCTGGTAGCCGCAGCCGCGATGCTGATAGCACTACTCTTCGGAATCCCCGCCGCGCTAGCACTGGATCGAGCCCAATTCCCCGGCAAGGCCCTATTCCGCCGTCTGGTTCTATTGCCGCTGATCCTCCCCGGAATAATCACCGGCTTGTCGCTGCTAATGCTGTTCCGGGTAGCCGAAGTAAAACTGAGCCTGCTTACCATAATCCTCGGACACGGCACCGCCCTGATCTCCGTAGCCACCACCGAAGTCTTCGCCGGATTGCAAAAACTAAACCGCGCCCAGGAAGAAGCGTCTCTGGATCTAGGAGCGAACTACTGGCAGACCTTCTGGCGCATCACCGTTCCCCAATCTAAAGTTGTCAATCATCGGAGCGGCGCTCCTGATCTTCACCCTCTCCATGGACGAAATCGCCGTAAGCTTCTTCCTGATCGGCCGCGACAACACCCTCCCGCTAGAAATCTGGGGACGCCTCCGCCGCGGCATCACCCCAGAAATCAACGCCATCTCCACCATCATCTTTCTGTTCTCGCTGATCGCGATCGTGTTCTGGTATCGCCTGCGAACGCGGGCGGAAGGTACTCCGGAGATGGTCACGGAGTGAGTCGAGCCGTTGCAAATCAACTCTAAGTTGTCATCCTGAGCGTAGCGGAACGATTCGCGAAGCGAGTCGATCTGCGGAGTCGAAGGACCCCTACGTTAATCCTGCGTCCACCTATTCCACGCCAGCCAAATCCGCGTCGAGCCCAACAATATCCGCTCCCAGATCCTTGCCGTCGCTGCCCGCGTTCTTATACGGGCTCTTAGGCAGAAGCTCGTAGTTTCCGCCATTCCCGTCGTTGTAGTTCGTGAAATCAACATCATCCACGGTTTTCGGGAACATGTTATTCGCCGGCCAGGTTGAGGGAGGAAAATGCGGCGGATGCGCTATCAGTCCGTTGTACTCAAACGTAGAAGTCTTGAAACATCTCTCGACAGTTGTAACCGGCACGTCTTTAGCGGCGCAATTGGACTTGTGTCCCGTGTTCCACACCGGGTATTGAGCCGTGAGCAACAGGTTATTGGTAAAGACAAAATTGTACATCCGCTCGGATCTGACCATGTCACCCACGAACATCATGTTGGTGGTGGGATCGGGAAACGCGGTTACGTGATTGATGGTTACATTATTAAGGGGATTCTTCGTCCAACTGTTCGCGATGATGAATACGGCGCCACCGCCCACATACTTCGGGCTGAGATCGTCAATAACAAGGTCGTGAATGCTCCAGCGCGCACCCGCCAGTGCAGCGCCTCCGTGCTTGCCATTGCCGGAGAGAGTAGTAGACATGATCATTCCTCCTCCGGCGTGCGAAACTTGGTCGTAGCAAACCGTAATGTCGGTCACCTGACACTTCGGACACACGTTGCGGCCGTGGCGCGTGTGTTGGCTCTTCGGGTCGATTAGAATAGCGAAGCCATTTTGCGTGAAACCGCCCCAGTTGTTTTCCATGAGATTCGCTTCAACCAGCACGCGAACCGCATTCTTCAGTTCGAGATGATTCTTGACCACGAATGCGTTGCCATCCGCTCCGCCGACGAACGGCTGGTTGCCCGGCATCCACTGCCAGGGCTTCCAGAAGTGATTGCCGATAATTTCGATGTCCGTCGGAGTTTGCGTAGCGGCGCCGCCCCCAAACATGATCGCCTCGCCTGCGGCTTCCAGAAAGTTGTCCTGAATCTTGAACGGACCGTCCTGCGTATTGCTCACTCC
Organism: uncultured Acidobacteriaceae bacterium; assembly: GCA_963755765.1. GTDB lineage: Bacteria > Acidobacteriota > Terriglobia > Terriglobales > Acidobacteriaceae > Acidiflorens. The sequence continues at coordinate 64,871 of CAVWKZ010000011.1, forward strand.
TCCCGAGATCGCTTGCGAGTCGGTACAGAGGCCAGACCGTGAGATGCAATGGAAATCGCTGAAATAAGAATCGACAATCGCGACATTCGTCATACCATTCAGGTTCACGCCTTTGTAGGTTTCATCCTGCGGCGCTCCGTGCAGCCATGAGCGATCAATCACGATGTGGTCCGCGGTTCCCAGGCCCGACACCAGCGGGGCCAGTCCGGGAGTTCCGGCAGGACGGGTTATTTCCAACCCGATGAAGCGATAAAAATTCGCGCCCGGCGCCAGCAGAAACGGACCGTCGCCCGCAATCGCCATCTGCACCGTTGCCATCACATCAGCCGGATCACTGCAACTATATTGTGGACGTCCCTCGAGCGAAGCCACTCCCGCATAACACGGTGTAGCGCGCTGCCCTTCCGCCGGCAGATCATTGTCCGGAGAGCTGGTACGAATCCAAATCCAATGGTTGATGTCGCACTTCTTGGCTGGCACCGTGAATGGCCCAGCGAAGCTTGCTCCCGCCTGAAGTTGGATAACATCGCCGCAGTTGGCAATGTTCAAAGCCGATTGCAGATCGCCGCCGGCGGCAACGCTAATCACACTCCCCGGCGCGGGCGTGTCTGCCATGGCGCTCGGCACCGTCACTCTCGGCAATTCTGCTGGCCCGTCGTAGGTTTGCGCTGCCAGGCACATCGGTGCCGTCACCAGTGAGACGGCCACACTGAACATCGAAATGCCAAGCCACCGTCGGAGCGCGGCGAAAAACTGATACTGAGATTGTGCAAGAACCCTTGGCGATTCGACACCTGCCACTGCGTTTGTAGCCTTCATGATGATGAGTCCGATCCCGTAAGAAATTGAGGGCAGGTGGAAATGTCCTCGCGCTGAATGTATCGGGATCGCTCAAGCGGTGGCCAGAATCAGAAGTTCATCTCGATACGCGTTAGTGCATGTGCTTTCCCAATTGCGGGATTTCTAGGAGGGGAGCGCTCTTGACCTCGTTTGGCAGAAGCAAGGCAAAGGGTGGGCACCACAACCTCCGCGAGCGCAGGTTTTCTTTGGAGGTAACCGCCACGACGACTAGGCTAGCATCTCCCACCCCACATCAAGCGCCGCCCCGAGCCTCTTCCAAGTGCTAACCGATGCGCTCCTGCGCTTAGTCTCAATCGCCGCAATCAGCGCGCGCGAAACCTTAGCCTTCTTGGCCAGCCGCTCCTGGGTAAGCCCGCGGTGTTCACGCCAGACGCGGAGTGCGGGCTCTCCCCTCAGCCTCCGTTCTGTGATCTCCAGCGGTATGAGTTCGTCCGAGCCATCGTCGAGACGAGCCTTGGCGGCATCATAGGCCTTCACGTCGGCGAGCATCTCCGCATCCTCCATCAACTTTTGCAGAGCCGCCACTGGGATCACTGCGAACTCTTTGCCCTTGCGGGTAATGGTTTCCACACGCATCGGTAAATTCCTCCCCGCAGCCCCACTTCCAGGGCCCATAGCTCAAGCCGGTCGTCGTGCAGTTCGTATATGACTCGCCAATTTCCAACTCTCAATCGGTAGCCGTCGCGTCCCTGCAGCTTGGCGACGTTGTTGTGCCGGGCATATGGATCGGCGGCCACATCCTTGACCTTCTCCACAATCCGCCTCTGCCAGTTCACCGGAAGCCGGGATAGCGCTTTGGCGAAGGATTTCGTGGTGACGACCTTGCACACCAATTAATTGTTACTCTAAGTAACAATTATGTCAACCAGAAAATATTGCCGCCAGTCCGCTTTTTCATCACATATTTCCTGTACGCCCGTCACAGACGCCGAACCGCAATCAATGCGAGAATTCCTCGGCAGTGCAGCATCCGGAAATTCGCCGTCTCCAGAGACGGACCGCAAATCCGCCGAAAAGCATCTTCGGTCGCGCGGGCTCTTTGAAAAAATGATGGTACACAAGCAGTAGGGGACACGCAGAAGACGGGGTGAACCCGCCCCCTAAAACGCACGCCAAACCCAGCATCCACCGCTAAGTCCTTATTTATGAATATTTTGGATCTAACTCGTTTAGTTTGAATATTTTAGAGGAAATTTGGGGGGGGGGGGGGGGGGGTTACGAACCCTAACCCTGATTCTTCATAAGCAACAAAATCACTAGCAACCGGCGACTCATCGCCTAGAGGAGCAATCATAATGTCATCTTCTTCTGACAAACCTTCAACCAGACTTTGTGAACAGCGAAAATTTAACGGTGATCCCTGCAAATCTCCTGCAAAAAGCGGCAAGAGGTTTTGCCACTTCCACGAGGTATCCGGCACACCGCCGATCGACATCAACAACTCCGAAACCATCCCGTCCACTCACGTCTACCTCCCTCCGCTCGAAGATGCCGCCTCCATCCAGTCGGCGATCTCCGAAGTTTGCGAGTTGATGCTGCACCGCCGCATCGAGCCGAAAGAAGCTTCATCGCTGTTCTATGCCATGCAAGTCGCGTCTGTGAATTTGGGTTTCATGAACGCGTATAGAACTCCAGGGCTCAATTCGGAAAACAGCCCAGATACCTCGTCAGAGCCTAAAGCGTTGCCACCCGGAACAATTCAGGCATGCGAGCAGCCGCAACCTCGCACCCGCCGCCGCAGTGCCTGATCGCAGTGCCTGATCAAGGAATAGATTTAAGAAGTGAAAGTTCAGATCCACCGGCCGCCGTAAGCTGATTCTGACTGTGGCCGTTGTCGTGGGCCTTCTGAGCCCAGGCGGGTTCGAAGCGCAATTCCGGAGTGAGGCTGCTCAACTCTAAGAGCTGCGATGGAGGAGAATGGGCGCAGTTCTTGTCTTGGTCGGCAAACCGCAGGTTCTTCGCTGCGCTCAGGATGACAAATTCTTTCTAAAGGATGACGCGCGATAAGACATGGCATCCAGCGCCTAATCCCTCCGTCATAGTAAAGTAGTAGTAAGCCCCAAACGGCGATCACTAGAGGAGTTTTCGATCTGAATCCAAGTATTCGCAACATCGCCATCATTGCCCACGTGGACCACGGCAAGACCACGCTGGTAGACGCCATGCTCCGCCAGAGCGGCACTTTCCGCGACAACGAGACCGTCGCCGAGCGCGTCATGGACTCGAACGATCTCGAGCGCGAGCGAGGCATCACTATTCTGGCCAAAAACACGGCCGTGTTTTACGCCGGCACAAAAATCAATATCGTGGATACCCCCGGCCACTCCGACTTCGGCGGCGAGGTGGAGCGCGCCCTCAAGATGGTTGATGGCGTCATGCTGCTGGTTGACGCCAGTGAAGGTCCGCTGCCGCAGACGCGCTACGTACTCAGCAAAGCTCTCGAAGCGAACCTGAAACCGATTCTCGTCATTAATAAAATCGACCGCCCCGACGCGCGTCCGCAGGAAGTTCTCAACGAGGTTTACGACCTCTTCATCGATCTTGACGCCAAGGAAGACCAGCTTGATTTCCCCGTCCTTTATACGAACGCCAAGGCGGGAACCGCTGCCGTGCATCAGGGAGCGGCCGGCGAAGATCTGCGTCTTCTGTTTGAGGCCATCGTGGATACCATCCCCGCGCCGCAGGGAGAAGCTGACGGACCGCTCCAAATTCTCGTCGCCAACCTCGATTACAGCGACTACCTTGGCCGCCTGGCCATTGCGCGCGTTTTCTCCGGCACCATGAAGACCGGAGAAGACGTCGCCATCGCCAAGCGCGATGGATCATTTCAAAAGACGAAAATTACCAAGCTTTTCAGCTTTTCCGGACTCAAGCGCACCGACATTACCGAAACATCGCTTGGCGACATCATCGCCGTCGCCGGCGTCGAGGGCATCACGATCGGTGAGACCATTACCAGCGCTGAGAACCCTGCGCCGCTACCGCCGATCGTCATTGACGAGCCGACGATTGCGATGCTGTTCACCATCAACACGTCTCCGTTTTGCGGACGCGAAGGCGACTACGTCACTTCGCGCAATCTGCGCGAGCGTCTCGACAAAGAGCTGCTCACCAACGTCTCGCTGCGCATGGAAGAAACGGGCAGCACTGACTCGTTCAAAGTTCTGGGACGCGGCGAGTTGCAGCTTTCCATCCTGATCGAGATGATGCGCCGCGAAGGGTACGAGCTGATGGTCGGCAAGCCCGAGATCGTTACCAAGCGCATCGACGGCAAGTTAATGGAACCGGTCGAGCACCTCACCGTTGATGTTCCCGAAGAATTCGTCGGCGTGGTCATGGAGCATGTCGGCTCGCGCAAAGGCGAGGTTGCCAACATGCACAATCACGGCTACGGACGTGTGCGCGTGGAATTCCGCGTGCCCAGCCGCGGACTGATTGGACTGCGCAGCACGCTCCTAACCGACACGCGCGGTACGATTGTCATGAACGCATTGTTTGACGGCTATATCGAGTGGCAGGGAGAAATTCCGCATCGTCCGACGGGCGCGCTGATTGCCGATCGGCCCGGAGTTACGACCTCCCATGCTCTCTACAATCTTCAGGAGCGCGGCACACTTTTCGCCGGACCCGGCGTTGATGTTTACGAAGGCATGATCATCGGCGAGAACGCCAAAGACACGGACCTCGACGTCAATATTGTGCGCGAGAAGAAGCTGACCAACATGCGGGCTTCGACTTCCGACATAGCGATCCGCCTCGTGCCTTACCGCAATCTGAATCTGGAGCAAGCGATTGAGTTTATTGCCGAGGACGAGTTTGTCGAGGTCACGCCAAAGTCGCTGCGGCTGCGCAAGAAGGTCCTGCAGTCGAACCAGCGGAAAAGGAAAGGTTCGCTGGCCGAGGTCGAAGGCTGATGGCGGTCATTGAGGGGCTCGCTGCGGCGATGTACACTAAATAAATCCGCAGTGCGCCCGTAGCTCAGTCTGGATAGAGCGGCAGCCTCCGGAGCTGTAGGTCGGGAGTTCGAATCTCTCCGGGCGCACCAGAAATACTTCAGGTCTTGGGTGTTAGATCTTAGGTGTCAGGAAAACTGGGACTGCAAGTCCCAGGATTTTCCTGGGACCTGCGGTCTGACACCTGCGTCTTAGCGACCGCCGAGCAGCACTAACGTCTCCGTCGAGAAGTCGCCGCGCTGAATGCCGATTTTCACTTTTCCGGTCTTGTCGGAAAGTTCGGCGAGCAACTCCATCGGCGTCCGAACAGGCTTGCCGTCCACGGTCTTGATGAGGTCACCGGCTTTCATGGATGCCATTTCACCGACGCCTCCCGGATCGATCTCGACAATCTTCGCTCCGTCAAATTCCTGTGGTCCGACCACGATGCCGAGCGCAGGAATGGGCATGCCGCGACTGGTCAAGTTAGCCGACGGCTGAGCGGATGGATGGACGTTTCCAGCCGAGGTTTGGCTCGGGCCAGGTCCGGCAGCAGGCGCGTGTTTCGCCTTGGGAGAGGATGCGCCCGAAGATTGGCCACCAAATTCGAAAACGACTCCAACATTGGCGCGGAAGTTGCTTTGGCTGGGAACGTCGAAATCGCTGAGGTGACGAGTGTAAACGTAGTCCACAGAGCCGAGTTGAACTCCAATGTGGGGTTTGACCCAGTAGTTGACACCGCCGCCGACGGCGAACGCCAAGGACGTGTCGGTCAGGGAACTTCCGTTGTAGGCAAGCGTGGCATTGTCTTGTCCGATGAGGCCATGGGCAAAAGCCCTAATCTTGGAGCCTTCCCTGAAGTTATAACGCGGCCCAAACATGTAGGAGAAGTTGCTGCAGTTAAAGGTAGTACTTTGGCAATTGGTCAGGCTATGGCCGCTGAGGTCGGCTTCGGCGGAAAGATGATGAAAGCGGAAGACAGAGGCGGAAACATCCCAGCCGTTCATGGCCAGCCGGGCCGACGTGGTAGCCGCGCTCGGGTTCGCTGGCAGATCAAAGCTGTAATAGGAGTAGCCGCCGAACACATCGATGGGCGGCATGTTCGGAAACTTCTGAGCCGTAGAGACGCCCGTGAGAAAGAGAACTGCCAGAGCGAAGTGGACAAGTTTATTCATGTTCCTTATAGCGCCTCCAGGGATATGCAACCATGGCACAACTGACCGAATACAGATCGGACTGGACACGAGGGTATAAAACGCGGCCAGTCCCGTTCAGGAACGATGTACCCTTCCTGGCCGGGCTGTCTTCCGTCAACATTTGCACCCGATTACGGCGAATGGCGATTATAATTGCGGACTGCAAAAAAGGAAAATGGGAGCAACGTGGCTCGCGGCCAAACTCATTAACCACTCCTCAACCACTCCTCGATACACCCAGGCAGTTGCTAACTGGCTTTGTTTGGATCTCGGCCATCATTTCCTGTTGAGCGCTTGAGTTTATAGGCTTCTATCGAACTACCATCCCTCCGTGATTTCCCTCTAAAGTCATTTCCGGTTCGACCGATGAGGTCTGTAGGACGGCAATTGAGTCCCCGCGAATCGTGGGACGGCAGGAGTCGTCGGGAGGACACTTTATGTCAACCGCGGCAATTTCCAGCGAGTCGATCTATCAGGAGATCCAGAGCTTCTACCAGAGCCGTCAAGCCGATGTTAAGCAGTCGGCAGCGCCCTTCAAAGTGGAGATCTGGCTACCGCGCCGAACAAGCCTACAACGAACTGGCTGCGCTCGGGCAAAGTGGACCGTTTGCCAATTCCGGGCCCTATTCCCAGTCCGGTCGCGCCCAGGATTTCGAAACCATTGGTCAGGACTTACAAGCTGGCGACCTGGCGGGAGCGCAAGCGGCCTTTGTCGCGCTCGTCAGCAAGCAAAGCAATGCGGCCGGTTCAGCGCAAGTTGCTCCGGCCGCAGTTGTAACCCTTTCGACGCTGGCAGGTGGCACTGACGCGCCCGCGGCCGTCGACGATGCATCTTCGATCTACCAGCAACTGCAAGCCTACCAACACCAGCGGCAAGCCGATCTCAGCCAGTTGGGGAAGGACCTGCAAGCCGGCGACTTGAACGCCGCTCAGCAGGATTTCAACACCCTCACTGCACTCGGCCAGAGCGGCCCCCATGCGAATGGGCAATTATTTCAGCGAGCCGATCGCGCACAGGATTTCCAGGTCATCGGTCAAGCCCTGCAATCCGGCGATCTCGCCGGAGCCCAGTCGGCCTTCGCCAGCCTCGCCAGCACTTTCGGCCAGGGACATCAAGGCGTCGCCCCGCCACCGTCGTCACTGCCTCCGGTCGGTCTGGTGCCCCCGTCTACCATTAACCTTCCTCCCGATTCCATTGGCCCATCGCCGGTCGCACCACCCGTCGTCCAGCCGCCAATTCACCTGTTGCCGCCGTCCACTGTCACACTTTCAACCGGCTCCAGCAGCAACGTTCCAGAGATCATCATCAACTTGGGAGGCGCGTCCAGCATCGGCGCTTCGAATGGATCGGCAACGCCGGAACTCGTCATCAATATCGAGGAAGGCGCTTCTTCTACCGCATCGCCGGAGGAGGTCACAATCAATCTCGGCAGCGGGAGTTCGGGAGCGACGGTTTCGATTGGGGCAGCGCAGGGAAACTCTTCCGAGCAGGTCATCATCAATCTCAACCAGCAGAGCAATAACGAGCTTATTGTGAACCTGCTCAACTCCAACGCGGCGAGTCAGACGGGGGGCAGTTCCGGCAGTGCCTTGAGTGTTCGCGCATAGCGCAGCCAGTTGCTCATCACAGCTGTAGCCATCTCAAGCTATGATGTATTCATCCTTCAGCCATCTCTATGGCCATATGCCTCACCCCTCGGGAAGGTCTCCATGGCTACAATAGGGCTCATCGGCTGAGCGGCGGCAATGATGGCGCCTTCCTGTGCCGCGCTCGATCTTCTGCTTTTGGTTGAAGGCGCCGCTGAAATCGTAGATGCCGACGACGAATACCACCAGCAGCGGCAGCACGATGGCAAATTCCAATATCGCCGAGCCCTGAGCCCCCTTCAGTAGACCCGCGGCGTAGGGTAGCCCTCTCGTGGTGCCTTTCGAAGAGGGGAATATCTCGCGACGCATATTTCGGGACCGAGCCATCTAGTTCTCCATCCGGCTTTGCGCTTGCGCCGACAAAATAACCTGCGACAAGTTGAGCGAAGTGCCAGGTAGGTAGAACTGGAAAGGATACTGAAAGCTCACTACCGCCCCACATTGTGGGGGCTGGCTGGTGGGATTCAGTTGCACATTTTGGCAGACAGAGATGTTGGCAGTCGACGAACACGAGCCAGCGGGCGGGGGCGGAAATGCTGGAGGGCAGGCGGCGCAAGGCTGTGCGGGGCCACAATTCGGAGTGCCAGACGGCGATTGGATCTGGCTGGGATCGAGATTCGACGCCTGCATCACCGCGGTAACTGCGTTGTCCACGGCGGTAGCGTTGGCAGGGTTGTTGAAGCACGTCGCGCACGTGTCCCGTGCCGCAGTAATCGCTCCCTGCTGCGCCGCCTGCTGGATTGTTGAATAGATGTTGAAGGCGCGTCCGAACCAGATGATGCCCAACAAAAGCATGAACACCACGGGCAGCACCATGGCGGTCTCGGCGATCTCCGACCCGTCAATGGTTCGGAGTCTGTACGCGATAAGTTTGATCTTCAGCAACTTCAGATCCCTCGCTTCACTCAGGATGACAAACCACAATTGGAATTACAAATTACAAATCGCAAATCACCAATTACACTCATACCTTCCCCATCGCCCTGCCCACTCCGTAGAGCAACACCGTAAACGCCATGGCCACGCCGAACGGAATTTTTGTGGACTGCGGATCATCGAGCGACACCTCGGACCCCGGCATCCGCAGGCTGAACAACGCGGCCAGCAAATGCACGATGTTCACCAGCGTCCGTTTCAGCCGTCCTTTCCATATGACCATCCCAGCGCCATGACTCCGGCCACCAGAATCGTACCTACGAGTACCGAGAGCAGTTGCCGCGGACCGAGACAGGCTCCCAAAGCCCCGGCCAGCTTCCAGTCTCCCGCGCCCAGGCTGCGGATCAGCACGAACGGCAACAGCAGCCCCAGGCCCAGCAAGGTTCCAAGCAACGCGGCTTTCAGCCGCGGCCAGCGGTAAAGAGCCGTGTCAACCGGACCCCGGCCGCGAAACCCGATACCGTTAGCCAGTTAGAATCCGCCGGTAGCGCCGGTCAAGAACTCCCGCAACCACCGCCACCAGCACCTCGGGAATCCATGGCGCGAAAATCCAGGGAGCGAGAATCCAGAGGCTTGATTGAAGCATGATTGCCGCTGGCAGACCGGCGCCTCCGTGCGTTTCGCTCCCTGTACTTTAGGGCTTTCGGAGGCGGTACTCAAGTGGGATGTTCTCAGTCCCGGTCCTCAGTTCTCAGTTGGATCCGGTGTTGTTTTACTAAGAACCGAGAACTGCCTGCTTTTTCCGCAAAGCAAAAGCCCGGAGGCCCGGGCCCCGCTTCATTCATAAGAAGCTTGCTAGCGCGTTACTGACGGAGCTTGATCACGCTCTGCACAACATGCCATGCCGGAGTTCATCGCCGCAAAGTCCAGCACATGGAGTCCTGATCTCCTCTTGTGAGCAATGCCGCCACTGCCTCAAATTGTACGACAACTCCCAGAATGCCCCGCTTTTGCGTTTGTCCCCCACCGGCCCGCGTTTTGCGCGGTGGTACAATCCGCGCATGAACGCAGTTGACCGAGAGCGCTACAGTCGATAATCAAATGCGAGGAAATATGCTCGGAAAGAGGGACACCTCGGGTCGGAAGGACGAGCACGGGACCATCATTACTCTGGTCGCGGTGTTTATGCTGTTTGTGGTCGGAGCGATGGCCGCGCTTTCGATCGACACGGTGACCATCTACACAGCACGCAGCGAGGCGCAACTGGCGGCCGATGCCGCGGCCCTGGCGGCGGCCCGCGTTATCGCCAATTCGGGCGCAACTTCGGATTCGAGTGGCGCGTCGCTCGAACCGTGGAGACCATCCCAGGCGGTCTCGCCCAAACGATCGCCATACAGGTCGCGCAAAGTAGCATGGTGGGAGGACGTTATCTGGTCGCCGCTAATGGCGAGGTGGTTGTCAGTTTTGCCGGATCCCAAGGCAGCCTGTGTGGGATGCTGTTTCCCGTGGCCAACCCGTGTGTCACCGTACGGGTGCAAAGAACCGATCTGCCAACGTTCTTCGCGCGCATCTGGGGAAGCAAACAGGTCACGGTGGCCGCGTCGGCTACAGCCGAGGCCTACAACCCTTCCGGGGCTGTGGCAACATCGGTTAACAGCGCGCCACCGGTTGCGCCGCTCTGCGTGAAACCGTGGCTGCTGCCGAATCTCGATCCCAGTAATACGGCGTCAACAGCGCCCCGATTTTTGATCCGTCGTCGGGTGCGATTCGGACAACGACGCTCCTGGGTTGGAGTTCGAGCTCCAATGGAGTTTTCATGACCCTCGCGTGCCCTTCTGCGAATGGCACTTGTGCGACGCCCTTGCCAGGTGCCCCTTTAAGTCCCTGGAGCTACTTTCCTGGAGATGATGCCACGACATTTCCGCACCCAATCAGCCCGCTGCCTAGCTGCAACCGGGCACTGACAACAAACTATCAGAAGAGTGTCGCGGGTTGCATTCAGATACCGATCTCGTGCAGTAGCCCCCAAACAGCCCTGCCAATATCGACTTTACTCCCTATCCCAACCCCAGCCGGGATTCTGACACCGCGGATGCGGTGAATTGTCTAACCCATGCGGGGCCAGGCGGCGGGGCGATACGGTCACTTCTACGCCGCCGTTTGAGTTCGCCGGGGCACCGGCAATCCGATTCCGGGGACGGCGAACACGGATTTAATGGTCAGCGACTCCCTCGTCACGGTGCCGGTTTTTGACGTTACAAATTACACTTCCGAGTCGCTCAATTTGCCGATCATCGGGTTCGTGCAGTTGTTTCTCAATCCGGACGGCAATCCAACGCCCGAAGCCACCGGCAACATTAATACCACGGTCATCAACCTGGTTGGATGCGGAACCAGCACCGCCGGGCAACCGATCCTCGGTAATGGCGCTTCTCCGGTGGCGGTGCGGCTGATCTCGCCGCAGTAGCCCGAAGTCAAGCCAAGGATTGTCTCGAAGCTACCAGAAAATGCAGTAGCTGAATTTCCTGACACCTGAGTCCCACGCATTTCCTCTTTGAAGTCCCGGTAGCGTGATAGGGTCAACGCCGTATTCTCGCAGCTTTGAGAGCGCGGAAGACTCGAAGGCAATCAGTTTATTGACCGGGGCAAACGTGGGACACGTCGTCCTGGAAAGCGTACCAACTGTTAGCCGAGGTCTTAGGCGGCGCTCCGAAATAGCCTATGAACACCAGCGATTGCAGGTTGTAGGTAAATCCATCGAGCGTGTACGGATAGGCTCCGAGTTGGGACCGTTTTCCAGCGGGTCGCCGACTTCCATCAAATCATTGTCCGTGCAGTGGACATAGTTATCGGCAAACGGATCGTTCATCCACTCGCCAATTGATGCGACAGAGCGGACACGTCTTGCGCGAAAACGCCGACGCTGTCCACGTAGGTGGAGTAGGCGTAGGTCTCGACCGCCAGGCTGAACGCCGTCGGCATCATGATAGCCGCCGTAGCAACAGCCGCCCTCGGTCAAATAGATGTCATAGGTGATGAACAGAGCCAGAACGGACGGGTTAGATCTCGGAGAACTTCTTCATATAGCTCTGCAACTTCGAGTCGAAGTCGATGAGGTCGTAGGTGCCAACTACTCCGCTTCCGAACGGGTTGTTCATGACACTGCCCTGGGTAGCTTTGACGTTGATGGTTTGCTCTTTCAGTACGGTCGGAGTCCCCAGTAGAACGTGATAGCCCGCGTTCTTTTTCTTCTTAACCGAAATCCAGAAATTGCCACGCTGAAAAGCATCGATGTATTGGGTGGTTCCGAGGTTGATACCACCCTGCGTGAAGTTGAGACTCGGGTCGAACAGCGGCGAGGCAATCACGTTGTTGATAACCGTCAGCCCGTTCGACACTTTCGTCGATACCGGATCGAAAGTCATATTCCCGTTGGTCGGACCGTACTTCATCTTGATCGGAATGATGTAAACCGGAATCGTGCTTGATACGCCACCCTTCGAGGGGTCGGTTCCAATCATGGTGTAGGTGATCTTCTTCTTGGTGAGATCCGTGAAGCTGCCACTCCATTGCGTGATACTAGCGGCGGGGGCCACCGGAGCCAGTTCGGGATGGTTATGTCCGACTTTGTACAACGGCTTGGCATCGAAGATTTCCGGATATTTCTGTTCCTGGGCCAACCCAACACCGGTGCAGACTATCCCGAGGAATATCGCAAGCAAACGGGCAACGGTCGGACGATACGTCATAATTTTCCACTCCTGGAAGACTAGGGATGTCGATGCCGCAGGGGATTGTCAGCATTCTGGCTTCTCGGAAACACAGTGTCAAGCACGCTGATCGCAAATTTTCTGTCGTCTTGCTGTTGGCGACCGAATAGCTAGTCTGGGCTTTCAGCGGCACCCTGTTTGATGCACCGGCAGAAACCGGCAGAAAGTCGCAAGTCCCAAGTCCCAAACGGTTTTTCCGACTACAGGGCTGAAAAATGCAGCTCCCAGAACGAAGCACGGGCAGTCATCATGCCTCTACTGGTCGGTCAAAGTTGCCCAGGCTCACCATACGCTCCGGGCTTCATTGTGGGATAGTGCAGCCCTCAAACCATATGAAGGGGGCTCCCCAAGTGTTTGTTGCAATTGGAGTTAGCAAGCCAGAGCAAGATCGGGCTTATCCCCAGGGTGAAATCATCTGCACTTAATGAGTAACGAACCCAGTGTGACGGCAACGCGGAACGGATGAGCAGCCCGATACCGGCTCTCCCCGATTAAGGGCATGTAGCGCAGGACAGCTCAAAGGATGTAAGGTCTTAAGTGCTGCAGGTCTCACGAATCTTGTCGGCTGAATTTCCTGAGAATGCCTCATGCTTTTACTTCGCCGACAGCATTTTGGCCTCAATCTGTTCCTGGGCCGCATCGGAATCCCGCCCCAACTTGAAATAGACATTACTCAGGGCGCGGTGTGGCTCCGGAGCTTTTGGTTGGAGCGCCGCCGCTTTTTTCAGCTTCGGCACCGCAGCCGCGGGGTAGCCGAGACCATCAGGACTCACCCCAGAAGCGGTTGGCTACGTAGTCGTCTGGGTTGGCTTCGAGCACCTCGTTGTATTCCTTTATAGCTTCTGGTAGTCGGCCCGTGTGAGTGTAGGCGTTTGCCAGCTCGAGGCGTGCCTGGTTTGATCGGGGCAGCTTGGCCACCACTTTCTCGAGCTCGGGCACGGCCCCGGCGAAATCCTGGACTTCGACCAATGCCGACCCCAGGGCCATCCGCGCCATCGTAGAATTTGGAGCCAGCTCCACGGCCTGGCGCAGCGGCGGCACCGCTTTGTCGAATTGCTGCAGCTTCATATAGCAGTCGCCGAGCTTGAAATAAAGGATGGAGATGCCGCCATACTTGGCAATCATCTGCTGCAACACGGGAATCGCGTCGCCGTAGCGCTGGTCCTCCAAGAAAGAGTTGACCCGGCGAATAGTCTTGACGGTTTCAATATTGTCGCTGTCCTTGGGATCCGCTCCCCGAGGCGGGGGCGCTTGCGTTCAAAACGTTGCTCCCGACGTATCCCAATGCGGCCAGTCTCTCCTGGGCGGCTGGGTCGGCCGCGATTGCTGGAGCTTCCCTCTTGCTGCTCGTCTTCAGCCGGAAGTCGTCGAGCCGGCCAGCCAGCGTGTCCGCTACCGCGGTTGATTCCGTCGTGGCCGGGTAGGGTTCAGGCCTTCGGGTCGGCGGCCTCGTCATACAATTCCCGGCGGGGCGCCTGGATGTACAGATACTTGCCTGTCCGCAGCGATTGCAGCGCGCTCCATCCATACGCGATGTGAGGATAGTCGGCCTGGGCATAAGCTGGACGGTCGCGCCAGGAGTCCACGGCCGCGTTGCCTTCCTCCTGTATCATGGCGAGCAGGGACTCCCCTTGCACTCCGCCGGGGACTTCAACTCCAACCGCCTGCAGCAGCGTTGGCAGCACATCGACCAGTTCGACCCGGCTCTCGATCCGCTTCCCCGCGGAAGAGTTTCCCGCTGAATCCCCGCGCGGCAGCTTGATAACCAGCGGCACATGGATGGTTTCATCGTAGAGAAAGAAGTCCCATCATCTTTCTCCCATGCGCCCCCAGCGACTCGCCGTGATCGGCCATCACGGCAATCGCCGCCCCGTCATACAGCCCGCGCGCTTTCAACTGCTCGAGTAGTTTCCCAACCACCGAATCCACGTACGCAACTCCTCCGTCATAAGGCTCCGACGCGTATCGGGTCTTGTAGGGCTCCGGCGGTTCGTAGGGATCATGCGCATCGTAGAGATGCACAAAAAAAAAAACGGACCTTTCGGATGCTGGTTCAACCACGCCAGAGCGTGCGCCACCACTTCATCCCCGCGGCGCTCGATGCTGTGATAGCGGCCCTTCTTCGCGAAATCCTCCGAGTGGAAGTTAGCATCGTAGATATCAAACCCGCGTTCAAAACCGGGAGCACCCCCGGCCGGGTCTAAAGCCGGGAGCCGAGAAACGCCGCGGTCCGATATCCGTGGGCCCGCAGGATCGCGGGACATAAGGCAGATCCATCGCAAGCGGATAGGGAAAATCAAGCACCTGATGGAACTGCGGATAGGTGCCGGTCAGAATGCTGGCGTGGGACACCGAGGTCAGGGGAGCCTGGGCGTAAGCGTGGGTAAAAATTATAGCTTCGCGGGCGAGCGCATCCAGGTTCGGCGTTAGTCCGCGCTGCGCTCCCAGGAAACCCATCCGATCCGCGCGTGTCGTGTCCAGCGTGATCAGCACGATGTTGGGAGAGTCCGGGGTACGCAGTGCATCCGATTTTGGCGAGGCGGAGCGGTCAGCCGCCGCTAGCGGAACACCCACGCCCACAGGACGAATGCACACCAACGAATCACACGCATAGTTAGAATATCCCCCAGCATCACATTTCAGGAAAGCCGGCCCATGGCGGCTGACCAGGTCTCGCTCACTTTTTTCGCGCACTCTCTGCCAGCTGTTGGGCTTCAGCCTGTTCCCGCTGCGCATCTGCCTAGCGTCCCGATTTAGTGTGAACATCGGCCGGATCCATGTGTGGTACGGGCCTTCCAGGCTGCAGCGCGGCTGCCTCTGTAAACTGACCAGCGCCAACTCCAGTTGCCCCGACTGCGCCAGAAATAGTCCCAGATTCAGGTTGCTTCCGTAGTGTTCCGGAGAAGACTCTAGCACCTTTTCGCACTCCTGATTGCTTCCGGTAAGCGGTTCGCCTGGGCGTGGCTAGCTTCGAGGAAAGGTGCGCGTCCAAGAGTGTCAGCGTATTCGTCACAGCTTGCTCGAACACGGCAACCGCGCCGTCGAAATCATCGAGTTGAAGCCAATGCCCTGCCCAGGTTTATTCGTGCCGCCGCGAAATCCGGCTCTCGTTCAACCGCCTTCCGAAATACGGGTACCGCTTTCTCGTATTCGCGCAGCTGGAGGTAGCATTCCCCCAGCTTGAAATGAAGCATTGGCATTCCCGGATCGCTGCCAATCAGCTGTTGCAGCAGGGGGATCGCTTCTTGCCGTCGCCCCTCCTCCATGACAGAGCTCATTCGGGGAATGATGTTGGCGGCCGCGATCTTGTCCTAAGATCGGCTCCCTGCTCACTGGCACCGGCTTTGGCAATGTTGCTGGCTGATACTAGGTCCCAGCGCTCCCAGTGGCCTTTCTCTTGCCGGATCCAGATGGGCTTTCGGAGCTTGCCGGGTGCTGATAGTCTTCTCGGCGGAAGGCCTCCATCTGGCTCGCCAGCGTGTCGGCGACGGCCGCCGAGGACGATGCCAGGTTGTGCTCCTCCTCAGGTCGGACACCTCTTCGTAGAGTTCGCGCCGCGGTGCCTGGACGTACAAGTACTTCCCGGTGCGCCACGACTGCAACGCACTCCATCCGTACGCCAGAGAGTGTAATCCGCCTGCGCATAGGCAGGCCGATCGCGCCACGCCTCCTTCACGCCGGCGTCGAGCGCCCCTGTCTTCATCAATTCAAGAAGCGATCCGCCCTGCACCTCCGCGGGCACCGCAATCCCAACCACCTGTAACAGAGTTGGCAGGATATCGACCAGTTCCACCCGATTCTCGATCCTGATCCCTGCGGAACCTTGTTGCGGGAGCTTGATCACCATGGGCACGTGGATGGTTTCATCATAAAGAAAGACCCCATGGGTTTCCTCGCCGTGAGCCCCGAGTGACTCTCCGTGGTCGGCCACCACTGCAATCGCGGCCCCTTCGTACAATCCTCGCGCTTTCAACTGGCGTAATAATTCCCCCACCATCGCATCCTCGTACGCGATCCCCCCGTCATAGGGCTCGGCGGCGTAGCGGCTCTTGTAGGGCTCCCGCGGATCGTAGGGATCGTGCGCGTCGAACAAATGCACCCACAAAAAGAACGGGCCATTAGGATACTGGTTCAACCATGTCACCGCGTGCGCCACGACTTCATCTCCGCGACGCACAACGGAGTGGTATCGATCTTCTTTCTGAATGTTTTCCAAATGGAAGTTGGCATCGTAGATGTCAAAGGCACGGTCAAAGCCGGGAGCGCCTCCATTCGGATCAAGAGCCAAGGAGCCAAGAAACGCGGCAGTGTGGTATCCGTGAGCTCGCAGGATTTCCGGAGCGTACGGCAGATCCTTCGCCAACACCATCGGGTAATCGACGACACCGTGGAACTGCGGATACGTGCCGGTGAGAATCGTGGCGTGCGACACGGGCGTCAGGGGAGCCTGGGCATAGGCTCGGGTAAACACCGCCGACTCCTGGGCCAACGCATCCAGGTTCGGTGTCAGCCCACGCTTCGAGCCAAGAAATCCCATCCGGTCAGCGCGTGTCGTATCCAGGGTGATCAGTACGATGTTGGGCGGCGGCGGTGCCGCCAGCGCGCTGGCTGCCAGACAAGCTGCACACAGCAACACGCACACCCACCGAAAAATGACTGACATAAGCTGAGTTCTTTCCCTCACTCGCCGCCGCTCGCTCCCAGGCGCTTGGCGGCAGCCCGCTCTCGCGCCGCATCCGTCTTCTTCCCTAACTGGTCGTAGGCATCGGCCAACGACTCGTGCGGATCGGGCATTTCGGGCCGAAGTCCGGCTGCCTTTTCCAGCCTGGGCAGCGCCGCCTCAGGCTGTTTCGCGTCCACCAGTACTTGGCCCTCAAGCAGCAGAGCGCCGTAGTGGTTGGGGGCGAACTCGAGCACTTTTTCGCACTCCGTGACTGCCTCGCGCGGACGGTCGGTCTGGGCATAGGCGGTCGCCAGCAGAAGGTGCGGTTTGTCCCATCGTGGTTCCTTGTCCGCAACCATCTCCAACTGAGTGACGGCGCCGGCGATATCTCCACTTCCGAGTAAAGCCATAGCCAACTGGAAGCGCGACGTGGTCAAGTCCGGATGCGACTCGATGATCTTGCGCAGAACCGTCGCCGCCTGCGCGTAATCCTTCATCAATATCAGGCATTGGCCGAGTTTCACATAGATAGGAGCAGCGCCGGGATCTTTGGTAATCAACTCCTGCAGCGCGGGAATCGCTTCCGAACAGTGTCCATCCTCGCGAAGCTCATTTGCCCGATTAGTCAGGTTGACGATCTCAATCTTGTCTTTTGGATCAGCCTCTGCGTCCTGAGCGCCCGCTTTCGAGAAGTTGGGATCCGTGGCCATATCCCGAGCGCCGCCAACTTTTCCTGCGCTTCCGGATCCACCGCCGACTTGGGCGCTTCTTTCGTGCTGGTAGTCTTTGAACGAAACGCATCCAGCTGTCCCGCTAACGTTGCCGTCACTGCTGTCGACGTCGAAGACAGATTGTGCTCCGCATTCGGGTCCACGGACTGATCGTAGAGTTCCTGCCGCGGAGCCTTGATGTATAGATACTTCCCCGTGCGCAGCGCGCGCAGCGAACTCCACCCATAGCCACGATGGGGATAGTCCGTCTCCGCGTAAGCCGGCCGGTCGGCGAGTGTCTCTGAAGCCGCGCCGCTAGCCGCGAGCGGCGGCATCATTAGGCCGAGCAGCGACTTCCCTTGCACCTCCGGTGGAATCGCCACTGCCGCGGCCTGCAAAATCGTCGGCAGGACGTCCACCAGTTCCACTCGCGTCTCGATACGTTTCCCCGCAGCACCTTCACCCGGCAACTTGATCACCAGGGGCACGCGGATGGTTCGTCGTAAAGAAAGATCCCGTGCGTATCCTCCCCATGCTCTCCGAGCGCTTCACCATGATCGGCCATCACTGCGATCACCGCGCCATCGTAGAGTCCGCGCGTGCGCAACTGAGTCAAAAACTTCCCCACTACAGAATCCACGTATGCGACTCCGCCGTCATAGGGCGCGGAGGCGTACTTGCTCTTGTAAGGCTGCGGCGGATCGTAGGGATGATGCGCATCATAAAGGTGCACCCACATGAAGAATGGATCCTTGGGATGGTTCAGCCTGGTTTCGTTTAGCCACGCCAGGGCATGCGTCACGACTTCACTTCCGCGCCGCTCCGACGACTGATAGCGATCTTCTCCCGGGTGACGGGTGTGGAAGCCGGCATCGTAGGTGTCAAATCCGCGGTCGAAGCCGGGAGCAAATCTTGAGCTGGGGTCGAGGACCATGGACCCGACAAATGCCGCGGTACGATATCCCTGGCCGTGGAGGATGTCCGGCGCGAAGGGCAGATCCGGCGCCAGCGGCACCTGAAAATCGCTTACCTGGTGAAACTGCGGGTAGGTGCCCGTGAGGATGGTGGCATGCGACGGCGCGGTCAGCGGGACTTGCGAATAAGCACGGTCGAAAACTACAGACTGTCTAGCCAGCGCGTCCAGGTTTGGCGTCAGTCCGCGCTTCGAGCCCAGGAACCCCATGCGATCGGCTCGGACCGTATCCAGGGTGATCAAAATAATGTTGGGCGGGGCTGACGCTGCCAGCGCGCCAGCCGTTAGGCAGACTATGCATGCCAACTGGCGAATTATGGACATGAAGAAAATTCTATCATCGGGAAAACAGGTGTCAGGTCACGGGCCCCAGGTCTTAGGTCTTATGTTTCGAGTGTCAGTAAATCCACCTCTTGATTTTTCCGGTACCTGACCCCTAGACCAAAAGACCTTTTCACTTCGCTGGCGGGGTGGTCGCTGGGTTCTTCGTTGCCGGAGCAGCCTTTGGCGTCGGCGGCGGGGTTTTCTGCGGGAGTGCCCCGCAAGAGTTTGGATGGATAAACAGACTCGGATCCTGAGGGCCTATGACCACATTCTTGTATCGAATGGTCGCGTGCCCACGTCCCCGCTGGACCTGAATTTTTATCGGGAAGCCCTGCATATCTTCCGCCTCCCACAACCTCATTCTTAGAGGGACGGCCCCGGGCTTCGGCGAAAGGATGGTAACGTCCTCGACCTGGCAGGAATGGCCGTCCACTGTCTCTTTCCCGGCGGCAACACGTTCCACCTTAGCTCCCGGAACTGACGCAGCGAATGGCGAGGCGCGGAAAAACGGATGTTTGTCGTGCATGCAGTTTGCCGCCGAAACCCCAAAGGTTTCGAGCGTGGTTAGGTCCGTGATGTAGTAGCCGTGTCCCTCTGGGCCCTCCATCCTCAAAAGCTTGCCCGCGCGATAGATATACGCTTCCGCGGTGCCTTCTCCAGCCTCCATTGCGCTTCCGACCATCACGGCGGAGAAGTCTGTAAATGCGTCGAGAGGAAATTGGGACTTTGTCGCCGGTGTTGCGGAAGTCGGCTCAACCGAGGCTGGCTCTGCGGCAGGAGTCTGCACTGCCGATTCTTGTTCTTTCGACACCTGCGCGAGCATCTGCGCCGCGAAGCAGCCCATTAACAGGGTGACTCCGAACCATCGAACCATTTCTTTCCCCCGATTCCGCGGATCTTGGACGATAACATCAACACTACAGAAAAAAGGCCACGCCGTAAACTGGCGTGGCCTTTTGAAAACAAAAGAATCAACTACCGCTTGCTCTTCACGTCCTTGAGAGTCTTGCCGTACGACGTCTTCGCTACGCCCTCTTGGTTGCGGGCGCCGAGTGCGACCGACAGGAAGCCGTAATTGCCGAGGTAGTCGCTGCCGCCCTCGCAGGAGTAGAAGTACAACCAGCCATACTTGCCCTTCTCAATGTTGCCCTTGCTGGATGCTTTCTTCTGGGTAACCCAGTCAAGCTGGCAGCCGGTATAGCCTTCGTACTCAGCATCGAAGGTGTTGTCGGCCAAGCCATAGATCGCGCCTGTGACCGGCATACCAGTAGCGGGCGGAATCGTGCCCTTCAGTCCAACCATCACGCCATCCGCTGGCAAACCGCAAACGGTGGTCAGGTTGTGGGTGCCCCAAGCAAACGGATCGCTATATCCGACTACTTCGTAGTCGCAATACTGCAGGCCGCCAGTATAGTTCAGGAACCCAAGGGCGAAGCTACCGCTCGCGTTGCTCTTGGCTTTCTGTGCGGAAGCAAAGCTGCAGCACACAGCAAAGAGAGTGATTACCAACAAGCTTTTCATTTTCAAAGGAATTTCCTCCTGGAAGTTTTTGTTCACAATTGTGAAAGGTTGCAGGACTCGATCTCAGCGCAGCTTCTACTGGGGAGCGTAGGGTCTTGCACTGACTCCGAGAGCTTAGCGCATTCCAAAACTAAGTCAAGTCAATAATCGGGGTCCAATCGAAATTGTTCTCTGGGAGGATAAAAACTTTGCGCTCTTTCGGCAAAACATGGGCGTTAGAGCTCGCGACTGGCGTTCAATATCTCTGGCCGGCTCCAGCGCTAGAAGATGATCCGGAGTCCGAATTCCATCTGCCGCGGAGCCCCAAGTCGAGTAGGTACCTGAACCGGCAACAACCCGGTCCAGCCGCGAAGTGCAGATTGCGGTGGATACGCCGCAGTATCCGCCCGCACTTGCGTTGTTCAGCGAGCTGCCAGGCGCCCCGTTCAGGACGCCGCTCAACTGGTTTCCGGGGCCTCCAAAGTTCGCGAAGTTGAAAACGTTAAATATGGAGATGTTGGGCTCCAGTCTGACCCGCTCGCCCACCTGGAACGGCCGGCTCAACCGCAGATCCGTGGTCTTCAGCCAGGTCGCTTTCGCGGCCTGCGCCGGCAGCCCTTGAACGAGAGGCGCGTAAGCGCCCAGCAACACCAGTTGTTGACCGCTAAACAGCCCGCTATTAACCAGCGCTTGCCCCGCCGGCGTCAACTTCCCGGCGAATGTGGAGTTGTAATATGTGATGACCTTGGTCTGATTGGCCGTGGAATACTTTCCCGTGCTGCCAACAATCGTGGCGGGCAAAAGATCGCCTAACGTGCCGTCACCGCTGAGGTCGCTTCGGAAGATTTCTCCGGGCACTCCGCCCCCGTCCCGCTGGGGAACGGAAACGCTCAGGGGAAGCGGCGACGCGAACTGCGTGATCATGGCAAGGCGCAATTGGTGCGGCAAATCCGCCGTGGGATTGAGAGTGAACTGGCCTGTGCGCGCCATCCCCGAGCTACCCCAGTACGACTTGGTGGGCCGGTTGTAATCTTCGGCCACATTCATGATCGAGTAGTCTCCGCCGCTGCCGTTGGGTTCGGCGATGTTGCTTTTGTACTTGGAGAGGGTAAACGAAATCGTGGTATCGAGCCGGCGTATGCCCCGGAACGGGTTGTCTCCGGTGGTGCGGTGGAAGGTCAGCTGCAATCCGGTATAGAGCGAACGTCCGCCGGGAAAGTACATGACGTTCGAGCCCACCGCTGGATTCACCCCGCCGAACGCGGCTTGCTGCTTGTTTAACACCGAGCAGGGAAACGGCCCGCAGAAGGCATTGGAGGAATCCAGACCGTGGCTGGCGAAATCGGTGATACTCGCGGTCGGCACGTTGACCAGATAGCAACTCACGGCAGCTTGCGAACTGGCGTTGTTGGAGGTCGCCAGCGGACATCCCGCCGACGCCGGGTTAGCGGCCGTAGTGGCGTTGATCGCCGACAACTCGGACGCATAGTTGTTGAGCAGCGGGTTGGAATTATCGCCGTCCGTCAGGAAGCCCGCGTCTCCCACGTGGTTGGTGTCGATCCCCAAGGGAAACTGGGTGCCGATCTCGCGCACGTAGTCGGCGGCGAACATGCCGCGGTCTCCGAGCTGATGCTGAACTCCAGCGGAAAAGTGCACCACGCGCGGCGTTCTGTAGTTGGGTGCCAGCAGCCCGCCGAAATTTCCAATGCTGTTCGCTAACGAGTAAACGTTGGGCCCGCCCACTACCGCCGACTGCACTGCCGTAAACTGCGATTGCAAATCCTGAATCGCTTGCGATACGACCACCGGCTGGTTGGCGGCGTTGAGAATCGTACCGCCAATCGGCTGACCACAGATCTGCGAGATGGCAACCTGATCAGCGGCGACCGAACTAACCACCGATCCATCCGGGAACAGTACCGATCCCGTCGGGCACACCGTCAGGCTGCGGTTGTATTGCCCGTTCGACAGACGGTTGACACGATCCTGATACGCGTTCTGCATGAGGAAGTTGTCATAGAACATGCCGGCGCTCGCCCGTATGACCGTCTTCCCATGGTGTCCCGGGTCCCAGGCTATGCCCAACTGCGGCGCGAAATTGTAGGCTGGCTGGCTGACGACCCGGCCGAGAGACTGTCCCGGACCCACGTGTTGCTGCGTCAGCAGATCAAACTGGTCGAGAATAAAACCAGTGGTGCATGGCGGAGTCTTCACGATGGTGAGGTTGATCGCCGAACAGGGCACCGGAGGTAAGTCGCCGTTGGTGCGCCCGGAGTCCACAACGTAGTTGAGGCCAAAGCTGACGTTCAGGTTCGGAATCACGTTGAAGGTATCGCCCACATAGCCCTCGAAGCGATTGTCGTAGTGTCCGCCGGTTGACCGGTTGAAAGCCGACTTCTCGCTGAAATTTCCGAGACCATTGAAAATCGTGACTGTGCCCACGGGATAGTTCAGCGGATTATCGGCGGCTCCGCGCGGGTCGCCGGGGTAAAGGGGCAAGAGAGTAGGGTCGCTGTTGACGGCGAGGATGGTATCCACTCCATCGGAACTGGTCACCGACGGCCCATAAATTCCCGGCGCGAAGAAATCTCCCTGGACAATGCGATGAATCGCTCCCCCGAAGCGTATGGCGTGTTTCACCTTGTAAATGGTGCTGCCGTCGTAGCGGCCGAAAAGGTCGCTCTGAATCGTCTGCCGCGGTCCGACGATGCTCGGCCCTGCCGCAAACGACCCGATCTGCATGTGGAACGGCGCCGACGACAGAATTGTGGAATCGGCGAGCGAAGGGCTGGTCGCGTTCACCATCTTCTGATAGCCGAAGCGCGCGCTGTTCACGAACCGTCCGTGGTTCCAATCGAGCCCGAATACCGACGCCCGTTCATTCAGTTGATTGCGGAAATTCGAGAGACTGTCGGAAGGCCCGATCCCGGTCGCATTGTCATAGCTGAGGCGCGCAAATCCCTTCATGTTTTCGTTAAAGTCATAATCCAGCCGGGCCGTGAGCATGTTCTCGCGGAAGTAGGCACTCTCAACGGTGGTCCCTACGAAGGCGCCCAAATCGGCCGGGTTGGGCAAAATCAAATCTGCGGATGTCGTCGGCAAAACTCCGTCCTGCTTGGTGCGTTCCCCGCCCAAGAACAGGAACGCCTTGTCTTTGATCACTGCGCCGCCCGCCCCGAATCCGTATTGCTGGCGGCTGTAATCCGAGTTCCCAGCGGGAAATCCATTCATGCCAAGGACCTGGTCGCGGAAGTTCCCGAACACATTGCCGTGGAATTCATCGTTTGTTGCCGAGCGCGTCGTGACCTGTACCGCGCCGGTCGCGTTGAGCGACTGAGACACCTCCGGCAGCACGCGGGAGACGACCACTTCGCTCACCGCCTCCGCCGGCAGGTTCATCTCGGCTGCGCCCTTGGTCTCATCCATTACTTCGACTCCATCCATGTCGTAATGGGTGGTTCGTCCCAGTGTGCTGTTGATGGAGAGCGATTGAAAGCCGCTCTTGCCGGGATCGAGAATCGTGCCATCCACCGCCTGCACACCCAAATCCAGACGCCCCGCATTGAGGTAGTTCCGTCCGTTAATCGGTAGAGTGTCGGGAGCTTCGCCGGTGAACGTACTCTGCAGACGCACCGGGCCCGGATTTATCCATGCCAGCTTGAAATCGGCTGTAACCGACGAGCCCAATACCACGGTCACCGTGCGTTCGACGGGGGCCAGATCGCGGCCTTCTATGCGTACCACATACACGCCCGGTGGTACCGTTTCCGAAACGTACTTCCCGTCCTTGCCGGTACGGACCACGCCGCTGGTGTCGGTTGCGCGCGAGCCGTACAAGACCCGCGCTCCTTCAACGGGGCTGCCGACGTCATCCTGCACGGTTCCCTGAATGGTGCCGGTGGTCGGATTTTCCGAGGTTTCTTCTTGCGCCCACAACGAAACCGGCAGGGCAAGCACCGCGACGAGCCATAGGGTTATGGACAGGGAACGACGAACATACAAACCCGAGCGATCGAACAAAATGCCACTCTCCTGGGAGCAGAACCTCAAGTAGAACCTGGAAGCGATTCCGCGTCTAAGGCCTTAAAGTATCCACTGAAAATCGAATAGAACAGTTTACTAGATGCGCCGACTTTGCCGGGGCGATGTATGCGTTTTACTTCCTGTTGAGACGGCGCATCTCTACAAGAAAGTGGACAGGCTTAGAACGTAGCCTTGTGCGTGTAATACCCGGCGCGACAGTGCGACTGATAAGGGCCGCCCGCGGGCGGGTTCGTCAAGTCGACCCGCAGTTGGCGGAAATCCGAATTTGAATAGCGCTGCGACGGATAGTAGGCCAGCAAATATTGGGTCCGCAGTTCGTCGCTGATCTGGCGGAAGGCGTCGTCCAGTTGCGGAGCTGAAGTGGCATAGTAATATTTGCCGCCGGTATCGGATGAGATCTGAATCAAGGCGTGCTCGCCGCCGGTATCGCGCCCCGCGTCCGCCTCAATGGGGACGATGATGATGCTGTAGACAATCGCTTCCGCCTCTTGCGCGGCGCGCAGTGCCTCTTTGTAGTTCACCTGGCTCATGGTGTCTCCACCGTCGGTGATCACTACCATCACTTTCCTTCCCTGCCGGCGGCTCAGCGCATTCGATCCCAGAAAAACCGCGTCGTAGAGCGCCGTTGCCGCGCCATTGCGGGGGTGGTCGATGCCTTCGTCGATTTTTTTCAAATCGGAGGTGAACGGCACCATCTGGCTCACGGTCTCGCTGAATTTGTAGACCGCCAATCCGTCCTGCGGCCGCACAATTGCATGGGAGAACTTGCGGGCGGAAGTCAGTTCCAGCGGCAAGTCTTTTCTGGTGCTCAAGCTGGTGTCCACCGCTAGCACGATCGACAGAGGCAGCGCCGATTCCTTGCTGAAGATTGCGATCGTCTGCTCTTTGCCGTCCTCCTTCAGCACAAAATTATCTTTCTGCAGGTTGGCCACCGGAGCACCGCGCGCGTCGGTCACGGTCACGAACACGTTCACCAGCTTCACGTCGACCTTGATCGTGGTTTCCGGTTCCTCCGCCATCAACAGACCGCTGGCGCATAGGACGAGGGCGCATACGATCAAGAGGATGCGCCTCGAGCTCCGAGCCACGAGCAGCGAGCGAACCGCGTCAGAGGTTGCTGTAAGGTCGTAGCCCATAACTCGTCGCGTTTCTGTAATAACCTTCATTCGAGAGTCAATATTCAGGATGCAGTATTTAGGATGCAGACTGCGTCCCCGCTGTGCTTCCTGGCCGCTGAATTTCTTCTGGAAATGCTTCTCCGTCGGCCCATACTGCTCCATCTTCAAAATATTCTTTCTTCCAAATCGGCACCGTTTTCTTCAGCGTGTCGATGATCCAGCGGCAGGCATCAAATGCCGCGTCCCGGTGTGCTGCTGCCACCACGACGAGTACGCTCGTCTCTCCAATCTCCAACCGTCCTAGCCGGTGGACGATTGACGCTCCTCGCGCTTCAAAACGTGCCCGCGCCTCCTCCGCCAGAGATTCCATCTGCTTCAGCGCCATCGCCTCATAGGCGTCATAACCCAGATAGAGAGTGCGCCGCCCACGCGTGCTATTTCGCACTACGCCGTTGAAAATTACCAGAGCGCCATCCTCCGGCCGTTGCAAGCGCGCGACAATCGCCTCCGCATCAATCCTTTCGCGGACGATCCGAACGTCGCTCTGAACTTTCTCCTGAACTCCACCCAGGACTTCTTCGCCGCCTTCGGGAGATCCACCGCTCACCGGCGGCAACAAACCGACTTCGTCGCCCTCGCGCAGCGGCCGGTCGGCGGCCGAATATTCTTGATTCACCGAAGTCGCCAGCGACGACATCATGGCGTCAAATCCCGGAACCTTTCGCGCATAATAGAAGAGCACATCCCTTACCTGCGCCCCTTCCGGCAGGTCGATGGTTTCGGCCGATCGACCAATCAGGTCCTTCAAGACTCCAAAGAAAAGCAGGCGAATTTTCATCTGGGTACCGGTAACTGGCGACCGGGTTTGCGTCACCAGTGTAGCGCGCCCGAACCCCAAGGACGTGTCCCTCCGTGCGACGTGTGCTCTAGCACCTTCCGTTCCCTCCGTTACCTCCGTAATCGTGCATTAGGTCACCTTCCCGCTTAGTCTTACTTGCAAGACTCTATTCCCTGGAGAGGAGGCTGTTATCGCTAACGCCGCCCAAACCGATGCCAGCCGCAGTGCGTCCGCTCGGTCTTTTCTGCACAGCCTCAATATTCTTGTCAAGTACAGCAGGCTTTATGGAGTGACCCACAAGCGCACCGAGGGCCAGTTCCAGACCGCATGGAACGAGCTCCAGCAGGCGCTGCCCAAGAGCGGTGATACGGGTTTTCTACTCGGCGTTTCTGGTAACAAACTTCTTCTCGATGGCATTCCGCTGGAAGCCGGGCAAGCGGAGCGCAGCTTCGCACAGTTGCTGACGGCCGCCGGCCTCTCCAGCATCATGTTTTCCAGTAAAGTCACGCTCGACGACTTTACCCGGCTGGTCAGCGCTTTCGCCATGGGCGGCTCCAAAGCGCAGGACTTCGCGAAACAGTTGAAGGAAACTCTGGGCGACAACAAGGATTCGTCCATCCGCATCAATGAGGTAAAGTTCGTCGCCGCCGATCCTTCCACTGGCGAATATTCCATCGCTGCCCAGCTCGCCGCCCAGGCTCTCGGGCCCGAAGCCAAACAGTGGCTTAATGACCCTCAGAAACTTTTGCAGCTGATCGCGGCCGCGCAGGGAGCCAGCAACAGCTCCGGCGCCCCTGGCGGCGCACCGCTCGGCAGCGTTCCCACTATCCCCATTCCCGGAGGCACGGGCGAGGGCGGCGGGGCGGCGGCGGCCGGACCATGGACGGGCGGCGTGGTTGGTTTACAGGAAGAAGAAGTCATCCAGACCATTCGCCTGCTGACCCATTTTGGCCAGGCGATGCAGGATCCCAACTCTTCTCCGGAAAATCTCAAGGTCGAACTCGGCAAGGCGCCCGAAGGGGCCAAGGTCAATCTCGCGCAGTTGCTAGAGAGCCTAGCCAAACAAGCTTCCGATAACAGCACCAGCGACGGCAATGACACTCCGCTTCTGATGAAGGCCGCCGAGAGTATGGCCATCAAATTCGCTCTTGACCGTTATCAGCGCGGCGACGTCAAGGTCAACGCCGTGCACGAGATGATGGAACACATGAGCCGGCAGATGGACACGCTTCGGCAGATCCTGCGGGTTCAGGAAGATAAATTATCCAAGGCCGGCGTCCTGGTTGAGTCGCACGCCGACATTCTCGATCGCATGTTCTGGGCCGAGATTCCCGAGGCGGGCAAGAAGAGCGTTTTGCTGTCCAGTGAAGCGGCATGCGTGCCGCCACGCAACATTCGCCAGTTCGTCGAGATCCTTTTTGAACGCGACGACAATGAAATCGCCGCTAAGATCCTTGCCAACTACTGCAGTGGCATCGATGCCAAGGACGCCGATCCACGGCGCAAGACGGCCACCGGCCTGGGGCAACTCGCCGACCTCTACGCCGATGCTCCGGAGGAAGTAATGCCCAATACCCTCGCCATGATCGGCGAGAGACTGGGCAAGGAAACCGACACCGAGATTCAGAGCTTGCTGGCCGCCGCCTTCGCGCGTTTCGGACAGGAGGCCTGCAGCCGCAAGAAATACAAAGCCGTCGCTGAACTCTGCAACTCGCTCGAAAGAGTGGCTCAGCAACGGCCGGCGCTGGTGCAGGATATCCGCTCCCGGGTTGGGATCGAAAATCGCCTGCCCGAAATGATCGAAGAAGCGATCAACGCTGATGCCGTCCCCGAGGACCTGATCAACGTCCTGCAGCAGCTTCCCCGAAATTCCGTCGAACATCTAGCCGACCGCTTTTTCCGCGCCCAGAGACGCATGGAATGCGATCGCATCGTGGAACTCGCCTCCGAACTGGGACAACCGGCCATCGACGATCTGTGCGACATGCTGCGCTCCGGCCAGCCTCGTCAGGCTGCCTCATCGGTCGGCTTGCTGAGCCGCCTCGCGGTCACCTCGCTGCTGGAGTTGCTGCCCTCCCGCATGGGCGCGTTTAACCGCTTCTATCAGGACGTTATCGTCCGCCAGATCGCCTACGGCGCGGCGCCCGACCGCGGACGCACGCTGCTCGAACTGCTCGAACTGCTGGACTCGCTGATCC
Source organism: uncultured Acidobacteriaceae bacterium (assembly GCA_963755765.1). Lineage (GTDB taxonomy): Bacteria > Acidobacteriota > Terriglobia > Terriglobales > Acidobacteriaceae > Acidiflorens. Next base: position 93,521 of record CAVWKZ010000011.1, read on the forward strand.
TGCCCGAAGCCATCGACGAAATCGGAATGAGCATGGACCATAGCGCCAGTGCCAGCCTCATCGCCCTGGCTACCTCTGGTGAAGCTCAGAACCGTCCTCCATTTGTGCAACTGAAGGCGGTTGAGTCTCTCGGCCGTTTGCGCGAGCCCGAGGCCGTCTCCGTTCTGCGCACCATCGTCGAGGATAAGAAGCTCTTCGGCTACAGCCAGCACCGCGAATTGAGAATTGCGGCCATTCAGGCGCTTGCCAAGATCGATCCTCGTTACGGCACTCAGGCTCTCGCTGAAAGCGGCCTGGAGGCCGGCGAAATCGCCATCGCTCCGCTTGATTCCGGTCCCGGATGTCCCTGGGTCCGTCAGCGCCGCTACGAACGCATCATCTTGCCGCGCACTCTCTCCGCCACACTTTCCAGTTCCTGGGGAAAGTCGAACATCGTGATGCGTGAGATGAGTCTGGGCGGCGGCATGGGCACACGCAATGACAATCTCCGCGTGGGCTCTGAAGCGCACGTCGAAATCTCGCTGGGCGTGAAAAAAATACGCGGCGAGGTTCTCCTCCGCCGCGCTCGCGTCAATGAAATCGGCTTCGAGTTCGTCAGCATGGACCTGGACAGCCGCTACCGCCTCCGCCGCGTCCTGGTCGAGGCGCTGGAACGCGTCCCTGACAATCGCTCTACTGATTGGGACGGCGAACGCAAAGTCTAGAACCAGGGTTCAGGTCTTAGGTGTTAGGTCTTAGGAAACACCACCCCTTACGAAAATAACCGACGCGGCTTGCTGCGTCTGGACGCAGCACTCACTCGGGCCCACGTATTCCGCCGATCGGGATAGGGGGAACGGTCACCCGTCCTCCCCTCCCACACCACCGTACATGCGGGTCCGCATACGGCGGTTCGGCGGATTAAGCGAGGACCGTACGACCAGGGGCGGAAGCCCGAGCTGGGCAAAGTAAGCATTCGGCAGAGCGATGGTCAGGGCGGGCGAGTGCGCGAGCCGCCACGGACCGTGAGGGCTCCCGGCCGTTTTCGCCGCGAGGTCCTTACTGACGTCCCGTTTGCGCAGCTCGCGGAACCTTGTCCGTCCACGCTTCCATTGCTTCCACACCACCGACCGAAGTCGGCGGCGTAACCACGTCTCAAGACGTTCCAGCACCGAGGGCGTTTGACAGTCGCCGAAGTACCCGAGCCAGCCACGGAGATAGGTCGCCAGTTCCTTGACCATCGGCCGCAAGCTGATGCCGCGGGTTCTCCGCGTCTGCTCCCGAATCCGCTCCTTGAAGCGAGCGATAGCCTTGGGGGCGATGCGCCGCCTCGGTTCTCGTTCCCCCGTGAAGCTGAATCCGAGAAACTTCCTTTGCCCCGGTCGAGCGACGGCGCTCTTCGCCTGGTTGACCTTGAGCTTGAGACGGTGCGTGATGAAGCGAGTAACGCTCTCCATCACTCGTTGTCCCGCTCGTTCGCTGCTGACGTAGATGTTACAGTCGTCGGCATAGCGGACGAAGCAGTGACCGCGCCGCTCTAACTCCCGGTCCAGTTCGTCCAGCACCAGGTTGGAAAGTAGTGGTGAAAGCGGACCGCCTTGAGGCGTTCCCTCATCCACCGCACTCACCAACCCATCCTCCATCACTCCGGCCTCCAGAAACGCTCGAATCAATTTGAGCATTCGCTTGTCGGCCACGCGCTCGGCCACCGCCGCCATCAGGCGGTCGTGGTTTACTCGATCGAAAAATTTCTCCAAGTCGAGATCCACCACCCAGCGGTACCCTTCGGCGATATACTGCTGCGCCTTGTGCACCGCTTGCTTCGCACTGCGCCCCGGTCGGAAACCGTGGCTATGTTCGGAGAACGTCGGGTCCCAGCGCTTCTGCAGAACCTGCAGCACCGCCTGCTGAATAAAGCGATCCAGCACGCAAGGAATGCCTAGCTTGCGCATTCCACTGCCATCCGGCTTCGGGATTTCCACCCGTCTTACCGGCTGCGGTTGATAAGTTCCGCTTCGTAGCTGTTCCCCGATTTCCAGCCCATGCTGCTTCAGGTAGGCCGGTAATTCGTCGACGGTCATCCCGTCTACTCCCGGACTCCCTTTATTCGCCTTGACTCGTTGTAATGCCTGCTTGCAGTTTTCCAGCTCGCAGACTTCTTCCATCAGTCGTTCGGTTCCGGCCAGGCTTTCAGACTTGCGCTTCGCCACCAGCGTTTCGGTCCCTTTCGCGGCGGGCTTCGGAGCATCACTCCTACTTTCCACCGGAAAGGCCAGCACCCCTTGTTCGGGTCGGTTTTTCCGCCGCTGTCCGCTCATGAGTCGCGCCGCTTACTTGCCCTTTCCTTTATTCCCCTTGCGGAGTACCGTTCGGGCCTTCGATCATCGTTCCCGGCTTGGCCTATCTTGTTTGCTCCGCCTTTCGGCTTTGGAGTGCCTCAATAGCTTCGCCGACTGCATGACCTACTACGCCCTTTGCTGACTTCTGCGACACGATCGGGATGAATCGCTTTCACCCTCAGTCACGATTTCGTGACGTGCCGCAGACCTCCCGAGGTAAGTTCGACCGCCTTCGACACGCAACCGCCGGATCTACCACCAGTGCGCTTGATGGATATGGGCTTCGCAATCATTGGCTCGCTCGCCCGCCACCGTAGGCCTCATATCCGGTTCTTGTTCATCGGCTCGCGTCTTTGCTCCACGCTTCTTTCAGGCCCCGCCTCACGGCGGGTGTTATTTCACCCTTGCGCTTCGCTATGACTTCACCTCCATCAGGTTGTCAAAGGGACTTTCACCCTCAAGCTGTCGAACATGCTCGGCACACCAAAGAAAAAGCCCCTGCGCTGGCAGGGGCCTAGATCAAGTGCGCACGACTACCAACTCGACTACGCGACTTTTACGAAAATAATCACGAGCGTGAACAACACCAGCGATTCGATGAAGGCCAGACCCAGAATCAGCGCCACCTGGATGCCAGCGCGCGCTGCCGGATTGCGTCCAAGCGCTTCGCATGCCGAGGACGCAGCGCGCCCCTGACCCTGCGCCGCCAAGCCCGCCGCGATGGCAATGGCGAAGCCAGAAGTGATGGCTACCCAGTTCGTCGAACCTGGCGCGGCTGCGCTTGTCTGCGCAAACGCCGGGACAGCCAGAAAAGAAAACATCATCATCACAAACAGCAATAGAACGATTTTCCGCATTTTTGTTTCTCCTCAATGAATTTGCCCCAGTAGGTGGTTGACGCCGTGCTAAAAAAGCCAGCGCCCTCACGCTGAAAGGCAGGTGCTACACAACCGGTGTCAGGCACCAGGTGTCAGGTCTAAGGAACATCTTCCAGCAGAATTTGCAGTTGATCTTCCTGAGACCTGACACCTAAGACCTGAGACCTGATTTTTTAGTGTTCGTGCGCTGTCGCCTCTCCGAGATACACGCAGGCGAGCAGCACAAAAATGTAAGTCTGAATAAACGACACGCCGATATGCAGGCCTTCAAAAATGATCGGAATGCCCAGCGGCACCAGCGAGAAAAATACCAGGGTCACCATCTCGCCAGCGAACATGTTGGCGAAAAGACGTACCGTCAGCGACAGGACGCGTGCCAAGTGGCTGAACACCTCAATCGGGAACAAAAGGATCGGCAAGAATATCCGGACAGCCAGCGGCATGCCCTCTTGCGGCCCGATAAAATGCTTCAGGTATCCCCCCACCCCGTTCGCACGCACGCCGTGATAGTTATAGTAAACCCACGTCAACAGCGCGCATCCCAGCGGCACAACCGGCACACCCGTAGGCGATTCCAGGCCTGGCACCAGTCCAATCAGGTTGCAGATCAGGATAAACAGCCCCAGCACGGTCAAATAGGAGACAAACTTTTCGGGGTGGCTAGAGATCGTCTCGCTGGCCAGACCATTGACGAATCCGTCGATGGCTTCCATCGTGTGCTGCAAGCCACCGGGACGCTCTACCGACAGTCGCGCGCGCACGGCGATAAAGAATAGCGTGAGCAACATGAAGACCAGCAATTCCATCGCGAAGGGGTTCGAAATCGGAGTCGCCTCATGCTTTGGATGAATGCCGATCCAATGCAGCAATGCCAGCACCTGCGGGCCGAACAGACGATTCAGGAATGCGGTAAAAGCCAGTTGTTCCATTTTTAGGTCTTAGACTTCTCGCGATTTTCAGACTTACTTGTCAGGACTTGAAACTACGACGTCCGCCGTAAAGCCGTGTAGCCTTCCCACGCCGCCTCAGCCATCAGGGCTGCTACCGGGACGCACAACCCCCACAAAAAGCCGCGAAAGGCCACGGAAGAACTCATGAATATAGCATAGGCGGCGACTCCGACCAACCCGTAGCGCACCACAAAACGCAGGATGATCCGGCCGCCTTTCTCCCGGCTATTGCGGTTGACGATGCGATCGGTAAGCCCTTCTACGCCGCGCGTCAGCGAGCGAAAATTAATGTAGGAAACCGCGGCTCCGAAGACAAATCCAATGGATCCGGCCCAGCGGTAAAACCAGAACGCTGGCCCCAGCAACAGAACGCTGAACACCATGATGTTGCGCAGCACCCGGGGAAGGATGCGCTCGTAGCTTATGAGTTCAGAGCGAGTCTCCGGCGACAGAATTTCTGCGGGCGGGTCGAAATGCTCACTCTCATTCATCTTGTATTATTCGGTTTGATTCGTCTCGTTACTCGTCTTTGGAGGCGCTCATGGCCATACGGATCATCTGCCAGAATCCGACCACCGCTCCAAACAGCAGTCCGACCAAGTAGAGCCACTTGGTATGCAGCCAGTAATCGGCGAGCTTGCCTAGAAAGAAGCCGAGCAGGACGGCCGCCGGAATAATAAATCCCATCTCGGAATAGCGAGCGGCCGAGACGATAGGATCTTTTTTCTCGGGGGGATTGGGGCTCTCGGGCATTCGAAGGAATTGTAAATCAGCTAGGAGCTGCGGGCTTCGAGCTACGAGCAACCCTGGGCCGATCCCGGCCAGCAGCGATCCGTTTTTCGCGCGAAGCTCGTAGCTCATAGCGCGAATTTCGAAGCTCTTCACTTCATCACTGCGGCCACGTGCTGTGGTTCCGGAATCCCGAGCGACCAGTTAACGCCGCGGATGAAAGGCTCCGGATAGACTCCGATGACTAGAGTTGCCAGCGCCGCGATTCCTACCGCGCAACGCATTCCGATGCTGACCGGCAATCGCCCAGTCTCCGCCGGCGCGCGCATCAGCATGGAGTTCGCAATCCGCAGGTAGTAATAAAGTCCGAACAGCGAGTAGATCACGCCGAGCGAGGCTAGTCCGTAGTGTCCGCTTTCGATCAGGCTCAGGAAGATGTAGTACTTGCCCAGGAACCCGGCGGCGGGCGGAATGCCGGCGAGTGAAAGCAGAAACAGCAGCATGAGCACGGCTTCGACCGGAGCGCGCTGGTAGAGTCCGGCCATGTCGTCTAGCTCGTCGCCAATCACGTTGCGCTGCCGCAACGACGCGATCACTGCGAATGCTCCCAGATTCATGAAGGTGTAGACGAGCAGGTAGATCAGAATGCCCTTCAAGCCGTCGAGAAAGCCTGGGCTGCCGATTGGCGAAGTTCCGATGGCCACAAACGCCAGCAGCATGTAACCGACGTGCGCGATCGAGGAGTAGGCCAGCAGCCGTTTGGTATTCGTCTGCGTCAACGCCGCGAAGTTGGCGCCGGTCATCGTCGCGATCGCGACGAACACAATCACGGGAGTGTAGATCGAGCGCAGTGGCCACAGTCCCCATAGCAGAATGCGCAGCAGCATGGCCCATGCCGCCGCTTTCACCGCCACTGACATGAAGCCGGTGATGCTGGTGGGCGCGCCTTCGTAGGCGTCCGGCGCCCACTGATGGAATGGAACGGCGGCGATTTTGAACAGCAAGCCGGTCATGGTAGTAAGCAGGGCGATTATCACCACCGGGTTGTGCAGATTCTGCGGCGCCGAGACCGCGCGCTGGATATTCGCAATCAGGTTGGTGCCGCCAGAAAGTCCATAGAACAACGAAAGGCCATAGGCAAAAATGCCGGATGAAAACGCCCCGAGCAGCAGATATTTCAATGACGCTTCGTTCGAGCGCCGGTCACGACGCAAGAATCCAACCAGCACGTAGGTGGAAATCGCCATCAGCTCGAGCCCGATGAAGATCAGTACGATGTCGATTCCGGCCGCCATGCACATCATGCCCACAACGGAAAGCAGCAGCAGTGCGTAGTATTCGCCGTGGTTTTCCTCTTCGAGGTCGAGATAGCGCACCGAACCCACGATGGCGATGGCGGTTCCGGTCAAGAACAGATACCAGAAAAAGATCGCGAAGCGGTCGACTAACAGCGAGTTAGAAAACCCGACTAAATAGGCCCTCGGGCCCAGCGTCGATTGGATTTGCCAGACGCACAGAGCCGACATCACCACGCCGAAAAAGGCACCGACCGCATTGATCCACTTCCATCCCCGCGGGATCATCAGGTCGATCAGCAGAATGCCGAGCGCAAAAATAGTGAGCTCCGCCATCGGCAACATCAACCGGTAATCGTTTAGCGGGAAGCCTCGCACTCAGTTGCTCGCTTTCGGTTTGGCTGCGATCGCTCCGACGGTGGAATCGACGACTTTCGCATCAACAATGGCGGTCGTCCGTGGCCCCGGCGCCGGCATAACCTGCGCATTCGCCGGTGCATTGGGGTTGGAGTTGTCATGAATCGTCTGCACAAGCTGATTGACGGGTTGTTCGAGGATCTGGAAAAACGGCTTGGGATAGAGCCCGATCCATAGCGCCATGATGATTAGCGGCACGAAAGTCAGAATTTCGCGGGGCGTAAGATCGTGCAGCTTTTCGTTCTTCGGATTCGTCACTGTTCCAAAGAACACGCGCTGATAGAGCCAGAGCAGATAGGCTGCGGCCAGCACCACGCCCGGTGCGGCCCACGCCGCCCATCTCCAATTGGCGGTGAATGCCCCTTGCAGAATCGTAAACTCGCCGACGAAGCCATTCAACAGCGGCAATCCCATGGAAGAGAGGAACATGATCATGGTGATCGTCGCGTAGAGCGGCATCACGTTTGAAATGCCGCCGTACTCCGCGATCTCGCGCGTGTGCCGCCGTTCATACAAAATACCGACAATCAAGAACAGTGCTCCGGTCGAGATGCCGTGATTGATTTGCTGCAGAACTGAGCCGGTCAAGCCTGCGGAGTTCAGCGCGAAGATTCCGAGCGTGCAGAAGCCTAAGTGGCTAACCGACGAGTATGCCACCAGCTTTTTCATGTCCTTCTGCATGAGTGAAACCAGCGCGCCATAGATGATGCCGATCAGCGAGAGCGCAATCACCCAGCCTTGCACTTTGGGATGCGACACGACCGACGGGAAGAACGGCAGCGAGAAGCGCACGAATCCATACGTTCCCATCTTCAGCAAAACGCCTGCCAGAATGACGGAGCCGGCGGTGGGGGCTTCCACGTGCGCGTCCGGCAGCCAGGTGTGGAACGGAAACATGGGAACCTTGATGGCGAACCCGATAAAGAAGGCGACGAAGAGCCAGATGGCGGTACTGAATGGAATCAGAGGCGCCGTCTTGTAAAGTTCCGGAATGCTGAAGGTGAATGTTCCGGCGAGGGTGTGGTGATGGAAGTAGAGGAACAGGATGCCAAGCAGCATCAGCACGGATCCGAGCAGTGTGTAGAGGAAGAACTTGATGGCGGCATAGAGTTTGCGCGGGCCGCCCCAGATGCCGATCAGCAGATACATCGGCACCAGCATCGCTTCCCAGAAAACGAAGAAGAGGAAAAAGTCGAGCGCCATGAAGACGCCGAGCATTCCCGTCTGCAACACCAGGAACCAGACGTAGTATTCCTTCACCCGGTTCTCGATGGCGGTCCAGGAGGAGAGAATCGAGATCCAGCCGAGCAGCGTGGTCAGCATGATCAGCAGGAACGAAATGCCGTCGATGCCCAGGTTGTAACCCGCGCCAATCGAGGGAATCCAGTTGTTGGGCGTGCCCTCGAGGAACTTGAATTGTCCCGGGGTCTTGAGCTGTGCCCAGAACATCGGCACCAGCGGCAGCGAGATCAGGAACCCGCCGAGGGCGAAGAGGTTCGCAACCCAGCGGATCGCGTCCTTGTTCTCCTTCGGGACGAACAGGAGGACGAGCGCGCCCACCAGCGGCGTGAAGAGGATGATCGAAAGTATGTGACTCTGCATAAGAGCTCTTAGCTGTTGGCTCTTTGGCCTTTGGCTTTTAGCTAACAGCTAAGAGCCAACAGCGAAGAGCCTTCATTTCACTTCCACACGTAATACACGCCAAATCCGAGCAGTCCCGCGACCATGACCAGCGCGTACCACTGCACCAGTCCCCATTCAAACAGCCGAGCCGGATAAGAAAGCATCCGCGCAAGAATGGCCGGACCGTTCACACCCACGCCGTCGATGATCCACTTATCCCACCAGCTTGAAAGCGTAGCTACAGCGCGCGTAGCCCAGCCAACATCGTTGACGGCTCCGTCGATGACTTTGGCATCGAACCAAGACGCCGCTTCACCCGCGCCCATGGCGCCGAGGCGAATCTTGCCGAGCTTGCGGCGTCCGGTGAAAACGTAGTCGTAGCCCTCGTCAACAAACCACTTGTTGTAGAGCAGGTGGTAGAGCGGGGGGGCCTCAACGGCAATGGGCTCGGTGTAATCTTTGCCGGCGTGCAGATAGGAGCGGCGCGCCATGCCCCAACCTACGCCTGCCGCCGCCAGCGACAGGAACATCAGCACATACTCGGTCTTGTCCGTGTGCTCGGCTTCTTTCTCGCCGGCTGCTAACTGCGCTGATTTTCCTTCTTCCTGAAAGACAGCTGCCTCGCGCGCGAACACCGGCTCCAGGAATTTCTCGAAGCGAGCCGATCCGCCCAGGCTATGCGGCCAGCTTAGCCAGCCTGCGCCAATCGAGCAGATGGCGAGGATGACCAGCGGAACGGTCATCGACTTCGGCGACTCGTGCACGTGATGCTCGACTTCGTGGCTCATGCGCGACGGGCTGTAAAAAGTCAGATACATCAGCCGGAACATGTAAAACGCGGTCATTAACGCGGTCGCATAACCGATAAACCACAAGAGGCGGTACGCGTCGCTTTCCTTGGTCCACGTCTGCCACAGAATTTCGTCTTTCGAAAAGAAACCGGCGAATGGGAAGATGCCCGCGATCGCCAGCGTCGCGATCAACATCGTCTTGTAGGTCGTGGGGATGCGCCTTTGCAGGTCGCCCATGTTACGCATGTCCTGCTCGCCGCTCATGGCGTGGATCACGGAGCCGGATCCGAGGAAGAGCAGCGCTTTGAAGAACGCATGCGTAAATACGTGGAAGACACCCGCCGCAAAAGCGCCGACGCCGAGCGCCAGGAACATATATCCGAGTTGCGAAACCGTGGAGTAGGCGAGCACACGCTTGATGTCGTTCTGCACCAATCCGATGGACGCGGCGAACACGGCGGTGAGCGCGCCTACGATGGCCACTACTAACATCGCCTTGGGCGCGAGCACGAATATGGCATTCGAACGCGCCACCATGTACACGCCCGCCGTCACCATGGTCGCGGCATGGATCAGCGCTGAAACCGGGGTGGGACCTTCCATCGCATCGGGCAACCAGACATAAAGAGGAAGCTGCGCCGACTTGCCGCAAGCTCCGACGAAAAGCAGCAGCGCAGCCGCCGTGAGGATGGGGTCGCCGATTGCGAATTGTCCGCTGTGCGCAAGCTTGTTGATGTCGGTGAAGCGAAACGATCCCAGATACCAGACAAGAGTGAGCGCGCCGAGAATGAATCCGGCATCACCGATGCGGTTGACGATGAACGCCTTGTTGGCCGCGGTCGAAGCGGAGGGTACGATGAAAATAAAAGCCGATCAGCAGGTATGAACACAAGCCCACGCCTTCCCACCCCACAAATAAAAGCATGTAGTTATTCGCGAGGATGAGAGTGAGCATCGAGAACATGAACAGATTCATGTATCCGAAGAAACGGTAGTAACCGCCTTCGTGCGCCATGTATCCGGTGGAGTAAATGTGAATCAGCAGGGCTACGCCAGTTACAAAGAGCAGCCAGATGCATGAAAGCGGATCGATCAGGAAACCGGCGTCGACGTTGAACGGGGCGAGCGTGCCGTCGCTCTTTGTAAAGTTCAGCTGCCCGTCGCCGCTGCCCAGCCAGGTATAGACAATTTTCTGGAACGGCTGGTGGTAGTGATCTGGCGTCGCCGACCACTGCGTGTACTGCCAGACCGCGCCGCACGCAAACAGGAACGCGATCAGGACCGCGCCAACGCAAACCGCGCTGACGGTAGCCTTCTGCAGTCGCCGCCCGAAAAAAAACATCATCGCGGCCCCGAAGGCCGGGAAGAGCGGGATCAGATAGATGTGGTCGAGAAATAGCATTTAGCACTCAGCACTCAGCAGTCAGCAGTCAGCCAAATCATTTCAGCGCATCTCCCGTTTCAAAGGTCTGAGTGCTGAATGCTGAGTGCTGAATGCTCCTTCACCATTTCAATAAATCAATTTCATCCACGTTGATCGTCTCTTTATTACGGAAGAAGGCGATCAAAATGCCGAGGCCCACTGCGGCTTCGGCGGCGGCGTCTACTACGATAAAGATTGTGAACACCTGTCCGTTCAGGTTTCCCCACATGCGCGAGAACGCCACCAGGTTCAGGTTCACTGCGTTCAGGATCAGTTCGATCGACATCAGCACAATCACCACGTTGCGGCGGGTGAGCACACCTATGACTCCCAGCACGAACAGTGCCGCCGCTACCACGAGATAGTGAAATGTGGTTATCGGGACCATGGTTCTCAGTGAGCAATCAGCATTCAGCAGTCAGCATTCAGTTCCTCAGCAATCAACCCCCGTGACTGAATGCTGAATGCTCTCTTCAAATCTTCTTCCTCGTCATAATTACCGCTCCCAAAATCGCGACCAGCAACAGCAGAGAGGCGATTTCGAAGGCGAACGTATATTGACCCATCACGTATTGCCCTGTTTTGCTTACCTCTCCGTAGAGCATGGCGGCGATCTGCTGCGTGTTCGAGGATTCGGGCAGCGACATCATGCGATCCGGAAACAGCGCCTTGCCCTTGACGATCGCGGACACGAACAACGCCAGCAAGGCGCAGGCGGCCGCTAATCCTACCGGCCACATGCGGTTGAACTGACGGTCTTTGGCGGCGCGGTCGATGTTGACCAGCATGATCACGAACAGGAACAGCACCATGATCCCGCCGGCATAGACGATGATCTGCACGCCGGCAACGAATGGTGCGTACAGCATCAGGTAAAGGCCAGACACCGCGAGCAGGGTCACGATCAGCGCCAGCGCGGAATGCACTGCGTTCCTCCGCGTAATGACGAGCACGCCTCCGGCGATGGCGAGGCCAGCCAGCACATAAAAGAAGTACGGAGTCCCCACCGGGAGCGAATTGGGATTCATGGCAGGATTCATGAAACCAGCACCCCGACGATAGCAGTCAACATCAGCACTCCGAGCGCGATCGGCAGCATCACTTTCCATCCGATCCTCATCAACTGGTCGAAACGGTAACGCGGCCACGTCGCGCGATACCAGATGAACAGGTACATGAAGACGGCGACTTTGAGGACGAACCAATATACGTAACCAATGCCCTGGTTGAATCTGCGCCGCCAGGCTTGTATCCGCGGACCGGCCCGCGACCGCAATCACCAGCAACAGCAGCGCGATGAAGCTGAGCAGCGCCGCGAAAACCGCAAGGCCGGCGCGCTGAATCCTGAAGAAGGAATGCGCCGGCATGCGTGCCGTGCCAACAACAGCAATCGCAGCCAGTCCGAGGAAGGTGAGGCCGGGAAAGAGCGAGAAGATAAAGTCCCACGCCGGGGCGTGCAGCAGGTTGGGGAACGGACGCATCCATCCGCCGAGCCAGAGCGTGATCGCGATCGCGGAAACAGAAATCATGGCCGCGTATTCGGCCAGCATGAAAAGTGACCAGCGCAGCCCGCTGTATTCGGTGTGATATCCGGCGGTCAATTCCGATTCCGCTTCGGCCATATCAAAAGGCGCGCGATTGGTCTCGGCAACCATGGCAATGGCAAAAATCCCAAAGGCGATAAACCCGAGCGGAAAGAACTTGAAGACGAACCAGATGCCCTGTTGCTGTTGTGCCTGGACGATCCCGATCATGCTCAGCGTGCCCGTGCCGCTGGCGTTCATGCTGGTCATAAGGATCGCGGAGACCACCGCCAGTCCCATGGCGACTTCATAGGACACCATCTGCGCGCTCGAGCGCAGGGCGCCAATCAGCGGATAGTGCGAGTTCGACGCCCACCCCGCGACTACGATGCCCAGCACGCCAAGCGACGACACGCCGAGCATAAACAGGATGCCAATATTCATGTCGCTGACGGCCTGCGAAGGGCCAAACGGAATGACCACATAGACTGCAAATGCGGCGAGCAGTCCGATGAGGGGCGCGACCCAGAAAACGAACTGGTCGGCTTCGGCGGGAATGATGTCTTCTTTGAGCGCCAACTTGATGGCGTCGGCGATGGGCTGTAGTAATCCGTGAGGGCCCACGCGCATGGGGCCGAGGCGAATCTGGAAGTGCGCCAGCGCCTTGCGCTCGAGCCAGTTCATGGCCATTACGGCCACCGACACTCCCGTGAAAATGATGAGCACGTAAATCAGCGCCCAGAACTGGTTTCCGGCTTCGCCGGGGGTCACCGTGCTGCCGAGGTACGACATGACAAAGTTGGGCATCAGCGGTCCACCTCGCCGAGCACAATGTCAATCGTACCGATGACGGCGATCACGTCGGCGACGAGTAATCCGCGCACCATGATGTCGAGCGCCTGCAAATTGACGAACGATGGCGGGCGCACCCGCAGGCGATAGGGCTGCGTGGAGCCGTCACTGACGATGAAGTATCCGAGTTCGCCTTTCGGCGCTTCGATTGAATGATAAATTTCGCCCACTGGAGGCTTGATCACCTTAGGCACTTTTCCCATGATCGGGCCTTCCGGAATTTTGTTCACTGCCTGTTCGATGATGCGCAGCGACTGCCGCATTTCGGCCATGCGCACCAGATACCGGTCGTAGGTGTCGCCGTTTTCGCCGATCGGAATTTCGAAGTCGAATTCGGAATACGCCGCGTAGGGCTGGGCTTTGCGGAGGTCCCACTTCACACCGCTGGCGCGCAGCACCGGCCCGGTTACGCCGAGCGCGATCGCATCCACGGCGGAAATTACGCCGACGTTCTTGGTTCGCTCCAACCAGATGCGGTTGGTGGTGAGCAGCTCCTCGTATTCGTCAATCTTGGGCGCGACGAAAGTTAGAAAATTCTTTACGTCTTTTTCGAAGCCGGCATATGTCTCGTACTGGCAGCCCCCGATACGAAAGGCATGCGTGGTCAGACGAGCGCCGCAATATTTTTCGAAAATCTTGAGGATCTCCTCGCGATCGCGGAACGTGTAGAACAACGGCGTCATCGCTCCGATATCGAGCGCGTGCGTGCCCAGCCAAAGCTGGTGGCTGGCGATCCGGTTTAATTCTGTCAGGATGACGCGAATATATTTGGCGCGCGGCGGCGCTTCCACGTTCATCAACTTCTCTACCGCCTCGCAGTAGCCGAGGCCGTTCGAGACGGCGGCGACGTAATCCATACGATCGACGTAGGGATTGAACATCGTATAGGTGCGGTTCTCGGCGATTTTCTCCACGCCGCGGTGGAGGTATCCGATGATGCACTCGGTGCCGAGAACTTTTTCGCCGTCAAGCTTCAGAATGACGCGCAATACGCCGTGGGTCGCGGGATGCTGCGGTCCCATGTTGATGATGAGTTCGTTCGAATCGAGATAAGGCTTCTCGGGAGTTTCCGGATCGAGGCGCGAAGGCGTGCGCACCGAGACGTCGTTCGCGGTGTCGTCGTTGTAGACGGTCATTGTCCGCTCTCGATTCCGAGGTTGATCTGCACCCACTCTTTGTCTTGCTGCAGAATTCCGTAATCCTTGCGCAGCGGATGGCCCTTCCAGCCGTCGGGCAGAAGAATGCGCGTCATGTTGGGATGACCGTCGAACTGGATCCCGAACATATCGTAAACTTCGCGCTCCAGCCAGTTGGCGGTCGCCCAGATTGAGACGCTGGAGGCGATGGACGCGCCGTCGGCGATTTGCGTTTTCACGCGCATGCGCTCATTGCGCGCGAAAGAATAAAGGATCCACACTACGTCGAATTGCGCTTCCCGCTTCGGATAATGCACCGCGGTGATATCGACGCAGTAGTCGAATTGTTCTTCGTCGCGCAGCAGGCGCAGGATGTCGGGAATGAGCGAGCGGTCTACGGCAAGATAGTTCTGTCCCAGATAAGTCTGCGCGTCGAGAGCCGAGCCGTACTGGCTGCGGTACTTTTCCACCAACGGCGAGGTCCACGGCATCGGGACCGGACCGGCGGGCTTGGCGGGAGCGGCGGGCTTTGGCGGCGCGGCGGGCGGCGCGGCGGCGACAGGCGGCGCGGCAACGAGCTTTTCGGCCGTCGGCTTGTTCTCGCCTTCCGGCGGTGGTGGAGCGGGCGATTTGACTTCCTCGGCCATGCTGGGGTCTGTCGTGTCTAAGGACTGCTACAAAAGCCGCGCAAGCATTTCGGAACCTTCACTTCTAACAGTTGATTGCAGCCAGCGTCAATGCAAAACCGGGCCGGCTCGCGGGATGCCCGCGTCTCCACGCCCAGCGCTACCGCCGCGCCGCCTGAAAGCTTTCAACCAAGTCGCGGATGCGCAACGCATCGGCTTTGCGGTGACCGTGGCTGGTGATCGGATCGGTGCCTCCGCTGGACTCAATCACAATGTTCGACCAAACCATTCCCGTCGAAATCTTCACCGAAGCTACCTGGGAGATTGAAATGCTCTCCTCGTTGCTGCCGAACAGACGCTTCTTGACGCGGCTCACGCGCAGCGGGCTGACCACGATGAGTGTCGGGAACCACAGGTTTCCCCTGGTCCAGCGGCTGGCGCTGAAGATTTCCTCGGAAACGGCGGTATTGGGGACCGTCGGGCTTACACCCATTCGAGCGCGCCCTTCTTCCAGACCCACACGTAGCCGACGATCAGAATGACGAGAAAGACCAGTATTTCGATCAGTCCGAAGCGGCCGAGCGCTTTGAACTTCACCGCCCACGGAAACAAGAAGATTGTCTCCACGTCAAAGATCACGAAAAGTATGGCGATGATGTAATAGCGGACGGTGTAGCGTCCGCGGGCGTCGTCGTAGGGATCGATGCCGCACTCGTAAGGCATCAGCTTGACGCGGTTGGGGCTCTGCGTGCGGATGATTTTGGTGATCAGCAGCGTGACCGGGATCAAGATGCCGACGACGGCGAGGAAGATGAAGATGGGAACGTAATTCTGCGGCATGAGCCCTCAAAAAAGTCGCGATTCAAGCGAACTCGAAATACTAACGCCGAAGTGGTTTGGCATCAAGGTGTCAGGTCTCAGGTGTTAGGTCTTAGGAACTTCCAAAGCTGGAGACTTTTGGTGTGGAAAGCATTAGAGGTTCCGATCGGGGAGAACGAAGGTGCGGCGGGCTAGGTCGGAGTCGAGCGTCTCCTGACGATAGAGTGTCGTCAGCACGCCACCGCTCCAGATGAGCAGGTCGGGGTTGCGTTCAGCGAATTCTTCCCAGGTCTCGGCGCCGCCGGCACGGGCGATGCGTTCACGGATCAGAAGCAGGTAGGCCCAGGTGATGGTCTCGTGGTAGCGCTGCGCTTGGCCGTTCGCTGCGGCAAACCGCCGCAACGCGTCCGAGAATCGTCGCAGCGCTTCGAGCGCCGAATATCGGCGGAGATACTCAAAGGCCAGCCGGACGTGGTCGGCGTGGTGGAAGGCTTCCGCTGGAGTGGCGCCGTCCTCAAATCCGTGGATCAGCTGCTCGCCGGTCATTTTCGGCCACCCGAGTTTCGCCTGCCTAAGTCTCGCTTCGCTGAAGGAGCCTTGGTTCTTGCTGCCAGTCGGCGCCTTTCGGTCAGGTGGTGGCTGGCGCTGGAGTCCAGATCCAGAGCGTAGAACTTTTTCAGATCGCGAATGCGTTTGAGCGATTCGGAGCTGAAGGGAACTTTTCCGTCGAAGGCGTGGAGCACGATGCCTTCGAGCAGGTCGCCGAGAGACATGTCGTGATATTCGGCAAGAGCCTTGAGAACCTTGAGGAGACGTTTCTCCATACGGACGCCGGTCTGCACGCGTTCGACCACGAGCTGCGATTCATTTATCATGGTACAAGTGTACCATGGTACGAAACCTACCCCTCGCGAAGAACTTGCTCAAGCAAAAAGGAGGAAATATTATGGAGCAGCTCGCCATTGAGCCTGCCCGAAGGAGCTTCGCGCGCCGGGGAGTTTCCGATTCATCGAGTGGCCTACAGGGAGGTTGTCATGTGCCGGAATATCAAAACCCTTTTCAACTTCGATCCGCCCGTTACCAGCGAGGAGGTTCGAGCCGCCTCACTGCAATTCGTGAGAAAAATCACTGGCTTTAATAAACCGTCGAAGGCAAACGAACTCGCGTTCATGGCTGCAATCGATGAAATCGCAGGTATCTCCGCCCGTCTTCTCCACGTGCTCGACACCAATGCGCCGCCGAAGAATCGAGAAGAAGAGGCTGCCAAGGCCAAAGCTCGCGCCGCCGAGAGATTTGGCACTTAGTGTGGTGAGCATCACTGCCAGCCTGGCGCGTCCGAGCACTAAAGTGGTATTTTGCAAAAATCGAGCTAAAACTATACTGTGTTAGACTTTCCCGCTAGTGACCTATAAGACCGGGGTAACTCGGACAAGTTCAAATAGGCATAAGTCACAAACAGGCGAAGCTTAGAGGGCATGATCGAGGGGCTTCTAGGCGCTACAAAAATTGGGCAACTGCTGGAACAGATCTGGCCGGTTGTAAGCATGCGTTCCACGCGGTCGCTTTGGGGTGAGCCATGGCATTGCACCCTGGGGAACAGAAGCGCCGCTTTCCGGAAGAGTTGCCAGTCACGTGGGACCCGATCCGGCGGGACCTGGAACAAGACGAAGACTGGTACCTCGATTTAGTTGAGCACAGCCAGGACTTGTTGTGTGCCCACGATCTTGAAGGCCGATTCCTGTCGGTCAATCCCGTTCCAGCGCGTCTGCTGGGTTACAGCGTAGAAGAAATGATGGGTAAGCCGATGCGGGATTTTGTCGACCCGCAATTCCGCGCGCAATTCGATGCCTATCTGGGCGAGATCGCGCGCGCGGGGGAAGCTCGCGGCCTCTTGGCGGTAATCACGCGATCGGGCGAGCAGCGCGTCTGGGAGTATCACAACACGCTGCGCACCGAGGGAGTGGGGACAGCGATAGTGCGGGGGATCGCGCACGACGTCACGGAGCGGATGCGGGCAGAGAAGGCGCTGCGCGTGACCAACGAACAACTGGTAAGGACGGCTGAAGACCGAGAGCGGACGGTACGCGAGTTGACGCTGTTCCGGACGTTGCTGGACCAATCGAACGATGCCATCAAGGTAATTGATCCGGAAACCCTGCGTTTTCTCGATGTAAATGAGAAGGCATGCGCGGAACTGGGTTATACCCGCAACGAACTTCTATCCCTGACGGTTCGTGACATCGACCCGAACGCCGACGACATCTTGGTCGCGCGGGTTCGGCAGCAGTTGCAGGAATCGGGATTCGCGATCATGGAAACAGTGCACCGTCGAAAAGATGGGACAGCGTTCCCAGTGGAAGTGAATATGCGGCGAGTGCGACTGGACCGGGAGTATAGCGTGTCCATATCGCGAGACATCACGGAGCGGAAGGGCGCGGAGGAGCGGCTCCGAGAGTTCGAAAGCGTAGTCGAGAATCTGGAAGAAATGATCGCGGTAGTGGACCGCGAGCGTCGGTATGTGCTGATGAATCCGGCATGTCTGAAGTATCGGGGAAGGACGCAGGAGCAGGTTGCGGGACATCTGGTGGCGGAGATAGTAGGTCCAGAGTTTTATGAAACCGTGATCAAGGAAAAGCTAGACGAGTGTTTTAAGGGAAAGGTCGTCAGCTACGAGCTTAGGCATATATTTCCGCAGATGGGAGAGAGGGATCTGGCAATCACTTATCTGCCGGTAGAAAGTGCGGCTGGAATCGATCGCGTGGCTTGCGTAATGCGTGACATCACGGAACGGAAGCGCGCGGAGAAGCGACTCCGAGAATTCGAAAGAGTGGTGGATCATCTGGAAGAAATGATCGTAGTGGTGGACCGGGAGCATCGCTACGTGCTGGTGAACCGGGCGTTCCTCAGCAATCGTGGGATGACGAAGGAACAAGTTGTAGGACATTCGTTAGCGGAGCTAATACTCCCCGAGGTCTATGAAGCTGTGGTCAGGGAAAAACTGAATGAGTGTTTCCGTGGAAAAGTCGTCAACTACGAGGTTGAGTATCAATATCCGGGGGTGGGGGAGAGGGAAATAGCAGTCACGTATCTACCCGTCGAAGGTGCGACTGGAATCGATCGCGTGGCATGCGTGATGCGCGACATCACGGAGGAGAAACGGTCGGAGGATGCGTTGCGAGAGAGCGAATTGCGATTCCGGGCGGTGTACGAGCGTTCTCCGATTGGCATCGCTTTGGTCGATTCGCGCACCGGGCGCTTCCTGCAAGTCAATCCCAAGTATTGCGAAATCACCGGGCGCAGCGAAGATGAACTCCTGCAGATCGACGTGGGGGGCATTACCCACCCCGATGACGTCGGGCCGGGGAATGAATACTTGCGCGAACTGGCGGACGAAAAGCTGGCGAATTACGAGATGGAAAAAAGGTATCTTCGACCCGATGGATCGGTGCGCTGGGTGAGGATTTTGGTGGTGCCTATGTGGGAGAAAGGTGAGACGCACCGGTGGCACATGGGTCTGGCAGAGGACGTCACCGACCGAAGACAGTCGGAAGAGGCGATCGCGAGTCTGATGCAAGAACTGGGCGAAGCAAAGAAAAAACTTACGGAAGAGAAACTCTATCTAGAGCAGGAGATCGACACGGAGCTGGGATTCGGGGAGATCGTCGGGCAGAGTAAAGCCCTGCAATCGGTTATGGAGCAGGTGGGAAAAGTGGCGGCTAGCGATGCCACGGTGCTGCTGCTCGGCGAAACGGGTACAGGCAAGGAACTGGTAGCGCGGGCCATCCACCGCCTAAGCCAGCGCGTTAATAGCAGCTTCGTCAAACTGAATTGCGCGGCGATCCCGTCGGGGCTGTTGGAAAGCGAACTGTTCGGCAATGAAAAGGGTGCGTTTACGGGAGCAGTGAGCAGGAAAGTTGGACGACTCGAACTGGCGGACAAGGGCACGCTGTTTCTGGACGAAATCGGGGAAATTTCGCTGGCACTGCAGCCCAAGCTGCTGCGGGTGCTACAGGATCAGGAATTCGAACGGCTGGGCGGAACGCAGACGTTGAAAGTGGACTTTCGCTTGATTGCGGCGACGAACCGCGATCTGGCAGATGTCGTACGGCAAAATGAGTTTCGCAGCGATTTGTATTACCGGCTGAACGTGTTCCCGATTCGCGTGCCGCCGTTGCGCGAACGGCGGGAGGACATCCCATTGCTGGTGGAACATTTTGTGCAGAAGTTTTTCCCGGCGGATGAACAAACAGATTATGAGTATTCCCAGGAAAACCATGGATGCACTCATAGCGTGGGAGTGGCCGGGGAATGTGCGGGAGCTGGAGAATTTTGTCGAGCGGTCGGTGATCCTGACGCAGGGTTCGGTGCTGGTGTCGCCGTTAAGCGAGATGGGCCCGAACGCGGTGGAGCGTAAGTTCGTGGATGAAACTCTGGAGGCAACGGAACGCGAGCATATTCTGCGCGCTCTAAGGGACAGCCACGGCCAGATTGGCGGGCTGAGAGGAGCGGCCACGCGCTTGGGGCTGAAGCGGACCACGCTGCAATCGAAAATTAAACATTTGGGAATCAATCCGCGGCCGGGACATCCGTAGAGCCTGCTCGCAACACATTCTAATTGGTCCGCCGGGCCGCATGTTAAAAGGACTGCCCCCTTGGCTAGGCCTGCGGGCGAGAAGTGCCTTTCCGAACGGGTGCCGAAGGCGGGCCAATCGGTTACAATCCTCGCGCACATGAATCGCGAATATCGCAAAGAATACAGCCAGGAATTAGGGCGCGACATGGAGTCGCTGGTGTTCGGACACGCCGGACGACCGATCCTCGTTTTTCCTACATCTATGGGACGGTATTTCGAGTACGAAGACGCAGGGATGATCCGCGCGCTGGCGGGGAAACTGGAAGCGGGGTCTATTCAGGTGTTCTGCGTGGATGGCGTGGACGGCGAGAGCTGGTACAACAAGAGCGTCCATCCGGGAGCGCGCATCTGGCGGCATGTGCAGTATGAGCGTTACGTGATCAACGAATTTATGGGTTACTTGAAGTGGAAGAACTGGGCTCCACAGATCGCGGTGACGGGATGCAGCTTTGGCGGTTATCACGCGCTGAATTTTTCCATGCGCCATCCTGACGTGGTTTCGGCTTGCGTAACCATGAGCGGATCGTTCGAGATCAAGAGCTTCCTCGACGGCTACTACGACGACAATGTCTACTTCAACAGTCCTACGGACTATTTGCCGAACATGAGCGACGATTGGTTTCTCAGCCGCATCCGGCAGATGAAAATTGTGCTGGGAACATCGGATTGGGATATGTGCCTGGATGCGAACGTGAAGATGTCGGGGATTCTGCACGCGAAGGCAATTCCGCACTGGCTGGATATTTACGGGGATAATAGCAAGCATGATTGGCCGCTGTGGCAGCGGATGGCGGGGAAGTATTTCTAGGGCGGTGACGGGGACGCCGTGCTCCACTAGCAAGATTTAGAAAAGGATTTGAATTATGGCAAACAAGAAAATCGGGATTCTTTTCGGGATGGAGAACACCTTCCCGCCAGCATTGGTCGAGAAGATTAATTCGATGAAGACCGAGGGCGTCACGGCCGAGTTCGTGAAGATTGGCGGCATCCGTATGGATGAGCCCAAGAAGTACGCCGTCATCATCGACCGGATTTCGCAGGACATTCCTTTTTACCGGGCGTACTTGAAGAACGCGATGCTGCAGGGGACGATTGTGATTAACAATCCGTTCTGGTGGACGGCAGATGACAAGTTTTTCAATTACGCACTGGCACACAAAATGGGCGTAGCGATTCCGCCTACGGTGATTTTGCCCCATCACGAGCATCCGCCGGATACCACCGATCAGTCGATGCGGAACTTGATGTATCCGCTGAACTGGGAAGAGTTGTTTGCCTATGTCGGGTTTCCGGCGTTCTTGAAACCGTATTCGGGCGGCGGTTGGAAGCACGTATATAAGGTGGATTCGCCGGAGGAATTTTTTCATAACTACAACCGGACGGGCGATCTCTGCATGACGCTGCAGCATGGCGTCGAGTTTGAGGATTATTACCGCTGCTACGTGGTGGGGCAAGAGAAAGTGCACATCATGAAGTACGATCCCAAGGCTCCGCATCATGAGCGCTATGTGAAGGGCAACCCGCAGCCGGGAACCGCGTTGAAGGAACGGATTGAGAAGGATGCGCTGGCCTTATGCCGCGCTCTGGGCTACGACCTGAATACGGTGGAGTTTGCGGTGGAGGGCGGCGTGCCCTATGCGATCGACTTCATGAATCCGGCTCCGGATGCAGAGGTTACATCGGTCGGGCAACACAATTTCGAGTGGATTGTGGACGCGGTGGCAGAGATGGCGGTGAAGAAGGCGCTCGACGGAGTAAATCCAGTCGAGGAATTGCGCTGGGCAGCATTTCTGA
The DNA here is from genome assembly GCA_963755765.1 of uncultured Acidobacteriaceae bacterium. Taxonomy (GTDB): domain Bacteria; phylum Acidobacteriota; class Terriglobia; order Terriglobales; family Acidobacteriaceae; genus Acidiflorens. Next base: position 115,328 of record CAVWKZ010000011.1, read on the forward strand.
ATGGGCCGACGTTAGTGGAGAGCCGCGCTCCAAAGGTGAGGAAGAAGGCATAGGCTTGCGGTGGCGGACCCCCGCCCGGACGGCGCAAAGCCTGTCCCCACACAGGCTTCTCATTGCTATACTAGAAGGGCTTCTGCCAGCGTGTCCCGCCTGGCAGCTCTGGATGCCGCGATGAAGCCTACATTCACGCTCGGAATCGAAGAAGAATATCAGACCGTCGATCCTGAAACTCGGGATCTGCGGTCGCATATTCATGCCGAGATCATCGAGAAGGGCAAATTGATCCTGCAGGAACGGGTCAAGACCGAGATGCACCAATCGGTGGTTGAGGTGGGAACTTCGGTTTGCGCCAATATCAAAGAAGCCCGCGAGGAACTGAAGAAGCTGCGCTGGCACATGATCCGGCTGTCGCGTGAGAATGGGTTGCGGCTGGCTTCGGCGGCTACCCATCCGTTTGCGGATTGGCGGGTGCAGGAAGTGACGCCGGGCGAGCGCTACAAAAATATTGTGCAGGACATGCAATTGGTGGCGCGGGCGAACCTGATTTTCGGGCTGCACGTGCACGTGGGCATCGAGGATCGCGAAATCCTGATCCAGATGATGAATCACGCGCGGTATTTCGTGCCGCACCTGTTGGCGCTATCGTCGAATTCGCCGTTCTGGCTGGGCATGGACACGGGCCTGAAATCGTACCGCTGCAAAGTGTTCGACAAATTTCCGCGGACGAACCTGCCGGATTATTTTCCGAGCTGGGGCGAGTACGAGAATTACGTCAAGCTGCTGGTCAAGACGAACTCAATCGATAACGCGAAGAAAATCTGGTGGGACATCCGGCCGCATCCATTCTTTGATACGCTGGAGTTCCGAGTGTGCGATCTTCCGATGCGGTTGGACGAGACGATCGCGCTTGGCGGCGCTGATCCAGGCAACGGTGGCGAAGCTCTACAAGCTCTACACGCAGAACCAGGGATTCCGGCTGTACCGTAAGTCGCTGCTGATGGAGAACAAGTGGCGCGCGGCGCGCTATGGGATCAACGGGAAGCTGATCGACTTCGGCAAGCAGACCGAAGTTTCCGAGCGCGACCTGATCGAAGAGTATCTGGAGTTCGTCGATGACGTGGTGGACGAACTTGGTAGCCGGCAGGAAGTGGAGTACATCCGTGAGATCATGAAGATGGGCACGGGCGCTGACCGGCAACTGGACGTGTATCGCAGGACCGGCGACATGAAAGCCGTGATGGACTACATCATTGAGGAGACTGAGGTGGGCGTGGACGAGGTGGATAGTTTGCCCACCGCACGGGCCGTCTGATAAGTTTGATGAATACTTCTTTGAATACTGCAGAACAATCCAACCGACAACTGAACAAGCTGGCATTTGATCCGGAACTGACGGCGGGGGCGCGGAACGCTGTGCGCGTGTGCCTGCACGTGCAGCCTTCGGAAAAAGTAACCGTCATCACCGATGAAGTGACTCTGGAGATCGCGGCTGCGATCGTGCACGAACTGGAAGCAGTCGGCTGCCGGTACCAGACGTGGGTGCTGGAGGATGTGGCGACTCGTCCGTTGACGGACTTTCCGCTGGCGATCGCGGAGGATCTGGAAACGAGCCAGGTCAGCATCTTTGCGGTGCAGGCGCAGGCCAACGAATTGAAGTCGCGCATGCAGATGACGGACGTGGTCAACCGGCACAAAATCCGGCACGCCCACATGGTCAACATCAATAAGCAGATCATGCTGGAAGGCATGCGCGCGGATTTCCTGAAAGTCGATCGGCTTAGCGCGAAAGTGCTGGAAACGGTTCTTAAAGCGAAACAGATTCGGGCGAAGACGCCTTCGGGGACCGACCTGGTGGCGGATTTGAATCCTAATTACCGATGGGTGAAGACGAGCGGCATGATCACCACCGAAAAGTGGGGGAACCTTCCGGGCGGCGAAGTGTTCACAGCGCCGGGCGAGGTGAACGGCACGTTTGTGATTGATGGCGTCGTCGGCGATTATTTGTGCGCGAAGTTTGGCGATTTGAAGGGGCATCCGTTGACTGTCAATGTAAAGGGCAATCGCGTGATCGAGGCGCACTCGGCGAACAAGGAGTTGAAAGACGATTTCTGGGCCTACACGCATACCGATGAAAACAGCGACCGCGTGGGCGAATTCGCCATTGGGACGAATATCGAATTGAAAGATGTAATTGGACAGATATTGCAGGACGAGAAATACCCGGGCGTGCATATTGCGTTTGGAAATCCCTATGGCGCGCACACCGGAGCGGAGTGGTATTCGTCGACGCACATTGATGTCGTGGGACGGAATTTCGACATCTGGGTGGATGGCGAGCAGATTATGCGCGACGGGAAGTTTCTGATTGAGGCGTAGGGGCAGCTGTTAGCTTTAGCTACTCGTGAAACTCCCGCGCTTCGTATCAGGGCATCGCTTTAGCGATGCCGTAGTAGTCCGGGAGAATCCACCCCTTTAGGGGTTGCCGTCAAGTCTGGACGGGTGAGGTCGCCCGTATCTCCACTAACTTCGATGATCCCCTCCTATCGCCACGACTTCAACTCGCGATTCACTTCTGAGAAATACGAGCGCTTGCGGCGCGAGATGACTGCGCGCTGTGGGATGGAAGTTCCATTCGCGCTTTGCGAGACGCCTTGCTTCTTTCCTAATGCGCTTGTCGAACGGATGGGCGAGGATGGTAAAGCTCTGATCCGGCAGTTGGTTGACAACCCGGACTATCGCGCGCGCTCGGAGGCTTCGATCCCGGCGGAGTTTCGCGTACCGAATGAATCGCCGCACCCGATGTTTATTCAGGTGGACTTCGGATTGGTGCGGGATTCGGCGGGCGAGTTACAGCCGAAACTGGTCGAGTTGCAGGCCTTCCCTTCCCTCTACGCTTATCAGCCGGTTCTGGCGCAGGCTTATATCGATGTCTTTGGACTCGACCAGGCGCTTCACTACTTCTTGAGCGGGCTGGACTCGGCTTCTTACAAGCGGCTTCTCCAAGATGCGATTGTTGCCGGACATGATCCGGCGCATGTCGTGTTGATGGAGGTGCATCCGGAAGAGCAGAAGACGCGTCCAGATTTTCTCCTGACCGAGAAGTTGCTTGGAATTCGGACGGTGTGCATCACGAAGATTCAGAAAGACGGGCGACGACTTTTTTATGAAGAGGGCGGCAAGCGCGTACCAATCGAACGCATTTATAACCGCACCATCGTGGATGAACTGGAGCGCAAAGGCATCAAGCTGCCGTTTGGTTTTCGCGATGACCTGGATGTGGAGTGGGCGGGGCATCCGAACTGGTATTTCCGGATCAGCAAATATTCGATTCCGTATTTGAAGCATCCGTCGGTTCCGCGGACGTGGTTTCTGAATCAGGTGACCGAAGTGCCTGCCGATCTGGAGAATTTTGTGCTCAAGCCGCTGTATTCGTTCGCCGGGCTGGGCGTCGTGATTGCGCCCTCGCGGGCTGATATCGACGCGATTCCCGCGGCAAAGCGTAGCGAATATATTTTGCAGGAGCGGCTGAGCTTCACGCCGGTGGTGGAGACTCCTTACGGACTCACTAAAGTCGAACTGCGGCTCATGTATGTGTGGCTCGATGAACTACTGCCGGTGCTGACGATCGTGCGCATGGGCCGCGGTCTGATGATGGGCGTGGATCACAATAAGAATATGGCGTGGGTGGGATCGTCGGCGGCTCTGGTTGGTGTTTAGACGATCGCGATTCTCTGGCTTCCACTTTGATTTCATTTCCTGGCTGAAAATGCGAACAGAAGCTTCCACTTTGCAGCGTCCATCGAACACGTTATTATTCGCGGCCGACATGGCCGGAACACTCCTCTTTGGGATCGAGGGTGCGCTGGCGGCGATCAATGGCGATCTCGACCTCCTCGGGCTCATGGTGCTGGCGTTTTCCACGGCGTTAGCGGGAGGAATCTTTCGCGACCTCCTGATCGGCGCCGTCCCGCCTAGTTCGCTGCGTGATTGGCGATACTCCGCAATGGCCTTCGCGGGCGCCGCGATCGTGTTCTTTATGTATCGATTCGTTCAGGGAATCCCCGGCGAAGTAATCCTGGTTTTGGATGCTGCCGGCCTGGCACTGTTCGCCGTCGCTGGAACCGAAAAAGCCCTGCTGTATAAAATGAACCCTTTCATCGCTGTTTTGCTGGGCACAGTCACAGCCGTCGGTGGCGGGACGGTCCGCGATATCTTCCTCGCGCGTGTCCCTCTAGTCCTCCGCTCCGATATCTACGCCACCGCTGCCATGGCCGGAGCGGTAGTGATGATCGTTGGTCGCAAGCTGAAACAGTCTCCCACATGGTCGGCGGTATTGGGCGGCGTGGTCTGCTTTGCGCTGCGCATCGTCAGCGTTTGGAGGCACTGGAACCTTCCCAAGGTACTCGGTTGACCCGACCGGCACGACAGCCTACCATTGCGCCTTCGCGAGCGCTGACCAACATCCGGCTCTGCATTTAGAATCAAAGTCGACGGCGGCGGACAAAAATCTCCGCCCGGCAAATAACCATGGACATGATCGGCCAAACTATTTCCCACTACCGCATCCTGTCAAAACTGGGCGGCGGCGGAATGGGAATTGTTTATGAGGCGGAAGACCTCCGCCTGGGCCGGCACGTCGCTCTGAAGTTCATTCCCGACCACCTGGCGCAGAATAAGGTTTCTCTGGAGCGATTCACGCGCGAAGCTCGCGCCGCATCACAGCTCAACCACCCGCACATCTGCACCATCCACGATATCGAGGAGAACGACGGTCACCCCTTCATCGTGATGGAGAAACTTGAGGGCGAGAGCCTCAAGCAGCGCATCCATGGCCAGCCTTTGGACCTGGAAGACCTGCTCGATATTGCTGTGCAGGTGGCGGACGCGCTGGCGGCTTCTCACGCCAAGGGGATTGTGCACCGCGACATCAAGCCGGCAAACATTTTTCTGACGCCGGACGGGCAGGTGAAAATCCTGGACTTTGGATTGGCAAAGCTGGTCAAGGACGACAGTCTGGGCATGACCACGGACTCTTCGCTTGATGAATCTTTGACGCAGGTAGGAGTGATCCCGGGGACGGCGGTATATATGTCGCCGGAGCAGGCGCAATCGGAAGACCTGGACGTGCGCAGCGACATTTTTTCGTTTGGCGTCGTGCTGTTTGAAATGGCGACGGGCAAGAAGCCGTTCACCGGGACAAACGTGGTGACGACGCTCCATGCGGTGATCAACTCGAAGCCGGCATCGCCGCGCTCGATCAATCCGTCGGTGCCGCCGGAGCTCGAAGCCGTCATCGGCAAGGCGATGGAGAAGGACCGCAACCAGCGCTACAAGAACGCAACCGAAATGAAGGCAGATCTGGTGCGACTGCAGAAGGGGACGGAACCGGCGCATAGCGGGCTGCTTTACGCCGCGGGATTGCGCTCGACGACCAGGACGTTCCAGACCTCGAGTGCCAGGTTGAAGTGGATCGTTCTCGGATTGGCGGCATTGCTCGTGACGGTGGTGGCGGCTGTGGGGGCATGGGTCGTCAGGCATCGTGTGCCGGCGGTAACGGCGGACGACCGAACCATCGCGGTGCTGCCGCTGCAGAACATTAATAATGACGCGGAGAGCCAGTTCCTGGGTTATGCACTGGCAGACGAGATTGCGAACGCATTGACTTACGCGCATTCGCTGGAAGTCCGGCCGTCGGCGTCAACACAAAAATATGCCGCGGGAGTGGATCCAGCGAAAGCGGGACGCGAACTGGGCGTGGGGACTGTGGTGGTAGGGCGCTTTCTGCGTCACGACCAAACGGTGCAGGTCACGCTCGAGGCGATCGAGGTAAAAGACAATCGGCTGATCTGGACGGGCGCACTGACCGCACCGGCAGATAATTTGCTCGCCCTGCGGAACCAGATGGCAAAAAAAGTCCGCCAGGAACTCGTGCCGACTTTGGGGATCACGGGCAGCCCGGTGGAGACGGGCAGCACTCCGGCGAACCGCGATGCCTATGAGGCATATTTGAAAACGCTGTCCGTCCCGCACGAGGCCAAATCCAACAAGGATGCGATTGCGACCCTGGAGAAGGTGGTAAGCCTCGATCCGAGTTACGCGCCAGCATGGGAAGTGCTGGGACGCCGGTATTACTTCGATGCAATTTACTCGGACGGTGGCGAGGCGGGATATCAGCGTTCGAATGCAGCGTACAAGCAGGCCCTAGCGCTGGAACCGGGACGGGTCAGCGCGGCGGGGCTGCTGGCGGCCAGTGAAGCTGAGGGCGGAAACCTCGACCGGGCTTATGACGACGCACGGGTGCTGGTGCAGAAGCGTCCCGACAGCGCGTTTGCACATTTTTCTCTGGCGTATGTGCTGCGCTATGCCGGGAAGTTGGATGAGGCTCAGAGCGAGTGCGACAAAGCCCTGGCAATCGACGCGAACTTTAATTGGCGGACGTGCGCGCTTGCCTTTGCGGAGGCCGGAAAGACGGCGCGCGCCATGAAATTTCTTGAACAGGATGAGGGGTCGGAGTGGTCGAATGCGGTGCGAGTATCCGTGCTGATGCGGCAGGATAAGACGGCGGAAGCGCAGCAAGCCGCGCCCCAGATGACGGACAATCCCATGTGGATGCGGGGATTGGTCGAGGCCTGCCTGGCCAAGGCGCCGGCAACGGATATCCACCCGCTAGCGGTGCAGGCAGAAAACGAATTATTGGCCAAACAGAATCCTGAGATGAAGTATCACCAGGGCACGATTCTGGCCGCTTGCGGCGAAAAAGAGATTGCATTCGCGTTTTTGAGCCAAGCCGTCGCCGGGAATTATTGCGCACGCGAGGCATTGGAGTCCGATCCGCTGCTGGCGGGCGTGCGCGGAGATCCGGAGTTCCGCCAGATTGTGCAAGCCGCCGCTGAATGCCAGCACAAGTTCGAGGCGGCGCAGGGCATGGGTCACTAAAAGCTGAGCGACGACAATTCGCTCGCGGGGTCATCCCGTGGCGACATCGATAGGTAATATATTTGATCCTTTCCTCGAGGAAAATCCATCAGATGGTCATGTTTGCAACACTAAGAAAATTCGGCGGCCGATGTCTGCGCAAGCGGCAGGTAACGATGCTGCTGGCCCCGTTAGCCGCGACCGCGTTACTCGCCCAGTCGCAGACGGTGGGAAATCCCGACGCCGATCACAGCGCCAATCATGTCGTAGATGGTTACTATGAGCCCCTCCCTCAGGACACTGGCACAGCGGGGCTGAAGCTGATGTTGCGGCGATTGCAAACGACGGGGCGGCTGATGCAAGTGGATGCCCATCCCGATGACGAAGACGGCGGCATGTTGACGCTGGAGGCGCGCGGCAAAGGCGTTTCAACCCTGCTGATGACATTGAATCGCGGCGAAGGTGGACAGAATAAGCTGGGCAGCAATCTGTTCGATGTGCTGGGTGTGGTGCGGACTCTGGAGGTGCTGGCAGCTGATCGCTATTACGGAGTGGAACAACGGTTCTCTCGAGTCGCGGACTTCGGATATTCCAAAACTCCAGAAGAAACGTTTCAGAAATGGCAAGGACATGACATCGCGCTCGCTGATATCGTGCGCGTGGTCCGCACGTTTCGTCCCGATGTACTGATTGCACGCTTCTCGGGAACCGACCGCGACGGGCACGGGCACCACCAGGCTTCGGCGGTCCTAACGAAAGAAGCATTTCGCGCAGCAGCCGACCCTAATCGTTTTCCTGAACAGATCAAAGAAGGCTTGCAGCCCTGGCAGCCGAAGAAGCTGTACATCGGAAATGTATGCGGCTTCGGCGCTTCGACCTGCGACGCAGCCAATTACACCGTCAAGCTAAACACCGGGCAACAAGACCCGTTGCTGGGGATGTCGTATGTGCAGTTTGCCATAGAGGGCTTGCGCCATCAGGAATCACAGGGGCTGGCGGGCGTATCGGTTCCCAAGGGCGACCGGTTTGCCTATTACAAGCTGGTGGATTCAGTGGTGGAGTCGCCAAAAGACAAGGACGGGCACGAACAGGATTTCTTCGATGGAATTGACACGACGCTGCCGGGGTTGGCGTCGCGGCTGGGTGACGAAGAGACGAAGGTGCCATGGTTGCGGGCCTCGCTTGCCGAGATCCAGCAAAGAGTTTCTGCGGCGGAGAAAACTGCAGACGTCGGCTCGGCAGCGGGCATCACAGCGTTATTGAGCGGCCGAAAAGAGGCTGACGATCTGCAAAAGGAAGTCCAGCAATCGTCGCTGCCAGAAAACACGAAGCAGTGGATGGCGACTGAACTCGAAACGAAGCGCGACCAGTTCCAGCGCGCGGCAAACATAGCCTTGGGAGTCGAGTTGACAGCAACTCTCGATGCCCCACCCGCGTCTTCTCCAGAATCGGCTACGATGTCCGTTCCCGGAGAAAGTGTCGCTGTGAAGTCGTTGGGAATTGCCAGCGGCGGAAAGGCCATCTCGGCAAAGCTAATCTTAGACGCGCCGGGTTGCCAGCGAATCGCAGAAGGAGCCAAATCGGCCGACAAACCGTCGACAGCTTGGTTCGATTTCCGTATGACGCCGTGCGAGAAAGTGGGATATACACGGCCATACTGGCACAGGCACGATCCGCAGCGAGACGCGCTGAACACGATCGACGAACCGCAATATCAGACGCTTCCCTTCCCTCCGCCACCGTTCCACGTGCGCATGGAATACCAATACCAGGGACTCGCTGGCGCCATCGACGTTCCGGTCATGGTGCGATTCAAGTGGCCGGACGGGAGCGCAGGAGAGCAGCCGCTGGCCATTGGTCCAGAATTTTCGATCGCAGTGTCGCCATCGAGCAATGTGATTCCGACCAGCTTGCGCGGCAGCACCAGCCTGAAAAGCACAGCTCGAGATCAGGCCAGCGCTTCACAAGCCGTGATATCCCTTCAAGTCCCCAGCGGCTGGCGTGCAGAACCGGTGCGCGAGTCCATCGAGATTCCAAGAGATGGGTCTAAGGACGCACCATTCCAGGTGTTTCCGTCGGAACTGAAGGAGAGTCAAACTCATATCCGTGCGGAACTAACGAGCGTCAAGAAAAGCTACGGCGAAGGATACTCAGTCGTTACCCGCGAGGATCTTGGAACGTTCTATTATTATCAGCCCGCCGTTCAGCTCGTCAGCGTCGTCGACGTAAAGGTCCCGAAGGATCTGAAGGTCGGCTACATCATGGGCGCGGGCGATGACATTCCAACGGTTCTCGAGCAGATCGGGATGAATGTCACGATGATTCCGCCCGACAAGTTGGCAAGCGAGGACCTGAACCAGTACCAGACAATCGTGCTCGGCATCCGCGCCTATGATACCCAGAAAAGCGTGATTGACAACAACAAGCGGCTGCTCGATTTCGTCGACAAGGGTGGACGCTTGGTGGTGCAATACAACACGCTGGGTTCATTCGGGGTTCCGATCGATTTTAATTCCGGGAAGTTCACGCCTTATCCGGCAACGCTCGGACGGGCACGGGTTTCGGTGGAAGAGGCGCCAATTACGATACTCGATCCGGGCAACCCGATTTTTCATTTTCCCAACGAAATTACTCAGAAAGATTTCGAGGGATGGGTACAGGAGCGCGGGCTCTATTTCATGACCCAGTGGGACGGCAACTTTACGCCGTTGCTCGAATCGCATGATCCGGGCGAGGGCGAGCAGAAGGGCGGACTGCTGGTCGCGCACTACGGCAAGGGCACGTATATCTACACAGGATATGCGTTTTTCCGGCAACTGCCGGCGGGCGTGCCAGGGGCAGTTCGGCTGTTTGTGAATTTGATCGGAAGTCGTTAGCTTTCGGTCGATGGTCGTTAGTCGTTAGTCGCTCGCGGAGCGGTTGCGAACGACGGATCGCGTTAATTCTGAAAAGATTTGATCGCCAACGACCAGCGATCAGCGACCTATTTCATGACAATCCCACTCGAAGCCGAATCCGCCACCAAGCCGCAACTCGTCCGCGGCATCGGCCTCGGCTCGGCTACTGCGCTGAACATGATTGACATGATCGGCGTGGGACCGTTCATTACGATTCCGCTGATTGTGACCGTGATGGGCGGCCCGCAAGCGATGTTGGGATGGGTACTGGGTGCGGTGCTCGCGGTCTGCGATGGTCTAGTGTGGGCGGAATTGGGCGCGGCTATGCCAGGGTCGGGTGGGTCTTACCGCTATCTGAAAGAGATTTACGGTCCAGAAAAGTTGGGGCGCGCTGTTTCCTTCCTCTTTATCTGGCAGCTGTCGTTCAGCGCGCCGCTCTCGATTGCTTCCGGAGCGGTCGGGCTTTCACAATATGCGTCTTTCTTCTGGCCAGGACTGGAACGGATTTGGGCAGCACGCACGTTGAGCCTGGATGTTCCCATGTTGGGCCTCTTGCAAGTGACATGGGTGGCAATGCCCGCGACTTTGCTTGCCATTGGAGTCTGCCTGTTCACGGCGTTTCTGCTTTACCGGCGAATCACTGCCATCTCCAGACTTTCGACACTGCTTTGGATCGGCGTGATGGGGACCATTGGATGGATCATCTTCGCCGGACTCACTCATTTCAATGCGCGGCAGGCGTTTGATTTTCCCCCGGGTGCGTTTTCGTTTTCGCCGCACTTCTTTCATGGACTGGGCGGAGTGATGTTGATAGCCGCTTATGACTATTGGGGTTATTACAACGTGTGTTTTCTCGGGGATGAAATCAAGAATCCGGGCAAGAATATTCCGCGAGCGTTGTTGCTATCCATTCTGGCGGTGGCCTGTCTATATGTAGTGATGAACATCAGCATTCTCGGCGTGGTGCCCTGGCGGGAGCTGACGCAATCGGGAGCGTCGAACAGCAAGCTGTATGTGGTTTCAACCTTCATGCAGAAAGCCTACGGGCATGGGGCGGCATCCGTAGTGTCGGCTCTGGTGATGTGGACGGCCTTTGCTTCGGTGTTCTCGCTGACGCTGGGGTATTCACGCGTGCCCTACGCGGCAGCGGTTGATGGAAATTATTTTCGGGCGTTTGCCCGGGTGCATCCCGTGTATCACTTTCCTTATGTTTCTTTGCTGGCGCTGGCAGGCGTGGCGGCTTTGTTCTGTTTTCTACGGCTGGCGGATTTGATTGCTGCGCTAGTGGTGATTCGTATCATCCTGCAATTCCTGGTGCAGAGCATCGGCGTGATTGTGCTGCGCATCCGGCGCCCCGAGATGAATCGTCCGTTTCGGATGTGGCTTTATCCCGTGCCGGCCCTGGTCGCGGCGGGGAGTTTTGTTTTTATCTTAGTTTCACGCACGGACTTCTTGCGGGAAATACGCTACGCAGCGGTGATTCTGGTGGTAGGCGTTATTGTTTATTGTTTGCGCTCGTGGCGCCGGCGGGAGTGGCCGTTTGCGGGTCCGTCGTTAGTCGCTGGTCGTTAGTCGTTAGTCGTTCGCTATTCGTGGTGCACTATTCATGGCGGAAATGATCAAAATGCCGGTGGAGTCGATCGCAGGGAAGCATTCGGTTTCGGCCTGGGCGCCGCTGGGCGAGCCACTGTTTCGATCACTCTGGATTGCTTCGGTCATCTCCTATACCGGCACGTGGATGCAGAACGTCGGCGCCGGCTGGCTGATGACACAGATGACCATGAATCCGCTGATGATCGGATTGGTGCAAGCCGCCGGAGCACTGCCCGTGTTCCTCGTCATCCTACCGGCTGGCGCGCTTGCGGATATGGTCGACCGGCGGCGCTTTCTATTGCTGACACAGGGATGGATGGTGCTGGCTTCCGGAACCCTCGGCATCATGACGCTGAGCAGTTGCGTCGGGCCCTGGGTATTGCTGCTGTTTACGTTTCTGCTTGGCCTCGGAGCGGTGATGAATGATCCGGCGTGGCAGGCAATTACACCGGAGCTGGTTCCAGCAAAGCAACATGCTTCGGCGGTGTCTCTCAACTCGGCGGGATTCAACGTGGCGCGGGCAGTAGGCCCCGCACTCGGCGGTGTGGTTGTGGCGGCAGTCGGTTGCGGCACCACTTTCCTGCTGAACGCATTTTCTTTTCTGGGTGTGATTTTGTTTCTCTATCGCTGGAAGCGCCCGATTGCACCCCCCGCTAAGACGCAGCGCGTGTGGCCCGCAATCTGCGATGGTTTCACCTATGTGCGAGAGAGCGGGCTGGCGAAGTCGGTGCTGCTGCGAACCGGAACCTTCAGCGTAGCGGCCGTGGCCATGCTGGCGCTTCTGCCGATCATCGCGCGTCCCTACGGGGCGACTGGATATGGCGTGCTGCTCGGCTGCTTCGGGCTCGGCGCTCTTTTGGGAGCGTTAGCCCTGCCGCGGTTGCGGGAGAAACTGTCGGTCGATGGGGTGGTGGGCACCTCCATCGTGATTTTTGCCGGGATGACGTTTGCCGCGGGACGTGCGGAGATTTTTGCTTTGTTGTGCGCCGTGATGTTGATAGCGGGCGCGGCCTGGATCGGAATTCTGGCTTGTTTGAATGTGGCGGCGCAGACCATGTGTCCGGCGTATGTGCGCGCTCGCGCGCTGTCATTTTATCTGCTGGTGTTGCAGGGAGGCATGGCGGTCGGAGCGACGCTGTGGGGCGCACTGGCAAAAAGAATTGGCGTCCCGGATGCGCTCGGCGTCGCCGCGATAGTACTGGCGCTCGGAGTATTCGCCCTGCGCGGGCATCGCATCACGGCGAGTGAACTGGACCTTACGCCCGTGGTGGTGAGAGATTGATGCGTTAACTTTACTTGGAGGCAAGATGAAGACGATCACTGCTACTGCCACGGCGATCTTGGGAGCGATGCTGGTCCTGTGCAGTTTTGGGCTGGCGCAAACGCAAACTAACGACGAAAAGAAAACCATCAGCCAGGTTCTCGACAGCAGCATCAAGAACGTCGAAGGCGATTTTATTCCCGCCGCTGAAGCGATGCCGGAAGAGAAATATAGCTTCGCGCCGACAAACGGCGACTTCAAAGGCGTTCGCACTTTTGCGGAACAGGTCAAGCATGTCGCCGCCAGCAACTACCTGATTGGGGCCCACGTTCTCGGCGAAAAATCGCCCGTTGACGCGAACGACGGAAAGGGCCCCGATAGCGTGAAATCAAAGGCCGACATTCTCAAGTATCTGAAGGATTCCTTCGCCTACGCCCACAAGGCAGTCGCAAGCATTACCGATGCCAACGCCCTGGAACCGATTCCCACTTCCGACGGCAAGTCAAAGACCACGCGACTCGGCGTAGCTTTGATCTTCTCCTGGCATGGTTTCGACCACTACGGACAAATGGTGGAATATCTGCGCATGAACGGCATCGTGCCTCCCGCCAGCCGGCAGTAGGAAACTATTTTCTTGCGCTGGGATGATGCTTGCGCCAATCAACTCCATCGCGTCCGCCGTGGAGAGCGATTTGCGTGAGTAGGAGTTCGGCAGTAAGTCGGCGCTTGGTAAGGTGGGCAGCGATTCTTTGCTTGGCCCTTTTTGCCGGAACCTTCGGATCAAGGAACACCAGCACCGACGGCCCAGCTCCGCTAAGCGCGGCGCCGAGGATGCCGGACTCTCCGGTGAGTTCCTTAAGCGCCGGAAGCAGCGGACAGAGCGGCGCGCGATAGGGCTGGTGAATGCGGTCTTCGAGCGCCGCAGGCAGCAGGTCTTGACGATCTTGCGTGAACGCCGCGAACAGCAGCATCGAGTTCTGAATGTTAGTGACGGCGTCGGCGCGCGAGTATTGGAAGGGCAGCACGCGGCGCGCTTGCTCCGTCGAAAGAGGGGCATCGGGCACAGCCAGCAGCAACGGCCACTTCCCTTTCGGCTTCACTTCGACGACCTGCGCCTGGACCTGATTGGCCATGCGCGCCACCGTAAGCGCGCCCATCCAGCAGGCGGAAGCGTTGTCGGGATGGTGCTCGCGCATCGAAGCTTCGCCGACGATGCGGTCATTCTTCCAGCGCAGATGTCCGAAATGTACCGCCAGCGCGATACCAGCCAACCGGGCGGCAGCCGACGATCCGCAACCTCGACCGATGGGAATTTCGTTTTCGATGTGGATTCGCAAGGGTGCAATCTTTCGATTCTCCGACTCGAGCACCTCGCAATAAGTGGTGACGATGAGGTGGTTCTCCATGCGGGCACAGATCTGCGCGTCGCGGCCTTCGGCGGTGACGAAGAAGTCAGGCGCGCGCTCGGCGCGCAAGCGGAGATGGAAATCCAGGGCAAGGGCAGCGGCGTCAAACGCGGGGCCCAGGTTGGCAGAGGTCGCCGGCAGCGCCAGTCGCAGGGAGCGATTTAAAGATGTAGGACGTGAAGGCATAGGTTACAGAGCAAAGTCCTCGGCGGCCCAGATTTCCAGAAACTACAGGAATGAAAGGCTTTAGCTCGGTCCGGCCTAAGCGGAATGCCTTAGAATCGGCACGGACGCCGAACTGTGTTTTATACACGAGTTTGGGGCGGAGTGCTACGAATTTCTGCGGAATGGTGCGTTGGACAAATCCCTATTCCACGATGCTTGGGCCGAATGAGCGAGTTTGAACGTGACCTCGACGTTTAGATACAGGGAAACCGGCTTCCCGTTTTTCATTGCAGGGGTAAACTTCCATTGCGAAACGGCCTCTACAGCTTTCTTATCTAAAGCCTCGCACAGACCTCTCTTAATTCTTGGATCTTTCACCAGCCCGTCCCTGGTCACAATGATTCGCAACACAACTGTACCTTCAATTTTTGCCTTGCGAGACGCGTCATCATATTCAGGATCTGGCGAGTACGTGACACGTGGCGGGGCGATGCATTCTGCGGAATCGCCGGCATCTCCGCGACAAACTGGCCCCCAAAGCGGTTGCTGATCTCCGCTTTGCGCAAACGCTGCGATCATCAACAGCATCGGCACTATTGCTTGGCGCATCACCTTCCTCTAAGGACAAAATCCCCGCCATACGCCATCAGTTTAGCTCAGCATCCTTCTCGGCTGCGTCGAGTGCGCCGATGACGGCTCCGAGACTAGCATCGAGCACAACCGGGGCGCGCTGAAGATATTTTGCCTTTGCAGCCTCGGCAGCGTCGAGTATGCCAGCGACGGGTGCTTCTGAAAAAAGATCACCGCGATGGAACTTGATCGTGAAGTCGGGATCCTTGAGCAGATGACCGGTCAGGATCAGGACAACGGACTCGCCCGTTTTGACGAATCCGCTGCGGCGCAGTTTCTTGAGTCCCGCCAGCGTGACTGCGGATGCAGGCTCGCATCCGATGCCATCGGCGCCGATTTCCGCTTTGGCAATGGCGATCTCGACTTCGGTGACTTCTTCGACCTCTCCACCAGTCGCCCGCAGCACGCGCAGTGCTTTCTTCCACGATGCCGGGTTGCCGATGCGGATGGCAGTCGCCATCGTCTCGGCAAGCATAGGTTCGAGTTTCTTCCCGCCGAATTCTCGCACGCAACGATAGAACGGATTCGCGCCTTGCGCCTGGATGATGGACACCTTCGGCAGGCGCGAGATCAAATTGAGCTCGCGCATCTCTAGTAACGCCTTGCCGATTGCCGAACTGTTCCCCAGGTTCCCTCCGGGCACAATAATGTGGTCGGGCGCCTCCCACGCGAGTTGCTCCATCAGTTCAATCGCGGCCGTTTTCTGCCCTTCGATGCGGTAAGGATTCACCGAATTCAGCAGATACACCGGCTTCTTTCGGACGAGCTCGTTGAGGATGCGGACGCATCCGTCAAAATCGGTGCGGAGCTGGCAGGTGAGCGCTCCGTAGTCGAGCGATTGCGAGAGCTTGCCCCAGGAAATCTTGCCATCCGGGATGAGCACCAGACTGTGCATGTTGCCGCGCGCGGCATATGCGGCCATGGAGGCCGAAGTGTTGCCGGTGGAAGCACAGGCCACCCACTGGAATTTACCTTGATGCGCCGACGACGCTGCGAACGTCATGCCCGTGTCTTTGAACGACGCGGTCGGGTTCATGCCCTGGTGCTTGGCGTGGAGATTCTCGACTCCAGTCGCCCGCGCGCACCGGGGCAGGTGATATAGCGGCGTGTTGCCTTCGCGCAGCGTGATGGCATGCTCCGCCGGAATATGCGGAAGAAGTTCGCGGAAGCGCCAGACTCCGCTCTGGTCAAGGGGTTCGCGTGACATCCGGCGGTTGAGCCAGAGCGACTTCAGCGCCGCCGGATCAGGCGCGTCGGAGGTCCATCCGGGGAAAAAGAATTCGAGCAGGTCGCCACAGGCGGTGCAACGGAAATCCTGGCTGGCGGATTCGGGAGTCGCGCCGCACGCGATGCAGCGCAGGCGGGCAGCGGTTTCGATAGGTCCAGAGGTCGACAAGGGCAATGATCCGGGTTATCGGCAGCGCCTAGAGACGCTCGCTCCTAAACATGATACGGCACTACGATAAGCAACCCGGCCAAATCCACATGGCCCTGAGTTTTCAAACGCTGCCCTCGCGGACAAGAGTGTCCGCGCCGCACAGGCATACCCACCTAATACTGCGTGCTGTATATGACGCTGGAAAAATTTCCGTTATAGCTGAAGCCGGCGCACCAGATCTGGTGGTGGCCTCCGCCGATCGAATGTTGCGAGCAGGAACCCATCTCGGAGTTGGTGGTGACATCGACCGACCAAGTATTGCCGCCATCGGTGGAGAAATACATACCACCCACGTCGGTATAAACATTGCCGCCGCCAGCCCAGCCGATCTTGCTGGTAAGGAACAAGACCGAGCGGATCGGCCACGGTCCGTCCAGGGTGCGGCCGCTCCAAGTCTCGCCGCCGTTGGTGGAGACATGCATCCAGCCCTCAACGTTCGGAGAAATCTCACCGCCGCCAACCCAACCTTTTTTATCGTTCAGGAAGAAGACCGGGCCATCGAAGACGGAATCGATCGAAGGGCCGCAGGTCCACACAGAGCCGCCGGTTAGGCTGGTGCAGAAATTGGGCCCCGACGCGCGAGCGTGCAGATTATTGAGGAAAGAGAATTGCGGAGCGAACCAGCCGCCTTCAGAATTCGCAACAGCGCTGTCCCAATCGGAAACGCTTGCGCCACCATCGGTCGTATACTCTGCGGTCGTGTCGGGATCGCTGCCGGCGGGACCAAGTGGCATCATGATTCCATTTTGTTTCTTAACGAAGCGGACTTGTTGCAACCACTCCGGACCCGGACTCATGTCGCTGCTCCAGCTTTTACCGCCATCTTCCGTCCAGCGGAAAACACCGTAGGCCGTGCTGGAATCGTAGAAGCCTGAGATGATGACGTTCTTCGCAGTGACGGCATCGACGCCGTAGAAGTAATCGCTTCCCCCTGCGCTTAAAACCTGTTGCACCCAGCTATTTCCGCCGTCGGTCGTTTTCCAAACCTGACCCAGTTCACCCACGGCGTAACCAATCTTGGCGGTGGGGAAAGAAATGTCGTGAATAATAATTCCGGGCAAAGTGGCTAATAACTTCCAGGTATTCCCCTGGGCCGCAAGACCGGTGGCGTTTGGCTGGGCAATCGTCCGATGCTGTGCCTGCGGACGTTCGGCGGATAGCTCGTGTCGAGGCGAATCGACGGGAAGAGCTCCAGAAACATGGTGAGTTACGACCGCTGCTTCTTTTGAAAATGAGAGAGAACCAAGCAGTAAGAGTTGGGCGAAACCAGCCAGGCGGCGCATGAAGTATCTCCTGAACTTGCCGACTGGAGATGTTAGCATAGGCGTCGCCTAGGCCCCAATCTTACATTTCCTGATATGGCTCTAGCGCAAGTAAGCGTCAGTTTTATTGATCCAGTCGGCGCGCGGCGGGTGAAAAATATCGAGATCGACAGTATCCGCGAGTGCCTCGACGCGATGTGGCATGTTGGGAGGAATGGTCAGAACCTCGCCCGAATTCACCACAATTTCTTTGCCGTCGATCCAGAACTTCAGCGCGCCTTCGAGAACATAGGTGACCTGCTCGTTGTGATGGCTGTGTTCAGGAACAATGCATCCTTTTTTGAGTAGGACGCGAGCCAGCATCACGTTTTGCCCGACAACGAAGTGCCGGCCCAGCAAGGGATTCAGGGCTTCGACTTCAACGGAACTCCACGGGATGTGGCGCAATTCGGCTTTCGGAGACGCGCCTTTCAGGACCGTGGCCTTGAGGGCGACTCTGTTCGCCGGGCGCGACGTTTTCGTGCCTTTCTTGACGGATGTTTTTCGGGCGGGAGGTTTTCGCGCCGTCGTTTCTTGCTTCCTCTTTTTCATAATGCAACTCAATAAATAAAGGATATCCACCGCGCCAGCACAAGTCTTGCATCTTGCCGCGACCGGGTGGCGCAGGTAATCTTAATAGATTCCAGCGTTGTTGAGGATGGTATGAAGAAACATCGATTCCGTCAGGAAACCGAAGCCGTTCGCGGCGGCACCAGCCTGCACAAGAAGAACGGTCCGCTCTCCACGCCGATTTATCAGACCTCGACGTTCGAGGTCACAGACATGCAGGAGCAGGTCCGCGCCACTCCCACCGACCGCTTCTACACGCGTTACGGCAATCCGACGCACACCGTCGCAGAAAGCTCCATCGCCGAACTGGAAGGCACGGATGCGGCGCTGCTGTTCTCTTCGGGCATGGCCGCAATTACGACTTCGATTCTTTCGCTGGTCAAGGCGGGCGACCACATCGTGGCGCAGCGCGATATTTATGGCGGCGTGATCAAGTTTCTTTCGCACTGGCTGCCGAAACTGGGGATTGAAACGACATTTGTTGACACCAATGACATCGAGCAGCACGAGCGTGCGATCCGGCCTAATACAAAGATCCTTCACATCGAGTCACCAACCAATCCAAACGTGCGGGTCGTTGATCTGGAGAAGATTGCGACGCTGGCGCGCAAGCACGGTCTGATCTCAACTATTGACTCGACTTTCGCCACACCCATCAACTGCCGTCCCGCAGAGTGGGGCATCGATTTGGTGCTGCATTCCGGCACAAAATATTTTGGCGGACACGCCGACCTGATCTGCGGCATCGCGGTCGGACGACACGATTTGATCGAGCAAATCCATCAGACGCGCACTACGCTTGGCTGCTGTATGGATCCGCACGCCGCGTTTTTGCTGCTGCGCGGCATCAAGACGCTGGCTGTCCGAGTCGAGCGCCAAAACGAAAGCGCACTGCGGATTGCCGAGTTCCTGAGCCGCCATCCACAGGTGGCGCGGGTGCACTATCCGATGCTGAAAGATCATCCGGACTTCGCGATCGCGAAGAAGCAAATGGCGGGCGCGGGCGGCGTTTTGAGCTTCGAGGTGAAAGGCAGCGGTGCCGACGCCTGCCGCGTGGCCGAGGCGTTGAATCTATTTACCCTGGCGCCCAGTCTCGGCGGAGTGGATTCGCTGGTGACCATCCCGGTGCTGACCTCGCACGCCATGATCGCTCCGGAATTGCGGAAAAAGATGGGCGTGACCGACCAGATGATCCGCCTGTCCGTCGGCGTTGAACACGTCGAGGACTTGATCGCCGATCTGGAGAAAGGCCTGACCGTACTGACCCATGAGAGGAAACAGGCCGTGGTAGCCGATTAAGATCGCGCAGGTTAGTTCCTGCCGGTCGCTGTCCTGTTAGAAGATAAACTTCGCCGCGAACTGCAGGATGCGCGCGTTGTGCGCCGAGTTGGCACGAAGCAAAGCTGTGGTTGCACCCGACGTAACGCAACTGGAATCACCCGCGGAGTTATTTGCCCCGCCATAGCAGGTAATCTGGTTTGCCGAGGTTTTTGCGCCGTTGGCATTGTCAGCCGCAGATCCCGCGTCGCCTCCCAGCCAGGAATATTCGGTATGGTTGAATATGTTGAATGCCTCCGCGCGAAATTCGAAATACTTGCTCTCAGTAACGGCAAAATGCTTGAGGAGGCCCATGTCGAAATTTGTCCGCCATGGATTGGTCAAAATGTTCCTCCCGGCATCACCAAATGTCAGCCCCTGAGGAGCCGCGAACGCGGCGGCGTTGTAAAGAACAGGCCCAAAGCCGCCTTGAGGAGTGTTTTGCACACCTGTCTTGGGGTTGCCGATCAAATCAGGGTAAGAACCTCCAGTTGCGAAGTCGTTGCCCACCCCTGCATTGTCTACGGGCGCGAGAACCCCCGAGTTTGGATTAGAATTACTCAAATTGTAAACACTGAACGGCGATCCGCTCTGGATGGTGGTGATACCGGACCATTGCCAGCCCCCAAGGAGCTTGTCGGTCAGCTTGCCGCCTTTGAGGAGCGGTATGTCGTAGACGTAAGCGATGTTGATGATGTGCCGTTGGTCAAAGTCGGAGTTGGCTCGATAGGCGTTCAAATTGTAGGAGTTTACAAATCCAGTGTCATTGTAATCGGAAGAGTCATCAATCGAATGACTCCAGGTGTAGGAAGCATTCAGTTGCAATCCGCCGATCTCGTGCCGCACCGAAGCCTGGAAAGCGTTGTAGTTTGAAGATCCCGTCTGGTCCTTCCGCTCGATGTCTCCGATGCCGAGAAAAGGGCGGTACAGATTGGCGGTAGGACCGGCGCTTATGGAAGCTCCACACGCGACTGCCAGATTGTTGGCCCAGCTACCAGTAGTCGTGACAGGGCTACCAGTATCGGAGTTAGCAGTGCCCGTTGCTAGTCCGGTGGTTGGATCGATGGTAACGGAGTTACAGTCATCGACTGTAATTGCCTGTCCGGGATGATAAGGATTCACACTGGGGGCAACGGGCTGAATCTGGTTGTATTCATAAGATCGGGTGAGGTGCACGCCGGCGCTCCCGACGTATGCCAAGATCGCTATCGTTCGGCGCCCAAGATCTCGTTGGATGTCGAGGTGCCACTGTTGCACGTAGGGCCAGATGGCTTTGTTAGGAATCGAAACGAAAGTCAGGGGCGTCGTGCCCCCGCCCAGCAAGCCGGAATTGATGTTGCCGTATCCGGAGACCGGACCGACGCCGGTAGTCTGGGTATTGATGTTGTACTGCTCAAGCGATTCCGTATTGCCCTCGTTGCCGTTAGTGTGCTCGAAGAAAATTCCATAGCCGCCGCGAATGGCCATCTTGCCGTCGCCGCGTGGATCCCATGCAAAACCGATACGCGGCGCAGGATTGAACCAATGATTGGTCATGCAGCCCGCCGGTACGCCGGCTGTAACGCCGCAGTCCACCCACCCGTTGAATTGGGGGTTGGCGATGGTTCCGGTCACTAAGCCCGTAGACGGATCGACGCCGCTTGCGCCGGCAACGTAATGGTTGGGGTCGAAATTCCACGCCAGGTTATTCTTTTCGCTATACCGGCCGAATGCGCTAAAACGCATGCCTATGTTGAGCGTGAGGCTCTTCGTGACGTGCCAGTCATCCTGCACGTAAGGCTCAAAGATGTGGTATTGCTCGTGCATTTTGAGAGCGCTTTCTTCCTGAGTGTAGGTCCCGGTGTTGCCCAGAAGAAGATCGGCATATGCGTTGCCAGTGGAATTGAGATTGCCAGAGTTAGAAAAGCCTAACTGACCATTTACGCCATAAGTGGGCTGCGGGATTTCGTTCTTGTGCGCGTCGACGAAATAAATGCCAAACTGCAAATTGTGAGTACCGATGACTTTGGTCAGATTATCGCGAAGGGTGACGGTCGGATTGGAGTTCAGCGGGCCGTTGGGGACATAGCCCGGATCCTCCGCAAATGAGTACTGACCATCCGTCACCAGAATGCCCGGGACTTTGCCTCCAAACCCGTTGTCGTAAAGTCCAATCGGCGGAAAGCCCGATGGACGCTGCCAGGGCCCGACCAGTTGGGTACTGATGTGGTCAGTGGTGTAACTGGCAACAAATTCATTGAGCAGCGTGGGCGAGGCGGTCGCCGTGAGATGCGCAACCATGCTCACTCCGGGAACCGAGAGCGCCGTCTGCACGGTAGGAAAACTGGTGCCGTTGGTCCACAGGGGCACGGGATATGCCTGGGTCCAGGAATCGTGGATGTAGCGGAAGCTGGCGCGGATTTTGTCTGTAACGTTGTGATCGATACGGAACAGATCTTCCTGTGTGTTGGTTGGAAGCGTGGGCGTCGCAAACCACTGGTCGAGCGTGCTGCCCAGATTACCTGAAGATTGGTTTGGCTGCGGAATCAGGGCGCTCAATGCGGAAGCGACCCCGGTGTTCATATAAGGCGCCAGGTTGCTATTCGGAAATGCGCCGCCCGCCACCAGGCCATACGTCGACGCTGGGGCGTTATTAATTAGTGCGGGAACCACCGGGCATTCGGGATTGCCTACTACGGAACACTGGTCGGAAAAGTCGCCGGTACGATTCGCCACGGTCGGAACCAGTGTAGTGCCAAAAAAGCCCGAGGCGGGAACGAGATCGCGCCGCCATTCTTCCGAGACGAAGAAAAACGTTTTCTGCTTGTTGGTGTTGTACAACTTCGGAATGTAGACTGGGCCGCCGATCGTGAAGCCGAAGTCATTCTTCTTATATTCAGGGGGCGCAGTGAGGCCAAATGGAGTGGCATTAAAATCATCGTTGCGCACGAATTCGTAGACATCGCCGTGAAACGCGGCGGTGCCGGATTTTGTCTCGATTTCTACCGTACCAGAGCCATTGCGTCCGTACTGGGCTCCGAAATTCGACGTGAGGACCTTGAATTCGGCGATAGCATCCACACTCGGGGTTATGTTGAGCGTGTTGTTGCTACCGTTGTCCATAATATCGCCACCATCTACTTCCCAGTTGTTGTATTCCGTTCTGCCGCCGTTGACGCTGTAAGAAGTGTTGGCGGTGACGCCGACGGCGCCTTCGTCCTGCCCGGTTTGATTACTGACTCCCGGGACGAGAGTTATTAACTGTTTCACGTCGCGGCCGTTCAACTCGAGCTGACTAATTTCCTTTCCCGTAACTGTGCTGCCCAAATCCGAAGATTCAGTCTCGACCCGGGCAACACTGGCGCCCAGAACCACCACTTCGGCGCTCGCGGCGCCGACCTGGAGAGACACATCCACGCGAGTCTTCTCCGCGACACGCAGGATCACTCCTTTTGCCTCGTATTTCTTGAAACCTTGCGCCTCGACCGTGATGTCATACTCGGCGGGGGCCAGCAGCGCGGGGACTGAGTATTCGCCATTAGAATTGGTGCGGGTAGTTCGGTTGATGCCGTGCTCCGCATTGATGACCGCGACCTGCGCTCCAGCCACAACAGCTCCGCTGGAATCGCGGACCGTTCCCGTCAACGAGGCGGTGTCCTGGGCCTGAAGGCTCGCTGCCAGGAACATTCCGAGCAGCACCACAATTCCACAAACCAGACGGATTTTCATAGCTGACTCCCTCGCCGATTCGACACGGTGCATTTTCGAGGCACCCTCGGCACTCATCCCAAAAGCGCTAAAATGCCTGTATTAAAACGTGTCAATACTGCTTGAGAGGGTCTCTGCCTGTCAAGAGAAAACGCACGCATCCGCCTCAAGACGCTACTTTACGCTGCGGGTGGAATCGCGCACGATGAGCTCGGGAACGATTCTGCGGTGAGTGGCGCGGATTGGTTTCTTTTCGAGAGTCGCGCTGGCATTGATGGCTTCGAGCACAATCGTAGCCGCGGCCGTTCCCATCGCTTCCATGGGCTGGCGCACAGTAGTCAGCGCAGGAGAATAGATGGCGGCGGGCGCGACATCGTCAAAGCCCACTACCGAACACTGGTCAGGAACGCGGATCCCCGCTTTGGCAAGCGCGCGGATCGCTCCGAACGCAGTCATGTCGTCAAACGCCATCAGCGCGCTGAAGGGGCGACGGCGGTGTAGCAACTCTTCGGTTAACTTGTACCCTTGTTCAAAACTTGAAAACGGATCCCCGGATTCTGGCAGATCGACAATCAGCCGCGAGTCGAGTTCGAGACCGTGCTCGCGAGCCAGCGTCCGCACGCCGCGCCAGCGAGGCTCAGTGTCCGACAGTTGGCGCGGCCCGCGGATAAAGGCGATCTTGCGATGGCCGAGCGAATGCAAGTGTTCTAGAGCGGCGCGGGTGCCTAAATAATTGTCAACGATCACGGAACTGATACTGTCATTTTTCAATTCGCGTCCCACAATCGCGGTGGGAATGTTGTTCTTCTCGATTTCGGCGAGCACATTGATGTCAACGAACAGCCAATTGGCCAGAACGACCAGTCCTTCGATGCGGCGGTCCAGCAGCATTTCCAAATAGCGCTCGAAACGGCTGCGCTCGTTGTGGCAGTCGGTCAGAATCGGGAGAAACGAGGACTGGTAGAGAGTGTTCTCGATGCCGCGCAAGACCAGCGTGCAGTAAGGGTCGGTCATGTCGAAAACCATGACGCCGACCGTATGGCTGCGCCGTCCCCGCAGCGAGCGCGCAAACAGATTGGGACGGTACCCGAGCCGCGTAGCTGCGCGCTGGATGCGTTCTTTCGTGCTGTCAGGAATGTAGCGTGCCAGGGGCGCGTTGTTCAGGACGATCGAAACGGTGGCCGAAGAAAATCCGCTGCGCTCGGCGACATCGCGGATGGTGACCGCCCCACCCCGCGACCGCTTGCCTGAGGACTCCGAGGTTGATGCGCGGCGGGATTTCGCCGCCGCAGGTTTTCGCGTAGGCTTCGAATCAGAAGATTCCATGAACTCCTTGAAATGACATCCTTGAATTCAGCCCTCTTGCTGGCGGACACTACAGGACGATGAATCGAGTGTCAAGTTTCCGCCTGCTCCTGACTGTCCTGTTATTAATTTTCGTTTGCGATGCCGAGGGCGCACCAAGTATGCCGCCAGCACCGCCGCCCGATCCGCAGGTGATATTTCAGGCCGGAGAAGCCGCCCTGCACGCGGGCAAACTGGAAGAAGCCGAGCGCGCATTCCGCCAGGTGATCGCGATCAACCCCGGAGTGGCGGGAGCGTACGCCAATCTCGGCGTGATCGATATGCGTCGCAAGCAGTGGCCCGAGGCTCTGGCCATGCTGCGCCAGGCCGAAAAACTTGCGCCGGACGTGGCGGGGATCCGGCTGAACATCGGCTTGGTTTACTACCGCCAGAAGAACTTCCGGGCGGCGATCGAACCCTTCGAGTCGGTGGTGCGCCAAACACCCGGGTCTTACCAGGCGAAATACCTTCTAGGCTTTTGCTATTTTTTTGACGACCGCTGGGCAGACACCGTCACCACGCTGGAACCGCTGTGGGAGCAGGTATCGGCCGCAGACCAGCTCAACTATCTGTATGTGCTGGGTCGAGCTGCTGAGCTTTCGAAAAATACGGCACTCGAAGAGAAAGCTTACGCGCGTATGTCCGAGATCGGGCAGGGCGCGCCAGAATTTCGCATGATCATCGGCAAGTCGCATCTGAATCGCGGAGAGTACGATGATGCCGTGCGCGAGCTCGAAGCGGCGGCCCAAGCCGATCCGAAGCTCCCGCTGGTGCACTATTACCTGGGCATGACTTACGTCCGCAAGCAGGACTATGAGCGCGCCCGGGTGGAATTTCAGAAAGACCTCGCACAGGAGCCCGACGCCGCCTTCACTTACGAGCAGTTGGGGAAAGTCGAAGCTACGCTGCAAAACGAAGCGGAAGCTGCTAAGGATTTTGGCCGCGCGGTGAAGCTCGATCCGCAACTGGTGGAATCACGCATGGGGCTGGCCAAGATTGAAGAACAAAAGAAAGAATATCCCGCGGCGCTGGCACAACTGAACGAAATCATTCGCCTCGAAAAAGACAATGCCAGCGCCCGGTATCTTCGCGGACAAGTTCTGCTGCACATGGGACGGGAGAAAGAAGGCCGCGAGGAACTCGCGGTGGCGACGAAGATGCTGAATGAGCAGCGTGCCGCCCGGCACAAGGAGTTAGAGGGAGAGCCAGTCGCCAGTCCCGACCTGGCGCGGGAACCGCAATGAGGGTCGCCGTAAGCGGAGGAGACTCCGTCTAGCCGATCCCGCTCACCAGCACTATCATCTGATTGCAGCAGTTACGGCATGCGCACGCACGTGTATCCGAGATGCAGGTTCTTTATACCGGACGCGGCCGCACTCTCAGGATCAAACACCGCCATGTCATCCGGCGTTCGCGGCTCCTCCAAGTGCGACGGCTTCGCCTGTGAAGTTCCAAAGACCTTATCCACGACAAAGCCCTCGCCGCATTGCCCGTAAAGAACAAAACCTCCCGTTAGCGTGTAACTCGCGTAAGCCTGCCACGGCCGCAATTCCTTACCTCCGCTTGACACACGAAAGACGATCGGATGGTCTTCAGGCCCATAGTTAACATGCATGTCGACCCGATACTGGCGAATCGATTCGTCGGGTTTTGCGTCTGCGTAATCAGGGAACGGCAACTGCTCTTCGCACGCGCCGACCGACTCGATCTCTACCACGTCCTGGTACATCTCCAGCGAGTAGTATCCGGTAGTGGAGAAACCGATGGTGCCGCTCGACCTGACACGGCAGCCTCTCAGGACCTCCAGAGGTCTCCAATCGTCGAGAGTAGTCCGTACCAGTTCAATCGAAGCTTGCCCACATTGCGGTGTGTCCAGCTTCAACTCGTACCACTTTCGGATGGCATCGTGAAAGACGAGCGAGCCTTCCAACTTCTGGACTTCCGAGGCTCTACTGGGCCCTGTCGTGCTGGTTTGAGGACATTGTTGCCCACCCGCTGCCGCGGTGGTGATGACTACTGCAAAGATCGTAAAGATGGTTACCCGCATGATTCACTGCCCATTGTCCAGCAATCGGGACGACAATTGGTGAAGAATCCCCACAGCACTCACGCCCCCTGCACGCACTCCATAATCTCGGCCTCGCTAAGCGTGTGGTCGCTAGACTTGGCGCACTTGTAGATGCGCTCAACCACCTCGTCGTTCACTGGGAAGCCACGCCGCTCCAGCCAGAAAAGAACATTTGACTTCCCGCTCATCGGGCCGATATCGATGACCTGTTCGAGTCCGAAGTAGTGCGACGGCACTCCGGAATACACGGCGTTCGCGAGTTCAATATCTTTTTTCTTGTACGCTTTGATGACGGCAGCGGCGTGAACGCCGGTTGCGGTGCGGAATGCATCTTCTCCAACCACGGGATAGTTCGCCGGAATCGGAACACCGGTCGCGACGGAAACGGCCTCGCAGTATTGCTTGAGTTTGGTCAGGTCCTGCCGATCCCACGGGGCGATGCCCATGAGCTTGAGGTTGACCAGCATCTGATCCATCTGCGTGTTGCCGACACGCTCTCCTATGCCTAGCGCCGTCGCATGAATGCAATCCGCTCCCGCCACCAAAGCTGCCATCGAATTGGCGATCGCCAATCCCCGATCGCAGTGGCCGTGCCACTCGACGCGAATTTTCTCACCAGAAGGTTTGACTACTTCTTCGAGAATAAACTTGACCAGCGCGCCCGCGCCCGCTGGCGTGGCGTGTCCAGCGGTGTCACAGACGACCAGAGCGTGAGCTCCGCAGTTGATGGCGGCCGAGTTTAACTGCTTGACCGTCGCCGGATCGCAACGCGTCGTGTCTTCGGTGACGTACATGACGTCGAGGCCGAGCGAGACCGCATACTTAACGGCCTTTTCCGTGGTTTGAAGCAGGAAGTCGCCGTCCCAGCTCTCGGTGTAGCGGCGGATAGGACTCGATCCAATAAAAGTTGCGGCCTCGATGGGCAGTCCGGTTTTCTGGACGATCTCAGCGATGGGTCGAATATCGTTCTCGTGCGTACGCGCGGCGCAGTACGCCGTAATCTTCATTTTGTGGGAGACGATTTCGCGAGCCAGCGCGGTGACGTGTTCGACCGCACGTGGACCCGCTCCGGGAAGTCCGAGGTCGAGCGTGTTAATCCCGAGCGCCTCCATCAGATGGAGAATTTCGATCTTCTGCTCAATCGAAGGATCGCGGACGGAAGGCGATTGCAGCCCGTCGCGCAGCGTTTCATCAGTCAGGCGCACCGGTCCCGGCAGA
Source organism: uncultured Acidobacteriaceae bacterium (assembly GCA_963755765.1). Classification (GTDB taxonomy): domain Bacteria; phylum Acidobacteriota; class Terriglobia; order Terriglobales; family Acidobacteriaceae; genus Acidiflorens. The sequence continues at coordinate 143,138 of CAVWKZ010000011.1, forward strand.
CGCAGCGATTTCTGGTGCGGAAGATTCCAGTCGTAGATAAGGTCGGAAATATTCACGGGAAGTTTTGCTAAGACCTAAAACCTGAGACCTAACACCTCAGCTCTCACTTGGGCTTTTCTTCCTTGGGCGGAACCGTCAGCCCGAATACCGAAAACTGGCCTTTCCCGGCAACGTTCATCCCGCGCGGATCTTCGGGATTGGGCAGGTAGAGCGTCTGGCAAAATTCGCAGCGATAAACTTCGGCGTCCGCTCCCCAGGATTTCTCCACACAGCCGCACTCCTGCTCGAGCACGTCGGAGGCGTAGAACCAGCGTTTCAGATGGCCGCCGCAGAATTTTCCCTTTTCGTTTTTTTCATTGCAGGCACGCTGGCCCGGCTTTTTGAGTTTGACTTTGTGGTTCGGAAGCTGCGGAATTGTGCTCGTCTCAGCGGTTGCCGTTTCACCGGAAGCCATTCAGTCTCCTGCGCGCCTTCAAAAGGTCGCTTGCCGCTATTTTACTCAGCCCTGGCCTTTGGACCAAGGACGACGCCGTCCTCTACTGTTCCTGGCACGGGAACGCAACCACGAAGGTTGCTCTGGAGCATCGACATCCGTCGCGGGTTCAGTGCACAATGGCTGGCGGCAAGTGGGAGCATAAATCCAGCACTACCGAACCCAGGGGAGCAAAATAAATGAGCGAGAGGGATCATGATCGTGAATTAGGAATGGGGCGCGAGATTACCCGTCGCGATTTCCTGAATGGAGTAAGCATTGCCGTTGGATCCTCTCTAATTGCAAGGAACTCAACTTGGCTGAACGCCTTCGGAATCCCGCAATCTCCGTTCGCTCCGGAGAAAGACCCGAGCTATTACCCGCCTGCCAAAACTGGTATGCGCGGCGCTCACGATGGTTCCTGGGAAGTTGCGCACGCACTGCGCGACGGCAAGCGGTGGCCCGAACCCATTGATGACGCTGAGTCCTACGATCTGGTCATTGTCGGCGCCGGCATCAGCGGCCTGGCCACAGCCTACTTCTACCGCAAGGTTGCCGGACCGCAGGCCAAAATTCTTCTGCTCGACAATCACGACGATTTCGGCGGGCACGCCAAGCGCAATGAATTTCAGGCAGGAAACCGATTGCTTCTCGGATACGGAGGCACCCAGTCCATCGAAGCGCCCGGCAACTACAGCAAGGTGTCGATCGGGCTTTTGAAGGAACTCGGCATCGATGTAAAGCGCTTCTTCAAATACTACGACCAGAAATTGTTCAGCTCGATGCACCTGACCGAGGCCGTGTTCTTCAATAAAGAAACCTTTGGCACCGACCGCCTGGTGCCCCAGAAAGGTCTCCACTATTTCGGCCTCGACTTCACCATGGAGAACGTTTCGCAGATTCCGATCTCGGAAGCCGCTCGCAAGGATCTCCTGCGTCTGCAGCACTCCCACGTCGATTACATGCCCGACCTTACACCTGAGAAGAAGCAGGCCAAGCTGATCAAGACCAGCTACAAAGATTTCCTGCTGCAATACGTCAAGGTCCATCCCGATGTGGTCAAAGTGTTTCAGACGTCGACCCATGATCTATATTGCGTAGGGATTGATGCTGTTTCGGCGCATGATTGCGCCCGCGAAGGATTCCCGGGCTTCAAGGGAATGACACTACCCAAAAATCACGAGGAGAACGCTGAACTGGACGAGCCCTACATCTTCCATTTTCCGGACGGCAACGCTTCCATCGCCAGAATGCTGGTGCGATCCCTCGTGCCTGGCACTCTTCCTGGCCATACCATGGAGGATATCGTCACCGCCCGCGCGAACTACGCTCGCCTCGACGATGAATCATCTCCTATCCGCATTCGCCTGAACAGCACCGCCGTAAAAGTCGACCATGTCGGAGATCCAACCACCGCGAAAGAAGTCGAGGTGACCTACGTGCGCGGTGGACAGGCCCGCCGGGTCCGCGGCGCGAACTGCGTGCTTGCCTGCTACAACATGATGATTCCCTATTTGTGTCCGGAGATGTCAGATAAGCAGAAAGAAGCCCTCGCGTATGGCGTGAAGCAGCCTCTGGTTTACACCAACGTACAAATCCGCAACTGGAAGGCATTTCAGAAACTCGGTCTCAGCGCGATCTACTCTCCCGGTTCGTACTTCACGAACGTCACTTTGGATTTCCCCGTCTCCATGGGCGCCTACCATTTTCCCAGTTCGCCGGATGAATCCTGCCTGCTTCACCTTCTGCGCACTCCCTGCGAGCCGGGCCTCGATTGCAAGGATCAGTACCGCGCAGGTCGGTACGAACTCGTCACTACGAAGTTTGAAACCTTTGAACGCAATGTGCGGGACCAACTTGGCCGGATGCTCTCAGCCGGGGGATTCGATCCGGCGAACGACATCCAGGCGGTCACGGTCAACCGTTGGCCTCACGGATATGCCTACGAATACAACGAATTGTTCGAGCCACTTGATCGCCCGGAGTCGGAGCGTCCGTGTGTAATCGGCCGGCAGCCCTTTGGCAGAATCAAGATCGCGAACTCGGACGCCGACGGCCATGCATATACGAATACGGCAATCGACCAGGGCTATCGCGCCGTGCGAGAAGTCACGGGAGCAAACGGCTAGCGGCTAATCGATGCTAGTCGAACGGTTTGCGTGGAGGCGTCTGATCCGCGCCGACCCTTCCCACCGTGATTTCGGCTACGAAATAATTCTCGCCTTTCATCGGCACGCCCGCCATCCGTCGCAGCATTGCGATTTGGCCGACGTGCGTAAGCGCATCGGCGATCGGACCTTGAAACAATTTTTCGGCGGAGACTGCGAGCGGCTTCTCAGACGCCAGGTAGTCGTCAAACTTTTTCAAGGCGGTGAAGAAGCGCTCGCACTCTTTGTCCCACGTCAGGGGCAAGGAATCCACCCACTCGCGGCGGCCTTCGGACATGGCCAGTGCCCAGTCCATCAAGTCGCCGATGTGGGCGAGAATCTTCGCCGGTGTGCGCGAAGTTTCGGCGGCACCGTAGCCGGCAAAGTTCGGTCCAGCATCGCGGATCGCTTTCGCTCCGCGATAGGCGAGGGTAGCAAGGGTGTGGCGCAAAAACGCACGGGATTCGGTCACGAGGTACGCTCCTCTCTCTTCATCCTGCTTAAGCTACATCATTGTCATCCTGAGCTGCGTTTCTTGTCACGCGTTCCTGTCACCCTCTGGAGAACCACTGGAGAACGACGGCGCCCGCGTTGCCGACTTCCCCGCCGCTCTGCTACTTTTGAATGTTTCCCGTTCGCTGTCCGCTAACTCTGTGGGGTGAGACGCAATGCCAGCCATCAAATTCCGTGGTGTGGATTTCATCGAGTTCGACACGTTGCTGAATGATGACGAGCGCCTGGTGCGCGACACGGCGCGCAAGTTCATCGAAGACAATCTCGTGCCGATTATCGAAGAGTGCAACCGCGCCGGCCGCTTTCCGCGCGAACTGGTCAAGCCCATGGCCGATTTGGGCTTCTTTGGCGCGTCATTGCACGGATATGGGTGCGCCGGCATGTCAAATGTGGAATACGGCCTGGTTACGCAGGAACTCGAACGCGGAGACTCCGGCGTGCGCTCGTTCGTCAGCGTGCAATCCGCACTGGTGATGTATCCGATTTACACCTTCGGATCGGATGAACAGAAAAACACCTGGCTGCCTGCGATGCAGAAAGGCGAAAAACTGGGATGCTTCGGATTGACCGAACCGGACTTCGGATCGAACCCAGGCGGCATGAGAACGCGCGCGAAAAAAGTCGGCAAAGAATATGTTTTGAACGGCGAGAAAATGTGGATCACGTCGGGCACCATCGCCGACGTAGCGGTGATCTGGGCGAAAGTTGAAGATGAAGGAGATAAGGTACGCGGATTTCTTGTCGAGACTGACCGTCCCGGATTCAAGGCCGAAGACATTCACGGGAAATGGTCGCTGCGCGCGTCGGTGACGTCGGGGTTGTCCCTTCAGGATGTTCGCATCCCGGAATCGAACTTGTTGCCGGGATCGGGTGGATTGAAGTCTCCGCTGATGTGTCTGAACCAGGCGCGCTACGGCATCTCGTGGGGGGCAATCGGCGCGGCGATGTCGTGCTACGACTGCGCGCTGCAGTATTCGCTGTTGCGGAAACAATTTCGCAATCAGCCCATCGCCTCCCATCAACTCGTGCAGGAAAAACTCGCCTGGATGATCAACGAAATCACTAAGGCGCAGTTGCTAGTGCTGCAAGTCGGACGCCTGAAAGACGCCGGAAAAGTGCAGCATCAGCACATCTCGATGGCCAAGAGAAACAACGTTTGGATGGCGCTGGAATGCGCTCGACTGTCGCGAGATATTCTTGGAGCAAATGGCGTGGCCGATGATTACCCGATCATGCGACACCTGATGAACCTCGAAAGCGTGAAGACCTATGAGGGCACGCATGACATCCACACGCTGATTATCGGGGCCAGCGTGACGGGGATCGACGCATTCTAAATCGCCTGCGCAGCTGATAGGGTGAACTGCTCTGCGCTCAGGAATAGAGTTCGGTCAGCAACTCATACGCTCGCCGCATGTGTGGAACCACGATGCTGCCACCGACCACCAGCGCCACATTGATCGTTTCTTCCTGCTCGGCGCGAGTTGCACCCAGCCGATACGCCTGAATCACGTGGTAGTTGATGCAGTCGTCGCAACGCAAGCAGGCGGAGGCAACCAGACCCATCAACTCTTTGTATTTCGCCGGTAGAGCGCCTTCCAGGTAAGTATTGTGATCCAGGTTGTAGAAGCGCTTGATGAGGAAGTTGTCGGCCTGTTCGACGTTTTCATCCAGCCGGGACCGATTGTCCAGAAAACGCCGGGCCAGTTCACTTTTTTCGGCAACCTGCTCGTCGGAGAAAAGATAGGCAGGTTCTTTGCGGTCGGTGGTCATGAATAAAGATTAGCAGACGCTATGTGGCTGAGACTTCCACTTCCATCTCTGCTCCGAAGGGAATATATTTCCTAGTCGCATTTATCTTCAGGAGCTAATGATGCCAACCGAAGTCCGTCACGCACCGCGTGCAAAGAATTTTGGGGAGAATCTTGAAAGCGATCTGGCGCTGGAATTCTTGCGCGTGGTGGAGAACGCGGCCATCGAGTCGGCGCGCACCATGGGCCAAGGCGACCGTCCAGGGAGTGACCAGGTCGCAACCGAATCCATGCGGAGGACAATGGACACCGTCCCCATGCATGGCACCATCGTGATTGGCGAGGGCGAACGCGACGAAGCGCCCATGCTTTATATCGGCGAACAGGTGGGCGGCACCTACGCGGACGGGCGCGACGTCCCCCACGTTGACATCGCCGTCGATCCGCTGGAAGGCACGAACCTGTGCGCCACCGGCGCGCCGGGAGCAATCACAGTTCTGGCAGCTTCCGAAAAAGGCGGATTGCTGCACGCTCCTGACTGCTACATGGAAAAAATCGTAGTCGGACCATCGTGCAAGAACGCGGTCGAATTGGACGCTCCGGTCGCCGTCAACCTGAAAAACATCGCTCGACGTCTGCATCGCGGAGTGGAGGATCTGGTGGTGGTCGTGCTTGACCGTCCGCGGCACGAGCAACTGATCTCCGACATTCGGAAGGCGGGTGCGCGCATCAAGCTGATTGGAGACGGCGATCTCTCGGCGGGCATTGCCGCGGCCGTGATTGGAACTGGAGTGCACGCGGTCATGGGATCGGGCGGCGCACCGGAGGGCGTGATCACAGCGGCAGCGATCCGCTGCCTCAATGGATACATGCAGGGACGCCTGGTGATCGACAAACCAGAATTGGAAGAGCGCATTGCGAAGATGGGGATCAAGGACAAGAAAAGAATCTATGAAGCCGAAGATCTGGCTCCCGGCAAGCAAATGATCTTCGCCGCGACTGGCGTGACCGAAGGCGCCCTACTGAAAGGCGTCCGCTTCTTTGGCGAAGGCACGCGGGTGTCTTCGGTGATTCTGACTTTGAAGACGGGACGGGTGCGATTTATCGAGAGCATTCATCTGGATAAGGGGCCGGATGTTAAGGTGCGGTTTTCGTAAATGTGTACTGGGCTTTTGTACATACAAATATGCATGGGTGGCCAGCTGCATGCGTTTGCTTTGGTACCCCCCCCGGCATTTCCTCGTAGCGGGTCTTTTCTCTGACCCGCGTTTGCTTATTCGGACGCCGCTGTGGATTCTGGGTTTTGTCCGGCTTCGATTCGCTTAATCGTTACTGCTGTGTCATGCTCCGCTGGTGGAAAAGCTTCCTCCGTTTATCGCGGTCAGTCCGGTGACACTGGCTTGTCCCCGGTGTGGTGCTGCGCCCGGGCGCGTTTGCGAAATATTCGAGGGCCAGGTTGAAGTGGTTCACGTCGAACGGATCGAGGCTGCGGCTGCGATGGATTCCGCTGCTAAGAAGGCTCGGGAGGTTGGTGGTCCCAAGCGCGCGGTGCGGATCGTGAAGCATATTGGCGCGTCTCCGTGCGTTGCGGTTTGCACGCTTTGCGGGCGCGAGTTCAAGGCGTCCACCAGCGACCTTCACAGCGTTGGGGATGCTACTAGAAAACTGCAGTCGCTGTTCGATGCGCACGTGTGCGAGCATGCCACCCCCCCAGCGTAGGCGAACATAAGACGGGAAACTCGAACCCAAAAAACTTGCGAAGGCAATCAGTGCTCGCACACCGTATGCCTTCGCAGGGCCTAAAGACCGGTGAGCCTATGGGGTATAGACTCGGTAGTTCGTGGTGTAGAAGCCCACGAACTCTCCATCGTTCGAATAGACGTAGGTCTGCACCGTATGGGTGCCATGTTCCACCGTGACGGGCCAGGAAACCGAAATGGTGTCATAGATCCCGGACGTCCCGGACGTTTCGTATGGGCAACCACTGGATTCAGAGCCGTCCACGAAAAGGCACACTGTATTCCCTCCGCCGTCACTGACGTTCTGAATCCACATGTCGGCCTCAATCGTACAGGTTGACGAGCCCGGGCAGGACACCGACAGCGCAGGGTCAATCGGCGTAAACTTTGCGGCCGCGACACTGCTATTGTAGTTACCGTTATTGATGTACGTCCCTTTGAGGACGTGTTTGGTGGCGAGCGCCGGCGATTGTTGCGCGCCCGAATAGATGCTGAGCGATGCAAGGGCCAAAGCCAGCAGCGAGGTTACTGTCAAGATCTTGTTCATATATTCTCCTTATTCGTAGTTGAAGTGGGCCAAGCGATATAGATACCCGATATTTTTTTCTCCGATCCAAACTCAGCCGCTATCTAGTAACGCGAAGAAGCCACGAAAAAGGGTCCATATTTCTTTGGTATAGGCGCACTGAAATGAGAAAAATGTACGGATCTTTGTTGTAACAGGCGACTTCACTCCTGGAGAATGGGCGCTGAACGGGGTCGATGAGTGGTATCGGATGTTTCAACAGCTATCCGTCGGGTGGAGGCCACCATTCTATTGGGAATGCCCCTGTCTGATGACCCCGCGCAGAGCAGCCACTGACTTTTGGCCGTTGGCGCGCCCAAACTATATGGAAGCGGCTAGATGGAGCCGACACCTTGCAAAAGAACGCAAGCAGCGGCGCTGCCCCCTCCATTCTTCGATTTCTGATCCTGCTACAATCGCTAGCTTTATGATTCAAGGGAACTTCCTGCCCTACAGAAACGTAGTTCTTGTGTGCTGTTAAAGTTCTGGACCGCTCGCGGCAAGTACATTAGGTCCTTTGCTCCGCTCAGGATGACAACGCGATTCAGGATGACGAAGCAATTTTCGGATGACAGAGTAGATTAAGCGCAGTTTTCGGGAGTCTGGTCTTGGATGATACCCAGGTTGTCGCGTTGCTGGTCCGTCGCTGCGTTTCGGGCGATGCCGCGGCTTGGGAGGAGATCGTTCAGCGCTATCACCGTCGGATTTACAACGTCTGCTACCGCTTTGCCGGAGATGCCGACAACGCTCAGGACCTCACCCAAGAGGTCTTCATCAAAATGTACCGGACTTTGAACACCTACGATTCGAGTAAGGGCGCGTTCATGACCTGGGTAACCACCATTACCCGTAACCTGCTGGTTGATCATTTCAGGAAAAGCAAAGGCGATCGGATTACGGATTCGCTCGATTCGGCGCCCTCGGAGCATGAGGATGCGCAGCCGCTTAGCGAGCAGATTGCTGATCGGGGGCTGCCTCCGGATGCCGCGGTACAGACGCGGGAAGCCCGGGAAATGGTGCATTCGGCGCTGCAAAAACTGTCTCCGGAGCTCCGGGAAGCGGTGATTTTAAGGGACTTACAGGATATGGACTATCGGGAGATTGCTACGGCTTTGAGGGTTCCGGAGGGGACCGTCAAGTCACGAATTAACCGGGGACGAGCGGAACTTGCGCGCCTCCTACAACGTACATATAGGCAGGTGATCTGATGCCAGACGAAATCAAACACGGCGGGATCGAGTGCACCGAATTCGAAGCGCTGCTTAGCGATGCGCTCGAAGGGCAGTTGACGCCGGCGCGCAAGCAGGGCTTCGATGCTCATCGTCGCATCTGCGCGGTTTGCGGTCCGCTGTTTGCGGATGTGCAGGCGGGGCAGCAGTGGCTACGGTCGCTGGAGGAGGTTGAGCCTCCGGTGCATCTGGTACACAACATTCTGGCGGCTACCAGTGGAGTGTTCAGCACGCGGTCGGAAGCGGTGACGGCGGGCGGCAGGGCCACTCCGTTTGGGGAGCGGCTGCGGGAGCGGTGGGATTCCTTCTCGGCTTCTTTCTTCAGACCGGTGGCGGCGTTTGTGCGGCAGCCACGGTTTGTGATGTCGTTTGGGATGATCTTCTTCTCCTTCTCGCTGGCTATGAGCGCGGCGGGGGTGAAGCCGGCGGACGTGGCGAAAGTAGATTTGCGGCCATCGGCGGTGCGTCACGCGTATAACGATGCGCAAATCAAAGTGGTGAAGTATTACGACAATATTCGTTTCGTGTACGAGATCGAATCGAAACTGCGCGAGCTGAAGCGGACGAACACTCCCGCTGAGCCCGGGCCAAGCGAACAACAGAAAGAGAACCCTAAGAACAATACCAGTGGACAACCGGATCATGGTTCTCCAGATCAGCGACAGGATCGTAACTACTCCCAGGAATACAACCAGCCGGTGTTAGCCGCGCTGCGGGATTATTCTCCTGCCGTGACGGTGGAAACGAATCGGAGGTTTGTATGAACTGCGCCAATCATGCTGACGCGTCAGCAGTGGCCTATTGCCGCACTTGCGGGAAGGCGCTGTGCGCGAACTGTACACGTCCCGTGCGGGGCGTGATCTATTGCGAGGATTGCCTGGGAGCGAAGATGGAAGGCGTTCCCACTCCGCCGACTCCTTACCAGCAAGTCATGGAGCAGGGGCTTGGTCTGAAGGTTGCGCCTGGTCCGGCTTCGGGGCCTAATCCGACAGTGGCGGGAATTCTTGCCGGATTCTTTCCTTTCGGCGTGGGCGCGGTGTACACCGGGCAATATGCCAAGGGGCTCGCCCATTTATGCATTTTTGCCATGCTGATCGTTGGCATCAGCGTCGGGGGCAACCACGGCCAAGACGCGTTGTTGGCGTTCTCGATCGTGGGATTGATCTTTTTCATTATCTACCAGCTGATTGATGCGGTGCGGTCGGCGAAGGCGATTCAGATGTCGCAGCCGGTACCGGATCCGTTTGGGCTGGCGGCAACTTTTAGCGGCGGATCGAAGATCGAGACCAGCAAGATTCCGATGGGCGCGATCGTGCTCATCCTGATCGGCGTTCTCTTTCTGCTGCATACGCTGGGGCTGACGGAATTTGGCCTCGATCGCTTCTGGCCGCTGCTTTTGATTTTCCTGGGCGGATGGCTGTTCGCACGAAACTGGGGCGTGATGGGTATGTGTAACCCAGGCTGCCAATGTGCGCGCTGCCGGACACGCCGGATCATGGGGCCAGCGATTCTTCTCACCATCGGCGTCTTGTTCCTGCTGGATAACATGCGCGAGTCGAACATCGGCTTTCATCGCACGTGGCCGGTCATTCTGCTGGTGATTGGCGTCATCAAGTTGATGCAGAACAGCGCATCGACGGAGGGCCATGTTGCCTCGCTTCCGGTCGCGAGTCCGCCGGGAGGGCCGATTCCTCCACCACCGCCGACGCCGCCCGTTCCACCAACTCCACCGACTAGTGAGGTGAACCGTGGCTAGCCCGATTATTCCACCGACTCCTGCTCCAACTGCGCGTCCGCATCGTTCGATCGCGGGGCCGGTCGTGCTGATCCTGATTGGAGTGCTGTTCCTGCTGGGGACGATGGGGATCCTGGATATACACAACCTCGGCTCTCTGTTCGCGCGCTTCTGGCCCGCCCTGCTCATCCTGTGGGGCGTGCTGAAGCTGGTCGAGTACGAACAGGCCAAGCGCTACGGTCAGCCGGCACGTGGGATTGGGGTCGGTGGCATTTTTCTGATGCTGTTCCTGATCGGGGCAGGACTGATTGCGACGCAGGCGTCGCGGGTGGACTGGAAGAACCTTGGGGACCACATCCAGATGGGCGACGATGAAGGGCTGGACGAGATCTTCAGCGGGCCCACCTTTGATTACAGCGACGAACTGAGCCAGGAAATTCCGGCAGGCGCTACTTTGCACGTGCTCGATGACCGCGGCGCGATCACGATCAATGTGGCCGACGGCAAGACGATGAAAGTATCGGTGCGTAAGAAGGTCCGTGCGGAGAAAGAAGCGGACGCCGATAGCTACAACTCCAAGACCAAGCCGCATATCACTGTCGCCGACAAGGTGGTCACGCTGGACGCTCAGACTCATGCTGCCGGTGACCACAGCGTCGCGACCGACATGGATATTTATGTGCCGCGCAACACCGATCTGGTGATCGTTTCTAGGCGCGGCGGCGTCACCATCAACGGGATGCAGGGCTCGGTCGACGTCACCAATCAGCATGGCGAAGTCAGTCTCAACGATCACACTGGAAACGCCGTGCTCAATCTGGAACAGAGTTCCGCCCGCGCTGAACATGTGAAGGGCGACGTCACGATTCAAGGCCGTGCTAATGAAGTCTCGATCGAAGATGTGGATGGCGCAGTGCATCTCAACGGCGAGTTTCAAGAAAGCGTGCAGCTGGTTCGAGTGAGCAAGACAGTCAGCTTCCATTCCTCGCGCACGGACATGGAATTTGCGCACCTCGATGGCCGTCTCGATCTTGATTCGGGTGATCTGCGCGCCGATTCGCTAAGCGGACCGATGCACCTGAAGACACGTTCGAAGGACATTTCGCTGGAAGGCTTGTCGGGCGACCTTCGCTTGGAAGACGAAAACGGATCGGTCGAAGTCGGGCTGCATAAGCCGGGAAACATTCAGATTGATAACCGCAAGGGCGACGTGCAGGTTACGATTCCTCCGAATACGGCGATCAAGGTTGAGGCGCGCACCCGCGAGGGAGAGATCCAGAGCGACTTCGACGAGATCAAAGTTGAGAGTCACGAACGGGAATCGAGTGCCAGCGGTTCGATCGGAACGAATGGTCCGAAGCTGGTGATGAACTGCGACAAAGGACAGATAGAGATCCGCAAAGGGACGGTTGCGACCGTGGCTCCGGTTGCGCCGGCTCCGCCATTCACGCCACCGAACCCGGGCAAGGCGTTGAAGGCTTTGCCGGCTCCAAAGGCGGCGCCGGCGGTTACGGAGAACTAGGAAGGGCAGGTCTTAGGTGTTAGGTCTTAGGTCTGGATCGCCGCTTCACACGACATCGGATGATTTTCGCGGGTGCTGCAAGGTCTCAGCACCCGCGCAAGAAAACAACATACCTACCTAATCGTTGTCCCCTAATCATTGTCCGGAGGCACCGGTCCATCGGCTTCGCCTTTGGGGGTCGGCAGATCGAGGAAGTAGTTGATGTCCTCTACCGCCGGAATGGTTGCGCCGTAAGGTTGCGCCGGACTGGTGAAGAACTCACGCAGGTCATTGGACGAACGAGCGTCGGCAAATCCTAGCTGCTGCTCGTGCGTGGGACCGAAGAAAATCCCTTGCACCATGTTGAGGATGCTGCCGAAGTCTTCGGGCTGAACCTTGCTCACCAGTCCAGGCGTGGTGTAGGCCGAGATCACGATCAAGGGCACTCGGAAACCGTAGTTGTAGTTGCTGTAGGGCGGAGCCAGCTTCCAGGGCGCTTCGTGATCGTACCAGCCTCCCCAATCGTCCCAGGTTAGAACGATCACGGTGTTGTCCCAGTACCCGCAAGTATTGTTGAAGCCTCCGATGGCATTCACTATGGCGGCTACGTAGGACGGACCCAAACCTTTGTTCGAGCTGGCATGATCGGACCATTTCCCGTCGGGAATGACCCAGCTGACGGCGGGCAGTTGGCAGTTCTGAAGGTCGTTCAGGAAAGGCACCGCGCCATAACTGCCGATGAATGGGAAAATCACGTTCGTCGCCCACTCGCTGCCGTTGCAAACCGTGAAACTCGAGTTGGGCTGGCAAATGGCAGTAATTGAATTCGGTGCAGTCCAGATAGAGCCTGCCGCTGGAGCGTAGTATTTCCAGGAAATCGCTGGGGGATCGAGCAGGGTCGCCATGGTGTTGTGGCTGTAACAGAAGTCGCCTAGAGTCCCGCCGTACGCCGTTTCCGTCCCGTTAGCATCGATCAGGAAATTCATCGCGGTGGTATCTGCGAGGCAACCGGCGAAAGCACTGGAAGGCGTAAAATTCTCCGAGACGAACGTTCCGATTTGATCGTCGGCCTGACTAGGTGCTGAAGTCCCGCCAAAAATAAACTGGTGCGCTGGATAACTCGGGCCCTGGTTGGTCTGATACATGTAATTCGCCCATCCCCATCGTTGCGCCATGGTGATGTAGGGATCGAGAATATGGGTGGTTATATTCTTGCCGTAGAGATTGCTGGATTTAAGTGCCTGCGCGTTATCGACGTACATAAACTGGTTCCAGGTCGAGGCCGCGCAGCCGAAAATCTCAGCAGTCGCGGTGCCGCCGCAGCCAGGAACCAGCGCGGTGCTGGATGCGGTTGACTCCGACACGAACGCATTATGAGCGTGGCTGAGATCGAAGTTGGTTGCCAATCCGACCGGCGCCAGGGTTTTGTGTTTGCCGGCGGAATCCACCCAATAATTCACGATGTCGTATTTCACATTGTTCGATCCCTTGAGCCCGTGGAGTCCCTGAAAAAGGTTGTCGGGGGTACGGTTCTCCTGGAAGACGATAACTACGTGCTGGATTTGCGATGGGAACTGAGCTTGGGCTATGGATCCCAAAAGAGCCACGAGCAATGGAACTTGAGCAAATAGAAACCGGACAGAGCGTTTCATCGGATTCTCCTGTTGTGGGTGTGCCGTTATTTCGGGAAGCGTTGCTCCACAGGGATGAGCAACCCCGAACTACGTATCTACTATCGGCGATAATGAGCCGGGCGGAAGCGGTTGTCAAGAGCGGGGTTTGGGGTTGTCTGAAGGCTGACATCTGAGAGCTGAAGGCTGACATCTGAGAGCTGAAGGCTGACATCTGAGAGCTAGGTTATAATTTCGCCCACTGATGAATCTGGCCTCGGGCACCAAACTTGGACCGTATGAAATTGTCTCCCTCTTAGGCGCTGGCGGCATGGGCGAGGTTTATCGCGCCCGGGACTCGCGGCTTCGACGCGACGTTGCCATCAAGGTTTTGCCGCAGGCGCTTTCTCTTGACGCCGACCGCATGCGCCGTTTCGAGCAGGAAGCGCTGGCCACTGCTGCTCTTAACCATCCCAACATTCTCGCTGTATTCGACATTGGCACGAGTGAAGGCTCGCCTTACGTCGTCTCTGAATTGCTGGAGGGCGAGACTCTGCGGGATCGTTTGCGTACCGGGTCAATCCCTGTACGCAAAACTCTCGACTACGCTTTGCAGATTGCGCACGGGCTGGCTGCGGCGCACGAAAAAGGAATCATTCATCGCGACCTTAAGCCGGAGAATCTGTTCATCACGAAAGATGGACGGCTGAAGATCCTCGACTTCGGTCTCGCCAAACTGACGCAGGCTGATCCGGGATCACATCCCTCAATGGCCACCGTGACCCACGGAGCCACAGAAGCGGGCGTGGTGTTGGGGACGGCGGGATATATGTCTCCCGAGCAGGTGCGCGGGATGGCGCTTGATCCGCGCTCTGACATTTTTAGTTTTGGGGCGATTCTCTACGAGATGCTCTCGGGCAAGCGCGCGTTTCATGGCGATACTCCGGCGGACACGATGAGTGCCATTTTAAAAGACGAGCCTCCGGAGCTGAGCGAAACCAATCGCAATGTTTCGCCGGCGCTGGAACGGATTGTGCAGCATTGCCTGGAGAAAAATCCTGAGTCGCGTTTCCATTCCGCCAGCGATATTGCATTTGATCTTGAACATCTTTCCGGGCTTTCCGGCAGCGCGGCGCGACTGGCGACGGCGGGCGTTGGCACTGGTAAGGCGCAGTCGCGTCGCCGACTGGCGATCGGACTCGCAGCTGGTCTCGGGCTTGCGGCTGTGGTGTACGTTCTCGGTTGGTGGAGCGGCGGAGCGGGCGCGCATGCATCTCAGCCGGAGTACCAACAGATCACGTTTCGCACGGGATCGATCGGCAACGCCCGGTTTACACCCGACGGCAGCATGGTTTACAGCGCATCGTGGGAGGGCGGCGAAAACCAGCTCTACATGTCGCGCACAGACGATCCCGGGTCGCGCGAACTCGGAATCAAGGATGCTGAACTGCTTTCCATCTCCAAGAGCGGAGAAATGGCGATTCGCCTCAACACCGTAGGGCATGGCGGCTACGCCCGCAGCGGCACGCTGGCGCGGGTTCCATTGAGTGGGGGGACGCCGCGAGAAGTGCTCGACAACGTTGGGGATGCCGACTGGTCGGCGAATGGGGAAAGCCTGGCGATTGTTCGTTACCTGCCAGAGAACAATCACTGGCGTCTGGAATATCCCGTCGGCAAGGTTTTGATCGATGGCATCAACTGGATGAGTCATCCGAAGATCTCGCCGGATGGCAAGTGGATCGCGTTTGCCGACCATGAAAATCCTGACGGCGACGACGAAGGTTCGCTGGCGGTGATTGGCGCGGATGGCAAAGAAAAAGAAAGGAAACTTTCTTCAGGCTGGAGTTCATTGCAGGGAATTCTCTGGTCTCCAGCGGGCGATGAGATCTGGTTTACGTGCACCAATACCGGCAGCGCCTCGAACCCGCGTGCGGTGACCCTCTCGGGCAAGCTGCGGACCATCACCAACGTGCCCGGCGGCATGTGGCTGCAAGACATCCGAAATGGCACGGTGCTGGCGGTGGCGAATCACACACGGCTGGGTATCCGTGGGATGGCGCCGGGCGGCAAGGAGGAGCATGAATTGGGATGGTTCGGATGGTCGGAGCTACGGGACATCAGCCGGGACGGGCACAAGATCGTGTTCGATGAAGAAGGCGACGGCGGTGGACCAAACTATACTGTGTTCGTGCGGGATACCGATGGATCGCCTCCGGCACGCATTGGCGAGGGCGACGCCAAGGCCATCTCGGCGGATGGAAAATGGGTGATCACGAAATCGGCGAAGGGCGGACCGCTGATTCTGGTGCCGACAGGAGCAGGCGAATCCAAACCGCTCACCCACGACGCCGTGAGCTATGGTGACGTGCGGTTTCTTCCCGATGGCAAGCGCTTGCTCGCCGCCGGAATTGAAACCGGACACGGCGGGCGAGATTACATTATCGATTTGAGCAATGGAGACTCCAAGCCTGTCACTCCCGAGGGCGTCGCTGGAGTAAACGCCTCGCCGGACGGCCGGAGTGTGGCAGTCCGTGGACCCGACGGTAAACGTGGAATTTGGACGCTCGAAGGAGGCGGATTTCGCCCCATACCGGGGATCGAATCCGGTTACAACATTATTGGCTGGACGGCGGATGGCGAGTCGGTATATGTAGTTCCCAACCGACGAGCGGGCACGATAGGCGCGAAGGCCGCAAAGATCTCGCTGGTGAATATTCAGACCGGAAAAATGGAACCGTGGAAAACCCTGGGAGAAGAGACCGGCGCGGGAGTCTCGGTAGTTGCTGCTCCGAATATTTCGAGCGACGGGACTGCGTACGCATATCTCTACGTGCGGATTCTGTCGGAGGCGTATGTGGTTACGGGGCTGAAGTAGGACGGGCGGCGTCCGGATTCTGCGCTGGATTATCGTCTGCTCTTTGTTTTCAGAATTCCCTCAAGCACGCCTAGTGTGCCATCGATCGGCCCTGTTTTCAGGTCCGTAATATCAAGGCCAAGTATCCTGGCGATCAGCGGATACACGTTGACATTCTCAAATGGCTGGAGCGCGATTCCTGACCGAATGTCTGGTCCAGAGGCAAAAAAAATTGCTTTCATCTCTGGCATTCGAGTCGCGTCGTATCCGTGTGCTCCCTTAGGTAGATTTTCTGGGACGTTGGATTCTGTGGCGACACTGATCCAGTAAGGGCCGGTGGGAATGATAACCGGATCACCTTCGCGCGGGTTGCTGTCAAAGTGAAGATACGCGGGCACCATTTGGCGACGATAGACGACGAATTGATCACTTTTCCCGCGCAGCGTTTCATAGGCTCTTTGTGCGTCATCTTCGGATTTTGGATACATGCTTGAACCTACGAGGCGAGTAAACCAGGCTGGATTCAAACCGTACTGATCGAGTTGAATTGCCGGGCCCTTGACCTCCGCCATTCCATGGTCGGCCAAAACGATCAGGTCTACCGGTAGTTTGGATCGCTTGATACCGTCCACCAACTTCCCTATCTGGTAGTCGAGTTCGCGTACGGCGGCGGCGACCTGCGGACTATCGGGACCATAGCGGTGTCCAGCAGTATCAGTATCGGAAAAATAAAGCGTGATCATGTGCGGCCTCTGCTCGGGGGGAAGATGGAGCCAGACCAGAACTTGCTCGACACGGTTGCGATTGGGGAAAGTTGAGTCAAATTTCAAGTAGTAGGTGGGGCGAACCCCTTGAATATCTGCCTCCGATCCCACCCAGAACAGACATGCGGACCGCATGCCCTGCTGCTCAGCCAACACCCAGAGCGGAGTTCCGCCGTACCAGGTGCCATCCGCCACAGACTTCGGATCATGGTAGTTATAGTTCTCTTTGCGGGTCGGATCGTAAAAATTGTTGGCCACGATGCCGTGGTGTTCAGGATAAAGGCCGGTAGCAATCGTGTAATGGTTGGGAAAAGTGATAGAAGGATACGCTGGAAGCATTCCTTTGGGGGCGCTGGCGCCCCGAGTCGCCAAGGCGAGCAGGTGCCGGGCATGGTATCGCTTCGCATAGTCAAAACGGAAGCCGTCAAGCGAAACGAGGATGACGTACGGCTTCGAAAGTTGTTGCTGGGCATTCGGGCCATGGTCGGCCGTTATGGCAGGAGCGATGAGTTGCCCAGCGGACACCGCCGCGAGGCAGAGGACCCCGAATGCAATAGTGAGGATCCTGATAAAGATCCGTTTTGAAAACAAGTTTTCAGGAGAACATCCGGTCGCCTTCAAAGGAATGGCGAGATTCCTAGTGGATTGAGTCACCGTCATACGATTCAGTTCCAGTTCGTTTCTTTACCTGAGCATCATAAATTCCCGCTATTTGTTAGTACATTCCGAATATTGGCGGTGGCGGAGAGATGCGAAGACAAACCTCTGGTATTCAGCTGCCCTCAAATCTCCATGTTAGATTCGAACTATGCGCTCGATTCTGCAAAAACGCTCGCTGCGATTTGTTTTTGCGGCGAATGTGATCTCCATGCTGGGCAGCGGGATGAACTCTGCTGCCGTCGCTTGGACGATCTTGCAGCGCACTCATTCCGAAATGGCTTTGGGCACATTTGCGGCGCTGCAGACGATTCCGGCCATGCTGATGCTGCCTTTCACCGGCGTCATTATCGATCGTGAGGACCGGCGGCGACTGGTGATGTGGCTCGATGCGGGGCGCGCCGTCATTATTTTTGTCGTCACGGTGCTGGCATTTCTTGGCCGCGTGCAGGTGTGGGAACTCTATCTCATGAACACGCTGGTGGCGGCGGGCTTCTGGATGTTCTGGCCGACGATCACGGCGCTGATTCAGGAACTGACGCCCGAGGGCGGGTACGTGCAATCGAATACGTTTCTGCTGGCCGGGATTCAGGGCGGCTGGCTGATTGCCGGTGCGATTGTTGGATTTGTCTACGAGCATATCGGCCTTGGGGGAGTGCTGCTGATTGATGTGAGCACTTACGTTATTTCTTTTTCCTGCTACTTTGCGGTGCGTCAGGGGCGGCACGTCGTGCCACGAGCGGTCGAGCTTCGCCACGATATCGAAGCCGCGGAAACCGCGGTCGGGCGTTTTCTGCGCGAGATGGGTGAGGGCCTCGTCTTTTTGCGCGAACATCGCAGCGTTGTCTTTTTGGGGACGAGCTGGGCTTTGTTCCTCGGCGCGATGATGACGGGAGTCGTGGTCACGGCGCCGCTCAGCGATCGCGTCTTTCATGCCGGCGCCACCGGCTATGGATGGTTGAATGGCGGATGGGGCGTGGGCGCGTTCATGAGTGCGCTTTATGCTCCCGCGCTGATTAATCGCGTGGGAGCACGCGGTTCGATTGCTGTGTCCATGCTGCTGCTGACTTTGGCCATGGCGCTTTCTCCGTTTTCGCCGTGGCTGGCGATCGCGGTACTACTTTATGGGATGATGGGATCGGCGCGAGGCGTCAGCGGTGTGGCCATGAATACCAGCCTGATGGAGCAAGTGCCGCCGCATGTTATGGGACGCGTCCAGAACACATTTTATTTCTTTGGCACGCTGCTGCAGGTGGCGCTGGGGCTGGGAGTGGGTTGGATCGCATCGCGGATCAGCCTGGCGGCTGGGTTTGGCGCGATCGCGGCGGTGTATGCGGTCGCGTTTGGCAGCGCTTGCTGGCCGATTCGCGCGCAGAGGGCCGTCGCTGCGGTCGCGGACTAGGTCTGTGTAGAGCGGACACTCTTGTCCGCTGCCGTTGACTTTGGTTTCGAAGTTGATGCGGAACGTCAGATCAAGATCAACCCCAAGATCAAAAGCGGCGGACAAGAGTGTCCGCCCTACACTCGGATACTGTTATTCTTTCAGTCATGTTTGACGACTTAAAAGGGCGGACGGCGGTCGTTTTCGGAGTAGCGAACAAGCGCTCGATCGCTTGGGCCATCGCGCAGGGGTTGCACGCGGCGGGAGCTAACCTTGCCATCACTTACCAGAACGAGCGCATGGAATTGGAAGCGAAAGACCTGATTCTATCGCTGCCGGGCGCGGAAGCTTTCATGTGCGATGTTTCGAAAGATGAAGAAATCGCGCAGCTTTTTGAAAAGCTGAAAGCTCGCTACGGGAAACTGCACGTGCTGGTGCACAGCGTGGCTTATGCTCCGGCTGAGGAATTGAAGGGTGACTTCGTCAACACGACGCGCGAAGGCTTTCGTGTGGCACACGACGTCAGCGTGTATTCGCTGATCGCGGTGTGCCGCGCCGCCGCTCCGCTGATGGAAGACGGCGGCAGCGTCATCACCATGACTTACTACGGCGCGGAGAAAGTGGTACCGCACTACAACGTCATGGGCGTCGCCAAGGCGGCGCTGGAATGCGCGGTGCGGTATCTGGCGCAGGATCTGGGACGGAAGAAAATTCGCGTCAATGCCATCTCAGCAGGGCCGATTAAGACGCTGGCGGCGCGCGGCATCTCCGGGCTTGGAGACATGCTGCGTTCCCATGCCGAGCGCGCGCCTTTGCAACGCAATGTCGAGGTCGGTGAAGTGGGCAGCACTGGCGTATTTCTTGCTTCCGATGCCAGTTCGGGCATCACGGGCGAAGTTATCTACGTGGATTGCGGATACAACATCATGGGATTCTGACAGATTGCAGAGGCCAGAGGACAGATTGTAGAGGTGAAAACCTAGCCCGAAGGTTCTTACCTCTGCAATCAGACCTCATACCTCTGACCTCTAACCAGTCTGGTTACTCCCGTCACTTTTGACAATTTTTTGACAGGAACTTCGCCACCGTACGCGGTAGCCTTAGGTCATATGAAGTACCAGCGGATTTTATGCCTGTGCGCCTGGGTGATGTTGTCGCTGACGCCTTGTTTTGCGCATCACATGGCGGTCGTGGTCAATAAGAACGACATCGTTCAGAACTTTACCTCTGCACATTTGGCGAAGATTTTCAGAGGCGAAGTGAAAAAGTGGCCGGACGGCAGGAACGTGGTGCTGGTGTTGCACAACTCTTCGCCGGATGAGATGGTCACGCTGGAACATCTGAACAAGATGACTGAGGCCGAGGTCAAGGCGCTGCTCGCTTCGCACAAAGATTCGATCCGCATGGTGGGGACGGACGCGGATGTAATTGATGCGGTCGCGTCCACTCCGGGGGCGATCGGATTCGTATCGGAACGCTCCATCACCGATCGAGTGGCGGTCGTCAAGGTGGACGGTAAGCTGCCGATGGAATCCGGGTATTTGCCGCACTAACGGGCCGGTCACACTAAGCTCGCTCTAAAGCCGCGAGACAATCTGCCGATACTCCCGCTATGAGGCAGCGGGCTGAGGTTGAGGGTCGCAAGGCACCCTCGACGCGATTCTGGAGTTCGTTCTTCCGTAATACCGGGTTCCGGCGTTCCGATTTCGACGAGCCTGAAGCTGCACTTCCTGCCGATCCGCTCCGCTGCGAGGCACCTGTCCTCCGATACGCGGAGATTGCTGCGGTTTACACCGGCGAGCGCGTGGCTGGCGATTTCTATGAATTCCTCAGGGTGGGACCGTGCCGCATGCTGTTCGTGCTGCTCGACATCGCCGGCCTGCGGGCGGACACGCGCGAAATCCTGATCGCGGTGCAGAAGACGTTTCGAATGCTTGCGCCGGAATTCTTCGCCGGAGAAGACTTCAACGAGACTATCGCCATGATCGAGCTGTGTTGCGCCCTGAACCGCACCATCCTGCGCACGGGTCTTCGCAGCTGTCCGGCGTTCATCGGCTGCTATAACGAAGACCTGGGGACGGTGTGCTATGCCAACGCGGGACACACTCCGGCGCTGCTTCGCGACCACTCTGGAATCACGTTGCTTGAGGCGACCGGTTTGCCGCTGGGCTTGTTTTCGCACACAACGCAGAGTGCAACGGCATGTCATCTGATGCCCGGCTCGTCTCTTCTCGCAGTCTCACGCGGAATCGTCGAGGCAGATTATTTCGACGCGGCGCATCAGAATGTGGAATTCGGACTGGATGGGGTACAGCAGAGTTTTCAGGACGCAACAGAGCTAGGCGCGCGCGAGTTATGTCTGACGGTGCTGCGGGCGGCCCGAGAGTTCACACCGATGACTCCCACCGCCAACGATCTGACAGCGCTCGCGCTGGTGCGTAACGCCTCCGACGAGACGGTCTGAATTGGCGGAAACGTGCGGGGCCCGTCTAAAGAGATTTTCCCGGAGTTGCTATATACCAGCCTTCTGTCAGGAATTGCTTGATCGAGCGCTGCTGAATACCTTCCTGCACTCGGAGTTCATCGTTCAGAAAATGATAGGAGAGTTCCCCGGTTCCGCGATCAATCCGGTCGATACGAATGCGATTGCCGTCGCGATCGGCGCAGATCAGGCCGACTTCCAGATCCGGCTCTTCAGCTTTCCTGACCGTCGCTGCGGTTCTTGATGGCATCTTTCTGATGGATATATCTGATGGATATAGATGAGGCAAGACGGGATGAGGAACCGGGCGGCGCGGTTGCCAGATTCCGGCGCAGCCTTCATCATACGAGTATGGGCCTGAGTATGCGCGCTCGCACTTTGGTATTTGCCTTCTTCGCGGCAGCGATGTTGTTCTCGATGGTCCGGGAATGGAGCACGCCCATAGGCTGCCTGCGGCTGCCGGTCATGCGCGATAGTACGCGGCATCGCTAAAGCTGATCAGCTAAGGCTGGTCGTCTTAGGCTAGATCAGTATTTTTCGTGAAATACCGCGCGATTGATGTCGGGCCAGAACTCCTTTAATGTGTTGAACACGCCGTCCAGGCCGACCTCAGTTCCCCAACGCTGATAGGTTTTCACCCAGGGATTGGATGCGGCCGGGTAGTACGCATTGCCGATGCCGGCGGCAGCTCCGGCGCCCACGATCTCCGACAGATTGAAGGTGGGCTTTCCCGAGTTAGTCTTGGTAATGAACAACCTGCTTACCGCGTAACCGGTACGCTTAAAGAATCCGCCTTTGCCCAGGGTGTAGTATCTCGGGTCTTCTTTGGTCGCCGCCGGCACGATCGCTTCGGTCATGTAGTTCTCGATGCCGCCGTCGACAAAGATGTGCCAGTAGTACCGGCCGTAGCCGGCAGCGCCCTGCTCAAAGGACGGCTGCGATTTGTTGGCCATCGCAATTCCCGCGAGACCTCCCACCAAAATAAAATCGGAGTAATCGAAGGTATCCTGCGTCGCCAGCCAGAATTTATCCTTGAAACTCAGCGGAGGCAAAACCGTGTTGGCGCTGACGGCACGGTAATTGGGGATGACCCACAAAATTCTCTTGGGTTGTTTACCAAGCTGGTCGTTGGATTGGGAATTGGGATTGGGATTGGGAGTATTTGGATCAGTGGAGTTGGGCTTGGGTGCGTCTGGGAGAGGTTTTCCATCCGTGCTTGCACCCGGCTGCTGCTGAGGGTCCGAGTGGAGCGGTTGAGAATCGTCCGACTCCGCCCGTACCGTTCCACCTTGAGATTGCTCGCGCGCGCCAGTCGGTGCCTGGGCTTGAAGCGACGCCGTTCCCAAGGTTGCCGCCATTGCTATCACCGTGCAAAATGATCGAATCGCTTTCAAATCTTCCCCCAAAGATCCTTATTTTCCCTTTCGGAGTCTAACTGCTCCGCTGCTCACGAGCAATTCGCGGTCCCAAGGTTGGATTGTTCAGGCCGGCGTTTGGATGCACGGGGGAAGTCGTTCGAAGGGTCAGTCGTCTATTATTTGTTTGCTTCTGCTGCTTTCTGCAGCTTGCGATCGTGTCTCTTCTGCAAATAGCCGTGAACGTCGGGCCAAAACTCCTTCAGCTCATTTCCGAAGGCATCGAGGCCCATCTGGGTTCCCCAGTTGGAGATGTTCGACGAAACAGTACGATCGGCGGCGGGATAATAGACATTGGAAATGGCAATCGCCGTTGCATTTCCCGCAAACTCGGGAATGTTGAACATTGAAGAGCCGGAGTCTCTTCGAGCGATGAAGACACGGCTGATGGCATAGCCAAAGCGGTTCACGAAACGGCCCCTGCCCAATCGGAAATAGCGAGGATCTATCTTCAGGATCGAGGGATAAACGCCGCCCACCATGATATTGCCATCGACCTGATCGGCGAAAGCCGCTCCGTAGCGCTTGGCGTATCCCTCCATTCCCTGTCCGAACCCCGGATCAGAATTTTTCGCCTGACGAATGCCCGAGACAACACCCACGATAAAAAATTCATAGGGATCGAATGATCCTTTTGCTGCCATGGCGAACTTCTCTTTCGAGGAAACCGGCTGCACCTGCGACTGGCCGTCCACGGTCAGATAGTTCGGCATCACGTAAAACATCCGGTCGTTCTTCTTCTTTGCGTCGTCCTGCTTTGTGTCTTCCGGGGTCTGGCTTTTAGGATCCTGAGAAGCACTCGGGGCGGACGGTGGGTCACCGGGTTTGTCCTGCGTTGCAGAACTGGTCGCGGGCGGCTGGGCGGATTGGGTCGGGTCCGAGGGTTGAGCCTGCTGGGTACTTTGAGCTGCGCAAAGAGTCGCAGAGGGCAAGATCGACACAGTCAACAGGCCTAGAAGTGTGGAACAGCGTAGATTCAAATCGATTATGGCTCCAAATTCAATGAATTAAAATGCGCGCCAGACTGTGTCGGACTCTAGTGTTGGCAGTCCAATCTCGGCAAACTAATCTCTTCTAAGCACGGGAATTCAACGCGTGATCACCCGGATTCTCCGTTCGGTTTCTCCCGCCCGATCTTCGACTACTGGTTCCAGAGTGATTTCCACGTTCTGATCGCGTTGTAAACGAAGGAACTTCTCTCCCCACTCTATCAGTAGGATGCAGTTTGGCGCGAGCAGGTCGTCTAAGCCCAGCGTTTCCAGATCGCGCTCGGTGTCGATACGATAAAGGTCAATGTGGTAGAGGGTTACGCGGGGTCCGCGATATTCATGGACGAGCGTAAAAGTGGGGCTGGTCACGTTCTCGGCGCGAGCGACTTGGAAGCCTTCCGCGATCCCCTTGACCAGTGTCGTCTTCCCCGCCCCGAGCTCGCCGCGCAGCAGCACAATGAGAGGGGGCGACAGTTTGGCGGCAAGGCTCCGCCCGAAAGCGATCGTCTCCTCGGCGGAGTGAGTGGTGGTCTCGGTTGTCATTCCCGAGGGTTCAGTATAGCGAAGCGAAGGAGGTCAGAGGTTAGAGGTCAGATTGCAGAGGTAGAAGCTCCGTCCATTCAGTGACTGCTGAAGGCACGGCCTTTCACCTCTGCAATCTTACCTCTGACCTCTGCAATTCTCCTCAGAATCCTGGCGGGGTCTGCAGTTGCTCGGAGACTGGATCCAGAAAACTGCGGTCCAGAGCGGTATCGAGCGCCATGCGCAGCTTGCGGTGGTCATCATCGCCCAGGGCAATGAAGCGGAAAGGCTGCAGACATGCACTCTGAAACTTGCGCGTCGGGTGCAACATTTCAGCCATACCGCAGATGGCGCCGGCCCGGGTGTGAAAGGCGATCTCGACAAAGTCTCCGGTGGAAAGCTCGTGCTGCAATTGCAGCAATCCGCCGTTGATGGAAAGGGATTGTAGTTTGGCGCGGGCCCGCTGACCGCCTTCGGCCATCACCGCGGCCGCAACGGATCCATTGAGGTTGACTCGGGGTGCACGCAGGTTGGCGTTACTTTGGGGGAAGTGAGTCATAGCTATTGAACTATGACACGCTCCAGCCCGTCGGGGCAGATTACGAAAGCGCCTGTACACGAGCGTATGCTTACAGATAAGCCCATCTGGTTCTGCCGGTCTGTCGCAGGTTTGCGATAATAACGGCAGTAACTTTTCTGGCCTGCGCCCAGGAGAGTACCTTGGTGCAGTGGGGCGCTGATAAGACGAAGCTTGCGCGATGTGAAGGCGGTCGGAGACATGGGTATGGCTAAGGGGTCGAGATTTCAGTATGCCGTGGCGGCGATTTGCGTGCTGGCGGCGTTGCTGACCGGGTGCTCGAGCAATCCGGACAAAAAAAAACAGAAGTACCTGGAGAGTGGGCAACGCTACTACGACAAAGGCCAGTATCGCGAAGCGGAGATTCAGTTCCAGAACGCCATCCAGGTTGATTCACGCTTTGCCGAGGCGCACTACAAGCTGGCACAGGCGGCGATGAAGATGCAGGACTTTCCAACCGCTGACAAGGAACTGGAAACCACCCTCCAGATCCAGCCGGACAACTATGCGGCGCTGCTGGATTCGGCGAACCTGCTAATCCTTGCCTATGAATACGGTCAGGCAAAGGATCGCATTAGCGAAGCGAAGGCGCACCTCGATCTGTTGGTGCAAAAACAGCCCACTAACCCCGACGTCTACATCGCTCGATCCAGCTACTACGCGGGATTGAACAACACTGCCGCGGCGCTGGCCGACATGCAGAAGGCCCTGCAATTGGATCCCAGCCGTTCCGACTCGTATCTCAATCTAGCGGCTCTTCAGGAACGTGGGCAACAGTGGGACGCGGCGGAGATGAACTTCAAGAAGGCGGTCGAACTGAGTCCGAAGTCAACAACTGCGCTGGTCTCACTGGGAAACTTCTACCAATCGCGGGGACGCTTTCCCGAGGCGGAGCAGTCGTTCCGGCGGGCCATTGAGGCGGCGCCGGATGACGCCAATCCCCGGCTGTCTCTTGCCCACCTCTACATGGCCGAAAACAAGGCCGGCCAAGCCGAGGAGTTCTTGCGTCAGGCAAAGAAGGATTTCCCGAACAATTCCGTCGGCTACCGCATGCTTGGCGATTATTATTTTGCCACTAATCAGCTGGACAAAGCTACGGACGAGTATGCCGGACTCTATAAGGAACACGGTAAGGACATGGTGGTGAAGAAGAATTACATTCAGCTCCTGATCCTCGCAAACCGGATCGACGATGCCCGCAAGCTGAATGAAGAGATCATGAAGTCGGCGCCCGAGGACGAGGACGCCCAGGTTTATAAGGGCGAAATCGAGCTTCGCAGCGGTAAGCCCGGAGACGCTGTCAACACACTGCAAGCCGTGTTGAAGAACGATCCGGATAACGCCGTGGCACATTACCAGTCTGGTCTGGCCTTCGACCAACTGGGCAATTCGAGCCGGGCAGAGGCGGAGTGGCGCGAAGCGGTTCGACTGCGTCCTGAAAATGTGGAAGCGCACCGGGCGTTGGCCGGCGTCGCCATCCACCGCGACGATCCCGCAGGTCTGGCGCAGGAAGCCGACCAGATCATCGCCTTGCAGCCCGGGTCGGCGGACGGATACCTGCTGCGCGCCGTGGCCGAGATGGATCGCAAGCAGTACGCATTGGCCGATGAGTATATTCATCGCTCGATCGAGAAGCAGCCCGACAATCCCGACGCCTATGTGCAGCTGGGCAATCTGCGGATGGCGCAGAATCAGCTCGCCGACGCGCAGAAAGCTTTTCAGCAGGCGCTCGATCAGGACCCGAATTCCACCGAAGCACTGGGCGGCGTGCTCAACGTTGAGATCGAAGAACGACAACCGGACAAGGCCATCGCAACGGCCAGAGCACAATTGTCCAAATCTCCGAAGAATGTCGGGTTTCACATCATCCTGGGTCAGCTCCTGATGGAACAGAAAAAAGATCTGGCAGGGGCGGAACAGGAATTCCGGCAAGCCCTCGACTTGGATAAGACGAACAGCGAAGCCATGGTCAAGCTGGGCGTGGTGCAGACCGAACGCGGCGCCACCGATCAGGCGCTCCAAACCTATCTCGACGGGTCGAAGATCAATCCGAAGGAGATTCTTTTTTACCTGCTGTCTGGTGGCATTTACGAGAACAAGCAGGACTGGGACCACGCCCGGCAGCAGTACCAGAAAGTGCTTGAGATTCAGCCGGAGAATCCGCTGGCCTCCAACAATCTCGCGTATGTGATGCTGCAGCAGGGCGGCAATGTGGACGTCGCTTTCGCGATGGCACAGACGGCCCGTCGTCAGCTCCCAGATAATCCGAACTCTGCTGACACGCTGGGCTGGGCTTTCTACCACAAGCACGTTTACGGTTCCGCTATTGCGCTCTTCAAAGAGGCGGTGAAAAAGGAGCCGGACAGCGCTCTCTTCAACTATCACCTCGGGCTCGCGTACGCCAAGAGTGGCCAGATCGCGTTGGCCCGGCAGCAACTGGACCGCGTGGAGAGGATCAAACCTGACTTCCCGGATGTGGACGAACTGCGACGAGCGCTGGCCGAGGCCAAGGGTTAGAGGTCACAGGTTAGAGGTCAGATTGCAGATGTGAAACCGTCGTCTTCAGCAGCCGTCTATGGGGACGAGCGTTTCAAATCTGCAATCTAACCTCTGACCGGTAATGGTTCCTGCCTGAACCAAGCCGGGTACGTCCGCAATCCCGCCAATTCGGGCACAATGTGGAAATTCCGGGTTGTATAGCGTAATTCTTGCCCTCCGGAATGGCCGTCATCCCCCCAGGCCAGCTTGTAACTGTCGTCTTTGTAATAACTTGCTTTGGTGATTTGCTTGCGATCCAAAGGTGATCGCGAGAAGAGCCGGCTTATGGCAGAAGCAGCCGATCAGGCGCAGCACGAATTTTGGCGGGCACCCATGCCCACAGCGACGTCCGCGTCTGTCTCCGTTCCCGAAAGAAGCGCCACCTGCCCCTGCGGAACCGAGTTCATCGTCAGCTCACTCTACTGTCACGCTTGCGGCGCCCAGCGTCCCGATTTGGAAGCCGGCGCTGTGCGCAGACTCGAAATTCCTGGCCTTTCTGAACTCGCCGCGCTCGGGGAGCGGCTCGGGCTCACGATGCCTGCGGTGTTTGCTTTTCTGGCTGGCATACTTTGCCTGGTGGGAGCGCTCGCCGTCAGCGTGTTCTTTAGCGCCCGGACAGTGCTCGACTGGCAGGCCATCCAAATGTGGCGCATCGAGTGGCTGCTCGCCTCCATCGCTGCCTTCGTTGCCGGGTGTTTGCTGAAGAAATAACCGTCAGCTTCCAACTCCCCTAGGACGAAAACTCACAGCCCCCCATGGAAGCGCCCGAAATAGTGCGCGCAATTTAGTGACATCAGCAAGATGCCCGCGCCGAGCGCAAGCACGTGCTGCGTCTTGCGGAGGTTGAAGTCCCCCACCCGGTACACGAGCAGATACGCGACCGCAAGATTGAACAGTCCCCACAGGACATTGACCGTCGAGGACGACAACCCTACACCGGGCGGGGTCGCGAAGGGACTCTGGAAGGCGTGGCCCGAGATTCCGTTGCCGAGGTGGGGCAACGCGTTCGCCAGGAAGACGCCGCCGAAGAAATATGCCAAGTAGTGGTACCAGCGCATAATCGCCTCCATTTAGGGATTCCATTCTCCCGCATTTGCGACTCAAAGGCGGCAGCGTCGTAGTTAGAAAAGCGCGAGAAGAGTCGCAACTCCCGGTTATTTCGCTCGACGCTCAACAACCAACCCCAGTTATACTCCCCCCAAGATGTGGCCCACCCGCCGGTTTTCGTGTGTGTGGGTTGCTACCCGGTGCCCTTCGTTGACTTGACTGTTTCATCCACGTAAGATTTGCCACCAGTGATAGGACGAACTATCTCGCACTACCGCATCATCGAGAAGCTCGGTGGTGGCGGCATGGGCGTGGTTTACAAGGCGGAAGACACCTCACTAGGTCGCTTTGTGGCGCTCAAGTTCGTTCCTGACGATGTCGCCCAGGACCCGCAGACTCTGGAACGGTTCCGGCGGGAGGCGCGAGCGGCTTCGGCGCTTAACCATCCCAACATTTGCACAATTTATGAGGTAGGGCGGGAAGGCGATGATTCATTCCTCGCCATGGAATTTCTGGACGGGATGACGCTCAAGCACCGCATCATGGGCCGGCCATTGGACCTGGAAACGATGCTCGCACTGAGCATCGAGATACGGACGCGCTGGATGCGGCGCACTCCCAGGGCATTGTGCATCGCGACATCAAACCGGCCAACCTCTTCGTGACCAAGCGCGGTCATGCCAAGATTCTTGACTTTGGACTGGCAAAGGTTGTTAGCGCCGCAGGCTCTTCGGGCCAGGTCGCAGCGGATCATACGCGTACGGTGACGAGGGACGAGGAATTGCTGACCAGTCCCGGAGCGGCGTTGGGCACGGTTGCCTATATGTCGCCGGAGCAGGCGCAGGCCAAGGAATTGGATGCACGCACCGACTTGTTCTCCTTCGGTGCGGTGCTTTATGAGATGTCAACCGGCATGCTGCCTTTCCGGGGCGACAGCAGCGCGGTGATCTTCAAAGCGATTCTGGACGCGGACCCGACGCCGGTGGTGCGGTTGAATCCTGACGCGCCCGCTGAACTGGAACGCATCATTAACAAAGCTCTGGAGAAGGACCGGGATCTGCGCTATCAGGGCGCGGCGGAGATACGAGCCGATTTGAAACGGCTAAAGGGGGAGTCGGAATCGCGGCATCGGCCAGGCTCAAGTTCGGAGACCGTCGCGATCGCGCAGGTAAGCGGCTCTCAAGCAGTTCCTCCGGCGTTAGTGTCGGATCCAGCTTCGGCTTCGGCGATGACGTCAGCGCAAACGTCTTCGCGAAGTACGAGCGGTTCGGCGGTCGCCGCCGCGAAGAAACACAAATTGGGAGTTACCGCGGCCGCGCTGATTGCGCTGGCGGTTTTGGTGGCGGCGGGATTTGGCGTCTATTCGGTGCTGCACCGCGCCGCTTCTTCGCCTTTCCAGAATTTCACGATCACGCAGGTGACCAATTCCGGCAAGGCGTTGTATGCGGCCATTTCCCCGGATGGCAAGTACGTGCTCAGCGTGTTGATCGATAAAGGGCAGCAGAGTCTGTGGCTGCGCAACATCGCGACCGGCAGTGACACGCGAGTCATTCCGCCGGCTCCGGTTTCCTATCGCAGCCTTGCATTCTCTCCCGACGGGAACTATTTGTACTTTCGTAAAGCGGAAGACGCACTTGAAACAACTTTCTTTCTTTATCGCGCTCCGGTGCTGGGGGGAACGCCGCAAGTCCTGGTCCGCGACATCGATAGCGAGATCGGATTCTCTCCCGACGGCCATCGCATCGCGTACACTCGCGGGAATGACCCCGAGCTAGGCAAGTACCGGGTGCTGACCTCGAACCTGGACGGCAACGACGAGAAAGTTCTGCTGATTGTTCCCTCGCCGAGCAACTATCCGCCGACCTTTCTAGCGTGGTCCCCGGATGGCAAGCAAGCCGCCTACAGCCTGCCACCGCTGGATACCGCGTTAGGCGGGATCGACATACTTGACCTCAATAGTAATAAGGCCGAGCGACTCGCGACGTTCGCAGAAAGATCTGTGAACGAATTGAAATGGCCGCCCGACGGCAGCGGACTTCTCCTGCTCTACCACAAGCAGGCCCGAATTATCAACGGGCACAGATCGGCTTTCTAGCCAGGGGCCGAGACACGATCCAGCCGATAACTCGTGACACTAACAGCTACTCGACGCTAACTCTCTCCGCGGATGGAAAGACACTGGCGACGGTGCAGGTGAAGACCGCTCAGAACTTGTACCTAATGGCGGGCGCGGGCAGCCAGGTTCCAGACTTAGCGCCCGTGCTGCCGCAAGGCGAATACGTGAGCGGGTTCGGCTGGGACCGCAGCGGCAATCTTTTGGTCGGCGAATCGGGACATCTATCGCGCATGGCGCCGGATGGCACAAACTCAAGTCAATTGCTGGGCGATTCCGCGGCCGCGCTGTGGACGCCTTCGGCCTGCGGCGATCGCTACCTGGTATTCACCTGGGTATTTCACGCAGGCGCGCGAGTCGGGAATATTTGGCGCGCCAACGCGGACGGCTCAAATCCCGTGCGTCTGACCGACGGGGCCTCGCGCGCTCCGGTCTGCACACCCGATGGAAAATGGGTCTATTACCTGAATGATGCCGCTGGGCAGATCTGGCGTGTGCCGACGGACGGCGTCGGCAAGGCGGAAGTGGTTCCTAGAACGGTTACGCCCGACACTATTCTCGCGGGTCTGCGGCCCAGCCTTTCTCCGGATGGGAAACTATTAGCAATCATCCTGGTGTCGTCATTAAATCCGGAGGTTATGAAACCGGAGGACAAGATCCACTCGTCAGCCTGGATTCCACGACGGCGCCAAGACTGCTCAAACTAGAACCGGGGATTACGAGTGGAGGGGTGGCGGGCGGAGCTTTGCAGTTCACTCCTGACGGAAAAGCATTGGCCTACGCCGTCCGGGAAAACGGAGTGGACAATGTTTGGCTGCAGCCGCTGGATGGATCGCCCGGTCGAAGGATCACGAATTTCAATTCCGAACAGATCGTCGATGTTCAGTGGTCGCCTGACGGTAAGAGTCTCGGCATACTTCGCACTCACTCTGATTCTGACGTGGTGTTATTGCAGGAAACAAAGCCCTAGCCGGCCTTACGGCTGGATTTCAATAGGAGTTCGTTCCGGCACGAGTTCCCAGATTTCGTCCATCTTGGCATTCGTTACCGCCTCACTTTCGCGAGTGGGCGTGCTCTGCTTCTGAGACGACAGTGCTTTGCCGCCGTTGCTGGCTCATGCGGTAGAGGTGATGCAGCGGCCCCACTCCTTGGCCCACCGGATAAGCATTGGCGATCGCCGCTGAGATGTACACCTTTGCAAGCAGAACCGCTTCTGGCAGTCCGCGCCCATGCGCCAAGTGACAAGCCAGCGCCGTTGCGAACGCGCATCCCGTGCCGTGGGTCGAATTCGAGCGCTGGCGTTCAGCCTTGAAAACTTCCGTTTCCGCGCCACGCGCAGTGACAAAGCTGAGGAGGTCGACCGCCTTGTCGCTCTGATCAAGATCGCCTCCGGTGACCACCACATTCGCCGCTCCGAGCGCGTGCAGACGGGCCGCCGCCGCGCGCATCCCATCAAGGTCGGTGACGGTCAGCCCGGCCAACATGCCGGCTTCGTCAAGGTTCGGCGTAACCACCTCCACCAGCGGAAGGAGCTTTTCGAGCAACAAGTCGAGTGCCGGCCGCGTCCAGCAAGTCCGCCCCGGAACTCGACTTCAGTACGGGATCGAGGACCACATGAGGAAGCTGGGCTTTCTCCAGAAAATCCGCGACTGCGGCCACCACCTGCTCATTTCCCAACATGCCGATGTGGACGGCTGCTATGCGCGAGATCTGAAGCCAGCTCCTCCAAGGTCTCGGCTATGATCCTTTGGATCTACGGCCTGGAGGCGCCGCACTCCCTGCGTGGACTGGACGGTTAGGGCGGTTATACAGGCGACGCCGTAACATTCATGGGCGGCGATGGTCTTGATGTCGGCGGTGATCCCGGCTCCCGAGGAGGGGTCAAACCCGGCGATCGTCAGCACCACGGGTGGGGTCGCGGCCATGCCGTCACTCTAACCCGAAAGTTCAATCAGGGGAACAGCACTTCCGGGTGTGGTCGGCTCGACCTTGTGGAAGCGTGACTGCTCAACGCGCGAGGAGAGATTGAGGCGGCTTGTGGTTACCAATCAGTCATCAAATATCTGCGTATACCATTGATTATAATAGACTTACAGCAATAACCACGTAAGTGTCACATTCGACAGCAGGTTGCGCGAATTTTCCACAGGACCGCGATTCTAGTGCTTAACTATAAAGTTATCATTGCCCTCTGACTGCTTTCAGTCACATACGAACTGAAATCCATATTTTTCATCGGGCTAAGTCATTGATTAATTACCATTTAGTTAATTACACGACTGGGCTTTGGGGTTGACACAGCCCCCTGGCCCCGGTAGCATTTTGAGATCGTTTGACCAAAGGAGCATACGACCAGAAAACGACTTTCTCGATTGAGAGGTAACTGAATGCGACGACGTTTAGCCGAAAGCCTGGCAGTGCTTTTATCTGTTGCCAGTCTGGGGGCCGGAGCCGCATCCGGGCCAAGCAGCCTGGAAGCCGCCAAGGTCACACAGCACGCCGGTCATAAATGACACCGGAGTGCATAAAACTCGAAAGACTAACCCTCCGAAGCCGAAGGCCTATCAAGTGGGCACCGCGTCCTGGTATGGACAGCAGTTTCAGGGCAGGAAGACGGCCAGCGGAGAACCCTACGACATGCGGGATTTGACCGCCGCTCACCCCAGCCTTCCGCTGGGCACGTTCGTCAAGGTCACCAACCTGAGGAACGGCAAGGCGGTAGTGGTTCGGATCAATGATCGCGGTCCGGTGGTGGATGGCCGGATCATCGACGTTTCCGACAACGCCGCGCAGATCTTGGGCTTCAAGGCGCGCGGCGTGCAGACGGTCCGCCTGGACGTCTACCACCCCACAACCCTGGCGCAGCTACAGCCCGTAGCCAAGCTGGAATAAAACCGATAGACTCGGTAACGAAAAGAAAAAAGATCGTTGGGAATTGGGAATTATGGACCCGCGCCAGCGTCTCATCGTTGCCTTGGATGTCTCTACGGCCGCGGCCGCCCGGAAGATCGTGGCGGCCGTCGGCGAGTCTGCTCACACCTATAAAGTCGGCATGCAGCTCTACACCGCCGAGGGTCCAGCAATTGTCCGCGAGCTGGTAAGCTCGGGACGCCGCGTCTTTCTCGATCTCAAGTATCACGACATTCCGACCACGGTTCGGGCAGCCGTCCGCGAGGCGGCTCATCTCAGAGTGAGCATGCTGACCGTGCACGCCTCCGGCGGGGGCAAGATGTTGCACGCCGCCGTCGAAGCGGCGCAAGCTGCTAACCCTGACCTTCTCGTCCTGGCGGTCACGGTGCTCACCAGCATGGATGATGTTGAACTCGGCAAGATTGGCCTGCGCGAAGGAGTGCTCGATCAAGTCCTGAGGCTGACCGCCCTCGCGCTTTCGAATGGATGCAAAGGCGTAGTCGCTTCAGCGCGAGAAGCGAGTACCTTGCGCCAGGAGTTTGGTAACAACTTCGCCATCGTGACTCCCGGAGTGCGCCCCGCAGGCAGCGGACACGACGACCAGGCGCGCGTCGTCACTCCCGCCGAAGCGATAGCTGCTGGAGTCTCGCACATCGTGGTTGGGCGCCCGATCACGGAAGCCTCCGACCCGGCCGCGGAAGCCCGGGCGATTCTGGGACAAATTGCGTGAGACAGGTCTCAGGTGCTAGGTCTTAGGTCTTAGGAAAAACAAAGGCGCGACGGGATGCCGCGCCTGAGATTCCGGGTAGAGACGGGGCAAGCTTGCATCTACACATGAGATTTTGACTGTTGCTAAAACCTGACACCTGACGCCTAAGACCTGCTCTCCTACAGCTTTTCAAAAAATTCACAGCCCGAGCACGAAATGTAGATTCCGCCGGGCACGCCACGTTCGCGATCTTTCATGCGTTTCACGATGCGGGTTTCCTTGCCGCACTTGGGACATGCGGTTGATTTCGTGGTGTCCATGACCTTTTTCCGGTCGGCTGTCTTTGCAATTTTCGGCATTCAGTGTCTCCTGACAGGAATCTGCCGTCAGCCCAAAGGCCGCGGTTCTACCTGGTAGTTGGGGAGTATCGTCGTTGAAATATCACGGCACGCCGGCCAATCTCGAATCCGTCCGGCAGGATCGACACGCGCAGAAGCGGTGCACCGTACTCGCCTTTTAGAATCTTACACGAATCAGAGCGATGTGTAGCGGACTTCTCCAAGTGACCTTTGCCGCGCAGCGAAAAAAACCCCGCATTTCTGCGGGGCCTTGTTCCAAATGTGAATCGTCTTATTTGCCGGTGCCCGTCAAACTCGAAGTCTGCGGACTACCGACAGCGCTATCGGCCACGCTTAAAGTTCCCGTTCGCGTGCCCGTCTGGGTTGGTGTGAACACGACGCTGATGGTGCAGGTGGACTTGGCGCCCAGACTGCTCGAGCAGGTCGTCGCCGAGACGTTGACGCTGTAGTCTCCGCTCGCCGAGATCGCAATGCCGGTCAACGCTACGCTCTGCTTGTTAGCAAGCGTAAACGTCTTCGCTAAACTGCTCGTCCCCACCTTCGTAGCCGGGAACGTCTTGGTCGCAGGAGTCAGCATGGCCTGAACCGTTCCGGTTCCGGACAATGCCACCGTCTGTGGATTGCTCGGCGAATTGTCGGTCAGGGTCAAGGTTCCGGTACGCGACCCAACCTGGGTCGGAGTAAAGGTAACCTCGATCTTGCAGCTCTGGCCCGCGGCCAGCGTGCTGCCGCAAGGCTTCGTGCTGGCGGTCTGGCCGAAATCGCCGCTGGTTGCGATGCTGCTGATGTTCAGTGTCGAGCTTCCAGTGTTGGTGAGTGTAACCGCCTTCTTACCGCCGGTTGCGCCCACGACAATACCGCCCCACGACAGAGAGGCTGGCGTCACCGTGACCGTCGGACCTGTGACGGTAGCATTCACCGTGAGGCTGAGCGTCGTAGTATTGGTCAAACTACCCGACGTGCCGGTGATGGTCACAGTAACCGTTCCCGTAGCCGCAGTGCTGCTGGCCGTTAAGGTAAGCGTACTGGTTGCGGTGGCAGGATTCGGACTGAAGCCCGCCGTCACACCGCTCGGCAAGCCCGACGCAGAAAGAGTGACGGTGCCGGTGAAGCCGTTCAGAGGAGTGATGGTAATGGTGCTGGTCGCGCTGCCGCCCTGCGTGATGCTGACCGTGTTCGGGGAGGGAGTAAGTGTGAAGGTTGGACTGCCGGAGCAACCGGCAAAGCTGAACGACGCAATGTTGGTGGACCAGTCGAAGACGCCAGTGACTTTCTGATACTGATCCACATACCAGAAGGTGCAATCGTCGCTGGGATCGACTTGCATTGCGGTGTAGTCGCCCCAGCGCGAGACACCTTGCCCACTCTGCGCCCCCGTGCCTACTACTAGGCTGGCTTCGGTTTCCATTGTACCCAAGGGGTCGCTGGGCACGCGGCCGGTAAAGCGAATGGCCGGAAAAATGGTTTTGCTGGATGCGCTGTATCCGAGCCCGATGTTCGCGTTCTGATCCTCGGCCAGGCTCGCCATCCAACGATAAGTGGTATCCGGAGCGAAGGTTCCCTGCTGATTCAGAGTTACGCTGCCGGCGGGGTCATAAAGCTCATACCAGCGGACCGCCACCGAGCTGCCGTTGCCGACGGCGTGGTTGACCACCGCCCGATCATGATCAGGAAAGTGCCTGATGGCAAAGCGATACATCATCCGGTCGCCAAGCGTGTCCAGAGTCTGCGTTGTTCCCTCCTGCGGAACGCAGGTGCCACCGGTGCCACAGGCGAGGGTGTCATTGGCCACGCTGATGGTCGTCGGCGAAGAGAGAGTGGCCGTACCCGCCGCAAAATTCAGTGTGAGCTTGCGCAGGTATAACTGGCCCGGATTGTTGTTCTGCCAGGTGATGAAAAGTCCAGGCGTGCCATCGACGGGGGGAGTCGGACCATCCATATCGGAGGGAAGATAACCGAATTCATTACTCGGTGACATCTGGCAGAGCTGTGCGGCACTCGAGTCGCCGGCCAGCATCTTGGTGCGATCGAAACCGCAAATGTCCGCGCCAATAAAATTCGAGAAATTTTGGAAAATGTTGTAAGTCGCCAAATAGGCGCTGTTGCTGGCTGTGGCCCAGGTGCTCAATTTGGGATAGTCGTTCAGGTTCGCGCCGAATGAGTAACCGTAGAGGTAGTAGGCGCCGGTCGGATCGCTGGTCTTGGAGACGGCCACGCATTCCGCGCCAATGCTGCCGCCGGCGTTGGAGCCGATAAAGCTGATCACCCAGCGATTGGCCGGGCGGTCGTAAAGCACTACGGGATCGCCGAACGTGCTCGCACACACCC
Source organism: uncultured Acidobacteriaceae bacterium (assembly GCA_963755765.1). Lineage (GTDB taxonomy): Bacteria > Acidobacteriota > Terriglobia > Terriglobales > Acidobacteriaceae > Acidiflorens. The sequence goes on from CAVWKZ010000011.1 coordinate 180,045, forward strand.
CGCCCAGTGGAGTGAATAAGGTCTGGATGTTGGTTGGCCCCGCCATTGTCGCGCCGCTCTTGTTGTAGACGGCGAATTGTATGTTGACGACTTCCACGATGTTGTTGGGACCAACCGCCAGGTTGGAATCAGAAGGCACATAGCCCGGCGAAACGATGCCGTCGAAATCAATGCCTTGAGTGGCGGCTACGGCCGGCAGGACTTGCTTCTGCACGACCGGGTCTTCCATTTGCCAGGGCTCAGCACCGGCCTTCGAACGCAGCGGACCCGGGCCTGGTTCATGGATTTCCTCACCTGAGAGGAGCGGCTCGTCAATCGGCAGTTCCGAAACTCGCTGCGAAACCGCAAATCCTGCCGGGTAAGTCACGGTGGTTTTGTTCTGTTTGTTGGATTTGGCAAAGGCCAGCGTGGTCAACACCAGGCCACATAGGATAAGAGTCCGAAGAACTGCGCCTGCACGAACCATTGATTTCTCCTCGTGAAACGTGTTTAGGGATTGGGCCGGAATAGTGGAGTCCGGCGACTGTTTCCTCTTCGAAGGCTGGAACGGGAACTTCCTCACATCAAGCATTCGCGAACTCAACCTCTTGCGCTCGATTGAACAACTGCAGTCTGTTATTTCTTGGTCCAACAAGCAGAGTGGTGGCTCTGCTGCCGAGCAAACTAGTCGTACCGCTGTCGGTTAAACCCCGGAGACCGTGGGCGGGACTATAGGGGGAAGATACTAGTGCTTGTAGTTTATACCTTGGTTTTCAGCGAAAAGCAAAGCAAAAGCGCATGCGGATTGCTTGCAGCGAAGGTGAATTAGCTTGCACACGGCATGACGAGCATCGTCTGATAAAAAGCCGCAGCCGGTGAGGGAAGGGCTTAGGAGAGATCACCGCTCCGGATCAATCGAGCAGCGGAGGCATTTGCCAGGGGCCGCGCTGCTCCTCGAGCTTCGCAGCGACCGCCAGCACGACTTCTTCTTCCCACGGTCGCCCGATAATTTGCACTCCGACCGGCAGGCCCTCGTATGAATAGCCTGCCGGAACCACCACGGCCGGAAAGCCCAGCAGGTTAAACCACTCACAATAGCTCCAGGCGTCGAGATACTTCACCGTCTTGCCTTCCACTAGCCACTCGCGTTCGCCATGACGAAATGCGGGAATGGCAGCGGTGGGACAGATCAGCACGGGACATTTCCGCATTTGCACGAGAATCTTCTCGCGCACCGCATCGCGCCCCAGCCAGGCGGCCAGCAGCGACTCGCCGGTGTGGGTGGGCGCGGCCTTAGTCCATCCCTGAAACTCTCGCAGAATCGGACTTAGTTCGGCCTCGTGGCCACGCAACATCGGTTCGAGTATCATGCCTCCCGCCGCGCCGAAGAATTCCCACCACAACCGACGTGCTTCTTCGAGTCCGTCGGGACGAAATGGCTCGACGTGAAATCCGCTGCTCGATAAAAGCGAGGCCGCCAGCCGCACTGCTTCTCGAGTTTCTCTCGTGACCGGTGTGCGCCCATCGTCTTCAAAGAACCCGATGTTTACGGCGCGCACTTCCCTTTCATGAATCAGCACCTTTTCGCGCAACTTGACCGGCGCGGAACAGGGATCGCCATCGTCCGCGCCCGCCATCACTTCAAAGAGCGTTTGCACATCTTCTATCGTGCGCGCCATCGGACCGACCGCTCCGATCAGCGCAAATGGCCCGCCAGCTTTCGGAAAGTGCCCGGTTGAAGGAATGCGCCCGGGAGTGGGCTTCAATCCGCAGATGCCACAGAAGTGCGCCGGCTCGCGGATCGACCCGCCGCCGTCGCTGCCTACGCCGCCGGCTGACAGTCCTGCAGCGATGGCCGCAGCCTCTCCGCCGCTCGATCCGCCCGCCGTGCGAGTCAGGTCCCAGGGATTGTTCGTGCGGCCATAAAGAAGATTGTCGGTCTCCCAGGCCATGAGCAGTTCGGGCGTGTTAGTGACGCCAAGAATGACAGCTCCGGCCGCGCGCAGACGCGCCACCAGCGGCGCATCGAAAGCCGCGATGTATCCAGCGCGCAGACGCGAACCGGCTTCGCAGCGATGTCCGGCGACATCAATCGCAGACTTTATGGAAACGGGGACACCATGCAGCGGCCCAAGTTCGTCTTTGTTTTTATTCTTGCGAAGAATCGCCTTCTCTGCGTCCCGCGCCTGAGCCAGCACAGCCTCAGGCTGGCAATCGACGAACGCGTTCAACTTGGGATTGATGCGCTCGATGCGATCGAGGTGAGCCTGCGCCACTTCCACCGGCGAAACTTCTCTGCGGCGAATCTGCGCCGCGATTTCACGCGCAGACGGAAAAGTGCTAAAGGTCATGCGTGAGAACGTCACCATGAGGCAGTCGTGGTCTCTTCCGCTGGAACGAGATGGTTGCGCCTACGCCGTCTTCGCCAGCTTGAACTCTTCCGGTCCGCGCACGGCGTAATGCTGCTCGGGAACCGGGAAGCCGGCATGGGCAAAGGTTTCGCGGATCAGCCGGTTCGTGTCGAAATATACTTGCCAGTAGTATTTATTGTTGCAGTACGGACGCACTGCGAGTACCGGTCCCGCAAGATTGAACGTCAGAATCTCTACATCAGGTGCGGGGTCTGTCATCACGTTCGGTATCTGCGCCAGGACCGGTTTCAGCAATGCAACCGCCGACTGCGGATCCACTCCATGCGCCAATTGTGCCAGCAGTTCGACACGCCGGTAGGGGTTGGCCGAATAGTTCTGTATCGTGTCGCCGAAAATCTTGCCGTTGCCGAGGATGGTCTTCACGTTGTCTGGCGTATTGAGGGTAGTAGCGAACAGGCCGACTTCCTCGACCGTGCCCGTAACTCCGACAACCGTAACGAAGTCTCCGACCTTGAAGGGCTGCAGGATCACCAGAAACACGCCGCCGGCAAAGTTCGATAGCAGCCCCGACCATGCCATCCCAATGGCGACGCCCGCGGCTGCAATCAGAGCCGCAAAGCTGGTGGTCTCGACCCCGAAGAACCCGAGGATGGCGATGACCAGCACGATATTCAGCACCGCCGCTACCGTCGAGTGGATGTAGCGGATCAGCGTGGGATCAATCTTCTGCTTTCTCAGGGCACTTCCGATCATTCGAAGCGCAACGCCGATGAGCCATCGGCCAATTATCCAGATGGCGATCGCACCCAGAATTTTTAGACCGACAGTGGTCAATATAGTAGTCACGGTTTGCGTGATGGCGTTCAGATCGAAGTTCATATCTTGCTCCCCTCGCGGCCGGCTCCCGGCGCAGTTTTTGGACCTGGGGAGCTATCTTACCTCCGTACTTGCCGCTTGGCTACGCTCGACTTCGGGCTTCGGGTGGGCTGTCTACGCTCGCGCAGGCAAGTCGGCACAGACATAAGGAGGAGACCCGGCCAGGGGCGCTCCTGCTCTTTTCCGGTAGAGTAAGAAGTTGCATCCCCCACCGATACCGACGATGACCAAGCGAAGCGTGAAAATCCTGTTGGCGGCATGTCTTTTCTTTTTGGCGGTTCCACTCTGGGCTGGATCGTCCGCCCATTCTTCCAAGCAGGTAACGCCATCCGACCCCGGCTATGTATATGCGCTGGCTGCCGCGAACAATTTTCTGCATGCATGGCAAACCGCAGATCTTGAAGACGGTATGGTCCTGCTGAGCGACGGCATTCGCCACTCGCAGAATCCCGACCAGTTGGAAGAATTTTTTGCGAACGAAACCGAACGCTCCTTCGAGATTGCTCGCGGTCATGGACATCAAGCGCGCTACAGTTTCCCGGTGGTGCTGGTCTGGCTTCGAGGTTCCCGTGTCATCCGTAAGGCATCCGAAATAATCCTGATCGAGACTGGCAAGAACGACTGGGTGGTAGATAAACTTCCGTAGCAGACTTTTCTCATCGCAGGAGTTCGCACTCATGAAACGTATCCATAAGGTTGCTGTCCTCGGCGCTGGCACCATGGGCGCTCGTATCGCGGCACATTTCGCTAATGCGGGCGTGCCTTCATTGCTGCTCGATATCGTTCCCCCAGACGCGGACGGCCCAGCGCGCAACAAAATCTCCGCCGCCGGACTCGATGGAGCGCGGAAATCAAAACCGGCGGCATTTTTCGACGCCTCGCTTTCGCGCCTCGTCACTGTGGGAAATTTCGATGACGACCTGAAACGTCTGGCCGACGTTGACTGGATTATCGAGGCCATCGTCGAGAATCTCGAGATCAAAAGATCTCTACTCAAGAAGGTGGAAGCCATTCGCAAGCCGGGCACCATCGTCACCACCAACACCAGCGGACTTCCGGTGGCGAAAATTGCCGAAGGATTTTCCGAAGACTTCCGGCGCTCGTGGTTCGGCACGCACTTTTTCAATCCGCCGCGCTACATGCGGCTGCTGGAGCTGATTCCCACTCCGGACGCCGACCCTGCGCTGATCGACGCCGTGTCGCACTTCTGCGACACGCAGCTCGGCAAAGGTGTCGTGTTGGCGAAAGATACTCCCAACTTCATTGGTAATCGCATCGGCACATTTTCGGTGCTCAACGTGATGCGGCTGATGCAGGAAATGGATCTGACCATCGAGGACACCGACGCGCTCACTGGCCAAGCAGTGGGCTGGCCGAGCTCGGCCACATTCCGGACGATCGATCTCGTAGGCCTCGACGTCCTCGGACACGTGGTCACGAACATGCTCCAGAACGTGCACGACGAGCGCAGCGAATTGCAGCTGCCTGCATTCTTCCGCCAGATGCTGGAACGCAAACTGCTCGGCGACAAGACGAAAGGCGGCTTCTACAAAAGGATCAAGAGCGCAGACGGTAAAGAAGAGCGCATGGCGATCGACTGGAAGACGCTGGAATATCATCCGCGGCAGAAGCCGAAATTCGCCGCGCTCGATATGGCGAAAAACGTCGAAGACACGGGAGCTCGAATTCGAATGCTGCTGGGCTTGGATAAAGATGGCGCTGGCAGCGTTCCCCAAAAACCCGATAAGGCCGGCGCTTTCCTGTGGGCGTCGCTATCCGACTTGTGGACCTATTCCGCCAATCGCATCCCCGAGATTTCCGATTCGGTTGTCGAAATCGACGGCGCCATGCGCCAGGGCTTTGGCTGGGGATTCGGGCCTTTCGAACTCTGGGACGCCGCCGGCGTGGAAGCAACGGTTGCGCGCATGAAAAAAGAAGGCCATCCGGTAGCGGCGAACGTAGAAAAGCTGCTCGCCTCGGGAAGCAAATCATGGTATGCCGACGATTCCAAGACGCCCTCCGGCCGCAAGTATTGGGATGTGGCCACCGGCAACTGGCAAGCGGTGGCTGTTCCTGAAGGAGTCTGGTCGGTTGGAGTCGCAGCCAAAGCGAAGTCCAATGGCGTGGTCAAGAAAAATTCCGGAGCCTCGCTGATCGACCTGGGCGACGGTGTCGGGTGCATCGAGTTCCACTCCAAGATGAACGCCCTCGGTGCGGATATTATGTCGCTGGTCCTCCAGTCGCTGAAGCCGGGCGGCCCGGGCGATGCCTTCGACGCGTTTGTCGTCACCAACGACGCCCAGAATTTCTCCGTCGGCGCGAACGTGATGCTGCTGCTCATGGCCATCCAGGAAGAAGAGTGGGACGACGTTGATCTCGGCATCCGTCAATTTCAGGGCATGAACCAGGCCATCAAGTTTTCTCCCAAGCCAGTGGTCAGCGCGCCTTTCGGCATGACGCTCGGCGGCGGCTGCGAAATTTCTTTGCACTCGGCCGCCCGCCAACCGCACTCCGAACTCTACATGGGGCTGGTCGAGGTCGGAGTCGGCCTGCTGCCCGGCGGCGGCGGCTGCAAGGAAATGCTGCTGCGCGCGCTGGACAGCGCCGCTTCGATTCGTCCCGATGGCAGGGGCGAATCGGTGGAGTTGATGCAGGCGATGAAGAAGATTTTCGAAATCATCGCTACCGGCAAAGTCTCGACTTCAGCGGAAGAAGCCCGCGGCTTGGGATTTCTGTCGAGTTCCGATCGCATCACCATGAATCGCGAGCGCGTTCTTTTCGACGCTAAAGCGCGCGCGCTCGAACTGCTGCGCGGTGGGTATGAGCCTCCGGTCATGCGCACCGATATTCCCGCGCCCGGCGAGAACCTTTTCGCTGCTCTCAAAATGGGCGTTTACCTGATGCGGCAGGGAGGGTTCATCAGCGAGTACGAGCAGAAGCTCGGCACGAAGATCGCCGAAGTGATCTGCGGCGGAAACGTCACGCCTGGCACGCCCGTCAGCGAACAGTATCTGCTCGATCTGGAGCGCGAAGCTTTCAAGTCCCTGTGCGGCGAAAAGAAGACGCAGGAGAGAATTCAGTTTACGCTGAAGACGGGTAAGACGCTGCGAAACTAAATCTACTTTGACAGCGCCCGATCCGCCGAGAACGCGCCGGCCCCGCGCAACAACAGCACCGCAGCCACGGCGATCGCCAGCAGATGATATTCGATTCCCTCGCCCTTCTGGGTTCCGAACCAGTTCATGAAGAACCCATTCTGCAGATGAACCAGGAAAATCGCCCCGATCATCTCAACCCCAATTCCGAGAGCGGCGATGCGCGTCAGCAACCCGACTATCAATCCCAGTCCGCCAAAGAACTCAGTGCAGATGATCAGCAGCGCGACTGGAGCGGGCATGCCCATGTGCTCAAAGAATCCCATAGTGCCGTGAAAACCATAGCCGCCGAACCAGCCCAGCATTTTTTGCGCGCCATGGGCGAAGAACACCGTTCCCAGAACCACACGCAGAGTGGTCAAGCTCACGTCGTTGGTTGTATTCATCAGCCGCTCCAACATCGCTTCCTCCTAGCGGGATCCATCTTGAAATCACGATGGTTCGCGCAATTGTCGTTATAACGACATTTACTTCGATTCCCTTCCCTGCCGGCTGGATTCATTTTCCCGGCGTCGGCCACGCCCGCTGGCGGCCTTCCCGAAAAATAAGGAGCCTGTCGCGAACGGCGTATAATTTCACAATTAGATTTCGCGAAGGATGGTACACACGAAAATGTCCGCAGGCAATGGCAATTCCGCAAACGGCGCGAACGGCGACAGTTTGGATGCGGTCCTGAAACCGCGGGCAGAGTGGCTGGCCAGCCGGAGAGCCGAAAACACCGACGGCAACTTCTCGCAGATGCGCTACGCGCGCCGCGCTGTCATTACCGAAGAGATGCGATACATCGCGCACCGCGAGAAGATCACGCCCGAACTGGTGCGCGACGAAGTCGCCCGCGGCCGCATGATCATCCCCGCGAACATCAACCATCCCGAACTGGAGCCGATGGCGATCGGCGTCGAGTCGCTGTGCAAGATCAACGCCAACATCGGCAACTCGGCCGTCACCTCGAACGTTGAAGAAGAGCTAAAGAAGTTGCACACGGCTGTGCACTACGGAGCCGACACGGTCATGGACCTTTCGACCGGCGGCGACATTCCGACCATTCGCGAAGCCATCATCCGACATTCGCCGGTCCCCATCGGCACGGTTCCGATATACGAAGCCATCTCACGGGTGAAGCGCGTAGAAGATCTCGATAAGAACGTGATGCTCGAAGTGATCGAGGAGCAGGCGCAGCAGGGGGTGGATTACATGACCATCCACGCTGGCGTGCTGATCCAGTATCTGCCCATGGTTTCGAAGCGCATCACAGGCATCGTCAGCCGAGGCGGCGCGATTCTTGGCCAGTGGATGGCGTATCACCACAAACAAAATTTCCTCTACGAGTGCTTCGAAGACATCTGCAAGATCTTCGCGAAGTACGACGTCAGCTTCTCCTTAGGAGATGGCTTGCGCCCGGGGTGCCTCGCTGATGCTAGCGACGAAGCGCAATTTGCTGAACTCAAGACTCTGGGCGAACTTACCCGCATTGCCTGGAAGCACGATGTGCAGGTGATGATCGAGGGACCTGGCCACATTCCGATGCATAAGATCAAGGAGCAGGTGGAAAAGGAAAACGCTTGGTGCGACGAGGCTCCGTTTTATACTTTGGGGCCGCTGGTTACTGACATCGCTCCGGGCTACGACCACATCACATCGGCTATTGGAGCGGCCATGATTGGCTGGTTTGGCGCCTCGATGCTCTGCTATGTCACGCCTAAAGAACATCTCGGGTTGCCTAACGAAAAAGATGTGAAAGACGGAATCATCGCTTACAAGATTGCAGCCCACGCGGCTGACATCGCCCGCCAACGGCCGGGAGCGCGGGACCGCGACGACGCCCTCAGCTACGCCCGCTACAAGTTCGATTGGGAAAAACAGTTTGAACTTTCGCTTGATCCGGAGACGGCGCGCTCCATGCACGACGAGACTCTGCCCGAAGAGGGATACAAGACGGCGGCCTTCTGCTCCATGTGCGGACCTAAGTTCTGCTCCATGAATTACTCCAGTAAGGTGGACGAGTATAACAAGCAGGTGCATGGGCTGGAGAAGAAAGACTACTCGGAGTTGGTGGAGAAACTGGTCACGATTAAGTAGGTCGAGCCTCCCTGTTTTACGAAATGGAGATATGTTCCACGTGGAACACTTTTCTATTTTGTTCTCTTCTGTGTATGTACACTTATATACATATATTGGCGACTTTATGAACCGTGTACTAAATTCTTGCCGCGGGCGACGGGTTTTAAGTCGTTGATAATGCTCGGGGGTTGGGTGCGGTTAAATGGCCACTGGCGGGTACTTGTTACACGGTAATTATTACAAAGTCGTCATGAACGGGATATTCGGCTGCGGGTGAGAAAAATCCGATTATGTCGTCGTCCGTGGTGCTCACCCTTCGAAAACCGCGAAGGGTGAGGCAGCCCAGGTTGAGGTGAGGCACAGGGTGGGCCTGCCACCTGAATTCTCGCCGCGTTCAACAGCTCAAAACCGAGTTCATGGGGAGAATTCCATGATGCGGCCTTTTGAGCGGGAAGGGTGTAGGGGTCCTTCGACTCCGCAGGGGCTTCACTTCGTGAAGTCCCAGCTCCGCTCAGAATGACAGACTAAAGTGGTGGCCGACTAGACCAGAGTCAAAGGCGGCGGACAGGAGTGTCCGCCCTACACGGTCGGATGAAGAAAGGGGCCTCTGAAGGCAACATGGCGAACCGGCTTGATGGGTTAGACTGGCTGCCTGTTACGCCTATAGGGAGACTCCGGGTCGATGGCCAGGTACGAAGAACTGCTGGAGGAATTTGAAGGCTACTGTCGCTCTGCTAGCGGGGCGACGTCTGCTGTTCTTATGCAGCACATCGCGGACCGCCTGCATGAATCGATGACGCGTTATAACTGGGTGGGATTTTATTTGATGGAGGCTCCCGCTTTTGGCGCGCTGGTGCTGGGGCCTTGTGCGGGGAGCTTTGTGCCTATCCAGCGTATCCCACTCGACAAGGGATTGTGCGGAGCGGCGGCCACTTCGGGAAAGACGGTGGCGGTTAATGATGTTGCGGCCGATCCTCGATACCTGGGGTCGGATATGGTGAAGTCGAATCTTGTCGCGCCCATCTTTTCTAAGAAGCGGGTAGTGGCAGAGATCTGCATCGAGAGCTACTTTGCCAACACCTTCACTGCGGCGGAGACGGGGTTTATTGAGGCCTGCGCCGCTCTGGTCGGACGGTACATTGAAAAAAACGGCTAGCGGTATTGCTCCAGAACCTGGACGGCTCGGTTCAGGGCGGCGGTAAGGACTGCGATTTGCTGTTCGGTGCGTTTGAGATCGGCGCGGTCGATCGACTCGTTCACTCCCGGAATTACCACGGCGGCGTAGCCGGTGTATTGTCCGGGAGCGTAGATGGCGTGGTGAAACCAGGGACGGTTGGGCAGGCCCTCGGAGATGAGCAGGGCGCGCTCGGCTTCACGGAGAGTGGCGTTCATGTGTTCTGGCGCTGCGGGCAGCTTCCGTTGCTTTTTCAGCATATTTGCACCCGCATCCTGCAAGTGACGCGCGGCTTCGATGGCGGCGGAGAAGTCTGGGCCTTTGTCTCCGAAGCGGTCTTTACTTTTGTTTCTGGCGGAGTCCAGGTAAACCAGAATTTCTTTTCCGTAACTCTCGTAGTCGTAGGGCAGCACGTCGGCACTCGACATGCGGATCATTTCCAGTCCGAAAACGCGAGCCATTTCTTGCTCGTAAAGAAAGTCGGGATCACCGAATTTCTTGAACCAGGTGAAATCATCGAACGCCGAGTGATACACGCCATAATCGCCGCTGGAACTGATGTCGGTGGAAGGCACGCCGAGATGCTGCAGGAATACGGTGTAGTCGGAGCCACTGCCTAGATCGCCGACCGGCACATCGCTTTGCGGGGCGTTCGGGGCTGGGCGGTGGGTGCTGGTTTCCTGCGGGCGGTTGTTCTCCTGATTCGGCTGGCTGGCGGTTTTCCACGCTTCGTACACGGTTCCGCCCTGGGGCGAAGGCACGGCTTTCGCAATCTCGCGGATAAACTCTTTCAAGCTGGGCACGCCGGAGGCTCCGAACCTTTTGCCGGTTACGGCGACGTCCATGTTGAAGTAGGCGGCGGCGTTGGCTAGTTCGGACGCATGATTCTCGCCCCACTCGGTGGAACCTATCAGTCCTTCTTCTTCGGCGTCCCAGCTTCCGATGACGATGGTGCGCTTGGGCTTCCAGCCGGATTTTAGAAGGTCGCCGAAACCGTGCACTGACTCGAGCATGGCAGCGGTGCCGCTGTTGGGATCGACCGCCCCATAGACCCAGGCATCGCGATGGTTGCCGGCGACTACCCATTCGTTGGGCGACGTGGAGCCGGGAATTTTGCCGATGACATCCCAGATTGTGCGGAACTGGTAATCCTGCTTGAGGTGCATTTTCACTTTCGCGGGGCCGGGGCCGACGTGATAGGTGAATGGCAGCGCTCCCTGCCACTCGCGGGGCGAGGGTGGTCCGCCGAGATGTTCGAGAATTGGCGAGGCGTCGGCGTAAGAGAGCGGCGTGACGGGAATCTTCGGCATCTGTTCGGATTCGGCGGGCGAGACGCGCTTTGAATCGGGCAGATCTGGGACGGAGGCTACTCCGGGTGTGGTTGGGTCGCCGGGAAACTGGAACATGAATCCGATGGAGCCGCGCTGCACGCCGCTGGCGGGACGCCACGGGCCTTTGGGATAGGCATCGCCGCGGTAATAGCCATCATCTCTTGGGTCGGAATAAATGATGACGCCGGCGGCGCCTCGTTCTTGCGCTACGAAGGCTTTGACGCCGCGGAAATTTTCGCCGTAGCGGACGATGACGATTTTGCCGCGAACGTCGATATTCATCTGCTTCAGCTTGTCGAAGTCAGCGGGCGAGCCGTAGTTGGCGTAGACGACGTCGGCCTCGGCATCGCCTGAGGGGGACATGGCGTTGTAGGGGGTGACGATGCGGGGATCGTCCTGAAAGGGATCGTCGCTTACATGTTCGCGGTGGGGGCCGTGCATCTCGACTCCGGCGGGTGCGGTCATGTCGACCGAGATTTCCGCGGGATAGTTGAACCAGACTTTGTATTCGACAATTTCGGTGTCGAGGCCGGCGTCGCGAAACTTTTTGGCCACGTATTCGGCCGTCGCTTTGTCCTCGGGAGAGCCGGCGATGTGGGGCGCTTGCGTCAGAATGCGGAGATGCTCTTCTGACAACTTGGGATCGGGCACGGCTATGAATTTCTTTTCGGCGTCGAATTCGGCGGCTACGTCGCGGAAACCGCTGATGACCCAGCTCTCGGGCTGGTTTTTATCTTTCTTGTTGTCTTTGTTGTTATCTTTGTTGTTATCTCTGGCGACGGCGTCAAAAGCTTGCAAATTGAAGGCAATTAATACGAAGAATAGAAACGCACCCGAGAGGAATTTCATGAAGCTCCTTGTCGAAATTCTTGAAAAACGTGATTCAGATTCTTTCCAGTACGGCTAGGACTTCCTCGACTGGCGCTACCTCGCTGTCGTTATAACTCTTTCGGAAGGCGACACTGCCGCTGCGATCGACAACCACCACGGCACGTTCGCTGGCGCCGACACCTTCACGAAATTTCTGGGCGGACTTTCGCAGCACTCCGTAGCGGTCGGAAACCTCGCCGTGCGGCCAGAAATCACTGCACATCGGAAAATCAAAAGGGCCGATGACGCGTTCCCAGGCGGTGATGTTCATGATGGAATCCACGGTAATGGCTACGATTTCAGCGTTGCTCGCCAGAAGTTTGGGACGTTGCACCTGATAGCTTACGAGCTGGGCCGCGCTGGTTTCCTGCCAGTTGAACGGGTAGAAGGCTAGCACGACACTTTTCTCTCCGCGATACGCGCTCAGGCGCAATGCTTTCTTGACGCCCGCAATCAGCGCGGGGAGTTCGAAGTCGGGGGCCGCATCTCCTACGCACAGCGTTGTGGCCGCTAGCACTCCGCGTAAACCGTCGTTCGACATAAGAAGATCAGCGCACATAGGACCAGACGCGAATGAAGATTGTACCGTGAGGAGGGAGACGGCGTTCGAACGGGTTACACTAAAAAGCGATGACGCTGTCGCCAACAGCTCGTTTTTCTGATCGGGTGGAGAATTACGTCCGCTATCGTCCGGGGTATCCGGCTGAAGTTCTGGAGTTGATTCGCGCTGAGTGCGGACTGCGGTCGAATCACGTCGTGGCGGACATCGCTTCGGGCACGGGCGTGTTCACGAGGCTGCTTTTGGAGAATGGGAACTCTGTGTTTGCGGTCGAGCCTAACCGTGAAATGCGCGAGATGGGCGTTCACGAGCTTGGATCCTACGAGAAGATGGCCTCCGTTTGTGGAACTGCCGAAGAGACTACGCTGGACTCGGCTTCGGTTGATTTCGTCACCGCCGCCCAGGCAGCGCATTGGTTCGACCTTCCTCGCGCCCGCGCTGAGTTTGCCCGCATTCTCAGGCCGGACGGATGGTGCGTGCTGATATGGAATGAGCGGCGCACTGCGAGGACTCCTTTTCTGCGTGACTACGAGCAACTGTTGCTGACTTACGCCACTGACTATAAGGAGGTGCGGCACGAACGCACTACCGCCATCATTCACGAATTTTTTGCACCCGCGCCGTTCAAGGAAGGCGTCTCCAGCCTGCGCCAGCAGTTTGACTACGAAGGTGCTGCCGGCCGACTGCTGTCTTCTTCTTATGCGCCGCTCGAAGGTCACCCTGGTCATGCTCCGATGATGAAGGAGTTGCAGCGGATTTTTCTCGCCCATGCTACCGATGGGAAGGTCGCGTTCGAATACGACACGCGGGTGTTTTATGGGCATTTGTGATTGGTGATTTGTAACTTGTAATTTAAGAGCATCCCATGTCTGAGCCTAAATCGTTTCACATGTCTCCTGAGGAGTTCCGCCGCCAGGGCCACGCTGTCGTGGACTGGATTGCTGATTATCATTCCCGCGTTGAAAGTTTTCCGGTTCTGTCGCGGGTGCAGCCTGGAGAAATTCGATCTAAGCTGCCGCCGGGCGCGCCTGAACAGGGCGAAGCGTTTGACCAGATTCTTGGCGACATCGAGCGCATCGTTCTTCCGGGAATCACGCACTGGCAGTCGCCTAATTTCTACGCTTACTTTCCGGCGAACGCCTCGGGGCCGGCCATTCTCGGCGATCTGCTTTCTGCTGGACTGGGAGTGCAGGGCATGCTCTGGTCGACCAGTCCGGCGTGCACCGAAGTTGAAACGCACGTGCTCGATTGGCTGGTTCCGATGCTGGGCCTGCCGGAAAAATTTCTGTCTTCGAAGAGCGGCGGCGGAGTGATTCAGGACACGGCGTCCAGCGCGTCGCTCTGCGCTTTGCTGGCGGCGCGGGAGCGCGCAACCCAATTTGCCAGCAATCACAAAGGGTGCGACGGGCGCCTGGTCGCCTATTGCTCTACCCAGACGCACTCCTCGATCGAGAAGGCGATGAGGATCGCAGGCATGGGTTCGGATAACCTGCGCCAGATCGAGGTCGATAAAGACTTCGCCATGCGACCGGAAGCACTGGCTCGGCAGATCGAGCGCGACATTAAGGACGGATTGGTTCCCTGTTTCGTCTGCGCCACGGTGGGCACGACATCTTCAAACGCAATTGATCCGGTTCGCGAAATTGGGCGCATCTGTAACGATCACAAGCTCTGGCTGCATGTGGACTCTGCCATGAGCGGGACGGCTTCGCTGTGCCCGGAGTTCCGCTTCCTCAACGATGGTGTGGAGCTTGCCGACAGTTACGTTTTTAATCCGCACAAATGGATGTTCACCAACTGCGATTGCAGCGTGTTCTACGTTGCGGATCGAAAGCAGCTTATTCAGACGCTTTCTGTGTTACCGGAATACCTGCGCAACCAGGCGACTGAATCGGGCGCGGTCATTGATTATCGCGACTGGCACGTTCCGCTGGGACGCCGTTTTCGCTCGCTCAAGCTTTGGTTCGTGATCCGGCATTACGGGATCGAAGGTCTGCAGCACCACATTCGCGAACACGTGCGCCTGGCGCAGCGATTCGCCGGATGGGTGCGCAACGACTCGCGCTTCGAACTGGCTGCGCCTGCCCGGCTCAACCTTGTCTGCTTCCGGCTGCGGTCGGTCGGTAGGACTAATCAAGATCAGGCCAATCAACTCCTGATGGAGCGGCTGAATAACAGTGGCGACTTGTATCTAACGCATACCAAGCTCGACGGTAAGTTCACGCTTCGATTCTGCGTTGGCCAAACCAATACTCAGGCTCGCCATGTGGAACACGCCTGGAAGCGCATTCAGCAAGAGAGTCGCGATTGCTGATAGCGTGTCGGCTAAGGTGAGACTATGCCACGGGAAATTTCAGCAGGGGGCGTTGTGCTTCGGGAGATTTCCGGAGTCTGGCATGTTGCTTTGATTGAGCCGCAGAAAAGCGAGCCGCAGAAGGAAAATCCCAAACCTGCCTCCAATCCCGCAAAGACGCCGCGCAAGCGTGGCCGTGCGGTGTTCGCTCTGCCCAAGGGTCTGGTGGATACGGGTGAAAAACCGCAGGCTGCCGCGGTACGGGAAGTGCGGGAGGAGACCGGAATCGTGGCCGAGCCGGTCACCAAACTTTCGGATAACAAGTACGTCTACGTCCGTAGCTGGGGCGATGGGAAGCGCGTCTTTAAAATCGTTAGCTTCTACCTGATGCGCTATGTGTCGGGAGAAATCGACGACCTCGCATCCGCGATGCGGATTGAGGTCAAGCGAGCGCTGTGGGTGCCCCTCGCCGATGCGGCCGTCCAGTTGGCATACAGCAACGAGCGTAAGGTGTTGCGCCAGGCGAGGGACTATGTTGAAACGATCCCGCTGTAGAGACGAACTAGCGCGCCGCTGCTCCCAGCGCCCGATCAATGGCCTTCTTTTCTTCCGGCGTCAATCGCCGCGCTGTGCCCTTCTTCAGATCGCCCAGAACGAGCGGTCCGATCGACACACGCACCAGACGCAAAATTGGAACGCTCAGGGCTTCGAACAAACGTCGGATTTGACGGTTTTTGCCTTCGTCGAGAGTAATTTCGAGCCAGCTGTTCTTGTCTCCGTGGCGCAAGAGTCGCGCTGCCTTCGCGCGCAAATCTTGGCTGGAGTTCGAGGCAACAGAGTTGGGTTCAAACGAGCTTTCCGCAGCGGAGTCGGCCTCAACCGAGTCAGTCCCAAGCGCGAAGCCCCGAGTGATGCTCGCGAGCAGACTGGCGTCAGCGACACAACCCACTTGCACGTGATATTTCTTGTCCAGATGACTGGACGGCTGGGTGATTCTTGCGGCCCACTCCGAATCGTTGGTCAATAACAGCAGCCCTTCGCTCGCCTTATCCAAACGCCCCACGGGACCGACCCAAGGGAAACCCGGCTCGAGCAGATCGTAAACGGTGCGGCGTCCTTTCTCATCGGTCGCGGTGGTCACTGCGCCGCGCGGCTTGTTCATGACGAGGTAGATCGGCGGAGCTTGATTGAGAGGTGAGCCGTCAACCTCGACGCGATCGTCAATCCGGTCATCGACGCGGCCACCGGGAGTGTACACCGGCCCTTCAGGGTCGCGGACGGCGCGCCCATTCAGAGTGACTCGTCCGGCGCGAATCAAAACCGCGGCTTGCGAGCGCGAGCAATAACCCATTTTGGATAGCACCCGCGCCAGACTAATCCGTTTCTGGACCGTCATCACTCTATGCTAAATGGCGATGCTATATGGAGCCCGGCGCGGCGAACTCACGAACATCTCGAACTGCGGTTCACAGCCAGCCTGCAAATCTTGCCGAGGGTCGTTACAATCGCAATGGCTGCCCGCCCCGGCGGCAACGGTGCAAAGGCGAATGACCGAAGGTGCCGAGCAAGAAGGGTTTCGTCTATGGCTATCGTCAGATTAAAGATCGACGTTTCGGGCACGGTGGGCGACGAAGCGTGGCGCGAACTGAAGCAGTTCGACCAGATCCAGAGTGCCGACTTCGGTCCTCAGTTCGGCAGTGGGGGGCGTTGCAATCATCCGGTCAACGGGCCCCACGGCAAAGGAGAATGGATCGGTGCCGAGGTCCGGCTACAGACGCCGCTTCTAGCCCAATATGCCGTCTCCCACTATCTGGAGCAGGACCGCGTGCTGGATGCAGATGTGGTGGAGTGATGCCTGGAAAGAACATAAACCCGAGCGTCATCTTTTCCGTTGCCATTTTCGATTGGAAAACAAAACTGCTATCCTGAGCAGGACTACAGCGGGACGTCTCTTCCGCCCGGGATGGGCGCTATAGGGACTTTGGCTGTATACATTAGTATTAATTATGACCTTCCTGCGCCGCCTCATAATGCTCTCTGGCAGCCGCAAGTTTGGCCGGTATCCAGAGGCCAGGCGGGCGAACTTTTTCTTCTCGGCGATTCAAACCTCCATCGCTTTGCTGGTGCTGTTGTTAATGCAGGTGCATCCGTCGTCGGCCTTCGCAGCGAATCCTGACCTGGAGACGGTGCTGACGGGCACGCGCCAGCGTATTGAGAAATTGGACTATCGCGTGACCGGGCACCTCACACGGGTGGAAAGCGATGGCAAACGCACGAGCTACAAGTTTGTCGGCAAGGCTCACTGGTTTCCCGATGGTCTGCGCGTGCTCTGCGAGATCTCAGGGCCGGGTTCGGAGAAGACGAGCCTTCTTCTGCATATGAGCGCGAGTGGGCACGTCACTATCGAGGCGAAACTTCCGGGCGAGAAGGCCGCCAGCGTGTTGCCGTTCGAACGTTGGAACGACTCACTGGTGGGAACAGACTTCTCCTATGAAGACATGCTAGAGAGCTGGTTCTTCTGGAAACATCAGGAACTGCTGGCACCGGAGAAATACGGCGCGCGGGATTGCTTTGTCCTTAAGAGCACCTCCGGCGCTGAGGACCGGACTTACTATGATTCGGCAACATCGTGCATTGATCGCACCATTTTGTTCCCGGTGCATGTGGTGAAGACGCCTCGCGGGACGGGGGTGCAGAAGGAATTCGTTTACTTTGGGCTGCGGCAGATTGACGGCGTTTGGTGCGCGATGAACGTGGAGGCAAAGCAGCAGGGCAAGCCCGGCTCCTCGACTATGGTAATCGAACGGGGTTCGGGAAAGGCAAAGCTTGGACGCCAGGACTTTGATCTCAGCGCGTCCGGCGCTCCCAGCGCTCAGGGAGAAACAGCGAAATAAATCGGCGTCTTTCGCCATCTTTCTTCGTCGCCGTCATGGGATAAGCTTCTTTTCAGACGCCGCCGTGGCGCCATATAAACCAAAGGGCCACCAATTCCAATCACCCGCGAGTTGCAATAGTGCCGGCCCGACCACCATCCGCACCACGGTTGCATCAATGAACACCGCCACCGCGAGCGTAAAGCCCAGCATCTGGACGACCAGAAAACTTCCCACGGTGAATGCGGCGAAGACGGCAATCATAATTGCTGCGGCGCTGGTGATGAGCCCAGCTGTCCGCGCCAGACCCTCGATCACCGCCGCTCTATCGGATAGACCGCGCCGCCGTTCTTCGAGGACTCGGGCGACCAGGAAGACTTCATAGTCCATGCTCAATCCGAAGACGATGGCAAAGGAGAGAATCGGCACGATCGGGTAGACGTTACCGGTGGGTCCGTGGAGCCCAAAGAGTTTGCTACCGTGGCCTTCCTGAAAAACGAGAACTAACGCGCCGAATGAAGCGCCCACCGAGAGCAGATTGAGCAGAATCGCTTTGACAGCCGCAAATAGAGAACGTAGCCCGATCAGGAGCGCCAGCAAGCTCCCCAATATGACGCCAAGGACCACCTTCGGCAACCGCGCTTTTACCACCGAGTCATAATCTGCTTCGAGTGCGGGAACGCCGCCGACGCGCAGCACAGCGCCGGGCATGCCGGTTATCGCTGCGACATCGGTGGAACGCACATCTCGCACCCATCGCACCTGTGCGTTGGGCGAAAGCGTGGAGGTGGGCAGCAACTCAATCAAGGTAGCCTGGTCATCGTTGCGAAGAAAACTCTTGCGGATCGGCTCGGGAACATCGCCGATAGCATCGGCGCTGTCGGCCATGCCCGTGAGCGTCGGAAGCGATAAGACCTCTTGCGCTCGAGGATCGCTCTGGAAGCTCTGCGTCAAGCGACTGACGGCGAGCCATCCAGCCGGCGAGAGTGGCGGAGACTGCGGGGGCAACTCCACGACCACTCGGAGGGACTGCACAATACCCGACCGTCCCATGTCTTGAAGCGTGTGCAGTGCCTGCACCGACTCGGCGGCGGCCGGAAGCGAGTCATGGTCAGGAATCCCGGGAGCGATTCTCCGTGCCTGGCATGCAAGGATCAGTAGCGGAGTCCCGGCGACCAGCAGAGCTATCCAGGGTCGCGCGGTTATGATGCAGCCCCATCGCACCCACCGTTCATTCGCGGCGCATAGGCTCTCCCGCGTTGTGAATTGTTTGGCTGGACGCACTCTGGCGGCATTGATGCGATGCCCTATCAGACCCAGCACCCAGGGCACGATGAATGTGCACAGCATGACGCTTAAAGCGGTTACCAGCAGGCCGGCGATCCCGATGGAGCGCAGTTCGCTGATGGGCACAGTCAGCAGCGCTGAAAATCCGATGGCAACCGTCGTGGCCGAGATGATCAGCGTCCGCCCTGCTTGGCCGGCGGCGACGTCGGCAGCGCAGCCGGGATCACATCCCTCGTTCAATGCTTCGCGAAACCGGCTCACCATCAGCAAGGCGTAGTCGATGCCCAAGCCCAGGCCGAGCATGGTCGCGAGATTCTGCACCAGAATCGAAAGCTGCAGATAATGCGCGAGGAGAGCAGCCGCACCCAGCGCCATCGAGATGGAAAGTAGTCCAACTCCCAGCGGCAATAGCGCAGCCACAAGACTGCCGAAGGCCAGCAGCAGCAGCACGAGCGTTACCGGCATCGCTCGCTCCTCCGCATGGCGGACGTCATCTGCGCTGACCTTGCGAAGGTCGAAGTTTATTGGCGTCTCACCCGTGATCTGCAGTTTGATATTGGGGTATTTCGACTTAAGCTGACCTTCCATCGAGTCTGCTCTTGCCCTCAGTTTGGGGACCAGGGCCTCGACGGTTTCATCGTGCGGGTCTAATCCAACGATGATCAAGGCCCCGCCACTGTTCCCGGTGAACAGAGGATCTGGCCAATCCAGACTGGAGACGGCGCCCGACACTCCGGGCACGGTACGCAATGAACTGGTTAAGAGGCCCAATACATCTGCGCCTTCGGCTGAATCGGGATCGGGAACGCCGCTGATCACCAGAACCAGGCGGTGGGCGTATGGAGACTGGAAACGCTGCGCCAGTTCGAGGTCAACCGTTTCGGATTCTGCGCCCTTGATGTGAACAACTGTCTCGAGCCGGCGTTCGACCTGGTAGGAAAAGGGCACCAGCAGAAGCGCCATGGCAAATCCCAACATCGCCAACCAGAATCGGCGGCGAGCGCAGCCGGGGCCAGTCTTCACGCTTGGCATTACCATGTTGGCATCACTATGGAAGATCCACGTCGTTTCGGTTCGGTGTTTCCCGGTCCTTCGTTTTCTGGTTCTTCAGAAAGCAATGAAACGACTCCGGTGATCGGGCACATCCATGATATAGGGTCAAGCTGGATATTCATTGCGGTTCGGCTTTGAGCTCAGTTAACGATATTAGTTCACGATAAACGATAGATGTGGGGTACTTCTGGTGGGACCCTTGTCAATCTAGGGACGTGCGGTCCGCTAATCGCGGGTGGAAAATCAGAGGTAGAAAATCGTGGGGACGACTCGAAATGGTAGGCCCGAATGGACTCGAACCATCGACCTCTTCCGTGTCAAGGAAGCGCTCTAACCAGACTGAGCTACGGGCCTACACGCGAACGGTTCTGATTGTAATTCTACGGGGGGCGCGCAATTCCGGCAACGTATAGACACGTAGCGGAGCACCTCATGGGCGGACCGGCGCGTCTTGGCGGATGGTTCAGCGGCTGTCGCTGGGGCGCGAAACGTGGTAAAACCAAGCCATTGGCGACCGCCGGGTCGCGCTCGATAGTTATAGTTAATGATCGCGTTTCCCACCGGCTTGGGAACTGAATTGCGCGCGGAGACAGGAAGGGCCATGACCACCCAAACAAATACGCTGACAGCCGATGAAGTTGCTGCAAACAACAGGAAGACGACAGCGCCACGAATTCTCGCGAACTACGTGGGAGGACGCTGGTTGCCGACGCAGGCGTCCGGTTTGCTTGACGTTACTAACCCGGCCAGCGGCGAAGTGTTAGCGCGCGTCCCGCTGTCGGGCGTGGCCGACGTTGCAGCGGCGGTCGCTGCCGCTAGCGCTGCGCTGCCGGACTGGCGGTCGCGAGCGGTGGGTGAGCGTACGGAATTTATTTTTGCTCTGCGGGAGAAGTTCCGGGAACGGATTGACGAGCTTGCGGCGTCGGTGACTCGCGAAGGCGGCAAAGTTTTTTCCGATGCGCGGGCGGAGATTTCCCGGAGCATTGAAGTGCTTGAAGTGGCTTGCGCCGCTCCTATGACCATGCAGGGCCGCATTCTGGAAGGAGTGTCGCGCGGCATTAATACGGAAACCATCCGCCAGCCGGTCGGGGTGTGCGCGGCGATCACGCCTTTCAATTTTCCGGCCATGGTGCCGATGTGGTTTCTGCCTTTCGCCATTGTTTGTGGGAACACGTTCGTGTTGAAGCCTTCGGAGCAGGTTCCGCTGACGGCGGAATTGATTTTTCACATTTTCGAGGAGATCGGGTTGCCGCGCGGAGTGGTCAACATGGTGCATGGCGCGCACGATGCGGTCAACGCGATTCTTGATAGTCCCGAGATTCGCGCCGTTTCATTTGTTGGCTCGGTGAGCACGGCCAAGTACATTTACCGACGTGCAGCAGAAAAAGGAAAACGCGTGCAGGCACTCGGCGGCGCTAAGAATTACATGATCGTGATGCCGGATGCGGTGGTTGACAAGACGGTGTCGAACGTTCTGGGTAGTGCGTTCGGCAATGCGGGTCAGCGTTGCATGGCTGGATCGGTGCTGGTAACCGTAGGGTCGGCTGAAGCGGCGATCATGGGTCCTCTGAAAGCGGGCGCGGAGAAGCTGATTGCTGGCGATGGCATGGACGCGAAAGTCAGCCTGGGGCCGGTGATTTCGAGCGCGGCATGCGAGCGGATTCATGAAGCGATCGAAGGCGGAGTGAAAGAGGGCGCGGAACTGCTGGTGGATGGACGGCGTCCCGCGGGAGTGCCGGCGGGCGGGAACTTTGTGGGTCCTACGATTTTGAATAATGTAAAACCGGAAATGCGGGCGGCCCGCGATGAAATTTTTGGGCCGGTGCTCTCCGTGATGCACGTGGATACGCTCGATGAGGCGATTGCGCTGGTGAATGCCGATCCGCGCGGGAATGGCACTTCGATCTTTACGGAGAACGGTGCGGCGGTGCGCGAGTATAGCCGGCGCATCGAAGTCGGGATGGTGGGTGTGAATATCGGCGTGGCGGCTTCGCCCGCTTATTTTCCGTTTTCCGGGTGGAAGGATTCGTTCTTTGGCGATCTGCACGTTCATGGCTGGGATGCGGTCGAGTTCTTTACTCGGAAAAAGACGGTGACCTCGCGTTATTTCTCGGCTGGGGAAACCGGGAAGTTTTTTGTTGAGCAAGGCGACAAGCACTGATATTTCATGACCTCGGTGCGCATGGATAAGTGGCTCTGGGCCGCGAGATTCTTCAAGACGCGATCAATGGCTGCGCGAGCCTGTGAGCTGGGAAGGATTCAATCCAACGGGCAGCCCGCCAAGGCCGCACGCGATGTGCGGATTGGTGACATGTTGCGCGTGACCAACGAGGGCGGCGACTTTGAGGTGGAGGTCTTGCTGCTCAGCGAGGATCGCGGTCCGGCTTCGGTGGCGCAGACGCTCTACCGCGAGACCGAGGCTAGCCGGGAAATGCGCCTGAAAGTTGCTGCGGAGCATAAAGCGTTGCGGCAGTTTGAAGAGTTGCCTGCGGGCAGACCATCCAAACGCGATCGGCGGCACATTATTGAGTTTCGCGGGAGAGGTTGAGCGCCGCAGATTCTAGTCTTTTCTGCTTTAAAGATATTTGAGCCACCAGTCGTTTCTCTTCGCCTTAACCTCGGCAAACCATCGGCACGGAAAGTAAAGCAGCACGATTGCTATTCCCCATATCAGGTAAAGCAGGGGAAGGCTCCAGACATATCCTGGCGGCGGTTCCGGATTGCCCATGGGATGATTGGTGAAGAGCCAGGGGCTGACGAAGCCTAGCCGGATCTTCGATACCACGAGCGCCAAGGCATGGATCAAGGGGATGTGCAGCATGTAGTAGAAGAACGGCACTCGGCCGAAGATGGTGATTTGGCGTGCAAGCGTTCCGCGCAGGCCTTCGAGCAACGGGATCAGCGCGATGATGGGGCCGAGCGTCATCAACAAAAAGGATAGCGACGCCGGGTACTTGGTGGTGTTCAGGAATGAGAGCCATGCGGGCATCGGGGGCATGCCGTTTCGTCCCTGGGTAGAGGCGTGCCAGGGGCGCGGATCTCCGTATAGGTTGAAACCTCGGAGGACGAGAAAGAGTGCTATGGCTGCGAGTCCAATTGCCAGGCAGAGACGATTCCTTTGCGCCGGTTCGAGGGTCAGAATCTTGCCGAAGGCGTAACCGGCCGCCATGACGCCGATCCACGGAATGATGGAATAGAGCACGATCAGGTTGGGACCGGCGGGGCCAAACTGGATGGGACCGGCGAAGAATCCTACGTAGAAGATTTTCCAAAGGGCGGAGAATTTGTTGGCGTCGAGGCCATCGAGCAGCGTGCCCATGCGTGAATCCATGAGGTTGTGGGCGGCGATGACCACTACGCCTATTGTCCCGACAGCGGGCAGCGGCAATTTCACCAATCCGGCCATCAGGATCATGCAACATCCGATGACCCAGATGACGCCGGCCATCTCGTAATGCCTGAAATCGAAATTGAAGGTCCAAGCTACGCGGAGGAACGTGAGTTCGAGGAAGATGAGCCAGACTCCGCGGATCAGGAGATATTTTGATACGTCGGCATGCTTGCGCGCGTAGAAGAAAATACTTGTGCCGGCCAAGAAGATAAATGCGGGCGCGCAGAAGTGGGTGATCCAGCGGGTGAAGAAGACTGCTGGGGTCGGGCCGCCGGCTGGGACTCCGGAAAAAACTCGCACGTGGTCGATGGCCATCAGGATCATTACTGCGCCGCGGATGAGATCGATGGACTCGATGCGGGACTTCGGGGCGGTGTTGATCCTGGCGGAGGACGCGGCGACGGTAGCACTCATGATCTTGCTCCAACTCGAAATCGCTAGGGCTGGGAGTAGAGGGCCCGCTTCAGAAATTCTCCCGCGCCCGCGCGTCCCAGGAACTTATCTGCTTCTACAACAACATGGCCGCGCGACAGCACTACATCGGGCATGCCTGTAACTTCAATTCCCTCGAACATCGAATAATCTACGCGCATATGGTGCGTTTTTGCGCTGATGGTGTGCTTGCGATTGGGATCGAAGATCACCAGATCCGCATCGCTGCCCACGGCGATCGTGCCCTTGCGCGGATAGAGTCCAAAAAGCTTTGCGGGAGTGGTCGCGACCAGTTCTACGAAGCGGTTCACGCTGAAGCGTCCTTTGGCAACGCCGCCGGAATAAATGAGGCTCATGCGGTGCTCGATACCCGGGCCGCCGTTGGGGATTTTGGTGAAGTCATCGCGGCCCAGTTCTTTCTGTTCCCTGAAACAGAAGGGGCAATGATCGGTCGAGACTACTTGCAGATGGTCGGTCTTCAGTCCGTTCCACAATTTTTCCTGATGCCATTTTTCGCGCAGGGGCGGCGTGAAGACATATTTGGCTCCTTCGAATCCGGGCGCGTCGAAGTTTTCGAGTGAGAGATAGAGATATTGCGGGCAGGTCTCGGCGTACACCGGAAGGCCACGGTCGCGGGCTTCGCGCACTTTTTCCAGCGCCTCGTTACAACTCAGGTGGACTATGTAAACTGGCGCTCCGGCCATTTCGGCCAGGGCTATCGCTCGCGAGACGGCTTCGGCTTCGGCTGTCGTGGGACGAGTGAGTGCGTGGTACTTCGGCGCTTTTTTCCCTTCCGCCAGCGCCTGCTGCACGATTACGTCGATCGCTCCGCCGTTTTCGGCGTGCATGCAGACTAACCCGCCGTTCTTGGAGGTGGCGCGGAAGGCTTTGAAAATGCTGGCGTCGTCGAGCATGAACACGCCGGGATACGCCATGAACAGCTTGAAACTGGTTACACCTTCGCGGACGAGTGCGTTCATCTCGTCGAGCTGCGCATCGGCCAGATCGGTGATGATGCAATGAAAGGCGTAATCGCAGACTGCTTTGCCGTTAGCTTTCTGCATCCAGGTATCGAAGGCGGTGCGCAGGGTTTGACCTTTGTACTGGATGGCAAAATCGATCAGCGTGGTGGTGCCGCCGAAGGCTGCGGCGCGCGTGCCGGTTTCGAAATCGTCGGCGCTGGTGGTGCCTCCGAAGGGCATATCGAGGTGGGTGTGGACGTCGATTCCTCCGGGAAAAACGTACTTGCCTTTGGCATCGATTATCTTTCCTGCGTTCTCTCGGGGGAGGCTTTGGCCTACGGCGGAGATCTTGCCTTGATTGATGGCTACGTCGCCGGCGTAGGTGTCGGTTGCGGTCACTACACGACCGTTTACGATGATGGTGTCGAAGCCCATGGCTGTCTGCTCCTCTGGCGGCGAAGTAGAGATTTTATGCTAGACTCGCGAAATTAAGTAGGCACAGCTAGCGCGCTATCACCGCCGAGACGCAGAGGTCGCCGAGAAATTCCTCTTATTTTGGCCTTGAGCAGCGATGAGAGAAATATTCGCTTGCGAACGTAAAGCATTTGGGTTGGGTTTTCATTTCTTAAGCCCTTCTCGGCGACCTCGGCGTCTCGGCGGTAAGAAAAGGCACCAACGGAGATCCCATGCAGTTCGGCATCACCATCAAGCCTGACATGACTGTGGAGCGCGTCGTCGCGCTCACGCGGCAGGCGGAGGCTTGCGGATTTGAGTATGGCTGGATTTTTGATTCGCATGTGCTTTGGTTGGAGCCTTATCCCATGCTCACGCTCATGGCGGCCAACACTCAGAAGATGCGGCTGGGGACTTGCGTTACGAATCCGGCTACTCGCGACATTACGGTGACGTCGAGCTTGTTTGCTACTTTGAATTTGATTTCTGGCGGACGTATGCAGTTGGGCATCGGGCGCGGTGACAGTTCGCGACGGGTGCTCGGCAAGAAGCCGGTCACGGTTGCGCAACTGGAAGAGGCTATCAAAGACTTTCGCAATCTCACTGGCACCACCGAGATCGACTATGAAGGCGGAAAGGCGCGTCTGACTTGGGCTTCGGGCGGCGTTCCTCCGGTATGGGTTGCGGGATATGGGCCGAAGGTGCTTGAACTTGCGGGGCGCGTTGGCGATGGCATCATTTTGCAATTTGCCGATCCGGATTTGATTGCCTGGTGCGTCGGGTTCGTTAAGAAGGGCGCTGAGGCTGCTGGTCGCGATCCGCGGAAGATTGAAATCATGGCCGCTGCTCCGGTGTGGGTTTCTGACGACGTCAAGGTGGGGCGGGAACGGGTGCGGTGGTTCCCTGCTCTGGTTTCGAACCATGTGGTTGATCTGGTTTCGCGGTATAAGCCTGAGGAACTTCCTCCGGCGCTGACCTCTTATGTACGAGATCGCGGGCAGTACGATTACCTTCATCATTGCGAAGTTGACAGCAGCAATCGGAACTTTGTGTCGGATGAAGTGACGGACCGCTTTTGCCTGCTTGGTCCGGCTGAGGCACATATTGAAAAGCTTCGCGCGCTTGGTCGCGTCGGAGTTACTCAGTTCAACATTTATCTTATGTGCGGGGATGAGGAAGACACGCTGGAGGCTTATAAGAAGGATGTGCTGCCGGCGTTTCGCGCGAGCGCGTAGTCAGTCCGAACTGGATCTGTAGGATTTTGCATGGAACCAATCATTATCAAAGGCGCGATCCCTGTTCTGCCTGCCGCCGACGCTGCGGAGTCTTTGAAGTGGTGGACTGAGGTCTGCGGCTTCACGGAAACTTTTCGCGACGCTACTCCTCCGAATTATGCCGGGATCAACTGCGGCGAGGCTTATCTGCACATCGCTCAGATGAGCGACAAAATTCTGGCACGGAAGGTCGGCGATCAGACCATGGTGCGTCTGGCCGTGACGGGCATTGAGGCGCTGTATGCCGAATTCCAGGAACGGGGCGGCAAGGTGCATCCGAATGGTCCGTTGCAAACCAAGCCTTGGGGGACTAAGGAGTTTGGGGCGATTGATCCTAATGGGGTTTGCGTTACGTTTCAGGAGTGAGGGGGCCGCTGCCTTGACCGGAGCGCTGCGGCACGGTACGGTGAGGCGAATAGAATTTTCTTGCGGGGAGAATAGAGGAATGACCGGAATTCAGTTCGTAACTGATGAGAAGGGCCGCAGGACGGCGGTGCTGATCGACCTCAGAAAGCACCGTGCCATTTGGGAGGACTTCTGGGATGGCCTAGTTTCGGAGTCGCAGCGCAAGCAAAGGGGCATTCCATACGAGGAATACCGGGCGAAGGGTCTGATGCGGGCAAAGTGCATCGCTCGAGGTCAGTGACAAAACGCCGCTGCAGGGTGGCCATGAAAAACTTTCAACCGGACGATTCAGTATCAAATGCACATGTCGGACGCGATTTTGAGGAAGTGGCGCGCGATTATTTCTTGCAAACTGAGGGCTTGCAACTTCAGAAAAGCTTCGCAGTGGATCTTGGCGCGAATATTATAAAGAAACGCCGACGCTTTGACCTGGGTCCTGAAGAGCCTGCGATTCTCGTTGAGTGCAAGTCGCATCGATGGACCGAGACGGGAAACATGCCGAGTGCGAAGATTACCGTTTGGAATGAATCAATGTTCTACTTTCATCTAGCACCTAGCCGTTATCGAAAAGTGCTCTTCGTTATCCGGCATGTACACTCCCGAAGGCCGGAAAGTTTGGCGGAACGCTATATCAAGAACTATTCGCATCTGATTCCTGCGGGCGTATCCATCATCGAATTCGATGAGGCATCTAGCTCTGCCAAGATGTTCAACCAGTTTTAGCGAGGGAACACACTCGAGATCCTGAATCGTCGGAATTACCCGCCCATAGCTGTATTTCTATTCCCCATTTTGGATCCGGTCGCTGACCGAAAGTCACCATGAAGATATCGAACTCTCGAATTGGGTTGCTACTTACCCATCCGATGTCCGATTTCAACTTCTCGCCCTCTTGTCTCATCTTGGAAGCAAATGCTCTTGCCAAATCGACAATCGGCCTAATCACGGCATCATTCGCATAGTGGTACCTGCCTCCGTATTTGCCTTTTCCTCTTAGATCCGCCTCGCTGAGATCGCTTGGCAGCCCGCAGGAGAATTGAGCAAACCAATCCAGGCTAAGCACCAACCGAGAGATCACGATGTCAGGTTTGATGCAATCAAAACCCAGGTCCATCATTAGGTGTAACTGAGTTAGGCGCCCAGTCAGTCCTGCACGGTCAAGGTTGTCTGAAAGTAACCAAACATCCTCGGACTTCATTTGTCGGGTTACAAAACTTAAGGCGCACGCCTCGGCATGTTCATCAAAATACTCGCTGAAATGCCTACCCACTTTCACAATTTTCCGAAGCTTATATGCGTGACGTATTTTCTCCTTGCGAACATCATCGGCGGCATATGCAAGGGCCAGACGCCCTGAGTCACCTGAGACTTGACGGTTCTTAATACAAACTTCCCAGTCCGGGCTGCACAATCCTTTGTAGTCGCCGAATTGTGCAAGAAGGTGATCCAACTTCGCGTTGACAGTCGACGCGTTAAAACCAGAGTAGAAGATCTTCTCGACAATCTGCATCCACAATTCAGATAGGACCTGCGGGGCATTAGTCCGCGAGTAGCCTAGGTCCGCTGTTTCGGACAGCTTGACGACCATTTCCCGCAGCTTGCGTTGGTTTTCAGGTTTGTTTCGAGTAGCTTCGAACCACACTCTCTTCCTGATCTCTCGAAACTGATCGAACGCGTGATCGTCGATGGTAAACAACGACCCATCAGGCAGGATCTTTTGGCTCATTTGCATTTTCGGTAAAGCGGCAGGTGTTGTGCACTATGCTCAATTTTACACCTAACGACACGGCTAAATCCGGGCTCTTCCCGAGGCCTTCATCATCCCGTAATAGGCGACGAACGAAACCGCAAATCCGACGAACCACGAATAGCTATATAAGATTCGCAGGGAGGGGACGACCAATCCTACTAGGGCCGTACCTGCTCCCAAGGCTAGCGCCAGCACTGCCAGCCAGTTGAAGCCGTGCGTATATTCGTAGGCGCGTGGCCTTCCCTCAGCGCCTAAAGGCACGTTTGTTGTGTCGGCTTTCGGCACGCCTGAAGGCGTGCCCTGATACGAACCGTTGCTCTGATTACGTTCTGGTTGCCGTCGCTTGCTGGGGTACAGATATAGGTCGTCAACCACGATCACACGCCTGCGGATCACGAAGTAGTCACAGATCATGATGCCTGCTACGGGGCCTAGAAATGCTGCATAGCCGCCTAGCCATCCGAAGATGAAGGTGCTGTAACTGGAGAGCAGTTTCCAGGGCATCAGGGCGATTCCCATGAAGCAGGTGATTATGCCTCCGGTGCGGAAGCTGATTTTTCTTGGCCAGAGGTTGGAGAAATCGTTGGCTGGGGAGACTACGTTGGCTCCGATATTTACGTTCAGCGTGGCCAGCAGAATTGCCAGCAGCGAAATTACCACGGCTACCGGGGAATGAAAGCGGCTTAGCAGTTGCACCGGATCCCAGATGGCGGTGCCGTAGATTACTACCGTTGCTGAGGTTACCAGGATTCCGATCAGCGAATAGAGGGTCATGGTTGCGGGCAGGGCTAGGGCTTGTCCGATTACCTGTTGGCGCTGGCTTTTCGCGAAGCGGGTGAAGTCGGGGATGTTCAGCGAGACGGTGGCCCAGAATCCAACTGTGCCGTTTAGTGCGGGGATCAGGAATTTCAGGAAGTCTGAGAAGCTTGTGAAGCGGGACTGGGCGGACAGCATAGGACCGAATCCTCCGGCTGATTTGTAGGCCCACGCTAACAGTAGAAGACCTACGGCCAGAAGAATTGGCGCGCTGATTCCTTGCAGGAATCTTATGTATTCGATGCCTTTGAGAATGACTAGCAAATTGATTAGCCAGAAGGCCATGAAGCAGATGGCGGTGCTGTGCGCGACTTGGCCCCAGGCGGGGGCTAGCGTGGTGATTAGGGTGTTGATGGCTTCGCCGCCGATCCAGGTTTGGATGCCGAACCATCCGCAAGCTACTAGCGCGCGCAATACTGCGGCGACGTTTGCGCCTAGGACTCCGAAACTTGCTCGGGCCAGGACGGGGAACGGGATGCCGTAGCGGGCTCCGGGATGGGAGTTCAGGAGCATCGGGATGAGGACTATTGTGTTGCCTATGAAGACTGTGGCTACGGCTTGCTTCCAGTTCATTCCTCCCTGGATCAGGCTCGCGGCCAGCATGTAGGTCAGGATGTTGACCGACATTGAGACCCAGAGGGCGGCGAAGCTGTAGGTGCCCCAGGTGCGGCGGGCGGGGGTGGTCGGGGCCAGGTCGGCGTTGTAGAGAGGGCTGGACTCGATGGATGAGGGCATATTTATGGTGCGGAGGACAGTTTTCCGTTCTCAGTCGTCAGTTATCAGTTGTCAGTAACACCTCAAAAACTTGTCATCCTTTGCCAATGGACTTCTGCATCGTGACGCTGCGCACAAATCCATGGGTCCTTCGCTTCGCTCAGGATGACAACCTTAGAAAATGAACGGTTCCTGGTCGGCGGCTGTCTGTCCTGTTTGCGTCGTCAGGGCTCCGTATGTCTCTGGACGGCGGTCGCGATAGAACTGCCAGACTTTTCTTACTTCCTGGATCATATCCAGATCGAGATCGGCTACCAGCACTTCGTCTTTGTCGCGGCTGGCTTGGGCTACTATCTTGCCACGCGGATTGCAGAAATAACTCTTGCCGTAGAACTCACCGATGTTCCATGGCTTTTCCCTGCCTACACGATTGATCGCGCCTACGAAGTATCCGTTGGCGGCGGCGTGGGCGGGCTGCTCCAGTTCCCAGAGATATTCTGAGAGTCCGGCTACCGTTGCGGAGGGATTGAAAACGATTTCTGCACCGTTCAAGCCTAGTACTCTTGCGCCTTCGGGAAAATGGCGGTCGTAGCAGATGTAGACTCCTACGCGCGCGAATTTCGTTTCGAAGACGGGATAACCTAAGTCTCCGGGAGTGAAATAGAATTTTTCCCAGAATCCGGGATGCACGTGGGGGATGTGGTGCTTGCGATACTTGCCGAGATACTTGCCGTCGGCATCAATTACGGCGGCGGTGTTGAAGTAGAGGCCGGGCATCTGCTCCTCGTAAACCGGGACCACGATCGCCATGCCGTGCTTGGCTGCGAGCTTCTGCATTAGCTGGGTGGTGGGGCCGCCGGGAACTCGCTCGGTCAGGTCGTACCAGCGGATGTCCTGCTCAGCGCAGAAATAGGGGCCGTAGAAAAGTTCCTGCAGGCAGAGGATCTTTACTTTCTTCTTCGCGGCCTGCTCGATCAGCTTCAGGTGCTTGGCGATCATCGCCTTCTTGACTTGCGGCAACGTTGATGACCGGCTGTTGAGCGCGTTACTCGCCTGAATCAGACCGCAGCGCACGATTCGCGACATGGACGCACCTCCGAGAGAGGCCAATATACCAGACGACACGGACACAACAAGGTCGTGACCGGCGCCCGCGCAGGCGGAGGAGCCCGGACAATTTCTCGCGTGATTATAGGTCTAGTTTCTGAACTAGTGCGTGAAAGAGATATTCAGACCGGTCGCAAACTGAATGTCGTTCCTCTCAATTTTAGGCACGGCCGCCGGAGGGTTGGTGTCAAAAACGTCCCCAAACGAGTTCTGCCAGCCCAGCCATTTATTCATTTTGGTGACCGATCCCAGAGCGATTGTGCCGCGGAATTGACCGGTGTTGCTGAGGTCGGGGTAGAGCAGGAAACTCTGCGTAATCGTCGTGCTCTTCCCGAACTTGTGGGTGAAGGAATCACCCAGCGTCAAGGCCGCCAAGCTCTCGGAATACGAGTAGGTGGGCGGTGGTGGGAGCGGGCTGGGGACGCCTCCGAAGCTCTCATGCGTGTAGTTCGCTCCAGCCAGCAGGTCGAGGGTGGTGGCAGCGTTCTTGATCACGTGCAAGCCGGCGCCGCCTCCCAGAATCGAGCGCAGATTCAGGTCTTGCAGCGAGTTCGAAAAGAAGTCGCCACTCACAAATGCGAATATGCGCGGAGACAAATCATGGTCGTAACGCGCTCCGCCGCCAATCGAGTTGGCGGTGGTTACGGATGTGGGTTGGGTTGCCGTGATCTTGTCGTTAACGGCATAGATCGAGTTGGTGTAAAGGATCAGCTTGTCGTGCTGTCCAGTGCGCACGGCGTTAAAGGCGATGTTCAGACTCTTGGTTTCGCTGTTACCGGCGGTCACGGCAAAGCCGAGATTCAGACCTCCATTCCAGCCTTCGAGGAGTCCAGGGTGCAGGCTCTTCTCGAATGCGGCCTGTTCGGCGGGGCTGCGCAGCATGGTGACGGTGGACTTCGGCGCTTCTACCGGGCCGGCGGTTTTGGTCGCTACCACCACATCGTCGCCGCTGGTGGTGACTGTGCCTACTGCTGTTTTGCCGCCGAGGCTTACGTTCAGGTCGCCTGCGGAAGTTATGCTTTGGATGGCGTCGAACTTCACGGTTACGTCGCCGGCGTAGTCGGTCTTGATCACGAGAGACTTACCGTCGGACTTAGAGATCGAGCCGGT
Organism: uncultured Acidobacteriaceae bacterium; assembly: GCA_963755765.1. Taxonomy (GTDB): domain Bacteria; phylum Acidobacteriota; class Terriglobia; order Terriglobales; family Acidobacteriaceae; genus Acidiflorens. The sequence continues at coordinate 212,342 of CAVWKZ010000011.1, forward strand.
CAGGCGATCGCCGTTCTTCAGGACGACCTGGTCGGCGAACGCTGGTATCGTCATTAATAGAACCAACAACGAGAAGAGACCTGCCACTGGTTTCTTGTGCACAAAAACCTCCTGGGTCAATCAAGAATGGGTAATCCCACAATGGAGTGGAATTTCTGAGGCAGGGTTGCGGAAACGACGGTATCCCACGATCGGGACGTGAGTCACAGAACTTTCCTACTGCCACAGTTTATTTATCCGGGATGCTTGGATTATAGCGAACCTGCGGGGGTTCGGCACGCGGACGACGAGGGGGGTAGCAGCGACTCAGACCTTATTTTCGGGCGGAGGCGCGGGCTTGTTTTCAGCTGTGGCTGGAGGTGCGGGGGGTTTGGCTTCCGCCTTGGTGTCGTGGTCCTTCATGCCCTCTTTCAGGGCGCGAATGCCTTCGCCTAGACCTTTGCCCAATTCAGGCAATTTGCGGGGACCAAACACCAGCAGCGCTATGAAGAAGATGATCAGCAGGTGCATGGGTTGAAATAAACCTTCAAACATAGGGCCTCCGAAGCGGGCGCGTACCGGCTATAGGGCACGCCCGTCCATAGTGTACCGCTAATGAATCTCGGAGGTCTTGACGATCAGGGCTACCAGCTGAAACTTCCCGGCTTCAAGGGGCCATGTCCCTCAAAATTACTTCCGTGACCTATCGGCGATGGCGTCGCCGGACTATTTTGGCCACAGGGGCGATTCTCTCGCGCCAAAACCGCTGGAGGGCTTTGTGAAACGCTGTGTCCTGAGATCGCTCTTGCTGCTGCTAGCGGTTGGTTCCTTACGGGCTGAACAAGTTCCGGCGGTGACGGCTTCTGACGACATTTTCCTGTGGCTGGCGGGGGGCATTTCGAGCGCGCGAATTGAGCGCCTGGTGCAAATGCGAGCAGAGACCCGGACGCTTTCATTTTTGTCCACGCCGCAATGCACCCGCGCCCTGCAAAAGGCCGGGGCTGACCCGGGACTGATTCATACTTTCGTGCGTCCGAACTCGGCAAGGAGTTCGGACGGCAAGGCAGGCACCAATGTCGCCTGCGCCTCGCCTAACGCTGCCGCTCAGATCGCCGCGCTAATCCACGACAAGAAGTTCGATGAGGCCGAGGACAAGATGCGCACGCTGCTTCGCGATGGTGCGGACGATGCTGCTGCGAGCAATGCTTTGCTGCATTTTGTTCTTGGAACTGTGTTGCGGCGGCAGGAGCGGTTCGATGAAGCGCTCGACGAATTTACGGAATCGTCGCGGCTGATGCCCGGGTTCCCGGAGACGCACAGCCAGCTTTCTTACTTGTTTTATCGCACCGACGACGCCCAGAACGCTCTGGCTGAGGCGCGGACGGCGCTTAGCATGGATCCGGCTAATGCCGAGGGCTATCGCTACCTGGGGCTCGCGCTTTACGCCGATGGGCACTATGATGCCGCGTTGCACGCTTTCGATGAAGCTTTGGCGCATGAGCCGGCCGGTTCCCTCGCCAACTCCGATGTTTACTTCGACATGGGAATCACGCATCGCGATCAGGGAGATCTGCGGCGCGCTGCCATCGCTTATCGCCATGCCCTCGGCCTACGTCCCGATTTCTGGGAAGCGCACAGCAATCTGGGCGTGGTGCTGCACGATCAGGGCAAGTGGGATGAGGCGATCGTGGAATACCGCTCCGCGAAGCGCCTCAACCCGGACGAAGCGAGTGTTCGCAATAACCTCGGAAATACTCTTTGCGATAAGGAAGATTTCGATGGCGCCCTCGCCGAATTCAAGGACCTGTACCGCCAGAGTCCGGAGTGGGAAGGCGGCCACAACTGCCTGGCCCGCGCTTATATGTCGAAGCGGGATTACCCCTCGGCGATCCGGGAGTTGAGGCTTGCCATCGCAACCAATCCGGCGGGTGCGGCCGAACATCGCGTTTTGGGACAGGCCCTGCTGCTTTCAGGAAAAGACCAGGAAGCAGTGGAGGCGCTGCGCGAGGCGGTTACGCTTAATCCCGAATCCAGCCTGGGCCACCACTATCTGGGTACGGCGCTGGTGAATACCCAACAGCTGGCGGAGGCGGAAAAAGAATTTCGAGAGGCTCTCCGGCTGGAGCCGAGCGCGCAGAATCATTATTCGCTTGCCGCCTGCCTGATGGCGCTTGACCAATACGAAGAGGCTCTGGGAGAGCTGGAAATCGCTGCTCGCATGGACCCTAGCCAGAACCTTTACCGGGCCCGTATGCAGGAAGTGGTCCGGCTGATGAACGCCCCCAAATAGGGCGCCAAAGACCGTCTCCCACCCGTTACCTTCGGCATGCACTGTCGTGCATCGCCTCCTGTCCTCAACAAACCTAGAATGTGGGAAGTGATTGCGGCGCTTGGAGCGCCGCCCGGGGCCGTCCATGGCAATGGCAACCAGCGCTACCCAGCACGCAAAGGAAAAAACAGTCAATCCGGCGGCTTTGTCCTGCCCGGAACGGAATCTGACTTACGGATCTGCCTCAGAGAAGAAATTCGCCGGCTACGGCCTGCCTTGTTCGCACTGCCATGCCTACTATCCCACTGACCTGAAGGCCTGCCCGATCTGCCGGTGTCCGGATCGGGTGTCACCCACCGAGCCAGTGGTGCATTCGATGGTCGCGGCCGCTCCACAAGCCGCAACCGGCGCGCGAATCGACGATGAACGCGAACGACTGCTGAAAGAGCTTAAATCGCAGGCCTTCGCTTCCCATACTCAGATCAATACCGCAGCCACATTCCGTTGCGTCCTCGAACACCAGCACACCGGAGCGACTGAACCGGCGGCGGTGTGCCATAGCTGCTACAGTGGGGTCCGCCAACAGGCCGATCGCATGGAAGCCGCTTTGCACATGGACGCGAAGGAAGCGGCAAAGGTCGTGTATGAGGCGGTATGGGCGGATACGTCCGACCCGAACGTTACTTACTTGAACGCCGCTAATGCGTTGCTTTCGGAGTTGCGCAAACGGGCCGGCATCGGGCTGCTGCTGGGCTCGCATCAGCCCTTGGCGGACTAGGCATCTCAGTTTTCGGCGCTCAGCCCCTAGAAGGGGACCGGTGAAGTGAAAACAGTTACGGCATCGCTAAAGCGATGCCCTGATACGAACCCCTTCCTTCTCTCAGGCCAGCAGCCGCGGTTGCAACTTTCGGTTCGTTTCTTCATCCTATTGATGGAGACCCTACATGACCGAAAAAGTTAGCGACACAATCACAGAAGGAAAGATCAGCAAGACCGACGCCGAGTGGAAGCAGCAGCTCACTCCGGAACAGTACCAGGTGGCGCGGGGCAGCGGCACCGAGCGCGCGTTCACGGGGAAATACTGGGACAAGCATGACGACGGGACCTACCATTGCGTCTGCTGTGGCGCACTGCTGTTTGGCTCGGATACGAAGTTTGATTCGGGGACGGGATGGCCGAGCTTCTTTGCCGCCGCAGACCGCCAGAACATCGCGGAGCACACAGACACGAGTTATGGCATGGCCCGCACCGAGGCGCGCTGTGCGCGGTGCGATGCGCATCTGGGTCACGTGTTTCCGGATGGTCCGGGGCCGACCGGGCTGCGCTACTGCATGAACTCGGCATCGCTCGACTTCAAGCCGAAGCAGTAAGAAATTCCGCTAAATAGAAAACGATGGAGCGCCGGGCGAATTTGCTGCTGCCCAGCGCTCCATCGTCGTTTCTGAATTCCGACTTCGAATTCCAACTTCGTAAAGTCTAGCTTCTTGAAGCCTAGTTTCTTGAAATCTAGGCGTTGCCCGCGGTTGCGGCCATCGCTTTGGGCGCTTCCTGCTTGTTCTGAGTCTGCGTCTGTGCCTGATTCTTCTGGTCTTTCTTTTCGGGGTTGCGCACTTCGACGCCGCCCTTGAGGATGGCGCCTTCTTCAACGCTGATGCGATGCGTGATCACGTCGCCGGAGAGCAGGCCTTCACTGCGGATATCGAGCCGGTCGGCACATTCGACGTTGCCCTGCACTTTGCCCATGATGACGACTTCTTTGGCGGTGATGTTTGCCGCGACGTTTCCGTTTCGGCCGATGGTGACGCGATTATCGGGAAAGTTGATGGAGCCTTCGACGCGTCCGTCGATGAACAGCGATTCGGCACCCGTCAATTCACCCTTGATGACGACCGAGCGTCCAATGTTGGCTTGATCCATGGGTGAGGTGGCCGGCTTGACCGGAGTGTAACTGTTGGTGGGGGCCGCGGCTGGAGAGAACTTCGGTTCCGGAGACTGCAACATGAATAACCTCACTTGAGATCCGCGACCGCAGCGTGAGTTGGCCGTGCGGTCGCGGTCGATGGGCTTCTGTCGCTGGCTGCTAACGACGAGAAGAGAATCGCACGAAAGGACGTATTACGACAGGTTACCGAAGGTTGTGGCCGTTAGCTCGGCTTCAGATTTTGGGTTGCCTCAATTGCAAAACCGTTTACCACGGGCCACGAGGGTCACGGAGAGAAACATCGAGAAAAAGGTGGATGTCTTTAGCTGAGTTCGGAGGGAGTTTCCCAGCCTTCATCTTTCATTTTCCGATTCGTCCAGTGCTGTAGTTGCTCGAACAGTGCAGGTTCGATGACGATGAATCGAAGGCCGGCTCGGCCTCCCGCTTCGGCCCACACCACGCGGCCTTTTGCCTGAATCTCGACCTCGCTGTCGGGCAACAGAAAACTGACGTCGATTAATCCGGCAAAACCGGCGGGATCGGCCACCACATCGAGACCCATGCCTCCGGTGCTGAGGTTGACCGCCTGCACCTGCAATTCTTTGCCGTGGGCATTCTTGAGGGCGACGGAAATATTGACTTTGGCGCGGAAAAACTTCTGCTGATCTTCGCTGATGATACCGAGTTTGGCTGAGCCTTCGCCCGAAGACTCGTCAATCTGATACTCGCGCAGTTTGCGGCTGAGGGTCCGGCGGGAAATTCCCAGGCGCTCGGCGGCCTGGGCGCGATGTCCGCCGGTTTGTGCCAGGGCACGAATGATCATCTGCTCTTCCATGTTTTCCAGGCTGCCGAGGGGGACGGCGCCGCTGCCTCGGATTGCGGCCGCGGGTACGCCTGACAATTTTTCGTCGTACAACTCGGAGACAACCTCGGCGCCGGTGATTTGGCGGTCTTCGGTAGCCATGGCTAGTTTTGCGACCAGATTCCTCAGTTCGCGGATGTTGCCCGGCCAGGGGTGGGCCTGGAGGGCAATGATTGCGTCTCTCGTAAAGACTTTAGCTTTATCCGGCGCCTTCAGCGACAGGAAGTGACGCGCCAGTGCAGCAATATCTTCGGGACGCTCGCGCAAGGGCGGCACTCGCAACTGGAATTGACTGAGACGGTGGAAGAGATCCTTGCGAAAACGGCCTTCTTTCACCGCCAACTCAAGATCCTGATTGGTCGCGGCAACCACGCGGACATCAACGGTGATTTTACGATTTCCACCCAAACGGTAATAGGGCTGGCCGTCCAGAACGCGCAGGAGTTTCACCTGGATCTGCGATTGTAGTTCGCCAATTTCGTCGAGAAAAATTGTGCTCTTGTCGGCGAGTTCAAACAGACCGGGCTTCGAGGAATCGGCGCCGCTGAAGGCTCCCTTTTCATAGCCGAACAGTTCGCTTTCGACCAGATGTTCGGGCAGGGCGGCACAGTTGATGTCTACCAGCGCGTTCTTGTGCCGATAGGAGGAGCCGTGGATGGTGCGCGCGACCAACTCTTTGCCGGTGCCGGTTTCGCCGGTTACGAGCACGGTTTCGGTGTGTCCGGCAACGCGGTCTACCATGCCCATGAATTTGTGCATCAGCGGGCTGGCAATCAGGAATTGGGTGCCGTCGATTTCACGACGCGCCAGTGGGACTGGACCGGATGCGCTTGCGGTGTGTGCGGACGAAGCTCCGTTCGCTGCGAGGTCCGTGCCAGTGCTTTCGAATGCAAATCCCAAAATGCCGGCGGGAGTTGCGTTCTTATCGCGCAGCAGGGTCAAACACAAATAGACATTAAGACCGGGGCCGGGCTTGATGCGGCAGCGGAGTGCTCCCTCAAAACGTCCTTTCTCGAGGACGGCGGTCAAGGCGCGGGAGGGTGAGGCGGACGGCTGTGCTGCGTCGGAAAAGTCAGCTATATTTCTGCCAATCAGGTCCTTGGGCGCGAGCCCGAATCGGTCTTCGGCTCGGTCATCGGCTCGGTCATCGGCTCGGCTGCAAGTGGTGATGAAGCCGTGGAGGTCAGCGGTGAAGATGGAGATCGCGTCCGACAACTGGTCCAGAATGCCGGACTGCACGGGGGATTGAAGAATGGCCTCGCTGGCCCTGGTGGAGCTATGGCAGGCGGGGTTCGCGTTTGCAGGCTTCCCGTTGGCGGGGTTCTGGGCGCTCTCGGTTGGCGTAGTCTTCGATGTTGATGGGATTGGCATTTCTATGTCGTTCGCCACAGGGGAGTGTCACTTCGTGCTGCGACAGCGGGGCCCACTAGCTTGAGTATCGGCTTCAGGCAATTGCAAATACACGCCTTTCTTGATGCTGCCACAACCGCGAGCACTTCGCGGAAGAGATCGGCACCAATGCTCACACCGAAGTAACTATGCAAAATTCTAAGTTTGCGGGCCCGTTTGGTTTAGTCTTCTGCCCGGCACTGGATTCCGGCTGTTCCACGGCGGCAGTTACCTCGGTAAGTACATGATTCTCCGGCACTGAAATACCATCCGATACAACGGGAAAACCACAACTTCAGGCGCGTCCAGAAGTCCGGCGCGGATGGGTAGTTGTGAGATTTGAGCAGCAGGTGCGGGTCGGCCTATGTCCATTCGGGCAAGACTATTTATCGGAGCCACGGCAGCGCTCGGCATGTTCGCGCTGGTGTATTCCCTGTGGCACTGGCAGAGCGTCGACCTGGCCCGATTTGTCTGTTACCTGCTGGTTGCGGTTCTTGCTTCCACTCTTAAGATTCAACTGCCCGGCCTCGACGGCACGATGTCGGTCAACTTCCTGTTTATTTTGCTGAGCGTGCTCGAGCTGAACCTTCCTGAGACGCTGGTCCTCGGCTGCACTGCCACCCTGGCACAATGCCTGTTCGGGACGCGGCAGAAGCTGGTTCCGATCAAGATCATTTTCAATGTCTTCGGCATGATGGCGAATGCGATCGTGCTGTCGTACTTCGCCTATCACGATTTGCAGCGCGTGCTGGGTGCGGGCACGCTGCCGCTACTGGTCATCACATCGCTGATTTTCTTCGTGGCGAATACGGTCCCGGTCGCAGTGATCATCTCGGTGACCGAAGGCAAGTCAGCGCACAAGGTCTGGGCGGAATGCCATTTCTGGTCGTTCCCTTTCTACATGGTAGGTGCGGCGGTCGTGTTTTCAGTGGGCTTTGTGAGCAAACAGGTGGGATGGCAGACCTCGCTTCTTATTCTTCCGCTGGTGTACTGGGTCTATCGTTCGTATCACCTCTATCTTGCCAAGCTGGCGACGGAAAAACGACAGGTGGAAATCGAAAAACAACATGCCGAAGAAGTGGCGGCACTGCACTTGCGGACCATCGAGAGCCTGGCGCTGGCCATCGAAGCCAAGGACCACACTTCTCACCAGCACTTGCAGCGGGTGCGGGTTTTCGCGGTTACGGTGGCGAAGGAGTTGGGTTTCTCCGAAGACGAAATCGAAGCGCTACGTGCGGCCGCGCTGCTTCACGACATTGGCAAGCTGGCGATTCCGGAACACATCATCAACAAGCCTGGCCGGCTGACTCCGGAAGAATTCGAGAAGATGAAAATTCACACGGTGGTGGGCGCGGAAATTCTGCAGCGGGTGGCATTTCCATATCCCGTCGCGCCCATCGTGCGCTCGCACCATGAACATTGGGACGGAACGGGGTATCCCGACGGACTGAAAGGTGAGCAGATTCCGCAGGGTGCACGGGTGCTCGCGGCGGTCGATTGCCTGGATGCACTGGCGTCGCATCGTCAGTATCGCGGCGCCATCTCGCTCGATGCTGCAATGGAAAAGGTCGCTTCTATGTCGGGCTCGGCTTTTGAACCGCGGGTGGTCGAGCTTCTGAAGTGCCGGTATCGCGAACTGGAAATCATGGTGCAGTCGGATTCGCAGCTTGATCCGGCGGCCGTAGCTGCCGCGACCCCATCCAACGACGATCACGTTGCGGACGGCATCGAGTCGATGGCTGGAAACGAGCAGTCAGCGGCGCTTGCGGGCGCGGCGAACGAGACGGATTTTCTCTCCTCGATTGCGTCCGCACGCCAGGAAGCGCAGACCATGTTCGAGCTTAGCCAGGACCTCGGCAACTCTTTGAGTCTGGGCGAGACCCTATCGGTGCTTTCGGTGCGGCTGCGCAAAATGGTTCCTTACGATTCCATGGCCGTGTTTCTTTTGAAAGAGGGCAGGCTCATACCCGAACTGATCAGCGGCGACAACTTCCGGCTGCTGTCTTCATTGAATATCGGGTTGGGAGAAGGATTGTGCGGCTGGGTTGCGGAGAAGCGTAAGCCAATCGTCAATGGCAATCCCGAGGCTGAAGCTGGATATGTGAGCGATCCCACGAAATTCACCACGCTGCGATCGACTCTCGCCGTACCGCTCGAAGGACTCAACGGCGTGGTTGGAGTACTGGCCATGTACCGTGCAGAACGGGACGCCTTTCAAGCAGACCATCTCCGCATTCTGCTGGCGGTGAGCTCGAAGATCGCCCTCTCAGTCGAAAATGCGCTCAAGTTTCAACAAGCCGAGGACTCGGCCACCACCGACTACCTGACCGGGCTGCCCAACGCGCGCTCGTTGTTCGTTCATTTGTCGCGCGAACTGGCGCGCTGCCGCCGCACGGGCACGTCACTCGCGGTGATGGTCTGCGATCTCGACAATTTCAAGCAGATTAACGATCTCTATGGCCACCTAGAAGGCGACAATTTGCTGAAGGATTTTGCCAACCACGTGAAGGACGTCTGCCGCGGCTACGACTATGTTGCCCGCATGGGCGGAGACGAATTCGTGGTGGTCGCTCCTGGATTGAGCGCCGAGGCTGCCAGCGAAAAGAGCAGCCGTCTGAATCAGCTGGCGATCGAAGCGGGCAAGAAAGTGGCCGGCCGCGAGCTGGTTGCGCTGAGCGTGGGCACGGCGTTCTGTCCAGAGGATGGTTTCGACGTCGAGCGTTTGCTCGCCGAAGCCGACCGCCGCATGTATTCGATGAAAGAAGTTCATCATTCCGCACCGACAGGCGACCGCGATGCGACCCCTAAGGGCCGCTCGCGGGGCGCGACCGTGAACTAGGACGACTCATGCTCGGGAAAATGCTCCCGCAGAAAACGCTGCTCTGGAAAATCGCTCGGCAACTCGGGGCCATCGCAGCGCTCGTTCTGCTAGGTGGACTGCTTTCGGCGACGCTGGTGCGCCTGGCTCCGGGGTTCGATGCGGATGAGCACGAACTCGATCCCAGCCTTAGCGCCGACAGCGTGCGCGCCTTGCGGCAATCGCGCGCCGGCGAACACAACATTCTCAGTTTCTATGCCAGCTACCTGCGGGGCGCGATGCATGGCGATCTTGGGACTTCTCATGCCCTCGGACAACCCGTGCAGAACCTTTTGCGCGAACGATGGCCGGTTACCGTGCGCGTAGCTGGGGTTGGGCTCTTGCTGGCTTGGCTGTTGGGCTCGGCTCTCGCCTTCACGGCTTGCCTTTGGCGTCGGCCGGGTTATGAAATTCTTGGCACAACCATCAGCGGCGCTTTCCTTTGCATCCCGGCGGCGGTATTGGCTTTGCTTTCCGTAATCCTTAATGCTCCCGGATACCTCGCGATTGCTCTGATCGTGTTCCCCAAGATCTACCGCTATTCGCGCAACCTGCTCGCGAAGGCTTATGCTCTGCCGCACATTACCGCTGCTCGCGCTCGCGGACTCGGCGAAGTTCGGATCCTCGGCTGGCATGTGTTGCCGGTTGCCGGTCCGCAGATGATCGCGCTGGCCGGCATCACGGTCAGCATCGCGCTCGGCGCCACCATCCCTGTTGAGGCATTATGCGGACTGCCGGGGATTGGTCAACTCGCGTGGGAGGCGGCGCTTTCGCGGGACCTTCCTTTGCTGGTGAACCTGACCGTGCTGGTTACGCTGGTAACCTTGCTGGCCAACTCGGGGGCCGATGTAATGATTTACATGTTGAGGCCCAGAGAAGCATGAACGCTGGCACGAACGCTGCATGAATGCTGGCCGCAAGGTGGCGTGCGTGGTGGTGCTCGGCGTGTGCGCGGTGTCGCTCGCTGCAAATTGGGTCGCGCCCTCTGGGTACGCCAAACAATTTCGCGAGGCTCCGAGTGCGCCTCCTTCGCGCCAGCACTGGCTCGGCACCGATGACGTGGGCCGCGATCGCTTTGCCCGCATTCTTTATGGCACGCGTATCTCGCTTCTGCTGGCTCCTGCTGCGGCTCTGGTTTCTACTGTATTGGCCGCGCTGGTCGGCGGCTTAGCGGGATACCTCGGCGGGATCTGGCTCCGTTTGGCGCGAGGATTCACCGACTTATTTCTTTCACTGCCCTGGCTTTTTCTTCTCATCACGGTTCGGGCGCTTATGCCATTGAACGTTTCTCCGCTGGTGTCGGTTCTGATCACGTTTCTCATTCTTGGGCTGCTGGGCTGGGCGGCTTCCGCAAGGGTGCTTTCGACTTCGGCGGACGCTTTGCGCAACTCTGACTTTGTGTTGCAGGCTCGCGCTTCCGGATTACACGGCTCGCGGCTTTTCCTGGTCCATGTTCTGCCCAACCTGAAGCCGGTGCTTTACGCACAATTCTGGATTTCGATTCCGGTTTTTATTCTGGCTGAGGCCAATCTGGGCATCCTCGGACTTGGGGTGGCCGAGCCGCTGCCTTCATGGGGTAGCCTTCTGCGCGAACTGGAAGGGTTGATTTCGTTTCGCGAGGAACCGTGGCGGCTGGTGCCGTTGGTGCTGCTGATTGTGGTGATGACGTCTTTTCAGACGCTCTTATCGAACGAGGAGGTGACCGCATGAATATGACCGGCCGCCGGAGATTTCTGCGAATTCTTTTTCTTTGCTTCGCTCTTTTTTCGGGCTTAGCGTTCTCTCAAAACGGTGGGGAACTGCGCTTTTGTCTGCGCTCTGAACCGAAGACTTTTGATCCGCTTCTGGTTGATGACGATGCTTCGCTTTCGATCCGTTATCTGACTGGCGGGGTGCTGGTGCGGGTGAACCGTCACACCCAGGAACTTGAACCTGAGCTGGCGGAGTCTTGGAAGGTGTCGAACGACGGGAAGGTTATCACTTTTAAACTGCGGCACGGCATTTCATTTTCCGACGGGAGCCCGTTTTCCTCCGAAGACGTCGCGTTTACGATGAAGCGGCTGATGGATCCGGCGCTGCATTCTTCGACTGGAGACGCATTCCGCTCCGGCAGCGGCATGGTCAGCACTAAAATTACTGCTCCGGACCAGATCGGCATTATTTTCCCGGCGCCCATTGCCGGAGTTGATCGGCTGTTCGATCAGGTTGCGATCATGTCGGCGCATTCTCCGAAAAAAGAAGGGGCAGTGCTTGGGCCCTTTATGGTTGCCGAATATAAAGCGGGATCCAGCGTGCTGTTGCAGCGCAATCCCAACTACTGGAAAAAAGACTTGCAGGGACGGCGACTGCCTTACCTTGATTCCATCCGGCTGGACATTCAAGCGAACCGTGATGTTGAGATGCTGCGTTTCAAGCGCGGCGAGCTTGACCTGATTAATGTTCTCGACAGCGACTACTTCGACCGCCTGGCAGCAAGTTCGCCGGGGTTGGCGCACGACGCCGGGGCTTCGCTTGATTCTGATTTCATGTGGTTTAACCAGGTGGTTACGGCTCCTATTGCTGAGTACAAGCGGGCATGGTTTCGTTCTACGAGTTTCCGGCGGGCGGTTTCTCAGGCCATCAACCGTGATGATTTGAGCCGGGTGGTTTTTAACGGACACGCACAGCCGGCGGTTGGTCCGGTTTCTCCGGCCAATAAATTGTGGTTCAACGGTAAGCTTAAGGCCGAGCCATATCGTCCGGACGCGGCTTTGCAGCGGCTACAAGCGGACGGCTTTCACCTGCAAAACGGAGCGTTATTCGACAAGGCGGGCAACGCCGTCGAGTTTTCCATCGTCACCAACGCAGGCAGCAAACCGAGAGAACGCATGGCCGTCATGGTGCAAGAAGATCTCGGGAAACTCGGCATGAAGGTCAACGTGGTGATGCTCGATTTTCCGTCGCTGATCGAGCGCATTCAGCAGAAATTCAATTACGAAGCCGCGATGCTTGGCTTCCGCAATGTCGATCTCGATCCGAACGGCCAAATGAATATCTGGCTGAGTTCGGCGGAGCAGCACGCCTGGAATCCGCAGCAGAAGGCTCCGGAAACCGCGTGGGAGGCTGAGATTGACGGGCTGATGCGGGCGCAGGCGTCGAGCGCCGATTCGAAGAAACGCAAAGAAAGTTTCGATCGCGTGCAGGAAATCGTGTTCGAACAGGCGCCATTTATTTATCTGGTCAATCAGAATGCGCTGTCTGCTGTTTCTGCTTCCGTCGAGGGGGCCAATCCTGGCATTCTTTCTCCGCAGACGTTCTGGAATGCTGAACGGCTGACCATTAATGCGACTACGCGGGCTAGCCGCTGAATATGATCGCTTCGGACACATCGCCATGCTTGCTTTCCGCGCAGGTTACTGTTCGCTATCCGGGGAAAGCTCCGGTACTACGCGAAGTCTCGCTTGAAATCGCGCGCGGCGAAGTGGTTGGACTGGTTGGGCAAAGCGGCTCGGGCAAGAGCACGCTGGCTATGGCCATCCTCGGATTACTTGGTTGGCAGCGCGCTGCCGTTGAAGGCAAGATTATTTTCCAAGGCATTGATTTGCTTGGGCTGCGCGAGCGCGAGTTGCGGAATCTTCGCGGACGGTCGCTGAGCCTGGTGCTTCAGAGTCCGCTGGCCTCGCTGAATCCGGCGCTGCAAATCCGCACGCAGTTGAGAGAGGCGTGGCGTGCACATACCGAAGGCAACGCAACTGGGGAAGACTGCGATCGGGCAATCCAGTCGGCACTGAAGAACGTCAGCCTGCCGTATGGCGACAATGATCGGGATTTTCTAAACAAGCGCGCTTCCCAATTGAGCGTTGGGCAGGCACAGCGCGTGCTTATCGCCATGGCGATTATGCACCGGCCAGCACTCTTGATCGCTGACGAAGCGACTAGCGCGCTGGACGTGATTACGCAGTCCGAAATACTGGAATTATTTGCGCGACTGAATCGCGAGTTCGGAATGTCGATTCTCTACATCTCGCACGATCTGCCTTCGGTGGCTGGAATCTGCCAGCGCATTGCCATCCTGCATGCGGGCGAGATTGTCGAGTGCGGGCCGACCGAGCAGATTTTCACCGCGCCTGTGCATGCCTACACGCAGCAGCTTATGGCGGCTCTGCCGCAGGTTCCGGTACGGCGCGAAGTACTTCTCGCTAGAGCGCGCGCCGCCACCTTGGACTAGGACGGTTCTTCAAGCCTTAGCGAGTTGCTCCGCGGTTTCCGGAAGATCAGCGCTGTGCCACGCGTCGAAGCCTCCTGCCACGTTGATCACCTTGCGATGGCCGGCGCGCTCGAGCAAGCCGCAGGCAATCATGCTGCGGTATCCGCTTTTGCAGTGGACCGCAATCTCGCGCTCCTTATTTACTCCTGGCAGACCCTGCGCGAACGTGTCGAGCGGATGACACTGTACGCGCTCGATGTGTCCTGCCTGCCATTCGCCTTCACGGCGGACGTCGAGGACGTCGGCCGGACGCAAGCTTCCGTCGTGCAGTTTCTGGTTCAGTTCCTGGGGAGAAATTTGCGGCGTCTTCGCTACCGGCAGCCCAGCTTTTTGCCATGCCGCTACTCCGCCGGCAAGATGGCCACGCAAGTCTTCGATGCCGACTCGAGCCAGGCGCAGACGGGCTTCTTCGATTTGCTCGTTGGTGTCGCCTACCAGGACCGGCTTGGAATGGATGCCCAGAATGCCTCCTGCCCATGAGGCAAATTGTCCGGAGAGCGCAATGTTGATGGAGCAGGGGACGTGTCCGGCAGCGAACGCGTCGCCCGGACGAACGTCGAGCAGGTTGGCATTTTGCCGCGAGAGCGCCTGCACTTCGGCTGGGGAAAGTCCGGGGAGCGGCGGCAATTCCGTGAGCGTGGACGCGCCGGAGCGATTGATTTCGGCATCTTCAAGAAAATAGTCGGGGCGAGTGGGCAGATTGGTTGTCAACTGGGCGATGAATTCTTCGCGGCTCTTGATCTGCAAGGCACAGTTGGTGAGGCGCTCGGTGCCGATGGTGGAGGAGCGCTCGGCTCGCATGGCGCGTCCGCAAAGTGAGCCGGCACCGTGCGCGGGATACACCATCACCGCATCGGGGAGCGTCAGCAACTTTTTGTGGAGACTGTCGTAGAGCAAACCCGCGAGCTGCTTTGGGGTGTGCGTCTTGGCTAGATCGGGGCGTCCGACGTCGCCGATAAATAGCGTGTCGCCGGTCAGAACAGCGCAGGGCTGAACTGACTCGGCGCCAGTCGATTTTTCTTCATCGGTAATCACCAGGCAAATGCTCTCGGGGGTGTGGCCGGGCGTTTCCAGGGCGCGAATCCGCACCGCTCCGATCTTCACTTCAGAAGCATCGGTTAACGGGACATGCTGGAATCCGGCGTTGGCTTGGGCTCCGATGTAGATCTTTGCGCCGGTGCGCGCCGCTAGTTCTTTGTGTCCGGAAACGAAGTCGGCGTGGAGATGGGTTTCGAAGATGTGGCGGATTTTGAGATTTTGCTCCTCGGCCGCCTGGAGATAAATGTCTACGTCGCGCTGCGGATCAACTACGGCGGCTTCGCCCTCGGAGCCGATCATGTAGGAGGCGTGGGAGAGACAGGTCAAATAAAACTGTTCAAAATACATATCGAGGCTCCGGGCGGGGAGGGTTCTGCTGCAATTCTCAAATTGTCATTTTCAGATTATCACTATCGCCCGCAGGCCGCCGATGCAGTAATGGCATTCAAGGGTACAGGGTCGGATGTAGTTCAGAAGTTCTTGCACGGAGTTGATGCAACCATGAAAAAAGTATCCGGAGAGCGTTTTTTAACCTGTTGAGGGGCCTATGGTTAAGGCATGCACCGTCTGCGTACTCCTTTTGTAACTTGGACTTGCAGCGGTGCGGGCCTACAGTCAATGGAACCCGGTTTCGCGATTTTCGGCCCCCGGCGTGCATCGAAGTATTTGAAGGGTCTGTGATTTATGGCGGTTTCGAGCAGGATTTTTCGAACCGGGGCTGGACGACGAACCCAGTGGCGCACGAGGAATCAGGAATAGGGTAATGGCGAAGCGCAACCAATTCGGGATGACGACCGGCGGGTTCGCGCTGCTCCTGTTTGCGATCGGCGCGGTGCTGAGTAGGTCCGTATCCGGAAGCGCCCAGAACAGTGCCTACGTCATGGCCGCGTCTAACAGCGCCACGGCTCTTCCGGCGGCTGCGGCTACCGGCGACGATTCGGACGAACCCATTCTGACCATCAAGAAGCGGGTGGATGAAGTCAACGTGCTGTTCATCGCTACCGATCGCCGCGGCAAGTTTGTGCGCAATTTGAACCAGAGCGATTTCTCGATTTTTGACGATCACAAGCCGGTGCAGTCGATTCTCAACTTCCGGCGCGAGACCGATTTGCCCATCGAACTCGGCCTGCTCATGGACGTCAGCGGCTCGGTGCAGGGACGCTTTGCATTTGAAAAAGATGCCGCCACCGGATTTCTGCAACACATCGTTCGTCCCGGCTATGACCGCGCCTTTGTAGTGGGGTTCAACCGAGACAGCCATCTCACCCAAGATTTCACCGACCAGGTGCCACTGCTCGCGGCGGGAGTGCAGCGACTGAGTAATGGCGGCGGCACCGCGCTGTATGACGCCATTTATAAGGCGTGCAAGGAAAAGCTACTGCGCGAGAATTCCGAACATCCGATTCGCAAAGCCATCGTCATTCTCAGCGACGGCGAAGACAATCAGAGCGAAACCACGCGCGCGCAGGCGATTGAAATGGCGCAGCGCGCCGAAGTGCTCATCTATGCCATCTCGACCGACGACAGCGGCCTGATTCTGCGCGGTGACAAGGTCCTCGAAGACCTGGCATCGGCGACCGGCGGACGCGCTTTTTTTCCATACAAGATGAAGGACATCACGCGCTCGTTCGCCGCCATTGAAGACGAACTGCGCAGCCAGTATGCCGTTTCCTATAAACTCTCCGACTTCGACGCTGATGGGCGCTACCACTCGATCGAGATCACTTCGCTGAAAAAAGATCTGCAAGTCCGCGCCCGGCGCGGATACTACGCTCCGCGGCAGTAGAGCAGCAGCCTATCCGTTTACCCACCAGAGGCCCGGTTCAGACTCCGCTAACGACTGGCATAAATGTCAGTATGCGCGGAAGAGCTTCCGGCCTAGATTGAGTGTCATTGAATGAAATTCGAGTGTCGGGGTTTGGCCGAACCGGCGACCGAGGAGTCGGCGATGAGAAGGGACAACACAAACGCGGCCTATGGAGTCTACGGCGAGGACGTGCAGGTCAACGATGTAGTGCACATACTCAATAACGCGGGTTTTGATAATGAAGACATCTGCCTGATGCTGGCCCGCACGCACCCTATTTCGAATGTCGTGCGCGAGGCCGCCTTTCGGAGCACGGATCGGGAGGCTTCGGCAGTGGCTGCGGCTCTGATTGAGTGGCTCTCCGAATTCGGTGCTGTGGTGATTCGAAAGTTCGGTTTCTTTATTCGTTCGCAGCCGTTTCGGCGCGCGCTGGTGACGACGAGAGAAGCGCCCGCCCTTTGCGGCAATTTTGAGACGCTCATGGATCTGGGCTTCCCCAGGAACGACGCCGAGCGGTTGGAAGGCCAGTTGTGCGAGGCCGGGGCTCTGGTCTATGTAGCCTGTTCCGAGAGTTCCCAGGCACGGTGCGCGAGCGAGATGCTGCAACGGATCGGAGCACAGGAGGCGGCCGAGTTGAGCCTAGCCCAGGAGTCTGAAACGGCCGCCTGAGGCCTAGTGGCTCTGCTCGAGGGCGCCCTTGATGGCGACTAGGGAACTCTGGAGAGATGAGACTGTTTTCCCGACCGCGACCCTTCGGACGATGGATCCTTTCATACCCGTCAGACCGGCCTGCTCGGATGCTTCCACCTTGATCAGATAAAAACCATTCTTCTGCGAATCGTTTTTCTGCGAGTCGTCTTTCCGCGAATCTTCGGTGCCGCGGATACAGAACGTCAGGTCGAGCGCGGTCTCGAAATAGTGGCTCGAATAGAGCTGTTTCTCGGCAACTACATAGGCAGGTTGCTCGGGGCCAGTTCCGTGCAGGGTCACCACATGCACGATGCGCAGGGTCGGCTTCAGACCGAATTTAACCTTGTCCCAATAGAATGAGTTTTCTACGTTCGGCGGCTTCCCCTCGGGATAGGCGAGGAGATAGTTGTAGAAATCCGGCAGACCCTTGGCCAAGGCGCTGCTGTGGCTGAGCATGTACTTGAATTGGTCGGCGACGTCGGTTTGCTCACGCTTGTCGTTGTAGACCAAGCCCAGGATCCGGTTTCCCTCTTTCTGATAGTTGAGCAAGCGTTGCAATGCCATCTTCTGGAGGAACTGGTTCACCTGGTCGTTGGCGTCGGGGGCAGACCAATTGATGGATTTATGAAGGTCTTTCATGGTGCTGGCGGGCAACTGAATCTGGCAGTCGCCGGACTTGCAGTTCTTCAGGGCTTTGATGTCATCGCTATCAAGCGCGAAACCCTTCAGGTCGGAAAGCTGCGGAGGATTGCTGAATGGTTCGATGGCCAGATATTCGGGAATTTTGCGGAGGCGATCGAAATCGTCGGCGAACTTGACATAGCTCTCGGGGGGCGCGTTGACATAGATAACGCCGAGCACAAAAATCTCCGCCGGAGTCCGAGAGGTCAAGGTCTTGGCCACGGCCTCACCCCGGTGGATGGCGGCGATCTGGTCCGAACTTAGTCCGCCGGCTTCTTTGAAATAACTTTGCAGTTCGGCAGCGGTCTGAGCGCTGCTGACCGCGGCGGACCCGGCGATGAGTGCAAACAACGGGGCAAAAAGCGCTACAAATCGCATAACATTACGCATCACAGTACCTCTCTTAAAGACGTTCGATCTCTCCCACACGGTTACCGCCAACCTTGGCTTATGCCTCCGCCGGTTCGGAGTCGCTCGAGAATCGCTCGATGAATTTCTTCAATGTGAGGGTCAACGGAACGCCAAGAATAGCGCCCGCCGGGCCGAGAAGGAATCCCCAAAACATTAGCGACACCATCATTTCGAGGAATGAGATTTCGACGCCCTTCTTCATGAGGATCGGCGTGAGTCCGTAATCCGTCAGCATTTGGGTCAGGATTAAACAGCCGGCCACCAGAAGAGCTTTTTTCCAACCCAACATGAGCAGCGCGAGGAGAGTCGGGGGCACGAGGGCCAGGATGAAACCAATATTCGGAATGAAGTGGAGGAAAAAATACAACACACACCAGAGGACCGGGGAATCCACGCGGAAAGCGACCAGCACCACGAGGTTGGCGAGGGCGGTGACGATGCCCAATTCGGCGGAAATGGCTATGTAGCGCTGCACTCCGGCACCGTAGTAGGCGAGCTTCTCGGCCAGGGGTTTCCGCTTGGCCCCGGCCTCCTCCACCATCTCGACGAGGAAGATAAACGCCAGTATCAGGATCAGCGTGCCATCGCCCACAAAGCCACCCGCCTCCTTGAGGGCTACCCGGGCGAATTCCACGAAGCGATCGGAGGTGGACATTCTTGCTGCGGAACTGTTGCCGAGGTTTAGGCCGTGTGTAGCTGCGAAACCCACCAATTGTTCATAGAAGACCATGAAACGTTCATGATAGGTGGGCAGTCTCTCCCTCATTCGCGCGATGCTGTCGTACAGGAGAGTCACGCTAACCATAGTCAAGGTTCCCAACGAGGCCACGGTCAGGAGCAGGGTTGTGGTTTTCCCGAGCCGGAAACGCCGCATGAGCCAATGGGGCAAGGGAGCAAAAGCGTAGGCGAGCATTAGGGCCATCAGGAGAAGCACGATCAGGTGAGACGCGGTCCTGACGAACCACATGATGATGACGATGCACGCGGCCGCTTGAAGTGCGCGGAGCATCGCTGGCGATAAACGGGCACTCATATTGGCTTCTTCAGCAGCAGCATTTGGCGGGTACTGTCGTTGGAGTCGGAGTCGGAGTTGGAGTTGGGGCGAGGGATGAATCGCATGGCTAGGATTGGTGTGCCTTGTCCAGACGCTCGCGAAAACTCTTGGCCCACGCGCGAAATGCGGCGTCAATATCTCCCCATTTTTCGTAGGCTTTAAGACCACTGAACATCCTGCGGCCGCTCTTGCTGGTCATGAAGGCTACCATGACGTCCCCGGAAAGTGAATCGACTAGTTCCCCTTCAATCGAAACCTTGCCGACGCTGAGCCTGGGCACTAACAGGGCCACGCCTGGAGCTACGGCATGGGTGGCGGCGACTTCGGCTCCCTTTACCGCCGCATTCTCTCCGCCGCCATTGGGGTCTACGTTTGTGATTGCTATGCGCAACACCAGAACGCCCGGGCCGGGCTCGGTGACGAGCTTGTAGTGTCCGGACTTGAGTTCGCTGCTAATTGCTTTAGTGAAGTATTGAGTCAGCTTGGCCAGTTGCTCGGGGTCTATGCCGCGCTGCTGAGCCTGGGGAATCAGATAAACGATTACCGGATCGAGGATGAACTTGTTGGAATCTTTCAAGACGTCGGGATTCTTCCAGTAGGTGAGCAAATCGCTGTTCTGAGGATCGGGCTGGAGTTTGGGATAGAGATCTCCCAGAAAGCCCGACTGCTGGCTCAATAGTTGATCGTCCTGCTTCGACATGTCTTGGGCTTGCGCGGTGAGGCCGAGGAGCAGCAGCGTAGTGGCTAGAATGCTCAGGCTGACGAATCGCGAAAGGGACGTCCATGTGACGCGGCGTTTACGGATTACTCCCGAACGATGTCGCTCACGCATATAGTCTCCATCTGCAAACTGTAATTCCGCCGGGCACTGGCCTTAGCTAGCGGGGCCGTTGCCCTTGGCGAGGCGAACGTACACGGAACGAAACGAGGGGGTAACTGGTAAATCTGACAGCCGACATGGATGTGACTCGCGGTCGCGGATGCGAGTTGCGCTCAGGACATGAGGTTCGGCGAGACAAAGATCTTGTTGGCGAGCACGGTGTTGATGGCGGGAATCAGGTCCTGGCTTAAGCGTGATTTCACAACATAGGCGGAGGCACCCGCGCCCATACCGGCGTTCACATAGTCGGCGTCCTCGTGCACGGTGAGAAAGATGATCTTGGCCTGGCATCCCGAATCGCGCAGATCCCGGGCGACGTCGATACCGCTCACGTCCGCCATGGAAATATCGAGCAGGATGATATCTGGTTTGAGCCGGAGGTACTCATGGACGACAGCTCTTCCGTCGGATACAGCGCCGACCACGTTATAGCTCTTGTCTTTTTCGAGCATCCGGGCGACATGGTCGAGAACAACCAGATTATCGTCGCAAAGCAGTATGGTTGTCGTTTGCACAATCGCTTCTTCGAGAGGATCGGATGGCGGAAACGTCCCCTCATATTTTGCGGTGTTACCGCTGTCGAGATGTGAATCCGGAGCCAAGTTTCAGGGCGATAATAGTTGGCCTTGGCGGCCTCGGCTACTGTCAGAATTGACGGGGGGGCGAGGACTGGCTTTGAGGCATCCGATCGGGGGCAGGTGCCTCGGCCCGGCGAGGTTTCAGGATGGCCGGGACATACCCTTCCACTTTTGTGCCCTGAGATGGCTCTGACCGAATGGAGAACTCGCCGCCGACAGACCGCATCCGCTCCCGCATGCTGATAAGTCCAAGACCGCGGCTATTGTCCGCGTCGTCGATTTGAAATCCAGCGCCATCGTCGGTTACGGATAACAAAATCATGCCCAAGCGGCGGGTCAACTCCACCTTCACATGATTGGCATGGCTGTGTTTACCCACATTGCGCAGCGATTCTTGCACGGTGCGGAAGAGACTGAGAGAAGTACCCTCGTCGAGGTCTTCCGGCAAATCTCTCACCACGCATTCGATTTCAATCTTGAGCTGTCGGGAAGCTTCCTGGCAAAGATCGCGGACAGCCGCCGCGAGCCCGAGATAGTGTAGTTTGGAAGGATGCAACTGGCGAGACATGTGCTCGATGTCTGTCGCGATTTCATTGGTCAGCTGCCACAGGTTCCTCAGTTCCCTCTTCTGCGTGGGATCTTCATTCGACGATATGGTCTGACCGACTTCGTGGAGACCGTTGGCCAGTAGAGCCATTCTCTGGTTGATGTCGTCGTGTAGTTCGCGGGCGATGCGCCTGCGTTCTTCCTCCTGCGCTTCAATCAGCTTGCGGCCCACGTTAAAGAGAACCTCTCCGGCAACCTTTTGGTCCGTGATATCGATGCAGGAGCCGATATAGCCGGCGAAGGAATCGTCCAAATTGAATCTCGGGACGGCTACATCGAGGAGCCAGCGGTATTGGCCGTCATGGCGGCGGAGGCGATACTGCATCTGGAAAGGCTGGCGGGCTTCGAACGCTTTCAAATAGGTATCCAGGCACGCGGTTAGATCCTCGGGGTGAACTCCGTCTAACCAGCCGTTTCCCAGTTCCGCCTCAAGCGGACGACCGGTGAACTCGAGCCAGGGCTGGTTGAAGTAGTCGCACAAGGTGTCGAGGCCCGACGTCCAGATCATTACTGGAGCGGTGTTGGCCATCAACCGGAACCGGCGCTCGCTCTCGAGTAGAGCCTGTTCTGCGCGCTTGCGATCGGTAATATCCGCGACTACGGCAAGGAAACAGGGCTCACCGCCGCTTTCGATCAATTCTATGGACACTGATGCAATCAGTGTCCGGCCGTCCTTGCTACGCCATTCACATTCCGCCTCACGCAGCGAGCCCTCGGACTGCAGCTTCTGGGTGAGCCTGACCCTTTCGGCGGGATTTACCCAGAGTCCGATCTCAAGAGCGCTTTTTCCAACCATATCGGCGCGCGTATATCCAAACAGTCGCTCGAAGGCCTTGCTGACGTCGAGATAACAATTGGTATTGGCGCTAGCCAGCGAAAGGGCCATCGGGCTTTGCCGAAAAGCCTTGGAGAACCTCTCTTCGGATTTCCGCAATTCTTCTTCGGCTCGTCTTTGCTTGGTAATATCGCGTGCGATCTTGGAAGCTCCGACAATCGTGCCGGCCGCATCTCTCATAGGCGATACGGTCAACGAGACATCGATTTCCTTACCTTCTTTCGTGACTCTGACGGTTTCATAATGTTCCAATTTCTCGCCCGTTCGCGTTTTCTGCAGAATCGTTTCCTCTTCGCGTCTAAGCTCGGGTGGAGTAATCATGGTGATGGGCTGACCGACGGCTTCCGCTTCAGTAAAACCGAAGATGTGTTCAGCGCCCCGGTTCCAACTCGTGATGATCCCGTCAAGGTTCTTGGAAATGATCGCGTCGTCAGAGGATTGAACTATCGAAGCGAGCCTGAAGCGAGCCTCGTCCGCCTGCCTACGCTCGGTGATGTCCTGAACCGTGCCACGAAGATGGGTCACGCGGCCGGTGGCCTCGCGCACCGCTTCGCCACCGGCAGTGACCCATCTGGTGCTGCCGTCCGGGCGAACGACTTCCAAGTCGAGAGCCTGAATGGAACCCGTCTGCAAAGCCTTCTTAATGGTGATGCTGAGTCTCGCCCAACTCTCGGAAGTAAAGAACTGTGCAAATTCCTTATACGATGGCAGGGGCGCTCTGGGATCAAGGCCGTGGATGCGGTAAAGCTCTTCCGACCAGGTAACGGCTTCGTTCTTCATATCCCACAGCCAGCTACCCACGCCCGCTAGACGCTGCGCTTCGGCCAGGTCTTCGTCTTTGCGGCGCAATGTTTCCTGGGCCCGCTTGCGGTTAGCGATATTGCGGAGCAATAAAACGATTAGCAGGGTCTCGATCAGCAGAAGCGCAACAATACCAAGGATTCTCCAGCGGTAGAGTTCCCACGGGGAATACTCCGAGTAGCGGACATCACTTCCATTGGGGAGCTGATTCTCGGGAAATCCCCAGCGGTGCAGTTGGCGCCAGTCGACCATGTAATGCTGAAAGTCGCCGGTGGTAACCGGGATGCTCTCCGGCTTTTCTCCCTTCAAGATACGCACTCCATCATCGCCCAGTACTCTTCCGACTTCCCCCAGGTCAGCCACGCTGCCGCCCACCACTCCGCCGCCTACAACGGAGGAGAAGGTCCCGTAGATTGGGCGGGCCGCTGTTTTGGAAATGGCGGGGAGAATGCGTGCGGGGATAAATTGCTCGCCGTGGGAATCCGTAACGAAATCGAGAAAAATGATGACGCCGTCTGGGGGCACGTGCTGCAGCCGAGGTCCCAGTTCCGAGAACTGTAAATTGGTCAGGTATTGAAACTCCAGATTTGACTCGTACACGCGAAACTGCTCGCTGGCTAGCTTGGCGTCGAGTTTCTCGGCGTCTGAAGAGCCGGAGACGACGACCACGTGGGCAGTCCCTGGATTTTGCAGCAAAGCCAACTGGAGCGTTGGCAGATAATTCACTTCGCGGATGACACCCGTCCTGCCCGATTGTTGGCTGAGCCAACTGGAGGGGTCCTTAGGATTGACCACGAAGAACAAGAGGGCCGCATCCGGGGACAGTTTCGCTCGCATCTGTTCTGCAAGTGCTACTGTTTCTTCGTTGATCGCGATCACCAGGTCGAAGGTCTGTCCGCGGTACTTCTCGAGAAAATACGCAGCCGTTGCCTTTTGGCGAGATGGGTCCCCGAAAGAGGATGAGGACTCGAGGTACTCAAAGCTAAAATGAACGGGCCGGTCAGAGTCGCTAAGAATGCGGGTCTCTGCCTGCTCGATCATGGCGTCTACATCGGGCAAGTCGGGATCGAGGGAGGAAAGGAAAAGCAC
Source organism: uncultured Acidobacteriaceae bacterium (assembly GCA_963755765.1). Lineage (GTDB taxonomy): Bacteria > Acidobacteriota > Terriglobia > Terriglobales > Acidobacteriaceae > Acidiflorens. The sequence continues at coordinate 236,335 of CAVWKZ010000011.1, forward strand.
TTCGACTTGCTGCCGGGTGGGAGCGGGTGGCACCGCCGCAGCCACGCCGGCTCGAGCAATGCCGAGACAAAGAGCGCAGAATAGCGCGAGCCGGAGTTTACCGGCTCCGGCACCACGCCGTCGCTGATTTCGCGTTGTGGACGTACCTAATACGCTTTCGTTGGATCAAGATCGCAAACCCTAGGGATAGCGCGAACCAGGATGCGGCCGCGATTTGTACTTCCCTTTTTTCAGCTCTGAAAGCCGCACCTCATTCAATGGCGTCGTGATCCTTCTTCCGCCCTGTTTATCATGGTACGGTGGAGCGCTGCACCACTACTGTCAGTGTTGACAGTTTGCCTGCAGGGACGCTTACAAGACTTTCTCACTCTGCATTTTGGTCACGATGAGCTTGACCAGTCCGTTGACTGCTTTGTGGACGTCCGAGGGGTTCAGGGTGTCCGTGATCCCGGTCCAAATCAGCTGCCCGTCCGGCGGGGACGTGATATAGAGATTGGTTTCAATGCGCACCTTCTTATTTTTCTCCACGTAGCCGGGGGAGTAGACGACGGGATATAGCGTTCCGTAGTAGCCGTAGAAGGTGTTGTAGTAGGGATAGGGAACGACGTACGGGACGCCGGGGATGTACGTAGTGGTGTTTTCCACCTTAAGCAGGCGTGAAACTACCACGGCTTCGATGTGGTTGGCCTGGATCTGCTCCCGCAGGTAGTTCAGGTCGAGCTGGGTTCCTTGGGGCCGGAGTAAAATGGAGTTTCCGGCAACGGCGTCGTAACCAGCGTTCGCGAGCTGCGAGGCTAATGCGTCCTCGAAATCGACACGAACCGTCGTCCTATCGCTGAGACCCAGGGCCAGCACGCGATGAAATTTTTGCTCGGAGGAGTAGGCGGGACTTCTCCAGCTCATGACCAGCTTACTGGATCTTCCGAAAACCAGGGCTGCTGCGGCTACAATCAGTGCTACGACAAAGCACTTACGCTTCATGCTTGCACCTTCGTCTTTCTTGCTCTCGCCAAAACCTCTTGACCTAGTGGGCGCGCAGGGATTGCGAGAGGCTGAGCAAATTTTGCGGCTGGACACGGATGATGCCTCCACGCGCGCTGTCAATGTCGGCTATGAGAAAGAAGGAGACCGACACCGCCAGCGGCAAAACTATAAGCAAGATGCTGGTTCGATGTGCACCGTAGCCGATCAACAGGTTGCAGCCAATGCCAATCACGCCCAACAAGGCCCAGGCCTCAAATGGAATGCGGTTCCACCAAGCGGCCTGAGTGTAGCCCTGGGAGTTCAACACATCGTTCATACCCGCCGCCGCGAGGGCGGACACGGGCGTCGGCTGGGCCGCAGCGCGGGCTTGAACAACGGACCACAATTCGCTCTGCAGCCGGGCGGTGTCGCTATCGATCTGCCGAAGTTGTTGCATATCGCGAGTGATATAGAACAGCACACGCTGATCGAGATAGCTCTTCAACAACTCACGCGCTCTTGTCGCATCTTCGGCGGGCAGCAAACCGGCGCGGACGTATTCGGTGCCGATCGCATTGGCCTCCGCCTCTTCGTAGTTCTTGCGTTGGTCGTAGCGGTTGATGGCCATGGAAAAAGAAAATCCGATAAGGAGGCTCAGGAGCGTGACGGCAGCGCCCTGGACAACCACGAGGTCTCCGCGTTCGCCTTCTCCCAACTGCCGCCCTTTGCGGAGGAAACCGCCAGCTAGGGACGAGAGCCAGAAAGCGACGAAAGACAGTGCGAAGAGTAGAGCCGGGTAGTCGACAATAGCGCTCATAATGGCATAGCCGTGTGGCATAGCCGTCGACGGCCTCAGCCAGAAAATCGGCGGCGGGACGATTGTTTCACAATTCGCGAGGACGTAGACGATGGCTCAGGAAACTCGCCGCATGTACCGTTGGCGCATACCCAGCATTTACTGGACCACGCTCCAAGTGGAATCGGGATCGAACTCAGTCATCGCGGCAGCGGTTTCTGCAGTCGTCTTCCCCAGATCTTTCTGGAGCAGCACGCCATCCTGGTTGATGATGAATGTCATGATTCCTGAATTGCCGTACTGCGCTGGATAGGCGACGAAGGCGAACCCTCCGGACATCTTGCCGTCGACTACGTAGTCCTTCGCACCGCCGGGTGTGTGGCTACCCTGGCGCTTCAGCATATGGAAGTAATAGCCATGAAATGGCACGTGTGAGTCCGGTTTTACGGTGTATCCTTCGTCGGTCGCGAAGGCGGCCAGCGGCCCTAGCGGGCTTTTGGGTTGACCTTCCGGCGACTGCCAATACAAACCGTTCTGCTTGCCAGCGTCGCTGATGAACTTCGCGGCGAAGAGGTGGGTGCTTCCGTCTGCGTGAGTCTGCGCATAGTACTCTTCCTGAGCGTCGGCTAGAGCTCCGCAAACCTCCATGACGGCCAGTTCGTTCCGGCCAACACGGCGCGCCAGAATTTCGTCTCTTCCGGCAGCGGTATCGAAAAACCACTGGCCGTTGGCATTCTTTTTGAGCGGGATGGGGAAGGCAAAATTGTCGGCTCCGATCAGAAGGACTTGGGAGCCATCCGGCATCTTGCGCCAGCGGTGCATGACTCCGTAAGCCGTGACGAATGCATCCACAGTGGTTTTGTCCTGCACGGGATCGCCAGAAAAGACGACGTCCTTCGAATCCGGACCGAAAACGGCCAAAACTGCGTTTGGATCTCCGGACTTTGCCGCTACCAGCAGGCCGTTGCCCGCGTCGTCGGGCGAAGCAAACATTTTGGTCTCAGCCTTCTCGGACTTGTTGCAAGCAGCAAGAACCACGATTAACGCCAGAAGCATGAACCGAGTCGTTATCGCGATAACGCGGGTTGTGCGCGACATGTCTATCCTCCAAAACTTCCGCTATAGAAATTCACCAACAGGCCAAACTTGACTTCGTGAGCAGCTGCAGCCTTGGACTCACCTGCGAAAGCCACCGCCTCCGCCGCTACTGCGTCCGCCCCAACCACCACCACCGCCTCCACTTGACCAGCCACGAGAACTCGCCGACCTGTCTCCCCAGCCGCCGCCACTGCTTCCGCCGAATGCGGATGAACCGCCGCTTTTTTCTTGTGATCCCCAGCCGGATGCGCTGGATTTCTGGGCACTGTTCGATGCGCCCGAGTAACTTGAGCTGCTAGATTTCTGGGCGCTGTTCGAGTAGTTTGAGCTGCTGGATTTGTTGGTATTGTTCGAGTTTCCGCTCCAGCCGTTGCCGGTGTTGCTGTAGGTGTTGCCGTTCGCGGTCGCATATTTGTTGCCGTTTGCGGTCTGACCTACCGCGGCGCTGTTGCCGTATTTACCCGACGCGCCATACGCCGAGGCACCGCTCGAACTGTGCATCTGACCGGTTGTTCCATTGGCGTTTGTTTGATGCTGGCTATTCACGGTGGTGCCGTTTTTTGAGGCCGTCGAGGCTCCATAGCTGCCATAGGCATTGGAACCTTGCACGGTCGAGGCAGAAGCGCCTGTCCTTGGGTTATACGCTTGAGCGGCACTGACGCTGCCGTAGCCGTTGGAGGCGGTGGCGCCACGGGCGTAAGTTCCGGTAGAGGGGTTGTAGCCAGTGCTGGCGTGCGCGCTGCCGTAGGGTCCATAGGCGGACGCACTGGAACCATAGCCGCCGTGCCAGGCGCTGTTTCCGTAGTATGCTCCGCCGTGATACACGACTGTGGTGCTGTGCCAGCCACAGTTCCAACTGCTGTATCCCCAGGCGCAGCAACTGCTGCTCATCATCGCGCCGACCGCAATGCCGACTCCGAAGGCAATCACAGCGGTCGCGGCAACTGGAGGCGCGACGTACGCGGGAACTACGTATGGGTAGCCGTAAATGACTGCAGGGTTATACACGGGAACGTAAACCACCTGCGGATTCGCGGGCTGAATGATGATGGTTTGCGGCGATTGTTGGGTCACAACAATCTGCGAGCTTGATTTCAGGTTGCCGGCAGCGAGAGCTTTCGCACGCAAGAACTGGATGGCCGACATCACATCGGCGGCCTGAGTGTGATAGGCCTCTCCGAGCGACGAAGTCCAACTGAGATTCGTGGCCAGGTTGGCGAGCACCGAGGGAAATTGGGTGAGCGCCTTCACACTGGGATCCCAGGGCTGTCCATCAACCGCTTGCATGAGAGTTGTCCCGGTGAGGGAGCTGTTCTGCTGAAGCCAACTGGCGGCAGCAGCAATCTGGTCGGGGAAGGTCGCTGCGCCAAGGATCTGCGCTACCAGGGAGTCGGGGTAGAGCGCGATCGGAGCGGTTAATGCCTGCAACTCGTCGGCGGTCAGGGGTACACCTTGTCCTGAATAGGGCGTGGTCGCTGTGTCCTGAGCTCCAGCCGATGGCATGGTCCCGATTACCATCAGGAAGGAAAGCGTTGTTGCCAGAAGCTGTTTCGTGAAAGTCCTGATCATTTTTCTCTCCCCACGTTTTTCTCCATGCAAAAAGGCACGTCGTTCTGCGCGTTGGCTCTATGGTCGGCGCAGGGCTCGCATTTGGCTACTGTCAATTTTGACAGACCAGCCAGTTCTCAAAATGTCCATCCCAGGCCAGAAGTAGAGCCATAATCGCTCTTGGGAAGGTTTTGTGGCGGGCGGCTGTCAAAGTTGAGGTAAAAACCAGAGGTCCAGTATAGATCTTTGGCCAGCTTTAGTTTCATCGATGTGTTGAGGTCAAAGCGTACGCGTCCGAGATCGGTCAGGCTGGGATAGACACGGGCATCGGCGAGGATATTGGTGGTTTTGAAGCGAAAAAAGTTAACCTGGGTTCCAAGGACCGCTTCGGCGCTGTTTCCGTTACGGTCCACGGTAGCCTCGGAGGAATAGCGCTCGCGGTTCCAATCCGCACCGCCGAATACGGCGATGAAGCTGTTGTTGGTGTAACTGAACATGTGGCCGACGGCACCTCCGAGAGTGGTGCGCAAATCGAGTTGCTGCTCGTTGCTTTGCAGGAAATCGGCAATTCCCATATAGAAGTTGCGCGGCGACAGCAATTGTCTGGCCACGTTCAGTCGCAGGTCGTTACGAAGATCGGAGATGTCGCCGCCGCCACTGAAACTGGACTCATAATCCGCCGCAGCCCTCCACTTTGTCCGTTCGAAGGCTGCATTGGACTGAAAGTTGTATTGCGTGCGGCTTTGCTGTTTGGCGTAATTGAGGCCCACATTCATTCCGCCATGCAGGTTCTGCCAGAAAGTGGTATCGGTGCGGTGGATCTCAACAACTTCGTTCGCGGGGATAACCTGGCTGGTGGAAGGTCCGACTACCTGCACCTGCACTTCTGCAAGTTGTTCCGGGGTCTTTCCCTCGACCACACTTTGAAGGCTGCCGGTGTAGCGCTCTCCGGCTTTATCGGCAACTACAAAAGTCTGCGAGGTTTCGACGCGGGAAATCTTGGACCAGTCCATTCCAACCGTGCCATCCGCGTACTCGAGCTTGACGTATAGATAACCCTTCTCGAGCCTAATGATTTCGCAGGTTATGCGATCACCGTTGTTGAACTGGATGACGTCTTTTTTCTCGCGGGCTGAACAGACTCCGGCCAGGGCCACCAGCAGGAGCAACATCCGGGCGGAACGCCAGACGGAACAGCGGATAAGCGGATTGTGATATGGACAATTGCGGGTTGAATTTTCCACCGGCATAGTTGCCTTTCTGGGCTAGGCGTGCCCGATTCACAGAGTCGGGCAGCCCGAAACACACTTCTTCGTTCAGTTCTAGTCGTTTAATTTCAACTTCCGGCTGCCCGGATGCGAACTCCGGAGGATCAGACGTTTCATGGCTCGGTGGACGTCCCGTTGCAAACCAGTTAGCAAGCTACGAGACGTCCTTCCCGCGGCACACCTGTCAGAACTAACGGTTGCAGACTACCGACCGGCCGCTAAACTCGGATGCCGAGAACAAAAAAGCATGAAAGAACATGTGCGGACAGTTTTCTGGCCAAAAATTGCACTTTCGATCGGTTTCATTCTTTGCTCGCGCCTGTCCATGCAGGCAGACACGGTTCAGTTCCTGCCGGAAGTCGATACCTACCTCAAGGTCACCCAGATATTTCGGGTTTACTACCAAAACAAAGACGACCGGGACGGCGGTGACTCAACCCAGTTTACGACTGGGCCAAGTCTTGAGCTGTATATGAAGCCCATCCTCAAGCTGAAGAGAATCACCAGCTTCGATCCGGACGATTCGAAAAAAAGAGCCCTGGTGCTCGAAGGGGGATACAGATATATAGTTGCTCCGGATAAGCCTACCGACAACCGATTCGTGACTGCTGTAACGTTCCACTTGCCGGTGACGGGAAAACTTCTGATCACTGACAGAAGCCGCGCGGACCTGGACTGGAAGCCGCAGTTCGAATGGAGGTATCGCAACAAACTGACAGTTGAAAGAACCTTCTCGATCCATTCCTATCACTTAATACCCTACATTGCCTTCGAGCCGTACTACGAGAGTCAGTATGACAAATGGAGCACTACGACTGAGTTTGCGGGCTGCCTGCTTCCGGTAGGAAAGCATGTGGAGTTCAATCCCTACTATGAGCATGAGAACGACACCGGCGGCAAGAAGAACAAAAACGAGAACTATATCGGTCTAGCGGTTTACTTTTTCTTTTCCGTGGAGAAGAAACCACCGGCAGGTCAATGACGCGGTTTACGCCTCCGGTGCCTCCGGTCGAGGCTCCAGGTCGAGGTACTTGATGAGTACCACCTCGTTGCCCTGTTCGTTATATACGAGCTGGTCGACCAAGCGCTGGGCGAGGAGAACGCCAAAGCCGCCGGGGCGCATGCCGGCTGCCTCGCGGTACTCAACGTGACGCAACTGATCGTCTTCTGGGTTGGCTATGGCTGCGTGAGGAATTTCGTCCAGGGTAAAGCCTTCGCCGGGATCGCTAATGCGGCACTTCACCATGTGGCGTGCGCGCAAATAGGAAATTTCAACTTGCTGGTTGGGATCGAGGCCTCCGCCGTGCTCGATGGCATTGATCAGCATCTCGCGCGAAGCCATAGCCACCGCAGTTCTTTCAGGGTCAGGCAGTTCGGCGATCTCATCAAGAAATTGGAGCACCCGATCCGCGGTCCTCAGGTCACAGCGAACGAGGATACAGATCCACTCCGGGGTGGCCGAGATGACATCAATGCCGTCATCCCAGCAAGGTTCCTCGATCGCGTGCCGGACCATAACGGCCAGCGCATCGAGTGAGAATGGCCGGGAAAAATAGCTGAATGCGTGCTCGCGCATGGAAGTGATTACGTCCGCAGGCGTGCTTTCGTCGGCCAAAATGATCAGGCGCGTATGGGGACGGATGCGCCGGATTTTGCGAAGCAGTTCGACGTCCTCTCTGCCCGAAGTCTTCTCGCTGGTCAGGATCAGGTCGAAGCCCTTCCTCTGAGCGGTCTGAAAGGCGGTGGCGTTGTCGGCTGTGCGCTGGATCGCCCAGGGGCCGGGTTCGAGAATCTCGCGCAGGCGTTGTTCGATCTGGGGATCTCCGCCAACGACGAGCGCGGTGCGAACCGGGAAGGGGCGCATTTCGATATTTGAAAGGGCATTCACTTTGGAGCCTCTCCGAATCTCCAGCTACTCCAAGCTTTAGACCCTGGGCTGAGCGCGGCAAACTGGCAGAAGTTACAGTTTGCCTAAACCGCTGTCTCACTGTATCCGTTAATGATGTCTGAGGATGCTGGCGGCTCACGCGATACGACCCTGCCGATCGATGTGATCGCCAGTCCATTTGTGCGCTTTGCCAAACTGGAGGCGGCCGGCGGTATCTTGCTGCTGGCCGGCACGGTGGCGGCCCTGTTCTGGGCCAACTCACTCTGGGAAGCGAGCTATCACGCTTTGTGGGATACCCAGTTGGTGATTGGCTTTGGCCGCGTGTTCCTTTCTGAAAGCAGGCATGAGTGGATCAACGACGGACTCATGTCTATTTTTTTCTTCCTGGTGGGACTGGAGATCAAGCGCGAGGTCCTGATCGGGGAATTGTCCTCACTTCGGCAAGCTGCCTTCCCATTCATCGCGGCTCTGGGCGGGACGATTGTTCCAGCGCTTGTGTATGCCCTGGTTGCTCACGGCACGGACGCTGAAAAAGGCTGGGGGATTCCGATGGCGACTGATATTGCGTTCGCTCTGGGCGTGCTTGTCTTGCTCGGAAACCGTGTCCCGGTGTCGCTTAAGATTTTCGTCACCGCGCTTGCCATCGTGGACGACATTATTGCGGTGCTTGTGATCGCGGTTTTCTATACGGCGCGGATCCACCTCGTCAGCCTGGCGGCTGGGCTCATTTTGGTGGCTCTCTCTTTCGGGGTCAATCTGCTGGGAGTTCGTAAACCGGCCGTATACGCTGTGATTGGCGTCTGCGTCTGGTTCGCGATGCTGAAATCGGGCGTTCATGCGACCGTGGCAGGGGTCCTGCTGGCGTTCACCATTCCGGCTCGAACCTACCTCGATCGAGATCACTTCCTAAGCCGATGCCGAAGGCTGCTGGACAGGTTCGAAGCGGCTCCCTGCAATTCGCACGAAGCGCACGCGGCTATTCACACGCTGGTAGCTCAATGCGAGCTGGTCGAATCGCCGTTGCACCGTATCGAGCACGCCCTGCAACCCTGGGTAAGCTTTCTGGTCATGCCGCTGTTTGCGTTCGCTAATGCGGGCGTGAGGATCTGGGGGAATGTGCTGGCCGCGGTCACGCATCCGGTGAGTATTGGCGTGGCTCTTGGCTTATTCGTGGGGAAGCCGATAGGAATATGGCTCTTCGCCCGCTTGTCGGTCATAAGCCGCGTGGCAACGGCGCCGGCACAAGTCTCGTGGGCAAAGATCTTTGGGGCCAGTTGGCTTTGCGGAATTGGCTTCACTATGTCACTGTTCATCGCGACTTTGGCGTTTGGTGACGGAGATCTGCTAACCATGTCGAAAATCGGCACTTTGGCAGCATCGTTAGGAGCGGGAATCTGCGGCAGCGTGTTTTTACTTCGCCGGGGAAAGACGACTCCTAAACAAGCGGTGCTGAAAGGTTTAAGATGATTCACTCAAAGTTCAGATGACTAGTATTCCTGACTCCGGTCGCGCCACGCCATCGCCGCGATGGTTGGGAGTTCTGCGGTCGATTGGAATCGCGGGCGTGTGGTTTGCTCTCGTGCTGCTTACACTGTGGGCGGTGGCCGCTCTTTACGTTGATTTTCGGATTAAGGCGTTGCGCGTTCCGGTAGCTGTGATCTACGTTGCTGGAATTGTTGCGATCTTATTCATGGTCAAGCGAAAACCTTTGGCTGTTGCATTGTGTTTCGCGGGCTTCTGTGTCGTGCTCGGGTGGTGGCTTAGTCTGAAACCATCTAACGATGGCGATTGGCAACCCGATGTTAGTCGAACCGCCTGGGCTGAGATGGACGGAGATCGGGTCACAATCCACAATCTACGCAACTGCGACTACCGCAGCGAAACCGACTACTCGAATTGCTGGAGCGACCGGACAGTGTATCTTTCGCAGATCCGGGGCGTAGACTTTTTCCTGACCAACTGGGGAATACCGTTTGCGAGCCATCCGATTGTCAGCTTTCAGTTTGGAGACAACGAGCATGTCGCATTCTCCATTGAGGCGCGCTATAAGGCTGATCAGACCTATTCGACAATTCTTGGATTTTTTCGTCAGTACGGACTGATTTTTGTAGTGGCGGATGAGCGCGACGTGATTCGACTGCGCACCAACTACCGTAAAGATGAGGAAGTCTACATGTACCGCGTCCAGGTACAACCGGAAGCAGCACGGGCTATGTTCCTGACCTATGTCGCTTACCTGAACAAATTGAAGGGTCATCCTGAGTGGTACAACGAGCTAACAAGAAACTGCACGACTACACTCGACAAGCCGCTTGCTGCCGACGTCGGCAACCCACAGCCGTGGAACTACCAACTCCTATTGAATGGCACGCTGGATAAGTTGCTATATGACCGCGGACGACTGGTCACTGGCGGGCTTCCCTTCCCCGAGTTGAAGCAGCGTGAGCACATCAACGCAGTGGCCCACACAGCGAACCAGTCTCCCGATTTCTCCGCGCTGATTCGAGCGGGGCGAATCGGATTCTGAGTCGTAGTACGGATTGAAAAAAACCGGAGGTCGCCATGAATCGCATTGGTCCGTTTGGCAGCACTGGCTGGAGTTCTTATTCTCTTCATTCTTCCTGGTTGAAGATGGGGATCGTTCTGCTCGCAGCAATCGTGTCTTCGCACAGCGCGCTTGCGCAGAGCGGCGCACAGCCTCCCAAACGGCTGACCATCGGGGTTGCGCTTGAAGGCGGCGGTGCGCTGGGACTGGCACACATCGGAGTGCTCAGGTGGTTTGAGCAGCACCACATTCCAATCGACTACATCTCAGGGAACAGCATGGGTGGGCTGGTGGCCGGCATGTACGCGACGGGCAAGAGCCCGGACGAACTTCAAGCGCTGGTAAAAGGCATGGACTGGCCGCTGGTTATTGGAGGTTCAACCCCTTACCAGGACCTCTCTTACCGCCGCAAGGAAGATGCGCGCGCGATTCCAAACAGCCTCGTTGTTGGTTTCAAACATGGAGTGTCGCTCCCTTCCGGATTGAGTTCGGGACATCAAATCGGCCTGGTCATCGACCATGAAACACTTGCTTATTCAGCCGTCAAGTCGTTTGACGACCTGCCCATCCCCTTCCGCTGCGTTTCCACCGAGCTGATTTCGAAGAAGGCGCATGTGTTCTCCAGCGGTCCGATTGGTCAGGCTATGCGGTCGTCGATGTCGTTGCCGGCCATCTTCGCTCCCGTCCGCGACGGAGACAACGTGTACGTGGATGGCGCGCTGGTGGACAACCTACCTACGGATCTGGTGCGCGACATGGGGCCCGACGTGGTAATTGCGATTCATCTCCAGGTCGCTCCGACGACCGCGAATGAAATCCAGTCTCTTTTCAGTGTTCTCGGCCAGTCAATCACTGTCGGAACCTCTGAGACAGAACTTCGCGGGATGGAGCTTGCAGACATCGTGGTCAAAGTGGATGTCCAGAAATTCACCAGCCTGGAGTTCAATAAGGCGGATGAACTGATTCAGAAGGGGACGGAAGCGGCGGAGGAGAAAGCCAAAGTCTTGCAGCCTTACGAGCTCGATCAAGCCGCATGGGACGAGTATATCGCCCATCGCAACGCGCGCAAGCAAGCGGCTGCCGGCGTTCCACAATTTGTAAAAGTGGAGGGGACCAACAACCCCGACTGGGACCAAAAAATCCAGAAATTTCTTCAGCCTCTGGTGGGCAAGCCGATCGACACCAAGTCGCTGGACACCTATCTGACCCGTTTGACCGGTGTGGGCAGATTCGAAAGCGCTTCCTACGGTTTGGTCCAGAAGGACGGCGAACTTGGTCTGCTGGTTACCGTCCGCGAAAAGAGTTATGCACCGCCGGTTCTGCAACCTGCCCTGGTGGTGGATGGCGAGCAAACCGATAACGTCACCTTTACGCTTGGAGGGCGATTGACGTTCCTGGATATCGCGGGATTTGGGTCGGAATTGCGCACCGATTTCCAGTTAGGAGACGCCTATGGGATTTCCACCGAGCTCTACAAGAGATTCAGCCAGACCTCGAGGTGGTTTATCGCGCCACGCGTGAGTGCGAGCAACTCTGCGCAGTGGTTCTACTCCTATGGCGATCCACAAGCCGACTACCGCATCGGCAGGGTAACAGGCGGAGTCGACATCGGCTATGCAATCAGCCGGTTCAGCGAGGTCCGTGCGGGCTACGAAATCGGCTACCTGGACGCTAATCTGAAGCTGGGTACTGCGGAATTCCCCTCGGTAAAGGGAGAGGTTGCCGCTTCGCGATTTCGCTACACTACCGACCACACGGATGATCCAGTCATTCCGCGGCAGGGTTATTTGGGAGAGTTGACTTTCCACTGGACGGATGTGAGCCCGGGAGCGGCTACCGCGTTTCCAAATCTAGAAATGAGAACCGAGTTTTTTAAACGCATCTCCGAGCCGGCTTCTGTCTTCTTGTACGCTCAAGGCGGCTCGACTCTCGGTTACGATCGCACCGGTATTCCTCAGTACTACCTTGGAGGAACGGCGGGGTTGTTTGCTTATGGCGAGAACGAGGTGCGCGGAGATCAGTTTTACCTGTTCCGCGCGGGATACCTGCATAATCTGTTCAACCTGCCGCCGTTTCTCGGCACCAGCCTTTACGGAGTCGCGTTCTATGAGGTGGGGAAAATGTACGACGCTCCGGACGTGAGCAAGCTTCCTAATGACGTCGCGGCTGGGTTCATCGCACGGACGGCTCTAGGGCCTGTGTTCATTGGCGGAAGCGTCGGAGACACGGGTCATGCCAAGTGGTTCTTTTCGCTTGGCCGCGTGTTCTAGGGGACTGGTTGGTTAGGCTAGAAGGTATCGTTGACGATTTTGGCGACCTTCTTGGAGAAATCGTAGGTGACACGGAGGTTTTCTCCGAAGAAGCGAACCTTGCCCTGGACGTCACGATCCACAAGCGTCTTTCCGGCATGGTCCGTGATGTGGACCTTCAGTGTGATCTGGGAAGATCCGGCGACTGTGGTCACTTCGCGCTTCTTCTGGCTGCCCTTATTGAAGGATTGCGCAACCATGGTGAGAGTGACGAGATCGGGGGCGCTGGCTGCGTCCTTGTCGCCGCTACGGTACACGTGCTGGAACTTTCCCGTCTTCTGAATCTGCGTGATCAGGTTCTCGTACACGGCCACACGGAAGTCCGGTGGGATGGGAACGTCGCCCGGATCTATGGGTTGGATTTGAATGGCTGAAGCAGAGAGCTTCTGAGTGGTTTTGGCGTCGTCCGAGCCCGCAGCTGCTGCAGTGCCGGCGGCCACGGAGAAGGAACAGGCGAGGATGAGAGTAAGGACGACTGAAAGTGTCGTGCGGGAGTGAGATTTCAAGATTTTTGCCACCTATTTATTTTCCGGTTCTGGCGCTAGTGGAACGCTGGCTTTGGCCCCCATCGCGACGAGCTGCTTTTTGAAGGGCGCGGCCATCTTCTGGGGAAGCACAAAGATCCCGCCGTGATAGCCGCCATTGGCGTCCGTGAATTCCACGGTGAAAACGTCAACCCCGTGAGAAAACAGGCTCAGGACTCGACTGCCGCCGTAGGGGATTGCCATGGTCGCGACTTTGGCGGCACCGGTAATATCCTGCCTGCTGTCTTCATTGGTGGACATGTCGAGGATGGACGCCGCCTGCACCTCCATCGTCGCCTTGCCGGTTGTGAACTGGAGCACGCTGCCCACTACTGAAAGCGTCCCCATGGTGTTGTTCTTGACGGTGTCGCCGCCAATCACGAGTTTGACGTTGGGCAGTGTTACGCTCGCTGCCGTCTGGGGCGCACCAGAGGTCTGGCTGCACGCAGGGGCGGCGAAAAATAGAAAGGGCGCGCTGATCATCAGAAGAAAGAATCCGCGCGCCCTGAAACCCGGCTTGGTTGCTAAGTTTTGAATGCTCATCGTGTTTATTGTTCCTCACGCACGCGGACGGGCGAACCCGCAAAATCCAGAGCCGCGCGTCAGTGAAGAGACGCGCGGCCGTCCTACTTTAAAGAAAGAATGACCCAGGATATTACTACAATGGCTGGAAGTGGGGATTTCTTCTCAACCTCGAAGCGCCCCAATTATACACCTGCTCGCGACCTTGGCCCGCCTTTTGAAGACGAGGCCAAGGTCGGCTGCAAGGCTAGTTGGCTGCCGAGCCACCCCAGTTGATGACAATGCCGCTCTTGAGCCGGAAGCTGTTCTGGTTGTTATTGAATGTGCAGACTTCGAGTTGGCAATCATTGCCGAAACGGGTGTAGAGGTATTCGGCCTGGACGGGTCGCAGGGAGAGTTTCTTGCTCAGCTTAATGTCAAATCCCCCACCTACGGTCATCGCGAATGCGGTCTTGGAATAGCTGCCAGTACCGAATTGGTCAGTGCAGTCACTGTTGCTGTTCTTGCAGGAGAGACTGATGCGCATTCCACCGAAGTTGAGCTCGGCAAACGGCTGAAAGGGGCTCTTGCTTCGGAAGGTAAGCCGCGGCCCGAACAGAAAAGTAAAGCCGCTTCCATTAACGTTGGCGCTAATCGGAGCGGGGATTGTTTGACCAAAATACTTGCAGCCACCCAGGTCAGCGGCAATGCCGATCAAGCTAGTAACGTTATACGCGAGTGTGCCGCCGCCACCAGCGCAGTTAAAGCTTTGGTTCACGCTCGTGACGCCCCCCTCACCGTTATTGAAACTGAAAGAGATGGGTGTACGGATGTACATGAACGCCGGCGATGTTTCAACCTTCGGGAAATCCTGAGCCAAGGCCAGACCGGCCGTCAGCAGAAGCAAGCCCACCAGAACAAAATATTTACGCATTTTTCTCTCCTCTTTAGATTGAGATTGATCTGAAATCAACAAAACGTTCCTCAATTAGTCCCGGGGCTTCGCTATTTGGCGCCAATGCCCATCATGTCGCTTCTGCGGGTATCCGTTGGCACGCTTTTCGCTTGCACTTCTGGGAGTAATTTATCGAGCACAATCTTAAAAAATCTTCTTTGCCGCGCATACTGGCAAAAATGACAGTTAGGGTTAAGACTTGGTTCTATCCACAAATGGTAGCACGATAACCCGAGTGGATATTGACTGTGTAGCTTCCGGCCAATGGCTGCCGGCTCGGAAACTTCTGCTCGATTCTGTGTAGGGCTATAGTACGACCTCCCATCCGAGGGGCGAATCCAGTCTTGCCGCTCCTTAAGGCTTTGGCTTTTTCTTTTATGATGCCAAAACCCTCGTCCGTGACGACCGGGGAATGTCTTAACAAAACACTCCCGACAATCCGGGTAGTGGGTCAGTTTGGGTAGTGGTGCAGTTTGAATTCAAAGTGCACCACTACCTCAGTTTGATCGATGGTTTGGCTCGCCGTCCGATTGTGGTATAGTGCTGGCGATGGTTCGTCGATCTCGAATTTTGATTGCGGACGACCACACTCTGATAGCCGAGTTGTGCAAGAAGCTTCTCGAAGCGGAGTTCGATGTGGTCGGGACCGTGAGCGACGGTCGCGCACTGGTGCGTGCCGCCGCCGAATTGAAGCCCGACGTCGTCGTCGTTGATGTCGCGATGCCCGTCTTGAATGGTTTGGATGCGGGGCGGCAGGTAAAAGAAATGCTGCCCGCCGTCAAACTGATCTTCCTGACCATGAATCCCGATGTGGAAGTGGCGGCTGAAGCCTTCCGTCGGGGAGCGCATGGATATTTGCTTAAAACCTGCGCTGCCGCTGAGATGGTGCTTGCGGTTCGCGAAGTGTTACGGGGCAAATCGTATATGTCGCCGGTTCTACCGCGAGAGGTCGTCAATTTCTTGCGGAAGCAAGACAAGAAGATGGTCTATGAAGACGAACGCCTGACCCAGAGGCAGCGTGAGGTGCTGCAGTTGCTTGCCGAAGGAAAGGTGATGAAGGAAGTGAGCAGCATCCTGCACATGTCGACCCGGACAGTTGCGTATCACAAGTACCGCATGATGGAAGTGCTGGGCGCCAAGAGCACTGCGGAACTGGTCAAGTACGCCATAAAGAACCACATCGTGGCGGCTTAGAGAATTTTCTCCCCCTCTTATTTATCGCCTTATTAATCGCCGGTATTTGTTGTGGTTGGCGCCGGCAGCGCTGTCTGTAACCGCACCTGTCACAGTTGCCAGTGTTCTTTCTCGCGTCCCACTCATACACTCTTGTGCTGGCGCCGAAGTCCGTCGTATTCCGACCTGCTCTCTGTCCGGAACGACGCGGGCAAAAAAATTTGTGAGTACCGTTGAACGGTTAGCGTCCTAAAGGTATGGCCGAAGCTCACTTCGCAGCCGGCGAAACTATTTCGCACTATCGCATTGTCCAGAAGTTAGGGGACGGCGGGATGGGTGTGGTCTTTAAGGCGGAAGATACGTTGCTGCGCCGGTTCGTAGCCGTGAAGTTTCTGCCCGACGAGGTCGCCAAAGATCCGCAAGCGCTAAGCCGCTTTCAGGGTGAAGCGCAGGCTGCTTCCTCCCTCAATCATCCGAATATCTGCACCATCTACGAAATTGGGGAACACGACGGCCGTGCTTTCATCGCCATGGAGTACATGGATGGCGTAACGCTGAGGCAAATGATCGGCGCTGGGCCAGTGGATGTCGAAACAATATTATCGCTAGCCATCGAGATTGCCGACGCGCTCGACGCCGCACACAGCCAAGGGGTTGTTCACCGGGACATCAAGCCCGCCAACATCTTCGTCACCAAGCGTGGGAATGCCAAGATACTGGACTTCGGTCTGGCCAAGGTGGTTCATGTCAGTTCCGCAAGCGAAATTGCCGCGGCCACGACGCAATCGGTCTCGAACCTCGCCCCTGGAAATCTCACCAGCCCGGGGACGGCTGTGGGAACGGTGGCCTACATGTCACCGGAGCAGGCGCGGGCGCAGGACTTAGACGCGCGCACTGATTTGTTTTCGTTTGGGGCAGTTTTGTACGAGATGGCGACTGGCAAATTGCCTTTCCGCGGAGACAGCGCCGCGGTTCTTTTCGATTCCATCCTGAACCGGACTCCAGTGGCGCCGGTCCGTCTGAACCCTGATTTGCCAGTCCAACTGGAAGAAATCATCAACAAGGCATTGGAGAAAAATCGCAATCTGCGCTACCAGCATGCCGCGGATATGCGAACCGATTTGCAACGGCTCAAACGAGATACGGAGACGGGCCGGATGGCGGTGGTGGAGAAAGAAACAGAATTCGTTGTGGTCCCGGCTCCTAGTCATTCGTCCTCGAGTGGCAAACAGTCGCGCAGTAAGCGAGCGACGGTCGCTGCCTCAGCGGTTCCAGCGGTTGCGAAGCGATCGTCGAGCCCTCGCTGGAAGATTTTTCTTCCCGCTGCCGGGTTAGTGGTCGCGGGCCTGGTCGCGGGTGCTATCTACATAAAGGCATATCAGGCAACGCCCTTGACCGGCAAGGACACGATTGTGCTTGCGGATTTTACGAATACGACGGGCGACGTGGTGTTCGACGACACTCTCAAGCAAGGATTGGCGGTCCAGCTTGAACAATCGCCGTTTCTGAGCCTCATTTCCGAACGGCGTATCCGGGAGACTCTTCCTCTGATGGGCCAGGCGCCCGACGCGCGAATCACGCCGGCGATTGCGCGTGAACTTTGCCAGCGGATGGAAGGGGCTGCGGAGCTAGAAGGCTCCATCGCGAGCCTGGGTAGCGAGTATGTTCTGGGCCTCAAGGCTACGAACTGTGGCACGGGCGGTTCCCTGGCTAACGTTCAGGTGACGGCTGACAGCAAGGAGCACGTCCTGAAGGCGCTCGATGAAGGTGCGATCAGCCTGCGTTCGAAACTGGGTGAATCGCTCAGCACGATTGAGAAATTCGATACGCCGGTCGAGCAGGCGACAACGCCGTCGCTCGAAGCTCTGCAGTCCTACAGCCTGGGACGGAAAATGATGACGGCGAAAGCTGACTATCTGGCGGCGGTCCCCCTCTACCAGAAAGCCATATCCGAAGACGCGAATTTCGCAATGGCTTACGCATCACTGGGAACGGCATATCACAACTTGGGAGAGAAAGACCTGGCGGCGGTGAACACGAAGAAAAGCTTCGAACTGCGGGGGCGGGTGAGCGAACAGGAGAAATACTATATCGAGTCTCATTACTATCATTTCGTCACTGGAAATCTGGAGGAAGCAGGCAAGGCGTATGAACTCTGGGGGCAGGCGTATCCGAGAGAATCGGTGCCCCCCGCCAACCTGGGCGTGGTTTACCAGACGCTGGGTCAACATGACAAGGCGCTGGAGGATTTCCGCGAGGCCTTGCGCCGGGTTCCGGATGATGCTCTGAACTACAGCAACCTAGTGATTGCCTATATCTCTCTGGACCGGTTGAAAGAGGCTGCGGCCACGGCCGCTGAAGCGCAGACAAAGAATACTGATTCCGCCGATCTGCATCTTTATCTGTACGAACTGGGCTTTTTGCAACACGATGCAGCGCAGATGGCGCGGCAGGTTGCATGGTCAACGGGTAAACCGAGACCAGAGAGCCTCCTGCTGTACTCCGAAGGCAATACGGCTGCTTATTCCGGCCAACTCAATCAATCCGAAGAGTTCTTGCAACAGGCGGTGGCGTCCGCCGAACGTGCGGGGGAAAAGGATAGAGCGGCGGCCGACGAAGCCACCGCGGCCCTCTACGAAGCGCTTTTCGGGGACGCAGCGCAAGCCCGGCAACGCGCGGCAGCTGCGGCCACACAAACGATCGGGCCGGATGGCGAGTTTGCGGCGGGGCTGGCCTTAGCAGTGGCTGGTGACTCTACGAGGGCTCAGGGGATTGTGGACGAATTGGCCAAACGGTTTCCTGAAGATACGATTGTGCAATTCAACTACCTCCCTACGATTCGCGCCCAGCTCGCGCTGGCGCGGAAAGACGCTGCAAAGGCCGTCGACACGTTGCAGGCCGCAACATCATACGACTTGGGGGCGGCGGGCGGCACCACATTCTCGACTAATTTGTATCCTATTTACGTGCGCGGGCAGGCGTATCTGGCTGCAAAGCAGGGTGCGCGAGCGGCAGTGGAGTTCCAAAAGATCGTTGATGAGCGTGGAGTCGTGACCAATGAGCCCATCGGCGCGCTGGCGCATCTCGGGCTCGCCCGGGCTTACGCCATGCAGGGAGAAGTCTTCCAAGCGCGCACCGCCTATGCGGATTTCCTCACGCTGTGGAAAGATGCCGACCCCGGTATCCCCGTACTCAACCAGGCCAAGGCGGAATACGGGAGGCTGCAATAGAGTCGCCATCGGGGCCGGTCCTTGTCCTTCCTTCCATTCCGGGGCGCTAATGGGGCCAGAAGCCCCACGTTCGAGTCATTGACACCTTGGTGTTATGGGCGATGATGGTTTAGATTAAAAAAACGTTTTTTGCCCGCGCGCTGAGACAGAGAAAGTCCGGTTCGACTGGGGAAAGGCTGGTGCCGGAATGTCGTCGGTTCGGGTTCTGGTTGTCGAGGATTTCTTACCCTTTCGACAATTCGTGTGCTCGACGCTTGGGAAGAGAGACGACTTGGAGGTCATCTGCGAACTGTCGGACGGACTAGAGGCAGTTCATAAGGCGGAAGAGCTGAAACCGGATTTGATTCTCCTCGACATCGGTCTTCCTACGATCAATGGACTCGAGGCTGCACGACGAATCCGTAAACTTTCTCCGGAATCCAAAATAATCTTCCTGACTCAGGAATCTGGTGCCGACGTGGTGGAAGAAGCTCTGGGCTTGGGCGCGTGGGGTTATATCGTGAAGACGAGAGTAGCAAGCGATCTGATAGCTGCCGTTGAAGCGGTGATCTCGGAAAAGCAGTTTATCAGCAGCACACAGCCAAACGACTTCACGCTTCGAGCCTGATCCTGGGACGGAAAAAGATGGCATCATTCCGCCCTCGGTTTGAAGGTTCTGCTGTGGCGGCGCCTCTCGCGAGTTCCGACAATTCAGCTGCCGGAGTTGAAAAGCGCGAACAGCCGCAATCCAGACAGACCAGGAGTTTGGGAAATACCAGGACGCCGGGACGGTCGATATTCGCGAGGCCGCAGAAATGGATGTTCATCTCCGCAGTAAACTCCTCCTCATTCCGTGATGCACAGGCTGGACAAGGCATAACATTCCTCTCGATTGCAACATTTGAGCAAACAAGCAAAATCTTGTCTGTCCAAAATTGCACCCCCCCCCGCAACACCGAGCTACTCGTGCAGAACCATGCCAAGGAGCGAACTGTGCACCTGCAATCCATCGTCGTTGTAGTCAATGAAGCCCAGCTTTCTGAAGCGGTTCATAAAGAAATTTGCCCTGGAGCGGGTCGCACCGATCATCTCTGCCAGAGTGCCCTGATTAACTTCCGGAATCACCGTCTCGGAGACACCTTCTTTTCCAAAGCGAGCCAAGACTAGGAGCGCCCGCGCCAACCGCTTTTCGCTGGAATTGAACAGTTGATCGACCAAGTCTTCCTGGGTGCGATTGTGACGTGCGACCACGTATGCCACGAACAGGTCGGAGAACTTATGTTGCTCGTGGAGCGTGCGCAGCATCGCGGCCTTTTCAATTCTCAGGAGAGAGCAGCGCGTAATTGCGGTGGCGGTGGAGAGGCGGACGGGTTGATCCGAAGCGATACATCCCTCGCCCAGGAAATCGCCGCGGTCGAGCAGCGTGATGGTAGCTTCCTTGCCTTGCTTGGAGACTACGCTGACCTTTACCTTCCCCTCCTGAATGTAGAACACGGCGTCGGCACGCTGTCCCTGGGAAAAGACCGCTTGTTTCGGGGCGTAGTGGAGAACAGTCCTGCCGACGCCAGCTTGCGCCAGAAAGGCTTTGGGGTCGAACAGCTTGGTTGGTTTCCGGGCTCGGCCTGATCGCGTCGACGACGTTCGAAGCGGTGGCATGGGAACCTCCGGGAGCCTGATCGCCTATGATCCTACCGCACGGATCAGCGTACTGTACAGTACGCACGGCAATCGTCGCGAGGCGGCAGACTGTCGCCTAATCTCGTCGCAGGGAACGTCCAGGGATTCGGCTTCACCGCAGTGCACGACGTTCTTGTTGACCAGTCTTATTGACCGATGCTGGTTCCAATTGCTTCGCCGGAAACGATGATCTCTACCCGGCGATTCTGCTTTCGTCCGGCGGCGGTGTCATTCGGGGCCACCGGATTGGCCTCGCCCATGCCCGCAGAGCTAACGTCTCCTGGTTGCAGTCCTTGGCTTATCAGGAAGGTGCGCACGGCATCTGCCCGCTGACCCGAGAGCGTGAGATTGAAAGACTCGCTGCCGGTGCTGTCGGTGTAGCCCTCGATCCGCAGCTTCAGGCCGGGATGAGCCAGGATGACGCCGGAAAGCCTGGCTAATTTCAGATTTGCATCCTGCGAGAGTTGGAACTTGCCGGAAGCAAACAGGATGTCGGCCATGGTGACCACGAGACCGCGTGGAGTATCAACCGTCTGCAGCACGGAGTTGAGTTGCGCCAGCAGTTGGGCGCGCAGCTGTTTCTGCGCGAGCTCGGCTTGAGCAGCGGCGGCGGCGGATTTGGCTGCTTCCTTTTGGGCCTGCTTTTTGGCTGCTTCCGCCTGCGCCCGCGCAGCATCCGCCTGGGCTCGCGCTTGCGCCTCCTGAGCGGCCAGGGCGGCGGATTCCGCGCTCCGCTTCGCTTCCGCTTCCTGCTGCGCTTTCAACTCGGCTTCCCGCTGTGCGGCTTGTTGCTGTTGCAGGGCGGCTTGTGCTTGTTGCTGCGCGAGTTTCTCGGCCTGGGCACGTTTCTCGGCGGCAATCTGATCTTCGGCCTCCTGCCTTACCGCGATTGAGCGCGCGTCTTCGGATTGCTGGACAACATTTCGGGCGGCTGTAATGACTGGGTCCTTCTGCTTTCTCGCGAGATAGTCTTCCATCTGCGAGGCGCTTGCGCTGGCTTTGGCCCAGGCGTCGGGAGCGAGCTTCTCAGCACCCTGAATTTTCGCAATCCGCAATGCGTTGCGCGCTTCGTAGACCGCGAGAGGAACTTTGGGATCCAGGTTGAAAGGCTGAAGCTGAGCCTCGTGGTAAGTGCTGCGGCTCAGAAGAGTGGCTGTAACTGGCGTGACGCTACCTTTGGTGTCCTGGCGCGGGACATTCTGCAGCACCACCATTTCGCTGGGTGAGGAAACGGCAAAGTAGGGTTCAGCGGTCACGATCATGGCGAAGTTTGGCAGCCTGGTGGTGACACTGAGCTTGGCTTTATCTCCCTTTAGCTGAAGCTCCCCGAGATTGCTGGCACGACCCTCCGGAGTGATCGCCCATAGGACGTAGGTGAGGAACTCCGGCCCGAGTTGAGCGGGAGAGGACATTTTGGAAAAGCTGGCATCAATCGAAATCAAACCCTTTTTGTTGGCCACATTAGCGTTGCCGAGAGAGAAGGGCAGCAAAGGCGTGCCGGTGAAGTCAATTCGGGAGGAAGAATTCGTCTGATAGTTCACAGCGGGCACTGACCGCGAGATATTGATAGTGATGTTGACGACCGACTGTGTGCCCGGGTTCTGGCAGAATGCGGACAGACCCAGACACAAAAAATTGAGAACGAGGATCAACCTTCTCATCGATTCTTCCCTTTCGCCGTGACCTAACTTGTCAGTGTGAGCCGCGGAACTCGATCCGACGACTGGCAGAACTAACAGCACTAGAACGAACACTGATGCGCCCGTTCCTCAACAGTCTCTGGGGATTTTCGTCTAAGCACGCGGGAAGGTCAGTATCCAGTAAGTACTGATGACCAGCAGAACGAATGCGACCGCAACGACCACGACTCGCGGTCCCAGGAGTTCGAAGCGTTGGCCGAGCGCGGTTAAGAGGAGCACGGTGGCCAGGAAAACGGTGATCTTTACGTACTGGTCACCGGTCTCGCGCGTGGTCACGCCTTTCTCGTAGTGGCGTTTGGCCTCCTGCGCGATCCTTGCAGCCTCCTCGCTGTTGGCGTTGACGTACTCCTTCATGAAAATGGGGCCGGCTGGTGCCGAAGGATTGTTGACCGGGTCAAGCTTCCACCAGGCATTGAAGGCAGCTGCGTATTCCGGCCGGAACCGGCGCTCGTAGAAGTCCATCAGCTTCTCTTTGCCTTCCACCTTCGCGGCCACCCAGCCGTTGAAGGTCACGATGTCGTAAAGGCGGTCCTGGCCCGACAGCGTTTCCCTCTCTTGCGCCCGGACAGCGGCGGCCGACGAAAGACTGTAGTTCTGGTTGGAGAGAGCGTCCCATTTTGCTGCCTGGTAGCCGCTCCACGCGGTGGCGACCGCGACAATCGCAAGCACCACCGCCTCAGCGATCTCGACCCACTGCTCGCGGCGGCCATGCGCTGATGGATGGTGGCCGTGCTCGTGAATCTTGTGAGCCAATTCGACGTTCGACGTTGCTTCGGGCATCAGGGGTATCCCACACTGTTTACGACTCGGTGCGAAGATCGTGGTGCGTGCAGCAATCAGGACGAGATTGCTGAACTTGAGCGCACTGCCTTCGCTCTTCCCAACAACCGGACTTCCTGAATCATGCCGAATAGAAAAGCGCCGGTCAGCCCGAACAGCAGCCAACCGCTCAGTGCCTCGATCGCTCCCATGAGTTGCCAGCGGTCTTGCAGATAGACACCCGCATGCCCGTATGTGGTCATGGCGCCGAGCGAATAAAGCATCCCTGATTTGAAGTCAGGCCGAGCCCCTAGAAACTCATAGCAGGCAGCCCACGCGCCAGCCTCCGCCGCATGCAGACCGGTAGCCAACAAGATCACGGTACTCATAACCGCCGCGAACAGAGGCGTGCGGTGGCCGCCAACCATCCTGCGGCGGAACATCTCGACAGCTTTCTGGCTTATGAACTCTAGGCCTAAGACGTGGAAGACCACGGTCAGTACGATCAAGGGCAGGCCCCAGGCCCAGTCGGCACTCCATTGCACAGGGACGACAAGGAAACTGAAAGCGCCTTCCGCAATTCTCATCGATGCCCTCTTTGAGTGTTCCGCTCGGTGGCGGCCTGCACTCACTTCTTCGGCGGCTGCTCCTGATCCATCTGTTTCAGTTTTTGCTCCATCATCATCTTCTCCTGTTGCTTGGTTAACTTGGGAAACAGCAGAGCAAATGATGCCCGCACGGTCCAGGGCGAAGCTCCGGGAACATGGACGGCATTGCCATAAGCCTGAACGCTGATGTTCACCGGCTGAAACCCAAGCTTCATGATTCTGCCCACGCCGCCACCGAATGGCACCGTCCACACGCTTCCCGTCGGTGCGGGCGTGTTCCAGTTGGCGGTGAGGATGGGCTGCGTGGTCAGATACCAGCCTTTTTTCATGTTGTAATTGATGAAATATTGCAGGAGCATCTGATTGATGTCCCGACGGCTGCCCCCACCGGCTACCGACCAGATGTTGTTGACGAGCACGCCCATCACAAAATGGCCTGGCATGGCCAGGGCGACGATGTTTGGCCCAAGGGCGAGCTTCCCCTGTCCCAGGTACTGGCTGGTCGCGGTCGGCAATTGAAAGATTGGGCCAGCACCCCAAATCAGCTTGTGCGGTTTTCTGGGGGAGAGCAAGAAAGTAGGCTGCATGTCGCCAAGGCCAGCAACTCCCACTTGAGGCAAAGGATCTGGCGCAGGGAGCGGCTGGTAGATGATGGGTGTAATCCAGCGAATGATCAGGTTCCAGTTGTCGTTCACTCTCAATGGAATCACGGGCTGGATATTTACTACATCCTGCGTACGATTGCCCGGATCGATCCCGCCATTGTTGTTGTTCTGAATGGGGACGCTGATGAGGCTGGCGACAGGGTTCTGCGCCGCTTTGCGCAGCGCATCGGAATTGGCCGCTGCCGCTGGCGTTTCCTCCGTGGCCACCTGAGTTCCCTCGGGGGCGACAGGCGTATCTTGCGCCAGCAGCGGCATGGTGCATAGGAGAAAGGCCGCCAGTGCAGTGAGTCTTTGACTACCTCGCATGTATGACATTTCTTGTGACCTCCGACATCGCGGCGCAAGCCGAACTTGATCCCGGGCCGAAAGCGAACGGCGCGCGCCTATGACGGGTGAGCTTAGCGGTCTTTGGTGCAAGAGAGGAACTGGATAAAGTACCAGTCGTCGTTAGAAGTTCACCGCAATAGAAGTTCACCGCGATGCGGTGGTCATTTCGGCCTACCCAGCCAGGCATACTGCCAAGCCACCGAGACGCTCTGGTAGTTCCCGCCATAGCGGATGTAGTCGCCGTTGTTGTAGCTAAATTTCAAAGACTGGTGTTTGGATACGGGGACTGAGGCGGTTGCTCCAATGCGGGAGTTGTTTTCCCGGGTCTGAGGATTTTGGACACCGTTCAAACTGGTTTTGCCACCGAACCAATAATTGCCGTCGAGCGAAAACCAGAGGCGAGGCTTGACGTCATAACTGAGATGGCCTTCGAAGGCGGCGATGGGGTTTTGGGTTTGGGACTGCAAGCCGGGAAAGTACATGTTGTGGGAGAAAAACTCCTGATTCTTGGTGTAGAACCACACCCCTGCGTAGCCATCGAGCACCCAATGTCCCCAACGTTCGGAATAGCCAAATTCCGGTTTGATGCCCCAGCGGTTGGCTCCCCAATTGATCAGTTTTGTCGGATCGTATTGACCTGTAGGAGCCACTACTTTGAGACTCGCACCGAGCAGTATCTTCTGCTGCCATTTTGTAAATTTCTGCGGCGTCATGGCGGGACCGCCCTTGAGGTTCACGGAAAGCCGAAAGGCTGAATCTGCAAGGCCGGAACGGTAGAGGTTCATTCCCGCACCCTCCACCGTTCCCTGAAAATGTCCCAATGCGTATGGCAACGAGCCGGTGACGTTGGCGGAGCGGCCAAAGAAATTGAACGAGTGATAGTAGCTGAAGATGGACACGTTGTATGTCCCGCTGGCGCCAGTAACCGGGGCCGTGCCGTTCAGTAGAATGCTGCCGTCGTAAAAGGACCAGGTCAAGATGACCGCGTTCCAATGCACGGGAGTAATGACATAGGCGCGCGGCGACAGGTCCTGGGCGCAAAGGGATTGCACATGGAATATCGCGATCGTGGTCCACAGCCCGAGCTTGAGGAAAGGTCGCATCCGCGATCAGGGACCTGCGATCAGGGTCCGGCAACCCGAGCCTTATACGCTGGTCGCGCCACCAGCAGCGCCATTGAGGCGTGAAGAATACACGCGGGCCAGAGGAGGTAGGCGACGAAACCTCCGGCAATCCCAAGATAGGCGATGTAAAGAGCAAAGAGCAGATTGTAGGTGAACAGGGCCGTAATGGCCTGCGCGCTCACAACCGAAGCGCTTGGCCAACATGCCAGCCCGAGAGAGAACAATGCTAATCCGCACACCCGGGCCACCGCGTCGCCGCCACCAGAGAGGCTCGCGCCTATGAGCAAATGGACGACTAGACCCGGATCGGCCATCAGGAAGACGCCGGTTGCCGTCTCCAGCGCCGCTCCCGCCAGCACCAGCGTTTTGGTAGTCACTTTGTTTCTCCAATGCGCCTAGTCTTTCGCCGCGGCTAGCATCATCGCCGCTTTCCGTTTGTCTTCGGCCGACAACTGCTCGGGCCCGAGTTTGTAATTCAGCTTATCGATTGTCCCGGTGAAGCGGAATGGAACGTCGTAGCTAAAGTCCACCGGCGTGCGAGTGTCGAGCCCGATGTCGAAGGTTTCGTCTATGGACATGAGCAGCGGAATCGTGTGTGCGATCGTCTTGCGAGCGACTTCCTTGCCGTCGACCGACAGAACGCCGGTACCGCCCTTGGCGGGGCCGGGTCCATCGTATTTGAAGTCGAAGACGATGGTGTGCTTGCCGGCACTGAGACCGTCGAGACCTTCCCACCTGAAGCGCTCCAGGTCGAGGAAGTTGTAAACGAATACCGGCCGGCCCTTGCCGAATGAGAACAGATCGGTAGCAAACACAGCTACCAGCCCGAGCGCGGCGATCAGCAATAGAGCGCGGCCGAAGCGTGCCCTCCACTTTCCGTTCTTGCCCCACCAGACTAGAAATAATCCAACGATCAATAGTCCCCAACCTATGTCTTTAAACAAGTCGCTCTTGAGCCACCAGTTGAAGCTATGGGTCAACAGCAGGGCGTAGCCGCCGAAGCGGCCGCCCAGGGTCGCAATCACTCCCTCCGCGCCACCGTCAGGAATAGTCACGTTGGCGGTGATGGTGTAGTCCCGGTCTAGAATGCTGGGCGCGTTACCGACAGGAATGCCGGCAGTCACACCTGTGTAGGTGAAATCGGTTCGTCCGGCGATGGCGCTCGGTTTCGGCGCCAACAGGCGGACGAAGCCCGAGTTATCCATGGGAAGGACCTGGTATTTCGCAGCTTCGGTCAGAAACAAAGCTTGCAACTGTTTCAGCTTGTCTGGATTCTGCGCCGCGAGATCGTTGTACTCCGAATAATCCTCAGTGATGTTGTACAGCTCCCACTTGTATTGATCGAGGGGCGGCATTGTGGTCGTGCCGAGCTCCCAGGGTGGGGCGGGCGGTGTGGTGGCGGCGATCCAACCATCGTGATAGATGGCGCGGTTGCCGACCATCTCGAAATACTGCGTGTCGCGCTTCGACGGGGCGTTGGCGTTTGCCTGGTCGAAGGTGTAGGCCATGCTCACACCTTCGATTGGCTTCTGCTTGATCCCGTTTACCGTATCAGGAGCCGGGATGCCGGCGGCTTCTAGGATGGTCGGGACGATGTCGATCACGTGGTGGAACTGAGTGCGAATACCGCCGACGTCCTTAATGTGGCCGGGCCACGAAATAGCCAGCCCCTGCCTGGTTCCGCCGAAATGCGACGCCACTTGCTTTGTCCATTTGAAGGGCGTATCGAACGCCCAGGACCAGGCGACTGACATGTGCGGGTAGGTTTTGTCCGAGCCCCAGTCTTCGTAATGAAGTACATCCATGGCTTTGACGGCCTTGACCGCCGGGTCGGTAAGAATGCCGTTGTAGGCGGTCAGTTGGTTAAAAGTGCCGTACAGGCTGCCTTCCGCGCTGGTACCGTTGTCGCCGTCGATATAAATGATCAGGGTGTTGTCGAGCTTGCCCATGTCTTCGACGCTCTGAATAACCCGGCCAATCTCATAGTCGGTGTAGGCGGTGTAGCCGGCAAAGACTTCGGCCTGGCGGGCATACATCTTCTTTTCAACCGCGTTAAGCGAGTCCCACTTCGGTAGATCATCCGGCCAGGGAGTCAGCTGGGCATTCGCAGGAATAACGCCGAGCCGCTTCTGGTTGGCGAAGATCTCGTCGCGCATCTTCTCCCAACCCATATCGAACTTGCCTTTGAACTTGTCGATCCACTCCTGTTTCGGCTGATGCGGTGAGTGCGAGCCACCGGGCACGTAATACAGGAAGAAGGGCTTGTCCGGCGAGGCCGCATTCAGATCGCGCATGTACTTGATGGCCTCGTCCGCCATATCGGTAATGAGGTTGTAGTCGGACCTTCCGACCCAGGGGAATATCTGGGTATGATCGCGAAACAGATACGGCTCCCATTGGTCGGTCTCGCCGCCCATGAACCCGTAGAAATACTGGAATCCCATGCCTGAAGGCCATTGTTCGAAGGGGCCGGCTGCGCTGCTGTATTGGAAACTTGGGGTGTTGTGGTTCTTCCCGAACCACGACGTGGCGTAGCCGTTCTCTTTCAGGATCTCGCCAATGGTGGCGCTTTCCGGACCGATGATGGAGTCGTAGCCCGGATAGCCAGTGGACAGTTCGCCGATCACTCCGAAACCGACTGAGTGGTGGTTGCGGCCGGTGATCAGCGCAGCGCGCGTCGGAGAGCACAGAGCGGTGGAGTGGAACTGGGTGTAGCGCAGCCCACTCTTGGCGACGCGATCGAGCGCGGGCGTGGGGATGACACCGCCAAAAGTACCGGGGACGCCGTAGCCCTGGTCATCGGTCATGATGAGCAGCACGTTGGGCGCGCCTTTGGGAGGCACGATGCGGGGCGGCCACCAGGGCGTGGAGTCTTTCGCGCTTTCCTTAATCACGCCGCCAAATTTCGGTGGCGGCGGCGGAATCTGTTTTCCGTCGATGGTGGTCGTGGCGCTGGGGGCACCCAACGTGCCTGTGACCTGTTGCGCCGCGGCCGGTGCGACCGCCAAGAGCGCAACCAAGAAAAATGCCGCGACCTTCGCCAAGATCCTCGTCGCTTTCAGTGCGCTTTTCATACTCTCCGTTCTTCCTTCATGAACATTTCGGACACAACTCTCTCATACCGCGCCGAAACTCTGCGCCGCCGACGCTACAGGGCTTCCACGATCTATACAGAGTTTCTATCGAGCGACGAGTCCACCATCGTCGCCTGCGACCGTTACGGGATCATGCCGCATTGGATCAGCTTGTCCACAACCGGGTCGGCGACGATGCCGACGAATTCGTGGCGCATGGTCGCATCAGTCTTCAGCATCTCCATGGCTCTCTGCTCTCCCGCTGACGGCGGTGCTTTCTGGGCTTTCGACATCATCAATTGCTGGCAGGTCGAGGTCTGATACTTGGTGACCACTTTGTTGGCGACGGCGTCGAGAACCGGGTGCTGAGCAATGGCAACGGTCACATAAAATAGCGCGAGCACCAGAACGAACAGCCAGGAATGCTTGGTCATAGTTTCTCCTCAATGGGTTAGAAGTCTCGGGTTCAAGATGCACAACCGGCATCCAATTCAAGCTTTGGAGGGCGGATGCATCGGCGTTGTAACGGACGCCGGCATCCCGCCTCCGGATAAGCTCACATCGTCATTACGACGCCGGCCACTGCTTGAACATCTTCGCGATGGCTTTCTGCACGATCTGCTGATTCTTACTGCCGTTGTTGTTCAGGGAGTTTTGGCCGATCCCGCGCCAGATCAAGCTTTGAGTCTTTGCGTCGTACAGGTCGACAATCAGGGTCCCGATAACATTTTGCTCGGGGGTGATGCCGCCCATGCCGCCGCCGATCCCGCGCATGCCCCATGCACTGTAGGAGGTCTGCTGCTTCAATCCGCCATTGGCGGTGACGATCACGTCGGGATTCTGGCCTTCTTGCACCTTAGCCCACCCCTTGCCCTGCAGGGCCGCGTCGATATCCTGTTGTGCTACTTGTGCGAGAATCGAGTTCTGGACCTGGTTGGCATTGTTCGAACCCCAGGCATATGTGTGATACCCGGAGAAACTCTGGCTGTGGTTGTAGTTGACAGAAACCTGTTGGCCCGCGGCAATCGCGGATGCGATGCATAGTAGCATCGCGCATAACGCAAATTTTGTTTTCATGATCGTCCTCCTTTTCGCATTAGGGATAACCGTTTTTCCAAAACGTAAAAACAGGCGGCCCTTGCGAGCCGCCCGCCGTGAAGTTCGCTCCGCTTAATCGCTGGGCCCTTTGGCCGCCGCCTCTGCCTGGGCCATCCTTTTCGCCATCTCTGCTTTGACGGCATCGAGGTTGAAGCTCGCGCCCCGCTGCATCGGCGGGAACTCGATGAAGGTCTGGAGTTCCTTGCCCACTACTTCCTGTACGAATACGAAGCGCCAGAATTGGTACTTGAACCAATCGAAGTATTGTTGAGCCCCGTCTTTCGTCCCGTTGTTGGGCCAACCCGTGCGCTCGAAAGGATCGAGACGCAAGTTGGTGATGTAAGGGACGTCGGGATGGGTCTTTTCACCCAGCCAGCCACCCGGTTGGTCAATGAAGCGGTACTTGTAATCGTCAATGCGCACCGCTCCGACCGTGCTTTCACCGAGGTAGAAGATTTCGTGACGCGCGGAGGGGCCTTTGCCGGTAATGGCGGCCATCTGGTTGTAGCCATCCAGATGGTTCTTGTAGGTCCGGTCACCGATGGTTTTGCCCTTCAGCAATTCTTGGGTGATATTGGGATTACCGGCCGCGGCGGCGAAGGTGGGAAGCCAGTCCATGCCGGAAAAGATCCCGTTCTGAACCGAGTCCGCGGGCACATGACCAGGCCAGCGCAGGAGGCAAGGTACCCGGAAGCCTCCCTCGAGGACCGTTCCTTTAGACTGCGCGAATGGCGTCTGACCACCATCGGGCCAGGTGAAGACTTCGGTACCGTTGTCGGTGGTGAACACAACGATGGTGTTGTCGTCCTCGCCGATGTCCTTCAGCTTCTGCATCACGAGGCCGATGTCGTCGTCCAGCTGGGCCATGCCGGCTTCTTCTTCGGACCAGCCATTCTCAGAGTTCCGCGTCGCTTCATACTTCGGCGAGAGGTGAGTGACGATGTGCATGCGAGTCGGGTTGAGCCAGACGAAAAAGGGCTTGCTAGCGGCTTTGGCCCCGTCGATGAACTTGAGGCTGAGGTCGCGAATCTCGTCGTCGACAGTTTCCATGCGTTTGGGATAGAGCGTGCCGGCGTCCTCAATCCTCTGTTTGCCGACTTCGCCCCAGCGGGGCATCACCGTTGAGTCGACCTTGTCGGTAGCCCAGCAATGAACCATGTTGCGCGGGCCGACCACATTCAAGAGATTCTGCGGATAGTTGGGATGGGCCGGGTCTTCCATGGCGTCGAGGTGATACAAATAGCCAAAGAATTCGTCGAAACCGTGGACGCAGGGTAGGAACTCGTTCTTATCGCCCAGATGGTTCTTTCCGAACTGGCCAGTGGCATAGCCCATGCCCTTGAGAACCGTGGCGATGGTGACCGCCTCGGCCGGGAGTCCAGTGGGGGCGCCTGCTTGTCCGACGGTGGTCATGCCGGTGCGTATGGGAAGTTCGCCGGTGATGAAGTTCGCGCGACCCGCCGTGCAGCTCGCCTCGGCGTAATAGTCAGTGAACAACATGCCTTCCTTGGCGAGCTTGTCGAGGTTCGGCGTTTTGCCGGCCATCATGCCGCGGTGGTAGGCGCCGATGTTCCACATGCCTATATCGTCGCCCATGATGACGATAATGTTGGGTTTGCGTGTGTCTTGCGCGTGGGCAGTTGCGCTCGTGCCCGCGAGTAAACTCAGGACAGCGAGCGCGCCCAGTGCCAGTTTTGCGACATTTGTTCCGAAATTCATGTGCTCTCCTTAATTAGGTAATGGTTAGTCAATCTGGTTGTCCGGAGCGCGCGATGCGCCGCGGTGTTTCTTTCACATCGATGTCCATTTCAAAAACCAACTTGCCGAAAATATCTCTGCAGGCCACTGCACAGGCAATACAGTCTGCCTGACGATCGCGGGCGCTATCGCGCGATTCCTCGTGGTACTGTCCTTGAGTACGGTCTCTGAGTACGGTCTCTCTTGGAATAGCCGCAACTCGTCGCTGCCCAGTAAAGCTTTTAATCCGGCGTCTTACCACTGTCAGAAAAGACAGTCCAAGAAAGACCTTCAGGCGAGACGAAAAACGGGGAGTTATTGCGAGAGCGTGTGAGGTCTGATCAGTTCGGTTCGAGTTTGCGGGCCTGTCACCTTTGACAGTGGTCACTCCGGCGCTGGGTTCGTATTATTTCTTGTCTATCTTTAATAAGGCACGTTAATCGTAGCCGGCCGGACGCCGGCGCCACTATAAGGCATTTGTGCTCAGGCTGATGAAGGCATGAAAAGAAAGAAACGAAATAAGACCCCGATCGCATCGACAATCAAGTCGACAACTGCGCCAAGGCCATCCCTACTGCGGCGTTCGCTGTGGATCCTGATTGGTCTGGCTATCGTTTCTGCGGTAGTGGCCGTCGTTGCCTTCCGCCCGTGGCCTCTTTCGTCTGCCGGTAAAGTCGAGGCTAGCCACCCCGTCATCATGGCTGCCGACGCTGCCGCTTTCGGTCCCACCATTCCAAACACCACTCCAACTCCCGCGCCCGCGCCTTCGACTCGAGGGATGGTGTGGATTTCCGGTGGTGAATTCGCCATGGGCGCGGCGGATCCAACGCCAGGCGATCAAGTGGGCATGCAGGCGACGACCGATTCGCGCCCGATCCACCGGGTGTACGTGGACGGCTTCTGGATGGACAAGACGGACGTGACCAACGAAGAGTTTGCACGCTTCGTGAAGACGACGGGATACGTGACCATCGCCGAGCGCAAGCCGCGCGCGGAAGACTTTCCCGGTGCTCCTCCCGAAAATCTAGTGGCCGGCGCCGTGGTTTTTTCGCCCCCCGATCATGCTGTGCCGCTTAACGACCATTACCAATGGTGGTCGTATGTAAAGGGAGCGAACTGGCGGCATCCCGAGGGTCCAGCCAGCAGCCTTAAGGGACGCGAGAAATATCCGGTGGTTGACGTGGCATACCCGGACGCATTGGCCTATGCGAAGTGGGCCGGCAAACGCTTGCCCACGGAAGCGGAGTGGGAGTTTGCAGCGCGGGGAGGTCTTGCCGGAAAGCGCTACCCGTGGGGCGATCAATTCCAGCCGGGTGGAAAGTGGATGGCGAACACCCACCAGGGACATTTCCCGGATAAAGACACGGGAGCGGATGGGTATGTGGGGATTGCGCCGGTCGCGGAGTTTCCGCCGAATGGGTACGGCTTGTATGACATGGCGGGCAATGTGTGGCAGTGGACCAGTGATTGGTATCGTCCCGACTACTATCAGCAATTAGCGGCGGCCGGGGGCGTGGCGCGAAATCCGCAAGGACCGGACACACCCAACGATCCCGCGGAGCCAGGCGAAAAAAAGAAAGTTCATCGCGGTGGATCATTTCTGTGCACCGACCAATATTGCTCGCGTTACGTAGTCGGCACGCGGGGCAAGGGTGAAGTCAGCACCGGGACGAATCATCTCGGGTTTCGTTGTGTGAAGACGGTAAGCGGAAATAAGGGCGAGGTCACGGCTAGCAACGTGACCCCATCCGCAATTCAAGGGTCTGTAACCCAAGGGAGAGAAAGAGAATGAAAGTCAGAATGGCAATCATCACTTCAGCGAGCGTTACTTTTGCGAGCGCGGTTATGCTCTGTGCATCGTGCTTGCAGGCACAGCAGTTGGCACAACCGAGCGAACAGCTCCATGCCAGCGTGATTCCATACGCTTCTGCCAACGATGCGAACTGGACCGCGGCTGCGACGCCTGCGACGGGCGGCGAGCCATCGGCCGCTGCCATTGACTTCGCTGACCCAGCCGGGTCACCCGGGGCGTCTGGTTCCTCGGGCTCCGGTGGCGGGCAAGGCGCAGGTGCCGCGCTTTCGACTGACAACGATGACCGGTGGCATTTCTCGGTGAGTCCTTATCTCTGGCTTCCGGGAGTGCATGGAACGATAGGCGCGGGTGGCTATGCGGTCGGCTATAAAGCTAGCGCCTGGGATCTTCTCTCGCATGCAGATTTTGCATTGCTGGGACTGGCCGAAGCTCGTCGCAATCGAGTAATAGCGAACATCGACACCATGTGGATGAGGCTGAGCGATAACAAAGCGATCCCGTTCCCGCCGGGTGCGGATTTCACATCCGCAGACATTCACTTTAATATGTTCATCCTTACTCCCAAGGTCGGCTTTCGCCTGATTAATCAGGAAAAGCTCAAAGCTGATTTCTTGACCGGATTCCGCTACTGGCATTTCGGAGAGAACGCCACGTTTAGTCCCTTCCTCGAAAACGCGAATTTCAACCGCTCACAGAATTGGGTCGATCCTCTCGTCGGGGGAAGAATTATCGGAGCCCTTTCACCGAAGGCCGAAGTCACAGTTGCGGGGGATGTCGGCGGATGGGGGACGGGCTCTCAACTCGAGTATCAGGTCGTGGGCCTGCTTGGCTATAGGCTCACGCCGAAGATGATCCTGCAGGCTGGATATCGCTATATGTACTTTGATTACCAGAAAACAAGCGGGACTTTAAATCCCTATATCAATAACGCCATGTCCGGCGTGTTGCTTGGGGTGACATTGAATCTCAAGTAAGAGACAACGAACGGGTAACGAAAGGAACCATTTTTATGAAACGACTTGCAATCGTGTTGACGGGCATCGTGGTCGGTTTCGTCGGAGCGGCGATACCAGCTGCGGCGCAGGCCAAGAAACCCAATATCCTCGTGATATTCGGCGACGATATCGGCTACTCCAACATCAGCGCCTACAACATGGGCATGATGGGCTACAAGACACCGAACATCGACAGCGTAGCCAAACAGGGAGCGATCTTCACCGACTACTACGCGCAACAGAGTTGCACGGCCGGCCGGGCGGCTTTCATTACGGGGCAGAGCCCGTTCCGCACCGGGCTGACAAAAGTCGGAGTTCCCGGTGCCGACCTTGGTTTGCGGGCGGAGGACCCTACGATTGCTGATCTGCTTAAGGGGCGTGGCTATCTGACCTTCCAGAACGGGAAGAATCATCTTGGCGACCGCAATGAATTTCTGCCAACGGTTCACGGTTTTGATGAATTCTTCGGCAACTTCTATCACCTGAACGCTGAAGAAGAACCGGAGAATGTGGACTATCCGAAGAACCCGGCATTTGCAGCGAAGTTCGGACCGCGAGGCGTTTACAAGTGCAAAGCCACCGCGACTGACAATCCAGCGCCGCCCGACCCGCGTTTTGGCGCGTGGGGCAAACAGGTTTGTGAAGACACTGGTCCGCTTTCCCAGAAGCGCATGGAAACGGCAGATGAAGAATTTCTCGCCAAGACCCTTGCCGACATGGAAGGCGCGGTAAAAGCGGGCAAGCCATTCTTCATCTGGCACAACACCACGCGCATGCACATCTGGACGCATCTGCAGCCGAAGTACCAGGCCATGGTCGCGGAGAAGGGGCTCTACGGCGCGGGTATGACGGAATTCGACGACAACATCGGGGTGTTGCTCAAGAAGCTGGATGATCTGGGCATCGCCGACAACACGATCGTCATTATCACGACGGATAACGGCGCCGAGACGTTCTCCTGGCCCGACGGCGGCACGACGCCATTTCGTGGTGAGAAAAACACTAACTGGGAAGGTGGGTACCGCGTCCCGATTGTCGTTCGCTGGCCCGGCGTGATCAAGCCAGGAACGGTGATCAATGATATCTGTGCTCATGAAGACTGGACCCCGACGCTGCTCGCGGCCGCCGGCGAGCCCGATGTCAAGGCGAAGCTGTTGACCGGCTACCAGTCGAACGGGAGAACCTACAAAGTCCATCTGGATGGCTACAATCTCACCGACATGCTGGCCGGCAAAGCTCCCGGACCACGCAAAGAGTTCTTCTACTGGACCGACGATGGCGATCTGGCCGGACTCAGGTACGACAAATGGAAGATCGTTTTTCTGGAGCAGCGCGCGCACGGATTCGGCGTCTGGGGCGAACCTCTTACTGTTCTGCGTGTGCCGTTGATCGAAGACTTGCATGCCGATCCGTTTGAGCGGGCCTCTTACGAAGCCTCCGACTATGATCATTGGATGATCGACCGCGTTTACCTGCTGATTCCTGCTCAGGCGGTCGTCGGACAATTCCTGTCGACATTCAAGGAGTTCCCGCCGCGCCAGACGCCGGCCAGTTTCGGGATTGACCAGGTGATGCAGAAGCTGCGGGAAGGCCTGCAAGCCAACAACTGAAATGTCATGACAGAGAACAGAGGAAGAAGTCAATGTCAGGCCTAACTGTGTAGATTCCAGAAACACTGGAGAACAACAACTATGATGAACGCCGCACGGCGTAATTTGAGCACCACACTGCTGGCTTTGCCGGTCCTGTTGGCCGGTGCGGTATTCATTTGTCCGGCTAAGGCACAGAATCCGGGAGTGCAGCAGCGTGTCTCGGACGTCCAGCAGTCAATGGCGAAGAACAAGCAAGCCCTCGCGTCGTACTCCTGGAATGAAACGGTGACGATCAGCCTGAAAGGCGAAGAGAAAAAGCAAGAACACTTCCAGGTGCGCCTGGGGCCGGACCTGAAACCGCAGAAGACATCGCTCGATCCGCCGCCAGAACCGCCTTCCGGAGGGCGACTGAAACGCCACGTCGTTGCGAAGAAGACGGAAGAGTACCAGCAATACGCGGACCAAATGAAGGCGCTGGCGCAGCAGTACGTCCCGCCGGATGGCGCCATGCTGCAGCAGTCCTATGCGCAAGGGAATGTCAGTTTGAGTGAAGTGCCGGGCACCCCCAGTCAGATCCAACTGATCATTCACAACTACCTGAAGCCTGGGGATTCGATGACGTTGGTATTTGATAAAGCACAGAAGGAGCTGCTCGGAATTCAGATTGCTTCCTACATGGACGATCCGAAAGATGCGATGAATTTGACGGTGCAGTTCGGCCGTTTGCCAGATGGTACCAACCATGTCTCCAGCGTGGTGGTCGACGGAGTCAGCAAGCAATTGAACGTTGCTATTCAGAATGCGAACTACCAGCACGTGTGAGTCTTCGCCTAAGACTCGTAAGATACGTTGATACCGAATAGGAGAAGCCTAATGACCATTCCGAAGTCCGGCCTCGCGGTTGCGGCCTGCAGCGTTGTGTTGCTGCTGGCGCCTGCGATTTCCCGAGCGCAGGACATGCAGCAGCGAGTGGCTGCGCTCAAACAAAATGTGGCTCGGGACCAGCAGAGTATCCGTCAGTATGAATGGATCGAAACCACTGTGATCAGTTTGAAGGGTGACGAAAAATCTCGGAAGCAGCAGCAGTGCTATTACGGCGCTGACGGCGTGCTTCAGAAGGTCACGGTGGACGCTTCTCCGCCACCGGACAAAAAACGCGGGATCAGGGGTCGAGTCATCGCGAAAAAAACGGAAGAACTGACGGACTACATGAAACAGGCAGTCGCACTGGTGAAGACCTATGTTCCGCCTGACCCGGCGAGAATCCAGGCGGTGAAGGACGCGGGCAACGTAAGCCTCGACCTGCCAGGTGGCGGCAAGGGCGCACGTCTGAACTTCCGCAACTACCAAAAGCCTGGCGACGTGTTCACGGTGGAGGTCGATCCCGCCAGCAATCGCGTGATCGGACTGACGGTGGCGACATATCTGGACGACGCCAAAGATACTGTCACGCTGAATGTCAGTTTCTTGAGGCTCCAGGACGGAACGGGATACCCGGCGAGTGAGGCTCTCGTGGCCACAGCTAAGAATCTTTCGGTAAACATAACCAACTCCGGCTACCGGAAGTCAACGCGCTGAGTGAGGGTTTCGGCACCGAGTTCGTGCCGAAATAATTGCAGGAAAATACAAAATTAAACGCAACTTCGCGGGTCTCTTGCGGTTTAATCGTTTTAATATATACTCCGGGAAACCATCAGGAGTTTGTCAAAAGGAAACCGCGTTCGACTCCAATGTCCTCTCCAAAACCGCTCTTAGCTGACGACGACCGAAGCGCGCCAACCCTCCGAACTCTGGTGGTCGATGACTACGCGCCATTTCGGCGATTCATCTGTTCGACACTCGAAAAAAGACTGAGTTTGCAGATCGTCGGCGAAGCGTCAGACGGACTGGAGGCGGTTCGCAAAGTCGAACAACTGCAACCGGACTTGATCGTGCTCGATATCGGTCTTCCCAAGCTGAATGGGTTCGAGGTGGCGCGACGCATCCGAAAACTCTGCCCGGAATCGGAAATACTCTTCGTGAGTCAAGAATCTTCCGCGGATGTGGCGCAGGAGGGACTCAGCCTGGGGGCACGGGGCTATGTTGTCAAAGCGCGCGCTGCAAGCGAACTATTGGCCGCCGTGGAAGCAGTCTGTCAGGGTAGACATTTCATCAGCAGCGGATTGTCGGGTTGCCGTTTCACCGACGCTCCCGACGCACACAGTCGCGACCATGATGAGATTCTCCCATCGCTTGTACCGATAAAGACGGAGATCGCACGCAGCCACGAAGTTGAATTTTATTCTGGTGACGCTGCTTTTCTAGTTGGATTCGCTCGGTTTATCGAATCCGCACTGCTCGCCGGGAAAGCGGTTATCGTGGCCTCGACCGAATCACACCACAAGAGTCTGCTTGAGAGATTGGAAAAATGTGGCGCCGATATTGCCGCTGCCATTGAACGAGGGCTCTATCTCCCTTTGGATGTCAACGAGATCCTCTCGACATTCATAGTGAACGATTTGCCCGACCCGGTGCGATTTCTTAGTATCGTGGGCGATCTGATCGTGACTGCAGCACGGGCGACGGGGGGCAAACCGTCGCGGGTTGCAATTTGCGGGGAATGCGCCTCAATCTTGTGGGCCGAGGGCAAGGCGGATGCAGCTATTCAGGTGGAACAACTCTGCAACCAGCTAACTGAACGATATGGAATGGAAATTCTTTGCGGATTCTCATTGAGTGATTTTTTTCGCGAAGAAGATAAGCACATCTTCCAGAGGATTTGCAGCGAATCTGAACCATCCTCCGCGCGGTAAGGAGAGACTCTTACCCAGCCAGCCGCATGGAATCGTTTCCCGAACTCAGAGGCACGCGAGCGTGGATGGTCGTACCGCGCTGAAGCTGCGATTCGATTGAAAATGTTCCCTTCAGGATTTGCAGCCGCTCCTCCATACTGACAAGGCCAAGCCCTCGGCTCTCCTTCGCCGCTTCCCTGTCAAAACCTGCGCCCGAGTCGCTGACCGAGAGATGAATCTCGTCCGGCGTTCCCCACAGTCGTACTTCAACGTGCCTCGCCCGACTGTGTTTTACCGAGTTGTGGAGAGCTTCTTGCAGCACTCGGAACAGACACAGGGAAATATCCGGGGACACACGGGTGGGCACGTCGTCACTCTTGAAGTCGACCTTCAGCTTCTGCTGTGCGCCGAACTCCTGGCAGAAGCTTTTCATGGCAGCCGCTATTCCCAAGTATTCAAGTTTTGACGAGTGCAACTTATGCGAGAGGGACTGGATATCGGTGGCAATCTGAAAAGTGTGCTTCTTTAACTCCGCGATACGCCTCCCGATCTCAACATCCAAATCGGGGGAGCTGTGTTGAAGTTGTTCCAACTCGTTGGCCACCAGCGCGAGACGTTGACCCATGTCGTCGTGTAACTCTCGGGCGATCCGCGTGCGTTCCTGCTCCTGCGCCTCAATCAAGCGGCGACTCATGCTGGAGAGCGCTTCTTCGGCCCGCTTGCGCTCCGTGATGTCCCCGACCATGCCTACAATCCGCAGCATTTTGCCTTGCTCGTCGAAGTGGGCACGGCTGATTCTCTCCACCCAAATGACGCTGTTGTCGGGACGTACCATTCGGTAGCTGATCTTAAGGTCGGGCTTCTCAGCGCTGAGGGCACCAATCGCGGCCAAGAGCCTTTCGCGATCGTCCCCGTGAACCTTAGCCAATATCTGCTGACCAGTTGCCAGCGCCGACACGTCGATCCCCAGAATCTGGGTGGACTCCTCCGAACGAACGATCACATCGGTGGCAGCATCCCATTCGTAGGCGAACATCTTCCCGGCCTGGGCCGCCAAGCGAAACCGGCTTTCGCTCTGGCGAAGCGCCTCTTCCGCCTGCTTATGCTCGGTCACATCGACGGCGGTCCCGATGTAGCCGACAAAGGAGTGATCTTGATTAAATCTCGGCACTCCGATATCGAGAACCCACCGATATTCGCCGTCGTGGCGGCGGAGCCGATACTCCATTCGGAAACCCTCATGACGATCAAACGCCTGCGTGTAGGTATCCATGCATTGGAGCAAATCGTCGGGGTGAACGCCCTCGGCCCAGCCGTTTCCAAGTTCCTGGTCGATCGATCGCCCGGTGAAATCCAGCCACGGCTTGTTGAAGTAGGAGCACAGCTTGTCAGTCTCGGACATCCAGATAAGCACGGGCGCCGTATCCGCCACCAACCGGAAACGATTTTCGCTTTCGCGAAAAGCTCGCTCGGTTTGTTTCTGTTCCTCCACTAGAACCGCGAGAACCATGAAAGGGGTAGCAGCGAAAAACAAGAATAGCTGTAGCGACATCACATTGCCGAGTGGATCTGGGCCGGTAAAAGGGCCGCGTCCATGGACTGCTCCCCAGATTGAAAGAAAAGCAACAACTATCATCGAGGTGCTGACTCCCATCGATCCAAAACGTAAGGCGGACCACAATAGAAATGGCAAGAGCGAATAAAGCGGTACGGGCAGACTGCTGTTGGTCGGAGCTACGAATATAACGTAGCCCAAGATACTCAGGCCGAGCAGTAGAGTGGCTGCCTCCAGATAGAAAGCGCGGGATTTCAGGGTCCATGCCGGTCTTGTGTTCACCCAACTCAAAACGGCAGGCGTCAGCGTAAGAAGCGCCAAGGCCTCGGTGAAGAAGCCGATCCTCCAACGAATCCAATAGTTCGCACCCAAAGCGGTAGCTATAAAGGCTGAGGTCAGGGGAGCGAGGAGCACCGCGAAAAATGAATACGCCGCCAGGGACTTGACGGTGTTCAGACGAGGCGGACCGTCAAAGCAATAGCTAACGCCTAGAGCGGCAATTAGAACTTCGACCGTATCAGCGAGAACCAGCAAGGCCGTTGAACGAAGTGGCAAGCCGGTCAGCAGGTCATAGAGCGCAAATGCTCCCAGCCCGGCTGCGATCAGAGGTGGCCAGATCCTGCGAGGAACCAAGAGCAACAGTCCCACCAAGAGCGCACAACCCGGCCACAACGGCCAGACCATCTGGGGACGAAGCGCCAGCGATCCTGCCAGCGCGGCGCTAACAAAACACAGGAACGCGGCAAGGCACGTCAGTATCACTGTGCGCAGGGGGGAATCCGGACTCGCTTTTCTCCACGACAGATTAGTGTGGGCAGAACTCATACGTACGGTCAGCCACGGAAAGGGCGTCAATAAGACTTACACGCGCCGCACCCGACGAGATAGCGCGTCCCGTATGTTATACGCGTATGCCTACTGCCGGGCAAGCAGATTGCTGCTCCCGATGCCCGCTCATGATGAGCGCCGAACATTGATCGCCGAACCAGGTTCAGTCCTGAGCTCCCCTGGGGAATTCAATCGCAAGAACCGTCGTCCTGAAATTGTCCACTGGCAGCCATGGCCGCCAGAGATCGCGCACAGCTAAGGATTTGCGTGTCCAATGGATCGCCCTTCAGCACGTCCGGAGAGAGGTAATTCATATCCTTGCGCGCCGCCAGAACCTTATTACTCAGCTTTTGCATGCGATCGAGTTCGTTGCTGAGCAATTGAAAAGCGCTTCCATCAGAGGCGGTGGACACTGCCACAGATGCTAACCGGAGACTTGTCGCAGCGTGGCCACGGTACCCGGACACGAACTCATCTGTAACCGGGTATCCATTTTGAACGGCGTTAACCAGCGCGCTGCGCCATTCCCTGATCACGGACATCTCTTCGATGCCGGCCTTCAGGAACTCTTTCGAGAATTCCGAACTGGCGTGCTGGGCGGCCGGGGGCGCAGACACGCCTGGAGGCGAAGGCAGCGTCAGCGTAATTTGATTTTCCTGAAAGCTGAGGGAACCGTTTGTCAGTCGGGCCAGTGCTTCGACGTCCACGTAGGATCGGCCGTTGATCTGAAGAACTGACGCTTGTCCTGACTGGCCGCTTAGGATGAATATGACGTTGTGCTGCGACGTCTGCGGCCAAGCTTGCCCCAGCAGCGCTGCCAGAATCAATCCTGCACTGAATAACTTCATCCCCATCAAATCCCCCAGTTTCGATTCTTAAACTCTGAAAACTCGCTACCGAATACTAATTTCACTGGCATGGCGTCTGCTTGGGAACTGTCACTTTCTACAGGCGCAGCGACATCACGTCATGCAGAGCGGGCCGGTGCTGTCAACTTTACCAGTGGCAATTTCGCCGGTTTAGAGCTATTTTCTTAAAGGAGAGAATAGTTCCTCCGTCGGCACTGGTCTAGCAAGTCCTTGCCTGCGCTCGGGTACTCGACACAATCACTCTCATTAAGGCGAATCCGCAGGTCGGATTCGCGAGACCGGCGCCTTATTCGCGCCTGACTTATCGTCGTGGTCGCCGGTTCGACGTGGCAAAAGCCTTTCAAACAGTTATTATTGACGAGAACCTTAATTGAGGAGAACCTTATGAAAAACATTTGGGCAGTGGGCCTGCTTGTTGCCGTGATCTCGTTGCCGGTTTTTGGGCAAGAGAAGGAACAGGATCGAGTCGCAAATGCTGGCAAGGTTATGTCAGAAATTATGAACATTCCTGACGACATTCCGCAGGATGTGATTGACAAGGCAGATTGTGTCGTCGTTTTGCCCTCTGTGCTCAAATTTGCCATCGGACTTGGCGGGAGTTATGGCCGGGGCGTGATGACTTGCCGGGGCGGCAAGGATTTCAAAGGCCGTTGGGGTGCTCCGACCATGATGGCGCTTGAGGGTGGCAGCTTTGGCTTGCAGTTGGGCGGTCAGGCGACCGACTTCGTACTGCTGCTGATGACTCCCCGGTCGGCCGAGAACATCCTCGTCAGCAAGGTCAAGCTGGGTGGAGATGCTTCGGCCGCCGCGGGTCCGGTTGGAAGGACCGCCTCCGCCGAAACGGACGCGTCGATGCGCGCCGAGATCCTCTCCTATTCTCGAGCTCGGGGATTGTTTGCTGGAATCTCGCTCACGGGCTCGACCCTGCGTGCGGACAATGATGCCAACAAGAACCTATACGGGAAAGCGGTAAGCGCGACAGACATCGTTTTCAAAGGGGCGGTGAAGGCGCCTCCGTCTGCGCAACTATTGCTGTCAACGCTGGATAAAAAGTCACCAGTAAATAAATCGAAATAGCAGCGGGCACAATACGGGAGCGGCAGTCGTGGGAGACTGCCGCACTTAACTAGAGTCAAGGACCGGTTTCCCAGTTATTATTGGAAACTTATTATTGAAAAACCAGGATAGAAGCCATAAACGATGAGAATCGCAAGCGCGGCAAGTGCATTTCCGAAGCATTACTATTCCCAGAAAGTACTTCTGGAACGTCTCCAGGACTTCTGGGGGACCCGGCTCAAGAACCCGCTGATGCTGGCGAGGCTACATCGCAATGTAACGGTCGAGGGCCGTTACCTGGCCGTCCCCGCAGAGGAGTACGTGGACATCAAGACCTGGGGACAGGCCAACGACATCTGGATCCGGGTCGCACAGGAGTTGGGAGAGCGGGCACTGTGCCTGGCACTTCACAACGCTGGTGTCGAGCCACAGGACTTAGGGGCCTTGCTGTTCACGACCGTCACTGGAGTCGCGAGTCCGTCGATCGACGCTCTGTTGATCAACCGAATGGGACTTCCCACGAATATCCGTCGTACTCCAATTTTTGGCTTGGGATGCGTGGCCGGCGCCGCCGGAATTGCAAGGGCGTCGGATTATGTTCGCGCATATCCTAAGCAGGCAGCGGCTCTGGTCTCAGTCGAGCTCTGTTCACTTACCTTGCAGCGCGAGGATTTGTCGGTAGCGAACCTGATTTCGTCAGGACTCTTTGCCGACGGCGCGGCTGCGGTGATTGTGACCGGGGAAGAATTCGAACGGGCCGGCCGCGAAGTTGTGGGGCCTGCAATCGTCGCTACCCGGTCGATCTTCTATCCCAGCACAGAGGATATGATGGGGTGGAAAATTTCCGAGAGGGGATTCCGCATACTGCTGTCGACGGAGGTTCCGACTCTGATTCGAGAAAACCTGGGCCGGGACGTGGATGCTTTTCTGGCGGACAACGGACTGACGCGTGGCGACCTCAAGAGCTGGGTCCTGCATACCGGAGGACCGAAAGTGCTGGAGGCATCGGCTGCGGCGCTGGGGTTGCACAACGGACAGCTTGACGCCTCCTGGGATTGCCTCCGTAAGGTAGGAAATCTTTCTTCTGCTTCGGTGCTATGCGTGC
The DNA here is from genome assembly GCA_963755765.1 of uncultured Acidobacteriaceae bacterium. Taxonomy (GTDB): domain Bacteria; phylum Acidobacteriota; class Terriglobia; order Terriglobales; family Acidobacteriaceae; genus Acidiflorens. Next base: position 280,465 of record CAVWKZ010000011.1, read on the forward strand.
TCGAAGACGTGATGAAGAACCGGCGCCCTGAGCCGGGCACGTTGGGTCTGCTGGCCGCTATGGGGCCCGGGTTTTGTTCCGAGCTCCTGCTGCTGCGATGGTGAAGCCAACCGCAGGTAGCGGCGGAGCCACCTGCGCCTGAGTAATGTGCTTCGATAGCCGGCTATCGGCAGTTGCCTACTGCTTGAAGACCAGTTGCCTACTGCTTGAAGACCAATGGAGGCCCGCTGACTCGCTTCCCCTTAAGATCGACAGTCACCTCGATGCGGTCGGCGATGGTCACGAAGGGGATGCCGTGAGTCATCCCGTAGTCCTTACGGTCAAAGGCCATTGTTCCTTTAATCTCGCCTGAGCCTGTCCCCTGACCGGAGACCGTCAGCGTCAGCGTCTCGGGTTTAGTCACCCCGCGTATCGTAAAGTCGCCCTGCAGGTCGTAGGTGTTAGGGCCGGTTTGTACAATCTTCGTTGATTTAAACGTGATCAACGGATCCTGCTTGACGTCGAAGAAATCTTTGCTCTTCAGCTTGCCATCCTTCATATCGCTTCCGGTACTCACGCTGTCGGCCTGAATCTTGATATCCAAAACGCCGGACGTGGGGTCAGTAGAGGCGAATGTCAGAGTGGAGTCCCACTTTTTGAAAGTTCCAACCAGCTTCACCGACGCCTTCACGTAGAACGTAACCGAGCTGTCGTCCGTCGAAATCGAGAAAACAGGCGCCTGCGCCTGGCTTAGTGAGGGGAGCACGGCAGCGGCAAAGAAGCAGAGGACAGCCAATCGCATCGTGCCGAATGTGAGTTTCTTAGACATTTAAGAATTCCTTCCACCGGCTGTCGTGAGAACAACCAGAGTGCATCCGAAACAGCTTTTGGATTATTACATTTGACGCTGGCTGCGCGGTACTGTCAAATGTGACAGGCATGGTCGGCCGATGGGCCGAAAAACCCGGAGTCAAAGCTGGTGCCGGGAGGGGGAGTCGAACCCCCAAGACCCGAAGGTCGGCGGATTTTGAGTCCGCTGCGTATCGCTGTATCGCTATGATAATAAATAGTTTATTTTGTATAGACGTGAAAGTGTGTAAGCAAATGTGCCGGTTTTGAAGGTTTTCCGCTTCGTCGCAGCTAGAAGCCGATTGGCAGAGAAGATGAACCGGAAAAACAACGTCTACGGAACTGACTGAGATACCCGGCAGCGCCATCATGTACCACACACCCAGGTCACGCGCCACGAACGGAATGAGTCCGGTACATGCCCAGCGTTCCGGATCAGACGAGTCTATAATCCGAAATAGACGGGACATTAATCCGAATCAGACGGAGCCCTCACCCGGCATGGATCATTCCGATCACGCGCTCTTTCCTCGCTTTTCCGCCGAACTGGTGACTACCGCGCTCAAGGACACGCCGGTCGTCATGGTTACGGGGCCGCGCCAGTGCGGCAAGACCACGCTGGTCCGTGATTTAGTCGGGGGCAAACGCGAATTCATCACCATGGACGACGACACGGTGCTGGCCGCGGCACGCAGCGATCCAACTGGGTTAGTGCGAGCGCTCGAACGAACGACCATTGACGAAGTACAGCGAGTACCCGACCTTCTCCGGGCCATCAAGAAGTCCGTCGATGATGATCGCCGGCCCGGTCGGTTTCTGTTGACGGGCTCAGCCAATATCCTGACTCTGCCTCAGGTCTCAGAGAGTCTAGCCGGCCGCATGGAGATCGTGAGCCTTCTGCCCCTCTCGCGGGCTGAAATTCGAGGCAAGAAGCCGGGCTTCCTCAAAGCAGCGTTCGATAGCAAGCTTGGCAAACCTGCGGAACCAATGATCGGTAAAGACCTAGTACAGGCCGTCTTGATTGGTGGCTACCCCGAAATGCTGCGGCGCGAAGATCCGAAACGACGGCAGACATGGGCACGCGACTATGTAAGAGCCCTCGTGCAGAGGGATGTGCGCGAGATTGCCGACGTGGAAAAACTCGACCAAATGCCGCATCTGCTACAGGTTCTTGCCCACCATTCTGGCCAGCTCACCAATTTCACGCAGATAGGCGGCCAAGTTGGGTTTGACGACAAGACCACAAGGAAATACGTCGCCATCCTGGAGCAGTTGTTTCTCGTTCGTCGGGTGGAACCGTGGTTTCGGAACCAGTTGAAACGTTTGGTAAAGACGCCCAAGCTGCATTTCCTTGACTCCGGCCTGCTCGGCGCACTCTTAGGGTCTAGTGTGGAGCGGGTCGCGAAAGACCGGACAATCTTCGGACCATTGCTGGAAACGTTCGTTTTCTCTGAGGTGTTGAAACAGGCGTCTTGGTTTGGTGAGAGCTGCGCTTTATACCACTACCGGGACAAAGATCAGGACGAGGTCGACCTTGTGATTGAAACGGGAAGTGGCGCATTGGTCGGTATCGAAGTCAAGGCGAGCGCTACCGTGAATGCTGGTGATTTCAAGGGACTCCGAAAGTTGGCGGAGGCCTGCGGCGATAACTTCAAGATGGGAGTGGTTCTCTACGATGGCGGAAGGCCGGCGCCCTTCGGCGACCGTCTTGTGGCTGCGCCAATGTCTTGCGTGTGGGCGTGACTCGAATTTTCGTGGTCTTCGGGGCGCAGTGGATGAAGGTGTAAGCATCCAGTTGTGACCGTCTAGACAAGTGGGCGAGTTCCTTCCTGACGTCATTCGCATCCAAGGAGAGAGCGCACTCGGAAGGGCTCGATTCGCGAATGCGGAGAGTTCCGGTAGAGTCCAGCAGTATCGCCAGCATCGGGTACGCTCCCCAGGAACGCGTGCTGGAACTGGAGTTTCGCCAATCGGGCGAGGTCTATCAATACTTTGACGTGCCCGCCGAGGAATACACCGCATTCCTCGCCGCCGGCTCCAAAGGCACCTACGTGAATCAGCAGCTCAAACCTCGGGGATATCGCTATCGGCGACTCCCATCCTCTCGAAATGTGTAACTGATGTGTAAGCCTCGCCTACTTAGTATGTGTTGATAAACCTATGGATTTCAATGTTATAGATTTTCATTCGTGACGATATATGACGCGAAATCCGCTGCGTCTGTTCCAGAGGGCATCTCATGCGAGAGCTGGTACCAGTTAGCCGCATATTTAGTGGGCTTTTGGGGTTGGTGCCGGGAGGGGGAGTCGAACCCCCAAGACCCGAAGGTCGGCGGATTTTGAGTCCGCTGCGTCTGCCAGTTCCGCCATCCCGGCGCTTGCATAAAACTTCAGGAGAGCACTAGCTTAATTGACGGGTTGGGCCTTTGCAACTGTGGCCGGTCCCGCTCGACTGCAACTGAAGCGTCGCGAATCTCAATAGCGACTCGGGCAGTTGCTGCCGCGCGGACTCGCGAACGCTTTTTCTTGCCGTGACTTTGCTTTCTGCGCGGCAAAGCAAAGGCCGCCGGCGGCGGCCTTCCGCATTTTCTATCGACTCCTGCTACTTCGCGCTAATCACGCCAAATGTCCCCGCCAGATTGTTGTAGGGGCCGGCAGTGAAGAAGAGTTGGTTGGTCTTGCCGTTGTTGGCGGTGCCTCCACCGAACTCGATCCCCCAGAGCTGGTTGATGACGATGGCCTTGCCGCTGGTGTCTTTGACGGTGCCGACGAACTGGCCAGTTCCCAGATTAAAGGCGTTGATGGTTCCCCGGTTCGTATTGTTCGAAACCAGCAGCGTGTTGCTGAGTGGCCCAAAATTATTGGGCGCCACGGCGAAGCCCCAGGGCTGGTCCAAGGGCTTACCGGCCGCGAGTTGCCGCACGAACGTTCCGTCTTCCTGGAAGATGTCGACGTAACCGCCCGGAGCTTCCGATACCAAGCCAAAGCCTACGTAGAGTAATCCGCCGATGTCCTGAATGCCGAACGGCGCGTTGCCCGGCGGCAGCGTGGGATCGGTAAACGAATTGACGAGGTTGAAGTTGGCGTCGTACACGTCGACTACGTTATGAGCCAGGTCGGTGGCATATAGAAGATTCCCCGAAGGCCGGCTGGTAACGGCGAGGGCGGTATAGACGGCGCCCGTCGCTGAGTTATTTACCGCTATGATCGCGTCGTTGAAATTGGATTGTGGTGCCCATCCGCTGATCGTCCCATCCAAAGTCGCGAACAGGAAGATTGACGGCCATCCCTGCACTTGAAACTCTTGCGATCCGTTGTAGACAATTCCAGTGGGCTGACCAGGGCCGGCACCGGTTGCCGAGGGAATCGCGACCACCAACCCCTGCTTTACTCCCTGGCCGTTGTAGAGTGTCGACCAACCCGAGCCTTGGTCGCTGACCCAGAAAGGACCACCCGGACCGTAGGCAAGGCCCCAACCGTTCACTTGAAGCGGATCCATGAACTTGGCGGTTTTTGCCTGATTCGAATCCAGGTTCGTAACTTGATACTGAGCCAGGGCCGTGCTCGAAACGAGCACTACCGCGAGCCCGAGGCAAATTGTGAGAGCAATGATGCGTCGCTGCATAACAGAATCCTCCTTGGATGGTGCGAGCCGGAACGGCGATCGAGTGAGTCGCGGAGCGACGCGGTAACTCGACCTGCCAGTACTACCGGCAATCGAATGCTAGTGCCGAGGCTCGCGGCAGGTTGTCAACGGGATGTCACTGGTTTGTACAATTCTTGTCGGCGAAGCGCAGCATTGGCGGTGTCCGTCGCCTGTTCTTGCGACAAAAACAAACGCGGGCGGGCTGGTGGCCGTCTCTGGAATGTCACGTGACGACAACGCTCCGGACAGTCAGCGGCAGTATGCTAGAACCCGGGCAGAGTTGTGATTCCTTTGGATTCGACGCACTCGTAGGCGCGGCCGGCGGCGAGGGATTTGTATTCTTCTGTTCTTCCGCTGGGCCATTCGATCACCAGCCGATCGATCTTGTCTCGCTTACCGAGACCGAAGGTAGCGGGCAGTTCGGACTGCGAGAGATAACTCGAACCGCTTTTGACGAGGCGTGACTGAGTCGACTCACCATGGAAAACCTTCACTGAGGCTCCGATGGCATCGCGATTGGACTTTGTCCCGACCAGGCGAATGCGGATGCTCCGATTCCCGCCCGTCTGGTCGTTGCGGTAAAGATAGGATGGACCGTTATTGGTGGTGATCAGCAGATCGAGATCGCCGTCGCGATCAAAATCGCCGTAGGCAAGGCCTCGCCCAACTTTAGGCTCACTGAATCCGCCGCCGACGGCAGAGGCCGCGTCAACAAACGTTCCCTTTCCGTTGGTCGAAAGTTGGCTCTGGGAGAGTTGGCTCTGGGAGAGTTGGCTCCGGGAGAGCTGGTTCAGGAAAAGTTGCGGCGGCTGCGCGTAGCCGACGCCGCTGACGTTGCGCACGGTGTCGTCAATATGCCCGTTGACGACTGCAAGATCGAGTGCGCCGTCCAAGTCGGCATCGAGAAACACGCATCCGAATCCCAACCTGTCTTTTGAGGCGAGGCCGACTCCGCTCGGCAGGGCTACATCAATATAATTTCCGCCTTCGGAAAACCGGTACAACCCCGTCATCTCGTTATCGAAATTGGTGATGGCGACGCCCGCGTTCCCCGAATTATCAAAGTCGGCGGCATCTACACCCATGCCAGCGCGGGCTCTGCCCTCGGCGGAAAAGGCGATGCCGGCGTCCACGGCGACATCTTTGAAGGTTCCGTTGTGCTGGTTCCGATAAAGCTTATTGGGCTGCGTGTCATTGGTCACCAGCAGATCGGGCCAGCCATCGCGATCGTAGTCGAGCATAGCAACGCCGAGCGACTTGGAGCTGCTGTCGAAAATTCCGCTGGTGGCCGTTACGTCTTCAAAAGTTCCGTTGCCGCGATTGTGAAACAACCAGCAAGTTTCTCCGCGGTAAGCTTCGGGAGTGCAATACGATTTGTGCTTGCCGTCGAGGCTGCAAAATACGTCGTGCTCGGCGGACCACTTCACGTAGTTACAGACAAACAGATCGAGCAGTCCGTCGCGATCGAAATCGAACCATAACGCGGACGTGCTCATAGCCAGCCGTCCGCCGAGGCCGCTTGATTTGGTCACATCAATGAACGTTCCCTTGCCGGTATTCTTGAACAGCCGGTTCTGACCGACGCACGTAATAAGGATGTCAGGAAAGCCGTCGTTGTCGTAATCTCCAACGGCAACGCCCATGCCGTACATCTCGACGCCGAGGCCTGCGCTGCGGGTCACATCGGAAAACGTTCCGTTGCGATTATTGCGATAGAGCTTCAACGTGCTGGGCTCCGATTTATATTCGCGCTGGTGTCCGGGCCAATTGGCGCCGTTCACCAAGAGAATGTCCTGCCAGCCGTCGCGGTCGTAGTCGAGAAACGCGCACCCTGCGCCAAGTGTTTCCGGCAGCAGTTTTCCACCGTAGGCTCCGCTATTGTGGCGGAAGCGAATACCGGCTTGGGCAGTTACGTCGGCTAGCCGGAAACCGGGATCAGACCCGGGTGAAGTTGCGATGGCATCCAGCAGCAAGCCGGACGTTGACGCCAGACCGGCCATTCCCAAGAGAAACGAACGGCGATTCACGGCAGGTTTACCAATCCGTTGCGGATGGCATAGACGACCAACTCGGCGGCCTTGTGGATTCCCAGAGTGTCCATCATGTTGGCTCGATGGACGGCGACGGTGTTGGCGCTGAGATCGAGCACCGACGCGATCTCCTTATTGGATTTTCCGTCCACAATCATCTGCAGCACTTCAAGCTCACGAGCAGTGAGGCCGGCGTGCCGTCCGCCGCGGAGCGCAGCCGGGCGTTTTAGTTGGGAATCGAGAACAGTCTCGCCGTTCGCGACTCGCCGGATAGCGGCGCTCAATTCGAGGTCCACAGCGTTTTTCAGGACGTAGCCGCGCGCCCCCGCCCCGAGCGCCTGTCGCACTAGCGTCTCCTCGGGATGCATGCTGAGCATGAGCACCAAAGCCCGCGGATTCTTCGCTAGAATCTGACGCGTGGCCTCCAGCCCGTTCATGCCGGGCATGGCGCAATCCATGACAATTACTTTCGGACGAAGCTCATCCGCCAACTTGATTGCTTCAAGGCCGTCGCCCGCTTCTCCGGCGACGAGTATGTCGGGTTCATCCTCCAGAATGCGACGAAATCCCCGGCGCACCAGAGTGTGATCGTCAACCAGCAAAACGGAAATCTTACCCGGCATGGGAATCAAGCTTCCAACTTCTCTCTCGGGACACGTAATCGAACCAGCGTTCCTCTTGGGTCCGCATTCGCTTCTGCATCTTCGCTGTGCGCGGGTCGCAGGAATTCAAGCCTGCCCCCGAGCAACTGCGCGCGTTCCCGCATCGCCACCAATCCAATTCCCTGGGTTGTGAACTGCGTTTCGAAACCGTTGCCGTGATCTTCCACCTCGACTTCCAGAGCTTGCGGCAAAAAGCGCAGACGTACCCACGATTCCTTCACTCCCGAATGTCGCGTGACGTTATTCAGAGCTTCCTGCACCACGCGATAGACATGAATCGCGGCGTTGCCGGCAACGGGGAAGGGTTCGCCTGATTTCTCGTAGAATACGTCAATTCCGGCCTGCCTTTCCATCACTGGCAAGTACCAGTCGAGAGTGCTCTCGAGTCCGGTTTCTTCGAGCATCACCGGATGCAGGGCTTGCGACAGGCTGCGCACTTTGTCCAGGGCGGTTTGCGTGACCTCGCAGACTTCGCGCAATTCGGCCCGCAACGCCGATCCCTCGGGAGCGTGATTTCCCGCACGCGTCAGCATGGCGCCAACGGCGGTCAGAATCTGTCCAAACTCGTCATGCAATTCGCGCGAGATGTGACGCAAGGTGGATTCCTGAGTGGAAATCAGTTTCTGGGCAAGTTCGCTGCGCTGCTCGGAAAGTGCGGCGAGTTGCGCAAACAATCGCCGATTGGAGCGGATCAGGTAAAGGCTGGTGAAGAGAATGGCAATCAGAGTCGCGGTAAGGAATAGATATACCTGCCGCTGCACGCGGTCGTAAATCTCCGCGATCCGGAGCGCAGCCTGCTCTTCACTCTCGTTATTCTGCACCAGCAAGCGTGATACGGCCGTGCTCAGTGCCTCTTGCCGGGCGCGCAGCGAAATTCGAATCTGCGTCCTTGCCTCCTTTGGGTTGGCACCCTGCGCCAAGGCGAAGGTCCGATCGGCGGCGTCCCAAAACTGTGCGACTGAATTCTCGAGGTACTGCTCTTGTTCGGGAGTTCGATGCACCGGTGCAACCTGCTGCTCGCGACGCAGCGCGTCGTCCAGATCGGTGCGTACACGCTGGAATTGCGCCGACCACGCGGTAAGCGGGTAAGGCTCATCGTTCTCCAGCATGTCGCGCATGGCCAGCGCCAATGAGTTCAAATCGTTCTGGATGCGCAGCAGTTGCAGGGAGTCTTTCCGGTTGCGATCCACCAGATTGTTTTGCAATTCGCGCAAGCCGAATATCTGCCTGGTGATGTATCCCGAGTAAGCAACCACGGCCGCCAGGGTGACGATCAGGCCCAGGAATAATCCGGCGGTCGGTGATCGATGGGGAACGGTCGCGATCGAACGCAGCACGCCCCGAGAATACAACGTCCGCCGCTTAATTTACCAACCTCGTCAAGGCCGCGCGCAAATCTTCCGAATTGAATCCGAACGGACCCGGTTTGGCCTTGTAGGCGACGCGGCCCTGGGCGTCGATCAGGTAAAGACGATCGGGCCAGCCGGTGTAGGCTTGCTCGGTCGAGTTGCCGAATTCGTCGATGACCGCGGGAATCTGGATGCCCAGTTTTCGCACGCAGGCTCCGGCCACGAGGGCGCGCTCTTCTTCGTCCTTGGGACTGGCCAGGACAACTTTGTCTCTGATGTTGCTCTGCATCTGCCAGACGTCGCTCGGATGCGCTTCGGTGATGTACACCACCAGGAAAGCGACCTTGTTTCCGTATTGCTCGTAGAGCTTGTTAAGAGCAGGAACCTCCCGCCGGAATGGAGGTCAAGTATAGCTGCCAAAGATGAGCACGACGGGGCGTCCTTGCGCGGTAAAGGTGGACAGCTGCACGGAGGCGGTCTTGTCGAGCTTTCTCAACGAAAAATCTGGTGCGCGGTCGCCGACCTGCAGATCGCCCGCGCGAGCCTGTGTCCACAAAGTTTCAAATGGAAGGACAAGGAATGCCACCGGACCGGGGATTTTCGCCATAACCCGCGCAAAGGTTTCCGGCGGTTGCCGCATGACCTCGTACAGCACGCCGCAGGCGAGTAGCCACACCAACGCGATTACAGCGAGCGCCCTGACCACTGCTTTTTTCGGAAATTTACGTTTTGTACCCACCACCCGCCAGACTTTGTTACCCAACATGAGCAAATTGTGCCTCGATAGCGGAACACGTTGTCCACCGGGCGTGTAACATCGTGCGAAGAGATTTCACCACCGGAAGTGCAAGTGATTATAGAAAGGCTGGCTGGCAGGTCAATAGTGCGAAAGTAGTACGCCGGTCATGCTTGCGCGGCGCGATCTGGCACCGCGCACGCGTTCATTTGACATTCGCCGTGTAACTCGGCATTATTCAGCATCTTGGTTTAGGCTCCCAGATCGCCGGGGCCCTTTGGAGGATCCATGCTGCAGTTTTGCCTTCACATCTGGTCGGACGAAAAAGGACAGGACATCGCGGAGTACGCAGTGATGTTGGCCGTGATCCTGGTGCTGGTCATCGCTACGGTTCGTTTGATCGGAAGCAGCTCCAACAACGTATTCTCGCAAGTCGCCAGCTCTATCGGTGAGTAGCGGGTCGCCGAATGTGACGTCCGTCTCGACTGGGACCGGCCTTTGCAGCAAGGCCTACCTGGAGCTGAAGACATTCATGCCAGAGGGTCGTCGCCGAAGACCGTCCGCAGTCTTCTTAAGGATTACATTCAGGCTGCCATCGCGATCAACGTAGGTCCGTTCCGGCCAAAGACACTGCAGAACCTAAGGCAAGCACATCGGAAGCTTGAGATTGCTCGGCTAACTTGAGTCCGCTGCGGTTGGTTGTAGCGGCGTGGATACTGTCCGTTCTTGGACACTAACGTCCGGTTTAGGATAACGGAATGATTATTCCAGGTCACGCCGTCCGCACTATCCACCATGTTTCTTAGTACTTACCTTTAGGTCGAGGATGGCACCACAGTTGCCATCCTGCAACTGAATGGACATCGCTCGACCCGAGTTCAAGACTCAAAAACGTCGTCGCCAAGTGATCATCGTGGTGGCGCTGGTTTTGGGTGTGGTAGCAGTGTCGGTTGGAATTTCGCGGTTGAAGCCCGCCTCACCGACGGTGGAGCGCGGGACGGTGTGGACCGATACCGTTAGGCGCGGCCCAATGCTGCGCCAGGTGCGTGGTCTGGGATCTCTGGTGCCGAGTCAAGAATCGGTGCGTCAGATCCCCGCGGAGACCGAGGCCACCGTCGTTCTCATTCGTATGCTGCCGGGATCGCAGGTAAAAGCCGACACAGTCCTCCTCGAAATGAGTAATCCGCAAACGGAGCAAGCGGCGGTTGATGCGCAGCTTCAATTGAAGGCGGCCGAAGCGGAATACCAGAGTCTTCGGGCAAAGCTGGAGAGCGATTTGATGAACCAGAAAGCCGGTGCCGCGACCGTACATGCGGATCACTCACAGGCACAACGGCAGGCCGATACGGACAAGTCCCTCTACGAACTCGGAGTCATCTCGGGGTTGGCATACAGGTCTTCCAAGGACAAGGCCGACGAACTCACAACGAGGAATGATCTCGAAATGGAGAGGCTCACCTCCAACCAGAAAGCGATTGAGTCGCAGATGGCGGAACAGCAAGCCAAGGTCGACCAGATGCATGTTCTGGCGCAGCTCAAACAAAAGCAGCTGGATGCATTGAAGGTTCGCGCTGGGATTGATGGCGTGCTGGTGGATCTCCCGCTACAAGTCGGCCAGCATGTACTGCCGGGAACCATGCTCGCAAAAGTGGTGGAGCCGGATCACCTGATGGCTACGCTGAAAGTAGCTGAGACGCAAGCACGCGACGTCCAGATTGGAGAGCCCGCGTCGGTCGACACGCACAACGGAGTGATTGCGGGCACTGTGATGCGAGTGGACCCGGCGGTACAGAACGGAACGGTAACGGTCGACGTCAAACTCACGGGGGAAATGCCCAAGGGCGCGCGGCCTGACCTGAGCGTGGACGGAACCATTGATCTGGAGCGTTTGGATAACGTTCTGTATGTGGGCCGTCCCGCATTCGGGCAGGAGAACAGCACCATCAGCTTGTTCAAGCTAAACCCTGACGGGCAGGGAGCGTTACGCGTGCCCGTCAAAGTCGGACGAGCCTCGGTGAATTCGATTCAGGTGATTGAAGGGCTGCACGAAGGGGACACTGTCATCTTGTCCGACATGTCGCGTTGGGACAACACGGATCGTGTCCGGTTGGAATAAACGAATCAGTAACAGGCTCGACTAAACAACGAACTCAACCGGCAAAGGAGTCAGCAATGACCGAAGCACAGCCGCTCATCCAGATTCAGGATCTGACCAAGGTTTTCTACACTGACGAGATCGAGACACATGCGCTCTCCGGCATCCACCTTTCGATTGGTAAAGGAGAGTACGTCGCCATGTCGGGGCCGTCGGGCTGTGGCAAATCGACGCTGCTCTCGATCATCGGATTGCTGGATACGCCAACGGCGGGGCGCTATTCACTGAACAGCAAGACGGTCGAGAACCTCGATTTCGCGGAGCGGTCACGTATCCGGAACCAGGAGATTGGCTTCATCTTCCAGAGTTTCAACCTCATCGGCGATCTGACCGTCTATGAGAACGTGGAACTGCCCTTGACGTACCGTCAAAAAATGCCGGCCGCGGATCGCAAAGCGCGGGTGATGGAGGCTCTGGAGCGGGTCGGCATGGCGCATCGCGTCCGGCATTATCCTTCGCAACTGTCGGGTGGCCAGCAGCAGCGCGTGGCAGTGGCGCGGGCGTTGGGTGGAAAGCCTTCCATTCTGCTCGCCGACGAGCCCACCGGAAACCTCGATTCGCGCAATGGCGAAGCGGTCATGGAACTGTTGCAGGAACTTCACCGCGAGGGAGCGACCATCTGCATGGTGACGCACGATCCACGCTTTGCCAAGCACGCGCAGCGCGAGGTGCATTTATTCGACGGCAAAGTCGTGGCGGAAGAAGAACTGAAGAAGCTGATGGCGGAAGCGAGCTGATGCCCCACAACCATCGGCTGTACTACAACAAATTCTCCACGACGCGGTCGATTTCGACGAGGCAAACATAAGCGAATTCTAGCGGGACCTACGGTATGCGGGGCGAGTGCGCGACAAGAACCCCGGCGTCACTGCCATCATCGTGCTCACACTGGCGCTGGCGATCGGCTCGACGAAGTGAGGAAGGAGGAGTGATGAACGGACTGCTTCGAGATCTTCTCTACGCTGTGCGCCAGTTGCGCAAGCATCCGGGCTTCACGGCCGTCTCAGTGATCGCGCTGGCGCTGGGGATTGGCTTATCAACCACGATCTTCAGCATTTTCTATAACGGTGTGCTCTATCCCTTTCCCTATCGGGACGCGCCGCGGCTGACCGTGATCAGCGTCCTCGATACGGAGCACGGTTCGGAAGGCTACCGTGCCATGTTTTCGCTCGATCAAGTGGCCGCGTTTCGCCAGGAGAACCACACCTTCGACGACATCGTGGCGTACTCCGGGTGGGATGTTGTCTATTCGCGCCAGGGATCCTCAGAACCGGTGCACGGTTGCGTCCTCACGCCCAACGCCATGGAGTTCTGGGGCGTGCCTCCGTTGCTCGGCCGCGGCCTTTTAGAACGGGATTCGCAACCTGGCGCAAGTCCCGTAGCCGTTCTCAGTTACGCCTACTGGAAAAGCATGTTTAACGGGGACAGAGGTGTCCTCGGCGCCACCATGATTCTCAATGGACAAGCGCGCACGATCGTCGGCGTGATGCCTCCAAGATTCGGCCTGTACGGCGCCGACCTTTATATTCCCATCGCCTGGAACCGCCCCGAACCTTCTCTCGCTGACGCCATCGACAGCCCTGAGCCAACCTACTTCTTCGCCACCGGCATAATCAAACGCAACGTCAGTCTGCAAACGGCAGCCGCCGACATCCAGGTGATTGCGCAAACCCTCCTCCCCCTTCATCGCCGGGATTATCCCGAACATTTCCAGATGAGCGCGAAACCAATGAACGAGGTTATCGTTGACGATTTCAAGCAGACGTTGACACTGCTGATTGCAGCCGTGGTTCTCCTGCTCCTTATCTCCTCCAGCAACGTAGCCAGTCTCCTGCTCACTCATCACACCGCGCGCTCTCGGGAAATTGCGCTGCGGGCTGCAATCGGCGCCACTCGCGGCCGCTTGATCCGCCAGCTTTTTGTGGAGAGTCTTGTTCTCGGCTTTGTTGGCTGCGTGGCTGGATGCTCTCTCGCATACCTGGGACTAAGAGTGGTTACACTGGTTCCGGGACTGGAAGTGCCCGGGGAAGCGGATATGTCCCTGAACTGGGAGGTTCTTTTCTTTGGCGTGACCGTCTCGCTTCTGACCACACTTCTCTTTGGCCTCGCTCCCGCTCTGCTGGCAGTCAAGAAAGACTTGCGCTCGAGTCTGCAAACCACCGGCGTGAACGTGAATGCTACGAGCGGTGGCGCGCGGCTTCGTGCCGGCCTGGTCGTGGGCCAAGTTGCGCTTTCCATGCTCCTGCTGGTATTCGCCGGACTGATGATGCGAAGCTTCTTCGCCGTCATGCACTTTGATTTTGGAATCCGCACCCAAGGTCTTTTAGGAGCGGAAATACATTTTCCACCTCATCAATATGAAACGGCTGAGAGCAAGCGCGCGTTCTTCGACCAGGTGCTGCCGCGTATTTCCGCTCTTCCGGGTGTAACGCACGTGGCGATAGCCTACGGGGTGCCGATGGAGGGTGGGCCGGGGTCAGAAGACGTCACCATTCCGGGGAAGCCCCATGACAAACATTGGACCACTGGATTTGATGCCGTCAGCGAAGAGTATCCCGGCGCCGTGGGACTGCAGCTGCTGCGTGGCCGGGAGTTATCGGCGGCGGACGTCGCTTCGGGAAGCCGGGTCGCGGTGGTCAATCAAACGCTCGTGAAGTCTTACTTCGGCAACGACGATCCGATTGGACGGCAAATCAAATTCAATGAGCTGGACACAATACCGCAAACCCCGCACGACGCTTATTTTCAAATCGTCGGCGTGGTTACTGATTTCAAGAATTTTGGACTCGAGCGGCCCGTCTTTCCCCAGGCCTATTTTCCCTACACCTACTCCGGCCTTGGCAACCGCTCGCTTCTGGTTCGGGCCATAGTGAATCCCACATTGCTGGTCAACAACATTCGCCAGATTCTCGCCAGCGTTGACGCCAACGTCCTTTTGCTTCATCCCGGCACTGTGGATGACTTCCTGGAGAAGCATGAATACATGAAGCCGAAGTTCCGCCTGGTTTCCTTCGGCGCCTGTGCAGCCATCGGACTCGGTCTCGCTTTGATTGGGCTGTTCGGAGTTATGGCCTATTCAGTGACATTGCAGACTCACGAATTTGGCGTGCGCATCGCTTTAGGAGCGCAGGCCGGCAATATCCTCGGATTCGTGCTCCGCAAAGGGCTCCTCTTAGTCGGCGGCGGGATTCTCTTGGGACTTCTCGCGGCCGTTCTTTCTGTCCGAATCTTGAAGTCGCAACTTTGGGGCGTATCTGCTTTCGATCTGGGCACCTTTGTAATCGCTCCCCTCGCCTTGCTGGCAACCGGTTTGCTCGCCTCCTACATCCCCGCCAGACGAGCTACGAAAGTCGATCCCATGGTGGCCTTGCGGCATGAATAGGAGAGAGTGATGAACGGACTGTTTCAGGATCTACGCTACGCTTTGCGCCAGTTGCGCAAGTCACCCGGATTTGCCGCGGTCGCCATCCTTACCCTCGCCCTTGGCATCGGCGCGAACACGGCGATCTTCAGCTTGCTAGATCAGGCACTCCTTCGCAGTCTTCCGGTAAGAGATGTGGATCGTCTCGTAATTCTGAAGTTTTCTGGCGGCAGCACCGGACGTCTTGAGTCGCGGACGGATGGAAAATTCTACTTCTCCTACCCTATGTACCGTGATCTTCGCGACCGCAGTTCCGTCTTCAGCGGCCTGATTGCCACGGATTGGACGCAGGTCGGAGTGCAGTGGCACAACCAGCCCGATCTGGTCGCGGCAGAACTGGTCTCGGGTAATTATTTCGATGTTCTCAGCCTGCAACCGGCGTTGGGACGATTATTCGTTGCCGCGGATGATCTTGCACCGGATGCAAATCCCGTAGTTGTGTTGAGTTTCAGCTACTGGCAACGCCGTTTTGGCACTGACCCCGGAATCTTGAACCAGAGCATTCTGGTAAACGGTCATCCCTTCACCGTGGTCGGAGTTGCACCCCCCGGTTTTCACAGCATCGCCGTGGGTGATACCCCCGATGTGTTCGTGCCCATGATGATGAAATCGCAAGTCATCCCCGGAATCAACGACCTGGAGGACCGCCGCTCGAGTTGGCTGAACATCATCGGAAAGCTGAAACCAGGAATCAGCCGCGAACAGGCAGAGGTCGCTATCGGCCCACTCTGGTATTCGATCCGCTCCGATGAACTGAAAGAGATCAAAAGCACCTCCGAAAATTTCCGCGACCGCTTCCTGACCCAGTCGCATTTGTTCCTGCTCGACGGCGCCAGGGGTTTCTCGCCGCTCCGCAGCGACGTCCGAATGCCGCTGCTGATTGTAATGGGGATGGTTGGACTGGTGGCTCTCATGGCATGCGCCAACGTCGGGAGCCTCCTGCTGGTGCGTGCGGCTGGGCGAGTCCGCGAAATGTCGGTGCGTTACGCGCTCGGCGCAAAACGCAAACGGGTCATACAACAGCTACTCGTGGAGGGATTGCTTCTCGGCTTTGGCGGAGGATTGTTGGGCATGCTGCTGGCTCCCCGCGTCTCAGCCCTGCTCATCCACATGATTTGGAGCGGGGGGACGGGCGATCTTCCTTTTACCTCGAAACCCGATCTGCGCATCATGCTCTTCAATTGCGCGCTGGCCCTGCTGGCAACTCTTCTTTTCAGTCTCGCTCCAGCGGCACAGTTCTGGCGTCCCGACCTGGCGCCTTCCCTGAAACAACAAGGCATGACCGCCAGAAGCAGCTCGCTTCGCTTCCGTCGAGTTTCGGTAGCACTGCAGATCGGACTAAGTCTGATGTTGCTGGTTGGCGCGGGCCTGTTCGTGCGCACCCTGCACAATCTCAAATCGATCGATGCCGGATTTGTCACCGATCATCTGCTGACATTCCGGATCGACCCCAGGATGGCGGGCTATGAACCCGCACGCACTTTTGCACTCTACCAAACAGCCTTCGAAACATTGAGAGGCTTGCCGGGTGTTCGCTCCGTCGCTGCGACCAACGATCCCGAGTTAGCGAATGACAACGAAACTGGAAACATCACCGTCGCCGGGTATGCCGAAAAACCGCTGGAAGACATGCAAGTCGAACAGCCGAACGTGAGCGCGGACTACTTCTCAACCCTGCAGATGCCTTTGTTGGCGGGCCGCGTATTCAACGATCAGGACCAAGTGGGCTCGCAAAGCGTGGCCGTGGTCAATGAAAGCTTCGCGCGCCACTTCTTCGCAGATCCGCAGCAGGCGCTTGGGCATTACCTCGGCGACGGCGGCGGCAAAGGAGTAAAGACCGACATTGCCATCGTCGGCGTGGTGAAAGACGCGAAGCATACCGGGCTCCGAGAGGAGGTCGCGCGCACCATGTTCCGGCCTTATTTCCAGTCGCCAGACCCGCACGCGATGACGTTCTATGTCCGCACCTGGCAGCAGCCCGAGAGCGCGGAAAGTACCATTCGCCGCGCCATGCAAACGCTGGACTCCAACCTGGTGCTGGACACTTTCCGGACCATGGACGAGCAGATCGACAATAACCTGATCGCCGAACGCGTGATCGCGTTGCTTGCCTCCGGGTTTGGAGTGCTCGCCGCCCTCATGGCTGCCGTGGGTCTATACGGAGTTCTGGCATATTCAACGGCTCAGAGGACAAGCGAGATCGGCATTCGCATGGCGCTCGGAGCGACCCGCACGTCGGTGGTCAGGATGGTGTTGTTCGAAGTGTTGTGGCTAGCGGGCATCAGCATTACGGTTACGCTGCCTTTATCGTTGCTGCTGCTGCGCGCCGTGCGCAGCCAGTTGTTCGGTATTTCCAGCAGCGACCCGCTGACGCTGTGCCTGATGACTCTGCTGGTCACTTTGGTCGCACTTGCATCGGCCATGTTGCCGGCTCGGCGCGCGGCCCGGGTAGAGCCAATGAAGGCGCTGCGCTACGAGTAGGAGATTCGGATCATGAATGGATTTCTACAGGACCTGCATTACGCCATGCGCCAGTTTGTAAAAACACCTGGGCTCACCGTCGTCGTGGTCATCACTATCACTCTCGGAGTGGGCGCGAATACGGCGCTATTCTCGGTGGTGAACGGCGTGCTCCTCAATCCTTTGCCGTATCCACAACCCGAGCAACTCGTGACTCTCCACGAGAGCAAGCCCAATTTTGAGACCGGTTCGATCTCCTTTCCGAATTTTCGCGACTGGCGGAAAGACAATCACACCTTCTCCGCGATGGCCATTTCTCGTGGTTACGCCTTCAGTCTCACCGGTGTTGGCGAGGCCATCCAATTGAGCGGCGAGTTCGTGTCGTCGGATTTCTTTTCGCTCTTGGATGTAAAGCCTTTGATCGGTCGCACATTCGCGCCAGGAGAAGACGAGATTGGCGCCGACCCGGTCGCAATGATCGATCAAGGCCTGTGGCAGCGGAAGTTCACGTCGGCACCCGACATAGTCGGCAAAGGCATGACCCTGGATGGCAGGGGTTACACCATCATCGGTGTGATTCCGGCAAGTTTTTACTTCCCTATGGGCAACTTGGCCACGCGGCCCGAGGTCTTTGTCCCCGTGGGCCAGTGGAAAAACAACCTGCTGAACACGCGCAGTGCGGGCTTAGGATTTCACGGCGTTGGCCGGCTCAAACCAGGCATAACGCTCGAGCAGGCCACGGCCGACATGAGAGCAGTCACCAACAACCTGGCAGCGGCCTTCCCCGATGCCAACCAAGGCATCAGTGCGAAACTGATTCCACTCAAGCGATGGGTCGTAGGCGGAGTCCGGCCCCTATTGCTCGTGCTGCTCGCGAGTGTCGGCTTCGTGCTCCTGATCGCGTGCGTCAACGTGGCAAACCTTCTCCTGGCGCGCTCGACCGGCCGCACTCGCGAATTCGCAATTCGTGCCGCCTTGGGTGCGAGCCAAAGCCGCGTGCTCCGGCAATTGCTAACCGAAAGCGTAGTGCTGGCGCTCGCCGGCGGCGCTCTCGGCTTGCTGCTGGCTGCGTGGGGAACGCGAGCTGCGTTAGGCGTCCTTCCGACCGCATTGCCGCGCGCGGAAGAAATCGGCCTCGATACTCGCGTGTTGCTCTTCACACTGGCAATTTCACTTCTCGCGGGAGTGTTGTTTGGCCTCGCGCCCGCCCTCAAGATGTCTCCGGCGAACCTGCAGGATACTCTCAAAGAAAGCGGCCGGGGCGCGAGCGGGACCAGGCATCGCGTTCAAGGAATTTTTGTCGTAGTTGAAATGGCCATGGCGCTCGTTCTGCTGACGGGAGCGGGTCTGATGATCCGCAGCTTGACCCGGCTGTGGAATGTCGATCCCGGCTTCAATCCTAGAAATGTATTGACCGTAGGCCTTTCCCTTCCGCCCACAATGATGACCGCATCTCCCGACGCTATTCGCGCTGCTTTTCGTGAGCTTAACAACAAGGTGGCGTCGATTCCCGGTGTGGAAGCGGTTTCACAAGCCTGGGGCGCCATCCCCATGGGTGGCGATGATGAACAAACCTTTTGGTTTGAAGATCAGCCCAAACCTGCGAATGAGAACGATATGAATTGGGCCATCGACTACATCGTCGAACCTGGCTATCTGAAGACCATGGGCATCCGGCTTCAGCGGGGACGTTTTTTCACCGATCAGGACAACGAGCATTCGCCGCGAGTCATGGTCGTAGACGATGTCTTCGCGCGTAAATTTTTCCCCCACCAGGACCCGATCGGCAAGCGCATCCTGTCGAACTATTTTGCCGGCTCAGCTCAGATCGTCGGCGTAGTGGCTCACGTGAAACAGTGGGGACTCGATACGGATGACACGGAAAAACTGCGGACTCAGTTCTACATTCCTTGCATGCAGATGCCAGACTCGTTCGTCTCCATGTCACCTTCGGGATCAGCCATGCTCGTGCGTTCTGCCCAGGCTGGGACCAGTCTGCTCGACTCTATTCGTCACGCGACTCAGCAAATCAGCAACGAAATAGTCATCTTTGGCCCGCAATCGATGGACGACGTCATCGCCAGTTCACTCGCTGAACGCCGCTTCTCCATGATTTTGCTGGTCGTGTTTGCCACCCTCGCGCTGCTGCTGGCAAGCGTTGGTATCTACGGAGTCATTTCCTACGTGGTTGGCCAGCGAACCCATGAGATCGGTATCCGCATGGCCCTCGGCGCGCGGCGGCTCGACATTTTGCGCCTTGTCCTCAACGGCGCTGGAAGGCTTGCGGCAATCGGCATCGCGGTCGGGATGGTATCCGCGTTGGGACTAACCAGGCTCATGGCCAATCTGCTTTATGGGGTGGGGCCCAGCGATCCGCTAACTTTCGTTGCGGTGCCAGCGATCTTGATTTCGGTGGCCCTGGTGGCGAGCTATCTGCCTGCCCGCCGCGCCACCAAGGTCGATCCCATGATTGCTTTGCACTACGAATAGAACAAACAAGTCTTAAGAGGACGAAATGATCCAACTGAAAAACATCGAACGCAGCTACAAGGCAGGTCCCGGCCAGACGTGGGTTCTGCGGCGCGTCAACCTGGAAATTCAGCAAGGTGAGTTCATCACGGTGATGGGCCCGTCGGGTGCGGGGAAATCTTCGCTGCTAAATGTCCTAGCCTTTCTCGACGACCAGTGGCAGGGCGAGTACTGGTTCCACGAACAAGCCGCACACACGATGAAGAGAAAGGAACGCGCTGAACTCGCGAAGAAGAACGTCGGCATGGTGTTTCAGAGTTATCACCTGCTCGACGATCTCACGGTGCAGGAGAACATCGATCTGCCGCTCTCCTACAAAGACATTCCGCGCAACCAGCGACAGGCCCTCGTCGCCGACACGCTCGATCGCTTCCAGATCGTTGCCAAGAAAGATCTATACCCCAGCCAGCTTTCTGGCGGACAACAGCAGTTGGTCGGAATCGCGCGCGCGGTCATTCATAAACCTGCGTTGCTGCTCGCCGATGAGCCGACCGGCAATCTGCATTCCGACCAGGCGAGGGAGATCATGCAACTCTTCCGGGAATTGAATCAGCAAGGGACAACGATCGTGCAGGTCACGCACTCGGAAACGAATGCTGGATATGGGACTCGCACCATCCAGTTGCGTGACGGTTGGCTGGTTGGCGACACGGCAAATCCTGCTCTGGAGCCGAGTGATGTGGCGGTGAATCGATGAGGATTTACTTTCGTGAAAAGTGCATTGAGATTCCGCTGATGGCGGCGATCCTCGTACTCTCGACGGCCATCTCTCACGCTCAAGTCAGCACACCTGTAGATCTGGACATGCCGCGATCCCACAATCCGTTCAATCCATACACTGCCGATCGTGTGCCCGAGCCTGTCCTGACGAATTCGCCGCGTCTGGATCGGCTGATTCGCGACGGAAAGCTGTTTCTGTCTCTGAAGGATGCGATCGACCTCGCGCTGGAGAACAACCTGGACTTGGCCATCGCTCGCTACAACTTGCCCATCGCCGATACGGATCTGCTTCGCACCAGAGCCGGGGGTAGCTTTCGTGGCGTCAATACCGGCGTGGTGCAGGGAACCCCTGGAGGCGGAATCGGAGGGTTCGGCGCGGGAGCACCGGGCGCGGGCGCGGGTGGCACGACGGGCGGCGCGGGGGGCGCGGGTGCGGGCGCCGCGGGCTTGGTGCAATCTACTTTGGGAACTGGAACTCCCGTAGCATCGTACGATCCTTCAGTCACTGTGAACGCAGGGATTGAGCACCTTACGTCTCCGCTGTCGAATTTTCAAGTCTATGGAATTCCGTCGTTACAACTGAATACCACGCAAGTGAACGCCAACTACACGCAGGCCTTTCCCACTGGTACCACGGTTTCTTTCGAGTTCGACAATAATCGCCAGACTACGAACAGCCCTAACAACATTCTTTCTCCGGCGTTGAATTCCTACTATCGCTTCAGCATTCAACAGCAACTTCTGGCCGGATTTGGGTTCGGTCCGAACCTGCGCTACTTGCATATCGCCAAAAACAACAAGAAGATTTCCGATATCGCATTTAAAGACCAGGTGATCGCGACGGTCACGCAGATCGAAAATATTTATTGGGACCTCGTCAGCGCCTACGAGCAGGCACGGGTGAACGAGCAGTCTCTCGCCTTCGCGAATCAAACGCTAGAGAACGCGAGGAAGCAATTGCAACTGGAAAGCATCCCGGAGATTGACGTGATGAAGGCCGAAGCCGAAGTCTCCAGACGTGACCAGGATTTGACGGTGGCCCGGACGAACCTCCAGCTACAAGAATCGCTGATGAAGAATGCGCTCACCAAGAGCCTCGACGATCCTGCGCTGGAAGAAATGCCGGTCGTGCCTACGGACCGAATGCAGAAAACGAGCGACAATACCGATTCGGAGACTACGGAGCCGATCCTGGATTTGATTGCCGAGGGGTTGAAGAATCGGCCAGAACTGCTGGAGACCGACGTTGATCTGACCAACCGGCAGATCAGCCGCCAGGCAGCCCGAAATGCACTTCTGCCGACTCTCTCTCTTGTAGGGTTCTACGGCGGTACTGGCCTCGCGGGATTGGTGACTCCCGGAAATACCGCCAGCGTGCCAACCGACTTGACGGGTTCCTGGCAAAACGCTTTCAACAATTCGTCGCCGGACTATTATGTCGGACTCAGCCTGAATATTCCCTTTCGCAATCGCGTCGCCAAGGCTGACCAGTATCGTTCCGAGTTGGAGTACCGGCAAGCCGGCGTGCGCAAGGAGCAACTGAAAAAGCAGATTCGGATCGAGGTGCGAAACGCTCAGTATGCGTTGGAACAATCGCACGCCAGAGTTGGGTCAGCCCGGAAGGCGAGGGATCTAGCCGAACGCACGTTCGAGATTACAAAGAAGGAGCAAGAATTAGGAGCAGGCTCGACTTACCAGACCATGACGGCGCAGCGCGACCTTTCCGTCGCCGAATTGGACTTGGTTAACGCGATGACGACCTATGAAAAGGCCAAAGTAGAACTTGATCGCGCGACGGGCGCGACTTTGGAACATAATGGAGTGCTGATCCAAGATGCGGTCAGCGGAAAAGTTACCGCACAGTCTCCATAACTCATGCCGATTTCGGCCAAGCCGCAAGACCTCCGCTCGCTCGTTCCTTCTAACGAGCCTACCCATCCTCACGAGAGTCGCGCACCGCGCATCCTGGCGGCTGACGATCAACCGCATATCCTCGAAGCCCTCCAACTCCTGCTTCAGCCGCGGGGCTATCGAGTAGAGAGCGCCAACTCTCCCGCGGAAGTCAGGGCAGCTTTGGCGGCGGATTCTTATGACGCACTGCTGATCGATCTCAACTACACGAGAGACACAACCTCCGGTCGCGAAGGATTGGATCTTCTTTCGGATATCGTGGCGCTCGACAGCAACCTTCCGGTCATCGTCATGACAGCCTGGGGGAACGTCGAACTGGCGGTTGAAGCGATGCGGCGGGGAGCTCGAGACTTCATCCAAAAGCCGTGGGAGAATGAGCGCCTGCTTGCCATTTTGCGGACGCAGATCGAATTGCATCGCGCTCTGCAACGCGCCGAGCGACTGGCGGCGGAGAACCGGCTTTTCCAGGTTCAAGGTCGTCCGGAATTCATCGCGTCGGCCGCTGCCATGCAGCCGGTTCTTGAGACCATCGCGCGAGTCGGTCCTTCCGACGCGAATGTCCTTATCACAGGCGAACACGGCAGTGGTAAAGAAGTGGTAGCGCAAACCCTGCATGCTCTTTCTGCACGCGCCTCGCGCCCGCTAGTGGCGGTGAATACGGGTGCGTTGGCGGAAGGACTGTTTGAGAGCGAACTCTTCGGCCACATGAAAGGAGCCTTCACCGACGCGCGAACTGACCGGATCGGGCGCTTTGAACTGGCCGACGGTGGCACGATCTTCCTCGACGAAATCGGAAATGTGCCCGTCCGGCAACAGGCAAAATTACTGCGGGTGCTGGAATCAGGCGAGATCGAGAGACTGGGGTCCTCGCGCTCGCGGAAGATCAACGTTCGCCTGGTCTCGGCCACAAATATCGATCTTCGAGCTGCGTGCTCCTCGGGACAGTTTCGCGAAGACCTGCTTTTTCGCCTCAACACGGTTGAGATCCATGTGCCGCCACTACGCGAGAGGCGCGAAGATATTCCGACGCTGGCAATCCATTTTCTACGGCGCTATGCGTCCCGCTATCGTCGCGAGATTGATGGGTTCGACGGTCCCGCTCTGCAACTCATGGCCCAGTATCCCTGGCCAGGCAATGTTCGAGAACTTGAGCACACGCTGGAGCGCGCGGTGCTGATGTGCCGAGGACGGGAGATTCAGCCAGCGGATCTCGGGCTGAATCTGCAACGTCCACAAGCCCAGAATCTCGACGAACTCAGCCTGGAGGCGGTGGAGTCGCTGCTGATCCGAAAAGCGTTGCAACGCTTTCAGGGGAACATAAGCCAGACTTCCGAGGCGCTCGGTCTAAGCCGGGGTGCGCTTTATCGACGCATGGAAAAGTATGGCCTCTAGTCCGCAGAGCAGCGGCAAGCCAAGAACACGGAAGGGTCCTAGTAAACGAGTTCGCCTTCTCTACGAGCATCGCATCGGCCTCTATTCGGTATTCGTCGCTTTACCTGGAATTGTGGTCAGCGGCATTCTTATCTGGTTGCAGCCCTGGTCCACGGAATCGAAGTTCGCCCTCTCATTCGTGGAAGTATTCGTTTGGTGGCTGTTGGCGATGGCGCTGCACGAGCAAACAGTGCGGCCCCTACAGACATTGGCAAACGTGGTAGCAGCACTTCGGGAAGAAGATTATTCCTTTCGAGCGCGAGGAGCTAATCCGGACGATGCCCTAGGGGAGCTTTCGCTCGAAGTCAACGCGTTGGCCGATTTGCTCGCGGACCGGCGCATCCGCGCCATCGAGGCGACTGCGCTCCTGCGCCGTGTTGTCGAAGAAATCGATGCTCCGCTGTTCGCATTCGACCCCGATCGAGTGCTTCAGTTGGTCAATCCCGCAGGTGAAAAACTGCTCCAACAAGCTGCGGTTCGCCTGCTGGGACGCACCGCGGACGAGATTGGGCTGGCGGATTGCCTGAGCGGCACGAGTGAGGCACTGGTGGCTTTGCCGGGCAACAGTTCGAGCGCTCGCTGGTTGGTGCGGCAAAGCAAGTTTCGAGAGAAAGGTGTGCCACACACTCTGGTTGTACTGTCTGACGTCAGCCGAGCCCTGCGGGAGGAGGAGCGCAGCGCGTGGCAGAAGTTGATCCGAGTACTTGGGCACGAACTTAACAACTCGCTGGCCTCGATCAAATCGATCGCAGGAAGCCTGGGCAGCCGTCTCGCCGAGACCGACCTCAATCCCGACCAGCGTCGAGACTTTGAACGGGGTCTGGCCATCATCGAAGATCGCACGGCGTCCCTTAACCGTTTCCTCCAAGCCTACCGGCAGCTGGCGCAAATGCCCCCGCCCGCCATCAAGAAAGTCGCGCTACTCCCGATCGTAGAACGGGTTGTTTTTCTCGAAACCCGTCTAGCGGTAACGATCTCTCGGGGCCCAAATTTGACGCTGATAGTGGATGCCGACCAGATCGAGCAGATGCTTATTAACCTTGTGCGCAATGCGGTCGAAGCGGCTTTTGAGCCAAGCCTCGGAAACGACGTATCGCGGACATCCCCAAACGGGACGGAGCTTCGAAAGCCACAGGTGACATTGAACTGGGAGGTCGAAGATCAGAGTGTCGTCTTAACGATCAACGATAACGGACCGGGACTCCTGAACCCGAGCAACGCGTTCGTACCGTTCTATACGACCAAGCCGTCGGGCAGCGGAATAGGGTTGGCGCTCTCGCGCCAGATCGCTGAAGCGCATGGAGGCTCGATTGAGTTGTCCAACCTCAACGGCAAAAGGGGCTGTCAGGTACGAGTAGTTCTCCCGCGGGGTGGGCGGGAGACATAGCGTCGCACCCGTCGGTGACGGACTAGGTCAGGGTGTGGTGAGCGCGGTAGGAATCGAACCTCCAACCCACCGATTAAGAGTCGGCGCCGGATCACCAAGTCCTGGCTGTAAAGGGCTTCGATGCGCATATGTCACAAGCACAGCTTTTGAGGGAGTTACCTTGAAAGCAGTGCTGGACAAAGCGGGAATCAGCCTCGGGAAGTCTCGCGGGGCTAAGGTAGTATTGCAGCGCCGACGATCAAGGGAATTGGATCGGTACCATGTTCCCGGTAACATTGCTTTCAGATGCGTGGTCTGTATAATCATAGCGGGGTGGTCGTGGGGAAAGCGGAAAGAAGAGACATTGCGGTTCGTTCCGTATCATGGTGGCGCTTGGCGTTCGTCAGCGTTGTCGTCTTTTCTCTCGTACTTTCGCTGGCGACACGAACTTTCCGCGGTACAACTTCCCAGTCTATAGCGGTTCACTCCAACTCGCCGCTGGCTATGCGGCAGCACATGGATCGCGATGCGGTTCGTTGGGCTGCTTCTGCACCTAAGATTGCGGTGGCGCAGGCCCCCACGTTCTACTCCCGTGTGGCCCCGGCCGCGCGACCTCTTCCAACTTTCCTTGTCGAAGAGAATCTCTACAATCGGCCACCTCCCGCCTGCTGATTTTCCTCCGTTGCCAAGAGCGAGCTAGCCAACTGAACTTTGACTCAGTCGTTAGATTAAGGCGACGTGGCTTCCCTTAAACAGAAATGCGAGCCGGACGGAGATAATATCCCGCAGCCAAGGGTCGCGAACTGGCCCTGCATGTGGTGGGTGTGATGGTGTTCACTTTCGTTCCGCTACTAAACGCAGCGGGTACGAACCTTACCCCGGCGTTTGGTCCTCTCCTTTCGCGGGGGTGAAGGATTTTCTTGCCACACGTAGAAGCTGATTTCGAGCGAAGACATGACCTTGCAACGCAGACACATATTGATTGGGGCGGTTGTAGCATTTGCCGCAGTGATAGCGATCGTGCTGTTCGTGCATTCGCTTGGTGATGCGAATGCCAAGAAGGTCGATGAACCGGCGCAACGAATCGCTCCGGTAGTGGCCGTCGCCCGTGGCCCACTCGAAAACGTCATTACTCTCACCGGTGAGTTCCGCCCGTTCCAGCAGGTTGATGTTCATGCCAAGGTGGCGGGCTACGTCCGCCGCATCTTTGTGGATGTTGGCGACAAGGTCAAGGCGGGCCAGGAGCTTGCTGTTTTAGAAGTTCCCGAACTGAATGCGCAGGTGCTGGGCGCGCAGGCGGACATCCGGCGCAGTCAAGATACGATTCGCCGCGCCCAAAGTGAAATCGAACGAGCCGAGTCGACGCACCAGGCCTACCACGCCGCATACACTCGGCTGAAGCAGGCGTCGGAAGAGCGTCCGGGTTTGGTCGCTGAACAGGAACTGGACGATTCGCTGGCAAAAGATCAAGAGAGCGACGCCCAGATCCGTAGCACTCGCGCCGCTCTGGCTGAATCGCAGAACCAGTTGGGGATGGCGCAAGCCGCGCTCGAACGCCTGTCGGCCCTGCAGGCTTATTCGCACATCACATCTCCCTTCGCAGGTGTGGTTACCAAACGGTACGTCGATACTGGTGCTCTGATCTCGGCCGGAACTTCATCGGAGACCCAATCCCAGCCCGTAGTGCAACTAGCGGAGTGGTCCCTGTTCAGGTTGGTGATTCCCGTTCCCGAATCCGCGGTGCCGATGATCCATTTGGGCAGCATAGTGCAAGTGCATGTTCTCGATCTGAATCGCGACTTCCAGGGCCGCGTGTCCCGCTTCGCTGACGCACTCAATGACGATACGCGAACCATGCACACTGAGATTGACGTGGAGAATCCGCAAGACACTCTGACGGCGGGCATGTACGCCGAGGTGAAGCTGGCCTTGCAGGGGAAAAAGGACGCGCTCACGGTTCCCGTCCAGGCCGTGGTTCAGGAAGGCAATGAACATGGTCACTACGTGCTGATCGTGGACGATCAGAATCGCGTTCAGAAGCGGGACGTTGAGTTAGGAGAGCAAACCTCCGACACCGTGGAGATCGTTCACGGTCTCTCGGAAGAAGAGCGCGTGATCAGCGCCGGCCAGTCCGATTACGCGATCGGCGAAGTGGTAAAGCCCAAGCTGGAGTCAGGGTCCAACGCGAGCGAGGGCCAGACGGGAGAGCGGAAGTAATGCCGAGGTTCGCTCTGAACTACCCCTTCTTTGTGATCATGCTTTGCCTGGTAATAGCCGTAGTTGGCGTGACGACCGTCGTAAGGATGCCGGTGGATCTGTTCCCGCAGATAAAGATCCCAGTGGTGGTAGTCGCGACCTTTTACTCCGGGATGCCGCCGGAGCAAGTCGAGGCCGACATTACCGATACGTTCGAGCGTTTTTTTACGCTGGGCAGTGATATCGACCACATCGAGTCCCGCTCTCTGACGGGCGTGAGCCTGATCAAGATCTACTTCAAGCCCGGCACCGACGCCAACGCCGCTCTCAGCAATATTGCGAACCTGGCAATGGCCGATCTTCGGCGGTTGCCGCCCGGTACTTTGCCGCCCGTGGTGCTCAAGTTCGATGCCTCAAGTCTTCCCGTTTGTTTGGTAACCCTGAAAGGGGAGGGCCTGGATGAGACTCGGCTCAAAGATCTGGCGCAATTCCAGGTTCGAAACCAGATCGCAAACGTTCCCGGCGCTTCTGTGCCTCAGCCCTTTGGCGGACGCTATCGCCAAATCATGGTTTATGTGGACCCGCTCAAACTGGAGGCACATCAGCTTAGTTTGATGGACGTAGTAAAGGCGGTTAACGATTCCAACCTGATTCTTCCCGCGGGTGACGTTCGCATCGGCCCCAGAGACTACAACATCTACGCCAATGCGCAACTGCCGGACGTGGAGGAAATCAATCGCATACCGTTGAAGACCGTCGGCGGCGCGTCGGTGATGGTCGCCGATGTAGGCGAGGCCAAGGATTCCGGCGCGATTCAGACCAACATCGTCCGTATCGACGGACAGCAGTCTGTTTACATCCCCGTGCTAAA
This sequence comes from uncultured Acidobacteriaceae bacterium, assembly GCA_963755765.1. Classification (GTDB taxonomy): domain Bacteria; phylum Acidobacteriota; class Terriglobia; order Terriglobales; family Acidobacteriaceae; genus Acidiflorens. Next base: position 308,775 of record CAVWKZ010000011.1, read on the forward strand.
GCAAGGCGGCGACAGCAATACGATCACGATTGTGAATGGAGTGAAGGCGGCGATCAAGGATCTATTGGACATTCCGAAATCGCTCAAGACGGCGGTTGTCTTTGACCAGTCCATCTTTGTAAAGAGCGCCATCAAGAACGTAATGAAGGAAGGCGGAATCGGGCTTCTGCTGACGGGCATCATGATTCTCATTTTTCTGGGCAGCCCCCGAGCCACGGTCGCAGTGCTCCTGTCGATTCCTCTTTCCGCCTTAGTGTGCTTTTTGCTCATGAATGCCCTGGGCGGATCGATCAATGTCATGCTCTTGAGCGGATTGGCGCTCGCCTTTTCCCGGCTGATTGACGACTCGGTAGTCGTGCTCGAAAACATTTTTCGTTACATGGAAATCGGCGAATCTCCAAGAATCGCCGCGGAAAAAGGAGGGACGGAAGTCTCGCTCGCAGTGCTCGCAGCAACGTCCACTACTGCCATCGTATTTTTTCCGGTAACGCTTTTCTATGGCGTCAGCCGCTACCTGTTCATCGATCTCGCTCTGGGCGTAGTCCTTTCCATCTTCGCCTCCTACATCTTCGCCATGACGGTTGTACCGCTCTATTGCGCGCACTTTCTTCACCTCCCCGACGCGGAGGAGGAAATTGAACGTGAATCCGAGAACAAGTCCGCCCCACGATCCGTCTACATGAGGTTGCTTGGCCGCTTCAATGAGCTGTTCGAGAAGCTCCTGGATCGTTACGAGCGCCATGTGACTCGCGCTCTAGTCCGACCGGGAAAAACGGTAGGATGGATTGCCGGGGGCATCGTCCTGGTTCTGGCGGTTGTTTTTCCATTCGTGGGGACAGCATACTTTCCACGCACTGACCCGGGCCAATTCGTGATCAACGTCAAGGCGCCGAGCGGTTCCCGGCTTGAGGTCACGAATCAATACATCGCGCGCGTCGAGAACGATATTCGCCAAGAGATTGGCCCCCACGACCTGGGAATAATCGTCTCCAATATCGGAATAACTCCCGACCTCTCCGCCATGTACACCAGCAACTCAGCCATGGATACGGCGTTTGTCTTGGTGAGCTTGAAAGAAGGCCACAGTATCGGCAGCTATGAATACATGGAGCGCGTTCGCCGCAAACTGTCCGACGATTTGCCGGAACTCAATACTTATTTTCAAGCGGGAGGACTAGTCGATTCCGTAATCAATCTGGGGTTACCAGCGCCCATCGATGTCCAGGTCCGAGGCAACGATCTCGACGGCGCTTATAAAGTGGCGACGGATATCGCCAAACAGATTCGCGGCCGCAAGGGCGTGAGCAGCGTTCTGATCCCACAGAATCTCCTCTATCCCGGATTGCAGCTGAATATCGATCGCGAGCGCGCCAGTTTGATTGGACTCACCCCTAAACAGGTGGTGGACAACGTAATCACCGCCCTGACCTCCAACGGAATGATTGAACCGAGTTACTGGATCGATCCCAAGACGGGCAATAACTACATGCTAACCGTGCAGTACTTCGATCAGCAGATCCAAAACATGAGCATGGAGGATTTCAAGCAAATCCCGTTGCACGCTCCCGGCATCAAGAGTTACACGCCCCTGCAGTCCGTGGCTGATATAACGCCGATGAATACTCCTACCGAAGTCGACCATTATCAGCTACAGCGCGTTATCGACATCTATGTGATGCCCTCAGGAGAAGCCCTAGGTAGAATCAATCGCGAAGTCCACGACATCGTCAATAATCTGAAACTGCCGGAAAACACACGGGTCGCTATCCTTGGATCCGTGGTTGGCATGCAGGAATCGTTCAAACGATTTTCCATCGGTCTTGTGCTGGCCGTCGTGCTGGTCTATCTGATTTTGATGGCGCAGTTCACTTCTTTCATCGACCCGCTGATCATCCTGGTCGCGATTCCTCCGGGCTTGGCGGGTGTAGTGCTCGTTCTTTTTCTCACGCACAGCACCTTCAACATCATGTCTCTTATGGGCGTGATCATGATGACTGGAATCGTCGTTTCGAACAGCATCCTGATCGTCGAGTTTGCGCGTCAGTTGCGCAAGGAGGACTTTACATTGCAGGAGGCGCTGGTGCGGGCATGCAAGATCAGGATGCGCCCCATTCTCATGACCTCGCTCGCAACCTTGTTGGGCATGCTGCCCATGGCGCTCGGGGTAGAGACTGGCAGCGAACAATACGCCCCTCTGGCGCGCGCGGTCATCGGCGGCCTTGCGCTTTCGGTGGTCGTCACCGTTTTCCTCGTACCCGCGGTCTATCTGCTGATCCATGGCGAAGATAAAGATGATGACCAGAAGAATTCGAAAGAGGAGGAACAGCCGGTATGACTCCGAGGCTAGCGCTTCTACTTGGCGTTATCACGTTTTCGACCCAATGGCTTGAAATCCAGTGTCTGGCACAATCGACGCCGGTCATGCAGACTGGGCCGGGCCCGAATGTAGTGAGGCTCACGCTAAAAGACGCGGAGGCGCTCGCGCTCAAGAACAATCCATCGATTTCTGTAGCGCGGCTCAGTGCATTGGCTTCGGAGCAGGTGACGCGGGAGGTGAGGTCGAGTCTATGGCCGCAGGCCTATGCCAACCTGACGGCGGTTGATGCTCGAAATAACAGTCGCCTCACCGCCGGGGGATTGAACAATCCAATCGTCTACACGCGGGCTGCCGGCGGCGCCACAGTGAGCCAACTCATCACCGATTTTGGGCACACCACGAACCTGGTAGCCGGCGCCCGTCTTCAGGCAAGGGCGGACGCTCAAACTTCAGCCGCTGCGACGCAAGACGTGTTGCTGGCCGTGGACGAGGCTTTTTACAATGAGCTGCAGACCCATGCTGTGCTGCTAGTAGCAGAGCAGACCGTGGCCTCGCGGCAGCTGTTATCTGACCAGGTTTCCGCTCTCACCCGAAGCAAATTAAAGTCGGACCTGGACTTGAGTTTTGCGAACGTAAATCTGGCACAAGCAAAGCTTCTCTACCTGGACGCGCTGAACAACGACAAAGCATCCGCAGCCGCGCTTTCGGCGATTTTGGGATATCCCACTCTCGAGGCGTTCGAACTAGTGAACGATACCGAGGCGCTGGCGCCACCGCCGGCCGACGTTGACCCGTTGATCGCCGGTGCTCTTGCCAAGCGTCCCGAGATTCTTGCACTGGAGTTTCAGTCAGAGTCCGCCGAGAAACTGCATAGAGCGGCGCATGACCAGTCGTATCCGACGATCAGTGCGCTCGGAGCTGTCGGAGATTCTCCAGTACGAGATGATCGCGTATATGGGCCTTACGCAGCCGCGGGAGTAAATGTGGAGATTCCCGTTTTCAATGGATTCCTCTACTCCGCAAAGTCGCACGAAGCCGACTTGCATGCCCAGGCCGCCCGGCAACTTCTGAGCGATCTTCGAAATCGGATCTCGCGGGATGTCCGCACAAGCTGGCTGGCTGCAAGCACGGCATTCGACCGCGTGAGTGTGAGTGAGCAATTGCTGGCCCAGGCGAACCAGGCGCTCGATCTGGCCCAGACTCGATACAAGCTAGGCCTTAGCTCGATTGTAGAGCTGAGCCAGGCACAGTTACAGCAGACCGAGGCCGAAATCGGAAATGCGCAGGCTGGATACGAATACCGGCTGGCTTTGACGGTTTTGCGCTACCAGACTTCAGGTCTGTAAGGCGGGTTGCAGGTGCGCATTGCAGGCGGATGCTCGGTTGGTGGCAGCTGCCAGACTCAGGAAGTTTCGCAGCGGAAGATTTGATCCGCGTCTTTCCACAGATCCAGCAGTGTCGCGAGCGTCTGGCGTGCCTTCGCAGTCTGCCCGCTCTGTTGATAGTCCACCGCCAATTGGTAACGCGCGAACGCCAACCATTGTTGCGGCTCCCAGAATGCCAGCGAGCCAAGAGGATTAGAAAGCTTTTCATACCAGACTATGGCTTGATTCAGATTACCGGCATGTTTGTAAGCGCGAGCGACTGTCTTTGTCGCCAGACTGCTCACGGAGTTCGACTATCGCATCATGGCGCTGCGAAAGAACTACGAGAACGTCCTCTTCGAGGACCGCACCAACGAACCGCGCCGAACAAGACACGAGAACGCAAGGCGGCGAGGCAGGCGAATTCCGGTATTTCTCGCCCCGCCCTTTTGCCTCAGCGCCCGGTCGCACCAGAACTCAAACCGAGGGCACCACAACCGGATCAGCCGCGTCGCGTGTCGTAGTTGAAAACGCCACATGACGGACCAAAATAGAGGGGGCTGGGTGCCGCAGGTCTCGCGGTCTTCGAGACTTGGGGTTTCCACAACCGCTTCCATCTTGGGATCTTCCCGGAAGTCTAGGAGAGGAGCTTCAGCAACAACTGCGCATCTTGGCAATCCATCTGCTGTTTTCGCATTCGCTTCGTCCGGATTTCAGCCGCGTCCCCAATCCACAATTCAAATCTGTGGAACTGCCACCACTAGCCGTGAGGGTTAATATGGTGAGCGCGGTAGGAATCGAACCTACAACCTACTGATTAAGAGTAGGCGAGTCTGATAGGGTCTTCCGCGTCTTACGGCCGTTGCGATTCAATAACTTACCGACAATCAAGCCCGCACGGAAGCAATCGGCTCTGGTATTGAAAAGAAGCGCTTTAGCGCACATGGGATCGAAGCGCACGGCACACTTATGGCACACCTTTCGGGCTCACTCAAGCCGCTCTGGACAACTGATTGATTGAGTCGTACGGAATTAATCGGCGTCTCGCTTATGACGCCGCCAGGGAGGGTGATGGCAATTTTTCACCGACTACGAGCAGGCGCTCAGGGTTGGGGTTTCATGGGAGCTGCCACTATCTAACTTCGGCTGTAAACGCTCGTGTCCATTCGTGGCCTTTGACTTCGAAAGTCTTCGCCGGTATCGTTCCAGCCGGCGTCACATCTGTGACGTGGATTCTAATTGCGAGCTTCCCGTCTTTTAAAACGTCGATGTGACGGGCTGTCTTGACCCCTGCAAAGTCTTCGAACTCTAACCGCTGCGTCTCAATTCCATCGAAGTACGTCTTGACTAACAACCCAGTGTCGTCGAACCAATAACCACGCGCTTGCTCCGGATCTAGCTTCCCCTCCGGGCTTTCGTATCCAGCGAGCACTCGCACCGTGCGAACGCCGTTGACTGTGTCGCGTCTGATCCTCCAATCTGACTCCACAAATGTATCAACTGCGGGAATTGGTTCCATTATCCTCATGACAAGCCGAAGCAATCCCGCACCGTCACCGTCTGCAGACTGGTAAGCCTCGTCCCCGTTCCTCGACCGCACATACCGGCTCTTCCCGAACCACACCTCGCGACGCCATTGCGAATCGCTCAGCCAAGTGTCTTCGTACTGTCCTTTGGCGACGGCGCCGTCTCGGCCTTTCGCTTCGAACTCCGCGCGAAGTACGTAAGCCGTACCGCTTCCAAACGCTGGAAAACCTACGTGCCTCCCGTGCTCGAAGTACGTCCGGGCACTGTCAAAAGTTTCTGTTCCTGAGGGCCGCACGGTCTTAAACGGGACCGTCAGCTGGGACATCACTTGAACAGGTATCCCATCCACAAGGAACGGCTTAAACCGCAAGGCCAATACCGCGCGCCTTCCCGCGTCATTTACACCCGAGTTCTCGGAAACCAGCGTCCCGATGTCCCTTACCTTTCCCTCACGATCAACGATTACTTGAGTTGTCACATTTCCTTCGAGGGGCCCGTCCTGAAGTGGCGGCCACGACACGGGCTCCATCGGCAATAAATTCTTCCGTAGCGATACTTCGTCCATCAACACTGTCTGCAATGGTGTGTCGCCGCCCTTTGCCGCCGTATCGAAGAATCCCGCCGGAATTTCTCCTAGGTCTTCAAGCGTTGTTATCTTGGCCGTCACCTGAGGTGTTCCCACGTTTACTGTCCGAGCGACCATTCTCCCGTGAAAATCCGCATAGTCCTTAAACTCGCCACCCCATCCCAAGCCGCCTGCATAAAGCAGCAGCCCTGTGCTGTTCTGCAAAGCAACCCAGGATCGCAAAATATTGTGGGTTTCTGCAGTCCCGCTAGGAGTGGTCCAGTTCAGGTTGGTCATGGGCCCGATTCGTCTTACTTCCGCCGCCTTTGCATGTTCGAGAACCTGGTCGAGCGGCGGCACCGGCTTGATGAGTTCGACAGCCGTTTCTTCCAACCATTCCGGAAAATAATCGCCCTCATTCTTCTGCCAGTCGTGAGCGCCATCCACGATTTCGATCTGATGAAACTCCGGTGATCGCACCTCCCTCTTCCATTGAGTCGGGGATGCCCACCAGATTTCAACCTCGCCCGTGCGGCCAGATTCCTTATCTCGCTCAAAGCTTGGTGCCACTGTCGCTCTCAGATGGAATGCCTTTGTTCCGGACTGGTCGAGCGTGCTATGCTCAACGGCCTTCTTGACTTCTTTGGATAGGTTTTCGGCATGACCGAGTGCTGGCCATACCGTCATCGCTGCAAACACCGGGATCCACGATTGCCAACGCATACGCAAAACTGTACACAAAGAAAAGGAAAAAGACGAACAAAAGTGGTGCGGGAAGCCGGACTCATCGGCCTCGCACTGCCTGCATCCAGTGGAGCCGAAATGACGGCTACGTGGTTTCTTTTTGTGATAGCTGGTTATGTCCAGTGGTTGTAGTCTTTCCCAGACTCCTGCGGCGGTGGGAGGGGAAAATGAAGAAGAAAAATCCTTGATGTTTTGACTCTCCTCGCCGTGATTTGGGCTTTTAAGCTGCTCCCGCGCTTTCTTTTTCGGTAGTTGGTGAAATGGCGCTTTTCGCAAACTGACCCTTCCGTTCGGCTTGTAGCCAAGGAATGGTAGTCATTGGTAGCATTCATAGACCAGCGCCAAAGAAACAAGTGGAGCAAAAATGAGATTGCCATTCCACCTGCTATGCGTATCTACTCTCTTCTGGCTTTGTGTTCCGTGTTTCGCACGGAATCAGCCCCCTACCGTCGCCAACAATTGGAATCTTGTTGCCTCGCCTTTTCGCCCCGTGAGCATTACAGCGCAGGGAGCAACAATCTGGGTATGCGGAGTGGACGAGATGATCCTAAGCTCCAAGAATGGCGGGGCAACATGGGAAACAAAACATCAAAACCCCGACGGCGAAGTGTTGTTGGACATTTCTTTTGTCAATGAGAAGGTTGGCCACGCTGCGGGCACAGGCGGCCTTCTGCTCTCTACCGATGACGGCGGTCAAACCTGGAAGAGCCACGTCGCGCCCGGTGCTGTCCGCGCCTTCTCGTTCGCGGACGCTGTCAATGGCATAGCTGTCATTGGCGAAGGACAGCCTAGTTCTAGAGTTTCATCGTCTGACCAAGCGGTCCCCATTGAGGGAACTGTCAAAATCACTCATGATGGGGGCGAACACTGGGAAGACATAGCTGCCGTTAATTCGGAGGAACTGCGACCATTCGGTCAAACACTCTCCATCGCGGCACTCGACAGCTCTCATTTCCTCATGCTCCGACGCCAGCCCGAAGTCGAGGATGCCTTTTTAGTTACAAAAGACGGCGGAAAGTCGTGGAAGGTCGTGCGGCCGCAAAATAATGCCACTAACCGAGCACTGCCTCGGATGGTTTTTGTTCATCAAGCTGAGTATTGGGCATTCGGCCACGAGTTAGTCCATCGTGAAAAAGGTGGTGGTTATGGCGTGCCTCTAACACTTCATTCTAAAGACGGTGAGACCTGGACGCATGGGATCGCGGGGCCGAAGGAATTCGACTCGTGCAATTCTCAGGGATGTTATATGTGGGACGGTGCAGTAGAGGTCCTTTATGGTGAACGCGAACAGTTTTGGGCCCTCCCGCAGGACGGCTCGCTGGGCAAGAAGTGGGCAATTGCCGAGAGCATGGGATGCACGGTTAGTCACAGCACTCTGAAATGCGGACGCGCCACCGTTACCGACAAACCCGCTGACCGACCTGAACCACCCGACGGAATGATCCACCTCAATGCCCACAATGAGTATTTTGCGGATGGTTGTGTGGAGTGCCACGTCGAGGGAATAGTCCCGGACAAGGCGGGGCCGCCTTCGATGCAGCAGGTACATGCATCGATCACAGTTCGTCGGGATGGAACAGTAGCGAATGTCTCGGTGGATTATCCGCCCAGTAAGCGAATGAGCAATGACATATCCAGCCAGTTGTCAAAGTGGCTGTTCGAGCCCGGACATAAGGGATCAGACACGGTGGAGACAAAAAAAGATGTTTCGCTGCTCTTGATGTGCTCGGGTTTTCCTGGCCGCCCGGAGACTAATCGCTGCACACTCTACCGCTCCGATGAATTTTCTGGTTTTCGCGCTTCTACCAAAAGTACGACCCCAACCGAAAAGCAGTAGCTCCTCGCTGCTGGCACGGATGGTTCGTGGGCGAACATTTTTACCAACTGGCGAAATTAGGGCATAGCGCTCACAACCCGGCCATCAAGAGTTCTGCGGGAACAACGACATCGCCGCCCGTGTCTATTCCTGTATATAGGAGGCCTAATGGTCATCCGCTGGGGAGTGTTCTACACCAAGAGCAGAACGGCTCTGAAAACAGGCTGCCTTATTACGGCCGGAGTAATCGCACTCTACCTAGGAGTCATTCAACCCCGTGACCAGGCGCGAGGCATTGCCTCGGAGAAGGCGACCGGCCTTGCCGCCGTCAGCGGCAGTGTGGTTTGGGAGCCAATATCGCTTTGGCGACAGACCTCAATTCTTCCGCACCTCAGATCCGAAGCCTACCTTCAAAAAGGCATTGTCGGAGGCGTTCCCGTGGACCGTGCCGTCGTCGCACCCGCCGCTCTCATGACATTTTCAGGAGGACGCAACGATGGGGAGGAAAGCTCGTCGGAGGACCGTAAGCTAATCCGGACGGAGTCCCTTGGCCTCATCGTCAAAACTCCGGCCGAAACTGCCGAGAAAATCGTACAGATCGCGCAAGGTGCAGGAGGATTCCTCGTGACCTCTAACGTTAATGGCGGCGCGGACGCGACCAGCGCCTTGCTCAGTATTCGCGTGCCTACAGACAAGTTCGAAGAAGTCCGCGCCCAGATCCGAAAGCTGAGCTTGCGCGTTGAAAGCGAAAGCATCGATGCCCAAGACGTGACCAAACAATATGTCGACCAGGAAGCACGCCTGCTCAACCTGCGGGCTCAGGAACAACAGTATCTCGGAATCCTGCGCAAGGCCGCGACCGTGCACGCCTGCGCCGACGGGGACAGGACCAGTCAGATAAGGGAGCTGGTTCCAAGGCATTCTTGTCGTTGCTAGCCGCCGCGAAGCTCGGTGATGAAGAAGCTCAGGTTGCAGTCGTTATGACTATGCCTACGGGATTACTGGTAGGGTAAATGTGGATGAGGCGCTTCGCTGGTGGAAGCGCGCCTACAAACAGGGCTCCTGGGCTGCTGCATTCAATCTTGGAATGTTCTTTCGCGACGCGAAACAGTGGTTAAAGGCTCTGGAGTGGTTCGAGCGTGCCATAAACGCGGGCGATGACGATGGACTGATCGAACTCGCTAAGATCCACCTTCGCTATGCAGGTGACCGAGCTGCGGGTCTCCGTTATTTAAAGCTTGCAGCTGCCACGAAGGATAAACTCACAGAACCGGCGCGTATGGAGACAGAGCGTTTGCTCAAAGAGCAGAAGGCTTTGTCTCTTGGCGATCGCCTGTACATAGAGGCAGACTTGTTAGATGGTCGCGGGCGATATGCCGAAGCCCTACCGTTGCTATTGAAAGGGGCAAAGGCTGGCGATACGAGCTGCCAGATCCTTCTCGGGAACTATTTTTCCGATGGTCGAAAGGGCATTTCGATCGATCAGACACGCGCTATTTACTGGTACAAGCAGGCTTACAAGCAAGGAGACAGTGGCGCTGCTTTCAATTTGGCTATGCATTATCGGAAGCGCGGAGACGTTGGCGAGGCTTACCGATGGTTCCAGCATTCAGTGGAGGCAGGCGACAATGAAGCCCACCTTGCGCTTGCAAAGATCTGGCTTCATGAGCGCGAGAATACGACAAAGGCGATCAAGCATCTCAAGGCGGTGTTCCAGGGCAATCCCCACGATGTGAGCGAGCTTGGCCGTGATGAGGCGAGGACAATGCTCAGACGTTTGCGAGCAGCGCACGGATAGTTCGAGCGGGAATTGGGGTCGGCATCCCGGAAAAGAGGCGTCGTGAACGCAAACGCGATGTTTCGCGAGTAATCATGAGTTCTAACTTTCGGCCAATGAGCGTCGCATGATACGGCGGAGAGACTTGCTGGCAACGCTCACGTAAACGACTCTATCCGGCTCCATAGTCGAACCCCTTTGGGCGACGTGATTCCAACAATGGCTTCTTTCATCCGTCCCAGCATCCCATCGATCGTCGCGTCAGCGTCGCCGGCTTGTCGGCGACCGTCTGCTGAAAGGCGGTATGTGGGCGACCCCGACGGGCTGCGATTTGCGGTAAGGATGGGCGAGTGCCCCGGATCTCCAGATTGACATAACGTTCATAATAATGTACATTAAAGCTTTTAACGACCATTATTGTGGACATTACATATGAGGACCAGTCGATCATCCGTCGTAATGCCGCTCCCGGTAAGGCATGCCCTGCGCAAGCTCGGGCGCGATATCCGTGACGCCCGGCGGCGGCGGCGCATCCCGGTGGCCATCGCGGCGCAACGCGCCTCGATCAGCCGCACGACCCTCGTCAAGATTGAAAAGGGCGATCCCGGCGTCGCGATCGGGATATACGCCACGGTCCTTTTTGTGCTGGGCATGGCGGACCGGCTGGGCGATCTCGCCGCGCCAAAGAACGATCCCGTGGGCCTGCAGCTCGAAGAAGAAAACCTGCCGCAGCGCATTCGCGAGGCGCGCAGGCCGAAACGCACGAAAGACAAGTGATGGACAGAGAGGCTCTCGTATACGTGGATCTCGACGGCGTCCCGCACCTGATGGGTCGTCTGTGGGCCCGTACGCGCAAGAACAAGGAAAGCGCCACCTTCGAATACGACAAGACATGGCTGGAAAATCCCGCGCGATTCTCTCTGGAGCCAGCCCTGCAGGTTGGACCGGGCCCGTTTCACACTGCGGCAGAGACGCCCATGTTCGGCGCCATCGGCGACTCCGCGCCCGACCGTTGGGGGCGGGCGCTCATGCGCCGCATGGAACGCCGGCGCGCGCAGCGCGAGGGCGGGGTGCCGCGCACGCTCCAGGAAATCGACTTCCTGCTGCTGGTGGACGACGAGGCTCGTCAGGGTGCGCTGCGCTTTGCGGAAAAAGAAGGCGGGCCCTTCCTGCGGGAGGAGGGCGTCAAGCGCATCCCCCCGTTGATCGAGCTCCCGAAACTGCTCTCCGCGGCCGAACATGTGATGGAAGAGAAAGACACCGAAGAGGAACTGCGCATGCTGTTCGCGCCTGGCTCTTCTCTTGGTGGCGCGAGGCCCAAGGCTTCAGTCAGGGAAAAGGACGGCCATCTCGCCATCGCGAAATTCCCACGCAAGGACGATGAAATCAACACGGTGGTCTGGGAGGCGGTCGCACTGTCCCTCGCGCAGAAATCTGGCATCCCTGTTCCCCAATCCCGTGTCGAAAACATCGCCGGCAAGTCCGTACTCCTCCTGCGACGCTTCGACCGCGACGGCGAACGGCGTATCCCGTTCCTCTCCGCGATGAGCATGCTCGGATCGAAAGACAGAGAAACCCGAAGCTATCTGGAAATTGTTGACGCGCTGCGCCAGGACGGTGCTGCGCCGCAAGCCGACATGGAAGCGCTGTGGCGGCGGCTGGTTTTCAACATACTGATCTCCAACACCGACGACCACCTGCGCAATCACGGCTTTCTGTACGAAGGCCAGGCGGGCTGGCGCCTGTCGCCCGCTTACGACCTCAATCCGGTGCCGACCGACATCAAGCCGCGCATTCTCAGTACCGCGATCAATGAGGATGACAACACAGCTTCACTCGCACTGGCGATAGAGGTGGCGGGATATTTCGAACTGGACGCTGGCAAGGCTCGCGAAATAGCCGCACAGGTCGGTAAGGCCGTCTCCAAGTGGCGCGATGAAGCCGCACGGCATGGTCTCGCCAAAGGCGAAATCGACCGCATGGCATCGGCCTTCGAGCATGACGACCTGCGCGCCGCGCAGCAGGGCGGATCAGCTAAAGTCTGAGCGGGAAATAATGGACCCGGAATTCGGTAGTGTCTCAGTTTGAATTCTCTAAGTTTCTTACCAACAATTCGAATGCTTTCGGACAGGCGTTCTTAAAAAATTCTGCCTGCGATTCTGGCGTCAGTTTCTTATTTAGGAGTCCCATCAGCCTGTTACATAATGCGTGAGCGAAGCCATAGACTTCACCCGTTTCGTGATTGTGATGCAAGTGCGGATTAGTGAGTCGCGCACTTTGCACCCATTTTAATTCCTCTCCCGTCCGGCAGATACAGCACGTCAAGCTGGGCGCATTTTTCAGTTCCACGATTCGCGCAGCCGAAATTTTTGGAGACGTATACTTACCGTATCGAGCCGCAGCCTTCTGAGACACGAGTAGCCGTTTTGCCCATGTCAAGCCGAAGAGTGCAGAGGTAACCTTCTTTCGTCTGCGGTCCTGAACTAACTGGCACGGCCTACATACATGGTTCCCGCCGCTATTTGATGACCTACTATTCCACCAAAGAACGGCCTTACTTGATTCCCCTCGTGGCGGCAATATGCCGCTATGACCGCATTTGAAAGTCCACAATTGGCCGGGCTGCTTTCTAGATCCCATATGGATTTGTTCTTTCCTCCCCTGCTGCTCAAGTTGTCAAAAGCACGATTTCCTCAAGACTCCAAACGTGATCGGACAGGCCAGCCACCGCCGGAGTGATTCGCAGCGTCTTGTGGATTCTGGCGAAATTGTATCGATTCCCTAGAATTCAGACTTGCCGGGGCAGCATAAATTTAAAGGTTAGGAACTATTTTCGGCAGAATGCACAGGATATTATTGGCATCCATAGGTAATTTCTTTTCCCGTCTGGGCTAAACGCCTATCTCGACTGGCAGACCCGCTTCATCAAAATCCTTGCATTCAAACCCGCCAAGGCTGCCCGGATATCCGAGTTGATTTGAAATGATCCGGGTCCGGCCGATCATCTGATCGTCGCATTCATGCGTATGGCCATACACCCAGAGGGCCGGCTGGTGCGTCTCAATGATCCCTACCATGTCCAGGGAATTGAACGCCGGCGTGAGAGGGCCACCTTTGTATTTGGAGTTGGGATTGATGACGGGTGCATTATGGCTGATGACCACGCGCGGGCCACTTAGATTCTTGCCAAACCAGTTCAGCAATTTCGACGCGAAGTTTTTGTGTAGCGCAATCGAATCTGCGGGCGTGAAAGGCGTTTCGTCGGGGTTACAGATCAGGCGGTAATCATTCATTTGAGAGCGAGCGGTCTCCATGGCGCGCAAATCGCCGCCGTTGAAATCCGTCCACATCGTGCCCCCGAAGAAATTGACGCCGCCGATGCTGACCTCTTCATCAAGCAACAGTTTCACATGCGGATGTCTGTCTTCGAGCCACGCCTTGAATCTATTGTCCTCTTCGTTCATTGGCCGCCGCGTGTAATATTCGTGGTTTCCCGTCACATAGAGGACTGGTTTCTTCCACTTCCGCAGAATCCGGTCGAGCGGTTCATAATTCCTGAGCGTGACGATATCGCCTCCCAGGATCATGACATCTCCGTTGGCATCTGGCGGCAACATCCAACCCGAGCCAAACTCAAGATGCAGGTCGCTATAAGTGATGATTCTCATGCTCGTAAGAGAACGCTTTTTTGAACGCGTCTTTCTCAAGTCCCAGATCTTCTCCGACAGCGGTTCGACTCGGCGCGGAACCCCGGTTCTTGGAAGTAAGAGTCTGACATCCCCCGGATAGCTGAATGATAAGCCGAGGCGCAAAGGCCAGTGTCAAGGCTCTTCGACCGCGAACGCGGCGCGCGAAGCGCGGCCTTGACACTGGCCGGGCCTCGGCTACGCTCTGGCTATCCGGGGCATGTCATTGAGAATGCCGCATCACAGACCTAGACCGAAACCCTGACTGATCTGATTCGTGTGCGTGGTTTGTGGTTCTATCTTGTGCGCTCCTGGCTCTTGCTGAATCGCAGGAGAATGGGACACGTCGCGGCTGAGTTCCTGCCCCAGCGTCGCCGCGTTGTTCGTATAAACCTGCGCGTCATAGCGTCCACGCGATACAGAAACGTATGCCATGCGGCTGTTGAGCAGATCCTTAGCTCCTAACTCGGTGTCCACGTGGATCAAGACACGGTCGGCAGTCTGTCCCTGGCTGGAGTGGCTGGTCATGGCATAACCGTGGTCGAGATGCGGATGCTTGCGCGGATCGAGTTCGACCATACGGCCACCGTCCATTTTCAGGCGCAGCCGCCCGTCTTCGTCGATGTTCTCGATGGAGCCCAACTCGCGGTTCGCAACTTTCAGTTCGTTGGCCGGCGCGGCGAACTGGATGCGGTCGCCCACTGAAAAACTCCGCACCTCCTCGCGGAAGACGGAGACGCCCTGCTGTCGGCGTGGATCGTAAGTGCGCTGCGTGCCGTCCTGTAGTTCGACTGTCAGCCGGTTTTGTGGCGCGTCGATGCTCTTCACCTGTGCGTACGCGCCTTTCCCAATGCCGGTTTCCTTCGATGCGCGCGAGTAGCGCAGCACATCGCCCACCTCATAGCGCTCGGCCCATGTGCGGTCCGCGCCGGTGAGGCTTTGGCGCGGCACTAGCGTCCTGATGCGGTGCTCCTCGTTGCTGACGAGTCCACTCCGCTGCATTTCCGCATGGATGCGCTCGTTGATCTCCATGCGAGAGCGATTGTCGGGAGAAATCACCAGCGTGTTATCCGGCGATTGTGCGTACTCCTTCGCGATAGCGGCGATGCGCTCGTCGTAGCCTTGAATCTCATGGACTCGGCCCTGCCGGTCAAGATTCTGTATCGCCTCGCGCACTTCGCCGCGAGCAAGCTGCTCGACTACCTGTTTCAGTTCCGGGTCTTTCTGGCGCACGATCTCTTCGAGCTTCACCGTTTTCATACCCGCGTCCTGGAGCTGCGCAAAGGGCCGCCCGGCCTCAACCGCCTCATGTTGCCGCCGGTCGCCGACGAGCAACACACGGTCATTCGGATGAAGCCGGTTCACAAACTCATGCACCTGCCGGGTCGATGCGAGCGATGATTCGTCGAGCACATAGAGCCGTTTCTCCCCGCTATCCGGCTGCCGTCCACGTACCAGATGCTTCTGTAGTGTGGATGTCTCCATGCCTGCTTCCCCGAGTTTCTGCGCCGCGCGGGATGTCGGCGCGAAACCTTCCACTCTGTAACCTTCAGCCTCCGCACCCTCACGGATGACGGACAGAGTCGTCGTCTTGCCCGCGCCTGCGATGCCATCCAAGCCTACAACCTTCTCGCGCGACAGAAAGATTTCGTCTACTGCTTGGCGCTGCGAAGGGTTCAGTTCCGGGTGGCGGTCTTCCGTGGCGATGCGCACTTGCGGCGAGACTAGCATGGGATCGCTGTAGTCGCGCCGATTGCCTTCCTGCATCCGGCCAATGACCTCAAGCTCCATACGAACCATGGTCGCGGTCGTGTATTGTTGGCCAGCGCCAAAGCGCGACACTTCGCGGAACTCCCCGGCCTCGATCCGGCGCTCGAACTCCTGCTGGATTCTGGCATACGTGGTTTCTCCCATACCGCGCACCAGCGCTGTTTCAAGGATCGCGCGGCGGTCCTGCACAGCCGATCTCTCGAAGACATGATCGCGCGCCCAGGTCACGGCCCGCTGCGCCTGCATCTCTGGCTCCGGCATCTGGTATTGCTCATGTTGGCGCGCCTGGGCGACCACTCGGTCCGCCTGATGCCCGTACTGTGTGGCCAACTCGCGGTGCCGCTGTAACACCTCTTCCGGCGACAGCAGTTCCTTGCGGTCGCGCGTATGGTGGGCCGCGATCTGTGCCGCTGCGGCTCCGTCGATTCCTTGTTCGCGGAGATGGTCTTTGATCTGTTCACGTCGTGGGCTGGAAGCCTCCAGATATTCCTTCGTATAGCCTTTTATTTCCGGCTGTCCATGCTTGCCGCGCTCCAGTTCGTAGCCGAGCTTGCCGAGACGCAAGGCCAATTCAGATCGGTAGACCGCCGTGACGTAGCGCTGTGACACGAACATCTCGTGTGGCTGCAAAGCTCGCATCTGTTTCCCATTTTCGAGACCGTTCTCGCGCTCGGTCATGTTGAAAATCACGGCGTGAGTATGAAGCTGGGGCGCAGCATAGCCATCGACAGGCCGGGCCGTGTCGTGCTCGAAAGTGGCGGCGATGAGTTTTCCGGTCGTCTCCGGGGCATGGACATTGCCGATCCGCGCCTGCGTGTATCGTTCAAGCTCCTGAAGTGCCGCGCGGACGCTCTCCCGATGGGCTTCCCGCACCCGATCATCGCCGCCCACGAGAGCGGTAAGCGATATCGACTTCGGCGCAGAGAATGTGGCGTCCCACCCGGCGCGATGCTCGGCGCTGGTTACATCTCTGCCAAATTTGCCTTCATAGGTTCTCGAAACTTGATGCCGTACGAGTTGCTCTTCGGTGTGCGGATGTTGGCCTTCACTCAGTCGTGCAAAGTGTTCGGAACCAACGCCACCTTGCAGTCCCCACTGCTCGGCCAGTCTGCCCTGCCACTCACTGTGACCTTGCTGATCGCGGCTCCAGTAGTTCTGTTCCTGCGAGGCAAACTCCCGCACATGGTAGGTCTGCGCCTGGCTGGCGGACAAAGGTTTCGAGATCGTAAGCATCAGCGCTCCTCAACTGTGCGGGAAACCATCACCGCGCCAATCATGAACGAGGCAGAAACTCATTCTCGGGAGATTTCCTCTCATTCGATTCTCTTCGTCTCCTTCGATGCAAAGCGTTCTTGGGGCCTGTCGCCGGCGGCAGCGATGGTCGAACCGAAGATCGGGAGCACCGGCTGGATCGGCTTCTTCACCGACTCGGAGTGAGAGCTGCCCTGTGTTTGTGGCGTTGCCTTCCGCACAATCTCCGGTATCTTCCGCCTTGCAAATCCCGGCAGTACGAATCGTGTTCCGCCGATCCTTTTTCTCCATCTCTGCGTCCAACTTGTCGGACGTTCCCCCCATCTCATCCTCTCCAAATCCCATTCGTCATAAGCGTTCAGGCTGCGCAATATACTACCCATTGCCAGGAGGAACAAGAACATCGCGGCTCCCCACAACAGGGGCGTCACCAGCAATCGCAAGAAGCTCTTTCCCTCATAAAACTGCGCCTCAAGATACGGTTGGAGTCTGACGGTTTGGAGCCATTCATCCGGCCCCTGTAGCAGGCCAGTCCAACCGGCCTGCCGCGCAGCCGGCGAAAGGTGCATCGGGATTCCACTGTCGTCGCCCGCAGTTGCTGGAACCACGTCCGTGTCCAGCGCCAGTTCTTTTTTTCCGCGCGGTGCGGTCTTGTACAACCATCGAACCTCGGTACCCACAGCCGGGTCAGTTCCAAACAAAGCACACCTCAAATAGCTTCCAAGGTAGTAGCGTTGCATCGGCGTCCAGACCAAGCAATCACAGAGAAACAAAGCCCCGGAAAAAGCCAGTATTGCCATCGCAGGCAGCCACGGAAATCGTCTGGGACACTGCATGTCAGTCATGGTTTCCGTCCTCGTTGGATGCCCTCTGGCGCGAGAAAATCGGCGAGCAATTTACGCGCCTGTTGCAGCTTCCGCGCATCGGATTCGTCGCGGATTTTGAGGATGGAATCGGGCAACATTTGCCTTCCTTCCGATGCCGCTTGAGCGCCAGAATGGAAGAGATTCAGAAGGGAATAACGTAATGCCCAAACCTCGGCCAGTAGCAACTCAACGGGATCGGCGGGACGCTGCCGCGCGGCGCGCAGAGCAGTCGCACGCAACCATTCGGAGAGCGCCTGCCCCGCGCCTTCGGCGGCAGTTTCGATCTCGGAAAGCTCGTCGGGAGTCAGCCGCGTGGCGGCTGTTTTTGTGCGGAATCCAGCCTTCGCCTCTTCGCCAAATGGCAGATTGGGCTGTGGAGTGGCTTGCATGCGGCGAACATTCACTGAGGAAACCGCCTTGTTTCCCATACTGCACTCCACTCCGCCGCCATCAAGCGGCAAAACGCTGTTTCACGGAAAGTGCTGGCGCTTCAACGCGTTTACGTGATCGATGCGCCGGTGCCACCTGTCTCAGACAAACGTCATCGTTCGACATCGCAGTCACTCATCACTCGACGAATTTTGTTGACGCAGCAAACGTTAACCTGCGTAAACATCGAAGCGCCGGACCGCGCTCCGCAGTTCCCAACTTGGGGGTGACGTGTCCACACTTCTTCCGGTGCGAAGCACCGCGTTCTTACAACTCGCCATACTCAAGAGCTAGCGCGTCCCACAGGCGGCGTACTTGCGGAGCCTGCCACGCGCGTCGAAACAGCTTCTTGATGGACTGCCAGTCTTCGCCACGAAAGTTAAACGTAATTCCGTTGTCACCAGCGCGAAAATTCACGCCGATTTCGTCCTTCTCGTCAGCCACCGTGTACGCGAGAAAATAGCGGCCATTCCAGGAGATCAGCACCCGCCTTACATCCAGCCGTTCTAGGATCGTCCTGAATTCCGAAATCTTTGGGTATCCCTCCACGGGATAGAGCGGCGCAAGTCTTCCGGGGAAGGACAACCAAACGGAAAAGCCTTCGCTCGGCGAGCGCACGAATTCGAGACGGTAGTCGCCTTCTTCAAATTTCGGTAATGGCGGATTCAACGGAGCGTCCATTCCCCCTGCCGAAGAGTTCAGATCTTGCAAGGGCTTACCATAGTGAAAATAGTGGCCGCG
>CAVWKZ010000012.1:0-13916 GCA_963755765.1 uncultured Acidobacteriaceae bacterium
AAAGGGGGTCAGGTGTTTTGGGGGCCAAGCGCTGCGCCTGGCCCCAACCCAGTATAAGGTCAAGGACACCCCGAATCATCAGGGCCAGCTCTACGGGTTCACGACCTGCTTCAACGTTCCCGATGATTCCGCCTTGTGGAAAGCGTCGCCGGGATAGCTGGCCTTGATCGGGTACATCTTTGCTTTGGAGAACGATGTGGTCAGGCTCGCGATCCCATTGGTCGTGGTACCCGTACCAAGACTGGTCTTGCCATCGTAGAAGGTTACGACTTCCCCGTCGGGGACCGCTGGACTCGAAGTAACCGTGGCCGTGAATGTCACCGACTGGTTGACCAGCGACGGGTTGGGGGACGATGTGACCGCCACGCTCGGCTTAGCCACCGAGACATCCAACAGCACTTCCGCCGCGCCCGGGCCACTCTTAAAGGCCTTGGAAGCGCTGTTCAAGACCACGACATCAGGCCGGCCGTCGCCGCTCACGTCCCCGATCGCGACCGAAGTGGCCGTGTACCCGCCCGATTTGTAGATCACGGGTGCCTGAAAGGTGCCGTTGCCGTTGTTCCCGAGCACACTTACTTCCCCATGGCTGTCGTAGCTTTCGGTAACGTTTACGGCCACGACTACATCCGGATGGCCGTCGCCGTTCAGGTCCGCCAGGCCGAGTGAATAGGAGCCATAGCCGCCCGAACTGTAGCTGGCGGGCGGCTGGAAGGTACCGTCGCCATTGCCAAGCAGCACGCTCACGCTGCCGCCATTGCAACTGCTGTCCTGGCAGCCGTTGCCTACGATCACATCAGCATGGCCGTCGCCGTTCACGTCGCAGATCGCGACAGGGGCGGTAAGGTACCCGCCGGAGCTATAGCTGACAGCCGCTTGGAAGGTGCCATCGCCATTGCCAATCAGCACGCTCATCCCGCCCGGACCGGCGCAGGTGCCGCCGGCGATTGTGCAGAGGTTGGTCACGACCAGGTCTGGATGGCCGTCGCCATTGACATCCGCGAGGGCAATGGATAGTGCACCAGATCCGCCCGCGTCATAGGTTACCGGTGTTTCGAAGGTCCCGTCTCCGTGGCCAATTAGCACGCTGACTCCGCCATCAGGGCCAGCGCAGTCTGGGCTGTAGCATCCGTCGGCCAAGATCAGATCCGGACGGCCGTCACCGTTCAGGTCCTTGATCACGATCGAACTGGACCCACCTCCTCCACCTGAAGTGGAGACGGCAGGTGGCTGAAAGGTGCCGTCGCCATTGCCCAAGAGCACGTTTACGACACCATTGGAACTCCCTCCGTTGTACGCCGACACAACCAAATCCGGGCGGCCGTCGCCATTCACATCCTCAATTGCAAGAGCAAGGGAGGCAGGATATGTATCTATGGTGGGGTAAACGACCGGGGTCTGGAACGTACCGTCGCCATTCCCCAGGAGCACGCATATACCGGTATCAGCGGCAGCTACGACAATATCCAGATTGCCATCCCCGTTTAAGTCCGCTAGCGCTACGGAATTGGCCGCATAACAAGCCGAGTCGTACACTACGGCCTTGGCAAGAATCTTCACTTGCTCAGCGGGAGCCAACTGGGCGGACTCAGCCGCAGGCTGCTTTTGAGCCTCGGGAAGCGCATTCGGTTGATTGGCATGGGCGACAGGATTCGATTGCACCGCAGCCAGCATCATGGTGAGGGCGGCGAACAGGGAGATGAAGCGGAGAGATTTCATGAAGCCTCCAGCAAGATGGCCGTTCCGCGAGCACAATAGAATGACTCTTACTTGGCTCGGTTGCGGCAGTGCTAACGATCAGGGGAGGATTGGCCAGTCGAACACGGAATCATCCCCCGGAATCATCGGTAAGTCAAGCGCATCTGGGGAGAAGGTCGCTACGAACTCCAAGTAACTTCGACGCTGCGATGCTTGCTCCGAATTCACACCAGCTTGATTCGGAGGACACAGACAGCGCCGGCATCGTTGACACAAACAAGTTGGTCAGGAAAACCGGGCGGCGTGAAGCGACCTGCGATCAGGGAACCTTGGTTACATTGGCCGCTTGCGGCCCTTTCTGACCCTGGACAATCTCGAACTCCACCTTATCGCCCTCCTGCAGGCTCTTGTAGCCTTCGGTGGTGATGGAGCTGTAGTGAATAAATACATCCGGTCCATCGTCTCGGCCGAGGAAGCCGTATCCCTTAGCGTTGTTGAACCACTTTACGGTGCCTTTCAAACGTTCCACGTGCGTCCCCCCTCTTTTTTGCGAAGCCCTGAAAAGGCGCGATTTTAGGGGCGCGCAAAAAATGTGTAGGCATTGTGCTGCCGACTGAGAGGACTGTCAAGGCTTGGCATAAGCCAGCCTAGTCGGCAGTTATGCCAGGAGAGTAACCAGAGAGTTATCAGGCGGGTTGTTCGAGTTGCGCAGGACTTCGGGAGTCTGGCGACCGCGCTGCGAGGGCGCCCAGCTGCATCATCGTTCTAGCGTGGTCTAGCGCGCTGGTCGCGGCATTTGGGCTAGCCATAGGATGCCGGAGATGGTCTTGGCATCGCGAATAGTCCCATTGAGCGCCATGCGTTTCGCCTCTGATAAGGGGAGGAACTTCACTGCGATTCTCTCGTCAGCTTCGGGCTGAGCGACCCCGGCTCGGAGGCCGCGGGCCAGGTAGATGGTCATGGTTTCGTCGAGAAAACCGGGGCTTACGTAGAAATGCAGGATCCTCTTCCAGTGGCGGGCGGTGTGGCCGGTTTCTTCGAGCAACTCGCGTTTCGCGGCGGTGAGCGCCGTTTCGCCATCGTCGATGCGTCCCGCGGGCAGCTCCCACATCATGGACTGCGCGGCATGGCGATACTGGCGCTCGAGCAGAACGCGTGGCTCGGCTTTGCGGGCCGTTCGATTAGTGGCATCGTTTTCGCCACTGTCCTGCACCGCCAAAACAACGATGGAACCGGCATGACGGATGACATCGCGGCGGGCGCGGACGCCGCCCGGCTCTTCCACCTGATCGGTGGTGACGTTGAAGAGCGGGCCCCGGTAACTGACCCGGGAAGAGAGCACGCGAGCTTGCTTTAGTTTGGTTCCTGACGCTTTCGCCATGACAACAATATTAAGGCCTGGTGTGGATCATTGGTGGAAAGTCATGGTTGCGCGGCGGGAGTCGTATCTCCGACGCCATACTTCTCCAGCCACTTGAGTTCTTCGCGCACTTTGATCTTTCCGTGCCAGGGATTCTTCGAGAGATCGTGTCCCTCTCCGGGGAAGATCAGCAGGTCGCTTGGGACATTCAGCTGGTGCAGAGCGCGATCGAGTAAGTAATCCTCGAGCAACGGAACTCGAATATCGTCGCCTCCAGCTACCATATGGGTTGGAGTTCGTACTTTATCGATCTGGAAAATCGCCGCTTCGCTGCGATAACGATCCGGTTTTTCCCAGGGCAGGCCGCCCAGAAAATAAGTGTCATCAGCGGTCGAGTCGTCGTTGCCCCAGTCGGCGACATTTTCCACTCCACCGGCTCCTGTAACCGCGGCCTTGAAGCGCGTCGTCTGAGTGATCAGCCAGTTCGTCATATACCCGCCATAACTGTAGCCGCCGATGGTCAACCGGTTCGGATCGGCGATGCCATCCTTCACCAGCGCGTTTACGCCGGCGAGAATGTCTCGACCTGGGCCGGAAAAAAGTTCAGGAACGATCGCGAGCGCGAATTTATCTCCGTAGCCGGTCGAGCCGCGATAGTTGGGCTCAAACACCAGCCAGCCGGCGGTGGCGGCGAGGCGATCCCACACATACCAGTCGGCCTGGAAGTGATTGCCATCGGCGTCCTGCGGGCCACCGTGGATAAACACAAACGTCGGCAGGTTCTTCGCTTCAAATTTTCCCGGGGGGTACATCAACATGCCTTCGATTGGGGTGCCGTCGTCGGAGATCCAGTGGTAGGGCTTGGCCTTGGGCAGTTCTCGCTCAGTGAACAGCTTGTTGAAAGACGTGATGGGTTGGGCCTGCGCCAGT
Source organism: uncultured Acidobacteriaceae bacterium (assembly GCA_963755765.1). Taxonomy (GTDB): domain Bacteria; phylum Acidobacteriota; class Terriglobia; order Terriglobales; family Acidobacteriaceae; genus Acidiflorens. The sequence goes on from CAVWKZ010000012.1 coordinate 3,986, forward strand.
TTGTCGAGGCCATCGGCGATGTAAATCTCTGTCGGGCGCTCGATTGCCGAGTATACAAAGGCGATGCGTGAAGAATGCGTCGCGGCGGCGGGGTCTTCGTAGGTTCCGGGCCATCCGTCGCGCTTTACGATGGCAGCTTTTGGATTTGATTGCGACACGAATTGAATCTCGGTACCGAGTCGACAGGCACAGAGCACCGAGCCATCGGGAAGCGGTGTGTAGTGCACGACTTCGCCTGGGTAGTCGGCAAACCAGCGCTGGACTTCCCTTTTGTCTTCCCTCTTGTCTTCCCTCCTGTCTGGCGCGCCACCTGGCAAATCGCCGGCGTCGACCCAATAGAGGCGCGGCTGCGGATCTACGTATTTTCCCTCCACCGATCCGAGGTTGACTTGGAAGAAGAGATGCCGATTGTCGGAGGCCCACTCCAGATTCAGTTCCACGGCTTCGTTGTAGGTCAGGCGGATGGGCGCGGCTTCGCCGGCGCTCGCTGAGTTGTTGCCGGTCAGCTTGACGAGGTAGAGTTCGATCTCTTCCGACTTTTCCTGACGCTCGGACACCGACGAACTCAAAAAAGCCAGCCGCTGGCCGTCTTGCGAGATGGTGATTTGATCGGCCCGCAGAGGGGTACGTGCGATTGCAACGGCGCCGGGCGTGGCGTGGGAATTGCTTTCGTCGTCGGAAATCTCTTTTGAACCGGCGGCCGCGTGGCGCGCTAGGGCTTCATGGAGACTCAGGCGGAAAATTACGTCGCCGCGCTCGTCGCCGCGGTAACGGATTACGTCCTTCCAATCTTTTTTGTGATCGTCGTCCTGCTCCTTGGTCAAGGGCTGGCGGGTCGCGAAATAAATTGCCTTCGAATCGCCGGACCAGGCAAAGGCGTGGACTTCCTCCTCACCAGAGGTGATGGCAAAGGCTTCGCCGCCGTTGGGAGAAATCAGAAAGAGTTGGGAGACGTCTTTGTCTTTGTCATCTCCTGCGTCTGGATCCTTGGCGTCCGTGGCTTTGCGCTCAGAGAGGAACGCGATCCACTGGCCGTCCGGCGACCATAGCGGCGAAGTGCCGTGCCCGGATTGCGTCAACTGAATCAAGCTCCCGGTCGACTGGCTCGCGCCCGCGACGCGGTAGAGCCACAGGTCTTTGCGGAAGATCTGCTGGTCCCAGTCAGCTATTTCCGTTCCGATGACGATACCGTTGCCGTCCGGCGACACTTTCACTGTGTCGAAGCTTACCGAGTTGAAGAACTCGTCGAGTGTGAGCTTGGGCTTCGGGGATTGAGCGTGGGTAATGATCGAAGCGAATACAAGGGAGAGAACAAATATTGATCGTCGCATTGAAGATCGTCGGACAGCGGGTCGTCGCATAGAAGATCGTTGCAGAGAGAATCGTCGCATAGGGTTCCTAGAAGGGTTTCGATCATACACGGTGGGGCCGGTCATGGTGCGGGTTGCGCGTTGCGCAGCGCCTCGTCCAGCGGCTGGCTGCTAGGGACATTTTGTTCCACGACGCGCCATCCGTCATCATAGCTACGGAAGGCGACGGTGGACTTGTAGTGCACTCCGCTGTCGTAAAGCGCCGCGCCCACCGGATTGATGGAAACCCAATGCCAGATGAATTCGACGTCGGCGAAATTGCCCGCCTTGCTGATTCCTGAAACGGCAACCAGTTCCCGGCTCGCTACTTGCATCGCTATTGGGCCGTTGTCGGGTAAGGCTTTCGAAATCAGGGGCCGTATCGTGTCCACGCCGATCGGAGTTAGCACTACGTCCCAGCAAGGCGGAGGGTCGGCTCCGGCGGGACATTTCTGTTCGGTGCCGATGATCCATCCGCGGCGTTGTAGCACCATCGAGTCAGGAGAACCGAAATCTTTATTGGAGACGATGCCAGTCCTCAGCCAGAACGTTTGCGGCGTTTTGAAGGCGTCGGAGGAAGAAATCAAGTCGGCGGCGAGGCGGCGCGTCAGGAAATCGCGCGGAGAACAGCCTAGCTCAACACTGAACAAAATCAGACACAACAGGAATGCCCGGGGCAAGATTTTTGCTGTTCGCATGAATGCCGATTATGGTCGCGAGAGGATTCTAACTAATTGCGCCTGCCTGCGGGGCAGAAAAGGCGCGGCTGCGATCTGGCCATCGAATTTCTTCGACCAGCGGCCGGGGACTGGCGCATGGCAAGACGGGCATTCTCCTTCTGGAGTCAACTTGTACTTTTTAATCGAATATCCGTAGCGCTGAATCAGAAGTTCGCCGCAGTGGTGACAATGAGTATTTTCCAGGCTCTCTACCTGCCCGGGGAGGTTGCCGGCGTAGATGTAGCACAATCCAGATTCGCGACCGATGGCGGCGGCACGCAGCAAATCTTCGGGACGGGTATCGGCGGGTGACGTCATTTTGTAGTCCTGATGAAAGGCGGTCACGTGCCAGGGGATGTCGGGCGAGATGTCAGCCAGAAACGCGGTCAGCTTTCGTAGTTCGTCGTCGCTGTCGTTGAAGCCGGGAATGAGCAGGGTGACGATCTCCAGCCAAACGCCCATCTTGTGCAGACTGCGGATGGTGTCGAGAATCGGCTGCAGGCGTCCCCCGAGCTCGTGGTAGTGGCGATCGTCGAAGCTTTTGAGGTCAACTTTGTAGAGATCGATCCAGGGATGGAGATACTCGAGCACCTGGGGCGTCCCGTTGCCATTGGAGACAAACGCCGTCAGCAAGCCGGCCTCGCGCGCCCGGCGGAAAACCGCAACCGCCCATTCGCTGGTGATCAGCGGCTCGTTATAGGTGCTGACTACAACTTTTGCTCCCTGGGCCAGCGCATCTTTGACCAGCAGTTCGGGATCGGCCTCGAGCGGGGGCGATATGGCGTTCGGATCACGCAGCGCTTGCGAAGTGACCCAGTTCTGACAGTAGGCGCAGTGCAGATCGCAGCCCAGCATTCCGAAACTGTAGGCTAGGGCGCCGGGGTGGGCGTGGAAAAACGGCTTCTTCTCGATTGGGTCGCATTGCACTCCGGCGACATAGCCGTAGGGAACGTAGAGTTTTCCGCCGTGGTTGAAGCGAACCTTGCAGACGCCGGGTTGTCCATCGGGAATTGGGCAGCAGTGGCCGCAGGCATAGCAGCGGACGCGATTGCGATCCAGTTTCTCCCAGAGGGCGGGATCGGCTTCGCGAACGCGGTCTTCAGAAGTCAGAATGTCGTGGAGCGTGGCCACGGCTTTATTCTACGGCTGTTTGAGGCGGGCTAAGGGTTCTTTACCACGGGGAGCACGGGGGCACACAGAGGATGGCGGAAATCATCTTCCGATATGCGATCTCGGCTTCAGTTCTTTGCGGAGCTTGCGGAGTTGTGCTGACTTATCCACGTTTCGGCCTGTTGAGTGGCGGCGGCGACCTGGGCTCGCGTCATACGGGAGGCCAGGCCTTCGAGTCGAGCGTTGCTGTTCTCGTCGCCTCCTCTAAGCGCGATGGTGGACCACATGTAGGCTTTGGATAAATCTTCGGGAACGCCGCGTCCCGCCCAATAGTAGGCGCCAAGCGCTGCCTGAGCGGCAACGTTGCCTTGGTCGGCGGCGAGTTGGAACCATTGCATAGCCTGCGCGTCATCCTGCGGAACGCCTTCTCCGTTGTGGTAGCGCACCGCCATCTGCCACTGGGCATCGGCGTCGCCATGATCGGCGAGGTTTCGCACGTCTGCCAGCGACTGCGGGCGCGTGGATTGAGATGGCTGCTGTACCGCTTGCGGCGAGTTGCTCCAACGCTTTTCGATGACGGGGCCGACTAGATATCCGAGGACCGTTGCCACCACCACGATGACGAGGCCGAGCAGCGCGCGATAAAGCAAGCGCGACGGAGCTGCTGGCGCGGACTCGAGGACTTCAACTGGGATTCGCGTGACTGGTTCGGGGACTGCAGGTTCTTTTTCCGACAAGGCCTCGCGAATTGGATATGGCTGGCCAATTTCGACCTCGACCGCACATGACTCGATCGTCTCTACAACCGAGGCCGACGCGGCGGAGAGGGTTTCTGGCCTGATTGGCTTTTCCGGCTGCGGAATTTCGCGTTGTGGGCTTTCAAGCTGCGTCTTCTCTCGACGTATCTGGGGAATCATTTCGACTAGCCGGGCCAAAACTGTTCCGTGGGCCTCGGTGAACGCGTGGGGCTGCGGAGAAAAAATCTCCAGCAGGCCGAGCACTCGGAAATCGGACACGATCGGCGCGGCCATGAGCGAGCCGATGCCCAGGGCGCGACCGATCTCGGGATCGACGCGCGGATCGTTTTCCATGTCCTCGCAGGAGACTAGCAGGCCGGTGCGAACGCATTCTCCGGAGAGACCTTGTTTTACGTCCACCGGAGCTCCGAGCGGAGGAGCGGGTTCGCCGGCCCGGCCGCAGCAGATCATCTTGTCGTCCGTGATAAACGCCAGGGCCGCGCCGCTGGCTCCGGTGAGACTTAGGGCGCGCTCGGTGATCAGTTGCAGGGCAGCGTCGAGGTTGCTACCGAGCTCGCGAACTTCGCCGCGAACGCGTTCCAACTGTAGAGACGCGGCTTGCCGCTTCTGAGATTGGGCAAGTATTCCGCTCGCGTCGGAGATCGGGACGACATTGTCGGATTCGCGGACTGCAGATTGACGGACTCGCTCCGCCTCGGGTGAGTTCTCCGCATCGTGCCGCGTGCGCTGCTCGGTTCGAGCTGCATGGTTGGAGCAGGCGATCAGCAGATTTGCAAAGAGCCATTGTTTCAGGATTTGCCGGGAGCTATCAGGGAGCGCAGAAAACCGGATACCACTGCGGCCGGAGTCGTCGCTCCACATCACCTGGCCATTGCCATGAACGAAGCTTCTGGTTTCAGGCAAATCCAGGCAAAGGGTCACGGCCCGGTTCGTTTCCAGGCGTTCACTGGTTTGGACGGCGAAGCCTTCTTCGTGCAGATCGAGCAATTCGCTCAGGTCCACAACCATGCCGGTCTGCGGTCCATTAAAACTGGCGTAGACGGGAGTGTGGAGTTTCTGACGAACTGAACGGCGTCGCTCTCCGTTGGGAGCCCATGCAATTGGATCCGGCATTCGGCCAGTGCTCCGATCCATAGTTGCTTCCATATTAACTCAGGGGCAAGGGGAAGGGAGCAAGATCCTGCGCAAGAGGTCAGAGGTTCGCGGCCAAAAACGAATTATCGCTTTGCGCCATTGGCACGAGAACCTGGGGCATGGTCAGGACTCGATCGAGCGCGTCGGCGAGGCTAGAGGGAAATTCAGAGGTCAGGAGGTTGACGTCGAGTTGGAGATCGCGCTGGGTATAGACGCGATAGACGACAAGCGATCCGCGACGCCGGTTCGATGTGGTTACCAGGTCGAGCGTTAACTTCCACGAAGGCTGGTTCGAAATTGCCACCATGTGAGGAAACTTGCTCCAGTGAAAGCGGCGGTTGCTATCGCTGGGATCTACTTGATCGTCGGGAAGCGACTTTAGCTGCAACTCAAAGGCATCGAAGTCGTTGCTGGCAAAGGCGGCGACGAGCACGCTCCGCACCTGATCGAAATCGCCTGCTACTTTGAGTTCCTCGACCGCGCGGCGCACCGAAAGATTGTTGATCACGATTTGTCGCTGATCAATGGTGCGCTGCGCTACTCGGCGCAGTTCGCCAAACTCGAGATAGTTGAGATGCTGGACTCCCAGCCAGATGCCGGTTCCGACCACCGCGAGAACCAGTCCCAGAGTGCTGCCCGTTGGCCAAAGCAGGAAGAGGCTGAGCATGGCAAATACGGCGGAGACGGCATAGAGAACGATCACCACCTGGCGATGCGAAAACCCCATCTGCAACAACTTGTGATGGATGTGTTCGCGATCAGCGGTGAAAATCGGGCGCCCGCTGATTAGCCTTCGCAGGATGGAGAGCAAGGTCTCAAGAATTGGCAATCCGAAGGAGACCACGGGGATGGCTACTGCCACAAACGTCGGCGCCTTCTGCGCTCCGGCGAGAGCCAGGGCGCTGAGCATGAAGCCGATGAACAGACTGCCTGAGTCGCCCAGGAAAATCGTGGCTGGATTGAAATTGAAGCGAAGGAATCCCAGGATGGCGCCGGCCAGCGTCACACTCATAAGGGAGCCGAGCCAGGAATGGACGACCAGGGAGACGACAAAGAACACCATGGTCGAAAACAAGGCGGATCCAGCGGCTAGACCATCGAGGCCATCGATGAGATTGAAAGCGTTGGTGACTGCAACCACCCACAAAATCGTAAGTGGAAGTCCGACGAACCAGGGCAACGAGTGGGAGCCGAAAATCAGCGGCAGATCGAGGACCCGCATGCCCCCGGCGAAGAGCATGGCGGCAGCGATTGCCTGTACGGCAAACTTCAAATAGGGACCCACGCCGCGGAGATCGTCGTAAATGCCAAGAGCAAAAATCAGGCAGGCCGGAACATAGATCCGGAGCAGCATGCTCGGAGCTAATCCATCGATAAGGCGGGGAAATATTAGGGAGAGTCCCAACCAGACGCTCAAGCTGACGGAGAACGCGAGGAAAATTGCCACGCCCCCCAAGCGGGGCAGCGGAGCCTGATGGACATGACGTCCTTCTCGCGGCACGGAAACCCAGCCTCGGCGGGTTGCCATGTCTCGCACTTCACGCGTGGCGACGAACGACACCAGCAGCGAGAACGCGAATAAACCAAAGAACAAAAACGTCAAAGTCCGTGTTCCCTTCTGGCTGGAACATCCGGCTATTCACACCGGTGCGCCGCGGAAGCTCCAGTCCACAGTTACAGACGAGGTTTCTCCATTAGTGGCGTCGTGTGATGAATTGGTTGTTTGCTGGAACTATACAACTCGCGGGCGTTGGTGGGCAACTGTGCCGGCATTTATAGATTGCTTATCATGGTTCGCGGACGTTTGTTTGTGGGGTGCTTGCGCCTCGCAAGCTAGCCCGCAAGCGCTGTCGCTTGCTTTTCCACAGCAGGTCCGCGAGCCCGGCGTACATGAAGCGAAAATCCGAGGGTGCATAATCTACTTCAACTTCGGTGCGCCAGATGAGACCTGGCGAGTCGGCACGACAGTCGACGGAGCCCGGACAAGGAGCGAAACAGAAGCGGTGATGCTGCTGGATCAGCTTCCAGGCGGTGGGAGTAATCGAGTCCCAGGAAAAGGTCCAGGCGAATGCGTCCACTGGCCGCCCTGTCCAAGCGGCGATCTGGGCGGCGCTGTCGACGATTTCACGATGCAGCTGACTCTCAGGTAACGTCGCGAGGTTCACGTGCGAGTACGTATGGTTGCCGACGGAGTGTCCGCGGCGGGCCAGATCTGCGATTTGCTGGGGCGCAATGGAGCGCGTTTCTTCCTCGGGGAGGTTGGGGGGAAGTTGCCGGGTATCTATGCGCGAGTAATAGAATTGCCGCGCCTCCTGCGGATTGCATAACACAAACTGCGGGACCACGAAGAAGACGCCGCGCGCTCCGAAGGACTCCAGGATAGGTGCCGCAACCGTGTAGTTGTTCAGGCGGCCATCGTCAAAAGTGAAGAGTAGGGGTGGTTTGCTGTTGATGCCGAATACTCGCGGGTTGATGCGATACTCCTGCCACAAGCGCGCGAAAGTGGACAGATCAACCAATGTGAAATGGCGCGCCGCCCACTCCAATTGCTGGCGGAACTTGGGCTCATCGCGCTCGGGCGTCTCGTGCATTTCGATCACTAACATGTTGGGAGATTGACCGCAGCGGACGAGCCATTGTCGCAGGGCGAAGGCAAGTTCATCCACGCGCAGCACGGCGGCAGTTTTTATTACAGCAGCACGGACTGTTGAACGAACGAGGGCCTTAGCGCTCAAATTCTAGCCTCACAGAAACATGTCGCCGTCGGCCGGCACGAAATACCAACTCTTGGTCGGGAGTAGTCCATATTTGTCGATGCACCAGGCTAGGGGCGCCCCAAAGGGGCGAACTCTGAAACCGTGGGCGGTCAGTGCTTGCTGCTGCGCTGGATTGAGGCAGCGGAATACCAACATATCCACGTGCTCACGATACTCGCGCCACAAGCAGGCGGCGATCGCGAGATATGTGTTGGGATCGGCTTCGCCCCAGATGTCCAATACGTGTAATGCTCTGATCTGTTGCTGGTATCCGCGATTTTGCAGGTGAACTGCGACCATGTGCTGTTTCTTGTCGTTGTTACCGGGGCTAAACGCGAACAGACGCGTCATGGGGGTGGCGTTCGAGAAGTAGCGCCATTTCAGAAATCGGACATCGCGGGAACTTGTGATCTTGTCGGTGCGATGCTCGGCGCATACGCGAGCCGCTTCCTCAGGATTGTTTAACGGGAGGAGCCTTCCCTCCGCCATGGCGGGAGGCAGTTGACGCCGAGTGCGAAGCCAAGGTGATGCGATGGCGGCGGCGAACTGGGCCACGCGATTGCTTGACGTTTTACGGTACACGGTTTCTGCCAGCAGCGGCGGCCAGCGCAGGATGCCAAGGACTTCATGATCGGAATCCCCCAAAGGACATCCGCCGAGCTTGTGCCACATTTCTGCCACCGTGGGATTGGCGGAACTCACGAACAAAGGGTAGCGGCGGCCGAGCTGCAAATATTTCAGGAAGATCGACGCGCCTGCTCCGCGATGTTGGTCGTCGACGTAGAAGGAGTTGGCCATCATCAGCTTGAAAGTCGTCTCGCCGAAGCAGAAGTTCTGGGAAGCGCACGCCATGCAGCCGACGACTTCTCCAGAGGGGGCGCGGAGAAGCCATCCCAAGGGATCGCCAGCCTGGCGCGCAGGATTTTCCAGCAGGATCCATGACAAGCGCTGGATGGCGAGAGGAAGTGGCGTGTCGGAGCGCGACACGCGGCTGATGAATCGCGCGACTTCCTCGAGGTCGGACGGAGCAATCTCGTGGAGCTGGAGACTCTTGCCATTCTGCGGCATGTTGTTTTAAGGCTTAATGAGAACTTCTACATTACATCTGCGCCCCGGAGAGCATGATCGATTGTCCTGAAATGAAAGAAGCGGCCGGTGAAAGAAGATAGCGGACGGCACCGGCGATATCTTCAGTCTCGCAGACGCGACCCATGGGAACGAGGGCCTTCTCGCGTTTTATCTGCTGGTCATCGCCGGCCGAGTTCATGCCGGCGGGCACGAAAGTCGGGCACACGGCATTGATACTGATTTTCTTGCGGGCCAGCTCGGGAGCCAAGAGCCGGAGCGTGTCTTCCAACGCCGACTTGGCGAGCGAATAAGCGCCCAGGCCGAGGGCGGGCTTGTGGTGCCCGGCAGCCGACCCGAGCGCCACTATGCGTCCGCCGTCAGGGCCGGCGAGATTGAACAGCAGACGCGCAAGGCTTACCACGTGGGACGTTCCGAACGCGAGCTGTTGCTCGATGAGCCGAAGGTCGCTGTGCAGCAGTCCACCTTTGGGCATGCCGGGCCACGCACAGTGGACGATGGCGTACAGAGGATTGCCGCCCAGGCGCTCGGTGACAATTTGTTCCCATCCTACAGCGCCGATATCGGCCTGCACTTCGATGACATGGGGCGGCTTTCCCTTTAATGGACGGCGGTGAACCAGAGCCAGCACTGAAAATTCTTCCGTCAGAGGCTGGAGCAAGGCGGCGCCGATCCCTCCGGACGCGCCGGTGAGCATGACAATTTTTCTGTTCGGGGAAAATGTCGCTTCCTCGGATCTCGAGGGCTGCGTCGGCGGCGTCGCTATTGCGGGCTGCTCGAGCTTAGCCTGTTGCAGTGTGAAAGCCATGGTGATCTCCGAGGCCGGCGAGAGGGATGCCAAATCGGAGACCGTAACTCGAATGCTGCCGGCACGAGAGGCGGCATTCCACGCCGTGATCTCTCCGCTGACTCGAACTCGGGACGGGAAATAGAGAGGCGACAGAAAGCGCGCATTGACGGAGCCCAGAAGCACGTCGCGGCCGGGCAAATGCATGCCGATCAATGCGGACGCCAGGCCG
>CAVWKZ010000013.1:0-235368 GCA_963755765.1 uncultured Acidobacteriaceae bacterium
CCAGGACTAAGCCGCTGGCGCGGCGGACGCTACCGCGTGGTGAACCAGGAAAGTTCAGGAACGACTGACATAGTGTGGGTCATAGGGAAAGGAGATTCCTGTGACCCGTTTACGCAAGATGATGCTGGAGGAACTCCAGCGTCGCAACTATTCTGCCATCACCACACGCAATTACTTGCGGGTGGTGACCGAGTTCGCCAAGTATTTCGGCAAGTCTCCCGACAAGCTCGGCCCCAACGAACTTCGAACCTATCAAGCCTATCTGCTGACGGAGCGCAAACTGACGCCCGGCACGGTGGTCAACCGGGTAGCGGCGCTGCGGTTTTTTTTCGTCAAGACACTCAAGCGCCATCAGTTTCGCGAGTTCTTACCGTACCCCCGGGACCGGCGTCGGCTGCCGACGGTGCTGAGCCAGGAGGAAGTCTCGCAGCTGATCAATGGCGCCGGAAACCTGTTTCGACGGACGTTGCTGATGACACTCTACGGAACCGGCATGCGACGCGCCGAACTCGCGCGTCTCAAGGTCGGCGACGTCGATAGCCAACGGATGATCATCCGCGTGGTGGAAGGCAAGGGCGGCAAAGATCGTGACCTGCCTCTGAGTCCGGCTCTATTGGAGACGCTGCGAGAGTATTGGCGCTGGCGGAAGCCGAAGCTCTACATGTTCCCCACACGCACTCGTGGCCGGACGCTCGATCAGCCGATTTCCGACAAGACCGTCTGGATCGCGTGTAGCGAAGCCGCGCACCGGGCCGGCATCCGCAAACGGGTCACCCCGCATACGCTGCGCCACAGTTGGGCGACCCACTTGTTGGAGGCGGGCACCGACCTGCGCACCATCCAGGTTCTGCTCGGGCACGGCGATCTGGAAACTACTGCCCAGTATTTGCATCTGTCACAGCGGCACTTACAGGCAGTTACGAATCCGCTGGACAGTCTCTCTCTATCCAGCACCGAGAACATCAGCCGCAGTTTTAAACGGAAAAGCGAAAAATGACTCGGCCCACCTTCGAGGTGGCCGACATCCTTCGCGCGCAGGGTGATCGCTTCCTGGATCGCTCTCGATCGGGCTTTGACTTTCAGCAGCTCAAAGCGTTTCGTGCCATTCTGCGCTGCCGTACCGCTGCGCTGGGCGGTCATCGCGATGCCTGCCCGAGCTGCGGTCATCAGGCTATCTCGTACAACTCGTGCAGAAACCGGCACTGCCCCAAGTGCCAGACACAAGCACGCGAACGCTGGCTGGCGGCCCGCGAACGCGAACTCCTGACTACCAGCTACTTCCATGTCGTGTTCACCGTGCCCCACGAACTCAACGTGCTGGCCTTGGAAAACCCGCGTTTGTTCTACGACTTGTTGTTCGCTGCCAGCGCACAAACCTTGCTGGAGATCGCCATCGATCGCAAACACTTGGGCGCCGAGATCGGCATGATCAGCATCCTGCACACTTGGGGACAGAACCTGCTTCTGCATCCCCACATACACTGCGCCATTCCTGCGGGCGGACTTTCACCAGATCACCGTCAATGGGTCCGCCCACGCTATGCTTTCTTCTTACCCGTGAAGATCCTCAGCCGCGTCTTTCGCGGCAAGTTCCTCGCCGGCCTGAAACGTCTGCACAGTCGCAACAAGCTATGTTGCAACGGTCCCGCCGCCGCTCTGGCCGATCCGCAGCAGTTCGCAAAACTCATGCGCCGTCTGCACCGCCACGACTGGGTTGTCTATGCCAAGCCCGCCTTCGGCGGACCCATGCAGGTGTTGCGCTACCTCGGCCGTTACACCCATCGCGTGGCCATTTCCAATCATCGCTTATTGGCCTTCGACCAAGAACGCGTCACCTTTCGCTGGAAGGATTACGCCCACGGCGGCAAGCATGGCAAGATGACCCTTGCGGCCACCGAGTTCTTACGGCGTTTCTTTCTGCACGTGCTCCCCAGAGGATTCGTGCGCATCCGTCACTTTGGTTTCCTCGCCAATCGCTTTCGCTGTTCCCGCTTGGCACTATCCCGACAACTGCTGTCCAGTAGCTCCTCCACGCTGGTCGAGGCTGGAACCTCCCAAGCTTCGGCGGAGAGTTCTTCTGTCTGGCATTGCCCACGTTGCGGCGCGGCGATGATCGTGATGCAGAGATTTACGGCTGCGGAATTATCAACATGCTCTTACTTCGATTCTTCATAGCTCGTCCATCGCTATCGACCCGAGGATGTGCTCCGGCACGCGGACGCACGCGTGTGTCCGATACTTCTCCACTGCCTCGCAAGCAACTTTCCGCGTGCGCTTTTGCTCATCTCAGTCGCCACTCCGACCATCCCGATGGCATTCCCACCAGGCCTCATCGCTCTCCCCAAGCTCTGTTCAGATCCAGGCTGCCGTTGAAATCCCATAGCGCACCGCGTCCGCCGCAAACGCCAGCGGCTTCCTCCTAGTCTCCTTATCGAAAACGCCTCGGACCGAGATCCCGCTCCGCCCCCGCAGTCTGCCCCCGAGGCGTTTCCGATCAAGGCTAGCGACACCTAAGACCTGACACCTTTTCTCTCTCGGCGCGGTAGAATTCGACCGATGAGACGGAGGCGTCAGCGATGACAGCAGCAGACTTCCGACGGATTGCTCTGAGTTTCGAAGGCTCAGAAGAAAGCTCGCACATAGGAGCGCCCGACTTCCGCGTGGGAGGCAGGATCTTCGCCACGCTGGCCTCCGAGAAACAGGGTTACGGCAACTTGCTGCTGACCACGGAACAGCAAGCGGAGTTTGTGCGCGAGTTGCCCGAAGTCTTTCTGCCGGTTCATGGCGGATGGGGAAGGATGGGAGCGACCCACGTTCGTCTGGCGAAAGCGAACGAGGACGTCCTGGCCCGCCCTGCGCACGGCCTGGATGCTGCGGGTAGAAAGGAACGCGGGTACAAAGACAAAGACAAGAAAGAAGCGTGCGCAAAAGCGCGGATAAAGTCACGAAGGTTCGCCACTCGCGAGATCACCCGATTTCCCCAGTCTCCACGAAAATCACGTTCGACGAGTTCTTCGTTGCCGAACCTGCCAAGCGCCGCTAGAATGGCCCCGCTTCAATCAGTACTTAAAATTTGCTTCTCAATCAGGAGAGAGATGAAAACAAAAACAATTGTATCGACACTGGCTGTGTGCTTTATTGCTGTGGCAATGAGCTTCGCCAGTCCGAATATGGGAACCTGGAAGCTGAACGAGGCCAAATCGAAGTTTCCCCCTGGGGCTCCGAAGAACCACACGGTTGTCTATGCGGCCGCGGGTGACAACGTCAAAGTCACGGTGGACGGCACCGACGGCGACGGCAAAGCCACGCACAACGAGTGGACAGGAAAGTTTGACGGTAAAGACTATCCCCTTACCGGCGACCCGGCTGCAAACACGCGGTCCTATAAGAAGATTGACGACCGCACCACCGAGTTAACCAACAAGAAAGACGGCAAGGTTGTTGCCACCGGTCGAATTGTTATATCGGCCGACGGCAAGAGCCGCACTGTCACCGTGAGCGGGACCGATGCGAAGGGCAACAAGGTCACATCCGTTGCCGCGTACGACAAGCAGTAGCTGGATCTCCGGAGCTCTGGCCGCAACTGAGATGCCCTTCCGCTCGCTCTGAACGGAAGGGCATTTTTTCGGTTACTTCGCCGGCGCGTAGAAATAATAGTCCGCGGTGTAGCTCCTTTTTGTCTCCGCGTCATGGTGCGACTCATCGCACCCCAGAGCGGGAGGCTTGCCACCGTGGGTGTGGACGCGCTGAATCACATTCACGTTCGTGAGCAAGCCACTTCCGGAGTGAGTCACAACATCCACCAGTAGCCAGGGAATGGAGTTGGAATCGTCGGAATCTACGTGCGCCGACGCTTTGCCGGTGACTTCGCTGCCGTGCGTCAACTTCCACGCCGGACCCGCGAAATGGCTTCCGATGACCTTGCCATTTCCATCCTTCAGTTCTGCGTCCGGCGCCTTGAGGGCCCATGCGAATTTGCCGTCCGCGCCAGCACGGCAGGTATAGATCTGCGATCCGGAAGCATGGGCGACCAAAACGACTTCTTCGCCGGGGCGCGCTTTTATAGCATCCGGGACGTCCGGTGGAGATATTTTCTGTGCGTTAGCCGCGGAGAGGCCGAGAAGAAGTGCGACCATAGCGCAGCCCATGATCGCTGCTGTCGTCTGTGTAGATCGTGCAAATCCTCGCATGGCGCGATTGTAGCAGTCTGGAAACGCGGCGCAACATTTAGAAAGAGTTATGGCGTTAACCTTTCCCTGAGCGCCAGTCCTGTACAATTTCCCGGAATGAAGCGGCTGCTAAAAGTTGCGGCGATTCCCTGTGTTGTCCTGTTGTGGATAGCGCTATGGACCGCGGCGTCCGTTTCTGCCGAGCCTATCGCTTCTCTGCACCCGACCAACTACGTCAATGATTTTGCTGGCGTTCTCGATGCGGCGACGCAAGCGCGATTGAACGATCTCTGCCAGCAGGTGGACCAAAAGGCGCACGCGCAGATTGCCGTGGTCACGGTGAAGTCCACCGATGGCCAGGACGTGGTGAGTTACGCGGTGGCGCTGTATCAGAAATGGGGGATCGGGGCGAAAGGGAAGGATCGCGGAGTGCTGATCCTGCTGGCTACGCAGGATCGCAAATATTGGACGACGGTAGGTTACGGGCTGGAGCCGATTCTTCCGGACGGGAAAGTAGGCGGCTTCGGACGGGAAATGATTCCCGTGCTGCGCAGCGGAAATTATGCGGGGGCGGTCACGCTGATGACGGTCCGCGTAGCCTCCGTGATCGCGCAGGATGCTGGCGTCACGCTGGACAATCAGCCGCCTCTGGCCGCGCCTCGACGGCAACCTGCGCCCGACTTTCCCGGGTGGGCGGTGTTCGCTCTGATCTTCGTCGTCTTCTTTATAGTGATTCCGATTCTGCGGGCGATATTCCGCGGTGGAGGCGGCGGGCGCGGGGGAGGCGGCTCAGGGTTCATGTCGGGACTGCTGTGGTCCATGCTGTTCAGCAACATGGGCGGAGGCCGCGGATACGGTGGAGGCGGCTTTGGTGGTGGATTCGGCGGCGGCGGTGGAGGCGGCTTCGGCGGTTTTGGCGGCGGCAGCACGGGCGGTGGCGGGGCAGGCGGCAGTTGGTAGTGGAGCAACTGCTGGAGAGCGAGAAACGTGATGGGTCCGGAAAAACTGATTAACGATTTAGTCGAACGAATGCGCGCGGCGGCGGGAACGAATCTGCTGTCGGCGACTCTTTACGGGTCGGCGGCCGCGGGAGATTATCTAGCCGACTATTCGGACGTGAATCTCCTGTGCGTCCTTCGCGAAACTTCTTTCGCCGCGATTGCGGCACTCGCTCCCGAGATCGCATGGTGGGCGAAGCAGGGGCATCGCGCGCCGCTGCTGATGAGCGCGGAAGAAATGCGCCGGTCGGCGGACGTTTTCTCCATCGAATTCCTGGACATGCGGAGACACTATCGCGTGCTCTGGGGAGAAGATTTCCTCAAGACCCTGGAGATTCCGATGCGCTTGCATCGGGCACAAGTCGAGTACGAACTGCGGGAGAAGACGATCTTGTTGCGGCAGGGCTTGCTCGGAGTGGCAGGGAATGCGACTGCGAAATGGGATCTGCTGCTGCGGTCGCTGCCCGCGTTCGGAACTTTATTTCGTCATGCATTGATAGCGACGGCGTCGGGCGATGCCGGCGCGGAATCGAAGCGCGAAGCCACGGCGTTGCTAGCAGATAAGCTGGGCATTGACGCTACGGTGTTTGGCGAACTCCTCGATATCAGGGAACACCGAGTCGAGCGCAAAGCGCCAAAGGTGGATGAAATGTTTGCGCGCTATCTGAAGCTGGCGGAACAGGTGACGGCGGCGGTGGACAAAATGCTGGATCCGGCGGCGTAGGTCGAGATCAACTAGAGATCAATTTCGTTTTCAGGAGAATGCTATGAGCAAGGGTTTGATCGTACTGGTGGTGCTGGTGGTGATCGCGCTGGTTCTCTTCGGACAGTACGTGGGAGTGAAAAACAGTCTCGTCGCCAAAGATCAGGCGGTGAAGGCCGCGTGGTCGCAGGTGGATATCGTGCTGCAGCGGCGCGCCGATTTGATTCCGAATCTGGTGGAGACGGTGAAGGGCTACGCACAGCAGGAAGTGACCGTGTTCGGCGACATCGCCAAGGCGCGTTCGGCGTTGCTCTCGGCCCAGACCCCATCCGACAAAATTGCCGCGAACGGGCAGTTGGATGGCGCCATCGGCCGGCTGTTGCTGGTCGTGGAGAATTATCCGCAGCTGAAGTCGAACGAGAATTTCCTGCGCTTGCAGGACGAACTCGCAGGCACGGAGAACCGAATCGCCGTCGAGCGCAAACGTTACAACGACACGCTGCAGGATTACAACACCTATGTGCTGCAGTTCCCGAACAGCATTTATGCGGGATGGGCGGGATTCAAACAGAACCCGGCGTACTTCCAGGCTACGGAAGCTTCGCGGGTACCGCCGAAGGTTGATTTTGGCGCAAAGCCGGCGACTCCGGCAACAACCGCTCCGGCACCGGCCCCAGCACATTGAGGTGCGGTCGTTAGTCGTTGGTCGTTAGTCGTTCGCGATTCGGCTCGGGTTGCTGATCAGAGGAAATCACCGAACTGAAAGGTTTTGTTCGCCAACGACCAGCGACCATCGACCATCGACTAACAACAAAACCGAACATATTGCCTGTGCACGCGTCACATTTCGGCGCGCCGCACTTTGATATACAGATGAACAGGGTCTCTGGAATCCCCTCCGATTCCGAAGTCTTGGACACGAGGGGATTGCCATGTGCCGCCGCAGTGAAGCATGTCTGGTTACGACTCGCAATGTCTTTCGAGTAGTCGCCTTCCGCGTATTTGTCTTCCAACTCATCATTATTGGTATTAGTTCTCTGTCATGGGCACAGGATGCCTCCACCGGCGCTCTGCGGGGCGTGGTGCTGGACGCTCAGGGAGCCGTGATCACAAACGCGGACATTGTTGCGATCGATGTGGAAACCGGCGTCCGCTACCACTCAGCCACGGATTCGGCAGGACGATATGTGGTTGACCTGCTGCCGCCGGGAAAGTATTCGGCGCGTGCGGAAGCGGAAGGAATGTCCCCGCAGATCTCGCCCGTGATTCGGGTTGATGTGGGAGCGACGGCGCTGTTGATCTTCAAGCTGAAGGTGGCGGGACCGAAGGAAACGATTACCGTGTCCGACGCACCCCGAATCGTGGACGCGAACCCCAGTTCGATATCCGCGCTGGTGGATGAGCGCGCCATCAAGGACCTGCCGCTGAATGGGCGGCGCTACACCGATCTGCTATTACTCTCGCCGGGCGTAACCCAGGATCCGCGCGGGCTGACTTCAGGGTCGAACGGCGATCTAGCCTACGGCGGAATTCGCGGATATAACACCAGCTTCCTCATGGACGGAATGGACAACAACAACGGTTTCTATGCCCAGGCATCGGGACGCTATCGCGCGCCCTACCAGTTCTCCGACGATGTAATACAGGAGTTCCGCGTGCAGTCGAGCGGCTATGGAGCGGAATCTGGCCGAGCCGGGGGCGCGGTGGTGAACGTCGTGACCAAGTCAGGTTCGAACCGCTGGCACGCGACCACCTTCTATCATTTCCGCGACAGTGAACTGGGAGGAGCGGCGCCGCCATTTGTGGGCTTCAATCCCAGCAATGAGCAGCAGCAATTTGGAGCGACCATCGGAGGGCCGATCCAGCGCAGCAAGACATTCTTGTTCGCGGGCTACGATCAGCACATTTTCAATGTGCCGGAGGTGGTGCAGTTCTACAACGGTCAGACGGTGGTGGTGCCGCAGGAGGGCGTTTACCCAACGCCAGGAGATTACGAAGTCTGCGATCCCGCCATTGGGGGATCGGCCTGTGATCAGACAATTGTGCCGGGCTGTCCTCCCCCAACTTTGGGCGCGCCACCGTGTACTCCGCCAGTTATGCCGCCGGCAGCGGCGCAGCTTTCAACCATGGGAGGGACTTTCCATGCGCAACTGCTCGGCGAAACCGGATTTCTGAAGCTCGACCGGGTGCTCTCGCCGCATCAGTTTCTTTCGGCGCGCTTCAGCACATCCCGGTCTTATGGAGCGAACAACGTCTATTTTGACCCGGGAAGCCCGATCACTTTCGATTCGATCAGCGCCAACGGACAAGAGGACGTAACAACGGAGAGCGCGTCGCTAGCTTTGCTGAGCGGCATTTCGCCGCGGCTTACGAGTCATCTGCGAGTGCAGTTTTCGCTCGATCTCGAGCAGTCGTTCCCCAACACGACCGGGCCCCAGTCAGGCATCTACGACTGGATGGAGGATTTCAGGCAATCGTCAACCCTGCCGCGCGAAACCCGCGAACACCGCTTGCAGATCGCGGAGACTTTCAGCCTGACCCACGGGCGAAACCAGTTCAAGTTCGGGGTCGACGGAATGCGGACATGGGACTACAACTTCTATCCGTCGCTCTTTGGTGGCGACTATTTCTTCGACAACATTTCCGTGAATCCGCTGACGTTTGTGCCGATGGCGGAGGGGTTGAAGCTAACGCCCCTGCGAGCGTATGCGCACACCATCATGCCCAGTTGGAATTGGGATGCGGGCAGCTGGACTGGACCGCCCGCCAACCTGGCGCGCTATTACGATCAAAATTTCGGCAATCCCGTATCGCACCCGGACGGCAACGACTATGCCGGGTTTGTGCAGGACACAGCTAGACTGACGCCGCACTTCAGCCTGAGCATGGGAGTGCGCTACGACCTGCAGACATTTTCGACCAAGGGAATGACGGGCACCCCCCTATGGCCACAGGCGGGAAAGATGCCGTTGCGTGAGACAAATTTTGCGCCGCGGGTGGGAATCGGCTATGCCATCGGCAACGACCGCCCGCTCATGGTGCGCGCAGGATTCGGAATTTTCTATACCCGCATTCCGCAGATTTACCAGTCGGCGGTCACCAATGACAACGGGCTGAGCGATAACTTTATTTCTCTCGATAATTCCAATTACTACCAGCAGCAAGTGTTCCCGACGTATCCGAATGCGGCGGTAAATTGCCCACGGGGGCCAGTCCAGTGCACCATACCGGCGGCGTGGCAACAGTATGCGACCAGCGAGGTGTCCGCATTCGCGCCCGACTTTAAGACACCTCGCGTGCAGCAGGCAAGTCTCAGTCTGGAGCGGGAAGTGGGCGGCGGGTTCATGGCGACGATATCTTACCTGTTTGTCCACGGTGTAGATATGATCCGCGCGCGAGATGTGAATCTGCCGCCGCCCACTTATTACAGCTATCCCATCTTCGATCCGACTGGCGGCACTTTTCAAAACGAGTTTTACAACGTGGAGTCGTTCTCCACCTGGCAGACGAATTACAGCATCAGTTGCCCGTATCCGCCGTGCATCAACACCTTGAATCGTCCAATCACACAACTCGGCGCTATCGATCAGTTTGAGAGCGCCGCGTCGAGTGTCTATAACGGCATGACGGTGTCACTGCGCAGGCGGATGTCAGGAGGGCTGTATCTCTACCTGGCCTATACCTGGGCCCACGCGATCGACAGTGGTCAAGACGCGCTTGTGGCAGGGCAACCGGTGACCGTGCAGAACTCCTACTCAACCAAGAGCGAGCGCGGGCCAAGTGTAACCGATGAGCGCAACCGGCTGACGATCTCAGCGATTGACGAGCCGAATCCGTTTGCGGCAGGACAGAAAGTTCTGGCGACGATGTTCGATCACTGGAAAATTTCTGGAATCATTACCTATGGCAGCGGCCGTCCGGCGAACGCATCGGTCTCGGGCGATCCGAATCAGGACGGGAACGATACCAACGACCGCTTGCCAGGGTATGGGCGCAATGCATTTACCGGCCCCGATTACGCGACCATGGATTTAAAGGTGGGAAGGATGATGATTCTGGGCGAACGGTTTCATTTGGAGCTGAGCGCAGATTCGTTCAATTTGTTCAATCGCAACAATGAAAGGCTGGAAATAACCAACAACGGCTTCCAGAGCGCGGCCGGACAATTCATCAAGTATACCCAATTCGCAGGAAATACCTACTATCCTGCTTATTATCAGCAGCCTACAAGTCTATTGAAACCCACAAATTCATTTGCTCCACGACAGATGCAATTGTCCATGCGGCTGAATTTTTGAGTTGAAGTGAAGATTCCTGCACATTCTGCTTGACTTAACAGGGTAATGCTTGCCATAACTAACGAGTCCAGATAGGACGAGTAGGGGGGTGTAGTCCGTTGGCAGAAGTTCGACTTCAAGAGGGTGAATCCCTCGAAAATGCGCTTCGGCGGTTTAAGCGGAAGGTACAGACTGAGGACATCATTAAGGAAGTAAAGCGTCACTCGTTTTACCTGAAGCCCGGAGAGAGAAAGCGAGTCAAGGAAGCCCTGGCTCGCAAACGTAGCCGCAAGAAAGCGCGCAAAGAACAGGACTAGCGCTAAGGAAAACGGGCCGTTCGCTGAAGAACGGCCCGTTCCTCGTACTCGAAATGTTTGGAATCAAACCCAGGTCGCGCGAAGATTGTCGCGAATTTTCCCGGCCGTGGTCTTAATGACAAAGCATGAACCATGCGGTGCACACCGCGTGGCGGGCCGAGCCTAGGGGTCAGCATGAGGGGGATGTAAATCTCCTGCCCACGAAGTGAACCGGATCCTTCCCTATTCGGGTCTCCCGTGCAGAGCAGGGACGCGGAATGGGAGCGCCTCTTCAATGGAATACCAGGACAAGATTCTGAAGTGTATCGATTGTGGCACGGATTTCGTGTTCACAGCGGGTGAACAGCTTTTCTTCCACGACAAGCAGTTCAAGAACGAACCCAAACGCTGCAAGAACTGCAAGGGCAAACGGGTGTCGGTGCTTGGAACTGCGTCGCACGCCCCGTCGCGCGGGCATTCAAACGCGAGGACAGAGACGCGGACGAACTGTTCGCAGTGTGGCAAAGAAACCACGGTCCCGTTCCGGCCAACACAGGGTCGACCGGTGCTGTGCCGCGAGTGCTACCAGCAAGGGCGGCAGGTCGCGAGCGCCTGAGTATTCCTGATCGTCGAAAAACGATCGTTGAGGAGAACCGAGCCAGTGGGATGGCTCATCCTGCGCGACGCCGGGCTTCCTGAGGCTTACAGGCCGCGGTGTGCTCGCAGCGTTGCTTCTCAGCGTGGCGGATAAGCAGCGCTTCCACCTGGCGTAGAAGATCGCCGGTACCGAGCGGCTTGATGAGCAACGAGTCAGAGTTTTCTCCAGTCCAATCTTCCCCGTCGCGAAGTTCCTTACCCCGAGACTCTTCACCGCTATGTTCTCCGCGCCTGTGCTCTCCCGGCCAACTTTCTCCCGAAGGCGGATAGGCAGTCAGCAGCGCAGTCGCCGGATGGTAAGTCTGGCGGCGCGCGGCGCGCAGGACTTCCAGGCCAGCCTCCTCGGTTTCCATGCGTAAATCGCTGATCACCATCTGGTAAATGCCGGACTCCATACGAGCCACAGCTTCGGCCGAACTGCCCGCAGTTTCGACTTCAAATCCGTGGAGCTCAAGAACAGCTTTGAGGGTCAGCAGGACGGCGAGATCATCATCGACAAGCAGGATGCGACGTCTCATGGTGCACCTCTTAAGCTGGGGATGGAGATGCAGGGCACTGCGCAGTCAGCTTGGCGCTAATCAGCGGGAGCTTCAGTCGCGGCATCCACTCGTTTAGTATAGGAGCGTGGCGAGCTTCTACATAGAGAATTTTGGCTGCCGCGCGACGCAGGCGGATGGAGCGGCTCTGGAACAACAATTCCTGGAGCGCGGCCTGGAACGCGCCGGAACAGCTCGCGATGCGGAAATCGTTGTCCTGAATACCTGCACCGTGACCGAGGGCGCTGACAAAGATGCGCGCGCGTCAATTCGGCGGCTGCAGCGGGTAAATCCGGATTGCCGCATCGTGGTGACCGGTTGCTACGCGCAGCGTGCACCGGAAGAACTGGCAGCGCTGCCCGGTGTGACCTGGGTCGTGGGTAATTCGCACAAGCACCAGCTGGCCGACATTGCGACTTCCGGGGCTTCATCAACGGGATTTGTTTCGCTGGCACAGCTTGCCAGGCCTGGTGTGATTGTCGGAGATATTTTCGCTCACACCGAGCTTTTAGCCGCTCCGGTATTCGAAGCCGCCAACGAGCGCACGCGTCCCAACCTTAAAGTGCAGGACGGTTGCGACAACCGTTGTTCGTTCTGCGTGATTCCCTATGTTCGGGGACAGAGCCGTTCGCTGCCCATGGAGCGCGTGATCGCGGAAGTGCGGACGCTGGTCGAGGCGGGCTATCGCGAAGTGGTAATTTCGGGAATTAATCTCGGGCGATGGGGAAGGGATCTGGGAGGCAGCACTCAGCATTCAGCACTCGGTACTCAGCTCAAACCCACGACGAACGACCAACGGCTGGAACTTCTAATCCGCGCCATCCTCGATCAAACATCGCTTCAGAAATTGCGCATCAGTTCCGTTGAGCCGATGGATTGGAGTGATGAACTGATAGACCTGGTGTCGTCGTCGTCGCGGATCGCCAAGCATGCGCACGTACCCATGCAGTCGGGAAGCGATGCCGTGTTGCGGCGCATGCATCGCAAGTACCGGCCCTGGCATTATCAGGAAAAGATCCTGAAGATCAGAGCGGCCATGCCCGCCGCAGCGGTCGGCGCCGACGTCATGGTGGGATTTCCGGGTGAGACGGAAGCCGAGTTCGACGAGACGCGAGGCCTGATCGAAGAGCTGCCCTTTACTTATCTGCATGTGTTCACTTATTCGGCGCGCCCCGGCACCCCGGCGGCGGAGCAGTCGGAGCAGGTTCCAGTAGCCGTGGCGAGGGAACGGAACCGCGTGCTCCGGGAGATAGCATCCAAGAAGAAGGTCGCATTCATGCGATCGCTAGTGGGGACGATAGTCGAGGCGATCACGTTACAGTCGGGTGGAGCGGAATTCACCGAAGCGCTGACGGAAAACTACCTGAAGATGAAAATTCCCGGCCATCATGAGGCAAACCGCTGGACGGACGTGGAAGTCAACGGGATAGCGGGCGAGATTCTGATGGGGAAGCCCGTCGCGTCCGTGTCTCCTCTGGTGACTCAGGAGTGCACAAAAAGGAACAAACGCATTGACCTGCAACCCTTTGCAGCTTACGATAATCAAAATCAAGAAATGTGGGAGTGATCCGAAACCATGTCACAGTCAAGGCTTCGGTCCGCGATGTGTTGCTTGCTGACGATCCTCTTTCCGGCGCAAGTCATGCTGGCAGGGGAGACGGCGACGGCCATGCTCTACACCAACGGCGCGGCCTGGTTGAACGGGAGCGAGGTGCCGAAATCGGCAGCCGTGTTCTCAGGCGACATGCTGCAGACGCGGCAGGATTCGTCGGCCAGTATCCAATCGAACGGGTCGAGCGTGATGGTGCTGGCGGATTCGCTGGTTAAATTTGAGGGCCCCGTCATCGAGCTTGAGCATGGTGCAGTGCGAGTAACAACATCGCGCGGACTGACTGCCCACGTCGGCGATGTGACCATTAAGCCATCGGCCGACACTTGGACTGAGTTTCAGGTCACCGACACCAACGGACAGGTCCAGATAGCGGCGGACAAGGGTGACGTGACGGTTCAAGATGACAAGGGAACCACAACCGTGACGCAGGGACAGCAGACTACGCGCGACGACACCGCCGACGCCGACAAGAAAAAGAAAAAGCACCGAAAGGGAACAGGAGCTGAGCCGGCGGCCCATGGGGGAATCATGAGTTCCACCACGGCGGTCTATGTCGGCATCGGCGCTGAAACTGGAGTAGGGATCTGGCTCCTTTTGCAGGGCAGTCAACCGGTCAGTCCGGCCTGTCCGACGAATCCCTGTCAGTGATTTCTGTTACGAACGAGTTGCCGCTGTTGAGTTCCGACCCTGAGTTTTTGCGAATGAGTTCTGGGGTGGGCGACTGAATTCATGTCGCGCTACGTTTCCTACCGAGATTTCGACTGGGTCCTTTTGGGCTTTGTGCTGACGATCTGCACGCTGGGCGTGCTGCAGATTCACAGTGCGACCGAGCACACGAAGTTTGCCGGGGCCCATCTCAAACAAATCTACTGGATTCTCGCGGGCGTCGGCGCGATGTTCCTAGTCAGCCTGCTCAACTATCAAGCCCTGCTGGAACAAGTCCACTGGATGTATGTGGTCTCGCTGGCGTCTCTCATCGCGGTTATTCTGTTTGGACAGAAATACTTGGGCGCACGGCGCTGGATCAAGTTGCCAGGAGGCGCGCATTTTCAGCCGTCGGAATGGGTAAAGCTGATCCTGATTCTGGCCGTGGCGAAATATTTTTCCGACTTGCATGATCGGGGGCTGTCGTGGCCGGATTTTCTGAAAGCCGGCGCGATCGTCGGCTTCCCCATGCTCATGGTGCTTGCGCAACCGGACCTGGGAACGGCGCTGACCTATTTGCCAGTGGCGGTGATGGGTTTGTTCCTGGGCGGTCTAAGCTGGAAGCAGGCCCTGATCGTAGTCATCATATTGGGGCTGCTGGTTCCAGTGGCCTGGATGAAGGTTTTGAAGTCGTATCAGAAGGATCGGCTAACCAGTTTTATCAACCCGGATGCGGATCGTCAGGGTTCCGGGTATCAGGTGAATCAATCGTTGATTGCGGTAGGGTCGGGCGGGATCTTCGGCAGCAGACAGGGATCGCAGACGCATCTGGCGTTTCTGCCAGTGCCCCAGACCGACTTTATTTTTGCCGCGTTCGCCGAGGAACACGGGTTTGTAGGTGCGTTGGCGGTTCTGCTGTTATACTTTATAGTGCTGATGCGGTTGACTCAGAATGCTCAAACGGCGCCCGACCGCGCCGGGGCATTTGTGGTAATGGGAGTGGTGGCTGTGCTTAGCTTCCACATTCTGGTCAACGTCGGCATGGTGGTTGGCTTTATGCCGGTCACCGGAATACCTCTGCCGCTCATGAGTTACGGTGGGTCTTCCGTTCTTTTCATGTTCTTGGCGCTGGGGATGGTAATGAACGTCCGGATGCGCCGCTTCGTGAACTGAGACGGTCGGCAGAAGTCGGGGTGCCCTTCTCAACTGGTCCTATGAACAATGAGAGCGGCGCCAGAAACAAGATCGAGTAAGAAACAAGATTACGAAGGCCCTCGCGAAAAAGGAGGGCAGAACGCCGGCAGAAGTCGAAGCCGGACAGGATTGAAGCCAGTCAGGCGGGGAACGGCCCCCTCAGCGTGAACGCGAGAGAGTGGCCACAGACCTGACGGGAGGCTTAACGCGATCAGTGCAGACGAGTAACCACAATTCACTGCAGTGTAGGTCCCGGGAAGAAGTAGTTCTTCCTGATGACCGCGCCCGCTCCTACCCGGAGCGGCGCTGAACGCTATCGATCTCCTGGTCCGCCTTGCGCTTCTGGTCCGGTAAAGAAAAACCGGAGTAGAAATGAACAAGGAATTGTACGTATCGGCCACCCCCCACGAAACCAAAGTGGGGATCACGGAAGACGATCAACTAGCGGAAATTTACCTCGAACGAGAAAACGAATACACCTTAGCAGGCTCGATTTATAAGGGCCGAGTAACGCGCGTGCTGCCAGGCATGCAGTCAGCCTTTGTGGACATTGGCTTGGAACGCGACGCCTTTCTCTACGTTTCCGATTTCATGGATCTGGAACAACAGGACGAGGACCTGGATGAAGCAGTCCCGGCGAATCGTCCGGTGACGGAGACGCGTCCCAGCCCCGGGTTGGAAGCGGACGTTTCGGCGGAGGGGCATTTTGCCGAGGCCGCCAACATAGCGGGCAATGGAGAAGGGTCAGTTGCTGAGTCAGCGCCAGGCAATACTAGCGCCACGGGTGCGGCCCGCGACTTTCGCGGACGTCGTCGTCGTCGCGGACGTCGCGGAGAAAACGACCGGGGTGGCCGCGGCGAGCGTCCGGAGCGCAGCGAGATCCGAAGCGAACCTCGCAGCGACATTCATAGCGAAACGGCCGGCGAATCGCGTAGCCCATCAAGAGGCGATCCAAGAAGCAACCGCTTTGGCCGCGGCGACCGTCCCGGGCGCAGCCCGTCGGACTCGCAATTACCGCGGACCACGACGACCGCTCGTGTCGGCCGCGATTACGATTACGGGCCGCCGCCGGGATATCAGCCGATCCTGCTTCCCGGAGAATCGATCTCGAAGTACCAGCGCCAGGGTCTGGGTCGGACTGAAGATGCGAGTACCAGCGCGGGTGAACGCTCGCCTTCGGCGACGGACGGCCCAGCACCGGTGGAGCGGACGATGCCGCCCTCGATCATTGCCAACTTTCCTGAAGACGAACCGATCTTCGCCGCAGCCGTTGCCGAACCGCTTCACGAACAGCATGACCATCTGCCAGATGTGGACTTCGACGAAGAAGTGCACGAGAATGCCGCCGCCGCAGGACCAGCAACAACCGAAGCAAGTAGGGAGGTACGCGCCAGAGCGGAGACTTACTCCGTGCCCGAAACACCGTACGAGAAGGTGCACGAAGACTTCGCGGCAACTCCGCAGGCTACGCACAATGTTGCGCAGGGAGCAGTCGAGGAACAGGAAATCGAAGAGGAAGAAGCCGACCTCACATCCTACGGCGAAGAGCCAGGCGACGATGAGGGTTTCGAGGAACTGGAAGAAGAGACGCAGGCAGCGAGTGGAGAGTTGTCTCAATCAGTAGTCGGAGAGGTCGCTCCAGCGTTGGCAGCGGCCAGCGAGGCCGCAACCAACAGCGAAGCCGTTCCCGAAGCTGTCCTCGGAGCCGAAGTCGAAGCTGAAGTTGAAGCTGAAGAGCGCGAAGCCGAGGAGTTGGAACTAGAAGAGGCACAAGCGGAAGCCGAAGCTCTGCTGGAAGCCGAGGCGATCGGCGCCGGCACCGTGGACGCGAGCGCGGAGGTTCGCGGTCCCGCACCCGAAGCAAGGCTGTTGCAGCGGACGCAGCGTCGCAGCCCAGATCGCGGCGGTGATCGAGGACGCGGACGGCGTGGTGGACGGCGCTTCCGCAGTCGTGAAAATACAGTAGTGCCCCAAATCAGCGAACTGCTCAAAGAAGGGCAGGAAGTGCTGATCCAGATTGCCAAGGAGCCAATCGCGAAAAAGGGTGCGCGCATCACCAGTCACATCGCGCTGCCCGGACGCTTCTTGGTTTTCATGCCGACCGTGAACCACACCGGCGTGTCGCGCAAGATCTCCTCGGAAGAGGAGCGCCTGCGGCTGAAGCGCATCATCCAAAGCGAGCGAGAAAATGGCAGCGGCGGTTTCATTGTGCGGACCGCGGCGGCCGGCGCTACGGACGAGGAACTGCGAGCGGACATCCGCTTCTTAAAAAATCTTTGGAACGAGATCAAGGCGCGCTCCGAAAGCAGTAAGGCTCCGGCACTCATCTATCACGATCTGAATGTGGTGGAACGGGTGCTTCGCGATCAGGTGAGCTCGGATTTCTCCGTCATCTGGGTTGACACCGAACAGGAATACGAGCGCATTTTGCGCTTTGCCAATCGCTTCCAGCCGGCTCTCGTCAAGCGCGTCAAGCTCTACACCAAGGAGACGCCGCTTTACGACCAGTTCGGCCTGAACGAGGAACTCAACAAAGCGCTGAAGTCGAAAGTCTGGCTGAAGAGCGGTGGGTACATCGTGATCAATCAGACCGAAGCGCTGGTCGCGATCGACGTCAATACCGGCAAGTACGTTGGCAAGACGGCTCGCCTGGAAGACACGATCGTGAAAACCAACGTGGACGCGATCAAAGAGATCGTGCGGCAGGTGCGGCTGCGTGATCTCGGCGGCATCATCATCATCGACTTCATTGACATGGATGAGCGGCGCAATCGGCAGAAAGTGATGCAGGCGCTGGAAGAGGCATTACGCCTGGATCGCGCTCCGTCGAAGGTGCTGCAGTTCAATGATTTCGGTCTTGTGGCGATCACTCGCAAGAGGGTGAAACAGTCGCTGGAACGGACGATTGGGTCGCCCTGCCCTTATTGCCAGGCCACAGGCTTCGTGAAGTCGGTGAGCACCGTCTGCAACGAGGTCTATGTCGAGATGCGCAAGATCTCGAACCATCTGGAACACAGCGACGTGATGTTGCGAGTGAACCCGGAGGTAGCGAAGGCACTGAAGGCGAACAACGCGCACCTGCTGAATGAAATGGAAGAGCTCACCAAGAAGACGATTATCGTAAAGTCGGATCCGGCGCTGCATCAGGAGCAGTTCGATATTCACTAACCGTTAGCGATGGTTGGATCCGCGTTTCGGAAATTAGGGACGGGCGTCAGCCTGTCCCTTTTTCATTTTTGTGATTACGCTTCGCTAATGAGCTTAGTCGCCTCGGCGGTGCGCTCGCGCAGCTTTTCGAGTGAGTGCCGGAGAGGCTCACTGTTGGCCTGCGTGTCTGCCTGTCGGCCTGCGGTGAGGGCGAGCCGCTCCACGGCTTCAGCAAGGCGCTTGCCGAGGTCGATGAGTACTACCAGAGAGTCGGCGTGCAGCTTCCAGACCGAGCGCGAATTCCGCGAGCGCTTGAACTCCTCAATCTCGGTGCCGATGCGCGCGGTGACGGCGACGACACGGAGCAGCATCCGGGCAGCGTCAGCTTGCGTTCCGGTTTGCTCGAGATAGTCGGCCGTGTAGGCCTGCACTTCAGCTGGACTGAGCATCAGGTTGAAATAACGCATGGGCACGATCTGCCGGAACTTCGGATCGGCAACCCGCACGAAAACGCGAATTGATTCTTCCACTCTTCGCAATTTCGCTTCTTCGATCGAAACCGCCTGTGGTGTGATTGCGACGGGAACATATTTGACAACGGGCGCCGGAGCGGCCGCTGCGCCGCCCGCACCGACTGTGCGAGCGGAAGGCGCCGAGTCTGAATGCGCGCGCCGGATCGGCGGTCTGCGCTCCAATTCCTTTTTCAGCCGCGAAACGCGGCGGAATTTCTCCAGGGCCGAACTGTAGTCAACTTTCAACAACGCTTCCTGGTTCAAAGATTGCACATGTTCGACCGTGACTTCGACGCCGTCCACAGTGCTCAGGATGCTGCCCCCGAGTTCCTCCAGACGCTGCGCAAAATCCTTGATCTCGTCTGCAGCGGCCGCGAACAGCGTATGGAAACGATCACCGAATGCGGCGTTGTAAGGCGCGAGCGTGGCCAGCACTCCGGGGTTGTAAATCGATTCACCGAGCGAAGCCTTCAATTCTCGAACCCGCTGGATGATTCCCGAGTCCATGAGCGCGCTGAAGTCCTGGAACCGATTCGCCTGGTCAAGCAGAGGCCCAAATTCCCTCAGCAGTTGCACGTGATTTTCCGGAAGCACGGGCACGTCGGACTCGGAGAGTATTTCCAGCAGCGCAATTTCAAACGGAGATAGAGGGATCGAGCCGTCCAGGCCGTAGCCACGCTGTTCCCACTGGCCAGTCACCCGGGGATGACGAAACAGAAAAGTTGCGACCAAATCGGTCTTGTCGCGATTGGCGCCGGAGTCGTCGCGGTGGCGCGCAAAGTAGCGCAGCAACCCTTCGGCAACCTCGGGATCCAAATCGGATTGCACCCCGAGTCGCAGCATGGCAGGTGTAATCGCCATGTCGAGCAACTGGATCCAGAGATGCATCTGCTCCAGGGTAGAGCGCACATCGTCAGCGTGGCTGATGACGTCGGGAGCGAGTTCGGCAGGCGCGGGCAGCCGTCCGCCGAGTTGGTCACTCAGCAGCCGCTGGTAGAACGCCTGCACCGTGGCCAACAACGCCAGCTCCCATTTGGGATCCTCAAGCAAAGTCAGCTCCTCTGAAATCGCGCAGTAATGTTTGCCATGGGGCCATCTTTTAGTAAAACCGAAAGGCCCTGCCAGCGCAATTGGTTACCTGGTTACGGAAGTGGCTGCACCAGTACCCGCCTGTAGATACAGGGGTCGCCGTGTCTGTGCTCAGATCAGTCGCCCGGCGCGGGCTATTGGAATACCACGGTTTTGTTCCCGTATAAGAGGATGCGGTTTTCCACGTGCCAGCGAACGGCCCGCGATAGCACGACCTTTTCGATGTCGCGCCCCTTTTGGACCAGGTCGTCGCTGGTATCGCGGTGGTAAATGCGGACGACATCCTGCTCGATGATGGGGCCATCGTCGAGTACTTGAGTAACGTAGTGAGCGGTGGCGCCGATCAGCTTGACGCCACGCTGAAACGCCTGCTGATAGGGCTTGGAGCCGACGAACGCGGGTAGGAACGAGTGGTGAATGTTGATGAGGTTCTCGGTGCCTAGAGCCGAGATAAAGTCGTTCGAAAGCACCTGCATGTAGCGTGCCAGGACGACCAGACTGCATTTGTGTTCGCGAATAAGCGCGATTTGCTTCTGCTCTGCATCGCGCTTGTTTTCTTTTGTGACCGGCACCACGAAATAAGGGACGCGGTAGAAATCGGCGATACGCTGGTTGTCGGGATGGTTGGAAATGATCAGCGGGATTTCGCAGCGCAGCTCTCCGCTCTGATGGCGGTAGAGCAGGTCTTGCAGGCAATGGTCATACTTCGAAACGAAGATGGCAACGCGGGGGCGGTCGGCGGAATGGGCTAGGCGCCAGTCCATCTGAAAATCGCGAGCGATCGGAGCAAAGCGCTCGGGAAACTGACTAAGGTCAAAATCGAAATCCGCCGGATCGAACTCTACGCGCGTCAAAAAAAGATTGGATTTCTCGTCACCATGCTCATCGGCGAACAGGATGTTGCCGTTGTGCCGAAAGATGAAATCGGCAATCGAAGCGACGACGCCCTTGCGGTCAGGACAGGAGACAAGGAGGATAGCGGAGTTCTGCATAAAAAGTCTGCATAACAACTGTAGCGCCGGCGTCCTCGCCGGCTGCCCAAGCCGCCGGGCCGGGGGCGCTATTCGACCGTGGCTGGAGGATAGTCTTCGATATATTCCTCACCATTGCAGCCGTAGTAAGCAACCTTGCGTGCGATAAGATCGACATCGTAACGCACAACACCAGCGCGCCAACTGGCCGCGAGAAACTCGTGAAACGTACTCTTCCCAGCTTGGTCGGTACGCAACGCTGCGATCAGAGCTTCTCGGTTGAATGGAGGCACATCGACGGTGCCAGTGGACAGTGGCGTGCCCAACGTCACAACGGGTCCATCCTTGGTCAGATATAGACTCTGACACGCGGGCAGATACCAGAGGTTGCGCGTCACACCCGCGCGTCGCAGAGTCTCGGCCAGATACGGGAATCCGCCAACCTTCGGACGCCCAGCCATGGCCCGCTTTTGAGCCGCTTGCAGATTTTCTATTGCCCTACCCATTGAGAATCTTCCTTGCGGACAAACTACTTCTTCAGCGCCTTAGCAATCTCGCGCGCCGCGTTCGCACCTGAGCCACCGGTGAGCCCGGTCCCAGGATGCGTCCCGCTCCCGCACAGGTACAAGTGTTCGATCGGTGTTTTGTAGCGCGCCCAGTCAAGCAGCGGACGCATGGTGAAGAACTGGTCGAGCGCAAGTTCACCGTGAAAAATGTGGCCTCCCGTGAGGCCGTAGGTTTCTTCGAGATCCTTAGGCGTGATGATCTGGTGGCGCAGGATCGTCTGCGGCAGATTCGGCGCGTACTGCGCGATCGTCTTCACCACAGCTTCGCCGAGTGCTGTGCGCTGGCTCTCCCAGTCGCTGTCCTTCAGTTTGTAGGGAGCGTACTGCATGTAAATCGACATCACGTGCTTTCCCGCCGGGGCAAGCGACGGATCGGAAAGCGACGGGAACGTCATTTCAATGTACGGATTTCGTGAGAAGTTGCCATACTTCGATTCGTCGAAAGCACGCTCCAGGTAATCAATCTCGGGGCTGATCTGAATACGGCCGTGGAGCAGGTTGCCGTCAGCTCTTGTCTTCAGCGCGGTGAATTCCGGCAGCGCCGAGAGCGCAAGATTGATTTTCGCGACCGTCCCCATCGAACGGTAGTTCTTGATTTTCTGTACAAAGTCGGGCGTGAGGTGCGCAGGATCGACCAGACGCATCAGCGTGCGCTTGGGGTCGGCGTTCGACACCACGGCCCGCGCCGAAATCTCTTCCCCGGAACTGAGCACGACTCCAGTGGCGACGCCATCTTTCACGCGAATTTCGCTGATCTCAGCGCTGGTGCGAATTTCCGCCCCCGCCTGCTTCGCCGCGGCGGCCATCGCCAGAGTAATGGCACCGGCGCCACCCGCAGGGAACTGAACGCTTCCCGCAGGAGTCGGATCGGCAGCGGCCCGCAACATCAATACCAGCGCACTTCCCGCCGACCACGGACCCAGAAACGTTCCGAAGATGCCGCGAGCGGCAATGGTGGCGCGAAGCGGCTCTGTATCGAAGAACTCAGCCACCAGATCGGCAACTGCCATCGGTCCCCACCGCAGGACGCGATACAAATCCTTCTTCCCAAGATTTCGAATGGATCGGCCAGTCTTCAACATTCCCCAGAGGTCGCCGCTGCTGGGGCTGTCAATATTCGGCGGCGTGAGAGCGAGCGCTTCGCCGATGACCTTGCCGATCTTGCCGAGCGCAGTGCCGAAGTCCGCGTAAGAGGCTGCGTCTTTTTGCGACCACTGCGCGATCTCCTGCGCCGCTTTCGTCGCGTCAGAGTAAAGCACGAGTGCTCGGCCGTCCGGCAGCAGCGAGATCGTGCTCACCTCTGGAGTTGTCAGCTTGAGGCCGTGCTGCTCCAACTGCATGTCGCGGACGATGTCGGCGCGCAGAGGGCCAGTGTTGTGCGCAAGAGTAGAGCAGCGGAAGCCGGGATGAAATTCTTCGGTGATTGCCGCTCCGCCCACCTGGGCGCGGCGTTCGAGCACCAGCGGTTTGAATCCGGCTTTCGCGAGGTAGAAAGCGGCGACCAGACCGTTGTGTCCGCCGCCAATGACAATCACATCGCGTGTTTCGGCCATACGGTTTACGCGGCCCCGTCTTTCAGAATTTCAAGCGCCGCCAGCCGTCCGGGCGCGCCCATGATTCCGCCGCCGGGATGCGTGGCCGATCCGCACATATAAAGGTTCTTGATCGGCGACCGGAACTGCGCCCATCCCGCAACCGGACGCAGGAAAAATAATTGTTCGAGAGAGAGCTCGCCCTGGAATATGTTGCCTTCGGTAAGTCCCCACTCACGTTCGAGATCGAGAGGGGTAACGACCTGGCGATGCAGAATGATGTCTTTGATATTCGGAGCGTATTCAGCGATCGTGTTAACCACATTGTCGCCAAACTTTTCTTTCTCCGTGTCCCAGTCGAGGCCCGGAGCCAGCTTGTATGGCGCATACTGTACGAAGCACGAGAGAATGTGCTTTCCCGGCGGCGCGAGCGATGTATCTGTGAGCGTCGGAATCACCATATCTATATACGGGTGCGACGACCAATGCCCATATTTCGCTTCGTCGTAAGCCTTCTCCATGTACTCGACGCTGGGCGAAATTGACATCGCGCCACGCAAGTGCGCGCCCACTCCCGGCATGCACTTGAAATTCGGCAGCCCGTCGAGCGCCATGTTTACCTTGCCGGAGGACCCGCGGAATTTGTAGCGCTTCACGCCGTCCATGAATTCGTCGGGCAGATTGCCGGGCTCGATCATCTTGGTAAATGTGAGCCGCGGATCGACACTCGAAGAAACAACGTCGGCATAAATCTCGTCGCCGTTACCGAGTACCACACCGGTGGCGCGTCCATTCGTGACGATGATCTTGGCAATCGGAGCTTCCGTGCGGATCTCAACTCCCGCCTCGCGAGCCGCGTCGGCAATCGCGTTCGAGATCGCACCGGTTCCCCCGCGCGCGAATCCCCAGGCGCGGAAGGCGCCGTCAATCTCACCCATGTAGTGGTGCAGCAAGACATAAGCTGTGCCGGGTGAGCGCACGCCGAGAAAAGTGCCGATTATTCCCGACGCGGACATCGTTGCCTTGAGCACATCCGTCTCGAACCACTGATCGAGAAAGTCGATCGCGCTCATCGTCATGAGCTGGACCTGATTATATTTGTCCTCGCTCGACATGCCCTGGAAGCGGCGTCCGATGAAGAGCAGCTTCATCAATTCCTTCGGATTCAGCGTGGCCGGGTCGGGCGGAATCATGCTGAGGATCGGTTTCACGAAGCGGCACATCGCCTGCATGGCCTTGCCGAATTCGTCGTAGGCCTCGGCATCAACCCGCGAATGCCGGGCAATCTCGCGATGTGTTTTCCCGTGATCGTTCACCCGCCATAGATGATCGCCGTTCGGCATCGGAGTGAATGTGCCGTCGAGCGGAAGAATCTCAAGGCCGTGGCGGGGAAGATCGAGGTCGCGAATAATTTCGGGCCGCAACAGCGAGACGACGTAAGAACAAACCGAAAACTTGAAGCCGGGAAAAACTTCTTCTGTGCAAGCGGCGCCGCCCAGGACGTGGCGGCGCTCGAGCACCAGCACTTTCTTTCCAGCTTTCGCCAGATAGGCTGCGTTGGTGAGGCCGTTGTGGCCTCCTCCAATCACGATCACGTCGTATTTGGTACCGCTCGCAGCAGGCATAGACTAAAGATTAGAGACTAACGATTAACCCAAGAAAGTTGACCTGGTTGACCGGGAAATCCCGCAGGAAATGACTCGCCATTCTATCGAGAAAGTGTCGTTTTGTCTCTACTTACGTCATAGTCCTGACCCACGGTCAGTTCATTTCGACGCTTGCCGCGGGCCTGTCTCGATGCATATAATCCAGCGGTCGGAGTTTCCTCGGATTTCCTCTGTGAACCCCTGTGTTCTCTGTGGTTGGAAAAAATCTTTACCACTGAGAACACAGGGTTCACGGGAGAAGAACTCACAGGGGAAAAGCCGTACGAGGCCATCTTGCCCATTGGAACTGCGTTTCACGACAGAACGTTCGCCCTCTGCCACAGTCTGAATTACCGCGAGTGGTCGGGATATTACACGGTCAGCGTGTATGAAGTGCACCATGAGCACGAGTACAACGCGATCCGCAACGCCTGCGCGCTGATCGATATTTCGCCGCTCTACAAATATCTGATCACGGGCAAAGATGCGACCAAATTGGTGAACCGCGTGATCACGCGCGACGTCAACAAAGTCGCTGTCGGCCAGGTGATCTATGCCTGCTGGTGTGATGAGGATGGCAAGGTAATCGACGACGGTACCATCACCCGCCTCGAAGAAAACAAATATCGCTGGACGGCCGCCGACCCGAGCCTACGCTGGTTCCGCCAGAACGGCCTCAACATGGACGTTCAGGTCGAAGATATCTCCGAGCAAACGGCGGCGCTGGCCTTGCAGGGACCAACCTCCGCGAAACTCTTGAAGACAGTTGCGGAAGCCGACATTACGAATCTGAAGTATTTTCGAAAGACAAGCGGCAAAATTGCCGGCGTGCCGGTGGATATTTCACGCACCGGATACACCGGCGACCTCGGTTACGAAATTTGGATTCCGTGGAACGATGCCATCCGAGTTTGGGACGCACTGATGGAAAAAGGCAAGCAGTTCGATATTCACGCCGCCGGAATGCTGGCGCTCGACGTATCGCGCGCAGAGGCGGGGCTGCTGCTGATCGAAGTCGATTACACAAGTTCCAAGAAAGCGTTGATTCCATCGCAGAAATATTCGCCGTATGAGTTGGGCTTTGGCAAGATGGTGCATCTCGACAAAGAAAACTTCATCGGCAAGCGTGCCCTCGCGCAAGACAACAAGCAGGGAGTGGCGCGACAGTTGGTCGGCCTCGAAGTAGATTGGGTGGAAGTAGAAGAGCAGTTCGACAAATTCGGACTCTCTCCGGCAGCGCCCAGCCAGGCGTCGCGCGTACCGGTGCCCGTCTATGCTGGCGATAAGCAGGTGGGCAAAGCAACCACGACGGCGTTCTCTCCCTTGCTGAAGAAGTTGATCGCGCTGGCCAGCGTGAGCACCGAGTATTCCAAGCCGGGTACCAAACTGCAGATGGAGTTGACGATCGAAGCACAGAGGAAGCAAACTACTGCGACGGTTGTGCCGCTGCCGTTCTTTAATCCGAAGCGGAAGACGGCGACGCCGGTATAGATACCGCCACTCTTCGTAGCTTCTACGGCACGATCTGAAATACGATACCTTGCCCTGCCGTACCGCCAACTGGAGTCGTGCCGTAGAGATTCCCAGCCTGGTCGAGCGTCAAACCGTAATTGGGACTGGATCCATCGCGGCCTTTGCCGAAGAAGTGCACGATTTTTTCATTCCAACTACCGCGTGAAAGATTGAGCTTGAACACCGTGCCACAGTCGCAGGACGGGCGCCCTCCCGTAGAAGTTGTTCCATAGAGAGTTCCTGCCGAATTGAAGACGAGTGTAGTTGTCGGGAAGCTGCCATCCGTGCCGCCCTGAAAACTATAGAGCACGTTTTCCTGCCACGCGCCATTCGGCCCTGGAATCATTTGGAAGACGGCGCCCATCCCAGTAGCGCCGCCGAAATAAGTCGTGCCGTAGAGATTG
This sequence comes from uncultured Acidobacteriaceae bacterium, assembly GCA_963755765.1. Lineage (GTDB taxonomy): Bacteria > Acidobacteriota > Terriglobia > Terriglobales > Acidobacteriaceae > Acidiflorens. Next base: position 26,467 of record CAVWKZ010000013.1, read on the forward strand.
CCCGCCTTATCGAAAGTCAGCCCGCCGTATGGATTTGCAGCGTCTGGCGTGCCTTTGAAGTCATAGAGCACAGTTGTCTTCCATCTTCCGCCCGGTGTCGTAGACAGTTCGTACACAGCACCGGCTCCATAAGTCCCGCCAACCTCAGTAACGCCATAGAGGTTCCCGGCCGCGTCGAAAACCAATGAACCGAGTGAGCCGACGGCCCCATCCTTGCCGCCGGTAAAGGCATGGATCATTTTGTACCGCCAGCCATGTGCAGTCGGTGAGAGTTCGAAAATCACGCCGTCCGAATGCGCGCCGCCGTCTGGAGTTGTGCCGAAGAGATTGCCGGCGGTGTCGAAGACCACCCCGCCGCCGGGGCCGAAGCCATCGTTGAGCCCTTTGAAATTGTAGAGCGTCGTCTCAGTCCAGCCGCTACCCGACGACGTCAACTCAAACACCACTCCGCAACCGTCGCCGGCGCAGAACCCGCCCGATCCTCCGGCGACCGCGGTGCCGTATAGATTCCCGGCGCCGTCAAGCGTGACGCCGCCGTGGGGATCTTGTCCGTCGCCGCCACCGGTGAAGCTATAGAGCACGGTCTCTTGCCCCGAGGGCATGAGCATGAAAACCGTCCCCAGGTCGAAATCGCCTCCCGCCGCCGTCGTGCCGTAGGCATTTCCCGCACTGTCAAAAGTTAATGGAGTTGCCGGATCGCCGCCGTCCGTGCCTCCGGTAAAGTTATAGAGCTTCTTGTAAGTTGCAGCCCAGGAGACGTGCGCGAGAATCGCTGCGAAGGCAAAAGCCGTGCAGGCCTTGTTCGTAAAGTTGTTTTTCATTTTTCAGTTTCCCACTCCGAATCGTTCCTGAGCCGAAGTTATTGGGTAAACGCGTCGTAAATCCTCAGAAACTGCAGCGGATGAAACAGGTCAAAAGCCGGCGCCGCGGGTACCACCGTTCCGTTATCACTGATCACATTGAACGTAGAGCCCAGAGCGGCCGCCTCATTATTCAGGTCCGTGACGGTGAGGTCCTTCCATTTCCCTTTCGCCATTCGCAATTGAAGCGTTTGCATCGCGACGATCGTTTCCGCCGGAGAGAATTCGCAGTGGCCCGCGCGATGCACGAATGTCTGTCGCAGCAAAGCACTGTCATCCGCTTCTTTGACGACCGTCTTGTAGGCTCTTTCTTCCTCCACCGCCACCAGTCCGTCGCCCTCCGTATGCATCGTCAGAACCGGGAACGGCAGCTGGCCGTTGTAGATAATGTTTTGGCTCAAGTAAGTCAAAGCGCCGGGGTCGGCCGAGATTCGCGCGGCGCTCTTCAGCGTAGCCAGGTCGGCGTCCAGGCTCAACCCGGCCGCTGTGTATAGTGCTTGTACCTCGGCATAATTAACCGAGTGCTTCAGTTGCTTCTCATAATTCACTCCCGTGTTAAACGAAGGATTGCCGCCGGCACGCGCTTCCAGTTCGGCGCGGAAGTCAAACGCGAACGGGAAATCGACATTTTCCATCCATTCAAACTGGTTGGATTGTTGGTCGGTGTAGTCGGTTGGCGAAGGTTCCGCCGAAGTGGGATCGTACCAGCCCGGAGTATCGCCGAGGGCCGCCACCAGAGCGATTCGCGCCCGACCTGCCGCTGTGGCCTGAGCCGCGGCGAGAACGATTTCCGCGTTGGTCAAATTCTGGGTTGGGTTGGTGATGTTCACCACTTGCAAGGACCCGCCCGCCAGCAGAATGTTGAAGGCGAATTCGGCATCGAGCGCCTGGTTCCAAGTGCCCACGCCGCCGCCCAAGACGCCGCACATGGGCAGCGCCCCGTTGAAGCGGCTGGGATACTCCTGCACCAGACCTGCAGTTATCATGCCCCCGAGAGAGTGTCCCCAGGCGATGGTCGTGGTCGGAGTTCCAACCAGACTGTCGAAAGCATCGAGCGTGGAAATCTGATCGGGGATCGCCTGCTGAACTGCCCAGCCAGTCGTCGCGTAGGATGACCCTGCCAGAGCGTAGCCCGCCGCCAGCATGTAGGCGCCCGTGAGCGGATCGCCAACGTCTTCTGCCGGATTCGAGGACCCCGGCGTGACGTAGCCGTGACTGTAAAGCAGCAGAGTGCCGTTCCAGACCGCTGGAACATCGATCACGTAAGTCGCGCCATCCGGCAAGGTTCCGGTGATGTGCTGCTGCCCGACCGCGCTTCCGCAGAGCACGGCAATCAGAATTGCGATTAGCGCTGACAACAGTGTGCCTCGAGTAATTGTCGACATGGAAATTTCTCTCCTGTAGGGTGAAACCCCTTTTCCCTAGCCGCATTCAGCGGGGGTGGCCGGTACGAACCGTCAGAAAGTCTGTGCCGATGCAGCCAACTTGTCAACTCGAAAATCGTTCGAATTTCAGGCGGCGAGCTTGGGACGGCTCTTGCGCTTCCAGTACAAATATCCCGGCACGCCGATCAGCACAATAGCAGCTCCCCAGAAGGCCTCGGTCGGCCGCTGAATGATGGTGTTGAGCGTCCAAGCAACTCCGACCAGCACGTAGATCGCGGGCAGCCACGGGTATCCGGTGCACCGATATGGGCGGGGAACGTCGGGTCGTTTCCAGCGTAGAACGAAGAGGCCGATAACGGTCAGCGTATACGAAAGCACCATGCCAAAAATGACGTACGTATAAAGCTGGTCGTAGCGTCCGCTCATAGTGAGCACCGCCGCCCAGATGCCTTGGCCGATCAAGCTGAACGCCGGCGTCCGCCATTTGGGATGAATGACGGCCATGCGGCGGAAGAACACGCCGTCCCGCGCCATGGCGAGATAAACGCGCGAACCCGATAAGGTGCAGGCCGCCGCCGCGCTGAAACACGATATCGCGATCATCGCCGACAGCCAGCCCGCGGCCGCGGGCGAGAAAAGTCTAGTAGCAGCAGCGTGCGCGATGGTTTCGTACTTGGCGACCTCGTTCAGCGGCAGGGCATAAACATAAGTCATGTTCATGGCGAGATAAATCGCGCCCACCGTCAGCACACCCAACACCATGGCAAGCGGCACATTTCGTCGCGGGTCTTTGACTTCTCCAGCCACCCACGTGATGTAGACCCAGCCGTCGTAAGCCCAGAAGACCGCGATCAAGCCCACACCGAAAGCGGAGATCAACTGTCCCGCGCTCAGTCCCATCGTCAGACCCCCCGGCGCCTGTGCACTGAAGTTTGACCAATGTCCTTTGCCGATGGCGAAGCCGAGAACAACAAAGATCGCCATGGCAGTGAACTTGGTCCAGGTAGAGACATTCTGCAGAAGCGCACCCCAGCGCAGTCCAAAAACGTTGACGTAAGTGAGGATCGCAATCAGCGCCAGGCCCACCGCATGTGCCCGCGTGAACGGCATGCCCGCCAACGAGAAAATCACATGCTCCTGCGAAATCGCCGGAATGATATTTCCCATATACGCAGCGGAGGCGACGGAGAGCGCCGCGATGGTGCCGCCATTGGCTACTGCAAACAGCATCCAGCCGTAGAGAAACGCAACCAGGTCGCCGTAGGCTTCGCGGAGGTAAATGTATTGTCCGCCGGAGTCCGGAAACATCGACCCGAGTTCGGCGAACGCGACGCAAGCGCACAAAGAAATAACTCCGCCAAGTACCCACACCAGAAAAAACAATGTCGGATTCGGCAAAGGTCCGGCAATGTCTTTGGCGGTAAGAAAAATAGAAGAGCCGATGATGCCGCTCACCAGCAGCAGCACGGAGTCGAGCAAGCTAAGTCCGCGGACAAGACTCGGTTGTTGATTGGATTTTTCAAACTCGGTTGCCAGGGAAACGGGAGTGGGGTTCATCCAGTAGTCGGTCAGTTCTTCATCCCATGCCCAGTTCATCCGAAGATTCGAGTGGCGTTCCGCAGCGACGGCAGATGACGGCCGAGCAGTCACCGCAGGTCAGAGGATCTCCGACTGCCAGGGCACAGACGGGGCAGTAGAACACGGTCGCGGGCTTTCCGGCTTGCTGCGCAGCCTTGGGAGTGGTTTCCATAGATAAGAGCATTAAGGACCAACGTTGAATACGAAACGTTGAACAATAACTACGAGCACGAAACTGTAACACAGTTTGCATCCGCTATTGTTCTTCTCTAGTCGGGCTCCTTCCGCAGGATCAGATCGCCTTCTGCCGGCGGCAGTGAGACGGGAAATTGCCAAATTTTGTCTTTCATCCACACACCAAAAATGAAATCTTCCCGCTCTTTCCACGGTCCAATCCATTTGTTGCTGGTGGAGAAGAAGACCCAGCCATGGGCTTCGGGATTGCCCGGGTTCAGCATTACCGTGGTGGGCTCGAGGCCTTGCGTGCTTAGAAACTCGATGAACTCTGCAGCCACCTTCTCGTACTCGCGCAGCAGAGCGGTTTTTTCTTCAGTGAGTTTAGGATTTTTCTTGATCTGGCGTTCGGTTTCGAAAACTTTCGTATCAATGTCGTTCTGCAACGTATTGGAGAGTCCCGTGGGATCCTCGTAGCTCTCATGAACGTCGTGATGACGAACGAAGTCGACTCGCACGTCCGCCGGATATTCAAACCTGTCCTGGCCGGTGTACGTCACACTTAAGTATGCGCCGAGAAGGTGATAGAAGCGTTTGCGGCTTTTTGTCAGTTCCTGCGAATCCATCACGAGCGCTACCGTCAGGTCGCGCTCAGTCATGGTCCAGCGGTAGTGTCCGTCATCGGTGCGCTCGAAGGTGCAACCGGCCGCGCCCGCGGTCCAACGCACGGTGGGCAGTTCCTTCTTTTTCGATGCGTGGCCCAACGTCGGCGCAAGAACCGCGCAGGGGACAATGGCACACGAGACGATCAGGCGAACCCGGAATACAAGTCGTGCTCGGAGCCAACGATAACGCAACATTAATGCAGAGTGTATAGCTTTTGCCTCGCCAAGGTCACTGGCCGACGCAGGAGGGGATGCCGAGTCCAGCAATGCACCATATCATACTGCGAGTGATGGTTTCGGCGAGACGACTGCCGAGCAAATGTGCGCGGAAGAGTAGAGATCAGTTCTTCTTGCCCTTAAAGCAGATTGCAATCGCCCATATTCGGCATAAAATGGTAAAACTTCGGCTGGTCTTACACGACCTTGGGGGGACAATGGCATCCACGCGAAACTGGGGCAGGGAATTAGCGTCTGCGGTTCTTCGACTCAATCACCGCTTGACGCTTGGATTGATTGGAGTGGGAGTGATCTTCGCTTCACTAGGACTTGGTGAGGCCGTGTATCGGTTCGCATTTCTTGATTTCGATGGCGCAACCGATCGCCTTCCAATCGAGATGTTGTTCGGGCTGGCGTTTGCCTGGGTGACCACGAAGTTGGCAAAGAGGATTTACCAATACCGAATGGAGACCAAGGCGAGAATGAACCTCATACGCGATCGGAACTCCAGAATTCGTAACGCGGTAGAAGCGATCAAACCCGTGCCTTATCCGAGCCACCAGCAAGCGATCCGGGTGATTCGTGAAGAGGTTGATCGCATCGAGTGGGCATTGACCGAGATCATGCCCTAGGACGCTCGCGGAGTAGTCGTCGGCTGAAGTGTTTCAGGCTGCGCTCTCATGAAGCCGAGGTCCGTGGTGCCCACCTCCCGAGCCCCACGAAAGGTTGGGCTGCCTCGTTCGTGCTGGGCAAGGTCAGACAGTCCCCAGATCTACGCAGAAAAAATATGTTAGATCGAAACTGGTGAGGGCGCGTAGCTCAGTTGGTAGAGCAACGCCCTTTTAACGCGTTTGCCTTCCAGTAACCAATTCAAAGTCAGTATAGTTTCTCTTCATTTTTTTCCCCATTCAAGGCATCAAATGGCAGTGTCTCAGTAGTCTATTACAATCATTGCATCGGCCAATTCTACGAGTTGTGCCCGGTGAGCGACGCCCCCCATCGGTGCTAAACTTGCCGTCGATTTGCATCTTCTTTCAGAGAGGGAAGCGTGAGCGAACTGGCGCCCGAGTCGAGTCCGCAGAACGCGAGCGCCAGCGCCGCTCCGGATCCTAAGGCTGCTTTAGACCCACACGCTGCTTCCACGGAACCTCCCTCGCCCGACCTAGCAGGCTGCGGAAAAAGGCTCGCTTCGAGGAACATTTCTCGTCTCTTGTTCCTACTCAACAGTGATCTTGGGTGTCGAGGTGTGGTGAAGGGGCGTTTGCGCAGGTTCCGGGACGTAATCAGACACACCGAAGCTGAGGGCTACTGCGCATGAGATTACGGAGGCGCACTAAGTTATAAGCCGCAGCGGTGAAGGTGAACATCCAACCGACCCGCTCCAGCCCGCGATGTCGCAGCTTACGGAGTAGGCCGATGCTTTTCATCCAGCCGAAAACCTCTTCGATTCGTTTGCGTCTCTTCTGACTGATTTGATACCCAGCATGGTGCGTGGTGCGCTCATCCACGGCGCTGCGACGGTTCGCGTCGTTCTGCGCGACGTGCGGTGTGATTTCCATGTGGCGCAGTTCGGCGATGAACTCGTGGGCGTCATACCCCTTATCCGCTCCCAGCGTGACGCGGTGTGTACCGGGCAGAGTTTCGGCCATCAGCAACGCGGCATTACGTTCCGCCGAACCATAGGCTCGCGTGGTCAGAGTCGAAACCACCAGACCGTTGCGGTTTTCCGTCAGTAGGTGGCCACGATACGCCAGCACCGCACCCGTTCCCCGGCTCTTGCGGGCCAACATCGCATCCGGGTCGGTGGTCGAACAGTGGGTCTCGTTACTGCGCTTCTCACCGTGGAAGTTCACCGTTGGGTTCGAACCTTCACCCGCTCCAGCGGGGGGCGGCTCGTGGTCGTCATCGACGTGGCGGAAGCTCTTCTGTCCTGCCCATGCCTCCAGCAGGGTTCCATCCACAGTGAAGTGCTCATCGGAGAGCAGATTCCGCTGGCGTGCCTGCTTGAGCACAGCCGCGAAAAAAGCCTCGGCAATGTCACCTTCCAGCAGACGCTGGCGATTCTTCGTGAACACCGTCACATCCCAAATCGCGTCGTCCATGTTCAGGCCAACGAACCAACGGAACAGCAGGTTGTAATTCAGTTGCTCCATCAGCATGCGTTCGCTGCGCACCGTGTACAGCACTTGGAGCAGTAGCGCACGCAACAGCTTCTCCGGCGCTATCGATGGCCGCCCGGTCTTGGCGTACAGCTTGCCGAACTTCCGTTGCAGCTCCCGCAACGCCCCATCGGCCATGGCACGTATCGGACGCAACGGATGCTCTTGGGGGATTCGTTGCTCCGGGCTTACATAGCTGAACACATCCAACTGCTGCTCGTCGTCTCCACGCATGTCTTCTTCTTATCAGCTTGTGTTGTGGAAACAAGAGAGTTTTCTGGTACTGCGTGGAGAGGTCTACACTTTAACAGGTGGCGTGAAGGCTGTTCACGACAGAAAACTGGTTCCTTAAAGGTTTAGAATGCGGGCGATGAACTGCGGTCTTTTAGCATCGGTTCTCTGTTTATTAGCTGTGACCACTACCACTGCCGCCAGCACCGGCAAGAACGCAACTGCCAAGCGATGCGGTGTCGATCAGGATGAACCGGCACAAAGGATATTCGCTGATCCCGACGGCGAGCATGGTTGGCGCGAGTTTCAACACTTAACGGATGTGCCCGAACTGGAATTAGGATTTGGCGAATCCGCTCGGTTGTGGGCGGGGGGTGACGGCAATCTTCTGATTAGGGCGGAAGAACCCGGTGAGGACTTTGCGGCTTACACCGACTATTGCTTTAACAAAGCGGGCCAGTTGGTGCAAATCAGGTTCGAGCTGCGGACTGCATGGGGGTGGGTTACCGGCAGGAAGGGCCGATTGCAAAGGGTTCGATTGTCGCTCAGACCTCGGAGTTCTTTAGCACAAAGACTGGGGAGTCCATCACAAAGCCAGATCAGGCCGCCGATGTTGCTGACGCGCTCCGGCCACATCTATACCTGCTGAAGTCGCAGTTGCCGTTCTCAAAGCTGTTGTCTCGACGAGATTAAGGCTGTCAAGCAACCCCGTTTGTACGACTGCCGAAACCGAGTTTTTCCGCAAGCTGCTAGGTTCGATCGGTCCCTATCGGCTGATCAGGAAATTGGGGGAAGGCGGGATGGGGCAGGTATGGCTGGCGGAACAGTCCGCTCCCGTCAAACCGCAGGTGGCTCTGAAGATCGTCAAAGCGCTCCGCTACGACGATTCCGCGCTGGTGCGCTTCGATCTGGAGCGCCAGGCGCTGGCGATCATGGATCACCCTTCCATCGCCAAAGTTTTCGACGCGGGCTCCACGGCGGAAGGTCATTCCCGCACTCCCAAACAACTAAACACCCGCCCAGTTCATCTGTCCCCCTGACTTCGAGTCTTCGATTGGCCAGACGGCTACTGCGCATTTATCGAAGCTCGGATTGTATTTGTGACTCCAGCTACCGAAGTCGCCGTAGAACGATCGGTTCCCTCTCGGAACGCAGATCCGTTCCTGCCGTGAGGACGACTGTCTTGTCGTTGGATTCGGGCGGCTGGAGGGGACCCGGGATCTCAATGTGCGCTGGGCGTGTACAATCCCTCAGCGTCGAGATTCCCCATGAACCCACCCGCGGAGCCTAGTTCTCAGCCCTTGCCCGATCAAGCAGGGTGGGATCGCATAGCCGCCTGCGCACCGTTTCGGAACCTGCTGACCAAGAGGAAGTCGTTCATCATTCCAGCCTTTCTGTTTTTTCTCGCATACTACTTCCTCCTTTCCATTCTCGTCGGGTATGCGCCAAAACTGATGTCTATTCGTGTGTTAGGAACCGTAACTCTGGCTTACCTGTTCGCCCTCTCCCAGTTTGTGGTGGGATGGATCATCGCCGGGCTCTATCTGAAGGCTTCCGCAAAATTCGACAGAAGCATCAAAGACCTCCTCATGAAGGTTGATGATCCCCAAGGAGGCAGGTAAATGTCGATCTCTTTGGTCCTCTTCTTGGGATTCGTCGCCAGTACTCTCGGAATCACCTATTGGGCTTCGAAACGCTCCCGCGGAGCTGGCGCGTACTTTGCCGCCGGTCGTCGAATTACCGCCTGGCAGAACGGGTTTGCCGTCGCGGGCGACTTCATGAGTGCGGCGTCATTTCTCGGGGTTGTGGGACTGATTGCGGTCCAGGGATTCGACGGATTTCTTTATGCACTTGGCGGGTTTGTCGCCTTTGTGACGATCCTGCTACTGGTCGCGGAGCCCCTTCGCAACACCGGAAAATACACTCTGGGAGATGTACTGGCATATCGCCTTCGGCCGCGGCCTGTGAGGGCGCTGGCCGCGCTCAGCACGCTGGCGACAATTCTTTTTTACATGACCGCCCAGATGGTTGGCGCGGGAGCGCTGGTCGTGCTGCTTCTGGCAAAGTCCGGCATCGGCTACAACCTGGCTGTGACCGGAGTGGGCATATTGATGATGGTGTACGTTGTCTTCGGAGGGATGCTGGCAACGACCTGGGTGCAGATCGTCAAAGCGGTGCTGTTATTGACGTGTGCGATCGCTCTAACGATTTTCGTGCTTGGATATTTTCATTTTCGTCTCGGTGAACTATTCGCAGCGGCCAGTCAGGTGGCATTCCACCAAAAAGATCAATTGGTCGTCAAAGACTTCCTTCAGCCCGGGTTGCGCTACCGGCCGCCCCGGGGGCCGCTCGAATGGATTTCACTAAGTATGGTGTTTGTTCTTGGGACGGCCGGATTACCCCACATTCTGGTGAAGTTTTATACCGTGCCCGATGCGAAGACCGCACGCAACAGCGTGGTCTGGACCATGTTTCTGATTGGCAGCTTTTACATATTGACCTCGGTGCTCGGTCTCGGCGCCGCCGTCATCATAGGCCCGGATTACATTTTCAATCACGGCGGCACCAACATGACCGTTCCGCTGTTGGCGCAAGCGCTGAAGGGAGACGTCTTCCTCGCCCTCGTGTCAGCCGTCGCCTTTGCCACGATTCTCGCCGTCGTTGCTGGGCTGATGATCAGTGCATCCACTTCCTTCGCCCATGATTTCTGGATGAACGTGATCCATCATGGGGTAGAGCGCAAGTCCGGCGAGACGGTGCTGGTCGCGCGGATCGCCGCGCTAGCCGTCGGAGCGGTTGCGATTCTGATCGCGATTGCGTTGGGACCCGCATCCAACGCCGTCATTTTAGCGACGTTTGGGATGGCAGTGGCCGCTTCCGCAAACTTCCCCGTCGTTGCACTCTCAATTTTCTGGCGCCGCTTCAATACCGCCGGTGCAGTGGCTGGCCTGTCAGTTGGCCTGCTGGCCTCGATCGGCCTCATCGTGGCAAGTCCGAATTTCATGGGCATCGACTCGTCCGGTGCAACCGGCATGCATCACCTGATTCAATCGAAAGCCTGGTTTCCGTTGGAGAACGTGGGCATCGTGAGCGTGCCACTAGGTTTCCTGGCCGCTATCGTCGGGACTCTGCTGAGCCATGAACCCACCGCCGAAGCGAAGTTTAACGAGTTCATAGTGCGCGCGAACACCGGGCTGGGAGCGGAGAAAGCCAGCCCTCATTAGGGGAGCTCAGATGTTTCAGCGGTCGGTTCAGAAATAGTTTGGCGGATTGACCGAGCGATCCATGCCCATGCACTTCGGTCCGCCGGGCGCAACATTCACGCAGAGGAGCCGGGGTTCGTTCGCGGCGAATACCTCTCTAAGCGCCGGCTCGAGATCCTCTGGCCGGTCCACTCCCTGAGAGTTCATGCCGTAACCCTGCGCGATCTTCACAATGTCGATACCAGGTATGTCCATTCCGGAAACGTTGCGGCCTACTTGAGTGAAATCGCAAAACGTCTTCAGCGCCGAGTAGTCCCCATTGCGCAGTACGATAACTATGACTGGTAGGTTGTGCTGAACCGCGGTCCACAGCGCCTGGATCGAGTATTGGATGGAACCGTCTCCAATAGGACACACGACTCGCCTTTCAGGATGCGCCATTTGCAGGCCGAGGGCTGTGGGCAGGCCGAATCCCAAAATGCCGTTCGGCACAGAATAGAAGGATCCATGTTCATCCAGTATTAGATGGTGGTCGAGGTCCGCTTTCGACGATGGACACTCTTCCGAGATAACTGCATTGCGCGGCATAACTCGGTTAAGAACGCTGAATAAGTAAGATGGAGTTATTGGATAGTCAGGCGGCGGCGTCGGAGAATGTGACCGTTGCGGAGAGTCCTTGACGTCTCTTGCCTTAGAATGGGTGCGAATGTAATTGGCCGCAGCGCAGATATTGCCGACAATGCTCGTTCCAGTTAGTGCGGCAGAAGCGTCCAAGGGTGAGTTAGTAATTTGGAAGAGTCTCGTTCCCGGTTTAATTACGTTGCCCGGCACATATGCATAGTAAGTAAAGACCGGCGCGCCCAATACCACCACTACATCGTAGTCGGCCAACTGATCGGCAAGTGGTTGTTGCGCGGGCAGCAACCCTCCACGAAAAAGGCGATGCGATCTCGGAAACGTCCAACGGGGCGGGATCGGCTGTTGATAGACATCCGCGTTGACGTGTTCTGCGAGAGCGACCACTTCGTGCCATCCCCGGTCCTCTTCAATTTGAGAACCTACGACGATCGCGAGGTTGTGACTCGTGTCGAGAGCACGTACCACTTCATCTAAAGCCGCAGGATCGGGCATTACTGCTTGAGCTACTTCGCGCGCAATGACGGGCTGTGATTCGTGGTTCCAGTCGTCCATAGGAATCGATAGAAACACGGGCCCCATCGGCGGTTGCATTGCCAGGTAATAACCGTGTGCAATCGCCGCTGGGACGTCCTCTGCACGAAGCGGTTCATAGGCCCATTTCACATAGGGCTTGACCACGTCCACCGCGCGACTCACAAGAAATGGTTCCGCCAGAACTTGACGCCGATCCTGCTGTCCTGTGGTTACGACGAGCGGAGCGTGGCAGTAGAAAGCATCGATCACTGCGGAAAGTCCATTACCGGCGCTGGCGATGGAGTGCAAATTTACGAAGGCGGCCCTTCCGCGGGCCATCGCATAGCCCAGGGCCATGCCAGCCGCAGAACGCTCATGCAACCCCAGCACATACTTGAAATCAGATGGCATGTCGCGCAAGAAAGGCAGCTCTGTCGATCCCGGATTACCGAAGATGACAGTCATTCCCAAGTCGCGCAAAAGCTGATATGTGACTTCTCTGACCGTGCTCATGCCATTCTCACCGTCATGCCGCAATCGAAAGATGCCGGAAATGCCGAGTTGCGGTTGCGGACGTTATATCACTCCATTTGGAAGCAGAGTCTAACACCCTCCGCAACTCACCGCGCAAGCTGGCGGTTGAATTGATCTTTCGGAGGATGGTATTGTCACTTCCTCTCGACCACCGAAAGATCTTGTCGAGTGGAGACGCTGTGAAGATTTGCATTGTAGGTTGTGGAGCGATGGGCAGCGTGTTTGCCGCTCATCTCGCGCGCCTGGAAAGTGTCGAGGTCCACGCTTACGACGTCTCCGTGGGACACACTCGCGCGATCACCGAGCGTGGATTACAGATCAGCGGTGCTGCCGAGTTCACTGCCCGGCTCCATGCCACTGCAAACCCGCGCGAGATCCCGCCTTGCGATTTCGGCATCTTCGCGACCAAAGGCGTGCACACCCGCGCTGCCATCGAGCGGACGGCGCATATTTTCGGAACATCCGCAGCGGTGTGTTCCGTGCAGAATGGTCTGGGTAACGAGGAGATCATTTCCGAACACGTGCGCTATGTAATCCGCGGCGCGACTACCTTAGCCGCACACCTGATCAGGCCAGGCCATGCCGGATTTGAATTCCACAGTGACCTCTGGATCGGGCCTTTTGAGCCTACGCACACTCCGTATTCGCTCGTCGAGCAGTTGGCGGAACTGCTGCATCGCGCTGGCCTGCGCGTTGTTGCGCTGCAGGACGCGCGGGGCGCGCAATGGACCAAACTGATTTTCAACGCTGCGGTTAACCCGGTGGGTGCGCTCACCCAGCTCCACCACGGCGCCGCTACGGGTTTCCCGCCGACCGGAGCGCTCTATGAAGCGTTGCTGCAAGAAGGAGAATCCGTGGCCAGGGCGTTGGGAATTCCCTTGCACGGCGACCCACGGCAGATGATCGCCGAGGGCGCCAGCGCGCCCGGGAAAAGAAATGTAAGTATGTTGTTGGACGTGCTGGCCGAGCATCCGACGGAAGTGGATTTCGTCAATGGCGCGATCGCGGACTGGGGAGAAAAGATGGGCGTTCCAGTGCCGCTCAATCGTGCCGTCTGGCAATTGGTCAAGGGGCTGGAGCACTCGTGGACTGATCCGGCGTAAGGTTTTCCGTACGGTCGTGCGAAACAAATTGTGGTATTTTCACCGTTGTCGCGCGGAGGACCTATGTCGATCACTGATACAAAATCAAGTCTCGATGCTGTCGTCCACGAATATGCATTTCCGGACGTCCACATCGGCGCCGGGGAGGACGAATCACCGTGGGTGCCGTTCAAGGAGAACTCATTCATCCGGCACCTGGCATTCGACGTGCGAAATAACATGTATGCCAACGTTCTCTGGGTGACAAAGGGCGGCATGCTAGGCCGGCATCGGCATCGTGGAAGAGTTTTCGGTTACACGGTCGAAGGTAGCTGGCGATATCTGGAGTATGACTGGATCGCCCGGCCGGGCAGCTACGTGCAGGAAAGTCCCGGAGTGACCCACACTTTGGTCTCCGATGAGGGTATGAAGACGATCTTCTGGCTCAACGGTTCACTGGAGTTCTACGACGATGGCGAGAATCTGATCGAGACATTGGACGTCTTCTGGTTCATCAATCACTACTTGAACCATTGCCGTGAGCACGGCATCGAGGTCAACAAGAAGCTATTTGTATAGGCGCACGTGTTCTCGTCGGCTGCCTTTTAGTCTTGGAGCTTTAGTTCTGGATTCTGGTCCCGTCGACCTTCACCCGGAACAGCGCGTACGGCGGTTGGCGAAGATCCTTGCCGTTGTGGAACGTGCCCTGTCGTTCGATTTGGTTCGCGGTGAAATAGAGATACCCGTCGCCAGCCAGCGATAAGGTATCCGGCCAGAGCACACGCGGATCGTGCACCAGGGTCTCGATCTCACCACTCAAGTTTCGCCGCCGGATGGCGTTGTGCTCGTAGTCGCTGAGATAGACTCGCCCCTGCGCGTCGGATTCGAGACCGTCGCCAGCTCCTCCCTTTTCGCCGAGGTCCTTCACGGTAGCCGCGACTTCCGCATCAGACCTGGCTTGATCCGAAAGCGCGTCCACGCTCACGCTGTAGAGATGCCGACTGGACAGCGGACAATAGTAAAGCGTTTTCCCATCGGGGCTAGTTGCAATTCCATCGGAGCCGACGGCGAACCTCGCGGCCGGTTTCCCCGGAATTCGAATCTGGAGAATTTCTCCCTCCACCACGGGAACAAACACTGGATCAGGTTTCGTCGATGGATGATCGTTCAAGCGGCGCCAACTCTTGCCCGACGAAAGATCCACCACGATGATGCCGTCCGGTCCATTCGACGAGGAATCCGTGATGAACGCCATGCCCGCAGTGCCACGGTGCAAATCGAACCTCACATCGTTGAGATAAGTCGTTGGCAGGGCCACGTCGGCAGGGAAAATTATTTTCTTGATGATCTTATCGGTCTTGAGATCCACGGCGATCAATTTCGGGCCGCCAACGCTGGTAAGCCCGAATCCGATACTGCCGGTGTCGAGAATCCACAAACGCGCTCCACCCGGGTCGACGACGACACTCTGGACCGAGACCAGCTTTTCGGCTTGATTATCGCTGTTCTTGTAATGGTTGATATCTGCGTTCGGATAGGGCAGTGTCTTCCCGGCCTTCACTTCTGCAACGGTATATTCGACGTTGTCGCCCCACTTGGGATAGTTCACAAAGATGCGACCGTTGTTCGCAACCGTGACCCCGGTTGGCATAGGCCCGCTGAAAGTTGCGACTGCCTGCAGTTCGCCGATGGCGCGATCCGTCGCCAGATCCTGACACAAGCTCAGCTGCGAAAGCGAGCAGAGAAGAATCAGCGTCAAAAGCAGTTTCAAGTCTGGCAGTTCAACGATTCGCCGTTTCATGGCTGAAGAGTAGCAAGAATAGCTTGCTTTGGGGAATTCGCTGCGAGCACGTTTGCTATCATGCGACCGCATGGACTCTTCGAACTCAACTTCGAACTCAACCAGGCGCTACGAAAACACGCTGGTCGCAATTCTGTTTTTCACCTGGGGCACGGTTTTCCTTGACCGCATGTCGCAACTGTATTTGGCTCCGTACTTCGCCCCTGAGTTTCATCTCAGTAACGCACAGATTGGAACCTTGGCTTCCGTTCTGGCAATCACGTGGGCCGCCTCGACTTTCTTTTTCGGCGCTCTATCGGACCGCGTTGGCCGGCGGCCAGTACTGATTCCCGCGGTGTTCGCCTTCTCCGCCTTGTCGTGGGTGTCGGGCCTGACGCACAGCTTTCACCAATTGCTGTTGATTCGCGCGCTCATGGGTGTTGCCGAGGGACCGACGTGGTCCATCATGACAGCCCTGATCGAAGAGTCGTCGTCGCCCAAGCGGCGCGGCAGAAACATTGGGTTGGTGGTCAGTGCCGCTGCGCTCGTCGGTCTGGCGGCGGCGCCTGTATTGACGACGCAAGTGGCCAGCCGCTGGGGCTGGCGGTGGGCATTTTTCATTGCGGGCGTTCCGGGACTGCTGGCTGGTTTCTTGATTTGGAAGTTCGTGAAAGAGCCGTCCGCAAACGCGGAGACAGCACACCGGAAGCCATCGCTCCGCGAATATTTGTCCATCCTGCGCTATCGCAACATCTGGCTCTGTTGCCTGGGTGCGACCGGGTTTATGTCGTGGTTATTTGCGCTGAACGTATTTGCGCCGCTCTATATCACGGAAGTAGCCCATGAGCCGGCAACCACGGCCGGGTTTCTATTGGGTGCAAGTGGGTTGGGCAGTTTTTTTCTGGGCTTTCTTCTGCCTTCACTTTCCGACCGGCTGGGGCGTAAGCCAGTGTTGCTGTTGATGGCCGCGCTCTCCGCCGTAGTACCGCTCGCGTTTCTTGTTCCAGTGCTATACGTTTATCCGCTGCTGCTGGCGGCCATCGTCTTCGCGGCCAATACAGGACAGGGCATTGCGAGCCTCATCATGGTGCTGGTTCCGACGGAGAGCGTGCCGCCACAATTCCGTGCGACATCCATCGGCCTGACAACTCTGGTGGGCGAAATTATGGGAGCGACCGGCGCACCACTGCTGGCTGGTGCCTTGGCAGAAAAGCACGGCCTCGGTTTGACCATGTGGCTGGCGGCGGGCGGAAGCGTGTTGCTGTTTCTCGCGGCACTTTTCTTGCGGGAACCTGAACGCGACTCAACCACGTTGCCGGTTATTAGCTAGAACTCGGACTGAACTAGGCGACTTTTTTACCCGCGGGTTGCGTCAATGCGCCGCGTATCGAATCCAGGAATCCACGGACAGCTACTGAATCCTCGCCTTTTCTCCAGGCCGCATACACTTCGATCTTGGCCTCCGGTTCATTCAGACGCACGGAAGCCAACTCCAGGCCGGGGATAGAGTGATTCAATATTGCGCCGGGGCCAACGAAGATCGCTTTCCCTGACGCCACCATGATCGCCCCAGCTTCTTCGTGCGCTTCCACGTGAGTCGCCACGACATGAGGCGCGAACCCCTGCCGGTTGAACATGCCCATCATCTTGTCCTGTAGTCCCGAAAGCCTGCGGTTGAAACCGATCAGCGGCTCCTCGGCGATGTCTCGCAGCCGAACCGACCGGCGCTTCGCCAGACGGTGGCTCTTGGGGAGAATCACGACGAACCCCTCTTCGTAAAGGGCTTCGCAATCCAGGTTCAGCTCATCGACCGGGGGACGCAAGAAACCGACGTCAATCTCCTGCCGGCGCAGAGCTTCGTTCTGAAAACTGGAAAAAATGTCGCGGCATTCTACTTCGACCGCCGGAAATCGCCGGCGATGCTCGAACACGACCTTACTGACGACGCCGCCCAATCCCGAAGAGAGGCCAATGCGCACCGTGCCGGCTCCGCCTTTCTGAGTGTGGCGGGCAACGTCAGCAGCATGACCAGCCTGCACGATCAGCTTGCGCGCTTCTTCGAGAAAAGCATGGCCGGCGTTGGTCAGTTCGACTTTGCGTTTATCGCGAACAAACAACGTGACCCCTAGGTCGTCTTCCAACTGACGGATCTGACGGCTGAGAGGCGGCTGGGCCAGATGTAACTGTTGCGCCGCCTGCCGGAAGTTCAGGCACTCAGCCACCGCGACGAAATATCGGGCGTGACGCAGTTCCACGCAGGCATTGTACACGTCGAGGCAACATCCCTAACCTGTTCACGGCCGCCGGAGTGCCCATCCGAGGCGTATTTTCTGCTGATACCGCATAGGTATCACTCCGCGTGCGAAAGATGTATTGGACAGGTTTCCATTTTCACACCATCCTCTGCGGCAAGGAGCGAGCGGGTAGTGTGCCCGCAACGTGTTATGTGAGCAACTCGCGCTCCGATGCATCGCTTTTCGCAAGAGTCGAGCAAGCCGGCCAAGAAGCCGGACAGCGGCCACTGGATTCAGAGAGGAATACAGGAATGAAAGTCGGTCGAGTGTGGATTCTGTGCGTTGTGTTGATGCTAACCCTGCACCTGGCGCCGCGCGCCTTCGGGCAAGCGACGGTCAGCTTTGCGCAACTGAATGGAACCATCGAGGATACTACCGGCCGGGTCGTGGTCGGCGCCACTATCAGCTTGCGCGATTTGAGCACCAATCTCGTCTACAACGCGGTCAGCAACGCGTCCGGCTACTACATCGCACCCAATCTCCCGCCCGGGCAGTATGAGCTCACGGTGCAGTCTTCCGGTTTCGCCAAATACGTACGGACAGGGATGACCCTCACCGTGGGCCAGACGGCAACTGTCAACGTTGGCTTGAGCGTAGCATCCGCCAGCGAGGTGGTAACGGTCAGCACCGAGGCGCCGCTCGTCGAACCGACCCGCAGCGAGATCAGCCAGGTGATTGACACGCATGAGATCCAGGCGCTGCCCACTGCGACTCGCAACTTCGTGGACTTTGCCTTGTTGACCCCCGGCGTCGCGACCGGAAGAACCAGTTTGCAATCTACCTTCACCGAGCCGGAGGTCACTCGTATCACTTTTGGCGGCATGCGCGACTTGAGCAATGCCGTAACCGTCGATGGTGCCGATTACATCAACGAGGCTACGGGTTCGCAACGTGCTACTCCTTCTCAAGAAGCAGTCAGCGAATTTCGTGTGGTTAATAACAGTTTCGGATCGGAATACGGTCGCGCCCTCGGCGGAATCGTCAACGTGGTTACCAAAACCGGTACGAACACTCTGCACGGATCGGCCTATGGGTTCCTGCAAAACAGAGTGGCAAATTCCAACTCTCTGCTGACGGTGGCTCCCTATGACGCCTATCGCCGGGGTCAATTCGGCGGAACTGTAGGCGGCCCCATCCAGAAGGACAAGACTTTCTTCTTCATGAACTACGAAGGCCAGCGCTTTGCGGAGTCGCCCACTTACCCGTTCACGCTGGTAGGTAACGCTGCGGGCACCGTTCCTGACAACTTGCCGCTGGTGAACGCGGCAAAAGCAGCCCTCGGATTACCGCCCGAGGACCTGAATATTCTGAAGACCCTGAATAACGACAACGGGTTTGTCAGGCTTGACCATCAGTTCAATGCCAACAACCGCCTCTCGATTCACTACGGCATTGTAGACGCGCGCGATTTGAACGTTCTTGTAGGTGACACTCTCGATGGCGGCGGAATCGGAGCGCCAAGCAGCGGGCACAACGCCTATGTGCGCGATCAATCCTTGGTCGGCTCGGTGAATTCGGTGCTTAAACCTGACCTGGTCAATACTGTTCTGGTCCAGTATGCGCGTCGTCACTACAACTTTCCAGGAGTTACGGGTCAACCCAATCTTGACCTTCCCAACACGCTTTTGTTCGGACACAATTTCGGGACTTTCGATGCCACCGACGAAAGTCGCGTGCAGGCTTCCGACAGCGTCGCCTGGATCAAAGGCAACCACTACCTGAAGTTTGGCGTGGACTACAACTACATCTGGGATTTCGTGATATGGCCCGGATTTACGCCGATGCGCATTGTGATGCCGGGTTTCAACTGCCTCGTAGACTTCTCCCGTTACGTAAACCAGACTGCGATCGTGGATGAGAACCCCGCCGACGGTCCTTGCCCGACCTCGTCCTACCCCTTCTTCTCCGGCACCGACAGTGGTCCCAATCCATACGATTCCCTTCTCAATGGCGTCCCCATCGTGTTTTGGGGCGCCCCCGTGGGTACGGGTCCAATCGTTCCCGGTAGTCTGCCTCCGCCGATTCCAACCGGTGGCGGAACGTGGCCTAACGCTTACGTGGATCCGCAGGACTATTACGTCAACATCAACCACAGCTATTTCGGCGGCTATATCCAGGACCAGTGGAAGGTTGCTCCCAAGTTCACCGTTAACTACGGCTTGCGCTACGATTTCGAGGCCGGTTTATCGAATTACATCAATCCCGATTACCGCGGGTTTCAACCGAGGATTGGGTTTGCCTATGCGCCGACCAAGAACACCGTGGTTCGTGCCGGCTACGGGATCTTCGACGATCACTACAACATGACGTTCTTTTTTGTGACCTCGCCGCAGCGCGAGGTTGCGATTCCCAATGCGCCGCAGCCTTGGGTCCGGAGAGGCAACTCCACCGCCACATACGTCCTGAACCAGTTAAGCTTCGACGCTCCCAACCCAGGCAACGGCGGTCTCCCGCTTCCATACCCGGATGGATCCGTAGTACCGACGCCCGCTCAAGCTGCAGGAACACTGATCACGACAGGTCAGAATCCTCCAAACTTCAACACCGGTCCCGGCCCTGGACAGGATCCTAGCTTTCCGGCGGGAACGTTTGTCACCAACAGCGGCGGGGGACTTGACCGCAATATGCGGAACTCTTACTCCCAGCAAGCCAGCCTGCAAATCGACGAACAGATCGGCAAATCGCTCGTGGTCAGTGCCGCTTACCTTTTCCTGCGCGCGCGCAAGCAGATCCGCCCGGAGAACTTAAACGTCTGCCCGTCTCTCGGCCAAGCCAATTCCGCTACCTTTTGTCCACCGGCTTCAGCGATTCCGGGCCCTCCCATCACACCCGATGGCCCTTTTCCCAACAACATGCTTCCCGACGGTAAGGCCGCATTCAGCGGAGTTCTCTACAACAACGCCGGCTTGATGTACTACCTCGACGGTTCGGGAAACGCCGCCTATGACGGCGCCACGCTCTCGGTGACGGACAGGCTCGGTAGCTATTTGCGATTCGCGGCGAACTATACCTGGTCCCATACCCGCGACGATGGAACCTTCACCACTTTCGTCAGCACTCCGCAGGATTTATACGACCGGAGTCTGGAGCGCGCAGATTCGGTACAGGATGTTCGCAATCGTTTTGTGGGCAACTTCACCGCCAACACGCCAAAGAGCTATTCTCCTTACTTACGGAACTTCGAGTTCAGCGGCATCGTCACCTTGCAATCACCCCGGCCTTTCACTATGTTCGTCGGAAACGATGTCAACGGCGACACCAATCCAGTCACCGATCGTGTCGGATGGTCGCCGCGCAACGCGTACCGCGGAGACCATTTTTACTCCACCGATCTTCGACTGGCCCGCGCGTTCTACTTTCACGAACACATGGGGCTGGATTTGGCGTTCGATTCGTTCGATGTCTTCAACCGGCAAAACATAAACGAAGTGACCTCGGTCTACGGTGGTGGCACACCGGACTTCTGTGGCGGCACGACTCCGTTTAACGGGCCCGTGCCTCGCCACTACAACGATGCCCCCTCGGTCGCAATTCAGCAGGGCACGGTATCTTGTTTGCCGCAGGGCTCCGCCGCGATCGCTCCGGCGCCGAGCGCCCTCTTTGGGACTCCCAGGACCATGTTTAACCCCCGGCAGCTTCAGGTTTCAATGAGGTTTACGTTCTAGCGTGGTTTGTGTGACTTGCAAACATTTTCAACAGTTATCCACTTCTGGGACTCTTTTGGGGCGTAGCTCCCATCATCCCTGATAATAGATATAGATTGATAATAGATATGGATTAAGGCCCACAAAGCATCGGTTGTCTTATCTATTTTCATGTTTTTAGCAGCCTGTTTCTGGCCTTGTGCCCTGATGTTGAGCACCAGGCTCTTAACAGGCTTCCAAATTCTGACTCGGTCGGAATAGTCGACAAGTCTTTGGACGATGCGGACACTGTTGCGAAGGGGCCGATTTCCGCACCTCCAACAGGGGCGCGGTCTCATGCTTATTGACGAGTGCGACCTGGACACCCACATAGAGCGAAGCAAAGAGAAGGGGCCAGCGGGTTCATGACACGGTTGCTGCTCTCGGTTGGTACGAGCATGCGTTTTAGCACTTTTGAGGTCATGTGGGAAATCGATTCGTTTGTTGACCGATGTGTCTCAAAAGGAGCGCCAGTCTTGATTTGGGCACCGATTTCCACAGGCGCTCTGGTATGTGAAAAACCTGGATAAAACTCACTAGATCCAGCGTTGCACCACGTTTTACAACCTTGCGTTCTTGGATTGACAGGATACGGACTGTGCGATAGAAGTCGTCTTGATTTTGAAGAGAACGCTCCGCGCGGCGTATTTGGCATTCGTAGGAACTTGGCAATCTTCGAGCACAATTGGCAAACTTCGAGCACAATAAGGAGAACGCTCGTGGCGACTCCTTTTTTGTACGTGCTGTAGACGGCAATCGACCCGGATTTCTGGCACGCACAATTGGACATTTCGACGATAGGCCGCACGCCCGCAACAAGACTGGGGGACTACCGCACGGTATTCGGATCGGCGGCGGTGAGCGCGAGTTGGAGAAGTTGGGCACGTATGTGGAGCAGGAACGACAAGGACGCGAAGCTGTGGTAAAACAGGAGACGATGAGAACCGGTGAGCCAACAAATGGGAATGTACTGGCAGATAAGCTACACTTACGCTACAGTTGTCCCCAAAAAGTGGCAAGAAACGCATCGGATTCAAAATCAAAAACTCCTGTAACCGGAAGGAAACTAGGAGCTTAGGCAAAGGTGAGGGCGCGTAGCTCAGTTGGTAGAGCAACGCCCTTTTAAGGCGTGGGTCGCAGGTTCGATTCCTGCCGCGCTCACCATTTCCACCCGCCGGGTACGCGGAAGCGGCGCTACGCTACGTTTGGACGGTCAAAACCCAGTCCCCACACAAGCGTAAATTAGATGCAATGATCTCGATCCGCTGCAGTGCCCTGCTATTTGACCTGGACGGCGTACTCATCGATTCCACTCCCGCTGTCGCAAGGGTGTGGCGTCGCTGGGCAGTTGAGCACGGTTTTGATCCAGAGACCGTGGTCCACTTGGCACACGGGCGTCCGAGCCGAACCACCATTCGCGAGTTGCTGCCCAACGCGGATACAGATTGCGAAGATCGCGAAGTCGAACGCCGAGAAATGGAAGACCTCGAAGGCGTGGTCCTGTTGCCAGGAGCGCGCGAACTCCTGACCACCCTGCCTCCGGAACGCTGGACGATTGCGACCTCATGCACACGCGCGCTGGCCGAGCTGCGTCTGCGGGCCGCGGGCCTGACCGTTCCTAGGAACATGATCACCTCAAGCGACGTCAGGATCGGCAAGCCCGATCCCGAGCCCTACCTGAAGGCTGCGGCCAAGCTCGGTTTTGCTGCCTCCGACTGCATCGTCGTGGAAGATGCGCCCGCCGGAGTTCGCGCCGGCAAGGCCGCAGGCTCCAGAGTGATCGCGTTTCTCACTACCATGCCTCGCCGCAACCTCGAAGACGCCGGTGCCGATTGGATTGTTCAAAACTGCGCCGACATCACGGCATCCAGCGATGCAGATGGCCTGCGGCTGACCCTTTCATTTTGAGTTCTTCGAAAGGCAATTGCGCGGGCCCATCCCCTCCAATAGAATCCAAGTTTCTTTAGAGAGAATCGTACAGGCAGGTTTTCGTGATCATTGGTGTTCCGAAAGAAAGTTATCCGGGAGATCGGCGAGTTGCCATCGTGCCCGCAGTTCTCCCGACGCTGACTAAAGCTGGCTTCGAGGTCAACATACAATCGGGCGCAGGCTTCGAAGCCGGCTATCCTGACTCGCAATACGTCGAAAAAGGCGCAAAAATCGTGGCTGACCGCGCCGCCGTGTTTGCGGCTGCTGATATTGTCGTGCAGGTTCTGTGCTACGGTTCCAACGACATTACGGGAAAGCAGGACCTGCCTCTTTTTCGCCGCGATCAGATGCTCATCGGCTTTCTGCGGCCGTTCGGCGAGAAAGAAGTCTTACAGGACGTTGCGAATTCCGGCGTCACCGCCTTCGCCATGGAGTTGATGCCACGCACCACCCGCGCCCA
Source organism: uncultured Acidobacteriaceae bacterium (assembly GCA_963755765.1). Lineage (GTDB taxonomy): Bacteria > Acidobacteriota > Terriglobia > Terriglobales > Acidobacteriaceae > Acidiflorens. Next base: position 49,852 of record CAVWKZ010000013.1, read on the forward strand.
AAGCATGGATGCTCTTTCGTCAATGGGAACCGTTTCTGGATACAAGGCGGTATTGCTGGCCGCCGACTCCCACCCGCGCATCTTTCCGATGCTCACCACCGCGGCCGGAACCGTCACTCCCGCCCGCGTGTTCGTGATCGGTTGCGGCGTTGCCGGACTTCAGGCTATCGCAACCGCTCGCCGCCTCGGCGCCGTAGTCTCGGCATACGATCTAAGGCCAGCCGCGAAGGAGCAGGTGCAGAGCCTCGGTGGACGTTTTATCGAACTTCCCATCGAAGCCAAAGACGCGCAAGACGCTCGTGGATATGCCCGCGCCCAGGATGAAGACTTCTATCGCCGGCAGCGCGAGTTGCTCGGAAAAGTAGTCCAGGAAAGCGATGTGGTGATCACCGCGGCCGTGATTCCAGGAAAGAAATCGCCGGTTCTGGTAACCGAAGACATGGTGAAAGGAATGGCGCTCGGTTCAGTGATCGTTGATCTCGCCGCCGAACGAGGCGGCAACTGCGACATCACCGAACCCGGCAAGACGGTTGTCAAGCATGGTGTTTCCATTATCGGAGCGATCAATCTCGCAGCCGGCGTGCCGTACCACGCGAGCATGATGTATGCCCGTAACATAACCTCCTTTTTGACTCACCTGATAAAAGACCAAAAGTTGAACCTGAATTTGGAAGACGAGATCGTGCGCGAGACTCTGCTCACTCGCGGGGGCGAGGTTATGAACGCCCGGGTCCGTGAGTTTCTCAAGTTGCCCGCGCTGGCACCGTGATCTTCTGGAGGAACGCCCGGCACTAATAACGGAGGAAAGATGAACAGCAGTTCGAACCTGATCGACGCACTCTTTATTTTTGTCCTCGCCGGTTTCATCGGCTTTGAAGTGATCCGGCGCGTCTCGCCTCTGCTACACACTCCGTTGATGTCGCTCACCAACGCTTTGGATGCCATTGCGGTGGTGGGTGCGATCCTGCTCGTGGGCGAACACAAGAGCACTCTTTCCGCCGTTTTCGGATTCATCGCCGTAGTCGCCGCCACCAGCAACATCGTTGGCGGCTTCCTGATCACGGACCGCATGTTGAAGATGTTCAAATCCAGCCGTCCCGCGGCGAAACCGGCGGCCAAGTAGATGGCACCCGACCTCGCAGGCGGCCAGGTAGTCATCGAGCTTCTGTATCTCATCGCGAGCGTGCTGTTTATCCTCTCGCTGAAATGGATGAGTTCGCCAACCACTGCGCGCCACGGTATTTGGGCTGGCGAAATCGGCATGTTGCTGGCGATCTGTGGCACCCTGCTGCACCACGGCATCGTCGACTACCGGCTGATCGGAATTGCGCTTGTGCTCGGCACCATCATCGGTGTTCCGCTGGGAGAAGTGGCGATGACGGCGGTTCCGCAGCGAACCGCTCTCAGTCACGCCTTTGGCGCGCTCTGCGTGACCCTGGTCGGCTCGGCCGAATTCTACTTGCGCTCTCCGGACATCTCGCGCTTCATGATGTCAGTCCTGTCGCTGGAGGTCATTCTTGGCGGGCTGACCGTCACCGGCAGCCTGATGGCGGCAGGCAAGCTACAGGAAATCCTGCCGCAGCGCCCGCTGACTTACAAAGGTCAAAACCTCGTCAACTTCGTACTGCTCGCCGGTGCACTCGTGATCGCCGTAACTCTGGTTCTCCATCCAGAAATGCGGTCGCTGTTCCCGTTCATGATCCTGATCGCGCTGACGTTCGGTGTGTTGTTGATCATCCCCATCGGCGGCGCGGACATGCCGACCGTCATCTCACTGTTGAACGGTTATGCCGGTCTGTCAGCCGCGGCCATGGGCTTCGTCCTCGACAGCAAGCTGCTAATCATCGCCGGCGCGCTCGATGGATCGTCTGGCCTCATCCTTTCGATCATCATGTCGAAAGCCATGAACCGCTCCTTCACCAACGTCTTGTTCGGAGCTTTCGGTCAGGTGCAAGCCTCGGCCGCTGCGGCAGAAGAAGCCCGCCCTGTGCGGAGCGCCACTCCGGAAGAAGCCGCGGCGATTCTTTCTGCCGCCAACCGCGTCGTCGTAGTTCCCGGATACGGCATGGCTGTCGCCCAGGCGCAGCACAAGGTCCGCGAACTCTATGACGCGCTAACCAAGCGTGGCGTGGATGTACGCTTCGCCATTCATCCCGTTGCTGGGCGCATGCCCGGCCACATGAACGTGCTGCTGGCCGAAGCGAATATTCCGTACGACCGCCTGATTGAGATGGATGACATCAACGGCGACTTTCCCCAAACCGATGTCGCCCTGGTGATTGGCGCCAACGACGTCACTAACCCTGCCGCTCGCTCCGATGCTTCCAGCCCCATCTACGGAATGCCCATCCTCGACGTGGACAAAGCTCACACCGTGATGGTCATCAAGCGCAGCATGAATCCTGGCTTCGCGGGCATTGATAATCCCCTCTACTATCTCGATAACACCCTGATGTTGTTCGGGGATGCCAAGGCATTCGTCGGCAGCATTGTGCGCGAACTTGGCGGGGGACACGGCTAGGAGTCAGAGGTGTATCAGAGGTGTAAATGAGCTCCGGCCTGCAATGAAAAGGTGGGGCGGGCTACAGCGCGGGGGACTCGCGCAGTTCTGCGGCCCGCCTGGTGTTTAGGCGGCCTTCTTCATCTGTCTGATCTTCGCCCAACGTGCCTTCTGGGCCAGAGAAATTCTCCGGCGCCCTGCTGCTGAAAGCACACGCTTGGCGCGGTGTGGTGCCCCCGCGTGTGCTGTTGCGCCCGTTCCTCGGGTAAGCCGTTCGAGAACCGAAATAGCTTCCCCTAGTTTTTGGACTTGGTTCTGTGCATCCCGGCGTTCCTCGCGGAGCCGGACGATTGCATTAGCAATGTTGGTCATCAATACCCCCTCGGGTAATTTACCGCTGGCAATTGTATTACTAACTCACCGATCCTAACAGAATTTAATTTATTGCTGGCCGAAGGCGGGTTATGTGGCGCTCGACCATACCGCGATCGTGACCCGGAGTAACCCTGCGTGCAGATGCCAAGCCCACCGCCTCATCCCAAGGGCGGTAGTAATCCCGACGACCCGAACAGGAAGAGCGCACCAACCGCCAGGCTATAGATCGCGGTTAGCGTAGTGACTATAAACTGAAAGCGCGGAAGCCGCGAACTGAAGCCGAAAAGTCCTACTGCTGAAGCCGTCATCACAGTATTCATCACCAGCAGACCAGCGATAAACATCGCCAGCCCGACAAAGCCCTTGCCGATGCCGCCGAGATTGGCTGCCAGTAAGAAGATCATCAGTTGGCTGGGCGTCTCCGCGCCGAGTCCATGCACAACTCCGATCATGAGCACGGATTTCCAACTGTAATTCCATGCCTCATCTTCCGGGCGCGGGACATCGTGATCGTGCCAGTAGCTCTTCATCTTCCAATGCAACCAGCGCGCGGCCCTGGCCATAAGGTGAAAACGGCTGCGTGGTGCTGGATTCCCGGTGAAAAGCGATCCCAGAACGTAGACTCCGAGGATCAGCAAGGTCAGGCCCACCAGTCGCTCGGCAATGCGATCGATGCCATGCGGCAAAGAAAGCTGGAACACGATGACGGCCGTGCCCAGTGCGGCAACCATGGCCGCGTGTCCGAGAGCGTAGAGCAAGCCAAGCTGCATGCCGCGCCAACGATCAGTCTGCACACTGGTGATGTCTGAGATCGCGGCTATGTGGTCGTAATCGAACCCGTGACGGAATCCCAGGATCGCTGCTGATAGCAGTGCAAGCTGAAGGCTATTTGGCGTCGCTGTCATGAATTGCACCAGAGCCTTTGATTGTTCCACAGGCCGCCAAGAATCAGAAATCCGTCGCGATTATTTTTCGCCTCAGCGAAAGCATCAACAGCATGTAAGACTCCGTGGCACCAAGAACTACAAGCTGTCCAAGAACTGCTATCCCCCGTGGACCAAAAAGCGGCTACAATGGCGGCAATCCAATCCTTATCGGAGGTCGCTGTGAAGCCAAGGCATTCTTATGGCGTTGTTGCCGCGTGGTGCGTGGCCTTGTCCGTTCTGGTTCCAGGCATTTGCGCTCAGGAAGCGACTGTTCTTAGGCACACCGGAGTTCCGCACGACTGGTCGCAGAGCCATATCTTGTTCAGCCGCGATGCGCTCGCCCGTCATCCTGAACTCATCCTCCGCGAACCGCGCATTCAGCAGCAACTCATGCAGCGTCGCCAGGCCGCGAATTGGGGAGCCTACCACGGTGATGCCATCTCCATTCACCACCATAACCCCCCAAATCCCCGCCTGCAGCGCGATTGGAGTGTCAATCCTCTGGGAGGCCGCCTTCGCCCAGACATTTTTCCCGCCAAGTATTCCTTCGATCCCAATGCTGCACCCGATTGCACCAATGACTATGTCGTGTTCGGACTGGGAGTCGCGGGCGTCAACAACGGCGCGGCCAATCTTGTCGCCTTCAATAATCTTTACGTCAACGACACTGGCACAGGCTTTTGCGCTGGCTTGACGGCTCCAACCGTGCTGTTCGCCTATAACGTCACCACCATACCCACCGGTAGGATCTTAACTTCGCCGGTTCTCTCGTTGGATGGAACTCAAATCGCTTTCGTGGAAAGCGTCCCCGGATCCAGCCCCTCCGCCACCTTCCATGTCTTGACCTGGACCGCTGGCCAGGGCACGATCGGCGGCGCCGTCACGCCCACGTCTGCGCAAATGACTTCCTTGACCTTCGCACCAGCCTCCAATAGCACCATGTCGTCGCCATGGGTGGATTACGCCTCGGATACCGCCTACATGGGAGCGGGCAATGGCATTCTTTACCAAATTACACCTGTCTTCAATGGAACACCTGGGCTGGGCGGACCTCCATTTCCAGTTACGGTTAGTTCACCCTACAATCTGACTGCTCCGGTCCTCGACTCAGCTCGCGGCTTGGTGATGGTCGGGAGCTTGAGCGGCGACCTCTATTCCGTTGACATCACCACCGGAGCAGTCGTGCCGCTCGTGGTCGGGGTCGCCGGAGGCACGAGCTCCGGTATCATCGCGCCTCCGATTGTTGACGTCACCAACGGGACCACCTTCGTCGTCAGCGGCAATAACGGAACTTCCGCCGTTCTTGTCCAAACCGAAACCTCCACTCTACTTCCAACTGGAACCGTGATAGCCCCAATCGGCGAAGGCGGCTTCGGCGGCACCATCGTTCATATGTATCAACCCGCCTTCAGCAATAATTACTTCAACGATCCCTCGACTGGAGTGGTCACGCTTTGCGGAACTGGTATTTCGGATACCCGTCCCTGGCAGTACACTTTCGGGTTTACAGGGGCCACCCTGAACCCGATTCCCGCGTCCTCACAGCAGCTTTCCACTTCCGCCACCGACCGTTGTTCAGGATGGACGGAGTTCTTCAATCCCTATGCCGGCGCAACCGACACCATCACGGCAACTTCCGTCGCGTCAAACGTTCTGACGGTGACCGCGAACAACAGTGATATCGCGGTTGGGCAAGAGGTATACATGCAGGGCACGGCTGAAAGTTTCCTGAACGGTCGGGGTGTGATCGTGACCAGCTTGATAGGCTCAGGTCCGTCCACAGGATTCACAGCGAACCTCTCGGTTCCGGATTACACGAACGCTTCCGATACCGGCGCGGTATCTACCGGAACCGATTTCTTCTTCTTCGGACTCACCCAGGACTGCACCTTCTTGGGGGGAACTTCGACCAACGGCTGTGTGGTAGCGATCGGGAATAACGATGGCACCACGACCACAACCACGGCACAGGTGACCGGCGGGCCCAGCGGGATTATCGTTGATAACTTCAGCACAGCCGCACAGGCTTCCAGCATCTATTTCACCGCCTTGTCAACAAATTCCGCGTTCAAATTTACCCAGGAAGGCCTGCAATAGAAGTCTTCAGAAGCGGACAGGCCCCAGTTGCATTCAGGAACTCGGTCAACGTGCCGCCGGGCACTCGATGGAAAGGTGCGATTCTGTTCGACTCATTTGCAACGAATTGCACTCACTAGTGAAAGATTTGTCAGGGAAGTCGTCTCAAACTATTGACGGGAAGGGTGTTAGATTTCGCCAGCGCTGGAAGGCGAATTGCGCACATCCCCTTCGATGGCGTGTCTCTGGCCGGACGCGAAAACGACGAGCAAGAAGATCCTCCTGGCGGCAGTGTCGCTGGCTGGTCTCAGCGGTATACTCGCATGGTGTTCCGTGACTTCCCCGCTGCGTGTCATTCCGCGGCGCCCCCCGCTCCTCGAATTAGAGAGAGACCTGCGTCGTTCCCCCGCCCACATCTCCGAGTTTCCTCCTTTGTCGCAGCCGCTGGCCCTGCCGAAATGTGGCAACGTTCGTCCTCCTGAAGCTTTGCTCACCCCCGACCCGCTACCGCAGGTTCAAGCCGATGATCTGGACGTCCGCGTCAGCTTCATTGTTGGAGCGGACGGTCACGTGCATAGCGCCTTTATCCTGGATAGCGGCGGCCCCGCGGAAGACCAGACTGTTTTGCGTGCCGTTCGGTCGTGGCGATATCGTCCCGCACTCTGCAACGGTGTTCCCACCGACTCCGAAGCGCGTGTAAGATTCAGCATCCGCTAGCGCGCGAATTCTCCTACAATGGCAACGAATAACGATGAGGTTGCCGTGACCAAAGACAATCCGAATTCTCCCGGTCCAGCCGAGGACGAGCAGAATCAGCCGGTCGCAGGCCAGGAGATTGAAGATTTTTTTCAAAGACTCCCCGGCAGTTTTCACTGGCCGAAGCCGAATGCCGAGGCCGTGGCTGCGGCCGTAGAAGCCATCCACCGCATGTCGGGCAGTGCCGTCGATCCTGGCCTCGCGACCGCTGACGCGGACGATCAGGGCACCTCCTGCTCTGGATGCGGAGGTTCACTGCCGGCGGGCGCTCGCTTTTGTATCTCCTGCGGAATCCCCACCCAACCACTGGCCGGCGATGCCGCGGCTTCATCTCGACAAGTTGCCGGGCAACATCACTTTCACCACCACTATCATCATTTTGTTCCTGGCCCTTCGGCTCCTGGTCAGTCCTCGGCGGCGGGAACACCTCCTGCCGCGTCTGCCTCTTCAGGTCCGCGCGGCCGTGCTCCGGGCGTGGCGGGCACTTCGACGAGCGGCCGCGCCGAAGCTGGCGCACGCCAGGTCGTCCAGGACTGGGCGCAAGCCTGCAACACCAGGCACATCGACGACCTGCTCGAACTCTACGCCGCCGACGCTACCCTCATCCGCTCCAGCGTGCCGCCGGTTCGCAGCTTGCCGGCGATCCGCGAATTCTTGGTCTCGCTGCTCGAAGCTGGATTGGGCGACGTCGAAATGGAATCACTGCGCCTCGAAATGATGGGGGATGTAGCTCTCGATCTCGGCCGCTGCAAAATGCTGGTGCCCGTCGCCATGGGGAAGCGCCGCGAAGAGCGTGGGAAATACCTGGTCGTCCTCGTGCGACAGCCCACCGGCACGTGGAAGATTCTTGCCGATTGCTGGTCGGCCGATCTAGCTGTCAGTACGCCGCCGCTGGAGCCCTCAGTCCGCAAGGGAAGCGAAAACCCTGCACCGGTCCGTAAGACGCGATAAACCGGACGATCGCCTTGCGTGCCAACGACTAACGAACAACGACCAACGACCAACGACCAACAAAAACCCCGATCCTCGCGGATCGGGGTTCGCGTGAGTTCGTTGAGTGTATCTACTGTCCGGCGAGCCGTGTCGTGAACAACTGCCGGTAGCTTAGGGCATTCACGTCGCGGAACATCGGGGTTCCGGGTGGCAAGCCTCCCGGAGAGGTGAAGTCCAGGTCGAAATAGAAAGCTCGCGTTGGAACACCATACACATCGGTACAACACTTGAAGGTCCCCGTGTCATAGGTTGCGTAGAACAGGCTTACCATCGAGCCCTTGTAATACATGGTCTGCCCGCTCCAGGTCTCCAGGTAACGTAGGAAGTTGTGCACGCCTCCATCGGTGCCGAAGTCATTTGCCGGTGCCGCAGGAGTAGTGTAAGTCGGCCGCAGGAAGTTCATGTTCTTGCCGCCGGCGATCGCCATGCGGAAGTGGCCATCATGGCTTGGATTCCGCTGACCCAGGGTGGTAACGTTGCCGACCATACTGTTGTAGTCGTTCCAGTCCACCGAAAGCAGGGTGACCGCGTCGGCGATCACGGCAGCGGCCGAGTGCCCAGTCACATCGCCCTGAAATTTAACCGTGTCACCAGACCAAGTCGCCGCGTCGGCCGCGTTCGTGTTGTAATCGCCCCACACATAAACGGGGTTTTCCGACGCGACCGTGAATCCGCCAGGGCTATCCAGAGTTGCACCAACGTCCGTTCTCCTGGGTACGTTGGGAAATGCGCCGTCCACCAGGCGTAAAACGTGGCGCGCCCCGCTGACCCAGTTCTTGCGCGCGGTGTTGGCGCAACTGCCAATCCGGTTGTTGCTGTTGCCCGCAGCGTCAGTACCGAAGGGATCGGGATGAGCGCCGCTGTTGATTTGCAGGTTCAGGTTCTGGGTCGCACTGGCTGTCGTCCCCCAGAAACCTAATCCCATGTTCGCTGGCCCAAAATTGTCCAGGTATCCGTTCTCGTTGTCGTCCTCGGGAGAATAGGTGCGACTTGGTGGTATCGGCTCCAGTACTCCATCCGGTGTACCCGGGCCGCTGGAGCGGTTGATCACATCCTCCAGGCCCGCGTCGCCAGTCTTGGATGCGGATCCTCCCAGAGGCGGGTGCGGATTCAGCAGCATGCCCCGGCGATCGGAGAAATAGAGTATGTATCCATTCTGCGCCAGAAAATCTACGCTCGTGCCACTTCCGGAGATCGTGCCCGCCAGCCATCGGGCAAGGTTGCCCACATCGATTTCGACGGCGTTCATCACTCCGTTGGTCGCGCAACTGTTGTCGGCGACGGTGTTATCACGAGCCTCGCCTTCGCGGACATCGTAGAAGTTGATGGGATACCAATTGTATTGCGTCAGGCTCTGCGGCGTCGCCGAAGACGCGGGAGGACCCGGGATCGGGGTCACCGGCGTAAGGCCAAATGCCCACTCGCCTCCAGTCCCCGTTATTCCAGCCGCTGCCGCTGCCGCATCATTTGCAACTTCCGGTACCGTGCCGGTCCATGCGGTGCAGTACGTAACGTGGCTAATCACCACTGTCGCGCTGCAGGTCGGAGCCGTCGCGGTAGAGGTCACCGAGCCCGAAGCATTACGATCCGCAGGCTCTTGGAACAGCAGGATTGCGTTGGGATTGATGGGGTTGCTTTGAGGGGTGGTGGGTGGCGTCATGGCTCGCGCAAATCCCAGTCCCAACCATTCATTGGTTACCGGGTTCCAGTTGCCATTTACGTCTTTGTACTCCACGCGCAGGTAGCCATCAATCAGGCTCCAGGACGACGAAGATCCAGAGCTGTAGTTCGTCGCCCCGCTGGGGTTGGACGGAGCGTAATACGGATAAGTCGGCGTTGCCGGGCATCCAGTCGGCACTACGACACCAGTCTCGAGTGGCGGACTTGCCGGCGGACAAAGGCCGGTTATTAGCGCCGGGGCACCGCTAGGCGGTATCTGGTAAGCGGGGGCGTCCACCGCCCCTACTGCGCCCGGGGTTGGGTTTGCCGGCTGGAGCCCCTGTAGCGTGGGATAAGGATTCCCCGTGGGCGGTAGCGGCGCGTACGGCCAGTCCATCACGCATGAACTCGAACTCGTGCAGGTGGGAGAATTTGGAACCACATTGGACGCCGCCGCGAAGTACAGGTTAAAAGTATTCGAGCCGCTCGGCGACCCGAACGTCGCCGCGTTAAAATTACCGGCAGATATCGGAATCCCCCACTCCAGGTTGGCGGGAGCGGTGGTGTTGCCATATTGCGCCTGCGCTTGTGCCGCCGACAGGTTCGCCAGGCGAACGTTATTCGCGTCCGACGCTCCGCCTGGCAAGTCCGCCGGATCGTCACTCAGCAGGACGTGAATCTGCGCCATGTTGTATTCGCGAGATTGACCCAGCGACGATGAAGCCGACTCACCCGCGGGTGGCCGCCGAACAATCTCGTTGGGCAGGGCGCCTCCGCCGACGAATGGCATCGACAATTTCCGGGCTCCCGTCCCGATGGCGCCCGCTACGGTGCTTCCAAAGTTGCCGTTGATGATTTCTGAGTTAGTGCCGTTAGAAAATGGGGTCCAAGCGGAGCCATTATAGTTTGCGGGCGGCTGTGCCGTAGTTGATCCTGCGCCGGTCACGCTGCCGTCCCCATAGGTGGTTGGCACCGCAGCCATAGCCGTGCAATTACCTCCCACCGGCGTTCCCGGGCTCGTACAATCACCGTCCGCACTCGGAATGTACACGGTGCCGTTGTAATTGGTGGCTGCAGCATATCCGTTCGGCAATTGGGTCCGAATTACGTTGCCATAGGCCGACATCTTCTCGTGAAATGTCAGCGTAGCGCCGGTCCCCGCAAAAGGATACAAATCTCCGTTCGTGTGCACCGGACCGGTGAAATCAAGATTGGAGCCAGGGTAGAAAGAGAGATCGCTGTCCGAGAACACGCCGAACTGGAACACTGGAATCAACGCCACCTGGGCGGTCCGTATCATGCTTACTTCCTGACCCCCCGGTAAGGCCGCCGTCGCCAGCATGTTCACCGGTACGATCTGCGCGAACAAGCCTTGATCCGGTCCGGCGCTGATGTATCCCCATTTCTCAAGAGCCGTTAGCTGAGCTTGCGTCGGGCAAGGTGACCCGAGCGCGCCTGGCGTTATCTGATAGCTCGTCCAGGTGACTCCTGGCAGCGTCGGGCCGCCGTAGGTGGGCTGGCCCAAGTTGCAGATCTGTGCGGGGGTGGGGGCCAGCGCGCTTTGGAATGTCGAGGCGAGATCCGAGGTCATCTTCTCGATGCCACCTTCAGCGCTGTGATAGGCGACGTTGTTCTGCAGATCGGTGCCGCCCACCTTGCCTTCGGTGTTAACCATCATCATCAGCCCAATCGCGATTCCCGACATCAACAACAGCATGAGCAAGGACGCAATTAGCGTGAATCCCTTGGTGTTTATCATTCTGTAACTCCTCATCATGGCCATCCCCGTGACTTCTCTCCCGAACGTCTCGTTCCTCACTAAGTTCGTCTTTCGTGGCTACGGGCCGAGGGGGTATTCGTTGTTGTAGGTCAGATCCCGCGCGCTTACCGACGTCTCCAAATCCAATCCTTGATAACCGTTTCCCAGGCCAAACAGCGAACCCTTCAGCGTCCCATTCATGGACATGTGCGCAATGTTGATCTTGGTGATCTGGTTGGGGAGAAGCCCACTGGAACTGCCAGAAATGCAGACATCGCCGACAGCTCCGGGGTTTTGACAGCCCACTGCCGGCGCTGGCGGAGTGCTTCCGTCGTTGAAGAGATCATAGGTGAACTTCATGTAAACCACGTTTTCCGCCACTGGCATCGGGGTGTGTCCGCTCACTTGCCGCATCAGTCGCGAAGGGCTGACCGTCTTGTCAACGTAATAGGTGATCACCAGAATGCGCGTTCCTGTTCCGGTAGCGGCGGCCGCGATACTAGCGAGACTCTTAGGGGAACTGGATGCCTGGTTCATCTTCAGCACGTCGCCGCTGGCAAAGGTGGCAGTAGTCGAAGTCGTGGCGGCACCGTTGACTTCGGCCACCACCGTGCTGGTGCCAAACGTGAACAAGACCAGATCGCCAGCGGTCAGACCGACCGCTGAATCATTCACGTTTTGGATGGTTGAACCATTCGCCGTACAATTTGGATTCGACTGCAAGGGGTTGGTGAAGGTTACCGTCGTGGCCGATGCAACGGTCGCGGTGTAGCAATCCAGGTAAAAAGCGGAATCCGTATACACGACTGTAACCACATCGGTCTGCAAACTATTGAGCGTCGGCCCGGCGTCATATCCTGGCAGCAGACCGTAAAGATATGGCGTGGCACCCTGCACGGGATAGCTCACCGAGGTGGCGTTGCCAGTACCGAGGTAGCATGGCGTTCCGCTGACCTGAGCGCACCCATACACCGGAAGAGTTGCGGACGTTGGCAGTTGGATAGCCGCTCCAGGGGGCGTGAGGCCCGCCCCGGCCAAGCTCAAATCCCGCGTCAGCATATTGGAGGCAGCTCGAAAGTCCTGCTGCAACTCCGCCCGCTGCGTCACCGTCCAGGTCGCCGACACACCTTGGCTGTAAATCTGAACCGCTGCGCCCAGCACGATAGAGCCGAGTGCCATGGCAACTATCATCTCCAGCAGACTGAATCCTTTTTCGCGCGTTCTTGAGCGATCGCTCATAACTCCCCTTTTACTGGTACTGCGAAATCAACGAATTCAAAATGTAGGTCTTCGGCAGTTTCGTCTGGGCTGTCGTGTACTGCACCGTTATGGTGATGCCTCGGAGGGTCGCGATCAGATTGCCGCTTGCGTCATACATCGGCGAAATCAGAATCGTGCGCTGATAGCCGGTCATAGGGATCTGCACATCGTCCGCCGTACCATAAATTCCGTCAGGGCCGGGCTCGGTAAGAACTTGCATTCCCGCGTTGACGTCGTCCGCCGTTCCAAAAATTCCATCCACTCCCGCCTTGTAGATCGGATTCGCACCACTCAAGAACAAGCCGCAGGGGCTGCTGGGGCCGGAGCAGGTGATGGAACCCACGTTCTGGATGTCATCCCACCCCAGCTGCGATGTGTTGCGCGCCGTCACAATGCTCTCGTACGATTCGTTCCCCAGTTGCTTGGCGATCATGTCCTCCTGCGAGGTCTGCGTCGAAGCCATGGCCAGCCCGAACACACCCAGCAGACTGACCATTCCCACCGTCAGTATGGCCATCGAGATCACAACTTCGATCAGTGAGAATCCGCCCTCTATTCGTTTCGCCACTCCAGAATTCCGCCGGCGCCTGATCATTGTCGCAACCATTGATAACCTCCCCCGCCATTGCTGTAGAGCCGCCATCCGTGGACGCGTCCCGTCCCGCCCCAAAGCGTTATCGCCCGCGAACTCAGCAGATCTCCGCTACGGGCGATGTACACCACGCCTCCACTCCAGTTTGCCGCACAAGTCGACGAAGCTTGCGATGAACCGTCCGGGCAGAAGTAAATAACGGTGGCTCCGCCGCTGCCCGTCCCGCTTCCAGTCCAGCCAAAGTCAATCGCACTCGTCCCGGCTCCGAATCCGTCCGGGCCGGTTGAGGGGAGCCCGGTTTGCGCAAGAAATGCCACATCCGTCGGCAAGGTATAAGTCACCGTATTCTGATCGCCCTGGAATCCCGCCAGCGTCGGCGCAACCGTGATCGTGTTGATCACCGGCGAAAGGCTCGTGGTGAAGGTCACCGAATACGATGTCCGCTGCGACACCGCGTTGTCGCGCGCCTGCCGCATCGCCGCCAGCACCGTGTTATACGCGTTGGACAAGCGGTATTGCTGCATCGCCGGTACCAGACTCATGACCGAGACCACCGAAACGATGATGGAAATCGCTAGCACCATCGTCACTTCAATCAAGCTGAAGCCGCTCGCTCGATGCCGGCTATGTCCCGCGTTTTTCTCCAGGCTTCTCATAAGCATTTGCCGTACCTGCGGAGCCCTTGCTCCGTGAAACCAAATCGTCAATAAACTTCGCCTAACTGGAATTGGTCAGCTCGGCATCTGCGGGCAACCCTTTGTGGATCGTCTGCCGACACCTGTTCTGACTGACTTGATGGTAGGAACTGTCTCGTAACACGTCAAAGTACCGGGGTACACCGGCCTTTCGTACATTGTCTTTTGGTAAGGTAATCCAGGCGAGTTACGGTCGTGCTATCGGTTGTTCTCGCGGGCGAGAACAATTCTGCAACGGACAAAGAATCCAAGAAACAACCTCTAAGTCGCATCCCCATCGTGACACAGGTAACTTGTCGTCGGTGCCGATACTCTCTTACTATGCTGTCACTATGGACCTGCATGCCCTCGTGGTGTGTCCCGATCAGGACTCCGCCAGCCTGCTCATGCTCATCCTGTCTGAACTCGGGATGGCGGCTGAGCATACGCCTTCCATTTCCCGCGGATTGGAGCTGATTGAGAGCCAGCGCTTCGACGCCATCGTCCTCGACTATCGCGCCGACCAGAGTTCCGAGGAATTTCTCGCCCGCCTGCGTCAGTCCGCCAAGAACCGCGCCAGCATGCTCATCGCCGTCGTTGACAGCGGGTTCAATGCTCGCCCCGTCTTCGGTCTCGGTGCCAACTTTGTTCTCTATCGCCCGCTATCTGCCGAACGAGCCCGCATCAGTTTGCGCGCCGCCCGCGGCCTCATGACCCGTGAACGCCGCCGCGCTCCGCGCACTCCCGTCGGTTCGACCGTCAACGTCGCCTATCCCGGAGCCCCCGAAACCAACGCCCTTTTGGCCGACCTCAGCGACGGCGGAACTTTGATCCACAGCCCCAAACGTCTACCGCCCGCCTGCAAAGTTTATTTTGAGTTCGAACTCCCCGGTCAGCGGCAACTCGTCCGTCTGTCGGGTGAGGTTGCCTGGCAGGATTCGAGCGGCCGCACCGGAATTCGTTTCCTCGACGTGCCGCAGTCTTCGCGTCGTCTCATGCAGACCTGGCTGCAGCACAATAACGTCCGCCCAGCGGCTGGCAAGTCCTCCGCGACTGCGCCCACGAGCGATTCGCCCGCGGCTCATTCTCGCCTCGGCCGTGAGCCCAATCCTGAGCCGAAGGATTCCGACTTGGTCTCCAACGCCGGCAACCGCCGCGTGGAGTTCCGTCTGGCCTGCAAATTAGGAGCGGAAGTTTACCGCCTCGGCACCAGCGTCCCTAATCGCTGCGTGCTTTCCGATATCAGCGAGGGCGGTTGCTACGTAGAAATGCCGTCCCCATTCACCGGGCATTCCGGCATCGAAATTGTCGTCCGCACCGCTGACGCGAAAGTCAGAATTAAAGGTCAGATCATGACCACCCATCCCGGTTTCGGCATGGGCGTACGCTTTGTGTTCAACGATTCCGTCGAGCGCGAAGAAATTCTGCGCCTGCTTGCCGTCCTCGCTGCCGGTCCAGAACTGGACGAGCAACCCCGCTAAAGCCAGCTAAGCCAACTGCTGCTCTTTCTCCGCCACGGCTCGACGAAAATATTCCAGCGAAAGCTTCAGCCCGCTTTCCAACTCCACCTTCGGTTCCCATCCGAGCAACCGCTTGGCCTTCGAAATATCCGGACGGCGCTGCTTGGGATCGTCCTGCGGCAACGCTTCGAACTTGATCTGGCTCTTCGATCCCGTCGTTGCAATCACCTTCCGCGCGCACTCCAGAATCGTGAACTCTGTAGGATTTCCAATATTCACCGGCTCATGCTCATCCGCCCGTGCGAGCCGTAGAATCCCATCCACCTCATCGCTGACGTAACAGAAACTGCGAGTCTGGCTACCATCGCCAAACACCGTAAGACTTTCTCCCCGCAGCGCCTGCCACATGAAATTCGGAATCACCCGCCCGTCGTTAATTTGCATCCGCGCACCGTAAGTATTAAAGATGCGCAGAATCCGCGTGTCCACCTGGTGATAGCGGTGATACGCCATGGTCACCGCCTCCGAGAACCGCTTGGCTTCGTCGTACACCGACCGCGGCCCGATCGGATTCACATTCCCCCAATACGTCTCGCTCTGCGGATGCACCAGCGGATCGCCGTAACATTCCGACGTCGAGGCCATCATGAATTTCGCATTGCAGCGCTGCGCCGTTTCCAGCGCCTCAAACGTGCCGTACGATCCCACCCGCAGCGTCTCAATTCCGTGCTCGGCATAGTCCACCGGACTCGCCGGACTGGCGAAGTGAAACACATAATCCAAATCCGATTTTCCCCACACGCCGGGCTGGCAGACATCTTTCTCCACAAACTCAAATCGTGAGTCGTTCCGCAGATGCTCAATGTTCGCCAGGCGTCCGGTCAGCAGGTTGTCGGCCGCGACCACCGCATAACCCTCGCCCAGCAACCCGTCGCACAGGTGCGATCCCAGAAAGCCTGCCCCTCCAGTCACCAGCGCGCGTCGGGTGCTCCTGCCTCGCGAATTCATCGAATCAAGCCCGCTCCATCTTTTTTGGATTCATCCGCGCCGGCTCCTCCGCCAACGCCGCCGGACGCCCCACACTGTAGTAAGAGAATCCGTGCTCCACCATCACCGCCGGATCATAAAGATTCCGCCCATCCAGCACAATCGGATACTTCACCAGCCGGCGCAGACGTTCCAGATCAAGCGAAGCAAATTCTTCCCACTCCGTCAGAATGAGCAACGCATCCGCGCCCGCCGCCGCCTCATAGGCATCCGCCGCGAACTCGACTCCAGTTTTCAGCAGCTCTTTTGCCCGCTCCATCGCCGCCGGATCGTAAGCGCAAATATGACAGCCTTCGCGCAGCAGTTCCTGCACCAGCAACAGCGCCGGAGATTCGCGAATATCGTCCGTTCCGCCCTTGAACGCCAGACCGAGCACGCCCAGCCGCTTGCCACGAAAAGTCCACAACACACTCCGCACCTTCCGCATGAACCGATGCCGCTGCTCCTCATTAATGCGGACCACCTCTTCCAGCAGCCGGAAGTCGTATCCACTCTCCTTTGCGACCGCGCGAAATGCCATCAGGTCCTTCGGAAAGCACGACCCTCCATACCCGATTCCTGGGTTCATGAATCGCGGCCCGATCCGCGAGTCCGATCCGATCCCGTCGCACACCTGCTGCACATTCGCACCCACCGATTCGCAGATCGACGCCACCGCATTAATGAAAGAAATCTTCATTGCCAGAAATGCGTTGGAAGCGTGCTTAATCAGTTCCGCACTTTGCGAACTGGTGATGATCAGCCGTGGCGGCGCTTTGCCCGCGGCCGATTCCGGACGCGGAATCGCCTCTCCTCGCCCGTAATACCATCCACTAGTCAGCGGCCCGTAGAGCTGGCGCATCACGTCCGCCGCGCGATCGCTTTCTACCCCCACCACGATGCGGTCAGGATAGAGAAAATCGGTAACCGCCGTCCCTTCCCGCAAAAACTCCGGATTCGAAGCCACGTCGAAATGCGCTGGATCGGCCCCGTTCCTCGTAATAATGGTGCGGATCCACTGGCTCGTATACACCGGAACCGTGCTCTTCTCCACCACAACTTTGTATTCGTCGACGCCGCCCGAAATCTCCCGCGCCACCGACTCCACATACGACAGATCGGCGTCGCCACTCTCAGTCGCAGGCGTCCCAACTGCGATAAATACAACTTCGCTCGCGCGCGTAGCCGCCTGCAAATCACCGGAAAACTTGATGCGCTCGCCCCGATGTCGCGCCAGCAACTCGGGCAGAAATCGCTCATGGATCGGTGCCTCCCCGTCTCGCAGCGCCGCAATTTTCTGCTCATCATTATCAACCAGGACCACCTCGTGTCCCAGGTCCGCAAAACACACTCCCGTTACCAGCCCAACATATCCGGAACCGACCACCGCAATGCGCATAAGCGAGCCTGCTCTCCTTGAATATTTATGTGCACGGCCGGCTCGTCGGCCTGCACGTCATTACTTTAGCAGTCTTTCGATACGCGCCAGCCACTCCAACGTAATCGCCGCCCCCGCCCAGCTCAGGAACGGGAATTCGAATCTCACAAAAAATAGTGACCACCGTCACCCTGCGGATGGTCGCGCGGTTTCACCAGATCAAGAACAACTATGGGCAGGAGCAAGAACAAGGAAAGCTAGCGAAGCGGCCGAACAGCTCGCTGAAAATAGCGATCCGTATCAGGGTATCGCTTCGTATCAGGGTATCGCTTCAGCGATACCGCAAGCATTCAAAATCAGCCACCCCTTTAGGGGCCGGGCATCGGAATTCGAGCAGCAGACTTCGAAGGCGGAAGTCGAACTCAGGTCCGGTGCGAGCTTAGCGAAAGCGGTCTGTCCGTATGGAAATATTTCTTGTAGGCCGCAATCCAATCAGTCGCAATCTCGCGCTGCGCTGTTGGCAGATCGAGTTTGCCGGCACAGACCATCTCGTGGAGGTGTTCTTCCAAGTCGTCTTTGACGTGAGCATTCCACGTTTGAGCTGCGTAGGGTTCCGGCCAAAGATTGTGGATCTCCTCCACGCCACCTAATCCCGGAGCAATCAGGTAATCGATCTCATAGTCATCCGCATGAGCATTGACGATTCCATATTCCCGGAAGACTTCCTGCCGCAACGGCGCCGACACCTCTGCAACCACTTCTTCATGCGCCATCGAACAAACGTCGTCGATCGCAACTCTCCGCGTCGCACCCGGCGTAAGCGATGGGTCGGGCTCCGCCCCGCGCTCGGCTGCAACCACCGCTGAGCTAGCCCCACGCATTGCGGAGCGCTGCAAGAAGACTCGGTCCACCATCGCAACCGCAAGAAACGCAACCAACGCTCCACCGACGAGCATCCGACTCCGCATCGGAGTCCGCACTGGCGAGTTGAACTGGAAGATCCACCGCCACGAACCAACGCGAGGTTTGGAGGCCAGTTCCGCCAATTGCGCTCGTAATAGCGCCCGCGGCCCGGCAATGGGTGGCAATTTTGGATCAAGAGTCTGCCGGTGAGCGCGCGCGAAATCGGCAATCGTTCCTTCGATCTCCGCCATCCGGGCGCGGCAGTCCCAACAGGCTGCAAGGTGAGCGTGAATCTCAGCGGCGCGCCGGGCAGGGAGTTCGCCGTCCGCAGCTCCAAGCAGTTCTTGATCCGACAAGTGGATGTTTTCGCTCAGCATATTCCTATCCCTCCTCATCTCTCGTCCGCGCGTATCAAGCGGGCGAGTGATCGTGTCAGCGATATCGATACCGCTCCCAAGGAAATTCCGAGTACGGCTCCAATTTCGCGGTAGCGGAGTCCCTCCGCCCGCAGTCGAAGACAACCCTGATCCGCCTCCGGCAGTGCGTGAACCACGGCCAGCAATCGCTCCTGCTTTTGCGCGGAAGACAACTGTTCTTCAGGATTCGGCGACGGGTCAGAGTGCTTCTCCGCAAGCTCCAAATCCGACACCACCCGGTCGAGCAATCTTTGGTTCGCATAGCGCTGCTTCAGAGTGAGATTATGCGTCACGCGGAAAATCCACCCGCGAAGATTCTTGCGAGATCTGCGTAATTGCAGGTGCCGGAAAAGAGAGAGGAACACTTCCTGGACAATCTCTTCCCCATCATGCACGGGCACTCCAAACGAGAGCGCATAACGAAGCAGCGGATTGCGAAATTGTTCAAAAAGCTCCATCACCTCGCGTTCGATGTCCGAAGGCTTCGCCGAAAATGCAGCGTCAGCGGCGCTCGCGGGGGGCGAATGGATCAGAGCGGCAATCGAATCTGTGGGACGCATCACCAAGCCCTAAATATATATATTCCTTTCTTCTGGCTTCTGTTCAAGCTTTTGAGCCTCGCGTCCTAGCTAACCCGGAGGTCGGACCGGCATGCGAACGATGGCTCGAACCAGGATTCGAACGCTATTTCAGAAAAGCCTCAAAAAAAAGACTGAACGAAACACCCGGAAAACGAATATGCAAGTCGATGGGCAATAAAAGGGCTCCATTACCCCTCCCCAACGTAACCCGCGCGGAGGGAAACGCCTGTCAATCCCTCCCCGTGGCACCGCTAAACTACAAAGGCCGCTTCACGATCAAGATGATGACGAGATTTGTAGCCATTGTTCTCTTTTGCGCGACTCCGCTCTTCTGCCAGAGCAATCGCGGTGAGTTGCGCCTTAAAGTGACCGATCCGGCCGGTCTCGCGGTAAAGACAACCGTCCAGATCGTCAGCCAGGGTAACCAATATCGAAATAATCTGGCGACCGACGATCAGGGTCGTCTGGATGTCCAGCGCCTCCCTTACGGCGTCTACCAGCTCGAAATCAGCCACCCTGGTTTTGCACCGATCTCCGAGTCTGTCGACATCCATTCCTTACTTCCGACCGAATACACAATCCAACTGAAACTGTCCACGGTGAATCAGTCGGTGGACGTAAGCGCGCCCAACACGCTGATCAATCCCGATCAGGCAGGCGCGGTCAGTCAGGTCGGCACCGATGACATAAAAGACCGGCTCGGCTCCGTTCCCGGCCGTGGCCTCCAGGATTTGGTGAATTCGCAGCCCGGCTGGCTCTATGAAGGCAATGCCGTCCTGCATCCCCGCGGCTCGGAGTATCAGACCCAGTTTGTAGTCGATGGCATCCCGCTGACCGACAATCGCTCGCCCAGCTTCGGACCCCCCATGGACGCCGACGACCTACAATCGTTAAGCATCTACACCGCAGGCATTCCCGCCGAATATGGACGAAAAATGGGAGGTGTAGTCGAAGTCAACACGCTCCAGGATAAGCAGCCAGGTCTTCACGGCCAGGTAGTGCTTTCCGGCGGTAGCTTTGATTCTGCCGCCGCTGCCGCCAGAGGCCAGTACAGCTGGGGACAAAATACGATTGGCGCCAGCGCCAGCGGCGCCATGACCGAGCACTACCTGAATCCCGTGGTTCCACAGAACTATTCGAATACCGGAACGCTGGGCGTTTTTTCAGTCAACTATGAGCGCAACTTGACGCCGAAAGACCGCGTGCGATTCATCGCCAGCCACGAGTTCTCGCGTTACGATATTCCGAACGAGCAAATCCAGCAGGCCGCTGGCCAGATTCAGACCGCTGACAACATTGAGACGATGGGTATCGCCTCGTACCAGCACACATTCTCGTCCAACGCGGTCTCTGATTTTCGGACCATGGTCCGCGACAACAACATCGGCTTCAATTCCAACCCCGATTCGACTCCCATTGAGGTTTTCCAGCAAAATTTCTTTCGCGAAGCGTACTTCAGGGGAACCACAACCATCAATAAAGGCCGCAACGAGTGGAAATTCGGATTTGAATCGGACAACACATTTCTGAACGAAAACTTCCGCTATCACATCACCGATCCGACCCAATTTGACCCCGGCACTCTGCCCGATTTTTCCTTCATCGCCAACCGCCCCGACCTCGAGCAATCCGTATTCGTGCAGGACCAGATCCGATTCAAAAACTGGAACATCAACGTCGGAGTGCGCTATGACCACTATCAGCTTTTGTTGAACCGTAACGCGGTGGATCCGCGCTTCTCGATTTCACGATACTTTCCGTCGGCGGACTTGCTTCTGCATTTCTCCTATGACCGCGTTTTTCAGACGCCGTCTTTCGAGAACATACTGCTCTCAAGTTCCCCCGCAGCTCAAACCATTGACCCAACCGGCGCCAGGCAATACGCGGTCGAGCCTTCCGAAGGCGACTACTACGAAGCTGGGCTAACTAAGGGCTTCTTCGGAAAGATGAAACTGGACGTCAATTATTTCCGGCGGCTGGTGGCCAACTACGCGGATGACGATCAGATCGATAACACCACCATCAGTTTTCCCATTGCATTCCAAAAGTCAATCATCTACGGCGCGGAAGCGAAAATCGATCTTCCCGACTGGCACCGTTTTTCCGGTTTCGTGAGCTATTCCTACACCCTGGGGCAAGCCTGGTGGCCGGTTACGGGCGGCTTGTTTCTAGGGGATGACGCTGCAGGATTGTTGTCGAGCGGCCACTTTCCCGATTCCCAGGACCAGCGCAACACGGTTCGCGGACGCCTTCGCTACCAGGTCAAACCCCGCTTCTGGGTTGCTGGCGGAGTTCAGTTTGACAGCGGATTGCCCTTCGATTTTCAGTGCGATGATCCCATTCCGCAATGCATTGCCGAAGAAGCCCAAATCTACGGCCAAGCCGTCGTCAATCGTATCAACTTCGCCCGCGGGCGCATCTATCCCGCCTTTCAGGCCAATGCCTCTGCGGGAGCGGATGTGTATAAGTCCGAGCGCATGAATATGAGCTTTCAGATCGATGGGCAGAACCTCAACAACGTTCTCAACGTAATCGACTTCGGCGGTCTTTTCTCCGGCAACGCCATCGGCCCATCGCGCAGCGTGTCCGCACGCCTCACCACCAACTTCTAAGAGCAGACTCGAAACTCGGGTTTCACATCGGTTTTGTATCAGGGTATCGCTTCAGCGATACCGCAACCGTTCCTATTCGATGCCCTTTAGGGGCTGGGCGTCAGGCTGAACCTTCCACCGAGCCGCGGCGAGACTGAGGTGCGGAATCTCCTTCCACAGTCTGATACCGTAGAGCGAGAGAGGATGTGCGATGGCTTCAAGAAAGCTTTGGCTATGGTCGCTGATTGTAATCGCCCTGGCAGCAGCGGCACTCTTCTGGATGCGCTGCCTGAAAGTTCCAACGAACGTTGCCTACGTCAGCCAGGAGGAGGGCGGCATCAGCGTGATCGACCTAAGCACGCTAAAAGTGATCCGCAGTATCCAGCCGAGCGACATCGCGCCCCGAGGGCTCGCGGTGACCTTTGACGGAAAATATGTCATCGCATCCAACAAGAACACCAGCGACATCGCCGTCTTCAGCACGCCGCGCCTGAATTTAGTCAAACGAATCCATGTCGGAGAAAGTCCCGAATTCGTCAAGATCAATCCCGCCGGCGACCGGGTTTTTGCGACTTTCGAGCCCAGTTCCCAGGGCGGTCCTCCCGGAGCCGCGAAGGCTGGTGACGACAATGACGAAAACGGCCCTCCCGCCCAAATCGCCACCTTCCATATCGGAGATTGGGCTCCCGGCCCGGTTTCAACCGCAGGCCAGGAAACCGAAGGCATTGAATTTTCCCGCGACGGAAAGCAGATGCTGGTAGCCAACGAATCGCAGGACACCATTGGCGTTTTCAACGAGGCCGATGGCACCCATGTGCGCGACGTCGATCTAAAGTCGTACGGAATCCGTCCTCGCGGCGTCAAAGCCGATCCGCAGGGAACCGGGTACGCCGTAACGATGGAAGCATCTGGAACGCTGCTGACCATGGACTCGAATCTCAACGTACTCAAATCCGTGCCGACCGCAGCCAAGCCCTACGGACTCGCCTTCGACCGTGCCGGCAAGCGTATCTTCGTCTCCGCGGCGCTGGCCGGTAAGCTCCAGGTGTTTTCGGCGGACTCGCTCCAACTCCTTGCCGAAGTGCCCACCGGAAAGAGATGTTGGCACTTCACCTTTACCCCCGACGACTCCAAAATCCTGTTAGCCTGCGGACGCTCGAACAACGTGGTCGTAATCGACGCCAATTCGTACAAGGCGCTCGGCACCATCGAAGGATTCAAGCTGCCATGGGGCATCGCGACCTACCCGAGATCCTACGGAAGTTTGGGACTGCCGTAACTCCACCATCCGAATTCCCGAAGTGACACGATCGAAGCAGTCGGACAAACCCAAGCCGATTGACTTCCCTCTCATTTAGCGGGAAACTCGCCTCTGAGCCTGCGTTCCCCCGCATAGCCGCAGGCTGCCGGGACAACCTATGTTCCCGCAACCTATGCCGAGGTCCGAGTTCCGCCCTGACGATTCGGCCGATCTTTCGAGCTCTGACCCGATCAGCATTCTCGAACAGCATCTGCTCGCCGGGTTTCCGCCCGATCTCGCTCTCGACTTGGTTCTCAACGAACTCGTAGTCCGCGCCGCCGAAGCCACCCACGCCACCGCCGCCGCTCTCGCCCTCGTCCGCGGCGACGAAATGGTCTGCCGCGCCGCCACCGGAAACCTCGCCCCCGATCTCGGCATCCCCATCAACACCCGCGACGGACTCTCCGGCGCCTGCCTCGAAACTCGTCAACCCCAGCTCTCCGTGGATACCGAGTTCGACCCGCGCGTCGATCCCGCCGTCTCCCACCGCCTCGGCATCCGCTCCATCCTCATCGTTCCGGTCTTTGACAGCAACGCTAAGGACAGTCACACGAAGAACGCGCAATTCACCGGAATTCTCGAGGTTTTTTCCACCTCTCCCGCAGCCTTTTCCCACAACGATCAGAAGGTACTGGAAGCCTTCGCCGATGAGTCCGCCCGCATTCGCCGCGCTGTGCTCGAACTCGCTCAGCGAAAACCCTCCGCTCCGCCGGTTGCCCGAAAGTTGATTCCGCCCGAGCTGGTTCCACCCGAGCTCATCCCGCCGGATTTGCTCGCCAATACCCCTCCGCTCGCGCACCGCGCTCCCTACGAGGGTTGGACCCTCGCACTCGGTGGCCTGGCCATTCTCGCCATCATTGCCGTCAGTTTTTTGTTCGGCACCCGCATCGGATGGTTCGGTCACTCGGCATCTAGTGCGCAAATCACTCAACCCGTCCCAGAAGATTCGACCCCAGCGCTGCCGTCAAAAGCCGCCACCACAAAATCAGCCGGAGCCAAATCCGCGCCAGCGCCTGCAAAATCCACCGCCACTTCCCCCACCGACGAATTAGTCGTTTACGAAAATGGCAAAGTCATCTTCCGGGAGAAGCCCGCACCCACCAAGCCAGGCCACAACGATCAACCATCCAAATCCGATACCACGAAGTCAAACAACGATTCCATCGTAAAAGCATCGTCAACAACCAAACTCGCGAACACGAAGACAGCCACGACCCAAATCGCCTCAGCCCAAAGCGTCTGGCTTTCTCCCGCGCAGGCCGACAGCCTCCTCGCCAACCGCACTGAGCCCCAGTACCCGCCGGAAGCCCTGGCCGCGCACCGCTCCGGCACCGTAGTTCTCGAAGTCCAAATTGCCGCAGATGGCTCTGTCTCCGGCGTAGGCACCCTAAGTGGAGATCCCATCTTGGCCGCCGCCGCCAGCGAAGCCGTCCGCAACTGGCGCTACCATCCCTACCTCCACCACGACCACCCCGCCCAGTTCCAGACGGATGTAACCCTGACATTCACGCTCCCGAATTAATCGACGGCAGCATCAATCCATCCTCGTAATTTTGTCATCCTGAGCGGAAACGGGACTTCACGAAGTGAAGAGCCCGCGAAGTCGAAGAGCCTGCCCTGAGCGAAGCCGAAGGGACCCCTACTCCAGGACTCCTCGTTCTTCGCTACGAGAACGCCAGCTCCTTAGCCCGCTGCACTGCCTTGACCACTGCCTTAATCAAAGTAACCCGCAACTTGCCCTCTTCCAACTCCATGATGCCGTCAATCGTGCATCCCGCCGGAGTAGTCACCGCATCCTTCAACAGCGCCGGATGATCCCCCGTCTCGAGAACCACCCGAGCTGCGCCCATAGTGGTTTGAGCCGCGAGCAGAGTGGCGACATCGCGCGGCAGTCCGACTTTCACCCCTGCCTCCGCCAGCGATTCCAAAATAATGTAGATATACGCCGGCCCGCTAGCCGACAATCCCGTGACCGCGTCCATATGTTTTTCGTCGACAACCACCGTCCGCCCCACCGCATCAAAAAATTTCGTTGCCATCTCCAGTTGCTGCTTCGAAGCAAACTTCCCCTTGCAAAGCGCCGTCATGCCCGCCCCCAGCACGCAAGGAGTATTCGGCATCGCCCGCACCACCGGCACTTCTTTTTCCAGCGCCCGCTCAATCATGTCGGTCGGAACCGAAGCTGCCACCGAAATAATCAACTGCTTCTCATGGACGTGCACCCGAATCTCCCGCATAACTTCCGCCACCACCTGCGGCTTCACACACACAAAAATAATGTCCGCCTTCTTCACCGCTTCCGAGTTGTCGGTCCCAGCGTGCACCTTCAACTTTTCCTTCAGCATCCGCGCCCGCTCCGGATGCGCGACCGTAGCCCAGGTTTGCGCTGGCGACAGCAATCCATCGCGCAAAAAAGACTGCAGCAGAATCGATCCAATCTTCCCCGCACCCAAAATCGCCACCTTCTTTTTCGAACTGAAATTCTTAGCCATATGAATCACTCCCACTAGCAGCAATGCTTATACAAAATGTTTGTTCCTTGAAACCTTGAAACTCTGAAACTTTGAAACCTTTCCTATCCCACAATCTCCCTCGGCACCATCTTCAAGATCTCCCGCCCAATCGGCAACGAAGCCGTAGCCGCCGGAGAAGGCACATTCAGCACATGCAAAAACCGTTCCCGAGCCACAAACCGGAAATCATCCACCAGCGAGCCATCCGGCGCCACCGCCTGCGCCCGAACGCCCGACCCGCCCGCGGTCATATCTTCCATCCGTACCTCCGGAACCAGGCGTTGGCAGGAACGCACAAACTCCCGCTTGCGCAGCGACCGCCGAAACTCTGCCAGCCCATTTTTCCACTCCCGCCGCGCCATCGCCCGAAATCCAGCATCCATGATCACTTCCATCGTCTCACCGAAATCAAAATCTCCCCACCGGTATCCCTCGCGCCCAAACGCCAGCACCGCATTCGGCCCCGCGTCCACCTTCCCATAAATCCGCCGCGTGAAGTGCACTCCCAAAAATGGATACCGCGGATCCGGCACCGGATAAATCAGCCCCCGCACCAACGACTGCCGCGTCGCCGCCAGATCGTAGTACTCCCCGCGAAACGGAACGATCGTCATCCCCGGATCATCCCCCGCCATGCGCGCCACGCGATCGCTATAAAGCCCCGCACAATTCACCACATAGCGCGCCGAAAAATCTCCCGCCCGAGTTCGGATCACCACGCCATCCCGCCGAACGTTCCCCGTAGTGTCGAATCCAACCACCCCCGCGCCCGTCTTCACCTCAGCCCCGCGGCCTGCCGCGATCTCGGCATACTTAGCCGCGACCACAGCAAAGTCCGTAATACCCGTGGACGGCACGTGCAGCGCCCGCACGCCACCCACATGCGGTTCGATCTCCAGCATCGCCTCGCGCCCCAGCAACCGCAAACCGTCGAGCCCATTCGCGAGGCCGCGCGCCAGTAACTCATCCAGCCGCGCCGCTTCCTCTACGTCAGTAGCGACAATCAATTTCCCGCAAACCTCATGCGGGATCCCATATCGCGAGCAGAACCCCACCATCTCCCGCGCTCCCGCCACACACAACCGCGCCTTCAGCGACCCCGCCTTGTAATAAACCCCGCTGTGGATGACTCCGCTGTTGTGTCCCGTCTGGTGCCGGGCAATGGCCGGCTCTTTCTCCAGCACCACCACGCGTAAGTGAGGGAACTTCTCGACAGCATGCATGGCAAAGGACAATCCAACAATCCCCCCGCCAATCACCGCAATGTCATAAGTCATAAGCTCGCGTAGGGACGGACGCACTCGTCCGTCCCGTCCGTACAAGGCACAACAGAGGATGATCCTACCTCACTCACGGCGTCCGATCGCTTTTGACGAGAGAAAATAGAATGCGCCACAGGAAAAAGGCGCAGACCTGAGTCCGCGCCCCATCCCAACCAGAAGAATTCTCGGCGCCCTCCGCGTCTCGGCGGTAGATCGCTCTACTGCACCGTCAGCGTCACCACATCCCCACGGGCCGTCCCCCCCGCGGCCGTAGCCGTCACCGTAATCGACGATGTCCCCACCGGCGTCGCCGCCACCACCGTCACAAAAGCCGACCCCGGTGACCCCTCTGCCGCCGGCGTGGCCGTCACCGTCGCCGTCGCCGGGTTGGGTACCACCGCTGGAGCTGTATACAGTCCGTTCCCATCCACCGTGCCATTGGTGCTGGCACCCGTGACCGCCCAGGTTACACTCTGGTCAGTTGATCCATTGATGGTTGCGGAAAATTGTTGCTGAGTAACTCCCGGCGGCCACGAGTTACCGACTTCATTCGCAAACAAAGTCGCCAGTCCCGGATTCACCGTGACCGTCACTGGCGGTGCAGTTTTGGCCCCCGCGCCCGCAACTCCGCCGCAAGAAAGTTCCGCCATCAACCCGAGCCCCAAAAAAATTCCCGCCATCCCGCGGTAGAGACGCGGCCGGCCCCGTCTCTTTTGCCCCAAGCCAACAATCCCCACTAGCAACAGCCACGTGATCGCGTAGGGACCCTCGTGTTCGCCGATCCATGTTGCGTGCAGCATGGCCCCCACGCGCGACCGCGATTCAGTTCCCAAATTCGGCCCAGTAGTGGTAATCGTCAAAGTCACCGTGGTCGTCCCCGCCCCCGCCGAAATCGACGCCGGACTGAACCCGCAACTTGCCAACGCTGGCAAGCCCGCGCACCCAAAATTCACCGCCGAGCTGAAAGTCCCGCCCCCCACCGGAGCCGCCGAAAACGTATAGCTGGCGCTCTGTCCAGCCAGGACCGTGGCCGCAGCACTGCCCGTGTCCGTCCATTTGACGTCTGTTCCAACGGTCAGTGTTTCCGTCGGAGTAGCATGTGTCAGCGTCCCGTCCGTTCCCTGAATCGCGAATTCAAACGTGCTCGCCGTCGCGCTGCCCAACGTCACCGTAAACCCAGCTCCCCCCGGCGTCGGCGTCAACGTCGGCGGCGTAAGCACGCACGTCGCCGGAGCGCCCGCCGTACAGCTCAATGCAACTTTGCCGCTGTATCCGTTGATCGCCGTCAGCGTCCCGTTCCAGCTTACGTTCTGATTTACCAGCGTCACATTCGGTGTCGCGGTAACCGCAATCTTGAAATCCGGAGTCACCCCCGTCACCGTCAGACTGAAAGTCTGCGTCTTCGCCGCAGGCGCTCCCGCCGTCATCGCCGAAAGCGTCACCGTAACCGGACCGCCCACCGGAGTTCCCGCCCCCGCCGTCACCGTCAAAGTAACCGTCACGGGCGACGAAGACGTGGGACTCACCGTACTCGACGGCGAGAACACGCAAGTCGCTCCGGCCGGAAGCCCCGCCGGGCAACTGAGTGCGACCGTCCCCGAAAAACTTCCGGACGCCGTCACCTGAAACGTGCTCGCTCCCGATGTCCCGCCCTGCGCCACCGTCAGCGAGTCAGGACTGGGCGCCGTCAAATTAAAATCCACCACATGCAGCGTAACCGCG
The DNA here is from genome assembly GCA_963755765.1 of uncultured Acidobacteriaceae bacterium. GTDB lineage: Bacteria > Acidobacteriota > Terriglobia > Terriglobales > Acidobacteriaceae > Acidiflorens. The sequence goes on from CAVWKZ010000013.1 coordinate 78,574, forward strand.
GCATTGACCGTAATCGCATCTGGATCCGTCCCCACCGCGTGTGCATTAAAGCTGTAGTCGCCCACACTTCCGCCCGCCGTCAAGGTGTACGTCGCCGTCGGAGTTTCTAGTGTTGGCTGCAGCGTGCAAGTTGCCGGTGCCGCGCCCGTGCAACTCAAATTCACCGGACTCGCATATCCGTCCTCGGCCGTCAACGCGCCGTCGAAGACGGCAGTCTGCGAAAGAAAGACCGTCTGCGGCGAATTCGAAATCACATTGGTGTAAGTCGGCGACGTGACCAGTGCGTAGTTCCAAATGCCGCGCCCGTACGTCGACACCACCAGCGTCTTCGCTCCGCCAGAACTAAAAAGCTGCAGCGCCGTCACCGGAGCATTCGGCAGAAATCCCGACACTCCGGGCCCCGGCACAGGACCAACTTCCACCCAACTCGGAGCGCTAGTCGCACTGACAAAAACGCCCACGTCGGTGCCCGCGTAGACCTGCCCCGCCTGTGAATCCACCAGCAAAGCGTTCACCGGAGCATCGGGCAGCTCCGTAGATCCCGTCCCACTCCAGTCCGTCCAACTCACCCCGGCATTCGCCGTCTTCCACACATGCGACGTGGGATACGCCGCCGTGCTGAATCCCATAATCCCGACATAAGCCGTATTGCCGGTCACGTCGGATGAATCCATTGCAACCGACGAAATTGCATATCCATCTGGATTCACGCTCTGCGTCACCTCCGTCATCAAACTGACGCCCGCGTTGGTCGTGACCCATACTTCGCCCCCAGGCGCTCCGCTCAGCGGTCCGTATCCGTTCGTCACCGCATACACCACCGACGAATAGCCATTCGGCGCAGGCCCGCCCGCGGCCAAGGCGTCCACCAGGTTGATCTCATCGCCCGTGCACACGCCCGTCCCCAGCGTCTCGAAATCGTTGCTAAGTTCGCGCGGAGACGTTCCGCTAGTGCTGATCTGCCATACTCGGCAGGTTCCCACCAGCATTTCACTGCTATTCTGCGGATCCAGAATATAAGGAGTAAAGAAAGCTCCCTGGTCGCCGCCGAGGCTGGCCGAGCTCACAACCTGAAAAAATCCGTTGTCGTTACAAGCCGTTCCCAACTCGCACTTCAAGATGGTCACATAAGGGTTTGCCGCAAACCACTCGTCGGTATTATTGGGATTAATCGCAGTGAATGCGCCATCCCCGCCGAGCGCATTCTGAAATGTGCTGCTGCTGGTCGCCGTGCCTGTCTTAGGGGAGCCGTTATTCTGCGCTCCCCCGAGAAGAATGTCGGCGCTCGTGGGGTCGACCGAGAGCGAAACGAATTCCGTCATCGAGCCCAGAGTCTGGCTCAGACTGTCGAATTGATTTGTCCCGGAGCAACTGCCCGATTCCAGCCCAGAATATCCATCCAGCGTCCGGCTGATTCCGCCATCATGCGCGAAGTAACCGGGCGACGTGTCACCGGCAACCATGAACGCGATTCCGTGCTGGTCGGGATGCACATGCGCCGGCGCCCCCAGAGGATCGCACCCATAAACGTGCGTCAGATTGATCCAGTCACCTTGCGTACAGACCGCGCTGCCGGGCTCCAGCGTGCACTTGTAAAGATTGATCGCGCCCGCGTAAATGTCCGTCCCCGTTGAATTCGGAGGCGGCGGATCAGGAACCGCCGCCAACTCCAGGTTGTACCAACCCTGCTCCACCCCGCAGCCGCTGTTCGGCCCAAAAGCGTCGTCCCCACAATTTGTGATGCCGTTATCCGGAATCTGTGTCCAACTCGGTCCGCCGTTCCCAGTTCCTCCGTTCAACGTTTGCCAGATGCCCTCGTCAGCCGCCACCGGATTCCCATCCCCATCAGGCTGCACATCGACCACCCACACATACATCTCGTTGCGTCCCGGCACCACCGCGAACTCACCCCGATAAATCAGGCAAGTGCTAGAGTTCGAACCCGCCGGACAATTCGCGGATACCAGACCCGCACTCGGTTGCACAGGCAGCCGCGTGAAATGCTGACCGTCGGTCGATGAGTAAACCCCGTGCCGCCGGATAAACGCGTAGAAAGTTCCGCTAGCTCCCTGACCAGGGTTGTAAACCACCGCCGTAGCCGAGGCCGGAACCGCGCTGTCCGAAAGGATCACGCGGTTCCAGGTCACTCCCCCGTCCTGCGAAAAGTAAAGTCCGCGCGCCGTCGAATTCCCATCCTCTTCCAGGCCAAGATACAGCCCGTTGTCTCCTGCCGTAGCCGCGACCGCCAGGTTGGGATTCGCCGTGCTGAAAACAACCTTGCTGAACCCGATCCCAAGAAACGACTGTCCCGTCCCCGCGCTCGGTGTCTGTGTCCAAGTCGAGCCGCCATCCGCGGAACGCAGAATTCCGAGGCCGTAATAAGAATCAGACGAACTATTCGTCTCTCCGGTCCCAACCACAATGACGTTGCTGTTCCCCGGTTGCAAAGCAATCGCACCCACTGCCAAAGTAGGCTGATCGTCAATCAAAGTCTGCCAGGTAACCGAAGCAGGATTGGAACTCAGACTGCCCGCGTTGGTAGATTTCCAAAGTCCGCCATATGCGCCGCCCAGCAGCACTGTGTTTCCACTAGTGTCCGCCGGATCGACCACCACCGAAGTAGCTCGCCCCGAGACCCAGTTGTAATTCTGCCCGCCATCTCCCGTAGCATCAGAAGCGAGCGGAGCCGGCCCAACCGATGTCCACACCGCAGAAGAAGCGGGTGCCCCATCCAAGCTCCGCCTGGGTGGGTGTGTGGTGCGAGGCGAAGACGCGCGCGCATCCCGCATCGCCATTTTCTGTCCGTAAGCCCGAAACCGCAGCCCCGCCGCCGATTCCCCCGGAGGCACATTGCGTCCCCTCTGGTTCCAGTTCCAGCGCAAATAGTCGCGCCGGTAAGAGCCATCCCCGCTGCGCTCTTCACCCTTCGTCTGGCCGCGCGGTTCAGGTGACGAAGACGAGGACGGAGCAGTTTTCCCACCCGCCTCCTGACCAAAGGAGCGGACCACGAAGCCGCCGAAAAGAAAAATGAAAGCTCCGAGCAAGACAAAGAAAAAAATAAAACGGGAAGAGCGCAAACCAAGGCAGGCCATAAGCAGAAACGCGACTCGGCGCCGGCGCGACGCAGCGCACCGATACAGTCTCACCCATTAAAAGAAGATTTCCACGTCCTCGAAAGTCCCCCCGTCCTTGGTAGCCAGCCTCAAAAAGCGAACGTCTGAGCCAAGCCGGTAGCGGAGACCGGACCCCTAAGACCTAAGACCTAAGACCTGACACCTGAGACCTGCCCGCTCTGCTTCCGCTATACTAACCTCATGTCCGTCATCAAAAACATCGCCGCCATCGCCCAGGGAATGATCATCACCGGCAAGGAAATGTTCCAGCCGACGATCGTTGAGAACTATCCCGACGGTCCCGGCCCCCTGAAAGGCGCCAAGTTTCAGGACCGCTTTCGCGGCATGCACGTCCTGCAGCGCGATGAAAACGGACTGGAAAAATGCGTAGCCTGTTTTCTCTGCGCCGCCGCCTGCCCTGCCAATTGCATCTACATCGAGGCCGCCGAAAACACCGCCGAAAAGAGGGTTTCAGGCGCCGAGCGCTACGCCCAGGTTTACAACATCGACTACAATAGATGCATATTTTGTGGGTACTGTGTGGAGGCTTGTCCCACCGATGCGATTACCCACGGCCATGGATTTGAGCTGGCCAGCTTCAACGCCAGCAATTTGATTTACCGCAAAGAGCAGATGCTGGCGCCGGCTCCGGCGCATATGGGAGCCAATCAGGTGTTTGCGCAATCAGAAACGGACGCAGGCGTAACGGGAAGCTAGTAAACTTCGAGATTCTTCACCAAACGCCGGTCCCCAGCGGGACCGGCGTTGTCGTATGGGAGGGGTTGTTAGTCGCTGGTCGTTGCTGCTTTATTTTTCGGCAACGTCGCAAAGTTAAGGCCGAAGCTAAGGCCGAATCGAAGGCTGCCAAAGGTCATCAAAAGGACATGACGAGAGCCCATCTACATCCTCTGGAAAAGATCCTCAAGAGCCGGATCGCCATCATTGATGGAGCGATGGGCACCACCATCCGCACCTATGGAATGACGGAAGCGGACATCCGCGGGGAACGCTTTAAGGATTCGACGAAGAGCCTGCTGAACAACGGCGACCTCTTCTCGCTGACTAAGCCAGAAGTGATTGGCGACATTCATCGCCGATTTCTTGAGGCAGGGGCCGACATCATCGAGACGAACACCTTCGGTGCAACCAGCATCACCCAGAGCGAGTTCTTTGTCGACGATCCGCGGGAGCGGGGCGGGCGCAAGGATCCGGATTTCTATCAAAAGGTCGTTGAAGATCCGTTTCTCGGCAGCCTGGCTTGGGATATCAATGAGCAATCGGCGCGGCAGTGCCGCGAATGGGCCGACCGCCTAGGGACTGCAACCTCGCGTCAACGGTTCGTGGCGGGGGCGATCGGGCCGCTGACCGTGTCACTGTCGAACTCCCCCGATGCCGATGATCCAAGCTTTCGGGTGATCACGTTCGATCAGGTCAAAGCCGCCTACACGCAGCAGGTGCGCGCACTCATTGCCGGCGGCGTAGATCTGCTGCTGGTCGAGACCATCTTCGACTCGCTGAATGCGAAGGCGGCACTTGTCGCCATCCGTGAGGTATTCGACGAGGATGCCAAAGAGAATGACAAAGAATTGCCAGTGATGATCTCGGCCGCGGTGGGGCGCGGCGGCGAAACCATGATATCGGCGCAAACCACCGAGGCATTCTGGAACGCGGTGCGTCACGTGAAGCCGCTGTCGGTGGGACTCAACTGTTCTCTCGGTCCCGATCTGATGTATCCGTTCCTGGAGGAACTCTCCGAGAAGGCGGATGTGGCTGTCTCATGCTACCCAAACGCTGGTTTGCCGAATCCGCTATCGGAAACGGGTTTCGATCTCGGACCGCAAGATATGGCCCGCTATCTCGGTGACTTTTCACGAGGAGGGTTGATTAACATTGCCGGCGGTTGCTGTGGAAACACGCCCGACCACATCGCGGCGATCGCTAAAGCGCTCGAAGGCCAGCCTCCCCGAAAGTATCCTAGAAAGTATGGGACCGAGCCTCGTGCCGAATCCTACGCCCTCCAAAGCGAGAGCAGGGAATAAGAGTGAGCATTTCCTCGATCATAACTATGCCCGAGACGACGCGCACGAAGCCGCTTCGTCTCTCCGGATCGCAGCCATTCACCCAGCAGCCCGGCGTCTACATCGTGATTGGTGAGCGTACGAATGTGGCGGGTTCGCCGAAGTTCGCCAGGCTGATCAAGGCGGGCAAATACGAAGAAGCGGTAAGCGTCGCCCGGCAGCAGGTTGAGAACGGAGCCAATGTCCTCGACATCTGCATGGACGAGGGCATGATCGACGGCGTCACGGCAATGACCCGTTTCCTGCAATTGCTGGGGAGCGAGCCCGAAGTCGCCAAGGTGCCGTTTATGGTGGACTCCTCGAAATGGGAGGTCATCGAGGCGGGGCTGAAGTGTCTGCAAGGCAAGGGCATCGTCAATTCGATTTCACTGAAGGAAGGCGAAGACAAGTTTCGCAAGAACGCCGCCACCGTTCTCAAGTATGGCGCGGCGGTCGTGGTGATGGCTTTCGACGAGCAAGGCCAGGCCGCTACCTACGAGGACAAGATCCGCGTCTGCGAGCGCGCGTACCGCATACTAGTCGACCAAGTCGGTTTTCCGCCCGAAGACATCATCTTCGATCCGAATATTCTCACCGTCGCCACCGGCATGGAGGAGCACAACAATTACGCGGTTGACTTCATCAACGCCACCCGTTGGATTAAGGCCAACCTCCCGCACGCGAAGGTCAGCGGCGGCGTTTCGAATATCTCGTTCAGTTTCCGGGGCAATAACAAGGTGCGCGAGGCAATGCACTCCGCATTTCTTTATCACGCGATTACAGCGGGCATGGACATGGGCATTGTGAATGCCGGAATGCTCGAGGTGTATGAAGAAATAGACCCTGAACTGAAGGTGCTGGTCGAAGACGTATTGCTAAACCGCCGTCCCGACGCGACCGAGCGCCTGGTGGATTACGGCGAAAAGCTGAAGGGCGTCAGCCAGGCTGTCAATGAAAAGCGAGCTGAGGAGTGGCGCAGCGGCACCGTCGAGGAGCGTCTGTCTCACGCGCTGGTCAAGGGGATCGATACTTATATCGAAATCGACGCCGAAGAGGCGCGGGTCAAACTTGGCCGCCCTCTACTGGTCATCGAAGGCCCGCTGATGGCCGGCATGAGCGTGGTCGGCGATCTGTTCGGAGCCGGGAAGATGTTCTTGCCCCAGGTGGTCAAGTCCGCCCGCGTGATGAAGAAGGCGGTGGCACACCTAACGCCGTTCATGGAGGCCGAGAAAGTTGCGATGGCTGCCGCTGGCGAGGTAGTCAAAGCTCAGGGAAAAATAGTACTTGCGACGGTCAAGGGTGACGTCCACGACATTGGCAAGAACATCGTCGGCGTTGTGCTTGCCTGCAATAACTATGATGTGATCGACATGGGGGTGATGGTCCCCTGCGAAAAGATCCTCGAACGGGCCAAGGCGGAAAAGGCGGACATGATCGGCCTCAGTGGCCTGATCACACCGTCTCTCGACGAGATGGTACACGTGGCCCGCGAGATGGAGCGTCAGGGTTTCAAATTGCCGTTGCTCATCGGCGGGGCAACCACGAGCCGGGCGCACACGGCCGTCAAGATTGCGCCGCATTACAGCGAACCGGTGGTCCACGTGTTGGATGCCAGCCGGGCGGTGCCCGTGACGACCAGCCTTCTCAGTGATGAGGGCAAGCCGGCGTTCGTGGTGCAGCATCGCGCTGACTACGAAGCGCTTCGCAAGGCGCACTCCGCGCCGCGCCTGACCGTCGTCTCCCTTGAGACCGCTCGTGCGAGGCGGACTCCGATTCAATGGCGTCCCGAAGACCTGCCCAAGCCCTCGTTCACCGGTGTGCGCGTCCTGGATAATTTTCCGCTGGCAACGCTGCGCGACTTCATCGACTGGACGCCGTTCTTCCACACCTGGGGACTGAAAGGTGTTTACCCCCGAATTCTCGAACACGAGGGACAAGGCGCGCAGGCGCGTCAGATATTCGCCGAAGCCAATGCTCTCCTCGACATCATCATCGAGAAGAAGTTGATTACGGCCCGGGGGGTGTATGGCTTGTTTCCCGCCAGCGCCGTGGGCGACGATGTCGAACTGTACACCGGCGGCGCACGCGACAAAGTGCTCGAACGATTTCACTTCCTCCGTCAGCAATCGAATAAGGAAGGTACGGAGCCGTGCCGGTCTCTTGCTGACTTCATCGCGCCCAAGGAAACTGGGTTGCCCGATCACATCGGTGCTTTCGCGGTGACCAGCGGGATCGGCCTGAAGGAATTATGCGATCGGTTCAGGTCTGAGAACGACGACTACAACGCGATCATGGCGGAGGCCATAGCCGACCGCCTAGCAGAAGCTTTTGCCGAGTGCCTGCACAAACGAGTTCGCGAGGAATGGGGTTACGGTTGTGAAGAAGGCCTGAGCAATGCGGATCTCATCGCCGATCTCATACAAGAAAAGTACCGGGGGATCAGGCCGGCCGCGGGTTATCCGGCTTGCCCGGATCACACGGAGAAGGGTCCACTTTGGCGTTTGCTCGATGTGCAGGCGAACACCGGGATGCTGATCACGGAGTCGTTTGCGATGTGGCCCGGTTCAAGCGTGAGCGGTCTCTACTTCGCCCACCCCGAATCACGATATTTCAGCCTCGGCAAGATTGACCGCGATCAAGTCGCCGACTACAGCAAACGGAAAGGCATCAGCGTGCTAGAAGTCGAGCGATGGCTCGGGCAAAACCTGAACTATAATCCGGCGGAATAGCATCGCAACCGAGGACTCGCCGCACGTTTGCGGATTTCGGTCAAGGTTAGCGTTTCCGCCGCCCGATTGTCGACGAATTCAATTTATAATTCGCCGGGATATGCGCCCGACAGGGTGCGCGACGGCACAAATTCAGAGGGTGCCCCGTCCAAGCTCCGCTTGGGCGGGTTCCATCATCAAGTCGGTGAGTTTTTTAGGGGACCTTCTAATGAATCAGTCGTACAAAATATTTTCGATCCTCGCGGTGTCGAGCCTGCTCTTGCTCTCCGCACTCTCTGTACAAGCGTTCGCAGCCGATCCCATAGCCTCGCGCACAGCCGAAGTCGACGGCGTCAAACTGCATTACCTGACCGCCGGCCACGGCCCAACCGTCATCCTGCTCCACGGCTACGCCGAAACCTCGCTGATGTGGAAACCGATCATCCCCAAACTGGCCGAGCGCTTCACCGTAATCGCGCCCGACCTCCCCGGCATCGGAGACTCAGCGATTCCAAAGGACGGTCTGGACATGAAGACCGCCGCCATCCGTATGCATGACCTGGCCCGGTCTCTAGGCGTGCAGAAAGCGGAAGTTGTCGGCCACGATATCGGCCTGATGGTCGCCTACGCGTACGCCGCCCAATTTCCCTTCGAAGTAACGAAGCTCGTCGTAATGGATGCTTTCCTCCCCGGCGTCGCCGGCTGGGAGGCGGTTTACAACGACCCACATATCTGGCACTTCCGCTTCAACGGACCGACTCCCGAGGCTCTGGTTCAAGGCCGCGAGCGTATCTACTTCGAGTACTTCTGGAATGACCTCGCCGCCGACAAGACGCGTTCTCTTCCTCAAGCCGACCGCGAAGCCTACATCGCGGCCTATTCACGCCCCGGACGTATGCACGCCGGCTGGGCCTATTTCGTCTCCTTCCAGCAGGCCGCCAAAGACTTCGCTCAACTCTCCCAAACCAGGCTGACCATGCCAGTTCTGGTGATCGGCGGCGAGAAGTCGTTGGGAGAAGTGCTAGGCCAACAGATGAAGCTGGTCGCATCAGACGTGACGGTAGTAGTGCTGAAGAATACGGGACACTGGGTGATGGAGGAGCGCCCAGCCGAGACGACGGCCGCCCTGCTGAAGTTCCTGTGAGGAGGATAAACGCACTCCAGGCGAAGTATCAACCAGGCCATCGCTTTGCTTCGTATCAGGGTATCGCTTCAGCGATACCGCAAGTCTTCAAAATCAGACGCCCCTTTAGGGGCTGGACATCGGAATCCGAGTCTTTCAGCAAACTGTTTAGCCGCTGAGGAAATCGTGAAAATCCTCCCGCAAGTCGCCGCCCTTTTATAATCAACCCCAGAATCAAAAAGAGAGTAGTCTAAAAGGGTCTCATCTAGCATCTTTCCGCCGCACCGAACGGTGACGGTTCCTTGCGAAAATCAGACAGCGTTTACGCTGCGCAAGGAGCCGATATGGCCAACAAGCCCCGCCCGCCCACAAAGTCCTCTGCCAAGTCGCCCCTTACCGACGGTGACGGCAACCAGATCCACAACGAGATCCTGTTAAGCCTGCCCCGAAAAGAACTGGAACTGCTCCTGCCAAAATTGGAGTTTGTACGTTTGAAGGTCCACCATGTCCTGCACGAGCCGGGGGACACTCTGAAATCCGCCTACTTCTGCAACACCGGCCTGATCTCCATTCTGAGCGTATTCCCCGACGGAAAAAGCGTCGAAGTCGGTCTGGTGGGCAAGGAAGGCTTTATCGGATTGCCACTAGTGGCAGGCTTTCGCACCGCGCCCACGCGGGCGATCGCGCAGATCGAAGCCACGGCTTTTCGAGTCGACAGCGAGCGGTTGGTCGCGCTTTTGCGGGAGTGTCCCAAACTGGAGCGCCAGTTACAGCAGTTCTCGCAGGTCATGGCCATGCAAGTCACTCAGATTGCCGCCTGTAACCGTCTGCATGAAGTGAATGAACGATTAGCGAGATGGTTATTGATGAGCGCCGATCGCATTGGATCCAACTCTGTGCCATTAACGCAGGAGTTAATAGCCCAGATGCTCGGTACGCGCCGCTCCAGCGTCACCGTGGCCGCCGGCATGCTTCAGAAGGCAGGACTCATCGCCCACCGCCGTGGAGACGTAAAAATCATCAACCGCCGAAAACTCGAAGAAGCGTCCTGCGAGTGTTACGCGATCATGCAACTCCAGGTCAAGGAATGGCGCAGCGAAGCGGAGTAGTCGCGGTGCGTGACCGGCGCACATTCATTGGTTCGTCAGCGGACTGACACATGCTTTGCCGGCAAATAGGCTTTCTCCTCAGCGGGAGTAACTCATGCCGGAAGACGATCTTATCGACCTTGCTTTTGATAAGCATCTGATCAAATGCCCACACTGCCACCAGCAATCTGTCCACCCTTGGTCAGGAACCATGATCCTGTTTTCCCCGGCGAAATGCTCACATTGCGGCCAGCAGTTTGTCATCGCTCTGAACCAGCCGCAGCCCCAAGCTTAACTCAACACTAACGACACACTAACGATACTGACCTCTCGTCACCATGGATCGCCTGTTTTTTCTTGATAGGTGATTTGTGGCCAGGGAGAATTGGCATGGATCCATGCGTGCCGGGATAACTTAATCCACAACCTTAAGTCCACAATTTGGAGAGGAAACTTATGAAGAAAACCATTGCCGTTGCTGTGCTTTCTATGTGCCTGTCGTTTGTTGGCGGGATCGCCGTCGCCGACCGGGTTCATGACTGGCACGATCTGGACAAAGTCCATAACCACGTGCAGGAAGCCATCCAGGAGTTGGACCGCGCCCGCGCTGCCAACCACTACGATATGGCCGGACACGGCGCGAAAGCCGAAGAGCATCTTCATGCCGCCGAGCGCGAGCTGGGGGAAGCCATCGGGACGATTCGAGCAGAGCGGTAACGACGATAATCTATCAGCCAGCCGCCATCAGCTAGGCAACATCAGTAGTAGCTCTTAACTGATGGCCTGTAGCTGAAGGCGGTTGGCTGTTTCTTTGTTCTAGGCGCGGAGCTCTCCGCGCTTTTATTTTGGCGCAGGGGCAACGCTCTTAGCAGTCCGCTCAGGCGTCAAACGAAACCGGTGACAGGGAAGATAGGGCTCCTCCGCCGAGAGCGAACTGTTGCATTTCCTGCTGCAATGCGGCATAGGCCTGTTGCGCGCCAGTAAGGTTGCCGGGCGTCGGGCTCGGCCCGATTGGGTTCACGTCCTGAGGCGGGCCACTCGTGGGCCCTCTCCTGGGATCATTGGAATGGTGGGACATGACCGAGATCGGCTCCCGGCTCCTGATATCTTGCTGCACCGTGGAAAAGTCTTTTTGCGCGGCCGCCAGGTTACCTGACTGCAGGTCGGAAGCAAGTTGGTTGAAGGCCTGATTGACGGTATTGCTGGCGGAGGTTGGGCCCGACGCAGCGCCTGAAGTGGTAGAGGGCTGCGAAAAGTCTTTTTGCAAGCTGGCAAAATCCGATTGCGCACCCGAGAGATTGCCCGACTTCAGAGCCTGGCCGAGCTGCTGCAACTGCTGCTGCAAGGGATTGCTGACGCTGCTGAGTTGGTATGGATTGAATGTGCCTTGAATCGCGGAAATGGACATGGATGGACCTCGATGTAAGAGTTGAAGAAGCGTTCTGCGGGGAAATTCGCCAGCCAGGAGATAGGAGCCTGAACGACGATGGATGCTCGCGGTCGGCGATTTTCCGAGTGAACCCAGCAGCGTTAAAGCACGCGCGACTCCATTCGCGCGGGCCGCGATGCGGCAGTCCTGCATAACGCTCTTTGTGTATTTTGCGGCAATTACAGGCAAACCCCGCTCTCCGACTTGTCGCGCAGCCAGTGAGCGGGCAAGACCTGCAGGGTTGGCGGAGGCAAAAGCTGCCGGGCGCGGCCACGCTTACCGGATGTATCAAACCCGGTTCTTGAATCCGAGTCCAGAAAAAGTAAACTTGTCCCATGGCGCGAAACTTCAAAGATCTGTCGGAGCGCGAAATTCTGGCGCTCGCAATTTCATTGGAAGAAGAAGATGGACGAATCTATGCGGATTTCGCCGAGGGGCTGCGGGAGACCTATCCGGCGACAGCAAAACTGTTCGACGACATGGGCGCCGAGGAATCTGAGCACCGGGCATCCCTATTTGAAACCTATCGAGCGCGGTTCGGCGAACACATTCCGCTGATCCGCCGTGAGGATGTGAAGGGCTTCGTCCAGCGCCGCCCGTTCTGGCTGTCGCGTCCCTTAAAGATTGCCGACGCGCGCAAGCAAGCCGCACTCATGGAGCTGGAGACGCGCCGGTTTTATGAAAAGGCCGTCAAACAGGTAACCGATGCGGGCATCCGCAAGTTGCTCGGCGATCTGGAGGAGATCGAGCGCAAGCACCAGGTGGCGGCGGAGGCAATGTCAGAGAACATCACGCCGACCGTAAAAAAAACCGAGGAAGAAGCGCAGCGGCGATTGTTCGTATTACAGATCGTGCAGCCCGGTCTGGCCGGCCTCATGGATGGTTCCGTCTCAACGCTGGCTCCCGTCTTCGCGGCGGCATTTGCCACGAAGAGCAGCAACGATGCATTTCTCGTTGGCCTCGCGGCATCGATCGGCGCCGGAATCTCGATGGCATTTGCCGAAGCCCTGTCCGATGACGGATCGATGACTGGCCGCGGACGCCCTGTGCTGCGCGGTGCGGTGACAGGATTGATGACCGCAGCCGGCGGCATCGGGCATACTCTCCCATTCTTGATTAAAGACTTCCACGTCGCGTTGATCGCCGCGGTGATCGTGGTCGCCATGGAACTGGCCACGATTGCCTGGATTCGTAATCGCTATATGGATACTCCCCTCCTGTCAGCGGCGTTCCAAGTGGTAGTGGGCGGAGTGCTCGTATTCGCAGTAGGGATATGGATCGGCAGCTCGTGAGGAAGTAGGTAATTGCGTAGTTCGCATCTCATAATTTGAGGGGCGGGTGGCCCAGCCTACCCTCCACACTTACGAGGGTGCCCCGCCCAAGCTCCGCTTGGGCGGGCCCGTTTCGCCACCGCAGAGGCGCGATGGCGCCAGCCAGAAAAACTCTGCGTCCCCGCCGCCCCACCCGTGATCTATTTCCCCATGGAAGCACCGATCCATCCGCCGGCATGGAAGACCATGCTGGCCTTCGCCATCATTTATTTCGTCTGGGGATCGACCTTCCTGGCCATCCGCGTTGGTGTGCGTGAGGTTCCTCCGCTCGTTTTTGCATGTATGCGTTTCTTCGTGGCCGGAGCCGCCGTCTACGCCTGGATGCGCGTGAAAGGCGCGCCGTCGCCATCCCCCCGCGAGTGGCTCTCCGCAACGTTGCTGGCGGTTTGTATTTTCGTCCTCGACTACGGACTGTTGTTCTGGGCCGAACAACGCGTGCCTTCAGGAATCGCCGCCGTCATGCTGGCGACGATCCCCGCTTTCATGGCGCTTTCAGAGATCGTGATTCTGCGCACCCAGCGGCTTACGTTCCGTTTGGCGGTTGCGCTCTTGATCGGAATCGCTGGTGTGTCCGTTCTCGTGAGCCGCTCGGTAAATATTGGCGAAGCCCCCATCGATCGCGCTGGAGCGGTCGCCTTGGTGATCGCATCGATAAGCTGGTCGATCGCTTCGGCTCTCAGCCGCAAGCTCCCGCTGCCCGCCTCCAAGGCCATGAGCGCTGGAGCCCAAATGCTCGCCGGAGGAGCCCTGCTGGCACTGGCCGCAGCGGTCTTCGGCGAGTGGCATGGATTTCATCTGCAAGCAGTTTCTCGTGGTGTCTGGTGCGCGCTGGCCTACCTGATCGTAGCCGGCTCCATCGTCGGATTTACCGCCTACGTCTGGCTTCTCCATCATGAATCGCCAACCAAAGTTGGCACCTACGCCTACGTCAATCCGGTGGTGGCCGTGATCGTCGGATATTTCCTCGGAGGCGAGACCGTCGGCCCGAGAACTCTGCTAGGAACGCTGCTGGTGCTCGTCAGCGTGATCGTGATCACCACCACCCGCGCTAAGACTCCCGCTGCCGCGCCCTTGGTAGAACCGCTGCCGGAAGCCGTCGAACCCTAAGTTCGACCCTCACTTGGCCGGCCTCAAAATGCGCTCGATCTGATGAATATGGTTCAAGTCATGTCCGGCAATCATACGGACGATGTGCTCGATCGATTCCTGCCCGCGTTCGGAATGTTGTCCGAAATGCTTCCATTGCTCCGGCGAAAGCGATTTCAGGAGGGCGAGGTTCGCCTCGCGCAACGCGTGGTGCAGTTCGATGGATTTGCGCGGATCGCGCTTTTCGTAGCGCCCGGCCGTGGCCCAGGCGTCCTGATCAAATGCTTGTACGGGCGTTCCCGGTGCTCCGAGGATAGAACGCATCCGCCAGCCAATGACGATCTCAGCATCAGCAAGATGAGCCAGTATTTCCGCAATCGACCATTTGCCGGCCGCCGGCCGCTTGCGGAGTTTCGCGGTCGTGACACCTTTGATGAGGCGCTCCAGTTTCTTGTCGGTAGCAGATTGGACTTTGATCGGGTCTTGTCCGTCGGCATTGGCCAGGATGCGTTGCGTGTACTGCTGAACTGTCTCGGTCACGTGGAATCTCCTTTTCGTTTGCTCCGTTCCCTACCGTGCTGCGGGAAGGCTCGTGTTTCGTATCAGGGCATCGCTTCAGCGATGCCGTAAGCTCCTCCGAATTCAGATGTCGTTGTACTGGCTGAAGATACGAAAATCGCTTTTCCGAAATGCCCAATACTTCATTCTTATGCGCTGACCAGCGGTCAAAGCAAAGAAAGCTTCGTTTGTACAAAACGCCGTCGACCCTTTAAAAAAGCCGTTGATAAATCGTTTCACTATGCGGTATCTTTTCTTGACCGGCGGTCAATTAAGAAAGACCGGCGGTCAATAGAAAATTAGGAAGACGCAACAAGAACCTGGGGGAAATTGGGCCATGGAAGGCATTACAAACAGTCTCGCAAAACCGACGCAACTGAGACGCGACGGGAGGCCGCGTCCGCGCTCCGAGGCGAAGCGGGCAAGGATTGTGGAGGTTGCGATCCGGCATTTTGCCGAACGCGGATACAGCGCAGCCCGGGTCGAAGATATCGCAGCGCAGTTGGGCATTGCCAAGGGATCGGTGTTTCAACATTTCAAAAGTAAAGACGGGTTGTTTTTCGAAGCCTACAAAAAGGCGGTGCAGTCGTTCCCGAAATATTTGCAGGCTCCGCCGGCCGCGCAGGACCGCGGATTCTTTGAACTGCTGCGCTACTGGCTCGGACGCACCGAGAATATGGTGCGCGATAACTGGTCGTCCTACCGCATCTACCTCGTCGGCAACTATGGAACGGACTTGGCCCTGCGCCGCGAGATCAATCGATTTTTGGTGGCCGAAGACCCCTACGGATGGCGCGAGTTCGTCAGCTACGGAGTCAAGCGCGGCGAGTTACGGACCGATCTCGATGTGGACATGATCGGATCGATCCTTGAGTGGACAATGGACAGGTTTCAGGATGCGCTGCTGACCGAGGAACTCGATCCAGGCCTGTTCCGTAAGTCGGGCCCCGTTCCAGAGGAGAAAGAAGCGCGCATGGAACAGTTTGTGGAATTGTTACGCCGAGCGATTGGCTCGGAGAAAATGCAGGCAACCGGAAAGAAAGCATGAACAACGGCAAGAACCACGGAATAAGCACGAGCTTGAGTATGAGTATTGCCCAGATCATAGCGAGTTATGACGCGGCAGCGCCATTAACCGAGGCTTCGACGATTCCGGCTCCGTGGTATGTGGACGCTCGGATCGCAGAACTAGAGCGCCAGACGGTCTTCTCGCGCACCTGGCAGGTGATGGGTCGCGTGGATCAGGTGGAAAAACCAGGACAGTTTGTGACCGCGACCGTAGCCGGAGAGCCGCTGGTGGCGGTTCGCGGCAATGATGGCGTCCTGCGTGCTTTTTATAACGTGTGTCGGCATCATGCGGCCGCGGTAGTAACCGAACCCTGTGGACAGGCGGCGATGTTGCATTGCCCCTATCACGGATGGAACTATGGACTCGACGGTTCGCTGAAAGGCATGCCAGAGTTCGAGGGAGTCAAAAACTTCGAGCGCAAGGACAATGGCCTGGTTCCAGTAAAGGTAGCAACGTGGGAGAAATTTGTATTTGTGAATCTGGATCCCGAGGCCGCCCCGCTATCTGACTTTCTCGGCGGCTTAGTGAAGCGCGTGGCTCCTCTCGGTTTGACTAAACTGCATTACTTCACATCCGCGAGTTATGACATCCACTGTAACTGGAAAGTGTTTGTAGATAACTTCCTCGATGGCGGTTACCACGTCCCGCATTTGCACAAGGGACTTAGTTCAGTTCTGGATTACAAGCAGTACACCATCGAAAATGAAGACCGGTATTGCCTGCAGTCGAGTCCGATGGTGAGTTCGGAGCAGGACGCAGCCACCGGTATGACCCGGAGAGGTGATCGGGCCTGGTATTTCTGGCTGCATCCGAATTTCATGTTCAACTGCTACGAAGGGTACCTGGATACGAACCTGGTGATCCCGGTTGATGTGGATCATTGCCGCGTGGTCTTCGATTTCTACTTCAGCGACGTAAGCGAAGCCGCGCGCGCCTACAACGAGCAAAGTGTGGCCGTAGGCAATCGCGTGCAGGATGAGGATTTAGGCATTTGTGAGGCCGTGCAGAGAGGCCTGAAATCGCGTGCCTACGGAGCAGGACGGCTCTCCGTCCGCCGCGAAGCCGGCGAGCAGTTATTTCATCAGTTGCTAGCCGCAGACTTGAAAAGCGGAATGGGGCGAGAGGCCGTGGCGGGCTAGCAGGCTGCGGTGCGAGCGCGATTTGTATCAGGGTATGCCTTCAGGCATACCGTTAGCGCCATGTCATAAAGTGCGCCTTCAGGCGCCGGTTTTGGCCTCTTGCGCTTCACCACCGCAGCTTAAGTGCAACTAGTTGCAGCAGTGGTTGTTGTCTCTGGAAAAGCCAGTCGTAGTTCTTGAAGCGTCGTCTGACCTATGATCTACTTCAAGAAGTAGGCCCCCGCCTGAAGGAATCTGGAGTGAAAGCACTGCGGCAATTCTTGTGGATTCGTGTGGTTGCGCTGATTGCGGGCGTCCTAGCCGCGCGCGAACCTGCCATGGCCGCACCGCCGTATGTCATCACCAACGACGACCCCGGTGTCAGCTTTTATGCAGTAGCGCCGGATGGCCAGCTGGCCCTGCAGCAACAAGTGTCGATCGGTGGTTTTGGCAACATCGCCGGCTTTTTCGGCACCAACCGGATCAGCGTGCTCGACACCGCGAACCAGCAGTGTGTCTATGCCTCCTCCGCTTCTACCGGACAGATTGCCGGCATTGTCATCAGCACCCTGACCGTAGGTGGCAGCGCCTCTGGGTCCCTGACCGATAACGGTGCGTCGAACGGCATCGGTCTGGCAATGTCAATGTCAATGAACGGCCAATATCTCTACGCCAGCTTTACCGGCTCGAACACAATTGGAACTTTCCAGGTACAGCCGGGATGCAGTCTGACCTTCGTCAACGACGTCTCGGTCGCTGGGTTGGCCGGAGGCATGATCAATGGACTAGCGACCCACGGCAACCTGATGATCACTACTTTCACCGATGGCTCGATCCAGTCTTTTAACATTTCGGCGGGCACCCCGGTATCGAATGGCGACGAACAATACTCCACCGCGACGCTGACCACGAAAGACGCCACATATCCCAATTCCATCGACATCACCAGCGACGGACACTACGCGATTTTCGGCGATACCTCCACCTCGGCGGTGGTAGAAGTGTCGGACATTTCTTCGGGCAAGTTGACGCCGACGTTGGTACACACCTCCAAGGCAAGCATCAACTCCAGCAACGTCATGCTCAGTCCGGATGAAACGCTGCTCTATGTGATCGATACTCAGGGAGCCACCGTGAGCGCAATTTTCTTCGACAAAACCACGGGCAAGCTTTCCGGCGGTTGCGTCTCTGGACGAATCCGCGGCGAGTCCGCGAACTGGTCGTATCTGGCAGGTTTAGGTCTGATCAGCCAAACCGGCGACGGCGGCGGAGTGTACGTGGCCGAGTTCGGCGGCCCCTCCGCGATCGCGATGGTGAAACTCGAATCGTCGGGACGCGGGGGGAGCGGGAAGTGTTCGCTGCAAGAAGTGTCGAAGTCGCCGTTCGCAGATCCGAACAGTCAGGGATTGCTGTCCATTGGCACTTTCCCCCCTAGGCCTTTCTAATGGGTAATGTAATGAAGAGATACTTCGAACCCTGGTTGTTGCGTGAGGCCGTGCTGGTAGCTTGCATTCTTGCTGCGAGCGGACCCGTCGTGGCTGCAACTCAGTATGTCGTCACCAATGACGACGCGACGATCCCGTTTCCCAATAGCGTCACCTTTTACACCGTGGCGCCGGACGGTCAACTGACCCTTGCGCAAAGAGTGCAATCGGGTGGTAGTGGCATCGGAGGCGGTTTTTTTGGGACAAACCGGATCGCCGCGCTCAATAACAGTAGCCAGCAGTGCGTCTTTGCGTCCGCAGCTTTAACCGGAAACATTGCGGGAATTAACGTCAGCACCCTCACCGTCGGCGGCAATGCCACCGGATCCCCCACCGACAGCGGTGCCTCCAATGGCATTGGACTGGCGATAAATGGCCAATATTTGTACGCCAGCTTTACCGGATCGAACACCATTGGAACTTTCCAAGTACAGCCAGGATGCACTCTGACGTTTATCAACGATCTCTCGGTCGCTGGATTGGCGGGCGGCATGATCAATGGCATGGCGATTCATGGCAACTTGATGATCGCCACCTACACCGATGGCTCGATCCAGTCCTTTAACATTTCGGCAGGAACTCCGGTGTCGAATGGAGACGAACAGTACTCCACCGCAACGCTTTCTTCCGACGACGCCACCTATCCCAATTCCATCGACATCACCAGCGATGGACACTACGCGATTTTCGGCGACACCTCGACCGCCTCAGTCGTGGAAGTGTCCGACATTTCCTCCGGCAAATTGACGCCAACCGTCATATACACCTCCAAGACAAGTATCAGTTCGAGCAACGTCATGCTCAGTCCGGATGAAACCGTCCTCTATGTAGTCAACACGCAGGGCGCGCGCGTAACTGCTATGTTCTTTGACAAAACCACCGGCAAGCTTTCCGCCGGATGCGCCTCCGGGAAAATCAGAGGCCAGTCCGCCGACTGGTCGTATCTGGCGGGGTTGGGCCTGATCAGCCAAACCGGAAACGGCGGCGGAGTCTATGTGGCCGAGTTCGGCAACCCGGCCGCGATCGCGATGGTGAAGCTCGAATCGTCGGGCGCAAAATGTGCGCTGCGCGAAATCTCGAAGTCACCATTCGCGGATCCAAACAGTCCCGGGTTGCTGTCCATCGGCACGTTCCCTCCGCGTTCTTTTTAGTGGAGCGATGAGCTTGCCGCGACTAAAGGAATGCCCGCGAACGAAACCGCGGGATTTCCGCAGCGCGGTAGGAAATAATGTCTTAGGAAATAATGTCTAAAAGGATAGCCTCGCTGGCGCTGATCTTGTGAAAATAAAGGAGCTGGACATGCGGTTGAAGTGGTTGCTGGCCATCATATTCTGCGGATTTCCTTTCTTGAACCTTGCGGCCGAACAGTGTCCTGATCGTCCCGCGGTCGGCAGCGTCGTGAACGACCCCTACAGCATTTCCTCGCAGAATGGCGTTCTCTCCGCCAAATTCACTCTGTCACACTCGGTCGATCAGGCTGGCTACACCCACTACTGCTATAAGTACGACGCCTCCGGGCAGATCGTCGAAGCCCCAACCCTCCGCCTCAATCCCGGAGATACGCTGAATCTCGAGGTCCTCAACCGCATCGAGGATAAGGACCCAACGAAGATGAAGATGAATATGCCTGCCAGCAAGGGCGGTACGACCTGCGGCGATACCGGCGCTGTGACCCTCGATTCCACCAACGTGCATTTTCATGGCTTGAATGTTCCTCCGATTTGCCATCAGGACGACGTGATCGATACCCTGATTCAGCCCGGCTCTCCCGGGTTCAAATTCAGCATTCAGATTCCGACCACCGAGCCGCCCGGCTTGTATTGGTACCATCCCCACATTCACGGGTTCACCGAATTTCAGGTGAACGGCGGCGCAGCCGGAGCCATCGTCGTCGAAGGCATGGAAAAATATCGTCCCGAGGTGAAGGGACTTACCGAGCGCATCTTCGTGATTCGCCAGCAGTACCTGGTTCCATGGATCCCCGGCCCCTATCAATTGACCCTCAACTATCAGGTGGCGCCGCTCGAAGGTCTTCAACCCGTCATTCAAATGCAGCCCGAGGAAAAACAATTCTGGAGAGTCGCAAACGCGTCTCTACAGGACTTCCTCGAGCTGCAGGTGCTGCAGAATAACAAGCCGAAAAAACTACAACTGATCGCGCTCGACGGCTATCCTCTGGCCGAGCCGAGAGATGTAGAAGAAATTCTGGTTCCCCCCGCCGGACGAGCTGAATTTATCGTCAAGGCTCCCCCGGCTGGAAAGAGCGCAGTTTTCTACACCCAGGCCTATTCCACCGGCCCAACCGGCAACGCTGATCTCGCCAACACCCTCGCCAATATCCATGTCACCAATGGCAACGCATCCTCGCACATCTCAACCGCGGCGCCCGCACCTGCATCGGCACCCGCACCCACACCCGCCTCAACGATCGGCCTCAAGTTCTCCGACCTCGCTCGCCAGGCGGCAACCGCGACCCGCAAGCTCTACTTCTCGGAAGAATTTGGCGGCACCAACGGTCCCATCCAGTTCTACATAACGGTGGACGGACAAGAACAGAGAGTTTTCGAGCCCGACGAAAAGCCCGTCATCACGACCAAGGTAGGAGCGGTTGAAGACTGGACGATAGAAAATCGAGCACTCGAGACCCACGCCTTCCACATCCACCAGATTCACTTCGAGGTTCTGGAGATCGATGGACAACCGGTTACCGATAACGACCTGCGAGACACCATCGAAATCCCGTATTGGCAGGGCCCAGGAACGCCCTATCACAGCGTGAAGGTGCGCATGGATTTCCGCGACCCGACGATTGCGGGCACATTTTTGTTCCACTGCCACATCCTGCTTCACGAGGATCTAGGCATGATGCACAAGATCCTGGTCGAGCCTTAGTAGCTGCAGAAAATTCGGGCGCTAAATGTTGGAGAGCGCGGTTTTGTATCAGGGCATCGCTTTAGCGATGCCGTAAGTGCTTTCAATTCGAGTGCCCCTTTAGGGGTCGCGCGCCGAAAACTGAGTTTTTCAGCAATCTGTAAAGCCGCTGCGGTCACTCCACCGCCGTGGAAGTTTCTCTTTCGAGAGGTACACATGCGCAAACAAACGCTGATGATTTTTCCGATTGCACTCGTAGCGATAACGATAGCCGGTTGCCTCGCCGGAACGCGCAACTCCACCGTAGCCTACGCCGGCGCGCCAGCCCAAACCGAACCGCCGAAATCCTACGCGCCCACCGAAGGCGCAGTGCCGAAATCCTACGGCCGCCTCGCGGCCGCTATCCCCGACTCCATCGGCACCGGCCTGGTTTTCGAGGATGCCGAAGGCGTCATCCGCTTCGTCAGCGTCACGGGCATGAAAGAAGGAGAATTGGCGCGCTATGACCACACCCCGACCCACGGCGGCATCCCCAGATCGTATGGTCATTTGGTCAGCGCCGTGGTGAACCATGGAGCCACCGCACTCGTCTTCGAGGATGCCAACGGCGTGATTCGCTTCGTCAACCTAACCGGTGTGACCGAGAGTGAATTAACCCGCGAGTAAGGAGCAGACGGTCTGCGCATCAGTAGGTGATATGCGGGTGGGAACAGCCAGATCCGCCGCTAGGGATGGAAATTGAGCTCGATCAGTTCCTTGGTTTCCGCTGGAGAGGGTCCCCATTTCCATTTTTCAATGGCATCGACCGCCGCTTTTGCCAGCACCGGACTGCCGCCAACTACTTGAGTGAACCTCGGTTTTCCGTTGGGCGCAACCACGACCTCCAGTTTGACGGTTCCGCGAATCTGCATCTTGCTGGCTAGCTCCGGATACACCGGCATTACCTTGTTCACTATTTTCCGTGGTGGTGCTTCCGGCTGTTCCTGGGCTGGCGAGAAGCCCGGGGATAAAACGATCACTCCCAGGGAAAGCGCACAAAGGATGGCTGCAAAACAGGGTCGCATGGGAGATTTGTTCACTGCGGTCAGACTACTCATAATCCAGAACGGCGCGAAGATCACAATAGTAACCTCCTCGTGTTCCGGTCGATTCCATATGGAGCCACGGCGAAGGGTTCTATTGATGATCTCGAGGAATCGTTTCCTGCCAGGTCTTCTGCCTGATCTGCTGCCCGTCTTTAAGCAACTGCCGCGTGTATTTGTAATAAAAGTTCTGAGCGTCGCTGCTGAGCGTGAGATGACCTCGCCAGGTTAGGGTCTGTTGCTTGAGCGCCATGACGATCTCAGCCTCGCCCTGCACCGAACTGGTTTCAGGATGGTTATCGTCGGCCAGGTAAGTTATGCCTTCAAAGTCAGTTTCCTTTCCCCACGGATAAGTCTCCTCCGACTTACCACTCCACGTCACTTTTGTTTTGGCATTCACTTCGTCGCGCTCGGTCTTCCATTCGCCGGGCCAAGGATAACCCGCCAACTGCATATCGCTGCGTTCCTGCGAAGGCTCAGGAGATGCAAATTGCGGAGCAGCATACATCGACGGTGGAACCAGCGGCAGCGTCAGCCGCGATCCAGTTTCGCCGCCCAGCTGAAGCGTCGTAGTCATCGCATACGGAGTCGGCCAAATCATGGGCCAAAGCGCATTCGAGACCGCAAGCCGAATTCGATGCCCCTTGGGAAAAGTCCACGTAGCCAGGTGCATTTCTATATCGAGCGAGTAAGTCTGATTGGGCGCTAAATCTTTCGGCTCAGAAGCCGACTCGCGCTGCGTTCCATTGAGTCCGGCTCCCGTAACTTGTGTGACTGTGCCGTCGGGAGCTACGTCAGACAGCCGCGCAAACCAGTCGGCCAGCGGAGCCGACGAACTAGCCTGCAGCAGCGCATGCGGTCGCCCGAGCATGGTCAGGTCTGTTTTGAGCGGAGCGGAATCGTAAGTCAGACTGAACGCGTCCACCGGGCGCTGGTCGCTAAGCAGTTCTCCCCACCAGAATCCAGCTTCCACGCCAACCGACGGAACGTAACGCAGCTCATGCACCGCAGGTTTGGCGGGATCGGTAGATAAAACATGAGCGTCGTAGAGATAGAGCGTCGTCTTGGCCACATTTCCCGGAGGCCAGCCAATTTCGCCGCGCCATTTTCCCGGCACATTCTTCAGGTGAGGATCAGGCGCGTGCCAGTCCTGCATATAAATAGATAGCGGCGGCTCTTCCATGATTCCAGTATTGCGATTCTTGAGCCAGTAATCCCACCAGCGCAGAGCCTGATCCCTCCATTCGATCTGCGGCCCCGGTTCGGCCTCGTGAGGGAAATCGTGATTCCACGGACCAACGATCGCTTTCACCGGCGCTTTAACTTGCTCAAACATGCGCGGGATTGTATCGCGATAGCCGTCCAGCAGGCCTCCGATCAGGAAGCATGGAATCTTGATTTCACTGAGCGGCCGAACGGGAGCATGCCAGAATGCGCCATCACGCTGATGCTTGAAATACATGAGCGACCAGGGCGCCGATTCAAACCGCGGCCCCAGGACTTTTTCGTCGAGCGTATAGTCCGGAGCTCCCGTCATAGATGGAGCGAGATCCATGTTCAACTCGAACTCGTCGAAGTGCATCATGCCATCGATGTAATGCACATCGTCATGAAAGAGTTGTTCAGTCGCATCGACCGCAAGAATGGCTTTCAGCGCCGGCGGATGACGCATCGCCATCTGGATCGAGTTGAATCCTCCCCACGATATGCCGAACATTCCCACTTTGCCCGTAGACCATGGTTGAGCCGCCAGCCACGCAATGACTTGTTCGCCGTCGAGTTGCTCCTGCTCGGAATATTCGCGGTCCGTAGGCGCGCCTTCGCTGGCGCCAAATCCGCGGATATCAACCCGCACGCTGACGTATCCATGACTGGCGAACCAGGAGTGCATGGGATAATCGCGCGCCGCCGTGGCGTCGTCTTTTCGATAAGGCAGATATTCGAGCAGCGCGGGAAATTTCTCACCTGCCTTAGGGTTCCCAGGCATGTAAAGAGTGGCGGCGAGACGGACGCCGTCAGGCATCGGAATCCATTCCTGTACCATGCGCACGCTGCGCCCAGTGGGCGCCGTCTTCGGGGCGGGCAGCGCGTAGAGGCTAGACGAAATTGCGAGCGGGACTAAAAGGATGAGCGCTCGATGAAGATGAAAACGTAGAAACATGCACGCCGCAAATCATAACAGGTCTATGACGCTCCCCACTTCCTGGAAAGCACGTTACCGGTCCATCCTCCTTCACGGTCTTTCTTGACAGTCCGTCGCTATCTTCATATCGTTGCTAACCAACGTTACTAACCAATATGAACATCATAAAAGCCACCAGGAAATATGAAGATTGGCTGCGGCAGCGGGTCCGCATTGTCGAGCCCGACCTGCGCCTGAAGCACGAGAAGATGTCGTCCGCCCTCTTCCCATTTTTTCGAGCCACCTTCTACCGCTGGCTGCAGATGTGGCCCGAGGGATGTACCCACCTCGATCAGGTTCCGCATATCTTGTCCGTAGGCGACCTGCACGTAGAGAACTTCGGCACCTGGCGAGATACCGACGGGCGCCTCGTCTGGGGAGTCAACGATTTTGATGAAGCCTGCACCTATCCCTACACCATGGATCTGGTGCGCCTCGCGACCAGCGCCCTGCTTGCGACCCGAGAAGAACATCTGACCATGAAGCCGAAAGAATCAGCCGCCGCAATCTTAGAAGGATACCGGCAAGGCATGGAGGAAGGTGGCCGTCCCTTTGTCTTGGAAGAAAGTCATGCCTGGTTGCGAGCCATCGCCGAGAGCAAGCTGCGCGATCCGGTGGTTTTTTGGCAAAAAATGGATCGTCTTCCCACCGTAAAAGCAGAAATCCCCGAGAGCGCTCGCGAGGCGCTTGAGCATCTGCTGCCGGCGCCGGCTCTGTCGTACCGGCTGGCGGGTCGCGTCGCCGGCCTGGGCAGCTTGGGACGAGTGCGGCTGGTGGCGATCGCGGAGTGGAAGGGCGGCCGCATAGCTCGCGAAGCCAAAGCGCTCACCGCATCTGCGTTGGAGTGGCTCGATCCGAAGCACACGCCGTCAGAGATTCTGTACGCAGCCATCCTGCGGCGAGCGGTGCGCTGTCCAGACCCGTACGTACAGATGCGGGGACACTGGATCGTGCGCCGCCTGTCGCCGCATTGTTCGCGTATTGAACTGGAAGCGCTAGCAACCAGCCGGGGAGAGTGTCGGCTGCTCGAGGCGATGGGCCGAGAGACGGCAAACATTCATGTAGGAACGGAAGAACAGCGTCGGCCCATCCTGAAAGACCTGCGCGGACGAAAGGCAAATTGGCTCCTGGCAGCGGCGCAAGAGATGGCCGACGCCGTGGATAAAGATTGGCGAGTATGGAAGGAGCGCTGGCAGAGCTAGACTCTGCCAGCGCTTTATTGGAGCGAAAGTCCCTGCGAGGACTCGGGTGGTGGGCCAAAGAGCTGGCACTCCAGTGCTTGGGGTTTGTTTTCAGCTCCGATGGTGAGAAGGGCGTCGAGAATGCACTCCAGCGCCGCCGGCGAACCCGACCACACGCGGGAGAAAGACTCGCGATGGACCGCCAATTCGCCGACCAGGCGCCCCATGGCATCAGGACCAAGGTCCAGGTCGGTCAGGCGCGGGTCGCTGCCAATGGGCAGCGGCGGGTTGTTCGCCGGCGGAAGGCGCAGGCTGGCCTGGCTTAGCCAATGCGCGATGAGCGCTTTGAGGTGCTGCCGGCAGCACACGCTCTTCATATCCTTTTGCGCCGCCAGCGAGGAATGCCAGGACAGAATCTTGAGCCGGTCCAGCCACCGATTTTCGATTACCAGATACCACCCGGCGTGCCGAAAAGTGTCGATGCCGCAAACCGAGCAAGGCGACCGTTTTGTGATCCGGTAGTCCATCGAGTCCTCATAACCCAACGACCAAAGACAAACGACAAACGACAAATTACAAATTACAAACGACGATCGCTCAAGCGCTGGCCGCCGCGCGCGCCAGGAACCGTGGACTCGTACGCTCGCCGAGCGGAACCGTCAACATCCCCAATGCCGGGTCGAAACGGAGCGTGAAGTGCGAGGCGCAGGCATCGCACAACCAGAAATGTTCTCGCCGTCGGAGTCGCCGTCGGTTGCCATCAAAAGCTTCGCTCAGGTTAGAAGGAAAAGTTTCCGCCAGAAACAGTTTGCCTTCGCGCAGCGAACGGAAGGGAACCGTGCAGGCAGGGTTGGCGCATTTATGCAGCATGGGCTGGATCCAGTCTTCTCTTCTGTGGAGTTTCTTGGCCAGAGAGCTGTGCCGAACATTGCAAGCGACATGCCGAAGATGTGCCAGGCACATTCGAAGTAATTAAGGCGTAGTTACAGCGGCTTAGAAGGCGGAGCGAATGGTCTGGATTACCCCAACTAAAGTTGCGCCGACGGAGAGCAGTCGCGGCCGACGAATGGCCGTCAGCCGCTTGGCGGACATCTTCATTGTGACCTGAATCACCGTTTAGTTGGTAACAGAGACCAGTTGGCGTGTCGCATGAAGGGTTCGGCCCGGCTTCACAGTTTCGCTGAAAACCTCGCGCTTCATGTCAGGGTGTGGCTTTTCGGTTTTGTATCAGGGCATCGCTTTAGCGATGCCGCAAGTGCATCCAATTCAGGTGCCCCTTTAGGGGCCGGGCGCCGAAGACTGAGTTTTTCAGCAATCCGTTCAGCCAGGCCGCGACCAACTCAGCCCACCATCCACGCCGAGGCAGCGGCCAGAACGCCAAGCGCGGCCATCAACAGTCCGAGGCTCCAGAATATTCGTCTGCCTGAGAGCAAAGTGATCGAGGTCACCACCAGCGCGATCTCCAGGAAGACTTCGCCCAGATCGAAGCGGTCCGCTTTGCGGCGGACAAGCTCAGTCTCCGCTTCTGTTGCGTGCGCTTCCTTGTCCAGGTCCTTCTGCTCATCTTTATAACGGTCCGCCTCAGCCCGATATTTTTCCTGCAGTTTGGCCGCTGCGTCCGCGTCTTTGGCAGCAATCACGGAGGTAATATCGGCAAACATCTCGTCGTTGTGACGGCGAATATTTTTCGCCTGATAGAAGGCCCACTGGTCGGTGACTTTATTCTGCAAAATGATTTCTTCAGTATGCGTGCGATGCCCAAGCAGCGACACCGCCGCCACCATAACCGCCAGCACCGCCATGGTGAGCGTGACGGGCGCCATATCGGGATGCTCCCGGGCGTGTTCAGCGTGCTCGTGCAATTCCTGAAGTTCGTCGCTCATGGGATCGGCCTCCTGTAAGTTTCAGTTCCCGGTTCCCCATTGTCGTGGGGCCTTTACTAAGAACTGAGAACTGAGAACTGACAACTAAGAATTCGGTGACCTCTGAGGATAAACCAAGTTGGCTATTCTCCCATCGCTTTAATAAGCACCCGCTTGTCCCGCTGCCCGTCGAATTCAGCATAGAAGATCTGCTGCCACGGACCGAAGTCGAGCTCCCCGTTGGTGACCGGAACGATGACCTCGTGATGAATGATCAAAGATTTCAGGTGAGCGTCTCCATTGTCTTCGCCGGTCTTGTGATGCTGATAGTTCTGCCGGAAAGGAGCAAGCGTCTCCAGCCAAGCGTCGATGTCCTTGATAAGCCCGCTCTCGTTGTCATTGACATAAACGCCCGCGGTGATATGCATGGCGGAAACGAGAATCATCCCATCCTTAATCCCAGATTTCTTAAGCGCGCTCTCAACCTGCGGTGTCAGATGAACATAAGCGCGTTTGGTTTTCGTGTGCAGAGTCAGGTATTCGGTGTGGAATTTCATGCTTCCACATCTACCACGAGAGGGGGCCGTCACGCCGGCAAATGTCGAGCCTTTCCCCCTCTGGATCACTCCGTATCCCCTTGTCATCCTGAGCGGAGCCAGGTCATGCGCGAAGCGCATGACCTGGAGTAGTCGAGGGACCCCTACGCCCTTTTAAGCACGGTAGATGGCATCAAATGATGCTATAATCAGTGCCATGAGAACAACCGTGGCGCTCGATGATGATCTAGTACGCACCGCCCAGGAATTCACCGGGGTGGCAGAAAAAGCGGCGCTTCTTCGTGAAGCTCTCAAAGCCCTGATCGAGCGCGAGAGCGCCCGGAGATTGGCATCTCTCGAGGGCACCATGCCGAAATTGAAGAATATCCCCCGCCACAGGCCAAGGACGAAGACGAATTGATTCTCGCCGACACCTCGATCTGGATTGACCACTTTCGTTCTGGAACCCGCTCGAGAAATAACGAACTGCGGAAGCATCTGAACCAAGGGCAAATTGTGATCCATCCCGCCATCATCGCGGAACTGGCCCTCGGTTCATTGCAAGAGCGCACCAAAACGCTAGCCCTGCTGGACCTTCTGCCCCAGGTGCAAGTAGCGCAACTGAGCGAGGTGCGGAGAATGATCGAGGCCCGTCGTCTTTATAGTCTCGGCATCGGTCTGACCGACGCCCACCTGATAGCCGCAGTCTTCATCAACCCCTCCACGCTTCTATGGACGAGAGACAAGCGACTCCGCAAAGCCGCGGAAGCCCTCGGCATTAACGCAGGGTTGACATAGCATCCTGCGGGTTGGGGGCTCGCCCAAGTACGTTCCGCAAAGACAAATGAAAAGACCATGGACCGTTCGTCTTCTGTTCGCTCCGTGCTAAGCTGGAACAATCGTGACCACCATTCTAGACGATGCAAAAACGCCGATGGAGCATCAGTCAGTAGCTAGCATTCCCGAAGGCCAACTCGTCAAAAGGTTGCTGGAGGATCCGTACTACCGATCTGTCGTCTTTGAACCTTACGGCTTTCCGCGTGAGGCTCTCGCTTTGGAACAGGTAGATCTCGCTGGCGCGCCCGGTAGTTTCGTAGGTGATGTAGACGTTCTTCTCTGCGATCCCGACCGACCTGACCTCGCTATCGCGATCCAGGCTAAGCGGATCAAGTTCGACGCGTATGACATCGAGAGAGGATCCCCTAAGAAGCTACATGAGATCGCGAAGGCTTACGAACAGGCGAACCGAGACGTGCGGGTAGGCTTCTCGCAAGTGTGGTTGTACGTGTTTGTTGTTGTCGATAGCCGAGAGCAGAACGCTGGGAAGAACTCTTACTCCGGGCTTTCGACCGACCACTTGTCGATCATCTATCGCGAAGTATCCACGATGAAGCTGAACGAAAGGGTAGGACTCTATCAAATCGAGCTCACTCAGCCGATGGACCATCCTCCCCTCCACGGCGGGTTCCACGGTGATTTACGCCGGCCAGCTCAGCCAGCGATCCAAACACCAGAGCTGACGGAATGGGTAAGACAGGAGATCGCCAAGGCTGGCTCGCATTAGTCATGCGCCAAGAAAGGTCAACTTCTTCCTACCGCATCGACTCTTCAATCTCCGAAATCCAGTCCGGCCGCTTCAGCACTTCGCGAGGCTTAGGTCCGTCGGCAGCGCCGACAATGCCATCGCGTTCCATCAGGTCGATAAGATGAGCCGCGCGTCCATACCCAATGCGCAGCCGCCGTTGCAGCAGGGAAGTGGACGCTTTGCCGAATTCGATCACCAGCCGCACCGCATCGTTGAAAAGCGGATCGTTATCTTCAGCAGAAATTTCTCCTGAATCGTCGTCGCCTGCCGGTCCCTCGCGATCTTCTTTAGGAATCTCCAGGAATTTCTCTTGATACTGTGCCTGCCCCTGCGCCTTCCAGAATTCGACGACGGCTTCGATTTCTTTTTCAGTCACGTAAGGAGCATGCAGCCGGTGCACGCGCGCCGAGCCCGAAGGCAGGTAAAGCATGTCGCCGCGTCCCAGCAACGATTCCGCGCCGTTGGCGTCAAGAATGGTGCGCGAATCAACTTTAGTCGCGACCCGGAACGACACACGCGCCGGGAAGTTCGCCTTGATCAGCCCGGTGATGACATCCACCGAAGGCCGTTGCGTCGCAAGCACAAGGTGAATACCAACAGCGCGCGCCATCTGTGCCAGCCGCGTAATAGATTCTTCGACGTTATTCCCGTCAAGCATCATCAGGTCAGCCAACTCGTCAATGATGATGACGATCTTAGGAATCGGTCCTTCATCCGAAGTCGCCTGCTCGCTGAACAAGCTAGGAGTGTCGTCGAACAGCCGGTTATAACTGTCAATGTTGCGAACGCCTTTAGCCGCCAGCAGTTTCAGCCGGCGTTCCATTTCGCGCACCGCGTTGCGCAAGGCATTGGCAGCAAGTTTCGGCTCGGTGATGATCGGAGTATAGAGATGTGGAACGCCTTCGTAATTGCCAAGTTCAAGCCGCTTCGGATCCACCAGCACCAGCCGCACTTCATCGGGCGTCGATTTATAGAGGATCGACATGATCATGGCGTTGATCGCCACGCTCTTTCCCGTCCCAGTCGAGCCCGCGATCAGCAGGTGCGGCATGCCGGCGAGATCGGCGGCGGCGATGCGTCCATTGATGTCTTTGCCCATCGCAAGTGTGAGCTTCGATTTCGTGCCAAGGAATTCCTGCGACTCAATGTTCTCGCGCAGCCAGATAATTTCACGCTCGCGATTCGGCACCTGAATGCCGACCGTGCTCTTACCCGGCATGCGCTCGACCAAAATGCTCTCAGCCCGCAGGGCTAAACAAAGATCGTCGGTGAGTCCGATGATGCGGCTGTACTTGATGCCCGCTTCGGGTTTGAATTCAAAGGTTGTGACCACCGGTCCAGGATTGATCTGCGTGACTTGCCCGTGAACTTCAAATTCCGCATACTTCGCCGTCAGAACCTGCGCGACAAGTTTGAGTTCGTCCGCATCCACCGACTGCTGCTCATCAGGACGGTGCAGCAAACTCGAAGGCGGCAGCTTGTAACTGCCCGCGATCTTGGGGAGCGTAGTTTTCGCCTTGTGTCCGGTATCAGCGCGGTCGGTAACTTCGACCTCACCGTCAGGCGACTCAGCGTGCGCATTCGGCGGCGCGGGCGCAAATGCGGAATCCCCTTCATCATCCGCCATCATCCGTTCGATGCCAGTGCGCGGCGGAGGAGCAGCAGATTGCACGCCCGCGATTTCCTCTTCCTCACGTCGCGTTTCCTGGCGCGGGCTGGGAGAGCGCGCGCTCACCAGTTGCGTAGTAACCGTCGGTTTTTCAGCGCGCCGCTTTTCCAGTTCCTTTTGTTGACGCTTGCGCGCCCGCTCGTCCTGCCAGTCTCTAAACCGATCTCTAAGCGCCAGCACGAAAGCGAAGCGCGTAGGAGCCCACACTTCAATCGCCGAAAACGAAAACGCTGTGGTCAGGTAGAGCGCAACCGCGAGCACGGTCGTGCACACAATATAAGCGCCCGCCACATTAAGGTAGCGAATCAAGACGTCGCCAACGATGCGTCCCGCCAAGCCTTCAATCGGAATGGCGTCCATCCAGCGCATATGTCCCGGCAGAATCGCCAGCAGCGCGGGCACAAACATCAGCAGCCAGATCCCACCGAGTGTCTTCGCAATTGGATTCTGCACCGCTCGCGAGCGAAACCAGCGCGCCCCGAGCATCGCCATGAAGATGGGCAGCAGAAACGATCCCACTCCCAAGAATTGCAGAATAAGGTCGGAAAGATAAGCTCCGAAGATACCGATCCAGTTGCGGGCAGCATGCGATCCCGTAAGGATGGAGGCGCTGTTCAGCGAAGGATCAAGTGGCGAATAGGACGCCAGCGCGAGAAAAAGGAGGAGCGCGGAGACACACAACAGGAACCCGACCAGCTCATTCAGGCGCCGGTTCCTGGTGGGCGTAAAAATCTTCGAGAAAAATGTCATGTGGCAGCGACAGCACGGGGCAAAAGCCTACCCACAGCGCCGTTACGGGCCAGAGCCTGATAATTATGACAAGAACGGGTGCTTCCTACAATGCGGGAAACGGGGCGGGGTAACGAGTTGGGTACGTGCTGCTCCTTCGGCCGCCTAGGAGGCTGTTGAGACTCCTGCGTTGACTTGCCTTAACATCCCGCCTACCATATTTCGACTCCATGGTCAGTAAATCATGAACGGCCAAATATGATCGGCCAAACCATCTCGCACTACCGCATCGTCGAGAAGCTCGGTGGCGGCGGCATGGGTGTCGTCTACAAGGCCGAGGACACGCGCCTGCATCGCTTCGTCGCCCTCAAGTTCCTGCCCGAGGAGGTCGCCCGCGACCCCCAAGCCCTCGCCCGTTTTCAACGCGAGGCCCAAGCCGCGTCCGCGCTAAACCATCCCAACATCTGCACCATTTATGACATCGGCGAACAGGACGGCCAAGCCTTCATCGCCATGGAATTTCTGGAAGGGCTGACGCTCAAGCATCGCATCGCCGGAAGGCCCGTCGAAACCGACGTATTACTAGGCCTGGCGATCGAGATTGCCGATGCCCTCGATGCCGCCCACGCCGAAGGCATTGTTCACCGCGACATCAAGCCCGCGAACATTTTCGTGACCAAGCGCGGACACGCGAAGGTTCTCGACTTTGGCCTCGCCAAGTTGACCGCAGTCGGCGCCCGCCCCTCCGCCGGATTCGATGCCACCGAAACCGGCACAGTAGAAACACACCTGACCAGTCCGGGCATGGCCGTGGGCACGGTAGCGTATATGTCGCCGGAGCAGGTCCGAGCCAAAGAATTAGACGCCCGCACCGACCTGTTTTCCTTCGGAGCAGTGCTCTACGAAATGGCGACAGGGACGTTGCCGTTTCGCGGTGAAAGCTCAGGAGTAATCCAGCGCGAGATTCTGGATCGCGCCCCGGTCGCCGCGGTCAGAATGAATCCTGACCTGCCTGTCGAACTCGAACGCATCATCAGCAAGTCGCTCGAGAAGGATCGCGAGCTCCGTTACCAGCACGCCGCCGACATGCGCGCCGACCTCAAACGCCTAAAGCGCGAGACGGAATCCAGCCGAACCGCTGTGCCCAGCGAATCCAATGCCCCTTCGCCATCGAGCGGAGTGGTCCCCGCTCCCGCAACCGCCACGGCGCAGCCCGCGCATAGCAGTGGCACCGGCAGCAGCTCGGCGGTGGTAGCCGCCGCGAAACAGCACAAATTCGGACTCGCCGGAGGAGCGCTCGTCGCTCTAGTCGTCTTGGCTGCGGCAGGCTTTGGCGTTTACTCGATGCTGCACCGCGCCGCGCCCGCTCCCTTCCAAAATTTCAGCATCGCGCAAGTCACAAACTCCAGCAAAGCAGTCGTCACCGCCATCTCCGCCGACGGCAAATATCTGCTCACCGTGATGGACGACAAGGGCCTCAACAGCCTTTGGCTGCGCAATATCGCGACCGCAAGCGACACCCAAATCGTTCCGCCTTCGGCCAGCATTCCGAACGTCGCCTTCTCGCCCGACGGCAACTACGTCTATTTCCGCAAAGCCGAAAACTCAATCAACAGCGATTTCAGCATCTATCGCACCCCGGTCTTGGGAGGCGCGCCCACCAAGATCGTCAACGACGTCGACAGTTCCGTCGCCTTCTCGCCCGACGGCACGCGCATGGCCTACTTCCGCGCCAATGACCCAGAGACCGGCAAAGTCTGGCTGCTTAGCTCAAAATTAGATGGCAGCGACGAAAAGATTCTTCACGTCGAGCCGCTCACTTATCTCCCGCGTTGGGTGGCTTGGTCTCCTGATGGCAAGCACCTCGCCTATCCCAACGATCCGCGCGGCGCCTTTGGTGCGCTGAGTCTGTTCGCCGTCGATAGCGGACAAATAAAGACTCTCACCTTCCCCGATAAAGAAATTGAGGCAATACAGTGGTCCACGGCCGGCGATGGCTTGTTTGTTACTTTTCGCAAGAAGGGTCCTGACCTTACCCGCGTCCAGATCGGTTTTGTGTCGCTGCCGGGAGGCCAATCGTCCGATCGCTCCGATGGCCAGGTGCAACCCATCTCGCACGACACCAACACCTACTCGACGCTATCGCTTTCCGCCGACGGCAAGACCCTCGCCACCGTTCAACAAAAAGCTGTGAGCAACTTCTATGTTCTACCCGCGGCCGGCACCGTTTCTCCCGACGCCACTCCTCTATCGGTCGACGGAATAAGAATCGCCAACTTTAGCTGGGCCGCCGACGGCGCGCTTCTCACCTCTGATTTTGCGCGCCTGGTGCGAACCGATATCTCCGGAAAGAATCCCACCGTCCTCGCGAGCGACCCTTCCGCTGGAATATTTGCCTTCGCGCCCTGCGGCACGCAATCGATTGTCTTTCCCTGGGCCTTCCACGGCGGCAGCAATGCGATTAGCATTTGGCGAGTCGATGCGGATGGCTCTCATGCCACACAACTAACCGACGGCAACGACGACGCCTTTCTCCGCTACCCGCCAGCCTGCTCCGGCAATCAGCCTTGGGTTTACTTTCTTAGAGATGTCAAGCAACTCTGGCGTGTGCTTCTAGATGGCTCCGGCAAAGCCGAACCGATTCCCGGCAGTGAAATTCCAAAAGCCTTCCAGACCGGCCGCGGAATGGGCCTTTCGCCGGACGGAAAAACTCTGGCCTATCTCATCAAATATCTGAGTCCAGAAAAAGAAGAAGGCACGATCAAAATTGCCCTGCTGGACCTCGCGACCCTGAAGAACCCGCGCCTGCTCGACGTCAACGATCACATCTCCGCCGGCCCCATCTTCACCCCCGACGGCAAGTCCGTAGCCTACCCCGTTCGCGAAAACGGAGTCGACAACATCTGGATCCAGCCCGTCGACGGCACCGCCGGCCACCCCATCACCCACTTCACCTCCGAGCAGATCCAATCCTTCCACTGGTCGCCCGACGGGAAAAATCTCGGCGTCCTGAGCGGCCACACCGACTCCGACGTCGTCCTTCTGCAGGAATCAAAGCCCTAGATTGCCCGTCGCGACGCGGATACCCTATTCGTCGGTCGCGGCGCGAGGCTACTTCGCCGGACCCGTTTCCTCCAGCCCCCGGTGCTTCAGCATGGCCTTCGAGTTAGGTGGCGCACCGCGCCAGGTCTCGTACATCTTGGCAAGGTCCTCGGTGTTTCCGCGGGAAAGCACCATCTGGCGAAAGCGATCACCGTTAGCGCGCGTGAGTTCGCCGTGTTCTTCGAACCAGGCGTAGGCATCATCGGCGAGCATCTCGGTCCAAAGATAAGCGTAATAACCAGCGCTGTATCCGCTTCCCCAGATGTGGGCGAAATAGCTCGAGCGATATCGCGGCGGAACATAAGTGACATTGAGATGGGTCTTTTCGAGCGCCTGCCGTTCGAACTCATCAGGCTTCTGCAGCGGAGCATCTGGCGAAAGAAAGTGCCACTGCATATCAAGTTCTGCCGCCGCCAGAAGTTCCGTCATTCCATATCCCCGGTTGAAGGTTTCCGCCTTCTTGATCCGCGCGGCCAGTTCTTCCGGCATCGGAGCGCCGGTCTTGTAGTGCTTCGCATAGTGCGCAAAGATCGCTGGATAGCTGGCCCAGTGCTCATTAAACTGCGAAGGAAATTCGACGAAGTCGCGAGCCGTCGAGGTCCCGGCAAGAGTCGGATACTCAGCATTCGAGAACATGCCATGCAGCGCATGTCCAAACTCGTGGAACATGGTAACCACGTCAGTAAAGCTGATCAGCGCCGGTTCGCCCGCCGCCGGCTTGGGTAGGTTGGCGACGTTGTACACGACAGGAGAAGTTCCCAGCAGGCGCGACTGCCCGACGAACTCTGACATCCACGCTCCACCATTCTTGTTATCGCGCTTGAAGTAGTCGCAGTAGAAAAGGGCGAGATGTTTCCCATCGGCGTTGAAAACCTCAAAGACGCGGACATCGGCCTGATAAACGGGAATATCGTGCCGCTCTTTGAAAGTGATTCCGTAGAGCTCGTTGGCGGCATAGAAGACGCCATTCTGCAGCACGCTGTCCAGCTCGAAATAGGGTTTCACTTGCGCATCGTCGATATCGTACTTAGCTTTGCGCACCTGCTCCGCGTAGAAATTCCAATCGTAGGCCTGGACTTTGAAGCCGCCCTTCTGCGCATCAATAACGCTCTGGATATCCGCCGCCTCGCGAGCCGCCTTCGCCGTCGCCGCTGGAACAATGGCATCCATGAACCGCAATGCGGCCTCAGGAGTCTTCGCCATCTGATCCTCAAGCTTCCAGGCGGCGAAGTTTGGATAGCCCAGAAGCTTCGCTTTCCGGGCGCGCAGTTGAGCGAGATGCGCAATGGTGTCGCGAGTGTCATTAGCGTCGCCCCGCTCGGCGCGGTTCCAAGAATGCTCGAAGATGGCCTGACGCGTCGCGCGATTGCTCAGAGATACCAAGTCGGGTTGCTGTGTGGTGTTCTGGAGCGGAATAACGAAGCCTTCGACCTTACGGTCTTTGGCGCCCTGCGCGGCAGCGGCAATGCGAGCGTCCGAGAGACCTGCAAGCGCGGACTTGTCGGTCGTCACATACGCCCCGTCTTTTGTGGCTGCCAGCAGTTTGGTATTGAAGGCGTCCGAAAGAGTGGAAATCTCCTCGTTGAGTTTCTTGAGTTCGGTCTTATCGGCTTCCGAGAGGTTGGCCCCGGCATGCACGAAATTGTCGTAGTAACGCTCTACCAGACGGAGAGACTCGGGATCAAGCTTGAGCGTGGCGCGTTGCTTGTAAATCGCGGCAACGCGCGCGAAGAGCTTCGTGTTGAGATAGATGAAGTCCTCATGCGCCGCCATCTTCGGCGCCTCGATGGTTTTGATCTTCTGCAAGGTAGGATTGGTGTTTGCCCCCGTAACTCCGTAGAACGCTGCGGTCGCGCGCTCGAGCAGCCGCCCGCTTTTTTCCATGGCAACGATGGTGTTGTCAAACGTAGGAGCGGCGGGATTGTCGGCGATCGCCTGGATCTCCGCCTGCTGCTGCGCCATGCCAGCCTCGAGCGCAGGCTGAAAGTCGTCGTCCTTGATCTTATCGAATGGCGGAGCCTGGAACGGCAGTGTGCTGGGCGCGTAAAACGGATTGCTCGGGCCAAAATCCGCTGCCGCCGCAAAAGCGGCATTGACAGAGCCGATCGCGATGGCTCCGGCGGGAATCAGTGTGCTAAGGAGTAAAAGCATGGTCTTCGCGGTACAGAATCGAGTAGAACGCATCATGGTTACAGAAATCCCCCGCATGATTGTAACCGGAGAAAGGAGAGTACAGCGGGTAGCAGCGGCAGTTTTGCGCTGCCACCCCCTCACAACGACACTTCTGACACATAGCATGTCTCGACACGGTCTTGGTTAATCCCTTCGACGGGTATGCGACTCAGCGCCCGATTACTCCTGCAGCCCAGGCCAACACCAAAATCCCCAGCACGATGCGATACATCGCAAACGGTGCAAATCCGCGCTTTCGCACCCAGCCCATGAACCAGGCAACCGCTCCATAGGCGACGATGAACGAGACCACAAAGCCGATGGCGAGAATCACCCACTCGTGAGATGTGATTTGGGCGACGCCAATCGGATTGTCATCTTTGCCGGACAGCGACTTGTACAGAACGTAAAGCGTGGCCACTGTCATGGTCGGCATGGAGAGAAAGAAGGAGAACTCGAGGGCGGCGGCGCGTGACATTCCGGCCAGTTGTCCGGCGGCAATGGTGCACATGGAGCGCGAGGCGCCGGGGAACACGGCAGAGAGAATCTGGCAAGCGCCGATCCAGACCGCCTGGCCGCCGTGGATGTCATCCATATTCCATGTGTGAATCGGCGAACCCGGCGCTCCCGGCCCAGCCTTTTCCCACGGAGCTTTCATCGCGTCGACGATCCACATGAGGATGCCTCCGATAAGGATCGCTGCACCCATCACGTAGAGACTCTCCAGGTTCTTGCCGATTACCTTGGTCAGCAGAAGAGACGGGATCGCCGTAATCACAAATGCGATCATGACCAGGCTTAAAGGATGCGTCAGATAATCGCAGTCCTTTTTCTCGCCTCGAGGAAATGTGGAAATCAACTTGGCGATGTGGTGGCGGAAATAAATCGGCAGTACCAGAATCGCCCCTAGCTGGATGACAATCGAGTACATCTTCCAATAGCCGCTGTCGAGGGTGAGATATGGGGCCAAGCCGAAATCGTGCAACAGCTTCTCTGACAACCGCAGATGGGCGGTGGAGCTGACGGGCAGAAACTCAGTCAGGCCTTCGACAATTCCCAGCACCACGGACAAAAGATAGTCGTTCAAACGTTTCCTCCAGTGTTAAGCCGCCCCGTTGAATTATTGTCCCATCTTGACAGGTTCCGCGTATCTCCGGAAGAAACTATCTGGCTTCCACTCTGGGCGATGCTCGCCATTAGCGATATTGATGAGCAGAGCCCTGACGATCTCTTCATATTTCGCGGCGGCGGCCAGGTCCACCGGCTGGTTCACGTCGTCGGAGGGCGCGTGATAGCGCTGGGTCAGCCAGTCCTTGAAAATCTTCGCCTCCTCCGGGCTCGAGGGAGCGATGCCCATGGCCAACGAAGGCACTCCGTGGCGAATAAAGTTGTACTGATCGCTGCGGACGAAAAGATTGCGCAACGGCTGGGGATCGGGCTGAACTCGTACGCCGAGCGATTGCGCGATCTCGCGCACCCGATCTCCCAGATCGGACTCGTCGAGACCAAGCACAGTAAGCACCTTCAGCGGCACGATAGGCAGAAACATATCTACATTAACGTCAGCGACAATGGACGTCGGTGGAACCGTAGGATGCGCCGCGAAATACTTTGAGCCCAGCAGACCTTTTTCTTCTCCTGTAACGAGCACAAGAAGAATCGACCGCCGCAGCTTCTCCGGATTCTTCTTGAAGCTCGCCGCCATGTCGAGCACCAGAGCGCTGCCGGAGCCGTTGTCCATGGCGCCGTTATAAATGCGGTCGCCGTTGATAGGCTCTCCAATCCCGATGTGATCAAGGTGGGCAGAAAGCACCACGTATTCATCTTTCAAAGCGGGATCGCTGCCCGGAATTTTCGCGACCAGGTTGGCCGATTCGATCTTGGTGACGTCAACTCTGGTTTTCGCCGCCAGCGAAACCGCGAGCGGAAAGTGAGGCAGCATCTTGCGGTCTTTACCGAGCGCGGCGATTTCCGCGAATGTGTGCCCCGAGCCGGCAAAGAATTTCTCCGCGCTCGCCGGATTAACCGTGACCGCGATCTTCGCGCCTTCAGTCTCGTTGAACTCGGGATAGTCGAGATCCATGGAAGGATGCGCGCGGTTAAGCGCCATCCGCGACCACGGAATATCCATGGAGGCCGGGTTAATCAACGAAACCATCCCAATGGCGCCGGCGGCGCGCAGCACCTTCCAGCGCTCGGCCGCAGTCTGGTAATGCGAAGCGAGCGCGCCTGGAATCTCTGAGGGCGATCCAGAGAAAATCACAATGATCTTGCCGCGTACGTCAACGCCGGCAAAGTCGTCATAATTTTTCTCGGGAACTTTGAGCCCATATCCGGCAAAAACTAAAGGCGCCTCGACCTCGGACGCCGGCATGACGCGAGTGCTGATAATCGCATCCTCGCCCAGTGTGAGCGCTTCGCGTTTGCCGTCTCTGATCAACGCGAGACTGCAATCTTTCTCAACAATCTGGCGCGAGACAAACTTGACCGGCTGATAGAAGCCGTGTACTCCCGCCGGCTCCGCGCCCGCATCCTTGAATTGTTTGACCGCATACGCCTGCGCTTCGCGCTCGCCGCGGCTGCCCGTGTCGCGCCCTTCAAGCTTGTCGTCGGCAAGAAACTTGATGTGGTTCCACCACGTCTGCCCGTCAAAATTCGCAGTCTGGGCCACGGCACAAACAGCGAACAGCAGCGCGAATAATAAAGCCGATAACTTGATTTTCATGATTTCCCTCAAGGGCGAAGGTTTCTAGGATAGCAGGAAGCGAGGTAGGGAGGTCATTCTCAGCAGTTGTTCAACCGGGGTCCACATCTCTAGTTATTCAGGCGAGCCAGCCGAATCGTTCCCCTCAGCCAAGCTCCGGAGAGAAACCAAAGAATACAGATAAATCACAATGCCCAGCGAGGCAATCGGAATTCCGATGAACGCAAACACCAGGAAGGCCGCGGGATGCACCCACCGCATCGCAACCACTTCCACCAACAAGCCGAAGAGCACGAAAATCCCGGCAATGCGCAAGCGCCGCTCCATAGGATTTCGCGCGCTCATCTTATTGCCCCCCACCGTTCCAGAATTTCACCTTATCGAGGTCGGCAACATTATGCACCGTGTCATGACAGCCGCTGGTAAGGCACGAAACCTGATTTGAGACGATGTCAGTGTGCAGCGCAGTGTGCGTTGGCGATTCTTCAAACGATCGCGCCCCGAGGTGGCAGTGCAGGCATTCCCGGTTGTTGTAGGGCACGTAGAGATGAATCGGATTCATCGGTGTGCCCAGGTACTGCACGTAGACATGATGCAGGCCACGCCACTTCGCTCGGATTCCCCCGTAAAGCACATAATCTTCATGACACGTATAGCAAGCTTGGTCAATGGGAATGCGGTGGTTCTGGAAATGCGCCGCCGGAATGTACTTCGGATCGTCCACATGCAGGCTCCGGCCGTACGGTTCCATAATGTGGCAGGAGAGACAAAACGTCGTCTGCTTAGAGCGGTCCATTTGTTCAGAGGTGCCGAGGAAGCTGCAAAGTATAGGCAGCGCGAACAACGCCACGAACGCCAGGATTTTCCCGTTCCGATTCGCCGTGAGCGCCGGGCGAAGGACCAGCAAGAGGATCAGGCCCGCGCTCAGCCCGAACAGCACCATGACGAGTGTCGCAGGGGAAATCATGCGGACTCGCCGCCGGCTAAACCAACCGCCAATGCGGAATTGAATAGTTTTTCCAAAGAGATCTACTTTGCCGCTAGTGAGCGGATGTATCCCACCAGTCCCTTAATATCTTCCGCCTTCAAAGACTTTCCATACGGAGGCATCTTGTTCTTACCATTCGTGATGATGTCGGTGAGTTCCGCGTCCGACATCTTTTGCACGTCAGCAGTTTTGAAGTTATGGACGCCGAGTTTTTGCCCCATCGCCGAACCGCTTCCGTCCGCGCCGTGGCAGGCAACGCATTTCGACTTGTAGAGCGTTTCCGACGCACTCTGCGCGCTCGCCGGCAAAGGGACAACGAAGGCCACCGCGATTGCTGTCGCCGCGACAAACATTTCGACCCTGATTCTCTTCATCTTCCAGCTCCTTATAAACAAGTTTCAGAATGCGTAACGCAGCGACTCAGTCACCGCGTTCGAGTGAAAATAGCGTGGCGCCGTCGGCCCGACGAACGAACCTTCACCGTACTGATAATAGTTCCAACCCATAACCCACGCCAGCTTATGGCCAATGTCCACACTCAGATTGGCCACCGGCTGCTGGTACTTGTACTGCAACGACCCGAGAGGCTGCAGAATGTTGAACTGCGGCACGCTGCCATCCACACTGGTGATGCTGTACCCGAGGTTGGCCGTCAATCGCTTCGCAGGATTGAACCGGACCGTGGCCATTCCGAAATTAGTGTGGTTGGTGTAGTACGAGTTGGCCATGAGGTTATTGGCCGGATCGTTCCCGGCGCAATTGTTGTTGTTGGCGCCCGACACGAAAGGTAGAGTCGCCCCAGCTGGAATCGTGTCGTTAAAACAGATCACTGCGTTCTGGATCACGCTGTTGAAGTTGTACGCCAGGTCCACTCCGATCCGCTCACGCGGTACGAGTGATGCGGTGACTCCATAGTTTTGATTGTGTCCAACGTAATTGGTCAATGCAGCGCTGTTCGCATCCTGCAAAATGTTGACAGACGCGCCCAGCACCGCCCACGGCCGCGGCGTATAGGTTGTCTGGAAGCGGTATCGCGATTCCTTCCGTGGAGCGATCCGAACGATCACGTTGTCGTTGTTCGTGTGCTCGAAATCAAAATTCAGGCGCAACCCATGGACCGGCCGTGCCCAGAACCCGAAAAGCGCCGTGAATTCGTTAATATCGAAGTGGTCCAAATCTCCCGGCGCGTAATCATTGAAGTGGTTGAAGATCCGATTGCCATATCGAAAACCGATCTGTCCCCCCATTTTTTTGGAAACGTCCCATGCCAGTTCCATCTGATCTCTCTTCCAGGTCTGGTTGAACGATGACAGCGTCAGGGTGTTTGTCCCTCCCGGAACCTCCGGAGTAGTCAGCGGCGTGCTCAGCAGCGTACACGGTGGCGCCGCGCAGCTATAGTCGAGCTCATTGAAATTACCATTCTCCGGAATGCGGTAGGCCCAATAATAAAATTTCTGAATGAGCCGCAGATGTTCTGTCAGGTGCAGCGTGCCCTCGGCATCGAGCACGTTGGAAATCCGGTTCGCACTGCCTGTGCCCGTGCCGTTGAAGACGAGGGTGTTGGTGCGCGTGAGCAGACCGGCAAAATTCTCGTCTAACGGCGTACTCGAGACCGCCGAACTATAGGAGTAAGAAGCCACCAGGTCCAACCGCTGAATGTTATTGCTCCGCAAACTGACCCGCTCCGTGGGTGTGGAAGTGCGTATCCGCTGGTTTCGCGAGTAACCGAAGTAGGCGTTGCACGTATTGTTGGTCAGGACTCCGCCGACAATCAGGCTGGGTTGCCCGGTTGGCACGGCGCAAGGGAACTTATTAGCCGTGTCGATGGACAACCCCAACTCCACCGGAGTTCCAGTCGACAGCAGCGCTGGCGCGAAGGGAGCCAGTTGATAATCCGTGTCTCCCTTGTAGTAATCGAAAAATTGGTCGTAGCTGATCACCGTTCGAGGCGCGGCTCTCCAGTCCACACCGAAGCGGTAGGAGTTCATGGTAGTGTTCCAGCCCTGCGGCAGCAGGGCCTCCGTACCCTCATGCACGCTGCTATACGAAGGCCCCGTCATATTATTGTGCGAAAACCCCATGCGAAAACTTAACCGGGACTGCGGCAGCAGGGTCAGGTCGACGTCGCTCATCCGCCGCGTCGTATCAAATAAGTGTGGAGAGTTCTCTGCCTGAATCGAAGGCGTCGAAGTCGTTGGATTCAGCGGATTGGCCAGCAAGTCGTAGTCGGAGAAGCTCTGATCGCGACGGAAACTGCCTTGCAGGTTGTACCACTTGTTCTTGTCCGCCCGCAGCCGCAGATAATTGTTGGGATCGCCCCCCCAGCCCGAGCTGTTGAGGTAGAGATTGTCAAAAAGAAATCCCGTGTGATCCAGCGATTGCATCGAAAGCGTCTGGTCGAAAATCCGAGGCCCGGTCTGTTGGTCCACCAGCGTGTCGTACATATCTCCGCTGCCGGTAACGTCCACGGAGCGGTAGCCGATCTCGCCCGACGAGTGAATCAGATAACCCCCGCTGGTAACCCCCTCGGGCGCGCCCGACGAGGCAGACGGCGCGGGCGCCGGCTTCGTGCTGGGAGTCTGCGCGAAGAGTGTACGTAGCGACGACACCATCACGACACACAGCAGCACCACCAGAATGATCGCGAATCGAATGCAGCCGTGACCATTCTGCAGGCCGAGTTTTCCTGGAAGAGCCAACGTTACTCCCTCACTTGAAAAAAACGTCGCTGAAGTTGGATCCGTGAATCTGGGTATGGCACATGGTGCAAGCCTGATACTTCGCCGACTGGTTGTGTACCGGCCCGGCTGGCCCCTGCGTCGGGAAGGTATGACACTGCAGACAGAGCATGTTCACCGGCATCACTTTGAGCAGCCGCGGATTAGTCGATCCATGAGGCGTGTGGCAACTGACGCAGCCCTCAGTCTTCACCGGCACATGCTCGTAGACGAACGGCCCCTGCTTGTCCGCATGGCACTTGTAGCAAACCGCATCCCCGCTAGGCAGTGTCCGCACCTGCCGCAAAATCGCCGTCCCGTGCGGGTTATGGCAGTCATTGCATTGGATCAGCCCCTCATTCACCCGGTGGTGATAGGGTTTCGCAAAATCAGCCTTAGCCGAAATATGGCACCCGTAGCACAGCTGCGGCTGGTTCTGCACCAGCAGGTGCTCGCTCTCCTTGGCGTGATGCGGAGAGTGGCAGTCCAGGCAGCCGACATCGCTGCCGGAGTGGGTGGATTCCGCAAAATGCGACTGCGCATGGCTTTCGCCGTGGCAGCTCAGACAGCGAGCGCTATTCTCCCGCCGCGAGTGATCCTCGAACACATAAATCTTGGTCTTGTCGCCGCCGCCCGCCACATGGTCCGCCCCCGGACCATGGCAGCCCTCGCAACCTTGCTTCGAAGGGCCGCCCTCCTTATTAAGTGTTGTCTTCCAGTGCGGCGTCTTCTCCCACGAGTTATAAATCTCCTCATGACAGGTTTTGCAGGTCTCCGCTCCCACGTATTTGGAGGCGTCGGAGGAAACTGCACTGGCCGCGGGCACGCTGGAGGATTGGGCGT
The DNA here is from genome assembly GCA_963755765.1 of uncultured Acidobacteriaceae bacterium. GTDB lineage: Bacteria > Acidobacteriota > Terriglobia > Terriglobales > Acidobacteriaceae > Acidiflorens. The sequence continues at coordinate 122,961 of CAVWKZ010000013.1, forward strand.
TCTTGCCAGTACCCGCTCCGGGAGACTGGTTGGCAGCAAAAACTTCAGCGCAAATAAATAGGACCGAGAACAGAAGCACTCGAGAGTTCCTGGACCTTACTCGCATTAGTACGCCCTCCCCCGTACCTGTGGCTTGTTATAAATCCGCCACCCACGAATCTCTTGATCGATTACCCTAACCCTGATCTTTCGGCATCCGGTATTTAAACTCAAGCGAAAATCACGAATGAACGCACCAATGACCGTATCCCATTTCCTTTTTTGGAACTCACCTTGACCGCAATCGGCCGTCGAGCCCGGCGGTAGCACCAGGAACTCAGCGATCAATTCCGGATGTCCACTCATTCCTTGAGCTGTCCTGTCCGAGACAACACAGATGGTCTCGAGTTGGGCCTTATGCGCTTTTGCTGGACGTTGCCTTCTTCGTAGCAAGTTCCTCGGCGAGCTTGTAAGCATTCACGGAGTGCTCATGCGCCTGCCTGGTGAGCTCGTGACCCGTCAGATGATCTCCCTTACCGTGGGCGACAGCGGCGGCAGCATGGGCGTGCGCTGCAAGGTTGTGAAGTTCCGAAAGTCGGTTATGCGTGCTCTGTGGCATCGTGTCCTCCTTATCGTGGCCCGCCATTGGTAAGCACTACTTTTAGAGCGCCCTCTCTTGCCGCGTTTCCAAACGTGTCATACGCCTTCATAATGTCGTTCATCGCGAAGCGATGAGTCACCAGCTTCTTAGGTTGGAGCTTCCCCGAGCGCACCACCTTCAGCAGCATCGGCAGGGTCACCGTGTCCACCAGGCGTGTGGTCAGCGAAATGTTGCGGTCCCAGAGTTTCTCCAGATGCAATTCCACCGGCTTACCGTGGACGCCCACGTTCGCGATATGTCCGCCCGCCGCGACAATCGCCTGGCAGATCGCAAAAGTAGCCGGAAGCCCGACCGCTTCGATGGCCACGTCGACGCCGGCTCCTTCAGTGAGCTCCATGACGTGATGAGCGGCGTGTCCATCGGCACTGTTCACCAGAGTGGTTGCGCCGAAAGTTTTTGCTACTGCTAGCCGCTTGTCGTCCAGGTCAATCATGAAGATCGCCGCCGGAGAATAAAATTGCGCTGTCAGCAGAACCGCGAGCCCCACCGGTCCCGCACCCACGATCGCAACCGTGTCCCCGGGCTTCATTTGTCCGTTCAGGACGCCGCACTCAAACCCGGTCGGCAAAATGTCGCTCAACATCACCATCGCTTCTTCATCGCCGTCAGCAGGGAAGTGGTAGAGACTTCCATCCGCTTCCGGAATACGCACGTACTCCGCCTGAGTTCCATCCAGCGTGTATCCCAAAATCCAGCCGCCATGGCGGCAATGGGAATACATCCCTCGTTTGCAAGAATCGCACTTCAGGCAGGCCGTGACACACGAGATGATGACCTTGTCTCCAACGTGAAATTCCGAGACGCCCGCCCCGACTTTCTCCACCACGCCAATCCCCTCGTGCCCAAGAATGCGTCCATCGGTGACTGCTGGCAGGTCTCCCTTCAGAATATGAAGATCGGTTCCACAAATCGTCGAAGTCGTAATCCGCACGATCGCATCGCCCGGCGCCTGGATGCTGGGGCGCGGCTTGTCCTCCCACGCGCACTTGCCCGCTCCGTGATACACCAGCGCTTTCATGGTGGCGCTGTCGCGTGGAGCCGCGACACCCTTAGTCAGTTCGAGTTCAGCAGTTGTCATAGACGTTCCCTCAACGACGTTCCATCAACGATTCCTCGAAAAGTGCTTCATGCTACAACGCGTCACCATGCCGCAACTGTTCAACATTGCACACTTACAGAATTAATCTCGACCGCAGTAAAAGCCGCCGCTTTGCGTGCCGTTGCTCGTTCGATTTGTCGGACTTAGCAACCGCACGCCAATTCTGCGCTGAAAGACCTGACAGGTCTGTGATCCACGTCACACAACCCTGTGTCCGGGATCACTCGCAGCGCAAAGCAAAATGAGGTTTGAAACGAGTAAGAGAAGGAGAAGAAGAAAGAAGAGAAACCTAGGCGGCAAGCAATTTACGAAGACCGGCCTTGTCGGCAATCACCAGCGTGGAACCATGAAGCTCGACCAGGCCCTTACGCCTGAAATCTGCAAATAAACGAGTCACGGTCTCGCGTGACGATCCGATCATCTCGGCGATTTCTTCGTGCGTGAGGGTCAGGGTCAATGTCGCGCGCGTTTGAGCGCGGTTCGAACCGTGCCCCTCCGCAAAATCCAGTAGGAAACAAGCCAGCTTTTCCTCCACCGAGCCCGAAAGCCCAAGGTAGCGAACCTCGCGATAAGTCGCGTAGTAGATATCGCTCAGCACCTCGGCAACTCGAAGCGCCACTTGACCGTGGGCACACAGAAACTCCAGAAATGGCTGCCGCGGCAGGAAATTAGCCTGAATAGGTTCCAGCGCTTCCGCCGTCACCTCGTAGGGCTTTCCCGAAATCGTGCCCGGCAGGCCAACCACTTCGCCCGCTTCCGCTATTCGAATGATCAACGACTTCCCACCCGCGGAACTGGCCGACAACTTCACCCGGCCATTACAAATCACGAAAAGTCCACGCGGCTCCTGGCCTTCGACAAAAAGAATCGCGCCCTTGGGATAAGTTGCCGGAGACGAGATCGCGTCCAGTCCCGCCAGCGCCCCCGGGTGCAGATTGCAGAAAATGCGGTCCCGATGGAGCGGGCAAGTCAGGCAATTCTCAATGATTTCGAGCCCGTAAGGTGTCTTCATGGCCACGGCCACATTATATTCGGGAATCACCAAGCGGAAGCCGGGTGCCCCATCCCTTCCGCGTACTTTGCGGAAGGGGTGGGAACCACGGACGCCGAGTGTGGCAAAGACGAGAACTACCGCTACGCCTTACGCGGCAACTCTATCTGGAAAGCAAAGCGAGGGCTGTGGGTCGAGTTTGTCGACTGCCGGCTTCACATTGATGTGGAATGACGCTCGGTCTCCTGCGAGGTTCGGGCCAATCACTCCGGCCAGCCGCTCAACGGTGGAGCTCAAGTCTTTGGCGTGCATCTGCTGCAATTCAATCGTAACTGTGATGTCAAACAGCCCCCCTTCCCACTGTTGAAGGCGTTGTGCCCTGTGCGCAAGCAAACTGCTCCCCAACACCCGCGCCAGGCTTACCACCGAGCGACTCTTGCACGCCGCGCATTCGTCACCTCGCCGACCGCTGATGACTTCGCAATCCAGGCAGAAGACCGCATTCCAGAGAGGTAGAACTCCTGCATCCAGATGATTCCTTGTTCCGGTGGACATATACACCAACCCTGTCGCTGAGAAGTGGGCAGCTGATGTGGGCAGCTATGCCCAACAAGCATACAGCGTCATTCTGAATGTGTGTAAGCTGTCAAAACTTTCAGCACCTTAACTGGCTCTGGCCCCAGGCGTATGCGCCTTCTTTCGGGCAGTGGATTGCCTGGTTCTTCATCCTTCCCCACGCCCCGCGGAAGAGGCTGCGCTGGAGCGGAGTCGAACGAGTGGGACCCACCGACGCCAGGACCCACCACCGGGCCGGCAGGGCGGCCCACAGCAGTTCCGAGTGAAATCGCGTCAACGACAGCTACTCCAATAGGGGCGGCCTGAGCGACGCCGATTACTGCCAACACTACCGCCCAGCCTCGAACCGGTACCCAATTCCCCGCAGCGTCTTCAAATACCGAGGATGCCGCGGATCAGCTTCGATTTTCTCCCGCAGACGGCGCACAAAGACGTCAATCGACCGCGGAGTCACAAACGAACCTTCTTTCCACACCGCGTCAAGCAACTGGTCGCGGGTAAAGACGCGTCCCCGGTGCCGCGCCAGATATTCGAGCAGCCGAAATTCGCGGACCGTAGTAAGTACCGTCCTGCCGGAGACGCGCACAGTCATCGAAGCGATATTAATTTCCAGGTCTCCGAGTTGAATGATCTCCTGATTGGGGGCTTCTGGTGGAACCCGGAGAACGTTGCGCACACGCGCGATCAATTCACGCGGACTGAACGGCTTCGTGATGTATCCGTCTCCACCGGCGTCGAACGCCTGGAGGCGGTCCGGTTCCTGAGTTCTGGCCGAAAGAAAGATGATGGGAGTCTTGGATAATTGCTCGTGCTGACGAATCTGCCGGCAAAGATCGAAGCCGCTGATCCCGGGCAGCATGATGTCGAGGAGAAACAGCGCCGGCTGCGCCATGGCCGCCATGGGAACCACCGGCGCTCCGGAAAAAAATGTAGAAACCTCATATCCCGCGGTTCGCAGATTATGTTCGATCAGTTGTGACACGTCGGGATCATCTTCCACGACATAGATCAGATCGGGATAGCGAGATTTGTCTGCCGCGAAGGTTTCCATAGTCACTGTTGTGCCTGTTGTATCTGCCCCACGACGACCGCTGGATGTCCGTTCAGCGGTGAAATATCGAAGTAGAAAAACTTCGATTGATTAGTCACCATATAAGTGTTGCCGCCATAAGTGCCGGAACCGTCCGCGTTCCAGGTGTACTTGAAGAGATCGATCTCCTGAAACGGAACCAGTCCCGCGAGGTTGCTGGAATCCAGGTACGACGACGGGCTGCCGGTCGAGAGGCTGCCATTCGGTCCCGGATTCTCAGTGCCCGCCACCACCGTGGATTGCGGATCCAGCATCTCTTCGGTGCCGAGGCCGTAGTTTCCGCTGATCGGTCCGAATTGATAGCCCGGAGGATAAGTATTGGTTTGGAACTCCATCGTGCCCGACGCCGCCGATGGTCCCGTCCCTACCAGATATCCAGTGATACCGCTGGCCGACGGAACCGCATATCCCACCACTGGAGCGCCGGTTCCCGAGAACGAAAAGCGGCCGCTGGTAGGATCGACCGCATACTGCGCCCACAGGGCCGTAGCGCTCGCGGTTCCTCCGCTTCTTTCATAGTCAGTTCCGCTGACTGCGGCCGAGCCATCAAAATGAAGAACGCCCACCGCGACGTCGGGGCTGCCCGGAACATCGCCTCCAAAGCGGTAAATGTGGCTGTTGCTCAAGGTTGCTTGCGAGAACGGACCGGCGCTAGTAATGGCCTCGCCGGTGATCAACGGTTGTCCGCTGGAGACGACCTGAGCCGAATTAAAGATCAGATGATTCGCGTCAACGATGTAGTAGATCAAGTCGTAGGTCGCGGTTCCGACACTGAGCGTAGCGGTGCCGCGGCCGTTCGTGTCCGAGCCGCCAATCGTGCCGCTGCCTCCCGTCAGACCACCGGAAAACGATCCACCATCATTCACATCGGCAGCGACCGAAGTGAACAATCCACTCTGCGCCGTTGCCGTTCCCGCCATCGCGAAATGGTTTCCACCTGCATTCCAGCCGGAGAACCGGAAGGCAAACGGACCGGTCACGGGTGTCGCGAAGACCGTGCTGTCCTGAATGCGGAAGTAGCCCGAGCCCCGTGTCCCAGTCCCGTTCGTGTCGTCGAATTCAATCATGCGTCCATCAGTGAAACCGTTCGCCGTGAGGGTAGTGGCGGCGAGGCTAAATTGCGCACTGGAGCCCGAAGTGTTCAGCGTCAGGCAGCCGCGGTCAATACTCGCGAACAAGATGGAGCTTCCGGCGGTGAGCGGCTGAGCCAGTTGCGCGCCGCTCGACCGGAGAATGTCTTCTTCACCCGTGAGGTTGCCGTTCGAATCAGCAGTAAAACTGCCGGAGAAAGTAACCGGGCCATTCGCGTCGAAGCCCGCGAACTCGAACGTATAAGGTGTGTTGGCCTGCACGGAAGTGTTGCCGGCCTGGCAGGGATATAAGGTTTCGCTGTCGCCCAGCGCAAGCGTAATGATCTTCGGTCCATCCGCCGCAGGCACCGGCGTTGGAAAAATCGCCTGAGCCGGCACCGGACTCTGACTGTCCGCTGCCTGCACCGCGAAGCTGTAGCTGCTGGAGAAATTCGCCGGTGGCGTTCCAGAAATTACTCCGCTGGAACTAAGACTCATTCCCGGCGGCAATGGACCGCTTCCCGTAGCCAGACTCCATAGATAAGGAGGAACTCCACCACTTGCCTGGAGTTGCACCGGCGTATAGGCGACGCCCGGAACGGGCGCCATCAGCGTCGGCGTGACCACTTTCAGTTGCGACGACGCAACATTAATGTTCAACGAAAACGTTGTTGTGTTTCCTGTCGCGTCAGTAGCGGTAAGGCTGAACGGGAAGATGCCAGTTATGGACGTCGTCCCGATGATTTCAGTAGAGAACTGGTCGAGGCCGGGGGCCAACTGCAGTCCAAACGGCAGCAATGTATTTCCCAGCGACCAGGTGTAGGGACCAAGTCCTCCGGTAACACTGACTTCACACGGAATTTGTGTAACCCCCGCGAAAGTAATCGGCTGCTGGATGCAGGTGTAACTTGTGTTCACAAAAGCCGTAGCCAAGTCCGATGAAGTTGTAACGCCGACGAGCTGCGGATAAACGGTGATGGGAATCGCGGCCGAACGCGTCGGATCGGTCACGGAAGTCGCCGTGACAGTTATTTGCAGCGGTGAAGTGACAGCGGTGGGCGGAGTGAAAGTCACCGAAAAAGGTTGCTGCGCAGATAGGGTCCCCGTCGGACCGCCACGGACCGCGGGCGACTGCGTCCAGGTGACGCCGGCATTCGAGGGGTCGTTGGTGACCTGTACCGTGATCGGAAGCGTCAGATTCTGGTTGTCATCGATGCCCGCTGCTCCAACCGGAGAAACGACGACGACATTAATCCCCGGCACGCCGCAGCAGCCACTGCCGCCTCCGCTTGAGTTGCCGCCACAGCCAACAAGAAGGGCAAGAATAATGACGAGACCGAAGGCCGGATATTTCACGAAATCCATCTCTCCCTACCAGAAGCTCAAGTCTCTAGAAGCTCAGTTTCAAAGCAAATTGCAACGTGCGCGGGCGGTGAGCATTGACCGGATGCAAAAACGCATTGCCGGTCAGACAGTCGGTTTGCGCATCACCGGCCGCGTTAAATGCCTGAACTCCATAACAACTGATAGTGTTGTTGGCGCCGTTCCCATAGTTCGGGCTCGGGTCGTAAACCCGAAACTGGGTGTTGTTGAAAACGTTAAAAGCCTCCGCTCGAAACTCGAGCCTCGTGCCTTCGGTTACTTTCATAAGCTTCGTCAGGGTCAAATCGGCATTCCAGCGGAAGGGGTTGTTGAGCACATTGCGGCCGGCGTCGCCGAAGGTCAGTCCCCGAGGCGCCGCGAAAGCTGAGGGATTTCCCAGCGTCGGCCCAAAGCTCTCGGGATTGTCCGCCCCCACTGGCGCCTTGTCGTGAATGTTGCCAACCACATCGGGGAAAGAAGAGACGGTGGTGGAAATCCCGCTGGCGACGCCCGCGTTGTCGGGAACCGAAACACCGAGGGCAGCGTATCCATCGTTGATTACGGTAAACGGAGTTCCGCTCTGCAACGTGATTACGCCCGAGAGTGACCAGTTCGCCAGTGCATCCGTCATCATTCGGGAGAACGTGCCCGGCGAGGCCGGAGCCGGTTGCTCCTCTTCCCATGCATACAAATGGTCCCATTTCAAATTCGGCAAGGTCCAGGTGTAGTTGACGTTGAGCAAGTGCCGCTGATCAAAATTAGAACTGGCCTTGTTGGCCGCGACGACCTGCGGATTCACGATCGTGGTGTCATTGCGATCGGACGAATCATCGATCGAGTGGCTGTAGGTATAGGACATATCCACAGTGATCGGGCCGCGAGTGCGGCGCAGCGTGGCCTGGAAGGCGTTGTAGTTCGAATCGGCGACGTTTTGCAGAGAGAAAATCTTCTGCACTCCGAAATAGGGCCGGTAAGCGTTGATCGGCAGCAGACCCTGCTCGTCGTAGTATTCGCAGGCAGCCAGCATATTGATGAATGCAGGCTGTGTCTGGTTGATCTTCACACCATTAACCTGAAAGACCGGCTTGTTAAGCGTGCCCTGATTGACGCAATCAAAGGTTTGGAACGTTTGTGAATTGATGATCGGTTGATGCAATCCGTAGGGATTGCCGTTGAGCAGGATGCCGCCATCCTCCTCCGAATTCACCGGCAAGAACGAATTCGGTTGCAGCACGGCGGTCAGGTGCGTTCCCTTGCTTCCCACATACGCCATTCCGACCACCAGGTTGTGGGAGAGTTCGCGCTGTACTCCGAAGCTCCACTGCTGCACGTAAGGCCAGATCGCTTTGCGGGGAATCGAGGTCACATCAATCGGATAGGAACCCATTCCCGACTCACAGATGCTCGAGCCCCCGATGCCTCCGATGCACGGGTAGCCATCCGGTATTCCGGCGGGCGCCAACTGCGTCATCGTGAAATTGTTCGGAGCGCTGCCCACCAGTGAACCGGTGTTAGCTTCACTTCCAGTGCCGTGCTCAAAGAAAATGCCGTAGCCGCCCCGGATCGAGGTGCGGCCATTTCCCTGTGGATCGAACGCAAATCCGATTCTCGGCGCGGGATTGAACCGGTGCGGCTGCATGCAAGTCGAGGGCACGCCCCCAACTCCGCATTGCACTAATCCATTGACCAGGTACGGACTCACATTGTCAGGGCCAGTTGGAATCGGAATCGGCTTGTTCTTGTACAAGAGGCGGCCGTCCTGATCAAACCTCAGCTGTGGAGGGGGCGCGACAAACTGGGTCGGATCCCAGTTCCATGCCTGGTCATTCTCCTCGTGATAGTTCCCAAACAAGCTGAAGCGGATTCCCAGGTTTAACGTCAGGCGCGACGTGACCTTCCAGTCGTCCTGCACATAGGGCTCATAGATGTCGTACTTGTTGTGGTACTTGAGCTGCGCGCTGTCTTGCTGGAACGAAGTAATGGCGCCGGTCAGTAGATTGCTGTATTCGTTGCCGGTAAAAAAATTGGCCAGCCCGAAGTTGCTGAAATTCAACAGACCCTGCAGGTCACCAGTATTCGGACCGTTGGTGGCATTGATCTCGTTTCGCTGGCCGAAAATCACCTGCAAGCCCATTTGCAGCGTGTGCCGGCGAATGACTTTGCTGATGTCATCGCGCGCGCTCCAGGTAGGGTTCTCCAGATTCCACGGTGGGTATCCTGGATCCACCGAGAAGCCGCCCCCATAGGCCAGGTTCCCAGGCGCGAGCGTAATGCCCGATAACTTGCCGCCAAAATCGTTGTTGAAAAGATATCCTTGCAGTCCATCGATAGAAGCCGGTCGATCGATATTCACGCCCGGCGCAGGTTGGTCGGTCAAACTGATGTGCGACTCCGTATAGCCCACCACAACTTCATTGAGCAGCGTGCTCGATATGGTCTGTGTCAGGTGAGTTACATAACTCTCACCCGGTCCAAACATGCGGCCCTGCACGGTCGGAAAACTGTTTCGCACATAACCCCAGATCGGCCGCGCCTCGGTCGTATTCCACGAGTCGTGGATGTAGCGGAACGTCGCCCGTAGTTTCCCTGGAGTGATGTCATGGTCAATGCGGAATAACTCCTCCCGCCAGTAAGTTGGCTGCGAGAAAGCGTAGTCATAACAAGAACCGACGGTTGAGTTACAGCCAAAAGAAGAATTAGGTAGGGGAATCATCCCCGAAGCCACGATGGCGGCTCCGACCGGGTCGATCGTGGGATTGCCAGTATGAGTGCTGTCGTTGTAACCCACGATGTTATAGGGCAACGTCGTGCCGGCATGGATATGAGGACAGTCCGGGAACTGCGCCGGATTATAAGAAGTGACCGCAACCCCCGGCGGCAATACCGGACAAACGTCGCTGAAGTTGGCGCCGAGATATTTGTTTCCGTCTGCGTTCGTCAGCATTGCCGGCCGTTCTGCCAGCGAGGGCACAGCCTGATTGAAATTGTTGTCGGTGGGATCTTTTTCCAGACGGAATTCTTCCGAGAAAAAGAAAAACGTGCGGTCCTTGTGAGGATAAAGTTTGGGAATATACACCGGTCCGCCGAGGGTCGCGCCGAAATCGTTCTTGTTGTAAAGCGGAGCGCTCAGTGTCTCGTCGAAATAGTTGCGGGCGTTGAAGTTTTCATTGCGGATGTAGTAATACGCACCCCCGTGCAGCGAAGTGCCGCCCGACTTGGTGTCTATAAGGATGGTTCCCGACGCACTGCGGCCGTACTGGGCGCCATAGTTCGAAGTCAGAACCTTCATTTCGTTAATCGCATCCAGGCTGGGATAGACCACCAGCGTGCTTTCACTGCCATGGATACCCGCATGCAAAACGTCGGAGCCGTCCACGCTGAAGGTGTTGTATTCGACCCGGCCCCCGTTGACGCTGAACTTGACGCTGCCCTTCACGCCCACCAGCGCCTCATCCTGCCCGCTCTGATTACTGACGCCTGGGGCGAAGGTCAGCATGCTGACGAAATTGCGTCCGTTCAGAGGCGTTTCCTCTACCTGCTTCGAGGTGATGACCTCGTTGACTTCAGCCTTTTCGGTCTCCACGTGGCCAACGCTCTCGCCGACCACCTCGACCTTCTCTGGACTGGCGGCGGCTGGTTCGAGCGCGCTATCCATTTCAATTTCCTGATTCGCGGTGAGGGTCAGGTTTTCCGTCGTGAACTGCTTGAAGTTCGCGGCAACGATTTTGAGGGTGTAGGTCCCTGGAGCCGCGTTAATAAAGTACTGACCTTGCGCATTGCTGACGGTGGTCTGAGGCGAGCCCGCCGCACCGATGAGAGTGACGGTCGCCCCCTGAAGCACCGCGTTCGACTGGTCAGTAACGGCGCCATAAACCTGCGCCTCACCTTCTTTGTGAGGAAACGGTTTTACCGCAGCGGCGGCCTGCGTAGTCGGCATGGCAGGCGCCTTTGCCCCGGCTGGCGGTTCCGGAATTTGCGCCGTAGGTGGGACCAGATCAGGTCCAACTGACGCCTGCGCCAGCGCGAACGCGCCCAGAGCCAGGAAAAAGAACGCAAAATGCAATAAGCGCTTCACCATCTGCACCAGAAACACACCTCGACCGAAAGGTATTAAGGAGTACCGGAGAATTGTTACGGCAGTGTGACGCCTCGGTTAATTTCAAATGAAGTTTCGAATGCAGGTTCAAATTCAAAGCAAATTCAAAAATAGAGAGCCGTATCCAGCGGGACAAGACTGGCGTCGAGAATTTCACGATTCTTTAACATGACCGTAACTCCCGCGTAACATTGATCGCTGAGAGTTGCGATTCTGTAAGCCAGTTTGTTGCCGGAGAAAGTTGTGTCCAGCTCTCGAGTCCGATTCCTCGCTCTTTTTCTGCTCACGTTGCCCGTGCTGTCGTCAGCGCAGACCAAAGGGATTATCAACTTCAGCGGCCTGAAGAACCTGGAGTTCATCAACCAGTATTACGACGGGGGAACGGGCAGTCTGGGATCGGGGCCCGGCCACAACTTTGGCTTGCAGTTCACGGCCAACGCCCAAGCCATTGTTTCGGCCAGCAAGGGCGGCTCGGGAAATTTCATCGGCAATCTCGGTAACTATCCGGTGATGTTTTTCCAGACCGGGCAAAACATCACGATGACAGCCACCAACGGCATTCAGACCGCATTGTATTTTTATTATTCCGCCCTTCAGCAGGGCGTGGCTACCGTATATGCGGGACCGAACGGCACCGGCAATATTCTCGCGAGCATCACGCTGCCGCCCAACAATTCCGGCTGTAATACCTACAAGCTTTGCGTTTGGTCCGCAGTGGGAGTACCGCTGAGCGCGACTGCGGGATCAATCAACTTCGCCGGCGTCGCCGATTACCTGGCGATCGCCACGATGGTTCTAGGGAGGCCGCTGCCCGATGCGATAGAACTTACTTCTTCGCAAAATCCGTCGGCCCAGGGCGAGCCTGTCACTTTTACCGCTACCATCACCGCCACCGGAACAGCCCCGGTCGGCAACGTTACGTTCAAAGCACGCAACCAGGTAATTGGCGTGGTCCCGGTGACTGGAGGAACAGCATCAGTCACCCTGTCTTCATTGCCGGCAGGTTCGACGCATGTCACTGCGAAATTCGAGGGTGCCGGATTCGTCACCAGATCGGCCAGTCTGGAACAAGTAGTTAACGAGTAAGTGCTGAACTAGTAAGTCCTGAACGGCCAGGCCGTGAACGGGCAATTTCGAGCTTGATTGCGCGGAAATCCACAGTGCCGCAAAGCTTTGCGGCCCGCCCCCTGGGAATTTAACCTGCCGTTCATCTGGCTGTCATTTCCGATTAACAGCATTCATGGATAGTTCTCTCGCACGCGAACCAGTATCTACGGGCGCCACGGCGGGTCCGAGCGCATCAACGCTCCAGGTCCAGGACGAAGTTCTTGACCACAGCTCTAAAAGGAGAAATCGAGATGAAGGGAACAAAAGCATTCTTAGCGGTCATAGCACTGGCCGCAATCGTCGGACTGGCTTCCGTAGCCAACGCCCAGGGAGTAAAGTTCAACGGCGTCGGCTCGTCCGCCATGTTCAACACAATTTCAGCGGCAGCATTCACCGATCTCTGCTCTTCCCGCTCCGGCAGCGACTGCCATCACTGGAGTGCCAAGGGCACGAACTCCGCCGACCACCAGAACTGGGCTCAAGGAGTGGATACCCGCAACAGCTCCATTCCCCCGGCGGCTGGAACCGTTTTCATTGCGTGGGACAATAACACAAGTCCGGTCAGTGTTTGGGCTTATCTGAACGTGGACACCATTGTGGGCGAACGCCTTTTCTTTGCAGTTCCGCGCGCGACTTTGCAGATTGATTCGGCCGCCAGCAGCACTGCGGGTACTAACCAAGTTCCCGCGGCGATCCTGCTGAATAGGCAAACCGGTATGGACCAGAGCGATGACCCGGGAGTGCCTTCGGCTGTCTTGTCGACGATCTCAGCCTCGCCCACGTTCACCGCTGCACTCAGCGACGTTCGTCCGGAAGACGCCAAATTTGAAGTCAACCGCGTACTGGCGCCGTTCGAGAAGACTGGTGTCGGCCTGGGCTACGGCACCGCGTCCAACGCCACTTGCTTCCAGGCGCCTGACAACTGGACCGTCTCTCAAAACCTGGGCTGCCCGATTTACGGTACATGGGGCGGCGCGAGCTCGGTCCCGGTACAGTATGCCCTTACCGGCACGGATCCTTTCACCGGTCTGAAGGCTTGGAAATACACTACTATTCAGGTGGGTGCGGAGCCCGTCCTTCTCCTGTATAACGCGAGCAACACCAAAGGGTTGGGCGTGCTTGGTCCCGACGGCAACGTTGCTTTCAAGAACCTGAATCGATTTCCAGCACTGTACGCTTTCAATGGCAGCTTAGGTCTCGCGCAGGATCTTGATCCTTCGCTCACGGCCGCTCTGCAGGCCATCTCCTCTAACCCGCCGATCTTCCCACTTTTGCGCGAGCCTCTTTCGGGCACGATGACTACTACGGAATTCAACATGTTCCGCAACACGGAGGCGCTGAAGGAGCTCCCAGACGCAGCCTCGCAGGAAACCGGCGTCAACCTTGGCAACAGCTGCGCGCTGAACTCGAACTGTCCTGATCCACTCTATCTGCCTGGCCCCGGTGGCTCGGTTCGCGAGCGGTCCATCGGAAACGGCGAGGAAATCAGCGGCAACGGCGGCGTCGGCGGTATCAAGAATACTCCTGACAGCATCGGCTACGCCTTCTTCTCTTTCGGCAACGTTAACCCCATTGGTGGCGCGTCTGGCGTGGGCCGCTACGTCACGTATGACGGCGTAGATCCCATCAACGCCGCTTACGGGTCGTACGTTTCTGACGGAGTCACCTATGCTCCTGGCCAACTGCCCTTGTGCTTGGCGCCTTGCACTGCGCCGGGCGGCACCTCTCTACCCAACGTCCGCAACGGCTCCTATGGAGCCTGGTCGATTATTCGTGCGGTCACCGACTCAACAGGCGTCAACCTGACTGGCACCCAAGCCCTGGTGACGGCCGCTCAGAACGAAGTCAACAACACCACTGCCGATTTCGTTCCCTTCGTCTGCACCGACAAGACCGGGCTCTGTACCGGTGAACCGGGTCTGCAGGTATTCCGCGCGCACTTCGCACCCAAGAAGGTCCCTGGCGCTCCTCACAACGGCATCGGAGGCGAAGCTGACACAGGCGGCGACGTGCATGGCGCGGTCTTTACGGACCAAGCCGATTACGACTTCCTGGCCGACACGGGCAAGGAGATTCTCACCGTTATCGAGTAACTTGACCGTAACCTCAAACCTAACGTGGGGCGGGCTGACCTGACGGGCCAGCCTGCTTCTTCTTTGCGAAGGTTCTCGTGATGAAGAGCTTTGCACTCCGAACCGCCGCCGATGGCACGAGGCCCTCTTTTGGGTGCGAATCTTTGGCTCATAGTTATGATCTGTGGTCGACTACCAATGAAATCAATGATGTCTATCGAGACTAGCTGCTCTATAAAAAAGCGGGCCGGCTCCACGGCTTCGGTGATTGCGGCTCGCATTGTGATCGTCCTCATCGCATTCCTCTCGCCGCTGTCCGGCGTAGGCCAGAACGCGGCTCAGAAAGCAACCACGGCCGGCCCAATTGCGACTGCGCCCCCAATTGCGGCCGATGCCAACCCTCCATCGAGCAAGAGCGTCGAGGATCTCGGGAACGCATCACTCAGCGGTAGCCATCTGTTCACTGATCCGCCGGTCGTGCTCGAAAAAGCTGAAAACAAGGACTTCACACGCGAGTTTATCGCCGTGCAATGGCGTCCGGGAGATCGAATTTATCTCTATGTAATTCGTCCGGCGACGGCGAGTGTGCAGAAAAACGCGCACAAGCCGCCAGTCGCAATTTATCTCTACGGTCACCCCTCCGACACCGATCGCTACATGAACGACGGCTGGTGCCAAAGGACAACCAGCGGTGGCTACGCCGCGGTGGGCTTTGTTCCAGCACTCACCGGACATCGCTATCACGACCGGCCGATGAAGCAGTGGTTCGTCAGCGAGCTCCAGGAAGCGCTAGGTAAGTCCGCGCACGATGTGCAGATGGTGCTGAATTATCTTACTGAACGCGGCGATCTCGATATGACTAACGTAGGCGTGTTCGGAGTAGGGGCCGGCGGGACGATTGCCGTGATGGCGGCCTCGGTCGATCCCCGAATCAGAGCCATCGACTTGCTCGATCCGTGGGGAGATTGGCCGCTGTGGATGCAAAAGTCCGACGTGATTCCCGAGGACGAGCGCCCGGCATACGTGAAGCCCGAATTCCTGAAAAAGATCGCCGATTTCGATCCAGTGAAGTTGCTGCCCATGCTGAAGACGCCCCACATCCGGCTCAATCAACTGAACGACGATTCTTCCACTACGCCCGAAGAAGCGCAGAACAAAATCCAAGCAGCGCTCCCCGCGTGGGCGGAGCATCGCCGGTTCGACAGCAGTATGGCGTTCTATGCCAGTGTCGCTTCCGGCGGGCGAGTTTTCGATTGGATGAAACTCCAGCTCAAGGCCGCAGACCCGAAAAGTGGAAGCGTAACAAGTCATCACGATGGCTCCACGGTTGGCTCGCCCGCCTCGCCCAACACTCCGCTGCCAGCTCCGAACTCAGAGTTACGAACTCCGGAAGTTAGTTTGAATGCGCGTGATTGAAATCCGCTTGCAGGTGCTCCGAATGGTTAGATGTCCGATTCTGTCCACTTTGATTCTGTCCGCGCTATTGTGCGCAACCGTCGCTCTCTGCGGCTGCGGAGGGAAACAGGGGCAGCTTGGAACCGGTGGCGGCGCGGCTTTGACGGGTGTTGCCCTGACGCCGCTAAACCCAAGCATTGCATTTAGCCCGTCTCCGGCAGCGACCAAGCAATTCAACGCCATTGGTCAATACACTTTCGGCAATCCACAAGACATTACCAACCAACTTACCTGGGTCAGTGCGGATACCACCGTTGCCACCATGAGCAACCAAGGCATCGCTACAGCGATCGGCGCTGGCAGGGTCATCATCACTGGGTCAATTCTCGATCCGGTTAGTCAAAAGCTCTTTACCGTAAGCACCATTCTCACCGTCGTCCCGCAGTTAACGGGAATTACGCTCAGCCCGGCAAGCGCACAGATAGCGATGGGAACGGCGCAACAATTCATAGCCACAGGCCAGTTCAACAACGGGACCACGTCCGATATCACCTCGCAGGTAGCCTGGAACTCAACCCAGTCCGCGATTGCTAGCGTCAGTTCTTCGCCCGGGACGCAAGGCCTGGTGGTGGCTCTGACTCCAGGCTCAACCAGCATTTCCGCATCTCTCGGAGCGATCGGCAGTTCGCCTTCCCCGGTGACCGTGTCGAGCGCGAATCTGGTCTCGATCTCGGTCGCGCCGGCAAACCCGACCGTGCCGCTGGCAAGTTCCCAGCAACTGGTCGCCACCGGAACCTTTGACGACGGAACCACGCAGAACCTCAGCGGCCAGGTGACCTGGACGACTGCCAATCCTCACTCCCTTGTGGCCAGAGTCTCCGCCACCGGAATGGTCACCGGTCTAGGCTTGGGAACTGAGACCGTCACCGCAACCGCTCCCTCATCTGGAACAAGTGGGAACGCCGGCATCACCATAGATGAAAGTTCAGTGGCGGCAGTAAATGTACTTCCGGTAGGGATGGTGCAATTTCCTCAGAACCAGTCTCCCGTGTCGGTCCTGGCGAACGGAACCATGCAGCAGATGCGCGCCGTCGCGACCTTCAATGACGGCAGCACGCTTGATGTCACCGGCATTCAGGGGATTTCCTGGACTTCAACGGATACGGCGGTAGCGAGTGTAGTGCCTGGAACTGGCCGGTTGACAACAGCCGGCCCGGGCCCCGTCACCATCACAGCAGCATTGGGAAGTCAGCAGGGCAGCGCCTCCTTGACCGTTTTGACCGCGACTCTCCAATCGCTAGTCGTGGCCCCAAACAATGCTCAGGTTGCGCTGGGCGGACTTCAGAATGTTGTCGCCCTCGCCACTTTTCTGGCGCCCGACAATCTCACTCTGTTCCAGCAGGATGTCAGCAACGCGGCCTCCTGGAGCAGCGACGCAAACGCAGCCGTGAATTATGTTGACGGACTGCAAGAATTGGCGACGGGGGTCGCCACTGGAACGGCAAATATCGCGGCCAACTTCACCGTTCCCGGAACCACCGCCGTACAAGCAGCCGCGACATTGAATATCAGTAGCGCCCAGTTGGGCTCCATCAGTCTGGTACCTGGGAGTGCCGCGGTCCCCCTGAATGGCGGCCAACAGTTTCGGGCAACAGGCAACTATACCGATGGCACCCAGGCAGACTTGAGTCTCCTAGCGACCTGGGGATCATCGGATGAAGCGATCATCGCTGTGAGTCCATTCGGATCCATGACCGCCAACGGTCCCGGCCAAACCAATATCAGCGCCAGTTTCCTCAACCCCGTGACCGCGTCCACCATAACCGGTTCGGGCCCGGTCGTAGTCAATCCCGCGGCACTCGCAAGAATCGACATTTGTGCTGCAACCGTTTCCAACCCGGTCGTGAACTGCCCGCCCCTCGATCCTAATCCTCCACCACCGGGAGTCATTCTTGCCAGCCAGACTCAACTCGGCTTGGTGGCGATCGGTACCTTCTCCGATGGCAGCCGGCAAGACTTGACCGGCACCGTGCGCTGGAGTTCCGGCGCTCCCAACTTTGCCACCGTCAGCAATGACCTTGGTATTCCCGGGATCACCACCGGAGTCGGTCGCCGTGGGATCCTGACCGGAGGGGTTCAGGCTGGGACAGCCCTCATAACCGCCTCAGTCGGCGCGGTCAGCGGAAGCACCAGCGTGCAGGTGACCGCTGCCACGCCGGAGTCGTTGACCATCACACCGGCGAACGGCACGGTGCCCCTCGGAATTCCGCAGCAGTACGCTGTCACTGCATCGTTCAGCGACGGCTCCAAGCAGGACGTCACCCAGTTGGTACAGTGGAGCAGCCTGAATCCCGATATCGCCATCGTGTACCCCGGCGGTCTCGCCTATACGACAGGGACGGAAATCACAACCGTTTCGCAAGCTCCGTCCGGTCTGATTGTGTCGGGGACCCAGGCCTTGATCACGGTCACCATGATGAATCCTTCGACCACCAATGTTTTCCCGTGGCCGGTTGGATCGGTCTTCCAGTTCCAGGGACTTGCCGTAAGCTCAGGAGACGTTTCGCTGCTGAACAATGTTCCGTTTACTATTCTCAGCGAATCCAATCCGGCGAATAGCCAGCAACCATGCCAGCCGGGACAGAGCTGCACCCTCACTTTCGCCCTGCCGGTGCCCGCACCCGCAGCCGGAACCTACACCGTAACCGCTGGGACTGGGCAAGCCTCGGCTCTTATTACGGCCTCGATCAACATTATCGCGAACTACACCTTGACCCAGTTCTCCGGCACTACCACGTTGACCGTGCAGTAGCGCCTGATTGCAAAATTCCTGTTGACCCGCTTTGCCCTGACATCTTGCCCCGCGTTACACTGCCAGCTATGAACACCGTGAACCAACCGAATGTGAAGTTCGTGCAAACTCCCGATTACCGCGAGACCTACTCCAACAGCGTGCAGATCCGGGTGAACGTTTGGGATTTCTTCCTCGTCTTCGGGACCATGCAGCAAAGCTCGGAAACGCAGGTAGAATTGCGAAACTTTCAGGGAATCTATCTCAGCCCGCAACAAGCCAAGGCGCTGATGGCGCTCTTGCAGCAGAATGTGACCAACTATGAGGCCGCATTCGGAGAGATCAAACTTGACCCACGGGCTCCGGCTGGACAAGTCCACTGATCTGAAAACAAAATCTCGACCAGCATCTTCAGCACGGCCCCACGCATGGCCGCAGCAGTTTCTTCTGTTCGCGTTGTTTTTCGCAGGACTGATGCTGCTCCACGCGCCACTTCTCCGCCTCCCCTATTTCTGGGATGAAGCCGGCTACTACATTCCCGCGGCCCGTGATTTATTTCTGACCGGCGCGCTCATTCCGCATTCAACGCTGTCGAATGCGCATCCTCCGCTGGTGATGGCGTGGCTGGCGCTGGCTTGGCGCGTCTTCGGATACTCCACTCTGGTCACGCGTACCGCCATGTTGGCGCTGAGCGCGTTCTCACTGCTCGGCCTGTTTCGACTTTCGCGAGTCGCCGCCAATTTACCCGTGGCCTGGGCGACGATCGCATTAGTCGCGCTTTATCCCGTGTACTTCACGCAAAGCTCCCTGGCCGAGGTTGACTTGGCAGCGGCGGGTCTTACGTTCTGGGCGCTGGCCGCATACGTCGAAGATCATCCGTGGAAACAAGCCGTCTGGTTCTCACTGGCGGCATTAGCAAAAGAAACCGCGATCCTCGCTCCGCTGGCGCTGTTTGGATGGGAAGTGCTCGGTTATCTCATTCGCCGGCGCTCGAATGAACGCTGGAAAGAAATTCTTCCGCCTGAGGGCAGGCGCGCGCCTTCGTTCTATCTGTTGCTCCCAGTCGTGCCGCTGGCGGCCTGGTATGCCTACCACCGCGAGAGAACCGGTTTCTTGCTGGGCAATCCAGAATTTTTTCGCTACAACGTTGCTGCTACGATCAACCCTCTGCGTATCCCTCTGGCTCTGGGAATGCGGCTCTGGCAACTCCTAGGATATTTCGGTCTCTATCTCCTCACTCTGGTGGGATTGCTGGCCATGCGTCGTCCACCGCAAAAGCAAAACGGAAATTCTCGTCCACGAATTCCATTCTGGATGCAGTCCGCATTTCTTTCCGTGATACTCGCCTACCTGGCTTTCATGTCGGCAGTAGGCGGAGCAGTGCTGGCCCGCTACATGTTGCCCGTAGTTCCGCTCATGATCTTGGCATGGATCTCGACCCTCTGGCGGCGTGTGCGCTATTGGGGGCTGATTGTGGGTGCGGTAGCAATTACATTCGTCGCCGCGCTCTTCATCAATCCGCCCTATGGGTTCTCTCTCGAAGACAATCTGGCCTATCGCGACTACATCGTGATGCACGCGGAAGCCAGTCGCTTCCTCGCCATGCGATACCCCGGCGCGCGAATTCTCACCGCGTGGCCCGCGTCGGACGAACTGACACGGCCCTGGTTAGCCTATGTCGCTCAGCCTTTCCCGGTGGTGCGCATCGAAGATTTCTCAGCCTCCCAGATCGATGTGGCCGCGAGGGCAAGAAACCAATTCGATGTAGCGCTGGTCTTCTCCACGAAATATCAGCCGCCACACCCGTTGTTAGAGGATTGGGCTGCATGGCAGCGCATGAAAGAAAAATTCTTTGGCTACCACCGTGACCTGCTCCCCGAAGACATTGCGCAGCGTTTAGGTGGCGTAATTGTGTATCACAAAGAATCGAACGGGCAGTGGATCGCGGTAATCGCACCGCAATAAGGTTTCACATCCCCATCAAATGACATGAATGTGTCTTGACCACGACCCACACACCCTTGCCGGGGCCCAGTTGCAGCGCGTCTCGCGCCGCCAGCGTCACGTGCACCTCAAACTCCGTGCCGCCGCAATCCACCATCGCCGAGATGATGACGTCTTTTTGCACCAGCCGCCGAACAATCCCCGGCAGAATATTGCGAGCGCTCAGTCCGTGAGGTTCGACGGTTGCGAGCAATAAGTCGCCGGCGCGAACGCCCACGCGCAGAGGCGAACCCACGTCCGCTCGGACCATCGGCGTTTCTAAATCAACCGCGCCTCTTTCCAGGCGGCAAGTCATGGTGCCGCGGCTTTCGTGCAGTGCCATTACCGTAGCGTCGAAGATATTCTCGAATCCCGAAAGGTGCGCCACGGTCTCCAGCCGCGGAGCGCGCATCACTTCATGCGGTCGTCCTTGCGCCACGATTCTTCCGGCATCCAGCATGATGACCTCGTCGCCCAGGGCAAAGACTTCTTCGCCATTGTGCGTGACAAACAGAATAGGGACGCGGTGATGCTGGTTCCACCGCCGTAGGTCGTCCACGATGAGCGACTTCGTCGGACGGTCCAGCGCCGCCAATGGCTCATCGAGCAGCAACGCTCGCGGTTCGGTCACCAGAGCCCGCGCTAGAGCGACGCGTTGCCGTTCGCCTCCAGAAATCTGCGCCGGCCGCCGGTCGCGTAAATGTTCGATGCGAAACGCCTGGAGCATGTCGCGGCTGCGCGTTTGCCGCTCCGTCGCACCAAGCGCGCGCAGCCCGTACTCGACGTTCTCTTCAGCGGTCAGGTGAGGGAAGAGCGCCAAATCCTGGTGTACGTAGCCGATGCGCCGTTTCCAAGCGGCGACATTGCGCTTCTTCTCCGAGTCGTAAAAGTCGTCGCCACCAACCGCGATGCGTCCTTCGTCCGGAGCAGTCAGCCCCGCAATGCAATCGAGCAGTGTGGTTTTTCCCGCGCCCGATGCGCCAAAGACAATCGTAAAGCCGGCCAGCGCGCGAAAGTGGACATTCAGGTTAAAGCTCCCCTCGGGATTCGGAAAGCGTTTGCGGATGCGGACTTCGAGTTCGGAAGAGATTGGCGCCGATGTCGGGACCGCAGGTTGCGGCGTGGGAGCGATTTTCACTTCCACGGACCCACCGCCCACAATCGCCGATTCAACCCAAAAAGGTTCTGGCCGAACCGATGCAAACCGAAAACCACCGACAACAAAAGGAATGAGATGATGAGCAGCACGAGCGCCGTCTGGTTCGCGCTCGAGTAATTTGCCGCCTGCACCTGATCGTAAATATCAATCGAGGTGGTGCGCGTCACTCCCGGAATGTTGCCGCCCACCATGAGCACCACCCCAAACTCGCCCAAAGTATGCGCGAAGCTGAGCGCAAATCCCGTGACCAGCCCAGCCTTTGAGAGCGGCAGCACTATACGGCGAAAAGTCTGCACCGGCGAATGGCCAAGCGAAGCGGAGGCGGCAAGCAGAGAAGGTTCGACCGCACCAAATGAAGCTGCGAACGGCTGCACGGCGAACGGCAGACTGTATAGCAGTGACCCAATCACGAGCCCTTCGAATGTGAAAGCCAAAGTGTGGCCGGTGAGAGACTCCCACCAGCGCCCAAGCGGACTCCGCGAACCAAGCGCTACCAGGACGTAAAACCCCAGCACCGTCGGCGGCAAAACAATAGGAAGAGCGACCGCTGCTTCGACCAAAAATTTCCAGCGCCAGCGCGAGTAAGTCAGCCAGTAGGCGATCGGGATTCCGATGAAGATCAACAGCGCGGAGACGACGGCTGCGAGACGCACTGTCAGCCAGAACGCCTCCCAGTTCATTTCACTCTTTCTCCACCGGGCTGTTTCTCCGCGGTCACGCTGAAGCCGTAACTGGTGAGCAGGGAAGTAGCCTCAGAACTGCGCAAAAAATCAAGGAACTTGCGCCCCGCATCCTGTTGCTTCGATTTTGAAAGCACGACCGCAGCCTGGTTCAGCGTGGGATAGGCATCAAGTGGAACCGTCCAGTAGCGTCCTTTGTCTTTCATCGCTGGAGCGAGCGCGTGCGAAAGTGCGATCAGCCCCGCCTGCGCGTTGCCTGACTCGACGAACTGCGCCGCCTGCGAAACGTTTTCTCCCAGCACCAGCCGGCTCGAAACCTGATCGTAAATTCCAAAGTGTCGCAGCGCCGCAGCCGCCGCGCGCCCATAAGGAGCTGTCGCAGGATTCGCAATCGAAATTTTCTTGACCGCAGGATCGAGCAGAGCGTTCATTCCCAGCTTAGACAAATCAAGCGCCGAGTCGCGCGGCACCCACAGCACCAACCGGCCGACCGCGTATCGGTAAAGAGTGTCTTTCGAAGCGAGTCCCTCGGCGATCAACTGCTGCGGATATTCCTCATCAGCCGAGAAGAAAACATCAAACGGTGCTCCATTTCGTATCTGATTGGTCAGGTTGCCGGAGGCCCCGAAAGAGAGTTTCACTGTCTGCCCGGTCTTTTTTGTATAGGCCGCGACAAGTTCCGGAAGCGCGGCACTCATATCCGCCGCCGCCGCCACGGTGATTTCCTGGGCGGTTGCGAAAGTTCCAGCGACTGTGATCAGGAGAAGTACTACCAGCAGTTTTCTCATAAGAGATTCCCGTCTCCCAATTCAGACCAGCTTCGTTTTCGACAGCGGCAACTCCCGCACCCGCTTGCCCGTGGCCGCAAACACCGCGTTATACAGAGCAGGCGCGAAAGGAGGCACGCCGGGCTCGCCAACGCCAGCCGGTGGCGCATCGCTCTTCACAATCTGCACATCAACCTGCCGCGGAGCACGATTCATACGTGTGACCTGATAATTATTGAAATTGCTCTGGTCGATAACTCCGTTGGTCGCCGTAATTTCGCCGAACAACGCCAGGCTGGTTCCAAACACCGCCGCTCCCTCGAACTGGTTGCGGACATTGTCGGGACTCACTACCGTGCCGGCGTCCAGCGCAGTCCACACATTCGGAATGTGCACCTGTCCCCGGCTGTCGATCTCGACTTCAACGACAGTTGCAACATAAGTCAGAAAACTGCGGTGAGCGGCGATGCCAAAGCCGCGCCCTTTGCCAGTCGATCCCTTACCCCAGCCCGACTTCTCCGCCACTATCTCCACCACGCGCCGCAATCGCGCAGTGTCGAGCGGAAAATTCTTCGCGTCCTCCGCTTCGTCCCCCTTAAGATCAAGCGCGACGATGCGGGGCGGTCCGATCAGTTCAAGCAGATACTGCACCGAATCTTTGTGAGCGTTGTGCGCGAGTTCATCGGCAAACGAATGAATCGCGAACGCATGATAGATATTCGCTACGCTGCGCAGCCATCCAATGCGCACGTGATAGTCGGCCGGTCCGTTTTCGGCGCGATGATTGGGAATGTCAAAAGGAAGATTGTTCCATCCCAATCCCATCTCATCGTCGGCATAAACAGCCGACACATCGAAAGTCGAGCCAATCGGCGGATACACCGTGCGCATCAGCCAAGCCGTCGGCCTTCCATCCGCCCCGATCGCCGCCTTCATGTACATCGCCGCGACCGAGTGAAAGAAATCGAAATGAATATCGTCTTCGCGGCTCCAGACCACTTTGACCGGCTTGCCCAGTTGTTTGGAAAGAACCGCCGCCTCCGCCACCTGATCGGGCTTCGACTTGCGTCCGAACCCGCCGCCCAGCAGCGTGACATGGCATGTCACATCTTCTTTCTTTATCCCAAGCACGCTGGCAATAGTCTCCTGCACTGCCTGCGGATTCTGCGTAGGCGCCCAAGCCAGCACCTTCCCATCGCGATACTCGGCGACCGCAACCGGCGGCTCCATCGAAGCGTGCGCCAGATGCGGAGCATAGTACTCAGCCTCGATAATCTTTCCGCCGGTCTTCGAAGTCTGGGCAAACGCCGCATCCACATCCCCGACGTTGCGAACAAGTTTGCAAGGCTTCCTCGAAGTCGCTTCAAGAATCTTGCGATAGGACCCAGAGTTGTACACCGAGTTCGGACTGCTGTCCCATTCAACCTTCAAACTCTTACGTCCCTTAAATGCCGCCCAGGTGTTGTCGGCAATCACCGCGACGCCGCCCAAAGGCTGGAACTGGTGCGGTGGTTTATAAACGTCAATCGTCAAAGTCTTCTGAACCCCTGGCACTTTGAGCGTGTCCTTGTCGTCATACGATTGGATTTTCTGTCCCAGTACCGGAGGATGCTCCACCGACGCAAAGACCATGCCCGGCATGGTAGCGTCCATGCCAAAAATCGCAGTGCCGGTGACGATCTCAGGAAGATCGAAGAGAGAATTGCTTTCTTTGCCGATATAGCGCCACTGTGAGCGCTCCTTGAGCGGCACATCTTCTTTCTTGGGAACGGGCAGCTTCGCCGCAGCGGCAGCAACGTCGCCGTAGCCCAGCTTCCGTCCGCTGGCGCGATGCACAACGAAGTGCGGCTCGGTCGTACAGTCCTTTGGAGAAACGCCCCACTGCGCAGCAGCGGCGCTGATCAACATGACGCGTCCGGTAGCGCCCACCTGCCGCATCAAGTCGAAAGAGCTGCGCACCGAGTGCGATCCGTCGGTATCCTGCTCCCCATATTTCGGATCGCCAATCGCCTGCTCAATCTTCACCTTCGACCAGTCAGCGTCCAGTTCGTCAGCGACCACCAGCGGCAAGGCCGTGCGGCTGCCGCATCCCATTTCCGAGCGATGAGCCACGATCGTGACAGTTCCGTCCGATGCGATCGACATCCACAGACTAGGTTCAAAAGGAGCCGCCGCCGCTTCGCCTTCCGCCGCCCACAACGGTTCCGGAATAAAGCGAGCGCTCAGCACAAACACACCGCCGACCAGAGCTCCGTGCAGAAACCCTCGCCGGCTCACGCCTTGGCTGACGTGACGGCTGACATTTTCGATGAGCTTCATGCCGTCTCCTTCGCCTGCAGCTTCGCCGCCTCGTGGATGGCCGCCCGAATCCGCTGATAGGTGCCGCAGCGGCAGAGATTGCCCGCCATCGCCACGTCGATATCCTGATCGCTCGGATTCTTGTTCTCTCTAAGGAACGCGATCGCCTGCATGATCTGGCCGGTCTGGCAGTAGCCGCATTGCGGCACCCGAATCTCCATCCACGCCGTCTGCACCGGATGCATCGGCGCAATGCCTTCAATCGTAGTGATCTCAGCCCCCCCGACCTCCTTCATCGCAGTGCTGCACGACCGAACGGCGGCGCCATCCTGATGCACAGTACAAGCACCGCACAACGCCATGCCGCAGCCGAACTTCGTGCCTGTGAGCTGCGCAATGTCGCGCAGATACCACAAAAGCGGCATGTCGGGATCGCCGTCAAACGCCTTCTCTTTCCCGTTCACTTTAAAACGGATCATCGTGTTCCTCGGTCAATTTCCTCAATGAATCATGGATGCTGCAGCGGAATTGATTTCCATATCCTAGTCGCAGACCGCGAAATGTGGAAGAGTAGAACGAGACTCCATCAGCGCACCGCGCCCGTCATATAATCGTCTGTCATCACGGGAGGAATTTTGGCCTACGACGATCTGCGGGACTGGATCAAAGCGCTCGACCGAGCCGGCGAACTGAAGCGCATCCGCACCGAAGCCGACCCGATTCTGGAGATCGCGGAAATTGCCGATCGGGTTTCGAAAAGTCGAGACAAGCAGGGAACTGTCGGCGGCAAAGCCCTCCTGTTCGAAAACGTGAAGGGCTACCCCGGTGCGCAGCTTCTGATCAACCAGTTCGGCTCCGCCCGCCGCATGAGACTAGCGCTGGAAGTAGATTCGCTAGACGAAGTCGCCGAGCGCATCCGCGGCTTCATGGACGTAAAGTCTCCGCAAGGTTTCCTCGACAAAGTAAAAATGCTGCCCATGCTCGCCGAGATGGGCAAGTTCTTTCCCAGGACCGTAGCCACCGGTCCCTGCAAAGAAGTGATCAAGCGCGACAATTTTTCGTTGCTAGATCTCCCCATCCTGCAATGCTGGCCCAAAGACGCCGGACGCTTCATCACCCTCCCCTGCGTCATCACGCGCGATCCAAAAACCGGCAAGCGCAACGTGGGCATGTACCGCATGCAGATCTACGACGAGCGCACCACCGGCATGCACTGGCAAAGACAAAAAGTAGCAGCCGAGCATTACCGCGACCACATGCGGACTGAGGCAACGAAATTGGGTGGGAAGACCGCCGCTGTAGACATTATGGCCCGGTCCTCCGGAGGCTCGATACCAGCCGAAGGCGACCGTCCCTCCGGCAAAATGGAAGTAGCCGTGGCCATAGGCACCGATCCCGCGCTGACGTTCTCCGCGATCGTCCCCGCCCCACCCGAAGTAGAAGAATTCATCATCGCCGGATTCCTGCAGCAGAAGCCCGTAGAGCTGGTGAAATGCGAGACCGTAGATCTGGAGGTTCCGGCCAATGCCGAGATCATTCTAGAAGGCTACGTCAACTTGGACGAACTCCGCACCGAGGGCCCCTTCGGCGACCACACCGGCTTCTACTCGCTCGAAGACGACTACCCGGTCTTCCACGTCACCTGCGTGACCCACAGAAAAGATCCAATCTACGCGACGACCGTAGTCGGCAAGCCTCCGCAAGAAGATGCCTGGATGGGCAAAGCAGTCGAACGTATCTTTCTGCCCCTGATGAAGCTGACCATCCCCGAACTTGTGGATATCAACCTGCCCATCGAAGGCGTGTTCCACAACCTGATGCTGGTTTCCATTCGCAAATCCTATCCCGGACAAGCGCGCAAAGTGATGAACGCCATCTGGTCACTGGGCCAGGCAATGTTCACCAAATGCATCATCGTAGTAGACGAAGACGTAAACGTGCAGGACATAGCCGATGTCACATTGAAAGTGCTGAACCACATCGACCCCGAACGCGACATCCAGTTCACGCTAGGCCCGGTCGATTCTCTCGACCACGCCTCGCGCCTCGCGAACTACGGATCAAAGATGGGCATCGATGCTACCCGCAAGTGGTCAACCGAGGGATTCACGCGCCCCTGGCCGCACGAAATCGTAATGGACGCGAAAACAAAGGCCCTCGTAGATGCAAAGTGGAAGGCGTTAGCGAAAGAGTTGGGAATTGAGTAGGGCGGACACTCCTGTCCGCCGCCGTTGCCGTTGCTGTTGCTGTTGTTTTTGCCGTTGCTGTAGTGTTTTCACTTCCGTTCCCGCGTCAGCATCTCAAGTTCATCCGGAGTCCGCGGCCAGTCCTCCCGCAGCAGCCGAGACAAAGCGCGATCAGCCAGCAGCTTTCCGCCGGTCTGGCAATTCGGACAGTAGTTGGTCTCATTAGCCGCATAACGTATCCGCTGGATTTTCGCTCCGCAGCGCGGACATGCCTCCTTATACCGCCCATGCACCGCCATTCCCGGACGAAAAGCAGTGACTTTCTCAGGGAATTGATCACCAGACTCAAGCCGCAGCCGCGACGTCCACTGACTCAGGCTGCTCCGCACCGCCGCGAATAAGCGTTCAATTTCTTGCGGCTTGAGCTTTTGCGTCAACGCCAGTGGTGAGAGCCGAGCTTCGAAAAGAATCTCGTCGGAGTACGCATTTCCGATCCCGCTAAACAGCCGCGGATCGCTGAGCGCACGCTTGAGCGTGTGGTTGGCAGAAATGAGAGTTGCGGAAAACTGCTCCAGATCCGAATCCAGAACTTCCAGCCCACCGGGGTCAAGCGCCGACAGCCCCTCGGCTCCGGCCACCACATGCAACGACGCTCGCTTTTGCGAACCGGCCTCGGTCCACAGCAGAGTTCCATTGGTGAAGTCGAAGGCAGCCAGCCCGCGCGGAGGTGACAACTTGGCGTCGCGCTTACGCCAGTGCAACCGTCCGGCAATCATCAGGTGCAGTACCAGCCAGATGTCATTGTTACTGTTATCGCCCAGGCCGATGCAAATTCGCTTGCCCAGTCGCCGCAATTGAACGACCGTCTTACCTTCCGCGTCCCGCACCGGTGGGGACGCAGTTCGCAGCAAAAAGGGGCTGGCGATTCGCGCATGATCGAGGCGCTGCCGGAGAATGCGTTTCTCCAGCGCTTCGATGTACACCACGATGTCGGGCAGTTCAGGCACGGCTGAGAACCTGGGTCAAGCTTCTAAAGGCAAACGTCTAAAGCTGAAGCGTTCAGCTATGTTACATCCCTGCATCGGAAGGCGGCCTCCTTGAGTCCCCCAGCAACTTGTGTTCTCATAATGTTCATAGACGCGGCCGTCAGGCCCGCGCTCGACCTCAACCCTCAACCTCATCCTGGACCTGAACATGATGAGAGCACACCGGAGGAAAAAATCATGAGCAAAGTTGACTACCTTCCCAAGGACTACCACAACGTAACGCCCTACCTCGTCATCAAAGGCGCCGCGAAAGCGATCGAGTACTACAAGAACGTTTTCGGAGCCACCGTGGTCGTGCGCATGGACGCACCCGGCGGAAAAGTCGGCCACGCCGAGCTGCAGATCGGCGATTCACGGATCATGCTGGCCGACGAAAATCCTGCCATGGGCAACCGCAGCGCCGAGACCATCGGCGGCTCTCCGGTGAGCCTGTATCTGTACCTCCCCGATTGCGACAAGGTTGTCGCCAAAGCGGTCGCAGAGGGAGCGAAAATCCTCAAACCAGTACAGGACCAGTTCTACGGCGACCGCTCAGGCTTCATCCAGGACCCGTTCGGTCATCTCTGGGGCATCGCCACTCACGTGGAAGATGTGTCTGCTGAAGAGATGAAAGAACGCATGAAGAAACTGATGCCAGCCGCGTGAGGACGGCTCTAGCTGTTGGCTCTTAGCTATTGGCACGAACGATTTTGCTAAAGGCTGAGAGCCAACAGCTAAGAGCACTCTTCGCCGTCGTGCTTCGTACAATTGCATTCACAACTCTAGAAAGGAACCACCCATGCTCTCCGCAGGCAATCCTTTTCCGAATTTTTCGCTACCCAATCAGGACGGCAAAATCACCAAGCTCTCCGATTTCGCCGGACATTGGCTCGTTGTTTACTTCTATCCCAAAGACGACACGCCCGGCTGCACCATCCAGGCGAAATCCTTCACCGCAACCAAGGCTGATTTCGACGCTGCCGGAATCAAAGTGATCGGCATAAGCGCCGACGATGTGGCTTCACACAAGAACTTTTGCAACAAGTTTTCTCTCACCGTCGAGTTTCTCGCCGACACCGACGGCAGCCTGATGAAGACTCTCGGACTAGGCCAGGCGGAATGGAAAGGGATGAAGTTCTGGGAGCGCACCAGTTTCGTGGTCGATCCCAAGGGAGTGATTCGCAAAGTCTACGAAAAGGTGAACCCTGAAGGCCATGAGAAAGTGCTGCTCGACGACATCGTGGCGATGAAGGCCAAGGCGGCTTAAAGGTCAGAGCAGAAACAGCCTGCCGCGGATGAGATCAAGGAACCGTCCGATCACTCGCGGCAATCGGTAAATAAAGTCGGCAAATGAAGTCGGCAAATAAAGAGAGACGCGCTGAGGGGCGGCAACATTTCGCCGCGCGCCAGCGGTTCCTTCCCGAGGCGGGGTCGGTATGGAGAGCTCGATCCCGCGAGCCGGCTACTGTAGCGTGGTGGCGCTGGTCAGTCCCTGATAGATAAACAATCCGGCAATGACCAGAATCATGACTCCCGATACGGCGCCCAGCACCTTGACGATCGGCCCGATCTTCTTCATCTTGGCCAGCACTTCGATCTGGTCCTTATGCATCTGGGATTCGGTTTCATTCAGAAAGATCGAGTCGTCCTCGTGCATAGTGAGAGTGCTCTTATAGATCAGGAGGATAATGAGTATCCCCGTCAGCACACCCCACGCGACCAGCAGCATGAACATAGGAGTCATACACCACCTCGGACCTGAGATCGAGCCTATTCCCCGAAGTTGCATTAAGCCCACACGTTCGGGTACGGCCCCCTGCTGCGCAACATTATAGACCCGTTGGCAAGTGCCCGAGACTTCTTGCCTACCCGAAGCATCTAAAAGCCACTGATACCTAAGGAACAAGGCTCGTAAAAAGCCTTGCCGGGACAGTCACAACCTTTGTTATAATGAGCAATTACAAGGAGATAAACAGATGGCGACGACCACCGTACCCGATGTTCATTCTGACGGCCAGCCCAGCGCCCAGCCCGCTGCTCAGCCCAAGACCGCGGCCCCCGTGCTGACCCCGAGCGCCATTGCCAAGGTCAAAGAAATTATGGCTTCTCAGACGCCGGTTCCGTCCGGATTGCGCCTGTCCGTTGTCGGCGGCGGTTGCTCCGGTTTTCAATATTCCATGGCCTTCGAAAATGGCGCCGGCATGATGGACAAGGTTTTCGACTTTGACGGTCTCAAAGTGTACGTGGATGCCACTTCCTTGATGTATCTGGGCGGAGCGCACGTCGATTACGTCGAGACTCTGGAAGGCGCCGGGTTCAAGTTCGAAAATCCGAACGTGAAGAGCACGTGCGGCTGCGGCTCCTCTTTCAACGTTTAAGCTTGCAACATCTGGCGCTGAACGGTAAGTGCTTCTGAGTTGAGATCAGCCCCGCTTTAGACGCGGGGCTTTTCTGTTGCCGCTTTCCTTACCAAAGGGTATTTTCGGGAGCGAAGTCTACTGCTGAGGAGCCGGCGCCGGTGCCGGCGGAGGAGTCTGCGGCTGAGGACCCTGGCTTTGGCCGCCGTTCGGTGCCGATCCCGTTCCAAATCCGCCCTGCCCCGGAATACCACCCGGCATCTGCCCAGGACTGAGTCCGCCCATGTTCCCAGTTTGCATGCCAGGATTGATCGGCCCGGTCAGCAAACCGCCGCGGTCGGCTGCAGGCACGTAAATGAAGAGCCAGTCGTTATAGTGGTCTTTCGTGTAGAACACGTGAATCGCTTTTGCTGTGCTCGTGCTCGCGACTCCGAGTATCGGCCCGCCACCAAACGTCGGCCCATTGAAGCCGGAGCCGGAATTCGAACCTGAACTGGAATTCGAACCTGAACCAAAACTCGAACTAGGATTCGAATTCGAAGGCGACGATCCAGACGGTTTCGAATCCTCCTCGTCATCCGAGGAATTGCTGGAGTTGCCACTCGCCGCTGCCGGCGAACCCGAGTTAGCCCCCGGTTGCGCCCCGCCGAATGCACCTTGCGCCAGTGGTCCACCCTGTGCCCCAGTTGGTGCCCCGCCGAAAGCACTTGGGCCGCCCGGCCCGCTTTGCCCAGGCGCTGCCCCAAGTACCGGCCCATTGTTTAAGCTGATGTCCTGCTGATGCAGAAATTTGAAGTCCTTTTCCTTGCCCGTGACCTTATCCACATTGATGGGATCCGTGTAGCGCTTGCGCAGAAAACGGAGGTTGTTGGTGTTCTCCAGTTCTTCGACACGGTTTGGATACCGCCC
The DNA here is from genome assembly GCA_963755765.1 of uncultured Acidobacteriaceae bacterium. Lineage (GTDB taxonomy): Bacteria > Acidobacteriota > Terriglobia > Terriglobales > Acidobacteriaceae > Acidiflorens. The sequence continues at coordinate 154,614 of CAVWKZ010000013.1, forward strand.
AAACTTCTTGTAGAAATGTTGAATGGCCCGCATGTACGCCGTGCCGCGATGCCTCAGTTCCTCTTCACGGTCGCGCTTGATCTGCTGGCGGATGTCGGGTAACACGGCAAGCATAGCCAGCGTGATCATGGCCAGCGCCAGCATCAACGTGATCATCATATAACCACGCTGGCGAATTTGTGATTTGCGATTTGTAATTTGTAATTTGCCCGAGTTCAAATCACGACGCATAACCGTCATCCCTGCGTCAGCGGCAGGCTCTGCCGGTTGTTGTTGAGAACATCTTCCACGTCCACTGCCGTCGGCGAGATTCGTAATACGCGATAGCGCCGGTCCACGATGTCGCCTTCAGCCGCGATAAAAATGTCCTCACCCTGAGACAGAAACACTTTCTTTGTCTCCCCGGGCTGGTTGGCGAAGCCGAAAAATTTCAGCGTGATCGGCGGCGGCGGCGGAACCGGCGGAGGCAGGCGAACGCTCCCAACCTCGTTACCCGCGGTACCGTTCTTCCGCGGCACTTCTATGGGCTCAGACCCCGCGACAAAAATATTTCTGCCGTTGCCCGCGTACTTGATCTCCTCGCTTTGGCTCAGCAGCTTCAGGTCCAGCGTAGGATCCAGCCGCGGCTCAACCACCGGCACCACTTTTCCGGAAGCGGTGCGCCGCACCGCAGGTTTGGCCGGTGTCGAGCTCGCCTTCGCCGCCGCCGGCGCCGTCGACGACGTGGGCCAGAACTCGTAGGCCAGCATCCCCAGTCCAATCGTGCCCAGCACCGCCAGCACGATCAGTTGCTTCCGGTTTTCGATTCCCAGGTTCACTTAGGCACCCGACCTCAGATAACTGTGGATCGTGATTCCCAGCTTGACCGGTCCCGCACCTTCGCCCGCCAGGTCCACACCATCCACTTCAAAAAACATCTTCGACCGTTCCAGCGTATTGATGAACCGCACCAGTTGCAGGTAGTCTCCGGAAAAACTTCCGTCGATTTCGACCGGAACTATTCCGGAGGTTTCCGCATCCTCCTGCTTGTAGTGGGCCTGCTGCATCCGCACCCCGTTCTCCGTTGCCAGCTTCCCCAGTTCTCTCAGCAGGTCGGAGTCCTTGGCGGCAAACCGGTCCTTATAAAACGCGCCGATCTGATCTTTCGCCAGTACGATCTTCTTGGGCATGCCGCGCAGCGGTTCCACATCGCGGGTCTTCTTCGTCAGTTCCGCCCTGAGTTCGTTGATTTGCAGTCTCCGCGAATCTGCCGAGCCCACCAGCGGCGAGAACAGAACGCCCACCGCTATCACATCGGCAGCGAGCATCGCCCCAATCGCAATTTTCAACTTGCGCCGCGAATTTCCAAGGTCCGGCATTACTTGTTGCTCCTGTCTCTCAACTTAGAGGCCGTCTTAGATGCCACCTTAGGAGCAGCGTTAACGTTCGAGCCGGGAGCCAGGTCTTGAGCAGAGTCCGGAACATAAATCGAGACCACGACCGCCGCCACACCCGACCCTCCCTCCGACCCCTCCTGCACCACCTGCGCTCCCTGGAAGTGCTTCGAGCCTTCCATGCGCTGGACCAGGTCCACGGCCGCGGCGCGCGTGTCGCACGCCACTTTCATCTCCAGTTCCATCTGATTCTGCTCATTCAATTCCGGCCGCAGCGAGACCACGTGCAAATTCCGAGGCACCACCAGCTCCAACTCTTCAAACACGCGGGTCCAAGAGAATGACTTGCGCTGAATCAGTCCATTCAGGAACTGCGACTGGTCCCGCGTGCTGCGGTTGACGGCCAGGTCGAGGAAAGCCTGCGCCTGCGCCCGTTCCTGATCGCGATCCGCGATCTGCGCCTCCAGGCGCGCGATTTCATGGCGATCTCTCCCGGCCTTGATCCAGTCGTTCACCGTCAAGCCCAGCAGAAACAGCGTCAGCAGCGCCAGCAGCCCCACGCCCAATCCCCAACGCATCCAGAATTCGCGGGCATCTTCATAAGGCCGGGTAGCGAGATTGATATCGAGACGCATAATTTATGAAATCAACGCTCCCACCACCCCCGCCATGCGCCAGCGCGGCACCGTCCCCACGGTGGACCCGATCTGCGATGCCGCCACCAGTTCCTCAACGACCGCGCCCGACTGGTTCTTCAGCGGCCCCGCGGCGCTACCTGATTCGGGCAGGCCCGCCACATACACGCGCTCAATGTTCAGGTTGTAGGTGTCCTGGAAAAACACCACCGAGGGATAGACTTCCTCTGCCAGTTGATCGCCAGTGATGGTCACTCCCCGCACATTCTCCAGCGTTCGAGCCAGCAGCAGTTGCTCCTGATCGAGAATCGCAATGCTGATCGTGCGCGCATCCACTTTAACCACCAGCGTCGGCCGTTCCGCGTCAGCCGCCCCAATCGCCGCGAGCATCGATGGCATCACCATCCCCGGGGTATAGCCCGCGTCGCGAAACGCCGACTCATATTCCTCGAGCACCGTTTTAAGCACGACCGCCGCCACCGCCTGCACCCCTTTTGCCGTCGGATGCGCGTGATACGAGATGCGGGCGTCGGCTGGGTCAAAAGGCAGCGACTTCTTCAGCCGGAACCGAACCACCGCCTCAGCCTCATCCCGTTTGGAAGGCAGGGTTTCGAAATCGAGCAGCACGACCCGCACCGAAGTGTCGGGCAGAATCGCGATCACGTCGCGGGAGCGTCCGCCCAACCCCCCGAGCGCGCTTGCAATCGCCTGCCGGACAGCCGCGCCGTCCCGTAAATTCGCTTCCATCAGATCGGGCACCACCGTGCCCGGCGCCAGTTCCCGCGCCGACGCCATTTCCACCATCCGCCCCGCATCGGCGGCGCGCCCCGCCAGAACCCGGTCACCCGCGATTTCACAGGCGAGCGACGGTCGGCGAACGTGTTTGGAAGTGGAAGTCATCGGCTGATCGAAATTACCTCTGCTTCAGCGCTCGGCTCGGGGATGGGCAACCGGTCTTCTTTCAGCCCATCTAGGTGGAACTCGATCGCCTCCTGGATCAAAGAACGCACCTCTGATCTCGTTCCGCCAGTGGTTACCACCCCCGGCAGGTCGGGAACATAAGCCGCCCAGCCGGTTCCGGATTTTTCGTAAACAACAACGTAGTTCAAGGCTTCAATCCTGCTTGCTTGAGTACACTGTTCAGAGTGCATGGAGGAAGATCGTCATTTGGGTGTCCCGGCAATGTCACACGTCCTGACTTCATCGGGTGTTTGTATTGACGGTGACTGCCGCGTGTTTGTTTCAGAAACCAGCCATCCCGCTCCAGCAACTTGATGATATCTCGTACTTTCATGGCGAGAACAGTTACCTCTGGGGATGCCGGGACTGACCTGTTGGCCCTTGCAGATGGTAACCGCCTCGGTAACCATTCTTACCGCATGGTCTCGATAAAGGTGACCTTATTGATCTCCTTGAGAGTGGTGAATCCTCCGCGCACCTTATCCAGCGCCGATTCGCGCAGGAAGCGCATGCCGTCTTCGCGGGCGGCTTTCCTGATCTCCGATGTCGGTCTACGTTCCAGAATCATCTCGCGGATGCGGTCGGTCAAATCCAGAAGTTCATGAATCGCCGTCCGCCCCCGGAATCCCGTGCCCGCGCACTCGATGCAGCCCTGCCCCTCGTACAAAGGAACCTGCGACCACACTTGCGGATCCAGGCCGCTCGCCTCCAGCACGTCATTTGGATAATGCACCGCCGTCCGGCAGGAATCGCAGATGATCCTGACCAACCGCTGCGCCAGAATGCAGTTCAGCGCCGAGACAAAGTTGTAAGGCTCGACGCCCATGTTCAGAAAACGACCCAGCACATCAACCACGTTATTAGCGTGGACGGTCGTAAACACAAGGTGGCCCGTAAGCGCCGATTGAATGGCAATCTGCGCCGTTTCGTTGTCGCGAATTTCGCCCACCATGATCTTGTCCGGATCGTGACGCAAAATCGATCGCAGACCGCGGGCAAAGGTCAAACCCTTTTTCTCATTGACCGGAATCTGGGTAATGCCGCGCAGTTGATACTCGACCGGGTCTTCAATGGTGATGATCTTGTCTTCGTCCGTTTTGATTTCGTTAATAGCGGCATAAAGCGTCGTCGTTTTGCCGCTGCCCGTCGGCCCCGTAACCAGCACCATGCCGTAGGGTTCCTTGATGTAACGCCGAAACCGTCGCAGATCGTCTTCGTCGAACCCGACCACTTCCAGCGTAAGTTTCTTAAACTTCTCGCTCATCGACTCTTTATCGAGCACGCGAAGCACGGCATCTTCGCCATGAATCGAAGGCATGATCGAAACGCGGAAGTCGATGGCGCGCCCGTTGTACTTCACGCGGAAGCGGCCGTCCTGAGGCACGCGGCGCTCGGAAATATCCAGCTCGCTCATGACCTTGATGCGCGAAATGATGGTCGAGTGGTGCTCTTTGCCGATCGGCGGCATGGCGTTCGTGAGCACGCCGTCAATACGAAACTTGATGTACACCGAGTCGTCGCGCGTCTCGATGTGGATGTCACTAGCCCGCCGCTGTAACGCCGTAAAAATCGTAGTGTCGACCAGACGAATGATCGGGCTCATGTCCGTGCCCGCCGTCGCCGTCAACTTGTCGATGGAGATGGTCTCGTCGTTCCCGGCTTCGTCCTCGCGAATCACGTCGAGCGTGAATCCCTCGCTCGCGTCTTCCAGCACGCGCTTGGACTGCTCCGTCTTCTTCAGAATGTCGGAGATCTGCTTAAGCGTAGAAACTTTGGTGAGGATGCGCTTGCCAAGCAGCAGGCTGATCTCGTCGATCATCATCAACTGGCTGGGATCGGCAATGGCAATTGCCAACCGCCCGTCCGCGGTCTCATCCAGCGGCACGAAGTTATAGCGGAACATCAAATGAACGGGGATCTTCTCGAAAAGATCGTGGTGCAATTGGAAGTCGCTCAGGTCAACGAATTCGCAACGATAACGCCGCGCAATATCCCGCGCCCGCTCTAGTTCATCGGGAACCGACGCCGGTTCCGGCACCAGTTTCCCGCCATTCCCGCCGTTAATCAGTGCTGTTTTCTTGTCCGCCATGCCCATTCCAGTTTACAGCCTCTTCCAGGACCTTTTCCCATCTTGCGGGTTCGTATCAGGGCATCGCTTTAGCGATGCCGAACTCCCCAGCCATCGACCGCCCCTTTAGGGGCTGCCGTCGCAGTCCCTCTAATGCACATTTGCGCCCAGCGTAAAGATCGGCATATACAGCGAAATCAATATCCCGCCGACAAAGACCGCCATGACGATCAGAATCAACGGCTCAATCAGCGCCATAGCCGCGCCCAGAGCCGTTTGCACGTCTTCTTCGTAGAACTCCGCCACCGAAGCCAGCATTGCCGGCAGCGCGCCCGTCGATTCACCCACCTCCAGCATTTCTACCGCGAGGTCGGGAAACAGCTTCTGTGTCTCCAGCGAGTGCGCCAGGCTCTGTCCTTCTTTCACCCGCTCGGCCGCCGCCGTGACCCCCATGAGCATCTGCCGGCTACTCAACGATTCGCCCGCCGTTTCCATCGCCGGCACCAGAGGCAGTCCGCCCTGTAGCAGCGTCCCCAGAATGCGCGAGAAATTTGCCACCTGGTACTTAAGCCGGATTTCCCCAACCAGCGGCAGCGACAGCAGAAAGCGGTCAATGCTTTCAGCTCCCTTGTCACTCTGCTTCCAGCGCCACAACAGCACGCCCGACACGCCCAAAACGAGCGCCACGATCCACCCGTATTTCTGCGCGTTCAAGCCGAACGACAGCATGAACACCGTGATCGCCGGCAGATCCGCTCCCAGACTGCTGAACAGGTCGGCAAACTTTGGCACCACATAGGTAATCAGGAAAACCAGCATCAGCGACACCACCGACACCAGCAGCGCCGGATACACCAGTGACACCAGCAGCTTCTTACGAAATGTCTGCACCATCCGCTGATAGGTGATGTAGCGGCTCAGGACTTCTTCCATATTGCCGCTTTTTTCCCCCGCCATGAGCGTGGTGGTATACATCTTCGGAAACACCTGCTGGGCGGCGAAAGCGTCCGACAGCAACTCGCCCCCTTTGACCCGCTCGCGCACGCTTTCGAGCGGCTTCAGCAGATTCTTGTCCCGTTGCCGCTTGATCAAAAGATCCAGCGCCGTCAGGATCGGCAGTCCCGCCTTGATCAGCGTCAAAAACTGTTGATTGAAAATCAGAAAGGTAGATTGCCGCAGCCTGCCCCGCCGCCCGAACTGGCCCCCGCCCGTGCTGAGCAGGGTCCGGGGCTTGACCCAGTAAACCAGGTATCCCTGCTGCACGAAGCGGTCGTGCACCTCCGCCTCCGAATACCCATGCTCCACCTGCTGCCGCAGATGCCCCTGTTCGTCGGCGACTTTGACCAGGAATTGTGCCATGCGATATCGTCTGCTGCTGAGCTTCGAGGTAGCTCGGTTTTGCCTTATTTGGAGCGCTTCAGAGCAAGTGTAACATCGTGTCCCCAAAGCGCTTATCGCAACCTGTCTATCCGTGTGGTACGTAAGTAACCCGCTGTCTCATAGCAGGAGATTTGCTTTACCGTAGGCTGCGAAAATCTCCCGCTTCGTATCAGGGCATCGCTTCAGCGATGCCGCAAGATCCTCGCGGAAGGCCGCCCCTTTAGGGGCTGGGATATCCGCCTACGGCCCCAATCCCCCGTCCACCGTCTCCACTCCCGCCGGCGGAACAAACTGAAACCGGCCGTCGCTCATCTCCACGTTCTCTTTCCAGCCCGCAAAGCGGAATTCCGTGCTCGTCCCATCCGCCTCCACTAATACGATGCGGACAATCTGATCGGAGGGCGTAATCTCCAGCAGCACCTCGTTCACCCGGCCTGCCATCCCCGTCGGAACCCCGCGCAATACCGTGTTGCCAGCCCCCAAGGGTGATTGATCCACTGCCTTCGAAAGTCCCTGTAATTCATTCTCCAGCTTCGTCTTACCCAGCAAAAATGCCAGTGGAGACCGCAGGTCGTCCAGCTTCTTGAGCGACGTCTTTCGGAGCTGCCGTTCCGCCGGCAAGTAGAACCACACCACCTGCCCGTCGCTGACAAACAGCTTCTCACTCGGAGAACGGTATTCCCACCGCATCTTGCGCGGCTTTTTCAACCACAAAGTGCCCGACTCAACCCGCTCCGGCCCGTCCCCCCGATAGATCTCGGTGAAGTCTGACTCCAGGCTCCGGAGGTGGTTGTAGTGGTCGTCCACCGCCCGGGCCAGCTGATGAACGGTATCCTGAGCAAGCGCCGGGAAGGCGATCGCCAAGATTGTCATCCAACGATAAAAGAAGCGGCGATTCAATTTCGATTGCCCCCTTCCCAATTCTACCGCCGCGCCTTATCGCCCACGGTTAATCGAATATGAAACAACACCAGCAGGCCACGGAAAAACCTCCGGCTTCGTATCAGGGTATCGCTTCAGCGATACCGTAAGCCTGGAAATCAGATGCCCCTTTAGGGACTGGGGAACGGTGAAGCAGGTAGTGAACCCCTAGACTCGGCCGGATTTTTCCGCGAATGCATAAAGAGAGTACTGTCGCGTCCCGCCGATCTTCCTCAAGAACGCGCTCCCACTCAGCACCTGCTCCAATAGCGGGTTGTGATAGAGCACGTAAACCTCTCGCGCATGATCGCTAAGGCTCTGGTCGAGTCGCGTGATCACTCGCCTCAAGCCGGATTCCGGCAGTGGATTGAAAAGATAAAGTACAAGCGGTTCGACGGGAAAAGGGAAGTCGGCGGCATCGCCGCAGATCGCTTCCAGCGTTTTGCACTTTTGTGATTCGCTCGCGTAGAGAGAAAGATTCTCCACCGCGGCCCGGTGCAGTTCGGGCAAAAGTTCCACTCCCACAATCTTCCGAAACGGATACTCCGACGCCATCAGCAATGTTCGTCCCTTGCCGGAACCAAGATCAACAAAAGTGAAAGAATCGAAGTCAATAGGCAGGCTAGCCATCATCTCCCGAAACAGTGCCGGCTCAGTCGGCTGATAAGGAGAATGAAACAACCCCAACAGCCGAGTGCGCCAGCCCACCGTTCCGGTGGTGGTGTTGACACGATTGTCCCAGTCGTACTCCATGTCGCCATAACGCTGCCGCCGCCGCTCGGGTGTCGACTCGCGCACAAAGCCCCACAGATTGCAGACCAGCAGGGAAGCCGCGCGAGCGGAACCCTCTTCGCGCGATTGATTGCGCCACCAGACACGGAGCGCATTCAAGAATTGTTGGGTGAATCCAGAGGACACGCCAGCATGCTAACAAAATGAGGAAAGCGCTGTTGGCCGTTAGCCTTTGGCCTCTAGCGAAGAGCGAATAGCGAACAGCGAAGAAGCGAAAGCCCGCTACTTCGATTTCAACTGCGGCTCCCGCGGCGGTTGCGGCGGTCCCATGCCCGGTGGAAGCCCCTTGGTGATGAAATAAATGTTCTTCGGGTCCTGCACTTCGATCCGCCCATCCGGCATCAGCTTGTACGGATGCTCCTTCGGATCAACCGGCGTCCCATGGATAAACCCCGCGCGTTCCAGATCGCCCATGCTGGCCGGTAATCGCCCGTTCTCTACGCGGTATTTGTCGACCAGATTCTCGAGATGAGTTATTTCTTCATCCACCTGCAGAGCGAGCAAATGTTCGACCGCGTTCTGCCGGATGCGAGCTTCCTTGGTGCTCTGATAAGTGGTGAACCACAACATGCGCGCCGTATCGAAGTCGCCCGCATGCTGTGCCATCCGTGCCGCCAGGATGGGCATGAATTCGTTGGTCACCGGAAGCGCCGCCCCGCGCTTAAATGCGTCCGCCGCTTTCGCGTAGTCCTTGAACTCGGTGTAATACAGGAATCCCAGATTGTAGTAGAGCCGCCACTGGTCGGGATTGTGTTCGATTCCAAACTTGATCAGCGAGAGCGCCGCTCCCGGCAAGCCCGCGCCGCTCGGCGGTTTCGGACCGAGAAATGTAGCCCCAAACTGGTAGGCCGGCAAGAGCCTCGGATCAAGTTCCGTGGTGACTTCAAGCAGCGGCGCCAGCAGCCGGAAATCGCCGGACTCATCGTGGTGCTGTACCCCAAAATACTGCACCGCGCGTGTCCAGTAGATGTCGGCCAGCAGGCCGGTATAGCCCAGGCTCATCCGCCGCAGCACCTTCGGAGAGCTCACATAAAGTGAGTCCTGCGCCACCGCGTTCAGTCTCTGATGGTCAATGGCACGGACCGTCGCCATAACGCCCGCCATGGAAGCAAACAGCACCGCGCCCGCCACCAGATTCACGCGTAATGTCGCATTCATTTTCACTTACAACTCACTTCAAATTCCGCCGCTGGAAGATCAGCACCGCCCCAGAAATGGCCATCGCCGAATACAGCAGCGCGTAAACAGTGTTGTAGAGAATCAGGCGTCCCGGTATCGGGTCGCCGTGCGCCACTTGTGTGATCACGTTCAAAGCGGAAAAATTCGGCACCAGATAGGCGACGGCCCTTGCCAGCCACCCTCCAGCCCCAGTGGTGATTCTGGCAAAGCCCCGCAGATCTTCGGACAAATTTCCGATGACGAACAGAGCGAAGGTGAAAACCGCCGCCATAAGCGGCGTCGAAAACGACGAGAAAAACAGCGCCAGCGCGCACACGATAAAAAACTGCAGCACGATAAAGTACAGCGCGACCAGCACCCACGCGTCCATCTTCTCGAATTTGTGCGCGACGTAGAGCAGCGCCAGAAACACGCCAAGCGCCATAAATAATGTGTTCACCACCAGCGTTCCCGTGAGTCCAAAGAACTTGCCCACAACGAACTCCCAGCGTCGAACCGGCCGCGACAGCACCGTGTACAGCGTGCGTTTGTCGATCTCCTTAGAAACCAGCCCAATCCCGATGAAGATGGCGATCACCACCCCGAACAGCGACACCGCCGTCAGCCCCAGATTCACCACCACCAGGCGCTCGATATCGATCGAAATCTCACCCACCAGAATCGCCGCCCCGGAAAGCAGCAACGCGAATGCGATCAGGTTGTACAGCACCCGGTCGCGCACCGCCTCGCGGAAAGTATTGAAGGCGATATAACCAATGCGCGAGTTCATACGCCCACCCCTTTCCGGTTTTCTGGTTTCCGTTCTTCCGTGGGCTGCAGTTTCTGGACGTAATATTCTTCCAGCGAACTGCGCACCGGCGCCAGCGATATCAGTTTGAGGTGCTCGCGCCGCAGTACTTCGAGCGCCGCATCCTGCTGCTCTTCAGGCAGTACGGCGTTCACCATGTCGCCGCTGATTCCAGCCTCGGCTCCAAGGCTCGTCAAACCCGCCGGCACTGCTTTAGCGTAGAAAATAATCTCGATTTTGCCTTGTCCCGCGGAGGTCAAATCCGCCACCGCTCCTACCCCGCGCAACTCACCTTGGTGGATGACTCCCACCCGGTCGCAGAGTGCCTCCGCGTCCGACAGAATATGCGTCGAAAAGAAAACTGTTCTGCCTTCGTGCCGCAGTTGCTGAATCAGATCCCGAACCTCGCGCCGTCCCATTGGATCCAGTCCCGACATCGGCTCATCGAGAAACACCAGCTTGGGATCGTGCAGGATCGCCTGCGCCAGCCCCACCCGCTGCAACATGCCCTTCGAAAATTTCCGCAACTGGATCCCCGCCGAGTCGCTAAGTCCCACCCGTCCCAGCATCTGCTCCACCCGCGCCGAGCGTCCTTTTGCCGGAACTCCAGAAAGCTGCCCGTAATAATTGAGCAGTTCTCTGGCGGTCAGATGGTCGTAGAAGTAGGGCTGTTCCGGCAGAAATCCAATCTGCGATTTCACCCGCGGATCGTCCATGTCCATCCCCAGAATCCGCGCCGTTCCCGCCGTCGGAAATACCAGTCCCATCAGGAGCTTGAGCGTGGTGGTCTTGCCCGCGCCGTTTGGGCCGAGGAAGCCGAATACCTCTCCCTCCCCAATCGTCAGGCGCAACGGACGCAGCGCAAGCTTCGGCCGCTTGCGCCAGAACCCGACTAAATAACTCTTTTCCAGGTCGAGAATCTCAATCGCATTCATGGATATGCGCGCAACGCCCAGGGCCTTTACGTGGGATTTGATGTGGAATCTACTGAACAGAATTATATGCAATGCTGATGAGCTCTGCGGGCGTCCGCCGGCATGGACGGTTACGAAGGTAAAGCGCTCACCGGAGCCACGACGCGTCTGGAAGATTCTTGCCGCATCGAGAATTAGTCTTAGAGTTAGTTTTGAGGAGTGACCGTGTTATCGCAGGTCGTGATCGTGGTCATGCTAACCCGCACTACGGCGTCGGCGTAGGAGCAGAAATAGCGGATGCCCGAATAGTTCCACAAGATCGGGGTAGCGATAACGTTGTAGGTTGAGTTCGGGGTGCCGGATACGTTGGTTAGTGTGAAGTTGTACCCACCCCTTTGGCCGCCGGCCAGCACGGTATCAATCAAGCAGGCGCCGGTCGAACTCGGCGGCGTGCAACTGGTGCCGCTCAAAGCACCCAGCGTGCCCGCGAAACCCACCGTTGGGTAAGCCGAATTGTACGAGATCTCCGCCGTGTTCACGGTCCGGACCGCTGCCACCGCAGCCGATTCGTTGGCCGCGATGCGCGAACGCAGAAAACTGGGCACCGCAATTGCCGCAATGATCAGAATGATGGCGACTACGATCAACAGTTCAATGAGAGAAAATCCGCTGTTCCTGCGCATGGTGTCTCCCTGATCGTGGATAACGAATCCGATCAAGCTCCAGCAATAGCTCTTGCACTTTGCTTGCCGGACTCGGGTCCATGCCGTCGAACGTAAGTGCTTGGGAATGCGGTGCAATTCGAAGCTCTTACCCGCAGCTTCGCCGCCTTAGTCATTCCTCCCGCATCGGAAATGACAATTTTTGTCATCAGATCGCCTAGACTCGCAGAATCGAGCCGCCCGTTTCGCCCACACGAAAACCACGCCACAACAGAAAAAGCAGGGGATTTCTCCCCCAGCTTTCTCCATGGCCAGGCCCTCTCCCCCGGGCACTCCGCCAAAAATCAAGAACCTACTGCAAAGGCGATGTGCTGGTCGTGCAGGTACTCAGCGAGGTGGCGCTGTATCGAACCACGGCGTCCGCGAACGAACAGAAATAGCGCACGCCCGTCTGGTTCGGAGTCAACGGCGAAGCAATGAAGGTATAGGTTGAATTCGGGGTTCCAGAAGTATTCGACAGTGCGAACGAATAGCCGCTCTTGGTGCCGGATGCCAGGGTCGTGTCGATATAGCACGCCTGCGTGCTTCCCGGTGGCGCACAACTGGTTCCGCTAAGCGCGCCCAGCGTGGTCGCAAAGCCCACTGTCGGATACATCGAGTTATACGAGATCTGCGCCGTATTCAGCGTCCGCAGCGATGCCACCGCCGACGACTCGTTGGCTGCGATCCGCGCCCGCAGCAGATTCGGAATCGCAATCGCCGCGATGATCAAAATGATGGCTACCACAATCAGCAACTCGATGAGAGAAAAACCTTTCTGCTTTTGCATTTCCTGAGAACTCCACCCCATCCGGGGTCTGAATTTGGCCACAACGACCATCGGATCTTTTGCATTTGATTGGCCTTTGCCGGGCGCATGGCCAAAAGCAGGTCCAAGTGGTGTCCAAACTCCCGAAGAACCGCGGGTGCGTGAGCCGGTCTTCATGCCGTCTTCCGGTGGGCTGGAGTGACAAACTTTGACAAAGCGACCGTAGATCGCCCTGCCAAATTGTGTCAGTCGCCAGAGGCTTTCGCGAGGGAAGTCAGAAAGCCCGAGCAAAAAAAAGAAGCAGAGGATTTCTCCTCTGCTTTCTTTCCAGCTTGTACCCTCCCCCAGGTACTCGCCAAATCCAAACTTACTGCAGCGGGGTCTGCGTGGTGTCGCAGGTGGTGATCGCAGTGGCGTTGTAGCGAACCACAGCGTCTGCGAACGAGCAGAAGTAGCGTACGCCCGTCTGGTTCGGAGTCAAGGGCGATGCAGTCGTGGTATAGGACGAAGCAGGGGGGCCACCGGAACCGACCATGGTGAACGAATAGCCGCTCTTGGTGCCCGTCTGCAGTTGCTGATCGATCAAGCAAGCGCTGGTCGAATTCGGCGGAGCGCAGGTTGTGCCGCCCAGGTTAGACAGGCCGGCCGCAAAGCCCACCGTCGGGTAGGCGGAGTTGTAAGAAATCTGTGCTGTGTTCAGTGTACGAACCGACGCCACTGCGGACGACTCGTTCGCCGCAATACGTGCGCGCAACAGGTTCGGGATAGCAATCGCGGCGATGATCAGAATGATCGCCACCACAATCAGCAATTCAATCAGTGAGAAGCCCTTTTGTTTCCGCATTTATAGTTTCCTCGTCTCCGTTTGAGTGTCGTTTGTTGGAATAACCAACTCGCTTAATAAACGCACTCAAAGGGCCACAGACATAGTGACGGAAGTCAGCTGCCCTTCCGGACCAAAACCCCGTATTTTCAGCGACTTTCTACCCCATGGTTACCACCTCAACCGCCCTCGAACCCCCAGGGATGACACTTTCAGAAACTTAGGATTGCCAAAATTTGACAGGAGCCCCTGACCCTCCCTTTGCCCCAAACTGCCGCAAAAACAAAAAAAGCAGAGGATTTCTCCTCTGCTTTCTTTCCAGCTTGTACCCTCCCCCAGGTACTTGCCAAATCCAAACTTACTGCAGCGGGGTCTGCGTGGTGTCGCAAGTGGAGATCGCGGCGCCGTTGTAGCGAACCACAGCGTCGGCGAACGAGCAGAAGTAGCGTACGCCCGTCTGGTTCGGAGTCAAGGGCGATGCCACCGTTTGATAGGACGAAGCAGGGGGGCCACCGGAACCGACCATGGTGAACGAATAGCCGCTCTTGGTGCCCGTTTGCAGCTGCTGATCGATCAAGCAAGCGCCAGTCGAACTCGGCGGAGCGCAGGCCGTGCCGCCCAGATTAGCCAGGCCGGCTGCAAAGCCCACCGTCGGGTAAGCAGAGTTGTAAGAAATCTGTGCCGTGTTCAGTGTACGAACCGACGCCACCGCGGACGACTCGTTCGCCGCAATACGTGCGCGCAATAGGTTCGGGATAGCAATCGCGGCGATGATCAGAATGATCGCCACCACAATCAGCAATTCGATCAGTGAGAAGCCCTTTTGTTTCCGCATTTATAGTTTCCTCGTCTCCGTTTGACTCTTTTGGTTGGATGACCAACTCGCTTGTACTACCGCACTCGAAGGGCCAGAAACCCAAGCGCCAGAAGCAGATGCCTTTCTGGATCGAAACTGAGCGTTATCATCGGCGGCCGAGTGCCTAGCCTCCTCTTTTAGTTACTACATTTCCTGACAGTATGACACTTTCGAGACTCAAACTGACATATTTTGACATAACCTCCGGTCTCCATCTTTACCTTCAAAACGCCCGTCAGATGCCGCAACTCCCATTCTGGGAATGCTCGCCTTCGCTTTTCTTGCGTCCAATTTCCACCGTTCAACGCCTGGCTGCTCCGCAAGCATCAGGAAAAACCGCATCCGGGGCTGAAGGTTCAAGCGCAAGCCCAGGCGTCATCTCGAATTCGTCCAGTTCTCGTTTTTTCAGCGGCGAGTTCGCGTGTTCACGCAGCCGAAGGTTCAGATTCTCTCGCTTTTTCTCGGCGTCCTCCGCGTCTCGGCGGTAGAATAACCCTCGCCGCACCGCGCCATGCCCAACCTTCAAGTACATGCCGATCGCGACATCGCTCGCGCTTCCACTCTGCCCGCTGCGCTCTATTTTAGCCCGGAAACTTTCGCCGCGGAGAAGACCAAACTCTTTGCCGCCACCTGGCAGCTCGTCGGTCACGTTCACCAGGCCGCGAACCCTGGCGACTACTTTACCTTCGACCTCATCGGAGAGCCCCTCCTCATCGCGCGCGGCGAGGACGGCGCCCTCCGCTGCTTTCATAACGTCTGCCGCCATCGCGCCGGCAACCCCGCCTCCGGCTGCGGAAATCGCAAACTCTTCCGCTGCAGCTACCACGGATGGACCTACCGCCTCGACGGGGCTCTTCTCGTCACTCCCGAATTCGATGGCGTCGAGGATTTCGATCCCCAGGAATTCGGCCTCGTCCCGATCCGCCTCGAAGAGTGGTTCAACCTGATCTTTGTCAATCTCGATCCCGAGGCCGAGCCGCTCCGCGAGTCCTTGGGAGAATTGCCCACCCAGGCCGAGAAGTTCGATTTCAGCAGTATGAAGTTTTCCGAACGCCGCATCTACGAGATGAACTGCAACTGGAAAACCTACATCGATAATTATCTCGAGGGCTACCACGTCCCCAGCGTCCACCCCGCGCTCCAGCGCGAAATCAACTACAGCGGATACACCGTCGAACCCTATCCCCAGTACGTTCGCCAGTGGACGCCGATCCGCGGCGCCCAGTCTGGAGACGCCGCCCCGCGCCTCTACCCCCAATCCGGCGCTGATCAAACCGCTGATTATTTCTGGGTCTTTCCCAACTGGATGCTCAACTGCTATCCCGATAACATCTCGCTCAATATCATCCTGCCGCTCGGCCCCGAGCGCACCCTGGCAATTTTTGAATGGTATGTGCCTGAGAAAGATCTGGGAAGTGAAGCCGCCAGCAAAGCCATAGCGTTTAGCGACGAGATTCAGGTCGAGGACGCGAGTATCTGCGAGATCGTTCAGAAAAATCTCCACTCCCGCAGCTACCTCAGCGGCCGCTACAGCGTGAAGCAGGAAAAAGGCGTCCACGCCTTCCACCAGATGTACCGCGAGCTGATGCCGAGCTGACTCCCGCCCAAGCAGTTGTTACTTCGGAGTGGCGACAAGCGTCGCCGAACGGTCAGCGTTAATCTAACATCGCTAAAATTGTTCATTGGCGGGGGTTCGGCGTGGGTTGAGGAAGAACTAGCCTTCCGCCGACGGAGTCGCCTCTACTCATCAACATGAACATGTCAGCATCCGGCGAAAAGCGCGTCGTCATCTTCTGCCTCTTGCTGGTCGCGGTCACCCTCGCGTTCTACAATCCCATCGTTCGGAACGGATTTACCGATTTTGACGACTCCGTATACATCCTAAGAAATACCCAGATTCAAAGCGGCCTCACCTGGGACACCGTGAAGTGGTCCTTTACGACCTTCCGCGCCGGATACTGGCACCCGTTAACATGGCTGTCTCATGCCCTGGATTGCCAGCTCTTTCGCCTCAATCCGGTCGGCCACCACTACATCAATCTCTTGCTGCACGCCGCTAACGCCGTGCTTCTGTTTTTATTGTTGTGGCGGGCCACCGGACTCGCTTGGCCCAGTCTGGTCGTGAGCGCGTTGTTCGCCCTGCACCCGGTCAACGTCGAATCGGTGGCCTGGGTCGCGGAGCGAAAAAACGTTCTCAGCATGTTGTTCTTCCTGCTCGCCCTTCATGCCTACGACCGCTATGCGCGCAGCGGCAGACGATCTCTCTACGGATGCGTAGTCGTTTTGTTTGCCCTGGGCCTGATGGCGAAGCCGCAGATCGTCACTCTGCCCTTTGTCCTGCTGCTTTGGGATTACTGGCCTCTGCAGCGCATGGCGGCGACATCGGCAACCGGCTCGCCAGCCGCACCCGCTCCGCGCTCGTTCGGTTTTCTGGTCTGGGAAAAGGTACCCCTCTTCATTCTTGCCGCAGCGGATTCAGTCATCACCGTGATGGCGCAGCGCGCCGGAGCGGCGGTCCGCACCGCCGGGGAAGTCCCGATATCGTCCCGCTTGGATAATGTCTTCGTTTCCTACGTGCGCTACATCGGCAAAATGTTGTGGCCGTCGCGCCTCGCTCCCATGTATCCACATCCTGGGAATTCGCTGCCCCATTGGCAGGTCGCGGCAGCGATGGCGCTGCTGCTCCTGATTTCCGCGCTCGTTTTGCGCGCGCGCGACCGCCGTTATTTGGCGTTTGGCTGGTTCTGGTTTCTCGGAACTCTAGTCCCGATGATCGGCATCGTCACCGTCGGCGAGCAGGCCATGGCCGACCGCTTCGCCTACATCCCCTTCATCGGTCTGTTTGTCGCGCTGATTTGGACTTTAAACGCCTGGACATTAAACTCCTGGGCTCACAACGCCCAAAGTTCAAACACCGAGTCCCAGCCCGCGCCGGCCACTGGCCCTCGAATCCCAACCGCGTGGCTAGCCGCCACCGCCGTTCTAATCGTCTTCGTTCTCGGATGCCTCACCTATCACCAACTCAGCTACTGGCGCGACGATGAAACGCTCTGGCGCTACACCTTGAGCGTCACCCAGCGCAATTACATGGCACATGACAATCTAGCCATCGCTCTAGCCAAGCAAGGACGATCGGACGAAGCAGTGGTCGAATTCCGTGCGGCCAACGCCCTCCATAAATATCCGCCAGCCCAGGTCCTCGAACTCGCCCTGTACGAACAACGCGTCGGACATCCCCAGGAAGCAATCGAGGAATGCAATTCCGTTTTGCGCACGTCCGCCGATCCCAAGGTTCAGGCCGCCGCCTGGACCGAACTCGGCCAGGTGCACTTGCAATTGCACGATTACGACCAGGCCGCCGAGAGTTATCAGAATGCGTTACTCCTGAGTCCAGAGAACGGAACCGCCCTCGTCGGTTCCGCCATACTGGCGCTGCGTCAGGGACAATCCGATGCTGCGGTCACCCAACTAACCCACGCCGTGAAGATCGAGCCCAGCGATGTGAGTTTTCTTTTACTAGCAGAAGCCCTGCGCCGTGCGGATCGATCTGCAGAAGCCGACGTGGCCGCCGCCCAAGCCCGGAAGTTATCCACGAATCTAAGCGAGTCTCAAAGCGCAGCAGGACAACTGCTCTCGGTTGCAGGGCTAATGCCCGCGAGTGACTGACAACTGGCAACTGGCAACTGACAACCTGCCCGTCAGCTTCTCTTCACCAGCAGGCAAGTCATATCATCGTGCTGCGGAGTATTTCCCACGAAGCGGTCCAGCTCCACCAGCAGGCTCCGCAGGAGTTCCGCGGGAGTAGACGCCGACTCGCGGTCGATCAGTCGTATAAAATCCGGTTCGCCATATTCCTCACTCTTGGAATTCTCCGCCTCGACAATGCCGTCGGTAAAAATCACCAGCCAGTCTCCACTCTCCAGACGCGTAGTCGCCACCTGGTAAAGCGTCTCCGCAAAAATCCCCATCGGAATGCCGCCCGCCTCCAGCCGTTCCACCACGCCCGATTTCTTGCGCAGAATCGGAACATTATGCCCGGCATTGACATAAGCCACGTCTCCGGTCGCCGGATCCAACTCCGCCAAAAAAGCAGTGGTGAAGCGAACCCCGCCCTGGCTGCTGGATGTCGCATAGCGATTTACCCCAGCCACCAACTCGCCCAGCCCGACGCCGCTGGTTGACAACGTCCGCAGACTCGCCTGGAATGTTGCCATCAGCATCGCCGCCGGAATACTCTTTCCCGCCACGTCAGCCACCACAAACAGTATCCGGCTTTCGCTAGGCTCCCGGCCGGGCCGCAGAATCACATCGTAATAATCGCCCGCCACCGTGTTTGCCGGACGCGTTGCATAAGCAATCTGATATCCCGGAATCTGCAATGGCGCGCCCGGCAACAACCACGATTGAATGTCCTTCGCGATTTCCAGGTCGCGCTTCATCACCACCCGATCCGCCAGCTCCAGCAGCAGCACCAGTATGAGCAGCAATCCTCCCCAGACGTGGACATCGAACTCAAGGACCTCGACGTGTCCGCTTCGGTCCGTGTAAGACCCGTTCGCCGAGGGGATGAACAGAAGGATCAACGCCAGCAGCAGCAGCACGCGACGTGCCGGGGTCAGCTTTTCCAGGATCGCCCAGAACAGCAGCTTCGCCATTTGCCAGACCCGCCCCAGGCCGGACCGCTGCGGCTCTTGGTCCAGCCCCGCCGAGTACAGCCGATAGCTGGAGCGCGCATCTTTCGCAAACTGCGACCAGAGCTGGTTCATCGCCAGCCCTTCGCTTACGCGAAGCCAGAACTGGCGTACCGTGCCTTTTCTTGGGGGACTTGGCGGAGCAGTCTGCGGGGGAGAGGTCATTGTCGGAACTGACATTATAGGCTGGCGCGGCCTTTGCTTGTGAGAAGCAAGCAGATCAAGTTAACGGCGTACACCCAAGTCCCTTCAAAACAACTCCATCTGTTGGATCTCCATAAGCGCTTTGCGGCTGTCGCGCGAATGCTCGTTTCCAATTCCGTATTTTTGCCGCAGCGCCCTGATCAACTGCGAAAGCCGTTCGCCGTATCCTTTTGGCAGAAACGCGCGGTCGGCGTAACGCGTCCTGTAAAGCTCGACCAGGCTGGGGAAGTTTTCTTCGAGAAAGGGCAAAAACACCGCCGCCGAACAAGGCTTAAGAAAAAGCGGATTGGCAAAGATAAACTTCGCGCCCGCTTCACTGGCGGCTTTCACCAGAGCCTCAAGGTCGCGCGGACGGTCCGTGATCTCCGGCAGCACAGGAGCGCAGATCACGCCCGCATCCACCCCCGCAAGATTCAACTGCCGCACCGCTTCCAGCCGAAGATCAGGGCGCGGCGCCCGCGGTTCCAGCTTGCGCGCCAGTTCCGCATCCATCGTGGTCACGGTCACATTCACAAATACGCGGTTATGCAAGCCCACGCGCCGCAGAATCTCCGCATCGCGAGTGACCAGGTTCGATTTGGTCACAATTCCGATTTCCAGTCCCGAGTGTTTTGCCAGCTCTTCAAGAATGGAGCGCGTCACCTCAAATCGCCGCTCCGCCGGCTGATACGGGTCCGTCGCCGTCCCAATCGCAATTTCCTCCCCGCGTTTGACCTTTTTCAGTTCCGATCGCAGAAGTTCCGCCACCTGCTGCTTGACGAAAATCTTTCGCTCGAAATCGACCCCATCGCGCAGCTCCATAAACTCATGGGTGTAGCGCGCATAGCAGTACTTGCAGGCAAACTCGCATCCGCGATAAGGATTGATGGCCCAGGTAAAGGGAAGACTTCGGCCGCTCACCACGCGGTTGAGCAGGGAACGCGTTCCAAGCGTGAAATATTCAACGTTATGACCCTCGCGAAGCGACTCCCCCTCGGCCGCAATCCGAGCGATGCCGATCAGCTTCGGCTGTGAATCTGACCGGAACTCGGCATCGGGTAGCAACGGCAGGGATGTCATAGGCGCGGCGACTATTCGCCATTTGTTCGCCTACGATACCTTGGCGACTCGAAGCTGTCAACCCGAAATTTAACGCATTGATCCGCCCCTCTCGATCTTGTCCGCCACACAATTAGGACTAGCATTATCGTAATCTCGCTCCGCCGTCCCGGAAGTTACAAAATAGGAAACAAATAGAAATCAACTCGGAGCGTGTAGTTCCGGCGAGCGTGTTGGCAGACTCGGAGGTGGGATCATGCGTAAGCGAAATTTAGTTGCAGTGGTCATAACGACGTTCGCGATTGCGATCACAGCAGTGGCCGGATCGAAGATCGAAGGCACCACCACGCTGAAAGATTTTCAGCCGACGGGAACCGTCGACAAGAAGACCCACAAAAATCAGCAGTACGATCTTTCCTTCGAGGCATCTGGCAAGCAGTACACCTGCCGCACCAACGAAAAGAAGTCCTTGAAAGCGACAGACTTCGTTGTGGGCAGCGACATGACCTACGAGATCGGCGGCAACAAGGGCAAGCTGAAGAGCACCACCGGCAAACAAGTAGAGTGCACTATAGTACGGGTCGCAGAACTAGCGGCCTCGGCGTCTCAGCCATAAAGGTGCTCACATCCGAGCGATTTCTTAGTAGCGGGTAAACTCGCTCCGACCACAATTTCTCCCGAATTTTGTTGTCAAGCCCAGGTTTGCACGCTTTTCCCAGTAAGTCATTGAACAGGCTAGGAAAATAAAGTTCGAAAACCTGTCGGGATACCCCGGTTGAAATTGATATAATAGTTATATAGATCAAAGAATCTGGATCAAAAGGTGTGGGCCGAAGCCCGCACCTTTCTTTTTTGGTTCTTAGCTTGATTTCCTTTTGAGCAGGTCAAAAGGGCGAAGCCGCTGGGAGTGGCAGGAATCTTTCTCGCACAAGAGCTAACTCCTTGATTCCAAAATATCGTGCGAATAACTCTTTTGAACTCAAAGATTTGGCAGTAATTTCCGCCTAAATCATTGATTCTAATGGGTGGATTTTTATTTTTTCTCCCGACCAAATCGTCTCAAACGAGCTGTGGAGGAGCTTAGACCAGCTAAGTCGTTATTCCTGAAAATATTTTAGATTTATCTCCTTTAGTTTGAATACTTTACAAGAATGGGGGGGGGTTACCCCCGCAGACTACGGATGATCCCCCTGCGCCGGCATCAGCCCCGGCGGCGGCGCCGGAATCGTAATATCCAACTTCGTCACCGGCCCAAGCGACGACAAAGGCTTGTCGAAGTCGCCGACGTTGCCGACCACCAGCACCGCCATCTGTTCGCGGTGGATGTATTTCGCCGCCACCCGCGCCACATCTTCTTTGGTGACCGCTTCGATCCCTTTCTGAAATTTCTCCATGAAGTCCAGCGGATAGCCATGAAACTCGTAAGCCATCTTTTCCCGCAATACTTTCTCCGGCGAATCGAAACGGAAAACGAAAGAATTCAGAATCGAGTCCTTGGCCCGCTTGATTTCCTCATCGCTGATGGGACGCTTGGGAAGGTCGGCGATCTCCTCATCAAGCGCCTGAATGGATTCGATTGTGGTCTTGCTCTTGGTGCTGACCATCAGCCGCAACATCCCACGATGATCCCAATCCGATCCCACCCCTCCACCGACCGCGTAAGCGAGTCCCTTGGTGGTGCGAATGTCGCCAAACAGGCGTGACGAAAATCCTCCGCCGAAAGCCTCGTTAAACACCGACACCGCGAAGTAATCGGGATTCTTCCGAGTTATCCCCAGCGCCACCATCTGAATGTTGCTCTGATTCACGTCGGTTTTATCAACTTGGTAATATCCCGGCTTCGCGGGATCGAGCTTGATCTCCGGATCATTCGCCGCCGGACCCTTCGGCCAGGATGCAAAAGCCTCGCGCAGACGAGCCTCCATCTTCGCCGAGTCGAAATCACCGACTACGCCCATAATGATGTTGTTGGGATGAACATATTTGCCGTGCCACTCGACCAGGTCCTGACGCGTGATTGCCGCCACCGTCGCATATTCCGCGACCCGCGCATAAGGATTGTTCGCTCCATACACCAGCTTCTCTGCTTCCCGTCCCGCGATCTGTGAAGGCTCGTCATTGCGCCGCGAGATGCCGTCGTACATCCCCTTCTGCGCAATTTCAATCTTCTCCGAGCGGAACTCCGGATTCTTCAGCACATCTTCGAACACGCGAAACACATCGTCGAAATCTTCTTTCAGACACGACCAGCTCACGGAAGTCGAGTCGTCGCCTCCGCCGGTTTCAACTTTGGCAGCGCGCTGCTCCAGATAGTCGTCAAGTTCGTCGCCGGTCTTGGATTTCGTTCCGCCGGTGCGCCACACTTCGCCGTAAACGTCCATCAGCCCCGTCTTCTTAGCCGGGACCAAGAGCTCGCCGCCGCGAATCCGAGCCGTGCCTTCGATGGTCGGCAACTCGTGGTCTTCCTGAAGGAAAACCACCATGCCATTCGGGAACTCGATCCGCTTCGGCTGCGGCGGATGAAACTCTGGCAGCTTGCCAATCGGAATCTGCTTCCACGGCTGTTGAGAAGGTGTCTGCGTTTGCGCCCACGAGCGCACGCCTCCGCTGAAGAAACCAAGGAGAAGGAACACTATCGCAAAGCCGATCAACGGTTTCGTATCAGGGTATCGCTTCAGCGATACCGCCAGTCGGCGAAAATCAGTCGCCCCTTTAGGGGCCGTGCGGGCGCGCTTCACAGTCCACCTCCCTGCGGAGCCGCCTCCATCCCAGGAGGTCCACCGCTAAACTCGATAATCCCTACCGTCCGGTTGTCGGGTGTGAAGGTCTGGTTCGCGACCCGCCGTATATCCGCCTTGCTGACTTTTTCGATTCGATCAACTGAGCGGAACAGTTCCCGCCAGTCGTCATAGCGCGCCTGATTCAGTCCCAGCGCAAACGCCAGTCCTTCGTTCGACCCCAGAGAGCGGATCAGGTTGGCCTTGGCCCGCGTCTTGATCATCTTCAGTTCTTCATCCGAAATGTCTTCTTTCTTCAGCCGTTCAATCTCCACATGAATCGCATCCCCCACTTCCTTCGGAGTGTGCCCCGGGATCGGCGAGGCATAAAACGCAAACAACTGCGGATATTTATTCCCCGGATACCCGGTAAATCCCTCCGCATCCGACGCAATCTGTTTGTCGCGGACCAGCGCCCGATAAAGGCGTGACGTGCGTCCACTCGACATCAGGTCGGCGATCGCGTCGTACACCTGATCATCCGGACTACGGTAGTCGGGGCGGTGATAGCCTTCGAGATAGACAGGCTGCGACTGCTCATGCAGCACGACCGTCCGTTCAGAATTCTGCGGCGGCTCGGTGGTCGTCGCCGTGTCTGGCTTCGGACGCGCCGGAATCCGCGAGAAATATTTCTCAAGAATCGGCATCGCTTCTGAAGCTTTTATATCTCCCACCACAGTGACCACCATGTTCGACGGCACGTAATACTTATCGAAGAAATTCTGCGCATCGGTCGCCGAAAAAGAATTCAAGTCCGAGATCCAGCCGATGGTTGGCCGGTGATAAGGATGAGCCGCGAACGCCTCTTCGGTGAATTGCTCAAGCAGTCGTCCAAAAGGATTACTGTCGACACTCATGCGCCGTTCTTCGATCACGACGTTGCGCTCTTTGTAGAATTGCCGCATCACCGGATGCAGAAAGCGCTCCGACTCCAGATAGGCCCACAATTCCAGCCGGTTGATCGGAAACGAGTAGTGATAACCGGTTTCATCGAGATCAGTGAAGGCGTTCATCCCCTCGCCGCCTTCACTTTCGACGATCTTGCCAAACTCGTTGGTATAAGGCGCGGAGAACTTATCGGCCGCCGCAGTCGCGTCCT
This sequence comes from uncultured Acidobacteriaceae bacterium, assembly GCA_963755765.1. GTDB lineage: Bacteria > Acidobacteriota > Terriglobia > Terriglobales > Acidobacteriaceae > Acidiflorens. Next base: position 178,581 of record CAVWKZ010000013.1, read on the forward strand.
TCCAGGCTTGTTCAAGTTGTTTGAGCTTGGCTTCGTCGCGGTCCACCGGCTTGTCGCGCTCGGCAATGTACGCGGCGTAGGCTACTTCGACTTGCGCCAGCGCAACTTTCTCTCCGGCATAGTCGCGCGTGCCAATCGTGTCCGTTCCCTTAAAAGCCATGTGCTCGAACATGTGCGCGAGGCCCGTCTTCCCCATGGGATCCTGCACCGAGCCCGCATCCACGTGCGTGAAGAACGAAAACACCGGAGCCTCGGGACGCTCGCAGATAATGATGGTGAGCCCGTTGGCAAGCTTCTTCACGGTAGTGCGCTTTTCGAAAGAAGCCAGATCCTGCGCGAGAGCGAAGGAACACAAAACGAAACAGACAACAATTGTCTGTATAGAAATTAAGCGGGACTTCATCCTGCCTCCACGATGTAACACCAAAAATTCGACGTTACGTGGAGGCAGGGAAGGTTGTCAAACGAGGCTTCTCCGATTTTGATGTGCGACGCCTCTACCAAACTCTGCACGCGTTCTCAGCGACCATGGGTTGTCCCGCCTTGCATCCAAACGCCTGCTGGAAGGCAGCCGAGTTCTGCACCGCGCCATTCACACGCCAGCGCCCCGGAGAATGCGGATCCGTCAGCACGCGCTTCCGAGCTTCCTGATCGGTCACGTTCTGGCACCAGATCTGCCCATACGCCAGGAAGAACCGTTGCTGTGCTGTATATCCATCGATCGGTTTCACCGGCGTGTTGCCGATCATAGACATCAGCGCCATATACGCCAGCTTGAGCCCACCGTTGTCGGCAGTATTTTCACCCAGTGTCAATTTGCCGTTGAGCTTGACTTCACCCTTATCGTCCTTCACCGAGACAAAGCTCGAATACTCTTTAGCCGTGCAATCGACGCGCTCTTCAAATTCTTTACCGTCGCCTGCCGTCCACCAATCGCGGAAGTTGCCCTCCGCATCGTACTTGCGCCCCTGGTCATCGAAGCCGTGCGTGAGTTCGTGTCCGATGACCACGCCGATGCCGCCATAATTCACCGCGTCATCCATCAGCTTGCCGTAAAACGGAGGTTGCAAAATGCCGGCAGGAAAGTTGATATCGTTCATCGAAGGCCGGTAGTAAGCATTGACCGTCGGCGGAGTCATGCCCCAATCCTTGCGATCGGTAGGCTGATCAATCTTCTTGTACGCTCGCTGCACCTCGAACGCGCCGGCGCGCTCCACGTTGCCGGCGTAATCGTCGGACTTGATCACCACGCTGCTATAGTCGCGCCACTTATCGGGATAGCCGATATTGTTGACGATAGTGTCAAGTTTTTCATAAGCCTTCTTCTTGGTCGTGTCTGACATCCACGTCAGCTGGCCAATGTCCTGACGCATGGCAGTCTCGATGCCTTGCACCATCTTCAAGGTGCGTTCCTTGCCTTCGGCGCCGAAAGTGCGATCAACATAAAGCTGGCCAAGTGCCATCCCCAGCCTGAAGTCGGTCGATTTCACGCAACGCTTCCAGCGCGGTTCGATCTCTTGCTGTCCCGACATGTATTTGCCATTGAAATTAAAATCCTCATCAACGAACGCTTTAGGCAACCCGGTAGCGTAGGCGTTGATCGTTTTCCAGCGAAGGTAAGTCTTCCAGTCGTCGAGAGGCACTGCATTGAGTTGCTCACTGACCTGCTTGAAGAAATCAGGGTTGTCAACGTTGAGCGAAGCGAACTTGGGTGAGCCATTATCGGCAAAGTAAACGGTAAGATCGAAATTCGGAGCAACAGCCGCGATTTCCGCGACAGTCATCTTATGGTCGCGAGTCTTGGGATCGCGCCGAGCCGTGCGGTCCATCGACGCTTGCGCCAGCCCGGTCTCCACGGTTAACACCGTCTTGGCCTCAGCCGCCGCCGCTTCCGGACTGTCCCCTGCGAGTACGAACATTTTCTGCACGTGCTCTACATACTTCTGCCGCGTCTCTACCGACTTCGGATCATCCTTTATGTAGTAGTCGCGATCCGGCAGCGTGATCCCGCCTTGATCGATGGATGCAATCGTTTCGGTCGAATCGTGCATGTCGGGCTGCGGGTAGAAAGCAAACAGCGCCGGCGTCGCATCGCGGTGCATCGTTGCAATCTGCACGATCAGATCGCCTTTCGTCTTGATGCCATTAATCCGCTCCAGTGTCGGCGTCAGCGCAGCTGTCCCTTTTTTCTCGATCGCGCTCTCGTCCATGCACGAGGCGTAGTAAGCGCCCACCATGGTTTCCGCCGCGGAGTGCTTCCACGGAGCCTGCGCCTCGGTCAATATGTCGCGCAAGATGTAAAGGTTGTGGTCGGCGAGCGCGTCGAATCGCCCCCACCGCGCCTTGTCCGGAGGAACGGGATTGTTCTTCATCCAGGTTCCACAGGAGTATTGATAAAAGTCCACACAGGGATCGGCGGTCTTATCGATGGCGTCGATGTCGAAGGCGGGGATTTCTTTCGGAACGGAAGAAGAGCCAGTCTGCGCCGAGCAGACTACAGCAGCCAGCAGCAAAGAAAAAATGCAGAGAATACGAGTTCGCATGTTCGCCTCGAGTTGTTACGCTTCCCCGCGGACGTGCCCACCGCGAGTCTCCAACCAGACACACTAGACCAAAGCAACCATCCCTTTCAAGGCCGCGAGCAACTATACTGAAAGCCTTTTGTAGCTCTGGATCGTAACGTCCATGTCCGCTCCCACTATCGTCGACGTCGAGGGCCGCAAGCTCAAGCTCACAAATCTCGACAAGGTCCTCTATCCCGCTGCCGGTTTCACCAAAGGTCAGGTCGTGGATTTCTACGTCCGAATCGCGCCCGTGCTGGTGCCGCATCTCGCCGGACGGGCGCTAACCATGAAGCGCTATCCCGAAGGCGTGGATCACGAATATTTCTTCGAAAAGAACGCGCCCATGCACCGGCCCGACTGGGTGAAGACCGCTCCCGTCTGGAGCGAGAGCAACCACCGCACCATCAATTTCCTTCTGGCCAACGATTTGCCCACGCTGGTCTGGATCGCGAACCTGGCGTCGATCGAACTGCACCCATCGCTCTCTCGAGCGACCGACATCACTCTGCCCACAATGATCGTCTTTGATCTCGACCCCGGCCCTCCGGCGAACATCGTGCAATGTGCCCAGGTCGGCCTCTGGGTGCGTGAGATTTTCGATCACTTCGGGCTAAAGAGTTTTCCGAAAACCTCAGGTTCCAAGGGCATGCAGGTTTACATACCGCTCAACACAAGAACCAGCTATGAGCAGACAAAATCATTCGCCCACGCGATCGCGCGTTTGCTGGAGCAGGAGCATCCCGAACTGGTCGTCTCGGACATGAAAAAGGCTGTTCGCGCCAACAAGGTCTTCGTGGACTGGAGCCAGAACGACGAACACAAGACGACGATTTCGGTTTACTCCCTGCGCGCGCGCGAGCATCCCACGGTCTCGACGCCAGTCACCTGGGGCGAAGTCGAGCATGCGTTGAAGAAAAAAGACGCGGCGCGACTGGTGTTCGAAGCAAAAGACGTTCTCGCACGAGTAGAGAAAATGGGCGACCTGTTTGAACCGGTGCAGAAACTGAAGCAACAACTGCCGCAGTTGGCAGGACTAGCTGCAACGGAAACGGAATCGAATAAGGAGGCAGGCGAAAGCATCAGTATCGCCGCCGAGGCCAAAGCGCGGCCGCGTCCCAAAAAGAAAGCAATGAAGAAGAAAGCGACGAAGACGAAAGGGAAGTGAGCTGTCGTTAAGCGTCGCAAGTTATAATCCCGGCTCATATGGCGCAGCTTTACGTCGGCACTTCCGGATGGGCGTATCCAACGTGGAAGCCCGCTTTCTATCCCGAGAAGCTGGCGCAGAAGAAATTTCTTAACTTCTACGCGTCCAAACTGAACGCCGTGGAAGTCAACTACACCTTCCGCCAACTGGTCAAAGAGACGACCGTCCAGAACTGGATCGCGGAAACGCCCGAGCATTTCCGCTTCACTATCAAGGCGCACCAGGTGCTTACCCACATCAAACGCCTAAAGAGCGCGGAAGAATTCCTGCAACGCTTTCTCGGCACGCTCGAAGCTCTGGAGCGCGCCGGACGCCTCGGCCCGCTGCTCTTTCAACTGCCGCCGAATTTCAAAGCGGACCAGGCCGTGCTATCCGAATTTCTGAAAAACTTGCCGCGAACCGTACGCGCGGCATTTGAATTCCGCCACGAGTCCTGGTTCACCGATGCCACCTGGCAAACACTCCGCGAACGCAACATCGCTCTCTGCGTAGCCGAGACTGAAGAACGCGACACTCCCGACGTCGTCACCGCCAACTACGTCTACTACCGCTACCGCAAACCGATGTACAGCGCCGAAGAGCGCCAAAAGATGACCGCGCGTATGCGAGAGCATCTCGCCGCCGGCCGCGATGTCTTCGCCTACTTCAAGCACGAAGAAACCCCGGAAGGCGCGCTCTACGCGGTAGATGTGCTGGCTGCGGGCGCATCATCCAACGGATAGAGAGCACTGTCCCGTGGATAGAACCGGTCCTGTCTTCTCAGTGAGTACAGGATCTACCGTATTGCCTGCTTCGAGCCCTCGAAATATTGTTGCGGTATCTAGGTTAGGTCCTTAGTACAAGTCCTTCAGAAGTGGTGATTCTTATGTCCGCGCGGTTGATGCATCGCTCCTGGCACGATGTTTACCAGGCCGCAATTCTTGAGCCGGACCGCCAACAAGTTTCTGTTCGAGTGCAGTCTGCACGACGGGATCTCGCGGAGCGTTTGCGGCACCTTGACCCACAACAGCCCGAGGAGCGAGGTGAACTGGATCGAATCGCGAACGCGCTCCGAATGCTCGCGTTGTTGGACAAGACCACCGCTGCCGAGGCCTGAAATAGGCAGCCTTCGCCCCTAGCACCATCCCGCATCACCGGACGAGTACAATCAAGTCAGTCCGGTTGCTCGCTCACACATGCCTCACTGCGCTCCAAAGCGCTGTCTCAATGGGTTTTGTGAAGGCAACGTTCTGCACGCTGTGTTAGCCGTTATTTTCGCCTCGGCCACCTTGCTCATCCAACCCGCGCGCAGTCAAACCGCGCCAAATCCAACCAAGCCTGCAGCGCCCAATTCCGCGCCAGGACTCGAGTTTCCCGTATTCATGCGGCAAAAAGTGGTGGCGGGTACCACCCCCGTTGGGACCAAGGTCGAAGCTAAACTCGCGGTCGCCACCCTGGTGAACGGCGTAGTGGTTCCGCAGGGCGCCGTGTTCTCCGGCGAAGTTACCGAGTCGGTGGCGAAGTCGGCAGCCGACCCCTCCCGCCTGGCCATTCGCATGGACTCCGTGCAATGGAAAAACAGGTCAGCGCCCATGACGCTCTCACTCGCGCCTAAGGTTTATCTAACCGCGTGGTATTACCCGGCGACGCCGCTGCCGACGAGGAGTCATGATATTTCTTCCAACGTGCCGGATGCTTCCCACGACCCTGAAGCTCCAATTGGCGTCGGCGGTTACCCCGGCCAGCACAGCCCGAATTCACCGCCATCGCCCGGGCCTGATAGAGGCATTGACAAAGACACCTTCCCGCCCCGGCAAGCTGCCGCGTCAGACTCCTCGAAACATCGTGTCCCGATGAAGGACGTAGACTCCACGCGCAATAGCGACGGTGCCGTTACTCTTAATTCCAAGCGTTCCACTATCAAACTCGATAAGACGACCACCTATGTCTTCGCAGCGGGCGACTTGGCGGGCGGTCCCGGATAACTCTCTAGTTCGCTGCATATATGACAGAAGATGCGGCGGCGACGGGTACTCCCGTCACCGTCGAAATTAGACAATCGCGATAAACCTCGTCCGCAATCTCTTGGCCGGATGTCTTCCGTAACCTTCCTGACCCACTGACTCGGTGTGTACTCTAAACCCAAGCACTAACCGCACCGAATCTCTCGGGGAACCAGATCTGAGCGTCTTAATAATTCCTACTTGAAGGACGTCACCGCCTCTATGTCTTCTCCTACGAACGTTGCACCGCAGATAGCTTCCCCTGCTTCCCAAGCGAGCGCTCCCTCGGCAGCCACTGGCGCGGCAACCGGCGTCGCTCCCGCCCCAGCGCCATTTTCGACGCCGGCGCTGCTGGCAGCGATGCTGAAGGCCTCGCCAAAGATCAGCGACCTCTTCTTCTCGCCGGGCAAGCCACCGCTGGTAGAAATTGGAGGAAAACTATCCCCCGTCGGAATCGCCCGCAACCTGACCAGTGACGACACTCGGCGAATCGCCTCCGATCTAATTGGGAATAGCCAGCAGGCCATCGAAAACCTGAAAGAACGCGGATCCTGCGATGTGTCCTACAGCCTGCCCGGAGCGCATCGCTTTCGCGTCAACGTTTTCATGCAGCGCGGCACCTGTGCCGTGGTCATGCGGGTAATTCCTGCGAACGTGCCTTCGTTCGAATCCTTGAACCTGCCCGCTGAATTGATGAAGATCGTCGGTCTGCGTAACGGCATCGTGTTGGTGACCGGCCCGACCGGCTCCGGCAAATCGTCGACCCTGGCGGCGATCATCGACAAGATCAATAAAGAGCAGTGCTATCACGTGCTCACCATCGAGGACCTGATCGAATTCCTGCATCCGCATAAGAACTGCATTGTGAATCAACGGGAATTGCACAGCGACACGCCCAGTTTCGCGCTGGCCTTGAGGGCGGCATTGCGGCAGGCTCCGAAGGTAATTCTGGTAGGCGAGATGCGCGACAAGGAAACCATTGAAATTGCGATGGAAGCGGCCGAAACCGGTCACTTGGTCCTTTCTACGCTGCACACCATCGACGCTTCGAAGACGGTCGAGAGAATCGTCGGAGCTTTCCCCATGTCCGAACAGCACACCCTGCGCAATCGCCTGGCGAAGAGCTTTCGCTACATCATTTCGCAGCGCCTGGTTCCTCGTAAGGATGGCGCTGGGCGGGTCGCCGTCATCGAAATTTTGAAGTCCACGCTGCGCACGCGTGAGTACGTTGAAAAAGGCGAGACCGACGGCAAGAGCTTACTCGATGCCATGCGGGTGGGTGAACAAGAGGGCATGCAGAGTTTTGACGGCGACATTGAAAGGCTGATTCGAACCGGCGTCCTCGACATGGAGACCGGGCTGGCGTACGCCACCAATCCTGGTAACTTACAATTGGACATGTCCGATCTAAGACTTGAGGCTGAGGCGGCGGCAGATCCTCTGCTTGAGACCAGCGAGAAATAGGCGGGGGAGGAGAGAAGCTGCTCCTGCATTTTCAATGACTTACGCCCATAAAATGCCCGAAATCCCCGCTTAACCCCGATTTTCTCCCCTTCATTGGGTTCTGCGTGCCTAAACGTCACAGATTCAATAGCATCAACCTGACCAACTCCACGCATCGAAACATCTGTTATCACTGTTGGTAGGTTTCTTTGTGGAAGTTCTTACACGGGTCCCGCTCGCGGGACCGCAGGGAGAGTTGTTCTAGTTAAGTCCAGGAATCAGGAAAGCGAGAGCAGAATGCACAAGCCGATCAAGTACGTCGAGAAAGCGGTGACGGTGGCCGCCACGGGAGTATGGGCGGTGTTTGAACGCCTTAACCGGGTTGCTCCGAATGCGTCTCCGACCCCGAAGTGGTCTGATAAGCCGCTGCTCAAGTCCTGGGAAAAGTCGAAGCCGCCGCTCGGCTGGCCGCGCTCGACCGATTCGCTCTGTCCCAAGTGCGTGCCTGAAATTCGGCAACAGATTCTCGACGGTCACCTCCCCGTCGACGTCCTGATGGACGAAAAAGTTGGCGAGATCAAGGCCCAGATCGTCGAACGTGACGGCAAAATCTGGATGGTCAAAGACTGTGTCAAGCACGGTCACTTCGAAGACCTGATGTCGATCGACACCGCCTTCTCGCAACACCTCGAAGACGTTTTCCCCGGCCGCGACATCAAGGCCCACAACGACGAGAAGCTGCATCACCACGGTTCGTCTACCGTGAAGTACGGCCGCGGCTCGGTGCTGACGGTTGACCTTACGAACCGCTGCAACATGATGTGCGATCCCTGCTTTATGGACGCGAATCAGGTCGGCTATGTCCACGAACTGACGTGGGAAGAAATCAAGACCGTGCTCGATAATGCCATCACCATTAAGCCGCGGCGCCAGATGTCGGTGCAGTTCTCCGGCGGTGAGCCCACACTTTCGCCGTACTTCCTCGATGCGGTGCGTTACGCCCGCAAAGTCGGATACAACAGCGTGCAGGCCGCAACCAACGGCATCGAGTTCGCCAAGAGTTTTGAATTCGCGCAGCAGGCGGTCGAAGCCGGAATGCGTTACGCCTACCTGCAGTTTGACGGAATCGGCAACGCCGCCAACGATCACCGCGCGGTGGGCAACCTGTTTGATGTGAAATTGAAGGCCATCGACAATCTGCATCGCGCTGGCTGCGAAATCGTTCCTGTAGTGACGATCATCAACGGTATCAACAACGAGCAGGTAGGACGCATCATTCAGTTCGCGCTCGACAATCCGAAGAAGATCGGCTTCCTCAGTTTTCAGCCGGTCTCATTCACCGGACGCGACGAGGCCATCACCGACGATCGCCGCACAGCGCAGCGCTACACGCTGGCGCACCTCGCCCACGATGTAAAAAATCAAACCGGCTTCGGCGAACCCACGCGCGATTGGTTCCCCATCAGCTTCATGAGCACTTTCTCGGACTGGGCCGATGTCCTGCACTCCCAGGATACGAACAACGATTGGGGCCAGCTCTCTTGCGGATGCCATCCCAACTGCGGAACGGGGATGGCGATGATGATCGACAAGGAGACCAAGGAAGCTGTGCCGGTTACCGCTTTCCTTAAAGGCGATCAGCTGGCGAAAGACATTGCCAAGGTCAACGACGCAGCTCGTTCGAAGTTCTGGACGGCGTTTGGCATGGCGCTTTGCCTGATGAAGAACTACGACCCGTTCCAGTCGCCGACACACTTCAAGATGATGGACCTGCTCAAGAAATTCGATAAGAACTTCAATGCTACCGGCAAGAATTACGGCAAGGTTGGTCCGGATCGAACCATCGACGATGTCATGAAGCGCCGTCAGGATCGCTGGAACTTCCTGTTCATCGCCGGGATGTGGTTCCAGGATCTGTTTAACTACGACTTCCGGCGCACCGAGCAGTGCATCATTCCTTATGCCACGCAGGAAGGCGAGATCAGCTTCTGCGCTTACAACACGGGCGTGGGCTGGCGCAACATTATTGAGAAAATGCACATGACTTCCACGCTCACCAAGTGGTACGAGGAGCATGGACGCCACGAGATCTTTGCCGGCGGCAAGAAAGTCAACATGGAAGACAAGGAGCACGCGCTCTACCTGCGGGAAGAGATCGTTACTCACGAAGTGCAGCACGATCTCGACAAGCTGGGGATCGCCAAGACAGCTCGCGAAGAGAAGAAACGCGCTCGCGACACCAAGGCGACGGACAACAAGGTCAAGAACGATGCGGCCTACGACGCGCGCATGGCGCAGCTCTATCGCGAAGTAGTTCTGAAAGAGAAGCCGGCAACGTCGGAAGGCGGATTCATTCCGCTCGGCGCCATCACGGCAGCGATCGCTCCCGCCAATAGCAACGGCGGCGCGAAAACGACTGCGCCGGTGGGCGAGCCGGTGGCGGGAGATTAGGTCCTAGGCGTCCTAGTTTTCAATCCTCAGTTCTTAGAGGCCGCTCGAAAGAGCGGCCTTTTTGTTTGGTGTGCCGAGCATGTTCGACAGCTTGAGGGTGAAAGTCCCTTTGACAACCTGATGGAGGTGAAGTCATAGCGAAGCGCAAGGGTGAAATAACACCCGCCGTGAGGCGGGGCCTGAAAGAAGCGTGGAGCAAAGACGCGAGCCGATGAACAAGAACCGGATATGAGGCCTACGGTGGCGGGCGAGCGAGCCAATGATTGCGAAGCCCATATCCATCAAGCGCACTGGTGGTAGATCCGGCGGTTGCGTGTCGAAGGCGGTCGAACTTACCTCGGGAGGTCTGCGGCACGTCACGAAATCGTGACTGAGGGTGAAAGCGATTCATCCCGATCGTGTCGCAGAAGTCAGCAAAGGGCGTAGTAGGTCATGCAGTCGGCGAAGCTATTGAGGCACTCCAAAGCCGAAAGGCGGAGCAAACAAGATAGGCCAAGCCGGGAACGATGATCGAAGGCCCGAACGGTACTCCGCAAGGGGAATAAAGGAAAGGGCAAGTAAGCGGCGCGACTCATGAGCGGACAGCGGCGGAAAAACCGACCCGAACAAGGGGTGCTGGCCTTTCCGGTGGAAAGTAGGAGTGATGCTCCGAAGCCCGCCGCGAAAGGGACCGAAACGCTGGTGGCGAAGCGCAAGTCTGAAAGCCTGGCCGGAACCGAACGACTGATGGAAGAAGTCTGCGAGCTGGAAAACTGCAAGCAGGCATTACAACGAGTCAAGGCGAATAAAGGGAGTCCGGGAGTAGACGGGATGACCGTCGACGAATTACCGGCCTACCTGAAGCAGCATGGGCTGGAAATCGGGGAACAGCTACGAAGCGGAACTTATCAACCGCAGCCGGTAAGACGGGTGGAAATCCCGAAGCCGGATGGCAGTGGAATGCGCAAGCTAGGCATTCCTTGCGTGCTGGATCGCTTTATTCAGCAGGCGGTGCTGCAGGTTCTGCAGAAGCGCTGGGACCCGACGTTCTCCGAACATAGCCACGGTTTCCGACCGGGGCGCAGTGCGAAGCAAGCGGTGCACAAGGCGCAGCAGTATATCGCCGAAGGGTACCGCTGGGTGGTGGATCTCGACTTGGAGAAATTTTTCGATCGAGTAAACCACGACCGCCTGATGGCGGCGGTGGCCGAGCGCGTGGCCGACAAGCGAATGCTCAAATTGATTCGAGCGTTTCTGGAGGCCGGAGTGATGGAGGATGGGTTGGTGAGTGCGGTGGATGAGGGAACGCCTCAAGGCGGTCCGCTTTCACCACTACTTTCCAACCTGGTGCTGGACGAACTGGACCGGGAGTTAGAGCGGCGCGGTCACTGCTTCGTCCGCTATGCCGACGACTGTAACATCTACGTCAGCAGCGAACGAGCGGGACAACGAGTGATGGAGAGCGTTACTCGCTTCATCACGCACCGTCTCAAGCTCAAGGTCAACCAGGCGAAGAGCGCCGTCGCTCGACCGGGGCAAAGGAAGTTTCTCGGATTCAGCTTCACGGGGGAACGAGAACCGAGGCGGCGCATCGCCCCCAAGGCTATCGCTCGCTTCAAGGAGCGGATTCGGGAGCAGACGCGGAGAACCCGCGGCATCAGCTTGCGGCCGATGGTCAAGGAACTGGCGACCTATCTCCGTGGCTGGCTCGGGTACTTCGGCGACTGTCAAACGCCCTCGGTGCTGGAACGTCTTGAGACGTGGTTACGCCGCCGACTTCGGTCGGTGGTGTGGAAGCAATGGAAGCGTGGACGGACAAGGTTCCGCGAGCTGCGCAAACGGGGCGTCAGTAAGGACCTCGCGGCGAAAACGGCCGGGAGCCCTCACGGTCCGTGGCGGCTCGCGCACTCGCCCGCCCTGACCATCGCTCTGCCGAATGCTTACTTTGCCCAGCTCGGGCTTCCGCCCCTGGTCGTACGGTCCTCGCTTAATCCGCCGAACCGCCGTATGCGGACCCGCATGTACGGTGGTGTGGGAGGGGAGGACGGGTGACCGTTCCCCCTATCCCGATTCTCCGAAAGTATCCGCACCGGTGCCCGCGAAAAATCCAGCCAAGCGGAACTTTTGCCGTTCGACGGCGATTTCGCGCAGTTCGATTGGACTCAGGCAGAATTCGGGAAGTGGCTCTTGACAGTGCCAAGCGAATGAAGTTGAATACAGTTTCCGCGTAGCTTCAAACCGAACGCTTAGTTGCAAAATCAAGAGAAGGGAAACGCGATGCGAGCTACCGCAGTAGTTGCGACTGAGTCGCAATTAGGAAGATCGAACAACGACACTGCGATTACGCGTCCCTCGCTGATGAAACAGCTGGCGGCCCGGGGAGTGCGGATTACCGCGCAACGGCGCCTGCTAGTAGACATCATTCAGGATTCGCCGCGCCACCTCGATGCCGCTGGGTTGCTGGAGATGGCCAGGAAGCGGGATGCGGAAATCGATCGCGCCACCGTCTATCGAACGATCGCGTTGCTCAAAGGCCACGGGTTGATCGACGAACTGGACCTGATGCACATCCAGGGCGAGAAGCACTATTACGAGGCCAAGACGAGTCGCGATCATTGCCACATGGCTTGTTTCCGGTGTGGCGCGATCATGGAATACGTGAGTTCTTCGTTCGAGAAACTGAAGGCGGAGATGGCGGCGCAAAGCGGTTTTCAGATCCGAGTGGTGCGGCTCGAAGTCGGCGGAGTTTGCCGACGGTGCCGAAAAAACTCAAATTAGGCGTTTTATTTTTCTAATTTATATGCGACTAAGTCGCAACTAATTCATAGGGCAAACGGAGCAGATTCGTGCAGATCTTAGAACCGGGTTCAAAGACGAAGCACTGGACTAATCTCAGACCTTCTTTCCATGCTCGAGGCTGGAGCCTCGCCCTTTTCACGCTCGTTGCCATCAATTCGTGGGCCGGAATCGGGGGGAGCGTATCCGGAACGGTGAAGGACGCCAGCGGAGCGGTGGTTTCGAACGCAAACGTGAGCGCAACCAACATCGACACCGGAGTTCATGCGACGCTCACGACGAACGGAAGCGGTTTCTATTCTTTTCCTCAACTCAACGTTGGACGCTACGACATCGCGATCGAAAAGAACGGCTTCAAGCCCTACCGCCGAACCGGCGTCACTATCGATGCGAACAGCGCCGTGACGGTGGACGCGGTTCTCAATGTCGGAGGGACATCCGACGCGATTACGGTAGTGGAGGACCAGCTCCAGGTCGAAACCACGAGCACGCAGATGGGTGAGGTGATCAGCGGCGCGAGGATGACTGCGGTTCCCCTGAACGGACGCAGTTTTACGGAGTTGCTCTCCCTTCAGGCCGGAGTCGCGCCCGTCACGACCATCACCTCCGATACCGTGCAGGACGTCGGTGCAAGTGCGCTCTCTCCCTCCGGAGATTTGAACCCCGGCACCATCTCGATCAATGGCCAACGGGAATTTGCCAACAGCTTTATCGTCAACGGGAGCGACGTGGAAGAGGACGTGAACATGGGGGCCGCGATTGTTCCCAACCTCGATGCCATTAGTGAATTCCGAATCATCACCAATAACTTTGACGCGGAATACGGTGAGTTCAGCGGCGGCCAGATCAACGTAGTCACGAAATCGGGCACCAACGGATTTCACGGCAGCGGGTTCGAATTCTTGCGCAACACGAATTTCGACGCCCGTAACTATTTTTCTCCCACGCGCGGGGCATTCAATCAGAACCAGTTCGGCGGGACGTTCGGCGGCCCGATCCGAAAGAACAGCATCTTCTTTTTCGGCGATTATCAGGGGACGCGATCGACCGAGGGATTTGATACGCCGCAGATTTCACTACCCTCGGCCCAGGATCAGACCGGCAATCTGATCGACATGGCGAATTCGTTCATGACCGTAGACGCCAGCGGAAACCCGGTGCCCACCACTGTGAGCGGATCGTATTGGGCTGGACTGCTTTCGACGAAGCTGGGTTATACAGTCTCCGCTGGGGAGAATTACTACACGCCGGGGTGCACCAGCACAGGCCTCAATCCCTGTGTTCTTCCGGGAGCCGTGATTCCACAGAGCGCATGGTCCGCGCCCGCAACCAATCTGTTGAAATATATTCCTGCACCCAATAACGCGAATGGCACATTCTCCAGCTCTGCTTACAACACGATCTTGCGCGACGACAAAGGCGCCTACCGTGTCGATGCCAACACGCACTGGGGGATGCTGTCCGCCTACTATTTTCTAGACGACTGGTCGCAGAACAATCCCTACCCGATTGCGCAGGGCGGGGCGAACGTTCCGGGCTTCAACGCTCTGTATACCGGGCGGGCGCAGTTGCTTGCCCTGGGCGACACGAAAACGCTCAGCCCGTCTGCCGTAAATGAGTTCCGCTTCAGCTATCTGCGCAATTCCAACGACCTCGGCCAACCCATTGGAGGAGTCGGCGTCAGTCTGGCGTCCCAGGGATTCGTGGTAGGGCAGGGAACTCCGGGGATTGTGGCGCTGTCTCCGAGCACCGAAGGAGTGGAGAGTGTCGGCTTTAACAGCTACACGATCGGGACCAATACGAATGAACTGACGCAGGTTGAGAACACCTTCCAATGGCTCGACAATTTTTCCAAAGTAATAGGAACCCACACTCTCAAATTCGGCGGCGAGTTCCACTACGATCAGGTCAACGTCAATGCGATCGCGCAGTTTAACGGCAGTTTCCTGTTTTTTGGGACGGAGACAGGTTCTGACTTCGCGGATTTCCTGCTGGGGGTGCCCAGCCAATACAATCAGAGCCAGCTGCAACCCTTTTACGGGCGCAACAAATATGTGGGCATGTACGCCCAGGATGGCTGGCGGGTGAGGCACAACCTCACGCTGAATTACGGCCTGCGCTGGGATCGGATCGAGCCCTGGTACGAGAAGTACAATCAGATCGCAACCTTTGTTCCGGGGCAGCAGTCGGTCGTGTTTCCAGGAGCGCCTGCCGGCATCCTCTATCCCACCGATCCAGGAGTGTCGCGAACACTGGCGCCTCCGGGAAATCACGACTTCGCCCCGCGCGTCGGTTTGGCTTATTCGCCCAGCGCTTCAGGCGATGGCTTGTTAGCGAAAATACTGGGCGGCGCCGGCAAGACCAGCATCCGGGCGAGCTACGGGATTTTCTACACCGCGATCGAAGCCCTCTCGATCGGCGTGATGAGCGCCAACGCGCCTTACGGCACGACTTATACAAGTCCAGCGCCGCCTTTGTTCTCGACGCCCTTTATCACGGCATCGAACGGTCAGAATCTCGGCCAGTATTTCCCGGTGACTCTGGCTCCACTGAACACGAGCGCCAGCCACCCCGATCCCAACGTCGATTGGTCGCAGTTCGAGCCGATCACGGGCTTGCCAAACTATTCCACCACCAATCGTATTCCCTACACCGAGGAATACATGCTCTCGTTGGAGCGCGGCATCGGAGCCAACACCGTACTCAGCGTGAGCTATGTCGGCAACCAGGGACATCGGCTCTTGGTGCTCGAGGAAGCTAACCCCGGCAACCCGGCGTTGTGCCTGACTCTCAGCAATCCCGCCAACCTCGCGCCCGGACAAACTCCATGCGGCCCCTTCGGCGAAGACACGATGTACGTCACCTCAACAGGCACGGTGTACAACGGCACGCGCGGACCGCTGGGTTCCAATTTCGGCAGCAACGCCAACCAGACGACCATCGGAAATTCCAATTACAACTCCCTGCAAGTCACGTTGCGCCACCACAGCCGGAGTCTGGATGTACTCGCCGGATACACCTACAGCAAATCGCAAGACCAATCTTCGAACGTTGGGGAAGCGGTCAATCCGCTCAATCCCTCACTGAGCAAAGGGCTGTCCTCGTTTGATGTGAAAAATAACTTTGTCGTCAGCTACAGCTACCAACTTCCGTTCGAGAAAATCTTCCACGTTTCGAACGGCTGGACCAACGGCTGGGAGCTTTCCGGAATTACCCAGTTCACCTCAGGTCTGCCCGTGACTCTGATTAATTACGGCGACAATTCTCTACTCGGGTCCGAACCGAACGGCATCAACAATTTTGGAGTTGATGAACCGGACTACGGGGGAGGTTCTCTCGGCCTGAATCACAATCCTCGTAATCAGCGCCCGTACTTCGACACCTCGCAATTCAGCGAGAACATTCTGGGCACGCCCGGCACGGCGAGACGACGCTTTTTCTACGGACCGGGGATGGCGAATTTTCAGATGGGACTCCTGAAGAACGTGCGCCTGACCGAGTCGAAATCCTTGCAGTTTCGGCTGGAGAGTTTCAATGTTTTCAACCACGCCCAATTCTTCGGACCGCAATCGGTTGACGGCAATATCGACAGTTCAACCTTCGGAAACGTAATCAGCGCCCAAGCGCCGCGGCTGGTTCAGTTGGGCGCAAAATTCTCTTTCTAGAGGTTTATGAAGTCGACTCTAGTAACCGTTACTAATCGCCTTCGACCCAGTCGCTAAAGACTTCCTGGATCGGGCCGATCCTCTCCTTTGTTGTTGCACCTCGCTTGCGGAGGGCAATTCCGGTCATTATCCATCTCTTTTCCGGGTTGCCGCCCCATCCCGGTTCGTGATGTTAGACCCTCCGTGCCCATTCGGCGGTGCGGTATGCTTGCGTCATGTCCTTACGGCGATTACCGGTTGCCGATGGCGTGCTCATCCAGATTGTGGACGCTGCTCTAGCTGATACAACGCGGCGTAGCGGCGAGTGGCTGGCCTGTCGTCCAGGATGCACGCAGTGCTGCGTAGGGGTGTTTGCCATTCATCAACTCGACGCAGTGCGCCTGCAGCAGGGACTCGACAAGCTTGAAAAGACAGATCCTCAGCGTGCGCAGCGGATTCGTTCGCGGGCGCGAGATTCGGTACGGCGGCTGTTGGCACAGTTTCCGGGCAATCCGAGAACGGGCGTATTGGACGAAGGCCCGGAGGCAGACGAGCGCTTCGCCGAGTTCGCGAACGAAGAAGTCTGTCCGGTGCTAGATCCGGAGACAGGATTGTGCGAGCTTTACGATGCTCGTCCGATGACGTGCCGGACGTTCGGCCCTCCGGTGCGAACCGAGGGCGGGTTGGGCGTTTGCGAACTCTGTTATCACGGCGCGAGCGATGAACAGATCGCCGCCTGCGAGATGGTGGTTGATCCGGACGACCTGGAAGCGACGCTGCTGGCGGAACTCGAGAAAACGCGTGGACCTTCTGGACGAACGATCGTTTCGTACTGCGTGAAGTGACGACTCACCTCCCCGGTTGCTCATTGTTAAAGAACTCTTAATTTTGCATTCGATACCAAAGATAACTTCCCTGCGGATTTAGGAAATGGTAATTTCTTGCTGCGGTTGCACGAGCACTTATGCAGGCTAACGAATACGATCTGGTGGTGATCGGGAGCGGTCCGGCTGGACAAAAGGGCGCGATTTGCGCCGCGAAAATGCGCAAGAAGGTTGCGATCATCGACCGGCGCCTCACCATGGGAGGAGTTTGTGTCCATACCGGGACGATTCCCAGCAAGGTGCTGCGCGAGGCAGTGCTCTACCTGAGTGGATTGCGGCAGCGGTCCTTCTACGGCCGCGGTTATGTGGTGAAAGACCGGATCATGATGTCGGACCTGGTATTGCGGGCGACGTCGGTGATGACGAAGGAAGTCGACGTAATCAAGGCGCAACTGCGGCGCAACTACGTCACCGCGCTCGAAGGCGACGCGCACTTTGCCGATCCGCATACGATCGAGATCGTCAGCGAAGACGGAGTGCAACAGGTCCGGGGTGAGAAGATTCTGATCGCATGCGGCACGCGCCCGTCGCACATTGACGGGATTCCGGTGGATGGGAAGCGCATCTTCGATTCGGACCAGGTCCATTGCCTGGAAGAAATACCACGGGAATTGATTGTGGTGGGTGCCGGGATTATCGGGCTGGAATATGCGTCCATGTTCGCGGCGCTCGGAGTGAAGGTGACGTTGCTCGACCAGCGTCCGACGCTGCTGGATTTTGTCGATCGCGAGATTATCGAGAGCCTGTGCTTCCAGTTGCGGCAGTTGGGCACCGTTTTCCGTCTCGGAGAGAAAGTAGTGTCAGTTGGTTTCGACGAAGAGCGCGACAAGGTCTTTGCCACGCTGGAGAGCGGCAAGAAAGTACGCGGACAAGCGCTGCTGTACACGATCGGTAGGCAAGCCAACAGCGACCGGCTGAAGATCGAGGCGGCGGGTCTGGAGCCGGACGGGCGCGGCAAGCTGGCGGTCAACGAAAATTTCCAGACCTCCGTGCCGCACATTTATGCGGCCGGCGATGTGATCGGTTTTCCGGCGCTGGCCAGCACTTCAATGGAGCAGGGGCGGCTGGCCGGATGCCACATGTTCGGCAAGCCCAGCCGGATGCTGCCGAATCTGATTCCGTATGGTATCTACACCATTCCAGAAATTTCCATGGTCGGCTCCACCGAGGAAGAGTTGACACGCCACAAGACTCCGTACGAGAGCGGCCTGGCGCGCTACTCGGAGCTGGCGAAAGGGCAGATGCTGGGCGACGATCAAGGGCTGCTGAAGATTTTGTTTGATCCGGAGTCGTTGAAATTGTTAGGCGTCCACATTATTGGCGACCGCGCGGCGGAGATCGTGCACATTGGACAAGCGGTGCTGGCGATGGGAGCGACCATCGAATATTTTCGCGACACGGTATTCAACTACCCGACCCTGGCCGAGGCTTATAAGGTAGCGGCGCTCGACGGGCTGAATAAACTCTGAGGTAACGTCACTTCCTCGCGTAATACCAGCGGCGTACGGCCACAACCGACCAGATCGCCTCGACCACTCCAAAGGGCCACGCGCCTTGCAAGAAACCATAGACCGAGCCGAGGGCGCAGGCGACTGCGAACCCCAGGATGAACCAAGTACTTCGGCTCTCCAGCGCGTAGGTGACCAACATTGCGGTCACCGCGAACAATCCAAATAGGGTCAGCATATTCACGTTGTACTACCTCGCTCGGCCGCGCGCCGCTCGCGCTCGAATCATCCTACCAATTCTTGGCTGGCCGAATTTGCGGTAATCTCTAATGCTCGCTTACACAGCCACACCGTTATGGATGAATCGTCGGAAATCCGGGAGGCTTCACTCGGGGAAATAGCTCTCGTGTTTCTGAAGCTGGGCACGATTGCGTTTGGCGGCCCGGCGGCGCATCTGGCGATGATGGAAGAAGAATTCGTGCGGCGGCGAAAGTGGATTACGCATGCCGAATTCCTGGACCGGCTGGCCACTGCGAACGTGATTCCGGGGCCGAGTTCGACCGAAGTCGCTATTTTTGTGGGACAGCTGAAACGCGGCTGGCTCGGGTTGATTGTGGCCGGCTGTTGTTTCATTATTCCGGCCGCGGCCATTGTGTCGGTGATTGCCTGGGCCTATGTGCGCTTTGGCTCGCTGCCGAAAGTCGAAGGCGTCCTGTCAGCGATCAAGCCGGCGGTGGTCGCGATCGTGATCCAGGCGCTGGGCAAGTTGGGACGCACGGGAATAAGGACGCCGTTACTGGCGGTGATCGCGGTGCTGGCGGCGGGCCTCAGTTTTCTGGGAGTGAGTCCAGTTCTGGTGCTGGCGTTTGGCGGGCTGGTATCAGCGATGGCCCTGTTCTTGAAGAATAGTCTGCTGGGAGGGGTCGGGTTTCCAAAAGCGATCGGGCTTCCGAAAATTGTCACTGGAGCGATCGTTGGGGTAAGCGTAGCTGCGGCCTTTCCAGTCGGTCTGCTGCGGTTGTTCTTGTCGTTTCTGAAAATCGGATTAGTGGTCTTTGGCAGCGGATATGTCTTGCTGGCGTTTCTGCAGACTGAATTTGTGCAACGACTGCACTGGCTCACCGATAAGCAGTTGATTGATGCCGTCGCGGTGGGGCAGTTTACGCCCGGTCCGCTGTTTACGACGGCGACATTTATAGGGTATGTCGTGGCGGGATGGGCGGGCGCCGTGGTGGCGACGATCGGAATCTTTCTGCCAGGGTTCGTGCTCGTCGCGGTGAGTGGACCGCTGATTCCGCGGCTGCGACGATCGCCGATCGCGGCGGCTGCGCTCGATGGAGTGGTTGCGGGGTCGCTCGCCTTGATGGCGGTGGTGGCCTGGCAACTCGGGAGGGCATCGATTGTGGACCGCGTGACGCTGATCGTTTTCTTTGTGAGCTTAATTGCGCTGCTCAGGTTTCGCGTGAACTCGGCATGGCTGATTGTGGCGGCGGCGATCGTCGGATGGGCCATGCGGTAGTAATAAGGCGACTCCGGCTATCACCAATGACGGAAGTCCAACTCATCGCGATCATACGCAACCTCGCGATGAGCAGGACATTCGCCAGTCACTTCGTTTTCTTCCAATCTGCGTCGATGGTGCTGGACTTGCCTTGCCCATCAATCAGTTCGATGTGAGAGTGGAATTGGTCGTCCGTCGCGTGGGTCAGCGTGCTGCGCTTCGGATAAGTGCCGGTGGGATTCTCGAAAACCAGCGTTGTCGGGGAGCTGCTGACAAGGTTCATGGTCACGCCGTCGCCGGCGTCGGCCTTCAGGTCAGGGGAATAGAAGCGGATTCTTTCCTCAACGCCATCTGGCGTGTCCCGGAGAGTATAGAACTCGATCATCTGCGTGCCCTTTTCGCCAATCAGTTGAAACATGCAGACCATGACGGTCGGATCGGAAATGGAGCAGGTCTGCTCGATTCTGGTTTTGTCGACGTGGCCCTCCCAGTGTCCGCCAAGAAAATGCAGGTCTGCGACTTTGGCGGTACTCGAAGCGGTTGCGGCATTCTTTGCGGCGCCAGTTACAGTTTGTGCGAAAAGGGCGGCGGATAGAGCAAGATAAAGGAAGGTGACGAAAAGTTTCACGGTTGTTCTCCTGGAAGTTTATTTGATTTCATTTTCTTGCCGGTTTGTTCCTGTAGGTGTTTGAGATGATGCCTTAGTTGTTCAACTGAACTGTCGAACGGGACGATGCTGCGGTGGGCGCGGGCCTGCATGACGCCGCCTTCCATAACGGTGAGAACGAACTGCGCGAGTTGATCGAAGTCGGTGCTGGCAGGGAAGCGATTGGCCGCATCGCGGAAGCATTGGCGGACGGCAGCCGTCCAGCCGTCAAAGTTGGCGGCAATCTTGTTGTGAATTTGTCGGCGCGCCGGGTCGATCTCAAGGGCGAGGCGTCCGATGGGGCAAGTGAAGGTGAAGCTGGTCATCAGGATTTTCTGGCGGTAGCCATCGAGCAGAAGGAAAACGCGCTCGATAGGATCCACAGTGGCGGTGTATACGGGACGGAGAATGATCGGCTCGAGGTTCGCCAGGTACCAGTCGAGGACCGCGTCAAGAAGCTGCTCCTTGCTCTTGAAGAAGAAGTAGAAACTGCCGCTGTTAGCGTGCGATTTCTTCAGTATCTGGGCCATGCCGGTGGCCTCGTAGCCCTGAGAGTAAAAGAGTTCGACGGCGGCAAGGATGATGCGATCGCGGGTCGTGGAAGCAGGACGTGGCATGACTGCGGAGATTAGACCAGATATTACTTGAATGGTCAAGTAAGTACAATTGTCAAACCTTCATCGCATGGGATTTGCGGGCCCATGGCAAACAGCGAAGTGTCCAAGTCTGGATTTATGACATCCTCGGGGATACGGCCCCTGCTGCCGGCCTCGCGGACAGGAGTTTCTATGCCGTCCGGCCTCGGTTATTGTTCATCCTTTATGGTGTAGAGGTTAAAATGGATGATTCCGGCTTTGCCTCCTGATGACACTGTAACGGCGCCCGGAAATCGAACCGTGGAACCTCTGACTAATCTCGAACCGGAGCGGCCCCTGGAGACACCTGACGCCGATGCCTCGCTGTCTGGGCGTTTGCGGCCTTCGTCGCCGGTTTACTGGCGGGTCGAGGGAAGTCTTCTCGAGCTGACGACAGTCCGTCCCATCGCCTTTTTTACCTGGAATAGCCAGACCTTCATTGCGCGTGCGGTGCGGCGCAGCCTGGTATTTTTGATGGCAGTCCTGCGGCCATTTTTGTATGCGACGAATCGCGTAGCGGCGACTCGAATCGTGCATGCCGTACTGCGCGGGATTACTCGCGACCGGCTCGATCTGCTGGGCGAAGAAGAATTTGAATACAAATTGAAGCCGCTGCTTAAAGAAGAAGGAGTAGGGCGGTTGAAGGCGTTGCAGGCAACGGGGATCGATGTGGTGTTGGTGAGCCAGGGACTGGACCATGTGATGCGGCCGCTGGCGCGACATCTAGGGGTACAGTGGATTATTGCGAACCGTCTCGATTTCCGCGATGGAGTGGCGACCGGACGGCTGCTGAGTCCGGTGATCCGGCCACGGGGATTGTTTGCGCGGATTCGCGAAGCGGGACCGGACGGGCAACAGAGTCCGGCGCGATGGGTTCGGGCTTTGGGCCTTCGGGGTCCAAAGGCGCTGGCGTCGGCGATTGTGCCAGCCGTGCGGGCGGAGATGCCGCGGATTCGTCCGATTGTCTACTTCAACGAAAAGCGGCATTCGCAGCCGTTTTCGGTGCGCAAGGCGCTGGCTGGGAAACGCGTGCTGCTGATCGGCGTCACCGGATTTATCGGCAAGGTTTGGCTCGCGAATACCCTGATGGATCTGCCGGAGATCGGTAAACTTTATCTGCTGATTCGGCGGCAGAAATCGAGTCCGGCTCAGAGGCGCTTTGAGAAGATGATCGAAGGCTCGCCGGTGTTTGATCCGGTGTTTGAAAAATACGGCGAACGGCTCGGTGCGTTGCTGGCCGAGAAGATAGAGGTAGTAGAGGGTGATGTTTCGCAGCCGGCCTTGGGGCTGGACTCCGAGACCGCCACGCGGATGCGGAAGGATCTCGACCTGATCATCAACAGCTCGGGGCTGACGGATTTCAATCCCGATCTCCGGGACGCATTGGCTGTGAATGTCGATTCGACATATCACCTGATCGAATTTATTCGCGGATCGGATCACGCGGCGTTGCTGCATCTTTCGACTTGCTATGTGGCGGGACAACGCGATGGGCGTGTGAGTGAGCGGGTGCGCTTGAATTACACTCCGGCGCACTTAAAGAACTTCGATTCAGAAAAAGAGTGGCACCGCCTACATGAGTTGGTGGAGTCGACCGAAGCTCGAGCAGAAGGGCCGGAGGTCACCGAAGAACTGAGGCAGCAAGCGCTGGGGAAAGAGCACGCGGCCAAGGGGCTGAGCGGGCAGGCGCTGGAGAACCAGATCCGCAAGAATCGAGTTCGGTGGTTGAAGAATTATCTGACGGAAGAAGCGACGCGGCGCGCACAGGAGTTGGGCTGGCCGAACACCTACACCTTCACCAAGAGCCTGGCGGAGTCGCTGATTGCGAAATATGGCGCGGAGCTGCCGATTGCGATTGTACGCCCGTCGATTGTTGAGACTTCCGTGTCAAAGCCGTTTCGCGGGTGGAATGAGGGCATCAACACTTCGGCCTCGCTGTCGTATTTATTGGGCACGGCGTTTCGCCAGTTGCCATCGAACGAACGCAAGCGGCTGGATATTATTCCCGTGGACGCTGTGTGCGCCGGAATGACGTTGATTGGCGCGGCGCTGGTGGAGCGGCGGCACGATCCGATGTACCAGCTCGCGACTTCGGTCACGAATCCCTGCGACATGGGGCGGTCGATTGAGTTGACTTCGCTCGGCCACCGCCGTCACTACCGGGCCCAGGAAGGTCTCGAGTACTGGCTGCGTTTGCGGATGGATGCGATCCCGGTTTCGAAGGAACGTTATAACCGCATGTCGGCGCCGGCGCAGAAGATGATTATCCAGTCGATTCAGCGCATCATGGCGCCGCTGCCCTCGGCGATGAAGAAGCCGTTGGCGAAGACCGAACGCAACCTGGAGCGCGTGGAGAAACTCGTGGGCCTGTTTGAGCCGTTTATTCTGCACAACGAGCACGATTTTGTCGCGGATAATGTGGAGAAGCTCTCACAGGCTCTGACTCCGGAAGAGCGGGAGATTTTCGGATACGACACTGCGGGACTCGACTGGTGGGAGTATTGGATCGACATTCACATTCCCGCATTGCGGCGCTGGACTTATCCCCTGATTGAAGGGCGGCCGCTGGAAGCGCGTGCCCCGCGCGTGCTGCAGATGCCGGCGGCGTCGACAACGACAAACGGTAATGGTGATGCGGTGAAGACCGGTACGAACGGAGCAACGTGGCGATATTCCTGACCGGTGGGACCGGATACATCGGCGCACATGTCGCCGCGAATCTGCTCGATCAGCACGATGCGACCTTGAATCTGCTGGTGCGCGGCCGTGATCCGCGGGACGCCGAATTGAGGCTTTGGCAGGCGTTACAGCTGCATCTGCCGTTTCCGAAATTCTACGAATACCTGCAAGCGAAGATACGGATCTTTCGCGGCGATCTCACCTCCCCACAATTCGGGCTGGAGCCAAGCGATTACGATCGGCTTGTACATACCACCGACTCGGTGATCCACTGTGCGGCCTCGCTGAATCGGAAGTCGGAAAAGAGTTGTTTGAATGTGAATCTGCGCGGAACGCTCGAAGTAGTGCAACTGGCGCGGCGATCGCAGTACTATCACGGACTGCGCCGGTTCTCGAATGTCAGTACGGTCGCTGTAGCGGGGAAGCGCAGCCACGAAGTTGTGACGGAAGACCGGGCGATTGAGTGGGATCGCTCCGATTACGATCCGTATGCGCGGACCAAGAAATTCTGCGAGCACATGGTGCGCGAGCTGCTGCCGGACGTGCCTCTGACGATTTTCCGTCCAAGCATTGTGTTGGGAGACAGCCGCTATCCGCAGACGACGCAGTTCGACATGGTGCGGTCGTTCGTGTTTCTAGCGGGATTGCCGGTGCTGCCGTTTCGTCCACAGGACAAGATCGACATTGTGAATGTGGACTTCGTGGCTGACGCGATTTCTACTCTGCACATGAAAGCGAATCCCGAGCACGATACCTATCATCTTTCTTCAGGCAACGATTCTCAAACGTTTCGGGAGTTGACCAGAGCGCTGGCGGCGGAGCAGAACAAACGCGGGCCGCTGTTTTTCCCCATCCTGGAAAAGCCATTCGGCTCCATCGTCGACACGCTGGCCAACCGCAAAGGACCCGTGGGTCACGGAGCGGCGCTGATGAAGGTTTTCCTGCCATACCTGACCTGGAATACGGTGTTCGATAACACGCGCGTCACGTCAGAAATGGGACGCAAGCCCTCGCCGTTTTCGAAGTACAGTTTCCCGCTGCTGCGCTTCAGCCGTGAGCACAATTTTGAATACCCATATGAAGCCTGGCCGGAGAGCACGAAGGCGGGAGGGTCCGCCGCATGATGGACTTCGTTCTGGAAGCCTGGGTTTCGGGCATTATCGAAGGCAAGAAAATTCAGTGGATGATGGGCAAGCGCGAGCCATGGCAGGCCGGAGAGAAACTGAAGCTGCTGTTTGCGGGCTACAACGGGACTCGTAATACCGGATCCGATGTGCGTGTGGAAGAAATGCTGCGGCAGATCCGGCGGATTCTGGGGCCGGAGAACGTTGACCTCAGCATGATGACTTTCAATTTTGACCGGTCGCGCGGATATTTCGAAGGCACATCGCAGGTGCGGTTGCCGGATATTTTTCCTCCATTTCTGGCGAATGAAGTGCCGAAACATCACGGCGTGGTGGCCTGTGAAGGCTCGATGTTCAAGTCGAAATTCGCGAATGCGCTAGCGACGATGATGATCGGATCGCTCGGTATCGCCGCGGCCGAGAACAAGCTATCGGTCGGCTACGGCGCTGAGGCCGGACAAATGGATCCGCTGGTCGCGAAAATGTGCGGTCGCTATTGCAAGAATTCGCTGGTGATCACGCGCAACAACGAATCGCGAACAATTCTGCGCGATCTCGGCGTGCCGACGGAATTGGGCACGGACACGGCGTGGACATTTGAGCCGCTGGGCGCTGAGTATGGCCAGAAAGCCCTGCGCGGTGTGGGATGGGATGGGAAGACGCCGGTGCTGGTGGTCTGTCCAATCAATCCGTTTGAGTGGCCGGTGAAGGCGTCGGTCGCGAAAGCCGCGCTGCACAGCTTAACTGGCGCATACAAAGAGAGCCACTATCGCGGGCCCTACTTTCATAATGCTGGACCCGCTGCGGATCGTGCCTACGAACATTACTTGAGTTCGATTGCTAATGCCGTGGCTGCATTTCGGCAGAAGAAGAATGTCTTCGTCATCATGGCGGCGACCGAGCGTATGGATGCAAGGCCTTGCCGGCGCATTTCAGAGAAACTGGGCGGCGTTCCTGTGCTGAGTTCCGACGACTACAACATGTACGAACTGGTCAGTATTCTGCGCGCTTGCCGCATGATGGTTTCTTCCCGCTATCACGGGATTGTGACTTCGATGCCGGCGCTGGTGGCCTCGGCTGGGATCACTATGGACGAACGCATCCGCAATCTTATGAATGAGCGCGGACATCAGGAGTTGCTGATGAATGTAGATGATCCAGACCTAGAAGCGCGCACCCTGACGGCTCTCGAAATTCTAGATCGAGACGGGGAGAGGATTGCGGACGGGATTGCGCGCACCGTGGTTCGGAATTTGAAATTGATGGCGCGCATGGGCGTGTATTTCGAAGAAGAAGTGCAGCGGCGTTATCCGGAGTTTCCCACCCGGCGCGGAGAGTGGAGCTGGGAGGATTATTTGCCGCCAATGAGCGGGGGGCTGCGAAGCCTCGTGGCGGCGTACGCTTAGACGCAGCAAGAAAGCGGATCCTTCGCATCGCATCGTTTGCATCGCTTAGAATGACAATTCCTTGAATAGATGACTTTCCTTGACCAAATCTTTGTAAGCCTGGAACAGAGCGGCGAGGCCGTTGTGCTGCAGGAAATGCGCGACGGGCAGGCAGTTCCGCTAACGGCGCGCCAGTTGCTGTCTCAGGTGCTGGTGGCGCGAGCTTATTTGCGGCGGCTGCGATTGAAAAATGGGGACCGGTGTGGACTGCTGGCACATAACTCGGCCCAATGGGTGGCCATGGACTTGGCCATCATGGCAGAGGGCTTGACGGTTGTGCCGCTGTATGCGCGGCAGGCCCCGGCCGAGCTCGTCGCTATGATGAAGGATTGTTGGCCGTCGGTGATTGCATGCGGAGAGAAGTCGCTGGGCGATGCGATCGTCGAGGCGTGGCCTGAGGCGCCGCCGCATTTTTGCTTCGACAATGTCTTCACTCCGGCGCGCGAGGCGATCGAGAATCCGGCGCTGGCAGTTAAAGAAGAAGACGTCGCGACCATCATCTACACCTCGGGCACGTCGGGCGAGGCGAAGGGTGTGATGCTGAACGCGGGCAACGTCGGCTACATGCTCGGGTGTACGTCGGGGCGACTGGATCAGCTGATGAAGAAGCGCCCCGGGCAGGACGCCGTATTTCATTACCTGCCGCTTTGTTTTGCGGGGTCGTGGATCATGATGCTGACCTGCCTGCTGCGCGGCAGCAAGCTGACGCTGAATACGGACCTGGGGAAAATCGCCGCCGAGATGCGGCTGGCAACGCCCGACTATTTTCTCAATGTTCCCGCGCTTCTCGAACGCATGCGCAACGCGGTCGACGAACAGCTATGGAAAACCGCCGGATTTCCGCTGAAGGTTTACACCAAGGCCAAAGGCGCGTGGGTGCGGCGGCAGGAGGGCAAATCGCGCGCCGCGGACGCGTTCTGGCTGGGCCTGGCGAATCGGCTCGTATTCCCCACGATTCGAAAAAAGATGATCGGCGGCAAGTTGCGCGCGCTGATCTGTGGCTCGGCTCCGCTGAGCGTCGAGACGCAGTTATTTTTCATGATGCTGGGCATTCCTGTCTTACAAGTGTACGGCCTCACCGAAACGACGGCGATCTGCACTATGGACGATCCCGATGCTCAGGTAATTCCCGGGTATGCGGGGCCGGCAATTTCGGGAATCGAGATGAAGGTCACAGAGAATGCGGAGATTGTGGTGCGAGGTCCCAATATTTTCCCAGGATATTGGGGCCGTCCGGATGAAACGGCAAAGGTGTTGCGCGACGGCTGGTTCTTTACCGGTGATCAGGGCGAAGTGGACGCGAACGGAAACTGGAAGATTGTAGGCCGCCTCAAGAACCTGATAATTCTCAGGTCGGGACATAACATTGCGCCGGAGCCGATCGAGGACGAGATTCTGCACGAGCTGCCGGGTGCGATTCAGGTGGTAGTGGTGGGCAACGGGCGCGGATATCTGGCGGCGCTGGTTACGGGTGAACTGAGCGCCGGCAAGACGCAGGCGGCGCTGGATCTGATAAATCCCGGCCTTCCGCATTACAAACAGGTGCGGGCTTTTCACCTGGTGGAGGAAGCGTTCACCATCGAGAGTGGTCTGCTGACGGCAAACGGCAAGCTGAAGCGCGATTTGATTGCGGAGCGATTTCGGAACGAAATTGACGCCATGTACGAAGCCTCAAAGAGTCAGGCCTCGAAGAACCAGGCGACGACGGTATGAACGACTTCAAAGGGCGGACACTATCGTGGCAAGTCGTGAATGGGGTGATTGAACTGGCGCTGCATCGCGATCCTTGCAATGAGATCGGATCGCTCACGCTCGAGGAGCTGGAGAAATTTGCAGCGGCTCTACCGGAGCTGGCGAACGAATCGCACGCGCTGATTATCCATTCGACCTTGAAGGCAGGGTTTTCCGCGGGCGCGGATTTGCGCGAATTGTTTCAGCGCGGGCAAACGATGGAAAAAAGCGCAGCCCTGCGCGGGGTGCGGAACTTTCTGGAGCGCATTCACGCCGTGATGAACGCGCTCGATGCGGCGCTACTAACCACGATTGCAGCCGTCCACGGAGTGACCTTCGGCGGTGGCTTCGAACTGGCCCTGGTTTGCGACATTATTATTGCCGACCGCATGGCGCGATTTTGTTTCCCGGAACTGCGGCTGGGGCTGATCCCAGGGTTTGGCGGGATTCCACGTCTGAAGCGGGATCTGGGCAATGCGGTCGTGCGCGATCTGCTGCTTACCGGGCGCAGCTTCAATGTGATGAAGGCGCAGCAGATCGGGCTGGTCAGCCAGATTGCGGCTGAAGGCGAGGCGTTGCGGGTGGCGCGCGCCACGGCTAGCCAAGTGGGAAAATTCGACCGCCGGACGACAGCAGCGGCGAAGGCGTTTGTAAAACCGATCCCGTATGAAGACTTGAAGCGGGAGATTGATATTTTCTGCGACCTTTATTCGCGTCCAGCTGTCGAAGAAGGACTGCGCAAGTTTGTGGAGAATGAGGGAGCGCAGCCGTACCTCCCGTGAATTTGTAATTGGTGACTCGTGATTTGCAATAGAGTGACGCGACGTCTATGCCAGCGCCTACGTTTGACCACACTCTCGACGAGATACTGAAGCTTGCGGCCTTGCATTTCAAGGTGCCGCGGGAAAAGCTTACTCCCGACGATGATTTCTTCAAGACGTTGGGTATCGACAGTCTGCAGGCGCTCGATTTGCTGACGCGATTGGAGCATCATTTCGCCATCGAGCTACCGGATTATGAGTTGCAGGGAGTGTCGGATTTCCGGACGCTGGCGAATCGGATTCAAGCGCGGCTGTAACTGCAACAGCAAACCTCCAGCTACGTTCTGGTAAACTCGCTTTTCTGCGCGTCTCTACAGTGAGATAACGATATTGAATGCTTGATCTTCGTCAATATGCCAGCCTGGGTGCAGCGCTCAAGGATGCGCTGGAGCGCTGGCCCAACGAAACCTGTCTGATTGAAGCCGATCGCGATCGCGAAAAAGTCCGGCTTACTTACTCGGACTTTAAGGAAATCGCGCGTCCACTTTGCCGCGCTCTTCAGGACGCCGACTTCAAACCGGGCGACCGCGCCGCAATCATCATGACAAACCAATCGAAATGGCTGATTTCGGCTTATTCGATTTTCTTCTGCGGCGGCGTGCTGGTTCCGTTGGATTACAAATTGACCGCGACCGAGCATCTGCAACTGCTGGCGCATTCGAAGGCGCGTTTTCTGATTATCGAATATTACCTGTGGCGGGCGATCACGCAAGCGCTGGACTTTCCAAACCTCACAGCGCAGATCGTGTTGGTGACAGAGGCCCCGGCGGGGGCCGACTTGCGCGGCGCCTATCGCTGGGAAGAATTTCGGCGCAAGGGCGAGCCGGACTTTGTGCCGCGCCAGCGCGAAGACACAGCCTGCATCGTTTATTCGTCGGGGACGGGCGGACGTCCGAAGGGATGCGTGCTCACGCACGATAGCTATCTGGAGCAGTGCGCTTCACTGACAGCGTGGTATCCGTTTTGGCCGGGCGTGCGTTATTTGAGCATTCTGCCGACCAATCACGCGATTGACTTCATGGTCGGTTTTATCGGGCCGTTCGTCTGCGGCGCCTGCGTGGTGCATTTGCGGACACTGCGTCCGGAGTTCGTGCGCGATGCGTTTGTGCGTTATCGCATCACTTATGTGAGCCTGGTGCCAATGGTGCTGAAGAACCTGGAACGCGGACTCCGCGCCAAGTTTGACGAATTGAAACCTCGGAAGCGCTGGATGCTGGATCGATTGATCGGGCTAAACAAAATGCTGACACGGGGACGTCCACGCGCCGGGCTCAGCCGGCGGCTGCTGCCGCAAGTCCACAAAGCATTTGGCGGGGAGTTGCTGGCGTTGATCGTTGGCGGCGCATTTACAGATCCTTCAACGTTGCAGTTCTTCTACGACCTGGGAATTCCGGTGACTTGCGGATATGGGCTGACGGAAGCTTGCACGGCGGTGACGCTCAACGACCTAAAGCCCTTTCGCGCCGATACGGTGGGCAAGCCGCTCCCTGGAACAGAGGTGCGAGTGCTGAACCCCGACGGCGACGGTATCGGCGAAGTGGCGGTGCGGAGCCGCGCGGTGATGTCGCATTATCTGGACGATCCGGAACAAACAGCGCAGACGATCGTCGAAGGCTGGCTGCTGACTGGGGATCAGGGGCGGTTCGACGCCGACGGGCGCGGTCATCTGCATCTGGTCGGACGCAGGAAAAACATGATTGTCACGGCCGGCGGGAAGAATATTTATCCCGAAGATATTGAAGCGACGTTTGATGGTCTGCTAGTGAAGGAATACTGCGTGTTTGCGGCGAATTATTTATGGCCGCAGAAGACGCTGGGAAACGAGATGCTCGTGTTGGTGGTGCGATTGGAGCAGAATCAGCAGTTCGACGATGCGTTGCGCGCCGACATTGTGGCGCGAAACCGGCGTCTGGCTGACTTCAAGCGGGTGGGCGGCTATCTGTTGTGGGAAAAAGATTTTCCGCGAACGGCTTCGCTAAAAATCAGGCGTGGAGAATTAGCGACAGAGATTGGTGCGGGTGCGTCGCGGGCGGCAATCGTGGAAGTTTAGGCAGCAAAGCCACCAGAGATATGCAACCCCTAAGCCCCTAAGATTTAAGACCTGAGACCCGACTTGTGAACGAATCCTTTCTTGCCATTATCAATCCGGCGGCAGGCGGCGGGCGTTGCGGCGAGCGCGTCCATGCCGCGCTCGATCGCCTGCGGGCCGCGGGGATCGCACTTGAGACAGCGGAGACTGGCGCGTCTGGCGAAGCCACTCGAATTGCGCGCGACGCCTATGGGAGCGGCTATCGTAAATTCCTGGCCGTCGGCGGAGACGGGACCGCCTATGAGATCGTCAATGGTTTGTTTCCCGATTCCCTGCAGGCGTCTGGTTCGGAAAGCGCGGCAAAAGAGAAAATTCCTACCCTCGGATTTCTTCCTCTGGGCACGGGGAATTCTTTTCTGCGGGATTTCGTCGATGGGACGTCCAACAAGAGCGGCTTGGAGCACGCGCTGCAGGCTCTGGAGACGCGGCGTTCGCGGCCTTGTGATGTCTTGCGGCTAACGCATAAAGACGGAGCGATTTACTACACGAATCTTCTGAGCTTGGGTTTCACGGCAGACGTGGCGACGCTGCGGCATCGGCGGTTTCAGGGGCTGGGTCAGTTCGGATACCTGCTGTCCATTTTTCTTTGTCTGGCACGGCTTGATCGGCGTCCGTTTCCGCTGCGGACCGACGGTCAGCCGGAATTTGATGCTCGGCCCTGCTTGTTTCTGACATTTAACAACAGCAAGTTCACGGGCGGCACCATGATGATCGCGCCCGATGCGGTTACCGATGACGGATTGATCGAGTACGTGCGGTGGGGGCCGATTGGGCGACTGGGGCTGATCCGGAACCTGACGACGCTTTATGATGGCACGCACACGCGGCATCCGCTGGCGGAACGCCGGCCGGTTCGGCGGGTTGAATTTCAGCTCGACCGGCCGGTGGATGTGATGGTGGATGGCGAGGTGCTGACGCTGGACTGCCAGACGATCGACGTGCTTCCGTCGGCGCTTCGGGTGGTGGTTTGAGGTTTCATCGCTGCCGGGACCAGGCAAGCCCCCGTCTCCACTCGTGATATAAAAAATCCATGTCGCAGGAGCGCAGAGAACGGCAAAAAGAAAGACTCGGGGTCAACACTTCCAGCCGAAATTGGAGGCGCACTACGATCTATGCAGTGCTGATCGTGGCCGCGTTCGGGCTGGCCTACTATCTCGGCAACCGCATGCACCACAAACACGATGGGTTCGCGCGGTGTCTCAGCAATCGCGGCGTGAAAATGTATGGCGCGTATTGGTGTCCGCATTGCGTGGAGCAGAAAGAGGCGTTCGCCGCGTCGTTCGAATACGCTCCGTACGTGGAGTGCGGCGTCAAAGGCGACACACACGCTGTGTCGCAGGCATGCAAAGACGCTGGCATCAAGCATTATCCTACCTGGCAGTTCCCGCCTACCGGCGAACGAGTGGAGCGCATTTTTACCCTGGAAGAATTGAGCGACAGAACCGGTTGCTCACTGCCATGACCGATTTGACGAATCGTCTTATGAGCGCCGTCGCTATTCTGGCGCTGTGCGGAATCGTGGTGTCGTCGGTGTCGCTGCAGCATCACTACGCGACCTCCAAGACGGCATACTGCGATATCGGCGAAACCTTCAACTGCGATATCGTGAACCGCAGTGAATATTCGTCGATCCTCGGAATCCCGGTGGCGTTGATTGGGATGCTCGGATACGCCGCCCTTGTGGGGCTGGCCACGGTTTATCGGAAGCGGTGGGAGACTCCGATGATCCTTCTTGGCGCCGCCGCCGCAGGCCTGGCGTTTGCTCTGTACCTGACCTACATTGAAGGGCACGTGCTTGGAGTCTGGTGCATTTTGTGTTTGAGTTCGCTGGGATTGATTGCTATGACGACGATCTTGGCGGCGGTGATCTGGTCGAAGAGCAGTAGCCAGTAGCCAGTACGCGGCGCGCAGGTTAGAAATGCCGGTCTTAGTTAATGTCATTTCTGAGAGCTGACAGCTGAGAGTTCGATTCATCCCATGTCCCCGCCCACAACCCGGCAATCGAAGACGAAGCCTGCGGCCACTGTTCCCTTGCCCGTTTCGACGGGCAACCTGTGGCTCCATGAACTCCGCAGCAGAATCTTCGGGAACACCCGGCTGCTGCGGGTTTGGCTACCTTCGGATTACGACGGCTGGGGCGATACACGCTATCCCGTCCTTTATTTGAATGACGGGCAGAACCTGTTTGATCCGGTAACGGCGTTTGCCGGAGTGCACTGGCAGGTGGGCGAAGCCGCAGCGCGGCTGATCGCCGAGCAGAAAATTCGGCCGCTGATCATCGTAGGCATCGACAACACCAGGAATCGGGCTTGCGAATACATTCCATACCGGTCAAAAGATCCCAGAGTCTTGAAGCCGCAGGGAAAATGCTATCCCGATTTTCTGCGGTGTGAAGTGATGCCGCTGATCGAAGAACGTTACTCGATCTTGAGGGGACCAGACAATACCGGATTGGGCGGCTCCTCGCTTGGCGGCCTGATCACGTTGTACACGCAGTTGGCGGCTCCCGGAGTCTTCGGGCGATTGCTGATCGAGAGCCCGTCCCTGTTTGTGGCGAACCGTAAGATTCTGAAAGAGAGCAGTCGATTCGCTAGTTGGCCGTCGCGAACGTACCTGGGCATGGGCACGCGAGAAACCGGGGATGCGGAGAAAAACGCAAGGATCGTCGCCGATGCGCGCGAACTGGAAACCGTGCTGCGCGAGGCAGGCATGAACGAACAACGGCTGAAGGTTCGCATCGAAGATGGTGCTACACACACCGAAGCGGCCTGGGCCGCGCGCTTTCCGGAGGCGCTGGAGTTTCTTTATTCGTCTTGAATGAAGAGAATGCGTACGGACAATCGCCCCCTTTTTCGGCGCTCGCTCAATAATGAGTTATCATTATCGGTCTTCTACTCTGGGTAGTAGTTTCTGAGGTCATTCAATGAATGTACGCGGTCTGGTGGTTTCGTGCGCCCTGGTGGCCGCGCTGGCAACTGCAGCGGCGGCGCAGCCGTACAACGAAGCGCAGTTCAAGGGAATGAAGTGGCGCGACATTGGCCCGTTTCGCGGCGGCCGCGTGCTGGCTGTGACTGGAATTCCTGGCAGCCCTTTTACTTATTATTTTGGCGGCGTTGCCGGAGGCGTGTGGCGCACCACCGATGGCGGCGGGAGTTGGCAGTCCATTTCGGACAACAGCATGATCTCGTCGATCGGCGCGATTGCCGTGTCGGAATCGAATCCGAACGTTATTTATGTGGGCACCGGCGAATCCTGTCTGCGTGGCAATATTTCCTACGGCGATGGAGTCTATAAGACCACCGATGGCGGCAAGACCTGGCAGCACATCGGATTGAAGGACACGCAACACATCGCGCGCGTTTGGATCGATCCCCGTAACTCCGATCATGTGTTGATCGCCGCCCTTGGTCACGCCTACGGACCGAATACGGAGCGCGGTATTTTTCGTACCACCGACGGCGGCAAGACCTGGGACAAAATTCTTTACAAAGACGACAAATCCGGAGGCATCGATCTCGCGGTTGACCCCCATAACTCCAATGTAGTGTTTGCGGCGCTGTATCAGATCCAGCGCTCGCCGTGGGGGCTGGAAAGCGGCGGCCCGGGTAGCGGATTGTACCGTTCGATCGATGGCGGGAATTCCTGGAAGCATCTCGAAGGCAAAGGCCTGCCGGAGGGCATTCTGGGGCGCATCGGGGTCAGCGTTTCGGGAGCCGACTCGAATCGCGTGTACGCGCTCATCGAGTCGAAGGAAAGCGGACTCTATCGTTCCGATGACGGTGGCGACACTTGGTCGCGCGTCAACGATGACCAACGGCTGACGCAGCGCGCCTGGTACTTCACTCATATTTTTGCCGATCCAAAAAGCGCGGACACGGTTTACATGCTGAACACTGGCGTGTTTCGCTCGACCGACGGCGGTAAGACGCTGAATCTTCTGCCGGCGCCGCATGGCGATCATCACGGTTTCTGGATCGATCCGCTGAACCCGAATCGCATGATCAACGGAAACGACGGTGGGGCGACGGTTTCGGTTGACGGCGGAAAGAATTGGTCCACGGAGTATAACCAGCCGACGGCGCAGTTTTACCACGTGGCTGCGGACAACGATTTTCTCTACAAAGTGTATGGCGCGCAGCAGGACAATTCGACCATAGGCATCGCTAGTCGCACCGACGATGGCTATATCGGCCGCCAGCACTGGTTCGACGCCGGCGGCGGAGAGAGTGGCTATATTCAGCCGGATCCGCGCGACTCTAACATTATTTACGCCGGTTCGGGTGGCGGTGCGGTTACTCGCCTCGATCGCCGCAGTAACCAGGAGCAGGACATTACGGTCTGGCCCGAAGATAGTTCGGGACACGGCGTTGGCGATTTGCAATATCGCCTGGGGTGGACACAGCCTATCGAGATTTCACCACATGATCCCAACGTGATTTACACCACCGCCGAGCGCGTCTTCAAAACTACCGACGGAGGCAAGAGCTGGATCGCCATCAGTCCAGACCTGACGCGCAACGACAAGAGCAAGCAGGTTTCGTCCGGCGGCCCGCTCACCAAGGACAACACCTCGGTCGAGTATTACGACACCGTGTTTACGATCGCGGAATCACCGGTGCAGAAAGACCTGTTGTGGGCCGGAACCGACGACGGATTGATTCATGTTTCGCGCGATGGCGGCAAGAACTGGGCTAACGTCACTCCGAAGGGAATGCCGGAGTGGAGCCTGGTCAGCCTGATCGAGGCTTCGCCCCATGATGCAGGCACCGCGTATGCGGCGGTTGATACGCATAAGCTCGATGACCTGAGGCCCTATATTTTCAAGACCACGGATTTCGGCAAGACATGGACAAAGATCACGAACGGTATTCCGGATGGCGCCTACACCCATGCCGTGCGCGAAGATCCTGTGGAGAAGCATCTGCTCTACGCGGGCACAGAGACGGGGGTTTACGTTTCCTTCGATGGCGGAGCTGACTGGCACTCTCTGCAGCTGAATTTACCCAATTCTCCGATCCACGATCTGATTGTGAAAAACGACGATCTGGTGGTGGCGACACATGGGCGGTCTTTCTGGATTCTCGACGACCTAACCCCGCTTCGATCGGCGGCGTGGGATGAGTCTTCCACCGGCAAAGCTTCACCGGCCGAAGTCGTGCTCTACAAGCCGCGACTGACATATCGTCTGCGCTGGCCTGATTTCTACGAGCGGCGGCAACCGGTGGGCGAGAATCCTCCGACTGGTGCGATCGTTTATTACTACCTGCCGGCAGCGCCGAAGGGAGTCGTGGCGCTCGAATTTCTGGATGCGTCAGAGAAAGTCATGCGCCGCTACTCGAACGAAGAAAAGAAGGAAGCGGACACGCCGCCCGAGTGGCCAGACCAGACGCCTCCCGACGAGAAGATTCCAACGGCTGTGGGGGTGAACCGATTTGCCTGGGATTTGCGTTCGCAGGGGCCGACTCCGCTGGCGGGGGAGCCGGGCGCGGAGTTCCGCAATCGCGGACCCATGGTGCCGCCGGGTGCTTACGAGGTGCGATTGACGGCGGACGGGAAATCGTACACGGCACCGCTGGAGTTGAAGATGGACCAGCGGGTAAAGGCCACGAACGAAGACGTGCAGAAGCAGGTCGCATTGGGACACAAGATTGTGGCGGAGGTAACGGAGATTCACGAAGCGGTCGGGACGATCCGCGAAGTTCGCACGCAGACGCGCGGGCTCGTGCGGCGTCTAGGTGACGATGCCCGATATGCCGCGCTTGTTTCGGCGACCAAAGACTTCGACAAAAGGAGTCTCGATATCGAGTCGCAGTTAGTCCAGGTGAACTCGAAGAGTTCGGAGTCCAACCTCAATTATCCGGTGCTGATAGATGAGCGGCTGCACTCCCTGCTCGGCAGCGTCGAGTCGGCGGATGCCGCGCCTACCAAGCAGCAATACGAGGTCTTCGACAGTCTCGAAAAACAGGCGCAACCGCTCTTGGCTCAATACCACGAATTGATGTCGAAGGATCTGGTGACTTTGAACGAGATGGTGAATAAGGAGAACATCCCGGCACTGTACGTGCCGGCAGCGAAGTAGGCGGGAGCGGTGGGTGGCCGGGCGTCTCCGCCCGGTCCGCCCACGATCTCAACTACTTCGTCACCACGCCGCAGGCGATGCGGTCGCCAGCGTTGCCCGCGGGGTCGGTCTTCTGGTCGTCAGCCTTGGCGTGGACTACGAGCGCCGTCCCACCGTTGCTGAATAGCGAATGGCTGTCGCCGCCGAGGTTGACGTCCTTATCGTCCCACGTGAAACTCGCCTTGCCGTCCGGGCCCACGGTGAAGTTAGGGTTATCACCGGCGTGGTGGCCTTCCGGATTCTCCAATCCATGTTTCTTTCCATCGGGATTGAAGTGCCCTCCCGCGGACTTGAAGTCGGGAGCGTCGCACTTCGCATTCTGATGAAAATGGATGGCATGTTCGCCGGGAGGCAGATTCTCAAGTTTGACTGCCATCTTTATTCCGGGCGCGGATTCCGAGAGAACTGCGGTGCCCACAACCTTACCTTGGGCATCTTTGAGCTGAACCATGGTCTTGGCGAAGCCGGTGGCCGCGAGCGCGACCACGAGCAGTGCGAGGGGAAGAAGGCGATTGGTTTTCATGGGGGGATTATAGCGAAATAGGCCGCTCAGCACTACGGCGGTACCCCCGGTCTGGCGCAGAACGCGAGGCAATGGGACAATAGATACATGCAAAGATCTCTCACTACAGCGCTACTATTGGCCGCGGCGATGATGCTGGCCGGGGTTGGCTACGCCCAGCAGACTCCACCAGCAAGCACTCCGGCGGCGACGACACCAGCGGCTCCTGCAGCCACAACTTCGAAAGCGGCCACGACGGCTAAGAAGACGGGAACCGCCGCGAAACCCGCAGCGGCTCCGCTCACAACCCGAAAGCAAAAATTTAGCTACGCGTTAGGAATGAACATCGGGACTGGCCTTGGAGGCAACCTGAAGAAACAGTCGATTGAGGTGGACTGGAATCTGGTAGCCCAGGGAATGAAGGACGCCGCGGCAGGTTCGAAGACGCGTCTGACGGACGATGAAGCGAAGGCCGTGCTCAACGAGGTGCAGACCGAGGTTCAGAAACAGGCGCAGGAGAAACTAAAGGAAGCTGCGGCCAAGAATAAGGCCGACGGCGAAGCGTTTCTGGCCGCCAACAAGAGCAAGCCGGGCGTAGTCACCTTACCCAGCGGGCTCCAGTACAAGATTCTGACTGCCGGCACGGGACCGAAACCCACCGCCACCGACTCAGTCGTCTGCAACTATCGCGGCACCCTCATCAATGGCACCGAATTTGACAGCTCCTACAAGCGTAAAGAGCCGGCCACGTTTGGTGTTGGTCAAGTTATCAAAGGATGGACGGAAGCGTTGCAGCTCATGCCCGTGGGATCGAAGTGGCAGCTCTTCATTCCGTCGAGCCTTGCGTACGGCGAGCGCGGAGAACCGCGCGGCGGAATTGAGCCCAATGCGACCCTCATCTTTGAGGTCGAATTGCTCTCGATCGTGGATAAGAGTAAGGAAGAAAAGAAAGACGACAAGACCGACAAACCCGAAGAAAAGAAGTAGGGTAGGCATCCTGAGTCGTGGAGGGACGGGGGCGCCCGTCCCTCCCCACCGGATCGTCTGTCCGCTAGCCGCAATACTAAATTCCCAAGAAACATGACGCTGACGTGGGTTCCGAGCCTGACGTCGGGCCCGATTCTATTGCTTGTTTCTATTCGTAGCGGAGGGCTTCGATCGGGTCAAGACGGGAGGCGCGAATGGCCGGAACCATGCCGCTGACCAGCCCGACCGCAGTAAGAATCAGAATCGCGACGATCAAGGTGACGGGATTGATCATGAGCCGGATGTCGCCGGCCTCGGCGTGTTTGGCCATTGCGCTGTAGAGCGTGAGTCTGCCAGCGGTGAAGGCCACGACGTAGGCCAGGATGATGCCGAGGAGTCCGCCGATGAAAGTGATCGTAAGGGCCTCCGCCAGAAACTGAAGGAAGATGTGTCGCCGGCGCGCGCCCAGCGCTTTCTCAACGCCGATCTCGCGCGTGCGCTGAGTGACGGAGACGAGCATGATGTTCATCAAGCCGACGCCTCCGATCCCGAGCGTGAGCGTGCCGATGAACGCCAGCAGAATCTTGAGGCCGATGGAGATGATCTCGAACTGATGCACCTGCACCATAAGGTTAAAGACCATCAAGGCGCGGCGGTCGGTGGGATTGAATTTGTGCTGCGCCGCAATGATGTAGCGCACGGACTGCTCAATCCGCTCATAGTCGTTAGTCTCGTAATTGAACCAGATGGAGTCGAGGTAGTGAGTGTCCTTGAGATCGCTCATGCTGGTGAAGGGGATGTACACAACGCGATTGATATTGTCGTCGCCCGCCTGCATCTTGGGTGCGAGAACGCCAACGACTTCGTAGCTGATGCCGTCGAGGCGAATGTGTTCCCCCAGAGCATTACGTCCCGAGAAAAGTTTTTCTTTTGTTTCAGAGCCAATGACAGCGACGCGCGCGCGCTGGATCTGATCCTCTGAATTGTAAAAGCGCCCCTGCTCGAGGCTCAGCGCGCGGATGCCGAAAGTGTTGGGGTACTCGCCGTTGACGCCCATGGTGTAGGAGCGAGTGTCGTACTGAACGGTCGAATCCTTTTCGCAACTGGGAGTGATGTGTGCGATCTGCGGGATGTTGCTGGTGAGCAGGTCGACGTCATCCAGCGTAAAGCGGATTTTCGCACCAGCCTTCTCTCCGCCCGCCTGCATCGAGGAGCGGCCTGGCACCACGATGATCAGCTTGGTACCGAAGTTAGCGAAAATGTTGGCGCAAGCGCGGCCGAACCCGTCCCCGTAAGCCAGCAGCATGACGACAGTGGCAATACCCCAGGCCATGCCCAGCATGGTGAGCGCGGTTCGGCGCCGGTTGTGGCGCATCGCGTCGTAGGATTCCTGGAGCAGGTCGCGGATCATATTTACCTATTTTATTCCTGCGTCGCTACCGGGTAGATGCACCGCGACTCCTGGGTGAGCGAAGCTGTCGGGGAAAGTTGACGCCGAAATCTCGTAAATCAGACAGAGTCGGCCATCTTTGTCGGGCTTTGATCCCACCAGGCTTCCCCCGATTTTCAAAACTGCCTTCTGCGAGCGCCAATTTTGTGACCCGACTACAAAGATAACGCGATTCACAAATTTGAAGGCGTGCTGAAGCATAAGCTGCTTCATCTCGCGGTTGTAAGTGCCGCCCCAGTGCGACCTGGAGAGAAACGTCCAACCGATTTCAATTTCGCTTTTTTCTCCGTCGTATCCGTGGAATCGTGACGACCCGATGATCGCTCCATCTTTAGAATCATGGGCGAGCAACGCTCCGCCCGATTCCAGGGCCTCACGGAAAAATCTCTCAAAAACATCTTTCCTGTAACGATCGTTGGCCGGATGTTGTTCCCAAATCAATGGATCCGAAGCCACAGCGTAAAGACCAGCAAAGTCCTCAGGTCGAAGAGGCCTAAGTTTGAGAAGCTCGCCCTTCAAAATAGGCTGGAGATCAAAAGACATTATTCCTGCCTCAAGGCTTCGACCGGCTCCAGCCGTGCCGCCTTGCGCGCGGGGTAAAGTCCGGCGGCGACGCCCGCCAGAGTCAGGCTCGCGATGGCGAGGATCGCGGTCTTCGGAACCAGTCGCGGCGGATCGAAGCCGCCGGGACCATTGTAGCTGCCAAGCAGCGCCATGAAGCCGCCGGCCATACCCATACCGATGAGTCCGCTGACCAGCGTGAGCAGAATGCCCTCGGCGAAAAATTGCAGCATGATGCTTCGGTTGGTCGCGCCCAGGGCCTTGCGCAATCCGATTTCCCGAGTGCGCTCGCTGACCGCGATGAGCATGATGTTGACGACGCCAATGGCGCCGAGCGCGAGCGTGACCATGCCCACAGTGCCGAGGAATTCGTTCATCGCATCAAAGATTGTGCCCATCATCAGCGCTTGCTGCACCGTATCCCAGCCCTCGAAAGCGTCTTGATCGCGAAAATCGAAATGATGATTGCGAGCGACGACACGGCGCGCCTCATCCTGGGCGATTAGGTGTTCGTCGGCGATGCGCGGCTGATAGTTTACCGAAGAGATTGCGTCGTACGCCTCTTCGCCCGTCAGCGGGAAATTACTCCGCATTACCTGGAAGGGGATATAGCAACGGGTGTTCGTGGAGTTGTCGTCACCCCGGCCGACGCGCTGCAGCGTGCCGATGACTTCAAAACGATGGCCGTTGAGCAGGATAAACGCGCCGATCGCAGGACGTCCCGGAAAAAGATTGCGCGTCATCTCATCGCCCAGAACGACGACATCCCGCTTCTGAGTTTCGTCGAGGTCGTTGAGCCAGCGTCCCTGTTTAAGCGGGAGAAAGCGGATTCCGTTGTACTGCGGTTCCGCCCCGGTGAGCTGGCCGCTGGCGCTGGCGAACTCGCTGACCGCGTGCACGTCGTTGGTGACGAGAACCGGAGTAATGGCCTTAATATGTGGAGATTCTTTGCGGATGTCGAGGTAGTCCTGGTAAGTGAGTCGGTACTCGCGCGCGGAATTCATACTGCCCGCAACCGCTGGAGCGCGGCCCGGAAAAAGCATCATGATGTTTTCTCCGTACTCCGAAAGGTTGCGCTTGTTGCCGCTTCGGAACCCTTCGCCCAGGCCCACCAACAAAAGCAACGAACCGACACCCCAGGCGATGCCGAACATGGTGAGGAACGAACGCAGCTTATGCGCCCAGAGGGTGCCGAAAATCTGCGCGAAAACGTCGAACACCATTTGCATAGTAACAACTCGCCCGAAAGACGACTCTTAGCTCGCGGCTGTCAGTTCTCAGCAGCATCAAGCCCTCCCTACTAGGATACCAAGCGGATCGGCAGGGGTACACCACCGAGTTGGCCGTCAGTAGAGCGGTCAGGCGCCGATTGCTTCTCGACCATAACGGTCCTGATGGTCTCATCTTTTTCCCGATGTGGAGCTCGATCGCACCACGGTCCGCTCATCGTGGACCGCGACAAATTCCAATTGCTTCTACATAGTTCGCATTAAGTTCGGGTTAAGCGGGAGCCTGAGGCGAGCGAGGATGTCGAACATCTTGGCCATAAGAATGCTAACGCTGTCAGTGTCTGAATCAATATCCACAGGTCAGGAACTTGAGTCATGAAAAAGCTTTTAGCTTGTGTTTTCTTCTTGGTCGCCCCTCTTCTCGCGCAACACCTTGTACCCGCTGCACCGGCTGCGGCGGCGACCGGCCCCGTGTTTGAAACCAGCGTTGGCTATACCTATGTTGCTTTGGATACGCCCTCACACCAGCGTGTCGGCCTTAGCGGGATGGATGCCACCGGCTTTGCCGACATAAACCCGCGTTGGGGACTGATGGCCGACTCGAGCTATGCTCGCATAGGCGACGTGCTCGGCACCGGGCACAGCGGAAATGTCTTGAGCTTTCTGGCCGGTCCCCTGTTTTATCCCATCGCTTACGGAAACAGCCGGATCTTCGTTCAC
This sequence comes from uncultured Acidobacteriaceae bacterium, assembly GCA_963755765.1. GTDB lineage: Bacteria > Acidobacteriota > Terriglobia > Terriglobales > Acidobacteriaceae > Acidiflorens. Next base: position 221,193 of record CAVWKZ010000013.1, read on the forward strand.
ACTCTGGCTGGCGTGAGTATGGTGGACAGCGCGGTTCCGGTCAAAGGGACGTATTACCTGGGCGGGTCCGTAATCCGGTTCTCCTATGCTGCAGGTGGAGGATTTGAACGCGCCCTCGCCGGACCATTTGCCATCCGAGTCGGCGGCGACTATCTGCGAACCACGTTCGCCAACTCCAGCGCGGCGATGCGTTTCCAGAATAATGTCCGCATCGTGACCAGCATCGTGTACCGTTTCGGGAGGCGCCAGTAGGCGTATCTACGGATTTGCGACCTTCTCCAGTTCAGCATTCAGATGCACGCTGCTCCCGCCGCTAACTCTCAGCTTTCGCTCCCAATCCTTGAATCCCGTCTTCTTCACCGTGACCGTGTGCTCACCCTCCGCAACCTGAACATCGGAAGGCGTGTCACCGACGAAACTGCCGTCGACTTCGATCTCACCACCCGACGGATCAGAGTCTACCTGCAACTTCCCGCTTGCACTGGGAATGCTCGCGGCTACACTTTGTGCTTGAGTATTAGCCGGGGCAGCAGGTTGAAATTTCGCAAGGTCCAGCTTCATGTCTCCATTCACATACGCGGTGATCTCGGTCCCCTTCGGAATGCCGATGTCCTTGCCGTGCATGAAGAGGAAAAACGGTGCTGCGGGAAAAAACACAATGGCAGTTGCGACCATTCCGCCCACCATGGCACCTGTGTGGCCGCCGCCGTTGCCTCCCTTAACGGCTCGCAGTGCTGCTTTCTCCCCGCTAACCAGTTTCACATAGTCGATGTTGATGTCGAGTTTTCCACCACGAGCCATTCGTCTCTTCGGCTGAGCTTCAGTAACAGTCGCGAAAGCCAGGCCTCCCTTTGGGATGATGAGCGTACCGTTTAAGGTAATGTCATCCACTGTTTCAAAATCAACGGTGTCGCCCACGTGTGCATCAGCGGAAGATACCGTTCGATTCAGTCGCAGCCTTACGGGAGTGTCGTCTTCGAGCATGAAACCTTTCCTTGAGGTAAAGTCCGTCTGTGTTGCTTGCTCTGGGATCGCGGGCTGTGTCGGTTGTTGTGCCGGCGAAGCGGCAGGCGCTTGCGGCGCCGTCTGAGCCACTAAAACGCCGGATAGAAACAACGCAAAAAACGAATACAGATAAGATTTCAAAGCGACCCTCCGGTCACAAGGAGTCTGCAAAAATGTTGGGGGAGAGGATACAGGCCCGAGAACATGCCATTATCCTCCTGACCGAAACTAAGTCAATCTAAATCGCTAAGTCACCCGTTCCCGTCCCGTCTAAGGCTGGACATTAGTCACACCTTCCTCGCCAGGCTTCGGGAAATGCTTTTCGTACCAGGCGATGGACCGGTCAATAGCATCGATCTGATGTCTAACCTCGCTAAGGCCATGGCCTTCTCGCGGATAGCGGAGGAAGACCGTATCGACGCCCACGTCCTTTAACGCGACGAAAAGTTGCTCCGCTTCGGCAATAGGAACGTCGTTGTCGTTCTCACCGTGGATGATAAGCGTCGGCGTGTGCGCGGCAGCAATATGCTTCAGTGCGGATCGTTCCCACGCAACATCCATCAGATTTCCCTGATGCAAAAATTGCCCAAACTCCATCTCTTCATATTGGTTGTAATAAGTCATGTAGTTATAGCTGACCAGATTCGCAATGCCAGCCGTTGGAATCGCCGCCTTGAACTCATTGGTCTGCGTGATGAGCCAATCAGTGAGCTGGCCGCCGTAACTCACGCCCTCGATTCCCATGCGCTCTCGATCAATCCACAAGTAGCGTCGCACCGCCGCGCTGACGCCGTAGAGAACGTCCTGCCCCTCGTTGCCGTCCTGGTCGCCGAAAACGGCGTCCGCGAACTTCTGGCCATAACCTGTGGAACCACGATAGTTCACATTGAGCACGGCATAACCGTGCGCCGCATAAACCTGTTGCTTGAAGTTGAAGCCCGGGCCATTTTGTCCGTGCGGTCCGCCATGAATCAACACGATGAGTGGATGCTTGGACGCGGCAGTTACGTCGAGGTCGACGGGCTTGGTAAGAAAGGCTTCCACCTCGAAGCGGTTGTCATTGCTGACAAAGGTAAAGGATTCAACCTCGGCGATAGACTTGCCCGCGAGCAGTTCCTGGTTGAGGTCAGTGAGTTTCCGCGAAGCGGCCGTGCCGGATTTGTAATAAAGCTGTGCAGCGTCGCGAGGCGTGGTGAAAGCGTAAGCGACCGCGCCGTCCTTTCCGACCGACCAGCCGCCAACGCCACCGGCCTCCTTGACGACATACTCCGGTTGCCCGCCGACAATGGCCAGGCGCACCAGATGATTGCTGCCGCGTCCCTGCACGGTGAAATAGACGGCGCTGCCGTCGGGCGCCCACTGCGGCATGCCTTGGCGATTGTCAATTACGCTACCGATCTCGCGCCGATCGCTGCCGTCGGAGTTCATGATCCAGACGTGCGTATCTTCCATGGTGGTTTCACGATCCGTGAGGCCGCGGCGGGTGCTCAGATAGGCGATCGTCTTGCCGTCGGGCGACCAGAGCGGAGCGTATTCGCAGTATTCTGTCGCAGTTAAGCGATGAACGCTGTTGTCGGCGAGTTGCAGCGTGAACAGGTCGTAGTTAAAGAACTCATCCTGATTGGGCTCGCGGTTGGAAGCGAAAACGAGCTGCTTGCCGTCGGGCGACCAATCGATGGAATGCTCGTCGTAATTCCCATGAGTGAGCTGACGTACCTGCTTCGAAGCAATATCCACAAGAAAAATATGCAGCCGCCGATTGTCGTTGAAACGCGTAAGCCCTTCGCCCGCGTCGGGCTTGTAGAGGTAGCGCGTAATCACCATGGGATCGCCGCTAGCTTCGGCGGCGCCCTCGCCAGCGGTCGAAGAGACCAAGGCGATCTGCTTTCCATCTGGCGACCACACGAATTCTTTACCGATCCCCGGCAGCGGGGAGTTGGTGCCCCCGAGCGCCGCCAGGAATGTAGTGTCGCTGCCGTTAGGCCGTGCGATGAACAAGCCGTGCTTGTCGCCATCAACACTTTGAAATGCGATCGACCTGCTGTCGCCGGACCACAGCGGACTACCGGAGGACTGGTCGCCGCCGAGGCGGATGCTCTTTTCCGTGCTCAAATCCATCACCCAGAGCTGGCCATAAGGACGGCCCGGCCGATCGCGCATCGTGATCGTGTACGCGATGTAGCGGTCATCTGGCGAAAGCGCCACGCTGCCGACGGAACGCAGGCGAGAAAGGTCGCCGCTGGTAAGCACCTGGGCGCAGGCGGAAGTGGAGACAACAACTGGAAGCGCCGCCCCAAGCAAGCAAAAAGAAATGCAGAGCAGCATGGCGTTCAATCGGTAACGCATGGAGTTCCCCCAGTCCGAGTTTGTGCTAAGTGGGCAGCCTATACTAGGTCGGCAGTTGCGGTCTGGTCAATGTTTCGTCAGTTAGTGTTTCGTAAGGCGTTGCGTCATAAGAAAGAACTTGCCTGACAGTTTCTGCATCGAAATAAAAATGCGAGGGTGTGACCGCCATTCAGCACTTTATTGGATTCTCACAGGAGCCGGGCTATTGCTATGCGCGGCAAGTGTGCGTGCGGAAGCAGTGCCCATCCCCCACGGCACGCTGGAACTCATCGCCCAGAATCAGTGGATCGTCGCCGGACAGACGTTGGACTTAGGGTTGCATTTCCAACTCGAGAAAGGCTGGCACATCTACTGGATCAATCCCGGCGACTCGGGCGAGCCACCTCGTGTCGAATGGCAGTTGCCCGCGGGTCTTACCGCAGGGTCCATCGAGTGGCCGACGCCGCAGCGTCTCGGGACTCCAACCATCGTGGACTATGGCTACGAAGACTCGGTGCTGCTGATTGCCCCCATGCATGCGGAGGCGAGCCTGGCGGCACAGCAGCCAGTTACGGTCGGCGCCAAAATGAGGCTCCTGGTTTGTAGCCACGAAATGTGCGTCCCGGGGAAGGCAGACATTTCGCTCACTCTCCCTATTAAATTGCAGCCGTCTGCACCCGATTCTCATACTGCTGATCTGTTCGCTGCCGCGCGCAAGTCCCTGCCGCGTCCGCCGCCGGTGAACTGGAGATTCAGCTTGGCCGACGCGACGGACTCATTCGTGCTAAGCGCAAACCTCGGTCGCCAGATCACGCAAGCAATTGTCTTTCCGTTGGCTGAGTCACAGATCGAAAATGCAGCGCCGCAGAACCTGCAGCCTGTGGCCACAGGCTTCCAGTTGACGCTGCGGAAGTCCGCTCAACTGGTCAAACCAATCGAGCGGCTCAAAGGCGTGCTGGTGCTCTCTGGAGCTCAGGGTTACTTGATTGATGTGCCGCTCAGCAAGCCTCGTGCAGCCGAAGGCAAAACAGCGACGAAATTGGAATCCACCCATTACAATTCTAACGAGGAGAAACAGAAATGAAGCGCTCAACTCTATATCCCACACTCGTGTACCCAGCGCTCATTTCACTGGCTCTGGCCCTGTGCGCAGTCTCAGCCGCGCTCGTCGGCGCGCCGGCACCGGATTTCACTGCCACGGCGAGCAACGGCAAGACCTTCCGCCTGTCGGATTATCGCGGAAAGTACGTTGTCCTCGAATGGCACAACAACGGATGCCCCTTCGTACGCAAGCAGTACAACAGCGGCAACATGCAGAAGCTGCAAAAGCAGTGGACAAGCCAGGGCGTAGTCTGGTTCACGATTCTCTCGTCCGCACCGGGCAAGCAGGGCTATGCGACCGCAAGCGAAGAGAACGATTACATGGCGAAGATGCAGGCCGCGCCCACTGCCGCGCTGCTCGACCCAACCGGCGCCATCGGCCATCTTTACGACGCCAAGACGTCTCCGCATATGTTCGTCATCAACCCCCAGGGTGTGGTGATCTACGATGGAGCGATTGATGACAAGCCGACCCCCGACCTGAACGACGTTCCGGGTGCCACGAATTACGTCAGTCTCGCGCTGCAGCAAGCCATGGCAGGCAAACAAGTGGAGGTTGCGGCGACGCGTCCCTATGGCTGCTCGGTAAAGTATGCAGATGCGACGCACTAGCCAAACGGCCGGACTAAGCTGCCGCTACTAAACTTACGGCGAATGATCCACCGAGACACTCGTCTGAGTGGGCCTAATGCCGTTACCTGTTTGACCACCAGCCCGCAGCAAGCGCACAATGTCTGGTTTGCCGCTGATCGCTAGAGGCCCGCGGCCCGAGGATGCGCATGAAATTCCGCTTCATAATTCTGATCATCATTGTTGCCATCGCCAGCCTGGCAGTAGTCGCTTCTCTGGAAGCACAAAACTCCACGCCGTCGACAACCTCCGCCAATCGCTCCATCACCGATAAGGATCTTTTCGATTTCATCTGGGTTGCGAACCCGCAACTGTCGCCCGACGGATCACGCGTCGCCTTCACCCGGGTTAAAGTGGACGAGAAACGCACCGGCTACGAAACCTCCATCTGGACGGTCGCCACCTCCGGCAACGAACCTCCCATCCGAATGACCAACGGCAAGCATGACGCGCATCCGCGCTGGTCGCCGGACGGCAAGCGCATCGCCTTCGTGCGCGGCGGCGACAAAGACGAAACCGGCAAGCCCAAGCCGCCGCAAATCGCGATCCTGTCGCTCGCTGGTGGTGAAGCCTGGGTCATCACCGACCTACCCAAAGGTGCCGCGGGTCCGGTCTGGTCGCCCGACAGCAAGCGCATAGCATTTCTGACCGAGACGATGCAGGAAGACATTGACAAGGCCAAGAAGACTTCGGCGACGACTGACACCAAGGGAGCCGATACCGCCAAGAACACCGCGCCCAAAGCGACCGAACCGGAGGGCGAGCACGAATCCGACGTCCACGTTATCAGTCGCGCCGTCTATCGCGACAACGATGAGGGTTATCTCGACCCGAGGCGCCACGATCACATCTGGGTGCTGGATGTACCAACCACGTCCGACGAACTCACCAAGCCCGTGCAGCTAACCAGCGGTGATCGTGACGAGGACGAGATCGTTTGGAGCCCCGACAGTTCGTCCATCTACTTCCTCCGCGAGCATTTCGACGAGTCTTATTACGAAGTCCCGACCACGGACATCTACTCTGTCCTCTCGACGGGAGGCAATCCCGAAAAGCTCGCGACCGTCCCCATGGGCATCGGCGATCTTGTCCTCAGCCCCGATGGCCGCAAGTTTGCCTTCCACGGCTCAGTCACGCAGCCGGTGCGCTCCTATTCGCAGCCCGATCTCTGGGTCATGGATGCCGCCCCCAACGCTCAACCGAAGAACTTGACTGCCGATTACGATTTCGATATGGGAAGCTCGGTTTTCGGGGACAATGCCGCTCCCCGCGGCGGCCATGGACGCCCGCTCTATTGGTCACTTGATGGCCACTGGCTGTACGACTCAGTAGAGAAGCAAGGACGCACACCGCTCGTCCGAGTGGATGCACAATCCGGACTCGTTACCGAAATCACGCACGGCGATCAAGCTGTCCTCGACTTTTCGGTGGCTGCGAACGCGGAAACCATCGCAGCCCTGGTCTCCACGCCGGTTGTGATTGGCGATCTGTTTACGGTCGCCTCCAATGGCGCGCAAACTCGGATCACCGACTTCAATCGCAAGCTCTGGTCGCAACTCAACCTGACCGCGCCCGAGGAGATCAATTACACCAGTTTCGATGGCAAGAACATCCAGGGATGGATTCAGAAGCCGCCAGATTTCGATCCGCAGAAAAAATATCCGCTGATTCTGAACATTCACGGCGGTCCGCATGCAGCTTATGGTTGGGTCTTTGACCATGAATTTCAGTTCATGGCGGCGAGGGGATACGTTGTACTTTACGTTAACCCGCGAGGTTCGACCAGCTACGGCCAGAATTTTGCCAACATCATTCAGTACCACTACCCCGGCGACGACTACCGCGACCTGATGATCGGTGTGGACGAACTCCTCAAGCGCGGCTACATCGACCCGAAAAAACTGGGAGTGACCGGCGGCAGCGGCGGCGGCGTTCTAACCGACTGGACCATTACGCACACGGATCGTTTCGCCGCGGCCGTATCGCAACGCGACATTTCCAACTGGGCCTCGTGGTGGTACACGGCCGACTTCACACTCTTCCAGCCAAGCTGGTTCAAAGCGCCGCCGTTCGAAGACCCGCAAGATTACATCAACCGTTCCGCCATCACCTTTGTGAAGAATATCCACACTCCGGTTCTGTTTGTCTTGGGCGAGTCCGATACCCGAACTCCGCAGGATTCAGGCGGCGAGCAATTATTCCGCGCGCTCAAGTATCTGAAACGGCCAACCGCCATGGTTGTTTTTCCCCGCGAGACGCACGAACTCTCGCGTTCCGGAGAGCCCTGGCATCGCATCGAGCGTCTCGACCACATCATGGGCTGGTTCGATAAGTGGATCGAACGCGTGCCGCATCCGGAATTCGATATCAATCCGAAGATCGCGAAAGCTTCGCCGTAATTGTCCAGACGACCGCCCGCAGTCGTTAGAGGCTCAGTTCTGATGAAATTTGCGCGGTAGCGCTATGCCTCAGTCGATCCCGTGAATGCGCATGCTGACCAGCTGATCGACGCTCAGGTTCTGCATTCCGCGTGAACGCAATTGGCTGATGTATTCCGGCGTGACGTTGTGGATGCGCATCGCCACCAACTCGTCCGGTGCGGGATGAGAATAGCCCAACCCTTGCAGTTTTTCGATGAATTCCGGCGAAACGCCGTGGATCCTGAAAGCAATTAGTTTTTCGAGATCCACGTGATCATAGCCGCGGCTCTTAAGTTCCGTCATCCATTCCGGAGTCGCGCCATGAATCCTCATCGCAATCAGCGTGTCTTCATCTGGCGAATAACCGGCCTGATGGAGAAAGCTAATCATCTGCGGCGTTACGCCGTGAATACGAAAAGCGATTAGCTTGTCGCTGTCTGAAATCTTCAGACCCGCCGAGCGCACGCCGTCAATGAAAGCAGAATCCACGCCGTGGATTCTGAATGCGATCAGCTTGTCGGCATTCAGATCGGCGAGCTGTTCCGCCTTCATCTGCCGCGCGAATTCGAGGCTCACGTCCATGACTGCCATGCTGTACTGCTCGTCTTCATCAGCAGAGCCATCGACGGGGAATCCGAGCGCGCGCATCTCACGCGCGTAGTTTGGATCCGGCTGGAAGTGAAAGACTCCCGCGCCTTCTCCGTTGTTAAGAAAGCCTTCGCACTCGATCTTGCCGGCATCGCGCGTGACCACGAAGTGCACGTCCTCGCGGCCTGCCTTGGAGAAGTCAACGCCGGAGAAAGAACTCATCGGCCAGTCGGATTCGTGGTTGGAGATTCCGCCGTGGTGGTGCTCCATCAGCGAGAACTCAACCTTGCTGGGATCGTCCGACTTGTGAATCGTCCAGTCGCCGCTGTGAACGCCTCCCGCGCGGCTCTTGACTACAGCCGCGAGAAAGCAAAGTGCGAATACAAGAAAAGCCAGGGTTCGACGCGTCCTCATATGATCTACTCTCCTCTAAATCTCACCGCGTTCGTCCAGGATTCCCGTCCGTTTGAGCTGAATCAATTTCTCCAAGGTAAGGTTCTGGAATCCATGCTTGACGGCGCTCTCGACGAACTCCTTCGTGATCCCCTGTATCTTGGCGCGGATGACGTCGTGAACGTCGAAGTTAATCCCCGCAGCTTGCAAGCCCTTGATGTATTCCGGGGTCACGCCTTGAATGCGCATGGTAATGAACTCATGGGCATCCGGCTTGAGCCCGAGGGCGTTGATTTCCCGAACATACTCGGGAGTCACTTTCTGAATGCGCATGGCGACGAGGCTGTCAGCATCGAACTGCAACCCCAAGTCGCGAAGCTCATGTACGTACGCCGGCGTGACGCTCTGAATCTTCAGCGCGATCAGTTCATCCGCGCCCGGTTGAATTCCGGCTTCCTTCAGACCGCGGACATAAGCTCCATCAACCCTCTGGATTTTCAAAGCGATGATCTGGTCTGCGTCGAGATCAAGACCCAATCCGCGGAAATCGCGAACGTATTCGGGAGTAACACCCTGAATGCGCATGGCAATCAGATTGTCCGTGCCGGGATGCAGTCCCTGTTCTTTGATACCGCGGACGTATTCGGGCGTGACATCATGAATTTTGAACGCGATGAGCTGGTCAACCGTAAGGTCGCTGAGGCCGGCCGCTTTCAAGCCATCGATGTACGAACCGGCAGCCGCGGGCGACTGCTCAGCTGCCTGGGTGCGCACCGGTGAAGGTTTAGCGGCAGGGGTAGTGACCGGAGCGCTCGCCGCCGCAGGGCTTGACTGGGGGGATGCGGCCGCGACAAAGGCAAAACTTGCCACCGAACTTTTTACCAGCGAACGTTCACTGGCGAGCACGGTGGGCTTTGGATAGGCGATCCCGAGCAGGGCCTTGCCCGAGACCAGCGCCGCCATCAAGAAGAGTAGTCCGCCCGTGACTCCGATTCCTCGTGTTCTTGCGCCCGCAGGCTTCCGCCCCAGCACGCGGAAGATTCGCTCGGACAAAGGACCGCGATTCGCGGCCATCGCAAGCGCGGGCGCGCTCCTCCATTCCTCCATGATCGTGAGTGCGCGCGCGTATTCCACGGGATTGCCGCAAAGCGACACGGCCACATCGTCGCAGCAGTGCTCGCGTTCGGCTCGGATCCGCTTATTTAGCCACCACACGGCAGGGTGATAAAAGAGCAGAGTCTCGACCGCAATCTGGAAAAGATTCACAAACGGATCAAGCCGCTGGATATGCGCCAGTTCATGCGCAATCACCGATTGCAACTGTTCCTCGGAAAGTCCGGTGAGAGCCGTCACCGGCAACAGCACGATCGGACGAAACCAGCCAATCACCGCCGGCGCCTGCAGCCACAAGCACTCGCAATAACGAATCGTCCGAGTCAGACCAAGCCGGAGTTGCACCGCTTGGCACATCGCCAGCACTCGGGCGCTCGGGGTCATTGACTGTTTACGCCGCTCCCGCTCCAGGAGCAAAAATCCGCCCGCGGAGCGAAGGCTGAAGAACGCCACGCCAAACAACCACGCTTCCACCAGCCAGGGCAGAGCATCGAGCGAGGGAGAGAGGTGCGAGGCCGCAGATGCCGCGAAGACGACATTGCCAGTAGCCACAGGCCGCGTGTCGACGACCGATGAAGAATTTGCGGGACTGGCTCCGGCGGAAGGTACCAGAAGAAAGAAAGTAGCGACAGGCGCGACGAGCATCAACGCGAGCGCTCCGACGGCAAGCACATAGCGGGCGGAAGCGCGCCGGCAAACCGACATAAGAACCGCGGCCAGTGCCGCTATGGCGATGCCCTGCCACAGAAAGTGCAGCAGCGTCCATCCCAGCGAATGCATCACGCCCGCGGAAAGCCAATCTGTAAGACTAGTCATCTTCGTAAGACCAATCATCGCCCGCTCCCTTCGTACTCGTCCAACAAGCGGCGCAGTTCGTCAATCTCCTCACGCGACGCTCGGCGCCCGGCCAGAGCATGCATCATGAGTTCGCTGGCGGAGCCTTCAAAAACCCGCTGCAGCATGTCTCCGGCAAGCTGACGCTTGGTCTGTTCTGCCGGCAGGCATGCTTGATAGACGTGCGCCCTCTGTGTTTCGTTTCGGCGAACCGTGCCTTTTGCGGTCATAATTTGCAGAAACTTCAGGACGCTCGTATAGCCCATCGCCCGTTTCTCTTGCAGGGAATCATGCACTTCCCGAACCGTGGAGGGCCCCCGCGTCCAAAGAACACGGAGAATCTCGAGCTCCGAGGCTGTGGGTTTTTGGGGAGGCTGCTTCATGGAAGAGACCATACTACGAAGATATTCGTAGTGTCAACGAAAATCCTCGTACATGCGTAAACATTTTGCGGCAGCTCCAGGGCGGGCATCAGTTCTTGGGAACAACTTGGGACAACAAAGGTTTGTACAACGGGAGCGCGACTACGCCGACATCAACCAACTTCCTGCTAGATCGCGCCGGCGAGAGACGGGAATCCGCTCGCCGACACGATCCGCAGAGTTTCGGCACGTCGTGTGCCTTTTGACGCAAACTACTTCTCTACATTCCAGTGACGCCGCGATTCACCAACACCTTGACTTCCACGCGGCGGTTGTCCGCACGTCCTTCAGCTACTTCGTTGGGAGCCGCCGGATCAGCGATGCCCATCGCCCCCGGAGCCACAATGTGTCGCAGCGGAACGCTGCATTTCTGCAACAAAAACGCGATAACCGCTTGGGCCCGATCCATGCTCAACTGCTGGTTCATGGCCGCATTGCCCGAGGAATCGGCAAACCCTTTTACCTGGATGATGTAGCCTTTCGTGCCAATCGCGCTTCCCGCCAGCAGTTTCAAAGCCTCTTTATCGCTGTCCGAAATCGTATAGCTTCCGCTGCCGAAATAGACGGTTGCTTTGGCCGTGGTGTCATATTCCGAGAGGTCGTTGAAGCGCTGAGTAGTAGCCTGAATCTCCTGCTGATTAGCATCGATCTGCGCTTGGTTGGCACCGATCTGCTCCTGATTGGAGGCGATCTGTACCTTGTTGGCAGCCGTATCTTGCTGGTTGGCTTGTATACCCTGTTTGTTGGAGGCGATGTTGGCCTTGTTGACCGCCTGCTGCTGTTGGGTCGGAGTCAAACCAGCCTGAATGGTCTCGGCAAGCGTCAAATCGGACTGCGTAAGCCGGACAGTATTGGCAACAACCTGTGTGTCGGTGCCGGTGCCTTCGACTTGAATCCTCAACCCCGGGATCAAAGCAGTGACCGCCTGCTCTCGATGCCGAATCCCCAGCAGACCTTTCGGCATTTGAATCTTGGTACTGTCGGTCAACGCCACTATGACTTTGTTGGATCCCTGAATAGTCTTCACCGTCAGATTGTCTCCATCTCGCCCGGTGATCAGTCCGTCGATCTTGATTTTTTTACCGTTTGACGCGCTAAACGCCAATCCGGCACAGAAAATGCACATCAGAACTGTGTAGGCTACGATCCGTCTGCGATTTTGCTTCATAAGATTTGTCCTTTCGCGACTACCCTTCTTGAACTTTAGTGGGCCGATTTTCCGTTGGATCGGCAGAACCGGGGAGTGACAGAGAAAGGTTACGAGATTCTCGCGTCCGTCCATACTGGCAAAATTGACAGCCGTATTCAACCCGCGAACTCGAGTCGGCTATGAAAGGAAACGTAATCTCGCGTCAGTTCTTCTTAGCCTTTGCGGGAGGAGCCAGCGCGACCGCAGCCTCGGTAGTGAGCAGAAGGAAAGTGAAGGCCTCCTGCAGATACAGGCGGACAGCGGTATCGGTGTGACTAAGATAGCCGATAGAGACGTCTTGGCCGATGTGAAGATCGAAATCCCCGCCGCGTGTGGTCAGCACGAAAGCACCGGCAATGGCCGGTGCCCAGATGATTTGATCGTTGACCAGCCGCTTGACGTGCTCGAGCACCGGGTATCCGTGGTCGCTGGTCTCGGCGAGTGCGGTGTAGGCGTCGGCGCCGAGCAGCACCGAATAGGGGCCGTTGACGCCGACGAGGCGCAACTGGCTTAAGCTGTGGGCAATCGCATCCGGGTACTCGCGGACGTCGCCGGGGAGCGTCATGATCGGATTACCGGTCCCCTGTCGGATACCCTCAATGCCGGCGGCGGCGTAGCCATCGAATATGGCGGTGTCCTCGGCGAAGGCGATCTGCCGTGCCGCATCCTTCGCCGGCTGCCAGTCGGAGTCGTTGGCACCACGATCGACGTCGTCGATAGCTTTGCGATCCAGATCGAACGGAATACGCAGTTCGACCAGCGCCTTCACCTCGCGCTGCCTTGCGAGGATGCCTTTCCCCGGAGCCGTGATTGTCCGCAGGTGGCCGGTGCCGACGGCCGAAAGGCCTGTCCCGCCTGCCACCTCCACGTCAACGACACGCCGTCCGGCGAGATAGCGCTTGAGCGTGCGCGATGTTTCCTCTTCGATCTGGGCCCAAGCCGAATCGGAAATGGGAGCAAGTTCGCGATGGAGGTTATTCATGTCGTATGTCTCCTTTGAGAGAACCGATGCCGAGCGAACCCTCGCGCACCGATGGGGTGGATGGTGATGCGGTGGATAGTGATGGAGTGGATGGATCAGCTTCGGCCGCTATCGGTGCGGCGTGGGGATCACCATCAGCAGGCGGGTCATCGGCGACGTTTTCCAGAAAAGTCGCCGACGGCACGAAAAACAAATTGCCAGTGACGGCGCGGCTGAAGTCGAGTATCCGATCGTAGTTGCCGGGCGGCCGCCCGACGAACATGTTCTGGAGCATCTGCTCAATGGTGCGCGGCGAACGGCTGTAGCCGATGAAATAAGTGCCAAACTCACCAGATCCGGGCCGGCCGAAGGGCATGTTGTCGCGCAGGATCTTGATCTCTTTCCCGTCCTCGACGATGGTAGTGAGTGCATTGTGCGCTGACGTTGGCTTCACGGAGTCGTCCAGTTCGATGTCAGAAAGCTTGGTGCGGCCGATGACGCGTTCCTGCGCTTCGGTGGAGAGCGCGTTCCATGCGTCCAGATCGTGGAGATATTTTTGCACGATTACGTAGCTGCCGCCGGCGAACGCAGCGTCTTCGTCGCCAATGAGCACCGCGTCGGTCACTGCCGCGCCACGAGGATTCTCCGTCCCATCGACAAAACCCATGAGATCGCGGTCGTCGAAGTAACGGAACCCGTGCACTTCATCCATCGTAGAAACGGCGCTTCCGATACGCGCCATGAACTGCGTGGCCAGCTCAAAGCATAGATCCATGTTCTTGGCGCGGATGTGAAACAGCAAGTCGCCCGGTGTAGAGACCGCATGGCGCGCTCCGGCGCGAATCTCCCGGAACGGATGCAGCTCCATAGGCCGCGGCGTCCCGAAGAGGCGGTCCCATGCGTCGGACCCGAATCCCATTACACAGGCGAGTCCTCCTTCCAGGTCGCGAAATTCCACCGCGCGCACCAGCGCGGCGAGGTCTCCGCAGAAAGAGCGCAAGATGGTGCGACTGTCCACGCTCGGATTAAGCGTAGCGACCAGGAAGATAGCAGCGCGGGTGAGCGGCGCGGCCACCGGCTGCGAGAGGACAGGCGAGCCACCTGTCGCTTCGGACGCGCTCATCGAACCGGCTCCATGGGTGTCATCCAGCGGGCGGCAGAATTTCACTCTTCGAAAGCGCTCGCCTCGCGTGCG
>CAVWKZ010000014.1:0-13298 GCA_963755765.1 uncultured Acidobacteriaceae bacterium
GCAGCGCGAGTTCGCGATAGATGTTTTCAATCATCACCACGGTTCCGTCGATCACAATTCCAAAATCAATCGCGCCGATGGAAAGCAAATTCGCCGCGACGTCGTGCGCATGGAGCACGATGAAGGCGAACAGCAGCGAGAGTGGGACGGTCAGCGCAACAATGACCGCGGCCCGGAAGCTGACGAGAAAGAAAATCAGGACAATTAAAACCAGCACCATGCCGCGAAGCAAGTTGGCCTCCACCGTGTCGGTGGTCAGGGCCACGAGTTCGCTGCGATCGTAATAAGGATGAATCTTGACGTCGGGCGGCAGGATCTGCCGGTTCAGCACCTCAGTTTCAGCCTCGACTCCTTTCAGAACGTTCTGCGTCTGCTCCCCGCGCAGCATCAGAATGACGCCCTCGACGGCATCGTCATTCTTCTGGAAGCCGAATTCGCCGAGGCGCGGCGCGTGCCCGATGGTGACGTCTCCCACATCGCGCACGCGAATCGGTACGCCTTTGTTGGCGCCGACTACGATGTTTCCAATGTCCTCAGTGTTCTTTACCAGCCCGATGCCGCGCACGTAGTAGAACTGCCCGCCTTGGGAATAGAATCCGCCGCCGGCGTTCGCGTTATTGGCGGAGAGCGCGGTCACGACTTGCGGAATGGTCAGGTGATATCCGTAGATGCGGGCCGGATCGAGCAGCACCTGATACTGCATCACGGTTCCGCCAAAGCCGGAATCGTCCGCCACGCCATGCACCGATCGATAGGCGCGCTCGACTACCCAATCCTCAAACGTCTTTAACTCCTGCGGTGTACGGTCGGGACTTTCGAGCACATAGCGATAGACCAGGCCGCTGGGGCTGAATAAGGGCGCGAGCGTCGGAGTCACTCCCGTCGGCAGCGTGGCTTGCGCCAGCCGTTCAAACACAATTTGCCGCGCGAAGTAATCGTCGGTGCTGTCCTCAAAGGTCAGGATGAGATCGGATAGTCCGTAGAGCGAGATGGAGCGCATCACCACCATGTGGGGAACGCCGTTCATCTCGAGTTCAAGCGGGAGGGTGACCAGGCGCTCGACTTCTTCAGCGGCGTGGTCCGGCCATTGGGTAATGATTTCGACTTGCGGAGGCGAGAGGTCGGGATATGCATCCACCGGCATCCGCTGAAACGAGATGATGCCGCCAACCGTGATGAACGCGGTCAGCATCAGCACCAGAAATCTCTGCCGCAGCGCCGCTTGAACTATTCGGTGGATCATTCGGTTGTGGTGGACACTATCGTCAAATTTCTACTCGTCTCTGGCAGTGGCGTTAGCGCTGCAAATCGTTCTGAAACTGTAAGAACAGGCTGCCGTTTCCTATGACTCGGTCGCCGGCTTTCAGGCCGCTGGTGATCTGCGTTTGTCCGTTCAGGCTTTCACCCAGCGTGACAGCACGCCTGCCAAACTGGTTCGCAGATGTTGCCGCATAAACAAAAGGCTGGTTCTCGCTGTCGCGCAGGACAGCGGCGTCCGGGACCGCGATTGCGTTCGGTATCGCGCCGGCGTTAACTGTCACCGACACATACATATCTTTCTTCAGTTTTTCACCCGGATTATCGGTCTCGATGCGCGCCTGCAGCGTGCGTGTGTTCGGATCGAGCGACGCCGCGACATAGGAAATGCGGCCGTGGAAAGAATCAGGATAAGTATCCGTCTGGATAGAGACCGTGTCTCCAACCCGCACGTAAGGCAAATCCTTCTGATAAATATTTACCAGCACCCAGACGCTGCTGGTATCCGAAATCATGAAACATTGCGTGGTGCCCGGTTGAATGAGCTGCCCGGCAGACACGTCCTGCTCGACGACCTCACCGCTGATCGGCGCTCTTACCGGAACTTCAAACGAGGGCGGAGCCTGCACGAGCGCATCCGGATCACTGACTCCCATCACTTTCAGTGCGGCCTGCGCCGCAGCCAGGTCGCCGCTGGCCTGAATCTCGGCCGACTGCGCCTGTTCGAGATTTTGCTCGGCAATTGCTTTGTGCTCGTAGAGGTCATGGGCGCGAGCATAGGCTTTTTGCGCAAGCGCGTAGGCGTCCTTCGCCTTCAGATAATTCGTGCGGAGTTGTGAATAATCCGGACTCGCCACGTACAACATGGGCTCGCCTTGTTTCACTTTCTGACCCGGCACGACCACCACTCTGCTGACCGGTCCGCTCACCTGCGTGATGACCGGCGTCGTGCGAAAACTGTTGTAAGCTACCGCGCCGGTTAGTTGCAGGGTTCGCGGCAGCGTCGCGGGTTGCACCGTCACCACCTGCACATGCGCCATCTGCTCTTGCGGGATGGTGAACAGTTCCGCATTATCGGAACTCTTGGCGCTCGAATCCGTGGCAGCTTTCGATCCCGAATCTCCGCAGCCGACAAATAAAAGCGCGATCGCTGACGCGCCAGCAAGCGCAGCCCACCACCGGCAGCGATCCGCGCGCAACTTCATAGCAGTTTCCTCATTCTCGTTTCCTCATCCCAGTTTGCTCATCCCAGTTTGCCTATGGCAAGTTCCTCGTACCTACCGCTTCCTTCAGCTGCTCGAGCGCCGTCATATAAGCGGCGAGCGCCTGACGATAGGCCAGTTCCACGGCCCGATAGCTGCGTTCCGCATCCAAAAAATCCAAAAGGCTGGCGGCGCCGCGTTTGTACGCATACTCACTGATGTCGCGCGAATCCTGCGCCTGCTTGAGGTATCCGGAGGTGTAAAGCTGCACCACCTCGTCGTTGCTCCTGACCGCTTCATAAGCGTTGGCAACATCGGAAAGCACCGTATCGCTGGCGGATTGCTCCTGCTGCTGCGCTTGCGTAAGCGCATAGCCGGTGCGTGCGATTTCGCCTTGACCGCGATCGAAGATCGGCAACGCAAAGTTGGCAAACACCGAGCCGGTGTACTCGGCGGAAACATGGCTGAGATCGAACGTACCGGTTACATCTACCTTGGCGTTCGCTTTGGCCAGCTGGATCTGGCTCTGCGCGGCAGTGATTCCTAATTCAGCGGCACGATAGTCAGGCCGCTCCCGCAGCGCCCGCGCCTGCAAATCTTCCATGTTTCCTTTGATCGGCTGATACCCCAGATCGCCGACCACATCGTAGTCGGCGGGTACCGCGTTGTAGCCCAGGAACTCGCGCAGTCCCACCAGCGCCTGAACTTTCGCCAAGCGCGCTGAAGAAACGTCCGTCTGAAATTGTAACAATTGGAGCTTGATCTTCAGGTAATCGCCTTCGCCAATGTATCCCGCTTTGAGTTGAATCTCGCTGATATCGACTGTCTGTTGGAAGCCCTTCAGATCTTCGAGCGCGAACTGGAGCGTCGATTCCGCCAACAAAACGCTGACGAACTGTTGGCCCACATTGAACGCTAGTGTGCGCTCGGCGTCCGCGACCTGGGCGCGAGTAACGGCTGTCGTATCGCGCGCCGCCTGGAGGCGGTGCTGCCGCTTGCGACCGCGCTCGAAGAGGTAGCCAACCCCAATATCGAACTGCTGAGTCTCGTTCACATTGTCGGCGGAAAAATCTTGCGGATCGAAGAATGGAATGAACTGCGCATCCACTCCCAGAGTCGGGTTGGGACGCAGGTTCGCGGTGATCTCCTGCGCCTGGTTCTGGAGAATCAGGGTTCGTGTCGCGAGGAGCGAGTGATTGTGCGCCAGCGCCAGATCAATGGCCTCATCGAGCGTGATCCGGGTCGCATTCTGTCCGCTGCACGTTCCCACCAGCAGAAAAATCACCACCGCCGCCGCGAACATTCGACCGAACACCCGAGAGTACCTGGAACGCATAAGGGTTGAGATCAAAGTGCCGAGTGACGCAACAGATCCGCAGTCATGCTCGGAACTGACGAGCACGACGCCGGTTCCGCCGCCCGCATCATCCTCCTGTGTCTAAGACTGCGACTCAAGGCGCAATGGATGTATTGTAATTCACTGTATTCGCGAGCGCGTCGTACCTGGGGTTGAGTTATAGCGAAAACCAGGACCGTATCCGTTTCGAGTTCCTGACTGGACAATCAAGGCATGAGGGTGCATCACTATTTGCTTGATTGCAGCGCATGAAGGGCCCCTTGGCTCCGCGCGACCGGTGGCGGAACATCACCCTTCAACATCAGCCAAAGAATGCGGTTGTAGAGCTGATCGTCCACGCGATCGGGCTGGCTGAGATCCAGCCCCTCCGACATGCGTGCGGCTGCAGTATTCTGCGGATTCTTTTCATTCAAGTCTTGAGTGGGGATGATGGGGTCATAAGGCGTCAGGTCGGCCGTCGGTGCGAAGATGTCTGCCAGAGACCGGCTGAAGTAATCGAATTTCGAAAGCCGTCCCATGCCAAGTATGTCCTCGATCGCAGCGACCACATCGGTCGTGTTGACGAAGCGATGCACGGTGCCGGGCCGGTTGTAGGCCGAGATGGCATAGAACGGCGCGCGGTGCGAATCGGTGTGGTCGGGGCCGCCTTGCGCATCGTCTTCAAGGACGAAGATCACTGTGTCCTTCCAATACGGGCTGTGGGAGAGCGCCTGCACAATCCGCCCAAGTGCGAGGTCGTTGTCCGCCATGCATGCGCGCGGCGTGCACTTCCCCGGCCGCCCCGCCGCCAGGTGATCCATGGGCAAGTGCATGACTTCGAGCTGCGGCATGTTGCCATCGCGCACGTAGCGCTGCAACTCGGCGATCCAAACATCCGCGCGCTTCTGATCCTGTGTGACCAGATCGAAAGGTACGTAGTCGGGATTCACGTCGGCGGCCAAGTCATGTTGGGTGACCGGCCAGCCAGGATTCCCTTTGACCATTTCGCCGTAGTCGCGGAAAGTGATGCCGTCGCGGATCGCGAGCGTCCACAGGAAGCCGCGCTCCGGCTCATCGCTCTCTTCGCCATCTGGGTCGCCACGTTTGCCGGCGTAAGCGGAGGGCACGACTTTCTCACCGTAGTTCGTGACGTAGGCGGCGGTGGACCAGATGTGTCCCTGCGAACTGACTTCGGCGTTTACGAAGAAGCGATCGAACAGGCCGAAGCGCCGCGCCAGGGCGTGATGGTTCGGGGAAATGGTGATGTCGGGGAAGTAGACTAGGCTCGGGTCGCCATCGCCTTCCTTCATGTCTCCGAGCACCTGATCATAGGTGCGATTCTCTTTGATGATGTAGACGACGTGGCGGAACGCGGGGTAGCGCCGCGTCGCGAACCGTTGCTGCCAGTTATTAGCGGCGACGACGCGTTGCGTGAATGCCGCAAGCTGCGTCTCTTTCATCGCGGACGACATCACTCGCAGGCTGCCATTCAGCTGCCCGAGCGTATACGCGGTTGGATTCCCGTTCGGCCAGTTGGTGAGCGGGACGGGGCCATCGGGATTGGCGTGCGTACCATGTCCTTTGCCACAGACGACGAGCAGCTCTCCGTTGACTTCGGCGAGCGCCGTCGGATACCAGTCGGTCGGTACGCGCCCGAGCAACTTGCCGGTAGCGACCTCGAAGAAGGCGACGGCATTGTTGTCGGCCTCTGCGACCAGCAGTCGCGCGCCATCGGAACTGAACGCGACGGCATTCGGCGTGCTGCCCTCTGATGGCGCTCCGGGCGCGGCATCGTGCAGATAGCGCGCGACCTTTCGCTGCTTCGTATCGACGATGGCCACGCGGTCGCTGCCCGCGAGCGTGACGTACAGCCTCGTTCCCCTCGCCACCAGCGCCGATGGATGCAGGCCGACCTCGATCCGGCCGAGATACGCGAGGGTCCCATCCCTCAAAACGCGGAACTGCGACACTGTGCTGCCGCCCCACGCTGAGACGAACACTTGACCGTCCGCGGTGAGCGCGACGCCGTAGGGATAATGATCGGTAGAAAACCGTTGCGCGATCTCGCCGGTCGCGGCGTTTATAACCGCGAGCCGATCGCCGACGTTCTCGGCGACATAAACGAATTTTCCGTTGGGCGAGAACGTCAGTCCGGCTGGGTAACTTGTGCCCGTGTTGTCGGCGGTTTTTGCTTTCGCCAGTTCGAACTTGTTCTCGAGCGTCGCGGCGCCTTGTTTCCACCCATAGACGAAGATCATGTCGGTGTTGCCGCCGGAGACGCAGAGGCGCCGGCCGTCGGGCGAAAAGGCGGCGCCGTAGAATGCGCCATCCTGAAGCAGCGTCTGCGTGACTTTCCGCGTCTTGAGATCGACAACCTGAAGGCCTTGCTCGCGCCAGCCGCTGAGCACGACCACGGCTTTGTCCCTTTCAGGAGCGAGTACGAGATTGATCGGCAAGCTGCCGAGGTCGACGCCTTCTCCGGCGGGATCGAGTCGCACTCCGGTCGGCAGCGGCGAAGTGAACAACGGCTTCTGTTGGGCATACACCGTCGCGCACAGGAGTGCAGAGAGCGCGAGAGAGAGTCGACAGATACGAAGCAAATGCATAAGCCGTTCCTTACAGCCTTGGCATGACGAATGAATGCGGATGACTGTCCGTTCTTTGTCCGCCCAGAGGCCAATTTTGCAATAGCAAGCCCTGTTTGGAGGCGCGGGTCGGAATCGAACCGACGTATAAAGGTTTTGCAGACCTCTCCCTTACCACTTGGGTACCGCGCCCGGTCATTTCACGGTAGAGCCTTGAGGGCGGTTTTGTCTATGAGGCTTGAGGTCGAACCTTCAATCACACTGGCTTACCCTCCATTTGCATTTTCTCGCGATCGTAACCGTGCTACAACAGCCGACATGAGCTCAACGCCGCGTTCCAACGCGAATTCGTCTTTCATGATTGCGCCAGGGAATGCTCAGAGAACGACGACCGCGCCTCCGAATCTGAAGAAGGATGTGTCCTCAATCTGCCCCAACTGCTCGGCCGAACTCCACGGACACCGTTGCAAAGTGGTTTGCAAGAAGTGCGGCTTCTATTTGAGTTGCTCCGATTTTTACTGAGGCATGCGTCTGTCCCCGCACGATTTTCTCTCCAACCTTTTACAATAGAGTGCGACCTCGTTTTAATCCTAAGCTCAGGAGATTCGAATGGAACGGAAGGCAAGTGCAGTTTGGAAGTGCGGTCTTAAAGACGGGAAAGGGGCGGTTTCGTCCGCCAGTGGCGTTCTCTCGAATACGCCTTATTCGTTTGCCACGCGGTTTGAAAATGCTGCGGGAACAAATCCCGAAGAGCTGATCGCAGCGGCGCATGCGGCATGCTTCTCGATGGCGTTGTCGGTGCAACTAGGGACCGCGAACCTGACGCCGGAAAGCATCAACACAGCGGCGACGCTCACCATGGAAAAACTTGACTCCGGCTGGACCATTACGGCCGTGCACCTCGATGTTGTCGGGAAGGTGCCGGGCGCGACTGCGGAAGCCTTCAACACCGCCGCGCAAAACGCCAAAGCAGGCTGCCCGGTATCCAAGGTGCTGAACGCGAAAATTACTATGGATGCGAAGCTCGGCTAGGGTCGGCGAGTTTTACTGAGAACTGACAACCGAAAACCGAGAACTCTATCTAGCTTTGCGAGCGCAAGATCTGGCGGAGCTTTTGATTGATTTTTACTGCGTCCTGCGAGGCCTGATCGATCAGTTCGACCCAGCGGCGTGAATTCTCGGGCGGGCCCGCCTGCGAGATCAGATACGTGGCCTGCACGATGGTTTCCAGCGCATTGCTGAGGTCGTGCGCCAGCGTGCGGAGTTCTTTCGCCACCTCAGCGGGGATTTTATCGGACGTGTTTCCCATGGTGTTGGGCGGCGCGGAGCTGGTTTGACAGCCACACGCCAGCCACTAGATACTAGTCTAGTTGCCTTTGAAAGAAGGCTTTGTCGATTTTTTCCTTGTGATGCGGATATGGCGGAACTGGCAGACGCGCTAGGTTCAGGACCTAGTGGCCGCAAGGTCGTGGAGGTTCAAGTCCTCTTATCCGCACCAAAACCAGCAATTAGCACTCAGCATCTAGCAATCAGCTTGAAACCTCTGACTTCCGCGGCAACTCTTATGCTCCCGCAGACAACCGGTGCGTGCTGCGGCTTTGCGCTATGCCGTATTGGCGGATCTTATAGAGCAGCGCTTTGTAGCTGATCTTCAGCAGCGCCGCAGCTTGCTTGCGATTCCAGTTCGTCTCTTCCAGAGCGCGCGAGATGGCTTCGGCCTCGGCTTCATCTTTGGCGTTGCGCGACAGCGATTTCAGTCCGCCGCTGGGGTCGGCAGCCGCTACCGCGGTTCGGCTCACTCCATCGGTGGTGTGCATGCCTGCCCCGCCATCGGGCCGGGGCTGCAATTCTGAGGCGGCCAGTGTTTCGTCTCCCAACACCAGATAGCGCTTGATAAAGTTGCTTAGCTCACGCAAATTGCCCGGCCAGGTATGCCGCAAGCATGCTTCCATCAGGGGCGGCGAAAGTGGCAATGGCGAACGCGCGTAAGACTCCGACATCCGCGACATGAAATGTTTCAGCAGGATGGGGATTTCTTCCTTGCGCTCGCGCAGCGGAGGCAGCGACATGGTGAAAGCGTTCAGCCGGTAGTAAAGATCTTCGCGCAGCCGCTTCGTCGCCAGCGCTTCGGGAATATTGATGTTGGTCGCAGCCAGAATGCGGACGTCAACTTTCACGAGCGTACGGCTACCGAGTCGCGAGAACGTCTGGTCCTGAAGGACGTGCAGCAGTTTCGCTTGCAACAGCGGCGGCATTTCGCCGATTTCGTCGAGCAGGATTGTGCCTTTGTTGCACAATTCGAACTTGCCCGGCTTGGCGTGGTTGGCTCCGGTGAAAGCTCCCGCTTCGTATCCGAATAGTTCGCTTTCGAGCAGGTCGGCCGGTACGGCCGCACAGTTCACTTTGAGGAAGGTGCGATGCGCGCGGGGTGAAAGCTTATGGATCAGCCGGGCAAGCACTTCCTTGCCGGTGCCGCTTTCGCCTAGCAACAGGACTGGGATGTCAACGTTCGCGACGAGCGCTGCCTGCGAGCGAATCTTCTTCATCGCCGGACTGGCTGCGACGAAGAACACGTCGTCGCAAAGTTCTTCGACCTCGCCGGAGTAGCTCTCCGCTTTGGCCGTGCCCACGCACTGTCCAATCACCGCGTCGAGTTCGGCCTTTTGGAACGGCTTGGTCAGATAATCAATAGCTCCCAGACGCATGGCCTGCACCACTTTGCGCGTGTCGTTAACGCAGGAGAGCATGACCACTTTCAATCCAGGTTTAAGCTGGCGGAGTTTTTCCAGAGTCTGCAACCCGTCGATGCCGGGCATGAGCAGATCGAGCAGCACCAGGTCGGGCTGCAGTCCTTTTTGCATGTGCTCGATTGCTTCTTCGCCGGTGCTGGCGGTTTGAACTTTGTGCTCATCCACTTCCAGCAGGGTGCGGATGTAGCGCAGCATTCCCGGTTCGTCATCCACCAGCAAAATGTTGGCGGCTTCGCTCATTTGGCTCCTCGTGGCGATGGGGTGAGAATCGGTTTCAGGGGAATGAGAAAAGAAAACTTGCAACCTCCGCCCACTTCGCTTTCCACCCAGATCTTGCCGCCCATGCCTTGCAGAAGACGGCGCGCGATGGCCAGCCCCAGGCCCATGCCTTCTGCTGATTCGCTGCCCGGCAGGCGGAAAAAATCGTCAAAAACTTCCAGATGAAACTCCGGCCGGATTCCCGGGCCGGTATCGGCCACGCTGACCCTGACCGCATTCGGCACGTCGATCGATTGCCGGCGCCGCTCGCCAGATGCGGCGGGCAGGCTCACACCGCGACGCTCCCACATATGCGGTTCGGCGTGGAGCCAGACGGTGCCGCCTTGCGGCGTGTACTTGGAAGCGTTCTCCAGAAGATTGGAAATCACCCGCTGGATTTTGGGCGCATCGAACTCAAATGGCATCAATTTGTCGTTGGCCAGGAAATACAATGCCAGCCCGCGCTCCTGAAACCGGTTCGACCACAGCCGGCAGACTTCTGAGAGGCAGGCGTTCATGTCCCCTTCCACGAACTGCATGCGCAGTTCGCCGGTTTCGAGCACGCTGAAGGTCAGGAAGTCATGAATGAATTGCTGCAAGCGCTGACCGCTGGAAAACATGTCAGTCATCACTTCGCGCTGGCGGTCATTGAGTGGTCCGAGTTTCTGACTCTGCAGTAATTCAATGTATCCGTTGAGTATTGCCAGGGGCGTCTTCAGGTCATGCGCGGCGGAGGCTAGCGCATTCGTGGTCTTGCGGAAACGATCGCGCAATTGTTCAAGCTCGCGGGCAACGTCATCCCCGGAGCTGGGCTCGAGTGCCTGAGCTGTAGCGCTCAACGGCAAGCGATCCTTTGGACTTGCGCCCGTAGGAGCAGTGGCTGGGATTCTCTCGGATGTGGATGACATGGAAAAAAACCAAAATTGCGTAAATAGAGGTGGGGGAACCTACTACCGTCCAGAACGAGGGAATAAGCCGACTATATGTCAGGTGTTTCGGGCTGTCAATTGGAAACCTTCCCAAAATACTGGCTGAAGGAGCAAAATGTTGCACTTTTTGTTCCTGACCACAAGTCATTGTGGAGTCTCGCAGTCGCGCCATCATTTCCGTGATCTCCGTGTTGGAAGCTAGGTTTGGGGTTATTCCCGGTAGGGTCGGTGCTTGCCGAGGTTTGGCCCCTTAGGTGCGGTTTGCGGAGATTAACAGCCGCTTTGGGGTGGTCAGACACGTGCCTCGCAGATTATCGAAGAAGGAAGAACGCAAGTGGGCGCGGCTGCAGCTCGCCATTCCTGTTTTTGTACGTGCGCGCGACGGTAGCGGCAAGGACTCCCTGGAGTTTGCCACGGCCATTAACATCTCTCCGGGGGGTGCCTTAGTGGTAGTTCGCCGTTCTTTGCCCAAATCGACGCTGGTTTCACTGGAAATTCCGAGCGCTCCGATCGGGCCTGTCCACGGTTTGAAGACTTCCTCCCGAGTGATGCAAGCAAAGGCGGTTTGGGTCACTCACCTCGACGACTACCATCTACTAGGCCTGAAGTTTGCCCGTCCCCTGAACACCGACGCGGCGGCTCTCCTCGGCAAGCAACTGAGGAAAGCTGTGTCTGCAGTGTGAAATACTTTTCCCTTCCGGCACCTGCCGTAGAATGGCACTTTGGTGCCATGCCGGTTCTTCTGGCTTGTGGGATATGATCCCCGCAAGCCATTCATAAGGCGAGCGCTTAACGGTAAGGGTCCGAAGCGTTCGGCGATCTCCCCCAGTTTGGTGCTTGAGATGCACTTTTAGTGCATGCGGATGACTACTCGCCGCAACGGGGCATTCACTCTTATGACCACACTTTCGGTAACGAATCTGGCGCAGTCGCTGGGCGAGGTTCCCCCTGATCACATCATCTTTGGTCACTCTGAGGTCATGCAGTCAGTTCGCGCGCGGCTGAGTAAAGTAGCCGCCGCCAACGTGCCCGTCCTGATCACGGGCGAGAGCGGCACGGGGAAAGACATCATTGCGCGACTCATCCATAGTTTGTCGCCGTGGAAGATCGGTCCCTATGTCAAGGTGAACTGCCCGGCGATTCCCGGGACGCTGCTCGAAAGCGAATTGTTCGGCTACGAAAAAGGAGCCTTCACGGGCGCTTTTGGATCGAAGCCAGGTCGCGTGGAAATGGCCCACCGCGGCACCTTGTTTCTCGATGAAATTTCCGAGCTTGACCCATCATTGCAATCGAAGCTCTTGCAACTCTTGCAGGATGGCCAGTTCTGCCGTATCGGCGCCCAGGAAGACAAGAAGGTCGAAGTGCGCGTGGTGTGTGCCACCAACCGCAACCTCGACAACGAAATCGAAGCCGGGACTTTCCGCCAGGATCTTTACTACCGCATCAACGTCGTGAACATCCGTATGCCGGCGCTGCGCGAACGCCGTGGCGACATTGAAGATCTGTGCGCTTACTTCCTGGAATACTACAACCGCAAGTTCAACTGCCGCGCGCGACCGGTGTCCGGTGAAGTGCTGGCGGTGCTGCAGAAATATCACTGGCCGGGAAACATCCGCGAACTGGAAAACCTGATCAAGCGCTACGTCATCCTGGGCCACGAGGAAGTGATCACCAACGATCTGGTGGCACGCGAGCCCGACTTTTTCAATCCCGAGATTTCGTTCGACGGTCCGATTTCTCTGAAGAAGATGACGCGCCAGTGCGTGCGCGAACTCGAGCGCAAGGTCATTCTGAAAGTCCTGCAACAGCACCACTGGAACCGCAAACAAGCGGCCCGCACGTTGTGCATCAGCTATCGCGCTCTGCTGTACAAGATCCGCGATGCCGGCCTGCCCTCGAACCGCGCTCTGCGTCTGCGACAGGCGGAGAAGAACAACAGCGAAGCCAATTCCACCAGCGGCGCCGCGGCCGACTAAGAATCACCTGGATTGAAAGCACCTTGCGGCATCGCTAAAGCGATACCCTGATGCAAAACCGAAGTTTTTCAGCAATCTGGCAGACTCAACACCCGAGTCTATCCTCCAGGTTGCGTAGCGCGGCGCTCCACTCGTTCAGACCCTCGGCCTCCAGCCACAGGTCTTTGAGTTCGGAATTGGTTCGCACCCTCTCGACGGTGCGACAGGCGAGATCCACTAAATCCGTTGGAGCTTCGGGCTTGGTCTTGCTGATCCAATCAAAAATTTGTCGTGGCGTGGAGGGCGAAGATGTTTCCTCTTTCGCAGCCGCCACCAGCGCCGCTACAACCTCTGCGGCCGCTACTACGGCGCCGCTCTCGGGCGCTTCGATATATTCCTGATCGGCGGCGTGGGCCAGAGTCTGCCGTAGATCGTCCATTCCCATAGAACTAAGTCTTCCCAGGAAATTCTGCGCGTCTTCATTTTCGAAACTACCCGTACCCCAGCCTGGCATGAATCCTCCGGACTGAATTATAGAATGCGCGTCACGCCCAGAACGTCCGGTCCAGCGTTCGATACTGAATCGCCTCGGCAATATGTTTCGGCTCAAGCTGCGGGATGCCCTCCAGGTCGGCGACCGTGCGTGCAACTTTCAGGATGCGGTCATGAGCGCGGGCGCTGAGTCCCTGCTGCGCCATGGCGCGTTCCAGCAGGCGCTCGCAATCCGCCGAAAGCTCGCAGAATTTGCGAATCGACTGCGGAGGCATCTGCGCGTTGCAGTAAAGTTTTTGGCGCTCCGTAGAAAAGCGCGTCAGCTGAAGCTCGCGCGCGCGCACCACTCGCTCCAATATCCTCGCTGAACTTTCCGGCTCCGAAGTACTGCGCATTTCCTTGTAGTTAACGGCCGGGACATCAATGTGGATGTCGATGCGATCCAGCAACGGCCCCGAAATCTTGGAAATGTAGCGCTGAATCATCGGCGGAGTGCAGTGGCATTCGCGGGTGCGGTCGTTGTGAAATCCGCAG